>NZ_QEKW01000050.1 GCF_003096675.1 Actinomycetospora cinnamomea | reverse complement strand
GATCACCTGGGCAGCGCAGACCGGGCCGATGCCCTTGTGATCGGTCAGCCCAGGCGCGAGATCGCCGACGATGGCCTGCAGCTGAGCCCGGTTGTCGCGCAGTTCGCGGCGCTGCTCGCGCAGCGCCACCGCCAGCCGGCGGATCTCGCCGTGGCGCACCGCCTGGGTCCGGCTGGCCTCCCGCGGCTGGGGCCGCCGGGCCAGCTCGTTGAGGTCGGTGTCGGACAGTCTGCTGCGGGCGGCGGCCCGGTCGGTGTCGTCGCCGTCGCGCAGCAGGGCCTTGAGCCGGTTGGTCTGTGCGGTGCCGGTGGTGGTCAGCTCGTCGCGCGCGCACAGAAGGGTGCGCAGCGCTTCGCGGTCGCCGTCGGCGCGCGGGGTGGGCAGCTTGGCGGCGTCGAGCTCAAGGGCCCAGCGCACCGCCAGGTGCGCGTCGATGGCGTCGGACTTGCCGCGGCGGCGGCGCTCAGCGCGTGTGGGTTGTTCGCACTCGATGACGGTCAGCCCGGCCTCGGTCAGCGCCCGGGTCAGCCCGGCGCCGTAGCTGCGGGTGCCCTCGATCGCAACCACCACCCGCGGCCCGGGGGCGTGCTCGGCGATCCAGCCCACCGCCTGGGCGAAGCCGGTGGTGTGGTTGCTGACCGAGCGCGTGCCGATGACGGCGCCGGTGGGGTGGGCGATCTCGAGTTCGTGGGTGTCGCGGTGGGTGTCGGCGCCGACCACGGCGTCGACGACCTCGGCCAGCATCGGCATCCGGCCGGTGCTCCCTTCTCTGGGCAGTCAGGTCGGGCGCCAGCGGCAAGGGTCACCGAGCGGCATATCTGTGACGGGACACGCCAACGACTGCTGACGGTCAAGCTTCTGATCAAGCCAACCGGCGGCCAGGCCGGCGCCGGCGACCCCGACGGACATGTCACAGACAGGGCACACCGCAGCGGCCAGATCTTGGATGAGTCACGCCGGGGTCACCGACACCGAGCCTGGTGGTCCTCCCTGCCGGAGCACCGCAGCGACACTCACAGATCTT
>NZ_QEKW01000049.1 GCF_003096675.1 Actinomycetospora cinnamomea | reverse complement strand
TGATCTGTGAGTGTCGCTGCGGTGCTCCGGCAGGGAGGACCACCAGGCTCGGCGTCGGTGACCCTGGCGTGACTCACGGAATGATTTGGCCGCTGCGGCGTGCCTTGGACACGACCTGTCCGTCGGGGTCGCCGGCGCCGGCCTGGCCCACCAGCTGGCCTGATCAGAAGCCTGTCCGCCTCTCGGGCGTGACCCGTCACAGATATGCCGCTCGGTGACCTCTTCCCAGGCCGGCGCCGACTTTGACCGCCGCCCGCAGGGAAGGGAGCACCGGCCGATGCCGATGCTGGCAGAACTCGTTGACGCCGTGGTCGGCGCCGACACCCACCGCGACACCCACGAACTCGAGATCGCCCACCCGACCGGCGCCCCTATCGCGGTGTGCTCGATCGGCAACGACACCCGCGGCTATGCCCGGGCCGTGGCTTGGATCGGCGAGCAAGCTCCCGGCCCGCGTGTGGTGGTCGCCGTCGAGGGCACCCGCAGCTACGGCGCCGGGCTGGCCCGCGCCCTGACCGAGGCCGGGCTGACGGTGATCGAGTGCGAGCAGCCCTCCCGCACCGAACGTCGTGGCCGCGGGAAGTCGGACTCCATCGACGCGCACCTGGCGGTGCGCTGGGCACTCGAACTCGACGCCGAGCGGCTGCCCACCCCGCGCGCCGACGGGGACCGCGAGGCGCTGCGCACCCTGCTGTGCGCCCGCGACGAGCTGACCACCACCGGTACCGGGCAGACCAACCGCCTCAAGGCGCTGCTGCGCGACGGCGACGACACCGACCGGGCCCTGGCTCGCGGCAAGCTCTCCGACACCGACCTGAACACCCTGGCCCGGCGTCGCCAACCCCGAGAGGCCACCCGCGCCCAGGCCGTGCGCCACGGCGAGCTGCGCCGTCTCGCGGTCGCGCTGCGCGAGCAGCGCCGCGAACTCAAGACCAACCGCGCTCTCCTGGCCGCCATCGTCGGTGACCTCGCGCCCGGACTGACCGACCACAAGGGGATCGGTCCGATCTGCGCCGCCCAGGTCATCGTGTCGTTCTCCCACCCCGGGCGCTGCCGCAGCGAGGCCGCGTTCGCCGCC
>NZ_QEKW01000048.1 GCF_003096675.1 Actinomycetospora cinnamomea | reverse complement strand
CTAGTGTCGCGCGTCGTTAGTTGATTCACGTTCGTGCAGATGAGATCTTGGTTGCATGACCTCTTCGGGGTTGGTGATCAGCGACGAAGATCGAGCCGCGTTGGAGTCGTGGCTGCGGTCGAGCACGGTCAGCGCTGGGCTGGTCGAGCGGGCGCGGATCGTGCTGACGGTGGCCGGTGGGGCGGGGACGGCGGTCACGGCCCGCCAGGTCGGGGTGTCGCGGCCGACGGTGATCAAGTGGCGGGACCGGTTCGCGGCGCGGGGCCTGGCCGGGCTGGCCGACGAGCCGCGCAGCGGGCGCCCGAAGACCATCGACGACTCCGCGATCATCGCGGCCACCTTGGACGCCCCGCCAGAGAAGCTGGGGGTCACGCACTGGTCCTCGCGGCTGCTGGGCCGACACCTCGGGATCGGGGACGCGACGGTGGCGCGGGCCTGGCGGCGGTATCACGTGCAGCCCTGGCGGACCGAGACGTTCAAGTTCTCCACCGACCCCGAACTCGAGGCCAAGGTCCACGACGTGGTCGGGCTGTATCTGAACCCGCCCGAGAACGCCGTGGTGCTCTGCGTGGACGAGAAATCACAGATCCAAGCATTGAACCGGACCGCGCCGATGCTGCCGATGCGTCCCGGGCTGCCGGCGCGAGCCACCCACGACTACAAGCGCAACGGCACCACCACGCTGTTCGCCGCGCTCGAGGTCGCCACCGGGCGAGTGACCGACCGCTGCTATGACCGGCACGGCAAAGCCGAGTTCCTCGACTTCCTCAAGAAGGTCGCCAAGGCCTATCCCCGTCGCGAGCTGCACGTGGTCCTGGACAACTACCACACCCACAAGCACGCCGAGATCAACAACTGGCTGGCCAAGAACCCGCGGGTCACCCTGCACTTCACCCCGACCTCGGGCTCCTGGCTCAACCTGGTCGAGGTGTTCTTCGGGATCATCACCCGCCAGGCCATTCGACGCGGCTCGTTCGACAGCGTCGCCCAGCTCATCGAGAAGATCCGCACCTTCATCGACGGCTGGAACGACCGCTGCCACCCCTTCACGTGGACCAAGACCGCCGAAGAGATCCTGCCCCACGCC
>NZ_QEKW01000047.1 GCF_003096675.1 Actinomycetospora cinnamomea | reverse complement strand
TGAGGTTGGCCCCTGGTACCGGACACGTCAGCTGAGGTGGACCCGGTCCGCCAGGGAGGATGTCGTTCGTGCCCGCACCTCACCCGCCGGAGTTCCGGCGTCGTGCCGTTGAGCTGGCTCGCCTGGGCGAGCAGCCGGTCGCCGCGATCGCCAAGGACCTCGGGATCTCTGAGTCGTGCCTGCGGAACTGGATGGCCCAGGCCGACGCCGATGACGGCAACGACACCGATCGGTTGACCAGCAAAGAGCGCGCCGAGCTCGCCGAGCTGCGCAAAGACAAGCGTCGTCTCGAGGTCGAAAACGAGATACTCAAGCGCGCGGCGGCCTACTTCGCGCGGGAGAACGTCCTCCCAAAGTAGTCTTCCCGCTGGTCCGTGAACTCGCCGACGACGGTTTCGACGTCGCGGTGACCTGTCGGGTGCTCGATGTTCGGCGTCAGGGCTACTACGAATGGCTCGCGGGGGCGAAGTCTGTCCGCGCGCAGGAGAACGAGTTGCTGCTCAAACACATCGAAAAGATCCACGAGGAGTCCCGCGGCACCTACGGCTGGCCGCGGGTGCACGCCGAGCTGGCCCTCGGGCTGGGCCTGGCGGTCAACCACAAGCGGGTGGCCCGGCTGATGCGCGAGGCCGGCATCCAGGGCCTCTACCGGCGCCGACGCCGCGGCTGCACCGTCCGCGACCCCGTTGCCGACCCTTACCCCGACCTCGTCGAGCGCCGCTTCAGCGTCGAGGCACCGGATCAGCTGTGGCTCACCGACATCACCGAACACGGCACCGACGAGGGCAAGCTGTACTGCGCGGCGGTCCTCGACGCCTACTCGCGAAGAATCATCGGCTGGTCCATCGATGACAACATGCGCACCGCGCTGGTCACCGACGCCCTCGGCATGGCCATTACCCGCCGGCGCCCGACTCCAGCCAACTCCACGATAATGCATTCCGACCACGGCTCGCAATTCACCTCATGGGCGTTCGGGCAACGCCTGCAAGCTGCCGGCCTGCTCGGGTCGATGGGCTCGATCGGTGACTGCTACGACAACTCGATGATGGAGTCCTTCTGGGGCACCATGCAACTCGAGCTACTCGA
>NZ_QEKW01000046.1 GCF_003096675.1 Actinomycetospora cinnamomea | reverse complement strand
CTAGTGCCGCGGCAAGGAACGTCGACGTCGTAACACGGCTTGATCAGGATCTTGAAGGGTTGGAGGCTGTCGCCCGAGGAGGTGGGCGATGGCACGGCCTGCAGAGGTGTTCGCCCGGGAGCTGTCCGAGGCGGAGGCGGAGCGTCTGGTCAAGATCACCAGGACGACGAAGGACCGGGTGCGGTTGCGCCGCGCGGGGATCGTGCTGGCCTCGACCCAGGGCCGCAGCGCGACCGACGCCGCGGCGATGTTCGCGATGACCGCGGCGTACGCGCGGGAGGTGATCCACGCGTTCAACGACCAGGGGTTCGCCGCACTGGACCCAAAATGGAGCGGGGGCCGGCCTCCTAGGTTCGGCCCCCAAGCCCGGGAAACGATCGCTCGGGTCGCCAAGACCGCCCCGGCCCAGCTCGGCTGGCCGTTCACGACCTGGAGCCTGTCCAAGCTCGTCGAGCATCTGCGTGAGCGCGAACAGATCGTGGTCAGTACCGAGACCGTTCGCCAGGTGCTGCGCACGGCGGGCATCAGCTGGCAGGCCACCAAGACCTGGAAAGGCAGCCGGGACCCCGAGTTCACCGTCAAGAAGGACCGGATTCTCCAGCTCTACGACCAGGCCACGACCGGCACCGTCCCCGACGGTGGACGGGTCGTGTGCGTCGACGAGTTCGGCCCGCTGAACCTGCAGCCCCGCCCCGGGCACGGCTGGTTCCCGCGCCGGCGCCCGACCCGCCGGCGGGCGACCTACACCCGCACCGGCGGGGTCCGGCACATGTACGCCGCGCTCGACCTCGCCAGCGGGCAGATGTTCTACCGGTTCCGCGACCGCAAGCGCAGCCAGGAGTTCCTCGACTTCCTGCGCCAGCTACGGCAGCGGTTCCCGACCGGGCGACTGCACGTGGTGTGCGACAACTTCTCCCCACACCGCCACCACCGGGTCGCGAGCTGGTGCGCAGCCCACGACGTCGAGCTGGTGTTCACCCCGACCCACGCCTCCTGGCTGAACTGGATCGAAGCCGAGTTCACCGCGCTGCGCTACTTCACCCTCGACGGCAGCGACTACCCCTCCCACACCGCCCAGGAGGCCGCGATCGCCGGCTACGTCCGCTGGCACAACCGCCACGCCACTCCGAAACGCCGCTTCGCCGCCAACTCCAAGATCCGCCGACCCGATTACCTACCCAACGTTGCCTGACGCGGCACTAG
>NZ_QEKW01000045.1 GCF_003096675.1 Actinomycetospora cinnamomea | reverse complement strand
CGGGGGCTCCGGTCGGCGGGATCTAGACCGTGACCGGCGGGCCGGTCCGGTGTATGAACCGCCTCGAGCGGTTGGTGGGCCTGCTGGCCGCCCGTCCGACCGGAGCCAGAGATGACGGTAGCCCGCAGCGCGGCTGATGTCCTCGATCAACATGTGGTCTTCGAGCTCGAGTCGATCGACCGCATGTACCTCAACGTGTGGCAGCCGCGGCTGACCCATGGGGGCGGGGCGTCGGGCTTCTTCGTGGCCCACCGCGGCCATCACTACGCGTCCACCGCCCTGATGGACCCGATGACCAAGGCCTTCGTGGCCGACATCCACGGCTTCGTCGCCGCCCGGGGCCTGGAGCTGGTGTCCTTCGGCAAGGGCGAACGCAAGGACGACATCGCCGCGCAGTTCCTGGCCGGCTTCACCGCCGACGAGGGGGTGCTGTTCGTCGGCCGCGCGCAGGAAAAGGCCGGAGTATGGCGCACTCAGCGCCGCTACAACCCGGTCACCGGCGAGCCCTACGCGTGGCTGGTCCGGGCGACGGCGTTCATCAACTTCTTCTACTTCTACTGCGTGGACGCCGACTTCGGCCCGTTCTTCCTCAAGTTCAGCACCTACTTCCCCTACACCGCCAAGCTGTGCCTCAACGGCCACGAGTGGGCCAAACGCCAGGCCGCCAAGGCCGGGATCGGGTTCACCGCGCTGGACAACGGGTTCGCCGCGGTCGACCTCGACGGCCTGGAGACGGTGCAGGCGATCTGTGACCGACTCGGGCCCGGGCACATCGACGCGCTGCTGCGCAAGTGGCTGCGGATCCTGCCCCACCCGTTCACCCCGGCCGACGAGGACGCCGGCTACCGCTACGAGCTCTCGATCCTGCAGGCCGAGTTCTCGCTGACCCAGATGCTCGACCGCCCCGTCAGCGGCCGGATCTTCTTCGAGCAGGTCCTGCACGACAACCTCGATATCGGCCGCCCGGACCGGGTCAGCCTGGTGTTCAACCGCCGGATCCGTCGCCGCGGCAAGCGCCCCACCCCCGCCCGGTTCCGCACCCGCGTCATCACCGACGGCGTCGTGCCCTCGCTGCACGTCGACTACAAGAACGCCAAGATCAAGCAGTACCACAAGGAAGGGAGAGCGCTGCGCACCGAAACCACCATCAACGACACCCGCGACTTCGGGATCGGGAAACGGCTGCTCAACCTGCCCGCACTCCGGCAGATCGGCTTCCCCGCCAACCGACGCCTGCTCGACGTCCAACGCATCAGCCACGACCCGATCCGCGGCG
>NZ_QEKW01000044.1 GCF_003096675.1 Actinomycetospora cinnamomea | reverse complement strand
TAGCCCGGATCTTTCGTGATCTTGACGTTGGTGATCGTTGCGCGGCTCGGTGGCCGGTGATGGCTGGATTGTGCTGGGTGGGCACGACAAGCTGGCCGCTCTCGGGCGGGCGCCGGGTCCACGGGCCGGTCGGAGGGTCCTGGGTCGCAGGGGCAGCGGTGGTCGCGGGTGGTCAGCCGGGGCGGGCGAGTAGATCGGCGATCGCGGCGCGGCCGGCGAGGACGAGCGCGGTCCAGGGGTGGCCGGTGGCGAGATGCGCGACGAGCACGCGGGCGTGGCGGGCCAGTCCGGCGGCGGTGGCGAACAGTCGTAGCCGCAGCCGCTTGGGTTCCCAGCGCCGAGCGGGATGCTCGGGGTAGCCGAGCATCTGGGTCCAGGCCAGCAGTTCGCAGGCCAGCTGGACGATGGCGCACCAGATGCGGTTCTGGTCGAAGCCGTGCAGGGGCAGATTCTGCAGGCCGGTGTCCTTGGCGGCGCGGATGCGGTCCTCGCAGCGGGCCCGGCGGCGGTGGCGCAGCTCGAGTTGCGCGATCTGGGCGCCGGGTCCGCCGGGGCCGGTGTTGGTGGCGAACGCGGTGACGCGGTTGCCGTCGTGGTCGGTGATGCGTAGTTGCGCGCCGGGGTGCGGGCGCTCGACGCGGGCGATGACCCGCATCCCGGCCGGCCAGCGCGAGAGGTTCAACAAGCCGGTGAGCTCGGTGACCCAGGCGCCGTCGCGGATCTCGCCCTCGGCGTCGAGCGCCGGTGACCACGCGCCCTCGGGAATCTTCTTGAGCAGCTCAGGGGTGTGGTCGGGCAGCCCGAACCCCACCGAGTACGACAGTCGCCGGGCGGTGAGCCAGTCGAGCAGCTCGTGGGTCGATCCGGCCCCGTCGATGCGGATCAGCACCGAGCGTCCCGAGCGGTGACCGCGCTGGTTGTCCGCGGGCAGCTGGCGCAGCGCGGAGCGGATGAGGGTGATGTGGTCGGCGGCGGTGTTCGAGCCGGCGTTGCCGCGGCGCAGCAGCATCCCGACCGGCTCCCCGGTGCCGTCCTGGCCGTGGTCGACGAACGCGGTCAACGGATGGTGGCCATAGCCGCGCTTGAACGTCGGCGCCGCCTGCTCCTTCTCCGAGTGCGCGGTCACCAGGGTCGCGTCGACGTCGACGACCAGCGGACGCCGATGATCAATCTCGTGGTCCGGCGCGGCCGCCCCGGCCCGGCGCCACACCATGCGTCGGGCCGCGGCGCGGGCGGCATCGATCGCGGCCACCGCCCGGTCGGCGTCGCCGGCCAGCGAGCTGATCAGCCGGGAGATCGTCGGGTCC
>NZ_QEKW01000043.1 GCF_003096675.1 Actinomycetospora cinnamomea | reverse complement strand
CTGACTGTGAGGGTCAGTTCTCGCTGGCTCTCGTGGTCGTGGTGGGCTGGTGATCAGCAGCAGCGGGTGTGACTCCTGGTCTGACTGGCGTGATGCCTGCGAGCCGACATGTCCGCCTGCTGCTGTTGGTGCCGGCCCGGCCGGAGTGGTGGCCTGATCAGGAGCTTGACCCCCGAGTAGCCGCTCGGGGTGTCCCATCACAGTCCTGCCCGTTCTCCGACCGGACCGGCGTTCACAGTCGCGTCCACGCGTCAGGAGAACGCATGTCCATGCTGGCAGAGGTCGTCGAGCTCGTCATCGGGGTCGACACCCACACCGACACCCACACCGCCGCGGTCGTCGTCGCGGCGACCGGGGCGTTGCTCGAGACCGTCACCGTGTCCGCAGACCCGGACGGCTACCAGGAACTGATCGGTCTGGCCGGGCGTCACGGCGGGTTGCGGGCCTTCGCGGTCGAGGGTGCTGGCGGCTACGGCGCTGGTCTGGCCCGCCACCTCGCCACCGCCGGTGAGGTCGTGGTCGAGCTCGACCGCCCGGCCCGCCCGGCTCGCCGCGGCGGTCGCCGCTCGGATCCGTTGGACGCCGAGCGCGCGGCCCGTGACGCGCTGGCCCGCACCCACCTGGCCGCGCCCAAGACCGGGCCCCAGCGCGGCGCGCTGCAGGCCTTGCTGGCCGCGCGCCGCTCAGCGGTCGAGGCCGCCACCGACGCCCAGCGGCAGCTGCGCGCGCTGGTCATCACCGCCCCCGAGCCGGTCCGGGCTCGGTTCCGCGGGCACCGCAGCACCCGCGCCCAGCTCACCGTCGCCGCCGGGCTACGGCCCACCACCAGTAGCGGTGACGTCGAGGTCGTCACCGCGTTGAGCGTGCTGCGCGGCCTGGCTCGCCGGGTGCGGGCCCTCGAAGCCGAGGCCACCGACCACGAGAAGGCCATCCGCGCGGTCGTCGCCGCGTGGCGCCCGGACTTGCTCGAGCTGCCCGGCGTCGGCCCGATCAACGCCGCAGTCGTGTTGACCGCCTGGTCGCACCCCGGGCGCTGCCGCGACGAGGCCGCGTTCGCCATGCTCGCCGGCGCCGCCCCCATCCCGGCCTCCTCGGGCCGCACTGTGCGCTACCGGCTCAACCGCTGCGGGAACCGGCAGCTCAATCGGGCGCTGCACTCGATCGCCCTGTCGCGGCAGCGCTACCACCAGCCCACCCGCGAATACACCGACAGCCGTCGCGCCCAGGGCAAGACCGACCGCGAGATCCGCCGATGCCTCAAGCGCTACATCGCCCGCCAGCTCTACCGTCAGCTCGAACCCGCAGGGGTTGACGAACCATAGGAGCGTCG
>NZ_QEKW01000042.1 GCF_003096675.1 Actinomycetospora cinnamomea | reverse complement strand
GTGCCATCGCCCACCTCCTCGGGCGACAGCCTCCAACCCTTCAAGATCCTGATCAAGCCGTGTTACGACGTCGACGTTCCTTGCCGCGGCACTAGCGTTCCGTCCGACGGAGGCACCCGGCCTCCGCGAGTCGCCCGGAGATCGGGCGGAGGGGGATCACGTCATGGACCACGGCCGACCCGGCTCGCTCCACACCGCCCAGACCTTCGTGCCGGGGCTCGGGCACGGCCCGTTCCACCCCTCGGTCGGGCCCGACGTCGCCGGGGCGCAGCCCGCCGCCGGTCCCCGTCACCCCGCGGCCGGGCAGGCCGCGGTCGCGGGTCCGCGCCGATTCCTCCCCCGCGCGGTGCTCGTGGGCGCGGCCACCGCGCTGGCCGCCGCGGGCATCGCTGCCGGCGTCCTGCTCGCGACCGCCCACGAGCCGGAGCCGGAGCCGACCCCGGCACCCGGCCCCGTCGCCGCGGCGCACCAGCCGGACCACTGTGACGACCCGGTCCGCACCATCACCGGGCGGGTCGCCGTCAAGCGCGACGCCCGCAACGTGCCGGTCGGCGTGGTGGAGGTCGTCACCGCCACGGACTGCGGCTCCGACTCCGGCCGGTCCACATCGCTCGCGCGGTGACGCCACCCTGACCGCGGCCCGTCCTCGCTGCGCCCTGCACCATCGGGCTCGACCAGGCTCTGCAGCCCGACCCCACGACCGAGTGTCAGACGCACGCCCCGACGGGGGTCCGCCGCAGGGCTCAGGTCCGCGACGGCATCCAGTCGATGACGGCCGAGACGAACCGGTCGAGGTCCGAGAGGTCCTCGAGGCGGCGGACCACGGGGGTGCCGTCGACGGTCACGTACTCGTGCACGAGGACGTTGCGGAAGCCGACGGCACGGGCGAGCTGCTCGCTCAGCTCAGCGGTCACGTCCAAGCAGACCTCGATCGCCGTCACGAAGGTCTACTTGACCCCCGGCAGCCACATCGGGTCACGGCGTCGGGCTGGCTCCGCAGATGACTCCGCGCGCAGGCGTGACACGTCGTCACGCACCGCTTGCAGCAGGCGCAGGACGCGGACGTCATCGACCACGGCGAACGCCCTCGACGAACTCGCGGCGGTTGCGCTCGAGGCGCGGCCGTTCGTCTGCGTAGATCTTGCGCGTCGTCGCCACCCACCGCACGCGTGCGGGCGGGTCGTCGTCGAAGAGCAGGACCCCGTGCTGAGCCACCCGGCCCCGCAGCTCCAGCGGCGCCGTGTCGAGCACCAGCAGGTCCACACCGGACGGGAGCAGGACCTCGAAGGACGCCGGCGCCTCCCCACCCCACCAGGCCGCGACGTCGACGTCGGAATCCGGACGCGCCGTCCCCCGCGCGCGGCTGCCGTGCAGCAGAGCGAACCGCGCGCCGGCCTCCCGCAGGAGGCGCACGATCTCGTCGCGCTCCGCGAGCGGCACATCGGGCGTCACGGCGGCGAGTGTGGCACGTGCGGACCGCGGCGAGCCCCGACTCCGGGCTCTCGGACGCGGTCGCGGACTGAGCGATCGCGGACTGAGCGATCGCGGACTGAGCGATCGCGGTCGTCGCACCGGCCGGGGACCCCGCTCCGATGACGGAACGAGAAGCCACGATCACCGGCGCCCGGCTCGCGGACACGGCCGTGGTCCGACGTCCACGTGGACGGCCTCCTCGACGCGACCCGCTGCTGTGACCGTGGACACATTTCTCCTCGGCGGCTTCACGGACGTGCTGGTCAGGCGGCGGTGTCGGGGGTCGGGTCTAGCGTTCCCGGTGTGAGCATCGACCAGGACCTGCCGGTCGGCCCGAGGGCCGA
>NZ_QEKW01000041.1 GCF_003096675.1 Actinomycetospora cinnamomea | reverse complement strand
GAGCTTGTTGCCAAATCGCGCGCCTCCCCCTGTTGATCTCCTTTGAGCGGGAGGATCTTGGGGTGGCAAAGAGGTATCGACCGGTGGATCGGGATCAGCGCTTCCTGCTGGCTCCGGACATGCGCGAGTGGCTGCCCGAGAATCATCTGGTGTGGTTCCTGCTCGACGTGGTCGCCGAGCTGGACACCACGGCGCTGCACCAGCGCCGTCGCCGTCGGGGGCAGGGCCTTGCCACCGGCTCGGCGGCCGGCCGGGCGGGTTACGACCCGGACATGATGCTCGGGTTGTTGATCTATGCGTATGCGTGTGGGCTGCAGTCCTCACGGCGCATCGAGCGGCTCTGTCATACCGATGTCGCCTTCCGGGTGCTCTGTGCCGGCGACATCCCCGACCACAGCGTGATCGCCCGGTTTCGGGCCGGGCATCAGGAGGTGTTCACCGAGCTGTTCGCCCAGGTGCTGCAGCTGTGCGCGCGGGCGGGGCTCGGGCAGGTCGGCACGGTCGCGATCGACGGGTCGAAGTTCGCCGCCAACGCCTCGCTGACGGCCAATCACCAGCGGGACTGGTTCGCCCGTGCCGCCGCCGAGCGCACCGCGGCCGCGGCGGAGACCGACACCGCCGAGGATCGGGCCGAGCAGCAGCGACTCGAGCGCGGCGAGGGCAGCGGGCGCGAGGATGGTGCGGCCGCCGACCAGGTGCCCGAGCGTTGGAGCGGCGGGGACCGCCGGGCCCGCATCCGGGCCTGCTTGGACGAGCTCGAGATCATCTGCGATGCCGCCGACGCGGACGCAGCCAGCAAGCACGAGCAGGCCCAGGCCGATCTCGCCGCCCGTCGTGGCGAGCTGGAGCGGCTGCGCGCCGAGCAGCAGGACAAGATCGACCGCTGGCACGCTGCGTGGGCTGATCACCGCGCTCGCCCCACCTTCTACCTCGCGCCTCAAGGGCCCTGCCCCAAGCCACTCGAGCAGACCTGGCGGGGTCAGCGAGCCGAACACGCCCTGGCCCAGGCACAGGCCCGAGCCGACCGAGCCGACCGAGCCGCCGACACGAACGATCACGAGCAGGGCCACGAGCAGAAGGGGGCAGCTCGGCGCAATGTCACTGATCCCGACTCGCGGCTGATGACCAGTCGGCGCGGCTGGGTGCAGGGCTACAACGCCCAGTTCGCCATCACCGCCGACCAACTGGTGCTGGCCACGCAGGTCACTCAGAACCCGAACGACAACCCTTGCTTCATCCCCATGACCCAGGCTGCGGTCGCCGCCGCCCGCGACATCGCCACCACCGCGCGACCCGACGAACCCGTCGACGAGCACGGCGGGATCGGGCTGCTTCTGGCCGACGCCGGCTACGCCAGCGAGGCCAACCTCACCGCCCCCGGTCCGGACCGGCTCATCGCCCTGGGCAAGACCCGCGCGCAACACCGCGCCGCTCACGACCACCCGACTCACGGCGAACCACCCGCGGGCGCCACCGCCCGACAGGCCATGGATCACCGGCTGCGCACCCCCGACGGGCACGCCGCCTACAAACGTCGCGGCGCCACCGTCGAACCCGGCATCGGCAACATCAAGAAACTGCTACCCCACCTGGCACGACGCGGACTGACCGCTGCCAGCGCCGAGATCACCTTTGCCGCCCTCGTGCACAATTTGCGCAAGCTCTACAGCGCCCGGGCCGCAGCGGCCTGACCCGCCCCGGCCCGACCCGCCCCGGCCTGACCCGCCCCGGCGACCGCCCCGATGCAACTGGACGCGGATGCACCTCCCGGCCACGCCGGCAATCATCACCCACCCCGCACCGAGGCCCTCGTCCGCCTCGACGTCCCAGGACGATTAAGCGACAGGCTC
>NZ_QEKW01000040.1 GCF_003096675.1 Actinomycetospora cinnamomea | reverse complement strand
GCAGGACCCACGACACAGGAGAGCGGGACACCCGCTCTCCTGTGTTGTGTTTTCAGCCGGCGGCAGGAGTGCGCCGTCCCGACAGCTCGAACCCGGCCGCCCTCGCCGATTGTTCGATGTTCTCAGCGATGCCCAGCGCGGCCCTCGGCGAGCAGCGTCGGCCCCATGCTGCGGGTCGCCGGCGGATTGTCGAGACGGTGGTACCTCCGCGTCCCACCTCGCCCCACACCGGGACCGTCGTGGCGTCCGCGGGCGTCTTCCAGACACGGCGGACGCCGACCCGGGACGGCGGGTGCTGCCGGGTCGGACCTCCTCGTGTCTCCCGCGCTCTCGGCGGGGTTCCGCCACCCTCCCGCGCGGTCCCGCGAGCGCGAGAAGCCGGTCGCCCTGAGCTCGCTGCGCGTCGTCCCGCGTCGTCCGTCCCCGCGTCGAGGACAAGGGCCGCGGCCGCGACGTGACGAGCAGTGAGGTGGTGCTACCGCGTCGGGAGAGGCGCATCCTCGAGGGGCGTACGGCAGCGCGCACTGGCCGAGGTCCAGTGTTGCGGTGCGAGCGGCCCAGCACGGACGGATTCGACCGGCCGGTCCGTGCGCCCGCCGCGGACGGCCTACCGTGGCCCCCGGGCCCTCTCCTCCTACACCGATCTGTCGGACGGCGGTCGCGCGCCGAGGGGCCGGCCGGCTCGTGCTGCGACAGGGCTCGGCACCCGACGCACGTGGCGGCGGCAGACCGTCGAACGCCTGCGCAGCGCGACCGTCCTCGCCCACCCACCAGGGGCTTCCGCCCCATCGGTGGGCGCTGCCGGGGCTGCCGTCATGTACCCGGGACGTGAGCTCCGCCTGCCGGTAGTCCGGGTCCGGCGCAGCCAGGCCACGGTCCTCAGCTCGCCGACGTCGTACCGATCGGTTCGGGCCCGGGACGACGAGCTTCGCCCCACGGCGGATTCGTCGTCGATAGGGTGGTGCCATGTCCGCGGCACCGACTCCCGAGCCCTCGCGCCCCGCAGGGCGCACGTGGTCGGACGCGTCGCCCGCCGAGGTCCGCGCGGCCCTGGCGCCGGAGAGCGCTGCCGAGTTCGACGCCCAGTGGCGCGCCGCTCTCGGGCGCGCCGCCGAGACCTACGACCTGGCCGTGGTCCACGCCTGCCTCGACGCGTGGCGACGCGTCGCCCGGGTGACCGCGACGGCGGGCGGCGCCGACGGGTACCGGGCGGTGCGCGAGCAGGTGACCACCGCCCTCGAGACAGGGGCGACGGTGGGGCGCCCGCCCGCGCCGTGGCGCGAGGTCCGCGTGCAGCTCGGCCTCTAGAGGTGCCCTACGCCATCGACGTCGGTTCCGTGCGCGAGGTCCTCGGCGATCTGCCGCGCGACGCCCTCCTGGCGCTGGCCGAGGCCCTCGAGGTCGTCGAGGAGAGCCCGTGGGACGGCGAGCCCCTCGTCGACCGCAACCCCGGCGGTGCCGTGCGGACCATGAGCTTCGGGAGCCGCGGGCTCCTCACCTACGTCGTCCTCGAGCAGTTCCACCGCGTCGACGTCGTCCAGGTGCACTGGGCTGCGTAGGAGCGCGCGTCCGCCGAGCGAACCCGCGCCGGTCGCACCGCGGCCCGACCCGGCTCGGCAGTGCGACCCGTCGAGGACGTCGTCCTCCGTGGTGCTGACTCCGGGGTGCTGACCGTTCCCCATCGCGACCTGCGACGACGGCGAACGCGACCCCCCGGTGACAGGGCTCCGGAACGTCCGTGTACTGTTCTCCACGTCTCCAGGGCGCAGAGGTTGAACCCGGCCCGGACGACGCAGTAAGCTAGGAAGGTCGCCCTCCGGAAGGTTTGCCCCATCGGGCAGGTCGGTACGGTGGTGTGGTTGTCCTTTGAGAACTCAACAGTGTGCTGAATGTTTGGTGTGTTTGTCCTCGTCGGCGCCATGGCTTTGTGGTTGTGGTGTCGTGGGGT
>NZ_QEKW01000039.1 GCF_003096675.1 Actinomycetospora cinnamomea | reverse complement strand
CCGACCACAAGGGGATCGGTCCGATCTGCGCCGCCCAGGTCATCGTGTCGTTCTCCCACCCCGGGCGCTGCCGCAGCGAGGCCGCGTTCGCCGCCTGTCAACGGCCACGGGTTCTTCCCCAGCGGCGGCCATGAGTTCTCCCCGGTGGCGGACGTGGTTGCTCCCCGGGGACGGCCATGGGTTCTCCCCGGGGGGTCAGCTTGGTAGCGGCTTCACCCCCTTGCCGGCGGTGGCTTGGGTGAGCCGGAAGGAGTCGCCGTCGGTCAGGCAGATGTGGGCGTGGTGCAGGAGCCGGTCGACGGTGGCGGTGGCCAGGGTCTTGGGCATGAGCTCGTCGAACCCGGAGGGGTGCAGGTTGCTCGACACGGCCAGGGAGCGGTGTTCGTAGGCGGCGTCGACGAGGCGGTAGAAGCCTTCGGCGGCGTCGGCGCCGACGGGCAGCATGCCGATGTCGTCGACGATGACCAGGTCGACGCGGGTGAGCCGGGCGATGGCTTTGGTGATCGAGTCGTCGGCGCGGTGGCGGCGGACCAGGGCGCCGAGCTCATCGATGGCGAACCAGGCCACGCTGCGTCCGGAGTCGATCGCGGCCTGGCCGAGGGCTTCGCAGAAGTGGCTCTTGCCGGTGCCCGAGGGTCCGCAGACACACAGGTTCTCGTGGCGGTCGACCCATTCCAGGGTGCGCAGCGCCTGCTGGGTGGCCTGCGGAATGGAGCTGGCGGTCTCGTTCCAGACCGCGAAGGTCTTGCCGGCGGGGAAGCCGGCCTTCTTCCGTCGGGCGCGGATGGTGGCTTCGTCGCGGCCGGCGATCTCCTCGGCCAGCAGCACCCGCAGCGCTTCGGCGGGGTCCCAGCGCTGGGCGCGGGCGGTGGCCAGCACCTCGGGGGCGTGCGCGCGCAGGTAGGGCATCCGCAGCCGGCGGGCCAGGCGCAGCATCTCCTCCAGCGCCTGCCCCGAGGGAGCTGATGGAGCCGACGAGCCCGACGACGATGCAGACGACGCTGCGGACGACGTCGAAGACGTCGTCGTGGGGGTGTCGGTGCTGGTGGCGATCATGACGGCACCTCTGTCCGCGACGGGGCGACCCCGAAGGTGGCCCAGGCGCGGGTGCCGGCCTGCAGGCTGTGCGCCTCGGAGGCCCGGGCCGCGGGGCTGGCGGGTGGTTGGTGGCGTTGGTGGGCCAGGATCATCGGCAGGTCCTCGTCGCCGAAGCGCCCGGCCAGCGCGGCGGCCCCGAGGGCCTGGTCGACCGCGGCCAGGCTGTGCAGCTTGGCCAACGAGACCGCCTCGGCCATCTTGGTGCGCATCCGCGCGGTGCCTGCCGCGGCGGCTTCGCGCAGCCACTCGGCGGCGCCGGGCCCGATGGTCAGGAACGCCTCCTCGGCGGCGCTGCCTGCGCGGGGGACGCGGTCGCCGGGTACCGACCGGCGCGAGGGGTGGCTGTCGGGGTAGTGCTCGTCGCGGATCTGGGGGCAGCCGCGGTGTCCGCGCTGGTGGCGGGCGACTTCGCGGGGCCCGTGTTCGGGGTCGACGACGGTGACCACGAGTTCGTCGCCGGCGAACCGGGTCCAGACCCGGGTGTCGACCAGCTCATGGGGCACCGAGTAGCGCACCCCGCCCACGGAGATGGTGGCGTCCCACCCGACCCGGCGGGTCTCACCGAAGGCGGTGGTCACCGCGGTCGCGGGTAGCGGGTGCAGCCGGGCGGTTTCCTCGGCGAGCATCTCCACCGGCGGGCGCCCGGTCGCCCGGTGGGTCCGGGTGTTGACCTGTTCGCAGAACCCCGCGCAGGCCGCCTCGAGGGCGGCGAAGTCGCCGTAGGCGTCGCGCAGGTTGGCCTCGGTGGGCACCAGGTCGGCCTTGGCGATGCGCACCGTGGCCTCCGCGCCGCCCTTGGACTGCGGGTCGGCGGGCATGCAGGTGCGGATGGTCATGCCGTAGTGCCGGCCGGCGACCACGACGTCGGGGTGGCGCACCGGGACCCGGGCGATGTGCTCGACGGTCACGGTCTTCTCGTTGTCGGTCAGCGCGTAGGTCGGGGCCCCGCCCAGGCGGCGCAGGGTGGTGTCCAGGCACGCCAGCAGCGAGGGCAGGGTGCGGTCCCAGACCGGCAGCACCACCCGGAACCGGGACCAGGCCAGCCAGGCGCAGAACAGCAGCGTCTCGCGCGCCTCGCCCGCCGGCCCGACCCGCGGGCCGGCGCCCCAGTCGAACTGCAGCCACAACCCCGGCTCGGGCACCCACGGGCGGAACACGCGGCGCTGCCCGGCCCGCCAGGCCTTCTTGGCCTCGGCGACCGCACGGCGAGTGGTGCGCTCGGAGCCGGCGAAGCCCATCGCCGCCAGCTTCTGGTGGACGACGTCGGCGCGGATCGCGCCGCGGGAACGGTCGACCCACTCCTCGATCTTCGGTAACAGCTCGTCGAGGCTGGTCGTGCGGCGTGGACGTCCGCCCGGGAGGTGCCCGGCGTCGCGCAGCGCGACGTAGTGGGCGACGGTCTTGTGGTCACACCCGGCCAGAGCGGCGGCGGCCCGCAGGCCGCCGGTGAGGTCGTAGGCCTCCAGGATCTCCATGATCTCCTCGTTGGTCTTCACGGCCGGCTCCCTGCAGCGCTCGACGATCACGTCGAGGCCCAGCAAGCCCGAGAACACCGCCGCCACCCGGCGGCGACACGGCATCAGCCGGGGAGAAACCGTGGCCGTCGCTGGGGAGACTTCGTGGCCGCCAGTGGGGAGATCAGATGGCCGCCACTGGGGAGGATGCCGTGGCCGCTGTCACCGCCCTCGGTGGGACCAGCCCGCTCGAGGCCAGCAGCGGGCGCACCACCCGCCACCGGCTCAACCGCGGCGGCGACCGCGCCCTGAACAAGGCG
>NZ_QEKW01000038.1 GCF_003096675.1 Actinomycetospora cinnamomea | reverse complement strand
GTGTGGGGGTGGTCGGGTGTTCCGGCGGTGTCCTACTCTCCCACGACCTGTCGGTCGCAGTACCATCGGCGCTGGAGGGCTTAGCTTCCGGGTTCGGGATGGGTCCGGGCGTTTCCCCTCCGCTGTGACCACCGGAACACCCCACCACCCCCACGGGTGCGGGGTGGGGTGTGTGGTCGTTGGGATATGCACAGTGGACGCGAACAGGATTGTTCGTTACGCAGTTCGTTGTTGGTCTTGCCGGCACGTCGTGGTTTCTTGACGTGTGTGTGGGCAAGTCCTCGGCCTATTAGTACCAGTCCACTGAACGCCTTGCGGCGATTACATGTCTGGCCTATCAACCCACTGGTCTGGTGGGGGCCTTAACCCTCGTGGGGGTGGGAGACCTCATCTTGGAACAGGCTTCCCGCTTAGATGCCTTCAGCGGTTATCCTTTCCGAACGTAGCCAACCAGCCGTGCCCCTGGCGGGACAACTGGCACACCAGAGGTTCGTCCGTCCCGGTCCTCTCGTACTAGGGACAGCCTTCCTCAAGTCTCCTGCGCGCGCGGCGGATAGGGACCGAACTGTCTCACGACGTTCTAAACCCAGCTCGCGTACCGCTTTAATGGGCGAACAGCCCAACCCTTGGGACCTACTCCAGCCCCAGGATGCGACGAGCCGACATCGAGGTGCCAAACCATGCCGTCGATATGGACTCTTGGGCAAGATCAGCCTGTTATCCCCGGGGTACCTTTTATCCGTTGAGCGACACCCCTTCCACCAGGAGGTGCCGGATCACTAGTCCCGACTTTCGTCCCTGCTCGACCCGTCGGTCTCACAGTCAAGCTCCCTTGTGCACTTGCACTCGACACCTGGTTGCCGACCAGGCTGAGGGAACCTTTGGGCGCCTCCGTTACCCTTTGGGAGGCAACCGCCCCAGTTAAACTACCCACCAGGCACTGTTCCTGGACCAGATCATGGCCCGAGGTTAGATGCCCAATTCGACCAGAGTGGTATTTCAACGGCGACTCCACCCTCACTGGCGTGAGGGCTTCCCAGTCTCCCACCTATCCTACACAAGCCGAACCGAGCACCAATACCAAGCTGTAGTGAAGGTCCCGGGGTCTTTCCGTCCTGCCGCGCGTAACGAGCATCTTTACTCGTAGTGCAATTTCGCCGAGTCTGTGGTCGAGACAGCGGGGAAGTCGTTACGCCATTCGTGCAGGTCGGAACTTACCCGACAAGGAATTTCGCTACCTTAGGATGGTTATAGTTACCACCGCCGTTTACTGGCGCTTAAGTTCTCAGCTTCGGGCCCCGAAAGGCCCTAACCGGTCCCCTTAACGTTCCAGCACCGGGCAGGCGTCAGTCCGTATACATCGTCTTGCGACTTCGCACGGACCTGTGTTTTTAGTAAACAGTCGCTTCCCCCTGGTCTCTGCGGCCCCACCCCGCTAACCCGCAAAGGGGTTTCACGGGACAGGGCCCCCCTTCTCCCGAAGTTACGGGGGCATTTTGCCGAATTCCTTGACCACAGTTCGCTCGAACGCCTCGGTATTCTCTACCTGACCACCTGTGTTGGTTTGGGGTACGGGTCGCGTAGGAACTCGCTAGAGGCTTTTCTCGGCAGCATGGGATCACTCTGCTTCGCCTCAACCGGCTATGCGTCACGTCTCAGCCACCTGGTGCACGGATTTGCCTGTGCACCGGCCTACACGCTTGCACCAGCACTACCACTAGCTGGCGGAGCTGCCCTCCTGCGTCACCCCATCGCTTGGCTACTACCAGGCGGGGTCCCGCGCTCCCCCGCACCTGCTCCCGAAGGAGACAGGGCGGGCTCGGGCGGTTAGCACACCTGGATTCGCCAGGGACGCGCCTACACGAGCACGGGAATATCAACCCGTTGTCCATCGACTACGCCTGTCGGCCTCGCCTTAGGTCCCGGCTCACCCTGGGCGGAAAAACCTGGCCCAGGAACCCTTGGTCATCCGGCGGCAGAGTTTCTCACTCTGCTATCGCTACTCATGCCTGCATTCTCACTCACACGGGCTCCACGGCTGGATCACTCCGCCGCTTCACCGCCCGCATGACGCTCCCCTACCCAACACCACCACCACCGACAGCTCGAAGCTGACGGAGTGTTCGCGTGATGTTGCCGCGGCTTCGGCGGTGCGCTTGAGCCCCGCTACATTGTCGGCGCAGGACCACTTGACCAGTGAGCTATTACGCACTCTTTCAAGGATGGCTGCTTCTAAGCCAACCTCCTGGTTGTCTGGGCGATCCCACATCCTTTCCCACTTAGCGCACGCTTAGGGGCCTTAGCCGGCGATCTGGGCTGTTTCCCTCTCGACGACGAACCTTATCGCCCGCCGTCTCACTGCCGCGCTGTCGAGCTCACCGGCATTCGGAGTTTGGCTGACTTCAGTAAGCTTGTGGGCCCCCTAGGCCAACCAGTGCTCTACCTCCGGTGAGTATCACGCGACGCTGCACCTAAATGCATTTCGGGGAGAACCAGCTATCACGGAGTTTGATTGGCCTTTCACCCCTACCCACAGCTCATCCCCCAGGTTTTCAACCCTGGTGGGTTCGGGCCTCCACGCCGTCTTACCGGCGCTTCACCCTGGCCATGGGTAGATCACCCCGCTTCGGGTCTAGAGCACGCGACTGAACCACGCCCTGTTCGGACTCGCTTTCGCTACGGCTACCCCACCACGGGTTAACCTCGCCACGTACCGCTAACTCGCAGGCTCATTCTTCAAAAGGCACGCCATCACCATTGACAAGCAACAGCTCTGACGGCTTGTAGGCACACGGTTTCAGGTACTCTTTCACTCCCCTCCCGGGGTACTTTTCACCTTTCCCTCACGGTACTCGTCCGCTATCGGTCATCAGGGAGTATTTAGGCTTACCGGGTGGTCCCGGCAGATTCACAGCGAATTCCACGGGCTCGCTGCTACTCGGGGACACCGCAACGGGAGAACGCAGTGTTTTCGTCTACGGGGGTCTCACCCTCTACGCCGACGCGTCCCAACGCCTTCGACTAACACCACGAACACCCGCACCGCCACGGCAGCGACGGTACGCGGAACCCCACAACACCCCACCAGCAACACCTGCCGGCTCTCACACTGGCGGGGTTTAGCCTCTTCCGCTTTCGCTCGCCACTACTCACGGAATCACTGTTGTTTTCTCTTCCTGCGGGTACTGAGATGTTTCACTTCCCCGCGTTCCCTCCCACCGTCCTATACATTCAGACGGCGGTGACACCCCATGACGGGTGCCGGGTTACCCCATTCGGACACCCTCGGATCAACGCTCGGTTGACAGCTCCCCGAGGACTATCGCGGCCTCCCACGTCCTTCATCGGCTCCTGATGCCCAGGCATCCACCGTGCGCCCTTGACAACTTGACCAACACACACATCAAGAAATCACGACACAAACAGCACAGAAACAAAAGATGCTCGCGTCCACTGTACAATTCTCAACGACCACACGAACCAGCGCCGCACACACACGAACCCGTGCGCGCCGGCGCTGCCCGTCCCAGAGAGGTTGTCCCCTCAGGACCCAACAGTGTGCCAACCCCACCCCACAACAGGGGCAGGAACGTCTGGTGCTTCCACATTTCTCGAGCAACCCCCTCCCACCCCGGACATCACGCCCGGGAGGTACTAGGGCCCTCCACCACCACACCCCCGCGCGCAGAACACTCGCCTGCGAACACCGAGGAACCGGTGATGTCCGGTGAAGCTCCTTAGAAAGGAGGTGATCCAGCCGCACCTTCCGGTACGGCTACCTTGTTACGACTTCGTCCCAATCGCCAGTCCCACCTTCGACCGCTCCCCCCCTTGCGGGTTGGGCCACGGGCTTCGGGTGTTACCGACTTTCGTGACGTGACGGGCGGTGTGTACAAGGCCCGGGAACGTATTCACCGCAGCGTTGCTGATCTGCGATTACTAGCGACTCCGACTTCACGGGGTCGAGTTGCAGACCCCGATCCGAACTGAGACCGGCTTTACGAGATTCGCTCCACCTCACGGCTTCGCAGCCCTCTGTACCGGCCATTGTAGCATGTGTGAAGCCCTGGACATAAGGGGCATGATGACTTGACGTCATCCCCACCTTCCTCCGAGTTGACCCCGGCAGTCTCCCATGAGTCCCCACCATCACGTGCTGGCAACATAGGACAAGGGTTGCGCTCGTTGCGGGACTTAACCCAACATCTCACGACACGAGCTGACGACAGCCATGCACCACCTGCACACCAGCCACAAGGGAACGCCCATCTCTGGACGCGTCCGGTGCATGTCAAACCCAGGTAAGGTTCTTCGCGTTGCATCGAATTAATCCACATGCTCCGCCGCTTGTGCGGGCCCCCGTCAATTCCTTTGAGTTTTAGCCTTGCGGCCGTACTCCCCAGGCGGGGCGCTTAATGCGTTAGCTGCGGCACGGAACCCGTGGAATGGACCCCACACCTAGCGCCCAACGTTTACGGCATGGACTACCAGGGTATCTAATCCTGTTCGCTACCCATGCTTTCGCTCCTCAGCGTCAGTATCGGCCCAGAGACCCGCCTTCGCCACCGGTGTTCCTCCTGATATCTGCGCATTTCACCGCTACACCAGGAATTCCAGTCTCCCCTGCCGAACTCCAGTGATGCCCGTATCGACCGCACGCCCAGAGTTAAGCCCCAGGTTTTCACGGCCGACGCGACACACCGCCTACGAGCTCTTTACGCCCAATAATTCCGGACAACGCTCGCACCCTACGTATTACCGCGGCTGCTGGCACGTAGTTGGCCGGTGCTTCTTCTCGACCTACCGTCACCCGTACCAGAAGTACGAGCTTCGTCGATCGCGAAAGAGGTTTACAACCCGAAGGCCGTCATCCCCCACGCGGCGTTGCTGCGTCAGGCTTCCGCCCATTGCGCAAGATTCCCCACTGCTGCCTCCCGTAGGAGTCTGGGCCGTGTCTCAGTCCCAGTGTGGCCGATCACCCTCTCAGGCCGGCTATCCGTCGTCGCCTTGGTAGGCCATCACCCCACCAACAAGCTGATAGACCGCGGGCCCATCCCCCACCGACAAAACTTTCCACCACCAGACATGCATCCGGAGGTCCTATCCGGTATTAGACCCAGTTTCCCAGGCTTATCCCGAAGTGGAGGGCAGGTCACCCACGTGTTACTCACCCGTTCGCCGCTCGTGTACCCCGAAGGGCCTTACCGCTCGACTTGCATGTGTTAAGCACGCCGCCAGCGTTCGTCCTGAGCCAGGATCAAACTCTCCAACAAAAAAGGAGGGCTCAAACAAACCCAGCAAAAAAACACTCTCAAACAGAGAGCACCCAAAGAAACCCCACGACACCACAACCACAAAGCCATGGCGCCGACGAGGACAAACACACCAAACATTCAGCACACTGTTGAGTTCTCAAAGGACAACCACAC
>NZ_QEKW01000037.1 GCF_003096675.1 Actinomycetospora cinnamomea | reverse complement strand
CAGCGGCCAGATCTTGGATGAGTCACGCCGGGGTCACCGACACCGAGCCTGGTGGTCCTCCCTGCCGGAGCACCGCAGCGACACTCACAGATCTTCGAGGTCGTGATTCAGCAGGGTGGAGAGGGTCGCGCCTGGGCGCTTCAGTGTTGCTTCGAGCACGCGGGTCAGATTCCCGCTGTCCCGCGCGGCCCGTGCGGGCGGCCCCTCGGGTCGGTGCCAGGTGAGGAGGCCGGTGATGCTCGAAGAAGACCCCGAGAACGAGGAGATCATCGCGCGGGTCGCGGCGTGCGACATCGGCAAGGCCGAGGTGGTGTGCTGCGCCAGGGTCCCGAACGAGGACCGCCCGGGGCGACGGCTCCAGAACGTGACGACCTGGTCGACGATGACCCGCTCGCTGCTGGGGATGGCCGATCACCTGCGGGTGCTCGGGGTGACCCGGGTGGTCATGGAAGCC
Source organism: Actinomycetospora cinnamomea (assembly GCF_003096675.1). Lineage (GTDB taxonomy): Bacteria > Actinomycetota > Actinomycetes > Mycobacteriales > Pseudonocardiaceae > Actinomycetospora > Actinomycetospora cinnamomea. Next base: position 6,170 of record NZ_QEKW01000037.1, on the reverse strand, counting down.
ACCCTCGGACTACTGGAAGCCGGTGTTCTACCTGCTCGAGGCGCACGGGTTCGAGACCTGGCTGGTCAACGCCCGCGACGTCAAGCACCTGCCGGGCCGGCCCAAGACCGACAAGCTCGACGCGGTGTGGCTGGCCAAGGTCGCCGAACGCCAGATGCTGCGCCCGAGCTTCGTGCCCCCACCGGAGATCCGCCGGCTGCGCGACGTCGCGCGGTACCGCTGCGATCTCGTCGAGGTGCGTACCGCGGAGAAGCAGCGGGTGGAGAAGCTGCTCGAGGACGCCCAGATCAAATTGTCGGTGGTCGCCTTGGACATCTTCGGGGTCTCCGGGCGCGACATGATGGCCCACCTCATCGCCGGCCGGCGCGACCCCAAGATGCTCGCGCAGCTGGCCCGCGGCCGCATGCGCAGCAAGATCAGCACCCTGGAGGAGGCGTTCACCGGGTTCTTCACCGACCATCACGCCTTGTTGCTGGGCAAGATGCTCGCCCGTATCGACGCGTTGAGCACCGACATCACCGAGCTGGAGGCCACCCTCGAGGAGATGGTCGCCCCTTTCGCCGAGACGATCACCCGGCTCGATGAGATCCTCGGGCTCGGGCCGGTCGGCGCCGCGGTGGTCGTCTCCGAGGTCGGGCTGGACATGTCCCGGTTCCCTACCGCCGGGCACCTGGCCTCCTGGGCCAAGTTCACACCCCAGACCAAGCAGTCCGCCGGCAAGACCACGGGCAGGGGCTCCACCGGGCACGGCAACCGCTACCTGGCCAAGGTCCTCGGTGAGGCCGCGGTCTGCGCGGGGCGCACCAACACCTTCCTCGGCGAACGCTACCGGCGCATCGCGCGTCGGCGCGGCAAGAAGAAGGCCATTGTCGCCGTGGGCCGTTCCATCCTGGTGATCATCTGGCATCTGCTCGCCGATCCCGAGGCCGGCTACATCGAGCTCGGGCCAGACTTCCACGACCGCCGCACCGATCCCGAACGCAAGAAGCGAGCCCACATCGCCCAGCTCGAAGCCCTCGGCTACACCGTCACCATCACCCCGGCCGCCTGACCTCACGACCAGCCGGCCCTCTTACCCCGCTGCGCGGGGTGCCTTCGGGCTGCCGTGCCCGGCTCGGATTTTCGGGTCAGAGTGCGAGAGATCCGCAGTGGAGCAGTGAGCGGATGCGGTAGTTGATGAGATTGCGGAAGCCGAGGGCGTTGCGGCGTAGCGCTTCCAAGCGGCCGTTGATGGCTTCGGTCGGCCCGTTCGAGGCGCGATGGGAGAAGTAGGCCAGGACGTCGTCGCGGCGGCGGTGCAGGGTTCGTCCGAGCTGGGCGAGTTCCTCGAGGCCGGCGGGTAGGCCGCGACGGAGCAGTTCGATCAGGGCGGTGAGCAGGGTTTTACCGCGCTGGGGATCGTCGTGGGCGTAGGCTCGATGAGCTGCTGGTAGACACACCAGGTCACCTCGACCGCGGCGTGGGCGTCGTCGGCGAACACCGCAGCGATCCGGGTCCACTGCCGCTCGGTGAGCAACCCGTCGCGGGTGCGCAGCGCGCGCCGCACCCCGTAGAGCGGGTCCCCGGAGCGGCCGCGGTGCCCGAGGGTGTCCTGCTGCACGCGCTGTCGGCACAGGTCGAGTTTCTGGCCGCACAAGGCGACCACGTGGAACGGATCCGTGACCGTGACCGCGTCGGGCAGCGCCTCGATCGCGGCGGCCTTGTAGCCGCCGAACCCGTCCATCGCGACGATCACGACCGCCGCGCGGAAATCGGGACTGCGCTCGGCCAGCCACCCGGCCATCGCCGCCGCGGAGCGGCCGGGAATCATGTCGAGCAACCGGGCCGGGCCCTGACCCGCGACAACCGGGGTAAGGTCGGTGATCACGGTGACCAACCCGTCGGCGTCGGCGCCGCGCACATGGGACCACTTGTGCTCGTCGACCCCGATCACCCGGACCCCGTCGAGACGAGCCGGGCCAGCGGTGAGCAGCAGCTCGCTAGGCGGCGACGGCGATGGCGTTGACGGTGTCCCAGCTGCGGCCGAGCTCGCGGGCCACCGCGGAGACGGTCGCCTTGTCGATGGCCAGGCGCCGCAGGATGTACTGCGCGCAGTGTCGGGTTGTCGACCAGCCCGGGCGGGCCAGCCGGTTGGTGTCGTGGCAGAACACCTCGCGGTCACAGCCGTCGTGGACACATCGGTAGCGCGGCAGGCGCACCCGCAGGTCGAGGGGATGCCCGACGACCGGGACGTCGCTGACCCGGCGCTCGACACTGTCGCGATAGCTCCCCGCGATGGCGCAGGCCGGGCAGCGGCCCGGCCCGTCGGTGATCAGATCGCACCACAGCACCGTCGTTTCGCCGGCGATCGCGGCGTCGGTGATCCGCACTCCGAGTTCGACACTGGGGACGATCGTGTCGGCCACGATCTGGGCGGGCGGCGACGTAGGCTGCGGCATCGGGTCCCCGGGATGTTGACGATCACTGGTGTAGGAACCTTCATCATCAACTTCTCGGGGCCCGCCTCGCCGCAGCGACACGACCCCGTCTGCCCGGTCGATCACGCCCTCAGCTGCACTCCATTTCCGGAAGAGCCGGGCACGGTCTTCCGGAGCCGGTCCTCGAGGCTGACGTGCACGGTGTCGACGTCGGCCCACACAGTGACGACACGGCCGCGTAGGCCGGACCGAGCCAGAGCTGCGATGGGCGGCGAACGCGACACTGCCGCAGCCCGGGACCCGCACCTCGAGCTCCACCGCGCCGGCCCGTACGACCGTGTCCGTCGGCGTCGCCGACGAGGACGACGCCGTGGACGAAGACGAGGCGGGTCCGGTGTGCCCGCCGCGCACGGGGGCAACGGGGCCGGGAGCGCGTGGCGTGTCGTTCGGGCGGAACAGGTCGGCCGGGAAGGCCATGTCCAGACTCTTGGTCGAGCAGCTCGCCGCGCAGGGTCTGGTGGAACCGCTCGATCTTGCCGGTGGTCGTCGGGGACCGGCGCTTGGTCAACCGGGCGGTGATCCCGCGCTCGCGGCAGACCCGCTCGAAGAGCACCTCCACCGGGGCCGGTCGGGTGTAGCGGCCGGTGAACTGCTTGCCGTTGTCGGTGAGCACCTCACCGGGCACCCCGTAGCGCTCCACCGCGGCCAGCGATGCCTCACTGACCGCGCGGCCGGTCGGAACGACGACCAGCGCGGCGATCACGACATAGCGGGAGTGGTCATCGATCCCGGAGACTATCTTGACCTCGCGCCCGTCGGCGAGGAACACCCCGCCCACGATGTCGAGCTGCCAGAGCGCCATCGGCGTCTCCCGGGCCCACCGCCTGTACCGGCGCGGGCGGCGCTGCTCCTGCGAGGCCACCAGACTGTGACGCGACAGCACCCGGTGCACCGTCGCCCGCGACGGCGCGGCGTGGCTGCCGGGCGCACGGGCGAGCTCGAAAGCGATCCGTCGCGCGCCCCACCGCGGGTGGCGCGGGGCCGGCGGGCGAATCGGTGGTGGAACGGAGGCGCTCGCGATCAGAACCACCGCGTGCGGGCGCAGTAGCCGCCGGTCAGGGGCTGTCCGGGGACGGGCTCACGTGTCGCTGTAGGTACGACCCGACATGTCGTTGGTCCCGCGCGCGATGGGCGCGCGAGTTCCAGGCACCACGGCCGAAGGCGTAGCGGCGGCACGCTGATCTACTCCACGCACACCCGCTGAAACCGCTGTTCTCCACGACATGTTCCATGCAGAGATCGCCGACGCTCCTTGCCGTCGCGCGGCGCGATCGGCGGAGCTCTCTGCTAGTGCCGGTGCGCGGCGCCCCGTCGGCTGCGGACCGAACGGTCAGCGCGCTGTGGGGTGGCGGCCTTGTCCAGCGCGTAGCGCACGAGCTGCTCGTTGCTGGTGGCCCGCCTGGCGCGCTCCGGGCCCTCGAGGGTGTCTTCGAAGCCGATCCGGGTGTCGAGGTTGAGGCGCTGGGCGTGGGCCAGGACGGGCCAGGCCCCGGCGTCCTCGCCGTGCAGCAGGATCGGAGCGGGCAGCGGGCCCAGTGCGTCGAGGATGCGCATGGCCTCGATGAGCGCGATCTCGGGATCGGTCACGGTGACCTCGGCCAGGACCCGGATCGTGCCCGGCGGCAGGCCGGCCTGCCGGAGCTGCACGGCGTCGCCGCAGGTCCACACGCCGAGCTCCACCCCGATGCCCGCCGCTACGAGGGCGGCGCACACCCGCTGCCATCCGCGTTCGTGGACGTTGACCGAGGCGACGTCGGGGCGGGCGTGCGCGGGCAGCCGACCCCACTGGCCGATGATGTCGATGCGGGTGAGGGGGTCGGGCTCGACCCAGCGGGCGGTCGTGACGCCGATCTCGGTCCGCGGCGCCGCGGCACGGATCGCGTGGGTCACGGCCCCGACAGTGGGCGGATCGAGGCTTTCCCGACCGTCCCGATCGCGGGGGTGCACGTGCACGCTATGGACGCCGAGCGCGGACACCGCCCGCGCGTCCCGGGCGAGGTGACGCGGACTCATCGGCACCGCCGGGTACGCGCCGGCCGGGCGCGCACCGTTGAGGCAGCACTGCAACACCACGGCGTCACCAGGTCCGAAACCCGTGCCGTCCCGCCATGGGGACGGAGGTGATTGCCCGGCCGGGCAGCCCAGGGTCCGCTGCCTGGGGCCGTGGTCGTCGGGAGCCACACCGCTGACCGGGCGCGTACATCGTGGCGTCCATCAGGGCGTGGGAGACATCCCCAGCTGCGGCGAGTAGCAGAGCGGTCACCGTGAGCCCCCGTTCCACGATGTTCGTTCACACGAAAGGGTCCCACTGACCCTGCTCGCTAACCGATCGTTATCAAGCGGGCCAGTAGGCCGGACTCGGGCGGCCGTTCGGGCGCCGGGCGGACGCAGCCATGCCCGCGAGGTGATGCCGGCGCGGGCAACACAGGTCGAGCTGGCCCGATCCCGCACAAGTCTTCGACGTCGACGATCGCCGGGTGCGCCGAAGTGACGGCCGCGGTCGAGGCCGCGGTCGGGGTGGACGTCGGGGCGTCGAGGTGAGCGTTCCTACCATCGGCGGTTGAGCGGGCGTCCGGCCGCGCTCCACGCCCGTGTTCCGCCGGCTACCACGTAGGACTCGACGCCGAGCTCGTCCAGGATGGCGGCGGCATCGATGGTGCGCTCGGCATCACCCACGATGCCCACCCGGATGAGCAAGGGGCGCCGCGCGCCGAACAGACGCGCCCAGAGCTCGTCGTCGGGGTCGCGTAGGCGACCCGGCAGGTCCGGCAGCGGCACTGGTAGGGAGCCCGGGATGTGGCCTGCCGCGAAGTGCTCGGCGTCGCGAACGTCGAGCAGCACGACGTCGCGGCGCTCCAGACCCTGGGCGAGCTCGTGAACACACATCTCCTGGTACATCGAGCCCCTCAACAGATGGCCCCGCGGGCGCGGCATTCCACCGCCCCGATCCAGCCCGATTATCGCCGCCCGCGGGTCTCGGAGCGACCAGCTCTTCGTGGGGAATCGCTCCGCGCGCTCGGCGCCGAGCACCGCACCGCCGAGCCCGGCATCGCCGTCGTCTCGGCTCCGGGCCGGGCGCGGATGCGCGCGCCGTGGTTCGGCGAGTACTCGGAGTACTGCGACCGGGTGGCGCCACGATGAACGGTGAAGACGGCCCCGACGCCACATGCGTGATGCTCTGCGGCGCCAGGAACTCGCCCCGACGCTCGCGGTGTGAACCCCGAGACTTGGAAAGGGTCACCAATTCCCACGTGGGCCAAAACGTGGCGGGGACGGCCCCGGCACACCTCCGGGGGGAGGAAGTGCCGGGGCCGAAGGGTCCGGCTCGCGGCGCGGCGAGACCGGACCCCGCTACAGGGGCTCCCAACTGTCGCCGTTGCCGCCAGATCAATTCCAGCAGCAGAAGGCGCCGCGAGCCGGGATCGCCCAGCGGTTCATGTGGATGGCCCCGGCGCGCCCCCCATCGGCAGCACGCCGCGCGACGGGGCCGGGACCCACCGCCTCGACTGGCAGCGGCGGGAGCTACCCGCGGAAGTCGACACCTAGCCGGGCTGCGCCCGATGCCCGCAGGCGTGGGTTGGTGGTCGGGTCGGGGTGCCGGGGGCTCCGGTCGGCGGGATCTAGACCGTGACCGGCGGGCCGGTCCGGTGTATGAACCGCCTCGAGCGGTTGGTGGGCCTGCTGGCCGCCCGT
>NZ_QEKW01000036.1 GCF_003096675.1 Actinomycetospora cinnamomea | reverse complement strand
TCGGCCCTCGGGCCGACCGGCAGGTCCTGGTCGATGCTCACACCGGGAACGCTAGACCCGACCCCCGACACCGCCGCCTGACCAGCACGTCCGTGGAGCCGCCCCGGAGAAATGTGTCCACGGTCACATCAGCGGGGTCGCGTCGAGGAGGGCCTCGACAGTGACCTCGCCGTCGCCGCCGCGTAGGTGGCCCGGGCGGCGAGACAGGGAGACGAGTCAGGGAAACGAGTCATCGGGGCAGCACCCGCTCGAGGGTCACGACGCGGTGGCAGACCGTCGCCGCCGACGGCGATCGTGCCCGCGGCCCCCCTACATGGGTCACGAGCGCTACTGCTGGGCGTACATCGCGTCGAGCAGCGGCCGGTAGCGCGATTCCAGGACCTTGCGCTTGACCTTCATGCTCGGGGTCAGTTCGCCGTCCTCCACCGACAGGTCGTGGTCGAGAATGCGGAAGTCCTTCACCGTCTCCCAGCGGTTGAGCCGCTCATTGAGTTCCTCGATGCAGGCCCGCACGTAGTCGCGGACCTCGGGGGCCACGGCGAGGCCGGCGTAGTCCGTGGCCGCGAGGCCCTGCGCGCGACCCCATTGGGCCAGGGCCTCCGGGTCCAGCGTGATCAACGCGGTGGCGTAGCGACGGCCGTCGGCATGCACCAGCATCTGGCTGGCCAGCGGGCAGACGGCCTTGAACTGCGCCTCGATGGCCCCGGGCGCGATGTACTTGCCGCCGGAGGTCTTGGTCAGATCCTTCTTCCGGTCGGTGATCTTCAGCTGGCCGGCATCGTCGATCTCGCCGACGTCGCCGGTGGCGAACCAACCCTCGGCGTCGAGCGCCTCGGCGGTGGCATCGGGCCGACTGTGATAGCGGCTCATCACACCGGGACCCCGGATCAGGATCTCCCCGTCGTCGGCGATCCGGATTTCGGTACCCGGCAAAGGCGGGCCGACGACCCCGAGGGCCGGGCGCTCGGGGCGGACGACGGAGGAGGCGGCGCTGGTCTCGGTCAGCGCGTAGCCCTCGAGCACAGGCAACCCTGCGGCGTAGAACCAGAGGCCGATGTCGCTGGCCAGGGCGGCGCTGCCCGAGATGAGGAAGCGGACCCGCCCGCCCAGCAGCGCACGGACCTGCGAGAGGACCAGCCGATCGGCCAGGGCGTGCTGGGCCCGGTCGGCGAGGCTCGGCGACCGGTGCTGCAGCCGAGCCCGCGCGACCCGCTCGCCCACCCCGAACGCCCAGGTGAACAGCCGGTACCTCACACCGCCCTCCTCCTGGACGGTCTGCAGGACCTTCGAGTGCAACTTCTCGAAGATCCGGGGGGCGCCGGCCATGAACGTGGGGCGGATCTCGGTGAGGTTCTGCGCGAGCCGGTCCAGGCGGCCGTCGACCGCGGTGGCGAAGCCGATGTGCAGCTGCACCGCAGAGAGCATCTTGCCGAACGAGTGGGACAGCGGCAGCCACAGGTACTGCAGGTCGTCGGCCGAGATCAACTCGATGGCCTCGACGGCGGCGCCGACGTAGGTCCAACAGCGGTGCGGTAGCTCGACACCCTTCGGGCGGCCCGTCGTCCCGGACGTGTAGATCAGCGTGGCCAGATGCTCGGGTTGGATCGCCGCCACGGCGTCGTCGACGGCGGTGGGGTGCTCGACGAGGTGCCGAGCACCGAGCGCCTGCAGGTCGTCAAGGCTCAGCACCCACTCGCCGTCCGCCTCGCCGTCGAAGGTGATGACCCGGATCACGTCGGGCAGGTGTTCCCGTTGGAGGCGGAGTTTGGCGATCTGGCCGTCGTCCTCGGCGAACACGATGCGCGACCCGCTGTCGGACAGGATGTAGGCGACGTCCTCTGCGGACGTGGTGGGGTAGACGGCGGTCGTGGCCGCGCCCGCGCACATGATCGCGAGGTCGGCATAGAGCCACTCCATCCGCGTCGTGCTCGCGATCCCCACCCGCTCCTCAGGTCGGATGCCCAGCGCGAGCAGGCCCGCGGCGGTCGTCCTGACCGTCGGCGCGGTCTGCCGCCAGCTGACCGAAGCCCAGCCGCCGTTGCGGGGAAACCGGAACGCCTCCGCGTCGGGTGTCGCCGCCACCCGATCAAGGAACAGTCTGGCCAGCGACACCGCCGGAGTCGGGTAGGTGCTGGCGTCCGCTGTCCCGCTGCTCGTCATCGTCACGGCTGCCGCTCCGTTCCTCGCCAGAGGGGCACGCTCGGGCAGCCCGGCGACGCCGGCGAGGGCATTTCGTCCCGATGCGCACGGGCCACCAGGCCGCAGAAACTCCCGCTCCAAGCCCAGGACCGCGGGACCCGCGGTCCGGGAAGCGCACCGGATTCAGCGGAGGCTCGACCAGCGGCGTGTTTGCCGATCGTGGAATGCAGCCTGGAGGTGTTGAACCAGTGGGCCCAGCTCGCGATGACGAGGATGACATCCGGCACCGGATCGAGGACGTCCTCGTGGCCCTGCTGCTCGGCGGGGTCGCCGAGCAGTGACGTCGCGCCCGCCACCCGCCGTCCCGCATGCTTCCAGCTCGCCCCGAGAGGTCGAGCGGACGTTGCGAGGCTCAGGGACCGTCGGTCGCCGGTACCGGCCCGAGCAGCTCGATTCCGTGGCGCTCGGCGATCGCCAGCACCTCGTCCATCACCGGCGGACCGTCGGGAGCCAGCGCTGCCGCCGCACGGCAGAACCCCTCCATCGGCCCGCCCGGGGCGTGCACGCCGAAGGCCACCGCCTCCTGCGCGGACTCGTTGCGGATCGTGTGCGGGGTGTCGCCGGCCAGCGTCACCGTCTCGCCGGTGCCGGCCACTCGTCGCCTCGTCCGCCCGTCGGCGCCCGTGTCGTAGAAGGTCAGCTGCCCGACGAGCACCCGGTAGACCTCGCTCGGGGCGTGCCTGTGCATCACCGGCGGGCCGCCGCCCGGCGGCATCCGCAGCTCGATGGCGAACAGGTCGCCGTCGGTCTCCGCGGTGCCGGCGAGCACGGTGATCTCGTCACCACCGACGCGGAGGGTCTCGGTCGCGTGAGGGGTTTCGACAGGTAGCATGTCCATATCTGGAAGATAGACAGGTGGCTTGTCTGATGTCAACGAGGATTCCCGTGCTGGCCGGGCAGGAACGTCCCGACAACCTCGTGGTGCAGCTGCGCGAGGCCTTCACTGCACTCAACGACCTCGTCGTGCCACACCTGGTCGAACGCGGCTTCACCGACTTCCGCCCCGCCCACGGCGCGGTGTTCCAGTATCTCGACGACACCGGCACGACGGTCAGCACGCTGGCGACACGGGCCCAGATGACCAAGCAGGCCATGGCGGAGCTGGTCGGTCACCTCGAGCGCACCGGATACGTCGTGCGGGTGCCCGACCCCGACGACCGGCGCGCCAAGCGCGTCCTGCCCACCGAACGCGGTCGAGCCGTCGTGGACGCGGCGCAGCAGCTCGTCCCGGAGATCGAGGAGCGCGTGGAACGTCTCCTCGGCGCCACCCGGCTCTCCCAGCTGAGAGCGGACCTCGAGGTCATCCGAGCAGACTTCGCCGACCACCCGAGGTCCCCGACGCCCGAGGACGGCCTCGAGACGGCCCGGTGAGGGTCGGGACGAGGCAGCCCGGTGGCGCCTCACGTCCAGCCGGCCGCGCTGGGTGATCCGAGACTCCATCGCCTGGGGAGCTTCCAGCGGCTCACAGAAGGGCTCATCACGCCGGCGGCGAGCAGCGATCTCGCCGCTGGTCTCCGACCAGGTGCGGGTCTCGCGAGGGCCTCATCGGTGCGGCCGTCGTAGCCCATGGCCTGGGCGGCCGAGAGCTCGAAGACGATGGCTCGCAGGTCGTCGCCGGCGGCGTGGGAGGACGCGGCGAGCGCGCGGTAGCTCGCCGCGGCCTCGGCCGTGCGGCCGCTGAACATCGCGAGGTGCGCGTCCACCCGGCGGCCCTGCATCGCCGCCGGCCTCGACGGTCCGCCGGCCCGCTCGATCGCGCGGGCGGCGAGGGTCGCGGCCTCGTCTCTTCGACCCGCAGACCAGGCCGCGGTCGCCGCCGTGGCCAACGCCCGGGCCAGATCGGCGGGGGCCGCGTCCGAGACGCCGGCATCGGGCTCGCGCTCCCAATCGGCCACGACGAGCCCCCACCGCAGCAGGTCGAGGCGCTGACGTCCGTAGGCGAAGTCGTGGACATCTGCCGCGACCCGGACGGCGAGTGGACGGTCATGCCGACATGTGTGGGACCAGGCGGCGTGCAGGTCGTCGAGCAGCTCGGTGAGGGCACGTACCGGCGCGGGCTCTTCCGCGGTCCACAGCACCGCCACATGCCTCTCGAGCCGATAGGCGGTGTCGCGCGCGTGCCGACTCGCCCACCGGCTGCGCTCTCCCGTCGTCTCGAGGCGCTCGACCGCGTGCAGGCGGAGGGTCTCGAGGAGACCGAACCGGTTCCGCACCCGTCGGACGAGGAACTGTTCGACCAGCCGCGCCAGCAGCGGCGCGATCATCGCCTCGTGGTGGCGAAGATAGAGCTCTCGCTGCTGGAGGTCGCATCGAGTGCGGGTGGTCGAATTTGAAGTCGTTGAAGCGAGCACCGCGAGAACCTCAGGGACCTGCCCCGAGGCGCTGCGCTCAGGCGACAGCCAGACTCGTGAGAGGTGTGCAACGGCCTCACGTAGTTGCGTAGAGGCCGCGGCACGGTCATCTGGAGTATGTCTGTATAACAACGAAATTCGGGCGGGCGGACGAGGAGGTCACCCATGGGCAGTGTGAGCGGCTACATCCTCACCGAGATCTGGAAAGCCAGGCCGTCTTGGATCGCGCTCCCCCTAGCGGAGCGACACCAATTCTTCGAAGAGAAGATCGGCCCGTTCATTATGAGCCTGGTCGAACAGGGCGCCGAGTTCCTTGGTTGTGCCATCAACGACAACACGGGTCCGGAGCGCATCGACTATCGATACATGGCCGTCTGGAAGCTGCCCGACAAGGATTTCAGCGACAGACTCGAAGCCGGCGCAAAGGAAAAGGGCTTCCTCGACTACTTCGAGCAGGTCAATTTCAGTGGCAGCATCATCGCTCCGGACGTCATGAACGCCGACATGATACAGCTCAATGCATGAAATTCGGAGCGATCTCGCCTTTCACAGGTGGTCGCCTCCGGCGGTTGGGGAGGTGGAGCCCCGTGACCGCCGCGTCGACCCAGAGCCGCAACTCAGCTACCCGGACGTCATAGAACCGGTTATCGGGACACATGGCTCCTGCCCCACCGATTGGCGAGATGTCAGGTCGCCTGCAGAATAAGGTGTGGCGTGGCCCTCCCTCGACAGCCGCGGGCGGGGTACTCGAGGATCGATCGGCAGGAGGCTCTGCAGGTGCCCGGACCGAGGACGTCTCGGGGTGGCGGGGCGTCGGGATCGTGATTGATGCCGAACCACGCCGCTCGCATCACCTGGTCCCACTCGAGCTGCCCTGGCGGCTCCACGGCGTCATCGACAGCGCCGCGCGCATCCCGATCGTCGGCGTCGTCGCCCACCTTGCGCGTCATGGGTGGCACCCTGCCGAACAGCAGAGATCGATGTCGGTCGTTTCGCTCGGCCCGGGCGATGGCTGGATGGGGCTCGGTGCGACGGCGGCGGTGCGCGCTTCGAGCGCTCCGGGCCCTGATGCCCTGCTGACGATGGGCGGCACGTGACGCATGTCGGGATGTCTTGGACTCCGGATCGCGGTCTCACGGCGAGAGTGAGTCGAACTCGGCTTGACATTTCCGGGTCCGAGCAGTGGTAGACCGCCACGTCGTCGTCGCGGCCGCGGAGCTCTCCGGCTCCGAGCCGGAAGAGCTCGTCGAACTCGGTCGACCCAAGGTCGGGCACCTCCGGCCGCTGCACGCTCGTACCGCACGCTGCTTGCCCGCGTGGGCGGAGGGGACGCGCGCGCGGTCGCTCTGTGGCGCGAGGTCGAGGGGGCCGGCTGCGTTGCCTCGGGCTCCTCGGTGCGGGGTTATTCGCCGGCGGAGTTGTGGCTCTGCTCAACGAGGGATCGGAGAACGGCGAGGTCGCGCTGCCAGCGTCGCCGCAGCACCTGCCGCACGAAGGGTGCGAGCAGGCGGAGCGCCCCGCGCGGCCGGAGCTCGGCGCGGAACCGCAGGTGGGAGCGCCCCTCGAGGGGCACGATCTCGCCCTCGAAACGCACATCGAGCCGGTCCTCGCTGCTGGTGGCCGTCCAGGCCCGCGGCGGATCGAACCCGATGTACTGCACCACACGGCCGCCGGCGCTGGTGTGGAGGCGGTAGCGGGTGCCGGGCCCGATCGGACCGTCGGTCAGCGGCTTCACGTCGTCGACCAAGGAGTTCCACGCGGTCGTGTTCCGAGGGTCGGTGCAGTAGGCGAACACCTGCTCGGCGGGGCGGTCGATGTCGACGGCCGCCTCGACGACAGTACGGCCGCGCCGCAGCAGGGGCGCCGGCACCGACGGCGGGCATGCCCCGGTGCGGGCCAGGTCCACCAGCTCGGTGAACGACCGGGCGATGCCGTCGGTCAACACGTCCAGGTCGGTCATGTCGGCGTCGGCGTTGGCGGCGACGGCCAGTTCCCCGGCGTAGGAGAGTGCCGCGACAGTGAGCGGCACGAGCGGGGCCATCGGGGCGATCGGCACGACCTCGAGCAGCCGGGCGCCAGCCAGCCAGAGCGGCCTCGCGGGCCCCGGCACGTCGGTCACGGAGACGGTGAGCCGGCGGCTCCCCACACGCCGGGCCGACCACAGCAGCCACCGCGTCAGCGGCGTCGGGAGGTGGAGGTCGGAGAGGTCGCCGCCGGCGCCGCGCAGCCGCGCCTTGCCGAGCGCCGTCGCACGGCGCACGAGCGCGGCGCGGCGCAACGGGTCGGGCTCGCCTACCGGCAGGTCGGCGATCAACATCGCCGCGACCTGCCGTCCGGCGGCGCCGGTGGCGGCGGGCACCGAGGCGCGCAGCACCAGCCCGGGGGTGGCCTCCCCGCGGGCGGCCAGGAGCCGCCGCAGGCCACCGGTCACGGCGGCGAGCAGGAGGTCGTTGACCGTCACATCCAGGGCGTGTCCGGCGTCCCTGAGCTCCTCCATCGACCTCCGGGCGACGCCCAGCCGGCGCCCCGGGCCGATCTGGCGCGACAACGAGGTCACCGGCTCCGGCCCGGCGAAGCCGGCCATCGCGTCGCGCACCTCTCGCATGCCCGGCCGCACGGGTCCCGGCCCCTCGGCCGGTCGGCGCCGACGCTGGCCGAGCCGCCGCAGCGCGGCCCCCATCTCCTGCAGCCGCCGGCGCACGAGATCGCGGTGAGTCGGCAGCGCAACCGTGGCCGGCGTGGGCGCGATCGTCACAGGCGTTCCGGGTGCGGGGTCGAGCAGCGCGCCCGCGAGCGCCACACCGGTGAGCCCGTCGGCGAGCACGTGCGAAACGACGATGAGCACGGCGAACCGGACGCCGTTCGGCCCGTCGTGCAGCCCGTCGACGATCTCCGCCCGCCACAGCGGCCGATTCCGATCCAGCGGCCGGGTCGCCCGGTTCGCCGCCCACCCCGGCAGGTCGGCGCCGGGCGGGAGGGCCGTGGTCTCGATGTGGTCGAGCGGGTCGAAGCCAGGATCCGTCGCCCAGAGCGGCCGGCCCTCCCCCAGCCGCGTCCACACGACCCGCCGCCTCATCGCCGGAACCCGGTGCGCACGCGCGGCCAGCTCCCGGCGGACCCGGTGCACGTCGACCGCACCGTTCGGGCGCGCCAGGGGTCCGCCGTCGAACGTGCCGAGCAGCGCGACCTGCATCGGGGTGTCGTTGTGGTCGAGCCACGCGTACATCAGCTCGTCGAGACGCAACCGGACCGGGTCCACGACCTCACTGTGGGGCATCGGCGAACGCCGGCCAGGGCCCAACGCCCCGTGCGAGGTCCTCGACGCCGCGTGGAACGGCCGTCGCGACATCTCGGCATCTGCACTAACCGATGTGCACCTTCGCCCCGCTCGGAGCTTTGGGCCGGCGGGTCGAAGGCGGGCGGCTCGGTCCGGGAGGGACTTTCGGCTCCGGTGCTCGGTCGCGGCTGGCGGAAATCTCCGGCTTCCACCGGCCCGGGCACGGAGGGGGCGAGCTGTGGTCACCACCGACCATCTCGACACGCTCGACGCGGCAGACTTGGCCACGAGGGTCGATGCGGTGCTGAACCGGTGGCCGACGGCAGGGCTCGCGGTGGGGGTGGTGCGCGAGGGGTCGCTGGCGTGGTTCCACGGCCACGGCGTCGCGGACGTCGCATCCGGCACTCCGGTCACCGAGGACACCGTGTTCCGCGTCGCCTCCATCACCAAGACAGCCACGGCGATCGCGGTCATGCAGCTACGTGATCGCGGGCTCGTCGACCTCGACGCGCCTGCGGAGCGTTACCTGCGTGCCTACCGCCTGGTCCCCGCCCGATCCGGGTGGCGCCCGGCCACGGTGCGCCACCTGCTGACCCACACGGCCGGTGTGCGCGCTGTGCGCACGCCCGCCGACCTACTGCGACCGGACATGGGCTGGGGCACCACCAAGCACCGCCCGGCGTCCTCGCCCGCCGACTACTACGGCCGGGGCCTGCGCGTCGACGTCGAGCCCGGAACCCGTTGGGCGTACTCCAACCATGGCTATGCCGTGCTCGGGCAGATCGTGGAGGACGTCGCCCGGACTTCGCTCGCGATCTACCTCCGTGAGCACGTCTTCGGCCCGCTGGGTATGCCCAGCACCGACCTCGACCGGTCCGACCGGGTGCGTTCGCACCTGGCCACCGGGTACGAGATCGGCCGCCGCGGCCTGAAAGCGGTCGCCGACCGCGAGATCGTGACCGCCGGCGCGAGCGGAATCTTCTCGACCATCCGCGACATGGCGCGCTACGCCGCTGCGCTGGTCAACGGTGGCCGTAACGATCACGGCCGGGTGCTGGCGGCCGACACGCTCGCCGAGATGTTCGCGCCCCATCACCAGCCCGACCCGCGGCTGCCGGGCCTGGGTCTGTCGTTCTTCCGCGGGGAGGTCGGTGACCACCGCACTGTCGGCCACGACGGCATCTGGCAGGGCTTCCGGTCGGACATGCTGCTCGCCCCCGACGACGGCCTCGGCGTCCTGGCGTTCGCCAACACCAGCCACTTCGATCCCCGCGGAGCGCCGACACCGGTCACCCAGACACTGCTGCGGGGTCTTCTCGGGCTCCCCGACGACATGGTGCGCACCGACGTCCCCCAGCGGCCCCAGGTGTGGCGGGAGCTCTGCGGCCGGTACTCCTTCGGCCCGGGCGCTCTGCTCGACCCGCAACCGCGATTGTTCCTCGGCACGGGGGTCGAGGTCCTCGTCCGCGACGACCGGCTCGTGATCCGAGGACGGATGCCGATACCCGCGGTGCGTCGCGGGCTTCGCCTGCACCCGGTTCCCCACGACCCCGACCTCTTCCGCCTGGACCTCGCCGGACTCGCCCTCGACCCGGTGCCGGTCGCGTTCGCCCGCCGACCCGGGGCCGAGGTCACCGCGCTGCACACAGGTCTCCTACCGATGTCGCTCACCAAGAATTCCGGTGCCCGGCCATGACCGGGATGATGGGAGCCGGTGCAGCTGGAGATCGAGGTCAAACGATCGACGAAGCCGTTCCTGGTCGACCGCTGTACCTTCTCGGACCGCGGAGCGATCTGTTCGCTGTTCGGGACCTGTGCGGTCAGAAACCGTGCGCGGCCCCTCCTCCTGCGTAGATCGCCGCGTCCTCGCTGTTGATCGCCGACCGGACGGCCTTCCCGACCCAGTCGTCCTCGGCGATCTGTTTGGCGCGCTCGTTCAGCTCCCGCTTGGAGAGCCCGACGGACTCTGGAGCAACCGCCTTGTGCACGGCCTTGAGCGCGCGCAGGAGGGAGATGAGCGCTCGGGTCCTGGCGTCCGTGGTCAGGCCCTGGCGCAGGGCGGTGAGGACGTCGGCTCGGACCGCCGTCTCGTGGTCGGCGTGTTCCGCGGGCCACCGGTGCACCGGGAAGATGCCGAGGATCCGGCCCTGCTCCGCTCGGACCAGGCTGCCCTCGGCGAGCCGCTCGTACAGCCGCGGCCGGATCCGCCTGCCCAGCGCGGTCAAGACGCTCTGGGGTCTCCTGCCCTCCTTGTGGCCGACCCTTGCCAGCGCCTCGTCGAGGACGCCGTCACCGGTGGGATTGGGGTCCCGGACGACCAGTCGACCTTCGCGCACGTGCTCGTCGGGGCCTGCGACGTCGAGGCGCTCCATGAGTGCGAGCTCGGCCAGCAACGCCCCACCGAGCGCGATGTTCATGTTCGTGCCGTCGGCAGCCAGCTCCCCGGTGTCGTCGGCGGTCAGGAGCAACAGGAGGTCCTCGGCGATGAGCATGCCTCGACCGTGGGGTCTTCCCGCGCGTGGCCGACACGGTCCTACGACCAGGCCAGGACGAGCCCATCGGCCCGGGTGCACGTCGGCGCCTCCGATCCGGGAGTGTCCTGGACTTTGCGGCCGCCCATGAGTAGCTCGAGGTCGTCGAGCGCCGAGTCAGTTCGGAATGGGCCGGCTCACGCCGATGACGGCGCCCACAACCTCGTGCCCGATCTCGCCCTCACGTCGGCCCGGTTCCGCAGGGACGTGGATCGCACAGGGGCGGACCAAGGGCCGTCAGGGAGGGGACCCTCGACCCCTCGCCGAATCGCTTGCCGACGTCACAGAGTCGGCGGCGGAGGTGGGTACGGTGTTCACGATCCGCACTGTGGGTGGCGTCGCGTTGTTCCTCTTCGGTACCACGTTCTTGTGGTTGACCCCGACGTTCGCGAGCCCGGGAATCTCGGCGCAGGGAGCCTGGTGGGCGGTCACGCAGGTCCTCGCGCTCGCCGTGCTCGCCGGCTTCACGCTGGCCACCTACGGGTTGTTCACCAGGATGCCCTGGTGGGAGAACGTCGCGCTCACTTCAGCGGTCCTCGGCTTGATCGTGCTGATCCCCTATTGGGTCGCCGCCCAGCAGGCCGGTGAGATCACCCCGTGGTTCAACGTGCTGATCCACGCACTCGGTAGCGCAGGCGTTCTGGTCCTGCTCGGGGTGCCCGCCCTGGAGAGGTGGGTCGACGGGCACGTCATGGCCGGGGTGTGACGCGCCACTCGATCACCGCTCTTTCGCGGCGGCAGGTCCAGTGGATCAGCCGCAGCCCGGCGCGTCGTTGCCGAGGGCAAGGAGGTGAGCATGATGCCGCCGCACTGCGACTCCCTCGATGGGCCGGTGGTCACCGCCGCTCGGGCCGCGATGGCGTCCGGAGAGGTGCAGCGCGTCGCGCCGTACGTCCCGGCGGACGACGAAGCGGAGCTGCGTCGGGCCTTCGAGCTCGCCGTCACAGGGCAGGCCCGACCACCTCGGCGAGGTGTTGTGCGGGATCGTGCGCGACCAGCTCCGGCGTCGACACACGCACACGATGGCGCTCAAGGAGCGCTCCGGCGAGAGCGTTCCCCGGGCCCGGGAGTACGTCGAGGCCGTGCTCGGCCTGCAGTTCTGGGCGCACGGCCTGTAGCGGCAGGCGCTCAGCGAGCCGCACGCACGGGCGACTGAGGGCTCCCACGAGGCCTGAACACAGCTCGGGTCTCTGCCTCGAGGCCGCCGGGAGGGCGCTCCTCACAGGTTCGCTCTGCCGCCGTCGCCGATGTCCCTCTCTGCCATGCGAATGACGGAGGTGAGGAGATGAATCACGCAATCCGGCTGTCGAAGATCGTCGGTGGCACGCTCTCGCTCTCGGCGCTGGCGCTGGGCAGCAGCCAGTTCTACCGGGTTTCGAGCGCGAGGCTCGGGCCCGGTGCGTTCCTGCTGTCGATACCCAAGTTGCTCTGCGCCGCGCTGGCGCCTTTCCTGGCTGCGGCGGGAGCGACCGGAGCGGCCTGCGGCCTGTCCGCACTCTTGCTGGAGCGCGGAACGCACCGCGTCGCGACGAAGCGGACCGGCCCCGGCGCTCCCCTGGTCGTCGTGGCAGGCCTGAGCGCCGCCGCGGCGAACGCGATGTACACCCGCCAGGTGGTGACGTCAGAGGGTGACTTCACCGCGGCGTTCGGCGCGGAGTGGCGCGATGGGATTCCCGCCCGGACCCGGGGCGCGATGCTGGCTCGGCGCTGGACCTGGAAGGTCGCGGTCGCGTCGGGGGCGCGCGTCGTGCGTGACGTCGCCTTCGCGACCGTGCCAGGCACCCACCGGAGCCTGCTTGCTGACCTCTGGTCGGCTCCAGACGGCGTTCCGCCCTCCGGTCTCGGCTTCATCTACACCCACGGCGGTGGCTACACCGCGTTCGACAAGGGCGG
This sequence comes from Actinomycetospora cinnamomea, assembly GCF_003096675.1. Lineage (GTDB taxonomy): Bacteria > Actinomycetota > Actinomycetes > Mycobacteriales > Pseudonocardiaceae > Actinomycetospora > Actinomycetospora cinnamomea. The sequence continues at coordinate 2,985 of NZ_QEKW01000036.1, read as the reverse complement.
GCCGACCGAACCCTGGTTCCGGCATCTGGCCGCCCAGGGACACGTGGTGATGGATGTTTCGTACCGATTGATACCCGAGACCAACGTGCCCGGCATGCAGGGCGACGTGAAGCGGGCGGTGGCCTGGCTCAAGCGCAACGCCGACCAGTACGGCGTCGACCCTCGGCACATCGTCCTCGGGGGCGGATCCGGCGGATCGCACCTGGCGCTGCTCGCCGCCTACACACCCGTGGACCCGCTACTGACCCCGGAAGACGTCCGCGGGATGGACCTCACCGTGCGGGGTGTGATCGGCTACTACCTCGCCGGCGACTACCGACCGGAGAGCAAGGTCGCCGTCAACCGGAGCGCAGTGGAGAAGCGTGCCGCCGGGCTGCTCACCAAGCTCCTGGAACGCTTCTCCGGGTCCGAACTCGCCGTGGACGACACCGGGGACTGGGCCCCTCAGGTGTTGCTCGGCGGTCAGCCCGAGGACTGGCCCGAACTCTACCGCCGGGTGTCGCCGATCACTCATGTCGGCCCGAACACCCCACCCACCCTCCAATTCGTCGGCGAGCACGACGTCTACCTCTCGAGGCACCGTCGAGAAGTCGCGCTGCATCGCAAGCTCCAGGAGGTCCGTGTCCCGTCGGTGTACGTGGAGTTCCCCCGCACCGACCACGCCTTCGACATGTTCCTGCCAACGCTCTCACCAGCCGCCCACGCCGCGATGTACGACGTCGACCGCTTCCTGGGCCTGCTGGCCTCGCCCCACGAGTGGAAAGCCGATGCACCGAGGTCCGCGTCGCCCGCTGATGACGAATGAGGAAAGCGCCGAGATGGACCGGAAGGCAGGGCTGGGACATGAGGACAAGGCAACACACGCCCACTCGTGCTTTCATCAAGAGGCACGCGGTCCTGATCTTCTATGCTGTGGTACTGGCGCTCGGACTCGGCCCCACCCTCATCGTCATCGGTCCTGGCGCCTTCCTGGGTACGGCCAACCTCGTCGGCACCGACGCTGAGGTGGATTCCGCGGCAGACCTGGATCCGTCAATGCTGGTGGCCGTGATGGCGGGTAATCCCGTCTTCGCCCTCCTGGCGATCATGATGATCGCCCTCGCCTATGGCAGGGCGGGGCTTGGTGACCTGCGATCGCGATTGCTCCGGTGGCGGGTGGGTGTTCGCTGGTACGCGGTCGCGCTGCTCACCGCCCCGGTCCTGTGGATAGCGATCCAAGGCGCGCTGTCGCTCACCTCGGACGCCTTCATCCCGGGCATCATCACCGCCGACCAGAAGGCGAGCCTGCTGGTGACCGGTCTCGTGGTGGGCCTGGTCGCCGCTGTCTTCGAGGAGATCGCCTGGACGGGGTTCGCCACTCACGAACTGCGCAAGCGCCACGGACCGTGGGCGACCGGGCTCACCGTGGGGCTGCTGTGGTGCGTGCTGCACTTGTCGCTGTTCGCCGGAGCTGACTCCGGGGCTGTCCCCCGCGTGCTTTCCGTGGCCGCGGTCTTCTCGTGGATGCTGGCCTACCGGCTGCTCATGGTGTGGGTCTACGGCCATACCCAGAGCGTGCTACTGGCCATCGTCATGCACCTGCCGATCAGCGTCATGGGGTTCGTCCTCGCCTCCCCGACGATGGCGGGCATAGCCGACCTGATCTTCAACCTCGCCTTCGGCGCGACACTCTGGGCCCTCGTGGCCGCGGTCGCCAAGACCGAACGCAGAAGGCTCTCACGACCCAACCTCCATCAGGTCACAGCGACCGGGACTTGAGGGCTCGGGCCGTCTCCGCGCAGGGCGGGGGACCTGGCCCTTCCACGTCGCGGCGACCCGGTCGGCAGGGAGACCAGATGCCGTCCATGGCGTCGACACGGAACCTTCGGCGGCCTCATATGCGACCGATGACGGTCCCGGCTCGACCCCGGAGAGCACACCGCGGCGACCAGGCACGACATCCAGCAGCCGCGCCGACGACCCGCTCGCGCGAGGTCGACCAGCCCGGTGGCGAACTCGGTGCCGTGGCTGGCGGTGGCGGCCAGGAAGGCCGTCTCTGTCTCTCTGGTGCACGCTCCTGGGCGGCCGCCTGGTGGCCCCCGCCGTACCGTGGGCGAGTGTCCGCCGCAAGTTCGTGCCGGCTGTGCTCGCAGGCGTCGCGGCCCTGGCAGGTAGCACTATGCGGCACTCGGGCTCGGCTGCACGGCGACGACCCGGCCGCTCAGCTCGTCCGCTTCGTCACGGTGGGCGTCATCAGTTCGCTGGTCTACTTCAGTGTGTTCTTGCTGCTGCGGCCACTCGGCAGCCAGCTGGCCAACCTGGCCGGCGCCGTCGTCTCATCCATCCTGGCCAATGAGCTGCATCGGCGGCTGACCTTCCACGCCGACGGGCGGATCGGCTGGTGGACAGCGCAATGGGAGGGCGGCGGGCTGGCCGCAGCCGGGTTGATGGCCACCGCCATCGCCCTTGCCGTGCTCGACCCCGTGGTGAGCGAGGCCTGGTGGGCGCAGGTGCTCCTCATCGGTGCGGTAACCGGCGCGGTCGGTCTGGCGCGATTCGTCTTCCTGCGGCTCTGGGTGTTCTCCAGCCACGCACGCCGAGCACATGGTGACCCGACCTCCGCCGAGCCCGCCATGTAGCTGGTCCACGTGCCGACCTTGACGACCACGTGGAGGACTGCCCGCGGCCACCGCCATCGACGATGCCCTGGCGCAGCAGCAGCTTCGAGTTCCGGTGACGAGCCGACATCAGATCGCGGCGCACGTCGTCCCGGGCTCTGACCAGGTCCCGGGCGGCTTCCCTGCTCCACGCTGGGCACGGCCACCTCGCTGATCTCGTCGAGGTGGCACCGCCGGGCCAGATGCCGCGCGTCGCGCACATCGGTCTTGACCCGATCACCGCTGCGGCGCTGCTAGTGTCGCGCGTCGTTAGTTGATTCACGTTCGTGCAGATGAGATCTTGGTTGCATGACCTCTTCGGGGTTGGTGATCAGCGACGAAGATCGAG
>NZ_QEKW01000035.1 GCF_003096675.1 Actinomycetospora cinnamomea | reverse complement strand
CTCGATCTTCGTCGCTGATCACCAACCCCGAAGAGGTCATGCAACCAAGATCTCATCTGCACGAACGTGAATCAACTAACGACGCGCGACACTAGGTGCTCGGCTGGTCCGGCAGGTCGAGGGTCTTGGTCTCGCCGGGCGGCGGGGGCACGTCGAAGGAGGTGGCCGGGGCGGCCTGCTGCGTGGTGGTCGCCCCGGTCGACCCGGCGTCCTCGGGGGTCGAGGTCGCCGCCGACCCGCTCGACGCGTCGCCGGAGTCCCCGTCGGTGCTGCCCTCGCTGTCGCTCCCGCTGCTGCTCCCGCTGCTGCTCCCGCTGCTGCTCCCAGCGGAGTCGCACGACGCCTCCTCCGAGGACGCCATGCCCAACCCGTCGAGGAGCCCGCCGACGAGGTCGTCGTCGAGCGCCTCGCAGCCGACGGCACTGGACGCCACGCGGACCTCCGCGTCGCGCCCGTGACCGTTCCCCTGACCGTTCCCGTGGCCGTTCCCGTGGCCCTGGCCGTGCCCGTTCCCGTGTCCGTTGCCGGGAGCTGCCGCCGCGAGTCCCGCGCCCGCACCCGCCAGGGTCACGGCGAGGGAGGTCGCGAGCGCTCCGCGTCCCACGACGCGGGCGATGTCGGTGCTGCGGTCGTCCTGGATGCGATGGGCGCCCATCCGAGTTCCTCCTCCGGCGTGACCCTCGCCGTCCGTTCGGGGCAACGATATCTCGGTCACGCTCCGCGTAGGTCTCGCTGCGGTCACGACGTTACCGCCGAGTGCCCCCTCCAGCGTGTCTCCAACCCCCGCGGCGCCCGTCCGGGCGGGCGTTCCGGCGGACCCCCGGACGGCCCTAGGCTGCGCGGATGGCGGCGATGGCGAGGTACGTCGAGGTCCACCCGCGCAACCCGCAGCGGCGCGCGGTGCTCGCCGCGGTCGAGCTGCTGCGCTCCGGGGGGCTCATCGCCTACCCCACCGACTCGTGCTTCGCGCTCGGTTGCGCTCTGGGCAACCGCGAGGGGCTCGAGCGGATCCGCACGATCCGGCAGCTCGACGCCAAGCACCACTTCACGCTCGTGTGCGAGGACTTCGCCCAGCTCGGCCAGTTCGTGCGCGTGTCGACACCGGTGTTCCGGTCGGTGAAGGCCGCGACGCCCGGCTGCTACACGTTCATCCTGCCGGCGACGAAGGAGGTCCCGCGCCGCCTGCTGCACCCGCGCAAGCGCACGGTCGGCGTGCGGATCCCGTCGCACCCGGTGGCCGAGGCACTGCTCGCCGAGCTCGACGAGCCGCTGTTGTCCTCGACGCTGCTGCTGCCCGACACCGAGGAGCCGCTGACCTCGGGGCGCGAGATCCACGAACGCCTCGGCCACCAGCTCGACATGGTCCTCGACTCCGGCGAGTGCGGCACCGAGCCGACCACGGTCGTCGACCTCTCCGGCGACGAGCCCGAGCTGGTGCGCCAGGGCGCGGGGCACGGCTTCCGCTGGTAGCGGCGCTCAGCCGTGACCGTCCCCGTTCCCGTTGGCCTGGCCGTTCTCCGGGCGAGGGCGCCGGGGCAGACGGTCGATCGCGGTGCGCAGGGCGAGGTAGGCGTCCTCGAGCTCGGTGGCCGCGAGGTGCGCGCAGGCCGTGCGCACGGCCGCGGCGACCTCCTCCATCGGCGCGCGGTGGCCGTCCTGGGCATGCAGGGCCGCGCGCAGCATCCGGTCGAGGCGCCCGTCTCGGACCGCCGGCGGCGGGTCGGTGAGATCGGCGAGGTGGCCCAGGGCCGCGCGAATGGCGGCCCCGAGCTCGGGCGGACCGTCGACGGTCGCGACCGGACGCGTCCCGGCGGTCACCGGGCGGCCTCCGCCTGCGCGCGGCGGTGCGCGAGCGCGGGGTGGGTGTCGGTGAGCATGATGCGCCGGTCGAGCGCCGTGAGCCGGAACGGCCGGCGCACCGTGCGGCACCCGGCCACGACGACGAGCCGGACGCCGCGGGCGGCGGCCGTCTGCTGGGCGGCCGCGAAGACGTCGAGTCCGGAGGCGCCGAAGAAGGTGACGCCCTCCAGGTCGCAGACGACGGACGGTGCCTGGGCGGGCGCGATCGGGTCCCGGCCGACGGCGCAGTCGTCGGCCACGGTCCGCAGGGCCCCGTCGAGCACGTCGCCGAGTCGCGGGGCGGTGAGCATGTCGACCTCGCCGAGGACGCGGACCAGCACGAGACCCCGGCAGGGTTGGGTGGGGGCCACGGTCAGGCCGCTGACGAACGCGTCGTCGGGCGAACCGACCCCGAAGGGGTGGGCGGAGGACGTCGTCACGAGTGCCACCTCGTTCCTCGAGGGGGGGTTACGCCGCCGGCCTCGGGAGGGTGAAGCTGCGGGTGGCAGCCCTCACTGTGCCTCGCGACCATCGGTCGTGTCCACCCGACCGTGACGGTCGGTCAGCTCGTGGCCACGCCGCGCACCACCGTCGCCAAGGCTCCCACCAGCGCCAACGCGGCCACGGCGCGGCGTGCGGTGCGCTCGTCGAGCCCGCGCGCGACGTGGTCGCCGAGCGCCACGCCGACGGCCAGACCGACGAGTCCCGTGCTCCACACGACGGGCTCGAGTCGGGGCGCCCCCTTGCTCAGCAGCGCGGCGAGGTTGATGACGAGCAGGACGAGCTGGGCTGTCGGGACGAAGACCTCCGGGCCCCAGCGCCGCCCCAGCGCGTAGGCGGAGAGCACCGGGCCCCCGACGCCCGCCGTGACGTTGACGAAGCCCGCGGCGGCGCCGGCCCCGAGCCCGCCGGTCGTCCCGCCCAGCCCGCCCGCCAGCCGCGGGACGAGGGAGAGCACGACGGCCGCGGCCGCGAGCAGCCCGACGACGACGAGCAGCGGCCCCTCGGGCAGGGCGCCGACGACGAGCGCGCCGAGCGGGACCGCCACCACCGCGCCGGCGAGCAGCAGCCCGGCGGCGCGCAGGTCGACGCCGCGGCGCGTGCGCACCAGGACGACCAGGCACAGCACGACCTGCAGGGCGTTGCCGAACGACACGCCGTCGCGGGCGCCGAGCACCGCCACCAGGAACGGGGCGGCCACCAGGGCGAGGCCGAGGCCGGTCGCGCGCTGGGTGAGCGCCCCGAGCAGGACGGGGGCCCCGACGAGCGCCGCCGTCCCCGCCGCGCTCACGGGCGCGACGGGGACGGCGAGGTCATCGGGCCATGATGGCCCGGCCGGGGGGCGTCACTGCGGGGTGATGGTGAAGTTCACCGTGTCGCCCTCGACGCTCGTGACCTGCACGAGCAGCGTCGTGGTCTGGCCCGCGTCGGTGCCGGTGCACGTGATCCGGGCGCCCACCTCGCCCTCGAGCGGCGAGGGGCAGTCGACCTGGGTGGCGTCCACGCCGTACTGCTGGGCGATCTGGAGCTCGACCTGGTCGGCGGCCACGACCGGCGGCCCCATGGCGAATCCGATGGCCGCGAGGATCGCGATCACTGCGACGAGCGTGGCGACGACCGCACCGATGATCTTGCCTGCACCGCCCTTGCGCTCGGGTGGTGGCGGAGCGTAACCACCATACGCCGGAGCACCAGGTGGGCCGCCGTAGGGCATCCCGGCCGGACCGGGCGGCATCGGGGGCTGCGGGTAGCCGGCGGCGGGCGGCGGAGCGTACTGCGTCATGGCGAACTCCCTGGTCAGGGTCGTACACGGTAGGACGGAAGCGCTGCGGCGGGGGTCGGCGGCGGGACGGGGCGCCTCGACCGACACGCCAGAGCATAGAACACGGAGAGCGACTATCAAGTGATCTCACTACTCCGTCAGAGCGATCTCACGATCCCGCCAGAAAACCGACCCGCGCCTCACCCGGCGCCTGGGTGGTCGCGGGCTGACGGGGACCGTCCGCCGACTGCGGCCTACTCGACGCAGCAGGAGCGGAGGCTGTACCAGGTGTCGGGATCGCGCGCGCCGGCCACCACCTGCCGGACGGCCTCCACCACCAGAGCGGGTTCGTCCTGGTAGATGTCGTGGCCGCTGCGGGTGGCGACGCTGTGACGAGCGGCAGGGGTGAGTGTCGCGAGGTCGTCCTGCAACGCCCGCCAGCTTCGTTCCAGGTCCGCCACGGGGAAATCCGGGACGGGGACCTCGACCGCCTGGCCACGGGTGAGCACGGCCAACGGCATCGGACGCAACGGCGTCGCCACCCGGGCCCGGGCCAGCAGGGCGTCACTGCGATCGGCGTCGACCAGTTCGACGTCGGGGTACTGCTCCCGCAGCTGGGACGGCCCGCTCTGCACCTCCGCGAGCTGCGCGGGCGTCAGCAGGCGCCGCAGCTCGGCGTTGTACCGCTCGTGCGCGGCGTCGACGAGGACCATCCCGACGACGTCATCGGGATGGGCAGCGGCATAGAGGCGGGCGTACAGGCCCCCGAGCGAATGGGCCGCGAGCACGTAGGGGCCCGGGACGCCGGCGGCCTGCAGCAGCGCCCGCAGGTCGGCGACCGTCTCCTCGGCCGCGCGAGGCTGCGGCACCGGGTCGCTGCGGCTGCGTTCGGCCGGGTCGTCGACCGACTCACCGACGGTGCCCGGCCGGTCGTAGGCGCAGACCCGGGTGGAGCCGGAAGCACCCGGCAGGACCGCCGGTGGTGGCACACCCGGGGACAGCGCGCTCCAGGCACTCCCCCGGTTGCCGTAGCCGGCGATCAGGACGACGGTCGGGCTACCGGCACCGCGGCACTCCAGGTACATCCTCCTGCCGCCGCCGATGTCGACCAGCCGGGCGACATCAGCCTCCTCCGCACCGGGAGGGAGCGGCGGCGCGGCACTGCATCCCGTCGCCGCGAGCAGCACGCCCATCGCCGCGACCAGCACACGGATGACCCGATCCTTCATCGCGGTGCTTCCCTGCTCGTTCGGTCTCCGCACCCGCCCCGGCGTCCACGACCGCCTCGTGGCGGACGATCCACGCCCAGCTCGTGCACTGTGTCACGCCCAGGCGAACTCGAGCGTTCCTCACCACACGGACGGCGTAACCGATAGCACTCCGAGTCAGTGACCCGTCACGCGGTCGGCAGGGTGAGGCGCAGCCGGGCCCCGGTCGGCGCATCGACGACCCGCAGGTCGCCGCCGTGGGCGCGGGCGAGCGCGCGGGCGATCGGCAGGCCCAGCCCCGCCCCGCCGGCGTCGCGCGTGCGGGCGTCGTCGAGGCGGACCAGGCGGTCGAAGACGCGCTCGCGGTCCGCGGGCGGGATGCCGGGGCCCTCGTCGGTCACCTCGAGGACGGCGAGCGGCCCGTCGCGCGAGACGGTGATCCGCACCGTGCCCTCCGGCGGCGAGTGCCGCCGCGCGTTCTCCAGGAGGTTGGCGAGGATCTGGGCGATCCGCCCGGGGTCCGCGTCCACCGGGACCGACGGGCCCTCGGCGCGCACGGTCAGGGCAGGCGCCAGCAGGGCGACCCGGTCGGCCTCGGCGGCGGCCAGCGCGGCGAGGTCGACCTCGCGGCGGTCGAGCGGGGCGCCGTCCTCGATCCGGGCGAGCTCGAGCATGTCGGCGACGAGGGCGCCCGCCCGTTGGGTCTCGCGCACCAGCGTGGTGGCCAGACGCTCGCGGCGCTCGAGGTCGCCGTCGGGGTGGCGCACGAGTGACTCGGCGAGCGTCTGCACCCCGGTGATCGGGGTGCGCAGCTCGTGGGCGGCGTCGGAGAGGAAGCGGCGGGTGCGTGCCTCCGAGCGACGCGCCTCGTCGGCGGCCTCCTCGGCGCGGGCCTGTGCCGACTCCAGCTCGTCGAGCATCGCGTCGAAGGCGGCGGCCGTGCGCCCCAGCTCGGTGTCGGTGCGCTCGGGGCGCAGGCGGCGGCCGCGGTCGCCGGCGGCGATGTCGCGGGCCAGCGACGCCATGGTGTCCAGGGGACGCAGCGCCACGCGCACCCCACCGAGCAACGCCACCGCGACGACGGCCAGCCCGGCGGCGCCCGCGCCGACCATGACGACGCGCAGCCGCGCGAGGACGTCGTCGTTCTCGCGCGGGTCGGTCGTGAGGACCAGACGGGTGCCGTCGGGAACCGTGACGACGCGGGCGAGGTCGCCCGGCCGGTCCGGCCGGTCCGGCCGCCCGCGTCCCCCGGGCGGGCCGCCGCGCGGACCGTCGCCGTCGGATCCGGCGACGCGCCGCCCGCCGGCATCCAGCAGCACGGCGTCGATGCCCTGCCCGTCGACGGCGTCGACGAGCGCGGCGCCCCTCGTGCCCCCGGCGACGAGCAGGCCGGCGCGGGCGGCGCGGTCGTCGAGGCGGCTCTGCTGGTCGCGGCGCAGCTGGGCCTCGAGGGTGAGATCGACCGCGACGCCGATGACCACAAGCGCCAGCGCGACCACCGCCAGGACGAGGGCGGTGACGCGGGCCCGGAGCGAGCGCGCCGCGGTCCACCGCCGCCCCGTGCTCACGCGGCCCCCGCCGGACGCAGCGCGTAGCCCAGGCCGCGGACGGTGTGCACGATCCGCGGCCCGTGCGCCTCGAGCTTGCGGCGCAGGGCGCTGACGTGGACCTCGACGAGGTTCGGGTCGTAGGCGTCGTAGCCCCACACCTGGGTGAGGATCTGGTTCTTGGTGACCGTGCGGCCGCGCTGCTCGACGAGGTAGCGCAGCAGGCGCAGCTCGGTGGCCGTCAGGTCGAGCACCGTCCCGGCACGCGTCGCGGTGCCCGCCTCGTCGTCGACGACGAGGTCGCCGACCGTCATCGCCGTCGGCACCCGCCCGCGCCGGCGCAGCACCGCGCGGACCCGGGAGACGAGCTCGGCGAGGAGGAACGGCTTGACGACGTAGTCGTCGGCGCCGGTGTCGAGCCCGCGCAGGCGGTCGTCGAGCCCGTCGCGGGCGGTGAGCATGACCAGCCCGGCGTCGCTGCGCTCGCGGACGACGCCGAGCAGCCGGAAGCCGTCGCGTCCGGGCAGCATGACGTCGAGGACGACCAGGTCGGGGCGGAAGCCGTCGAGCAGCTCCTCGAGACCCTCCCCGTCGCCGCGCCCCCACGCGTGGAAGCCCGCGTCCTCCAGCGCCTCCACGACCGCCTCGCGGATCGCCGCCTCGTCCTCGACGACGAGCACGCGCGCCGCCGTGCCGGCGGCGGATCGAGCTCCGCTGCGCTTGTCCCGGTTCCCGCCCACCTCCCGATCCTGGCCCGCCGCTGCTGAGCGGGACCTGAAGACCCGCGTCCAGGGCGCGGGCTTCAGGTCCGGTTCAGCGCCGCCGCCCATCGTCGGTGATCCCCGAGCACGAACGGAGACACCCATGAGCGAGACCGGTGACACGCCGACCCGCCCCACGGAGCCGCCGGCGTCGGCCCACCCCGCGGGCCCGCCGACACGCTGGCAGCGGGCCCGGCGCCCGTCGTCCTGGGCCCGGCGTACGGCGGTCGTGGTGACCGGGGTCGTCGGGCTCCTGGTCGGCGCGCTGCTGACCGGCGGGATCCTGGCCGCGGCCCTCGGCCCGAGCGTCGACGGCCCGCGTGACCGCGGGCCCGGGCAGAGCACCGAGCAGCGCGGGCCGGGCGGGCGGGGTGACGGGGACGGGCCCGGCGGACCCTGGGGTGAGCGCGGTGAGCGCGGTGAGCGCGGTGAGCGCGGTGGGCACGGTGCCGTGGCGGGCCGGGGCCCGGTGGTCGTGCAGGTGCAGCCCGGCGCGACCGTGCAGGTCGCGCCGGGGGCGACGGTCCAGACGGTGCCGGGCCAGGCCGTCCCGCCGACCCAGCCGACCCAGCCCACCCAGCCGACCCAGCCCACCCAGCCGACCCAGCCCGCCCCACCGACGCAGCAGCCCGCGCCGCTGCCGAACTGAGCGCGTGACGTGGCCCCGATCACAGCGACGAGGGGCAGCGCTGCCCTCCGTCACCTCGTCGTGTGAGGATCGGGGCCATGTCCGACGCGGGGGTGGTCCTGGTGCGCCGTGCGCACGTCGACCTCCTCCGCGTCACCTCGGCCGGGTGTCGCTCGCCCCGCCGCTGACCGTCCACGTCTCGTCCGGTCGCGGGTCCGTTCCCCGACCGGGTCGTCGTGTGTCCCCGGTGTGCGGGCGCGCGGGCTCGCCCCCAGCACCGAGGAACCCCTGTGCGTGCCTTCCTGCTCTTCGCCCTCGCCGGGCTGATCGCCCAGCTCGTCGACGGCTCCCTGGGCATGGCGTACGGCGTCACCTCGACGTCGGTCCTGCTCGCGGCGGGCACGGCGCCCGCCGTCGCGTCCGCGTCGGTGCACCTCGCGGAGGTGGGCACGACCCTCGTCTCCGGCGCCGCGCACTGGCGCTTCGGCAACGTCGACTGGCGGGTGGTCGGCATCCTGGCCGTGCCCGGCGCGGTCGGCGCGGTGCTCGGTGCCTACCTGCTCGTGAACCTGACCGAGGGCGCCGAGCCGTACATGGCCGGGGTCCTGCTGCTGCTCGGCGTGTACGTGCTGGTGCGGTTCAGTTCCCGGGCGATCGCGCGGCGGGTGGTGTCCGGCCCGCGTCCCGGCGGGAGGTTCCTGGGTCCGCTCGGCCTGGTCGCGGGCTTCCTCGACGCCTCGGGTGGCGGCGGCTGGGGGCCGGTGGCCACGTCCAGCCTGCTGGCCTCGGGCCGGCTCGAGCCCCGCAAGGTCGTGGGGTCGGTGGACACCTCGGAGTTCGTCGTCGCCCTCGCGGCGAGCATCGGCTTCCTGGTCACGCTGTCGCAGGCGGGCATCGACTACACGGTCGTGCTGGCGCTGATGCTCGGCGGCGTGATCGCGGCACCGTTCGCCGCCTACCTCGTGCGGCTGCTACCGGCCCGGGTGCTCGGCACCGGCGCGGGCGGGCTGATCGTCCTGACCAACGCGCGGACCCTGCTCAACGGCGTCGGCGTGCCCTCCCTGGCGGTGACGATCGTGCTCGCCGCGCTGGCCGTGCTCTGGGCCGCGGCCCTCGTCGTCGCCGTGCGCAGCGCGCGGCGCGAGCTGGCCGAGCGCGCCGCCACCGCCGACGAGGTCGGGACACCTGCCACCTCCTGACCATGTGAGGGATGTTCACGGCGACAGCCGTGAACATCCCTCACATGGGGGTCGATCATGGTGGGCGTGCGTGCGCTGTTCGACCTCCCCGCCGCTTACCGACCCACCGACGCCGACCGGGCCTCGCCGGTGCCGCCGATCGACGCGGTGCTCTGCGACTTCAGCAACACCCTCTTCCGCATGATCGGCACGGAGGAGTGGCTGCGCCGGGTCGCCGCCGACACCGGCCGCGCGCTCGACGACCCCGACGCCGTGCTCGCCGCGCTCGACGACGCGGCCGCCGACCCCGAGGTGGCCGCCGCGCAGGTCGGCCGTGACCTCGACGCCCAGGCGCACCGGCAGGCGATGCACACGTGGTTCGCGCGGGTGCCGTGGCTCGCGGGCATCGAGGAGGCGGCCCGGGAGCGTGTCGTGGCCGAGGACTCGTGGGTGCCCTACGGCGACACCGGCATGTTCCTGCGGGCCCTCGCCGACCGGGATGTACCGGTCGGCGTGGTGAGCGACATCGGCTGGGACATCCGCGGCCACGCCCGGGCCGCCGGCCTCGAGCACCTCGTCGGCACCTGGGTGCTCTCCTGCGAGGAGGGCCGGGAGAAGCCGGCCCCCGAGCTGTTCCGCACCGCCTGCGCGCGCCTCGACGCCGACCCCCGGCGCACCCTCATGGTGGGCGACAACCCGGCGCGCGACGGAGGCGCGGTGTCCGCGGGCCTGCGCGCGTTCGTGCTGGCCGGCGAGCAGCGGGAGCGCGAGCGGGGGCTCGGCGACGTGCTCGCGCTGGTCAGCGCACGCGCGTGACCCCGGGGGCGACGAGCTCGCGCACCGGCGCGCGGGCCTCCTGACCCGCCACCGCCGCGCGGCGCACCCACCCGCCGACGACCTGGGCCACCGACCAGCCCTCGGCGGCCACCAGCCCCGCGATCTCCGCGTCGCTCGCCCCCAGCGCCACGTCGGCCCCGTCGAGCACGTCGACCAGCCAGCGCTCGCAACGGCGCACCACCTCGTCACCGGGGACGCCCGGGCGGGCGAGCACCCGCCCCAGATCCAGTGGCTCGGACTCGAACGGTCCCGCCGGGACCCCGTCGTGCTGCCCCATCATGCCCGCCATCACGCCTCCCGCGTCGAGTGGACGCGGTTGACGCTACCCGGGTCCACCGACACCGCCGGCCGGCGACGCGCCTCGGCTCAGTCGTCGTCGGGCATCCCGATCTGGCGGCGGAGCTTGGCGATGTCCCAGCGGTACTGCCCCGACGGCAGGGTGATCTCGGGCGTGACCACACCGTCGCGGACGTAGCGCTGGAGCGTGCGGGCGCTGACGCCCAGCGATCGCGCGGCCTCCGGGGTCGACACGAGTTCCGACGGCGGCATGACCGTCACCCTAGGTGTCGCCGGTGTCGTCCGAAAGACGTGAACAGCGTCGATGACCCGACTTTCGCCGATGACGCTCTTGTCGTCGGTGTCGCCCTCCACACTACGATCGGCGACATGAGCGACATCGGCGACACTTCTCGATCATTGCGCGGCCCGCGGCGTTACCGCCTCGACGCGCGGCGCTTCCGCGGGCCGCTGCACGCGCCGGCGCGCAACGACCACGAGCAGCACGAGTCGGACGACCTGGCGGCGCTGGTCGAGATCGCGCGCACGCTGGTCGCGGAGGGGTTCACCGCCTGGATCTACGAGCGGGTCCGCAGCGCCGCGCCGTGGCCCGAGGCGTGGGACCTGCGCCTGGTCACCCAGCTCGATCCGGACCGAGCGCGAGACTGACCCGCAGGCCACCGGCCGGCGCCTCCTCCAGCCGCACTCGCCCGCCGTGGCGGGCCGCCTGCTGTGCCACCAGCGCCAGGCCCAGGCCCGAGCCCGGCCCGCCCGCGGTGCTCCCGCGCACGAACCGCCCGAGCACCGCCTCCCGCTCCTCCACCGGCAGCCCCGTCCCGTCGTCGTCGACGGTGACGACGACGCCGCCGCCGTCGCCGCGGTGGGCCCCCAGCCGCACGCACCGGGCGCGTCCGTGCCGCACCGCATTGACCACGGCGTTGGCCAGCGCCATCCGCAGCCCCTCGAGGGCGCCGCGCACCGACTCCGGCACGCAGGTGTCCGGGTCGTCGACGACGACCTCGAGCGCGGGGTGCGCGCGCCGCGCGTCCTCGGCGGCCAGCCGCAGCAGGTCGGTCACGCCCACCACGTCGCCGCCGTCGGCGTCCGGCAGGTCCCCGGCGGCGAGCTGGCCGAGGGCGGTGAGCGTGGCCTCCACCCGCCCCTGGGCGCGCAGGACGTCGTCGAGCACCGCGTCGCGCTCGGGCAGGTCCGGGTGGGCGCGCAGCACCTCCAGGTCGGTACGCATGGCCGTGAGGGGCGTGCGCAGCTCGTGCCGGGCGGCCGCGGCGAAGTCGCGCGCGGCGTGCAGCGAGGCCGTGCTGCGCTCCTGCTCGGCGTGCAGGCGCGCGAGCATCGCCGACAGCGCCTCGGCGAGCTCCTCGGACTCCCGCGAGCCGTCGGCGCGGATCTGGGGGGTCGTGTCGGGGGTTCGGTCGAGCGTGGCGGCCTGCGCGGTGAGTCCGCGCATCGGGCGCACCGCGCGTCCCGCGAAGAGCCAGCCCAGGCCCGCAGCCAGCGCGATCGCCGCGACGCCGACACCGGCCACGAGCCGTTGGCGCTCGGCGACGCGCGCGCGGGTGTCGTCCTCGGTCGCCCCCATCGTCACCAGCGAGCCCGGCGTCGGGCCCGGCGCGGTGCGGATGCGGTAGTCGACCCCGCCGACGGTCACCGAGGTCGGGATGCCGATCGGCGAGAGCGGCAGCTCGGGCCCGCTGACCCGCCGCACCGTGCCCGTCGGGCCGCGCAGGGTCACGGCGAGGTCGGCGCGCGTCGAGGCGAACGAGCCGAGGACCGCCGGCGAGCCGTTGACGAGGCTGCGGTCGAGGCGCTCGGTCTGCTCGCGGGCCAGCAGCGCCGACGCGAGGACGCCCACGAGCACCACGACGACGGTCGCGGAGAGCGCGGAGGCGAGGGCGACGCGCAGGCGGAGAGAGGGTGAGCGCGTCACCCGCCCTCCCGCAGCACGAACCCGACGCCGCGGACGGTGTGCACGAGCCGCGGGGTGCCGTCGGCCTCGAGCTTGCGGCGCACGTAGCCCACGAAGACGTCGACGACGTTGGTGTCGGTGGCGAAGTCGTAGCCCCACACCAGCTCCAGCAGGCGCTCGCGGGTGAGCACCACCTCGGCGTTGCGGGCGAGGACGACGAGCAGTTCGTACTCGCGCTTGGTCAGGTCGACCGCACGCTCGCCGACGTGCACGGTGCGCCGCGCGAGGTCGACCCGCAGCGGGCCGACCGCGATGACCTCGCCGAGCGCGGTGGCCGGCGCGGGGGCGGCGCGGGCCCCGCGGCGCAGCAGGGCCCGCAGCCGTGCCACGAGCTCGGTGAGCGCGAAGGGCTTGACCATGTAGTCGTCGGCGCCGGCCTCGAGGCCGACGACGCGGTCGTCGACGGTGTCGCGGGCGGAGAGCACGCACACCGGCACGTCGTGGTCCATCGCCCGCAGCGCCGACACCACGGCGACGCCGTCCATGCCCGGCAGCCCGAGGTCGAGCACGACGGCGTCGGGGACCCGCTCGTGCACCGCGCGCAACGCGCCCGGCCCGTCCTGCGCCGACCGCACCGCGAACCCGGAGAGCCGCAGCCCCCGCTCGAGCGAGGTCCGCACGTCGGCGTCGTCGTCGACGACGAGCAGCTCGGGGGTGGGCTCGCTCATGGTCGCGGATCGTGCCAGGCGCCCGTCCCCCTCAGCGGTCCGCACAGGGCCGCGCGGCGCGCTCGACACGCTCGCGGACGTCGGCCAGGCGCGAGGTCAGGGCCGGGTCCGGCGCCGCTCCCGCCTGGCCCGACGGCGGCTGGGCCCGCAGCCGCTCGATCTCCTGCTGCGCCTCCGGGGTGATCGTCATCGGCGCCGCGCCGCCACCGGGGCGCAGGCGGGCGGTGCAGGGAGCCTGGCCGGAGCCGGCCGGGGAGGTGGCCGCGACCGGCGCGGGCGCGACCTGGGGAGCGGGGCCGGGGGCGCCGGCGCACCCGCCGAGGACGAGCAGCCCGGCGACGACCGGTCCGGCGAGCACCGGCAGGCGGCGGAAGTCCATCGATCGATCTCCTCGTGGTCCGGGGCGGCCGATCGGGGGCGGTCGCCTCGTTGGGCCCCACCCTGGACACCGTCGGTGACGCAGCTCTGTGGGCGCTCTGAGGGAACCGTGAGGCCGCCGGCCCCCTGTCCCCGCCCGGCGGCGACGGGCACCATGATCGTGCGTCCGGACGAACCGGCGCAGGAGAGGAGCGCGTTCGATGACGAGCGACGGTGCGGCCCAGGACCCGGTCGTGGTGACCCGAGACGACCAGGCCGCGGTGGCGATCGTGCGGATGAACCGCCCGGACCGTCGCAACGCGCTGACCACCGAGCTCAAGGTGGCCCTGCGCGACGCGCTCGAGGACGTCGGTCAGGACGACGACGTCCGCGCCGTGGTGCTCGCCGCCGCGGGCTCGGCGTTCTGCGTCGGCCAGGACCTCGGCGAGCACGCCGAGACACTGCGCTCGGGCAACCCGGACGCCATGCGCACGGTCCCCGAGCACTACAACCGCATCACCTCGGCGCTCGCGACGATGCCCAAGCCCGCGATCGCCGCGATCGGCGGCACCTGCGTCGGCGCGGGCCTCGGGTTCGCGCTGGCCTGCGACCTGCGCCTGGCCGCCGCCGGCGTCCGCTTCGCGACGGCCTTCGCGGGCATCGGCTTCGGCGGCGACTCGGGGCTCTCCGCCACCCTCGCCCACGCCGTCGGCGCCTCGCGGGCCACCGACCTGTTGATGCTCGGCGACACGTTCACCGCCGAGCAGGCTCGCGACTGGGGCGTGGTGCGCGAGGTCGTCGCCGCCGAGGATCTCGACGACAAGGCCCTGGCCCTGGCCCGCCGCCTCGCCACCGGCCCGACCCGCGCCTACGCGGAGATCAAGGCCGCGATCGCGCTGGGCACGGTCTCGGCCCTGCCGACGGTGCTGGAGCACGAGGGCGCGGCGCAGTCCCGGCTCGCGGCGACCGAGGACCACCGCAACGCGGTCGAGTCGTTCCTGGCGAAGGAGAAGCCGACGTTCCACGGGCGCTGAGTCGGGAACGAGCGGGGAGTTCCGACGCGCGGACGCAGCGAGTCCGGGGAGCACGCCGGCAGGACGTTCGCTGCGTCACGGCACGCGTCACGCCAGCTGCGACTCCCGGTCGGCCCAGAACGCCGCACGCAGCTCGCGCTTGAGGATCTTTCCCGCGCCGGACTTGGGCAGCGGCTCGGTGCGGGTCTCGACGCTGCGGGGCACCTTGTACCCGGCGATGGTGGCGCGGCAGTGGGCCACGAGCTCCTCGGCGAACGCCGCCGGATCCTCGGGCTCGGAGCGCAGCACGACGACGGCGTGCACGGCCTCGCCGAAGCGCTCGTGCGGCACCCCGAACACGGCCACCTCGACCACCGAGGGATGCGCGAACAGCGCGTTCTCCACCTCGGCGCTGTACACGTTCTCGCCGCCCGAGACGATCATGTCCTTGGCGCGGTCGACGAGGAACAGGTGCCCGCCGTCGTCGAGCAGCCCGAGGTCCCCGGAGGCGAACCAGCCGTCCTGCAGCGCCGTGGCGGTCTCGGCGGGCTTGTTCCAGTAGCCGGCGGTGACGTTGGCGCCGCGGATGAGCACCTCGCCCACGAGCCCGGTCGGCAGCGGCGTGCGGTCGGCCGGGTCGACCACGACGACCTCGACGCCCACCGCCGCCCGCCCGCACGAGCGGGCCTGCGGGGTGTCGAGCAGGTGCTGCTCGCCGGGCAGCAGCGTCACGATCGGCGAGGTCTCGGTGAGCCCGTAGATGTGCAGCATCTCCGCGTCCGGAAACGCCGCGTGCGTGCGCCGCAGCAACTCGACGGCCGCGGGCGACGAGCCGTGGGAGAGCCAGCGCAGCGACGACACGCGCCGCGGCCGTGCGGTCTGCTCCGAGGCCAGCGCGTCCATCATCGTCGGGACCACCAGGGTGGCCGTGACGCCGTGGCTCTCGACGAGGTCGAGCACGCCGCCGGCGGTGAAGGCCGGGCACAGGATCTGCGTTCCGCCCGCCCAGATCGTCGACAGCGCACCGATCGTGCCCGCGGCGTGGAACATGGGGGCGACGACCAGCCAGCGCGTCTCCGGCGTGAACGGCCAGCAGGCCATGAAGTGGAACGCGTTGGCGACGAGGTTGCCGTGGGTGAGCATGACGCCCTTGGCCGCCCCGGTCGTGCCGCCGGTGTAGAAGATGCCGGCGAGGTCGTGCTCGGCCGGCTCGCGCAACGGCTCGGTGGGCGCGGCCGCGGCGAGCAGCGTCTCGTACTCGGTGCCGGTGTCGACGACGCGCAGGTCGGGGTCGAGGTCGTCGAGCGCGCGGTCGGCGAAGAGCACGCGCGCACCGGCGTCGCTCAGGGCGTAGTTCCGCTCGGCGGCGGTGTGGCGGACGTTGAGCGGGACGATGACCAGGCCGTGCGAGGGCAGGCCGAGGTAGAGCTCGAGGTAGCGGTGGCAGTTGGCGCCGAGCACCCCGACGCGGTCGCCGGGGCGCAGCCCCAGGTCCGCCAGCAGCCCTCCGAGCCGCGCGAGGCGGTCGCCCAGCTCGGCGTAGGTCAGAGTCCGGTCCCCGCAGATCACCGCCTCGCGGTCCCGCGCCGTGGCCAGCGCGCGGCGCATCGCGGCCCCGACGGTCCGCGTCGCGTTGCGCCGGTCCGCGGCCGGCGGCAGGTCGTGGAGGGCCTCCGGCGTCGTCATCGACCACCTCTGGGAGCGCGCCCGCGGTCGCAGGCGAACGATCGTTCGGTCGGGCGCGAGGTTAGCAGTGACGCGTCCCACGCGGCCAGGGACGAGGATGCGGCGTTCCTGGCGTCCGACGCCAGCAAAGCCGCATTGCTCGCACGACGACGGGCGTCGCGGCCCGTAGATTGCGGCGCGTGACGGAGACCCGGCCCCCCGCCTCGGAGGGTGAGCGCCCCGCCGGCGCCACCCGGGACCGCCGGGCGCGGCCGGCCTACGACCCGTCGAGCCTCGTCGAGGTCGCCGCGCGGGTGTTCAACGAGCGCGGCTACGACGCCACCAGCATGGAGGACCTCTCGGCGGCCGCCGGGATCACGAAGTCGTCCTTCTACCACCACGTGCGCGGCAAGGAGGCGCTGCTGCGGGCGGCGCTGGAGCGGGCGCTCGACGGGCTGTTCGGCATCCTCGACGAGCCGGAGGCGTCCACGGGCACCCCGCTCGCCCGGCTGCGCCACATCGTGCGGCGCCAGGTCGAGGTGCTCGCCGCCGAGCTCCCCCACGTCACGCTCCTGTTGCGCCTGCGGGGCAACACGGAGACCGAGCGCTGGGCCCTCGAACGCCGCCGCGAGTTCGACGCGGCCGTCACGCGACTGGTGCGCGAGGCCCAGACCACCGGCGAGCTGCGTGCGGGCCTCGACCCCGCCGTCGACGCGCGTCTGCTCTCGGGGCTCGTGAACTCGCTGGTCGAGTGGTACCGCCCCGGGCGGATGCCGGTCGACGCGCTCGTCGCGGAGGTCGACCGGATGGCGTTCGAGGGCCTCCTGGCGCAGGCGCCTGCGGGCGAGGGCCGCCCGGCCTAGGGTCGGAGGCGTGCCGCTGGAGTTCTCCGAGCAGCCCGACACCGGCCTCGTCGCGGTGACGCTGACCGACGGCGACGGCACGGTGCTGCAGACGCGCGTGGTGGCCGCCGACGAGATCGGGCGCATCGCCGCCCGCGCCCGCGCGGCGGTCGAGCACAGCGAGCGCACCGGCGAGCCGGGCCTCTTCGTGACCCTCGACGAGCTCATCGACGGCACGTCAGGTCCTGCTTGAACCCCCGGTGGCTGGCGGTGATCCCCAGCCACTCGTAGAAGCGGTGGGCGTCGGTCCGCGACGCGTGGCTGGTGAGCTGGACCAGCCCGCACCTGCGTCGCCGCGCCTCCTCGACCGCCCAGCCCACGAGCAGCGCGCCGTACCCGCGGCCCCGCCGTGAACCGCTGATGTGCACCGCCTCGAGCTGGGCACGCCGCGTCCCGCGCCGGCCGAGGTTCGGGAGCACGGAGAGCTGCAGCGTCCCGACCGTCGTGCCGTCGGCCTCCGCGAGGCACACGAGCAGGTGCGCAGGGTCGGCGTCGATCTCGGCGAACGCGGCCTCGTAGGGCGCGAGGTCGTCGGCGCCGTCTCCGACCGCGTCGCCGCGCGCGGCGCTGACCGGGTCCTCGGCGATCAGCGCGACCAGCGCGGGCAGGTCCCGGGCCCGCGCCCGGCGCACCGTCAACCCGCCCTCGAGCCTCGCGAGCACCTCCACGGCGCGATCCTGCCCCGGTTGGGGGATGCGGACATAGGCACAAGATTGCGTCGGGGCCGACAGGGGCCTCGGCGGCAATACGCTGCCGGTGGGCTAGGCACAAGATCGCGTCGAGACCGACGGCGCCCCGAGCACCGCGCCGCCCTCTCGGTTCGGAGCGAGGGGCACCTTCGCTCCGCACACGGCAGCGAGGGCCTCCTTCGCTCCACTCGGATCGAGCGCGAGGGCCGCTGCGGGGCACCGGACTCGCGCCGGGCTCGCGTCTGCCGAGAGGCGGCCGGGCGCCGGCCGAGCGCCCGGGCTCGCATCAGCCGGGCGCCCGGCTCGCATCAGCCGGGCGCCGGGCTCGCATCAGCCGGACGCCGGGCTCGCCGACCGCCCGGCGAGCGCCGGGCTCGCGTCGCTCCCGATGCGATCTTGCGACTAGTGCCGCGTCAGGCAACGTTGGGTAGGTAATCGGGTCGGCGGATCTTGGAGTTGGCGGCGAAGCGGCGTTTCGGAGTGGCGTGGCGGTTGTG
>NZ_QEKW01000034.1 GCF_003096675.1 Actinomycetospora cinnamomea | reverse complement strand
CCCGCCGCGCCCACCGGGTCAGCTGCTCGCGCTCGGCGTCGGTGAGCACCAGCTCCGCCTTGGGACGTCCGATCCGGGCCTCGTCGTCCAGCCCGGCCAGCCGCCGGCGGCAAACCGACGGCGCCACTTGCCCACCGACACCGCCGAGGCCCCGTGCGACGAGCTATCTCAGCGTTCGAGGCGCCCTGACGCGGCGGCCAACACGATCCGCGCCCGCGTCGCTGCCCGCGGGGCCGACACCGCAGCCGACCGCGGACGGACCCCGATTCGCCATCAAAACATGATACAAACTCCGAAGACGAACTTGCATGGCGGGGCTGCCCGCCAGGTTCGGGCCGCCGCCGAGCGACGAGTTCTTTTGCATGGTCAGGCCGGAATGCCAGTCGTGCCAATGGTTGTCGAGGTGTCCCTCCAGCCGGAGCTCGTAGCCGGGGACCCCATCGCCCGGCGTGATCCCCACATCTGGGTCCGACCCGTGGAACTGTCCCGCGCTGGTTGACCCATGGAATCGGCACTTTGGATCTACTCTTGACGCATGGCCAGAGTGCGCCAAGCCCGTCGTTGCACCGCTCGGCGCAGCAACAGGTCGCCGTGTCGATGTTATGCCATTGTTGGCGGGAACGTGTGCCGAGTGCATGGCGGTGCGGCCCGCCAGGTTCGGGCCGCCGCCGAGCGCCGAGTTCTGCAGGCCCGCACGAACGTGATGTGCGCCCGGGAGAACGCTCGCCATGAGCTGGACCTGATCTTGTGGCAGCAGGCGCGCCGGGAAGTGGCCGCGCAGCTACTCGGCGTGCCGGTCAACCAGATCACCCGCGGCGATCTCCTCTGGGCCAACCTCCGGTTCGGTCGTCCGCCGCTGGCCCACGAAGCCCCCGCGCTGCGATGGCGTCGCGAGCCACAGTCCCCGCCAGCGGAGGCTTAGCCGGGGCGGCAAGGGACCTGACGGTCAGCACCACCATTTGCGGGCGCAGTAGCCGCCGGTCAGGGCGCCATCGGGAAGGTTCACGTGGGGGCGGTCCACGTCGACGTCGGGGACGTCGCCGGTGCTGCTGCCGGTGCTCCCGGCGGGGAGGGACTCGCAGGCCACCCCGTCGTCGTCTACGTCGAGCCTGGCGGGGTCGCTCGGGTCGGCGTCGAGGTGGTCCTGGGCGTCCTGCTGGGTGTCGAAGTCGCTGCAGTCCACATCGCCCGCGGTCGCCGAGCCGGCCCCGGAGCCGTTGCAGCCCCGGCCGTCCAGGTCGAGGCGGCGCAGCTCGGCGACGTAGGCATCGGAGGCGTCGTTGTCGCCCTCGTAGACCCCGGTATGCCGTTGGTCGACCATCCGCGACCCGAGGTCGCCGCCTTCGCCGGCGAGCGCCACGTAGCGCAGCGCGCGGTCGTTCTGGTCGGTATCGACGCCGGGCTCGCGGGTGAGGGTGACGGTGGAGCCGACGGGCATGAGGCTGCGGGCGTAGTCTTGGGCGGCGGGGCCGGCGTCGGTGCTCATCTCGCAGGAGTCGATGCCGAGCACGCGGACCTTCACGCCACCGGTGGTGGTGAAGGTGTCGCCGTCGTGGACGCTGCGGATGGTGACCTGCTCCCCGATCGGGGGCGCCGGGGTGGGCGCGGGGGAGTACACCGGGCTCTGTGCAGCGGCCACCGACGTCTCGCTCGGGGCCGTAGATGCTGCCTCCCTCGGGGGCGTAGGTGATTCGGAGCCGCCCGCGAGGTCGCCGATCGCGACGAGCACGAACACCGACGCGGCGATCCCGATCCACACCTTGTGCGCCCGCCTCACCGCTGCCCCTCTCGCCGCACGCCTCATCCGCACCGGTAGCCGTGCCGCCGGGTCGTGGCCATCACGCCGACCCGCAGCAAGTCCCGGGCTAAGCCCGGCACCAGGAGCAGAACGTCCCGGCGGGTGTCTCGCGGGGCGAACTGACGGTGTTACGCCACGGACGGTGGCGGCCCGGTTGCGAGCGACGGCCGCCCGGACTGCTCCATGCGGGATAACGGCGATGAGGGCGTGCCGCCAGGGCCACCGTCGCCGCGCCGCCGGGCGGTGGCGCCGTCCGCGTGTCATCAGCACGGACCCTTCTGGCCCGCCCGTCTCGCTCAAGCGCCCTCTGTGAATCTCCGAGACGGACCCCGTAACATCCCGGCCTTATAAAGATCCGCAGTTGCGGATCACCGGGGGGTCACGCTTGCACAGGGGGCAGCTTTGGCGTTGGGAACACTGGCGGTGTTGTTCATCGTGGGGGTGGCGATCGTGGAGCCCTTCCGCCGTCGTGTCGGTGGTCCGGGTGGCGGCAGCGAGAAGGAGAGCGTCGGCGTCACGTGGTTTCTCGTCGCGATCTTCCTTGGGATTCTCATAGCCGCCTCCTCGCCGTCGTAGACCAGCCGAAGAGCTGTGCGACGGGACAGCCGATCGTGCAGAATCGCTGTTGCTCGGGAAGACGATCACTGCCACCAACGCTCGCGTACGCGACGCCGCGGGAACCGCGCGCCTGACCCCGCCCTCCGCGCAATCGCTCGCGCCTGACGCCGAGATCTTCGCCCGCAAGCGGTACCTGAGCTTCGGATCGCCGGACTTCGTGCACGCCGACCACCCCGACGCGGGCCAAGAACCGTGGTGATCCACGTCAACCTCGAGCAGCCTGATGTCGAGGCTGGTCATCGCTATCTGCCCCATCCAGACCAAGCGACGCCGCGGGAACCGCGCGCCTGACCCCGCCCTCCGCGCAATCGCTCGCGCCTGACGCCGAGATCTTCGCCCGCAAGCGGTACCTGAGCTTCGGATCGCCGGACTTCGTGCACGCCGACCACCCCGACGCGGGCCAAGAACCGTGGTGATCCACGTCAACCTCGAGCAGCCTGATGTCGAGGCTGGTCATCGCTATCTGCCCCATCCAGACCAAGGAGATGCCCGGGTTCCGACGTGTTCCACGAACCCGCCGACGGTCAGCTCGCCGGTGGCGTCGAGCGGGGCCGAGGTGGCTGTCTGCTCGTCGCCCCAACTGGCGCACGAAGCTCCGGCGCCGCGATAGCGGCGTGGGGCCCAGGCCCCGCCTTCTGCGGTCCAACCACAGGTTCGGCAAGCCGCCGCTGGCGGACGATGCCCCCGCACCGCGATGGGAGCGCGAAATCCAGTCACCATCCCCCCGCAGCACCCACGTGCTCCTGCTCCTGTGGCGGCCATCGAGGCAGAACCGCTCCGGCGTAGGCGCTCCGTCCGCGAGCTGTAACACCAGCCGGGCGATGGCGATGCTCCTCGGACTTGGGAACACGGTGGGGGACCTGGTGGCGACCGGTGCGGGGGCTGAGACGGTGGTTGCGAGTGGAAGGCCCGTAGATCCCGAAGCGGCCATGAAGGACCGGGCCATCCGGCTCTTTGAGTTCCTCAAGCAGGCCCAACGACTTAAGAGCCGCGCGGTGGCTTCCGTTGAGACGTACCGGCGTTCCGGGGACGTGGTGTGGTGGCATGAGCTGCCAGCGCACCCGGCGGTCAGCACGGCGCTGGGTGACGCGGCCGGCGAGGGACCGGTGTTGCGGGTCGACCGCGTCAAGCACCGGGTGCCACCGGCGGCGCCGGGGTCGGTCGCGGCGTTCGTCGAGGGCGGGTTCGATGACCCCGCCGACGAGCCACGGCTGCGGAGGGAATCGGCGGGCGACCACCCCGACGGCCGGGCGGGCGAGGCGGACGCGCCTCCGGCCCAGGTGGTTGCCGAGTTCGAGCGCTGGCTTGATGACTGGCGGGAGTGGGCGGCCCGGGAGAGCCGTGATCGAGAAGCCCGCGAGCTCTACACCCGGCTGTTCGCGATCTATCTGGCGGCCACCGGTCACCCCGAGCAGAAGGAACTGCTCCTGGCCCGTGGATGCCTGTGCTGGCGTGGCGACGGCCAGGCTCCGGTGCAGCGGCACGTCCTGACATCTCCGCTGCAGATCACCCTGGACGGGTCGTCGGGGGCGCTGGTGGTGGAGCCCGCCGGTGCGGGCGACGCGATCAGCATTGAGCTCGACATGCTCGACCCGTCGTTGATCGCTCACCCGCAGGCCGTGCCCGCGCTGCGCGAGGAGGCTCGCCACGCGACCGAGCATGTCCTGGACCGCGACGTGGTCGGCGGGCTCGCGCGGCGGTTGGTGTACGCGCTCTCGTCCGAGGCGGACTACCAGGACCTGGACGAGCCGGCGGTGCCCGGCCCGCGGCCGGTCGTGAGCTATGCGCCGGCGCTGATTCTGCGGGACCGGTCCCAGCAGGGGCTGGTGGACATCTTCTCGACGATCGTCGATCAGATGAGCGTGGACGGGCAGGTCCCGGACGGGCTGCGCCCGCTGGTCGACCCCGATCACCAGCCCCCGCCGCCCGACATCGCGGCCGGCCCGGCGAACGAGGGTGGCGCGGTGGTCACCGTCGACGACGAGCTGTTCTTGCCGATGCCGGTCAACGAGACGCAGCGGCGAATCCTGCGCCAGGTCGACACTCATGCGCAGACCCTGGTGCAGGGCCCGCCCGGCACCGGTAAGACGCATACGGCGGCGGCGCTGATCTCGCACCTGCTGGCCCAGGGGCTGCGGGTGCTGGTCACCGCGCACACCGACCGGGCGCTGCGGGAGATCCGCAGCAAGCTGCCCCCAGACATTCAGCCGTTGGCGGTGTCGGTGGTCGGCACCGCCGGTGAGGACATGGCGCAGCTGCGGGTGGCCGTCGAGCGGCTCGCCGAACAGGCCGCCGAGGACCAGTACACCGACCCGCACGCGGTCGACGAGGCCGTCAGGCGGACCTTGGGCGCGATTGACGACCTACGGCGACAGCGCGCCCGCGCCTACCGCGAACTGATAGCCCTGCGGGAGCGCGAGGTCCACCTCCACGAGATCGCCGGCTACCAGGGCACCCTCGCCGGGATCGCCCAGCAGCTCGCCACCGAAGAGGACGTGTTCGGATGGCTCGCCGAGCACGTCGACACCGTCACCGGTGACCCGGCCCTGACCGACGCCGACGCGGTGGCGTGGCACCGACTGCGCACCGACCCCGACGTGGCCATGGACGAACCCGAAGCGACCGGCCGATTCCCCGTGCCGGAGTCGCTGCCCGAACCGGGCCAGTTCGCGACCATGGTGGACGCCGAAGCCTCCGCCGCTACTCAGGTCGACCAGTTCGCGCCGCTACGGGCGCACCCGGCCTGGGCAGGGCTGGGTCGCCTGGCTCCCGGCGAGCGGCAGGCCCTGCGGTCGCGGATGGCGTGGTTGGCCAGCGAAGCCGACGCGCTGGACCACCGCGGGGAGCCTTGGACGGCGGCGGCACTGAACGACGTGCGCCACGGCCGCGGCGGACCTTGGCACGCCCGCTTCCAGCAGCTCAACGATCTCATCGCGGCCGCGGAGCCCCCGGTGGCTGCGCTCGGATCGATCACCGACGTGCGGGTCACCGACGGGGACGTGGACGCGCTGGTCCCGCTGGCCGAGGCGTTGCAGGCCCACCTCGCTGGCGGGGGCCGGATCAAGCTAGGGCCTGCGGGCGACCCTCGATCGGGTGCCTTCGCGCCGCGACCGGTCAAGCAGGCGGCGGTCCTGTTCGAGCGGGCTCGGGTCGACGGTTTAGCGCCGACGCGCCCCGAGCAGCTCGAGGCGTTCCTGGCCTGGGTGCGCGCCACCCGCACGCTGGCCGCCCTGGACCGCGCGTGGCCCGCCGGCACCGACATCCCGCCGGAGGACACCCTGCATGAGCAGCTGCAGTGGCACCAGAACGAGCGCCACCTGCTGGCACGGATCCTGAATCTTGGCCACGCCTATCGTCAGGAGGAGCGCCAGCACCTCGAGCGCGGGCTGCCCCGCCCCGACTGGCGCGACCCGAGCCTGCCCCGCACCTACGTGCACCTGGTGGACGCGGTCACCGCGGCTGACACCCTCGCCACCACCTCACGGCCCCTCGAGGAGCTCGAGCGCCAGTTCGACACTTACCTCGCCGAGCAGCCCGACCAGGCACCGGCCTGTGTCACCGCGGGCCGCCAAGCCGTCGAGGCTCGGGACCGCGTCGGGTACGCCGCCGCCTACCGACGGCTGCAGCGCCTCCACGACGTCCGCCACCAGGTGGGCCGCCGCGACGGCCTCGATCAGCGCCTCCGCGAACACGCACCCACCCTGCACGCAGCGATCACCGGCAGCCTCAACGACCCTGCCTGGCCGGAGCGGCTCTCGCGATTCTCAAGCGCCTGGCGCTGGGCCACCGCCCGCGGCTGGCTCACCAACCAGGAGCGGCAGGACGTCAACGCGCTGCAGGCGCGGGTGTCGGACATCGAGACCGACATCCGTGCCCAGGTCGAAGAGCTCGCCGCGACCCGGGCGTGGAGCCACGCGGTGCATCCGCAGCGACTTTCCCGCGGCGCCCGAGCCAGCCTCCAGCAATACGCCTACCTCGTGCGGCGCCTCGGCAAAGGCACCGGTACCTACCAGGCGCAGCGACGCGCGGAAATCCGCGAGGCGATGGACCGGTGTCGCGCCGCGGTGCCGGTCTGGATCCTCCCGCTCTACCGGGTCGCCGACCAGCTACGGATCAGCCGCGACATGTTCGACGTCGTCATCGTCGACGAGGCCTCCCAAGCCGGCCTGGAGGCCACGTTCCTGCAATACCTCGCCCCGCGCATCCTCGTGATCGGGGACGACAAGCAGGTCTCACCGTCGGCGGTGGGCGTCGACCAGCAGCAACTTCGCCACCTGGCCGACCAATACCTCTACGACGACCCCTACCGGGCCACCTGGCAAGACCCCCAACGCAGCCTGTTCGACGAAGCCAAGATGCGCTACGGCGGAACACTCACCCTCACCGAGCACCGCCGCTGCGTTCCGGAAATCATTGGTTTCTCCAACCGCATCGCCTACGAACCCAACAACATCCGCCTGGTCTCAGTCCGCCAATACGGCGCCGACCGACTCGACCCCATCAAGACCGTCTTCCTACCCGACGGCTACACCCGCGGCACGACCAACAAGATCAACCCGGTCGAGGTCGACGCCGTCGTCGAGCAGATCGAAGCCTGCCTGGCTGACTCCCGCTACGACGGACTCACCATCGGGGCAATCTCCCTGCTCGGCTCCGCGCAAGCCAAGGCCATCGAGAAAACGCTCCTCGACCGGATCCCAGGCGACACCTGGGCCCAGCGCGACCTGCGCGTCGGGGACGCCGCAGACTTCCAAGGCTCGGAACGCGACGTCATGTTCCTATCCATGGTGGCCGCCCCCGAGCCTGGCCGCCGGCTCACCGCACTGACCCGCGAGAGCTACGTCCAGCGCTACAACGTCGCCGCCTCCCGCGCCAGAGACCAAATGTGGGTCTTCCACTCGGTGAGCCTCAACGACCTCACCAACACCGAGGACATGCGCTTCCACCTGCTGGACTACTGCCACGGCATCCAGCACCGCAGCACCAACCCTGTCGATGGCGTCCCCGCCGGCGCCGTGCCCGACGACGAACGCGTGACGCCGTTCGACTCCCTGTTCGAACAGCGCGTGTTCAACAAGCTGGTCGACCGCGGCTACACCGTCATCCCCCAATACCCCGCGCTGGGCTACCGCCTCGACCTCGTGGTCGTCGGCGGCGCCGCCCGACTAGCCATCGAGTGCGACGGCGACACCTGGCACGGCCCCGAGGCCTACCAGCGTGACATGGCCCGCCAACGCGAACTCGAACGATGCGGCTGGCACTTCTTCCGCATTCGCGAGTCCGCATTCTACGTCGACCCAGCACACGCGCTGAGCGATCTGTGGGACAGCCTCGCCGAGCTCAACATCCACCCGTCAACGCAACAGCCCGACAGCGCCGCTCAAATTGACGACGTCGTCCCGGTCGCCGGCAACGCACCACCAACAGCGGGGCACGACAGCCCGGTGGCACCGGAGCCGGAGCACAGCGGCGCACAGCCGAACAACCCTCCGACGGACGCACCAGCGCCAGGACCCGAGCCACTTCGTGAGAAGACCTCACAGGAGCCCTCCAGCGCGGTCGCGCACGAGCCCACCACCATCGACTTCGACCCGGCGGAGAACGGATTAGCGCCCTACAAAGCGTTCACCGGCCACGCCACCCCACCCGCCGCAGCCACTCGAGCCGAGCTGACCGACGGCCTACTGCGTATCGTCGAGGTCGAGGGCCCGGTCCTCACCGATCGAGCCTTCGCCGTCTACGTTCGAGCCGCCGGCGGCCGACGTGTCGGGCCACAAATCGCCAAGGATCTCGCAACTGTCGTGAAGAGTGCCGTGCGCCGAGGCCAACTCGTGCAAGACAATCCCCTCGACGAGTCAGCTCAGCAGCGGACGCTCCGGCTACCGAGCCAGCCCGTCGCGATCCCCCGCGAGCTCGGTCCGCGCTCCTTTGACGACATCCCACCCCGGGAACTAGCCCACCTCATCTATCGCGTGCAGCAGGACGGCCTCGAGGACGAACAACAGCTCTTTCGCGAAGTCCTCAACCGCTACGGGCTCAAGCGCTTGACCCCCAACGTGACCGCGCGCCTCAAGGCGGCCCGTTCAATCAACCACACGAATGCCGAGAGCCACCTCGTGCGAGGTAGACCGAACGGAGAGGCATCGCTCGCCCGCCATGCTGCCGCCGATGATGATTGTGGCGGGCTTGCCGAGCCCCCAGCAGGGGTACGCGTAACGGCCGGCCCCAGCGGTCGCCGAGCACCTTTGGCTCCGGCAGGAATGACATCCGAAGGCGCTGAGGGGGACGGAAGGGACGCCCCCCACCGCTGACGATGCGTTACGACGGTGGAGCTCGGTTGTTCTGCGGCTGGGCGCGCGCGGGTTACGCAGCGACATGGGTGGGTGTCGTCCCTTCCGTCCCCCTGGTCGCCGAGCCACCTCACGAGTCACCCGAAACGGCATGAAGGCCACGTTCCTGCTCGCGCTCACGGGCGATGTCCTCGACTGTTTTGAACCGCACGCCGCGCCAGAGCCTGATCTTCGCTCCGGCCGTCGTAACCGGTCGGCTCTTTCGAGGCGAAGCGATCGCCGGTATCGCGAGCTATCCGGCCAGGGTGACAGTCGACGTGCTGCGCGTGCGGCCCGAGGCGTCGACACGTCGACCCCAGGTCGCCCTGCTACAACACGGAACGAACGTACAGGTCCGTTGTGCGGTGACGGTCGCCGACGACACCTGGTACGAGCTGCTGGAACCGCATCCGAGGAATTTCGTCTCCGACATCGGCCTGTCCTTCCTCGATGGCTCCCCCCCCCCCCGCCGCGCTGCTAAGCCGGGGCTTTCACCGGGCTGCGTTCGACACGAGCTCCTGGAAGACGAAAGCCGCTCCCCGCGGGCACTACGGAAAGGGAAGCTCACCTTACTCAACGCGGAACCAACCTCGCCTCGACCTCCCATGATCTTGGTGTTGGTGATCATCGCCACGTGACCCCGGCACGAGCGGTACCGGCTGATAGAGACGTGGCGCCCAGCCGAACCGGTGCTTGTCAACTGACCGGAGACCGATTCGCTGCGTGCCGCTTGATCGCCTGACGGACGCGGTGTGCGGGAGGCGAGGCATCCTCCGCTAGTCCACCTGAGCGGCGTCCCCTCCTTCCTATTCAGCTCTTCGCCACGAAGAGTCCACACTGAGCGCCTTCGCAGGTGGTGAGGACATGGCAGAAAAGCACAGAGTCAGCAACCGTGCACGCATTGTCACCCTAGCTGCGGTGATCGCCGTCCTGATGGTCATCAGCGTGGTCGTCGTCGTATTGGGCAACGCCCGCCCTGCACCGCCACCTGGTCAGGTACTAGCGCCGGTCGGCGCCCAAGGTCCACCCCAATACGACCACGACGTCGACGCCGTGGCACCGGCAGCAGTGCCAGCGCCAGCGCCACCGCCGCAAGCGGCAGACGAGGTGCGCGCTCAGCTTGAGCAGGCAGAGGCTCGGCGAGCAGCATTGCGCGAGGGGACGGTCATCTACAACGCGCCGGATCCTGTGCGGCAGGGCCAAACACAACGGATCGAGGTCCGTGCGTCTGGAATTGAGGAGCGGCTCGCCGCGCTGAACGCCTTCCCCTCCAGCCAGCCCGCGCCGCAGGAGCAGCCGATCAAGATTGGGATGACCCTCCGAGCGCAACTTTCAGGAGATGGATTCGAGACCACGCTTCTAGGTGGGGAGGACAGCGCACGTCCATCTCTTCGCGGCGATGTTCCCGAGTGGGTTTGGGACGTCCGGGCTACGAAGCCTGGCATGAGGACGCTAACCCTGACGGTGAGGTCTTACGTCGGAAGTGACGAGGTGGACGCCATACGCTACGTGCATCGGCCCATCCGGGTTGAACGCGATTGGGGATACACCGTAATCAACCTGCTCGGCTCACCAGCATGGACAGCGACCGGCATTACCGTGCCCGTTATCCTGGGCGGTATCGGAGCCGTGTGGGCTTCCGTTAGACGGAGAAGGAAGAAGCAGCAGGCTGGCGAGCCACCGCAACCGCCATCACCACCTCAGCCCGCCGAGAAGGCGGAACAGTCACCTTCTACGGGCTACCTGTAGTCCGCAAGGGAGGACGTCGCCCCGTGATTGGGCTGTCGATCGCGTCGCTGTGCCGTCGAGTACAGCTCCGGCTGGCGAGGTCGTGTTGCACGGCGGCGCACGAACGTGATCTGCGCCCGGGAGAACGCCCGCCACGAAGGACCGAAGCACCGACAGAGGACTGGTCCGACCCATGGAAGTGTCCCGCGCTAGTTGAGCCATGGAATCGGCACTTTGGATCTATACTAAGCGCATGGCTCGAGTGCGCCAAGCCCGCCGTTGCACCGCCCGACGCAGCACGGGTCGCCGTGTCGATGATACGCGATTGTCGGCGGGAAGGTGTGCCGGGTACATGGCGGGCCCGCGCCTCAGGTCCGGGCCGACGCCGACCGGCGGGTCCAGCAGGCCCGGACGAATGTGATCTGTGCCCGGGAGAATGCTCGCTACACCCCGAACCGGGGGCCCGCCTCGACGGCCGCTCGGGCAGCAGGGCGAGGACGTGGGCTCATTACACGCGAGCAAAGTTGCCGAGAGTATTCTATCCACTAAGCTGATAGGCGTACTGCGGGCAGTACACCTTTATTGCTTCACCGGCGAAGTACCCCGCGAGTGCCGCGCTGTAGTCGTAGGGCTCGTCCATGAGCTTGTTTGCCTCGGGAGTGATGCTTGACCCGGCGCTGATGTTGGAACAGACTTGCCGGCCACCGGCGATCCGTGTGCCTTCGCTCGGGGTGACGATGTCTCGCGCCTCAAGGCGTGACAGGAAATCTGCATCCGCGGAGTAGTAAGAGGGCGGGTAGTAGGTGGGCGGGGGCGCGTAAGTCACCGTGTAGTGCGGGTACGGGACGTATTGAGTCTGCGCCGATGCCGGCGGCTGAGCGGGTGCGGGAACGACAACAACGTTTGGAGGTGACGGCGGCGGCGTGCTGACGGGGAAAGCGCAGCCGACAAGCAGGGCCGCGCCCGTGACCGCCAAGCCCGTCGTGGTCGCGGCACCCCGGCTAACGAGACGCATGGTGCGGCACCCCCCATCGGCGCACCGATCTAGCCCCGTCTAGCCTGGCTCCAAGACGTAAGCACTACTAGCCACCGTACGGGTTGCACCTGGCCAACGTGTCCACTCACAGGGACCAACAATGGCGCGCATGGCAGGGGCGCAGACGGAGAAGTACCTCCGAATGGATAACTCGGCCGCCCCAAGAGTCGGCGGTGGCGCTGCGCCGCTTCGTGCGCACCCACTCGATCGTGCCGGACCTGCCCACCGCGGTGTCGCTGCGCGCCTTCGCCTCGGTCGCCGTCACCGGGGCCGACGCCGCGACGCGCCGGGGACTCGTGCGGGCGCTCGTCGCGCAGATGGTCACCTTCCACCAAATGCCCGGGAGCGCTCCCACGGGTGGTGGTGCCGTCATCGACGGGGCTCTGCGCAGCCGCGACCCCGACCCATGGAACTGTCCCGCGCTGGTTGACCCATGGAATGGGCACTTTGGATCTATACTTAGCGCATGGCTCGAGTGCGCCAAGCCCGCCGCTGCACCGCCCGGCGCAGCAACGGGCTGCCGTGTCGATCATACGCGATTGTTGGCGGCAAAGTGTGCCGCGTACATGGCGGGGCCGCGCCCCAGGTCCGCGCCGCCGCCGATCGGCGGACCATGCAAGCCCGCACGAACGTGATGTGCGCCCGAGAGAACGCTCGCCACGAGTTGGACGTGATTTTGTGGCGGCAGGCGCGGCGCGAGGTGGCTGCGGAGCTCCTGGGTCTGCCGGTGGACGAGGTGACCCGCCGCGACCTTCTGTGGGCCAATCTCAGGTTCGGGCGGCCTCCGCTGGCGTATGAAGCACCCGCGCCGCGATGGCAGCGCGAGCCGCAATCTCCGCCAGCGGAGGCTTAGGACGGGGCTCTGCGCAGCCGCGCGTGCTCGCCACCGACACCACTTGGAACGACGAGACGATGGGCGACGACCAGGAGCAGACCGAGCGCCGCCTGGACGCGCTCGTCGAACAGTTCCTCGAGCAGCACCCTCGATAGACCACACTGCGTACTCGTGGGGGTTGATGATGGGTCTTCTCGCTCGCGGAGGCCTCAGCGCCTGGCCCGCTCCTCCTGGCGGCCGGACTCCGTCCGCCACGTGCTGCGCAACGCCCGAAACGCGAAGATTCGCACCCACCGCGGCGAGGAGGTCGGTCCGGCGAAGTGGGATGGGCTGGTCGATCAAGCTGCCGCGAGCTGTTCACCCCGAGCTGGCGCCGGGTCGGGTCGACCGCGAGTAGCAGGGCGCGGCTGCGGGGCTAGCCCGCAAGCACAAGCGCGAAGCCGCCCACGATGAGAACTACGGCGAAGCACGCGCAGCCCGCCTTGCTCGGACAGCGCCGCCCAAAAGGCCAAGAGCATGCCAAGGGCGACAATTGTCAGGCCGATCCCACCCATTACCTTGCCCTCCCCCGGTGGACGCGGCCTTGCTGCGGCCACCACTGCTGGCACGGCCCGAAGCCCACAGAGTGCCACCGCCCTTGGGCTCGTCCTCCACCGGGTCCCCTCTTGGTCACCGGTCGAGGCGGCGTTCCTATACCTACCCCCGGGTGGGGCACGGTGGCGGGCATGGTCCGACTGGTGCGCACGTACCTGGCCCTGCGACGTAGTGGCGCGAGAGTAGCCGTAAAGCTGCCTACTCCTGCTCGCGGTCACCATCTTTAGCGGGGCCCCATACTTGCCGAGGCCCGAACCGGCCCGCATGCGGCGGGCGGTTTGCTCGTCGTCGTACTCGTTGACCGGTTCGGAGTCTGGGTCGACCTGGAGCAGCGCCTGGAGCAGCGCTCGACCTCGCGCCGCGCCTGCTGCCACAAGATCAGGTCCAGCTCGCGGCGAGCCGCCTCGCCAGCGCAGCGTGTTCCGCGCCCCGCTTAGACATCCCACGGTCCGAGGAGGTCAAGCTGCGGTCGCCGCGGTGGTGTCGGCGGCAGGTGGCCAGGCCGTGGTCTCGTCGTAGCGACGTTGGTGGCGCAGGCAGCCGTGAAGGATGCCGACGAGCCGGTTGCCGAGGGCTCGGAGGGCTTGGTGGTGGGTGTTGCCGCGGGCGCGGTGGGCGTCGTAGTAGGCCCGCGCGCCGGGTGAGCGGGTCAGCGCGGCGAAGGCCTGCTGGTAGAGCGCGTCGGCGAGACGCCGATTGCGGGCGTGGCGGGCCAGCACGACCCGGGTCTTGCCCGAGGCGCGGGTCACCGGCGCCATCCCGGAGTAGTTCTTGCGGGCCCGAGCGTCGGCGTAGCGCTGCGGGTCGTCCCCGAACTCGGCGAGCACCCGGGCGCCGAGCACGTGGCCCAGCCCGGGCTGGGACAGGTAGATCTCAGCGTCCGGGTGCCGGCCAAAACCCGCCTCCACCTCGCCTTGCAGCACCTCGCACTGGCGGGCGAGCTCACCGATCACCGCGACCAGCGCCCGCACCGATGCGGCGTAGGCCTCGACCACACCGGGGTGGGCCTCGAGCTGCTCGGCGCGCAGTGTCTCGACGATCGGCCCCGGACACCCCGTGGCGTTCCCAATACCGCGAGGCCTGCAGCGGGTTCACCGCATAGACCACATACCCGGCGGCGAGCAGAGCCTGCACCCACGGCCCGCGGTCAGTCTCGATCCCCACCAGCACCTGGTCGGCCCCGGCCTCGGGGTCGAGGTGATCAGCGATCAGCGCGTGCAGACCCGCCAGGCCGGCCGCGCCCTCCTCGAACCGGCGTCGCCCCAGACGCCGGCCGGTTTCGTCGACGATCTCGACGTCGTGATGGTCCTCAGCCCAGTCATCTCCGACGAACAGCACCAGCCTCTCCGTCTCCTCGACCGATGGGCGAGCCTTGGAGGAGAACGGGTGCGACCTCATGGATCAGTGCTCGCAGCGGCAGCGCCGGGCACGACATCCCACCAGCCCTACGAACTCCTCACCGACCGACGAGGGGCACGATCTAAGCGTACATCTCACAGACCTGGGTCCAGCAGTGCTCACCTCGCCGGCGGCTCGGACACCCAGCCAATCACCGGCCCACCAGGTGCGGCCCCATTAGGGTCGGGCGGCCTCAATAGGCGTTCACACAGTCGAGAAGCAGCGTCGCATTGACCGTGATCACATAGAGCTCGACGCGGATAGTCGTTGACTGCGCGCCCCCAAGATCGAGCGTGTTCACAACAAGTTCCCACGAATTCTCGTCACTTGCCGTGAAATTCGTGGCGGACGACGCATTCGTACCTAGATTCCAGATGCCAAGCCGTCCCTGTATCGGCTGAGGGCTAGTCGATCGTACGAAGGCAAAGCACGACACGCTCGGCGCATTGACGCCGCTGACGTCCTGACCCACAGAACCTGCCTGAAGAGTCGTGCTCATCGCCCCGACTCTCGAGCCCGAGAGAGCTCTGGGGTCAGCCGCAGTCCCCCAACTCACAGCGCCTGCCGCGTTGATCTTCTTCCATGGGGCATCCCCCGTTTCGAAGTTTGGGTTTCGCAAGAAGGACATATTTCCCCCCACACCGAGCCCGCATCTCCCTGGAGGTTGTCGCTCCGCTTGAGAGGCGGGTCCTCCGCCAATTCTCGTCCACTATGAGTCCGGGGGGCAGCTCCGACAAGTAGGCCATGGGAATATTCACGCTATGGATGGCGGACGACCTGCGATGTAGGCCAATGGGCTTAGTGTGAGACGCAGCCGTCCATAGGCGTAAGACCCGGCCGGATGCAGTGGTGCGAATGGGGCAAGTGTTTAGCCCGGGATCTTTTTCGTGATCTTGGCATTAGTGATCGTTGCGCGGCTCGATGGCCGGTGATGACGCCGACGGTGGCTGGTGGGTACGACAGCGTGACCGCTCTCGGGCGGGGCGCCGGGTCCACGAGCCGGTCGGAGGGTCGTGGGTCGCAGGGGCAGCGGTGGTCGCGGGTGGTCAGCCGGGGCGGGCGTGCCCACCGGTGATCGCGGCGTCCCGGTAGGTGATCGTGCTGGTGGTCGCTCCGTGGAACTCCGCCGAGAACTCGCTCCAGGCCGAAGCAAGCGCGCCAGCCTATGGAGCTGTCGCGGCGTCCGTTGACCCCCGGATGGTGACCGCAGCAACGGCACGAGCAGCCGCGCGTCGGTGGACCGGGAGCAGAACCAGGCAATTCGGGAGTGGGCTCGGAAGCAGGGCATGACCGTCAGCGATCGGGGCCGCATCCCCCGCGAGGCCCACGACACCGAGCGGTGATCATAGCGATTCCGGTCCAGCTCGGCGTAGCCGACCGTAACGCTTCGCGCGCAACGACATCGGCGGAGGGTGCTCGAAGCCACGGTCGGGCGGAATGCCAAGCGAGATCGTCAAGCCCGTGGGTATCATCGCCTTCTTCGGGATTGGCGTCACCAGCTACGCGACGAGGGGGCTTTCCCGGCAGCACCCGTAGCGAAAGGCGCGAACCCGTGGCACAACGGACTGTGGTCACCCTCCTCGACGACCTCGACCAGAGCCCCGCCGATGAGACCGTCGAGTTCGGGCTCGACGGCGTGACCTACGAGATCGACCTGTCCGCGCAGCATGCGGCCACCCTGCGCGACGCCCTGCGGGACTACGTCGAGCACGCCCGCCGCACCGGCGGGCGCCGCCGCGCCAGCACCGGCAGCTCGTCGGGAGGCCGCTCGGCGACGGGTGGCGACCGTCGCAACGGCGCAGGTGCGCGCGCGTCGGTGGACCGGGAGCAGAACCAGGCGATCCGGGAATGGGCCCGCAAGCAGGGCATGACCGTCAGCGATCGGGGTCGCATCGCTCGCGAGGTCGCCGACGCCTACCACCGCAGCCACTGACCCCCCTCGATGGCTAATCGACCGACGTCACGCTCGAACGGGCGGACAGGCTTCTGATCAGGCTAGTGCGTTGACCATGAACGTTCGCCGAGTTCAGGCGGCTCGGGGGGCCGCCGCCGAGCGCCGAGTTCTGCGGCTCATCGGCCGCGCGGGAGACACTCGCGTTTCCGACCACCCCTTAGTCAACGGCCGAGCGCGACGTGGACAACGTGGGCGTCGGAGATGTCCTCGAACGACGCCTCCAGCCCGTCACGCATGCGGATCACGTGGGCGAACCGGGACCGGAACGACGCGCCGCTTCTTCGGGCGGTCCCAGCGAACCATCCGAGCACGACGATCACATCTCCGGCCTCGAGGAATTCGTCAGGGGTCACCGTGAACTCGCTCCAGTCCTCGGGAACCGGAGCGAACACGTTGTCCACGATTGCCTGGGGTCCGACGTAGCGGCCCTGATAAGGCCCGGCCCCCTCGATCCACTCGATGTCGGGCTGCATCACCGCGAGGACGGTCGGGATGTCGCCGCTGTTGAAGGCGCTGTAGGCGCCCCGGACGGTGGCAACGTTCGTGCTTTGTGTGGTCGTCATAGCGGCCAGCGTCCACCGCGTCCCCCGACGCGGTCAGTACGGCAAACTACGTATTGGACCTGCGAAGCTGGACTCGCTGCAGTGGGCGCGCTCGTCGACCTCCCGCAGGCCGAGGGCATGCGTGCTGCGGCCACGAGACCGGCGCTTCCGCGCGCCGGGTGACGAGGATCGGGCTCCCGTCCCCGCACAGCTGGTCTACGTCGCCCGCATACCCGCCCCCCGCCGTCGCGCCGGGCCGCCGCCGTCGTCCATCTTCACCCCCATGTCGAGGGGTAGGTCCGCGGGGATCGCCGGCCCCGGTCCAGCTCTACGTGTGCGAGCGGAACGGGCGCCCGTCCGAGGTCGACTTCGTCAAGACATGCGGCGTCAGACAACCTTCGGCCCCCACCGTCGTCCCGCAGGGCGGGACCGCGACCGGTGGCGAGGGCCCCGGCGACGCCTCACCGGACGCCCGTGTCGTTCTGATACCCAACTACTTCGGCAGCAGAGGCAGCGTGCAGAGCAGCGGACAGGAACCTTCCGCTGCTAAGCAGCAGCCCGGCAACACCGGCCACTGAGGGGGCGACCAGACGGCGGGTACCTCAGCGCACCGATGTGAGGTCCGGCGGGTCATCGACGAGGGGTAGTAGTCGCGGCCCCTTGCGTGCGCGCCACCACGCGCCGCACTCAGGACCGTGTCGCCGCTCGGGTTTGTACGGCGCGTCGTTCCGGTGATGCGAGCGCGGGCTGTGCTCGGATTCAACCCGTGTGGGGGGTAGGCCTGGGGGTCAATAACGTCTCGATCGTGGGAGCGCGTTCGGGGCCGGGTTCCTCGCGCTCTTGTTCGTGGCCTTCTCGACGTACATCGCGCGGTACTTCTACGTCTACGCCGCGGCGGGCGGGCCGCTGCTCGTGTTCGTCGGCCTTGCTCAGCGGATCGAAGGCTTCTGGCTGTACGAGGTCCCTGCCGTAGTGGGGAACGAGGTACGCGGCGGCCGCGGGTGGGCGCCGTTGGTGCTCGCGGCGCTCGCCCGGTACCTCGCCCCGCCGCTGCTCGGGCTGGCGGGCGCGGCGCTGATCGCCGCAGGGAACCCGTGGGCCGTCCTCCTCGCCGTGACGTTCCTTTCGATCCCCGCCCTGCTCTTGGCGCGGAACGCTCTGGCCTTCACGATCCCGCTGCTCGTGGTCCTGGGCCTCGGCGCCGTCCTGCTCAACGGCAGCGCGGAGCAGCAGGCGTTCGCTGCGGTCTTCGTGGTGTGGTTCCTTCTCATCGCCGGGACCGTCCAGACCTTTAGCATCCCCGCTGCCAAGGGGTCCACCGAACCCCTTCCGCGACTGACCCTGATCCCCGGCGTGGTGTGGCGTCTCCTGTGGGTCGTCGTGGCGATCGTCGCCCTCATCGTCGGCGCGCAGTTGCTGCTCCGCCCCGGGTATGGGATCGGCTAGGCCAGCTCGCTTGATCTTCTGGTCAGCATATTGATCGCCTCGGTGGGCCCGTTGGACACGGCCGACGCGGGAAGCGGGCCCACAGTTCCCTCGCGCGACGAGTCCCGGGTGCGCACGCCAGGCGGTGCACGATCTGGGGTCAGCCGCCCGCTCGTCGTCGCGAGCAAGCCGGTACCGTCGATCGTGCCGAGATTGTGGACGCGGACGCAAAGGTCGGCCACCACGTCAGCTCGGTGGTGTCTCTGAAGTCCCGTGCGGACCAGTCTTAGGCCCTTCGGGCCACACGACTCTCTCGGTCTGTACACCGTTGGTGGTTGCCTTGCGGCGTGCAGCCCGCGAAGCTGGGCTTATTGAGGTTGGCCCCTGGTACCGGACACGTCAGCTGAGGTGGACCCGGTCCGCCAGGGAGGATGTCGTTCGTGCCCGCACCTCACCCGCCGGAGTTC
>NZ_QEKW01000033.1 GCF_003096675.1 Actinomycetospora cinnamomea | reverse complement strand
CTCGATCTTCGTCGCTGATCACCAACCCCGAAGAGGTCATGCAACCAAGATCTCATCTGCACGAACGTGAATCAACTAACGACGCGCGACACTAGGTGCTCCTGACGCGCCAGTCAGTCGAACACGGGTCAGACGCCCAGGAGCGTCCGCCAGACCCGGCCGGCGCCGCGGCCGTCGAGCACCGACTGCACGGCGACCGACCCCGTCTTGTCGCCCGTGCCCGGCTCGCCGCCGCCGAGCAGGCGGTCGGTCGGGAACGCGGCGCCGCGCGGACGGGTCAGCGAGACGCGGTGGCGGCGCCCGCCGACCGTCACGCGCAGCCCCGCCGACCCCTCGTACCAGGGGAACGCGAGGCGCTCGACCGCGCCGAGCGGGGCGTCGAACACCACGCCCCCGGCGGTCACCAGGCGCAGCCGCCCCGCGTACAGGCTGAGCACCCCCGGAACGCCCGCCCGCCCGCGCAGCAGCCAGGCCGGCGTGGCGTACGAGGGGGCCAGGTGGGTGGGGCTGGCGGGCGTCAGGTGGCTCGTCACGGCGGCCTCGGGGACAGGGCGGAATGGGAGACCCGTGTCACTGTAGGTGCGGCGTGCCCCGGCTCACTGGTGCAGAAGAGTGACGTTCGGTCAGGATTCTGCTCCGCACGGGGCGCGCGGCGGGACCGGTGCGCGTTCGGTCAACCGGCGAGGTCGTCGACCACCGCCGCACCCATGTGACCGCGCAACGGGCAGGTGCTGAAACAGGAACCGCACGGCTACCCCGCGAACTGCACGGCGCTGCGCCCCCCGACGCGGTGGGCGATCTGCTCGTCGATGATCCGCCGGTGCTCGGGGTGGTCGCGGTAGGCGGTGTAGGCGTCGACGTCGTCGAACACCGCGACCACCGCGAAGTCGGCGTTGCCCGTCGCGAGACCGGCGTCGCGCCCGCAGGTCCACGACCGCAGGCCCGCCAGGTCGGCCTCGTCGACGAACGCCCGCAGCGCGGCGGCGATGCCGTCCACGACGGCGGGGTCCCGGGCGGCGTCGCTGTCCTGTGCCCAGGCGAACGTGACCACGTGGGTGAAGCTCATGGGTGCATCCTGCCCCGGGCGATCGGGTTGGCGATCTCCACGTAGAGCGGGTCCTCGCCGCGGCCGGCGGACCAGCTGCGCAGGTGCGCCTTGGCGGGCAGGGTCGGGCGGCACAGCAGGTCCGTCGCCCAGGGCGCGGCGGCGGCGTCGCGCTCGGCGGTCTCGGCGAGCACCGCGGCGACCGTGCCCCACAGCGCGTCCTCGCCGACCGTGTGCCGCCCGAGGACCGCGACGAGCAGGCCCAGGTGGTTGACCACGGCGTGGTAGCGCAGCCGGCGCCACGCCTCCTCGGGCCGGTAGACCAGCGGGGACGCGGGGTCGACGCCGGGCGGGAGGCGGTCGGACCGGACGTGGGCGCCCTCGAGGTCGCGGACGTGGCAGGCCGCCGGCCACCCGTCGGCGTCGGTCACGACCAGGGTGTTCTGCGGGTGGGCCTCGAAGCCGATGCCGGCGGCGCCGTAGAGGTGCAGGAGCGGCACCAGCGAGACCCCGAGCCACCCCCGGAGCCAGGCGTGCACGTCGCCCGCGGCGCGCACGGCGGTGACCAGCGGCGGCTCCTCCCCGCCGGGGCCGTCCTCGAGCACGGCCGCGAGGACCCGCGGCCCGCCGGCGGGGAACGGCGCGCGGGTGATCACGGTCAGGTCGGCGGCCAGGCGCTCGCCGCCGACGGCGGGGTCGAGGGTGCGGAACCCGGTGTCGGTGACGACGCCGAAGCCCGCGGGCAGCGGACCGAGCCCGGCGACGACCGTGGCGGCGTCGATGGCGCGCCG
Organism: Actinomycetospora cinnamomea; assembly: GCF_003096675.1. Classification (GTDB taxonomy): domain Bacteria; phylum Actinomycetota; class Actinomycetes; order Mycobacteriales; family Pseudonocardiaceae; genus Actinomycetospora; species Actinomycetospora cinnamomea. Next base: position 30,640 of record NZ_QEKW01000033.1, on the reverse strand, counting down.
CGCCTGCTCCGGCGGGGTCGTCCGCACGAAGTGGGTCAGGCGCGCCCGCAGCGGCAGCTTCCACTGCGCCCCGGACGCGGGCTCGACGACCGTGCGTACCGACGACGTCGGCCAGACGGGGTCGCCGAGGGCCCCGAGCCACCGGGCGCTGCCCTCGGCCTCGAGCAGCGCCAACGTCGGGTCACGGGCGAGCACGCGTGCCTGGTACGGGTGCACGGGCACGGCCGCCCAACCCGCGGGCACCCGCGCGGCGACGGCCGGCGGGCTGGGACCCGGTTCGCCCCCCGTGAGCACGACGTCGGGGTGCAGGGTGAGGTGGTGCAGCACGAACGTGGCACCGAGCTCGGGCGCCCAGACGGCGAGGTCGTCGTCGCCGAGTCCCTCGGCGCTCTTGGGCGTGGGGTGGAACGGGTGGCCGAGGCGCAGCGACTGCTCGGCGTCGCGGGTCGGGTCCCCGGTGGCGTGGCGGGGAGCGTCGAGGTAGCGGGCGGTGCGGGCGACGCTGTCGGCGACGAGTGCGGCGAGGTGGTCGACCGGCTCGCCCTCGCCGACGGCCTCCAGCACGGTGATGACCACCTCGTCGTGGGACAGGGCGCGCGGGCCCGACCCGTCGTCGAGCGTCGCCGCCCCGGCCAGACGGTGGTGCCCGGTCGGCGACCAGTACCGCAGCGGCAGCGCGAGCGTCCCCGCGGGCACCGGCACCGTCAGGACGTCGTGGTCGCGGGTGACCGGCGGGTCGAGCTCGCGCAGCAGGGAGGCGACCAGACCCTCCCGCGCGGCGAGCTCGGCGCGGGCGCGCGCCGCCGGGGTGCTCACGCGATCAGTCTGCCCGGACCCCGGAGGTCAGGCGCCGCGCAGGCGGTCGAGGTCGTCGTGGGCGCGGGCGAGGTCCGCGCGTGCCTCGTCGCGCTCGGCGCGGGCCTCGTCGCGTTCGGCCCGGGCGGCCTCGAGGTCGCGCTGCGCGTCGGCCAGGTCGCCGCGCAGCGTCAGGATCGAGGCGGCGCCGGCGATCGTGTGGCCCTCGTCGGCGAGCTCGCGGACCCGCGCGGCGAACTCGACCTGGCGCCGCGAGTACCGGCGCTGGCCCCCGTCGGAGCGGTGCGGGTGCAGCAGGTCGGCGGAGTCGAGGCTGCGCAGGAACGCCGGCGCGACGCCGATGAGGTCGGCCGCCTGCCCGATGGTCAGGGCCGGGTAGTCGTGGTCGTCGAGACGCTCGACGCCCATGGGGCCCTCCTCGCTCCGGGTATGGCCGGGTGGTGACGTGCGCGAGCACCCGCCGGGATGCCCCGGCGGGTGCTCGCGGCTGGGGACGGGGACCGGGTGATCAGGACGCGGGGGCCTCCTTCTGGTGCTCGGCGTGCTCGGCCTCGGACGGGGCACCCTCGATACTGGTCGTGCCGCCGGTGTGCTGGATCTCGATGCGGCGCGGCTTGGCCTTCTCGGCGACCGGGATGGTCAGCGTCAGCACCCCGTCGGTGTACGAGGCGTGCAGCCGGTCGGTGTCGAGGTCGCGGCCGAGCATGAGCTGGCGGCTGTAGCGACCGCGTGGGCGCTCGGCGACGAGGTAGTCGCCGTCGCTGCTCGGCGCGGTGCGCGCGGCGGTGACCGTGAGCGCGTTGCCCTCGACCGCAACGTCGATCGACCCGGGGTCGACGCCGGGGAGGTCGAACGAGGCCACGAAGTGGTCACCGGCCCGGTACACGTCCATCGGCATGCCGCTCGCGGCCTGCTGGCGGGCGGTACCGGTGAGGCGCTCGAGCGCCCGGAAGGTGTCGAAGGGGTCGTAGTTCAGCAGCACGATCGGTCATCTCCTTCCCTCGCCGTACTGCATCCTTGATGGTCTCGACGCACATACTTGTATCTGGATCTGAAGCTTTGTGCAAGAGGGACGAGCATGATTTTTCGGCCGGAGGCGACCGTCGTGGAGCCGTGCCACCGTGGTGACGTGTCCGGCGAGCCGACGATCCTCCATGCGGATCTCGACGCCTTCTACGCCTCCGTGGAGCAGCGCGACGACCCGGCGCTGCGCGGACGGCCGGTGATCGTCGGGGGCGGGGTCGTGCTCGCCTGCAGCTACGAGGCCAAGGCCCGCGGGGTGCGGACGGCGATGGGCGGGCGCATGGCCCGAGCCCTGTGTCCCGACGCGGTCGTGGTCCCGCCCCGCATGGAGGCGTACTCCGGCGCCAGCCGCGCGGTCTTCTCGGTGTTCTCCTCGGTGACGCCGCTGGTCGAGCCGATCTCGATCGACGAGGCCTTCCTCGACGTCTCGGGGCTGCGCCGCATCGCCGGGCCCCCGGCCGAGATCGCGGCACGGCTGCGGCGCGAGGTCGCCGACGACGTCGGCCTGCCGATCACCGTCGGTGTCGCGAGCACGAAGTTCCTGGCCAAGGTCGCCAGCCGCGTCGCCAAGCCGGACGGCCTGCTCGTCGTCGAGCCGGGTCGCGAGCTGGAGTTCCTGCACCCGCTGCCGGTCGAGGTGCTCTGGGGCGTCGGCGAGGTGACCTCCCGCAAGCTGCGGGGCTCGGGCGTCACCACCGTGGGAGAGCTCGCCGCGGTGGGCGGGGCCGGGCTCGAGTCGCTGCTCGGCCGGGCCGCCGGGCGTCACCTCGACGCGCTGGCCCACGGCCGGGACCCGCGGCGCGTGCAGGTCGGGCGACGCCGGCGCTCGGTCGGCGCGCAGCGGGCGCTCGGGCGCGGCCCGATCTCGCCGGAGCGCGCCGACGAGGTGCTCATGGGCCTGGTCGACCGCGTCACCCGCCGGATGCGCCGGGCGGGGAGCACCGGGCGGACGGTCACCCTGCGCCTGCGCTTCGCCGACTTCACCCGGGCCACCCGCTCGCACACGCTGGCGGTGCCGACGGCCGAGAACGACGCGGTCCTCGCCGCCGTTCGCCTGCTGGCCGAGGCCGCGGCGCCCCTGATCGCCGAGCGCGGGCTGACGATGCTCGGCGTCGCCGTCGGCAACCTCGACGACACCGGGGGCCACCAGCTCGAGCTGCCGTTCGCCGGGGAGGCGGCGCCCCTCGCGCTGGACGTCGCGGTGGACGACGTCCGCGAGCGCTACGGCCTCTCGGCGGTCACCCGCGCGACGCTGCTCGGACGCGACCAGGGCCTCGAGATGCCGATGCTGCCCGACTGAGCGTCCTCGTGGACTCCTCAGCCCGCCGCGACCTCGTGCCGCGGCTGGTAGAGCCCGAGCGTCGCGCCGCTGGGCAGGCGGATCGTCGTCAGCAGGCCCCAGCCCTCGTCGCTGACGCCGCCCTCGACGGCCACGCCCCGGTCGGCGAGCTCCGCGACGGTGGCCTCGACGTCGTCGCACATCAGGTACAGCTCGTGCTGCGGTGGCCCGTCCGTTGGGTGCACGGCGACCTCGGCGGGCGGTAGCGCCAGGATCAGCCACCCGCCGCCGGCGTCGACGGAGCGCGGGCCGCCGAGGACGGCGCCCAGCGCCTCGCGGTCGGCCGCGGCGTCGGTGCTGTAGAGGATGGCGTGGGCACCGGTGATCACGGGACCTCCTCGGTTCTACGTCCTCTCGCGCCACGCCCGCTCGAACGGCAGGCGCCAGGCGTTGGGCGCGATCAGCTGGTGGATCGCGTTCGGGCCCCAGGAGCCGACGGGGTAGGGCTTCACCGGCGGCGGGTCGACGAGCAGCGGTTCCGAGCGCTCCCACAGCGACTCGATGCCCTCGGAGGTCGTGAACAGCGTGTGGTCGCCGCGCATGGCGTCGAGGATGAGGCGCTCGTAGGCCTCGAGGACGTCGCTCGCCGACGCCGTCTCCTGGGTGGAGAACTGCATCGAGAGCTTCTCCAGGCGCATGCCCGGCCCGGGGCGCTTGCCGTAGAAGGACAGCGAGACGCGGGAGTTGTCGGCCAGGTCGAAGGTCAGGTGGTCCGGGCCCTGGGTGCCGACGCCCGAGCCCTGCGGGAACATCGTGCGCGGCGCCTCCTTGAACGCGATCGAGATAATGCGCTGGCCCTCGTCCATCTTCTTGCCGGTGCGCAGGTAGAAGGGCACGCCCGCCCATCGCCAGTTGTCGAGCCCGGCGCGCAGCGCGATGAAGGTCTCGGTGTCGGAGTCCACGGCGACCCCGGGCTCGTCGCGGTAGCCGCCGTACTGGCCGCGAACGACGTCACCGGGATGGATCGGCAGCAGCGAGCGGAAGACCTTGTTCTTCTCCTCGCTGATCGCCCGCGGCTCCAGCGCGGTCGGCGGCTCCATCGCCACGAACGCCAGCACCTGCATCAGGTGGGTCACGACCATGTCCTTGAACGCCCCGGTGGCCTCGTAGAAGCTGGCGCGCTGGTCGAGGCCGAGGGCCTCGGGGATGTCGATCTGCACGTGGTCGATGAAGTTGCGGTTCCAGATCGGCTCGAACAGGCCGTTGGCGAACCGGAACGCGAGGATGTTCTGCGCGGCCTCCTTGCCCAGGAAGTGGTCGATGCGGAACACCTGCGACTCGTCGAACACCTGGTGCACGAAGTCGTTCAGGCTGACGGCGCTCTCGAAGTCGTGGCCGAACGGCTTCTCCATGACCACACGCGAGCCGGGGGCGAGGTCGGCGTCGCGCAGCATCTCCACGACCGCGCGGGCGGCCTTCGGCGGTACCGACAGGTAGTGCAGGCGACGCACGTCATCACCCAGCTGGGACTCCGCCTCCTTGACCGCGGACGTCAGGCCCTCGGGCCCCGCGCTCTGGGGGACGTAGGTCAGGCGCGCGGCGAAGTCGTCCCACTCGGCCTCGGGCAGCTTGTGCATCCCGAAGTTCTGCACCGCGTCGTGCGCGAGGGCACGGAAGCCGTCGGTGTCGAGGTCTTCCATCGCGGTGCCGACGACCCGGATGGCGGGGGCCAGGTCGGACTCCGCGAGGTAGGCCAGTCCGGGCAGGAGCTTGCGCTTGGCCAGGTCGCCGGTGCACCCGAACAGGACGATGACGTGCGGAGGAGTCGGCTCGAGATCACGCCGGAACGGGCGCGATCCGGGACCGGGGTAGGCGACGGTCTGGGGCCGTGGGTCGGCCATGCCAGGTCTCCTTGGCGCGGGCGCGTGGCGTGCGGACTCCGTGACGGTAGTACCCGGAGGTGACGTCCGTGGGTCCTCGCGCCGAGCGCTCAGCGCCCGCGGTCCTCCAGGACGCGGCGCAGCGTGGCGAGGTCGCGGGCCACCGCGTCGGAGTCCGCGGCGAACTCCTCCGCACTCATCCCCGGGCGGCGCCGTACGTGGAACACGATCTCCGCGCCGTCGTCGAGCGGGACGACGCGCAGCGGGTTCGGCACCTCCTGGCCGTCGGGCAGGCGTACGACGTGGTCGAGGACGCCGAACGGGTTCTCCGGCGCGAACACGACCTCGACCCGGCCCATCGGCGACTCCGCCACCCACGTCCCGGGCCGGTCGGGCGACGGCGTGACCTGCGCCCGCGCCAGGCCGGCGGCCCACTCGACGAGGTGGCGGGGGTCGGCGGCGTAGGCGTAGACCTCCCGCCAGTCCCGCGCGATGGTGGTGGACACGAGCCGCGTCTCCGTCGTCACGGTCGTGATCCTGGCCGTTGCCGTCCCCGGTGTCGTGGATCGGTCGGACGGCACGCGAACGGGTCACCGCGCGCGGTGACGAGGTCCGCGCAGAGAGGGATTCGTCACCGGGACCGCCCTCGCCGTCGCGTCGATGACCGCCTGGCGCGCCCGCGACGGCCGGGAGCGGGGCCGGTCCCACCGGTTCAGGACGCCGGCTCCGGCCGGGCGCCCAGCACGCGGGTGAGCGCCGCGAGCAGTTCGGGGACGTCGCCGCGCGGCACGACCGCCTGGACGAGCGTGACGCGCCGGGGGTGGGCGCTCGCGTCGGCGAGGGCGGCGCGCAGGGCGCCGACGGTGGTGACGCGGGCCGCGGCGACGTGGTCACCGCCGCCGAGGGCTTTCACGAGCAGCGGCCAGTCCCACGGCGTGATGTCGTTGTACGGCTCGTCGGGGCCGTGGATGGCGCGCTCGACGGTGTAACCGTCGTTGTCGACGACGACGATCACCGCCGGGAGGCGCTCACGCAGCACCGTGGCGAGCTCGGTCGCGGTCATCTGCGCGGCCCCGTCGCCGATGAGCAGCACGCCGCGCTGCCCGGGGAGCGCGGCGCACGTCCCGAGCAGCGCCGGGAGGGTGTAGCCGATCGACGCCCAGAGCGGCTGGCCGACGAACGTGACGCCCGCGGGTAGGCGGTGCGGCGCCATGCCGTAGAAGCTCGTGCCCTGGTCGGCGAGCACGATGTCGCCGCTCTGCAGGAACGCGCCGACCTCGCGCCACAGCGTCGTCTGGCCCAGCGCCTCGTCGTCGGGGGCGGCGTCGGCGTCCGTGCCCGACGCGGTCGGCGGCGGGGTCGGGGCGGGGCCGGACCGGCGGGCGGCGACTTCCGCGACCAGGGTCTCCAGGGCCGCGAGCGCGGTCGGCAGCTCCACCGGCGCGAAGGTCGCGGCCCCGACGGTCACCGACCGCGCGCCGATGTCGATCGTGCGGCTGCGGGTGATGTGCTGGGTGAACATGCCGCTGTCGAGGTCGGTGAACTGCACGCCGGCCACCACGAGCACCGCGGCGTCCTCGATCGTCGCGCGGGTCGTGGGCGGGCTCGCGGCGCCGGTGTAGGTGCCGGCGAACCGGGGTGCGCTCTCGTCGACCAGGCTCTTCGCCCACGGCGTGGTGGCGTGCGGCAGGGGACCGGCGGCGAGCACGCGGGCCAGGGTGTCGGCGGCGCCGAGGCGGTGCACGAGCAGCCCGGCGAGCACGGCCACGTCGTCGGGCGACGACGCGGACCCGACCAGGCGGCGCGCGGCGTCGACGAAGCCCTCCAGGGCCTCCGGGTCGGTGGTGTCGGCGCGCGGGGGCAGCGGGGCGCCCGCGCGCTCCGCCGGGGCAGTGCCCACGTCGGCGGGCACGACGAGGTAGCCCGGCAGGCGCTGGTCGCGGACCGCGCGGAGCACCCGGTCGATCTCGGCGACCGCGTTCTCGGGAGTCAGCGACGCGCGGGCGCACGTGATGTCGGCGTGCATGGCCGTGAAGTGGCCGAACAGCCCGTCGCCGAGCGTGTGGTGCACGGGCCGGCGCTGCTCCTGCGCCGTCAGCGCGGGCGCGCCGACCACGTGGACGACGGGGACGTGCTCGGCGTAGCTCCCGGCGATCGCGTTGATCGCGCTGAGCTCGCCGACCCCGAACGTCGTGCACAGGGCCGCGATCCCGCGCAGGCGCCCGTAGCCGTCGGCCGCGTAGCCGGCGTTCAGCTCGTTGGTGCACCCGGTCCAGCGCACCCTCGGGTGGTGGGTGACGTGGTCGAGCATGGCGAGGCTGTAGTCGCCGGGGACGCCGAAGACGCGGTCGACGCCCAGTTCGGCCAGCCGGTCGACGAGGTGGTCGGCGACGGTGTATCCGCTCACGGGCTCCGACGCTGCCATCACGACGGCGTGTGCGCGAGGATCGTCGTCGCCGAGAGGAGCCCCGTGTCGTCGTCGCCCGTGCGCGTCAGCGAGGAGGTCCGCGATGCGGTCGCCGAGGGCCGCCCCGTCGTCGCCCTCGAGTCGACCATCGTCACCCACGGTCTGCCGCGCCCGCGGAACCTCGCGGTCGCCGCCGACGCCGAGGCGGCGCTGCGGGCGACGGGCGCGGTCCCGGCGACCATCGGGGTGGTGGACGGCCGGCCCGTCGTGGGCCTGGGCGCGGACGAGCTCGCCCGCCTGGCCGCGGATACCGACGTCGAGAAGCTGAGCGTGCGCGACCTGCCGGTGGCGGTCGCCCGCGGCGCGTGCGGGGGCACGACCGTCGCCGCGACGGCGCTGCTCGCCCGCCGGGCGGGCGTCGGGGTGTTCGCCACCTGCGGGCTGGGCGGCGTGCACCGCGGGGCGTCGACGACCTTCGACGAGTCCGCGGACCTCGTCGCGCTGTCCGGCGTGCCGATCCTCGTCGTGTCGGCCGGCGTGAAGTCGATCCTCGACGTGCCGGCGACCCTCGAGCGCCTGGAGACGCTCAACGTCACCGTGCTGGGCTACCGCACCGACTCCTTCCCGGGCTTCTACGTGCGCGACGCGGGGGTGCCGGTGCCCGCGCGCGTCGACACGCCGGAGGAGGCGGCCGCGGTGGTCCGGGCCCGCGACGCGCTGGGGCTGCGCGCGGCGGTCGTGCTGGCGAACCCGATCGCCGCGGAGGAGCAGCTCGACGTCGCCGAGCACCGCGCCGTGCTCGACGCGGCGCTGACCGCCGCCGCCGACCGGGGCGTCGTCGGGCACGACACGACGCCCTTCCTGCTGGAGCGGATGCGGGACGCCACCGAGGGTCGCAGCCTCGAGGTGAACGTCGCGGTCTACCGCGGCAACGTCGCCGCCCTGGCCGCCGCCGTGGCGGGCGCGCTCGCGGCCCCGCCGTGACGCGTGCACCCCGGAGGGCATCGGGTACGCATCCCGGACCGCGCCGACCGACCGCGTACCGGGCATCATCTCTCCGGACGGTCGACGCCGGTGGGACGAGGGGAGACGAGGTGACCGAGCAGCGCATCGCCGCGGACTGGGCGCAGGAGCGCGAGGCGTTCGTCGCCGAGGACGCCGCCGAGCGCGCCGACGACGGCTCCCCCGATCACACATCCGAACAGGGCGGCGGGACGCGGATCCCGAGGCTCGCGCAGGCGATCGGGGACCTCGCGCAGCAGCTGCTGCACGCGCCGACCACCGGCGGGGTCAACGAGGTGCTCGAGCGCGTGGTGGCCGTCGGCCACCGGGTGATCGGTGGCGCCGACCTCGCCAGCGTCACGCTGCGCCGCGGGGAGCGCGACGGCTACTCCACGCCCGCCTGCTCCGACGACCTCGCCGTCAAGCTCGACCAGCTGCAGTACGACCACGAGGAGGGTCCGTGCGTCCGGGCCCTCGAGGCGGGCGGCCTCGGCGTCGCCGGCAGCGACGACCTGGCGGACGACTCCACGTGGTCGCGCTTCGGGCCGGCCGCCGCGGAGCTGGGCGTCGCCAGCGTCTTCGCCGTCGGCCTGTTCCCGGTCGGCGAGCCGCGGCCCCTGCGGGGCGCCCTGAACTTCTACTCCTACGAGGCGGGGGGCTTCGACGCCGCCGACCGCGAGGCCGCCGTGCTGCTCGCCGCGCACGTCTCGACCGCGCTCGCCTACGTCACGGTCACCGAGGCCGCGCAGCTGCGCGACACCCAGTTCCAGACCGCGCTGGACTCGCGCGACGTCATCGGCCAGGCCAAGGGCATCCTCATGGAGCGGCGCGGCCTGCCCGCCGACCAGGCGTTCGACGTGCTGCGTCGGGCGTCGCAGGACCTCAACGTCAAGCTGCGCGACGTCGCGGCCACGCTCGCCGAGCGCCGCGCCGACCTGTGAGCCCCGCCGCGGCGCGGTGCCGCACGGTGGGTGAGGATCACGGCCATGGTCGATCAGGATCCCGCCGGGGACCCCGCCGCCGGACGGGGCGCGCGCTTCCGGGCGGCCGTGCAGCGCGCCGGTCGGCGGGCCCGCGAGATCGACCGGTCCGAGGGCCTGCGCGCGGCGGTGCAGCGGGTGCGCCGCGCCCTGCCCGGTGACGCGCACTTCGGCGACCCGCTCTCGCTCGGCGGGGCGCGGCACGCGGAGTCCGTGGGCCGCGCGGTCGTCGGGCTCACCGGTGACCGGCCGGGCGTGACGCGCGAGGTCGGCCTGGGCGGGCTGCAGCTGTGGCAGGCCGTGCTCGAGCGGTTCGGCGCGGGGGTCGGCGAGCGCGAGGTCGTCCTCGTGTTCACCGACCTCGTCGACTTCTCGCGCTGGGCACTGCAGGCCGGCGACGACGAGGTGTCGCGGGCGCTGCGGGCGGTGAGCGAGGCCTGGGAGAAGCCCGTCACCGACCGCGCGGGCCACGGTGGTCAAGCGTCTCGGCGACGGGATGATGGCCGCCCTGGCCGACCCGTCCTCAGCACTCGAGGCGGTGTTCGAGGCGCGCACCCGGCTGGCCGGCGTGGCGGTGGGCGAGTGGACGCCCCGCATGCGCGCGGGGCTGCACATCGGGCGCCCGCGGCGCGTGGGCGGGGACTTCCTCGGCGTCGCGGTGAACACCGCGGCCCGGCTGGGGGAGCGGGCGGGGCCGGACGAGGTCCTGATCAGCAGGGAGCTGCTCGCCCGCCTCGACCAGTCCTCGTTGCACGTGCGCCGCAAGCGCTGGCACACGCGCCTCAAGGGCACCCCCGAGGACCTGCAGATCTACGCGGTCGACCGCCCCACGTGAGCGGAACCCACGGGTACAGCCGGGAACTTCGCTCACATCACCGGGTGAGGCGGCCCGCGAGCGCGTCGTAGGCGAGGCCGGTGGCGGCGGCGTAGACGAGGTGGTGCCACGCGTCCGTGGCGGCGGCCGAGGCGCCGTAGCGCGGGGTCGGCGACCCGAGGCCGAGCGCCGGCATGATCACCTGCTCGGCACCCAGCACCGCGGCGAGGTGGAGCGCCGACGCGAGCGGGCCGCGTAGAATACTGGGCATCTGACCTGTTTTCTTGGGAGGGCGGCCCCGTGGCCTACCTGTTCCTGGCGCTCGCGATCGCCTGCGAGGTCGTCGCGACCGTCTCGCTCAAGCTCTCGGAGGGCTTCACCCGGCTGGTGCCGTCGGTCGTCGTGGTCGTCGGCTACCTCGTCGCTTTCGGGATGCTCTCCCAGGCGCTGACCCGCGGCCTCGGCGTCAGCGTCGCCTACGGTGTGTGGGCCGCGGCCGGCGTCGCGCTCGTCGCGGTCGCGGGCGCGGTGCTGCTCGGCGAATCGCTGACCTGGGTGCAGGTCGGCGGCATCGCGCTGGTCATCGGCGGGGTCCTGGCCCTCGAGCTCGGGGCCCGGCCGGCGTGAGCAGGACGGCTGCCCCGGCGAGCACCGACGGGCGACGGCGCAAGGGCGAGGAGCGTCGCCGGCTGCTGCGCGAGGCCACCCTGCGCGTCGTCGGGCGCGGCGGCGTCGCGGCCGTGACGCAGCGCGCGGTGGCCGCGGAGGCCGGGATGACGCCGAGCCTCGTCAGTTACCACTACCCGACCGTCGACGCGCTGCTGTCGGCCACCCTGGCCGCGGTCAACGACGACTGCGTCGCCGCGCTGGAGCGGTGCGCGCGGGAGGACGACCCGGTGCGGGCGCTCGCCGAGTTCGTCGCCGGCTACGCCTCCGGGCGCACCGAGGCGCTCGCCGCGGAGTACGAGCTCTTCCTGCAGGCCGGCCGGCATCCGGCCCTGCGCGCCGAGTGGGTGCGCTGGACGGCGGCCCTGGACGCCCTGCTCGCACCCCTCGTCACCGGCCGCGCGGCTCGCGCGGCCGCGGCCGCGGGTGTCGACGGGGTGTTCCTGCGGTGCTGGTGCGACCCCGAGCCGTGGAGCGCCGCGGCCTGCGAGGAGGTGCTGCGGGCCCTCGTGGCGCGGTGAACCTGGTGCCCCGGCCGCACCCCCCGCTACGGTCGGCCTCCCGGTGGCCGTCGGCGGCCACCCCGGTCCCGGGACGGTCGGCGCGATGAAGAAGCTCGCGGAGCTCCTGGTCTGCTTCCTGCACCCCGTGGCCGTGGTGCTCGTGTGGCTCAACCTCATCGTGCGCCCCGGGCTCAGCGGCACCGCGAAGCTCGTCTGGGCCGTCCTCGCCCTCGTGCCGGTCGTGCCGTTCGTCTACGTGCTCACCGGCGGCGAGCTGTGGGAGGGCAGGCCCAAGACCTGAGGGCTGTCACCGCCCGCCACGATCACCTACCGTCGGCGGACCGTGGTCGAGCAACCTGCCGCGGCGTCCCACCCCCCGACGTCCCACCCCCCGACGTCCCAGCCCCGACGCGGCGACATCGGTGTCGCCCAGGAGCCCGCATGCTCGACCACGTCCGCGCGTCGCCGGCGAGCGGCCTCGCGCCGGCGCCCCGCTTCCCGCCGGACGACGACCCGCTCTGGGCGTCTGTGGCGTCCGCGGGCGCCGACAGCGTCGAGCTCAAGGTCCTGCTCCTGCCCGGCGCCGGTGCCGTGCCGAGCCGGTTCACGGGCGGGCACCCGGGACGCGTCCGGCAGCGCCGGCTCTACCTGCTCGACACCGCCGACCTCCTCCTCGCCCGCGTCGGCGTGCACGTCCGCCTGCGCGACCGGGGCCGCGACCGCTGGGACCTGACGGTCCGCGTGCGCGGGGAGGACGCGGTGGCGGCGCTCCCGCGGCCCGCCGGCGCCCGGGTCGAGGTCGACGTCCTGCCGGGGCGCGCGCTGCACAGCACCGAGCTGCGCGAGGCCCTCGCCGCCGACCGCGCCGTGGCCTGCCGCGACGGCGCCCTCGACGTGCACGCGCTGATGACCGCCGCACAGGGGGCGCTGCTCGCGGCCGCCGTCCCGCACCTCGCCGGCGCCCTGCACGTCCACGGCCCGCTGACCGTCGAGCGGGCGGTCGTCCCGCGCCCGCGCTGCGGGCTCGCGCACGCCCGCCACGAGCGCTGCCGCTTCCCCGGCGGGCGCGTGCTCGAGGAGTTCTCGGCCCGCTGCCCGCCCGGCGAGGCCCCGACCGTGGCGCGCGCGCTCGCGCACTTCCTCTCCGCCCACGGCGCCGCGCCCGCGACCCGCCAGCGGACCAAGACGGCGGCCTGGCTCGAGGAGCTGCTCGCCGGAGCGCCGTAGCCCGCACCCGGAAGGACTGCCTCATGACGACCGTCTCCGCGCCCCCCATGACGCTGCACCACTGGGCGAACGGTGCCGTGCTCGAGAGCGCGAGCGACCGCTTCGGCGACGTCACCGACCCCGCCACCGGCGAGGTCACCAAGCGCCTCGCGCTCGCCACCACCGACGAGGTGGAGGCGGTGATCGCGTCGGCGGTGCGCGCGTTCCCGGCCTGGCGCGACACGTCGCTGACCGAGCGCGTGCAGATCCTCTTCCGGTTCCGCGAGCTGCTCAACGCCCGCGCGGGAGAGCTGGCCGATCTCATCACGGCCGAGCACGGCAAGGTGCTCTCCGACGCCGCCGGCGAGGTCGCCCGCGGCCAGGAGGTCGTGGAGTTCGCCTGCGGCATCCCGCACCTGCTCAAGGGCTCGGCCACGGAGAACGCCTCGACCGGCATCGACGTCACCTCGATCCGCCAGCCCCTCGGCGTGGTCGGGATCATCAGCCCGTTCAACTTCCCGGCCATGGTGCCGATGTGGTTCTTCCCCATCGCCATCGCCGCGGGCAACACCGTCGTGCTCAAGCCCTCGGAGAAGGTGCCCTCGGCGGCGCTGTGGATGGCCGAGCTGTGGCGCGAGGCGGGGCTGCCCGACGGGGTGTTCAACGTCCTGAACGGCGACGAGGTCGCCGTCGACGGCCTGCTCACCCACGCCGAGGTGCGCGCGATCAGCTTCGTGGGCTCGACCCCGATCGCCCGCTACGTCTACGAGACCGGCACGAGCCACGGCAAGCGGGTGCAGGCCCTCGGCGGGGCGAAGAACCACGCGGTGGTGCTGCCGGACGCCGACCTCGACCTCGCCGCCGACCAGGCGATCAACGCCGGCTTCGGCTCCGCGGGGGAGCGGTGCATGGCCATCTCGGCCGTGGTCGCCGTGGGCACGGCGGGCGACACGCTGGTGCAGAAAATCAAGGAGCGGGCCGAGGGCCTGCGGACGGGCGACGGCCGCCGCGGCTGCGACATGGGCCCGCTGGTCACCCGCGCGGCCCAGGAGCGGGTGTCGGGCTACATCGACGCCGGGGAGGCCGCCGGGGCGACGCTGGTCGTCGACGGCCGGCAGGTCGTGCCGGACGCCGAGGCCGCCGAAGGCACGGACGGTGGCTTCTTCGTCGGGCCGACGCTGTTCGACCACGTCACCCCCGACATGTCGATCTACACCGACGAGATCTTCGGCCCGGTGCTGTCGGTGGTCCGCGCGGAGACCTACGACGAGGCGGTGGCGCTGGTCAACGCGAACCCCTACGGCAACGGCACGGCGATCTTCACCAACGACGGCGGCGCCGCGCGGCGCTTCCAGAACGAGGTACAGGTCGGGATGATCGGCGTCAACGTCCCGGTGCCGGTACCGATGGCTTACTACAGTTTCGGCGGGTGGAAGAACTCGCTCTTCGGCGACACCCACGCCCACGGCACGGAGGGCGTGCACTTCTTCACCCGGGGCAAGGTGGTCACTACGCGGTGGATCGACCCGGCGCGTCGCGGCGAGACGGGGGGACTCGACCTCGGGTTCGCGCGGAATCGCTGACGGCGCATCGGTGTGTGCCGGACGATGAGCTCGTGGCCGACCACCCGGTACTGCGCCAGACCGTCATCGACGCGCCCGACGCCCGGGTGCTCGCCGAGTTCTACCGGCGGCTCCTCGGGTTGCGCTACCGGCCGGGCGATGAGCCCTCGGACACAGGCGTGGACGACGAGCAGGCACGGCACTGGCTCGCCCTGCACCATCACGACGGCATGCCGGTGCTCGCGTTCCAGCCGGTCGCGGCGCTGCCGACCGTGACCTGGCCCGACGGCGAGCACCCGCAGATGCTGCACCTCGACCTCACCGTGCCGACCGTCGAGGACCTGCAGCGCCAGCACCGCCGGGCGCTCGAGCTCGGTGCGACGCACCTACTGGACCGCGCCGACGACCCGCACGAGCCGCTGCACGTCTACGCAGACCCGGCCGGCCACCCGTTCTGCGTGTTCGTCGCCCCGGGCGGCCCGGACGACGGTCACTGAGCGGTGTCGTCGGGCGCCGGGGTACGGAACGGCGGGTCGGGGCGCTCGTGGACGGCGTCGGTCAGGTTCCGGTCGCCCTCGAGCCCCGGCTCGTCGGACGGCGGGACGTCGACGTCGGTCGGGTGCTCGCCGAAGCCCTCGGCGGGGTCGGGCGCCTGCTCGCCGGGGTCCGCCGCCGGGGGTGCGGTGGGCGTCGGGTCGGACGGGAGGCTGGACGGTTGCTCGGTCATGCCGGGGCGGTGCCCGCTCCGGGTGACGTGCGGGTGAACGCTCAGTGGGTGGAGCGCGCGGGCGCCGGTCCCCAGCGCCGCAGCGCCTCGTAGGCCAGGGCACCACCGGCCACGACGGGCAGGTCGACGACCCCGAGCACGAGCAGCGCGGCCCCGCCGAGGTAGGCCGGGGCGCGGTTGGGCAGCACCGTGCGCACCACGCGCGCCACCTCCGACACGGCCGCCACCGCGGCGTCGCCGGGGTGCAGCACGGGGTTCGTCGCCGGAGTGTTCGCCGGCGCGGGCACCGGTGCGGGACGTCGCGGGGCCGCGAGGCGCTCGGGGGGCCCCGCCGGGGGCACCACGGACGCCGCGGCACCGTCGGGCGCGGTCTCGACCGCGATGTCCGCCGGCGCGTCCGGCGCGGTCAGGGCGGTGGCCACCGGGTCGGGGTCCTTGGTCTTCTTGTCCTTGGCCATCATCTGACGTTACGCCCGCCCGGGGCGTCGGGGCACGTGCGCGCCGGCGGCCTCGGCCCAGCGGTGGGTCGCGGTGACGGGGAAGCCGTGCATCGCCACGACGAGCGCCGGACTCAGCGCGCCCAGGCGACGGCGTGAGGCGTCCGCGCCCGCCGGGTCGTGGTGCAGGCCCCGGGGCAGCGGCAGCCACCGCGGCGCGGCCGGGTCGGTGGAGACGTTCACCGGGCCGTCGCCGACGACCAGCACCCGGTCGTCCGCGCGCCACAGGGCCAGCGTGCCGGGGCTGTGGCCCGGCACGGTGAGCACCTCGAAGCCCGCGACGCGGTCGCCCTCGCGCAGCCGGCGGTCCACCGGCCGGCGCTCACGGGCCAGCGACCCGAGCACGACCCGCCCGAACGCGCCGGCGTGGGTGTCGATGCGCCCGTCCTCGAACCGCGACGCGTCCGCCTCGCCCATCGCCAGCCTCGCGCCGGTGTGGCGGCACAGCCAGGCGCTCGCGCCCACGTGGTCGCCGTGGGCGTGGGTGACCGCGTGCTCCGCGACGTCCCGGCCCCGCAGCAGCGCGGCGAGCCGACGGCCCGACCAGGGGAGACCGGCGTCGACCACCACGTCGCCGTCCGGGCCCTCCAGCAGCACCGTGTGCAGGAGGCCGGCGGGGAGGAGGGCGCCGAGGTGCACCCCGTCGGCGATCTCCCGGAAGCGCGGCGCCATGCGGGGGAGCATGGCAGCGCCGCGGTCAGCTCTCCAGGATCGCGGTGACGAACCCGTCGCGCTCGGCGGTGCCCGTCACCCGCGCCCCGACGGGGTGGGCGAAGCCGGGCCCGTCGGTGACCAGCGTGTGGAACTCGCCGTTCTCGCCGCACGGGTCGACGCCGGCGGGCAGGGTCGCCAGGAGCTCCTCGTCCCAGGCCCGCCCGACGATCGCGGCGGGCGCCCGGGCGGGGTCGGCGCAGACGACGACGGCGCGCACGCCGCGGTCGAGCATCTCGCGGGCCAGGGCGTCGGTCGGGCGGCCCCAGAGCGGGAAGCGCGCGGTGAGCCCGGTGCCGTCGAGGGCCTGCTCCCGGTAGGCGCGGACGTCGGCGAGGAACAGGTCGCCGTAGACGACCTCCGTCGCGCCGCGGCGCCGCAGCTCCGCCCACGACGCCCGCGTCCGCTGCTCGTAGACGTCGTTCGGGCAGGGCCGGGGCAGCTCGACGGTCTCCAGCGGCAGGCCCAGCGCGGCGGCCTGGGCCTCGACGAGCGCGCGGGGGACGTAGCTCGCGGTGACCTCCCCGCTCGCCAGGACCGTCGTGTGCAGACCGGCGACGGAGACGCCGGGCGTGGCGCCTGCGGTGGCGAGCGCGAGGGCCCCGTCCTTGCCGCCCGACCAGCTCATCCACGTCCGACCCGTCACGGCTGGTCGGGTCCGTCGCCCGCGCGCCGGGAGCGGGCGAACAACGCCGCGCCGAGGGGGACGAGCAGGAAGAACACCCAGGCGTTCGGGATCGGCACGGTGAGGAACAGGACGAGCGCGATGATCGGCAGCGCGCCGCTGATCGCCGGCCCCCAGCGGGCCAGGGCGCCCGTGCCGGACGGCCGTCTCGCCGGCGCCGCGTCCTCCCGCGCCGGGACGGGCGTCGCCGTGCCCGTCGCGGTGAGCGGGTGCGGCTCCGGGAGGTCGGCGAACAGGGGCTCCAGGTCCTCGGCGGTGCGGGCCTCGGTGACCCGCGCGCTGCGCTCGCCGTACTCCTCGGGATCGAGGCGCCCGGCCTCGAGGTGGGCGCCGAGGGCCGCCATCGCCGCCTCGCGCTCGGCGGTCCCGATGCGGGGCGAGGGGTGCGGCTCGGTCACCTGGCCAGCATCGCAGTCCCGGGGCGTCAGGTGAACGTGCCGTGGCGCCCGGCCCCGGAGGCGAACCGGGTCGCGCCCGCGACGGTGTCGGCCTGCAGCGAGATCCGGCCGTGCGCGAACTCCCGGCGCAGCGCCTCGTCCTCGTCCAGCGGCTCCTGCTCGAGCAGCGAGGCACGGTCCGACCGCAGACAGGTCTGGGGAAACCCGGCCAGCTGCTCGGCGAGCGCGAGGGCGGCCTCGAGGGCCTGGCCCGCGGGCACGACCCGGTTGGTGAGGCCCATCCGCAGCGCCTCGTCGGCCGCGACGGGCCGGCCCGTGAGCACGAGGTCCAGCGCGTGGCTGCGCCCGATGAGACGGGGGAGGCGCACGGTCCCGCCGTCGATCAGCGGGACGCCCCAGCGGCGGCAGAACACGCCGAACACGGCGGTCTCGTCGGCGACGCGCAGGTCGGCCCAGAGCGCCAGCTCGAGACCGCCGGCCACGGCGTGCCCCTGGACGGCCGCGATCACGGGCTTGGACAGGCGCAGCCGCGTCGGGCCCATCGGGCCGTCGCCGTCGGACTCCACCCTGTTGCCCTCGCCGGCGCTGACGGCCGCCAGGTCGGCGCCGGCGCAGAACGACGGGCCCTCACCGCGCAGGATCGCCACCGCCGCGTCGTCGTCGGCGTCGAACGCCCGGAACGCCTCGGCGAGCTGCTCCGCGGTGGCCCGGTCGACGGCGTTGCGCTTCTCGGGCCGGTCGATGCTGACGATCGTGACCGGGCCGCGGCGCTCGACCGTGACGGTGTCGGTGTCGGTCACGCCGCGCCCTCGGCGGCGGCGGTGAGGGCGCCGAGGATCTCGCTCCAGCCGCGGGCGAACGCCCCGCTGCGGTAGCCGCCGGGACGCGCGCAGTCCTCGCCGAGCTGCTCCTCGGTCAGCGTCTCCCAGCCCCGGTGCACGACGGCGACGCGGGTCAGCGCCGGGCCCAGGACGGTGAACGTCAGCTCGACCTCGGTGGGCGCCGGGGTGGCCGCCCACGTCATCACCAGGCGCTCCGGCGGGTCCCAGGCCAGCAGGCGGCCCCACTCGACCTCGGTGCCGTCGTCCCACGTCTCGTACACGCGGCCCTCGCGGCGCGGCTCGACGGACACCTCGCGGACCCGGGCGCCGCCGGCCGAGTACGGCTGCAGCGGCCACCACTGCCCGATGGTCGAGACGAAGACGTCGAACGTGTGCGCGCGGTCGCTGCGCACCAGCGTCGCCTGCCGGATCGGTGGGCGGCGCAACGTGGTGACGGCGCCGGTGCCGGCCCGGGTGGCGGTGTCAGCCGGCGGCGGTGTGGTTGTCATCAGCGATCCCTCGGTGCTCGATCGTGGGGCCGGCCTCCACGAGGCGGCGTGCGTGGTCCAGCGACGAGGCCCACATGTCCTCGAGGAACTCCCGCAGACCGTCCAGGCCCTCGGGGCGGGCGCGGTAGAGCCGGCGGGTGCCCTCGCGTCGCTCGTGGAGCAGCCCGGCGTCCTTGAGCACCGTGAGGTGCTGGCTGACCGCGGGCCGGGTCACGTCGAACGCCGCGGCGATCTCGCCCGCCGAGAGCTCGTCGTGGGCCACCAGCCGCAGGATCGCGCGACGACGGCGCTCGGCGATCGCGCGCAGGGCCACGCCCGCCGCGTCCTCGTCGTCGTCGGCCACGTGCCCTCCTTCCGTCAGTGAGCGCGAACGTTAGCGAGGACCGGGGGTCGGTGGCGAGCCCCTCACCGGATCAGCCGCTGGACCTCGCGGAACGCGGGGTGGTCGCTGTCGTGCAACCACTCGAACAGCACCATCTCCGTGGTGACCACGTCGACGCCGTGGGCGCGCAGGCGCTCGAGGGCGCGGTCGCGGTTCGCCTCGACGCGGCTGCCGACGGCGTCGGCGACGACCGCGACGTCCCGCCCCCGGGCGCGCAGCGCGAGCACGGTCTGCAGGACGCAGACGTGCGCCTCGCAGCCGGCGACCACGATCGTGCCCGGGCCGGGGTCGACGTCCGCGGCGAAGCTCGTCTTGGCGACCGCCGGTGTCGGCAGGAGCTCCGCGACGGCGTCGACGGTGTGCCCGAGCCCGTCGGGGTTCTGCTCGGTGGCGCACACGTCGATCCCCAGCCGGGTGGCCCCGCGCACGAGACGGCCCGCGTTCTCCAGCACGGCCGGCGCGCCGGCGATCGCGGGCATGAGTCGTTCCTGCAGGTCGACGACGAGCAGGACCGAGGCGTCGGCGGAGAGCAGCGGCACGCCCCCGACCGTAGGCGCGCCCGGGCGGTCGACGCGAGGTTGACGCGGGTCGCTCCGGCGCCGTAGAGCTGGCGGGTGACCAGCCAGCCCGGACGGACCGACCGCGTCACCGACTACACCCGGCGGTTCGCCGCGTTCCTCGACGACGAGGTCGCGCCGCTCGAGGCCGACCTCGCCGAGCGCGACGTCGGCACTCCCTGGAACCCCCGCCTCGACGAGGCCGGCCGGATGCACCCCGCCGTGTGGGAGGCCCGGCGGGAGGTGCAGCGGCGCTCGGCGGCGGCCGGGCTCTACAACCCGCACGTGAGCGTGGCGGTCGGGGGTGGTGGGTTCTCCCGGGCCGAGATGCAGCACGTCGAGGAGTTCGTCTACCGCCACGCCGGGCTCGGACTGGGCCTGGCGGCGCTGGCGTGGACCGAGGGCGCCAACCCGGCGCTGGAGCACTGCTCGGACGCGGCGCGGGAACGCTGGCTCGCGCCGCTGATGGCCGGCGAGATCACCGCGGCGTTCGCCAACACCGAGATCTCCGTGGGCACCGACGTGCTGGCCATGGAGACCCGCGCCCGCCGCGACGGGAGCGACTGGATCCTCGACGGCACCAAGGCGTGGATCACCAACGCGCACTTCGCCGACGTCGTCCAGGTCACCGCCGTCACCGAGCCCGGCGCCGGTACCCGCTCGCTGTCGATGTTCCTCGTCGACGCGTCCGCGCCTGGCTTCACCCGCGGCCGCGACATCCCGACGATGCTCGACGACGGGCTCACCGGCGAGCTGCACCTCGACGCCGTGCGGGTGCCCGCCGAGCACGTCGTCGGCGAGGTCGGCGACGGTTTCGGGCTGGCCATGGCGTGGATCAACTGGCGGCGGCTGTGCCGCGGAGGGATGTGTGCGGGCTGGGGGGAGTGGCTGCTCGCCCGCGCCCTCGACCGCGCGCAGCGCCGGACCTCGGGGGGCGCACCGATCGCCGAGCTGCAGGCGGTGCAGCACATGCTCGCCGACATGGACGCCGACGTGTACGCGGCGCGGGCGGCCTCGCTGCTGGCGCAGTCCGAGCTCGACGCGCTGCCCGGCGGGGCGTTCGGCCTCCCGCTGCACGCCGACGCGCCCCGCCTCACGAGCCTCGTCAAGGTGATCAACGACGAGGCGTTCTTCCGCGTCGCGGATCGCGCGGTCCAGGTGCACGGCGGCACGGGGCTGCGGCTCGGCTCGCCGGAGGAGAAGCTCTTCCGGCTGGCCCGCAACCTCAAGATCCCGGCGGGCACGGTGGAGATCCAGCGCAACGCCATCGCCCGGGGCCTCATCCGGCGGGGTACGGGCCGGTGACCCTCGCGGCGGTCACCGGGCGGTTCCAGCCCGTCCACGCCCAGCACCTCGAGCTGTTCGCGCTCGCCCTCGCCGAGCACGACCACCTCGTCGTCGCCGTCACCAACCCCGACGCCGGCGCCCGGCACACCGCCGCCACGTCGGCCCACCGTCACACCGACGAGGCCAACCCGTTCACCTACTACGAGCGGGTCCGGCTGCTCGACGCGGCGCTGACCGGTGCCGGGATCGCCCACCGCACCACGGTCGTCCCGTTCGACCTCACGCGGCCGAGCCTGTGGCCGGAGTACGTGCCCCTCGCCGCCGTGCAGTACGTGCGGGCCTACTCACCGTGGGAGAAGGACAAGGCGGGCCGGCTCGCCGACGGCGGCTACCCGGTGGTCGTGATCGACGGCGACCCCGCGACGAAGCGGGACGCCTCCGCCATCCGGGCCCGTTTCGCCGACGGCACGTGGGTGGAGCTCGTGCCGCCCGCGACCGTGCCGGTACTGGCCGAGCTGCTGGTCTCCCGATGAGGCCGCCCGGGTACGGCGAGACCCAGCCGCGGCTCGACGACGACCGCCTCCCGGTCGTGCTCGTGGTCCTCGACGGGCTGGGCGACCGCCCCGTGCCCGAGCTCCGCGGCCGCACCCCGGCCGAGGCGGCCCGCACGCCCGTGCTCGACGCCCTCGCCACCCGCGGCGCCTCCGGATGGCACCTGCCGTTCGGGTGGGGACGGGCGCCCTCCTCGGAGCTCGCCCACTGGGCGATGTTCGGCTACGGCGACGTGCCCTTCCCGGGCCGGGCGGTCCTCGAGGCCCTCGGCACGGGGATCGACGTGCCGGACGGCGTCGGCGTCACCCACGCGGCACTGCGGACGTCGTCGGTCGACGCCGCGGGCCGGGTGTGGATCACCGGGCGGACCGCGCGCGAGGACGCGGACGACGCGGCCTCGCTGCTCGAGGCCCTCGACGACGTGACCCGTGCGCACGGCCACCGGCTGGTGCCGCTCGAGGGGCGCGGCGAGGCCGTGCTGTTCCTGCCCGCGTGCGGGTCCGGTGCGGTCACCGACTCCGACCCCTTCTTCGAGGACCGCCATCCCTGGCTCGCCGTGCTCCCGCTCGACGAGGCGCCCGGCGCCGCGCCGACGGCCGAAGCGCTCACGGCGCTGTTGCGGGAGGCCCGGGCGGTGCTCCTCGCCCACCCGGTGAACGCTCGTCGGTGCGGCCGCGGCCTGCCGGCGCTCGACGTGCTGACGACGAAGTGGTCCGGCGCGCGGGATGCGGTGCCCTCGTTCGACGCGCACGTGGGCGTCCCCGGTGCCGCCGTGACCAGCACCCGGCTCTACCGCGGGCTGGCGTCGCTGCTGGGGATGCGGGCCGTGCACCTCGCGCCCGAGGCCGACCTCGGCGCCGACCTGGCTGCGCGCGTGGCCGCGGCGGGCGGCCTCGTCGCCGGCGGCGCGGGCTTCGTGCACGTACACACCAAGGCCACCGACGACGCCGGTCACACCAAGGCGCCGCGGGCGAAGCTCGAGATCCTCGAGGCCGCGGATCCGGGCCTCAGCGGTCTGCTCGACCTCGCTCGGGTCGCGATCGTGGCCGTCACCGGCGACCACGCGACGCCCTCGACCGGCGGCGTCCTGCACACCGGCGATCCCACTCCGCTCGTGGTCGCCGGCCCGACGGTGCGCGCCGACGCCGTCACCACCTTCGGCGAGGCCCCCGCTCAGCCCGGCTGGTACGGCCCGGTGAGCGCGCGCGACCTGCTCCCGCTGCTGCTGGGCCATGCGAACCGCGCGTCCTTTCTCGGCCATCGCCCCACCCCGCGGCGCACCGCGGCCCTGCCCGACGCTCCGGAGCCGATGATCGTCCCGGCCGATGAGGGCTGAGGCCGGCGCTCTGCCGATCCGTGCGCGGGAGCGTCGCACCGGTCGGGGATGCTTCGGACATCGGAGCACCCCCGTGTTCAGGGAGGGGATGCGGGGTCGTCCGCCGGGTCTTCGTTGTCGGTCGGGGTCGATCCCGGTCGGGTCCTGTCGGCAGCGCTGCTGGAAGACCGACTGGATGATCGATCTGGACATCGAGAAGTTCTTCGACAGCGTCCCCTGGGACCTGGTCGTCAAAGCGGTCAAGGCGCACACCGACCAGCGATGGCTGGTGCTGTATGTCACCAGATGGCTGCAGGCGCCGGTCCATGCCCGGGACGGAACGATCACGTTCCGAGACTCCAACGATCAGGATGACAAGAGCCCGGTGACGAGAGATCGTCACGCCGGGATCTGTGGGAGCCCGGGGGTGCGATTCCCCCGGGCCACCCGACATCTAGCGCGGCCCTCCGACAACGACGCCCACCCGCACGACCACCCAGAAGAACTTCCCGGCGGGGGCCGCCGGCGACCACCCACCAACGACCACCCACCAGCGACGACGAGGCCATGACCGTCTCGATGCGATCTTGAACCTATGTCGCTCGGTCCCGGTACGGTCGGCCCCTGAACTCGCCGTGGGAACCGCCGCGCAACCCCCGTCCGGGACGACCGGGTTCCGGGGGACCGGGTCACCGCGTCCATGTCCAAGGGCGCGAAGGACTACGAGCAGGACTAACGAACCCCGAGCTGCGGGAACGGCTCAAGGAGGAGATCAAACAGTCAGACAAGGGCGGCGCGTCGGAAGAGGGAGGGCGACGTCGCGAACGCCGACGCCGCCGAGACCGCCCGAAGGAGGCGCACCTCGGCGCCAGCTGCAGAAGGTGGCGATCGAGGCTGAGCGCCCGCGGGTTCATCGTCCTGCGTCGACCCCCGCCGCCGAGGGGGTCGAGCACGGCGCCGACGGCGGCGTCGTCGAGCAGGCACACGATGGTGAGGGGGCTCGCGGCGAGGGCCGCGGCGGGGTCGGCGGCGTGCCGGGCGCTCTCGCGCACGAGGACGTCGGCACAGGCGGGGCTGCGGTTCCAGACGGTGACGGCGTGTCCGGCGCGCAGCAGGGCCCGCGCCAGGGCCGTGCCCATCGTGCACCACGTCCGCACCCTGCTCGCCGCCGGCCTCTCCACCGCGACGATCGCCGATCTCCTGCCCTGCATGGGCGCCGACGGGCCGCGGCTGGTCGCGACGTGCCCCGAGCTGCTCGACGACCTGCACCGCGAGCGCGACCGGCTCAGCGCCATGATCGACGAGCTCGCGGCCGCCCGGGACGGTCTGGACGCCGTCATCGCCACCGCCACGCCGCAGGACGGGCGGTACGCCGCGACCTGCTGATCAGCTGCCGCCGTGCTCCTCGGCCGAGCGCTCCTTCCGGTCCACCGCCTCGTTGTGCAGCGCCTGGCCCGTCGGGTCGACGTCGGTCTCGCTCAGCGCGTCGTCGGCGGCGTCGTCGAGTGCCTCGTCGCGCCGGTCGCCTGGTGCCTCGCCTCGTCCACCGGTCATGGGGGCGCGGATACCCGCCGCGCCGCACCGGCCAACGCTGCGCCGCAGGTGGAGGATCGGGAACGGCCGGCCGTCGGCGTCGGTGGCCGACCGGCCGACCCGGACGAACCCCCGCCGCTCGTACCACGCCCGGGCGACGGGGTTCTGCTCGTTGACCTCGACGGTCAGCACCGGGTGACGGGCGGCCACCTCCTCGAGCAGCGCCGTCCCGACACCGCGTCCGTGGACGGACGGATCGACGAAGAGCATGTCGACCTCGCCGCTCCGCGCGGCGAGGAAGCCGACGAGCGCCCCGCCGCCGGGTGCCACCGCGACCCGGACCGCCGCCCGCGGCAGGTCCCGCCGCAGCTGCTCGGAGAAGCCGTCGACGTCGCCCGGCGTGAGGAAGTCGTGCGTCGCCTCCACGGCGCGGCGCCACACCCGGACCAGGTCCTCGAGGTCGCCCGGCCGCGCGTCGCGGAGGTGCCAGCGGCCCGTCATCCCGCGAGGAGGCCGACGAGCCGCTCGACCAGCGGGTCGGGGTGGACCTGGACCCCGAGGTGCGAGGTGGGGATGTCGACCACGCGGAACGGGTTGTCGGGCACCGCCGCGTCGGCGTCGGCGACGAAGCGGTCCTGCAGGGCCACCGGCATGACGCGGTCGGCGGTCAGGCGGACGTAGGTGTGCGGCACCCGTCCCCACGCCGCGGGGTGGACGCGCACCGCGTCCTCGTCGATCGCGAGCGTCTCGTCGTCGTCCATCGCCCGCAGCATGGCCAGGAGCTGGTCCCGGCTCCCGTCGGCCAGCAGGGCACCCTGGAGGTCGGTGAGGAGGCGCGGGGCGTCCTGGATCCACGCCACCCGGATCGCCCCGAGCGCGGCGGGGTCGGTGACGACCAGGCGCGGCAGGAGGTGGTCGAGGTCGGAGGCGGCCTCGGGGATGCCCTGGTACGCGGAGGGCCCGCCCGCCGCACAGCACCAGGCCGACACGTAGACGAGGTGATCCACGAGCTCGGGCGCGGCGTTGGCGCAGGCGGTGATGGTCAGCCCGCCACGGCTGTGCCCGACGAGCACGACGGGCCCGTGCTCCCGTGCCGCGCGGAGGACCTCGAGGACGGCCGCCACGTCGCCGGCGGTCGAGCGGCCGACCATCCCGCTGGGCGCGGTGGCGTGGTCGCCGACGGGGACCCGGGCGTCCAGGCCGTGGCCGGGGAGGTCGACGGCGACGGCGCGATGGCCGCGCAGGGCCAGGCCCCGGGCCACCGGTCCCCAGTGCGCTGCGCAGGAGAAGGCACCGTGCACCAGGACGAACGTGGTCACCTCGGGGAGTCTGTCAGGCCCGGCCGGTCACGGGTGCCGTTCTGCACCGGTCCGGGCCGGGCCCCTCACAGCAGCCGCGACTCCACCGGCGCGTGGGAGAGGTGCTCGGGTGCGCCGTCGGTGACGACGATCTGCTCCTCGTACTTCGCCCCCACGTGACCGCCGACCCGCCCCGTGTAGGCCTCGACGCTGATCACCATGCCCGGCGCGAGCACCCCGGCGTGGTGCCCGTCGACCACGATCGCCGGGTACTCGTCGGTGGCGCCGCAGCCGTGGGCGAGGAACGGGTAGCGCTGGGCCCGGTACTCCGGCGGGATGCGGGGGCCGAGCTGCTCGCCCAGCTCGGCGAACGTCCGGCCCGCGCGGAACTCGGGGATCGCCTCGTGCACGAAACCGTGGGCGGCCCGGTAGGCGTCCCGCAACTCGGCGCTCGGCGCGGCGTCCCCGCAGAGGTACGTGCGGGAGACGTCGGTGAGGTAGCCGTGCGGGCCGACGAGGTCGGTGTCGAACGCGACCGGGTCCCCGTCCTCCACGACACGGTCGGACGCCTCCTGCATCCACGGGTTCGTGCGCGGGCCCGACGAGAGCAGCCGGCTCTCGGAGTGCAGCGCGCCGGTCGCGAACGTCTCGGCCACGAGCCGCGCCCAGAGCTCGCACTCGGTGCGACCCGGCGCCAGGTCCTCGAGCCACCGGCGGACGGCGACATCGACGAGCCGGGCGTTCTCCCGGTGGACCGCGAGCTCGAGGTCGGTCTTGACCGAGCGGGCGACCTCGAGGACGGGCACGGCGTCGACGAGGCGCAGGCCGAGGTCGGCCAGGGCGAAGAACACGACGGCCTCGGCCCGGTCGATCCCGACCGGCGCGCGGTGCAGGCCGCGGGCGCGCAGCTCGTCGTGGACCTCGGCCATCGCCTGCCGGGCGTGCTCGGCGCTGTGGCCGCCGGACCCGAAGAACGTGAACGACGTCGTCGGGCGGACCTCGCCGTCGAACCGGGTCCGGGCGAGCCCGAGCGACTCCGCCGGCTCCCACAGGATCGGGTCGTGCTCGGCGAACACCAGCGCCCAGCGGTACGAGCAGTGCAGGTTCGCGACGAGGTACGACCCGTCGCACGTCACGTAGCGCACGTTCGCGGGGTCGAACACCACCGCCGCGGCCAGCTCGTGCGCGCGCAGCGCCTCCTGCGCCCGCGCGAGGCGCCCGGCGCCCAGCGCCCGGACGTCGAGGGCGACGATCAGCGGCATCGCGGCCTCCGGGGTCATCGCGTCGGTCCGGCGTCGACGCGGGCGACGACGGTCTTGCGCTTCGTGTAGCTCTCGAGCGCGATCAGGCCGCGCTCGCGCCCGGTGCCACTGGACTTCGTGCCCCCGAAGGGCACGGCGACGCTGCCGCCGAAGTACTCGTTGATCATCACGTAGCCGGCGTCGACCCGGTCGGCCACGCGCAGTGCCCGGTCGACGTCGTGGGTGTGGATGCCGACCCCCAGCCCGTAGTCGGTGTCGTCGGCGAGCGCGACGGCCCGGTCCTCGCCGTCGAACGGCAGCACGGCGAGCACCGGCCCGAAGATCTCCTCCCGGGCGATCCGCATCTCCGGGGCGACGTCGACGAACGTGGTCGGCGCCAGGAAGTACCCGGTGTCGGGCAGGGTCCGTGGTCCATCCGCAGTCCGGGCGCCCTCCTGGTGGCCGAGGGCGACGTAGTCGGCGACGCGCCGGTGGTGCTCGGCCGACACGAGGGGTCCGAGGTCCGGGTCGTCGATCCCGGGACCGATCGTGAGCGCCGCGGTACGTGCGACGACACGCTCCACGAGCTCGTCCTGGACGGCCCGGTCGACGAGCAGGCGCGCGCCGGCGTCGCAGTACTGGCCACTGTTCGTCGTGAACCCGGTGACGACCTGCTCGGCGACCCGGTCGAGGTCCGCGTCGGCGAACACGATCTGCGGGGACTTGCCGCCCAGCTCGGTCACCACCGGCGTGATGTGCTCCGCGGCGGCCCGCAGCACCGCCCGGCCCGTGGCGACCGAGCCGGTGAACGTCAGCGACCCGATGCCCGGGTGGGCGGCCAGGGCGTAGCCGGCCTCGGCGCCGAGACCCGTGACGACCTCGACGGACCCGGGCGGCAGCCCGGCGGCCAGGGCGAGCTCCGCGAACCGCAGCGCGGTCAGCGGGGTCTGCTCGGCGGGCTTGACCACCGCGGTGTTCCCCGCGGCCAGCGCCGGCGCGACGCTGCGGCACAGCATCGACAGGGGCGCGTTCCAGGGGACGATGTGCGCGGTCACCCCGACCGGCTCCCGCACGGTCCAGGCCAGGGAGCCGGGGCCGATCGGGATCGTCTCGCCGTGCAGCTTGTCCGCGGCGCCGGCGAAGTAGTCGAGGTAGGCCACGCACCCGGCGATCTCGGAGCGGGCGAGGGACAGCGGCTTGCCGGTGTCGGAGGTCTCGAGCCGCGCCAGCTCCTCGCGGGCGCCGTCGAGCCGGGCGGCGAGCGCCCGCAGCAGCCGTCCCCGCTCGGCCGGGGTGGTGCGGCGGACGCGACGGGCGCACTCCCGCGCCGCGGCCACCGCGCGGTCCACGTCCTCGGCGCCGCCTCGCGGGACGTGGGCGATCGTCCTCCCGGTGGAGGGGTCCTCCACGGGCAGCGTCTCCCCGGCGGGCACTGTGCGGTCGGGGGTGAGGGTGGCGGTCACGGGTCCGGGAACATGCGGGTCATGGCGTCCTCGTCACCCCCCGGCACCCGGTCGATGCCGACCATCCGATCGATCACCATGTTCTGGTAGCGGTGCAGCGGCTCCTCGAACCGGAAGCACATCCGGCCGCCGCGGTAGGCCGGGTTCTCCAGGCCCTCCTGCACGCGCTCGACGATCTCGAGGTCCTGGCGGTTGACGAGGTCCCAGAACTTGGCGAGCTGCTCGACGCCGTCCTCCGCGTCGGGGCTCTCGAGCGACTCGGGGTGGGCCAGCAGGACGGCCGTCTCGACGGTGCGGTTCGGCGCGACGGGGCGGTTGAACAGGACGAACGCGTGGTTGGGCAGCACGACCAGCGCGGTGCCGGGGAAGAGCCAGACGAACCGCCCGCTGTCCGCGTCCTGCGGGCCGAGCGTGCTCAGGGGCGCCAGCCCGTCCCAGCCGCCGGCGTCGCCGTTGCGCGACACCGGGGTGGTGCACATGCCCGTGTACATGCCGGGGCCCTGCCAGCGGTAGTGGTCGGAGAACCTGGAGACCTGGTTGAGCTCCGGGTGGACCCAGGGCAGGTGGTAGTACTCCATGAAGTTCTCGCCGATGAGCTTGTAGTTGGCGGCGACGTCGTAGGTGACCGCGCGCTGGGTCACCCACTCGTCGAGCCGGTGGTCGGCGAAGCGCTCGGGGAGGTCGCCGAGCTGGGTCGCGAGCGGCGCCGGGTCCTTCGCGAGGTTGACGAACAGGAAGAGCCCCCAGCTGTCGACCGCGACCTCGAGCAGCCCGTAGTCGGCGCGGTCGAAGCCCTTCGCCACCGAGGTGTCGAAGATCGGCTCCTGGCCG
Organism: Actinomycetospora cinnamomea; assembly: GCF_003096675.1. Lineage (GTDB taxonomy): Bacteria > Actinomycetota > Actinomycetes > Mycobacteriales > Pseudonocardiaceae > Actinomycetospora > Actinomycetospora cinnamomea. The sequence goes on along the minus strand of NZ_QEKW01000033.1, from coordinate 1,695 downwards.
GCGGGGACGTCGGATCCCTCGAACAGCGGCGTCCCCAGGCACGTGCCGTCGGTGTCGTAGGTCCAGGAGTGGTAAGGGCAGCGGATGCGCCCGCGCTTGCCGACGTCGCGGGCGTCGGCGTCGAGCAGTCTCGTCGCGCGGTGGCGGCAGAGGTTGTGGAACGCACGCAGCTCGCCGCGGCTGTTGCGGGTGACGAACACCGACCGGCCGGCGACCTCCGCGACGATGCAGGCACCGGGCTCGGCGACGTCGCTGGTGATGCCGACGGCCACCCAGCTGTTCGCGAACAGGCGCTCGCGCTCGAGGGCGAAGAACTCCGGCGAGGTGTACGCGTCGGGCAGCAGCGTCGAGGCGAGCTCGACGGGGCGCCGGGTCGGCGCGTAGGTGCTCTCCTCGGTGAACAGCGCCGGGTCGACCGGACGGGCCGGCAGCGCGGTGTACGGGTCCGATGCGTGGGTGGTCATCGCTGTCCCCCTAGACGTGGAAGCTGCGTGGGAACGACGGGTCGGTCAGCGCCGGGCGGGTGATCGAGAAGGCGCCGATCGGGTGGGCGGGCTCGTGGCCCAGCGCGAGGTCGGCGAGCAGGCCGCCGATGAGCGCGGCGAACTTGAACGCGTGCCCGGCCCCGTTGGCGACCGTGATCTGCGGGGCCTCGGGAAGCGTGTCGAGGATGAAGTCCTGGTCCGGCGGCACCGTGTAGAGGCAGGTCTTCGAGTAGAGCTCGGGACCGCCGAAGCGCGGGACGTGGCGGGAGACGAAGTCGGCGTAGCGCTCGCGCCGGACCGGGTCGGGCTCGAAGCTGCGGGTGTCCGCGGTGGTCTCGTTCCCGCCCATGTGCTGGCCGAGCTTCGTGGCGACCTCGCCGTAGACCGGGAAGCCGTAGAAGTTGTGCCGCCCGTGCCACATGAACACCGGGAACCGCGACGGCGCGAACTCGGCGAGGTGCGGGGTGGCGTAATAGGTGACCTGCTCGCGCAGCACCGTCAGCGGCAGCACGATCCCCGTCTCGGCGAGGACCTGGTTGGTCCACGCGTCGCCGGCGACCACGACCCGGTCGGCGCGGACGGTCTCGGTGTCGGTGACGACCGCGACGCCCGCCCCGTCGGGGAGGACCGCGCGGACCGGGGTGCTGGTGCGGACCTCGGCGGCGTGGGCGCGGGCGAGCGCGATGTGCACGGCGTTGGCCCGCGCGGCGTCGACGATGCCCGAGTCGGGCTGGTAGAGCGCCTGCACGCCGTCGTGGACCCGGAACTGGGGCCAGCGGGCCGCCAGCTCGTCGGCGTCGAGGCGGTCGTAGGCCACGCCGTGGCGGTCGAACATCGCGGTGTAGCCCTCGATGTTGCGGGTGCCGGTGGCGGCGCCGCGCCGGGCCTCCCGGTCCTCGATCACCAGGCCGCCGGTGGAGGTGACGATCTGCTGGCAGGCCTCGGCCTCGACCTCGTACCAGGCCTTGTAGGCCGGCGCCGCCAGCGCGGCGTACTCGGGCCGGTGCTGGGCGAGCCGGATGATCCGCGAGTGGTCCTGGGAGGCGCCGCGGTGGTGCCCGAGCTCGAACTGCTCGATCCCCAACACGCCGGGCCCGATCTCCCGGGCGAGCCGGTAGCCCGGATCTTTCGTGATCTTGACGTTGGTGATCGTTGCGCGGCTCGGTGGCCGGTGATGGCTGGATTGTGCTGGGTGGGCACGACAAGCTGG
>NZ_QEKW01000032.1 GCF_003096675.1 Actinomycetospora cinnamomea | reverse complement strand
CCCGGACACCTCGGAGACCACGCCGACCTCCGCGACCACGCCGACCTCCGCGACCACGCCGACCTCCGCGACCACGCCGACCTCCGCGACCACGCCGACCTCCGCGACCACGCCGAGCGGGACGACCGAGCCCACCGAGACGAGCGCGTCCTCGGAGCCGACCACGGGGTCGAGCACGAGCACGACGACGTCCGCGCCGGCCGGGGAGACCACCTCGCCGTCCGGCGCCACCCCGCTGATCCAGGTGCTCGGCGGGCGGAGCTGACGCTCCCCTGCCCGACGGCCGCGCGCCGGTGCCGGGCATGCTGGTCGGCGTGGCGGGCTTCCGGGACCTCGTGGGACGGGCATTGCAGGCCGGGCTGGACCTGCTGAACAAGCAGGCCGAGGGCCAGGCAGCGGCGCCTCCCGGTCCCGGAGCCGATCGCGGGGTGCGCACGATCCCGGCCGGCGACCGGGCCCGCACGATCGCCTACGCGCCCGACCTCGACGGCGCCGCCGACCCCGGCGAGGTCGTGTGGACCTGGGTGCCGTACGAGGAGGACGCCTCGCAGGGCAAGGACCGCCCGGTGCTCGTCGTCGCCCGCGACGGGGACGGCGACCTGCTCGGGCTGATGCTCTCCAGCCAGGGCCACCGGCGCGACGACGCGGACTGGCAGGGCGTCGGGTCGGGCGCCTGGGACCGGGAGGGCCGCGAGTCGTACGTGCGCCTCGACCGCGTGCTGGAGGTCCCCGAGCACGGCATCCGCCGCGAGGGCGCGGTGATGCCCGCGGACCGGTTCGACCGGGTCGCGGACGCGCTGCGCCGCGGCTACGGCTGGCGCTGAAGGACACGCTGGAGATCGCCGCCGGTCCCCCGTCGGGCGAACCGGACGCGCGGCGCCACCGCGTCGCGGGTGCCGCCGGAGGGCCGAGGGTGTAGGGAGTGCCCCGTGCCGATCGAGCCCGCGTCCGCCTCGCCGTCCCCACCCGTGTCCGAGGGGGCCTGCGGGGCCTGCGGGGAGCCCGTCGCCGCCGACGACGCCCGGTGCGCGGCCTGCGGGCACCGGCCCGCCGGGGTGGAGCACGCCGAGGAGGTGCTCGCCGACCCCGGCGGCACAGGCGCCACCGTGCTCGGCGCCGGCGTCACCGACCGCGGCCACCGCCGCCGGCGCAACGAGGACGCCTTCGCCCTCGAGCGTGTCGAGACGGAGGGGGGCGCCGCCGTCGTCGCGGTCGTCTGCGACGGGGTCGCGTCGGTCCCGGGCGGGGCGACCGCGTCCCGCACCGCCTGCGACGTCGCCGTCGCCGCCGGACGGGACGCCCTCGCGGCGGGCCAGGACCTCGACCGGGCCGCGGCCGCCGCGGCCGACGCCGCGCGCCGGGCCGTCGCCGCCCTCGCGCCGGGCGTGGGTGCGGCGCCCGCCTGCACCTATGTCGCCGCGGTGCTCGACACGGGGCGCGCCGTCGTCACGTGGGTGGGCGACAGCCGGGCCTACTGGCTCTGCCCGGCGAGTCCCGAGGACTCCGCGGTGCTCACCGAGGACGACTCGTGGGCCGCCGAGATGGTCGCCGCGGGCGTGGTCGGCGAGGAGGACGCGCTCTCCGATCCCCGCGCCCACGTCATCACGCGCTGGCTCGCGGCCGACGCGCCCGACGTCCTCCCGCGTCACGGCAGTTGGGCGCTCGACGACTCGGGGGTGCTGCTGCTCTGCAGCGACGGCGTCTGGAACCACCTGCCCGAGCCCGCCGTGCTCGCCGCCGCGCTGGGCAGCGAGGTGACCCCCGCCGACGGGGACGCCGTGCACGCCGGGGCGAAGGCGCTGGTCGACGCCGCGCTCGCCGAGGGCGGCCACGACAACGCCACCGCGGTCCTGCTCGCCGTCTGCATGTGAGCGGAGTTCACGGGTGTGACCGTGAACACCACGCACATGGGGCCTACAGAGGTGTCCGGCTCCGCAGCGCCCCGTGCCCTGCCCCGTGCAGCAGCGCCCCGGTCAGCCGCGCCCGCGGGTCGGCGGCCACGTCGAGCGGGTCGGGCTCGACGTCCGCGCGCACGAGGAGGTCGCCGAGCGCCGCGATCATCGCGCCGTTGTCGGTGCACAGCCGGATCGGCGGCACGCGCAGCGTGAGACCGGCCGCGGCGCAGCGCTCCTCGACGAGCCCGCGCACCCGGGAGTTGGCCGCGACCCCGCCGACCATCAGCAGCGTGTCCGCGCCCTGGTCGAGGCACGCGGCGACGGCCTTGCGCGCCAGCGTGTCGGCGACGGCCTCCTGGAACGAGGCGGCGACGTCGGGGATCGGGATCGGCCCGTCGTGGGCCTCGACCCAGCGCGCCACCGCCGTCTTGAGCCCCGAGAACGAGAAGGTCCAGGGCGGGTCGGACGGACCGGTGAGCGGGCGTGGGAAGGCGATCGCGTGCGGGTCGCCCTCGCGGGCCGCGCGGTCGATGGCCGGGCCGCCCGGGTAGGGCAGGCCGATCAGCCGCGCGACCTTGTCGAACGCCTCCCCCGCCGCGTCGTCGACGGTGTCGCCGAGGTGCACGACCTCGTCGCGGGCGAGGTCACCGACGCCGAGCAGGGAGGTGTGGCCGCCGGAGACGATCAGCGCGACGCACCGCTCGGGCAGCGGGCCGTGGTCGAGGACGTCGACCGCCGCATGCCCGGCGAGGTGGTGCACGGCGTAGAGCGGGACGCCCGCGGCCAGCGCGTACGCCTTGCCGGCGGCCAGCCCGACCTGCAGCGCCGGCGAGAGCCCCGGCCCCGCGGTGACGGCCACGGCGGTGACGTCGGCGAGGTCGACCTCGGCCCGCTGCAGCGCCGTGCGCACCATGGGCGCCATCGCCTCGAGGTGGGCGCGTGCCGCGACCTCGGGCACCACGCCGCCGAAGCGTGCGTGCTCGTCCATGCTCGAGGCCAGCGCGTCGCCCAGCAGCACCCCACCGGAGACCAGGCCCACGCCCGTCTCGTCGCACGACGTCTCGATGCCGAGGACCAGGGGTGTGCTCACCCCGCCATTCTGCCCGCGGGGGCCGCGCGCCTACGCCGGCACCAAGCGGCGGCGGGTGCGCTCGAGGTCGGCGCGGTACCAGGCCAGGGTCGCGGCGACGCCGGAGTCCCAGTCGGTGGCGCGGGTGGTGAAGGCCGCGCGGTACGCGGAGTCGTCGACGAGGAACGGCTGCTCGAACTGGTAGAGCAGCTCCGCGCCCTCCCGGACCACCGGCGACACGAGCCGCAGGCCTGCGACCATCGCCGGGGTGATGCGCCCGACGCGCGGCGGGTGGCCGGCGGCGGCGAAGACCTTCTCCACGAACAGGCGCCCGGTGATCGGCGGAGGCACCGGCGTGTGCCACACGCGGCCGGTTGCGCTTGCCGGGGCCAGCGCGAGCTCGACGAGCGCCGCACCGACGTCGGGGGCGTAGCCCGCGGTGACCGGCAGGTCGGGGTCGCCGGGCCAGCGGGCGGTGCGCCCGCGCGCGGCGGCGGCGAAGATCCCGCCGGCGAGCAGCGACTCCACGCCCGGGCCCCACAGCTCCGGCGCACGGCCGATGACCGTCTCGACCTCCCCGCGCGCGTGGGCGGCGAGCACCATCTCGGCGAGCCACGCCCGCAGCACGCCCTTCCCCGAGACCGGCGCGACCGTCGTGTCCTCGTGCATCGGGCCGTCGACCCGCCCGTACATCCACGTGTCGTCGGCGAAGACGAGGCGGGCGCCGGCCGCGCCGGCGGCGGCCAGCAGCGCCCGGGTCGCGGCCGGGAACGCGGCGCGCCAGGAGGCGAAGGGCGGGTTCACGCAGTGGTAGACGGCGGCGGCGTCGCGGCATGCGGCGCGCATCGCGGCGGCGTCGGTCGCGTCGGCGGCGACGACTTCGACGGCCTCGGCGGCCTCGACGCCCTCGATCGGTGTCCCCGACCGGCTCACGGCGCGGATCGGGAGTCCGCGGCGGGCGAGCTCGGCGCACACGGCACGGCCGATGCCGCCCGAGGCGCCGACGACGACGTGGGTGGTGTTCACGCGGCCGTCTCCTCCGTGAGCGGGGTGCCGAGCAGGTGGTCGAGGGCGGCGCTCGCTGCGCCGGCGGGCAGGGCGGCGGTGAGGCCGTTGCGGACGGCCACGGCGAGCGGCGAGCGCCAGGCGGCGACGGCGCCGGCGGTGCGCGAGCGGCGCGCGACGGCCTCGGCGGCGGGTCGGCGGCGGGCCTCGTAGGCGGCGAGCGAGGCGGGGTCGGTGGTGGCCTCCGCCGCGAGCGCGACCGCGTCGAGGAACGCCTGCGCGGCGCCCTGCCCGAGGTTCGGCGTCATGGCGTGCGCGGCGTCGCCGAGCAGCGCGACCCGGCCGTGGTGCCAGGAGCGCGGCGGGGTGAGGTCCGCGAGCGGGTGCACGAGCACCGGGCCCACGACGGCGTCGAGCACCGCCGGGATCGGGTCGTGCCAGCCGGCGAAGCGGGCGCGCAGCCAGGGCAGGGGGTCGCCCGCGGGCACCTCGGCGCTCGGCGCCACGGCGTAGGCGTAGGTGCGCCCGCCCGGCAGCGGGCCGAGGCCGACGTACTCCCCGCGGCCCCAGCTCTCGCCGCCGGCGTCGAGGGCGTGGTCGGCGACCAGGCGGAACGCGGTCTGCCCGGTGTCGCGGACGGTGGACTCGGGCCGGAGCGCCTCGCGCACGGCGCTGCGCAGCCCGTCGGCCGCGACGACGAGCTCGGCCGGGTGGCGGCCGCCCGCGTCGTCGTGCACGACGGCCGTGGTCGCCGCGTCGCCGGGCTCGACGCGGGTGACGCCGGCACCCGCGCGCACCGGCGGGCCGGCGGCGAGCAGCAGGGCGTACAGGTCGGGCCGCGGGAGCACGACCACGGCGTCGCCCTGCCGGCGGCGCAGGTCCGCCGCGTCGACGTGGGCGAGCCACCGGCCGGACGCGGTGCGGATGCCGCCGCCGATCTCGACCGTCCCGGCGTCCCGAGCGGCCGCGCCGACCCCGAGGGCGTCGAGCGCGCGCAGGGCGTTGGGCCACAGGGCCATGCCCGCCCCGGCCGCCGCCGGCGGGTCCCGGCGCTCGAGCACCGTGACCTCCCAGCCCGCCCGCCGCAGCGCGATCGCGCTCGCCAGCCCACCGAGACCCGCCCCGACCACGACCGCCCGTCCCATGACCCGCCCCTCTACGTCTGTAGCAACAGATACTCTACGGTTGTAGAGGATCGGGCGGGAAGGGGCCATCCGTGGAACGTCGCGACGTGCTCGCCGACGCGGCGATCGCGGTGCTCGCCCGGGCGGGCAGCCGAGGCCTGACCCACCGGGCCGTCGACGCGGCCGCCGGTCTGCCCGAGGGCACGAGCTCGTACTACTTCCGCACCCGGTCCGCCCTGCTGCAGGCCTGCGTGGAGCGGATGGCGGCCCGGACGCTCGCGGAGATGCCGACCGGCACCGGGGCACCCGCCACCGTGGACGACCTCGTGGGTGCGTGCGTCGCGACCGTCGGGCGCTGGCTCGCCCACGACCACGAGCGTCTGCTCGCCCGCTGGGAGCTCGCGCTCGAGTCGACCCGCCGCCCGGAGCTCGAGACCGCCCTGCGCGCGGCCGGGGCCCGGGTCCGCGAGCGGGTCGCCGCCACGCTGGACGGTCTCGGGATCGCCGACCCGGCCCGCCGCGCCGACGACCTCGTCGCGTGCCTCGACGGCCTCGCCTTCGACCAGCTCGCGGGGGCCGGCCGCCCACCGCGTGACGCCGCGGGCCTGCGCGCGTCGATCACCGACGTCGTGCACGGCTTCACCGCTCCGCGGGCCTGACCCGCTGCCGCGGGAGGAGCGCCAGCACCGCCACCGCCAGCACGATCTCGAGCGCGAACGCCGCCTGCTGCAGCACCGCGTCGACCAGCGGGAAGTGCGCGAGGTGGAAGGTGTGGAACACCGTGTGGGGCACGGCGAACACGAGGAACGCCACGACCGCCGCGATCACGAGGCGCCGCTCGGGCCACCATGCCGCGAACGCCAGGACGACGCCGAGCGCGAGCGTGCCGGCGCCGTGGTCGCGGACGAGGTGCTCGTTGTACGGCGGGAGCAGCGCGACCCAGGGCGTGCCGCCGTACGGGAAGGCGTCGTAGAAGCCCTGCGGCCACAGCAGCGCCCAGAACCCGACCACGAACTGGAACGCGGCGAGGACGCCGAGCAGCACCCTCACGTCCGCGCCCCCGCCTGCGCCGCGAGGTACTGCTCGAAGGTGACGACGCCCTCGGCGTGCTCGGGCGTGAGGTGCGCGCCGTCGCGGAAGCCGCGGGCGATCGCGCCGGGCACGCGCAGGGGCAGCACCGGACGCCGACGGCCCGTCGCGCGCGCCCAGGTCCGCGCGAGGTCGTCCATCGCGCGCACCTCGGGCCCGCCGATGTCCGGTGCCCGCCCCGCCGGCGGGGCGCCGACCAGCGCGGCGAGGCGCGCGGCGACGTCGCTCACGGCGATCGGCTGGAACGACGCGCCGGCCAGCACGGGCAGGACGCCGACGCGGGCGGTGGCGGCGAAGAGCATCGCGAGCAGGTCGTGGAACTGCGTCGCGCGCAGGATCGTCCACGGCAGCCCCGAGCCCTCGACGAGCTGCTCGCTGCACACCTTCTCGCGGTAGTAGGGCAGCGGGATGCGGTCGGCGCCGACGATCGAGATGTGCACGAGCTGCCCCACGCCGGTCCGCCGCGCGGCGTCGACGAGCCGCGCGGTGCCCGAGGCGTCACCCTTCGGGCGGCTGGCCAGGTGCACGACGGTGTCGATCCCTGCCAGGGCGGCGTCGAGGCCCTCGCCGGTCTCGAGGTCGCCGACCACCCGCCCCGGTCCCTCCCGGCGGCTCAGCACCCGCGGCTCGTCGAGCAGCGGGACGAGCGCGCGCCCCAGCGTCCCCGTCCCCCCGGTCACCAGCACGGTCATGACGTCCTCCCGGTCTCCGGGCGCCCGGCCGGCGCCCGCTCAGGAAGGTCGACCGGGCAGCCCCGCCGAACGTGACAGCTGCGCGGCGAGGAACGCGAGCTTCTCGGGGTTGCGGAGGATCCGCACCGTCCCGACCTGCCCGCCGGCGGGCTCGATCGTCATGACCCCGTCCAGCACGCCGTCGACGAACGCGAGCACCGCCGGCGCGCCATTGATCTCCGCTCGCGCGCCTGTCCGCCGCGGGCGTCGCGGCCCGAGGACACCGACGAGGAAGCGGGCGACGGCGTCACGGCCGCGCACGGGGCGCCGCGCCGCGCTGACCTTGCCGCCGCCGTCGGACCACACGGTGACGTCGGCGGCCAGGAGAGCCTCGAGGCCGGCGACGTCGCCGTCGCGGGCCGCGGCGACGAACCGGGCGAGCAGCGGGCCGACGTCGGCGGGGTCGGTGGGCGGGGTCGTCGGGACCCCGTTCGGTACCGCTGCGAGGTGGCGCCGGGCCCGGGTGTGCAGCTGGCGCGAGCCCGCCTCGGTGACGTCGAGGACGGCGGCGACCTCGGCGTGGCTGTGCCCGAAGGCCTCGCGCAGCACGTAGACCGCGCGCTCGGGGGGCGTCAGTCGCTCGAGCGTGGTCAGCAGGGCGAGCGAGACCGACTCCCGTTCCTCGACGGTGGCGGCCGGGCCCGTGGCCGGGTCGGTGGTGAGGATCGGTTCGGGCAGCCAGGGCCCGACGTAGGTCTCGCGGCGCGCGCGGGCGGAGTCGAGGCGGTTGAGGCAGAGCCGCGTGACGACGGTGGTCAGCCAGGCCGCGGGGTTGTCGACGCCCTGCTCGTGGCCCGACCAGCGCAGCCACGCGTCCTGCACCACGTCCTCGGCGTCGTGCGCGGACCCCAGCATCCGGTAGGCCAGGCCGAACAGGCGGGGACGCTCGGCGGTGAACGTCTCGGTGGCGGCGCTCGTCACGGTCGCATCCTGCCCTTGTGTTCGAGTGCGCTCGAAGTCCTACGGTCGAGGTGTGAGCGTGACGACCGAGCGGCTGCGGGACCTCATCGAGACGACGCAGGGTGAGCTGCCCCCGCTCACCGTGGCCCTCGTGCAGGACCTCGACCTGCCCGAGCACCTCGCCATCGCCGACGTCGCCGCGCTCACCGGCGTCACCGCCCACACGTTGCGGTACTACGAGCGGATCGGGCTGGTCGAGGTGCCGCGGGACGCCGCGGGGCGCCGGGTCTACGACCGCGAGGCGCTCGGGCGCGTCGTGTTCATCACCCGGCTCCGCGACTCCGACATGCCGATCGCGGCCATCGCCCGCTACGTGGAGCTGGTGAAGCAGGGGCCGGGCACCGAGCCGGAGCGCCTCGCCCTGCTCGAGGCGCACCGCGCGGACATCCTGCACCGCCTGGCCGACCTGCAGGCCGCGCTCGCGGTCGTCGACTACAAGATCACCACGTACGGCGGTGCCTGCGGCACGTGACCCAGCGCGCAGCGCACCCCCGTCAGTAGGTGATGCCGAAGACCCAGACGAGCAGGGTCATCGCGGTGAGGGTGATGAGCACGATCGCGACGAGGTTGAGCCAGATGCCGCCGCGGATCATCTGGCCGATCGTCACGTAGCCGGAGCCGTAGGCGATCGCGTTGGGCGGCGTGGCGACCGGCAGCATGAACGCGCAGGTGGCCGCCAGCGCCACGGGAGCCGTCAGCAGCAGCACGGGCGTGCCGACGCCCATCGCGACGCCGCCGACGAGCGGCAGGAATGTCGCCGCCGTCGCCGTGTTGCTGGTCAGCTCGGTCAGCAGCAGCACCCCGGCCACGAGCAGGAGCACGAACAGCACCGTCGGGACGAAGCCGAGCGCCGCGGCCTGCTCGCCGATCCACTGCGAGAGCCCGCTGGAGTCGAACTGCTCGGAGAGCGCGAGCCCGCCGCCGAACAGCAGGAGCACGCCCCAGGGCAGCTTCAGCGCGCTGTCCCAGTCGAGCAGCCGCACCCCGCGGGCGGCGCCGGCCGGGGCGAGGAACAGCAGCACGCCGACGGTCATCGCGATGCCCGCGTCGCTGATCGCCGGGTCCTCCCAGATCAACGGGATCGTCACCCAGCTCAGCGCGGCCAGCACGAACGCGGCGAGGACCCGCTTCTCCCCGCTCGAGGGCGGGCCCAGCTTCCGGAGCTCGCCGTCGATCAACTCCCGCCCGCCGGGGATGCGGTCGATCTCGGGCTTGAACAGCACGCGCGTGAGCACGAACCAGGCGATGACCAGGAACACCACGGCCAGCGGCAGGCCCACGAGCATCCACTGCCCGAACCCGATCTGGATGCCCTGGGTCTCCAGGTAGCCGACCAGCAGCGTGTTGGGCGGGGTGCCGATGATCGTCGCCAACGAGCCGATGGAGGCGGCGTAGGCGATGCCGAGCATCAGCGCGGTGCCGAACGTCGAACGCACGACGGTGCGGCGCGCGTCCTCGTCGTCGGACACCGTGTCGTCCCCGCCCGCGGCGGCGGTGGTGGCCGGGTCGAGCACGAGCAGCAGCACCGAGACCCCGATCGGCAGCATCATCACCGAGGTCGCGGTGTTGGAGACCCACATGCTCAGGAAGCCGGTCGCCACCATGAACCCGGCGATGAGCATCGTGGGGTTGGTCCCCATCGCCCGGATCGTCACCAGGGCGATGCGCCGGTGCAGATTCCAGCGCTGCATGGCCAGGGCCAGCAGGAAGCCGCCCATGAACAGGAAGATGATGTCGTCGCCGTAGGACGCCCCGACGTCGCTGACGCTGGGCTCGGCGAGCACCGGGAAGAGCACGAGCGGCAGCAGGGCGGTGGCCGGGATCGGGATGGCCTCGGTCATCCACCAGATGCCCATGAGCACCGCGACCGCGGCGGTGAGCCGGGCCTCGGACGCCAGGCTGCCCGGCAGCAGGAGGTACACCAGCACGGCCGCGGCCAGGCCCACGACCAGCCCGATCCGGTGCCGGCGGACGGTGCCCGGCGGCTCCGGGTCGGTCTGCAGACCCGGGGAGCGGTAGCGCTCGTCGACCTCCTCGCCGCCCGCCCCGGTCGTCTCCTGCCCGGTGTCGTGGCGCGCGGTCCGGTCGCTCATCGGCACCCCCCGTGATGCGTCCTGTGTGGACCGTCACCGTAGGGCCGCGGTGTCACACCTCCGTGTGACCAACCTTGCGGTTGTCCGACGATGTGCGCTCACGTGCCGTCAGGCACCCTCGGCATCGCCCTCGGCCTCGAGGAAGGCGTCGCGGAGCTGGTCGACCATCGCCGGGTCCGGGGACTCCCACAGCCCGCGGTCGACGGCCTCGAGCAGGCGCTCGGCCATCCCGTGCAGCGCCCACGGGTTGGCCTCGCGCAGGAACGCGCGGTTCTCCGGGTCGAGGACGTAGTTCTCGGTCAGCGAGCCGTACATCCAGTCGCTGACCGTGCCCGCGGTCGCGTCCCAGCCGAAGAGGTAGTCGACGGTCGCCGCCATCTCGAACGCGCCCTTGTAGCCGTGACGGCGCATCGCGGCCATCCAGCGCGGGTTGACGACGCGGCTGCGGAAGACGCGCGCGGTCTCCTCGATCAGCGAGCGCGTCCGCACGTTCTCCGGACGCGTCGAGTCGCCGACGTACGCCGCCGGCGCCGCCCCGGTGAGCGCGCGGACCGTCGCGATCATGCCGCCGTGGTACTGGTAGTAGTCGTCGGAGTCGGCGATGTCGTGCTCGCGGGTGTCGATGTTCTTCGCCGCCACCGCGATCCGCCGGTACGCCGCGCGCATCTCGTCGACCGCCGACTCGCCCTGCCGCCCGCGCCCGTAGGCGTGCCCGCCCCAGGTCGTGTAGATCTCCGCGAGGTCGGCGTCGCCGCGCCACTCGCGCGAGTCCATGGCCTGAAGCAGCCCCGCCCCGTACGCGCCGGGGGGCGAGCCGAAGATTCTCGTCGTCGCGGCGGTCCAGCTCGCGCCCGACGCCGCGTCGGCCCGGGCGTGCGCCGCGACGAAGTTGTCCTCGTCGGGCTCGTCCAGCGCGGCGATCATCTGTACCGCGTCGTCCATCGTCGCCACGACGTGCGGGAACGCGTCACGGAAGAACCCGGAGATGCGCAGCACCACGTCGACGCGGGGGCGGCCGAGCTCCTCGGTCGGCACGACCTCGAGCCCCGTCACCCGCCGCGACGCCTCGTCCCACACCGGCCGCACACCCATGAGCGCGAGCGCCTCGGCCACGTCGTCCCCCGACGTCCGCATCGCGGCGGTGCCCCACAGCGACAGCCCGACGCTCGTGGGCCACTCGCCGTCGTGGTCGGCGCGGTACCGCTCGAGCAGGGAGTCGGCGAGCATCTGCCCGGTCTCCCAGGCCAGCCGTGACGGCACCGCGCGCGGGTCGATCGAGTAGAAGTTGCGCCCGGTCGGCAGGACGTTGACCAGCCCGCGCAGCGGCGAACCGCTGGGCCCGGCCTTCACGTGCCCGCCGTCGAGGGCGTGCAGGACGCCGGTGATCTCGGCGGTGGTGCCGTCGAGCCGGGGCACGACCTCGGTCGCGGCGAAGGTCAGGATGTCGGTGACGGTGCCGTGCTCGGTGCCGAGCACCTCGAGCGTGACGTCGGCGACGTCGTCGACGGCCCAGGCCCGTTTCTCCATGCCGAGCACCAGGGAGTGCGCGAGCTCCTCGACGCGGTCGACCTCCGCGCGCGGCGCCTCGTTCTCGGTCAGGCCGAGCGCCTCGCGCAGGCCGGGCAGCGACTGCGTGCCCGACCACAGCTGCCGCGCCCGCAGCACCGCGAGCACCATGTCGACGCGCTCCTGCCCCGTCGGCGCCTGCCCGAGCACGTGCAGGCCGTCGCGGATCTGCGCGTCCTTGATCTCGCAGAGCCAGCCGTCGAGGTGCATGACGAAATCGTCGAAGCGCTCGTCGTCGGGCTGGTCGGTGACGCCCAGGTCGCTGTCGAGCTTGGCGGCCTGGATCAGCTGCCAGATCTGGCCACGGATCGCGGTGATCTTTCCGGGGTCCATGGCCTGGATCGACGCGTACTCGTCGAGCAGCTGCTCCAGGCGCGCGAGGTCGCCGTACGACTCGGCGCGGGCCATCGGCGGGACGAGGTGGTCGACGAGTGTCGCGTGCGCCCGTCGCTTGGCCTGCGTGCCCTCGCCCGGGTCGTTGACGAGGAACGGGTAGACCAGCGGCAGGTCACCGAGGATGGGGTCGGGGGCGCAGGAGGCACTGCTGGCGACGGTCTTGCCCGGCAGCCACTCGAGGTTGCCGTGCTTGCCGACGTGCACCAGCGCGTGCGCCCCGTAGGTCGCCTGCAGCCAGCGGTAGGCGGCGAGGTAGTGGTGGCTCGGCGGCAGGTCGGGGTCGTGGTAGATCGCGATCGGGTTCTCGCCGAACCCGCGCGGCGGCTGCATCATCACGACGACGTTGTCGCGCCGGAGGGCGGCGACGGTGATGGCGCCCTCATGGATGAACATCGAGCCGGGCGCGGCGCCCCAGTGCTCCTCGACGCCCGCGCGGAAGTCCTCGGGCAGGGTCGCGAACCAGCGCGTGTACTCGTCGACGGGCACGCGCGCGGGGTTGGCGGCGAGCTGCTCCTCGGTCAGCCAGTCCTGGTCGTAGCCGCCGGCGTCGATCAGGGCGCGGATGAGCAGGTCGCCGTCCTGCTCGGCGAGGCCCGGCACGTCGCCGATCCGGTAGCCCTGGTCCTTCATCGCCGCCAGCAGCCGGACCACCGACGCCGGGGTGTCGAGACCGACCGCGTTGCCGATGCGGGCGTGCTTGGTCGGGTACGCGGACAGGACCAGGGCGATCCGCTTCTCGGCGTTGGGCACGTGGCGCAGGCGGGCGTGCGACACCGCCAGCCCGGCGACGCGCGCGGCCCGTTCGGGGTCGGCGACGTAGACCGGGAGCCCGTCGGCGTCGGTCTCCTTGAAGCTGAACGGCACGGTGATGATCCGGCCGTCGAACTCCGGCACGGCGACCTGGTTCGCCGCGTCGAGCGGGCTCACGCCGTCGTCGTCGTCGAGCCACTCGTCCCGGGTCCGCGTGAGGCACAGCGCCTGCAGGATCGGGACGTCCAGCGCCGCGAGCGCCCCGGTGTCCCAGCTCTCGTCGTCGCCGCCGGCGCTGGCGGCCGCGGGCTTGGAGCCGCCGGCGGCCAGCACGGTGGTGACGAGCACGTCCGCCTGCGCGAGGACCTCGACCAGCTCCTCGTCCGGGCTGCGCAGCGAGGAGCAGAAGACGGGCTCGGGCACCCCGCCGGCGTCGACCACCGCGCGGCACAGCGCGTCGACGAACGCGGTGTTCCCGGCCATGTGGTGCGCGCGGTAGTAGACGATCGCGACGCGGGGGCGGGCGTGGTCGGTCGCAGCGAACGCGCTGTTCGTTGCGCTAGAAGCAGCGAACAGCCCGTTCGCTGCAGCCTCCGGGTGCTCCCAGCCGTCGAGGCGTCCCCAACTCGGCATCTCGGCCGGTGGATCGAAGCCGTGGCCGGTGAGCAGGACCGTGTCGGAGAGGAAGTGGTGCAGCTGCGCGAGGTTCTCCGGGCCGCCCTGGGCGAGGTAGAGGTGCGCCTGGGTCGCGACACCGACCGGCACCGTCGACGACTCCATGAGCTGCGCATCCGGGCTCTGCTCGCCGCCGAGGACGACGACGGGGCGCGGCTGGGACGGCGCGAGCAGCGCGTCGAGTCCGTCCTCCCACGCCTGACGCCCGCCGAGCAGGCGCACGACGACGAGGTCGACGCCGTCGAGCAGCACCTCGAGCTCGTCGACGGCCACCCGCGCCGGGTTGGCCCACCGCCAGGCCCCCTCCTGTCCCGGTGCGCTGGCGCGCGCCGAGCGGAGGTCGGTGTCGGACGTCGACAGCAGCAGCAGCACCGGCGCTCCCGGGGATCGGTGGTCGGACGGCGGCTGGGGCGACAGTCGCCTGATCATCTGATCAGACATCGTGACACGGCCGCCGGTGACGGGACGAGCCTCGCGGCGCTCTTCACCTGAGCATCTGACTAGATAATGTGTCGAAGATGTCCGAGCCCCTCCGCCCCGCCGGCGCCCGCCAGCCTACGGCCGGCCCGCCGGCACGCACGGTGCCGGACGCCTGCCCGGGGGCGTGGCGACGCCACGACGCCACCGACGGGGCCCTCGCCCGCTTCCGCCCGGTGGGCGGCGCGGTGGCGGCCGCCGAGCTACGCGCGCTCTCGCGGGCCGCGGCGGCGGGAGGCTCGCCGCTGGAGCTCACCTCGCGCGGATCGCTGCAGGTCCGGGGCCTGACCGCCGACGCCGCCGACGCGCTCGCCGAGGAGCTGGCCACGCTCGCCACCGGGTCGGCGTCGCTGCTCGACGCGCAGGGCCGCGACCTGCCGTGCAGCGTCGTCGCCTCCCCCCGCTCGAGCCGGCTCGACGGGGCTGCCGCCGCGCTGGCCGACGCCCTCCGCGGGCGCACGGACGTCCCCGGACGCCTGCTCGTGGCCCTCGACGACGGCTCCGGCGACGTGGCCGGCCTCGGCGCGGACGTCACCGTGGCGCTCGCCGGCGAGCGCGCGTCGCTCACCCTCGCCGGCACCCCGACCGACGTCACCGCCGACGATCCCGCCGGCCTCGCCCTCGCCGCCGTCGAGGCCTTCCTCGCCGTCCGGGGCAGCGCCTGGCGCGTGGCCGAGGTGGGTGCCGAGCGCGTCCTCTTTGCGCTGCGCGCCCGTGCGTGCTCGTCCGTGCCCCAGCACGGACGAGCACGCACAAGGCCGGACGCCCGAGAGGTCCTCCCCCGTCTCGGGGAGGTCGGGACCGACGCGGCGCAGGTCCTCGCCGACCTCGGCGACGCCGGCGCCGCGCTGCGCGTCACGCCCTGGCGCACCGTCGTCCTGCGGGGCCTCGCCGACCCCGACGACGCGATGCAGCGCCTCGACGGCCTCGTCGAGACCGGGCCCTCCCCGTGGTCGACGCTCTCGGCCTGCGTCGGCGCCCCGCGCTGCGCGCGCTCGCACACCGACGTGCGCGGAGACCTCACCCGCGCCGTCGCCGCCGGGCGCGCCGGGGGCCTGCTGCCCGCGCACTGGGTGGGCTGCGCGCGGGCCTGCGGCACGCCGGCCGGACCGGTGGCCGTGGTGGAGGGCACGCCGTCCGGCACCTATCGCACGATCGTCCGAGCAGGGAAGGTGAGCCCGTGAGTGCCGGCCCGACCCCCACGACGGAGCAGTCCGCCGTCCCCGCGTACCTCGTCGACGGGCCGGAGATCTACCGCCGGTCCTTCGCGATCATCCGTGAGGAGGCCGACCTGGGGCACCTGCCGCACGACGCCCACGACCTCGTCGTCCGCATGATCCACTCCTGCGGGATGGTCGACCTCGCCGCCGACACCGAGGTCTCCCCCGGCGCGGTCGCCGCCGCCCACGCGGCGCTGACCGCCGGCGCCCCCGTCCTCTGCGACGCCGCCATGGTCGCCAGCGGCATCACGCGCCGCTTCCTGCCCGCGGGCAACGACGTGCTCTGCACTCTGCACGACCCCCGCGTCCCCGACCTCGCCGCGACGCTGGGCACCACCCGCAGCGCCGCCGCCCTCGAGCTCTGGCGCGAGCGCCTCGACGGCGCCGTCGTCGCGATCGGCAACGCGCCGACCGCGCTGTTCCGCCTGCTCGAGATGGTCGAGGAGGGCGCCGGGCGGCCCGCGGTGGTGCTCGGGCTGCCGGTCGGGTTCGTGGGGGCGATGGAGTCGAAGGCGGCGCTGGTGGGGCACCCGGCCGGCCTGGAGCACGTCGTCGTCCACGGCCGGCGCGGCGGGTCGGCGATGGCCGTCGGCGCCGTGAACGCGCTCGCGCTGGGCGCCGCCCGGTGACCGGCACCCTCTACGGCGTCGGGGTCGGCCCCGGCGACCCGTCGCTGATGACCGTGCGCGCGGTCGAGCTGGTGCGGGGCGCCGACGTCGTCGCCTACCACTGCGCCCGCCACGGCCGCTCCAACGCCCGTGCCGTCGTCGCGCAGTACCTCGGCACGCAGGTCGAGGAGCAGCTGACCTACCCGGTGACCACGGAAGCGGTGAGCTCGGCCGACGACTACCAGAGCCGCCTCGACGCCTTCTACGCCGACGCCGCCGCCCGCCTCGCCGCGCACCTCGACGCCGGGCGGGACGTCGTCGTGGTCGCCGAGGGCGACCCGTTCTTCTACGGCTCCTACATGCACCTCCACAAGCGCCTCGCCGACCGGTACCCCACCGAGGTCGTGCCCGGCGTGACGTCGGTGTCCGCGGCCTCCGCCGCGTTGGGGCGCCCGCTGGTGGAGCGCGACGAGGTGCTGACGGTCCTGCCCGGCACGCTGCCGCCCGACGAGCTCGCCGCCCGCCTCGCCCAGACCGACGCCGCGGCGGTGATGAAGCTCGGCCGGACGTTCACGAACGTTCGCGCGGCGCTCGACACCTCGGGGCGTCTCGACGAGGCGCACTACGTCGAGCGCGCCTCCACCGACGCCCAGCGCACCGCCCGCCTCGCCGACGTCGAGCCGGCCTCGGTGCCTTACTTCGCGGTCGGCCTCGTGCCCTCGCGGGTCCACGCGGACACCACGCCCGCCGCCCGCGCCGAGACCGCCGCCGTACTCGACGGGCGGGCGACCGGCGACGTGACGGTGGTCGGCCTCGGTCCCGGCGCCCGCGACCGGCTGACCCCCGAGGCCGCGGCGGCCCTCGCCGTCGCCGACGACGTCGTCGGTTACGCCACCTACACCGCCCGCGTGCCCCCGAACCCGCGCCAGCGGGTGCACGCCTCGGACAACAGGGTGGAGTCCGAGCGGGCGGCGTTCGCCCTGGACCTCGCGCGGTCGGGGCGGCGGGTGGCCGTCGTGTCCTCGGGCGACCCCGGGGTGTTCGCGATGGCCTCGGCCGTGGTCGAGGTCGCCGCCGCCGACTACCCCGACGTGGCGGTGCACGTCGTCCCCGGGGTGTCGGCCGCCCAGGCCGTGGCGGCCCGTGTCGGTGCCCCGCTGGGCCACGACTACGCGATGATCTCCCTGTCCGACCGGCTCAAGCCGTGGGACGTCGTCGAGCGCCGCCTGGCCGCCGTGGCCGACGCCGACATGGCCGTCGCGATCTACAACCCGGCCTCGCGGTCGCGGACCTGGCAGGTCGACGCCGCGCGCGAGGTGCTGCTGAAGTACCGCGACCCGTCGACGCCGGTGGTGGTCGGGCGTGACGTCGACGGGCCCGAGGAATCGGTGCGCGTGGTCCGCCTCGCCGACCTCGTCCCGTCCGAGGTCGACATGCGCACGCTGCTCATCGTCGGCGCGTCGACGTCGCGCTGGCCGACGCCGGGCGTGGTGTACACCCCGCGCCGCTACGGCTGATCGCCCTCGAGGGGGACCCACTCCCAGACCTCGTCAGGCCGCTCCCGCCCGACGAGGCGCCCGCACGTCGGGCAGAACAGCTCGTAGGCCGCCATGGACTCGTTGCCCGTGTCCCACCCGGTCACGACCCAGCCGTGCTGGAGTCCGCCGAGGCACAGCCAGCGCCGGTCACTCACGACCCCGATCGTGTCAGGCGACCTGGCTCAGCGTCGCGGCCTCGTAGGGGCGGGTCTCCCACTGCTCGAGCGGGAGGTCGCCGACGGAGGCGAAGAGCTCGCCCATCCCGGCCTGCAGGGCCTCGGGCGAGGCCCACACCGAGATGGCGACGATGCGTGACCCGTCGGCCTCCTCGAAGGCCCCGATCTCGTCGAGGCCCTCGATGTGCGCGGACGTCGCGCGGATGACCCCCATCGCCTCGATCATGTCGTCGCGGTGCTCGGGCCTGGGGAAGTGGACGACCTGGAACAGCACACGGCTCACGGGGAGCTCCTCTCTCCGACGGGACGGGTGACGGGCTATCCGGCTTCTCGGTGGTGGGGAGCGACGCCCCTGTCGGCCTCGGCGATCCGGCGCGCGCGGTCGAGCGCCGAGGACCACAGGTCGTCGAGCATCTCCCGCACCCCGGCGAGGCCCTCCGGCCGCGCGGCGTAGAACCGTCGCGTGCCGTCCCGCCGCTCGGTGAGCAGGCCGGCCTCCTTGAGCACGGTGAGGTGCTGGCTGACGGCGGTGCGGCTGACGTCGAACGCCGCCGCGATCTCCCCGGCCGCCAGCTCGTCGTGGGCCACGAGCTGCAGGATCGCCCGCCGACGCGGCTCGGCGAGCGCCCGCAGCGCGCGGTCGTACGGGTCGCGCGGGTCCTCCTCGGGGCCCGCGCGGCTCACGCCCAGAGCCCGACGGGGTTGCCGTCGGGGTCGGAGACGACGGCGATGCGCCCGTAGCCCTCGGGCAGGTCCATCGGCGGGGCGAGCACATCCGCGCCCAGCTCGCCGGCCCGCGAGAGCCGGTCCTCCAGGTCGTCGACCCGGACGTAGATCTTGACGCCGGTGTCGCCGGGCGCCTGCGACGGGCCGATGCCGCCGCCGACGGCTTCCGGTCCGGCCCCGGTGTCGACCATCGCGTAACCGTCCATCGACGGGTCGGCCTCGGCCGACCAGCCGAACAGCTCGGTGTAGAAAGCGCGGATCTTCTCGGGAGCGGTGCTGGTGATCTCGAAGAACGCGACGGGCTGACCCATGGTGACCCCCTCGGTGTGTCGTACCTTACTAACGTTAGTGCTTACTTTCGTAAGAGTCAACGGACGGAGCGGGTTTCGCGGCGGGCATACTCGGTCCGTGCGGCGCTTCCGCCGGTCGTCCTCCCGCCGGCCCCTCGACGCGGTCGAGCTCGCGGAGGCCGCGGCCCTGGGCGACCTGGTGGCCGTGGTCTGCGTCCTGACGCGGCTGTTTCCCGTGGGCCCGCTCGGCGTGGTCGTCGCCGCATTCCCCCTCGCCGTGCTCTCCGGGCGGCGCCCCGGGCTCGCCGGACCGGTCGGGGTGCTCGTCGCGGTCGTCGTGGCGTTCCTCGTCGGCGGCGCGGGGCCGTCCGGGTCGGCGGCGTCGGCGGCGTCGCTGGGTTGGCTCGTCGGCCTCGGCTGGCGACGCAGCTGGTCGACGGTGCGGACAGCGGTGAGCGGGGTGGTGGTGCTCGCCCTGCCCACCTCGCTCGCCGGCACCGCGGTGCTCGCCGTCCTGGCCGCCTACCGCGAGCTCGTGCTCGACCAGTTGCGCACCACGTGGGGCGGTCTCGCCCGCGTCCTGCGCGGCAGCGGCGCGCCGGAGCACGTCGTGGCCACCGGCGACCGTGCCGTGCAGATGGTCACCGACTACTGGTACGTCTCGATCCCCGCGCTCGCCGTCGTCGGCACGCTGATCGGCGTGGCCGTCACAGCGCTCGTGCTGGCTCGCCCGCTGCGCGCCGTGCAGCGCCTCCTGCCCACCGACCTCGCCGGGCGCCTGCCCCTCGGGGGCACCGGCCGGGCCGTCGCCCCGCTGCCCCTGCGCCTGCGTGGTGTCACGCTGCCGTCGGGTCCGCCGCTGGACCTCGACCTCGACGCCGGCCGGTTCGTGGTGGTCACCGGACCGAACGGGGCCGGGAAGTCGACGCTCGGGCGCGTCGTCGCCGGGCGCGCGCCGGACGCGGGCACCGTCGAGCGGCCCGGGGACGCGGGCCTGGGTGTCGTGGGCGGCACCGGCATGGTCTTCCAGCGCCCCGACAGCCAGGTGCTGGGCGTGCGGGTCGCCGACGACCTGCGCTGGGGCCTGCCGCCCGGGCACCCCGTGCCGGTCGACGAGCTGCTCGCGCGCGTCGGGCTCGAGGGTGCGGGCGACCGCGACACCGCGACGCTGTCGGGGGGCGAGCTCCAGCGCCTCGCGCTCGCGGCGCTGCTCGCGCGCCGGCCCGCGGTGATGATCAGCGACGAGAGCACCGCCATGCTCGACCCCGAGGGGCGCACCGAGGTCACCGACCTGCTGCGCAGCCTCGCGCGCACCGACGGCGTCGCCGTCCTGCACATCACCCACCACGACCCGGGCGAGGCCGACGCGACGCTGGCCCTGCCGGGGCCGGCGGACGAGCACGGGTCGCGGCGCGCACCCTGGGGCCCGCCCCGGCCCGCCGCGGGCGGGACGCTGCGCCTGCGCGGGGTCGATGTCGTCCACGACGCCGGCACGCCGTGGCGCCGCCCCGTGCTCTCCGGGGTCGACCTCGACATCCCCGCGGGGCGGACCGTGCTGGTCACCGGCCCCAACGGCGCCGGCAAGACGAGCCTCGCCTGGCTGCTCGCCGGACTCACCGCCCCCGCCCGCGGCACGGCCACGCTCGACGGCGCCCCGCTGCGCAACGGCCGCGACGGCGCGCTGCTGGCCGTGCAGCACGCCCGCCCGGCGCTGCTGCGCCCGACCGTGGGCGAGGAGGTCGAGGACGCCGCCGGCATCGGGCCCCGCACCGCCGACGCCACCCTCGCCGCCCTGGGCCTCGACCCCGCCGTCTACCGCGACCGGTCGGTCGACGAGCTCAGCGGGGGCGAGCAGCGCCGCGTCCTGCTCGCCGGGCTGCTCGGCGCCGGGCCGCGGGTGCTGGTGCTCGACGAGCCGCTCGCCGGGCTCGACGCCGACGCCGCCGCGGCCGTCCACGACGCCCTGCTCGCCGCCCGGGCGGCCGGCACCACGCTCGTCGTCGTCACCCACGACATCGCCCCGCTGGCCGACCTCGGCGACGCCGTCCTGCGCGTCGACGAGGGCACCGTGCACGGGCCGCCCGAGATCGTCGGCGCGTCGGCGGCGAGCACCGGCGGGCGGGAGCGGCGGCCCCGCGGCGCGGTCGGGGCCGTACGGACGCTGCCCGGGTCGTCACCGCTGCACCGTGTGTGGGCGGGCACGAAGATCGCGGTGCTGGTGGCGACGGCCGCATCGCTCGCGATCGACCCCGCCTGGCCGACGCTCGCCGCCGCCGTCGCGGTGCTGCTGGTCGGCGCCGTCGCGGCGCGCCTGCCCCGCGGCGCCGTGCCCCGTCCGCCGAAGTGGCTGCTGCTCTGGGCGCCGGCGATCGTGTTCTCGACGCTGTCCACCCGCCCGCCGCTGGTCGAGGTGTTCGGCTACGACCTGAGCGTCGGTGGCCTCGAGCGCGTCGTGCTCTTCCTGGCCACGACACTCGTCTCGCTGCTGGGCGCGGCGCTGCTGGTGGCCTCGACCCCGCTCGGCGCCTTCCCCCCGCTGCTCGAGCGCCTGGTCCGCGCCGGGCGCCGGGTGCGTGTGCCGTTCGGGACGCCGGCGACGGCGATCGCGCTCGGTCTGCGCCTGGTCCCGCTGCTGCTCGCCGAGGGACGCACCGCCTGGCTCCTGCTGGGCCAGCGCAAGCCCGTGGGGCGCGCGGTCACCCCGTTCCGCGAGCAGGTGCGCGTGGCCGTGCGCACCGCGATGCTCGCCTGCGCCATGGCCACCCGCCGCGCGGCCGAGACCGGCGAGGCGATCACCGCCCGCGGCGGGCCCGGCGCCGTCGCCGGCCCGGACCAGCGCCCCGGCCGCCGCGACCTCGTCGTCCTCGCCGTCGTCGCCGTCATCCTGGCCCTGGGCCAGCTGGCGTAGTGCTCATGTCAGCGGTGGGCCACCGCAGACACCCAGTGTCCGTATCGCCACACGCTCGCCGGCGGGATCATGGCGCGAGCTGGTCCAGACGGACGAGCACCTCGCCGACGCTCTCCACCGCCTCCACGCCGGGGGGCAGGGGCGGGCGGTCGACGAGCAGCACCGGCAGCCGCCGTTCCCGCGCCGCCACGAGCTTCGCCTCCGTCGCACCGCCGGAGTCCTTGGCCACGACGACGTCGATGCGCCGTCGGTCGAGCAGGGCGCGCTCGTCGTCGAGGGCGAAGGGCCCGCGGGCCAGGACGACCTCGGCCCGCGGCGGCAGCGCGTCCGGCGCCTCGATCGCGCGCACGAGGAACCACGCGTCGACCCCCAGGAATGCGCCGACCCCCTGACGCCCGGTCGCGAGCAGCACCCGTGCACCGGCCGGGATCGCCGCGGCCGCCGCCTCCAGCGACGGCACGCGGGTCCAGCGGTCGCCCGCGCCCGCGGTCCAGCCGGGGCGGCGCAGGACCACCAGCGGCGTCGCGGTGCGCGCGGCGGCGGCCGCGGCGTGCTCGGTCATCGCCGCCGCGAAGGGGTGGGTCGCATCGACGAGGACGTCGACGTCGTCCAGCGCCGCGGCCAGCCCCTCGATCCCGCCGAAGCCGCCGGTGCGCACCTCGCCCGACGGCAGCCGCGGGTGCCGGGTCCGGCCCGCCAGCGACGTCGTCACCGCGTAGCCGCCGTCGACGAGACGTGAGGCCAGCGCCCGGGCCTCGGCGGTCCCGCCGAGCACGAGGACCCGCGGGGTCACGGCCGGGCGCGCGCGGCCGAGTAGAGGTGCGAGTCGCAACCCTCGGAGGTCCCGACCACCGGCCCGACGACGATCACCGCGGTCCGGCGCACGTCGGCCTCGGCGACACGCCCGGCGATGTCGGCCAGCGTCCCCCGCAGGACCACCTCATCGTCCCGCGACGCCCGCGCGACGACGGCGACGGGTTCGGACGCGGGCCGGTGCGCGCGCAGCGCCGCGACGACCTCGGCGCAGCGCTGCACCGCGAGGTGCAGCACGAGCGTCCCGCCCGCCGCGGCCCAGACGTCCAGGGACTCCCCCGCCGGCATGGGCGTCGCGTTGGCCGCGTCGCGGGTGAGCACCACGGACTGTCCGACGCCGGGCACGGTCAGCTCGGTGCGCAGGGCGGCGGCCGCGGCCGCGAACGCGGGGACGCCGGGCACGATCTCCCACGGGACGTCGGCCGCGTCGAGGCGACGGGTCTGCTCGGCAACCGCGGAGAACACCGCGGGGTCGCCCGAGCACAGGCGGGCGACGTCGTGGCCGGCCTCGTGGGCGGCGAGGAGCTCGGTGGTGATCTCGTCGAGGGTCAGCCGCGCCGTGTCGACCAGGTGCACCCCCGGCGGGCACTGCGCGAGCAGCTCCGGCGGCACCAGCGAGCCCGCGTAGAGGCAGACCGGGCTGGTGGCGAGCGCGCGGAGCCCGCGCACGGTGATGAGGTCGGGCGCGCCCGGCCCGGCGCCGACGAAGCGGACGGTCACTCGGGGTCCTTCCGGTGGATCAGTTGGGTCACGCCGGCCAGCGCCTTCCAGCCCGCGAACCGCCCGACCGGCTCGGCGCGCTGCACGGCGATCCGCCGCAGCGCCCCGCCGTGCTCGGCGCGGAACGCGGCCAGCGCCGCCTCGCCCTCGACGGTGACGGCGTTGGCGACGAGCCGACCGCCGGGACGCAGCGCCTCGCGCGCGGTCGCCAGCATCCCCGGCGCCGACACCCCGCCGCCGACGAACACCGCGTCCGGTGGGTCCAGCGCCTCCAGTGCCGCCGGCGCGCGCCCCACCACCACACGCAGCCCCGGCACCCCGAGCGCCTCGGCGTTGGCGGCGATCCGGGCCGCGCGGTCCTCGCGCACCTCCACGCTGATCGCCCGGCAGGCGGGGTGGTGGCGCATCCACTCGATCCCGACGCTGCCCGCTCCCCCGCCGACGTCCCACAGCAGCGCGGCGGGCGCGGGACGCAGCGCCGCCACGGACAGCGTCCGCAGCTCGGCCTTGGTCAGCTGGCCGTCGTGGTCGTAGGCGTCGTCGGGCAGCCCGGGCGCGCGCCCGAGCAGCGTGTCCGCGGGCGCGTCGGGGCACGTCACCGCCACCACGGCCAGCGGGTCGCCCGGCGGGTGCGTCCACGTCGCGGCGAACCCGTCGACGCGGCTCTCGGTCTCCGCGCCGAGCGAGCCGAGCACCGTGAGGCCCGCCTCGCCGTACCCCCACGACGTGAGCGCCGACGCCAGCGCGGCGGGGGCGTCACCGTCGGGGACGAGCACCAGCAGCCGGCGACGCGGCGCCAGCGCGGCCCGCACCGCCGCGAGGGGACGCCCGACCGTCGAGAGCACGTCGACGTCCTGAGCCGCCCACCCCAGCCGCGCGCAGGCCAGCGACAGCGACGAGGGTGCCGGCAGCACCGTCGCCTTCGGGGCGTGCGCGAGCACCGCGGAGCCGATGCCGTAGAACGTCGGGTCGCCGCTGGCCAGCACCACGAGCGCCCGGTCGGCGTGCTCGGCGAGCAGCCCGGGCAGCGCCGGCAGCAGCGGCGAGGGCCAGGTGACGTGGGTGGCGTCCCCCGCCGGCAGCAGCGCCAGCTGGCGCGGCGCGCCGAGCACGACCTCGGCCGCCTCGAGGGCGCGGCGGGCGGAATCACACAGCCCGGGCCATCCCTCGGCGCCGACGCCGACCACGGTCACGCTCACCGCGCCACCTCATCACGAAACGCCCTCGCGGCGGCCCCGGGAGGCCCGATCCGGGAGGCTCGTCACCCGTAGCGCAGGCCGGAGACGCTGAGCACCACGCGGTCCCGGTCGTCTCGCAACAGGGCGCGGCCGCTGCGCAGGCGCCGCCCGCCGTGCTCGAGCTCGGCCTCGGCGTGCACGGTGCGCCCGTCGGCGGGCACCGGGCGCAGGAACGCCGCACTCGCCTCGTCCGCGGGCCCGTCGAGCACGCCGGCCAGCGCCCGGGCGGGCACCGACGCGAGCGCCCCGCCCTGGACGACGGCGGCGGTGTTGACGGCCTGGTCGCTGGGTGCCCCGCCGTCGCGGACCATGCCGGCCACGGTCAGCGGCGACGACGCCCATGACGGCACCTCGGTCCCGTAGCCGGCGGCGACCTCGTCGGTGAGCACCGCGTTGCGCCCGTGCGCCCGCGCGATCGTCCGCCCGGCGCCGTCGGTGATCACCGCCGTGCTCAGGGCGACGTCGGGCAGCCGCTCGTCGAGGCAGCCCGCGGCGTGGAGGGTGTCGCCCTCGATCTCGCGGGACAGGACGTGCAGCGTCAGGCGCAGCGTGGTGATGCGCTGACCGGGGTCGAGGGTGCCGGTGACGGCCAGCCCGGAGGCGAAGTCGCCGAGCAGCCAGAGGGCCGCGTCGGGGTCGGCCGACGGCGCGGGCAGGGTGGTGTCCGCCCGGCCCGGTGCGATCGCGACCAGCCGGGCGTGCACCGCCGCGTGCACGGGGGCGAGCGGGACGTCGTCGCGGACGACCCGGCGCAGCACCGTCAGCGGCGCCTCACCGGCGGGGCCGACGGGGCCGGCAGGCGTGCTCAGGACCGCGCGCCGGCGCGGATGCGCGGCGTGACGCCGGTGAGCTCGGCCGCGAGATCCCACAGCCGGGCCTGCACCTCGCGGTCGTGCGAGGCCACCGTCGACCCGACCGGCACGGGCGGGCCGGCGATCTCCTGGAACCCGCTCGGGCCGATGTAGGTACCGCCGGGCAGGTCGGGCATCGTCGCCGCGTAGAGCGTGGGCTGGGCGCCCATCGCCGGGCCCTGCGCGATGACCTTGTTGAGCAGGCCCATCGCCGCGTCCTGGACCGACTCGGTGCGGCTCTGCAGGTTGGTGGCGCTGTAGCCGGGGTGGGCGGCCATCGAGCGCAGCGGCGAGCCGGCGGCGACGAACCGGTGCTCGAGCTCGTAGGCGAACATGAGGTCGGCGAGCTTCGACTGGCCGTAGGCCAGCCAGCGCTGGTAGCGACGACGGCGCCAGTTGAGGTCGTCGAGGTTGATGCTGCCCATCCGGTGCGCGGCGCTGGACAGCGTCACCACGCGGTCGGTGATCACGTCGAGCAGCAGGCCGGTGAGCGCGAAGTGGCCGAGGAAGTTCGTGCCGATCTGCATCTCGAACCCGTCGGCGGTGCGCTGCTCGGGGATCGCCATGAGGCCGGCGTTGTTGATCAGCACGTCGACCGGTCCGTCGAGGTCGGCGGCGAACGCGCGCACCGAGGAGAGGTCGGCGAGGTCGAGGCGGCGGACGTCGGTGGTGCCCCGGGCGCCGGAGCCGATCTCCGCCGCGGCCTCCGCGCCCTTGTCGGTGTTGCGCACCGCCAGCACGACGTGGGCGCCCGCACGGACGAGCTCGCGGGCGGCCTCGAGGCCGATCCCGGAGTTGGCGCCCGTGATCACGAACGTCCGTCCGGACTGGTCTCCGATGTCGGCGGGGGTCCACGCAGCCATGGGGGCACCGTGCCCCGCCGCCCGGTGGCCCAAACGGTGGTCACGGTCGCACGAGCACCTCGGCCAGGTGGCGGTACACGTGCACGTTGACGCCGAGGCCGACGTGGCTGCCGCGGACCTCGTGGGCCTCGGCGCCGTCGGGACGGCACGCCGAGGGGCGCACGATCCCGTCCTCGGCGGTCCAGATCGTGACGACGGCCGGGGTGGCGGGCGCGGCGAGGTCGGCGCCGAAGGGGCAGGGGCAGCGCACGGTCAGGCAGTGCGGGCGGTGGGGACGCAGGAGGTTCTGGGCCAGCCGCGCTCCGCCGACCGCGGCGAGGGTGAGCGCCGACGCGTCGAGCTGGGAGCCCAGCGGGCTGCCGAGGGCGACGACGCGGCGGACCCGCTCGGGGCTCCGGGTGGCGAGGGCCCGGGCGAGCAGCCCTCCGCGGCTGTGCCCGATCAGGGTCACGGCGGCGCCGCTGCGGTCGGCGACCTCGGCGAGACGGCGGTCGAGGCGGCGCACCGCGGCCTCGGAGCAGTCGACGTTCCAGGCGATGCCCGAGCGGTACGAGCGGTGGCCGATGCGCCGCAGCCAGTCGTGCAGCGCCGCGAGCGTGACGTCGCCGGCGAGGAACCCGGGCACGAGCAGCACCGGCGCGCCGTCGCCGTGCGGGACGTCCTCGCCGCGCCAGGTGGCGCTGAGCAGCAGGCGCGCCAGCTCGAGGTGCACCCGCGCCTCGCCGAGGGGACGGCCCCACCAGCGCACCGGCGGCGGCAGCTCGGCCATGCTCCGACCCTATGTGAGCGGAATTCCCGGCTGTAGTAGTCGGGAACTCCGCTCACGTGGGCTCAGCCGCGCGCGTACGTCTCCGCGGTCTTGGTCTCGAACTCCAGACCCATCGCCGGCTCGTCGCCGACGACCCAGGCGTCGTGTCCGGGCTCGAGCCGGTAGGTCTCGCCGGCCACCAGGTCGGCCTCGGTGCCGTCGTCCGCAACGATGTGGAGCTGCCCGGCGAGCAGGTAGCCGAGGTGCGCGGCCTGGCAGCTCTCCCCGCCGACGACGGGCTTGATGCACTCCGACCACCGCCATCCCGGCTGCACGGTGAGCCGGGCGATCGTGGCGCCGCCCAGCTGGACGACCTCGACCGTCGTCTTCTCCGGCGTGCGGGTCTCGTCGGGTGTGCTCATGTTCCGGTGCTCGATCGCGGGCATCGTCGACTCCTCTGCGGTCTCCTGTTCTCCGCGCGGCCCGGGCGGCCGCCGCGGGACCGCCCAGTGTGACGCCGTCGCGTCAGAACGGCGGTCGCTGTCACCCGGTCGGCCCAGCAGGAACAGCGGGACTACGGCCGTGCGTGCCGATACGTGAGGCGCCGGACGACGAGCTCCGCGGGCCCGCGGTGCCCGGCGCGGGCCAGCGCGCCCGCGACGAGGACGCCGGCCAGCCACGTCAGCAGCCCGATCAGCGAGGCCGTCCCCAGCGAGGCCACGGACCCCAGGTCGCCCGCGAACCGTGCGAAGACGGCTGTGAACACCACCGACTGGGACAGGTAGAGCGTCATCGACCAGGTCCCCGCCGCCGCGACGAGGTCACGGCCCGGCCAGGAGACGCTGCCCAGCAGGCCCATCACTCCGAGCAGCCCGAGCGCGCCCGCGTAGCCCCCGGCCGTGTGCGCCGCCCCCGCAAGAGCCCCGAGGGCCGGACCCGGCGCCCACAGACCGGCCACGGCCAGGGCCAGCGGCAGCCCGAGCAGCACCGACAGCCCGAGCCCCGCCACTGCCCACACCCCGAGACGGCGACGGTGGGCGTCCGGGTCGTCGAGCGTTCCGGTGCGCGCGATCACCACGCCGACCAGCACCGCCGGCGCCGTGAGCAGCGCGGAGAACAGGGTCGTCGCGAGCCACTCCGCGGGGTGCGCCGCGAGCGCCTGCCCGAACGTCGGCGCCGCGATCGACGGCACCGTCGGTCTCCCCTGGGGAAAGCCCTGCCCGGTCGAGAGCAGGCAGCCGAACGCCGCGATCGCCGCCGCGACCGACAACAGGCCCCGGGTCGACGCCGCCCCGGCCGCCGACGAGGCGACCACCGGCGCGATCAGCAGGATCACCAACCCGTAGGCGCCGATGATGTCGCCGGGGAACAGCAGCACCCCGTGCAGCGCGCCCACCCCGAGCAGCACCACCCCGCGCCGGCGCACCACGCGCTCCGGGACGCGCTCGGCCAGCCGCGTCACGCCGAACCCCACCAGCGCCGCGAAGAGCGGGTAGACCCGCCCGTCGACCAGCACCATCTGCACGACGGCCACCACCCGATCGACGCCCTCGAGGCCCGCGGGGTAGCCGCGGTAGGCGATCGGTCGTGCCACGAGGTAGAGGTGCGCGTTGGCCACCGCGATGAGGGCCAGCAGCAGGCCCCGGGCGAGGTCCGGGGTGACACGCCGGGCCGCGAGGCCCGTCGGTCCGGTCACGCTCGCCTCCCGTCCGTGCCACCACCCGGCGGCGGCGTGAGGATGACACGATGGGTCGGTGCACCTGACCGAGCCCCCGGACGGAGCCCGCGAGGACGCCGCCCGCGCCGCGCAGCGTCACCGGGCGCTCGACGAGGACCACCGCGTCTGTGACGCCATCGCCGCGCGCCCCGACGAGGACACCATGCACGCGTGGGTCACGCGCTTCGCGCTCCTCGCCGACCCGACGCGCCTCACGCTGCTGCTGTGCATCCACGCCGCGGGCGAGATCTGCGTGTCGGACCTCGCCGTCGCCGCGGGCCTCAAGGACACCACCACCTCGCAGGCCCTGCGCCTGCTGCGCGCCCAGGGCCTCGTCGCGACCCGCCGCGACGGCCGGGTCGTGCGCTACCGGCTCGCCGACGAGACCGTGCACACGCTGCTGCACCAGGTCGCCGGCGAGCCCGCAAGGATCTAGGCGTCGAGCAGGTCCGCGAGGATCCTCTCCAGCTGGCGGGCCTCGATGAGGAACGCGTCGTGCCCGAACGGCGACTCGATGCGCCGCACCTCGCCCGCGCCGGGGATCAGGGCGGCCAGCTCCTCCTGCTGGTGCAGCGGGTAGAGCCGGTCCGAGGTCGACCCGGCCACGACCGTCCGGGCCGTGACCCGCCCCAGCGCCTCGCGCAGCGAACCCCGCCCGCGGGCCACGTCGTGGCCGTTCATCGCCCGGGTCAGCGCGACGTAGCTGCCCGCGTCGAAGCGGTGCACGAGCTTCTCGGCGTGGTGGTCGAGGTAGCTCTCGATCGCGAACCGTCCACCGTCGTCGGGGTCCTCCCCCGGCTGCGGCCGCCGCCCGAAGCGCGTGTCGAACTCCTCGCCGGTGCGGTAGGTGATGTGCGCGATCCGTCGGGCCACGCCCAGCCCGACGTGCGGGCCCTCGCCGCGGGCACGGTCGTGGTAATCGCCGCCGCACCAGCCCGGGTCCTCGCGGATCGCCGCGATCTGGGGCGCCGCCCATGCGATCTGGTCGGCCGACGCCGCGGCCGGCGAGCACAGCAGCAGCAGGCGCTCCACCCGCGCGGGGTGCATGACGGCCCACTCGAGCGCGCGCATCCCGCCCATCGACCCGCCGAGCACCGCGGCCCACCGGTCGATGCCCAGCGCGTCGGCGAACCGCTCCTCCACCGTGACCTGGTCACGCACGGTCGTCCGAGGGAAGCGCGAACCCCACGGACTCCCGTCCGGCCCGGGCGATGACGGCCCGGTGGTGCC
Organism: Actinomycetospora cinnamomea; assembly: GCF_003096675.1. Classification (GTDB taxonomy): domain Bacteria; phylum Actinomycetota; class Actinomycetes; order Mycobacteriales; family Pseudonocardiaceae; genus Actinomycetospora; species Actinomycetospora cinnamomea. The sequence continues at coordinate 8,573 of NZ_QEKW01000032.1, read as the reverse complement.
CTGGCAGCCCCCGAGCACGTTGGGCGCGACGACGAACCAGCGGTCGGTGTCGATGGCCCGCCCCGGCCCGATGAGTGCCGACCACCAGCCCGGCGTCGGATGCCCGAGACCGGCGTCGCCGGTGACGTGGCTGTCCCCGGTCAGCGCGTGCAGCACGAGGACCGCGTTGGACCCGTCGAACCGGCCCCACGTCTCGTAGGCGACGTGGACGTCCGGGAGCGTCTCGCCGCTCTCGAGCGTCACCGCGCCGAGGTCGACGAAGCGACGGTCACCGACCGGGTCCCCCTCCCGCCACGCGCCGGTGGCGGGAGGGAGGACCGGGACGGTGCCGTCGGTGAGTGAGGTGGTCACGCAGCCGAGGCTCACTCAGCGGCGGACTTGGCCGCGGTGAAGCCCGCCTCGAGGTCGGCCAGGATGTCCTCGACGTGCTCGATGCCGACCGACAGGCGCACCAGGCCGGGGGTCACGCCGCTGGAGCGCTGCTCGGGCTCGGAGAGCTGGCTGTGCGTGGTCGACGCCGGGTGCACGATGAGGCTGCGCACGTCGCCGATGTTGGCGAGGTTCGAGTGCAGGCTCGTGCCGTCGACGAACGCCCGGCCGGCCTCGACGCCGCCACGCAGGTCGAACGCCACGATGCTGCCGGCGCCGCGCGGCATGTAGCGCTGCTGCGCCGCGTGCCAGGGGCTGGACTCCAGGCCCGCGTAGTAGACCTTCTCTACCTCGTCGCGGCCCTCGAGCCACTCCGCGATCCGCTGGGCGTTGTCGACGTGACGCTCGATGCGCAGCGACAGCGTCTCGATGCCCTGGATGATGAGGAAGGCGTTGAACGGGCTCAGCGCCGCGCCGGTGTCGCGCAGGTGCTGGACCCGCATCTTCGCGGCGAAGGCGCCCGGGCCGAGGGCCTCCCAGAACTTCAGGCCGTGGTAGCTCGGGTCCGGCTCGTTGAAGCCCGGGAACCGCTGCGGGTCGTCGCCGAACGAGAACGTGCCGCCGTCGACGACGAGGCCGGCGATGCTCGTGCCGTGCCCGCCGAGGAACTTGGTCGCCGAGTGGATCACGATGTCGGCGCCGTGCTCGATCGGGCGCACGAGGTAGGGCGTCGGGACGGTGTTGTCGACGAGCAGCGGCACGCCGACCTCGTGGGCGGCGTCGGCCACGCCGCGGATGTCGAGGACGTTGTTGCCCGGGTTGGGCAGGGTCTCGGCGAAGAACAGCTTGGTGTTCGGACGGGCGGCCCGGCGCCACTGGTCGAGGTCGTCCTGGTCGTCGATGAAGGTGACCTCGATGCCCATCTTGGGCAGCGTGTAGTGGAACAGGTTGTAGGTGCCGCCGTAGAGGCTCGGGCTGGACACCATGTGGTCCCCGGACTCGGCGATCGTGAGGATCGCCGCCGTCGTGGCCGCGCTGCCGCTGGCGAAGGCCAGCGCCGCGACACCTCCCTCGAGGGCCGCGACGCGCTGCTCGAGCACGTCGTTGGTGGGGTTCATGATCCGCGTGTAGATGTTGCCCGGCTCGGCGAGGCTGAACAGGTCGGCGCCGTGCTGGGTGTCGCGGAACGTGTACGACGTCGTCTGGTAGATCGGCGTCGCCCGGGCGTTCGTCGTCGGGTCCGGACTCGATCCCGCGTGGATCTGTCGGGTCTCGAAGGACCAGCCGGCGCTCGCGTCGGTCATCTCGGTGCTCACTCCATCGTGGGTCGGGTGGGGGTGCGTCATCGTGCTCGGCCGGCGGGGTGCTGCCCCTCAGCGACACCGCTCGTCGAACGCGTCGCCGCGCCGGCTCGGCCAGAAATCCTCGAGATCAACCCGCACCACGGTCGCGATCCTCTCGCCGCACGGCGTGGGGCACAACCGAGGCACGCGCGCGCGTCACGTCGGTCACGTGTCGCCGCGCGTGCCGGTCTGGCGGGCCACGATCCTCTTTGGCAGCCTGCCAACTATGACGCTGTCGACCGTCGACCTGGGGAACCGCGAGTTCTGGGCCGCGCCGTGGGAGGACCGCTTCGCCGCGTTCGCGACCCTGCGCGCCCAGGCGGGCCTGCCGTGGTTCGCCGAGCCCGAGTTCCCCGGTTTCGAGCGCGGTCCCGGGTTCCGCGCCGTCACCCGCCACGCCGACCTCGAGTACGTCAGCAAGCACCCCGAGCTGTTCTGCTCGGGCCGCGGCGCGGTGTCGATCCTCGACCTGCCCGCCGAGGCGCACGAGTTCTTCGGCTCCCTCATCAGCATGGACGCGCCGCGGCACACGAAGATCCGCCGGATCGCCGCGCAGGCGTTCACCCCGCGGCGCACCCAGGGCCTGCTGGACGACGTGCGCCGGGTCGCCCGGTCGGTGGTCGCCTCCGCGCGGGAGAAGGCGCTGGCCGGCGACGGCTCGTTCGACCTGGTCGCGGACGTCTCGGCGCCGATGCCGCTACTGATCATCTGCGAGATGATGGGCATCCCCGAGTCGCGGCGGGACGAGGTGTTCGCGCACTCCAACGTCATCCTCGCCGGCGAGGACCCCGAGTACGTCACGTCGGAGAACCCGCTGGGCGACTACCTCGCCGCCGGCGCGGGCCTGTCCGGGCTGATGACCGAGCTCGCCGCCGCCCGCGAGGCCGAGCCGACCGACGACGTCACCTCCGCGCTCGTGCACGGCACCGTCGACGGCGAGCGGCTGACGCACCAGGAGATCGCGTCGTTCTTCATCCTGCTCTGCGTGGCGGGCAACGAGACCACCCGCAACGGGATCACCCACGGCGTCTGGGGCATGCACCGGCAGCCCGAGCAGTGGGAGCTGTGGTCCTCCGACGTCGACGGCGTCACCCCCACCGCCGTCGACGAGGTCGTGCGCTGGGCCTCGCCGATCAACTGGATGCGGCGCACGGCGGTGTCGGACACCTCGGTCGGTGACGTCCCGGTCGAGGCCGGCGAGAAGCTGCTGCTCGTCTACGGGTCGGCCAACCGCGACGAGGCGGTGTTCGCCGACCCCGACCGCCTCGACCTGCGCCGCTCCCCCAACCCCCACCAGGGCTTCGGCGCCCACGGGCCGCACTTCTGCCTTGGCGCGCACCTCGCCCGCCGCGAGATCGCGGTGCTCTTCCGCGAGCTCTTCGCCGGCATGCCCGACCTGCGCGTGATCGGCGAGCCCGACCGCCTGCGCAGCATCTTCGTCAACGGGATCAAGCACCTGCCCGTCGCCCTCGCAGGGACGGACGCGGCGCGGTAGCGGGTCGCGATGTGGGTGACGGGCGCTCGCTCGACGCCGGGGCCGTGTCGGGCGGGCGCCGGGCAGCGGGTGCTCTCGCGGTGATCAGGGAGTGCGTACGGTCGATGTCGATCTTCCCGGCGACCGCACGGGCTCCGTTCACGGGACGCGCTCAAGATCCTGGCTTGTGGAGCATCCGTTTCCGTGAGCGCAACGTTCGCTCCCCTCGCGAGGATCTTCGCGCGAACCGAGGGTGGATCGCGAGTTCGGTGACGAAGGCCGGGGAGGCGCGGAGATCGTCACCGAAGTCGCTCTCTCGGTCAGCCGACGGGCTCGCCGGCCGGAACCTCGACGGTGTTGGCCTCGGTCTGCGTGCCGGCCTCGGTCTGCGTGCCGCCGCCGGCCCCGAGGCGGGCGCGGCGGAGCACGCCGTGACGCAGGGCGAACGCGGCGAGCGTCGAGAGGATCAGTACGCCGGTGATCGCGGGCGTCCCGAGCCCGCCCGGCAGGCTGTCGAACGCCATGGCCTGGACGTCGCTCGCCGTCGTGACCGGCGAACCCTGATCGACCCCGGTCAACGTGCGCAGGGGGCTGCCGGCGGGCGCGAGGAGCAGGTTGGGGTTGATCGCGCCGAATCCGATCGTGGGGACAGTGGCGGCGAGGCCGCCGGAGCCGAGTGCGGGCGAGAGGAGGTTCGCCTGCCGCACATCGGGTGCAGGAAGCGCGGGGGGCGGCTGCACGGGAAGGGCGGCCGAGGCCGGGGCCGGCCCGAGCGGCGGCGCTCCGTTGGTGGTCCCCGTCCCGCCGCCAGCCGGCGGGGTCGTGCCGTTCCCGCCCGTGCCGGCGCCGTCGGTGGACTCATCGTTGTCAGCGGGCCCGTCCGGGTCCAGCACGCCGCCGCCACCGTTGTCTTCCGGCTGCTCAGTGGCCGGCGGTTGTTCGGTGGTGGGTGGGTCGGTGTCAGGGACCAGCCCGAGAGTCGCCTTCGCGAGGGAGGCAAGAACGACACCCGTCAAACCCACGCAGTCATCGCCACGAACCTCACCCTGTACTCCTTGGTAGTAGCAGGGTTCGCCATCCGCCGCCGCCGACGCCGTTCCGGTACTCAGAGCGAGAGCGCCGGTCACGAGGGCACCGACGATCACGCTCGGCAGCATTCGACCGGGACGGACTGGCATGGGCGGACCCCTTCGACCGGGCGGCGGAGGCACGCGGGGACCCGCGTCACTTGCGCAGTCATCGATCGGGGGTGACGGACGTTACCCATCAGTTGGCCGAGTCCCGGAGTTCACTGACTTGGCGCAGTACCCGGCCGCCGAAGGGACGCTCGGGTTCGGCCGGTCGCGAGGTTTACGGCAACCGCGGGGTGCTGGGTCACCCAGATCAACGAACGGGTCCAGGTGGCGGTGACGACTTTGGTCCGGCTTCACAGAGGGTTGCGTTGCGTGACACTGATCGTATGAGCGGGGAGTCGTTGCGCCTGGAGTTCCGGCGCCAGGTGCGCGAGCGGGTGCTGACGACCGCCCACCGCCAGACCGTGGAGCGGGGGTGGGAACGGGTGCGGGTCGGCGAGGTGGCCGTCGAGGCCGGCGTCTCGCGCCCGACGCTCTACCGCGAGTTCGGCAACAAGGACGGTCTCGGCGAGGCCCTGATGAACCGGGAGGCCGAGCGCTTCTTCGCCGCCATCCGCGACGCGCTCGCCCAGCACGACGACGTCCCCCGCGCCGTGGCCGCGGCGACCCGCCTCACCCTGGAGGAGGCGGCCGAGAACCCGCTGCTGCGCGCGGTGCTCACCGGCAGCCGCTCCGGGGACGTGGGACTGCTGCCGTTCCTGACCTCGCGCTCGGAGTCGATCCGCGAGTCCGCCCGCGCCCTGCTCGCGACCTGGCTCGAGCAGCAGATGCCCGAGCTGCTGCCGTCGACGGTCGAGGAGACCGTCGACGCCGTCGTCCGCCTCGTGATCTCGCACGTCGTGGCGCCGGCCCTCGACCCGGTCGACGTCGGCGAGCGCATCGCCCACCTCGTCTCCGCCCTCGTCCGACCCCAGAGCTGAGACAAAAACTCGTACTTGTCTCAGAGCGCATCACACTGCAGACTCCTGACCGCGAGAGGTCGCGTCGAGGGAGACCCGCATGAGCACGACTGACGTCACGTCCGACACCGCGCCGCGCGAGGAGGCCCGCCCCTGGCGGGACCGCAAGCGCTACCTGTGGCCGCTGGCCACACTGATGCCGGCGATGCCGTTCGTCGGCGCAGGGTTGTCCACGGCCACCGGCTGGGCCGCCTGGTGGTGGATCGGGCCGATGATCCTCTTCGTGATCCTGCCGGCGCTGGACCTGATCTTCGGAGCGACCGACGACAACCCGCCGGAGTCCGAGCGCGAGCGCCTCGAGGCCGACCGCTACTACCGCTGGGTGACCTACCTCTTCCTGCCGATCCAGTACGCGAGCCTCGTGTTCTGCTGCTGGGTCTGGGCCACGTGGGACCTGCCGTGGCACGCCGACCTCGGCCTGGCGCTGACGATGGGCGTGGTCAGCGGCGTCGCCATCAACACCGCGCACGAGCTGGGCCACAAGCGCGAGGACGTCGAGCGCTGGCTGTCGAAGATCGCGCTCGCGAGCTCGGCGTACGGGCACTTCTACGTCGAGCACAACCGCGGCCACCACGTCCGCGTCGCCACACCGGAGGACCCGGCGAGCTCGCGACTGGGCGAGAGCTTCTGGGCCTTCCTGCCGCGGACCGTCTGGGGGAGCCTGCGCTCGTCGTGGCACCTGGAGACCAGGCGCCGCTCGAAGGGCCGCCACTCGCCGCTGGACCACGAGATCCTCATCGCCTGGGCGATGACGCTGGTCCTGTTCGTCGCCCTCGTCGCGGCGTTCGGCCTCATCGTGCTGCCGTGGCTCGCGCTGCAGGCGGTCGTCGGGTTCACGTTGCTCGAGGTGGTCAACTACCTGGAGCACTACGGCCTCAAGCGCGGACGGCGCGCCGACGGCCGTTACGAGCGCACCGACCCGCGCCACAGCTGGAACGCCGACCACACCGTGTCGAACCTGCTGCTCTACCAGCTGCAGCGCCACTCCGACCACCACGCCAACCCGCTGCGCCGCTACCAGACGCTGCGGCACTTCTCCGAGTCGCCGCAGCTGCCCAGCGGCTACGGCTCGATGATCGTCGTGGCGCTGTTCCCGCCGGTCTGGCGACGGATCATGGACCCGAAGGTCGTCGCCCACTACGACGGCGACGTGACGCTGGCGAACCTGCACCCGCGCACCCGGGAGCGCTACCTCGCCCGCTACGCGCGGGCATAGGAGCGGCGGCACGGGCGTTGGCGTCGGGAGTGAGCACTCCCGCCGACGCCCTGCACCCCACCCGGCGCGGCCGGCTCTTCGCCGCCGTGGCCGGGGCGGTGGTGCTCTTCCTCGCCGCGTCGAGCGTCCCGTCGCCGCTCTACGTCGTCTACCAGGCCCAGTGGGGCTTCTCGGCCTCGACGTTGACGGCGATCTTCGCGGTGTACGTGCTGTTCCTGCTGGCCTCGCTGCTCGTCGTCGGCGGGCTGTCCGACCACGTCGGGCGACGACCGGTGCTGGCGGTCGCGCTGGCGGTGCAGACCGTCGCGGTGGTGCTGTTCCTGCTGGCCGGGAACGTGACGATGCTGCTGCTCGCCCGCGCGGTGCAGGGCGCGGCCACCGGCGCCGCGATCACCGCGATGGCCGCCACGCTGGTCGATCTCCGACCCGAACGCGCGGGCCTCGCGAACGCCGTCACCCCGCTGGTCGGCCTGGCGCTCGGCGCGCTGGGCTGCGGGCTGCTCGTCGAGTACGCCCCGGCGCCGACCCGCCTCGTCTACGGCGTGCTGCTCGCCGGCTTCGCGGTCGTCGCCGTCGTCCTCGCACTGCTGCCCGAGACCGCATCACGACGCGCGGGCGCCCTCGCGTCGCTGCGTCCCCGGGTGCGCATCCCGTCGGGGCTGCGCACCGAGGTGCTCGCGATCGTCCCGACGCTCGCCGCGAGCTGGGCGCTCGGCGGGCTGTACCTGTCGCTGGGGCCGTCGGTCGTCGTCGAGCTGTTCGGCCTGCGCAGCCACCTCGTGGGCGGCATCGTCGTCACGCTGCTCTGCGGGGTCGGCGCGCTCAGCGCGGTCGCCGTCTTCCGACGCACGCCCGAGACGCTGCTCGCGCCCGCCGGGGGCCTGCTCGCGATCGGGACGCTGGTGACGCTCGGGGCGCTGGTGCTCGACTCCCCGCCCGCCGCCGCCGGTGGCACCGTGATCGCCGGCGTCGGCTTCGGGGCGGCGTCGCTCGCGTGCTTCGGCACCCTCGCCCGCATCGCCGCGCCCGAGACCCGCGGCGAGCTCATGGCCGTCGCCTACGTGGTCGCCTACCTGGCCTTCAGCCTGCCCGCGGTGGCCGCCGGCGTCGCCACCGTGCAGGTCGGGCTGCGGCCCGTGGCGGAGGTCTACGGCCTCGTCGTCGTGGTCCTGGGCATGAGCGCGGTGGTCGCCCGGGCACTCGTGCTGCGCACGCGCCGCCGCGGCGCGCGCCCGTAGGGTCCGCGCGGCCCACCGAGAGCACCGAGATCACCGACAGCACCGAGAGGAACCCCGTGCCGAAGCCCCCGCTCCCCGACGACGTCCAGGACCTGCTGCGCAAGCCGAACCCCAGCGTGATCACGTCGATCCGTCAGGACGGCCAGCCGGTCTCCGTGCCGACCTGGTACCTGTGGGACGACGGCCGGGTGCTCGTGAACATGGACGCCCAGCGCAAGCGGGTCGAGTACCTGCGCCACGACCCCCGGGTGTCGATCTCCGTGCTCTCCGAGGACGACTGGTACACCCACGTCAGCATGCAGGGGCGCGTCGTGGAGTGGGTCGACGACACCGACCTCGCCGACATCGACCGCTGCGCGAAGCACTACACCGGCAAGCCCTACCCCATCCGCGACCGCGCCCGCGTCACCGCGTGGATCGAGGTGGACCGCTGGCACGGCTGGGGCGCGGTGAAGGCCTCCGACGTGCCCGACAACGCCGGCTAATGGGGGCGCCGGGTCGTGAGTGAGAGGCTCGGCGCTGGTAGCGGCCGGCGGGTCAGCACTCCCGTCGACAGAGCGCTGGTGAGCTCTAGGCTCAGATCGTGCGCCCGCCGGTCGTGAGCAGGCGTAGATCGCTGATGGGATGACGTGCCCCGGGCAGGACTCGGTGAGCACTTGACCATTAGTCCGCGACGGTCCTGCTCCGCGCTACCGATCTTGGTGGACGATGATCGGGAGGGCCTGGCGGTGGTGCTGTTCGTGGGGGATGACTGGGCCGAGGACCACCACGACGTGGAGGTCTGTGACGAGACCGGACGCCGGCTGGCCAAGGCTCGGTTGCCCGAGGGCATGACCGGGAT
>NZ_QEKW01000031.1 GCF_003096675.1 Actinomycetospora cinnamomea | reverse complement strand
CCCGACGACGGCTGGCACGACACCGACGACGACACCAACCACGACCTCACCGCGATCACCGAGCGCGCCACCCGCGCCCACGCACGCCGGGCCCAGGCACACCGGCCCGCGGCCGCCGTCCAGGCCCCGGCCCCGCTCAGCGACCCCGGCGACCCGCCCTTCTGACCACCAGGCAAAAGCAGCCCGCCACCGACCCTCGACCCCTCGGGCGTCGGTCGAGCAGCCGCCGCACCGGCGCGTCCGCCCCGACCGCGCCCACCCGCCACCCCCGGCGCATCACTCCCGGGCCACGTCCGCTCATGTCTGCCCTGCACTGCCGGCTCGCCGCTCAGGCCCCCACCGCTGGGCGGGAGGTGACCACATGTCGCACGGCAGGACATCGCGAGGCCCCCGATCACCGACGCGATCGAGGAGGCACGACGCGGCCCGCACGGGCCGCGGCGTCGACGCCAGCATCCGTTTCTTCGTCATCGAGAGTGGAGGGCTGACGAGGACCACGTAGCTGCCGCCCGGTGGGGCCACGAAGCCGGCGCCAGCCGACTGGCGACTCGGCTTCGCGACCAGGCGGGAGAACCACGTCCTCTCCGGTCGTTCGCCCGGGCCCGCCGCTTCACGGCGTCGCCGAAGCAGCGGGCGTTCGGGCTCTGGGCGCCTAGCGATCTTCGCGTGGAGCAGGTCGTGGGAGAACAACGGCGTCGATCGTGAGCAGCTTGCAGTGCTCGAACGATGGACGTCCTCGACGCCCCGAACCCTTGCCGGGCCGGTCCGGCCGGGCCACCGTATGTGTGTACGTCGTCATGGGGGATCGGGGAGGCGATGGACCATGATCGACCGCACGGAGCCGGCCACAGGCGTCGTCGCCGGGGTCGGCGGCAACCCGGCGACGTTGCGGGCGGTCAGGTGGGCGGCCCGCGAGGCCGATCGACGCCACGTGAGCCTCGACCTGGTCCAGGTGCTCCCCCCGTCGCATCACGACCACGTCCTCCAGGCGCCGCACGGACGCGCCCGGGCCCTGCTCGAGCAGGGCCGCCACGTGGCCGCGGCATCTGCGCCCGACGTACCCGTCCGCCTCTCCGTGGTCAGCGGCGTCGCCGGCCCGGCCCTCGTGCACGTCGCCGAGCGCGCCGAGCTCCTGGTGCTGGGCTCGCGGACCGCCGCGGGCGATCTGGACCTCACCGTCGGGCGGATCGTCGCGCACGCGATCGGCCACGCGAGGTGCCCCGTCGTGCTGGTCCCGCAGATCTGGGACCCGGACGCGGCACATTCCGGCAACGTGCTGGTCCACGTCGACGGCTCGGACGAGGCCGTCGGCGCCGTGGCCTTCGCCGCCGCCGTGGCCGACCGGTGGAAAGCCCCGCTCGAGGCGGTCGTGGTGGGTGCCCGCCGGAGCTCCGAGACGGAGGAGCAGACCCACCGGCAGCGGCTGACGGACGCTCTGGCCGGAACCACCGACCGGCACCCTCACCTCGAGCGGCACGAGACCGTCCTGTGGGGGAACGCGGCCGAGGCGATCCTGCAGGAGTCCCGCGGGCGAGCCCGGTTGATCGTCCTCTGTTCGCGTGGGCACGGGGCGCTCACCGCCTCGCTCCTGGGCGCGACCACCCAGACGGTGGTCCGGATGGCGAGCTGCCCGACCGCCGTCCTGCCGCCCGAGGTCGCGAAGGCCTGGGCGAGCCGCGAGGCCGGGCGGGTGAAGGAGGGCGCCTGACGCTGTTCGCCTCGCGGTGTCACCCCCGCGCGGCAGCCGCTACAGCACGCTGCGGAACTGCTGGTTCGCCGCCCGCAACCGGGGATCCGCGCCGAGGTAGACGTGCTTGGACATGTCCGGGGAGTACCTGCTGGCCGGCGGGGTGCGACCGAGCGTCTCGGCCATCGCCCGCAGGTGGTGCGGGGCGCCGCCACAGCACAGGCCGAAGTAGCGCACGCCGGCCGCCCGGGCACGGCGGGTGAAGTCGGCGATCTCGTAGCGGTGGCAGGTGAACGGGTCGAGCGCGGTCGGGAACGGGAGCCCCTCGGGCAGCGGGGTCGAGGCCGGGTCGCGGAGCGCGTGGAATGTCGGCTGCTCCGGGTGGGTGCGGTACGGCACCGGCAGCGCGGCGACCGGGACGTCCACCGCTGCGGCGACGGGGCCCAGCAACGGCAGCATCGTGGCCGGTCCGCGCACGCAGTTGAGGCCCACGACGTCGGCGCCGCGCTCGGCCAGCTCGCGGCAGGCCTGCGCCATGGCCGCACCGTCCCGGGTCACCGGCTCGTGCCCCGCCACCAGCAGCATCACCGCGGGCAGGCCCGCCTCCCGGATCACCTCGAGGGCGATACGGGCTTCCCCGAGGTAGCGGAAGGTCTCGCCGATGACGAAGTCGACCCCGGCCTCCGCCGCCCAGCCCACCTGCTCGGTGAACATGCCACGCACGGTCTCGTGGGTCGCGCGATCGGCGGGGTCGTAGACCCCGGTATTGCAGATGTTGCCCGCCAGCAGCGTGCCGGTGCTGTCGGCCACCCCGCGGGCGAGCTCGAGCGCCTGCCGATTGAGGGGCTCGAGGATGTCGTCCTTGCCGATCACGCGCAGCTTCTCGCGGTGCGCGTAGTACGTGAACGCCTCCACGACGTCGGAGCCGGCGTGCACGAACTGCCGGTGCAGCGCGGCGACCTCCTCGGGATGGTCGAGGACCACCTCGGGGACGAACGCCCCGGCCTGCAGGTAGCCCCGCCGCTCGAGCTCGAACAGGTAGCCCTCGCCGCACACGACCGGCCCGGACGCCAAGCGCTCGTGCAGGCCAGGACCGCGGGGGGACTCCGGAACCGGCTGGGGAACGGTCATGACGCCTCGCTTCCGCCTCGGAGATCGCTCCAGGATCGCCCCCGAGCAGAGCGGATGGTCCGTGTCACCGATCCGCAGCGACACTGATCCGAGAAGGCCCGCCTTATGGCGCTCCGGCGGAGCCGGCGCCGATCGACCTGATCACGTCGTGATCAGGTCGGTGTGGAACTGCATGGCTCTGTAGGGGGTGTTGGCGGGGCCGGTGTTCCACTGGCTGATCACGAGATGGACGTCGTCGAGGGTGGAGCCGGGCAGGATGTAGCCGCCGTAGAGCTGGGCGACCCGACCACGGGCGTGGTCCTCCTGGCCCCAGGCGACGCCCTGGGCGACGGTCGTGACGGGCGCGGTGGTCATGTCGGCGGTCGGTGTCGGCAGGAGGCGCACGTCGATGCGGTAGTGGCCGGCGTCGAACACGCTGAGCACCCAGTGGCCGTCGATGCGGCGCAGGCACTGTTCGCCGAACGCCCCGGGCAGGACGACTCCGGGCGGATCACCCCAGGCCCAGCCACCGGACGGCGTCCAGCCCCACGGCTCCCAGGCGTCGGGATCGGTGAGCTCGTCGACGCGTACCCGGGAGAGCATGAGCCCCTTGTCGCGCTGGAACCCCGTGGACACGCAGTACAGGTAGCCGTCGTCGCCGGGGCACCACGTGAGGTTCTGGAACCAGCCGTTCCAGTGATCACCCGGCCACCAGCAGCCGGTCGAGGACCAGCTCCGGCCGTTGTCGCGCGACTCATACAGCTCGGTGAAGTGGACGGTGCCGAGCCCCTCACAGCCCATCACCTGCAGATAGAGCACCCCGCCGAGACGGACCACGTCGCTCGGGAGCTGGGTACTGACGTGGAAGCCGCGGATCCGGGAGTGATGCGGTTGCGGGACGAGCTGGCCGGCGCGGGTGTCCGACCCGTTGGCGCCGGGGGCGGCGCCGGTCCACTGCAGGCCGGCGGTCACGGTGTCCGGGTCGGCGAACAACGCCGTCGGTGCTCGCCACCCGGGACCGCCGGCCCTGAACTGGTCGAAGGTGTCTCCGAACACGAGCAGGAGCCGGCCGTCCGGGGTGAGCGTCGGTACCCCCAGATCGGTACCCCCGATGCCGTAGGACGTGGAGCGCTCGGGCCCGGTCAGATCGATGACCTTGGCGGCCGGGACGAACCGGGGTGCTGGTCCCGTCGACGGAGGCGGTGGTGGCGGAGGTGGTGGCGGAGGTGGCGACGGCTTGGGCGCGGCCACCTGGTCCACCACCGGCTGCCGGCGGCGTACGGCAGCCCCGGCCCATCCGAGGAGACCCATGACGAGCCCCGTCACCGCGTGGGCCGATCGCCTGACGACCGCCCTCACCTGTCTCATCCGCTGCGCTCCTCGCTCGAGGTGACCCTGCGGTGACCGAGGGCGTTCACCGGTGCGCTGACCGAAGTGTTCGATCACGGGGGCCGTACGACAAGTGCGTCGATCTCATTCTCGTCGAGACGGATGACGGTCAACGACACGACCGGGAAGTAGTTCCTGTCGCCGCGGACCGGGAACTCCTCGCGCCCACTACCAAGGAGGAGGCGAGGGGCGCCCCCACATTTCCCCCCGGGCGGGCGCCCCTCGTCCTGTAGACGGTCACGGGCGTCGGAGGTTGCGTCCGGAGCGCACGATGTCCGACGACGATCCCGCAAGCCCTTCAGAGCCCGATCAGGTGCCACATGATCAGGTGGTGCACGTCCTGGGCCTCCTCGGGGGAGTTGCAGCTGACCTCGAACATGCTGCGCCCCACCTTGATCCCCACCACGGTGGCGTCGGTGATCGGCTCGGTGGTCGAGGTGATGTAGGAGCAACTGACGATCTGTCGCAGCGGAACGGACGTGAGGGCCACGCGTCCCTTGCCGTACACCGTGTCCATCATCAGCACGCGGCGATTGGTGATCGCGATCAGGGCCGTGTCGCCTCGTCGGTCGCCGAAGATCCCGTAAATCTGTTCGCCGTCCATGATGTCCTGGCGCATGGCCTGGATGGCGGGTTCGCTGCCGTGGACGAATCCGACGCGGCTCTCGGGTCGGATCGGTCCGGCCAGCTGGCCGGAGACGCCGGTGCGGCCCTGGAGCGACATGGCTCCTCCTGGGTGCTCGGCCCACGACACATCGTCACGAGTCCCTGACGCATTGTGCGCCCGAGTCCGCGTCCGTCTCGATGAGAATGGTGGGACGACCGGGGAAATGGGTTCTCCGGACCAACGCCCTGTGCTCCGTCACGACCATTGATTGAGTCCGACGCCCTGGCTGCCGGGCGTCGCCGGCGTCCTGATGTCACAGGCGACCGGCGCCGTCTCGTCACGAGGACGAAGTGGGTTCTCCCGAGCAGGACGGTGATGACGATGCGGGTGTTCGTGGCAGGCGGCTCTGGTGTCCTGGGGCAGCGGCTGGTGCCGCAGCTCCTGGCCCGTGGCCACCGGGTGACGGCGACGACGACGGTCCGGAGCAAGCTCGGGCTGCTGGAGCAGCTGGGTGCCGACGCCGTGGTCATGGACGGGCTGGATGCGGTGTCGGTGGGTGAGGCCGTGGCGGCGGCCCAGCCGGAGGTGATCGTGCACCAGATGACCGGGCTCTCCACGGCGCACGCCGGTAAGCCCGACCTGAAGCATCCCGACCGCTTCTTCGGCCCGACCATCCGGCTGCGTACCGAGGGCACCGATCACCTGCTGGCGGCGGCCGAGGCGACCGGCGTGCCCCACGTGGTCGCGCAGGGCTTCGCCAGCTTCAACGGCATCCGCGAGGGTGGATGGGTGAAGACCGAGGAGGACCCGCTGGACCCGGGCCCGCCGAGCGCGCGCCGGCTGGCGGAGGCGCTGCGCCACGTCGAGGACATGGTCGTCAAGGCGGACGGCGCGGTCCTGCGCTACGGCGGGTTCTACGGGCCGGGCGCCACCGACGACCAGGTCGAGCTCGTGCGCAAGCGGCAGTTCCCGCTCGTCGGGCGCGGTACCGGGCACTTCTCCTGGGTGCACCTCGACGACGCCGCCAGCGCCACCGTCCTGGCGGTGGAGCAGAAGGCGCAGGGTGTCTTCAACATCGTCGACGATGACCCGGCCCCGGCCAGCGAGTGGCTGCCGTACCTGGCGGCGTGCGCGGGCGCGAAGCCCCCGCTGCGGGTCCCCCGGTGGCTGGCCCGGCTCCTGGCCGGGGAGATGGCGGTGACGATGATGACCGAGGGGCGCGGCTTCTCCAACGCCAAGGCTCGCCGCGAGCTGGGCTGGGAACCGCGCTACCCCTCGTGGCGGCAGGGCTTCGAGGCCGAGCTGACATGACAGGGACCGACACGACCCGAGCCGAGGAGTTCGAGCAGCTCCGTCCGCTGCTGTTCGCCGTCGCCTACCGGATCCTCGGCAGTGTCAGCGAGGCCGAGGACGCGGTCCAGGAGACCTGGCTGCGGTTCGAGGCGTCGCCGACCCGCCCTACGTCGACGAAGGCCTTCCTGTCAGCCGTGGTCACCCGGATCTCGATCGACGTGCTGCGCTCGGCCCGCGTCCGGCGCGAGGAGTACGTCGGGCCGTGGTTCCCCGAGCCGCTGCTGGCCGACCCGTACGAGGACCCCGAGCGGTCGGCCGAGTTGGCCGACTCCGTGTCGATGGCGGCATTGTTGCTGCTCGAGCGCCTGACGCCGCTCGAGCGTGCGGTCTTCGTGCTCCGCGAGGTGTTCGGGTTCGGCTTCGCGGACATCGCGTCGACGGTGGGACGCTCGGAGGCGGCGTGCCGACAGCTCGCGGCGCGGGCGCGCGGCCACATGGAGGCGGGCCGGCCCCGGTTCGAGGCGGACCGCCGGGAGCGCGAGGACCTCGCGTCACGGTTCTTCGACGCCCTCCGGGAAGGGGACGTCGACGGGCTGCGGGAACTGCTCGCCGCCGACGTGCAGATGGTGGGCGACGGCGGCGGGAAGGCCCCGCAGTGGCCCCATGGCGTCGTCGGCGCCGAGAAGGTGGCACGGGTGCTCGCGACGAGCCTGCCCCCGCTCGCCCGGATCGGCGTCGTCGTGGAGCCGCGGTCGGTGAACGGCCAGCAGGGCGCGGTCTTCCGCGACCGGGACGGCCGGCTGATCACCACCTGGACGCTGGACATCCTCGACGGGCAGATCCAGATGATCCGTGCCGTGCTCAACCCGGACAAGCTCGGGCACCTGGGCCCGGTGGCGGATCCCTGGGCCGTCGCCCGGGAGGTGAACCAGGCCCGTCGACGGTGAGGCTCAGGTTCCACGTGCCACGGCGGCGAGGTAGATGTCCTCGGTCTGGCCGGTGAGGACGCCGCTGCCGCGGCACGGTGCGGTGCGTCCTGATTCCACACCGATGCCGTTGCCGACCACCGCGACGTCGGCTCGCGCGCCCGCTGCGGCGAGGGCCTCACAGGCCGCGGTGGAGCGGGTGATCACCGAGCGGTGGGTCCGGATCGCCCACCACCGCAGGCGCAGCAACGGTGCCCGTCGGTGGGCCGGCGGCGGGGCGGGGAGCCACCCCGCCACCGCCACCGCGGGCCGAGGGGTCCAGCGCGGTACGGCCAGGGACCCGAGCGGGGCGAGGAACTCCTCGACGACGAGGTCGGCCTCGACGTGCCGGACGGCGATGACCGCTGCGACGGCGTAGGCCAGGAGCGCCCCGGGCCGGACCCGGTGGCGCGGGCCCGGCCGGGTCCGCCGCAGTCCTCGCCGCCGGTGCTGCTGCGTGCCGTCGCGATCGTGGGGGAGGCGTGGACTCAGCACGAGGATCTCGTGTCCCGCCGCGACGAGGCGACGGTTGATCTCGGCCGAGGACGTTGTGGCCGTGGCCGGGTCCGCGGGGCCGAGGTGCAGGATGCGCAGGGTCGGAGCCCTCGGCGCAGGACGGGCGCGCATCGTCGGCTCGACCTCGATCGTCGCGTGGGCGTCGGCCCCGACCAGGGCCGCGTCGCCGACGGCCGCCGGTGTGGGGCCGGCCGCCACACGGGTGAGGGGGAGCCGCGCCCGCAGGTGGCCGACCAGCAGCGGCAGCCCGAACAGGACGACCCCGACCACGCCGATCGCCGCGAGCCATGCCGGGACCCACGTCCGCGTCAGCGCGAGCAGCGCGACGACGGCACCCGCGCCAACCAGACGCCCGCGGCGGCTGCCCCGACGCGGTGTGCCGTGACCTGACCGGCACCGCCATCGCACGAGCACGCCGAGGAGCCCGGCCCCGGCGACCGCCCCACCGGCCGCCCCGTACACGGGCCCGGCCGACGCGGTCGGCGCGAGCTCGGCGCCGATGGCGATCCCCTCGCCGAGCAGGACGGCGGCACCGAGGAGACCCACGACCGGCGCGACCCGGGCCCGGAGCGAGACGAGCCGCCAGACCCCGGCCGCGGTGAGGCCCACTCCTCCCAGCACCAGGGCCGCACAGGGCGGCACCACGAGGTCGGCCGCGGGGACCGACGGCGCGTCGAGGCCGACGACGGCCGGTGGGACGGTCCCCACCACGGCGACGACCGGCAGCAGCACGCGGACCAGCGGGGCCGGTCCGGCCGGCACCCGCCCGCCGGCCCCCACGGACGGCGGGGCGGTGGTCACCGGGGTACTGGCCTTCCCGTCGGCGCGGTCGTGGCGAGGGTGAGGTCGGGTCTCCGGGCGGCGACGGCGCGTGCCGCCACGGAGACCCGACCTCGACGGGACACGGCGAGGGGGTCCGTGCCCGTCTCCGGTGTATCGCCCCGCACCGCGCAGACGTTATCTGGCCGTTATCAATCAGTGAGGTCCGCGGTACCCGATCGGTGGCGTGGTCGTCTCCGGGGCGATGACGGTGCCGGACGGGGACCGGCCGTCGAGAAAGGCTTCGACGGCCGCGCGGGTCGCCTCCGGGCGTTCGTGGTGGGCGTTGTGCCCGGCGTCGGGGAGGTAGAGGACCTGGGCGTGCACGAGGGCGGCGCGGTAGTCGAGCGCGGAGCGCCACGACAGGTAGTCACAGCCGCCCTTGACGATCAGCGCGGGCGTCGGGAGGCCGGCGACGGCGGGTCGGAGGTCGCTCGGCGGCGCGGCGGTGGCGGACTGGGGGTACTGCAGGGCATAGAACCCGCTGCCGGTGACCGGCGGCGTCCCCGGTGGCGGGTCGTGGCAGAACAGGGCCGGCTGGGCGAGCGTGAGGACGGTGTCGTTGCGGCGGTCGGCCTCCGCGTCGCCGAGGAACGCGTGGGCGGCCGGGGGGTTCGTCTGGAGCAGCAGGTATCCCAGCAGCGCACGAGGGGCGAGCACCCGGCCGTACAGCTCGACCCGGCGGGAGAGCCCGAGACCGGCCGCGGCGCGTGTCGGGCTGGTGTCCGCCGGGTCGAGCGGTGCCGGCGAGATCAGGACGAGCCGGTCGACCCGGTCGCGGTGGGCGGCGGTGTAGGCGGCGGCGACCGCGGCACCGTGGGAGTGCCCGAGCAGGACCATCCGATCGATACCGAGCACGTGCCGTAGGGCTTCGAGGTCGTCGACGTCCGCCTCGCGGCCGTACCCGCGCGGGTCGTCGAGCCGTGTGGAGGTGCCGGCGCCGCGCTGCGCGTAGAGCACGACCTCCCGCCCCGAGGACGTGAGGGGTCCCAGTGCCGCCACGTTGGCGGCCAGCTCGGGGATCCCGGGGCCGCCGTGCAGCACCACGATCGGCGGTCCGGTCACCGGACCCTGCGCCGGCAGCGCGACCACCTGCAGCTGTGCGCCGTCGGGGAGGGTCACGAGGGTGCCGGGCGCTGGCGTCGTGGGGGGCACCGACGGCGGTACGAGCGCGACCGCCAGCAGGACGAGCAGCACCAGGGCCGGAGCCACCACGGACGCGACCCCCCGGCGACGGCCGCGCCGGGCGAGGGCGCGGGCGAGGCCGAGGCCGAGGGCCACCGCGACGAACACCGCGGCGCCCGCGGCCAGGAACCACCCCGGGCGCGGGGTCGACCCGGCCACGGCCAGCGTCGCCGCCGTGCCCGCCAGCAGCGCGACGACCACCACGCCCGCCGACACACCGGCGGTGATCAGCCGGCGGTGACGCGGTGCGTTCTGCTCGCCCCCGGCCATGACGGTGCTCCTCGGCGGTCGTCGCGCCGATGGTGCCCGCTGCGTGCGCGCTGCTCCAGGACGTTTCCGCGCCGGTGCGGGCGCGCTTCCGCGCCGGCCGCAACCAAGCCTCCGCTCGTCCTCCACCGACCGGTGACGCGGCGCTCCGACACTCCCGTTCCCCGGCGTCGGCCGGCGGGGAAGACGGAGGGACGAGGAGACGAGATGAGCGTGCGAGAGCTGATCGAGAAGAACCTGGAGAGCTGGAACGCCAAGGACCAGGCGGGGTGGTCCGCCCTCTTCGCCGACGACGCCACCCTGTCGGGACCCGGCGGGCTGCGCGGGTCGGGACCGGAGATGGTGGCGACCTTCTACCGGCTGTGGCAGGACGCCTTCCCCGACAACCAGTGCCGGGCCGTCCGGATCGTCGACGGGGGCTCCAGCGGCGTCCTCGAAGCGGTGTTCGAGGGCACCCACACCGAGACGCTCCGTGCGCCCAGCGGTGACGTCCAGGCCACCGGACGTCGCGTCAGCGTCCCGTTCGTCAACGTCTGCGAGCTCTCCGGCGACCGGTACACCGACTTCGTCCTCTACTTCGACCAGGTCGAGCTGTTGACCCAGCTCGGGCTCATCGGCGCCCCCGTCGGTTGAGCCCGGAGAGGACAGGGTGGTCCCGCCGCGTCGGTGGTCGTCGACGACACGAGGTCGCTGACGAGCCGACCCCACGCCCGTGCGACGACTCGGCTCATCGGACGGGGCCACCCCGTCGGTCGGGTGAGGCGATGAGGTAGTTGTGGACCTCGGTCACCCGGACCTCGGGAGACGCGATCCCCAGGTGCTCCAGGACCGGTCCGAGTCGCTCCCGGACGAACCTGTCGAACGCCTCGGTGGACTCCCACACGTCGATCCCACGGAACCCGTCCTCGGTCGGCGTCGCGAAGTGGAAGAGGCAGCCGGGCTCGGACGCGCCCCCGGGGCGGAACTCGAGCCGTCGCAGCAGGTCGTCGTACTCGGTGAGCGTGATTCCGTGGAACGTCGTCTCGACCGCGGTCGCCATCCCGGCCCCCCTGTCCACCGGTCGCGGTGTGGGCACTCCCGGGAACATCCTCGTCGTGGCCGAGTGGCCGCGACACCGGCGAAGGGCTGAACGGTGTCGAACTCCCCCCTCGACCCTCACCCGTCCTCGCGATCCGCCCGGGCGGGCACCCCGCCCAGATCGACCGAGAAGGCCCCGATGGCCACGGCGAGGGTGTCCACCATCCGGTCGAACGCCACGCGGTCGACGTTGGCCAGCGTGTCGCACGCCCGGTGGTAGCAGCGGTCGTAGGGCTCGCCGGCCAGGCCCGCCCAGAGCGCGGCCTGTTCCGGGGTCTTGAGGGGCGCGTCGCCGGTGTTCACGCCCCCGGCCGGGATGCCGGCCTCGACGAAGGGGCCGTAGTCGGAGTCGTCGTCGAGCGGGACCTCGCCGGCCACCACACCCAGCGCCCCGAGCTGCGCCCGCAGCCTCTCCTCGATCACCGCCGAACCCGGCGGGGCGGCATCGGTGTCGTCACCGTCGTAGGTGAAGTACCCGGCGTTAGGTGAGGCGAGCATGTCCGAGTTCAGCATCAGGGCGATGTCGCGGCGGGCGTCGTCGGACAGGCCCTCGACGTAGCTCTCGGAACCGAGGAGTCCCTCCTCCTCGGCGCCGAACCAGACGAACCGCACGGCGTTCTGCACCGGCGGTGCGCTGCCGAGTCCCAGCGCGATCTCGAGGTGCGCGGCCGAGCCGCTGCCGTTGTCGTTGATGCCCGGGCCCTCCGCGACGCTGTCCAGATGGGCGCCGGCGAGCACCACCTCGTCGCTACGACCGGTGGACGTCTGGGCGATGACATTGCGCGTGGTGATCGGCGAGCCGTCCTCGGTCTCCACGGTGATGGTCGGCGTCTCGACCCGGAACCCGACCCCGCGCAGGGCCTTGGCGACGTAGTCGACGCTCTGCTCGTACCCCGGCGTGCCCGAGGCGCGGTTGCCGCCGTTGCGGTCGGCGATGGCCTGCAACGCCTCCAGGTGGACGAACGCAGCCCCGCCGCTGGTGGACGCGGCCAGGTCCTCGGCGAGCCGCGGGACGGGCGGCGGGGAGGAGGCCGTGTTCGACCCGGTGCATCCGGTCAGGACGACCGCCGCCACCGTCAGCAGCACGCCGAGCCGGCGTCGGCCTGCGGTCACGACAGCCATGTGCACCCCCGGACGATCACGCGATGCCAACGTCGGAGCTCGCGCTTGTCAAGACCTGCGCTGCGCCCCGGGAGGGCGCCCACGAGGGCGGGGCGCCCGGAAGACACGGCGCATCGCCCGCGTTGCCCCTGCGGAGTGATCAGGGCGAGAGGGGCAGCGGATGGCCGGCGACGCGTGGCCGAAGATCGCCGTGACCGGAGCGACGGGACGTCTCGGGGGACGGGTCGCCCGCCTCCTCGCCGCGCGCGGCGTCGCCCAGCGCCTGGCGGTGCGGAGCCCGCAGCGGGCCCCCGCGCTCGGGGGTGCCGTCGCCGTGCGGTGCGCCTACGACCAGCCCGAGCAGGTCACGGCGGCGCTCGAGGGGGTGGACACCGTGCTCATGGTCTCCGGCTCCGAGACCCCCGATCGCGTCGAGCAGCACAAGACCTTCATCGACGCCACCGCGGCCGCCGGAGTCCGTCGGCTGGTCTACATCTCGTTCTTCGGCGCCTCGCCCGACGCGACGTTCACCCTGGCCCGCGACCACTGGGCCACCGAGGAACACCTCCGCGCGAGCGGGCTGAGGACCGTGGTCCTCCGCGACAACTTCTACCTCGACTTCCTGCCCGAGCTGGTCGAGGCCGACGGCGTCATCCGCGGCCCCGCCGGCCACGGGCGCGTGGCCGCGGTCGCCCAGGACGACATCGCCGAGGCCGCCGCCGCGATCCTCGCCGACCCCGACGGGCACGACGGGGCGACCTACAGCCTCACCGGCCCCGAAGCGATCACCCTCGACGAGGCCGCCCTCATCATCGCCCGCCGCACGGGCCGGTCGGTGACCTTCCACGACCAGACCGTGGACGAGGCCTACGCCTCGCGCGCGGGGCAGGCTCCGGACTGGCAGCTCGACGCGTGGGTCAGCACCTACACGGCCATCGCGAACGGCGAGCTCGACGGGGTCACCGACGACATCCCCCGGCTCACCGGCCACCGCGCCCGCTCCCTCGACGACCTCCTCGCCGCGCAGCGCTGAGCCGCCGGACCAGGTGTCGGCGCCGTCACGGTCGGGAAACCCGATGGACACGTCGCGCCCCGGGACCGATCGTGTCCGTGCCGCCCGCCGGTCCCGCACGGGGCGCCCGCCGAGACACCAGGGACGGGCGGGGGCTGCGCACGGGCATCGCCGTGCCGGCTCGCTCGGACTCCCGCCGACGGGACGAGGCATGTCCTTCCCCGCCCGCAGGGGCGCCGCCCGCGCCGTCGCGCGCGTCGGCGTCGTCGCCGCCCTGGCCGCCGGCGCGTACGGGGCCACCGGCGCCGCACCGCCCCCTCCTCCGCCCCCTCCTCCGCCCGGAGCCGCTCTTCCCGCGCCGCCGCACCCCCCGCCGCCGGGGCAACCACCGCCCGGGCAACCACCGCCCGCCCTCGCGGTCCCGGCCGGGCCCTGGGACAGCCTCGCCCGCTGCGAGACCGGCGGCGACTGGCACGCCGACACCGGGAACGGCTACCACGGCGGGTTGCAGCTCAGCTCGCGCACGTGGGCCGCGCACGGGGGCGGCGAGTTCGCCCCGCAGGCCGACGACGCGAGCCGCGAGCAGCAGATCGTCATCGGTGAGCGGGTCCGGGCCGAGCAGGGCTGGGAGGCGTGGTCGAGCTGCGCCGACGCGGTCGCGCCGTGATCGAGGCGCTCGTCGGGGGAAGGTGCGACGAGGGGTGCACCATCGCGATGGGGCACCCCTCGTCGACCCTCGTCCTGCCTCGTGGTGTCCGGCCTGGGCCCCGCCGCGTCTCGCCGTGCAGTGCGGTGGCCTGGCTCCGGTACCCGAGGGAGGTAGTGGCTGCCCCGCCGGTCCGAGAGCCTGAGGTCGGTGGGCAACCACCGATGACGGTAGGGGGCGCGGCGAGGTCGCGACCGACTCCGTCGAGGAAGTACTTCCCGACCGCGGCGTTGACGTCACCGTGCCTCACACCGGCGGGATCGCCTCCCGGTCCCGTCGACGAACCTCGACGCCACCCCAGAGGGCGAGGCCGGTGACGTGGAGCGGTGGGGTCCCGATCGGTGGGGGTGTCGTCGGCGGGCCCGACAGATCGCCGAAGCCACCCATCACGCCTCGACCGTCGCACCGCACCTCGACGTCCGGGCCGACGATGATCACGACTCCCCCCATGACCGCGACGACGCGGATGGTCGTCCCCCGCGGGTCGAGACGGGCGTGCCGGAGGTCCAGCTCGACGCCACCCATGAACGCCAGCACCGAGTGCTCCGGCCCCGGCGCCCACTGCCCGCGCCGGATGTTGGCCCGGAGGAGGGAGAACGACGACGTCGACGCCTCCGCCCCGGGCCGCGGCCTGCGGTCGTCCGGAGGATCCGCCCCGCTCACGCGTGCACCGCGTCTCGTGGGCCCGCCATCAGACCAGCCCGCGCGTGACGAGCTCGATGCCCTCGCCCGAGATGTGGTGCGCCCGCCCCGATCCCCCGGCCACCCGGCTCCCGCTGCGGACCTCGAGTGTCGGCTCGGTCGTGTCCTCCGCCCAACGGCAGGCGAAGCCGCCGTACATCCCGGACACCGCGATCCACATCGTCGCCTCCGGGTGCTCGAGCAGCGGTCCGAGCTGTGGCGGCCGCAGTCGGCGACCCAGCCGCCACGTCCGGACGTCGACCAGCGCCCACAGGAAGATCTCGAGATCGGTCAGCGTCTCGTCGTCGATCGCCACGGCGAGCTCCGGCCTGAGCCGCTCGACGAGGTCCCGGTGGCCGAGCCGGCGCGCGATCGCCTCGGCGGTCTCCCCGTCGCCGCTGCGCAGCGTGCGCCAGGCACCGCGCGCGACGAGGTCGTCGACGACGTCGGGGTGAGCTCCCTGGCTCGCGGCGTGGTGCAAGGGAGCCATCCCACCGTCGTCGCCGGCACGGAAGGCGTTGGCGCTCAGCGCGGAGGGCAGGTCGTCCTCGGTCCGGTCGAGCAGGGTGGCGACGTGGGCCCAGTGCCCCTCCTCGACCGCGTCGGAGAGCGCGTCGCGGAGGGCCAGCACGTCGGGCTTGAGGTCGGCACGATCGAGGACGGGATCCCACGAGAGCCGCGTCTCGCCCGGGGCAGGTCGGACCATCGCGACACCCTGTCCGACGCCGACCGGTCTGTCAGCCCACCGGTCGGCCTGCTCGGCTCGCCCCACAGGATCAACGCCCGGTGGCGGCCCCCTGCCTCTTCTCCACCTCGGTGACGAGCCACTCCGCCACCTTCGCCAGCTTCATGTTCGTGTTCTGCGAGGATTCGACGAGCATCGAGAACGCCTGCCGGCGGTCGATGCCGAAGCGTTCCATGAGGATGCCCTTGGCCTGGCCGATGACGTCGCGGTTGTCCAACGCGATGTGCAGGCCCTGGACGCGCTGGGCGCCGTGCAGCACCAACGCGGCCTCGGCGGCGAACAGCCGGCCGGCGTCGGCGGTGCTCTCGTCGAACGCGTTCGGCTCGGAGGCGTACAGGTTCAGGGCGCCGGCACTGCCACGCTCGGCGAACAGCTGGAACGACATGAGCGCGCCGATACCGCGCTCGCGGGCCGCCGCCACGTACCGCGGCCACCGGTGGTGCGCCTGCGACATGTCCTCGACGAGGGTGCGCTGCTCCTCCCAGATGGAGTCCAGGCAGGGCCCCTCCCGGAGCCGGTTCTGCAGCTCGTCGAGCTCCTGGACGACGTCGCTGCTCGGCGCGTGGGACTCGACCCGTCCGCTCCGCTCCACCAGCGAGATGCCGGCCTCGTCGACGTGCGGCACCGTCTGCAACGCGCCGCGGATGATCAGCTCGAGCGTGTGCTCGACGCCGTCCTCCTCGCCCCGCTCGAGCAACCCGCGCGCCGCCATCTCCAGCGCCTCGGCGAGGTCGGCGCCGACGCGCCGATCGGTGGGACCGACGTGCTCACGCTCGTTGCGCTCCTGAGTGGACGCCATGCGAGCAGGATTACCCGTACAGGAAGACCAGACACCGTGTGAGGACGGCATGGGGGAGCGGTGCCGGGCCCCCGCGCCCGGCGGGCCCGGCACCGGGCAGCGACTACTGCTTCTTCCGCTGGTCGGCTTCCTTCTTGTCCGCCTCGGCGCGGGCCTTCTGGGCCTCGGCCTCCTTGGCCCGGGCGGTCTCCTCGGCGTCGGCCTTCTTCTGCTGCTCCTGGCCCTCGCGGGCCCACTGGTCCTGGCCCGTGACGGCGCCGACGGCCTCCTTCGCGCGCCCCTTCAGGTCCTCGGCGGCGGTGTCCTCGGCCATGGCTGACCCCTTCCGTGGAGTGATCAAGGTCGGTGGCGGGCCTACCCGGTCGGCCGGTCGGCACACACCGGGGGCTGAGAACCCCTGCTGCTCCGATCGGGCGTGGTCGGTCGCCCACCCGGGGTGTCCCGCGACCGTTCGTCCTGCCCGAGCACGGCGGTCGGCGGACGGTCCGCCGGCGGCTCTCAGCTCCGGGTGCCCGCGCGTGCATGCGCCCTAGCGTCGCGCCGTCGTCGAGGGAGCAGGAGGTGGCGGCGTGGCGACCGACGTCGCGGAGGGTGCGGGACCGGCCGGGCCGGAGACCACCGGTGCGACCGGGACCACCGAGCTGGCCGTCACCGGCATGACGTGCGGCACGTGCGCGGCGCGCATCCAGCGGCGGCTGGGGCGGCTGCCCGGTGTCGAGGCCAGCGTCAACTACGCC
Source organism: Actinomycetospora cinnamomea (assembly GCF_003096675.1). GTDB lineage: Bacteria > Actinomycetota > Actinomycetes > Mycobacteriales > Pseudonocardiaceae > Actinomycetospora > Actinomycetospora cinnamomea. The sequence continues at coordinate 21,664 of NZ_QEKW01000031.1, read as the reverse complement.
ACGGGGCGCGCCACGGTGACCCACCCCGCCGACCAGGACCCCGCCGCGCTCGTCGCCGCCGTGACCGCGCTGGGCTTCGGCGCCGCGCCGGTCGAGCCGCTCGTCCCGGCCGGGACGTCCGCGTCGGTGCCGGCGCCGCGGCGCTCGCGGGAGACCACGCCCTCGGCCCCCGCCCCGACGGACGCCGACCCCGAGCTCGGCGAGCTGCGCCACCGCGCGCTGGTGTGCCTCGCCCTGACCCTGCCGGTCATCGCCGTGGCCATGAACCCCGACTGGCAGTTCCGCTACTGGCAGTGGTTCTCGCTCGTGCTCACCGCGCCCGTCGTGGTCTGGGGCGGCTGGCGTTTCCACCGCAACGCCGCGCGCCACCTGCGCCACCTCTCGGCGACGATGGACACGCTGGTCTCGGTGGGGACGCTCGCCGCGTTCGGCTGGTCGCTGTGGACGCTCTTCTTCGGCGGCGCGGGCCTCGGCGGGATGCGCCACGGCCTGTACCTGATCCCCACCCCCGACCAGTTCGACGGCGCGCGCACCGTCTACCTCGAGACCGCGGCGGCGATCACCACCGCGGCGCTGCTCGGGCGGTGGATCGAGCGGCGGGGCCGTCGCCGCGCGCTCGGGGTGTCGGCGGCCCTGCTCGCCCCGCCCGCCACCGAGGCCTGCGTCGTCGTGGGCGACCGTGAGCTGCCGGTCCCGGTCGAGAGCGTGCAGCCCGGGGACCGCATCGCCGTCCACGCCGGCGAGCCCTTCCCCCTCGACGGGCGGGTGGTCGAGGGCCGCACCACCGTCGACGCCGGCTCGATCACCGGCGAGTCGGTGCCGGTGGAGGTGGAGCCCGGGGCCGAGGTGCTCGCGGGGACCCGCAACGAGACCGCCCGCGTCGTCGTCGAGACCACCCGCGCCGCGGGCGACACCCAGTGGGCCCGCATGGCGCGGCGGGTCGAGGAGGCCCAGGCCGGCAAGACCGCGATCCAGCGGCTCGCCGACCGGATCTCGGCGTGGTTCGTGCCCGTCGTCATGCTCGTCGCGGTCAACACGCTGCTCTTCTGGGGCGTCTCGGGCGCCGGCTGGGGCTTCGCGATCGCCGCCGGCATGGCCGTCCTCGTCGTCGCCTGCCCCTGCGCGCTCGGGCTCGCCACGCCGACCGCGCTGGCCGTCGCCACCGGCCGCGGCGCGCAGCTCGGCATCCTGCTGCGCGGCCCCGAGGTGCTGGAGTCCACACGCCGCGTGGACACGATCGTGCTGGACAAGACGGGCACGGTGACCACGGGGCGGATGGCCCTGCGCGGCGTGCACACCACCGGCGGGGTCGCGCGGGGCGAGGTGCTCGCCCGGGCCGGCGCCCTCGAGGCGAGCCTCGAGCACCCGGTCGCCCGGGCGATCGCCGCGGCGGCCCGCGACGAGCTGGCGGGCCCGCTCGCGGAGGCCCGGGACGTCGCGGCCCTCGACGGGCTCGGCGTCGTGGGCACCGTCGACGGCACCCGCGTCCTCGCCGGGCGCCGACGGCTGCTCGACGAGCGCGGCGTGGACGTGCCGGACGACCTGCGCCGCGCCCTCGACGAGGCCGCGGGGCAGGGGGCGACGACGGTGCTGGTCGCGTGGGACGACGCGGACGGGGTGCTGCGGGCGCGCGCGGTGCTGGCGGTGGCCGACACCGTGCGCGAGGGCTCGACCGAGGCCGTCGGGCGGATGCGGGCGCGCGGGCTGCGCCCGGTGCTGCTGACCGGCGACAACGCGGCGGCCGCGCGGGCCGTGGCCGCGGAGGTCGGGATCGACGCCGACGACGTCGTCGCCGAGGTGCTGCCGACGGAGAAGGCCGACGAGGTCCGGCGCCTGCAGGAGCGCGGCGCGGTCGTGGCGATGGTCGGCGACGGCGTCAACGACGCCGCGGCCCTGGCCCAGGCCGACCTGGGCGTGGCGATGGGCACGGGCACGGCGATGGCCATCGAGGCCGGCGACCTCACCCTGGTCCGCGACGACCTGCGCGCCGTGCCCGACGCCCTGGCGCTCGCCCGGCGCGCGCTGGGCACCATCCGCGGCAACCTGTTCTGGGCGTTCGCCTACAACGTCGCCGCGCTGCCGCTGGCCGTGGTCGGGCTGCTCAACCCGATGATCGCGGGCGTGACGATGGCGCTGTCGAGCGTGTTCGTCGTGGGCAACAGCCTGCGGTTGCGCCGGTTCCGTCCCTGAGGGCGTTTCCGCGGGCCCGTGATCGGCAAGGCTCGGGAGTCGACGAGAGGCGCCGGGAGGTACGTGTGGAGGATCCGGAGGAGCTCGCGAAGGCGGTGTCCGAGGCGGCGTCGCGGGACGGGCGCCGGTTGGCGATCGTCGAGTCGCTCACCGGCGGGCTGGTCTGCAGCGACCTGGCCGCCTCGCCCGGCTCGAGCGAGTGGTTCCGCGGCGGCGTCGTCGCCTACGACCGCACGGCCAAGCACGGGGCCCTCGGCGTGCCCGACGGCCCGGTGGTCTCCGAGCCCGCGGTGCGCACGATGGCCGAGAAGGCCGCGGACCTGCTCGGTGCGGACCTGACCCTCGCGGTCAGCGGCGCGGGCGGCCCGGAGCCGCAGGACGACCAGCCCCCGGGCACCGTGTGGTTCGCGATCACCGACCGCGGCGACACCGAGGCGTGGGTCGAGCAGACCGAGTCCGACGATCCGCAGGACGTCCTGCGCCACACCCGCATCCGATCGCTGCAGGCGCTGCTGAAGCACCTCGACGGGTAGCGGATCATCGGCGTCGTGGTGGACCACGTCGTCTGGGACTGGAACGGCACGTTGCTCGCCGACGTGCACGCCGTCGTCGACGCCTCCGCGGCCGGTCTCGCGGCGGTGGGCGTCGATGCGCGTCTCGACCTCGAGCGCTACCGCTCGACGTTCCGGCGCCCGTTGCGCACCTTCTACGCCGACCTCGTGGGGCGTGACGTCGGCGAGGACGAGTGGGTGCGGCTGAACGCGGTGTTCGGCGCTCACTACCGGTACGTCGAGCCGGCGTTGTCGTTGGCCGCGGGGGCGACGGACGCGCTCGAGCGGTTCGCCGACGCCGGGTTCGGCCAGTCGGTGCTGAGCATGCTCGCGCACGACGTGCTGCACGCGACGCTGGGCCGGCGCGGGCTGCACGACTGGTTCGCGCGCGTCGACGGCGACCACCACCACGACGGGCGCAGCAAGGCCGCCGCGCTCGCCGAGCACCTCGAGGTGCTGCGCCTCGACCCCGCGGGCGTCGTCCTGGTCGGCGACACGCTCGACGACGCCGCGGCCACCGCCGCCGTGGGCTGCGCCTGCGTGCTGGTGGCCGAGCACTCGACCCACCACGCCGCCGACCTGCGCACCGCCGCGCCGGTCGTCGCCACGCTGCCCGAGGCCGTCGAGCACGTGCTGGCGCTGCGCTGACCGGGCGGACGGCCCGCGGGACGTAGGCTCCCGGTGTGGCCCTGCCGTCCGACCCGTCCCCCGTGCCCGCGTACGACCGGGTCGTCCTGATCTACAACCCGGAGAGCAGCGGTGACGGTGCGCGGCGGGCGGAGCAGGCGCGCTCGCAGCTGCACGAGCAGGCGCCGCAGCTCGAGGTCGTGGCCACGCCGACCGAGTACGCCGGGCACGCGCGGGTCCTGGCCGAGCAGGAGGCCCGCGCGGGCCGGGTGCTCGTCGTGTCGGTCAGCGGGGACGGCGGTTACCACGAGGTGGTCGAGGGCCTCATGGCCGCGGGGGACGGCGTCGTCGCCGGCGCGGTGGGAGCCGTGCTGCCGGCGGGCAACGCCAACGACCACCGCCGCGCGACCCGGGAGCGCCCGCTGGTCGACGCGATCGCCGCGGGCCAGGTGCGCCGGCTGGACCTGCTGCGCGTCGCCGTGGCGGGGGAGGAGCGCCCGCGCTGGGCGCACTCGTACTTCGGGCTGGGCATCACCCCGACCGTCGCCCTCGAGATCGAGCGCGGGGGCAAGGGCTCGCTGCGCGAGATCGTCACGACCGTGCGCGCGTTCTCGCGCTTCCGCCCGTTCGCCGTCGACGTGGAGGGTGAGGGGCCGCTGAGCGGGCCGCGGCGCTTCGACAGCCTGATCCTCGCCAACACCACCGAGATGGCGAAGTACGTGACGCTCTCCGACGGCGACCCGGCCGACGGGCGGTTCGAGGTGATCACGCTGCCGCACCGGTCGAAGCTGCGGCTGCTGGCCTATGCGGTGCGCGCCGCCGTGCGCGGGCTGGGCCCGCAGCCGCGCACCGACCGGTTCGCGTTCACCACCCTCAAGCCGATGCCGGTGCAGCTCGACGGGGAGGTGCTCGACCTCGACGCCGACCGGGCGGTGACCGTCGAGATCGCCCCGCGGGCGCTGGCGACGGTCGTGTGACCGGCCCGCTGGACGAGGCGGACGCCGAGGCCCGGGCCCGGGTCGAGGCCCTCTCCGCGCAGCTCGCGGGGATCGTGGACACGGCGTCGGCGAGCTCGTCGGACGACGAGCACGACCCCGAGGGCCAGACGATCGCCTACGACCGCGCGCAGGTGGCCGCCCTGCTCGCGGCGGCACGCCACGACGCCGCGGAGATCGCGGCGGCCCGCGCGCGAGTGGCGGCGGGGACGTACGGGGTGTGCGAGCGCTGCGGCCGCCCGATCGCCGGAGAACGCCTCGAGGCCCGCCCCGCCGCGCGCACCTGCGTCACCTGCCCACGTGCGTGATCTTCTGTGCTATAGCTCGGAAGATCACGCACGTCAGGGACGGCGGAAGGGCACCGAGGGGTCGCGGACGGGGCGCTCGCCGGCGGCCGCGGTGAAGCGGGCGCAGGCCGACAGGGCCGGGTCCCGGTCCTCGCGCAACCCCGGCGCCAGCGCGTCGCGCACCGGGCCGAGCAGCACCCGGCGGTCCTCGTGGAGCACCGCCGACAGCCGCAGGTGCGCCCGCATCCACGCGGTCAGCCGGTCCTCGTCGGCGCGCGGCAGCACCACGTCGGCGGCCCAGGTCGGCGCGAGGTCGAGGTCGTCGAGCAGCAGCCCGGCCAGGGCGCGGCGCAGCGCCGAGACGCCCGTGCGGTAGAGGTCCTGGCGGGTGACGCGGTTGCGCAGCATCGTCGCGTCGCCGACCTCCAACAGGCGCCATCCGGCGTCGACGGGGTGCGGCGGGCCCTCGACGGGCACCGCGTCGTCGCCCCACCACGCCACCAGCCCCGCATCACGGCCCAGCGCGGCGACCGCCTCGTCCAGCGGCGGGAGCGGGCGGGTCAGGGCGGCGACGACCTCGGCGACGGGCCCGGTGACGGTCACCCCCGCAGTGTCCGCGCCACGTCCCCGCGCGGGCGCAGCGACCCGGCCAGCAGCACCAGGGCGAGCGCGGACAGTGGCACGAGCGCGAGCCCCGCGCCCACCGACACCCGGTCGGCGATCGTCCCGATCAGCGGGGGGAACGCGAGGAAGCCCAGGCGCGCGAGCCACCCGACCACCGCGATCCCGTCGCCCGGCCGCACGCCCGGCACGCGCCCGGCGGCCGCGAACCCGAGCGGGAAGATGGTGGACACCCCGAGGCCCGTGAGCGCGAACCCGGCGACCGCCGCCGCAGGGTGGCCGACGAGCAGCGCGGTCGCCATGGCCACGGCGGCCAGCGCCGCCCCGCCCCGCGCCACGGTGACGGGCCCGAGGCGGTCCACCACCCGGTCGCCGACGAGGCGCCCGACGGTCATCGCCGTCTGGAACGCCACGAACGGCAGGCCGGCCACGAACGGCCCGCCGGCGAGGTCGTCGCGCACGTAGATCGCGCCCCACGACGACGCGGAGTCCTCGATCCCGCCCGACGCCACGAGCAGCGCCGAGAGCGCCAGCAGCGGACCCGCGGCGACGACGACCGCCCGCAGCGGCCCCGTCCCCGTCGACTCCGCCGACCCGTGCTCGGCCTCCGGCTCCGGGCCGGGCAACGCCCACCGCCACGCGAGGGCGGCCACGACGACGAGCACCACCGCCACGGCGCCGAGGTGCAGCAGCAGCGGCACCCCGAGCCCGGCCGCGGCCGCGCCGAGCAGGCCCGCGCCGACCGCGGCCATGCTCCACACCGCGTGGAGCCCGTTGACGATCGAGCGCCCGTAACCGGTCTGGACGCGCAGGCCGTGCGCGTTCATCGCCGCGTCGGCCCACGCGTCGGTCAGCCCGAGCAGGAAGAGCGCCCCGGCGAGCGCGGGCCACGACGGCGCGAGCGCCACCGCCGGCAGCAGCACCGCCCCGACCAGCCCGACCCCGGCACCGGCGCGCCCGCTGCCGACCCGCGCGATCAGCGGCCCCGCCAGCACCCCGAACACGAGCGCGGCGGCGGGGAACGCGGCGATCGCGGCGCCCAGCGCGGTGTTGGACAGCGCGAGCTCGTCGCGCAGGGCCGGCAGCCGCGGGACGATGCTGGTGTAGGTCGCGCCGTTGACCACGAACATGCCGACGACCGCCACCCGGGCGCGGCGCAGCGTCGCGGTGGGTGCCGGTGCGCTCACGGGCTCCACGTCGTGGAACGGCGGGCGACCTCGTAGGTCTGCGCCACGGCGAGGTCGGAGAGCGGCGACCCGAACGCGGTGAGCAGGCGCGGCAGCGGACCGACGCGCGTCACCGTCACGCCGCGCGGGCGGCCCTGGCCGACGAGGATCGCGCCGACGGCGACGACGACGGGGTGCACGGCGGGCGGGTCGAGCGTCTCCGTCGCGCCCGCCGCGCGGGCCAGGCCCTCCGACACGCGGTCGGCGGCCTCGACCCCGATCCGGCGCCACCGCGGCAGGTCGAGCGTCGACCCGCCCAGGTCGAGCTCCTCGTCGCCCAGGGTGATGCGGCCGCCGGGGAGGTGGACGACCTGGAGGGTGAACAGCCCGGGCGGGCCGATGACCACGTGGTCGATGACGACGTGGCCCTCGTCGGAGGCCATGGGCACCGCGTGGAGGATGCGCCACCGCGCCCCGCGACCACGGCGCAGCGCCGGCGAGCGGGTGAGCTTGCCCAGCGCCTCGGCCACGGCGTGCTGCCCGTCGGCGCGCAGCCGGTAGGGCCGGTCGGCCTCGGGACCGCGGGCGGCCCGCGCGGTCGCGGCCTCCTCGAGCAGCCCGTGTCCCGGGAGGCGCAGGGCGAGGTCCTCCCAGCCCGGGTCCCAGCCGCCCTCCGGGGCCTCGACGCCGGCGCCCAGCGCCGAGGGCTCGGCGGCGACCTCGGACGGGCTGCCCATCGGGGGCAGGTGGTTCTGCCACAGCCAGGCGTTGGCCTCCTGGACGAACCGCTCCCGGTAGCCCGCGGGCACGTCGTGCGCGACGCGCGTGACGAGGTCGAGGTGGCCGAGCGGCAGCCCGTCGGACGACGTGACGTAGAGCCGGTCGGAGCCCAGACGGCGACGGCGGCGGGCCGGCATCAGCGCGCCCGTCCCGCGGCGAGCCAGCGCGAGATCCGGTCGTGCTCGCCGCCGGTGAGCCCGCGGATGCCGGTGACGACGGCCCGCTCGATGCCCCCGCCCAGCAGCGGGATCGCCGCGGTGATCTCGAGGTCGACCGCGAGCCGGCTGCCGTCCCCGGTGGGCGCGACGGCCATGGTGCCGCCGGCGTTGATCGGTGTCCCCGGGACCGCCACCCGGGCCCGCCCGTCGCAGCGCTGCGGCGTCAGCCGCCACTCCTCGGTGCGTTCGATGACGAGCACACCCGACAGCAGCCGCTCGACCACCGCCGGGACCTGGCCGGGCGGTACCGGTTGACGCAGCACGACCCGCACCCGGCGGTCGTCCTCGCCGGTCCCCTCGCGCTCCTCGAACGCGACCACCTCGATGCGTCCCGTGCCGTCGACGTCGAGCTTGACGCGGTGGAACTCGGGATCGGCGAGCGCGGCGGCGAAGGCGGGGACGCCGTGCGGGTACTCGCGGCTCAGAGCCAGCCGGGTGCTCACGTGTCCCGAGCGTAATCGCCACATCGGGAGACGCAGCGGAGCGGAGCTCGACCCGGAGCTCAGAACGCGTAGCGGATCGTCAGCCACGGCGCGTGGCGGGCCACCAGCTCGCGGAAGCGGGCGACGGCGCGTCGCTTCACCTCGACGCGGTAGCGCACGACCGCGCCGCCCTGCCCCGTGCGCTTGGCCTCCTGGGCCTCGGGCCGCCAGAGCACGTCCTCGGCGCGGGGGTGCCAGCCGAGGTTCACGTCGTGCAGGCCCTCGTGGTGGGTCAGCAGGATCACCTCGCAGGCGGCCTGCGCCTTCGCCGCGGGCGAGAGCCGCTCGGTGAGCTCGTCGAGCAGCGCCGCCCACTCCGACTGCCAGCGCTCGCGCAGCACCACCGGGGAGAAGTTGAGGTGCACCTCGTAGCCGGCGGCGAGGAAGTCGTCGACCGCGCCGATGCGCTCGTCGATCGAGCTCGTGCGGATGTCCAGCAGCTGCGCGTCACGCCGCGGCATGAGCGAGAAGCGGACGCGGGTGCCGCCGCGGGGGTCGAGGTCGAGCAGGTCGCGGTTGACGTGCTTGGTGGCGAACGACGCCTTCGCCCCGTCGAGGCGGGCGAACAGCGCGACGAGGTCGGCGACGTTGTCGCTGACGCGGGCGTCGACCGAGCAGTCGGAGTTCTCGCCGATGTCGTAGACCCAGTCGCTCGCGTCGCACTGGTTCGGGCCCGGACCGTTCGGCCCTGTCTTCGGGCCCTGCCGGGCGACGTGCCGGGCGATCGACCGGCTGATCGCGTCGATGTTGGTGAACACCGTGATCGGGTTGGCGTAGCCCTTGCGGCGCGGGACGTAGCAGTAGGCGCAGGCCATCGCGCAGCCGTTGGCGGTCGAGGGCGCGATGAAGTCCGCCGAGCGGCCGCTGGGCCGCACCGTCAGCGTCTTCTTCACCCCGAGCACGAGGTGCTCGGCCTTCACCCGCGCCCAGCGCGCGACGTTCTCCTCGGCGCCGTGCAGGTCGGGGATCCGCCAGTGGGACGCGATCTCGACGACCTCGGCGTCGGGGAAGCGCGCGAGCACCTCCTGGCCGCGCGCCGAGGCCAGCGCCGCCGGCTCGGCGTGGATCGTGGCCACCTCGAGCAGGGGCCGGGCGCCCGGGAGACTTCTCACGGCTCCACCGTGCCGAGCACGGCGCGGGCACCGCCACCGGTGCGGTGGATCTCCACGGGCCCGTCGACGCCGAGGCGTGCGCCCTCCCGGTGGGCGAGGTCGGCCAGCACCGGGGCGACGTGCTCGGCGCCGCCGAACTGGAAGCCGACCTGGGTGGCGTAGGCGGCGGCGGCCTCGGCCTTGGCGTCGAGCACGCCGTCGAGGGCGACGGCGACGTCGGTGCCCGTGACCTCGGGCGCGCCGGTCGCGTCCGGGCGGCGCACCGCGTACGGGGTGTCGCGCCACCACGCCGTGCGCCCGGGGTCGGCGAGCCCGGTCAGCTCCGCGACGACGGCGGTGACGACCCGGTGATCGACGTGGTCGCCGACCGACTGCGGGGCGAGGACGAGGCCCGCGCCGTCCAGGTACGGGGCGACGGCGTCGGCGACGGCACCGGCCACGTCGTCGCCCGGGCGGCGCCCGGCGAAGAGCGCGGCGGGGGAGTCGTAGCCGCGGTGCGGGGCCTCGAGCAGGCCCAGGTGCTCCCCGCGCACCCCGAGGCGGCGCAGCGCGGCCGCGTCCTCGTCGCGGCGCAGGGCCATGTAGTCGATTTCGGGCGCCAGGCCCTTGTCGGTCTGGCACGCCAGCGCGAACCCCGTCGGCGCCGCGACCGAGCCGGTGAAGACGGTGACGACGACGACCTCGTGCCCCGCCGCGGCCAGGCGCGCCAACGTCCCGCCGGCGGAGAACACGGCGTCGTCGAGGTGCGGGCTGACCGCGACGACCCAGGTCACGTGCGCTCCGGCGAGCGTGTGGCGATACGGACACTCAACGTCTGCGATGGCCCACCGCTGACGTTCACAACAGGTGCGGCGCCGCGCGGAAGCGGCAGTCGGGGTCGGCGGGGACGTCGGCGATGGCCGGGACCCCGACGTCGCGGACACGGTCGTAGACGTCGGTGAGCTCGCCGGCGACGACCGGCCAGGACCAGCGGGCGCGGACCTCGTCGAGGGCGCGCCGGGCCATCCCGACGCGCAGCTCGGCGTCGTCGAGCACGCGGGCGACGCCGTCGGCGAGGGCCGCGGGGTCCTTCGGCGCCACGAGCAGGCCGTTGTCCTCGTGGCGCACGCAGTCGCGCACGCCGACGACGTCGGTGGACACCACGGGCAGCCCGGTGGCCATGGCCTCGAGCACGGTGTTCGAGAACCCCTCGGCGTAGGTCGGGCTGACGAACACGTCGCCGCGGCGGTAGACCTCGTGCGCGTCCTCGTAGGCCGTGTAGCCGAGCTGGGTCACGTGCTCGTCGAGCCGGAGCTCGGTGACCCGGTCGGCGACGGTGCCCGTGTCCGGGCCGATGCCGGAGACGACGAGCCGCAGCCGCCGGCCGCGGTCGAGCAGGTCGGCGACGGCGTCGAGCAGGTCGAGCACACCCTTCCGGGCGTCGACGCGACCGTGGTAGAGCAGCACCGGCGGGTCGGACAGCGCGCCGGGCTCGCGGGCCGGGGCGAAGCGCTCGGTGTCGGTGGCCCCGGAGACGACCGTCCAGCGGTCGGGGTCGACGCCGTGGCGCTGCGACACCTCCGCGGCGAACGACGACGAGCCGATGACCAGCGCCGGCGCGTGGGCGAACACCGCGCGCACCAGCGTCTCGTGCATGCCGCAGCAGGTGCCCACCCAGTGCCCGTCGCCGCCCTGCACGCTGACCACCGCGGGCAGCCCGAGGTCGTGCGCGGCGCGCAGCACGGCGAGCCCGGTGGGGTAGGCGTACTGGGCGTGGAGCAGGTCGAACGGCGCCCGCGCGTGCTCGACGGCGATCGCGGCGCGCATCGTCTCCACGTCCGCCTCGAAGTCCGCGGGCCGGCCGTGGACGACCTCCTGCTCGCCGTGCGCCTCGAGCGCCACGACGTGCACGCCCGCCGGCACCCGCTCGGGCGGGGGCGGCCCGCCGCCGTAGACCGCCCGGCCCTGCGGGTCGCCGCGGTACTGCGACACGAGCACGACGTCGTGGCCCTCGCGCACCAGGTGGCGCAGCAGGTTCTCGGCGTACGCGCTCATGCCCGACACCGCGGGCCAGTAGCGGCGGGACACGAAGCAGATCCTCAAACCCGGACCTCCACCCCGTCCTCCATCTCCTTGATCGTCGCCAGGGCGCCGGGCACGAGGGTGTCCGCGCGGTGGGAGTCCCGGGACAGCTCGAACGACACCAGCCCCGGGTGCTCGACGGCCCGCAGCGCGGCGAGCACCGCGGGCAGGTCCATGTCGCCCTCGCCCGGCGCGCGGTGCTCGTGCACCCCGCGGGGCATGTCCTCCACCGCCACGGCCCCGAGCAGCGGCGCGAACTCGCGCACGGCCGCCTCGGGGGTCCAGCGCCCGGACACGATGCAGTGCCCGGTGTCGAGGGCCAGGGTGATCCGGGGGACGTCGAGCGCGAGGCGCATCCAGTCGTCGCAGTCCTCCACGAGCATCCCCGGCTCGGGCTCCACGGCGCAGACGACGCCGCGGGTGCGCGCGTGCTCGACGACCTCGCGCACCCCGTCGGCGAGCCGGCGCCACGCCTCGTCCCGGTCCTGCCCGGCGCCGGGCACGCCGGCCCAGAACGACACCGCCTCGCTGCCCAGGTCGGCGGCGACGTCGACGCAGGTGCGCAGGAAGTCGACGCGCGTCCTCCGCCCGTCCGGGTCCGGCGTGATCAGCGTGGGCTGGTGCTTGCGGCGCGGGTCGAGCAGGAAGCGCGCGCCGGTCTCGACGACGCAGCCCAGCCCCAGGTCGCGCAGCCGGTCCGCCAGCGCCGCGGTGCGGCGCCCCAGCTCGGGGGCGAACGGATCGTGGTGGGCGACGTCGAGGGTCAGCGCGACCCCGTCGTAGCCGCAGTCGGCGAGCAGGGCGAGGGCGTCGTCGAGGCGGTGCGACGTCAAACCGTTGGTGTTGTACGCGTAGCGCAACCGGTGCGGCGCGGGGGCGGCGGTCATCGCGCCGGAGGTACCACTCGGTCGTCCGGCGGAACCCGACCGTTCGTCCACCGCTCGCCGCGCTGCCGCCCCGGCCGTACCGGCGCGCAACGGTCGACGGGCTGCGGCCAGCGGAGGGTGCAGTATCTGCACGCACAAACCGTGATGTTGACCACAAGCCTCGTCGCAGCGTTCAGTAGCCCCCGCACGACGGCCGGTGCACGGCCGGTCGGAGCAGGACGGATCGCCCGACGACGGGAGGAGGGCACCGATGATCGATCCGCAGCAGGGTCGGGGCACCGGCGGTGGCCGCTCCCTGAAGACGGCCGCGGAGGCGCTGGCCGCGCTGCGGATCCTCGGTGCCGCGCCGGACGGGATCACCCCCGAGGCGCTCGCCGGTGAGCTCGGCAAGAGCACGGCCACCGCGCGCTACCTGCTCAACACCCTGTGCCAGGAGGGCTACGCGGTCCGCGACCGGCAGACCGGCACCGTGCGGCTGCAGGACGCCCCGCCGTGGGGCGAGGCGTGGGGCGAGACCGACGCGCCGGACGACCTGCGGCGCTACGAGCTCCCCGAGCGGCTGTCCGACGCCGTCACCGAGCTGTACTGGCGCACCCGCCAGCGGACCTACCTCGCCCGCTGGGAGGACGACGACGCGACGGTGATCGTCGACGCCCGCGGCCACCAGGGCCTCGCCCGCATCCCGGACCTCGCCGAGCGCATCCCGCTCGCCTCGGCGCACGCGCTGGCGGTCACCAAGGCCCTCATCGCCTCGTCCGGTGCCCGCGCCGAGCGGCTGCGCGAGCAGTCCACGCTCGCGTCGTTCACCGGCACCACGATCACGAGCACCCCGGCGATCGAGCTCGAGCTCGCCCGGGTCCGCCGGCGCGGCTACGCGGTGGACCGCGAGGAGTACGCCGAGGGCTTCTGCTGCATCGGTGCGCCGATCTTCGCCCCGAACGGGCAGGTCGCCGCCAGCATCGCCATCTCGACCCCGGCCCGGCGCTTCGCCACCCACGGCGAGGAGCTCACGGGCGTCGTCCGTGACGTCGCCGCCACGGCGACGCAGGACTGGATCGACGCCGAGTCGGGGGTGCCCCCACCCGACGACCCGGAGGCGATACGCCGCGGCTCCGTCCCCGGAACCGCCTGACCCCTCGAGCCCGATGACCGTCGCCGCGACCCGGCGACCGCACCACCACAGTCCACGGCTGCGGAACCCCGTAGGCCGAGCCAGGAACTCCACGAGGAGAGAAGATGAGCCGTCAGAGTTTGGCGAAGGCTCACCAGAAGATCCAGGAACTGTCCTGGGAGCCGGTGTACCACGAGCCGTACATGAAGTACGGGACGGACTACACCTTCCGTAAGGCGGCCAAGAAGGACCCGCTCAAGCAGGTCCTCCGGTCCTACTTCCCCATGCAGGAGGAGAAGGACAACCGCGTCTACGGAGCGTCCGACGGAGCGATCCGCGGGAACATGTTCCGCCAGGTCCAGGAGCGGTGGCTGGAGTGGCAGAAGCTGTTCCTGTCGATCATCCCGCTCCCGGAGATCTCGGCCGCCCGGTCGATGCCGATGCTGTTCCAGGCGGTTCCCAACCCGGAGCTGCACAACGGCCAGGCGATCCAGATGATCGACGAGGTTCGGCACAGCACGATCCAGCAGAACCTCAAGCGGCTGTACATGAACAACTACATCGACCCGGCGGGCTTCAACAACACCCTCCGGAACTTCCACTCGGACTACTGCGGCACCATCGGCCGCCAGTTCGCCGAGGGGTTCATCACCGGCGACGCGATCACCGCGGCCAGCATCTACCTGACGATCGTCGCCGAGACGGCGTTCACGAACACCCTGTTCGTGGCCATGCCGGCCGAGGCGGCGGCCAACGGTGACTACCTGCTGCCCACGGTGTTCCACTCCGTGCAGTCCGACGAGTCGCGGCACATCTCCAACGGCTACGCCACGCTGCTCATGGCGCTGTCGGACGAGGACAACCGCCAGCTGCTCGAGCGCGACCTGCGCTACGCGTGGTGGAACAACCACCGCGTGGTGGACGCCGCCATCGGCACGTTCATCGAGTACGGCACGAAGGACCGCCGCAAGGACCGCGAGTCCTACGCGGAGATGTGGCGGCGGTGGATCTACGACGACTACTACCGCTCCTACCTGCTGCCGCTCGAGAAGTACGGTCTGGTCATCCCGCACGACCTCATCGAGGAGTCGTGGAACCAGATCTGGAACAAGGGCTACGTCCACGAGGTCGCGCAGTTCTTCTCCACCGGTTGGCTCGCCAACTACTGGCGGATCGACGGCATGACCGACGAGGACTTCGAGTGGTTCGAGTACAAGTACCCGGGCTGGTACGACAAGTACGGCAAGTGGTGGGAGAACTACAACCGTCTGGCGAAGCCGAACGGCCACCACCCGATCGTGGCCGAGGACGTCGACTACGTGTACCCGCACCGTTGCTGGACCTGCATGGTCCCGTGCCTGGTGCGGGAGGACATGGTCATGGACAAGGTGGACGGCCAGTGGCGGACCTACTGCCACGAGGCCTGCCGCTGGACCGACGCCGAGGCCTTCCGCCCGACGTACCAGGGCCGCGAGACGCCGAACATGGGCAAGCTCGTCGGCCACCGCGAGTGGGAGACGCTGTACCACGGCTGGAACTGGGCCGACGTCGTCAAGGACATGGGCTTCGTCCGCGACGACGGCAACACCATGACCGCGCAGCCGCACCTCGATCTCGACCCGAAGAAGATGTGGACGCTGGACCACATGCGGCGCATGCCGCATCTCCAGAGCCCGAACGTCCTCCTCAACGAGATGAGCGACTCCGAGCGCGAGGCGTTCGCGGCCGACTACGTCCGGCAGGGTCCTGCCGGCCGGCCCGCCGGGAAGGGCGAGCACCTGAAGTCCTGAGTCATCGCCTGACCTCGCCGTGAGGTGACGGGGGAGGGCCGGGTGCGCCCGGCCCTCCCCCGTCGTCCTCCACGAACCGTTCGTCGGCCCTCCGCCGTCCGGTTCGTCCGGTTCCCGACACGATTCCCCAAGGAGCGCCCTGGATGGGTGAGAAGCACCGGGTCCGTTTCGAACCCGTCGGTATCGAGATCGAGGTCGACGAGGACCAGACCATCCTGCGTGCCGCCTTCGAGCAGGGCGTGCAGCTGATGCACGGCTGCAAGGAAGGCCAGTGCGCGGCGTGCAAGTCGTTCGTCCTCGAGGGCGACCTGGACGAGATCGAGCTCGACCGGTACTCGACCTTCGCGCTCCCGGACATGGAGCGGGAGGAGGGGCAGACCCTCCTGTGTCGTGCCCACGCCTACGACGACCTGACCATCGAGCTCCTCAACTACGACGAGGAGGTCCTCCGCTCCGGGCTGCCGATCCGCAAGGGCACCGTCGAGGTGCTGGCCAACGACCCGGTCACCCACGACATGCGTCACCTCGTCGTCCAGCAGATCGCCGGCGAGGAGATCAAGTACTTCCCCGGCCAGTACATGGACTTCACCGTCCCCGACACCGGCGAGGTCCGGTCGTTCTCCATGGCCAACACGCCGAACCGCGACAAGCGGTTCGAGTTCGTCATCAAGATCTATCCCGACGGGGCGTTCTCGCAGTTCCTGGCGAACCGCGTGAAGGTCGGTGACAGGCTCGAGGTCGAGGCCCCCTTCGGCACGTGCACCCTCCGCGAGAACCGCACGTCGGACATCGTCTTCGTCGGTGGCGGTGCGGGAATGGCGCCGCTGCTCGGACTGCTGCGCTCGCTGGCCGAACGCCAGGTCGAGCGCAGGGCGGTCCTGTACTACGGGGCCCGCACCAAGGCCGATCTCTGCTTCGAGAAGGAGCTGCGCGCACTCGAGGACCAGATTCCGGGATTCCGCTACGTCCCGGCGCTGTCGGAGCCCGACGGCGACGACTGGGACGGCGAGACCGGCCTGATCACCGAGGTCGTCCGTGCGAACGAGCCCGACCTGGAAGGGAAGGATGCCTATGTGTGCGGGCCGCCGCCGATGGTGGACGCGGCCATCGCCTTGCTGACACAGCGTGGAATGAGCGAGCAGAACATCTTCTACGACAAGTTCACCACCACCGGAGAGCCGGAGGACTGAGGGCCCACAATGACCACCACCGAAGAACGGTCCGAGCGCAGCGTCCCGAAGCCCGTCTTCACCGACGCCGAGGCGGGCGCGAAGGAGTTCCCCGACTCGGGTCCCTCCGCGCGCCACTACAACTACTTCAAGCCGGCGAAGCGCAAGCAGACGCACTACGAGGACGTGACCGTCGAGGTCCAGCCGGACCCGAGGCACTACCTCACGCAGGGCTGGATCTACGGCTTCGCCGACGGCTCGCGCGGCTACCCGCTGACCTGGACGAAGCTCAAGGCCTGGGGGGTCGACGACCCCGAGCCCGAGCGGGGCCCCGGCTCCGGCGGCAAGCCGGTGGAGAACTGGCCGGCCCACGGCTGGCACGAGTTCCGTGATCCCAACGAGGAGTGGGAACTCACGATGTACCGGTACAACGCCAACGTTGTCCGGCAGGTGAACCAGAACATCGAGAACGCGCGCAACGCCAAGGCGTTCGAGCAGTGGAGCCCCAACTGGGTGCGCTTCGTCGAGCGCAACGTCGGTGCCTGGATGCACATCGAGCACATCCTGGGCCTGTACGTGTTCGCCGCGAACAACCGTTCCGGCCCGACGAACATGCACAACACCGCGATGGCGGTGAACAGCGAGCACAAGATTCGCATTGCGCAGGACCTGGCGCTCTACAACCTCACCCTGTCGGAGGAGATCGAGGGCTTCGACGGCGCCGCACACATCGACGCGTGGAACAACGACCCGGTCTGGCAGGGCGCGCGGAAGGTGTGCGAGGCGCTCCCCGCGATCCGCGACGACTGGGGCGAGTCGATCTTCGCGACGAACATCGTGTTCGAACCGCTGATCGGTGAGCTCTTCCGCTCGAACCTCGTCATGCAGGCCGCGGCCGGCCACGGCGACTACGTCACCCCGACCGTCATGGGCGCGGCCGAGTACGACTTCGACCAGCGGGACCTGCGCTGGACGGTCGCGTGCTTCGCCCCGCTGACCCAGGACCGCGAGTTCGCCGACCACAACAAGCAGCTGATGAACGGCTGGCTGGCGGAGTGGGTGCCGCAGTGTCTCGAGGCGGCCCGGACGATGCAGCCGCTCTGGTCGCAGACCGACGCGAAGCCCCCGCGATTCGAGGACTCGCTCGACAAGGCCAAGAACCGCTTCGCCGGGATCCTCTCCGATCTCGGGCTCGACACCCCGAAGGAGCTGAACCAGTGACGACCGAGAGCAAGGCCGAGGCGTTCGACTCCACCCGCGACGGTGGCCTGCAGTTCGGAGCGGACATCGCCGCGTCGAACATGTGCGGCTTCACGCTGATGAACAACCAGGTCGGCGTGATCGTCGCCAACGTCCTGGGTCGGCTCGACAACGTCAAGGTCGAGCACCTGCCCTCGATGATCCGCGTGGATGGCCAGGGCAAGTTCGAGGTCCTGTACGCCGACATCGACGAGGAGGCCGGCGAGGACGAGAACTGGTTCGACGCCGCCGAGTTCGAGGAGAACATGTCGACCCACTACGGGCGCATGGTCCACCTCGACGACCGGACGATCATGTTCGCCAACCCCGAGGACGCGGCCGAGTACATCGACTTCGACCTCAAGCCCGTCACCTGACCGCGGCGGCCGGGCCGCCGCGTGTGCGCCGCGGCGGCCCGGCCTGTCGTTCATTGTGCGCCCGAGTAGAGCTCGACTCCACGGAGAAGTGAGGACATGGCCAAGGAACTTCGTTTCGGTGCCGACGCACGCCGCGCCCTGCAGGCCGGCGTCGACCAGCTCGCCGAGGCGGTGAAATCGACACTCGGGCCCAAGGGACGCAACGTCATCCTCGAGAAGATCACCGGGACGCCGGACGTCACGAACGACGGCGTGACCATCGCACGGGAGATCTTCCTGCGGGACCAGTTCGAGAACATGGGCGCGCAGGTCCTCAAGGAGGCCGCGGTCAAGACGAACGACGTGGTCGGTGACGGCACCACGACCGCGACGGTGCTCGCCCAGGCGATCGTGCGCGAGGGACTCAAGGCGATCACGCAGGGCGGGAACCCGGTGCTGGTCAAGCGGGGGATCGACGCCGCGGTGGCGCGCGTGGTGGATCACCTGTCCTCGGTGGCGCACCCGGTGGACGACGTCGAGTCGCTGGCGCGCGTCGCCGCGATCTCGGCCAACGACGACGACGCGATCGGGCGTGTGGTCGCGGAGACGCTGCACACCGTGGGCGACGACGGCGTGATCACCGTCGACGACGGCCCGGTGCTCGGGCTGCACGTCAACTTCGTCGAGGACTTCGAGTTCGACAACGGCTACGTCTCGCCGTACCTCGTCACCGACCCCGGCTCGATGCTGGCCGTGCTCGACGACCCCTACATCCTGTTCTCCGCCGAGAAGATCAGCGACGTCCGGCTGCTGATGCCGGTGCTCGAGAAGATCATGCGGGACCCCCGCCCGCTCGTGATCATCGCCGAGAAGGTCGAGGGCTCGGCGCTGCAGATGCTCGTGCACAACCACGTCAACGGGCACCTCAAGGTCACCGCGATCCAGGCGCCGGGCTTCGGCGACAAGCGCATCCACCTCCTCGAGGACATGGCGGCGCTCTGCGGAGGAAAGGTCCACTCGAAGGCCTCGGCGTTCGCCCTCGAGCAGATGGGCGCCGAGCACCTCGGCCGCGCCACGCAGGTCCGCGCGACGAGCGAGCAGACGGCCATCATCGGCGGCCACGGCGACCCGGCGGCCCGGGAGCTACGGGTGCAGCAGCTGCGTGCCGAGATGGACCGCGCCACGATCGGCACCGACGAGGACTTCTTCTCCGAGCGCATCGCCCGGCTGTCGGGCAAGGCCGCGATCCTGCAGGTCGGGGCGCCGACGAACGCGGAGCTCAAGGAGGTCCGCCACCGCGTCGACGACTCCCTTCAGGCCACCCGGGCGGCGATGGCCGAGGGCATCGTCGCCGGCGGCGGCGCGGCGCTGCTGCACGCCGAGGGGGCCCTGGACGACCTCGAGGGGTTGACCGGCGACGGTCGGATCGGTGCCGAGATCGTGCGGGCGGCGCTGTCCGAGCCGGCCAACCTCATCGCGTTCAACGCGGGCTTCGAGGGCGCCGACGTCGTCAAGCAGACCCGCGACATGGGGGTCGACGAGGGCTTCGACGCGCTCGAGGGCCGCTTCGGCAACATGCTCGAGCTGGGGATCATCGACCCGCTGCGGGTCGTGCGGTCGGCGCTGCAGAACGGCGCGTCGGTCGCCGGCCTCATCCTCACGACCAACTCGCTGGTGGCCGAGGAGCAGACGCCCTGGAACAAGGCCCTGATGACCGAGTACGGCCAGCTCGACGAGGGGATCCCGCAGCCCCCGCCCGACGCGAGCACCCCGCAGTCCCTCGGTCTCGGCCCTTCGGTGGGATGAGCCCGGCAGTGACCACCGCCTCGATCCAGCTGGAGAGGAGTCCCTCGTGAAGGCCGTGCGGGTACACGAGTACAAGCAGGACCCGTCGATCGACGACATCCCGGAGCCCGAGCTCCAAGGGGCACTGGACGTCATCGTCAAGATCGGCGGCGCCGGCGTCTGCCGGACCGATCTGCACATCGTCAACGGGGACTGGGCGGAGATCCAGAACCCCGAGCTGCCGTACGTGATCGGCCACGAGAACGCGGGCTGGGTGCACGAGGTCGGGGACGCCGTCACCAACGTGGCCGTGGGCGACACGGTGATCCTGCACCCGCAGCCGTCCTGCGGGCTCTGCCTGGCCTGCCGGGCGGGCCGGGACATGCAGTGCACCGGCGGGGCGTTCTTCCCCGGCCTGTCGAACAACGACGGCGGGATGGCCGAGTACCTGCGCACGACCGCGCGGGCCTGCGTGAAGCTCGACCCGGACACCAACCCCGCCGACGTCGCCGCTCTGGCCGACGCGGGGATCACCGCGTACCACGCGGTCCGCAAGGCCGTGCCGCACCTCTACCCGGGTAGCTCGGCCGTCGTGATCGGCGCCGGAGGTCTGGGCCACATCGGCATCCAGGCGCTCGCCGCCCTGACCGCCACCAAGATCATCGTGGTGGACAAGAACCAGGACGCTCTCGACCTGGCCAAGCAGATCGGCGCGGACGAGACCGTGCTCGCCGACGGCAACCAGGTCGGCGAGGTCCAGGAGCTCACCGGCGGCGGCGCCACCGTCGTCTTCGACTTCGTCGCCGAGCAGGGCGTCGAGCTCGAGGCCTGGCAGATGACCGGGCCCGCCGGTTACCAGTTCGTCCTGGGCTACGGCGGCCAGTTCCAGGCCCCGACGCTCGACTTCGTCGCCGGCGAGAAGAACGTCATCGGCAACATCGTCGGGACCTACAACGACCTCGCCGAGCTCATGGTCCTGGCTCAGGCCGGCAAGGTCACGCTCCACACGAAGCAGTACCGCCTCGACGACGCGCTGGACGCCCTGCACGACCTCGACGCGAACAACGTTCGCGGCCGGGCCATCCTCGTCCCCTGACTCGGAAGGACACCACCACATGTACGAGAAGGACGGCGAGAAGTACTTCATCGTCGACTCCCACATGCACTACTGGGACGCCTCTCCCGAGAACTGGGTGCAGGGCGCCGAGCAGTACGCCAAGGGCTGGATCGAGTGCTTCCACGCCTACCAGGGCCTGGGCCCGGCCGAGACGCACCAGCCGCTCGAGGAGTTCCAGAAGGTCTCCGAGGAGCAGCTGATGCGCGAGGAGTTCGAGGAGGGCCACGTCGACGTGGCGATCCTCCAGTCGACCTACCTGCGCGAGTGGTACAAGAACGGCTTCAACACCAGCGAGCGCAACGGCTACCTCGCCGAGAAGTACCCCGGCAAGTTCATCCTGAACACCCGCTTCGACCCGCGTGACGGCGACGCCGGCATGCGCGAGTTCGAGGAGAACGTGCGCCGCTACGGCGCCATCGGGGCGAAGCTCTACACGGCGGAGTGGAACGGCGACTCGCGCGGGTTCAAGCTGACCGACCCGGAGGCCTACCGCTTCCTGCAGCGCGCCGAGGAGCTCGGCGTCAAGAACATCCACGTGCACAAGGGCCCGACGATCTGGCCGCTGGACAAGGACGCGTTCGACGTCTCCGACGTCGACCACGCGGCGACCGACTTCCAGGGCCTGAACTTCATCGTCGAGCACGTCGGCCTGCCGCGCATCGAGGACTTCTGCTTCATGGCCACGCAGGAGCCCAACGTGTACGCGGGCCTGTCCGTCGTCGTCGGTGGCCTCATGCACGCGCGCCCCAAGTTCTTCGCCAAGGTGATGGGCGAACTGCTGTTCTGGGTCGGCGAGGACAAGATGACCTTCGGTTCGGACTACAACATCTGGACCCCGAAGTGGCAGATCGAGGGCCTCGTCGACTGGACGATGCCCGACGACGACCAGTACGCCGACTACCCCCGCCTCGACACCAACGGCAAGAAGAAGATCCTCGGCCTGAACGCCGCGAAGCTGTACGGCATCGAGGTGCCGGCGGAGTGCCAGATCTCCGAGGGACAGCCGGCCGCGAAGGACGACGCGCAGCTGGTCGAGGACCGGGCGGTGGCGCAGGCATGACGGTCACCTCCGACACCCCGTCGACCACCCTGGTCGACGGGGTGTGGGAGGCGCTGCGCA
>NZ_QEKW01000030.1:16042-41360 GCF_003096675.1 Actinomycetospora cinnamomea | reverse complement strand
GTCGAGGACGTGGTGACCGCGACCCTGGAAGAGACACCGACCAACGCGACGCACTGGTCGCGGGCCTCGATGGCCGCCCGCACGGGACTGTCGAATCGACGATCGGGCGGATCTGGTCCAGCCGGGTCAGCAGGGCTCGCGCCTCCTGCTCGAGAAACACGGCCGCGGCAGGTGAGCTCATCGCTCCGGCACCCTCATGCCCCGTAGATGACAATCTTGCTGCCCTGGCGGACCCAGCGTCCGGAGTCCCGCTGCCCGCCGTCCTCGTCGTAGCCGTCCTGGGCATCCGCGCCGTCGTAGCCGCCGGTGCCGTTGCCGGCGTCGCCGCGCCCCCCGTCGGGGGGAAAGCCGTAGCCGCCCCGGCGGGGCCGGAACCGACTACGGGAGCGCCGCTCGGGCCGCCCCCGCAACAGCCCGGGTGCGTGCCGGCGGGCGGCCGCCGTCACGGCGGCGCGCGCGACCGCCTGCGGCGGGGCCCCACTCGGAGCGCGGGCGGCGTTGCGGGCAGCGGCGGAGGCGAAACGCACGTAGCGGCGGGCTACCTCGAACTCGGCTTCCTGCTCGCCGAGACCTTCCAGCTCGACCTCGAAGAGCTTGGTGGCCATGGACCCGAGCTTCGAGCCGATCGCGCCACCCACACCGGGCAGCACCAGGTTGCCCAGGGCCCCCGCAGCCATCGGCAGCTCGGTCTTCGCGACGCTCTTGAGCGCACCGCCGAGCGCTTTCCCGATCGGCCCCTTGACCACCCCGCCGACAGCCTTGGCCGCGCCCTTGATCAGCTTGCCGAGGAATTGCTCGAGCTCCTCCTCACTGGTGATCTCGAGAAGCTCGGCAGCGAGCTCCGCCTCCTGCGACGTCATCTCGCTGTTGCCGAACTCCCACTCCCCGCTTCCTCCCATTTCCTGGGACTCCCACTCCTGGGACTCCCACTCGCCGGGGCTTTCCAACGACTCGTAGCTCTCCCACTCATGGGTCTCGAACGCGCTCATCCCTGCTCCCCTGCCGATCGGTGCGGCGGCAGCCGCATCTGCTTGTCACACCCCGAAGATCACAACGTTGTCGCCGCGCCGTTCCCACTGCCCACGGGCGCGACGCCCCCTCGGCCCCGGGCTCGAGCACGCCCACCAGACCCGGGGCCAGGCGGCGGGCCGCGGCCGACGCGGCGGCCGCAGCCGCGGCCCGCGGCGATCCCCCGGCCGATTCCGCCGCGGCCTTGCGGGCGGCGCCGTCGGCGAAGCGCACGAAGGCCTTGGCGACCTCAAATTCGCGGTCCTGGTGGGACAGGCCCTCGAGCTCGAGGCCGAACAGCTTCCCGGCGGCCTGCCCGACGCGTTGGCCGGTGGCGCCGTCCTGCCGTCGACGGTGACCACCGCGCCACCGTCGTTCGCGGGTCACCCCGAGCAGACGGACGGGGCCGAGGCTCGGCGGATCGCCGCGAGTTCCGCAACAGCCCGAGACCGGCTCACGTGTAACCGCTACTTCTCCAACCAGCAGAGCCCTCTGTTAGCCCGACGGCCACGGTTGGTTCAGGCCCAAGTGGGGCTCATCGTCCGGCTGGCGGCCCGCCATGATCGCCAAAGCAAGAGCGTCCGCGCGGTCACGGAGCCGGCGTCCTCAAGGCCCTCCGGTCCCGCCAGTACGTCGGCGAGGGCAGCCTCAGCGCTCTGGGCGTCAACCTTGCCAACCGAGGGCGTTTCGTCCTGCGGCTGGCCCTCGACAAGCCGGAGGTGAATCGGCCGATGCGAGGACATGCCTCACGCCGCGGTGAGGAACGTGGTGATGGTGCTGGAATCGCGGCTCGCGACGTAGGCACGCGTGCCGTCCGGGGATACCGCGATCATCGATGCACCTCGGTTGACCTGGACGGTGCCGGTGATCTGGTTCGTCCCGTTGTCGATGGTGCTGATCGTGTCGTTCGAGTTGTCCACCACGTAGCTCCGCCTACCGTCGGCGGCGAAGACGACAGACTGCGGATGCTGCCCACCCACGGGCACTCTCGTGACGATCTGATTCGTGCTCGTGTCGATGACGCTTACCGAGCCGTCCTCAAAGTTGGCGACGTGTGCCCGTCGACCGTCAGGAGACACATCGACATCGTGCGGGGCGGTTCCGCTGCCGATCGGGATACTCGTTACGAAGGTATTTGTCCTCGTGTCGATGACGTTGGCCTCGCCGCTCATGTGCGCGGCGACGTACGCGAAAGGCGAGTTGGGGCTCAGAGCGACGGAGTGTGGGTGCTTCGGCATCGGAATCTGCGCGATTGGGCCGTTGGCGTCAACGTCCACGACCGAAACAGAGGACTGGGTGTGGTGCGGGACGTAGATGCGCTTACCATCCGGCGAGATCGCGAAAACGAACAGCCATGTTTGTCCGGACTTCCTGTCCGCCGGCTGGCCGGTCGGGATCGACCTCACGAAGCGCTGCTGCGCCACGTCATACTCGGCGAGCATCAGGCGGTCCGACGCGAGGTCGTTGTACGAGACGAAGGCGTTTCCTGTGGCCGGGGACACGGCGACGAAACGCGGCAGTCCGGCAATCGGGGTTGAGCTGATGACCCTGTTGGCGTCGGTGTCGATGACGTGCAGCGCCGGGGAGTTGTTGTCGCTCGTCGTCATGTACGCGCGGGTGCCGTCCTTGCCGACCGCAACGGTCTCCGGTCGCCCGGGCACGGTGAGCGTGTTGAGCTGTCGCGGCAGAGCCGTACTGACGGCTGGTCGCTCTGGGCTGGGGACTGTCGCGATCGGGTTGGCCTCAGAGGACCCATCTCCGAGCGTGAGTGCTGCCAGGCCAGCCCCGAGCAGCAAGACAGCAGCGGTGGCGATGGCGATGCCCAGGTGAGTAGCGCGCCGTCTGCTGTAGGAGACCGTGGGCCGGGACATGAAGTCTGCCCCCAGGCGCTCAGAAGGCTGCTTCCGCTGCGGCGGCTTCAGTCGGGTACGCAGGGTTTGAGTGAAGGAGCGCTTTGGTGGCGGGAACTCGAGGCAGTCCGCGATCGCCTGGGCCGAGGCAGCAAACTCCACCGCGCTGTTGAAGCGGTCGTCGGCCTTGATCGCCATTGCCTTACGGATGACACCATCGAGCTGCGTGCCCACCCACGGCGCGCGGTCTGAGACTTTCGGGCGCTCGTCCTGGCAGTGCGCCCAGATGAGCGGCGGGAGGTCGGGCTTAGGAAACGGTACCGACCCCGTCAGACACCGAAATAGGACACATCCGAGCCCGTAGATGTCCGACCGGTGTTCGGCCTCGCTACGGAACTGCTCCGGGGCCATGTAGTCAGCCGTGCCGACGATCATGCCGGTCGTGAGCCCCGTGGCATCCGTCCCCGCGCTCCGCGTGATCCCGAAGTCAGCCAGGTAGGCGAAGTCGCGACCGTCAGTGCCGGTGGTGATGAGAATGTTCGACGGCTTCACGTCGCGGTGAATCAGACCCGCCTCGTGCGCGGCAGTGAGCGCGCTGGCCACCTGGCTGATGATGTCGACGGCGCGGCGCGCCGGGAGGGGGCCGCTCCGGTTGAGCATCTCCTCCAGGTTCATGCCCTCGACGAGGCGCATGTCGATGTATAGGCGCCCGTCCTGCTCGCCCCACTGATGGATGGGGACGACATGGGGGTCGGCAAGGCGCGCAGCCAGCTTCGCCTCGCGCAGGAATCGGGCCCGGTAGTGCTCGTCGTCAAGACGTTCCGCATTGAGGCGACGCTCTCGACGCTCACCACCGTCAGCCCGGCTTGGCCGACGTCACCGTGGCCGACCTACTCCACCGATCCCGACCCTGACCAGTCGGCCGGCGCGATCAGCACTACGCAGCCGTTGAGCGCTCGACGGTCGCGGCGACGCACCGGACGCGGCACGATGAGAACGGTGTGGGGGGTGCATGATCGGATTCTTGTGGGTGCCGCTGCTGCTACCTGCGGCTGTAATCGTTGTGACCATTCTGCTGAGCCGTTTGGAACGCTTCGCGACCCGAACCAGGACCGCAAACCATAGCGACGCTCCCGCGTTAACGGCGAAGGTCAAAGGCGTTCGGGACCAGGGATGCCTGGCCGTGAAGTCGCTGCTCGGGCGACCGCGACAAGCGGTGGGAGCGCTCGCGGGACGGCTCCCGGGTTCGGCACCCTCCGCCGACGTCGTGGCGCTCGAAGCGTTATGCCGCCAGTTCGTCGCGAGCGACGTCACCAGCGCCGATCACGTTGGTTCGGGCTTGCGGGACACGCCGGTCGGCGGCGGCTCGGACCTGGCGGGCGGCGGTCGTGCCGGGTGACGTGGTCGACCCTCGAGCCCGAGGTGGGTGGCTGGGGCCGCAGCAGCACCGTGAGATCACGCATGTGGCGTCGGGGGTCTTCATTGTTCACCGCGGCGCCACCCGGTCGCGGTACCTGAGTGCTCGCCGAACCACGTCGCGCGCATCCGCGCCCGGCCCGGAGCCGAGAGGACGGTGCCGGGCTTGGCGGTGCGGTGCTCCGCGCCGAGCGCGTGGAGCGATTCCCCACGAGGAGCTGGTCGCTGCGAGTTCCGTGGGCAGCGATAATCGGGCTGGATGGGGGCGGTGGGACGCCGCGCCCGCGGGGCCGTCTGTTGAGGGGCTCGATGTACCAGGAGATGTCGGTTCACGAGCTCGCCGAGGGTCTTGAGCGCCGCGACGTCGTGCTGCTCGACGTTCGCGACGCCGACCACTTCGCGGCAGGCCACATCCCGGGCTCCTTACCAGTGCGGCTGCCGGACCTGCCGGGTCGCCTACGGGATCCCGAGGACGAGCTCTGGGTGCGCCTGTTCGGTGCGCGGCGCCCCGTGCTCATCCGGGTGGGCGTCGTGGGTGATGCCGAGCGCAGCATCGATGCCGCCGCCATCCTGGGTGAGGTCGGCGTCGAGTCCTACGTGGTAGCCGGCGGAACACGGGCGTGGAGCGCGGCCGGGCGCCCGCTCAACCGCCGGTGGTAGGCACGCTCACCTCGAGGCCGCGACGTCCACCCCGACCCGGCCTCGACCGCGGCCCTCACTTGGGCGCACCCGGCGATCGTCGACGTCGAAGACTTGTGCGGGATCGGGCCAGCTCGGCCTGTGTTGCCCGCGTCGGCATGACCTCGCGGGCATGGCTGCGTCCGCTCCGCGCCCGAACGGCCGCCCGAGTCCGGCCTACTGGCCCGCTTGATCACGATCAGTTAGCGAGCACGGTCGGTGGGACCGTTTCGTGTGAGCGAACATCGTGGAACGGGGGCTCACGGCGACCGCTCTGCTACTCGCCGCAGCTGGGGATGTCTCCCACGCCCTGATGGACGCGACGATGTACGCGCTCGGCGAGCGCTGTGGCTCCCGACGACCACGGCCCCAGGCTGCGGACCTGAGCGCTGTGCCGGCCGGGCAATCGCCTCCGTCCCCATGGCGGGACAGCACGGGTTTCGGACCTGGTGCCGCGGTGGTGTTGCAGTGCTGCCTCAACGGTGCGCGCCCGGCTGGCGCGTACCCAGCGGTGCCGATGAGTCCGCGTCACCTCGCACGGGACGCGCGGGCGGTGTCCGCGCTCGGCGTGCGGAGCGTGCACGTGCACCCCCGGGCAGGCTCGCTCCCCGGCCCCGACATCCCGCATGCAACCGACATACGACGTGGGGAACGTTGATCTAGTAGGCGTGAGGGGCTTCCGCCACACACCACCGTTGTCTGTCTGAGGCGCTGGTCTGCCAGCGAGGGATCGTGGGCATCACGATCGATCTGGTTGGACCGATTACCCGCGTGCCGTGGCATCAATCAGCGCAATTTCGCGGGGGTGTGTAACTACCTTCCGTAGCTCGGCGACGAACGGGTCACGGTCCGGGCTCGCTGAAGTCGCGGCGGCGAACCGGAGCCGTTGGTCCAGTCAGTGCAACTGAGGGGGAAACCCAGATGTCGGTTCGACACCGCAAGCCTCGCGCTCACACCGGGCGCACATCGGCTGTGGTTGGCGGCGCTGCAATCACCGCTGTCATGCTCTCCAGCGGGGCGGGGATCGCGCTCGCCCACGACGCCAACGGGGGGACCGGGGGCACCGGCGGGGCCGGCGGCGACGGTGGGTTCGGGCTGAACGCGGCCAACCTCAACGAGTTCGGTACCCAGTCCAACAGTGCCGCCAACGGCGGCACCGGCGGTACTGGTGGGGCCGGCGGCCCGGCGGCGGCCGGCGGCTCGCACCACTACTACTCCGGTGGCGGGTTCGCGGTCGGGGGGACCGGGGGCACCGGCGGGGCCGGCGGCGACGGTGGGTTCGGGCTGAACGCGGCCAACCTGAACGTTTTCGGTACCCAGTCCAACAGCGCCGCCAATGGCGGCACCGGCGGTACTGGTGGGGCCGGCGGCCCGGCGGCGGCCGGCGGCTCGCACCACTACTACTCCGGTGGCGGGTTCGCGGTCGGAGGGACCGGGGGCACCGGCGGGGCCGGCGGCGACGGCGGGTTCGGGCTCAACCTGCTCAACGCCAACGCGTTCGGTACCCAGTCCAACAGTGCGGCCAACGGCGGCACCGGGGGCACCGGTGGGGCCGGCGGTGCGGCCGCCGCGACCGGCGGCTCGAACTACTACCACCACTACTACTCCGGTGGCGGGTCGGCGGTCGGAGGGACCGGGGGCACCGGCGGCAGTGGCGGCCACGGCGGGTTCGGCGTGAACGCCGGAAACGTCAACTTCGGTGGCACCCAGTCCAACAGCGCGGCCAACGGCGGCACCGGGGGCACCGGTGGGGCCGGCGGCGACGCCGCCGCGACCGGCGGCCGGCACCACTACTCCGGTGGCGGGTCGGCGGTCGGAGGGACCGGGGGCACCGGCGGCAGTGGCGGCCACGGCGGGTTCGGCGTGAACGCCGGAAACGTCAACTTCGGTGGCACCCAGTCCAACAGCGCGGCCAACGGCGGCACCGGGGGCACCGGTGGGGCCGGCGGCGACGCCGCCGCGACCGGCGGCTCGAACTACTACCACCACTACTACTCCGGTGGCGGGTCGGCGGTCGGAGGGACCGGGGGCACCGGCGGCAGTGGCGGCCACGGCGGGTTCGGCGTGAACGCCGGAAACGTCAACTTCGGTGGCACCCAGTCCAACAGCGCGGCCAACGGCGGCACCGGGGGCACCGGTGGGGCCGGCGGCGACGCCGCCGCGACCGGCGGCTCGAACTACTACCACCACTACTACTCCGGTGGCGGGTCGGCGGTCGGGGGGACCGGGGGCGCCGGCGGCAGTGGCGGCAACGGCGGGTTCGGCGTGAACGCCGGGAACGTCAACTTCGGTGGCACCCAGTCCAACAGCGCCGCCAACGGCGGCACCGGGGGCACCGGTGGGGCCGGCGGCGAGGCCGATGCCGACGGCGGCTCGTACTACTCCGGTGGCGGGTATGCGGTCGGCGGGACCGGGGGCGCCGGCGGCAGTGGCGGCAACGGCGGGTTCGGCGTGAACGCCGGGAACGTCAACTTCGGTGGCACCCAGTCCAACAGCGCCGCCAACGGCGGCACCGGGGGCACCGGTGGGGCCGGCGGCGAGGCCGATGCCGACGGCGGCTCGTACTACTCCGGTGGCGGGTATGCGGTCGGCGGGACCGGGGGCGCCGGCGGCAGTGGCGGCAACGGCGGGTTCGGCGTGAACGCCGGGAACGTCAACTTCGGTGGCACCCAGTCCAACAGCGCCGCCAACGGCGGCACCGGGGGCACCGGTGGGGCCGGCGGCGAGGCCGATGCCGACGGCGGCTCGTACTACTCCGGCGGCGGGTATGCGGTCGGCGGGACCGGGGGCGCCGGCGGCAGTGGCGGCAACGGCGGGGACGGTGAGAACGCCGAGAACGTCAACTCCGGCGGCACCCAGTCCAACAGCGCCGCCAACGGCGGCACCGGGGGCACCGGGGGCACCGGGGGCTCGGCCACCGAGTAGCCACGAAACCCCGACGCCGCCGGGTGGGTCACGGCGGCGTTGGGCTTCGTGTGCGGGGGCACCGCCTTGCGGAGCGGAGAGGCGGTGCCCCCGCACACGGTCTCGGGCCACCACGGACCGGTGCAACCCTTGGCTGCGTGGTCAACGCCGGTCGGTTCATCGATGAGCAGCGAACCACCACGAGGGGGACCTGACGATGTCGTCCCGTCAGCGCGTCACCGTTTCGGTGCTGAGATCGTTGATGATTCTTGGTGCGATCATGATGGTGGCTGGATGTCTGGGTATCTCCTCGGGGGAAGATGGTGCGCCCGGTGGGGACGGTGAACCGGGCGGGTCGGGCGGCACCGGAGGGTTCGGGACATCCGGACAGGACGGGGCGCCAGGCGCTGATGGTGCGTCCGGATGGAACCTCGGTGCCCAGACCGGTGGCGACGTCGGCTCCGGGCGCCTGACTACCCGACAGATGCCCGCGGCAGGTGTCACGACTGTAGTGATCGAGGACGGTTTCGTCGCTCGCGTCGGGGTTGGTGGCCCCGAGCAGGCCACGGTCGGTGCCGATGACAACCTCATGGATCGGGTCGAGGCCACCGTGACCGGCAACGAGCTGCGCGTAGGTCTGCGTCCGGGCACCGCTGTTGAACAGGCCACTCTGACCGTGGACGTCAGGGTTCAAAATGTGAACCACCTCGCTGTGCGCGGCTCCGCCCGGCTTCACCTCGACGGGGTCACCGGCGATGGCGTGCACCTCACCGTTGACGGCTCCAGCCGGGTCAACGGCTCGCTGAACGTCACCCGGCTGGATCTCACAGTCGACGGAGCGAGCACCGCGGAGCTGTCCGGGCGGGCCTCCGACTTACGCGCCACCGCTACGGGGGCCAGTGAGCTCGCCCTCTCCCAACTGAGCGCTTCCGATCTGGACGTCACCATGTCCGGTGCCTCGAGCGGCGCCGTTGCGGCCGACCGCACTCTCCAGGCCCGCGCCGACGGCGCCAGCCACCTGCGCTACCTGGGCGATCCCAGGATCACCGAACGCTCCGCCTCCGGGGCCTCCACGATCACCTCCTGATGCAATGAAGGAGCGGGGCATCGCGCTCCTCGTGGCTCCCGAGTGATCCTCCGGCTGCGACGACCATCAAGTCGAGGGAGGCTCCTGTGCAGCCGCGCGGAGCCGGGGTCGGTGAAGGTCGTGGTCTAGCCGCTGAAGGGTTCGTTGGAGGCGACGGCAAAGGCGGCGCGTTTCTCGCGTTCGGTCAGGACCTGGAAGAGCAGTTCGGCGCCGCGGCGCTCGAGGTCGAGGTATCCCACTTCGTAAGGCAGAGCAGGTCGACACGGCGCCGGGGGTTGAGGTCGGGGTGTTCGACCCCGCGATCATCACGTGGTCGTCCGGCTGGCAGCCCGAAGTGATCCACACGGTGGCTCGTGGGTCGCGACGGCTGGTAACGACCGTAGCCGACCGGCCCCGGACCCCGGCGGCGGGCGGGAGGCGCTGATCTTCGGAAGCTCGCAAACGAGCAGGGCATGCCCGCTTTGGCTTCGGCTGACGGTCGCCGAGGACGTCGCGGACGGCGCGACCGGATCGGCCGAGCGGCCGAACTCCCCACACGGCAGCTAATGGGGTGCTCCTGGTCGGCGCTGTGCAGAACATGACGGCCGCGCTCCCAGTCTCACCCCGGCGGCGGCCGTCCCGTCCTGCCCGCCGTGCGGACTCGTTCAAGCGGAGTCGACGATGCGACGCAATGATCGGCTTCATGGTTCTGGTTGGCTGCATGATGTTGGTTGTGCGCCCATCTGGCTGCTGATCTTGTATGTCGCGGTGCCCTGATCGGGCCGGTGTGCGCTGGAAGTTCGAACTGGTCCACTCATCGGGGGTCGACGCCCTCGCTGCGCAGCCGAGCCCGCTCCCGGCGCGGGAAGTCCAGCCACTCGTGCAGCCCCGGCTGCTCGCGCCACGCGCCGGTGCCGGGCACCAGCTCGTCGTCCGCGACACGGAGGCAGCCGTGGGTCAAGGCGTGAACAGCCCGGACGGGCGACCGTCGGAAGGTCGAACCCCGGGCCGATCGAGTCCCGGAGCTGCTCTCTGATACCCCATGGCCCGGTGGGCAGCCTCGAGGGGGACGAAACGGACCGTATCCTTCACAGCATCATCGTGGCTGACGCAAGAGTTGATCGTGGATTCGTTCCGCCGCCTGGGATAGTCCGCGCCCGAAACTCAGTGGCGGTGACCCGGACACGGAGCTCGTTACCTCCAAATGACGCAACTTGCCTCCTGTCGACGCGACCACGTAACGATCGGGGCCAACATCCCGACACAGATGTGTCACCGCGATCTCGGTCCAGCAACGGTCGGGCGGCCGAGCGCGCGGCACTGTCTATTAAGAATGTCGCCACAGCGCGAACACCACGAGGCTCGGGGGCACTGGTGCAGTCGGTCCAAGACTCTAACGGTGTGCAGAATTGCTCACAGCGGCAGTGGGAATCACACCGTCGTGATGAGTGGAGGAGGGCGCGCGGCCCACTCACCGTCGCCGACCTTTTCGTCGATAATTGCGCGCCTTGGGCCCGAGGATCGACGACGCCGTGACGGAAAGGTTCGATCGGCGAGTGCTCGAGGCCGGTCACCTCACGGTTGTCTCCGACACCCAACGGTTCCCCACCTCGACTCCGGGAAATCAAGCGTCCATGCTGGCGGGGTGTCTGCGTGTTTGCTCGGAAGCGGACGGCGCGCCCGGTGGTGACGGTGCAGCGAGCGGGTCTGGGAAGTCTGGTGCCGCGGGCCGCGGAGCGCAGCCGGCCTGCCGTCCGAACGACCCCGTCCTTGCCCGAGCTCTCGACCTCGTCGCCGCCCTGCGTGTCGCCGGCGACTCACTTCCTGGACCCGACGACGACGCCCGCGCTCGGATGCGCGCCCACCTGATGTCCGAGATCGGCGGACCGGTGCGGCTCGAGGGACGGCAGTCGCGGAGCCCCGCATGCATCGAGCACCTGGTCGCCGTCAGCGACGAACCCTGAGGGCGAAGTCAATTCCTAGTCTTGAGTGATTTGAGCGCGGCCCGACGGGCGGCTCGGAAGCGGACGGCGCGCCCGGTTGTGCCATGGGCTCGCGCCTTTCGCTACGGGTGCCGGCCAGGAAAGCCGATGTTGTTGATGGGGGCCGCTGGCACGGTGATCGGGATTGGCGTCACCAGCCACGGGACCTGCGCCATGACCTGGTCCTCATCGACGAGATCGGCTTCGCCCCGCTGGACGACACCGCCGCCCAACTGCTGTTCCGCCTCGTCGCCGCCGCCTACGAACGCCGCAGCCTCGCGGTCAGCTCGCACTGGCCCTTCGACCAGTGGGGCCGGCTCCTGCCCGAACACACCACCGCGGTCAGCCTGCTCGACCGGCTCCTGCACCACGCCCACGTCGTGGTCACCGACGGCGAGTCCTACCGCATGCGCCAAGCCCGAGCGAAAGGAGCTCCCGGCCGCCAGCAGCTGAACAACCCCAAGGACGGGGGACTTTCTCCTGGCCACCAGCGGGGACCACGAACTGGCCGTTGACAGTAGGGTGGAGCCACGGCCCCGGCTGGACGACTCCCCCCTCGTCCCTCCGGGGCCGTTCTTACTTCTCGTTGTCCTAACGGCTCATCGAGCTGCGTGGGACGGGACTCGTGACTCGATCTTTCGGCCTGGACCGCCTCGTGTTGGGTGTCCGCCGACAGGCCCGGGCTACCAGGGGATTGAGGGCCTTCCGCGTGCCTGGAGGTCCCTATGGTGTCGTCGCCTCGTGGTCCTAGCGTGACATCCGCCCCTCCACGTCGAGCAGCCCGCGTGCGGGTCCGGACGCCTGCACCCTCGACGGAGGACGGTGAGCGATGCTTAGGCCAACGAGGTGGACCGAGATCGCGCCGCGCGACTGCGAGAGCCTTCTCCGCTCCTGCGCCACCGGCCGCTTCCTCTACACCTACCTCACCTTGCCCGCGGTGCAGCCCACAGACTTCCTGCTCGACGGGTCGCGGCTGCTGTTCCTCGCACCGCCACGGTTCCGAATCGCCTACGGCTACGTCTGCTCGTTCCATGTCCAGGCCGACGACGACGCCTGGACCGTCACGGCACACGGCCCCGTGTCCTTACAGAACCGTGCTCTACCGGGAGCTGGCCGCGCCGCTGGCATCGTCGAGGGCGGCGAACCGGTCGCCGTCGAACCCAACGAACCACTCGCGCTGGACGTCCAGCTCCTCGTCGGACACCGGCTCGAGCGATACGCAACTTCGGCGTAGGGTGCCCGGGCATCGGCTGGCTGTTCACGCCGTGGACGTCGAGGACACGGTTGGTCAAGTGCTCCTTGCTGTCGAGTTAGCCCCGTCGCTTGACCGCGCCGTACGCAGCGGTCGCGAGGAACAGCAGGATCCCCACGATGGCGAGCCAAAACAGGCCCTCGAGCACGAACCCCAGGACAGTCAGCACGAGCCAGATGACCAACAGAGCC
This sequence comes from Actinomycetospora cinnamomea, assembly GCF_003096675.1. GTDB lineage: Bacteria > Actinomycetota > Actinomycetes > Mycobacteriales > Pseudonocardiaceae > Actinomycetospora > Actinomycetospora cinnamomea. The sequence goes on along the minus strand of NZ_QEKW01000030.1, from coordinate 29,013 downwards.
AAGATGAGACCGATCATCGCTGCGCCCCCTTCTCGAAGTAGGTCGTGACTTGAACGAGGAGTTACCCGCTGCTGACGGTCCACCACCCGCTCCCGGGCGGGAAGCTGGGATTCTTCCGGGCTTATGCGAAGTCTGTGGAGGATGCCGCATGACACGCCCTCGCGAGCCCCACAGACCGCCGGACCGAGGAGGTCCCCGAATCAGGGGGGCCATCTCGAGCGGTCGAGACAATCCTCTGGACGGACCCGGAGGGCACGCGCCGACGGGCGGGCGGTGGCCGTGGTTCGTCGTCGGCGCCCTACTGCTGATTGCCGTCATGGTCGCCGTTATGGTTGCCGTCTGGAGCGTCAGCGGTCTGCAGCCGCAGAATCGCCGTAGCGTTGTCGAAATGCCCCCGATTCAAACCCCAGACCATGGCCGATAAGGCGGACGTGGGGGCGGCGGTCTCTCAACGACGTCACTGCTCGAGCCAGGTCACCGCCATTGGCTTCAAAAACCCCCGGTGGCGCCTTGATAGAGAACGAGCAACAGCAGGCGTCCCAGGTTTACGATTTGTCGACGCCCCCTGGGCTTGTCGGCTTCATCCGGGCCGAGGCGCCTCGACCTTCGGAGAGCCTCATAGGCGAATACGCCGCGTGCAGGAGAAAGCGGTGGTCCGATCAGTCGGGTTGCTTGAACGAAGAGGTCGTACCCAGGGTTTCCTAGGTGAAGTCTCTGTTTGATTAGACTTGGGAGTTGCCCTTCACTAACCGGCTGCGAGAGAGTTGGTCAACGGTAGGAACGACGTTCGTCAGGACGAGAAAGGGCGTCCATGGGTCAGTCGGATGATGACGATCATGGTACTGACACCATGGGAGTTCCGCCAGTACCTCGGGAAGTGCCTTTCGTGCAGCCTCCGCTGACATCTCCGCCTCGGCACCCGCAGTCCCCTCGGACATCTGAGCAACCTCGTCAACAATGGGTGGCGTGGGGACTCGGCGCTGTCGCGTCGTTCGTGGCCTTTGTCTTCGGCGTAGCGGTCGGCGACTCTGGGCCAGTTGATCAGGCGGCATCGGCCCAACCGACCCTGTCGTATTCAGCCCCGCCTTACCCACCTGGCTCTCACGCCTCGACGCCCGATGGGGCATCGTCGGCTTATGAGGACGGCACCTACGAAGTCGGTCTCGCGTCTGGCGAGATCGCGCCGGGCCGCTACAAGACCAGCGGCTCAGGAGGTGTTTGCTACTGGGCTCGTCTGTCCAACACCGACGAGCCGTCCATCCTCGCTGATAAGCTATTCCGTGGAACGGACCGTGGGAGAGTTCGCCGTAGTGACACAGGGATCCAGTTCCTGGGGGGCTGCAACTGGACACGTAGCGGTTGATGAGCGCGACCATCTCTCGCGCCGTGATCCGAATGCACAGAGCCAAGCCTCATGTGGGAGATCGAAACAAGCGCCCGGGCGACCGCGCCCCGCCAGCTGCTTCCGGGCCGTTGGATTTATGCCAGCGGTAACGCTCCCACCCGCTCGCCGAGCCCGTGCACCTGGCCGTGCAGGGCATGAACGGCTCGGGCAAGAGTCGCTTCTGCTACGGCTTGTTGAGTCAAGTCGCGCATGCCCCTGACGTCCTCGTGGCCGGCTCCGACATCACCGGCCTACTGCTTGGCAGCCCATGGAACGGAACTCGTCACCGCTAGTATCAGGCCGCCGGCACCGCCGACCTCGAGGAGCACGCCAAGGCACTCGAACGGCTCGTCGAGCTGATGGATCGCCGGCTCGCCGACATGCCCCCCGGCACCGACAAGATCGGCCCCACCGCCGACGTCCCGCTCGTCCTGGTCGTCGCCGAGGAGTGGCCCGGCCTGCTGCGCGCCGCCCAGGCCCGCGACCGCAAGCTCGGCGACCGGATCACCTCGGCCATGCTGCGGCTCGCCAGCGAGGGCAGGAAGGCCGCGTTCCGCGTCTTGGTGCTCGCCCGGCGGTTCGAGGCCGCCGCCGTCGGGGGCGGATACCTGCGTGAGCAGCTCGGTCTCACGATCAGCTTCCGGGTGCCGGCCGAGTCCCTGACCATGCTGCACGGGGATGACGCCCGCGAACTCGGCGGCGAACACGCACCGCCGAACCTGGTATCGCCGTCGTCTCGGCCCCTGGCCGCCCCCTGATGCGGATGCGCGCACCGTGGTTCGGCGAGTACCGCGGCTACTGCGCCGCGGTCGGGGTGCGGTCGTGAACGTTGAAGGCGGCCCCGACGCCGACACTGGCGTCCACGTTGGCGTCGGGGCCTCGCCCCACCGCTCCCGGTGTGAACCGCGGGACTTACGGGAAGTTGACGGCGGCCGCCCGGCCCTAAACATCGCGTGTGATGGGCCCCGGCGCGCACGCGGGGGGAGTGTGCGCCCCGGGGCCCCGCAGCCCGGCTCGCGGAGTAGCAGCCCCGGGCTGGCGATCGGGGCATGCGACGTTGCCACCCGCGACGGGACAGCGTCCACCAAGAAACCTTACGATTGCCGAACAAACGCCGAGCGAGGTCCGAAGAACGGCCCCGGCATGCCCCCCGCACACGCCGGGACCGAGGCCCACCACCGTACCGACGGGCAGCGGCCGGACCCGGGGCAGGTAGTTAACCTCCCGCAAGATCGAGTAACGCAGTACGTCGCCGAGCTCCTCGCCGCCGCCCCACCGCTGACCCCGGCGCAACGCGACCGGCTCGCCTCACTCCTGGCGCCCGAGCCGCACATCCCCGGTCCGAGGGCTCCCCCTTCCGTCGCGTCGGCGCGCTCGCGCTCGCGCACGTTGACGGCCGGGTCAAGCGCCCCCGAGCCCACACCCAACCGCACCCGACCGCACCAGCGGGGCGCTTGACGTGGCCGGCGTTGTGCGCGACCCCTCCGGGGCCGACGCGGCGGGGCGGGGAGACCGCGCCCTCCCCCATTCCGGAGCGAGGCCCGCCGGAGGCTCTGTCTCTGCTCTTGACCACCCGAGCCCCGGCACCTCGAGCACGACCGCCGACCGGAGGACTGCGCGCGGGCGAGCCAGGGCGAAAACAGGAGGCTTTGCCCGCGCGGCGGCGCCGAAGGCGCCGCGCGCAGTCGCCGCCGGCCCCCTTGGTAACTACGCAGACAACCCGTCGGAATGGGCCCGGACCGCGGAGTCGGGGAAGGTTGACGAGGCTGTCGCTGCTCGTCTCCGCCGTGCTGAACGGTGGTGGATGGTCAGCGGTGACACATCAGCGGTGCCCGCCGCATCACCGGGCTGGATCGGTTGCGGGCGTGCCGCAAGGTTTCGGTGACCGGCACCGGTGGCCCGACGATGCGCGCCAGTGCTCGCCGCGGCGCTGGCTATGCCGGGTTGTCGACGTGCGCGAGCGTGTGGGCGTGCCCGTGCTGTGCCGGGAAGATCGCCGCCCGCCGTGCCGTCGAGCTCGTCGCCGTGATGGCCGCGGTTCGCCTCATGGGCGGCTGTGCCTACCTCGTGACCCTGACGGTGCGGCACCACAAAGGGCACCGGCTCGCCGAGCTGTGGGACGCGGTCACCAAAGGCTGGTCTGCGGTCGTGGGCGGCGGCAAGCTCTACGCCGACGCACCCGGGCTGCTCGGCTGGTGCCGGGTCGTCGAAGCCACCCAGACACCCCGCTCGGGCTGGCACCTGCACGTCCACGCGCTGTGGTGCTGGTCCGGGGACATCGACGACACCGAGGCGCAGCGGGTCGCGTTCCGCGCTTGGGCCCGCTGGGACCGCGCGCTGCGCCGCTCCGGATTCGACTCGACACCCGTCCGCGGCATAGACGCCCGCCGGGTCCGATTCGCCGCCGACGGCTCCGACGACGCCGTCGGCGGATACTTCACAAAGTGGAGCACCGCCCCATCTCAAGTAGGCCGCCGCAGGATCGGCTCCCCTTACACGGGCACGAGGGGCGTGCGGGGGAGTGCCGGGCATCTTCAGGGTCGGTGGGCGAAGTGGGTGAAGGCGAACGGTTCGGTGCTCGCGTCGCCGTCGGCCGCGAGTGGGAGCACGGTCTCGGTGCGGACGTCGACGACCTCGTAGCGGCGCCCGGTCGCTCCCGGTAGCGCCCAGCTGACGAGTTGTACGTCGTCGATGGCGAGGCGGGCCCCGCGGTGGACCTCGAGGGGTGGGGCGAGGCGCACGATCGGCTGGACCGCGACCGTTCCGGGTGGCGCGACCGCGTCGAGGCGGACGAGGGCGCAGGGACCGTCGGACCGCGGCGTGGTGGGCACCGGGATGCTGGTGACGCTGCTGCTGCCGCCCCGGGTGTCGCGGTACCACCGAAGCTCGACCGTCGAGCCAGGTGAGGCGTCCCGGACCCCCACGAGCAGCGAGAGCGGCGTTCCGGGTGCCGTCAGCTGCCGGTGCTGTGGGGTGGCCACGACGTCGTCGGTGCTGACAGGGCTGCGGCGCAGCTCGGCTCCCCGCACGCCCGAACACGCGGCGGTTGATGTCAGCTCCGCGTTCGGGCCAAGGCTCCAGCCGTGGCCGCCACCGGTCCCGGGGTCGGTGTCCATGTCCTCGAAGGAGCCGGTCGTGAGCAGGTCGTCCCCGACGGCGACGCCGTCGGGCGCCCGCTCGACCCACCACCCGCGCTGCAGCCGCGCGACCGTGCCGCCCGCGACCGGCCGCCCCACGCTGCGGGGTGGGCTCTCGCCGGGCGATACGACCGCACCCGGGTCGCGCAGACGCTGGTCGGGGCCCGGAGTCAGCCCTGCGGCACGGCGGGCGGCGGAGTCGGCGAGGAGCCCGACGGTGGGGCGGGGGATGTAGCCGTCGCTGAACAGCGGGTCGACGCTGGTGTCGACCGGGCGGCCGACTCGCAGGTCGACCCGGAGCAGGTAGGAGGGGAAGGTCGGCCAGACGGTCTGGTCAAACAGGAGGTTCCCCAGCGACTCGGCCACGACAGCGTCCCCGACCTGATCGACGCCGCCCACGACGTGCGGGTGGCCGTTGGCGACCACAGATGCGCCTGCAGCGACGGCGGTGCGTGCGAGCCCCCGCACCAGCTCGGTCTGGGTCGGGACGTACTCCTCGCCGCCGTGGACCATGACCACCACGGTCTCGCCGCGGGCGCGGGCCGCGCGCACCTCGCGGTCCAGGCGGGCGGTCTCGCAGCGGGCTGCGCCGCCCTGTCGCTCGTCGGCGACGTAGGGGATGGCGTGCTCGTTGCCGGTGATCGTGGTGCACCCGAGGAAGGCCATCTGATGACCTGCGCGCTCGACGACCGCCGGCCGCCATGCCTCGTCCACCGTCCGGCCCGCACCGAAGTGGGGGAGTCCGGCGCGGTCGAGGATGTCCAGCGTGCTGTCTAGGCCGGCACCGAGGGCGTCGTTGACGTGGTTGTTGCCGAGGGACACAACGTCGACGCCGGACTGCAGGAGCGCGTCCGCCGACTCGGGCGCGGAGGCGAACACGTAGTCCTTGGTCGGGTGGAAGGCCGTGGGCCGAGGGCGCGTCGGATCCACCCAGGGTTTGTCGACCACCGGGGTCTCGAGGTTGACGACGGTGAGGTCGGCGTCGCGCAGCAGGGGGGCGACGGCGTCGAGCAGCGCCGCGTGCTCGGCGACGGAGGCGCCCTCCCGTAGCAGCCCGTCGCGCCGGTTGCCGTCGTCATCGACGTCGTAGTACCGCCGCCCGAACATGGTGTCGCCGCCGATGCGCAGCGAGATCGTGTCGGCCGCGGCGGTGAGCCGGAACTCGGGCGGGACACCCGGGGCGACCGCCTGGGTGCGGGGCAGCCGGCCGGCGGCGGTGACCGTGATAAGGCGTGGGGCGTCGACACCGGGCACGTGGAAGCTCCCCGCAGCGTCCGTCGTGGCCGCCTCACCGTCCACCTCGACGGCCAGGCCCGGCAGGGGCCGTCCGTTCTCGTCGACCGCTCGGCCCACGAGGGTGCCGGCGTCGTCGGCGGGTCCGGGGGCGACGGCGCGCCCAACGATGATCGCGGTCGCGGCCAGCGCGAGGACCGCGAGGATTGCCAGGGGCCATCGCACCCGCTCGAGGACGCTGCGCCGTCCGTGCCGCACCGGCTTCCCTCCCGCTCCCGATCGCGCGGCGCGCGGCCACGCTATGAGACGTTCACCCACTCGAAAGGTGTAGGAAACCCACGGATCGGTGATAGAGCGATATGGACCTGCTCGCCGTGTTGTGGGAGCTGCCCGCCGTGCGGGGAGCGGCGGCGCTCGCGGTCTTCGTCGCGCTGTTCATCGTCGCCCGCCACCGCTGGAGGGACCGTGGGAGCGATCAGGGGCCTCCTGACATCGGCCTGGACTGACCGCCACCGACCGGTGATGCTGCTGGCTCTCGCGGCGGCCCTGGCCGGCCTGTTGATGCGGGCCGAACCCGCACCGTTCCACCTGCTGGCCGCCGCGGCGCTGGTGCTGACGGTGGTGCTCGGCGTGCTGGTCAGTGCGTTCGGCGGGCTCGTCGTCGGGTTGGTGACGGCAGCGGTGGTGATCGTGGTCAAGCAGGCGGTCGGGGCCTGGACCCCGGCCGATTTCGTCGCGTCTCTCCAGACGACACTCGGGCTCCTTGTCGTCGGCGCGCTGGCGGGGCTGGCGGGCTCGGTCCTGCGCTCGGACCGGGGGCATCGCAGCAGCGGCGCGGCGGCCGCCTACGGCTCGCTCGGCCTGCTCACCGAGCAGGCCGTCACGGCGCGCCTGGACGAGGAGATCGCCCGCGCCCGCCGGCACCGCCGTCCGCTGGCCGTCATCCTCATCCGCACCGAGATCACCGACCCGGACCTCGGTGACGGCACCCGGATGCGCGCCCACCGCACCGTGGCGCGCCTGGTCGAGAGTCTCCTGCGCGAGATCGACATCCCGTTCGCGCTCTCACCGGAGGAGGTGGGCGCCGTCCTGCCCGAGACCGACGTCGAGGGGGCCTGGCTGCTGCTCGGCCCCCTGGTCGACGCCGCCACGCGGGCGAGCTTCACCGTGCGCGAGGAGGACGGGCGCCGCACGCTCGCCGACTGCGCCGAAGTGCACGCCGGCCTCGCGGCGTTGTCCGACGAGACACCGCGGGCCGAGGACCTCCTGGTCGCGGCCCGCGCCTCCATCCGCGAGGACGACCCCGGCCAGGGTCCGCCCGGCGCCCGCCACCGCTCAGAGACCGGGCGAGGTGCACAGTGAGCGCCGCCCTGGTCAGCCTCGCGATCCTCGGCGCGCTGGCAGTGGGTCTCCTGCTCTACTGGCGCATTGCCGTGGTGGGACACCACGGCCGGCTCGACCAGCTCGACGTGCGGGTCCACGTCAACGGCATCCGCGGGAAGTCGACGGTCACCCGGCTGGTCGCGGGAGTGCTGCGCGAGGGCGGGCTGGTGACCGTGGCCAAGACGACGGGGTCCGCGGCGCGGATCATCGAGCGCGACGGCGAGGAGCTCCCCATCTACCGCCGCGGCGCGGCGACGATCAACGAGCAGCTCGACGTGGTCGCCGCGCACGTCACCCGCGACGTCGAGGCACTCGTCATCGAGTGCATGGCCGTGCGCCCGCTTTACCAGCAGTACTCGCAGGACTACATGGTCCGCTCCGACATTACGGTGATCACCAACGTCCGCGAGGACCACCAGGAGGAGATGGGCGAGACCCTGGAGGAAATCGCCGACTCGCTGTCGATGACGATTCCCCGCGATGGTGTGCTCATCACCGCCGAGGACCGCGAGCACCTCCGCGACCGGCTCCGGCGCAACGCCGAGGCGCGCGGCAGCCGCCTCGTCTACGCCGACCCCGCCATCGTCGACGACGAGGACATGCGCGGCTTCGACTACCTCCAGTTCAAGGAGAACGTGGCGATCGGGCTCACAATCGCGCGCCTCGTCGGGATCCGGCGCCAGGAGGCCCTGCGCGGGATGTGGAAGTCGGTCCCCGACGTCGGCGTGGTCCGGCTAAGGACCTACGACGTCAACGGCAAGCGGATTCTCTGGGTGCCCATGTTCGCGGCCAACGACCGCGAGAGCGTGGTGCTGACCTTCGAGCGGCTCCAGCCGATGTTCCCCGCGGGGTCCACCGTCATCGGCATCCTCAACAACCGCCGCGACCGCGGCCGGCGGGCCGAGCTGTTCGCGCACATGGTGCCGAACGACCTCGCGCCCTATCTCGATCACGTCGTGACCTTCGGCGCCTACGAGGAGCAGGTCACCAGGATCATGACCAACGAGGGCTACCCGTGCGAACGAATCCACCAGCTCGGCGAGACCGTCTCTCCGAGCCTCGAGCGGATCCTCGCCGAGATCGCCGCGCTGGTCCCCGGCCGCGACGGAGTCCTGCTCGGCATGGTCAACATCCACACCGACCAGGCGGAGCTGCTGCTGGAGCACTTCGACCACCTGCGAGGTACGGGGCAGCGCAGCGAGCTCGAGGAGTCCCGCGATCCGGCCCGCATGCCCGCCGGGGTGATCCGCCTGCGCCGGCAGGCGGCCCGTCGCGGAGGGCACGCCGACCGTGCATGAGTACCTGGTCCGGCCGGAGGTCGTCCGGGTTGCCCTCGTCGTGGGTGTCGTCATCAGCATGCTGTTCTACGAACGGGTCCAGCTGACCACGGGCGGGGCCATCGTTCCCGCGTACCTCGCCCTGCACCTCGCGGCGCCGCTGTTCATCGTCACCACGATCGTCGGGGCGTACCTGACCTACGTCGTCGTCAACGTTGTGCTCGCGCGCCGGGCGATCCTCTACGGTCGGCGCAAGTTCGAGATCGAGGTCCTGGTCGGGCTCGGCGTCATCATGGTGGCGACGATCGTCGCCGGCCGGTTGGGGGCTCTCGACCCGATCCTCTTCGGGCTCGCCGGCATCGGTTTCCTGGTCCCCGGCATCCTCGCCCACGACATGGCCCGCCAGCGTCCGGGCCGGACCGTCCTGGCCGTGCTGGCCACCACGGCCGTGCTCGGCGTCGTGGTGTTCGTCTACGACTCCCTGCTGGCCATCGCGCCGTTGTCACCTTCGACGGTGCCCGTGCTCGCATCAGTGGCCGGCTACGACCGGGACCTGCTGCTGGTGGGGGTGGCCGTCAGCGTCCTCATCGGGATGCTGGTGTTCGCCCATGTCGGCGTGCGCTCCGGGGGCTTCATCACCGGCGCCTACCTCGCGCTGCTGGCCCCCCGTTGGCTCGACGTGCTGTTCACCCTCGTCGTGGCCGTGGCGACATGGGCCGTCGTGGTCCACCTGCTCATGCCCCGGCTGCTGATCTTCGGACGGCGCAAGCTGAGCACGATGGTCCTCGTCGGCGCGATCCTGGCCTGGTCGGGCGAGCTGCTCGTGGCGTGGGCCACGGGAGGCGACGTCCTGGTTTGGCGCGGCCTGACGATCATGACCTTGATGGCGCCGGCACTGCTGGCGAACGACGCCCAGCGCCAGGGCTGGGAGAAGACCGTTTGGGGTGCCGGGCTGACCGCCCTGGGTGTCTACGGCACGATGAATCTTGTGTCCGCGGGTCTCAAGGCCCTCGGCGTGGCCTGAGCTACGAGCGCCAGGAGCTGTCACCCGCTCGCCTCACGCCGCCACCTGCCACTCCGCGACCACCTCGAGGGCATCGGAGGTCGCCGTGGCGGTCACGGGACCGCCCTGCGCCGAGGTGCGGCCACCGACGAGGCGGATCGTCGCCGGCTCTCCCGCCGCCATCTGCTCCCCGTCCGATGTGGCGCGCAACCTGGCCACGACGCGGGCGAGCTCCGCCGCCGGGACACGGTTGCTCGGGCAGGAGATCGTGAGGCCTACCTCGGACGCGTGGGAACCCCGGCGTCCCACCGCCACGCCCACCGTCCCCCCGTCGCTGACGTGGTGCAGAGCGGCCACGAGCGCGTGGCCGATCGCGCGTTCCAGCTCGACGGGGTCGCCGCGTACCGGTGCCGGCGCGGTCCCGAGCTCCACCTCCAGGCTCTCGGTCCGCGTGATCAGACGCGTGCTGCGTACTGCACGGTCGACCACATCGCGCAGGTCGACAGTAGCGGACCCCGCGGCCTCCGGCAGCGGGGGCGGGGCGTCCTGCTCGAGTCCCGCCGCCAGGTCGAGGACCTCGCGGAGGCGCGCAAGTGCCAGGTCGGCGTAGCGCGGCACCCGCAGGTCGTCGTGCTGCTCGGCAGTCGCCGCGAGGCCCTTCAGGGCGTCGTCGACCCCACCGAGCGCCGTGCTCAGGCGGGCACCAACCTCGTGGGCATCGGCCAGCGCCCGCCGGGTGTGGCGGTGCTCGACCTCCTGTAGGACGACGTCAGCCAACTCTTTCAGCAGGGCGAGCTGCTCCTGCGACCAGTCCCGGGGCTGGTGGTCGATCACGCACAGGGAGCCGAGGACGTGTCCGTCCGGCGTCCGCAGCGGGTAGCCCGCGTAGGCGGCGACTCCGTCGCGCGTCACCGGGTCCATCCGCTGCACGAGCGGGTCGCGACGCGCATCATCGATCACCAGGCGCTCACCGGTCACTACCGAGAACTGGCAGAACGATTCCTCGAGCGGCATGTGCCGGGTCCCGTGCCCGGAATCGTCCCCGCGCCACGCACCGGGCAGGTCCTGGCCGTCTGAGCCAACGATCGTCACGAACGACACCGGGGCGCCCAGCAGGGCCGACGCCAGGCGGGCGAAGCGATCGAACGTCGAGTCTGCGCCTCCCTGTAGCCCGGTGCGCTCCACCACGGCCAGGCGGTCCGGATCGGCCACCGCCGACAGCACACCCGCCGGCTCGACCCCGCAAAGCGGGTTGACCATCCGCGACCTCCTCGTCGCTTTGCCTAGCACGTCGAGTACGCCATTCGTACGTGTGTTAGCTCCGCCTGGAGGCATTGCTTGTCACGCCGACCGGCGAAGCTCCCTCACGGTTGCAACAATCGGGGCCGTCGGGGCCGTCGGGGCCGTCGGGGGCGCCCTGGGGCGACGGGCACGCCCCCGACGACAGATGGTGCTGCGCCTGGGGGCGGCGTTACACCTTCGCGACGGTAAGAGCTGGCCCTAGGGGCCAGGTCAACTCGACGAACGGGCCGAGAAGAGCCATCGAGGGCGGCGATGATGGGGCCTAGTGGACTGACCGCGGGCCAGGCGGCTGCCGCTGCTGGCGTGTCACGCAAAGCCATGCGCATCTATGAAGACAGGGGCTTGGTGGTTCCCCTCTGTCGCACTGCCGCCGGATATCGGCTCTTCGGCCAGGACGAGGTGGATACCTTGCGGTTCATCCGCCGAGCCCGGGTCCTCGGGCTGAAGCTGGACGACATCGCCGACATCCTTGCTGAACACCGCCGCGGTGGGCCGGTGTGTCCCACGGTGAAGGGACGCCTGGTCGAGCGGGTACGGGAGATCGACAAGGCGATCGATGACCTCGCGGCGCTCCGACGATGCCTGATCGAGGCAGTTGGTGAATGCGCCGAGGTGACCTCGCAAGATCGTGCCGCGGTGTGTCCCGTCATCGAGGGCGCTGAAGTACCGTGAGCGCGGCGGGGCGTACGGCCCCGACCGCTCGCGCCCGCCCTTCACATCGTCCCAAGGAAGAACGGGCGGCACGTGCCATGGAGCGGGGACCAGCGAGAGAGCCGAAGTCTCCTCGTTGGTACGACCGTCGGCTGAGGCTCTGCACCCGTGGAGTGGTGCCGGGGCACTTGTCCCACGTGGTGTCGCTGTGCCGCGCGGTCGTTCAGGACCGCGTGCCGGGTCGGCGGAAGTCGCTGCTGCGCTCGTGCTGCGAAATGGAACGATGCTCGCCCCCGTGGTGGTCACCAGTCCGCGGCCGTCGCGTCACCACGCAGGGAAGGTCGCCGACGGCGCGCGCCCTCGAGACCAGTGCCGCGAGCAAGGCGAGATCAACCGAAGACGGCGATGGGTGGTTGATGTGGTGCGGGCCCTGAGTCAGGGGGTGTCCTTGGCCGCGACTCTTGTCCTCGCGTTCCTTGTGGTCCTGACTCTTGGGGCCTGCTCGCCGAGAGGTCCGCAGGAGGTCGATCTGGAGGAGATGGTCAGCGACTTCGTGGCCGCCAACCCGGGCGAGGGCGAGGATCATTACAGGGCGCCGACGGCGCCGGAGGCGCGGGCCCTCGTCGAGGCCGTGGACCTTGCCCGGAACGGCGACATTGGGGGGGCCGCCCGCCTCTTGGGGCCGCTGGACCATGTCGTGCGGGAGGTCCGCGACGAGGCGACGGGCAGGCGACTCCTCCTGGTGACCGAGCAGCCCGTCCCGTCGGCGCCGCGACGGCACGGGTGGGGTCTGTTCGTCGTAGCCCCGCAAGCCGACCGAGGCCCGCTGATCGAGGTCCCCCATCCCGCTGCGGATCGACAAACCGAGCTGTTGGGCGTGGACGTGTTCCGCTCTCTGTCGGGCTCGGCGCTGCTCGTGGCGGGCGCGCACCGTTCGGCAACACCCGACGCGGACGTCGCCCATGAGCCCGACACCGCGTTCCACGCTGTACACGACGCCCTCGTGGCCCCCGGGCAGACCGTCGTCCAAGTGCACGGTTTCGATGGTGACGACCACCCACGCCACTATGGGGACACGGTTGTCTCGGACGGAGCGCACGAGGGCGGCCCGCCCAGCCCCACCTCGATGTCGTTGACCTCAGCCCTGGAAGGCGCCGGATTCCAAGTGTGCCTCCAGCACCGCGACCGTTGTGACCGGCTCGCAGCGACACAGAACCTGCAGGGAAGATCAGCCCGCGCGATGGGCGGGCAGTTCGTACACCTCGAGGTCGAGGCCTCCATCCGATCCGACCCAGTCGGACGGCGCCGGCTCGCGGACGTCACGGCCTTCGGCCTGCGTGAGGATTAGCCGACCAGGGCGTGTCTCGCGAACGGTACCCCCACCCACCGGGCGGCATCGGGTACCGCCGAGGAACTAGCCAGGTCGGCGGCGGCAGGCAAGCCCGTGCATGTGTGGTTCTCGGAGGAGCCAGTTCCATAACTCCTCCTGGTGACCGAGCAGCCCGTCCCGTCGGCGCCGCGACGGCACGGGTGGGGTCTGTTCGTCGTAGCCCCGCAAGCCGACCGAGGCCCGCTGATCGAGGTCCCCCATCCCGCTGCGG
>NZ_QEKW01000030.1:0-15942 GCF_003096675.1 Actinomycetospora cinnamomea | reverse complement strand
CCCGTCGGCGCCGCGACGGCACGGGTGGGGTCTGTTCGTCGTAGCCCCGCAAGCCGACCGAGGCCCGCTGATCGAGGTCCCCCATCCCGCTGCGGTCGACAAACCGAGCTGTTGGGCGTGGACGTGTTCCGCTCTCTGTCGGGCTCGGCGCTGCTCGTGGCGGGCGCGCACCGTGAACCGGCGGTTGCAAACCACCGAGGACCCGCCCGACGTAGGGTAAGCGCAAACCAGCCCCCGCCCTGTCGAGGCGATCGCCCCGCCGTCGGGTAGGCCACCCGCCACGACGACCGCCACGACCTCAGCGCCGGGCGCGGTGTGGCAGCGCGACCTCGGCCAGCCGAGAAGGCCGCACGACGGTCTCGCGGCCGGCGGAGCTTTGACCAAAGGTCGACCTCGGGCGCGGTGCGAGATCGAGCGGGTGCCGCGGAGCGAGTTGTCCGGTGCGTGAAGCACCGGCCCGGGGGCAGGCAGCTGCGCCGATCAAACCCCCGGCCGTGGAGCCGCCGCCGTCCCAGAGGCCCTGTGTTCATCGTGGGGCCCCGTTCAGATGCTGTGTCCTCGTCCAGGCGCCTATCGAGATGATCACTGGGTGTGTCACCGGAATGGAGCCTTCTCCGTAGTTTCTCGGCCCCTTTTGGGGGTGGGGCACTACTATCCGTACTCGCTCAAGGGGGTGGGGATGTACTGCCTCGGTGTTGACCTCGGGACGACGTCGGTTGCTGCCGCGATCGTGCGCGACCACCAGACGGAGATGGTCACGCTCGGGGATCACTCGGTGACCATCCCCGCCGTCGCGTATCTGCGGCCGGACGGTTTCTTGTTGACCGGCGACGCGGCGCAGCGGCGTGCGGTCTCTAGCCCGCACCAGGTGAGCCTGCATATCAAGCGCCGCCTGGGCGACCCCACCCCGGTGCTGCTGGGCGGCACCCCGCACACGGCGACGACGCTGCTGGCCGCCCTGCTGCGGGACGTGCTGACCAAGGTCACCGAGACCGAGGGCGCCAAACCCGACCGCGTGGTGCTCACCCACCCGGCTAACTGGGGTCCCTTTCGCCGCGCCCTGTTCGATGAAGTGCCCTCCCTGGTGGGGCTGGACCACCCGCCGACGGTCACCGAGCCAGCGGCCGCCGCCGCCCACTACGCCACCTCACACGAGCTGCGTGACGGCGAAACAATCGCGGTCTACGACCTTGGCGGCGGCACCTTCGACGCCACCGTGCTGCGCGCCCGCCACGGCGGGGTGGAGATCCTGGGAACACCGGAGGGGATCGAACACCTGGGCGGCGTGGACTTCGACGAAGCCGTCCTGGCCTACGTCAACTACGCCTCGGGCGGCGCGCTCGACGACCTCGATCCCCGCGACGCCCAGACCACCATCGCCATGGCCCGGCTGCGCCAGGACTGCATCCTGGCCAAAGAGGCCCTCTCCGTGGACATTGAAACCGTGGTCCCGGTGTTCCTGCCGCACCGGCACTTCGACGTCGAGCTGACCCGCGCCGTGTTCGAGGACATGGTCCGAGCACCCATCGAATCGACCATCGCCGCGCTGAGCCGCACCCTGCGCTCAGCCCACGTCGCCCCCGACGAGCTTTCCGCGGTGCTGCTGGTCGGCGGCTCGTCGCGGATCCCGTTGGTCGCGCAGATGGTCTCGACCGAGCTGGGGCGCCCGACTCTCGTCGACACCCACCCCAAGTACGGGGTGGCGCTCGGGGCAGCCACACTCGCGAGCCTGCCCGAGGCCCTCGATGGGGCGAGCGCCGTGCCCACCAGGACGGCCTCCACCGGCGCCCCACCGGTGCTGCCCACCGCCGCGGTACCGCCGGCCGCGCCGCACGGCGCCACCGGGCGCGGCGGCGCCCCGGCGCCCGCGCCCGAGTCCGCGGTGCCCTCGTCATCCCCGGGCGGGGGCCCCACGACCACCGGGCCTGTCCACCCCGCCAGCCCCAGATCGGTATCCGCCGATGCTGCGACCGCCGACCCGACCTCCGTGCCTCCCGGCTCCACCCCCCGGCGCCCGGACAGTGGCGGTGGTCCCGGTGGGCACGGCGGTCCCGGGGAGGGCGCCGAGGCCAGGGCCGCCGATGCCAGGGCCGCCGATGAACCTCCCGAGCAGACCCCACCGAGTACCTCGAGCACCGCCGACGGTGCCCGCGGCCAACATCGCCGCGCGCTGCGGTCGGTGGCCACACTCCTCGTGCTCACGCTGCTGGTCGGGCTGGCCTGGTACGGCTTCCAGGAGCTGACCGGTGCATGGAGCACCAGCCCACCTGCGGGCAGCAGCTCCCACCAAGCCCAGGCCGTGGAGGCGCCGCCGCCGACCCAGATCTACCGCAGTGTCCCCGTGCCGACCCTGGGCACCCCGATCCCGGACGGCCCCACCCCCGGCTACGCCGCAGTATCACCCAACGGGCGGCTGGTCTACATCGCCAACCGCGACGCCCGCGTGGTCACCCTGATCGACACCTCGATCAACCAAGTCACCGCGACCATCCCCATCCAAGCGGGGCCGCCGCAGTACCTCACCTTCGCTCCAGACGGGCGGCACGTCTACATCAGTGTCTTCGACACCGCCCGCACCATCGCCGCCGTCGCCGTCCTCGACACCACCACCAACGAGATCACCGCAACGGTCCCGGTCCGCAGCCGGCCCTTCGCCGCCGCCGTCACCCGGGACGGACGCTTCCTGTGGGTCCCCAACCACGACTCCGGCTCCCTGTCGGTGATCGACACCGCGACCAACATCATGGTCCGCGAGATCCCGGTCCCGCCCAACCCGCACTGGGTCGAGTTCTCCCCGGACGGCACCAAGGCCTACACCGCCAACCACGAGTCCGGGCTGGTGACGGCCATCGCCACAGCCACCTACCAGGTGCTCGCCGAGGTGCCGGTGGACCGCAGCCCACACAGCGTCGCGGTGCACCCCTCACGCCCGCTGAGGTTGGCCCCTGGCACCGGACACCTCGTCTGAGGTGGACCCGGTCCGCCAGGGAGGATGTCGTTCGTGCCTGCCCCTCACCCGCCGGAGTTCCGGCGTCGCGCCGTGGACCTTGCTCGCTTGGGCGAGCAGCCGGTCGCCGCGATCGCCAAGGACCTGGGGAATTTCGGAATCCTGTCTGCGGAACTGGATGGCCCAGGCCGATGCTGACGAGGGCAAGAACACGGCTCGGTTGAGCAGCGACGAGCGCGACGAGCTGGCCGAGCTGCGCAAGAAGGCCAAGCGCCTCGAGGTCGAGAACGAGATTCTCAAGCGTGCTGCCGCGTACTTCGCGCGGGAGAACGTCCTCCCAAAGTAGTCTTCCCGCTGGTCCACGAACTCGCCGACGACGGCTTCGACGTCGCGGTGACCTGTCGGGTGCTGAACGTCCGTCGCCAGGGCTACTACGAATGGCTCGCGGGCGCGAAGTCTGTCCGCGCGCAGGAGAACGAATTGCTCACCAAACACATCGAGAAGATCCACGAGGGGTCCCGCGGCACCTACGGCTGGCCCCGGGTCCACGCCGAGCTGACCCTCGGCCTGGGCCTGGCGGTCAACCACAAGCGCGTGGCGCGCCTGATGCGCGAGGCCGGCATCCAGGGCCTCTACCGGCGCCGACGCCACGGCTGCACCGTCCGCGACCCTGCCGCCGACCCCCACCCCGACCTGGTCGACCGCCGGTTCACCGTCGACGCACCAGATCGTTTATGGGTCACCGACATCACCGAACACGGCACCGACGAGGGCAAGCTGTACTGCGCGGCGGTCCTCGACGCCTACTCGCGACGAATCATCGGATGGTCGATCGACGACAACATGCGCACCGCCCTGGTCACCGATGCCCTAGGGATGGCCATCACCCGACGCCGACCCGAGAGCGGCTCGACGATCCTGCACTCCGACCACGGCTCGCAATACACGTCGTGGGCGTTCGGGCAACGTTTGCGTGCTGCCGGACTGCTCGGATCGATGGGGTCGATCGGGGACTGCTACGACAACTCGATGATGGAGTCGTTCTGGGGGACGATGCAACTCGAACTACTCGACTCGAGGAGCTGGACGACCCGCGCCGAGCTTGCCAACGCGATATTCGAATGGATAGAGTGCTGGTACAACCCCAAGCGGCGTCATTCCAGCATTGAGATGCTCAGCCCGGTGGCCTACGAGGCCCGCCACACCGCCGCGCACCAAGATCACTGACCCCACACCGTCGGTGTCCGGTGCCAGGGGCCAACCTCACGCTGCTCGCCAACGTCAACTACGACTCCGACACCGTCACCATGATCGACACCAACACGAACTCCCTCGTAGCGCGCATCCCCGTCGGTCGCTACCCCCAGGAAATCACCTGGGCGCCCGACGGGCGGTTCGTCTACGTCGCCAACAACACCGCCAACACCGTCTCGGTCATCGACGCCCAGAGCATGCGAGTCACCGCCACCCTGCCCACACCACCAGGCCCGACCGCGATAGCCGTCACCCCCGACGGCCGGACCGGCTACGTCACCTGCACCACTGGCGGCGTCGTGGCCGTCTTGAACCTGTCGGCCTGACTGCCTGCCTGTTCGACGCCGTGCCGAATACGGACCACCGCACCTCGTCGATTGCCGCGGCCCACTGCGTCGTCGGCGGCCATTGACCCACAAACTGGCACTTCGAATCGACCAAGCGCAACGACCATTGAGCGGTGATCATCACGATTCCGTTCCAGCTCGGGCGACCCCCAAGCGTAGCGCTTCGCGCGCCACGACGTCGGCGTACCGCACCCGCGCTGCCTCGTCGGTGCTAACCCGGCTCGGTTCGGCGATCAACGCGCTCGAGGACGCGGGCGAGGGGTCGCGCGCGGTCACCTGACCAGCGACGATGCCGGTTGTAGACGGTCTTCCAGTGCCCGTAGGAGGCGGGCAGGTCCCGCCACGGACACCCGGTGCGCGTCCGCCACAACACCCCGTTGACCACCGACCGATGATCGGCCCACCGACCACCCCGACGCGGTGTCGTGTCCGGCAGCAACGGCTCCACCCGGGCCCACTGCTCGTCGCTCAGATCATGCCGATCATGCACCCCCGCTCAGCACCGAGCGTCCCGAGCGGTGGCCCGCCTGGTTGTCCGCGGGCAGCTGGCGCAGCGCGGAGCGGATGAGGGCGATGTGGTCGGCGGCGGTGTTCGAGCCGGCGTTGCCGCGGCGCAGCAGCATCCCGACCGGCTCACCGGTGCCGTCCTGGCCGTGGTCGACGAACGCGGTCAACGGATGATGGCCATAGCCGCGCTTGAACGTCGGCCCCGCCGCCTCCTTCTCCGAGTGCGCGGTCACCAGGGTCGCGTCGACGTCGACGACCAGCGGACGCCGATGATCGGCGTCGTGGTCCGGCGCGGCCGCCCCGGCCCGGCGCCACACCATGCGTCGGGCCGCGGCGCGGGCGGCATCGATCGCGGCCACCGCCCGGTCGGCGTCGCCGGCCAGCGAGCTGATCAGCCGGGAGATCGTCGGGTCCGACGCGACCTGCCCGAAGACCTCGGGGGTGGCGCGTAGCACCGCGACGTCGGCCAGACAGTCCCCGCCCAGCGCGAGCGAGACCGCCACATCGAGCAGGATCTTCGATGGGTCGTGGATCGCTGTCGGCTTGCGCCAGGGCTCGAGTGCCGCCGAGAGCGCCCGGTCCAACCCGGCGGCGCGCACGGTGTCGACCAGCAGCACCGCACCGGCATGGGACACCACGCCCGAACCGGCGCCGTCGGTGCGAACACGTGGATACAGCCCCGTAGACTCCCGCACCAGAAAGGTGCTCCTCCCGCGCGACGACTTGGTCCTCAGCAAGCCAGATCATCGCAGGTCAGGAGCACCTTTCGTCATTCAGACTCCGGCGTCAGAGCCGGTCCGGTGAAAGGCCTGGACTAGATGAACTTTTCTAGGTCATACGGGGCTCTGGGGCGTCGGCCGGGGAGCGGGCCTGCCGCTGGCTTCGCTGGTGAGTGAGCTCGAAACTGATCATCGTGTCGCGGTCGACCCGACGCAGGTGCGACTCGAGCCACCAGCAGCAGGAACGCCGGCAGCTGATGGCGACTTGCAGGCCTCCAACCAGCTGTGGGTCACGACCTAACCTTCGTCGCGACGTGGGCCGAGTACGTGAGCTTCGTCGTCGACGCGTTTCTCACGGATGATCGTCGGCTGCGCGTCGCCGGCCACATGAGCACCACCACGGTCCTCGACGCGCCAGATAAGGCCCGACTGGTTGCGCGGGCACCCGCCTCGGGGCGCGCTGTCACGGCGACGGCGGGGCTGAGAGCACCGAGTCGGTGATCTCGGAGATGGTGTCGTGGAAGAGCTCGCTGCCCGGACAGCCAACCGTGCGCGCGCCCCGCTTCCCGGCTACGAAGGCGCGTCCGACATCCTCGGTCGAACCAGGGCGGTCACCGAGGGGGGCCACGATCGATGACACCGGGTCAAGCAATGCCGCCGGAACGACGCACGGAGAGACACGTGAGGGTCGTCCCGGGTCGATTGGGCGGCGAGATGGGATTGCTGTGCGCTCTCTGCCCCATGACCGTGCGGTGATCGGGGCGGTCACCGTGAGCGGCGGCAGCGGCCTCGGACCGGACGGACACCACCGGCCGTCGGCGATGGCCCACCCGGGGTGGTCTCCCGTCCCGGCCGAGCGCTTGCGCCCGTTGACCGCCCGCCAAGCGCCCCCCTCGCCCGAAACAAGACTATGGCCGGATACACCTCGGGCGCCGGATGCACCTCGGGCGCCGGATGCACCTCGGGCGCCGGATGCACCTCGATCGATCGAAACAAGACGGTCGCCGGAAACAACTCAGCCGTCCGGCGTAACGCCAGCGGCGCCGGAGACGACAACTCTGGGAGGGGACGAACTTCGGAACTTGGCGGCTGCCGCCAGCCGCGGGGATCGGCCAGCATTGGAGCGGGTGCTAGCCATTATTCGTCCCTTGATCGTGCGCTACTGCCGCGCGCGGGTCGGTACCCAGGAACGCTCATTCGCTGCGGCGGACGACGTGGCTCAGGAGGTGTGTCTTGCCGTGCTGACGGCGCTGCCCAGCTATCGGGATCAGGACCGGCCGTTTGTCACGTTTGTGTACGGGATTGCCCGGCACAAGGTTGCCGACGCCCACCGGGCCGCGGCGCGGCATCGGTGCGACCCGGTTGCGGAGCTGCCCGAGGGACTCGACCCGCACGACGGGCCGGAGCAGCAAGCGATCAACGGGATGATGTCCGCGCGGATGGGTCAGTTGCTCAACGTCCTCTCCGCGCCTCAACGGGAAGTGCTCGTGCTGCGGGTCGTGGTCGGGCTGTCCACCCAAGAGACCGCGGATGCGGTCGGGTCCACTCCCGGCGCCGTGCGGGTGGCCCAGCACCGCGCCCTGGCCAAGCTGCGGGCCACTCTGGCCGCGCTCGACCAAGCAGGAGGTGAACTCAATGGTTAGTCACCGGTTCGGGGCCCGCCCACCCCAGGAGGACCCGGACCACAATGCGGTCGAGCTGGCCGCGGTGCGCGCGGACGACGCCTTGATCAACGCGATCGGAGGTGCGGAGCGCGACGCGGACCTGGACCTGGACCTGGAGCCCGACGAGGTGGTGCGGCTCGAGGCGGTGCTGCGGACCTGGCGCCAGGACGTCGATGCTCAGCCGCTGCCCGAGCTGGTCGACCTTGAGCAGGCGGCGGAGGTGGTGGCCGCCAGCGGCCGGGACCAGAGTCCGGTGCGGCGACGTAGGGGTCTGGCCCTAGTGATCGCTGCGGCCGCGCTCGTCGTCGCGGTGGCCGCTCTGGGATTCGCTGTCCACGCCGCCACCCCCGGGGACCCGCTGTGGGGGATCTCGGAAGTTGTGTTCTCCCAGCACGCCGCCTCGGTGCAGAAGGCCGAGCAGGCCGCCACCCAGCTCGACCAGGCCAACGCCGCCCTCGCCGCTGGCCAACCGAGCCAGGCGCAGACCATGCTCTCGCAGGCCGGGGCCCAGCTGCCCGAGATCCGTGACCAGGACGGCGCCGCCGACCTCCAAGCGCGCCACGCCCAACTCGCCGCCCAACTCCGCGGCGGCCCACCCCACCCCGCGCCCGCAGCCACGCCGAATGGGCTCGCGGGCCACCCATCAAACAAGACCGCGGGCTCCTCCACCCCCTCCCGGACCACCTCGGCACCGAGCCCGCAGCACGGACATCCGGCGACTCGCCCCACCCCTGCCACGACGTCAACCACCACGACGTCGACCACGACGGCACCACCCACCCCCTGCCGGAGTCACGGACCCACCGCCACTAGGCCAGCCACCGCCAGGTGCACCCCGTAGTCCGGATCTTTCGTGAGGACTGTCTCTGTTGCTCCTCGTCAACCGGCGCGGCGAAATGATCGTTGGAGAGGTCGGGGCTGTCCGATGGGCGCTGATCTGGCGTTGATGGTCGGTTGGTGGTTGTCGAGACGATACGGTCGACGAAGGTGATCGCGAAGGCGTTGAGCGCCGCTTCCACCTAGAGCCGAGGAACTGGCTGTCGCTGCTCGCGGAGTGCCTCGAGACCCTCGGCGGGGTTCCAAGTGTTGCTGACCGACCGCGGGCGTGGTCAAGAGGCTCTTCGTTAATTGAGCGTGGTGGACTGATCACGACACGATCTTCACCTTTGGTCTGATCAGGGGCCTGGGCTTCACTCGGCCTGGATCGCGGCCCAGGAGCTGCGGCTGCTCTACCGCCTCCGTGACCCGCCGACCACGCAGAGGCCCCGGCACGCTCCCGGGGGAGGAGAGCGCACCGGGGCCAACCGGGCCGCCAGCTGGGGGGCTAGCTCCGGCCCGACAACTCGACACTCCCACCCGCAGGAACGAGATAGAAGCGACGCCGAAAATAGTTCCCGAGGTTGGGAAGGATGGCCCTGGCGCCTCACCCATGCGTCGCGATTCTGCGAGTGCCGCCGGTTGGGTCCCGCTCCCCCACAACATCATCCGGTTGGTGAGGGCGGCCCCGGCGTGCCCCCTATCGGCGGAACGCCGCGCCAGGGCCCGGTCCCGGACGCTATTCGCGCTGCCCCCGAGCGGGACCAGGGGTCTTCCGGCTCTTCCGGAAATGGAGTGCAGCTGAGGTGTGACCGGGTCAGGAGGTGGGGTCGTGTCGCTGCGATAGGGCGGGCCCCGGGCGGATGACGATGCAGGTTCTCACGCCATGCGCCGTCAGCACCCGGGAGCCCTGCAGTGGAGCTTACGTCCGCGCCTGCCCAGATCGTGGCCGACACGATTGTCCGCACGGTCGAGCTCGGGGTGCGGATCACCGACGCTCCGATCGCCGGGGAGACGACGCTGCTGTGGTGCGAGCTGCTCACCGACGGCCCGGGTTCCTGTCCGGGCTGCGGGGTGGTCGGGGTCTACCGCGATGTCGTCGAGCGCCGGGTCAGCGACGTGCCGGTCGTGGGGCATCCCCTCGAGCTGCGGGTCCGGCTGCCGCGCTACCGCTGTGTCCACGACGGCTGCCCCCGCGAGGTGTTCTGCCACGACAGCAGCCGGCTGGCCCGACCGGGGTGGTCGACCACGCGGCGCTGCGCGCTGTACATCCTGCGGCGGCTGGCGATTGACAAGGCCACCGTCTCCGCGGTGGCCCGCGAACTCGGACGCAGCTGGGACACCGTCAACGCCATCGCCGTCGCCGCCACCGGCGAGCTGCTGCTCTCCGTCGGTCCCGCCCGGTTGGACGGGGTGCGGGTGCTCGGGGTCGATGAGCACCGGTGGTCCCATGTGCCCGGCGCCGACGCCGACGGGTTCGTCACCGTGATCACCGACCTCACCCCGGTCCTCGCAGGTCACGGCCCCGCGCGGCTGCTCGACATGGTGCCCGGACGCTCCGCGGCAGCAATGGCCGGCTGGCTGGCCGCCCGCGAGCAGAGCTTCCGGGATCGGGTCGAGATCGTGGCGATGGACGGGTTCGGCGGCTACAAGGCCGCCGCGGTCGAGGCGCTGCCCGACGCGGTCACCGTCATGGATCTGTTCCACGTCGTCGCCGTGGGCCGCGAGGCGCCATGTGTGCAGGTGGGGTGCAAGGACCCACCGCCGGTCTGTCGCAGCAGGTCGGTGTAGCTGAGGGCAGTCCGTGGCTGGAGGTGCAGCAACGGGCGGGAAGCAGCCCTGACAACGACGGGACGGGTCGGCACCACCATACGGCCCGGGTCCGGCAAGCGAGGCGGAGAGGCGTAACGCGAGTGAACCAGTGGTTGAACCCCCTCAAGCGTGGAACCGGCTCCAACCTGGTGGATATGGGCCGGGCAGCAGCAGGCGCGGACCGATTGATGGGAATGCGCGAACCCGAGGCGGCCGGCAACGTCGTTTCGGGGGGTCACGGGGAATGTCTGCGGCGTACCCGTGGCGGGGCTGCCAGACCAGGCGCCTCCGGTAAGTGTATAGTCCAACAGTGAGTAAGTTCGCACCCTCCGCTTCACAGAGGTCAGAACCCTTGGGCGGCTTAATGCAAACCCTTAGCGCCAAGCTGCGGGTCCGGTTGCCGCGCTGTCAGTGTGCCCGCGCCGGTTGTGCGACCGCATGGGCTTCTCATGATCCGTAGCTACCTCGCAGCGACCGACGCTCATCAGCGGATGCTGGCCAGCTGGCCTCACTGGTCCAGCGCTGCCACATCCCACCTCTCCATTGACTGTACAACGTGAGCAGCGCTGAAACACCGTCTGCTCCGGGTGGCATAACCAGCTTGAGTAGCAGATCTGCACCCGACCTCATCTCGAATTGATCATCGTATTCAACAATGATGCATTGTTCACCGCCCGTGAACAACGTTACCCGCGCAACTAGGGCAGCCTTCACGAAGTACTCGCCATGGCCACTAATCAAGCGAACGTGAAAAACGACATGCACATCGTCCGGACACGATACGCGAGTGACCTCGAAGACAGGATCGAATGAATTCTGATGGGATTGTGCCTCAATCAACAGAGACTCTTGACTGAGTCGGTTGGCTTCCCTTGCTTCTGCCGCTCCCCACCGCCCCGACCTAGCCTGGTCCCTAGTTGCCTGCATTGCCCTAAGGGAAATCCATCCAGCAGCGCAAGCGACAACTAAGCCAGCCACAGTACCTGCAGCTGAGACCCAATCGGCGGTCAGCACCCTATGCCCTCTCCACAATTATGGCACTGCCATGTTTGAGTGCTTGCTGCCGACCACCACCATTGCCCATACGTTGAGCCGCAGGTATGGCAGCTACCTGGCTGTAATCCCGAGCCACTGCAAGCAGAACAAAGGAACGCCGATCCAGGTGTTACCAATTGATGAGACCTTATCGAGCGCATGTAGGTCCGTACTTCGTGCGACGTCAGAATATGCCTGCGGCCACGGCATTGAAAGCACTGTTGAAGGATCTGCGCACCGTTCCGACTCCCGGTAGTCCAGCTACCCTCAATTATGACCGGCTGAGAGGTCGACCGCAGTTCTAGCGAGCTATTCGGCGGCGGGTTCTCAAAGCGACTTTGGTACCAGCACAACAAGACAACTACGATCGCGCCGAGAACGATGAGCACAAGCATCCGAGATGACCCCCAGGGGCGTGCACTGAGTCGGGCATCAGTCAAAGACTGGAACCACTGCGGCAATGTGATTCGCGGCATCCAAAGGCGCGTAGTCCTACAGCCTCCAGCTGCCTGGTCGCCACCGCCGAGCGTTTCGATCTCCGGTGTTGGGAGCACGAGTCTTTTCGTCCGGCTCCTGGAACTGATAGCCGTAACGCTAGGACGTGAACTGTTTGGTCACTGCGTGCTCAGCCCGGCGTATAGGGACCGGCCGGAGGAGTGGGATCGAAGCGGCCGGGATCGGAACCGCCGTCAATCTGCCCGGCAAACCCACCGTCGGAGCTGCTCGAGCTACCGGCACTGTCGCCTGAGTCGCTTGCAGCGTCAGACCCGGACGCACCATCGGCGCGTACGTAGCTGAAGTACCCCTCGCGCGGGTCGTTCATCGAAAGCACTTCGATCCCGCTGGCGTTGGTGTATTCGAAAGTGCCGGTGCGGCGCGGTCCGCCGCTGGTCGGCACGAACGTCCAGGAACCGCGCGGAGTTACTTGCAGCACGCCTTGCTCGAAAATCCTACCGGTGCTCGTGCGGGCACGCTGATAGGTCCCGTCGGAGCCGATTGCAAGCAGGTACCCCGAAGCGTCGCCCGGGCCGCCGGACCACAGGCCAGCGAGCGCTCGGGGGACGCTGCCGACGACGGGCCGGGGCGTCGTGGTGGTTTGCCGGGCCGGTGCCGATGGGGGCGGCGGAGCGGGGTTGATCTGGGGCGTGCCGCCCGGGATGGGCGTGGTATTTCCGCCGGAAATTACGGATTCGTCGGTCGGGCCGCACGCGGAAATAGCCAGCCCTCCTGCGAGGATGACGCCCAGGAGCGGCAGCACTTTGCCAGCTTGCGATTCGCGACGGCGGGCGGGCTCCGGGGTCTCAGGAGCAGCGCACTTCTGCGTCAGTGGGTTCGGCATGGGGAGCAGCGCCTCTCTCGCCCGCATCGCGGGAGTCGCGACGGGGCATCAACCTTGGACCACGTCCCGGGATGACGTTGTCCAGAGCGGCACGGCGCCGCTCATGACACCGACGTTATGGCGGCGAGATTGACCCGCGTACCCGGCGAACCCCTAGCATCGCCAGCGCTTGGGCCGCACGGCCCGCATCGCTAGGCCGTCCGCGCGACCTCCGTTGGAGTGCTCGGTGGCCGCGGGGTGGGTACGACCGATTCCGAAGCAGCCAGCGTGGGGGTGGCCGCGACGTGGGCGGCCAGAGCGGCGCGGGAGCGCACCCCAAGCTTCGCGTACACCCGCGTGAGGTGGTACTCGACCGTCTTGGGGCTGCAAAATAGCCGGGCAGCAGCTTCGCGAGTCGTGGCCCCAGCCACGATCTCGTGCACGACTCGCAACTCTTGGTGGCTCAAACTCGGCCCGGTCGCCGCGGTCGGTCTGCGACGCTCGTGCAGGCCGGCCTCGGCGGTGGCAAGCCAGCCCGCCGCACCAAGCCGGCTGAATGTCGAGGCGGCTTCGCCGAGCATGTCGCGGGAGGCGCCTGGGCGCCGCCGCCGGCGCAGCGCTGTGCCGGCCACCAGGCGGGCCCGGGCCTCCTCCAGCGGAGTGAGGCGCAGGGCCCCGTCGTCGATAGCCGCCACGAGCTCGTCGACGTGCTCCTCGCCATGCACAAGTACCCGGCAGCGGGCAGCCACCGCGCAGTGCCAGGGATCGGGGTCGGGCGGCATGCCGTCGAGCCACCGCACCAGCAGCTCGCCGGCCTCGCTGAATCGGCCGCTTCGGACGAGGGCCTCGATCGTGTCGGGTTGCAGCGAGATTGCCCTGACGCCGGCGAAACCGATCGAGTGCGCGTATTCCGCCATGGGAAGGAGGACTGCCACCGCCTCCTCGACCCGACCGGTGCCGAGAAGCATCTGGCCTTTCGCGTGGGCCGCCCACACCGCCGGCCCCGGCTCGTGCAGCCGCGCTCCCAGCTCAGCAGCCGCTTCGCCGTGGGCGCGGCAGCTCTCCTCGTCGCCCATCGCCGCATAGATGCGAGAGACGAAGACGTGGGTCCAGCCGGTGAGCACGTGGCTGCCAACCTCCCTGCTGAGCTCAATGGCCCGGTCGGCCGCGCTGATTCCACCCGGAAAGTCGCCGGACCAGCCGGCCAGCTCGGTGCGGGCCATGAGGAGGTAGGCGACACTGGAGGGCCGGGCCCGAGCAGCGGAGAGCCACAGGGTGAGCAGCTCGTCGGCGAGGTCCAGCGCAGAGGTCCAGGTCAGCATCTGCACCGGCGAGCCCCACAGGTCGTCGACCATATCGACCAGCCCCCGCGTCACGGCGGAGGCCACTGGCTCGGCGCCGTGAGCGACGGCGAGCAGCCGGCGGACCCGGTCAACGATGTCGCGCACCACTGAGGAGCGATGCGCCCCCACGACCAGGTCAGACTCAGCCACAAGGCTCAGGGTGGGTAGCAGCTGCAGCGTCTCCGCCACGTCGTTGGGAACCTCATCCGGAAGGCCCGGGCCGCGGGCCGCTTCGATGGTGAACAGGGACGCCCGTTCGCCGTGGGCTGCTCGAGCGAGATCGCCGAAGCGCCGCAGCTCGGCGCAGTTGCGAGCCCGCAGGGCGGCGACGGCGAGCGTCGCGGCCTTCTGCCGTGGGGGCAGGTCGTCCGGGATGTGGGTGGCGACCGGCTGGCTATCCAATGGGGTATCCCAGAGCATGAGCCGAGCCAGGTGATGAAAGGCGTCGGCCCTGGTGGCTGGCTCCAGCCCCTCGCGGTCGAGCAGGGCCTCGAGATGGGCGCGCGCTTCGGCGTGGTGGCCAGCGGCGACGAGAGCGCGAGCCCCCTCCAGCCGCCGCCGGTCCCGCGCCGAACCCGACGGGCTGAGGGCGACGGCCAGGGTCCGCAACCCGACCCCGGCGGCAGCACCGACGCGCCGGTCGGAGGCCACGGCCGCCTCCTCGAGTGCACTGGCCGCGTCCTCGTCGGTGCCCAAGACTGACAACCCGCGATGCCATGCATGCCGCTGCAGGTCGCGGCCCGCCGCAGCCTCTGCCAGGGCGCCATGGGCTTGACGAACCTCGGCCGGGCCGGCCACCTCGAGAGCCGCCGCGCGGTAGAGCGGGTGCACGAACTCCAAGGCACCCGACGAAGCCCGTACCAGTCCGGCCTCCTCGGCGGGCAGCAGATCGGTCAGGTCCCGATGCTGTCGAGCTAGCGCGGCGGGAGCAAGCTCGCCGGCCGCTGAGCCGGCAGCCGCCACGACGGCGAGCGCCGAGCGAGCTCGCTCGGGGAGGGCCCGGACGAGGCCCGCGAAAGAGCGGTGCGCCACCCCCTCGAGTGGGAGGGTCAGCGGTAGCGGGGCCTGCCCGGTCAGCGCCTCTGCACTCAAGCGACGGGCCAGATGGTTGACCGCGAGCGGGTTGCCGGAGGTCTCCTCCCGCACGCGGGCAACGACGGAGGCGGCAGGTCGCATGCCCGAGACCTCGGCCAGGAGGGCGGCGACCTCGTCCTCTTCCAGCCCCTCGAGCGAGACGACCCTCCACGGCCCGTCGATCCGTTCCGGTTCCGTGTTGCGCCGACACATGACCACGGCAACACGGTCGGCGAGCAGGCGGCGGATAGCGAAGGCCAGAGCCCGAGCGGATGGCGGGTCCGTCCAGTGCGCATCGTCGATGACGAGCAGCACGGGTTCGTCCTCAGCTGCGGCGGCCAACAACGCCAGGGTGGCGGCGGCGAGCAGGAGCCGGTCGGTCGAAGCCTCGCCCCAACCGCCGCCGGCGGCGTCGAGGACATTGCGGTGTTCCGAGGCCAGGCATGACACCCAAGGGCGCAGCGGTCGGAGGACGTCGAGCATGACAGCAAGAGGGAGGTCGGACTCGCCCTCGACGGGCCTGGCCGTGACAAGACAGAAGCCACGATCAGACGCCTGGGCGAGGAGCCACTCCACCAGCAACGTCTTTCCCGAGCCGGCCTCACCGACCAGCGAGACTGCCGCCGTCCGTCCGCCAGCCGCGGAATCCAGCGCCTCCAGCAGCACCTGCCGGGCTGGGGCGCGACCGACGACGGGAGATTCCGCATCGCGGCTGGTCTTGCCGAACGCTCCTTCACCCGCATGAGCCAGGTCGATGGTGTCGGCCCCCGGCCCCTCCTCGGTGGAGTCTCCCCCTATGGACCGCCACATGTGACCCCCCGGTCGTCGTCTTCCGCGGCGGAACGTACCGAGTGCGCTTTCGACCAGCGCCAGTTGGATCGGTCACTCCTCCGTTCGGAGGGAACGTTCCCCCGGGGCACCGAAAGTTCTCAGCTTCGCCCGCTGCTATCTCGATAGCTAGCCGGGCTGCGCCCGATGCCCGGAGGCGTGGGTTGGTGGTCGGTCGGGGTGCGGGGGCTCCGGTCGGCGGGATCTAGACCGTGACCGGCGGGCCGGTCCGGTGTATGAACCGCCTCGAGCGGTTGGTGGGCCTGCTGGCCGCCCGT
>NZ_QEKW01000029.1 GCF_003096675.1 Actinomycetospora cinnamomea | reverse complement strand
TTGGAGGCGGGGCGGGTGTCGTTGTCGCATGTGCGGGTGGTGATCGAGCAGACCGAGCAGTGCTCGCCGGGCTCGGCGCGGGAGGTGGATGCGGCATTGTGGTCGCGGCCGGGGCGGGAGCGTACGCCGGCGCAGTTGCGGGAGACGGTGCGTCGGCTGGTGGCGCGGGTGGCCGACGCCCAGCTCGCCGAGCTGTGCGACACCGCCGACCGCGAACCCACCGACCAGCACGTCGACCGGCAGGACGACCTCGACTGGCGCGAGCACGGCGCGCGACCCCGCGTCGGCGGATCTGCTGCGTGAAGTCCGGTCCGGAGCTGGGCGCTCACCGCCCCACACCGCGACGGGCTCGCCCAGCACGTCCCCGTCGACCATCGCGCCCAGACCCGGGACGAGCAGGCCGACGCCGGCACCGGAGCCCGCCGGCGCCTGACCTCCACGTCCTGCGGGCGTCGTCGACGTCCAGTCGACGTCCATCGGGATCGGCGACGGGCCGACGTTCCTACACTGGTGGTGTGAGTCCCCCCGTCGGCGTCCTGGCCCTGCAGGGCAACGTCCCCGAGCACCTCGACGCCCTGCGCGCCTGCGGCGCCGACGCGCGGCCGGTGCGCCGGCCCGCCGAGCTGGACGAGGTCGCCGGGCTCGTGCTGCCGGGCGGGGAGTCGACGACGCTGTCGAAGCTGCTCGAGGCGTTCGACCTGCTCGAGCCGCTGCGCGAGCGCCTGCGCGCCGGGATGCCGGCGTTCGGCTCGTGCGCGGGCATGATCCTGCTCGCCCGCGAGGCCGTGGACGGGCGCCCCGACCAGCACCAGCTCGGCGCCCTCGACATCACCGTGCGCCGCAACGCCTTCGGACGGCAGGTGCAGTCGTTCGAGGCCGACCTCGCCGTGACCGGGATCGCGGGCGGCCCGGTGCGCGCGGTGTTCATCCGCGCGCCGTGGGTGGAGTCGGTGGGCCGCGGCGTCGAGGTGCTCGCCCGCGTGCCCGGATCGGTGCCCGGCCCGGCGTCGGGCAAGGTCGTCGCCGTGCGCCAGGGTGCGGTGATGGCGACGGCGTTCCACCCGGAGCAGACCGGCGACGCCCGCCTGCACGACCTCTTCCTCCGCCGGGTCCGCGACACCGTGCTGGGCCTGACGAGCTAGCAGTCGCGTAGCTCGGGGCTCTGGTTGAGCAGCTGCCCGCGGGGCGAGGTGAACTCCCGGTACGTCACGCCGCCGACCGCCTCCGGCCGGAAGGCGGCGACGCGGTGGCAGTTCTGGAACGCGAGACGCACGCCGAAGTGGCGCTCGAGCCCGCCGCGGATGGCGTCCGAGGCGAGCGCGCGCAGCAGCTGGCCCCGCTCGGCCTCGCTGGGCGGCGGGACCTCGTGGTCGGCGAGCTCGCCGTCGGAGAGCTCGAGGTCCGCGACCACCGAGGAGATGACGGTCCAGGCGTAGGGCAGCGAGGTTCGCACGCAGTCGACGAACTCGGCGTCGGTGACCTCCCCGCGGGCGGCGCTGTCGAGCAGGTCGGGCGAGACGTCCAGGGACACGGTGACCTCCGTCGGCTCAGTTATCCGGCACCCCGAGCCAAGATCACGGCCGGGGACCGGGGCAATCGCCCGACGGGAGGTGCTCAGAGGGTGACGGTCTCGCGGCCCGGGACGAAGTCCGGGTCGATCTGCGCGGCGAGCGCAGGGCCCGCCCAGGCGTCGGCGTTGCGGCGGTGCATCGCGACGGCGTCGGCCTGGTAGCGCACCCAGTCCTTCTCGACGGCGTCGACCGCCGCGCGCAGATCGTCGAGCGCGGCGACGTTGGCCTCCTCGAGCCCGGCGACGTCACGCGAGGCGCCCCGGTCGCCGGCGCGGACGTGGGCCGAGCGTCCGAGCACGCCCACGAGGTCGTCGCCGACCTCGTCGCGCAGGTAGGCCGCGTCGTCGGCGTCGGACACCTTGTTGCCGACCACTGCCAGCCGCACGCCGAAGTCGCGGGCGTAGCCGGCGTACTGGCGGTACACGCCGACCGAGCGCTGGGTGGGCTCGCAGACCAGGAACGTGAGGTCGAAGCGGGTGAACAGCCCCGAGGCGAACGCGTCGGCGCCCGCGGTCATGTCGACCACGACGTACTCGCCCCGACCGTCGACCAGGTGGTTGAGCAGCAGCTCGACCGCGCCGGTCTTCGCGTGGAAGCACGCGACCCCGAGGTCGGCGTCGTCGAACGCCCCGGCCAGCCCGAGGCGGACGCCGGGCACGACCTCGCGGAGCGTCGCGTCCCACACCGGGTTGTCCTCGACGACGCGCAGCAGCCGGGACCCGTGCCCGGGCGGCGTCGTCTTGATCATCTGCTCCGGGGTGAAGCGCGGGTTGTCCCCGCGCAACCACTCCTTGATCAGCCCCAGGTGCGCCGGCAGCGTCGGCAGCGCCGCCGCGTCTGCCTCGCTCGCGCCCAGGGCGACGGCCAGGTGCTGGTTGATGTCGGCGTCGAGCGCGAGCACCGGGGCACCCGTCGCGGCCGCGCGCAGCGCGAACAGCGACGCGCAGGTGGTCTTCCCGCTGCCGCCCTTGCCGACGAACGCGACCTTCACTCGGAGCCCCTCTCGTGACGCTGCGCGGAACAGGTGATTACTCTAAGTCATGCACGGGCGTGCATGATCAGGCGGTCACCGTCGGGCAGGGTGGCGTGCGTGCGCCTCGGGCTCTTCCTCGTCTCGCCGCAGTGGCCGGGCCGTACCCACGGCGAGGCGCTCGCCGAGACGGTGCGGCTGGCGCGGCTGGCCGATCGCCTCGGCCTCGACGATGTGTGGCTCGCCGAGCACCACTTCGTCTCCTACGGCGTCTGCCCCTCGGCGGTCACGCTCGCCGGGCACCTCCTCGCGGGCACGGACCGCGTCGGCGTCGGGACCGCGGTGAGCGTCCTGCCCGTGACCCACCCGGTGGCCCTGGCCGAGCAGGCCGCGCTGCTCGACCAGCTCGCGCCCGGTCGCTTCACTCTCGGGGTGGGCCGCGGGGGACCGTGGAGGGAGCTGGTGGTGCAGGGCGGGGGCGCCGACCGCTTCGAGCGCGGGTTCGCCGAGGAGCTCGACGCCCTGCTCGGGGCGTGGCGCGACGAGACGGTCGCCGGACCCGGTCCGGTGCTGCCCTTCCCCGAGGTGGCGGTGGTGCCGCGGCCGGCGACGCCCGGCGGGCCGGCCGTGCGCGTCGCGGCGACGAGCGGAGCGACCGTGGACCTCGCCGCCGACCGCGGCCTACCGCTGCTGCTCGGGATGCACGCCGACGACACCGAGCGCGCTGCGATGGTGCGGCGCTGGGACGAGCGCGCCGGGCGGGCGGGGGCGCACGTCGGCGTCGGCATCGCGCACGTCGCCGACACCCACGCCGCGGCGCAGCGGTCCGTGCGCGACGCCCTGCCCGGCTGGCTCGGGCCGGGGCTGGCGGGGCACGTGCGTGCGGACGGAGCGGAACGCACCCTGCGCGATCCCGTCGCCTACACCGACCTGCTCTGCCGGCTGCACCCCGTGGGCACGGTCGACGACGTCGCCGAGCGCGTCGCCGCCACCGCCGCGGCCACGGGGCTCGAGCACCTCGCGCTCATGGTCCAGACCACCGGCGACCCCGCCCGCACCACCGCGACCGTCGAGGCCCTCGCCGCCCTTCGTGAGCGGAGCTCCCGCCTGTAGCCGGCGCCTGTAGCCGGGAATTCGCTCCCGTGGGTCCTGGGTCTCGCGGGCGGACCCAGCTGGCACTAGGCTCCGCGTCCACCCGTCACGAGCTCCTGGGAGTGCCGGTGCGCTACGCCGAGGGCCCCACCGCCGAGGCCGCCGTCCACGTCGAGGCGCCGCCCGCGCGGGTGTGGCCGCTGGTGAGCGACATCGCGGTCGTGGCCGAGACCTCCGAGGAGCTCCAGGAGGCGCAGTGGCTGCCCGCCCCGGACGGGCCCGCCGAGGGGGACGCGCCGGCGGTCGGCCACCGCTTCCGCGGCCGCAACGCCCACCCGCAGGTGGGGGAGTGGGAGACCGTCTCGGAGGTCGTCGAGTGCGACGAGGAGCGCGCGTTCGCGTGGGCCGTCACGGACCCCGCGAACCCCACCGCGCTCTGGCGCTTCACGCTCAGACCGGTCGCGGGCGGCACCGAGCTGCGGCAGCGGGCCCGCATGGGGCCGGGGCCGTCGAACCTCACCACGGTCATCGAGCGCATGCCCGACAAGGAGGAGCGCCTCGTCGCGGGCCGGCTGCGCGAGTGGCAGCAGGGCATCGAACGCACGCTGGCCGGCATCAAGCAGCGGGCCGAGTCGTGAGGCGGGCGTGAGCACCGCCCCGTCCTGGCGCGAGCTGGACAGCGCGACCTGCTCGATCGCCCGGACGATGGCCGTGCTCGGCGAGCCGTGGACGGTGCTCGTCGTGCGGGATCTCCTGGGCGGTGTCCGGCGCTTCGACGACCTCGTCGCCCACCTCGGGATCGCCCGCACCGTGCTCTCCCG
The DNA here is from genome assembly GCF_003096675.1 of Actinomycetospora cinnamomea. Lineage (GTDB taxonomy): Bacteria > Actinomycetota > Actinomycetes > Mycobacteriales > Pseudonocardiaceae > Actinomycetospora > Actinomycetospora cinnamomea. The sequence continues at coordinate 37,021 of NZ_QEKW01000029.1, read as the reverse complement.
GCGCCTGGCCGTGCTCGCCGAGGCCGGGCTGGTGGAGACGGCCGAGTACCGCGAGCCGGGCCGGCGGGTGCGCCACGAGTACCGCCCGACCGCCGCGTGCCACGACCTGCGCCCGGTCCTGCTGTCGCTGATGGCGTGGGGCGACCGCCACCGTGCCGGGCCGGCGGGCCCGCCGGTCGTGGTGCGCCACGACGGCTGCGGGGCGCCGGTGGAGCTGGTGGCGGAGTGCGCCGCCGGACACCGCCTCGCCGCGGACGACCGGATGCGCACGACGCCCGGCCCGGGGGCACGCCCGGCCCCCGGCGCCGACGGCTGACGATCTCAGGAGGCCGCCTCGGCCACCCTGTCGATCGTCTGCTCCATCTGCTCCTCGGTGACGAAGGGGAAGAAGCCTCGGAACTGGTCGTCCTCGACGCCGCTCCAGTCGTAGACCTGGGTGACCTCGGTGCCGTTGCCCGCGGGCTCGAGCTTCCAGGTCCAGGTGTGGCCCTTGACCCGGACGTCCCCGAGCTTGTCGGTGTAGCCGTCGAGGGGGTGCGCCTGCGGCGACCAGCCGATCTCGCGGTCCTGCACGAAGCTCGTGACGGTGTTGAGCATCTGGTAGTCGCCGAGCGCGTCGTTGCGCATGTTCATGACGAACTGGTCGCCCACCCCGGTGAGCGTGGCGTTGCCCTCGACGCCCTGGATCATGCCCGCGCCGTCGAACTCGTGGTGACGGGCCGGGGTGGCGAGCAGGGCGAAGATCCGGTCGGGCCTCGCGTCGACGGTCCGGGTGACGGTGACGTTCTCGCTCATGGGTCCTCTCCGCTGGGTCGGTACGCCGTCCACCTGCCCGGCGGACCGCCCCGCAAAACGGTTGGGTCCTACCGACCGGACGGTGCGAGCCGGTAGACCGCGCCGGCCCCGTCGTCGGTGACGTACACGGCGCCGTCGGGCTCGGGGACCGCGGCCACCGGCCGGCCCCAGCGGGAGCCGTCGGGCGCCTGGAAACCGCCGACGAGGGTGCGCTGGCCACCGAGCTCGCCGTTCTGCCACGGGTAGAACGACACCTCCGGCGCGCGCGGCGGGCGGTCGTGGGGGAAGGGGATGTCGTCGCGGTTGTTGACCGCGGTCCACAGCGCGCCGTCGGGGGCGATCGCCAGGCCGGTGCCGTTGCGCACGCCGCGGGCATAGGGCTCGGCCGGCCCGCCGCCCGGTGGCACGCGCAGGATCGCCGCGCGCTGCGGGGTGGCCTCGCGGTCGGCCGGGGAGACGTTGCCGGTGGAGCCGACGGACACGTAGACCGCGCCGTCCGGGCCCACGGCGACGCTCTTGAGGGCGTGGGCGTAGGCGCCGCCCAGCTCGGGGCTGCGGGCGTCGGGCAGGTCCTCGACGACCGCGGTGGGCGTGCCGAGCGTCGTGCCCTCGTAGGGGTAGGAGCGCACGGCGTTGCTCTCGGCGACGTAGAGCGTGCTGCCCGAGAACGCGAGGCCGTGGGGCTGGGTCAGGCCGCTGACCAGCGTCGTCGTGGTCGGGCCCCTCGGCCCGGGCGCGAGGCGGACGACCTCGCCGGCACCGGGGCGCGAGACGAGCAGGGCGCCGTCGGGCGCGAACGCCGCCAGGCGCGCGCCGTCGACGCGGGCCCATACCGCGACCGACCACCCGTCGGGCACGAGTGCCCGCCGCGGGGTGTCGAACGGCGCCGCGCCCAGCCCGGGCGGCACGATCACGGGCGCCTCGACCAGGCCCTGGGTGGCGGCGCCGGCCGGCGCGGGGCCGCCGCCGGCCGGCTCGGCCGAGGCCGTCCGCGCCGGGTCCGGGAGACCGGCCGGCGCGGGAGCCCCGCCCTGACCGCAGGCGGCCCCGAGGCCGAGGAGCAGGACCGTCACCCCCGTGGTGACGGTGCGCGTCACGCGGCGCTGCGCGGGCATGGCGGCCTCCCGTCGACGGCATCCGGACCACCCGGGGGTCCCCCGGAGCCCCCCACAGCCGCTGTGACGTCGGCCTCGCGGGCCTCAGCCGCGCAGGATCAGGCAGCTCGACGTCGCCTCGGCGACCAGGCGCCCGGCGCCGTCGACGAGCTCGGCACGGGCAAGCGCGGTGCTGCGTCCGGCGTGCACGACGTACCCGGTGGCGCGGCTGGTCCCGGAGTCGGCGGTCAGGCGACGCAGGAACTTCACCGAGAGGTCGAGGCTGGTGTAGCCGACGCCGGCCTCCAGGGTGCTGTGCACCGCGCACCCGGCCGCCGAGTCCAGCAGCGTGGCGTAGATGCCGCCGTGCACCGATCCGATCGGGTTGTAGTGGTACTCGGCCGGCTCGACGGTGAACACCACGCGTCCGTGCTCGACCGACTCCACGCCGGCGCCGACCAAGGTCATGATCGGCGGGGGCGGCAGCGTCCCGTCCGCCATCGCCTGCAGGAACGCCAGGCCGTCGCGCTCCGTCGCCGCGGCGGCGAGGGTCCCCGGGTCGGACCAGCTGTGGGTGCGCTCGCGCGTCGTGACGTCCATGCCGCTCCCCTGGGTATTGAATCCGGACTCAGCCTCCACGGCACCGTACCGTCCCCTCGGGCGGCCAGGGCCCTCGGTAGGATGGACCGCTGCGAGACGAAGGGCGGGTGACGATGAGCGGCCACTCCAAGTGGGCGACCACCAAGCACAAGAAGGCCGTGGTCGACGCCAAGCGCGGCAAGATGTTCGCCAAGCTGATCAAGAACATCGAGGTCGCCGCGCGCACCGGCGGCGGGGACCCGGCCGCGAACCCGACGCTCTACGACGCCATCCAGAAGGCGAAGAAGACCTCGGTGCCCAACGACAACATCGACCGCGCGGTCAAGCGCGGCTCGGGCGCCGAGGCCGGCGGGGCCGACTACCAGGCGATCACCTACGAGGGCTACGCCCCGGGCGGGGTGGCCGTGCTCGTGGAGTGCCTCACCGACAACAAGAACCGCGCCGCCGGCGAGGTCCGCACGGCCATGAACCGCAACGGCGGGCAGATGGCGGACCCGGGCTCGGTCGCCTACCTGTTCAACCGCAAGGGCGTCGTCATCGTCCCCAAGGAGCAGTCCTCGGGCGACCTCGCCGAGGACGACCTGCTGCTCGCCGTGCTCGAGGCCGGTGCCGAGGAGGTCAACGACCTCGGCGAGAGCTTCGAGGTGCTGTGCGAGGCCGGCGACCTCGTGACCGTGCGCACCGCCCTGCAGGACGGCGGCATCGACTACGACTCGGCCGAGGTGTCGTTCGTGCCGTCGATGAACGTCGAGGTCGACGCCGACGGCGCTCGCAAGGTGCTGCGGATCATCGACGCGCTCGAGGACTCCGACGACGTCCAGAACGTCTACTCCAACTTCGACGCCTCCGACGAGGTCATGGCCGAGGTCGGCTGAGAGCCGTGACCACCGCCCCGTGCGTCGTCGCCGCGCTGACCGTGGCCGACGCCGGGGAGGCGCTGACCGTGCAGTACGCGGCCTACCTCTCCGAAGGACGCCGCTACGGCACGACCGGAATCCCGCCGCTGCGCGAGACCGTCGCGGAGCTCGCCGCCGATCTCGAACGCGCCGACGTGCGCGCCTTCGGCGCCTGGGCGGGGGTGCGGCTGGTGGGCTCGGTGCGGCTGCGGGGCGAGCGGGTGGGCACAGGCTCGGGGTGCGCGGAGCTGGCCCGGTTCTCGGTCGCACCCGACGTCCAGGGCCACGGCATCGGCCGGGCACTGATGGAGCGGGCGCACGCCGAGCTGGCCACGGGCGACGTCACGTGGCTGGTCACGGGTGCGCGCAGCGAGGAGAACCTGCGGCTCTACCGGCGCGCCGGCTACGAGGAGACCGGACGGCTCTCCGACGCCGCGGGCGTCGAGCTGTTGCGTCTCGAGCGCCTGGCGCCCTGACGCCGCGTGGCGACCGTCCTGCGCCGCCTCGTGAGCGGCGTGCTGTGGCTCGGCGCCGCGGTCGCGGCCCTCTGGGTGCCGTTCTGGTGGTGGGCGCCGATCGCGCCGCCGGAGGCCTTCGCCCTGCTGGCCCTCACCCCGGTGGCGGCGGCCCTCGCGCTCGCCGTGGGCGTCGTCGCGCTCGTGCTGCGGCGGCGGGCGGCGGGGGCCGTCGCGCTGGTCGCGGGCCTGGTGCTCGCCGCGGTGGTGGTGCCGCGGGCGGTCGACGACCGCGACCCCGGGGGCGCGCCCGGCCCGGGACGCGCGCCCGTGGTCGTCGCGACCGTGAACCTGCAGTTCGGACGCGGCGACCCGGCGGCGGTGACGGCGCTGGTCCGCGAGCAGCGCGTCGACGTGCTCGGGCTGCAGGAGGTGACCCCGGAGGCCGAGCAGCGGCTGGTCGCGGCCGGGCTGCGCGCGGAGCTCCCGTTCACCGAGTCGGCGGCCCGTCCGGGTGCCGGCGGCACGGCGATCGTGTCGAGGCACCCGCTCGTGCCGTCGGGGCTGACGCTGCGACCGGGCGAGTTCTCGCAGGTCACGGCTCGGGTGCTCGCGCCCGCGGGTCCGGTCGACGTCGTCGTCGCGCACCCCGAGGCGCCGGTCTTCCGCGGTGACCCCGCCGGCTGGGCCCGGGAGATCGCCGACCTGCCCGCTCCGGCGCCCGCGGGGGGAACGGCGCGGCTGGTGCTCGGCGACCTCAACGCCACCCTCGACCACCGCCCGCTGCGCCGCCTCCTCGCCGACGGGACGTGGCGCGACGCGGGCGCGTCGCTGGGCGCGGGCCTGCGGGGCACGTGGCCGACCGACGGCGTCCTGCCGCCGTTCGCGGCGATCGACCACGTGCTGGTGTCCGGGCCGGCGACGCCGACCGGGCTCGTGATCCGGCGCCTGCCGACGACCGACCACGCGGGGCTCGTGGTGACGCTGCTCGTGCGCGACGGGCGCGCCGGCGTCACGCCGGGAGCGTGAGCGGGCGCCCCAGCACCCGGCTCCACACCGCGCGCTCGCCCTCCAGCGCGGCGGACGGGACCGGGTCGGCGAACGGGGTCACGACGAGCCGGTCCTCCTCGGCGCTCCACGTGCCCACGGCGCGCCCGGCGTCCAGCACGACGGGGGCGATCCAGCCCGCGGCGCGGCTGACCGCACGCCGGTGCTCCGGGGGCACGAGGTCCGGGTCGGCGGTGCCTGCGCCGAGCACGTAGGGGTCGAAGGGGCCGAGCAGGCGCAGGCCGGGGGGCGAGGCGCCGGCGAGATCGGTGAGGTCGTCGAGGTCGACGGTGCGCGCGTACCGGACCTCGCCGTCGACCGTGACCTCGGTGAGCGAGCCGGCGTCGCGCAGGTCGGCGAACCAGCGCCGCAGCCGCGCCTTCGGTGTCCCGCCCCGCAGCAGCCAGGCGTCGAACGCCGTGGCGGTCGCGGGGCCGTGCGCGGCGAGGAAGGCGGGGACGACCGTGCGGGCGGCCTCGTCGGGGTCCGGGAGGCCCGGCCAGCCCGGCACGAGCACGCCCGGGCTGGTGAAGGTCACGCGCGACCCGGCGGGCGGACCGTGGCAGAGCAGGCCCTGCCACGCGAGCGGCTTGAGCAGCGCGCCCCAGCCCGACCCGAGCGCCTCGGCGAGCCCGGCGTCGCGGGTGTGCGCGACGAGGGCCGACGTGAGCTCCTCGCGGGTGAGGACGGCGTCGGCGAGCACCTCGGCCGCGGCCGCCGCGAGCGCGCTCATCTGGGCGGCGGTGGCGAACTCGCGCTGCCAGGCGCCCTTGTCCCAGGTGCGCGCCGCGGCGAGCAGGGCCAGCACGGCGGGGGCCTGGTCGGCGGCGAGCAGGTGCAGGGTGCCGCGCACCGACCACGTCCGCAGCAGCGTCCCCGCCGCCAGCGCGGCCTCGACCGTGCCGTCGTCGGCCGTGCCGCCCGCCGTCCGCGCGGCGACGGCCTGCGCCGCTGCCGAGGGCACCTGGGCCTGGACGCCGACCAGCCGCCGGGCGACGTCGACCGGACCGGCGCCGTCGCGGTCGACGACGCCCTGCCGGCGCAGGCGGAAGGCGCGGACCTGCGCGGGCGGGACCGCGGGCGTCACGCCTGCTCGAACGAGCTCAGCCCCTGCGGCTCGGTGTCGGTGACGTCGACGTCGGTCACCTCGGCGGCCGACGGACCCTGCCGGGCCCAGCCGACCATGCGCTCGACGGCGTCGTCGTCGCCCTCGACGAGCATCTCCACGCTGCCGTCGTCCCGGTTCCGCACCCACCCGGCGATCCCGAGGTCGGTCGCGGCGTCCTGGGCCGCCGAGCGGAAGTTGACGCCCTGCACGCGGCCGCTGACGACGATGTGCTTGCTGGTCATCTCTGCCCTCCGGGCCCGTGCGTGCTCTCCCGCGCCCTGGCACGGGAAAGCACTCACACCTCGAATCGAACGTGTGTTCTACTGGCGGGGATGACCGTGGCCTGGACACCCTCGCTCTTCGGCGGAGGCGACACCGCCGGGAACCCTGCTGTGGATCCCGCGGTCGTCCCGCGCCGCATCGTGCTGGACGACCGCTCGTGGGTCGACCTCGCCCCCGCCTGGATCACCGGCGCGGACGCGTGGTTCGACGCGATCACCGCGGAGGCGCCGTGGGGCCAGCGGCAACGTCGCATGTACGACCCAGCCAGGAGAGAGGCAAGCACCGTGATCGAGCCGCGACTGACCTGCGGCTGGCGGGTGGAGGAGGCCCCCGACCCGGCGCCGGCGGTCGCCGCCGTGCTCTCCGCACGCTACGGCGTGCGGTTCGACCGCGTCGCGTGCAACTTCTACCGCGACGGCCAGGACTCCGTGGCCTGGCACGGCGACCGCGTCCGCTTCACCCACGAGGCGCCGATCGTCGCGATCGTCTCGCTCGGCGCGCCGCGGCGGTTCGGGCTGCGGCCGCTCGGCGGCGGCGCGGCGACGCGCCTGACCGTCGCGGGCGGCGACCTGCTGGTCATGGGCGGGCGGTGCCAGCACGAGTGGCAGCACACCGTGCCGAAGTGGCCCGGCGCCGGGCCCCGGGTCAGCGTCACGTTCCGCCACGACGACCCGGGGCCGCGCCCCTAGATCGGAATCTCGCTGGTGTCCCCGTCGGGACGCGGACCGTGGATGCGCCGCTGGGACTCCTCGATGCGCAGATCGTTGATGCTCGCCTCGCGCCGCGCCATCAGCCCGTTGGGCGCGAACTCCCAGTTCTCGTTGCCGTAGCAGCGCCACCACTGCCCGTCGGCGTCGCGGCACTCGTACTGGAAGCGCACGGCGATGCGGTGCCCGGCGTAGGTCCACAGCGCCTTGCGCAGGGCGTAGTCCCGCTCGCGCTCCCACTTGCGGGTCAGGAACGCGACGACCTCCTCGCGCCCGGTGAGCCACTCGTCGCGGTTCCGCCACACCGTGTCCAGGGTGTACGCGAGCGCGACCTTCTCCGGGTCACGGGTGTTCCAGGCGTTCTCCGCGGCCAGCACCTTCGCCCGCGCCGACTCCTCGTCGAACGGCGGGAACGGCGGGCGGGGCTCCTCGCTCGGGGGACGGGTCACGGCGGCCTCCTTGTCGGTGCCCGGGTGCTGGCGGGGCCAGCATGCCGACACACCGAGCCGGGGACGAGCGCGGGTGATCGGCGCCCCGGCCCGTAGCGTCCGGGGCCATGCGGGTGCTGGGCGTGGACCCCGGGCTGACGCGCTGCGGCCTCGGCGTCGTCGAGGGCGGTGGGGGCCGCGCGGTGCACGCCGTGGCCGTGGACGTCGTGCGCACCCCGCCCGGGGAGGCGGTGGCGCAGCGGCTCGCCGCCGTGGCCGACGCCGTCGAGGGATGGATCGCCGAGCACCGCCCGGACGTCATCGCCGTCGAGCGGGTGTTCGCCCAGCACAACGTGCGCACGGTCATGGGCACCGCACAGGTCAGCGGGGTCGTGGCCCTGGTCGCGGGCCGCGCCGGACTGCCCGTCGCCTTCCACACGCCCAGCGAGGTCAAGGCCGCGGTCACCGGCTCGGGGCGGGCGGGCAAGGAGCAGGTGACGGCGATGGTCACCCGGGTGCTCTCGCTCGGCGCCGCCCCGCGACCCGCCGACGCCGCCGACGCCCTCGCGCTCGCCGTCTGCCACTGCTGGCGCGCGCCGATGCTCGCGCGCATGGCCGAGGCGGAGGTGCGGGCCGCCGAGGTCGCGAAGCACCACCGCGCCCGCCTCGCCGCGGCCCGCCGGGCGCGGTGAGCACCACCCACGTCGTCTCCGCCGACGGCACGCGCCTCGCCGTCGAGACCCTCGGCGAGGGCGCGCCGCTGGTCCTCACGCCGGGCGCGCTGCAGGACCGGGCGAGCATGCGGCTGCTCGCGCAGGCCCTGGCCGACCGGGCGACCGTGCACCTCTGGGACCGGCGCGGCCGCGGGGACAGCGGCGGCGCGCCCGACCCGGCGCGCGATCCCCTGGGCCCCGACGGGGACGCGCTGGTCGCGACCGAGGTCGCCGACCTCGCCGCGGTCTGCGCGTACGCCGGCGGCACCCCGGCGCACTACGGGCACTCGGCGGGCGCCGTGCTCGTCGTCGAGGCGGCGCTGCGGGGCGTGCCCGCGGCGCGGATCGTCGCCCACGAGCCGCCGTGGCGCCGCGACGACGAGAGCCCCGGCCCCCGCTGCGCCCTCGCCGACGCCACGATGACCGCCCTGCGCGCCGGGAGCACCGACGGCGCCGCGGCGGCCTTCCTCGAGGGCTTCCCGGCGGCCGCGCCTGCGCCGGTCGAGCGCCTGCGCGTGACGCCCTTCTGGCCGCGGACTGCGGCGCTGGCGGTGGCGCTGCCGCACGATGTGGCGCTGATCTGCCGCGACCCGCTGCCGATCGACCGGCTCGCGGGCCTCGCGGCACCGCTGCTCGCCGTCGACGGCGGCGCGAGCCCCGCCTGGATGGCGGCGACGGTCGGCGCCCTGGCCGCGGCCGTGCCGGGGGCGCGGCGGCGCACCCTGCCCGGGCAGGGGCACGTCGTCGCCCCGACGGTGCTGGCCCCGGTGCTCGCGGAGTTCCTGGCGCGGTGAGGGCGCGCGCGGCGGTCCCCGGGAGCGTCGGGGGTGGCCGGTAGCCTTCGAACGCGTGTTCGCGAGCGGGGTCGGGAGGGACGTGCGGTGATCTCGTCGGTGCGGGGTGAGGTCCTGTCGGTCGGGCTCGACCACGCGGTGGTCGAGGTCGGCGGGGTCGGCCTGGCGGTGCAGGCCACACCGTCCACGCTCGCGCGCCTGCGCCGGGGGCAGGCCGCCCGGCTCGACACCGCCCTGGTCGTCCGCGAGGACTCGCTGACGCTCTTCGGTTTCGCCGACGCGGCCGAGCGCGAGCTGTTCGGCCTGCTCCAGACGGTCTCCGGCGTCGGTCCGCGGCTCGCGCTCGCCACGCTGGCGGTGCTCGACCCCCAGGCGCTGTCGACCGCGCTCGCCGACGGCAACCTCACGACGCTGATGAGCGTGCCGGGCATCGGGCGCAAGGGCGCCGAGCGGCTGGTGGTCGAGCTGCGCGACAAGGTGGCCCCCGCCGCGCCCGGCGACGCCGGCGCCGGCGAGCCGCCCGCCTCGCCGGTCGCCGCGGGCACGCTGCGCGACCAGGTGGTCGAGGCGCTGGTCGGTCTCGGTTTCGCGGCCAGGCCGGCGGAGAAGGCCGTCGACGAGGTGCTCGGTGCCGGCGGGCCCTCCGACTCGTCGGCCGTGCTGCGCGCCGCCCTCACCCGTCTCGGGCCGTCGCGATGAGCGAGCACGACCTGGAGAACAGCCTCCAGCGCGCCCTGGACGCCACGGCCGAGGACGGCGAGGGCGACCTCGAGAACAGGCTGCGCCCCGCGCGCCTGGACGAGTTCATCGGCCAGCCCCGGGTGCGCGAGCAGCTCGACCTGGTGCTCCAGGGCGCGCTGCGCCGCGGCCGCCCGCCGGACCACGTCCTGCTCTCCGGGCCGCCCGGCCTGGGCAAGACCAGCCTGGCCATGATCATCGGGGCGGAGCTGGGCAGCGCCGTGCGCATCACCTCGGGGCCGGCGCTGGAGCGCGCGGGAGACCTCGCGGCGATGCTGTCGAACCTCGTCGAGGGCGACGTGCTGTTCATCGACGAGATCCACCGCACGGCCCGCCCGGCCGAGGAGATGCTCTACCTGGCGATGGAGGACTTCCGGGTCGACGTCGTGGTCGGCAAGGGCCCGGGCGCGACGTCGATCCCGCTGGACGTCGCGCCGTTCACGCTGGTCGGGGCGACCACGCGGGCGGGCGCGCTCACGGGCCCGCTGCGCGACCGCTTCGGGTTCACCGGGCACATGGAGTTCTACGAGCCGTCCGACCTCGAGCAGGTGCTCACCCGCAGCGCCCGCATCCTCGACGTCGTGCTGCGCCCCGACGGCGCGCGCGAGATCGCCCGCCGGTCCCGCGGCACGCCGCGCATCGCCAACCGCCTGCTGCGCCGGGTGCGCGACTACGCCGAGGTCCGCGCCGACGGCACCGTCACGCGCGAGGTCGCCCGGGCGGCGCTGGCGGTCTACGACGTCGACGAGCTCGGACTCGACCGGCTCGACCGCGCCGTGCTCGCCGCCCTCGTGCGCTCCTTCGGCGGTGGGCCGGTGGGGGTGTCCACGCTGGCCGTCGCGGTGGGGGAGGAGCCCGGCACGGTCGAGGAGGTGTGTGAGCCCTACCTCGTGCGCGCGGGGATGCTCGCCCGCACGCCGCGGGGACGCGTCGCCACCGCCGCGGCCTGGCGCCACCTCGGCGAGGAACCGCCGCCGGCGGGGCCGGACGCGGGCGACGGCCGGGGCCAGGGGACCCTGTTCGGCTGAGCTGGCAGACTCGGAAACGGACACACGCGGGACGCACCAGCGCCGCGCCCGCTCGGTGATCGGAGAACGATGGACCTGATCTTCCCCCTGCTCATCCTGTTCATGATCGGTCTGGTGTTCATGTCCAGCCGGCAGCGCAAGAAGCAGGAGAACCAGCAGAAGGACCTGCAGAACAGCCTCCACGTCGGCGACGTCGTCGTCATGACGTCGGGCATCAGCGGCACGGTGGTCGACGTCGACGACGAGCGCACCATCGACCTCGAGATCGCCCCGGACGTCGTCACGACGTGGCTTCGCGCCGCGGTGCGCGAGAAGCTGGTGGCCGAGGACGCCGTCGAGGAGGTCGACGACGACGTGGTGCCCGGGTCCTCGGTGCCCACCGCCTCGACGCCGGGCGTCGAGGCCCCGGCGACGAACACGACGGACGCCACGGACACGACGAAGGACGCCACGGCGGACACGAAGGACACCGTGTCCCGCCCGCGCTCGTCCTGACGTTCCCGGGGCAGGGCGCCGCCGGGGCCGTCGGGCCCGGCGCCTACCCTCGCGACGAGCCCCTCCCCGGCTGACCCACCCGAGCAACTGGAGCAACGCAGCGTGGCCCCTCCGACCGTCCGCTTCCGGCCAGGGCGCTACCTCGCCGCCTTCGTGGTGATCGTGGCGACGCTGTACGGGCTGGTGTTCTTCACCGGGGACGGGTCGCCGACGCCGAAGCTCGGCATCGACCTGCAGGGCGGCACGCGGGTGACGCTCACGGCGCGCACGGAGACGGGTGCGGCGCCGACGCCCGACCAGCTCGATCTCGCGCGGCAGATCATCGACCAGCGCGTCAACGGGCTCGGCGTCAGCGGAGCCGAGGTCGTGCAGGACGGCTCCAACCTCGTCATCACCGTGCCCGGCGAGGAGGGCGACCAGGCGCGCTCGCTCGGGCAGACCGCCCGGTTGTTCTTCCGCCCGGTCATCGGCGGCCCGATCCCGGCCGGCCCCCAGCCGGGCGCGCCGGGCCAGCCAGGGGCCACCGCGCCGGCCCCGGGCGGGGGGACGGGGGCCGGGACGCCCGGCCAGTCACCGGCGGGCCAGAGCACACCGATCGCCGCGTCCGAGGCCGGGCAGCCGGCCCAGCCGCCCGTGCCGGCGCCGCCACCGGGCGACCCGGGCACGTCCGCCGACCCCCGGCAGGCCCAGGCCATCGCCGAGGCCAAGGCGCTGCGCCAGAGCGAGGACCCGGCGGTGCAGGAGCAGGCCGCGCTGGCCCTGGACTGCTCCGTCGAGGATCCGCTGCGCGGCTACGACGACCCGACCCGGCCGTTGGTCACCTGCAACCGCGAGGGCACCGAGAAGTACCTCCTGGGTCCGGCGATCCTCTCGGGCACCGACGTCGCCAGCGCCACCCCGAACCCCAACCCGCAGGGCGTCGGCTGGGTCATCAACCTGGCGTTCAAGAGCGAGGCCGCGAGCACCTGGGCCGACTACACCAGCGCGAACGTCAACAACCTGAACGCGGTCGTGCTCGACTCGCAGGTGGTGTCGGCGCTGCGCATCGTGCAGCCCCTGCTGGACGGCCAGGCCCAGATCTCCGGCAACTTCAACCAGGAGTCGGCCACCGACTTCGCCAACATCCTGCGCTACGGCTCCCTGCCGCTGTCGTTCGACGTCTCCGAGGCACAGACCGTGTCGGCGACGCTGGGGCTGGCCTCGCTGCAGGCCGGGCTCATCGCCGGCGTCGTCGGCCTGATCCTGGTGTTCGCCTACTCGCTGTTCTACTACCGCGCCCTCGGCGTGCTGACGATCCTGTCGCTGATCCTGTCCGGGCTGGTCGTCTACGCCGTGCTCGTCCTGCTCGGACGCGGCATCGGGTTCACGCTCGACCTCGCCGGGGTCGCGGGGTTCATCGTCGCGATCGGCATCACGGCGGACTCCTTCGTCGTCTTCTTCGAACGGATCAAGGACGAGGTCCGCGAGGGCCGCAGCTTCCGTTCGGCGGTGCCCCGCGGGTGGTTGCGAGCACGGCGGACGATCCTGTCCGCGGACGCCGTGAGCTTCCTCGCCGCGGTCGTGCTCTACGTGCTCGCCGTCGGCCAGGTCAAGGGCTTCGCCTTCACCCTGGGCATGTCCACCGTCCTCGACCTCATCGTGGTGTTCCTCGTGACCCACCCGCTCCTGGCGCTGGCGTCCAACTCCCGCCTGTTCTCCAGCCCGGCGTGGTCGGGCCTCGGCGAGGCGGTGCGCCACGGGCGTCGCCCGGGCGCGCCCGGCCCGCCGCGTCCCGGGGGACGCCGTCCGGCGCCCGCCGGTGCGGGCAACGGCACGGGCAGGGGTGCGGGCACCGGCACGGGCAGCGGCACCGGGTCGGCCCGTGGTCGCGCCGGACGCGGGGGTGCGCGATGACCCGCCCCACCGGCCGGCGCCGCGCGCAGGACCGGGACGACCGGCCCGCGGACGACCGTCTCGACGAGGACGTCCTCGATGACGACCGTCCCGCCGACGAGTCCGTGGACGCGCCCGCGGACGAGGTCCGGGACGACCCGACGGACGACCACACCGACGACGATTCCACCGACCGCCGTCGACCGGCGAAGCGCAGCCGGCTCGAGATGCTCTACCGCGGCAACGGCGGCCTGGACATCGTCGGCCGGAAGCGGACCTGGTACGCGATCTTCGGCGCCGCGATCGTCATCTGCGTCCTGTCGATGATCATCCGGGGCTTCAACTTCGGCATCGACTTCGAGGGCGGCACGAGCGTCCAGATGCCGGCCACCGGGGCCACCGGGCCGATCGCGACCCAGGAGGTCGAGCAGACCTACACCGACGCGCTGGGCTTCCCGCCCACCTCGGTGCAGACCGCGGGCCAGGGCGACACCGCCACGGTGCTCATCCGCTCCGAGAGCCTCGACATCGGGCAGGTCGTCACGCTGCGCGAGGCGCTGTTCGAACGGTTCCAGCCACTCGGTGCGTCGGGCGCGCCGGATCCGAACGCGATCTCCGACAGTGCGGTCAGCGCGAGCTGGGGCGGCGAGATCACGCAGCAGGCGCTCATCGCGCTCGCGGTGTTCCTCGTGCTCGTGACGATCTACCTGTCGTTCTACTTCGAGCGACGGATGGCGTTCGCGGCGATGGTGGCGCTGGCCAACGACATCATCATCACCGCAGGCGTCTACTCGCTCGTGGGCTTCGAGGTCTCGCCGGCCACGGTGATCGGCCTGTTGACCATCCTCGGGTTCTCGCTCTACGACACGGTCGTCGTGTTCGACAAGGTCCGCGAGAACACCCGCGGGCTGCTCGGGCTGACGCGGCGCACGTACGCCGAGGCCGCGAACCTCGCGGTCAACCAGACACTCATGCGCTCGCTCAACACGTCACTGATCGCCGCGCTCCCGCTCATGGGGCTGTTCGTCGTCGGTGTCGTGCTGCTCGGGGTCGGCGTGCTCGGCGACCTCGCGCTCGTCCAGCTCGTCGGCACCGTCGTCGGGGCCGCGTCGTCGGTGCTGCTCGCGACGCCGATCGTCGCCGACCTCGCGATGCGCGACCGGCGGTGGGCCCAGCAGGCCGAGAAGGTCGCCGCGCGCCGGGCCAAGGCCGCCCGCCGCGCCGCGGGCGGATCCGAGGACGCGGCGGACGGTGCGGTATCGGCCACCGGTCCGGCCACCGATGTCCTCGACACCCGCGAGGTCGCGACGGCCGGGGCCCGGACCGGGGGCGCCCGCGCGGCCGGGGCGGACCGGGGGGCCCGGTCGGCGCCCCGGCCCGGGGCACGCCCGTCCGGCAAGGGCGCGCGGCCGTCGGGGAAGCGCCGCCGGTGACCGCGCCCGGCACGGACACCGCCGACCTCGATCTCGTCGCCGGCCTCCTGCGCGACGTCCCCGACTTCCCGACGCCCGGGATCCGCTTCTGGGACCTCACCGCGCTGCTCGCCGACGGGCCGGGGCTCGCCGCCACCACGCGGCTGCTCGGGGCACCTGCACGCGAGGGTGAGGGCGCCGACGTCGTCGTCGGGATCGAGGCCCGCGGGTTCCTGTTGGGCGCCGCGGTCGCGCACGCGCTGGGCGTGGGCGTCGTCGCGGTGCGCAAGGAGGGCAAGCTGCCCGCGGTCGCGGCGCGCGAGTCCTACGACCTCGAGTACGGGTCGGCGGTGCTCGAGCTGCCTCGCGGTGTCCTGCACCCGGGGACGCGGGCGCTGCTCGTCGACGACGTCCTGGCCACCGGCGGCACGGCGGCCGCGGCGTGCGCGCTGGTCGAGGGCGAGGGGGCGACGGTGGCCGGCGTCTCGGTCGTGCTCGAGCTCCCCGCGCTCGACGGCCGTTCCCGCCTGGACGACCACCGCGTCCACGCCCTGCTCGCGCGCTGACCCGTCCCGGCCGCCGCGACCGCTCGTCCGCTCCCCGGGCTCCGGACGACCGGCCGCCGGACCGCCCGTCGCGCGGCCCGGTGTGACGAGGTCGTGGTGCGGGCACCATCCACGCGTACCGATCGCGGGCGACCGATCGTCCGATCGGGACCCGACCGACCGGACACGTCGCGCCCGCGGAGATACGCTGGATGGATTCCGGACGGCGGCGGGCGCGGGCCCGCGGCTCGTCCGGAGGGGAGGGGACGACGCGTGAGCCAGGACGTCGACGCCACCGGCACGCCGACCGCCACGGAGCCGGGCTCCCGGCCCGATCCGGGCTCGTCGTCGGGTGCCGGGTCCGAGGCGTCCGCCAACGGCTCCGCGCGCGAGGACGCGGTCCTCCGGGCCGCCGGCCTCTCGCCGACCCCGCCGGTCAGCACCACCCGTCCGCCGTCGGCCACCCGCCGGGTCCGGGCCCGCATCGCGCGGCGCATCACCGCCCAGCGCTCCGGGGTCGTCAAGCCGGTGCTCGAGCCGCTCGCCGCCGTCCACCGCGAGCTGCACCCGTCGGCCGACATGGCCACGCTCCAGCGGGCCTACGACACCGCCGAGCGCTTCCACGACGGGCAGATGCGCAAGAGCGGCGACCCCTACATCACACACCCGCTGGCCGTGGCGACCATCCTCGGCGAGCTCGGGATGGACACCACGACGCTGGTCGCGGCGCTGCTGCACGACACCGTCGAGGACACCGACTACGCGCTGGACAAGCTCTCGGCAGACTTCGGGGCCGAGGTGGCCCACCTGGTGGACGGCGTCACCAAGCTCGACAAGGTCCAGCTCGGCGCGGCCGCGGAGGCCGAGACGATCCGCAAGATGGTCGTGGCGATGGCCCGCGACCCGCGCGTGCTCGTCATCAAGCTGGCCGACCGGCTGCACAACATGCGCACGATGCGCTTCCTCAAGCCGGAGAAGCAGGCCAAGAAGGCCCGCGAGACCCTCGAGGTGCTCGCCCCGCTGGCCCACCGGCTGGGGATGTCGACGGTCAAGTGGGAGCTCGAGGACCTCGCGTTCGCGATCCTGCACCCCAAGCGCTACGACGAGATCGTCCGCCTCGTCGCCGACCGCGCGCCCAGCCGCGACACCTACCTGCGCACCGTGATCGACGAGGTGTCCGGCCAGCTCACCGAGGCGCGGATCAAGGCCGAGGTGCTCGGTCGACCGAAGCACTACTACTCGATCTACCAGAAGATGATCGTCAAGGGGAAGGACTTCGACGACATCCACGACCTGGTGGGCGTGCGGGTGCTCGTCGAGGACGTGCGCGACTGCTACGCGGCGATGGGCATGGTCCACGCGCTGTGGCAGCCGATGCCCGGGCGGTTCAAGGACTACATCGCCCAGCCGCGGTTCGGGGTCTACCAGTCGCTGCACACCACCGTGATCGGGCCGGACGGGCAGCCGCTCGAGGTGCAGATCCGCACCCACGAGATGCACCGCACCGCCGAGTACGGCATCGCGGCGCACTGGCGCTACAAGGAGACCAGGAACAGCGGGGCCGCCCACAAGCACGCCGAGAAGGGTGGCGGTTCGGGCGACGGGACGCTCGAGCTCGACGAGATGGCCTGGATGCGCCAGCTCCTCGACTGGCAGCGCGAGGCCGCCGACCCCGGCGAGTTCCTCGAGTCCCTGCGCTACGACCTCGCCACCCGCGAGATCTTCGTGTTCACGCCCAAGGGCGACGTCATCACGCTGCCCAGCGGCTCCACGCCGGTCGACTTCGCCTACGCGGTGCACACCGAGGTCGGCAACAAGTGCATCGGCAGCCGCGTCAACGGCCGGCTGGTCGCCCTCGAGCGCGAGCTCGAGAACGGCGAGGTCGTCGAGATCTTCACCTCGAAGGCCGAGAGCGCCGGGCCGTCGCGCGACTGGCTGGCGTTCGTCGCCTCCCCGCGGGCCAAGCAGAAGATCAAGCAGTGGTTCGCCAAGGAGCGCCGCGAGGAGGCGATCGAGGGCGGCAAGGAGGCCATCACCCGAGAGGCGCGGCGCACCGGCCTGCCGTTGCAGCGCCTCGTGTCCGCCGACTCGATGACGGCGCTGGCCCACGAGCTGCGCTACCAGGACGTCTCGGCCCTCTACGCCGCCGTCGGCGAGCACCACGTGTCGGCCCGCCACGTCGTCCAGCGCCTCGTCGCGCTGCTCGGCGGCGTCGAGCAGAACGAGGAGGAGCTCGCCGACCGGGCCACCCCGTCGACCGTCCAGCGCCGGAGGGGCACCGGCGACGTCGGTGTCGTCATCGACGACATGGAGGGTGAGGCGGCCGACTCGTCCGACGTGTGGATCAAGCTGGCCCGGTGCTGCACGCCGGTGCCCGGCGACGGCATCCTCGGCTTCGTCACCCGCGGCGGCGGGGTCAGCGTGCACCGCACCGACTGCACCAACGCCGACGACCTGCGCAGCGAGCCCGACCGCCTGGTCAACGTGCACTGGGCGTCCTCGTCGAGCGCGCTGTTCCTCGTCGCCATCCAGGCCGAGGCGCTCGACCGGCACCGCCTGCTCTCCGACATCACCAAGGTCCTCGCGGACGAGAAGGTCAACATCCTGTCCGCGTCGGTCACGACCTCGCGCGACCGCGTCGCGGTCAGCCGGTTCTCCTTCGAGATGGGCGACCCCAAGCACCTGGGCCACGTGCTCAAGGCCGTGCGCAACGTCGAGGGCGTCTACGACGTGTACCGGGTGACGTCGGCCAGCTAGCCGGCGCCGTCCGGGTCAGGCGTCGCGCCTGCGGATGAGGCCGGCGAGGCGGCCCCGGAGAGGGGAGGGCGAGGCGTCGCCGCCCAGCCACTCCGGGCGGGCGGAGTGCGGGTCGAGCGGGTCGACGGTCGCCGGGTCGAGGTCCGCGTCGGACGGGCGCACCAGGGACCGGACGCCGGCGTCGACCACCGTCACCAGCGGCACCGCCAGCAGCGCGCCGGGGACGCCGTAGAGGACCAGGCCACAGGCGATCGGCAGCACGACCGCGAGCGGGTGCAGCTTGATCGACCGCCCGAGCAGGAGGGGCTGGAGGATGTAGCCCTCGAGGTTCTGCACCAGCAGCAGCAGGGCGACGACGAGCAGCGCGTCGGTGAGCCCGCCGCTGACCAGCGCGACGAGGACCGCGACGACGCCGGACACCACGGCGCCCAGCGTGGGCACGAAGGCCCCGAAGAAGATCAGCGCCGCCAGCGGGACGACCAGGGGGACGCCGATGAGCCACAGCCCGACGCCGGCGGTGATCGCGTCGGCGGCCGCGACGA
Organism: Actinomycetospora cinnamomea; assembly: GCF_003096675.1. Lineage (GTDB taxonomy): Bacteria > Actinomycetota > Actinomycetes > Mycobacteriales > Pseudonocardiaceae > Actinomycetospora > Actinomycetospora cinnamomea. Next base: position 18,713 of record NZ_QEKW01000029.1, on the reverse strand, counting down.
GGATCGTCGCGCGGGTGTAGCCGACGAGGGACGCGAACGCCCGGCGGCCGGCGACGTCGGCCCGGTCGCGGGCGGCCTGCGGCACGCCCGCGAGCACGAAGCGCCAGACGACCCTGCCGTTGTAGATGAAGAAGATGAGCGTGAAGAGGGTCAGCAGCATCTCGGCGAACAGTTCGCCGACCGTGCCCACGGCGCCGATCGCGCTGGACGCGAGCGCGGCCTGGCTGGACTGCAGGTAGGCGATCGCCTGGTTGCCGATGGCGGTGAACTGCTCGTTGCCCAGCCGCAGCGGCCCGGTCCGCAGCCACTCCTGGATGGCGGTGAGGCTCGCGGTGAGCTGGGTGGTCAGGTCCGGCAGCCCGGAGATGAACGCGAGCACGACGCCGTAGAACACCCCGCCGACGACGGCGATGCCGGCGACGAGCACGAGGGCCGTCGCCAGTGCGTGCGGCACGCCCCGGAAGCGCCGGGAGAGCGCGTGGGCCTCGGGAGCCAGCAGGGACGCCGCGATGACGGCGAGCACCACCGGCACGAGGACCGCCGAGAGCAGGCCCATGACGTAGACCACGACCGCGCCCGCCGCCGCGATCAGCAGCACCCGCCAGGCCAGGCCGCTGGCGATCTCCAGCGCAACCGGCACCTCCCACCGGCGCAGCGGGCGCACGGTCGCTCCGGGCAGGTCACCGACATCCCGTGGCGGCTCCCGCCCGGGCGCGCCGCCGTCCTCGTGACCCTCGGCGGGGTCGGCGGGGGTGGACGACGCGGCCATCGGACCACCGTAGTCCCGCGCGCCGAGCGTGGATCGGCCTCGCGGCGGCGTCGCTGGATCGGTGCAGGACCGCCTAGCATGGCCGGGTGAGCCGACGAGCCAAGATCGTGTGCACGCTCGGGCCGGCGACGTCGTCACCCGAGGCCACCCGCGACCTCGTCCGTGCCGGCATGGACGTCGCCCGCCTCAACTTCAGCCACGGCAGCCACGCGGAGCACGAACGGGTCTACCGCCTCGTTCGCGAGGCGGCCGACGCCGAGGGTCGCGCGGTCGGTGTCCTCGCCGACCTCCAGGGTCCGAAGATCCGCCTGGGGACGTTCCGCGACGGCCCGCAGACCTGGGCGACGGGCGAGACCGTCCGCATCACCACCGAGGACGTCGAGGGCACCCACGACCGGGTCTCCACCACCTACTCCGGCCTCGCCGACGACTGCCGCGTCGGGGAGTCGCTGCTGGTCGACGACGGCAACGTCGCCCTCGAGGTGACCGCGGTGGAGGGCCGCGACGTCGTCGCCCGGGTGCTCGAGGGCGGGCGCGTCTCCGACCACAAGGGCATCTCGCTGCCGCACACCGCGGTGTCCGTGCCGGCGATGAGCGACAAGGACGAAGCCGACCTGCGCTTCGCGCTGGGGCTGCGCGTCGACATGATCGCGCTGTCGTTCGTGCGCTCGCCGGCGGACGCCGAGCTGGTCCACAAGATCATGGACGAGTACGGCGCGCGGCTCCCGGTGATCGCGAAGCTGGAGAAGCCGGAGGCCGTCGACGCGCTCGAGGCGATCGTGCTCGCCTTCGACGCGGTCATGGTGGCCCGGGGCGACCTGGGCGTCGAGCTCGCGCTCGAGGACGTGCCGCTGGTGCAGAAGCGGGCGGTGCAGATCGCGCGCGAGAACGCCAAGCCGGTGGTCGTCGCCACGCAGATGCTCGAGTCGATGATCCACAACTTCCGGCCGACGCGGGCCGAGGCCTCCGACGTCGCCAACGCGGTGCTCGACGGCGCCGACGCGGTGATGCTCTCGGGGGAGACCAGCGTCGGCTCCTACCCGATCGAGACGGTCCAGACGATGTCCCGCATCGTCGCCGCGGTCGAGGTCGGGCCGGCGTCGGTGCCGCCCATCCAGCACGTCCCGCGCACCCAGCGCGGCGTCGTCACCACCGCGGCCCGCGACATCGGCGAGCGGCTCAACGCCCGGGCGCTGGTGGCGTTCACGCGCACCGGCGACACGGTGCGCCGTCTCGCGCGCCTGCACACGCGGCTGCCGGTGCTGGCGTTCACCCCGATCCCCGAGGTGCGCAGCCAGCTCGCGCTCAGCTGGGGCGTCGAGACGTTCCTCGTGCCGTGGGCCGACACCACCGACGCGATGATCCGCCAGGTCGACGCGTCGCTGCTGGAGATCGGGCGCTTCGCCGCGGGCGAACTGGTGGTGATCGTGTCCGGCTCGCCGCCGGGCACGGTCGGCAAGACCAACCTGCTGCGCGTGCACAAGATCGGCGAGGACAGCCGTTGACGCGGCTCGTGACCACTGCGGGTCCGGCGAGCCACCGCTTCGACGCCCTCACCGCCGAGCACATGCGTGCCGGCGGGTCGTGGAAGTGGTCGACCCCGGGGGAGTGGCACGGGCCGGACGGTCGGCACGGCCTGATCGGCGCGTTCGTCGCGGAGATGGACTACCCGGTGGCCGAGGCCGTCGCCGACGCGGTGCGGGCGTGCGCCGAGGGCTCGCGGTTCGGCTACCTGCCGGACGCGTGGGTGGCCGACATGGCCGCGGCGTGCGCGGCCTTCTGGGGCGAGCGGTTCGGGTGGGCGCCCGACCCCGCGAGGGTGCGCCCCGTGCCCGACGTGCTCACCGCCTTCACCGCCACCGTCCGGCACTTCAGCCGCCCGGGCAGCGCGATCGTGCTGCCGACGCCGGCCTACATGCCCTTCCTCACCGTGCCCGGGATGATCGACCGGGAGCTCGTCCAGACGCCGATGCCCTGGGTGGGCGGGCGGTTCGTGCTCGACCTGGACGCGATCGACCGGGCGTTCGCCGCGGGGGCGGGGCTGCTCGTGCTCACCAATCCCCACAACCCGACCGGCCGCGTGTTCTCCGACGCCGAGCTCGCGGAGGTGACCGAGGTCGTCGAGCGCCACGGCGCGCGTGTGTTCGCCGACGAGATCCACGCACCGCTGACCTTCGGCGGCGCCCGGCACCGGCCCTACGCGGCCACGTCCGACGCCGCCGCGGCGCACACGGTCACGGCGACCTCGGCGTCGAAGGCCTGGAACACCCCGGGGCTCAAGTGCGGCCAGGTGATCCTGTCCAACGAGGCCGACGCGGCGCACTGGGCGGCCACCGGCTACCTCGCCGAGCACGGCACGGCGACGCCGGGGGTGCTGGCGACGACCGCGGCGTACCGGGAGGGCGGCGCCTGGCTCGACGAGGTGCTGGCCTACCTCGAGGGCAACCGTGCCCTGCTCGCCGGGACCGACCTGCCCGGTCTCGACGTCATCGTGCCCGACGGCACCTACCTGGCGTGGCTCGACGCCCGCGGCCTCGGGCTCGGCGAGCCCCCATCGGCGTTCTTCGCCCGCGAGGCGGGCGTGGTCATGACCGACGGCGCCGCCTGCGGCGAGGCCGGCCGTGGGGGCGTGCGCCTCAACCTCGCCATGGCCCGCCCCGTCCTCGCCGAGGCCCTCGACCGCCTGCGCGCCGCCCTACGTGCGTGATCTTCTGAGCTATAGCTCAGAAGATCACGCACGTAGGTCACCAGGGGAGGGGCTCGTCGTCGGGGAGGCCGGCGGCGAGGAGCGAGGCGAGGTGGTCGCCGCGGCGTGCGGTGAGCTGGTCGATCTGGGTGCGGCAGGAGAAGCCGTCGGCGACGACGGCGGTGGCGGCGTCGGCGGCACGCACACGGGGCAGCAGCACCTGCTCGCCGCAGGCCACCGACACCTCGTAGTGCCCCTGCTCGAACCCGAAGTTGCCGGCCAGCCCGCAGCACCCCGAGTCGAGCACCTCCACCCGCGCGCCCGCCCGCTCCAGCACCGCGGTCTCGGCACCGTAGCCGCCGGTGGCGTGCTGGTGGCAGTGCTGCTGGACGATCACCTCGCGCCCGTCCAGCCCCGGCGGGGTCCAGTCGGGCGCGCGCTCGGCCAGCAGACGCCCCAGCGTCGTCGTCGCCGCCGCGATCGCGTCGGCGCGGGGGCCGGGCAGCAGGTTGGGCGCGTCGTCGGTGAACACCGCGGTGCAGCTGGGCTCGAGGCCGACGATCGGCATCCCGTCGCCCACGGCCGGGGCGAGCGCGTCCAGCGTCCGGCCCAGCACCCGGGCGGCGACGTCGAGCTGGCCCGTCGTCACCCAGGTCAGCCCGCAGCAGAGCTCCCGGTCGGGCACGCGGACGGTGAAACCCGCGGCCTCCAGCACCCGCACCGCGTCGGCGCCCGCGCGGGGGTGCAGGAACTCGGTGAACGTGTCCGGCCAGAGCAGCACCTCGCCGCGCGTCGCCGTGCCGCCCTGCGGGAAGGGCCCGCGGGCGCGGTACCAGTGCGCGAACCGCGGGGTGGCGAACGTCGGGATCGCACGGCGGGCGTCGATGCCGCCGGCGCGCTGGAGCAGGCCCGCGGCCCGCGACGACGTCAGGCGGTTGACCAGCGGCGCGAGCGGTGACGCGACCCGGGCGAGGGCGGGCAGCCAGCCCATCGACAGGTGCGAGCGCGGGCGGCGCCACGGCCGACCCTCATAGTGGTGGTGCAGGAACTCGGCCTTGTAGGTGGCCATGTCGACGTTGACCGGGCAGCCGGACAGGCAGCCCTTGCACGCCAGGCACAGGTCCAGCGCGTCGCGGACCTCGGTCGAGCGCCAGCCGGAGCGGATCGGCGAGTCGGCGTGGCCGCGCAGCATCTCCCACAGCAGCCGCGCGCGACCCCGCGTGGAGTGGTGCTCCTCGCCGGTGACGCGGTACGAGGGGCACATGACCATCCCGCCAGCACCATCGGTCGCTCGGCACCGGCCGACCCCGATGCAGCGCTCGACGGCGCGGGTGAAACGGCCGTCATCGGACGGGTAGGCGAACGCCGACGCCGGGTCGGCGGGCGAGTAGTCGGCGCCGACGTGCAGGTGCTCGTCGAGGCGGTTCGGGCGGACGAGCTTGCCCGGGTTCATCCGGTTGCGGGGATCGAAGAGCGCCTTCACCGACTCGAACGCGGCCACCAGCTCCGGGCCGTACATCCGCTCGAGGAGCTCGCCGCGCGACTGGCCGTCGCCGTGCTCGCCCGACAGCGACCCGCCGTACTCCACGCACAGGTCCGCCGAGCGCTCCATGAACGACCGGTAGGCCGCGATTCCCGCCGCCGAGCCGAGGTCGAACGGGATGCGTGTGTGGATGCACCCGTGTCCGAAGTGCCCGTAGATCGCGGTGCCCTCGGTGAAGCCGTACTCCTCGACGAGCGCCACCCACTCCGCGAGGTAGTCCGCGAGACGGTCGGTGGGCAGGGCCGCGTCCTCCCAGCCCTCGTAATTGTCCTGCCCTGTGCGGGGATCGCGGGCGGAGACGGCGAGCGCGGACTCCCGGATGCCGAAGAGCTCGGCCTGCGCGGCGGGGTCGGTGACGGTGAGGATCGAGCAGGTCCCCCCCAGCGCGTCGGCCAGCGCCCGCGCGCGCTCCGCGACCCGCTCGGGGTCGTCGTCGCGGATCTGGACCATGAGCCAGCTGTGTCCCGGCGGCATCGCGGCCATCGCGCGCTAGTGCACGCCCTTGGCCCGCTCGAACTCGACGATGACGCGGTCGATCGACTCCAGGAAGTGCGGGGCGTGCGGCAGGATCGCCGGCACGCAGCGCGCGGCGGCGACGACGTCGTCGAAGCCGAGCACCACCATGGCGGTGTGCCGGGCCTCGGTGACGAGGTCCAGCTCGGCGTGCAGCACCGTCACCAGGGTCGACTCGGACCCGACCAGCGCGCGGGCGAGGTCGAACCCGGTACCGTCGGCGTCCGGGCCCGGCACCAGGTCGTCGAGGTTGTAGCCCGACACGCGCCGGGGGATGTCGGGGAAGCGCTCGGCGACCAGGGCGGCGTGGTCGGAGGCGATCGCCCGCAGGCCCCGGTAGATCTCGGCGCGCCGCCCGCCGGCGGCATGGATCGCCGCGTACTCCTCCTCCGACGTCGGCCCGACCCACATCCGCAGGCCGTCGTAGGTCAGCACCTCGAGGCGTCGCACGTTGTCGGCGACCTTGCCGAAGACCTGCGCGGTCGAGCCGCAGGAGTTGTTGCCGATCATCCCGCCGAGCGTGCAGCTGACGTGGGTGGCGGGCTTCGGGCCGTAGATCAGCGGGCCGGGCAGGGCGGCGTTGAGGTCGTCGAGCTTGATCCCGGGCTCGACGACGCAGGTGCGGGCGTCGGCGTCGACCGAGACCAGGCGGGTGCAGTACTTGGACCAGTCGATCACCACGGCGGCGTTGCAGCACTGCCCGGCGAGGCTCGTCCCGCCGCCGCGCGAGAGCACCGGGACGTCGTGCTCGCGGCAGACCGCCAGCGCCTCGACCCCGGCGTCGATCGAGCGCGGGACGACGACGCCGATCGGCACCTGGCGGTAGTTCGACGCGTCGACGGCGTAGGCGGCCCGGGAGCCGGCGTCGAACCGGACCTCGCCGTCCACCCGCGCGGCCAGGTCGCGGGCGAGCGCCTCCTCCGGGCTCGCGGTGCGGGTGCGCGGTGAGGGCAGGTCGACCGTGGCCACCCGCCGACCTTCGCCACCGGCCCGGTGGGGCGCAACCCGGGCGCTACGTGCGTGATCTTCTGAGCTATAGCTCAGAAGATCACGCACGTGCGGGAGGATGAGACACGTGGGGACCGGGGTGCTGGACGACGCCGCGGTCGGCGCGCTGCTCACGCGCGTCGAGCGCGTGGCGGTGCTCGGCGTGTCCGACCGCTTCACCCGCCCCAGCTTCCGGCTCGCGGCCTACCTGCTCGACCGCACGGCCTGGGTCGTCGACCTGGTGAACCCCCACGTCGTCGAGACGCTCGGGCGGCTGTGCGCGCCGGCGCTCGCCGACGTGCCCCCTCCCGACCTGGTCGTCGTCTTCCGGGCCCCGGCGGCCTGGGACGGCGTGGTCGACGAGGTCGCCGCGGCCGGGGGCGCCGCGGTGTGGCTGCCGTCCGGCGTGGCCGACGAGGACGCGACCGCGCGCACGCTCGCCCGCGCCCGCGCCGCCGGGCTTGTCGCCGTCGCCGACCGGGACCTGCGTGCCGAGCACCAGCGGTGGTGCGCGTGAGCCCGGCGATCTCCCGCGAGCCCGACCGCATCGAGGTCCGCGCGCCCCGCGCCGCCCCGATGGCCACGCTGGCGATGAGCGTGGTGGGCGTCGCCGCCGGGGTGTGGCTGCTGGTCTCGGGCGGCGCGGGGAACGTCGTGCTCGGTGTCGTGCTCCTCGCGTTCTTCGGGGTCGGCGCGATCCGGGCGCTGCTGCGCCTGGTGAAGGGACGCGCCCTGCTCGTGGCGACACCCGACGGCGTCGACGACGGCGGGTCCGTGGTGGCGGCCGGCTTCCTGCCGTGGTCGGAGATCGGGACGATCGAGGTCCTGCCCGGGCGCGGCGGCGGGATGCTCGTCATCGGGGTCCGCGACCCCGAGGCGGTGTTGGCCCGCACGAGCCCGGCGCGGGCACGCGTCGGTCGAGCGCAGGCGGGGCGGCTCGGCAGCCCCGTGGTCCTGCCGCCGACGGTCCTGCCCGTGCCGGCTGAGGAGCTCGCCGCGGATCTGGAGCGCCTGCGGCCCTGAGGACCGTGTGCTGCGGGCGCGGCATCGGGTACGAATCCGGGCATGACCGACCACGACCGGCGACGCGCGGCGATGGTCGCCGAGCTGCGCCGCCAAGGGGTCGGCGACGAGCGGGTGTGGGCGGCGATGGCCGTGGTACCGCGTCACCGGTTCGTGCCCGCGCACCTCGCCGGGGAAGCCTACGGTCAGGGGCCTCTGCCGATCGCGTCCGGCCAGACGATCTCGGCGCCGGCGATCGTCGCCGCGATGGCCGCGGCGCTGGAGCTCACCGGCCGCGAGCGCGTCCTCGAGGTGGGCGCCGGCAGTGGCTACGCCGCGGCGGTGCTCTCGCGCTGCGCCCGGGAGGTGCTGGCGATCGAGTACCACCCCGCGCTCGCCGCCGCCGCCCGCGACGCCCTGGCCGCGACGGGCCACGACGTCGAGGTGCGGTGCGGCGACGGGCGGCTCGGCGCGCCGGACCGGGCACCGTTCGACGCGATCTCGGTGGCCGCGATGGCCGAGGGCGAGGTGCCCGCCGCGCTGCTCGAGCAGCTCACCGACGACGGCGTGCTCGTCTGCCCCGTCGGGCACGGCCGCCACGGCGACCTCGTCCGGATGCGCCGCGGCGGCGAGACCGAACGGCTCATGCCCGTCTCGTTCGTCCCTTTGCTCTAGCGAGCGTGTGCGCGCTCTCCCGTGCCCAGGCACGGGAAAGCGCTCACACGCGCGTCAGCGCAAAGGACTCCGGCGGGAGGGTCAGGGTGTCGGGGGCGGTCTCGACGCCCGAGGGGGCGCAGAGCACCTCGCGCGCGGCGACGGGCAGCGTCGCCGGCCCGTCGCCGAGGTTGACCGCCAGCCGCAACGTCCCCCGGTGCACGACGAGCGTGCGGGCCCCGGGGTCGTGGTCGACGTGCACGCGGTCGAGGTGCGGGTCGGTGAGCTCGGGGTGGGCGCGGCGCAGGGCGATGAGGTCCCGGTGCACCGCGAGCAGCCAGGCGTGGGGCTCGCGATCGGGCTCCGACCAGTCCAGCCGCGAGTCCTCGAACGTCGACGGGGCCGTCGGGTCGGGCACGTCGGAGGCGCCCCATCCGTGCTCGGCGAACTCCGAGCGACGCCCCTCGCGCACCGCGGCCTGCAGCTCCGGGTCCTCGAAGCCCACGAAGAACGCCCACGGTGTGCGGGCGCCCCACTCCTCGCCCATGAACAGCATCGGCGTGTAGGGCGAGCACAACACCAGCGCGGCCCCGCACGCCAGCAGCCCGGGCGAGAGCGACGCGGCGAGCCGGTCGCCGGCGGCGCGGTTGCCCACCTGGTCGTGGTCCTGCAGGTAGGCCAGGAACCGGTGGCCCGGGATGGTGAGCACGTCGACGGGCCGGCCGTGCGTGCGCCCGCGGAACGTCGACCACGTCCCGGCGTGGTGGAACGGGTGGCGCAGCACGCCCGCGAGCACGTCGAGGGATCCGAAGTCGACGTAGTAGCCCTGCGTCTCCCCGGTGAGCGAGGAGTGCAGTGCGTGGTGGATGTCGTCGCACCACTGCGCGTCCAGCCCGTAGCCGCCCGCCTCGCGCGGCGTGATCAATCGCGGGTCGTTGAGGTCGGACTCCGCGATCAGCGTCAACGGGCGGCGCAGGTGCGCCGAGAGCGTCTGCACGTGCTGGGCCATCTCCTCGAGCAGGTGGGTGGCCCGCGCGTCGCGCAGGGCGTGCACCGCGTCGAGGCGCAGGGCGTCGACGCCGTAGTCGCGCAGCCACATCGTGACGTTGTCGAGGATGTAGGCCCGCACGGTGTCCGAGCCCGGCCCGTCGAGGTTGAGCGAGGGCCCCCACACGTTCTCGCCGAGGAAGTACGGCCCGAAGCGGTCGAGGTAGGCCCCGGACGGCCCCAGGTGGTTGTAGACGACGTCGAGCACGACGCCCAGTCCGCGGGCGTGGCAGGCGTCGACGAAGCGGCGGAACGCCGCCGGCCCGCCGTAGTTCTCGGTGACCGCGTACCAGAGCACGCCGTCGTAGCCCCAGCCACGCGTGCCGTCGAAGGCGTTGACGGGCAGCACCTCGACGAAGTCGACGCCGAGCTCCACGAGGTGGTCGAGCCGCTCCTCGGCCGACGCGAACGTCCCGCCGGGGGTGAACGTGCCGACGTGCATCTCGTAGATCACCGACCCGGGCAGGGACCGCCCGGTCCAGACCGCGTCGGCGGGGGAGGGCTCGACCTCGACGAGCCGCGACGGCGCGTGCACCCCGTGCGGCTGCCAGCGCGACCGCGGGTCGGGCAGCGGCTCGCCGCCGTCGAGGGAGAAGGCGTAGTCGGTGCCCGGGCCCGCGCCGGGCACCGTCACCGTCCACCACCCGTCCTCGCCCGCGGTCATCGCCTCGGTACGGCCGTCCAGGACCAGGCCGACCGACGTGCGGTCGGGGGCCCACACCGCGAACTCGTGTGCCCTCTCGTCTGTCACGGCCGCAACCTTCCCGACGGGTCGGTGCCGCATGCGTGACATCGGCTCGGGATGATGGGGTATCGGGGAGAGGGCGGCCTCACCACGACGGCCACGCATCCCGACCGAGGTGCACGCGAAGGCGGTGACATGCGCGCGGAGTCCGCGGCGGACGAGGGTGCCCTCTTCGCGGGTGGTGGACGGGTCGGCGCGGACATGGCCGAGGTCGACTGGGCAGCGACGCCCCTCGGGCCGCCCGGCACGTGGCCGACGCCGTTGCGCACCACCGTGCGCACGCTGCTGACCTCCCGCTTCGCCATGTGGATGGCGTGGGGGCCCGAGCTCACCGTCTTCTACAACGACGCCTACTGGCGCGACACCCTGCAGTCGAAGCACCCGTGGGCGCTGGGCAAGTCGATCCGGGTGATCTGGTCGGAGATCTGGCCGGACATCGAGCCGCGGATCGCCTCGGTGCTCGACACCGGGGTCGCCACCTGGGACGAGGACCTCCTGCTCTTCCTCGAGCGCAGCGGCTACCCCGAGGAGACCTACCACACGTTCTCCTACAGCCCGCTCGCCGACGACGAAGGTGCGGTGCGCGGCTTGCTCTGCGTGGTCACCGAGAGCACCGACCGCGTCGTCGGTGACCGGCGCATGGCGACACTGCGGGACCTGGCGACGGCCGTGGGTACGGCCCGCTCGCAGGCCGACGTGCTCGGCGCGGTCGAGCACGTGCTCGCGGCCAACGATCGCGACGTGCCCTTCGGGCTGGTCTACCTGTTCGACGAGGAGACCGGCACCGCCCGACTGGCCGCCGGCGCCGGTGCGGTGCGCGGGTCGGCCACGGCCCCCGAGGTGATCGAGCCCGGCGCCGGCCCGTGGCCGCTGGACCGGGCCACCGGCACGACCGTCGTCGACGACCTCGCGAGCCGGTGCGGGCCGGACGTCCCGTCCGGTGCGTGGGACCGCCCGCCGGCGCGCGCCGTCCTCGTGCCCCTGCCCGCCGCGCCCGGCCAGGGCACCGAGGGCGGGCCGGGGTCGTCCACCGCGGGCGTCCTCGTCGTCGGCGCCAACCCGCACCGGCCCCTCGACGAGCGCATGGCGAGCTTCCTGGAGCTGGTGGGCGGGCAGGTCGCCGCCGGTCTCGCGCGGGCCGGCAGCTACGAGGCCGAGCGCCGCCGCGCCGAGGCGCTCGCCGAGCTCGATCGCGCCAAGACCGACTTCTTCTCCAACGTCAGCCACGAGTTCCGCACGCCGCTGACGCTGATCATGGGGCCGGTCGAGGACCTGCGGGCGGCCGACGAGGTCGACCCGGAGCGCTGGCGCGCCGAGCTCGAGGTGGTGCACCGCAACGGCCAGCGCCTCGGACGCCTGGTCAACAGCCTGCTCGACTTCTCGCGGCTGCAGGCCGGACGGCACGAGGCCCACTTCGTGCCGATCGACCTCGCCACCGCGACCGCGGAGCTCGCCGGGGTGTTCCGTTCGGCGATGGAGCGCGCCGGGCTGGAGTACGTCGTCGACTGCCCACCGCTGCCGCGGCGGGTGCTGGTCGACCGGGACGCCTGGGAGAAGGTCGTCCTGAACCTCCTGTCCAACGCGCTGAAGTTCACCGTCGAGGGCCGGGTGACGGTGCGGCTGGAGGCGGCGGCCGACGCGGCGGTCCTGCACGTCACCGACACCGGCGTCGGGATCCCGGCCGACGAGCTGCCCCGCCTGTTCGAGCGCTTCCACCGCGTCGCGGGTGGTCGGGCCCGCTCGGGGGAGGGCAGCGGCATCGGCCTGGCCCTGGTGCGCGAGCTCGTCGCGCTGCACGGGGGCGAGGTGAGCGCCGAGAGCGAGACCGGCGCCGGCACCACGATGACCGTGCGCGTGCCGTTCGGCCGCGCGCACCTGCCCGCCGACCAGGTCACCGAGGACCCGGACGACACCGCGGACGTCCCGCCGCCGCCCTCGGCCGAGGCGGAGTCCTTCGTCTCCGAGGCGCTGCGCTGGCTGCCCGACGCCGAGCAGTCCGCGGACGCCCCGCCGGCCGCTCCGGCCGACGGAGCCAGGAGCGCGACGGGTGCCGCCGGCGGTCGGGTCCTCGTCGCCGACGACAACGCCGACATGCGCGCCTACCTGCAGCGGCTGCTCGCACCGCAGCACGAGGTCCGCCTCGCGGCGGACGGCGAGGAGGCGCTGCAGGCCGCGCTGGCCGACCCGCCCGAGATCGTCGTCTCCGACGTGATGATGCCCCGGCGCGACGGCCTATCCATGCTCGCGGCACTGCGGGACGACGAGCGCACGTCGCGGATCCCGGTGCTGCTGCTCTCCGCGCGGGCCGGGCAGGAGGCCGCCGTGGAGGGCCTCGCGGCCCGCGCCGACGACTACCTCGTCAAGCCGTTCACCGCCCCCGAGCTGCGGGCCCGGGTCGACGCCCATCTCCAGCTCGGGCGCGCCCGGCGCCGTGCCGAGGACCGGTTCACCGCGATGGCCGACCTCGCCCCGGCCATGATCTGGGTCGCCGATCCCGACGGCGGCCGCACCTTCCACAACGCCGGGTGGCGGCGGTTCACCGGGCGGGACGAGGGCGAGGAGCGCGGCGACGGGTGGCAGGACGGCCTGCACCCCGACGACCGCGACCGCTACCACGAGGTCACGGCGGCGGCGATGGCCGCGGGCGAGGGCTGGGAGATCGAGTTCCGCCTGCGCCGCGGCGACGGGGCCCACCACCGCGTCGTGGAGCACGCCGTCCCGCTGCCGGGCGAGGAGGGCGTGTCCGGCTGGGTCGGCAGCTGCGTCGACGTCAACGCGCGCGCCCTCGAGGCCGATCGCCACCGGCTGCTCGCCCGCGTCGGCGCCGAGCTCGACGGCGAGCCCGAGATGGTCGACCGCCTCGAGCGCCTCGTCCACGTGCTCGTGGACGTGGGGCTCGCCGAGCACGCCACGGTCCGGTCGGTCGGCGAGGACGGCCGGCCCGCGTGGGGGTGCGTGGCCGTCCCGTCGTGGGACGCCGGGCCGGGCGCCGGACCGGGCACGCCGCCGGCCAACTCCTCGTCGGCCACGCGGCGCACCGCGGCGGCCCCGGCGGACTCGGTCACCCGGGAGGAGCGCGAGGCCATCACGACCCGGGCGCCCGTCACGGCGGGCGCCACGCTGTCGCTGCCGCTGCTGGCGCGCGACCGAGCCGTGGCGGTGCTCACGCTGCAGCGTCACGCCGAGGCCCCGACCTGGGACGACGACGACCGCGGGCTCGTCGAGGAGGTCGCCGACCGCGCCGCCCTCGCCCTGGACAACGCGCTGCTGCTGGCCGAGGAGCGCGCGACGGCGGACCGGCTGGCACTGCTGCAGCGCGCGACCACCGAGCTCTCCGCCGCGGCCACCCCCACCCAGGTGGCCGAGGTGGCCGTGGAGCACCTCCAGGCCCTGTTCGGGTCCACCTCGCGCGTCGCGGTGTTCGAGTACGAGCCGGAGTCCGGGAATCTCGCGCTGCTCGTCGCCCGCAACGCCGAGGCGCCGTTCCTCGACCCGACACGGGAGACACCCTCGCTGGTGGGCGCCGCCGTCGACGGCGGCGAGCCGCTGTGGCTCCTCGGCGACCACGCCGCGTCCCTCGGCGGAGGAGGCGGGGAAGGAGCCGACGGGCGGGCCGGCTCGAGGCTCGACCCGGCGATCGTGGCGCGTCTGCGCGAGAGCGACGTCCGCGGGGCGATGGCGCTGCCGCTCGTGGCCGCGGGTATCCCGGTCGGCGCGATCAAGGTCGGCCTGGTCGACCGGGCGCGCATCTCGCGCACGGAACGCAACACGCTCATGGCGCTGGCCGAGCCGTGCGCGATGGCCCTGGACCGGGCCCGGCTCTACCGCGCCGAGCACCAGATCGCCGACACCCTGCAACGCAGCCTGCTGCCCCAGGCCCTGCCCACCGTCGACCGGCTCGGCCTGGCCGTGCGCTACATCCCCGGCGCCACGGGCACACAGGCCGGCGGCGACTGGTACGACGTCGTGGCGCTCGACGGCGACCGCGTCGCCGTCGCGGTGGGTGACGTCGTCGGGCAGGGCACGGCCGCGGCGGCGGTCATGGGCCAGCTGCGTACGGCGCTGAGCGGTTACCTGCTCGCCGGGCACGGTCCCGCCGAGGCCCTGGGCCTGCTCGACGGCCTCACCGCGCGCATCCCCGGCGCGCGGGCGTCCACGGCGATGTGCCTGATCCTGGACCTGCGCAGCGGCGCGCTGCGGTGGGCGCGCGCCGGGCACCTGCCGGCGCTGCTCGTGGCGCCCGCGAGCGACGGGGACGGGCCGGCCGTGCGCTACCTCGACGACCCGGCCGGCCACGGCCCGCTGCTGGGCCTGCCGCCGGACCGGCGCGGCCACGGCGAGGCCGTCGCCACGCTGGAACCGGGCGCGGCGCTGGTGCTCTACACCGACGGGCTCGTGGAGCGCCGCGGCGAGTCCCTCGACGACGGGCTCGCGCGGCTCGCCGAGGCGGCGCAGCGGCACCGGGACGCCGGGCCGGAGCCGCTGGCCAGCGCGCTGCTCGCCGACCTCGGCGGCCGCTCCGACGACGTCGCCCTCGTGGTCGCCCGGCTGCTGCCGCCGCCGCTGGAGATGCACCTGCCGGCGCAGCCCGAGTCGCTCTCGCTGCTGCGGCGGCGGGTCGCCCGCTGGGCTCGGGTCGCGGCCCTGCCCGCGGTCGCCCTCGACGACCTGCAGCTCGCGCTCGGGGAGTCGGCCACCAACGCCGTCGAGCACGCCTACCAGGACGTCGAGCCCGGGGTGGTCGACGTGCGCCTCGCGCGGTGCGCCGACGGCACGATCGAGGTCTCGGTGCGCGACCACGGCGCCTGGCGGCCGGTCCCCGCCGACCCGGGCTACCGCGGTCGCGGGCTGACGCTCGTCCGCGAGCTCACCCGCGAGACCGAGGTGACCCCGGCGGCCGACGGCGGCACGCGCGTGCGGTTCCTGTTCGACCCCGACGGGGCCGGCGGGCCCGACGCGCCCGAGACCCCGGACGACACCGACACCGAGCCCGACGCCGCATCCGGGACCGATCCGGCCGACGACACCGCACCGCCGCCGGCGGGGTCCCCGGCGACGGTCACGGTGCAGGACGACGCCGCCGGGCGCCGGATCGTGCTGCGCGGCGACCTCGACCTCGCCGCGGCGTCGAGCGCTCGGGAGCCCGTGCTCGACGCCGTCGACGTGGGCGACCACGTGGTCCTCGACCTGCGCGCGGTCGGCCACCTCGCGAGCGCCGGCGTCGGCCTCGTACTCGAGGCCCTGCAGCGCACGCGCGGGCGCGGCGCGCGGGCGGGCGTCCGCACGCGACCCGGCAGTCCGGCCGCCCGCGTCGTCGCGCTGGCGATGCCCGAGGAGGCCTGACTCACCCCGTCCCGCGGCCGAGCCCGGCCTCGCGGGCACGCACGATCGCCTCGGCGCGGTCGGCGACGTGGAGCTCGGTGAAGATGGCGGACACCACGTTGCGCACCGTCTTGGGCGACAGGAAGAGGCCGGAGGGCCCCGGTGCTCGCGTGGATCGAGCGGAGGGGTCCTTCGGCCATCTCACGTTCCGGGCCGGTCGGGCGGGGGCAACCGAGCGGCATGGAGTACCGCGCACTCGGACGGTCGGGGCTGAAGGTCTCGACGATGACCATGGGCACGATGACCTTCGGCGGCAAGGGCGGATTCTCCACGCTCGGGACCACCGACGTCGAGGGCGCGACGCGCCAGATCGACCTGTGCGTCGACCACGGAGTCAACCTCGTCGACACCGCCGACATGTATTCGGCGGGCGTGTCCGAGGAGATCGTCGGCCAGGCGACGAAGAACCACCGCGACGACCTGCTGCTCGCCACCAAGTGTCGCTTCCCCATGGGTGACGGGCCCAACGACGGCGGTGCGTCGCGCCAGCACATCGTGCGCAGCTGCGAGGACAGCCTGCGCCGGCTCGGTGTCGAGCACATCGACCTCTACCAGCTGCACGGCTGGGACGGGCAGACGCCGCTGGAGGAGACGCTCGAGGCGCTCGACACGCTGGTCCGCAAGGGCAAGATTCGCTACATCGGCTGCTCGAACTACTCGGCCTGGCACGTCATGAAGGCGCTCGGGGTGTCCGAGCGCGGGGAGTACCAGCGCTTCGTGTCCCAGCAGATCCACTACACGCTGCAGGCCCGCGAGGCCGAGAACGAGCTGGTGCCCGTGTCGATCGACCAGGGTCTCGGCATCCTCGTCTGGAGCCCGATCGCGGGCGGCCTGCTGTCGGGCAAGTTCCGCCGCGGGCAGGACGACCCGGAGACCTCGCGCCACCTCGGCGAGTGGTCCGAGCCGCCGGTCCACGACCGCGAGCGGCTCTACGACATCGTCGAGGTGGCCGCCGAGATCGCCGACGGCCACGGCGTCTCGGTCGCGCAGGTGGCCAACGCGTGGCTGCTGCACAAGCCCGGCGTGACCTCGCTCGTGATCGGCGCCCGCACCGAGGAGCAGCTGGCCGACAACCTGGGCGCCGCCGAGCTCGCCCTCACCTCCGACGAGGTCGGTCGCCTCGACGAGGTCTCGGCGATGCCGCTGCTCTACCCGTACTGGCACCAGAAGAACACGATCACCGACCGGCTCTCGCCGGCCGACGCGTCGCTGCTGACCTGACCGCTCACGCCACCGGGACGGTGAGGGCGGCGACCAGGCCGCGGGCGGGGTCGCCGCTCATCGCCGCCGTCTGGGCGCCGGCACCGTCGGCGAAGACGCCGTCGCTCGCCAGCGACACGTCGGCGAGGTTGCCGACGCTGTCCTCGTAGCCGGGCAGCGCGTAGACCTGCCGACACACGGCCTCGGGGAACGCCAGCTGCGAGGTGGTGATCGCGGCGTCGCCGCCCGTGGCGCGGGCGAGGTCCGGGTAGACCTCGAAGTGCACGTGCGGCCAGCGGCCCGCGTAGGCCGCCGGGAAGATGCTGGTGAACACCACGCGCCCGGCGGCGTCGGCGGGCTGCACGCCGCGGAGGTAGTTCTGGTCCTCGCGGTCGTAGAGGGAGTAGGCGCCCGAGCGGTCGCAGTGCCAGACGTACACCGCGGCCCCGGGGATCGCCGCGCCGGTGGCGGCGGAGGTGACCGTCAGGTCGAGGGTCAGCGGGACGCCCTCGGCGACACCGGAGAGCGAGCCGAAGCTCGGCCGGATGTCCCGGCGCACCACCCCGGCCTCGCGCAGCACGTTCGGCCCGTTGGTGCCGTCGCCGGGGATCGGGCCCGCCGTCTCCTGCGGGATCTCGCCGGGCGACCCCGGTTCGACGGCCCCGCCGGGCCCGCCGCCCTCGCCCCGGCCGGGTGCGCAGGCGGTGGCGAGCGCGACGCCCGCGAGGAGGGTGATCGCTCGGCGGCGCCCGAGCAGCCGGGGCAGGTCGGCCCGCAGGCCCCCGTCGTGGGCGTGGTGGTCGTCCGGCGT
Source organism: Actinomycetospora cinnamomea (assembly GCF_003096675.1). Taxonomy (GTDB): domain Bacteria; phylum Actinomycetota; class Actinomycetes; order Mycobacteriales; family Pseudonocardiaceae; genus Actinomycetospora; species Actinomycetospora cinnamomea. Next base: position 1,374 of record NZ_QEKW01000029.1, on the reverse strand, counting down.
CATGGCGCCCAGCATGACCACAGCGGCTGAGCCCGCGCTGAACGTTCACGGCACCGCCCCCGAGGGCGTCACCCTGCGTGGTCGTCCATCCTGTGACGACCACGTCCAGGGAGGTCCGAGGTGTCCCGTCGCCGCACCACGAAGGCCGTGCAGCACGAGCAGAACAAGCGCACGATCGTCGAGCTGACCGCCTGGACCACGGTCGCGGCGGCGATGCTGGTGGTGGGGTTGCACGCGGCCATCTCGGCGTCGTCGACCGCCGCCGACGTCCCGCGCGTGACCACCGCCGAGTACCGCTGAGCGCTCGCCGGTGATCGAGCTCTGGAACGTCTCCCGGGCCCTCGGGCTGGTCGCGCTCCTGCTGCTGAGCGTCGTGATCGCCCTCGGTGCCCTGCACAACACGACGTCGGGCCGGGCCGGGCAGACGCTCCCGCGGTTCGTGCTGGTCGCGCTGCACCGCAACCTGGCGCTGATCACCGTGGTGTTCGTGGCGTTGCACGTCGCGGCGGTGATCGTGACGCCCTACCTCCCGTTGCGCTGGTACCACGTCGTCGTGCCCGGTTCCGCCGGGTTCAACCCGTGGCCGGTCGGGCTCGGGGCGGTCGCGCTGGACCTCCTGCTCGCGGTGGTGATCTCGAGCAGCCTGCGTCGATTCCTGTCCAAGCGCGCGTGGCTGGTCGTGCACTGGACCTCGTACGTGTGCTTCCCGGTGGCGGTGGCGCACGCCGTCGCCAACGCCTCCTTCCGCGGCGGGACGTGGTGGACACTGGTGGTGCCGCTGATCGGGACGGGCGTCGTCGTCGCGGCCCTGCTGCACCGGCGCTCGGTCCGCCGGCGTGGCCCGGTGCCGCTCGCCGCGCGCGGCCGGACCGACCCGGCCGAGGCCCGGCGCGCGGGTGACCACGCGACGGGCTCGCAGCCGGTGGTGGGGGACGGGCCGGGGCGCTCGGAGGGTGGGGGAGCGAGGGTCACCTCGGCTGCGTCGGGGGCAGCGGGGGACGCCCTCGCTGCGCAGGCCGAGCCGGGGTCGCGGGCGGACGGGGGCGAGGACGTCGAGCCGCCGCGTCCGCCGGGGACGGCGGTGCACGAGATGCGGGTGGTCGCACGGCCCGCGGAGCGTCCCGCCTCCCGAGGCCGACACGACGCCGACCCCGAGGACGACGCCGGCGCCGCGGCCCGGACCGACACGCTCGCCGGGCCGGAGGCACCGACCGTCGGGCTGCGGCCGCGACGACGCCGCCGGCAGTGATCAGCAGGCCGTCACGGTCGTCAGGGAGATGAGCTTGTTGCCAAATCGCGCGCCTCCCCCTGTTGATCTCCTTTGAGCGGGAGGATCTTGGGGTGGCAAAGAGGTATCGACCGGTGGATCGGGAT
>NZ_QEKW01000028.1 GCF_003096675.1 Actinomycetospora cinnamomea | reverse complement strand
GTGCCATCGCCCACCTCCTCGGGCGACAGCCTCCAACCCTTCAAGATCCTGATCAAGCCGTGTTACGACGTCGACGTTCCTTGCCGCGGCACTAGGTCGGTACGGGTGGACCCGGCCGCGGGCCCGGGCCCGGACGAGGCCGAGCCCGAGGCCCGACCGTCGAACCGGCCGGCCGCCTCGCCGCGGGCACCACCGACGCCTCGTCACCCAGCCATCGACCTCGTCGGTCCCGACGCGATCTTGTGCGTATGTCACCTCGGGCCGACCACCAGCGACCCGGCCCGCGGGCGTGCGGGGCGCCCGAGCGGCAGCGCAGGCAGTCAGGGTGACCCTCGCTCCCCACCCGCCCGCTCGCTGGACAGACCCCACCCCGATGCGTCACCATCGCAACCGAACGAACATTCGGTACGGAGGTGGCCGCCGATGACGGTGTCCGAGGACCAGACCCGCGACCTCGAGGCGGACTTCGAGCGCACGGTCGCCGCCGAGGGTCGGGTGGAGCCGCGCGACTGGATGCCCGAGGGCTACCGGAAGACGCTGATCCGCCAGATCGCCCAGCATGCGCACTCCGAGATCATCGGGATGCAGCCGGAGGGCAACTGGATCCTGCGCGCCCCCAGTCTGCGGCGGAAGGCCATCCTCCTGGCCAAGGTGCAGGACGAGGCCGGCCACGGGCTGTACCTCTACTCGGCCACCGAGACCCTCGGTGTCGACCGCGCCGAGCTCACCGAGAAGCTGATCGACTCGAAGCAGAAGTACTCGTCGATCTTCAACTACCCGACCCTGACCTTCGCCGACATCGGGGTCATCGGCTGGCTCGTCGACGGCGCCGCGATCGTCAACCAGGTCCCGCTGTGCCGCTCGAGCTACGGGCCGTACGCCCGGGCGATGGTGCGCATCTGCAAGGAGGAGTCGTTCCACCAGCGGCAGGGCTACGAGCTGCTGCGCACGCTGATGGACGGCACCGACGCGCAGCGCGCGATGGTCCAGGACGCCGTGGACCGCTGGTGGTGGCCGTCGTTGATGATGTTCGGGCCGGCCGACGGCGACTCGCCCAACACCCAGCAGTCGATGGCGTGGCGGATCAAGCGCCACACGAACGACGAGCTCCGTCAGCGCTACGTCGACATGACCGTCCCGCAGGCGCGGGCGCTCGGCGTCACGCTGCCGGACCCCGAGCTGCGGTGGAACGAGGAGCGTCAGGCGCACGACTTCGGCGACATCGACTGGGACGAGTTCGCGCAGGTCGTCAAGGGTGCGGGGCCCTGCAACGCCCAGCGCCTGGCCCACCGCCGGGCGGCGCACGAGAACGGGCAGTGGGTGCGCGACGCGGCCAGCGCCTACGCCGCCAAGCAGGCCCGTCGGACGGAGGGAGCGGCGGCATGAGCATGGCCGACGACACCACCGCGCACGTCGAGGGCGAGCCGCGGTTCGACGGCACGCCGAAGGCGACCTGGCCGCTGTACGAGGTGTTCGTGCGCGGCAAGCGGGGCCTCAACCACGTGCACGTCGGGTCGCTGCACGCCCCGGACGACACGATGGCCCTGCACAACGCCCGCAACCTCTACACGCGGCGCAACGAGGGCGTGAGCATCTGGGTCGTGCGCGGCGACGCGATCACCGCGTCCAGCCCGGACGAGAAGGACCCGTTCTTCGCGCCGGCCGGGGACAAGGTCTACCGGCACCCCACGTTCTACGCGATCCCCGACGACGTCCCGCACCTGTGATGGCTCGCCACATGGACGGCCACGACCTGCACGCCGACGAGAACGTCTACGACGCCCTGGCCACGGCCGATAACGACGGCCGCTGGGCGTTCGGCACCGGATTCGACGCCGGCACCGCTGGGTCCTCCGCGATCGACGCGCCGGCGCCCGAGGGCGCCGACCGCGACGACCTCGCGACCTACTGCCTCATGCTCGCCGACGACGCCCTGGTGGCGTCCCAGCGCCTGGCCGGCTGGACGACGAAGGCTCCGGAGCTCGAGGAGGAGGTGGCGCTCGCGAACACGGCGCTCGACCTGCTCGGGCAGGCCCGGGTGCTGCTCGCCCGTGCCGGGCACCTCGGCGCCGCGGAGCCCTTCCGCCACGGACCGCAGGACGCCGAGGACGTGCTCGCGTACTTCCGCGACGACCGCGCGTTCCGCAACGTCACCCTCGTCGAGACCGACCTCGGGGACTTCGGGCAGACGATCGCCTGGCTGCTCCTCCTCGCGTCGTGGCGACTCGCGCTGATGCAGCGCCTGACCGGCTCGCGTGACCCCGTGCTCGCCGCGGTCGCCGGCAAGGCGGTCAAGGAGCTGACCTACCACCGCGACTACGCCGCCCAGTGGGTGCTGCGCCTGGGCGATGGCACCGAGCTCTCGCACGCGCGGATGCAGGCGGGCCTCGACGCCGTGTGGCCGTTCGTCGAGGAGCTCTTCCTCGCCCACCCCGTCGAGCAGCGGCTGGTCGCGGCCGGCGTCGCGGTCGACCCCGCCGCGCTGCGGGCCGACGTCGACGCGGTGCTCGACCAGGTCCTGCCCGCGGCGAGGCTCACCCGCCCGGGGCGTCCGGCGGTGGGCCTCGTCGGCGGTCGGGGCGGGCGCGACGGCGTGCACACCGAGGCCCTGGGCGCCGTCCTGGCCGTCATGCAGTCGCTCGCCCGCGCGCACCCGGAGGCCACATGGTGACCGCGATCCTCGACGCCCGGGCGGCCGCCGAGCAGGTCGTCGATCCCGAGATGCCGATGCTGACCCTCGCCGATCTCGGCGTGCTGCGCGGCGTCGAGACCGCCGAGGACGGCACCGTGGTCGTCACGCTGACACCGACGTACTCCGGCTGCCCGGCCCTGGACGAGATGCGTGCCGACCTGCGGCGGGCGCTGCACGCAGCCGGTCACGAGCGCGTGGAGGTCCGGACGACCTACAGCCCGCCGTGGTCCACCGATTGGATCTCCGACGAGGGCCGCCGCAAGCTCGCCGACGCCGGGGTGGCCCCGCCGGACCGCATCGGTCCGCAGGCGGCGGGCGGCGCCGTCCCGCTGACCCTGGCACCGCCGTCGCGCACCGTCGCCTGCCCCCAGTGCGGCGCGCGCGACACCGAGGAGGTCTCGCGCTTCGGGCCCACCGCCTGCACCGCGCTGCGCCGCTGCCGGTCGTGCGCCGAGCCCTTCGAGCACGTCAAGGAGATCTGATGACGGCCGCCGCCACCCAGGACCGCCCCACCGAGGCGGCTCCCGGCTTCCACCGCCTGCGCGTCGCCGACGTCGAGCGGCTCTGCGAGGACGCGGTCGCCGTGCGCTTCACCGTCCCCGACGAGCTGCGCGAGGAGTACCGGTTCCGCGCCGGGCAGTACCTGACGGTGCGGCGCGAGGCCCCCGCCGGGGAGGAGCGCCGCTCGTACTCGATCTGTGCTCCCGAAGGAGAGGCGCCGCGGATCGGCGTGCGTCGCGTCGCCGACGGCCTGTTCTCCACGTGGCTGGTCGACCGCCTCGCGCCGGGCGACGAGGTCGAGGTCGGCCCGCCGCAGGGCCGCTTCACCCCGCCGACGGACGGCTCGCTCGGGGCCCACCATGTCCTCGTGGCTGCCGGCTCGGGCATCACACCGGTGCTCTCGATCGCGGCGACGGTGCTCGCGCACCCGGACACCCGCGTGACGCTGCTCTACGGCAACCGGCGCTCGGACACGGTGATGTTCGGTGAGGACCTCGCCGACCTCAAGGACGCCTACGGCCCCCGCCTGCAGCTCGTGCACGTGCTCTCCCGCGAGCCCACCGCCGCCGACCTGTTCAACGGGCGCCTCGACGCCGACCGACTGCGCACGCTGGTGGGCGCGCTGGTGCCGGTGGGTGAGGTCGCGCACTGGTGGCTGTGCGGGCCGCTGGGCATGGTCGAGGCCGCCGGCGAGGTCCTGTCGGGCTTCGGGGTGTCGCGCGAGAGGGTGCACCGCGAGCTGTTCTACGTCGACGAGCCCCCGCCCGAGGTGCACCGCGCCGAGGACGAGCACACCGACGACGGGACGGGCGCGACGGTGAGGGTCGTCGTGAACGGCCGGGAGAGCGTGCTGACGCTGCCCCGCACGGAGCCGATCCTCGACGCCGCCCAGCGCGTGCGCTCGGACCTCCCGTTCGCGTGCAAGGGCGGCGTCTGCGGTACGTGCCGCGCCCAGGTCACCGCCGGTGAGGTGCGGATGCGGCGCAACTTCGCCCTCGAGCCCGACGAGGTCGACGCCGGCTTCGTGCTCACCTGCCAGTCCCTGCCGGTGTCCGACGAGGTCACCGTCGACTACGACAGCTAGCCGGAGGTCCGCCCGATGAGCGTCCTGTCCAGCCACGTCCGCGGCGGGTGGGTGACCCCGTCCGCCGCCGACACCGCGGGGCGGCCGATGCACGATGCCGTCACCGGCGAGGAGGTCGGCCGCCTGGCCACCGACGGCATCGACATGGCGGCGGTGGCCGAGCACGGGCGGCGGGTCGGCGGACCGGCGCTGCGGGAGCTGTCGTTCCACCAGCGTGCGTCGCTGCTCAAGGCGCTCGCCGGGTACCTGCGCGAGCACCGCGAGGAGCTCTACGCCGTGTCCGCGCGCACGGGCGCGACGAAGGGCGACAGCAAGTTCGACGTCGACGGCGGCATCGGCGTGCTGGCGGCCTACGCGTCGCTGGGCAAGCGCGAGCTCCCGTCGGCGGGGGTGCTGCTCGACGGCGACCTGGTGCCGATGAGCAGGGGCGGCACGTTCGTCGGCCAGCACGTGCTGACCCCGCTGCAGGGGGTCGCGGTGCAGGTCAACGCCTACAACTTCCCCTGCTGGGGGCCGCTGGAGAAGTTCGCGCCGGCGTTCCTCGCGGGTGTCCCGTCGATCGTGAAGCCGGCGTCGCCGACGGCGTTCCTCACCGCCGAGCTGGTCCGTCTGATCGTCGACTCGGGGCTGCTGCCCGACGGCGCGCTGCAGTTCCTGGCGGGCTCTCTCACATCCTCTTCTGGCGGCGACCTGTTCGACCACCTCACCGAGCAGGACCTCGTCTCGTTCACGGGCTCGGCGTCCACGGCCCGGCGGCTGCGCACCCATCCGGTGCTCTCGGCGCGGGCCGTGCGCTTCACCGCCGAGGCCGACTCGCTGAACTGCTCGATCCTCGGCCCGGACGCCACGCCCGGCACCCCGGAGTTCGACCTGTACGTCACCCAGCTGGTCACCGAGATGACGGTGAAGGCCGGGCAGAAGTGCACGGCGATCCGGCGCGCGTTCGTGCCCGCGGAGCAGGCCGACGCGGTGGTGGAGGCGGTGCGGGAGCGGCTGGGGCAGGTGGTCGTCGGGAGCCCGTCCGACCCCGAGGTGACGATGGGCGCGCTCGCCGGGCTGGAGCAGCGCGAGGAGGTGCGCCGCTCGCTCAAGGCGCTCACCGACGCCGCCGAGGTGGCCTTCGGCGACCCCGAGCACGTCGCGGTCCGCGGCGGCGACGCCGAGCGCGGCGCGTTCCTCTCGCCGGTGCTGCTGCGGGGAGACGCGGACGCCGCGGCGGTGCACGAGGTCGAGGCGTTCGGGCCGGTGTCGACGGTGCTGCCCTACACCTCGACCGACGAGGTAATCGCCCTCGCCGCGCGCGGGCAGGGGTCGCTGGCGGGCTCGGTGGTGACGGCCGACCCGGACTTCGCCCGCGAGGTCGTGCTGGGCGTCGCGCCGTGGCACGGGCGGCTGCTCGTGCTCGACCGCGACGACGCGGGGGAGTCCACGGGGCACGGCTCGCCGATGCCGCAGCTGGTGCACGGCGGGCCGGGCCGGGCCGGCGGCGGTGAGGAGCTCGGTGGCCTGCGCGGCATCGCCCACCACATGCAGCGCAGCGCGGTGCAGGCGAGCCCGGACATGCTGACCGTGATCACCGGGCGCTGGGTGCCGGGCAGCGGGCGCACCGTCACCGACGTCCACCCGTTCCGCAAGCACCTCGAGGACCTGCGCCCCGGCGACACCGTCGTCGGCGGCCCGCGGCGGGTGACCGAGGAGGACGTGGAGCACTTCGCCGAGTTCACCGGCGACACCTTCTACGCCCACCTCGACGCCGAGGCGGCCGCCGCGAACCCGTTCTTCGGCGAGCGCGTGGCCCACGGCTACCTCGTCGTCTCGTTCGCCGCCGGCCTTTTCGTCGACCCGGCGCCGGGACCCGTGCTCGCCAACTTCGGCGTGGACAACCTGCGGTTCCTGACGCCGGTGCGCTTCGGCGACGAGCTGACGATCACGCTGACCGCCAAGGAGATCTCGCCGCGGGCGTCGGCCGCCTACGGCGAGGTGCGCTGGGACGCCGACGTCACCAACGCCGCCGGCGACCCGGTCGCGCGCTACGACGTGCTGACGCTGGTGGCGAAGCGATCGGACCAGCGGGAGGGCTCCCGTGGGTGACATCAGCGCCGCCGCCCAGCGCATGTGGGACGACGACGCGGCCTCGGGGAAGCTCGGCATGCAGCTGCACGAGGCCGTCGACGGCCGGGCGCGGCTGACGATGACCGTCACCGACGAGATGGTCAACGGCCACGGCATGTGCCACGGCGGCTACCTGTTCCTGCTCGCGGACTCGGCGTTCGCGTGCGCGTGCAACAGCCCCGGGCCGGTGGCGGTCGCGGCGGCCGCGGACATCGTGTTCGTCGCGTCGGCGCGCACGGGGGACGTGCTGGAGGCGGTGGCGACCGAGCGCGTGGCGTTCGGGCGCAGCGGGGTCTACGACGTCACCGTCGCCCGTCCGCGCGACGGCCAGGTGATCGCGGAGTTCCGGGGGCGGAGCCGGGTGCTGCGCAGCGGCTGACGGGACGCACCGTCGCCGTCACGGAGCGTCGGCTTCCCGGCCCGCGTTGTAGCACTTCCGACCCAACGGCTGTCGCTGCTCGCCACGGTGCGTCATGCTCATCCGCGGCCCCGGTGCCGGCGGAGGGTGGACGCGGTGATCGCGGAGTGGCTGCAGACCGTCCCACCGCTGGCGGTCTACCTCACGGTGCTGGGCGTGGTCGGGATCGAGAGCTTCGGGATCCCGCTGCCCGGCGAGGTCGTGCTGATCAGCGCGACGCTCATGGCCACGCGGCCGGAGCTCGCGGTGTCGGCGGTGTGGGTCGCACTGGCCGCGCTCCTCGGCGCCGTCGTGGGCGACTCGATCGGCTTCGCCGTCGGGCGCCGATACGGCATCACCCTGCTCCACGCGGCCGGCCGGCGGTTCCCCAGGCATTTCGGGCCGGCGCACGTCGACCTCGCGGAGCGGGCGTTCGCGCGCTGGGGCGTGGCGACGGTGATCGTCGGCCGGTTCATCGCGATCCTGCGGATCCTCGCGGGCCCGCTGGCCGGCGCGCTGCGGATGCCGTACCGGAAGTTCATGCCCGCGAACCTCGTCGGCGGGGTGCTGTGGACGTTCGGGACGACCGCCGCGGTCTACGCGCTCGGCGTCGCGGCCGAGACCTGGCTCCGGCGATGCTCGTGGGTCGCGCTGGCGGTGGCGGTGGTCGTGGGCCTGGTCGTCGGCGTCCTGGTCAAGAAGCGTGTCATCGGACTGCTCACACGTCCCGAGGAGGGTGCGCCGGCGTCGTGAGCGGGTAGTCCGCGGGCCCGATCGCAGGAGGTACCTCGTGGCCGACACCCCCACGTTCCCGGACTTCGACCACGCCACGGTCGACACCGTCAAGCACCGCATCCGCTCGCTGGAGCGCGACCAGGTCCAGGACCTGCTCGACCACGAGCTCGCGCACTCCTCGCGCCTGCCGGTGCTCGAGGTGCTGCGGACGCGGATCGCCGAGCTCGACGCGGGCGCCACACCTTCCGGCGGTGACCAGTCGGAGGCCCGCGACGGCGGCACGTCCCACGGCTCGCCGGTCTCCCCCGACGGCGCCGCCCAGCCCGGCCCGCCCGACCGCCACGGCCTGCGCCAGGTCACCTGGGGCGGCTGACGTACGTGCGTGATCTTCTGAGCTATAGCTCAGAAGATCACGCACATGCTCAACGGGCGAAGCCGCGGCTGATGACGAGGCGCTGGATCTGGTTGGTGCCCTCGAAGATCTGCATGATCTTCGCTTCGCGCATGTATCGCTCCACCGGGAAGTCGCGGGTGTAGCCGTAGCCCCCGAACACCTGCACGGCGTCGGTGGTCACCTTCATCGCCGCGTCGGTGGCGACGAGCTTCGCCACGCTCGCCTGCCGCCCGTAGGGCCGGCCGAGGTCGCGGCGCCGGGCGGCGTCGAGGTAGGTCGCACGGGCCGAGTCGACCGCCGCCGCCATGTCCGCGAGCACGAACCCCAGCCCCTGGTGATCGACGATCTTGCGTCCGAACGTCTCCCGCTCGTTCGCGTAGTCCACGGCCGCGTCCAGCGCCGCCTGCGCGAGCCCGACCGCGCAGGCCGCGATGCCGAGGCGCCCGGAGTCGAGCGCCGAGAACGCGATCTCCAGGCCCTGGCCCTCGTGCCCGATCAGCCGGTCGGCCTCGAGGACGGCGCCGTCCCAGTTGGCGGTCGTCGTCGGGATCGCGTGCAGGCCCATCTTCTCCTCGGGCCGCCCCCAGCCCAGGCCCTCGACCTGTCCGGGTGCCAGGAAGCACGACACGCCGCGCGAGCCCTCGCCGGTACGCGCGAACAGCGCGTAGAAGTCGGCCCGCCCGCCGTGGGTGATCCACGCCTTGGTGCCGGTGATCGCGTAACCGCCCTCCACCCGCGACGCCCGGCACCGCAGCGCCGCCGCGTCGGACCCGGCCTGGGGCTCCGACAGCGAGTAGCCCCCGACCAGCCCGCCGCCGAGCATCCCGGGCAGCCACCGCTGCTGCTGCTCGGCCGTGCCGAACGTCGCGAGGGGGAAGCAGGACAGCGAGTGCACGCTCGTCGCCACGGCCACGGCGGCCCAGCGTGCGGCCAGCTCCTCGAGGACCTGCAGGTAGACCTCGTACGGCTGGCCCCCGCCGCCCAGCTCCTCGGGGTAGGGCAGACCGAGGAGGCCGGCCTCGCCGAGCGTCGCGAACAGGCCCTCGGGATAGGTCTCGGCCCGCTCGTGCTCCTCGACCCGCGTCGCGAGCTCCTTGTCGGCGAGGTCGCGGGTGAGGTCGAGCAGGTCCTCGGCCTCCTGGGTGGGCAGCAGCCGGTCGACGGGCATGGCACTCCTATCGGTACTGATAATGGTCCTAGAGTACCGACCACAGGAGCGCTAGGGTAGTCCCGTGTCCGCCCCGAGCCCGTCGCGCCGCGGTGCCGCGCGCCACTCGGAACTGTTCGACGCGCTGGTGGAGCTCCTGCTCACCGAGGGGTTCGCCCACCTCACCCTCGACGACCTCGCCGCCCGCCTGCGCTGCTCGAAACGCACGCTCTACGCGCTCGCCGGCTCGAAGGAGCAGCTCGTGCGCGCGGCGGTCGTGCATTTCTTCGAGCAGGCCACCTCCCGGGTCGAGGCCGCCGTCGCCGCGCGCACCGATCCCGAGCAGCGCCTCGCCGCCTACCTGCGCGCCGTCGCCGACGAGCTCGCCGCCGCGTCCCCGCGGTTCATGGACGACCTGGCCGCGTTCCCGCCCGCCGCCGAGGTCTACGCGCGCAACACCGAGGCGGCCGCCCGCCGCGTCGGGGAGCTCATCGGCGAGGGCGTCGACGCCGGCGTCTTCCGCGCCGTCCCGGTGTCGTTCGCCGCCGAGGTCATCACGGTGACGATGGTGGCGATCCAGCAGCGGCGCATCGCGACGGCCACCGGCCTGGGCGACGCCGAGGCCTACGAAGCCCTCGCCTCGCTGCTGCTGAACGGGCTCACCCGCCCCGCACCGGCGGCACATCCGCAGGACGAGGGCCAGGTCGGCTCGGCCTGACGGGGCTATCCTGAGTCATGGGTCGGCACCGTTCGAACGCCCAGGTGCCCGAGTTGAGCGGCCTGTCGGTGAGGGCTGCCGAGGACGCCGTGCTCGACAGCGGTCTCCTGCCCCGTCACGTGTCGCCGGGCTCGCGACAGACCTGTGTCGAGCGGCGGGAGGGCGCGGTCGTCTGTGGGCAGGATCCGCGCCCGCACACCCGCACGGTCACCGGCGCCCAGGTGTGCTTCTGGTGTGCCTCCAGCGGGGACGACCCGCCCGGCGACGGTGGTGGCGGCGGCTCACCGCGGCCGCGCGGTCCCCGCCCCCTCTCGCCGGCCGGCCACAAGCCCTGGTGACCGGTCCTCGTCGACGGTGGGGCCGCCGGCGGTGGCGTCGTCGATGGCCGCCACGGCGGTCGTGACGGCGGTGTCGTCATCGAGCTCGGCACCCCGGCGTCGCGCGGCCGCGAGCTGCTCGGCGCCGAGCCGCCCGCCGAGCACGTCCAGGTCGGCCTGCAACCGTTCGCGGTCGGCGCCGAAGACGGGCGAGGCGGTGCGGCTCGCGGTCACCGCGCCGTGGAGCACGGCGGCGTCGTGGTCGGCGCCGACGCGGGTGAGCAGGTCGACGACCGAGCGCATCGCCGTCCAGAGCTGTGTCCACCCGCCGGCGTCGTGCCAGAGCACCAGGACCTCGCGGAACTGGCGCAGCGCCAGGACGGGGTCGCCGTGCCGGGCGCGGACGCTGGCCGCCGAGATGCGGGCGACGCCGTCGAGATAACGGTTGCCGACGGTCGCGGCCACCGTCGCGGCGCTCTCCAGCCGGTCGAGGGCCCGGTCCGGGTCGGTGTCCAGCAGCGCCTCGGCCTCGGCGTAGGAGGCCCAGGCGGTCATGGAGGGGTTCCCGAGGGCGTGGGCCTCGGCCCGGGCCCGCCGGGCGAACGCGAGCGCTCCGGGACGGTCGCCACCGTAGGCACGGGTGAGCGCCCGCATCCAGAGGGCGACCGCGAAGGCGTAGCGGTCCCCGGCGGCCTCGGTGTCGCGGGCGAGGTCGGCGAACTGCACCTCGGCCTCGTCGAGGCGACCCTCGAAGAACGCGACGTCGGCGAGGATGTTGCGCGGGGGGCAGCCGGCGCGTGGTCCGTCGGCCAGCCGGACCCCGGTGGCGGCCAGGGTCGCGGTCCGGGCGAGGTCGCCGCGGAAGCGGTGCGCGACCGCGGCCATCGCGTACACCACCGGCAGCCGCGGGTGGGCGGACGCGGCGTCCTGCGCCGCCTCCACCGTGCGGCCGGCCCAGTCGAGCATCTCCGCACTGCGGAACTCCGCGTACCAGAACAGGGACGCGACGAGCCGAACGGCGAGGTCGAGGTCGTGGTCGAGGCTCCAGCGGTGGGCCACGCGCAGGTCGTCGGTGGCCGCGGCGACGGTCGCGACCCAGTGCGCCTCCTCGGGGCCCTGCAGCCCGGGCTCAGCGGTCTCGGCGAGCGCGACGGCCCACGCGGCATGGGCGCGGGACGCACGGTCGGTCTCCTCGCGTTCGGCGAGACGGTCGCGGCCGTACGCGCGCATCGTCTCCAGCAGCGCGTACCGGCCGTCGCCGTCGTCTCCCGGTGCCTGCGCGACGACCAGGGACCGGTCGACCAGGCCGAGCACGATCCCGGCGACCTCGGACCGGTCGGCCACCAGGTCCGCGCACACCTCTTCGGCGGCGACGAGCGTGAACGCTCCCGCGAACACCGCGAGCCGCGCGAACACCCGCTGCTGGGCCTCGTCGAGCAGCTCGTGGGACCAGTCGACGACGGCGCGCAGGGTCCGCTGGCGCTCGGCCACGCCCCGGCGCACCCCCCGCAACAGCGGGAAGCGCGCGTCGAGGCGCGCGGCGACCTCGGCGGGGCTCATGGCGCGCAGGCGCGGCGCGGCCAGCTCGATCGCGAGCGGCAGCCCGTCGAGGCGACGGCAGATCTCGGCGATCGACGCGACGTGGGCGGGCCCGAACGCGAAGCCGGGTGCGGCCTCGGCGGCCCGGTCCAGCAGCAGCCGCACCGCGGGCACGGCGGCCGCCTCGCCGGGGTCGGTCAGCGCGGCCGACGGGACGGCCAGCGGGGGCAGGGAGTACACGTGTTCGCCGATGACGCCGAGCGGTTCGCGGCTCGTCGCGAGCACCGTGACCCCGGGGCAGCCACCGACCACGTCCACCACGAGCGCGGCGGCCTCCTCGATCACGTGCTCGCAGTTGTCGAGCACCAGGAGCAGCGTCTTGGGACGCAGGAACTCGACGAGCCGTTCGGCCGGCGCCAGGCCGGCGCGCTGCACGACCCCCAGCGCCGTGCTCACGGTGTCGATCACGGCGGCCGGGTCGCGGACCGCGGCCAGCTCGACCAGGGCCGAGCCGTCGTGGTGGTTGCCCGCGCACTGCGCGGCCGCGTGCCGCGCCAGCAGGGTCTTGCCGACACCGCCGGCACCCACCAGCGTCACGAGCCGGGCACGCCGCAGTGTCCCGGTGAGCTCGGGGAGGTCGTCCCCCCGCCCGATCAAAGCTGGCAGCGAGGGCCGGCGTCCCCCGGCCGGCTCGGGGGCCTGCTCGGACGGGTGCTCGGACGGCTCGTCGGCCGGCGCCGGCGGACGCCGCCGGTCCAGGTCGGGATCCTGGCGCAGCATCCGCCCGTGCAGCGCCTCCACCTCCGCGGAGGGCAGGAGGCCCAGCTCGTCGTCGAGCCGGGCGCGGTACCGGCGATACGCCTCGAGCGCCTCGGCGACACGACCGGCGCGGTAGAGCCCGAGCATGAGCAGGGTGTGCCCCCGCTCCCGGTACGGGTGCGCGGCGACCAGCAGCTCCGCCCTGGTGATCACGGCCGTCGGCCGGTCGAGGGCCAGATCGATCTCGGCACGGTCCTCCTCGGCGCTGATCCGCAGCTCGTCGAGCCGCGCGGCCTCGGGGTGGGCGAACTCCTCGTCGGCGAACTCCGCGTACGCACGGCCGCGCCACAGCCCCGAGGCCCGGTCCATCAGCGCGGTCGCGTCGTCGGGCCGGCCGCGGGCCACGGCGTCCCGGGCCCGGGCGACGAGCTCCTCGAACTCCCCGGCGTCGGTGGCCGTGTCCGGCAGGGTGAGCAGGTAGCCCGGGGCGCGGGTCTCGAGCAGATCGGTGCCGAGGGCCCGGCGCAGGCGCGACACCTGACCCTGCAGCGCGTTGGCGGGATGCGTCGGGCGCCGCCGTCCCCACAGCACCTCCGCGATCCGGTCCGCCGACACCACCGCGCCCCGGTGCACGACCAGCAGGGCGAGCAGCCGGCGCCGGGTCGGTGAGCCCAGCGCCGTCACCGCACCGGCGTCGTCGACCAGCTCGAGTGATCCGAGCACCCGGATCCGCACGTGCGGACCGTAACCCCGCCGCGGCGACGGGTCAGCCGACAGCCGGACGACAGTGTTCGCGCAGGCGACCCCCGCACGCTGGGCCGCGTCATCGCACACCACGAGAGGAGCCGTCTCATGGACACCACCGCCACGCGGGCCTGGCTGCCGACCGGGGTCGGCCTGCACTACGTCGACCAGGGCCCGCCCGTGGCCGAGGAGACCGTCGTGCTGGTGCACGGCTGGCCGGACTCGGCGTACTCCCACCACCGTGTCCTGGCCGAGCTGCCCGCCGAGCACCGCGCGGTCACCATGGACCTGCGGGGCTTCGGCGACTCGGACCGCCCGCCCGGCGGCTACGCCATTGACGACCTCGCCGCCGACGTCGCGGCACTGGTCGAGACGGTCGGCCTGGCGGGGGTCACCCTGGTCGGGCACTCGATGGGCAGCTTCGTCGCCCGCCGGGTCGCCACGCAGCGTCCCGAACTGGTCCGCCGGCTCGTGCTCATCGGCACCGCGGTCAGCGCCGACAACGCCGTGCTGCGCGAGGTCGCCGACCTCGTCCGCGACCTCCCCGACCCCGTCCCCGCCGACTTCACCCGGGAGTTCGCCGCCAGCACCCTGCACCTGCCCGTTCCCGAGGAGTTCTTCGACACCCTCGTCGACGAGAGCCGCAAGGCCCCCACCCGCGTGTGGCGCGCCGCGCTGGCCGGGCTGTTGGAGGTCGACGACGCCGCCGAGCTCGAGCGGATCGCGGCGCCCACCCTCGTCCTCGGCGGCGAGCAGGACGCCCTCTTCACCATCGCCGAGCAGACCGCGGTCGCTGCCGCGATCCCCCGGGCCCGGCTGACCCTCTACCCGGAGACCGGGCACTGCCCCAACTGGGAGCGACCCGCCCGGGTCGCCGCCGACATCAGCGCCTTCCTCCGGGAGACGTGACCTCCGCGCCGGCCCGGCCTCCGGCCGTGGCCGTCGCGCGGTCGAGGGGCACGGCCGCGACCAGCGGGTCGTCCGGGTCGCGGGACGCCGCCACCACCATCCCGACGACCTCGCCGCCCTCGTTCACCAGCGCGCCGCCGGAGTCCCCGTGGCGCAGGGCGGCACGGAACTCGATCAGGCCCTCGAGTCGGTGCGTGCCGCCCGCGCTGTCGGTCAGCGTGATGCCCCGCCCGAGGGCGGTCACCGCGCCCGGGGTCACGGTCGGAGCCCCGTTGCCCCTGCTGCTCACCGCGGTGACGGCGTCCCCGGCGAGGAGGTCGGCCGGGTCGCCCCGCCGGACCGGGGTGAGGCCGGAGGCCGTGGGGTGGGCGGGCGAGTCGTGCAGCTGGATCACCGCGGCGTCGGCGGTGCGGTCGACCCCGACGAGCGTGGCCGGGTAGCTCCGGCCGGTCGCGTACGACCACGCGGTCACCCAGCGGGCCTGGTCGACGAGGTGGTCGCAGGTCAGGACCTCCCCGGTCGACGTCAGCACGATGCCGCTGCCCACCGCCCGGGACCCGTCGTCGAAGACGGCGCTGAGACCGACCACGGACGACGCCGCCGGGCGGGCCGCCGACGGGACCGGGGTCGTCGACGCGGCGGGGGGCGGGACCGTCGACGGCGGCGTCGTCGAGCGCGCCGGCACCGAGGAGACGAGCGCGAGCAGGCCGGTCGCGAGCAGGGCGACCACCACGGCGGCGAGCAGGGCGGCCGCGGCCCTGCCGCGGACCGGTGCCCGGAACCTGCGAAGCACCCGCCCCCCTCTCCCTCGAGCGCCACCGCCGAGTCTGCAGGGCTGCGGACGGCGGGGGCAGGGCCGCAGGTCCCGAGCCCGCCGACCGCTCGCCACGGATCCCCGTCGGAAACCTCCGCCCCGACCTGTCGATCGGCGTCGGGCCCGTTCGTGGAGAGGATGTGCGGGCACGGTGCCCGCGCGACGGACCCGAGGAGGACCCGATGGCCCACTACCTGCTCAGCGTCTACCAGCCCGCCGAGGGCGAGCCGCCGTCCGACGCCGAGCTGCAGGAGATCATGGGGCGCGTCGCGCAGCTCCAGCAGGACATGCAGG
This sequence comes from Actinomycetospora cinnamomea, assembly GCF_003096675.1. Taxonomy (GTDB): domain Bacteria; phylum Actinomycetota; class Actinomycetes; order Mycobacteriales; family Pseudonocardiaceae; genus Actinomycetospora; species Actinomycetospora cinnamomea. The sequence continues at coordinate 32,992 of NZ_QEKW01000028.1, read as the reverse complement.
ACGCCGGGGTGTGGGTGTTCTCCGGCGGGCTCGAGGCCCCGGACACCGCGACGGTGCTGGCGCAGGGCGGCGACGACGTGCTCGTCACCGACGGCCCGTTCGTCGAGCTCAAGGAGTACCTCGGCGGCCTCACCATCATCGCCGCCCCCGATCTCGACGCGGCCCTGCACTGGGGCCGGCGGTCCACGGAGGCCATCGGCCTGCCGATCGAGGTGCGCCCCTTCCAGTGGAGCCCGTGACGGCCGCGCCGTCCTCGGCGGGGATCTCCCGGATCTTCGCCGAGGAGTACGGGCGGTGCGTCGCGACCCTGACCCGCGTCCTGCACGACATCGACCTCGCCGAGGAGGCGGTGCAGGACGCGGTCACCGTCGCCCTCACCCGCTGGCCCGCCGAGGGCGTCCCGCCGAACCCCGGCGGATGGATCGTCACCACCGCCCGTCGCCGCGCACTGGACCGGCTGCGTCGCGACGCGGTGGGGCGCGACAAGGAGGCGCGCGCGGTCCGGGAGACACCCGCCGAGCAGGACGAACCGGAGGAGGAGGGACCGGTGCGCGACGACCGCCTGCGCCTCGTCTTCACGTGCTGCCACCCCGCCCTCGCCCTGCCCGCGCGCGTGGCGCTGACCCTGCGCCTGCTCGGCGGCCTGTCCACCCCCGAGATCGCGCGGGCGTTCCTCGTGCCCGAGGCCACGATGGCCCAGCGGATCGTGCGGGCGAAGAACAAGATCCGCGCCGCCCGCATCCCCTACCGCGTCCCCCGCGACGCCGACCTTCCCGAGCGCCTGCCCGGCGTGCTCGCCGTGGTCTACCTGGTCTTCACCGAGGGCCACGCGACCGCCACCCGCACCGACCTCGCCGCCGAGGCGATCCGGCTCGGGCGCCTCCTCGCCGAGCTGATGCCCGACGAGCCCGAGGTGCTCGGGCTGCTCGCGCTCATGCTGCTCACCGAGGCCCGGCGGCCCGCCCGCACCGGGCCGGACGGGACGCGGGTGCTGCTCGCCGACCAGGACCGCACGCGCTGGGACCGCGACCTCGTGCGCGAGGGCCTGGAGCTCGTGCGGCGCTGCCTGCGGCGGGACCGGCCGGGGCCGTACCAGGTCCAGGCGGCGATCAACGCGGTGCACGCGTCGGCGCCCGACGCCGCGTCGACCGACTGGCACCAGGTCGTCGCGCTGCACGACCAGCTGCTCGCCCTCGCGCCGAGCCCGACCGTGGCGCTCAACCGGGCCGTGGCCCTCGCCGAGACCGAGGGGCCGGCGGCGGCGCTGGCGATCGTCGACGACCTCGCCGAACGGCTCGACCGCTACCACCTGCTGCACGCCGTGCGCGCCGACCTGCTGCGACGCCTCGGGCGCGACGACGAGGCCCGCGCCGCGCTCGACGCCGCGCTCGCGCGCACCGACGACCCCGACGACCGGGCCCTGCTCGAGGCCCGCCGGGGCTGAGGAGCGGGCGCCGGGACGGGCAGGATGGGGGCATGACCGCGCAGGACCCCGCGCCCGAGATGCGGATCGGCGACCGCGAGCGTCGTGCCTGCGACGACCGCTTGCGGGCGGCCCTCGACGACGGGGTGCTGACGGTCGTGGAGTACGACGAGCGCACCCAGCAGTGCTGGGCCGCCCGCACCCAGCGCGAGCTCGACGCCCTCGTGGTCGACCTCCCCCCGCCCGCCGGCCCTGCTGACGCGCCCACGGTGGTGGCGGCCGACACGTCACCGGCGCCGTCGCGACCACCGTTCGGAGAGCGGATCGGCAAGGCGATCGTTCCGCTCGTCCTGGCCGGGGTGGCCCTGTTCATCGGCGGGCACCTCGTGACCGCCGACGACGGTGGCGCCGTGTTCGGCAGCCGCACGGTCACCGTGATGCCGGACGACCCGCAGGTCGAGGTGGCCGTGCTCTTCGGCAGCACCCGGGTCGTGGTCCCGCCGGGCGTCGTCGCGCGCACCACCGGCACGATGATCTTCGGCAGCACCGAGTGCGCGCAGGCCTGCGCGATCCCGGCGGGCGCACCGACACTGCCCGAGGTCGTCGTCGACGCCACCGGCGCCTTCGGTTCGGTCGAGGTCGTCACCGCGGCCGAGGCGGCGCAGGGCGGCATCGACCGCGACCGGGACGACGGCGACGACGACTGAGCCGCACGCGCGGTGACGATCCGGTAGCCCACGGAATTCCCTGCTCGGGCGGGGAACATCCGCGCCCGCTCGCACCGTCACAGTGCCGAACGCCCACCACGGGCACCGAGCACACACCGAGAGCGAGCCCCGCCATGAGCACCGAGACCAGCGACCGCTACTTCGCCGCCGACGGCAACGTCTACTCCGCCGACGGCTCCGTGGTGGGCACCTACACCGTCAGCGACGCCGGCACCGTCGACTCCGTCTCGACCGACGAGGACGGCAACGGCTCCATCGACACGGTCGTCGCCGACCTCGACCACAACGGGACGTTCGAGTCCGCGATGGTCGACACCGACGCGGACGGCTACGGCGAGACGATCCTCATGGACACCGACGACGACGGCGACTTCGACTCCGCGGCGGTCGACACCGACGCCGACGGCACCTACGAGACCACCGCCACCGACCCGAACGGCTTCTGACCCCATGTGAGCGGAGCTCCCGGCTGTACCCGGCGAAGTTCGCTCACATGGTGACGGCCCGGCGCCCGCGACCACCACGGTCACGGGCGTCGGGCCGTCGTCGTGTTCAGAAGCCGGGCCCTCAGCCCTGCCCGGGCTTGTGCGGCACCGCGTCGACGACGTCGTCCGCCGTCGAGAAGGTGCGGTCGGGCAGCGCGCGCAGCGCGGCGAGCGTCCGCGTGTCGTCCTCCCCGCGGCCGGTGGCATAGGAGACCACCTGATCGCGGTCGGCCGGGAACTCCATGCCCTGCAGAGCCTTGCGCACGCGGATGTCGTCGCGGTCCGTCAACGGTCCTCCTGGTGTCGGGCCGGGGATGGTCAGAGGCGGAACTGGCCGAGCTCCGCCGCCAGGGCCTCCGGTGGGTCGTGCAGTTCGACGCGGGCCTCCCGCGCGAGGCAACGGATCCGCAGCCGCGCGAGCACCCGGGCCAGGGCGGCGTCGCAGTGGTCGAGGCCCGAGAGGTCGATGACGAGCTCGGTGCGCGCCTGACGCTCGACCTCGGTGGCCAGCGCCCGCAGCCGCTCGCGCCCCGCGCGGTCGAAGCGCCCCCGGAGGGCGAGCGCGACGCACCCGGGGCCGTAGCGCCGGACACCGACCGCGGCGCGGCGGTTGCCGCCACCGGCGGGTTCGGCGTGTGTGACCGCCTCGGCCACGGCCGCGCGCCGCCGCTCCGCGAGATCGGCCGGCAGGTCGACGTCGGCGATCCGTGCCCGGACCGGTGCGTCGGAGTCGATGGTCATCGTGCCTCCTCAGGTCACCACGGGCGGCCACCCCGCAGGATGGCCCACGCAGTCCGTGGCGGCGTGGAGGTCTCAACCGCCGAATACTGTGACGAGCAGGTTACCCGCTGCGACGGGCCGGCGCACCGCGCTCGCGCCGCGTCGACACTCACCCGGCGCTGCGCGGGTCGGGCGGCGCGCGGTGGCCGTCGACCTCCGCGAGCAGCACGGCGAGCTCGCGGCGCAGCTGCAGGATCCGTGACGCGCCGCGCGCGCTGCTCGGTCGCTGCCGCTCGGCGTGCACCGCGTCGAGGATCGCGAACGCGCGCTCGAAGCGGGGATCGAAGGCGGCGTCGACGTGCGCGCGCCAGGCGGCGGAGTCGGCGCTCATGGGGCGGCTCCCGGTGACGGGGCGCGCCCGGCATCGAGCGCGCGTGGCTTGTCGCTGGCCACCGCCGCGGTCTCGAGCGGTCAGGACGGACGCGCTGCGCCCGTCAGGAGATGCGGGCCGCCGGCCCGCCCTCGTGTCCCCGCCGACGGCTGCAGCGGGGCTCCGCGGGCAACGTACCCGGGGAGGTGGGGATCACATGCATCTCGGACAGAACGCGCAGATGGGACGCGAAGCCGGCGGGTGCCCGGCCGACCGTCCGGGCGCTGGTGCGCACGGGGTGCGCCCGGTCGCGGACCACGCGCCGTCCGTCGTCGTCCAGCCGCCGGACCAGGGTGACGTCCTCCCCCGTGTCCAGCGGCGGGAAGCCGCCCACCGCCCGGTAGGCGGGGGCCGCGACGCCGAGGTTCGCGCCGTGCACGTGACGGTGGCCGTCGCCGACGGTGCCGTCCGCGTAGAGGTCGCCGTAGCGCGCCCGCACCGGGCCCGCCAGGCCCGACCAGTCCTCCACCTCGACGGTGCCCACCCACGCGTCCGCGCCGGCCTCGCACGCGTCGAGCTGCGCGACGAGCCATCCCGGGGGCACCACGGAGTCGGCGTCGGTGGTCGCGATCCACGTCGCCGGCTCCTCGCGCCGCGACAGCAGCAGGTCCGCACCCGCCGCCCGGGCCCGTCCCACGTTGCGGGCCGCCAGGCGCAGCACGCCAACGTGGTGGCGCCGGGCGACGCGCTCGGTGCGGTCGGTGCACGCGTCCGCGACGACGACCACGTCCACCCGGGCGCGGTCGCCGACGGCGCGCGCGGCCGTCCGCAGCCCGGCCAGGCAGTCGCCGAGCAGGTCCTCCTCGTCGTGGGCCGGGACGACCACGCCGAGCACGGGGCGTCCGCGCGGCACGACCAGGTCGAGCTCCGTCACCGCAGGCCCGTCTCCTCGGCGACCGATCGCGGCGCCGGGGGCACGCGGGTGTAGACCTCGAGCCGGAAGTCGGCCTCCTCGTGGCGCACCGTGCGCGCGAACGCGGACCGCGAGGCCAGCTCGTCGTGCACGGCCGCGCCCTCGACGGGGTACTCGGGCGCCTCCCGCAGCCAGTGCACCGCGAGGAGGTGGCCGCCCGGACGCAGGGCGTCCTCGACGACGCGCCAGAACGCCTCGCGGTCGTCGGCGTCGAGGTAGTACACGAGCTCGGAGACGACGACGAGGTCGAAGGTGCCGTCAGGGGTGCGGGCGGGCACGGCGGCCTGCTCCACACGCACGTGCCCCTGCTCGGCGAGCCGCGCTCGGGCGGCCTCCACGGCGCGGGTCACCGGATCCCAGCAGACGAGCGCGTCGCAGCGCCCGGCCAGGCCCGCCGAGAGCGCGCCGCCGGCGCAGCCGGGTTCGAAGGCACGCGCGTACCGCTCCCGGGGCAGCGCGGCGAGCACGCAGGCGCGCTTGCGCTCCTCGTACCAGCCGTGCTCGATGCCCCACGGGTCGTCCTCGCGGGCGTAGATGTCGTCGAAGTGCTCGGCGGGCAGGCTCACCGGGGCCCCCAGACGATCTCGGTGTCCCGGTGGAAGCGCGCCAGCACCGTGGCCGGGAGGATCGCCGCGTCGCGCGGGTCCGGCGACAGCGGCGCGATCTGCGTGGTGAAGCAGCCGATCGCGGCGGCCTTCGCCCGGACGGCGGCGTCGGGCAGGAGCAGGCGGCACGCGCCGTCGAAGGAGACCGTGGCGGGCCGCGCCCAGTGCCACAGCCACACCGCGTAGCGCCAGCAGGTCAGTCCGGCGGCGGCCCGGGACCCGCCGTCGGCCGTCGCGTCGTGGTCGGGGTGTCCGTCGCCGGTGACCGGGAGGAGGACGGTGTCGCCCTCGCGCAGCAGCGGGCCGAGGCCGGCGGCGACGTCGTCGGCGGCCACACCCGCGTCGGGCAGCCCGAGCCGGTGCACCGTCGGGCGCCCGAGACCGAGCGCGGCCAGGGCGTGCGTCCGCTCGTCGACGCGGCGCTCGGCGAGGTCGGCGGGGGTCAGCGTCGGGCTGTCGGGGTGCGAGCCCTCGCCGTCGGTGACGGCGACGACGGCCACCTCCGTACCGGCGGGGGCCCACGCCGCGAGCGCGCCGCCGGTGCCGAGCACCTCGTCGTCGGGGTGCGGGGCGACCACGACGACCCGACCGGACGGGCGCACCGCCACCGGCTGGCGGGCGGGCACGGTGCCGAGGCCATCGGGGGCCCACCACACGTCCTCGGGGGTGCCGGCGCCGCGCAGGGACGGCGTGCTCACAGCAGCTCGCCCTCGGCGTCGACCAGCTCCCCGAGCGTCGCCAGGTCCCGCTCGGCGTGGCTCTGGCGGACGTAGACCTCGAGGTCGGCGACGCGCTGCGCGTGCCCGGCGTCGCGGACCATCGGCAGGGGACCCAACGCCCGCCCGGTCCGCTGGAGCGCGCTCTCCACGGCGGACTCGACGACGGCCCGCACGCGCAGCGCCCGGCGTCGGGCCGCGGGCACGCTCTCGGCCGCCGGCCCGTCGAGCGCGCCGGCGGCCTCGCGCAGCACCGCCCGGGCGGCCGCCAGGTCGGCGTCGACCGCCCCCAGGTGGGCCCGCCCGTGGGCGTCGAGGCGGCCGTCGACGCCCGCCCGGCGCAGCGGCGCCGCCACCCCGACCGCACCGCCGAACCACGCGGCCGCGACGGCGACGGCGCCGTGCCAGAAGCCGGGTCGCTCGAGGTAGGCCTCGGGCCCGCCGACCGGCTCGGCGGGGACGTCGTCGAGGTCGACGGTGGCCGCGGCGCTGCCGCGCATGCCCAGCGCCCGCCACTCCTGCGGGCGCACGGCGACGCCCTCGGCGCCCAGGTCCAGCGCGAACAGGCGCCGGCCGTCGTCGGCGTGCGCGGTGGCCAGCGCGTGGGTGCACGGCCCCGCGGCGCCCGAACAGAAGGGCTTGCGCCCGGTGAGCCGCCATCCCCCCGCGACCGGCTTCGCGCGCACCCGGTCGGTCGAGGACTCCGCGGCCCACACGCCCCAGCACGAGCCCGCGGGCGCCGGGGTGCCGTCGAGCTCGCCCAGGATCGTCAGCGCATCGAGGTGGGCCTCCGCCAGCCTCGCGACGTCGAGGTCGTCGGCGGCGGCCGCGGCCAGCACGCCGAGGTTGTGCCGGGTCCGGCCCTGACCCCGCGGCGAGGGATCGATGCGGAAGGCGTCCAGGACGGGGCGCACCGCCTCGCGTGGGGTCATCTCTCTCCTCGTGGCGGACGCCCGCGCGCCGTGCTGGGCGCGGACCTGCAGGACGCGGTGGGGCTACCCCAAGATCACCACGCTCACCCGCGCTCGACGCGGAGCCCGGTGTCCCGCCCGTCACGCGCCCGCTCGAGCTGCGCGGCCAGGGACACGAGCCGGGCGTCCTCGCCGGGCCCGGCCACGAGCTGGGCGGCGAGCGGGAGGCCGTGGCGCGACGTCCCCGCCGGCACCACCGCGGCGGGCTGGCCGGTGTGGTTCCAGGCGGGCGTGTGCGCGTAGTGACGGGCCATGCCGAGCATGGTGGTCAGCCCGCGTCGTCCGTCCCAGTGGCCGATCGGTACCGCCGGGCCGCGCGCGGGCGGGGTGAGGAGGACGTCGAGGCCGAGGTCGGCGAGCACGCGGCGCCCGAACGCCTCGCCCTGCCGCTGCGCGGGGGCCACCAGCGCGTGCGGGATCGCCCGCCCGATCCGCGCGACCTCGGCGGTACGGGCCTCGAGCAGCTCGGGGTCGTCGACATCGGCCGCGGCCTGCGCCAGCCCGTCGAGCATGCGCGCGACGAAGCTCAGCGAGGCCGCACCGTAGGGCACGCGGACCGCGCGCACGTCGTGGCCGAGCGCGGCGAGCAGCTCGGCGGTGTCGCCGACCGCGTCCTCCAGCTCGTGGTCCAGTGGCAGCGCCGGCACGACGGGCGAGGCGAGGTCGAGCCCGATGCGCAGCGGCGGCGGGTCCTGGGCCGCCGCCTCGGCGAGCGGCGAGGGGAACTCCCCGACGAGGTCGAGGTAGAGCGCGGAGTCGGCGACGCGACGCGTCAGGCAGCCCTGCACCGACAGCCCGTTCCACCCGCCGCCGGGCGTGCGGCCGGCCGAGGGCTTGATGCCGACGAGCCCGCAGCAGGACGCGGGGATGCGGATCGAGCCCGCGCCGTCGCTCGCCGTCGCGATGCCCACCGCGCCGCCCGCCACCGCGGCCGCGGAGCCACCGGAAGAGCCGCCGGGCGTGCGCGTCGGGTCGGCGGGGTTGCGGGTGACGCCGAACCGGGCGGACTCGGTGATGCCGTAGAGCGCCAGCTCCGGGAGCGTCGTGCGCCCGATCGGGACCGTGCCCGCGGCGCGCAGCCGGGTGACGACGAGGTCGTCGGCGCGTGCCGCGGTGCGCCGGGCCCGCGTGCCCCAGGACGTGACGTGGCCGGCGGCGTCGAGGTCGTCCTTGAGCGCGATCGGCACCCCGAGCAGCGGCCCGTCCTCCCCCGCCGCGCGCCGCCGGTCCGCATCCTGCGCGGCGGTGCCGGCGGCGTCGGGGTCGATCTCGGCGAAGGCGTTGAGCCGGGCGTCGACCTCCCGGGCGGCCGCGACCGTGGCGGCGGCGAGGTCGACGGCGGTCACGTGCCCGTCGCGCAGCGCGGCGGCCTGGGCACGAGGGGTGTCGGCGACGAGTGCGGCGGCGTCCACCCGCGGAACCTCACCACCCCGGGCCCCGCGCTGCGCTCCGGGGTCCCCCGCGGCGTTGACCACCGCAGATCGAGGTGGCGGCGTAGACCTGTGCGACAGCGAAGCTCCACCGACTCCCCGGAGGTCACCGTGCCCGTCGACCGCATCAACCCGTCCGGCCTGCCCGCACCCGGGATCTACCGGCAGGTGGCGGTGGCCACCGGCACCCGCACCGCCCACCTCGCGGGCCAGGTGGCCCGGACCGCGGACGGCTCGCCGGTCGGCGCCGGCGACCTCGCCGCCCAGACCGAGCAGGCGTACCGCAACGTGGCGACCGCGCTGGCCGCGGTCGGCGGCACGTTCGCCGACGTCGCCAAGCTGACGATCTACGTCGTCGACCTGACGCCGGAGAAGCTCGAACCCCTGGTCGAGGGCGCGATGCGCGCCGCCGCCGACCTCGGCGAGGTGGCGACCGCGCTCACGCTGGTCGGCGTCACCGCACTCGCGGAGCCCGACCTCCTCGTGGAGGTCGACGCGACCGCCGTGCTGCCCTGACGTCTCCGCCGGGGAAGCGCACCGGCGCCTGGTCGCACTCCCGGGCGGTCGGTGGTCCGAACCGGCCGATCGCTGTCGGGGTCCTGCGCCATCGTGGAGCCCTCGACGACGGGAGGGCCGATGACGATCGCCGTCACCACCCCACGGGGGCACGTGGGGTCGCACGTCCTGCGGACGCTGGTGCAGGCCGGGGTGCGCCCGCGGGTGCTGATGCGCGACCCCGGCGTGCTGGACGACGCGTGGCGCGATCACGTCGACGCGGTGGCGTGCGATCAGGACGACGGCGACGCCGTGCTCGCCGCCACCGCGGGGGTCGAGGCGCTGCTGTGGATCAGCCCGTCGGTGCCCGACGCCGACCCGGTCGCGGCACACGCCCGCCTCGGCGGGCACGTCGCGCGCGCGGTCGCCGAGCACGGTGTGACGCGCACCGTCTTCCTCTCCAGCGTCGGGGCGGAGAAGCGGCGGGGCGCGGGCGAGATCGACGGGCTCGCGCGCACCGAGGAGGCCCTCGACGCCACCGGCGCCCCGGTGCTGCACCTGCGGGCCGGCTACTTCTTCAGCAACCTCGTGATGGGGCTCGACGCGCTGCGCGAGGGCGTGTTGCGCACCGCCATGCCCCTCGACGTGCCGCTGCCGTGGGTCGACCCGCGGGACATCGCCGAGATCGCGGCCGCCCGCCTGCTCGCGCCCTGGAGCACGGGTGGCGTGCAGGCGGTGCACGGGCCGCGCGACCTGACGTTCACCGGGGTGGCCGAGGTGCTCACGGGCGCGCTCGGGCGACCGGTGCGTGCCGAGCGGATCGCCGGCGACGACCTGCGCGCCGCGCTGGCCGAGATCGGCCTCGGCGAGGCGCAGGTCGAGGCGATCGTGGGCATGTCGGCGGGGCTGCGCGACGGGTTCGTCCCCGAGCAGCCGCGCACCGCCGTCACCACGACGCCGAGCACCCTCGAGGGTTGGGCCGCGGCGCACCTGCGGCCCCTGCTGTAGCTCGCCCGTTCGTCGGCCCCGTACGACCATCTGCCGCCCCGGACCGGCCACCTGATCGATCCGGTGCCCCATCGGCGAACCACAGCCTGGGTGACGACGTTCACTGGGGGAAGCCACCCGGGCCGACCAGGACGCCCGCATCCCACAGGAAGGGGCCGCAACATGATCAAGAATCGGGAGCTGGCCCTCATCCCGGACTCCGCCCTGGAGCTGCTCGAGCTCCCGGCCACCGCGCCCGAGCCGCGGTCCTCCCTATCGCGGTCGACCCCGCCGCGTGGGGCCCGCGGCCCGCGCGTCTCCCGGCGCACCAGCCGTCGCACGGAGCGCTCGGCGCAGTCGTAGGTCCGACCCGGAGGGTGCGTGGACGAGGATCACCGCGCCGACGAGCGGTACCCGCGCACTCCCGTCGGCGGGAGCCGCTCAGGTGTCGCAGGCGGTGCCGTCACCGTCCCGGTCGAGCGCCGCGCGGTACCCCGGCTGGCCGGCGCGGATGGGCGCCGCGCCGACTGCACGCGCCGCCGCGCAGTTCTTGTAGTACGCCGCGCCGCCACCGCCGGACGGCTCCTGCGCCGCGGTGCGCGGAGCGACCGGTCGCGGGGTGCGCGGCCGGTCGACGTCGGGGTCCGGGTCGGGCACGGGCGTGGGCGAGGTCGTGGTCGTCGTTTCCGCGGTGCCGCACACGCGTCCATCGGTGTCGAGACGGCGCAGGGCGGCCTGGACCGTGGGTGAGGCGTCGTTGCGCCCGCGGGTGTAGATCGCGGTGTGGTCCTCGGTGACCATCGCCGACGCGTAGTCGGCACCGCCGACGGCGACGTAGCGCAGGAGCCGGCCGTAGGGGTCGCGGTCGACGCCGGGCTCCGCGGTCAGCTCCACGGGCGCAACCAGCAGACGGCTGCGGGCGGCGGCGCTGGCACGCTGCCCGCCGGGCGTCAGGGCCTCGCAGGAGTCGATGCCCAGCACGCGCACCTCGTCGCCGGACGCCAGGCGGAAGGTGTCGCCGTCGATGACCTCGACGGCCCGCGCGGACGTCGCCGCCGGCGCGGCCGCCGCTCCACCGGGGGGCGCCGACGCCGGCGCGGCGGTGCTGGTCGTCGGCAGGGACGAGGAGCTCGCGACGGTGCCGGCGGACGGTGTGGCGGGTCCGGCGAGGTCGGTGACCGCGACGAGGCAGAAGACACCGGCGGCGATGCCGGTCCACACCTTGTGGGCCTTGCGCACGTCGAGGTCCCCCCGAGGCCGGCGTTGATCGTCGAGCGCTTGTCGGGCGGCGGGTCCCCCTCGTTACGCAGCGGATCGGGTCGTCACGAAACGCCCGCTCCCGACGATGAGGGCTGCGACGGGCTCGCGGTGGGCGGGTCCGGGGCGGAGGGAACGCGCATGGCGGGTGGACGGCGCCCAGCGGTCGGCGTCCAGGTGGTGGGCTGGCTGCTGGTGGTGGGCCTGGCGCTCCTGGTGCTGAAGTGGCTGCTGATGACCGCGGCGATCCTCGTCGTGCCCTTCGGTGCCTGGTGGCTGGTCGATCGCTCTCGCCGGCGGTCGACCGCGCTCGCGACCCCAGTGCCGGTACCGGTGCCGTGGCACGCCGGCGGCCACGCCCGCCCGGGTGCCCGCCCCGCCGCACGGGCGGCCCGTGGCCCCGCGCGTGGGTCCGCCGACCTTCCCGAAACCGCTCGCCGTCGTCCCCCCGAGTGCACCGGCCCGGTCCGGCGGGATCCTCGCCCCCGACAGGGAGGTCACCGTGACGCGCGAGGAGGACCACCAGGACGTGCTGGCCTTCCACCACCGCCCGGGTGCCGGCCCGACGCCGGTCGTGGTCGAGCTGTGGTCGTCGACGGACACGCGGGGCGAGTACGGCGGGGACTACGCGGTCGAGGTCCGGCTGGACGGGCGCCGGGTCGGCGAGCTGACGAGGGCGATGAGCGCCCGCTACCGCTCCCTCGTCGAGGTCGCCGGGCCCGTGCGGTGCCGCGGCGTGATCGCGTACGGGTCACGGGGGTTCCGGATCGACCTGCGCCGGCCCGACGTGGCGTGAGGCGTCGTCAGCAGGCGTGGCGGAAGGTCACGGTGGTGCCGGTCGGCCCCGGCCGCACGTCGTGGGCGTCGGTGAGCTCCTCGATGAGGGCCAGCCCGCGCCCGCGGTAGCCGGTGCTGTCGGCGGGGGCACGCCAGCGCCCGGTGTCCGACACGGTGATCACGACGGCGCGTTCGTCGTCGTCCTCGCGGCGCGCCGACAGGATCATGGTGCCGACCTCGTCGCTGCCGGCGTAGGCGTGCTCGGCCGCGTTCTCCAGGGCCTCGCTGGCGGCGAGCGTGAGGTTGTCGACGGCGTCCTCGTCCTCGTCGCCCAGCACGCCGCGCAGCCACCGGCGCACCGCCCGGCGCAGACGCCCGACGTGCTCGGGAGTCGCGGGCACCTCGAGGTGCAGCGCCTCGTCCACCTCTGCCACGCGCGTCCGCCTCGTCCCCTCGCGACCTTGTCCCGGCCGTAGGCTGTTCCCGGTGGACGCCGAGACCAATCCGGCCGCCCGGGTGAACGACCCCGGGCCTGCCGTCACCCACCGCGCCGAAGACGTTGCTCCGCACGGCCTGCACCACGTCACGGCGATCGCCACCGATCCGCAGCGCAACGTCGACTTCTACACGACGGTCCTCGGCCTGCGCCTGGTCAAGACCACCGTCAACTTCGACGACCCCGGCACCTACCACCTGTACTACGGCGACGAGGCCGGTCGCCCGTCGACGATCCTGACCTTCTTCCCGTGGCGCGACGTGCCGGCCGGCCGGCAGGGCACCGGACTCACCACGGCCACCGCGTTCAGCGTGCCGCCCGGCTCGCTGGGCTGGTGGCAGCAGCACCTGGGCGCGCTCGGCGTCGACGCCGACCCGCCGCGCGACCGCACCAGTGGGGACGACGACGAGGAGGTCCTGACGCTGCGCGACCCCGACGGGCTGGTCGTCGACCTCGTCGCCTCCCCCGGCGACACCCGCTCGGGCTGGGACGGGGTGGCCGCGGTGCCCGCCGAGCACGCGGTGCGCGGCCTGCACTCGGTGACGCTGACCGAGCGCGCCCTCGAGCCCACCGCGGCCCTGCTCACCGACCTGCTCCACATGGCACCCGAGGGCGGTGGGGCGCGGAGCCGCTTCGGCATGGCCGGCGACGAGCCGGGCACGGTGCTCGACGTCGAGGCGACCACCGCCGTCTACCAGGGGCTGCAGGCCGGCGGGACCGTGCACCACATCGCGTTCCGGGCGCCCGACCGCCCGACGCAGGAGCGCTGGCGCCAGCACCTCGTCGACGCGGGGCTGAAGGTCACCGCGATCCTCGACCGGCAGTACTTCACCTCGATCTACTTCCGCGAGCCCGGCGGGGTGCTGTTCGAGATCGCCACCGACCGGCCGGGCTTCGACGTCGACGAGCCCCTGCTCGAGCTGGGCCGGCACCTCAAGCTGCCGCCGTGGCTGGAACCCGACCGCGAACAGATCGCCCGGTCGCTGCCGCCGCTGCGCGTGGGCGACGAGATCGTCGAGGGGACGCAGTGACGTCCTTCCGTGCCGCCGTGGAGGCCGGCGACATGGACGCGGCGGTCGCGCTGCTCGCCGAGGAGGTGGAGTTCCACAGCCCCGTCGTCCACTCGCCCTATCGCGGCCGGGACGCCGTGGCGCCGATCCTGCACGCGGTGGCCGAGGTGTTCGAGGACTTCCGCTACGTCAGCGAGGTGGGCGGCGGCGAGGACGGCGTCGACAAGGTCCTGGTCTTCCGGGCGCACGTCCGGGACCGGCAGCTCGAGGGCGTCGACCTGCTGCACCACGACGCCGCCGGCGCGATCGACCGGCTGACGGTGATGATCCGGCCGCTGTCGGCGCTGCAGGCGGTGGCGTCGGCGATGCGCGAGAAGCTGGCCTGACCGCGTGGGCGCCGCCGTCGGCCCCGCTGTGGACGCCGCCTACGACGCGGCGCCGTGGTCCGACTTCGCGGCCGGCATGGCGGGCGCCGCGGCGGCGCTCGCCGGCCTGCTGTTCGTGGCCGTCTCGATCAACATCCAGGCCGTCCTCGCCCACCGGGCGATCGCCGGCCGGGCCGCCGAGTCCCTGATCCTCCTGGCGACGCCGGTCTTCGTGTCGCTGGCCCTGCTCGTCCCCGCGCAGCCGGCGGCGGCGCTGGCGGTCGAGCTGTTCGTCGTCGCGGGCGTGGCCGGCCCGTCCCTGGCGTGGCTGAGCCGGCCCGCGAACCGCGCCCCCGAGCAGCCGGTCGTGTCGTGGGTGGGCACCAGCCTCGTCCCGGCCGCGGTCCTGGCCTTCGCCCCCGCCCTCGCCGGGATCGGCCTGCTCACGGGCACGCTCGGCGGGTTGTACTGGCTGCCCCTCGCGGTCGCGTTCGCGCTGATCGGGGGCCTGGTCAACGCCTGGGCGCTGCTGGTCGAGATCCTGCGCTAGCTCCGCGGGCGTCGACGCGCCAGCGCAGCGGCTCGACGGGGTCGTAGCGGCAGGTCGTGCCCGTGACGACGGAACGGTCGAGGTGCGCGCCGAGCTCGGGGAGCACCGCCTCGATGCAACGGATCGCGTCACGGAGCCGGGCGCTCACGGACTTGCGGGCGCGCTCGGCAGTGCCCGAGCCCGACGACCGGACCCGCCCGCCGAGCCCGGCCGCGCGCCGCAGCTCGGCCAGCAGGCGGTCGCGCTCGTGGTCGAGGCGCGCCTCGCGCGCGAGGTCGTGGACCTCGCGGGCGGCCTCCAGCTCGGCGTCGAGCTCGCCGAGCCGCGCGCGGTAGGCCGTGCGCGCGGCGGGGTCGAGCAGGGGCCCGGTGTCCGGGGCGTTCACCCCCGCCCCGGCAAGCGCGAGGACGTGCACGTCGGCACCCGGTCGGGCCAGGAGGGCGGCGAGGTCGGCCAGCCCCTTGCGGTGGTGCAGCGACGCCGACCGGTCGTGCCAGCGCACCCGCCACGATTCACCCTCGCGCCGCAGCTCGGCGTCGGGCTCCTGCGGTCCCACGGTCGCGAGCCGCCGGGCGACGCCGCGCAGGCCCAGCTCGGCCGCGAGCTCCGCCGCGCGCCAGGCGTGCGGGGAGTCCGCATCACCGTCGAGCAGCGCGAGTTCGAGGGCGCTCTCCGCCTCCCACGCCCGCGCCCCGAGCCGGCGGTGGACCTCGAGGGCCGCGCCCAGCCACGCGCGCGCCTCACCCTCGCGGCCCAGGCACGCCGCGAGCACGCCCGCCGCGTGCGCGTGACTGCCGACGAAGCACACGAGGGCACCGTTGACGCCGCACGAGTCCGCGAGCGGGGCGATCTCGGTGAGCAGGTCCGCCGCCGTCGCGCGGTCGGCGAGGCGCGCCGAGGCCGTGGCGAGGGCCCCGACGAACACCGACCACAGGTACGACCGGTCCTCGCGCCAGGTGCCGAGGGCGAGGACGGTGTCGAGCTCGCGGCGGGCGGCGGCGAGGTCGTCGGGCTCGCCGGCCAGGGCCAGCAGCCCGGCGGCGACGGCATGGGCGTGCGCGGGGACCCCGACCCACCACCGCACGGCCTCGGCGGCGGTCGCCCGCAGCTCCCCCGGATCGCCCCGGGCGCGGACCAGGCCGAGGAGCTGGGACATCCGCACGTTGCCGACGTCCGGCTCGGCGATGCGCTCGCCCGCGCGCACCGATGCGTCGATCAGCGCCGCCGCGTCGCCGAGGCGCCCGTCGACCAGCGCGAGCGCCGCCCGGCGGGTCAGGGCGAGGTAGCCGTGACGTGGCTGGGCGAGCCGGTCGGTGGCCTCGAGGTAGGCCGACGCCGATGCCCGGAACGCGGGCGACCCCGTCTCCAGCTCGGCGTTGGCCGCCAGCAGCAGGGCCTCCGCCCGTCGTTCGGGATCGTGGCCAGTCACCTCGGCGAGCTCGCGGACGATCGCGAGACGCTCGGCGCCGCGACCCGGGGACCAGAGCACGTCGTGGCGGGCGAGCAGGCAGTCGGCGAGGGTCTCGTCGTCGCCGACCGCGCGGGCGAGGGCGATGGCCTCCTCGGACAGCGGGCGCGCCGCGGCCCGATGGGCGGGCACCGAGTGGCGCAGCTCGCGGGCGAGGGCCGCGACCAGGCGGGCCTCCAGCGCCGTGCCCCGGCCCGCGAGCGCCGCGCGGGCGGACGTGAGGGTCGTGACGACCGCGTCGCGCGGCATGGCGAAGCGCGATCCCAGCCGCTGCACGCCGAGGGCCACGCGGGCCAGGCGCTCGGCGTCGTCCAGGGCGCGGGCCCGGGCCGCGGCGTCCTCGAGCAACGCGCGGGCGGCCTCGAGCGCCCCGGACCGCGCCCGCGCGTCGGCCTCCTCCGCCAGCAGATCGACGAGCTCGCCGCCCATCCCGCCCGGCCCGGCGGCCTCCACCGCGTGGCGGGCCCGGGCGAGGTGGTCGCCGGCCTCGGAGAAGGCCAACCGTGCACGGTCGGCGCGGGCCGCCGTGCGGGCCCAACGCATCGCCCGCGCGCCGCCCTCCACCGGGACCGCGGCCGCGGTGTGGCGGGCGAGGTCCGCGGGCACCACCGCCGCGCCCGCGCCGACCCGCCGCTCCAGGGCATCGGCGAGACGCCCGTGCAGGGCGAGGCGACGCTGCGGGGTCAGCGCATCGATCACCGCCTCGCGGACGAGGTCGTGGGCGAGGACCGTCCGCTCGCCGTGGCGGGCGAGCACACCGCCGGCGACGCCCTCCTCGACCAGCGCCGTCACCTCCGCCGGCGTCCGCCCGCACACGTCGCCGAGCACGTCGGGGACGAGGTCGCCGCCCGCCACGGCGGCCACGTCGACCAGGACCCGGCAGGGCGGTGACAGCCGCGCGGCCCGGCGCAGCACGAGCCCCCGGACCGCCACGGGCAGGCTCGGCGCGGCGTCGGGCGCCTCGGCCAGCGCCGCGCCGAGCTGACGCACGAGGAAGGGGTGGCCCGCGGTGCGGCGGTGGACGTCGGCGGCCCACCGGTCGGCGGCGGCATCACCGGCGACCGCCCGGAAGAGGGCGTCGACCTCCTCCGCGCCGAGACCCCGGAGCGCCACCGGCTCGGCCGACCCCGCGAGGTCGCCCAGCGCCCGCGCCACCGCGTCACCGAGCTCGTCGTCGCGGTAGCAGCCGACGACCACGAGGGGCACGGGCCGGTGTGGGCGCGCGAGGTGCCCGAGCAACGCCAGGGACGAGGTGTCCGCCCACTGCAGGTCGTCGAGCACCAGCATCGACGGATGCCGGCGCGCCCACCGCTCGAGGAAGCCGGCGACGGCGTCGAAGAGCCGCAGCCGGGCGGGACCGGCGTCCTCGGGCGCCGTGTCGTGCGTGCCCTCCCCGAGCTCGGGCACCAGCCGGGCGAGCTCGTCGGCGTCGGCGCCGGCGAGGTCCGCGACCGCGTCCGGATCGTCGGCCACGAGCCCGCGCAGCGCCGCGGTCCAGGGCCAGAACGCCGGGCGGCGATCGGCGTCGGCGCACGTCCCCCAGCCCGTGGACCACCCGAGGCGCGAGACCGCCTCGGCGACAAGCGAGGTCTTGCCGATCCCGGCCTCACCCGTGACCAGCACGAGGCGCGCGCGCCCGTGCGCCGCCTCGTCCAGCACGGCGGACAGACGGCCCAGCGCTCGGGTCCGGCCCACGAAGGCCATGCGCCCGGATCGTGCCGCAGCACCCCGTCGCGCGGAACCGCGTGCCGCGACCTGGCGGGTGCGCGTCCCGATCTGGCGCCTTCTCTGCCGGAGAGCGAACCCGAGGCGGGAGGACCCGATGACCACCACCTTCGACCCCGTGATGTACAAGACGACCACACGTGCGCAGTGGCAGGACGCCGCCGCGGCGTGGCACGCCTGGGGTCCGACGCTCGAGACGTGGCTGGGCGAGGCCACGGACCTCATGCTCGACCGCGCCCGCGTCACCACCGGGAGCGCCGTCCTCGACGTCGCCGCCGGCGCCGGCGGCCAGAGCCTCGCCGCCGCCCGTCGCGTCGGCCCGACCGGATCGGTGCTGGCGACCGACATCGCGCCGGCCATCCTGGAGCACGCCGCGGCGGCCGCGCGCGCGGCCGGACTCGGCACCGTGACCACCCGCGAGGTCGACGGCGAGCGCCTCGACGTCGAGGAGGCCGCGTACGACGCGGTGATCTCGCGGCTCGGGCTGATCTACCTGCCCGACCGGGCGACCGCCCTCGCGGGGCAGTACCGGGCCCTGCGCGCCGGCGGCCGGGCCGCCGCCGTCGTGTACTCGACCGCCGACCGCAACGCGTTCTTCGCGGTGCCGGTGTCGGTCATCCGCCGCCGCGCCCAGCTCCCCGCGCCCGCGCCGGGGCAGCCCGGTCCGTTCACGCTCGGCGCACCGGGGATCGCCGAGGAGGCGTTCCGCCTCGCGGGCTTCCGGGACGTCGGCGCGCAGGCCGTGCCGGCGCCCCTGCGGCTGTCGACCGCGGCGGACTGCGTGCGCTTCGAGCGCGAGTCGTTCGGGGCGTTGCACCAGATGCTGGCCGGCCTCACCCCGTCGGAGAGGGAGGAGGCGTGGGACGAGATCCTCACGGAGCTGCAGCGGTACGAGGACGCGGACGGCTTCACCGGACCGTGCGAACTGCTCGTCGTCTGGGGGACGAAGTAGCTCAGGCCCGCGTCGGCACCCCGCGCGCCGCCGGCCGGGCCGCGAGCGCACCGACGACGGCGACGACCGCGAACACCGCGAACAGCCAGCGCGCCGAGGCCAGGGGGTCGGTCCCGCCGAGGGCGAGGCCGACCCCGCCCAGCGCGGTGCCCACCGACACCGCGAGCATCTGCACCGTCGTCACCGCGGCGGAGGCCTTGTCGGCCTCGCCCTCGTCAGGGGCGTCGTCGCCGGGGGCGCCCTCGCCGGTCTCGGCGCCGCCGATGGCCGACGCGGCCAGGTGCGGCCAGGCCGTCCCGATCCCGAGGCCGCCCGCCACGAGGCCGACGGCCCACAGCACCGTGGCGGCGGGGCCGTCGAGGGCGACCAGCGTGACGGCGACGAGCACGGTGCCGCCCGCGAGCAGCCCCGGCCCGGCGAGCACCCGCCACCGCGGTCGGTGCGCCGAGGCACTGACCATCTCCCCGGCCACCCAGCCCGCGCCCAGCGCGACACCGAGGAAGCCGGCGAGCACCGGCGAGAGGCCCGCGACCTGCTGCCCGACCAGCGGCACGAACGCCTCCAGCCCCGACACGCCGACGAGCACGGCGCTCAGGCCGTAGACCCAGCGCAGCGGCGACCCGCGGCGGAAGGTCGCGCGCGGGAGCACGGCGGCGCGCGTGCGGCGCTCGTGGACGACGAAACCGACGAGCAGCGCCAGGGCGACGAGCAGGCCCGCGCCCGCGACGAGCACGTCGCCGGCGAGTCCGGCGACGCTGAGGACGGCGGCCGCGGCGCCGACGAGCAGGACCGAGCCGAGCGGGAACGGCCCGGGCGAGGTGTCCGACCGGGCGCGGTGCAGGGCCACCGGCACGAGGGCGCCGATCACGAGGCTCCCGACCACCAGCGCGCCGAACGCCCAGCGCCACTGCCCGGCCGCGGCCAGCAGCCCGCCCAGCCCGGGGCCGACGATCAGCGCGACCCCCCACATCGCGGCGATCAGGGCGCTGCCGCGGGTCCAGAGCGTCCGGGGCAGCGCGATGCGGATGAGGGCGTAGCCCATGCCGGCGAGCAGGCCCCCACCGGCGCCCTGGACGGCGCGCCCCAGGAGGAACACGGCCATCGACGGGGCGAGGGCGCCGACGAGCGCGCCGGCGGCGAACACGGCGAGCGCGACGAGGTACGCCCGCGCCGCCGGGACGGTCGCCAGCACCCGGCTGGTCAGCGACGACGCCACGACGGCGGCGAGCAGGAAGAGGGTGGTGGGCCAGGCGTAGAACGCCTGGCCGCCGATCTCGGCGACCGCCGAGGGCAGCAGGCTCGCGGTGACGTAGGTGTCGATCGCGAACATGAGCGTGCCGCCCGCGAGCACCGCGACCGCGCCGCGGTGCTGCGGGGCGAGCATCTGCGCCCACGTGCCCGTGCCCTCGCCGGCCACGCGTCAGGCCGTTCGGTCGGACGGTGCGTCGATGACGACCGCCGGCTCGAGAGCGCGGACCGGGCGTGCCTCGACGACGCGGTCGCCGCCCATCCTGGCGATGTTCTCCGCCTTGCGCGGCGGGGCGTCGTTGGCGATGAGCACCGCCATCCACGGCAGCGGCACGGACACGACCACGAGCACGGCCGCGGCGATCGTCCAGCCGAACCCGAGGGCCAGGACGCCGGCGGCGACCAGGCAGGGGATGCGCATCGACATGATCAGGGAGTAGCGGCGCCGGCGGGCCGCGAACTCCTCCGCGGGGGAGAGGGCCGCGCCGGTGATCAGGACTGGGCTCTCGTGATTCGGGTGGCGATGCACGACGCCTCCTTCCCGGACCTCGTCGTCCGGACGTGCCGGTCGCGGCCCGGTGTGGTCGCGGCCCGGCACCAGGATCAACACCCCGGGGTCCCCCGCCCATCCGAGCGGGACCCCGGGGCGGCGGTGTCGCCGGTCACGGGGGTGGGGGACGTCCGCGGGTCTCCTGACGCAATCCGCTCGACACCCGGAGCCGGCGAGGAGACGCTGCGCGCGTGTCCGAGCGTCTCGTCGCGTTCTTCGTCGCCGCGGTGGTGTTCATCGCGGTCCCCGGGCCCAGCGTCGTCTTCGCGATCGGGCGAGCGCTGATCGCGGGCCGCCGCCGGGCCCTGTGCTCCGTCATCGGCAACACGGCGGGGATCGGGCTGCAGGTCGTCGGCGTGGCCGTGGGCCTGGGCGCGGTGCTCGAGCGGTCGGCGGTCGCCTTCACCGTCGTCAAGCTCGCCGGCGCGGCCTACCTGGTGATCCTGGGGGTCACGGCGATCCGCCGTCGCCACCGTGCCGCCGCCGTGCTGGCGGCCCCGGGCCCCGAGGCCCTGCCCGGATGGCGGCGCTGCATCGTCGACGGCGTCGTCGTCGGGGCCCTCAACCCGAAGAGCGCGCTCTTCTTCGTCGCCTTCCTGCCGCAGTTCGCCGACCCCGGCGGCGCGGTCGGCGCCCAGATCCTCACCCTCGGCCTGGTCGTCGTCACCCTCGGCCTGGTGCTCGACAGCGTCTGGGCCCTGTCCGCCGGCACCGCCCGGGCGTGGTTCGCCCGCTCACCCCGCCGCCTCGCCGCCCTCGGTGCCGCCGGCGGCGTGACGATGGTCGGCCTCGGTGTCGGACTGGCCACGACGTCGCGGACCCCCTGACCGCTCCCTCAGGAACGCCTCCCGGAACGCGGCCGCCCCTCCCCCTCCCGAACCCCTGACGGCGGGTCCGCTTGCGGGCCCGGAACCCGGGGTTGGAAGCTCATCGGCGTGAGTGAGCGTGTGACACCCCTGGAGCTCGACGACCTCGGCGTCGCGACGGCCCTGCCCCGCCCGGGCGGCCGGGACCAGATCCTCGGCGTGCCCTACCGGCCGGTGCAGTTCCTCGACGACGACCTCCCCAGCGCCCTCGAGCGTGCGGCGACCTGGCTGCGCGAGGTGGAGCAGTGGCTCGGTGAGGCGCCCGACGTCATCGCCGTCCACCTCGACCACGACGAGACCCAGGGCTCGCCGTACTTCGATCTGACGATCCTGTGCAACGAGGAGGACCTCGCCGGGGCCCCGATCGCCGTGCGCGAGCGGGACGGCGGGCCACCCCGCCGCGCCTGATCCGCGTCCGGATCACCCGTCGCGGTGGTTCCCCGGCGATTGACCGGACACGAGGTATCCCATACCTGCGGTAACTGTTACCTTCCGTCGCACTGCTGACCGGAGGGGAGCTCCGCATGGGTGTCGTGCGGTCGATGCGCAAGGACGCGCAGCACGCCGACTACGGGTTCTTCGGGCCCGAGTCCGTCACGTGGAAGGTGTGGTCGTACCCGACCTCGCTCGCGCTCGGCTTCCTGCGGGCCGTGGTGATCGAGGAGCTCGACCCGTTCCTGCTCGCGTCGGTCGAGCAGTCCGGACAGGTCAAGGCCCGTCCGCGGCTGCGCTACGACCGCACGATGCAGTACTTCGCGACGATCAAGTTCGGGGACACCGCGTCCGTACTCGCGGCCGCGGACACCCTGATGAAGATTCACGCGCGGGCGATCGGCGTCGACCCGGTGACCGGCCGGCAGTACGACGCCAACGACCCCGACTCGCAGCTGTGGATCCACCTCACGGCGTGGCACTCGATCCTCTACACCTACGAGGTCTTCGGCCCGGGCAAGCTCACCGCCGTCGAGGAGGAGCAGTACTGGGCCGAGTGCGCGCGGGCCGCCGAGTTCCAGACGATCGACCCCGCCGACGTCCCCCGCTCCCGCGACGGCGTCCGCGCGTACTTCGAGGCCTACCGCCCGCGGCTCATCGCCTCGGAGAGCGCGCAGAGCATGATGGACTTCCTGCTCGACGCCGACACGATCGTGCTGCCGCCCGAGCTGCCCGCGCCGCTGCGGAGGCTGTTCACCGCGGTGACGCGCCGCGCGGTGATCGCGACCCTGCCCCGGTGGATGCGCCGTCTCGGCGGGACGCCGCAGCCCCGGGTCGTCGACGCCCTCGCCGTCGCGCTGACCCGCCCGGCGATCCGCGTCGTGGCACGCAGCACCGCCGTGCAGCTGGCCCTGCTCCGCGCCGCCTCGCCGCGAACGGTGCCGGTGGTGGAGCCGGTGCTGCGGGGCACCCCGCCGGTCCTGCCGGTGGTGTCCACCCCGGCCGAGGCCTACGCCCACCACGGCCCGACGCCCCGCGAGCAGTACACCGCGCTGCTCGAGGCCCGCGCGCGCCGGCAGGGCCCGGCGCCCTACCCGCCCGCGCACCGCGAGCCGCTGCTCGACTTCGCCTGATCACCCCAGGGCCGCGATCTTGCCCTCGAGCAGGGCCCGCTCGCGGACGTTGGCGCAGCGCTCGACGGCGCGCGCGAACTCCTCGCGCGCCTCGTCGGGACGACCGAGACGCGCGAGGAGCTCGCCGCGCACGCTCGGCAGCAGGTGCGAGCCGGCCAGGGCGTCGGCGAGCCCGTCGACGATCTCCAGCGCGGCCGCCGGGCCGTCGGCCATCGCCACGGCCACCGCCCGGTTGAGGTCGACGACGGGCGACGGGGCGAGCCGGCCGAGCGCCTCGTAGAGCACGACGATGCGCGACCAGTCGGTGTCGTCGACCGAGGCGGCGACCGCGTGGCACTCAGCGATCGCCGCCTGCAGGCCGTAGGGGCCGAGACCCCGGCCCGCCCGCTCGGCCCGGGCCAGCGCGGCGCGTCCCCGCCCGATGGCCGCCCGGTCCCAGCGGCGCCGGTCCTGGTGCTCGAGCAGGACCGGCCCGCCGTCGGGCCCGGTGCGGGCGGGGAAGCGCGCCGCGGTGAGCTCGAGGAGCGCCACCAGCGCGTGCACCTCGGGCTCGTCGGGCACCAACCGCGCCAGCACGCGCGCGAGCCGCTGCGCCTCGGCCGCGAGGTCGAGGCGCAGCAGCCGGTCGCCGGACGTGGCCGACGACCCCTCGGTGAAGACCAGGTAGACCACGCTGAGCACCGTGCCGAGACGCTCGGCCCGGTCAGCGGCCGGTGGCACCTCGAACGGCACCCGGGCCGCCGCGAGCGTCTTCTTCGCCCGGGTGATCCGCGCCTGCACGGTGGCGGTGGGGACGAGGAACGCCCGGGCGATCTCGTCGCTAGTCAGCCCGCCCACCACCCGCAGCGTGAGCGCCACGCGCGCCTCGCGGGAGAGCACCGGATGGCACGAGGTGAAGATCAGCGCGAGGACGTCGTCGTCGATCTGGTCCGGGTCCCAGAGCACGTCGCCCGCCTCCTCGCGCGGGTCCGCGCCGGTGATCGCGCCGGTGACCACGCCGCCCTCGCCCAGGTCCCGGGCGAGGGCGGCGTACCGGTCGTCGAGGGCGGAACGCCGGCGGAAGGCGTCGATGGCGCGCCGCCGCCCCGTGGTGAGCAGCCAGCCCGCCGGGTTGTGGGGCACCCCGTCGCGCGGCCAGCTCACGAGGGCCTCGGCCAGCGCCTCCTGAGCGAGGTCCTCGGCCAGGGCGAAGTCGCCGGTGTAGCGCGCGAGGGCGCCGACGATGCGCGCGGAGTCGATCCGCCACACGGCGGCGACGGCCTCACGGCCGGTGTGCTCGGCCATCGGGAGAGCGGACCCGGCTCAGAGCTGGCCGGTGGCCTCGCGCCACGCCCGCTCCCGTTGGACGTACTCGTTGTCCTGCGGGAACTCGTCGATCGAGGGGACGCGGCGGATCTCGGTCTTGAAGCCCTTGCCCTGCCCGGGCATCCGCTTGGCCCACTCGACGGCCTCCTCCTTGGAGGAGACGTTGAGGATGTAGAAGCCGCCGAAGAGCTCGTGGGTCTCCCCGTAGGGGCCGTCGGTGACCACGGGTGGCTCGGAGGAGTGGTCCACGACCACCGTCTCGGCCGCGTCCTCCAGCCCCTCGGCGGCGAGCAGCACGCCGGCGCGGATCAGCTCGTCGTTGAACCGGCCCATCGTCTCGAGCATCTCGTCCATGTCGGCGTTCTCGAGCGACGCCCAGCCCTCGTCGGTGGCCCGCATGATCAGCATGTACTTCATCGTCGTCTCCCTGCCTCGTCAGGGTCCTCGTCCGGACCCTCTCACCCCCGGGTCGAACGGGGGGACGCCCGGATCGACAGGTGACCGCAAGATTTTCCGGCGGCGCGTTCGGGCAGCTAGCGGCGACCGCTCGTCGCCGAGACACCGGGGGCCGTCGTGTCCGAGCCGCAGGACGCCCCTCCCGCGTCGACCCCGGACGGAGGACCGCCGCCGAAGGTGCTGCGCCGGGCCATCGGCGCCTCGGCCATCGGCAACGCGGCCGAGTGGTTCGACTACGGCGTCTACGCCTACGTCGCCACCGAGATCGGGGCGAACTTCTTCCCCGGCGAGTACCAGACCCTCTCGGCGCTGCTCGTGTTCGCGGTGTCGTTCGTGCTGCGACCCCTGGGCGGCGTCTTCTGGGGCGCCGTCGGCGACCGGCGGGGGCGCCGCTTCGTCCTCACTCTGACGATCTTCCTGGTGACGGCGGCGACCGTCGGCATCGGTCTGCTGCCCACCGCTGCGTCGGTGGGCGTGCTCGCCCCGATCCTGCTGGTGCTGCTGCGCATGGTGCAGGGGTTCTCCACCGGGGGCGAGTACGGCGGGGCGGCCACCTTCATGGCCGAGTACGCCCCGGACCGGCGCCGCGGCTTCTACGGCAGCTTCCTCGAGGTCGGCACGATCTCCGGGTTCACGCTGGCCATCGTCGTCGTCGCGCTCACCGAGCAGGTCGTCGGCAGCGAGGCCATGGCGGAGTGGGGCTGGCGCATCCCGTTCCTCGTGTCCGCCCCGCTCGGGCTCGTCGGCCTCTACCTGCGCCGGCGCCTGCAGGACACCCCCGTCTTCCGCGAGCTCGAGGCCTCCGACGGGCTCGAGAGCAGCGCGGGCGCCGGCCTGCGGACCCTGCTGCGCGAGTACCGCCGACCGCTGCTGGCGCTCGGCGGCCTGACGATCGCGCTCAACGTCGCGAACTACACGCTGCTGGCCTACACGCCGACCTACCTGCAGGAGACGCTGGGCATGGGCTCGGTGTCCACCGACGTGCTGATCGCCGTCGGGCAGGCGGCGATGATCGTGTTCCTGCCGCTGGCGGGGCTCGCGTCGGACCGGGTGGGTCGCAAGCCGGTGTGGTGGGTGTCGTTGGTGGGCCTGTTCGTCCTGGTCGTCCCGATGTACCTGCTGATGGCGCAGGGTTTCGTGGGCGCGATCATCGGCTTCGCCGTGCTCGGCCTGGTCTACGTGCTGCAGCTGGGGACGATCTCGGCGATGTTCCCCGCGATGTTCCCCACCCACGTGCGCTACGCGGGGTTCGCGACGTCCTACAACGTGGCCACCGCCCTCTTCGGCGGCACCGCGCCCGCGATCAACGAGGGGCTGATCACGGTCACCGGGAGCAACCTCGTCCCCGCCTACACGATGATGGTCGCGTTCGTGGTCGGGATGATCGCCCTGCGCTTCACCCCGGAGACGCGCGGCGCGTCACTGCGCGGCCGGGAGGTGCCCCGGGCCGTCGCAGCCTCGTGACCACGGCCGGTCACGATCCGAGGCGAGGTGTGCGGCGTGTCACGCGGCGCCTAGACTCCCTGGAGTGCACGTCGCCGCCCGGGAGCTACTGGACGTGGTTCCCGGCGCCGTCGCCGTCACCTCCGGCGCCGATCACGTCGTCGAGGCGCTCGACCCGCGCGGAGCGCCGCTCCTGGGCAGCGCGGTCGCGGTCGGGCGGCCCCTGCGCGGCACCGTGGTGCCGGAGCTCCTCGACGCCCTCGACACCGCCCGCCGCACCGGCGAGCCGATCGGGGCCGCCGGCGTCCGGTGCTCCCCGCTGGGCGACGCAGGGCTCCTGCTGCGCGCCGAGGACGACCGGGACCGTGCCCGGGCCGCGGGCTTCCAGCAGCTCACCGAGCAGCTCTCCTCCGCCGCCACCCCGGAGGAGATCGGCCGCCTGACGGCCACGACGGCCGCGGCGCTGATCGGCGCGGACGCGTGCGCCGCCTACCGCCGCGGCGAGGGCTCCGACGTCCTCGAGGTGCTGCACCACAACGGCGTGCCCGGGCGCACCGCCGACCGGTACGCGCGGGTGCCGCTGCGCCGCGGACGGCCGATGTCGGACGCGGTCCTCACCGGCGAGCCCGTGTGGTTGGAGGACGCCGCGCAGTGGCGGGCGCGGTACCCGGAGATGGCGCCGGTCGGCGTGTCCGAGGGTCACGAGGCCTGCGCCTGCCTGCCGCTGCGCGTCGACGACCGCGACCTTGGCGCCGTCGTCTTCAGGTTCCACCGGCCCCGCGCGTTCGACCCCGACGACCGCGAGTTCCTCGTCGCCGTCGCCGCGCTGTGCGCCCAGGCCCTCGACCGCGCCCGCCTGTACACCGCCGAGCACCAGGCGCGCGCGGCGGCCGAGCGCGAACGCGACCGCATGGCGTTCCTGGCGCAGGCCAGCCGGCTCATGGAGGCGCCGCTGTCGGTGGAGGAACGCCTGCGCCAGCTCGCGGACCTCGCCGTCAAGGGCGTCGCCGACTGGTCCGCGGTGCACCTCGTGCGCGGGTCCCGCGTCGAGAAGGTCACCGTGGCGCACCTCGACCCGGCGAAGGTGGAGTTCGTCGAGCGGCTCGAGCAGCGCTACCCGCCGAATCCGGACGCCCCGGGCGGTGCGGTCGAGGTGGCCCGCACCGGGGTGCCGGTCGTGATGCACGAGGTGCCCGACGAGCTGCTCGTCGAGAACGCCGTCGACGAGACCCACCTCGAGCTCATCCGGGCGATCGGGATGCGCTCGGCGATCGTGGTGCCGCTGCTGGTGCGCGGGCGCAGCCTCGGGGCGTTGACGCTGGTGCAGGCCGAGTCCGGCGAGCACTTCGTCGACGAGGACCTGACCTTCGTCGGCCAGCTCGCCGCCACCGCCGCCCTGGCCCTCGACAACGCCGCGCTCTACGAGCAGCAGCGACTGATCGCCCGCACGCTGCAGAACGCGCTGCTGCCGCACGCGCTGCCCATGGTCCCGGGCGTCGCCTGCGCCGGGCGCTATCGCCCGCCGAGCCCGGACCTCGCCGACGTCTACGTCGGCGGTGACCTCTACGACGTGCACGAGGACGCCGAGCGCGGGCGGTGGGCGCTCACCGTGGCCGACGTCTGCGGCAAGGGACCCGAGGCGGCCGCCCTCACCGCGCTCATCCGGCACACCGTGCACGCCGAGGTGGGCCACGGGCTCGCGCCGGCAGAGGTGGTGCGGCGCGTCAACGCCGCCGTGCTGCGTCACCACGGCGGCGCCCGCAGCCGCTTCGCGACGCTGGCCCACGCGGCGATGACGGTGCACCCGGAGGGCGCCACCATCAGGCTCGTCAACGGGGGTCACCCGCCGGGACTCGTCCTGCGCGGCGACCGCGTCGAGTGGGTCGACGTGCCCGGCCGGCTCGTCGGGGTCTTCCCCGACGTCGACCTCGCCGAGACCGAGGTGCGGCTCGCGCCCGGCGACGCGCTGCTGCTCTACACCGACGGTGTGGTCGAGGCCCGCGGACCCGAGGGCTGGTTCGGCGACGACCGGCTCGCGGACCTGCTCGCGTCCCTCGCCGGCGCGTCGGCCGACCGGATCGCCGACGGCGTCCTCGCCGCGGTCTCCGAGTTCCAGGGCGGCCGGCTCCGCGACGACGTGGCGCTGCTCGTCGTGCGGAGTGAGCCCACCCGGCCGGCGGCGTACCGACCGGGGACGGAGTAACGTCCCGGACGACCCGGCCCGGGGCAGAGCCCCGGATGTCGCCTCTGGGACCCACGGAAGGGATGCGCGCTCCTCGGCGCGATCCACGCCGGTGCTCGCCACCCCCAGGGAGCCGTCATGCCCGACCCGTCCCCGCGCCACCCCGTCACCGGACGCCCCACGAACCGGGTCACCGACGCCCACGAGTCGGCGGTGGAGTCGCACCGTCACGAGCAGCTCATGGCCGCGCGGGTCATCGCGTCGCGCTCGACCGGGGTCGAGGACTGCGCCGAGCTGCTGGGCATGCTCGGTCTCGCCCAGGCCGTCGGCCTGCCGGTGGTCGAGTCACCGCCACGGGTCTGAGCGTCGCTCAGGGCGTGAGCACGACCTTCTCGCAGTCGTCCTCCTTCTCCACGAACTTGCGGTAGCCCTCGGCGGCGTCCTCGAGCGACATGCGGTGGGTGATGACGAAGCTCGGGTCGATGTCCCCGTGGCGGATGTGGTCGAGGAGCTTCGGCATGTAGCGGTGCACGTGGCACTGACCCGCGCGCATCGTCAGGTACCGGTTCATGAACGCGCCCATCGGGAACTTGTCGGTGAACCCGCCGTAGACGCCGATGACCGAGACGATGCCGCCGTTGGCGCAGGTCATGACGGCCTCGCGCAGCGCGTGCGGGCGTTCGGTCTCGAGCATCGTGGCCTGCTTGGCGCGGTCGTAGGCGTGCAGCGCGGGGTTGGCGTGGTGGCCCTCCATGCCCACGGCGTCGATGCACTTGTCCGGTCCGCGGCCCCCGGTCATCTCCTTCAGCGCCTCGGGCACGGAGACCCGCTCGTAGTTCAGCGTCTCGGCGCCGGTGTGCCGACGCGCCAGCTCGAGGCGGTCGTCGAACCGGTCGATGACGACGACCCGCTCGGCGCCGAGCAGGAACGCGCTCGCGACGGCGAACTGCCCGACCGGGCCCGCGCCCCAGACCGCGACGACGTCGCCGTACGCCACCTCGGCCATGTCGGCGCCCATGTAGCCGGTGGGGAAGATGTCGGACAGGAACAGGACCTTCTCGTCCGACAGGTCCGACTCGACCTTGAGTGCCCCGAAGTCGGCGAACGGTACGCGCGCGTACTCGGCCTGGCCGCCGGGATAGCCGCCGAGCATGTGGGAGTAGCCGAACAGCGCCGCGGGCGAGTGGCCCATGAGCTTCTCGGCGATGCCGGCGTTGGGGTTGGAGTTCTCGCACGAGGCGGTGAGTCCGCGCTCGCACGCCCCGCACACACCGCAGGCGATGGGGAACGGGATGACCACCCGGTCGTCGACGGCCAGGTCCCGCACGCCCTTCCCGACCTCGACGACCTCGCCCATGAACTCGTGGCCGAGGATGTCGCCCTTGCGCATGGTCGGGATGAAGCCGTTGTAGAGGTGCAGGTCCGACCCGCAGATCGCCGTCGACGTGATCTTCACGATCGCGTCGCGGCTGTTGAGGATCTGCGGGTCGGGGACGGTCTCCACCGACACCGAGTGCTTGCCGGTCCAACAGGTCGCTCGCATCGTCCGGTCTCCTATCGTTGCGGCTGGGCCGGCCGCTGGGCGACCTGCTGGCGGGTGCTCTGGCCGGTGGGGCTGCCCTCGGAACGGACGACCTCGCCGATCTCGAGGACCTGCTTGAAACGGCGCAGGTCGTCACGCAGCTGCTGGTTCGGCTCCTCGCCGAGCAGCGTGGCGACGGCCCCCCGGGCGGCCGGTAGCGCAGCTCGACGTGGACCTCGGTACCGCGCCCGCCGGGCGCGGTGGTGAACCGGACCGAGCCGTGGTTGTCGACGTCCGCACCGGGGACCGAGCGCCAGGAGACCTGCTCGCCGGGCCGGTCCTCGACGATCTCCGCGTCCCACTCCACGGTCCGGCCCGCCGGGCCCTCGGCGACCCAGTGCGAGCGCCCGTCCGTGGCGGCCTGCACCGAACGCAGGTGCGCCATGAACTCGGGCAGGCGCTCGAGGTCGCGCCACTGCCGGTACACCTCGTCGGGGGCCTTGTTGACGGTGATCGACGCGCGGGCGGAGAGGCCGGTGTCGGTCTGGCCCCCGCCGCTCTGCTGCAGGGCCGCGACGAGGTCGGCGGCGCCGACACCGGTCAGCGCGGCGAGGGTGATCGCGATGCGGCGGCGGTCGTGGCCCGTGGCCCGGGCCGCGGCCAGGAAGAGTCCGACGTCGAGGACGTCGCCGGCCACGCGGCTCCACACCCAGCCGCGGGGCTGCGAGGAGGCCAGGATGCCGGTGCCCTGGACGATCTCCCGCACGCCGAGCACGCGCTGGGCCGTCTGCACGACCGGGCTGCTGCCCTGCACGCCGATCACCCGCGAGAGCCCGCCCGGGCTGATCACCTGTGCGGACCCCAGCGCGAGGCTGAACACCCCGAGCGCCGTGGTGAGGCCCGACCCGCCCTGCCCGATCCGTCGTCCACGTGACACCGACGTCACCTCCAGCGGCCGTGCTGCATCCGGCGCGGCCGGGGTGTCCACCGCGTGGCGGGGCCGTGTTGCCTGCCGGAGCTCCCTGCTAAACCCCCGCCCGATGTCGCGGCGCAGGCGGCGCAATCCGCTGGGTCGCGGGCAGCAAGCTCGCCGGTAGGGCGTTTCCTCGACGGCCTCCCGGCAACGCTCCTGATGACTGCGCACGAGCATCCGGGGGGCCGACGGCACGATCATGGGACGCCATCGCGACACCGGTGCCGGCACCCGGCCGGAGCTGCCCGCGGCCGGCAGTCGATCGCACCGTCGGCCACCGGGCGTGGTGCGGAACCGCGCGATCTCCGCCGTCGCCGTCGGCGCCCTGGCCGGCGGGATCGCGGTCGCCGGCACGACGGGGCCGTGGTCGCGGGACGCCCCGGAGGACCAGCCGCAGGCCCGCCCCGGCGGGTCGCCCGGGGCACAGGGCGGCGGTCCCCCGGTGTCCCCCGTGCCGGCCGAGAGCACCCGCACGCCCTCCGAGGCCGTCGCCGCGCCGGCCGTCGAACCGTCGCCGGTGGCGGAGCCTCCCGCGCCGACGGTGTGGCGCCCCGACGGGCCGGCCGCCTTCCTACGCACACCGTGGAACACGGTGGGCGCCGCCCGGCCGAGCGTGGACGGCGGCGAGGTGGCGTTCCACCTGAACGGCCGCGGACAGCGCAGCGAGCTCGAGCCCGACCTTCCCGCCGTGCACGAGGGCGACCAGCACGACGTGACCGTCGCGGTCCGGCTCGACGGCGCCTTCCCCGCGATCCCCGGGACCCGTCAGGTCATCGCCCGGTGGGAGAACGACGGACCGGGGCAGGGGCCCCTCGACCTGCGGGTGAGCGACGGCGAGCTCGTCCTGCACGGCGGCGAGGGCCACCCTTCGGGCCCGCGCACCTTCTCCCGCGCCCTCGGACCGGCGCCGGTCGGCGAGTGGAGCGAGCTGCGGGTGCGGGTGCGCTTCTCCGCCGACCCCGACAAGGCCGGCGTCAGTGTCTGGCGGGACGGCCGTTCCGTCGTGGACGACGAGCACCCGAGCGGCGGCACCCTCTATCCGGGCCAGCAGAGCTACCTGAAGGTCGGCCTCCACCGGGACGCGGTCCTCGCGCAGCCCAGCACGGTGCGGTTCCGGGCGTGGACCCTCGAGCACGGCCGGGCCCCCGCGGCCCCGGAGCGGGCGAGCCCTGACACCTCCACGGCGGAGGACCGGTCGACCGACTCGTCGGAGACCGAGGAGCAGGTGTCCGGTCCGTCGGAGTGGCGCGAGGCCGAGCCGTCGCGGGACGTGTCGTCCCGGGACATCGCTCGGTGGGTACGCGCCGCCGAGCGGGACGCGTCGCTGGACGCGACGTCGGATCACGACGCGTCCGAGGACCGGTCGGTGTCCGACGACGGCGCGCAGCCCGACCGCACCGCGCAGCCCGACCGCACCGCGCAGCCCGACCGCACCGCGCAGCCCGACCGCACCGCGCAGCCCGACCGCACCGCGCAGCCCGACCGCGGCGAGGAGTCCGACCGCAGCGCGGAGTCCGACCGCAGCGCGGAGTCCGACCGCAGCGCGGAGTCCGACCGCAGCGCGGAGTCCGACCGCAGCGCGGAGTCCGACCGCAGCGCGGAGCGCGACCGGTACGAGCCCGACGGGTCGGACCGCGACGGGTCGGACCGCGACGGGTCGGAGCCCAGCGCGTCGGACCGCGGTGACTCCGACCGTCGCGACTCGGCCCGTCGCGACTCGGCCCGTCGCGACTCCGACCGCCCCGACTCCGACCGCCCCGACTCCGACCGCCCCGACTCGAACCGCGACGATTCGGCGGACAACCGATCCGAGCGCGCCCTCTCCGACCGCAACGAGTCCGACCACAACGAGTCCGACCACAACGAGTCGGATCGCAAGACCGACCGTGGCGGTTCGGGGCACGACACGGACGAACGCGAATCCTCGAGCCGAGTCAGCGCACGTCGATAACCGGCTCGCGGCGCTCAGCTGAGGACGGCGCTCTTGTCGATCGGTGCGCGGGAGCGTCGCACCGGTCGGGGATGCTTCGGAGATCGGAGCATCCCCGTGTTCAGGTGGGAATGCGGGGTCGTCTGCCGGGTCTTCGTTGTCGTTCGGGGTCGATCCAGGGTGGGGGCGTGAAGGCCTCCACCAACGCCGCGGCCCGGCGTTGGGCCAGGGTCCGGTCGTCGTCCGGCCCGGCGGGGGTCGACCCGGCGTCGAACCCCTCCCGGAGGATCTCCGCCCCGACGGCGTCGGCGATCACCGCGGTCATCCACAGCGTCCCGTCACGGCGCGAGACCAACCGCACCTCGTCGTGGCGGGCCTCCCGCTCATCGGGGGCCACCCCATCCGGATCCAGATCCGCCAGCAACCGGGCGGCGACCTTCTCCAACCCC
>NZ_QEKW01000027.1 GCF_003096675.1 Actinomycetospora cinnamomea | reverse complement strand
GCCTCAAGACCCGAACCCGCTACGACGAGACCAACGCCTGGGCCCACCGGCAGGCCGCCGCCGCTTGACCTCCCGCCCCATGGGATGTCTGAGGCATCCGGGCGCCGGTCTTGACCTTCGACCCGACTCCGAGGTCTAGCGTCAGGACCGTGGACGGGTTGAAGGTCTCGGAATTGGCCGGCCGGTCGGGGGTGCCGGCGTCGACCGTGCGCTTCTACGAGCAGGAAGGCCTCCTGCCGGCCCGGCGGTCCCCGGCGGGCTACCGGCTGTACGACGACGTGGCGGTGGACCGCCTGGCGTTCATCGGCACCGCCAAGAGCCTCGGCCTGCCGCTGCCCGAGATCCGCCGGCTGCTCGAGCCGTGGCAGCACGGACAGTGCTCCGACGTGCAGCGCGAGCTGCTGCCGCTCGTCGAGCAGCGCATCGCGGAGACCCGCGAGCGGGTCCGGGAGCTGACCGCGTTCGCCGACCGCCTGGCCCGAGCCCACGCCCAGCTCGAGGCGATCGAGCGGGCGGGACCGTGCGACCCGTCGTGCGCCTTCCTCGGTCGCGCGGAGACGGTCGTGGGCCCGGCGCTCCGATCGCTCCCGCTCGCCGATCGGCCCGGCGACGACGTGATCGCCTGCGATCTCGCCCCCGGTGACCGGGAGGACAGGGCGCAGCACTGGCGCGACGTGCTCGCCGCCGCGACCCACCGCGTCGCGATCCCCGGCGGCGTGCAGCTCACCTTCGACGGCGAGCGGCTCCGGCTCGCCGCCCTGGCCGAGCTGGCGGCCTCCGAGGCGCAGTGCTGCCGTTTCTTCGACCTGACCCTGCACCTCGGCTCCCCGGTCCGGCTCGACGCCCGTGCACCCGAGCACGCCCTGGTCCTGGTCCACGA
Organism: Actinomycetospora cinnamomea; assembly: GCF_003096675.1. Lineage (GTDB taxonomy): Bacteria > Actinomycetota > Actinomycetes > Mycobacteriales > Pseudonocardiaceae > Actinomycetospora > Actinomycetospora cinnamomea. Next base: position 49,329 of record NZ_QEKW01000027.1, on the reverse strand, counting down.
GCTGTTCGGCGAGCCCACCGCGTGATACTGCGCTCGATCGGACTGTTCGTCCTCGCGGCACTGTTGGAGATCGGCGGCGCCTGGCTGGTGTGGCAGACCGTCCGTGAAGGTCGGGCCTGGTGGATCGCCGGCCTCGGGATCGTCGCGCTCGGTCTCTACGGGTTCGCCGCGGCGTTCCAGCCCGACGCCCACTTCGGCCGCATCCTCGCGGCGTACGGCGGTGTCTTCGTCGCCGGCTCCCTCGCCTGGGGCATGGTGCTCGACGGCTACCGACCCGACCGCTTCGACGTCATCGGCGCCCTCGTCTGCCTGATCGGCGTGGCGGTGATCATGTACGCACCGCGCTGACCTCGGCCGGGACGGCCGCGCCGGCCGTCCCGACCGCGGCGAGGTCCTGCCTCACGCGACGCACCCGCAGCCGGAGGCCGTCTTGGCCTCGGTGGCGGTCACACCGGGCTCGGTCGGCGCCTCGTCGTGGGAGCAGCACGCCGTGACCCCGCAGCACGTGGAGGCCTCGGCACCCTCAGCCCCCGCCTGCTCGGGCATGGCAGTGATCACCCCGCTGGTGCCGAACTCCGGGGAGTCCTCCTTGACGGTGTAGACCTCCCACGGCTCGTTGCCGGGGCCGTGCACCCACACCTTGTCCTGACGGGCGTAGCAGCAGGTGGTGTCGTCCTCGACCTGGGTGAACAGGCCGAGCCGCGACAGACGCTCGGTGGCGTCGTCGACCTCTTCGGTGGTCCCGACCTCGACGCCCAGGTGGTCCATCTGCGTCGGACGGCCGGCCTCGCCCTCCAGCAGGACCAGCTTCAGCGGGGGCTCGGCGACCGCGAAGTTGGCGTAGCCGGGCCGACGCTTGGCCGGCTCGACCCCGAACAGGGAGCTGTAGAAGCGGATGGAGCCCTCCAGGTCGGAGACCCGCAGGGCCAGTTGCACACGGGACATGACATCCTCCTTCGACTGTTTCGATGCCTGTCGAGATGCACCTTGCGCCCGTGCTTAGACGTCTGTCAAGGTAGAAGCATGTCAAAGCAAGGCGCGAACGAGGAGCGGGTACTGGCCCAGCTCGCCGAGGTCGTGGGCTGCTGCTCCCCCCTCGCGCGCGAACCGCTGTCGGCACAGCAGTCGGCGGAGCTCGCCCGCGTGTTCAAGGCGATGGGCGACCCGGTGCGCCTGCGGCTGCTGTCGCTGATCGCATCGCACGCCGGGGGCGAGGCGTGCGTCTGCGATCTGACCGACGTGTTCGACCTGTCCGGGCCCACCATCTCGCACCACCTCAAGGTGCTGCGCGAGGCGGGGCTGATCAGCGGGGAGCGCCGGGGCACGTGGGTCTACTACCGGGTGCGCCCCGAGCTGCTGGCCCAGGTCTCGGCGGTGCTCGTGCCCGGGGACCGCGAGCCGCTGCCGGTGGTGGAGGCGTGAGCCGCGGGCTGACCGCCGACGACCCCGCGGAGGCCGGGGTGGTCGCGAAGCTCTCGACCCTCGACCGGTTCCTGCCGGTCTGGATCCTCGCGGCGATGGCCGTCGGGCTGCTGGCCGGCCGGTTCATCCCGGGGTTCGGGGAGGCCCTGGGCGCGGTCGCCGTCGACGGGGTCTCGCTGCCGATCGCCCTCGGGCTGCTGATCATGATGTACCCGGTGCTGGCGAAGGTCCGCTACGACCGTCTCGACACCGTCACCGGCGACCGCCGGTTACTGGTGGCCTCCCTGGTGCTCAACTGGCTGATCGGGCCGGCGCTGATGTTCGCGCTGGCCTGGCTGCTGCTGCCCGACCTGCCCGAGTACCGCACCGGCCTGATCATCGTCGGGCTCGCCCGCTGCATCGCCATGGTCATCATCTGGAACGACCTCGCCTGCGGCGATCGCGAGGCCGCCGCCGTGCTCGTCGCGCTCAACAGCGTGTTCCAGGTGCTCGCGTTCGGCGCCCTCGGCTGGTTCTACCTCGCGGTCCTACCCGGCTGGCTCGGCCTGCCGACCGCCGGCCTCGACGTGTCCCCGTGGGCCATCGTCCGCTCGGTGCTGATCTTCCTCGGCGTCCCGCTGCTCGCCGGCTACCTCACCCGGCGACTCGGCGAACGCGCCAAGGGCCGCGAGTGGTACGAGGACAGGTTCCTCCCGCGCATCGGCCCCTTCGCGCTCTACGGCCTGCTGTTCACCATCGTGATCCTCTTCGCCCTCCAGGGCGAGGCCATCACCTCCCGACCCCTCGACGTCGTCCGGATCGCGCTGCCCCTGCTCCTCTACTTCGCGGTGATGTGGGCCGGCTCCTACGCCCTCGGCCGTGCGGTCGGCCTGAACTACGCGCGCACCACCACGCTGGCCTTCACCGCCGCCGGCAACAACTTCGAGCTCGCCATCGCCGTGGCGATCGCGACCTTCGGCGCCACCTCCGGCCAAGCCCTCGCCGGGGTCGTCGGACCCCTCATCGAGGTGCCCGTCCTGGTCGCCCTGGTCTACGTCTCGCTCTGGCTGCGCCGCCGACTCTTCCCCGCCCGCACCGAGGCCGCGGAGCACACCCCGTCAGGAGCACGCGAATGAGCAACGACGCCGTCCACCCCGACCCACCACCACCGGGCCGGCCGGCCCCGCGGTTCCGCCGCGCCGGGACCTCGAGGCGCTGAGCCTGCTCAGCACCGACCACCACCTCGCTCGCACCGCCGAGGCACTCGCCGGTCGGTTCGCCGGTGTGTTCTCGCCGGAGACCGTCGCGGCCTGCCTGGTGGAGTCCCACGAGCTGCTCTCCGCCACCGCAAAGCTCAACACCCACCTGGTCGTCCTGGCCGAGCGGTTCGCCCGCGAACGCCTGACCGCCGCCGCACGAGCCCGAGGAGCACTGGTGTCCGACGTCCCCGAGGTCCTGTTCGTCTGCGTGCACAACGCCGGTCGGTCGCAGATGGCCGCCGCCCTGCTCGATCACCACGCGCAGGGCGCCGTCCACGTCCGCTCCGCCGGCTCGACCCCGGCCGACGAGATCAACCCGGCCGTGCGCGAGGTCATGGCCGAGCTCGGTCTGGACCTCGCCCGCGAGTTCCCCAAGCCGCTCACGACCGACGTCGTCGAGGCGGCCGACGTCGTGATCACCATGGGCTGCGGCGACGCCTGCCCGGTCTTCCCCGGCAAGCGCTACCTCGACTGGGAGCTCCCCGACCCGGCCGGCAAGGACGTCGACGACATCCGGCCGATCCGCGACGACATCGACCGGCGGGTGCGCGAGCTGCTGGACGAGCTGGTACCTGCGCGCACCATGTGACCCGTGGCGGACACCGGAGGCGCGCCGACCGGCACGGCGCGCGCTATCACCGGCGCCGTGCTCCTGGACCTGGCCGTCAGTCCGCTGTTCGCCTGGGACGTCTTCACCGACGCCCTGGGCCGGGACCTCGCCGTCGGCCACGCGCTGCTCGCCGGTGTCTTCTCCGTCGGCCTGGTCGCCTTCATGGTCGGGGTCCTCGCCGGCGGACGGGCAGCCGACACCCTCCCACCGCGCCGGCTCGCGCTGGTCGCCCTGACCGGCACCGTGCTCGGCCTGCTCGGCAGCGCCGTCGCGCCCACGGTGCTCGTGCTCTTCCTGACCTTCGGCGTCCTGGTGGGCGGATCGACCGGGCTCGGGTACGTCACCGCCGTCCGGGTCGCCGGCACCGTCGCCTCCGGTCGCGGCCTCGCCCTCGGCCTGGTCGTCAGCGCGTACGCCGCGGGCACCGCCGTCCTCGCCCCGGCCGCCTCCTGGCTGCTCGACGAGGTCGGCCGCCGCGCGACCTTCGTTGTCCTGGCCGGCGCGCTCGGGGTCCTCCTCGTGGTCGCGGCGGTGCTCGTGCCCGGCACGTCACCCATTTCGCCCCGACGGCACCGACGCGCCACCCGCCGGGGGCGCCCGAGCGGCCCCGTCCTGGCGCTGTGGGTGGCGTTCGGCCTCGGCAGCGCGCCGGCGCTCGCGGCCTTCGCCCAGGCCGGGAGCCTCGTCGGCGACGCCACCGCGGTCACCCTGGCCGTGGTGTCGCTCAACCTCGGCAACTTCGGGGGCCGACTCATCGCCGGGCCCATGTCCGACCGCATCGGCCGGCGCGCCGCGCTGCACGTCAATTCGGCGCTGCTCGTCCTCGCCTGCCTCCCGCTCGCTGCCGGCGCGACCGGATCGCTCGCCCTCGTCGCCCTGCTCCTGCTCGGCCTCCAGTACGGAGCGCTGTCCACGCTCACCCCTGCCGCGACCTCCGACGTCGTCCCCGCCGAGAGCTTCGGCACCACCTACGGGATGGTGTTCACGGGCCTGGGCGTCGCCGGCCTCGTCGCACCCGTCGCCGCCGCCACCCTGGCCGTCCACATCGGTTACGGCGCCGTCTACGTCGTGTTCCTCGTGATCGCTGCACTGGCGTGGGCCTCCGTCGGGACCTATGCGCGCCTGGCTGCCGGCCGCGAGTGAGTCCTGAGCCGCGATCACGAATCGCGGGGGGCGGACGGCGCCGCCGCGCATCGGCAGTCGTCTCCCTGCGGCTCCTGCTCCAGGCGGCGAGCACTCCACGCAATCAGGGGTTGCAGGGCCCGGATCAGCTCCTGCCCGTTCGGGGAGGGCGTGTACCGGATCAACACCGGCGTGGAGGGGACGACCTCACGACGCAGGAGCCCGTAGGCCTCCAGCTCCTTGAGCCGCTGCGCGAGCATCCGGTCGGAGATCCCCGGCACCAGGTTCCGGTACTGCGTGAACCGCCGGGCGCCCTCGGCGCCCGCGAGCAGCACCGCGCCCGCCCACCGTCGTCCGATGAACTCCAGGACCCTCTGGAAACCGCCGCACTGCGCGTCCCCGACGACGTAGTGCACGGGCTTGCGTCGGATGCCCTCTCCAGCCTGAGGCACTAACCCACAGTAAGTAGCTTCGGACTCGATTGTCGACCCTGCGGCACAGCAAGACACTCGGGACGGCCCGACGGGTGACGATCGAAGAAGGTGCGGTCACGCTGATGCTCTCGACCCCCAACCCGACCCATCCCCTGGTCCCGGAGCTCCTGCGGGTGCACGACCTGGTGCGTGAGGACCTCCGGACCTGCCGCGACCTCGCTGATGCCGCCGCAGGCAGCGCGCAGGCGGCGCCGCTGCGCGAGGCCGTCGACGAGCTCGCCGGCCGGAGCCTGCTGTTCCAGCTGCGGACGCGCTGTCTGGGCTACTGCCGGCTCGTCCACGACCACCACCGCGGTGAGGACCTCGTCCTGCTCCCCGCGGCGCGTCGGAGCGCGCCGGAACGGGCCGCGGTGCTCGATCGGCTCCAGCGCGACCACCGAGTGGTGTCCGATCTGCTCGACGAGATCGAGACGGAGGCCTGGCGGCTCGACGACAGCGCCTCGGGCGCGGCCCGGACACGACTGGTCGATGCCCTGCGCACCCTCTCGGACCACCTGCTCGAACACCTCGACGTCGAGGAACGAGCGCTGGCACCCGTCCTGCAGACCTGGGAGAGCTGGCCCCACCAGTGACCTGACGGAGTCGGCGCCGTCGCTGAACGGCGACCGGAGGCCAGGGACCTGGAGGGGTCGAGCGTCGTGGCGAGCACGGGTCACGCCGCGCACCTCGCCCTTCCGTCGCCGACCGTAGGTACGACTCCCGGCGTGGCTGCCGAGGTCGACGACCACGGCCAACGCCAGCCACAGAAGGTCGAGCCCCACGATGCCCCCCGGCGCCACCAGCACGTACACCAAGGTCGTCCAGGGCAGGAGCAGGAAGCCCGGGACGTCGCCGAGGTCGTCGACAGCCGTCCGCAGCGTTCGCGCACGGCTCCCTAACGCGCGGCCGGTCACACCTGTAACCACCAACGGACTACGGCGACGACGTCCGCCTGCTCCGGCGAGCACGGCGTTCCATCGACAGGTGCCGCCCCTGGTGACGGCAGATCACTGATCCCGGGCCATCAGCGCACGATCCCGTGGCGAAGCCTTGAGCCACACCTCAGCAGCTGATCAGATGCTGTGAGTGGTACGCGGGCCGCCGCACCGTCCTCCGAGGAGCCCTCCATGCACATCGCCGAGGGGTTTCTGCCCCCGGTCCACGCCGCCGCATGGACGGTGGCGGCCGCCCCGTTCGTCGTCCACGGGGTCCGGGCCGTCGTGCGTCAGGTCCGCGAGGACCCCGACTCGAAACTCCTGCTCGGTGCGGCCGGGGCGTTCACCTTCGTGCTCTCGGCACTCAAGATCCCCTCGGTCACGGGATCGTCCTCGCACCCCACCGGCACGGGGCTGGGCACCGTGCTCTTCCGACCACCCGTGATGGCCGTGCTCGGCACGATCGTGCTGCTCTTCCAGGCGCTGCTCCTCGCGCATGGCGGGCTCACGACCCTCGGGGCCAACGCGTTCTCGATGGCGGTCGCCGGCCCGTGGATCGCGTACGGCGCCTACCGCGCGACCCGTCGCTTCGGCCTGGCGATCTCGGTCTTCCTCGCCGGCGCGCTGGCCAACCTCGCCACCTACGGCGTGACGACCCTCCAGCTCGCCCTCGCGTTCCCCGACCCCACCGGCGGCATCGCGGGCGCGGTGGCGAAGTTCGGGTCGATCTTCGCGATCACGCAGATCCCCCTCGCGGTCGTCGAGGGGCTGCTCACGGTGCTCGTCGTGCGGCTGCTCGCCCACAACAGCCCCAAGGAGCTGCTGCGCCTCGGCGTCCTGCGCCGGTCGGAGACCACCGCCACGGCCGAGGAGGCCCGCTCGTGAGCCGCTTCACCCGTACCAACATCCTGCTCCTGCTGGCCGTGGTGCTGCTCGCCGCCGTCCCCCTGTTGTTGGGACTGGGCCAGGGCGAGGAGCCCTTCTCCGGCGCGGACTCCCGGGCGGAGTCGGCTATCACCGAGGACCACCCGACCTACGAGCCCTGGTTCTCGTCGGTGTTCGAGCCGCCCTCGGGCGAGGTCGAGTCGGGGCTGTTCGCCGTGCAGGCCGCGCTCGGAGCCGGCGTGCTGGGCTACTGCCTCGGCGTTGTCCGCACGCGTCGCCGCAACGACCGTCGGACCACCGCGACGGAGCCCGGCCCGACAACATGACGCGACGTGACGCCCCGCTGGAGACCCTGGCGCACACCGGTCCGTGGCGGGAGCGCCATCCCGCCGACAAGGCGGTGCTGGCGCTGGGGCTGCTGGTCTGCGCGGTGGCCCTGCCGCCCTGGCCGGGCGCGGCCGTGGTCGGCACCGTCGCCCTGGTCCTGCTCGCCGGTCCGGCCGGGGTGGGGCCTGGACGTGCGGTCCGCCTCCTGCGGGCGCCGGCGGCTTTCATCGTCGTCGGGGCGCTGCCGCTGCTGGTGGCGGTCGGCGGTCCGACGGTGCTGCGCTGGGACCCCGCGGGGCTCGCCCGGGCCGGCGAGCTGGTGGGCCGCTCGCTCGCCGCCACGCTCTGCCTGCTGCTGTTCGCCGCGACGACCCCGCTCGCCGACGTCCTGCCCCGCCTCTCCCGGCTCGGGGTCCCACCGGCGGTCACCGAGGTCGCCGCCCTCATCTACCGCCTGCTGTTCCTGCTCCTCGACACTGCCCGAACCGTCCGGGAGGCCCAGGCCGGACGCCTCGGCTTCGCCACCCGCGGCGCGGCGCTGCGCTCGGCCGCAGGACAGGCCGGCGCGGTGTTCGTCCGCGCCTTCGACCGCGCCCGCCGCCTCGACGAGGGGCTCGCCCTGCGCGGCTACGGCGGCGACCTCGCGGTGGACGTCGACGCACCCGCGCCCTCCCGCAGGTTCATCGCGTCCAGCGTCCTGCTCCTCGCCGTCGTCGTCACCACCACGCTCCTTCTGCGCCTGGTCATCGCGTGACCCCCCTCGGGCGCCTCGCCGAGGTGCACTTCGCCTACGAGCCGGACCGGCCGGTGCTGCGCGGTGCCGACCTGGACATCCGCCGCGGCGTCCGCCTGGCCGTCCTCGGCCCCAACGGCGGCGGGAAGACCACGGCGTTCCGGCTGCTCGCCGGGACCGTGGCGCCCGACAGCGGAACCGTCGAGGTCCTCGGCACCCCTGTGTCGCGCTCCCGTCGCGCGCTGCTCGAACTCCGGCGCCGCGTCCAGCTCGTCCTGCAGGATCCGGACGACCAGCTCTTCGCCGCGACCGTCGCCCAGGACGTGTCCTTCGGACCCATCAACCTCGGGCTGCCCCGCGATGAGGTGAGGGCCCGGGTGGACGCCGCGCTCACCGCCCTCGACATCACCGACCTCGCCGGGCGTCCGCCGCACCTGCTCTCGAACGGACAGAAGAAGCGCGTCACCATCGCCGGCGCGGTCGCGATGCGGCCGGACCTGCTCGTGCTCGACGAGCCGACCGCCGGCCTCGACCCCGCCGCCGTCGAGGCCACCCTCGCGACCCTCGCCGAGCTGCACGCCGCCGGCACGACGATCGTGCTCTCCACCCACGACGTCGATCTCGCCCACCGCTGGGCCGACGAGGTGGCCGTGCTCGTGGACGGCGAGTTCCGGGCCGGCGCGCCCGACGACCTCCTCGTTGACGAGAAGCTGCTCGCCGCCGCCCGCCTCGGACCTGCCTGGGCGCCGGCCGTCCGCGCACTCCTGCGCCGCCACGGCCTCGAGCATCTCTCCCCGAGCGTGCCGGGCGAAGCATTGCGCTCGGCCCTGCCGGCGGACGGCCGAAGCTGAGGCCGACGCGCGAGGCCGCCGGCCCCGGGTCCACCGACGCCCCGAGCTGGGCCAGGGCTGCCCGCGGGTCGGGCCGGGGGAAGCTCGCCCACTCCACGAGCTGCAGGCCCTCGGGCAGACAGCGTCAGTCGGTCCCTGGAACACTACGGTGAGGCCCTGGCCGCCGCCGATGCACATCGTCTCCAGGCCGTAGCGGGGTCTGGCGTCGGTCCATCTCGCACAGCACCCACCATCGTGAGGATCCGGCCGACCGCCCGGCGGCGCGGCTAGGACCCGTGCTCGACGCGGCCCCGGCGGCACGCTTCGTCGTGCAGCCAGCGCGCAACCTCCACGAGCTTGAGGTTGGTGTCCTGGGACGAGCGCACGAGCATCTGGAAGGCGCCCTCGTCGTCGACGCCGAAGCGTTCCATGAGGATGCCCTTGGCCTGGCCGATGGTGTCGCGGCTGTCCACGGCCCTCTGCAGATGGATGGCCTGCTCACATCCGTAGAGCAGCATCGCCGCTTGTACCGCGAACAGCGCGGCGGTTGTCCGGGCGTCTTCATCGAAGACCTGGGCCCGGACCGCGTAGAGGTTGAGCGCCGCGCTCTTCGGCCCGGGCTGGTAGGCGATCTGCACCGACAGCATCGCGTGGTAGCCGGCCTCGACGGCAAGCGGCGCGAACTGGGGCCAGCGCTGCCCGTCGGCGCCACCGAGGTCTTGGGCGAGGATGATCCCGTTCTCCGGCGGCTCGTGAAGCGCGCTCATGCACGGTCCCTCGCCCAGCTCGGCCTGCAGCTCGGCGAGCTTCGTGATCGTCGGACTGGTCGTATGCCGGGACACCACCTCGCCGTGCTCGGTGACCGTGATCCCGCCGGCATCAGCCTCGGGCACCGTCTCGACCGCGGCCTCGACGATGCGCCGCAATGTCAGCTCGCGATCGCGGATGCTGTGTCGTCCGGTCAGCTCGCGTGCGGCCTGGCGCAGGGCCACGACCAGCCCGTCGGTGTTCATGGTGTTCCGCTCCCGTGGACCGTCCCGGGGACGGCGCCGGCCTCTTCCCCTCCATGCCACCGGTGGACCGACCCCTTCGCTCTATGTGACGCCGTCCTCGCTCCAAGTCTTGTCGGTGCGATGACGGGGTCAAGACCCGCAGGTAGGAACGGCACTCGCGAGCAGAGGTCTCCGGCCGGTGGGCGCTCACGGCGGAGCGGGCGACATGGCAGCCCTGGACACCTCGCAGGTCCCGGAGTGGTCCCGACGACCACCGGGAAGACCCACACGTTGATCCACACCGTGAACGACAAGAACCCCTCTGACCTGGTGTTCTGCCAGTGCCAGAGGGGTTCTGTGCGCGTGTCGGGACGACAGGATTTGAACCTGCGACCCCTTGACCCCCAGTCAAGTGCGCTACCAAGCTGCGCCACGTCCCGAGCCGCCGCGCCCGTGAGCGCGACGGGAGCGACGATACCCCACCGCGCTGCCCGGTCCGGCGGCCCCTCCGGGTCGATCCCTCCGGCACAGCCCACGACCGGTCAGGGCTGCGGCTTCGTGGCGCTGATCCCGCGGAGGACGATGTCGACGAGTCCGTCGAGCCACTCGCCCGTGGGCGCGGCGCGTTCGAGGAGCACCCGGTGGATGATGGCGCCGACCAGGGTGAAGATCGCCTGCTGCGGGTCCACCCCGTCGCGCCACTCGCCGCGGGCGCGGGCGCGCGCGGCGATCGAGGACACCGACTCGGCGGGGGCGCCCACACGTCGGGACGCCACGGTGCCGACGTCGCCGCTCGCCGTGGTCGAGAGCGCCGCGCGGAGCAGGGCGACGCCGTCGGGCTGGGCCGCGAGTTCGGCGATGGGCGCGGCGAGCGCGTACAGGTCGCCACGGAGGCTCCCGGTGTCGGGGCTCACGCTGAAGTCGTCGAGCAGTCCTTCCATGGCCGCGGCGACGAGGGCTTCCCGCGTGGGCCAGCGTCGGTAGACGCTGGTCTTGTTCACCTCGGCCCGTCGGGCGACCCGTTCCACGCTGAGCCCCTCGAACCCGGCGTCGGCGAGCTCGACGCGGACCGCGGCGAGGACGGCGGCGGTGACGGCGGCGCCGCGGGGACGGCCCGCGTCACGCCGTCGCGGCGGACCGGGGGGCGTCGAGGCCGGGATCACGAGGGTCACGCTGGTGGCCCTCGAGGTGGGGTTCAACGCCGGCCGTGCGCTGGTCTCCGCCAAAGGGTCACAGCCGCACCGGGAGTGACTCCAGCCCGCGCACGATCGCTCCACCTCGCCAGGCCACGGGCGCGGCGGGGTCGGTGCGGCGCAGGTCCGGCGCGCGGCGCAGCAGCGCCGGGATCGCGATCTGCGCCTCGAGCCGGGCCAGCGGGGCACCGAGGCAGTAGTGCGCGCCCTTGCCGAACGCGAGGTGCGGGTTGGGAGAACGGGTCAGGTCGGGGTGCTCGAGCAGGGCCGAGGTGCCCACGCCGATGAGGTTGACGGTGGTCTCGTGGCCGGCCGTGAGCAGCAGGAACAGCATCGCCACGATCTCGTCGGTCGTGAGCTGGTCATCGTCGTCGCGGGCCGCGACCAGCGCCGAGACCAGGTCGTCGCGGGGGTCCCGGCTCCGAGTGGTGATCAGCCGGCGCAGGTAGACCACGAACCGCAGGACGGAGCCGATGCTCCGCAGCGGATGCTCTCCGACGGAGACCAGGGCCCGGGTCCAGGCGCGGAACCGGGAGGTGTCCTCCTCCGGGACGCCGATGATGCGGGCGATCAGGATCAGCGGGAGCGGGGCGGCATAGTCGCCGATCAGGTCCATCGCCCCGCGGCACTGCGCGGAGTCGAGCAGGGACTCGGCGACCTGCTCGACCTGCCCGCGCAGCTGCTCGATCCGTCGGGGGGTGAAGGCCTGGTGCACCAGCCGACGCAGACGATCGTGGTCCGGACCGTCGAGGCTGAGCAGTCCTCGCTCCAAGGAGGCCAGCGCCCTGGGCAGCTTCGGCCCTGCTGCCCTCTGCTCCCCGGTCAGCGCGTCGTGTCGGTTCTTGCACAACCGCGGATCGCGCAGGGCGGCCTCGACGTCGGAGTAGCGGGTGATCACCCACGCGGTGCTGCCCCGGGCCCATCGCACCGGTTGGACCGGCGCGTCGAGCCGCAGCCGTGCCCAGAAGCCGAAGGGTTCCGCGGCGAAGGTCTTGCTCGTGATGTCGACCGAGGCCAGCTCCCCCACCGTGAGGCTGTTCCAGGCGGGCGCCCATCGTCCGGGAGTTGTCATCGGTCCACTCTTTGCAACAACTCGTTGCGAAGCTAGTCGGAGGCGGTGCTCCGCGCCACCTCCCGATCCCAGCGCCTCTCCAGGTAGCGGGTCACCAGCAGGGTCAGCTCGTCGACCAGATCCGCGCGGTCGACGGGTGGGTCCTCGAGGACCCAGCCGATGGTCGCCTGCTCGACGGCGCGGACCATCACCCAGGCCATCACGTCGGGCCGCCGCTGCCCCGTGTCCTGCCCGGCGAGCACCGCCGCGACGAGCTCGTCGACGCGCCGCGCGAAGGCCGCGCGCCGGCTCCCCGCGCCACGGGGCATCTGGTCGGCGAGGACGCGGGTCATCGCGGGCTGCTCGCCGAACGCGTCGAGCAGCGCCTCGACGTTGCGGCGCACGACGTCACCTCGGGACGGAGCGCGCAGGGTGTCGACGAACGCGCGCGAGATGCGAGCCTCGAGGTGCACGGTCTCGCGGTCGACCACCTCGTCGAGCACGGCCTCCTTGTCCGGGAAGTACTGGTACAGCGACCCCGGACTGACGCCCGCCGCGGCGGCGACGTGGTTGGTGGTCACCCCGTCCCACCCGCGCTCGAGCAGCACCGCACGGCCCGCGGCGACGATCCGCTCGACCGTCGCCCGGGACCGCGCCTGCCGGGGCGCCCGCCGCTCCCGCGGGCTCACCGCCCGCTCCGAGGGAACGCGAGTTGAAGGCGAGCAAGTACTCGCATCAGCATGGACGTCATGGTCGCACAGCCGGTGGACGACGCGAGCCCCCCGACGACGGCACCGACGGCGACACCCCCGACCCGGTTCCGCGGCGCTCCCGGGCGCAGCGCCCGCCTCGCACGCCCGCTGCGGATCGCGGCCGGGGTCCGCGAGCTCGACCCGCACCTGGTCGCCGAGCTCGGCCGGCGCATGCAGAGCCGCGACGAGCTCGGCGCGGCGCTGGCCGCGGCGATGAAGCGCCCGACCGGCGACCCGCGCCGGGTGACCATGCGCCAGTTCCACACCGCGCTGGACCACGGCGTCGACGCCGTCCCCGACGCCGCGCCCGAGCTCCGCCGCTTCTTCGCGGTCGTCGACGACGTCCCGCCGTGGGTCGACTGGCCGCTCCTCGAACGCGGCGCCCGGGCGTTCCGCCGCCTCGGGCGCACGCGCATCGACGTGCTGCTCGCCCTCTCGCTCATCGGCGGCTACCGCTTCGGCGGCCCCGCCGACCTGCTCGTGGCGACGGGCGGGCTCACCGGCGACACGGCGATGCGCCGCCTCGGCGAGACCGAGACCTGGGGCCGGGGCGTCACGGCGCCGGGCGGGATGCGCCGCGAGGGCGAGGGCTTCCGGCTGACCGTGCACGTGCGCGCCATGCACGCGCTGGTCGACCGCGCCTTCGAGACCAACGGGCGGTGGGACGCGGCGCGCTGGGGCCTGCCGATCAACCAGACCGACCTGGCGACGACGCTCGGGCTGTTCAACAGCACCGCACTGCTCGGCTCGCGCGCGCTGGGGCGGATCGTGACGCGCGAGGAGTCGCGGGCGGTGATGCACCTGTGGAAGTACGTCGGCTGGCTCATGGGCGTCGACGAGGACTGGCTGTTCGACACCGAGCGCGAGCAGAACGTCTTCAACTACCACGTGCTGCGCGTGCAGGACGACGTCACGCCGGCCGGGGCGGCGCTGACCCAGGCGCTGGTCGACGGCCACGGCGCCCTGCCGGGCTGGCGGGGCCGGGTCGCGCGGGCGAAGCTGCTCGGCCTGCTGCGCTTCTTCCTCGGCGTCGAGGGCCTGCGCGACCTCGGACTCCCCCGCGCGAGCGCCGCGATCGTCCTGCCGGGCATCGCCGTCAACCTCGTCGCGTCCGGCCTCGCCGCACCGACGCGGGCCGGACGCCGGTTCCTGGAACGGGCCGGTGACCGGGCCACCGAGCGGGAGCTCGCGCGCTGGTTCGGTGAGCGCCAGGCGGAGGTCGGTCACCTGCCGGCGTGACGGCGGTCGCCGTGACCGCGAGCACACCTCCCGGTACCTACCCGGACATGGTGTCACCGTTACCTTGGGTATCACCAACTCCAGGTAACAGTGAACGTCGGTACGGCCCAGGAGGATGCATGACGACCGCGGAGCACGACACCCGGGCGGACGTCGCGGCACGGCTGCTCGACTCGTCCGACCAGCTCTCCTACGACCCGCTGCGCGAGGTGGACTGGGACAGCCCGGTCGACCCGCGCCACCACGGCGCGAGCCCGGAGTGGAGCACGCTCTACGGCACCGCCTACTGGGCCGAGATGACCGAGGAGCAGCGCGCGGCGTTGACCCGCCAGGAGGCGGCGTCGGTGGCGAGCACCGGCATCTGGTTCGAGATGATCCTGCAGCAGATGGTCCTCCGGGACTTCTACGCGAAGGACCCGACCGACCCCGCGTTCCAGTGGGCGCTGACCGAGATCGCGGACGAGTGCCGGCACTCGATCATGTTCGCCCGCGGCGCGACGAAGCTCGGGGCGCCCGCCTACCGCCCGCCGCGGCACGTGATCGAGGGCGGTCGGCTGTTCAAGACCCTCGCGAGGGGCGAGGCCGCCTACGCCGCGATCCTCGTGGCCGAGGAGGTCCTCGACGTGATGCAGCGCGACTGGATGCGCGACGAGCGCGTCGCCCCGTTCGCCCGCACGATCAACAACATCCACGTGGTCGAGGAGGCGCGACACATGCGCTTCGCCCGCGAGGAGACCCGGGAGCGCCTGCAGGGCGCGAGCGCCGCGCGTCGCCGGTTCAACGCCCTCGTGGTGGCCTTCGCCGGCTACTTCATCGTCACGAGCATGTGGAACGGCAAGGTCTACGAGAACGCGGGGCTCGATCCGAAGCGCGCCAAGCGCGAGGCGCGGCGCAACCAGAACCATCGCGCCCTGCTGCGCTCGAGCTGCGCCGGGCTGATGGAGTTCCTCGATTCCGCCGGGCTCCTCACCGCGCCGGCCAAGGCGCTCTACCGCGCCGCGCACGTCCTGTAGACCCGCCGTGCCCTACGCCATCACGCAGCTGTGCTGCACCGACGCCTCGTGCGTCACGGCGTGCCCGGTCAACTGCATCCACCCGACGCCGGACGAGCCCGACTTCGGCACCACGGACATGCTCTACGTCGACCCGCGGACGTGCATCGACTGCGGGGCGTGCGCCGAGGTGTGCCCGGTGGACGCGGTGTTCCCGGCCGAGACGTTGACCGGTGCGCTCGCGGACTACCCGGCCGTCAACGCCGAGTACTTCGCGGGCACCGAGCCGGCCGCGCCCCCGGCGGGCTCGCCGCTGTTCCACGCGTGGGGCCCGGTGCGGTTCGACCGGGTGCTGCCGGCCGACTTCCCGGACCTCGACGTCGCGGTCGTCGGCAGCGGACCCGCCGGGATGTACACGGTGCAGGACCTGCTGCTGCACACCACCGCCCGCGTCACGCTCTACGACCGGCTCCCGGTCGCCGGGGGTCTCGTGCGCTTCGGCGTCGCCCCCGACCACCCGGACACCAAACGCATCGGCGAGTCGTTCGCCCGCTACCACGACCACCACCGGCTCCGGCTGCGCCTCGACACGGAGGTGGGCCGCGACATCGGTGTCGAGGAGCTGGGGCACCGCCACGACGCCGTCGTCTACGCAGTGGGCGCGCCGACCGCGCGTGACCTCGGCATCCCCGGCGAGCGGCTGCCCGGTCACCTGCCCTCGACCACGGTCGTCGGCTGGTACAACGGCCATCCCGAGATCGCCGCGCACGCCGTCCCCGTCGACGCGGAGGACGCCGCCCGGGTGGCGGTGGTCGGCACCGGCAACGTCGCCCTCGACATCGCCCGGATCCTCACCGCGGACCCGGACCGCCTCGCCGGCACCGCCATCCACACCGCAGCGCTGGGCCGGCTGCGCGCGAGCCGGGTGCGCGAGGTCGTCCTGCTGGGGCGTCGTGGACCGGAGCACGCCGCCTACACCCGTGGCGAGCTGACCGCGCTGTTGCACCGCGAGGACCTCGAGGTCGTCGTCGACGATCGCGATCCCCGAGTCGGTCGCGCGATCGACACGGCGGCGCCGGGCGACCACGCGGCGCTGCTGCGCGACGTGCCCCGGTGCCGCCCCGAGGACACCCCGCCGGCCGCCGGCCGCCGGCGGGTCGTCCTGCGCTTCCACGCCACGCCCCGGGCCCTGCTCGGGGACGGTCATGTGTCGGGGGTGCGCGTCGACGGGCCGGACGGGCCCGACGAGCTGCCCGCGGGCCTGGTGGTGCGCGCCATCGGCCACCGCGGACGTCCGCTGACCGGCCTGCCGTTCGACGACGAGACCGGCACGGTCCCGCACGACGCGGGACGCGTTGAGGGACGGCCCGGCACCTACGTCGTCGGTTGGATCAAGCGCGGGCCCGGTGGTGGCATCGGCACCAACCGCCGCGACGCCGCCGAGACGGTGGCGTCCCTCATCGAGGACGGGAAGAACCGTGTCATCGGACCCCGCCCGCGACGGGGCGGGGTCCTGCGCCGCGCCGCCCACCGCGGGTCGTCACGGGCGACGTAGCGCCAGGACCCGTCGAGGCAGGACCCGCACCGCGCCCGCCCGGGCGCGTCGGCACGGTGGACGTCACGATGGGGGCCGTGGAGACCCCCGCGCCCGACACCTGGATCCTCGCCGACTCGACCCACGTCGCCGCGACCCCGCAGCAGGTCTACGACGTGGTCTCCGACGTCACCCGCACCGGCGAGTGGAGCGTCTTCACCCGCGCCTGCGAGTGGGAGGACGCCGAGGGCCCGCAGGTCGGGGCACGGTTCGTGGGGCACAACTCCCGTCCCGGCCGCGACTGGGACACCCGCAGCGAGGTGGTCGCCGCCGACCCGGGCCGGGAGTTCGCCTGGGAGGTCAACGGCCTGGTGCGGTGGGGCTTCGAGATGGAGCCCGAGGGCGACGGCACCCGCCTGACCCACCGCTGGGTCCTCCCTCCCGCGGCACGCGACGTCCTCCGGGAACGGTTCGGCGACGACGGCGTCGAGCTGCGCACGAACGACGCCCGCACCAGTATCCCGGCCACCCTCGCCTCGGTCCGGGCGGTGGTCGAACGGGGGTGAGGCACCTGGCCGCCGGAGCAGCCGGAGCGATCTCCGACGCGCGCCTGCTGCGTTCGCGGGACGGTCCACGCCATAGTGGGCGACGTGGCTGCGACGACGCTGACGGCGGCGACCCTGCCCGACCTCCCTCCCGAGGTCCCGGGCCCGTCCTACGACCGGTCCGCGGTCTCGGTCGGGATCGTGCACTTCGGCGTGGGCGGGTTCCACCGGGCACACCAGGCGATGTACCTCGATGCCCTGATGGAGCGGGGCGGGGCCCTCGACTGGGGCATCTGCGGGGTCGGGGTGCTCGAGGCCGACCAGCGGATGGCCGAGGTCACCGAGGCGCAGGACGACCTCTACACGCTCGTGCTCAAGCACTCCGACGGCTCCCGCGAGCCCCGGGTCGTCGGCTCGATCGTCGACTACCTCTACGCCCCCGCCGACCCCGAGGCCGTCCTCGACCGCATGACCGATCCGGCCACCCGGATCGTCAGCCTCACCGTGACCGAGGGCGGCTACCACAAGAACGCGAGCACCGGGGAGTTCGACGACCGCGACCCGGCCATCCGCGCCGACATCGACGCGCCGGAGGGGACCGCGCCGCGGACGACGTTCGGATTCCTCGTCGAGGCGCTGCGCCGCCGCCGCGCCGACGGCACGGGCCCGTTCACCGTGATGAGCTGCGACAACATCCAGGGGAACGGGCACGTCGCCCAGGCCATGATCACCGCATACGCGCGGCGGCGTGATCCGCAGCTGGCGGACTGGATCGACGCCGAGGTCCCGTTCCCCAACTCCATGGTCGACCGGATCACCCCGCGCACCACCGACGCCGACCGTGCCGAGCTCGTCGAACGCTTCGGCATCGAGGATGCCTGGCCGGTGGTGTGCGAGCCGTTCACGCAGTGGGTGCTCGAGGACCGGTTCGCCGCCGGCCGTCCTCGGTTCGAGGACGTCGGGGTGCAGGTGGTCGACGACGTCGAGCCCTACGAGCTGATGAAGCTGCGACTGCTCAACGCGAGCCACCAGGCCATCGCCTACCTCGGCTACCTCGCGGGGTACCGCTACGCCCACGAGGTCGCGGGCGACGAGCTGTTCGCCGGCTTCACCCGCGCATACATGGACCGCGAGGCCACGCCGACGCTCGCGCCGGTGCCGGGCGTGGACCTCGACGACTACAAGGCCACGCTGATCCGGCGCTTCGCCAACCCGGAGATCCGCGACACCCTCGCGCGCCTCGCCGCCGAGAGCTCCGACCGCATCCCCACCTGGCTGGTGCCGGTCATCCGGACCAACCTGGAGAACAGCCGGCAGGGTGGGCACGGCGAGATCGAGCGCTCGGCGCTGGTCGTCGCGGCGTGGGCCCGCTACGCCGAAGGCGTCGACGAGTCCGGCGAGCCGATCGAGGTCGTCGACACGGGACGCGCCGAGGACCGCATCGCCGCCGCGCGCCGCTACCCCGACGAGCCGCTCGCGTTCCTGGCCGACCGGGACCTGTTCGGCGACCTGGTCGACGACGAGCGCTTCACCACGGCCTACCGGGCGCACCTCGACGCGCTGCACACCGACGGCGCGCGGGCCACCGTCGCGGCGCTGGAGCAGCGACTCGGCCGGTGAGCCCCCTCAGCGCGGGCTCGGGACGGCGGGCGCGGCCGGCGCGCTGACCCAGTTCAGCAGGCCCTCCGCCGGGAGGGGACGGGAGAACAGGTAGCCCTGCGCGGTGGTGCACCCCATCCCGAGCAACGTCTCGGCCGCGAGCTCGGTCTCCACGCCCTCGGCGATGAGGTCGAGCCCGAACGACTGGGCCAGGCCGACGATCGAGCGCACGATCGAGAGGTCCTCCGCCGTCCGGCCGAGGTCCTGGACGAACCCACGATCGATCTTGAGGATCATGACGGGGAGCGCCTTGAGCTGCGCGAGCGAGCTGTACCCGGTGCCGAAGTCGTCGATGGCGACGCACACGCCGAGCCGGCGCAGGCCGCGCAGCGTCGCCGACGCCGCGTCGGCGTCCCCGACGACGGCGTGCTCGGTGACCTCGAGGACCAGGTCGCGGCCCGTGAGGCCGTGGCGGGCGAGCACCTCCGCCACCGTGTCGACGAAGTCGACGGCGAGGAGCTGGACCGGGGAGATGTTCACGGCCATGGTGAAGTTCCCGCCGATCACGTCGGGCCGCTCCCGGCGCCACGCGGCGAGCTGGCGGCACGCGCCGTCGAGCACCCAGCGGCCCAGCTCACCGGCCAGGTTGGTCGCCTCGGCCACGCCGACGAACAGCTCGGGGGACACCGGCCCCAGCGTCGGGTGGTACCACCGCAGGAGGGCCTCGACACCGGTGGCGGTCCCGGTCCGCAGGTCGACGACCGGCTGGTAGTGGATCGCGAGCGTGCCGTCGCGGATCGCCGAGAGCAGGCTCATCTCCACGGCGACGCGCACCTCCTCGCGCACCCGCATCTCCGAGGTGAAGGTGACGACCTCGTTGCCCCCGTGGTCCTTCGCGGTGAGCACGGCCTGGTCGGCGCTGCGCAGCCAGACCCCGACCTCGGCCGTCGGCGCCTGCGCCACGGCGATCCCGACGCTGACGGTGCGGCGCAGCGACTGACCCCCGAGCCGGATCGGTTCGGCCATCGCGCGTTGCACCCGTGCCGCGACCGTAGCGGCCTGCGCCTCGTCCGCGAGGCCCGCGAGGGCGACGACGAACTCGTCTCCCCCGAGCCGGGCCACCATGTCGCCCACGCCCACCGCGGACCGGATGCGCTCGGCCACGGCGATGATGAAGCGGTCGCCCGCGTCGTGGCCGAGGAAGTCGTTCGTGGCCTTGAGCCGGTCGACGTCGATGAAGAGCAGCGCACGCGGCCCCGGCGGCGGGGAGGTCAGGGTCGCCTGGAGGTGCGCCAGGAGCGCACGGCGGTTGGGCAGGCCCGTCAGCTCGTCGTGGTGGGCGATGTGGCGCAGCTGGTCCTCGGCGAGGAGCCGGGCCTGCATCTGGGCGATCAGGGTCGCGATGGTCCGCAGCGCGCGGGTCTCGTCGGCGTTCCAGCCCCGGTCGCCGTACTTGATGAACCCGAGGGTGCCGGTGGTGCTCCCGCCGGAGCGCAGCGGCACGGTCGCGACCGACGTCTCCTCCACCCCAGACCCCTCCTTGACCCGCTCCTGATAGGCGGCGGAGTCGGAGGGACGGATGATCAGGATGTCGGCGAGGTGCTCGCTCGCCGCGAACGCCGGGTCGGCCGACTCGAAGGAGATGACGCCCAGGGGGTCGGGGTCGGGGACGACCTCGCGGGGTGGCCACTCGGCCACGAGGACGGTGGCCCGCCGCGCGGTGTCGTGGAAGCGCAGGAAACTGAGGTCGACCTCGAAGTACTCCACCAGCACCCGCAGGACGGCCTCGGCGGCGGTCCGCAGGGTCGTGGAGTCGACTCCCATGAGGGTGGTCGCGACACGGGTGACGAGCTCGTCGAGGTTCGTCGGCGCGATCTCACTCTTCGTAGGACCCACACAACGGAGGGTAGCCGTCCTGCGGCCGTTCAGGTAATCGAGAGGATCTCGTCGAGCGGCCGCCGCCGGCTGCGGGGCGCCGTCACCTCGGTGTGGCTGAGCCGCAGGACCAGGGCGATCGCCTCCCTGGGGGCCAGGCCCGCCACACGACGGAAGGATGTCCGGAGCCTCGCGAGGTCGTCGGCGTAGCGGGGCGACAGCGTCGTCAGGTCCGCCGGATCCACCGCGTACAGGAACACCGGCGACGTCGGGTGCACCGCGAGACCGTGCGCCTCGGCACCGATCCACACCGCCTCCACCGCCGCGCCGCCGCGCACGAAGTCGGCCGGCGCCGCGCCCTCGACGGTCACGACGGCCAGGGCGGAGCTCGACGCCACGCGGTCCCGTGTGTCCTCGCCCAGCGCCGCCCCGGCGTCCCAGTCGGCGAGCAGGGCCATCACCTCGGGACGCCGGACGATGTCGAGCTTCGCCAGGTCCGCGGGGTCCAGTCCGAGCGTCCGCGTCTCGATCCCGACGTCCGTGCGGGCTGCTCCGGGCTCGACCAGCTCGGCGAACATCTCGCGGTGCAACCGGTCGGTCAGGTGGCGCACCCGGTCGGCGGCGGCCAGCACCTCCCCCGCCGCGCCCAGCTCGCGGCCCGTGACGAGGTGCAGGCGCCCTCCCTCGGCGATCGCCGCCTCGTGCAGCGCCGCCGTGGTCGCGGGCGGCAGCGGGGCCGGCCGGCCGAGCGCGCGGTTGGTGCCGCGGGCGAGCACCCTGGCCGCGGCGGCCGTGAGGCGCTGCTCGTCGCCGGACCCGAACCGCAGGGTCGCCACGAGGTCGGGCGCGGCGGGGTCTCCGAAGAGCGTGCACGGCCCGAGCGCGCCGGCCGCGGACGCGACGGCGCGGGCGTTGAACAGCGCCGCGCCGAGCGCGACGTAGCTGCCGCGGTGCGCGACGTCCATCGCCGTGGTGCGCCCGCGGTCGAGGTGGAGGCGGACCTCGTGGGCGTCGACCTCGACCCGCCAGGGTTGGACGTTGCCGCCCGACGGCGCGCGCCGGACGGCCTCGAGGACCGCCGCGACGGCGGGGTGCTCAGCCACCGCCGCCGGCTCGCTGTGGGCGGGCACCGCCTCGTCCTCGACGAGGTCGGGCGCAGTGACGAGGCCGTCGATGCCGTCGAGGCCGTCGAGAAAGGCCTCGAGGTCGACCCGCAGGCGCCCCGAGGCCAGCTCCCGCCCGGTTCCCAGGCGACGGACCGCCGCGGCGATCACCGCGCCGCCCAGTGCGACGTCGCCGCCGAGCTGGGGCCACGTGGTCAGGGTCCGGCCGACCTCGACCATCGACGCCGCCATCCGCGGGGACAGGTCCGCGGCGCCGAGGATCCGCAGGACGTGGGGCACCTTGTCCTCGGTGGACAGCGCGGCCAGGCCCGCCGCATCGACGTCGCCCAGCAGCCCGTGGAAGAGCGGCCGGTCGGCGTCGAGGTCGAAGCGCTCCACGTCGAGCAGGCCGCGGTCACTCGTCTCCATCAGTACCGGGACGCCGCGCCGGCGGGCCTCCTCGCGCAGCCGCACCTTGACGTCGAGCGAGTCGCACTCCTCGACCAGGACGTCCAGCCCGTCGAGGTAGGCGCCGAGGACCTCGTCGGTCACGCCGTCCGGGAACACCCGGGTCTCCAGGTACGGGTCCAGCTCCGCGACCCGGCGGGCGGCGACCACCGCCTTGTTCACGCCGAGGTCGAACACGGTGGCCGGGACGCGGTTGAGGTTCGACACCCCGACGGTGTCGAAGTCGGCCAGCCGCAGCTCACCGCACAGCCCTTCGAGGGCGAGCGTGTGCGCCACGGCGTGTCCCACGCTCAGCCCGACCACGCCGACCCGCAGCCGCGCCAGCCGGTCCTGCTCGGCCTCGGTGATCTTGTTGCGATTGCGGTCCAGGCGCAGGCGCCGGAAGTCCGCCTCCCCCAGCACGCCGACGAGCGCGCGCCGCCACGGGTAGAAGGCCCAGCGCGTCGACGGTGCGGGGCGCCCGTGCGTCGACCGGGTCCACGCCAGGTCCGCTCGCTGCGCCTCGCGCTGGTCGTGGACCGTGATCGTCGGGTCGGCGCGGAGCGCGTCCAGGAACGCGGCGTCCTCGGCGACGGACTCGTCGAGGATGGTGGCCCGCCAGGCGGCGCCGGTATCGGGGGCGGTCACGCGCCGGCCGGCACGACGGGCGAGAGCAGCTGGGCCGTCTCGGCGTCCAGGGCGCGGCGCACGCCGTCGGGCACCGTCGTGGGCAGCGCCCAGCGGTCCCACCACAGCAGATGGGTGCGGTAGCGGTCATCGGGGTAGCCGACGGCGTCCAGGCCGGTCGCCACGACGGCGCCGGTCGACGTCCACATCGGCAGCGTGTGGACCGCCGAGGTGCCCAGGGCCCAGCGGGCGCCGAGGATCGTCGAGGCGTGCAGCGGCCCCCGGGAGAAGCAGCCGACGAGCTCCCGGCGCCCGACGAACCCGCGGGCCACCCACGCCGACTTCGACTCCACCACCCCGTCCGGCAGCCGCTGCTCGATGAGGGCGCGCACGCGCGGCCGGCCCGGGTCCCGGTCCCACTCCGCGAGGGCGTGGGCCTGATCGGCGCTGGTGTACGGGCCCTGGGCGCGCATCCCCCCGACCACCTCGCCGTCCGGGGAGAACGCCACGAAGAACAGCGACGTGGAGCTCCCGTCGCGGATGTGCCCGAGCTCCAGGACGCCCTCGACCCCGTAGGCGCCGTAGCTGCGCGCGGCGCCCGCCAGGTACTCGTGCCACAGGTCCGGCTCGGCCCTCGGCGTGCTGACCACGATGCGGTAGCAGGCCTGCGGGGTGCAGTAGCTCAACGGTCGCGAGCCGGACCGGCCGTCCAGGGTGATCACGGTTGTCACGGCGGCTCCCGACCCGTCGCCCCGGGTCCCGACCCCGACGACCGCGACCCCGACAAGATCCATCGTGCTCGGACGTCCGGGGCGGACACACCGCCGTCGAGGTGTCACGGCGCGCACACGGCGATCGCTCGTCCGACCCCGCGCCGACCACGATCCGTGGGTGCCTCCTCCCGCCCGGTGATCGCGCGCGCCGCAAACTGCGACGATCCCGTGGCGTCCTCGACCCCGGCGGCCGGACCAGCGACTGCGCCGCCCGGCGCACCGCGGCGCCGTACGTCGGGCGCCGGCGCTCACGCCGGCGCAGGCCGGTCCCGCGTCGGCGGATGCCCTGCCCGCGTCGTCGGCGCCCCGGCGCGCGGGCCCACTCCCGACGCTCCCCCGGCCGTGGCGCACCCTCGACGAGGAAGCGTGCGGCCTCGTCGTTGAGGAGCTGGGCGGAGCGTTGCGCCGACAGCCCCGTCACCACCAGCTCGGTCAGCCCCTGCAGGGTCAGCCCCAGCGTGTAGGCCCACGGCGGGCGGTCGCGGTGGCGCTCCACGAACTGGATCGCCCAGCCGTACTGCTCCACGAGCCCGGCCATGAGGTCCAGGGCGTCGGCGCGGATCGCACCGGGGTGGTCGCACATCCAGCACACGGGTCCTCCTCGTCACCGGCACGAGGTGAGCGTGCACCGGACCCCCGACAGTCCCGGGCGATCAGCCGGCCGGCGCCAGGGGCCGCCGGGGATCGCGCCCGGCGAGGGCGAGCACGCGCTCGAGCTCGCCGGCCGTCTCGGCGTGCACGACCGGGCCGTAGAGCCCGGTCCGCGCCTCCTGCGGGGCGTGCTCGAAGTTCGCGACGAACCCCGCGACCGCCGCGAGGTCCTCGTCGCGGACCGTGAAGTCGGCACCCACCGACTGCGCCAGGTCCCAGCCGTGCAGCACCAGCTCCTCGACCGCGACCACCCCGAGCTCGGCGCGGGGCATCGTGAGGCCGCCGGCGCTGCCCTCGCCCTCCCAGGCCCGCGGCTCGGCCCACGCGGCGGCGAGGTCGGCGAGGCGGGCGTCGAGCTCGGCGCGCCAGTCGGCGGGCAGGTCCGTCGGCGGCCCGCCGGCCTGCCCCGGCTCGTGCCGGGCGACCCGGACGAAGTGACCGGCGAACGCGAGCAGGTGCCCGAGCAGCTGGCGGACCGACCACTCCCCGCACGGGGTGGGACGGTCGAGGTCGGCCTCACCGACCTGCGCGACGACACCGGCGAGCTCGCGGGCGGCGGGACCGAGATCGTGCATGCGGATCACCCCTCAGGACGACATGGTCCTGGAACAGTATCAGCGTCCGCGTCCCCCGCGGCGGCCCTTCTCTCGCACGCGGACGTTGATCTGCACCGGGGTGCCGATCAGCGGGAACGTCTCGCGCAGCTTGCGCTCGAGGAAGCGCCGGTAGCCCGCCTCGAGGAAGCCCGAGGTGAACAGCACGAACGTCGGCGGCCGGTTCTGCGCCTGCGTCGCGTACAGGATCTTCGGCTGCTTGCCGCCGCGCACGGGTGGCGGGGTGGCCGCGACGACCTCGGACAGCCACTGGTTGAGCTGGCCGGTGGGCACCCGCCGGTCCCAGTTCTCCAGCGCGGTGCGCATGGCCGGCGCGAGCTTCTGCACCGCCCGGCCGGTCCGCGCCGAGATGTTGACCCGCTCCACCCACGGGAAGCGCACGAGGGCCCGCTCGAGCTCGCGGACCATGGCGTGGCGCCGGTCGGAGTCGACGAGGTCCCACTTGTTCATGGCCAGCACCAGCGCGCGCCCCGCCTCGGCGACCTGGGACGCGACGCGCAGGTCCTGCTCGCTGATCGGCTGCGACGCGTCGAGCAGGAGCACCGTCACCTCGGCGGCCTCGATCGCCGCCTTGGTGCGCAGCGAGGCGTAGTACTCGGTGCCCGACGCCTGCCCGACCTTGCGGCGCAGTCCGGCGGTGTCGACGATCTTCCAGGTCTCGCCGTCGATCTCCACGAGCGAGTCGACCGGGTCGGTGGTCGTGCCCGCGACCGCGTCGACCACCGAGCGCGTCTCGCCGGTGAGCTGGTTGAGCAGGCTCGACTTGCCGACGTTGGGCTTGCCGACCAGCGCCACCCGCCGCGGCCCACCCTCGAGGTCCACGTCGTCGCGGGGGCTGGAGGGCATGGCGTCGAGGACGATGTCGAGCAGGTCGCCCGAGCCGCGCCCGTGCAGGCCCGAGACCGGGTGCGGCTCGCCGAGCCCGAGGCGCCACAGGGACGCGACCTCGCCCTCACCCCGCGAGTCGTCGATCTTCGTGGCCGCCAGGATCACCGGGCGGTCCGAGCGTCGCAGGGTCCGGGCGACGGCCTCGTCCACCGCCGTCGCGCCGACCTGGCCGTCCACGACCAGCAGGATCACGTCGGCGGTGCGCATCGCGGTCTCGGCCTGCGCCGCGATGGCGGCCTGCATGCCCTTCGCGTCGGGCTCCCACCCGCCGGTGTCGAGCAGCGTGAACCGCCTGCCGTTCCACAGCGCGTCGTACGCGACCCGGTCGCGCGTCACGCCCGAGACGTCCTGCACCACGGCCTCGCGACGGCCCAGGATGCGGTTGACCAGCGTCGACTTGCCGACGTTGGGCCGTCCCACCACCGCGAGCACCGGCTGCACCGGACGCGCGTCGTCGGCGTCGTCCCCGCCCGTTCCCGTGTCGCCGTCGGCGAGCACAGCGGGCCCTTCCTCCGTCACGTCATCCTCCGTGTCGGCCGACGCTCGCGTCGGCGAGGCCGGTGACCAGTCCGCGGTCCTCGGCCAGGTCCTGCAGGCGTGCGAGCACGCCGTCGATGTCCAGCGTCGAGGTGTCCACCTCGACCGCGTCGTCCGCCGGGCGCAGCGGGGACGCCGCGCGCGACGAGTCGAGCCGGTCCCGCCGCGCGATGTCGGCGCGCGTGTCGGGTCGGGTCTCACGGCCCGCGGCGGTGTTCTCGGCGTCGCGGCGGCCCGCCCGGACCAGCTCCGACGCGGTGAGGAAGATCTTGAGATCGGCGTCGGGGACGACGACCGTGCCGATGTCGCGCCCCTCGACCACGATCCCGGTTCCGTCGTCGAGCGCCGCCCGCACGATCCGGCGCTGCTCGTCCACCAGGTGCCTGCGTACCGCGGTCAGCGCCGACACCGCCGACACCGCCGCGGTCACCTCGCTGCCCCGGATCTCCGCGCCGACGTCCTCGCCGTCGAGGCGCACCCGCGGCTCGGCCGGGTCGGTCGAGACCTCCAGGCGCGCGCCCAGCGCCACGGCCGCCACGTCGTCGTGGCCGTCGGAGACCGTGGCGGCGACGTCGACCGGCACCCCGGCGCGCAGCACGGCGAGCGTCACCGCCCGGTACATCGCGCCGGTGTCGAGGTAGCGCGCGCCGAGACGCACCGCCAGCCCGCGGGCCGTGGTCGACTTGCCCGTCCCGGAGGGGCCGTCGACGGCGACCACCCCGCGCAGCGTCCCGTCAGTGTCGTGCATTGGCCGACCCAGCCTCCCCGAACGTCGCCCGCACCCCGTTCGGGACTCCATTGTGCCCTGACCGGCGGTGTGACGTCCGTCCCGGCCTCTACAGTCCGACGGCCCCGTACAGCGAGCCCACCTCGTCGCGGTTGAGCTTGCGCAACGTCCCGGGGCGCTGGTCACCCAGCCGCACGTCGCCGACCGCGGTGCGCACCAGCCGCTGCACGGGCTTGTCCACGGCGTCGAGCAGCCGGCGCACGATGTGCTTGCGGCCCTCGTGCAGCACGACCTCCACCATCACCCGCGCGCCGGAGCGGTCGACCACCCGGAAGCTGTCGACGGCCACGGGGCCGTCATCGAGCTCGACGCCCGCGCGCAGCTGCCGCCCGAGGTCCTTCGGGATCGGCGCCCGGATCTCGGCGAGGTAGGTCTTGGACACCTCGTAGGACGGGTGGGTCAGCCGGTGGGCCAGCTCGCCGTCGTTGGTCAGCAGCAGGAGGCCCTCCGTGGCCGCGTCGAGGCGTCCGACGTGGAAGAGACCCTTCGTGCTGCCCGCCTTCTCCAGGACGACGTCGCCGACGCAGCGCCGGCCCTGCTCGTCCCACATCGTCGAGAGCATCCCCTCGGGCTTGTTCAGCGCGAGGTGCACGGTCTCGGTGTCGGTGACGATCCGGGACCCGTCGACGTGGATGACCGCCGTGTCAGGGTCGACGCGGATGCCCATCTCCTTGACGACCCGGCCGTCGACCTCGACGCGGCCCTGCCGCATGAGGATCTCGGCCTGTCGCCGCGAGGCGACACCCGCCTCGGCCAGCACCTTCTGCAGGCGGACCCCCTCGCCGCCCTCGTCCGACACTCCCACACCGCTCCCCTGCTCGACCGACCCTCCAGCGTACGCAGGCGTCACCGCACCCCGTCCCAGACCTCCTGCTCCGGGCCGTCCGGGGTCTCGGTG
Organism: Actinomycetospora cinnamomea; assembly: GCF_003096675.1. Taxonomy (GTDB): domain Bacteria; phylum Actinomycetota; class Actinomycetes; order Mycobacteriales; family Pseudonocardiaceae; genus Actinomycetospora; species Actinomycetospora cinnamomea. Next base: position 21,657 of record NZ_QEKW01000027.1, on the reverse strand, counting down.
AGGTTGTCGGCAACGTCGAAGACGCGCGTCGTCGGGGCGTCGGCGCGGTAGCCCGGCCAGCCCGGGTCGCCGTCGCGGGCGAAGTCGACCCAGGCGCGGCACATGCGGGAGGCCAGGGCCCGGGTCTCCTCCGTGTCGGGCACGACGAACGCGCCGGTGTCGACCCGGCCCACCACGTCGAAGACGAACGGCAGCTCGATCGCGTGGGTCGCGCCGAGGCGACCCTCCCAGCCGGGCGAGCGCCAGGTGAAGGCGTAACGCCACGTCCGCCCGGTGTGGGCATCGGCGAGGCGCCGGGTGGGGACGCCGAACATCCAGTCGGTGTGCACGGCGTCGTGCACCTCGCCCGGCGTGCTGCCCCGGCCCGCCGTGCGGTAGGCGGCGATCACGCGGTCGGGGTCGTCGTGCCGGCGGGCGACGGCCGCGTACAGGGCGTCCTCGTCCGGGCCCGGCAGCCCGACAGCGGTGCCGAACAGGACGCTGTAGAGCGTCATCTCGTCGGCGTTGCTGCCCACGAGCAGGTCGATCCCCGCCGCCGCGCCGGCCGCGACGGCGTCCACCGGCCGGCGTTCGAGCAGCTCGTCGTCGATCACCGGACCGAGCGGCGCCAGGCCCATGAGCGGGTCGCGCAACCCCTCGACGGCGAGGTCCGGCGGGTCCTGGCCGAGGCGTCCGACGGCGGCGACGAGGCCCTCGTCGGGCACGTCGACGAGCCCGGCCGGGGTGACGCCCAGATCCCGCGCGAGCGCGACGGTGGTGACCGCGGCCTGCTGCGGGACGAGCACGTGCGACCCGCCGCCGCTCTGCACGATCGCGCGCCGCAGCAGCCCCGGCGGGGCGGCGACGAGCAGGTCGGCGACGCTCAGGCCGCCCGCGGACTCGCCGAAGACGGTGATGCGGTCGGCGTCGCCGCCGAAGGCCTCGGCGTTGTCGTGCACCCAGTGCAGGGCCGCGATCTGGTCGTGGAGGCCGCGGTTGGCGACGACACCCGGGATCAGCGCGAAACCGGGGACGCCGAGCCGGTAGTTCACGGTCACGACGACCGCGCCCTCGCGGGCCAGGCGCGTCCCGTCGTACACCGCGGCGCGGGCGGCACCGGCGGTGAACGAGCCGCCGTGCACGAACACCAGCACCGGCAGCCCCGCGCCCGCGGCCTCCGGGGTGCGCACGTCGGCGGTGAGGTACTCGCTGCCCGGCACCCAACCGGGGCCGACGATCGGGCTGATGTCGGGCACGTTCGGCGTGTCGGTCGGACCCTGCGGGGCCGTCGGTCCGTGCGTGGTGGCGTCGCGCTCGCCGTCCCACGTCACCGGCTCGGGGCGGGCGAAGCGCCGCTCCCCCACCGGCGCGGCCGCGTACGGTACGCCGAGGAAGTGTGCGACCCCGTCGGCCGCCGTGCCGCGGATCGTGCCGCCCGTGGTCTTGCAGAGGATGTCGGCCACGCCGGGCAGGGTGCCCTACTCGTCGATGTCGTCCACGTCGGGCAGCAGCGGGGCGATCGGCGGCAGGTCCTCGATCGAGTCGAGACCCAGGCGCTCGAGGAACAGCTCGGTCGTGCGGTACAGCGTGCCGCCGCCGACGTCGGTCCCGGCTTCGATGATCAGCCCGCGGGCGGCGAGCGTGCGCATGACGCCGTCCACGTTCACCCCGCGCACCGCCGCGACCCGCGACCGCGTCACCGGTTGGCGGTAGGCCACGACGGCGAGCGTCTCCAGCGCCGCGCGGGTCAGGCGGGTGCGCTGGCCGTCGAGGACGAAGCGCTCGACGTAGGGCGCGAAGCGGTCACGGCTGTAGAGCCGCCAGCCCTCGCCCGTGGCACGCAGCTCCATCCCGCGCCCGCGCTCGGTGTACTCGCGAGCCAGCCCCTCGAGCGCGTCCCGCACACGCGGGATGGGCTGGCCGAGGACGGCGGCGAGCTGGTCGGTGGGCGCGGGCGCGTCGACGACCAGCAGGACGGCCTCCAGGGCGGCGACCAGCTCGACGTCGGAGACCAGCGCCTCCTCGACCTCCTCGAGCGGGTCGGTCACGCGTCCTCCTCGGTCAGCCCGGCGCTGCCCGCGTCACCACCCGGCGCCCAGCGGACGCGCAGCTCGGCGAACGCCTCGGGCTGGTCGAGGGCGACGTCGCGGGCGCGGTACATCTCCAGCACGGCCAGGAAGCGTCCCACGACCACGATGCCGTGCTCGCAGTCGGCGACCAGCTCGGCGAACGTCGCCTCGCCCTGCTCGCGCAGGCGCCCGGAGAGGATCGCGACCTGCTCGGGCACCGACACCGTCGAGGCGTGCAGGTGGTCGATGCCGACCGTCGGCGGAGGCTTGGGCCGGAACACCGCGGCGGCCAGCTCGGCGAACCCGGCGGCGTCGACCCCCAGCTGCACCGGCGGCAGCAGCTCGGCCCAGCGCGGCTCCAGGGTGACCGCGCGCGGGTAGCGCATCCGCGCGGCGCCCTCGAGCTCGCGGAACAGCGCCGCCACCTGCTGGAAGGCGCGGTACTGCAGCAGGCGGGCGAAGAGCACGTCGCGCGCCTCCAGCAGCGCGAGGTCCTCCTCGTCCTCCACCTCGGCCTGCGGCAGCAGGCGCGCGGCCTTGAGGTCGAGCAGCGTCGCGGCGACGACGAGGAAGCCGGTGGTCTCCTCGAGGTCGACTCCGACACCGGAGTCCCCCAGCTCAGCGGTGTAGGCGATGAAGTCGTCGGTGACGCGGGAGAGCGCGACCTCGGTGACGTCGAGCTCGTGGCGCCCGATGAGCTGGAGCAGCAGGTCGAACGGCCCGGTGAAGTTGTCCAGGCTGACCTGGAACCGGCTCCGCTCCGGAGCCTCCGGCGCCAGCGTCACCGCGCGATGACCTCGCGCGCCAGGGCGCGGTAGGCCTCGGCGCCGGCGGAGCGCGTGGCCCACCGGGTGATCGGCTCGCCGGCCACGGTGGTCTCGGGGAAGCGCACGGTGCGGTTGATGACGGCGTCGAAGACGAGGTCGCCGAACGCCTCGACGACGCGGGTCATCACCTCGCGGGTGTGCAGGGTCCGGGGGTCGTACATGGTGGCCAGGATGCCGGTGATCTCCAGCTTGGGGTTGAGCCGGTCCTGCACCTTCTCGATGGTGTCCATCAGCAGGGCGACCCCGCGCAGGCTGAAGAACTCGCACTCGAGCGGGATGAGCACGCCGTCCGCGCAGGCCAGCGCGTTGACCGTGAGCAGGCCGAGTGAGGGCTGACAGTCGACGAGCACGTAGTCGTAGCGGTCGAGGACCGGGCCGATCGTGCGGCCGAGGGTCTGCTCGCGCCCGACCTCGGTGACGAGCTGCACCTCGGCGGCGGAGAGGTCGATGTTCGAGGGCAGCAGGTCCATGCCCTCGACCGTCGTCGGGCGGATGACGTCGTCGATCCCGACGTTCCGCTCCATGATCAGGTTGTAGATGGTGGTCTCGAGCTGGTGCGGCTGCACCCCCAGCCCGACCGACAGCGCGCCCTGGGGGTCGAAGTCGACGAGCAGGACCCGGCGCCCGTACTCGGCGAGCGCGGCGCCGAGGTTGATCGTCGAGGTGGTCTTGCCGACGCCGCCCTTCTGGTTGCACATGGCCAGGACGGTGGCGGGACCGTGCCCGTCGAGCGGCCCGGGGACCGGGACGTGGCGGCGCGGGCGGCCCGGAGGGACCTCGCCGGTGACCTCGACCGGGGCGGGCGTGGGCTCGGGGGCCGGCTCCGTGGCCGACCCGGTGGGTGACCAGAGGACCGACTGGGGGTTCGACATGCGCGTCCCCTCCCTCGCGTGCCCGGCCGTCGTGTTCGTGCGATCAGCCTAGGAGGCGCCCGACGCGTGTCGGCGCGCGACTCGCCGGACGCGACCACGCCCACGAGGTCGTTCGGCGCCTCTCGTCACGCAGGGCGAGCGCCGTCCACCCGGTCCGTGACGAGCTTCCGGTAAACGGAAGGAACACCTGACGCCGCCGTGTGACCACTCGCATACTCACCGCTTCCGTGACCCCACGAGGACGTGAGCGATGACGACCACACCCAGTACCCGGACCACGACGCGCGCCGCCGGTGCCGGATGGGTGCGCCCGCTGTGCTGGTCGGCGGTCGCACTGGAGGGGTTCGACCTCGTCGTCCTGGGCGTCGTGCTGCCCGTGCTGCTGCGCGACCCGGCCTGGGGCCTCGACCCGGCGGGCGCCTCGGTGATCGTCACCGCCGGCCTGCTGGGCGTCATGGCCGGTGCGCTGGCCGTCGGGCCGCTCGCCGACGTCATCGGCCGACGCGCCACGATGATCGCCACCGTCGCCGGCTTCTCGGTGCTGACGCTCGCCTGTGCCTTCGCGCCGAACCCCGAGGTGCTGGGCGTGCTGCGCTTCCTCGCCGGGCTCGGGCTCGGCGGGGTGCTGCCGGTCGCGCTGGCGCTGGTCGCCGAGTACGCCCCGACCGGGCGCGGCAGCAGCGCGACCACGGTGCTCATGACCGGCTACCACGTCGGCGCCGTCGCGACCGCCCTGCTCGGCATCCTGCTCATCGGCCCGCTCGGGTGGCCGGCGATGTTCATCGCGGGCGCGATCCCGGCGGTCATCCTGCTGCCGCTGCTGTGGGCGCGCCTGCCCGAGTCGGCGGCGTTCCTCGAACGGCGGGGGCGCTCCCGCGACTCGAGCTGGCGCAGCGGGCCCAGCGGGCACAGTGGGCGCGCCGAGCGCCGCAACCCGCTTGCCACGTTGTTCCGCGACGGCCTGGCCCGCCCGACGATCGCGTTCTGGATCGCCTCGTTCATGGGCCTGCTGCTCGTGTACGGGCTGAACACCTGGCTGCCCGAGATCATGCGCTCCGCCGGCTACGCGCTCGGCGCCGCGCTGGCCCTGCTGCTCGTGCTCAACGTCGGCGCGATCCTGGGACTGCTGCTCGCGGGCACCGTCGCCAACCGCATCGGGGTGCGTCCGGCCACGATCGCGTGGTTCGCCGCCGCGACGCTCTTCCTCGCGCTGCTCTCGATCCGCCTGCCCGGGATCGGGGTGTACGTCAGCGTCCTGCTCGCCGGGATCTTCGTCTTCTCCGCGCAGGTGCTGGTCTACGCCTACGTCTCGCAGCTCTACCCGGCCGAGGGCCGCGGGACGGCGCTGGGCACGGCGAGCGGGGTGGGGCGCCTGGGCGCGATCGCAGGCCCGATCCTCGGCGGCGCGCTGCTCCAGGCCGGCGTCGCCTACCCGTGGGGCTTCTACGCCTTCGCCGTCGTCGCCCTCCTCGGCGCCGTCGCCGTCGCGGTCGTCGGCCGCGCCCCTTCCCCCACGTGAGTACGTGCGTGATCTTCTGAGCTATAGCTCGGAAGATCACGCACGAGCGAGGTAGCGGACCACCGTCGTCGCGATCTGGTCGGCGACGTCCTCGGGCGCGTGCAGCGGCAGGACGACGTGGCTGATCGTCAGGCGCGCCGCGATCTCCGCCGCCGCGGCCGCCGTCGCCGGGTCGAGGTCGGCGCGGCGCCGGAGCAGGAACGCCGCCGCCCGGTCGCGGGCGGCCGCCACCAGGGGCTCCGCCTCGCTGGTCAGCAGCGGCAGCAGCTCCTCGGCACCCTGGCCGGTGATCAACGCCTTGAGCAGCGGGTCGCGCGCCACCGTGTCGAGCGTCGTACGCACGGCCCCGGCCCACGCGAGGTAGAGGTCGTCCTCGCCCTCGAGCGCCGCCTCGAGCCCGGCCAGGAACTCCTCGGTCCGCCGCAGCACCAGCGCCGCGGCCAGCCCCTGCTTGCTCGCGAACTCGTTGTAGAGCGTCTGGCGGCTCACGCCGATGCCGTCGGCGACGTCCTGCAGCCGCAGGCCGCGCCAGCCCCCGGCCACGAGCAGCTCGGCGGCACGCTCGAGGGCCTCGTCCCGGACGAGGCCGCGAGCGCGCGCGGTGAACGACCGTGGCGGCGAGGCGGGCACGACGCGAGGGTAGCGGTGGACACAGATCTCCTGCACGTCGCTTCCGTGGACACAGAGGCGGCCCGTGTCTAACGTTCCGGGTGGTCGGGGTCCTGGGGAACGTGGAGGTGGCCGTGTCCGCTGTCCGCACCGCGACGGGCGAGCGCCTGTCGTCCGTCGTGCTCACGCCGATGCCCGGCGGTGTCGACCGCCGCCTGCTCGAGCGGGTGCGCCCGCGGCGGGTCGAGCCGCTGGACGCGCCGCCGGCGGGCTCGGGGCTCGCCCCGGTGCCGGGCGACGCGGGCCTGCCGTTCCTCGGGCACACGCTGTCCTACATCCGCTTCGGCAGCGCCTTCACCCGCGCCCGCTGGGCGGCGCTCGGGCCGGTCTCGTGGTGCGGGTTCGCGGGCGAGCACGTGGTGATCGCCGCCGGTCCCGACGCCACCCGGGCGGTGCTCACCAACCCGGACAAGGCCTACTCCCAGGACGGCTGGCGTTTCCTCGTCGACGAGTTCTTCCACCGCGGGCTGATGCTCCTCGACGGCGACGACCACCGCGTGCACCGCCGCGTCATGCAGGAGGCGTTCACCGCCGAGCGGGTCCGCGGCTACGTCGACCGCACGGTCCCGGTGCTGCGCGAGACGATCCCGGGCTGGCCGCGAGGCCGGCAGGTGCGCCTGTACCCGGAGCTCAAGCGGCTGACCCTCGACGTCGCCACGCGCGTCTTCATGGACGGACGCTCCGGGCCGGAGGCCGAGGAGGTCAACCGCGCGTTCATGGACTGCGTGCAGGCGGCGAGCGCGATCGTGCGCCGCGACCTGCCCGGCACCCGCTACCGCGCCGGCCTGCGGGGCCGGGCCCTGCTCGAGCGGTACTTCACCGAGGCGCTGCCGGCGAAGCGGGCGGGCGAGGGCGACGATCTCTTCTCCGCCCTGTGCCGGGCGCGGACCCCGGAGGGCGAGGCGTTCACCGACGACGACGTCGTCAACCACATGATCTTCCTGATGATGGCCGCGCACGACACCTCGACGATCACCAGCGCGGCCGCGGCGTACTACCTCGCGGCACACCCGGAGTGGCAGGAACGCGCCCGCGCCGAGTCGCTCGCGCTCGGCGACGGCCCGACCGACGCGGCGGCCCTGCAGTCGCTCCACACCCTGGACCTGGTGATCAAGGAGTCGCTGCGCCTCGCCGCCCCCGTGCCGGTCGTCATGCGGCGGACGGTGAAGGACGCCGCGCTGCTGGGCCACCACGTGCCGGCGGGCCGGCTCGTGATGGTCGCGGGCGCGGTCAACCACCACGACCCGGCGATCTGGACCGACCCCGACGTCTTCGACCCCGAGCGGTTCGCCGCGCACCGCCGCGAGGACCGCGGGCACCGTGACGCCTGGATCCCGTTCGGCGGCGGCGTGCACAAGTGCCTGGGCATGCTGTTCGGTTCGCTCGAGGTGACCGCGATCCTGCACGAGCTGCTGCGCCACCACCGCGTCACCGTGGCGCCCGGCTACCGCCCGCGCTGGGACAACACCTCCCTGCCCGTCCCCGCCGACGGCCTGCCCCTGCGCCTGGAACCCCTGCGCTGACCCCTACGTGCGTGATCTTCTGAGCTATAGCTCAGAAGATCACGCACGTGCGCGGGGGTGCGCCATCGCGAAGACCTCGCGCAGGGTGTCGACGGTGACCTGCGTGTAGATCTGCGTCGTGGTCACCGAGGCGTGGCCGAGCAGCTCCTGCACCACGCGCAGGTCGGCGCCGCCGTCGAGCAGGTGGGTGGCGAACGAGTGCCGCAGGGTGTGCGGCGAGATCTCGCCGGCGAGGCCCGCCCGCTCGGCGGCCGCGCGCAGCGACGCCCACGCGCTCTGGCGCGACAGCCGGGCCCCCCGGGCGTTGAGGAACAGCGCCGGTGTCCCCCGTCCCCGCGCCGCCAGCGCCGGACGCGCCCGGACCTTGTACGCGTCCAGCGCCGCCAGCGCCGGGCGCCCGATCGGCACGAGCCGCTGCTTGCCGCCCTTGCCCGCCAGCCGCACCGAGCGCTCGGTGGCGTCGACGTCGTCGACGTCCAGCCCCACGGCCTCGGAGATCCGCGCGCCGGTGGAGTACAGCAGCTCGAGCAGGGCACGGTCGCGCACGCCGCCCGCGTCGTCGGCGTCTCCCCCGCGCGCCTCCAGCAGCCGGCCGACCGTCGCGACGTCGAGCGCCTTGGGCAGCCGCCGGGGCGGCGACGGCGGGTGCACCTCGCGGGCCACGTCCACCGCTACCAGGCCCTCCGCCAGCGCGAACCGGTGCAGCCCCCGCACGGCGACGACCGCCCGCGTCGCCGACGCCGTCGCCAGCGGGGCCCGCCCGTCCGCGCCGGTCCGCAGCGCCACGAGGAAGTCGCCGACGTGGCGCTCGGTGACGTCGGCGAGGTCGGTGACCCCGGCGGCGTCGAGGTGCGAGAGGTAGCGCTGCAGGTCGCGCCGGTACGACGCGAGGGTGTTCTCCGCCGTGCCGCGCTCGACGAGCAGGTGGTCCAGGTAGGACGCGACCGCCGAAGCGGGCCTCGTCACCCCTCGACCCCGGGCAGCACCGCCGACAGTGCCCGCACCGGCAGCTCGTGGGCCGCCCCGACCGCCCCGGTGACGAGCTCGCCGTCGACGACGTTGACGCCCTTGGCCAGCGCCGGGTCGGCCGCCGCCGCGCCCGCCAGGCCCCGGTCGGCCAGGGCCAGCACGTAGGGCAGCGTCACCCCGGTCAGCGCGCGCGTCGACGTGGTCGCCACCGCGCCCGGGACGTTGGCGACGCAGTAGAAGACCGAGTCGTGGACGCGGTAGGTCGGCTCCGCGTGGGTCGTGGGCCGGGTGTCGGCGAAGCAGCCGCCCTGGTCGACGGCCAGGTCGACCAGCACCGAGCCGCGCCGCATCTCCGCGACCAGCTCGGTCGACACCAGCACCGGCGCCCGCGCGCCCGGCACGAGCACGGCGCCGATGACGAGGTCGGCCTCCCTGCAGGCGCGCTCGACCTCGGGCGCGCTGGACAGCACGGTGCGCACGGCGCCCGCGAACACCTCGTCCACCCGGCGCAACGCGCGCACGTCGACGTCGAGCACCTCCACCGACGCCCGCAGCCCCACCGCGATCGTCGTCGCCGCCATGCCCGACGTCCCGGCACCGATGATCGCCACCCGCCCGGGCCGGACGCCGGGCACGCCCCCGAGCAGCACGCCGCGCCCGCCCTGCGCGTTCTCCAGGTGGTGCGCCCCGACCTGCGGCGCCATGCGCCCCGCGATCTCGCTCATGGGGGCGAGCAGCGGCAGCGCCCCGTCGGCGGTCTGCACGGTCTCGTAGGCGACGGCGGTGGCGCCGGCGTCGAGCAGCGCGGTGGTGCACTCCTTCGACGCGGCCAGGTGCAGGTAGGTGAACAGCACCTGCTCGCGCCGCAGCCGGTGGTACTCCTCTCCGACGGGCTCCTTGACCTTGAGCAGCAGGTCGGCGGACGCCCAGACCTCGTCGGGGTCGTCGAGCACCGTCGCCCCGGCCTCGCGGAACGCGTCGTCGGTGATCGCCGACCCGACGCCCGCACCGGTCTCGACGAGCACGTCGTGGCCCCGGCGCGCCAGCTCCGTGACCCCGATGGGCGTCAGCGCCACCCGGTCCTCGTGGTCCTTGACCTCCCGCGGCACACCGACCTTCATGGCGGGAGAGTAGCGGGGCCCGGGTCGCACGGGGGTGTGCCGCGCCTCAGCCGCGGGTGTCCCGACGCGCCACGTAGTCGGTCGGCTTGTGGTCCCACGGCGCGTCGACGGGTCGCGGCGTGTACTTCCCGTCGCGGACCGCGGCCGCGGCGAACACCCCGGCCACGCACGGCCCGTTGACCAGCGCCCCGGCCATCGCGCCGGTGACGAGGTCGTCGAGGGGCACCCGCCGGATCACCAGGTCGGCCTCCTCGTCGTCGCCCCCGTCCGGACGCTCCACCGACCTCAGGCCGCGGGCCAGGAACACCCGCACCGACTCGTCGGCGAACCCGGGGCACCCGACGATGTCGACCAGCGTCGACCACTCGTCGGCCTCGATGCCCACCTCCTCGACGAGCTCGCGCTGCGCCGCCACGACGGGCTCCTCGTCGGGGTCGTCGAGCAGCCCCGCCGGCATCTCCCAGATGCGAGCGCCGAGGGCGGGTCGGTACTGGTAGATCATCACCAGCCGGTCGTCCTCGTCGAGCGCGGCGATCGCCACCGCCCCGAAGTGCTCGACCTTCTCCCGTGTCGCCACCCGTCCGCCGGGCATGCGGACGTGGTCGCGGCGCAACGCGAAGATCGGCCCGTCGTAGAGGATCTCGGTGTCGGAGACCGCGAACTCGTGCGGACGGCCACCCGACCCGCCCGCGCCCTCGTGCGGGTCGGCGAGGGTCGCGGGTGTCTCCGGGGCCGTCACGACGACACCGGGGTCGCGGTCGGAACGTCGACGCCGTCGGCGCGGGCGGACCCGCCGTCGGTCTTGGCGTCCTCCCGGATGCCGGTCTCGAGGTCCAGGCGCCCCGAGGTCAGGTGGCGCAGCGACGCCGCAACGAACGCGCGGAACAGCGGGTGCGCGCGGGTCGGGCGGCTCTTGAGCTCGGGGTGGGCCTGCGTCCCGACGAAGAACGGGTGCTCGGTGCGCGGCAGCTCGACGAACTCCACGAGCGTCCCGTCCGGAGAGGTCCCCGAGAACAGCAGACCGGCCTCGGCGAGCCGCTCACGGTAGGCGTTGTTGACCTCGTAGCGGTGACGGTGACGTTCGGTGATGCGCCCGGAGCCGTAGGCGGCGCGGGTGATCGTCTCCGGCGCGAGCACCGCCGGCCACGAGCCCAGGCGCATGGTTCCGCCCATGTCCCGCTCGCCGGCGACGACGTCGTGCTGGTCGGCCATCGTCGAGATCACCGGGTGCGGGGTGGTCTCGTCGAACTCCGCGGAGTTGGCGCCCTCGAGCCCCGCCATCTCGCGGGCCGCGTGGATGACCATGCACTGCAGGCCCAGGCACAGTCCCAGGGCCGGGATGCCCTGGTGGTGGGCGTGCGCGAGCGCGCCGACCTTGCCCTCGATGCCGCGGATGCCGAAGCCGCCGGGCACGAGCACGCCGTCGACGCCCTTGAGCGCGGCCGCGGCCCCTGCCGCGGTCTCGCACTCGTCGGAGGGCACCCAGCGCACCGCCACCCGCGCGTGGTGGGCGAACCCGCCGGCACGCAACGCCTCGGTGACCGAGAGGTAGGCGTCGGGCAGGTCGACGTACTTGCCGACGATCGCGACCTCGACGGTCTCGCGCGGGTGGTGCACGCGGTCGAGCAGGTCGCCCCACACCGTCCAGTCGACGTCCCGGAACGGCAGCCCGAGGCGGCGCACGACGTAGGCGTCGAGGCCCTCGCCGTGCAGGACCTTGGGGATGTCGTAGATCGAGCGCGCGTCGGGGCAGGCGACGACGCCGTCCTCCTCGACGTCGCACATGAGGCTGATCTTGCGCGTGAGGTCCTCGGGGATCGCGCGGTCGGCGCGCAGCACGAGCCCGTCGGGCTGGATACCGATGTTGCGCAGTGCCGCCACCGAGTGCTGCGTCGGCTTGGTCTTCAGCTCCCCCGACGGGGCGAGGAACGGCAGCAGCGAGACGTGCAGGAAGAAGCAGTTGTCGCGACCGACCTCGTGGCGCAGCTGGCGCGCGGCCTCGAGGAAGGGCAGCGACTCGATGTCGCCGACGGTGCCGCCGATCTCGGTGATCACCACGTCCGGCGCCGGCTCGGGGGTGCGCATGGCCAGTACCCGCGCCTTGATCTCGTCGGTGATGTGCGGGATGACCTGCACCGTGTCGCCGAGGTACTCGCCGCGCCGCTCCTTGGCGATGACGCTGGAGTACACCTGGCCGGTGGTGACGTTGGCGCGCGCGGAGAGGTCGCGGTCGAGGAAGCGCTCGTAGTGCCCGATGTCGAGGTCGGTCTCGGCGCCGTCCTCGGTCACGAAGACCTCGCCGTGCTGGAACGGGTTCATCGTCCCGGGGTCGACGTTGAGGTACGGGTCGAGCTTCTGCATCGTCACGCGCAGCCCGCGCGCGGTGAGCAGCTGACCCAGGCTCGACGCGGTCAGCCCCTTGCCGAGCGACGACGCGACGCCGCCGGTGACGAACACGTGCTTGGTGGTGCGCGTCGGCTGCACGGTCACACCCCCGCTGGGATGACGAGGGCCGTTCGGGCGATTCTCCGTCGGGAGAGTCCGCGATCCACGGACGCTCACGGTAACACCGTGTCGTGCCGGTCCGGCGGTCGCCTCAACCCGCGGCCGGCGACGGGATGAACCTGCCCGCGGCCGGCCCGTACGTCCCGGCGCGCCCGTCGGCCTGCTCACGCAGCGCAAGCACCGTCGCCACGCGCGACGACGGCCCCTCGAGCCCGTCGACCGTCGACAGCCCGCTGCGCAGCGCCGGGTCGGCGCGGACCGCGGCCACCGCGCCCGAACCGGTGCGGCCCGCGACGACCGCGCCGGCGCCGATGCGGTCCATCTCCCCGGTCAGGCGTGCGACCACGCCGTCGCGGGCCGGGTCCGAGCGGCCACCGGTGACCACGAGCGCGAGGTCGGCGGGCGCGGCGTCGAGTGCGCCCGCCCCCCGCAGGAAACCGCCGTCGGCCAGCGCGCGCAGGGCGGTGGTGGCCTCGGGGCCGGTGGGCTGCTCGGCCGTGCCTCCGGGACGCGTGACCAGCAGCGACGCGAGCAGCGACCCCGTCAGCGCGCCGGTGTCCGTGGTGGTCGGCAGCTGCGCGCCCGCGGGCAGCAGGCGCGGCACCAGCGCACGCAGGGCGTCGGCCTGCTCCGGAGCCAGGGCCGCGTCGGTGAGGGCCAGGCGACCGGTGACGCGCCCGCCGGCGTCCGTGACGAGGCCGGCGACGGTGTCGACGTCGGCCGGGGCGGCGTCCGGGGCGACGATCACGGCGACACCGCGTCCGGGCAGCACCCCGGCCACCGTCGACGGGGCGCCCGCCGCGACGAGACCCTCGGTGGCGCGCAGGTGGTGCTGGGCGGCGTCGCGCTCGTCGCGCAGGGCGACGACCTGGCCGGCGAGCTGGTCGCGGTCGGAGGTCAGCACCCCGAGCACGCGCCCGGACAGGGCTGACGCCCCGAGCACGACGCCCAGGGCGAGCGCGAGCAGGACCGCGGCGATCGACACGACGTGGTAGCGCAGCGACATCACGTCCCGACCCCCCGGATGGCGGCCACGGCGGCCTCCCATCCCTCGCGCACGAGCAGCACGATCGCCTCGGCGGTCCCGCTGGCCAGCATCGCCGACGCGCCGACCGCGGCCACGGCCAGCAGCAGGAGCAGCACCGCGCCGGTGGTGACCCGCTGGCGGTACAGGGCGGCCACGGCCGAGGCGTCGACGAGTGCCGGGCCCAGGCGCAGCCGCGTGAGGACGGTGGACGGGTTGCTGCCCGACCGGCCGCGGTCGAGGAAGCCGGTGAGCGTGGCGTCGAAGCCGCAGGCCACCACCAGCGACGCGCCGTGCCGATGGGCCAGCAGCAGCGCCATGTCCTCGGGGTTCGCCGACGAGGGGAAGCCGAGCGGGTCGACACCCGCGTCCTGCAGGCGGGCGAGGCCGGCGATGTGCCCGTCGAGGTCGGCGGGGATCACCACGTCGACGGCCTTGCGGGCGAGCTCCGGGTCGATCTCCAGGGCCGTCCCGACGACCACCGCCGGCGTGTGCCCGGCCGCGCGCAGCGCGTCGGCGCCGCTGCCCACCCCGACCAGCACCGGCCGCTCCTCGCGGACGAAGTGCCGCAGGCGGCGCAGCTCCGCCGCACGGTCCGGGCCCGGGGCGACGACGAGCACCGTCCGGCCGTGCACCGCGGTCTCCAGCCCGGGCACACCGACGCCGTCGAGCAGCATCGCGCGCTCGCGGTGCATGAACTCGGTGGTGTTCGCCGAGAACGCCTCGAGCTGCGCGGCGAGCCCCGAGCGGGCCTCGGCGAGCTGGTCGGCGACCGTCTCGGCGGTCTGCGAGAAGCCGCGGGCCACCTCCTCGTCGCCGAGGAAGAGACCACCGTCGTGCAGCCGCACCGCAGCGCCGTCGCGGACACGGCGCAGGACGCCCTCGCCCACGTCGTCGAGCAGCGCGACCCCGGCGTCGGTGAGGACCTCCGGGCCGAGGTTCGGGTAGCGCCCCGAGATCGAGGGCGAGACGTTGACGACCCCGGCGACGCCGGCGTCGACGAGGGCGTGGGCGGTGGTCCGGTCGAGGTCGACCTGGTCGATCACCGCGACGTCCCCGCGGCCGACGCGGCGCAGCAGCTCCGGGGAGACCGCGCCGCCCGAGCGTCCACCGAGCCGGGCGGTGCCGACGACACCGACGGGTGCCTCCTTCGTGCGTCCCCGTGGCCACCTCATGCCCGCCACCCCGCACCCGCGCCGCGACCCATGCCCCGATCGTCGTCAATCGGACGGGCGAGGCGGCGCCGACGCGCCGGGCCGGGACGCTCCGGTCACCCGGCCCGGCGACCCCGGCGGGATCCGCTACGCCGCGTGGCGGCGCCACGACTGATCGGGGTGGGTGCGTCTCCGGCGCCGCTCGAGGCGCGGTCCGCCGCCGCGGCGGCGAGCAGCTCCTCGGCGTGGGCGCGGCCGGTCTCGGTCTCCTCGGTGCCCGCGAGCATCCGCGCCAGCTCCACCACCCGCTCGCCGTCGTCGAGCGCGCGCACCGCGCTCCGGGTGACCCCGTCGGTGCCGTCGACCGCGGCGAGGCCGCCCTTGTCGACCACCAGGTGACGGTCGGCGTACGCCGCGACCTGGGCGAGGTGGGTGACCACCACGACCTGGTGGGTGGCGGCCAGGCGCGCCAGCCGGCGCCCCACCTCGACCGCGGCGCGCCCGCCGACCCCGGCGTCGACCTCGTCGAACACCAGCGTCGGCGTGGTGTCGGCGCCGGCGAGGACGACCTCTACGGCCAGCATCACCCGCGAGAGCTCGCCCCCCGAGGCGCCCTTGTGCACCGGCAGCGCGGGCGCGCCCGCGTGGGCGGTGAGGAGCAGCTCGACCTCGTCGACGCCGTCGGGCCCGGCGACGACGTGCCGACCCTCGACGGGCAGCGCGTCCGTCGCCCCGGACGCGGCCTCCTTGACGCCCACCGCGAGCTGCACCGACGCCGCGCCCATCGCGAGGCCGTCGAGCTCGGCGGACACCGCGGCGCCGAAGCGCTCGGCGGCCTCGCGCCGCGCCGCCGAGACCGCCGCGGCGTGCCCGGCGAGCTCCCCGGCGTGCTGCTCGGCCTCCGCGGCGAGCGCGGCGAGGGCCTCGTCGGAGGTGTCGAGCCCGGCCAGGCGCTCGCGTGCCGTGTCGGCCCAGGCCAGCACCCCGTCGACGTCCGCGGCGTACTTGCGGGTGAGGCTCTTGAGCTCGGCCTGGCGCGCGAGGACGTGCTCCAGGCGCTGGGGATCGGCCTCGAGGCGCTCGAGGTAGTCGGTGAGCTCGGCGGCGGCGTCGCCCACCAGCGCCGCGGCCTCGGCCAGCCGCGGATCGAGCCCGGCGAGCGCGGGGTCGTCACTGCCCTGCAGCCGGCGCCGCGCCTCGCCCAGCAGGCCGATGGTGTCGGGCTCGTCGCCGGTGCCCTCGGGCGGGCCGGCGAGCGCGGCCAGCGCGCCCGTGGCGGCGGCCCGCAGGTCGTCGGCGTCGGCGAGGCGGCGCGCCTCGGCGACGAGCTCGGCGTCCTCGCCGGGCTGCGGCGCGACGCCCTCGATCTCGCCCAGCCCGTGGCGCAGCATGTCGGCCTCGCGGGTGAGCTCGCGCGCCTGCTCACGGCGCCGGGCCAGCTCGGCGGTCGCGCGGCGCCAGGCCGTGCGGGTGCGCCGGTAGGCCGCGAGCGGCTCGGCGACGGCGGCGCCGGCGAACCGGTCGAGCACCGCGCGCTGCTCGGCGGCCCGCAACAGCCGCAGAGCCTCGTGCTGGCCGTGGACCGCGAGCGCGGCGTCGGTGACGTCGCCCAGCACCGCCATGGGCACCGAGCGCCCGCCGAGGTGGGCGCGCGAGCGGCCGTCGGCGGAGACGGTGCGCGCGGCGATGAGGCTGCCGTCGTCGTCGAGGGCGGCCCCGGCGTCGGCCGCGAGGCGCAACGCCGAGCGGGGCGGAGCGTCCTCGCCGGCGTCGTCCTCGCCGGCGTCGTCCTCCGGCTCGTCGTCCACCTCGGACGCGGGCGGCAGCAGGAACCGGCCCTCGACCGTCGCGCGCGAGGCCCCGCGACGCACGCGCGACGAGTCGGCCCGGCCCCCACCCAGCAGGTGCAGCCCCGTGACCACCATCGTCTTGCCCGCACCGGTCTCCCCGGTGACCACCGTGAGTCCCGGGTGCAGGTCGAGGGTCGCGTCCTCGATGACCCCGAGGCCCTGGATCCTCAGCTCGCTGAGCACGGGCCTCACGATAACCACGGCCCCCGACACCCCGGGGCCGAACACGCCGACCCGGTTCGAACACGTGGTCGAACGGTCGGTGGTCCGCGGTGGGCGGGGCTAATGCCGCCGGCCCCGCCAGCCCTGCACCGGCAGCCCGAACTTGCGGACCAGCCGATCGGTGAACGGCTGCACGCGCAGGCGCGCCAGGAGCACCGGGTTGCTCCCGCGCACGACCTCCACCCGCGAGCCGGGCGGCAGCTCGATCGTGCGCCGGCCGTCGCACACGAGCACGCCGGCGTCACCGCGGTTGGAGACCTCGAGCGCCACGCGCGACTCCGGCGAGATCACCAGCGGGCGTGCGAAGAGCGCGTGCGCGTTGCTCGGCACCAGCAGCATGGCCTGCACCTCGGGCCACACCACCGGTCCGCCGGCGGAGAACGCGTAGGCCGTCGACCCGGTCGGCGTCGCACACAGCACCCCGTCGCACGCGAACTCCGAGACCGGACGCCCGTCGACCTCGAGCACCACGTCGAGCAGGCGCGCCCAGTTCATCTTCTCGACGATCGCCTCGTTGAGCGCCCAGGTCCGGCCCAGCTCGGTGCCGTTCTGGTGCGCGACCACGTCGACCGTCATGCGCTCCTCGACGCGGTAGGTCCTGTTGACCACGGCGTCGAGCACCTCGTCGAGGTCGTCGATGTCGGCCTCGGCGAGGAAGCCGACCCGCCCGAGGTTCACCCCGAGCATCGGCACCCGCGCGTGGCGGGCGAGCTCGGCCGCGCGCAGCAACGTGCCGTCCCCGCCGAGCACCATCACGAGCTCCATGCCCGACGCCGCGTCCGAGTCGGCGGCGACGGTGGTCGGACGGAGGTGCTCGGGCAGGTCGTCGAACAGGCCCTCGTCGGTGGAGTACTCGTCGGGGAGCACCCGCAGCGCGAACCCCGCCTCGGCGAGCCGTCGCGCCGCCTGCGACGCCACGCGTCGGGTCGCCTCGCGGCCGGTGTGCACGACGATCAGCGCGTCACGCGACCGGCCGTCGCCGGAGCGCGGGCCGGCCGGGCGTACCTCCACGGCCTCGCCGGAGTGGTCGCCCGACGGCCCGACGGCCCCGTTGCCCCGCCTCTCGGACCCGACCCCGGCCACCGGCGCCCGCCTCTCGTCCCCGTCGCTCACGCCGGTCCCCGTTCCACGGCTCGCCGGACGAGCACCTCGTCGTCGGTGCCGGACTCCGCGCCACCGTCGCCGCGGCGCAGCCAGCAGAAGTACTCCACGTTGCCCGACGGCCCCGGCAACGGGCTCGCGACGACGTCGCGCAGCACCAGACCCCGGGCGCGGGCGGCCGCCACCACGTCGAGCACGGCCGACGCGCGCAGCGCCGGGTCGCGCACCACCCCGCCGCCGCCCAGCCGCTCGCGTCCGACCTCGAACTGCGGCTTGACCATCGGTACCAGGTCGCCGCCCGGTACCGTGCACGCCACGAGCGCGTCGAGGACGAGGCCCAGGGAGATGAAGGAGAGGTCGGCGACGACGAGGTCCACCGGGCCGCCGATGTCCTCCGGCGTCAGCGACCGGACGTTGACGCGGTCGTGCACCGCCACCCGCGGGTCGGTCCGCAGCGCCCACACGAGCTGCCCGTAGCCGACGTCGACGGCGACGACCTCGCGGGCGCCGTGGCGCAGGAGCACGTCGGTGAACCCGCCGGTCGACGCGCCGGCGTCGAGGCAGCGTCGCCCCTCGACGGCCAGGCCCTGCGGACCGAAGGCCTCGAGCGCGCCCAGCAGCTTGCCCGCGCCGCGCGACGCCCAGCCCGGGTCGTCGACGGCGTCACGGACCACCAGCGCGGCGGCGGTCTCCACGGCCGTCGCGGGCTTCGTGGCCACCGTGCCCCCGACCGTGACCCGCCCGTCGGCGATGAGCCCCGCGGCGTGCTCGCGCGAGCGCGCGAGGCCGCGTCGGACCAGCTCGGCGTCCAGGCGCAGCCGGCGCGCGGTCGACCGGGCCATCGCGCTCAGGTCCCGTCCACGTCGGCCAGCACCGCGACCAGCGCGTCGTGCACCGCCTCGAACCGGGCGGCATGGTCGGCCGCGTCGAACTCCTCGGCGGGCGCGGCCGCGGCCTCGGGCAGCGCGGCGACGGCGGCCCGCAGGCCGGCCAGCGCCTCGCCGTCCCCGGCGGGACGTGGTGGCCCGGGCCGGGGCGGACCGGGCGCGGGCACGGTCATGGCCACCCTCCCGACGTCGACGACGGCCGGCTCCGTCGGCCGCCCGGTCCCACGCTAACGTGTCAGCCCGCGTCGAGGCCGAGCGTGCTGATCATCTCCCGGGCGCGGTCGTCCGCGCCCCGCACCTCGGCGCGTCCGCCGGCGCCGTCCGGCTCGTCCCAGGCGACCCGGCACAGCGCCCGCAACGCGGCCGCCGCGTCGCCGGCACCGTCGCCGGCCCGGAGCACCAGGACGCGACCGTCACGGCGCGCGTGCCACCCGGCGGCGTCACCGTCCCACACCCGGGTGGCCTCGAGCCCG
The DNA here is from genome assembly GCF_003096675.1 of Actinomycetospora cinnamomea. Lineage (GTDB taxonomy): Bacteria > Actinomycetota > Actinomycetes > Mycobacteriales > Pseudonocardiaceae > Actinomycetospora > Actinomycetospora cinnamomea. The sequence continues at coordinate 2,893 of NZ_QEKW01000027.1, read as the reverse complement.
TCGCCGAGCACGCTCAGGTCGTGCCCGAGGAAGACGGGCCGCTGCTCGGGCACGGCGACGAGCACGTCCGCGGGGGTCGAGACCCCGGTGAGCACGAGCAGGCTGTCGGCCTCGACCGCGTGGGCGCCGGCGATGTCGGTGTCGAGCCGGTCGCCGACGATCAGTGGCCGGCGGGCTCCGGCCCGCTCGATCGCCTGCTGCAGCAGCGGGGCCGCGGGCTTGCCGGCGACCTGCGGCTCGCGGCCCGTGGCCGTGCGCAGCGCGGCGACGAAGGACCCGTTGCCCGGCAGCAGACCCCGCGCGTGGGGCAGGGTCGGGTCGATGTTGCACGCCACCCACACCGCGCCGCGGTGCAGCGCCAGGGTCGCCTCGGCGAGGATCGCCCACCCGGTCTCGGGGTCGTGGCCCTGGACGACCGCGACCGGCCCGTCCTCGTCGGCACGCACCGGCTCCAGCCCGACGAGCCGGATCTCCTCGCACAGCGCCTCGGTGCCCACGACCAGCACCCGCGCGCCGGCCTCGCACTGCTGCGCCAGCACCGCCGCGCCCGCCTGCGCGCTGGTGACGACGTCCCCGGTGTCGAGGGTCAGGCCGAGCTCCCGCAGGTGGCCGGCGACCTCGTCCGGGCCCCGCGAGGCATTGTTGGTGACGAAGGAGACGGTCGCGCTCTCCCGCGCGGCCTCCAGGCTCTCCACCGCGCCCTCGATCGCCGACGGACCCTTGTAGACCGTGCCGTCGAGGTCGACCAGGAGCGCGTCGTACCCGCTCACCCTCGCGTCTCCGCCGGGGAGTCCTCGTCGGTGACCTCGTCGTCGAGGTCGTCCTCGGTGGCGTCCTCGTCCTCGTCGACGTCGTCCTCGTCGTCGAGGTCGTCCTCGGTGGCGTCCTCGTCCTCGGCGATGTCGTCCTCGGCGATGTCGTCCTCGGCGATGTCGTCCTCGGCGGCGGCGTCCTCGGCACCGGTCTCGTCGTCCGTCTCCACCGCGTCCGGGTCCCCGACGCCGATCATGATCGCGCGCTCCTCGGCGTCGGTCTCGCCCTCGACGTCGAGGCGCGCGGCGTCGAGGAACGCCCGCACCGCGTCGTCGGGGCGCCCGGCGGCCTGGAGGGCCTCGCCGTAGGCGTAGAAGAGGCGCGGCAGCCACGGGTCGTCGCGGGAGGCGTCGAGCTCGGGGACCTGCAGGCCGACGACCGCCGCGTCGAACTCCCCGAGATCCCGACGGGCTCCGGAGACGACGATGAGCAGCTCGACGGCGTCCTCGGCCGACAGGTCGCGGGCCTCAGGGCTGCGGGATAGCTCCAGGGCCCGCTCCGGACGACCCAGCGCCCGCTCGGCGTCGGCCATGACCGGCAGGTGCCCGTCGCCGCCCATGCGGCGGCTGGCCCGCAGCTCGGAGAGCGCCTCGGCCCACTCGCCGGCGTGATACGCGGCGAGCCCCGCGGCCTCGCGGACGATGGCCACCCGGCTGGCCCGGTGGCGCGCGTACCGCGCGTGGGCCAGGGCGGCCTCGGGCTCGTCGTCCACGAGCTCGCCCACGGCGACGAGGTGCCGCGCCACGAGGTCGGCGAGGTCCTTGGGCAGTCCGCGCAGATCGCGGCGGGCCTCCGGGTCGAGCAGCTCCGGGGTCACGTCGTCGGGCAGCGGCGGCGCGGCCGGGCGGGGCGAGGCGTCCTGGTGGCGCTCGATCGGCCGTTCCTCGGCAGGCCGCGAGCGCTCGCCGTCGGCGGGACGGCGGTCGGTGGGGCGACGGTCGTCCCTGCGGTCCCCGCGCGATCCTGTCGGCCGGCCGCCGCGCGGCCCGTCCTGGCGCCCGCGGTCGTCACGCGGCCGGTCGTCGCGGCGTCGCTCCTGCGGGGGACGGCCGCCGCGCGGCCGGTCTCCACCACGCGGGCGCTCCCCCGCACGGTCGTCACGCTCCCGGTCATCCCGGGGGCCACCGCCACGCGGCCGATCGTCGGGGCGGCGCTCGAACGCTCGACCGCCACCACGACGGTCGTCCCGCGGCGGGCCGGACCCGCGGTCGTCGCCGCGCCGGTCGCCGGGTCCACGGTCGTCCCGCGGCCGTCCGGACCCCCGGTCCTCGTACCGCCGGGTGCCGGACCCGCGGTCGCTCCACGGCGCGCCGGACCCGCGGCCCTCGTACCGACGGTTGCCCTGGCCCCGGTCCTCGTCGCGCCGGTTGCCGGGACCGCGGTCGTCTGGCCGGCGGTCTCCGCGGTCGTCGCGTGGCCCGCGACGCGGGGGCCCGCCGGCTCGTTCGTCACCCCGACCGCGCGCGTCCGGTCGCCCGCCGGGTCCACCGCGCCCCCGGTCCTGGCCCCCGGAGGGGCGCCCGCCAGGACCGCCCGGACCGCGCCGGGGAGTCCGTCCGCCGGAGCCACCGTCGTGGCCCCGACCCTGGTCGCCGCGGCGGGAGCCGCGCTCGCCGCCGTCCGACCAGCGCTCGCCCCCGCGGGCGCCGTCACCACGCCCGCCCGGACCGTCGGGTCGCCCACGACCACCCCGGTCGTCCCGGGACGGCCGGTCACCGCCGCGACCGCGACCGTCGCCGGCCGCGCGTGGGCCACCGCGCCCCCCAGACGCCGAGCCCCGGCGGGTGCCCGCCTGCTGGTCGTCGCGGGCCGGGCGCGCCGAGCCGCCGCGCGAGCCCTCACCGGCCCTGCGCGAGCCGGCGGCGTCCGACGGATCCGACGACATGGCGGGCCTCCTGTGGACATGCGAACGGGCAGGGCTCCTCGCCGGAGTCCTGCCCGTTGTGGGGTCGTGCTGGTGGTGGGTGTGTCCCCGGTCCCGGGTGGTGTGGGGGTGGTCGGGTGTTCCGGCGGTGTCCTACTCTCCCACGACCTGTCGGTCGCAGTACCATCGGCGCTGGAGGGCTTAGCTTCCGGGTTC
>NZ_QEKW01000026.1 GCF_003096675.1 Actinomycetospora cinnamomea | reverse complement strand
GATTCTGTCCCTCAGCAAGACAGATCATCGCAGGTCAGGAGCACCTTTCGTCATTCAGACCCCGGTGTCAGAGCCGGTCCGGTGAAAGGCCTGGGGTAGAGCGCCGCCGAGCCCAGCCCGCCGAGGCCGACGACGATCGCGCGGTAGGTCATGTCAGGAGTGTCAGCGGCGCATTCCGTCCACGTCCATCGAAACGTCGAACCTATGATCTTGTACGGTGGGTACATGATCGATCGGCGGTTGCGCGTCCTCGCGGCCATCGCCCGGCACGGCACCGTCACCGCCGCGGCCGAGGTGTGCCGGCTCACCCCGTCGGCGGTCTCGCACCAGATGCAGGCCCTCGCCCGCGAGCTCGACGTCGCGCTGCTCGAGCCCGTCGGGCGCGGGGTGCGCCTCACGCCGGCCGCGCGCACCCTGCTCGAGCACGGCGAGACCCTCGCCGCGCAGTGGGAGCAGGCGAGGGCCGACCTCGCCGCCCACCGCGCCGGCGCCGTGGGCGGGACGCTGCGCTTCGCCGCGTTCTCGTCCGCCGCGGCCGTGGTCGTGCCCAAGGCGCTGGAACACCTGCGGGGCGAGCACCCCCAGATGCGCCTGTACCTGCGCGAGAGCGAGCCCGCCCGCTCGTTCGACCTGCTTGCGGCCGACGACGCCGACCTCGCGGTGGTCGTCGCCACCCCCAGCATCCCGCCGGTGTCCGACCCCGCCTTCGACCAGCACTCGCTGTTCGACGAGCCGCTCGACATCCTCGTCGGCCCCGACCACCCGCTGGTCGGACGCCGCGGCGTCGCCCTGCGCGACCTCGCCGCCGACCCGTGGATCTGCGGCAACGTCGGCCGCGCCTACCACCAGCTCGTCACGCTCGCCTGCACCACCGCGGGCTTCGCGCCGGACATCGCCCACCACGCCGACGAGTGGGACACGGGCGCCGCGCTGGTCGCCCGGGGCTACGGGGTCGCCCTCGTCCCGCGGCTGGCGGATCTGCCCGCCCACCACGACACCCGGCGCCTCCCGATCACGACGCCGCCGGTGCCCACCCGACGGGTCGTCGCCGCCGTCCGCGCCGGCTCGCAGCACCAGCCGGCGATCGCGGCCGGCCTCGACGCGCTGCGCCACGTGGCCGGGACGGCGCTGCCGGCACTCGGCCGGTGAGGTTCGGGCCGGTGAGGTTCGGGCCGGTGAGGTTCGGGCCGGTGAGGTTCGGGCCGGTGAGGTCCCTCCCGGTGAGGTTCCGGACAGTGCGGGCGGTGGGGTGCGCGCAACCGGGTAGGCCCGGCACGTGAGTTCCACCGACGCCTCGGGTGACGCCGCCGCCGCCGACACCTCCCGCGAGGACGCGCCGTCGGGCCGGCACCAGCGCCGGGCCCAGCGGGAGGCGTCCCGCGCCGAGGCGAAGGCCGACGAGGCGGGCCGGGAGGCCGAACGGACCGACGACACGGCCGAGGAGATCGGCAACCGGGCCGAACAGGCCGGGTCGAAGGTCTACAGCGAGCTCGCGGGCCTCGGGACGAGCGGCGAGGGCGAGGCCCCGATCCGCGCCGTCGAGCTGCTCGGCCGGGTCGGGCTGGCCGGCTACGGGCTGGTCCACGTGCTGATCGGGATCATCGCCGGGCACGTCGCGCTGGCCGGCGGGGGTCAGCCCGACCAGCAGGGCGCGCTTCGGGCGCTGGCCGCCGGCACCCCCGGGTTCGTGGGGATCATCGTGGTGGTCGTCGGCCTGGTGGCGTTCGCGGTGTGGCAGGGCGTGGCCGCGGCCACCGGGTTCCGCTGGACCTCGGGGGGCACGCGCTTCCGCAAACGCGTCGGCGCGGGAGCCAAGACCGTCGCCGTGCTGGCCGTCGCCCTCGTCGGGGTCCGGCTGCTCGTGACCGGGTCGTCGGGGTCCTCCAGCTCGGCCGGCTCGGAGAGCCTGACCGCGGGGCTGCTCACGCTGCCCGCGGGCCGGATCCTCGTGGCGGTGCTCGGGGCCGTGGTCGTCGGGATCGCCGTGGCGATGGGCTACACGGGCATCGCGCGGACCTTCTCCGACGATCTCGACTACGACCGCCTGCCCGACCGCCTGCGTCGGCCCGTCGAGGTGCTCGGCGTCGCCGGGCACGTCGCGCGGGCGATCGCCTTCGCCATCGTCGGCGTGCTGTTCGTGGTCGCGGCGTGGCGGGCCGACCCGCGCACGGCGGGTGGGCTCGACCAGGCGCTCACGCTCCTGGCGGGGCAGCCGTTCGGCCCGTTCCTCCTGCTCGTGGTCGGCGTCGGGATCGCGGCGTTCGGTGTCTACTCGTTCGCGGAGTCCTGGACCCGCCGCATCTGAGACGGTATCGGAGACGGCATCTCAGACTGCTCCTGAGACCGCATCGGAGACCGGCCCAGCAGGGCGTCCACCGGCATCAGCAGGGTCCGGGTGATCCGGCCGGACAGGCGCAGCCAGAACCGCAGCGGGCGCGGCACCACGAGGAAGTCCCCGCGACCCGCGGCCCGCAGCACCCGGCGGACCGCGCCGTCGTCCACGGCCGGGTCCTCGTGGCCCTCGGTGGTGACGTGCAGGACCGCGACGCCGTCGCCCTGGTCGTCGCGCTCGACCTCGCCGACGCGCTCGACGAGCCGCCGGATGCCGTGGTTGTCGGTGAGGACCTCGGCGGCGAAGCGCTCGACGCCCTCCTCGGCGGCCCGGCGCGCCAGGTGGTGGGCCAGCTCGGTGCCCAGCCCGCGCTGCTGCCAGTCGTCGGCCACGGTGATCGCCAGCTCGGCGACCACGGGGTCGTCGGCGTCGCGGACCCAGCGGGCCTCGCCGAGCACCGTGCGGTCCCCACCGTCCCCGCCGTCCCCGCCGTCCCCGCCGTCCTCCGGGACGGCGACGAGCGCCTCGTGGTCGCGGTGGTCGACGTCGACCAGCCGGCGCAGCGCCGCCGGCGGGATCGAGGGCTTGCCGGACAGGAAGCGCTGGAAGCGGGAGCTGTCGCCCAGCTCGTCGAACATGCGGCCGAGCCCGGCCTCGTCGTCGGGCTGCAGGCTGCGCACGATCACGGCGTCGCCGGAGCGCAGGCGGACCCGGCGGTGCACCGCCGGCGCGTCGTCGCGTTCTCGGGCCATGCCCCCAGGAAACGGGCAGGGCGCTCGGGGGCCAAGGGGCCGTCGACGAGCCACGGGTTCGTGGTCGGCGGGCGGTCGACAACGGGTACGGCTGCGGGATGACCACCGAGACCCCCGTCGCCGGCGTCCCCGCCGACACCGGCCACCCCCGCGTCGCCGTCGTCACCGGTGCCGACTCCGGCATCGGCCGCGCCACGGCGGTCGCGCTCGCCCGCGACGGCCACGACGTCGGCATCACCCACCGCGACGACGAGAGCGGGGCGCGGGCCACCGCCGCCGAGGTCGAGCGCCTCGGGCGGCGCGCCGCGATCCGGCAGATGGACCTGCGGGAGCTGCCCGCAGCGACCGTCGCCGTCGACGAGCTCGCCGACGAGCTGGGCGGGCTCGGGGTCCTGGTCAACAACGCGGGGACCGGCACCCGCACCCGGGTGGTCGACATGGACTACGACACCTGGCGCGACGTCATCACCATCGACCTGGATGGGGCATTCCTGTGCAGCCGGCTCGCCGCACGGCGGATGGGCGAGGCGAGGCGCGGCGGGCGCATCGTCAACATCACCAGCGTCCACGAGCACGTCCCGCGCGTCGGCGCGGCGCCCTACTGCGCGGCGAAGGCCGGGATCGGGCTGCTCACCAAGGTGCTCGCGCTGGAACTGGGCGAGGACGGGATCACGGTGAACGCGGTGGCGCCCGGCGAGATCGCGACGCCGCTGACCGGGCAGCCCGACCAGGACCCGCGCGAGTCGCCGCGCCCGGGCGCGCCGCTCGGCCGGCCGGGGCACGCCGACGAGGTCGCGGCCGCGGTGGCGTTCCTGGCGAGCCCGGGCGCGGCGTACATCACCGGCACGTCGCAGGTCGTCGACGGCGGCGTGACCCTGATGGGCGCCCAGGCCGGCCTGTCGTTCCCCGACGACTCGTGGCGCCGCCCGTGAGGATGGGACGGTGGGCCGGAGCACCAGCGGAGAGGGATGACGTGGCCGAGGAGCTGCTCCCGATGCTCGCGACCGCGGGGAGCCCGCCGACCGGGCCGGGCTGGGCGGTCGAGTTCAAGTGGGACGGGGTGCGCGCGCTGATCGCGACCGGCCCGGACGGGGTGCGGATCACCAGCCGTAACGGCAACGACGTCACCGCCGGCTACCCGGAGTTCGCGGGGCTCGGCGACGGCCGCGACCTGCTGCTCGACGGCGAGATCGTGGCGATGGACGACCAGGGCCGTCCGAGCTTCGGGCGGCTCCAGCAGCGCATGCACGTCCGGGCGCCGAACGCGCACCTGCTCGCCGCGGTGCCCGTCTCGCTCTACCTGTTCGACCTGCTCCGCTCCGACGGCGAGGACACGCGCGACCGGCCGTGGGACGAGCGCCGCGCGCGGCTCGAGGCGCTGGGCGCCGACACGTGGCCCCGCGTGGCGGTGTCGCCGTCGTTCACCGACGTGGCCCCGGCCAAGGTGCTCGAGGTCGCGAAGGCCCACGGCATCGAGGGGATCGTCGCCAAGCGCCGCAGCGCCCGCTACGAGGCCGGCCGGCGGTCCTCGGCGTGGGTGAAGACCGCGGTGCTGTCCACCCAGGAGGTCGTCCTGGGCGGCTGGACGCCCGGCCGCGGGCGGCGGGGTTCGACGGTCGGCTCCCTGCTGCTCGGCGCGCGGGACGCCGAGGGGCGGCTGCGCTACCTCGGGCACGTGGGCACCGGCTTCACCGAGGCCATGCTGCGCGCGCTGCAGGAGCGGCTGGCACCGCTGCAGCGCAAGGACAGCCCGTTCGACGAGACCGTCCCGCGCGAGCACGCCCGCGACGCCCGCTGGGTCGAACCGCGGCTCGTCGGCGAGGTCGAGTACCGCAACGTGACCCCCGACGGTCGTCTGCGGCACGCGTCGTGGCGGGGTCTGCGCCCGGACCGCGACCCCGAGGAGATCCGCATCGACCTGCCGCTGGCGGCGCCCACGGCGACGCCGTCGACCGGGACCTCGGCGCCCGACCGGCTCGCGACCTACCAGCGCATGCGCGACTTCACGGCGACCCCCGAGCCCGCGGGCGGTGACCCGAGCCCCGGCGAGCCGATCTTCGTGGTGCAGCGGCACCGCGCGCGGCGCCTGCACTACGACTTCCGCCTGGAGATCGACGGGGCCCTGGCCAGCTGGGCCGTGCCCCGCGGCCCGACGCTGGACCCGTCGGCGCGGCACATGGCGGTCCACACCGAGGACCACCCCATGGACTACGCCTGGTTCGAGGGCGTGATCCCCAAGGGCCAGTACGGCGGTGGCGACGTCGTGGTCTGGGACCGCGGGACCTGGACGCCCGCCAAGACCGGCGACCCCGCGGCCGCCGTCGCCGCCGGTGAGCTGCACTTCGACCTGCACGGCGAGAAGCTCGCGGGGCGCTTCGCCCTGGTCCGCCGACGGTCGCGCGACGCCTCGAAGGAGGAGTGGATGCTCGTGCACAAGCACGACGACCACGCCGTCGAGGGCTGGGACCCCGAGGAGCACCCGCGGTCGGTGCTCTCCGGGCGCACCAACGACGAGGTCGCCGCGGCCCCGGCGGCGATGTGGCAGAGCGGCGCCCCCGCCGCGACCGCCGAGGTGCCGCTGGCCGCCGCCGACACCCGCGCCCAGGCGGGGGCCACCGAGGACGAGCTGGCCGCCCTCGACGCCCTCGGCGCCAAGGGCACGTGGACCGTCGGCGGGCGTGAGCTCGCGCTGACCAACCTGGACAAGGTCCTGTTCCCCGGCGACGGGGGAGCGCCCGTGACCAAGCGCGAGCTCGTCCGCTACCACGCGTGCGTCGCCCCCTTCCTGCTGCCGTACCTCGCGGGGCGGCCGGTCAACCTGCACCGCTACCCCGACGGCACGGCCCGCGCCGGGTTCTGGCAGAAGGAGGTGCCCGACCACGCACCGACGTGGCTGCGGCGCTGGCACAACCCCGAGGCGGAGCCCGACGAGACCCAGAACTACTTCGTGCTCGACAGCACCGCGGCGCTGGTGTGGATGGCCAACTACGGGGCGATCGAGCTGCACCCCTGGACCTCGCGGCTGCCCGACGTGCACCAGCCGACCTGGGCTCTCATCGACATCGACCCCGGGCCGGCCGTGGGGTTCGCCGACGTGCTGACCCTCGCCCGGCTCTACCGCGCGGCGCTGGCGCACCTGGACGTCGACGCGGCCCCCAAGGTGACCGGCAAGCGCGGGGTGCAGATCTGGGTGCCGATCGCCGACGGCTACACCTTCGACGACACCCGCGCCTGGGTGGAGAAGCTCTCCCGCGCCGTCGGACAGATCCGACCGGAGCTCGTGTCCTGGGAGTGGCACACCGACCGCCGCCGCGGGCTGGCCCGGCTCGACTACACGCAGAACGCCATCAACAAGACCCTGGTCGCGCCGTTCAGCCCCCGGCCCGCCCCCGGCGCGCCGGTCTCGATGACCCTGGCCTGGGACGAGCTCGACGACCCCGACCTGCGCCCGGACCGCTGGACGATCCGCACCGCGCTCGACCGGCTGCCCGACGTCGGGGACCCGCTGCGCCCCCTCGTCGGCCGCGCCCAGATCCTGCCGGCTCTCTGACCCACGCCGCACACTGACGCGATGGCGCGGTCGAGCTCGGGGGAGTCGGTCCTCGAGCGCGCGGTGCGCATCCTCGAGGCGTTCACCCCGGAGGCCCCCGCGCTGCAGGTCTCCGAGGTCGCGCGGCGTGCGGGGCTCCCGCTGGCCACGGCGTCGCGGATGGTCGCGGAGCTCGTCGAGCACGGCCTGCTGGCTCGCGACGCCGACCGCCGCGTGCGGGTGGGGACGCGGCTCTGGGAGCTGGGCTCGCGGGCGTCGCCGACGCTGTCGCTGCGCGAGACCGCGATGCCGGTGATGGAGCAGCTGCAGCACGCGATCGGCCACCACACCCAGCTCGGGGTGCTCGACGGCGACGAGGTGCTGTTCGTCGAGCGCCTCAGCGCCGAGCAGGCGGTCATCAACTACACCCGCATCGCGGCGCGTCTGCCGCTGCACGCGTCGTCATCGGGGCTGGTGCTGCTGGCGTACGGATCGGCGGTGCTGCAGGAGCGGGTGCTGGCGGCGCCGCGGCACCGCTACACCTCCGCGACCGTGGTCGAGGCCGGGGCGCTGCGGGCGCTGCTCGCCGACGTGCGCAAGCAGGGCTTCGCCTTCTGCCCGGGTCACATCCACCCCGACGCCACCGGGATGGCGGTGCCGGTCCGCGATGCGGCACGTCAGGTCGTCGCCGCCGTCTCGGTGATCGTCCCCAACGACGAGCGTGCCCGCGGTCACCTCCCGTCCCTCACCGCCGCGGCCCGCCGGATCGGCCGGCGTCTCGACGACCGTCCCATTGGGTGAGAACGCCGTTCCGCCCGTGGCCCGGCGCTTCGCATGCTCACCGCGTGACGCGAGCGGGGAGGCGGACGTGGGCGACCAGCTGACGGTGGTGGACAAGGCCGTCGCGGCCGAGGGGGTCGTCACCCTGGCCCTGGCTCGGCCCGACGGCGGGCGCCTGCCCGACTGGGCGCCCGGCGCGCACATCGACGTCACCCTGCCCACGGGCGCGACCCGGCAGTACTCGCTGTGCGGCGACCGCTGGGACGCCCACACCTACCGCATCGGCGTGCTGCGCGAGGTCGACGGCCGCGGCGGCTCGGCGTACGTGCACGACGAGCTCGCCGTGGGCGACGTCGTGGCGTTCGGCGGGCCGCGCAACGACTTCGCGATGGTCCCCTCGACGCGCTACCTGTTCGTCGCCGGCGGCATCGGGATCACGCCGCTGCTGCCGATGGTGCACCAGGCCGACCTGGTCGGTGCCGACTGGGCGCTGCTCTACGGCGGGCGCAGCCGGCGCTCGATGGCGTTCCTCGACGACCTCGCCCACTACGGCGATCGCGTGCACCTGCACCCGCAGGACGAGGCCGGCCTGCTGCCGCTGGCCGCGTGGCTGGGCGGGGCGCGCGACGACACCGTCGTCTACTGCTGCGGACCCGGGCCGCTGCTCGCCGCCGTCGAGGACGCGACGGCGCACCGGCCGCCGCACCGCCTGCGCACCGAGCGCTTCGCCGCCGCCGAGCTCGGCGCCCCGGTGCGCGACGAGCCGTTCGAGGTCGAGCTCGCGCGCACGGGGACCACGGTGACCGTGACCCCGCAGCTCTCCGTGCTCGAGGCCGCGCGGCGCGCCGGGGCGACCACCCTGTCCTCGTGCGAGCAGGGCGTCTGCGGCACGTGCGAGACCACCGTGCTGGCGGGCGTGCCCGACCACCGCGACACGCTGCTCGCCGACCACGAGCGCGCCGCGGGCGACTGCATGTTCCCGTGCGTGTCCCGGTCGTGCACCGACCGCCTCGTGCTCGACCTGTAGAGGAGGAGCGATGACCGCCACCGCGCCGTCGACGATCCCCACCGTCGACGTCGACCCGTTCTCCCACGAGGTCCTCGCCGACCCGCTGCCGATGCAGGGCGCGCTGCGGGACGCGGGCCCGCTGGTGTGGCTGCCGCGCTACGACCTCTACGCCGTGGCCCGCTACGCCGAGGTCCGCGCGGCGCTGGTCGACTGGCAGCGCTTCCCCTCGAGCGCCGGGGTGGGCCTGTCGAACTTCCGCTACTCCGAGCCGTGGCGCCCGCCGTCGCTGCTGCTCGAGGCCGACCCGCCCCACCACGACGCGCCGCGCGCCGTCCTCGCCCCGATCCTGTCGCCGCGGGCGCTGCGCCGGCTGCGCGCACAATGGTTCGCCGACGCCGAGGACCTCGTCGCCGGGCTGCTCGACGGCGCCGGCCGCGTCGTCGAGCTCGACGCGATCGCCGACCTGGCCGAGGCGTTCCCGCTGCGCGTGTTCCCCGACGCCGTCGGCCTGCCCGCCGAGGGCCGCGAGAACCTCCTGCCCTACGGCGACCACGCGTTCAACGCGTTCGGGCCGGCCAACGACCTCGTGGCCAAGGGCGCGCCGCGGGTCGCCGAGCTCTCGGCGTGGGTGGCCGCGCAGTGCGCCCGCGACGTGCTCACCGACGACGGATTCGGCGCGGCGATCTGGGCGGCGTCCGACCGGGGCGACATCACCCCGGCGCAGGCGCCGCTGATCGTGCGCTCGCTGCTGACCGCGGGGGTGGACACCACCGTGCACGGCCTCGGCGCCTGCCTCGCCGCGCTGGCGACCCACCCCGCGCAGTGGGAGCGCCTGCGCGCCCGGCCGGACCGCGCCCGGGTGGCCTTCGACGAGGCGGTGCGCTGGGAGTCGCCGGTGCAGACGTTCTTCCGCACCGCCGACGTCGACGTGCCGATCGGCGGCGCCGTCGTCCCCGAGGGCCACAAGATCCTGATGCTGCTCGGTGCCGCCAACCGGGACCCGCGGCACTGGGACGCCCCGGACGCCTACGACCTCGACCGTGACCCCCCCGGGCACGTCGGCTTCGGGATGGGAATCCACCAGTGCGTCGGCCAGCACGTCGCCCGGCTCGAGGCCGAGGCGCTGTTCGCCGCGCTGACGCGCCGGGTCGAGCGCCTCGAGCCCGCCGGAGAGCCGACGCGCCACCACAACAACACCCTGCGCGCCTGGGAGTCGCTGCCGGTGCGGTTGCACCTGGCTTCCTGATCCCGTCAACCCGCTGAGGGGTGCCTCGAGGCTGACGAGGAAAATGGTGTCCGCGCATTTCGCCGGACATTCAGTGCGCGGAACGACGACCTCGGCGCAGCGTCCCGCGGACCCGGCCGGGAACAACGACGCCCCGGCACCGATCTCGGTGCCGGGGCGTCGTCGTGGCCCACCTCCCCGCCGGGGAGGGCAGCGATCAGAGTCGGCCGTTCCCGCGCGTCGTCGGCGCGGCGCTCGGGGCGTCGGCACCGCCGTAGGGGTCCGCGTAGGGGTCGCCGTACGGGTCGCCCGGCTGGGTGACACGCGTGGTCTGCTCGCTCGGGCCGGCGGCGTGGGCGCCGCCCGGGCCGCCGGACGGCGCGTACTGCTGGGTGTACTGCTGGGCCTCGGCCTGGCCGCGCTCGCGCCCGACCTGCACGTCCTGCCGGACCTGCTCGCGGTTCTGCTGGGCGCGGCGGTAGCCGGAGTTGACCAGGTCGGCGGCGGCGTCGCGGCCGCCGAGCCCGAAGGCCAGCGCGGAGCCGAGCGCGACCGCGCCGATGAGGGCGATGTAGGTGGCGGTGACGATGACCGGGGCGATGCCGAGCTGGTTGAGGATCATGAACACGGCGATGGCCATGACCAGCGTCGGGGCCGCCGAGCGCACGACGCGCCCGGTGGGGGTGTCGCCCATGGTGCGCTGCACCAGCCCGCCGACGGCGGCGGCGACGGCCGCGGCGACCAGGAAGATCAGCAGCGCGGCGAGCACGTTGGGCAGGTAGGACAGGACCAGGGTCACGAACCCGGTGACCGCGGGGATGTTCAGGGTGCCGACCGCGGAGACGATCACGAAGACCATCAGGACGTACTGCACGACCAGCCCGACGAGCTGGGAGGGCTTGCCCTGCGGGGAGAAGCGGGCGACGTATTCGCCGCCCTTGCCGTGGGTGAGCTTGTCGTCGACGCGGACCTTGCGCAGCAGTCGGCTGATACCCGCGCGGATCAACCGGGCGATGAGGTAGCCGATGAGCAGGACCAGCAGGGCGCCGATCACGTTCGGGATGTAGCTCAGGAAGGTGGTGAACGCATTCTGCAGCGACTGCAGGATGTTGAACCCTCCACCGGAGGGTGCGGGTGCGGTGGGCATCTATTCTCCTCGGTCGTTCGGCCGGAACGGGCGTTTCCCGATCGGCGGGTGTTTCGAAACCGCGGAAGAGAAAGGCCACCGGGAATTCACCCGGAGGCCCACGCCACCCGCGGCGTCCGCCGAAGCGGACCTGCCCCGCGGCCGGGGTGGCGTGGGCTCCCGCGGACCGCGTCAGCGGCCGGGTGTGTCCCTCGTACCGCGGTCGGCGGTGACGGTGCTGTCGTCGGCCTCGATCTGCTCCTTGCGGACGTCCTCCGCGACCTGCTCCTCGCCGCGCTCGACGTCCTTGCTCATCCGGACGCGCTCCTTGGGCACGGTCTCCTTGCCGACCACGGGGCGCTCCTCGTGCAGGACGACCTCGTGCTCCTCCTCGGAGATCGCCGGCCCGTCGGTCGCGGCGTCGCGGTTGGACTCGGTGATCGGCTCGCGCTCGACGCGCACCTCCTCCCGCGTGACGGGCACGGTGTGGGTCTCGGTCTCGGTGACCACGTACTTGCGCAGCCGGGCGCGGCCGCGCTCCTCGCTGCGGGTGCCGACCCGCAGCTCCTCCTCGGAGCGGGTCATCGCCTCGTCCGTGGTCGGCCCCGAGGTGTCGTGACCCACGGCGCCCTGCTCGTGCTGGAGCCCGGTCCACGACCCCTGATCGGTGGTGCCGCCGTCCCCGCTGCGCGCGGTGGTGGAGCCGGCGGTGGTGTACGGGATGTCGTAGTGCTCGAACAGCCGCTGCTCGTCCTGCTCGGAGAGCTCGGTGTCCGGGTCGATGTGGGGAGCCTGCTGCGCCTGGTCCTTGTCGACGGCCGCGCGCAGGTCGTCGCCCTCGGCCTGCGCGCCGCGCAGCGGGACGAACGTCTGCTTCGTGCCGAGCAGGCCGGTGTGGACCAGCGCCCACTCGGCCTGCCCGCCCTCGTGGTCGAGGTAGATCTCGACGATGCGGCCGATCTTGCTGCCGTGGGTGTCGTGGAGGGTGCGGCCCCGGTACTCCACCCAGCCCGGTCGTGTCTGCGTCATCGGCGACGCTCCCTTGCGGATCGTGTGCTTCGTCGACCCACGGAGCCCGGACGCCCCGACCACCGTGGTGATCTCGGGGTGCTCCCCGTGCTCGCGACGGGGTCGATTCCCCGCGGATGCGGGGTCCTCCGGCGGCGCCGCGGGCTCGACGCGACCGGATGCGACCGGGGGTGTGCCACCGGAGGACGGACGAAACGCCCACGGCGAGACAGGGTGCGAGCGGCGGTCGCCGGCGGTGACGAACGGGCCAACGGGGTGGCGCCACCGGCCCACGAGCACGCAGCGCGGCCAGGGCCTCCGAGGTAATGGCGCGGCTGCCACGAGCCGTCCTCCACACGCGGACGTGACGCCGTCGATGCGGGGTCGGCCCGGCACGCACGGCACCGTTAGGGTCGCACGTCCAGGCTCCGGGCAGGGGAAGAGTGACGAGCATGGTGTTCGCCGAGGACGGTGCGCGGCTGCGCGAGTTCCTGACCACGGGACGGCGGTTCGCCTCCGCCGAGGACGTCGACGAGGTGCTGCAGCTCATCCTCACCGCCGCCGTGGACACGTCACCGGGCACCGACCTCGCGGGCGTCCTCCTGCTCGAGGGTCGCGGCAGGATCGTCTCGCCGGCCACCACCGACGAGGTGGTCAACGAGCTCGACCAGGTGCAGGCCGAGCACAACGAGGGCCCGTGCGTGGAGTCGATCTACGACGATGAGATGGTGCTCGTCCAGGACTTCTCCGAGCGCCTCGACGACTGGCCCCACTTCGCGAAGCGGGCCCTCGACCTCGACGTCCACGGCTCGCTGTCCTTCCAGCTCTACAGCGAGGGCTCCCGGGCCGGCTCGCTCAACCTCTTCAGCCGCCGCCCCCACGCCTTCGGCGAGGAGGACCGGATCCTCGGTGCCCTCTTCGCGAACCAGGCGGGGCTCGCGCTGCGGGGCGCCCAGCGGGCGGCCCAGCTCGACCGGGCCGTGGCCTCGCGCGACGTCATCGGCACCGCCAAGGGCATCCTCATGGAGCGCTTCGGCGTCGACGACGACGAGGCCTTCCAGCGTCTCGTGCGCAGCTCGCAGGAGACCAACATCAAGCTCGTCGACGTCGCCCGGTGGCTGGTCGGCGAGCAGTCGGGCAAGAGGACCGCGAACGGCTGAGCCGGCGCGGGTTCACGGGCGTCCCCGACCGGGCACGCTGCGTGTCCGGTGGTCGTCGGGTGGCCGGTGCCGGGGTGCGCCCCGAGCGCGCCGAGCTCCGGTTCACCAGCGCAGCCGGGCGGGGCGGCTCCGTCGGTTGTGGGCGTTCCTGCAGCCGCGGGGTCGTCACCGCGTCGTTACCGCGCGATCCGGGCCACACTGGTCACCGTCCCGTGCACCCCCGGAGCGGAACAGGTGGCCATGAGCGAGCTGGAGCAGTTGTCGATGCTGGTCGGCGGCGAGCCGACCGGTGCCCTGTCCGGACGCACCTTCGCGTCCACCAACCCCTACACGGGGCAGGCCTGGGCGAGCATCCCCGACGGCGGCCCCGAGGACATCGACGCCGCCGTGGCCGCCGCCCGCGCCGCGCTCGACGGCGAGTGGGGCCGGATGACGGGGTTCGCCCGCGCCGCCTGCCTGCGCCGGCTGGCCGACCTGATCACCGAGAACGCCGAGCGCCTGGCGCGGCTCGAGGTCAACGACTCGGGAAAGCTCTACCGCGAGATGCTCGGGCAGCTGCAGGGCCTCGGCGGGTGGTACCACTACTACGCCGGGCTGGCCGACAAGATCGAGGGCGCGCAGATCCCCAGCCCCAACCCGAACTACCTCGTCTACACCCGCCGCGAACCGGTCGGCGTCGTCGCCGCGATCACGCCCTGGAACTCGCCGCTGCTGCTGATGAGCTGGAAGGTGGCGCCGGCCCTGGCCGCGGGCTGCACCGTGGTGATCAAGCCGTCCGAGCACGCGCCCGGCTCGACGCTCGGGTTCGCCGAGCTCATCGCGCAGGCCGGGATGCCCGCGGGGGTGGTCAACGTGGTGACCTCGGAGGACGGTGCCGTCGGGGCGCACCTCGCCGCGCACCCGGACGTCGACAAGGTCGCCTTCACCGGCTCGACGGCCACCGGGCGGAAGGTGGCCGCCGCCGCGGCCGAGAACCTCAACCCGGCGACGCTCGAGCTCGGCGGCAAGTCCCCCCAGGTCGTGTTCGCCGACGCCGACCTGCAGGCCGCCGCCAACGGGCTGGTCGCCGGGGTGTTCGCCGCCACCGGGCAGACCTGCATGGCCGGCTCGCGACTGGTGGTGCACGCCGACGTCCACGACGAGCTCGTGCGGCTCGTGGCCGAGCGCGCGTCGCAGATCAAGCTGGGTGACCCGTTCGACCCCGAGACCGAGATGGGCCCCGTGGCCAACGGCCCGCAGTACGAGAAGGTCCTGGGCTACCTCTCCACGGCGCGCGACGAGGGCGCCACCGTCGCGTACGGCGGGTCGTCGGAGGAGTCGCTGGGCGGCTACTTCGTCCAGCCCACGGTGCTCTCGGTCAAGCCCACCGACACCGTCTTCCGCGAGGAGGTGTTCGGCCCCGTGCTCGCCGCGGTGACGTTCACCGACGAGGACGAGGCGGTGAAACTGGCCAACGACACCCCGTACGGGCTCGCCGGCGCGGTGTGGACCAAGGACGTGCACCGCGCCCACCGCGTCGCGGCGCGGATCAAGGCCGGCACGGTGTGGATCAACGCCTACCGCGTCGTCGCGCCCAGCGTTCCCTTCGGCGGCTACAAGGACTCCGGGCTCGGCCGCGAGAACGGCGTCGCCGCGATCGACGCCTACCTGGAGACCAAGGCGGTGTGGGTGGAGCTCACCGGGGGGACACGGGACCCCTTCACCCTGGGCTGACCCCCAGGTGGCGGGCCACCGTGCGGGCCGCGGCCTCGGGGTCGTCGCCGAGGCCCTCGGGGAGCGCGCCGTGGATCCACAGCGTCGCGAACCCGTGCACGAGCGACCACGCGGCGAGCCCGGCCGTCCGGACCTCGTCGGCGCTGCGCCCCGGCCCTCGCTCGCTCGCTCCCCGGTAGAGGACCGCCCCCGCGCGGGTCCGACCCGCGATGACGGCGGGATCGTCGGGGCGGTGGAGCTCCGGGCGATACATGATCTCGAAGTGCGCGCGGTGCTCGACCGCGAACCGCACGTAGGCCACGCCGACCTCGAGGAAGTCACCGCCGCTGCGGCGGTGCGCCTCGTGCAGCCGGTCGGCCAGCAGCTCCTGCCCCTCGGCGGCGATCGCGGTGAGCAGGCCGGCCTTGTCCCCGAAGTGGTGCGCCGGCGCCGCGTGCGAGACCCCGGCCCGGCGGGCGAGGTCGCGCAGGCTGATGGCGGCCGGGCCGGCCTCGGCGATGACGTCGATGGCCGCATCGAGCACGGCGCGACGCAGATCCCCGTGGTGGTACGGACGAGCAGGCGCCATCTCCCGAGCGTAGCGCGCATCTTTCCGTTGACTAGATGCAGGGCGGGAGCACAAACTAGGCACTGACAAGTTCCCGTACGGGAGGAGTGCCCGATGGAACCGCTCATCACCCTGGTCCTGGTCACGGGCGCACTGTGGGCTCTCGGAGCCCTCGGGGTGCGCCCGCTGAGGCCGTGGCCGACGGCCCTGCGGGGTGGACTGGCCGCCATGTTCGTCCTGACCGGCGTGGCTCACTTCGTCGGGAAGCGGGCGGAGCTGATCGCCATGGTGCCGCCGTTCCTGCCGGCGCCGGCGCTGTTGGTCACCGTCACGGGGGTGCTGGAGCTGGCCGGGGCGGCGGGACTGCTCTGGTCGCGCACCGCGCCCTGGGCCGCCGCCGGGCTCAGCGTCCTGCTCGTCGCGATGTTCCCCGCCAACGTCCACAAGGCCCTCACCGTGGTCCCGCTGGGGTTCGACGACCAGCTGGTGCCGCGCACCGCGCTGCAGCTGGTCTTCCTCGCCGCGACCCTGGCCGTCGTCGGCCGGCACGTGCACGAGCTCCGCCGCCACCGTGCGACGGAGCCGTCCGGCGAGCGTGGCGCGATGATTCCGGGCGCGACCGCCCGTCCCACCGGGTGACGGACCGGAGCAGGGAGGGCGATCGTGGGCGATGTCTGGCCGATGGTGCACGCGGAGCGCGTGGCGCTGATCGGCGACCTGGAGAGCGTGGAGGACGAGCGCTTCGCCGAACCCTCCCTCTGCGAGGGGTGGACGGTGCACGACGTCGTCGCCCACCTCGTGGACGGCGCCCGCGCCACCCGCCTCGGGTTCGTGGTGGGCCTGGCGCGGGCGGGGTTCGACTTCGACCGGCTGAACGCCCACGGCGTCGCCCGGGAGCGCGGGGCGGCACCGCGGGAGACCCTGGCGCGCCTCGCCGCGGTGGCGTCCCGCACCTCGACCCCACCCGCGCCCCTCGACACCCGCCTCGTCGAGGAGGTCGTGCACGGCGAGGACGTCCGCCGCCCGCTGGGGATCACGTACCGCTACCCGCCGGAGGCGGTCGTCCGGGCGCTGCGTCTCCAGGTCCGCACGTCGGCGTCGTTCGGCGGCGCGAAGGAGAAGGTCGCGGGTGTGCGGTTGCGGGCGCTCGACGCCGACCTCGCCATCGGTGACGGCCCGGAGGTGCGCGGCAGCGCGCTGGCCCTCCTGCTCGCGGTCTCCGGGCGCCCGGTGGGGCCGGACGAGCTCGGGGGCGCCGGGCTCGGCGCGCTCGCGAGGGGTCGTTGATCGCCCGCGCATCACCACGCGACGCGTCGGGTACCAGCGCTCGTCGCGGTCGACGCCCAGCTGCCGCTCGAGGTCCCGGAGCGAGTGGCGAGGTGGTGCGACGTGCGCGTGCGTGCGGCGGTGCTGGACGAGGCCGGCGGCAGGATGCGGCCGACGGAGCTGGAGCTGGATCCACCCCGGGGGGACGAGGTCCTCGTGCGGATCGCGGCGACGGGCGTGTGCGCGAGCGACGCCCACACGCGGTCGGGGCGGATCCCGTCCCCGCTGCCCGCGGTCCTCGGGCACGAGGGCGCCGGGGTCGTCGCGGCGGTGGGGACGCGGTGACGCACGTGGCGCTCGGTGACCACGTGGCGCTCTCGTGGATGCCGTCGTGCGGCTGGTGCCGGGCGTGCGCGGCCGGGCGCCCGGTGCTCTGCACCCGCAACGCCCCGGCGCTCCTGACCGGCACCCTGCTCGACGGCACGGTGCGCTGGCGGGAGGACGGCCGCGACGTGCACCACTACTCGTTCCTGTCCACGTTCGCCGAGCACACCGTCGTGCCCGCGGCCAGCGCGATCCCGATCCCGGTGGACGTGCCGTTCCCCGTCGTCGCACTCGCGGGCTGCGCCGTCCTCACCGGGTACGGCGCGGTGGTGAACCGCGCCCGACCTGCCCCCGGCGACGGCGTGCTCGTCTACGGCGCGGGCGGCGTCGGGCTCAGCGCGATCATGGCCGCGCACCTCTCCGGCGCCGACCCCGTGATCGTCTGCGAGCCGCGCTCGTCCGCGGCCGAGGCGGCCCTCGCCCTCGGCGCGACCGCCGTCGTCCGGCCCGACGAGGACGTCGTCGCCGCGGTCCGCGACCTCACCGCGGGCGCCGGCGCCGACGTCACGATCGACGCGGTGGGCCGGGAGGGCCTGCTCGAGGAGGCCTTCGACGCCACCGCGCCGGGCGGGACGATCGTGTGCGTCGGGGTGCCGGCACCCGAGGCGCGCGCGAGCGTGCCCGCGGCACGGTTCGTGCGGGAGGAGAAGTACCTGACCGGCAGCCTCTACGGCTCGAGCCGGCCCGCATGCGACATCCCGCACCTGCTGCGGCTCTGGTCCTCGGGCCGGCTGCCGATCGACCGGCTCGTGTCGGCGACCTACGCTCTCGACGAGGTCGGTCAGGCGCTCGACGACCTGGAGGGCGGTCGCGTCCGCCGCGGCGTGGTCGTCGTGGACGACGGGGTCGAGGGGTGGGCCGCATGAGCGGACGGTCGGTGGACGGGCGGCTCAGCCAGGGCTGGGGCGGCACGGCGCCGAACGGCGTGCACGTCAACGTCGTCCTCGCCGAGCGAGCCTCGCCCACCGCGGCCGCGCTCACCACCGCGTTCGCGGCGCCGCGGGCGGGGTTCACGCCGATCCTCGTGAGCCTGGGCCCCGACCAGCCGTCCTACGAGACGCTGCTCCCGCCCACGGTGATGCTGAACAAGGTGCCGGTCGAGGACGAGCGGTTCGGCGGCCTCGTGGCCGGTGCCTGCCAGGTCGGGATCGCGCGGGCGGTGCTCGACACGGTGGCGGCGGGCCTGCTGGAGGCCGACCAGGAGACGGTCGTGTTCGTGTCGCTGTGGCTCGACACCGACGCGCAGGACGAGCAGGCCGTGTGCGCGGCCGCCCGGGAGGCCACCGCGGCGGCCCTGCGGGAGGCCGTGGAGGGCCGTGACCCGGATGCGGCCCGGGCGTTGGTCGATGGCCGGGAGAGCGTGACGCACCCGTTCTACGGGGGCTGAACTCCTCGCCTCGCCCACGCCGAGGAGCGCAGCAGGCGCAGGCCGTTGAGGGCGACGAGGACCGTCGAGCCCTCGTGTCCCGCGACGCCGAGGGGCAGGGGCAGGTGGCCCACGAGGTCCCAGACCACGAGCCCGGTGATGATCGTGCCCGCGAGGACGAGGTTGGCGATCACCACCCGGCGGGCGCGGTGGGCGAGGTCGAGCAGGGCGGGCAGCGTGGTCAGGTCGTCCCGGACCACCACGACGTCGGCGGCGCCGAGGGTGAGGTCGGCGCCGCCCTGACCCATGGCCGCACCGACGTCGGCGGCGGCCAGGGCGGGCGCGTCGTTGACGCCGTCGCCGACGACGAGCACGCGGTCGCCGTTACTGCGGTGGCGCTCGATGGCGGCGACCTTGTCCGCGGGCAGCAGCCCGGCGTGGACGTCGTCGATGCCGACCGCGTCGGCGGTGCGCCACGCGGCGCGTGGGTTGTCGCCGGTCAGCAGCACCGGGGGCGTCGGCGTGCGCGCGGCGAGGGCGGCCACGGTGCCCGCGGCCCCGGGGCGCAGCGCGTCGTGCACCGCGAGCACGGCGACCGGAAAGCCGTCGGCGCGGACCACGACCGCGGTACCGCCGTCGTCCTCGATCTCGCGCACCGGGTCGGGTGGGTGCTCGCCGGGCCGCCCGGCCTCGATCACCCGGCCCCCGACGGTCGCGCGCACGCCGTGCCCGGGTCGCGCGGTGAAGGCGGCCGCCGGCGGGAGGTCGAGACCCCGGTCCCGGGCGGCGGCGACGATCGCGCGGGCCAGGGGGTGCTCGCTGGAGTGCTCGGCGGCCGCGGCCGCCGCGAGCGCCGCGTCGGCGTCCCAGCGCCCGTCGACGACGTGGACCGCGGTCAGCGCGGGGCGGCCGCGGGTGAGGGTGCCGGTCTTGTCGAGGGCGACGGCGGTGATCGTGCCGAGCTGCTCCATGACCTCCGCGGACTTGACCAGCACGCCGTGACGGCCCGCGGTGGCGATCGCGGCCAGCAGCGGCGGCATCGTCGAGAGCACCACCGCGCAGGGCGAGGCGACGATCATGAACGTCATCGCGCGCAGGAGGGCGTCGGCGAGCTCCTCGCCGAGCACCACCGGGACGCCGAACACGGCCAGGGTGGCCACGACGACGCCGGCCGAGTAGCGCTGCTCGATCTTCTCGATCCACCGTTGGGTGCGCGCCTTCGTGGCCGAGGCCTGCTCGACGAGCGTGGCGATGCGCGCGACGACCGAGTCGCCTGCCTCGCGGACGACCCGCACCCGCAGCGCGCCGGTGCCGTTGAGGGTGCCGGCGAACACCTCGTCGCCCGGACCCTTGGCGGCAGGCAGCGGCTCGCCGGTGATCGTGGCCTGGTCGACCTCGCCGGTCCCGGCGACCACGACCGCATCGGCACCGACCATCTCCCCGGGCCGCACCAGCACGAGGTCGCCGGCGGCCAGCTCGCCCGCCGTGACGCTCTCCTCCTCCCCGGTCGCGGGGTCGAGGCGGGTGGCGCGGTCCGGGGCGAGCTCGAGCAGGCCGCGCACCGAGGACTCGGTGCGCGCGGTGGCCCAGGCCTCGAGGGCCCCGGAGGTCGCGAAGATGACGATCAGCAGCCCGCCGTCGAGCACCTGCCCGATCGCCGCGGCGCCGAGGGCGGCCACGATCATCAGCAGGTCGACGTCGAGGGTCCGCTCGCGCAGGGCCTTCAGGCCCGACCACGCGGGCTCCCAGCCGCCGGTGACGTAGCAGCCGACGTAGAGCGGGGCCCACACCCAGCTCGGCGCCCCGAGCAGCTGCACCGGGACCGCCAGCGCGAACAACAGCACCGACGCGCCCGCCCACCGGGCCTCGGGCAGGCGCAGCAGGGCGCTCGCGGCACCGGGCGGTCGGGGGAGGGTCCGGGCCCGTGCCGCGGTCGGCGGGGCGTCGTCGATCGTCTCGGTCGCGTCGTGCACGCATGAACGATGGATCAGACGTTCATGCTCCCACAGCTCAGCAGGCGGTGAGATCGGGCCTGGGTAGGCTCCGGCCATGGGTCACGGGGTCTCGTCCGGGGTGCGCCCGGCGACCGACGGCGAGCTCCAGCGCGTCGCCGAGACCCTTCATGCGCTCAGCACGCCCAGCCGGCTGCGCATCCTGCTGCACCTGGTCGAGGGTCCCTGCGCGGCCGGGGAGCTGGCCGTCGCGGTCGGGATGGAGCAGTCCGCGGTGTCCCACCAGCTGCGCGTCCTGCGCCAGCTCGGGCTCGTCGTCGGCACCCGCAGCGGGCGGTCGGTCAGCTACCGGCTCTACGACGACCACGTCGCCCAGCTCCTCGACGAGGCGCGCTACCACGTCGAGCACCTCCGCCTCCGCACCGCCGATTGACCGCCGGCGGGGTCGCTCAGCGGTGGCCGCGCAGGCCCAGGGTGCTCAGCCAGCCCGCGATGCCGTCCAGGGCCGCCTTGGCGCCGGCCTCGGTCTCCGGGGCCGGGGTGAACGTGCGCGCCTCGCCCTCGCCCGAGACCTTCTGGGCCGCGAAGGGGATGGGGACGGTGGCCGGGACCGGCACCATGCGCAGCGCGAGGAGGACCGGCAGGAGGGCCTCGGTGGCGCGCGCACCGGCGGCCACACCGCCGTAGCCGAGCAGCGCCACCGGCTTTCCGGCCCACTCCTGGTTGAGGTGGTCGAGCGCGTTCTTCAGCGCGGCGTTGTAGCTGTGGTTGTACTCGGGGTGCACGATCGCGAACGCGTCGGCGCGGGCGACCGTGGCGCTGAAGGCCTTCGTCGAGTCCAGCGTGTAGCGCCCGAGGCGGGGGTGCTCCGGCTCGGCGAACATCGGCAGGTCGACGTCGGCGAGGTCGACGATCTCGACCTCGAACGCGTCGTGCTCCCGCGCGTACTCCGCGAACCAGCGCGCGATCGGCTCGCCGACCCGCCCCGGGCGGGTGCTGGCGACGATGATCTGCAACAGCGGGCGGCGATCGGCCTCCGTCATGGAGTCCCTCCGGGTCGCGGGATCGTTGTTCCTACAACCATCCCCCCTCCCGGTCGCGCGCGCACGACGGGGTGGGCTCGCCCCGCGCGCCGTGCCGGTCGAGCTCGGCGCGCAGCCCCTGCCACGGCGTGCGGTCGGGCAGCGCCTCGCGCAGCGCCACGGCCCGCCGGGCGACCTCGGTGTCGCCGTCGGCGAGCAGCGCCTCGAACCGGGCGTCGAGCACCCAGGAGGAGTCGGTCGTGGTGTGCGCGGCGACGGCGTCGAGGAAGACGTCGAGGGCGCGGGCCCGCTGCGCCAGGTGGTCGCCCGGCAGGGACACCCAGTCGAGCTCGCCCTGCCAGAGCCGCCGGCGCACCCCCGGCGCCTCGACGTCCAGCACCGTGCCGAACGGCTCGGGCTCGTCGCCCTCCTGCGGGCGCACGTCGGCGACCTCGTGCGCCAGCCGCAGCACGTTGTCGTCGGTGAGCGAGGCCCCGACGATCAGCAGGTGCCGGGTGAGCATCATCGACTCCAGCACCGACGCCATCGGCCGGGCCAGCGTCTCGTGCCGGACGAAGTCGCGCCGGGCCAGCACGATGCTCTCGGGGTGCCCGACGTCGCCGTTGAGCTTGAGCAGCCAGGGGCGGCCGCCGCGCGGGCGCTGCCACGGCATCACCAGCGGCGGCGAGTCGGCGGCCGCGGCGGCCATCTCGAAGCACTGGTCGTAGTTGGTGGTCGCCGCCTCGCCGCACCCGAGCGAGGCGAGCAGGGCGTGGCCCAGGGCGTGGCGGGACGCGGTGGAGCGCTCGGCGACGATCCGGCCGAAGCGGTCGCCGAGCACGCGGCGCAGCAGCTCCCCCTGGTCCAGAGGGTGCAGGCCGTGGAACGAGTCGTCGGAGAGCTCGGGGCAGGCCTCGAGGCAGGCGCGCAGCAGCTGCGGCCACCCCGGCAGCCCGGCGGGGATGCTCACCCCGGCACCGAAGAACAGCGCCAGCTCGCCGCGCCGTGCCCGCGCGGCCAGCGACTCGGCCCGCACCAGGAGCTCCTCGTGGAGCGGCCAGCGCCGCCGGCGACGTCGCAGGGACTGCACCGCGCCGTGGACCGCCGCGTCCGGGGTCACGAAGGCGATGTCGACGTTGCTCGCGGCGACGACCTCGTCGGCGACGTCGAGCAGCCCGCGGATCACCGCGCCGCGGTCGTCGCCGAAGCCCCCGGCGCCGATCCCGACGACGGGTAGCAGCACCAGCGGCAGCAGCCGCTCCGGGGCGGGCCGCACCGACCCGGCGATGTCGGCGAGCACCGCGCGCACCCCGTCCAGCAGCCAGTCCAGCCGCGCGCCCGGCGGTCGGGACACGTCGAGGAACCACACCCGCTCGCCGCCGCGCCCGTGGCGGACCCCGTCCCGTCCCCAGCCGGCCGGACGGTGCTGCTCGACGTCGCCGCCCAGGACCGCTCGCCACGTGGGGGAGAAGCCGAACTCCGGGCCCGTGGGCACCACGGCCGCCTCGTGGCGCAGCAGCTCGATGCGGCCGTGGACGGCGAAGACGTGGCCGCCGCGACGCGGGTCCGGGAACGGCCCTCGGTGTACGTGATCGCCGGGCTGCACCCGGGCGGGTGCCCGTTCGGCACGGCGGGGAGTCGCGCCACCTACCGCCCGTCCTGCCGGGCGTCCGCCGCGGCCCGGTGCTCCCGCGGCGTCGTCCCGAACGCCCGCCGGAACCGGCGGCTGAAGTGCGCGGCGTCGCGGAAACCCCACTCGTGGGCGATGGTGGCGATCGACTTGTGCCGGGAGCCCGGGCTGCCCAGCTCGTCGTGGGCACCCCCGAGGCGGCGCTCGATGATCGTCTGCTCGAGGCTGGTGCCCGTGCGCGCGAAGAGCTCGAAGAGCTGACGCCGCGAGATGCTGTGCGCTGCGGCGATCTCCTCCGGACCGAGGTCCGGGTGGCGCAGGTGCTGCCGGACGTACTCGTCGACGCGGGCCCGGAGCGTCTCCCGGCGGACCGACCCCGCCACCGGCTCCCCGTCGGCCGTCGAGGCGAGGAGCGCGCGGACGAGGTCGATGCTCGCGGAGCCGACGGCGGCCGCCCGGGAGCTCGCCGCGACACGGTCCGCCTCGCGGAAGAGGTCCACGACGTGGCGGCCGACCAGGCCGGCGAGCGGGCTGGCCGCCAGCCGGGGCGACGCGGCGCGGACGACCTCGGGCGGGAGCGCGAGCGCGTCGAGGGGCACCTGCAGCGCGCGCGACGCTCCTGACGTCGCCCAGGAGAAGGCGAACGGCGCGGTGAGGTCGACCATCATCAGCCGGCCCGGGGCGACGTGCTGGCGGTGCCCGAACTGCTCGTGACGCGCCGTGCTCCGCTCCTGGACCGCGAGCGCGACGATCGGTGTCTCGTCCCGGCGCGCGCGCCGGGCGTCGCGCGACATCGACATCCCCGACGAGGCGCTGCGGAACAGGTGCATCCGACCGAGCTGCCAGAGCTCCATCCGTGCGTGGAGGACGGGGTGCGGGGCGAGGGTGACGGTGGCGTTGCTCGCCTCCGCCATCACCGTCGTCACGAGCTCGGCGCGTTCGGCGTCCGGCGCGTCCCGGGAGTCGAGCAGCAGCACGTCCCACCTCCCTGGAGATGGTCACTCACGGTAGAGGAGCCCCGGGGTGGCGCCAACCGGTCGGCGCAGCTTTCCCGCACCCAGGGACCAGAGCTGCGCATCCTCGGACAACCCGGAAGCCGCCTGCCTACTTATCGTGACGTCTCCGATCCCACGAGGAAGGCCCTGCGCCCATGAGCCCCGCCGGTCCCGCTCCCGACACCATCGTGCTGATCCACGGCTTCTGGGTGACCCCGCGCTCCTGGGAGCGGTGGATCGCCCACTACGAGGCGAAGGGCTACCGGGTGATCGCCCCGGCGTACCCCGGCTTCGAGGTGGAGGTCGACGCGCTGAACGCCGACCCGTCGCCGGTCGAGGCCATCACCGTGCGGGGCATCGTCGAGCACCTCGAGGAGATCGTCCGCGGACTCGCGTCGCCGCCGATCCTGATCGGGCACTCGGCCGGCGGCTGCTTCACCCAGCTCCTGCTCGACCACGGGTTCGGCGCCGCGGGCGCCGCCCTGAACTCCGCCCCCACCGAGGGCGTGCCCGTCGTGCCGCTCTCGCAGGTCAAGGCCACGTTCCCGGTGCTGAGGAACCCGGCCAACCGGCACCGCGCGGTGCGCTACGACTTCGCGCACTGGAACTACGCGTTCACCAACACCTTCGCCGAGCCCGAGGCCCGCGCCCTCTACGAGCGCTACGCCGTGCCCGTCTCGGGCGCCATCCTGTTCGAGAGCGCGCTGGCCAACCTCACCCCCGGCCACCAGGGCACCTGGGTGGACTACCACAACGAGGACCGGGCCCCGCTGCTGTTCGTCGCGGGCACCGAGGACCACATCATGCCGCCGAAGGTGCAGTGGTCCAACGCCGCGCACTACAAGGCCGCGGGCACGATCACCGAGGTCGTCGAGTTCGGCGGCAAGCCGCACCTGCTGCCGGCCGCCCCGGGCTGGGAGGAGATCGCCGACTACGTGCTGGCCTGGGCGGTGCGCCACGCGACGACCCCGCCGCCGGTCGTCGCGCCCGCCGAGCCACCGGCCGAGCCGATCACCGTCTGATCGGGGCCGGTCCTCCCGGGCTTGATAGGCAAGTAGTCGCTTGCCTATCCTCGTGGCGTGGCCGACGTGTTCCGGGCGCTCGACGACGAGACCAGGCGTCTCATCCTCGACGAGCTCGTCGCCCGGAACGGCCAGACGCTGTTCGAGATCTGCGGCGTGCTCGTGTCCCGCCACGGGGTGTCCTCCACCCGCCAGGCGATCTCCCAGCACCTCGCGGTGCTCGAGGAGGCGGGTCTGGTCGTGACCGAGCGACGCGGCCGCTCCAAGTTCCACTACTTCGACGGCGGACCCCTCACCGCGATCACGCGGCGCTGGCCCGCCACCGGGAGGGACCCCTCATGAGGATCCGGCTGACCAGCATCTTCGTCGACGACCAGCGCGCGGCGCTCGACTTCTACACCGACGTGCTCGGGTTCCGCCTGCGTCACGACGTCCCGCTCGGCGACGACTCCTGGCTCACGGTCGTCTCGCCGGAGGAGCCCGACGGGCCGGAGCTGCTGCTGGAGCCCGCCGGCCACCCGGCGGTCAAGCCCTACCGGGACGCCCTGGTGGAGGACGGCATCCCGCTCGTGCAGTTCGCCGTCGACGACGTCGAGGCGGAGTACGCCCGGCTCACCGCCCGGGGCGTCACCTTCACGCAGCCGCCCACCGACGTCGGCCCGGTGATCGTCGCGGTGCTCGACGACACCTGCGGCAACCTCGTCCAGATCCTCTCGGAGAAGCCCGGGCAGCCGGGCGAGGGCTGACGCCGCGGTCCGGGCGCCCGTCACCCGGCGCGCTGCAGCCCCTCCAGCGCCACGCGGCGCTCGCCCTCGATCGGCACCGTCTCCTGCGAGGCGCGGTCGACGAACGCGTGCACGAACGTGCCGGTGAAGAACAGCTCGCCGTCGCCGCGGCACATGCCGACCTCGAACCGGACGCTCGAGGTGCCCAGCTCGCCGACGCGCAGGCCGACCGACACCACGTCGGGGAACCCGGCCTGCGCCTTGTACTCGCAGTGCACCTCGATGACCAGGCCGACGGTGTCGCCCCCGTGCGGGTCGAGGACACCGTTCTCGATCATCCACCGGTTCACCACCGTGTCCATGATCGAGTGATGGACGACGTTGTTGAGGTGCCCGTACTGGTCGTTGTCGTTCCAGCGGGTCGTGACGTCCTGCCAGTGGACGTAGTCATCGGTCACGTCGGCGATGGTCGGCGGTACGCCCCGCGCGCAAACCCCGTCCGCCGGGCACCGCGGCCACGTTGACGGTCGTCGGAGGACCTCCCTAGCGTGTGATCCACACCGCACTCGACGACGACCACGACGGCGTGACCGGCCGCGGCCGGCGGGAGGGACTGCCATGAGCGCGTTCGACCTGACGGGGCGCCGGGTGCTGGTCACCGGCGGGGCCCAGGGCCTCGGCGAGGGCATGGCCCGCGCGCTGGCCGGGGCGGGGGCGGCGGTGATGCTCGCCGACGTGCAGAAGGACGTGGGGGAGCAGGCCGCCTCCGCGCTCTCGTCCGAGGGCCGCACCGCGGGCTTCGTCGCTCTCGACGTCACCGACGACGCGCAGTGGGAGGCGGCGGTCGCGCACACCGTGGGCGAGCTCGGCGGGCTCGACGTGGTGATCAACAACGCGGGGCTGGAGGTCACCCAGCTGCTCGTGGACACCGAGCCCGACGATGTGCGCCGGATGCTCGAGGTCAACCTGCTGGGCACGATGCTGGGCATCAAGCACGCGTTCCGCGCCATGCGCCCGGGTGGGGCCGCCGGGCAGGGCGGCGCGATCGTCAACGTCGCCTCGG
This sequence comes from Actinomycetospora cinnamomea, assembly GCF_003096675.1. Taxonomy (GTDB): domain Bacteria; phylum Actinomycetota; class Actinomycetes; order Mycobacteriales; family Pseudonocardiaceae; genus Actinomycetospora; species Actinomycetospora cinnamomea. The sequence goes on along the minus strand of NZ_QEKW01000026.1, from coordinate 28,309 downwards.
TCGCCGCGACCATCGCCTTCCCCTCGATCGGGGCCTACTCGGCCACGAAGTCGGGCGTCGACCGGCTCACGCGCGTCGCGGCGACGGAGTCGGGCAAGCTCGGTTACGGGGTGCGGGTCAACTGCGTCTACCCCGGGCTCGTGCCGACGGCCATGGGGCAGAAGCTGGCCGTCGAGACCGCCGGCCTCGGGCTGTTCCCCAGCCCCGAGGCGGCCGTCGGCGCCGTGGTGGAGCTGACGCCCTCGGGCCGCCTCGGGGAGGTCGCCGACATCGCCGACGCGGTGGTCTTCCTCGCCTCCGACGCCGCCCGCTTCGTCAACGGCGCGGGCCTGCCCGTCGACGGCGGCATGGGGATGTGAGCACCGCGCCCGTCAGCGCGGCTGGATCTCGCCCATCGGCCCGAAGCCGTCGTGCGGCGTGTCGATGTAGATGATCTGCGGTTGCGCCGAGACGACGTCGGGCGCCGCGTCGAAGAACTTCTTCACGTGCGGCTGCGCGACGTGCGCGGCCCCGGCGTCCGCGTCGCGGAAGCCCTCGATGCAGATGTACTCGTTCTCGTCGCTGAGGCTGCGGGCGAACTTGAAGAACAGGCAGCCCTCCTCGGCGTTGACGTCCCGCTCGTAGGACTCGGCGAGCGCGAGCCACTCGTCGGTCTTCTCGGGCCGGATCGGCATGACGATGTTGATCAGGATCACGAGCGCTCCTCGGTCGTCGGGCCCGATCATCGTCGTGAGGGAGACGTCGGGGCGTCAACGGGTCAGGACGCGCGGGCCGTCTCCGCTTCCCCGACGGCGCGCTCGAGCTCGTCGCGGCTCATCTTCGAGCGGCCGGAGATGTCCAGCTCCCGGGCCCGCTGCGACAGCTCGGCCTTGCTGAGAGAGGACAGGTCCTCGCCGGCCGGGCCGTCATCGGTGGAGCCGCCGGCCCCGCTCGGGCCGCCGGCCCCGCCCGAGCTGCTCGCGCCGCTCGAGCCGGCGGCCTCGACGCTGCGGCGCAGGGCCTCGAGGAGGTCGGTGACCTCCGTGCCCTCCTCCGGCGCCTCCGCGGGCACGACCTCGCGGCCCTCCCGCTTGTCGGCGATGAGCTGCTCCACCCGCTCGGTGTAGGTGTCCCGGTACTGGTCGGGCTTCCAGGTCGTCGTCATGGCGCCGACGAGCTGGACCGCGGTCTCCAGCTCCTGGCGGCGCGGCTCGTCGTGCACCGGCAGCGAGTCGAGCTGCTGGGCGGGGTCGCGGACCTCGTCGGCCCAGAACAGCGTCTGCAGCACCAGGACGTCGCCGTCGGCGCGCAGGGCGGTCAGGTGCTCGCGGCCGTGCATGGTCACGGTGGCGATGCCCGCGCGCCCGCTCTGCTCCAGCGCCCGGCACAGCAGGCCGTAGGAGTGCACGTACCGGTCGTCGCTCGGCGCCACGTAGTAGGTGCGGTCGAAGAAGACGGGGTCGATCTCGGCCAGGTCGACGAACTCGACCACGTCGATGGCCTGGGACCGGCCGGGCGCGATCTCGCGCAGCTCGTCGGGCTCCACGACGACGATCTCGCCCTCGACCTCGCGGCCCTTGACGACGTCGGAGTTCGGGACCGGCTCCCCGGTCCGCTCGTTGATGCGCTGGATGCGCACGCGGTCCGAGGTGCCGCGGACGTACTGGTGGAAGTGGATGGTGTGGTCCTCGGTCGCGGTGTAGAGCCCGACCGGGATCGTCACGAGGCCGAAGGTGATCGCCCCGCTCCAGACCGCCCGTGGTGCCATCGCGCTCGCGCCTCCCGTGGTTGCTCGTCCCCGGTGATACCCGGTCGGCCGAGGCGACCCGCGTCGGTGGGGGAACCGGCGTGCGGGGAACCTGTGCCGGTGCAGTCGTTGCGGATCGTCCCGGACCTGCGGAGTTCGGTCGTGGAGGAGAAGCCCGCAAGTCAGGCGCTCCTCTTCACCTCGCAGCGCGACGACGCCGAGGCCGCGTTGCTGGAGGACCCCTCGGTGCGGCCGTTCACGTGGTCGCGCCTCGTCGACGCGGCGCGGGACCCGGACCTGGAGCTCCTCGAGGTCGCCGAGCCGCTGTGGCTGGGGGAGTGGGTGCGGGCGGTCCGGTACGTCCTCCTGGTCAGGGTGCTGCGTGCGCTGCGGCCGGGCCGCGGGCCGGTGACGGTCGCGACCTACGCCATCGAGAACCTCGACGCCCGCGAGCGCCTGAGCTTCCGCGCGCTCGAGACCCGGCCCGTGCTGAGCGCCGTGGCGTCGCGGCTCGCGGTCCTGGGTCTCGGGCTCTCGGTGCTGCTGCTGGACGCGGTCGTGTTCGGGACGACGGGCGCCGCCGAGAACTACCGCCGGTCGTTCGGCTGGGCGCTGCGCAGGACACGGCACACCGTCCTGACGCCGCGGGTCAGCGCCTGCACCGTGTGCGGGCCGACCGTCGTCGAGGGCGCCCGCGACCGCACGGTGCTGTTCCTCGGCGCCCCCAGCGAGCGCAAGGGCTTCCCGGTGCTCATGGAGGCGTGGGAGCGCTCCGGCGCGGCGGTGCGCGGCTGGCAGCTGGTGGTGGCGGACCCGAACGGGCCGGCCGACCGGCCCGTGGCCGCCGGCGTCGCGATCCGGGTGGGCATGCCCCGCAGCGAGGTGCACGGCCTGCTCCGGACCGGCGCGGTGGTCGCCCTGCCGTCGGTCCGGCGCCCGGGCTGGCGCGAGCAGATCGGATTACCGCTGGTCGAGGGCCTGGCGCACGGCTGCCGGGTGGTGACGACCACCGAGACGGGCCTCGCGGACGACCTGCGTGGCCACCCCCTCGTGGTCGTCACGGCTCCGGGGGACCCGGAGAGCCTCGCCGACGGTCTGCGGCGCGCGATGGAGCCCGGCGACGGCGTCGCGGGGCCGGCCGCGGCGGGACCGGGGTGCGAGGGCTCCACCAAGAGGGACGTCGTGGCGTGGTGGCTGTCGGGCGGACCCGGCGGTCCCCGCTCCCGGTGACCCCGGAGCGGCGGGCCGAGGCCCCGGGTCCGGACGGGACGACCGAGGTCGGGTCGCGGGGGCGGATCGCGGCGATCGGCTCGGTCGGTGGCGTCGTGGGCGGCCTCATCGGCGGTGGCAGCGGGGTCCTGTTCGTGCCGGCGCTCGACCGCTTCACGTCGATGACGCGGGCGCGGGTGCACGGCACGTCGACGGTCGCGAACATCGGCGTGTGTGTGGCCGGCGCGGCCGCCTACGCCGTCGGGGACGGCGCGCTCGACCTCCGCGTCGGCGCCGGCATGCTGATCGGGGGGACGGTCGGGGGCCTGCTCGGCCCGTGGCTGCTGGCGCGCGCGTCGGAGACCGCGCTGCGGGTCCTGCTGATCGCGATCCTGGTCCTGACCGCGGCGAAGTTCGCGGTCGACGCGTTCGGGTCCCCCCTGTTCACCCGCGCCGTCGTGCCGCCCGCGGTGCTCGCCGACCCGTGGTTCGTCGTGCCGATGACGCTCGTGGTCGGGCTCGTCGTCGGGGCGTGGGCGGGCGCGATGGGGCTCGGGGGCGGGCTGCTGGCGGTGCCATCGCTGGTACTCCTGTTCGGGGTGGAGCTGCACGTCGCGGCGGGGACGTCGCTGCTGATGTTCATCCCGAACTCGATCGTGGGCTCGGTGGTGCACGCCCGGCAGGGCACGGCGTCGGCCCGGTGGGGGTGGCTGCTCGGGCTGACCGCCGCCCCCGGCGTGGTCGCCGGCGCGGCGCTCGGGCTCGCGCTCGACGCGGAGGTGCTGGGCCTGGTGTTCGGAGCGTTCGCACTGCTGATGGCCGTGCGCGAGGTCGTCGGGCTCGCGAGGAGGGCGACCGGTCGCGGACCGCGCCGTGGGTGACGTCGGCCCGGACGACCGGCGGCGCGGCTCCCGGTGGTGCCACGGGGCGCCGAGCACGCAAGGATGGCGCCATGAGCGAGCCCGAGCGGGTGGGCCGAGGCCCGTTCGACGAGGAGCCCACCGGCACCGTGGCCCTGGAGCAGGTACCGGAGGGCGTGGTGCTCGCGGTGACCGGTGCGCTCGACCTGTCACTGGCGTCGACGTTGCGCCGGACCGTGGAGCGGGCCGCCCGCCTGCGGCCGGCGCGGCTGGTCATCGACCTCACCGGGGTGACGTTCCTGGCCTCGGTCGGGATGGCGGAGCTCGTCCGCGCCAACCGGGAGCTGGGCGACGTCGCGGTGCGCGTCGTGGCGTCGGGGCGGATCGTCCTGCGGCCGCTCGAGCTCACGCGGCTCACCGACGAGCTCACGATCCACGCCACCCTCGCCGACGCCCTGGCCGCGCCGTGACCACCGCCGAGGGCGGCCACGCCGAGGCCGACGCGCTGCTGGACGCCCTGGCCTCGGCGTTCACCGCGCCGGACGGTCGGCCCGTGCCGGTCGACCGGCGGCCGCTCACCCCGGACCGGCTCGCCGGGCTGCACGCCGGCGACGGCACCGGGATCCTGGTCCCCGACGACGCCCAGCTCGCCGAGCTGGCGCCCGGGGCCGCGGCGGCGCTCGTCGTCCTCGACGGCGCGAGCGGGACGGCCCTGGTCGCGCACGATCCGGTGGGCCGGGGGCACCTGGTCGCCGCCGAGGCCGTGGCCGCCGCGACCGGCGGGCTGCGCCGCACCGTGGCCGCCCTGCGCACCGAGGCCGCCGTCATCGACGCCCTGCAGTCGGTGGGCCGCCGCCTGACCGCACAGCTCGACATCGACAGCCTCGTGCAGGACGCGACCGACGCGGCGACCACCGCGGTCGGGGCGGCGTTCGGCGCGTTCTTCTACAACCTGGTCAACCGGTTCGGCGAGTCCTACACCCTCTACACGCTGTCGGGGGTGCCGCGCGAGGCGTTCTCCCGGTTCCCCATGCCGCGCAACACGCTGGTGTTCGCGCCCACCTTCGACGGCGAGGGGACCGTCCGCAGCGACGACATCACGGCCGACCGCCGCTTCGGCCACAACGCGCCGTACCACGGGATGCCCGAGGGCCACCTGCCCGTGCGCAGCTACCTCGCCGTGTCGGTGATCAGCCCGAGCAACGGCGAGGTGCTCGGTGGCTTCTTCTTCGGCCACCCCGAACCCGGCCGCTTCACCGGTCGCCACGAGGTCCTGGCCGAGGGCATCGCCGGCTACTCGGCGATCGCCCTGGACAACGCCCGGCTCTACGAGCGCGAGCGCAACTTCGCCCGCGAGCTGTCGCGCAGCATGCTGCCCGAGGCGCCACCCGTGCCGGGGCTCGAGCTGATCACCCGCTACCTGCCCGCAGCCACCGGCCCGAAGATCGGCGGTGACTGGTTCGACGTCATCTCCCTGGGTACCGGGGCGACCGCCTTCGTCATCGGCGACGTCGTCGGGCACGGCGTGCCCGCCGCCACGGTCATGGGCCAGGTCCGCACCGCGATCCGCTCCTACGCCCTGCTCGGCCTGGCCCCGTCCGAGGTGCTGCGGCACGTCGCGACGCTGCTCGACGGCCTCGCCGAGCCGACCTTCGTCACCTGCTTCTACGCCGTGCACGCCGCGGGGGAGGAGCTGGTGTACGCCAGCGCGGGGCACCTGCCCGCGCTGCTGCGCCACGCCGACGGCACCATCGACCTGCTCGGCGAGGCGGTGGCCCAGCCGCTCGGCGTCGGTCACGAGTTCCCCGAGCGCACCGCGGCGTTCCCCGTCGGCGCCGACCTCCTGCTCTACACCGACGGCCTGGTCGAGAGCCGCACCCGGGACGTCACCCGGGGCATGGAGTGGTTGGTGGCCGCGGTGGCCGGCCTCCCCCGGCCGCTGACCCCGGAGGCCTGCGACGATCTGGTCGAGGCCCTGACCGGCGGCGACAACGACGACGACATCGCCCTGGTCTACGTCCACCACGGCGGCGCGGAGACGACGTGATGCGGGCTCCGGACGGTGCCGACTTCCACGCCTCGGTCTGGGCGACCGCGGAGCGGCTGATCGGGCTGCGTCAGGAGCTGGCGCGGTGGGCCGCCCGCACGCCGCTGCCGGCGGAGCGGCAGGAGGACCTCGTGCTCGCCGCGTACGAGGCGATGGCCAACTCCGCCGAGCACGCCTACCCGGACGGTGGGGGTGGCCCGCTGGAGGTCACGGCGCACTGCGCGGAGGACGAGCTGAGCGTCGTCGTGGCGGACCGGGGACGCTGGAAGGTGCCCGACCCCGGCGAGACGGTGCGCGGGCGCGGTCGGTCGATGATCGGGGTGCTGTCGGACGCCAGCGCCACCGAGCACCGTGACGACGGCACGACCGTCGTCATGCGCTTCCGTTTCGCCCCCGAGCGGAGGAGATGAGCCCCCGCCGCGACGGTCAGGCCGGGCCGCGCGTGACGGCGGTGGGGTGCAGGACGATCCGGCGGAGGTCGGTCGTCGACCACTCGTCGAGCATCGCGCGGTGCTCGGGCGTCGTCGTGTCCCAGTACCGCTCGGCGAGCCGGCCGGCGAGCTCTCGCGCCCCGTCCGACGACACGGACACGTCGGCGGTGACCGACACCCAGCGCTCCTCCTCGTCGGCCGGCGCGACGACGACGAGCGACGCGCGCGGGTCGTCCTCCAGCCGGCGGACCTTCGGCGAGCTCGTGAACGAGAACAGCTGCAGCTCGCCGCCCGGCGTCGTCTCGAACCACACCGGGCGCGGTGCGGGGACGCGGCCCGCGGGCGGGGGCACCGTGAGCAGCCCGAGCAGCGGGCGGTCGAGCAGGGTCCGGTCCTGGTCGGTCAGCATTTGCGTCTCTCCTTGACTGGGTCGATTGACTCAGTCGGCTGAACCAGTCCCGTCGGGCCGGTATTCCCGCGCCGCCGCGACCAGGCCGGCGGCCAGTGCCGCGAAGTCGGTGCCGGCCCAGACGTCGGGTCCGCCCGCCAGGACCCGGATCGCGATGCCGTCCGTCGTGGCCATCACCAGGTCCGCGAGGTGCGCGAGGGGGACGCCGGCGGCGTCGGTCGCGAGCCCCAGGGTCGCCACGAGCGAGCGCGCGAAGAGCGCGTGGCACTGCTCGGCGAGGTGGTGGTGGGTCGGCGTGCGTCGCGCCCAGGCGATCAGCTCGAACTGCGCCGCCTGGAGGCCCGGGTCGGCGACGGCCTCGTCGTGCAGGAACACGAGCAGGTCGCGGACCACCCCGGCGAGGTCGCGGTCCTCCGGCGCCGGGCGTGCCCGGAGGGTCTCGTCGATGCGTCCCACGACGTGCTCGGCGACGGCCGCGAACAGCTCCTCCTTGTTCGCGAACCCGTAGTGCAGGCTCGCCAGGGACGCGTCGGCCTCCTCGGCGATGCGCCGGGTCGTGGCCCGCGCCACCCCCTCGCGCGCGATCACCCGGATCGTCGCGTCGATGAGCTGGGGGCGGCGTTCGTCGAGCGGGACGTGCCGGGCCATGGGCACGCATTCTCTCCTCGCTGTCTCCTCGCTGTCTCCTCACCCCGACGGCGGCGTCCGTCCGGGACGGGCCGCCCTATCGTCGCTCCCGACCAGGGGGAGTGAGGCCGCCATGAGCACGTTGCCGTTCGACGACGAGGGCGCCCGGCGCATCCAGCGCGTCTACTCCACGCCGGACGTGGCGGGGCAGCGGGAGCAGGTCCTCGCGCTGCTCCGGCCGGCCCGCGGTGAGCACGTCCTCGACGTCGGCTCCGGGCCCGGCTTCCTCGCCGCCGCGATCGCCGACGCCGTCGGACCGGACGGCGCGGTGCGGGGCCTGGACCCGAGCCCGGCGATGAACGCGGTCGCGGCGGCGCACTGCGCGGACCGCCCGTGGGTCGCCGTCGAGGAGGGCGGCGCCGAGGCGCTGCCCTACCCGGACGGGCACTTCGACGCCGTCGTGTCGACGCAGGTGTACGAGTACGTGCCCGACGTCCTCGGCGCCCTCGTCGAGGCCCGGCGTGTGCTGCGACCCGGCGGCCGGATCGTGGTCCTGGACACCGACTGGGAGTCGGTCGTGTGGCACGCCGCCGACCGCGACCTGCAGCGGCGCGTCCTGGACGCCTGGGAGGAGCACCTCGTGCACCCCCGTCTGCCCCGCGTGCTGCCCGGGCTGATGGAGCGGGCGGGGTTCGACGTCGTCGAACGCGTGCTGATCCCGCTGTTCAACCCCGTCCACGACGACGACACCTACAGCGTGCGGACGATCGAGGTCATCGGGGACTTCGTCACCGGCCGGCGCGGGCTCACCGAGCACGACGTGGCCCGCTGGGCCGACGACCTGCACTCGCGCGGCACCGACTACCTCTTCAGCGTCAACCGCTACTGCTTCGTCGGGGTGGCGCCCGGCTGACGAGGACCCCGGGACGCGTCCGCCGTTTCACGGCCGTGGCTCGCGGGGGAAGCCGGATCCATGACCATCGCGGGACCGGGAGTCGAGGCGGCGCAGAGGGCCGGGGCGGGAGCACGCCCCCGGGTCGTGATCGTGGGCGGTGGCTTCGCCGGGTACAACGCCGCCAGGTCGGTGGCCCGGCGGATGGGCGACGCGGCGGAGATCGTGCTGGTCAGCCCGACCAACTACTTCCTCTACCTGCCGCTGCTCCCGGAGGTCGCGGGCGGGGTGCTCGAGCCCCGGCGCATCTCGGTGTCGCTGGCCGACACCCTGCCGCCGACGGTGGCGCACGCCCAGGGCGAGGTCGACGACCTCGACCTCGCGCAGCGGACGGTGCGCTGGATGGACCCGGAGGGCCGGCACCACACCACCGGGTACGACCGCCTCGTGCTGGCCGTGGGCAGCGTCCACAAGCTCCTGCCGATCCCCGGGCTGAGCGAGTACGCCCACGGCTTCCGCGGCATCCCCGAGGCGCTCTACGTGCGCGACCACCTGATCCGCCAGATCGACCTCGCGGCCGGCACCGACGACCCCGAGGAGCGCCGCGCCCGCTGCACGTTCGTCGTCGTCGGCGCGGGCTACACCGGCACCGAGGTCGCCGCCCAGGGGCAGCTGTTCACGCGCGAGCTGGCCCGGGCGCGCGGGCTGGGCGAGAACGCCGTGCGCTGGCTGCTGGTGACGCGGGGCGAGGTCCTCGCCGGCCTCGACGAGCACCTCGCCACCACCGCCGACCGGGTCCTGCGCGACCGCGGGGTCGAGGTGCGCACCGGGGAGACCGTCGAGGAGGCGCTGGCGGACGGTGTCCGGCTGCGCAGCGGCGAGCACGTGCCGACCCGCACCCTGCTGTGGTGCGTCGGTGTCCGCCCGGATCCGCTCATCGAGAGCATCGGCCTCGAGCTCGGCGAGGGCCGGCTCGTCGTCGACCGGACCCTGACCGTCCCCGGGCACCCCGAGGTGTTCGCCTGCGGCGACGCGGCGGCCGTCCCCGATCCCGGCAACCCCGGCCGCTTCACCGCCATGACGGCCCAGCACGCCGAGCGTCAGGGCAAGCTCGCCGGCCGCAACGTCGCGGCGTCGCTGGGACGCGGCCGTCGCCGCCCCTACCGACACCGCGACCTCGGCTTCGTCGTCGACCTCGGCAGCACCGACGCCGCCGCCAACCCGCTGCACCTGCGTCTGGCCGGCCTGCCCGCCAGGACGGTCGCCCGCGGCTACCACCTGCTCTCGATGCCCGGCAACCGCCTGCGCACGGCCGCCGACTGGCTCCTCGGCGCCGTCCTCCGGCGCCAGTCGACCCAGCTGGGCCTGGTCCGCTCGCCCTCGGTGCCCCTCGACACGTCCTCACCGGAGGTGCCCCACCACCCGCGGATGTCCTTCCCGCCCGAGCGGTCGGTCGGCGACCGGGAGGCGACGAGCTGAGGTCGCGCCGTTGGACCGAGCCCGGTCGCGCCTCGCCGGACCGACTCGACGACCCGGACGTACCGCAGCGTCCGGATGACGCCGCGGCCACCGACGGAGGAACGAACTCGGCGGAGGTCGGCGCGCCATCGGTAACCCCGGCGCGTCCCCCGGCGACAGGGTGATGATCCCGTTCGCCTCCAGCCCCGGGGGTGGCACCGACGGGGCGGGTGACCGGCCCGCCCACCACCCACGTGAGGTGCCGGTGACGATCAGCCTCGTCGTGACACCGACCGGACTGCGGGTGCAGTTCACGCGCAGCGACCGTGCGGCGGCCTGCCGTCGCGGGTTGCACGTGCCCTACGAGCGGATCGTCGGCTCGCGGGTGATGCCCCGCCGCGCCGCCGTCGCCTCCAGCCCGCGGCTCCCCAGCCCCGGCACCTGGTGGCCGGGCCGGCTCCGCGCCGGGTCCTGGGGGATCGGCGAGCGCCGTCAGCTCTGGGCTGTCCGCGGGGGCACCCACGTCGTGGTCGTCTACCTCTCGGGCCGTCCCTTCCACCGCGTCGTCGTCGACGTCGAGGACCCCCGGCGCACGCACCGCCTCATCGAGGCGGCGCTCCTGCAGAGCAAGCGGACCAGCGCCCGCCTGTCGCTGCGCGGTCTCCTGCACGACGACGAGGCCGGGGACCGGGGTCGCCGGGCGCGTGGGTGATCACGAGCCGCCAGCGCGACTGCCGGGGGAGTGCCCGCAACCGGGCGACACCGCTGCTCTGCCCGCAGCGCGGAGGTGTTCGTCACCGAACGAGGCCGCCCGACGGACGTGGACCCGGGGCCGCGGATGGGCAGTCCTCACCGACCCACCCACAGGACGAGGAGCCCGACATGCCCGACCGCCACGTGCAGCCCGCCGACGGCGAGTGGACCGTCACGGTCCCGGGGGAGGAGCAGGTGACCGCCCGTGCCACCACGGAGGTCGAGGCGGTCGAGCGCGCCGTCACCATCGTGGCCGACCACGGCGGCGGCGAGGTGGTGGTGCACGGCGAGGACGGCGAGGTCCTCGAGACCCGGCACGTCGACGCCGGCGCCGACACCCCCGAGATCAGCCGCACCGCCGCCGAGATCGCGGAGAACACCGGGGTCGAGGGCGCGGTCGAGACCGTCGAGGCTGCGCTCGGCGAGTCCGACGGCGCGAGCGGGACCGACGGGACCGGCGAGGACGGCGCCGCCACCGCCGCCCCCGACCAGACGGGCCACACCCCCGCCGCCGTGCACGCGGTCGGCGGGACCGACGACACCGCCACGTCGGAGAGCGGCGACACCGATCAGGACGGAGTGTCGCCCGCCGCCGAGGAGGTCCGCGCCGCGGTGCAGGACGCGGGCGGGACCGCCGAGGCCGCCGCGTCCGAGGCCACCGACACGGCCGAGGACGTCGCCCAGGAGGCGTCGGGCGCCGCGAAGCAGGTCGCGGGCCACACCCGCGGCGCGGCACGCCGGGCGGGCGCCACCGCCGGCGCCGGCGCGTCCGAGCTGGGCAACCAGGTGGAGGCGGCCCGCGAGAGCGTCGAGGACGCGGCCGCGAACGCGGCGAGCGTCGCGCAGGACACCGCCGGGCAGCTCGCCGACGAGGCCGAGGGCACGGCCCGCGAGGTGGCCGGCGAGACCCGCGCCGCCGGCCGCCGCGCCGCCGCCCGGGTGGACCGGACCGCGCGCGAGGCCGGCGAGGAGGTGGTGGCCGGGGCCGACCGGGCCGCGTCCGTGGGCGCGAGCGTCGGTGACGAGGCCGAGAGCGCCGCCGACCGCGTCGGGCAGCAGATCCACGCCTACACGGAGGCCGCGGCCGTGCCGCTGGACCACCTCGCCCAGACGCTCAACCCCGTCCGCATCACCGGGCGCGTGGTCGGCGTCCTCGTCTCCGGCGGTCTGCACCTGTTCGGCGTCGGCGCCGCCCGGGGCAGCGCCGCGGCGCAGGAGGGTGTGCACCGGGTCGCCGACCGCTGACGCCCCTGCCGCCGGCGCCGACCGTCGGGTGGCGCGAGCCCGTCGCCCGACCGGGGTCACGACCTCGGTGACGAAACCCTGCCGATCTGCGGGGTCTCGTCACCGGGGTCGCGTTCGGGTGCGGCTCGGGGTGCCGGCCAGAACTCGGCCCACACGCACCCGGGCTCCTCGACCTCCCCGATGTGCAGCTCGTAGCCGTGGCGTCCGGCGATGAGGGCGGCCTCCTCGCGGTTGCTGGCCCGGATCGTCAGGCCCACCTTCTGGTCGCGCAGGACACGCGCGGCCAGCTGCTGGTCGAGCCGGCCCATCTCGAACCCCGCCGCCCACCGGTCGTCCGTCGCGACCCCGGTGGGGCCGGTCGTCCCTGTCGCCATCTCCCGCCCTCCGTCCCGCCCCGTGCCCGTTCGGCGGCGCGACGATTCTTGACCCTGCGCGATGCGCGTGTCTACAGTCCTCGACGTCAGATATATCAGTTGGTTGACGTGAGGCTCGCGCATGTCCATCACAGCCACCCCCGCGACCCGCACTCCCGGTGTGCTCGACCGGTCGCTCGCCGCGACGGACCCGGAGGTGTACGCCCAGGTCGAGTGCGAGCTCCGCCGGCAGCACCGGACCCTCGAGATGATCGCGAGCGAGAACTTCGCGCCCGTGGCCGTCATGGAGGCGCAGGGCTCGGTCCTGACCAACAAGTACGCCGAGGGCTACCCGCGCCGCCGGTACTACGGCGGGTGCGAGCACGTCGACGTCGTCGAGCAGCTCGCGATCGACCGGTTGACCGCCCTCTTCGACGCCGGCTACGCCAACGTCCAGCCGCACTCCGGAGCCCAGGCCAACGCCGCCGTGATGGCCGCGCTGCTCGCGCCGGGCGACACGATCCTCGGTCTGGCGCTGGACCACGGGGGCCACCTCACCCACGGGATGCACCTGAACTTCTCGGGGCGCCTCTACGACGTCGCGGCCTACCACGTCCGCGCCGACGACCACCGCGTCGACATGGCCGAGGTGGAGCAGCTGGCCCACGAGCGGCGCCCGAAGCTGATCATCGCCGGCTGGTCGGCCTACCCGCGCCGGCTGGACTTCGCGGAGTTCCGCCGGATCGCCGACGAGGTCGGTGCCTACCTCATGGTCGACATGGCGCACTTCGCCGGCCTCGTGGCCGCGGGGCTGCACCCCTCGCCGGTGCCGCACGCCCACGTCGTCACCTCGACCACGCACAAGACCCTGGGCGGCCCCCGCGGCGGGGTGATCCTCAGCCGCACCCGCGACCTCGCCAAGAAGCTGAACTCCAGCGTCTTCCCCGGCCAGCAGGGTGGGCCCCTCGAGCACGTCATCGCGGCGAAGGCGGTCGCGTTCAAGCTCGCCGGCGAGCCCGCGTTCCGCGAGCGCCAGGAGCGCACCCTCCTCGGAGCCCGCATCCTGGCCGGCCGGCTGCTCGACGAGCCCGGCATCGGGGTCGTCTCCGGTGGCACCGACGTGCACCTGGTGCTCGTCGACCTGCGCGACTCCGAGCTCGACGGCCAGCAGGCCGAGGACCGCCTGCACCGGGTCGGCATCACCGTCAACCGCAACGCCGTCCCGTTCGACCCCCGCCCGCCGATGGTCAGCTCCGGCGTGCGCATCGGCACCGCCGCACTGGCGGCCCGCGGGTTCGAGGCCGACGACTTCCGCGTCGTCGCCGACGTCGTCGCCCGCGCCCTGCGCCCCGAGGTCACCGAGACCGAGCTGGACGCGCTGGCCGGGCGCACCGCCGCCCTCGCCGACCGCCACCCCCTCTACCCGGAGCTGCAGGCATGAGCACCCCGACGGCGTCCGCGGCCCGGCCCCCGGGCGCCGACCTCCCCGAGCACCCCGACCAGCTCTGGCGCGACACCGAGCCGAAGAAGGCCTACGACGTCGTGATCGTCGGCGGCGGCGGTCACGGGCTCGCCACCGCGCACTACCTGGCCAAGCTCGGCATCACGGACGTGGCCGTGCTCGAGAAGGGCTGGCTGGCGGGCGGCAACATGGCCCGCAACACCACGCTGATCCGCTCGAACTACCTCTGGGACGAGTCCGCGGGCATCTACGAGCACGCGCTGAAGCTGTGGGAGGGCCTCGAGGACGACCTCGGCTACCCGATCCTGTTCAGCCAGCGGGGCGTGCTCAACCTGGCCCACACCGAGCAGGACGTCCGCGACTCGGTGCGCCGGGTCGAGGCCAACAGGCTCAACGGGATCGACGCCGAGTGGCTCGGGCCCGACGAGGTGGCGAAGGTCTGCCCGATCGTCAACGTCTCGGACGGCATCCGCTACCCGGTGCAGGGCGCGACGTTCCAGCCGCGGGCGGGGATCGCGAAGCACGACCACGTGGCGTGGGGCTTCGCGCGCCGCGCGGACGAGGCCGGGATCGACATCGTCGAGAACTGCGAGGTCACCGGGTTCGTGACCGACGGGGACCGCGTCACGGGTGCCCGCACGACCCGGGGCGACATCGCCTGCGGCACCGTCGCGCTCTGCGCCGCCGGACACACGTCGGTCCTGCTCGACATGCTCGGCGTGCGCGCCCCGCTGCAGTCGCACCCGCTCCAGGCGCTGGTCTCCGAGCTGCTCGAACCCGTGCACCCGACGATCGTCATGTCGAACGCCGTGCACGTGTACGTCTCCCAGGCCCACAAGGGCGAGCTGGTCATGGGCGCCGGCGTCGACGCGTCCAACGGCTACGGCCAGCGCGGCGCCTTCGGCATCATCGAGCGCCAGATGGCCGCGGCCGTCGAGCTGTTCCCGGTGTTCGCGCGCGCCCACCTGCTGCGCAGCTGGGCCGGCGTCGTCGACGTCACCCCGGACGCGAGCCCGATCGTCGGGCACACGCCCTACGGGAACGTCTTCCTCAACTGCGGCTGGGGCACCGGCGGGTTCAAGGCCACCCCCGGCATCGGCTGGGCGTTCGCCGACACCGTCGCCCACGGCCGCCCGCACCCCCTGGTCGCGCCCTTCGGCCTCGACCGCTTCGTCACCGGCGCCCTCGTCGACGAGCACGGCGCCGCGGCCGTCGCCCACTGAGCCCACGAGGAGTCGTCGTGCACCTCATCGCCTGCCCCTGGTGCGGGCCCCGCGAGGAGACCGAGTTCTCCTACGGCGGCCAGGCCCACGTGCCCTACCCCGAGCACCCGGCGTCGCTGACCGACGAGCAGTGGGCCCACTTCGTGTTCTTCCGGGACAACCCGAAGGGCCCCTTCGCCGAGCGCTGGGTGCACACCGTGGGCTGCCGCCGCTGGTTCACCGCCGTCCGCGACACCCGCACCCACCGCTTCCTGTCCGTCGACCCCCTCGCCGGCACGCCCGGCCCCACCCGAGAGGCGGCCCCGTGAGCAGGATCGACGGCTACGGC
This sequence comes from Actinomycetospora cinnamomea, assembly GCF_003096675.1. Taxonomy (GTDB): domain Bacteria; phylum Actinomycetota; class Actinomycetes; order Mycobacteriales; family Pseudonocardiaceae; genus Actinomycetospora; species Actinomycetospora cinnamomea. Next base: position 13,286 of record NZ_QEKW01000026.1, on the reverse strand, counting down.
CGCGTCGACCGCACCCGCACGGTCACGATCACCGTCGACGGCGTCCCCTACACCGGCCACCCCGGCGACACCGTCGCCTCGGTGCTGCTCGCCCACGACACCCGCCCGCACAACACCAGCGTCAAGTACGGGCGCCCCCGCGGCATCGGGGCCGCGTGGACCGAGGACCCGACGGGCCTGGTCCAGGTCGAGGAGCCGTTCCCGGAGCCGATGCTGCTCGCGGCCACCCTCGAGGCCACCGACGGGCTCGTCGTGCGCGGGGTCAACGGGCAGGGTCGGCTCTCCGAGGTCCCCGACCTCGCGCGCTACGACCGCCGGCACCACCACTGCGACGTGCTGGTCGTCGGCGCCGGGCCGGCCGGCCTCACCGCCGCCCGCGCCGCCGCCCGCGCCGGGCAGGACGTCGTCCTCGTCGACGACCGCCCGAGCGCCGGCGGCACGTTGACCGGCACCGAGACCATCGACGGCCGGCCCTCCCTCGCGTTCGTCGACGACGTCGTCGCCGAGCTGGCCGCCCACCCGCAGGTGACGCACCTGCAGCGCACCACGGCGTTCGGCCACTTCGACGACGGGTTCGTCCTCGCTCTCGAGCGCCGCGCCCGGGGCGCGTCCCGCCAGCGCGTGCACCGCATCCGGGCCGCGCGCGTCGTCGTCGCCGCCGGAGCGATCGAGCGGCCGATCGTCATCGAGGACGGCGACCGGCCGGGGGTCCTGCTCGCGTCCGCGGCGCGCGACCTCCTGCACCGCCACGGGGTCCTGGCCGGCCGCGAGGTCGTCGTGTTCACCAGCGACGACGCGGCCTACGCCGCCGCGGTCGACCTCGCCGACGCCGGCGCGAGCGTTCGTGTCGTCGACGCGCGCGAGCGGGCGCCTCGGGCGGGGCGGCGACGCTGCGAGGAGCGTGGGATCCCGGTCGAGACCGGCACGCTCGTGCACGGCACGCGGGGCGAGGACCACGTGACCGCCGCGCTGGTGGGGGAGGAGCGCCGCGAGGTCCGCTGCGACCTGCTGCTGCTCAGCGGCGGCTGGAACCCCACCGCGCACCTGTTCGGCCACGTCGGCGGCCGCCTGGCCTACGACCCGGCGCTGGGTGCCTTCCGTCCCGCCGCGCCGCTGCCCGGTGTCGACGTCGTCGGGGCCGCCAACGGCACCTTCGCGCTGACCGACGTCCTGCGGGAGGCCGGCGGGGACGACGCGCCCTGGGCGCCTGCCGAGGAGGACCCGGAGCCGACGCTGGTGCTCTGGCGCACGGCGGGCGACCCGTCCCGGCAGTTCGTCGACGTCCAGCGCGACGCCACGGTCGCCGACATCGCGCGGGCCGTGCGGGCGGGGATGCACTCGGTGGAGCACGTCAAGCGCTACACCACCATCGGCACCGCCCACGACCAGGGAAAGACGTCCGGGATCATCGCCTCGGGGATCACCGCCGAGCTGCTCGGCGTGCCGATCGGGGAGCTCGGGACCACGACCTTCCGCCCGCCCTACACCCCGGTCGCCTTCGCCGCCCTGGCCGGCCGCGAGCGCGGCGACCTGTTCGACCCGGTGCGCACCACCCCGCTGCACGCCTGGCACGTGGCCGCGGACGCGGTGTTCGAGGACGTCGGGCAGTGGAAGCGCGCCCGCCACTACCCCCGCGCCGGGGAGGACATGACCGCCGCGGTGCTGCGCGAGTGCGCGGCGGTACGCACGTCCGTCGGCATCATGGACGCCTCCACCCTCGGCAAGATCGACGTGCGCGGCCCCGACGCCGCCGTGTTCCTCGACCGGCTGTACACGAACATGATCAGCAGCCTGAAGGTCGGGCGCGTGCGCTACGGGGTCATGTGCGGCAACGACGGCATGGTCGTCGACGACGGCACGGTGCTGCGCCTCGCCGACGACCGCTTCCTGGTCACGACCACCACCGGCAACGCGGCGGCGGTCCTCGACCGGATGGAGGAGTGGCTCCAGACGGAGTGGACCGACCTGCGCGTCCGGCTGACCTCGGTCACCGACCAGTGGTCGATCCTCGCCGTCGCCGGGCCGCGCTCGCGGGACGTGGTCGGCGCGGTGTTCCCCGACGTGGACACCTCGAACGACTTCGGCTTCATGACCTGGCGGGACACGACCCTCGGCGGGGTGCCCGTGCGCCTCGCGCGGATCTCGTTCTCCGGCGAGCTCGCCTACGAGGTCAGCGTCTCGTCCTGGTACGCCCCCGCGGTGTGGGAACGGCTGCTCGCGGCCGGCGGGCCGCACGGCATCACGCCCTACGGCACCGAGACCATGCACGTCCTGCGCGCCGAGAAGGGCTACCCGATCATCGGGCAGGACACCGACGGCACCGTCTCCCCGCACGACCTCGGCATGGCCTGGGCGGTGTCCTCGACGAAGCCCGACTTCATCGGCCGGCGCTCCTTCGCGCGGGCGGAGAACCGCAACCCGCTGCGCAAGCAGCTCGTGTCGCTGCTGCCCACCGACGCCACCACGAAGCTGCCCGAGGGCTCGCAGATCGTGGGCTTCTGCGACGGCGGCCGGCTGCCCCCGCCGCCGGTCCCGATGCTCGGGCACGTCACGTCCAGCTACCACAGCGCCGAGCTCGCCCGGCCGTTCGCGCTGGCCCTCGTGAAGGGCGGCCGCGACCGCCTCGGCGAGGTCGTGCACGTGCCCGTCGACGGCGAGCTGGTCCCCGCCCGCATCGGCGCGTCGGTGCTCGTCGACCCGGAAGGAGCCCGCCGCGATGGCTGACCGCACCCTCGCCCCCGCCCACCCGCTCGCGAGCCGGCGCACCACGCTCACGGCGCTCTCCGACGAGCTCACGGGCGTGCTGTCCCTCGAGCTCGAGAACCCCGTCGCTGCGGTGGACCTCCGGGTCGACCCCCGGGGCGACGGCCCCGCCGCCGTGGCGGCCGCGGTCGGCGGCCCGCTGCCGGCGCGTCCCGACTCCTGGACCGCACTCCCGGCCGGGGTCGCGCTGCGGCTCGGGCCCGACGAGTGGCTGCTGACCGACGCCGTCGCCCGGGCCGAGGACTGGGAGTTCCACGTCGACGAGGCCGCCGCCGCCCACGGCGGCACGGCCGTCGACGTGTCCGCCCAGCGCACCACCCTGCGGGTGCGCGGCCCGGCCGCCCGGGAGCTGCTGTCCTCCGGCTGCGCGATCGACCTGCGCCCCGCGTCGTTCCCGCACGGCCGCTGCGCCCAGACGCTGCTCGGCCAGGCCGCGGTGCTCCTCGTCGCGCACGAGATCGACGACCTCCAGCTCCTCGTCCGCACCTCCTTCGCCGGCTACGTCGCCGACTGGCTCGTCGATGCCGCCACCGAGTTCCGGCCCGGGTTCCGGCCCGGGTTCCGGCCCGAGCCCCAGCCCCAGCCCGGGCTCCGCCCCCAGCCCTCGAGAGGCACGCCATGAGCACCACCCCCCGCGTCGTCGTCATCGGAGCAGGGATCGTCGGCGCGAACCTCGCCGACGAGCTCACCGAGCGCGGCTGGACCGACGTCACCGTCCTCGACCAGGGCCCGCTGCCCCTCACCGGCGGCTCGACCTCCCACGCTCCCGGCCTCGTCTTCCAGACCAACGCGTCCCGGACGATGAGCGCCTTCGCCTCCTACACCGTCGACAAGCTCCTCTCCCTCGAGGTCGACGGGGCCCCGTGCTTCCACCAGCTCGGCGGCCTCGAGGTCGCCACCACCCCCGAGCGGCTCGCGGATCTGCACCGCAAGCACGGGTGGGCGCTCTCGCGCGGGATCCCCGCCGAGGTCGTCGACGTCGACGAGTGCGTCCGGCTCCACCCGCTGATCGACCCGTCGCAGGTGCTCGGCGGTCTGCACACCCCCACCGACGGGCTGGCGAAGGCCGCGCGGGCGGTCACCGCGCTCATCCGGCGGGCGCAGGCGCGGGGCGCGGTGTTCCGCGGGTCGACGCGGGTCACCGGCGTCGCCCAGCAGGGCGGACGGGTGACCGGCGTGCAGACCGACCGGGGCGAGGTGCCCGCGGACGTCGTCGTCTCCTGCGCCGGGTTCTGGGGGCGGGTGATCGGCGACATGGTCGGGATGCGGGTCCCGCTGCTGCCGCTGGCCCACCAGTACGTGGTCACCGGCCAGGTGCCGCAGCTCGTCGGCCAGGTCGACGAGAACGTCGAGGCGCGCCTGCCGATCCTGCGCCACCAGGATCAGGACCTGTACTTCCGCGAGCACCACGACCGCATCGGCATCGGCTCCTACGCCCACCGCCCCATGCCGGTCTCGCTCGACGAGCTGCCCGAGGTCGACGACCGCGACGTGAGCGCCGCGCGGCAGCCCTCGATGCTGCCGTTCACCGAGGAGGACTTCGCGCCCTCGTGGGAGCAGAGCCGCCTGCTGCTGCCCTCGCTGGACGACACCAAGATCGACACGGGGTTCAACGGCATCTTCTCGTTCACCCCCGACGGCGGCCCCCTGATCGGCGAGTCGGCCGACGTGGCGGGCTTCTGGATCGCCGAGGCCGTGTGGGTCACCCACTCCGCCGGCGTCGCCCGCAGCGTCGCCCAGCTCCTCGTCGACGGACGCAGCGAGACCGACCTGCACGGCTGCTCGGTGCACCGCTTCGAGGAGTTCCAGCTCGCCGACGACTACGTCGCGGAGACCTCGCAGCAGAACTTCGTCGAGATCTACGACGTCGTGCACCCGCGGCAGCCGCGCAGCTCGCCGCGGGACGTGCGCACGAGCCCCTTCCACGCGTGCCAGGTCGAGCTCGGCGCGGTGTTCGGGGAGGCCCACGGCTGGGAGCGGCCGCAGTGGTTCGAGGCCAACGCGCCGCTCGTGGCGGACCTGCCGCCGGCGTGGCGGCCGCCGTCACGGGACCTGTGGGCCGCCCGGTACAGCTCGCCGATCGCCGCGGCGGAGGCGTGGCGGACGCGCACCGCGGTGGCCCTCTACGACATGACGCCGCTGAAGCGGATCGAGGTGTCCGGGCCCGGGGCCGTCGGCCTGCTCGACCGCCTGACCACCGGGAGGATGGACAAGTCGGTCGGGTCGGTGACCTACACGCTCGCTCTCGACGAGGCCGGCGGCATCCGCAGCGACCTGACCGTCGCCCGGCTCGAGCGCGACCTCTTCCAGGTCGGCGCGGGCGGCAACCTCGACCTCGACCTCCTGCGGCGGGCGGCGGCGGGGACGGGGGACGTCGCGGTCCGCGACATCACCGGCGGCACCTGCTGCATCGGGGTGTGGGGGCCGCTCGCGCGGGACCTCGTCGCGCCCCTCACCGGCGCGGACCTCTCCCACGAGGGCCTGAGGTACTTCCGGTGCACCCGCGCGGAGATCGGCGGCATCCCGGTGACGGTGATGCGCCTGTCCTACGTCGGCGAGCTCGGCTGGGAGATCTACACCAGCGCGGAGTACGGGCAGCGGCTCTGGGACGTGCTGTGGCGGGCGGGGCAGCCGCTCGGCGCGGTCGCGGCCGGCCGGGAGGCCTTCAACAGCCTGCGCCTGGAGAAGGGCTACCGCAGCTGGGGCACCGACATGACCAGCGAGCACACCCCGGCGGAGGCCGGCCTGGGCTTCGCGGTCCGGCCGGCGACCAAGGGGGAGTTCGTCGGACGGGCGGCGGTGACCGACGCGGGCGCCCCGACCCGCTCGCTGACCTGCCTGACCGTCGACGACGGGCGCACCGTCCTGCTCGGCGACGAGCCGGTCCTGGTCGACGGCGTCCCCGCCGGCCACGTCACCTCGGCGGCGTTCGGGCACACGATCGGACGGCCGATCGCCTACGCCTGGCTCCCCGCCGGGATGGGGGTCGGGACCGCGGTGGACGTGCAGTACTTCGGGCACCCCGTCCGCGCGACGGTCGCGAGCGAGCCGCTCGTCGACCCCGAGATGGCGCGGATCCGGCGCTGACCGGCGTCCACCGGTGACCCGCCGCGCCCACCCGGAGAGAGGTGCCGCCGTGCGCAGCGAGTCGGTCGAGCAGCTCCTGGAAGCCCTCAGGTCCCCGGACGCCGGGCCGGGCGGCGGGGTCGGTGTCCGGCACGCCGCCCTGCACGCCGGCCTCGGCGCCGCCCTGGTGGCGAGGGTGGCGAGGTCCCGCGACGGGGACGAGCCCGCGCGCGTCGCCGACGAGCTGTGCGCGACCGCGGTGCGGCTCGTGGGCGACGGTGGCGGCCACGGCCCCGACGGCGCGGCGTCGGTGGAGACCGCCCGGGTGGCGGTGCGCGTCCTCGAGGTGGCCGAGCGGGCCCTGCGCCTGCTCGAGACCTTGCGCCCGCTCGCCGACCGGACGGCGGCCCGGGCGGTCCTCCCCGAGGTCGCGGCGGCCGCCGAGGCGTTGCGCGCGGCCGTGGGCACCGCCCGCGTCGACGTCGAGATCGGCCTCGCCGCCGTCACCGACCCCGGGGCCCGCGAGGAGCTCCTCGTGGCGCTCGACCCCGTCGACGACGTCGTCCTGCGCGCCGCCAAGGTCACCGCCGTGGTGCGCGAGCAGGTCCTGCGCTGACGTCCTACGTGCGTGATCTTCTGAGCTATAGCTCAGAAGATCACGCACGTCAGATGACGGCGCGGATCGCCTTCTCGAAGCCCTGGACGTGCTGACGCGCGCGCCGGGCGGCGGCGTCGGCCTCGCCGTCGGCGATCGTCCGCAGCAGCCCCGCGTGCTCCTCGACGTGGGAGACGAAGTCGGTCATCCGGTCGAGGAACAGGCAGAAGATCCGTGTGGCGAGGTTGTCGTAGCGCACGAGGGTGTCCTCGAGGTGCGGGTTGCCGGCCGCGTGGTAGATCGCGCGGTGCACCCGCATGTCCCAGCGCATCAGCTCCTCGCGGCTCAGGCGGGGGACGTCGAGCGACTCGGTGGCGTCGGCCAGCTCGACCAGGTCCTCGCGGACCGCGGGCCCGGCGCCCTCGGCGGCACGACGCGCGGCCAGCGGCTCGAGGTGCACCCGGATGTCGGAGATGTAGGCGAGGTCGGTGATGTCGACGGCCGTGGCGAACGTGCCGCGCCGGGCGTAGGAGACGACCAGCCGGTCGACCTCGAGGCGCTTGAGGGCCTCGCGGACGGGCGTGCGTCCCACCCCGAGCGACTCCACCAGCGCGACCTCGTCGATGGGCGCCATCGGCGGGATCTCCAGCATGATCAGCTTGTCCTGGATCGCCTGGTAGGCGCGCTCGGACAGCGACAGCGGAGGGCCGTCCTGCTGCTCGTCCGGGAGAACCGTCATGATCAGAGCCTACAACAGACAGGACGGGACTTCTCCCATCCCACCACTATTGATATACTAGTACAACATCAACCTTCGCCGACGCGCCCCTGGGGGTGCCCATGGCCATCTCCGTGTTCGACCTGTTCAAGGTCGGGATCGGACCGTCCAGCTCGCACACCGTGGGGCCGATGCGGGCGGCGTTCCTCTTCGTCTCCCGGCTGCACGACACCGCCCGGATCCACCGTGTCGCCTCGGTGCGGTGCGAGTTGTTCGGCTCGCTGGGGGCGACCGGGTACGGGCACGGCAGCGTCGGTGCCGTGGTCCTCGGGCTCTGCGGCGAGGAGCCCCACCTGGTCGATCCGGTCCAGGCCGGGCCGCTGGTGGCGGCGGCCCGCGCCGAGGGGCGGATCGCCCTCGCGGGCAAGCATCCCATCGCCTTCGCCGTCGACGAGGACGTCGTGCTCCACCGGACGAAGCGGCTGCCCTTCCACAGCAACGGGATGGTGTTCACCGCCCGCGACGCCGGCGGCCGGACGGTGGAGCGCCGCGAGTACTACTCGGTCGGCGGCGGGTTCGTCCTCGACGAGGACGAGGCGGGCGGCCCCGTGCTGCGCGAGGACGCGACGCCCGTGCCCCATCCCTTCGGTACCGGCGACGAGCTCGTCGCGATCGCCCGGCGCCACGGGCTGCGCGTCAGCGACGTCGTGCTCGCCAACGAGGCCGCGTGGCGGCCCGAGCGCGAGACCCGCGCAGGCCTGCTGCACCTGTGGTCGGTGATGCGGCAGTGCGTCGCGCGGGGATGTTCCACCGAGGGTGTGCTGCCCGGCGGTCTGCGGGTCCGCCGCCGTGCGCCCGACCTGCGGCGGCGGCTGGACACCGACGCCGGCGCGACCGACATGGACCGGGTGACGCTGGACGCGCTGGCGGTCAACGAGGAGAACGCCGCGGGCGGCCGGGTCGTCACCGCGCCCACCAACGGGGCGGCGGGGATCGTGCCCGCGGTGCTGCACCACGCGGCGCGGTCGCTGCCCGGGTTCGACGACGACGCCGCGGCGCGCTTCCTGCTCACCGCCGGCGCGGTGGGCCTGCTGTTCAAGCGGAACGCGTCGATCTCGGGCGCGGAGGTCGGGTGCCAGGGTGAGGTCGGCTCTGCGTGCTCGATGGCCGCCGCCGGGTTCGCCGAGCTGCTCGGCGGCTCGCCCGAGCAGGTCGAGAACGCCGCCGAGATCGGCATCGAGCACAACCTGGGGCTGACCTGCGACCCCGTGGGCGGGCTCGTGCAGATCCCCTGCATCGAGCGCAACGCGGTGGCGTCGGTCAAGGCGATCACCGCCGCCCGGATGGCGGTGCAGGGCGACGGCACGCACCACGTCTCGCTCGACGCGGCGATCAGGACGATGCGCGAGACGGGGGCCGACATGAAGGTCAAGTACAAGGAGACGGCCCGCGGCGGGCTCGCCCTCACCGTGGTCGAGTGCTGACGGGATCTCACTCCGCCCGGAAGCCGAGCTTGGCCGACAGCTCCGCCGCGCCCTCGCGCAGGTCGCCGACGATGGCCCGGGCGCGGCGGCGGGCGAGCCGGTAGGCGGGGCCCGTGGCCGAGAGCGCGGCGCCGACGGTGCCGTCGGCGGAGAAGACCGGGACGGCGACGGCGTGCATCCCCACCTCGAGCTCCTCGAACGAGCGGGCGTGGCCCTCGTCGAGGACCCGCGCCAGCTCGGCACGCAGCGCGGCGGTCCCGGTGATGGTGTCGTCGGTGTACCGCGTGAGGCGCCGGCGCAGGACCGGTCGGCGCTCGTCCTCGGGCATCCAGGCGAGCAGGACCTTGCCCGCGGAGGTGGCGTGCAGCGGGCTCCGTCGTCCCACCCAGTTCTGGGAGGTGATGGTGGCCGTGCCGTACTCCTGCGCGACCGTGATGCCCACCTCGCCGTCGGTCACGGCGATGTTGACGGTCTCGCCCAGGCTCTCCGCCAGGCGCTGACACACCGGCTGCCCCAGGCGCGCGACGTCGAGGCGGCCCGTCGTCGCCGCGGCGAGGCGGACGATGCCGTAGCTCAGGGCGTACTTCCCGCGCTCACTGCGCTGCTCGAGCAGGTGACGCTGCTGGAGCGCGGCGACGAGGCGTGACGCCGTGGACTTGTGCACGTCGAGCTCGTCGGCGACCTCGGTGATGCCGACCTCGCCGCGGGCGGCCGCGATCTCCAGGATCGTGATCGCGCGATCGACCGACTGGACCGCCGACGTCTTCTCCGCGGCGTCCTTGCCCGACGTGCTCATGGGTGACCTGACGGTGTGGGGGCTCGGGGCGGCCCGCATCCTCGACCATGGCGGGACGGGCGCCCGGAACCGGGGGAGGACCGGCGACCGGTCAGTCGCCGGCGTCCTTCTCGATGGCGCGGGCGAGCTCGGTGAGCAGGGCGGGAAGCCGCCCCGCGCAAGGCGGGCAGACGCAGTCGCTGCCGTGGACCGCCAGTTCGTCGGCCACGGCGAAGGCGTCGCGGTAGCGGGCCGCGGGCGCGTCGGTGCCGGAGGGGTCCCGGTCCTCGGGGGTGATGGACATCGTGCTCTCTCCTGCGTGTTCGTGGGTGGGTGCCGGGAACCGGTCAGTCGATCTTCTGCCGCACCCAGTCGTGGAACTCGGCGATGTGGTGCTCGCTGGGCACGAGGACGCCGCCGCGGGCGTACGAGCGGGAGTCCATCGACACCTGGCAGCGCTCGCAGGCGTCGAAGTCCTGCTGGTTGACGCGGTGGAAGAGCTCCACCGACCGGTCGATGTCCGCACCCCCCGCCACCACCTCGGGCAGGTAGAGCCAGTCGCAGCGCACGAGGGTGCGCCCGGCGGTCAGCGGGAACATGCGGTGGAGGACGACGTGGTCGGGCACCAGGTTGACGAAGACCTGCGGGCGTACCGTGATCGCGTAGTAGCGCCGGTCCTGGCCCTCGGCCACCCCCGGGATGCGCGCGAGGCCCTCGGACCCGTCGACGGTGAACCCGCGGACGTCCTCGCCGAACTCCGCCCCGTGCCCGACGAAGTACTGCGCCGCGAGCCCGTTGGCGAACTCCGGCAGGACCTCGGTCAGCTCCGGGTGGATCGTCGCGCAGTGGTAGCACTCCATGAAGTTCTCGACGATCTGCTTCCAGTTCGCCTTCACGTCGTAGGAGATGCGCCGGCCCAGCTCCAGATCGGCCACCTGGTAGCCGACGATCACGTTCGGTGAGCCCAGGCGGGCGGTGACGTCGGCGATCACCGTGTCCTCGAACGACGGTGGCTCCCCGGCGAGGCAGAGCCACGCGTACCCGAGCCACTCCCGCACGTGCACGCGGTGCAGGCCGAAGGAGGCCTTGTCGACGTCGGGCATCTCGCCGAGGTTCGGGGCGGCGATCAGCGCGCCGTCGAGGCCGTAGGTCCAGGCGTGGTACGGGCACTGGAAGGAACGGCGCACGGCGCCCTTCTCCTCCGTGCAGATCCGGGCACCGCGGTGACGGCACACGTTGAGGTAGGCGTTCACCGCCCCGTCGCGCCCGCGGGCGACGACGACGCTCTCGCGGCCGATCTGCACCGTCTCGAAGTCCCCGGCCCGCGGGATGTCGGCGGTGAGGACCGCGCAGAACCAGCCGGTCTCGAAGATGAGCGCCTGCTCGGCCGCGAAGATCGTGGGATCGGTGTAGTACCGGCCCGGGAGCGTCTCCCGCAGGCTGGTCGGCAGCGGTGGCGTCGCGATGGCCGGTGCGATCTCTCCGGTGGTCATGTCCGGGCTCCTCGACGGGTGCTGCGGTGGGCGCTCGGCGTTGAGTTGCGCAGAGAGAAACACGGTTCGTCATGCGCAACGCCACGGTCCGGCACGACCTGCTCGCGTGTCAAGGGAGCTCGCAGGTCGGACCGTCCGGGCGGTCGACACGGGTCCACGTGGACGGGGCTTGACAAGCGACCGTGTCTCTCGCACCGTCTTGAGTTGCGCATGGCACACCTTGTTGTTCATTGCGCAACGGCGCGCTCCAGCTCGCGGGGCGCCGTCCCACCGGTCCGTCCTCCCGACGCGCGCGACGCCGCGCGCGTCCGACGACCGCGCCGGCACGCAGGCCCTCGAGGAGGCCGCTCTTGAAGACCATCACCATCGTCGGCGCGTCGGTGGCGGGGATCCGGTCCGCCGAGGCCCTGCGCGCCGCCGGCTACGACGGCCGGCTGGTCCTCGTCGGCGACGACGCGCGCCGGCCCTACGACCGCCCGCCGCTGTCGAAGGCATTCCTGGACGGCAGCCTCGACGAGGACGCGATCGCCCTGCTGGACGCCGACGAGGAGGCCGACCTCGAGCTGGACATGCGGCTCGGCGTGACGGCCGCGCGCCTCGACCCGGCGGGTGCGCGCGTGGTGCTCGCCGACGGCTCCGGGGTCGCCACCGACGGTGTCGTCGTCGCGACGGGAGGCCGGGCCCGCCGGCTGCCGGGCAGCGAGGGTGTCGAGGGCGTGCACGTGCTCCGGACCCTCGACGACGCGCTCGCGCTCCGGCGGGCGCTGCGGGACGGCTCGCCGCGGGTCGCCGTCGTCGGCGGGGGGTTCATCGGGGCCGAGGTCGCCTCCACCTGCCGCGCGATGGGGCTCGACGTCACCGTCCTCGACGGCCTGCCGCTGCCGCTGGCGCCCGTCCTGGGTCCCCGCATCGCCCGCAGCTGCGTCGCCCTCCACGCCGAGCACGGGACGGACCTGCGGCCCAGCGTCGCCGTGTCCGGCCTCGCGACCGTCCCGACCGCCGGTGGCCCCCGGCGCGTGGTCGGGGTCGAGCTCGGCGACGGCACCGCGGTCCCGGCGGACGTCGTGGTCGTGGGGATCGGCATCACGCCCAACACCGAGTGGCTCGAGGGCTCCGGACTGGCGCTCGACGACGGGGTCCGCACCGACGCCGGCATGGTGACCGACCTGCCCACCGTCGTCGCGGTCGGCGACGTCGCCCGCTGGACGGGCGCCGTCGGCGCCCGTCGCCACGAGCACTGGACCAGCGCCGGCGAGCAGGCGACCGTCGCGGCGGGCAACCTGCTCGCGGGCGTCTCGGGGGACACCTTCCGGCCCAGCGGCTACGTGTGGTCCGAGCAGTACGGGCGGATGCTGCAGCTCGCCGGGCACCCGTCGGCGCAAGACCGGGTCGACGTGCTCGACGGCGAGCCGGACGGGGGAAGGTTCGTGGCGCGCTACGTCGACCCCGACGGCGTCACGACGGGCGTCTTCGCGATGGCCGATCCCCGCCTGTTCGGCCGTGTGCGGCGCAGCGAGCTCCGGCGTCCGGCGCAGGCGGCCTGAGTCCGCCCGGTCACTCCTCGGGGCGCTCCAGTGGCACCCCGTCGTCGGAGCGGGGCGGCGGGCGGCGGCGCTGGACGTCGGCGGCGCGGCGCCGGCGAGGGCGGCCCGCGGATTCGGTCAGGAAGCCGACACTGACCACACCGATCACGCCGGCGGCGACCAGGGTGGTCCTGCATCGCTCATCGAGCCCGGGCCCTGTGATGGTGCCGAGTCGACCACGGGCCGACCGAAAGGGATGAACCCCTGTTCGCCGTCGTCGGCGGCGAGAAAGCCCTCGTGCACCGAGCAAGAAGGAGCTCGGCCAGCCGCACCGAGGGTTCCTTCGTCCCGCAACGAGGCGAGCGGGTAGCGGCCAGGGTCTCTGGGGCTCGGGTGCGTCGCGGTGCAGCGTCGGACGTCGGGCGGGGCGGGCGCTGCGATCCCGGAGTGGTCAGAACGGTGGAGGGTCGTCGAGATCGGCGGTCGGTGTCGGTGTCGGTGTCGGTGTCGGTGTGACCGTGACGCGTCGGAGTGCGGGCCGGCCGACGGGTTCGGTGACCGCTTCCGGGTCGTCGTCGGGCGGCCGACGGGTTCGGCGACCGCTTCCGGGTCGTCGTCGGGCCGGCCCTCGTCGTCGGGCCAGCTGTCGTCGTCGGGCCGGCCCTCGTCGTCGGGCCAGCTGTCGTCGTCGGGCCAGCTGTCGTCGTCGGGCCAGCCGTCGTGGGGCAGGGGTCGGGGGCGGGGCGCGGGGCGTGGTGATGGGAGGGGTTCGGTGATGCGGCGGGGCTCGACGATGTGGGTGATGCCGGCGCGGGTGCGGATGACGAACCGGCCGGGGGTGGGTTGTCGGATCTGCCAGCCGGCGACGT
>NZ_QEKW01000025.1 GCF_003096675.1 Actinomycetospora cinnamomea | reverse complement strand
TCCGCGGCGTCGAACCCCTCGTCATCGACCACATCCACCGGCGCCGACCCCGCCAACGCCGCCGCCAGCTCCGGACCCGGCGCCCACCGCGACCAGGACAGCCCAGCGGGCGCGACCGGAGCCGCCTCCACGACTGTCGAACATGTGTTCGACAGTCCAGTCGACCAAGGCCCCGACCAGCACTTCCGCCGCAGCGTCAGCCCGACAACCCCTCCCCCAGCGCCGCGATCACCGCGGCGCCGTGGCCCGCCGCCAGCAGCGGCCGGCGCACGTCGGCCTCCAGGTCGGGGAGGTAGCCGGCCAGCACGTCGGCCGGCCCGTCCAGCTCGACCTCGCCCACCGCCGCCGGCAGCAGCACCGTGCGCGCCCGCCCCAGCACCTCGGCGTGGTCGCCGACCCGCAGCGTCGTCGGCGCGCCCACGTTGGAGAGCACGGTGGCCGTGTCGACCCCGAGCCGTGCCGACCGGGACACCCGCCATCGCTCCAGCGCGAAGTACGGCCCGGCCGTGAGCACGACCCTGCTGACGCCGTCGTCGACGTCCACCACCAGGCCCGGTCTGAACTCCGGGCGCGGCGCGGGGTCCCACTCGGCCAGCAGGGCCTCGATGTTGGCCTCCTGCTCGTCGCGCGGGATCGACGAGCCGTCCTCCATCCGCCACGGCATCGCGTGCTGCTGGACGTCGGAGGTCTGCTCGATCTCGTAGACCAGCGTGTCCGGCCCGAAGCTGTGCAGGGTCCCGGCGGGCACGTAGATCGTCTCGCCGGGCCGGACGGGGAGGCGGCGCAGGACGGCGTCGAAGTCCCCGGCCAGCAGCGCCGACCGCAGCTCCGCGGCGTCGACGCCCTCGACCGTGCCGCACAGCGCGGTGGCGCCGGGCGCGGCGTCGAGCACGTGCCACGCCTCGGTCTTCCCGGTGGAGGTGCCCTCCAGGCGCTGCGCCGTGGCGTCGTCGGCGTGCAGGTGCACCGGCAGCATCCCGGCGGCGTCGATGAACTTCGTCAGCACCGGGAAGGCCTCGCCCCGCCACCCCCGTCCGACGACCTCCTCGGGGTGCTCGGTCGCCAGCCACCGCAGCGACCTCCCGGCCCACGCCCCGGACACGACCATCGAGGCCATGCCGTCGACGTCGCTGACCTCCCACGTCTCCGCCACGCGTCCGTCCGGCAGGTCGTCGCGGCCGAGGCGCGCGGCGATCGCCCGGCCCCCGAAGACGTGCGGGGCCACGGGCGCCGTGAGGTGCAGCGGGAGCCAGCCGGTCACAGGATCGGGGTCCCGCCCGTCACGGCGATCCGGGCACCCGAGACGTAGCTCGACTCGTCGGAGGCGAGCATGACGTAGACCGGGGCGAGCTCGACGGGCTGGCCGGCACGCCCGAGCGGGGTGTCGGTGCCGAACGCCTCGACCGCCTCGGGCGGCATCGTCGCCGGGATGAGCGGGGTCCAGATCGGCCCGGGGGCGACGCTGTTGGCGCGGATGCCGCGGTCGCCGTACTGCCGCGCCAGCGCGGCGGTGAAGTTCGCGATCCCCGCCTTGGTGGTGTCGTAGGCGATCAGTCCGGGCGGCGGGTTGTCGGAGTTCACCGAGGTCGTGTTGATGATCGACGCTCCGGCCTCGAGGTGCGGCAACGCGGCCTTGGTGATGTGGAACATCGCATCGAGGTTGACGGCGATCGTGTGGTCCCACTCCTCGTCGGGGACGTCCTCGAGGCGCTCACGCACCATCTGGAACGCGGCGTTGTTCACCAGCACGTCGAGCCGGCCGAACTCCTCGAGCGTGCGGGCCACGAGGTCCCGGCAGGCCTGCGGGTCGGCGAGGTCGCCCGGGACGCGCAGCGCGCGACGCCCCGCCCCGGTGACGAGACGCTCGACCTCGCGACCGTCGTCCTCCTCGACCGGCAGGTGCCCGAACGCGACGTCGGCGCCCTCGCGGGCGAACGCGATCGCCACCGCCCTGCCGATGCCGCTGTCGGCGCCGGTGATCAGCGCGACCTTGCCCTCGAGACGGCCGGAGCCGCGGTAGCTCTCCTCGCCGCAGTCGGTCGGCGGCGTCATCTGCTGCTCGGAGCCGGGGTGCTCCTGCTGGTGCCCGCTCACGGGACCTCCTCCGGTGGGGTACGGCGGAGGGTCACCGATCGGGGCGGCGTCTATCCGCCGGTCATCCCCCGCTGCCGCCCGGGTCGCCGTAGCGGGCGCGGTACTCGTCGAGGTGCTGGGAGGCGCACATGCGCTCCTCCTGCTGGCCCTGGGCCTGGGCCATGCACTCATCGAGGGTGAGCCCCTCGCCGAACGTGCCGATCCCGAGCAGCCCGGGTACGACGAGCCAGGCGCCGATCACGACGCCCGCCAGCCCGAGCACGAAGCCACCGAGCGCGGCCGCGCCGTTGCGGTGAGGGTCGTGGAACGCGCGGCGGGCCCCGACGAACCCGACGACAAGCGCCACGAGACCGAGCACGATGCCCGGCCAGCCGAGCCAGCACGTCCCGACGGCGAGCAGGCCCGCCGCGAGCGCGAGCGTGCCCAGGCCCTCGCGTTCGCGCGACGAGGCGCCCGGGGTCGCTGAGGTCATGGCGCCGATCGTGCCAGGGGCCGCTACTCCGCGGCGTTCGGGTAGCGCTGGTTGAACTCGGCGAGGTGCTGGGACTTGCACATGTGCATCTCGCGGGCCGTCGTGGACTGCGCCATGCACTGGTCGAGGGTCAGCCCGTCGCCGAACCCGCCGGTGCCGAAGAGCGTCGGCCACACCATCACCGCGCCCACGACGAGACCGGCGAGCCCGGTGACGAAGCCGCCCAGCGACGCCGCGCCGTCGGTGGCCAGGTTGCGGAACGCACGGCGCGCGCCCAGGAAGCCCGCGACCACCGCGGGCAGGCCGAGCACCACCCCGGCCCAGCCGGTCCACGAGGTGGCGACCGCGAGCAGCCCGAGCACTAGCGCCGGCGTGCCCATACCGTTGCGCTGCGTCGGCTCCTCGACCGGCTCCTCGACCGGTTGCTCGTCGCGCCGGGCGCGCGGGGCACGACGGGGCGGGGCGGGCACCGGCTCGGGCTCGACCGCGCGGAGGGTCTCGGTGCGCGCCTCGGGGTCGGCGGGGCCGGACCCGTCCGTGGGGCGCAGGTCGACCCGCCGACGGGGAGCGCCGTGCGGGGTGGTCATCGCCGGGATCGTCCCATGCGCGACCGTGCCGTCACCGCCGACTCACCAGCCTCGCGTGGCCAGCCGCTCGTGCTCGGGCATGTCGCTGGTCGTGCGCCCGACCATCGCCTCGCCGAGGCCCGCCGAGACCTTGGCGATCACGTCGGGGTCGTCGTGGAAGGTGGTGGCGCGCACGATCGCCTCGGCGCGCCGGGCGGGGTCGCCGGACTTGAAGATGCCCGAGCCCACGAACACGCCCTCGGCGCCGAGCTGCATCATCATCGCCGCGTCGGCCGGGGTCGCGATGCCGCCCGCGGTGAACAGCACCACCGGCAGCCGCCCGGACGCGGCGACCTCCTGCACCAGCGCCACCGGCGCGCGCAGCTCCTTGGCCGCGGCGTAGAGCTCCTGCGCGTCCATCCGCGACAGCGCCCGGATCTCCGAGCGGATCGCCCGCATGTGCCGCGTGGCCTCGACGACGTTGCCGGTGCCCGCCTCGCCCTTGGAGCGGATCATCGCCGCGCCCTCGCCGATGCGCCGCAGGGCCTCGCCGAGGTTGGTCGCCCCGCAGACGAACGGGACGGTGAACGCCCACTTGTCGATGTGGTGGGCCTCGTCGGCCGGGGTGAGCACCTCGGACTCGTCGACGTAGTCGACGCCGAGCGACTGCAGCACCTGCGCCTCGACGAAGTGGCCGATGCGGGCCTTGGCCATCACCGGGATCGAGACGGCGTCGATGATGCCGCGGACCATGTCGGGATCGGACATCCGGGCGACGCCCCCGTCGGCGCGGATGTCGGCGGGCACGCGCTCGAGGGCCATGACGGCCACCGCCCCGGCGTCCTCGGCGATCCTCGCCTGCTCGGGCGTGACCACGTCCATGATCACACCGCCCTTGAGCATGTCCGCGAGGCCACGCTTGACCCCTCCGGTGCCGGTGGTGGTGGCGGACTCGGTCACGGTGTCCCTCCGGGTGCGGACGTCGACGGCTGCGCTGGTGGTCGCGCTGGTGACCGATGGTACGGACCGATCGGCGTGCGGGGCCGTGACGCCGTGCACGCGACCCACCGGCACGCCCTCGGGGTTCAGCGCAGTGCGTCGAGCAGTGCCGCGAGCTCACCCCACACGGTCTCGAGGGCGGCCGGGCGCTCGGCCTCGGCGGTGCCGGCCAGCCAGAGCGCCGCCTCGTTCATCGCCCCGCCCAGCAGGTGCGCCAGCGGCGCGACCGGACGCGGCGAGAGCACCCCGTGCGCGACGAGCGTCTCGAGCGCCTCGACGAGGTGGCGCCCCGACGTGGCCTCGTCGAGCGCGCGCCACTGCGCCCAGCCCAGCACGGCCGGCCCGTCGACGAGCGCGATCCGGGCCACGGCCGGGTCGGTGCTCGCGACGAGGAACGCCCGGCACCCGGCGAGGAGCTGGGCCCACGGGTCGTCGTGGGCCTCCGCGGCGGCCACCACGGCGCCGGCGACCTCGTCCGCGACCTCGGCCAGCACCGCCCGGAACAGGCCGGTCTTGCCCTCGAACTGGTGGTACAGCGCGCCCTTGGTGACGCCCGCCGCGGCGACGATCTCGGCGAGCCCCACGTCGGCGTAGCCCCGCGTGGCGAACAGCGCCCGCGCCCGCTCGACCAGCGCCCGGCGCGTGCGCGCCCGCTGCTCTTCCCGCACCCCGGCCACGGCACCTCCTTGACGTACCAGCGGTACGTGAGCCAGTATTTCGCGTACCGACGGTACGCGAAAGGAACGCCGCCATGGAACCGACCGGCTTCTACCCCGTCCTCGCCGTCACCGACGTCGAGGCCTCACGCCGCTTCTGGGTCGAGCACTTCGGCTTCGAGACGACCTTTGCCGTCGACTGGTACGTCAGCCTGCGCCGCCCCGGCCCCCGCGGCTTCGAGCTGGCCTTCGTCGCCGCCGACCACCCGACCGTGCCGGCGGGCTCCCGCACCCCGGCACGCGGGCTGCTGCTCAACGTCGAGGTCGACGACGTCGACGCCGAGTACACGCGCCTCGTCACCCGCGGCGGCCTGCGCCCGGAGCTCGACCTGCGCACCGAGGACTTCGGCCAGCGCCACTTCATCGTCGCCGACCCCGCGGGCGTCCTCGTCGACGTGATCGCCGAGGTACCGGCGTCCGCGGAGTACGCCGACGCCTTCTCCTCCTGACTCACGCCCCTGACCCATGCCCGGCTCACGCCACGAGGTCGTCGACGGTGAGCGTGAGGTCGTCGGTGAGGTGGCAGGTCATGACCACCACCGCGCCGTCGCGGCGGGTGGTGCACAGCGGGAACGTCTGCGCGATCAGTTCCCGGGCGGCCGCGTTCTCGGCGAGGACGTACGCGACGAGCCGGTCGACGCCTCGCGCGCGGGCCGCGACCCGCAGGGCGGTCAGCAGGACACGGCCGACCCCCCGCCGCTGCCAGGCGTCGACCACCGCGACGGCCAGCTCCGCCTCGCGGGCGGCGGTGCGGACCAGCCGGGCGATGCCGACCGGCTCCCAGGTCCCGGTCCCGGTGGCCGCCTCGGCCACCAGGGCGAGGCGGTCGTGGTCGTCGATGCGCAGGAGACCGCGTCGCAGCGTCCCGCTCAGGCGGGGCATCGGGGAGTGGAAGCGCAGGTAGCGGCTGCGCGCGGACAGGCCGTCGAAGACGGCGTCGAGGGTGGCGGTGTCGTCCGGACGCAGGAGCCGGACACGGAGCGTGGTTTCCATGGCCGAGAGTCCAGCTCCCGGACCCTCCCGGGGGCTTCGCTCCTTTCGGCCACGACGCCGCGTGGCCGGAACCGGCCATCCCCCGCGGACGCGGCCGTCAGGTGGTGATGAGGCCGCTGCGCGCCGCGTGGGCGGCGGCCGCGGCGCGCGAGGGCAGGTCCAGCTTGGTGCGGATGTTGGCCACGTGCCGGTGCACGGTGTGGGGGCTCAGGCCCAGCGCGCGGGCGATCTCGCGGTCGGAGCGCCCGCGCGCGACGAGCTGGAGCACCGCCCGCTCCCGTTCGGTGAGCAGGCCGAGACCGTTCGGGTCGGTCGGGTTCGCCGCCTCCGTCGCCTCCGTCGCCTCCGGACCCCGGGGCACGGCGTGCCGGGGTTCGTCGAGGAAGGCGAGCACGGCGCGGGTCACGGCCGCCGCGTCGCCGCGCCACGGGAAGTGCTCGCTGCCCTCGAGCGCCACGAACCGCGCGTCCGGCACGGCGGCGGCGATCTCCCGGCCGAGGCGGGGCGCGATGGCCCGGTCCCGGCGCCGGTGCACCACCAGGGTGGGCGCCGCGATGCGGGCGAGCTCGTCGCGCACGTCGTAGGAGTAGGTGGCCGCCAGCGCCTCGGCGGCGAACCCGGCAGGGCCCGAGGCCCGCTGGAAGGCGACGAAGGCGTCGCGCTCCTCCGCCGTGCCGTCGGGCAGGAACAGGTCGGTGAGGACGCGCGAGCCGAAGCCCCAGTGCGCGGCGACGAGGTCGACCAGCTGGCGACGCACCGCCGGCGGGGCGACCGCGGCGCCGTCGGCGTAGGTGCCGTAGAGGACGAGCCGGTCGACCCGGTCGGGGTGCCGCGCCGCGTACGCCGCGGCCACCGGCCCGGCCGACGAGGAGCCGAACACGCTCACGGAGCCCCCGCCGACGGCGTCGACCACCCGGGCCAGGGTGTCGACCTCGAAGTCGAGGTCGAGGGCGAGGGCGCCGCCCGAGAGGCCGCGCCCGGGCCGGTCGTAGCTCACGACCGTGTGCCGGCGAGCAAGTGCGGTGAGGAACGCGCGGAAGGCCGGGATCGCCCAGTTGAGCTCGAGCTGGCTCATCCACCACCCGCCGATCACCAGCGGCGGGCCCTGGCCCACGGAGGTGTAGGCCAGTGACGTGCCGTGGCCGCGTGCGAAGCGGATGGTCTGCTCGAGGTCCCCGTCGGCGTCCTCACCGTCGTCGTGGGCGGGCTCCACGACGGTCGCGGCCGGCTCCTCCTCGGTGGCGCCGTCGCGTAGGGCGACCGGGGCGACCCATCGGTAGCCACGCCCGTGCACGGTCCGGATCACGGCCTGGCGGGTGCCGTCGTCCCCGACGGCCCGCCGCGCGGACTTGATGCGGCTGCTGAGCGCCGACTCGGAGACGAAGCGGTCGCCCCACACGGTGTCGAGCAGCTCCGCCCGCCCGACGACCCGGTCCCGGTGCTCCAGCAGCACCGCGATGACGTCGAGCACCTGGGGCTCGACGTGCACCGGGCCGTGCGGCCCGCGGATCTCCGCGCGGGCGGTGTCGACGGTGTGCTCACCGAAGACGTACCTCACCCGACGGAGTATGGGCCGACGGCGGCGGTCGGGGGAACGGTCACGACCTCACGCCGCCCGCCCCCGGACCGCGCCGCGAGCGGCCCCGACCAGCTGCTCGACCACGTGGCGCGCGTCCTCACCGACGCCGTCGATCAGCGTGGCGTCGCGGCGGCGCACGGGCGGCCGCCCGACGGCGTACGGTCGCGGGACCGCGGTGGCGCCGCCGCGGTGGACGAGCTCGCCGTCGCGGTCGAGCACGGGCAGGTGGAGCCACGGGTGGCGGCGGCGGTACCCGGTCGCCCACACCACCGCGGTGATGCCTTCGACGGCCAGGTCCAGCGTGTCGGGCACTTCGCCCACCACGACCGGGTCCACCGGTCGCGCCGGGGCCGGCGCCGCCGGCGCCGCCGGCTCGTGCGTCGGCGGCGACGTGCTCGTCGATCCGCCGCAGCAGCCGGGCGAGGCGGGCGTCGGCGACGGCGGTGTCTCGCGCGAGGCCGGTGCCGAGGCGCACGGTCGTCCCGCGTACCGCCTCGCACCGTCCCACGAGCCGCACCCCGGCCCGCTGCACCGTGCGCAGGTCGACGTCACGGCGTTCCGGGGAGCCGACGAGCTGGGGAGAGACCTCGCCCTGGGCGCCGCCGCCCGGGGGCCGGGACAGCAGACCGAGACGGTCCAGCCAGAAGTGGACGTCCTGGCCCCGGTAGGTGCGGGGCAGGCGCGCGTGACGCCCGACGGCCAGGACGACCTCGCGCCCCGTGGCGCGGAGCTCCGACGCCAGCTGCACCCCCGACGCCCCCGCGCCGAGGACGAGCACGGCGCCGTCGGGGAGGTCCGCCGGTCCCCGGTAGCGGTCGGCGGTGAGCTGGACGACGTGCGGCGCCACGTGCCGGGCCGCGGCCGGCACCCGCGGCAGCGCGCACGCGCCGGCGGCCACGACCACGGCGCGGGCCCGCAGCTCGCCCTCCGTGGTGCGTACGCGGAACCCCTCCCCGTCAGCCCGTACCGCGAGCACCTCGCCGCCGGTACGCCCGCACCCGCCACCGCCTGGAGGCGGCCGCGGACGGCCCGATCGCGGACGCGGCGTCGTTCGCCTGGGACCTCGCCGGGCTCTCGCGGATACACCGGGCGCTCAACGCCGCCCTGCGCGTCGAGTGGGAGCACCTCGACGCCCGGGAGGGAGGGCTCCGGGCGGCCTGACCGTCGCTAGTGGATCGCCAGCGGAGCCGGGCCCGGTTCGAGGGCCGCGGGGTCGGCGAGGAGGTCGGGCAGCTGGTGGGGGTGCACGACGTCGAGGGTCACGGCGAGCTCGGCGGGCGTCCACCAGCGGTGCCCGCGCACGGTGCGGGCCTCGTGCTCGGTGAACCCGCTGGTGTCGATCTCGCCGCTGGGCACGTGCACGGCGTGGAAGAGCTCGCGCCCGGCGTAGGTCACTCCGGCGGCGTCGAACACGACGTCGCGCACCCACAGCGGCCCGCGGACCTCGGCGGGGTCCACCGCGAGCCCGGTCTCCTCGCCCAGCGTCCGGGCGGCGGCCTCCCAGGGCTCCTCCCCCGGGTCGACGCCCCCGCCCGGCGCGAACCAGAACGTCTCGGCCGGACGGACCGGGTCGACGCCCTGGAAGAGCAGCACGCGCCCCTCGCCGTCGACGACCACGACGCGCACCGCGTCCTGCGCGGCCCTCGGCGTCGCCGGCATGCCGGGCAGCGCGTCGGGCCCGGGCTCGGCGATCTCGAAGTAGCGCGGCATCGGGGCGCTGCCGGCGAGCCGCAGCAGCCGCACCATCCGCCGCCCCCGCAGCGCCCGCGTGTCGCGCACGGCGTCGTTGTGCACGCGGCGGGCCACCGAGACCCGGGCCTGGGCGTCGGCGAGCTCGGCGGCGAGGTCGGCGGGCAGGGCCCCGGTGTCGAGGCGGGCGAGCACGCGGGTCAGGTCGTTCTCGGCGGTCTCGCGGTCGGCGTCGAGGACCGCGTCGCCGGCGGCCCCCGCCGCCTCCGCCGCTCGGGCCGCCGCGCGCAGCGCCCGGCGGTCGGCGTCGCCGACCGCGACCGGCCCCGCGGTGGCCGCGATCGCCCGGACGACCGCGGCCCGCCGATCCAGCGCGGCGGCCAGCCCGGCGGCGGCCGCGTCGGTGCGCACGTGGAGGCGGTCGAGCCGGCGGGCCCGGGCGATGAGCACCCCGGCGGTCACGGCGACGAGCAGCAGGACGGCGACGGCGAGCAGGACCACCAGCACGCCGGCGGTGCCGAGGAGGGTCACGGCGACGACGGTAGCCCGCCGCTCCGCGGGCCCGGCGCACCGAGGTCCTCGCCGCCGTCGCCCGGCACGACGCGCCGGGGGTCGGCGGCGACCGCGACCTCGTAGACGCGCAGGACCGCCGCGGCCACCACCGACCAGTCGAAGGCCGCGACCCGCGCGTGCCCCGCGTCGCGCACCGCCTCGCGGCGGGCCGGGTCGTCGAGCAGCGCGCCGATCGCGGCGCTCCAGGCCGCGGCGTCGCCGGCGGGCACGGTGACCCCGGCGGGCGGATCGCCGAGCACCCGGCGGAACGCGTCGATGTCGCTGGCCACGACCGGCGCCCCCGCGGCCATCCCCTCGGCCAGCACGACGCCGAAGCTCTCCCCGCCCGAGTTCGGGGTGGCGAGCAGGTCGACCGACGCCAGCATCGCGGCCTTCGTCGCCTCGTCCACGGCGCCGAGCAGCTCGATGCGCTCGGCCAGTACGGGCCCCGCCTCGCGGCGCAGCTCGTCGGCGTCGCCCCGCCCGACGACCAGCAGGCGCAGATCCGGGCGGCGCGGCGCCAGCGGGCGGAGGGCCTCGAGCAGCAGCGGCATGCCCTTGCGCGGCTCGGTGTAGCGACCGACGAAGCCGACGGTCGCGCCGTCCCCGTGGTGGGCGTGCCCGGGCAGGGGCGCCGCGCCGGCGAACGCGGCCACGTCCACGCCGTTGGGAATCTCCACGGCGTCGCCGCCGAGGTGCTCGACGTAGACCTGGCGCGCCAGCGGTGACACCGCGATCCGTGCGGTGACCCGCTCGAGCAGCGGGCGCAGCACGGGCTCGAAGAACGTCATCGTGCGCGAGCGCGGGGTCGAGGTGTGGAACGTGGCGACCACCGGGCCCTCCGCCGCCACGAGGGCGAGCATCGAGAGACTCGGCGCGGTGGGCTCGTGGACGTGCAGGACGTCGAAGTCGCCCTCGCGCAGCCAGCGCCGCACCCGCGCGAGCGACACCGGCCCGAACGTCAGCCGGGCCACCGAGCCGTTGTAGGGGATGCCGACCGCGCGTCCGCCCCGGGTGACGTGCTCGGGGACCGGGGTGTCGTCGTCGGCGGGCGCCAGGACGTCGACGTGGTGCCCGAGCCCCCGCAGCGCCCGCGCGAGGTCGAGGACGTGGGCCTGGACCCCGCCGGCCACGTCCAGCGAGTACGGACACACGATCCCGATGCGCACGAGCGCAGTGTCCCAGTCACCGATCGGGGGCCTCGGACACGCGCATCCACGGGTCGGAGCCGGATCGTCGGGACGCGAGGGGCACGTTCCGCAGGACCGGAGCCCGCGCCCTCCCGATCATGCGGAACGTGCCCCTCGCCGGCGCGCCCGGCACGGCGCCACCGGGTGTGCGCGCCTGCCCGTGGTCCAGCACGGGCAAGCACTCACGAGCGCGGAGCGCACGGCCTCAGGCGCGCATCTCCTCGAGCTCCTTGCCCTTGGTCTCCTCGATCGCGCGCCAGACGAACAGCCCGGAGATGAGGGCGAACAGCGCGTACAGCCCGTAGGCCAGCGTCAGGCTCAGCGCCGCGAGCACCGGGAAGGTCACGGTGATGAGGAAGTTCGCGATCCACTGTGCGGCGGCGGCCACGGCGAGCGCGGCGGCCCGCAACCAGTTCGGGAACATCTCTCCGAGCAGGACCCACACGACGGGACCCCAGGTGACCGCGAACGAGACCACGAAGAGGTTCGCCGCGATCAGGGCGATGGTGCCGTAGGCCCCCGGCAGGGTCACGTCCTCGCCGCTGCCCACGGCCTGGTTGAAGCAGACCGCCATGACCGCGAGCGTCACGGTCATGCCCGCCGAACCGCCGAGCAGCATCGGCTTCCGGCCGACCTTGTCGACGATCGCGATGGCCACGAACGTCGACAGGAGGTTCACCAGGGAGTTGATCACGGAGTAGGTCAGCGAGTTCTCCTCGGAGAAGCCCACGGAGCGCCACAACGACGTCGAGTAGTAGAAGATGACGTTGATCCCGACGAACTGCTGGAAGACCGACAGCAGGATCCCCGCCCAGACGATCGGTCGCAGCCCGAGCCGCTGTCCGCGCAGGTCGGACAGGCTCGGCTTCTGCTCGCGCCGCAGGGACTCCTGGATCGACTCCACCTTCTCCTGGACCGACTCGGCGCTGCGCAGTGACAGCACCTCGCGCAGGACCCCGCCCGCGCGGTCGAGCTCCCCGCGGGCCACGAGATAGCGCGGGGACTCCGGGATCCGCAGGGCGAGGACCCCGTAGACGACCGCCGGGACCGCCTCGGCGAGGAACATCCACCGCCAGGCCTCGAGGCCGAACCAGAACGGGTTGGCCGCGCTGCCGGCCAGGTTCGCGAACAGCGCGTCACTGAGCAGCGCGACGAAGATGCCGGACACGATGGCCAGCTGCTGCAGCGAGGCCAGCCGACCGCGGACGTGCGCCGGGGAGATCTCCGCGATGTAGGCCGGGGCGATCACCGAGGCGACACCGATGGCCAGACCGCCGACGATGCGCCAGACGATGAGGTCCCAGACCGAGAACGCGAGGCCCGAACCGAGCGCGCTGACCAGGAACAGCACCGCGGCGACGAGCATCACGCGGATGCGGCCGTACCGGTCGGCCATCGGACCGGCGAACCAGGCGCCCACCGCGGAGCCGAGCAGCGCGCAGGCCACCGCGAACCCGGACAGGAACGGGGTGAGGGAGAACTCGCCCTCGATCGCCTCCACGGCACCGTTGATGACGCTGGAGTCGAAGCCGAAGAGGAAGCCACCGACGGCGGCGGCGACCGCGACGCCGATCGCCTTGGCGGAGGTCGTCTGCCGCGAGCCGGAGGCCCCCGGCGCGGATCCGGAACTGGTGGTCATCGGTCACTCCCCGGAACGGCGCTGTCGTTGCTCGTGCGGGCGAGGTCGGCAGCGCCGACCATCCCGGCCTCCCAGCCCAACTCCGCGAGCCGCACCTCGGCCACCGGGCGGTGCCCCCGCCCGGTGAGGTTGGCGCGGAACACGGTCTCCACCCGCTCGCGCAGTACCTCGCCGGCGGCGGAGACCCCGCCGCCGATGACGAACAACGACGGGTCGAGCACGGCCGCCAGCTGGGCGAGGCCCAGCCCGATCCAGCGGCCGATCTCGTCGAAGCAGTGCAGGGCACCCACGTCGCCCTGCTGGGCGACGGCGGTCACCATCTCGCCGGTGATCGCCTCCGCGTCCCCGCCGGCCGAGGCCAGCAGCCCGGACGCGAACGCCGGCGAGTGCCGCGCGATCTCGCGGGCCTCGGTGACGAGCGCGCGTCCGGAGCCGTACTGCTCCCAGCAGCCCTGCAGCCCGCAACCGCAGCGCCGCCCGTACGGGACCATGGTCACGTGGCCGATCTCCGCGGCCACCCCGAATCCCCCGCGCAGCAGCCGCCCGCCCGTGACCACGCCGCCGCCGATCCCGGTGCCGACGGTGATGGCCACCAGGTCGTCGTGGTCGCGACCGGCGCCGAAGCGCGACTCGGCCCAGGCCACGGCGTTGGCGTCGTTCTCGACGACCACCGGGATGTCGAGGCGGCCCATGAGCTCCTGGCGCAGGTCCTCGTCGCGCCACGCGAGGTTGGGCGCGAACATCACCTTCGCGCGCCCGGCGTCGACGAACCCGGCCGCGCCGATGCCGATGGCGACGACCTCGTGGTGGCTGCGCAGCTCGCGCACCGCGTCCCCGATGGCCTCGAGCACCATGCGGGTGTCGGTGGCCGGGGTCTCGCGGCGGGTCGACGCGAGGAGCTTGCCGTCCTCGTCGACGACCCCGGCGGCGATCTTGGTGCCGCCGACGTCGACCCCGACCGTCAGCTCGCTCACCTCGTGTCCCCCGTCCTCACCAGCTCGTGGCGGGCCAGCCCCTCGAGGTCGACCTGGTCCATGGAGGTGACGACGACGTCCGCGCCCTCGGCGGCCAGCGCGTCCACGTCGTCCACGCGCGCCACCCCGATCGCGGAGAAGTGGCCCGCCTTCGCCGCCTGGATCCCGTTGGTGGCGTCCTCCACGACGAACGCCTGGCCCGGATCGACCCCGAGCTCCTCCGCCGCGGTCAGGAAGATCTCCGGGTGCGGCTTGCCCTGCGAGAAGTCGCGGCCCGAGACGTCCACGTCGAAGTACTCGTGGAGGTTGCCCGAGGCGCCGAAACGGGTGAGGTCGACGCGCTCGAGGAACATCCTGGCGTTCTTCGACGACGACGCCGCCGCGATCGGGATGCCGGAGGACTTGACCGCGACGACGAAGCGCACGGCGTCGTCGTAGGCGGAGAACCGGCCCTCCGAGATCAGCCGGATGATCATCTCCTGCTTGTGCTCGCCGTACTCCTGCACGCGCCGGTCGAGGTCGGGCACACCGAAGTACTCCAGCGCCGCGCGGGCGCCCGCCGCGCGCGGCTTGCCCGACATGCGCTCGTGGTAGAGCGCGGCCGTGAACTTCTCCGGCGCGTAGCTCGTCTGCCCCGCGATGTCGGACCAGGGGCCCTCCATGAGCTCGCGCAGCGACTCCCGCCAGGCCTCCTCGTGGGGGGAGTCGACGAGGACGCCGTCCACGTCGAAGATCGCTCCGCCGAATCCGGACCGCTCGGTGCCGCTCATGCGCCGTTCCCTCCGTGGTCGTGACCGCCAAGATCGTGCTCAGCACCGTCGGGCCCGCCGATGGTCTCCCCTGCGCCCGCCCGGGACCCGGACGCCGCGATGCGGCCGTTGCCGTCCAGCGGCACGGTCCACTCCTGGCCGGCACCCAGCTCCCGGACCTCGCCGCCCAGGCCGATGCGCACCGGGTGGCTGAACCCCTCGGACTGCACCGCCACGGTGAGCCCGCCGTCGGCCACCGAGACGCGCAGCGTCGTGCCCTGGAAGACGAGCGAGAGCGCGAGCCCCTCGAGGCGCAGCGTCAGGCGCGGGTCGAAGCTCAGCACGCCGTCGCGGGCGCCCGCGCCGAGGTAGGCACGCTGCAGCAGGTCGAGGGTCCCCGACATCACCCCCATGTGGATGCCCTCCTTGGTGGTGCCGCCCTGGACGTCGCCGATGTCGGACTCGACGGCGACGAGGAAGCGCTCCCAGGAGCTCTCGGGGTCGATCCCGGCGAGGACAGCGGCGTGCGCGACGAGGGAGAGCGTCGAGCCGTGCGAGGTGCGCCGGTCGTAGTAGGCGATGGTGCGCCGCGCGAGGTCCGCGTCGTCGGCGATCTCGTCGTAGCCGAGCCGGCTGAAGATCTCGCGGAGCTCGGCCTGGTCGAACAGGAAGAACAGCATGACCGCGTCCGCCTGCTTGGCGAGCTTGTACCGGTCGGGGTCGTCGCCCTCGGCCTTGAGGATGCGGTCCATCCGCTGGATGTTGCGGTGCTTGGCCCGGTAGGCCTCCCAGTCGAGCTCCTCGAGCGCCTCGTAGCCCTCGAACTGGGTGATGACCGGGTGGCCGTCGTCGTCGGCGTGGATGGGCACCGCCATCGACGTGCACATCTCCGACCACCGCGCGATCTCGTCGTCGGTGATCCCGAGCCGGCTGCGCAGCGCGCGGCGGCGGCTCTTGGGCAGCAGCGCCAGCACCTTGGGCGCGGTCGCGCAGATCCACGCCACCATCACGTTGGTGTAGGCGTTGTTGCGCAGGCCGCCCTCGTCGGCGCCCGGGTAGCGCTCGTGGAACTCGTCCGGGCCCATGACGCCGTGGATCTCGTAGCGGCCGGTGTTCGGGTTCTTGTGCGCGATCGACGCCCAGAACCGGGCGATCTCGAGCATCAGCTCGGCGCCGTAGTCGCGCAGGAACTCCAGGTCGTCGGTGGCCTGGTAGTACTGCCAGACGTTGTAGAAGATCGCGGCGTTGACGTGGCGCTGGTTGTGCGAGTGGTCGGGGTCCCACTGACCCGACAGCGGGTTGAGGTGGACGACCTGCGTCTCCTCGGTGCCGTCGCTGCCCGACTGCCACGGGAACATCGCGCCCTTGTAGCCGGCCTCCTCGGCGGCCGCGCGGGCCTCGGCGAGGCGGCGGTACCGGTACATCAGCAGCCCGCGCGTGATCTCCGGCAGCCGGAAGTTGAGGAACGGGTAGACGTAGAGCTCGTCCCAGAACACGTGCCCGCGGTAGGCCTCGCCGTTGAGCCCGCGGGCCGGGACGCCGGCGTCGTGGCGCGCGGTGTGGCGCGAGCAGACCTGCAGCACGTGGGCCATGTGGAAGCGCAACAGCAGCTGGACCCGCGGCTCGCGGGGCACCTCGACGTCACAGACGTCCCAGTACTCGTCCCAGGCGTCGACGTGCTCGGCGAGGCAGCCCGCGAAGTCCGGGTAGCGCTGCACGTGGCGCCCGGCCGCGGTCAGCGTCTCGGTGATCGCGTTGTCGTGGCTGGTGAAGAACGAGACGATCTTCTCCACCCGCACGGTCTCGCCCTCGGTGACGTCGAGGTCGAGCACCTGCTGGATGTAGTCGTTCATCTGGTGGAGCGTGCGGGCCGGCTCGATGAGCTCCCAGCCGCGGCCGCGTCCCCGGTAGACGCGCGTGCGGGCGGCCTCGGAGACGTAGAGGTTCGACTGCCGCGTCCGCACCTTCAGCGCGATGATCTCCGGCCCGAAGGTGCGCGGGGTGACCGGGTCGAGGTGGCGGCCCATGAGGTCGCGGTACCGGGCCACCATGTCGTTGTCGATGCGCCCGTCGATGGCGGAGACGATGCCGATGCGCCCCGACCAGTTCTCGGCCGTCACCGACCACTCCATCGCCGCCTGGTGGCTGTGGGCCATCGAGACGAAGCGGCGGCTGCGCAGCGTCGTCTCGCGCCCGGCACGGTCGCGGAAGCGGAACACCCGGCTGACGGTCGCGGTGCGGATGTCGTAGGAGTGGCGGTAGTCCAGCACCTCGACGTTGTCGAGCCGGATGGCCTCCTCGCCCTCGATGCGCAGCTTGAGCACCAGCCAGTTCGGCAGGTTGATGAGGTCCTCGTTGAGGACCGGGCGCCCGCCGAGGATGGTGGTCTCGCGGTTGTAGGCGCCGTGGGCGTAGGTGCCGGCGTAGTGCCGCGGGGCGTCGGTGTCCTCCCACTCCGCGGCGCCGCGCGTGCAGAAGTATCCGTTGCCGGTGCTGGTCAGGGCCTCGCGCAGCCCCTCGTCGTCGGGCTCGAAGCCGGTCCAGGTCAGCGTGAAGTCGTCGGCGACGGCGCCGCCGGGCAGGACGTCGGACGACGCCGGGGCGCTCTCGCCGACGGTCGTGGTGCTGGGGGTCTGGTCTTCGGTCGTCGTCGTCACGGACGTCTCCGTACTGCAGGAGCGGGCGGCGGGGGGTCGTCGGAGCGGGTGGGTCAGCGGGCGAGGCCGTCGAGGAAGCGGCCGACCTCGTCGACGGTGGCCAGGACGGCGGTCGCCGAGGTCTCCCGGCCGGGGGCGTCCGCCGGGTCGATCACGAGGATGCCCAGACCGGGCTCGCGGTGATCACCGTCCCCGCGTTCCGCCAGGGCGCGGAAGGCGTCCTCGTCGGTGACGTCGTCGCCCAGGTAGATCGGCACCGTGGGCCGACCGTCGGGGTCGGGACGGTCGAGGTCGAGGACGCCGATGAGGTGCGTGACCGCCTTGCCCTTGTTCCAGTCGATCTTCGGCTGGATCTCGTGGACGAACTTGCCGGGCGTCACCTTCAGCTGCCCGGGGTGCTCGGCGAGCACCTCGTCGACCAGCGCGGCCACCCGCGGGCGCTCGTCGGGCGCGACGTGGCGGTCGTGCAGCGCGACCGACGCGTGCTTGGGCTCCACCTGCGTGCCCTCGATCGCCGAGGCCGCCGTCCGCACCCGCTCGGTGACCTCGGCGACGAGGTCCTCCCAGCCGCGGGAGGCCTCGTGCTCGATCACGCCGCGCTGCGGGTCGTGGATGTCGAAGCCGTGGCTGCCCGCGATCACCAGGTCGTCCACGCCGCTGAGCTCGGCGACCACGGCGCGGTCGCGTCCCGAGACGATGCAGACGGGGCAGCGGGCGGCGAGCGCGCGCACGATGCCCCGCATCTCCTCGGTCATGATCGCGTCCTCGGGCCGCGGGACGATCGGCGTGAGCACCCCGTCGTAGTCGAGGAACACCGCCGGCCGGCGGCCCCGCAGGCGCTCCGCGATCTCGGGGGTGTCCAGCGCGTGCGGCAGGCGGTCGGCGGTCGTCGTCGCCGGGGCGCGATCGGGGGAGACGGAGCGCGGAGCTCGACCGTCGTCAGGGGGCACGGTCACCAGGGCCTCCGCGTCGTCGGGGCACCGCCGCCGGTGTGAGGGGAGCCACAGGCTAGGTCCGGCTCCCACACGCCGTCAACGGATGAACACAGCGCCGCGATCTTGGCGGACGGGCGACCCGCGCGCCACGTGGGCGACACCCGGCCGGGGCGCCACACCCCTCTCGCCGCGGTGACTCGGCCGGCCGGGTGGGACGGGAAGGCCCGTCAGGGGGCCAGGGCGCAGCGCTCCAGGGCGAGGGCCAGCGCGCCGAGGACGGGCGCGTGCTCGGCGAGATCGGCCGTCACGACCTCCGCGGTGCGCACCGTGCCGGGCACCGCGGCGGCCTCCAGCGCCGCGTGCAGCGGGGCGAGCAGGAGCGGCCCGGCCTGGGCGAGCTCGCCGCCGACGACGATGCGCCGGGGCGTGAGCACGGTGCACAGCCCGGCGAGCGCGACCCCGACGTGGTGCCCGGTGTCGGCGAGGACCCGGCGGGCGGGGGCGCTCCCGCTCGAGCCGTCGTGGGCGCGGGCGACGACGTCGGCGATCGTGAGCGGGGCACCGAGCAGCGGCTCGAGCATCGCCGTGACCGTGCGGGTGGACACCAGCGTCTCGAGACACCCGCGGTGCCCGCAGCGGCACACCGCGGCGAAGCGGTCGCCGGGGGCGACCGCCACGTGGCCGATCTCCCCGGCCGTCCCGTCGGGGCCGCGGTAGAGCCGCCCGCCCAGCACGAGGCCCGCGCCGACACCGTCGGAGAGCTTGAGGAACAGGCCGTCGTCGACGCCCCGCAGCGCGCCCCACCGCTGCTCGGCGAGGGTGCCGAGGGTGGCGTCGTTGTCCACCCAGCTGGGCACGCCGAGGTGCTCGGCGACCCGGCCGGCCACCGGTACGCCGACCCATCCGGGCAGCACCCCGGACGCGCCGACGGCGCCGGTGGCGAGGTCCAGCGGCGCGGGGAGCCCGACCACCGCGCCCCGCAGGGCGGCCCGCCGCGCCCCGGTGCGCGCGAGGACCTCGTCGAGCAGCCGGGACGCCGTGTCCAGCCCGTCGGCCACGCCGTGGTCGTCGGGCAGGTCGGCGCGAACCTCGACGCGCTCGGGCGGGGCGGCGTGGTCGACGGCGCCGGCGGGGTCCGCCACGTCGGCCAGCGCGACCCGCACGTGGCGGTGACCGACGTCGATCCCGGCGACGACCCCCGCACGGCGGACCAGGCGCACGGCCCGCACACGCCGCCCGCCGCGCACCTCGTCGCCCGCCTCGACCCGTCCCGCCGCCGCCAGGTCGCGGACGATGTTCGACACCGTGGCCGGGGCCAGCCCGGTGACCCCGGCGATCTCCGCCTGGGTGGGCGCACCGGCGCCGCGGACGGCGTCGAGCACCCGGCGACGGTTGGCGTCGCGCAGCCCGGCGGGGGATCCGGGGCGCGACGTCGTGTTCATGCGATGAACTCTAGCGCGTGAGCGTGTGCTCCACGTCACGATCCCGGCGCCTCCATGCGGTGTGGACGGGTGCCCAGCGCGCACGAGCGAAGGCGTCCTTCGCTGCTTCCCACGCAGCCGAGGCGTCCCTCGCTCCACCCACACGCCGCGGGAGCGTGCACCCCCGGCGCCCCGTCAGTCCTCGTCGCGCCACACGCGCTGGAGCATGTGCCAGTCGGTGGGGTGCTCGGCGATGTCGGCGGCGAAGTGGTCGGCGAGGCGTTGCGTCGCGGCCGGGACGGCGCTGCGGTCCGCGACGTCGACCGGCGGGTGGATGCGGAAGCCCCACCCTTCCCCCGCCCCGTCGGCACCCCCGTCGCCGTCGTCACCGCCGTCGGTGAACCAGAGGCCCACGGGCAGCAGCGCCGCCCCGGTGGACGCCGCCAGCGCCGCCGGGCCGGGAGGCATCGTGGCCCGCCCGCCGAAGAAGGTCACCGGCACGCCGTGGGCGGACAGGTCGCGGTCGGCCACGAGGCACACGACCCGTCCGGCGCGCAGGGCCCGGACCAGCCCGCGCACCGGGTGCTCGCCGCCGGTCATCGGCAGGATCTCGAAGCCCAGCGACTCGCGGTAGGCCACGAAGCGCTCGTAGAGCGACTCGGGGCGCAGGCGCTCGGCCACCGTGGTGAAGCGCCCCGAGTGCGCGACCAGCCACAGTCCCGCCATGTCCCAGTTGCCGGAGTGGGGCAGCGCGACGACCGCACCCCTGCCGGACGCGAGCGCCGCGTCGAGGTGCTCGCGGCCCTGCACCATCGGGTCGAGGCGGCGGACGAGCGCCTCGTGGTCCATCGCGGGCAGCCGGAACGCCTCGCGCCAGTAGCGGGCGTAGGAACGCAGCCCGGCGGCGGTCAGGGCGTCGAGCTCGGCGTCGTCGGCGTCGGGGCGCACGCGGGCGAGGTTGGCGCGCAGACGCCGCGTCCCCCGCCCGCCGCGGCGCGCGGCGAGGTCGGCACCGCGGGCGAAGGCCCACCGCGCCACCGGTGCGGGCACCTCGCGGACCAGCCGCCAGCCCGCCGCGTAGCCCAGCTCGCCGGCGCGCTCGGCGAGCGACGAACGCGCCCCGGCCGCGGGGGACGGCGGCGTCGACACCGGCGACACGTCGGTCACGCGGGCGTCCCGGGGCCGTCAGCGGGCTCGTCGGCGGGGGCCGGAGCCCCGCCGCCCGGACCCCGGTCGGGCGTGTGCCCGGTGGCGGCGCCGTACTGGTCGCGCGCGCTGCGCCACACGGCCACGACCCGCTGGCCGATCGTGATCACCGAGCCCACGGTCAGCAGCCACAGCGCCACGTCGAGCGCGTAGGGCACGCCCAGACCGGTGAGGCCGCACCCGGCCAGGCCGAGGATCAGCCGCTCCGCGCGCTCGACGATGCCGCCGTCGGCGCGCAGGCCCGCGGCCTCGGCACGGGCCTTGATGTAGGAGATCAGTTGACCGGCGACGAGGCTGGTCAGGGCGAGGCCCGCGAGCAGGGGCCGGTCCACGGTGAACGCCCACCAGGCGATGCCGGCGAACACGGCGCCGTCGACGACGCGGTCGCCGACCGAGTCGAGGACCCCGCCGAACGGGCTCTTCACCCCCCGGGCGCGGGCCATCGCGCCGTCGAGGACGTCGAGCATCGCGAAGCCCCACACCACCAGCGACGCCGCGAACAGGTGGCCGGTGGGGATGAGCAGCAGCGCCGAGGCCGTCGAGGCGACGGTGCCGACGACCGTGACGACGTCGGGGTGCACCCCGCGGCGCACCAGCCACGTCGCCGTCGGCTCGACGCCCTTGCTGATCGCCGCGCGGGCCAGCGCGTTGATCACGGCCCGTCACCGGGCCACGCCGCGGCCAGCCGCGTGCGGGTCTCGGCGAGCAGCTGCGGGATCACCTTGGTCTGCCCGACCACGGTGATGAAGTTGGCGTCGCCGCCCCACCGCGGGACGACGTGCTGGTGCAGGTGGTCGGCGAGCGAACCGCCGGCGACGTGCCCGAGGTTGATCCCGACGTTGAAGCCGTGCGGCGCGGCGACGGCGCGCAGCGCGCGCACCGCCTGCTGGGTCACCGCGACGAGCTCGCCCGACTCCTCGGCGTCGAGCTCGTCGAGGCCCGCGACGTGGCGGTAGGGCACCGCCATGAGGTGGCCGGGGTTGTAGGGGTGCAGGTTGAGCACCGCGTAGACGCGGGCACCGCGGTGCAGCACGAGGCCCTCGTCGTCGTCGAGGGTCGGGATGCGGCACAGGGGGCAGCCGCCGCCCTCGACCTGGCCGGTGCCGGTCTCCCCCGCGATGTAGGCCATCCGGTGCGGCGCCCAGAGCCGGCGGAACCCGTCGGGCGTCCCGGCACCCCACAGCTCGTCGAGATCCGCAGGTCCCTGGTCGCCCGCCACGTCCCCGGCCATCAGGGGGTGAACTTCTCCGCGTCGGGCGAGGCGTTCTCGCGGCGACGCACCCACTCGACCAGCGCCGTGACCGCGTCGTCCACCGGCACACCGTTGCGCTGGGAGCCGTCCCGGAAGCGGAAGGACACCGCGCCCGTCCACGTCGTCCCGTCGCTGCGCTCGCCCGAAGCCTCGGCGTCCTTGCTCCCGGCGAGCATCAGGAACGGCACCTTCTGCAGGGTGTGGTGACGGATCTTCTTCTGCATCCGGTCGTCGGAGTCGTCGACCTCGACCCGCAGACCCTGCGCCCGCAGGCGGTCGGCGACCTCGGCGACGTAGGACGCCTGGTCGGCCGAGACGGGGATGCCGACCACCTGCACCGGCGCGAGCCAGGCCGGGAACGCGCCCGCGTAGTGCTCGGTGAGCACGCCGAAGAAGCGCTCGATGGACCCGAACAGCGCGCGGTGGATCATCACGGGGCGCTGCCGGGACCCGTCGGGCGCGGTGTACTCGAGCTCGAACCGGTCCGGGAGCATGAGGTCGACCTGGATGGTCGACATCTGCCAGGTGCGCCCGATGGCGTCCTTGGCCTGCACCGAGATCTTCGGCGCGTAGAACGCGGCGCCGCCGGCGTCGAGCGCGAGGTCCAGGCCCGCGCCCTCGGCCACCTCGCGCAGGACGTCGGTGGCCTCCTCCCACGCCTCGTCGGAGCCGATCGACTTCTCCGGGTTGCGCGTCGACAGCTCGAGGTAGAAGTCGTCGAGGCCGTAGTCGCGCAGCAGGTCGAGCACGAACTGCAGCAGCGAGGCGATCTCGTCGCGCATCTGGTCGCGCGTGCAGTAGATGTGCGCGTCGTCCTGGGTGAAGCCACGCGCCCGGGTCAGGCCGTGGACCACGCCGGACTTCTCGTACCGGTACACCGTGCCGAACTCGAACAGCCGCAGCGGCAGCTCGCGGTAGGACCGCCCGCGCGACCGGTAGATCAGGTTGTGCATCGGGCAGTTCATCGGCTTGAGGTAGTAGTCGACGCCCGCGCGCTTGAGCGTCCCGTCCTCGGCGCGCTCCTCGTCGAGGTGCATGCGCGGGTACATGCCCTCGGCGTACCAGTCGAGGTGCCCGGACACCGAGAAGAGCTCGCCCTTGCTGGCGTGCGGGGTGGTGACGAACTCGTAGCCGGCCTCGGCGTGGCGCTGACGGCTGTAGTCCTCGAGTTCCTTGCGGATGATCCCGCCCTTGGGGTGGAACACCGGCAGCCCCGAGCCGATCTCCTCCGGGAAGCTGAACAGGTCCAGCTCCGCGCCGAGACGCCGGTGGTCGCGGCGCTCGGCCTCGGCGACCCGCTCCAGGTAGGCGTCCTGGGCCTCCTGGCTCTCCCAGGCCGTGCCGTAGATCCGCTGCAGCTGGGCGTTGCTCTGGTCGCCGCGCCAATAGGCCGCCGACGAGCGCAGCACCTTGAACGCCGGGATGTAGCCGGTGGTCGGGATGTGCGGGCCCCGGCACAGGTCGCCCCACACGCGCTCGCCGGTGTGGGCGTGCACGTTGTCGTAGGCGGTGAGGTCGCCGGAACCGACCTCCATGATCTCGGAGTCGTCCTCGGCGTCGCTGCTGCCCTTGAGGTCGACCAGCTCCAGCTTGAACGGCTCGTCGGCCAGCTCCTCGCGGGCGGCCTCGAGCGAATCGTACTCGCGGCGCACGAACCGCTGCTTCGCCTTGACGATCTTGCGCATCGCCTTCTCGAGGGCCTCGAGGTCCTCGGGCGTGAACGGCCGGTCGACCGCGAAGTCGTAGTAGAAGCCGTCGGTGACGGGCGGGCCGATGCCGAGCTTGGCCTCCGGGAACAGCTGCTGCACCGCCTGGGCGAGCACGTGGGCCGCCGAGTGGCGGATGACCGCACGGCCGTCGTCGGTGTCGGCGGCCACCGGCGCGACGTCGACGTCCTGCGCGGGCGCCCAGGACAGGTCGCGGAGCGCGCCGTCGGGATCCCGGACGACGACCACGGCCTGCGGGCCGGAGGACGGCAGCCCCGCGTCGCGGATCGCCTGCCCCGCGGTGGTGCCCGCCGTCACCCGTACGCTCTCGGCGACGGCGGGGCGGGGCACGGCGGGCGAGGACACGGCGGGCGCTCCTGTCGAAACGACGATGGGTTGCCCCCGAGCCTATCGAGCGCGGACCAGGGCGGGATCCGCCCGGGCCGGGCGCTCCCTCACCGGCCCGGCTCCGCTGCGCTGCGCCGGAGGCCCCCGCCCACGACCGTCTCCAGGAACACCGCGACGGCCCGCACCGCGGCGAGCGTGCGGGCGGTGGGGACGAGGTCGAACCCGTGCTGGGCGTGCGCGAGCTCGGCGTGCACCACGGGCGCCCGCGACACCGCCCGCAGGCGCGCCACGAACGCCCGGCTCTGGGCGGGCACGACGATCGCGTCGCCGGTGCCGTGCAGCACCATGAACGGCGGGGCGCCGGGGTGCACGCGCGCGGCCGGCGACGCGGCGACGTAGGGGTGGGCGTCCGCCACCAGCTCCGTCGGCATCATCGTCTCGGCCAGCAGCTCGTCGAGCGTCCCGCTGCCGTCGTCGCTGGTCAGGTCGTAGATGCCGTAGAAGCAGACCGCGGCGGCCACCGAGGTGTCCGCGTCGGCGAAGCCGGGCTGCCAGGCGCCGGGTGTCAGCGCGGCCAGGGCCGCGAGGTGGGCGCCGGAGGAGCCGCCGGTGATCGCGACGCGGTCGGGGTCGCCGCCGAGGTCGGCGATGTGGGCCCGCGTCCACGCCAGCGCGCGCTTGACGTCGACGATCTGCGCGGGCCAGCGCTCCGCCGGGCCCAGCCGGTAGTCGACGCTGACGCAGACCCAGCCGCGCTCGGTCATGTGCGCCATCAGCGGGTGGGCGTCCGCGGCCTTGCTCCCCGACGACCACGCCCCGCCGTGGATCTGCAGCAGCACCGGGGCACGGGCGTCGTCGGGCAGGTCCGGATGGCGCCAGACGTCGAGGAGGTTGGCGGCGTCCGGCCCGTAGGCGACGTCGCGCACCGTCGCATAGCGGTACCGGCCCAGCACCGCCCGAAGGATGCGGCGCAGCACCCGACCCCGCGCGGGCAGCTCGAGCGGGCCGAGCTCGGCGCGCAGGGCGGCGGCCAGCGCCTCGGCGTCGGCGCGGGCGCCCCGGGCCAGCGTGAGGAGCACCGCAACCCCCACCGCCGTCGCCGCCAGCCCCGTGCGCCCGGCCGGGTTGCGCCATGCCCCGCGGCGGGCGGCGTCCGCAGCGGCCGCGCCCGCGAGCAGGGCGGTCGCCCGCGGGATCTCGGTGGCGGTGGACGACAGCAGGCTGCCGACGACCGCGGCCGGCCACCGCCGGGTCAGCGGCCGCAGCCCGGAGGCGGCGACGAGCACCGACAGGGCCCCGACCGCGAGCGCCGGGCGGGCGCCGGGTGCCCGCAGCGCCGCGAGCAGGGCGCGGTCGGGCCGGGTCACCGCGTCATCATCGACCGGTCCCGACCCGGCCGCCCGCCCGGTCGGGGCACGAGTCGCGTGCGCCACGTGGCCGGGGTCCTCGCGCGAGGATCCTGGCGGTTCACGGCGTTCCTGCGACACTGGGCGTCGTGAGTGACGGGGTGTGCGAGGTGACCGACGCGTCGCGGCGTCACCCGTGGGCCGACGTGCCGGAGGAGGCGCGGGACCGACTGCGGCCCGTGGTGCTGGACGCCGGCGACGAGATCATCGCGACGGTCCGGGCCGAGGTCGCGGAGTACGCGCTGTCGATGGACGGCGAGTTCGGCCGCCGGATCCGCCTGGGCGTCTCGGTGGCGCTCGACCAGTTCCTCGACCTGCTCGGCACCGACGAGGCGCTGCCCGACACGAGGGTGTACTTCGAGCTCGGGCGGGTGGAGCACCGCCACGGCCGCACCATGGACGCGCTGCAGAGCGCGTACCGCATCGGCTCGCGGGTGCTGTGGCGGCGCATCGCGGCCTCCGGCGACGACCACGGCCTCGAGCCCGACGCGATCTTCTGCCTCGCCGAGGCCCTGTTCGCCTACATCGAGCAGCTCGCCGCCGCGTCGGTGTCGGGCTACGCCTACGAGCAGTCGCTGGCCGCCGGCTCGCGCCAGGCCCGCCAGCACGCCCTCGTCGAACGCCTGTGCCGCGCGCCCGGGCCCGAGGCGCCCGAGCTCGAGACGCTGGCCCGCGACGCGGGGTGGCCGGTGCCGAGGTCGGTCGCGGCGCTGGTCATGGCCGAGGAGTCGCTCGGCACCGCGTGCCGGCGCATGCCCCCCGACATCGCGGCGTCCGTGGTCGACCGGGTGGGGGTGGTGTTCGTCCCCGACCCCGACGGGCCCGGGCGCACCGACGCGCTGGCCGACGCCCTGCGCGGCACCAGCGCGGTGCTGGGGCCGACGGTCGCCCCGGAGCAGGTGCCCCGCACCGTCACCCGCGCGCGAGCGGCGTGGTCGCTGCACCTCGACGGCCAGCTCCCGGGCGAGGGCCTCGTCCGCAGCGAGGACCACCTGCTCACCCTGCTGCTGCACGCCGACGTCACGCTCACCGCGGACCTCGTGGCGCAGCGCCTCGAGCCCCTGCGGCGCATGACGGCCGCGGCCCGGGACCGGGCGGTGACGACGCTGACCGCGTGGCTCGACGCCCACGGCGACGTGGCCGAGGCGGCCACCCGCCTGCACGTGCACCCGCAGACCGTGCGCTACCGCCTCGCGCGGCTCAAGGAGGCGTTCGCGGGCGTGCTCGACGACCCCGTCGGGCGCCTCGAGGTCGCGCTGGCGCTGCGCGCCGGCAGCGCCGGCGGCGCGGGCGGCTCAGCCCTCGCCGAGGGCTGACCGACCGCGCTGCCGCCCGGACTCACGCCGCGGCGGGCGTCCGGGTCAGGCCGTCGCGCACCCGGCGCAACGCGGTCGCGGCGAAGCGACCGGCGGGCAGGGCGCGCCGGCGGCGCTTCTCCACCGGCGTGTGGCCACCGGGGAACGACAGGCGGGCGATCTTCGCGAGCACGCCGCCGTACTGCTTCCACATCGGGCCCGCGTGGTAGGGCAGCCCGTAGCGCCGGCACAGGTCGCGGATCTCGGGGGCGATCGTGCGGTAGCGCCGCGAGGGCATGTCCGGGAAGAGGTGGTGCTCGATCTGGTGCGAGAGGTTCCCGGTCATGATGTGCAGCAGCACCGAGCCCTCGATGTTGGCCGAGCCCAGCATCTGACGGACGTACCACTCGGCCTGGCTCTCGTTCTCCAGCCGCTCCTCGGAGAAGGTCTCGACCTCGACCGGGAAGTGCCCGCAGAAGATCACGGCGTGGGACCAGACGTTGCGGATGACGTTGGCCAGCAGACCGCCGACGGCCGCGGGGACGAAGGAGGGGCCGGACAGCGCGGGGAACACCACGAAGTCCTTGAGCGCCTGCTTGCCGGCCTTGCGGCCCATCTTCTTGAGCTCGGGGAGCTTGTCCTTCCAGGTGGCCTCGCCGCGCTGGATCTGGTCCAGCTCCAGGTCGAAGGCCGCGATGCCCCACTCGAAGATCATCGCCAGGCCCGCGTTGGTGAGCGTCTGGAAGAGATAGGCCGGGTGCCAGGGCTGGTCCGGGTCGACCCGCAGCACGTTGTAGCCGATGTCGCGGTCCTTGCCGCGCACGTTCGTGTACGTGTGGTGCAGGTAGTTGTGGGTCTGCTGCCAGCTCGCGGCGGTGGAGACGAAGTCCCACTCCCAGTTCGTGGAGTGGATCTCCGGGTCGCGCATCCAGTCCCACTGCCCGTGCAGGACGTTGTGACCGATCTCCATGTTCTCGAGGATCTTGGCCAGGGCCAGCGACGCGGTGCCGGCGAGGAACGCCGGCGGGAACAGCGCGCCGAGCAGCAGGACGCGTCCCGCCACCTCGAGGCCACGCTGCGTGCGGATGACACGACGGATGTAGGCGGCGTCCTCGTCACCGAGCGACGACATGACGCGCTCGCGGATCGCCTGCAGCTCCACACCGAGCCGCTCGATGTCCTCGGCGCTCAGGTGCTCGGTCGACGGCGTGATGTGCGCGGTGCTGGCGCCCGGGCGGCCGGGGCCGGTCGGGGTCTTGGCGTCGTTGATGCGGGTGATGTGCTCGGGGATGGTCTCGAGAACCGTCATGGGGCCTCCTGCGGAGTCCGGGGGGAGCGGGGCGAGCGCCCGTCGGGCCCGCTGCTGATCACCCTCCCGACGGTAGGCACCGCACGGACGGGCGGGCTACGCGCACAGCGAGGACTCCGTGGCCGGATGTGTTGCATGGCCTCAAGATGTGGCCCGTACTCCACGTGGGCCCCCGGTCAGCAGCGCGTGAGCAGCGCCACGACCTCGGCGACCGACCCCGGGTGCCGCGGGGCGTTGCGCGTCACGGGATCGGCCAGCGCCGTGCGGGCGAGCGCCTCGTGCCCGTCCGGCCCCACCCCGAGGTCGGCCACCGTGACCCGCGTGCCGACCTGCTCGAGCAGCGCGCCGAGGGCGTCGGGCAGCGCGGCCGCACCCGGCAGCCCCGCGGCCTCGGCGGCCCGGCCCCAACCCGCCGGATCGGCGTCCAGTGACCAGCCGACGACCTCGGGCAGCACGGCGGCCAGTGCCAGCCCGTGCACGGCCCCCGCGTGCAGGCTCAGGGCGTGCGCGAGCCCGTGCACGAGGCCCAGCCCGCTGCGCGTGAGCGCCTGCCCCGCCAGGTGCGCGGCGACCAGCATCTCGGCGCGCGCCCGGGCATCGCGGCCGTCCGCCACCGCCGTCGGCAACCACACCCACGCCCGGCGTACGGCCTCGGCGGCGAAGGCCTCCGACATCGGGTCCCGGCCCCGCGACGCCAGCGACTCCAGGCCGTGGACCAGCGCGTCGACGCCGGTGGCCGCGGTCGGGCGGGCCGGCAGACCGTGGGTCAGCTCGGGGTCGAGCACCGCGACACGGGGGACGACGCTGGCGTCACCGCAGTACACCTTCTGCCGGGTGGCGAGGTCCTCCAGCACCCCGAACCCGTTGGTCTCCGCGCCCGTGCCCGCCGTGGTGGGCACCGCCACCACCGGCAGGCCGGGGGCGGGCGCGGCGCCGCTGCCGTCGGCCCGGGCGCCCGGCGTGGGCGCGAGCAGCGCGATGCCCTTGGCCGCGTCCAGGCTCGATCCGCCGCCCAGGGCGAGCACGGCGTCGCTGCCCAGCGCGCGGGCGTGCTCGGCGCCCCGCTCGACGACCTCGACCGAGGGGTTGCCGGTGACGTCGTCGTCGACCTCCACGGCCAGGCCGGCGGCCCGCACCGGCGCGAGCGCCGCGTCGACCACCCCGGCGGCCCGCAGCCCCCGGTCGGTGACGACCAGGACCCGCCGCGCGCCCGCCCCGGCGAGGTGGCCGGGGATGCGGGCCACCGCGCCGGGCCCGAAGTCCACCACCGGCCCGGGGCCGGAGAGGAACGTGCCGGCGGCGACGCCGGCGCAGCACGCCGCGGTGTCGGGGGTGGAGCCGCTCACGGGCCTCTCCTCGCTCGGGTGCGGGTCGGTCTCGGATGGTGGACGGTCCCGGCTCCGCGGGGGGTCGGAGCCGGGATCGTCGTGCGCGGGCCCGCGTCAGGCCAGCACGGCGCCCAGCCCCGGGGCGTCGGGCACGACGAGCATGCCGTCGGGGTCGGGACGCAGGGGTTCGGCAAGCAGGAAGTCGCGCCGCTCGGGGGTCCAGCCACCCGCCGGGTCGTCCGGGAACTCGAGGTACGGCCCGGCGCCGACGCCCGCGGCGACGTGGAGGTTCGCGAGCAGGCCGAGCCCGTTGGTCCAGGTGTGCGGGGTGAAGCGGCGGTGGCGCGCCCGGAGGGTCTCGGCGAGCTGGCGGGCCCGGGTCATGCCCAGCGCGAGCACCACGTCGGCCTGGTAGACGTCCAGCGCGTCGGCCTCGACCAGCGCGAGGGTCTGCGGCAGCGAGTCGAGCATCTCCCCCGCCGCGATCCGCAGGCCGGGGTTGTCGGCGCGCAGCATCCGGTGGCCCGCGGCGTCGGCGTAGGGCAGCGGCTCCTCGACCCACGCGACGTCGTACTCGGCGAGCCGCCGCACGATGCGGCGCACCTGCGCGAGCTCGAGGGGCTCGGTGACGTCGCCGGGCATCCGCCAGGCCTGGTTGAGGTCGACCATGACGTCGAGGCGGTCGCCGACGGCACCGCGCACCGCGGCGACGGCGGCGACGCCCTGCTCCAGCCGGCGGGGATGCGCGCGGATCTTGACCGCGCGGACGCCCTCCTCCAGCAGCCGGTGGGCGTCCTCCGCACGCCGGCCCGGGGGCTGCTCGGAGCACCAGGACGCGTACACCGGCAGCCGGTCGGTGACGCCGCCGAAGAGCGTGGCGACCGGCAGGCCGGCGACCTGGCCGACGACGTCCCACAGCGCGGCCTCCAGCGGCCAGAAGCGCCCGGCGTGGAAGCCGATCGACTCGATGCGTCGGACCTGGAGCTCGACGGCCAGCGGGTCGGTGCCACGGAAGAGCTCGCGGAAGGCCTCGAACCCGGCCATCGTGTCGCCGGAGCCGACACCGACGACGCCCTCGTCGGTCTCGACGCGCACGATCGTCGCGGCGAAGCGGGTGCGCGGCTCGGGGTCCCACGCGGCATGGCAGGGCGGGTCGAGCACGGTCTCGCGGTGCTCGAGACGGATGTCGGTGATCTTCACGGGCTCGCCGGGGGTCGGGGTCGGGCCGGGGTCAGTCAAGGGTCCCGGGCGCCGGTCGGCAAGAATCCGTGCGGTGAGCGCAGATCCGCTGGTCAGTGCCACCCTGCTCGGCGTCCATACGGCGTCGGTGTGGTTCTGCGTGGGCCTGGTCTGGGTGATCCAGCTGCTCGTCTACCCCGGCTTCGCGGCGATGGTCGGTCCGGGGTGGGAGGCGGTCCACGAGCGTCACACCCGGCTGATGGGGCTGCTGATCACGGGACCGTGGGCGCTGCAGGGGCTGACGTGCGCGGTGCTGCTGGCGTGGCGGCCGCCGGGGGTGCCGCTGGCCCTCGCGCTCGCGGCAGGCGTCTGCGGGGCGGTCACGGTGGCGGTGACCGTGGCGATCTCGGTGCCGTGCCACCGGCGGCTGGCCCGCGGCTTCGACCCGGCGGTCCACGCGCGGCTCGTGCGCACGAACTGGTGGCGGACCGCGGCGTGGACGGCGGGGGGCGTGGTGGCCCTGGCGATGGTGCTGGTGGCGGCGGGAGTCTCCCCGTGAGCGGGGCCCGGTCGGCGGGGCTGCAGCGCGACACCGACCTGCTCGAGGCGCTGGCGTCGCCGGAGGCCCGGCCGGCGGGGCTCGGGGTGGTCCGGCTGGCCGCGCTGACCGGGCGCGGCGCGAGCCAGGTGTCGCGGGCGCTGGCCGCGCTGGAGGACGAGGGCCTCGTCGAGCGCGACCCGGCGAGCCGACGCTACGCGCTGGGCTGGCG
Source organism: Actinomycetospora cinnamomea (assembly GCF_003096675.1). Classification (GTDB taxonomy): domain Bacteria; phylum Actinomycetota; class Actinomycetes; order Mycobacteriales; family Pseudonocardiaceae; genus Actinomycetospora; species Actinomycetospora cinnamomea. The sequence goes on along the minus strand of NZ_QEKW01000025.1, from coordinate 27,258 downwards.
GCTCTACGCCCTGGCGGTGCGCACCACCGAGGCCCACCTGGTCGGCGTGGGCGGGCCCGCGCTCATCGCCCTCGCGGCGCGGACCGGGGAGACCGCACACCTCTGCCGCCTGCACGGCCTCCGCGTCGCCACGGTGCTCACCGCCGAGCCCGGCGGGCGCGCGCGCCTGCGCTTCGACCTCGACGACATCCCCGCCGCGACCACCTCCACCGGACGGGTCCTGCTGTGCGAGCGCGACGCCGCGGCGGTCCGCGCCGCCGGCGCCGACCCGGACGTGCTGGCGGGGGTCCGCTCAGCCGGGCACGCGGTGGTCGACGGCGAGTTCGACCCGGACCTGGCGGGCGCCGCGGCCCCGGTGCGCGGCTCCCACGGAGGGATCGTCGCCGCGCTGACCGTCTCGGGGCCCGCCCACCGGCTGCGTCCCCACCTCGCCGGCCACGCGGCGGCCACCGCCGCCGCGGCCACCGACCTGTCCTCGCGCCTGGGCCGCCCCGTGTGAGCGGAGCTCGCGGCTGCAGCCCTGAACCTCGCTCACGTGGCGGGAGGCGGTCAGGCGCGGACCCGGCAGCGCGGCACGCCGTGACCGGCCGGACCTCGATCACCTCGGGCGTCCACGTCGGGACGGGTGCGGGCCCCGTCGGCGGGACGGCCGTCGTCGGCGTGCCCGGGCGAGACGACGAACTCCACGATCTCGATCCTGATCACCCCGTCGAGGGTGGGCACCGTCTCGCCAGGTGACGGGCCGGAGATCACGCCACACTGCCCCCGTGCGGCTGGGCGTGTCCGGGGCGGTGGTCGGCGGGGCGTGGTGCCCCGGCGACGTGACCGTCGACGACGGCACGGTCACCGCCGTCGGCCTCCCGCCCGCGCGCGGCGACGTGATCGCCGTCCCCGGGCTCGTCGATCTGCTGTGCCACGGCTACGCCGGGGTCGACCTGGCGAGCGCCGCGGTCGAGGAGGTCGCGACGCTGCGCACCGCCCTCGCCCGCGACGGCACCACCGCCCTGTGCCCTTCGCTGCTCACCGACGACCCGGACCGCACGGTCGCGGCCCTCGGCCGGCTGGACGAAGCACGCGCCCACCCGGACAGCGCGGGCCACGAGCCCGGCAGCCACCTGCTCGGCGCCCACCTCGAGGGGCCGTTCCTCGCACCCACCCGCCTCGGCACCCATCCGCCCGAGCACCGCCGCGACCCCGACCCGACGCTGCTCGCCCGCCTGCTGGACGCCGGCCGGGTCGACCTCGTGACCCTGGCACCAGAACTGCCCGGCGCGGGGGCGCTGGTCGACCTGCTGCACGCGCGGGGCATCGTGGTCTCCGCCGGCCACAGCGACGCCGGGGCGGCCGCGGCGCAGGCCGCGGTCGACCGGGGCGTCACGGTCGTCACCCACGTGTTCAACGCCATGAGCGGGCTCGACCACCGCGCGCCGGGGCTCGCCGCGGTCGCCCTCACCCGGTCCGAGGTGGTCGTGACGGTGATCGGCGACGGCCACCACGTCGCGCCCGAGATGCTGCGTCTCGTCGCCGCGGCCGCGCCCGGCCGGTGGGCCCTGGTCACCGACGCCACCGCGGCCGCCGGGATGCCCGACGGCCCGCACCGCCTCGCCGGGGTACCGGTGACCCTGGCCGACGGGGTGGTGCGCAACACCTCGGGGGGCCTCGCGGGGGCCGCCGGACCGCTGGTGCGCGGGGTGCGCACGGCCGTCGCCGCCGGGGTCGGGCTGGTCGAGGCCGTCGGCGCCGCGACCAGCGTGCCGGCGCGGGTGCTGGGACGTCCGGACCTCGGGCGCCTCGTGCCCGGGGCGGCCGCGGACGTCGTCCTCCTGGACGCCGGGCTGGCCGTCTCCCGGGTGGTCGTCGGGGGCCGGACGGTGGGGGTCGAGTAACGCTCCGACGTCGCTCACCACACCCGGATTCTCACGATGGTGTAACGAATCAGCCGCTGTGTACGGTATGCCGCGTGAGCCTCCATCCGTTCGGGTGAGCGGCTCGCCGGATCGGGGCGCGCGACGCGAATGAGGTGACGTTGACGAGCAGGCAGGCCGTGCGGGACGGGCAGGCACCTCGGACCCCCGAGCCGCGCACCCCTCACCGCACCCCGCAGCAGCGCACGCGCACCCGGATCATCTCCCCGACCGCGCGCCCGGCCCGTCGTTCGCAGGACGCCGACGCGCCCACCATCGCCCTGCGCACCGCGATCGCACCCTCCGCGACTCCGGAGCCCCCTCGGGGGCCCCGCCGCGAGACCCGTCGGGAGCCCCGCCGCGCGCCGCGACGGGAGAAGGGGCGCGCCCCCGGTCGCACCGCCGCCGCGGCCGTCACCACCGTGACCGTGCTCGTGCCCGCGCACGACGAGGAGGACGGGATCGCGGCGACGATCGAGGGCCTGCTGGCGCAGGAGTCCCCGGAGTGGCTGCGGATCGCCGGGATCGTCGTCATCGCGAACAACTGCTCCGACCGCACGGCCGAGATCGCGCGCCGGTACCCCGTCACGGTCCTGGAGATGGAGCGCAACCCGGACAAGAAGGCGGGCGCGCTCAACCACGGCTGGCAGCAGGCGTGCCGCGGCACCGAGGACGCCGACCTCGTGCTGACCATGGACGCCGACACGGTGCTGGAGACCGACACGGTCGCGGCGATGGCGGCGGAACTGCGCGGCAACGCCGTCCTCGGCGCGGTGTGCGCGCGCTACTGGGCGACGCCGGGGCGCGGGCTGGTGTGGCGGCTGCAGCGCCTGGAGTACTCGCGCTACGACGACCTGCGGGACCTGCGCGGGTGGCGCGTCTCGGTCGCCAGCGGGGCGGCCGCGATGTACCGGGGCGCGGCGCTGGAGCAGGTGGCCACCGTCCGCGAGGCCGGCGTGCCCTGGGACGGCGCCTCGCTGATCGAGGACTACGCGCTCACCCTCGAGCTCAAGGCCCGGGGCTGGCGGGTCGCGGCCGCGCGGAACGCACACGTCCACACCACCCCGCCGGCCACGTTCCGCGCCCTGTGGCAGCAGCGGCTGCGCTGGGGCCGCGGGGGCATGGACGAGTGCCTCAAGCGGGGCTGGTCACCCGCGACGCGCACCGACTGCCTGTCCTACGTGCTCTTCGCGTTCAGCGTGTTCTTCCGCGTGCTGTTCATCGCGATGCTCACGCTGATGATCGTCTACGGCGTGCCGTTCCGGTACGCGTTGATCGGGCTCATCCCGCTCGGGGTGATGTGGCTGGAGCGGGTGACGTCGATGTGGCGGCTGCCCGACCGGGGGTGGCGCGACGTCGCGCTGGTCGCGGTCCTGGTGGTCGAGGACTTCTACGGCTTCTTCCTGGAGCTGTGTGCGGTGGTGGCGTCCTGGCGGTGTCTCAACGCCCGCCGTCAGGCCTGGTGACGAGGAGAGGGGACGGAGCGCAGGGATGTACGGCGAGCACTCGATGTACCTCACGAGCGTGGTCGGCGGCGGGAGCACCGGCCTCGCCCTGGCCGCGACCACCGGGATCAGCGCCATGGCGGCGGTGCTGATGGCGGTGACGGTGCTGTTCACGCTCATGCTGGTCGTGCGGATCGTGCGCCGCGGCGCCCGTCTGCGCCGCTGAGGCCGCGTGTCCTTCGACGACCGGCGTCGCAACGTCCGCTCGCTGCTGTTCTTCCTGACCGCCCTGCTGGCCACCGTCGTGGTGTCGTTCGCCGGCTCGTTCGCCGGGGCCGCCGACCAGTCCGAAGCGCCCCTCGGTCCGCGCTACACCCCGACGGCGGCCGACCGCGCCCTGCCGCCCGGCCCCGGGAGCGGCCCGCAGATCGCGCTGACCTTCGACGACGGACCGTCGCCGCAGCTCACGCCCTACATCCTCGACGTGCTGGCGGCGAAGAAGGTGCCCGCCACCTTCTTCCTGCAGGGCAGCAACGCCGCGGCGAACCCCGACCTCGTGCGCCGGGCGCAGGCGGAGGGGCACGTCATCGGCAACCACTCGTGGAGCCACCCCTGGTTCCCGGACCTGACGCCCCAGGAGGCCGAGGTCGAGATCGAGCGCACGAACCGGCTGCTCACCGAGCTGACCGGCGCGCGGCCGACGCTCTACCGCTACCCGTTCGGCCAGGCCTCCCCCGGCGGCGACGCGGCGCTCGCCCGCCTGGGGCTCTCCCAGAACGTCCACTGGAAATGGACGTCGAACCGGCGCGGCGACTTCGAGTGCCCGGGCGCCGACGCCCTGGTCGACTACCTGCTCACCGAGGCCGAGGACCAGGCCATGATCCTGCTCCACGACGCGGGCGACACGATCGGCTGTCCGCCCGGGCAGCTCGAGTACCTGCCCCGCGCGATCGACGCGCTGCGCGCCCGCGGCTTCACCTTCGGCGTCGTCGAACGCTCCCCGACGCCCTCCCCGGTCAACGGGGGGACCCTCGCGGCGGTGGTGCCGCGGTGAGGGACGAGGTGAGGGACGCGGTGAGAGGACTCCTCGTGCTGCTGACCGCCCTGCTCCTGGCCGCGGGCTGCGCGGGGGCGCCGACGCCCCGGCCCGTGTCCCACGGGGGGTCCGGGCCCGACCCGGTGTTCGGCGACCGCTTGATGGCCGACGGCGTGCCCGACCCGCTCGGAGGTGCCGGTCCGCCCGGGGCGCGGGCGTGGACCAGCGCGATCCAGGCGCCCCACCGCCAGACCGACCGCGACGTCGGTGCCGCCGGGATCGCGCACGGGTTCCTCGCGCTCGCCGCGGCCACCCCGGACCCGGCGGTGCGCGCGCGGCACCTCGCGGGTGCGCGGGCGGCCGGCGACTTCCTCATCGGGGTGTCACGCGACGAGCCCGGACGCTTCCCCGACTACGTCGACCCGAGCGGGCCGGCGGCGCGCGCCTACACCTCGTTCGACGACGGGGCGGCCGGGATCGCCGAGGTGCTCTGGCGCCTCGGCGACGCCACCGGCGACGACCGCTACCGCGCCGCGTCCCGCGCGGCGATCGGGTGGGTGGTGAGCCGGGCCGAGGGCGTCGACGGCGTCCCGTGCCCCCGGATGTGCCGCTGGGCGTGGGTCGACGACGACGGCGCCACCCCGCCGGACTACCGCCACGGGATGGGCGAGGGACAGGCCGGGATCGTCTACGCGCTGAGCGTGATGGCCGAGCGCACCGGCGACCCGACCCTGGCCGCGCACGCCGCGGGCGGCGCCGCGTACCTGTCGAGCCGGCTCCACCCCGACGGCGGGCTCCCCGAGCGGGCCGAGGAGCCGCGCCGCAACACCGGCTTCCTCTCGGGCACCGCGGGCGCGGCCTTCGTGTTCCTGCGCATGTACCAGGCCACCGGTGACGAGCGCTGGCGCCGCGACGCCGAGTCGGCGCTCGGGTTCCTCGACCGCACGGCCCAGCCGGCCGGCCGGGGCCTGACGTGGCCGATCCTGCTCGGTGCCGGCGACCAGGCGCTGACCCCGGACAACCCGAACCGGGCCACCGGCATGGAGGAGGGCGCGGCCGGCATCGGGTGGGTGTCGCTGCAGGCGCACGCGATGCTCGGCGATCCCCGCCACCTCGAGCGCGCCCGCGCCGCCGGGCGCTGGCTGGTGGACGTCGCCCTCGACGAGCCGGTCGGGCGCGCGTGGGCGGAGTTCGAGGGCAGCCCCACCGTGCACACCGCCACCAACAGCGGCGCCGCGGGCACCGGCTGGTTCCTCGACACCCTCGGCCGCGTCACCGGGGAGGCCGAGTTCAGCCGCGCCGGCCGCGACGCCCGGGACTGGCTGCTGGCCGTGGCGACGCCCGAGCACCGCTGGGGCGCGACCCGCGTGCGCGGCACGTGGACGCTCGGCGGCGAGCCGTCGTGGCACTGGGGCACGGCCGGGATCATGAGCTTCCTCGCACGGATGCAGGGCGGGCCGGTCGACAGCCCCGCCATGCAGGAGGTCCTCGTGCCCCTGGAGGGCGGGGTGGCCGCCGAGCCCGGGAATTAGTTCCCGAACCGGCGCCGTCGGCGGCGTCGCCGCGCGGGTTGACTCGGTGTCACCGGCCCCCGTGTGGGGCGACCCCGAGGAGGTGCGGTGTCCGTCGTCGACCTGGTGGTGCTCGCGGTGGTGCTGATCGCCGCCCTGCGCGGCTGGCGGCGCGGCGGCACCGGACTGGTCCTGCGCGTGGCGGGCGCGGTGGGCGGCGTGCTACTCGCCGGCGCCCTGGCCCGCTGGTTCGTGCCGCTGCTCGTCGGCCCCGACGCGGCGATCTCGCGGGGTGCACTGCTCCTCGGGGCCGCGCTCGTCGGCGCGCTGGTGGGCTGGGGGCTGGGCCGCCGCCTCGGCGAGGCCCTCGCCCGCCGCACCGGCGGCGGGTGGCGCCGGCCCGGCCTGCCCGACCGCGTGCTCGGCGTCGCCGCCCACGGCGCGCTCGCGCTGATGCTGCTCGTCCTCGCCGCGGGCGTGGCCGCCGCCGTCGGGCCCGCCGGTCTCGGCGACGCGGCGCGGGACAGCGCCCTGCTGGGCGCGGCCGCCGAACGCCTGCCCGACCCGCTGGTCCTCCTGCCGTCGACGAACGAGGCGACGCTGGCCGACGGGGGTGTCCGGTGAGGGCCCTCCCCGCGGCGCTCACCGGGCCCCGCCTCGCCGGCCTCGGCGCGCTCGCCCTGCTGCTGGTGGTCTGGATCGCGTCCGGCTCGTTCGTCATGGGCCTGCTGGTGCTCGTCCTGGTCGGCGGCACCGCCGGCCTGGCCTGGGCGTTCGTCGCCTGGAGCGGCCGACCGGCACGGCCCGCCGCGGGGCCCGACGCCGTCCTGGGCGCGCTGCCCACCACCGACCTCGCCCCGCCCTCGACCGGCGAGCGCGTGCGCCGGGCGCTGCGGGGCCTGCTCGGCCGGCCGTGGGTCCAGGGCGACGGCCTGGTCCGCGCCGCGGCCCGCCGGCTCGCCTCGGAGGAGTCGCTGGTGTGGACCCCGCGCGGGCAGCGCGTCGCCGCGCCGCACCTGTGGGTCGAGCTGCACCCCGACGACCTCGCCGACGTCGCCGCCCGCTGGCCGCTCGAGGTGCTCGCCGACGAGCTCCTCGGCGGCTACCTGGAGCAGGCACGGGACGCGGGGGTGCGCCGCATGGCCGAGCGCACCTTCCTGCACCTGCTCGCGGGCGCCGACGTGCCCGTCGGCCGTGTCCTCGTCACCGCGGCGTTCTCCCGGCCCGCCGGAGTGCCCGCGGTGACGGTGTCGGCCACCGAGCCGACCCCGTCCTCGCTCGCGGCCCCGCCCGAGCCCCCGGCGCATCCTGCCCTGCGCCACCCCGCCCAGCCCGCTCTGCACGGGCGCGGCCCGGCCCGACCGGGGGCAGCCGGTCGGCCGGGGCCTGCTCTGCCACCACCTCGGCCGGCTCCGGCGCGGGGGCCGGCCGGGGTGCCCCGGGACGCCGTCGGGGGGTCCCGGGGTCACGGTGGCGGTGCGGGGGCCACCGCGGGCACCGGGGGCGACGGCGGCACGGCCGTCGTCGACCGCCCGCGCGGGCTCGCCGGCCAGGCCACGCGGGCCGCACGCACCCTGATCGCCCGCACGGTCGTCCCGCGCTCCCCGGGGATCGCGCCGGTGCCCGGCGTATCGTGGCGGCGGCCGGCGGGCCGTCGCCGGCACGGGGGCGGGTGACGCCGGCCCCCGGTGGTCCGGCCGACCGGGAGGTGGCGTGACGCGACCCGCCGCGCGCCCGGTCCAGCCCGTCGGACGTCCCGCCGCGCGCCCCGGAGGCCCGCACCTGCCGGCCGGCGGGCTCGCCGTCCTGGACGTCCGCACCGAGCGCACCCAGTCGGTCCCGTGGGGCGACCGCATCACCCTCGGCCGGGGCGACCGCGGGGCGGGCGTCGCCCGCCACGTCGCGGTGCCCGACGACCGCGTCTCCCGGCTCGCCGCCGAGATCGAGGTGCGCGACGACGCCTACCTGATCATCAACCGGCAGCGGCACGGCGGGCTGCTGACCCTGTTCGTGCCCGGGGTGCCGGGCAAGGACCGGATCCGGGCCGGCAACGGGCTGCTGGTGCGCGACGACCGCTCCTCCCTGGGCCTGTGGTTCCCCGACGGCCAGGAGCTGACCCTGGCCCTCCTGCGCTTCGCGCCGGTCGCCGGCGCCGGTGCCGCCACCAGCGGCGACCTGGCCGGCGGGCGCACGATCGACACCTCCCTGCCCACGGCGGAGACGTGGTGGTCGGTGCTCGTCGCGGCGTGCGGGCCGACGCTGATCGCCGCCGCGGCGGCCGGGTCCTCGAGTGCCTCCCGCGACGTCCACGGTGACGCCGAGCAGATCGCCGACTGGCACCGCGCCGAAGGACGGCCCGCGCCCAGCCCCAAGACGCAGAGCGAGGCCTTCCGCCACGCCCAGCGCTGGCTACGGGGTCTGCGACTCAACGACAAGACCCGTGGCTGGCGCATCGCGGTCGTCGAGCAGGCCATCCACCTGCGGCTGGTGACGATCGACGACGTGCGGCTGCTGTTCCCGAGTCAGGTGCCGCCGACGATCCGGTGACTACTCGGCGAGGTCCCGCTCCGGCAGCGGCCCGAGGATCGCGAAGGCGTCGAGGTAGGGCCCGACGTCGCCGCGCACCGTCCACGCCCCCAGCTGGGCGGCCGAGCGGCGCGTGACGAGGGCCCGAGCCAGGTCGAAGTCGGAGGCGCGCAGCTCGACCGGGGCGTCGGTGGGCTCACCCCGCGAGCACCAGGACCAACCCGGCCCGACCAGCGCGATCGGCGGCAGCTCCGGGTCGAGCCGGGCCCCCAGCCGCCCGGCGAACCGCTCGCGCATCGCCGCCGTCGCGGGCGTGTCCTGCGCGCCCGGCTCCCCCAGCGCTCCCCGGAGGTCCTGCTCGTGGATCGTCACGTCGCCCAGCGGCCGCGTCCCGTGCTCCGCCATCCAGGACTGCAGGGGCCCGGTCAGCGCGCGCCACTCGGCGACCAGCGCGTCGACGTCCCGGTCGCGGCGGGCGTCGACCTGCCGCGCGGTCCACGCCGCGTTGTGGTCGTCCGGCTCGTTCCCCGCGACCACGTCCGCACCGAGGCCCACCATGTGCGAGAGGAGGTCGCGCACGGTCCAGTCGGGGCACGCGGGCACGGTGGTCGCCGCCCGCGCGGCCGGGAGTCCGGCGACGAGGGCGATCACCCGCTCCTGCGCCCGCGTCCACTCGGCGATCTCGTCCACGTACCGGAGCCTGCCACGTCCTGCGCATCCGCTCCCCGGCCGGCGGGAACCGACCGAACGCCCGGTGAACCGAGACAGACGACCGCTCGTCCATCTGGGGCGGACGCACGACGAGTTGTGTATCACTCGGTTGTGTCAGAGTGGACGAATGTCACGCGAGGGGGACGCGACGATGTCCGAGGGTGGCCCGGCCACTCCTGATGTCATCCGGCAGGCCCCGGGCTACCTGGCCCGGCGCCTCCACCAGGCCTACACGGCAGCCTGGGCCCGGCGGGTCGATCCGGTGCTCACCGGGCCGCAGTACGCGGTACTGGTCACGGTCGATGCCCACCCGCGGCTCGACCAGGGCTCGCTGGCGCACACCGTGGCGCTCGACCGCTCGACGATGGCCGACGTCTGCCGTCGCCTCGAGGACCGGGGCCTCATCGAGCGCACGCAGGCCCCGGCCGACGGGCGCCGCAAGCTGCTCGGGCTCACCGAGGAGGGCCGCCGGGCGCTGGCCCGGGTGCACCAACGTGTCACCGCGCTCGAGGACGAGCTGATGAGCGAGCGGGCCGCGGACCTCGACCGCCTGCTCGGCGAGCTCGACGCCCTCTCCCGCCGTTGGGAGACCGTCGCCGCCGGTCCCCCGGCCTGACGGGCGTCCGGCTCAGCGGCCCGGGGCGGCCGGCCGCTGGTCCCGGGTCGGCTCCGAGCCGGGTTCCCGGGCGGGCTCGTGCGTGGTGGTGGCCCGACGCCCGGCCCGCATGAGCAGCAGCGCCGCCACGGCCACGAACGTCGCCGCCAGCGCCACGGTGGTGATCGCCCACGGCACCAGCGCGCCCGACTGCAGCGCCATCAGGCCGAAGTACACGGCGACCAGGGCGTAGACGACGACCTGCCCGCGGCACAGGAGACGGTTGCGGTCGGTGTCGTGCGGCGGCCACGTCAAGCCCGGCATGGCGAGCACGGTACGCGGCACGCCCGCTCAGGCCGCCGCCGGCGCCGGGACCGGCTGCTCGTCGCGGTCCGGGGTGACCTCGGCGCCACCCGCGGTCGGCACGCGGGCGAAGGCGACCAGGGCGAGCGCGGCCAGGGCGGCGAACACGACGGCGCCGGCGGTGGCCGCGGCGCCGAGGCCGCTCGTGAACGCGGCGTGCACCGCGCCGAGCACGGCGGGCTCGGGACCGGCGGCGGTCGCCCCGGTGAGACCCGCCCGGGCCGCCTCGGCCACCGGCGCCGGCGTCCCGGCGGGGAGCACGAGCGTCTCGCGGTACACCGCGGTGGCGAGGCTGCCGAGCGTCGCCACGCCGAGCGCGATCCCCAGCTCCCCGCTGGTCTCCGAGAGCGCGCCGGCCGAGCCGGCCTTCTCCTCGGGCACCGAGCCCACGAGCAGGTCGGTGCCCAACGCGGTCGGCAGCGCGATGCCGACGCCGGCGAGCAGGAACCCGCCGAGCAGCACCGCGGTGCCCCCGCCCGCCCCCGCGCCGAGCAGGCCCACCACGGCGAGCCCCACGGCCCCGACGAGCAGCCCCGCCGCGATCGCCCGCGCCGGCCGGATCGAGCGCGCCAGCCGCGGCGCGAGCAGCGACGCGACGACCATGGCCGCCTGCAGCGGCGCGAGCACCAGACCGACGGTGAGCACCGAGAGCCCCGCCACGAGCTGTAGCCACAGCGTGAGCAGCAGGAACGTGCCGGCCATGACGACCCCGCCGCCGAGGCCGATGCCCAGGGCCCCGGCCGGGGCACGGTGGCGGAACAGGCGCAGGTCGAGCAGCGGGTCGTCCAGGCGGAGCTGGCGGCGCACGAACAGCGTCCCGACGCCCAGGCCGAACGCCAGGGCCGCGAGCGCGCCCAGCCCCGGCCCGTCGGCCGCCAGCGCCTTGAGCCCCTGGACCACCGACAGCACGGCACCCAGCGACAGCGCGACGCTGACGAGGTCGAGGCGCCCGGCGCCGGCGTCGCGCGACTCCGGCAGCAGCACCGGCCCGAGCACGAGCAGCAGCACCATCACCGGCACGCCCATGAGGAACGCCGCGCCCCACCAGAACGCCTCGAGCAGCACGCCCCCGACGAGCGGGCCGACGGTCATGCCGCCCATGAAGCAGCTCATCCAGATCGCGATCGCCGTCCCGCGCGGCCGCGGGTCGGGGAACATCGTGCGGATCAGCCCCAACGTCGACGGCATCAGCGTGGCGCCGGCGACGCCGAGCAGGGCGCGGGTGGCGATGAGCGTCGCCCCGCTCGTCGAGAACGCCGCCGCCACCGACGCCACCCCGAACGCCGCGCCGCCGATCAACAGCAGGCGACGCCGGCCGATGCGGTCGCCCAGGGTCCCCATCGTGACGAGGAAGCCGGCGATCATGAAGCCGTAGACGTCCATCGCCCAGAGCTGGGCCGTCGGTCCGAGACCGAGGTCGGCGGACAGGGCGGGCAGCGCCAGGTAGAGCACGCTCATGTCGAGCGAGAGCAGCAGTGTCGGCAGCGCCAGCACGGCGAGCCCGATCCAGGCGCGCCGTCCGGTCGTCACGGGCGGTGTCATCACGGCCTCCTCGCGTGGGTCGAGGAGGACGCTAGCAGGATTTCGTATCGTTTAACAACTTATTAGTACTTTTCCCGTACTTATCGATGCGCCGGTGGGCTCGACGGACCCACGGGTTCGGGACTCAGGCCGGCTGCGGATCCTCGCCCTTTGCGTCGTCGGGGGCCGCCCGGCCCTCCGGGACGCCGGCGTGGCCGGCGCTGCCGGTCTGCTCGGCGTGCTCGGTGCCGCCGATGACCCCGCGGGCTCCGGTGGTGACGTCGCCGTCCCGGCGCGCGTGGCGCCGGTTGGCCTCGCCCGCGAGCCACCGCGCCACGTCGACGAGCTTGATGTTGGTGCTCTGGGACGACTCGACGAGCATCTGGAACGCCTCGGTCTCGTCGACCCCGAAGCGCTCCATGAGGATGCCCTTGGCCTGTCCGATGACGTCGCGGCTGTCGACCGCCCGCCCGAGGTGTGCCGCCTGCTCGCTGCCGTGCAGCAGCATCGCCGCCTGCAGGGCGAAGAGCCCGGCGGTGACCCGTGCCTCGCCGTCGAACACCCGGGGCTGCGCGGCGTACAGGTTGAGCGCGGCACGGAGCTGGCCGCCGGTCGCCAGCTGGATCGACAGCATCGAGCGGAAGCCCGCATCCACGGCGGCCGGCGCGAACCGGGGCCAGCGCTCCGCGTCGTCGCCGGCGAGGTCCTCCACCAGGACGACCCCGTCGTCCGCGGGCTCCTCGAGCGCCGTGATGCACGGTCCTTCGTGGAGCTCGCCCTGGAGGCGGTCGAGCTCGGAGATGCCGCGGCTCGTGGGGTTGCGCGAGTCGACGATGCCGTCCTCGGACACCGACAGCCCGCCGGCCGTCGCGCCCGGCACGGTGTCCACCGCCGCCGCGACGATCCCCGAGAGCGTCAGCTGGAGGTCCCGGATACTGCGCTGTCGCACGAGCGACTGCGCAGCCCTCCGCAGGGCGACGACGAGCTGCTCGGCCTGACCCGGGTGCACCGCCACTGTCCTCACTTCCACGCTCGCGAGAGGTCCGCACCGCACCGTGAGGACGTGCCGCGCCTCCGGTCCGTCGACGCGCGCACTCACCGCGCCGAGCAGGGCGCGGGAGACACGGCGGACGGACCGGACGAGCGCAGGCCTCGGGCGGGCGCGCCGATCCAACGAGCGGCCGGCTGTTCGACCGCGGCCCGCAGAGCTTACTGAAACCCCTCCGGGGCTCCGTCCGGGACACGGAACCACGAAGGAATACCGTCAGGTGGGGATGCGGGGTCGTCCGCCGGGTCTTCGTTGTCGTTCGGGCTCGATCCAGGGTGGGGGCGTGAAGGCCTCCACCAAGGCCGCGGCCCGGCGTTGGGCCAGGGTCCGGTCGTCGTCCGGCCCGGCGGGGGTCGACCCGGCGTCGAACCCCTCCCGGAGGATCTCCGCGCCGAGGGCGTCGGCGATCACCGCGGTCATCCACAGCGTCCCGTCACGGCGCGAGACCAACCGCACCTCGTCGTGGCGGGCCTCCCGCTCATCGGGGGCCACCCCATCCGGATCCAGATCCGCCAGCAACCGGGCGGCGACCTTCTCCAACCCCCGCGGCGACAACCTCGTCGCCGCCTGCGCCAGCCCGACCTCGGCCTCACCCCACACGGCCGCGTCGAGCCCCTCGACCCGCTCCAGGCGCCGCATCGTGCGCCGGATCACCGCCACGTGCCCCGCCCCGACCTCACCAGCCGCCAACACCCCCGCGGTCGCCGGCAGCCGCGGCGGGCGCCGCTGCCCGGACAGCGACACCCGCGGGGCCAGGTCGGCGGCCTCGTCGACCAGGCGGGCGGCCTCACCCCGGTCGAGGTGGCCAGAGCTCCTGGAGCAGGCGGTGGGTGACCCGGTCGCCGGTCTGCCCGGCCACCCCGAGCTCGGCCAGCGCGGCGATGTCCACCAGCTGGCGGTAGTACTCCCGGCGCCGGACAGCGAAGCGCTCCCGGGCACGGTCGAGCGCCGCCCGCGCCACCACCCCCACCCCGGCTTCGCTCACGTTCGAATCCAGCGCCACCCCCCGACAACGACGCCCCACCCGCACGACCACCCAGCAAAGAAACTATGAAGAACTTCCCGGCCCAGGCCGCCGGCGACCACCCACCAGCGACCACCCACCAGCGACGACGAAGCCATGACGACGAGGCCATGTTCGTCCCGATGCGATCTTGAACCTACGTCACCTCGGTCCCGGTACGGTCCGGCCCCTGGACTCGCCGTGGGAACCGCCGCGCAGCCCCCGTCCGCGGCGTCCACGAAGGCGGGCGCGGCGGCGGACTTCGCGACTGCGATCATCGAGAAGTCGAGGTCGGCGACGACCAGACCCTGCTCGGTCTCCGGCAGGTCCCCCGCGTAGACGAGGCCGGCGGCGTTGTTGACCTCGGGGCCGAGCGCCCGGGTGGCACCCCGGTACACCGAGAAGCTGGGCCAGGCGCGCCGACGTGGATCTGCTCGCCCAGGCTGTACATCGCCACGATGGGCCATCCCGCCGCCGGGATGGTGGCCCCCGACATCGAAGACCGCCCGCACGGGGATGTCCAGCACCGCGCGCGTGGTTGTGGTCCACCGGCGTGGGCGCCAGGATCACGCTCGTGACCGTGGCGGCCATCACGTTCGGGCTCGTGTTCCTGGCGGAGATGGCCGACACGAGTGGCCTGGTGACCCTCGTGCTGGCCAGCCGGTTGCCCGCGCGGTGGGTGCTCCTGGGCGTGTGCGCCGGGATGCTGGTGCACGTCGGCGTCGCGCTCGCGGCCGGCGGTCTCCTGGCCCTGCTCCCCGGTCGGCTCCTGGAGGCCGTCCTCGCCCTGATCTTCCTCGTCGGCGCGTTCCTCATCTATCGCGAGGGCGAGGAGGACGACGACGACGACATCGAGCTCCGAGCCACGCCGAAGACACGGTGGGGCGTCGTGGCGACGGCCTTCGGGGTGACCGCGCTGTCGGAGTTCGCCGACCCCTCCCAGATCATCGCCGCCTCGCTGGCCGCCCGGTACGACGACCTCCTCGCCGTCGGCATCGGTGCGGTCCTCGGGCTCTGGGCCGTCTCCGCGATCGCGGTCTGGGGCGGCGATCGGCTGCGTCGGCTGGTGCCGGTGCGCTGGGTGACCCGCGTGGCCGCGCTGATCATGGTGGGGCTGGCGGTGTGGGCCGCGGTCGAGGCGATCGTCGGGTGAGCGGCCCCGTGCTCGCCTGGCTCCCGAGCTGGAAGGGCGGCTACGCGATCGCCGCCGTCTGCGCGGTGACCGGCGTCCTGCGGGTCGCCACCGCACCCCTCGACCTGCTGACCGGCGCGCTCTTCGTCCTCGCGCTCGGCTACGCGGGCGCGGCGGCGATCGAACGTGGTCAGGCCACCGCACGCCGGCCCGCGCAGCCACCGCCCGACCGCCTCCGGGTCACCACGCGGACCCGGGACCGCGTGGGCGCCGCCCTCGCGATCGTCGCCGGCATCGTCGGCCTGGTGCTGGTGTTCCACGGCCGCGACGGCGACGACGACACCCCCGCCGCCCCGCCCCCGATCGGCCGGCTCGGCGGCTGACCGGACCGGCGGTGGCCGGCACGGCCGGTCGGTGACCGGGTCCTGCGCGCGGACTTGAGCGTGCCGCGACGGCACCGTTTCTGCTGGCTCCGGCTCGCCGGGACCGGCGGGCGGGACCGCCGGGAGGACCGCGATGACCGACACGAGCCCGTGCACCGCGCCGCGCGTGCGCTCGGGGCCTGCGCTCTACCTCGCCTCCTACGGGCTCTCCCTGCTGGGCAAGGGCGTCGCGGGCGTCCTGGTACCCCTGCTCGTCCTCGAGCGCACCGGGGACGTGTTCGCCGCCGGCCTCCTCGCCACCGTGTCCACGGCGACCGCCGCGGCCGTCGGGATCCTCGGTGGCCTCGTCGTCGACCGGTTCGACCGCCGGGCCGTGTCCGCGGTCTCCGACGTGGCCGCGGCGGCGTCGACGGCCGCGCTCCCGCTCGTCGACGCCGTGTGGGGGCTCGACCTCCCGTGGTTCCTGGTCCTCGCCGTGGTCGGCGCGGCGGTCCGGGTGCCGGGCACGACCGCCCACGAGGCACTGCTGCCCGCGCTGGCCCGGCTCGGCGGGGCCCGCCGCGGGGCGTTGGACCGCCTGCTCGGGATCCGCGAGACGCTCGCCAACGTCCTGCTCCTCGCCGGGCCCGGACTCGGGGGACTGCTCGCCGCGGTCCTGGGGCTCACCCCGACGCT
Source organism: Actinomycetospora cinnamomea (assembly GCF_003096675.1). Lineage (GTDB taxonomy): Bacteria > Actinomycetota > Actinomycetes > Mycobacteriales > Pseudonocardiaceae > Actinomycetospora > Actinomycetospora cinnamomea. The sequence goes on along the minus strand of NZ_QEKW01000025.1, from coordinate 11,405 downwards.
GCTGCTGCTCACGGCGGCGACGAGCGTCGCGGCCGCCGGGCTGACGCTCGCCGTCGACCCGCGGGCCGGGCGGGTTCCCCCGGTGCGTCGGATGGCCGACGACGACCGCGGCACGCTGCGGCGCACGACCGGCGAGCTGCTCGCGGGGTGGAGGTTCCTCGTCCGCAGCCGGATCGTCCTCGGCGCCACGCTGGTCTCGGCGTCCTTCGTCGCGATCATCAGCGCCCTGCAGTCGACGCTGATGCCGGCCTACTTCACCGCCGAGGAGCTGCCCGCCCTCACCGGTCTAACGCTTTCCGCCTTCGCCGGGGGCAGCATCGTCGGGTCGACGGTGTTCGCCGCGACCTCGGGGCGGGAACGGGGCGGCGTCCGTCGCCGCACCTGGTTCGTCGTCGGCATGGTGGGGTCGCTCGTCGGCTTCGCCGCGCTGGGCACGCTGGCCTCGCCGTGGGTGGTGCTCGGCGCGGCCGCGCTGGTGGGGGTCACGAACGCACCGGCGACCGCCGTCCTCGGCGTGCTGACGGTCGAGGCCACCCCCGAGATCCGGCGCGGCCGGGTCCTCGGTGCCCAGAACGCGATCCTGCTCGGGGCGCCGGCACTCACCGGGGCGCCGCTCGGCGCCGTCGCGGCCGGTGCCGGCCTGCACGTCGCGGCCGCGGCGCTGGCCGTGTTCGCGGGGATCACCGCGGTGGCCGCCCTGCTCGCCCCGGTCTTCCATGATCTCGAGGGCGTGGCCGGGATGTGGTCACCGGGCGGCCGCGCGGGTGACCAGACGCCTGGTCGAGCGGCGGAAGGCCCAGACGACGACGGCCGCGGCGACAAGGGTCAGCGGGACGCCCAGCACGACCCTCGCCACGGCGAGGCCGCCGGTCGAGTCGAGCGCGTAGAGCCACTGCGTGACCACGAAGCGGGCGCCGAACACGGCCGCCACGGCCGCGGTCGCGACGTCGTGGGCGCGGCGGCTGGGTCGGTCCTCCCGCCAGGGGTGCCCCCCGCCGTGTCGCAGGTTCCAGACGAGGCCGGTGAGTGGCCGGCGCACGGCGAGTGAGCCGCCGGCGACGACGAAGCCGACGAGCGCGGCCACGATGCCGACGAGGAAGAAGTTGCTGGCCGACCCGGTCCAGACGGCGATGCCGCTCGCGATCGCGACGCCGAGCACGCCGCCGATCGCCGTCGACAGGGCCTCTCCGCGCACGAGACGCACCACCGTGAACCCCACGGCGACGACGGCGGAGACGCCGGCCGTGGTGAGCAGTGGGAGGTGGGGAGACAGGCCGGCGAACACCAGCTGGGGCACCGTGGTGCCGACCACCCCGAACGGGCCGCCCATCTGGTCGACCAGCGACGCCGGCCGGGCCGTCGTCTCCGGCGCCTTCCCGGCCGTGACCGCCGGGAGGGCCTCGGTCGCGATCTCGTCGTCCTGCTCGGTGCCGGCGGGACGGCCCGTGGGCAGCGGCATCGTGTCGGTCCTCTCCTCGGAGCGGGACCGGTGGGCCCGCCGTGCCGGCCCAGGACACGGCGTGCCGTGACGGCACACTCCACCCCACACGGCGTGACACCCGTCACACGGACTGGAGTGTGCCGCGGCGGCCGAGTGTTCCGTCGGCGGTGACCACGGCAGGAAGGCCACCCCGACATGACCGCCACCCCGACCCACGCCCACGTCACGCTCACCGACGCCGACTACGCCCGGGCCGAACAGATGCTCGCTCCCTACCGCGCCCGTCTGGTCCCCACGGTGACCCCCGAGTGGCTCGGCGACGGCGAGCGCTTCCGCTACGTCTCCGGCACCCGCCATGTCCTCGCGGACCCGCGCAAGGGCGAGCGGCGCGACCTGTTCGACCACGAGGGCCTCGCGGCCGCGCTGTCGGTGGCGTCGGGACACGCGGTCGACGCCGAGGACCTGCCGATCACGGCGGTGGACGTCGACGGCGGTGACGACGACGAGCCGGCCGTCCGCTTCTCCGCGTTCGGGGAGCGCTGGCGGTGGGCCGAGGGCGAGTGCTCCCGTATCGAGGAGACCCCGCCCGGGCCGATGGAGATCCCGTCGCCCGACGGGCGACGGACCGCGTTCGGACGCGACGGGAACGTCTGGGTGCGCGACCGGGACGGGACCGAGGACGCGCTCACCGACGACGCGGAGCCCGGCCTCACCTACGGCGCCGCGAACGCCCCGATGAGCATTCGGCCGCTGCTGCGGTCGCTGGGGCTCCCGCCGGTCTTCCACGCGACGTGGTCGCCCGACTCCTCGAAGCTGCTGGTCCACCGCCTCGACGAGCGGGGCCTGCCCGACCAGGTGCTCGTCGAGTCGTCGCCACCGGGAGGCGGGCGGCCGGTCGCGCACCACCTGCCCTTCCCGGTGCCGGGCGACGAGGCTCACCCGACGATGACCTGGCACGTGTTCGACGTGCCCGCCGGTACGAGGGTGGACGCGCAGGCCGAGCCCGCGCCGATGGTGCACGGCACCGCGATCGCCTACTCGTGGTGGACGGGCGGCACCGTCCACCACCTGCAGCAGACCCGCGACGCGCGCACCCTGCGCCTGCGCTCGCTCGACCCCGCGACCGGAGCGACGGCGACGCTGGTCAGCGAGACGGGCACGACCCGCGCCGACCCCACCCCGCAGCTCGGTGAACCGACGATGACGCACGTCCTCGACACCGGGGAGATCCTCTGGTGGTCGCAGCGCGACGGGTGGGGCCACCTCTGGCTCCACCCGGGCGACGACCAGGGCGAGCGCGGCGACGGGAACGGGAACGGGGACGGGGACGGGGACGGGGACGGGGACGGGCTCGACGCCGCCACCCGGGTGACGTCGGGCCCGTGGCTGGTGCGCAGCGTGCTGTGGGTCGACCAGGAGCGCCGTCAGGTCTGGTTCACCGCGGGCGGGCTGTGCGAGGACCCCTACGTCCGCCAGATCTGCCGCATCGGGCTCGACGGCGCGGGGTTCACGCGCCTCACCGACGACGACCTCGACCACGATGCCGTCGCTCCACCCGGCGGCGGCTACGTGGTGGACCGCGCCTCCAGCTCCGCGACGCCGCCCCGCGCCCGGGTGCTGGACGAGGACGGGCGGGTGCTGGTCGAGCTGGAGGCGCCGGGCACCGACGCGCTGCGTGCCGCGGGCTGGACCCCGCCCGAGCGCTTCCGCACGACCGCCGCCGACGGCCGCACCCCGATCTTCGGCCTGCTGTGGCGCCCGCACGGGTTCGATCCGCAGCGGCGCTACCCGGTGGTCGAGCACATCTACGGCGGTCCCCAGAACTTCCGCGCCGGCCCGTCGTTCGACCCGATGCACCACGGCGATCCGGAGGCCCTGGCGGCGCTGGGCTTCGCGGTGGTCGCGGTCGACGGGCGAGGGACCGCGGGGCGGAGCAGGGCCTTCCACGACCACTCCTACCGCGACCTCGGCAACGCGGGCGCCCTCGACGACCACGTCGCCGCGATCCGCGAGCTCGGACGGCGCCACCCGTGGCTGGACACCGGCCGTGTCGGCATCACCGGACAGTCCGCGGGCGGGTTCGCCGCCGCGCGCGGGTTGCTCGCCCATCCCGGGTTCTACGGGGTCGGGGTCGCGGTGTCGGGCAACCACGACGACGCCTTCGGCCTCCAGATGTGGGCCGAGCAGTACCACGGCGACGCCGACCTCACCGGGCTGTCCAACCCCGCGCTCGCCGCGAACCTCCGGGGCAGGCTCCTGCTCGTCCACGGCGAGCTCGACGAGATCGTGCTGCCCGCGCAGACCCTCCGCCTCGTCGACGCCCTCATCACCGCCGACCGCGACGTCGACGCGCTGATCGTCCCGGGCGGCGACCACGCGATCCTCCACCGCCGGCACCACCTCTACCGGTGGACCTGGGACTACTTCGTGCGCCACCTGCACGGCGTCGAGCCGCCGACGTACCGGCTGGCGCCGCTCCCGCTGCCGGCCTGACGCCCCCGACCGACGAACGAGAGGAACCACCATGACCCGGCCCGCACCTCTGCCGGTCGAGGACGTCATCGCCCAGCCGGAGCGCGCCCGTGCCTCGATCTCCCCGGACGGCACGCGGATCGCCTTCCTGGCGCCGTGGAGGAACCGGCTCAACGTGTGGGTGGCCGGTGTCGACGAGCCCCTCGACGACGCCCGGTGCGTGACCGCGGACGAGGACCGCGACATCCGGGAGTACCACTGGGCATCGGAGCGGTGGCTGCTCTACACCCAGGACCTCGGCGGTGACGAGAACGCCCACGTGTACCGCGTCGACCTGGGCCGTCCCGGGTCGGCGGCCGTCGACCTCACCCCCTTCCCCGGTGCCCGGGTCTTCGCCCACGATCTCCCGCCGGGCCGGCCCGGGACGCTCGTCGTCCTGGTGAACCACCGGCGGCCCGACCAGATCGACCTGTGCGCGATCGACATCGCGACCGGCGATCTCAGGGTGCTCACGGAGGGCGGCGCCGACGACCTGGGCGTCCTCGTCGGCCCCGACGGTGGCATCGTCGGGCTCACGCAGGACGACGACGCCGACTGGCAGATCACCCACCGGCCACCCGGAGCGGCGCCGTCGCGCGTGGTCGCCACGCTCCAAGCCGCGGACCACCCCGTCGGACCGCACCCGCTGGCGCTCACGCCGGACGGGACCGGCGTGTGGGTGGGCCGCCACGGCGACACCGACCGGCTGCGGCTGGTGCGGATCGACCTGGCCACCGGTGACGAGACCGAGGTCGCCGGCCACCCCTCGTACGACCTCGACACCCGCGCGCAGGTCTTCCCGCAGCTGCCGTCGCCACTGATCCTGGACGCCCGCGGCGAGCTCCTCGGGGTCCGCTACTCCCGGGAGCGCCAGGTGGTCGTGCCGGTGACCCCGCACTTCGCGGAGGTGCTGGAACGCCTCGAGGCGCTCTCCGACGGCGACCTCGGCGCGGTGTCGGTCGACGTGAGCGGGCAGCGGTGGGTGGTGACGTTCGTCCACGACCGGGACCCCGGCGTCACCTGGTTCTACGACCACGCCACCGGCGACGCCCGCGTGCTCTTCCGCCCGTTCCCGCAGCGGGATCCCGCGGCGGCGGCACCGATCACACCGGTGACGATCACTGCTCGCGACGGGCTGGCGCTGCCCTCGTACCTCACCCTGCCCGTCCTCGAGCGCGACGCCGGCGCACCGCGGCCGATGGTCCTCATGCCCCACGGCGGCCCATGGACCCGCGACGCCTGGGGGTACGACCCGGTCGTCCAGCTGTTCGCCGACCGCGGCTACGCCGTCCTGCAGGTCAACTTCCGCGGCTCCACGGGCTTCGGCCGGGCCCACATGCAGGCCGGGATCGGCGAGCTCGCGCGGAGGATGCACGACGACCTCGTCGACGGCGTCGAGTGGGCGGTCACCCACGGCCACGCCGACCCGAGCCGCATCGCGATCCTCGGGGGGTCCTACGGCGGCTACGCCGCCCTCGTCGCGGTCACCCAGACCCCGCATCTGTTCGCCGCCGCCGTCGACTACGTGGGCATCTCGAACCTCGTGACGTTCATGCAGGCCCTCCCCGAGGTCCTGCGGCCCGGACTGCGCTCCAACTGGTACGCCTACGCCGGCGACCCGAACGACCCCGAGCAGGTGCCCGACCTGCTGGAACGCTCGCCGCTCACCCACGCCGACAGGATCGTCACCCCGCTGTTGGTGTCCCAGGGCGCCAACGACGTCCGGGTGCCGCAGTCGGAGTCCGACGCGATCGTGGCGTCGCTCCGCGGCCGCGGGGTCGAGGTCGGCTACCGGGTGTACGACGACGAGGGGCACCTGTTCTCGCAACCCGAGAACCTCGTCGACATGTTCACCACGGTCGACCGCTTCTTCGCCGAGCACCTCGGCGGTGCCGGGGGCGGCGGCGCATGACCGGTCAGGCCGGAGGGTCCTCCCGCGAGAGCCCCCGCAGGCGCAGGAGGACGTCGAGCTGGGCGGTGTTGTAGACGTCCCGGATGGCCCGGTCGAGCGTCTGGCGGTAGCGCTGCCGCCCGAGCGGGGCCTGTGCCCCGAGGGTGCGCAGGCCCGGGTAGCGGTCCTTCAGCGTGCGGATGTCCTCGGCCATGCGCTCGGCGAGATCCTGGCGGGCGGGTTCGTCGGCGTCCGCGGGCAGGGACTCGAAGTCGTCGTCGGACGGCATGCGCGCCTCGTCGCTCAGCAGCGCGGCGTAGGTCGCCCGCTCCTCCTCGCCGAGCAGGCGCCCCATCACCGAGACCATGTGGCGGTCGGCCTCGGAGAGCTTCCCCTCCCCCGCGACGGCCAGCTCGGCGGGCAGATCGGTGGGCACCCGGCGCTCGAGGATCTCGGCGAGCTCGGTGCGCAGCGTCCGGAGCCGCTCGATCTGGGCGACCAGTTCGGCGTCGAGAGCGCGCAGCGCCTCCTCGGGGTACTCGTCCCTATCACCGAGGTCGGCGATCTGCGCCAGCGAGAAGCCCAGGTCGACCAGGCGCTTGATCCGCAGCAGGCGCATCAGGTGGGGCACGCCGTACTGCTTGTAGCCGTGCGACCGGCGCTCGGGCTCGGGCAGCAGGCCGACGTCGTGGTAGTGGCGCACCGACCGCAGGCTGGTGCCGGCCAGTTCGGCGAGCTCCCGGGTGCTCCAGGCCATCGCGGTCTCCTCCTCGGGTTCCTCCCGCACACCTCACACCGTGGCCTCACGGCACGGTCAAGGGGCAGGCCCGGCACGGAGGTCGACGTCCCACCCTTCCCCTAGCGCTCGGGGTCGGTCCCGGTGATGTGGTCGATGATGCGTTCGGCGACGACGACGGGGTCCTGTCTCCCGCCCTCGAGGTGGGGCGTCAGGAGTTCTTCGGCCTCGGCACGGGCCAGGTCGAGACACCGGCTGATCAGGTTGACCGCGAGGTGGAAGCGCGCCGCGGCGGCCTCGTCGGGGCCGTAGAGCAGGCGTGTCGCGCGTTGCGCGAACAGGTCGGCCATCGCGGTGGCGTCGAGGCCGAGGGCGCGCGGGCGAGCGGCGTAGAGGTCCAGCGCCGTCCGGTGACCGTCCTGGCAGCGCAGGGTGGTCGAGTGCAGCGTGCGGAACGGTGGTGTGACCTCGACGGTGACCTCACCGGAGACGATCTCGAAGGTCAGGTCGTCGACGACCAGCACCTGTCGGTGCGACGATCCCGCGAGGGCCTGATCGAGCAGGGGTCCTCGTCCGCTCTCCGTGTGCCAGCGGTCGATCTCCCCGATCAGGGGGTCGGTGAGGTGGGTGGAGCGCACCAGGCCGTGGCCGGCGTAGGAGATGGCGGCGGCCTCCGCTCCGGGCACGTTGTCCAGGCACACGGCCACCAGCGCGTCGAGGGCGTCGTAGCCGGCTTCGGCCGGCTGGCTGAGGAAGCTGCGAGCCACCCGCAGCGACTCCTCCAAGCCGAACGGATCGCCGTCCCCGGTGGGCATCAGCGGCTACCCCGACGACGACGCGCCGCGAACCGGCGCGGCGTGGGAGCGGGCGGACGATCAATCATCAGCGGGACGATCTCGCGGGGAGCGTCTCCCGTCGGCGTCACCGACGATCCACGACGCGATGTCGACGAGGCCGATGCCGGTGCGCTGCGCGGAGGTCACGAGCATGTCGAAGGCCTCGTCACCGCTGACGTCGTGACGCTCGCAGAGCATCCCCTGGGCCCGGGCGACGACCTCCCGGTCGTCGACGGTGTCCAGGACCTTGCGCGCCTGCTCGGCCCCGTAGAGCAGAGCGCCGGCCTGGACCCCGAACAGCCCGGCGGTCATCCGGGCGCGCGCGTCGAACGCGCGAGGCTCCGCCCCGTAGAGGTTCAGCGCGGCCCCCGCCTCCGGCTCCGGCGACAGCTGCACGCCCATGATCGCGCGATAGCCCTGCTCCACGGCCGCGGGAGCGAAGCGCGGCCACCGTCGGCCGTCTCCGTCCGACAGATCCTCGGCCAGGACCACCCCGTCGTCCCCGGGCTCGTCGATCGCAGTGATGCACGGTCCTTCCTGCAGCTCGCTCTGCAGCCGGTCGAGCGTGGTCACCCCGGCGCCGATCGGGGCACGGGTGTCCACGCGTCCCGCGTCGAGCACGGAGATGCCTCCCGCATCAGCACCCGGCACCGTGTCCACCGCGGCCTTGACGATCCCGCCGAGCAGGATCTCCCGGTCGGGGAGGGTGCGTCGGTCCATCAACTGCCGTGCCGTGTGGCGCAGGGCCGCAACGATCTGTTCGTCCCGCTCGGGCGTCAATGCCAGCCCACCTGTTCGCGGTCCGGTCTGCTCGACACGTCGCCGCACCCGGATGGGTCGGCGAGCCGGGCGTCCGTCGACCACGGCGGGCACCCCGCGTCCTCGTCAGCGGCATGCATGGTCAGCCGCATATCTGTCGGGAGTATCCGGCAGCCCGGACACGCACACCGGTTCGCGACGTCCGCCATCGTGCACCGCGGGCCGCTGCCTCGCCGCGTACTCGGCGGTCGCACTCACGACGAAGGCCCCTGGCCGCCGTTCCCCACAGGGCTGTGACCAGGGCGCTCGCGATCTCGGAGGACCGGCGCTCGCGGCTGAGCCCATGCCGGGAGCAGGCCGCACCGACGTTCCACGCCATCAACACCGTCTTTGCACGGGGGTCGAGACGGGTACACGACGGAACTCTCGCGCCGAGGAGCGGACATCGTGACGATGCAGGACAGCCGCACGCAGGCCTCCAGGACGGTGGTGGTCGGCGTGCTGGCCGATCCCGTGGCCGCGCCCGCGGAGGTCGCCCAGCAGCTCGAGGAGGACCTGCCAGGGCTGCTGTCCGATCAGGAGACAGGGCGCGAGTGGCGCGTCGAGGTCCGGCGTGAGCGGTTGCCCTCCGGCGACATCCGTGACTTCAAGATGATGGACCTGGCCACGGAGCGTAAGCGGCAGCGCGGATGGGACTTCGCGGTGTGCGTCACCGACCTCCCGATGGTCAGCGGCCGGCAGCCCGTCGTGGCCGATGCGAGCGACGGTCGCGACGTCGCGGTGGTGTCGCTCCCGGCCTTCGGCGCCATGGCCCTGCGGCGCCGGGTGCGGGGGGTGGTGGCCCAGCTCATCGCCGACATGCGCGGCGAGGGAACGCCGGACGAGGGCACCGAGGAACATCGCCGCCGCCGGGTGGGCGCGCTGAGCGGGGCGTTCCGGCGGACCACGCCCAAGCAGGACGGCATCGACCTGCGCATCGTCGCGACGCGGGGCCGGCTGCGGCTGCTCGTCGGAATGGTCCGGGACAACCGGCCATGGCGGCTGGTGTCGGGTCTTCGGGGGGCACTGGTCGGCGCGTTCGCGTTCAGCGCGTTCTATCTGATCAACACCACGGTGTGGCAACTCGCGGTCACCATGTCGGTGTGGCAGCGGGTCGCGGTGGTGCTCGGCTCGATCACCGTCATGCTCACGTGGCTGATCGTCTACCACCACCTGTGGGAACGGACCAGGGATCGACCGGCGCAGGAACGCGAGCGGATGGTCCTGTTCAACGCCTCGACCGTGCTGACCCTCGGCATCGGGCTGGCGTGCGGCTACGTGGCGCTCTTCGTGCTCAACCTGATCGCCGCGCTCATCCTGTTCACCTCCGAGGTGTTCGGCCAGTACGCCGGACCCGGGCACGGACTCCCGGAATACCTCATGGTCGTGCTGGTGGCGACCGCTGCCGCCACCGTCGCGGGCGCCATCGGCTCGGGCTTCGAGAGCGAGGAGTCGGTCCGCGAGGCCGCGTACAGCTACCGCGAGCGCGAGCGCCGCGAGGCGCTGCGCCGTTCACGGGCACCCGAGACGGACCAGGAGACGTCGGACGACACGACGCGGGACGCGTGACCGCCCCCAGACGGCGCAAGGGCGCAGGATCAGCGCTGCCTGAGTTGCTGCATTGATCTTGTACGGAATGTCGGCGCGGGGCCCGACGACCTGCGTTGGTGGCGTCGGCGAGGGACTCAGGCGTCCTCGGCCGGGTCGGTCGGGATGGGCCGGCTTGCGCTCGTCCGGAGACCCAGAGCGTCGTCGAACCAGACCGCGAGGGTCAGTGAGCGCTCGGTGGCGAGCAGGATCAGCTCATTGCGCACGTTCAGCGCGTGGGCCCGTATGGCCGCGAACGGAGTGGCCTCCATCCCCCGCATCTCGACCAGGAGCCGGGCGTGGTGGGTGAGCTGGTCGAGCTCGGCGCTACCGGGGGCATCGTTCGCGAGGTCGCTCGTCCAGTCGAGGACGCGTTGGCTGGCGACGTGGAGTCGCTCAAGGTCGACAGCGCTGGCAGCCGTTCGCAGGTTCGGTGCCTTCGTCGGCTCGGCCGTCATCGATCTGTCTCGTTCTCGCATCGTCTCGCTCGCACGAGAGCCCGGCGGTTCCCGCGAGGGCGATGACGGCTTCGCGCGCCCAGGGAGTAGCGGAGCGCGAGGCCGCCCCGCCCCCTGCCCCCCGGCTCACCGCGACCCTCGTCCATGTGCTCGTGCATCTTCCAGGAGCCTCGCCGCCCGTCGGTTGTCCAGCACGCGAAGCGTCTGCACGCGGAGCGTCAGCGCGAGGTGGTTGCGCCCCTCTCAGCACGAGGACAAGCTCTGATCTGCTGGCTGACTCATGCGGGTGTGCACGTCCGGCGCAAGACCTCGGGCGATCGTGGCTGACGGCGCTTCCACCAGCGGGAACCGCCTGTCGCGTATCGACAGTGCCGGCTCGTGCCCGACATGTCATCGCGGGTGGCCGCGAGTGCGCGGGTCAGCCGCGAGCTCCGGGGGTGGCGTCGGGGCGGGCCGCCTGGGATTGGTCGGTGGTCAGCCAGCGGGCGACGTCGACGAGCTTGATGTTGGTCTCCTGGGAGGACTGCACCAGCATCTGGAACGCGCTCTCGCCGTCGACCGTGAAGCGCGCCATGAGGATGCCCTTGGCCTGCCCGATCAGGTCCCGGCTGTCCACGGCGCACTGCAGGTGGTGGGCCTGGTTCGCCCCGTAGAGCAGCAGCGCGGCCTGCACACCGAACAGCCCGGCCAGAGTGCGGCTGCGCTGGTCGAACGCGTCCGGGTTCTTCGCATAGAGGTTCAGCGCCCCCCGAATACCGCCCTCGGTGGACAGCGTGGTCGACATCAGCCCGAGGTAGCCGGCATCCACGGCGTGCGGTGCGTACCGCGGCCACCGCGCGCCGTCGTCGCCGGCGAGGTCCTGGGCGATGATGATCCCGCAGTCGGGCGGGTCCTCGATCGCGTCGATGCACGGGCCCTCGTAGAGCTCGGACTGGAGTTCGTCGAGCTTGCGGATGAGGTCGCTGGTGGGGTGGCGGGTCTCGATGCGCCCGTGCCGGGTGATGGAGATGCTGGCCGCCTCGACCGCCGGGACGGTGCCCACGGCGGCGGCGTGAGGTTGGCCCCTGGTACCGGACACGTCAGCTGAGGTGGACCCGGTCCGCCAGGGAGGATGTCGTTCGTGCCCGCACCTCACCCGCCGGAGTTC
>NZ_QEKW01000024.1 GCF_003096675.1 Actinomycetospora cinnamomea | reverse complement strand
GGGGTTGGAGAAGGTCGCCGCCCGGTTGCTGGCGGATCTGGATCCGGATGGGGTGGCCCCCGATGAGCGGGAGGCCCGCCACGACGAGGTGCGGTGGGTGTCCCGCCGTGACGGGACGCTGTGGATGACCGCGGTGATCGCCGACGCCCTCGGCGCGGAGATCCTCCGGGAGGGGTTCGACGCCGGGTCGACCCCGGCCGGGCCGGACGACGACCGCACCCTGGCCCACCGCCGGGCCGCGGCCTTGGTGGAGGCCTTCGCCGACGCCCGCCGCCCCGGCGGCGCCTTCACCGACGACGACACCGATCCCGCCGACACCGATCCCGCCGACACCGATCCCGTCGACACCGACACCACAAGCGACACCGATACCGCGGCCGGCGCCGATACCGCGGCCGGCCCCGACGCCGACCCCGACCCGGCGGGCGGTCCGACGAGCGATCCGGGGGGCGACACCGCGGACCCCGAGGGTGGCCCGACGGGCGCCGGTGAGGGCGACGCTGGGGCCGCCGCGAGGGACCCGGCTGAGGACGCGCTGATCCCCGCGCCGCGCCGCCCCGAGCCGCCGGCACCGGTGGCCGGTCCGGGTCCGGTGCGGGCCCCGGGGCGCGCGCAGGTGACGATCACGATGGATCACCGGTGGCTCCAGCTCGCGATCGGGCACGGCACCCTGGAATCCGGGGCCCTGGTCGACCCCCGCAGCGTGCGCCGCGCGGCCTGCGACGCCGAGCTCATCCCCATGATCCTCGGCACCCGCTCCGAACCCCTCGACGTCGGGCGCATGGCGCGCACCGTGCCCGACGGGCTACGCCGCGCGCTGCACCTGCGCGACGGCGGCTGCGCCTTCCCCGGCTGCACCCGCCGCCCGCGGCGCTGCCACGCCCACCACATCGACCACTGGATCGACGGCGGCCCCACCGCGCTGGACAACTGCGTGCTGCTCTGCGCCTTCCACCACCAGCTGATCCACCACGGGCACTGGACCGCCGAGATCCTCGACGGGCTGCCCTGGTTCACGCCCCCACCCTGGATCGACCCCGAACGACAACGAAGACCCGGCGGACGACCCCGCATCCCCACCTGATCACGGTCGCTCCAGCAAGCCTGGGTACCCGAGGAACATGAGCGATCACCTCGAGTTCTTCTTCGACCCCATCTGCCCGTTCTGCTGGGTGACGTCGCGATGGGTGGTCGAGGTGGCCGAGAAGCGCCCGCTGCAGGTGACCTGGCGGCCGCTGTCGCTGGCGATCCTCAACGAGGACATCAGCTACGAGGAGCGGAAGAAGGCGTCGCCGGAGTACCCCGACAGCCACGTGCGCGGGCTGGAGATGCTTCGCGTGGTGCACGCCGCGCGCGAGGCGCACGGTCCGGAGGTGGTCGGCGACCTCTACACCGCGCTCGGCGAGCTCGTCTGGGACGCCGACCCGCCCGAGGGCGACGACTTCCGGGCCGTGATGCACGAGATGGCGCGCCCCCGCGACCTGCGGCCCGCCCTCGAGCGCGTCCGGCTGCCCACCGACCTCGCCGACGCCGCCGAGGACACCTCCCGTGACGACGACCTGCGCGGCGAGACCCAGGAGGCGACCGAGCGCTGCGGCGGCGGGGTGGGGACGCCGATCCTGTCGCTCGCGCCCCCGGACGGGCCCGCGTTCTTCGGGCCCGTGATCGACGCGCCGCCGACGGGCGACGACGCGTTGCGCCTGTGGGACGCGGTGGAGACGCTCGCGCAGTGGGGCGGCTTCGCCGAGCTCAAGCGCACCGTGCGCTCGTTCCCCGACACCCCGCTGTCCTCCAAGCTCGCCCGCACGGAGACGACCGTGCGGTGAGCGCGCATCAGGACCGGTAGCAGTAGGAGTCCGAGGACGCGTCGCCGCCCTGCAGCCGCACCTGGTGCACCCGCCGGCCGCGGAACTCGTCGCCGTGCGGGAAGAAGCGCGGGTCGGGGGTCAGCCCGCCCTCCGCGTCCACGTCGAGCTTGGCCATCCAGGCGCCGACGCCGTCGGGGTAGAACTGGTCGTCCCACGCGCCGTAGAGCGAGTTGGTCACGTACACACGGCGCCCGTCCCGGCTGACCTCCACCATCTGCGGCCCGCCCGCCAGCGGCAGTTCCGGAGCCGCCGGGTGTGGCCGCCGACCGACGATGCCCCCGAGACGCACCGACCCGACCTCCCGCGGGTGCGCCGGGTCGGACACGTCGTACTGCTTGAGCTCGCCGGTGCCCCAGCACGAGACGTAGAGGAAGCGGTCGTCGACCGAGAGGTCGATGTCCGACACCAGCGGCGGCACCGCCCCGAACGGGGCGAGGGCCGGCGGGAGCAGGTCCGGGTCGGCGGGCTCGGCGGGGATCGTGATGACCTTCTCGAGCTCGAAGGGCGCCTCCGGCCCCGACCGGTGCCACCGCCACACCGACGCCGAGAGGTCCGCGGTGGAGATGACGACGCCGACGAACCCCCAGGTCGCCTCCGGATCGTGGGACGGGCGGACCTCGAGGACCATCTGGTGCTCGGCGCCGAGGTCGATGCTCTGCTGGTGCACGCCCTTCGCCAGGTCCCAGAAGTGCAGGGTGTGACCGTAGCGGTTGCCGAGCAGGAGCTCCGGGACGAGGCCGTCCTCGATCATCGACGGGCTGCCCCACTCGCTCGAGATCAGCACGTTCTGGGTGAGGTGCCACCAGGCGTCGTAGGCGAAGTGCTGCGGGCCGCGGTCGGCCTCCCATGCACGCAGCACGTCGAAGGTCGTGTGGTCGAGCAGCGCGATGCCGCCGGGGGCGTCCGGGTCGTCCAGCGGCCCGCCGAGGCAGGTCAGGAACACCCCGTCCGGGCCGCAGTGCAGCGTGTGGGGACGCGAGTAGCCGGCCTTCTCCGACAGCTCCGTGCTGCTGATCGTCTTGACCAGCCGGGGCGAGCGGGGGTCGGGCTGGGTGTCGAGCACGTGGATGTCGGACGACCGCAGGCCGGGGACGAGCAGGTACCGCCGGGCCAGGCCCTCGGTGTCGTGGCCCTCGTGCATCAGCGCGCTGCTGCAGGCGTTCCAGCCGAAGTGGTGCAGCTCGGCGCCCGGGGTCAGGTCGGTCCACCCGACGACCCGCCCGTACTGCTCGGACCGCGGGTCCACGTCGACCACGGTCATGGCGTCGGGCAGCTGGCCCGATCGGTCGAAGGCCACGACGTACGCGAGCTCCTCCTTCGGCGCGGCCGCCGCGTCGGCGGGCGAGCGGTAGAAGGTCGGGTCCATGGTCGAGGTCATGGGGTCTCCCTCGAACGGCGGTGTAGGCGGCGATGGGTGCACCCAGCGTCACACCACCTCCGACCTGCGGGACAGGCGTCGTCCGTCGCCACCGCGAGGACCCGTCCGGGCGCGCGGCTCCCAATAGTTCGGCTCCTGGTCGGCGCTCCGGGAGCGACCGGTCACGGCGAGTGACTCATGGACGCCGGGCGCGCACGATCCAGGTCGCCGGGATTCCGGTGACGACGCCCGGCGCCGCCGCCCGGGGCAGGTCCAGCGTCGTGCACCCCGCGCCGCAGCGACGTCGAGCACGGACTCGCCGCGGTGACCGCGGCCGCGGCGAGGAACGCCGAACGGTGGACGGCCACCGCAGCACCGGAGCGCTCCGCGTGCGCGGCCCAGAACGCGCCGGTGTCGCCGTCCCACGCGTCGCGCTGGGCCGCGTTGCCCGCGTTGCCCGCGGCGACCTCGTGCCCGGGGCGGTCCCGTCGGCAGGGGTCACGGCAGGGACGCGGGCAGGCCGAACCGCGCGTGGTGCTCGGCGCCGATGAACGAGGTGACCGCGGCGATCCGGTCGCCGCGCAGGGTCAGCACGTCGATCGACCACGGCACGTGCGGCGCGTCGGCGGCGGCCTCCGGCGGGCGCCGGTAGCCGGCGAGGGCGGGCTGGCCGTTGGCGGTGACCTCGACGTGGCGCCACGAGCCGCACGAGCCGCCGAGCGGCACGGCGCGGGCGAACGCGGTGACCGGGGCGAGCCCGGCGTACCAGTGGCCCATCGGCGGCATCGACCACGTGACGTCCTCGGTGAGCAGCGCGACGAGGGCGTCCGCGTCGCCACGCTCGAGCGCCGCGGAGTAGCCGGCGACGATCTCACGCAGGCGAGCGTCGTCGAGCTCGCGCAGGGTGCGCTGCTGGCTGACCGACGGCACCCTCTCGGCGACCAGCTTGCGGGCGCGCTGCAGCGCCGAGTTCACCGAGGCCGTCGAGGTGTCCATGGTGGTGGCGATCTCGGCGGCCGAGAAACCGAGCACCTCGAACAGCACGAGCGCCGCGCGCTGGTTGCCGGGCAGGTGCTGCAGCGCGGCGACGAAGGCCAGCTCGACCGACTCGCGCTGCTCGGCGCGGGCGCCGGGCTCGTCGGGGTACGGGCCGAGCCACGCGACCTCGGTGAGCGGGACGTCCCCGGTGACGACGTGGTCGCTGGCGGGGCCGAGGTCCACGGGCAGCGCGCGACGGCCGCGGGCGTCGACGAGGTCCAGGCACGTTCGGGTGGCCACGGTGTAGAGCCAGGTGCGCAGCGAGCTGCGGCCCTCGAAGCGCCCGAGCCCCCGCCACGCCCGCAGCAGCGCGTCCTGCAGCGCGTCGTCGGCGTCGTGCGCCGAGCCGAGCATGCGGTAGCAGTGCGCGTGCAGCTCGCGGCGCAGCGGCGCGACGAGCCGTCCGAACGCGGCGTCGTCGCCGCCGCGGGCGAGGTCGAGATCGACGGCGAGATCGTCGGCGGCGTCGTCCGACGCGGCGAGGGTCTCGCTCACCGCTCGGAGTCTGCCGGACCCTCCTCGCCCGCGGGAGGAGCTCCCTGTTCGAAGGTGTCGGACACCTCGTCGAGGAACACCGAGATCGCGGCAGGCATCGCCTCCCGGAACGTCGCCAGCAGGGCCTGCGCGGCCACCGGCTGCAGGGCGCCGACGACGTCGCGCACCTGCTGCTGACGGTCGTGCGGCAGGCCGTCACGGACGAAGTCCGCCCACACCGTGCGGCGGAAGAGGTCGACGAAGCTCGTGGTCACGGCCGTGACGTGGGTGGCCAGGTCGCGGTAGACGGCCACCAGGGTCTCCGCGGGCATGCCCAGGCGGACGGCCTCCGCGCCGGCACGCACGAGGCCGGGGTTCGGGACGCGCACGCGCCCGTCCTCGAGGCGCTGCACCGTGCCGGCGTCGAGCAGCGTCCGCCAGGTCTGGTCGTCCATCGGCACCCCGAGCCACCCCGGGAGCTCGTCGGCGGCCATGTCCAGCGAGGGCTCGGGCGCCCACGGCGCGAGCATGTGGAGGTACTGCGTGAGCGCCTCCTCCGCGGACTGGCGCGGGGTGGCGGCGACGAGCCGCTCGATCGCGGCCAGCGCGAACCCCTGTTCCTGGAGCTGGGTGATGAGGTCCAGGCGGGAGAGGTGCTCGGGACCGTAGTACCCCGTCCGCCCCTGGAGGTGCGGCGGAGGCAGCAGCCCGCGGGCGGCGTGCGCCCGCACGTTGCGCACCGTCATGCCCGCACGGCGCGCGAGCACGTCGATCGTCATCGCGTGCCCCGTGTCCACGAGCTCCCAGGCTAGTCTGCGCGCCTCGTGTCATCGCCGGACGACATATGACACCTGTCGATGTTTCATCGCGGTGAAGACTGGTCATTCGGGAACCGACCGCACTCTTGCTGTTACTCTCGGTTTCCGGTACCGCTGGTTCCGTGTAGTGTTCTGGAGGTGAGCACCATGAGCGATGCCGAGGGCACCACTCCTGGACGGCTTCCCCGCGGGGTCCGCCGCATCCGCAAGATCGCCTCCCGTTTCACCACCCCGCTGTTGCCGGACGACTACCTGTCGCTGGTCAACCCGCTGTGGTCGGCGCGCGAGCTGCGCGGCAAGGTCGTCAAGGTCGTCCCCGAGACCGAGGACGCCGTCACCCTGGTCATCAAGCCCGGCTGGGGCTGGTCGTTCGACCACCAGGCCGGCCAGTACGTGGGCATCGCGGTGCAGGTCGACGGCCGGTTCCACTGGCGGTCCTATTCGCTGACCTCGCCGCCGAGGCGCGACCAGGGTCACCTGTCGGTGACGGTCAAGGCGATGCCCGAGGGCTTCCTGTCCAAGCACCTCGTGGAGGGCCTCGCGCCGGGCACGATCGTCCGGCTGGCCCCGCCGCGCGGCGAGTTCGTGCTGCCCGACCCGCCGCCGGAGAAGATGCTCTTCCTCACCGGCGGCAGCGGCATCACCCCGATCATCGCGATGCTGCGCACGCTGGACCGGCGCGGCACCATGCCCGACGTCCTGGTCGCGCACTCCGCGCCGGACGAGGACAGCCTGATCTTCGGCGACGAGCTGGACCAGCTCGCGAAACGCCACGAGAGCATGCGGGTGCACAAGCAGTTCACGCGCGCCGAGGGCCACCTCGACCTGGACAACCTCTCCGAGCTCTGCCCCGACTGGCGCGAGCGCCAGGCCTGGGTCTGCGGCCCCAACTCCCTGCTCGACGAGGCCGAGCGGGTCTGGGAGGACGCCGGGCTGTCCGAGCAGCTGCACGTCGAACGCTTCTCGGTCGACATGTCCGGCGGCGAGGCCGAGGGCGGCACCGTGCGCTTCGCCCAGTCGGGCGTGGAGGTCGAGATCGACGGCGCGACGACGCTGCTCGAGGCCGGCGAGCAGGCCGGGCTGCAGCTGCCGTTCGGCTGCCGCATGGGCATCTGCCACACCTGCGTCGTCCCGCTGCGCGAGGGCGTCGTGCGCGACCTGCGCGACGGCTCCGAGCAGCGTGCCGACGGCAGCGGCGGCGCCGACTGGGACGCCATCAAGATCCAGACGTGCATCGGCGCCGCTGCCGGCGACGTCGTCCTGGACGTCTGACCGCACGTCCGGCACGTCCGGCACGCCCGACCCCGACCGATCCGATCGTCGACCCCGATCGTCGACGAGGAACCGACCGACCCGCTGTCGGAGGAGAGGAACGATCCATGGCCATCGCGGACGTCAAGGAGTTCGCCCACCTCAGCGAGGCCGACGTGGAGGCCCTCGGACGCGAGTTCGACCAGATCCGCGCCGACATCGAGGAGAAGCTGGGCGACGAGGACGCCACCTACATCCGGCGCCTCATCACGATCCAGCGCCGGCTGAACGTCGCCGCGCGGGCGATGCTGTTCGGCAGCCACCGTCGTGAGCTGTGGTGGGCCGGCGCCCTGACGCTGGCCGTGGCCAAGATCCTCGAGAACATGGAGATCGGCCACAACGTCATGCACGGCCAGTGGGACTGGATGAACGATCCGGAGGTCCACTCGTCGACGTGGGAGTGGGACAACGTCTGCCCGGCCGACCAGTGGAAGCACTCCCACAACTACCTGCACCACACGTACACCAACGTGATCGGCAAGGACAAGGACGTCGGGTACGAGATCCTCCGCGTCCGGTCCGACCAGCCGTGGCACCCGTACTACCTGACCCAGCCCGTCGTGAACGCGATGCTGATGCTGGCGTTCGAGTACGGCGTGTCGCTCCACGACCTCGACATCGACGGCCTCGTCAAGTGGCAGATCGAGGACCCGGAGGAGTTCAAGAAGAAGTTCAAGGGGATCCTGGTCAAGCAGGCCCGCCAGATCGGCAAGGACTACATCCTCTTCCCGGCGCTGACCGGCAAGAACTTCCGCCCGACGGCGACGGCCAACCTCACGGCCAACCTCATCCGCAACATCTGGTCCTACGCGATCATCTTCTGCGGGCACTTCCCGGACGGCGCCGAGGTGTTCACCGAGGAGGAACTGGAGCAGGAGACGCAGGGCGAGTGGTACCTGCGCCAGCTGCTCGCCTCGGCGAACTTCACCGGCAACCGGCTGATGCACGTCATGTCCGGCAGCCTCGGCTACCAGATCGAGCACCACCTGTACCCGGACCTGCCGTCCAACCGGTACCCGGAGATCCAGGACCGCGTCCGGGCGCTGTGCGAGAAGTACGAGCTGCCCTACACCACGGGCTCGTTCCCGCGGCAGTTCTGGCAGGCCACCCGCTCGATCTGGCGGCTCTCGCTGCCCGCCAGGAAGATGCGGGAGGCCTCCCAGAAGCGGCAGGCCCTCGGCCTGCCCCGCCACGCCGGCGCGGTCCCGTCGACCGGCGACCAGACGCCGCAGACCCCGCAGACCCCGCCGGCGCCGACCAACACCCCGGGCCATCCGGGGCCGTCGAACCCCACCCAGGCCTAGGCTCCCCGGCCCGCGTGTGCCAGCGGCGTGGCGTTGCGGACACCCGGTGTCCGGAACGCCACGCCGCTGACTCGTGCACGGTGCTCAGGAACCCAGCGCGAGCACGTTGCAGACGTCGCCGCGGGGGCCGGTGCCGGTCAGCCCGCGGCGGGAACCGATGCGTTCGGCGAGGTGCTCGGCGTCCTGCCCGACGCCGGAGAAGCGCCCGGAGCCCCAGGTCCACAGCCACGGCAGCCCGAGGAAGTACAGGCCCGGGGAACTGGTGACCCCGCGCGTGTGGGCCGGCGCGCCGCGGCCGCTGAACACCGGCACGTCGATCCAGCGGAAGTCATGGCGGAAGCCGATGCACCACACCACGGAGGTGATGCCGGTGGCGGCGAGGCGCAGGTGCGTGACCTCGCGCTCGGGCCGCCACACCGGGGTGTAGCGCTGCTCGACCGGGGCGTCGATCCCCTCCTGCGCGATGTACCGGTCGATCGTGTCCTTGATCGACTCCGAGACCTCGTCGGCGTGGTCGAGCCGCCGGGCCAGGTCGGTGTCGAAGTGCAGCACGCCGTCACGGTGGTCGGTGAGCAGGCCGTAGAGGCGCATGCCGTCGCGGGCGTGGGCGCGCAGGTCGATGTCGCGGCCGCCGTCGCGCCCGGTCACGTAGTGGTTGGCCTGCGCGCGGACGGCCTCGCGGCGCGGGTGCTCGGTGACGGGCATGTCGTAGTAGCCCATCTCCGCGAGCCAGTCGGTGACGTCCCGGCCGCGGTAGAACCGCGCGACGCGGGGGGCGTCGCCGACGACCAGGTGGACCTGCCGGCCCTCGAGGTGCAGGTCCTCGGCGATCTGCGCGCCGGACTGACCCGAGCCGACGACGAGGACCTCGCCGGGTGGCAGCTGCGCGGCGTTCTTGTAGTCCTGCGACTGGACCTGGGTGATCTCCGCGGGCAGCGGCTGGGACAGCGGCGGCGCGATCGGCGTGTGGTAGCCGCCGGTGGCGACGACGACCTGGTCGGCGGTGAGTCCGCCGGCACTCGTCGACAGGTGATAGGTGCCGCGCTCGTCGCGGGTGAGGCGGGTGACCTCGACGCCTTCGACGACCGGCGGGTCGACGAACGCGCGGTAGGCCTCGAGGTAGTCGACGATCTGCTCGCGCACCATGAACCCGTGCGGGTCGTCGCCCCCGTGTCCTCCGTGGCCGTAGGGGAAGTCGGGCAGCCGGCACTGCCAGTTGGGCGTGACCAGGCAGAACGTGTCCCAGCGGTAGGTCTTCCACGAATGGGCCACCTCGGCGCGCTCGAGCACCACGTGGTCGATCCCGCGCCGCTGCAGGCACCGGCTCATCGACAGGCCGGCCTGCCCTGCGCCGATCACCGCCACCGGCCAGTGGCGCCCGGCGAGGTCCTCCGGCGCCGCGGGTCGGGCGGGGAGCCGAGGAGCCACGATCACCGGAGCCGTGTCGGTGGACAGCGCCATGGGTCACTCCTGCGTCACGCGGGGTCGTCCGGCCCGCTCGGGCCGGTGTGATCAGCGTGCGCAGGGGCTGTTGCCGCTCGGTTGCCGACGGACTGCGCCGTCGTTGCCGGGTGTAACGGACGCGCCCCGTCCGTTCAGTCGGTGGCCGAGGGGAACCGCGGCGCCCGTTTCTCCCGCAGCGCGGTGTGGCCCTCGACCACGTCGGGACCCATGAAGGTCAACATCTCGTAGGCCGCGGACTGGTCGAAGGTCGGCCCGGCGGCGCGCAGCCAGTTGTTCAGGGCGCGCTTGGTCAGGCGGATCGCCGGCTGCGAGCCCGTGGCCAGGACGTCGGCGACGCGCAGGGCCTCGTCCAGCACCGCGTCGCGCGGAAGCGCCTTGGCCACCATGCCCAGACGCTCGGCCTCGGCGCCGGTGACCATCTCCCCGGTGAGCAGGTAGTAGCGCGCCTTGGCCATGCCGGCGAGCAGGGGCCAGATGATCGCCGCGTGGTCGCCCGCGGCGACGCCGAGCTTGACGTGGCCGTCGCCCAGCTTCGCGTCCTCGGCGGCGATCGCGACGTCGGCGAGCAGCGCGACCACCACACCGGCGCCGACGGCCACCCCGTTGACGGCCGAGACGATCGGCTTCTCACAGTCGATCATGTTGTAGACCAGGTCCGACATCTCGCGCAGCATGTGCTGGACGCGGTCGTAGTCGCCGGCCATGCGCTCGACCATCGCCAGATCACCGCCGGCGGAGAACGCCTTCCCGGCCCCGGTCACCACGGCCACCCGGGTTCGCGGGTCGGCCGCGACGTCGCGCCACACGCGCGCGAGCTCCCCGTGCAGCTGCTCGTCGGCGGCGTTGTACTTCTCCGGCCGGTCGATCGTGATCAGCAGGACCCCGTGCTCCCGGCGGGTGAAGGTCAACTGCTCGTAGCCGTCCAGCCCCACGTCGCGCTCCCTCGCCGTCGATGTGCGCGGATCCGATCACGGGGACCCCGGCATGTCGATCGGCGCCGACCGGGGACCCGGCGGGCCCGGTCCACGGATGGACACGACGACACGCGAGGAGGTCGACATGACCCAGCCCGGCGAGAACGCCCCGCGCCCCACCGCCGACGAGCCCGAGGAGGCTGCCCGTCGCGAGGTCAACCCGGACCTGCACGGCCAGGCCCGCGAGGCCGAGGAGAAGATGCGCTCGGACGACCCGGACGCGACGCCGGGCGGCGGCTGACACCGCGACCCCGGCAGGTCTTCCGCTCGACGGGAGCGGCGCTCTGCGCACGGCCCGGACGGCGCGCGACGGTGACCCGATACGGGATCTCGTCGCGGAGACCGTCGTCACGGCGCGGGTCGGGCGACGGTGGCCCGGGCAACCGAGCGTGTCGGTTGACGCGTGCAGCCGTGCGGGCCGGTCGGCGACCCGCCGGGCACCGCCCCGGCATCTCCGATCGGCCGGGACGCCGGCCGCCGCGCGCGGCCGGACCGAGTCGGCAGGAGGAGGTCTGCGATGACCGCTCACGACATGAGCACCCGCGAGATGAACGGCGAGGGCACGCCGACCACTGCTCGTGCACCGGGCGCCTACCCTGAGTCGTACCAGCAGTCGTACCAGCAGCCCCGCCACACGTCCGAGGAGCCTGCTCGCGACGAGGGTGCCGGGCGTCCGACGCGCTGGGGCCCGGCCTGGACCGGGACGATCGTCGCGGTGCCGGTGTTCATCGTGCTGGAGATGTTGTTCACCGCGTTCGGCTGGCTCTCGCTCGGCGTCGACGGCGCCGGAGCCGGCGCCGCCGCGAGCATCGTCAGCGCCGTGCTGGCGATCATCGCGCTGTTCGTCGGCGGCCTCGCCGGCGGCACCGCCTCGGGGTCGCAGCGCGCCGCGTCGGCCGACCCCGCCCTCCAGGGCGCGATGATCTGGGGGCTCACCACGGTCGTGCTGATCGTCCTCGGAGCGGTCGGCGGCACGGTGCTGGCCGGCACCGTGGGTTCGGTGGGCGCTGTGGCGGCCGGGGGTGCCGGTGCCACCGTGCAGGCCGTGCAGACCGCCGCCGGGTGGACCGCCCTGTGGCTCGGCGTCGCCTTCGTGGCGGCCGTCGGCGGGTCGATCGTCGGAGCCGGTGGCTCCGGGAAGTCGGCCGACGCCGGCGAGGGCCGCAACGCCGGCTGAGCTGCGTATCGCGACACGGCCCCCGCACCGGGCTCGGTGCGGGGGCCGTCGTCGGTCGGTCACACCTTGTGGGTCGCCGCCGAGCGGTACTCGGTGTAGGTGTACGGATTGTCGAGGATCTTGGTCTCGGGGATGTCGGGGTTCATGCCCTGGTTCCAGGCCTCCTCGCCGAGCGTGCTCCGCAGGTGCTCCACGGTCTGCTCGACCGCGCGGCGCGCCGCGGCCAGGTCGACGCCGACGAGGCGGTGGTCGCGCTTGACGATCCGCCCGTCGACGAGCACGGCCTCCACCTCGCCGCGCTGCGCCTGGAAGACGACGTGGCCGTGGGGGTGCAGCAGCGGCATCATCACGGGCGAGTGCTCGTTGCGGATGAGCACCAGGTCGGCCTTCTTGCCCACCTCGACGCTGCCGAGGTCGGCCTCGCGCCCCAGCGCGCGGGCGCCGCCGCGCGTCGCCATCTCGACGACGTGCTCGGCGCGCAGCGCGTGGTGCGTGACGGTCTCGCCCTTCGACTGGGCCTCGAGGTGCTCGCGGCAGCGGTCGGCGCTCAGCGTGGAGCGCATGGCGGAGAACAGGTCACCGCTCCACCAGGCCGAGGTGTCCATCGACAGCGACATCGGGATGTCGTGGCGGCGCAGGACCCAGGAGGGCGGGTAGCCCTGGCCGGCGCTCTGCTCGCTCTCGGTGGACACGGACACCGAGCCGCCGGTGGCGGCGATGCGGTGGTAGGAGTCCGCGGACAGCGTCGCGGCGTGCACGTAGACCGTCTGCGGGTCCATGAACCCGTGCTCGTGCATGAGCCGGATGCCGTCGTCGTTCGTCGCGCCCCACACGCCGGCGTGGGTGGTGACCGGCAGGCCGAGCTCGCGGGCGACCTCGAACGCGGGCTTCTCGGGGAAGGACGGGTCGCCGGTGACGTCGAAGGCGAGCTGGAAGGCCTCGACGTCGCCGCGGCGGCGCTCGAGGACGTCGCGGAACCCGGAGCTCGCGGTCCAGTTCGCCGGCGCGTCCTGGATGTTGCCGTAGGCGAGCACGAACCGGCCGGGTACCGCCGCGAGGGCGTCGACCGCGGCGTGGGCGTGGTCGGGGGTCTGCAGGTTGTGCGACCAGTCGACGCAGGTGGTGACCCCGGCCTCGATCGCCTCGAGCGCCGCGAGCAGGCCGCCCGCGTGGATGTCCTGGGGGCGGAAGACCTTGCCCCACTCCAGGTAGTTCCAGACGAAGTACTGCGTCAGCGTCCAGTCGGCGCCGTAGCCGCGCATCGCGGTCTGCCACATGTGGCGGTGGGTGTCGATCATCCCGGGCATGACGACGCCGCCCCGCGCGTCGATCTCCTCGGTGCCGTCCGGCACCTCGAGATCGGGCCCGATCGCGGCGATGCGGTCGTCGACGACGAGGACGTCGTGGTCGACGAGCACCGTCCGCGCGGCGTCGACGGTGAGCACGGTGCCGCCGCGCAGGACGACGGGGCGGCGCGCCGACGACGCGGTCGCGCCCGTGGACTGGGTCATGACGTGGGCTCCTCGCTGGGACATCCGCCGGCGACATCGACGGACGTGCGTCCGGCTGTCGGTCACATGACGCCGATCACTGTCGTGCAGGGTCGTCCCGGTGTCAACGACCGGGCCTCGGGATCGCTCCGCGACCGGCGGGGGCTGTGCCTGTCCGCCAGGCGGTCGACCGGCTACGGTGCGGTCGTCCCCGGAGGCCGGGGTCCCGCAGGACAGGGAGTGGGTGGTGCGCCGTGCCGCGGGACGGAGCGGGACCCGACTTCATCGAGGCGCTCGCGCGCGGGCTCGACGTCATCACCGCGTTCTCGGCGGTACGCCCGGTGATGACGCTCGCCGAGGTGGCGTCGGCGACCGGTCTGGCCCGCCCCACCGCACGGCGCATCCTGCTCACGCTCGCCGAGCTCGGCTACGTCCGCGCCGGCGAGCGGGGGTACACGCTCACGCCGCGCGTGCTCGACCTCGGCGTGTCCTACGTCGACGCCCTCGGCCTGTGGGACGTCGCGCGCCCGCACCTCGAGCGTCTCGTCGAGCGCACGGGCGAGTCCTGCTCGATCGCCCAGCTCGACGGCTCCGACATCGTCTACGTCGCCCGCGTCGCCGTGCCGAAGATCGTGTCACTGGCGGTGCAGATCGGGACCCGCTTCCCGGCCCTGGCGACCTCGCTGGGCAAGGTCCAGCTCGCGGCGCTGCCGCCCGACGAGCTCGAGCGGGTGCTGGCCGAGCCGACGCGCTCCGGGCTCACCCCGCGCTGGCGGCCGGACCGCGAGGAGCGCGATGCCGCCCTGCGCGAGGTGCGCGCCCGCGGGTGGGCCCTCACCGACGAGCAGCTGGCCGCGGGCATCCGCTCGGTGGCGGCGCCGCTGCGCGACGGCGAGGGGCGGGTGATCGCCGGCGTCAACGTCAACTGCCACGCGGCGGAGACGTCGGTCGACCACCTGCTCTCCCACCACCTCCCCCTGTTGCTGCAGGCCGCCGGCGACATCTCCGCCGACTTCGCCCGGCGTGCGGCGCTCCCGCGGCGGACGCTGCCGGCCTCCTGAGGGCCCTCCCGATCAGGACGCCGGTTCGACCAGGTCCAGGAACACCCACGTCGCGCCGGGCGCGAGCCCGGCCAGGTGGCGCCCGCAGCCGTGACGGACCGCGGGCCCGGAGGTCACGTGCTGGGTGCCGCCGTGCAGGTCGCGGAAGACCCGGTTGAGGGGACCGCTGCGCAGGGCGGTGGTGCCCGCCCACTGGTACACGGTCCGGCCCACGTCCTGCGCCGCCATGGTCGCGGTGTGCAGCGCGAGCCGCAGGAGCGTGTCCTGCTCGGCGCTCAGCTCCTCGCCGCGGTCGAGGGACGCCTCGATGTCGGCCCA
This sequence comes from Actinomycetospora cinnamomea, assembly GCF_003096675.1. Taxonomy (GTDB): domain Bacteria; phylum Actinomycetota; class Actinomycetes; order Mycobacteriales; family Pseudonocardiaceae; genus Actinomycetospora; species Actinomycetospora cinnamomea. The sequence goes on along the minus strand of NZ_QEKW01000024.1, from coordinate 45,554 downwards.
CACCTCGAGGTTCCAGGCGCGGGCCGAGCGCAGCGTCGCCTCGGCCCGGGCGTAGTCGGCGTGGAACTCGCTGGTGTCGACGCCGGCGTTGCGGGTCCCCGTCTTCGCCGACGCGACAGCCTGCATCTCGTCGAGCAGCCGCCGCCCGACGCCGAGGGCCCACCCGACGTGCTGGAGGCTCGCGAACGCGGCCAGGCCCAGCCGGAACACCGGGCCGCCGAGCAGCGGCTCGGTGGTGGTCGCGACGTAGGTGTACTCGGTGGGGACGAAGACGTCCTCGCAGTGGTAGTCGACGCTGCCGGTCGCCCGCAGGCCCATGACGTCCCAGTCGTCGACGATCGTCACCTGCTCCTTGGGCAGGGTGAACACCCGCACCTCGCCGGTGTCGGTCAGCGCCGCGGTGTGGATGTGCGTGGCGTGGTGCAGGCCGGAGGCGAACGACCACGAGCCCGAGAGCAGGAACCCGCCCTCGACGCTGCGCGCCCGGCCGGGTCGGGTGCCCTGGCCCGCCGCGAGGGTGCGGTCGCCGTGCGCCTCGGTGAGCTCGGTGAACGGCTCGCGCCCGAGGTAGGCCGCCGTGGTCCCGATCGCCATCTGCAGCGTCATGACGACCCAGCCGGTCGAGGCGTCGGCGCGTGACAGCGCCTCGATGGCCGCGATGACCTGCCGCGGCGTGAACTCGAGCCCGTCGAGCTCGCGGGGCATGCTCATCGTGTAGACGCCGCTCGCGTGCAGCGCCTCGGCCACCCGCGGGGTGAGGCGGCGGCCGGCCTCGTTGTCCTCGGCCTCCTCGCGCAGCAGCGGGTCGAGCTCGCGGATCCGCGCCATGACCTCGTCGAAGCGGTCGCCGGGGTGCAGGTCGGTCGGCGTCGCGGTGGGGCGCACGAGCTGGTCGGTCATGACTCCTCCAGGGCGACCGGGCCAGGGGCCGGGTCCCGCGCGTCGAGCCAGCGCAGGACCACGGCGAGGGCCTCGTCGGAGTTGGTCTCGTAGATCAGGGCGTGGCCGTTGCCGGTCACGCCGTGGTCGGGCAGGTGGACGCGCTCGACGTCGGCCCCGGCGGTCGCGAGCGAGGCCACGACGTCGTCGGCGAAGTCGGCGAACATCGACGCGCCGCCGGTGACCAGCGCGACCGGCAGGCCCGCGAGCCCCGGGACGCGCAGGGTCGCGGGGTCGGCGGCGCGGGCGTCGGCGGCGCTCGCGCGGGGCGGGTCGTAGGTCAGCGGGGCGGCGGTCAGACCCCAGTCGAGCGTGCCGATGCCGGGGAAATCGGCGAACGCCGGCCCGATCGGCTCGACCGCCACGAGCGCCCGCACCAGCCCGGGACGCCGGTCGGCGAGCAGCCACCCCGCCGGACCGCCGGCGGAGTGGGTGACGACGATCGCCGGGCCGACGGCGTCGAGCAGGCCCGCCAGGCGGTCGGCGTCCAGGCGCTGGGACTCGGCGAGGTCCGCCGGCAGCGCCCCGAGCGGCGCCATCAGCCGGTCCGCGGCGGCCTCGTCGTCCCGGTCCAGGGGCCAGCGGGTGTGGTCGGGCCGGTCGGGGGTGAACAGCACCCGGCACGTGCCGTAGTCGAACTGCGGGCCCGGGGCCCCGACCACGTCCGGGTGCGCCGGGGACCGGCCGTGCCCGGGCCGGTCGACGGTGAGCACGGGGTGCCCCGCGGCGAGGAAGCCGGCCGCCCAGCCCGGCCGCCCGTCCGGGGTGTCCCACCAGTCGGTGGCCTGCGCGCCGCCGCCGTGGACGAGCACGACCGGCAGCCGGCCCGTGTCCTGCGCCGGCGCCTCCCACGACACGAACATCGGGCCCTTCTGGCGCACCACCCCGGCCGTGTCGCTCACGCGCTCACCCGGCACCCAGAAGTACCCGCGGCGGCCCGTCGTCGGCGGGGTCGTGGCCCAGGGCGGGGCGGCGACGGGGGCCGGGGCGTGGCCGGACGCGCTCGCGAGGGCACTCACGACTCCTCCTCGTCGGGGGCCACCGGGGTCTCGATCGGCTCGAGCTTCGAGAAGATCTCCTCGCGGCGGTGCTCGAACTGCTCGGGCAGCTGGAAGTGCTGCCCGAGCTCGTGGGGCGACTCGTCGCAGGTCCAGCCGCCCTCGGCGTGGGTCACGGCCAGCTCGAACAGCGCCCCGGCGGGGGTGCGCACGTAGACCGACTTGAAGTACTTGCGGTCCTTGAGCTCGGAGATGTCGGTGTAGCCGTTGCCCTCGATCTCGAACTTCAGGTCGTCCTGGTTGGCGAGGGTCTCCAGGTTCCAGGCGACGTGGTGGAAGGTCCCCGCGCCGTAGCGCCAGGTGCCCTGGTCGTCGGCGTTGTCGGCGATCAGCTCGACGTGGTTGCCGTGGCTGTCCTGACCGACCTGGTACGTGGCGCGGTCGCCGTCCTCGACGAGCTTGCCCTGGGAGTGGAAGACCTCCTCGGAGAACTCGACCATGCGCTCGGGGGTGGCGACGTGGATGCCGGTGCCGTGGATGCCGTGGATCGCGTACTCCGGGGGCACGCCCTGCCCGGGGTGCCCGACGCGCGGGTCGCCGTCGACGGGGACCAGGGCGTACTCGATCCCGCAGGGGTGGCGGAACTCCAGGCGGCGCCGGTCGAACACCTCGGTGTTCGTCACCTCGACCCCGCGGGAGGTGAGCCGCCGCTCCCAGTAGTCCAACGAGTCCGCCGGAGCGGCGAGCAGCACCTCGCGGGCCTGGTTGGTGCCGCGGCGCCCGACCAGTCCGGCCTGGCGCCACGGGAACGTCGTGAGCACCGCCGACGGGTCGCCGGCCGCGTTCGAGTAGTACAGGTGGTAGATCGGCAGCGAGCCGTCGAAGAGCACCGTGCGCTTGATGAAGCGCATGCCCAGCGTGTCGACGTGGAAGTCGACGTCCTCCTGGGCGCCGCCCACCGACAGCGTCGTGTGGTGGGAACCGCGGATGTGGGACACGGGACCTCCTCGTGGCCGGGGCTTGGAGCTCGCCCGGCGGACGCTAGGTGTGGTCCCGGTCTCGTGACTCTCGCTACAGTGCACGGACATCTCCGCCCGCTGCACGGCGCGGGGGTCGGCGGACGACGACCGGCCGTCCTCCGCGTCGGAGGTGCTCCCCATGGACGCTGATCGACGCTGATGGACGCTGACGACGAGGTCCGTGACCCCCGTGACGCCCGCGACGTCCGTGACGTCCAGGCCTGGCGCGGGGCCGTGACGGGGGCGCTGCTGCCCTTCCACGTCGAGTGCTCCGCGCCCGAGCGGTTCCGCGGCAGCATCCGCCGCCGTCGCCTCGGCGACGCGTCGCTGATCGCGATGACGTCCCGGCCCCACCGGGCGGTGCGCGCCGCCGAGCACATCGACGACGGCCCCGCCGACTACCTGCTCTCGCTGCAGCTCGCCGGCACCGCGCAGTTCCGCCAGGACGACCGGCTGGCCCGGGTGGGACCGGGTGACCTGGTCTTCTACGACTCGAGCCGCCCCGTGGAGATCGTCAGCGGGGAGGGCTACCGCAGCCTGTGCTTCCGGTTCCCGACCGACGGGCTCGGCGGCCACCGGCGGGCCGGGGAGCTGACCGCGACCACGCTCGACGCCGCCCACGGGCTCGCCCCGGCGGTCGCGGGCCTGCTCACCGGGCTCCACGAGGGCCTCGAGCGTCCCGGGGGCGGGGTCCGGTCCGAGGGCGTCCTCGCCGCCGCGCGCCACGCCACCGAGCTCGCCCGCACCCTGTTCGACGACGAGCTCGCGCGCCGCGGGTTGCTGGGCACCCCGGACCCGCACGAGGAGCTGCGCGCCCGCATCGACCGGCACATCGACGAGCACCTCGCCGACCCGGGCCTGTCACCGCGCGCCGTCGCCGCCGCGATGTTCGTCTCGACCCGCCACCTGCACGCGCTGCTCGCCGAGGACGGGCGGACGGTGGCGGGCACCATCCGGGAGCGCCGGCTGGAGCGCTGCCTGGCCGACCTCGCCGACCCGGGTCAGGCCCACACCCCGGTGTCGGCGGTGGCCCTGCGCTGGGGCTTCACGAACGCGACACGGTTCGGGCAGCTGGTCAAGGCCGCCACGGGGCGCACGCCGGTGGCCTACCGTCGGGTCATGCTGGACGGGACGGCGTGACGGCTCGGGCCGCACGGACAGCGGCGCTGCAGGCGCCCGGGGTGGAGGTCCACGGGGCGCCGGCGGGCCACGGGACGCTCGCCGTCGTGCTGCTGCACGGCCGCGACCAGGACCCCGCCTGGATGCGCGACCACGTCGTCACCCGGCTCGCGGCGCGCCTGCCGGATGTGGCCGTGACCTGGGTCCTCCCGGCCGCCCCCGGACGCTCCTGGTACGCCGGTCGCGTCCACGACCCGCTCTCCGAGACCCGCGCCGAGCGCGACCGCGCCGCCGCCGTCGTCGACGGGCTCGCCGACGCCCTCGCCGCGCAGGGGCACGGCGCCGGCTCGACGGTGCTCGCGGGGTTCTCCCAGGGCGCCTGCCTCGTCGCCGACCACCTGCTGCGCGGGCAGCGCCGGTGGGCCGGCGCGCTGATCTGGACCGGGGCCGCCTTCGGCCCGCCCGGGACCGAGCGGTGGACCGGGTCCGCACCCGGGTCGCTCACCGGCCTTCCGGTGCTGCTCACCAACGGCGACGCCGACGCGTGGGTGCCGCTGGCGGCCACCGAGGAGCTGGGCACGCTGCTGCGCGACCGCGGCGCCGAGGTCGAGCTGCGCGTGCAGCCCGGGCGCGCCCACGAGGTCGCCGACGACGAGGTGGACTCCGCGGCGGCCCTGCTGCGGCGGCTCGCCGACGCCGCCGCGTGACGGTTGACACCGCGTCCACCGCTGGGGAGGGTCGGTCGTCGTTCAGCGGACAGGTGTCCGCGCCAGTCGGAGCCCGGGGGACCGCACCGCCGATGACGACCGTGCAGACCACGCCGCAGTACGACGCCGACATCTACACCGACGCCGCCCTCCGGGAGCCCTACGAGCACTACCGGGCCCTGCGTGACCTCGGTCCCGCGGTGTACCTGCGGGCCCACGACGCGTGGGCGGTGGCCCGCTACGACGACGTCAAGCACGTGCTGGCGACGCCGGAGGTGTTCCGGTCGGCCGAGGGGATCGCTCTCAACGAGCCGGCCAACGCGGCGATCCTCGGGTGCACGCTGGCCAGCGACGGCGAGCGGCACGCCCACCTGCGGCGGATCGTGGCGCACCGCCTGACCCCCCGCGCCCTGCGCCCGATGCGCCAGGTCGTCACCGACGCGGCCGACGCCCTCGTCGCCGACCTCGTGGCACGCGGGTCGTTCGACGCGGTCGGCGACCTCGCCCGGGCGCTGCCGCTGTCGATCGTCCCGGACTTCATCGGCTGGCCCGAGGAGGGGCGCGAGCACCTGCTGCGGTGGGCCGGGGCGAACTTCGACTCGTTCGGCCCGCTCAACGCCCGCGCCGAGGCGGCCCTGCCGCAGTGCGGCGAGATGGCCGCCTACGGCGCCGCCCTGGTGCGTGACGGCAACGTGCTGCCCGGCAGCCTGGGGGCGAGCGTGCTCGAGGCGCGTGACCGCGGGGAGGTCACCGACGAGCAGTGCATGATGCTGATGCTCGACTACCTCGCGCCCTCGCTGGACACGACGATCAGCGCCGTCGGCAGCGCGATCTGGCTCTTCGGTACCCACCCGGAGCAGTGGGAGCGCCTCCGTGCCGAGCCCGACCTGGTCGCGAACGCGGTGCAGGAGGTCGTGCGACTCGAGTCGCCCATCCGCGGGTTCGGGCGGCTGGCGGCGGAGGACACCGAGATCGGCGGCGTCGCGGTACCCGCGGGCGCCCGGGTGCTCGTGCTGTACGCGGCGGCCAACCGCGACGAGCGGCACTTCGCCGATCCCGACACGTTCGACGTGGCGCGCCCCGACGCGCTCGAGCAGCTCGGCTTCGGCTTCGGTGAGCACGGGTGCGCCGGGCAGGGCCTCGCCAAGCTCGAGATCCAGGCGTTGCTGACCGCGCTGCTCCGGACGGTCACCCGCTTCGAGCTCGGCGAGCCGGAGCGGGCCCTCAACAACCTGATCCGCGCCTTCGCCTCGGTCCCGGTCACGGTGCACACCGACTGAGCGCCGGCGCGCCACCCCGTCCACCACGTCCAGGGAGCGAGCGATGCGCATCGAGGCGGACTACGACCGGTGCGAGGGTCACGGGCAGTGCGAGGAGCGCGCGCCCGCGATCTTCGAGCTGGACGACGACGGATACCTCACCCACCACTACGAGGGGCAGGACCTGCCCGCCGAGCTCGAGGGCGCCGGCCGCGGTGCGGTCGCGGTCTGCCCGGTCGCGGCGCTGCGCCTCGCCGAGGGGACCTGACGCCCGGGACTTGACGATCTCGGGCGCCGCGAGCAGGCTTCTCGGCGACGGCGGACAGGTGTCCGGCCAGCGGACGGAGGGCGGGACGCATGGTGCAGGAGGACCACCCCGACGCGGTGGCGCGCGGAGGTCCGCTCGCGGGGCTCCTGGTGGCCGACTTCTCGCGGGTGCTCGCCGGGCCCTACGCCACGATGCTGCTGGCGGACCTGGGCGCCGAGGTGGTCAAGGTCGAGTCGCCCCAGGGCGACGAGACGCGCACGTGGATGCCGCCCACGCGGGACGAGACGTCGACCTACTACCTCGGCATCAACCGCGGGAAGCGCTCGGTCGCGCTCGACCTGCGCGACCCGGGGGATGTCGAGCTTGCCAGGGAGCTCGCCCGCCGCGCCGACATCCTCATCGAGAACCTGCGGCCCGGCGGCATGGCCAAGTACGGGCTCGACTACGCCTCGCTCGCCGCCCACAACCCGGGGCTGATCTACGCCTCGATCTCCGGCTTCGGCTCCTCGGGCGGCGCGCACGTCCCGGGCTACGACCTCATGGTCCAGGCCGTGTCGGGGCTGATGAGCCTCACCGGCGACAAGGACGGCCCGCCCTACCGCGCCGGCATCTCGATGTTCGACGTCATGGCGGGCAAGGACGCGCTGATCGGCATCCTCGCCGCGCTGCACCACCGCGACGCCACGGGCCGTGGCCAGCACGTCGAGCTCTCGCTGCTCGCCTCGGCGATGTCGGGGATGGTCAACCAGAGCTCGGCGTACGTCGCCGGCGGCGTCGTGCCGCACCGCATGGGCAACGCGCACCCCAGCGTCGTGCCCTACGAGCCGCTGCCGACCGCCGACAACGACCTCATCGTGGCCGCGGCCAACGACGGCCAGTTCCGCAAGCTGTGCGAGGTGCTCGGCATGCCCGAGCTGGCCGACGACCCGCGCTTCGTGCGCAACGCCGACCGCACCGCGAACCGCGAGGAGCTGCGCCCGATCCTCGTCAAGGCGCTCTCGACGCGCGGCGCGGAGGAGTGGTTCGACCTCATCGTCGCCGCGGGCGTGCCCTGCGGGCCGATCAACTCCGTCGCGGGCGGCTTCGCCATCGCCGAGCGCTTCGGGCTCGATCCGGTCGTCACGGTGGGGGAGGGCGACCGGGCGGTGCCCACCACACGCAACCCCATCCGCTTCTCCGACACCCCGGCGACGTACGAGCTGCCGCCGCCCGAGCTCGACGAGCACGGCGAGGAGCTGCGCCGCTGGCTCTCCGGGGGGCGGGCGTGAGCGAGCAGAGGGAGTACCCCACCGCGCTGGGCGCGTCGTCCCGCGAGACGATCACCCTGCTCGGGCACGATCTCGCGCGGGACGTCATGGGCGAGGTGGGGTTCGGCGAGCTGGCGTTCTGGCTGGCCACCCAGCGCCGCCCGACGCCGGGCGAGACCCGGGTGTTCGAGGCCGTGCTCGCCGCCCTGGCGGACCACGGCTTCACGCCCACCGCGATCATCACGCGGCTGACCCACCTCTCGGCGCCCGACTCCGTGCAGGGGGCGCTCGCCGCGGGCCTGCTCGCCGGCGGCTCGCGGTTCCTCGGCGTCACCGAGGACTGCGGGCGGTTCCTGCACGAGGTGCTCGAACGACAGGAGACCCTGCCCACCGAGGACGCCGGGTGGGACGCGCTGGCGCTGGAGACCGTGCAGCGGCAGCGGGAGGCGAAGCGGTTCGTCCCCGGCCTCGGGCACCACGTGCACAAGGACGGTGACCCCCGCACCCCGCGGCTGATGGAGATCGCCGCGGAGGAGGGCCTCACGGGGCCGCACCTCGCCCTGTTCGCGGCGATCGGGCGGGTGCACCCGCAGGTGCTCGGGCGCACGCTGCCGCTCAACGGCGCCGGCGTCTGCGGGGCGGCGCTGGCCGACCTCGGGCTGCCGCTCGAGCTGCTGCGCGCGTTCGCCCTGCTCGCCCGCACCGCGGGGCTGATCGGCCAGCTCGCCGAGGAGCTGCGCCACCCGGTGGCCAACGACATCTTCCTGTCGGTCGACCTCCGCAACCGGCCCGTGGACCCGGACCCCTACAGCCCCGACGGGCTCTGAGATCGAGGAGGGCGCGATGGCGCACCCGGTCACGCACAGTGTCACTCCGACCGCCACCCCCACCACCGTGACGGAGGAGACGATCACCGATCTCGCCGCCGCCCGCTGGGCCACCGCGCACGACCCGCGCGTCGCCCAGCTGATGAGCTCGCTGGTGCGCCACCTGCACGCGTTCGCCCGCGAGAACGGCCTCACCGAGGCCGAGTGGATGGCCGCGATGCGCTGGCTCACCGAGGTCGGGCAGATCAGCGACGAGAAGCGGGAGGAGTTCATCCTCGCCTCGGACGTGCTCGGCCTGTCCATGCTCGTGGTGCAGCAGAACAACCGCTTCGGCCCGGGCGCGACACCCGCCACCGTGCTGGGTCCGTTCTTCATCGAGGGCTCGCCGGAGCTCGACTTCGGCGGCGACATGTCCGACGGGGTGCCGGGCACCCCGCTCTACGTCCACGGCACCGTCCGCGCGCTGGACGGGACGCCGGTGGGCGGGGCGGTCGTCGACGTCTGGCAGGCCGACGCCGAGGGCGCGTACGAGTCGCAGCTGCCCGAGGTCGACGAGGCCCGCCTGCGGGCGAAGTACACGACCCGCGCCGACGGCACCTACTGCGTGCGCACGATCGCCCCGCTGGGCTACGCGATTCCGATGGACGGCCCCGTCGGCCGCCTGATCTCCCGGACCGAGATCAGCCACTACCGCCCCGCGCACGTGCACTTCCTGCTCAACGTGCCGGGCTACGAGCCACTGATCACGCACCTGTTCCAGGAGGACGCGCCCTACCTCGACAGCGACGTCGTCTTCGGCGTCAAGCGCGAGCTGGTCGTCACGTTCACCGAGCGCGAGCCCGGGCCGACGCCGGACGGCGGCCGCAGCGACGTGCCCTGGTGCGAGGCCGTGTACGACTTCGTCCTCCAGCCGGTATCCGACCAGCCGGTGTCCGACCGGCCCGCGTCCGACCAGCCGTCCTGACCGTCCCGTGACCGGAGGACCCGTGCCCCCGCTTCCCCTGCTGCCGACGTCGCTGGTCGGCAGCTACGCCCAGCCCGACTGGCTCATCGACCGCGGCAGGCTCGCCGGGCGCTTCCCGCCGCGGGTGCGCGCGAAGGAGCTGTGGCGCGTCGCGCCGGAGTTCCTCGCCCAGGCCCAGGACGACGCGACGCTCCTCGCGATCAAGGCGCAGGAGGACGCCGGCCTCGACATCGTCACCGACGGGGAGATCCGGCGCGAGAGCTACTCGAACCACTTCGCGACGGCGCTCGACGGCGTGGACGTCGACAACCCGGGCTCGGCGCCGGACCGCAGCGGGCACCCGAACCCCGTCCCGCGGATCACCGGCCCCATCCACCGGCCGGCGCCGATCCAGGTCGACGACCTGCGCTTCCTGCGCGCCGCCACCGACCGCACGATCAAGATGACCGTGCCCGGGCCGTTCACCATGTCGCAGCAGGCCCAGGACGACCACTACGGCGACCCGGGCGAGGCGGCCCTGGCCTACGCCGCGGCCGTCAACGCCGAGGTGCGCGACCTGTTCGCCGCCGGCGCGGACGTCGTGCAGATCGACGAGCCCTACATGCAGGCCCGCCCGCAGGCCGCGCGGGAGTACGGGCTGGCGGCGCTGAACGCGGCGCTGGAGGGGGTCGAGGGCACCACCGCGGTGCACATCTGCTTCGGGTACGCCGCGATCATCCACGAACGCCCGGAGGGCTACTCGTTCCTGCCCGAGCTGGCCGGCACACCCGTCGACCAGATCTCCATCGAGACCGCGCAGTCGGGCCTCGACCTCGGTGTCCTGCGCGATCTCACCGACAAGACGATCATCCTCGGAGTGCTCGACCTGTCGGACCCGGCGGTCGAGACGCCCGAGACGGTCGCCGACCGCGCGCGCCGGGCCTTCGACCTGCTCCCGCCCGAGCAGCTCGTGCTCGCCCCCGACTGCGGGCTGAAGTACCTGCCCCGGGACGCGGCCTCCGGCAAGATGCGGGCCCTGGCGGGCGGGGCGGCGCTGCTGCGCGCCGAGCGGGGCTGACGCGGCCCGGTAGGTTGCCGCCGTGGCGGGCGCGGAGATCGACCTGACGGGGCGCACGGCGCTCGTGACCGGCGCGGCGTCGGGGATCGGCCGGGCGATCGCCGGGACCCTGACCGCCGCCGGCGCCACCGTGGCGGCCGCCGACCGCGACGCCGAGGGCGTACGCGCGGCCGTGACCGCGCTCGGGGCCGGCGCCACCGCGCACGTCGTCGACCTCGCCGACCCGGCCGCCGTGCTGGCGCTGCGCGACGAGGTCGTCGCGCAGCACGGTCCACCGCACGTCCTCGTCCACGCCGCGGGCTTCGACCGCGTCGAGCCGTTCATGGCCGGCGACGACGCGCTGTGGACGCAGCTCACGGCAGTGAACTTCCTCGGCCCGGTGCGCCTGTCCCACGCGGTGCTGACCAGCGTGCTCGCCGCCGGTCCGGATGCCGGTTCGGGTGCCGGGCGGTCGCTGCGCATCGTCACGATCGCGAGCGACGCCGGCCGCGTCGGCAGCCTCGGCGAGACCGTGTACGCCGGCACCAAGGGCGGGGTCATCGCGTTCACGAAGTCGCTGGCGCGCGAGATGGCGCGCCACGGCATCACCGTGAACTGCGTGTGTCCCGGGCCCACCGACACCCCGCTGCTCGCTTCGCTGCCCGAGAAGGTGCGCGAGGGGCTGGTCCGCGCGATCCCGTTCCGCCGCGTCGCGCAGCCGTCCGAGATCGCCGACGCCGTGCTGTTCTTCGCCTCCGACCGCGCGGCCTACGTCACCGGACAGGTCCTGTCGGTCAGCGGCGGCCTGACGATGGCGGACTGATCAGCGAACCCCTTCCGGTGATCGAGTCCGGCGCGGAACGGGTACCAGGGCTACTCACGCGTACTTCTCACGCGTCGAAGCGAGGAGGAGCCCATGGCCGACCCGGCCGAGTCGAACAAGGCGACGCGCGCGGGCCAGCGCATCGCCGGCGCCGTGAAGCAGGCCGCCGGCGCGATCAGCGACAACCAGGATCTGCGGGCCGAGGGCGAGCTGCAGCAGGAGAAGGCCGACGCCGCGAAGGAGGCGCACCGGGCCGACGAGCTCGCGCAGCAGAAGCGCGAGGAGGCCGAGGCCCGCGCGAAGGAGGAGGAACTCCGGGTCGAGCGCGAGCGGCTGGCGACCGAGGACGCCGCGAGTGCCCGCGAGGAGCGCGCCGAGCAGGACCGCGACCGCGAGCAGCAGGCGGCCGCGCAGGACACGGGGGTGCGCAAGCAGGCCACCGAGCAGGTCGCGCAGGCCCGCGAGCAGGAGCTGCGGCGCGACGAGGTCGACGCCGCGGCGGAGCGCGCCGCCGCCGAGCAGCGCGCCCGGGACGAGGAAGTCCGAGCCGAACGTGCCCGCCGCGATGCGGAGGTGCTCGAGAACGTGGAGGAGTCGTAGCGATGGCGAACCCGGTGGCGGCCGTGCCGCGGACGCTGGTGTCGGTCGGTTTCGGCGTGGCCCGGGTGCCGGTGAGCCTGCTGGCACAGGTCACGGGCAACGGGAACAACCGCGAGTGGGGTCCGACGCTGGCCTTCGACTCCGTCGAGGCGACGGTGCGCCAGGTCCTGGGCTCGGTGCTCGGCGACCCGGAGCTCGCCGGTCAGGGCCACGTGCAGGACGCGCGCGTGCGGCAGCGCAGCGAGGCCGCGGAGCGCGAGCAGGCGGCCGACGCACGCCGCGAGGTGGCCGACGACCGCCTGGAGGAGCGGCGTGAGGCCGACCAGCAGCAGCGCGAGCAGGTGCGCTCCCAGAAGCAGGGGCAGCAGCAGCGCCTCGAGGAGGAGCGTCGGCAGCGCGCCCGCAAGGCCGAGGAGCGCGAACAGCAGCGCAAGGAGCAGGCCGAGCGCGACCGCGAGCAGGCGCACGAGCGGATCGACGAGGACGCGCACGAGGCGCGCCGCACACGGGTGGCCGAGGAGTCCGAGGCGGTGGCCGCCGAGCGCGAGGCGGCCGAGAAGAAGGCCGAGGCGCTCGAGCTCGCGGAGGCCGCCGACGAGGCGCGCCGTCGTCGCTGAGCCGGCGGGTGCTGGTACGACGTCCGCCGCCGTGGGCGGGGCGCGGCGTACCGGAGGCTCGACGACGAGCACCTCGCCCACGCCGTGGCCCGGGGCGAGCGGCTGCTCGTCGAGGGCGACCCGCTGCTGCGCGAGCTGGATGCCCGGTCGCCGGCGTGGCGGGGCAAGCCGGCCGAAGCGTCGAGCGGCGTGCGGAGGCGGTCAGGGCCGGTAGCCGGTGTCGATCGCGAGACGCCCGCCCACGGCGCGGGAGACGCAGGCGCACAGCCGGGTCGAGTCCTCCCGCTCGGCCGCGTCGAGGAAGACGTCGCGGTGGTCGACGACGGGCTGCCCGTCGGTGGAGCGCCCCAGCACCCGCACCGTGCACAGCCCGCACTCCCCGCGCAGGCAGTCCCACACCATCCCCACCCCGGCGTCGTGCAGGGCGCCGAGCAGGGTGCGGTCCCGGGGGACGTGCACGGTCAGGCCGTGGTCGCGGACCTCGACGTCGAACGGCTCGGTGGGGTGGCGCCCGGCCGTACCGAACGTCTCGGTGCGCAGCCGCCGTGGGGGCCGTCCCTGCGCCTCCCAGCACGCCCGTACGGCGTCGGTCAGCCGCGGCGGCCCGCACAGGTAGGCCTCGCCGTCGGCGTGGAGGGCCGCGACCTCGGCGGCGAGGTCGAGCCGCTCGCCGTCCTCGCCGGCCGCGGTGACGACGGCGTCGTCGCCGAGCAGGGCGCGCAGGTGCTCGACGAAGGGCATTGCGGCGCGGCGGCGCCCGGCGTAGGCCAGGCGCACCGGCGCCTGGTGGGGATGGCGCCGGGCGAGGACCTCGGCCATCCCCACCAGCGGGGTGATGCCGATGCCCCCGGCAACGAGGAGGTAGCCGGGGCGCCGCGGGTCGAGCTCGAAGTGGCTGGTGGGGTGACGCAGCTCGAGGCGGTCGCCGGCGGCGAGCCCGTGCACCCGGCGCGAGCCGCCGCGGCTCTCGGGCAGCAGCTTCACCGCGATCCGGTACGCGCCGTCGTCGGGCGCGGCGCCCACCACCGAGTACGACCGCACCACCGGCAGCCCGTCGACCTCGAGGGCGAGGTCGAGGTGGCTGCCCGGCGGGTAGGGGCGGGCACCGTCGTCGGGCACGAGCTCGACCTGGCGCACCTCGTCGGCGACGGCCCGCACCGCGCGGACCGTGGCGGGCACGAACGTCCCAGCGCCGCTCACGACCCGCTCCGCGCGCGCTCGGCCTCCGCCCGGGCCCGCGCCACCTCGCGCTCCGCGCCGTCGCCCGCGTCGTTCCGGTGGTGCTCGGCGATGTCGCGCGCGGCCCGGTCACCGGCCTCGGCGTAGGACGGGTCCTCCGCGGCGAGCATCAGGTCGATCATGCGACGCGCCCACATGGCACCGCCGTCGATGTTGAGGTTGTAGAAGTCCTTCTCGGGGTGCGCGTCGATGGCGCGCTGCTGGGCGGCGAGCACCTCCTCGTCCTCGGCGAACACGCCCGAGACGCCGTCGCGCAGCAGCGTGGTGATCCGCTGGTCGGTCAGCGCGTAGTTCCGCGCGAAGGCCCAGAAGTAGTGGGTGGAGGTGGGCGACTCCGGGGTCATCGTGTTGAGGACGAAGCCGTTCACGCCCGCCGAGCGGTCACCCTCGGGGGCGCCGGTGCCGGTCGGGGCGACGCCGACGTCGATGGCGATGGTCGACGGCGGGGTGAAGTGGATGATCTGCCAGCGGTCGACGTTGCCCGCGGGAGCCCCGCGCCACTCCAGCTGCCGGGCCCAGAACGGCGGCGCCTCGACGTCGATCATCCAGCGGGTCACGGTGACCGTGCCCCTGCCGTGGGTGACCTCGAACGGCGACTCGGCCACCGAGCGGTGCCCGATGCTGCCGCCGTGCACGAACGTCTCGTGGGTGAGGTCCATGAGGTTGTCGACGATCAGCTTGTAGCTGCAGTCGACGTGGATGAGCCGCCCGTCGCCGGCCCACGCGGGGTCGTCGTTCCAGTGCAGGTCCGGGATCGTTGCCGGGTCGGCGTCGGCGGGGTCGCCGGTCCAGACCCAGACGAAGCGGTGCCGCTCCACCACCGGGTACGAGCGCACCCGCGCCGACGGGTTGACGGTCTTCTGCGAGGGCATGAACGTGCACCGGCCGTCGGCGTCGTAGCGCAGACCGTGGTAGCCGCACATGACCTCGTCGCCGAGCAGCGTGCCCTCCGAGAGCGGCAGCAGGCGGTGCCAGCAGGCGTTCTCGAGCGCCCGTGCCTCGCCCGACGGCGTGCGGAAGAGCACGAGGGACGCGCCGGCCACCGTCCGGGGGAGCAGGTGCGCGCCCACTTCGACGTCGTAGGCGGCGGCGTACCAGGCGGCGCGGGGCCACTCGCGGCGGGCGAAGGTGTCGGGGGCGGCCCGCAGGGGCTGGGCGGGTGCAGCGGTCGCGGTCGGCCCAGGGGGTGTGGTCGTGGTCACGGGCACTCCTCGGGTGGTGCGGTGCCGGACAGCGGTTGGGGCGAGGGTGCGGACGGCGCGCCCGTGCCCGCCACGCCGTCTCCCGGCATGCGGGAGATCGGCTCCGGCGGCCTGCCCGACGCCCGGTGCCGGTGGTTCCCTTCACGCCGTGGTGGAGCTCGACGTGGACCCGTTCGCCCTCGACGTCCTCGCCGACCCCGTCCCGACCGACACCGCGGTCCGCGAGGCCGCCCCGCTCGTGTGGCTGCCCGCGCACCGGGTGTGGGCCGCCGGGCGGCACGCGGACGTCGCCGCGATCTTCCGCGACTGGTCGACGTGGTCGTCCGCGGCCGGCACCGGGCTCGCCGACATCCGCCGCGGCGAGGGCTGGCGGCCGCCGAGCGTGCTGCTCGACGCCGACCCGCCCGCCCACACGGCCGCTCGCCGCGTGATGAACAAGGTCCTGGCGCCGCGCGCGCTGGCGGGGCTCGCCGGGCGCTTCGCCGCCGTCGCGGAGCGCGTCGTCGACGACGCCGTCGCCGCCTCCCGGTCCGACGGCGCGGTCGACGCGGCGACCGTCCTGGCCGAGCGCTTCCCGATGACCGTCCTGCCCGACGCGGTCGGGATGGCCCCGGAGGGCCGGGAGCACCTGCTGCCCTACGCGGCCCTGAACTTCGAGTCGATGGGGCCGCACAACCAGCTGCGGGCCGAGGCCGAGCGGCGGGCCGGCGGGGCGCGGGAGTACGTGGCCTGGCAGATGCGGCGCGAGGCCCTCACCGAGGGCGGGATCGGCGCCGCCGTCTACGCCTACGCCGACGCCGGCGACATCTCCGCCGACGACGCCGCACTGCTCGTCCGCTCGTTCCTGTCGGCCGGCATCGACACGACGATCCTCGCGCTGGCCTCGGCGATCCACGAGCTCGCCCGCCGGCCCGCGCAGTGGGACGCGCTGCACGCCGACCCCGGCCTCGCGCGGGCGGCCTTCGAGGAGGGGCTGCGCCTGCACACCCCGAGCCCGGTCATCGGCCGCACGGCGACCCGCGAGGTCACCCTCGGGGACGACGTCGTCCGCCCCGACGAGAAGCTGCTCCTGATGCTGGGCGCGGCGAACCGGGACCCGCGGCGATGCGAGGCGCCCGACGACTACGACCTGCACCGCGGTGCGACGGGGCACACCGCGTTCGGTGGCGGCGTGCACAACTGCGTGGGCCAGGTGATCGCGCGGATGGAGGCCGAGGCGCTGCTGGGCGCCCTCGCGAGCCGGGTCGCGCGGATCGCACCGGCGGGGGAGTCGCGGCCCCGTCTCTCGAACTGGCTGCGCGGGTTCGCGACGGTGCCGGTGCGCCTGGTGGCCGCCTGAACGGTGCGCCATCGGCCTTCCGCCATCCGGAAACCGCGGTTGGTCGCGCGGCGTGACGGCTCGCACACTCCGGCGATCCCGTGCCCGGAACGTTCGGTTCCGGGCGCCCGCCGCCGACGCGAGGAGTGGGCGGCGGGAGTGCCGCCGACGTCACCGGAGGGGACATGGCCGTCACGCGCCCCGGGGGCCCCGTCGACGGATCCTCGCCGGACGCCGTGTCGATCGCGGTCCCGGAGCGCGCCTCGACCGGGCCGGTCGTGGCCCGGGCGCTGCGCCTGCTCGAGGCGTTCTCCGACGAGCGCCCGACGCTGACCCTGAGCGAGATCTCCCGGCGGTCCGGGGTGCCGCTGTCGACGGCCCACCGTCTCGTCGCCGCGCTCGAGACCTGGGGCGCGGTCGAGCGCGATCCCGCCGGGCGCTACCAGGTGGGCCTGCGGCTCTGGGAGGTCGGCGCGCTCGCCCCGCGCGGCCCCGGGCTCCGGGAGCGCGCCCTGCCCTACCTCGAGGACCTGTGCGCGGTGACGCGCGAGAACGTGCAGCTCGCGGTGCGCGAGGACGACGAGATCGTCTACGTCGAGCGCCTCGCCGGCACCCAGGCGGTCGGGGTGCACATCCGGGTCGGCGGCCGGTGGGCCATGACCGCCACCGGCGTCGGGCTCGTCCTGCTCGCGCACGCGCCGCCGGACGTCGTCGAGCGCGTCCTCGAGGGGCCGTTCACGCGGCACACCCCCTGGACGCTCACCGACCCCGCCCGTATCCGGGAGACCCTCGCCGCCGTGCGCACGCGGGGCTACGCCGTGAGCGAGCGCCAGATCACCAGCGACGCGACGTCGGTCGCCGCACCGGTCCGCGACGCCACCGGCGAGGTCGTGGCCGCGCTGTCGGTCGTGGCGCACCACGGCAACCCGCCGGTCTCGGTGCTCGCGCCGCTGGTGCGCACGAGCGCGGGTGGGGTCTCCCACGCGCTCGCCGCCGGCCGGCGCCCTCGCCGACCCCGCTGACGACCCCGCCGACGACCCCGCACGACCACCGAACCCGTTCTGGAGGGCCCCCATGGCCACGTCCCCACCCGCATCCCCGGAGCGATCCGGGCGCGAGGTCCGCAAGGTCGCGTTCGCGAGCCTCGTGGGCACGTCGATCGAGTGGTACGACTTCTACATCTACGGCCTCGCCGCCGTGACGGTCTTCGCGCCGCAGTTCTTCCCGCAGACCTCGACGTTCACCGGGACGCTCGCCGCGTTCGCGACCTTCGCGGTCGGCTTCGTCGCGCGGCCGATCGGCGGCGTCGTCTTCGGGCACCTCGGCGACCGCATCGGGCGCAAGGCCACGCTGGTCACCACGCTCGTGACCATGGGTGTGGCGACGACGCTGATCGGCCTGCTGCCCACCTACGCGACCATCGGAGTGCTCGCGCCCGTGCTGCTCGTGGTGCTGCGCCTCGTGCAGGGCTTCGCGGTGGGCGGCGAGTGGGGTGGTGCCGTGCTCATCTCGGTGGAGCACGCGCCGGAGTCGAAGCGCGGCTTCTACGGCAGCTTCCCCCAGCTCGGCGTGCCGATCGGGCTCATCGCGTCCAACGCGGCGTTCCTGGTGCTGGCCGCCGCGATGCCCGCCGAGGCGTTCGCGTCCTGGGGCTGGCGCATCCCGTTCCTGGCGAGCGCCCTGCTCGTCGGCGTCGGGCTCTACGTGCGGCTGCAGATCGAGGAGAGCTCCGAGTTCGTCGCCGTGAAGCGCACCGGCTCGATGGCGCTGCCGCTCGCGTCCGTGCTGCGCCATCACTTCCCGCAGGTGCTGTGCGGCATCGCGATGTTCACCGGCATCACGGGCATCGGCTACATGGCCGCGACGTACTCCATCCAGTACGGCAACTCGCAGCTCGGGCTCCCGCGGGCCGCGCTCATCGCGATCGTGCTCGTCGTGGCGGTGCTCGAGGTGCCGATCATCCTGTGGTTCTCCGCGAGGGCGGACCGCTGGGGCCTCAGCCGCACGATCGTCGCCGGCAGCATCGCCACCGCCGTGGTGGCCGCGGTGTTCCTGCCGCTGCTCGCGACGGGCTCGCTCGTGCTCATCGCCCTGGCTGTGGCCGGCGCCCGCTGGGCCTCGGCCCCGATGTGGGGGCCGTCGGCCGCGCTCGCCGCGCAGTGCTACCCCACCGAGGTCCGCTACAGCGGCGCGTCGGTGGGCTACCAGCTCGGCTCGATCGTCGGTGGCGCCCTCGCCCCGATCTTCACGACGCTGCTGCTCGCCTCGCCGCTGGGCATCGTCGGCGCCTCGGGCTATCTCGTGCTCATCACCGTGCTGACCGGCGTCGGGGCGGTCGTCGCCGCCCGCTTCACGCGACGTCGGCAGGCCGCGGTGACCGGGGAGGCCCGCGTCGCCTGACCCGGAGATCACCAGGCCGGAACGTACCTCGCGAGCACCTCGTGAGGTGCGTTCCGGCCTGCTGATCTCTCGCGTCACCTGGTCGCGACAAATCCCATAGGATATCGTCAACCGGTGAGCGATTCCGGCACGGCGCTGCTCGGGGACGCTCCGGCGCTGCCCGAGCGGGTGGCCCTGCTGCTGCGCGAGCGGATCCTCTCCGGGGGCCTGCGTCCCGGGACGTTCCTGCGGCCCGACCGGCTCGCCGTCGATCTCGGCGTGAGCCCCACGCCCGTGCGCGAGGCGCTGCAGGCCCTGCGCGCCGACGACATGGTGCGGGCGCTGCCGCGACGCGGCTTCGTCGTCGCGCCGCTGGACCGGGGCGACGTCGCGGACCTGTTCGCCGTTCAGGCGCACCTCACCGGCGAGCTCGCGGCGCGCGCGGCCGGGGCCCTCGACGCCGGCGGACTGGCCGGGCTGCAGGGCCTCGCTGCCGAGGTCGACGCGCTGATCGAGGAGCCCGGGGGCGAGGACCTCGCCCTCGCCGGGGCCGAGCACCGGTTCCACGCGGCTCTCAACCGTGCGGCGGGCGCCCGCAAGCTCGCGTGGCTCGTCGGGCGGGCCGCGCACTACCTGCCGCCGCGCTTCTACACCGACCGCCGCGCCTGGCGCACCGCCACGGTCGACGCCCACCGGCGCCTGCTCGCGGCGCTGGCCGCGGGCGACGCCGACACCGCACGGGCGGCGATGGAGGCCCACGTCCTCGACGGGCGTGACCTCCTCGTGGCCCACCTGGAGGCCGTCGGCTTCTGGGGCGCCGACGAGCACTGACGAGAACCGGAGGACCGACGATGCCCGTCACCCTGACCGAGGAGCAGCAGGACCTCGCGCACGCCATCGGCGAGTTCGCCCGGCGCGAGGTGCCCGACAAGGCGCGGCGCGACGAGCTGACCGCCGAGGGCCCGCACTCGATGGAGATCTACCGCAAGATGGCGGAGCAGGGCTGGCTCGGCATCGCGTTGCCGGAGGCGTACGGCGGGTCGGGCGGGTCGATGACCGACCTGCTCGTCTTCCTCGAGGAGACCTCGTACCACCAGATCCCCATCGGCGGCTTCGGCACGACGATCATCACCGCGGCCGCCCTCGAGCGCAGCGGGTCCGAGGAGCAGAAGCAGCGGTTGCTCGGCGACGTCGTGAACGGCGAGCTGCTGGCGATCTCGATGTCCGAGCCCGGCGCGGGCTCCGACGTCGGCGGCCTGACGTGCAAGGCCGAGAAGACCGAGGACGGCTGGGTGGTCAACGGCCAGAAGACGTGGTGCTCCAACGCCCACATCTCGTCGCACATCCTGCTCGTCGCGCGCACCTCGACCGAGGGCGGCAAGCACGACGGCCTGACGATGTTCATGGTGCCCACCGACGCGGAGGGGCTGGAGATCCACGGCATCGAGACCATGGGCGGCAAGGAGGTCAACGACCTCTACTTCACCGACTGCCACCTGCCCGCCGACGCCGTCGTCGGCGCCGAGGGGCAGGGTTGGCGCCAGCTCATGGCCGGGCTGAACCTCGAGCGCATGATCCTCGCCGGGCTCATGCTCGGGCTCGCACGCCGCGCGTTCGACGACACGCTCGCCTACGTCAAGGAGCGCAAGCAGTTCGGGCGGCCCGTCGGCAGCTTCCAGGCGATGCGCCACCGGATCGCCGACAACGCCACGGAGCTCGCGTGCACGAAGCTCCTCGTGCACGACACGGCCCGCACGATCGACGAGAACCCGGGGGCGCTGTTCCCGCGCGAGGCGTCGATGGCGAAGCTCAAGGCCACCGAGCTGGCCAAGCACCTCTCGCTCGAGGGCATGCAGATGCTCGGCGGCTACGGCTACGCCACCGAGTACGGCATGGAGCGGCTGCTGCGCCAGAGCGTGGTCTCCACCGTCTACGGCGGCACGAGCGAGATCCAGCGCGACATCATCGGCAAGACCCTGGGCCTGTAGACCGATGCTGCGGACCGGCGTCCCGCCGGTGCCGCGCTCGGCCCGGGACCTCGTGCTGGGGCCCGTCGTGCTGGCGGCGACCGCCAACGTCGTGATGGAGCTCGGGTGGCCCGGCGTGGGGCACGGGGTCGCCGAGAGTCGGGTGGACTCCGGCAACGTGATGCTCCACCCGGTGCACCGCTTCCGGACCACCACTGCCTACCTCGCGGTCGCCCT
Source organism: Actinomycetospora cinnamomea (assembly GCF_003096675.1). Classification (GTDB taxonomy): domain Bacteria; phylum Actinomycetota; class Actinomycetes; order Mycobacteriales; family Pseudonocardiaceae; genus Actinomycetospora; species Actinomycetospora cinnamomea. The sequence continues at coordinate 24,789 of NZ_QEKW01000024.1, read as the reverse complement.
GCTCGGGACCGACGAGGAGCGGCTCGCCTACCGGAGGGCGGTGGGGCGCTCGCACGCGCAGGTGCACAGCACCGAGGCGAGCCCGGTGGACTACGACGCGTTCGACCCGGAGCTGCAGCGCTGGGTGGCGCTGTGCCTCTACCGCGCGTTCGAGGACACGTGGGGGCTGCTCGCCGGTGCGCCGGGCACGCGGCTGCCCGACGCGGTGTTCCGCGAGTGCGCGGTGCTCGGCACGACGCTGCAGATGCGTCCCGAGCAGTGGCCCGCCGACCGCGACGCCTTCGACGTCGCGTGGGCCGACGGCCTGACGTACGTCCGCATCGACGACGCGGTGCGCGACCACCTCGCGCAGCTGATCGCCGGCGCGTACCTGCCGCGACCGTTGCGGCGGGCCACGGCGTCGTCGCGACGGTTCTGGACCACCGGTTTCCTGCACGAGCCGTTCCGCTCACTGCTCGGGCTGGAGTGGTCGGCGGCGGACCAGCAGCGTTTCGAGGGCCGCCTGCGCCGGCTCGGGGGCGTCGTGCGACGCCTGCCCGGGCCGGTGCGGGGCGTGCCCTACACCACGGCGCTCACCGACCTGCGGATCCGCCGCCGGCTCGGCCTGCCGCTCGTCTAGCTCCCGGTCGGCACGACCGTCGGGATGCCCTGCGGCGGCGGGGCGGGACGCTCCTGCGCGGGCGCGTCGGTGATCGGGGCGTCCCCGTTGTCGGTGAGGCGCACCGGGGTCAGCGGCACCGTGCTGCCGCCCTGCAGGCGGGCCACGGCGACGCCGGCCATGCCCGCGTGCGAGTCCGGCCCGTAGCGGAACGGCGGGTAGGCCGGACCCCGGAAGCCGTCCGGACCCCCGCCCTGGCGTTCCACGGCGTCCACGAGCCCCTGGCGCGTCGGCGCCGGGCCGGCGGCCTGCAGGGCCTGCACGAACGTGTACGCCTCGGACATGCCGTAGATCCGGAAGCTGGTCAGGGGTCCGCCGTCACCGTGGGCCGCCCAGACCTGGGAGAACAGCTGCACCCACGGGTCGTTCGTCTCCTCCGGGCCCGGCAGGTACTTGGTGGTCAGCACGCCCTCGAGCGGGTTCGGGCCGCTCTGGCCCTGGCTCAGCCGCTGCAGCAGCCCGCCCACCAGCGTCGGGTCGGACCCGACGTTGCTGTACGCCCACTGCGGCCGGTAGTTCAGCTGCTGGGCCGCGAGCTGGCTGCGCGCGGTGTACGACGGCACGGTGAAGCCGATCACGAGGTCCGCGCCCTGGGCCTGCAGCTGCGACACCTGCGGGGTGATGTCCGTGGCGCCCGAGGTGTACCGCGCCACCGACACGATCTGCGTGTTCAGCGTGCGCCGCACGCCGACCTCGCCGTCGCGGCCGAAGTCGTCGTCCTGCAGGAGCAGGCCGACGCGCGCGTTCGGGTACGTCTGGGCGATGTACTGGCCGAGGATCTTGCCCTCGACCTCGTAGTCGGGCTGCCAGCCGAACGTCATCGGGTTCTGCTCGGGCTGGTTCCACAGCAGGGAGCCCGACGACGCGAACAGGTCGGGCACGCCCTCGCTGTTGAGGAAGTCGAGGACCGCCCCGTGCGTGGCCGTGCCCAGCCCGCCCGTGACGGCGAAGACCTGGTCGCGCAGGACCAGCTCGTTGACCACCTGGGTCGTCTGGGTGGGGGTGTACGCGTCGTCGCGGAAGATGTACTCGATCTGCCGGCCGTTCACCCCGCCGTTGGCGTTGACCCAGTCGAAGTAGGCCCGGGTGCCCGTCGGGATCTCGCTGTAGCCCGGGGCGGCGACACCGGTCAGGGGGAAGTGGGCCCCCACCTTGATCGAGGTCGGCGTGACGCCGACGTCGGAGGCCCCGCCCGGGTCCTCCGACCGCCCGCCCGCCCCGCATCCGGCCAGCACCATCGCCAGCACGGCGGCGACGGCGGCGATCCGCGTCGCCGCCGCTCCCGGTCGCACCCTCATGACGTCCTCCTCGCTGCGTCGTCCGACTCCTGCGCTGCGTCGTGCCCCGACCGCGGCGGTCCTGTTCCTGGTCCCTGACGCCGCCGGAGCCGGCCGCCGAGACGGCGCACGAGGCCCGCTGCCCCGTCCGCAGCGAAGATCATCACCAGTACCAGGACGAGCCCGTAGGTCAGCGGCGCGAGCTCGGCGGCCTGGACGTCGGAGAGCCCGGCCCGCGCGCCCAGGCCGGTGACCAGCGGCGGCAGGAAGACGATCACCGCGCTGCCCAGCACGGCGCCGGTGAGGCTGCCGAGCCCGCCGATGACCACCGCGGCGATCAGGGAGAGCGAGAGCACGATCGTGAAGCCGCTCGGCGCCACCAGGCGCGTCGCGAGGGCCAGCACTCCGCCGGCCAGGCCCGCGCACACCGCGCTGACCACGAAGGCGAGCACCCGGAGCCGGCCCAGCCGGAGCCCCGCGAGCTCCGCGGCCACCTCGTCGTCGCGGACCGCCCGCCACACCCGCCCGTAGCGGGAGGTGTGGAGGTTGGCCAGCAGGAACAGGACGAGCCCGGCCACCAGGGCGCCGATGTAGGCGAGGTACTGCGTCGTCGAGGGGTCGCTGCCGAACAGGAAGAAGTGGGCGTCGGCGAACCACGCGGGCGGGCGCGGCACGTCCACCGTCAGGCCCTGCTCGCCGCCGAGGGTGTCGGCGAAGGCCAGCGCCAGCCCGGGCAGACCCACGGCGAGGGCGAGGGTCGCTCCGGCCAGGTAGGGGCCGTGGAGCTTGGCCGCGGCCGCCCCCACGATGATGCCGACGATCCCGGCGGCCACGGCACCGGTGAGGATCGCCACCAGGAACGGCAGGCCGGCGGGGAGCAGGAGGGCGGTGGTGTAGCCCCCGACGGCCATCAGGGCGCCGTGGCCGAGGGAGATCTGACCGTTGATCCCGGTCAGCAGGGTCAGACCCGCGCAGGCGACGACGTAGTAGGACAGCGTGGTGATCTGGGAGACCCGGAACGGGCTGACCAGCTCCAGCAGCGCGATCACGATGACCGCGCCGATCACCAGCCCCCGCAGGTGGCGACCGAGCGGCGTGCCGGGCCTGCGCACGCGAGCGACGAGCGCCGACCAGCGCGAGGCCGGCGGACCGGACGGCTGCGGGCGGCCGGGGGTGGGGACGTCGGCGGCGGCCTCGGTGTCGGTCACGGTCAGACCTTCCGGACGGTCGCGCGACCGAAGAGCCCGGCCGGCCGGACGAGCAGGACGGCGACGAGGATGAGCAGCGCGGCGAGGCCGGCGAACTCGGAGCCCGCGTAGCCGCTGACGTAGGAGAGCGCGAGGCCGATCGCGACGCCGCCGATCACCGCGCCCGCGGGGCTGTCGAGACCGCCCAGCACCGCGGCCACGAACCCGTAGACGATCAACGGGTCCATGTAGGCCGGCCACACGAGCTCACCCCCCGCGATGAGCAGCCCGGACAGCGAGCCCACCACCGCCGCCAGCGCCCAGCCGAGGGTGAGCATCCGCCCGACCGGCACCCCGAGGAGGCGCGAGACCTCCCCGTTGAATGCCGACGCCCGTAGCCGCAGCCCGAGGTCGGTGAACCGGAACAGGGCGACCAGCGCGATCATCGTGACGAGGACGGCACCGATGGTGAACAGCCCGTACGGGGTGATGGCGAGGTTGACCGAGCCTGCCTGCAACCCGGTGAGGCCGAAGGGGGCGGGGAACGAGCGGTACTGCGCGCCGAACAGCAGGGAGGCCAGCGCCTGCAGGGCGATGAACACCCCGAGGGTCACGATCACCGGGTTGAGCTCCGGGCCGTTCTCCACCGGGCGGATCACCACCCGCTCGATGAACGCCCCGAGCAGCAGGCCCGACCCGAGCGCCAGCAGGAGCGCCGCCCAGTAGGACCATCCGGCGTCGACGGCGAGCAGCGCCAGGTAGGTCGTGAACATCCCCATCGCGCCCTGCGCGAAGTTCACGACACGGGTGGAGCGCCAGATGAGCACCAGCGCCAGCGCGAACGCGGCGTAGATCGCGCCCTGGGACAGCCCGCTGAGGGTCAGGTCGAGGAACTGCTGCACGGGGCTCCTCCCGGGTCGGTCCGGCTCAGAAGCCGAGGTAGGCGTGGCGCAGGGCCTGGTCCGCGGCCAGCTCGGCGGCCTCGGAGACCGCGACGACGCGACCGAGGGCGAGCACCACGCCCGTGTCGGCCACCTCGAGGGCACTGCGGGCGTTCTGCTCGACCAGGACGACGGTCAGGGCGTGCTGCTCGGTCAGGTCGCGCAGTACCGCGAAGATCTGGGTGACGACGCGCGGGGCCAGCCCGAGCGAGGGCTCGTCGAGCAGCAGCACGTCGGGCTCGGTGAGCAGGGCCCGCCCGATCACCAGCATCTGGCGCTCGCCGCCCGAGAGCGTGTCCGCCGGTCGCCGCCGGCGCTCGGCGATCGCCGGGAACAGCTCCAGCACGTCGTCCAGCGACCATCCCCGGGCCGGCCCCCCGCGCCCGGAGGCGCGGCGGCGGCCCAGCAGGGACCCCAGACGCAGGTTCTCCTCGACGGTCAGCTCGGTGATCACTCCGCGGCCCTCGGGCACGTGGGCGACGCCCGCGCCGGCGACGGTCTCCGGCGCGGCGCCGGTCAGGTCGCGCTCACCGAGACGCACCTGCCCCGCCTGCGGCCGCACGAGCCCGGAGATCGTGCGCAGCAGCGTCGTCTTGCCCGCGCCGTTGGCGCCGAGCACCGCGGTCACCCGCCCGGGTTCGGTCGGGATCGACACCTCCCGCAGCGCGGTGACGGGGCCGTAGGTCGCGGTCAGTCCCTCGACGACGAGGGCCGGCGGGGCGGTGGATCGCGGGGCTGGACGTTCGGAGCGGCGTTCGGGCGCGGTCACGCCGTCCCTCCCTCGTCCCCGCGCGCGGACTCCTCGCCGAGATAGGCCGCGGCGACGGCCGGGTCGTCCTGCACCGCCGCCGGATCGCCGACCGCGATCACCCGCCCGAAGTCGAGAACGGTGATCCGGTCGCAGACCGCCATCACCAGATCCATGTGGTGCTCGACGAGCACGACCGTCGCGCGCTCGGCGAGGCGGCGGATCAGCCCGGCGAGTTCGTCGATGTCGTCGGAGCCCAGCCCGCCGGCCGGCTCGTCGAGGAAGAGGATCTCCGGCTCGGCGACCAGGGCGCGCGCCAGCGCCACGCGCTTGCGCACCGGGTAGGGCAGTGCGGCGGGGAGGCGGTCGGCGACGTCGGCGGCGCCGACCTCGGCGAGCGCGCTCCGTGCGCGCTCGGCCAGCGCGCGGCGGTCGGCCTCGGCCCGCGGGAGTCCCAGCAGGGCCGCGAGGAAGCCCGCGCGGCGGTGGCGGTCGGCGCCGACCATGACGTTCTCGAGCGCGGTCAGCCCCCGGAACAGGCCGACGCCCTGCAGGGTGCGGGCGATCCCGAGGTCCACGAGCTGGTGCGGGGCGAGGGCGGCGAGCGGGCGCCCGGCGCGCGAGAGCGTCCCGGAGTCCGGGCGCTGGAAGCCGCAGCAGACGTTGAGCAGCGTGGTCTTGCCGGCGCCGTTGGGTCCGATGACCCCGTGCACCTCGCGCGCCCCCAACTCGAGCGAGACCGCGTCCAGGGCGGTGAGGCCGCCGAAGCGCACGGTGACGTCCTCGACGGCGAAAGCCGGGGCGGCTCCCGGACCGCCCGCGGCCGGCGGCTGGTGCACGGCGGACGTCATGGTCACCTCCCGTACTCGACCGCTCACACCTTGGGCGCATCGCCCAATGGGGGCCATGGGCTCGGAGCACTACATGTGACCTGGGTCATGCAGCCCCGAGCACGACGGGCTTCTCGATGTGGGAACGCTGGGTGCATCCTGCGGCGGTGGCGCAGGTCACGGGGTCATCGGAGGCGTCCGCGGACGCCCTCGGCGTGCTGTGTCGTGCCCTGCGCGACGACGTGGACGGCCTCGCCGACCAGCTGACCCTCATGATCCTCGACCGGGAGGACATCTACCGGGAGCTGGGGATCCCGATCCGGGAGGACGTGCGCGAGACCTGCCGCGCCAACCTCGAGCGGGCGCTGCTCGTGCTGAGCGGGGACGTGCCGCCGGACACCGACCCGGCGTCGCTGACCGTCGCGACGGCGCACCGGCGGGCGCGCCAGGGCGTGCCGCTCGAGGTGGTGCTGCGCGCCTACCGGCTGTGCGGACGGCTGCTGTGGGACCGGATGCGGGCGGCGTCGCGCGACCGGTACGGCGGCGCCTACGACCGCGCGCTGCTCGATGTCGCCGACCAGGTGTGGCGGATGATCGACGGCAGCTCCGCCCGGTTCGTCGACGCCTACCGCGACGAAGAGGCCCGGCAGCACAGCCGCGACCTGGGCCGCCGCTACTCGGTCGTCGAGGGTCTGCTCGACGGGCGGGGCAGCGACCCGGCCTACGCCCGCGAGGCCGCCCTGACCCTGGGGCTGCCCGAGCACGGCGACCTCGCCTGCGTCGTCGCGCCGGTCGGCGACATCTCCGACGACCCCCTGCGCGCCCCGCGCGAGACCCTGCTCACCGCGGGCTACGCGTCGCTGTGGCACCCGCGGCGCGCCGAGGTGGTGGGCCTGGTCGCGCTCGGCGGGAGCGGGCGGGAGGCCACCGCCGCCGCGCGGGAGGTGGCCGAGCTCCTCGAGCCGTGCGCGTCGGGGCCGGTGGGCGTGTCCCCGCCGGTCGCGGGCCTGGCCGGGGTCGACGCCGGTCGCCGGCTCGCCCGCCTCGCCGCGCGGACCCTCGACGCGCGGGCCCCCGACGCGGAGCACCCCGCCGTCGCCGTGCTCGACGACCGCCTGCCCGAGGCCCTGCTCGCCGACAGCCCGGAGGTCGCCGAGCGGCTGCGCCGCGTCGTGCTCGGCGGCCTGCTCGATCTGCCTCAGGCCGATCGGCGCACGCTGCTGCGGACCCTCGAGGTGGTCCTGGCGCAGGGCGGCTCGCCCACCCACGCCGCGGCGAGCCTGTACTGCCACCGCAACACCGTCATGTACCGGCTCTCGCGCATCGAGGCGCTGACCGCACGCCGGCTCGCCGAACCCCGGGACCGGCTGCTGCTCTCGCTCGCGGTGCTCGCGGGGCGCTGATCAGGATGCCCACGTCGCTTCTCCTCCGAGGGCAGGCGGCCATCTCACACGCTCACGAGGTCGCCGCAGCAGCACGAGCGATCTCCGCCGCTCCGCCGACGCGAGGGGTACGTATCGCATGATCGACAGGGGCCGCGGGCTCAGGCCTGCGCAACGTGCCCCTCGTCCGCCCCGTGGGGCCGGTCCCCAGGGTGGACCATCGTGCAGGACGAGGGATCGGTGACGGACGAGGAGCGCGGCCCCGTGCGGTCGGGCCCGTTCCGCCCGGGCGACCGGGTGCAGCTCACCGACCCAGGGGCGCCGCCCAGCAGGGCACCCTTCGGGCACCGCGGCCGCGCCGGGACCCGCTCTACCGCGCTCCGTGTGCTGCGCACCCGGCTCTCGCTGCTCACCGACAGGCAGAAGCGCCGGCTGGCCGCGGTGTTCGCCGCTGGGAGCACGTCGCGGTCCAGGTCACACGGTGGGCCTAGGAGTGGATCATCGACGCCGACGCCCAGCCCGACCCCCAGCACGGCGCGCGCGGCGGCTACGACCGGGAGGTGGTCGCCGCCGACACCTCGACGCCGGCCCGGCCGGGGTGGACGACGACGCGGCGTTGGCGGGCTACGGTCTCGTCGGCGATCAGGACGGCACCGTCGGTCCGTCGCTGCGGAAGCCGGGGAGAGCGACGTCGAGTTCCTCGCAGCGGGCGGCGAGGAGTCGCCAGCTCGCGTCGGAGATCGGGATCGAGTCCTGGGCGATGCGCTGCTGTCGCAGTCGTTCGCCGCCCTCTCCGGGAACGACGATCTCGGAGCAACCGGCCCTGACCGGGGTCGCCTTCACCTGGTCGATCTGCTCGTCCATCCGTGCGGCGAACTCGCCGCCGGGGAGGAACCACTCGGGATCGAGCGCCGCGAAGAAGCACGCCGCGGGACCTCGCTCGACCTCGCGGGCGAACCGGCCCCCGCTCAGCACCCCGGTGAGGGCATCGACGAGCAGGGCCAGCCCGAACCCCTTGTGCGGGACGAGGGGGCTGCCCAGCGGCGCCAACGATCCGCCGGCGAACAGCGCCTGCGGATCGACGGCAGCCTCGCCGTCGGCGTCGAGCACGATGCCCTCGGGCACCGTCGACCCGCCCTCTGCGGCCAGCCGGACCTTCTGCATCGAGCTGGTGCTGGTGGACATGTCCAGCACCACGGGCGGATGCCGCCGGGTGGGGAGCCCGTACGCGAGCGGGTTGGTGCCGAAGACGGCGGAGCGTCCTCCGGGCGGGGCCACCAGCGGGGCGAAGTTCGTGCAGGCGAAGCCGACCACGCCCGCCTCCGCGGCGCGTCGCACGGAGGGGCCGGCGACGAGCAGTTGCCATGCGTCGAGGGCGGCCGCGGCCACGCCCCCGCCCTCGCGGGCGCGGTCGATGCACCACTGCATCGCCCGGGCGGGGGCGCCGGGGCCGCAGCCCCGGTCTCCGTGGAGCAGCAGGGCGCCGCGGGTCTCCCGTACCACCCGGACCTGCGGACGCGGGTTGAGCGACCCGCCCCGGTAGAAGTCGCCCAGGATCCCCACGGCCGCCACACCGTGATCGCGGTGCCCGCGGAGCTCCGAGTCCAGCAGCAGGCCGGCGAGAGGCCCGGCGTCCTCGCCATCGAGCCCGAGCCGTTCGAAGACCCGTTGCAGGCACCGCTGCAGCTCGCCGGGGGCCACCGTCCGGTCCGGTCCGTGGGGGTCGTGCGCCATCGCCGCCTCCGTCCGACGCCGTCTTTGCACGTTCACCCCCGCGGTGTCAACGGGCCGCGACCGCCGGTCGGCCCACCGTCGGCGACCACCCCAGCGCCGGGCCGAGCTTCGTGGCCATGTCGCTGAGGATCTGCACGTGGTCGTCGTGCTCGAAGCTGAACGGCAGGGCGAAGACGACCTCGCGGACCTCGCGGAACCCGGCATGGGCGTACAGCGCCTCGGCGATCTCCGCCGAGGTCCCCAGCAGGTCCGGGGCGAAGAGCAGGCCCGGTCCCTGCGGACGGGCCGTGCGCGGCTGCCGGGCCTCCACGTACGCCGCGTACGTCGCGCGCTGCGCGGCGGTGGCCGAGTCGGTGGGGATGACGACCAGGCCCTGCGACACGCGCGCCCGCGCCCCGGCGGGGTGGTCGGCGCGGAACGCACGGATCTGCTCGGCCTGGATCGCCGCGAAGTCCCAGGTGCCGTCGGAGCGCTCGTCGGCGGGCTCGGGCCTGACGACGCTGCTGGTGAGCAGGTTGAGGCCCTGCTCGCCGGCCCATGCCGCCGACCGCCGGCTCGCCGCGCCGTACCAGACGCGGTCGGCGAGGCCGGGGGAGTGGGGCTCGACGCGGGCGGAGAACTGCTCCGTGCCCCGCGTCCCGGCGAACGTGCTCGCGGGCGTGCCGCGCAGGTGCCGCACGAACCGGAGGACGCGCTCGTAGGAGAAGTCCTCCGCGTCGGCGGTGTCGGGGTAGAGCGCGCCCCGCACGTGCTCCCAGTTCATCGGCGGGCCGACCGAGACCCCGGGGTGGATGCGGCCGCCGGCGAGCAGGTCGACGGTCGCGAGGTCCTCGGCCAGGCGGACCGGGTTCTCCCAGGCCAGCGGCGTGACCGCCGTCCCCATCGCGATGTGGCGCGTGCGCTGCGAGGCCGCCGCCATGATCGCCACGGGGGACGAGATGCCGGTCTGGAAGTGGCGGTGTCGCAGGTAGGCGCTGTCGAAGCCGAGCTGCTCGCCCAGCTCGATGACCCGCAGCGTGCTCTCCATGCCCGGGGCCGGGTCGTCCCCGTCGAACAGGCCGATCGTGAGGAAGCCCAGCTGCTCGAGCGGCTCGGACGGGGTCGGCACGGCAGCTCCTCGCGGGACGGGACCGTCTGGTCGTCGACAACCGCCGCTCCCGTCCCGCGATTCCCCCTACAGGGCGGCGGCCGCCGCGGAGGCGACGGCCTGGTCCTGGTCCCCGGTGCCGCCGCTGACGCCGACGGCGCCCACCACGGCGTCGCCCGACATCAGCGGCACTCCGCCCGCGAAGATCATGATGCGACCGTGGTTGGAGTCCTGGATGCCGTAGAACTGGCCGCCGGGCTGGGCGTTCTCCGCGAGGCCCTGCGTCGAGACGTCGAACGCCCGCGCGCTGAAGGCCTTGTTGATGGCGACGTCGACGCTCCCGATCCAGGCGCCGTCCTGACGGACGTGCGCCACGAGGACCCCGCCCGCGTCGACGACGGCGATGTTCATCGGCTGACCCTGGCTGTCGGCCTCCTGCTCGCCCGCGGCGATGACGCGGCGGGCGTCCTCCAGGGTGACGGTCTCGATCGTGCGCATGGGTGTCGGTCCTCTCCGGAGGGGTGCGGGACACGAGCACGCCGGATGGGTCGACGTCGCGCCCCATCGTGGCCACGGCACCGGGTCGCCGTCGACCCCGTGCCGTCGCCGGGGTCACGTGGGAATGCGTCGTCGACGAGGCACGGCGGGACGGTTGTTCACTACTGTCGGCGGCGAGTCACAGGACGACGGTCGAGACGGAGTGATGATCGTGGCGACCACGCGGGGCTTTGTCGGCCGACGGCGGGAGCGCGACCCCCGACTGCCCCCGGGGCAGTACGACGTGGGCGCGGGGTGGCCGGTGCTCACCGCGGAGGCCACGCCACGCGTGGACCCCGACCGGTGGACGGTCACCGTCGACGGCCTCGTCGACACCCCCACGACCTGGACGCTGCGGGAGCTGCGGCTGCTGCCGCCGTCGGTCTACGCGGGCGACATCCACTGCGTGACCACGTGGTCGAAGCTCGACACCAACTTCACCGGCATCTCCGTCGACACGCTGCTCGACGCGGTGGGGGTGGCGCCGGAGGCGAAGTTCATCGTCGAGACGTCGACCACCGGCTACACCACCAACCTGCCGCTCGACGACGTGCGCGGCGGCAAGGCGTGGCTGGTCTGGGAGCACGAGGGCAAGCCGCTGACCCGTGAGCACGGCGGGCCGGTGCGCATGCTCGTGCCGCACCTGTACTTCTGGAAGTCCGCCAAGTGGATCACGAAGATCACCCTGCTCGACCACGACGAGCCCGGCTTCTGGGAGGTGAACGGCTATCACCAGCGGGGCGACCCCTGGCGCGAGCAGCGCTTCGACGGGGACTGACGACGGTCTCGGTGCCCCCGACGATCGCGTGGGCGGGCCGAACGACCGGCGGGCGGCCGCGCGGTGGCGCGACGCGCGGGTCGTCGAGGTCGCGCACCCCGCGGTCGACGCCGTGGTGCTGCGGTTCGCGGTGCCCGAGCGCGTCCAGCACCACCCCGGCCAGCACTACGTGGTGCGCCTGCGCGCGCCCGACGGCTACACCGCGCAGCGCTCGTACTCGGTGGCGTCGGCGCCCGCGGACGACCTCGTCGAGCTGTTCGTCGAGCGGATCGACGACGGCGAGGTGTCGACCTACCTCGCCGACGTCGTCGAGCCGGGCGACGAGCTCGAGGTGCGCGGGCCCATCGGGCGCTGGTTCGTCTGGAGCGGGCGCACCCCCGCGATCGGGATCGGTGGCGGCAGCGGCGTGGCCCCGCTGGTCGGCATGCTGCGCCACGGCGTCGACCTCGGGCACCCCGAGCGGCTGCGCCTCGCGGTCAGCGCCACCACCCGCGCCCGGCTGCCCTACGCCGGCGAGCTCGAGGCCGCCGGCGCCCGCATCGCCCTGACCCGCGAGCCCGGTGCCGACCACGCCGGGCGCCTCGACGCCGAGGCGATCGCCGCGCTCGTCGACCCCGAGACCACGGTCTACCTGTGCGGCTCGGCGCGCTTCACCGGCGCGATGGAGACGCTGCTCGTCGACGCGGGCCAGCCCGCCGGGACCATCCGTGTGGAGCGGTTCGGCCCCACCGGCTGATCAGTGCAGCCGGCGGCGCCAGTCGGCCGGCACCCGGTCCGTGGGCCCGGGCACGCCCTGGTCCTCCGGGTGGTTCTGCGCCCCGGCGAGCACGGGGCCGTGGATCACCGATCCGTCGCGGTCGTCGAAGAACCAGTCCTCGCCCGGCTCGAAGCTGGTCAGGATCGGGTGGTCGTGCTCGCGGGCGTGGCGGGTGGCGTGCTGGCCCGGCGAGGAGTCGCAACAGCCGATGTGCCCGCAGGCGGCGCAGCGGCGCAGGTGGAACCACCAGCCACCGGACTCCTCGCACTCGACGCAGCCCGTACCCGACGGCAGCGCGTGCGGGTCGATCTCCGTGGTCACGACGCCTCCTCGGTCTGCGGCTCGCTCAGGCCCAGCTCCGCGCGGTCGCGCGGCGGCACGTCGACGAGGTACTCGGGGTGGGAGCGCAGCCACCGCTGCGCGTAGGGGCAGCGCGGCACGACCGCGACACCCTCGGCGCGGGCGGCGTCGAACACCGCGCGCACGACCCGGCCGGCCAGCCCCCGACCGGCGTACGCCTCGTCGACCTCGGTGTGCACCAGCACGATCGCCGGCGCGTCGCCCCGGCGGCGCCGCACGTCCGCCCGTCCTGCCTCGACACCGTCGACACGCAATACGAACGCGCCGCGGTCGAGGTCCTCGTCCACCCGGACGTCGCTCTCGTCGTCCATCGGTCTCCTCCTCGGTGCGGTGGCACGACCGCTTCCCATCCTGCTCCCGCCGGGGGCGCCCCGCCGGTGACTCAGGACTCGCGGCGGCCCTCCGCCTCGGCGCCGTGGGTGGCCAGCGGCGTGATGCGCACCCGGGCCACGCGTCGACCGTCGACGGCGGCGACGGTGAAGCGGTGGCCCAGGTCCTCGACGACGTCCCCGACCTTCGGCATCCGCCCCAGCTCCTGCAGCACGAACCCGCCGAGGGTGTCGAACGGCCCCTCGGGCAGCGTGACCCCGGTCTGCTCGGCGACGTCGCTGCGGTGCAGCAGGCCGTCGGCCTCGTGGACGCCCTCGGCGAGCGGCCGCGCGGGCACCGCCTTGGGGTCGTACTCGTCGCGGATCTCGCCGACGATCTCCTCGACGAGGTCCTCGACGGTGACGATGCCGTCGGTGCCGCCGTACTCGTCGACGACGACGGCGAGGTGCCCGCCGCCGCGGCGCATCAGCGAGAGGGTGTCGAGCACGGGCTTGCTACCGGGCAGGACCGTCACGGTGCGGGCGAGGTCGCGCAGCCGCGGCGCGGTGCCGTCGGCGCCGGGGCGCGCGGTGAGCAGGTCACGGACGTGGACGAAGCCGACGACGTCGTCGACGGACTCGCCGATGACGGGGTAGCGCGAGTGGGGCCGGTCGCTGACGTGGGCGACCGCGTCGGCCGCGGTGACGTCGGCGTCGAGGAAGTCGACCTCGGTGCGCGGCACCATGACCTCGCTGATGACGCGGTCGGTGGCTGCGAAGGCGTCACTCAGCAGGCGGCGCTCGGCGGCGGTGAGCGCGCTGGTGGTGCGCACCATGTCGCGCAGCTCGTCCTCGCTGACCTCGTCCTCGGTCTGCCTGGGGTCGACGCCGAGCACCCGCACGACCGCGTTGGTCGACACCGAGAGCAGCCAGATGAGCGGGCGGGTCAGCGAGGCCAGGCGGTCGAGCACCGGGGCCGTGGTCAGCGACACCGCCTCGGGCTTCTGCAGCGCCAGCCGCTTCGGTACGAGCTCGCCGGCGACCAGCGACAGGTACGACACGAACGCGGTGACGAGGACGAGCGCGAGGGTCGTGGCGAGCGCGATCGGCAGCCCGAGCCCCTCCAGCCCCGGCGCGAGGCGCGTGGCGAGGGTCGCGCCGCCGTAGCTCGAGGCGAAGAAGCCGGTGAACGTCACGCCGATCTGCACCGCGGACAGGAACCGGTTGGAGTCGCCGCGCAGGCGGACCACCGCCCGGCCCCGCGCGCCGCGCTCCTCCATCGCCGACACCTGCCCCGCCCGCAGCGAGACGAGCGCGATCTCGGCGGCGGCGAAGAAGCCGCCGACCAGCACGAACAGCAGTACCAGCCCGATCTCGAGCGCGACGTCCACGCCGTGATCCTCCCAGCCGGGAGGTTCCGGAGGAGTCGGACGGCGGTGCGCCCGGCATTCGGGGCCGCACGGGCGGCGAACGCGTCGCGACGGTGTGACCGGGGTAACCTCGACGGACCGCCGGGCAGGGCGGTGGTCCCCGCCGACGGCCGGGACCGACGGACGACGATGACGACGACGTCATCGGAGGTGTGCGATGGCTGCGGATGCCGGGGCTCGGCGAGAGCCCACGAAGCCGCTCGAGCGACACGACGCCGACGAGCCGGTGCGCAAGGGCAACGTCCACGGGATGATCGAGGCCGCGCGGATGTGGGCGCGCGAGCAGGGCCTGCCGGTGCCCAGCGTGGGCCCGCTCCCACCGGGGGTGGTCGCCGCGTACCGGCGTCACCAGACCTGGGAGTAGGAGCCTCAGCTGCGCGCGAGGTCGACGACGAGGGCGGCGACCTCGCGGAGCTTGATGTTGTGGTTCTGCGACATCCGGCGCAGCACCGCGAACGCCTCGGCGTCGTCGTGGCCGCGCGCCATCAGCAGGCCCTTGGCCTGCTCGATCACCGCCCGTGACTCCAGGGCGGTGCGCAGCTCGTCGGCCAGTTTCACGGAGGCGGCGTGGCGGAGCTGCGAGGCGAGCGCGGTGGACGCGAGGTCCGCGGCGAGCCGGGCGGCGGGCTGTGCCGCGCACAGGTCGGCGTCCGGGTCGGTCGCGTAGAGGTTGAGGCTGCCGAGCGCCCGCCCGTCCGCGGACAGCGGGACCACGAGGCAGGACCGCACGCCGAGCTCGTCGGCGCACGACGCGTAGGCGGGCCAGGTCCGGGCCGCGGTCCGGTCGGCGGTGATCACCCGATGCTCGCGCAGGGCCTGCACGACCGGGCCCTCGGCGGCCGCGTACTGCACGTCCTCGAGCCGGGTGAATCGCGCGAGGTCGCGGGCGATCGACTCGGGCACGCCGTGGCGCAGTACCGTCACCCCGCACCCGGCCACCCCGGTGAGCGCGGGGAGGGCCTGCTCGGCCGCGGCCCAGACCACGCGGTCGGCGGCGTCGGCGTCCCCCGGGCTGTCGGCCAGGCGCTCGAGCAGGCCCGCGACCGCGTTCAGTCCGCGGTCCGCCGGGGCGGGCGGTCGCGCGTCGCGACCGGGGATCGCGGGCTGGTCGCCGACGGCGGGCATGCGCTCACTCCGGGGAGAATCCTGGTCCCGCGCACGGGACAGCACCTCCGGTGGCGTGAGCGTCTCAACCACCGTGCTCGGCGGGAGAACCTACCGGGCGGTCACCACCGGGGCGCTGCCGGGTCACGGTGCGGACACGCCCGCCCATGTGAGCGAACTTCGCGCCTGGAGGCGCGAGGTCCGCTCACATTGGTCAGAAGCCGTCCGGGTCGGTGGCGGTGGTCTCGAAGGTGCCGTCGGCGTCGGTGTCGACCGCCGCCGAGTCGAAGTCGCCGTCGTCGTCGGTGTCGACCAGGACGGTCTCGCCGTAGCCGTCGGCGTTGGTGTCGACCACGCCGGTCTCGAAGGTGCCGTTGTGGTCGGTGTCGGCGACGACGGTGTCGATGTAGCCGTTGCCGTCCTCGTCGGTGGAGGTGGAGGCGAGGTGGCCGTGCTCGTCGAGCTGGTAGGTGCCGACCACGGTGCCGTCGGCCTCGTAGATGTTGCCGTCGGCGGCGAAGTGGCGGTCCCCGGCGTTGGTGTCGGTGCTCATGGCCTGCTCGCTCCTGTGGGTGCTCGGTGCCCGTCGTGGTGGGCGTTCGGCACTTCGACGGTGCGGGCGGGGCCGGATGTTCCCCGCCGGCCAGGCAATTTCCTCCGCGAGCGCGCGGTCACCCGCCGTGACGGCGCCGGAAGGTGCTCGGCGGCTCGTGGAAGGCGTCCTTGAACGCGCGGCTGAACGCGGCGAGGTCGGAGAAGCCGCAGCGCAGCGCGACGTCGGTGACCGAGAGGTCGGCGAGGCGGGGGTCCGCCAGCTCCCGCCGACCGTGCTCCAGGCGCCGCTGTCGCACCAGTCGGCCGACGGTCGTCGCGGCGTCGGCGAAGGCACGGTGGAGCTGGCGGGTGGAGACGAAGTGCGCGCGGGCGATCATGTCCGGCCCCAGGTCGGGGTCCTCCAGGTGCTCGGCGACGAACGCCTCGACCCGGGTGCGCAGCTCGGCGGCCCCGCGAGGCCCCGGGACGTCGTCGCGCCGCAGTGCCTCGCCGGCGACCGTGCCGACGAGGTCGGCGAGCTCGGTCGCGAGCCGGTCGCCGCCGGCGGGGGAGAGGCTCGGCGGTGTGGCGACGACGTCGGCGAGCGTGCGCCCGACGATCCCGCCCAGGCGGTCACCGCCCAGCGCCCGCGCGGTGGCCGCGCGCGAGGTGTCCTCGTCGAGGCCCACGAGCTCGCGCGGCCACGTGAACACCAGCAGCCGCCACGGCCCGTGGAACCGCCACGCGAAGGGCCGGCCGGTCTCGTAGATCGCGTAGGCGCCGGGTCCGAGCAGGGCCTCGCGCCCGTCCTGGCGCACCACCGCCCGGCCGCGGGCGATCATCCCGACCTGCAGGTAGGCGTCGGCGTCGCGGCGGGCCAGGCCGGGTGTGCGGATGCAGTCCTGGCCGGTGGAGCCGACCGTGGCCACCGCGAGGTGCCCGAGCGGGCTGCTGCGCACCGTGCCGCCGAACGGCGCGTCGCCGTCGGCGTGGACGTCGAGGGCCACGAAGTGCTCGCGCAACAGGTCGCGCCAGCCGTCCAGCCGGTCGGCACGGCCCTCGACCGCGGACGCGCCGGCGGCGCGCGCGATCGCGGGAGGCCGTGGGACGGGACCCACGGGGCGGGTGGTGGTCGCCACGGGCGGCTCGCAGGGTGCTCGACGAGGTGGCTCGACGCTAGGGAGCGCGGCGTCGTCGGTCAACGGGAGCCGGGCCGGACTCGGCGCGCAGCGTGCCTGATCCGTCGCGCAGCGACAAGCGCCCGCCCCCCGGCGTCGCGCAGGCTGCCGGGATCGCGGTCGTCGCCGACCGCCCGGCCCACCACCGACGCGGCGGTCACCCGCCGCCCGTGCCGCCCCCGGGAGCCCCCGTGACCGCGCTCGACGACCTGCCGCTGACGCCCACCACGACCACGGTGCGCGCGGCCTGCCCGCACGACTGCCCCGATACCTGCGCGATGGTCGTGACCGTCGAGAACGGCGTGGCCACGGGCGTACGCGGCGACCCCGAGCACCCGTTCACGCGCGGCGGGCTGTGCGTCAAGGTCAACAACTACCAGGACAAGGTCTACGACCCCGACCGCGTGCTGCACCCGATGCGCCGCACCGGGCCCAAGGGCAGCGGGCGCTTCGAGCAGATCACGTGGGACGAAGCCCTCGACACGATCGCGGAGCAGTTCCGGGCGAAGATCGCCGAGCACGGGCCGGAGACGGTCATGCCGGTGAGCTACCTGGGCACGCAGGGCATCCTGAACGGCCTGTCGGTCGGCGACGCGTTCTTCCACCGACTCGGCGCCACCGTCACCGAGCGCACCTACTGCGACTCCGGGGCCTGCACCGCCTACGCCGCCACGGTCGGCGCCACCGCGGGCGTCGACCCCGAGAGCCTCGTGCACTCCCGCTACATCATCATCTGGGCCTGCAACATGGTCTCGACCAACCTGCATCTGTGGCCGGTGGTCGCCGAGGCCCAGAAGCGGGGCGCGAAGGTCGTCGTCATCGACCCCGTGCGGCACAAGACGGCCCGACGCGCCGACTGGCACATCCCGATCCGCCCGGGCACCGACGGCGCCCTCGCCCTGGCGATGATGAACGTGATCATCGGCGAGGGGCTGGCCGACGAGGACTACGTCCGCGAGCACACGCTCGGCTACGAGGAGCTGGCCGAGCGGGTCCGGCAGTACACGCCGGAGTGGGCGTCGGAGGAGACCGGCATCCCCGCGGACGACATCCGCACGCTCGCCCGCGAGTACGCCACCACGGACCCCTCGCTGATCCGTATCGGCGTCGCGATCGAGCGGCACGCGGGTGGCGGCCAGACCGTGCGCTCCATCGCCTGCCTGCCCGCGCTGGTGGGGGCCTGGCGCCACGTCGGCGGTGGCCTGCTGCAGCTCCCGCTCTGGGCGCACCCCGTGAACTGGCCGGCGTTCATCCACCCGGAGATGGCCACGCCCGGTACGCGGGTCGTCAACCAGTACCTGATCGGCCGGGCGCTGACCGGCGAGCTCCCGCTCGACCCGCCGATCACCGCACTGGTGGTCTACAACTCCAACCCGATGGTCGTCTGCCCCGAGCAGGACAAGGTCGCGCGCGGCCTGGCCCGGGAGGACCTGTTCACCGTCGTCAGCGACCACGTCCTCACCGACACGGCCCGCCACGCCGACATCGTGCTGCCCGCGACCACCCAGCTCGAGCAGCACGACATCATGTTCAGCTGGGGCCACTTCTACGTCACGCTGAACACCCCGGCCGTCGCGCCGGAGGGCGAGGCCGTCCCGAACACCGAGCTGTTCCGCCGCCTCGCCGCCCGGATGGGCTTCGACGACGAGTACTTCCGTCTGTCGGACTCCGAGCTCCTGGCCCAGGCGTACGACTGGTCGTCGCCGGTCATGGAGGGCATCACGCTGGAGTCCCTCCGCGAGAGCGGCTGGGCCCGGCTGAACCTGCCCGGCCCCGACGAGTACCGCCCGCACGCCGACGGCGGGTTCCCGACGCCGTCGGGGAGGACCGAGTTCCGCTCGTCGGCGCTCGAGGCGGCCGGCAACTTCGTCGTCCCGCTGTTCCGCCAGCTGTCGGAGGAGTACCAGCCGGGCGGGTACGTCGACCCGCTGCCGCACTACGTCCCCCCGCGCGAGACCGGCGACAGCCACCCGCTGAACCTGATCTCGCCCAAGTCGCACGCCTACCTCAATTCGAGTGCCGGCGACCAGGCGATGCAGAAGCGGGTGCAGGGCGAGCAGACCGTGACGCTGCACCCCGCGGACGCGGCGGCCCGCGACATCGTCGACGGGGTCTACGTGGCGGTCCACAACGACCGCGGCCGGTTCGTCGCGCTCGCGCGGGTGAGCGACGAGGTGGCGCCCGGGGTCGCCGTGGCGCCGATGGGCGCGTGGCCCAAGAACGCGAAGGACCAGAGCACGGTCAACGCGGTCAACCCGTTCGCCTTCGCCGACCTCGGCAACGCGCCGACGTTCTCGGACACACGGGTGGAGGTCACGCCGGTGTGAGGCTCCCCTGTGCGGCCGGTCGGCTCAGCGCGCCGCGAGGCTCCCGGGCGCCGCGTCGGCCGCGGCCCGCGGCGCGGGAGCCCCGGCGGTCGCGGCGGTCGGCGTGCCCGACTGGGCCTGCGCCTCGGCGTGCAGCCGCCGGGCCGCGCGCACCACGGCGTCGGTGACGTCGGCGCCGTCGCGCGCGAGTACCCGCAGGAGCTCGGCGAGCGCCGCCGCGGACGACCCGGACAGGGTCAGTCCGCCGTCGTGACGCGTGCACGGGGCCAGCGCGCGGGCGGCGCGGCGGCACTCCTCGGCCCGCGCCTCGGTCCGCTCGTCCGGCCGCTCCTCCGCCCGCACATCGGGCCCGGCGTCAGCGTCCGCGGACACGGACCGACTCCGGGACGTCGCCCGCCTGCGCGGCGGCGGGGGTGTCGTGCCAGACGTGCTGGAACGAGCCGCGCGCGGGGACGGGGCGGCGCCGGACGGCGCGCGTCCCGTCGCCGGCCGACTCGGCCGGGCGGGTCCGGCGCGCCGTGTCGGCGCGCCAGTGCAGGTGCCACATGGGCGGGGACCTCCTCGTCCACCACCGGGGCCGTGCGCGCGGGAGCCGCGAGGCCCCGGACCGAGCACGGAGGATCGACCGTTGCTCGCGATCTGAACACGGTTCTTTCATGGTGGGCCAGGTCACGGGGCCCGCGCCAGGTGAGGGGGTTCTGGACCGAGACAGCCGGTGGTCAGCCGGTCACGCGGGCGAGGAGCAGGCCGTCCCACCCCTTGCGGTCGACGGTCTGCAGCGCGGTCGCGGTGTCCAGGCGCGGGTCGGCCGCGACGAGGTCCACGACCTCCCGGATCCCGCGCACGGTGGGGGAGTCGTCGGTGTCGTCGGCGACCCGGCCCTCGCGCACGACGTTGTCGACGACGACCACCGCGCCCGGACGCGTGAGCTCCAGCGCCGCGCGCACGTACGCGGCGTTGTTCTCCTTGTCGGCGTCGACGAAGACGAGGTCCAGCGGCCCCTCCACGGCCGGCAGCGTGTCGAGCGCGCGCCCGACGACGATCTCGACGCGGTCGCCGACGCCCGCCGCGTCGACGCACGCGCGGGCGACCTCGGCGTGGTGCGGGTCGATCTCCAAACTCGTCACCCGTCCCGTGGGTCCGACCGTGCGGGCGAGCCAGATCGTCGAGTAGCCGCCGAGCGTGCCGACCTCGAGCACCCGCCGTGCGCCCGTGACCTGCGCCAACAGCGCCAGCAGCGCGCCGTGGCCCGGCGTCACGGCGATGTCGGGCAGCCCGGCCTCGTGCGCCCGGTCGCGCGCGGCCCGCAGGGCGTCGTCCTCGAGGTGCAGCCGGTCGGTGAAGAACACGTCGACGTCGTCGGGAGTCGGGCTCATGCCCCGACCGTAGGCCGCTGGTACAGGCCCAGGACCCGCTCGAGCACGCGGTGGCGCAGCACCAGGCTCAGCGTGATGAACCAGGCCACCACGCCGAGTGCCGCGGTCCTGACCACTGGCGGGTCCGGCGCCGTGAGGCCGAAGTACGCGCGGGTCGCCGGGACGAGCAGCACGACCGCGAAGGCGATGAACAGCCCGAGCGCCAGCCAGAGGGGTCGGCGGTCCTCGCTCACCGGTGCCCACGCCGTGAAGAGTCGCTGTGGCGGTTCGAGCAACAGGATCAGGATCAGCGAGCTGGTGGACACGAAGATCGAGAGACCGGACTGGGCTCCCAGGGTGGCTGACGCCTCGACGAAGTCCGCGTCGACGCCGTAGGTGAGGCCGGTGTATCTCTCGAACAGGTCGACCGCGCGCGGGAACGGTGTCCCCGAGAGCCCGGTCGTCACTCTTTGATACAGGAAGGCGTAGATGGCCGTGCCGAACCCGGCGGTGAGCACGCCGACCGGGATGACGAACCGCGCCAGCGAGACCAGCAGGTCCTCCTGCGGGGGCTTCGGGCGCGCCCACATCGTCAGGAAGAAGGTCGGCACGCCGACGGTGAAGAGCGTCAGCCCGACCTGCGTGGGGGTGTAGGGGAAGCCGAGGCCGAGCAGGGTGACGGTGAGGATGACCAGCATCTGCGTCGCCACCCGCGCGAGGAACAGGTACATCGAGCTGCTGACACCGGCGATGATGCGGCGTCCCTCGGTGCGCGCAGGCGGCAGCGTGGTGAACGAGTCGTCGAGCAGCACGATGTCGGCCACGTCCCGGGTGACCGAGCTGCCCGAACGCATCGCGACGCCGACCTCCGCCTGCTTCAGCGCGCGGGCGTCGTTGACGCCGTCCCCCACCATCGCCACGCGGTGCCCGCCGCGGCGTAGCGACGCGACGATCTTCTCCTTCTGCTCCGGGACGACGCGCCCGAAGACGCCGTGGGTGTCCACCGCCTCGTCGAACGCCGTCGTGTCGTGCCCCTCGAGGGCGGCGAGCTGCGCGCCCGCGATACCGGGTGCGTCGAGGCCGGCGCGGCGGGCGAGCGCCGCGACGGTGTCGGGGTCGTCGCCCGAGATGACCTTGACCGCCACGCCCTCGGCGGCCAGGCCGGTCAGCACGTCGGTGACGCCGTCGCGCAGCTCGTCGGCCATCGCGACGAGCGCCACCGGGCGCAGGCGCGGCAGCCGCGGGCGGCCGCCCGCGTCGCGCAGCGGGCCGGTGCCGCGCGCCAGCACGAGCACCCGCAGCCCCTGGTCGGTACGCCGGCGGACGGCGTCGTCGGTGACCAGGTCGGCGTCGGTGAGAGCCGGACGCACCGTCGAGGGCGCCCCGAGCACCACCGAGGTGCCGTCGGCGAGGGTGATCCCGCTCCAGCGCAGCGAGGACCGGAACTCGACCTCGTCGACGACCTCGCGGCGGTCCCCGGGCAGGGTCTCGTCGGCGGCGAGCGCGGACGCGGTGGCGTTGGTGCTCGACACGGACCTAGCGAACGTGCCGAGCAGCTCGCGTGCGCGGGCCTCGTCGCCACCGGCGGGAACGATCTCGGCGAGGGTGAGCCGTCCGCTCGTCAGCGTCCCGGTCTTGTCGGTGCAGACGACGTCGACGCGGCTGAGGGCCTCGATGGCGTTGGTCCGCTGCACGAGCGCGCCGCGGCCGGCGATCCGCGCGGCACCCACGCTGTAGGCCACGGCGATCAGGAAGAACAGTCCGTACGGGACGAGGCCGGAGAGCACGGCGGAGGTCTGCACGAAGCGCAGCACGGTCGAGCCGTCGAGGGCGGCCTGCGCGAGGATCGCGCCGCTCATCAGCAGCACGAGGGTGATGACGATGCGCACCACCAGCTCGATGCGCCACTGCAGCGGGGTCAGCGCGGTCGTGTCCGCGCGGGCCGCGATCGTGAGCTGTCCGGCGTGGCTGTCCGCCCCGACGGCCTCGGCGCGTTGCAGCCCCTCCCCGCCCGAGCACGAGCTGCCCGAGAGCAGGACGTCGCCCACGGCCTTGGCGATCGGGTCGGACTCGCCGGTGAGCAGCGACTCGTCGACCTCCACGCGCGCGCCGGGCCCGTCCGCGGTGACCAGCGGCCCGTCGACCACCACCTGGTCCCCGGTGCGCACGCGCACGAGGTCGCCGACGACGACCTCCGACGGCGGGACCTGCCGTTCGGTGCCGTCGCGCACGACGGTGACCGGCTCGCGCGCCAGCAACTGGAGGCGGTCCAGCTGGCGCTTGGCGCGCAGCTCCTGGACGGCCGCGAGCGCCGCGTTGATGATGCCGAGACCGACGCTGACCAGGGCGTCGCTGTAGCGCCCGAGCGCGAGCAGCGCGATCCCGATGACGAAGAGCGTGTTGTTGTAGAACGAGAAGACGGTCGTGCGCAGGATGCGGGCGGTGGTGCGGCCCGAGCCCGAGACGGGGGTGTTCGCCCGGCCCTCCCGGGCGAGCTCGCGGGCCCGCGCCTCGGTCAGGCCCTCGACGGTCGCCGTCGTCATCCGGTCCCCCGCTCCCCGTGTCGCACGCGGACGATCGTCCTCGTTGCGCCTGACGCGGAGCTGAAGGGGCGGGTCAGGTGGTGCCGGACTCGGGTGCGACCCCGGCCGGCTCGGCGACCACCCCGTCGATCGTGCCCACCGCCGCGGTGAGCGCGGCGGCGAACACCGCCATGTCCGCGGGGCCGGCCACGACGCCGCCCGCCTCGGGGCCGGGCAGCGGCGGGAGGAGCTCGAACCAGACGCGGTGCCCGTTCTGGTAGGGCTCGTCGCCCCAGCGGTGCGCGAGCGCCCAGTGGCCCCCGAGCCGGGTGACGTCATCGGCCACGGGCCGCACGGCACTGCCGTCGACCAGGCCGACCCGGAGCAGCTCGTCGGCGAGGCTCAGCTCGAGCACCAGGCTCGCCTCCGCGCTCGCGTGGTCGACGACGTCGGCGGTGAGGTCGTCGATGAGCAGGGCCAGGTCCTCGCGGGAGACACCGCTGTCCCACGCGGCGACCAGCGCCAACGTGAGGGCGCGTGCATCACGGACGGTGTAGGCGGTGACCGGGAGGTCTACTGTTGCGGACAGTGTCGACATGAGTCCTCCGATCTCTCGGTCTGGGGCCGGAACACTCGTTCGGGGCAGCAGGCGCGCGGTCTGCACCGGCGGCTATCCACAGAGTGTCACAGAATCAATGGGGCACGAGGAGCCGCAATGGGTGTCGCGTGCAACAGGTATTGTCCCCTGGCGAGCATGACCGGATCGGGGAGCGCGGTGGCGGACGGGGCGGGAGCGGCGTCGGTGGAGGACGCCGACACCGCGGACGCGGCGCTGGCCGGCCTCGCCGAGGAGCTCACCGCCTGCGTCGCGGGCCTGCAGGCCGCGCTGGAGCGCAGCGAGCAGTTGCGGGCTCTCCGCGCCGCCGACTGCAGTTGGCGTGAGGCGGTGTCGGCCGAGGCGCGGCCGTTGATCGTCGAGCTCGTCTCGGAGGCCCTGGACGGCCTGAACCGCGCGGGCAGCCGGTGGCGCCGGGAGGAGGCCCGCTCGCTGCATGCCGAGGGGCTGTCGATCAACGCCATCGCGGCCCTGTTCGGCGTGACACGCCAGCGGGCGTCGGTGCTGGTGCGGGAGTCGGATGCCGGCGTCGTCGACGACGGCGGTTGAGGCACCCGTGTCCGCCGCGCGTGGCGTGACCTCCTGGCACCGACGGCGACACCGACGCGGACCTGGTGGTGCCTGCGGTGTGACACCGCCCGCCGTGGTCGGCGGGTCGTGGGGGTGGCGGGAACGCTTCGGTTCCCGAAGGGTCCCCCGCGGCGCCTCAGACATCCCATGGGGCGGGAGGTCAAGCGGCGGCGGCCTGCCGGTGGGCCCAGGCGTTGGTCTCGTCGTAGCGGGTTCGGGTCTTGAGGCAGCCGTGCAGGATGCCGACGAGGCGGTTTCCGAGCTGTCGTAGCGCGGCGTGGTGGCTGGTGCCGCGGGCGCGTAGTTGGTCGTAGTAGGCCCGCGCGCCGGGAGAGGCGTTCAGCGCGCAGAACGCCCATTGGTGGACCGCGTCGCCGAGGCGGCGGTTGCGGGCGTAGCGCGCGAGCACGACGGTCCTGCGTCCCGAGGCGCGGGTGATCGGGGAGGTGCCGGCGTAGTTCCGGCGAGCCTTGTGATCTTGGTAGCGGTGCGGGTCGTCGCCGAACTCGGCGAGCACCCGGGCGCCCAGCACGGTCCCGAGTCCCGGCTGGCTGAGGTAGATCTCAGCG
>NZ_QEKW01000023.1 GCF_003096675.1 Actinomycetospora cinnamomea | reverse complement strand
GACCGCGAGATCCGCCGATGCCTCAAGCGCTACATCGCCCGCCAGCTCTACCGTCAGCTCGAACCCGCAGGGGTTGACGAACCATAGGAGCGTCGGACGATCGAGCCGGTCCCCGGCACGTCACGGCCGCACGAGCCGCCAGTCCCGGGTGTGCCGGTACCAGCTGCGACGGGTCACGGGGCGGTCGCCGGGGACGCCGTCGCGGGTCACGAGCACGCCCGGCCGGCACCCCAGTTGCGCGGCACGCCCCGACCGCGTCCTCACCCGGGCGGGCCGCAGGCCGCCGAGGCGGCGCGGACCGGTGACGGTGACCGTGACCCCGCCCGCCGGGTCGGGCGCGACGGCCAGGCCGGCGGCGCTGCCCTGGGCGACCAGGTGCTCCTCGCAGTACACCTCGCCGTGGAACGCGCCGACCTCGTGACGCCCCGCGACGACGCCGCCGTGGTCGTCACGCACCAGCGGCACCTCCTGGGCCGTCCCCTCGCGGGCGAGCGTCACCGCGTCGCCGTCGGTGGGCAGCCCCCAGACCTCGGCGGCCGCCGACCCCGGCGCGGGCAGGACGGCCACCGCGAGGGCGAGGCGCTCGCGGCGCAGCAGGCGCACCAGGACTGCGGCCAGCGCGGCGTCGTCGCCGGCGACCACGAGGCGCCCGCCGTCGGGCAGCGCGTCCAGCAACGGGTCGAGCTCCTGGCGGGCGGGCAGGGCCGGCAGGTCGGCGACGGGGGCCGCGAGGTCGGCCAGCGCCGGGGCCCAGCGCTCCCGGGCGGCGTCCCCGCAGGTCACCGCCTGCAGCACGACACCCCGCGAGGACGAGTCGGGACACACGCGTGGACTACCCTTCCGATGCACGGGGCGGCCTGCACTCCCGTGCGACCACAGGAGTCGAACGTTCAGGGAGTGTCACATGCCGGCCATCGTCCTCATCGGCGCCCAGTGGGGCGACGAGGGCAAGGGCAAGGCCACCGACATCCTCGGTGAGCAGGTCCAGTGGGTCGTGCGTTACCAGGGGGGCAACAACGCCGGGCACACCGTCGTGCTCCCCGACGGCAAGAACTTCGCGCTCCACCTCATCCCGTCCGGGATCCTGACACCGGGTGTCACCAACGTGATCGGCAACGGCGTGGTGGTCGACCCGGGCGTGCTGCTCGAGGAGCTCGCCGGCCTGGAGGCCAAGGGCGTCGACACGGGCAAGTTGTTGATCTCCGCGGACGCCCACGTGATCATGCCGTACCACGTGGCCATCGACAAGGTGACCGAACGCTTCCTGGGCAAGTCCCGGATCGGCACCACGGGGCGAGGGATCGGGCCGACGTACCAGGACAAGATTGCCCGCGTCGGCGTGCGCATGCAGGACCTGCTCGACGAGAAGCTGCTGCGCGAGAAGGTCGAGGCGGCGCTCGAGCTCAAGAACCAGATTCTCGTCAAGATCTACAATCGGCGGGCGCTGGACGTCGACGAGGTCGCCGACACCGTGCTGGGGCACGCCGAGGGCTTCGCCCACCGCATCGCCGACACCCGCCTCGCGCTGCACCACGCCCTCGAGCGCGGCGAGACCGTGCTGCTCGAGGGCTCGCAGGGCACGCTGCTCGACGTCGACCACGGCACCTACCCGTTCGTGACGTCCTCGAGCCCGACCGCCGGCGGGGCGGCCGCGGGCTCGGGCATCGGGCCGACGCGCATCTCGCGGGTCATCGGGATCCTCAAGGCCTACACCACCCGCGTGGGCTCGGGCCCGTTCCCGACCGAGCTGTTCGACGCCGACGGCGAGTACCTGCGCAAGGCCGGCGGCGAGTTCGGCGTGACCACGGGTCGCAGCCGGCGCTGCGGCTGGTTCGACGCGGTGATCGCGCGCTACGCGGTGCGGGTCAACGGCATCACCGACCTGTTCCTCACCAAGCTCGACGTGCTCTCGGGCCTGGAGAACGTGCCGATCTGCGTGGGCTACGAGATCGACGGGCAGCGGGTCGACGAGATGCCCATGACGCAGGCGGACGTCGCCACCGCGCGGCCGGTGTACGAGACGATGCCCGGCTGGTTCGAGGACATCTCGGGGTGCCGCTCCTTTGCCGACCTGCCGGCCAAGGCGCGCGACTACGTCGAGCGCATCGAGGAGCTCGCCGGGGCGCCGGTGTCGGCGATCGGCGTGGGGCCGGGGCGCGACGAGACCGTCACCCGCGACGTCGGGCAGTAGCGTCGACGTCGGGCAGTAACCTGGAGCGCGTGGGCGCCTGCGAACACCTCCTGACCATCGGTTCCGAGGGTCTGGCCGCCGACCCGGTGCCCGATGCCGTGGCGAACGACGGCGAGACGCTCCTGTGCCCCGACTGCCGCGCCGAGGGCTACACCGCGTGGGCGCACCTGCGCAAGTGCCTCGCGTGCGGGCACGTCGCGTGCTGCGACTCCAGCCCCTACCGCCACGCCTCGAAGCACCACGAGGTCACCGGTCACCCCGTGATGCGCTCGCACGAGCCGGGCGAGACCTGGCGCTGGTGCTACGTGGACCGGCGCCTGGCGCGGTAGCTACGCGACGCCCACCGCCGCCAGCGCGGTGTCCGGGCCGTCGGTGAACACCGCGTCCACGCCGAGCGCGACGTACATCTGGTACTCGCCGAACGCGTCGCCGTAGGTGTCCGCACGCGCACCGGCTCCGCCGCGACGCAGGCCCGCCGGCAGGAACTCGTTCTCGTTGCGGAACGTGTAGGGCATGACCCGCAGGTTCGCGGCCTTGGCGTCCGCCACCAGCGACGTGGGCGCCACGGCGCTGTCGTCGGCGGCGAGCGGGACGATGAGCTCCTTGGCGGGCCCCAGCCAGGTCGCGTAGGTCGCCACGTCGCACAGGCCCTCGGGCCTCACCAGCGTCTCCGACGTGCGCGGGTCACCCGCGGCGACGAGGTCGGCGGGGCGGGTGCCGGGCGCGTCGACGAGCTGCAGCAGCGGGCACGCGACCTCGCGGGAGAGCGCGCGCAGGTTCGTGGTCTCGAACGACTGGATGATCACCCCGGAGTCGGCGCCGTCCCGGCCGCGGCGGCGCAGCGTCTCGACGAGCGCCGGCTCGACGGGCAGCCCGATGCCCGCGAAGTAGGTGGAGTGCTTGACCTCGGGCAGCACGCCGACCGGGCGGCGCAGCTCGGCGGCGAGGCGGTCGAGCAGGTCGAGCACCTCGTCGAACGTCGCGACGCCGAACCGGTCGTCGTACAGCGTGTTGTGCGGGCGCGTCTCCGGGATGCGCTCCCGGGCCCGCAGGGTGCGCAGCTCGGCGAGGGTGAAGTCGGTGGTGAACCAGCCGGTCGCGGCCGTCCCGTCGATCTGCTTGGTGGTGCGGCGGGAGGCGAACTCGGGGCGCGTGGCGACGTCGGTGGTCCCGCCGATCTCGGGCTCGTGGCGCGCGACGAGCACCCCGTCGCGGGTGGGGACGAGGTCGACGTCGACGGCGTCGGCACCCATGCGGATCGCGAGCTCGTAGGCGGCCAGCGTGTGCTCGGGCCGGTAGCCCGAGGCCCCGCGGTGCCCGACGACGAGGATGCGACCGGGCGTCGGGGTGGGTGGGGAGCCGACCGTGGCCTCCGGCGAGATCATCGGCCGCGAGTCTCTCCCGATCTCCGCGGCGCCCGCCACCGGGCGTGACCGACGTCCCGGTGAACGTGTGGTGTCGCCGCACGGGTCCCCCGTGCGAGCAATGCGGCTTTGCTGGCGTTCGACGCCAGGAACGCCACATCCTCGCCGCGCGCCCCGCCCCCGTAGCGTGTCGTCCGTGCGCGTCCTGGTGATCGGTTCCGGAGCCCGCGAACACGCCCTGCTGCTCGCCCTCGCCGGCGACCCGCAGGTCACGGCCCTCGCCGCCGCTCCCGGCAACGCGGGCACCGCGGCGCTCGCCGAGCACCCCGGCCTCGCCGACGCCACCGACCCCGAGCAGGTCGTGACCCTCGCCCGTGGCTGGGGCGCCGACCTCGTCGTCGTCGGCCCCGAGGCGCCGCTCGTCGCCGGCGTCGGTGACGCGCTGCGGAACGCCGGCGTCCCGTGCTTCGGCCCGACCGCGGCGGCGGCGCGCATCGAGGGCTCGAAGGCGTTCGCCAAGGACGTCATGGCCGTGGCGGGCGTGCCCACCGCGCGCAGCGAGGTCGTCGACAACCCGGGCGACCTCGACGCCGCGCTCGCCCGCTTCGACGCGCCGTGGGTGGTCAAGGACGACGGGCTCGCCGCGGGCAAGGGGGTGCTCGTGACCGCCGACGGGGAGGCCGCGCGCCGCCACGCCGCGTCGGTCCTCGAGGCCGGGCACCCGGTGCTGCTGGAGTCGTTCCTCGACGGCCCCGAGGCGTCGCTGTTCTGCGTCGTGGACGGCACGACGGTCGTCCCGCTCGTGCCCGCGCAGGACTTCAAGCGCCTCGGCGACGACGACGCCGGGCCGAACACCGGCGGGATGGGCGCCTACGCCCCGCTGCCCTGGGCGTCGGAGGGCCTGGTGGACGAGGTCGTCGACCGGATCGTCACGCCCGTGGTCACCGAGCTCGCCGCCCGCGGCACCCCGTTCTCCGGCCTGCTCTACGCGGGGCTCGCGCTGACCTCCACGGGGCCGCAGGTGATCGAGTTCAACTGCCGCTTCGGCGACCCCGAAACCCAGGTCGTCCTCCCGCTCCTGCGCAGTTCGGTGGCCTCGTTGCTCGCCGCGGCCGCCACGGGCCGCCTCGCCGAGGAGCCCGCACCGACCTGGTCGCCGGGCGCCGCGGTCACCGTCGTCGTCGCCGCCGAGGGCTACCCGGGGTCGGTCCGCACCGGCGACGTCCTGCGCGGCGCCGACGGCCACGGCGTGCTGCACGCGGGCACGCGCCGGCGCGACGACGGGGCCGTGGTGTCCAGCGGCGGGAGGGTGCTGTCGATCGTCGGGACGGGCGAGGACCTCGAGGCCGCCCGCCGTGACGCCTACGAGCGCCTCGCGTCCGTGCACCTGCCCGGTGGGCACCACCGCACCGACATCGCCCGGGACGCCGCCGCCGGCCGCGTCGCGATGCCCGTCCGCGCCTGACGGATCCCGCCGAACGGCACCTGCCGGGCGACGCGCCGACCTACTCTCGCGCGCATGCCCGACCTCGACCTGGGCCCCGCCGCCCTCGAGCAGGCGCGCCGCGGCGTCGCGACCGAAGCGCGCCGGCTGCCCGCGATGATCGACCAGGTCGTCGTGCCCCGTGGCGGTCTCGGCGACCTCGCCTCCTCCGGGGCGATGCTCGGCGCGCTCGACCGGCTCGTGCGCTCCCTCGATGCCGAGCTCGCCGCCGCCGGGGCCCGCCTCGACGGGGTCGACCGCGCCCTCGACGCCGCGCTCACCGCGATCCGCGCCGGCGACCGCGACGCCGCCGCGTCGCTGAGCGCGGCCTGACGCCGTGGTGGCCTTCGACGCCGTCGGCGAGCTCGCCGCGCAGCCCGGCGGGCAGGAGCTCAGCGCGCTCGTCGAGCGGGTGCGGCGGATCGACCCCGAGGCCCTGCGCAGCACGGCGCGCCGGCTCGGGGCCATGGCCGAGGGCGTCGACGGGTCCCTGGCCACGCTGGGCCGCTGCGCCGAGGAGGTGCGCGCGGCCTGGCAGGGGCGAGGAGCGGACGCGCTGGGCGACTACCTCGGTGCGTTCGACCGCGCGGGCCGGACCACGCTCGACGCGGCGGGCCGCGTGCAGGTGCGCGTCGACGGCGCGGGGCAGCTGCTCGACGGGATGCGCCGCGAGGTGGACGGGCACGTGGCCCGCGGGCTCGACGCCGCCCGCCGCGTGCGCGCCGAGGCGCTCGCCGATCCCGCCCGCGCCTCGATGGCCGACCACCTCTCGGCGCAGGCCATGGCCGAGCCCACGGCGTCGGCCCGCGTCGCCGTCGAGCGCGCCGAGATCGCCCTCGGTGACGCAGCCACCGCCCTCGAGGAACTGGCACGCGACCTCACCGCCTTCTCCCGCCTGCCCACGCCCGATGCGCGCCCGATCGCCCCGCCCGCCGGACAGGGGCGGGCGGGTTGGACACCCGTGAGCGCCGCTGACGCGTCGATCGCGACCGTCCCCGCCCTCGCCGACACCAGCGGCTCCGACGGGGGCACCCGGGGCATCGACCTGTCCGGAGGGTTGTCCGAGGGCTCGTCCGGTTCGTCGGAGGATCTGCCGGACTCGGGGGGCTCGTCGAGCGCTGCGTCCTCCCTCGGGTCGTCGGACAGCGGCGGATCGGGGTCGCGCTCCGGCAGTGGATCGGCAGACGCCGGGTCGGAGGTGGGTTGCGCCGACGCCGACGGCGCCGGGGCACGCGATGACGGTGCCGGCCGCTCGTCCTCGGACGGGAACGGCGGGGTCGAGGGATCCGGCGCCGAGAGTGCTTCGGTTTCCGAAGGACCGGCGTCGTCCGACGGCGGCGCCGACAGCGATACGGGACGATCCGAGGAGGACGCGTCGGTCTCCGACGGGTCGGCGTCGGCCGAGAGTGCCGGCGATCCGGACGGTGGCACGGTCATCGACGGCGGAGTCGGCTCCGGGTCCGGGTCAGGTGCCGGGGATGCTTCGGATTCCGAAGGGAAACCGTCGTCCGACGGCGGCCCAGGCAGCGATACGGGACGCTCCGAGGAGGACGCGTCGGTCTCCGAAGCTTCGACGTCCGCCGAGAGTGCCGGCGGTCCGGATGGTGGGACGGTCATCGACGACGGAGTCGGCTCCGGGTCCGGGTCGGGTGCCGGGGATGCTTCGGATGCCGAAGGGAAACCGTCGTCCGACAGCGACACCTACAGCGACACCTACAGCGACTCCGACAGCGACTCCGCGACGGACACGAAGAGCGGGCCGCCCGGCGAGCCGGAGACCAGCACCGACAGCGCGACGGACCGCGCGCCGGACGGTCATGCGAGCAGCAGCGGTCCGGAGAGCGGTGCCGCCGCCGAGGACGACGCCACCGACGCCACCGACGCCACCGACGCCACCGACGCCACCGACGCCACCGACGCCACCGACGCCACCGACGCCACCGACGCCACCGACGACGCGGACGACGCGGACGACGCCGACGGAGGGTCGGCTGGTCGCGCCGACGCGGCGGACGGGAGTGCCGACACCGATGCGGAGACGGACGCCGACGCGGACGGCGGGTCGGGCAGTAGCGGTGCGTCGGACACCGACGCGGAGACCGGCGTGCCGGGGGCCGAGACCAGCGCCTCGGCGGACACCGACGCCGGGGCCGTGCCGACGGGCGGGCCGCAGGGTCAGGTCGGGGACTGGATCCGCGAGGCGTTGGCGGTGCTGCAGGCCGAGGGCGTCTCGCTGGACGAGATGGACCCCGACGACATCGCCACGATCATCGACCACGAGTCGGGCGGCGACCCCGAGGCCGTCAACAACTGGGACTCGAACGCCGAGAAGGGCACGCCCTCGCAGGGGCTCATGCAGACCATCGGGCCGACGTTCGACTCGTACAAGCTCGAGGGCCACGGCGAGATCACCGATCCGGTCGACAACATCATCGCGGGTGTCCGTTACGCCATCGACCGGTACGGCTCGGTGTCGCAGGTGCCGGGTGTCGTGGCCCTCGCGCGCGGCGACGCCTACGTCGGCTACTGACGCGACGGATCGTCCGGAACCGCACCCACCGCGACGGCCCGCGCCCTACCGTCGACCCCATGGGCGACATCGTCTACGACACCGACGCCCTCGAGCAGGCGCGCACCGTGCTCGCGGGCGAGGCGGCGCGGACGCCGGGGCTGGGTGACCTCCTCGCGGCGATGCCGGGCCCCGACCTCGGTCGGCTCGACGCGTCCCGTGCGGTGGGGGACGCGATGGCCACGCTGACCCGGGCGCTCGTCGCCGAGCTCGAGGCCGCCGGGCAGCGGCTCCGGGAGGCCGAGAAGGCCCTCGACGTGGCGACGCACCGCGTGCAGGGGACCGACCGGGCGGGGGCGGCGGCGCTCGCGCCCACCGGGAGCTGAGCGTGCCCGCCGACCCGGAGGCCGAGCTGGCGGCGGAGCCCGCGGCCGCCGAGCTCGCGGCCCTCGCGGCCCGGGTCCGGACGGCCGACCCGGGCGCCGTGCACGCGGCGGCGGCGCAGGTCCGCGCGATCGGGGAGGGCCTCGGCGACACCGTGCACGCCGTCGACCGAGGCGCGGCCGCCGTCGCGGGCCGCTGGCGGGGCGAGGGCGCGACCGCGTTCGGCGACTGGGTCCGGGCGTTCGGGGCCGCCGGCGGGCGCGACCGGGAGGTGATCGCCGCGGCGGGGAGCGCGTTGGACCGCGTCGGCACGGTCCTCGGGGAGCTGCGCCACGAGGTCGACCAGCAGGTGGGCCGCGCCGTCGCCCTCGCCGGCGCCGCGCGCGCCCGGGCCGCCGGCGTGCCCGACGCCGACCGCCTGGCGGCCGACGCCCTGCGCGCGCCCACCGAAGCCGTGCGGGCAACGATCCGGCGTGCCGAGGCCGAGCTGCGCACCGTCGCGACGACGCTCCGCGGGCTCGCCGAGGGCCTCACCGCCTACGCCGACCTCCCGCGCCCCGAGGCCACGACCACGCCCGGCACGACCACCGCGCCGACGAGCCGCCCCGACCCCCCGCGGCGGTCCCGTCCACCGGTCGAGGACGAGTCGAGGGCCGGGTTCGGGAGCGCTGCTCCTGAGGGCCGGGTCGACGACTGGATCCGCCGCGCCCGGGCGATCCTGCAGGCGGCGGGCGTTCCGCCGGAGAGGATGGACCCGGGGGCCGTCGCCACGATCATCGAGCACGAGTCGGGCGGCGACCCCGAGGCCGTCAACACCTGGGACTCGAACGCCGAGAAGGGCACGCCGTCGCAGGGGCTCATGCAGACGATCGCGCCGACGTTCGAGGCCCACAAGCTGCCCGGACACGACGACATCCGCGATCCGGTCGACAACATCATCGCCGGCGTCCGGTACGCGATCGCCCGGTACGGCTCGGTCTCACGGGTGCCCGGGGTGCTGGCAGAGGCCCGCGGCGACCCGTACGTCGGCTACTGACGCAGACCTAGGGTGTCCGGGTGACGACTCTGGCGCGCCTCGGCCCGGCGGTGCGGGCGACGGTCCCCCCGTTCCACGTCATGGACGTGTGGGCCGCGGCGACGGAACGAGCCCGGACGCACGGCGACCTCGTGAACCTGTCCGCGGGACAACCCTCGACGCCCGCCCCGGTCGACGTGCGGAACGCCGCCAAGCGCGCCCTGGACGAGCAGATCCTCGGCTACTCGGGCTCGCTCGGCACCCACGAGCTCCGCGAGGCGATCGCCGGGCACCATCGCACCCGCTACGGCGACGACACCGTGGGGGCCGAGGACGTCGTCGTCACCACCGGCGGCTCGGGCGGCTTCCTGCTGGTCTTCCTCGCCGCGTTCGACGTCGGCGACACCGTGGTGCTCGCCCGTCCCGGCTACCCCTGCTACCGCAACATCCTCGCCGCCCTGGGCTGCGAGGTCGTCGAGCTGCCGTGCGGGGAGGAGACGCGGTTCCAGCCGACGGTGGCGATGCTCGAAGCTCTCGACCGGCCGCCGAAGGGCCTGGTGGTCGCGAGCCCCGCCAACCCGACGGGCAGCGTCATCGAACCCACCGAGCTGGCCGCGCTCGGGCGGTGGTGCTCCGAGCACGGCGTCCAGCTGGTCAGCGACGAGATCTACCACGGCATCGAGTACGGCTCGGGGGAATCGGCCCCGCCGACCGCGAGCGCGTGGAGCACCTCGCACGAGGCCGTCGTCGTCACCTCGTTCTCCAAGTACTGGTCGATGACCGGCTGGCGCCTCGGCTGGCTGCTGGTGCCCGAGCGACTGCGGCGTGCGGTCGACGTCATCGCCGGCAACTTCACCGTCTGCCCGCCCGTCCCCGCCCAGTACGCCGCGCTCGGGGCGTTCACCGACGCCTCGGTGGCCGAGGCCGACGGCCACGTCGAGCGCTACGCCCTCAACCGGCGGCTGCTCCTCGACGGGCTCCCACGCCTCGGTCTGGCCCGGCTCGCGCCCGCCGACGGCGCGTTCTACGTCTACGCCGACGTCGCGCACCTCACCGATGACACGCTGGCCTTCGGGCAGCGGATGCTCGCCGAGACCGGCATCGCCGTGGCGCCGGGCGTCGACTTCGACCCGGTCGACGGCCACACCTGGATCCGGCTGTCGTTCGCGGGCGCGACCGCCGACATCCGCGAGGCACTGGACCGCCTGGAGCGGTGGCTGCCGACGGTCGGCCGAGGGCTCTAGGGTCCCGCCATGGCCGACGATCCCGACACCGAGCCGCGGCTGGAGGCCTGGGAGCGGCGCGCCGACCTCCCGCTGACGGTGCTGTCGGTGTTCTACCTGCTGGTCTTCGCGGTGCAGGTGCTCGCCACCCGCCCGGGCCAGACGTGGTGGGGGCTCCTCGACGCCACGTTGTGGGCACTGTGGGGCGTCTACGTCGTCGACTACGTCGCCCGGATCGGGCTGGCCCGCCGCCGGCTGCGGTTCATCGTCCGCCACCCGCTGGACCTGCTCGTCGTCGCCGCGCCGTTCCTCCGGTTCCTGCGCCTGCTTCGCCTCGTCGCCGCGATCGCCACCCTCAACCGGGTGCTGCGCGACGACTTCCGCGGTCGGGTGGGCAGCTACCTGATCGTCAGCGTGAGCCTGCTGTCGTTCGTGGCGGCGCTCGCGGTCTTCGAGGCGGAGCGCGACGCCCCGGACGCCTCGATCGTGACCTTCGGCGACGCGCTGTGGTGGGTGCTCACGACGATCACCACCGTCGGCTACGGCGACCTGTACCCGGTCACCACCCAGGGACGCCTCGTCGCTGCCGGGCTGATGATCGCGGGGATCGCCGTCCTCGGCACGGTCACCGCGGCCATCGCCACGTGGTTCCTCGAGCAGATCGGGGCGCGGGATCCGGCCGAGGCGCTCCCCGGCCGGGCCGCCGGGGCGGCCGACCCGCCCGATCCCCCGGGGACGGACCTCGGCGCCGGCAACCCCGCGCCCTCCCCCGTCGCCGCCCCGTCCGGCGAGGTCGGCGAGCTTCTCGCC
Organism: Actinomycetospora cinnamomea; assembly: GCF_003096675.1. Classification (GTDB taxonomy): domain Bacteria; phylum Actinomycetota; class Actinomycetes; order Mycobacteriales; family Pseudonocardiaceae; genus Actinomycetospora; species Actinomycetospora cinnamomea. Next base: position 51,401 of record NZ_QEKW01000023.1, on the reverse strand, counting down.
GAGATCCGGTCGCTCCGGTCGCGGCTGGAGCAGCTGGAGGACCGGGAGCAGGCGCCCCGGTAGGTCAGGCGGGGACGTCCACCGATGCCGCGCGCTCGAGCACGGCGTCGATGTCGTCGTCACCGACGTCGCGGTGCGTCACGAACCTCACGCCCGGCCCGAACGGCACGGCCCGCACGCCGGCGGCGGCCAGCGCGGCGACGACCCCCGCGGGGTCGCCGGCGGGAACGAGCACGATGTTGGTGTCGGGCGCGATCACGGGCCAGCCCAGCGCGGTGAGCCCGTCGGCCAGGCGGGCCGCGCGGGCGTGGTCGGCGGCGAGCCCGTCGCGCTGGTCGAGCGCCACGAGGCCGGCGGCCCCGACGACCCCGCCCTGGCGGACGCCCCCGCCCAGCATCTTGCGCAGCCGCCAGGCCTCGTCGACGAAGGCGGCCGAGCCCGCGACCAGCGAGCCCATCGGGGCGCCCAGGCCCTTCGACAGGCAGACACTGACCGTGTCGACGCCCTCCGTCAGCGCCGACGGCGGGACGTCGAGCGCCGCCGCGGCGTGCCAGAGGCGCGCGCCGTCGAGGTGCACGGCCAGCCCCGCGTCGCGGGCCGCGCCCACGAGCGCACGGTGCTCGGCGACCGGGGTCACCGAGCCACCGGCGCCGTTGTGGGTGTTCTCCAGGCACAGCAGCGTGGTGCGCAGCGCGAAGTACGGTCCGGCCGGCGCGGCGGCGGCGGTGACCGCGGCGGGGGTGGGGCGGCCGGCACCGGCGTCGTGCTCGAGCGCGACCGGCAGCCCGCCCGCCAGCCACGCCGACGTGCCCAGTTCGGCCTCGAGGACGTGGGCGCTCGCGGGTGCGAGAAACCTGTCACCGCGTGTCAGGTGGTGCATGAGCGCGATGGTGTTGGCCATGCATCCGGTGGGCGTCCACAGCGCCGCCTCGACGCCCAGCAGGTCCGCGACCCGGTCCTGGAGCGCGGCGAGGGTGGGGTCGCCGTCGAGGACGTCGTCACCGACGTCGGCGGTGGCCATCGCCTCGCGCATGGCGGGCGACGGGCGGGTGACGGTGTCCGAGCGGAGATCGATGCTGCGCATGTGTGCGATCCGGGTCGTCACGGCGACCGGGACCACTCACGTGGCGGAGCCATCATCGGGGCAGCTTCACCACCGTCACGAAGAAGTCGTCGATCTGCCGGATGACGTCGATGAACCGCTCGAAGTCCACCGGCTTGGCGACGTAGGCGTTGGCGTGCAGGTTGTAGCTGCGCAGGATGTCCTCCTCGGCCTGCGAGGTCGTCAGCACCACGATCGGGATGCTGCGCAGGGAGGCGTCGTTCTTGACCTCCTCCAGCACCTCGCGGCCGTCCTTCCGCGGCAGGTTGAGGTCGAGCAGGATCAGCCCGGGCCGGGGCGCGTCGGAGTACTCGCCCTCGCGGCGCAGGAACGCGAGCGCCTCGACGCCGTCGGCGACGACGTGCAGCTGGTTGCGCAGCTTGTGGTGCTCGAACGCCTCCTGGGTCATGAGGACGTCGCCGGGGTCGTCCTCGACGAGCAGGACGTGGATCTCGTCGACGGGATCGGTCACGGGGCGGCCTCCGCGGCGGGGTCGGGTTCGGGGTCGGGTTCGGGGTCGGACAGCACGGGCAGTGCCACGACGAAGGTGGTACCCGACCCGTCGGTCGGCTCGAGCCACATCTGGCCCTCGTGCCGCTCGACGATCTTGCGGCACATCGCCAGCCCGATGCCGGTGCCCGGGTAGGCGTCCTTCGCGTGCAGTCGCTGGAAGATGACGAAGATGCGCTCGGCGTACTCGGGGTCGATCCCGATGCCGTTGTCGCGGAACCGCAGCAGCCAGCGCTCGGTGGTTGCGTCGGGGTCCCGCTCGGCGTCCACCCGCACCTGCGGCGGGTCGTCGCCGCGGAACTTCAGCGAGTTGCCCAGCAGGTTCTGGAAGACGGTCGTGAGCAGGGCAGGGGCGCCGAGCACGCGGGGCAGCTCGCCGCGGGTGACGCTGCCGCCACTCTCGTCCAGCGCCCCGGCGAGGTTCTCGACGGCCCGGTCCACGAGCTCACCGAGGTCCACCGGTTCCATCGCGTCGCCCTGCCGCCCGACGCGGGAGAAGGCGAGCAGGTCGTTGATCAGCACCTGCATGCGCTTGGCGCCGTCGGTGGCGAACTCGATGTACTGGTCGGCGCGCTCGTCGAGCTGTCCCGCGTAGCGGCGCTGCAGCAGCTGGCAGAAGCTCGCGACCTTGCGCAGCGGCTCCTGCAGGTCGTGCGACGCCACGTAGGCGAACTGCTCGAGGTCGGAGTTGGAGCGGGCGAGCTCGCGGCCGCGGGCGTCGAGCTCCTGGCGCGACCGCTCCGTGTCGGCCAGCTCGCGGACGATGAGCACCCGCATCGCCTCGACGTCCTCGGCCAGCTCGGTGATCTCGCGGGGCCCGGCGGTGCCGACGTGGTGCTCGAGATCGCCGTTGACGACGTGGCGGACCTCGCTCGCGAGCCGGTGCGTCGGCACCACGACGACGCGACGCAACCAGGCGAGCAGCACCGCGACGCCGAGCGCGATGACGACGAGGGTGACCGCGCCCAGCACGGTGATCGTGTCGGCGGCGCCGCCGAGGGCGTCGCGGGCGTCGTCGCGCAGGACGAGCAGGCGGTTGCGCTGGGCGTCGAGGGCACCGCGGACCCGGTCGAACGCCGCCTTGCCGACCTCGACCGGTGGAGCGGGCGCACCCTGCGCCGCGGCGGCCAGGGCCGGCTCGGCGTACACCGTGCGCCAGGTGGCCGTGGCGCTCTCGACGGCGTCGAGCTCGGCGAGCGCCTCGGGTCGTCCCGCGAGCAACGTCCGCAGTTCAGCGGTCGTCCGGGCCTCGTCGGCCCGGCCACGCTGGTAGGGCTCGAGGAGGTCGGCCTGCGGCGCCAGGACGAAGCCGCGGACGCCGGTCTCCTGGTCGATGGCGGCCGCCTCGAGCTGCTGTGCGGTGAGCAGCGCGGGGTCGAGGCGGTCGACCAGCTCGACGCGGTGTCGATCGAGGGTCGCGAGGCCGACGATCCCGACGATCGCGGCGGCCACGAGCAGGACCGCCAGGGCGCTGCCGGTGACCACGAGGATGCGCAGCAGCGACCAGCTGCTCAGGCCCTGCCGCACACGGCGCCGGGGGCGGGGCAGCGGTGCCGGGCCGTCGTCGGACCGCGGGGTGTCGGCGGCCGGCGGAGCGCCGGGGGAGACGTCGGTGGGCGCGCTCACCGGTCGCACACCAGCAGCACCGCGGCCACGTCGTCGGTCTGCGCGGTCGACAGCGATCGCACCCGCTCCATCACACCGTCCAGCATCACCCCGGGGTCGTCGCGCCAGGGCTCCGGGCCCGCGGTGACCTCGCGCAGCAGGTCCATGAGCCCGTCGGTCCACAGCACGTCGCCGGCCGGCTGGCGGCCCTCGATGAGCCCGTCGGTGTAGAGCAGGAGGGTCCACTTGGGCGGGAGCTCGACCTCCAGCGGCGCCCAGGCGCTGCCGGCGCCGACGCCCAGCGGCATGCCGAGCCGCGCGTCGGAGAGCATCCGTGTGTCGTCGCCCTCGCCGATGAGCGCGGGCGGCGGGTGGCCGGCGAGCCGCAGCGTCATCCGCGTGCGGTCGGGCTCGACGGTGGCGGTCGCCAGCGTGGTGAACAGGGCGCGGTTGTTGCGCTCGTGCACCAGCAGCTCGTGCATCGTGGGCAGCACCCGGTCGGGGTCGATGCCGCTGAGCACGAGCGTCCGCCAGGCGATGCGCAGGCTCACCCCGAGCGCGGCCTCGTCGGGCCCGTGCCCGCAGACGTCGCCGATGACGGCGTGCAGGGTGCCGTCGGCGCCCTCGACGACGTCGTAGAAGTCGCCGCCCAGGAGCGTCTGCTCGGTGCCGGGCTCGTAGCGGGCGATGATCCGCAGCGCGGGGTCGGCGAGCAGCGGGGTGGGCAGCAGCCCGCGCTCGAGGCGGGCGTTCTCGTCGGCGCGCAGGTGGGCGTCGCGCAGCGCCCGGCGTACGCGGTCGGCACGGCGGCGCTCGACGGCGTAGCGCACGGCCCGGGCGAGCGTCGGGCCGTCGACGGCATCCTTGACCAGGTAGTCCTGCGCGCCGACGCTGACCGCGTCGGCCCCGAGCTGCTCGTCGCGCCGGCCGGTGAGCACCAGCACGGCCGGGCCCTCGGCGCGCAGCAGCCGGCGCAGGCCCTCGAAGTCGTGCGCGTCGGGCAGGGCGAGGTCGAGCAGCACGCAATCGGGCCCGTCGGGGTCGACCAGCGACTCCTCGGCCTCGGCCAGCGAGCGCGCGCGGTGGAGGTCGACGGTGAGGGCGGCGTCGGCGAAGTGCTCGGTGACGAGGAGGGCGTCGGCGTCGTCGTCCTCGACGAGGAGGACGCGCAGCGGCGCGGAGGCGTCCGGCTCCACCGGCTCCATGGGCCCTCCTCCCTGCCTCGCGTCCAGGAGAGACGGTAGTCGCCGGGTCTGCCCGCTCCTCCCGCGGCCGCAACCCCTGCTCCGGGCGGGGCCGTAGGCTCGGCCCGGTGAGTGCCGCGATGGTCCCGAACGTGCTCGCCGGGCGGTACGCCTCGCCGGAGCTGACGGCGCTGTGGTCACCCGATCGCAAGGTGGTGCTCGAGCGCGAGCTGTGGATGGCCGTGCTGTCCGCGCAGCGCGAGCTGGGCGTCGACGTGCCCGACGGGGTCATCGACGACTACCGGGCCGTCGTCGACCGGGTGGACCTCGCGTCCATCGCCGCCCGCGAGCGCATCACGCGCCACGACGTCAAGGCGCGCATCGAGGAGTTCGACGCGCTCGCCGGCCACCAGCACGCCCACAAGGGCATGACCAGCCGCGACCTCACCGAGAACGTCGAGCAGCTGCAGATCCGGGACTCGCTGCGCCTCGTCGCGGACAAGACCGTCGCCGTGCTCGCCCGCCTGGCCCGGCGCGCCGGCGAGCACGCCGAGCTGGTCATGGCCGGGCGCAGCCACAACGTCGCCGCCCAGGCCACGACGCTGGGCAAGCGCTTCGCCACCGCCGCCGACGAGACGCTCGTGGCGCACCGGCGGGTCACCGAGCTGATCGAGCGCTACCCCCTGCGCGGGATCAAGGGCCCCGTGGGCACGGCGCAGGACATGCTGGGGCTGCTCGGGGGCTCCGCGGAGAGGCTCGCGGAGCTGGAGCGCCGGGTCGCCGCGCACCTGGGCTTCACCGAGGTGCTCACCAGCGTCGGGCAGGTCTACCCCCGCTCGCTGGACCACGACGTGCTCTCCGCGCTGGTCCAGCTCGCGGCCGGGCCCTCGTCGCTGGCCACCACCATCCGGCTCATGGCCGGCCAGGAGCTGGTCACCGAGGGCTTCCGCGCGGGCCAGGTCGGCTCGAGCGCCATGCCGCACAAGATGAACACCCGCTCCTGCGAGCGCGTCAACGGGCTCGCGGTGGTGCTGCGGGGCAACGCGGCGATGGTCGCCGAGCTCGCGGGCGCGCAGTGGAACGAGGGCGACGTCTCGGACTCCGTCGTGCGCCGCGTGGCCCTGCCCGACGCGTTCTTCGCGATCGACGGGCTGCTCGAGACGATCCTGACCGTGCTCGACGAGTTCGGCGCCTATCCCGCGGTGATCGCCCGCGAGCTCGACCGCTACCTGCCCTTCCTCGCGACGACGGCCGTGCTCATGGCCGCGGTACGCGCCGGGGTCGGGCGCGAGACGGGACACGAGATCATCTCCGAGCACGCGCGGGCGGTGGCGCTCGACATGCGCGAGAAGGGCACCGAGGGCAACGACCTGCTCGCCCGGCTCGGCACCGACGCCCGCCTGGGTCTCTCGTCCGCCGACCTCGACGCGGCCGTGGGCGACCCGCGGGCCTTCGTGGGGGCCGCCGGCGCGCAGGTCGCGGAGATCACCCGCCGGGTGGAGGCGCTCGTCGCGGCGCGTCCCGACGCGGCCGCCTACACCCCGGCCCCGATCCTCTAGCCTCCGCGCCCGTGGTCGCGCTCAGCACGTACCGGCACCTGGCCTCCGGCAAGGTCCGGGACCTCTACGAGGTCGACGACGAGACGCTGCTGCTCGTCGCGTCCGACCGGATCTCGGCCTACGACCGCGTGCTGTCCACGCCGATCCCGGACAAGGGCCGGGTGCTCACGGCGATGAGCGTGTTCTGGTTCGGGCTGTTGGGCGGGGCGGACGTCGCGACCCCGCCGCTGGCGCACCACCTGATCGCGGCGCGCGACGAGCGCATCCCCGAGGAGGTCCGGGGCCGGGCGCTGCTCGTCCGGCGCCTCGAGATGATCCCCGTCGAGTGCGTGGCCCGGGGCTACCTCGCGGGCTCGGGCACCACCGACTACCAGCGCGACGGCGCGATCTGCGGGGTGCCGCTGCCCGACGGGCTCGTCGAGGCGAGCATGCTGCCGACCCCGATCTTCACGCCGGCCACGAAGGCCGCGCAGGGGGAGCACGACGAGAACGTCAGCTTCGAGCACGTGGCCGCGACGGTCGGCGCCGACCTCGCCGGCGCCCTGCGCGACCAGACCCTCGCGGTCTACGCCCGCGGATCGGCCTACGCCGCCTCGCGGGGGTTGATCCTCGCCGACACGAAGCTCGAGTTCGGCCTCTCGCCCGACGGTGCGCTCGTCCTCGGGGACGAGGTGCTCACGCCCGACTCGTCGCGGTTCTGGCCCGCCGAGGGCTACGCGCCCGGCCGCCCGCAGCCCAGCTTCGACAAGCAGTACGTGCGCGACTGGCTGACCTCGCCGGCCTCGGGCTGGGACCGTCACTCCGGCGAGGCGCCGCCCCCGCTGCCCGACGACGTGGTCGAGGCCACCCGGCAGCGCTACATCGAGGCCTACACCCGTCTGACGGGCCACCACTGGCCGCCGGCGCTGTAGGCGCCGAGCTGCGGCGACGGCCGCGTGAGGGTGTCGTCCCCGCGAGCCGCGGTGTTCACCCCCCGGTCGCGAGAAGGGCACCTCCGACTGGCCTCATGGGGACGTGCACGAGACGACCCCGCGCCTGCTGGTCTCGGTGTCCGGGCTCCTCCCCGGGGCGCCGCTCGACGCCGCCGTCGCCCTCGCCGACGCCCTCGACGCACGCCGCGTGCCCCTGACCCTCCTGGTCGGCCCGCGGCCGCACCCCGAGGTCGTCGCGTGGGCCTCCGCCCGCCGCCGGGTGGGCGACGCCGCGCTCCTGCGCGGCACCCGCGAGGAGGGCGCCGGGTCGCGGCGGCCCTACCGCCGGCTGCCCGCCCACGAGGCCGGCCTGCGGCTCACCGCCGCGCTGCACGCGCGCGACGCCCTCGGCCTCGCCGTCGACGGGTTCGCGGCGCCGGGGTGGTCGACCTCACCGGGCACCCGCCGTGCGCTCGTCGCGGCCGGCCTCGGATGGTGCGTCGACGACACCGGGGTGCACCGCCTCGGCCTCGGCGGCGCCACCGTCCGGTCGTGGCACGGCCCGGTCGTCACCGCCGCGCCACGGCGCACCCTGCGGTGGCGCCCGTCCCGCCCGGAGCCCGTGCTGTGCCACCTCGCGCTGGACGCGCGGACCCCGCTCGCGCGCGCCGGCGCTCTGATCGACGAGGCCCTGGCCGCCGGCGCCACGCCGCTCGCGTCCTCGGAGATCGTCCCGCCCCGGGTGAGGGGCCTGCGGCCCACGTGAGTGATCCCGGTCGCCATCACGACCCCGGATCACTCACGTGGCGAACGCCACCCCTCGCGGCGCGATGCGGACCTCGGTGCCCTCGGGGGCGAGGTTCGAGAACAGGTTGTAGTGCAGGTCGGGGTTCGCGAGCACGGCCTCGTGGATCGGCACCGCGAGGGGCGGCGCCACGGCGCGCAGGTAGTCCACGGCCTCCGAGGCCTTGAGCCACGGCGCGGCGGTGGGCAGGAGCAGCACGTCCGGGGTGCGCTCGGGCACGGTGAACGCGTCGCCGGGGTGCAGCACCGTCCCGTCGAGCAGGTAGCCGTTGTTCGCGATGCGCGGGATGTCGGGGTGGATCACCGCGTGGTCGCCGCCGAGGACCTCGACCGTCGTGCCGCCGACCGAGAAGGTCTCGCCGGGCTCGCGCACGGTGTGGGCGATGTCGCGCTCGCGCAGCTGCTGCGCGGTGCCCGGGTCGACGACCAGCTCGGCGTCCGGGTTCTGGCCCAGCAGCGCCGGGAGCTTGTCCAGGTCGAGGTGGTCGAAGTGCTGGTGGGTGATCAGGATCGCGTCCAGCCCCTGGAGCGTCTCGTAGCCCGAGGAGAAGGCGCCGGGGTCGAACAGGATGTGGGCCGAGCCGGTGTCCGCGACGACGCAGGCATGACCGAGGTGCACGAGTTCCACGCCACCCGAGTTCCCCCCTGCGCGGCCGGTAACCTGGGACGCGTGGCCCGCGTGATCGTCGACGTCCTCCCGAAGGCCGAGATCCTCGACCCGCAGGGCCAGGCCGTGGCCCGCGCGATGGGTCGGCTCGGCGTGTCCGGCGTCGCCGACGTGCGCCAGGGCAAGCACTTCGAGCTCGAGGTCGACGACACCGTCGACGACGCCGAGCTCGAGCGGATCGCCGGCACGCTGCTGGCGAACCCCGTGATCGAGGAGTGGGTCGTGCGGAGGGTCTCGTCGTGACCGCGGGGTTGCGCATCGGGGTCATCACGTTCCCGGGCACGCTCGACGACGTCGACGCCGCCCGGGCGGTGCGTCGCGCCGGCGGCGAGCCGGTGGCGCTGTGGCACGACGACGCCGACCTGCACGGTGTCGACGCCGTGGTCGTGCCCGGCGGGTTCTCCTACGGCGACTACCTGCGCGCCGGCGCGATCGCCGCCCGCTCGCCGGTGATGGGCCCCGTCGTGGAGGCGGGCCGCGCCGGGATGCCGGTGCTCGGTATCTGCAACGGCTTCCAGATCCTCTGCGAGGCCGGGCTGCTGCCCGGCGCGCTGGTGCGCAACCAGGGCCTGCGGTTCGTCTGCCGCGAGGTGGGGCTGCGCGTCGAGGCCGACACGGCGTGGACGTCGTCGTTCACCGTCGGCCAGGAGCTGCGCGTGCCGTTGAAGTCGGGCGAGGGCCGCTACGTCGCCGACGCCGCCACGCTCGACGAGCTCGAGGGCGAGGGCCGCGTGGTGTTCCGCTACAGCGAGCCCGCGCCCAACGGCGCGCTGCGCGACATCGCGGGCGTCAGCTCGGCCGACGGACGCGTCGTGGGGCTCATGCCCCACCCCGAGCACGCCATCGACGACCTGACGGGCCCGAGCACCGACGGGCTGGGGCTGTTCACCTCGGTGCTGGCCCAGCTCGCGACGGCGTAGCCGCCGCCTCCGTCGACGGGCACGCGGAGCGCCACCGATACAGCACGCCGAGGGAGCGCGTGGACGCGGCCGGCTCGGCGGACCTACGGCAGCAGGGTGACGCGGAGCTCCCACAGGTCGGCGTAGACCATGAGCATCTGCCCGCCGAGGTGCAGCACGAGCCCGCGCATCTCGTCGGGACGCTCGAGGTGGGTCAGCAGGCGCGAGACGTCCTCGAGCGCCTCGCCCACGACCTCGGCGAACGGGGCCTCGCGCGAGACGTCGTGGCCCCCCGGCTCGGCCGGCTGGGCCGCGGGCAGCAGCGGCACCACCGTGTCGCCCCGCGCCCCGGGCGCGAGGGCGAGCACGACGACACCGCCGGCGCCGTCGTCGAGCAGGAACTCGAGCATCCCCCGCGTGTCGTCCACGTGGGGGCGCACGCTGTCGGGGACGCGGCCGGCGAGCTCGAGGTCGTGCCGGCGGACCCCGACCAGCTCGCGGTCGAGCACCAGACGGAGGCGGGCGAGGCCGTCGGCCACATCCCGGTCGGGTGCCGTCCCGGACGCGGAGCCGGGCGCCGAGGAGACGGAGGCGGTGGTCATGGCTCCACTATGTATCGAGGGTCCGACACCCCCGGGGATTGGCCGACACGCCCGCGCCGTGTCGCGGTGAAACGACCGCGTTGGACCATGAACGGACAACCGATCGAGCGAACGGTCTAGCGTGTTGCCGCCGAGTGGTGGTGCACACGGTGGGCGTGTGGTCGACGTCGGTCGGTGGACACGGTGATGTCAGCCGGTCGTGGTTTCGTGACCGCCTGTCGTGGGTACGAGCGCGCTCGGCGCGGCCCCGGGCGTCGGGAGACGGCGCTCATGGGCGCGGGACCGGTACCGCTCGGCGTCCTACCCTCGTGGGGTGACGGTTTCCCCGGTCCCGGCCCCCGTGGACCCCGCGCCGCCCACGGCGCCCCCGCTCCCGCCGCTCGACGACGTCGACCACGCCGCCGCGACCCCCGACCAGTCCCAGCCGCACGCCGCGCTCGGCCTGCGCGAGGAGGAGTACGCGCGCATCCGCGAGATCCTCGGCCGGCGCCCCACCGAGGCCGAGCTCGCCATGTACTCGGTGATGTGGTCCGAGCACTGCTCCTACAAGTCCTCCAAGGTCCACCTGCGCCGCTTCGGCGAGACGACCACCGAGGCCATGCGCGCCCGCCTGCTGGCCGGCATCGGCGAGAACGCGGGCGTGGTCGACGTCGGTGACGGGTGGGCGGTCACGTTCAAGATCGAGTCGCACAACCACCCGTCGTACGTCGAGCCCCACCAGGGCGCGGCCACCGGCGTCGGCGGCATCGTGCGCGACATCATGGCGATGGGCGCCCGCCCGGTCGCGGTGATGGACGGGCTGCGCGTGGGCCCGCTCGACGCCCCCGACACCGGCCGCGTGCTGCCTGGCGTGGTGTCCGGTGTCGGCTTCTACGGCAACTGCCTGGGCCTGCCCAACATCGGCGGCGAGGTCGTCTTCGACCCGAGCTACGCCGGCAACCCGCTGGTCAACGCGCTGTGCGTCGGCGTGCTGCGCCACGAGGACCTGCACCTGGCCTTCGCGTCGGGCACCGGCAACAAGATCGTGCTCTTCGGCGCCCGCACCGGGCTCGACGGCATCGGCGGCGTCTCGGTGCTGGCCTCGGAGACCTTCGACCGCGCGGACCCCACGCAGGCCCCGAGCCGCAAGAAGCTCCCCAGCGTCCAGGTGGGCGACCCGTTCGCCGAGAAGGTGCTCATCGAGTGCTGCCTCGAGCTGTTCGGCGCCGGGCTGGTCGTCGGCATCCAGGACCTCGGCGGCGCCGGGCTGTCCTGCGCCACCAGCGAGCTCGCCAGCGCCGGCGACGGCGGCATGCAGATCGACCTCGACGCCGTCCCGCTGCGCGCCGAGAACATGACGGCCGCCGAGATCCTCTCCAGCGAGTCGCAGGAGCGGATGTGCGCGGTGGTCACGCCCGAGAACGTCGACGCGTTCATGGCGGTGTGCCGCCGCTGGGACGTCACCGCGACCGTCATCGGCGAGGTCACCGACGGCGACCGCCTGCGCATCACGCACCAGGGCGCCACGGTGGTCGACGTGCCGCCGCCCACGGTCGCCCACGACGGACCGGTCTACCAGCGGCCGTACGCCCGCCCGGACGACCAGGACGCGCTGCAGGCCGACACGGTCGCCCGCCACCCGCGCCCGTCGGGGCCGGCGGCGATCGCCGAGCAGGTGCGCACCCTCGTCGGCTCGCCGGCGCTCGCCTCGCGGACGTGGGTCACCGAGCAGTACGACCGTTTCGTCCGCGGCAACGTCACCTCCGCGGCGCCCGCCGACGCGGGCGTCGTGCGGGTCGACGAGTCCAGCGGCCGGGGCGTGGCCGTGTCGATCGACGCCAACGCACGGTTCTGCCGGCTCGACCCGCGGGCGGGCGCCCAGCTCGCGCTGGCCGAGGCCGTGCGCAACGTCGCGTCCTCGGGCGCGGTGCCGGTGGCGGTCACCGACTGCCTCAACTTCGGCTCGCCCGAGGACCCCGGCGTCATGTGGCAGTTCGCCGAGGCGATCGCCGGGCTGGCCGACGGCTGCGTCGCGATGGGCCTGCCCGTCACCGGCGGCAACGTCAGCTTCTACAACCAGACCGGGAACACGGCGATCCTGCCGACGCCGGTGGTCGGGGTGCTGGGCATCCTCGAGGACGTGACGCGGGCGGTCCGGTCGGGGTTGGGCCCGGAGGGTCACGCGGTGTGGCTGCTCGGCGAGACCCGCGACGAGCTCGACGGCTCGACGTGGGCGGGCGTGGTGCACGACCACCTGGGCGGGCTCCCGCCGCGCGTCGACCTGGCCGCCGAGGCGCGCCTGGCCGCCGTGATGGCCGACGCCGCCGCCGACGGCCTGCTCTCCGGCGCCCACGACCTCTCCGACGGCGGCCTCGCGCAGGCCCTCGTCGAGGCGGCGGTGGCCACCGGACGGGGCGCGCGGATCGCCCTGGCCTCCGGCCCCGACGGCCTCGACCCCGCCACCGTGCTGTTCTCCGAGTCGGCGGCACGGATGCTGGTCACGGTGGCCCCGGGTGACGAGGCCGAGCTCGCCCGCCGCTGCGCCGAGGCAGGCCAGCCAGCCGCACGCCTGGGCGAGGTCGGCGGGGACGCGCTGCGGATCGAGGGCGTCGACCCGCTGCCGGTGGACGAGCTCCGCGCCCTCGGCGACGCGACCCTCCCCGCGGCCCTGGACTGAGGCGGCCCGAGGACGCAGCGAACGCGCTGTTCGCTGCTTCTACGCGTACGAACGGCGCGTTCGCTGCTCCCGAGAACGCTCCCAGGCCTCGACGAACGCGCGCCCGTAGCGCCGGTAGCCGCGGCCGTTGGGGTGGGCGAGGTCCGGCCCGGCCTCCCAGACGCGGAGCCCGTGCGTGGCGGCCTCCAGCGCCACGGGCACGAGCTCCGGGTGGACGGCGACGACCTCGCGCGCGACCTCGGCGAGCCGCATCCCGCGTGCACGGACCTCGCCGCGCTGCAGGTCCGGGACGTCGGCGACGAGCGCGCCGGCGGGCAGGGCCGCGCAGACGGCGTCGAGGTCGCGCCGGTAGTCCTCGGGCGCCACGTCCTGGGCGGCGTCGTTGGTGCCGACGGCCAGGGCGACGAGCGCGCCGGGCCCCAGGTCGGGCACCTCGGGCAGCTGGCGGGCCCGCACGTCGGCGGCCGTCGCGCCCACGACCCCGAGGTTCACCACGCGCACGCGTACCCCCTCGCGCGTCTCGACCGCGTCGGCGAGCCGCCCCGCCCACGATCGCTCGGGGTGCAGCGCGCCGAGGCCCTGGGCCAGGGAGTCACCGAGCGCCACCAGCAGCACGTCACCGGGGCTGCGGCGTCGGCGCCGCCAGTAGGCCGCGTGGTCGTCCTCCATGGTGGTGGCGCGCCACAGCCGCCGCGCCTGCCAGGCCGCGCCGGCGACGCCGAGGACGAGACCGGCCAGGACGAGGGAGCGGGCGCGCGGCACGGCACGGCACCGTAGCCGCAACTACGCTCGACCCTCGTGCCACGCCGAGCCCCCGACCCCGCGCAGGTGCGCGCGGAGCTGCTCGCGGTGGCCCCGTGGGTGCGCGACCCCGACACCGTCGACCGGCCGGCGCGCCCCGTCCTGGCCGCCGCCGTGCGCTCGTCACTGCGCACGCTCGAGCACGCCGCGCCGGGTCACTCCGTCGAGGTCCGCGTGCCGCCGTTCGGCGCGGTGCAGTGCGTCGAGGGGCCGCGGCACACGCGCGGTACCCCGCCCAACGTCGTCGAGACCGACGCCGCGACCTGGCTCGGCCTCGCCCTCGGCCTCACGACCTGGGCGGAGGCCGCGGACCGGCTCTCGGCGTCCGGCCACCGGGCCCCGGAGATCGCCCGATGGCTCCCGGTGGTGGACCTGCGCCGAACGTCGGATGAGACGTCCGAGTGACCCCCGGAATCGTCGTCAATGACCTACCGTGACCGGTCGGTGATGGTCACGCTCGAAGCGAGGGAGGCGCGGGTGCAGCGGCCGAACTGGGCACCGGCGGAGGTCGATCTGGACCGGCCGAGCGCGGCCCGCGTCTACGACTTCTACCTGGGCGGATTGCACAACTTCGCCGTCGACCGCGAGATGGCGGCCCGCGCCGTGGCGGACTGGCCCGAGCTGCCGGCGATCATGCAGGCCAACCGGGCGTTCCTGCGGCGGGCCGTGCGCCACCTCGCCGCCCAGGGGATCGACCAGTTCCTCGACATCGGTTCCGGCATCCCCACCGTCGGCAACGTGCACGAGGTCGCGCAGGCCGCGCTCGGCGACGCCCGCGTGGTGTACGTGGACATCGACCCGATCGCGGTCGCCCACGCCCGGGCCCTGCTCGAGGACGACGCGAACACCGGCGTCGTCCAGGCCGACTTCGTCGACGTCGGGGCCGTCCTCGAGGACCCGGTGACGCGCTCGCTGCTCGACTTCTCCCGCCCGGTCGGCCTGCTCGTCGTCGCGTTGCTGCACTTCGTGGGCGACGAGCGCCGGCCCGCCGAGGCGCTCGCCCGCTACCGGGAGGCCATGGCGCCCGGCAGCCACCTGGTGCTCAGCCACGCGAGCGCCGACGGGGCGCCCGACCGGGCCGACGAGCACCGGTCGCTCTACCGCCGCACCGCCACGCCCATGACGATGCGCTCGCGCGACGAGGTCGCCGCACTCCTCGACGGGTTCACCCTCGTCGAGCCGGGCATCGTCTTCCTGCCGCAGTGGCGTCCCGACGACCCCGTGCCCCCGGCGAACCCTGAGCGGTTCACCGGCTACGCCGCCGTGGGCCGTCGTGACTGAGCCCGGGCGGGCGTCCGGGGCCGACCCCCTCGACGCCCTCGCCGCGGACTGGGCCGAGGAGGTCGAGGGCACCAGCTACGTGCCCATGGCCGCCGAGGAGCTGCGCGCCCATCTGCGCGACCTCGCCCGCCTGGTCGTGGACGCCGTGCAGGCGGATCCGCCGCGGCCCGAGGTCGGTGCCGAGATCGGCCGGCGGCTCGTCGCGGCGCACTTCACCGGCCCGGCGACGCTGGAGCGCACGGTGGTGCTGCTCTCCGAGCGCCTGCCCGCCCTGTACGGCCCGGGGCTGCGGGAGACGGTGCCGGCTCTGACCGGGGCGCTCGCGGCGGGCTACGCGGAGACCCTGCGCGACCGCACCCTCGGCGAGCAGGAGGCCATCCGTCGGGCCGTGCTCGCCGCGCGGCAGCACACCGAGAACGCGCTGCACGCCAGCGAGGCGCGGTTCCGCGCGATGTTCCGCGAGGCGGCCATCGGGATCGGCCTCGGGGACATGGAGGGCCGCATCCTCGAGGTCAACCCGGCGCTGTGCCGGATGTTCGGCTACACCCCCGAGGAGTTCACCCAGCGCTCGGTCGTCCAGCAGATGCACCCCGACGACGCCCCGTCGGTGTGGGAGCGCTACGAGCGGATGATTCACGGTGACCTGGAGAACTTCCGGGTCGAGAAGCGGTTCTACCGGGCCGACGGCTCGTCGATGGTGGTCCACCTGACGCTGTCGCTGGTGCGCGACGAGCGGGGCGAGCCCGCCTACCAGGTGGCCATGCTCGAGGACGTCAGCGAGCGGCACCGCCTGCAGGAGCATCTCGCGTTCCTGGCCTACCACGACCCGCTGACCACGCTCGCCAACCGCGCGCGGATCACCGAGCGGCTCGGGAAGGTGTTCGCCGAGGCCGGAGGGTCCTCGACGCGCCGGGTCGGCGTCTGCTTCCTCGACCTCGACGGCTTCAAGACCATCAACGACAGCCTCGGCCACCACGTCGGCGACCTCATGCTCCAGGAGGTCGCGCGGCGCCTCGACGCCTGCGCCGGCGAGGGCGAGCTCGTGGCCCGGATGGGCGGCGACGAGTTCGTCGTGCTCGTCGAGGACTCCCACGGCGTCGACCGCCTCGTCGCGCTGGCCGACCGCATCCTCGCGGTGCTGGCGTCGCCGTTCCACCTCGTGGGCCAGGAGCTGGTCGTCACCGCCAGCATCGGCGTCGTCGAGCAGGCGGTCGCGGAGACCACCGCGTCGGAGCTCATGCGCGCCGCGGACATCACGCTCTACACGGCGAAGGCCGAGGGCCGCGGGCGCTGGGCCGTGCACGACCCGGGCCGCGACGAGACCGAGACCACGCGGTTCAGCCTCTCCGCGGCGCTGCCCTCGGCGGTGGCACACGACGAGTTCTTCGTGCTCTACCAGCCGCTGGTGTCGCTGGCCGACCATCGGGTCCGCGGCGTCGAGGCCCTCGTGCGCTGGCGGCACCCGCGTCTCGGCGTGCTCTCCCCGTCGCTGTTCATCGGTCCGGCCGAGGAGACGGGCGTCATCGTGCCGCTCGGGCGCCGGGTGCTCGAGACCGCCTGCCGCGACGCCCGCGGTTGGCACGCCGAGTTCGGGGCGGGCGCCCCGTTCGTCAGCGTCAACGTGGCCCCGCGTCAGCTCCACGAACCCGGGCTGGTCGCCGAGGTGGCCGCGCTGCTCGACACCACGGGCCTGCCGGCGGACCGCCTGCAGGTCGAGCTCACCGAGCGGGCCCTGACCATCGACGAGGGCGCACCGCTCAAGGCCCTCGACGGCCTGCGGGCGATGGGCGTGAAGATCGCCGTCGACGACTTCGGCACCGGCTACTCCAACCTCTCCTACCTGCGCAAACTGCCCGTCGACGTGATCAAGCTCGACGGCTCGTTCGGCGAGGGTCTTCGCGAGGAGGAGCTGTCCGACGAGGTCGACGAGCGCATCGTCGGCACGCTGGTCGCCCTCGGTCACGCGCTGGACCTCACGGTGACGGCCGAGGGCGTCGAGACCGCCGCCCAGGCGTCCCGGCTGCGCGCGCTGGGCTGCGACGAGGGCCAGGGGTGGCTCTTCGCGCCCGCGGTGCCCGCCGGCGAGGTCGCGGCCCTGCTGCGGAGAGGCCGGCCGCTCGGCGGCCCCGCGACCGGGCTCCGCCGCTCGGGCTGAGAGCGGGATCGCCTCGCCCGGGCCGTCGCGGGGCCCTGGGGCGGGTCGGGGGCGCGTAGGCTGGCCTCGGCACGACTCGTGGCAGCCCCGTCGAAGAGGAGCCGTCCCGGTGGACGCAGCCGGACCCGATCCACGGCCCACGTCACCCACCACCCCTCCGGATCCGCCGTCGTTCGACGACGGCCCCAAGGAGGAGTGCGGCGTCTTCGGGGTGTGGGCGCCCGGCGAGGAGGTCGCGAAGCTCACGTACTTCGGGCTCTTCGCGCTGCAGCACCGCGGCCAGGAGGCCGCCGGCATGGCGGTCAGCGACGGCCGCCAGATCGTGGTGTTCAAGGACCTCGGGCTGGTCAGCCAGGTCTTCGACGAGCAGACCCTGTCCTCGCTGCGCGGGCACCTGGCCGTCGGCCACACGCGCTACTCCACCACCGGCTCGCCGACCTGGGAGAACGCCCAGCCGACGTTCCGCACCACGGCGGCGGGCACCGGGCTCGCGCTCGGCCACAACGGCAACCTCGTCAACACCGCCGAGCTCGTCCGGCGCCGCGACGAGGCCGCCCTGGTCAACGGGACGGCGCGGCGCGGCCGCTCGGCCCTCGACGGCGCGACCACCGACTCCGACGTCGTGACCGGCCTGATCGCCGACGCCGCGGCCGACCTCGGCGTCGAGGAGGCGGCGCTGCGCCTGCTGCCCGACCTGCGCGGCGCGTTCAGCCTCGTGTTCACCGACGAGACCACGCTGTACGCGGCCCGCGACCGCCACGGCGTGCGCCCGCTGGTGCTCGGCCGGCTCGACCGCGGCTGGGTCGTCGCCTCGGAGACCGCGGCGCTCGACATCGTCGGCGCCTCGTTCGTGCGGGAGGTCGAGCCCGGCGAGCTCATCGCCATCGACGAGCAGGGCCTGCGCAGCGCCCACTTCGCCGCGCCCGAGCCCAAGGGCTGCATCTTCGAGTACGTCTACCTCGCGCGCCCGGACACCGCGATCGCCGGACGGGGCGTGCACTCCGCCCGCGTCGAGATCGGGCGTCGCCTGGCCACCGAGCACCCGGCCGAGGCGGACCTCGTCATCCCGGTGCCGGAGTCGGGCACGCCGGCGGCCATCGGCTACGCCGAGCGCTCGGGCATCCCCTACGGGCAGGGGCTGGTGAAGAACGCCTACGTCGGGCGCACCTTCATCCAGCCGTCGCAGACGATCCGCCAGCTCGGGATCCGGCTCAAGCTCAACCCGCTGCGCGAGATCATCCGTGGCAAGCGCCTCGTCGTCGTGGACGACTCGATCGTCCGCGGCAACACCCAGCGCTCGCTGGTGCGGATGCTGCGCGAGGCCGGGGCCGTCGAGGTGCACGTGCGGATCGCGAGCCCGCCGGTGCGCTGGCCGTGCTTCTACGGCATCGATTTCGCCTCGCGCGCCGAGCTCATCGCCAACGGGCTCGACGAGGAAGGGGTGCGGCGCTCGGTGGGCGCCGACAGCCTCGGCTACATCTCCCAGGAGGGCCTGGTCGCGGCCACCGACCAGCCGCGCTCGCGGCTGTGCACGGCGTGCTTCTCGGGCGAGTACCCCATCGCCCTGCCGTCGGACGCGATGGTCGGGAAGCACCTCCTCGAGGACGTCACCGGCGCCAGCTGCGGCGACGGCGGCGGCGCCGGCGGCCCCGTGGTGCACACCGGGCGCCCCACCGGCGCCGGGATGACGCTCACGAGTCCGGGTTACGGTGCCGAGGACGCCCTGAGCCGTCCCTGACGTCCGCCCTCTCCCCGTCCTGCGAGGTTGCCCACCGATGCCCCACGCCCCCGACGACCCGGCGCTCGAGGCCGACGGCCCGCACGCCAGTTACGCGGCCGCGGGCGTGGACGTCGAGGCCGGTGACCGCGCGGTCGACCGCCTCAAGCCGCTCGCGGCGTCGACCCACCGGGCCGAGGTGCTCGGCGGCGTCGGGGGCTTCGCGGGGCTGTTCGCGCTGCGGACGGGCAAGTACCGGGACCCGGTGCTGGCGGCGTCCACCGACGGCGTCGGCACCAAGCTCGCCGTCGCCCAGGCCGCCGACCGCCACGACACGGTCGGGCGCGACCTCGTCGCCATGGTGGTCGACGACCTCGTGGTGTGCGGCGCCGAGCCGCTGTTCCTCCAGGACTACCTGGCGATCGGCAAGCTGGTGCCCGAGAAGGTCGAGAAGATCGTCTCGGGCATCGCCGAGGGCTGCCGGCTCGCCGGCTGCGCCCTGCTCGGCGGGGAGACCGCCGAGCATCCCGGTGTCATGGAGCCCCACCACTACGACCTGTCGGCCACCGGGGTGGGGATCGTCGAGGCCGACGCGATGCTCGGGCCGGACCGCGTGCGCCCCGGCGACACGGTGGTCGCGATGGCCTCGTCGGGCCTGCACTCCAACGGCTACTCCCTGGCGCGCCAGGTGCTGCTCGAGATCGGGCGGATGTCGCTCGACGGCCACGTCGAGGAGTTCGGTCGCACGCTGGGCGACGAGCTGCTCGAGCCCACCCGCATCTACGCCCGCGACTGCCTCGCGGTGGCCGCCGAGACCGACGTGCGCACGTTCGCCCACGTCACCGGCGGTGGCCTGTGCGCCAACCTCGCCCGGGTGCTGCCCACCGGCCTCACCGCCGAGCTCGACCGCACCACCTGGACCCCGGACCCGGTGTTCAAGCTCATCGCCTCCCGCGGGCGCGTGACCCGCGAGGAGATGGAGCGGACGTTCAACATGGGCGTCGGGATGGTGGCCGTGCTGCCGCCCGACGACGTCGACCGCGCCATGGCGGTCCTCACCGCCAAGCACGTGCCGTCGTGGGTGATCGGCGAGGTGCGGGCCACCACCGAGGCCGACGGCGCGCCCGACGCGGGTCACGCCGTCCTGCGCGGCGACCACCCCCGCTTCTAGCGCCCTCGAAAACCCCGCCCCTCGCCGCGGAGCGAGGGACGCCCTGGGTGCGTGGGACGCAGCGAGGGACGCCCTCGCTCGGTCACGCGGCGGTGCTGGGGCGCCGGGTTCGCGGAGCGAGGGACACCCTGGGTGCGTGGGACGCAGCGAGGGACGCCCTCGCTCGGTCACGCGGAACCCGGCCGGTCAGTCGTCGGGCATGAGCTCGCTGTGGAGCTTCAGCACCGTCTGACCGTCGGACTGCTCGAGGACGTACGCGGGGTTGTCCTCCGAGCCGTTGCGGGTCTTCGTCTTGCCGTCGATCTGACGCTCGACCCGCTCGGTGTGGACTTCCTTGACCGTGGCCTCGGCCTGGCCGTTACCCCAGTTCCACTTGACGTCGTCGCCCTTGCTGAACGTCTTCGCCACGCTCGCTCCTCGCGCGTCCCGGGTCGCTCGGAGTGAACGACCGATGCGCGCGGTTACCCGCCCCGGGAGCGGCGACTCCTGCCGATCCCGGGACGGGTGCGACCGTGGTGGGCGCGCCTCAGCGGCGCGTCAACGCTCGTCGTAGCTGTACTCGCCCCAGCGCGCGTCGACGGTCTCGTCGTCGTCGGAGCGGGGGGAGAAGCGGTCGTCGCCGCTGGACAGCTCCCGCTGCAGGGCGTCGAAGTCGGTGGTCGGGGAGCTGTACTTGAGCTCTCGGGCCACCTTCGTCTGCTTGGCCTTGGCTCGTCCGCGTCCCATCGCTGGACCCCCTCGCACAGGGCGGGGGCGGCCGGAGCATCTCCGGCGGCCCCCTGAAATCTGAGGTAACTCTCGTACTCACGACAATACCGTGTGTCCGATCGGGGTCGCGACGTGACATGGCACGATCGGCGCCCGTGCCCGCCCCCTTCGTCTGCTACCTGCGCGTCTACGAGCCGCTGGGGGCGCTGCGGGGCCCGTTGGCCGCCCGCGTGAGGGCCGGATTGGCGCGTGGAGCGGTCCCGGTGGCCGATGCGGGGGCCCGCGACCGTGAAGTGTGTCTCCGCGCACAATTGGGAGTCCCGTCGCGGTTGTTGCCCGGGGAGCGCAGTGACGGCACCCCGCTGGACGTCCCCGCCGACGTGCTCCTGGCCGACGCCCCGGGCGGCTCGCCCGACGAGCCGGTGGGCCCGCAGACGCTCGTCTGCCCTCTCGAGACCCGTCCGCGGGCCGCGGCGGCGCTGGTCGGGTTCCTGAGCAGCGAGACCCCGGTGCTGCGCAGCGCGGCGCTCGCGACCGAGGAGTCGGTGGTGCGCTCGCGGGCCGAGGCCGTCGTCGCCGAGCTCGGCGACTCGGCCACCCACATCGTCTCGGCGAACTGGACGGTGCCGCTGCCGTGGTTCGCGCTGGTCGACCCGGCCGAGCGGGTCCTCGTCCTGCCCAGCGACGACGCCGTCACCGCACCGGAGGCCCCGACACGGCGCTGCTACTGGCGGGTCGCGATGGCCGACGCCCTCGCCCGCGCCGACGCGGCCGCCGAGCTCCTGGCGGACACCCTCGGCGACGACGGGCCGGCGGAGGTCCTGCAGGACACCGCCCGCTGGCTGCGCCACTTCGACCCTGGCTCGCTGGTGGAGCTCGATTACGGCGGGCTCGTGGCGCTGATGGACGACCAGACCCTCGCCGCCGACACGTCCGCCGAGGACGTGGCCGAGGCCCTCGAGGCCCTCCGCGCCGGCGACCCGGAGCGCGCGATGGGCAGCTACCGGCGCCTGCGCGACTTCTGGGCGACCCGCGCCGCGTTCCAGCGCGCCAACTAGGGCCGCCTACTGCATCTCGCGGCGCAGCAGGTCGTCCACC
Source organism: Actinomycetospora cinnamomea (assembly GCF_003096675.1). Lineage (GTDB taxonomy): Bacteria > Actinomycetota > Actinomycetes > Mycobacteriales > Pseudonocardiaceae > Actinomycetospora > Actinomycetospora cinnamomea. The sequence continues at coordinate 29,971 of NZ_QEKW01000023.1, read as the reverse complement.
GACGCCGACCCCTCGCGGTAGCGCCGCCCGAGCTCGTCGTTGCACGCGTCCATGACCTGCTGGACCCGGCCGCGGTGCTCGGACACCGACCGCTCCTCCTCGGCGTAGGCCGTGGCGGCAGCGGTGAGGTCGTCCTCGGAGAGCGTCGCGACGTCGGACAGCCCGGTGTCGGCGAGCAGCGCCTCGACGTGACGGCGGTGCGACTCGGCGCGCGAAGGCTGCACCGTGTGGTGGCGGCCGCGTCCCGCCGAGGGGCCGAGCGCGTTGTCGGCGAGGATGCGGGGCAGCTCGTCGACCAGCGACGGGGCGTCCTCGTCGTCGGTGGCGCGGCGACGCTGCTCGAAGCGCACGATGTCCATCCGCGCGTGCAGCAGCCGCCGCAGGTAGGACAGGTCGGTCTCCTCCTGCGCGGCGTCGTCGCGCTTGGCGCGCACGTCGTCCATCGAGCAGGTGCCCAGGTCGGCCAGGAAGGCGGGGTCGAGCACGCGGTCGAGGCGTCGGCGACCACCCTGCCGGAACTCGATCATCGCCCCATGGTGCGCGACGCCCGCCGCGCTGTCATCCCGCGGCGGGGGCGACGCGTCGAGAGGTGCGTGCGGCGCGCGCGCCGGTCGGGCGGGTCGGGTGGGCGGATCATCTCACTGTCGGCACACCGGCCGCCAGGACCCCGGCGAGCCAAGCGGGGTCGACGTTCCCGCCGCTGACGACCGCGACGGTCCGGCGGGCACGGTCGGCCTCCGGCAGCGCGAGGTAGCCGGCCGTCGCGACGGCCCCGCTGGCCTCGCAGGGCACCCCGCGCGCGTGGAGGCGGCGGGTGGCGTCGGCGATGGCCTCCTCGTCGACGGTGACGACGTCGGCGACGAGGTCGCGGACGTGCGGCCAGGTCAGCTCCCCGAGCACGGTGGCGCGCAGCCCGTCGGCGACCGTCGCCGCCACCTGCTCGCGCGGGAACCGCACCCGCTCGCCGGCCCGCTTGCTGGCGGCGGCGTCGCCGGCGAGCTCCGGCTCCGCGCCGAGCACCCGGACCCCGGAGCCGCGCAGCGCGGCCGCGATCCCGCTGATCAGCCCGCCGCCGCCGATCGGGACGACGACCTGCTCGACGTCCGGTCGGCCGGCGAGGATCTCGGCGCCCACCGTGCCCTGGCCGGCGATGACGTCGGGGTGGTCGTAGGGCGGGATGTACGCGCCCCCGGTCTCGGCGACCACCCGGGCCGCCGCGGCCTCGCGCTCGTCGGCCGGCACGCGCACGAGCCGCGCCCCGAGCGCGGCCATCGCCTCGACCTTGGCGGCCACGGCGTCGTCGGGCACCACGACCGTGCACGGCACCCCGAGCCGCCGCGCGACCCAGGCCAGCGCCCGCCCGTGGTTGCCCGAGGAGTGCGTGACCAGGCCCGCCGCGCGGCGGTCCGCGTCGAGGCGGCTCGCGGCGTGGAAGGCGCCGCGCAGCTTGAACGCGCCGATCGGCTGGAGGTCCTCACGTTTGACGGCGAAGCCGGCCGCGAGGTCCTCGACGGGCGTGCGCTCGGCGACACCCTCGAGCACGGCGGCGGCCGCGGCGACGTCGTCGGGACCGAGCAGCCCTGCCGGGTCGGGCTCCGTCATCCCTGCAGGCGCCGGACGGCCGCGCGCCCCGGGGGCTCGCCGGTGTCCGGCGGGATCGAGTCGGGGTCGACGGCGGCCGGGCCGGGCACGGCGTCGTCACCCTCGGGCGCGATCCACAGCTCACCCCTGCCGCTCACCGCGGAGCGCTTGAGCAGCGCCAGCGCCACGGTGCCGAGCTCGTGATGGCGCACGGCGGTGCCGACGCGGCCGACCGCGCGCCCGCCCTCGCCGCCCAGCACCGGCGTGCCCGGCGGCGGCAGCGGGTCGTCGCCCGACTGCAGGTGCAGCAGCACCATCTGCCGCGGCGGCCGGCCGAGGTTCGCGACGCGCGAGACCGTCTCCTGACCCCGGTAGCAGCCCTTCTGCAGGTGCACCGCACCGCCGATCCACCCCATCTCGTGGGGGATCGCCCGCTCGTCGGTGTCGAGGCCGAGGCGGGGCCGCAGCGCGCCGACCCGCAACGCCTCGAACGCGTCGTGGCCGGCGGGGCGGGCGTCCGCGCCGCGCAGGCGCGACCACCAGGACGCGAGCTCGCCGCGCGGGACGATCAGGTCGGCGGCCGCCTCGGGGCCCGGCCCGGGCCAGGGCATGCGCCGCACGACGCCGCCGCCGGGCAGCGCCGCCGCCGCGTGGTCGCCGTGCGGGGCCTCCACGCCGGCGGCGGTGAGCACCTCGTCGACCGCCGGGCCGACCACCGAGAGCACCGCCCAGGCGTCGGAGTCGTCGGCGACCGTCACGTCGGACCAGAAGCGCATCCGGTCGAGGTAGTCGGCGAGCGGCCCGGCGCGGCCGGGCTCGACGTCCAACCAGACGGTGTCGTCGACGTGGGCGAGCACGGCGTGGTGCTCGACGCGGCCCTGGGCGTCGAGGACCAGCGCCTCGGTGCCGGCGCCGTCGCGCAGGTCGGCGACCTGCTGGGAGAGCAGCAGGTGCAGCCAGCTCAGCCGCTCGGGACCGGTGACGCGGACCACGCCGCGGTGGGAGCGGTCGACGACACCGGCGCGACGGGTGAGCGCGCGCTGCTCGCCGAACGGGTCGCCGTAGTGGGCGGGGACGGCGGCGTCGCGGACAGCGCCCGACTCGTCGTCGGAGGCCAGCTGCGGGGCGACGGCGCCCGGCTCGGCGAACGTGGGTGAGTGATCGGTCACGGGGTGTCCTCCGTGTCCACGGTGAGCTCGGCGTCGGCCCGCTCGGCGCACGCGCGGCAGGTGCCGGAGAGGGCGACGTGGGTGGCGTCGAGGCGGAACCCTCGCGAGGCGTGCAGCGCCTCGGCGAGCTGGTCCAGCGCGTCGACCTCGATCTCGTCCACGGCGCCGCAGTGGTGGCAGACGAGGTGGACGTGCTCGTGCCCGGCGGTCGCGTACGTGGGCGCCCCGTGCCCGAGGTGGGTGTGACGGACGACGCCGAGCTGCTCGAGCAGGTCGAGCGTCCGGTAGACCGTGGTGATGTTCACGGCCGGCGCGGTCTCCTGCACCCGGGTGCAGACAGCCTCCGGCGTCGCGTGCCCGAGCTCGGTGACCGCGTCGAGCACCAGCTGGCGCTGCGGCGTCATGCGCAGGCCACGACGGTGCAGCGTCTGCCGCAGTTCGGTGTCCACCTCCCCGATCGTAGGCGCCGGGGAGGCCGGGTGGTGGCGGGCGTGGGCGCCGTCCGGCGGGTGCGTCCACCCGAGCGTGTGCGGGTGCCGTTCCGTGCGTCGTGCCGCGCCGGTCCCTACGATCGGGTGTTCCGCGTCCGACGCCGGGCGCACCGAGCCCCGGCCAGCAGGTAGGTGACGATGACGACCGGTGAGCAGGGACGCACACCGCCCGACGCCGAGCACTACCTGGACCTCTCGGGTGTCGAGGAGGACAGTCCCGGACCGCACTTCGACGTCGTGCTGCGCGGGTACGACCGCCGGCAGGTCGACGAGCACGTGGCCGGCCTGCGGCGGATGAACGCACAGCTCCGGGCCCAGCTCGCGGTGCGGGAGCGGCGACGCGCCGGGTCCGCGACGGGGTCCGCGCCGGGGTCCACGCCGGGGTCGTCCACGGGGTCGGCGCTCGAGACCCGCCTCTCCGACACCATCCCCGAGGCCCGCCGCTCGGCCGCCCCGGACGGGGCCGGCGAGGACGCGCCCGGCGGACCCGACATGGTCGGCGCGTTCAACGACCGCCTGCGCGGCATCCTCCAGGCCGCCGAGCAGGAGGCCCAGCTCGTGCGCAGCAAGGCCGCCGAGTCGCTGCTCGCCGAGCACGCCGAGTCCCGCGCGGCCCTCGCCGACCTGCGCGCCCAGCGCGACGCGGTCGTCGACGAGCTCGTGCGGCTGCGCGGTCGCCTCGACGAGATCGTCTCCGGCCCGGCCCGCCCCTCGGCGCCGCCGCCCGGGCCGCCGCGACCCGCCGGACCGTGGCGCGGCCCCGGCCGCCCGCCCGGTCCGCCGCCCTACCCCGGCCCGCGCCCGCCCGGGCCCCACGTCGGGCCGCCGAGCGCACCGCTGCCCGTGGGCCCGCCCGCCGCCCCCGCCGTCGACCGTGGGCACGAGGAGTCCGTCGAGGACACGGTCGCCGTCGATGCGGCCGAGGCCGACGTCACGGAGGGCGCCCGTCCGGAGGACGGTCCGGCGCGGCCCGTGCCCGCCTCGCCGGAGCGCGCGGCGGACGGGTGACGGTGCTCCGTCGGTCGTGACCGCGAACCGTCAGGACGGGGACGGCACCGGCGTCGCCACGGGCGCGAACCGCACCGACGACCCGGGTCGGAGCTGGGCGAACACCGCCAGCTCGGCGGGGTCGACCACGCCGACCACGGGGTAGCCGCCCGTCGTCGGGTGGTCGGCGAGGAACACCACGGGCTGCCCGTCGGGCGGCACCTGCACCGCGCCGGCGACCAGGCCCTCGCTGCGCAGCTCCACGCCGCGGCGCGCGGCCGACCGCTCGAGCTCCGGACCCTCGAGGCGCACCCCGACCCGGTCGCCCGTGGGCGCCACCGTCCACGTCCCGCGACGGAGGCGCCCGGCCGCGTCGTCGACCCAGTCGTCGCGCGGGCCCAGGTGGACGGTGACCACGACGGCCTCCGGCACGGCGGACACCCCGACCGCGCCCGTGCCGAGCGCCGGGACCTCCGTCGGGGCGCCGAGCGGGAGCCGCGTGCCGACCTCCAGCGGCGCCGGCCCGAGCCCGGAGAGCGTGTCGGCGCTGCGGCTGCCGAGCAGCGCATCGACCACGAGGCCCCCGCCGACCGCGAGGTAGCCGCGCAGCCCGGAGCTCGGGGCGGGGACGACGGCCACGTCGCCGGCGGCGAGGTGCACGGGCTGGTGCGAGGCCACGACGCGCTCACCGGCGGAGGGCCGGCGGATCCGCAGCCCGCCCGGCGGCCCGGTGAGGGCGAGCGTGGTCGCCGCCGTGGCGCGGACGGCGAGGCCCCCGAGCAGGATCTCCAGGCCGGCGGCGCCGGGGTCGTTGCCGACCAGCCGCTGGGCCAGCGCGTGCGCGGGCCCGTCGAGGGCTCCGGCCGCCGCCACCCCGATGTGCGCCCAGCCGGGCCGGCCCCGGTCGACGACCAGCGCCTGCGGCCCGACCTCGGTGACCACCAGCTCGCGGCTCATCCCGCGTCCCGGAACCGGACGGTCGTGCCGGGCTGGAGCAGGGCGGGCGGGTCGCGGTGGGGATCGAAGAGCACCGGGGCGTCCTCGGTCAGCCGGCCCAGCAGCCGCCAGCCGCCCGGGGAGGCGCGGGGGTAGACGCCGCCGAACTCCCCGGCCACGCCGACGGCGCCGGCGGGGATGCGGGGGCGCGGGGTGTCCAGGCGCGGCTGCTGCAGGGGCGCGGGCAGCCCCGAGAGGTAGGCGAAGCCGGGCGCGAAGCCGCCGAACGCCACGGTGAGCGTGGCCCCGGTGTGCAGCGTGACGACCTCGTCGACCGAGCAGCCGGCGTCGCGGGCGACGAGCTCGAGGTCCTCGCCGTCGTAGTGCACCGCGAGCTCGACGCTCCCGGCCTCGGCACGGTCCGGCACGGCGGCCGTGTCGACGCTGGCGAGCAGCGCCCGCACCTCCCGCAGCGCCTCGCGGTCGCCCGGTGCGGTGACCAGCACGGTCCGCGCCGCGGGGACGACGTCGACGACGCCGGGCAGCTCGCCGCGTTCCCGGGCGTCACGCAGGGCCGCGCCGACGGCGGCCACCGCCCCCAGGACATCGGGGTGCCCGTCGAGGTCGACGAGCAGCGCCTCGGGTCCGACGGGCAGGACCTGCACGGTCGCCTCCGGCTCAGCCGGCGACGCGGCGCAGCCGGGCCGAGGTGTGCGGCTGCAGCGGCTGGCCCTCCATGGCGCGCTCCTCGACGTAGGCGAGGTCGCCGCCCTCGACGATGCCGTAGAGCCGCGTCGCGCCGTTGACCTCCTTCGCCGTGGAGGTGCGGGCGATGGCGTCGGTCTGCAGCTCCCAGGAGGTCTGGGTGCGGCTCGCGCCGTAGTACAGCTCGATGATCCCGGTGTGGTGGGCGAGCAGGAGCTCGATCGTGCCGTCGGGCTGCGCGCGCCACCAGCCGGTCTCGCGGGCGGCGGGCCGCACGACGGCCCCGCCCGGCCCGTCCAGCAGCCACGAGCGGGCCTCCCAGGACAGGAACGGGCGCCCGTCGTGGGCGACGGTGATCTGCTGGCCGAAGTGGAAGGGGCCGTCGATCGTCGGGTAGACGACCTCGCCCTCGCCGCGCCACACCCCGACCAGCGGCAGCAGGCCCAGCAGCGCGTCGTCCAGCTCCGGGCCCAGTCGCAGGTTCGCGGTGTCGTTGGGCACCGGCAGGTCGGGCCAGCCGGGGACGTTGGCGTCGCGGGTGCGTTCGGCGCGCTCGGCGGCCGCGCGGATGGCCTCGTTGCCGCTGCTGCCCTCGGGCAGGTCGGCGCCCTCCTCGGCGAACGGGGCGTTCATCGCGACTCCTCCCGGGCGACGGGGCGGCGCGGGGTCCGGTCCGTCGCCTCGGTGTCGAGGAGCTCGTCACGGAAGAGCCGGCGCGTCAGCGCGATGCCGGCGCCCAGGATCCCGGCGCTGCACACGGCGAGCAGGACGGTGTAGAACCACGCCACCGCTCCACCCTAACGACACCGCCCGCCCCACCCGGGTGGGCGGGGCGGGCGGCTGTCGCGTGCGAGCGTGTGGCGTTGCGGACGCTCGGTGTCAGCGATGGCCCACGGCTGACACCGAGGTCAGGCGACCTCGACCTCGGTGGTGAAGAGGCCCGGGCCGCCGACGGTCACCTCGGCCTGGCCGTTGCCCGAGCGCGAGAGCGCGCGCACGGTCCACGTGCCGGGGCGGGCGAAGAAGCGGTAGTCACCGGAGGCCGAGGACACGACCTCCGCGGTGAACTCGCCGGTGCTGTCGAGGAGCCGCACGTAGGCGCCACCGACGGGCGAGCTGCCGTCGGTGACCTTGCCGACCAGCACCGACTCCTTGCTCAGGTCGGTGCCGGGGGGCAGCTCCGCGGTCTGTTCGGGTGCGCCGCACATCAGGACCCGCTCCCGCGCTGACCGGGCCCGGTCTCCACCGGCACCCCGACGAGCGAGCCGTACTCGGTCCAGCTGCCGTCGTAGTTCTTGACGTCGGTCTCGCCGAGCAGCTCGTGCAGCGCGAACCAGGTGTGCGAGCTGCGCTCGCCGATGCGGCAGTACGCGATGGTCGGGCGCGAGGAGTCGAGGCCCTCCTGCTCGTAGAGCTTGCGCAGCTCCTCGTCCGACTTGAACGTGCCGTCCTCGTTGGCGGCCTTCGACCACGGCACGTTGAGCGCCGAGGGGATGTGGCCGCCACGCTGCGCCTGCTCCTGCGGGAGGTGCGCCGGGGCGAGGAGCTTGCCGGAGAACTCGTCGGGCGACCGCACGTCGACGAGGTTCTTGGTGCCGATCGCGTTGATGACCTCGTCGCGGAACGCGCGGATCGAGGTGTCCTGTTCCTGCGCGGTGTACTGCGTCTGCGGCCGCTGCGGGACCTCCGTGTCGAGCTTGCGCCCGTCGAGCTCCCACTTCTTGCGGCCACCGTCGAGCAGCTTCACGGCCTGGTGCCCGTAGAGCTTGAAGTACCAGTAGGCGTAGGCGGCGAACCAGTTGTTGTTGCCGCCGTAGAGGACGACGGTGTCGTCGTTGGAGATGCCCTTCGACGACAGCAGCCGCTCGAACCCGGCCTTGTCGACGAAGTCGCGGCGCACCGGGTCCTGCAGCTCGGTCTTCCAGTCCAGCTTCACGGCGCCGGGGATGTGCCCGCCGTCGTAGGCCGTGGTGTCCTCGTCGACCTCGACGAAGACCGTGTTCGGGGCGTCGAGGTTCTGTTCGGCCCAGTCGGCGGTGACCAGGGCGTCCTGGCGACTCATGTGCGGTGCTCCTCGTGCGTTTCTCGGGAACGTCGGTACGGACTGCGGGAGACGGAGGGAGCGCGGTGCTCGACCCGTCGTGCGGGGCCGGCGATGCACGCGACCGGCACGCGTCCCGCGCCCGACGGCGAGGAGGTGGACGGTCCGGGCGCGGGGTCGGCCGGGAGGGTCAGCGACAGAGGCTGGAGTCGACGCGGCACAGGTCGACCGCGCGGCGCTGGGTGAGCCCTCCGTCCACGCGCGCCACGCTACCGAAGAATCGGGCGTCGTCCGAGGGTGATGTCACCCGTACGTCGCCGACGATCAGCCCGTGCGGCGCAGCGGCGCGAGGGTGCCGAGCAGGTCGCTGCGGCGCGGCACCCCCACGGTGCGGGCGAGCTCGACGCCCGCCGGGTCGACGACGAGCGTGGTCGGGGTGCGCCGGATGCCGAGCAGTCGCACGAGCTCGGGCCGGACGGCGACGTCGACCTCGCGCACCGTGACACCGGGGTGCTCGGAGGCGACGTCGGTGAGCACCGAGCGGGAGGCGCGGCACTCCGCGCAGAACTGCGACGACAGCTGCAGCAGCGCCAGCCCGCCGGGCGGCGCGGCGAGGTCGCGCGGGAGCACACCGCTGACGGGTGTGCCGGGGCGCTGGGGCCCGACCGCGCGCAGGTCGCGTCGCGTGCCCTCGGGCCCGGGGTCGTCCACGGGCAGGTCGACGGACGTGTCGGCGGCCTCGGCCCGGCGCCGCCGGAGGCGGACGACGGCGAGGGCCAGACCGACCAGGAGCACCACCGCGAGAGCCGCCACCGCGACCACGAGCACCCAGCCCGCCACCCGTTCCTCCCCGACCCGCCACCCCACGAGCACCGCCCCGACGGGGCATCGACGCAGCGTAACGGGGGTGCCGTGCGGTCGCCGTGACGGGGCGAACCGCTCCGCGGCGCCCGCGGGCGGCGACGTGACGTAGAACGCGCGGGAGGGTGACGGCGCGGTGAACTGGTCTATCGTCCTCCCCACGATCGCGGAGGGAGAAACGCGTGGAGCTGCTGCTGCTCACCGCCGACCCCGAGCCGACGTCAGTGTTGCCGTCGCTGGCCCTGCTACCCCACGGACTCCGGACCGCGGCCCCCGAGGTCGCGGCCCTGCTCGACGCCGGCCCGCACGACGCCGTGCTGGTCGATGCCCGCCACGACCTCGCCGCCGCCCGCAGCCTGTGCCGTCTGCTGGGCTCCACCGGTCTCGACGTGCCGGTGATCGCGATCCTCACCGAGGGCGGGCTCGTCGCCGTCTCCCTCGAGTGGGGCGTCGACGAGGTCCTGCTGCCCGGCGCGGGCCCGGCCGAGGTGGACGCCCGGCTGCGCCTGCTGCGCGCCCGTCGCACGCCCGACGGTGCGGGCGCCGACGGCGCGCTGGTGCTGGGCGAGCTCGTCATCGACGAGGCGACCTACACCGCCCGCCTGCGCGGGCGCCCGCTCGACCTCACCTACAAGGAGTTCGAGCTCCTCAAGTACCTCGCCCAGCACGCCGGGCGGGTCTTCACCCGCGCCCAGCTGCTCCAGGAGGTCTGGGGCTACGACTTCTTCGGGGGCACGCGCACCGTCGACGTCCACGTCCGGCGGCTGCGGGCGAAGCTCGGCCCGGAGCACGAGCAGCTGATCGGCACGGTGCGCAACGTGGGCTACAAGTTCGTCCGTCCGGTGCGCAGCGTGCTCGGCGGCGCGAGCGCGGAGCCGGCCGCCGACGAGCGGGCCGAGCCCGACGAGGAGGACGCCCCGGGCCGGCCCCCGATGCCCCGGTCCCCGCGGTCCGGCGGGTCGTGGGGCGACCCGCGCGTCGTGCGCCCGGCCGCTTGGGCGCGGGGCGTCTGACCCCCGACCCACCGCGCTACGGTCCGCCCGTGCTCACCCCGCAGCTGGTGTCGACGGCGACGCCGGAGGACGCCGACGAGGTCCGCGCGCTCGCGGCCGCGGTCGCCGCCGCCGACGGGGTCGAGGCCTACGCCGAGCCGGCGCGGCGCGACCTGGCCGCGCTCGGCGTCGGCGGCGGCCGCCCGACCACCCGCCACCTGCTGGTCCACGACGGCGCTGGGGGCGGCAGTGGGGACGGCGGTGCCCTCGTCGGGCACGCGCTGCTGGACGCCGAGAACGCCGACGACCCGGTGACCGAGCTGGCCGTGCACCCGGAGCATCGGCGTGCCGGGGTCGGCGCGGTGCTCGTCGACGCGGTCCTCGCGGCGTCACCCGCCACGCGGTTCTGGGCCCACGGCGACCACCCGGGCGCCGCGCGCCTGGCCGCCCGCATCGGGTGGCGGCGCGCCCGCGAGCTGTGGCGGATGCGCCGGCCCGCGCCGGGTGGCGCCGCGGAGCCCCTCCCGGCGCTGACGGTGCCGGACGGCGTCGCGATCCGCCCGCTGCGCGCCGGCCGTGACGAGGACGCCGTGATCGCGGTGAACAACCGTGCCTTCGCCTGGCATCCCGAGCAGAGCGGCTGGACGCGCGCCGACGTCGCCGAGATCGAGGCCGAGGACTGGTTCGACCCCGACGGCGTCCTGCTGGCGTGGGACACCACTACCGGGGAGCTGCTCGGGTTCCACTGGACCAAGGTGCACGCCGTCGCCGCGGGCGTCCCCGAGCCGCTGGGCGAGGTCTACGTCGTCGGCGTCGACCCGGGCGCCCAGGGTCGCGGCCTGGGCAGGGCCCTGACCCTCGCCGGGCTGCACCACCTGGCCGATCGTGGCCTGCACACGACCATCCTCTACGTGGAGGGCGACAACGCCGCGGCGATCGCCACGTACCACCGGCTCGGGTTCGGACGTGACGCGATCGACGTCTCGTACCAGCGCTGACCGGGAGCGACGTGATCGTGCTCTCGTCAACGACCCTGTTCACCTCGCGTTCATATCTTCAGTCCCGGTCGTCCACCCGGTCTCCTTAGGGTCCGCGTCCGGCGTCGCGCTCGGCGCCGCGACCTCCCACGCCAGCGGCGATGGGCACGATCCCCGGACACGGAGGACATTCCTGTGAGGTATCAGCGGCGGGTGGCGGCGGTCGGTCTCGTCGCCGCCGGAGCGCTCCTCTTCAGCGCCTGCGGCAGCGACAACGAGGGTGAGGGCGGCGGCCAGGCCGCGGCGAACGCGCAGGCCTGCGGTGGCAAGCAGAACCTGCGCGCGAGCGGGTCGTCGGCGCAGGCGAACGCGATGACGCGGTTCGTCACGACGTTCGAGCAGACCTGCGAGGGGCAGACGCTGGCCTACACGCCGAGCGGCTCGGGCGCGGGACGCAACGAGTTCATCGGCGGCCAGACCGACTTCGCCGGCTCGGACGCGGCCCTCGACGGTGAGGAGGTGCAGCAGGCCCAGCAGCGCTGTGGCTCCGAGGCCTGGAACCTCCCGCTGGTCTTCGGTCCGATCGCCATCGCCTACAACCTGCCCGGCGTGCAGGACCTCGTGCTCGACGGCCCGACCATCGCGAAGATCTTCAACGGCCAGGTCACCACCTGGAACGACCCGGCCATCGCCGCGCTCAACCCGGGCAAGCAGCTACCGGCCGTCCCGATCGTCGTCAACTTCCGGTCCGACGAGTCGGGCACGACCGAGAACTTCCAGAACTACCTCAACGCGGCGTCGAACAACGCCTACGGCAAGGAGGCCTCCGACAGCTTCAACGGCGGCGTCGGCGCCGGCGCCCGCGGGAGCCAGGGCGTGGCGGACGCGACCCGCAACACGCCCAACTCGATCACCTACGTCGAGTCGTCGTTCGCCACCCGCGCCGGCCTCGGCGTGGCCCAGGTGATCAACGCCGGTGGCGGGCAGCCGGTGCCGCTGACCCCGCAGACGGTGGGCAACGCGATCGAGAACGTGGCCGTGGTGGGCCAGGGCAACAACCTCGTCCTCGACCTGAACAGCCTCTTCACCACGACGGCGCCCGACGCCTACCCGATCGCGCTGGCGACCTACGAGATCGTCTGCTCCGACTACCAGGACGACCCGACCGGCCAGGGCGTCAAGGCGTTCCTGACCACGGCCCTGTCGCCGACGGCCCAGCAGGGCCTGCCCGAGGCGGGCTACGTCCCGCTGCCCGATCGCTTCCGTCAGCGTCTGACCGACGCCGTCAACGCGATCCAGTGACGCGCCGGCCGCGGCCCGCCCGACCCCGGCGGGCCGCGGCCGCCCCGTCTCCCACGACCGAGGAGGATGACCCGAGGGTGAGCGAGCGCATCGACCAACGGGCCCCGTCCGAGACCGACAGCGGGCCGGCGTCGAGCCCCGGCGTCCCCGCTCCACCTCCCGGCACCCGGCGGCGCCCGTCGTCCCGGCGTGGCGAGACGATCTTCCGGTCCCTGACCACCGGCTCCGGCGTCCTCGTCGTCGCCGCCATCGCCGCGATCGGCGTGTTCCTGCTGATCCAGGCCGTCCCGTCGCTCCTGGCCAACCAGGCCGACTTCCTCACGTTCCCGTCGTTCAACACCGGCGACCCGGACAACCTGGCCTTCGGTATCCGGGACATCTTCCTGGTGACGATGTTCTCGTCGGTGTTCGCGCTGGTCCTGGCCATGCCGATCGCGCTGGGCGTCGCGCTGTTCCTCACGAACTACGCGCCGAGGGCGCTCGCGCGCCCGTTCGCCTACATCGTCGACCTGCTGGCCGCCGTGCCGTCGATCATCTACGGCCTGTGGGGCATCCTCGTCCTGGCCCCGGCCATCCTGCCGATCGCCGAGTGGCTGAACGCCAACCTCGGATGGATCTTCCTCTTCGCCGACGGCAACCTGCCGGTCCTCTCCGGCACGATCTTCACCGGCGGCGTGGTCCTGGCCGTGATGATCCTGCCGATCGTCACCGCGGTCACCCGCGAGGTGTTCGCCCAGACCCCCCGCTTCCAGATCGAGGCGGCGAAGGCGCTCGGGGCGACGCGGTGGGAGGTCATCAAGATGGCCACGCTGCCCTATGGGCGCAGCGGGTACATCGCGGGCTCGATGCTGGGGCTGGGACGTGCGCTCGGCGAGACGATCGCGGTCCTCATCGTGATCCGCGCGTCCACCTCGCCGATGGGCTTCAGCCTCTTCGACGGCGGCTACACGTTCGCCTCGCTCATCGCGTCGGCGGCCTCGGAGTTCAGCCAGCCGCTGCCGACGGGGGCCTACATCTCCGCCGGCCTCGTCCTGTTCGTCCTGACCTTCATCGTCAACGCGCTGGCGCGCCTCATCGCCGGTGGGAAGGTGAACGGCTGATGGCCACTGCCACCGACTCCGACCTCGACCGCCCGGCCGCGGAACCGTCGACCAGGACGATCAGCGCATCGCGCAGGTTCAAGGACCGGGCCTCCACCGTCCTGGTCACGCTGGCGTTCCTCATCGCCGTCGTGCCGCTGATCTGGGTGCTGGTCACGGTGGTCGCGCGGGGCGCCCCCGCGATCGTCTCGGCGACCTGGTGGGGCAACTCGCTGTCCGGGATCCTGCCGGAGTCCTTCGGCGGCGGCGTGTACCACGCGATCTACGGCACGCTCATCCAGGCACTGATCGCGACGCTGATCGCCGTCCCGATCGGGATCGGTGCGGCGATCTACCTGGTCGAGTACGGCAGGGGTCCGTTGGCGCGCACCACGAGCTTCATGGTCGACATCCTCGCGGGCGTGCCGTCGATCGTCGCGGCCCTGTTCATCTTCGCCGCGTTCATCTCGATCCTCGGGGCGCCGCAGAGTGCCTTCATGGTGTCGCTGGCGCTCGTGCTGCTCATGCTCCCGGTGGTCATCCGCAACACCGAGGAGATGCTGCGCCTGGTGCCCGACCGCCTCCGGGAGTCGGCCTACGCGCTGGGCATCCCGAAGTGGAAGACGATCCTGCGCATCGTCCTGCCGACGGCCTTCTCCGGCACGGTGACCGGCGTGATGCTCGCGATCGCGCGCATCATGGGGGAGACCGCCCCGGTGCTCGTCCTGGTCGGCTACTCACGGGCCATCAACTACGACCCGTTCGGCGGCAACATGGCCTCGTTGCCCCTGCTGATGTACAGCGAGCTCGCCAACCCCGAGGCGGCCGGGTCGTACCGCATCTGGGGCGCGGCGCTGACCCTCATCATCATCATCATGATCTTCCAGGTGGGTGCGAGCCTGCTCTCGCGCTACTCCGCGATCCCCAAGTAAGGAACGGGCGGTCACTCCTCCGATGGCGAAGCGCATCGACCTCAAGGACGTCGACATCTACTACGGCGCCTTCCACGCCGTGCAGAACGTCAACCTGACCGTGACGCCGCGCAGCGTCACGGCCTTCATCGGCCCGTCCGGCTGCGGCAAGTCCACGGTGCTCCGCACGCTGAACCGCATGCACGAGGAGATCGCCGGCGCGCGGGTCGACGGCGAGATCCTCCTCGACGGCGAGAACATCTACGACCGCAACACCGACGCCGTCGCCGTGCGCCGCACCATCGGCATGGTGTTCCAGATGCCGAACCCGTTCCCGACGATGTCGGTGCGGGACAACGTCGTGGCCGGCCTGAAGCTCCAGGGCGTGCGGGACAGGAAGAAGCTCGACGAGGTCTGCGAGGCGTCCCTGCGGGCTGCCAACCTCTGGAAGGAGGTCAAGGACCGGCTCGACAAGCCCGGCGGCGGTCTCTCCGGCGGTCAGCAGCAGCGTCTGTGCATCGCCCGCGCGATCGCGGTGGAGCCCGACGTCCTGCTGATGGACGAGCCCTGCTCGGCGCTCGACCCCATCTCGACGCTGGCGATCGAGGACCTCATCGCGGACCTCAAGACGGAGTACACGATCGTCATCGTCACCCACAACATGCAGCAGGCGGCACGGGTGAGCGACCAGACCGGCTTCTTCAACCTCGAGGCCACCGGCAAGCCGGGCCACCTCGTGGAGATCGACGACACCGAGAAGATCTTCTCGAACCCGACCCAGCAGGCGACCGAGGACTACATCTCCGGCCGCTTCGGCTGAGCGCGGGAGGCAGCGAACGCGCTGTTCGCTGCCTCTACGCGGCCGAAGTCCCCGTTGATCACACACGAGAGCCCCTCCCGCCGGCGGCGGGAGGGGCTCCGTCGTGCTCGCCTCACGCCTCGGGGGTGTTGGGCATCTTGCCCGTGACCATGAAGACGACGCGGCGGGCGACGGCCACGGCGTGGTCGGCGAAGCGCTCGTAGAAGCGGCCCAGCAGGGTCACGTCGATGGCCGGGGCGACGCCGTTCGGCCACTCCTTGCTCAGCAGCACCGTGAACAGGTGGCGGTGCAGGTCGTCCATGGCGTCGTCGTCGGACTCCATCGTGAACGCGAGCTCGATGTCGCGCGTGAGGATGACCTGCCGGGCGTCCTGCGCGAGGTCGAGGGCGACGCGGCCCATCTCGGCGAAGTACGGGGCGACGTCGTCCGGCAGGACCTTCACCGGGTGGCGGCGCCGCGCCGCCTTGGCGACGTGCAGGGCCAGGTCGCCCATGCGCTCGAGGTCGCCGGCCGAGTGGATGGCGGCGATGACGGAGCGGAGGTCGCCGGCGACGGGCGCCTGCAGGGCGAGCAGTCCGAACGCCTGCTCCTCGGCCTGGCTGCGCAGCGCGTCGATCTTCGTGTCGGAGGAGATGACCTCCTCGGCGAGGTCGAGGTCCCCCTCGAGCAGGGCGGTCGTCGCCTTCTTCATGGCCTCGCCGGCCATCAGGGACATCTCGGCGAGCTCGCCCGACAGGGCGTCGAGCTTCTCGTGATAGGCCGTGCGCATGCCGCGCAACCTACGCGGGTGCCCGGTCGCGGACCCGACCACGGCGTGAACCGCGGATGAACGTGATCTAGGTGCAGGACGCGTCGGCGGCGGTGATGGCCGGGTTGACCGGCGCGTTCGCCCCGGCGCCGCTCGGGGCGGCGCCCGAGCGCACCGTGCCGTCGAAGTCGTCGCCCAGGGTCAGCACGAGCGTGCCCGGGACGGTCGCGGTCGGGTCCAGCGCCGCGTCCGGCACCGCGGACGACAGCGCGGACGCCGCGGCCGCCTGGTCCGGGGAGTAGCGGATCGTCGTGGCGGAGCCCGTACCCGTCGTACGGCCGCGATCGGTCACCACGCCGAACCCGGCGGTACGAAGGCGCTCGGCGACGGCCCCGGTCGACGGGCCGTCCGCGGCCGGCGCGGCGAAGCGCAGCGCCTCACCGTCGTCACCGTCGTCATCGTCGTCGGTCCCGTCGTCGCTGCTCCGGTCGTCGCTGCTCCCGCGGCCACCGTCGTCGGACGACGACCCGTCGGAGGACCCGTCGCCGTCGTCGGCCGACTCCCCGGCGGGCGAGCGGGCGTCGACCAGCCGCACGTCGACGGGGGCCGGCGCGGCAGGCACCGGGCCACCCGCGCCGGGCAGCGGCCGGTCGTCGATGAGCGCCGAGAACAGGGCGCGCTCCTCGCCCCGGCGCAGCACCTCGTTGCCGCGCTCGTTCGGGACGCCGGTCGTGGGCACCGTGACGAAGGTGACCGTGCGCGGGTCGAGGCTGCCGAGCGACTGGGAGAGCGCGAGCAGCTGGTCGGACCCGACGTTCTCCCCGAACGTCGACCGGGAGACCGCCTCGACGAGCCCCTCGAGCCGGCCGGGGTCGAGCAGCGTCCCGGCGGAGAGCACCGAGCGCAGCAGCGCGCCGAGGAATCGCTGCTGGCGCTGGATGCGGCCGTAGTCGCTCGACGGGTCGCCCTCGACGTGCCGCGCCCGGACGAAGTCGAGGGCCTGGCGCCCGGTCAGCACCGTGGGCCCGGCCTGCGGGACGATCGGGCCGAGCACGGAGTCGGTGACGGGCCGCTCGACGCAGATCGGCACCCCGTGCACGGCGTCGACCATGCCCTCGAAGCCGTGGAAGTCCACGCCGAGGAAGCGGTTCACGGCGAGACCGGAGAGCTCCTGGACCGCGCGGGTGACGCAGCGCGGCCCGCCGGCGGCGTAGGCCGTGTTGAGCTTCACCCGCGGCGCGGGCGGCAGCACCTGGGGGGAGTACGCGCCGCTGACCGGGTCCCAGCGCTCGCACGCGGGCCGGGTGATCTCGAGATCGCGCGGGAACGACACCACGGTGACCGCGGACCGGTCCTCGGGGACGTGCACCACCATGATCGTGTCGGTGCGCGCGCCGGGCACGTCCGCCGTGTCACCCGCGTCCTCCGCCGCGGCGCCGGCGCGGCTGTCGGAGCCGACGACGAGGAAGTTCTGGTCGCCGACCTGGGACGCCGCGTCCTGGATGGCCGGCGAGTCGGGGTCGAGCGCGCCGATCTGCCGCACGGCGGCCTCGACCCACGACGCCGCGCCCCACCCCAGGCCGCACACCACGAGGACGAGTACCGCGCACGTCGCCGTGAGCAGGCGCAGCGTCCGGGGCCAGGGCCAGCGCCGCCGCCAGGTCGCGAGCCGCGCGCCGAGCGACGCGAGCACCGCCGACGTCGCCGCCCACTCCGTCTGGTCCACCCGGGCCTCGGTGGCGCGACGGGGTTCGACGCCGGGGAGCTCGCCGGGCTCCGGCGCCCCGGGCGCGTCGGGGCCGGCGGGCTCCTCGGGCGCCGGCTGCTCGGGAGCCTCCTCGACCGGGCGGGCGATCACGGTGGCAGGCACGGGCGGGGCGGGTGGGCGCGTCACCACGGTGGCCGCCACGACCGGCCGGGGTGGGGGCACCGGCTCGGCCGCCGCAACCGGTTCCGGGTCGCGGTGAGGCCCGGTCGGACGGACCGGCTCGGGCGTGTGCGACGGCGCGCGACCACCGGCCGGCATCGGGAGGCGATCCGCGGGCACGGTGACGGCATCGACGGGCGAGCGTTCCGGCCCCGCGACCGTCTCGATCGGCCCGGGCTCGGCCGCGGACTCGGCCGCAGTGGGGGTTGCAGTGGGGCTTGCAGTGGGGGTCGCAGTGGGGGCCGGCGTGGGGGTCGGCGCCGTGACGAGCGCGGCGCCGGGCGGGCGCAGCCCGAGACGCGGACCGCGCCGGCGGGTCAACGGCACCATCGTCGGCGACCGCCCGCTGCGCGCGGGGGATGCGGCGGGACCGGCGACGGGGATGCGGAACGGCACCGACGGCGGGCCCGGACGGGAGCCGGACGCCCGATCGTCGTCGGCCCCGGCGGTCCCGGGGCGTGGGCCCCGGGCCGGGTCACCGGCGCGGTCGTCGGTCACGGATCTCCTCGCGGCTCGTGACGTCGGCCGCGGTGCCGCGGCTCGGGGAGGTCAGCAGGCGGATCGTACGGCGCGTCACGGCCTGGTCACGTCCGGGGCCACTACGCCACGCGGGGCTCCGGACACAACGGACACCACCCGACCGGGCGATCGGGACGAGCCTTTCGGCCACCCTGGTGTTCAGGTTCGGCTCAGGGACCCGCACGATCGGGGGCCGTTGCTCAGGACGCGGGGAAGGCCCGCCGGGCGGCGGCCTCGATGCCGCGGCGCCCGGCGGCGGCTCCCGCGAGCCGGACCGTGCCCTCGGCGTCGCGGAACGCGACGGCGTTCCGCCCGGCGCGCTTGGCGACGTAGAGCAGCGAGTCGGCGGCGTCGAGGCCCGGCGCGCCGGGCCGCGTGCCGTCGTCGAGGCACGCGACCCCGACGCTGACGGTGACGCGCAGGTCGGCGGCGACCTCGTGCCACGGGTGCGCGTCCACCCGGGCACGCGCCTCCTCGCACACCCGCACCGCGTCGGCGGGCGCGAGGCCGGGCAGCACGAGCGCGAACTCCTCGCCGCCGTAGCGCGCGCAGAAGCCGTCCTCCGGGAGGTCCTCGCTCATGACGTCGACCAGTCGGCGCAGCACCTCGTCGCCGAGGGCGTGCCCGTGGGTGTCGTTCACCTGCTTGAAGTGGTCGACGTCCGCGAGCGCCACGCACACCGGCGCGTCGGCCCCGGGATCGCCACGCAGCGTGCCGAGCCGCTCGTCGAGGTAGCGCCGGTTCCACGTCGCCGTGAGGCTGTCGCGGCGGCTCTGCTCGCGCGCCTCGGCCCGCTCGCGGCGGAGACGGTCGACCTCGAGGCGTAACTGGTCGGGCACCCCGCTCGGCAGCGTCCGCTCGTCGCGCACGAGCGAGACGGCGGCCTTGAGGTGCTGGTAGGCGCGGCGCCAGTCGCCGCGGTCGGCGAGCACCTCGGCGGCGGCCTCGTGCGCCCGGGCCTGGTCGGTGCGGCCGTCGGCGGTGGAGACCGGGGACGGCAGCGCGTCGAGCCCCACGATCGGGGCGGTGGGGAAACCGCAGGTGACGGACGTCGCAGGGGTCGAGGGCGCGACGACGGGCGCCTCGGCGTCCATGTCGGGCACCGGCTCGGCGGTCGTCACCGCCGCGTTCCCGCGTGCTGGGCGCAGCCCGGCCAGGCGCACGCACACCACCTCCGTCCTGCCTCCAGTGTCGCCCCCGATCTCGCGCGTGTAACGCTCACCCACCGCGTCGCCAGCAACTTCGCTCGTCCGGCGCAGGTGACGCTGCGTGAACGTGTCGGGCGCCGACCCGTTCGGCCCACCTTGAGTCGCCCGCGACGGTGGTCCTGGGGCGGCCGAAGATCGCCGCCGGTGACGGGATCCGGCGACGAGTACGAAGCGTGGCCGTCAGCCGCCGGAGTGCATGACGTCCGCGGCCGCCGGGACGGTGTCGTCCTCGGGGTCGTCGAGCCAGCCCTCGGGCAGGGTGACGTGGCCCGGCGAACCCTGGCGCCCCCGGGGGCCGTCGGCGTCGACGGGGAACGGCAGGTCGTGGTCGAGCCGGGCGAGCAGCTCGTCGAGGCGCTCGAGGCCGTCGATCATCCCGAGCTCGCGGCGCAGCTCCGAGCCGACCGCGAACCCGTGCAGGTACCAGGACATGTGCTTGCGGGCGTCGCGCACGCCCTTGCGCTCGCCGTGATGGGCGATGAGCAGCTCCACGTGGCGGCGCATCACCCCGGCGACCTCGCCGAGCGAGGGCGGGGTCGGCAGCGGCCGGCCCGCGAGCGTTGCCTCCAGCTCACCGAACAGCCACGGCCGCCCCAGGCACCCGCGCCCGACGACGACCCCGTCGCAGCCGGTCTTCTCCATCATCGCGACGGCGTCCGTCGCCGCGAAGATGTCCCCGTTCCCGAGCACGGGCGTGGAGGCGGGCAGCGCGTCGCGCAGCTCGGCGATGCGGTCCCAGTCGGCGTGGCCGGAGTAGCGCTGCGCCGCGGTGCGCGCGTGCAGGGCCACGGACGCCGCGCCCTCCGCGGCGGCGATGCGCCCGGCGTCGAGGAACGTCACGTGGTCGTCGTCGATGCCCACGCGCATCTTCACCGTCAGCGGCAGCCCGCCCCGTCCGGCGGCGGTCACCGCGGCGCGCACGATCGACGCGAACAGCCGGCGCTTGTACGGCAGCGCCGCGCCCCCGCCGCGGCGCGTCACCTTGGGCACCGGGCAGCCGAAGTTGAGGTCGACGTGGTCGGCGAGGTCCTCGTCGACGATCCGGTCGACCGCGCGACCGATCGTCACCGGGTCGACGCCGTAGAGCTGCATCGAGCGGGGCTTCTCGTCCGCGTCGAAGGCGATCATCTCGGCGGTGCCGGGGTGGCGCTCCACCAGCGCCCGCGCCGTGATCATCTCGCAGACGTAGAGCCCGGCGCCCTGCTCGCGGCACAGGCGGCGGAACGCGACTCCTGTGATGCCCGCCATCGGCGCGAGCACCACCGGCGTCGGGAGCTCGAGGGGTCCGATGCGGAGCACCGTGTCAGTCTCCCAGCTTCAGTCGTCCAGCTTCTCGGCCCGGATCTCGTGGCCTGCGGAGGTCAGGCAGCGTCCGGTGGCGAGGTTGAACTTCCAGTTGTGCAGCGTGCAGGTGAGCACGTCGCCGTCGACGGAGCCGAACTTCGACAGGTCCGCCGACAGGTGCGGGCAGCGGGCCTGGACACGCCAGCCGTCGAGCTCGATGTCGCGCCCGTCGTCGTTCTGGGCGTCGTACCAGTTCTCGACGTAGTCCATCCGCTCCTCGGACAGACACTTGAAGAACGTGTAGAGGTACTCGTTGTACTGGCCGACGCGGGACGCCGAGAAGCGCACCGAGAGGAACAGGGAGTTCGACCAGTCGACCTCGCCGGTGGCGATGTTGGTCGCCACCAGCGTCGCCGGCACGCCCCAGCGGTAGCGGCAGTTCTCGCCGTCCCAGACGCGGATCTCCCGGGCGGTGAAGTCGAAGGCCAGCGACAGCGTGCCGTCCTCGTCGACGCCCGGCGTGCCCTCGGGCATGCCGTGCAGGTCCATCCGCACCGGCCCGCCGATGCCGTCACACATGTGATCGGCGCGCTTCATCAGCGGCTCGATCCACTCCTTGAGCTGGCGCAGGATGTCCGGCTGCGGGGCCGTCCAACGGGCCTTCTGGGCCTCGATCGCCGGGCGCGAGCGCTCCGCGAAGTCGCGCAGGTAGCGCTCCTTGTCGAGGAAGATCGTCTCGATCTCGTCGTCGCCGATCGGGTGGGTGAGGTCGGAGACCGTGCCGTGGCCGAGCTCGGCCGTCGTGCCCGGTAGCAGCAGGTGCCCGCCGGAGTGCCCGAGCTCGCGCATCCGCGCGAGGAACTCCCACTGGTCGGTGAAGATCGACTCACCCTCGACGTCGCCGAAGCCGAGCCCGTTCCAGCGGAACAGCTCGTCGTCGAGGAAGCAGGGCGGGCCGGCGGTCGGGAAGACGTGCGGCGCCCCGACCTCGCGGATGTAGCGCATCGCCCGGTCCTCCTGGCCGACGCGCTTGCGGCGGGCGAACTCGCGCTTCGCGGCCTTGGGCAGGTCGTAGACCATCGGCCACCAGATCGCCCCGGAGAACTGCGTGAAGTGCGCGTCGTACGCCCCGAACTCCAGCAGCTTCGGGATGTCCAGCGGGTGCGCGTCGTTCTGGTTGACGATGCGCGCCGTCCCGTCGTCCAGGGAGAGCGCCGAGTCGCCGATCGGGCCGTCGCCCGGGCCCTTCAGCGACGTGATCATGAAGCGCAGGCCACCGTCGAGGGTCTGCGGCACCCCCGACTCGGTGCGCACGAAGTGCTTGAACCCCAGCGCGCGCAGCTCGTTCTCGAGCTCGTCGGTGGGGTAGTCCGGCAACAGGACGCGCGCGTCCTTGGACACGTGGTCGCGCAGGTTGTCCGCGTCGAAGTGGTCGCGGTGCAGGTGGGAGACGTAGAGGTAGTCGCAGTCGCCGAGGGCGTCCCAGTCCAGGTGCGTGTTGTCCGGGAACGGCACCCACGACGCGAAGAACGTCGGGTTGACCCACGGGTCGCACAGCACCCTGCCGCCCGCGGTCTCGAATCGCATCCCCGCGTGTCCGACTCCGGTCACCCGCACGAGCAAACCACCTCCATCACAGTGCTCACCGCCGATTGTCCGTGGTGGCGTGGCCCACGGCCGCCTCGGGTGGGGTATCCCTGAGCACGTGACCGCCCTCCCCGTCGACGGTGACCCGATCGCCGCCCTGCGCGCCGTCGCCTTCTACCTCGAGCGTGAGCGGGCCGAGACCTACCGGGTGAAGGCCTACCGCTCGGCGGCCGAACGGCTGGCGCAGCTCGATCCTGACGAGGTCGCGTCGCGCGCCCGCAGCGGCACGCTCACCGAGCTCAAGGGTGTCGGGAAGAAGACGGCCGCGGTGGTGACGGAGGTCCTCGATTCCGGGACCTCGACGACCCTGGCCGACCTCGAGGCCCGCCACACCGAGCCGGTGGCCGGGGGCGCCGGGATCCGCGCCGCCCTGCGGGGCGACTGTCACACGCACTCCACCTGGTCCGACGGCGGCAGCGACATCCTCGAGATGGCCCGCACCGCCCGCGATCTCGGCCACGAGTGGATGGTGCTCACCGACCACTCGGAGAACCTCACCGTCGCCAACGGCTTGTCCCCGGAGCGCCGGCGCCGCCAGTTCGACGTCATCGCCGAGGTCAACGAGGAGCTGGCGCCGTTCCGGCTGCTGCGCGGCATCGAGGTCGACATCCTCGAGGACGGCGACATCGACGCCCCGGACGACCTCCTGGAGGAACTGGACCTCGTCGTGGCCAGCGTCCACTCGAAGCTCCGCGCGCCGAGCGAGCTGATGACCGCGCGCATGGTGGCCGGCGTGTCGCACCCCCTGGTGGACGTGCTCGGACACTGCACCGGCCGCCTCGTCACCGGCGGGCGGGGCACCCGGCTGCCGTCGACGTTCGACGCCGAGGCGGTGTTCGACGCGTGCGTGGAGAACGGCGTGGCCGTCGAGATCAACTCGCGGCCCGAGCGCCTCGACCCGCCGCGCCCGCTGCTGCGCCAGGCCCTCGCCGCGGGCTGCGAGTTCGTCGTCGACACCGACGCCCACGCGCCGGGCCAGCTCGACTGGCAGCCGTACGGCTGTGAGCGGGCCGAGGAGTGCGAGGTGCCGGTGGAACGGATCGTCAACACCCGCTCCGCCGACGACCTCACCGCCTGGCGGCACGTCACTCGCTGACGGCGACCTCGCCGGTCTCCAGCACCGACTTCAGGTTCGACAGGATCGCCGGCCAGCCCTGCGAGACGCCTCGGAGCATCTCGCTGTCGGGGACGAAGTCGTCGTGGGTGACGGTGAGCTTCACCGCCGAGCCGACCGGCTCGATGTCGAACGTGACCTTCGAGCGCTTCTCCTGCTGCAGCTCGGCGAGGCGCTCGTCGCTCCAGCCGAACATCTCCTGCATCTCGGGCTGGTAGTTGTGCCACGTGTACGACAGCCGCCGCGGCGGGTCGGCCTCGAGGACGTGCTGGTCCCAGTCGTGGTGCTCCTCGCCCATCATCGACCAGTAGACGGGTGACCCGACCTCCCAGTCGGACCGCGGCCCGCCGCCGTCGAAGTACCGGGTGATGAACGCCGGGTCGGTGAGCGCCTGCCACAGCTTCTCCGGCGTCGTGCGGATGTAGGTCACGTAGACGAACTCGTCGGACATCTCGGTCTCCTCGAGAGCTGTCTTGAGATCGGCGAGGGCCTCCGCCCGCGCCCGGTCGTACCGCCGGATCCACCGGTCGGCGACGTCGTTGATCGGCGCGGCGTTGAGGTGGTGGTGCTTCTCCCGCCCGTGCCTGGAGGTGACGACGAGACCTGCGGCCTCGAGCACGCCCAGGTGCTTGGCGACGGCCTGGCGCGTCATGTCCAGCCCCTCGCCGAGCTCCCGCAGCGACTGGCCCCCGCGGGCGTGCAGCGCGTCGAGCAGGGCCCGCCGGCTGGGGTCCGCGAGGGCCCGGAACACCTCGTCCATCACCACTCCGATCGGCAACCTCAAGGTTGCCCATCCGACCATAGGGAACCAGTTGGTTGCTCGTCAACGGTGGTGACCGAACCCGTTTGCGGGGTGATCGCCGCGCGCCTAACTTGGAGGTACACGGGAAAGGAGGTGGTCCGGCGTTGATGAACGACAGGACTCGTGAGGTGTCCGTCAGCTAGCCGTTCGAAGGCCGTGGAGTGGCCGGACCGCGGGCAGTGATCCCACTGACCCCCGCGGCAGGGCGGCCAGCGAATCCAAGGCAGGACACCAGCCCCCGGAGCCCCCGACCCTCGTCCAGTCGGGGCCCGCCCACCCGGCATCGCCGGGGCGGGCGGGAGATCGCTCCGGGGGCCTTCCTGTCTCTAGGGCTCGATCACCACTGCGCGGCGTGGGGACGGTCTTCCACGCCGAAGGACGCGCCGTAGGGCGCGTCGAACGTCGAGCCGTAGGGACGCTCGCCGGTGACGGTCCCGGGCTCGCCGGGCCAGTGCTGCTCGGCGCGGCCGGTGCCGGACGGGGCCGCCCAGCCGCCGGTGGCGGGGAGCGAGGGGGACGCGGCGAGCGGGTCGGGGTGCCGCGATCGGGCGCCGTGCCGGCCCACCGGCTCGTCGCCGGGCAGCGGCTCCGGGGCGCTCAGGCGCGTCCGGCTCGGTCCGGGGCCGTGCGGACCCGTGCCCGGCAGGCCGCCCTCGGCGACCCACTTCGCCTCCTGCGCGATGCGGTAGGTCTGGCACGGCCAGCTCGCGCGGCCGCCGGCGTGGAAGCACGCGCAGCAGTTCTGCTGGGCGTCGGGCACGTGCTCGGCGAGCACCTTGCGCCAGACGTCGGGCATCTCGGACATGACCACGGCCATCGACACGTCGGTGGCCTCCTCTCCGTGCGGTCGGGCCGCCTGCTCGTCAGGCGCACCCGTCGGGGCCGACGGGGGAACCGTGCGGCGCGCGGTGGAGGGGCCGTGTCACCGGGGAGCGCCCGTCCCACCGCACCGGTCGTGCTGACCGGGAGCGCCGACCCCCGGTGCTGCGTTGTTTGGTACTCGTTTCCTCGCCGCAGCACGATGGTGACCCGACGGTGACCGTCGAGCACTCACCGTCACGGGCTCACCCGGCGCGTCGCCCCGGCGTGTCTCGACGCGGCCGTCCGCGTCCGACGGTTGTGGGTCGTTGACCTGCGACGACGCCTTCGTGGGCCGCCAGGCCGTCACCGTTCTTCACCCGTCCAGGACCACACGTTGCGCCGAGCGGGGCTGGCACGTCTCCACGTCCGGAGTGCTCTGGTTCGAGCTCGGCATCGCCGAGCGGAGCAGTGGTTGCGCCGAACGGACCAGCCTCGCGGGCTCCTGCCACAGGCGGGCGTGCCAGCGCCGCGCCGGGCGTCGACGCGCGACCGGGTCGGACGCCGGCGAGGTCTCGCCGGATCCGTGCACCACCGACCCCTAGGATCGGACGGGCCGGGGCCTCTAGCTCAATCGGCAGAGCTGCGGACTTTTAATCCGTTGGTTGTGGGTTCGAGTCCCACGGGGCCCACCCGTCTTGCTGTCCGGTCGCTTGTCGCGGAGCACGGAAAGCTTCTTTTAGGGCCTGCAAGAGTGGCCCGGGCGAAGTGCGCGCGGTGTGGGTCGCTCAGCCGCCGCGCCTGCCCGCATGGTGCCGTGTCGCCGCGCGGCACGGTGGGTGACGTACGTGTCCTGGCGTTCCCGTGCGGGCTTCTGCTCGCCACGAGCTGCGCGACGACCGGCGCGACCACCGGGGCGGCGGCGTTGTGGCCGGTTGATCCACCTTCGGCTCCGGAGGTCGCGGCGACGTTGTGGGAGCACGGGGCTCAAGGACCCGGATATGGCGTAGTGCCGTCGAACGGCCTAGTGACGCCGTCCAACGGCGCGAGAGGTTCGAGGTCGGTGACCTCGCGTCTTGCGCGCTCCGGACCTGGTCCGTGGCGTGGACGGCGACGGCGCACTCGGCAAGGACGGTTCAACTGGCGCCGTCCCGGGGGCCAACGGGTCCGGCGAAGGGGGCTGCAGCGGCTGATACTCGTGGAGCAGTTCGATCCTGACCCAGTCAGGAGACAATTCGATCAGACGGACTGCTCGCACCCCGAAAGCGGTGGCGATGCGCGGGCTCGCCGCCCCCAGCTGGTCCCACGTCTGGCCAGTACGCAGGTGCACGGTGAAGGCCTCGTCCGCCCCCGCGTCGATGGCGGTGAGATCCGGCGCCGCCCACGTGGTGCCCGATGGCGAGAATATTCGGTGCGCGAGCCCTGTGTCATGGGCGACCTGTCGCCAGATGGTGCGGATCTCCAGGCGCCGGTAGGCCCGATCGAAGGTGTCGCGGCGCAGCCGACTCTGGCGTGTCCAGCCGGTCCACGGCACGCCGCCCCACCACCGGCTGCCCTGTGGTGGTCGATCGTCGTGCACAAGGTCGGAGGCGGAGCGGGCGATGAATTGATCGGCCGGCCCAGGTGAGCTCGGTGCTGGGACAGCGGCCGCGGTAACGGTCTGGTCAGCGTCCATGGAGGTCCCCTGCTCGGTGATCGGCCGCGTCGCTGTGGCTCGTCGCCGAGAAGCCGCGAAACGCGGCGTCGCCGCGGGCGCCGGCCCTCCATCCGGCGCTGGAGCCGAGTCCACCGGGGCCAGGCCCTGCGACCCCCCAGGCGCGGGCGATCTCCCTGCGTTCCGAGTGCTGCATCGGCGTCCGTGATACCGCGACCATCTCGTTCACCGCCCTGCAGGCCAGGTCACTGCACTGCTTACGCAGTGTGCTCACCGCTGAGATAGGGAGGGAAGCCATATCAGCCATCAAGAGCAATCAGCTGCCGTATAGATGCTCTGCAGGTACGCGATCACTTTCCACGAGTAATCGATGGGTGCCCGAAGGCGACAATTCGACAAGTGGGCGCATCGTGGACGGTCGCGGCGTGGGCCTGTCGGCAGCCGGTGCTGAGCACGAACAGGATGCCCTCGATGGCGGCGCGGTTCTCGATCGGTGGCCGTCCACGCCGTACCCGGCGTTCGCGGCGGGATCAGCGGCCCGAGCAGCTCCCCCTCCGACCATCGACCAACCGCTGCTGCTGGGACCGCGCCACTCGGGACCGTCCCGAACGTGAGCGAGCAGAAGCGGGCTCGGTCCCAGGGCGAGCAACCCGGCTCGATCGCGCTCGCGGAAGAGGACTACTTGCAGATCGCTGGTGGTTGGATGCTCGCCGTGCGCCCACTCGAGGAATGGGTCCGAGGGCGCACCGCCGCGCGTAGTTGGACGGCGCCGCCTCCGTGCTCGCCGACAAGCCGCTCGTCTCGGCCTGACACGCTGCGTCATTGCCGCCGCGCTACCGCTGCACCCACCGGCCCGGCGGGTTCTGCGCACCGACGTCCAGCTGGCCGCGTCACGGCTCGGTGCCGTGCGCGCCTGTCACTCTTTGTTATTGCTTCATCCTGTGGCCTGATCGCTCCAAACAGTCAATACCCCTATCGGGGGCGTTGCTGTTCTTGATCCGCGCGTACCGTCACGGCCTCCTCCAGGCTCGATCCTCCATATGGGGAGGGACGAGCGGAAGCGGTGAACCAGAGATCGGGGACGGAACGATGACGGTGACGGCGATTCGACCGGACGGCTCGCAGGAACAGTTGGCGGAGGACATCCTCCAAGAACTCCAGGCGCACTTCCGCGGCGCGGTGCTCGCCCAGGAGGGAGCGCAGGACGCGACGGAGCCCTGCCCGCCGTGGAACGCCATGTTCACCGACCGGCCAGCCCTCGTCACCCGCTGCACCGGCACGGCAGACGTCGCCGACGCGGTGACATTTGCGCGCGACCACGGTCTACTCGTCGGGATCCGTGGTGGCGGACACTCCGTGGCCGGACTGTCGACGGTGAGCGACGGGATGCTCATCGACCTGTCCGCGATGCGAGGCGTCCAGGTCGACCCTGTCCGGCGGCTGGCGCACGTGCAGGGCGGAGCGCTGCTCGGAGACGTCGACCGCGAGACGCAGACGTTCGGTCTGGCGGTGCCCTTGGGCCGGGTCTCCGAGACCGGCGTCGCCGGCCTGACCCTGGGTGGTGGCTACGGCCACCTGAACGCGAAGTACGGCCTGAGTTGCGACAACCTCGTCGAGGCCCAGGTCGTGACGGCGGACGGGCGCGTGCTCACGGCGTCGGCGGAGGAGAACCCGGACCTGTTCTGGGCGCTGCGCGGCGGCGGCGGAAACTTCGGCATCGTCACGTCGT
Organism: Actinomycetospora cinnamomea; assembly: GCF_003096675.1. Classification (GTDB taxonomy): domain Bacteria; phylum Actinomycetota; class Actinomycetes; order Mycobacteriales; family Pseudonocardiaceae; genus Actinomycetospora; species Actinomycetospora cinnamomea. The sequence goes on along the minus strand of NZ_QEKW01000023.1, from coordinate 1,689 downwards.
TCACCTTCCGCCTGCACCCCGTCGGCCCGATGGTCGGCTTCGCCGGAACGTTCTACCCGCTCGCCGATCTCGGTGAGGTGGAGCGGCGGTGGCGGGACTACGCCCTCGATGCTCCCCGCGAGGTCACCACCTTCATCGTCACCATGACCTTCCCCGCGGCCCCGGGAATGCCCGAGGTCATCCACGATCGTCCCGTCGCCATCGTCGGCGCGGTGCACTGCGGCAGCGATATCGACGCCGCGATGGCCGAGCTGCAGCCGCTCCGAGAGCTGGGCTCACCGCTGTTCGACATGTCCCAGCCGATGCCGTACACAGCGGTGCAGTCGGCGTTCGACCCCTTCTTCCCTCGCCGCGCGCTGCGGGCGTATTGGAAGTCGCAGTACCTCGAGCATCTCCCCGACGACGCCATCGACGCGATCGCGGCCCGCGCCCTCGACCGGCCGGGCCCGATGAGCCTGGTCAACACCTTCCGGCTCGGTGGCGCGGTGCACGACGTGGGCGCCGAGGAGACGGCGTTCCCGGAGCGCTCGGCGCCGTTCATGGTGTCGTTCGACAGCATGTGGACCGACCCCGCGCAGGACCGGGCAGCTGTCGCTTGGACCCGCTCGGCGTGGGACCAGATGACCACGTACGGCACCGGGGTGCCCTTCCTGAACTTCACCAGCATCGCGGACGAGCCGCTCGACGCCGGCGTCGGCAGCGCCTTCGGCCGCAACCTCGATCGGCTCCGACGGATCAAGACGACCTACGACCCGGACAACTTCTTCCGGCTCAACAACAACGTGCTCCCCCTCGGCTGAGCACGAACCGAACCAGCCCGGCGAGCGCCCAACGCGAGTCAACGGTCATCACCCGATGCTGCAGGAGGTGGTGCGGAACAACCCGGGCTCCTGCTCTCAGCTCAGGCCTCGCGGATCACCCGCTTGGCCTGCTGCCTGGTGTGCCCACCGAATCCTCCTCCGGCGGCTCACGCTCGCGGGGGGCGAAGTGGTGGGTGCGCAGCCACCGCTGGTGGGTCCTGGTCCAGGTCCGAGGGTTCTTCGCGGAAGGGTTTCGGGGACCCCTTGCCGGCGGCGATGCTGAAAGCCCCCGATTGCCCCGGCGATGAGGAGGAACCACACCACGAAGACCGCAGCGAACGCCTGGTGTTCCGCGCTGCCGTAGAGCAGGGCGGCGCCCACGAGCAGCGGGATCGTGAAGGCCAGTTCTACACGCCGTTGACCAGCGCTAACGGCGCTCGCCCGCCCTTGGCTGAGCTCGCCAGGCGGCGAGGAACCGGTACGGCGGAACGCGATCAGGTCAGCGGGCGATGCGAGGTGGCTCGGTGGATCTAGGAGCCGTTCACGTGGCCACACGCGAAGAGGGCTCCGCTATGAGCTCGAGCTCGACGCCGCCTACCTGGATCGCCCCTCACTGGTGGGCAAGGTCGAGGTAGGGCTCGTACTGCTCGGTGCTTGAACCTGATCCCCGGCGTGCTGTGGCGTCTCCTGTGGCTCGTCGTGGCGATCGTCGCCCTCATCATCGGCGCGCAGTTGCTGCTCCGCCCCGGGTATGAGATCTCCTAGTGTCGCGCGTCTGAAGTTCGTTGACGCGCGGCGTGGGGCAGGATCTCTTCGGCGGTCTTGGTCCACGTGAAGGGGTGGCAGCGGTCGTTCCAGCCGTCGATGAAGGTGCGGATCTTCTCGATGA
>NZ_QEKW01000022.1 GCF_003096675.1 Actinomycetospora cinnamomea | reverse complement strand
CAGCGGCCAAATCATTCCGTGAGTCACGCCAGGGTCACCGACGCCGAGCCTGGTGGTCCTCCCTGCCGGAGCACCGCAGCGACACTCACAGATCATCCGGGCCCGGCGCGGCCACCTCCACGAGGTGCCGGTCCGCCGGTGCCAGACGTTCGCCCAACGGGCCGTAGTCGACCATCCCCCACAGGTCGTCGGTGGCGGCCATCGCGTCCTCGAGACCCGTCAGCCGCGGGAGCGCGCGCCGTAGCGCCGCTGGAACTTCTCGACCTGACCGCCCCGCTCCACGGGTCGCGCGGTACCGGTCCACAGGGGGTGCGAGTACGACGAGGTCTCGACGTCGATGACGGGATAGTGCCGACCGTCCGGCCACTCGATCGTCCGGTCCGAAGTCACCGTCGACCGCGTGCGGAACGCGTCGCCGGTACTGGAGTCGCGGAAGACGACGGGGCGGTAGTCGGGGTGCACGCCGCTCTTCACGAGAGGCCTCCAAGTCGATCGTCGTCGAGCCGGACCGGGTCCTCGCCCGAGCCGCATGTCGGTTACGATAACCGTTGTCATCTTAGCCGACCATGGGAGGGCGCGATGGCGCGCAACGACATCCGGCCGATCATCAAGCTGCGCTCGACAGCAGGGACGGGCACGACCTACGTGACCCGCAAGAACCGCCGCAACGACCCGAATCGGCTGGTCCTGCGCAAGTACGACCCCCGCTTGCGGCGTCACGTCGAGTTCCGCGAGGAGCGCTGATGCCCGGCCCTCCGCGCGTGGGCTCCGCCCGCAAGAAGAAGGCCAACCCGCTCCTGGCGCGCGGCATCGAGATCGTGGAGTGGACCGACGTGTCGCTGCTGCGCACCTTCATCTCGGACCGCGGGAAGATCCGTTCCCGGCGCGTCACCGGCCTCACCGGGCAGCAGCAGCGCCAGGTCGCCGCGGCGATCAAGACCGCCCGGGAGATGGCACTGGTGCCCTACACCTCCAGCCCGAAGCAGCCCCCACAGGAGGAGCCGAGGATGTCTCGACGCTGCCAGCTCACCGGCCGCGAGCCCGGGTTCGGCAAGAACGTCTCGCACTCGCACGTCCGCACGAACCGCCGGTTCGACCCGAACATCCAGGACAAGCGCTACTGGCTGCCCGGCGAGGGTCGCTACGTGCGGCTGACGCTGTCGACCAAGGCGATCAAGACCGTCGACCGGGACGGCATCGAATCCGTCGTCGCGCGGCTGCGGGCCGCCGGAGAGAAGGTCTGAGAGGCATCGAGCTGCAGCGTCAGCCGCGCGACGCGAGCGCCACCCGCGTCCGCAACCGCGACGCCGTCGACGGGCGCCCGCGCGGGCACCTGCGGGCCTTCGGCCTCTCGCGTGTCCGGCTCCGGGAGAAGGGTCGCCAGGGGTGACCGCGCGCGTGCGGCGCCGCCCGCGACCGCAGGGCGACCAGCCTCGGGAGCAGGCCGGGTTCGCTACCGTGAGACCCGTGACGTCGCCACGGATCGACCGGTCAGGGCGAGGCCCCATCCGCTCCACCCGGCAGCACTCCGCGGTCCGCGCGGCGCTCGGGCGCAACGACGGCTTCGTCAGCGCACAGGAGCTCCACCTCCAGCTGCGCCAGGCCGGCGACCCGATCGGCCTCACCACGGTCTACCGGCAGCTCCACCTGCTCGCCGACCAGGGCGAGGCGGACGTCGTGGCGTCCGAGGACGGCTCGCTGTACCGCATGTGCCGGGCCGACGAGCACCACCACCACCTCATCTGCCGGTCGTGCGGCCGCACCGAGGAGATCGCCGGCACCGACATCGAGCGCTGGACCCGCGAGGTCGGCGAGGCGCACGGCTTCTCCGACCTCGACCACACCGTCGAGGTGTTCGGCACCTGTCGGGAGTGCGCCGCCGCCGACACCTCGGCCTGACCGTCGCACTCCCCCGGCTCGCCGGGACGGCCCCCGGCCCGACACATGCACGGTTGCCGACACGGCACGAGGACGTGCCCTCGTCGCCCGTGGGGGCGATCGTGACCCCGACCAGGCAGGCAGCCACACCGGGGAGAGACGCGATGACGGACACCGAGCACGAGCCGACCGACGCCGCACGGTTCTGGGACGACCTCTACACCCGCCGCGAGATCCCCTGGGGTGCGCGGGTCAACCCGGTGCTGGCCGAGGTGGCCGAACCGTTGGAGCCCGGAACCGCTCTCGACCTCGGCACCGGCGCCGGCGGCGACGCCGTGTGGCTGGCCCGGCGCGGATGGCGCGTCACCGCCGTCGACATCGCCGCCGCGGCCGTCGCGGGGGTGCGCGAGCACGCCGCGGCGGCCGGGCTCGCCGAGCAGATCACCGCCGAGCGGCACGACCTGCCCCGGACGTTCCCCGCCGGAACGTTCGACCTGGTCTCCGCGCAGTACTTCCACTCGGTCTTCGACTTCGCCCGCGCCGACGTGCTGCGCACCGCCGCCCGCGCCCTGCGCCCGGCGGGCCTGCTGCTGGTCGTCGACCACGGCTCGATCGCCCCCTGGTCGTGGAACCAGGATCCCGACACCCACTTCCCCACCCCGCAGGAGGTCGCCGCCGAGCTGGACCTCCCGTCACCGGAGTGGTCGGTCCTCCGTGCCGACATACCCCGCCGAGTGGCCACCGGCCCGCGCGGCGAGATCGCGACCGTCACCGACAACGTCCTCATCCTGCAGCGGGCGACCGATTGACGGGCGGCTTCCCGGCTGCATGTGACCGGTCACCCCGCACTGGGCCACGCGCCGTGTAGTGGGAACGGTTACCATCACCGCCAAAGGTGACGAGGAGGAATTCGATGTCGATCCCCAGCGCCGTTCGCGGCGCCGGTCGAGGCGTGCCGCGGGCCCGCCGGACGTGGCTGACGGCGTTGGTGGCCCTGTCCCTGGGGCTGGTGGCCGCGTGCGGGTCCGGCGGGCAGCAGCCGCCGCCCCCGAGCGCGGCCGCGCCGGCCCCGGCCCCCTCGGGCGACGCCGCACCGCCGGCGCGCACCCTGAACGTGGTGGCCTCGACGAACGTATGGGGCGACATCGCCTCGCGGATCGCGGGACAGACCGCACAGGTCCGCTCGATCATCACCGACCCGAACACCGACCCGCACTCCTACGAGGCCACCCCGGCGGACGCTGCGGCGATCGGTCAGGCCGACCTCATCGTCTACAACGGCGGGCACTACGACGAGTGGGTCGAGCGCGCCCTCGACGCCACGCCCGGCGCGCGGGAGAAGGCCATCGAGGCCTTTGCGCTGCGCCCGGACCAGGCCGAGGAGAACGAGCACGTGTGGTTCGACCCGGCGACGGTGAACGCCTTCGCGCGGCAGGTGGCCGACCGGCTCGGCCAGGTCGACCCCGGCCAGGCCCAGGGTCTGACGCAGCGGGCGAACGAGTTCACGGGTCAGGTCGACCAGATCAACCAGCAGCTCGCCGCCATCGGCCAGGCCCGGCCGGGTCTGCGGGGGCTGTCGAGCGAGCCGGTGCCGTTCTACCTCGAGCGCGCGGCCGGCATCACCGATGTGACGCCGCCCGAGTTCGCGGAGGCCATCGAGGAGGAGACCGACCCGCCGGCCGCCGCCGTGGCGGAGACCAACCAGCTCCTCACCTCCCGCGCGGTGGACGTGCTGTTCTTCAACCCGCAGACCGAGTCACCGGTCACCGTGAACCTGCGGACGCTGGCCAACCAGGCCACCATTCCCGTCGTGGAAGTCGGGGAGACGCTGCCCGCCGGCCGCGACTACGTGGGCTGGCTCACCGACCTGCGCTCGCGCATCGCCTCCGCAGTGGGCGCGCCGCAGTGACCGGTGCACCCACCGGACACGCGACGGCCGGCGCCGCCCCCGCGGCGCCGGCCGTCGCGTTGCGCGGCGCCGCGGTCGAGCGGGGAACCCGTCGGCTCTGGAGCGACCTCGACCTCGACGTCCCGGCCGGCGAGTTCATCGCGATCCTCGGGCCCAACGGCTCCGGCAAGACGACGCTGCTCCAGGTCCTGCTCGGCCTGCTGCCCCTCGCAGCGGGCGAGGCCCAGGTCGGGGGCCGGCGCCCGCAGCAGGGCTCGAACAGGGTGGGCTACGTTCCGCAGCAGAAGGCGCTGGACCCGAACGTCCCGCTGCGCGGCCGCGACTTCGTGGGCCTCGGGCTCGACGGCCACCGGTTCGGCCCCGTGCTCGGCCGGCGACGCCGGGAACGTCGCGCGCGCATCGACGACGCCCTGCACCAGGTCGGCGCGGACGCGTGGGCCGACGCGCCGGTCGGGCGCCTCTCGGGCGGCGAGCAGCAGCGCCTGCGCGTCGCCCAGGCGTTGGTCGGCGACCCGGACCTCCTCCTGTGCGACGAGCCGCTGCTGTCCCTGGACCTCGCCCACCAGGGCGTCGTCGTCGACCTGCTGGACCGTCGCCGCCGCGACCACGGCACGGCCGTGCTGTTCGTGACCCACGAGATCAACCCGGTCCTGCCGGTGGTCGACCGCGTCCTCTACCTGGTCGACGGCCGGTTCCGCATCGGCACCCCCGACGAGGTCATGACCTCGGAGACGCTCTCGGAGCTCTACCAGGCCCCGGTCGACGTCGTCCGCGTACGCGACCGCATCCTCGTCGTCGGGCACGAGGACTCCGTGGTGCACCACACCGGCGCGGCCGACGACGTCCTGATGCCGGCGCCGACGCACGCGTCCTGATCCGCCCGGAGGCACCGCATCGTGGACGACGTCCTCGACCTGTCCCAGACCGCGTTCCTGCTCGAGCAGCCCTTCGTCCAGACGGCCCTGGCGGCCGGCGCCGTGCTCGCCCTGCTCGCCGGACTCCTCGGTCCGCTGGTCGTCGGACGGGGCATGGCCTTCGCCGTGCACGGGGTCAGCGAGCTGTCCTTCGCCGGCGCGGCGGCAGCCCTCCTCGTCGCCGGCACGGCGTTCGTGGGGGTCGGGGCGCTCATCGGCGGCGTGGTGGTCGCGGTCGTCTTCGCCACCATGTCGGCGAAGCGTCGCGAGAACGACACCGTGATCGGCGTGGTGCTGGCCTTCGGGCTGGGCCTCGGCGTGCTGTTCCAGTCCCTGTACACAGGGCGGACGTCGAACAAGTTCAGCCTGCTGGTGGGCCAGATCGTCGGCGTCGACAGCGAACAGGTCGCCGTGCTGGCGATCGTCGGCGTGGTGGTGGCCGCGGCCCTGGTCGCCCTCTACCGCCCGCTGCTGTTCGCGAGCCTCGACCCGGAGATGGCGACGGCCCGCGGCGTGCCCACCCGCACCCTCGCCATCGCCTTCGCCCTCATGCTGGGCACCACCACGGGTCTGGGGATCCAGATCGTGGGAGCCCTCCTCGTCCTCGCGCTGCTCGTCACACCGGCGGCCGCGGCGACGGCGGTCACCGCGAACCCCGTCGCGGCGACCGTGCTCTCGGTGGTGTTCGCCGAGGTCGCCGTGCTCGGCGGGATCGTCCTGTCGCTCTCCCCGGGCCTGCCCATCAGCCCCTACATCACGACGATCGGGTTCGTGATCTACCTCGTCTGCCGGGGGGTCGGTGCGCTGCGCCTGCGCCGCACGGGCCGGCGGTCCCTCACCGTCCCCGCCTGACACGAGCCGGCGGCGTCCGACCGCCGCCGCAGACCGCGTATCCCGCTCGGTGCGTCATCCACCGGACAGGAGTTCGGCCAGGATCCCGACGTCGGCGAGATCCAGGTGCGGGCGGACGTCCTCGGGCACGTGGACGAACGACTCCGCGTCGCCGATCCCGGTGTGGACCGCGACGGCCAGCGCACGACCCTTGTGCGCCATGGGCACCTCCAGACCGGGGTCGTCACCGACGACCGCCAGCTCGGCGGCGGGGACGCCGAGGTGCCGCGCCGAGGTCCGCAGCGCCTGCAGCGCCGGCTTCCCGACGACGGTGACGCGCGCGCGGGTGACGTCGCGGAGCACGGCGCTGATGGCGCGCGACGACCCCAGCGTGCGTCCCTCCGCGGTGGCGAAGAAGGGCGACTGGGAGGCGCTGTAGACCTTCGCCCCCTCGAGCACCGCGAAGCACGCGGCCTCCAGCGCCTCGAAGGTGAGCTCCTCCCGGTACCAGCCGGCGAAGACCGCGTCCGCGGTCGTTCCGCGCAGGGGCGGGAGCGCTTCGATGCCCGCGGCCTCGAGCGGTTCGGTGACGCCCTTGCCACCGAGGACCATGACCCGTCGGTGCCCCCGACGCCGGAAGACCTCGACAGCGGCGCTGGCCGGGGTGAGTGCGGCGTCGTCGGGCACCGGGAGACCGGCGTCCTGCAGGGCGTGGGCGCACTCCTCCGGGGTCTTCACCGTGCCGTTGGTGAACACGCAGAACGGCGTGCCCCGGTCGATCAGGGCCCGGACGAGCTCGACCGCGCCGGGCAGGGCCCGGATCCCCCGGTTGTTGCGGTCACCGAGGACCAGGGTCCCGTCCATGTCGAGCACGAACCCGCGCGCCGCGTGCAGCCGGTCGAGGACGGCGCCGTCGGGTTCAGCCATGGCCGGCCTCCTCCGCGCGGCGGTGGACGGACAGGCGCAGGTCGGCCTTGGTGATCGACAGGTCGTGGACGGACGGGCGGTCGCCCAGTTCGCGGAGGAGGCCGAGCACCGGGGCCAGATCAGGGTTGTAGTGCTGCGCCGCCGGACCGGTGGCGACCATGGCGTCGACCTGTTCCGCGGGCATGTGGGCCCGCAGCAGCAGCTCCTCGTCGCTCATCGCGGCGCCGAACTGCCGGCGCAGCTCTTCCGGCGACGGCGGCGGCGGCTCGGCCTGCAGTTCGCGGGCCCGCGGGCGACCGAGGATCCGGTCGAGGACGTCGGGCTCGATGGGCGTGGTGGGCCGTCCGAAGCTGCCGAGCGCGTACCGGATGACCTGGTCCGGCACGTTCCCGTACCGCTCGCCCATGAGGTTGAAGAGAGCCTGCGAGACCACCATCTGCGGGAAGGGGGTGACCATGATCGGGTGACCGAGTTCCGCGCGGACGCGCCCGACCTCGTCGATCAGGCTCGCGAAGCGGTCCTCCATCCCGATCTCGCGCAGCTGTCGGCGGGTCGTGGTCATCACGCCGCCGGCGATCTGGTGGTGCAGGAAGGCGGCGTCGAAGTCCTGGGGCCGTCCCGCGGGGAGCTCCTCGGCGACCGTCAACCGGTCGAAGAAGCCGCAGGCCAGGCCGAGGGCGCGGTCGTCGATGTCGATCCGGTGGCCCATCTCCCGCAGGTTGGTCACGGTGCGGCGTGCCTCCGGCAGTGAGGAGCCGTTGCCCGCCGCACCACAGCCGGTCTGGACGACCTCGACGCCCAGCTCGGGTGCGATCGAGTAGGTCTGCGGCGAGAGGCCGATGGTGGCGTGGGAGTGCAGCTCGAGCGCGGTCCCGCCGAGCTCCGCCGTGACCGCCGGCAGGAGGGTGCGGGCCCGTTCGGCGGTGAGGATCCCGGCGGGATCCTTGACGTAGACGCGGTCGATGTCGGGGCAGTCGCGCATCTGGCGGGCGACGTCGGCGTAGAACGCGTCGTCGTGCACGGCGCTGATCGTGAAGGTCAGCGCGCCGACCACCTCGTCGATGCCGGCCTTCTTGAGGCGCCGGGCCGTGGCCCGGGCGGCGTCCATGTCGTGCATGGGGTCGAGGACGACGACCCGGTCGATGCCGTTGGCGACGAGCCTGTCGTAGACCAGCTGCATGGTGTCGGGGTGGGAGTTCTGCCAGCTGATGAAGCGGAAGCCGGTGCCGATGAACTGGAGCTTCGTTCCCGGCATGAGCGCGCGGGTGCGGCGGAACAGCTCCCACGGGTCCTCACGGTGGGTGCGCACCAGCATCCCCATCGCGGTGCTGGAGCTGTAGTCCAGCGCCCGGAAGCCGACCCTCTCGAGGAGCGGCGCCACCTGCAGCACGTGGGCGCTGCGCAGACCGGCAGCGCCCCACAGACTCTGGTTGCCGTCGCGCAACGAGACGTCGACGAGTCCGACGTCGGCCATCAGGACACCTCCGCCGGTGCGCGTCGACGACCCTGCAGGAACCGGTCGAAGAAGGCGGTGTCCACCCCGCCGGCGGTGAACAGGGGATCGTCGAGCAGCGCCCGGTGCAGCGGCGCGGTCGTCGTGACCCCCTCGATGCGCAGCAGGTCCAGCGCCGCACGGGCCCGGGCCAGCGCGTCGGCGCGGTCGACGCCGTGCACGATCAGCTTGGCCAGCAGCGAGTCGTAGTGCGGCGGTACGACGGAGCCGGCCTGGACTCCGGCGTCGACGCGGATGCCGTCACCGATGGGCAGGAGGACGCGGTCGATGCGACCGGGCGAGGGACGGAAGTCCTGCGCCCAGTCCTCGGCGTTGATCCGGCACTCCACCGCGTGACCGGTCAGGACGACGTCGTCCTGCCGCAGACGGAGCGGCAGGCCCTCGGCCACGGCGAGCTGCTCGGCGACCAGGTCCAGCCCGGTGATCATCTCGGTGACCGGGTGCTCGACCTGGATGCGGGCGTTCATCTCCAGGAAGTAGAAGGTCTGTCGTTCCTGGTCGTAGAGCAGCTCGACCGTGCCCAGGCCGCGGTAGCCGAGGTGGACCGCCAGGGCGCGCGCCGCGCTGGCCATCGCCGCGTGGACCTCCTCGGAGAGCCGCGGCGCCGGGGCCTCCTCGACCAGCTTCTGGTAGCGACGCTGCACCGAGCAGTCGCGGTCGCCCAGGGCGATCGCGGACACGCCGTCGCCGAGCACCTGCACCTCGACGTGGCGGCCGGAGGCGACGTAGCGCTCGAGGTAGACACGGGGATCACCGAAGGCCGCGGCCGCCTCGGAGATCGCGACGTCGAGGGTGCTCGGGAGCTCCTCGGCGGACCCGACGAGCTTCATCCCGCGCCCGCCGCCCCCACCGACGGCCTTGACGAGCAGTGGGTAGCCGACCTCGGCGGCCACCGCCTGCGCGGCCGCCACGTCGACGGCCTCGCCGCCGGGGACGACCCGCAGTCCGGCGGCGAGGGCGTGCGACCGCGCGGTCAGCTTGTCGCCGACCGCGTGCAACGACTCGACGGTCGGCCCGACGAAGAGGAGCCCCGCGTCCGTACAGGCCTCCGCGAGAGCGGGGTTCTCCGAGAGGAAGCCGTAACCGGGGTGCACCGCGTCCGCGCCGACCGCCAGCGCCGCACGGACCACCGCGGCGGGGTCGAGGTAGGACTCGGCGGCCGGTGCCGGACCGAGGCGGACCACGCGGTCGGCCATCCGGGCCGGCAGGGAGTCGAGGTCGACCTCGGAGGCCGCGAGCACCGACTCGATGCCGAGGCGGGTGCAGGTCCGGATCACGCGCGCGGCGATCTCGCCCCGGTTGGCGACGAGCAGGCGGCGGATCCTCATCGCTCCACCTGTTGCGCTGCGGCCCCACCGTTCGTGCCCGGCGCGGGCTCCACCAGCAGGAGCACGGCGTCGGTGTCGGCGAACTCGCCGTTGCCCGTCCGGAACTCGATCACCCTGCCGCGGACGCCGGCGTGCACCGGCGTCATCATCTTCATGGTCTCGACGATCCCGATGACGGTCTGGTCGTCGACCTCGTCGCCGACGTCGACGAAGGGGGGCGCGCCCGGCTTCGGCGCGCGGTAGAAGGTCCCCAGCAACGGTGGGTGCACCGCCACCATGCCCTCGGGCACCTCGGCGCCCGGGCTCTCGGGTGCGGCGGTGACCGCGGGCTCGCCGGCGCGCTCGACGGTCGGGTGGCGGAGCACCTGGTGCTCCGCGGTCCAGCCCGCCGCGCCCTCCCGGCGCACCGTCAGGGTGAGGTCCGCCAGCTCGAGGTGCAGTTCGTCCAGGCCGCTGGAGTCGACCGCACGCAGGACGTCGCGGATGTCGTCCGGGGTGAGATCCACGTGCTCAGCCCTCCGCCCGGCGCTTGCCGCCCAGCGCGTGGAACACGTGGTCGAAGGCGCGAGCCGCCGGCGCGGCCACCTTCTGCGGGGACGCCGCGGCGTCCTTCCCCGCCCACACCGTCTCGGGGCGACTCTGCAGCAGGACGATGCTCTCCCCGGCCGGAGCGGTCCGCGACACCGCCCACTCGATGTCCTGCGGGCAGCCGTAGTGCGCCTCGACCCTGCGGGCGATCGCGATCAGCTCGACGATCTCCGCGTCGCTGATCGACGGGACGTCGCGCAGGTTCTCCGGCACCTCGCCCTCCACCACCCCGGCCCCGTGGGGGTCGGGCTGGTGCCAGCGTGACTTGGTCGAGACGGTCCGCCGGGTGATCTCACCGGTGATCTTGCTGGCCACGAAGGAGTCGGGGGTGACGTCGCCACTGACCACGGCGGAGCCGAGGCCCCAGCTCGCGTCGATGGCGACCACCGACCGGTCGCCGGTGAGCGGACTGCGGGTGAACATCACCCCGGAACTGCGCGCACCGACCATCTCCTGGACGACGACGGCCATGGCGAGGTCGGTCTCGGCGATGCCGCGGCGCCGCCGGTAGGTGACCGACTCGACGCTGTAGAGGCTCGCCCAGCACCGGCGCACGTCGCGCAGCACCGCGTCGGCGCCGCGCACCCACAGGTAGGTGTCCTGCAACCCGGCGAAGCTGTCCTCGGCGCCGTCCTCGCTGGTCGCGCTCGAGCGCACGGCCACCGGCAGGTCCTCGGCACCGCGTTCGGCGGCCAGCCGGTGGTAGCCGGCGACGACCGCGTCGGCCACCTCGGGGGGCAGCGGCGCCGACTCGACGATCGAGCGCATCTCACCGCACGCGGCGGTGACCGCGGCGGCGTCCGCCGGGTCCAGGGCCGCCACCCGGGAGCCCAGGTCGAGCGCAGCGACCGCGGAGCGGAAGGCCGCCGTGGTCACCACGAAGCCGTCCGGGACGCGGATCCCGGCTCGCATCAGTTCCCCGAGACTCGCGCCCTTGCCGCCCGCGGCGGGGACGTCGTCGCGGCCGACGTCGGCGAAGCGCAGCACGGGAGGAGGGGCGGCCACGTCGATCCCCGTCATCGGAGGATGGTGACGACGCCGCGGTCGCCGTCGACCCGCAGGCGATCGCCGGTCCGGATCTTGGCGGTCGCCTGGCCGGTGCCCACGACGGCCGGCATGCCGTACTCGCGGGCCACGATCGCCGCGTGCGACATCGAGCCCCCGATGTCGGACACCGCGGCGGCGATCTTGCCGAACACCGGGCCCCAGCTCGGGGCGGTCACCGGGCAGACGAGGACCTCGCCCTCCCGGATCGAACCGATGTCGTTGACGCTCATCAGGACACGGGCGACACCCTCGACCACCCCCGGAGACGCGGCGTACCCGCGGACGGTGTGCTCGTCGAGCTCCTCGCCACCGAGCCAGGTCGTGATGGTCTCGTCGGTGACGCCCCACAGCATCTGTACGGCGGGATCGTTCATCGAGTCGGGCACCGGCCCCAGAGCGGGCGGCGGCGACCAGCGCGACAGGGCCTCGACGATCTCCTTGCGGCGGGCGACGATCGGCTGCCAGTGCCGGGCACCGAGCTCCTTCCCGCCCGACGCCCAGGCCAGCTGCACGTCGGCCAGGGCGTCCTCGACCTCGGGGTGGCGCAGGTGGAAAACGTCGTCGGCCTCGGCGAGCACGCCGCGGTCGGCGAGCAATGCGCCGAAGGCCCGGATCCTCTGGAAGAACCGCGTGGTGAACCAGTGCTCGCAGTAGAACTTGTGGGACTCGATGTAGGGGAACACCTGGCGGCACAGCCCGAGCATCTGGTCGAACGCGGCCTTCTCGTCGTCGGAGCCGAGCAGGGCGCGGTACTCGTCGGCGATCCGCTCCCGCTCCTGCGCCAGCCGATCCGTCGGGCGGGTGAGGTCCTCGCCGGCCCGGACCTGCTCGACGTAGCGCGGCAGTGCGGCGAACGGCACCGTGAGGTCGTCGGCCCACGACAGGTGGTGGTGGTAGAAGCCGTCACCGACCGAGACGTTGAACCACGGGTCCTTGGCCTCCTCGAGTGCCGCCAACCACCGGCGGCCGGCGTCCCCGCGCCCCGCCAGCCCGCTGAGCACCTTGTCCGGCTCGTTGCCCTCGACGAACAGATCGGCGAGGTCGAGCTCGACGGCCAGCGCGGCGAGCTTCTTCAGCTCGTCGTCCGGGCGGTACATCGTGACGTCCATGCCGGCGACCATCCGGGCCACCGTCTGGTCGCCGATCTCGGGGAAGGCCTGGCGACAGAAGTCGAAGAAGACGACGTAGGCCCCGTAGCCGAGCATGAGGAACTCGGTGTGGTGGTGCCACATCTTCGAGTAGAGGTCGATGCAGCGGTGGAAGTTCTCCCGCAGCAGGTGGTTGCTCGCGTACCCGCGTGACTCCATCACCACGGACAGATCGTCGAGCTCCCCGAGCCGCGGCACCTCGACCGCCTCGATCTCGGCGATCAGCGCCTCGATCCGTCCCTGCCACCCGTCGTAGAGCCGGTCCCAGTTCGCGTAGTAGTGGCCGGCGCGTTCCTGGAAGTGGGCGAGTCGCTCCTCGATCTTCCCGGCGTCGGTCACCGGGTTGGCCGTGATGTAGACCCGCCCGTTGAGGATCCGGTACTCGATCCCCAGCGTCGTCGGGAAGCTGAACAACCGCGCCGTGTTCGCCCCGATCGCCGTGTAGGGGATCTCGGAGGTCAGGCCGTCGAAGGCGGGGACCACCTCCGGGAAGTGCATCGAGTTGTAGAACCAGAACCGCTGGTCGTCCTCGGGCTGGAAGCGGGAGAAGTACGGGTACATCTCCTCCCAGCCCTCGGCGCCCGGGACGGCGTCGATCTGGGACGGCAGCGGGAAGGCTCGCTCGCCGGACGGCTGGGACATGGGGCTCCTCTGCTCGTGGGCCAGGCGAGGACGTGGGTCCCGGCGCCTGGGAGCCGCGGCGGCACAGGCGAGACCGTCGTCCAGCTCCCCGGGTGAGGCAACTCACCCCTTCCATCGCACGGAAAGCGTTCCTAGCATCGCGCCGTGCCCCGCGAACGGCGGCCACCGGCGCGCACCGCGCCCGGCCGGTCGGCGACGTCACGTGCCCTCTCCGTCCTCGACGCGTTCGACGGTGGCCACCGCACCCTGACGCTCTCCCACATCGCGCGCCGAGCGGGCCTGCCGGTCGCGACGGCGCACCGCCTGGTCGGTGAGCTGTGTGCGGCGCGTCTCCTGAGCCGGAGGCCCGACAGCCGTTACGAGATCGGGGCGAGGGTCTGGCAGCTCGGCTTGCTCGCCCCGCCCGCGTCGCTGCGCGAAGCGGCGCTCCCCCACCTCCAGGACCTGGTCATCACCACCGGCCGCACCGTCCACCTGGCGGTGCTCGACGGGGACAGGGCACTGGTCGTCGAGCGCCTGGCGAGCTCGCGCACCCAACCCACCCGGCACCGGCCCGGCGGTCACACGGCTCTGCACTGCACCGCGGTCGGCAAGGTGCTGCTCGCCCACAGCCCGCCCGCGGTGCGCGACGAGGCGCTCCGCTCGCCGGCCCGGTACACGCCCTGGACGATCACCGATCCCGGGACGATCCGCCGCCAGTTGGACGCGATCCTCACCTCGGGCTACGCGCAGAGCGCTCAGGAGCACCGACAGGGCGTGTGGTCGGTGGCGATGCCGATCACCGGACCCTCCGGCGTGGTCGCCGCCCTCGGTGTCCTCGCGCCCCTGACCGCCCCACGACTCGCCGACGCACTCTCACCCCTGTCGGCGGCCGCCACCGCGATCAGCGCCTCGGTGGCCGACGTCGACCTCGGGGACGTCACCGAGTCCCCGGTGCCGGTCGACCCGGTGGACGAGCCCGCGCCCTGACGGCGCTCGTCGGCCCCGACCCGGAGGACCGCCGCTGCCACCGGTCGTGCCCGACCCTCGTGGTGTTGATCCGACGGGCGGCCGGGTAGGCGTCCGCGATGTCCGGTTCGCCTTGGCCACTCTGGATCAGCCTCGCCGTCCTCGCGGCCGCGGCGGCCGTCATCGTCGTCGCCGGGGTGCGGTTGACGCGTGTCGCGGACTCCCTGGCCGAGCGCACCGGGCTCGGTGACGCGATCGGCGGCGCGCTGCTGCTCGGCGCGGTCACCTCGCTGCCGGGGATCGTCACCACCGTCACCGGCTCGCTCGGCGGCGACCCCGCGTTCGGGCTGGCCAACCCGATCGGTGGAGTCGCCGTGCAGACGGTGTGGCTGGCCATCGCGGACCTCGTCTACAAGCGGGCCAACCTGGAGCACGCGGCGGCGTCACTGCAGAACCTCCTGCAGGCCGTCATCCTGATGGCACTGCTCGCCGTGCCCGTCATCGCCTACGCCACCCCCGACCTGAGGTGGGGGTGGATCCACCCGGTGACCCTGCTGATCCCCGTGGCCTACGCCTACGGGCTGCACCTGTTGCGCACCATGCAGAAGCAGCCGATGTGGCAGCCGGTCCGGACGTCGGCCACCGAGACGGAGGAGGAGCAAGAGCCGGCCAGCGAGCAGCCGCTCTCCCGTCTCTGGCTGGCCCTCGCGGGGCTCGGGCTCGTGGTCGGCGTGGCCGGGTGGGCCATCGGACGGGGCGGGCTGGGCGTCGTGGCGGCGACGGGCCTGCCGAGCGGGGTGGTCGGCTTCACCCTCACGACCGCGATCACGTCGCTGCCCGAGCTGATCGTGCTCATCACCGCCGTCCGGATGGGAGCCCTGACCCTCGGGGTCGGCAACATCATCGGCGGCAACACCTTCGACACCCTCATGATCGCGGTGGCCGACCTCTTCTACCTCGACGGCCCCGTGTACCGCGACGCCGGCGACCAGAGCCTGGTGCTCCTCGGCGGGACCTCGCTGATGATCGCCGTCCTCGCCGGCGCCCTCGTGGTCCGCGACCGCAAGGGCGTCGGCTTCGAGGGCATGCTCATCCCCGGGATCTACCTCGCCACGGTCGGCCTGGCGTACCTGGCGGGGTGACGGGGCGCCAGGCGGCCGTGGAGAGGACGACGACCTTGCCGCGCAACGTGCCCGCGGCCGCCTCGGCGTGCACCTCGGGCAGCTCCGCCAGCGGTACGCGCCGGTCGACGTCGACCCGCAGCTCGCCGCGGTCCACCATCGCCACCAGCCGCGCCAGCTGCTCGGTGTCGCTGCGGACGAAGACGTCGACGGCACGCACGCCGCGCGCCTCGTCGGCGGGAACGGGCGTGCGGGGCACCGTGTTCACGGCGACGCCGCCGTCGCGGACCAGGTCGACGAGCGCACCGAGCTGCTCCGGGGTGATCGAGGCGAGGTTGAGCAGGACGTCGACCGGCTCCCCGACCGCCGCCGTGACCGCGGTGGTGGTGTGGTCGACGACCTCGTCGGCGCCCCGCGTTCGCAGGCGTTGGCTGCTGCGCGGGCCGGCCGTGGCGATGACGTGGGCCCCGGCGTGCCTCGCGAGCTGTACCGCGTAGCCGCCGACCCCGCCGCCCGCACCGTTGATCAGCACGCGCTGTCCGGCGGTCAGCTTCGCGTCGTCGAACAACGCCTGCCAGGCGGTGAGACCCACCATCGGCAACGCGGCGGCATCGGCGAGCGGGATGCTGCGTGGCGCCGCCGTCAGGACCTCGGCCGGCGCGACGACGTACTCCGCGGCGGCGCCGTCGGGCACGATCGGGAGGAAGCCGACGACGTCGTCCCCGACCCGCAGGCCGTCCGCGCCGTCAGCCACGCCCTCGCCCAGGGCGTCGATCGTCCCGGCGACCTCGACGCCGGGGGTGTGCGGCAGGGAGACGGGAAAGGGGCCCTGCAGGTAGCCGCCGCGGATGCCGTCGTCGACGAGGTTGAACGCCGAGCCCGCGACGCGCACCCGCACCTGCCCGGCACCGGGGACGGGCCGCTCCACGTCCTCGTACCGGAGGACGTCGGGTCCGCCGTACTCGTGGAAACGCACTGCCTTCATCGCGGAGCCTCCTGGAGTCGACCAGTGCTTCGAACTCGAAGCACCGACCACCGACATTAACCCTGCTTCGAATTCGAAGCAAGTAGACTCGTGCGATGCCCGATCCCCCGCACGCCGTCGACCCGGTCCAGCTCGGCGCCTACTTCGCGCTGATCGAGGTGTCCGACCTGCTCCGGCACGCGATCGAGCAGCAGCTGCGCGAGGACGGCGACCTGACCTTCGTGCAGTTCCAGGTCCTGATGCGTCTCAGCCGGTCACCCACGGGCAGCCACCGCATGACCGACCTGGCCGACGCCATCGTCCACAGCCGCAGCGGCCTGACCTACCAGGCCGGGCTGCTCGCGAAGGCGGGCCTGGTCACGCGCAGCCCGTCCCCGCACGACGAGCGCAGCACCACCGTCACCGTCACCGATGCCGGACGCGCGCTCATCGCGCAGGTGCTCCCGGGCCACGAGCAGGTCGTGAGCCAGATGCTCTTCGAGCCGCTCTCGCGCGACGACGCCCGCGCCCTCGCCGGCCTGCTGGAACCGGTGCGCGACCACATGCGCGCCGCGCCGCCCCGCTCCGCCACGCCTCGCCGCCGGCGCGGCCGGTCGAGCAGCTCGCGCGGCGGACCCTGAGGCGACGCCCCCCGGCCCGCGATGGATCACCGCGCCGCTCGGGCCGGAGCCACGACGTCGCCGCGCCGGGGGTCGGCGACGGTGGCGTCGACGAAGAGCATCGGGGAGGTGCGGATGCTCCGGTCCTCGACGTCGAAGGTCGGCCTGTTCTGCACCTGGAGGTGCAGGTGCGGCTCGCCGGAGTTGCCGGAGTCACCGACCCGGCCGATCACCTCGCCGCGCCGCACCTCCTCGCCGACGCGGACCCGGACGCTGCCCTGCTGCAGGTGGCCGTAGAGGACGTGGTGACCACCACCGATGTCGAGGACGAGGTGGTTGCCGGCCATGTCGCGCCGGGTGTACCCGCCGACGGGCAGGTCGGGCAGACCGTCCACGGCCTCGGTGATGCGCCCGTCCGCGACGGCGAGCACCGGCTGCCCGTAGATGACGAAGTCCTCCAGACGGCGACCGTCGCCGCGGAAGGTCCTGCCGTCGACGATCTCGACGAAGTCGACGGCGTCACGCTGGACGGCGAGCGTCCAGTGGTTGTTGACCAGGGCGCTGCGGCCCGCCGAGACGGCCTCCCACCGGCCGGTGTGCGGGAGGCCGATCGCGACCGGATCGCGTGGTGGGCCGACGGTGCCGACGAGCTGCGCGACGAGGACGGCCGTCCCGAGGAGGGCCAGCAGGTTGGTCGTGAGGGAGATGCGGGGACGGGGGAAGGCGACGAGGACCGCGGCCGCGGCCAGGCCCACCCAGAACGCCGCGGCGACGAACGGCGCGGCACCGGGGAGGTAGGAGCGCCAGACGAAGAACGTCCCGGGGAGTCCCGCGACGGCCAGGACCGTGAGGAAGAGCCAGAGGTTCGCGGCCTGGAGACCCCGGGGCCGGCTTCCCAGCCGACGAGGGGGGCACGCGCCCAGACGGACCCGGCGAACGACCATGACGACGGGCAGGACGACGGCGAACACGACCAGGGCGATGGCCGCCTCGCCCGCCTGGTAGGCGCGGGTCCCGGCGACGAGACCGGTGACCCCGAGGATCAGCTCGCGGTGGCCGACCACGGCCGGCGTCGGGAACTCCCGTGTCTGGGCCAGGCGCGGGAGTGCCACGCACACCGCGGCGAGGGTGCCGAGGACGAGGGGAGCGCTCTCGAACGGGACCCGGCCGAGCAGGGCATCGGCTCCGAGGGCGACCGGGACGAACGCCGCGGTCACGAGCACCGCGAGGACGGCGTTGCGCGGGGTCGCGGCGACGCCGCGGTGAGGGTGGCGGGTGTCGGGCTCGACCGTGAGCACCACGAGCAGCCCGAGGACCACCACCACCGCGAAGGCCGGCAGCGCGACCAGGCCGAGAACGGTGGCGGCGAACCACAGCACCGCCAGGCCACCGGCAGCCCACCGCGGCACGGTGGGACGCCTACGTCTCACGGGGACCCTCGTGCTCGGGGACCAGCCGGACGAGCGGGAGCGGACGGTCCGTGCGGCGGGGGTAGCGGGCGTAGTCCGGGGCCGTCTCCAGCACGCGTGGCCACCACGCGGTGGCCTCGTCGCGGGTCATCGGGACGGCGCGGACCGGCACCGTGCGGCCCTCGACCTCGGCGACCGCGGCCGGGTCGTCGAGGAGGTTGAGATACCACGCCGGGTGGGTCGGCATCCCGCTGTTGGCCGCGACGACGACCATGTCGGCCCCGTCGGGGAAGTACTGGACCACCACGGTGCGCGGCAGCCCGGAGCGCCGGCCCCGCGTCGTCAGCACGAGGGCCCGCCGGCGCCACAACCGGACGATCCGACCCCGGGTCCGCCGCAGGAGCCACGCGCCCACGCGGACCGAGTGCCGGTCCACGAGGTTCTCGACGCGGGCCGCGAACCCGAACCGGGACGATGCCTCCTGCGCGCGGCCGCTCATCGGGACCCCCCGTCGGTGCGCCGCCCCTCCGGCGACCTGCACACCGTGGGGGGCGGCGGGCATGTCGGGGCAGGGCGGGACGTCCCGGCGGCCCCGGGCGAACGGCCCGCGCGTCCTGCGGCTCCGGGCTCACGGCGGCGCGGCCCGCAGGGTCAATCGCTCTCGCCCGGTGGACGGGCACGATCCCGACCGCGCTGCGGCTGCCCCCGGCGGATGTCGCACTCCGGCGTCACGTCCGGCCGACCCCGAGGTGCCGGCGCAGGAAGGCGAGGTGCTCGCCGGCGACCTCGTCGAACGTGACGCCGTGGTACACGTCGAAGTGGCCGACGGGGAAGATCGTCACCTGCCCGCGCGGCGCGCGGGTCGCGCGGTCGGCGACGAACCGCCAGCCGACCTCCGTGTCGTCGCGGGCCAGCGTGACGAGCACCGGGGCCCGGATGCGCTCCATGGTCCCCGACCGGTATCGCGGGGCGTGGAACAGGAAGCGCGGGGTTACGCGGTTCTCCCAGGTGGCGCTGTTCGTCTCGAGCTCGCGGAACCGCTCCCCCACGGCCGGGTCGCTGAACACCGCCCGGTCCATCGGCCCGTAGACCGCGATGTAGCGCGGGGCACGACCCAGGCGTCCGCGCACCTCGTCGACCAGGGCGGCACCGAGGAGGCGGATCGTGGCACGCACCACCTTCCCGCGACGCAGCCCGCGCTGCGCCATCTCCTGCCGCAGGCTCCCGCCGCCACGCCAGACGTCGAGGGCCGGCACGTTCGCGACGACCGCCGTGACCGTGGGGTCGGTCGCGGCCAGCTCGACGACGTGGCTGCCGCCCAGCGAGGACCCCCACAGCGCGATCCGCTGCCCGTCCACCTCGGGGAGGGCCCGGGCGAGCTCCACGGCCCGGCGCAGGTCGGCGCGCTGTCGCGTGCTGTCGACCAGCTGGCGGGGGTGCCCCTCGCTCTCGCCGAAGTGCCGGTAGTCGAAGGTCAGCACCGCGAGCCCACCGGCCGCGAAGCGCTCGGCGAAGGCCGGGAGGATCCAGTCCATCGTCCCGGAGAAGCCGTGCGCCAGGACCACGCAGGGCGCAGGGTCTCCGCGGCCGGGCGGTACAGGCGCCCGCGGCAGACCACGCCCTCGGAGGTGAAGGATACGGGTCGGACGACGGGCGGCGGGTCGGCTCCCATGTCCAGACCCTCCGACGCCGACGGGGCGGACGGCAATGCCGCGTCAGTGGAGCTGGGCCTTGAGGACGATGATGCCGACCCCCAGCACGACCGAGGCCGCGACCGAGCCCCATCGGACGAGGAGGGATCGGCGCGAGCCTCGAGCTTCGACGACGCTGCAGAGGGTCAGGGTCAGGACACCGAGCCACAGCGCACCGTTGATGGCTGTCCGCGTCGTGAGACCGATCAGATCCGCGAGGAGGAGGAAGGCGCCGGCCAGGAGACCAGGTGCGGCGGTGGTCGCACAGACGCCCAGTTCCTCCCGGATCTCCGCCGCCGGGAGCTTCTGAGCAGAGGCCAGCGCGGCCGACAGCAGGCCGGCGTAGGCCTCGCCGAAGGCGACGACGATTCCGGTCCCGGCAACGGTGAGGACCGCCTTCGCCGTGCTCGTGGCCTCGTCACCCAGGTAGGCGAGGACGGACATCGCGAAGATCGAGCCGATCAGGGCCGAGCGGAGATGTGCCCGCGCGCGGGGGCCGAGGTCACCGGCGTTCCCCGCGGTCGCAACCGAGGCGTGATCTCCCCCGTGCCCGCCCTTCATCGGGGGGTGCTCACCGTCGTGTCCGCCGCGGCGAGGGTGGGCCCGGGAACGGGTGTGAACACCGCGTCCGCCTCACTCTCGACCCTCGCCCCGCTCCCCTCGCTCGGGGTGTCCCCGGCGCCTCGTCCGGCGCCCGGAGGGCTGGCGGAGCCGATGAGGGCCTCGACCCAGCGGGCCCCGGGGTCGCAGTCGACGAGCACGGCCTTGACCAACAGCGTGGCCGGGATGGCGAGCAGGGCACCGAGGGGGCCGAGGACCCACGCCCAGAACAGCAGCGCCACGAAGGTCACCACCGCCGACAACCCCACCGCGTCGCCGGTGAACCGCGGCTGGATGAGCGACTGGACGACCGCGTTGAGGACGATGTAGACGACGATCACGGCCGCCATCAGTTGCCACCCGCCGACCAGCAGCCCGAGGAGGGCGGGGGGCACGAGCCCGATGATGAAGCCGATGTTCGGGATGAAGTTCGTGATGAAGGAGAGCAGCCCCCAGAGAATGACCAGGGGGATCCCCATGATCGCGAGGGCCACGGTGTCGAGCACGGCGACGATCAGGCCGAACACGGCGGTGACGACGAGGTAGCGCCGCGTCCCGACCGCGAAGCCCTGCAGCGCCACGACCATGTGTGGCCGATCGGTCCCGACGGCCTCGAGACGTCGGCCGGCGCCGTTCGCCTCGGCGATGAGGAAGAGGATCAGCGCGAGGAGGAAGACCAGGGTGGTGATCGCACCGCTGAGGTCGGCGAGGATCGACCCGACATACGTGACGACCTGGCCGAGGTCGGCGGACGCCGCGGTGGCCCGTGCCTGGGCCGGGTCGAACCCGAGTCGGGCCAGCGAGGTGCTCACCGACGTGGTCAGGCCCTGGATCCGGTCCGAGTACTGCGGGACGACCGCGACGAGCTGTCCCACCGACGCGAACAGCACCGCGACGAGCGCGAGCAGGATGCCGAAGATCACGAGGACGAGCGCCAGCACGGTCGACCACGCCGGCCAGCCCTTCCGCCGCAGCCACGCCTGGAGCGGGGCGACGGCGATCACGATCACCAGGGCGAGGAGCACGGGCGCGACGAGCCAGGCCACGGCCATCAACCCGGCGACGCTGACGACGACGGCCGCAGCGCCCAGCAGGAGCAGGAGGCCGCGTGGCAGGGGTGCGGCGGCGGGGCTCACCGGCGCCGCGGAGCCGGTCGGCGCCTGCGCGCCCGGTGGCGCGACGGAGGTCGACATGCGCAGGACGCTAGGAACGCGGCACCACTCGGGCATCACCCCGCACGGGTGGGACGGGTGCCGGTCGACGACCCGGGAGCGGTGACCGGCCGCCCGAGCGCCCGTCGTTCCGTACCGACCCGGTCCGCACGACGATCTCGACCGCCCCCACCCGCCGTCCCGGGCGCGGTCGTCGTCCAGCCTCATCCCCGCGAGGTGAGGACAGCGACCCCGGTGCTCTCGCAGGGTCGTGGCGGTGAGCGCAGCGGGTGACGAGGCCGTGGAGCCGCGGGCGAATGCCGATCACCGTGGTCCGCCGAGCGCGGCCGGCGGACACGAGCGGACAGGGGCGGGTAGTCCGTCGCTGCGTCGGGTGGCCGCCATGGTGCTGGTCGGTGCCCTCGTCGTGGTCGCCGTCGTCGCGCTGCTCGTCCTGGCCTATCGCGCGCGGCAGGCCCTGCTGCTCGCGTTCACGGGGTTCTTCCTGGCGGTGGGGATCGAGCCCGCGGTGCGGGCGCTGGTCCGCCACGGCGTGCGGCGCGGAGCGGGCGTCGCGCTCGTCGCGCTCGGCGTGGTCGTGGTCGGCGCTGTGCTGGTGGCGGTGCTCATCGTGCCGGGCCTCCGGCAGCTCGCCGCTCTCGTCCAGGAGGCCCCGCAGCTGCTGGACCGTGTGGCCGCCAGGTTCGGGGGACCGTCGACGAGCGCCGGCGCGGCGCTGGCCGACCCCACGGCCCACGCCCGGGTCGCCGAGGTGGGCCAGCAGCTCGGCCAGGTGCTGGTGTCGGCCCTGACCGCGGTGTTCAGCGCGTTGGGATTGCTGCTCGGCGGGGCGGCCGCCGCCCTGACCACTCTGGTGCTGATGGTGTACTTCGCGCTGGCCATGCCCCGCCTCCACGCCGGCATGGCGCGCCTGCTCGCCCGGCCGCACCGCGTGGACACCCTCGACGAGGCCCTGGCGCGAGTCGGCGGCTACGTCGCCGGGCAGGTCCTCGTCTCCCTCATCGCCGGGGCGACGGCGTTCGTCTTCTTCCTGATTGTCGGGGTGCCCTATCCCGCGCTGCTCGCCCTGGTCGTCGCCCTGCTCGACGCGCTGCCCCAGGTCGGCGCGTTCCTCGCCTCGCTCATCGGCACGGCGGTCGCCCTGTCCCAGAGCTGGGGACTCGCGCTCGCCACCCTGGCCTTCTTCTGCGTCTACCAGGCCGTCGAGAACTACGTGATCGCCCCGCGCGTCTTCTCCCGCACCATCGACCTGAGCCCGCTCGCGGCCTTCGTCGCGGTCCTCGCCGGCGCTTCTCTCGGGGGCCTGCTGGGTGCTCTCGTCGCCCTGCCCGTCACCGCCGCCGGCAAGATCGTCATCTCCCGGCTCCTGGCCGCCCGGCGCGAACGAACGGCATGAGGACGCTCGAGGAGCCACTCACACCGACGCCGGGGCGTCGGTGTGCTCGCGCCGCGCCGGCGAGGACGGCAGGGCGCTGGTGGCCAGGAGGCTCGCCAGCGCGATCGCCGCCGTCGCGAGCATCCCGGCGCGCAGCGCCTGCAGCTGGGCCTCCGCGTAGGCCTCGACCACCGGCGCGGCCTGGTCGGGCGGGACCCCGGCCGCCGTGAGCGCCGCCTCCACCTGGCCGAGGGACACGAAGTCCAGCCCGCGGGAGATCGCGACCCCGACCCGGCCGGCGAGGTCTGCCGGGATGCGCGGGTCGTCGCCCACGCCGCGCTCCGCCGCCGCGCCCAGGGCGGCGATGAGCACCGACCCGACGAAGGCGGTGCCGAGGGAGGAGCCGAGGTTCTGCGCGGTGTACTGCAGCCCGCCGGCGGCGCCGCGGTCGTCCTCGCCGACGCTGGACTGCGCGACGTTGCCGAGCTGGGCGGCCAGTAGGCCCATCCCGACACCGAGCAGGGCGGTCGCCGCGGCGAAGGCGGCGTCGTCGAGCTCCGGTTCGACCGTCGCGAGCAGCCACAGGATGGCCACCACGAGGATGCCGAATCCCAGCCGCACGGCCTGGCGGGGCGCGAGGACCCCGGCGAGCCGCGGGACGACCAGTGCGGTGACGAGCATCGTCGCCGAGATCGGCAGAAGTCGCAGGCCGGTCTGGAAGGCATCGAGCCCGAGCACGATCTGCAGGTAGAGCGGGATGGAGAAGAACAGCCCGAGCAGGACGAGGTTCTGCGCGAGCAGGCACCACAACGCGGCCCGCAACGGGGGGACCGCGGTGAGCGACCACCGGATCAGCGGGTCCCGCCCGACGGCCTCGCGATGGCGCACCCAGGCGCGCAACAGGGCCAGCACGACGAGGCCGGCGGCGACGACGAAGGGCGTCGGCGCGAAGCCGAGCAGCGCCACCTGCGGATCCCGCGGGCGCAGCCAACCCCACGTCGTGCTCTGCAGGACGCCGAGCACCACCAGAGCGATCCCGAGCACCGAGAGCGCGGCACCGACCAGGTCGAGGCGCGGCCGCGGCCCGTCGAGCGGGGCATCCCGCACCCATCGCAGGCCGACCAGGATGACCAGCACCAGGACGACTTCACCGGCGAAGACGAGGCGCCAGCTCAGGTAGGTCGTTACCCAGCCGCCGAGCAGGGGCCCGACCGCGATCCCGGCCCCGGCGAGGGCTCCGACCACGCCGTAGGCCAGGGCGCGCTCCCGGCCCGCGGCGTAGTTCCCGCCCACGAGGGCGGCCAGCGCGGGCAGCACGAGCGCGCCCCCGAGGCCCTCGATGATCGACCAGCCGAGAGTCAGCACGCCCACGGTCGGAGCGAGCGCGGTCAGCAGCGAGCCGACGCCGTAGACGACGAGGCCGGCGGCGAACGTCCGCCGCCGGCCCCACGCGTCGCCGATCGTCCCGCCCGTGAGCAGGAAGGCGGCCATGACCATGGTGTAGACGGTGATGACGCGCTGGATCGTCGTGACGTCCGTGTCAAAGTCCGCGACGAGCTGGCTGATCGACACGTTCATGACCGAGGTGTCGAGCACCACCAGGAACTGTGCTGCCCCGAGTGCCAGCAACGGCATCCAGCGCGGACCGCCTGCGGTCATCGCCGTCGGCGTCCGACGACCAGGCCGACGACGAGTCCGATGACCAGGGTGATGGTCAGCGCCGCCCACAGCGGCATGAGCACGACCGGGATCCACAGGCGGATCTCGGTCAGGTCGCGGTTCTCCACCACGAACACCACTGCCAGCACCAGCAGCACCAGCGCCAGGACGCCGCGCGACGTGAACCGGCGCCTGCCCGGGGCGGTCGTGCGTCCGGACGCCGGTGGCCCGCCGGCCCGCGCCGGCCCGTCCGTGGTCATCGCTCTCTCACTTCCTCGTCGCGGTCACGAGAAGACCTCGCGCAGGGCCTTCTCCTGCTCGGCGGACAGGTTGGTCTGGATGAGCTCCGCCTCGTGGTTGCCGAACTCCTCGTGGACCTTGTCCAGCACGGCGTCGGAGGTCATCGCGAACAGGGCGGACGTGCCGGGGGTGACCTCGTCGCGGACCCGCTTGATGAAGTCGTCGTCGATCCCGGCGTCGGCCAGGGAACCGCTCGCGGCCCCCATCGCAGCACCGAGCGCCGCGCCCAGGAGCGGGACGAGGAAGATCAGGCCGAACAGCATGCCCCAGAACATCCCGCCCATCGCCCCGGCACCGACGAGGTTGTGCAGCTGGCGGGTCCTGGGCTTCTTCGCCCCTGGCTCCCACGACACGGTTGCCGCGTCGTGCACCTTGATCAGCTGCTGCTTCTCCAGGGACTGCAGTGTGGTCACCGCGTTGTCGGCGCCGTCCGCGGTCGGGAACTTCCACACGGTCAAGGTGGCCATCTGCCGCACGTCCCTTCGACGAGAAACCGAACGCGACCAGCGTCTCCAGAGGGGGTCGACAGCGGCATCGTCCGCGGCGGATGACCTGACGCGGCCTTCGGTCACCAGGACGGCCCCGAGCCCTCCGGGCCCGACCCGAGCAGCGCTTCCTGGGACGACTCGGGCAGCGTGCGCAGTTCGAGGACCTGGAGGCCGAAGGCCTGCAGGCGGGCGAGGACGCCCTGGAGGTGTGCCGTGTCGACGACGTGCCCGAGCAGGACGGTCTCGACCGGCGCCTCGCTCACGTCGAACCCCGAGAAGTCGGCACGCACCTCCGGTGAGAGCCGTCCGAGGATGCGGAGCTCGTAGCGGGTCGAGGTCATGACGCGTCCCTTCTGTCGGAGTCCCGCAGGGTGCACGAAGGGTGGCGAGACGGCGTCCTCCGCGCGGGGTGACCCGATTGCGGCCCTTTGGCCCTGCGCGCAGGCCCCCAGCAGGTGTTACGAAGCCCTTGTCCAGCAGAGGGCCTGCTCGCGGGGTGGTGCGGATGCGTCAGGGCAAGGTCGAGGTCCCGCTCCGGCCACCGCGGTTCGTTCCGCGGGAGGAGGTGCGCGACGCCCTCGACTCCGCCGCCGCACCCGCCGGACGGGGGCGGGTGGTGCTGGTGAGCGCGCCGGCCGGGCACGGCAAGACCGCCGCGCTGGCCGACTGGGTGCGCACAGGAGGTCCACCGGCGGCGTGGGTCTCGCTCGACCATGCCGATCGCGACGAGCACCAGTGGTGGTCGTCGGTGCTGGGTGCGCTGCTGACCTGCCCGGCGGTGCCGTCCGACGCTGCGCTGCACCGCGTCGCCGAGCAGTCCCGGGGTCGGGAGACCGAGGCCCACGAGGCGTTCCTGGTGACGCTGCTCGACGCCCTGGACGAGCTGCCCGAGCCCGTTCGCATGGTGCTCGACGACGTCCACTCGATCATCGGGCACCCCGCCCAGCGAGGTCTGCGCGACCTCGTGCGTCACCCGGTGCGCGGCCTCACCGTCGTCCTGTCGAGCCGGTGCGATCCCCCGATCGGGCTGGACCACCTCCGGCTCCACGACCGGCTCGGCGAGGTCCGGGCCGACCGGTTGGCGTTCGGCATCGAGGACGCCGTCCGCCTCTTCGACGCGGCCTCCGTTCCGCTCACCCCTGATCAGGCCGCGACCCTGGTGGAGCGCACCGAGGGCTGGGTGGCCGCACTGCGCCTGCTCGCCCTCTCGCTGCGGTCGGCCACCGACCAGGCCTCCGTCGTCGCCGACTTCGCCGGCGACGACCGCTCCGTCGCGGACTACCTGGTCGACGAGGTCCTCTCCACGCTCGACGACCGTCAGCGCCGCGTCCTCGAGGCCGCGTGCTTGCGCCCTACGGTCCCGGCCGACCTCACCCGAGCCCTCGCCGGCGGGGACGCCGCGGCGGACGTGCTCGAGCACCTCGAGGCCACCACCGGCATGGTGACCGCGGTCGACCGGCGCGGCGAGAGGTACCACGCCCACGAGCTGCTCCGCTCGCACGTGCTCGCGCGGCTGCGGCGCGCCCACCCCGAGCGCCTGCGCGCGATGCACCAGCGCGCCGCGGTCTGGTTCGAGGTCCACGACGAGCCCGCCGAGGCGGTCGGGTTCGCGGCGGCGGCCGGGGATGTGGCCGGGACGACCTCCCTGGTCCGGGCGCGCGGGGCCGAGCTCGTCGCCGCCGGCCGGTTCACCGAGCTCGGCGAGGCCGTTCACCTGCTCTGCTCGCGTGAGGACGCCGCGATCCCGCCGGTGCTCGCCCTTGCCGTGCTCGAGGACGGAGGACCGGACCGGGCCGAGGCACTGTTGCGACCGGAGGACGGGACCGATCCCGAGATCGCGATCGTGCGCAGCATGGTCGGCGCACGCAGGCTGCTGGCCGAGGGCCACGGCACCGAGGCCCACGACGCGGCCGGGGCCGTCGTCCCCGAGGCCACCGGCAACGCCGCGCTGCGCGCCCTGGCCCTCGCGAACCGGGCGACCGTCCTCGCGGAGACGGCCCCGCACGCCGCGTGCACCGACGCGGAGGGGGCGCTGGCCCTCGCCCGCGCGGAGGACTGGCCCTGGCTGGAGGTCCAGGCGCACGCCGCTCTCGCCACGGCCCACGCCCGGGCCGACCGACTACCCGACGCGGTGCAGCACGCCCACGCGGTGCTGGAACGCACCGCTCGTCACCGCTGGCAGCACACGGCCTGGCCGGCGGGGGCGCTGATCGTCCTCGCGCGCAGTGACGCGGTCGGCGGCCGCCCCGAGCAGGCGCTGGCCGACGTGGCCGCCGCCGAAGCCCTCGAACCCACACATCGTGAACACCGCGTCGTGCTCACCGCTGTCCGCGGTGTCGCCGAGTACGACCGCGGCCGGCGCCGCGAGGGCTGGCAGCTCCTGCGGGCTGCCCGGCTCCAGGCTCTGGCGGACGAGGTCGACGCGCGTGAGCTCGCCTTCGCGGCCCTCCTCGAGCAGCAGGCGGCGCTCGGCCTCGGACGGGTCGGGGAGGCACGGGAGGTCACGACCGCGGTGGCAGCGCGGCTCGCGGGCACCGCCGACGAGGCCGTGCTGCAGGCGCGCCAGCGGTGGGCCACCACCCGCGATCCCCACGTGCGCCACGAGCTCCGCCCCGCCCTGGACGGCAGCCGCCCGTGCACCGGTCCGATGGCCGAGATCGACGCGCGCGTCCTCGACGCCGAGATCGCCCTGGTCACCGGACAGCACCCCCTCGTACGACGGCGCCTGCAGGAGTCCGTCCGCCGCGCCGCACAGAGCGTGGTCGTGCGCCCACTGACGGTGGCGCCCCCGGCGCTGCTCGATCGCCTCGAGCGGGACCGCGGGAGCTTTGGCGAACTCGAGCATCTCGTCGACCGCGTGCTGGCGATCGCGCACAAACGGTCCGTCGGCGCGGTCCCGGTGCTGACCCAGCGCGAGCACGAGGTGCTCGAGCTCCTCCCGACCACGAGGTCGGTCGACGAGATCGCCGAGGCCCTCGCGGTCTCCCCCAACACGATCAAGACCCACCAGCGCGCCATCTACCACAAGCTCGGCGCCGAGGGCCGCCGCGACGCCGTCCGTCGCGCCCGCCGCGCCGGCCTGCTCACCTTCTCGGGGTGACGTCTCACCCGCGCCGGACGAGGACCGCCGCCCGCTGCTGTACCACGGTGTGGTGAGCGGGCCCGCCCCGCCGTCGATCGGACGCGAACGCGGGACCGGGAGGAGGAAGACGCACGTGCGCTGCGAGATCCACGTCAAGGGCCGACTGTCGCCCGAGGTGTCCGGCAGTTTCGAGGAGTTCGCCATCTCCGAGTCGCCATCGCAGACCGTCGTCGTCGGCGAGATCGGTGACGACGCCGAGCTCGCGCGGCTCCTCGCCCACGCCCAGTCCCTCGGCCTCACCGTGCTGTCGCTGCGGGCCCTCCCCCGGTAGCGGTCGTGCCCACCACCGGGGTAGCCGAGGCGGACGGAGCCACGCCGCCGCCGGCCCTGCGGGCCGCCGCCGTGCGCGCCCGCATCCACGAGCTCCACCGTCGCCACGCCGCCGAGCCCGTCGACGTCGTGTCGTACTACCCGCCCGAGGCCGAGGCCCGCCGCGACGTGTTCGGTCTGTCCGGCGTGCACGTCTCCGGAGTGAGCGTTTCGGTCGGTCAGAGCACCGAGCGGTTCCCGTTGCAGTCGATCTCCAAGGTCTTCACCTACGCACTCGCCCTCGAGGACAACGGCCGGGACGCGACGCTGGCCCGCGTCGGGGTGGAGCCGTCGGGCGACCCCTACAACTCGATCACCTTCGACGAGGCACACCGGCGACCGCACAACCCGATGATCAACTCGGGAGCCCTCGTCGCCGCCGCCCTGGTCCACGGCCGCACCCGCGCCGAGAGAATCGAGCGCCTGGTCGCCCGCCTTCGGAGCTTCGCCGGCAACCCCACGATCGACGTCGACCCGGCCATCCTCGACCAGCAGCTCCGTGCCACCGATCGCAACCTCGGCCTGGCCTACATCATGCGTTCCCTGCGGATGCTCGACGGCGACGTCGACGACACGCTCGCGGTCTACCTGTCGGCCTGCTCGGTGACCGTGACCACCGACGAGCTCGCGGTCATGGGTGCCACCCTGGCCAACGGTGGTCTCAACCCCTTGACCGGCGACCGCGCCATGCCCGTCGCGCACGTCCGGGACGTGCTGAGCGTGATGCTGACCTGCGGGATGTACGACGCCGCGGGCCAGTGGTTCCACGACGTGGGCATCCCGGCCAAGAGCGGGGTCAGCGGCGGCATCGTGGCCGCACTCCCCGGTCGCCTCGGTATCGCCGTGTATTCCCCCGGCCTCGACGCCCACGGCAACTCGGTCCGCGGGGTGAACATCTGCCGCGACCTGTCCGACCACTTCGGCCTGCACGTCTTCGCCGCCGAACGACCGGACACGGCCTTCGCGTGACGCCCAAATCACCCCTGAGGGATGGCGACGGTCGCGGTCGCCGTCGGATGAGGTGGTCCCCGATAAGGACGAGTCGACGGCCGGGGAGAGTGGGTCGATGGTGTCAGGTCACGAACCGTTCGGGACGCGCCCGCAGAGGTCGCCGCGCCACCCGGCCGAGGTCCCGTTCTTCGTCCTCATGGTCGTCCTGAACGTCGCGATCGTCCTGGCGATCCTGCGCGCCGCGATCGTCGTCCCGTTCCTGCCCGAGTCGCTGCAGGATTCGGCCGCGGCGAATGCGATCCGCGCCGCTCTGGTCGGCCTGCTGCTGTTCGTGCCGGCCCTCGTGGTCATTCGTGAGGTCCAGCGGGCCACGACGCGGGGCACCACGGTGCAGCTCTCACCTCGGCAGTTCCCCGAGCTGTACCGCACCGCCGACGAGTTCGCCGCGGCGCTGCGCCTGCGGCGACGCCCCGACATCTACGTCGCCAACGGCAACGGCACGCTCAACGCCTTCGCCGCGCAGGCGGCCGGCCACGACTACGTCGTGCTGAACAGCGAGCTCTTCGCCAACCTGTACGCCCACAACCGCGAGGGTCTGCGCTTCGTCCTCGGCCACGAGCTGGGGCACATCCGGCTGCACCACGTCGCGCTCTGGTACCAGCTCGCGGTCGCCTACTCCTCGCGCATCCCGATCCTCGGCCCCACCCTCTCCCGGTTGCGTGAGTACTCCTGCGACCGCCACGGCGCCGCCCTCGCGCCCCACGGCGCCGCCGGTCTCGTCCTGCTCACCGCGGGTCGCCACACCGAGACCGCCGTCGACGTCGACCAACTCCTCGAGCAGGGCCGGCACCTCCGCGGCTTCTGGGTCGGTCTCGCCCAGCTGCCGCGCTCCCACCCGTTCACCGTCCGCCGCCTCGAACGCCTCGTCGACCTCGGTCTCCTGCGGCCGGCCGCTCCCCTGACGGCCGTGGCGGCGCACGAGCAGCCGACGGGCTGAAGGCCACCCGCCGCGGCTCCCGTCGTTCCTCCTGCGCCGAGCAGGGCCCGGAGAGGATCGCCGGATCACCCGCAGTGGACGAGGTCGCGACGCGCCACGGGGTGGACCGTGGCCGGATCAGGACACCTCACGGACGGAGGTCGACATGACGACCCAGGAGGGGGCCGACGCGCGTGCGGCCCGGAGCACGGCGACCCCGCCGCCCGGCCCGCTCACCGGACCGAGTCAGTCGACGGAGTGGGTGCGGTTCGGCGGCATCTTGATGGCGATCATCGGCCCCTTCTCCGTCATCGAGGGGCTGCTGGCACTGGCGGCTCCCGACACCTTCGTCACCGTCCAGGGCCGGGTCCTCGCGATCGACCTCACGGGATGGGCCTGGGTGCACATCGTGTTCGGCGTGCTGGTCTTCGTCGTCGGCATGGGACTGCTCCGCAGCGAGGTGTCCGACACGGCGCGCATCGCCGGCATCGTCGTCGTCACCCTGAGCATGATCGTCCAGCTGGCATGGCTGCCCGCCGCACCGATCTGGTCGATCATCATGATCGTCTTCTGCCTACTGGTCCTCCAAGCGCTCGTGGTCACCTCCGGCGACTTCAGGGTCGGCCGGTGACCTGCTGAGCAGGGGTGACGAGCTCGCCGCGGCGCTCGCGCTGCTTCGAGAGCACCGAGGACTCCGACCGGTGGATGGATGGCACGCTGATGGCTCTACCTTCCCTTCGCACGGTGGAACCCGGCAGGGAGCGCTTGGTGTCTCACCCGATGACCTCACGAAGTGCGGCAAGCTGATCGGGTCGGTAGCCGGTGGGCGGCAGGATCGCGGTCCAGCCGTCCACGTAGCGAGAGACGTAGTTGTGCCCGTGGCCGCCCGGGACGTCGACGGCGAACGGAAGGTCGGCGGTGACCTGCCAGAAGGTCACGAAGGGGATCCAGACGACGCTGTCGAGAACGTTCGGGTCGGGGGGTTCCGCGATCCAGTCCGGCTCGTGCAGGGCGAGCCGCGGGCTCCACCAGACGATCGGATCCGAGGGGTTCATCATGTACAACACCCGGCTCCCGGGCCACCGTCGATCGATCGGTGGCACCGGTACGCCCGGATCATGGGCGAAGCGCACGATCCGCCCCTGCCGGTAGATCGGCTGCACCTCGAGGCTCCCGGGATCACGACCGTCGGTGAACTCCCGGAACAGCGGGTTGAAGTTCGGTGGGCCCGCGAAGAGCACCCCGTCGGCGCGATTGGCCAGGTCGTACTCGCCGCTGAACCCGGCCTCGGCGCCGAACGACCCGAGGCTCTCCCCCGCGAAGAACAGGAGGGGCCGCGTCTCGGGCGGCAGCGTCGACCAGGCGCCGTAGACGGCGTCGACGAGAGCTCGACCGGCCTCGCGCGCCTTGGACTGGTCGACCAGGTACGACAGCCAGGACGGCAGGTACGAGTACTGGAGTGCGACCGTGGCCGAGTCCCCGCGCGTGAGGTACTCGAACGAGTCGGCCAGCGCGGGATCGACCCAGCCACTGCCCGTGGTGACGACGACGAGGAGATGGCGCCGTGCGAAGCCGCCGGCTCGTGCCAGGTCGCGCACGGCGAGCGCGGCGCGCGCTTCGGCGTCCGGCGCCGAGCCGAGCCCGGCGTAGGCGCGGATCGGTGGGACGGCCGGCTGCCCGCCGAGGCGTTCGATGTCGGCCACCGCGGGCCCGAGCGCGGCGAAGTTCCGTCCCTCCCGACCCAGCGTCCCCCACGCCACGAACGATCCCGGCCCGCCGGAGCGCAGCCCGCTCGAGGGTGCGGAGACGTCCTCGGCGGTGGTGGCGTTGTGCACCGAGAACGCGCGGTTCGCCGCCTCGACCAAGCCGTTGAGCAAGAGCCCGCTCACGATCAGGTAGACCAGTGCCGCGGCCAGCAGCCACCCGAGGGTGGCCGCCGCGCGCGGCCCGATGCGACGGGCGAGCAGGCCGGCGAGGCGGTGGTCGACCCAGCGCACGCCGCGGCCGATCGCCAGGAGCACCACGAACACCACCGCCGCGACGAACGGCATCGCCACCAGGAGCCCGACGTCGACCGGCCCGGCGCCGACGAGCCGTCGGATCTCGGCCTGCCACACCTGGCCGAGCACGACGGCCGCCACGACGAGCAGCACCGCCGTCACGGCGAACACCCGCCACGAGCGGCGCTGGGGCTCGCGGGCGGCGCGGTCGGCGAACCCGCGCCAGATCGCGGCGGCGAGCACGCCGAGGCCGTAGCCGATGACGGCGGTGATGCCCCACACCAGCCCCTGGACGACCCCGCCCCGCGGGAGGAGGGACGGCGTGAACGAGACGCAGCCGAGCAGCAACGCGCCCCAACAGCCCGGCAGGGTCAGGCGGCGTGGCCGGTGACGCGGGGCGGCCGCGTCGGCTCCCTCGTCGCCGGCACGGTGCTCATCCACGACGCCGGTCAGCATGGACCACCTCCGGCACCGCAGCATGGCCGGGACACGTGGCCGAGACCTCCTCCGCGACAGATGAGAGTCGCGGGGCACCGCGCGATACCGCGGTGGCCGCGCTCCGCACCCTCGCCGCGGGGTCGGCTCTCACCCCACCGAGCGGGCGCGAGCGGGGGTGACCACGACGACCGCGACCAGCATGAGGTTCATCGGGTCGCGGAGCTGTTGCAGCGCTACCGCCCACACCGACGGCGGTCTCTCGCCGACGATCTCGTTCGGCCCGTAGCCGGCCAGACGCGTCGCCGCTTCGGCGCGGTTCAGACCGTGCTCGGAGTCACTGCCCATGGCCGCGATGACGCGGCCGACGTCCTGGGCGAACCAGCGCTCGGGTGGCCCCGCACCCGCGGGCACGCTCTCCGCGACGACACGGGTGGTGTGCGCCATCGAGCGTCTCCTGTGGGTGCCGTGTCGGTCAGAGAGCCTGGCCGTGATCCGTGCCCTCCCGCTCGCCGGCCACCCACGCCTTGGCCTGCATGAGCTGGGCGAGCGGGAAGGCCCGCAGCTGCCCGGGGACGAGCGCGGAGAGCACGCGGAGCGCCGGTCTGAGCCAGTCCTGATCACTGACGACCGCGACACGCTCGTAGGACGTGGCGTGACGCGCCGCGAATTTCAGCTGCTCGGCCAGGGCGTCACCCTCGTACTCGAGCAGGTCGGGGCCCAGGAGGTAGAGCATCCGGATCGCCCTGCCGGCGGCGATCTCGCGGCGCAGGACGGGCTCGACGGTTTCCTCGAAGTCGTCGTCGTCGAACTTTCCGACCGCCTCGAAACCGAGCGTCCCCGCGGGCATGTTCCCGATCTGCCTGAGCACTTCTCTCCCTCCCTGCGCTGATCGGGGCGGCGTCAACCGACCACCTTGAGACCGGAGCCGATCTCGCTGACGACGCGGTTGTCCCGGTTGCGAGCCATGACGTGACCGAGTCCGAGCAGGCCGGCCACCGGCCAGGGGATGACCTCGAAGGCGGCCAGCGCGCTGACAGTGATCAGGTAGCTGAGGCTGCCGGTCAGGGGCCAGCCCACAGGTCCGATGTAGGGGATCTCGATGTGCCATTCCCAACCGGCAGGCTCGTCCCGATCCGTCGTCGAGCCCGGCCCGACCGACGCCTCGGCGTCGACTGAGGTCATCGTCGCCCTCCCTGCTCTGGTCGTGTTCTGGCCCTCACCGTGGCCGGCCTCGCCTCGGACCGGCCTCATTCGCGATGGGTGATCTCGGCGCGCGCTACGGACCGATCCCGTCGAAGACCGCCGCGCCGGGAGCAGGCAGACGCGGAGGGTGCACCGGTACAGCTCGGGGAGGAACGTCCACCGTCACCTTCCACAGGGGAACCGGCACCGTCCGGCTCACGCGATCCTGGCCCGACCGGGAGCCAGGCGGCTCCAGGGCTCACCCGACGAGACGCGGACGACTCGAGACGAGCACAGATGGTGGGCAGGAGAGATCATCCGGGCGCGCCGACGCCCGTGGTCACCTTGCGGACCCGCTGCGCCGCCGGAACGGCGCTGGTGACCGCGCTGGCCGCCGTGACGATCGTGGTGGCCGGCCTCGTCCGCGAGCCGGTGAGGCTGGCACTGGCGGTGGCGATGGTCGTGGTCGCGGTGGTGGCCGGGTGGGACGCCCTGGTCCATCGCGGGGCCCGGCGATACGCGGCAGGGGCGATCGTCACCCCCGCGTTGGTCGGCGGTGTGCTCCTGCTCGACCTCCACGCCGTGACGCGGATCGTGACGGTGGCCGCACTGGTGCTGGCGTCCCTCGCCGCCGCTCGGGTGGCGCTGCACGACGTGCTGGCGACGCCCTCGTTCACGACCAGGCCGGTCGGACCGGCGGCACGCGGAGTGCTGCTGATGAACCCACGCTCCGGAGGAGGTCGGGTCGCCCGGTTCGACCTCGAGAACGAGGCCCGCAGACGAGGCATCACGCCGGTCCTCCTCCGACCCGGCGATGATCTGCGAGAGCTGGCCGAGCTCGCCGTCGCACGAGGAGCTGACGTCCTCGGGATGGCGGGCGGCGACGGTTCGCAAGCCGTGATCGCCAACGTGGCTCGTCGCCACGAGGTGGCGATGGTGTGTGTGCCCGCCGGCACGCGGAACCACTTCGCCCTCGACCTCGGGGTGGACCGGGACGATGTGGTCGGGGCTCTCGACGCGTTCGGGGACGCCGTCGAAGGACGTGTCGACCTCGCGTGTGTGGGAGACCGGGTCTTCGTCAACAACGCGTCCCTCGGCCTCTACGCCTCGGTCGTCCAGTCCGAGGCCTATCGCGCAGCGAAGATCAACACCACCGCACGGATGCTGCCGGACCTGCTCGGACCCGACGCCCGCGGCTTCGGTCTCCGTATCGACTGGCCGGACGGGCTCGGCGATCTCGACGCCGACCTCGTCCTGGTCTCCAACAACGTCTACCGCGTCGAACGGCTCAGCGCCTTCGGCACCAGAGCACGCCTCGACGAGGGAGTCCTCGGTGTCATCGCGCTGAGCCTGGGCAACAGCACCGATCTGGCGGCCCTCCTGGCGGGGGAGCCGCGCGGCGACCTGAGTCGCCATCGAGCACTCCGGCAGTGGAGCACACCGGAGTTCGTCGTCGACTCCGAGGAGGGACTCGTCGACGTCGGCATCGACGGCGAAGCGCTGCGACTCGCGCCACCCCTGCACTTCCGCTCGTTGCCCGCCTCCCTCCGCATCCGGCTGCCGCTGCACTCCCGTTCAGCAGTTGCCCGGTCACCGCTTCCGAGACCGGGCGCGGCATCCGCCGAGTTGCTGCGGCGACTGATCGCTCATCCAGGGACGGGTGGCGTCCATGAGGAACGGCGGTAACGGAACGGTCACGGCCACCGATGAGCGAGGCGCAGGACCAGGCGAGCCGGTGAGGGAGGGCCATGTCGACGCCCACGACGGTGCCGAGCGCCTCGGCGACCATCGAGCCAGGACGCCTCGTGGCGGACCGCTACCTGCTGCTCGCCCGCGTGGGGCGCGGCGGATCCGGCTCGGTCTGGCGGGCCCACGACGAGCTGCTGGACCGCGAGGTCGCGGTGAAGCGGCTGCACGGCGGGCAGGCGCTCGACGCCCTGCGGTCGGCGATGGTCCGCGACCGGGCGCACCGCGAGGGCCGCGTCGCGGCCCGTCTGCACCATCCGCGTCTGGCCGCGATCTACGACATGGCCGAGCTCGACGGCGAGGTCTGCCTGGTCATGGAGTACGTGGCCGCGCCGTCGCTGGCCGACCTGCTCGACTGGAAGGGCCCGCTCCCCGCCGCCCGGGTGGTCGTCATCGGCGCCCAGATCGCCGAAGGCCTCGCCGCGATGCACCGGTCCGGCGTGGTGCACCGCGACATCAAACCCGCGAACATCATGATCGGCCCGGACGACGCGGTCACCATCACCGACTTCGGCATCGCGATCATCGGCACCGACGGCGGCGCCGATCACCACCTCGTCGCCGGCACGCCGGGCTACATGGCTCCCGAGCTCGCGTGGGGAGAGACCCCCACTGCAAAGGCCGACATGTACTCCCTCGGCGCCACCCTCTACGCCGCGCTCGAGGGTGCCCCGCCTCGACCCGAGGCGGGCGAGGTCCTCGAGAGGCTCTCGGAGATCGGCGCCGGTGGCGGTCGCTCCGGGCGGCTCGGCCCGGTGCTGCGGGCCCTGCTCGATCTCGACCCCGACCGGCGTCCCAGCGCCCTCAGCGCCGCGCGCCAGCTCACCGGGGGCGCCGTGGCGGTCGGTCCGACCGGCGCGGTGGGCGCCGGCGCGCGGGCGTCCACCGCGGAGCTGACACCGGAGGACGGAGTCGACGACGGAGCCCCGGGTGCCCGGGCCGTCGGCGGGGTCCGGGGTTCCCGGGATGTTGAGGACGCGGCACCGGAGTCCGCACCTCCCGCCGGCCGCCACCGGGCCGCGATGGGGGCCTGGCAGCGCCCGTCCCGTCGCGTGCTCGGGGCCGGCCTCGCCGGGGTGCTGGGCGTGGCCGGATTGGTGGCCCTGGCGACCGGGCCGGACCCCGCACCGTTGCCGCCCGCCTCGCCCTCCGTGATGCAGGCGGCTCCTCCCCCGCTGCCCCTCGCGGGGGCGCCCATCGTGCCCGCCGCTCCGACCACCGCGACCTCGACCCCGGTCGACGAGGTCGCCTCGGCGGGGCCGACGCGCTCCGAGAGGCGCGCCCGCGCGTCGGCGCAGGTTCCGGCGGCCGACGACGGCGATCGTGCACCCGGTCCGGGCCGCGGGCAGGGCCGTGGCGAGGGCCGCGGGGACGACGAGAAGGAGGACAAGAAGGAAGAGAAGGAGGACAAGGACGACGAGAAGGGCGAGGGCGCCGGCAATGGCCGCGGCCGCGGCAAGTGACCGGGGCGAGCGGTCACGTCAACGCTGGGTGCGCCAAGGTCCCGTGACGGCGTAGCAGATGCCGGGCTCGTAGAGGTTGGCGAACAGGATGCGCTTGTCCCGCGAGTAGACCGGGCCGGCCATCTCGTTGCTGTTCAGGTCGTTGCGCGCGATCGGGTAGGTCTCCCCGCTCGGCGTCGCCCCGACCAGGTGCTGGACCCCCTCGCCGTCCTCGGCCAGGATCACCCCGCCCCACGGCGAGACGGTGATGTTGTCCGGGCCGTCGTAGGTCCCGTCCTGCTCGGGGTCGGGGTTGACCCCGAACCGCAGGCGCAGGGTCAGCGTCGATCGCCGGGGGTCGTGGAACCAGACCTGCCCGTCGTGGGGCACCGGGCTCTCGTCGCGGGCGAAGCTGCTCACCACGTACGCGCCGCCGTCGCCCCACCAGCACCCCTCGAGCTTGCGCCCGCGGGTGACCTGCGGCGGGTCGACCTGGAGCCGTGCCGGCACGCCCCGGGCGTCGCGGTCGGGCACGGCGGTCCAGCTGACCCGGTAGGTGGTGCCGACCTCGGTCGCCCGCGAGAGGTCGTCGATCGGCGTCCCCTCCCGGTCGGTGCACAGCATCGCCTCGAACGCGCCATCGGTGGGGCCGAGGCGGCGCAGCGCCCCCTTGCCGCCGCGGAACCCGCGCGGCGGGGTCCAGCGGTAGAGCAGGCCGTTGGGATCCGCCGCGTCCTCGGTGAGGTACATCGTCCGGCATCCGGGGTCGACGGCGACGGCCTCGTGGGCGAAGCGACCGAGGGCCCTGATCGGCTGCGGATCCCGGTTGGCGTCCCGGTCGACGGGGTCGACCTCGAAGACGTAGCCGTGGTCCCGGGTGTAGCCGTTGACCCCGGCGAGGTCCTCGGTCTCCTCGCAGGACAGCCAGGTCTGCCACGGCGTGACGCCCCCGGCGCAGTTGGTGGAGGTGCCGGCGAGGGACACGTACTCGCCCTGACGTCGTCCGTCACGATCGACGGTGATCGTCGTGGTGCCGCCCGGCGCCTGCGGGTCGTAGGTGTACTCCGGCGGCGTCGGGACGACGAACGGTCCGGCGGCGGCGCGGGCTCCACGCAACTCGTGGTTCTGCACGAGCACGGTGCCGTTCGCCCGCGTCGGGAACGCGCCCATGCCGTCGCTGTTGGTCGGGCTGGGCTCGCCCGAGTCGAGCCGGGTGACGCCGGCCTCGGACACGACCGTGTACCGGAAGCCCTCCGGCAGCGCGAGGCGGCCCGCGGGGTCGGGAACGACCGGGCCGTACCCCGGCCCCCCGGAGCCCCCGGGTCCCGGCGCGGCGCCGGCGTTGGGCGCGGTGAACAGCCCCTCGGCGCTGCCCAGCAGCGCGACCCCGCCCGCGAGCACGGCGGAACGGGACAGGAAGCCGCGGCGGGACAGGCCCCCGGCGAGTCCGTCGGTCATGCGTGGTGGTTCCTCTCGAGGGGGCGGTGCGGCACCAATGGGTGATGACCCCCCGACGCTCCCCCACCGACGTGGCCGCCAGTTGAACGACACGCGGCCGGCGCTCCCCCTCCCGAACACGCCGTGACGGTCCGAGGGAGCTGTTCCGCACGCGGACGAGGCGTACCTTCTGCCTGACCGCCCGCCCTCGTCCGGGAGGACACCGT
This sequence comes from Actinomycetospora cinnamomea, assembly GCF_003096675.1. Classification (GTDB taxonomy): domain Bacteria; phylum Actinomycetota; class Actinomycetes; order Mycobacteriales; family Pseudonocardiaceae; genus Actinomycetospora; species Actinomycetospora cinnamomea. The sequence continues at coordinate 31,488 of NZ_QEKW01000022.1, read as the reverse complement.
GGACCAACCGGCTCCGACGCTCGGGACGACACCGCTCCTGCTCATCGCGGTCGGCGCGGTCGCGCTCCTGCTCCTGCTGATCATGAGGTTCCGGCTGCACGCCTTCGTCTCGCTGATCCTCGTCAGCGTGCTGACGGGCATCGCCACGGGTCTGCCGGTGTCCGAGCTCGTCGACACCCTGCTCGACGGCTTCGGCTCGACCCTCGCCGAGGTCGCCCTGCTCGTCGGGCTCGGGGCGATGCTCGGCAAACTGCTCGAGGTCACCGGCGGCGCGCAGGTCCTCGCGGACAGCCTCATCTCCCGCTTCGGCGAACGGCGCGCGCCCCTCGCGCTCGGTGTGGCCTCCCTGCTGTTCGGCTTTCCGATCTTCTTCGACGCGGGCTTCGTCATCCTTCTGCCGATCATCTTCACCGTGGCGCGGCGCTTCGGCGGGTCGTTGCTCTACTACGCCCTGCCCGCGGCCGGCGGCTTCGCGGTGATGCACGCCTTCGTGCCGCCGCACCCGGGTCCGGTCGGCGCGGGCAGCCTGCTCGGCGCCGACGTCGGGCTGCTCGTGGTCGTCGGGCTCGTGGTCGGGATCCCGACCTGGTTCCTCGCGTCGTACCTGTTCTCGCGGTGGATCGGGGCGCGGATCGACCTCCCGGTGCCCACGATGTTCGGCCGCTACTCGGGCGAGCCGGCACCCGACGGCAACGGCACGCAGCGACCCGACGAGGACGACGACGGGCCCGGCGGCGGGACCGGCGGCGGACCCGGCGGCACCGTCACCGACACGCCGGTCAGAGCGCCGGCGTTCGGCACCGTCATCATGCTGCTGCTACTCCCGCTCGTGCTGATCCTGTTCAACACCGGGCTGAACACGCTCGCGACCTACGGGGTCGTGCCGGAGGACGCCACCTGGGTGGCATCGCTGCAGCTCATCGGGGAGACCCCCATCGCCCTGCTGATCACCCTGCTCGTGGCCGTGGTCGTCCTCGCCCGCGAGCGGTTCAGCCGCGAGGAGGTCGAGGACCTGCTCAACTCGTCGCTGGGGCCGATCTGCTCGATCATCCTGATCACCGGCGCCGGCGGAATGTTCGGCGAGGTCCTGCAGGCCAGCGGCATCGGGACGGCGCTGACGACGTCGCTGAGTGCGCTCGGCCTGCCGATCATCGTGGCCGCGTTCGTCATCGCGCTGTGCCTGCGGGTCGCGCAGGGCTCCGCGACGGTTGCCCTGCTGACGACGGCGGCCCTCGTCGCGCCGGCCGTCGCCGCCGCCGGGATGTCGGGCCTGGATGTCGCGCTCGTCGTCATCGCCATCGCCTGCGGGTCCACCGCGCTCTCGCACGTCAACGACTCGGGGTTCTGGCTGGTCGGACGGTTCCTGAACATGGACGTCTGGACCACACTGCGGACCTGGACCGTCATGGAGACCCTGATCGGCGTGATCGGCTTCGTCATCGCCGCCCTGCTCAGCCTCGTCGTGTGAGTCCTGCGGGCTGAAAGCCGCGCTTGTCGTCCTCGACAACGATCGCCGGGCGAACGCTGTCGCTCCGCACGATGACCGGCGTGCGTCCGCGCCCGCATGCTCACTCCACGGACCTCCGCAACGGTGGGAGCAGGTGTGTCGGGAGTGATGACGAGTGCGGCCGAGGCCGCGGGCGGGCCGACGCCCGTCCGCCCGCGGATGCGCGCCGGCACCGCCTACGCCTGGCACCGTGTCCTCGCCCGGGGTGCGGTCACGCGGTGGCTCGCGCGCGCCATCGAGCGCAGCCCCGCGGCGACGCGGGGGTTCACCTCGGCGGAGCGGGTGAGCAAGGAGCACCTCTTCGGGTGCCGCATGTGCGGCCAGTGCGCGCTGCCCGCCACCGGCTACGCCTGCCCGATGACGTGCCCGAAGGAGTTGCGCAACGGCCCGTGCGGGGGCGTCGGCGGCGACGGGCGCTGCGAGGTCCACCCGGAGATGCGCTGCGTGTGGGTCGAGGCCCACGAGCGCGCCGAGCAGGCCGGTCGCGCGGACGACCTCGCCCGCCTGCAGCGTCCGGTCGACCAGCGGTGTCGGGGCGAGAGCTCCTGGCTCAACCACTGGCAGGGGCGCGACGAGTGCATGTGGACCGAGCCCGTGCGTCCGGACCGGGAGGGTGTCCAGCCCCGGTCCCTCCTCGGGCGCGAGCTGGGGCTGACCCCTGTGGGCCCTCGGTGAGCGCCCTGCGCGAGGCGCTCGCGGCCGGGCGCTTCGCGGTGACGGCCGAGATCGGCCCGCCCCGCGGGGCCGACCCGACGGTCATCACGCGCAAGGCCGAGCACCTGCGCGGCTGGGTCGACGCCGCCAACGTCACCGACAACCAGGGTGCCCACGTCCGGATGAGCAGCCTAGGTGGCTCGGTCCTGGCGCTCCGGGCCGGGGTCGAGCCGGTCATGCAGGTCACCTGCCGGGACCGCAACCGCCTGGCCCTGCAGTCGGACCTGCTGTCGGCCGCCGCGCTCGGGGTGCCCAACGTCCTGCTGCTCACCGGCGACCACCCCCGCTACGGGGACCACCCGGACGGCAAGCCCGTCTTCGACCTCGACGGCGTCCAGCTGGTGTGGACCGCACGCACGATGCGCGACGAGCGCCGCCTGCTCTCCGGCCGCGAGCTCACCGCCCCACCGTCGTGGACGGTCGGGACGGTGGAGAACCCCTTCGCTCCCCCGGTCGGCTTCCGCGCGCGCCGGCTGCTCAAGAAGGCGGTGGCCGGCGCCGAGTTCGTCCAGACCCAGTTCGTGTTCGACGTCCCGCGCTTCGCGGCCTTCATGTCCGAGGTCCGCGACCTCGGCATCCCCGAACGCTGCGCCGTCATCGCGGGCGTGGGGCCGCTGCGGTCGGTCCGGGTGCTCGAGCACGTCCGCGACAACGTCCCCGGCACCCACGTCCCGGACGCCCTCGCGCGGCGGTTGCGCGGAGTGCCGCCCGCCCGGGTGGCCGAGGAGGGCGTCACCGCGTGCGTCGAGACGATCCAGGCCGTGCGCGAGATCCCGGGCGTCGCCGGCGTGCACGTCATGGCGTTCGGCTTCGAGCACGGGATCCCCGACATCCTCACCCGGTCCGGCCTCGGACGGGCCGACCGCTCCCAGGCCGACCACACCGAGGGCGCCGTGCCCACGACCGTGCTCCCGGGAGGGGCCCACCGTGCTGGTTGACTTCCGTCCCCACACCCGGCTCTGCGCGACCCGTGACGCCGTCGACTTCGGCGCCACGCTCGGCCCCGTCGTCGAGGCCCTCGGCGCGGAGTGCACCGACCTCGCGCGGGTGCGTGTCGTCGCGGACTGGCTGCAGTACCGGGCGAACTTCCGCGAGCCGGTCACGGTCCGCCCGTTCGTCGCCGCGGGCGCGACCGACGCCGACATGGCGCACGACCCCGTGCCGAAGCCACCGACCGTCCGCGACGACGACCTCGAGCTCGCCCTCGACGTGCGGCGGTGCGCCGGCCTCGACGCCCCCGCGCTGCGGGACCTCGCCCGCCGCGCGATCCGGGGCAGTGACCACGTGCCGCTCGAGGGGTGGGGGCGCATGAGCGAGAGCTGCATCTGGGGCTTCAACGCCCTGTACTGGCAGGCCCTCGACCTGTGGGAGCAGGCGACCGGACGCTCCTACGAGCAGGCCCTGCCCGGCGGTGAGAGCGACGCCCGCAACCGGGCGGGCGCGCGGGAGCTGATCGCCGAGCTCTTCGCGGCCTGGGACCGCCTCGCCGAGCGCAACGCCCTCCCGCCGGAGCTGTACGTCGTCGAGCTCGGGGTCGGCAACGGCACGCAGGCCAAGGTGTTCCTCGACGAGTTCGTCGCCGCCGACCACGAGCACGGCCACGAGTACTACCGACGCCTGCACTACCTGATGTGCGACTACTCGTCCTACGTCCTGGAGCTCGCACGCAAGACGGTCGCGGAGCACGACCAGCACGTCAGCTCGTTCGTGCTCGACGCGACCTCGCCGCGCACCGCGCTCGGCTTCCTCAAGTACAAGGTCTTCCTCGTCTACATCTCCAACGTCTACGACAACCTGCCCACCGACGAGGTCGCCCAGCTCGGCGGCCGGACCTACGGTGTGCAGTCCCGGGCCTGCCTGCCGCGGCCGGCGGTCGACGAGCTGGCCGCCACGACCGGGGCGGAGCCCGAGCGTGTCCCCGCCCTCGTGCCCAAGCTGCTGCGTCTCGGCCCGGCCCTGCTCGCCGAGGCCGCCCCCGACCACTTCGGAGGGGTGGAGGACGCGGTGGCGTTCTGGCGGCGGACCTGGGCGGCGCTGCGCCTCGAGGAGCGTTACGTGCCCCTGGCCGGCCTCGACCTCTACCCGTTGACCCCGGAGATCAGCGGGGAGTCGTTGCGGCCGCTGCTGGAGGCCGGAGCCGACGTGCGGATGCACGTGAGCAACGGCGCCGTGGCGAGCTTCGTCGACACCCTCACCCTACTGCACCCGTTCGGGACCCTCGTGTGCCACGACCTGTTCGTCACCGACGTGCAGGCCTACCGGACGCGGTTCGCGGGTCCCGGCAAGTACGACGGGTCGGTCGTCAACTGGGTCAACGGCACGCTGCTGGCCCACCTCGGACGGCGGCGGGGCTTCGAGGTGGCCTACGCGCCGTTCGCCCACCGCGACGGCACGAACGTCGTCACCCTGACCGCGCACGTGCGGGACTGACCGGGAGGCCCACCGATGCTCCTGCCCACCACCGTCGTCGGATCGTGGCCCGTGCCCGAGTGGCTGGAGCGGCTCAAGACCGACCACTACCGCGGGCGGGTCAGCCGCACCCAGCTCGACGACGTGCACGACACCGCGATCAAGGCGGCGATCAAGGACCAGGAGCTCGCCGGCGTGGACATCGTCAGCGACGGCGAGCTGCGCCGCGACAACGACGTCGACTACTTCCTGGCCCGCGTGCCCGGGGTGGTCCTCCCCCTGAGCGTCAAGGAGTTCTACTACGACTACTACACGGTGACGGTGCCCGCGCCCCTGCCGCCGGTCGAGGGCGCGAGCCTCGGGCTCGCCGACGACTACGCCTTCACCCGGGCCCACACCGACCGGCCGATCAAGTTCTCGTTCACCGGCCCGTTCTCCCTCGCCCAACGGGTCGCCGAGCACGTCTACCCCACCCGCGCCGAGCTGGTCCACCGCCTCGCCCAGGTCCTGCACGCAGAGGCCGTGGCGCTCGCCGCGCGCGGCGCCACCCGCCTGCAGATCGACGAGCCCTACCTCGCCGGCCACCCGCAGCAGATCGGCGACGCCGTCGAGGCCGTCAACCTCGTCGTCGACGGCGTGGACGTGCGCTGGGGCCTGCACGTCTGCTACGGCAACCGCTACGCCCGCCCCTCCTGGGAGGGGCACTACGACTTCCTCTTCCCGGCCGTGCTGGACGCCCGGGTCGACGAGCTCGTCCTGGAGTTCGGGCGCAAGGGTGACGAGGACCTCCCGGTGCTGGCCCACGGCGGCTGGGACCGCGACGTCGGGCTCGGCGTCATCGACGTCAAGGACCCGGCGGTCGAGTCCGCGGCGACCGTCGCGAACCGCATCCGCCGGGCCCTCGAGCTGGTGCCCGCCGAGCGTCTCGTCATCAATCCCGACTGCGGGCTGCGCAACCTGCCCGCGGCGAACGCGCGGGCCAAGCTCGCCGTGATGGTCGCGGGCACGGCGAGGGTCCGCGAGACCCTCGGCCCGCCGACCGCGACCACCGTCGACGACCGCCCCACCGTCGCCACCGCGAGCTGACGCGACGGCGGGGATGTTCGCTCAGCGCACGCCGAGCTTCTCGGCCGCCATCCGCACGCCCTCGACGCGGTTGTGGATCTTCTGGAACGCGACGTCCCGGGCGTAGTCGGGCGAGCCGTGGTTGGGCTTCTCGTCGATGGAGAACGGCGAGAACCCGCAGTCGTCGGTGGCGGCGAGCTGCTGGCGGTCGATGAAGTTCGCGGCGCGCACGAGATCGTCGCGGACCTCCTCGGGGCTCTCGACCCGCGGGTTGAGAGGGTTGATCACGCCGATGAAGGCCATCTGCTGCACACCGTTGGCGTCCGAGCGCAGGTTCTGCCCGATCGAGCGGTACACCTCGTCCTTGTCGCGCTCGGACTTGAGCTGGATGAGGAAGTAGCCGGCGTTCATCCTGAACATGCTCGGCAGGAGGTTGTTGTACGGCACGTCCGCGGAGTGCACCGAGTCCCGATCACCGCCCGGGCAGGTGTGGATCCCGATGTTCACGCGCTCCTCGGGGGTGAACCGGTCGAGCACCCAGTTGTTGATCTCGATGAACCGGTCGAGCAGCCCCGCCCCGGTCCAGGGGTTGCGCGGGTCGTTGCGGGTGGCCAGGCGACCCTCGGTGAAGTCGATCGAGACCCGCGACGCCCCGGCCGCGAACGCCTTGCGGATGTCGCGCTCGCACTCGTCGACGAGGTCCTTCTCGAACTGCTCCTTCGGGTAGCCCGGTACCTCCTCCCGGAGCGGGTAGAGCAGGTAGAGCATCGAGGGCGCGATCACCGCCTGCTTGATCGGCCTGTGCGCGTACCCCACGGACTTGGCGAGGGTGTCGGCGGCGTAGGTCTTGTAGTGGAACGGGCCACCGGTCAGGCGCGGCAACTGACGCCCGTGGCCGTCCGCGAAGATCGCGAAGAACTGCCCGCCCTCGCCCGAGAGGTTGTCGGCGAGTCCGGTGCCGGCGAGCGTGTCGGTGATCGGGTAGGTGGCGAACGACGACCAGCGCTGCTCGCCGTCGGAGACGATCGGCGATCCGGCCTGCTCCTGGCGCTCGATCGAGTCGCGCACCGCGGCGTCCTGCTGCTGCTCGAGCGCATCCTTGTCGATCTCCCCGCGGTCGTAGGCCGCGTAGGCGTCCTGCAGCTCCTGGGGCCGCGGCAGCGAGCCCACCTGCTCGGTCGGGATGCCCGTCGCTGCGCGCGGGTCGTAGTCACTCACGTGTCCGTTCCTCCCTGGGCCTGCTCTCCTGCACTCACGGCGAGGGCACGAACAACCACACGGCGGGGCCCGGAGGACCGGCGCGCTGTTGCACCTGCCGACGTCTCGCCGTTCGTCGCGAGACTGGTCGGTCTCCCTAACCGAAGTTATCGTCGTGATGCAGGTCACGTCAATCGACGCGCATGATTGGGCCGGTGGCCCGGCGGGCAGGTCCTGGCCCGGTTCCGGGCGGAGGATGCGTGCCGCGAGGGGACGGTGGGAGCGTGACGCGGACCGGGGACTCCCGCGGGCGGGAGCGCCGCGGCAGGGCACGGCTACGGGACGCGGCGTACGAGCTGTTCTCCCGCGAGGGGGTCACGCAGGTCGGCGTCGACGCCGTGGTGGCGCGGGCCGGCACCGCGAAGATGACGCTGTACCGGAACTTCCCGTCCAAGGACGCCCTCGTCGTCGACTTCCTCCGGGAGCGGGAACGACGGTGGACCCGGGAGTGGCTCGAGGCGGAGAGTGCTCGACGCGCGGACGATCCGGTCGATCAGCTCCTGGCCATCTTCGACCTGTTCGCCGAGTGGTTCGCCACCCCCGCCTTCGAGGGGTGCGCGTTCATCTCGACCCTCCTCGAGGTCCGCGACCCGCGGGACTCCGCGCACCGGGCGAGCGTCGAGCACCTCGCCGCCATCCGCGGCGTCGTGGCCGAACGTGCGGCGCGGGCCGGGGTGGCCGAACCCGAGGAGTTCGCCCGGCGCTGGCACATCGTCATGAAGGGGACGATCGTCGCCGCGCAGGAGGGTGACCGCAACGCGGCCGCCGCGGGACGGGAGCTCGCGCTCCTGCTGCTGGCGCGGCACGGGCTGTCCCCGTCCGAGCCGTCCTCGTGAGCCGCCCGGTGACCACCGGCCCGACCCGACGCGATGTCGTCGCGCTGCGGACCCGCGACCTGGTCGGCCCGCACGGGTACACGCTCAGCATCACCGGGGCGTTCACGATGACCGCGGCCGAACGGGGTCTTCCCGGCGTCCTCGCCGCCTACCTGTTCGTGGTGGGCGCCAGCCTCGGGATGGCCGCGGTCGCCCTCGCGAGCCGGGTGCGACGCCTCCCGGACGAGTGCCCGGCCTCCCGCCCCCTGTCGATCAACCCGGTGCCGCTCGTGGCCGGGCCTGCGGGGGCCCTACCGGCGAACTTCATCCCGATCGAGGCCGTGGCCTACACCGTGGCCGGCGCCGTCGCGAGCGCCGGGTACGCCCTGCTGTACGCGCTGGTCACCGGTCGCCGGCGCTCCGACCCCGAGTAGGGGACGGCGTTCAGCCCGCGGTCGAGGACCGCCGGTCCGCGGCGAACCGTGCGTACCAGCGCAGCGCGTCCGGGTCGTCGACGGAGGCGATGTTCGCGGCCTTCTCCAGCGGCCGGCCGGAGAGCAGCTTCTTGATCGGGACCTCGAGCCGCTTGCCGGTCAGGGTGTGCGGCACGGCGGGCGCCTCCAGGATCTCGTCCGGCGTGTGACGGGGCGTAAGGCGCGACCGCAGGGTGGTCACGATCTTCTCCTTCAGCGCGTCGTCGAGCTCGTGCCCGGGCGCCGGCACCACGAACAGCCCCAGCCAGTACCCGCCGTCGGGCAGGTCGACCCCGACGACGAGGGTCTCGACGATCTCCGGCATGGTCTCGAGCACGTCGTAGAAGTCGCTGCTGCCCAGCCGCACGCCGCCGCGGTTGAGCGTCGAGTCCGACCGACCGTGGATGGAGACCCCGCCGTCGGAGTGCATCGTCACCCAGTCGCCGTGGCGCCACACCCCGGGCCAGGTGTCGAAGTAGGACTCCGTGTACCGGACGGCCTCGGGGTCGTTCCACAGGTACACCGGCATCGAGGGCATCGGCTGGGTGATCACGAGATCGCCCACCTCGTCGACGACGGGGTGGCCGGCCTCGTCCCAGGCCGCGCAGTCGACGCCCGCGATCGGGCCGCCGATGCGCCCCACGCGGACCGGGGCGTACTCGTTGGCGCCGACGAAGGAGCCGGAGATGTCGGTGCCGCCGCTGGTCGAGTCGATGCGGACGTCGGGGCTGACGTGCTCCATCACCCAGTGGTAGCCGTCCGGAGGCAGCGCCGAGCCGCTGAACATGACCGTCCGCAGCCGGCTCAGGTCGTGCTCCCGGCGCGGCGAGACCCCCGTGCCGGCCGTGGCGGTGACCACGGCGGCCCCCATCAGCACGACGTCGGCCCCGGTGCGGGCCGCGACCTCCCAGACCGCACCCGGCGGATGGTTGGGGGCGCCCTCGTAGAGCACGATGCTCGCGCCCTGGGTGAGGGCGCCCAGCTCGATGTTCCACAGCGCCCAGCCGGTCGAGGTGTAGGTGAACATGCGCTCACCCCGGCGCAGCCCGGCGTACAGCCCCGACCACATCAGGCCCTGCAGGGTGATCCCGCCGTGGCCGTGCACCAGTCCCTTGGGCAGCCCGGTGGTGCCGGAGGTGAACAGCACCCACAGAGGGTGGGAGAACTCGACCTGCTCGAACTCCAGCGGCTCGTCCCCACCCCCCTCGACACCGGCCAGCAGGTCGTCCCACGACGTCGTGCCCGCGGGCTGCGGGCGGTCGAACACGTACGGGACACCGACCACGTGCTGCACGGTCGGCAGGTCCTCGCGCAGCCGCGCGACCACGTCGGCGCGGTCGATCTCCTTGCCGTTCCAGTGGTAGCCGTCCACCGCGATCAGCACGGTGGGCTCGAGCTGCGCGAGGCGGCCGATGGTGCCCTCGGCGCCGAAGTCGGGTGAGCAGCACGCCCACACCGCCCCGACCGCGGCGGTGGCGAGGCAGGCGATCACCGCGTGCTCGGTGTTCGGCAGGTACGCGCCGACACGGTCACCGGGACGCACGCCCGCCCGGCGCAGCCACCCGGCGGCCGCCGCCACCGACCGGCGCAGCTCGCCCCACGTGATCTCCCGCTCGGGCCGGGCGCCCTCCTGCACGCAGACCAGGGCCGGGGCGTCGTCGTCCCCGTGGCGCAGCAGGTGCTGCGCCCAGTTGAGCCGCGCGCCGGTGAACCAGCGCGTGTGGGGCATCGGGTCGGCGGTGCGCACCTGCGTCCACGGGGAGGAGAAGGCGACCTCGAAGTAGTCCACGACGGAGACCCAGAAGCGGTCGACGTCCTCCACCGACCACGCCCACAGGGTGTCGTGGTCGGGGAACGCCCGTCCCTCCCGTTCCTCCAACCAGTCCAGGTACGCCCGGAGCGGGGAGTCGTGGATGCGCTTCGCCGTCGGGGTCCAGAGCGTCTCGGTCATCGGCACCGCCTCGTCGCGCAGGGTCCGTCGGTGAACATAGAGCGGGTTCCGTCAGCGCAGCCAGCGTTCGGCGATCGCGTCGAGCCGGCGCAGCACGTCGCGCTCGGCGACCGGGTCGACCCAGAACGCGACCCGCTCGACACCGACCTCGTCGAACCCGGTGGGGTCGAGGGCGTCGGGGTCGGCGCCGAACGCGGTGAACGGGACGCCGGCGCGGCCCTGATCGGACAGCCAGGACCGGACCCGGCGGTAGGTCTCGACGTCGAAGGTGTCGGGCAGCCACGCGTCGCCGTGGTCGCGCAGGCGGCGCAGGGCGGCGTCGCTGCCGCCGCCGACGTAGATCGGCGGGTGCGGCGCCTGCACCGGCTTGGGCCAGCAGTACATCGGGTCGAAGTCGACGTACTCCCCGTGGTACTCGGCGAGCTCCTCGGTCCAGATGGCGACCATCGCGGCCAGCTTCTCGTCGAGCACCTTCCCGCGCTCGCGGGGATCGATGCCGTGGTCGCGGGCCTCCTCGCGGTTCCATCCGACCCCGACGCCGAACATCGCGCGCCCCCCGGAGACGAGGTCGAGGCTGGCGACCTGCTTGGCCGTGTGGATCACGTCCCGCTCGGCGGGCAGGGCGACCCCGGTGGCGAGCCCGAGACGTGAGGTGGTCGCGGCGACCACGGCGAGGGTCACGAAGACGTCGATGGTGCGGTGGAAGTGCCGCGGCAGGTCGCCGCCACCCGGGGCCGGGCCCTCCCGGCTCGCCGGGATGTGCGAGTGCTCGGGCACGAACAGCGACTCGAACCCGCGCTCCTCGAGGGCCGGCCCCAGCACGGCCGGGGCGATGGTCTCGTCGGTGGCGAACAGGACCACTCCGTACTTCACGGGCTCGGGTTCTCCTCGGGTCGGTGGTGGCGGGTCGGTGGTGGCGTCACGGGACCAGCGCCCGGACCCGTTCGGGCTCCGGGCCGCCCGGCTCGATCAGCACCACGGCGTCGTCGAACCCGGCCTCCGCGTAGCGCTGGAGCCGCTCGCGGGTCGGCCCCAGATCGTCCCGCCCGGCCAGCCGGACGGCGCAGACGACGGCCCGCCGTCCCCCGGCGGCGCGGAACCGCGCGTGGGCGGCGACGATCTCCTCGGCGCTGTGGCGATGGTCGGCGGCCAGCCATCCGTCGAAGTCCCGGGCGGCCCGCTCGACGTTCGCGCCCCACGAGCCGAGCAGCAGCGGCGGCCGCCGGGCGTCCCGCGCGGGCGCGAGCTCGACCTCGTCGTCCCGCCCGTCGGCGAGCAGGACCCGCAGCCGCGCCACGTCGCGGTGGAAGGTGCGGAAGCGTCCTGCGAAGTCCCGGTCGACGGCGGCGAAGTCGGCGGCGGAGGACCCCGGGCTGACGCCGAGGGACAGGCGGTCGCCGCAGACGGAGGCGAGCGACAGGACCCGGTGGGCCAGGTCGGCAGGATGGTGGAGCGGCACCTGCACGGTGGCCGTCCCCAGCTCGACGCCGCCGGTGGCCGCGGCCGCCGCCGCCAACGTCACGAACGGGTCGGGGACCAGGGAGCCGCGCCCGACGACCTGCGGCGTCCACAGGCTCTCGAAGCCCGCGCCCTCCAGCCGCTGCGCCCACCGGGCGATCGCGAAGGGCGGCGCCTCGGCGAGATGGGCGAGCGTCGCACCCAAGCGCACGTGCTCTCTCCCGAGTGGTGACGAGCGGACCCGGCGGGTGGCCCGCCGGAACTCCTCCGGCGCGCCTCTACGCCGCCTCGACCCTGGGCAGGATGTCGTTCTTGATCCGCTTGAGGTCGTCGAGCGTCTTCTCCACCGGCACGTCGGTGAACGGAGGCCAGATGAGCGGCATCGTCAGGCCGGCCTCCCGGTACGCCTTGAGCCGATCCGTGACCTGCTTCTCGGTGCCCACGAGGAGGTTGGACGCGACGCCGTTGTCGGACTGGTCGGTCTCCTCGTCGGTGATGACCGTCCAGATCATGCTGCAGATCTCGAGGTCCTTCGAGCGCTTCGGGCTGCCGATCTCCTCGAACTGCTGGTCGATGGCCGTGAGCCACTTCCCGAGACCGGTCGGCGAGTCCTGGATCCCGATCCATCCGTCGAGGTCGTACTTCGTGATGCGCTTCGCCGAGCGCAGGGGGTCCCGGAGGCCGCTCATGAAGATCGGCGGGCGCGGCTGCTGCAGCGGCTTCGCGCCGAACCCGCACCGGTCGAAGTCGGCGAACTCGCCGTGGTACTCGAAGAGCTCGTTGCCCCAGATGCCCTGCAGGACCTCGATGGTCTCGCGGACGTGCTTGTGCCTCTTGGGGAAGATGTGCGCCGCGCTCGCGGCGGCGAACTCCTCGGGCATCCAGCCCGCGCCGAGGCCGACGTTGAGCCGGCCGTTCGAGAGGTGGTCGATGGTCGCCAGCTCCGCGGCGAGGACCCCGGGCGCGCGGAACGGGGTGTCGGTGATGCTCTGACCGATGCGCACCTTCGAGGTCTTCGCGGCGAGCCACGGGAGCAGCGGGAAGCCCTGGAACCACTGCCCCCGGGAGGTCACCGGAAGGGCGTGCGGCAGACCCTCCATCATGCCGAACGTGTGCTGGAGCTCCTCGCGGTCGGACGCCTCCGGCACGACGACGCGATCGAGCGTCCAGACGGAGTCGAAGTCGAGCTCCTCGGCGAGTGCGGTGAGGTCCTCGAGCTCCTTGACGGTCACCGTGTCGCGGAAGTTCGGCAGGTAGAGAGCGAGCTTCATGGGGGTACGGCCTCCTCGCCGTCGGTGTCAGGCGAATCACATCTCGGCCGGACCGACCCTCCCGCACCCGTCGATCGGACGCAAGCACGTCGCGCACAACCGGTCGCTGTGGGCCGCCGGGGCGGTCAGGTCTCCCGCGCCACCTCACCGCCGGCGCGCAGGGCCGCCGCGGCCGGCTGCTGGTCGACGGGCTGGTCCCATCGGACGACCGAGAACGCGCCCTTGTTCTCGTAGATCAGGTAGCGCACGTCCGCCTCCCGCGCGACGCCGTGCACGCGCAGCACACCGTGCCGCTCTCCCTCCGCTCGGTGACGCGGGCCCCCGGACGGCGGGGTCGATCAGGGAACGCTCGCGTCCGGCACGGCTACCCACGCCGTCGGCATGGGCACGCGAACCGGTGCGCCCGGGGCGTTACCGCGGCGACCGCACCGGCAAGCCGATGGGTACCGGGTGCCCAGCACCTGGCCACCATCGACCGACATCGACGAGGAGGACGGTCATGGCCACCAAGGCACGCGAGATCATGACGGCGGAGCGCACCTGCGCGAACGAGAGCGACACCGTGCAGTCGGCGGCGAGCACGATGCAGCGCCTCGGCGTCGGGGCCCTGCCGATCTGCGGGCAGGACAACAGGCTCAAGGGCATGGTCACCGACCGCGACATCGTGATCAACGTCGTGGCGGCCGGGAAGGACGCCTCGTCGGTGACGGTGGGGGAGCTCCAGCAGCCCGAGGCGGTGACGATCGGCGCGGACGACGAGGCCGACGAGATCCTGGCGACCATGCGCGAACACAAGGTGCGCCGGCTGCCGGTCATCGACGGCAACGAGCTGGTCGGCGTCATCGCCCTCGCCGACGTGGCCAAGACGCTGGACAACCCGCAGGTGGGCCAGCTCGTCGACGTGCTCTCGACCTCCGACTGACCACCGGGCGATTGGGCGACCGGGCGGCGACGTCATCGCGGGTCGGTCTCGTCGCCGCGCCGGCGGGCCGCCCGCGCGATGGCGTGGGAGGCGACCGGTGAGGTGAGCACGGTGAAGACGATGCCGATGGCGGCGTAGGAGATGGTCGCGGCGTTCTCGGTGGCGATCGAGGACGCCAGCACACAGATCACGCCGGGGCCCGCGGCGAGCCCCTGGGCGTGGAGCTGGCTGTAGGTCCCGGGCATCCGGAGCACCCCGACCAGGGCGATCGTCATCAGCAGCAGGCCGACGACCAGGAGCACGCCGCCCGCGACGTCGAGCACGACGGACATCACTCGAGGGGCCCTCCCGTCGCCAGGTAGCGGGCCGCCGCGACGGTCGCGACGAACGACAGCAGGGCGAGCGCGACGGCCGCGTTCAGGTAGTGCGGGACGTCCCGGAGATAGGACAGCAGCGCCAGCAGCGCGACCACGAGCACCGCGAGCAGGTCGAGGGCGATCAGGCGCTGCAGCACGTCCCGGCCGCGCAGGAGCGCCAGGACACCGACGATGACCAGGGCGGTCACCCAGATCAGGGCCGCCACGACCACGAGGACCGGTACGCCGCTCACGGGAACGTCCGGCGCTGCCGGCTCCGGTAGGCCGCGGCCTGCTCGGCGCGGACGCCGTCCGGGTCGCGGGCGTCGAGGACGTGGACCAGCAGCTCGCCGTGCTCCTCGTCGACGTCGACGACGACCGTGTTGGGTGTGATGCCCAGCCGGATGCCCCAGGTGGCGAACGAGGACGGCGACGTGGGCCCGGTCGGGAGGCGCACCAGCCCCGGGTCGGGGGGACGGCGAAGACAGCAGCGGATCACCTCGGCGCTGCCGGTCACGACGTCGACGAGGGTGCCGCCGATCAGGGCCGGGACCCCGGCGAGCCGCCGCAGCGTGGAGCCGGCGGAGCTCGACGCCGCGCGGTGTCGCCGTCCGGCCGCGACGACCAGGGCGGCGAGCACGAGGCCGATCGCGACGTCGCCGACCTTCACGCTCGAGACGACGAGCAGGTACAGGCCCGTCAGCGCGATCATCCTCAACATGATCCCGATCATGGTCCAGCTCCGTTCGCGGTCCCGGTGAGCACGTCGGCGGCGGCGCCCGACACCGCCGCGAGCGGTTCGGGCCAGACGCCCCCGGCGAGGAGGAGCACGGCGAGGACGACGACCGGCACGCGCCTCGACACCCCCCGCGCCGGCGCGGCGTCCCGGACCTCGGCGTCGGTCACCGCCTCGCGGTCCTCCTCGGCCCAGAACTCCCGCTGGTAGATCAGGAACAGGTAGAGCAGCGACAGCGCGCTGCCCACGACGAGCAGGACGACGAGGGTCGGGCTCCGGGCGTCGACGGCGGTGCGGAAGACCGCCAGCTTCCCGACGAACCCCACCGCCGGCGGCACCCCGGCCACGCTCAGCGCACCCACGACGAACGCGCCGGCGACCAGGGGCCCCCGGACCGCGCTGGTGAGGAACAGCAGCGCCTTGTTCAGCGCGTTGACCACGCTGTAGAGCACCGCCGCCGCGAACCCGACGGGGCCGCCCACCCCGACCGCGACGAGCACGTACCCGACCTGCCCGATCGCCGAGTAGGCCAGCATCTCCGCGGGTCGGTGGCGCGCCACGGCCAGCACCCCGCCGTAGATGATCGAGGCGGCCCCCAGGGCGATGAGGACGGTCGCGGAGAGGCGGAGCTGCTCGGCGAAGACGCCGGGGCCGAACCGCAGCAGTCCGTAGGCGCCGATGTTGGCGACGGCGCCGCTGAGGACGGCGGCGACGGCCGGTCGCGTGTCGGCGTAGACGGTGGGCAGCCAGTAGTGGAAGGGGAACAGCCCGAGCTTGACGCTGAACGCGACGAAGAACCCGACGGCGACCGCGACGGCGGCGTTGGGTGGCACCTCCCGGATCCGCTCGGCCACGTCGGTCATCGCGAGGGTGCCGGTGACCCGGTAGGTCCCGGCCACCGCCACGAGGAAGATGAACGACCCGAGCAGGTTGACCGAGGCGAAGATGACCGCGGCGCGCAGCTGGGCCCGCCCGCCGCCGTAGCCGGTGAGCACGTAGGCCGCGATCATGGACATCTCGAAGAAGACGTAGAAGTTGAAGACGTCGCCGGTGAGGAACAGGCCGTTGAGCCCGGCGGCGAGGAGGACCAGCAGCCCCGGCAGGGTGCGTTGCCCGACGCCGAGGAGCGTCTCCGCGCAGGCCGCCGCGAGCAGCACGAAGCAGGACGACAGGGCGAAGGTGACCCCGAGCGCGTCGGCGCGCAGGAGGATGCCCACGCCGACCGGCCACCCGCCCGTCACGAACGCGACCGTGCCGCCGCGCAGGACGTCGGCGGCCAGGACGCCGAGCACCGCCACGGTGGCCCCGAGCGTCACCACGCCGAGCCACCCCACCGTGCGGCGGCGTCCGTCGAGGACCACGAGCAGCAGCCCGACCGCCCACGGCACGAGGAGCGAGAGCGCGAGGGCGGTCATTCGGTCTCGTCCCCCTCGTGGCGGACGGCCTCGTCCCCGCCCGCACCGGGCCGGTCCACGTCGCGCAGCTCGTCCCGCTCGGCCGTGCCGTGCGTGACGACGACCCGGTGGACCAGGGCGAGCAGCAGGGCGAGCGTGGCCATGCCGATGACGAGCGCGGTGAGGGCCAGCGCCTGCGGGAGCGGGTCGCTCAACGGCCCGCCCTCCTGCGGGTCGATGGGGGCACGTCCCTGCGACAGGCTCGACCCGATGATCGTGACGATGGCGCACTGCGAAATGAGGGCGATCCCGGTGACGACCCGGACGAGGCTGCGCTGGAGCAGGAGGTAGGCGCCGGCACCGAAGAGCACGGCCGCGGCCGCGGCGATGGCGAGCGTCATGCCTGCGGCTCCTGGTCGGGCTCGGCGAGCTGGTGGACGAGCACGGTGACGACGCCGACGACGAGCAGGAAGATGCCGACGTCGAAGCTCACGGCGGTCATCAGCTCGGCCTTGCCCACGCTCACGACCTTCTCGTCGGGCCCGGGGCGGTGGCTGAACACGGGCTCGCCGAGAGCGACGGGGAAGAACCCGCTGGCCAGGGCCAGGAGTGCTCCGCCGACCGCCGCGTAGGGCGCGTGACGGAGCACGGGCAGGGCGGCCTCCGCGCGGCGGGCGCCCAGCGCCACGGCGTTGAGGGCGACGGCGAGACCCACCACCATCCCGGCGGCGAAGCCGTCACCGACCGCCGTGTAGCCCTTGACGATGAGGGCGACGGCGACGACCACGCTCGGCGCCAGCAGCAGGCGTGCCACGACCCGCACGATCACCGTCGGCCCGGGGGGCGCGTCGGGGCCGGTCACCAGAGCCTCCCCCGCCCGAGCAGCGTGGCGACGCCGATCGCCGCGATGAGCAGGACGGTGATCTCGCCGAGGGTGTCGAGCCCGCGGAAGTCGGCGACGATCACCGTGACGACGTCCTGGCCGTGGGCTGCGGGCGCCAGCCGGATCTGCTCGGCGGCCACCGAGGGGGCCTCCCGGGGCTCGGACAGGTAGCCCCAGATCACCACGAACGCGCCGAGCCCGGAGACCGTGGCGATCAGCGGATCGCGCCAGCGCTGCCCCCGCCGTCGTCCGTGTTCCCGTCGCGGCTCGGTGCCCGGCAGGCGCCCGAGCGCGGCCAGGAAGACCAGGGTGAGCATGGTCTCGACCAGCACCGCCACGAGGGCGACGTCCGGTGCCGCCCGCAGGGCGTAGACCGCGGCGAGCCCGAAGCCGACCGCGGCCAGGGCGAGCACGATGCCGAGCCGTTCCCGCGTGCGCGCCGCGACGAGCGTGGCGACCCCGACGAGCACCAGCAGCGGCAGCACGAGCCAGTCCGCCCCCGCGATCGGCCCCACCGTGAACGCCCGCGCCACCGGGGTGGCGGCGAACGCGGCGGCGGCGAGCGCCCCCGCCGGGACGAGCACGGCGGCGATGCTGCTGCGCAGGTCCCGGGTCTCCCAGTCGTGCAGCCGCTCGGACACACGGCGCAGTCCGATCACGGAGGCGGTGTAGGCGCGCCGCGGACCGAGCCGGTCACCGGCCGTGGCGACGAGGCGGGACGCCCGGTCGCGGAGCCCCGCGGCCGCGAGCAGCAGCCCGCCGAGGGCCCACGCCGCCAGGGCCATGACGTTGGTCGCCCGGAGATCGAGGTGGTAGGCGGGTGAGAGCGTCACCGGTGCGGCGTGGGAGACGGCGCCGGCGCCCTCGGCCAGGGTCGTGATCGGCGACGGCACCACCCCGGCCGCGACCGCCACCAGCGCCAGGACCACCACCGGCACGAGCAGGACGGGGGACAGCGCGGCAGGGGCGGTGGCGAGCGGCCCCAGGAACAGACGGATCCAGTAGCGGCCGATGTAGGCGAAGGTCAGGGCCGCGGCCAGCACGGACGCCACCGTCAGGACCGGACCGTGTTCCTTCGCGGCCGCGAAGAAGAGCTCGTCGGAGAAGAACCCTCCGGTGAGCGGGAGCGCGGCGAGGGTCGCGGCCGCCACGCCCGTGGCCGCGGCCAGCACGGGCATGCGCCGGCCGAGCCCGCCCAGCCGGGACAGGCGGTCCTCCCCCGTCGCCGTCGTCACCGCCCCGGCGGACAGGAACAGGGCGCTCTTGGCCACCGCGTGCACGACCACGTAGAACGCGGCGGCGCCGGCGGCGGCCGCCCCGACCATGCCGTAGAGGGTGACCACGTACCCGTACTGGGAGATGGTCGAGTAGGCCAGCACCTGCTTGAGCTCGTCGCGGCCGAGGGCGAGCACGCCGCCCACCGCGACGGACGTCAGCCCGACGACGAGCAGGACGGTCAGCACGACCTCGCTGCGGGCCAGCAGCGGGTGGACCCGGCCCAGGACGAGCACGCCGGCGGCGACCATCGCCGCCGAGTGCAGGTACGCCGACACCGGGGTCGGGGCCTCCATGGCCCGCGGCAACCAGAAGTGCAGCGGGACCTGGGCACTCTTGGCGAGTGCCGCCACGGCGATCAGCAGGCCCGCGACCGTCGTCGTGGTCCCCGGCTCCACCGTCGCGACGAGCTCGGGGATCGAGAAGGTGCCGTAGGTCGAGTACAGCAGCACCGCGCCCGCGAGCAGCGCGACCGCGGGCACGATCGTCACCAGCAGCGCGGTCAGCGCGGCGGTCCGGGCCGCCCGGCGTTCGCGGTCGAAGCCGATGAGGAAGTACGAGCACACCGCGGTCAGGTCGAAGAAGACGAACACGAGGACGAGGTCCGTCGCCGTCGCCAGGCCCACCATCGCGGCCGCGAACAGGGCCATCCAGGGCCAGAAGCGCCGGCGTTCCGCGAGCGGACGGTCGTCCTCGACCAGGTGCTGGCGCAGGTAGCGGGTCCCGTAGGCGAACACGAGGACGCCGACACCGGTGGCGAGGAGGGAGTAGAGCGCGGCGAGCCCGTCGAACGCGAACGACAGGCGCAGGTCGAGGGACGGCACCCACGGCAGCGACACCGTGCCGCCACCCCGCTGCCAGGCGACCAGGCACACGACGAAGCCCACCGCCGCGGTGGCGCACGAGGCCCACCCCTGCACGTCGGGCCGTCGCCGCGACGACGGCGGAGCGGGAGCGCCCCCGGTCGTGCGGTCGAGACGTCCGGACAGCTCCCCCAACTCCTCCGCTCGCTGGTGCTCGCCTCGTGGCTCCGGGTCCGGGCCGCCGGTGTGGGCACGGCGGACGCGGGAGGGCGCGGGATCTCGAGATGCGGTCGCCGCCCGCCGTGTGGAGCGGCACCCGCCGGCCAGGGTCGGCCGGCCGACCACGACGCCGGTGCTCGCTGGTCTCGCCACCACCGACGCACCGTCAGGGTGACAGACGATCCTCCGCGGGGCTCGGCGGCGCGGCGGGCTCACCTCGACCCGCGGAGGTGTCGGAGGTGTCGGAGGTGTCGGAGGTGTCGGAGGTGTCGGAGGTGTCGGAGGTGGTGGTGCCGCGGCGCGGGGCCACCCGGAAGACGGGATAGCGGTCCGTCACGTCCTCGAAGTCGCTGAGCGGCGCGTCGACCGGTACGGGGACGTGGACCCGCGCGTTCGGGGCGCGCTCGAGGTAGGCCCGGAGAACGATGGCGCGCCGCGATGGCGGGACCTCCTCGAGGCGCACCCACTCCCGCACGCCGTGCCGCAGGGCGGCGTTCCCGCCGGCGGCGCGGACGTTGCGGACCCAGTTCACGTCCTGGCCCAGCATCGACACGAGGTAGCGCTCTCCCCGGACGTGGGCGACGACGAGCGGCACGGACAGCCTCCGGCCGGAGCGCCGACCGGTGACCTCCAGCGACACGAGGCGGTCGGGCCCGAACCCGCGGGCGGACAGGGCCGCGGTGAGACGGTCGGCGAGGCGTGCGAGACGGCGCGGGCGGCCGCCGGGGTAGAGCCAGGTGCGGAACGACACGGGTTTCCTCCTCGGCAGGGGTTCAGTGGTCGGCCGACGCGCTCGAGCGAGCGGTCCGGCGCGATTTCGGGAGGGCGCGACCGGGCGAAGAGCGCGCGCCAGTGCCCGGACGACCGGAGCAGCAGGTGGGTCGGCGCCTGGAGACCGAGCAGCGTGATGACGGAGAGGGCAGCGCCCAGCGCCGGCACCGCCGCCACGGGCAGGGTGTAGGCCATGAGGACGCGCAGGGCGCTGTCCGCGAGGCCGACCGTGCCCCAGATCGCGGTGTCGATCCGCCACACGCGACGGAACCCCGGCTCGGCCGACCACAACCGGTCCATGAGGACAGCGCGGCGGGGCAGGAGCGCTCTCGTGGCGGTGAAGCAGAACGGCCTCGGTCCCCACAGGGTGCTCAGCATCCACAGCCCGAAGGGCGCAGTGATCACTGCATCCCGGGCGAGGAGGTCCCGTACGTCGCCGGCGGCGAGCGCGGAGACGAGCCCGGCGAGCACCGCGACGAGGGCGAGGACCGGCATCGGCGCGAGGCGGCGCTCGCGTACGGCGGTGAGAACGATGTGCAGCAGCGGGGGCACGCTCCCTGCGGCCAGCGCGGTGAGGTCGTCGACGCCCGCCGACCGCAGCCCGTAGAACACGGCCAGCGGCCCGGCGAGGTCGAGGAGCACCGTGCGGATCGCGGCGCCCGGGGGCCGGGGGAACACGGACCCGAGGGTGGGGCGTCGGCGTCCGCCCGCGCCTCGGTCCCGGGGCGGGAGCGGTGTGCTCGGAGGGCGAGGGTGGCGTCGACTTTCGTCGGATGTGCCGCCCCGGTCCGTCCTCCTACCCTGCCGGGCGTGGACCGGACGGAGTCCCCGCGCTGCCGGGGGTGGCTGGCTGCGACGGGCACGACGGTCGTGCTCGCCGTCCTGTCGACCCTGACCGTGCTCGGACGGGCGGACGCGATCTGGCCGACCGGAACGCTCGCGGTGGACGCGGGCGTCGTCCTGCTCTCCTGCGCGCTCGTCCCGGTCGTGCTGCGCTGGCCGGTGCCCGGCGCCCTCGCGATGGCGGCGCTCGCCACGATCTCTCCGGCGGGCACGCCGGGCGCGACCTTCGCCGTGCTGCGCGTCGCGGCACTGCGCCCGCTGCCGATGGCCGTGGGGATCGGCGCCGTCGGGATCGTCGCGCACGCCGCCCAGGGGCTCCTGCGGCCGGTGCCCGACCTGCCCTACGCGTGGCTCGTCGTGATCGTCGTCGCCGCCCACGCCGCCCTGGTCGCGTGGGGTGCGCTCGCCCGGCAGCGGTCGGCCGTCCGGGAGGAACGGGTGCGGCGGGCCGAGGAGGAGCAGGCCGAGAGGGTCGCGGCAGCCCGCGGGCACGAGCGCGCGCTCATCGCGCGTGAGATGCACGACGTCCTCGCCCACCGACTCTCGCTGGTCGCCACGGCCGCCGGGGCGCTGGAGTACCGGCCCGACGCGGCGCCCCAGCAGGTCGCCCGCGCCGCGGGGATCGTCCGGGCCGGCGCGCACCAGGCGCTGGAGGAGCTGCGGGAGGTCATCGGCGTGCTGCGGGCCGACACCGACGGGGACGCGCCGCCCCAACCGACCCTGTCCCAGCTGCCGCTCCTGGTCGACGAGTCCCGGGACGCCGGCGTCGACGTCCACCTCGACGACCGCACCCGCGATCACGCGCCGGAGACGCTGGCCCGCACCGCCTACCGCGTGGTGCAGGAGGGCCTGACCAACGCGCGCCGGCACGCTCCCGGCCTCCCGGTCCGCGTCGTGCTCGACGGCGCGCCCGGCGACGGCCTCCGGGTCGAGGTCCGCAACCCCGTCCCGCTCGCGGCCCCGGCATCCGACCAGCGGGGTACCGGGCTCGTCGGGCTGCGCGAGCGCGCGGCCTCGCTCGGCGGTCGCCTGGAGCACGGCGAGACCCGGGAGGGCGACTTCTGTCTCGCCGCCCACCTACCGTGGCCGACGTGACCGAGCCGATCCGGGTACTCGTCGTCGACGACGACGCCCTCGTGCGCGGCGCCCTGGTCATGATGCTCGACGGGGCCGACGGTATCCGCGTCGTCGGCGAGGCGGGCGACGGCGAGGAGGTGCCGGGGCTCGTCGACACCCACGCTCCGCACGTCGTGCTCATGGACCTCCGCATGCCCCGCACCGGGGGGATCACCGCCACGCGCCGGCTGCGGGAGCGGCCGCAGGCGCCCGACGTGGTCGTGCTGACCACGTTCGACAGCGACGAGAACGTGCTCCGCGCCCTGCGGGCCGGGGCCAGCGGCTTCCTGCTCAAGGACACGCCGCCGCCCCGGATCGTCGAGGCCGTGCGGCGAGTGGCCTTCGGCGACCCGATCCTCTCCCCGACCGTGACCCGCCGGTTGATGGAGCAGGCGTCCGCCCAGGCGGGCAATCGCGAGCGCGCACGCGCGGCGCTGCGCTGCCTCAGCGAACGAGAACACGAGGTCGCGGTGGCCGTGGCCCGTGGACGGTCGAACGCCGAGATCGCCGCCGCAGCCCACATGAGCGTCGCCACCGTGAAGGCGCACGTCTCGCACGTGCTGACCAAGCTCGACCTCGACAACCGCACCCAGATCGCCCTGCTGGTCCACGATGCGGACGGGTGAGGCCACCGGCGCCGGACACCGCGCCGTCATCGGCGCCGACCGGGCGCCGCCCGGTCGGCCGCGTCGGCGTCGGGGAGCGCGCCGATGGCGTGGATCTCGAGGCGGTCGACGTCGTGCGGTCCCACCCCGACGGGACGGGCTCGCTGCTGCCAGGGCCGCGCCGCCCACTGCTCGACCCAGCCCGGGGCGGCGATCAGCGGGAGCAGCCCCGCCCAGAACGTGTTCATCAGGTCCCACAGGGGTTCGCCGCTGCCCGGCGAGTCGTGCACCGTCGCCCGCCCGGCGAGGCCGGCGACGACCTCGCCGGCGACCCACGCCGGGTCGGCCTCGGTGCGAAGCAGGCCCGCGTCCCGTGCCTCGAGGAGCAGTCCTTCGGCCTGGTCACGCCACCACCCGCTGACCTCCGCCAGGGTCGGCGAGGCCACCACCCGGTCGCGGAGGACCCGACCGGCCCCGCGCACGATCGGGTCGTCGAGGCGGACGATCACGGCGTCGGTCAGCAGGACCAGCGCCTCCAGGGCGTCCCCGGCGGCGCCGCGGACCGCGGGCAGGACCTGGTCCCACGACTGGGTCATCGCCGCGACGAGCGCCTCGGCGAGCGCCTGCTTCGACGCGAAGTGGAAGTAGAACGCCCCCTTGGTCGCCGGCCCGTGCTCCAGGAGCTCGCTCAGCGGCGTGCCGTGGAAGCCGTGGACCGCGAAGTGCTCCCCGGCCGCCGCGAGCAGGACGCGACGTGTCGCGCGGGCCCGCGCCTGCTGCGGCACCCGCGGACCCCCGACCGCGGGCGCGACCTCACTGACCATGCCGCTCTCCCCCCACCACCGGCGCGACGCCGACGCCGCGACCGGGCCGACCGTGACCGGTCAGGGCAGTGTGGGGTCTCTCCCGGCGGGTGGCCACACCCGTCGACGACGAGGCCCCGACGTCTACCGCAGAACCAGACCGTACGGTACGTTTCGTTCAGCGGGCCGAGGTACGGAGTCGGGGGTCCCGATCCGCGTGGGGGAGGCGACGTCGCCGGGCGGGGGGTCGGCGACGTCGCCGCCACCGCCGTCACTGCGGTCACCGGGGGCCGGCGCGGCGCTGCGGGTCGTCCTCCAGGGCCGCACGGTCCCAGTCCCCGTTGTCGGCGGCGGCCTCGTAGGTGTCCTGGAGGAACGCCAGCAGGGTCTGCTCCGGGTCCGAGCTGGTGCGGACGGCCTCGTAGGGCAGCAGGAACTGGCCGGCGGCGCTGCTGTACGCGGCCTCCGACGGGCGCACCGGGTGCCGGGCGAATCCGTCGGGCTCGGGGTAGGCGTAGGCGTAGAAGGCGCCCTCGGCACCGCCTCCCGGCCAGAAGCCGCAGCTGCTGAGCTCGTGGGAGTAGCCCTCGACCATCACCCAGTCCCCGCAGTTGGGGGCCCCTCCCGGGTGGGTGGGGGGCGTGCGCCCGGAGAAACGGGTGACGGCCATGTCGAAGCTGCCCCAGAAGAAGTGCACGGGGCTGACCTTGCCGATGAAGCGCGACCGGAACTCGGTGAGCACACGGTGCGCCTGGACGAGCTGTCCCCAGAACCGGTGGGCGGCGTCGGCGTCGTAGGCGGCGTGCTCGTGGTCGTCCTCGAACGGGATGGCCCGCTCGACCTCGACGGGCCTGGTGCTGATCGGGACGTCGAGGCCGAGGTCGGAGAGGGCGCGCCGGGTCTCGTCGTGGAACTGCGCCACCGACTTCGGCGCGAGGGCGACGGTCCGTTCGCCGCCGCTGCTGACGCGGACCCGCAGCAGGTGGTCGACGAAGTCGAACTCGACGTCGAACAGGCGCCGGCCCCAGGGCACCGACGAGGTGGTGAGCCCGCGCGGTGAGACGTAGAGCGGCACCTGCCACCAGTGGTTGATCATGGGTGCGGCGGCGAGGCGGACCTTGCCGACGACCTGCGTCCACATGTGCAACGTGTCGCGGGTGTCCTCCCAGTCGGCGACGCGCAGCGCCGGCCAGGCGTCGGGCGCGTGGGGGTCGCTGGCGGGGGTCGAGCGCATCCGTGGCTCCCGGGGTGCTGCGGCGAGGTCGTGTCCTGGACCGGACGGGCTACACAGCTTGGCCCTCCCGGTCACGCCTCGCCACACTCTCGCCCGTCACCCGGACCCGGCAGCGTCGAGGCACCCATGAACACGAAGATCGAGGACGGCAGCCGGTGGCTGGCCGGGGTCCTCGGGCTCCTCCTCCTCGTCTGCGGCGGTGGCGCCACTTTCATCCCGGGCACGAACAGCGTCGGGCTGGGGTTCATGCTCGCGGCCGGGGCGGTGCTGACGATCCTCGCCGTGACCGGCGTCCTGCCCCAGAAGTTCAACATCTCGAAGGACAGCATCGACATCGCTTACCAACAGGGTGCCGAAGAGGGATCGAAGGACACCAAGGACGCCGCGAAGGACGCGGTGAAGAAGGCCGCGGCCGCGAACTCCGACCTCACCGCCCAGCTGGCGAAGGCGTCCGACCCGCAGACGATCGAGCAGCTCCTCGCCAGTCACCTCACCCACGCCGTCGAGACCGGCGTACCGGAACCGGTCGAGACGGCGAGAACCCTGGCCGGCCGCCGGCTCCTCTGACGGCGGGCCGCTGCCCCATCGCTGGATCCCGCTCGGTCGCCCTCGGCGGGTGAGGCGCACCGACGCCCCGCCGCGGCACCCTGATCGCCGCCGCGCCGGCGCCCCCGCGTCCGCGGTGCCCGCCGAGGATGGGGAAGTGACGAGATGAGCGGCACGCAGCGCACACCGGCCCAGTGGGTGGACGCGATCTACACGCCGGGGCCGCGCTCGTACGGCTCCGACGTCGACGACTGGACCCGCTGGATCCGCTTCGCCGGCATCGTGATGATGATCGCCGGGGCGATCGGGGTGATCCAGGGGCTGGTCGCGCTCCTGCAGCCGAGCTTCTACGTCGTCAACGGCGGCGACCGCGTGCTCGCCGTCGTCTCCGCCGGCGTGTGGGGCTGGGTCCACCTCGTCCTCGGCGTCCTCGTCGCCGCCGCCGGCGTGGGGGTCCTCGCGGGACGACTGTGGGCCCGCGTGGTGGGCATCGCGCTCGCCGCGACGAGCGCAGTGGTCAACCTGCTGTTCCTCGCGGTGTACCCGATGTGGGCGGTCGTCGTGATCGCCCTCGACATCGCGGTCATCTTCGCGCTCGCGACCGATCGGCGTGGCGCCCGCATGTGAGACCGGGCCGCACGGCCGCCCCGGGGACGGCCGGGCGGGGGACCGTCAGGAGCCGAGGATCCGGCGCTTCTGGTCCGCGAACTCCTGCTCGGTCAACACACCCTGGCTCCGCAGCTCGGCCAGCTCCCGGAGCTGCGCCAGCGTGTCGTCACCTTGCGGCGCCCCGCCCCCGGCCGGCGGTGGGTAGGCGGGCGGCGCGTATGCAGGCGGCGGGTACTCGGGCGGCGGGTACTCGGGCGGCGCGTACGCGGGCGGCGGTGCCGCGGCGGCGTCCTGGGCCGCCCACCTGCCGGCCTGACGACGCGAGACGCGGTTCGACACCGCGGTCGCCGTGCCGGCCACCAGCGCTGTGCGCGCGAGTCCTCGCAGCAGTCCCGGCATGCTCCTCACCCCTCCGTGTCCGCCCCGACGCCCGCCGGAGCGGCGCCGAGGGAAGCCGAGACGACGTCGACGGGGATGCGTCCCCCGGCGACCAACTGCGCACCACCACGGCGGAGCGCCGCCGCGAGCGGAGCCGCCCACACGTTCTCGTAGACGAGGACCGCGGCCGTCGTCCCCGGCGCCAGCACCGTGCCGGCCTCCGCGAGATCGCCTCCGTCGAGCAGCCCCGACGCGGCCCCGTGGAACGCGGCGAGGTCGAGGGAACCGTCGCCGTCCAGGTCGGCGATCTCGATGGTCGTCACCCCGCCGTCGTCCTCCTTGCGGAGGAACACCAGATCGAGGATGCGGATCAGACCGCGGTCCACGAGGTCCAGCAGCAGGGGCATGCCCTCGCCGGTCACCGATCCCGGCGGGAACTCGACGACGAGATAGTCGATGGGACCGGTGTCCGGTCCTGGGTCCGTCATGGTCTGCGGGCCGGCCATGGAGGTACCTCCTCGAGGTGGTGGTCCGTTCGCCCACCGGACGCTGCCGCCCCGGCCTCCGGGTGGCATCGCCCGCCCTGGGTGACTCCGGCCCGACGACCTGCCGTCCACCTCCTGGCCGCGCAGCGATCCCGCTCGTCGAGGCGGCGGCGCCGTGACCGGCAGCTCCCGCGAGCCGCCGAGGACCTCGGAGAGACGGGCGGGCACGTCGGCGAGACCGGCGTCGTCGAGGGCGCGACGCAGGGACGAGGCGTCGGGGGCGGGCGGCGTCCCGGCGGCGAGGACCTGCAGCACGCCCTGGCTCCACGTCACGTCGACGACCTGCCAGGACCGTGTCCGTGCCCACTGTTGTACCGCCGGCTGCGCGGCGGTGAGCACCTGCTGCCCGCGGACCGTCTGGTAGGTCCCGACACCGAGCGGGACGGTCACGGCCACGAGCAGGGCCCCCACGACGACGATCGTGCGTGGCCGCAGGTGGCCGACACGGCGTCCGGCAGCGACGGCGGTCGCCCGCACGCGGTAGAGGAGCAGCACCACCGTGCCGGTGGCGATGATCGCGGTGACGTTGGTGAGGAACAGCAGCATCGCCCCGGCGGCCTGGTCCGGGGCCCCGGACTCCAGCGTCAGACCCACGACGGCCAGCGGCGGGACCAGCGAGATGGCGATCGCCACCCCCGGCAGGGTGTCCGAGACGTCGGACCTCACCAGGGCGAAGGCACCCACGGCGCCGGTGGCCAGCGCCGAGACCAGGTCGACGAGCTCCGGCGACACCCGGGACGCGACCTGGGAGTTCGTCGCGGCGAGCTCCGGCACCGGGCTCAGCAAGCCCGACAGCCACCCGATGACGACCACGAGGACAGCGCCCCCGACGACCACCGCGACGCTCTCGAGGAGCTGGCGCCGGTCGGCCAGCACGAGGGCCAGGGCCGTGCCGAGGATCGGGGTCATCAGGGGGGCGACGATCATCGCGCCGATCACCGTGGCCGTGGAGTCCGCCACCACCCCGGCGCTCGCGATCACGGCGGCGAGCGTCAACAGCATCCAGAACGCGGAGCGCCCGGCACGGTCGGCGAGGAAGAGCTTGCCGGTCATGCGGTCCAGATCGGCCCCCGTCACGGGGGCGAACGGCGCTGACGGCAGCCCCTGGAGCAGGCGGGGGCCGGTCCGCCCCGGCCCGCTCGAGGGCGCTTCGGCCTCCACGGACACCTCCGCTCACGTCGTGTCGAGACGGTGGCGCGCGCCGGAGCCGCCGACCTCACCCCGGGTGGATGAACTCCGCGTCCACGTCCGCTCCCGCCCACGGCGGGCGCCCGGGGCGGAGGCATCCGGCACCGTCGGGTGCGCGCCTCATCCCTCGGGGGCGAGCCGCAGGAGCCCGATCGGGGGTTGCGTGGGTGGGCCCGTCGAGCTCAGAGGGAGACGACCGTGTTCCTGTTCTGGTATCTGCGCCGCATCAGCCGGACCGCTCACGACGTGCCCTGGGTCCATCTCGCGATCGGCCTGGTCGGGAACCTCGCCTTCGTCGTCGGCAGCCTGTTCTTCCTCAGCCCGGCGCTGACGCGGGCGGGGACGTGGCTGTTCGTCGTGGCGTCCTGGGGCCTGCTCATCGGCGTGCTCGGCGAGATCCTGGTCCGCTACGAGACGCGGCGCCGGGCCGCGGCGGCGACACCGCCGGGGTCGTCGCCGGCGGCGGTCGACGGCTGACCCGGCACCAGGGGTCGTGCCGGGGAGACGCCGTCAGGGCCGGGGCGATCCGGCCTCGTCGGGCGCCGTGCCCCCCTCCGCTCCGACATCGCCGGCGGACGGTGCGCCCGGACGGAGGCGGGCGGCCGCGAGGTGGGCCACCACGACGGCGACGATGACCAGCGGGGTGACGGCGAGGCCGTCGGTGGAGAGCAGCAGCACGGCCAGCAGCACCGAGGTCAGGGGCAGGCGCAGCATCACCACGGACATGGCCCCGATACCCATCGCGACCGCCGGCACGACCGAGAGCCCGGGCAGGGGCGCGAGGGCGAGCCCGCCGGCGGCCCCGAGGAACATCGCCGGGAAGATCGGCCCACCCCGGAAGGCGCTGAGCGACACCGCGTACCCGAGGGCCTTGCACGCGACGAGCAGCACGAGAGCGCCCAGCGAGTACGCCGTAGGACCGGCGAGCAGCGCGGGCAGGGACTCCTGCCCCGAGAAGAGCACGTCGGAGGTCGGGTTCCCGGTGCCCAGGGCGTAGAGGGCGGCGAGGACGGCGACCACCAGTCCGGCGGCCGTGGTGAGCAGGACCGGCGCGCGGTCGACGACCGAGCGCAGGCGCAGGGCGGTCCACGAGATCGTCGTGCCCAGGACCGCGGCGGCGAGGCCGATCACGACGGCCCACGCGAACTGCGCCACGTCGGGCCGGACGAAGGCCGGGAGATCGGGCAGGACGAGCGACACCGGTCCCAGCCCGGTCAGGGAGTCCAGGCCCACGAAGATCAGGGAACCGATGCCGGCGGCGAGGAGGCCCGGGAGCAGGACCAGGCCGAGCGTCGCTCCCCCGATGCCTGCGGCCTCCATCAGCAGGAACGCTCCGAGCAGGGGTGACCCGAGCAGCGTGCTGATCGCGGCGAAGCTCCCGGTGCTGGCGACGACCGTCACCGCGGTCGGGGTGGGCGACGTCCGGGCGGCCCGGACCGCGAGCACGGCGAGGCCGCCGCCGATGGCGATCAGCGGTGCCTCGGGGCCGAGCACGGCGCCGAACACCAGGGTCGAGGCCGCCGCGACGATCACCCCGGGCAGCTCGCGGGCCGTCGGCGGCGCGTGGGTCGAGAAGCCGTCGGCCGGCGAGTGCCCGCCCTGCCCGGGGAGGTACCGGATCGTGCACCCGACGAGAAGCCCGCCGACCGCCAGGATCGGCAGCGGCCACCACACCGGCGACGGGCCCAGCCCGAGCGCGACCGGCAACCGGGTGAACAGGGCGTCCTGGAGGAACGCCACGGCCTGCAGGAAGCCGTACGACAGCGCGGAGATCGGCACACCGAGCAGCGCGGCGAGGACGAGCAGCCGCAGGTAGGCCGGCGAGCGGAGCAGCTCGGCCGGCGTCGGGGGCGCGGGCGGTGGCGCCACACCCGGCGCCGCGGCCGCCGCGGCGTCCCCGGTACCGGCCCCGAGCGGGCTACGGGTCATGGTCCGCCTCCGGCGTGCGGGACGTCAGGGTGGCTGCCGGCGACGGCGGCCCGTCCGACGGTGGGGGCCGCGGGAACGGACGTCATCACCCGCGGAAGGCGAAACGGACCCCGCACCCGCGTCAGCTCACGTCCAGCAGTGGCAGGACGTGCCGCCGGAAGAACCGGCCGTCGGCCGGGTTCGACAGCGTCCTCGCGACCGAGTCCCGGGCCACCCACCGCGCCTCCGGATTGGCCGGGTCGCGCGGGCGGAGCGTCGCCGCGGGACTGCGGAACAGGAACAGCGTGATCGTCTTGAGCTCCGGCAGGCCGTGGCGGAAGCCGGGCCGGGAGTACGACCCCAGCTCCCTCACCAGCTCGAGGTCGGAGAGCCCGCACTCCTCGTGGATCTCGCGTCGCGCCGCGTCGAGCACGCCCTCGCCGGCCTCGACGTGACCCTTGGGCAGGGACCACGTCCGCGCCCACTGGCGGACCACGGCCACCCGACCCCGGGGATCGACGACCACGCCGCCCGCGGCCTGACTCCGCAGCACCCTCGCAGTGTGCACGGTCAGGCCCGAGCTGCGGATCACACCACCCGGGCGAGCTCCCGGTCCCCGACGCGCACCGTCTCCTCGACGTAGACGAACCCGTCGGTCACGGTCACGCGGTGGGTGCGCACCGGCTTCTTCGCCGGCGGGCCACTGGGCCTGCCGGTGCGCAGGTCGAAGCACGCGGCGTGCAGCGGGCACTCCACGGCGCAGCCCTCGAGCCAGCCGTCGGACAGCGACGCGTCCTGGTGCGTGCACGTGTCGTCGATGGCGTAGAGCTCGCCGTCCGCGTTGAACACCGCGATGGCCACCGAGCCCTGCACCCGGACCGACTCCCCGAAGGGGATGTCGGACAGCTCACCCACGTAGATCATTCCGGCTCCTGTTGCGCTGTACGCATCGTGTCCTGCTATCCGCAACAGTAAGCGTGAGGTGCAGGGGCGCCCACGTCAAGCGGAGTGGCCGACATCTCGAAGGTTTCCGTCGCAGCACTGGAGCGTTACTGATACGTGTCTCATATGCCAGTAACGCACTGCGGAACCCGGTCGCCGGTGAGTGGCCGGCGAGGGTGAGGTCACGGGCACGATGCCGGTCGGCGGACAGACCGTCGAGCTGCCGCGGTACGGCATCTTCATGCCGATGGAGGGTTTCGACGATGACCTGGACTCCTCGGTGCTCTACGCCGAGGAGTCCTGCTCGCTGATCTCCGAGGTGCGGCCCGCCGCCGATGTCGTCACGGGCCTCGCCGCGGACGCCGAGGCGCTCGGCCGCGCTGGCTGAGAGGGTCCACAGTTGATCTTCTGGTGGTGTCGGGGGGTGGGTCTAGCGTCGGGTTCGTGAGCATCGATCAGGGCTTTCGGTCCGGCCTGGCGGCCGAGCTGGAG
>NZ_QEKW01000021.1 GCF_003096675.1 Actinomycetospora cinnamomea | reverse complement strand
GACCGCGAGATCCGCCGATGCCTCAAGCGCTACATCGCCCGCCAGCTCTACCGTCAGCTCGAACCCGCAGGGGTTGACGAACCATAGGAGCGTCGAGCTGTCCGGGGCAGCGCGACCGGGGCAGCGCGACCGGGGCAGCGCGACGGCCTCGTGGCGAGCGCGATCCGCGCGTGGGCGGCACCCTCTCCCCGAGGGCCCCGCCCCGCGCGGGCACCCTCGACGTCGGACGCGAGGAGAGCGGATGGCCGAGGGCACACCGGACGGCGACGCGCAGGCCGAGATCGGCGGCGCGGTGGACGACGCCCTGGCCGACGAGGTCAAGCGCCAGCGGGCGCGGTTCGTCCAGGCCTACATCGGGGTCGACCGCGCCGAGGGGGTCGGCCGCGGCGAGGAGCACTGGAACGAGAGCCTCCACCGCGACCTGTACCGCGACCTCTACCGCGACCTCGGGGTGGACCCACCGGCGGGTCCCGACGACGACTAATGGGCTGAGCGCTACGCCCGCGCCCCGGCACGCTCGGCCCCGATCCCGGCGATCACCACCGCGGCGATCCCGGCCGCGGCGCCCAGGGACGGGACCTGGTGCAGCAGGAGCAGGCCGATCCCGAGCGCGATGGCGGGCTCGAGGCACATCAGCGTCCCGAAGGCGGCCGTGGTGAGCCGCCGCAGGGCCAGGAGCTCGAGGCTGAACGGGAGCACCGGGAGCAGCAGGGCGACGCCGAGGCCCGCGAGCAGGACGGGCAGGTCGAGGCGCCCGCTCTGCACGTGCTCGACCAGGCCCGGTCCGGCGACGAGGGCGGCGACGAGCCCGGCCACCGGCATCGACACCCCGAGCCCGGAGAGCCCGACGACGTGGTCGCCGACGCGCTGGGTCAGCAGGATGTAGCCGGCCCAGCAGCCCGCGGCGGCCAGCGCGAACCCGACACCCGCGGGGTCCAGGCCCGCCCGCCACGGGTTGGTGAGCAGCACGACGCCGACCCCGGCGAGCAGCGCCCACCCCCGCGCCCGCCCGCGTCCGCGGAGCAGCGCCACCCCGAGCGGGCCGAGGAACTCCAGCGCCGACGCGGTGCCGAGCGGGATGCGGGCGATCGCCTCGGTGAACAGGATCGTCAGGCCGGCGGTGACGACGCCGAGGCCGGCGGACGCGGCCAGCGCGGAGCGGGTGAAGGCCGACGGGCGCGGGCGAGCAATCAAGACGAATAGCAGCCCGGCCCACAGCAGCCGCAGGCACGCCGTGCCGGTCGACCCGAGGTGAGCGAAGAGCCCGACCGAACACGCCAGGCCGAGCTGCACGCACACCATCGCGCCGGTCGCCATGGCGGCGCCGATGCGCGGCGTCGGGGTGAGCGTCGGGGTGAGCGTCGGTGTGGCCACGGCGGCCAG
Organism: Actinomycetospora cinnamomea; assembly: GCF_003096675.1. Taxonomy (GTDB): domain Bacteria; phylum Actinomycetota; class Actinomycetes; order Mycobacteriales; family Pseudonocardiaceae; genus Actinomycetospora; species Actinomycetospora cinnamomea. Next base: position 69,285 of record NZ_QEKW01000021.1, on the reverse strand, counting down.
TGAAGAGGGCGCGACCGTTCGCATCCACGTGAGAATCCTTCACGAATCGTGCGCGGAGGACGGATGATGGACGGGTGGACACCCGGCGCCTGCCCTACCTCGTCGAGTTCGCCCGGCACGGCTCGATGCGGGTCGTCGCCGACGTGCTCGGCACGAGCACCTCGGTGGTCTCCCAGCAGATCGCGGCGCTGGCTCGGGAGGCGGGCACGGCGCTGGTCGAACCGGAGGGACGCCGGTCGCGGCTGACGCCGGCGGGGCGGCGGCTCGCCGAGCACGCCCGCACCATCCTGGCCGCGGTGGAGACGGCGCGGCGGGACCTCGACCCCGACGCCGAGCCACGCGGGCTGGTGCGGGTCGCCGGGTTCGCCACCGCGATCCGGCACGCGGTGATGCCGACCCTGGCGGCGCTGGCGGTGTCGCACCCGCAGGTCGCGCTGACCATCCGCGAGTACGAGCCGGCCGAGGCCCACGCCATGCTGCTGGCCGACCAGATCGACCTGGCGCTGACCTACGACTACGACCTCGCGCCCGCCGTGCTCGATCCGGACCTGACCGCCGTCCCGCTGTGGTCGACCGTCTGGGGCCTCGCCGTCCCGTCCGCACGGACCCCGCCGGCCTCGTCGGACGCCCTCGCGGTGGTCACGGCCTTCCGCGACGACGACTGGATCGGCAATTCCCGCAACCAGGCCGACGAGCAGGTGCTGCGGACCCTGGCGTCGATGGCGGGCTTCCACCCGCGCCTGACCCACGAGGCCGACAGCCTCGAGCTCGTCGAGGACCTCGTCCTCGCCGGGCTCGGCGTCGGTCTGCTGCCGCGCGACCGGCCGGTGCGGCCCGGCATCGAGGTCGCGCCCCTGCGGGACCCGGGGGTCCTCCTGCGCGCCTATGCGGTGACGCGTCGCGGGCGGGCGGCCTGGCCGCCCCTGGCGCTTGTGCTCGACCACATTGCCCGGGCTCGACCGGGCATGCTCGGGGCGTGACGGTCCTCGACCCCGACGTCCGGCGCACGATGATCGCGGCGCTGGTGCCGGACGCCGACGCGCTCGTCGGCCCGTTCCGCGAACGCCTCGACCCGACGGCCCGCCGAGGGCTCGGGGCGCACGTGACGCTCGTGTACCCCTTCCTCGAGCCCGCGGCCGTCACCGACGCAGCGGTGGGCACCCTGCGGGACGCGGTCGCTCCGGTCGCACCGTTCACGTGTCGCTTCGGCGCGGTGCGGTGGTTCGGGCGACGGGTGCTGTGGCTGGCGCCCGAGCCCGTCGCGCCGTTCCGCGAGATCGCCGACCGGGTGCGTCACGCCGTGCCCGAGGTCCCGCCCGAGGACCGCGAGCTCGTCCCCCACCTGACCGTGGGGCTGCGCCGAGCCGCGCCCGCCGGCGCGCTGGAGGCGGCCGCCGAGGCCCTCAGCCCGTCGCTGCCGCTCGAGGTGCGGATCGACCGCGTGCACGTCATGGCCCGGTCCGCCACGTGGGACGTCGCGGCCGAGGCCCCGCTGCGCGGCTGAGGGTCAGACCTTCTGCACGTTGCGCGCGAGGATGCCCAGCGTCGCCTTGAGGGCCTGCTCGGAGATGACGGGGAAGACGTCGCGGTCGGCCCACTCGGGGTGGATGTCGGACCAGTCGTGGTAGGAGACGACGCGCGTGCCCCCGTCGAGCGGCTCGAGGCGATAGCCGTACACGTGGCCCATGGAGGGCCGGGCCTGCCCCTCGATCGTCCAGGCGATCTCCTGGTCGGGCTCGTAGACGGTGATGACGACGTCGACGTCGTAGCGCCCGAGCGGGCGGTCGCCGAGCGCCTCGCGGTCCATGTGCACGGTGAAGCGGTCGCCGACGGCCTCCACCGGCTCGCCGGTCGCGGCCATGAGCATGCCCGAGGCGTCGATGGCGACGTGCCCGTGCGGGTCGCGCAGCACGTCGAAGATGGTCGCCGGCTCGGCCTCGATCCACCGCGGGACCTCGATGCGCTGCTCGCTCACGGCGCGGAGCATGTCACCTGGACGTGGGCGGGCGTCGCTCAGCCGGAGGAACATCGCCGGGCGTGTCGGCGTTGGCCCGGACGCAAGCCGAGACCGAGGAGGTCGAACAGTGGCCCAGCAGACCGCGATCCTGGCCGGGGGGTGCTTCTGGGGTGCGCAGGAGCTCCTGCGGCAGCGCCCCGGGATCCTCTCGACACGCGTCGGGTACTCCGGCGATCCCGGGACGCCGAACGCCACCTACCGCCGCCACGGGGACCACGCCGAGGCCGTCGAGGTCGTGTTCGACGACGACGTGATCTCCTACCGCGAGATCCTCGAGTTCTTCTTCCAGATCCACGACCCGTCGACGCGCAACCGGCAGGGCAACGACATCGGGCGCAGCTACCGCTCGGCGATCTACTACACGACGCCGGAGCAGGAGCGCGTCGCCCGCGACACCATCGCCGACGTCGACGCCTCGGGCCTGTGGCCGGGCAAGGTCGTCACCGAGGTGGAGCCGGCGAGCGAGTTCTGGGAGGCCGAGCCGGAGCACCAGGACTACCTGCAGAAGCACCCCTACGGCTACACCTGCCACTACGTCCGGCCGGACTGGGTGCTGCCGCGCCGCAGCGAGACCACCTCGGCGTGACGCGGCGGGTTCCCAGGGGTTCGCGCCGACCCCTCTGAGCGGAGTTCCCGGGCACAGCCGGGAACTTCGCTCACAAGGGACGGCAGGCGCGGCAGGGACGGTAGCCCGCGGCGCGGGCGCGCACGAGGCTCGCGAACCCGTGCCGGTGGGCGTCGGTGATCCGGCGGGCGTGGTGGCAGGTCGGGAAACAGACGACGCCGGTGGTGTCGCTGCCGACCAACCGCGTGCCGGCCGCGGCGAGGGCGGCGAGACGCTCGAGCTCCACGCCCTCCCGCTCGAGCAGCGCGACCTTGTCCGCCCGCCCCGAGAGGTACTCCCCGAGGTCCCCGTCACCGCGGACCACACGGTGACACGGGACGAGCAGCGGAACGGGGTTGCGCGCGAGCACCGTGCCCACCGCCCGCACCGCCCGCGGGCGCCCGGCCTCGCGGGCCACCCAGCCGTAGGGCCGCGTCTGCCCGGCGGGGATGCGCGCGGTCACGGCCAGGACCTCGCGGGCGAACGGCGTGAGGTCGCCCAGGTCGAGCTCGGGCCCCGCCCCGGTCCCGCGCAGCGCCGGCACGAGGCCGCGGGGCGGGCGCGCCGCCGGGCGGACCGGGCGGGCGTGGCGTGTGCGGTACCCCTCGAGGAACGCCTCGACGTCGCCGACGTGCGCCGTCAGCCGCAGGAGCCGGACCCCCCGCGCGCCGGCCACCGCCACCACCTCGCCCAGCGGGCCGGGCACCCGGACCCAGGTGTCGACGACGCGCTCGGCGAGGGTCGCGGGAGCGGGCTCGGCGAGGTCGCGCAACGCGGTGAGCAGGTGGTCGGTCATGCCGTCTCCTCGGAGGTGTCGGCGGTCAGGCGGGTGCGCAGGGCGTCGAGTCCCCGCTTGGCGTGCGAGCGGGCGGTGGCCTCGCCGATCCCGAGCACCGCGGCCACCTCGGCCACGGGCAGGTCGACGACGTGGCGCAGGACCACCGCGGTCCGCTGGGCGGCCGGCAGCTCGGCGAGCAGGCGGGCCAGGCGGTCGGCGACCTCGCCGCCCTCGGCACGCTCGGCCGGGCCCGGCGCCGCCGTGGGGCGGTCGGGGACCGGGGTGACCCCGTCGGTGCGGGGCCGGCGCGCGGCGTCACGGCGGTCGTTGCGGGCGGTGTTGAGCAGGATCGTCAACAGCCAGGGGCGCAGCGCGAGGGTCTCGATCCGCGCGGGCGCGTAGCCCCGGAGCGCTCGGTAGGCCCGTAGGAACGCCTCCGCGGCGAGGTCCTCGGCGTCGGCGGCCCGGTCGGCGGTGCGGCGCGCGACCGCGTGCACCACGTCGCCGTGCGCGCGCACCACTGCCTCGAACCCCGCGTCGAGGTCCTCGACCAGCGCCGCGCGCAGCTGCTCGTCGTCCGCCACGCCGGGGAGAACACCACAGGGCGGGCTTCCGTTTCGTCCAAGACCGCGAGCCGGTCGCCCGGCAGGCTCCCCGGGCGTGACCGACTCGCCCGTGCGCCGCATCGTCGCCAACCTCGCCGTCGCCGACCCGTCCGCCGACGCACCGTTCTGGACCGGCCTGCTCGGGCTGGAGACCCCGTTCGACCTCGGCTGGATCGTCAACCACCGCGGGCCGGGCAACACCCAGGTCCAGCTCGTCGCCCGGGACGCGACGGCGCCGGAGGACAGTCGGGTGTCGGTCGAGGTGGCCGACCTGGACGCCCTCGCCAGGGTCCACGCCGGGGCCGTCGCCGCGGGGTTGGAGATCGTCCACCCGCTCACCGACGAGGAGTGGGGCGTGCGCCGTTTCTTCGTCCGCACCTCGCAGGGCGTGGTGGTGAACGTGCTCGCCCACCGATGACCTGACAGGCTCCCGCCCATGCGGACCCTGATCACCGGAGCGAGCTCGGGCTGGGCGCCGGGATGGCCCGCGAGTTCGCCGCCCGCGGTCACGACCTCGCGCTCGCCGCCCGCCGCCTCGACCGGCTCGAGGCCCTGCGCGACGAGCTCGCGCCCACCGGCGTACGGATCGCCGTCGCGGCGCTCGACGTCGACGACCACGAGGCGGTGTTCCGGACCGTCCGCGCGCTGCGCGACGAGCTCGGCGGGCTGGACCGCGTGGTCGTCAACGCCGGGCTCGGCAAGGGCGCGCCGATCGGTACCGGGCGCTTCGACGCCAACCTCGCCACCGCGCGCACCAACTTCGTCGCCGCCCTGGCCCAGTGCGAGGCGGCCATGGAGATCTTTCGGGAGCAGGACGCGGGACACCTGGTCGTCGTGTCGTCGGTAGCGGCCGACCGCGGGCTCCGGGGCGCCCAGACCACCTATGCCGCGACGAAGGCGGCCCTGTCGCACCTGGCCGAGGGCATCCGCGCCGACGTGTACGGCACCCCGATCCGCGTCACCACGATCGCGCCCGGGTTCATCCGCACCGACCTCAACGAGGGCTTGCGGATGCCCTTCGCCGTCGACGCCGCGACGGGCACGCGGGCGATGGCGGACGCGATCGAGCGCGCGCCCGCGTTCGCCTACGTCCCGACCTGGCCGTGGAGCGTCCTCGGTCCGCTGCTCACCGTGCTCCCGATGCCGATCCTCCGTCGCCTCACCTGACTACGGTGGGGGCGTGTCCGACCTGAAGGAACGACTGCGCAGCGACCTGACCACCGCGATGAAGTCCCGTGACCAGGTCCGCGTGGCGACGCTGCGGATGGCCCTGTCCGCGATCAGCGCGGAGGAGACCGCCGGCGAGAGCCACCGTGAGCTCAGCGACGACGAGGTCGTGACGGTCCTCGGGCGCGAGTCGAAGAAGCGCCGCGAGTCCGCCGAGGCGTTCGACGGCGCGGGGCGCACCGAGCTCGCCGAGCGCGAACGCGCCGAGCAGGCCGTGCTCACCGACTACCTGCCGACGCAGCTCTCGGACGAGGAGCTGGCGTCGATCGTGTCGGCGGTGATCTCCGAGACCGGCGCGGCGGGTCCGAAGCAGATGGGCCCGGTGATGAAGGCGGTGCAGCCGCAGGTGGCGGGGCGCGCCGACGGGCGTCGGGTCTCGGCCGAGGTCAAGCGCCAGCTCAGCGCGTCGTGAGGGTCACCGTCAGGTCGAGGCCGATGCTCGACCGCGAGACGACGACGCCCGAGGACGTGGCCCGCGCCGGGCACGGGCTCGTCGGGAGCCGAGCGATCACCGGCCGGACGGTCGTCGTGGACGGCGGGCGAACGCCACAGCGAGCGGCGGGGGGACACGCCCTCGTCGCCGGGCGAGCAGACCACGGGCCTGGTGCACCAGCCAGTCCGCCGGCCCTTCGTCAGGGATGAGCTGCACGAACCACCCGAGCTCGCCGAGCCGTCCGGTGCGCGCCAGCGCCTCCGGTCGCGTCCGCCCGACCTGTAGCCCGCATCCGTCGTCGAGCCACGCGAGGTCGAGCAGCCCGGCGAGCGCCCCGTGCCGGTCGACGATCGCCCGCCCGGCCAGCGGCGCGTCGACCCCGCCGCGCCGCAGGACGAGCCGGACACGCGTGCGGGCGGGGGAGGTGCTTCCGTGATCGACGCGGTCGGCGACCGGGAAGACCGCCCGCCGACCGCGGACGCCGGGGTGGTGGTGCGCCATCCTCCGCAGGTCGTCGGGCCGGACGGCGTGCCGGGCCGCGATCGCGTCGACGACCGTCACGGCCTCGTCGAGCGGCAGCCCGCGCGCCAGGTCGAATGCCGTGCGCACCGGGCTCGTCAGCCGGACGGTCCCGCCACCGATCTGCACCTCGCGGGTCTCTCCGGCGTCCAGCCGGTCGGCTCGTACCCGAGTCCCGGGTGCCGGGCGCGCCCCGCGTCCGGGCACGACCATCTCGAGCGGTGCGACGGCGAGCGCCGGTACGAGCTCGAGGTGGGCCTCGCGGTCGTCGCCGGGCGGGATGCCGCCGAGCGCGTCGATCCACAACGCAGCCGCCGTGGGCCCGGCGATCACGGCGTCGGGTCGGTTCTCGAGCAGGTCCCGACACCGGCCGATCAGGGTCTCCGCGCCCTCCGCGGGCTGTTCGTCGGTCACACGGGATTCGACGTGGCCGCCGCGCCGACGGTTCCGTCTCCCCGCCCGCCGAGCCGTTCCGGTCGACCTGTGCACAAGATCGCAGCCGGACCGACGAGCGCTCCGTGCGTGGATGGGTGCTCGAGGTCCTCCCGGGAGCTACGCACAAGATCGCAGCGAGACCGACAGCCTCGCGTCGGTGCGGGTGCCGCTCGCGGGTGCGAGGCGGCTCCTCGCACCCGGGGACGGTGGCAGCGAACGGCGCGCTCGCTGCGTGAGATGCAGCGAACGCCGCGTTCGCTGCACAGGGTGCGAGGGCTTGCGCCGGGGTGCAGCGAGGGGCGCCTTCGCCGCGTGGGAGTGTGCGAGGGGCGCCTTCGCTGCCCGCTCTGAGCACCTCCCGGTGCCGGTCCGAACGCGATCTTGCGCCTAGCTCTCGGCGTACCGCGCCGGCGACCGGTGCTCCCGAACCGACGACCCCACGACCGACGACCCCGCCGCCACGGGCACCGGCCGCGACGGGTGTCGATCTCGACGCGATCTTGTGCGTATGTGCGGCCGGGATCCCCCGGAGAGCCTGGCTCAGCTCGTCACGGCCCGATGGAGCAGCACCGCGGCGAGGACGAGCCCGGCGCCGGCGATCCCGAGGCGCAGGATGGTCGGCGGGAGACGGCGGGCGATCGCGGGGCCGCAGTAGTTGCCCACGAGCAGGCCGGCGGTCAGGGGCAGGGCCGCCGACCAGGACACCTCGCCGACGACCGCGAAGCCGACCGCCGCGACGGCATTCGACGCCCCGAGCAGCACGTTCTTCACGGCGTTGACGCGCACCAGCGTGTCGGCGAGCGCCCGCACCAGCAGCGCCATCATCACCACGCCCGCGGCGGCGCCGAAGTAGCCGCTGTAGACCCCCACGGCGACGACCCCGACGACGGTCAGGGCGCGGCCCGCCCGCGAGGACACCGGACGGGCATCGGTCCGCGGGCGCCAGAGCAGGACCAGCGAGGCGCCCGCGACGAGGAACGGGACGATCAGCGCGAAGGCGTCGGACGGGGTGAGCAGCACGAGGAGGGCGCCGACCGCCCCGCCCAGGATCGTCAGCGGCAGCAGGCGCAGCACGCGCGTTACCTGGCCGCGCAGCTCCGGGCGGGAGCCGAGCATCGAGCCCACGCTCGAGACGGCGAGCGCGATGGTGTTGGTCTGGTTGGCGACCACGGGGGAGAGGCCGGTGGCGAGCAACGCGGGGTAGGAGAACAGCGACGCCAGCCCCGCCATGGAACCGGTGAGTCCCGCGCCGACCCCCGCGAGCACCAGCAGCACCCCGCCCATCGGCGCCATCCCACCACCGCGGCACCACCCGGCACACTCGCGGAGGTGGAGCGCACACCCGTCCGCGACGTCGAGATCCGCGACGACGCGATCCGTCTCGGCCAGCTGCTCAAGCTCGCCGGCCTCGTCGAGCACGGCGCGGCCGCGCGGGAGGTCCTCGAGGCCGGCGCGGTGACCGTCAACGGGAGTCCGGAGAGCCGCCGGGGCCGCCAGCTCGGCGCCGGCGACGTGGTGGCGCTCGGGGGCGAACGGGTGCGCGTGCGGGTCTCCCGCACGGGTGATTGATTCGTACATGCAACGAGACTCGGGGTCGCCGTCCCGGCGAACCGGGTGGAACGACGACGACCCCGAGCCTCGGTGGGAACAGCCCCACGGAGAGAGGTCAAGGTGGGGCTGACATGAAGCTTAGCCCCCCGTCGCGGGGTCGTCGTCGCTGGACACGGCCTGCGTGGAAGCCGACACCGGGTCGTCCCGGCGGCGTGACCACTTCGTCACCGTGTAACGACCTCGTGACGCAGAGTGAGAGGTCTCGTGTGGCCGTGTGGGCCCTGCGGACCTGCTCTATCGTGACGCGCAGCCGGTCATCCGGGCACGTGGGCGGCCTCGGAAGGACGGCGCACGCGGGCCGACGTCCGCCGATCGGGGCCGGCCGTGAGGAGCGGAGTGTGAGCGAGGCCGACGGCGACGAGCGGCGCCGCCGTCGCACACCCCGCGTCGGGCGCACCGGCGCCCGATTCCCGCGGCCGGCCGACGACGTGGCCGAGGAGCCGGCCGAGCCCCCACCGCAGACCGCGCTGCAGACCGCGCCGCCGGCCGAGGAGCACCAGGACGACGCTGTCGGACGCACCGGGGCACGCTTCGGCTCGCGCACCCGACGGGCGCGTCGCGAGGCCGAGCGGACCGCGGCCGAGGACGCCGCGGCACCCGCGCAGGCAGCGCCGCTCGAGCGCCGGCCCGAGGCCGACGACCCGCCGACCCTCCCGGTGCTCGTCGCGTCGCCGGAGCCGCCCGAGAGCACGCGCACCCGCGTCCGTCCCTACGTGCGCACGCGCGGGCGCACACGGACGCGGGCGGACCTGGCGGTCGAGACCCTGGTGTCGATCCCGTCGCCGCGCCCGCCGCTGGAGGACCCCGAGCACGTGGCCCTCGGCGACGTCGTCGACGACCCGCGCTCGGTGGCCGAGGTCGCCGCGCTGCTCGCGGTGCCGCTGGGCGTCGCGCGGGTGATCATCGACGACATGGCCGGCGCCGGCCTGCTGCTCGTCCACCCCCGCGCCGTCGCCGCCACCGGCGCCCCCTCGCGGGAGATGATGCAGCGGGTGCTGGACGGTCTGCATCGTCTCTGAGGGGCAGGATGGGGACCATGACCGCTGCACCTGCCGTCCGTCTCACCGGGTACGCCCACGGCGGCGGCTGCGCCTGCAAGATCCCGCCCGGCGAGCTGGAGGACGTGGTCCGCGGGCTGATGCCGTCGGCGTCGACCCCGCGCGAGGGCGAGCTGCTGGTCGGGCTCGAGGACGGCGACGACGCGGCGGCCGTGCGCATTCGCGACGGGCTCGCGCTCATCGCCACCACCGACTTCTTCACCCCGGTCGTCGACGACCCCTACGACTGGGGCCGCATCGCCGCGACCAACGCGCTCTCCGACGTCTACGCCATGGGCGGGCGGCCGGTGATCGCGCTCAACCTGCTCTGCTGGCCGCGCGACGTGCTGCCCTACGACCTCGCCGCCGAGGTGCTGCGCGGAGGCCTGGACGTCGCCGACCTCGCCGGCTGCCACGTCGCCGGCGGGCACTCGGTCGACGACCCCGAGCCGAAGTACGGCATGGCCGTCACGGGCACGGCCGACCCCGGGCAGCTCATCCGCAACGACGCCGCCCGCCCCGGCACCCCGCTCACGCTGACCAAGCCCCTGGGCCTCGGCGTGCTCAACAACCGCCACAAGGCCACGGGGGAGGCGTTCGACGCGGCGATCGCGGTGATGACGACGCTCAACGCCGAGGCCTCGCGCGCCGCCGTCGCCGCGGGCGTCCGCGCCGGCACCGACGTCACCGGCTTCGGGCTGCTCGGCCACGCGCACAAGCTCGCGCGCGCGTCCGGGGTGACCGCGGTGATCGACGGCGGCGCCGTGCCGTTCCTCGACGGGGCTCGCGAGGCGGCACGGGACGGCTACGTCCCCGGGGGATCGCGGCGCAACCTCGACTGGGTGCGCCCGCACGCCCGGCTCGACGTCGACGAGGACACCGCGCTGCTGCTCGCCGACGCCCAGACCTCGGGCGGGTTGCTGCTGGCCGGCGAGATCCCCGGCCACCCCGTGATCGGCGAGCTGGTGGCCGCCGAGGACGGGATGACGCTCCGCGTCACGTGAGCCCTATCGGCGTGCTCCCTATCGATTGCCCCCACAGGTCGACGGCCGCATCGCGGACCTCCTCGAGGTCCACGTCGTGGGTGGCGCTCGCCCCGTGGCCGCACCAGCCCTCGAGCACGCGCAGCCCGCACACCTGGCAGCCGCCGCGCCACGAGACGAGCACGCGGTGCCACACGCGGGTCAGCGGGGCGACGTCGGCGAGGTTGGCATAGGTGAACACGGCGACCGTCGGCGTGCCGACCGCGGCCGCGAGGTGCCGGGGCCCCGAGTCGTTGCCCAGCACCATCGTCGCCCGGGAGAGCAGCCCGACCAGGGCGGGCAGGTCGAGCGTGCCGACCGCGGTCTCCGGCTCGGCGCGCATCCCCGCGACCACCCGGGCGACGCGCTCGGCCTCGCTCGGCCCACCCGCGACGACGACGCGGGCGCCGCGGCCGGCGAGGTCCTGCGCGATGTCGCCCAGGCGCTCCTCGGGGTAGCAGCGGCGGGCGTCGGTGGCACCGGGGTGGACGACGAGCAGCGGCGCGTCCCCGGGGGGCACCACGGCGTGCGAGGCCTCGAGGTCGGCGGGCGTCACCTCCACCCGAGGCTCCACCCGTGTCGGCGTGGCCCCGGCCGCGGCGGCGACCTCCAGCCAGCGGATGGTGTCGTGCTGGTAGGGCCAGTAGGGCACCCAGCGGTCGGGGCGGGGCGCGTCGGGGGTCGCGGCGCCCACCGTGACCCGGGCGCCGAGGCGCAGCAGCAGCTTGTTGGAGTTCCGCCCGCCGCCGTGCAGCTGCACGGCCAGGTCGTAGCGCTCCGCACGCCGCTGCGCGCACCAGGCCTCGACCTCGTCCTCGCTCGCGTCCGGTTCGGGGCCGACCCGCACCCCGGGGACGAGGGGCACGGTGACGACGCGGTCCACCGGCGACGGCCGGCCCTCGAGCAGGCCGACGTGGTGCTTGGCGCCGAGCAGCGTCAGCTCCGCGTCCGGGTAGGCCGCGCGCAGCGCGGACAGGGCCGGCTCGGCGACGACGTAGTCGCCGAGCCCGTTCGCGCGCAGCACGGCGAGGCGCCGGACGTCGGACACCGGGGGAGCGGGGTGGGCCGGCAGCCCCAGGGCGGGGCCGCTGACAGGTGCGATCACGGCGGGAGAGCCTACGGTCGGGGCATGGCGAACGAGCAGCGAGCAGCGGTGGTGACCGGATCGGGCAGCGGGATCGGCCGGGCGATCGTGGACCGGCTCCACGGCGACGGGTGGTCGGTGCTGGGCGTGGACCTCAAGGCCGATGAGACGCTTCCCGGACCTTCTCTGGGCGCCGACCTGACCACGCGCGAGGGCAACAGGGCGGCCGTCGACACGGCGCTGGAGCACTTCGGGCGCCTCGACCTGGTCGTGGCCAACGCCGGCTTCCAGCACGTCTCGCCGGTGGCCGACTTCGACGAGGACCGGTGGGACGCCCTGCTCGCCATCCTGCTGAGCAGCCCGTTCCTCCTGGCGAAGTACGCCTGGCCGTCCCTGCGCGCGGCGCCGGAGGGCGGGCGGTTCATCGCGATCGCCTCGGCGCACGCGCTCGCCGCCTCGCCGTACAAGGCCGGCTACGTCTCGGCCAAGCACGGCGTGCTGGGGCTGGTGAAGACGCTCGCGCTCGAGGGCGCCGAGGACGGGATCACCGCGACCGCGGTGTGCCCGGGTTACGTCCGCACCCCGTTGGTGGAGAAGCAGATCGCCGACCAGGCGCGCGCCCACGGGATCAGTGAGGACCGGGTGATCGAGGAGGTCATCCTCACCCCGCACGCCCGCAAGCGGCTGATCGAGCCGTCGGAGGTCGCCGACGTCGTCGCGTTCCTCAACACCCCCGCCGGCTCCACGTTCACCGGCTCGCCGGTGACGATGGACATGGGCTGGACGGCGCGCTGAGCCCACGGCGGGCGGGGATACTGCCCGCCGTGACCCTCCGCGAGCTCGCCGGCGAGCGCTGGCTCACCGTGCCCAACGCGCTGAGCCTCGTGCGCCTCGCCGGCGTGCCGCTGTTCCTGTGGCTGCTGCTCGGCCCGCGGGCCGACGGCTGGGCGCTGATCGTGCTGGTCGCGAGCGGAGTCACCGACTGGCTCGACGGGCGCATCGCCCGCGCCCTCGATCAGTACAGCCGGCTCGGCGAGCTGCTCGACCCGCTCGCCGACCGGCTCTACACCGTCGCCGCGCTCGCCGCGTTCCTCGTCCGCGGGATCGTGCCGTGGTGGGTGGTCGTCCTGATCATCGGTCGGGACGTCGTGGTCTCTGCGGCGCTGCCGCTGCTGCGGCGCAAGGGCTACCTCGCGTTCCCGGTGCTCTACATCGGCAAGGCGGCGACGCTGAACCTGCTCTACGCGTTCCCGCTGCTCCTGCTCGCCCAGATGGACTGGGCGGGCGCCGACCTCGCCCGCCCGTTCGCCTACGCCTTCACGGCGTGGGGGATCGCGCTGCACCTGTGGTCGGGCACGCTCTACCTGATCCAGCTCGTGCGCTCGCCGGTCGCGGCACCGGCCCGCTAGCCTGCCGCCGCCCGAACGCAGCAGTAACTCAACGACGTGAGGAGCCGCCCGTGGTCCCCGAGGGCCTGCGCTACACCGCCGAGCACGAGTGGGTCACGGCCCGCGAGGGCGACCCGACGGTCGTCCGGGTCGGCATCACCGACTACGCCCAGGACCAGCTCGGCGACGTCGTGTACGTCGCGCTGCCGACGGTCGGCGCGTCGATCACCTCCGGCGAGTCGATCGCCGAGGTCGAGTCGACGAAGTCGGTCTCCGAGATCTACGCCCCGCTCGACGGGGAGGTCATCGGGGTCAACGACGCGCTCAGCGAGACTCCCGAGCTCATCAACTCCGACCCGTACGGCTCGGGCTGGATGATGGAGATCCGGGTGCCGCGGGCGGACGCGGTGTCCGAGCTGCTCGACGCCGACGCGTACCAGCAGCTCGTCGAGGGTTCCTGAGGGTCGCCGCCCGAGCCCGTCGTGAGGGCGTGTCCACACGCTCCGCCACGGCACGGGCCGCCCCGCTCACGGTGGGTGGGGAGGGCCTCGACCCCGTGACGGGGACCGGTACCGTGACGGCCACCTCGCGACGATCCGTCACCGCGGTCGGCGAGCGGGGCCCGGGACCGGGCCCCGCGGGTCCGACGGGGCGGACGGGACGCCTCGACCGAGCACGAGACCGAGCACGACACGACGGAGGAGCACGGTGAGCACAGGCGGTCCCCCGGTCCCCCCCGAGCGTCAGGGCGAGACGACGTCGGTCTTCCGGGCCGACTTCCTGGCCGAGTCCGAGACGGAGTCGCGCGGCGCCCCGGTCTCCGGTGTCGACTCGCTGCCCGCCGGCTCGGCGCTGCTGGTGGTCAAGCGCGGCCCGAACGCGGGATCGCGCTTCCTGCTCGACCGCGACACCACGAGCGCCGGCCGGCACCCCGACTCGGACATCTTCCTCGACGACGTCACCGTCTCCCGCCGGCACGCGGAGTTCCGCCGTGACGGTGCGGAGTTCGTGGTCGTCGACGTCGGCAGCCTCAACGGCACCTACGTCAACCGCGAGCCCGTCGACACCGCGGTGCTCGCCAACGGCGACGAGGTGCAGATCGGCAAGTTCCGTCTCGTCTTCCTCACCGGCCCGCGCGAAGGCGGGTCCGCGGGGGCGGGGCTGGAGTGACCGCGGCCGGGCTGTCGGAGCCGGGGGGATCCCCCCTCTCGATCGGCTCGGTGCTCGACGCGCTGCGGGCCGACTTCCCGGAGATCACGATCTCCAAGATCCGGTTCCTCGAGTCCGAGGGCCTGATCCGGCCGGCCCGTACCCCGGCGGGCTACCGCCAGTTCTCCCACGCCGACGTCGCACGCCTGCGCTTCGTGCTCTCCGCGCAGCGCGACCACTACCTGCCGCTCAAGGTCATCCGGGCCAAGCTCGAGGAGTTCGACCGCGACCCCTCGGGCTCCGCGGGCGGTGCGCCGGCGCTGCCGGGGGAGGGGGCGGACGCCGTCCTCCCCGGCGGGCCCGCGGCCGACACCGGTGGCCCCGGGGGTCCGGGCGGGCCGTCGGGTCCCCGTCCGGGGGCCGGCGGGCCGTCGGCGGCGGCGACCGCGCGGGTGCGCAGCCTGGCCTCGGTGGCCGATCGCGTCGAGCCCGACGACGACCCCGACGGGGCGCGGGGCGACCGCGCCGACACGGTCGGGCGCGACGTGCTGCTCGCCGAGGACGGTGTGGACGCCGCGCTGCTCGACGGCCTCGAGCACCACGGCATCCTGCGCCCCGACGCCGACGGGCGCTTCGAGCCCGAGGACGTGCTCGTCGCCCGCACCGCGGCGTCCCTGGCGCGCCTCGGTGTCGAGCCGCGGCTGCTGCGCTCGGCCCGGGCCAGCGCGGACCGCGAGGTCGGGCTGCTCGCCCAGCTCGTCACCCCCGTCGCCCGCAGCCGCGGGCCGGAGGCGGCGCGCCGGGCCGAGGAGCTGTCCGCCGAGCTCGCCGCGCTCTCGGGGCGACTGCACGCCCTGCTCGTCGGCGCCGGGCTGCGCCACGGCCTGCGCCGCTGACGCGCCCGGAACACCGCCGACCCGGCCGCGTCACGCACCCTTCACGCACGCCCGCGGCCGCTGGGCGACGCGCCCGCGGGAGCCCTTTCGGCCGCGCGCACGGGGGGTGCCGAGCGTGTAGCGTCTCGATCCGTCGGCCGAGCTCGACCACACGAGGAGGGCGAGTCGCATGAGCGAGATGCGTGTCGTGGGTGTTCGGGTCGAGCTCCCCGCGAACCAGCCGATCCTCCTCCTGCGGGAGGCCGAGGGAGACCGCTACCTGCCGATCTGGATCGGCTCGGTCGAGGCCACCGCCATCGCCCTCGAGCAGCAGGGCGTCAAGCCGGCCCGTCCCCTGACGCACGACCTGCTCAAGGACGTGCTCGGCGCGCTCGACCGCCGTCTCGAGCAGGTCCGGATCATCGACCTGCAGGAGGGCACCTTCTACGCCGAGCTGGTGTTCGACGGCGACGTGCGCGTCTCCGCCCGCCCCAGCGACTCGGTGGCCCTCGCCCTGCGCGTCGGCGTGCCCATCCACGCCGAGGAGGGCGTGCTCTCCGAGGCCGGGCTCGTCATCCCCGACGAGCAGGAGGACGAGGTCGAGAAGTTCCGCGAGTTCCTCGACAGCGTCTCTCCCGAGGACTTCCGGGGTGCCGACACCTAGTCACGCAGCGTTCGCTAGTCTCAGCCTCAAGTTGAGGTCGAGAGTCGCCGCGCGTCGCGTTGACCCCCATCTCCGCCGCTCGTACCGTCGGCGTCACAACGGCACGAGGGAGGCAATCGGTGAGCGGTGGTCAGGACGGCGGTCCCCCCGGCCCCGAGCTCGACCCCCTCGGCCCCGAGGGTGAGCAGGGATCGCTGTTCGACGACCAGGTCTTCGGTGACGCGGTCCCGGGCATGGACGAGGTCGTCGGCTACCGCGGCCCGGCCGCCTGCCAGATCGTCGGCATCACCTACCGGCAGCTCGACTACTGGGCGCGCACGAAGCTCGTCGTCCCCAGCATCCGCACCGCCACCGGATCGGGCTCCCAGCGGCTGTACTCCTTCAAGGACCTCGCGGTGCTCAAGGTGGTCAAGAACCTCCTCGACACCGGCGTCTCGCTGAACAACATCCGCGTCGCCGTCGAGCAGCTGCGTCGCCACGGCGTGCGCGACCTCGCGCGCATCACCTTGTTCTCCGACGGCGTCACGGTCTACGAGTGCACCTCGCCCGAGGAGGTCGTCGACCTGCTCCAGGGCGGCCAGGGTGTGTTCGGCATCGCGGTCGGCGGCGCCATGCGCGAGATCTCCGGCACCATCTCCCGGTTCCCGGCCGAGCGGGCCGACGCCGCCGTGGTCGACCACGCGCCGGAGGACGAGCTCGCGTCCCGCCGTGCCCGGGGAGCCCGGTCCGCCGGCTGACGCGGGCGTGACCGGGGCCACTCAGGTCCTGGGGCCGGGCCGGTCGCTGCGCTATCCTCAGCGCGTCGTTCTTGGACACCGCGCGGGAGAGACCTGCACACAGAAGCCTCTGGGCGCAGGCGCCGAAGGAGCAACTCCTCCCCGGAACCTCTCAGGCAACCCGACCGCGCGGAGGAGACGACCTCTGGAAAGTGGTGGCCGCTCCCCGGAGTGACCACCCGCCGATGGTGCAAGCCGGTGGCGAGCCCGCCCAGCCGGCGAAGCTCTCAGGCGCTCGCACGGGCGGGCAGTGGCAGAGGGGGAGGCCGCGCGACGGACGGTGACGTCCGCAGCGCGTGAGGCCCCTGATCGCCCTGCTGCCGGAGGCGTCATGACCACACCGCACGGATCCCCGTCGTCGCGTTCCCCCTGGGATGCTGCCCCGCTCGCCGCGCTCGAGCACGGCGTGCCCTTCGCCGACCGTCACATCGGCCCCGACGCGCGCGGTCTCGCGCGTATGCTCTCCACGATCGGCGTCGGGTCGCTCGAGGAGCTCGCCGACACCGCGATGCCCTCGTCGATCCGCAGCGACCCGGCCGACTGGTCGGACGACGCCACCGGCGCCGCGCCGCCCCCGCCGGCCACCGAGGCGCAGGTCCTCGACGAGCTCCGCGCCCTGGCCGCCCGCAACACCACCCTCGAGCCGATGCTCGGCCTCGGCTACCACGGCACGATCACCCCGGCGGTCATCCGCCGCAACGTGCTGGAGGACCCGGCCTGGTACACGGCGTACACGCCCTACCAGCCCGAGATCAGCCAGGGTCGGCTCGAGGCGCTGCTGAACTTCCAGACGATGGTCTGCGACCTCACCGGCCTCGACGTCGCCGGCGCCTCGATGCTCGACGAGTCGACCGCGGCGGCCGAGGCCATGCTGTTGCTGCGCCGCGCCGACAGGACGAAGTCTTCGCGGTTCCTCGTCGACGCCGACACGTTGCCCCAGACGATCGCCGTGCTGCGCACACGCGCCGACGCGCTGGGCATCGAGCTGGCGATCGTCGACGCGAGCGCCGACCTGCCCACGGATGACTTCTTCGGCCTCCTGCTCGCCGCCCCCGGCGCCTCCGGGGCGCTGCGCGACCACCGCGCCGTCGTCGAGGCCGCGCACGCTCGCGGCGCCGCGGTCGTCGTGGCCTGCGACCTGCTCGCCGCCGCCCTGGTCACCCCGCCCGGCGAGATCGGCGCGGACGTCGCGGTCGGCTCCACCCAGCGCTTCGGGGTGCCGCTGGGCTTCGGCGGCCCGCACGCCGGGTTCCTCGCGGTGCGCCAGGGGCTCGCCCGCCAGCTGCCCGGACGGCTCGTCGGCACGTCGATCGACGCCGACGGCGACCCGGCCCACCGGCTGGCCCTGCAGACACGCGAGCAGCACATCCGCCGCGACAAGGCCACGAGCAACATCTGCACCGCGCAGGTCCTGCTCGCCGTGATGGCCGCGATGTACGCCGTGCACCACGGTCCGTCGGGGATCCACGCGATCGCGCGCCGCACCCACCGGATGGCCGCGGTGCTCGCCGCCGGGCTGGTCAAGGGCGGCGTCGAGGTCGTGCACCGCGAGTTCTTCGACACCGTGCTCGTACGCGTGCCCGGCGGCGCGGCCGGGGCGGTCGCGGCGTGTCGCGGCGAGGGCATCCTCGTGCGCGAGGTCGACGCGGACCACGTCGGCATCTCGTGCTCGGAGCGCACCACCCGCGAGCATCTGCGGGCGCTGTGGCGCGCGCTCGGCGCGGGGGAGGTGGACGCCGAGGACCTCGACGCCGGCACCGCCGACGCCGTGCCCGCGGCGCTCGGGCGCACGTCGGCGTACCTGACCCACCCGGTGTTCCACCGGTACCGCAGCGAGACCTCGCTGCTGCGGTACCTGCGGGAGCTGTCCGACAAGGACGTGGCGCTGGACCGCAGCATGATCCCGCTGGGCTCCTGCACGATGAAGCTCAACGCCACGGCGGAGATGGAGCCGATCACCGATCCCGGCTTCGGGAACCTGCACCCCTTCGCCCCGGAGTCCGACGCGCCGGGGATGCTGCAGGTGATCCGGGACCTCGAGGACTGGCTGGTGCACCTCACCGGCTACCACGCCGTCTCGCTGCAGCCCAACGCCGGCTCGCAGGGCGAGCTCGCGGGCCTGCTCGCGATCCGCGCCTACCACCGCAGCCGGGGCGACGAGCACCGCGACGTGTGCATCATCCCGTCCTCGGCGCACGGCACCAACGCGGCGTCGGCGATCTCGGCGGGCATGCGGGTCAAGGTCGTCAAGACCACGGAGCGCGGCGACGTGGACCTCGAGGACCTGGAGAAGGTGATCGGCGAGGTCGGCGAGGCGCTGTCCGCGATCATGATCACCTACCCGTCGACCCACGGGGTGTACGAGCCGCGGGTGCGCAAGGTCTGCCGGCTGGTGCACGAGGCCGGCGGGCAGGTCTACGTCGACGGTGCCAACCTCAACGCGCTGGTCGGGCTCGCCCGGCCCGGCCGGTTCGGCGCCGACGTCAGCCACCTGAACCTGCACAAGACCTTCTGCATCCCGCACGGCGGCGGCGGGCCGGGCGTCGGCCCGATCGGCGTCGCCGAGCACCTCGCGCCGTTCCTGCCCAACCACCCCGCCCAGCCGTCGGCCGGCCCGGACGCCGGCGTCGGGCCGGTCGCCGGGGCGCCGTGGGGGTCGGCGTCGATCCTGCCGATCTCCTGGGCCTACGTGCGGCTCATGGGCGTCGACGGGCTCCGTCGAGCGACCCTGACCGCGGTCGCGGCGGCCAACTACGTGGCGAAGCGGCTCGACGAGCACTTCCCGGTGCTCTACACCGGGCCGGGCGGCTACGTCGCCCACGAGTGCATCCTCGACCTGCGTCCGCTCACCAAGGCCTCGGGCATCACCGTCGACGACGTCGCCAAGCGTCTCTCCGACTACGGCTTCCACGCCCCGACGATGTCGTTCCCGGTCGCCGGGACGCTCATGGTCGAGCCCACGGAGTCCGAGGACCTCGACGAGATCGACCGCTTCTGCGACGCGATGATCGCCATCCGGCGCGAGGTGGCCCGCGTGGAGTCGGGGGAGTGGCCGGCGGACGACAACCCGCTGGTGCACGCGCCCTTCACCGCGAAGTCGGTGCTCACCGACGCGTGGGAGCACGCCTACACCCGCGAGGAGGCGGCGTTCCCCGCCGGCGGCCGCCCGGTGAAGATCTGGCCGCCGGTGCGGCGCATCGACGCCGCCCACGGCGATCGCCACCTCGTCTGCTCCTGCCCCCCGCTGGAGGAGCTCGCCGACTGAGGTGCGCTTCGCGCACGTGAGCGGTTCGGAGTGCTCTGACACTCCGCACTGCTCACGTGGCCGGAGACCACACGGTCACCCGCTCGCGGCCCCCGGCGCGCCGTCGTCGAGGGCGGCGCGCAGGTCGCGCAGCGCGAGGCCGCGGGCGTGCAGGATCGTCGCCGCGCGCCCGGTCTCGCGGTGCAGCATGCCGAGCAGGACGTGCTCGGTCCCGAGTGCCCGGTCGCCGCGGTGGATCGCCTCGCGCAGCGCGAGCTCGAGCACCTTCTTCGCGCCTCGGTCGAAGGGGATGTGCCCGAAGCGCCGACGACGCCGCATCCCCGCCGCGCGTGTGTTCTCCAGCGCGCCGGGACCGAAGGCGTCCTCGACGCGGCCACGGACCTCGTCGAGGTCGATGCCGACGCTGGCGAGGGCGTCGCGGTCGGGGACCGTGGGGGTGCGGAGATCGTCCTCGACGACCTGCCGGGTCACCCCGCGCTCCGCCAGCAGCGCCGCGCCGCGGGTGTCCCCGGCCCGGCACATCGCAAGCAGCAGGTGCTCGCTGCGGATCCGGTCGTCCGCGCGCTCGCGCGCGTCCTCCTGGGCCATCACCACGACCCGGCGCGCCGGGTCGGTGAACCGTTCGAACACGTCGGCCTCCCGCCGTCGGTGGAGATCAGGACACGTGGCGGCGGTACTTCTTGTGCACCGCCTGCCGGCTGACCGACAGCCCGTCGGCGATCTGCTGCCAGGACCAGCCCTGGTCCCGCGCGTTGCGCACCTGCAGTTCCTCGAGGGACTCGAGCAGGTTGCGCAGCGACGCCACCGCCGCGAGCCCCGTCGCCGGGTCGCGCGAGGACGCCGCTGCCGCCACCGCCGTCGCATCAGCCATGTGTCAACTTACGTTGACGCACGGGCCCGTGTCAACGAGCGTTGACGGTCACGAGTGGTGGCTCGGCGCCAGGATCACCGGCACCGGAGCGGCGCGCAGCACCGCGGCGCCCGGGTCGCCCAGCAGCAGCCGCGCGGCGGCGCTGGCCGCGGCGGTGCCGACGACGAGGACGTCACCGTCGTCCCACCCGATGCTCGCCACGGCGTCCTCGACCGTCGTGTCGGCCGCGGCGAGGGTCTCGGCCTCCAGCTCCTGCGCGGCGAGTACCTCGCGCTGGGCGGCGAGTACCTGCTCCCGCCACTGCTCGACCACCACGCGCTCGGCGTGCAGCCCCGCTTCGGGCGGGACGGTCGGCCCGCGCTGGGGGCCGAAGGACGCGACGCGCAGGGACGCCCCGGTGCGCCGGGCCAGTGAGGCGGCGGCCGCCAACACACCCCCGGCGTCCCGGCCGGCACCGAAAGCACAGGTCACGCGGGTGATCGGGCCGTCGGCCCCCGAGGTGCCGGCCAGGGCGACCGCGACGTCCGCGGCCCGGGCCAGGCGGGCGCCGACCGTGCCGGCGACGGGCGGGCCGTCACCGAGGACGATCACCTCGGCCTGGTGGGTGTGCGCGGCGCGGGCGAGGCCGCCGGGCACCGAACGGTCGACGACGTGCACGACCTCCACCGGCACGCCGTCGATCACGGGGGGCAGCTCGACGGGGGCGTCCTCGCCCGGCGGCGAGACGGTGCAGAGCACCACCCGGGCACCCAGCGCGCGGGCCAGGCGCGTTCCGAACCGCTCGGCGCCGTCGGCGACCTCGCGGGGTCGGCGGCCGACCACGACCGTCACGACACCTCCCCGGCGGTGCGCGCGAGGCGCGAGTGCCGGGCGCCGTAGAACGCCCAGAACAGCAGGACCACGGCCACCCACGCCACGAAGACGATCCAGGTGATCCAGGACAGGCCCGACACGAGGTAGAGGCACGCCACGATCGAGAGGATCGGCGTCACGGGATAGCCGGGGACGCGGAAGCCGCGCGGGAGGTCGGGAGCGGTCCGGCGCAGGACGATCACGCCGATCGAGACGACCGTGAACGCCACGAGCGTGCCGATGCTGACCAGGTCGGCGAGCACGTCGAGCGGCACGAGGCCGGCGAGCACCGCGACCCCCGTCCCGACGATGAGCGTCGTGGGCACCGGCGTCAGTGTCCGGGGACTCACCCGGGACAGCACCGGGGGCAGCATCCCGTCACGGCTCATCGAGAACAGGATGCGGGTCTGCGCGTACATCGTCACCAGCGTGACGCTGAAGATCGAGATCACGGCGCCGGCGGCGATGACGATCGCGGGCCAGGCCGAGCCCGTCACCTCGGTCATGATCGCCGCCAGGCCCGCCTCCTGGCCCTCGAACTCCGGCCACGGCTGCGCGCCGAGCGCGGACACGGCCACCAGCAGGTAGACCGCGGTCACGACGACGAGCGCGAGCACGAGGGCCCGGGGCAGCGTGCGGCGCGGGTCGTACACCTCCTCGCCCGCGGTGGACACGGCGTCGAGACCGATGAACGAGAAGAACACCGTGCCCGCGGCGGCACCGACGCCCCCGACGCCCAGCGGGGCGAAATCCGCGAAGTTGTCGACCGAGAACGCCGTGAAGGCGAGGCCGACGAACAGCAGCAGCACCGCGAGCTTGATCACGACCATGATCGCGTTGGCGGTCGCGGACTCGCGGACCCCGCGCACCAGCAGCACCGTGCACAGCAGCACCAGGACGACGGCCGGGAGGTTGAACACCCCACCCGCGCCCGGCGCGCCGGACAGCGCCTCGGGGAACCGGATTCCGACGGTGCTCTCGAGCAGGGCGTTGAGGTACTCCGACCAGCCCACCGACACCGCCGCCGAGGACACGAGGTATTCGAGGATGAGGCACGCGGCCACGCCCATGGCCGCGGCCTCGCCGAGGGTCGCGTAGGCGTAGGAGTACGACGAGCCGGAGACCGGCACCGCCGACGCGAGCTCGGCGTAGCACAGAGCCGTGAGCCCTGCCGTGATCGCGGCGAGCACGAACGACACGACGACGGCCGGGCCGGCCTCGGGCGTCGCCTCGGAGAGCACGAAGAAGATGCCGGTGCCCACCGTGGCGCCGATGCCGATCGCCGCGAGCTGGCCGAGGCCGATCGACCGCTGGAGCTCGCCCCCCTCGTGGCCGGGTGTGGCGTCGGCGCCGGTCTCCGCGGCCATCGCGGTCACGGGCTTGCGCCGCAGCCATGCGGCGGGTCCGGGTGCGCCCACTCGTGCCTCTCCTCGCTCGCCGGGGCTGGCCCCTCGTCGTCGAGCGGGTGACGGGGGAGCCTAGCCCGCGGCGGCGGAAGACGTCAGCCGCAGCTCCGCAGCGCCGAGACGTCGGGGGAGCCGCTGCGCTCGAAGGAGATGTGGACGTGGTCCTCGTGGTTGGCCGTGGCGCCGCCGCGGTCCTCCATGCCCTCCCAGCCGGAGCCGGTGTTGATGCGCTGGTCCCAGATGACGTACGAGACCCCGAGGGCGTCCTTGTTCTCGACCACGCAGTCGGCGATGGCGTCGCCGCTGGTCGTCATGAAGTCCAGTGCGTAGCCGTCGGGGTGGTCGGACTGCCCGCCGCGGCTGCCGACGCCGAGCACGTCGTGGCCGGGGAAGACGCACTCCATCGCGTTGCCGACCTCCTGCACCGCGTCGGCGACGCCGCCGTAGGAGCCCGAGGCGCCGCAGTCGAGGGACGAGGACCGTTCCTCCTCCTCGGCGGCCTGCTCCGAACGCCGCTGCTCGGCGGCCTCCTCCTCGGCCTGGCGCGTCGCCGCGGCAGCGGCCGCGTCGGCGGCGCGGTCGCGCTCGGCGGCCTTGATCAGGTCGGCCGAGGCGGCGCCGCCACCGGCGCTGGCCACCGGGCTGACCGCGCCGGCGGAGCCCACGGCGTTGCCCGAGGGCGCGGCGGCGGTGTCGGCCAGGGCGGCACCCTGGGCCGAGAGCTCGAGGGTGGTCGCGGCGTCCTGCTCGGGCAGGGCGATGACCGCCGGTCCCACGAGCGCCAGGGCGCTGCCGGTCAGCCCGGCGGCCACCGCGCCGTGCCGCGCCGCGGCGCGACCGGGGGAGCGGTGCCGCGCGGCGCCGCGTGGGGCGCCCTCGGGCAGGACGAAGGGGACGGTGCGGGGCTCGCGTCGGCGCGTTCCTGCGTGCGCGTCACGGCCCCAGGGGGAGCGTTGCCGTGTCACGTTCTGCCTTCCACTCACGTGGAACGGCCTGGCGACGCCGTCGGGGTCGGTCGTCGCCGGTCGGGGTGAGCAAGGTCGGAGGTGGGGAGCCGTGACCTGCTCGTGACCGTTCCGTGAGCGACAGTAGACGAGCCGGACGCCGGGACCAGGCCGGGTTGCTCCCGTGACGGCGGGCGGGAGGCCGGACGCGGTCGACGGTCACCGGCCGCGACGACCCGCCGGCGGACCGCAGCGGCGGTGGGACGAGCGGTGGGGAGGAGCCGCCGGGCAGACGCTCAGCAGCTGACGCGCGCGGCGATCGCCCGGCCGAGCAGGGTGCCCGAGCGCCATGCCGTCTCGACCTTCGGGCTGCCCCAGCCGTCGCCGCACAGCCCGATCAGGTCGTCGTCGAGCCGGAACTCCTCGTCGCGGGGCTGCGCGGGGCTCGCGTACGACCACCGGTGGGCGTGCGTCCACGCCGGCGCGTCGGGCAGGCCCAGCAGCTCGCCGACCGCGGCGGCCACCGGCGCGATCGCCCCGTCGGGGTCGTCGAGGTGTTTCCGCGCCCGCTCCGCGGTGGTGTGCGCGACCAGCACGGGGGCGAGGTCGCCGCGGCGATCGCCGTCGTCGGCGACGAGGTCGACGTCGGGGTGGCCGTTGACGAAGGCCGCCGACAGGGGCCCCCAGCTCCTGTGCGCGTAGGCCAGCACCACCGTGATCACCGGGTGCCACTCCCGATCGGCGACGACCGGCCCGGCGCGCAGCGCGGGGTGCAGCAGGCGCGCGGCCTGCGGGTCGGGCATCGCGAGCGCGACCGCGCACGCCGGCAGCCCGTCGACCGCGGGGCCGGGCTCGACGGCCGACACCGCGTGCCCGAACCGGATCGGCAGACCCACGGCGAGGTCGGCCACGAGCGAGCGCAGGCCCGAGGGCGCGCACCACCGGTCCGGGCCCTGCGTGGACCTCCACGAGCCGTCGGGCTCGCGGCTGGCCAGCGTGTCGGTCCACGGCATGGCCAGACCCCGCTCCAGCCAGCCCTGCGCCACGGCGGCGAACTCCTCGTCGCGCACCGTGAAGTAGGCCGCGCCGAGGTCGACGACGTGGGCCTGGTTCCCTGCGCCCTCGGGCATCGGGCGGCTGGCCATCCGCCCGCCGACGTGCCGCGAGCGCTCGAGCACCCTCACCGGCGTGCCGGCGTCGGCCAGGGCACGGGCGCAGGCGATGCCGCTCATGCCGCCGCCGACGACCAGCACCTCCCGGCGCAGGGCGGGCCCTCGCGAGCTCACGTGCGCGCTACCGGCCGCGTCACGTGGGTGCTGTCCCGCACGGTGCCGACGTACTCCTCCACGAGGTCCTCCATGGCCACCAGGCCGACGGTCGCGCCCTGGTCGTCGACGGCGCGGGCCAGGTGCGAGCCCTCGCGGCGCAGGGCGGCCAGCGCCTCGTCCACCGGCGCGGTGAGCGCCAGCTCGGGCAGCGCGCGCACCCGGTCGGCGGGCACCGCGTGGTCCCCGTCGTCGCCGTCGTCCCCGTCGTCGCCCAGGTCCAGGACGTCCTTGACGTGCAGGTACCCGTCGAGCGCGACCACCGGCGCGTGGTCGGGGGCGTCGTCCGACGGCGTGATCGGGGTGGTGCCCGGCTCCGTGGCGTGGGTGTCGAGGCGCGGGTGGGCGTCGGGCGCCTCGGGGGCCTGCACCGGGAACCGCGAGAACCCCGTGCGGGCGACGGCTTCCTCCACCGCGCCGACCGTGGGGTTCGGCGGCAGCACCGTGACCCGCTCGAGCGGGATCATCACGTCGGCCACGGTGTGCTCCGCCGAGCTGAGCGCCTGGGTCAGCCGCCGGGTCTGCGACGCGTCGAGCAGCCCCTCGCGGCGCGACTCCGAGAGCATCTCGGCGATCTCCTGCGGGGTGTAGGCCGACTCGCGCTCGTCGACCGGCGTCACGCCGAACAGGCGCAGGAAGTGGTTGGCGACCCAGTTCAGGACCGTGATGACCGGCCGCGTCACCTTGAGGAACGCGACGAGCGGCGGCACCAGCCACAGCGACGTGCGCTCGGGCCCGGCGATCGCGATGTTCTTGGGCACCATCTCGCCGATGACGATGTGCAGGATGGTCACGATGATCAGCGCGATGACGAAGGAGATCGTGCGTGTCAGCACCGTCGGCACGCCGAGGGGCTCGAGGACGGCCTCGAGCTGGTGCGCGACGGCCGGCTCGCCGAGCGAGCCGAGTGCCAGCGAGCAGATCGTGATCCCGAGCTGGGCGGCGGCGAGCATCATCGACAGGTGCTCGGAGGCCCGCAGCACGGTGCCCGCCCCGGCGGTGCCCTCGGCCAGCAGCGCCTCGAGACGGTCGCGGCGCGCGGAGATCAGGGAGAACTCGGCGCCGACGAAGAACGCGTTGGCCAGCAGCAGCGCGATCATCAACAGCAGGGCGACGTAGTCGTTCACGAGCCCACCCCCGTCCGCTGCTCACGGCGGGCGTCCCTGTCGCGCACGGTGAGGTCCCGCCCGGCGGCGTCGTGGTCCGCCTCGTCCGGACCGGAGCCCGCGGGCCGGTCGATGCGCACGTCGGCGACACGGCGGCGCACCATGCGGGTGACCACCAGCGTGGTGCCGTCGTCGGTGGTGACCGTGTCACCGACCGAGGGGATGCGGCCGAGCTCGGCGAGCAGGAAGCCGGCCAACGTCTCGTAGACCTCGCTCTCCGGGAACGACCAGCCCACGACCTCCTCGAGCTCGTCGGGGCGCAGCATCCCCGACACGATCCAGGTGTTCTCCCCGGCGCCGCGCACGCGGGCGGCCTCGCCGCGGTCGTGCTCGTCGCGGACGTCGCCGACGATCTCCTCGACGAGGTCCTCGAGCGTGACGATGCCCGCGGTGCCGCCGTACTCGTCGACCACCAGCGCCATCTGCAGCCCGGCGCCGCGCAGGCGGTCGAGCAGCTCGTCGCCGTCGAGGGAGTCGGGCACGGTGGTGGCGGTGCGCATGAGGTTGCGCAGCTTGGTGGTCGCGCGACGGGCCCGCGGCTCGGAGAACGCCTGCTTGACGTGCACGACGCCGCGGATGTCGTCGAGGTCGCGGTCGACGACGGGGAAGCGCGAGAAGCCGGTGCGCACCGTGGCGGCCAGCAGGTCGTCGATGGTGTCGTCCTGGGAGAGCGACTCGACCCGCACCCGCGGGGTCATCAGCTCGTCGGCGCGGCGCTCGGCGACCCGCAGCGAGCGCGCCATCACCTCGGCGGTGCCCTCGTCCAGGGTGCCCTGCTGGGCGCTGGTGGTGACCAGCGAACCGAGCTCCTGGGGCGAGCGCGCCGAACGCAGCTCCTCGGCGGGCTCGACGCCGAGGCGGCGCACGATCCAGTTGGCCGAGCCGTTGAGCCCGGTGATGAAGAACGACAGGACCCGCGAGAACCCGGCCTGGAGGCCGGCCACCATCCGGGCGGTGCCCAGGGGCCGGGCGATGGCCAGGTTCTTCGGCACCAGCTCGCCGAAGGTCATGGACAACGCGGTGGCGACGACCAGGGCGATGATCGCCGCGGTGCCGCCCGCGGCGCCCGCGGGCAGGCCCAGGTCCTCGAGCAGCGGCGAGATCAGCGTCGCGATCGCCGGCTCGGAGAGGTAACCGGTGATCAGCGTGGTGATCGTGATGCCCAGCTGCGCGCCCGACAGCTCGAACGACAGGTTCCGGTGGGCGCGCTGCACGATCTTCGAGCGCCGGTCGTCGGCCTCGGCGACGTGGTTCTCGATCTGGCTGCGCTCGAGGCTGGTCAGGGAGAACTCCGCGGCCACGAAGATGGCCGTGGTGCAGGTGACGGCCACGAACCCCACGAGGCCGAGCACCGACAGGAGGACGTCCACGATCGTTCGAGTCCCCGCCTCAGCTGCCGGCCAACCGGGCCGGGAACCCGCCCGTGGCGATCGGTCCCCAGCGCTGCACCTCCAGGCGGATCAGGCACTTGCCCTGGCGGCCCATCGCCTCGCGGTACTCCTCCCAGTTGGGGTGCTCCCCGGAGATCGAGCGGAAGTACTCGCACAGCGGCTCGAGCGCGTCGGGCAGGTCGAGCACCTCGGCGTCGCCCTCGACGTGCACCCAGGGGCCGTCGAAGTCGTCGGAGAGCACGCACATCGCGACCCGGGGATCGCGGCGCACGTTGGTCACCTTCGCCCGCTCGGGGTAGGTCGAGACGAGCAGCCGGCCCTCCGCGTCGATGCCCAGGGTGACCGGTGAGGTCTGATCACCCCCGTCGGAGCGCCGCGTCACCACGACCGCCCTGTGCCTGGTCCGCAGGAACGCGTCGAGCTCCTCGCGTCCCACCCGGTCGTTCGTCGCCACGGTCGCCACGCGGACGAGCGTAGCGACGCGCCACGACGCCGCCCCTACGGTGATCGTCGTGGGAACACGGGACGGGCTGGACGGACGGCGGGTCGTGGTCACCGGGGCGTCCTCGGGGATCGGGGAGGCGGTGGCCCGGGCCGCCGCGGCGGAGGGTGCCCGGGTGGGCGTGCTGGCGCGGCGGGCCGACCGTCTGGACGCATTGGCCGGCGAGATCGGCGGGCACGCGGCGGCCGCCGACGTCACCGACGTGGCGGCGGTCGGTGACGCCGTCGACCGGCTGGCCGGAGCACTCGGCGGCCTCGACGCCGTGGTCGCCGCGGCGGGCACGATGCACCTCGGCGCGGTGGGGGAGACCGACCCGCAGCGGTGGCGCGAGGTGTTCGACGTCAACGTCCACGGGCTGCTCGCCACCGCCCGGGCGGCGCTGCCCCACCTCGGGGAGGGCGGCAGCTGGGTGACGATCTCCTCGATGTCCGGACGCCGGGTGCCCTCGGCCGCCGGCGGGGTCTACGCCGCGAGCAAGCACGCCGCGCACGCCGTCGACGAGACGCTGCGTCGCGAGGCCGGCTCCCGCGGGGTGCGGGTCACCACGGTCGCGCCGGGGTTCGTGGCCACCGACCTCATGGCCGCCGACGTCGCCGAGGACGACGTCGCGGCGTTCCGCGAGCGCATGCACGCCCAGGGCCTCGCCCCCGAGCACGTCGCCGCCGCCGTGGTGCACGTGCTCGCCCTGCCGCCCGAGGTGTGCGTGGTGGAGTACGCGCTGACGTCGGTCGCGCAGCTACGCGGCAGCTGAATCGCTCCCGGTGACGTGCGCCCCACGCGGTGGCGCTGTGCGCGCGGAGCGCGAGAATGGCCCGCCATGAGCGCAGGGCCGGTGCGGGCCGGGCGGATCGTGTCGTGAGCGGTGCGACGCGCAACGGAGCCGGAGCAGTCAACGGCAGCCCGTTCGTCGACTTCGACCGGGAGTCCTGGGCGCAGCTCAGCGACACCAGCGCGGTGCCGCTGACCGCCGAGGAGCTCGAGGAGCTGCGCTCGCTGGGCGATCCCGTCGACCTCGACGAGGTCCGCGACGTCTATCTGCCGGTGTCCCGGCTGCTCGACCTGCACGTGCGGGCGAACGCGGGCCTCCTCGAGGCCTACCGCACCTTCCTGCGCCAGGACGAGCAGGCGACGCCGTTCGTCGTCGGGATCGCGGGCTCGGTGTCGGTGGGCAAGTCGACCACCGCCCGCCTGCTGCGGCTGCTGCTCGCGCGCTGGTCCGACCACCCGAACGTCGCCCTGGTGACGACCGACGGGTTCCTGTACCCCAACGCCGAGCTGGAGCGGCGGGGGATCATGACGCGCAAGGGCTTCCCGGAGTCCTACGACCGGCGCGCGCTGCTGCGGTTCGTCGCCGACATCAAGGCCGGCAAGCCCGAGGTGCCGGTGCCGGTGTACTCGCACCTGGTCTACGACGTCCTCGACGAGCAGCGTGTGGTGTCGCGTCCCGACATCCTCGTCCTCGAGGGCCTCAACGTGCTCCAGCCGGCGCCGCAGACCGGCGAGCGGGCCAGCGCGCTGGCGGTGTCCGACCTCATCGACTTCTCGATCTACGTGGACGCGCACCCCACCGACGTCCGCCGCTGGTACGTCGAGCGCTTCCTCTCCCTGCGCGAGACGGCGTTCCGCGATCCGGCGTCGTACTTCCGGCGCTACGCGGAGATGGACGAGGCGGCGGCCCGGGAGCGGGCCGCGCAGATCTGGGACGAGATCAACGGGCCGAACCTGCGGGAGAACATCGCACCCACCCGCTCGCGCGCCGGGCTCGTGCTGACCAAGGGCGGCGACCACTCGGTGCGCCGCATCCGCCTGCGCCGGTTGTAGGGACCACACCCCGACCTGCGCGGTGCCCCCGGGTGGGACCATGGCGGTATGTCCAGTTCCGCCACCGGGACCGCCGGCGGGTCCGGGGCCGGCGCCGCCGGGTCGGCCGGCTGGTCCGGCGCCGACCTCCCGTCCCGCCTGCGGCTGGCCGTCGGCCGGCTCAACCGGCGCATCCGGGTCGACTCGGCCGCGCACCTGCCGCCACTGCAGACGTCGGTGCTCGCGACCCTGGAGGACCAGGCGCCGCTGCGCCTCTCCGAGCTCGCGCGGCGCGAGGCGGTGACGCCGCCGACGATGAGCCGCGTGCTCGCAGCGCTCGACGACGCCGGCCTGCTCGTGCGCACACCCGACCCGCAGGACGCGCGGTCGGCGCTGATCGAACTGTCGGACGCCGGACACGAGGCCATCCGGCGCATCCGCACCGAGCGCACGGCCTCGATCGCCCAGCGACTGGACCGTCTCGACCCCGAGCAGCGGGCGGCGCTGGAGGCCGCCCTGCCGGCGTTGGAGCGTCTGGTGGAGGAGTAGCGGCGCCGCGGGCGTACGTCACCCAGAGACAGAGGGTGTAACGTTGTGCGTCCGCGCGACGACGCACGGTGTGTCAGGTGTGAGCGAAGCGACCCCGGGAGCGCTGGTGGTTTTCCAGGCACCCCTGCGACGTCGTCCCGCGCCGCCCGAGGTGGCCGACGAGCGCGAGGCGCTCGAGGGGTGGCTCGACTACTTCCGCGCGCTGGTGGTGCTGGCCCTCGACGGGCTGGACGAGTCGGTGCTGCGCCGCCGCGTGCCCGCCGGCACCGGGCCGAGCCTGCTGGGGATCGTCAAGCACCTCACCGAGCTGGAGCGCACGTGGCTCGTGGAGCGCTGGGGGGAGCGGGGCGGGCGGCACGCGCCGAGCTACGTCGACGATCCCGACGCCGGGATCCGGCTGGCCGGTGTCGAGCTCCCCGAGGAGGTCGTCGGCGCCTACCTCGAGGTGTGCGAGCGCGGCCGGGACGCGCTGGCCGGCG
This sequence comes from Actinomycetospora cinnamomea, assembly GCF_003096675.1. GTDB lineage: Bacteria > Actinomycetota > Actinomycetes > Mycobacteriales > Pseudonocardiaceae > Actinomycetospora > Actinomycetospora cinnamomea. Next base: position 38,511 of record NZ_QEKW01000021.1, on the reverse strand, counting down.
CCGAGTCGCTGGACGACGCCGTGCGCGACGACCGCCGCGGGCACATCGAGCTGCGCTGGATCCTGCTGCACCTCGTCACGGAGACGGCGCGCTACGCCGGGCAGGCCGAGGTGCTGCGCGGCGCCGCGGCCCTGCCGGAGCCGGAGGACCTCAGCTCGCCGTGACCTCCGCGCGCACGGCGAGCTCGTCGTGGGCGAAGCACACGAGCCCGGCGATGGCGCGTGACTCGTCGGTGGGCTCCTCGTAGGACCACGCCGCGTCGGTGAGCACGCGCCCGCCGTCGAGGCGCACCGAGAACCACGACGCCACGCCCTTGTAGGGGCAGACGGTGCGGGTGTCGGTGCGCTCGAGCGTGGCCGAGACGGCGTCGCGGGCGACGTAGAAGCGGTCGACCAGGCCGGTCTCGCCCAGCAGGACCCCGCCCGCCGCGTCGGCCACGGGCACCCCGTCGGTGGTGGTGACGGTGATCCGCCGGCTGGTCTGCCGCAGGTCGACCCGGTGGTAGGGGTCGGGCAGGTGGCCGATGACCTCGTCGTCCTCGTCCAGCCAGCGGTCGGCGGCCGCGGGGACCAGCACCGCGCGGCCGGCCAGCCACGACGTCTCCGGCTTCGGGTCGATGTAGGCCCACACGGCGTCGGGCACGACGCGGTCGCCCACGCGCAGCGAGCGGTAGGTCGCGTCGCCCTTGAACGGGCAGTGCGTGGTGGTGTCGCTGGGCTCGAGCAGGTCGGCCCGGAAGTCCTCCTCGGGGACGTAGAGCTGCGGGGGCAGGCCGGTCTCGTAGAGCAGGGCGCCCCGGGTGGTGTCGAGCACGGTCACCCCGTCGACCTCGGCGCGCACGCGCCGCGTGAAGGGTTCGAGCAGCAGCGAGTGCGCCGGCCCCTCGACGGTGAACGTGCGGGTCTCCGGCACCCGCCGCGACAGCGGGCCCCCGAACATGGTCAACGCCACGACGACCTCCTCGGCTCTCCATTCGCTGCAACTCCCGCGATCGACGTCGTTGTTCCCGAGCGGCGTTGTGCCCGAGCAGCGAAGGCACCCCTCGCTGCACCCCACGCAGCGAGGGCGCCCCTCGCTCCACCCCACGCAGCGCAGGCGCCCCTCGCTGCCATCACGGCCTCACCCCGAGCCCGTCGTGGCCCCCACCGCGGCGGTGGCGGCGACCGCGGCGTGGATGTCCGCGACGGCCTTGCGCACCGCCTCGCCCGCCCACGCGCCCTCGGCGATCTCCCGGCTGCGGGCACGCAGCTGCCGGCGTGGGGCGTCGAGCAGTCTGTGCTCGGCCTTGACCGCCCGCACGAGCGCCACCAGCGACGCGTCCTCCGGCGTGGGCGTCGCGCCGTCCACCAGGACCGCCCGCAGCCGGGCGAGGGCCGCGTCGCGGCGGGTGGTGTCCCCGGCCGGCCAGCGCGGGGTGAGCGGGAGGCCGAGGAACGAGCGCTCCTGCACGCGCACCACGCCGTCGTGGACCAGCCCGGCCATGAGGGGGTCGCGGACACGGCGGTGCAGCTTCTCGACCGCCGACTTCGGCGTGGCCTCGTCGGGCAGGCGGTCCAGGGCGAGGTCGAGGACGGGGTCGATGACACGGTCGCCGCCGGAGCGACGGTCGTCGACCACGAGGCGCGTCCGCCAGCGGCCCTCGACGAGGTGGGCGCGCCCGGTGAGCACGAGCTCGAGCACGACGGCGCCGGCCAGCGCCCGGGGCAGCGAGGTCGAGTCCACCAGCCCCTTCCCGGTCGCGGGGTCGTGCAGCAGCAGGGCCAGGTCCTCGGCGGTGCGCATGCGGTCCATCGTGACGTGGGCGCCGCGAGCGGCGCCCTCCCCGAGGCGGAGATCGCGCGTGACCCGCCCGCGCACGGGGGATGACCGTCCCGTGAGCGAGCGAGCCGAGCCCGTGCGTCGCGAGGCCCCGGACTACACGGGCCCGACGATGATGACCCAGTCGTGGTGCGACATCGCGTTCCTGCACTGGGCGGTCCCCCCCGAACGCGTGGCCCCGCTGCTCCCGCCGGGGGTGCGGCCCGACGTGCACGAGGGCGTGACGTGGGTGGGGCTGGTGCCGTTCCGGATGGTGGGCGCCGGCGTCCTGCGGGCGCCGTCGATCCCGTGGCTGGGCACGTTCCCCGAGACCAACGTCCGGCTCTACACCGTCGACGAGCGCGGTGTGCGCGGCATCGTCTTCCGCAGCCTCGACGCCTCCCGCCTCGCGGTGGTGGCCGGGGCCCGCGCGGCGTTCGGGCTGCCGTACCGGTGGGCGCGGATGGAGATCGACGACGGCGACGGATCCAGGACCTACGTCACCCGGCGCCCCCATCGGAGCCGGGTCCGCGTGCGGGTGGGGGAGCCGATGGCCTCCGGCCCGCTCGAGGAGTTCCTCACCGCCCGCTGGGGCCTCCACGAGCGGCACCTCGGTGTCGACTGGTACGTGCCCAACGTCCACGAGCCCTGGCCGCTGCACGCCGCCGAGGTGCTCGAGCTGGACGACACCCTCGTCGCCGCGGCCGGGTTCCCCGAGCTCACCGGGCGCCCGCCCGACCACGTGGTCGCCTCGCCCGGGGCGTCCGTGCGCTTCGGCTTCCCACGACCCTGGCGCCGGCCCGCGGTGGGCCGGCGCCGGGGTTGACCGCGGGGGGTCAGCGGCGCCGCAGGCCCGCGTACTGCAGGTCGGCGAACACCGCGACGGCCGCGGCCTGGGCGAGCACGACCACGACGCCCAGGACGGTCAGCCGTTCCCAGGCGCCGGCGACCAGGCCGAGGCTCATCAGCACCCAGGCGCTGTTGCCGAGCACGACGATCCAGGTCGCCGGCCGGGGGATCGCCGGGCGGGCCGCGAGCACGACCAGCCCGGTCGCGTAGACGACGAGGAAGATCCCGACGCCGACGAGCAGGGCGGCGGGCAGCCCGAGCAGGGTGTCGAGGACGCCGGCGCCGGCCGCGGCGGCGACGCCCAGGGCACCGGACGCGACGGCGTCGAGCCGCAGGACGGCGCGCAGGCCGCGCTGGGTGTCGGCGGAGGTGGTGGTGGCGGTCGTGCGGGCGGTCGTGGTCATCAGGGCCTCCTGGGGTCGGGGCTGGTGCGGTCTGCCGAGAACCCTGCGACCCACCGGGTAACGGCGTCGATGACCTCGTAGGTCATGGTCGGCGCGCCGTCGGCGCCCTACGGTCGGTTCGTGACCAGCACGCTCGACGCCCGCCCCACCCCCGGGGAGCTGCTGCGCGGGTGGCGGACCCGCCGGCGGCGCAGCCAGATGGACCTCGCCCTCGACGTGGGCGTGTCGACCCGCCACCTGAGCTTCGTCGAGACCGGGCGGGCCCGGGCGAGCCGCGAGCTCCTGGTCGACCTGTGCGAGCACCTCGACGTCCCGCTGCGCGAGCGCAACACGCTGCTGCTCGCCGCGGGCTTCGCGCCGACGTACAGCGAGTCACGGCTCGACGCGGACGCACTCGAGGCGGTGCGCGGCGCGCTGGAGCACCTGCTCGCCGGCCACGAGCCGTTCCCCGCGCTGGTCGTCGACCGCTGCGGCGACGTCGTCATGGCCAACCGCGCGGTCGGGGCGTTGATCGCGGCCATCGACCCGGCCCTGCTCACGCCGCCGGTGAACATCTACCGCCTCAGCCTGCACCCCGACGGGATCGCGCCCCACGTGCGCAACCTCGCCGAGTGGGCCGGACACCTGCTGCACCGCCTCGAGCGCCTCGCCGACCTCACCGGCGACCCGCGCCTCGCGGCCCTGCGCGGCGAGCTCGCCGGGTACGCGCCGCCCGCGCCCGGGGGACCGGCGGCCCGCGTCGCGCACGTCATGCTGCCGCTGCACCTCGACCACCCGGCGGGGGAGCTGCGGCTGTACTCGACGATCACCCACTTCGGCGCGGCCTGGGACGTCACGCTCGACGAGCTGTCGCTGGAGTCGTTCGTGCCCGCCGACCCCGCCACCCGCGCGGTGCTCGACGGGCTGGCGGTGCGCTAGGGAGCGGGTCGCCGCGGATCGCCCGCACGGCGGCCGTCACATGTGATCCGTCCGGCGGAGCGCGGTCCGGGCGCCGGGTGGTCCCCGACGATGGCGGGCATGACCCACGACGCCCCGGTCCTGGCCGCCGGCCCGACCCTCACGGGCCTCACCGACCCGGGAGCGTTCCCCTCCGCACGGCCGCTGACCCCGCGCTACGCCGACCTCGGCGGTGACGGCCGGGTGACGACCGTGTCGCTCGGACGCTGGTTCGAGGAGGCGCGGGTGCACGCCGCGCTGCCACGGTTCCGCCGCCGCGCCGAGGACGGCGGCGGCGCGTTCCGCATCCTGCTGGCGGCGCAGCGGATCCGGGTGCTGGCCCCGATCACGCTCGGGACCGAGTACCGGGTCGCCACGGGCGCGCGGCGCGTCGGCCGGTCGTCGTTCTCCTACGGCCACGCAGTGTTCGCCGGCGACCGGTGCGTCGCCGTCGCCGACTCGGTGACGGTGCTGGCCACCGGGTCCGGGCCGAGCGAGCTGCCCGACGCGCTGCGCGCGGACCTGGCGGCGTTGGCGCTCGACGAGCCCGCCGACGGCCCACCGCGTCCGGAGTCCACGCGCCGCGAGCGCGCCCGCTACCCGCTGGCCCACCGGATCACCACGCGCATCGGCGACGTCGACACCAACCGGCACGTCAACAACGTCGCCGTCCTGTCCTGGTACGCCGACGCGGTGGCGGCGTGGCAGGCGGCGCGGCTCGGCGACCCGGACGGCGGGCCGCCCGAGGAGCTGGCGCCGAGCGCCTGGGAGGTCCAGTACGTCGACGAGGTCGCGCACCCGCGCACCTACGACGTCGCCCTCGCCGTCGATCCCGTGCCCGACGGGCTGCACTACCGGGCCGGCCTGTTCGCGGGGGAGCGGTGCGTGGGCCTCGCCGACGGGTTCGGCGCCGCAGGCCCCCTCGAGCCCACCGACGGGCTGCGGTGATCCCCGGAACGATCCCCGGAACGCCGCGCGCGTGATCGACGTTGAGCCGGGCGTGACGACCTCGGCGGCGCCCGTCCCGGCGCGTCTCGTGGCGACCGGCGCGCGGGCGGGCACCGCCGCGGTGACGCTCGCGCTGGTGATCATCGGCGCGATGCACCTCGTCGGGCCCTCGTCGCGCATCGACCCGGTGCGCCGCACGATCAGCGAGTACGCGGTGGTCGAGGGCGGGTGGCTGTTCGACGTGGCCGTCGTGGGGCTCGCGGTCGGGTCGGCGGGCGTGCTCGCGGCCCTGGTCGCGGCCCGGCTCACCCCGTTGCGGTCGCTGTCCGCGGTCATGCTCGGCACGTGGTGCGGGGGCCTGCTGCTCGTCGTGGCCTTCGAGAAGACGAACTGGTCCATCGGCCCGAGCGTCTCGGGCTACATCCACCGCTACGCGAGCCTCGTCGCGTTCCTCGCGCTGCCGGTGGCGGCGCTGCTGCTCGCCCGGCGTCACCGCGACGACCCGGCCGCCCGGCCCTACCGGGTCGGGGTGCGGTGGGGGTCGTGGCTGGCGCTGGCGTCGTTCCTGCCGATCGTCGCGGCGATCGCGCTGCGGAGCGTGACCGGCGTGCCATGGTGGCGGGCGGTCCCGCTGGGCCTGCTCGAACGCGGGCTCGCGCTGGCCGAGGTGCTGGTCGTGGCCCTGCTCGGCGCGTGGGCGCTGGCGCACGCCCGCCGCTCGGCGGCGGCCGTCCCCGTCGCCTGACTGCGCCACCGGGGGACGGGCCACTAGCGTCGGCAGCCGTGTGGGACGAGGCGCTCGACCGGGCGCGGCGGTTCGCCGACGGCTGGCTCGCGTCGCTGCCCGAGCGCCCCGTGGGCGTCCCGGTCGCGGACGCCGAGATGCGGGCCCGGCTCGACGACCGCCTGCCCGAGGAGGGCCGGCCGGCCGCCCGGGTCCTCGACGAGCTGGCGTCGGCCCTCGAGCCCGGGCTCGTGGCGAGCGGGGGACCGCGGTACTTCGGCTTCGTCACCGGCGGCGCCCTGCCGGTCGCGCTCGGCGCGGACTGGATGGTCGCGGCGGCCGACCAGAACGCCGCCGCCCGCGTCATGTCGCCGGCCGCGGCCGCGGTCGAGGAGGTCACGGGCGGCTGGGTGCTCGACCTGCTCGGGCTCCCGGCCGAGGCCGCGGTCGGGTTCGTCACCGGCGCCCAGATGGCGAACGTGTCCTGCCTGGCCGCCGCACGCCATGCCCTGCTGGCCGCCGAGGGCTGGGACGTCGAGGGCGACGGGCTGGCCGGGGCGCCGGTGCCCACCGTCGTCGTCGGCGAGGCCGTGCACTCCACGGTACTGCGGGCCCTGCGCCTGCTCGGGCTCGGGTCCGGCCGGGCGGTGCGCGTCGGCGCCGACGACCAGGGGCGGATGCGGCCCGAGCGGCTGCGCGAGGCCCTCGCCGCGATCGACGGTCCGGTGCTCGTCTGCGCCCAGGCGGGGCAGGTCGACACCGGGGCCGGCGACCCGTTCGACGCCGTCGCCGACCTGGTGGCCGCCCGGCCGCGGGCGTGGCTGCACGTCGACGGGGCGTTCGGGCTGTGGGCGGCCGCCGCCCCGGCGCGACGCCACCTCGTCGCGGGTGTGGAGCGCGCGGACTCGTGGGCCGTCGACGCCCACAAGTGGCTCAACGTGCCCTACGACTGCGCCATGGCGATCGTCCGCGACCCCGAGGCGCTCGTCGCCGCGCACTCGACGACCGCGGCCTACCTGACGCTCGGCGGCTCCGACCCCTCCGGCCGCACCCCGGAGAGCTCGCGGCGGGCCCGCGCGCTCCCGGTGCACGCGGCGCTGCGCCACCTCGGGCGTCAGGGGGTCGCCGACCTCGTCGAGCGCTGCTGCACCCTCGCGCGCCAGGCCGCCGACGAGCTCGCGCGCCACCCCGGCATCGAGGTCCTCAACGAGGTGGTGCTCAACCAGGTCCTCTTCGCCCCGCGCGGCGTCGACCCCGGCGAACTGTCGCAGGCGATCGCCCGTGACGGCACCTGCTGGGTCGGCACGTCGGCGTGGCACGGCCGCCCGGCCCTGCGGCTCTCGGTGTCCAACTGGTCGACGACGCCCGCCGACGTCACCCGGTCGACGGCGGCGATCACCGCGCTGGTCGATCGGTTGGCGTGATCACGCCGGCGCCGTGGCCCGGAGGTAGCTGAGCGTCCCCATCACCCACCGGTGCCGGCGCACGACCGTCGCGTCGACGAGCCCGGCATCGGTGATCGAGGCGAGGAGGTCGTCCGCGCCCTGCAGGTGGGGCCGCGGGGGCTCCTGCCCGTGACCGTGACCGTGACCGTGCCCGTGACCGTGGCCCCGGCCCAGCCGGCGCAGGAGCGCTCCCAGGCCACGGGCGACCGGTCCGTGCGGCCCGCCGCTCTCCAGGTCGACCAGGTGCAGCGACCCGCCCGGCGCGAGGACGCGGCGGACCTCCCGCAGCGCTCCCGGCTGCTCGTCGGGCGGCAGGTGGTGGAACATGAACGCCGAGAGGACGCGGTCGACGGAGGCGTCGGGCAGCGGCAGGTCGTCGGCGTAGCCCTGCTCCAGGCGCACGCCCTCGGGCAGCTTCCTGCGCGCGCGCTCCAGGGCGGCGGCGTCGGGGTCCAGCCCGATCAGGGTGACGTCCGGGCGGGTCCGCGTCATCGCGGCGAGGACGCTCCCGGTACCGCAGCCGATCTCGAGCACCCGCCCGCCCCGGGGCGGATCGGCCTGCGCGACGAGGCGACCGTGGGCCGGCCCCGCGCCGAGGAGCCGGCTCGTGAGGTCGTAGAAGGGCAGCAGCGAGTCCCGGGCCATCGCGGGCAGGAACGCCCGCTCACCGCTGCTGGCGGGCTCGGGTCCGGTCATGGTGTGCTCTCCTCGTGGGACGGGATGCGGGGACGAGGTCCACGTTCCGTTCCACGCGAGCTGCGGACAAGGGACCGGACACGGTCACGATGGGACGTTCTTCGGTCCCGCTCGTCGCCTACGCCCGCGCCGCCGACGGGGTCGACGTCACCGTGGACCAGTGGGTGGGCCCGGCCTCGTTCGACCGGCTCCCCGTCCACGGGCCCCACGCGCACGACTTCCTCGTCCTCGTGCTGGTGGCGGACGGCCACGGCGGGTTGCGCGTGGACGACCGCGACGTCCCGCTCACCCCGGGCGACGTCCTCGTCGTGGCGCCGGGAGCCGTCGTCGCGCCGTCGCCGGACGCCCTGTCCCCGGCGACCGACGTGTGGATGGTCTCCTTCCCCGTCGACGTCGTCGATCCACGGACCACGGGCTCGCTGGTGTCGTGGCGCTCGCACCCGCTGCTCGCGCCGCTCCTCGGGCGCGGCCGGGCCGGCGGGCAGCGGTTCACGGTGCCGCCGGGGGAGCGGGGCTGGTGGCTCGAGCACGTCCGCGCCCTCGACGACGAGATCCGGGCGCGCCGTGACGGCGCCGCGGCCGCGGTCCGGGCGTACCTGACCCTGCTGCTGATCGCGCTCACCCGCCTCGAGTCGGCGGTCACCGAGGAGCTCCGCGACCGCGACGAGCCCCTGCTCGCGGCCGTCTTCGACGTGGTCGAGCAGCGTTTCCGCGAGCCGCTCTCCCTGCGCGACGTCGCCGCCGCCGTCGGCCGGACGCCCGGCCACGTCACGACCGTGGTCGGCCGGCGCACCGGGCGCACCGTCCAGCAGTGGATCACCGAGCGGCGCCTGCGCGAGGCCCGGCGGCTCCTGCACGACACGGACCTGACCGTGGCCGGCGTGGCGGCCCGGGTCGGCTTCCGCGACGCCGGGTACTTCGTGCGCCGCTTCCGCGCCGAGCACGGGGTCCCGCCCGGGCGGTGGCGGGCCGCCGGCATCTGAGTCGCGCACACCCGCGCGGCGGCGAAGCGTGCTCGTCAACGGCGGCTCGTACGGTGTCGGCCGTGGCACGGGCACCGAGGGCACCGAGAGCACCGCGGCACGACGCCGACGCCGGGGGACCGGCGGAGCTGGTCGAGGCCAAGGCGGCCGTGCGGCAGCGCGTGTGGGACGCGCTGCGCGAGCAGAAGCTGGCGCGGTTCCCGGGCGCCCACGGGCGCATCCCGAACGTCGTGGGCGCCGAGGCGGCGGCCGAGCGCCTGCGGGGGACCGAGGTCTGGCAGCGGGCCCGCACGCTGAAGTGCAATCCGGACGCGGCCCAGTGGCCGGTGCGCCAGCGCGCGCTCTCCGACGGCAAGACGGTCTACATGGCCGTGCCGCGCCTCGCCGAGGAGCACCCGTTCTTCCTGCTCGACCCCGAGCACCTCGCCGACACGCCACGGAAGGCCTCGTCGATCAAGGGTGCCTCGCGCTCGGCGCATCCGGTCCCCGTCGAGGACCTCGAGCCCGTCGACCTCGTCGTCACCGGCTGCGTCGCCGTCGCCGAGGACGGGGCCCGTCTGGGCAAGGGCGGCGGCTTCAGCGACCTCGAGTTCGCGGTGGCCAGCCGGGCCGGCCTCGTCGCCGCGGACACGCCCGTGGTGACGACGGTGCACGAGCAGCAGATCGTGGCGCCGGGCGAGATCCCGGTGACCGACCACGACGTGCGCCTCGATCTCCTCGTCACCCCCGACCGCGTCGTCACCTGCACGCGCGAGCCCCGCCACCCCGGCCGGATCGACTGGGACGAGCTCACCGAGGAGAAGATCGCGACGATCCCGTTGCTGCGCCGTCTGCGAGCGGCCGACGCGGAGTGACGACTGCGGCGGTAGAGCGACGATGTTGGGCCAAACGGGCGCTCTCCGTGTCACGGTCGGTGACGAGCAGGCACGATGGTGCGCATGTCGACGATTCCGCGCGCCGCCCCCTCGCGGCCCGTGTGGGCGCCGGTGCCGTTCCTCCGGAGGGCGCGCAGCGCCTTCGCCTGGGCGGCGGTGTCCGGTGTGCTCGGTGCGCTCGCGATCGTCGCCGGACGGTGGGCGGGGGAGAACGACACGAACGGCGTCGTCCTGGCGCTGCTCGCGGTGGTCCTGCTGGCGACGGCGGCGGCGTGCGTCGCGCTCTTCCTTCTCGCCGCGGCGGCCGGACAGGGCCCGGGCGACGGCATGTCGGGCTACGGGGCGGGCCGTCGCGTCGAGGTGGCGTGGGCGTCGCGCGGCCACGAGCGGGGCACGGTCGAGGTCGAGGACGTGGGTCGGGGAGAGGTCGTGGCGCTGCCCCGAGAGGGCCAGGCGCCGCACGTGACCGTGCGCCTGGGCGGGCACGACCTGCTGGTCCAGAGCACCCCGGGCCCTGCGGCGCCCGACTGGTACACGCTCGTCGACGACGCCGGGTACACCGTCGCCCGCGCCGACGCCGCGCGGTGTCCCGGTGCCGCGTCCGTCCGGGCGCCCGTCGACTGGACGGTGCGGCCCGCCCGGGGTCCCGTCCTGCGGCTGCGGCACCGGCCGGCCGCACCGGTGCCGGTGCAGGTCACCCTGCTCGACGAGCTCGGCGCGGCGTGGTGGGTGCGGGAGCGCAGCCGGGCGGAGCTGCCCGACGACCTCGACCCGGCCTCGGCGGTGTTCGTCGTCCTGCTGGTCGACCAGCTCGCCCGGGCTCGGACCGGCCAGCACTCCTGACGCTGCCCCGTTCGCCGTGACCACCAGCACCGTCGACGAGGTCCAGCCCATTGTGATCGTCGCGCGCTACGCCGACCTCACGCGCGCGAACCTCCCGGTCGCTCCGGTCCTCGGGGGCCGAGGTGGCCTCGCGCACCACACGGCTGCACGACCGCAACACCAAGAAGGCGCACTACGAACGCCTCGGCGTCCCGGCCTACTGGTTGCTGGACCCGGAGGGGGAGGGCGCCCTGGAGGTGCTCGAGCTCGACGCCGACGGTCGGTACGTCATCGCCGCCGCGGCCGCCGGCGACGAGACCGTCCAGCGGGAGCGCCCGTTCCCGGTCGCCGTCTCGCCGGCGCGATTGCTGGACGGGCTGCGCCGGTGAGCCGGCGCGCCGATCTCGATCGCTCGACGAGGGAGAACGGGCAGGCGCACCGCCTCCTCCCGTAATGACATAATGTCGATTATCGGATCGCGCCGGACGTGGGCGAGCGGCTGGAGTGCGCCGTCGCGACGACGAGCGCGACCGTCGCGGCGCTGAGCACGAGCGAACGCACGAGATTCGCCTGGAGCAGGCTGTCGATGGTCGCCGCGTCCCGTCCGATGCGGTCCAGCCGGTCGTGCCTCGGGATCGCCCACGCGAGCGTCGACACCAGCGCACCCAGCCCGCCGGCGGCGACCACGGCGGCCAGGCCGCGCGGGACGTCGGGCGGCCGCGTCCACGGGAACGCGGCGCACGCGAGGAAGCTCGCGAACCCCGGCACGATCACCACGGTCGGGATCGCCGCGTTGTACGCCGCGTGGTACGCGAGGAAGTCGGCCGCCGGCACGGCGCGGTACAGCGGGTACGACACGGCCTGCGCCTGCCAGCCGATGCCCGTCGACCAGGCCGTCAGCGCGGTCAGGCCCACCAGGTGCCAGCGCCGCCAGCCGGGTCGGGTCGGGCGCGGGCGGTCGATGATCGAGGTCCGGGTGGTCACGTGCCGCTCCCCTGCGTCGAACGAATCGGATAGAGTGATACTAAATCTGTTTGAGTAGGAGTCAAGTCGATATGGCCGAACGGCGCCGCTACGACACCTCGAGCCGTGAGCACCAGGCGGCCCTCACCCGCCGGCAGATCGCGCGGGTGGCCGTCGCGCAGTTCGTGGAGCGCGGGTACGCGACGACGTCGGTGGCCTCGATCGCCAGGGCGGCGGGGGTGTCCGCCCAGACGGTCTACAACGGGTTCGGGACCAAGGCCGCGCTGCTCAAGGAGGGTTACGACCTCGCGCTCGCGGGCGACGACGCCGACGTCCCGCTGGCTGAGCGCCCCGAGGTGCGCGCGCTGTACGCCGAGCCGGAGCCCGCGGCGTTCCTGCACGGCTATGCGCGGTTGGGGCGCGCGCTGCTCGATCGCATGGGCGCGCTCGCGGTGCAGATCGGCGCGGGCGCCCTGGCCGGCGACCCGGACCTCGTGGAGCTCCGGGCGACCACGGACCAGGAGCGGCTGGTCGGCACCGGGATGGTCGTGCGGCGCCTGGTCGAGCTCGGCGCCCTCTCCCCCGGGCTCGACCAGGACGTCGCCCGTGACCGGCTCTGGGCCCTCAACAGCACCGAGCTGTGGCACCTGCTGACCGTGACGCGGGGCTGGTCGGGCGAGCAGTACGAGCAGTGGGTCGGGCAGGCCATGTGTGACGCCGTGCTCCCCGTCGAGCGCCGCGAGCCGCCTGCTCCACCCGTGTGAACGAGATCCGTTCGTCCACACGGGCCGACCGGTGACGGCAGTCGGTCGTTGAATCGCACACGACCGTTTGCGCCGCTGAGCGGACAGTCCGGCCGCCGACCGCGCGCCTCTTTCCCGGGCGACGACGGATCGAGCACGGTGGGGTCACGGCCGGGTCGCGCCACCCCATCGGTATCTCCGTGGTGTGACGACCCGGGCACGCACAGTGGATGACCTGGGTGGCGCCGGCCCGGACGAGGTCGGCCCCGGTCACGCGCAGGGGGACGGTAGTGGGCGGACGCGACGGGGCGGGGGCGCCCCAGCGCCGGGGAGGACCGCGCCGGGGACGGCGCCGCAGGACTCGGGGCGGCCCGTGACCGACGAGTCCGACGAGATCGACCGGCTCGTCGCCGCCGTCGTGGCGGGCGACCGGGACGCGCTCAACCAGCTGCTCGTGATCCTGCGTCCCCTCGTGGTGCGCTACTGCCGGTCCCGGTTGGGCACCGAACGCGCCGGCGTCGCCGCCGACGACGTGGCCCAGGAGGTCTGCCTGGCCGTGCTCAAGGCCCTGCCGAGCTACACCGACCAGGGCAAGCCCTTTCTCGCGTTCGTCTACGGCATCGCGGCGCACAAGGTCGTCGACGCGCACCGGCACGCCGGACGGGACCGCTCCGACCCCACCGACGAGGTGCCGGAGGGCTTCACCGACGTCGCGGGCCCCGAGCAGCACGCCCTGGAGTCCTCGGCGAGCGCCGAGATGCGCGCCCTGCTCGCGCAGCTGCCCGCCAAGCAGCGCGAGATCCTGGTGCTGCGGGTCGTGGTGGGGCTGTCGGCCGAGGAGACCGCGCTGGCCGTGGGGTCGACTCCCGGCGCGGTGCGGGTCGCGCAGCACCGCGCCGTGGCGAAGCTGCGCGGCGTGCTGGGCGATCCCGCCGAGCCACCGGGACCCGACGACACGCCGCCGCGCGGGCTGCTGCGCGGTGACTCGCGCTGGGACCCCGCGGTCAGTACGCGGGGCGCAGCGGGAACCCGGAGCGGGCGTCGGGGCCGAGCTTGACCCCCAGCACCTGGTGGAGCTGGATGTTGTTCAGGTCGAACCCGACCTGGCACGCGGGCATGTAGAGCCGCCACACCCGCGCCCGGCCCTCGCCCGCCTCGGCCACGCAGGCGTCCCAGTTCGCCTCGAGGTTGGCCGACCAGCCCGCGAGCGTCCTCGCGTAGTGCTCGCGCAGGTTCTCCTCGTGCCGGATCTCGAAGCCCGCCGCGTTCATCTGCGAGATCAGCCAGCCGATGGGCAGCAGCTCGCCGTCCGGGAAGACGTAGCGGTCGATGAACGGGTCGGCCGCGGCGCGGTGGTGGTGGTCGGGCCGGGTGATGCAGTGGTTGAGCAGCCGCCCGCCGGGGCGCAGCCTGCCGTGGAGGAAGCGGAAGTACGACGGGATGTTGCGCCGCCCGATGTGCTCGGTGAGCCCGATCGAGCTGACCGCGTCGAAGTCGGTCTCGGGGACGTCGCGGTAGTCGCCGTGGCGGATCTCCACGCGGTCGCCGAGGCCGCGGCGGGCGACCTCCTTCTGCGCCCACGTCGCCTGGTCGCGCGAGAGGGTCACACCGAGGGCGTGCACGTCGTGGTGCTCGGCGGCGTGCATCGCCATCTGGCCCCAGCCGCACCCGACGTCGAGCAGGCGCATCCCCGGCTCCAGGGCCAGCTTCTCGGCCACCAGGGCGTGCTTGGTGAACTGCGCGTCCTCCAGCGTGGCGTCCGCCGAGGGGTAGACCGCGCAGGTGTAGGCCATCGACGGGCCGAGGACCATCTCGTAGAAGCGGTTCGACACGTCGTAGTGGTGCTCGATCGCCGACGAGTCCCGCTCCTTGGAGTGCCGCCGGCCGTGCTGGCGGTGCTCCTCGGGCGGCGGGGCGACGCGGTGGCGCAGGCGCACCGGGGCCAGGCGCGCGGCCACCTTGAGCAGCGTCGACGGCGGCACGTCGGAGATGGTCAGCTCGCTCATCGCCGTCAGCGCCTCGTAGATGTCGCCGTCGACGTCGAGGTGCCCGGACACGTAGGCGCGGGCGAGCCCGAGGGTGTTGGGCGAGCCCGCGAGGTAGGCCAGTGCGACCTCGCTGCGCACGTCGACGGTGGCGACGGGCGCCGCGCCCGCGGGGGCGGACTCGCTGCCGTCGTAGGCGCGGATGGCGACGGGGGCCTCGTCCCCCACCACCGGCCGGAACATCTCGGCGACCTGCATGACGATCCTCCCTAACCCGTCACGGTCTTGGTGTAGAGGTCGGGGAGGCGGCCGTCGGGGTCGTAGCGGGCCTTGAGCTCGCGGTAGGCCTCTCCCCCGTACAACGCGTCGAACTCCTCCCGCGGGTAGCTCGCCGTGGAGTACAGCGACTTGTGTCCGTCCATCGTGAGCAGCACCTGCTCGATGCGGCGGTTGTGGTGGTCCGGCGCCTGGCCCGGGGCGAGCTCGGCGTCCGACCAGAACCCGACGTTGACGTAGGTGGTGTCGGGGTCGAGCGGGTAGAGCGGCCACGAGCGTCGGTCGCGCTGGCGCAGCGGGCACAGCCACACCGGGCTGATCCCGATCTCGTCGTGGAAGAACGCGAGGAACTCCGGCAGCCGGTCCACCGGCACCTCGACGTCCTGGATGATCGGCTCGACGCCGGCCGCTCCGCCGCGCCGAGCGAGGGCCTGCGAGAGCCCGAGGCGCCGGTCGAGCGCGACCAGCCGACGGTAGACGTCGGAGCGGCGGTAGCGCGACGGCCACAGCCGCCGCACCACCGGGTGCTGCACGCCGAGCGCGCGCGAGCACCAGAACCAGTCGGTGTCCCAGCGCCACAGGTAGTCGTGGATGGTCAGGAAGTCGACTCCCACCCCGGAGACCTCGGCCAGTTCCTGGATCGACCGGTAGTAGATCCGCTGGCCGGTGTAGTCGGAGAGGTACGGCGCGGTGTCGACCATCTCGCCGAGCGTCACGTAGTGCTCGTCGGCGGAGAACACGACGCCGTCGCAGAAGTCGACCCGCTCCCCCGCCCACTCCCGCGTCGCCGTGACCTCGGCCAGGGCCTTCGCGGTCTCCTCCGCGGTGTCGAAGCGCAGGTGCCGCAGCCGGACGAAGGGCTTCACCGGTGCCAGCTCGATGCGCAGGCGCAGCGCGTAGCCGAGCGTGCCGTAGGAGTTGGGGAGCCCGGAGAGCAGATCGGGGTGGTCCCGGGTGGAGAGGATGTCGCCGGTGCCGGTGAGGACGTCGGCCTCGAGCACCGACTCGTGCGGCAGCCCGTCGCGGAACGACGTCGACTCGATCCCGAGCCCGACGACCGCGCCTCCGAGCGTGATCGTCTTGAGCTGCGGCACCACCAGCGGCATCAGCCCGTGGGGCAGGGTGGCCGCGACGAGGTCGGAGTACGTGGTCATCCCCGCGACGTCGGCCGTGCGGGCGTCCGCGTCGACCGCCAGCACCCGGTCGAGGCCCTCGACGGACAGGCCGCCCGTCCCGTCGCGGAAGCGGAAGAGGTTCGACGTCCTCTTGCGCAGTCGCACGGGAGCGTCGGGCGGCAGCTCGGCGAGCCCGCGGCGCACCGCGTCCACCGCCTGCCGGTGCGCGAGCCCGGCGTCGGCGCCGACGGTCATCTGGGGGCCTCCTCCCGCTTGTGACGTGAGGGTATGCCCGCGGTGCGTCTCGGTCACCGCCGTTCGCCCGTGCGTTGGGCCACCCGGGGCGCTGGTCAGCTCTCGGAGGAACCCCTCGTGACGGCCGCCAGGACCCGTGGCAGCGCCTCGTCGGCGAGCGCCGCCATCTCGGCGTCGGTGCGGTCCTGGATCGGGTGGGCGACGTAGACGGCGGGCACCGCGGCGAAGCCGAGCGCGCGGGCCTGGGCGTCGGTGGCCGCGACGAACTCGGTGGACGCGACGAAGGTGGCCGTCACGCCGTCGGCCTCGAGGGCGGCGAGGTCGTGCACACTGCACGACGTGCACGAGCCTCAATCGGCGAGCGCGGAGATCACCACGTCGCACTCGGCCGCGATCTCGGCCCGCAGGTCGGCGGGCATCGGCCGCGTGAACGTCGGCTTGGCGTAGCGGCGCACCGTCACCCCGCGCTCGGCGAGCAGAGCGGCCAGCCGGTCGAGGAACACCTCGCCGCGGGGCTTGGCGATGTCGAGCAGGCCGACGGTGCGCCCGGTGAGGTCCTCGGGGCGGGAGCCGACCGTGCGGGCGGCGGGGCGGGACTCGTCGGTGGGGTCCAGGACGGTGGTCACGTCAGGCCTCCTCGATGACGCGGGTGACGGGGCTGCTGCCGCCGCGGCCGCCGACCCAGCCGCCGAGCACGGCGGAGAACTTGCCCGCTCCCCCGCCGGCGACGGCCACCAGCAGCCCGCCGGGACGGAACTTCGGCTGCGGCTGCGTCGGCCCGGCCAGGCCCTCGTCGATGCCGTCGGCTCCGCGGGCGAGCTCCTCGGGCGGTCGGAGCAGCAGCGCGTCGAGCTCGGCGCCGAACCGCGCCCGGTCCCACCCGGCCTCGGCGAACACCGCGACGTGCTCGGGCGCGAGCACCAGCATCGCGTCGAAGCCGGGGGCGAGCTTCGGATGGCCGACGCCCAGCAGCGCGCGGGCCAGCGACCGCGCCAGCGACTCGGGGCTGCGTGAGATCTGGTCGACCACGCCGCGCGGGCCCTCGGCGGCGAAGACCGTGACCGCCGACGCCCCGGGCGGCACGCCCCGCGAGGCCGACAGGGGCTCCCAGGGCGAGCCCTCCTCGTCCTCGGCGAAGCAGAGCCCCACCTTGCCGGGCTGGCCGAGGGTCGCGCGGTCGACCTCGCCGGGCCGCCCGCCGCCGACGTTGCGGATCACCAGCTGCAGCGCGCGCCCGATCGTGGCGTTGGCGCGGGTGCCCTGCCCGAGCGCATTGCCGCCGGCGTTGACCCCGATCCGTCGCGCGATCGGCCCGTGGACCAGCACCGCCGGGCCGGCGCCCCACGTCGTGGCGGTCAGGCCGTGGGCGTTGAACTCCGGCGTGCACGCCGCCTCCATCGCGGCCAGGACGACCGGGAGGTACTCGGGCCGGCAGCCCGCCAGGACGGCGTTGATCGCGACCTTCTCGACGGTCGCCGGCACGAGGTTGGGCGGCACCACGGCGACGATCTCGTCGGGGGCGCGAGTGGTGCCGGCCAGCATCCGCAGCACCCGCGGCGGGGTCGGCGCGACGACGGGCAGGCCGTCGGTCCAGCCGCGGTCGTACAGCGCCTCGGCCTCGTCCTCCAGGCCGGCGAGCTCGACGCGGCGGGCGGCGAGCAGGTGCCCGCGGGCGCGCACGAGCAGCTCGTCGGCCACCGCGGGGTCGTGGGTGCGCGAGCCGCAGCCCGGGCGCCATTCCGGCAGCTCCGCGCCGAGGTCGGCGACGCCCGAGAGCTCCCGCCACCGGTCGCGGTCCCAGCCCTCGACGCGCGCCGTCTCCGCGCCGCCCGCGCGGTGCAGCAGGGTCGGGACGACGTCGATGCCCAGCGCGGTGCTCGCGTCCAGGGCGGTGTCGTCGCGCACCGCGACGCCGTCCGGGAAGGCCGGGTCGTCCTGGCTGTAGACCACGGCGTCGACGGCGTCCAGGGCGCCCAGCACCGGGGCGACCAGCCGGCACGTGGGGCAGTCCTGCTTGACCACCACGACGAGCCCGTCGGCCGGGAGGTCCTGCGCGGCCGCGGACGGGGAGGACGCCGTCGTGGTCACGGACTGCACGGTAGCCGACGCGCTGCGGTTGCGGAACGGCTCACCTTCTGTGCACCATCCAGGTGGATGGCGTCGGGAGGGCAGATGGTGGCGGAGCCGGAGCGGACCGAGAAGATCACCGTGAACCTCGGTCCGGTCGACCTCGGCCGGATCGACCTCCTCGTGCAGGAGGGCTTCTTCACCACGCGCACCGACTTCATCCGCACCGCCGTGCGCAACCAGCTCGCGACCAGCGAGCGCGCGATCGAGCAGACGGTCGCACGTCGCACGCTCGTCCTCGGCACCCAGCACTTCTCGCGGCACGACCTCGAGGCGCTGCGGGACCGGGGCGAGCAGGTGCACATCCGCGTGCTCGGGCTGGCCACCGTCGCCGACGACGTCCCGCCCGAGCTCGCGACGGCCACGATCGCCTCGGTCGAGGTGCTCGGGGCGTTCCGCGCGAGCCGGGCCGTCAAGGCCGCACTCGGCCCGCGCATCGTCTGACCCCAGGAGGTCACCGTGTTCCGGACCGGCAGGATGCTGCGCGAGACGCTGCGCGCAGGAGCGGCAGGACCGTCCGAGGCCACGCGGCTGGTCCGCGAAGGCCGGCTGATGGAGGCCACGGCGAAGATCCAGGAGCGGCTGGGTGGGCTGCCCGGAGGTCCCGCGGGCGGGGTGACCGGCGCGCCGGACATGCCGGGGGTGCCGGGCATGCCGGGGTCCCACGGCGCCGCGGGCGGCTCGGACCGGGCGCCCGGCACCGTCACCCGCGGCTCGGCCGGCGGCCTGGCCTACCGGCTCTACGTGCCCACGACGGTGCGGGACGGCGCGCCCCTGCTGCTCATGCTGCACGGCGGCACCCAGGACGCCGACGGGTTCGCCGCCTCGACGGGCACGGACGAGGCGGCCGAGCGGGCCGGGGTGATCGTCGCCTACCCCGAGCAGTCACGGTCGGCGAACCCGATGGGCTACTGGAACTGGTTCCGCCCCGGCGACCAGCGCCGCGACGCCGGCGAGCCCGCGATGATCGCCGCCGTGGCCCGCGAGGTCACCGCCCGCCACGAGGCCGACCCGGGCCGGGTCGCCGTCGCCGGCTTCTCCGCGGGCGGGGCGATGGCGGCGGTGATGGCCGCGACGTACCCCGACCTGTTCTGCGGCGCGGGCGTGCACTCGGGGCTCGCGTACGGGGCCGCGCGCGACGTGGGCTCGGCGTTCGCGGCGATGTCGAACCCGCCCGCGACGGTGACCGGCGCCGGCCCGGTCCCGCTGGTCGTCGTGCACGGCGACGCCGACCGCACCGTGGCGGTCGGCAACGGCGAGGCGGTCGTGCGCTCGGCGCTGACCGGGGCCGGCGGGGTGGCGCACGAGCGCGCGCCCGGGCGGGTCGAGGGCGGGCGCGCCTGGACCCGCGAGCGCTGGGCGGAGCCCGGCGGGCGGGTGCTCGCCGAGTCGTGGACGGTGCACGGCCTGGGCCACGCCTGGTCCGGCGGCCGCGCCGGCGCCTCCTACGCCGACCCGAGCGGCCCCGACGCCGGCGCCGCCATGCTCGCGTTCTTCGGCTTCACCGACGACGGGCGGGTGCGGTAGACCTCGGGCCATGCCCGACCTGTCGGAGTACCGCGCCAAGCGCGACCCGGCGCGCACGCCCGAGCCGTTCGGGGAGGGGGCCCCGGACGTCTCGGGCAACCGCTTCGTCGTGCAGGAGCACCACGCGCGGCGGCTGCACTACGACGTGCGCCTGGAGCGCGACGGCGTGCTCGTCTCGTGGGCGGTGCCGCGGGGGCTGCCCGAGGAGCCGGGCGCGCCCCGGCTGGCCGTGCACACCGAGGACCACCCGCTGTCCTACCTCGACTTCCACGGGGAGATCCCGGCCGGCGAGTACGGCGGCGGGTCGATGTCCATCTGGGACCACGGCCGCTACGAGACCGAGAAGTGGTCCGACGACGAGGTCGCGGTGACCCTGCACGGCGAGCGGGTCCAGGGCCGGTTCGTCTTCTTCCGGCCCGACCGGGACGACCAGGACGCGAAGGACTGGCTGGTCCAGCGTCGCAGGACCGACACCCCACCGGCCCCGAGGGACGCCCAGGCACCGCGGGTGAACGTCGGCGGGCGGGCACTGCGGCTGTCGAACCTCGACAAGGAGCTCTACCCCGGCGTGCCCAAGGCCGCCGTCGTCGACTACTACGCCCGCGTCGCCGACACGCTGCTCCCCCACCTCGCGGGTCGGCCCCTCACCTTGCGCCGGTTCCCCGACGGCATCGCGGCGCCCTCGTTCTACGAGAAGAACGCGGGCGCCAAGGCCCCGGACTGGCTGCGGACGGTCAGGGTGCCGACCCCTGGCAGCAGCCGTGGGTCCGCGACCGCGACGTTCGTGGTGGTCGAGGAGCTCGCCACGCTCGTGTATCTGGCGAACCTCGCGGTGCTCGAGCTGCACGTGCCCCAGTGGAGGGTCGACGACGAGGGCCGCGTGCAGCCACCCGACGAGCTGGTGTTCGACCTCGACCCGGGCGAGGGCAGCACCGTCCTCGACTGTGCGCGCGTCGCCGAGCGCGTGCGCGACCTCGTGGCGGCCGACGGCCTCGTGCTCTGCCCCAAGACCAGCGGCAGCAAGGGCATGCAGGTCAGCGCGGCGATCCGGGTGGACGACCCGGCGCGGACCTCGGCCTACGCCAGGTCCGTCGCCGAGCACCTCGCCCGCGAGACCCCGCGGGGGGTGACCGCGGTCATGGCCAAGGAGCGCCGGCGGGGCAAGGTGTTCGTCGACTGGAGCCAGAACAACCCGTCGAAGACCACGGTCGCGCCGTACTCGCTGCGCGCGCGGGCCGCGCACGGCGCGCCGACGGTGTCGACCCCGCTGACCTGGGACGAGGTGGCCGCGGCCGGCACCGTGCGGGAGCTGACGTTCTCGCCGGCCGACGTGCTGGCCCGCATCGGGGACCGGGGTGACCTGTACGCCGCGGCCCTCGGCGAGGGGGTCGACCGTCCGGAGCTGCCGGAGCGGCCGTCGGGGACCTGAGGCCGTCAGCCCAGGAGCGAGTCGGTGACGCCGCCGACCGTCCGGCCGAGGCCGCCGACGACACCGCCGACCAGACCTTCGTCCGACCCACGACCGGACGCCGAGTCACGGGACCCGCCCGACTCACCGGACCCGCCCGAGCCACCGGACCCGCCCGAGCCACCGGACCCGGCCGAGCCACCGGACCCGCCCGCGGAGTCACCGGAGCCACCCGACCCGCCCGAGCCGCGCCCCGAGCCCCCGGAACCCGACCCGCCGCGCTCGTCGTCGTCGCCGTCCCGCGTCGTGTCGGTCTCGTCGTCGTCGCGGGTCGAGGTGGTGGTCGTGGGGCGGGGGGTGGTGGTCGAGATCTCGTCGTCGTCCGCCCGCGGAACGGTGCGGGGGGCGAGGGTGATGGTGCGCGGGGGCGGGGCGATCGCGACCGTCGGGTCCTCCAGCGGCGGCAGCACGTTCGCGTCGGGCGCAGCGGCGGGGGCGCGCGACGCGGCGCCGGGGGCCGTGCCGTCGGGCAGCGTGCCGGGCGCGACGACGGGGAAGGTGCCGACGCGTGGCAGGGCCGTGGCGTCGTCGTCGTTCGCGATCGTCGACACCGCGACCGGGACGACGGCCGCCGCCGCCGCGACCGAGGCCGCGGCGAGACCCCATCCGCGCAGCCCGTGCCCGCCGCCGGCTGCCGCGCCGATGCGTCGCCGCCGCCGGTGGCGTCCCGTGTCGGGTGCGGGCGCCGAGGGCGCGAGCTCGGTCGGGGACTCGTCGAGACCGCGACGGGCCCAGCCGGGGAGGCCGTCGGGAACCGAGCCCGACGACCACCATGAGGGCTCACCCCCTCGCCCCTGTGACATCCCTGCGCTCCCCTCAGCCCAGTGTGATCGTGGAGACTACGGCACGTGCATGCGGACCCCCAAGGTGGTCCTGCGTTCCCCGAAACGTGCCATCGCTCACCGCTCAGTGCAGCAACGCGCACGGCCCCGCGCGGCTCACTCGCGGACCGGGCACACTCGGGGCCCGTGACCCGGGAACCGCACCCGTTCCTCACCGGACGGCGGCCCCGTGCGTTCGCGCACCGCGGGTGGCACATCGGCGACCTCGCGGGCCTCGAGAACTCCCTGGCCGCCTTCCGCCGGGCCGTCGACGAGGGCTACACCCACCTCGAGACGGACGTCCACGCCACGGCCGACGGCGTGCTCGTCGTCCACCACGACGCCACCCTGCGCCGGGTCGCCGGCCACCCCGGGGTGCTGCGGAGCATGCCCTGGGCCGACCTCGCGGGGGTGCGGCTGCGCGGGCGCGAGCCGCTCCCCCGCCTCGAGGAGGTGCTCGAGGCGCTGCCCACGACGCGCTTCAACGTCGACCTCAAGGCTCCGGGCACGGTGGCGCCGATGCTGCGCCTGCTCGAGCGCGACGACGTCGCCGCGCGCGTGGCCGTCGCCAGCATGGACGAGCGGCGCGTCGACGCCGTGCGCGCCCGCTTCGGCGACCGCGTCGTCACCGGCATCGCCTCGCGCTCGGCGTTGCGCCTGCGCGCCCGGGCGGTGTCGCCGTCGCTGCTGCGCCGCCCGCTGGGGCGCGCGCTGCCGGTGCGCGGCGACCTCGCGCAGCTGCCGGTACGCCTCGGCGCGCTGACCGTCATCGACGACGCGATGCTCGCCGCGGCACGTGAGCTGGGCGTCGAGGTGCACGTGTGGACCGTCGACCGCACGTCGGAGATGCACCGCCTGCTCGACCTCGGGGTCGACGGCCTGATGACCGACCGCCCCGACCTGCTGCGCGACGTCCTCGTGGGCCGCGGCACCTGGACCGCTCCGGCGGACGGCACCGGCTGAGGAATCCGGAACGGACGGGCACAACCAGGCCGGCATGGACGTTGCACCGCAGGGGTAGCCACACCCCGTGACCCGGGCCGGGTGAGTCCGGTCACGGAGTGGGTGAACACCGGGCGCCGCGGGAACGAACACCGACGGTCCGGCGTTGACCCACCCGTGCCCGGCGGCCGTGTGCCCTCGGGTGCACTCGCAGTCGAGGAAAGGACACCATCATGGCCGACCGCGTCCTCCGTGGTAGCCGGCTCGGAGCCGTGAGCTACGAGACCGATCGCGACCACGACCTCGCCCCCCGCCGTTCCTTCGCCTACCGCTGCCCCAAGGGCCACGACTTCGAGGTGCCGTTCTCGGACGACGCCGAGGCGCCCGTGACCTGGGAGTGCCGTCTGCACGGCGACGAGGGCAAGCGCATCGACGGCACCGAGCCCGAGCAGAAGAAGTCGAAGCCGCCGCGCACCCACTGGGACATGCTGCTCGAGCGGCGTTCGGTGCCCGAGCTGGAGGAGCTGCTCGACGAGCGCCTGGGCCTGCTCAAGCAGCGCCGCTCCGAGAGCGCCTGAGCCAGACCGACGAGGAGGCCGTCCCGGCCCGGCCGGGGCGGCCTTTCGTGTGCCCGGGATGTCAGCGGTGGGCCATCGCAGACACTGAGTGTCCGTATCGCCACACGCTCACCGGCGTCGCGGGCGGGCGCGCCGCCGGCGGACCTGGTCGCGCACGCCCCACGACGTGATCCGCCACAGAGCCTCGCGCACCACCGCGCCGCTCATCTTCGACTCGCCGTGCTCCCGCTCGACGAAGGTGATCGGCACCTCGCGCACCCGTAGCCCGGCCCGCTGCACACGGAACGCGACGTCGACCTGGAAGCAGTAGCCCTGCGACGCGACCGTCGCCATGCCCAGCTCCGCGAGAGCGGCGCGGCGGAAGCAGCGGAAGCCGCCGGTGACGTCGTGCAGCGAGAGACCCAGCAACCGCCGCGAGTAGACGTTGCCCGCCCGCGAGAGCAGCCGCCGGTGCGCCGGCCAGCCCTCGGTGGCGCCACCGCGCACGTACCGCGAGCCGATCACCACGTCGGCCTCGTCCGCGGCCGCGAGCAGGCGGGGCAGCTCCTCGGGGGCGTGCGAGCCGTCGGCGTCCATCTGCACGATCCACCCGATTCCGTCGGCGTCGAGCCCGCCGTCGAGCACCCGGCAGAACGCGTCGACGTACGCCGCGCCGAGCCCGGCACGCGGGGCGTGGTGGTGCACGCCGACCCGCGGGTCGACCGCCGCCATCGTCTCCGCCAGCGCGCCCGTGCCGTCCGGGCTGCCGTCGTCGACGACGAGGATCCGCAGGCCGGGCAGGGTGTCCAGCAGGCGCCGCACGAGCCCGGGCAGGCTCTCACGCTCGTCGTAGGTGGGGACCACCACGAGGACGTCGGACCCGTCGGGGGCCGGCCCGCTCACCCCGTCCCCCGTCGCCGCCGGACGAGCCCCATCACCACGGCCGCGAGCCCGAGCCCCGCCAGCACGAGCTCCGGCGCGGGCCCGAGCCGTGTCGCGAGCGTCGTCGTCGTGCGCAGCGGCACGGTCTCGACGAGCAGGCCCGGCGTGTACAGCGCACCGGTCCGCGCGACCACCGACCCGTCGGGGGCGACGATCGCGCTCTGGCCGCTGGTGGCCGCGATGACGACGGCGCGGTCGTGCTCGATCGCGCGCAGCCGCGACATCCCCTGCTGCTGGTAGGTCATGTCGCTGTACCCGAAGGTGGCGTTGTTCGTGGGCACGGTCAGCAGGTCCGCGCCGCCGCGCACGGCGTCGCGGACGGCGTCGTCGAAGACGACCTCGTAGCAGGTCACGACGCCCAACCGAGCGGGCCCCGCGGGCAGGACGCCCGTGCCGGTGCCCGGCTCGAAGTCGGTGACGCGGTCGACCAGCGGCGACACCTGGCGGGCGACCGGGCGCAGCGGGATGTACTCGCCGAACGGGAGGATGTGGCGCTTCACGTACGTCGCGTCCGGCCCGGTCCCGGGCAGCCAGACCACCGCCGCGTTGCGCGGCCCCTGCACCAGGGTGCCGTCCGCGGCGCGGCTCCCGGACAGCACGGCGCCGACGACGACAGGCACGCCGAGCTCGTCGGTCACCGCCTGGATCTCCGCGCCCGCGTCGGCGTTGCGCAGCGGGTCGATGTCCGAGGCGTTCTCCGGCCAGATCACGAGGTCGGGCGGCGGGACGCGCCCGGCCCGCACGTCCTGCACGAGCCGGCGGCTCTGCGTCACGTGGTTGTCGAGCACCGCGCGGCGCTGGGCGTTGAAGTCCAGGCCCGCCCGGGGGACGTCGCCCTGCACCGCGGCCACCGTGATCGACGGGCCGGGCACCGGCGCGGCGACCGACGGCCACGTCGCGAGCCCCGTCACCGGCCCGACCAGCGCGGCGACGAGCGCACCGGCGACCGCCCGCGGCCGCCGGGCCCGCAGCGCCCGGACGAGCGCCCACAGCCCGGCGCCGGTGAGCACCACGGCGAAGCTCACCAGCGGCGCGCCGCCGAGCGAGGCCAGCGGGGCCCACGGTCCGCCCGGCTGACCGAACGCGAGCTTGGCCCAGGGGAAGCCGTGGAACGGCCACCGCTCGATCACCGCCTCGCCGGCGACCCACACGCACGCCACCCACACCGGGGCGCCGGGCAGGCGCGTGACCAGCGGCAACAACGCGACGGGCACCGCCAGGAGCACCGTCAGGGCCACGAGCAGCAGGAGCCACACCGCGCCGACGTACTCGCCGGTCCAGTGCAGCAGCGGCCACTGGTAGGCGACCCCGGCGACGAGGCCGAGCGCGAACGCGGACCGCGCCCGGCGCCCGTCGACGACGGCGACGAGCAGGGCGATGCCCAGCGGCGCCCCCCACCAGGCCCCCAGCGGCGGGAACGCGACGTAGAGCGCGAGGCCCGCGACGGCCGCGCCCGCCAGACGCAGCCAGGTCGCGCGCGAGGGCCGGCGCCGGCCGGGCGCGGTGGAGGTGTCGCCGGACGCGGTGTCGGCGATCAGCACGAGAGCAGGTCGTGGGGACGCCGGTTGACGGCCTCGCAGCCGGACTCGGTGACCACCACGATGTCCTCGATGCGAGCGCCCCAGCGGCCCGGGAAGTAGATGCCGGGCTCGACGCTGAAGGCCATCCCCGGCTCGAGCACGAGGTCGTTGCCGTCGACGATGTAGGGCTCCTCGTGCACCTCGAGCCCGATGCCGTGGCCCGTGCGGTGCACGAAGTACTCGCCGTGGCCGGCGTCCCGGATGATCGCGCGGGCCGCCTCGTCGACGCTCGCCGCGGTGACGCCCGGGCGCGCCGCCGCGACCGCGGCCTCCTGGGCCCGCTGGAGCACGGCGTAGACCTCGCGGACCTCGTCGGTGGGCTCGCCGACGACGTAGGTGCGCGTCGAGTCGGAGTGGTAGCCCTCGGGCAGCGGACCACCGATGTCGATGACGACGACGTCGCCGGCCTGGATGACGCGGTCGGACACCTCGTGGTGCGGGCTCGCCCCGTTCGGCCCGGAGCCGACGATGACGAACGCGGCCTCGGTGTGGCCGGCCTCGACGATGGCCGCGGTGATGTCGGCGCCGATCTCGGCCTCGGTCCGCCCGGGGATCAGCCAGCCCGGCACCTGGGCGTGCACCGCGTCGATGGCCGCGCCGGCGCGACGCAGGGCGTCGATCTCGGTGGCGTCCTTGCGCATCCGCAGCTCGCGCAGCACCGGCGTCGCCAGCTCGAGGTGGGCCGCGGGCAGGGCGTCGCGCAGGCCCAGGACGTGCAGGGCGGGCATGTCGGCGGCGACGGCGACGCGCCGTGCCCCGCCGAGCCGTGAGGCGGCGAGCGCGTGCGGGTCGATCCCGTCGGTCCAGGGCAGCACGTCCATGGCCTCGACCGCGGTCCCGGCGAGGCCGGGGCGCTCGAGCGTCGGGACGACGAACGCGGGCTCACCGTCGGTGGGCACGAGCAGGGCGGACAGCCGTTCGTGGGAGTGCTTGACCACCCCGGTGAGGTACTGCAGGTCCGGTCCCGGCGTCACCACCAGGGCGTCCACCCCGACCTGTCGCGCGGCGGCCCGGGCCCGCTCGAGCCGGGCCGTCACCTGGTCCGTGGCGCCGGCGAGGGTGCTGCTCATGGGTCCGAGCCTAAGTCAGCGGCACCCGGGACGGGCGCGCCCCGGGCAGGTCCCGGCGCCCCCCGCCACGCGGGACCGTCTGAGTAGATGTCCCCTGGGCGCGGCGTCCGTGCTGGGCCAGGCTCCGTCACCATGACCACCCCGCTCCCGCAGGACGTGCTCGTCGCCCGTCTCGGTGACGACCTCGCGGGCGTGACCCGCGAGATCGAGCGTATCCGCGCGTCCCTCATGACCCTGCGCACCGCACGCCCCACCGACGCGGCGCCGTCGCTTCCGTCGGCACCGGTGCCGGTGCCGCCCGCGCCGCCCCGTGGCGCCTGGCCGTCGCCCGGCCCCTGGGCGCCGCCGCCCGGACCCGTGCCGCCGTGGGCGGGCCCGGCACCCGCCGCCGCGCCGCCCGCGCCCCGACCCGAGCGCCGGCCCCGCGTGGCGTGGTCCCCGGCCCGGCTGCTGGCGGTGACCGGCGCGGCGACGACCGTGCTCGGCGTGGTCATGCTGCTGGTCCTGGCCGCCAACCGCGGGTGGTTCGGCCCGGAGGCCCGGGTGATCGGCGGCGCCGTGCTGGGCCTGGTCCTCGTGGCCGTCGGGGCCCGGGTCCGCCGCGGGGCGGGCGGGGAGGCCGCGCCGACCGCGGCGGTCGCGCTCGTCGCGACCGGCGTCGCGACCCTCTTCCTCGCCGTGGCCGCCGCCGTCTCGCTCTACGGCTTCCTCCCCCTCGCCGTCGCCGTGCCGCTCGCCCTGCTCGTGACCGCGGGCGGGCTGGCCCTGGCCGACCGCTGGCGGCACCGCGGCCTCGCGGTCGGCGTCCTCGTGGCGAGCGGGCTGGCCGCGCCCCTCGTGGTCGGCGGGTTCACCCCCACGCTCGTCGCCCTGCTGGCCGGCGCCCAGGTCGCCGCCGTCCCGGTGTCCCGGCGTCGCGACTGGCCCCTCGTCGCGGCCGTGGGTGCGGCCGCCGCGACCGTCGGCGCGCTCGGGGCGGCGATCCGGCTGCTGATCGGCGCACCGGCCGAGGACCTCGCCACCGCCGCTGCTGTCCTCGCCGTGCTGGTCCTCGGTGCGGTGGCGGCCGTGGTCGTCGGCGCCCCCGGTCGGGCGACGCCCGCCGCCCTGCTCGGCGCGCCCGTGCTGCCCGTCCTGGTCACCTGCCTCGGCCTCCCCCGCCTCGCCGGCGCCCTCGTCGCGGGCGTCGTCGCGGTCGCCCTGCTCCTCGCCGTCGTCGTGCTCGACCGCGCCGCCGCGCCGGCCGGCCACCGTGGCCTCGCCGTCGTGGCAGGCGCCGCCGGGACCGCCGCGTTGCTGGTGGCCACCGTCATCGCTGTGGGCGGCGGCCCGGTGGCGCTCCCGCTGCTGGCCGAAGCCGCGCTGCTCGGCCTGGTGGCCGTGGTGACGCGCCGTCCCGGCCCGCTGGTCGCCGGCGGGGCGCTCGCGCTGGTCGGCGGGGCGATCGCGCTGGGCCGGGACGCGCCGGTCGACCTCGTCGCCGACTTCCCCGCCCGCCCGTTCGTCGTCACCGCCCCGGGCGGGACGGCCACGGCCGGCGCGGTCGGCGAGCTCGCCGCCGCCGTGGCCACGTCGCTGGTGCTCACCGCCGTCGCCGCCGTCGGCCTCGTCGCGCTCGCCCGCCTCGGCGCGCTGCGCGACCGCACCCGAGCCGCGGTCCTGGTCAGCGCCCTCGGGGTCGTCGGGCTCTACGGGGCGACCGGAGCCGTCGTCGCCGCATCGCTGCTGGTCTCCCCCACCCGCGGCGCCTTCCTCGTCGGCCACGTCCTGGTCACCGTCTCCTGGACGGCCGTGGCCCTGGTGCTGCTGGCCCGCGGCCTGCAGGCCTCGCTGCCGCGCATCCTCGGCGGCGTCCTGGTGGTCGCCGCGGTGATCAAGCTGGTGACCTTCGACCTCACCGCCCTCGACGGCCTCGCCCGCGTCGCGGCGTTCCTGGGCGCAGGGCTGGTGCTGCTGGCCGCGGGCACGCGCTACGCGAAGGCCGTGACCGCCTCCGGGGAGGCCGACAGCACGAGCTCGACGAGCTCCTCGCGGGTCGGGCCCTCGGCGAACGGCGGGCGCCACCCCGAGGCGTAGATCTCCTGGACCCGCGGGTGCACCGCCGCGAGCGAGGACGGCAGCGCCGCCATGCCCAGGTAGGGCCCGACGACCTCCATCAGCGTCGGGTCGACCGCGGTGGCCGACACGACGAGGTCGGAGGGCGGCGGCCGGGTGGGATCGACGTCCCGCCCGGCCCACCGCTCGACCTGGGCGTCGTCGACCGCGACGTGGTCGAGGAACCAGGGGCGCAGCGCCGCGGTGCACCAGGCGTCGAGCGCGAGCGCCGTGGCGGCGTGGTCGTCGCCGTGCTCGGCCAGCAGGGCCAGGAACCGCTCGACCTGCATCAACGACGTCGCGACACCCCGGCCCGCGACGGGGTTGGTGGTGCAGACGCCGTCGCCGAGGAACATCAGGCCGGGCAGCGGCAGGCGCCCCGCGGCGTCGAGCTGGCCGCGCCAGGTGTTGCGCAGTCGCCCGCCCGGCAGGACGGGCGTCAGGGGGGCGGCGCGCGCGGGATCGGTCCACGTCGCGAGCAGCGGGATCGCGCCGGCCGCCGCCTCCCACGCCGGCTCGTGGCGCAGCGCCGTGAGCCGGCGCTCAGCGGTGGGGCGCGCGACGAGAGCGGTGAAGACCCCGGCGTCGTGCACGAACACGATCACCACGTAGCCGTCGTGCGCCTCCACCGCCCCGAGCGGCGAGTTGACCGGCCCCGGCTCGGCGCCGGGCCGCAGCCGGTACTGCCGCGAGACGTAGGCCATGCCGCAGTCGGAGGACTCCTCGGGGCCCCGGAGCTCGGCGGCGAGGCGCCCGGCGCGCCCGGTGGCGGCGACGACGAGGTCGGCGTCGAGGCGCCCGCCCGCCACCCGCACCCCGACGGCGCGGCCACGCTCGGCCAGGACGGCGGCGGCACGTCCCCGCACGAGGGTCACGCCCGGCTCGCGCTCGGCGACCCGGCGCAGCTCCCGCTCGACGACCATCCGCCGGCAGCGCAGTCCCGTGCCCGGCGGCAGGTCACCCGACGCGGTCCCCCCGGGCGGCCCCGGGACCATCGGCTGCGCCCCGAGGGTGAGCAGGGTGTCGAGCGCCTCCGGCACCTCGGCGCGCAGGACGTCGACGGCCTGGGGACGGAACGCGTGCGGGTGGTGGAACTGCATCACGCCCCGGCGGGCCCACCGACCGTCGTGCTCCGGACCGGGGTCGTCGTCGACGAGCCGGACGCGGTGGCCGCGCCGGGCCAGGCCGACGGCGCTGACCAGCCCCGTGGGTCCCGCGCCGACCACGACCGCGTCGAGGGTGTCCATGGCGACCTCCCGGCCCGCTGCTCCGCCCCAGGGGACGCCCGGCCCGACGGGCCGTCAAGGACCGTCACCCTCGGCGCCCGGTCGTGTCCGCAGCGTCCGGCGTCCCCGGTGTCGGGGTGGAGTGGGAAGCTCTCGCCCATGGACGCGCCGGTGATGCTGCTCGACTCGGCCAGCCTCTGGTTCCGCGCCTTCTACGGGGTGCCGGCCACGCTGACCGCCGAGGACGGGACACCGGTCAACGCGGCGCGCGGGTTCTGCGACATGGTCGCCCGCCTGGTCCGCGAGCGTCGTCCCGGTGCCGTCGTGGCGTGCCTCGACCGCGACTGGCGACCCGCGTTCCGTGTGCGCGCCCTGCCGTCCTACAAGGCCCACCGGGTGGATCCCACGGCCGGCGACCCCTCCTCGCCGGTCGGGGGCGCGCCCGACGCCGAGGCCGCGCCGCCCGAGCTGGGCCCCCAGGTGGAGATCATCCTCGACGTGCTCGACGCCGTCGGCATCCCCACCGCGGGCGCCGAGGGGTACGAGGCCGACGACGTCATCGGCACCCTGTGCGCCACCGAGCGCACCGACGCGATCGAGGTCGTCAGCGGCGACCGCGACCTGCTGCAGCTGGTGCGCGACGAGCCGGCGTCGGTGCGGGTCGTCTACATCGCCCGCGGCGTGTCCAAGTACGAGCTCTACGGCCCCGAGGACGTCGCCGCCCGCTACGGCGTCCCGGTCGCGCGAGCCGGCGAGGGCTACGCGGAGATGGCGATGCTGCGCGGCGACCCGTCCGACGGCCTGCCGGGTGTGGCGGGCATCGGCGAGAAGACCGCGGCGCAGGTGGTGTCGAAGTTCGGCTCGTGGGACGAGATGATCCAGGCGGTCCTGGATCGCTCGGACAGCCGCATGTCCTCGGCCGTGCGGGCCAAGCTGGCCCGTGCGGGCGAGTACCTGGTCGCCGCGCCCGAGGTGGTCCGCGTCGCCCCGGACGCCCCCGTCGACTGGACCGGCGAGCGCCGCGCCCTGCCCCACGAGCCCGTCGACCCCGACCGGCTGGCTGCTCTGGCCGAGCGGTGGAACCTCACCGGCTCGGTCGACCGCCTGGTGACGGCGCTGAAGGGCGAGTAGTCAGCGGCCCTGCTCGGCCAGCCAGGCGCGGGCGACGGTCTTCGGGGCGCGCTGCACCCAGGCGTCCTCCACGAGTTCGCGCAGCTCGTCGAGCGCGATCCGCTCGAGGCGCACGAGCACCGCGGGGTAGCCGTCGAAGTGCGGCGTCGTGAAGTAGACATCCGGGTCGTCGGTGACGAGCGCCTGCTTGACGCCCTCGTCCGCCACCCGCACACCGAGGACGTCGCCCTCGGGCAGCGGGATCCCCGCCGCGGTGAGCGCGGCCTCGTCGGCGCGGCGCAGCGGGCGCTCCCAGACGAAGCCCTTCCCCGACACCACCCAGCACGCCGACCCCCACGACACCTTCTCGTCGGTGCGCGGCAGGGCCAGCGCGAGCCGGCGGACGTCGTCGAGCGTGGCCATCAGCGCGGCTGGCCCACCGAGTAGGTGCCGTTCGCGTCCACCACCGCCACCGGCACCTGCGCGGGGCGCCCGTCCACCGTGGCCCCGCACGCGAACCGCACGCCCGCGCGGGCCTCCTGGTCGGCCGGGCAGGTGACGTCGGTGATCTGGCGCCGCCAGTCCTCGGTGACCACCCGTGTGACGCCCTGGGCCACGGCATCCGGGTCCAGCACGTCGACCCGGGCGAAGCGGGGGCCGACGACGAACGCCAGCAGGAGCACGACGACCGCGGCGATCACCGCGAGGATCCCGGCCACCAGGCCGAGCACCTTCCACGGGGACCTGCGCGGAGGTCGCGGCGGCGGGGCCCAGCCGGGGTGGCCGTGGGGCCGGCCGTAGCCGGGCTGGCCGTAGCCGGGCTGGCCGTGCCCCGGCTGACCCCACCCCGGCGCAGGACCGTGGCCCGGCGCAGGACCGTGGCCCGGCGGCGTGGCGCCGTACCCGGGCGGCGTCCCGTACCCGGGCGGCGTCCCGTACCCGGGCCGGCCGTACGCCGGCGGCGGGCCGCCGTACCCCGGCGGCGCCCAGGGCGAGCCGGGTCCGACGCTGGGTTGGCCCCGCCCGGTCACGACTAGGCCTCCCCGACGGCGACGACCCCGCGCCGGATCATGCGGACGGCGTCGGCGGCGGCGCGGCCCACGGTGTCGCCGGTGCCGGCGACGGCGCGGATCTGGTCGAGCAGGTCGACGACCTGCCGGCACCAGCGCACGAAGTCTCCCGCGGACAGCTCGAGGCCGTGCGCGCGGGCGCCGTCGAGGACGACGGCGAGCGTGTCGCCGCGCACCCAGCGGTGCACCGGCCAGGCGAAGCCCAGGTCGGGCTCGCGGGTGCGGTCGAGGTCGTGGCGACGCTCGTCGGCGACGAGGTCCTGCCACAGCGCCACGGTCTGCTCGACCGCCGTCGCCGCGTCGTCGGGCACCCTCGGCACGCCGCCGTCGTCGCGGCGGCTGTCGTAGACCAGCGACGAGGCGACCGCGGCGATCTCGGCCGGGCCCAGCCCGCGCCAGACGCCGTGGCGCAGGCACTCGGCCACGAGCAGGTCGGACTCACCCCACAGCCGGGAGAGCCTCCGCCCGTGCTCGGTGACGTCCTGCTGGGCGTCGGGCGCGTCGTCGAGGTAGCCCCGCTCCCCCAGCAGCCCGCGGATGCGGTCGAACGTGCGCGCCAGCGAGTGCGTCGTCGAGCGCACCCGCTGCTGGAGCTGCTCGGTCTCGCGCTCGAGGCGCTGGTAGCGCTCGTACCAGCGGGCTCGGTCGTCGCGGTCGGCGAGCCCGTGGCAGGGGTGGGCCCGCAGCGCGCGCCGCAGCGACGCGAGCTCGGCGTCCTCGTTCTCCGACCCCCGGCGCCGCCGGCTCGACCCCGTGCGCAGCGGCGGCTCGATGCCCGTCTCGCGCAGCGCGTTGGCCAGGTCGCGGCGCAGGCGCGGGACGCGGTGGTCGAGCTTGCGCGGCAGCTTCATCTGCCCCAGCGCGGCGACGGGCTCGGGGAAGTCGGACAGCGACAGCCGTCCCGCCCACCGGTCCTCGGTGAGCACGAGCGGACGCGGTTCCATCCCGCGCGGGCTGCGGTCGACGCCCGGGTCGAGCACGACGGCCAGTCCCGCCCGCTTGCCGCCGTGCACGGCGATGACGTCGCCGGGCCGCAGGGCCTCCAGCGACGCGGCGGCCTCGGCCTTCTGCGCCGAGCGGCCCTGGCGCGAGAGCATCTTCTCGCGCTCGGAGACCCGCCGGCGCAGGTCCATGTACTCCGCGAACGCGCGGAAGTCGGTCTCGCTGCCGGAGTCCGAGCCCTGACGCCCCCCGGCGGCCTCGGCGTACCCGGAGAGGGCCTCGCGGTTGCGTTCGAGGCGCTTCGCCAGCCCGACGACGCTGCGGTCGGCCTGGAACTGCGCGAACGACTGCTCCAGCAGCTCCCGCGCATCCTCCACCCCGAGCCGATCGACGAGGTTGACGGCCATGTTGTAGCCGGGCCGGAACGACGAGCGCAGCGGGTAGGTGCGCGTCGAGGCGAGGCCGGCGACCTGCTCGGGGTCGACGCCCGGCGACCAGATGACCACCGCGTGGCCCTCGACGTCGATGCCGCGGCGCCCCGCCCGCCCGGTGAGCTGCGTGTACTCCCCCGGGGTCAGCTCGACGTGGGCCTCGCCGTTGTACTTGACGAGCTTCTCGAGCACGACGGTGCGCGCGGGCATGTTGATGCCCAGCGCCAGGGTCTCGGTCGCGAACACGGCCCGCACGAGCCCGCGGACGAACA
Organism: Actinomycetospora cinnamomea; assembly: GCF_003096675.1. Lineage (GTDB taxonomy): Bacteria > Actinomycetota > Actinomycetes > Mycobacteriales > Pseudonocardiaceae > Actinomycetospora > Actinomycetospora cinnamomea. Next base: position 4,516 of record NZ_QEKW01000021.1, on the reverse strand, counting down.
GCTCCTCGACGGTCTCCTTGAACGCGGGCAGCAGTCCGGCGTGGTGGGCCGCGACCCCGCGCTCCAGGCCCTCGCGCCACTCCCAGAAGCCCAGGACCTCGAGGTCGGCGTCGGGCAGCCCCGAGGTGCGCCGCTCGACGACCTCGCGGATCGCCGTCACGTCGTCGGGCCCGGTCAGACGTAGGCCGGAGCGCACGCACTGCGTCACGGCCGCGTCGCACCCGGCCCGGCTGAAGATGAACGTGATCGCCGGCAGGAGCCCGGCGGCGTCGAGCCGCTCGATGACGTCGACCCGCGAGGGCGGCCGGAACCCGGAGCGTCCCGGTGGGCCGGACCGTCCCGGCCCCCCGCGCCGGTCATACCCCCGGCCGTTGCGTCCGGGCGGGCCGGAGCGGGGTCCGCCGCGTGCACGGCCGCCGTGCACGGCCGGACCGCGGTCGACCTCGGCGACGGCCCGCACCAGCGTGGGGTCGACCTTCAGCGCCGTCGACCCGCCCCGGCGCTCCTCGGCGAAGAGGTCGAACATGCGGTGCCCGACCACCATGTGCTGCCACAACGGCACGGGCCGGGTCTCGTCGACGACGACGGTGGTGTCGCCGCGGACGGTCACGAGCCAGTCGCCGAACTCCTCGGCGTTGCTCACCGTCGCCGACAGGGAGGCGAGCTGGACGTGCTCGGGCAGGTGGAGGATGACCTCCTCCCACACGGCGCCGCGGAAGCGGTCGGCGAGGTAGTGCACCTCGTCCATCACGACGTACGCGAGGCCCTCGAGCGCCCCCGACTCGGCGTAGAGCATGTTGCGCAGCACCTCGGTGGTCATGACCACCACGGGCGCCGAGCCGTTGATCGCCGCGTCGCCAGTCAGCAGGCCGACGGCGTCGGCACCGTGGCGCTCGACGAGGTCGGCGTACTTCTGGTTCGACAGCGCCTTGATCGGGGTCGTGTAGAAGCACTTCTGGCCCCGGGCCAGCGCCAGGTGCACCGCGAACTCACCGACCACCGTCTTCCCCGCGCCCGTGGGCGCGCAGACCAGCACGCCGTGGCCCTCCTCGAGGGCGAGGCAGGACCGGCGCTGGAAGTCGTCGAGCTCGAAGGACAGCCCCGCGGCGAACCGGCCGAGCTGGGGATGTGCGGCACGGGTGCGAGCCTGCTCGTAGGCCTCGGCGGGAGAGCGAGTGGCCACCCCACCACAGTGTCACAAGACTCGGGGGGTCCGCCCCCGAGACCCCCCGGCGGACGTCACACCACTCCTCGGTAAGGGTCAGGTGGCGTCCCACCGGTCGGACGAGGTGTCGCTCGCCCGATCGGCGGCCGGTGGGCGCACCGGCTCGATGCGCGGTGCGGGGCCCGCGGCCGGGGTCGGGGCGCCGAGCCGGTCGTCGAGCGGCGACGGCCGGTCGGGGTCGAGGCCCCTCCAGTCCGTGTTCTGGCTCCAGCCTTCCTCCAGGCGCCGCCGGGCCACGCGCTTGTCGTGGACGCGCGCGACCTGGATGGCGAGCTCGAGCAGCAGCACCAGGGAGACACCGAGCGCGAGCATCGAGATCGGGTCCTGGCCGGGCGTGGCCACCGCGGCGAAGACGAACAGCCCGAAGATGAGCCCGCGGCGCCACCGCTTGAGCTGGTCGTACGACACGACCCCGACCCGGTTGAGCATGATGATCAGCAGGGGCAGCTCGAAGCTCACCCCGAAGATCACGAGCAGGGCCAGCAGCAGGCTGAAGTAGTCCGAGCCGCGCAGGACGGTTGTCTGGATGTCACCACCGATGGTGAACAGGAACTGCAGGGCCTGGGTCACGACGAAGTAGGCGAGGACCGCGCCGGCGGTGAAGAGCACGACCGCGAGGGACACGAAGGTGTACGCGAAGCGCTTCTCCTTCGTGTACAGCCCCGGCGTGATGAAGCCCCACAGCTGGGCGAACCAGACCGGGCTCGACAACAGGACACCCGCGGTCGCCGCGACCTTGAGGCGCAGGGTGAACTGCTCGAACACACCGAAGGCGACCAGGCGGCACTCGTCACCGCCGCCGAGCTGTACCCGGTTCTGAGGGGGAAGGGCGCAGTAGGGCTCGGTCAGGATCTGGCCCAGCGACGGCAGCCCGAACGGGTAGGCGGTGTACCAGAAGAACCCGAGCGCCGTGCCCAGAGCGACGGCGAGCAGCGCGATCGCGAGGCGCCGACGCAGCTCGTAGACGTGCTCGACGAGCGTCATCGTGCCGTCGGGGTTGGCGCGACGACGCGCCCCCGGTCGGCGCAGACCGCGCCACCACCGGGTGCGGGACGGGACGGCTCCGGTCGGCTGCGCGCTCCCCGACGTCACCGGCGGATCAGGACGCGGTGGGGCCCGGCCGCGTGGGCTGGGCGGTGTCCTGCTGGCCGTCCTGGTGGGGCTGCTGGCCGTTCACCGCGGAGCCCCCGTCGATCTGGCGTCCCGGTGCCTGCGGCTCGCCCGACGCCTGACCGCCCTTCGAGCTCTGCTCGTCCTCGCGGAGCCCGCGGGTCTCGGCCTTGAAGATGCGCATGGACTGGCCCAGCCCCCGCGCCATGTCAGGCAGCTTCTTGGCGCTGAACAACAGCACCACGCCGACGATCGCGATGATGACCCATTCGCTCACGGTGTGGCTCCTTCCACGGTGTGCTCGATGCTACGCGCGACGCTGCGCGAGCCGGACCCGCAGCGCGGCCACCCGGGCCTTCAGCATGCCGACCTCGTCACCGATCTGCTGGCGCGCGACCCCCGCGACGGTGCTGAACCGGCGCACGGGGCCCAGCAGCGCCGCGACCGTGAGCCCCAGCCCGACCAGGGCGGCCACTACGGCCACGACGCTCCAGAGGTACGGCACGCCCCGGACCCTAGCCCGCCGGGGTGACCGGGCGGTGAACGCCCGTGCGCGGGGCGGTGGTGCGACGCCCGGCCATGGCAGTGGGTGCCCGGCCCCGGCAGCGGGCGCTCACGGCCGCCCCGGCCGTGAGGTGGGCGTGGACGAGCGAGGCTCTCACGCGGCTGGTCCCTCGGCGCGGGGTCGGCGCCCCCAGGGTGTGCCGTCGCGGCGCCAGTCGAGGTCGCCGAGGTCGTCGGTGTCGTGGTGGTCGTTCTGCCGGTCGACGTGCTGGTCGGTGGGTTCGCGGTCGGCGGTGTCGCGCAGCTCGGCGAGCTGGGCGTCGGCCGCCTCGGGGTCGAGGTCGAGGTGGCGTTCCCAGGGTGGGGGCTCGAGTCGGGGTGCGGGGACCCACCAGCGGTGCCCGGACGGGGAGGTCCACACCACTACCTGGCTGTCGCCGCCGTTCGGGTCGCCGTCGGGGTCGGGGGCGGGGGCGGGGTGACAGGTCCAGCCGGTGAGGGTCTTGATCCGGTGGTGGCGCCGGCAGCCGGGCTTGAGGTTGTCCTTGCGGGTGCGCCCGGCCCGCCGCGGCGGTCGGGGTGACCGTGGTCGTAGGGGCACGACATGGTCGAGGTCGCAGCGCGCCGCGGGCACACGACACCCCGGCGCCACGCACGTCAGATCCCGCGAGCGCACCAACTCCTGCAACGCCACCGGCGGCCGGTAACGGTGACTCTCCAGCTGGGTGGCGACCCCGCTGACCGGATCCGTGATCAACCGCCGCCAGGTGGCGTCCGGGTCAGCGGCCAGCCGCCGGGCCAGCAACGCCGGGACCGGACCATGGCCCTCCAACTCCGCCGGACGCTGCGAGAGCCCCGCCAGCACATCCACCCGATCGTGATCCGCACATCCGCCCGCACCGGCGACCCCACCCCCACCCGCACCCCACGCAACGCGTCACGACCCGACGCCACGGCGTCCTCACCGCCGGCGTCCTCACCGCCGGCGTCCTCACCGCCGGCGTCCTCACCGCCGGCGTCCTCACCGCCGGCGTCCTCACCGCCGGCGTCCTCACCGCCGGCGTCCTCACCAGCGGCGTCCTCGGTGGCGGCGTCCTCACCAGCGGCGTCCTCGGTGGCGTGTTCTCCGGTGGTGTCGGCGGGTGTCGCGTCCTCGCCGAGGTCGTCCCGGGCGCTCCCGCCGCCGGTCACCGACACGTCGTGGCCGTCGTGGCCGTCGTGGCCCTGGGGTGCGCAGCAGCAGGCCCCGTCCTGGCCGGTGGTGGCGCCGTCGAGGATCAGGTCCCGGGCGGTGTCGACCCGCCTCTGGGCCAGGCTGCGCCGCTCCCCGCCCGGGGCGTCCCCCGCACCCCGGGCCAGCGCATCCACCACCGCGACCACCCCACGGGCCTGATCGGCGGGCATCCGCATCTGGATCACCCCGATCGCCCCGTCGTCCTCCGACCAGTACCGGAACTCCCGGGACCGCCGCGCCCGCTCCACACGCCGCCGCACCGCCTCCGGATCCACCCGCGCCACCAGCCGACGCACCGTCTCCCGCAACTGCGCCGGCGTACGCTCCCGCCCCGGCCGCGACCACAACGCCGCATCCACCTCCCGCGCCGAGCCCGGCGAGCACTGCTCGGTCTGCTCGATCACCACCCGCACATGCGACAACGACACCCGCCCCGCCTCCAA
>NZ_QEKW01000020.1 GCF_003096675.1 Actinomycetospora cinnamomea | reverse complement strand
TCCGCGGCGTCGAACCCCTCGTCATCGACCACATCCACCGGCGCCGACCCCGCCAACGCCGCCGCCAGCTCCGGACCCGGCGCCCACCGCGACCACGACAGCCCAGCGGGCGCGACCGGAGCCGCCTCCACGACTGTCGAACATGTGTTCGACAGTCCAGTCGACCAAAGCCCCGACCAGCAGATCAGAGGTGCAGCCCCCGGGCAGTTGCCCAGGTCGTGACGCCAGCTGTGGGTGTCGTCGCCGGCCATCCGACAGGCGGGACACAGAGCGTGCCGGAGAGGTGGACCGAGACAGTCAGGCGATCGCCGGCGCCGACGCCGTCGGCCCGCAGCAGCAGCCAGCCGCACGCGCCAGGTTCGGCCACGCCAGGGTCGGCGGCGGTGATCACACCGCATCCTCGGCGATCGCACCGGAGCACGCACCGATGACGCCGGCAGCGCGCCGCGGGCGGAGCGACGGATCTACCCGTCCTCCCCGTACGCGGCCAGGGCCTCCCGCGCGCGGGCGCGCCGGGCCTCGACGAGATCCGGCGGGGCGAGGACCTCGACGGCGTCGCCGAGGCCCAACAGCAGGCGCACCATCCAGTCCCGGTCGCCGTAGCGCATCGTCACGCGGGCCGAACCGTCCTCGCCGGCGTGCAGGTCCTCGACGGGGTAGTACTCGGCGACCCAGCGCGCGGCCGGGTGCAGCACCAGGGCGGCGACGTGGGCGCCGTCGTCCGGGCGCAGCAGGTCCTCCCCCGAGCCCTCCCGCCCGCGGGCACCCGGCGGCGGCGACGAGGGCTCGTCGAGCACCTCGGCGTCGTCGACACGGTCCAGGCGGAACAGCCGCACACCCTCGGCGCGCCGGCACCACGCCTCCAGGTAGGCCGAGGCGTCCACCAGCAGCAGCCGCATCGGGTCGACGACGCGGCGGCCGACCGCGTCGCGGGACGCCGAGTAGTAGGTCAGCCGCAGCGCCCGCCCGGTCTCGACGGCCCGGCGCACGGCGTCCTCCGCCCCGCCCGGCGAGCGCCCGAGCACCACCGCGACCCCGTCCCCGGCGCCCGGCTCCGTGTCGGCCCGGGCCCGCGACCCCGCGCGGCCGGCGGCGTCCTCGATCTTCGCCAGGGCCCGCTGGACGGCGTCGGCGTCGACCACCCCCGGCGCGTCGGCGAGCGCCCGCAGCGCCACCGCCAGCGTCGCCGCCTCGGCGCCCGACAGGCGCAGCGGACGGCGCAGGCCGGCGTCGAAGGTGACGGTGACGGTATCGCCCTCGAACGACAGGTCCACCAGGTCGCCGGGCCCATAGCCCGGGAGCCCGCACATCCACAGCAGCTCGAGGTCGCGGCGCAGCTGGGCCTCGCCGACGCCGAAGTCGGCGGCCGCCTCCGCCACCGCGATCCCGGGACGGGCCAGCAGGTAGGGCACGAGGGTGAGCAGGCGCGGGAGCCGGTCCGCGACACCGCCGGCCGTCACCGCACGCTCCCGAGGTCCACCGGGTTCAGTGCCCCCCGCAGCAGCGCCACCACGGCCTTGCGCAGCTCCGGCGGCTCGAGGACCACGGCGTCCGGGCCGTGGCCGGCGACCCAGCGGGCGGCGGTGTCGACGCGGGACAGGTCGATCTCGACGACGTCGGGGTCGCCGCCGGGATCGGGGTGGGCGCCACGCCGCAGCCCTTGGGCGCGCCCGGGGGCGAGGCGGATGCGGGCGCGCCCGGTGGGCGGCGGCGGGCCGGCGGAGGCGGCGACGATCGCGACGAGGTCGACGCCCGGCGGCGGCACCACGGCGCCGCGCGGCCCGACCGCCTTGACGTCGTCGCCGATGCGTGACAGCCGGAAGCAGCGGACGTCGTCACGGTCGCGGTCGTGGCCGACGAGGTACCAGCGGCCCCGCCAGGACACGACACCCCACGGCTCGACGGTGCGTACGCGGGCCTCGGCGGCCGGGTGCGAGCGGTGGGTGAACGTCACGACCCGCCCGGCCCGACTGGCCGCGAGCAACGGCGCGAACGCGGGCTCGGTGGCCCGCAACCGCGGCTGCACCGACGACGCCGCGTCCGGGTCGACCGCGATCCCCGCCGCCCGCAGCTTCTGCAGCGCCGTGCGGGCCGCCCCGGCCAACGCCGGCGAGTCCCACAGCCGCGCGGCCAGGGCGACGGCCGTGGCCTCGTCGGGGGCGAGGTCGATGTCGGGGAGCTCGTAGTCGCCGCGGGCGATGCGGTAGCCGTCGACGGGCTCGGCCATCGACGAGCGCCCCGTCTCCAGCGGCACCCCCAGCTCGCGCAGCTCGGCCTTGTCGCGCTCGAACATGCGGAAGAACGCCTCGTCGGAGGCCACGTCGGCGTAGCCCGGCACCGTGGCCCGGATGCGCTCGGCGCTGAGGTACTGGCGCGTCGAGAGCAGGCAGAGCACCAGGTTGACCAGGCGTTCGGCACGCGCGGACGGGCTGGTCGTCACGCGCGCGAGCCTACGACGCCTCGCGCACGTGTTCGAACGCCGGTGCCCGGCGCGTCGAGGGAACGGTGCGCCGACGCCGGGTCAGAGGGAATCGGCGCTGCGCTGCGCCCGCGCGATGCGCAGCTGGCCGTCCTCGGCGCGGTCGACCTCGAAGCGGTAGCCCTCACGACTGGTGCGTCCGCTGCTCGTCGTGAACTGGATCTCCGCGGTGACCGTGTCGCCCCGCACCGCCACGTTCGTCGCGCGGACCTCGCGGATCCCCGACCAGAAGCGCCGGTAGCCGTCGTATCCACCGGACTCGTCGCGGGCGCGGGGGGACAACGTGGTCCACGCGCCGTCGATGTCGCCGGGCAGGGACGCGTAGTAGTCGACGACCATCGCGCCCGGGTCCGTCGGCCGCTGGTCGGACGGGTCGGTCGGTGACAGCGGCGCCGCGGCGCGCGGCGGGGTGGGCGACGGCGAGGTGCTCGTCCCGCCCAGGGGGTCCGCCGCCGCCTCGCCGGGGCCCGATGTGACCGGCCCCGGGGGCGGCGGGGCGGCCACGGTGCCGGTGCCCGTGCTCGCGGCGACGGCCACGCCGACGCCCACGGCCAGGGCGAGGCCCGAGGCCACGCCGACGGCCATGACGCCGCGGCGCCGGCGTGGGGGCCGACGGCGGTCGGAGCCACCGGTCGGGCCGCGACGCAGACCGGCCGCACCCGGCCGGACCAGCGACGATGCCGTCGCGGCGGCCGCCGGACCGCCGACGCGGGTGGCGCCCGCGGCGCTGTCCGGACCCGCGGCGGGTACGGGGCGCGGGGCGGGGGCGGCCGGCGGGAGCGGGGCCGGGGCGGGGCCGTCCGGCGCTCCGGCGGCGGTGTCCGGCCCCTCGTCGCCGACGGTGGCGGGCAGGTCGGCCGTGCCGGGAACCCGCGGCGCCGGGACGCCCGCGGCCTCCTCGTCGCCACCCGCGTCGCCACCCGCGTCGCCACCCGCGTCCTCCGGTGTCCCCGCGCGCGGCACCGGGATCGAGGGGCTCGGACCGGCGCGCAGACGCAGGGCGCGCTCGACGGCGGAGGTGGCGGGCCGGTGCTCGGGCTCGAGGCGCAGCATCGCGGCCAGCGGCCGGCCGAGCACCCCGGCGCGTGTGGCCGGTCGCAGGCGTCCCTCGGCCATGGCGTGCAGCACGGCCAGCGTGTTGTCCTGGTGGCCGCAGACCAGCTCGTTCTCGACCGCCGCGTACAGCGTCGCCCCGAGGGAGAAGACGTCCGACGCGGGCGTGGGCTCGCCGCCGCGGGCCACCTCGGGCGCGAAGTAGCCCGGCGTGCCCGCCACCATCCCGCCGCCGGTGGACGTGGTGTCCCACGTGGCGCGCGAGACCCCGAAGTCGGTGATCTTGGCGACGCCGTCGTCGGTGATCAGCACGTTGCCAGGCTTGATGTCGCCGTGGACGATCCCGGCCTCGTGCACGGCACCGAGCGCGTCGGCGACCTGGGCGCCCACCCACGCGGCCTGCGCGGGCTCGAGGGGCCCGTGCTCGGCGATCAGGGCCGCCAGCGACCGCGACGGCAGGTACTCCATCACCAGCCACGGCCCGTGCCCCGCCCCGTGGTCACCGTCGACCACGACGTCGAACACCGCGATCGCGCGCGGGTGCACGACGCGGGCGGCGATCCGCCCCTCGCGCATGGCGCGGGCGCGGGCGACCTGCTCCTCGGTGCCGTCGCGGTGGCCGCGGGCGGCGAGCTGCTTGACCGCGACGGTGCGGCGCAGCCGGCGGTCCCACGCCGTCCACACGACGCCCATGGCCCCGGCGCCGATGCAGTCCTCGATCCGGTAGCGCCCGCCGATCACCGTGCCGGCGACCGAGGCGTCGACCGGGACCGGCGCGGCGTCGTGCACCGTGCTCGGGGCCGGGCCCGGCGTCTGCAGGCGTGAGGTGCGGGGCTGGTGCTCCATGGAGTTCTCGTGCCGTCCTCGGCGTCGTCGGTGAAGTGCGTTCGTGGTTACCTCGTGCGCCCCCGACGCACGCCGCCGACGTGGCCTCCGTTACAAGGTCGCGATCAGGCGGTCGACCCGTTCGTCCACGGCGCGGAAGGGGTCCTTGCAGAGGACGGTTCGCTGGGCCTGGTCGTTCAGTTTGAGGTGCACCCAGTCCACCGTGAAGTCCCGGCCGGCGGCCTGGGCGGCGGCGATGAAGTCACCGCGCAGCTTCGCCCGTGTGCTCTGGGGCGGGGTGTCCTTCGCCGCCTCGATCTCGCCGTCGTCGGTGACGCGGTCGACCATGTCCTTGCGCTGGAGCAGGTCGAAGATCCCGCGCCCACGGCGGATGTCGTGGTAGGCCAGGTCGAGCTGGGCGACGCGGGGGCTCGACAGGCCGAGGTCGTGCTTGGAGCGGTAGCGCTGCACCAGGCGGTGCTTGATGGCCCAGTCGACCTCACGGTCGATGAGCGAGAGGTCCTGGCGCTCGACCGCGTCCAGCGTGCGGCCCCACAGCTCGACGACGCGGTCGGTGACCGGGTCGGAGCCGCGGCGCGCGACGTGCTCGACGGCGCGGGCGTGGTACTCGCGCTGGATGTCCAGCGCGCTGGCCTCTCGCCCGCCGGCCAGGCGGACGGGGCGGCGGCCGGACAGGTCGTGGCTGATCTCGCGGATGGCGCGGATCGGGTTGTCGAGCGTGAAGTCCCGGAACTGCACGCCCTGCTCGATCATCTCGAGCACGAGGTGGGTGGTGCCCACCTTGAGCAGCGTGGTGACCTCGCTCATGTTCGAGTCGCCGACGATGACGTGCAGGCGGCGGTAGCGCTCCGCGTCGGCGTGCGGCTCGTCGCGGGTGTTGATGATCGGGCGGCTGCGCGTGGTCGCGGACGACACGCCCTCCCAGATGTGCTCGGCCCGCTGCGACAGGCAGAACACGGCGCCGCGGGGGGTCTGCAGCACCTTCCCGGCGCCGGAGATGAGCTGGCGCGTGACGAGGAAGGGCAGCAGCACGTCGGCGATCCGCGAGAACTCCCCCGAACGGCCCACCAGGTAGTTCTCGTGGCAGCCGTAGGAGTTGCCGGCCGAGTCGGTGTTGTTCTTGAACAGGAAGATGTCGCCGCCGATGCCCTCGTCGGCCAGCCGGCGCTCGGCGTCGAGCAGCAGGTCCTCGAGGATCCGCTCCCCCGCCTTGTCGTGGGCGACGAGCTGCGTCAGCGAGTCGCACTCGGCGGTGGCGTACTCGGGGTGGCTGCCGACGTCGAGGTAGAGCCGCGAGCCGTTGCGGAGGAAGACGTTGGACGAGCGTCCCCACGACACGACCCGGCGGAACAGGTAGCGGGCGACCTCGTCGGGCGAGAGGCGCCGCTGGCCGTGGAAGGTGCAGGTGACACCGAACTCGGTCTCGACCCCGTAAATCCTCCGCTGCATCCCTCCACCCTAGGCCAGCGACCGGCTCCGTGAGCCCTGTCCGAGCGGTGGGTCGACGCCCGGCGTGGGCCGATCACTACGGTCGGCGCCGTGGCGCTCCCGGGACACGGACTGGCATCGGACCTCTCGCACGGGGTGCGCAGGCGGGTGCGTCAGGGAGCACGCGACGGCCGCCGCCGGCTCGCCGACGTCAACGAGCAGGACTGCCGGATCACCACCGCCATCGGCCACCTGCCCTACTCGGCCGCCGACCCTGCCCTGGCCGCCCTGACCCGCTCGGCCAACCACAGCAAGCTCTGGTTCGCCGTCGCCACCGTCCTGGCCGCGGGCACCCGCCACACCCGGCGCGGTGCGCTGCGCGGGGTGCTCGCGATCGCCGGCGCGAGCCTGCTCGCGAACGGCGTGCTCAAGCCCCTCGTGCCACGCCGCCGGCCCGCCGCGGAGCTCCTGCCGGCGCACCGCTCGCTGGACTACCCGCCCACCTCGTCCTCGTTCCCCTCCGGCCACGCCGCCTCGGCGGCCGCGTTCGCCACCGCGGTGGCCATGGAGAGCCCGAAGGCCGCGACCTGGGTGCTCCCGCTCGCCGCCACCGTGGCCTACTCCCGGGTGCACGTCGGCGTGCACTGGACCACCGACGTCGCCGCCGGCGCCGGGCTCGGGGCGCTCGCCGCGATGGCCACCAAGCGCTGGCTACCGATCCGCGACATCGACGAGGCCGCCGCACGCCCCGTGGCGGGCGCCCCGCGGCTGCCGGAGGGCGACGGGCTGGCGCTGCTGGTCAACACCCGCTCGGGCCGCCAGGGCGTCGACCCCTACGACGAGCTGCGCTCGGCCCTGCCCCAGGCCCGCGTGGTGCGCCTCGAGGACGGCGCCGACCTCGTCGAGACCCTCACCGACCTGGCCCGCGAGGACGGCACCCGCGCCATCGGCATCGCCGGCGGCGACGGCTCGGTGGCCGCCGCGGCCCGCGTCGCCGAGGACCTCGACATGCCCCTGGCCGTCGTGCCCGCGGGGACGCTGAACCACTTCGGCCGCGACGTGGGTGTGTACGACACCCAGGAGGCGATCGACGCGACCGGCGCGGGCGAGGCGGTGGCCGTCGACCTCGGCGAGCTGCGGGTCCACCCCGACGTGGAGGGCCGCGAGCCGGCGCGGCGCGTCGTCTTCGTCAACACCTCGGCGTTCGGCGGCTACCCGGAGATGGTGCGACTGCGCGAGAAGTGGCAGAAGCAGTGGGGCAAATGGCCCTCGGCCGTGGCCGCGCTGCTCGTGACGCTCGCCCGCAGCCGGCCCACCCGGGTCCGCCTCAACGGGGTGGAGCGCTCGGTGTGGATGCTGTTCGTCGGCAACGGGCCCTACGTGCCGACCGGGATGGTGCCGTCGTACCGGCCGCGCCTCGACACCGGCGTGCTGGAGGTCCGTTACCTGCGCGCCGACCGGCGTCTCGCCCGGACCCGGGCCTTCCTGGCGCTGGCCACCGGCGTGCTCGGGCACAACAGGATCTACCAGGAGAGCGCGATGCGATCGCTGGACATCGAGCTGCTGGACGGACCCGTCGAGGTCGCCGCGGACGGGGAGGTCGTGGCCCGCGGACGTCGCCTGCGCTACGCCGTCGCGGACCACCCCGTGCCGGTGTACCGCCGTGACGAGACGCTGTGGCCGCACCGCGCCACCGCCCGCTGACCGGACCGTCGGTGACCGTCACCCGACTCCACTCCCCCGCCGCCGCGCGCTGGCTGCGCCGGCTCGACCGCACCGCCGACCGCGGCCTGGTCTGGGCCGCCGTCGCCGGGACGCTGATCGCCTCGGGCCGCGGGCCCGGGCGGCGGGCCGGCGTCCGCGGGGTGATGGCGGCGGCGGCCACGTCCGCGGTCGCCCACGCGCTGGCCAAGCCGCTGCTGCCCCGGGTGCTGCGACACGTGGCGCAGCGCGGCTGCCGCGCCGGAGGCGGACCACCGTGCCGGGGCCGGCGCCTCCCCTCCGCGCACGCGGCGGCCTCGGCGGCGTTCGTCACCGCGGCGGCCATGGAGTCCCCGGCGCTCGGGGCGTCGCTCCTGCCGCTGGCGGGCGGGGTGTCGGGCGCGCGGGTGTGGTTCGGTGAGCGCACGACCGAGGACGTGCTCGCCGGCGCCGTCCTGGGGGCGGGGATCGCGGCGCTGACGCGGCGGTGGTGGCCCGTCGTGCGCCACGCCCCCGCCCGGGCCCGCCCGGCCTCGGCCGCGCCGGCCCTCGGCGACGGCGCCGGTCTGGTCATCGTGGCCAACAGCGCCGCCGGGACGCCGGGCCCGCTCGAAACGATCGGGCAGATCGTCGGCCCGGTGGTCGGGCTCGCCGACGACGACACCCCGCCGGAGCCGCCCGGCCCGCCCGAGGAGATCCACGCGCTGCTCCCCCGGGCGCAGGTGATCGTCCCCGAGCCGGGGATCGACTTCGTCGACGAGGTCGAGGCCGCGCTCGACCGTCCGGCACCGGACGGCGGCGCGCCGCGCGCGATCGGGGTCGCCGGCGGCGACGGCTCGGTGGCCGCGCTCGCGGGGCTGGCCCAGCGTCGGGGGGTCCCGCTCGTGGTGCTGCCCGAGGGCACGCTCAACCACTTCGCCCGCGACGTCGGCGTCGAGGACACCCCGTCCGCGCTCGCCGCTGCCCGGGACGGGCACGCGGTGCTCGTCGACGTCGGGCTGGTGGACATCGGCGTGGCCGACGCGGGACGCCGCACGGCCGCGTTCGTCAACACCGCGAGCCTCGGCGGCTATCCCGACATGGTCCGGCTGCGGGAGGACTGGCAGGAGCGCTGGGGCAAGTGGCCCGCCGCGGCGATGGCCCTCGCGCGCGTGCTCGCCGAGGCCGCGCCGCTGGTCGTGGAGCTCGACGGGCGGCGCCACACGATCTGGCTGCTCTTCGTCGGCAACGGCGGCTACGAGCCGCGCGGCATGGCCCCGCTGTTCCGCCCGCGCCTCGACGCGCGGGTGCTCGACGTGCGCTACCTGCGTGCCGATGTCCCGTTCTCCCGGACCCGCTTCCTGGTCGCGGCGCTGAGCGGCACCCTGTCCCGAAGCCGGGTCTACGTCGCCGCGACGCGCACCCGGCTGTCGGTGCGCGTGGTCGGGCCACCGGTCGGGCTGGCCACCGACGGCGAGGTCCAGCCCGACGCCGACCGGTTCACCTTCCGCATCGCCCCCAAGCCGGTGCCGGTGTACCGGCCCGACGAGGAGTAGCCGAGGGACCGCTAGGCCTGGGGGTCGGCGCCCCCGGCACCCGAGACCTCGTCGCCGGCGCCGGTGTCCTCGCTCGGCGCGTCGTCGCCCGCCGCCTCGTCGCTCGGCATGAGGGCGGCGAGGGCGGCCCCGGTGAGCCGGCGGAAGGCGCGGCGCGGCCGGCGGGTGCGGTCGAGGACGGCGACCTCGAGGGCGTCGACGCCCAGGCGACGGTCGTCGGAGGCGCTCGTGGCCGCCGACGACCCCGATGCCGACGTGCCCGAGCCGTTCTGCGAGTGCAGCGCCTCGAGGGCGATGCGCAGGGCGTCACGGAGCTCCAGGTCGGCCTGGTACGACTCGCGCAGCGCCGCGCTGATCGGCTCGGTGGTGCCGCCCATGACCACGAACCGCGGCTCGTCGGAGATCGAGCCGTCGTAGGTGATGCGGAAGAGCTGGTCGCGCTCCGGCGTCGTTCCCACCTCGGCGACGCAGAGCTCGACCTCGAACGGCTTCTGCTGCTCGATGAAGCTGGCGCCGAGGATCTGGGCGTAGGCGTTGGCCAGCGAGCGGCCCGAGACGTCGCGACGGTCGTAGGAGTAGCCGCGGACGTCGGCGTAGCGGATGCCGGCGGTGCGCAGGTTCTCGAACTCGTTGTAGCGCCCGACCGCCGCGAAGCCGATCTCGTCGTAGATCTCCGAGACCTTGCGCAGCGAGTTCGACCGGTTCTCCGCGACGAACAGCACCCCGCCCGCGTAGGTCAGGACGACGACGCTGCGGCCCCGCGCGATGCCCTTGCGCGCGAGGTCCGAGCGGTCGCGCATCAGCTGGTCGACCGACGCGTAGAACGGCATGGTCATGGCGGGGAGCGCTCCTGGGTCGTCGGCGTGCGGCGGGTGGGGGTCGGTCGGGGGTGGGCGGGGGCGGGCGGGGTCCGGTGGGGGGGCTCAGCCGCCGGGCTTCTCGCGGCGGCCCGCGACCACCGCCTCGGCGACGGCGCCGGTCTCCTCGCTGGGCAGCATCGTCGCGCCCTCGGCGTCGATGGTGACCACGATCGGGAAGATCGAGCGGATGGTGTCCGGGCCACCGGTGGCGCTGTCGTCGTCGGCGGCGTCGTAGAGCGCCTCGACGAGCGTGCGCACGCAGTCGTCCCGGGAGGCGTCGGGGTCGTGGCGCTTCTTCAGCGACGACTTCGCGAACAGCGACCCGGAGCCGACGCCGGCGTAGTGGGTCTCCTCGTTGCGGCTGCCGACGACGTCGTAGGACACGATGCGCCCGGCCTGCGCCGGGTCGGTCGCGTCCAGGTCGAAGCCGACGAACAGCGGGACGAACGACAGGCCCTGCATCGCGGCCCCGAGGTTGCCCCGGACCATGCCCGCGAGCTTGTTCGCCTTGCCGTCGAACGTGAGCGGGACGCCCTCGATCTTCTCGTAGTGCTGCAGCTCGACGGTGAACAGGCGGACGGCCTCGACCGCCAGCCCGGCCGTGCCCGCGATCCCCGCCGCGGACCAGTCGTCGGTGACGTAGACCTTCTGCATGTCGCGCGACGAGATCAGGTTGCCCATCGTGGCGCGCCGGTCGCCCGCGATCGCGACGCCGCCCGAATAGGTGGCGGCGACGATGGTGGTGCCGTGCGCCGCCGACGTGCCGGCCTGCTCGACGTGGACCGGCCGGGCCCCCGCCCCGGGCAGCAGATCCGGCCGGACCTCGCGCAGGAAGTCGACGAACGAGGCGGTCCCGGCCTGGAAGTAGGCCGCGGGCAGGGCCGACGAGGGCTCCATCGGTGGGGCGCTCCTGGGGTGGATCGGGCGGCTGGGCGCGTCGGGGTGGGTCGGGGGTGGGGATGTGCACCGCCCCCGTGCCCCGGTCGCGCGGACCGGGTCACGGGGGCGGCAGTGGTGTGTGGGTGCCTCGCGGGAGGCTACTGGCCGCCCTTCTGGACGTACGCGCGGACGAAGTCCTCGGCGTTCTCCTCGAGCACGTCGTCGATCTCGTCGAGGATCGTGTCGACGTCCTCACCGAGCTTCTCGCGGCGCTCCTGGCCGGCGGCGGTGGTGTCCTCGCCGCCCTCGCCGTCGTCGCCCCCGCCCTGCCGCTGGGTCTGTTCCTGCGCCATGGCTGCCTCCCGGGTCCTCGGTACTGCGAGTCGAACCCTACCTATCGAGGGCCTCGCGCGCCCGTAGGTGTTCCGGTCACCCCCTGGTCAGGGCCTCGACCAGGGCGCTCGCGTCGGC
The DNA here is from genome assembly GCF_003096675.1 of Actinomycetospora cinnamomea. Lineage (GTDB taxonomy): Bacteria > Actinomycetota > Actinomycetes > Mycobacteriales > Pseudonocardiaceae > Actinomycetospora > Actinomycetospora cinnamomea. The sequence continues at coordinate 62,016 of NZ_QEKW01000020.1, read as the reverse complement.
GGAGTTGTCGATGAGCTCGCCGACGTGGCCGCGGGTGCCGCGCAGGGGCTCGAGGGTGGGGATCCGCACCAGCGACTCGCGGCCGAGGTCGAAGATGACCGAGTCCCAGGACGCGGCGGCCACCTCGGCGGGGTAGCGCTCGAGGCAGCGGCCGCGGAAGTAGGCGCGGGTGTCCTCCGGCGGATCGGTGACCGCGGCGCGCACCTGCTCCTCGCTGACCAGGCGCTTGATCGACCCGCGCTGCACGAGCTTGTTGTAGAGCCCCTTGGTCTGGCGCACGTCGGAGTACTGCAGGTCGATGAGGTTGAGCTTCGGCGAGTCCCAGGGCAGCTGGTCACGCTCGCGGTAGCTCTGGAGCAGCTTGAGCTTGGCCACCCAGTCCAGCCGGTCGCCGCAGCGCATCGGGTCGGTGCCGAGGTCGTCGAGCACCTGCTGCCAGACGTCGAGCACCTCGCGGGTCACGGGGTCGATCTCGCCGTCGCGCCCCTCGTGCTCCCACGCGCGCTCGAGGTAGGCCCGCTGCAGGTCGAGCGCGGTCATCTTGCGCCCGTCGGAGAGGTCGACGGTGACCTGCAGGGTCGGGTCGTGGCTGATGCGGTGCACCGAGCGGACGGGCTCGAGCAGGCGCAGGTCGTCGAAGCGGACGCCGTCCTCGATCATGGAGAGCACGAGCGCGGTGGTGCCCACCTTGAGGAACGTCGAGTACTCGGACAGCGTCGCGTCACCGATGATGACGTGCAGCCGCCGGTACTTGTCGGCGTCGGCGTGGGGCTCGTCGCGGGTGTTGATGATGCCGCGCTTGAGCGTGGTCTCCAGCCCGACCTCGACCTCGATGTAGTCGGCCCGCTGGGAGAGCTGGAAGCCCGGCTCGTCGCCCGACGCCCCGATCCCCACACGGCCCGAGCCGACGACGACCTGGCGCGAGGCGAAGAACGGGGTCAGGCCCGTGATGATCGTCGGGAAGGGGGTCTGGCGGGCGCACAGGTAGTTCTCGTGCGAGCCGTAGCTCGCGCCCTTGTTGTCGATGTTGTTCTTGTAGAGCTGGATGCGCGGGGTGCCGGGCACGGTGGCCGCGCGGTCCGCCGCGTCCTCCATGATCCGCTCGCCGGCCTTGTCCCAGATCACCGCGTCGCGCGGCGTCGTGACCTCCGGGGCCGAGAACTCCGGGTGCGCGTGGTCGACGTAGAGGCGCGCGCCGTTGGTGAGGATGACGTTGGCCGCGCCCAGGTCGTCGAGGTCGCCGGCGTCCGGCGGCGGGCCGGCGCTGGGTCCGAGGTCGAAGCCGCGCGCGTCGCGCAGCGGCGACTCGACCTCGTAGTCCCAGCGCGCCCTCCGGGCCCTCGGCACCTCGGCCGCGGCGGCGTAGGCGAGCACGATCTGGGTGGAGGTGATCACCGGGTTCGCCGCGGGGTCGCCGGGGACGGAGATGCCGTACTCGATCTCGGTGCCCATGATGCGGCGCGCGGTCATGCACTCGACCCTAATCGGGCATCGCACGTCCGGCCGCCTCCGGCCCGCGCGCCGACCGCCACAGCACCGTGAACACCACCGCTCCCAGCACGGCCGCGCCCGCCATGGCCGCCGCCATGGGGACCGCCGACCGGCTGCCCGCCAGCCCGACCAGCGGGGCGACGCCCGCCCCGACCAGGAACTGGGCCGTCCCGAGCAGGGCGGACGCGCTCCCGGCGTGCTCCGGGTGGTCGGCGAGGGTCAGCGTCGTGGCGCTGGGCAGGACGAGGCCCACGCCGCAGACCGTGACGAACAGCCCGGCGAGGATCCCGGCCAGCCCGCCGTCGAGCAGCGCGGTGACCAGGAGCACACCGGTGCCCACGACCGCGGTGGCCAGGCCCGTCCCGAGCAGGCGCTCCGGCCGGACGCGCCCCGAGCCCGCGAGCCGCCCGGCGATCTGGACCGTGGTCACGATCCCCGCCGAGATCGCCCCGAAGACCCCGGAGAACGCCTGCGGCGAGAGCCCGTAAAGGTCCTGGAGCACGAAGGTCGACCCGGAGATGTAGGCGAACATCGCCGCGAACAGCAGGCCCGCGGCCAGGACGCAGGCCACGACCCGGCGGTCGCCGAGCAGCACCCGGAACGACGCGAGGGTGGCCGCGGCGCTGCCCGAGCGCCGCCGTGTGGCCGGCAGCGACTCGCGCACCAGCAGCAGCACCGCCAGCCCGGCCAGCGCCCCGTAGACGGCGAGGGCGACGAACACCCCGCGCCAGCTCGTGACCCGCAACAGCTGGCCCCCGAGCACGGGCGCGAGGATCGGGGCGACGCCCGAGACGAGCATCAGGGTGGCGAACGAGCGGGCCGCGGTCCTGGCGTCGCTGGTGTCGCGCACCACCGCCCGGGCCACGACGATCCCCACCGCCCCGAGCAGGCCCTGGAGCAGCCGCAGCGCGACGAGCACCTCGACGTTCGGCGCCACCGCGCAGAGCACCGACGCCACCGCGAACCCCGTGGCGCCGATCAGCATCGGGCGCCGCCGGCCCAGCACGTCGGACAGCGGGCCGGCGACCAGCTGGCCCAGCGCGAGCCCGAGCAGGCACGAGGTCAGCGAGAGCTGGACGACCGAGGGCGTGGTGGCCAGGTCGGCGGTGAGCGTGGGCAGCGCGGGGAGGTAGGTGTCCAGCGACAGCGGGGCGGCCGCGGTCAGCGCCCCGAGCACCACGAGCCGGGCCCGGCGGGCGGCCCGGCGCTCGGTCACGGTGGCCCGGCCCCGTCCTCGCGGGCAGGGCCGCCCTCGTCGTCCTCGCCGGCCCCGTCGTCCTCGGCGGTGAGCCACCGCATCAGGTGCTCGTGGACGTGGGGGTCGTTGAGCAGGTGGAAGTGGTGCGACGACGTCAGAGGCTCGACGTCGGTGATCGCGCCGCCCGCCGAGTCCACGGGCACCAGCAGGTCCCCCAGGGCGTGGGCCAGCGGCCCGTGCGCCGAACGCGTGACGCAGGCGGCCACCGCGTGGTGGGACGCGTGCGCGAGCAGCGGGACCTCGGTGTCGGAGACGCCGGCCACGAGGTCGCGGATGCCGGCCGAGCGCCGGTCGAGGAACTCGCCCCAGGTCTTCGACCGCGACCACCGGGACAGCCGCGTCGCGAGCTGGTCGACCCGGTGGGCCAGCGGCGCCCCGCGGTGCGGCGAGCCGAGGTAGATCATCCGGCGGACCGCGCCCACCCACGGCTGGCCGGTCTGCACGGCGTGGTGGCAGGCGTGGCGCAGCATCAGCCCGCCCATGGAGTGCCCGACGAGGTCGAGCCGGCGCACGGCCTCGGGCCAGCGGTGGAACAGGTCGGTGAGCACCATCGACAGCGCGGCGCCGTTGTCGGCGATCGGCAGGCCGGTGTTGTAGCGCAGCAGCAGCGGGGTGGCACCCGTGGCCGAGGCGACGCGCTCGGCGTACCCCTCCCCCGCGCTGGCCTCCCCGTAGAGCCGCCAGGCGTGCTCGGTCTCGCCCAGGCCGTGGACGAACAGCACGAGGCGGGTGAGGTCGCGCTCGGGGTGGTCGCACACCACCGCGCGCAGCTCCTCGGTCCCGCGCGGCAGCTCGCCGTACTGCTCGGCGTAGGAGTCGGCCACCGTCGCGGTGTACAGCGTCATGGGCACGGCGAGGTCGTTGTCGAGCGCCACCATGTGGTCGCCGACCAGCCCGTTGATCGCGCCGGTGAGCACCGCGCCCGACGGGTTGCCGGTGATCGGGCGCCACTCGGGGCGGGCCAGGGCCGCGGCGGCACCGATGCCGCGACCGGCGAGGTGGCCGATGCCGCGCACGGCCGCGTAGACGCCGGTGCTGATGCCGTCGTGCACCACCTGCACCGGCGTCGACACCGGCCCCAGCCCGACCCGGCGCAGCACGCCGAACACCGTGCCCGAGACGGCGTCGTGGGTGCCCTGGACGGGGCGGGAGACGATGTCGACGGCCTCCGAAGCGACACCGGCCGCCCCGCGGACCTCGTTGCGCGCCCTGGGGGCGGGCTCCGGGGGGCGGGGCGGCCGGGATGCCTGGTCGCTCATGGCCACACGGTACCTGCGGTACCGGATGTCAGAGGTACTGGCCGGTGTTCGACGCGGTGTCGATCTCCTTGCCCTGCGTCGCGCCCTTCCCGGTGACGAGCGTGCGGATGTAGACGATCCGCTCGCCCTTCTTGCCCGAGATGCGGGCCCAGTCGTCCGGGTTGGTGGTGTTCGGCAGGTCCTCGGACTCGGCGAACTCGTCGACCACCGCGTCCAGCAGGTGCTGCACGCGCAGGCCGGGCTGGGAGCTCTCCAGCTCGGACTTGATGGCCGACTTCTTCGCCCGCCCGACGATGTTCTCGATCACGGCGCCCGAGTTGAAGTCCTTGAAGTACAGGACCTCCTTGTCACCGTTGGCGTAGGTGACCTCGAGGAACCGGTTGTCGTCGGTCTCGGCGTACATCCGCTCGACGACCCGCTCGATCATGCCCTCGAGGCACGCCGCGCGGTTGCCGCCGAACTCGGAGATGTCGTCCTCGTGCAGCGGCAGGCCGTCGATCAGGTACTTAGAGAAGATGTCCTGCGCCGCCTCGGCGTCGGGACGCTCGATCTTGATCTTCACGTCGAGCCGGCCCGGCCGCAGGATCGCGGGGTCGATCATGTCCTCGCGGTTGGACGCGCCGATCACGATGACGTTCTCGAGCCCCTCGACGCCGTCGATCTCGCTCAGCAGCTGGGGGACGATCGTCGTCTCCACATCGCTGGACACCCCCGACCCGCGGGTGCGGAAGATCGAGTCCATCTCGTCGAAGAACACGATCACCGGCGTGCCCTCGGACGCCTTCTCGCGCGCCCGCTGGAAGATCATCCGGATGTGCCGCTCGGTCTCCCCGACGAACTTGTTGAGCAGCTCCGGGCCCTTGATGTTGAGGAAGTGCGCCTTGACGTCGCGGCTGTCCTCGCCGCGGGTCTCGGCCACCTTCTTGGCCAGGGAGTTCGCCACCGCCTTGGCGATGAGCGTCTTCCCGCAGCCGGGCGGGCCGTAGAGCAGCACGCCCTTCGGCGGGCGCAGCTGGTAGGTGCGGAACAGGTCCGCGTGCAGGAACGGCAGCTCGACGGCGTCCCGGATGGAGTCGATCTGCCGCGAGAGCCCGCCGATGTCGGTGTAGGCGACGTCGGGGACCTCCTCGAGGACGAGCTCCTCCACCTCGGCCTTCGGCACCTTCTCGTAGGCGTAGCCGACCTTGGTGTCGACCATCAGCGAGTCGCCGGGCTTGAGCTCGGGCCCCTCGGCGTCCAGCAGCGAGTCGGCGAGGTGGATCACCCGCTCCTCGTCGGCGTGGCCGATGATCAGCGCCCGCGTGCGGCTGCCGTCCTCGTCGGTGAGGACCTCCCGCAGCGCGCACACCTCGCCGATGCGCTCGTAGGTTCCCGCCTCGACGACGGTGAGCGCCTCGTTGAGCCGCAGGGACTGCCCGCGGGTGAGCTCGGAGGTCTCGACGGCCGGCGAGACCGCCACGCGCATGCGACGGCCCGAGGTGAACACGTCCACCGTCGAGTCCTCGTGCGCCTCGAGGAACACCCCGTAGCTCGAGGGCGGCTGGGCGAGCCGGTCGACCTCCTCGCGGAGGGCGACGAGCTGGGCCCGCGCCTCCTTGAGCGTGTCGGTGAGCTTGTCGTTGCGCTCGGTCAGCTGGGCCACGCGCTGCTGCGCCTCGCCGAGGCGCTGCTCGAGGATGCGCGCGTGCCGAGGGGATTCGGTCAGCTTGCGACGCAACAGCGCCACCTCGTCCTCGAGGAAGCGCACCTGTGCTGCCATGTCCGCCGAGCCGCGGTCGTGTCGTTCGCCGCGGTCCCGGCCGCTGTCTGCCCTGTCGGATCGGCCCCTGGGGTCGTCGTCAGTCGTCACGGCGCCCTCCTCCGCTACTCCGTGGCTAGAACCGTACCCGCGAATCGAGGTGTCCGTGGAGTAGCGTGCCGGTGACGGAGTTCTCACGGGGGCCCCTTGCGCGGCATCACCCAGGGTGACTCCCCCAGCACCCGGGCCCGTCGCTGCTCACGCAGGGTCAGCCCCGGCTGGGCCGCCGTTGCACGCGGGGTGGTGTGACGCCGTCGGCGAGGCGCCGGGCGGTCAGCAGGAAGGCCGTGTGGGCGATCATCCGGTGCTCCGGGCGCACCGCCAGCCCCACCGCGTGCCAGGGGCGGATCATCGCCTCCCAGGCCTGCGGCTCGGTCCAGCACGCCTGCTCGCGCAGCGCCTCGGTCAGCGTCGAGAGCTGGGTCGTCGTCGCCACGTAGCCGACGAGCACGCCGCCGGGCACCAGCGTGTCGCGCACGACCGGCAGCATCTCCCAGGGCGCCAGCATGTCCAGCACGATCCGGTCCGCCGTCTCGGCGGGGTCGTGGTCGGCGAGGTCCCCGACGCGCAGGTCCCAGGTGTCCGGGCGCTCGCCGAAGAAGCGCTCGACGTTGGCGGCGGCGTGCTCGGCGTGGTCGGCGCGGACCTCGTAGGAGAGCACGTGCCCCGTCGGGCCGACGGCCCGCAGCAGGCTGCACGTCAGCGCGCCCGACCCCGCGCCGGCCTCGAGCACCCGCGCGCCCGGGAACACGTCGCCCCACATGAGGATCTGGGCGGCGTCCTTCGGGTAGATCACCTGCGCCCCGCGCGGCATCGCCAGCACGTAGTCGGGCAGCAGCGGTCGCAGCGCGAGGTACGGGGTGTTGGCCGCCGAGTGCACGACGCTGCCCTCGGGGGCGCCGATCAGCTTGTCGTGGTCGATCGCCCCGCGGTGGGTGTGGTAGCTCTGCCCGCGCTCGAGGACGAGGCTGAAGTGCCGGCCCTTGGGGTCGGTGAGCTGCACCCGGTCGCCCGGGCGGAAGGGGCCCGACCGCACGGGTCCGCGCTCCTCCTCGGTCACGGCTGCCTCGTCCTGCACGACGGTCCACCCTAGGGACCGGCCCCGCGCGGCGGACGAGGGGCACGTTCCGCAGCGCTGAGCGGCCCGCCTGTCGATCATGCGGAACGTGCCCCTCGCGTCGGCGGAGCGGCGATGTCGGGGTCGTGATCTAGCCTCACGTCCGTGAGCACCGAGCTGGGGGTGGAGGCGGCCGAGGCGCCGACGCGCCCGCTCGCGCTTTCCCCGTCGCGGGCCGCCGACTTCCGGCGCTGCGCGCTGCTCTACCGCTTCCGCGCGATCGACCGCCTGCCCGAGACGCCCTCGCCCGCCGCCCTGCGCGGCACGGTGGTGCACGCGGTGCTCGAGCGGCTCCACGCCCTCGAGCCCGCCGACCGCGGCCCCGCGACGGCCCGGGGGCTCGCCGCGGAGGTCCTCGACGGGCTCGCGCCGGACGAGCGGGCGCTGCTCGGCGCCGATCCGGGTGTCGAGGCGCTGCTCGTCCGCTACCACGCCCTCGAGGACCCGCGCGCCGTCGTCTCCGAGGGCCGCGAGCTGCTCGTCGAGGCCGAGCTGGCGGGGCCGGACGGGTCCACGCCCCTGCGCGGCGTGCTCGACCGGCTCGACGCCCACGCCGGTGGGCTCACCGTCGTCGACTACAAGTCGGGTGCGGCGCCGCCGGTGCGCCGCGAGCTGCGGGCGCTGTTCGGGGTCCGCTTCTACGCGCTGCTGCTCGCGCGCACGCGCGGCGTCGTCCCCACGGTGCGCCTGCTCCAGCTCGGCGACGCCACGACGCTGACCCTGCGGCCCACCGCCGACGAGCTCGAGCGCTTCGCCAGCGTGCTCCGCGCGGTCTGGTCGGCGATCCGCCGGGCCGCCCCCACCGGCGACTTCCGCCCGCGACCGGGCCCCGGCTGCGCCTCCTGCGCCTTCCGCGCCCTGTGCCCCGCCCAGGGCGGCACGCCGCCGCCCTACCCCGGCCCGCCCGCTCCCCCGGCCGGCCCGCTGTCCCTCCCCGTCCCCCGACCCCGCACCGGAGAGCCGACGTGACCGTCACCGAGCCGTTCTTCCGGCTGCTGCCGTCCGCCGCCGACGACCCGCCCGGGACGCAGCGGGTGTTCGCCACGGGGTCCACGGCCGGCCCGTGGTTCCCCGACGGCCAGCACATGGGCCCGCCGAGCGCGCTGCTGGTCCGCGCGCTGGAGGCGTGCGACCCGCGCCCGGAGATGCTGCTCTCGCGCGTCACCGTCGAGGTGCTGGGCCGGGTGCCGATGGGCGAGCTCACCGTCACGAGCCGGGTCGAGCGGGCCGGGCGCACGATCGAGCTCGTCGCGGCCGAGATCGCCGCGGCGGGCCGGGCCGTCGCGCGGGCGGCGGGCTGGCGGCTGGCGGCCACCGACACGGCCGCGGCGGCCACGGAGCGGGGCTCCACGATGCCCGGACCGGAGGCGGGCCGGGAGATCCCGACGCCCGCGGGCTGGCTGCCGGGCTACCTCGACGCCGTCGACTGGCGCTGGCTCTCCGGGCACCTCGGCGAGTCCGGACCGGGACGCGCCTGGGGGCGGCTGCGCGTGCCCGTCGTCTCCGGCGAGGAGCCCACGCCGTGGCAGTGCCTCGCCGCGGTCGCCGACTCCACCAACGGTGCCGCCGCCCGCCTCGACCTCAACAGCTGGCTGTTCGTCAACACCGACCTCACGCTGCACGTCCACCGCGCCCCGCGGGGCGAGTGGATCGGGCTCGACGCCGACAGCGTGATCGGACCGGAGGGGCTGGGCACCGCGTTCTCGGTGCTGCACGACGAGGGCGGCACGGTCGGCCGCGCCGCCCAGGCCCTCACGGTCCGACCCCGGTGAGAAGCGGTGCCGGCCTCAGCGGTGGCCGTTGGCCGAGCCGATGGCCCGGCAGGACTGCAGCGACGAGGTCACGATGCCCGTGCACCCGATGTCGGCCAGCTCGTCCATGATGTCGTTGACCCGCTTGCGCTCCACCATCGAGCGCACGGCCACGAACTTCTCGTTCGACAGCGGCGAGACGGTGGGCGACTCGATGCCCGGGGTCAGCTCCACCGCGCGGTCCTTGAGGTCCACCGGGCAGTCGTAGTCGAGCATCACGTACTGCCGGGCGTACACCACGCCCCGCAGACGCTCCACGAAGCGGGACTTCGCGCGCTCGGTCTCGGCGGTGTCGGGCACCTGGTCGAACTTGGCGTTGCGGTCGATGACCACCGCCTGCGACTCGGTGATCGGATCACCGATGGCCACCAGACCGTGCTGGGCCAGCGTGCGCCCCGAGCTCACGACGTCGGCGATGGCGTCCGCCACCTGCAGCTCGATCGAGATCTCGACCGCGCCGTCGAGCCGGATGACGTCCTTGGCGGCGATACGCTGCTGGGCGAGGTTGGCCCGCACGAGCCGCGGGTACGACGTCGCGATCCGCTTGCCGGCGAGGTCCTGGACCGTCCACTCGTTGCGCGCGGGCGCGGCGTAGCGGAACTTCGAGTGCCCGAACCCGAGCCGCAGCAGCTGGTTCACCGAGGCGCTCGACTCCTCGGTGAGGTCGTGGCCCGTGATCCCGAGGTGCAGCTGGCCCTCGGAGACGTAGGTCGCGATGTCCTTGGGACGCAGATAGAAGAACGTGACGCCGTTGGCCTCGTCGTGGAGGCTGAGGTCGCGGCTGTCCGTCCGTTGCCGGTAGCCGGCGTCGCGCAGCATCGTCGACGCCTCCTCGGCCAGCGATCCCTTGTTGGGGACGGCGACGCGGAGCATGGGCTCTCCTCCTGACACCTGCGGGTGTCGGCTACAGGTGCTTGTAGACCTCGTCGAGCGTGAGACCGCGACCCAGCATGATCACCTGGACGCGGTAGAGCAGCTGGGAGATCTCCTCGGCCAGCTTGTCGTCGGTCTCGTACTCGGCCGCGATCCACACCTCGCCGGCCTCCTCGAGCACCTTCTTGCCCTGGGCGTGGACCCCGGCGTCCAGGGCGGCCACGGTCCCGGAACCCGCGGGCCGGTCGCGCGCCTTGGCGGTGAGCTCGTCGAAGAGCCCGTCGAACGTCTTCACGTCGAGCCATCGTCGCACGTGGTCACGCGGGGTCGCACACCACCGGATTCTCCCGGAGGCGCGGCGCGGTTCTCCCGGACGACGCGTCACGCGCCACACGGCCGTCCCCGCGCGCCGAACGGCCGCTCGGGGCGGGGATCCGACGCCGGCACTGGGCCGTTCGCGCGATCACCGCGGTGGACGCCTGCACCGGCCGAGGCGCGCGCCGATCACGGAGCGCTCAGTGCGCGGCCGCCCGCGTCCGGTGGTCGGTGCTCCCGTCGGTGGTCGGGCCCGTCAGCAGCGCCCGCAGGTCCGCGACGGCGAGTCCGACGAGGCTCGCGCGCAGCACCCGGCGCTTCCCGGGCGGCACGGGCACCTCGGCGGGCACGACGAGGACGGTGGCCCCGGCCGCGACCGCCGACCGCGTCCCCGTCGGCGAGTCCTCCACCGCCACGCACGCCCGCGGGTCGACGCCGAGCAGCTCCGCCGCCCGCCGGTAGGGCGCCGGGTCGGGCTTGGTCGCCGGCACCTCGTCCCCGCAGACGGTCAGGTCGAAGAACTCCCGACCGATCGTGTCGAGGGCGACGTCGGTGAGCTCGCGGTAGGTGCTGGTGACCAGCGCCGTCGGCAGCCCCGACTCCCGCACGGCGGTGAGGGCCTCGTAGGCGCCCGGGCGCCAGGGGACGCCGCGGGAGAAGACCTCCGCGGTGCGGTCGATCAGCCAGCGGCCGTCGGCCGCCACACCGTCGGCGTCGCCCGGGTCGAGCCCGACCTCGGCGCGCACCGCACGCACCGTGCGGTGCAGGCTCGAGCCCGTCAGCTCCTCGCGGGTCGCGGCCGAGAGCTCGCCGCCGTGGTGGGCGGCGAGCTCGGCCATGGTGACCGACCACAGGCCCTCGGTGTCGACCAGCGTGCCGTCCATGTCCCACAGGACGGCCGCGAGGTCAGGCACGCTCATCAGGCATTGAAGTACTTCGCCTCCGGGTGGTGGACGACCAGCGCGTCCGTGGACTGCTCGGGGTGCAGCTGGTCCTCCTCGGACAGCTCCACGCCGATGCGGCCCGGCTCGAGCAGGTCCACGATCTTCACGCGGTCCTCGACGTTCGGGCAGGCGCCGTAGCCGAGCGAGAACCGCGCCCCGCGGTAGCCGAGCTTGAAGTACTCGGTGACGTCCTCCGGGTCCGAGTCGGCCATCACCGAGCCGTCGGAGAACCCGAGCTCCTCGCGGACGCGGCGGTGCCAGTACTCGGCGAGCGCCTCGGTGAGCTGCACGCCGAGGCCGTGGACCTCGAGGTAGTCCCGGTAGGAGTTCTCCGCGAACAGGGTGTTGGCGAAGTCGGCGATGGGCTGGCCCATCGTCACGAGGTTCATCGGCATGACGTCGACGCCGCCGAGCTCGACGGCCTCCTGCTTGGTGCGGAAGAAGTCGGCCAGGCACAGGTGGCGGTCGCGCTTCTGGCGGGGGAAGGAGAAGCGGTAGCGCTCCTTGGCCTCGGGGTCGGGCTCGTCGAGCACGATCACGTCGTTGCCCTCGGAGATCACCGGGAAGTAGCCGGCGACGACCGCGGCGTGGGCGAGGATGCCCTCGGCCTGGAGCCGGTCGAGCCAGTAGCGCAGGCGCGGGCGCCCCTCGGTCTCGACGAGCTCCTCGTACGACGGCCCGTCGTCGCCCTTGGAGCCGCGCAGGCCCCACTGCCCGAAGAACGTGGCGCGCTCGTCGAGCAGGGCGGCGAAGTCGTTCACGCGCAGGCCGCGGACCACGCGCGTGCCCCAGAACGGCGGCTGCGGGACCTCGATGCGCCGCTCGACGTCGGAGATCTCGGGGATCTCCTCGGGTTCCGCCTCGGCCTCGCGCTTGGCCTTGATGCGCTCGGAGCGCTCGCGGCGCTCCTTGCGCTCGGCCATCTTGGCCTTCTCCTCCTCGGACGGGCCCTCCCCGGTCATCACCGAGTCCATGAGCCGCAGGCCCTCGAAGGCGTCCTTCGCGTACCGGACGTCGCCCTGGTACATCGAGCCGAGGTCGTTCTCGACGTAGGAGCGGGTGAGCGCCGCGCCGCCGAGCAGCACGGGGTACTTGTCGGCGACCCCGCGGTCGTTCATCTCCTGCAGGTTGTCCTTCATGACCACGGTGGACTTCACCAGCAGCCCGGACATCCCGATCGCGTCCACGTCGTTCTCGTCCGCGGCGTCGAGGATCGCGTTGATCGGCTGCTTGATGCCGATGTTCACGACGTCGTAGCCGTTGTTGGACAGGATGATGTCGACGAGGTTCTTGCCGATGTCGTGGACGTCGCCCTTGACCGTGGCCAGCAGGATCTTGCCCTTGCCGGAGTTGTCGGTGGCCTCCATGTGCGGCTCGAGGTAGGCCACGGCGGCCTTCATGACCTCGGCCGAGGCGAGCACGAACGGCAGCTGCATCTTGCCGGCGCCGAACAGGTCGCCGACGACCTTCATGCCGCCCAGCAGGTCGGTGTTGATGATCTCGAGCGGGTCCTTCTCCTGCATGCCGGCGTCGAGATCCTCCTCGAGGCCGTTGCGGTTCCCGTCGATGATCCGCTGCGCGAGGCGCTCGAAGAGCGGCATGGCCGCGAGCTCCTCGGCGCGCTGGTCCTTCGCCGACTGGGCCGAGACGCCCTCGAAGATGCCCATGAAGTGCTGCAGCGGGTCGTGCTTCTCGCGCCGGTCGTAGATCAGGTCGAGCGCGGCCTCCCGCTGCTCGGAGTCGATCTGCGAGAAGGGCAGGATCTTCGAGGCGTTGAGGATCGCGGTGTCGAGGCCGGCGTCGACGCACTCGTTGAGGAACACCGAGTTCAGGACCTGGCGCGCGGCCGGGTTGAGGCCGAACGAGATGTTCGACAGGCCCAGCGTCGTCTGGACCTCGGGGTAGCGCTCCTTGAGCTGCTTGATCGCGTTGATCGTCTCGATGCCGTCCTTGCGGACCTCCTCCTGGCCGGTGGAGATCGGGAAGGTCAGGCAGTCGATGATGATGTCCTCGACCCGCATGCCCCAGTTCTGGGTGAGGTCCTCGATCAGGCGGAACGCCACGCGGGTCTTCCACTCCGCGGTGCGGGCCTGGCCCTCCTCGTCGATGCACAGGCCGACGACGGCGGCGCCGTGCTCCCGCACCAGTCGCATGATCTTCTGGAACCGCGAGTCCGGGCCGTCGCCGTCCTCGTAGTTCACCGAGTTGATCGCGCAGCGGCCGCCGAGCTGCTCGAGGCCGGCCTGCAGCACCTCGGGCTCGGTGGAGTCGAGCACCACCGGCAGCGTCGAGGCCGTCGACACGTCGTGGGCGAGGCGGTCCATGTCGGCGACGCCGTCACGCCCGACGTAATCGATACAGAGGTCCATCCAGTGCGCGCCCTCGCGGGTCTGCGCCTTCGCGATGTCGACGCAGCGCTCGTAGTCGTCCTCGACCATCGCCTCGCGGAACGCCTTGGAGCCGTTGGCGTTCGAGCGCTCGCCGATCATCAGCAGGCCGGTGTCCTGCCGGAACGGCACCGAGTGGTACACCGACGAGATACCCGGCTCGGGCTGCGGGTGCCGGTCGGCCGGCGTCAGGTCGCGGCAGCGCTCGGCCAGCGCCCGGACGTGGTCGTTCGTGGTGCCGCAGCAGCCGCCGACGAGCTGGAGCCCGTAGTCGGTGACGAACGAGGCGCAGTAGTTCGCCAGCTCGTCGGGCGACAGGGGGTACTCGGGACCGTTCGGGCCCAGCTCGGGCAGGCCCGCGTTGGGCATGACGGTGACCGGGATGCGGCTCTGGCGGCTCAGTGCCCGCAGGTGCTCGCTCATCTCGGCCGGGCCGGTGGCGCAGTTCAGGCCGATGCCGTCGATGCCCAGCGGCTCCAGCGCGGTCAGCGCCGCGGTGATCTCGGAGCCGACCAGCATCGTGCCCGTGAGCTCGACGGTGACGTGGCAGATGACCGGGATGCGGCGGCCGTACTGCTCCATCGCGCGGTAGGCGCCGAGGATCGCGGCCTTCGCCTGCAGCAGGTCCTGACAGGTCTCGACGAGGATCGCGTCGGCGCCGCCCTCGAGCTGACCGAGCACCGACTCGACGTAGGCGTCGCGCAGCTGGGCGTACGGGGCGTGCCCGAGCGTCGGCAGCTTGGTGCCGGGGCCGTTGGATCCGAAGACGAAGCGGGGCCGGTCGGGGGTGGAGTACTCGTCGGCGGCCCGGCGGGCGATCTTCGTGCCCTCGAGGGAGAGCTCGCGGATGCGGTCGGCGATGTCGTACTCGTTGAGGTTCGGCCAGTTGGTGCCGAAGGTGTTGGTCTCGATGACGTCGGCACCGGCCTCGAGGTGCCCCTGGTGCACCGAGAGCACCGCGTCCGGGCGCGAGACGTTGAGGATCTCGTTGCAGCCCTCGAGCTGCTGGAAATCGTCGAGCGAGAGGTCCTGGTCCTGCAGCGCGGTTCCCATGGCACCATCGCCGATGAGGACCCGGGAGTGCAGAGCGGACAGGAAGGCAGACTCACCCGAAGTAGTCATCACGCGATCGTAACGTGGTCGGCGAGCAGTGCCGGGCGCACTGCGAGCCTCGTCACGAGACGTAGGCTGTCGTCGTGTCCGAGCCCGACGACCTCCCCGCGACCCCCGAGACGGAGAATCCTCCCCCGCCGGACCGCACCGACGCACCGGTCATGCTCGCGGCGTTCGAGGGCTGGAACGACGCCGGTGACGCGGCCAGCACCGCGGTGGAGCACCTCGCGCTGCACTGGGACGCCACCGAGCTCTCGGCGATCGATCCGGACGAGTACTACGACTTCCAGGTCTCGCGGCCCACGGTCCGCATGGTCGACGGCGTGAGCCGGGCCATCGACTGGCCCACCACCCGCTTCACCCGCTGCCGGCCTCCGGGCTCCGCCCAGGACCTCATCCTGGTGCGCGGCATCGAGCCCAACATGCGGTGGCGGGCGTTCTGCGCCGAGCTGATCGACCAGGCCCGCGAGCTGGGCGTCGGCACCGTCATCACGCTCGGGGCGCTGCTGGCCGACACCCCGCACACCCGCCCGGTCCCGGTCACCGGCACGTCGTTCGACAAGGCCTCCGCGGCGCGCTACCGGCTGCAGCGCTCGCGCTACCAGGGCCCCACCGGCATCGTCGGCGTCCTGCAGGACGCCTGCGTGCAGGCCGGGCTGCCCGCCATCTCGTTCTGGGCGGCCGTGCCGCACTACGTCTCGCAGCCGCCCGCCCCGAAGGCCACGATCGCGCTGCTGCAGCGCGTCGAGGAGGTCCTCGACGTCGAGGTGCCGCTCGGCGGGCTGCCCGAGCAGGCCGAGAAGTGGGAGCGCACGGTCTCGGAGATGGCCGACGAGGACGACGAGGTGCGCGAGTACGTCAAGGCCCTCGAGGAGGCCGGCGACGCCGAGACCGACCTCGAGGAGGCCTCGGGCGAGGAGATCGCCGCCGACTTCGAGCGCTACCTGCGGCGCCGCGGTCCGGGCGGCGGCCCCGGAGGCACGGCCGGCGGCCCGCCCGGGCCCGGCAAGGGCCCCTGGGAGCGGTGACGGCCGCTCCACCCTCCTCCTCGCCCGGACGCATCCGGCTCGACCGGCTCCGGCTGGCGGCCCTCTACGCGGGCGGCTTCCTGGGTCCCTTCGGCGGCGGGATCACCGCGTCGATGCTGCCCGAGCTGGGCGCCGACCTCGGCCTCTCGCCGTCGGGCGCCGCGGCGTCGCTGACCGCGTACCTGCTGCCGTTCGCGCTGCTGATGCTGGTGTCGGGCACGCTCGGGCAGCGGTGGGGCGCGCGGCGCACCGTGCGCGCGGCCTACGTCGCCTATGTCGTGTTCTCCGTGCTCGCGGCCGTCGCGGGCGTGGGGTGGCTGTTCCTCGGGGCGCGGGCGCTGCAGGGTGCGGCGAACGCGTTCACCACGCCCCTGCTCCTCTCGGCGCTCGCCGCCGCGTCGCCCCCGGACCGGCTGGGCCGCTCCCTGGGCGTCTTCGGGTCGCTCCAGGCCGCGGGACAGACCTTCGCCCCGCTGGTCGGGGGTCTCGCCGCCGAGCTGGACTGGCGGCTCGCGTTCGCCGGCGTCGCCGCCGTGGCGGCGCTGCTGGCCCTGGCGGGGCTGCCCGCCGACCCCCGGCCCGAGGACACCGACCGTCGCCCCCGGCTGCGCGACGCCTGGCGGCCCGCGGTGCTGCGGCTCGGGCTCGTCGCCGGGCTCGGGTGGGGCGCGCTCGGCGGGCTGTCGTTCCTCGTGGCGCTGCGCGTCGAGGACGCGTTCACCCTGGGCGCCGGGCTGCGGGGCGCGCTCCTCACCGCCTTCGGGGTGGCCGGCCTGCTCACCGCGCGCCTCGTGGGGGCGGGCGTCGACCGGGTCGGGCCCGGGGTGCTCGTGCGCTGGGGCGCGGTCGTGGGCGCGGTGCTCGTCGCCGCGATCGGCGTGCTGCCCTCGGCCGTCGCCGTCGCCGCGGTGTGGGCCGCCGCGGGTGCGGCGGCCCAGCTGCTGCTCGTGGGCGTGAACGCGCTGGTGCTGCGGGGAGGGACCCCCGGCGGGGTGTCGGTGGTCCAGGCGCTGCGCTTCCTCGGCGCCGCCGCCGCGCCGGCGGTGTTCCTCGCGCCGTACCACCTCTCCCCCGTCGCCGGCTTCGCCGTGGCGGGCGTGCTGCTCGCCGTGGCGGCGGTGCTGGTGCCGCGACGCTGAGGCGCGCCGATCGCGCAGCGAGGGTCACCCCGGCTGCGTGGTGAGCAGCGGGGGTGACCCTCGGCTCCGTGGGACGCTCGCGGATGTCGGGGCGCGAGGGACGCCCTGGCTGCGTGCGGCGCACTCGGGGCGACCCTCGCTCCCCGACGAGGCGACCGACGTTCGAGGCGGGTGACTCCTCAGGCGGCCGCGAGCCGCCGGGCGCCGGGGAGACCGACGGCCAGGGCCGCCACCGCGGACACGATCGCGAGCCCGGTGAGCGGACCGGTCAGGCCGCCATCGCCCGCGAGGGCCGAGAGCACGAACGGCACACCGAAGCCCAGGTAGGCGCAGGCGTAGAAGGTGCCGGTGAGCGCGCCCCGCTCGCCGGCCGGGGCCAGCCGCGCCACCGTCGCCAGCCCCGACGCCAGGCACAGGCCGTAGCCCGCGCCGAGCAGCAGCGACGCCGGGAGCAGCAGCGGCCACGCCGCCAGCGCCAGCCCGGCGAGGGCCACGCCGAGCCCCAGCGCACCGAGCCCCAGGCCCACCGGGCCCGCGACCGGCGCGCCGAGGCGTCGCTGCAGAGGCGGGACCAGCGCGCCGGTGGAGAGCGTGACCCCGGCGACGATCCCCGCGACCGCGACCGCGATGCCGGGCATCTGCGCGGTGAGCAGCAGCGGCAGCACGGTGGCCGCCGTCGACGGGAACGCGAACACCCCGACCGCGACGGGCACCACGACCAGCACGAACGCCCGCCGCGCGGGGGCCGGGACCCCCAGGTTGACGACGGGCCCGGCCGTCCGGCGGCGTTCCGGCCCCAGGCTCTCCGGGACCGTCGGCAGCACGGCCAGCGCCCCGACCATGAGGGCGACGTGCACGAGGTAGGGCAGCACGGTCGGCAGCGGGGCCCATTGCCCGAGCAGGCCGGCGAGGAGGGGTCCGCCGGCCCAGCCGGTCGCCAGCGCGATGGTGGTGAGGCGGGCCGAGCGGCCGGGCTCGCCGACCAGCTCCCCCAGCCAGGCGGTGCCGACGCTGAACACCACGCCGGACACCGCGCCCTGGAGGAAGCGGCCGAGGAAGAGCACCAGCACCGAGGAGCCGGCGGCGAGGAAGAGCACCGACACGAGCGCGGCGAGCACGACGAAGGGCACGACGACCGGGCGGCGCCCGAGCCGGTCCGACGCCGGCCCGGAGAGCAGCAGCGCCGGGATCAGCCCCGCCGCGTAGACGCCGAACGCCGCCGTGAGCGCCGTCGGGCCGAGCCCGAGCACGTCCCGGTAGACGAGCAGCAGCGGCGTCGGCACGTTGGTGCCGAAGGCGACGACGAACACCACGGTCCACAGGGCCGGGACGGCGCTGCGCGACCTCGTCCCCGTGACCCACGCCGGTCGCATGCCCGCACCCTGCCCCATGCGGGGCTGCGCTGTCCCGGGCCCGCCCCCGGGAGCGAGGGACGCCCCCGCTGCGTCGCACGCAGCCAGGGCGTCCCTCGCTCCGGTGCGGCGTGGGCCTCAGCGGGCCGTCTGCGCGGCGACCAGGTCGAGGGTGGGCCCGCGGGGCAGCAGGTCCAGGACGGCGCGCGGCGCCGGTCGCGGGGCGCCGAGGCCCATCGCGGCGCCGGCCGCCGGGTCCGGGACGGCGAAGACGCGCCCGCCCGGGTCGACGAGCACCGCCTCCGCGGGGTCGGAGGACGCGCCCGGGGCGACGGGCACGACGTACGCGCCGCCGCCGGTGACCCGCGCCCCGTCCAGCGGCGGGCCCACGAGCGGCGTGGGCTCGGGGGGCCCGGGCAGGGCGGGGCCGACGAAGACGACGGCGGTACCCGCGGGGTCGGCGCGCACGCAGGCGGTGGTGGCCTGCTCGTAGGTCACCAGCCGCGGGGTCGCCGCGGGGTAGGCGGCCACGTCGACCACCGTGACGCGCGGGGCCGCCGCGAGGCGCCCGGCCGGGACCACGGCGATGCCCGGGTCGGCGGCGGGGTCGGGGTTGGCGAAGCGGGCGAGCTGGGCGACGACCGCGGGCACCTCCTGCACCCCGTCCGCCGCGACGAGGTGGAAGCGCGCGCCGTCCGGGCTGACGACCGCGCCGACGGGCACCCCGAGCGCGGCCGTGCGCGCATCGGTGGGCGTGGCGCCGCTGCCGGGCACGATCACCGGGGCCAGTGGCGGTCCCTCGGGCAGCGCGCCGAGCAGGGCCGGGCTCGCCGCGCGGGGCTGGGCGCCGGTGAGGTCGAGCCCGCGCACCACCGACCCGATCGTGGGGTCGATCCGCGCGCGCCGGCCCTCCGTGACCAGCCAGAACCCGTCCGGCCCCCGCAGCAGCAACGCCTCGTCCGGGGCCACCGCCCGTCCCGGTGCCGGCACCCCGCCCAGCGCCACGGTCGTCACCGGGGGGTCGGCCGCCGGATCCGGCACCGACGGGTCGAGGGTCGCGGCGTCGCAGACCGCCCAGGCGTCGGTGGCAGGAGCAGTCGGGTCGGGCAGCACCGACGGCGCGCCGGGGATGCCGGCCGGCGCCGCGCGCGGGGCTTCGGCGAGCAGGTCGTCGCGCACCGGCGTCGGCGGACCGAGGCCGTCGGTGTTGCCGGCCGCGGCGGCGAGCAGCCGCGCGGAGGCGAGGTTCAGGGCGGGGACGAGACGGTCCGGACCGTGGGCGACGGCGTAGAGCGCCCCCGAGGGCACGCCGCGCACGACGGCCTCGTCGCGCCAGCCCTCGTCGCCGCGGACCAGGCCGACCACGGCGAACCCCACCAGGGCGAGCACCGCGAGCGTGGCTCCCACGAGCAACGCCCGGTTCTGCCGCCGCCCGGGGTCGTGGCGCGGCGTCGGGTCGCGCCCGACCAGCGCGGACTCCAGCCGCCGCACCGCGAACCGGTGGGCCTGCACCTGGGTCGTGGTGGGCGGATCGACGGGCACGAACCCGATGCGTACCGCACGTGAGCGATCTGGGTCGCCCATGACGACCCGAATCACTCACGTGCGGAGCACGACCCCGAGCAGCGCGTCGGCGGCGTCGGCGAGGCGGGTGGGGCCGTCGGCGGTCCACCCGGTGCCGCCGCGGTGGGCGAGCACGTCGTCGGCCCACGCGTCGATCGCCGCGAGCGCCCCGGCGGTGTCGAGGTCGTCGGCGAGGTGGGTGCGCACCCGGTCGATCGTGTCCTCGACGTCGGGTCCGGTCGGCGCCGCGGCCGCCTCGCGCCAGCGGTGCAGGCGCGCCTGGCCCTCGGTGAGCAGCTCGGCGGTCCAGGACCGGTCGGTGCGCCAGTGGCCGGAGAGCAGCGCCAGCCGGATCGCCATCGGGTCGACGCGGTCGCCGCGCAGGCGGGAGACGAAGACGAGGTTGCCCTTCGACTTCGACATCTTCTCGCCGTCGAGCCCGATCATCCCGGCGTGGCAGTAGTGCCGGGCCAGCGGGTGCGCGCCGGTGAGGGCCTCGGCGTGGGCGGAGCCGAACTCGTGGTGCGGGAACGCGAGGTCCGACCCGCCGCCCTGCACGTCGTACTGGTCGCCGAGACGGTTGAGCGCGATCGCCGCGCACTCGACGTGCCAGCCCGGCCGCCCCTCGCCGAGGTCGGAGGCCCAGGACGGCTCGCCGTCGCGGGCCATCCGCCACAGCAGCGCGTCGAGCGGGTGGCGCTTGCCGGGACGGTCGGGGTCGCCCCCGCGCTCGGGAAAGACCTCGAGCATCCGGGCCTCCGAGTAGCGCGAGACGTAGCCGAAGTCCCGGGTGGCGGTGTGGTCGTGGTAGACGTCCGGGAACCGCGCGTCGTCGGCACGGTAGGCCGCCCCGCCCGCCAGCAGCTTGCCCACCAGCTCGGCGATCTCGTCGATCGCCTCGACCGCACCGATGAAGTCGCGCGGCGGGAGGATCCGCAGGGCCGCCATGTCCTCGCGGAACAGCGCGGTCTCGCGCATCCCGAGCACGATCCAGTCCTCGCTGTCGCGGTCGGCACGCTCGAGCAGCGGGTCGTCGATGTCGGTGACGTTCTGGACGTAGTGCACGTCGTGGCCGGCGTCGAGCCAGAGCCGGTGGATCAGGTCGAACGCGAGGTAGGTCGCCGCGTGGCCGAGGTGGGTCGCGTCGTAGGGCGTGATGCCGCAGACGTACATCCGGGCCGTCGCGCCGGGCGCGGTGGGACGGACGCCGCCGCTGGCGGTGTCGTGGAGGCGCAGCGGGGGCGGGCTGCCGGGCAGCCGCGGGACGTCGACGGTTGACCACGCACGCATGACCACGAGCCTAAGCCCGCCGCGTGGCGGGCAGCGTCGCGTCTCCCGAGGGCGAACCGTTGGCCGATCCGGGGCGAACGCCCCGGGACCCCGGCCGGGTCGTGTCAGCAGGGACGTCGTGGGCGAGCACGACGTTCCTGCACGGGATGACGGACCCGGCCGGGGTGGCCTGGAACCGCGGGGGGGATCGGCTCCAGCCACGATCGAGCGTAACCGCTTTCGCCGGCCGGTGGCGGGACGTGGTCGACGCGTCCGACCGCTGGTCCTTCCGGGGCAACGGATCGTGCACCACTGTGCTCAGCGTCGTCGTCGACTCGCGAGGTAGTCGCTCACCACGGCGGCCCCCAGACCGTCGAGATCCGGGTTGACCACCCGACCGCCGGCCCGCCGCGCCACGAGGTCGACGAACGCCTCGAGCCGCGGGTCCTCGCCGAGCATGAACACGGTCATCGCCGCGTTCAGCCGGGCCAGGGCGTCGACCTCGCCGAGGGTCGCCCGCAGCGTCTCCGGGCTCGGCGGGTAGTCGAACACCGCGTGCCCGTCGGGCTCGAGGTGCGCGGTCGGCTCGCCGTCGGTCACCACCAGCACCACGGGCGCGGCGTCGGAGTGCTTCCGCAGGTGCCGCCCCGCCAGCAGGAGCGCGTGGTGCAGGTTGGTGCCCTGCTCCCAGGCGCCCTCGAGGGCGGTGAGCTCGCCCAGCTCCACCTCCTTCGCGTGCCGGCCGAACGTCACGAGCTGCAGCGCATCGCCCCGGAAGCGGGTGGAGACGAGGTGGTGCAGCGCCAGCGCGGTGCGCTTCATCGGCACCCACCGGCCGTCGGCGACCATCGACCACGACGTGTCGACGCAGAGCGCCACCGCCGCCCGCGTACGCTGCTCGGTCTCGACGATCTCCACGTCGGTGACGTCGAGGGTGCGCGGGTCCCCCGAGGCGTGTCGCATCTCCGCGTTGAGCAGCGTGCGCGAGACGTCCCAGCGCTCCGTGTCACCGAACGCCCACGGACGCGTCGCCCCCGTGGCCTCCCCCGCCGCGCCCGAGCGCTGGGTCTCGCGCTCGCCCCGACGGGTCGACAGCGAGCCGACCATGTCGCGCAGCGAGGACTGCCCGAGCTGGCGCAGCGCCTTCGGCGAGAGCATCAACGAGCCGTCGGCGGCGCGCTGGAACACGCCCTGCGCCTCGAGCTCGCGCTGGAGCTCGGCCAGGCGCTGGGCGTCGACACGCGCCTGCTCGCCGAGCGTCGCCTCCAGCGCCTCGAGGTCGATGTCCTCCATCCGCGCGCCCGGGTACGACTGGGAGAGCTGCTCGGCCAGGGCGTCCATCTGCCCGAGCTCCTCCATGGCCCGCGTGGCCTCGCCCATGCCCAGCGGGTCCTCGCCGCGGAACCGGCCCCGGCCCTGCCAGTCCTCCCCGGGGCGCAGACCCTGGAGCTGCTGGTCGAGCCGCGAGAGCTGCTCGGCCAGCCGCGGGTCGCCGAACGCCTGCTGCATGAGGCCCTCGAGCTCGGCGCGCTGCTCGGCCGACAGCGAGTTCATCATCCGCTGCGCCGCCGCCGAGCGTTCGGCCAGCAGGTCGATCAGCTCATCGGTGTTCTGCGGGTTCTCCGGGAAGAACTGCCCGTGCTTGCCCATGAACTCGGCGAACTGGTCGGCGGTGTCCTCACCCCGGGCGTGCGCCTCGAGCAGGTCGTTCAGGTCGGAGATCATCTCCCGGACCCGCTCGACGTCCTGCGGCGTCGCGTTCTCCATCGCCTGCTTCATGCCCTGGAAGCGCTGGTCGAGCGCCTCCCGGCCGAGCAGGTCGCGGATCTGCTCGTAGGCCTGGCGCGCCTCGGCGTTGCGCCAGTCGTAGTCCTCCAGCTCGCGCACCGCCCCGGCCGGCGACGGGGGCAGCGCGTCGAGCTGCATCTCGCGGAAGCGGGCATCGTCGGAGTCCTCGGCCTGCAGTGAGCCGCGCTCCGCCTCGAGCGCCTGCTCGAGGAGCTCGCGGACCTCCTGCAGCGTCCCGTCGAGGCGGTGGGTGCGCTGCAGACGGCTGCGCCGCTCGTTGAGCCGGCGCATGAGGTCGTCGAGACCCCGCTGCTCTCCGGTGCCGCGGCGCATCAGCTCGCGCATCGCCTGCCGCGGGGAGGTGCCCTCCATGACGTCGCGGCCCAGCTCGTCCATCGCCGAGCGCAGGTCGAACGGCGGGGCGAGCGGGTCGGGGCCGTCGTAGAAGCGCCCGTAGGAGTAGCGCCCCGGACCCGGCCGGCCTCGGTTCGGATCAGCCGCCATAGGCCACCGTTCCCTCGTCCGCGTCGTCATCCTTGGCCAGCTTGCGCGTGAGGTAGAGGTGCTCGAGCGCCAGCTCGACGGCGCTGGCCAGCGGCCCGGGCGCCTCGGTGCCGGCGGCGCCGAGCCGCTCGGCGATCGTGTAGACGACCGAGATGGACGGCAGCGCGTCCACCACCTGACGGGCGGCGACGCGATCGCCGGTGACGACGCGGCGGTCGCCCTCCAGGGCCGAGACGCCGTCGGCCAGCGGGGACAGGTCGACCCCGGCCAGGCGGGCGCGGGCGGTCTCGGTGATCGAGCGGCGCAGCAGGTGGGTGAGCAGCTCGGCCTCGCGGCCCTCCTCGCCCGACTCGAACTCGAGCTTGCCCCGCAGCACCGGCGGCACGGCCTCGAGGTCGACGGGCCGGGCGACGGCGGCCTCCTCGCCGGTCACCGCGGCACGACGCAGCGCGGCGGCCGCGACGGTCTCGGCCGCGGCGATCGAGAAGCGGGCGGACACGCCGCTGCGCTGGTCGACCGCGCCGGACTGCCGCAGGTGGCGGGTGAAGCGCGCGAGCACCTCGACGAGGTGGTCGGGCACCTCGGCGACGAGGTGGGCCTCCTGGCGGACCAGGGCGATCTCGCCGGCGACCTCGAGCGGGTAGTGGGTGCGGACCTCCGCCCCGAACCGGTCCTTGAGCGGGGTGATGATCCGCCCGCGGTTGGTGTAGTCCTCGGGGTTCGCGCTGGCCACGAGCATGATGTCCAGCGGAAGGCGCAGCGTGTAGCCGCGCACCTGGATGTCGCGCTCCTCCATGACGTTGAGCAGCGCGACCTGGATGCGCTCGGCGAGGTCGGGCAGCTCGTTGATCGTCACGATCCCGCGGTGCGCCCGCGGCACGAGGCCGTAGTGGATGGTCTCGGGGTCACCGAGGCTGCGGCCCTCGGCGACCTTGACCGGGTCGACGTCGCCGATGAGGTCGGCGACGGAGGTGTCCGGCGTCGCCAGCTTCTCGGCGTAGCGCTCGGAGCGGTGGCGCCACGTGATCGGCAGGTCGTCGCCCTCCTGCGCGACACGGCGCCGGCTCGCGGGTGTGATCGGCTCGCCCGGGTGCTCGCCGAGCTCTGTCGCCCCACCTCCCGGGCCGGCGATGACCGGCGTCCACTCGTCGAGGAGGGCGACGAGGCTGCGCAGCAGGCGGGTCTTGCCCTGGCCCCGCTCGCCGAGCAGCACGACGTCGTGGCCGGCGAGCACGGCGCGCTCGAACTGCGGGAGCACGGTGCGGTCGAAACCGACGATGCCGGGCCAGGGATCCGCGCCGGCCCGCAGCCGCGCGAGGAGGTTGTCGCGCAGCTCGGTGCGGACGCTGCGGGGCGTCGCCGCCGGGTGGCCGCTGCGTGCCAGCTCACCGGCGGTGGTGGGGAGATCAGCAGGAGCGGAAGGAGTGCTCACGCCTCCACGCTACGTCCGCGCGCGGGATCCGGCGCCCCGCCGCGGTGATCGTCGGCGTGGGGGTCCGGTGCGTCCGGTTCGTGACCGGTGATCGTCAGGAGTGTGCGGCGGGGTGCTGTTGGAGCCAGGGATCGCCCACTCCCGGCGATCACAGTGGGGGTGCCGGGCTCCGCGACCGACCGGCGCGCGCGGGGTGTCGGTCAGGGGCGGTGGGCGCCTCCTCGGGCGCGCATCCCCGACGCGTGGGCCGTGATCGCCAACAGTGTGCGCCGAGGTGCTCGCAGGGCCACGGATCGCGCACTCTCGGCGATCTCTCGACGAGTGGCGCACCGGGCGGCGTCCGACGCTGCTCCGCGTGGAGCAGCGGGGGCGCGGACGTCGCGCCTCTCCGTCCCCAGCCCCGCGACCGGTCCCCAGAACGCGCGCCGACGCTCGCCCCCACGCCTCTGCGCGGAGCACGGTCGCCGGATGGGCCTCCACCCCGTCGACCTCGCCACGGTCCTGCGCCGACAGCACGGCGTCGTCACCACGAGGCAGGCGCGAGCCGCCGGTGTCGGGCCGCGGGCCCGCCGCGCGCGGGTGGCGCGCGGCGAATGGGAGCGTCTCGCCGCCGGGCTCTACCGCGCACTCGACCGACCGGCGGGCCCCGAGGCCCGCGTGTGGGCGGCGGTCCTCCTGGCGGGCGAGGGCGCGACGCTCTGCGGGGCGGCCGCCGGCTGGTGGTGGGGCCTGGTCGCGACGTGCCCGCGGACGATCCGGGTCGCGGTCGACCGCGCACGCACGGTCGGCGCCTCGCTGGAGGGGCTGCATGTGGTCCGCCGGGACCTGGGCGCCGACGAGATCGTGCACCGCCGGGGCGTCCCCGTCGTCCACCTCGCGCTCGCGGTGCTGGAGACCGCGGTGGAGGTCGGCGGCGAGGAGGGCGACCGCGTCCTCGACCGCGCGCTGCAGCGCCGCGTCGACCTCGCCGCCCTGCGTCGGGCGCACGCCCGGGCCCTCGGCCGGCGCGGCAGCACCGCGATGGGCGACCTCCTCGTCCGCGCCGCCGGCGGGGCAGCCTTCGAGCTGGAGCGCCGCGCGCACGCGATGCTCCGCACGGCCGGGGTGGCGGACTGGCGGGCCAACGCCCGGCTGGTGCTCCCCGACCGCGCGGTGGTCGCCGACCTCGTGTTCGACCGGGAGAGGGTGGTGGTCGAGCTCAAGGGCTGGGCGTATCACCGCACGCTCGAGGACCTCCAGGCCGACGCGACGCGGGAGAACGCCCTCCAGCTCGCCGGCTGGACCGTTCTCCAGTTCACGTGGTGGGACGTGGTGCTGCGCCCCGGGGACTGCCTCGCGCGCCTGCGGGCGGCCAGGGGCCGTCGCCTCGCGGCCTGACCCGCCGTGCGCTGCGCGCGATCCCGAGCAGCGCCACGAGCCACACCGGCACCTGGACGAGCATGGCCAGGCGGAAGGCGGTGAGGTCGTAGGTGTCCGGGGTGCCGGCGTCCTGGAGGTCGAGGGCGAGGCCGACGAGCAGGACCACCGCGACGGTGGAGACGAAACCGCCGACGTTGACGATGCCCGACGCGCGGCCCAGGCGCTCGGGAGGGACGGCGGCGCGGGCGATGTCGAAGGCGACGAGGGAGGCCGGGCCGCCCCCGCCCAGGACGACGACGAGCAGCACCACCAGCGCCGCGGGCGCCGGCCCCGGCCAGGCGAGCACCACCAGCCACGTCGTGGCCTGGGCCAGCACGCTGCCGACGACGAGGCGCACGCGCCGCGCCGGCCACCGCCCGGCCAGGGTCCCGAACAGCGGGCCGATCGCGATGCCCGCCACCACGTACAGGGCGAGCAGGGAGCGGGCGGCGCCGGCACCCAGGCCCTCGCCCCCGGTGAGGAACGGGAAGCCCCAGAGAAGCCCGAACACGTTGCCGGGGAACGGGGCCGCGAGGTGGCACCAGAACGCCAGGCGCACCCCCGGCTCGCGCAGCGCGGCGCCCAGCCCGCCCGCGATCGCCGGGGCGGAGACCGCCGCCGCGCCCGCCGGACCGTCGCGCACCACCGCCAGCACGAGCACCGCCACGAGCACCGCCGTCCCGCCCGCGGCGAGGTAGGCCGGCGTCCAGCCGGCCCCCACCACGAGCGCGGCCAGCGGCACCGCGGACACCACCTGGCCGAGCTGGCCGAGGATGCCCGCGAGCTGGTTGAGCACCGGCACCCGGCGCGCCGGGAACCACGACGGGATCAGGCGCAGGACGCTGACGAAGGTCACCGCGTCGCCCGCGCCGACGAGCATCCGCCCGGCCACCGCGAGCCAGAACGGCGCGGCGAGCGCGAGCACCACCTGCCCGACGGCCACGAGGACCGCCCCGCCCGCGATGAGCCGGCGCGGCCCGAGGCGGTCGGCGAGCACCCCGGCCGGCACCTGCAGTGCCGCGTACACGGCGAGCTGCACGACCGCGAGCAACGACAGGACCCCGGACGAGACCGTGAAGCGCTCCGCGGCCTCGACGCCGGTCGCGGCCAGCGACGAGCGCCCGAGGACCGCGGCGACGTAGGCGAGGACCGCGACGCCGAAGACGACCAGGGCCCGCCCCGACCGGCGGGGTGGGACGACGGGGTGGGCGGCGCCCAACGTGCTCACAGCACCCCCGTTCCGCCGACGGGCAGGTCCCACAGGTCGTCGCGGTCGCGGCCGGCGCGGGCCCACGCGGCGCGGACCCCCTCGAGCGGCTCGAGGATCGGCTCGCCGGAGAGCACGAAGGTCCCCCAGTGCACCGGGACGACGCGGCGGGCGCCGAGGTCGGCGGCGGCACGCACGGCCTCGGCGGGGTCCATGTGGACGCCGCGCAGCAGCCGCCGCGGCGCATAGGCGCCCACCGGCAGCAGGGCGACGGCGATGTCGCGGTGGCGGGCACCGACGCGGGCGTGGAAGGGCCCGTAGCCGGTGTCGCCGGCGTGCAGCACGCTGCGCCCGTCGGCGGCGGTGACCACCCAGCCGCCCCAGAGGCGCCGGCAGGTGTCGAACGGGGTGCGCCGCGACCAGTGGTGGGCGGGGACGAACTCGACCCGGGTGCTGCCGACCGGGACCGACTCCCACCAGTCGAGCTCGGTGACGTCGGTGAACCCGCGCCGGACGAACCACGGCGCGCTGCCCGCCCCGACCAGCACCGGCGTGGCGCGCGGCAGGCGGCGCAGGGTCGGCGCGTCGAGGTGATCGTAGTGGTCGTGGCTGATGAGCACCGCGTCGAGCGGGGGAAGCTGCTCCGGCGCCAGCGGTGGCGGGGTCAGGCGGCGGCGGGCGCCGGGGATGCCGCCCGCGAGCACGGGGTCGACGAGCAGGGTCACCCCGTCGACGCGCAGCAGCGCCGACGCATGGCCGAGCCAGGTCACGGCGATGCCCCCGGGTCCGGTGGGCGGCAGCGGCTCGGCCGGGGTGACGGGCACCCGGGCGGCGTTCCGCTCGGCCTGCGAGGGGAACGAGCGCAGCAGCTCCCAGGCCTGTCGGGGCGAGAGGAGCCCAGCGGTGCGACGGTGGTGGAAGTCCCGCGGCCAGCGGGGATCACGGGCGTGACGGCGTCGGGACACCAGGGCGGAGCACCTCGGCTGGGGATCGTGCGTGATCTTTTGAGCTATAGCGCCGAAGATCACGCACGTGGTCAGGGGTCAGGTCAGAAGGCGGGCCACGGGATCGGCGGCCAGCGTCCGCCGGGGGCCGGCAGCTCGCCCGCGTCGAGCAGCCGGGCGGTGCGCGAGCGCAGCGCCGAGACCTCGGCGCGCGTCAGGTGCTCGTGCAGGGTGTCGTTCAGTCCGCTCGGGTGCCCCGGTGACAGCGCGGCGCGCAGCCGGCGCAGGCACTCGACGATCTCCTCCGGCAGCGGCTCGCCCACCCAGCCCCACAGCACCGTGCGCAGCTTCTCCTCGCGGTGCAGGCAGATGCCGTGGTCGACGCCGTAGACGCCGCCGTCGGCGCCGGCGAGGACGTGCCCGCCCTTGCGGTCGGCGTTGTTGACCACCACGTCGAGCGTGGCCATCCGATACAGCGCCGGGTCGTCGGCGTGGACGAGCAGCGCCGGGTCGCCGTCGGCGCCGCGGGCGCGCAGCACCGTCCGCCAGCCCTTGCCCACCTTCTTCGGGGAGACGATGTCGACGAGCTCGCGCTCCTCGTCGACCTCGATCCAGCGCTGCACCATGCCCGGCCCGAACGGGCCGTCGCGCAGGACCGTCGGGGGGACGACGTCGAAGCCAGCGGCCTGGCTGACCAGGTACGTCGCCACCTCGCGCCCGGCGAGCGTGCCGTCCGGGAAGTCCCACAGGGGGCGCTCTCCGCGTACGGGCTTGTAGACGCAGAGCTCGGAGACCCCGTTCACCGCGATGCCGCACAGCAGCGTGGTGTTGGAGGCCTCGGTGAGGCGTCCGTGCACCTCGAGGGTGCCGTGGACGAGGAGCTCCAGCGTGTCCGGGGTCTCGGTCACGCGCCTACTCGGGGGTCGTCACGCGGCGGTAGCCGTTCTGGCGGGGACAGACGTGGCCCGCGGCGTCGAGCGGCTGGGTGCACAGCGGGCACAGGCGCCGACCGGCCGAGACGACCCGCTCGGCGCGCGTCGCGAACGCCCGCGCGCCGGCCGGCGAGAGGAACACGCGCAGCGCGTCGGGGCCCTCGTCGGTGTCGTCGAGCACGACCGACTCGTCGATCTCCTCCTCGGTGACCGCGAGGAGCTCGACGACGACGTTGCGTGACTCGGCGTCCCAGCCGAGCCCCATGGTGCCGACGCGGAACTCCTCCTCGACCGGGACCTCGAGCGGCGAGGTGTCGACCTCGTCCTCGGGCACGGTGGTGGGCACGTCGGCGCCGAAACGGCGGGAGACCTCCTCGAGCAGGGTGCCGATCCGCTCCGAGAGCACGGAGACCTGCTGCTTCTCCAGCAGCACGCTCACCTTGCGGGCCTGCTCGGTGGCCTGGAGGTAGAACGAACGTTCGCCGGGCTGCCCGACGGTGCCGGCGACGAACCGGTCGGGCTGACGGAAGACGTGGATGACCCTGGGCATGGCATCTCGATCGTAGGACTCCGGGCGGGGCGCCGCCGGACCGGTGCGCACGGGCGTGCGCGGACCTGGCGCGGACAGCCCCTTCATGCTACGCCGGTCGACCCCCCGATGGTGGCCGCCGCGGGCACGGCGTCGTCGCCGCCGGCGCCGTCCGCCGCCTCGCCGTCGGCCGCCGTCTCCTCGCTCTCCGGCTTCGGGACCAGCGCGGACAGGTCGCCGCCGGTGTCGTTGACCCGCACGACGAAGGGCCGCGTCGGCGTGTAGCTGATGACGCTGACCGAGCACGGGTCGACGACGATGCGCTGGAACGAGTCGAGGTGCAGGCCGAGCGCGTCGGCGACCGCGGCCTTGATCACGTCGCCGTGGCTGCACGCGACCCACAGGGCGCGCTCGCCGTGCTCGGCGCCGATGCGCGCGGCGTGGCGCCGGATCGCGGCCACGGCGCGGGCCTGCATGCCGGCCAGCCCCTCACCTCCGGGGAACACCGCCGCCGACGGGTGGGCCTGGACGACCTTCCAGAGGTCCTCCTTGCCCAGGTCGCCGAGCTTGCGGCCCGTCCAGTCGCCGTAGTCGACCTCGGACAGGTCGTCCTCGACGGTCGGCTCGAGCCCGCGGGCGTCGAGCAGCGGCGCGAGGGTCTCGCGGCAGCGCTGCAGCGGCGAGGTCACGACCGCGGCGAGGGGCAGCTCGGCCAGGCGGTCGACCAGCTTCTCGGCCTGCGCGCGCCCGTGGTCGTCGATGCCCACGCCGGGGCTGCGCCCGGCGAGCACCCCCGAGGTGTTGGCCGTCGACCGCCCGTGCCGCAGCAGGATCACCGTCGTCACGGTGCCGACCCTACGTGGCGGGAACGACACCGTTGCTGACCGCGAGCACGACGATCAGGCCGAGCAGCACCCGGTACCAGACGAACACGTAGATCGTGTGGTTCTCGACGAAGCGCAGCAGCCACGCGATCGAGGCGTAGCCGAGGACGAACGCGACGAGGGTGGCGACGATCATCTGTGCGACGCTCGGGAACACCACCACGCCGCCCTGCACGTCCGCGCTGGTCGGGTCGAGGATGTCGGGGATCTGGGTCAGCCCGGAGGCGAACACCGCGGGCAGGGCCAGCAGGAACGAGAAGCGCACGGCGACGGCCCGCTCGAGCCCCAGGAAGAGGCCGGCGGTGATCGTGCCGCCGGAGCGGGAGACGCCCGGGATGAGCGCCATCGCCTGCGCGCAGCCCATGACGAGGCCGTCGCGCAGGGAGAGCTGATCGGGCCCGCGGCGCTGGCGGCCGTAGCGCTCGGCGGCGGCCAGGATGAGACCGAAGATCACCAGCACGGCGCCGTTGAGGTAGAGGTTGCGGGCCGGGCCCTTGATCGCGTCCTCGAACGCCAGCCCGAGCACGCCGATCGGGAGTGAGCCGAGGATCACGTACCAGGCGAGCCGGAAGTCGTACCCGCGGTCCTCGCGGCGGACGAGGCCCACGCACCAGGCCTTCAGCAGGCGCCAGATGTCGGAGAAGAAGTAGATGAGCACCGCGGTCTCGGTGCCGAGCTGGGTGACGGCGGTGAACGCCGCGCCGGCGTCGTTGCCGAAGAAGAACGCCGAGGTGATCCGCAGGTGCGCCGAGGAGGACACCGGCAGGAACTCGGTGAGTCCCTGCACGATCCCGAGGACGATCGCCTCGAGCCAGCCCATCGGAGCGCCCTGCACGGCGCGTGACGGTAGCCCACACCGGGCATGTGACCCGGCGCCCCGTGCCCGGAGCGCTCCCGCCCGTGAGCGCTTCGTAAGGTGGGGCGCCGTGGAGCAGCGACGCCTGGGCACGAGCGGGCTGCGGGTCTCCCGCCTGGCCCTGGGCACCATGAGCTGGGGCCGCGACACCGACGCCGACGAGGCGGGCGCGTCCCTGCTGGCGTTCCTCGACGCCGGCGGCACACTGGTCGACACCGCCGACGTCTACGCCGCCGGCGAGGCCGAGCGGATCCTGGGCGGGCTGTTCGACGACGTCATCCCGCGCAGCGAGGTCGTGGTGGCCACCAAGGCCGGCGCGCGCCGGGAGGACGGGCCGTTCGGCGGCGGCGCGTCACGGGCGGCGCTGCTCGCGGCGCTGGACGCCTCGCTCGACCGGCTCGAGACCGACTACGTCGACCTCTGGCAGCTGCACGCCTGGGACGACGACGTGCCCCTCGACGAGACCCTCGCCGCGGTCGACGTGGCGCTGACCACCGGGCGCGCCCGCTACGCCGGGGTCGCCAACTACGCGGGCTGGCAGGTGGCCTCGGCCGCCGTGCGGCAGAGCGTGACCTCGCTGCCGCTGGTGTCGGTGCAGTCGGAGTACTCGCTGCTCGACCGGTCGGTGGAGGCCGAGGTGCTGCCGGCCGCCGAGCACCACGGGCTGGGGCTGCTGCCCTGGGGCCCGCTGGGGCGCGGCGTGCTCACCGGCAAGTACCGCGAGGGCGTGCCCGCCGATTCCCGCGGCGCCTCGGCCCACCTCGCGGGCTACGTCGGGCGGCACCGCACCGAGCGCACCGCCCGCATCGTGCAGGCCGTCGTGACCGCCGCCCACGGGCTCGGCACCTCGCCGCTGGCCGTCGCGCTGGCGTGGGTCCGCGACCGGCCCGGGGTGGTCGCGCCGGTCGTCGGGGCCCGCGACGGGGCCCAGCTGCTGGGGTCGCTGGCCGCCGAGGAGCTCGTCCTGCCACCGGCGATCCGGGGCGCGCTCGACGACGTGAGCTCCCCCACCACCCCGGACGACGAGCCCGAGGAGCCCGACCTCCCGCCCTGGGAGTGAGGTGCGCTCCGCGCACGTGAGCAGAAATTGGTGCTCCGGCACTTCTCACTGCTCACGTGCGCGGAGCGCACCCGTCTGCGTACGGTGGCTCTGGCTTCCTGCAGCTGTCCCGGAGGTGGTCGGCTCGTGAACGACGCTGGTGCCCACGACGGGGGTGCGGCCGTCGGCGCACCCGTGGTGGACGGAGACTGGGAGTACCAGCCCGTCCGCCTCCCCCCGGACATCACCCGCATCTCGGCCACGGTCCAGCTCGGCATCCGCGCCGAGTTCGGCGGCTGGGAGCTCGCCCGCACGCTGCTCTACGCCGACGGCACGCGGAAGGTGTGGCTGCGCCGCAGGCTCTCCCGCTCGCTGGTCGCCGGCCTCGCCACCTAAGGCGCGCGCAGCACCACACGGCCGGTCGTGCGCCGCGCGGCCAGCTCGGTGAGCGCCGCGGGCAGGTCGTCGAAGGCGTACTCGGCCCCGACCAGCGGGTCGATCGCCCGCCGCGCCCACGCCTCCAGCTCGCGCTGCCACGCCGCGACGAGCTCGGGCGCCCGCTGCCGGTAGACCGCCCAGTGCACCCCGATCACGGCGTAGTTCTTCACCAGCGCGTGGTTGGTCGGCGCGTGCGCGATCCGCCCGCCCGCGAAGCCGATCACCAACAGCCGGCCCTCCCACGCCACGACCCGCCGCGCGGCGTCGAAGGAGTCGCCGCCCACCGGGTCGTAGACGACGTCGGCCCCGTGGCCGTCGGTCAGCTCCCGCACCGCCGTCACGAGGTCCTCGGGCTGGACCAGCACCTCGTCGGCGCCGAGGCCGCGCGCCACGGCGGCCTTCTCCTC
This sequence comes from Actinomycetospora cinnamomea, assembly GCF_003096675.1. GTDB lineage: Bacteria > Actinomycetota > Actinomycetes > Mycobacteriales > Pseudonocardiaceae > Actinomycetospora > Actinomycetospora cinnamomea. The sequence continues at coordinate 28,941 of NZ_QEKW01000020.1, read as the reverse complement.
GTCGCCGACCACCGCGATCACGCGCGCGCCCGCCGCCCGGCCCAGCTGCACCGCGGCCGCGCCGACCCCGCCCGCCGCGGCCAGCACGAGCAGGGTCTCCCCGGGCGAGAGCGTCGTGCGGTGGTGCAGCGCGCACCAGCCGGTCTGGTAGGCGACGAAGAAGCCGGCGGCCTGCGCGGCGGTCATGCCCTCGGGCCACGGCCAGGTCGTCGAGAGCACCGCCTCCTCGGCGAAGCCGCCGTGCGGCATCACCACGGGCCCGAAGACCCGCCGGCCGTCCTCGGTCACGCCCGCCACCTCGAGCCCGGGCGTGAACGGCGGCGGGATGCGGTCCTGGTACTCGCCGGAGCAGTAGAGGATGTCGGCGAAGTTCAGGGCGGCCGCCTCCACCCGCACGCGGGTCTGTCCCTCCCCCGGCTCCGGGCGCCGCACATCGGCCACCTCGAGGACCTCGTCGAACGGGCCGTACGCGGGCACACGCCAGGCGCGCATCAGGCCCGCAGCAGGATGCGCTCGAGCACCCGGGTGCCGAAGTGCAGCGCGTCCACCGGCACCCGCTCGTCGATGCCGTGGAAGAGCGCGGTGAAGTCGAGGTCGGGGGGCAGGCGCAGCGGGGCGAAGCCGAAGCAGCGCATCCCGAGCTTGACGAACGCCTTCGCGTCGGTGCCGCCCGACATCATGTAGGGCAGCGTGTGGGCCTGCGGGTCCTCCTCCTGCACGGCGCGGGTGATGACGTCGACGAGCTCGCCGGAGAACGGGGTCTCGACGGCCTCGAGGTTGCGGATCCACTCGCGCTCGACGTCGGGGCCGAGCAGCTCGTCGAGCTCGCGCTCGAACGCCTCCTGGCGGCCGGGCAGCACGCGGCAGTCGATCGTGGCCTCGGCCAGTGACGGGATGACGTTGGCCTTGTAGCCGGCCTGCAGCATCGTCGGGTTGGCGGTGTCGCGGGTGGTCGCGCCGACGACCCGGGCGACCCCGCCGAGCTTGGCCACCGCCGAGTCGAGCGCGGCGGAGGAGTCGGTGGGGAACGCGATGCCGGTCAGCGCCGTGACCTCGTCGAAGAAGCCCTGCACGGACTCGGTGAGCACCAGCGGGAAGCGGTGGCGGCCCAGCCGCGCGACGGCCTCGGCGAGGATCGTCACGGCGTTCTCGTCGTGCACCATCGAGCCGTGGCCGGGGCGCGAGCGCACCCGGAGCTTCATCCAGGCGATCGACTTCTCCGCGGTCATCACCGGGTAGACGCGGACGTCCTCGCCGAGGGTCAGCGAGAAGCCGCCGACCTCGCCGAGCGCCTCGGTGCAGCCCTCGAACAGGTCGGGGCGGTGCTCGGCGAGCCAGTGGGAGCCGTAGGTGCCGCCGGCCTCCTCGTCGGCGAGGAACGCGAACACGAGGTCCCGCGGCGGCACGGTGCCCTCGGCGGCGAACTGGCGGGCCAACGCCAGGATCATCGCGTCCATGTCCTTCATGTCCACCGCACCCCGGCCCCAGACGTAGTCGTCCTGGACCGACCCGGACAGCGGGTGGACCGACCACTCGCCGGCGTCGAACGGGACGACGTCGAGGTGGCCGTGCACGAGCAGCGCGGGACGGTCCGGATCGGCGCCCTTCAGCCGCGCGAAGACGTTGTGCCGACCCGGGGCCCCGGACTCGATCACCTCGGTCTCGTAGCCGACCTCCCGCAGCTTCGCGTCCACGTACGCGGCCGCCTCGGCCTCGCCGGTGGTCGTCGCGAGGTCTCCCGTGTTCTGGCTGTCGATCTGGATGAGCTCGCTGGTCAGCGTCACGACCTCGTCTTCGGCACGACCCATGCGCCGCATCCTGCCAGCCGCCGCGGGACGTCCGGGCCGTCCCGCGTGCTGTCGGCCCTCATGGGGCCGGTGGGCAACCACATGGTGCGGCGCGCGCTCGCCCGGGACCTCGAGGACCTGGCCGTCGCGGTCGAACGCTCCGCTCCCGAACCGTGATCGGTCCCCGGTGTCCGGACCGCCACCGGCATCCTCTACTCTCGACACCGGCAAGTCCGAGTGGCGGAATGGCAGACGCGCTAGCTTGAGGTGCTAGTGCCCGAGTAGGGCGTGGGGGTTCAAGTCCCCCCTCGGACACCGTGTGGCCGACCTCGCGCCGCCTCCGGCCGCAGCACGTACCAGCAGGCCAGCAGCCAGGGCACCGCGAGGAGCCCGCTGGCGAGCACGTCGCTCGGGTAGTGCACCCCGAAGTAGAGGCGGGCCAGCGCGACCAGCACCGCGACGAGCGCCGCCGTGGCCACCACGAGCCATCGCCACCACCTCCGGGCCCAGGTCAGCACGAGCACGGCGGTGGCCCCGTAGAGGCTGGCCGCGGCGGAGACGTGACCGGACGGGAAGCTCGAGGTGGGCGGGAGCTCCGGTCCGAGCTGCGGGACCGGCGGACGGGAACGGCCGATGATCGACGCCGTGGCGAGGAACAGGGCGACCTCCCCGACGAGCACGACCCCGAGGAACAGCACCGGCCGCCGGCGGCGCGTGATCCCGACGGCCACCACGGCGACGAACACGGCGACGCTGATCACGACGCCGGTGCTGCCGAGCTTCCCCACCGTCGTGGCCACGACGGTCACGGGCGACGTGCGGTGCTCGACCATCCACCGCACGACGGCGCTGTCGACCCGGTCGGCCGGGGCGGGGAAGGCCTGGGTGACCACGGCGCCGGCGCCGAGCAGCAGCCCCCACAGCAGCACCCAGGCGACCACCAGCGCGGCGGCACGCCGCACCGGGTCCGTGAAGGACGGTCGGTCGTCCGGGACGGGCACGAGATCCGGGGCCGCTCGCGGCTCGAGGCCGTGCGGGAGCGGGGGCGCCGACCGCGGGCCGGCTCCGGGCCCGGCGCGGAACGCGGTCGTGGTGATCGCAAGCCAGCCCAGCCCGAGGAGCCACCCGCCGACGACGTCGCTCAGGAAGTGGACGCCCAGCGCGACGCGGGTGAAGCCGATGAGCACGACGAGGGACGCCGCGCCCGCGATCGCCGGCCGCCGCCACCGCTGCGGTATCGCCGGCAGCAGGACCAGGAGCGCGACACCGTAGGTCACGAGCGACCCGAGGGCGTGACCGCTCGGGAAGCTCGGACCCGGCGCCGTCGCGACCGGCTCCTCCACCACCGGCCGCAGGCGCCCGACCAGCTCCTTCACCCCGGGGTTGAGCACCAGCAGCCCGAGCCCGGTCACGACGACGTAGAGGGCGAGGCGGCGCCGGCGGCGCCACCACAGGGCGACCGACAGCGCGGTGAGGACCACCCAGCTCGCTGGGGACCCGCCGAGGTCGGTGATCAGTCCGAGGACCGATCGGAGGAACGGGCTCCCCGACACGATCGCGTTCAGCTCCGCGGCGACGTACCGGTCGAGGGTGACCAGCATCGACTCGGCCTGCACCAGCGCCACCAGGAGCGCGAACACCACCCCGCCCATCAGCAGCGCCGCGAGTCCGACGACGCTGTCGACCACGAAGCCCCGGCGCCCGCCGGTCACGGCGAGCCCCGCGTGGTGGGCTGCAGGTCGAAGAGCACCAGCTGCGGCGGTGCCGCGATCCGTATCGGGGCGACGCTGAACCCGATGCCGCAGTTGACGTGGAGCCGGTTCCCCACGGCGCCGTACCCGGGCGGAGCCCACCCGTCGACGACGTAGCGCTCCTCGGCGGTGAGCTCGAGGAACGACCACTCCGGGGTGAACGGGACGGCGACCTGACCGCAATGGGTGTGTCCGGCCACGGCCAGCGGCGCACTGTCCGCGGGCAGCTGCGGGAACGACGTCGGGTTGTGCGCGAGCACCACCCTCGGCGCACCGTTCGGGAGCTGGGCCAGCGCCGCCGCCACGTCCGTCCGGTCCGGCCGGGCCGGGCCCAGCCCCACGACGTGCAGGGCAGCGGCGCCGGCGCCGGTACCGGGGACGGGCGCCGCCTCGTTGCGCAGGACCCGCACGCCGATGCTCTCGAGGCCGACGACGAGCTCGTCCACCGCGCCCACGGCGTAGTCGTGGTTGCCCAGGACCGCGAAGGTCGGGATCCCGGCCGCGGTGAGCGGTGCCACCAGGTCGACGGCTCGGTCCACCTGCTCCGCCGGGACGGGATCGTGGCTGTAGACGAAGTCACCGCCGATCAGCGCCGCGCTCGGACGCTCCTCGACCACCCGCTCGACGATGTCCTCGACCATCCCGGTGTTGGCGAACCACATCCCGACCTGCAGGTCGGAGAACACGGCGACGGTCCGGCTCGGCGCGTCGGCGGGCAGCCGGGGCAGATCGACCGGGAACCGCTCCTCGTCCCGCACGAGGCGCGGTTCCACCAGCAGCCCGTACGCGACGAGCAGCACCAGAGCGGTCAGCAGCGCGACCCCCAGGCGGACGAGCGCGCGTCTCACTCGGGGCCTCCCTCCTCGAATGCAACCCCTCCACCACGGCGACGGCACGCCGGGGGCAGGCACACGGGCACGGCCGGCCGTGGCGCACCCGCCCCGTATCGAGGAGGCGCGACGTGTGCACGAGTCCCTCGGGTACCCGACCCGGTCCCGACCCCGCCTTGCGATCCGCTGTCGGCGGCCGAGTCGCCCGCGCACGATCGTCGTGCGGCGCCGCGTCATCCGGCTCGCTACCGTCGACCCGGGCAGCGCCGGGGAGGGCCGAGACGTGGAGCGGGACACCGTCGCTCCGCCGCCACGCCGCCGGACGGGGGCCGCGCCGTGGCTCTGGGCGCTGCTCGCGGTGCTGCCCTGGCTGTGGTTCCCGCTGCGCGACCCGCTCGGCCTCGTCGGCGACGTCCTCGCGATCCTCCTGCCGGTGATCGCACTCGCCGCGGCGGCCACCGCGGTCGTGCGCGGGCGGCGACGTGGCGTGCCCTCGGCCGTGTCCGCGGTGCTGGCGGCCGCGATGGCGGTGGTCGGGCCGTGGACGCCCGCCGACGCGGGGGCGGTGCGCCCGGGCGCGGCCCTGACCGTCGCGAGCGCCAACGTGACCGGCCTGCCCTCGACGGTGCCCGCGCTGGTGGGGGCGTCCGCCGACGTGCTCGTCGTCGTGGAGAACGGCCCCGGCGTCGACCGCGCGGTGGCCGCGGCGTACCCGTTCCACGTGTCCTCGCTCGGCGCCCCGGCCGTCGGGGTGTACAGCCGCGTCCCCGTCCGGCTGCTCGAACGGCCCGGGCCGGACCTGCGCGGGATGCGCGTGGCGGTCGAGGGGCCGACGCCGTTCGTGCTCTACGCCCTGCACGTGCCGCGGCCCTGGTGGACCGGCCGCGGCAGCTACCAGGCCACGCCGGCCGAGCACCACCGTCTCGTCGAGGAGGTCGCGGCGCGCGTCGCGCGCGAGCGCGGTCCCGTCGTCGTGGCCGGCGACCTCAACTCCACCGACCGCGCCCGCGACTACCGGCTGCTCGCCGACGAGGTCGGGCTGACCGACGCGATGCGTGCCGGGTGGGCGGGGCCGACGTCGGTGACGCAGTGGCGGCTGCTGCTCCTGCGCATCGACCACCTGCTCGTCGGCCCCGGCTGGTGCGGCGACGGGGCTCGCCGGTTCCCGCTGCCGGGTTCGGACCACGACGGCGTCGCCGCGACGGTCGGCCCCTGCGCCGGACCGTCGCGGTGATCAGCCCGGCAGCTCCACCGCGTCGCCCACGGCGATCGTCCCCGAGCTGAGCACCCGGCAGATCGCGCCGCCGCGCTCGTGCATCGCCCGCGCGGCGCCGGGACCGATCTCGGTGTCCATCACCCGACACGGCGCGGCCCGGCGGACCACCTCGAGCACGACGTCGCCGACCACGAGGCGGGCGCCGGGAATCGTGGGTACCGCCCCGTGGTCGAGGGTGAGGTTGCGCCGGGTCAGCTCCTCGGGCACCGGCGCCCCGCGGGCCGCGGTGGCGGCGGCGAGCTCGTCGCGGCTCTGCACCGAGACGTGGCGGTGACGGCTGCCGTGGTGGCGGTCGCCCACGATCCCCGAGCCGGCCTCGGCCTCGATCGACTCCACCGCGACCATCGGGGCCTTCCGCGCAGGCGCCGTGTACAGCGCCGCCACCCTGGTGGTCACGGTCCCAGCGTAGGCCGGTGGGACGCGACCGTTCTGGACGCCACGGTGGCCGCGGCGTGCGCCGCGCCCCGGTGTCGGCTCCGTGGCGGTCAGTCGTCCTCGTCGTCGTCCTCGTCGTCGTCCTCGTCGTCGTCCTCGTCGTCGTCCTCGTCCTCGTCGTCGTGGTCGTCGTCCTCGTGGTCGCCGTGGCGGTCCTGCTGGGCACGATCCTGACGATGCTCACGGTCGTCCGGGCGGCGCTGTTGGAGCCCCTTCTCGCCGTGTCGCCCGTCCCGGTCCTCGGTGCGTGGACCCGGAGGAGCCGGTGTGCCACCCACCGGATGGTCGGAAGGCGGGTCGGCGACGTGGCCGGGCCCCGACCGGCGGGCCGTGCCGTGGTCGCGGTCGGGCTGGGCGCGCTGGGGCTGAACCCGCTCGGACCGGTCAGGGTCGGGCTGAACCCGCTCGGACCGGTCGCGGTCAGGATGGACCCGCTCGGACCGGTCGCGGTCAGGATGGACCCGCTCGGACCGGTCGCGGTCGGGCTGAACCCGCTCGGACCGGTCAGGGTCGGGCTGAACCCGTTCGGACCGGTGGCGGTCGGGCTGAACACGTTCGGACCGTTCAGGGTCGGGCTGAACCCGTTCGGACCGGTGGCGGTCAGGCTGAACCCGCTCGGACCGGTCGCGCTCCACCTGGCCGTTGTCGGGTCGGTGGCGCTCAGGCTGAACGCGTTCGGGCCGTTCGCGGCTGCTCCGGTCCCGCTCGTCGCGGTCACGCGCAGACCGCTCGGGGACGTCGCGGACCGGCGCTGACGCCGGTCGCCGGAGGTCGGTCGACGGGGTGTTCGGCGTGGTGTTCGGCGAGGTCCTCGGCGCCGTCTCGGGCGCCGTGGGCCGCGAGGCGTCCTCCCGGTCGGGCCGGCGCGGCGACGCCGGGGGTCGGTGGGCCCGCGACGACGTCTCCGCCGTCCCCGCCGCCGCGCCCTGGGTGGCGGCCGTGCCCGTCGTCGTGGAGGACGTCGTGTTCCTGGCCGCCCGCCGCTCCGACGACCGTGTCGTCGCCCGGGCCGACGGTCCGGAATCCACCTGCTCGTGCACCGCTCGCCAGCGCTCCCGCGCGAGACGGGCGGCCCGGCTCTCGTCAGCGGTCTGCAGGTGCTGGTCGGCCCGGTCCAGCGCGCTCCGCGCCCGGGCCACGTCCCCGCGGTCCAGGGCCGCCGACGCCTGATCGAGATCGGCCGAGGCCGCCAGCACGACGTCGTCGGCGTCCTGGGTCGACGGCCCCGGCGTGGACCACACGGTCACCGCCACCAGGGCCGCGACCGCGGCGGCGACCAGGGGCGCGCGGAGACGGTGCCGCCGCGTGCCGGACGCGGTCGACCGTGCCCGGTCCACGAGCACCATCGCGCGGTCGACGTCCACCGACCACGTCTCGGGGTGCCGTCGCACGGATCCCCGCCAGGTGTTCAGGACCGCGGCCAGCTCCCGTTCGACCTCCTCGTCGAGGTCGTCGGCCACTGGCTCCTCGACCGCGTGGGTGCCCCGGGCGACGCGCTCGAGGAGGGCGTCGTCGGCCGCGAGTGCCTCGGCACAGGAGCCGTCCCCGCACGACCCACCCGGGCACCGCTCCTCACCGCCCGGGGCGGAGCCGGAGGTCCCGGAGCCGTCGGCGACGCCGCGTCCCCTGCCCTCGGCTGCCGTCATCCCGACCCGCCCGAGCACGTTGCGGTCCACGACGGCGCCTGGTCGTGCCCGGGGGCGGCCCGCTCGGTCCGCGGGCGCCGGGCGGCGACGTCGATCGCCAGCATCTGACGCAGGCTGCTCAGGGCCCGGTGCTGCGCGATCCGCACCGCTCCCGGCGTGCTACCCGTGGCGTCCGCGACCTCCTCGACGCTCAGACCGATCACCGTGCGCAGGGCGAGAACCTCGCGCTGCCGGTCGGGCAGTCGCTCGAGGAGCCCGTACAGCCGGTGGCGGGTCCACGCCCCGATCGCCATCTCCTCCGGCCCGGAAGCGCGCTCCGCGGTCTCGAGGAGTTCGGGCACGTCGGAGGTCGCCGCGCTGCGGTCCCGTCCCATCGTCCGGAACGCGTTGGCCACCTTGTGGCCCGCGATCCCGTAGACGAAGCCGAGGAACGGGCCGTCGGCCCGGCGCCATCGCGGTAGTGCTGTGATCACGGAGAGCAACACGTCCTGGGCCAGGTCCGCCGACGACATCGTCGGTCGCTCACGGCCCCCGAGTCGTGCCCGGCAATATCGCTCGACGATCGGCGTCAAGGCGGCGAGCAATTCCTCGAGCGGCCGGCGGCCGCCCCGAGACGCCTCTTCCGCGACAGCGTCGAGGTCGTCGATCACCACGGTCTCCCCCTGTCACGCTCCGGCCCCCGCGCTCTCCCCCGCTCTCCCCCGTCGATCTCGCCGCTCCGTGGACGCCCCTCCGTCGAGCCGTCGCGGGCATCCCGCCTCCGAGCGGGGAGAAGCACCGAGCGTGCCCCGTTGGTCGGCGGCCGACAAGGATTCGTTACCGCACCGAGCCCTGCCTCCACGAATCGTCGACTTGCGCCCCGATCCCGTGTGCTCGCACCAGGGTCGAAGGTCCCGAAACGTCGCAACGCGGGGGCCCCGCGCCTCCCGTGGATGATCGGAGAGGACCGTGCGCCGCCTCCGCTCGCGGTGATCGAGCCGCTGTCGCTCGACGTGACGGACGGTTACTCCACGCGCCCCACCGGCGACCCGACCCGCCTCAGAAGGCCTAGACCGTCCTGGCCTCTTCTACTCCGAACGAGTGAATCTCGTCGGAGATCCCGCTCCGAGGAGTAACAGCGAACCGGGCTCCGGTGAACTGCAGCACACGGGCGGACAGACGCCCGCGAGATCGGCACCGACATCCTCCGGCGGCACCACGTACCGACCGGCGGAGGGGGATTCCTCGCGGAGCACGGGCTCTCGACGGAGAGCGGGAGGGTAGGGGCATTCCTGCCCGTGCACGGCGAGAGGGGAATTCTCGACGGGCATCGATGCCGTTCGTGGCGGACCGGCCGACAGTCGCACGCGCTCGGCGCGCACCTGATCCCAATGGGGGGCATCCAGCGTGACCATCATTTCCGACCCCCTCCAGTACAACGAGGACGACCTGTTCGTCGACCTCCGCGGCGCGACCGGCCACACGCTTTTCCTCAAGTGCGAGGGATTCAACTTCGCCGGGTCCATCAAGTTGAAGGCGGCCATCGGCATGGTCGAGGCCGCCGAGCGCGACGGGCTCCTCAACCAGTGGTCGATCCTGGTGGAGTCGTCCTCGGGGAACCTCGGCGTGGCTCTGGCCATGGTGGCGGCGAGCAAGGGCTACCGATTCCTCTGCGTGACCGACCCACGATGCAACGCCACGACCCGGCGCCTCATCCAGACCCTGGGCAGCGGCGTGCACACGGTGACCGAGCCGCACCCCACCGGCGGTTTCCTCGGTGCTCGGCTCGACCACATCCGCCGGCTCTGCGCCTCCAGCGCCCGCTACGTCTGGCTCGACCAGTACGCCAACCCGAACAACTGGAAGGCCCACCACCGCACGACGGCACCGGCGATCGCCCGCCAGTTCCCGGACCTCGACGTCGTGTTCATCGGGGCGGGCACGACCGGCACGCTGATGGGTTGCGCGCGGTGGTTCCGTCGGTGGAACCGAGCGGTGCGCATCGTCGCCGTGGACGCGGTGGGGTCGGTCAGCTTCGGGGGCCCCTCGGGTCGGCGGCTCATCCCCGGACTCGGCATGAGCGTGCACCCCCCGCAGCTCGACGCGTCCCTCGTCGACGACGTCGTCCGGGTCGAGGAGGAGGACACCGTGCGCGCCTGCCACCAGCTCGCGCAGCGCGGCTTCCTGTTCGGCGGCTCGACCGGCACCGTCGTCAGCGGCGCCACGGCATGGCTGGAACGTCACGGCGCGCCCGACCTCACCGCGGTCGCGATCGCGCCCGACCTCGGGGAGCGCTACCTCGACACCGTCTACTCCCCCTCCTGGCTGATCGAGAACTACGGCGACGGGGTGCTCGCGCCGCCGGCGCCGCTCGCCGATGCCCGGCCGGCCTGATCGACGCCGAGGACACGGCTGATGACACCTCCGGTGCAGACCCCACGCGCCGGCACCGACGGACGCACCCGACCGCTCCGCTCCATGACGTTCGCCCCCTCGGCGGGGCGGCATCGGGCGGTGTCGGCGCCGGGCGCCGGGGCGGTGCGCCCGGCGGCGGCCCCGCCCGGTCCGCCGCCGGGTGGCGACGCGCGCACCGTGGCCCTCGACGCGGTCACGACGGCCATCGCCGTCCCCGACCCCCCGACCGAACGGCTACCGATCGTTCCGGCGCCACGCCCGCGGGTGCTGGTACCGCTGTCCTCACGTCCGGCCTCGACCGTCCGGCCGCTTCCCACACCGGCATCCGAGCACCTCCGGGTGCAGCTCGGCGAGGTCCTCGCCGGCGTCCTCGAACGCGACCACGTCGACCCCGACGCCCACGTCTTCGACGACCTCGGCGCCGACTCCATGGTCATGGCCCGCTTCTGCGCCCGGGTCCGCAAACACCCCGACCTGCCCTCGATCGCGATGCAGGACGTCTACACCCACCCCACCCTCACCGCCCTGGCCACCGCCCTCGCCCCCGCACCCGCGCTGGCCCCCGCCCCGGCCGACGCCGCGCCTGCACGCCTCCGGGCGCAGCTGGGCGAGGTCCTCGCCGGCGTCCTCGAACGCGACCACGTCGACCCCGACGCCCACGTCTTCGACGACCTCGGCGCCGACTCCATGGTCATGGCCCGCTTCTGCGCCCGGGTCCGCAAACACCCCGACCTGCCGTCGGTCGCCATGCAGGACGTCTACACCCACCCCACCCTCACCGCCCTGGCCACCGCCCTCGCCCCCACCCCCGCACCGGCCGACACAACCGTCCCCGCACCACGGCCCTCGGCCGCCCTGGTGCCAGTGCCTCCCGCGCCCCCGCCGGCCGCGGCGCCCGTCCCCCGGGCCGGGCGGCTCGCCTACGTCCTGTGCGGCGCCGCGCAGCTGCTGTTCTTCCTCGGGTACACCTACGTCGCGGCGATCATCGTCACCTGGGCCTTCGAGTGGCTCGCGGCCGCTCCGGACGAGCTCCACCTCTACCTGCGGTCGGTCGCCGTCGGCGCCTTCGCCTTCACCGCCCTGTCGGTGCTCCCGATCGCGCTGAAGTGGCTGATCATCGGGCGCTGGCGGCCCCGCGAGTTCCCGGTCTGGGGCGCGACCTACCTGCGGCTGTGGATCGTCAAGATCCTCGTGCGCTCCAACCCGCTGGTGCTCTTCGCCGGGACCCCCCTCTTCCCGCTCTACCTCCGCGCGCTGGGCGCCCGCATCGGCCGGGGCACGGTGCTGCTCACCGGGCACGTGCCGGTCTGCACCGACCTGCTGACCGTGGGCACCGGCGCGGTCGTCCGCAAGGACACCTACCTCTCGTGCTACCGGGCGCACGACGGCCGCATCCAGACCGGGCCGGTCACCATCGGGCGCGACGCGCTGGTCGGCGAGAACGTCGTGCTCGACATCGACACGGCCGTCGGCGACGGCGCGACGGTGGGTCACAGCTCCACGCTGCACCGGGGGCAGGCCGTACCCGCCGGGACGACCTGGCATGGCTCGCCCGCCCGGCCCACCGACACGACCTATCCGAGGGTCCCGCCGATGCGCTGCGGGGCGCTGCGCAAGGTCCTCTACTCGCTGGTCACCCTCGCCGTCCTGCTCGCCGTGGTGCTGCCCGTTGCCGCCGGCCTCTCGGCACTGCTGATCCTGGAGATCCCCCAGCTCCGGGTCCTCATCGAGCCCGGACCCGGAACGCTGACCAACCGGCTGTTCTGGATCGAGACCGGCATCGTCTCGGTGATCATGGTCTTCGGGCTCCTGCTCGTGGGCCTGCTGCTGGTGACCACGCTGCCCCGGCTGTTCGCGCTCGGGCTCCGCGCCGACCGCGTGTATCCCCTCTACGGCCTGCGCTTCTGGCAGCACCGCACGGTCGCCGCGCTGAGCAACGTCCCGGCCTTCACCTACCTGTTCGGCGACAGCTCGGCCATCGCCCATTACCTCGGCCGGGTCGGCTACCGGATGCGGCCCCTGGTGCAGACCGGGTCGAACTTCGGGATGCTGAACAAGCACGAGAACCCGTTCCTCACCCGGGTCGGCAGCGGCACCGTCGTCGCGGACGGCCTCTCGGTGATGAACGCGGACCTGTCCGCCACGTCGTTCCGGGTCTCGCCCACGGCGATCGGCGCGCGCAACTTCCTCGGCAACCGGATCCACTACCCCGTGCAGGGCCGGACCGGTGACGACTGCCTGCTCGGGACGAAGGTGATGATCCCGGTCGACGGCCCGGTGCGTGAGGGCGTCGGGCTCCTGGGCTCGCCGAGCTTCGAGATCCCGCGCACGGTCGCCCGCGACAGCGCCCTCGACCTCGCCCCCGAGGAGCTCGCCCGGGGCCTGTCGGCCAAGAACCGGCACAACGCGGTGACGATGGCGCTGTACCTGCTCGTCGGGTGGTGGCTCGTCCTCGTCATGGCGGCGCTCGTGGCGTGCGTCGCGTCGGTGCCCGTCAAGGTCGGAGCCCTGGAGATGCTCGCCGGGCAGTTGTTGATCTTCGTGCTGGGGACGCTGTGCCTGGTGCTGGTCGAGCGCAGCGTGAGGCCGCTGATGTGCCGGGCCCCGGAGGGCCGCTCGATCTACGACCCCGACTTCTGGCGCCACGAGCGGTACTGGAAGGTCGCCCTGCCCACCTGGGTGGCGCTGTTCAACGGCACGCCCTACAAGAACCTGGTCTGGCGGATGCTCGGCGTCCGCATCGGCGCTCGTGTGTTCGACGACGGCGCAAGCCTCACCGAGCGCGCCTTCACCACCATCGGCGACGAGTGCACGTTCAACGAGGGCGTCGTGCTGCAGTGCCACTCGCAGGAGGACGGCGCCTTCAAGTCCGAGCACATCGTGATCGGGGCGCGCGCCACCTTCGGTGTCGGCGCCTTCATCCACTACGGCACGACGATCGGCGACGGCGCGGTCCTCGCCACGGACTCCTTCCTCATGAAGGGCGAGGAGGTCCCCCCGGGCGAGCGGTGGGGCGGCAACCCGGCGCGCGAGATGGCCGAGACCCAGACGGTGGGCTACCGGGCCCCCGCGGCCGCGAGGACGGAGGGACGGGCATGACGACGCAGATCGACCGCACCCACTGGCGAGGTGTCCTGGCCCGTGGCACCGAGCGCCTGCCCCGATGGAGCCGCGATCCCGTCGCCTCGACCGCGGTGCACGTCGCGGCGGTCCCCGACGACCTCGCGGAGGGGGTGCGCCACCTCGCGGCGGCGGCCGGGGTGCCCGTCGAGGCCGTGGTGCTGGCCGCCCACGCCCGCGTGCTCGCCGCTCTGACCGGTGAGGACGAGGTCGTCACCGGGCTCGCCCCCACGGCGGGCGCTCCCCCGCGGCCCTGCCGTCTCGACGTCACCGTGGTGTCCTGGCGGGAGCTCATGGCCGCCGCCGGCGCGGCAGCCGCCGACGCGCGGGACCGCGACGCCGAGGCGCTCGACGAGCTGCGCCGTGATCCCGAGCTCGCGGGCGGGTGGCCCGAGAGCGTGCTGGACCCCACCGGCGGCGATGCCGACCTCGACGACCGCACCCTGCTGCGGGTCGCCGGCCCGATCGGGGGTGTGCTGCGCGTGCGCCACCGCGCGGACGTGCTCGACGCCGACGCCGCGGCCCGCATCGCGGGCTACCACCTCACCGCACTGCGCCAGCTCGTCGGCGATCCCGACGCGGCTCCCACCCGCTACGGCCTGGTGGGTCCCGCCGAGCTCCGGGTGCAGCTCGACGGCCTCGCGGGCCCGCGCGTCCCCCGGCCCGACCGCCGTCTGCACGACCTCGTCCGCGACCGCGCGCGGGCCCGACCGGACGCCGTCGCCCTCGTGCGCGGAGCCGACCGGTGGACCTACGGGGAGCTCGACGACCGCGTCGACCGCGTCGCGCGCGCCCTGCTGGCGCGCGGACTGCGGCGCGAGGACGTCGTCGCCGTCGTCACCGAGCGCACCCTCGGCTGGGCGGCCGCCGTGCTGGGCGTCATGGCGGCGGGCGGCGCCTACCTGCCGATCGAGCCGCACTTCCCCGCCGACCGCATCGGCACCGTCCTCCGGCGCGCCGGCTGCCGCCTCGTCCTCACCGAGGACGGGAGCAAAGAGACCCTCGACGTGGCGCTGGACGACCTCGACGGGGTGCAGCGGCTGCTCGTCGAGGACGCGCTGGCCGATGGCCACGCGGGGGACCACACCGCCGACCCTGCGTGCGGCCGCCCGGCCGTCACGGCCGGCCAGCTCGCCTACCTCTACTTCACCTCCGGGTCCACGGGCGAGCCGAAGGGCGCGATGTGCGAGCACGCGGGGATGCTCAACCACGTCCTCGTCAAGATCGAGGACCTGGGGATCACCGAGGGCACCGTCGTCGCCCAGACCGCGCCGCAGTGCTTCGACATCTCCCTGTGGCAGCTGGTGTCGGCGCTGGTGGTGGGCGGCACCACCCTCCTCGTCGAGCAGGAGATCGTCCTCGACGTCCCCCGGTTCGTCGACCTGGTCGCGCGGCGCCGGGTGGGCGTGCTGCAGATCGTCCCCTCCTACCTCGACGTCGTCGTCTCCTTCCTCGAGGAGCACCCGGTCGACCTGCCCGACCTGCGCTGCGTCGCGGTGACCGGCGAGGCCCTGAAGAAGGAGCTCGTCGCCCGGTGGTTCGCGGTGCGTCCCGACATCCCGCTGGTCAACGCCTACGGGCTCACCGAGACCTCGGACGACACCAACCACGAGGTCCTGCACGGGGTTCCCGACCACGAGCGGGTCCCGCTCGGGCCGGCCGTGGCCAACGTCGGTGTCCGCGTCGTCGACGAGCACCTGTCCCCGGTGCCGCTCGGCGCCCCCGGGGAGATCGTCTTCTCGGGCGTCTGCGTCGGTCGCGGCTACGTCAACGACCCCGAGAGGACGGCGCGGGCGTTCGTCCCCGACCCGCGGCGCCCCGGCGAGCGGCTCTACCGCAGCGGTGACCGCGGACGGTGGCTGCCCGACGGCAAGCTCGACTTCCTCGGCCGCCGCGACCACCAGGTGAAGATCTCCGGCTTCCGGATCGAGATGGGCGAGGTGGAGAACGCCCTGCTGCGCGTGCCGGGCGTCCGCGACGGCGCCGTCGTCGTCTCCGAGGCCCCGGGCCGCGGCAAGCAGCTGGTCGGCTTCTACAGCGGCTCACGACCGATCGCGACCGAGACGCTGCGGGCGACCCTCGGCGCCTCGCTGCCGGGCTACATGGTCCCGGCGGTGCTGCACCACCGCGAGACGCTCCCGCTCACGGGCAACGGCAAGATCGACCGCAAGGCGCTGACCGCCCTCGCCGACGAGCTCGGCACCGGCGGGCCGGACCGGGCGGCACCGCGCACGGCGACCGAGCACCGCCTCGCCGCGGTGTGGGCGCCGCTGCTCGGGGTCGACGAGGACGCGGTCGGGCGCGACGACCACTTCTTCGACCGCGGCGGCTCGTCGCTGCTCGCCGTGAAGATGGCGGTGCGGCTGGGCAAGGAGGTCTCGCTCACCGACATCACCCGCCACCCGGTCCTCGCCGACCTCGCGGCCCTGATGGACGGGCGGGCCGCCGCGAGCACGGGGCTGATCCAGGCGCTCGCCGAGTCCGACGGGCCCGCCCGCGGCACGGTCGTCGGGATCCCGCCCGCCGGCGGGCACGCCGTGTCCTTCCGGCCCCTGGCGACCGGGCTGCGGGGGACCGGGCTCGCCGTGCACGCCGTCGAGCTGCCGGGGCACGACCCGACCGTCGACGACGAGCCGTTCGTCCCGCTCGCCGAGGTCGCCGACCGGGTCGCGGGCGAGATCGTCGAGCGCGCCCTGCCCGACGTCCTGCTCTGGGGCCACTCGTCCGGCGCCGCGGTCGCCCTGGCCGTGGCCCGGCGGCTCGAGGCGCGCGGGGTCCCGGCCCGCCGGGTCGTGCTCGGCGCCCAGCTGCTCGGCACGGTGGCCGCCCGCCGGCGGGACGCCGCGGAGCTGGACGCGCGCACCGACGCCGAGATCGCCGTGCGTCTGGCGGGCCACCACGACGTCGGTGGCGTGGCGGCCGAGCTCGACCCCCGGCGTGTCGAGCGGTCGGCCGCCGCCTACCGCCACGACTGCCAGGCCGCCCACGCCTTCCTGGTCGACGTGCTCGAGCACCCCCCGGCCGGCCGGCTCGCGACCCCGGTGACCGTCGTCGTGGCCGCCGACGACCCGAGCACCGCGGGGTTCGTCGAGCACCACCGCGGCTGGGAGCTCGTCGCCGAGGACGTCACCCTGCACGTCCTCGACCACGGCGGCCACCACTTCCTGCGCACCCGCCCGGCCGACGCGGCCCGGGCCGTCCTGCACGCCGCCGATCTCGTGCCCACGTCGTGACGACCATTTCGGAGGAGACCACGATGCCCCACCCCGATCACGGCCTCGACGTCGCCGAGCCGCCCGGCCGGCCGCCACAGCTGGCGGTCGACGCCGCCGGCGACCCCGTCGACTGGGTCGAGCGCCACCGCGACGCGCTGCGCGCGGCCGTCGTGCACCACGGGGCGCTGCTGCTGCGCGGTCTCGGCCTGCGCGACGACGCCGACGCGGGTGCCGCGCTGCGCGGGCTGGCCCCCGGTGGCCTCCTGCCCGAGCGGGAGGCCTTCGCACCACGGCAGCCCTACCCGGGCGGGGTGTACTCGTCGACGAAGTGGCCGGCCCACCAGCAGATGTGCATGCACCACGAGCTGAGCTACGGGTTGCAGTTCCCGGGCACGATGATGTTCGCCTGCCTCGTCGCGCCCGAGACGGGCGGCGCGACCCCGATCGCCGACGCCGCCGCGGTCCTCGAGGCGCTGCCCGCCGATCTCGTCGCCCGCTTCGAGCGGGAGGGCTGGCGGCTCGACCGCACCTACGGCGACGACATCGGCGCGCCGTGGAGCGAGGCGTTCGGCACCGAGGACCCCCGCGCCGTGGAGCAGTACTGCCGGACCCACGCCATCGAGTTCGCCTGGCAGGACGACGGGGGGCTGCGCACCCGGCAGCGGCGGCCGGCGGTGGCGCGCCACCCCGTCACCGGCGTGCGGTGCTGGTTCAACCAGATCGCCTTCCTCAACGAGCACACCCTCGACCCCGAGGTCCACGAGTTCCTCGTCGAGATGTACGGGGAGGACGGGCTGCCGTTCACCACCCGCTTCGGCGACGGCTTGCCCGTGTCCGAGGACCTCGTCGCGTTGATCAACGAGGTCTACGACCGGCACACCCGGCGCGAGCCGTGGCAGCCCGGCGACCTGCTGCTCGTCGACAACGTCCGCACCGCGCACGCCCGCGAGCCCTACGGGGGGACGCGGTCGGTGCTCGTGGGCATGGCCGACCCGCTGCACGTCACCCAGGTCGCCCCGGTCGCCCCGGCGGTCGCGACGTGACCGCCGTCGATGCACGCCCCGACGCCCCCGGGCCCGCGACCGGTGTCCCGCCGTTCGCAGTGATCACCGGGCAGCAGGTGGAGGAGGCGCTGCGGGGACGCGAGCGCCAGGTGGTGGACCTGGTGGCGGAGACCTACCGGCTGCACGACCTCGGCGACACCGTCAACCCCCCGTCGTCCTTCCTGCGCTTCCCCGACCGCCCCACCTCGCGGATCATCGCCCTGCCCGCGTCGGTGGGGGGCGACGTCCGGACCGACGGCCTGAAATGGGTGTCGAGCTTCCCGGAGAACGTGGCCGCCGGGATCCCGCGGGCGTCGGCGGTGCTGATCCTGAACGACCACGACTGCGGCTACCCGATCGCCTGCCTCGAGGCGTCGATCATCAACGCCGCACGGACGGCCGCGTCGGCGGCGCTCGCCGCGGACGTCCTGGGCCGTGGCGGACCGCGGCCGACCCGGGTCGGCTTCATCGGCACCGGGCTGATCGCCCGGTTCGTGCACACCTACCTCGCGGGCACCGGGTGGGCCCCCGACGAGGTCGGGGTCCACGACCTGTCGCCCGAGAGCGCCGCAGGCTTCCGCGGGCACCTCGAGCGCGCCGGGGAGCGCGGGCGGATCACGGTGCACGACACGGCCGAGTCGCTGATCCGGTCCAGCGACCTGGTGGTGTTCGCGACCGTGGCCGGCGAGCCGCACGTGCACGACCCGTCCTGGTTCGACCACCACCCGCTGGTGCTGCACGTCTCGCTGCGCGATCTCTCCCCGGAGATCGTGCTGGCATCGACCAACGTCGTCGACGACGTCGACCACTGCCTGCGGGCGAACACCTCGCCGCACCTGACCGAGCAGCAGGTCGGGCACCGGGAGTTCGTGCTCGGCACCCTCGCGGACGTCATGGCGGGGCGGGTGACACCGCCGCGCGACCGGACCACGATCTTCTCCCCGTTCGGTCTCGGGGTCCTCGACGTCGCGCTCGGCCGGTGGGTCTACGACGACGTCGCCCGCCGGGGTGGCCTCCACGTCGTCGACGGCTTCTTCCACGAGCTGCGCCGGCATGGCTGAGACGGCGGCCCCCACCCGGAGCCTTGGTGCGCGTCGACGTCGCCCGTGGGCCTCCGCGCTCGGGACCCTCGGCGCGGCGACCGCGCTCGTCCTCGGCGCGGCGTGCTCGTCCGCACCGCAGGCACCGCCGCCACCATCGGCACCCGCCTCGACGCCGGCGCCGGCCGCGTCCCCGGCCGAGGACGACGCCGCGGCCGCGGAACCCGAGGCGCCGGTGCTCGCGTACGGGGCCACGCACGTCTTCGGCGACGGCAACGCGGTCACCGTGGCCGGCCCGGTCGCCGGTCCGGCGGTGGCCGGGGCGCCGTTCCCGCGAACCCTCGAGGTCACGGTCACCGTGCGCAACGGCACGCCGGTGCCGGAGGACCTGTCCCGGTTCGGCGTGGACGTGACGGTGCCCGAGGACCGGGAGGCCCCGTCGGTCGACGACGGGCTCTCGGGGACCCTCGCCCCCGGCGAGGAGCGGGTCGTCCCGCTGCGCTTCGCCCTCCCCGACCCCGGGCCCACCGAGGTCACCGTCGAGGTGGCCAAGGCGGACCAGACCGCGGGGGGTGAGGACGTCCCGGGCAGCGACGAGGTGCCGGGCTCCTTCGTCTTCTGGGAGGGACGGATCTGACGAACCGGCGGCCCTCGCCCCCGTGGCCGGTCAGCTCCGCGACCGTCCGGAGAGCTTGTCGCGCATCCGGTCCACCATCCCGACGCCGGGGCCCGCCATCTTGTGGAACAGCTCGGCGTTCGGCGCGTCCGGGTGCGGCCGCGTCGGCGCGAGCTTCTTCGCCCGGTCCACCTGCTCCCGCAGGTCGACGAGCGTCTCCCGCGGCAGCTGCTCGCGCAGGCGGGGGAACTGCTCGTCCTCCTCGTCGTGCACGTGGTGGCGGAGCTTCTCGGCGAGGTCGGACACGAGCTCGTCGAAGCGCGGGTCGCCGGTCTTCGTCGACTCGAGCTCCTTCATGACCCGCTCGAGCTCCTTGTGCTCCTCGGCATCGTGCTCGGTGACCTCGCGGCCGTCGGACAGGTGCTCCCGCATGGCCGGGTAGACGTACATCTCCTCGGCCACCGAGTGCCGCACCAGCTCACCGATCACGGTGTCGGCGAGGTCGCGGCGCTCCTCGGGGTCCAGCGTCGTGCCGAGGCGGTCGAGGATCTCGAGGGCCTCGCGGTGGTCGGTGGTGAGCTCGTCGACGACATCGAGGTCGGTGCGCTGGTCAGCCATGACGGCCTCCTGCAGGGTGGAGCTGTGGTGGTGCGCCGTGCGGTCGACGTCTCGCCCGGCTACCCGGACGTCGCGCGGGGTAAGGCCCCGGTCGACGGGAGGACCGAGCGATGACCGTCGCGCGGCCCGCGGGGGATGCCGTGCTGGGCCGAGCTCGATGTGCACCGTGCAGTCCGTCCCGGCACCCGGCACTGGACGATCTTCAGCCGCCTCTGCCGCGACGTCGGGGCGCGGGGCGACGTCGTGCCCGACGCCTTCCACGCGGCCCTCGCGATGGAGCACGGGGCGACGTGGGTGACCACCGACCGCGGTTTCGCCCGCTTTCCCGACCTGCGCTGGAAGCCCCTGCCCGGACCGTCAGCCCTTCGCCACCAGCGGCGCGACCTCGGTGCCCAGCAGCTCGATGGAGTGCAGCAGGTCCTCGTGGCGCAGGCGCGGGTTGGTCATCTGCAGGTTGATCCGCTCGACGCCGCCGAGCTGCTCGGCCACCCGCAGGACCTTGTCGGCCACCGTCCGCGGGTCGCCGACGAAGAACGCCCCGTCCGGCCCGCGCATCGCGTCGAACGCGCGCCGTGTCGGGGGCATCCCGCCCCGCTCCGCGGCGACCGTCGTGAACATCTCCTCCCAGCCGGGGTAGAAGGCGTTCGTCGCCTTGGCGACGTCGTCGCCCAGGAACCCGAAGCAGTGCAGGCCGACCCGCAGGGCCTCCGGCGGGTGCCCGGCGTGCTCGCCCGCGCGGCGGTAGAGATCGACCAGGGGGGCGAACTGCCGGGGCTCCCCGCCGATGATCGCGATCATCAGCGGCAGGCCGAGCAGGCCCGCGCGGGCGAACGACTCGGGCGTGCCCCCGACGCCGACCCAGATCGGCAGCCGTTCCTGGGCCGGGCGCGGGTAGACGGGCTGGTCGTGCAGGGCCGGGCGATGCTTGCCCGACCAGGTGACGACGGGCGAGGAGTTGATCTTGAGCAGCAGGTCCAGCTTCTCGGTGAAGAGCTCGTCGTAGTCGTCGAAGGCGAGCCCGAACAGCGGGAACGCCTCGACGAACGAGCCCCGCCCGACGACGAGGTCGACCCGTCCCCGCGAGATGAGGTCGATCGTCGCGAACTCCTGGAACACCCGCACCGGGTCGGCCGCCGACAGCACCGTCACCGCGCTGCGCAGCCGGATCTGCTCGGTGCGCGCCGCCGCGGCGGCGAGGATCACCGCGGGCGCCGCGTCGTAGTACTCGCTGCGGTGGTGCTCGCCGACGCCGTAGGAGTGCAGGCCGACGCGGTCGGCGAGCGCGATCTCCTCGAGCAGGTGCTCGAAACGCTCCTCGGGCCCGATCTCCCGCCCGCTGTCGGGTTCGGTGACCCGTGCGACGAAGCTGTCGACGCCCAGGAGGACCGGCGCCGCCGGTTCCGCCATCAGAGGGCCTTCTGCAGGCGCGCTGCGAGCGTGTTGACGAAGGCCGCGGGCTCGGCGAGGTCGCCGCCCTCGGCGAGCAGCGCCATCCCGTAGAGCAGCTCGGCGACGTCCTTCTCCGCCGTGCCGCCGGCCTGGGCGTCCCGCAGCCCGGTGACCAGCGGGTGGGAGGGGTTGAGCTCGAGGATCCGCTTGACCTTCGGCGGCTCCTGCCCCATCGCCCGGTACATCTTCTCCAGGGTCGGGGTGAGGTCACCCGGGTCGCCCACCAGGCACGCCGGCGAGGTGGTCAGCCGCGACGAGAGCCGTACCTCCTTGACCTCCTCGGCGAGCTCGGTGCCCATCCAGGACAGCAGGTCGTCGAAGCCCTCCGGGGTCTCCGTCTCGTCGCCGAGGTCGACCTCGCCCTTGGCCACCGACGCCAGCGGCGTGCCGTCGAACTCGGTGACGACGTCGACCCACACCTCGTCGACCGGGTCGGTGAGCAGCAGGACCTCGTAGCCCTTGGCGCGGAACGCCTCGAGGTGCGGGGAGTTCTCCAGCCCCGAGCGGGAGTCGCCGGTGGCGTAGTAGATCGTGTCCTGGCCCTCGGGCATGCGCTGCTTGTAGGCCGCCAGGGTGGTCGGCTCGTCGGCGCTGTGCGTCGACGGGAACGAGCAGATGTCGAGGATGGCCTTCTGGTTGTCGTGGTCGGAGAGCAGGCCCTCCTTGACCGCCCGGCCGAGCTCGCGCCAGAACGTCGCGTACTTCTCGGGCTCGTTCTCCTGCATCGCCGCGATCGTCTGCAGGACCTTGCGCACGAGCCGCTTGCGGATCATCTGGATCTGGCGGTCCTGCTGCAGGATCTCGCGCGAGACGTTGAGCGAGAGGTCCTGCGCGTCGACGACGCCCTTGACGAAGCGCAGGTACTCGGGGACCAGCGCCTCGCAGTCGTCCATGACGAACACGCGCTTGACGTAGAGCTGCACGCCGCGCTTGTGCTCGCGCATGAACAGGTCCATCGGCGCGTGGCTCGGCAGGAACAGCAGCGCCTGGTACTCGAACGTGCCCTCCGCCGAGAGCCGCATGGTCTCCAGCGGCTCCTGCCAGTCGTGGCTGACGTGACGGTAGAACTCGGCGTACTCCTCGGCCGTGACGTCCGACTGCGGGCGCGCCCACAAGGCCTTCCGCGAGTTGATCGGCTCCTGCGAGCCCTCCTCCTCACCCGGGTTCAGCCGGATCGGCCAGGTGATGAAGTCGGAGTAGCGCTTCACGATCCGGCGCACCGTGTCCGGGTTCGCGTAGTCGTGCAGCGCGTCCTCGGCGTCCTCGGGCTTGAGGTGCACCGTGATCGCCGTGCCCTGCGGCGCGTCGGGGACGGGCTCGAGCGTGTAGGTGCCCTCGCCGGTGGACTCCCAGTGGACGCCCTCGGCCGTTCCGGCCTTGCGCGTCGTCATCTCGACCCGCTCGGCGACCATGAAGCTCGAGTAGAAGCCGATGCCGAACTGGCCGATGAGCTCGGCCGTCTGCTCCTTGGACCCGGCGGACTCCGCCTCGCGCATCTTCGCGAGCATCTCGGCGGTGCCCGACTTGGCGATCGTCCCGATGAGGTCCACGACCTCCTCGCGCGTCATCCCGATGCCGTTGTCGCGGACCGTGAGGGTGCGCTGCTCGGCGTCGGTGACCAGCTCGATGTGCAGGTCGTCCGTCTCGACCGCCACGTCCTTGTCCACGTAGCTCGCGAGCCGGACCTTGTCCAGCGCGTCCGAGGCGTTGGACACGAGCTCGCGGAGGAAGACGTCCTTGTCGGAGTAGATCGAGTGGATCATCAGCTGGAGCAGCTGACGGGCCTCGGCCTGGAACTCGATCGTCTCGGTCATGCGTCCTCTCCTCCTGCTCGGCGTGCGCCGACCACGATATCCGCGCGCCGCGCGCCGCTCGCGGCCCCGATCACCCCGACGCGGTCTCCTCCGTCGTGCGCAGTGCGACGAGCTTCGACAACCGCCGCCCGTAGACGGTGCCGACCGGCACGTCGGCGACCGTGCGGAGCAGGTCGTCGGCCTCCTGCGCCGCCTCGGCGGGATCCCACCCCTGCTGCGCCAGGCTCGACCGCAGGGCCTCCACCACGTCGGCGCGGCTCAGCGGGAGGTCGGCGACCCGCGCCGTCGTCGTCGCCCGGGCGGAGTTGAGGCCGGCGAAGGCGCGCCCACACCCGCAGCGACCGTCGGGATCGCGGCGGTCGGCCGCGCAGGGCGGATCGATGCGCACCAGTTCGCCCTCCACGGCGTGGTGGAAGTCCCCCCTCCGCGCGCCCTGGGTCTGGGCCGGGGCCACCAGCACCTTCATCGCCGTCTCCCGTCCTCGATGCCATCGCGCAAGGGAGAGCACCGGCCCCCGACAAGCGGGGGGCGCGAGCCGAGGACCGGGGTCGCGCACGCTCACCCGGTGATCGCTCCGGGTGCTCGCTGCGCCCGATGAGGAGGTGGGGTGCCCGGAGCAGCGGGCGCGATCACCGACCCTTCCCGGGGCCCGGGGCGCGCCCGCACGGCCCAGACGGCCAGGGCCACGGCGGTGCCGACGATCGCGACCCCGAGCGGGACGTGGACGGCGAGGACGCCGGTGAACCCCAGCGCGACCTGCGCGACCTCGCCGACGACGAGGCCCGCGGCGATGGCGATCGGCCAGGGCGGCAGCCGCCCGGGGCGCCAGGCCAGCACGGCGACCGCCACCTGGGCCACGGCGACCAGCAGCAGGGTGCCGCCGACGGCCTGGTGGACGAGGAACCCGGCGAGCGACGCCTGCAGCACCGCGCCGGCGGCGAGCGCCTGGACGACGGTCATCGCCGCGTGCAGCACGGTGACGGCGCGGAACAGGCCGACCGCGGCCCCGCGGCCCCCGCGCTCAGCCGTGGTCATCGTGGGCCCCGGTGATGGTCGTCGCGGGCCGCTGGCCGGGGGCGACGACGAGGAACTGGAGCATCATCCCGTCGTCCTCGTGGCGCAGCAGGTGGCAGTGGAGCATGTAGGGCACCTCCGGGTCGGCGTGCGGGCCCACGCGCACGAGCGCGCGGACGGTACGGGCGGGCGGGACGGCGACCGTGTCCTTCCAGGGCCGCTCGGCGGCCGGGACGCCGCGCTCGAGGACCTGCATCCGCGCGTCGTGGACGTGCATGTTGTGCGGGAGCGTGTGGCGGTTGGTGAACTCCCAGATCTCCGTCGCCGCGACCGGGACGACCTCGTCCACCCGGGTCATGTCCATCGCGAGCCCGTTGATGCGGTCGTGCGACAGCGTGAAGCGGCGGGTGCGCGCGGCGGCCGCCTCGGCGAGCGGGGCCTCCCGCGACAGGCGCGCGGGCAGCGGCGGCGAGGGCTCGAGGCGCGGGGCGGGCCGGAGCTCGAGCAGGTCGAACGAGTCGTGCGCCCCCGCGGCCCGCGTGACGCCGTTGACCGCGCCGAGGTCGTGCGACACCGAGCGCAGCACCCGCCGCCGGCCGGGGACGAGGTCGACCACCACCTCGGCCCGCTCCCCCGGCGTGAGGACGACGCCGTCGACGACCCGCGGCGCGGGGAGCAGGCCGCCGTCGGTGCCGACGAGGGTCAGCGGGGTCTCGTCGTCGAGCACGACCCGGTAGCTGCGGGCGGGCGAGGCGTTGAGCACGCGCAGCCGCACCCGGGTCGTGGTGACGTCGAGGTACGGCGCGACCGTGCTGTTGACCAGCACCGTGTCGCCGAGCAGGCCGACGGCGTTGCGGTGCTGCTCGTCGAACGCGCCGTCCGGGGTGAAGCTGCGGTCGGTGAGCACGAGCGGCACGTCGTCGACGCCGTAGCGGGCGGGCAGGTCGACCGGGACGTCGTCGTCGACGAGGAAGAGCCCGCAGAGGCCGCGGTGCACGTGGCGCTCGGTCCGCCCGTGCGGGTGGGGGTGGTACCAGAGCGTCGCCGCGGGCTGGTCGAGGCGCCAGGAGGCCTCCCAGGTGCCGCCGGGCGGGATCGGCTGGTGGGGGCCGCCGTCGGCGCGGGCGGGGAGGGTGGCGCCGTGCCAGTGGGTCGTCGTGGTCTCGGGCAGGCGGTTGGTCACCCGCAGCACGACCTCCTCGCCGCGCCGCGCCCGCACGGTCGGGCCGCCGAACGGCAGGCCGCCGTAGCCCCAGGTCGGGGTCGCGAGGCCGGGCAGGAACTCGTGGGTGCCCGGCGCGGCGACCAGCTCGACGACCCGGCGGCCGGCGGCGTCGCGGGTCGACGGGGCGAGCGGCGGGATCGCGAGCGGGCGCGGCGTCGCCGGCGGGCGCACCGTCGGGGGGCCGGAGGCGCAGCCGGCCACGGAGGCGACCGCCGCGGCGCCGGCCGCGGCGAGCGAGGCGCCGAGGAAGCGGCGCCGGGACAGCGGGGACACGCCGAGGAGCGTCGCGACGTCCGGGGGTCGCCGTCGTCGGCGTGACGACGTGTCCCGGGCCTACGTCCGCAGGCGTACCGACCCCGGGATCGGCTGCGCCCTCGTGAGCGATGCGCATCCCGGGGTGACGAGCCCCGTCTCGTAGGCGACGACGACGAGCTGGGCGCGGTCGCGGGCGTCGAGCTTGGTCAGCAGGCGCCCGACGTGGGTGCGGGCGGTGGCCGGGCTGATGACGAGGCGAGCGGCGATCTCGTCGTTGGCCAGCCCGCCGCCGACCAGCGCCAGCACCTCCCGCTCGCGCGGGGTGAGGACGTCGAGGTGCGCCGCGGGCACGACGGGCTGCGGGCGCCCGGCGAACTCGGCGATCAGCCGCCGCGTCACCGCCGGGGCGAGCAGCGCGTCCCCGCGGGTGACCAACGCGATCGCGCGCACCAGATCCGCGGGCTCGGCGTCCTTGAGCAGGAACCCGGCCGCACCGCCGCGCAGGGCCCGGTAGACGTACTCGTCGAGGTCGAAGGTCGTGAGCACGAGCACCGCGGTCGCGGCCAGGTCCGGGTCGGCGACGATCGTCTCGAGCGCGGTCAGCCCGTCGACCCCGGGCATGCGCACGTCCATGACGACGACGTCCGGGTGCTCGGCGCGCACCAGGGCGACCGCCTGCTCCCCGTCCGCGGCCTCCCCCACCACGGTGAAGCCGTCCTCGGTCTCCAGCAGCACCCGCAGGCCGGCGCGCACGAGCTGCTGGTCGTCGGCCAGCGCGACCCGGATCACCGCGACACCAACGGGAGGGCGGCCTCCACGACGAACCCGTCCGGGCCGGGCGTCGCCGACGAGCGCCCGCCGATCGCGGCGGCGTGCTCGGCGAGGCCGCGCAGCCCGTGGCCCGGGCTGACGGGGTCGGTGGGGCCGCCGTCGTCGGTCACGCGCAGGCGCAGCTCGCCGGCGTCGCGCTCGAGGTCGACGGTCACGCGGCGGGCGTCGCGGGCGTGGCGCACGGTGTTGGTCACGGCCTCGCGCACGATGCGGAACGCGGCGCCGTCCACCGGCGGGTCGAGCTCGCCCGCGCTCCCCCGCACCTCCACGCCGACGCCGGCGAGCCCGGCCACGCGCGCGACCTCGTCGAGGCGGTGCAGGCCCGGCGCGTCCGGGGACTCGGCCTCGCGCAGCACCGCGAGCGTCGTGCGCAGCTCCGCCAGCGCGGCACGGCTCGCTTCCTTGATCTCGAGGAGGGCGGCCACGGCCTGCTCGGGTCGCCGATCGGCGACGTGCGCGCCCACGCCGGCCTGCACCGCGATCATGGCCAGGCTGTGCGAGACGACGTCGTGGACCTCGCGTGCGAGCCGCAGCCGCTCCTGCCCGACGCGCCGGCGCGCCTGCTCCTCGGCACGCTCCGCCGCCTCCGCCTGGCCACGGCGCAGCCCGCCCACGGCCACCCCGACGGCCACGGTGACGATGATCCACATGAAGCGGTCGCGGTCCGGTGGCACGACGACGACCTCGCGGAACGAGATCACCCGCTCCAGCCCGACCCACACCACGAACAGCACCACGCCGATCCCGACCGACCGCGGCCAGCTCAGGCGGCTGGCGACGGTGTACATCGCGACGGCGACCATCAGCGACGCCGGCCCGTCGGGGTAGCCCATCCAGTAGTAGGGCGCGACGGTCAGCAGCGTCGCGGCCAGCACCAGCACCGGCGCGCGGTGCCGCCAGACGAGGGCCGTCGCGGCCGCCACGACGAGCGCGGCGCCGCCGGGCCACCAGGGCCGGTCGTCAGGCCGCGCGGTGAGCGCCGTGCCCAGGATCGAGGCCGTGGCGAGCGCGCCCGCCAGCGCCACGTCGCCCGCGCGGGGCCACCACGACGGACGCGGAGCCGGGATCACCCCGAGCACGCTAGGGGCCGCGACGGCCCGCGTCGTCAGCGTCTCGACGTACCCGACCCCGGTCTCCATCGGGGTCAGCCCCGAGGGCACACCGGGGGTCCGCCTACCATCGAACGGATCAACCGGCGGTTCACGGGGAGCGGGCATGGCACGGCACGACGGCACGACGTTCGAGAAGCAGGTCCTCGCGGCGTCGGAGCGTCTGTCGGGCATCGCCGAGCGCACGCCCCTGCAGCGCAACGCGCGGCTCTCGGGCCTCACGGGCACCGAGGTGTGGTTCAAGCGCGAGGACCTGCAGGTGGGCCGCTCCTACAAGCTGCGCGGCGCCTACAACCTCATCAGCCAGCTCGACGACGAAGCCCGCTCGGCCGGGGTCGTCTGCGCGAGCGCCGGCAACCACGCCCAGGGCTTCGCGTTCGCCTGCGCCGCGCACCGCGTGCCCGGGCGTGTGGTGATCCCGTCGACCACCCCGCGCCAGAAGCGCGAGCGGATCGTGGCCCTCGGCGGCGAGATGATCGACCTGGTGGTCGACGGCGACACCTACGACGAGGCGTCGGCGGCGGCGTCGCGGTGGGCGGAGGAGACCGGCGCGACGCTGGTGCCCGCGTTCGACGACACGCGCACCGTCGCCGGCCAGGCCACGGTCGTCGCCGAGATCGTCGAGCAGCTGGGCCGCGCGCCCGACACCGTCGTCGTGCCGGTCGGCGGCGGGGGCCTGCTCGCGGGCACCGCGACCTGGCTGCAGGCGACGCACCCGCGCACCCGCGTGGTCGGCGTCGAGCCCGCCGGGGCGCGCAACGTCGCGGCGGCCCTGCACGCCGGCACCCCGGTGGTGCTCGACGAGCACGGCTTCGACCGGTTCGTCGACGGCGCGGCGGTGCGCAAGGCCGGCGCCGTGACCTACCCGCTGATCCGCCGCTCGGGCGCCGAGCTCGTCGCCGTCGACGAGGGCCTCGTGTGCACCGAGATGCTCGCGCTGTACCAGACCGACGGGATCATCGCCGAGCCCGCGGGCGCCCTGGCCGGCGCCGCGATCCGCCCCGACGGGCCGGGCCTGGACCTCGTGCCCGGCGAGACCGTCGTCGTCGTGGTCTCCGGCGGCAACAACGACGTCTCGCGCTACGCCGAGGTCATCGAGCGCTCGCTGCGCTTCCAGGGGCTCAAGCACTACTTCCTCGTCGAGTTCCCCCAGGAGCCCGGGGCCCTGCGGCGCTTCCTCGACGAGGTCCTCGGTCCCGACGACGACATCACGCGCTTCGAGTACGTCAAGCGCGACAACCGCGAGGCCGGCCCGGCGCTCGTGGGCGTGGAGATCGGGTCCCGTGACGACCTCGAGCCGCTGCTCGAGCGGATGGCTCGCTCGCCGCTGCAGATCGAGGCCCTCGAGCCGGGCTCGCCGGCCTTCCGGTTCCTGGTCTAGCCCGGATCTTTCGTGATCTTGACGTTGGTGATCGTTGCGCGGCTCGGTGGCCGGTGATGGCTGGATTGTGCTGGGTGGGCACGACAAGCTGG
>NZ_QEKW01000019.1 GCF_003096675.1 Actinomycetospora cinnamomea | reverse complement strand
CCCGACGACGGCTGGCACGACACCGACGACGACACCAACCACGACCTCACCGCGATCACCGAGCGCGCCACCCGCGCCCACGCACGCCGGGCCCACGCACACCGGCCCGCGGCCGCCGTCCAGGCCCCGGCCCCGCTCAGCGACCCCGGCGACCCGCCCTTCTGACCACCGGGCAGAAGCAACCCGCCACGGACCCTCGACCCCTCGGGCGTCGGTCAAGCAGCCGCCGCACCCTGTGCCGGACCGACACGCCCGCCCCGACCGCGTCGGCTCCCGATCACGCACGCGATCGAGGAACACGACGCGGCCGCGGACGCGCGGTGCGCCCTGGGTCAGAGCGCGCAAGGAGGCATTCGACGACACATCCCCCTCCTGCCGCCGACTGGCGGCGCGGAGCGACAGCGATTGGCCTCGCCCCTCGGCGCCGGCACGAAACCCGTGCATGACCTCGTGTGTCCCGCATCGAAACCGCCGCGGAAGCTGCAATCGACAAGAAGGCCGCCTCACACGAAGGCAAGGTGAACGTCGGGCGCGCTGGCCCGCACCCGAAGGGAGCACCCGTCACCACGAGCGGAACAACCCCAAGGACCAGGAACCTGCCCTGGCGACCATCGGGGACCACGCCGATGACAGTCCTCAGCGAGAGGGATCGCAGCTGCTCGGGTCCCGATAGCACCGCAGGACGCGCTGGGCGAACTCGCCCTGGGCCGCAACCGTCGGGTGGTAGCTCTCCTGCCGCCGCTCATCCAACACGTCGCGGACGAGGTGCACCCAGGGGTCGGAGCTGCAGGCGTCGTGGCCGGCGAGGGCGTTCTCGAGATCGACGTACGACGCCCACGGTCCGGCTTCGGCGGCCGCCGACCGGATCTGGGCGTTGAGCGCCGTGGCGAGGGCGTTGAGCCGGGTCATCTCCTTGATCTGCCAACTGATGAACGGCACGCCGGTCGGGCACTGGTCGCCTGGCGCATCCGGGAACAGGCGCGGGTACCCCGTGACGAGGACCCGTGCCCGGGGCGCCCGCTCGTGGACGTCACGCAGCAGCGGGATCAGCGCCTCCCGAACCTCGGGCGCCCGCCGCACCGAGCCCTCGATCTCGTCCACGCAATTCGCGCTCCAGCTCTCCCGGGCGAGCTTCCCCCCGGCGCAGTTCACAGCGAGCGGTGCGAAGCCGATGTCGTTGCCCCCGAGCGTGACGGTCACGAGGGTGGTATCCGGCCCGACCGCGCTGCGCTGGTCGGTCTGCCCGAGCCGGCCGTTCTGGGGGAGCCAGTGGTCGACCGTGCGCGCGCCGCTGCAGGCGATGACGTCGGTCTCCATGCCCAACTTTCGGCCGACCGCTGTGCCGTAGGCGTGCCCGGAGCGGTGGCACCGGTTGTCCGGAGTGTCGGTCCCGTCGACGTAGTCCCCGGTGCCCTCCCCGGACGCGAACGAGTCCCCCAGCGCGGCGTAGCGCCCCGGCGGGTGCGGAGCGGGCTGCGGTTCCGAGGCCGAACGCGCCTGCCGCG
Organism: Actinomycetospora cinnamomea; assembly: GCF_003096675.1. Taxonomy (GTDB): domain Bacteria; phylum Actinomycetota; class Actinomycetes; order Mycobacteriales; family Pseudonocardiaceae; genus Actinomycetospora; species Actinomycetospora cinnamomea. Next base: position 73,400 of record NZ_QEKW01000019.1, on the reverse strand, counting down.
CCTGCGTGTCGAGCAGGTCGGCCGTCCGGCCGCCGACGTTCCCGTCGGCCGGGAGGCGGTGACGACCCTGGAAGTCCAGGACGGCGATCCGGGTGGCCGGGCCGAAGACGTCGGTGCCGGGCAGGGCGTAGGACTCTTCGATCGCGTTGAGGTCGTTCTGCAGGCGGACGACGCACGGGTGGCGTTGCCCCTCGAGCAGCAGGGGGCAGCCGAAGTAGCTGCGGGTCTCGTCGTCGGGCGGGAACGCGGCGTGTCCCGCAGCGGCGTTCGCGGTCGTCAGGGGAATCAGCAGGGCGAGCGCGCCGACCGCCAGGGCACGCCCGGTTCTCGTGAGGGCCATCGTGGCCACGTCCTCTCTCCGCAGGATGACGGCGCGGCGGCTCCCGCCTGCCGATCGCGGAGGACGCTAGGAGGACCGGCGGACCCGGACGTATCCCCGAGCTCAGGGGTGGCCCCCCGGCCGTCCGTGGTCCACGAGGACCTGCAGGGTTCATCGCTCTACCGTGTCCCGTGGCCGAAAAGCCGGTCGGGACGTACGGCGGCCACGCCGGACCTTCCGGTGGCCTTCGCCGTCGGTCCCGCCGCGCTCTACGCCTCACAGAGCGCGATCGGTGAGACGGTCACCGGCTCCTTCCTCACCGTCACCCGAGAAGGGAGCCGCATCGCTTCCTCGATGGCCATCGGCCACGACCCGTCAGCCCCCACGCTCACCAGTGACGGTCGTCGCTGTTCGCCGTCGACGGAGAAGAATTCGTCAGCGTCATCCGCGTCGGCTGATGAGACCAGTCGTGCGCAGGACGCGCGGAGTCGGGGACGAATCTCGTTCACGCATCGTGTTCCTGACGGATGAGGCGCCAGGCGCCGAGCCACCGCGGACTGACAGGTCATGCAGCGTGGCTGAGGTCCCCTCCTGCCGCCGACTGAAGCTGCGTGCCGGCAGCGATTGCCATCGCCGTCCCCACGGGGACACCGAGCCCACGACGGAAGGAGAAGCCATGATCACCAGCGCCCGGCTCGCGGACTCCGCCGTGGTCGACGTCCGCGTGGACGGCCGGATCGACGGGGAGGCGATGACCGAGCTGCGCGACGTGCTGCGCCGGACCGCCGACGAGGCCGGTCACGTGGACGTGCTGCTGCACATCGTCGACGTCGGCCTCGTCACGCCGACGGCGGTGTGGGAGGACCTGCGCCTGGCCGGCGAGCTCGACCGGATCCGGAGGATCGCGGTCCTCGTCGAGCCGGGGTGGACGGCGCGGCTGGCACGCGCCGAGGACGCCGTGCTCTCGTCTGTCGAGATCGAGACGTTCCACCCCACCGAGGACGACGAGGCGATGCGCTGGCTCCGCGGCGGTACGGGCGCCCGGGCCACGGCCGACGACCTCGAAGGGCGCATGCGCGGACGCTGACGCTGTCGTCCACCGACGGTGGAGACCCGACGAAACCTCGTCGTCCGAAGCGCACCACCCCGATCGCGTGACCCGCATGAACCGGCGTCGTTGATCGAGTGCGACCTTCCGGCGGCGCGCCCGCGCCGTGGCGACGGAGACCGGGTCGCGGTAGCGGGGGACGACCGATGGCGTCGAGGGCATCGAGCGCGCTGCTGCGGCGTGGGCTGGTCACGGCGATCGCCGCCGTCGGGTTCGCGGCCCTCGGTGTCCCCGCCGCGCTCGGCGACGACACCCACGGCGGCGGCAGCAACGGCGGCAGCAACGGCGGCGTCGAGTACGTCAACATGGGCGACAGCTTCAGCGCGGCCAGCGGGGTCCTGCCGCCCGCGCCGGGAGCGCCGCCGCAGTGCCTGCAGTCGGCCCGCAACTGGGGCCACGTCCTCGCCGACCGGTGGGACTACGAGCTCACCGACGTCTCCTGCGGGGGCGCCGACACCGGCGACTACACCGCGCCGCAGTACCCCGGCGTCCCCCCGCAGGTCGAGGCGCTCTCCGACGAGACCGACGTCGTCACCATGACCATCGGCGGCAACGACAACGGCGTGTTCGCCGAGACGATCCAGGCCTGCGGGACCGCGGCGGCGACGACCGGCGGCACCGGCAACCCCTGCGAACAGCAGAACGGCGACCGCTTCACCGAGACGATCGAGGACGACACCTACCCCTCGCTGGTCGAGGCCCTCGAGACGGTGAAGTCCGCGGCGCCCAACGCCCGGATCGCGATCGCCGGATACCTGCAGATCCTGCCCCCGGAACAGGGCTGCTATCCGATCATGCCGGTGGCCACGGGCGACGTGCCCTACCTCAACGACATCCAGGCCACGCTCAACGACGCCGTGCGCCGCGCCGCCGAGGCCGCCGGCGTCACCTACGTCGACGTCACCGCCGTCTCCCAAGGCCACGACGCCTGCCAGCCGATCGGCACCCGCTGGATCGAGCCCGCCGCCGGCGGCACCAACCCCGTCGTCGTGCACCCCAACGCCCTCGGCGCCCGAGCCATGGCCGACCGCGCCGCCGCACTCGACTGACCCCGACCGCCCTCACCGCGGCCCCGGCGCTGATCCACGACCGCCGATCCCGCGGCGCGGACCCCATCGCTCGCCTGCTCGTGCGCGTCGAGGCGTCCCCGGTATGGCTGTGTGCACCATGTGTGTATGGCTCGGTTCAACGTGTGGGTGCCCGACGACCTGGCTGCTCGAGCCCGGGCTCTGGGGCTGAACGTCTCGGCGCTGACCCAGGCCGCTCTCGAGCGAGAACTCGCCCGTCACGCCACCGACGACTGGCTGGATCGTCTCCCCTCAGTAGCCACGATGGACGAGGCGCGAGGCTCATCCGTCTCACACGCCTCGGCGCTGGCGGCTCTCGACGACGCTCGGGGGGAATTCGGACTCGCTGAACCGGAGACCACTCCGGGGGCCGACCAGGCGGGAGCGTCGACGTGACCGTGCCGGCACAGTCCGGCCCGGGCACGCGCGGTCCCGCGGCGACCGAGACCGTGGTGCTCGATGCTTCCCTCGCGGTGGACCTCCTGGCCGGTACGGAGCTCGCTGCCGCGGCGGCCGCCCGGCTCCGGGGCACCGCCCTGCACGTCCCGGCGCACTTCTTCGCCGACGTCCTCTCCGCTCTCGGTCGACTGCACCGCGACGGCGCCCTCGCCGACGACCAGGTCGCCGCCGCGGTGCAGCAGCTGACCACGATGCCGGTCACCGAGCACCCTCCTCCCGCGCTCCTCGCCGGGAGCTGGCGCCGCCGAGGGCGGCTGCGGTTGCTCGACGCGCTGTACGTCGAGCTCGCCGAACACCTCGACGTCATGGTCCTCACCACCGATCGGGGGCTCGCCCGAGCCGGCAGCGGACGCGTCGAGGCCGTTCCCGCCTCGTGACGGGGCTGCCCGGAGCCACCATCGAATTCCTCCCCGCCGGACCCCTCCACTCATCGCCGCTGGCGGCCGTCGACGAACTCCGCGACGCTGGATCGCCGGCGGGACCTCGGTCTGGACCCGCGCGAGCACGGGTCGGGCGGTGCTCGAGCGCCACCGCGAGCTCCCCGCCCGTCACGCGCCCCGCCACGCGAACGCGCCGTGGTTCGTGGTGAACAGCCGGTCCCGCGCGCACGCCGAGCGGGTACGCGCCGCGGGCCGCCGCGACGTCGCGCCGAGGCCCGTCACCGCCGGATGAGCACCACGAGCCGCTCGCGCGCCTGCTCGAGGCGTCCGGCGGCGCCTTGAAGACCCGCCGCTCGGCCTGCGGGTGCACCTCCAGCCGCCGACGCGGCGCAGCTTCTGCCAGCCCGCTCACCGACGGTGAGACGATGTGCCCGTGAGGACACCGCACGAGGGGCTGGCCCGGCTCGAGGTCGCCGCTGGATCCGGCGACCTCGACGCCCTCGCCGCACGCCACGGTATTCGTGGCTTGACTGTCTTCGGCAGCACGCGCTCGTCGCCACCGTGTGGCTCTTCGAGAGCAAGCCCGGGGCGCTGGCGACCGCCATGGCCGCGGCGATCGGCGAACGCATCGACACCGACCCCTCCCGACGCCTCGACCTCGAACTCCTCGCCGAATGAACCCACGACCGCTGGACTGACGCGCGGTCCGTCCCAAGCTCCACAAGATCGAGGACCTCGCCGCGACCCTAAAGACGATCGGCCCCGTCGACCAGGCGACCCTTCGGGCCGAGGCGACGACCTCGCTGGCCGTCGAGCGGATCCTCACGCTGTTCGTCGAACTCGCCTTCGCCGTCAACTCCCATGTCTCCGTGGCTCGGCTGGGCGAGGCTCCGGTCACGTACGCGGAGTCTTCGACTTCGTCGCCGGAGCGGGCGCGCTGGAGAGGAAGCAGGCCGACGCGATGGAGCCCGCCGCAGGGATGCGCAACGTCCTCGTGCACGCCTACCTCGACGTCGATCACGACATCGTCGCCGCGGCGATACCGCTCGCCCTCGAACACAACCGGCTCTACGTCGGCCAGGTGGCGCGATGGTTCCGGGAGGATCTGCCGAATAGCGCTTCGCGGTCGCGGGCGGTGGCGACGTCAGCCGCGCTGCTCTCCCTCGGACCGGGGCTGAACGGGGTCCTCAGCCCGCGCCGGGTGCGCCACCGCAGTGCCTGCAGTCGGCCCGCAACTGGGGCCACCTGCTGGCCGAGCGCTGGGGCTACGAGCTCACCGACGTCTCCTGCTGGGGCGCCGACACGCGGCACTACAACGAGCCTCGGTGAAGCGGTCGCCGTTCTGCTCCTCGCAGAGGTCGCCGGTGCCGCGGTCGTCGCCGCCGCGGTCCCCCAGGCCCGGATCGGGTCGGCGAACACGCCGCCGTCGTTGCCGCCGATGGTCATGGTGACGACGTCGGTCGACTCCGAGAGCGCCTCGGCCTGCGGCGAGACGGTCAAGGCCGCGGCGCCCAACACCCGGATCGCGACCGCCGGATACCTGCAGATCCTGCCCCAGAACGGGGCTGCTACCCGATCATGCCTGTGGCCACTCGCGACGTGCCCTACCTCAACGACATCCAGGCCACACTCAACGACGCCGTCCGCCGCGCCGCCGAGGCCACCGACGTCACCTACATCGACGTCGCCACCGCCTCCCACGGCCACGACGCCTGCCAACCGGTCGGCACCCGCTGGATCGAGCCCACCACCGGCGGCACCAACCCCGTCGTCGTGCACCCCAACGCCCCCGGCGCGCAGGCCATGGCCGACCGGGCCGCGGCCGAGCTCGGCAGCACTCAGCTGACCGAAGCGTCCGCGCGGCCCTGACAGCAGCAGGTGGTGGCACCCCGAGCGCGTCGCTACTGTCAGCCCCGGCTCGCCCGAGGCCCGGCGCGCGCCGAGCATCCCGCCGATCAGCAGGTCGACGTAGCCGTCCGCGAGGGTGTCGAGCGCGAGCGGGCCGTCGCCGCGGTACCAGCCGGCGATGCCGTTGAGTGTGTCGAGCAGCGCGAAGGCCGCCAGCCGGGCGTCGGGCACCGTGAACTCCCCCGACCGCGCTCTCGCGGCGATCACGTCCCGCACGCGGCGGTGGTACTAGGCGGTGGTCCTCGACGACCGCGCGGTGCTCGGGGGGGCCAGCGCGGCGAGCTCGTGCAGGTCCAACCAGGTACTCGACGCGGCGGGCGGCGAGGGCGTCACCTGCCCGGCTTCCCCAACCTCTTCCTGCTCAGCGGCCCGAACACCGCGCTCGGCCACGGCGGCTCACAGTTCACGATCATCGAACTGCAGATGCGCTACGTCGCCGCGCTCGTGACGGCGATGGTCGAGCGGGACCTCGCCGTCCTCGAGGTCCGCGAGGACGTGTCCGAGACCTACCGCCGGGAGGTCGACGCCGCCCACGAGCAGATGATCTGACCCCATCCCGGGACGGACAACTGGTAACGCAACGACGCCGGACGCCGCGCCGGCCCCTGACCCGCGACAACCGCCGTGAGGTCGGTGGCCACGGTGACGAAGCCGTCGGCGTCGGCGCCGAGCACATGCGACCACTGGTGCTCGTCGACCCCTCTTCCCCCGGACCCCGTCCAACCGCGCCGGACCGGCAGAGAGCAGCAACTCCTGCGTGGCGGCGACCGCGATGCTGTTCACGGTGTCCCAGCTGCGGCCCAGCTCGCGGGCGACCGCGGCCACGGTGGCCTTCTCGATCGCCAGGCGTCGCATGACGAACTGCGCGCAGCGCCGCGTGGTCGACCAGCCGGGGCGGGCCAGCCGGCTGCTGTCGTGGGCGAACACCTCGCGCGGGTAGCCGTCGTGGTCACAGCGATAGCGCGGTAGCCGGACCCGCAGCTCGAGCGGGTGCCCGACGACCGGCATGTCAGCCGCGCGGCGCTCGACGGTATCGCGGTAGGTCCCAGCCAGACCTCAGCCCGGGCAGCGCCCGGGCCCGTCGACAATCAGATCGGCGAAGACCACCGTGGTCTCACCGGCCAGCGCGGCATCGGTGATCCGCACCCCGAGGTTTCGAACTGGCAGTTGACACCGCGCCCGTCTATAAGTTTGGTCCCCGACACTCGAGGCTGGTGTTGCGCCACCCAAGAGACAACCTGCGCAGGCGGCCCCGGAATCGAGCCCTACGATTGCCGCGGTCACTGTATCCGCTGCAGGTCGGTCATCGCGGCCGCGACCTTGGCGGAGCTCAGACGGACCAGCATCACCGACCACAGAGCGACCCCGGCCAACTTCGCTCCATCCTCGAGAAGGAACGATCCCGCCACAACCACCAAGTCGACGACTCCGGACAAGACCCACATCAACAGGGCACCACCGATAAGCAGGGCACTCTCGGCAAGTTGCACCCGGAAACGTAAAATGAAGACGATTGCGGCGACAAAGTAGGCTCCTAGAACGGCCACCTCCGGTATCCCAATTTCCGGAAACACGCCCTCGTGCAGGAGAAACAGATCGTCAGCGGACATAACCGCAGTTAGGAGCCCGCCCGTCAATAGCATCCGGGCACCATCGCGCCCGGACCGTCGGAGGACCACGGCGGCGAACACTGCGATGGCCGCGGACGCGAACCATGCCGAACCGACCAGTTGTGAGAGTGAGCCCGTCCACGGCGGTCCACCGAGCACCGCGGACACATCGCGACTCAGATCTTCGAAGCGAGCACCGACGAGCGCGGCAAGTCCGCTGGCACCTGCGATCACGGCCACCGTGCACACTATTGTGCTCGCGGCAACCAAGGCGGTCGATCGGAGCCGATCCCGCGAGCTGTCCCTATCCCCCATGCGACGTCACAGTACGCCGAGATGGACAGCGACTGCAGCAGGGGTGCCGGACGACCGTCGGCTGGCTAAGGTGATCATAAGCGTGGAGGGCTGGCGAGGACACGATCTTTACTCGCAGCCGGTCGCTACTGTCACCACCGGCGCCCCATCGGGACGGCCGGCTCAAAGCCCTACCTCCCCGAACACATCCGGACGGCATGATCAAACAGCACGCCTCGCTCCCACTTCCAAATGTGCCCAAGTCAATCTAGTCGCCTTGACCCCTTCTGCCGGTAACGGCGCTGAGGGTCGACCGCACTCTCCGGCGAATGATCCGAGTTGGACCGCGACCCGGGCGCGGCTTGAGCCTGACGACGCTCTCACCGTAAATCGCCTGTCGCTCGAATGGTTGCCCATGGAGAGCTGCCCAATTCTCGACCAAAGACCCATATCGGCTTGCATCACCCCAAGTTGCATACATCTTCTGGGGCGTCAACGCGAACGGTCGCAACCCGGCCCCGACGGCCGACCAGGCGGCAGCCGAAACCCCCGGCGTGTGCATCGACCTGTAGTCATCCAACACCAAGACCCCGTCGTCCATCAGCGACGTGTGCGCATTCTTAATGTCTACTACCACTTGCTTGAACAAGTGCGACGCGTCAACGTGTACGAATCGTTGAGACCCAGGCGTTACGTGACAAGGGAGCAGATCTGACCGACCCTGGACTACTTCGGGCAACCGGCGGTGGACTCGTCGATAATAACGCTCGAACGATTGTCGGTTCAACGACCGGTATTCATTGGCATTCTCGAGCGCATTCGCTGGGTCATCAGCGTCTGAACCGAACAGGTCGATCACGAGAAACCGTTCACCCTGCCGGCAATGAGCGCCAATTACGACCGCCGACTGGCCCATATACGCGCCAAGTTCGGTCAAGTCGCCTCGATCTTGACTGCCCAAGATCAGATTGAACAAATCTTGATCGAGTCCCGGAAGCCAGCCCGGGATCTTGTTCACTTCGCGACGCGTAGGAATTCTGTGCTCAGACACGATGGACCTTCCAATGCTCCAAACTCACCCTCACGAGACCTACTCCCTCCGATGCGGCGAAGGCCTTCTGCTGTTGCCCGACAGGGGAAACTCACTTCGCCTGTAATTCAATGTTCGTGCGTCAACAGAGGAACCACTCGAGTTGGCAGCTGTCTGACCAACGTACGATCCGTATGCACCGTACGATCTCTCGTCACGGCCAACCGCTCCGATGACGACCGACCCCAGAATTTTGGCCGACACTGCCTCGAGCGCCTCCACCGATCGCGCGACCTGTGGCACGGTAACGAAATCAACACGAGCAACAAGAAGCGCGCCATCACAGGCCGCAGCAAGTACGGCACCGTCAACAACGGGGAGCAGCGGAGGCGAGTCAACAATGACATACTCATACCTTGTCCTCAAGTCCCCTAGAAGCTGAGCCATTTGGCCAGAAGCACATATCTCGCTCGGGTTCGGTGGCACTGGCCCACAAACAAGGACGTCGACGCTACTACGCGCTCGCTGCAGAGCATCGTCGAGATTAGCTCGCCCCGAAAGCACACTTGTAATACCGACTGCGCTCTCGACGTTCAGGTAAGCGCCCAACTTTGGACGGCGCAAGTCACCCTCGACAACGACCACGCGCGAACCCGCCTGCGCGAGCGTCAACGCCAAGCCTGCAGCTACAGACGTCTTGCCTTCTCCCGGAATCGAACTCGTAATAACGATAGCCTTGCTCTTGGCGTCAAGATCTACGTAGCGGAGATTCGCTCGAAGGCGCTTATACGCCTCCGTCACTCTGTTCCCTGCGTCAGCGACATCGGCGAAACCGTCTGCCCTGTCACTCGTTTGAGATCGCATTGGAATCGCAGACAGGTTCGGCAAACCAAAGATGTCCCGCAGCTTCTCCTGTCCCTTTAACCGCACGTCATAGCGATCCCGCATCAGCGCTGCTGACACCCCAATGATGAGACCGACAAGCACGCCCAATCCGAGATTGATGTACGTCCTCGGTGACACAGGGGCCGAGGGAACACTTGCGGGCTCCACTAGCCGCGCCACCACAGGCGCTTGCCGGTTGGCCTCCGCTGGACGCTCCAACTCCGCGATCAAGCTCACGACGCTTTGCCCGATCGCATTCGCTCCCGCCGCCGCCGCCTCTGGCGACCGGTCCCGGTAAGAGATACTTAGTAGGACCGTGTCCGCCTCCGAAGCGGTCTCCACCTTGCTGGCTAGACCGCTAGCGGTCACCCGAAGCCGGAGCGTATCGATTACTTCCTGCATCACGCGGTTGCTCGTGACAAGCTGCTCGTAAGACTTCACACGTTGCTCGGACAGAAGGTTACCTTGGTAAGCGCTAGAAGCATCTCCGCTTCCCTGACCGGAGGAAACGTAGAGCACAACTCTGGACGAGTACTCCCGAGGTTGTAGAAACGTCAGAGTAGCGGTCAGTGCGAACGAGACAAGCAGGCACAGACCTACCAGAGTAGCTCTCTCCCGCACGACACGAACTATGGCCGAGAGAGTCACGGCGCCTCCTCAGACGCTATACAGTCGCGCGACGAACCGTTCGATCCGCCGTAGATATCGAGCAATCTGTCTACTACTGCCTCGATTGAATAGATAGACTTGACCACCCTTCGAGCTTCGCGCTTCAGGCTCATGCGCAATTCGTGGTCTTCGAGGATTCGCCCAACGCTCCGCACTATCGATGGAAGGTTCGGGTCCGCCACTAGCGCTGCCTGATGTTTCTCCAAAGTCTCGGCAATGCCGCATGATCTCGTAAGGACGCATGCCAGCCCGGCTTGCATTGCTTCCAGCAAACTCATCGGGAACGGCTCGTCGACACTCGGCAACACGTAAACGGACGCGCGCGAGAGGCGCCGCTCAACCTCGGCGTACCCCAAGCTGCCCTCGTACGTTACTATGTCCTGCAGAAGCTTTTGTTCAATGGCTTCCTTCACACGGCTCAACTGCCCATCGTCTGGTCCTACAATCGTCCACTTCCAGGTGGGGAACCGATGGTGCAGCTCGGCCGCCGTCTCGACGAATTGAACCGGCCGTTTCCTCTCTTGCAACCGCGCCAAGAAGAGGACCTCATGATCTCGCTGCTCCTCGGCGTGCTCGAACGATCCTTGGAGACCGTTCGATATGCTCATCGTGCATATCGACGGTTCGAGGCGTTGAAGGCCGGCTCGCTCCTCGTTGGTTAGGGTCAAGACCACGTGACTCCGGACAATCAGCCTGGTTGTCAACACAGAATCAAATACTCGAACCCCTATACGGCCGCTTGGCTGGATCATCCCGTGAGTCTGTACGATAATTCGAGCGCGCGGTAGAAAACGAGACGCTGCCATCGCGCTCATCGACACGAGGTCTCTACTTGCATGCACGTGAAGCACGTCAACGACCGAGCGGTTCCTTAGTAGCCAGAGGATCAGCTCGAGGGAGATCAAACCTGTAAAGCGGAGCCCAGGGACACGCAGTCCCCGAAAAGCACGCACCGATTCGCGGGCGAAGGAACGAGCGGCCGAAGAATGGCCAAGTCGCATCGTAATTATCTCGGCCTCATGGCCTCGGGCTCTCAGCTCCCGAACCTGGTTCAAGGCAACTCGGAAGGGACCACCGAAGCTTCCGTCATCCGAGAGTAGCGGTACAATATGAATGATTCTCATGCCACACCAGGCCCAACCCGCGCTTGCTCCCGGCTGATGTCGACGAGCTGCTCTAGCCATAGCGACGTGGACCTTCCCCACGTGAGGTCCCGCGCCAACCACTCCCTTCCCTTCCGCGCATAGGTGGAGATATCGCACTCAAGAGACAGGACCGCGGCCAATTCAGCTTCGGTGTCAAAGATGAACGCTGCATCGTGCGCCTTCAGCGTCGGCGCGATAGCACAAGCTGAAGACACAGCAACCGGAGCACCTACGCTCAGCGCTTCGACAATCGTTCGGCCGAAGGCTTCCCATCTCGCAGGGTGCACGATTACCCTTGCCCCACCGATAAATTCGTCCCTCTCCGAGACATCCCTGAAAGGCCCCTCCAACTGCACCCACTCCGTCAGGCCCATTTCGAGGATCATCTCGCGAAGGCGCACCCCATCTCCAAGATGGTCTGGCCCACGAAGTCGAAGCCTTGGACGTACCGATGGATCCAACGACGTCAGGGCATTCAGTAGCAAGTCAAGGCCCTTATGGTGAATGTCAATTCTCCCGAACCAGCCAACGTATCCGCCACTGCCTGACCACACCGCCGATGGTTCAGCTTCGTATGCAGTGGCGCTTACAATCATGCGCGCTCCTGGCGCAATGCGTGAAACATCATCCTTCTCGGATTCAAAGAAGATATGAACGGCCATAGCGTTCTCGAGGATCCATTTCTCAATCTTCGCGCGAACTCGCCTCAAACGCTGTAACTGAACAATCTGATTGTGGTAGACGCCGTGCGGGATTACAACATATGGCACGCCACGTAAGCGTGCGGCGAAGCTCGCTAGAAGGTTGCTTGCAGTCCAGCCCTCATGAAGGAGCAGAAGATCTCCAGAGCGAAGGAACGTGAGAAGCCCCCAAGGCAGGTATGTGTTGCGGGACGCCCCGGTGTGGGCGACTGACCTACCGCTCACACCGCTATCGCCCAAATCACTTCGATAACTCCCGGGTCCTGCGTCGAGGAGCCAGGTTTCTATACCGAACTCCGAGAGGGAACGGACCCACTCAAGACGGCTCTGATTTACGCCACCAGTTGAGAAGGAGTGTTGGCGAGCGTAATAGGAAAGAATCCTCAGAAACAGCCGCTGCTTCACTCGCTGACACTCCCATTCTCCTCTAGAGTACCTCGAAGAATCTCGGACCAGGCCTTAGGAGTCCACCATTGGACTACCCTCATCCGCTCCTCAGCCGTTCCTGGTATGCCAGAAGATTCAAGTTTTGACATTATCGAAGCAAGCTCGGGCGCGTTATCGACCTCGAAAACCCTACCTATCCGTTCTGAGCTGATTCGGTGTCGAATCTCGGATATCCCTGACGAGGCAAGAACGTACGCACCGCTAGCGAGAGCCTCATCTACTACAAGCGCATACGTTTCAGCTTCGCTCGGTACAACAAGTACATCGATCCTTGCCAATGCGACGCCGACAGCATCGGGCTGAAGGAAGCCTGCGAACGTAACTCGGTCAGCTACTCCCAGCTCCGAAGCGTACTCTTCTAGCTCCGCACGTTCAGGCCCATCACCAATGATTCGTAGGCTGCTGAACGCGGCGCCAGACGAGAAGGCTCGCAAGAGCGTCTCAAGGCCCTTGCCAGGGATCAGCCGGCCGACATACGCGAAAGCCTTTGCTCCGCTATTTGTCGCATTCGATCTATCGTGAACACGGCCTACGAGCTTCTGGTCCACGACATGTGGAAGGCGATATGTTCGCTCGGGCTTCCCGCCATTCCTAACGATATATCTGTCTGCGTCCGGGCCCGGAGAGAAGAAGCCGGTCGCACGCGCGAAGAGGGCTCGACGAACAAGGTTCTTGACGCGCCTTCCGCGACGTCCCGGCTTGTGCCGTTCAGTTGTTGCCTCGCACCATAGATAGACGGGTACCTTTCGCAGGAATAGTACGATGAGACCGACCACGAACGTGTAGTCCTCGTACAACGCAACCACCGCGGCCGGCCGGCGTCCGAGGACATACGACGGTAGGGTTAGGGTGAACCGTCCCACTCGAAGAGTCCGGTTCACGCGAACTCGGTGGTTAAACCCGTTCCTGCTAGCCCAGCCATAGCTCTCCATCTTGGTGCGATTCAGCCACACCTCGAAGCGGTCCTCGCCTAATTCTTCGGCGAGTGCCGACCAGCGTATAATCATGTACGGCGGAGGAACGTTGTTCCAGTAGACGATTGGACCCGCCACTATCCTGCCTCGACTATCTTGCCCACTGAACGCCTCCAATTGAAGACCCGATTCGCAGCATGTCGAGCCGCCGCCCGAGCTGACCTCAGCTCTCCAGTTGACCAGAGGTCGTACACCTTGGAAGCCCAATCGTTCGCGGTAGCACCATGTGGCATCACCCAACCCGACTCCCCCTCGAGGACCGTGTCGCGACATCCCCCGACATCAGCAATCATGGTTGGGAGGCCGAAACCCGCGACCTCAGCGGGAGCGATAGGCGCACAGTCGGCCCTTGTCGGAAGTAGCATTATGTCGCATGCGCCACAGAGGTTGGCAAAGCGTGTAATGCTTTCCTTCGTGGACTTGTCGAGCGGGCCATGAGGGGTGAGGTGCGGACCAGAGGCGGCAATGTCCCGCGGCCCAACTATGTGGAGGTGAGCTTGAGTTCGCTCCCGCAATCGGTCGAGGATCTGTACTGCCATAGGGCCGCCCTTCCGCGACCAGCTCGCACCGAAGAATAGTATATTGAGACACTTGTTCGAGCGCTGGACCTCTACTTGTTCCACGGCGTCGCAGGCCAAGTTCGCGCCGACGGGCAGGACCGTGGCCTCGACCCCGTAGGCAGAGGAAATTCCCTGCCGTGCCCAATTGCTGGTCACAAAGATCTTTTCTGCGCCCAGAAATGCTCGTCGCTCTGCGTCTGCGTAACGGTTGAGGGCCCTTTCACTTAGACCGTCCAAGTAGCCGCCTTGCTCGACCAACACCTGGCAACACGAGTCCGTGTGGATGAAGTACGGCGGTTCGATCCTCGCGGCGAGCAGGGGCTGGTTCACGACTACCAGTGCGTCACGTCTGCGTGAGGCGATGGCTTTGCCGTAGTGATCGAGCGCGCTCTCGGTTAGGTATAGGGGGTTCCTCGACGGACGGCCGGCGGATAGCGACTGTATGGTCGCTAGCAGTCTGCGGGTTCCCCGTACGCGGAGTGGCCCAAGCACTTCCGCGCCGTATCCCAAGAATTCCTTTGCCATGTAGTAGGTGTTTTGGCCCGAATGGGGGTCGCCCGGATCGTCGAGGCTGGAGAAGAGAATCCTCCTGATCACGTTTCTCCTTTGCGTGCGCGCGGAACGAGGAAAGGACGGTGAGGCAGAAAACGGCGAGGCTGAGGCCCTTGTCAGACGCCGGATTCACTATGAGGGATGTTGCTGCGACAGTCAGTCCGAATCCGAGCGCAGTCGCCCTAACGTCATCATCTGGCGCGGTCCGAAAGAGTGCTGCTGAGTACCGCCCGGCGGCGATCAGCCAAAGGACGGATCCAAGAAGGCCGAAGGTCGCAACAAACTCAAGTGGAGTGTCCAGATCTGCACTTCGCTGGCTATGTGCGGTCGGGATTCGCTGCCCAACGTAAAATTCGTGACCGATGCCCGACCCGAGGAGTGCTCGCTCGCGGACGTACCCCCATGCAATCTCCTGAGCCGCTTTCCGATCAGCAATGCTGTCATCGTCGGACGACAACTGGCCGGGCGAAGCTAGTGTGGAGTATCGCTCGAACAGAACATCCGAGTCCAGATTTAAGGTATCGATGAGCGAGTACGTCAATGCCGCCGCTAAAGCCCCGGCCAAGAGGATCGCAGAGAATAACCGTCGAACGCCCCGAAGCCCGGCGAGAAGAAACGGGACTACGAAAGCAACGAGACTCACGACCGCCGCCCGTGTCCCGCTAATGGCTAAGCCGCTAACAACCAGTGCAGAGGGGACGATTGTCCACCACCTTCCCCGGAAGGCGATGCTCGAGGCGCACCAAGCCAGAGCTAGGCTCGCTAGAAGCGGAGAGGGAAGCCCTATACTCACTTGTGCATTTGGGGTCTGATCGAGTCCACGACCCTCAATCCATCGATATGCGAAGAAGGCTGAGCTCGCGATACCAGCGCAGACGATCCCACACCACGCGAATGTCTCGCGCACCTGGTACTTGCCGACATACTCGCCGAGGATCGGAGAGAGCGCCAGGAGAAGATAGGGCACGATCTCGCGAGCAATGGTGAGAGGAGGGCTCGCGTACGCGATCGCCACCATGCCTCCAAGCGTGACCGCTACAAGGGCTATGAGCGTGGTTGACTTGTAGCTTCGCGCCCCTCCCTGCGACGAAAGTGTATGGAGAAGAAGGATAGCTACAACCGCCAGCAACGCCGCCTTACGAGCGTCTAGCCCGCCATCTGTTTGCAGTGAGAGCAGCCCGATGTAAAGGAACCCGTAGCCAGCAGCGATAGCAGACTTGAGAGCGACCAGCGCGAGACACAGGCCCGCAAGGAGTAGCGCGGTAGTTGGGGCGAAAGTTGTGATGGCCGATAGTGCGGCAGACGTCACGACGGCCGCGAGCGCTACGGCGCGATCCGCCCTACGCGTCGTCATGCTCTCTCCGCTTTGGGTAACAGACGCTTGCGTAATTGAATGCTGCGAGAAATGCTTCTCTCGCTACCGCTGTCCATGCGGCTCCTGCAGCCCCGTATTTGGGAATAAGCGAGACGGTTAGGGCCAGCGCGAAAGCGGCGGTCGCCACGTTAGCCCACACTGCAATTTTCACCCGCCCGTCGGCTATCAGAATGTTCGTGGCAGGAGTAGATACTGCCGTGGCTAATGCAGCCCAGACGATGATCGAAATCGCTACCGAGGCGGACTGGTCAACTCGACCGAGAACGATGAAGCACAGTTCGTCGCTGAAGAGTGAGAATGTTAGGCCGAGAGGGACCAGAATTGCCCATCCTGCAACGACTGAGGCATGGAGCGCGCCGAGGAGGGCTTTTGCGGAGTTTGAGCCCGTCGCTCTGCGCGCCGCAGTCGCTAGCAGTCCTGCGGCCAAGATGCTCGACACTGTTGCCACGGCGTCTTGAATTCTGCTCGCTGGTGCGTATAGGCCAGCGACGGAGTCGTTGGCGGCTAAAGACACCCAGACCACGTCAAGCTTGTTGTACGCGATCTGGAGCAGACTACCTATCCCGAGTGGTAGCGCCGAGATTAGTAGCGCGAGCGTCGAGTGGCCCGGGAGGTTCTCGTTACGCGATACTCTGAGCGCCCGATGGAGTAGATATGCGAGGGCGCCAAGATCGGCGCAGATTGTGACTGCGAGCACCTCAGTAAGCGAGATTGACCCGATTAGCGCGAGGGTCAGCGATAGCGCTACAGTCGCGGCTCGGGCTAGGGTCGGCGCCATCGCGGCCCGCCGGAAGTCGAAGCGTCCCTGGAATATCGCTATGAGCGGTTGTTGGAAAGATTGCGCTACAGCGGAGACGAAAAGCAGTGCCGCGTAGATGTGCAGGCTTGTCGGTAGAAAGAGGAGGGCTACCAGCCATGGGGATAGAACCAGAGGGAATGTCGCAATGCGGCAGCGAAGGGCCGAGCGAAGGATGGTCCTTGTCGCGCCTTCCCGCTGCGCCACCGCTCGTGTCGCAATGCTGTTCACGCCGAAATCGGAGAGTGCTGGCGACGCGATCTGGAGGACCTGGACCGCGGCCAGCGAACCGAATTCGGCGAGCGTGTCGGTCGATCGCGCGGCCACAGCCGTGATGACCAGGGTGCTCGATTTTGCCGTCAGCTGAAGAAGTAGCTGCCAACTTGCGGCGGCGAGAGCCGCCCGACGAAGGGAGCCTTGAAGCGGGCGCATTGCCCATGCAAACAGGCCGCGGGGTCCTCCACGCGGAGCGCGCGACAAGTGGCTAGGCGAAGGCGTCGTGGCCGCAGAGTTGGCCGATTCCTCCAATTTATCCGGAGGACGATAAGCCTCGCGGCGAGGACTATGCAAGAGCTTCGGCGTCGGTCATAACGTGGGCGAGTTGTTCGGGCATCGTCTGCGCCTTCCACCCCAGATCTCGGTGAGCCTTGGACGCGTCGCCGATGAGGGCGTCGACCTCGGTGGGGCGCAAGTAGGTCTCGTCGAACCGGACGTGCTTCTCCCAGTCGAGCCCGACGCGCTCGAAGCACCACTGCGTGAACTCCCGCACCGTGGTCGCAGTGCCGGTGGCCAGCACGTAGTCCGCCGGCTGGTCGGCCTGCAGCATCCGCCACATGCCCTCGACGTACTCCGGGGCGTAGCCCCAGTCGCGCACCGCCTCCAGGTTCCCCAGGTAGACGTGCTCCTCCAGACCGGCCTTGATCCGCGCGGCGGCGCGGGCGATCTTGCGGGTCACGAACGTCTCCCCACGCCGCGGGGACTCGTGGTTGAACAGGATCCCGTTAACCGCGAACAACCCGTGCGCCTCACGGTAGTTCCGCGCCATCCAGTAGCCGTAGACCTTCGCCGCCCCATAAGGGCTGCGCGGGTAAAACGGGGTGTCCTCGTCCTGCGGCGGCGGGGTCGCCCCGAACATCTCCGACGACGACGCCTGGTAATACCGGGTGTCCACCCCCACCATTCGGATCGCCTCGAGCAGCCGCGCGGTGCCGACCCCGGTGGTGTTGCCGGTGTACTCCGGCTCGTCGAACGACACCCGCACATGCGACTGCGCGGCGAGGTGATAGACCTCGTCGGGCCGGATCTTCTCGATCAACGTCACCAACCGCGACGAGTCGGTCAGGTCCCCGTAGTGCAGCACCAACCGCTGGTGCGGGTCGTGCGGATCCTGGTAGAGGTGATCGATCCGCGCGGTGTTGAACGTGGAGGAACGTCGGATGATCCCGTGCACCTCATAGCCCTTACCCAGCAACAGCTCGGTCAGGTACGACCCGTCCTGCCCCGTGATCCCCGTGATCAACGCCCGCTTCATGAGCGGTCCCCCCGTGAACGCTCCTGCGGTGCCCCAAGGCACCGAAGTCGGTGATGTCCTCGTCGCAGCGCCCCTCGCGCTGCGTGACCGGAGCCCCCTCGCTCGTCAGATCGGCCGACGCGCAGACGGTAGACCAGCGTCACCGCCCGCTGTGGCGGACGAACGTAATACGTCCTCTGGAGCAGCGGAAGTCGGGGCACTCGTCGGAGTGCCGGCCTCCGGTGGGGCACCGAGGACGCAGTCGGACGACCGTCGCACCACAGCACCGGCTGGCGCGAGCGCCCCGGCGGGCACGACGGCTCCGCGGAGGACGACCGCGCGGATGGTGATCCAGGCGCCGTCGCCCACGACGATGGGGGCGTTGTCGTACTCGAAGCTCGGCGAGCGCACGTCGTGGCTGCCGGTGCAGAGCACGGCCTCCTGCGAGATGCAGACGTGGCTGCCGATGGTGACGTGCTCGAGATTGAGGATCAGCACGCCCTCACCGATCCACACGTGGTCGCCCAGGCTGAGCTTCCACGGCCAGTGCACGCGGACCCCGTTGCGGATGTTGCCGCCTGTGCCGACCTCCGCGCCGAACGCCCGAAGGATGACCGGCCGGAAGCGGGCTGGCAGCCACCAGGCCTGGAAGACGAGGTGGGACACCGCGAACCACGCGGCCTGCCACAAAATGCCGCGCCCCTTGTCGTACCCGGCGCCGGTGAAGCGGTCGAGACGCCTCGGGCTCGTCACGGCGTCACCTCGGCGCCCGCCTCGTCGTGCTTGCGACCGGTCGTGACGCGCCCGAGGCGGCGGAGCCGGCCCGAGCGGGGCGCCGGGATGGCCGAGACGTCGGCGTCGGTCGCGAGCACGACGCTGCCGCGGCCGGCGAGCTGCTCGACCCAGGAGACGTAGGCCGTGCGCGCGGCGCCCTCGTCCAGGGCGTCGCGGGCGAAGAGCTGGCCGCGGAATCCCATGGCCAGCGCCTCCTCCTTGTCGGCTCCGACCTCGAGGACGACCCGCAGGAGGGCCTCGGGCTGGCCGGGAGCGACGAGGCGCCCGCCGCCCGAGTGCAAGACCTCACTCGTTGCCGCGCTCCGAGTGCTCGTCGCGGCGATCACCGGGCGGCCGGAAGCGAAGTAGGAGGTCAGCTTGCTGGGCACGCACATCTCGGCGACCTCGGGCCGCTCGTTGAGCAGCAGCACGTCGGCGGCGGCCATCGCCGTCTGGAACTCGTCGCCGGGCAGCGGGTCGATGAACTGCAGACGCTCGATGCCGGCGCCGAGCCCCTCGAGGTAGGCGCGCTGGTTGCCGGCACCCAGCAGGACGAAGCGCACCGGCAGGCCGTCGCGGTCGGCGGCGCGGGCCGCCTCGACCACGTTCTCCAGGCCCTGCTTCGCGCCCATGTTGCCGGCGTGCAGGGCGACGATCTCGTCGTCGCGCCAGCCGAGGCGGCGGCGGAGCTTCGTGGTGTCGCCGACGACGCCCTTGATGTGCGTCCAGTTGCGGATCGTGGTGATGCGGTCGTCGTCGACGCCGAGGTTCACCAGCGAGCGGCGGAAGCTCTCGTGGATGGCGATGACGCCGTCGGCGCGGCGCAGCAGCGCGCGCTCGAGGCGCTCCGCGGCCTTGGTGCCCTTGCCGCCCAGGGCGCCGGTCTCGGCGATGGCGCGGCTGTAGAGGTCCTGGGTGATGACGCCGACCGCGGTGCGACCCGGCGAGCGCCAGCGCAGCGCGGTCGCGACGGTCAGCAGTGCGGGGCTGACGGCGAGGACGACGTCCGGCCGCGGACCGGCGACGGCGGCCGCCTGCAGGGCGAACGCCGCCTCCATGGCGATGCGGCTCTTGCCGGTGGGCTTCGCGGGGACCGGGTGCGACACCCGGGTGATGCGGACCTTGCCGTCCTCCTCGTGGATGCGGCGACCGCGGTAGCCCGGCGCGACCTCCCAGTGCGGGTAGTGCGGCAGGCCGGTGATGACGTGGACGTCGTGGCCGGCCTCGGCGAGGAAGTGGGCCATGCCCGTGGTGTAGGGCGCGATGCCCGTGGGCTCCGGCGCGTAGTTGAGGCCGAGGATCAGGACGCGGAGGGCCTTGGTCACGGTCGAATCTCCTGAAAGTGGCAAGGGGGAGCTAGGGAAATGAGCTGCGTGGGTCTCGGAGAGGGCGCTCAGTAGGCGCCGCGGCCGCGGAACACCGCGCCGACCGTCTTCCAGAGGATCGAGACGTCGAGGAAAGGCGACCAGTTCTCGACGTAGCGCAGGTCCAGGCGCACCGACTCCTCCCACGTGAGGTCGGAGCGGCCGTTGACCTGCCAGAGGCCCGTCATGCCCGGGCGAACGAGGAGCTTGCGGAGGGCGTCCTCGGTGTAGGTCGCGACCTCGCGCTGAAGGGGCGGGCGGGGCCCGACCAGCGACATCGAGCCGCCGATGACGTTGAACAGCTGCGGGAGCTCGTCGAGCGAGAGGCGGCGCAGGAAGCGCCCGACGCGGGTGACGCGCGGGTCGTGCTTCATCTTGAACAGCGGGCCGGCGCCCTCGTTGGTGGCGACGAGCTGCGCGACCTGCCGGTCGGCGTCGACCACCATCGACCGGAACTTGATCATCCGGAAGGCCTGGCCGGCGCGACCGATGCGCTCCTGACGGTAGAACACCGGGCCGCCGTCGCGGCGGATCAGCACCGCGAGGGTGAGGAACACCGGCGCGAGCAGCAGGACCAGCGCGCCGGCGACGACACGCTCCACGAGGTTCTTGGCGATGCGGGCCGGGCCACCCCAGCGGGGCTCGGTGAGGCGCAGCAGCGGCAGGCCGTCGACCGGAGCAACGTGCAGACGGGGGCCGGTGACCTCCATGAGGCCCGGGTCGACCACCAGCTCGACGCCCGCGCCCTCGAGGTCCCACGCGAGGCTGTGCAGCCGCTTCGGCGTCCAGCCGGGTGTCGGGGCGACCGCGACGACCTCGATGCCCAGCTCGTGGACGTGGCGGGCGACGTCGTCGAGGTCGCCGACCACCGGGACGCCCGCGATCTCGCCGGCTCCGGTGGAGGTGCAGGCGGCGACGACCGTCCAGCCGTGGTGCGGGACGCGGCGGGTGCGGGCGACGAGGTCGGCGATGGCGGCCTCGGAACCGACGACCAGCACCGGGGACATGCAGCGGGCCTCGCGGCGGGCGCGGTGCAGCACGCGGCGCACCGCGTAACGGCCGAGCAGTAGGCCGGCGCCGGTGGCGGGGATGACCCCGAAGATCCAGGGTCGGACGTCCTCGACCTTGAAGGCCATGCCGGCGAGGGCGAGGACGATAGCGGCGGCCGCGGTGCCGCGCAGGACGCGGTTGAACTCCTCGGCGCCCTGGCCGAGCACCCCGCGCTCCCAGGCGCGGTAGGCCGTCAGGCCGGCGAGGACGAGGGCCGCGGCGACCAGGTTGAAGCGGGCGGAGGGGCCGAGGCCCCAGTCGCCGATCACGGTGGCGATGCTCGCGACGAGGGCAATGACCGCGACGTCGGTGGCGATCGCGATCTGCACGAGGCGCCGGCGCCAGCGGCGCGAGCCGGGCTGAGTGGTGACGGCGTGTGCGCGCTCGGAATCGCGACGGGGCCGCGGAACGGACCCCTCAATCGATTCCGTTATGTCGACGCCACTGCTCATCTCGGATGTCCCCCCTACATCACGGTTGGTGAGCCCACGCGGCCCTTTGGTGGACCGCTCGCTCACCTGTCGCCCCGGCCCGAGGTCCGGCGAACTTGTCCCGCTATCGCGTGATCGTGCTCGCGCCGTTACACACCTAGTTCGTGCTTCAACCGGCGTGTCGCCGCGACACGCGGCATTTCATGACGGTGCTTCACCCGTTCAGTCCCGTGTGAAGGAGGTCTCGTCGGCAATCTGTAACGCTCCTCGATCCCCCGTCAGCTTTTGGATGGCGGGGCTGAGCGCGTCGGCGGTGTGACCGTCAGCGAGACCGGCACATAGGCCGTTCGGGCGACGGCTGGCCGGTCGGCAGGGGCGGGTCTGAAAGGTCGCTGAAAGCGCGACAGGTTCTGCTCTGCGTCACGCGCCGGGTCGGGTGACACGGGGGGAGCGGGACCGATGGCAGCCAGGGCAGTGGGCCGCCGGTCGGACACCGCGACGCAGACCTCGATGCCGGTGCGCGCCGCGGGCCTGCGTCCGTCGCACCCTGACGAGGGGGGTACGTCAGGGCAGCGGGCGCAGGCCCAGCGGGCGGGCGTCCGGCGGAGCGTCCGGGGGGACCTCCGCCGGACGTCCCGTCGCACGCGCCGACGCCTTGGGGGCCGGACGGACCAGGCGCGCGAGCCCGCGCGCCGCGTCGGCCCACGGCGTCCAGCCCAGCTCGTCGGCGAGGGTCGCCGCCGCGACGAGGTGCCGCCGCGCCTCGCCGCGGCGGCCGAGCGTGGCGTGGGCGAGGCCCTGGAAGAGCGTCACCGGCCCGAACACCGCCGAGCCGATGCCGACGACGACCGTTGCCCGCGGGTCGGGCGGCAGGCCACGGCAGACCGCGTGGGCGGTCGCGGCGTCGCCGAGGGCGAAGCCGGCCGCGGCGGCGAGGCAGAGCCCGGGGCGGTCGAAGAGCCGGCCCTCGCGGCCCTCGCGCTTGCGGTGCCAGTCGGCGAGGTGCCCGGCCGCGGTGTCCCGGTCGCCCGCCTGCACCGCGTCGACGGCCGCGGCTGCCGACCACGCGGCCACGTGCGGGTACATCGTCGCCGCCGCCGCGGGCAGGCCGCCGAGCTCGGGCAGGGTGCCGGCGAGCCAGTGCCGGGTCAGCAGGTTCACCCCGTACGCCCCGACCGCGTCGGCCAGCCCCAGCTCCTGCCCGCGGGTCATCGCCGCCAGCGCCGCCGCGTCGGCCTGCTCGGTCTCGCCGCGCGCGAGCAGCAGGCCCGCCTCGAGCAGCGCGACCATCCAGATCGTGCGCGGGTGGTGCCGCTCGGCGGCCAGCGGGCCGAGCGCGCGGTGCGCGGCCAGCGCCTCGTCCTGGCGTCCCGCGGCCAGCAGGGCAGCGATGTACAGCTCCTCGGCCTCGAACGCCAGGTGGTCCTCCCCCGCCCGCCGCGCCAGCGCGCACGCCTGCTCGGTGACCGCCAGGCGCTGCGCCGACGGGATCGCGGCGTCGACGAGGTGGTTGGCCTCGAGCACCCGGACGCCGGCGAGCAGGCGCGGGTCGTCGAGCCCCTGGGCGGCGAGGGAGAGCAGCTCGGGCAGCAGGTCGGGGTCGGCGTCCCCGTGCAGCTGCTCCTCCTCGAGGATCAGACTGCGCAGGACCTCGACCCGCTGCCCGTCGGTCAGCGCGAGCTCCCGCACCCGGCGCAATCGCCGCGCGCGGCGCGGGCGCCCGGAGACGTCGATGCCCATGGCGTCGTGCCCGACGGCGGCGACCACGGCGTCCTCGATCACGGGGTCGACCGTGTCGATGGCCGCGTCGACGGCAGCGTCGTCGACCTCCCCGCCCTCCGCCGCGGGCTGGCCCTGCTCGGCCAGCTCGACGACCTGGTCGAGCAGCTCGTCGGCCTCCTCGTGGCGCCCGAGGGCCTGCAGCACGAGCCCGCGGTAGAGGGCGACGGTGCTGGGCCGGCTCGTCTCGGACACCCCGTCGAGCTGGGCCAGCGCCTCCTCGACCGCGCCCTGCCGGTAGGCCGCGATCCCCGCGGCGCACCGGGCGTCGCCGAGCTCGCGCGCGGTGACGAGCGCGCCGGCACCGACGGCGTGGCGCAGCACGGTGAACGGCTCGGTGTCCATCGCGTGGTCGGGCAGGGCCCGGAACCGGGCGTGGTGCAGCGTCTGCGCGCTCGCCGGGGGGACGTCGGCGCGCACCGCGTCGCGGGTCAGCGCGTGACGGAAGGCGTAGCCGTCGGCCGTGGCGCGCAGCAGGCCGCGGTCGATCGAGCGGCGCAGCGACGTCGCCACCACGAGCGGCCCCGTGCCCAGGACGGCCGCGAGGTCGGCGAGCGGGATCGGCGAGAGGACGGCGAGCGCGTCGAGGGCCTCGCGGGCGGCGGGCTCGAGCCGCGCGAGGTGGTGGTCGAGCAGCGGCCGCAGGCGCGCGGGGAAGACGGTGGCGAGCTCGCGGCACGCCTTCTCGCCGTCGGGGTCGTCGAGCCCCTCGAGCGACTCGAGCACCGCCGCGACGTGCAGCGCGTGCCCGTGGGTGCGTTCGCACAGCGCCTCGGTGACGCGGGCGACGCCGTGCGGGGCGAGCCCGGGCAGGTGGCGGGCGACGAGCTCGGCGACGGCGTCGTGGTCGAGCTCGCGCAGGCGCAGGTCCTGCACGCCCTCGAGCACGGCGAGCTGGGCGTGGGTGGCCGACCACGCGGGGTGGGCGTGGGTGTCGGGCTCGCGAGCGGCCACGACCAGCACCACCCCGGCCGGCAGCCCCAGCCGCGCCAGCGCCTTGAGCGCGGCGAGCGACGCGGAGTCGGCGTGGTGGACGTCGTCGAGGGTGACCAGCACCGGGGTGTGCTCGGCGCGGTCGGCCAGGCGCCTCCGCAGGGCGCGGCCGGCGGTGAGGTCGCCGGGCGCGACGGGGTCGATGCCCAGCTCGTCGAGGGACTCGGCCCATCCCGACCACGGTGGCGCGTCGACGTCGCAGGTGCCGCCGCCGACGGCCGTGCCCCGGGCGGAGGCCTCGCGGCGCGCGGCCCGCAGCAGCGTGCTCTTGCCGATGCCGGCCTCGCCGGTGACCACGAGGACGGCGCCGGCGTCGGGCGCCTCGAGCAGGGCGCGGACGGCGGCCAGCTCGTCGTCGCGGCCGACGAGGGTGGGGCGCGGCCGGGTCGGGGCGGGGGCGCGCAGGCGGCGGTCGAGGTCGTCGAGCTCCGGCGACGGGTCGAGCCCGTACCCCTCGCGGAGGTACCGGCGCTTGGCCTCGAGGATCTCGCGGGCCTCGCCGGTGCGCCCGGCGCGGTGCAGGGCCTCGGCGACGAGCAGGGTCGGGCGCTCGCGGGTCGGGTCGAGCGCGAGGAACGGGCGGACGACGTCGACGACGTCGTCGGGCCGGTCGGCGCCGAGCAGCGCGGCGCCCAGGCGCTCGAGGACCCGGAACAGGCGTTCGCGGGCGTGGACGCGCTCGGCCTCGAGGCGGGGCGTCGGGGCGGCGCCGGCGAAGGGCTCGCCGCTCCACAGGGCGAGGGCGCGACCGCCGTGCTCGAGGATCGTCTCCTGGGTCGCGGTCGGGCCGAGGGCGGCCGTGGCGGCGTCGTGGAAGCGGTGCAGGTCGACGGCGTCGCGCGGGAGGTCGAGGCGGTAGGACTCGCCGACGACGTCGATGCGCAGCGGCGGCACGCCGTCCGGGACCTCGCGGCGCAGCCGGCTCATGAGCACGTGCAGCGCGCTGCCGGGCTTGGCGGGCAGGTCCTCGCCCCAGATCTCGTCGATCAGCGTCGACACCGTCACGGTCCCGTCCGCCGCGGCGAGGAGCGAGAGGACCGTGCGCAGCCGCCGACCCGGGCGCGCCACGGCGCCGTCGGGGGCGAGCAGGGCGACATCACCCAGCAGCCGGACACGAACGAGCGACGATGCCACGCGACCCCCCGGGGACATCGATAACGGTGGGTGAAGAACGTACGACCTTCGGGGCCGTGGAGCCACACGAGGTGCGCCCGGGGGACTTACTCCTCGTGACACGGATTCCCGGCGAGCCGCTGGGCGAGCTGATGACCAAGCTCGACGGCACGGTGTTCTCCCACTCGGGGATCGCCGTGCGCACGGACGACCGCGAGGACCTCCCGGCCACACACCTCGCCAGCGCGCTCGCCAAGGACATCCCCGACGACGGCGAGATCGACATCGGCGGCGTCCGCTGGGACGCGTTCCCGACCTTCTGGCGACACCACCGCGACCTGTACTGCATCCCCATGTCCGACCCGATGCGCGGGCGGGCGCTGGGCTACCTGGCGCGCTTCCGGGAGCAGGCCGGCGAGGAGGGCGCCTTCTCGTTCACCAAGCTCGTCACCGTGGCCGCCGCGCTGCGCTCGGTCGAGCTGCGGGCCCGGGACCCCGAGCTGGCCGAGAGCATCTTCACGGCGGCCGCAAGGGTCGCGACGGCCCTGGCGCCGAGCGCCCGCCGGCCCAGTTACTACTGCGCCGAGCTCGTGGCCAACGCCTATGGAAGGACCTTCACCCGCGGCGAGATGATCCCGCCGCAGGGCACCGGGCACGGCATCGGCGACGCGATCGACGAGTCGTGGTGGTTCGCGTGGCTCCTGCGGCTCTTCGACGACGAGATCGACGGGATACGCGTCGACGAGTGGCGCGCCGCGACCGAGCTGATGGGGATCCTCGCGGCGCGGGACCAGGACTTCCTCGTGCAGGCCGTCACGGCGGTCACGCGATCGGTCGGGGTGCTCGGCGACGACGTCGTCGGCGGCCCGAGCGTCCCCGAGCCGCTCGTCGTGCCGCCGGTGGCACCCGACCTGCCGGGCCGCGACGACCCGATCCCCCACGGCCTCGTCACCCCGCGCATGCTCTGGGCCGCCTTCGGGCAGGGGACGCTGCGCAAGGTCGCGCCGGTCGCTCAACGGACCTGACGGACTCTCGGCGACTCGCCCCACGTGGCGTCCGCGGTCCAGATCGTCGCGTTCAGGCGCTCGCCGGTGGCGAGGCAGACCCTGTCCGCGAGCGACAGTCCCTCTCCCCGCCGCCACAGGTGCGCGGCCCGCTCCGCGTCGACGGCGAGCACCGGCTCCACCTCCACGGCGAAGCTGAGCAGCAGCCCGCGCGCCAGCTCCCAGTCACCGGAACGCCCGAGCACCTTCTGCGCGGTCTCCGACCAGTTCACCGCACTGCACCGGCCGCCCTCCTCGAGGGCTTCCTCGACCACGGCGGCGCCGTGCTCGCCCTGCAGGAAACAGAGCAGCGCCGACGAGTCGAACAGGTTCACCGATCGTCCTCCGCCGCCTCGCGACGGCGCTCGGAGATCAGCTCCTCGACGAGGCTCGCCCCCGTGAGATCTTCCCGGACGAGACGCTTCGCCTGCTCCCGGGTGGCCACCACCAGCCCGCGCGCGGTCTCGACCAGCAGGAGCGACGACCCTGCGTGCAGACCGTGGCGCTCCCGGACCTCGCGTGGGACGACCAGCCGGCCGCGATCGCCCATCGTGATGGGGTACGTCCCACTCATGCAGTGACGGTACCACCAAGATGTTGGCGATGGGCCGATGCTGGATGCAGTGAGCGGCGTTCGGGCGGGAGACGATGTCGCGGGGTCGAGCGGGCCGGCTGATCACGGTCGGAGAGCTGTGCCAGAATCGGTCAAGTGCTGACAAAGCAGCCGAAACCGGGCAGGGCGCTCGCGCGCATCCACCGCCGGCTCCATCGCGAGCGGGAGCGGACCCGCGAACTCTACGAGCGCACCCTGGGCGCGGTCGGGGCACGACACACCGAGGGTCGCCTCATCGCCGACGCCGCCGAGTACTGGGCCGACCGCGACGACCCGCGGTGGAGCGACCAGTCGCACTGGCGCGGGGGCTCGGTCATCGACCGCGAGCGCTTCGACGCGATCGGCGCCGAGCACCTCGCCCTGTTCGACCGGCTGGCGGCCACCGTCGGCGGCGCCCCCGACCTGGGATGCGTCCTCGAGTGGGGCGTCGGCGGCGGGGCCAACGCCGTGCACCTCGCGCCCCGCGCGCAGCGGTTCATCGCCCTCGACATCAACCCCGACTCCCCCGCCGAGGCCTCCCGCCGGATCGCCGAGACGTGCGCGACGCCGGTGACCGAGGTCGTGGTCGACGTCGGGGCGCCGGAGACCGTGCGGGACCACGTCCCGGCGGGCTCGGTCGACCTCGTCGTCTGCCTCTACGTGCTCGAGCTCGTGCCCAGCCCGGAGTACGGACTGCGCGTGATGCGCCTGGCCGCCGAGCTGCTGCGCCCCGGCGGGCTCGCGTTCGTGCAGATCAAGTACAGCACCGGGTCGGCGAGCACCACCTCGCCGCGGCGCAACTACCGGTACTTCCACGCCAACATGACGACCTACCGCCTCGAGGAGTTCTGGACGGCGATGGAAGGCGTCGGGCTGCGACCGCTGGTGATGACCCTGGTGCCGGAGAACACGCTGGACCGGAACTACGGCTACCTGCTGCTGCAGCGCGCCTGACCCGTCCGCTCGACCCCGTCCGCGTGCTCGGCGCCGACGCGGCGGACGAAGGCGACGACCCGGTCGACGACGTCGGCGGCGAGAGGCGCGGCGAGCTGGCGCCGGTAGGCCCAGGGCCCCACCGCCCGCGGGGTGCGCCGCAGGATGTGGGTCACCCTAGGAGCACGGTAGGACTCGCCCCGCGCGACGAGGGTCGCGATGGCCTCCGCGTCCGCCGGGTCGACCTGGACGTCGTGGTCCCCGGTGATCGCGAGGACGGGAACGTCGAGCGCGGCGAGCTGGGGGCGCGGGTCGGCGGCGAGGAACTCACGCCACCACCTCGCGTTGGTGCGCGTCGGACCCCACCCCGTGACGTCCGTGGTGGTCGCGCGCAGCGCGTCGAGCTTCTTGCGGTGCTGTGCGCCGACGTCGACGGGCAGGAGCCGCAGGAGCGCGCGCACCGGCGCGGGGAGCACCTCGATCACCGCGCGGGCCTGGTAACGCACCACGTCCTCGGCCGGGCCGGCGGCGCCGGCGAGGAGGACGAGCCCGGCCACCGGGTCGAGGCCCAGCGGTACGGCGTGGAACGCGCCCTCGCTGTGGCCCAGGACCACGATCCGTTGCGCGTCGATCTCCGGCTGCGCCGAGAGGGTGGCGAGCGCGGCGCGGGCGTCGGCGGCGTTGTCGTCGAAGCCGACCCGGAGGAACTCGCCGGTGCTCGCGCCGACGCCGCGCTTGTCGTAGCGGAAGGACGCGATACCGGCGTCGGCGAGGGCCTCGGCGAGGAGTCGGGTGACGCCGAGCCGGGCCCGGGGGTGGTCCGAATCCCGGTCGACCGGTCCGGACCCGGGCAGCAGGAGCACGGCGGCCGCGGGACGTCGGGCGTCGCCGGGCAGGAGCAGCGAGCCCACCAGGGTGTGCCCGTCGGAGGCGAAGCTCAGCTCGTGGGCGGCGGCGGTCATGGGCCCTCCGGATGTCGCGCTCGCCCTCGTGGCGAGCAGCCGCTATCTTTCTCACTGCTGAGAACATTGTCAATCGTGAGGACGGTCGCATGGGAGCACGGCCCGACCTGCTGATGCACCCGGTACGGATGCGGATCGTGCGCGCGCTCCTGGGCGACCGGACCCGGACCACCGCGCAGCTGCACCACGAGCTGCCCGACGTCCCGGCGGCGACCCTCTACCGCCAGATCGCGCGGTTGGTCGAGGGCGAGGCGCTCGAGGTCGTCGCCGAGCGCCGCATCCGTGGCGCGGTGGAGCGGACCTACGCGCTGCGCGAGGGCGCCGTCGACGTCGGCCGGGAGGACGCGGCCCGGATGGACGCGGGCGAGGTCCGCGAGGCGTTCACCGCCTTCCTCGCCGGGCTCTCCGCCGGATTCGAGCAGTTCGTCGACGACGCTCCCGAAAGCCTCGAGGACGAGACCTTCGGCTTCCGCAGCGCGGCGTTGTGGCTGACCGACGAGGAGACGGAGCGTCTCGTCGCCGACCTCCGCTCCGCCGTGGCCCCCTACCGGGCACTCCGCGACGAGGACGGCACGCGCCGGCGGCGCCACCTGGCCACGGTCCTGTTCCCGGACCCGCGCTGATCGGCACTCAGCCGCGGCTCCCGGCCCGGCTCCGGTGCTTCGCCAGCACCTTGCGGGCGTGCTTGGCCACGGCCTTGTCAGGGTGGTGGCGCCCGACGACCTCGAGGAGCTCACCGGTCCTCACGTGCTCCAGGCGCCACAGCCGGTCGAGGGTCTCGATGACGGCGTGCGGGGGCTCCCCGTGATCGATCCCCGCCACGACGGCCTCGGGGCCCTCGGTGTCGAGCAGGACGCCGAGGACGTCGGCGATCCCGGCGAGGCCCCGCTGCGGATCGCGGTCGACCAGCTCGGTGTCACCGCGCTCGGCGAGCCAGTTGACCGCGACCCCGTCCCAGCGCCCGCCGAGCATCTGCCGGACGGCGACCTCGGCCCGGTCCCCGAGGACGGTCTCCAGGTGGACGGCGACGGCGAGGACGGTCAGCGCCTCCCGCCCGCCGTCGGCCAGGGCCTCGCCGAGCTCGGCCGCAGCCCGTTCGCCCCGCGCGGCCGCCCACGCCGTCGCGTCCTCGACCCAGGCCTCCGGGGCGATCTGCTCGGCGAGGGCGACGATCTCCTCGGCGTCGGCCGTGGCCGGGTCGGAACGGGTGGAGACCACGACCCCGTCCTCCTCGAGCAGCCGCGCGGTCACCGCGATCCCGGCCGGGGTGAGGCGGGCCTGCCCGCCGGTGGGCTCCGGCAGGCCGATGTCGTCCGTCTCGATCTCGACGCCCTCCTGGGTGAGGACGCCGAGCTGCTCGAGTCGCTCGAACTGCCGCCGGACCCGCCCCTCGCCGAGCATCTGCAGAAGGTGGTGGCCGCCCCGCAGGGCGTTCCCGGCGATCTCGAGGACGTCCTCGACGGCCTCGTCGATCTCGACCGGCACCCCGGCCGTCTCCGCGTCGAGCAGACCGAAGAGCACCTGCCGCCAACCGCCGTCGACCAGACTCGACACCTGGCCGAACGCGCCGATGTCGTACCGCGGGCCGCCGAGCCCGACGTCCAGGGCGGCGTCGACGATCCGGTCGAGCGACTCGACCGCCTCGAGGCGCTCCCACGCCGCCACCGCGACCAGCCGGCCCTTGTTCCGGCGCACCACGCGGGCCTTGAGCGCGACCTCGACCAGCCAGCTCAGGACCGGCAGGTCCTCGGCCGAGCGCACCGACCGTTCCGGCGGCGAGTTGGCGAGGTCCCCGGTCTCGAGCAGGCCCACGAGCTCGCGGGCGTCGGCGACCCGCAGGTTGCCCTTCTGGGTCAGCGTCCGCCCCGGAGCGGCGCAGTACCCGTGCAGCGAGCGCAGCTGGACCAGCACCGGCGCCGCCGCGGCCGACGCGGCGCGCTCGTCGTCCGACGGCATCCGCACCGGCCCCACCCGCGGCGCCTCCCCGGAGCCGGCGAGGATCGCGCCGACCTCCTCGGGGGAGAGGCCCTGCACCTGTTCCATGAGGGCGGCCACGTCGTCGGCGTCGCGCGCCTCGCCCTCCAGACCGCCGACTCCGGCGAACAGGCTCTTGGCCATCCCGAAGTTCGCCGGGTCCGCCATCTCCCTGGCGAAGCGTCGGACGTGGCGTTGGCACCAGGACAGCAACTGTTGCGGTCCGGAGCTCCGGGACCCGAGCAGACCGCGGGCGGCGAGGAACAGGAAGAACGTGCCGACCGAGGTCAGGAACGGCTCGGCGTCCCCGGCCGGGATCGAGAGCTTGCGCGGGCACCAGCCCAGCGCGAACTCCTCCAGGTCGGCGGTGGTCCACGTCGTGAGGTCACCGTCGCCGTAGTGGAACTTCCAGTCCAGGGCGGTGTCGGCCCAGCCCGGCTCCACCGAGGGCGCCGCGGACCGTGCCCACTCCTCGTAGTCGACGAGCAACCGCTCCCGGCGCGCCATGAACTCGTCCTCGTCCAGGTCCACCCACCCGTCCACGGGCACACCGTGGCACGCACCGGCGACTGCGCCACACCCAGGGGCGACGCCCTGGTGCTCTCGATCACCGAGCGGGTCGCGGTGGGCATGTCACACTCGGCGCCGTGATCCTGGCCCCCGAGCTGCACCAGGAGATCGTCACCGCCCTGCGCGAGGCCGGGGCGCGGTTCGCGCTGCTGCACGGCAGCCGCGCGGCCGGCACCGCGCGGCCCGACTCCGACGTGGACGTCGCCGCCTGGTGGGGCCGGTGGGCGCCCGCGTCGTTCGAGGTGCCGCTGCCCCCGGGGGTGGACCTGCTGGTCCTCGACACCGCACCGCTGGAGATCGCCGGACGGATCGCGCTGCACGGGGTGGAGCTGTTCGACGACGATCCACCAGCCCGGGTGCGGTGGGTGGCCACCACCAGGAAGATCTATTTCGACGAGCTGCCCCGGCTCGAGCGCAGCCACCGCGAGTTCCTGGAGGGCGTGCGCCGTGGTCGATGAGGTCCGGGTCGGGCGGTTGCTCCGCGCGATCACCGAGGAGCTGGCGTTCCTGAGCGCGGAGACCGGTGCGGGGCCCGCCCGGCGCAACGACCGCACCTGGTTACGGGCGGTCAAGTACGGGTTCGTGACCGCGATCGAGGCGTGCCTCGACGTCGCCCAGCACCTCTGCGCGTCGGAGGGGTGGGGGCCGCCGTCGACCAACGCGGACGCCCTCGTCATCCTCGGGCGGCACGGCGTTCTCGAGCCGGACCTCGCCCGCCGGCTCGCCCTCGCGGTGGGCTTCCGCAACGCGCTGGTCCACGGGTACGTCGCGGTCGACGACGCCGTCGTCCTGCGCCGCCTCGACCACCTCGGCGAGTTCGAGGACTTCGTCGCCGCCGTCGCCGGCTGGATGTCCCGGCAGCCCTGACGTCGTCGTGTCGGTGTGATCCCGGCGTCGCGCCACACTCCGATCCCGCCACCACGGTGGGCCGCCGCTCAGCCGCCCTCCCCGGGCGCGATCAGCCGGTCGAGCTCGGCCGCGATCTGCTCGACCCGCTCGAGGCTCCCGTCGGCCACGGCGGCGACGAGGTCGACCACGGCGTCCTGGTCGACCTTCGGCGGGGACCCGTTGAGGACGAGGAAGACCGCCGTCACCGCCCAGGCGAGACGCTTGTTGCCGTCGACCAGCGGGTGGTTGGCACACAGGCTCTGGAGCAGTGCGGCGGCCTTGAGCGACACGGTGGGGTAGGCGTCCTGACCGAGAACGGTCGTGGCGGGACGCGCGAGGGCCGACTCGAGCAGGCCGAAGTCGCGGACGCGCGGTTCGTGACCGACAGCCGCCTCGGCGAAGCCGAGGACCTCGTCGAGGGACAGATACCGCGTCACATCCGTCCCAGGCGGTCCAGAGCCTCACGGAAGTTCGTGGTCACCCAGGTCGCTGCCTGCTCCACCGCATCGTCGCGCTCGTGACGCTCGACGTACTCACGAACCGCCGCGCGGGCGACCTCCTGCATCGAGCGTTGCTCGGCCTCGGCTCGACGTCGGAGAGCTTCCGACTCCTCGTCGGTCAGGCGCAGGGTCATGGCCATGATCTGACGATACCGCTTGTGATACCGCCAGGCCCGACCGATCCACGGTCAGCGTGCCGCGGACGCACCGGCCGAGGGGCGAGGCCGCGGAGCGTCACCGCGCGAACGGACGGCCGTCCCTCCCCGCATCGACGAGCACCTCCGGGCGCAGTGCACCGAACAGCACCGTCAGGACGATCTCCGCGGTGAGCTCGGCCGGCTCGCCGCGACGGTTCATCACCCGCAGCAGGAGCAGGTTGAGCACCTGGGTGGCGAAGTCCCGCCCGGGCGGGAACGGCCGCAGCGTCCCGTCCTCCTGGCCCTGCACGATGAGCTCGCCGAGCAGCTGCGCGAGCGGGGCGATGATGCGCGGGTCGGCGTCGTCGGCGGGGTCGGGCGCCCGGCCGGTGCGGGCGCTGTGGTCCTGGACGGCGAACACGAACGGCACGGTGAGCGCCTCGTGCTCGCGGGTGGCCACGGCGAGGTCGCGGACGTGCTCCTCCAGGACCGCGACGGCGTCGCGACCCTGCGCCCGCAACGCCCGTGCGCGCTCGATCGGGGGCGCGACCAGCGGGGCGTAGACGTGCGCGATGAGCGCGTGCTTGGTCGGGAAGTGGTTGTAGGTGGTGGCCGTGCTGACCCCGGCGCGGCGGGCCACGTCCTCCAGCCGGGTCGGCAGCCAGCCCTGCGCGGCGAACAGCTCGGCCGCCGCCTCCAGCAGCGCCCGCCGGCTGCGCTCCCGCTTCGTGCGGGCCGCGCGCTCGCGCGCGGAGGCGGGCGGGCTGTCGGGCACGGGGGCGACGGTAGACGCCGTGGGACCCTGGCCTGGTCACCCAACCGAGTCGTGCTCTAAGTTGGCGGCAGGGGCGCGCTACCCACTCCTCCGGGGGGATGGAGCGGGTGGCGTGCCCCGCGTGTCCGTGGCCCCGCATCGGCGGTCGGGACGATCTCCGCTGCGGAACAACGGCGCTGTCGCGCGGTGCCGCCACGAGTCGGGGTCCGACGACGCCGCCGCGACGGCCCGGTGGTGCAGGGACGTCAACGGCCACCGTGCCCAGCCCCAGGCGACGTCGCGCCGGCGCACGACGTCGCCGTGCTCGCGCTGCAGCCCCTGGACGAAAGCCCGCTGGGCCCGGATGCTGCGGCGGCGGTCGGCCGCGCCGGCCGAGTCGACCGCGAGCCGGAAGCGCGAGAGCGTCTCGGCCAGGCCGTAGAAGTCGCCGGCCGTGGTGAGCCGGACGGCGAGGGCGACGTCGAGGACGAACGAGTCGTCGGTGGGGAAGCCGCCGACGGCGTCGAACGCCGAGCGCCGGAACAGCATGTCGCCCGGCACCCCGAGCGGGTTGCCGCCGTCGCGCACCACCCGCCGCACCACCGCCGCCCGACCCTGCCGCCCGAGGAGGTCGGCGGTGGGCAGGGCGCGGTCACGGGCGACGATCCGGTTGCGGTCGTCGACGAGGTGGTGGCGGCTGGACACGACCGCGACATCGGGCTCGGCCTCCATCACGGCGACCTGGCGGGCGAGCGCCTGCGGCTCGATCAGGTCGTCCGCAGTGAGCACCTTCACCAGCGGCGCGCGGGTCGCCGCGACCGTGGCGTTGAAGTTGTCGATCATCGACAGGGTCTCGGCGTGCCGCACGACCCGCACCCGAGGGTCGTCGTACCGGTCGACCACCGCGCTCGAGCCGTCCGTGCTCGCGTTGTCCACCACCACGAGCTCGAAGTCCGCGAACGTCTGGGCGAGGACGCTGTCGATCGTGGCCCCGACGTAGTCGACCTTGTCGCGGAGCGGCACGCAGACCGAGACGCGCGCCCGTCGCCCACCGCCCCCGTCGGGTTCGTCCACGCCGCCACCCTGACACGGTCCCGCCGCCGGGATCAGTCGGCGTCGAGGGGATGCCGGTAGCGCAGGCCCCGGTACCGGGTGAATCCGCGGTCGGCCGAGTACCAGTCGCAGCCGTGCTCGATCGCCAGCGCCGCGAGGTAGGCGTCGGGGACCGCGTTACCCCGTGCTGATGTCCCCCGGCAGAGCTCCTCGAAGACGGCGCGCTGACGTGAGCCCGGGAGCATGTCCACGACGGCGGGAGCACGTCGGAGGTCGGCGAGCAGATCGAAGGCCTCGTCGGCCGTCAGCGATGACTCCAGCACCTTGGGATGGGTCACCACGCGCACGAACCCGCTCTCGACCTGCGGAGAAAGCCCGAACGGCTCCGGCCCGTTCGCCGCGTGCTCGAGCCACCGGCGGTAGTCGGCGTGCCGAGGTCCGTCCTCGTTGTAGGCGTACACCAGCACGTTGACATCGCAGGAGATCACCGGTCGTCGTCCATCGTCGCGAGCAGGGCGGCGTTGTCGTCGAGATCGACACCCGGCCGAGCCTTACCGCCGCGGAACGGACGGACGCGGAAGGGCGGCTCCTCATCGTCCTCACGTCTCACCAGCTCGCGGCGCACGCTGTCCTCGATGACCTGGCTGACCGTCCTGCCGAGCTCCGCGGCACGGCGACGCACCTGGTCGAGGAGGTGATCGTCGATGCTGATCGTGGTGCGCATGCATCAGAGCATACGGCCAGTGCATCATGATGCGGGGCGAGAAGAGGTCACGACCGCGACCGGGCGCGACACCGTCGCTATCGTCGGCGCGGTCGTCCCGCGCGGTCGTCCATCGGAGGAACGTCATGCCCCTTTCCGCCACCGGCTGGGAGCTCGGCCGACCGCTGACCCGCGACGCCCGCGTGTTCGTCGCGGGCTCGTCAGGGCTCGTGGGCTCCGCGGTGGTGCGCCACCTGCGGGCCGCGGGCTTCACCGACGTCGTCGGGGTGCGCTCGGCGCAGGTCGACCTGCGCGACGCCGACGCCACGGCCCGGTTCCTCGACGAGACACGGCCCGCGGTCGTCGTCGACGCCGCCGCCCGCGTCGGCGGGATCGCGGCCAACGCGGCGCGTCCCGTCGAGTTCCTGCACGACAACCTGCGCATCCAGGCCAACCTGCTGGACGCGGCCCACGCCGCCGATGTCGAGCGGCTGCTGCTGCTCGGGTCGTCGTGCATCTACCCGAAGTACGCCGAGCAGCCGATCCGCGAGGACTCGCTGCTCACCGGCGCGCTCGAGCCCACCAACGACGCCTACGCGATCGCGAAGATCGCCGGTATCATGGGCGTGCAGTCCTACCGGCGGGAGTACGGCCGCGCCTGGATCTCGGCGATGCCGACCAACCTCTACGGGCCCGGCGACAACTTCGACCTCGAGACCTCGCACGTCCTGCCGGCGCTGATCCGCAAGTTCCACTCCGCGCGCGTCGCCGGGGATCCCACGGTCACCGTGTGGGGCACGGGGACGCCGCGGCGCGAGTTCCTGCACGTCGACGACCTCGCCTCGGCGTGCCTGCACCTGCTCGAGCACTACGACGACCCCGCGCCGATCAACGTCGGCGTCGGCGAGGACGTCCCGATCGCCGACCTCGCGTCGCTGGTCGCGCGCACGGTCGGGTTCGAGGGCGAGATCGTCTACGACACCTCGCGCCCGGACGGCACGCCGCGCAAGCTGCTCGACGTCTCGCGCCTGCAGGCGCTGGGCTGGAAGCCGACGATCGGGCTGGCCGAGGGGCTGGCCTCGACCTACCGGTGGTTCCTCGAGCAGCAGGCGGCGAGCCGGTGACGCGGGCCTCGACCACGGGCAGGACGCGTCACGCCTGATCGATCATTCGCACGAGGATCCGCCGACGGCTACCGTGAGGCCGGTGGCCGCCGGCGCCGAGGAACCCCCCGTGGCGCCCCGCGCCGCCGCCGACGTCGTGGACCTCTTCGTCTACGTGGTGGTGCTGAACCTGTTCGTGGAGTACCTCCCGGCGGTCATCAGCGAGACCTTCACGTTGTCGGTGCTGACAGCCGTGCTGCTCAAGGGCGTGCTCGAGCTCGTCGTGGCCGCCAAGAAGCGCGTCCGGGGGTGGTTCGGCGCCGCCGGCGGGCCGGCCGGCAAGGTGGCGGCTGCACTGGGCCTGTGGGCGCTGCTCTTCGGCAGCAAGTTCGTCGTCCTCGAGCTGGTCCACCTCGTCTTCGGCGACACCGTTCAGCTCGGCGGGTTCTTCTCCGTGACCCTGCTGGTCGTGGTCCTCATGCTCGCCCGAGCGGGCGTGCGACGGCTCGTCGCCCCGCTGCCCCCGCGCCGGGCGGGTGGGGCCGCTGCGGGACCGTGAGCCGGGGCCGCCGCCGCGTAACGCCCGCCACCCCTCCCCGCGACAGAGCGCAGAGACGTTCCGGGAGCGCGGGGGGTTGGGTGCGATGACCATCTTCTTCACGGCGGTGGCGGGTGCGACGGCGGGAGCGGCGGCGTGGCTGATCGCGCCGTGGGCGAGCATGGCCGTCCACGGCACCGTCGACCAGCGCCAGTGGGACACCCACCGCTGACGATCGGCCCGGTCATCCCCCGATCGGGCGACGGCTCGTGAGATCGTTAACGATCCGTGCGGATCCCGCGAGAACGGATCACCACGGCCGGCACGGACGCCGGTCCACGAGCTCGGGGGGACTCCGATGGCCAAGCACGCGGCTCCACAGACCACCGCCTCCACCAGCGCCGGGATCATCCGGCCGATCGTCCTGAGCGCCGAGGCCTACCTGCGCCTGCGGTCCGGGGCCACGACCGTCATCCCGACGCCGGGCGGGCGGCACGCGCGGGCCTGACGCGCCCGGTCAGCCCTTCAGGACCCGGGCCTCCTCGACCCGGGCCGGAGACATCTCCTCGAACGCGACGCGCGTGCGCCCGAAGCGCGTGGTCTCGCAGCGGTCGACGGCCGGGACGAAGCCGGCGCGCTCGCAGCCCTTGAGGCTCGCGAGGTTGTCCACGTCCACGAACGTCATCACGTGGCGCGCGCCGAGGTCGGACGCCTTCTCCGCGATCATCGACATGCCCGCGCTCATGATGCGCTTCCCCT
Organism: Actinomycetospora cinnamomea; assembly: GCF_003096675.1. GTDB lineage: Bacteria > Actinomycetota > Actinomycetes > Mycobacteriales > Pseudonocardiaceae > Actinomycetospora > Actinomycetospora cinnamomea. The sequence goes on along the minus strand of NZ_QEKW01000019.1, from coordinate 35,598 downwards.
GGTGCCGCTCCGGGGTGAACGCGCCCTCCAGGAGGGCCTCGTCGACGGCAAGCGTCGGGAACAGGCCGTGGAAGAAGTCCCGCACCTCGTCGTTCTCGTCCGCGCCGAACAGCCACTGCACGTAGCAGGGGTCGTCGTCGGCGTCCACGGCGACGAACGGCCGTCCGATCCCGCGCTCGAGCAGGCCGACGCGCTTCTGGCGCTCCCAGCGCTCGGCGGTGCCGACCTCGGCGTGCAGGTCGAGGATGTGCTCGACGTCCGCCTCGACGAGCGGGCGCACCGTGATCGGGATCTTCGCGGCGGGCGTCTCGTGGGGCGCCTGCAGGTCGCGTCGCAACCCGTAGGAGTGCGAGGTCGAGGAGACGCGGCGCAGGACCGACTTCGCGGTCGGCACCACCGTCCCCGACGCGACGGCCCGCCGGGCCGCGCCCGCGTACCGGGTCACCGTCCCCGTGAGCCCTGTCCGGAGCCCCATCGCTCCTCCTTCCTCGGCGGCCGATGACGTGACCGCGGTCGTGCACTGTCCCAGCCGGTCCTCACCCGTTCGGGCATCGGGCGTCAGGCCGGCAGCACCGACCCGGCGTGCAGCGGCCCCTCGTCGTTCACCGCGAGCAGCAGGGGCACCGAACCGCTGGTGTCGACCCGGCAGACCGCGGCGTCCACGAGGTACATCCGCCACGCGATGTCGATGCCCACCCCGAGCGCCCAGCTGATCGCCGCCTTGATCGGCGAGACGTGGCTGACCACCACGACCTCGCCGGCCGCGGCCTCCGCCGCCAGCTCGGCGCACGCCGCGGCGACGCGGGCCCGGACCGCCGCGAGCGACTCGCCGCCCGCGGGCACGTGGTCGGGATCCGAGCGCCAGGCGCGCCAGGCGTCCCCGTCGAGCGCGCTCATCGGCTGGCCGTCGAGGGCCCCGTAGTCCATCTCGGTCCAGCGCGCGTCGATCTCGACGGGCACGTCGGCGCCGAGCAGCACCGCGGTCTCGCGGGCCCGGGCCAGCGGGCTGGACACGAGCCGCGTCGGCCGCGGAAGCCCCGTCGCGAGCGCCCGCGCCTGGCGGCGCCCGGTCTCGGTGAGCGGCGGGTCGGACCGTCCGCACATCACCCCACGGGCGTTGGCCGCACTCTGACCGTGGCGGACGAGGGTGAGCACGAACGCCACGGTAATGGGGCCAGGGTGGGCACCCGGTGTGCATTCGGACGACCGACGGCGTCCGCGAGCAGCACCAGCGCCCCGGGCAGGCACGCGATCAGCGCGAGGACCCCGTAGACCACGGCCGTGGCCAGGCCCTGACCAGGATCGAGGCCGACCGCGGCGAAGGCGAGGGCCGCCGCGGCCTCCCGCGGACCCCAGCCACCGACCGTGAGCGGTACCACCATCGCCAGCAGCGCGACGGTGACGAGCGGCAGGAGCTGCCCGAGCGGCGCGGTGACCCCCGCGGTCCGCGCGGCGAGCACGAACAGGGCGAGCAGCCCGCCCAGCCCGACGAGCGAGAGCCCGAGCACGGCCGGACCGGTGCGGCGGGTCGCCAGGCCCTCGCGCACGTCGCGCACCGCCGCGAGCAGCCCCCCGCGCCAGCGGGCGGCCCGCCGCGCGGTGGCGAGCCAGGTCGTCGCGGCGACCACGAGCACGACCAGCCCGCCGACGGCGACCAGCGCGCCCGGGCCGACGAGCGCGGCGCGCAGCGAGGGCTGGGCGAGCAGCACGACGGCGCCCACCGCGACGACCACGGCCTGGCCGGCGACGCGCTCGAGGACCACGGCGCGGGTGCCGCGCGCGTCGCCGGGACGGTGATGGCGCACGGCGCGGTGGACGTCGCCGAGCACGCCGGCCGGGAGCAAGGAGTTCAGCAGCGTGGCGCGGTAGGCGTCCGTGGTCGCCGTGCGCAGCGACAGGGTCAGCCCGACGCCGCGGGCGACGACGCACCAGCGGGCCGCGCCGGCGACGGTGGTGACGGCGCCCAGCGCGAGGGCGGCGAGCACCGTCGGCGCGGTGATCCCGGCCAGGGCGTCGAGCACGCCGCCGGGACCGAGGCGGGCGACGAGCAGCACGGGCAGGCCGACGCCGACGAGCAGGCGCACGACGGCGCCGAGGGGGAGGCGGGTGCGGCGGGGGGTGTCCTCCGGGCTGGTGCGGGGAGCGGGGATGTCGGGGAGCGACACGGTGCGGTCCAGTGGGGAGCTGGGGAGCGGGCGGCGTGCGGGGGGATTCTCGGGGGTCGGACGTGAGATCCGGGGCAGGGTTCCGGGGGGTTCCGGGGCGGGGTTCCGGGGCGGGGTTCTGAGGCGGGGTTCTAGGGGAGGGCGAGGAGGTCCAGGTGGCCGACGGTGACCCGCAGCCGCCCCTGCTCGGCGGCCTCGAGCCGGCGGGCGAGGTAGGCGTCGGCGTGGCGCGCGAGGTCGGGGTCCTGCGCGACGGCCGCGGCGACCCAGCCGTGGAGCCAGGCGACGGTGAGGTCGACGTCGTCGAGCCCGAGCTGCCACGGGCTCGCCCGCGACCGCACGTGCGCGCCGCGGCGGGTGAACGCCGACTCCGCCACGGCCGGAGCGGTCGGACCGAGCAGCCGCCGGCCGTCGACGACCCGCTGCTGGTGCGCGTCGAAGGCCGCGGCGAGGGGGAGGTCGCGCGCCTCCGGCGGGTCGAGGCGGACCTGCCCGATCACCGAGAGCGTCAGCAGCGCCGCACACCCCGCGCCCACGCACGCCGCGGCGATCGCGTCGACCTCCTCGGCGGTGAGCACGTCGAGCAGCGCCGACGCGGTGACGAGGTCCGGCTGGAGGTCGGGGTCGGCGAGGTCGTCGACGGTCAGGGCCCCGACGTCGAGCGCCCGCGTCTCGGCGGTGACAGGCGTGCCGTCGCGGGCCGTGGTTGGCAGGCGCTCGAGGGCGTGGGCGAGCAGGTCGGTGTCGCGGTCGGCGAGCACCCAGTGCTGCGGTCCGGGCATCCGCGGCGCGAGCCAGCGGGCCATCGACCCGGTGCCCGCGCCGAGGTCGAGGATCCGGCCGGGCGCGGGGTGCCCGGCGCGCAGGTCCTCGACGAGGTCGATCGCGCGCGCCTCGGCGTCGGCGGGCTCGCGCAGCGCGAGCCAGTCGGGCGCGGCGGGGGCTCCGGGCGCGGCGTGGCCCGGCGGCGAGGAGCGAGGGACGCCCCCGCTGCGTGTCACGCAGCCAGGGCGTCCCTCGCTCAATCCGGGGCGAGCAGGCTCGCCAGCACCTGCGCCACCCGTCGCGACGTCTGCGTCCACCCGTGAAGCCTGCAACGCCGAGAAGTCGCTGAGATCCGGCGCCCCTCCCGATGCGCATGATCGGCGAACCAGCGGTCCAGTCTTGCGACGAGCGCGGGAACGTCCTCAGGCGGCGTTAAGACTCCGGCGCCGACGAGGGTGTCGGGCAACCCCCCGACCGCGGCCGCCAGGACGGGGATGCCCCGGGCGAGCGCCTCGCTCACCACCATGCCGTAGGTCTCCACGCGCGACGGGGCGACGAGCAGGTCGGCCGCGCGCCAGAGGGCGTCGAGGTCGGGACCGTGCCGCGGGCCGAGGAGGCGGACGCGGTCGGCGAGGTCGTGGCGGTCGATCGCGTCGCGCAGGTCGGCGACGAAGGCGGGGTCGCGGCCGGTGGGGCCCGCGAGGTCGAGCGTCCAGGGGTGCTCCCGCAGCTGCGCGAGCGCGGCGACGAGCAGGTCCTGGCCCTTGGTGGGCGTGACCGCGCCGAGGCAGAGCAGGCGGTGCGCGCCGTCGGTGCCGGGCGCGAGCGGGGCGGGGTCGACGCCGGGGGTGGCCACGACGGCGTCGACACCGTGACCGGCCAGCCGCCGTGCGGCCCAGGGGCTCGTGGTGATCACCGTCCGGGCCGCGCGCAGCACCGCGCCCTCACCGGCGTCGAGGTCGGGCGCCTCCTCGCCGAGCGGCAGGTGGACGAGCACCGCGAGGGGGCGCCGCGCCGTGTGCGGGACGACGACCTCCGGCACCCCGCACGCCACCAGGCCGTCGAGGAGCACCGGGCCCTCACCGTCGTCGCGCAGCACCTGGTCGAGGCGGGCGCGGGCGGCGGCGTCGGGCCGGGGCCACGCGCCCTTGAGCTGCGCGTCGTGCACCTCGGTGCCGAGCGCGCGGAGACCGTCGATCACCCGCCGGTCGTAGACGTCGCCGCCGCTGACCAGCGCCGGGTCCTCGACGGGCCGCACGACGGTGAGCGGTCGGGTCACCGGTGCAGCATGACGCGCGAGCGGAGCGGGCACACCGCTCCTGCCCCTCGGCGTCCGCCGACCCCAGCGACGGCGCCTCCGTGAGTCCCCCGGAGGAGTCGTCCGCGATGACGTCACCCGACGGCGCGCCCCTCAGCGACGCCGAGCGCCGCGCCCTGCGCGAGATCACCCAGCACCTCACGCGGACCGACCCCGACCTGCTCGCCGGGCCTCGCGCGGACTCCGCGGGGCCTGCCGGACGCCGGCGGATGGGCTACGTCCTGGCCGTCGCCTGCCTCGCGGTCAGCGCCCTGGCCCTCGCCGCGGGGGCGCTGCTCGCGCTCGCGGTCGGGTTCGTGGTGATCGCCGGGACCACCGTCGCCACCACGATCGGGCTGCGCCGGGCATCGTCGCGCCGCCCGCCGGATACACCCTGAGCGCACGCCGCGGACTCCCCCGCGGCGCCCGTGGCCGCCCCCGTCGGTCATGATCGTCACGGCGACCGTCGACCCCGACGACTTGGAGTCCCGCGATGGCCCGGCACCGCCGGCACCACGCCCGCACCCCGCGCACCCTGGCGCCGCTCGGTCTCGCGGCCGTGGCGACCCTCGGTGCCGCCGCGCCCGCGACCGCGGCGCCGGCGACCGCCGCCCCGAGCTCGCTGCCCTGCGACGACACGGCCGACGTGTGCGTCGACCTCAGCGCGCACCGCGCCTGGCTGACCGACGACGGCCGGGCCACGAGCCCGTCGATGCGGATCACCGCGGGGTCGGCGGAGGACCCGACACCGACCGGCACGTTCGCGGTGCAGCGCAAGGAACGCCACCACGTCAGCCAGGAGATCGAGGGCGCGCCGATGCCCTACGCGGTGTTCTTCGACGACGAGGGCCGCGCCTTCCACGGCGGCGAGACCGACGGCGCCTCCCACGGCTGCATCCACCTCGAGCCCGACGACGCGCGCGAGGTGTTCGCCGCACTCGAGCCCGGCGACGAGGTGGAGATCGTCCGCTGAGTCAGAGGGCCAGCTCGTAGCTCGCCGAGGCGGCGTGCGACTCGTGCAGCGTCACCGTGATGCCGGCGAGCTCCCGCCCTCCCTCGCCGAGCCGCCCGTCCCGGGCCCGGGAGGCGAGGCGGTCGGCGATCACCTTGGCCAGGAACTCGGTCGTCGTGTTGACGCCGGCGAACTCGGGGTGCTCGTCGAGGTTGCGGTAGTTCAGGTCCTCCAGGGCGGTGTGCAGCTCCTCGGTGGCCCGGCCGATGTCGACGACGATGCCGTCGGCATCGAGCTCGGCGCGGCGGAACGCGGCGTCGACGACGAACGTCGCGCCGTGCAGCGCCTGCGCCGGGCCGAACACCTCGCCGGCGAAGCTGTGGGCGATCATGATGTGGTCGCGGACCGTCACGGCGAACATGGCGCCATCAGATCATCCGCCGCAGCAGCCCCCGCCGCAGCAGCCGCCGCCCGAGGGGGCCATGGCGGGCGCCGGGGCGCCCGAGCGTCCGCCGAGCGCGACGGTCGAGAGCAGCTTGACGGTGTCGGCGTGCCCGGCCGGGCAGTCGGCGGGGTCACCGGAGGCCTGCATCGGGCGCTCGACCTCGAACGTCGACGCGCAGGTCCGGCAGCGGAACTCGTAGCGCGGCACGGCGCCAGTGTAGGTGGAGCGAACGGGTATCTCGTACGCATAGAAGCAGCGAACAGCGCGTTCGCTGCGTCAGTGGCCGACGCGGTGGTCCACGCGCACCGCCAGCCCCGGGCGGTCGCCCGCCGCCAGGGCTGCCATGACGTCGGGCAGCTCGTCGAACGTGCAGGAGTCGGTGATCAGCGCGTCGAAGCGCGGGTCGGCGAGCAGGCGCAGGGCGAGGGCCAGGCGGTCGGTGGTGCTCCACCGGGCCCGGCGCGCCGGCGCGACGCGCCCCACCTGCGAGGCCCGCACGGCCAGCCGTCGTGAGTGGAACGCCTCGCCCAGCGGCACCCGGGGGGCGCGCTCGCCGTACCACGAGAGCTCGACGACCTCGCCCTCGTCGCCCAGCAGCTCCAGCGAGCGGGCGAGCCCGGCCTCCGACGCGCTGGCGTGCAGCACGAGGTCGCACTCCCCCGCCGCCTCGTCCGGCGTCGCGAAGCCCACGCCCAGCGCGTCGGCCACCGCGCGGCGGGACGTGTCGACGTCGACCAGCTCCACCCGCACCCCCGGGAACGACGCCAGCACCGCCGCCACCGACGCGCCGACCATCCCCGCACCCACCACGGCGACACGGTCGCCCACCCGCGGCGCGGCGTCCCACAGCGCGTTGACCGCCGTCTCCACCGTCCCCGCCAGCACCGCCCGCGCGGGCGGCACCTCGGCGGGCACCGCCACCACCGCGTCGGCGGGCACCACGAACCGGTCCTGGTGCGGGTGCAGGCAGAACACGGTCCGCCCCGACCCGGGGCCCTCCTCCACGACGCCGACGCTCAGGTAGCCGTACACCACGGGGCCCGGGAGGTCGCCGGCCTGGAACGGCGCGCGCATGCGGTCGTACTGGCTCGCGGGCACCTCGCCGCGGAAGACGAGCGTCTCGGTGCCGCGGCTGACCGCCGAGTGCAGGGTCCGCACGACGACGTCCCCCGGACCCGGCTCGGGCAGGGCCACCTCGACGATCCCCGCCCGCCCCGGGGCCTCGACCCGGAACGCCCGCGCCCTGCCCGCCATCGACGACCCTCCTGACATCCGCCCTCACCGCGGGCGGTCATGCTGGCAGACGTGCCCCGCCCGACCGCGACCCTCGTCGCCGAGCTCGCCGCCGGCGCGCTGGGTTCCGCCGCGCTCCTCGCGGCGCTGGCGCTGGGTCTCGGGCTGGGCCCGGTCGGCCTCGTCGCCGGGGCGACCGCGGCGGCGGCACTGGTCGCGGTGCTCGTCGGCGCGGGCGTGGACCGGCTGGGGCCCGCGGGGCGGGTGACGCTGGCGCGCGCGGTGCTCGGAGTCGGGGTCACAGCCCTGGTCGCGGACCCGGTGTCCGTGGCCGCGCTGGTCGCGTGCGCGGCCGTGGCGCTGGCGCTCGACGGCGTCGACGGGGCGGTCGCGCGCCGCCGCGGGGTGGCCTCGTCGTTCGGTGCGCGCTTCGACATGGAGGTCGACGCGGCGCTGGTGCTCGTGCTGTCGGTGCACGTCGCCGGCCTGCTCGGCTCGTGGGTGCTGCTCATCGGCCTGGCGCGCTACCTCTTCGTCGCCGCCGGCACGGTGCTGCCGTGGCTGCGCGGGGAGCTCGTCCCGCTGTTCTCGGGCAAGGTCGTCGCCGCGGTGCAGGGGATCGTGCTGGTGGTGGCGGCGTCGCAGCTGCTGCCGGCCGTGGTGGCGGCGGTGCTCGTCGCGGCGGCGCTCGCCGCGCTCGCGTGGTCGTTCGGACGCGACGTCGTCCGGCTCCGGCGCGCGGCGGGCACGCACCCCGTGCGCGTCCGCCCGGCGCTCGCCGCGCTGGTCACCGTCGCGGCCGGGGTGCTCGTGCTCGTCGCGCTGCTGACGCCCGGCGACCTCGCGCTCGTGGGCCCGCTGACGTGGGTGCGCCTGCCGCTGGAGGTGATCGGCGCGCTCGTCGTCGCGGTGCTGCTGCCGCCGCGGGCGCGCCGGTGGGCCGCCTGGGCGGGCGGGGTGGCGCTGGGGCTGCTGCTGGTGCTGACCCTGTTCGACCTGGGGTTCTCGCTGTCGCTCGCGCGCCCGTTCGACCCGGTGCGTGACGCGGTGCTGCTCGGCAACGCCTACGACTTCGTCGCCGAGACCTCGGGGCCGGCGGTCGGGACGGTCGTCGCGGTGCTCGTCGCCCTGCTCGGGGTGGCGCTGCTGGCGGCGACGGGCGGGGCCGTGGCGCGGCTGGCGCGGATCGCCGGCCGGCACCGGACGGGGGCGCTGCGGCTGGCCGCGGTGCTGACGGTGGCGTGGGCCGTGGCGTGGGCGGGGTCGGCGCAGCTCGTGCCCGGGGTGCCGCTCGCCGCGCGCGACGCGTCGATCCGCACGGTCGAGCGCACGCTCGCGGTGCAGGACGGGCTGCGCGACCAACAGGCGTTCGAGGCCGAGGCGTCCGTCGACGCCTACCGCGACGTGCCCGGCGACCAGCTGCTCACCGCCCTGCGCGGGCGCGACGTGATCGTCGCCGTCGTCGAGAGCTACGGGATGTCGGCCCTGGATGACCCGGCGCTGTCGGGGCCGGTGCGCGAGGTGCTCGCCGACGGCGAGCGTCGCCTCGGCGCCCTCGGCTACGACGCACGGACCGGCGTGCTGACCTCCCCCGTCGCCGGCGGCGGGAGCTGGCTCGCGCACGCGACGCTGCTGTCGGGGCTGTGGATCGACGGCGAGCAGCGCCACCGCGACCTCGTCGCCTCCGACCGCCTCACGCTGCCCCTCGCGTTCCACGAGGCCGGCTGGCGCGCCGTCGCCGTCGCGCCCGGCACCACCAAGGCGTGGCCCGAAGCGTCGTTCTTCGGCTACGACCGGGCCTACGGCGCCGCCGACCTCGGCTACCGCGGGTCGCGCTACAGCTGGTCGACGATGCCCGACCAGTACGCGCTCGCCGCCTTCGACCGCCTCGAGTACGGGCGCGCCGACCGTCCCCCGCTGATGGCCGAGATCGCGCTGACCTCGAGCCACGGGCCGTGGGCGCCCCTGCCCCGGACCGTGCCGTGGGAGGCCGTGGGCGACGGGTCGGTGTTCGCGCCCGCCGACGGGGCCCAGCGCACCTTCGAGTCCATCTTCACGACGCCCGCGGAGCAGGTGCGCGAGGAGTACCGGCGCTCGATCGAGTACTCGCTGGAGACGGTCGTCGCGTGGACCGAACGCCAGGCCGTCCAGCACCCCGAGCGCGCGCCCGTGCTCGTCGTACTCGGCGACCACCAGCCCTACCCGATGATCACCGGGCCCGGGGCGAGCCGGGACGTGCCCGTCTCGATCCTCAGCCGCGACCCGGCCGTCCTCGAGCGCATCGCGTCCTGGGGCTGGTCGGACGGCCTGAGCCCCGACGCCGGCGCGCCGGTGTGGCGGATGGACGCCTTCCGCGACCGGTTCCTGGACGCGTACGGGCCGCAGCCGTGAGACGTCAGACGCTCTCGGTCGCGAACCGGCCCTCGCCGTAGGTGATCACCGTGCCCTCGTCGGCCTGCGCCAGGAGGTGGGCGAGGGCGTCGCGGCAGCTCGCCGCCGCGTCGGCGTCGGTGATGCGGCCGGTGACGTCGATGTTGTCGTGACGGTGGGTCTCGACGGTGACCATGAAGCCGCCCTCGGGGTTGTGCGGCATCGTCTTGACCGCGACGACCTCCGACGCGCGGTACCAGTCGCCGTCCGCGGCGCGGATCCAGCTGGGCTTCGCCATGGGGGCGATCGTGCCCTGCCGGGGCGGTGATCGTCACGCGTCGACCGGGGCGCGCCAGGCCGTGGACAGCAGACCGCTCGGGTCGCGGGGCAGCGGGCGCGGCGGCGCCGAGGGCTTCTCCGCGATCGCGTCCGCCGCCCTCGCGAGGTCGCTCGACGCCACACCCAGCGCCGCGAGCATCTCGGCCGCCTGCCCCCACGGGCGGGCGAGCAGCGCGGCGAGCAGGCCGGCCGCGGTGACGTGGCCGGTGGTGGCGGCGGCGTCGAGCACCTCGGCGACGGACGCGTCCGCGACCGGGTCGTACCCGGCGCCCGGCACGACGGGCTCCGAGACCGAGTTCGACGCGACCAGCACCATGGCCGCGTCGGCGGTGCCCGGCGTGACACCGGCCGCGGCGAGCAGCCCCGCCTCGGGGCCGTCGGCGCGGACCAGCCCGAGCAGCAGGTGTCCGGTGCCGAAGCACCCGTGACCCCGCTCGTCGGCCTCGCACCACGCCAGCGCGACGACCTCCTCGGCGTCCGCCGCGACGGTCGGGGCCGCGTCGTCCGGAGCGGGCGTGTCGGGTGCGTTCGAGATGTCCGGTTCCGCGGGCGCGTCGGGCGTGTCGTTCTCGTCGTGCGTGTCGTGCCCGTCGTGCGCGTCGTGCGTGTCGTGCGCGTCGTGCCCGTCGTGCCCGTCGTTCTCGTCGTGCGTGTCGTGCTCGGGGGCGTCGTCGGTGTCGTCGGCGTCGGCGTGGCCGGCCGGGTCGGCGTCGACGTGGTCGGCCGGGTCGGCGTCGGCGGGGTCCGCTGGGGTGTCAGCGGTCTCGCCGACCGGGACCTCGCAGGCGAGGTCGAGGTCGTGCTGGAGTTCGCGCAGCGCCTCGGCGAGCGCGTCGTGGATGGGTGTCGTGGTCCCCATGGCCCGTGTCTCCTACCGGGTCGCCCCGGCGGCGGGCGAACCACGGCGCGCCGGCCCGGGCACGTCCGGGTCGCGGGGTCCACCGGTCGTCACGTCCGCTGGTCCCGACCGGGACGGCGCCGGTGGGCGCGGGACGAGCGTGGGGGACGGTCGCCGACGGTCGGTGACCCGGTGCCGACGACGGGGGTCGAGGCACCCACGTCCGGCGGAACCGCCCGCGACACGCCGGACCGGGACATCACGGACACGGACGAGTGCCTGGCGGGCCCGCGCGGCCCCGGCTGCCTCGGCTGCCTCGGCGTGTCGCGCCGGCGAGGATGTGGCGATCCTGGCGTTGAACGCCAGCAATGCCGCATTGCTGGCACACCCCGTGTGCCACCCCCCGGCCGGCCGGGTACACGCCGGTGTCGGGGTGGCCGTGGTCACGTCTGCGAGGAACGCGATAGCCTGAGCGAGTGAGACGGGAGGGGCGCCCGCTCACGCTCGGCCATCACGTGGGGGGAACCATGGGCAGCACGAGCACCGTCACGGCGTGGGCGACCGCCGATCGGGGGCTCCTCGGCCTCGCGGCCCTGCCGTCGCTGCGCGGCATGACGCCCGCGGAGGCCCGGGCCGCGCAGGTGCTGGGCAAGCCGTGGGACCCCGCCGAGATCGTCGAGCTCGCCATCGCCTGGGTCGGCGCGGGCCTGGACACCGCGCTGCTCGTCGACCTCGCCGGGCGCGACTGGGACGACCCGGACCTGCCCGTGCTGTGGGACATCGCGCTCGACGACCTCGGCGTCTCCCGCCCCGCCCCGAGCACCGCGCGCCGGCGGATCGCGGCCTACCTCGCCCGCCGGCGCGCCATGGCCTGCCCGCGGTGCGCGACCGCCCCCATGGTCCCGCGGCCACGCACCGCGAACTGACCTCAGCCGCCCACGAACCCCGTCCGCGGGCCCTCGTCGTGGATGCGGGCGAGCACGACGGCGTCGGTGCGCACCGTCGTGCCGTCGCCGAGGTCGAGCGTCGGGTGCGACTCGCGGGCCTCGAGGTGCGCCACGATCTTCGCCCGCAGCGCCGCGGCCGCGTCGTCGTCGAGGTTGGACACGGTGTGCTCGTGGCCGCTGCGCAGGGCCAGGTACAGGCTGGAGCTCATGGGCCCAGCGTGGCCCGGTGAGGTCGCCCGCGCGGCCGTGTTCGCCCAGGGCAGGAGGGGACGGAGATCCCGGAACCGGCCGTTCCGGGTAGTGCTCCGATCAGAGCAGTGGCCCGTTAGGGTGACCGCGCTCCCCCTCTTCAGCCATGAGGAGTCCCCGTGCCGCCCGAACCGGACCAGCCGGCCGCCCCCGTCCTCCCGCCCACGGACGGCCCGGCCGAGCTCGTGTCCGCGCGGGCCCTCGGTGCCCGGTCGCGCCGCCGAGTGGTGCTGTGGCTCGCGGTCGCCGCGGTGGTGCTCGCGGTCGCCTCGGTGACGGTCGCGCTCGGGGTCCGCTCGGCGACCGCCGACACGTCGACCGGCATGCTGCGGCTCGCGCACCTCTCCCCCGCCACGTCCGCGATCGACGTGTACGTGACCGGCCCCGACGAGCCGCAGACCCTGGTCGCGCCTGGGGTCGCCTACCGCGCCGCGTCGCCGTACCTGACCCAGCCGGCCGGCACCTACACGATCACCGCGCGCCCGGCGGGGGCGAGCCCGGACAGCCCGCCGGCGGTCGAGGTGTCGGTGGAGGTCCCGGGCGGGACCGCGCAGACCGCGGCGTTCGTCGACTCGCCGAGCAGTGGGCGCCCGGAGCTGCAGGTGCTCGACGACCAGACCGCGCCCGCTGCCCCGGGCACGGCGCAGGTGCGCATGGTGCAGGGCGCGGGCGGTGTGGGCGCGCTCGACGTCGAGCTCCGCGGCGGCCCGCCGCTGGCCCGCGACCTCTTCTACGGCTCCACCACCCCGTACGCGACGGTGCCCGCGCGCGAGTGGGAGCTCGACGTCCGCTCGCGGCGGGGCCCGACGCACGAGACGACCGTGACGCTCGCCGACACGGGCGTGACGACCCTGCTCGTCACCCGCGAGCCCGACGGCCGGATCGCCGTCGAGGCGGTCCCCGACGCCGCCACCGCGGCCGGGGTGCCCGGTCCCGGGACGACCCCGACGCCCGCACCCCCGACGCCGACCCCGCGGCCGACGCCCGACCCGGAGACGCCCCGGCCCGCCCCGCCGCGCGTACCGCCGGTGCCGCGCGGGGGCACCGAGGCCGGGCTCGGCGGGTCGGCGGCGCGGACGGTGCTCGGCTCGATCGGCGACTGGTTCGGCGGGCTGTTCTCCGACGCCCCGGACGCCCCGCCCGCGCCGCGGATGCCACAGGCCGCCGCGACCGCCCCGGTCCCGGACGGCCTGCGCCCGACGGGCATGTCCGTCCCGTCGATCGGGCTGGCCGCGCTCAACGTCGTCGACCTCCGCATCGACTACCGCGGGGCCCTGCAGGTTCCGACCGACTTCGGCAAGGTCGGCTGGTACACCTCGAGCGCCGTGCCCGGGGACCCCGGCCCGGCCGTGTTCGCCGGGCACGTCGACACCCGGCACGGGCCGGCGGTGTTCGCCCAGCTGGACCGCCTGCGCCCCGGCGACCTCGTCGAGGTGCCCCGGTCCGACGGCGGCACCGCGCGCTACGCCGTCGACTCCGTCGAGTACTTCCCGAAGGACGCGATGCCCTCCGCCCGCATCTACGGGCCGGCGACGACACCCCAGTTGCGCCTGCTGACGTGTGGGGGTCCCTTCGACGAGGGCACGCTGTCGTACCAGGACAACGTCGTCGTCTTCGCCTCGGCGCGCTGAGCGACCGGGGCGGGCAGGAGAGAGATCACCGTGGACGCCATCGACGTGCTCGCCGACGCCTTCGGTCGCGCGCGCAGCGACCTCACCCGGGCGCTCGACGGGTTGACCGCCGAGCAACTGAACTGGCGGCCCGACGCCGAGGCCAACCACGTGGCCTGGCTGGCCTGGCACCTGACGAGGGTGCAGGACGACCACGTCGCCGAGCTCGCCGGCACCGAGCAGGCCTACACCGGCGACGGCTGGGCCCGGCGCTTCGACCTGCCGCTCGACGACGCGTCCATCGGTTTCGGGCACACGAGCGAGCAGGTGGCGTCGGTGCGCGTCGACGACCCCGCGCTGCTCACCGGCTACCACGACGCGGTGTACGAGCGGACCATCGCCTACCTGCGCACCCTGGCCGACACCGATCTCGACGAGGTCATCGACGACGCCTGGGACCCGCCCGTGACGCGCGGCGTGCGGCTGGTGAGCGTCGTCGACGACGACATCCAGCACGCGGGCCAGGCCGCCTACCTCGCGGGGCTGGCGCGCCGGCGCACCTGACGCCCGAGGGGACACGGTCACGCCCGGTAAGGATCGGGGGAGGACCCTGACGCCGCCCCGGCGGCGGACGGGGAGCCTCCGGGGGGGATCACGACGCCCGGGGAGGCGGGCGGGCGATCCCCAGGGGGCAACGATGACGACGCAGACACCGGGACGCCGGGCGGCCCGCGCCGACGGGGGGCTCGACAGCGGGCTCGACAGCGGGCTCGACAGCGGGCTCGACAGCGGGGAACGCCAGAGGTACCTCGAGGCGGCCGAGCACGCGCTGCGCGCCTACCCCGGCGCTCTCGGCGAGCTCGTCCACCGCGAGCTGCGGGCGTTCGCCGACTTCGGGTACCGGCTGGCCGGCGACGGGCTCATCGCCCGCCTCGCTGCCGAGGTGCTCTCGGCCGTCCGCGACGGCGACACGGCCGGCCCGGGGGCACGCGAGGGAGCGGACCGGTGACCACCCCGACCTGGGCCACCACGCTGGTCCACGGCGCCTGTGCCACCCACGGCGTCCCCGCCCCGCCCCGGGTGCGCGGCGACGCGGCGGGCATGCCGTTCCACGAGGCCTCCCGCCTGCGCGCCGCCGCCCACCACGCCCGGCGCGTCTACCCCGGGGCCCTCGGCGAGCTCGTGGCTCGGGAGCTGCGGGCGTACGCCGACTTCGGCTGCCGGCTGGGCGACGACGCCCTCGCCGCCCGTCTCGCCACCCAGGTGCTCACCACACGCGCCGGCTAGCGCGGACACAGACAGAACGGGTGGCCGACCGGGTCGAGCAGGACCCGCCAGCGTTCGCCCGGCTGGTGCTCGGGCAGCGTCGCGCCCAGCTCGCGGGCCCGGGCGACCGCGGCGTCGAGGTCGTCGACGGCGAGGTCGAGGTGGTAGCGCTTCGCGCCCTCGGGATCGGGCCACGGTGGCGCCGTCCAGCCCGGGACCCGGCCGAAGCCGACGGGCGCACCCTCCCCCGAGATCATCGCGTACTCGTCCTCGGCGTGGACGGTCTCCCAGCCGAGCAGGGCGCCGTAGAACGCGGCCTGCGCGCGCGGGTCGGGGCCGTCGAGGTTGATCATCGCCAGCGTGGTCGACACCGATCCTCCGATCCTCGGGGTACGGACGCGGCCGACGGTAGGACCCGTTCCTGACACCTTCCGTCAGTTTGCCGCGGCACGTTTTCCGTCACTCCATGTGGTGAACCCCGGCCCTGCGGCACGCCGCACGCTAACGACCTGGATCGCCGCTGCGACACCGCTCACACAGCGTCCGCAACGGCACCGCGCGATAGGCCATTCGGGGAGTGACCATGGGGCAGCACCACTGGCGGGAGGACAATGCCGTGACCGTCACGCTCGCCCCGGTCGCCCGGCACGTCGCCCGTCACGCCGTCCCGGACGTCCCGCTCGTGCCCCACGACGCGCCGCCCGCCGGGCTCGGCTACCCGGCGCCGACCTCGTACCGCCGCGACCCGGTGACCGGGGTCCCGACGCCCCCGTGGGGCGCGGCCCTCGCGCGCCGCCGGCCCGCCCGCACCGGCGCGCCCCTCGCGGTCGCCGTCGCGGGCGCCGCGGTCGGGCTGATCGGGGTCGGCGCCCAGCTGCCCGGGCTCGTCGACGCGGTCACCGCCACCACCGCCAGCACCGCTCCGACCGACGCACAGGCCGCACCCGCCCCGGCCGTCGTCGGCCAGTGCGCCACCGTGGTCGCCGGCGCCCTGGACGACACCGTCACCGAGCTCGGGCGCACGCCGAGCGGGCAGTGGGCGCAGGTGGTCGAGGCCCGCGAGCAGTCCCTGGGCGCGACCTACGGCGAGGCCTCCCGCGAGCAGCGCGCCTACGCCGGCGGGGCCGACGACATCCTGGGCTGGCTGCGCGAGGACGCGCCCGAGGACTACGGCGCCGTCAGCACCCGCGTCGCGCAATCGGTCGCCGCGACCTGCGCCTCCTGACCCCACGTGCGTGATCTTCCGAGCTATAGCTCGGAAGATCACGCACGTGGACGGGCCACCCCGGCGGACGAGCAGGGCCGAGACGCTCGCCGTGGCCACCGCGACGTCGCGCAGCACGACCGGCAGCAGCACCACCCCCGTCGACCCCGGCGCGATCAGAGCGCCCGCGGCCGGGACCGGCTTGGTACCCGGGGTCTCGGCGGCGAACGTCCCGTCGACGGCCGGCCCCTCCGCCGGCAGCTCGTGCTGCGGGGCGTTGTCCGCGGGCACCGACTGCGGCGGCGCGGTGTCGGTCACCAGCATCTCGTACCCCGAGTCCGACCAGGCGTCGTCAAAACGTCTCCCGCGGCACGACCGCGATCGCCCCGCTCGGGTCGCCCGGGTCGGCCAGGTACACGTTCTCGTCGTCGATACCCGTCACCACCACCGCGTGGTCCGCGTCCGCCCCGCCGTCGGTGCCGTCGTCCTCGGCGTCGTACCAGACCTCGTCGGAGTCGACGTAGGCGACGATGTCGCGGTCCTGGTCGAGCAGGGCCGCGAGGTCGTCCATCCCGCCGTGCGTCGTGGTCGCCGGGATGCCGTAGCTCTCCAGCAGCGCCTCGGCCTCCGACGACGTCATGCCCGACGCGTCGTCGACGGTGCCGTCGCCGTCGGTGTCGGTGGTGGTCAGCCAACCGTGCTCGACGGCCCGGGCGACGACCTCGGTCTCCCCGACGTTGGTGCCCTGCCACTCGCCCACGATCTGCGCGACGGCCGCGGGCACGCAGTAGCCGTTGACCGACTGCGCGTACCAGTACGAGGACGCCTGCTCGGGGTCGCCGTGCATCCCGTCGTCGCGGGCCGCGGACGCCTCGCTCGGCAGCACCCCGTCGCGGAAGTTCTCCTCGTGGCGGTACCAGTCGGTCGACCGGCCGCCGTCGGTGATCGGGTGCACCGCGTCGGCGACGACCAGCACGTCGCCCTCGAGGTCGGTCCAGCCGAGGTCGAGCACGCCGTCGCCGTCGGTGTCCACCGCGGAGACGTCGACGT
This sequence comes from Actinomycetospora cinnamomea, assembly GCF_003096675.1. Taxonomy (GTDB): domain Bacteria; phylum Actinomycetota; class Actinomycetes; order Mycobacteriales; family Pseudonocardiaceae; genus Actinomycetospora; species Actinomycetospora cinnamomea. Next base: position 18,868 of record NZ_QEKW01000019.1, on the reverse strand, counting down.
GCCCCTCGTCGTCGAGGTCACCGCACAGCTCGAACAGCTCGGCCGGGTCCAGGTCCACGACCCTTCGACGGCCGGCCGGCGGCGGTTTGTTCCGACGCGCTTCGTTCGGGCGGCGGTGTTCCGACGGGGCTCAGGGCTGCGTGATCAGCGCCTCGGTGCGCAGGGCCGACACCCGGCGGTCCCGGGCGTCGCGGCGCGCGCGGTCGGAGGCCGAGCTCTGCGCGACGCTGACACCCAGGAGTGCCCCGACCACGAAAACGACACCGACGACGACCAGGCCCACGATCACGAACATCCTTCTTCTCTCCCTCGTCCCGCGAGTGCCGGGTACGCCCTGCACTCACGGATCCAGACGGGTGTCGGGCCCGCGGGTTGGCGGCTACACCCCGTCACCCACGTCACGCCGCGACCCGACGACCCGGACGCAACCTCGGCGGCGTCACCTGCCCGTGACACGGTCGGGGCGTCGGCACCGCGGCGCGGGGGTAACGGATCCCGTGATGAGCACCGACCCCGGTCGATCCGACGAAGAGGCCCTCGACGCCGAGGTGGGCATGACCCGCCCCGAACCCACCGACGACGCCGCGCCCGACGACACCCCCCAGGACGTCGAGCCCGCGTTCGACATCGACCTCGAGCCGGACGAGCAGGGCCTCGCCGGCGCCGCCGACGAACCCACCAGTTAGCCGGCCCCTACCAGCCGAGCAGCGTCGGCACCTGCTGGCGCACGGCGGCCGACATCGTCCGGCTGTAGGACGCGGACAGGTGGTTGTCGTCGAGGTAGACCAGCACGTTGCCGATCTCCGGCGGGCACGTGGCGGGGGTGCAGATCTCGTTCGACAGGTCGAGGAACGCGACGCCGGACGGCACGTCGTCGCGCAGCGCGTAGGGCGGGTCGGCGGCCAGGAGGTCGCCGCGCGGCACCTCGCACTCCGGCGCCCCGCGCCCGTGGCGTTCCAGGCACTCCGAGGGGCGGTGGTCGTAGCGCGGGTTGTCGCGCACGGCCAGGACCGGGATCCCGAGCCCGTCGAGGCGCTGCCACGCGGCCACGAACCCGTCCGGGGTCTGCTCGGTGAGCCCGACGCGGACGTCGCGCGTGGCGCTGGTGACGACGGCGTCGGGTGGGTCTGCGGCGAGGTGCTCGATCGCGGCGGCGTTCCACTCGACGCAGGTGCTGTCCGCCGGGTCGCTCTCCGAGGTCGTCGCGAACGGGCACCGCGCCCGGACGAGCGTGCGCACCTCCCAGCCGCGCTCGCGGGCCAGTGGCTCGAGGGCGGGCAGGAACTGCTGCATGTGGGAGTCGCCGACGACCGTCACGCGGCGCTGCGGCTCGCCCTCCGCGCGGACGGGGACGCACTCCTCGAGCACCGGGTGGCCCTCGACCGGCGCGCAACCGTCGCGGTACTGCGCCCAGTCGTCCTGGACCTGCGCGATCGCCGGGCGCACCGGCGCCACCTCCGAGATCGGCGCGTGGGCCTGCAGGAGGATCGCCGCGCCGGGGTGGTCCGGGTCGCCGACCGCCACGGGCGGCCCCGTGCTCGCCGCAGCCGCCGCGGACCACACCCCCAGCGCGACCAGCGCCGGCAGGAGCGGCAGCGCCACGAGCACCGGGGCGCGCAGCCGGCGCCCGTGCACCGACACCTGCCGCAGCGGCTCCTCCACGAGGTGGTGGGTCACGACGGCCAGCCCGAGCGCGAGCACGACGACGACCAGGCCGTCCACCGCGCCCGCCACCGCCCGCCCCGACAGCACGAGGGACACGACGAGCACCGGCCAGTGCCACAGGTAGAGCGGGTAGCTGATGCGCCCGAGGTACTGGGCGGTGCGGGTGGTGAGCAGCCGGTCCCCGGCGCCGGCACGCCCGGCGACGATCACCGCCGCCGCGGACAGCACGGGCCACAGCGCGAGGTACCCGGGGAACGCCGCGCCCACGTCGAGCACCGCGCCGCAGGTCACCAGCCCGGCGACGCCTCCCCAGCCGAGCACGGCCCGGGTCCGGCGGCCGAGCACGAACCGGTCGACGACCAGCGCGAGCAGGCCCCCGAGCGCGAACTCCCAGATGCGGGTGCGGGCGTCGAAGTAGGCGAACGCCTGGTCGGAGGCGGTGGCGAGGACCGAGTGCGTGAACGACGCGAGCGCGACGGCCGAGAGCGCGGCGATCAGGGCGGCGCGGACGTCCGCCCCCCGCGCACGCGCCCACCAGGCCACGAGCAGCACCAGCAGCGGCGCGAGCAGGTAGCACTGCGCCTGGATCGACAGCGACCAGAAGTGCTGGGCGACGCTCGCGGCGCCGTTGCTCGCGTAGTAGTCGACCGCGTCGGCCGCGAGCCGCCAGTTCTCGACGAAGCCCACGGCGGCGAGGAGCTCGTGCCGGTTGCGCGACCAGGTCGACGGCGGGAGCAGGACCGCGGCGGCGATCGTGCTGGCCAGCAGCACGAGCCCGGCGGTCGGCACCAGGCGCCAGAACAGCCGGGTCCAGGTGCCGACGACGTCGATCGCTGCACCGCGGATCGCCGTACGGGCCAGCATCCCGACGACGAGGAAGCCCGAGAGCAGGAAGAACACGTCCACGCCGCCGGACACGCGCCCGACCCACACGTGGTAGAGGACCACCAGGACGGCGGCGAGGCCGCGCAGCCCCTCGATCTCCGGGCGGCGGGCGCTGCGCGCGGTCGGGGTGTGCGTGCCGACCGTGGCCCCGGCTCCGGTCACCCCTCGCCCCCCTCTGCGGTCTCCTGCGCCGTCGCCGTCACGGCCCGTGTCCGCGGCCATCACACGCCGCGCCCTCCAGCTTCCCTGATGCCGGACGGTGCTCGACGTCGGGCACCCCGACGGCGGTGTGACGTCCGCCCCCTCGGGTCTTCCCCCTCGCCGCCGCCCGGCGGGTGGGGACCTGTCCGACCGGGGATGACCGTCGTGGTTGCTCCTCGATCAGGTGACGTTCCGAGATCCGTCGTTATCGGTTCGTGATGTCACTCGTTGGGCCGCTCCAGGAACGCAGCGTCACGTTCCCTGGGCCGACCGGGTGCTCCCGGCGCGCCACTACCCGCTTCCCACCCGACGCGAGAGGTCCTCATCATGGGCATGCACACCGCTCCCCGCCCCGTCGCCACGACCGGGCTCGCCCGCCGCGGCCTGTTCACCGCGGCCGCCGCGCTCGCCCTGGTCGGCGCGCCCGCCGGTACGGCACTCGCCGACGAGCACGCCGCCGGCGCCCCGGAGCCCTGCGAGATCCCGGTGGTCGACCCGACCGTCACGGCGGGCGAGGAGGCCGTCAACCAGGCCACCGGCGACGCGACCGCGCCGGTGTTCGAGGCCGGGACCGAGGCGACCGCGCCGGTCCACGACGCCGTCTGCCCGCCGGCGCGCGACCTCCTCGGCCAGGTGCCCACCCCCGCCTGAGGTCCACCCGCACGGTTCCACGGCCCCGGCGACGTCACGCGAACCGTCGCCGGGGCCGTGGTCTGTACGGGGGGTGTCCGGCGGTGTTCCGGATCGATCAGCCTGCGGGCAGGAGCACCCCGACGTCGGTGACCTGGTCGGCGGGCGGCGGTGTCACCGTCACCGGCAGTCCGTGCTCGGTCAGCGTCACCGTGGTCGTGGTGGCCGTGGCCGGGCGGCCGGGCCGCTCGGGTGCGGTGACGGTCTGCGCGACCCGCCGCAGGAGGCCCCGGTCGTCGACCCACACGTCGACGGGCAGGCGGCGCGTGCCGATCTCCTCGATCAACCGGTCGACCGCCGGGCGTCGGGCCGGGTCGCCGGCGGCCGGGGTGGTGAGCAGGTCGACGACGGCGGCGTAGTGCGTCGCCGGCGTCCCGTCGACCGGCTCGGGTCCCACCACCCGCGCCTCGGTGACGCCCCGCAGCTGATCGATCTGCCCCAGCGGGTCGATCGGCGTGCCCCCGAACAGGGCGAGCGGGCCGCCGACGGCCCGCGCGGTGAGCCGGTCGAGCGGGACCGACACCCAGGGCGCGCCGCCGGGCACGAGGGCGGCGAGGGTCGGCGGCACCTGGGCGTAGAGCGTGCCGCCGACCAGCAGCACCCGGGTTCCGCCCCCGAGCAGCGGGATCTCGACGGTCGCGTCCGCGGTGCCGGCGACGAGGTCGGCGACGCCGTGGCCGGTGACCGGCGTGCCGGGGTCGCCCGGCGGGCCGGTGCTCGACGTGAACGCCAGCCGGGCGGTCCCCTCCCCGTAGGTCTGCGCCACGGCCGCCCGCACCGCGGTCAGCGGGTCGGGCGGCGCCCCCGCACAGGCGGTGAGCGGGCCGAGGACGGCCGCGAGCACGAGCGCGAGCAGCACCGCCGGGCGAGGTCGGGTCATCCGGACACGGTGCCCGCTGCCGGCACGGTGCACGCCTCGGGACCCCACCGCGACGGCCCCGGCCCGCGCGGGGCGGGCCGGGGCCGGGGCGGCGCCGGGGAGCGGGGACAGGGGGTCAGCGCACGCCGTGGGCGCGCCGACCGCGGGTGCTGGTCTCGAGGGCGTTGGCCTCGAGCTGCCGGCGCCAGAGCTCCCAGGTGTCGGGGTCCAGCGACTGGCCGGCGGGCGGGGTGTGCGGGGCCCGCGGTGCGGGCAGGGCCGGGCGCGCCGCCGGGAGCTCGCCGGTGAGCGGCACCCAGGGCCAGGACTCGCGCACGGCGCGGGAGCGGTGGAAGCCCAGGCCCATGACGAAACCGAAGATCAGGTGACCGACCAGCGACAGCGTCAGGGTCACCCACGTCAGGGGGAACATCATCGTCTGCCCGCGCTCGGCCAGCGCCACCGTGCCGATGAGCCCGGCCCACACCGGGAAGACCGAGAACGCGACCGCGGCGAGCACCGCGGTGCGCCGCGAGCAGCGCTGGAGGCCGACCGCGGAGGCGAGCGCGAAGAACGTGATGCCGATGCCGCCGCCGTCGCCGATGTAGCGCCAGAGGTAGCCGACCACGGCGCCCGCGGTGAGGTCCTGCGGGTCCCCGGTGATCCAGGTGCCCATGATCGGGATGAAGTCGGCCCACCAGCCGAAGACGTGCACGGTGGTGAGGCGGAAACCGTCGTAGATCGCGCAGCCGACGACGCCCCACAGCATGCCGTCGGCGACGACCCGGTCGCCGGCGTGCGGGGCGAGCACCGTCAGCGCGACGACCGCGGTGGCCAGGGGGATGACCAGCATCGCCGCCGACGCCTGCATGGTGATGACGCCGAAGACGTGGGCCGAGATGGCCAGCAGGGGCAGCGCGGCCAGCAGCAGGTGCAGCCCGATGCGGAGCAGGCCCGCACCGTCACGGGAGCCGGGCGTCCGCGAGGCGGGCCTCGTGGTGGGGCGCTCCGGGGTGGTCGTCGTCGGCACGTCGGGAACGCTAGGGAGCCGAGCGGCCACGGACCGCGAACCTGAGAATCCCTGAAGGCCCCGCCGCCCACGCGCCCGCATGACGCGACGACCGGCCGGGCCACTCACCCGTTCGGACCACGAACGCCCGTGGCGCCGGCCACCCGGCCCTCAGACCGGACATCGGGCCGGCCGTCCCGGCGACGACCCGCCGAGGACGCGCGCCGAACGGCCGCCGCCGCCCGGCGCCCCGGATCACCCCCGCCGCCCGCCGGACCGGTCGTCGACACCGGGGCGACACCGCGCCGTGACCGTACCGCGACCGGAGCCGGGTTCCGGAGCCGGAAGACGCCCAGGCGGCGTGGCCCGGGTGCTCCGAGAGGGTGGAGCAGCCATCCGCCGCCGGGGGCACGCCGTTCGGCCCAGCGACACGCTGGGAAGCACGCGGCGCCCACGGTCGGGTGACACGCTGTCCGCGCACGACCATGATCCGCACGGCCGCGGGGCGGGGCCATCCCCGTCCGGACCGACCCGGGAGACGCCCTCGATGACCGACGTGGTGACCCACGCCGACCCCACGCCCCCGGGTGACGGACGCCGCAGCACCCGCCGCCATCGGCAGCTGGGCCTGCGGGTGCCCAGCGGCGGCGCCCACGGCGTGGCCGCCCACCGGGCCCCCGCGACGTCTCCCGCGACGTCTCCCGCGACGACGCCGCCCACCGCGCCGTCGCCCGACCCCCGCGGCGACGCCGGCCCGCGCCACCGCCGCGCCCCCGGCACCGAGCCGATCGCCGTGCCGACCGCCGTGCCTTCCGCTGTGCCTTCCGCCGTGCCGACCACCACCGGCGAGATCCGCCGGCACCGCGCCGCCCACCCCGGCGAGGCCTTCGACCCGACCACCGGCGCCATCCCCACGGCGGGCCGCACCACCTCGCCCACCCCGCGCTCCGTCCCTCGCTCCCACGCGGTCGGCGAGCGCACCCCCGGTCGCGGCGCCCACCGTGCCGCCGAGCCGGTCACCCCGCCCCCGGCGCCGCCCGCCGGCCCGCCCGCCGCCCGGCCGGCCGGCCACCGGACCGCCGCGGCCGCACCCACCGCCGCCGCCTCCCCCACGGCCGCCGTCGGTGCCCCCACCCCGTCGACCGCGCCCGCCGCGCCCCGCCGCACGGTTCCGCTGCGCGCCACCATCGGCCTGCTCGGGGTGGGTGGTGTCGCCGCCGTGGTCGCCCTGACCACGCCCGGCGCGCCCCCGCCGGCGCCCACCCCGGCCGACGTGCCGCCGCAGCTCGCGGCACCGGCCGGGAACGCGTCCGCGGTCCTGCCGAGCCCGCCCCCGGTCCGTCCGTCCCCGCTGCCCGCGCCGCCGCTCGCGGCGGCGACCCCCACGAGCGAGGAGCCGCAACCGGTGATCGGGGCCCTGTTCGACGCGGCGACCGGCCCGTTCTCCGACCTGTTCGACAACAGCGGCGACGCCGGCCTCGTCGAGGGCGCCGCCCGTCCCCGCGTCGTCGACAACCCCGACGATCCGGGGCGCAGCGCCTGGCAGTTCTCCGTGCCCGCCGGCGGCAAGCGCAGCGAGGTCCTGCCGCAGGGGCCCGGCACCGAACCGCAGGACGGGGACGAGCAGTACGTCCGCTACACCGCGATCCTCGACGAGGACTTCCCGACCGACACCCGGTCCTGGCAGCTGATCCTGCAGTGGCACCACAACTCGCCCACCGGCTCGCCGCCGCTGGCGCTGGAGGTCCGCGAGGGGCAGCTGATGATGGCGAGCGGCGAGGACGAGCTGCAGGCCATCGGCCCGGTCGCGCCGGGCGACCGCATCGACCTGACGATGCACGTCAAGTTCTCCCAGGACCCGGGCGAGAGCTCGGTGACGGTGTGGCGTGACGGGCGGCCCACCGGCGTCACCGGCTGGAGCCCGCGCGAGGGCACCATGAGCACTGAGGGCGCCTACCTCAAGATGGGCCTCTACCGCGACCCGAAGATCGACCAGGCGGGCTCGATCCTGGTCACCGACCTCAAGATCGGGCGCGACGCCCGCGGGATCGGGGGCATCGGGCCGCGCGCTGGCGTCTGACCCCGGGCGCCCATCCGGCCGGGCCCGTGCGGCGGCCCTGGCGGTCGTCCCCGTCCTGCTCGCCGCCGCGGTGCTGCTGCCCGACCTCGTCGCGCTCGACCACGGGCTCCCGTTCGCGGTCTTCGCCGCCCTGCGGCCCGCCCTCACCGCGGCCACGGCGCTGCTCGTCCTGCTGCTCGTCGCCCGGCGGTGGCGCCGCCGGCGCCGGGGCCTGCCCGTGCGGCGCCCCGGCGCGGTCGCCCTCGCCGGCACCGCGGTCGTGGTCGGCGTCGCGGCCTCGCTCGTCGTGCCCCGCACCGTCGCCGCCGACCCGCCCCCGCCCGGCGGCACGGCGCTGACCGTGCTGTCGCTCAACGCGTTCGAGGGTCACGCCGACGTCGCGGTCCTCGCCGGCGTGGTCCGCCGCGAGCGCCCCGACCTCGTCGTGCTGCCCGAGGCCGGCGAGCGGTTCCGCGGCCGGATCGCGGCGCTGCTGCCGGAGTACCGGTCGTGGACCAACGTCCCGCCCCGCGCCGCCGACGTCCGGGGCATCACCGTGCTCGCGGCGCCCCGCGCGGGCGACGTGACCGCGCGCGTGATCTCCGACCCGCCCGGCTCGCCGACCGACACCCGCTACCCGTGGGCCGAGGTCACCGGCGGGCTGCTGGGCCCGGTGCGGCTCGGCGCCGTGCACGTCGTGTCGATCGTCCCGGACTGGATCCGGTACTGGCCGGGCGAGCTGGCGCTGCTGCAGCGCTGGTGCGCGCCCGGGGCGGGCCCGGCACTGGTCGTCGGGGACCTCAACGCCACCCCGGACCATTCCGCGTTCCGTGCGGGCACGCGGGGCTGCACGGACGCGGCGTCGGCGCGGGGCGAGGGCCTCGCCGGGACGTGGCCCGCCGGGTGGCCGCCGGCGCTCGGCACGCCGATCGACCACGTGCTGACCGCCCGCGGACCGCAGGTCCGTGACGTCGCGCTGGTCGAGGTCCCCGGCTCCGACCACCGCGGCCTCGTGGTGCGCCTGCGGCTCGGGCGCGAGGAGGCGCGCTAGGAGGCCCGGCGCGTCGGCGCGGGCAGGGCGTGCGCGTGGCGGGGACGCACGGGCCGGCCGGCGAGGTCGTGGTGGCCCCCGACGAGGCCGCACCAGGAGCAGGGCGCGCCGGTCCGCGCGGTGACCGGGACGACGGGGGCGCGGCGGTCTCCCGCCCTGTCGAGGGCCGCGCCGCCGGCCCGGTCCAGAGCGGTGTCGGAGACGGGCTCGACCGGTGCCCGTCGCGACCGGACCGCGCGCACCACGCGGCGCACCGCGAAACGCAGGACCAGGGCGAGCAGGAGCGCGGCGAACGCGACCAGCGCGAGCCACTTGGCCAGGAGCAGGGCGCAGAAGGCGATGAGCAGCCCGACGATCACCGTCGTCACGCGGAGGTCGTCGCCCACGCGAGCGAGGGTAAGCCCGCCGAGCGAGAGAACCGCGGCACCGCGACCCCGCGTGTCCCCGGCGCGCCGCCGGTCACGCGATCCGGGCACGAGGAGGGCCACGGACGAGGAGGTCCGGAGACGGGCCGGAGACGAGAAGAGCCCCGCGGGCCACCGGGTCGGGGGTCCGGTGGCCGCGCGGGGCACCCGGGATGTCGTCCGGGGTCGGCCGGTCGTTACACGGCCCGCGAGGACTTTTCGGGGGACTTCTCGGGGGGCTCCTCGGCGGGGTCCGGGCCGGCCCCGTCGGGCCAGTGCACGGTGCGTGTCACCACGTCGACGCCGCCGGAGACCCGGCCGCCCGCCAGCGCCGCGGCGCGCACGCAGAACTCCACCCACAGCAGGTACTGGACCTGCTTGGCCAGCCCCATCCGCGTGTAGAGGACGTCGGCGACGGGGTCACCCGCCCGCGCCCACGTGGTGATCGCGAACTCGAGCTCGTCGGTGTCGAGGTCGCGGGCGGCGAACTCGATCTGCCCGGCCTCGAGGTGCCCGACGAGCGTGCCGAGACGGAACGCCGTGTCGTCCCGGCGCAGCACCCGCACCGGCCCGTCCCACGGCCCGGGCATGCGCACCACGAGCTCCTCGCCGACGGTCATCTCCCCGCTGCACGCCACGTAGTCGAACCGGGCGACGCCGGGCACCACGGCGCGGTTCATGTCCCGGGCGATCGCGTCGATCAGCTCGGACGCCCGGCGCCGCGCGCCGAGCACCCGGACGCGGAACTCGCGGTGCAGCGCGGGCCCGTAGCCGTGCTCGATGGGCTGGTCGCGCTCGGTGGCGTCGGCCAGGCGCGGGGGCATGTCGCGGTGGTCGCCGATCTCCTCGCGCACGTGCACCGGGACGTCGGGACGCACGCAGCGCCACAGGAGTCCGGCGACGCCCCGCGGGAGTCGCGTGAGCAGCAGTGCCTCCCGCAGGACCTGGTACGGACCCGGGATCCAGTGCGAGGTGTAGAGGGAGGGGTCGGGCGCCATGCCCGCTGACTACCCTCCCTCGCCCCGGTCACCCCGTCGCGCCGGTCACCGGGTGCGCCGGCGGGTCAGGACGCGGTGGAGGCGCCCGGCACCGCGGTCGCGATCCCCGCGCGTCGCCGGGTCTCGCAGTGCTCCTTGAGGTCGCCGGCGAGGGTCTGCAGGTGCCCGTCGACGGTGCGTCCGGTGAGGCGGGTCAACGCCGAGCGCCACCGGTTGGCCCGCTCGTGCGTGATCACCACGCGGGTGCGGCCGCCGCCGCCCTCGGGCGTGCTGAGGGCGAAGCGCACGCTCGCGCCGCCGCCGAGCCCCTCGCCGTGCAGGGTGAAACGGCGCCGCCGGGTCTGGAACTCGCCGACCCGCCACGTGCGCTCGGGCAGGCGCGGCAGGTGCAGGCGCACGACACCGTGGAGCGCGAGGGCGCCCCCGCCGACGAGGGTCGCCTCGCGCACCACGCTGGTCCACGCCGGCCAGCGGATGACGTCGGTGAGGACCGCCCACACGTGCTCCGGGACGGCGTCGACGTCCACCGCGATCTCGCAGCGCATGGTTCACCTCTCCGATGAGGTTCGACGCACCGTGTCGACGGCCGCCCCGACGCCCACCCACGGTAGGCGGGCGCGGATCGCGGGACCAGACCCGCCTCAGGCCTCGCGACGTCCGAGGCCGATGCCGGTCAGTCCGGCGCGGCGCAGGGTCGCGGGGTCGAGCAGGTTGCGGGTGTCCACCACGACCGGCTGCTTCATCACCCCGGCCATCGCCGACCAGTCCAGCGTGCGGAACACCGGCCACTCGGTGAGCACCACCACCGCCTCGGCGCCCTGGGCGGCCTCCACCGGATCCGACACCAGCGGCACGCCCTCGACCTCGCGGGCCACCCCCTCCACGGCCCCGTCCACGGCGCCGTCGGAGCCACCCGCCACCAGCGCCGGGTCGTAGCCCACCAGGTCCGCCCCGGCCTGGCGCAACAACGCCGCGATCGCCAGCGCCGGCGAGTCCCGCAGGTCGTCGGTGCCCGCCTTGAACGTCAACCCCAACAGGCCCAACCGCACCCGCGTCAACGACCCCGTCCGCCGACCCGTCACCGCGGCGCGCACCTTGTCCACGATCCGCTGCCGCTGCCGGGTGTTGGTGTCGATGGTCGCCCGCAACAACCGGAACTCGAAGTCCGCCGCGTCCGCCACCTGCAACAACGCGTGCGTGTCCTTCGGCAGGCACGACCCGCCCCACCCCGGACCCGGCGACAGGAACGCCTGCCCGATCCGCCGGTCGTAACCGATCCCCTCGGTCACGTCGGAGATGTCCGCCCCCACCCGCTCGCACAGCTCGGCCATCGCGTTGACATACGACAGCTTCATCGCCAGGAAGCAGTTCGCCGCGTACTTCATCAGCTCCGCCGACGCCGCATCGGTCAGCACCGTCGGCGCCCCCAACCGCGCGTACAGCGCCGCCACCCGCTCCGCGGCCTCCGCGGTGTCGCACCCCACCACGATCCGGTCCGGGTTCAGGAAGTCGTGCACCGCCGAACCCTCACGCAGGAACTCCGGGTTCGACACCACCGACACATCCGCCCGGTCCAGCAGCTCCGCGGTCCGCACCGTCGTGCCCACCGGCACCGTCGACTTGTTCACCACCACCGTCCCCGGCGCCAGCAGATCGCGGGTCTCCTCGACCACCGCCTCCACCGCCCGCAGATCGGCCACCCCACCCACACCCATCGGCGTCGGCAGACACAGGAACACGATCTCCGCGTCCAGCTCGCCGGCACCCTCACCCGGGAACCCCGCGCTCACCGCCTGCGCGGCCCCCACCACGAACGACAACCGCCCCGCCGAGACCTGCTCGCTCACCAGCTCCGACAGACCCGGCTCCACGATGTCCACCACGCCGCGCCGCAACCGCTCCACCTTCACGGCATCGATGTCGGCGCACACCACCTGATGACCCAGCGACGCCAGGCACGCCCCCGTCGTCAACCCGACGTAACCCGTCCCCACCACCGCGACCCGACGCGTGAACACGGCTCCCCCTCCGGTCTCCCGCGGACGATCCCCGACCTCGATCGCCGCACACGCTGCCAGATCACGCTGGGGAGGCGGGGCCGGGTCCGGAGCACGTCACGGGCGTGGAGCGTCCTCCCGGGCCGCGGTGCGGCGGCGGTCGAGGAGGGTCTCGAGGAGGAGGAAGGCGAGCAGGCTCGCGCCGAGCAGCGGCACCGCGACCCCGACCGCGACGGTCACGACGGCCACCGCCGCGAGCAGGCCGCGCGGCAGGGTCCGCAGGACACCGTCGGACGGCACGTGGCCGGGCCGCCGCCCGGGCCCGCGGCGGAACCACAGCGTGTAGCCCCACACGACCATGCAGGCCAGCCCGAGGGCGAGCACCGCGAGGACCACCTGGTTGGCGACGCCGAAGAGGTAACCCATGTGGGCGTCGACCCCGTAGGTCGCGAGCTTCGCCGCGAGGGGCCAGTCCGCGAACCGCACGACGTCGGTGACCTGCCCGGTGGCGGGGTCGATCGCGATCGCGTCGTGCTCCTCGGGCCACGTCCGGTCGATCTGGGTGACGGTGGTCGCCGCGCCGGGCTCGTCGCCCGGGGTGATCTGGATGAGGCCGTCGAGGCCGAAGTCGGCGGCGGTCCGGGCGGCGACGTCGAACGACGCGGGCGCCACCTCGGCGGGCACGGCCATCCCCGCCGTCCCGCCGTGCCCGGCGTGCTCCCCGGCCCCGGGCCTTACGGCCACGCTGCCGGGCAGCGCGGTGTCGGGCTCCGGGGTCTCCCACGACAGCTGGGCGCGCAGGGCGCTGATGTTCTCGCCCGCGTAGGTCGACCACGTCAGGCCGGTGGCCGAGAGGAACAGCAGCCCGATCGCGGCCCACAGCCCGACCACGGCGTGCCACGACAGCAGCCGGGCGCGGCGCCCGCCCGAGGTCCGGGGCACGAGCAGGGCGGAGGCCCGCTCCTTGCGCCGCCGACGGACCAGGCCGATCCACAGCGCGAGCCCGGCGAGCACGAGCACCCACAGCCACGACGCCGCGAGCTCGGTGTAGAGCCGCCCGGCGTCGCCGAGGTGCAGGTTGCGGTGCAGCTGGTCGACCCACGCGCGCAGCGGCATCGCCTGCCCGGAGCCGTAGGTCTCGAGCACCCCGCGCAGGTCGCCGGTGTGCGGGTCGACGAAGGCGGTCCGGTAGAACGACTCGGGCAGGGTGGGGTCGTTCGCGATGACCTGCGTGGTGTCGGTCGGTGTCGGGCCGGGGCGCACGGAGCGCAGCTCGGTGTCCGGCATCGCGTCCATGCCCACGCGCACCTGGTCGGCGAGCGGGACCTGCGCGTCCGACGCCGGCACCGTGAGCACGTCGCGGTAGACCACCGGCTCCAGCGACGGCATCAGCGTGTACGCGAGCCCCGTCAGCGCCGCGACCAGCAGGCACGGGCCCACCAGCACGCCGCCCCAGAAGTGGACGCGCAGCACGAGGGGCCGCAGGAGCGCCCAGGCGCCCCGGCGGGGCGGGGCGGGGGCCTGCGGCGGCGGGGCGGACTGGTCGACGGACACGGCGGGCTGCCGGCTCAGTGGACGAGGAGCATGAGGGCCATCCCGGCCCCGGTGACCGCCTGGCAGCCGAGCTGCACCACGGGCGCGTCGACGACCCGGCCGACCGGAGCGGCACCCCCGCCGGCGGCGACCGCGACCGGCGCGGAGGAGCGGGACAGCACCGCGACCGTCGCCGCGGCGTGCACCAGCAGGTAGACGGCCAGCGCCACACCGACCGCGGACAGCGCGAGCGGCGACGAGGCCGCGTGCCCGCCGTGCCCGCCGTGCCCGCCGTGGCCGGCGTGGCCCGCCATCGCCCCGCCGCTCGGGAGCATCGCCGCGTACATGACGGCCATCGCCGCGTTGGACAGCAGCAGGTGCGTCGGGTGGGCCGCGCACCGATCCCCGCCGATCGGCGAGCCCAGCGCCCGGCCCCTCGCGCGCAGCGCCACCAGCCGGACCGTCCACGCGGCCCCGACCCCGGCGAACAGCACGACGCCGGCGACCGGGGGCACGGCCGTCGCGGTGGCGGGCAGCACCATCGCGGCCATCCCCAGCGCCATGAGGACGTGGTTGGCCTCCGCCGCCGCGGCCGGTCCGTCGTGGCGGCCCCGGCGACGCCACAGGCTCACCGCGCACAGCGCGGCGGCGGCCAGGAAGATCGCGGCGAACACCCCGGCGAGGGGTGCGGGGACGTTCACCGCGCGTCGGCGAGCAGGCCGTCGAGCACGCCGTCGCGGGCGTCGTCGACGATCACCGCGAGCTGCGCGAGGCTCATCCGGATCGCCTGGCCGAAGTCGTCGGTGATGACCACGCGACGGTCGTCGTCGGCGGCGGGGTCGACGTAGAGCTCCGGGCAGCCGCACGAGCACTGTCCGCAGAACGTGGCGACGTGCTGCAGGCCGGCCGTGGGCGTCGGGTCCTGGACCGTCATGGCGTCCTCCGTGGGGGTGGTGTCGTGCGGGGGACGGTACGAGCGTGCTCCTGCCCCGCCCACCGTTCGCCCTGGCGCGCGGACCAGGTGTGCCCGGACGGCGGAGCGTTCTCAGCGCCGCGCGCGTCCCTTCTCAGGAGCGGGTGCGCAGGCGGTGCCGAGCGGGGTGGGACTACCGTCGGCGGGGACGGTAGGGACCGTCGGTGCGGTCGCGGGCCCGCTTGTCGGGACGCTCACGGTCGGGAACTCGGAGGCCCCGCGCGACGACGCGGGCCGGGGCGGCGGCGCCGAGGTGGAACGAGGAGCGGCACGGGTGGACGACGCGAGGATCACCGCGCTGGCGCTGCGCGCCCGGGACGGCGACCGCGCCGCCGCCGGCGAGTTCGTGGCCGTCACCCAGCAGCAGGTCTGGCGCCTGCTCGTGCACCTCGCCGACGCGTCCGTGGCCGAGGAGCTGGCGCAGGAGACCTACGAGCGGGCGCTCGGGTCGCTGCGGCGCTACCGCGGTGACGCGCCGGCCCGCAGCTGGCTGCTCTCGATCGCCCGCCGGGTGGCCGCGGACCACCTGCGCCGCCGCGCCCGGCGCCCGGTCAGCCCGGCGACGCTCGCCGAGGACGACCGGCCGCTGGGCCACGTGTCCGGCGCCGACCCGGCGGAGTCGGTCGCCGTGCGGCACGCGCTCGCCGCGCTCGACCCCGACCGCCGCGAGGCGTTCGTGCTCACCCAGCTGCTCGGGCTGCGCTACGACGAGGCCGCGTCCGTCGCCGGGTGCCCGATCGGCACGATCCGCTCGCGCGTGGCCCGCGCCCGGGCCGACCTCGTCGCCGCCCTCGGCGAGCACCCGCCGTCGGCCGAGCGCCCGCACCGGTCGGGATAGCCGGGGAACCGAGTGCGTCCCGTCGACGACCAGCACGGCATGGAGTGGGACCGCTGCGACCGCTGCCGTGAGGCGATGTCGGCCGCGCTCGACGGCGAGGCCGCGAAGGACGCAGCCGCGGAGCAGGCGGCCGTCGACGCGCACCTCGCCGGCTGCCCGGACTGCCGGGCCTGGCAGCAGGACGCCGCCCACGTCACGGCGATCACCCGGCGCGCCCGCACCGGGCTCGCGACCGGCGGACCCGACCTCGTCGCCCGCGTCGTCGACCACGCCCCCGGGCCGCGGGCGCGCTGGCGGGGCACCGCCGCCCGCGCCGGGCTCGCCGCGGTCGGCGTGGCGCAGGCGACGATCGGGCTGGTCTCGCTGCTCGGCGCGGTGACCCACGCCCACGCGATGACCGATCCGCTGATGGTCCTCGGCGCGGGGATCGCGCACGCGACCCACGAGAGCGCGGCCTGGAACCTCGCGCTCGGCGTGGCCTTCCTCGCCGGCGCGCTGTGGAGCCGGCATCTGGCCGGGCTACTGCCCGCGCTCGGGGCGTTCATCGCGGTGCTCGCCGTGGTCAGCGGGCTGGACCTGGTCGCCGGACGCGTCGACCCCGCCCGCGTGGCGACGCACCTGCTGCTCGTCGCGGGGTTCGTGCTCGGGCTCGCCGTCGTGCGCACGGTCCCGCGGCCGGGGCCCGGGCCCACGCCGGGCGCGCGCTGGTGGCGGCGGGACGAGCGGGGGGCGCCGGACGGCCACGCCCCCGCGGTCGCGGACCGGTGGGAGCGTGAGTCCGACGTCGCCTGACGCTCCCGCGCCGACCCGTGCCGCGGCCCCGGCCGTCGCGGGCGCCGCGCTCGTCGCCCTGGTCCTCGTGGCCGTCGCCGCCGTCCTGCGGGGCGGGGCGCCGTACGCGGCGCTCGAGGTCACGGTCCCCCCGGTGCTCGTCCAGGTCGCGACGCCGCTGCTGCGCCTCACCGTCCTGCTCGCCGCCGGGACGTGTCTCGGCGGGCTGGTCGGCGCCCTCGTCGCGCGCCCGTCCAGGGGCGGGGCGCGGGTGCTGGGCGCGCACGGCTTCCGCGCGGCACGCGTCGCCGGCGCGGCGGCGGTCGTGTGGGCCGTCGCCGCCCTGGCCGCGGCGCTGTCCACCGTGCTCGCGGGCACCGGGGCCGACGTCGCGGTGCTCCGCCGCCCCGAGGCGATCCTCGTCTCGGCGGGCGCCCTCGAGGAGCCCGTCGGCTTCCTCGTCGCCGCGGCGCTCGCGACGGTGGTGGCGGCGATGTGCCGGATCACGCTGTCGTGGCGCACGGTGGCCGGCGCGGTGCCGCTCGCGGCGCTCGCGGTGGCCGCGCCCGTGGTCGCCGGGCAGGTGGCGAGCGCCGGTGCCGGGCACGACATCGCCACCGACGCGGCCGCCCTGGCCGCCGTGGCCGGCGCGGTGTGGCTGGGCCTGGCCGTGCTCGAGGCCGTCGCCCCGTGCCCCGCCCCCGGCCGCGACCGGGACCCCGACCGCGCGACGGCCCCGCGCGCCCGCCCCGTCGCCCTGGCCGCGGCCGGGGTGACCATCGCCGCGACCGTCGTCGTCGAGGCCGTCCTGCTGCGGGGCGTGTGGCCGACCGGGCTCCACGGCGCGCTCGCCGTCGTCCAGCTCGTCCTGCTGCTCGGCGCGGCGGGGCTGACCCTGCGCCGCCGGGTCCCCGGACCGGCGGTGGCGTCGGTCCTCGTCCTCGCCGCCGGCGCGGGCGCCCTGCTGGCCACCGAACCGCCGCCCGCCCTCACCACGTGGATTCCCACCACGGCGGCCACGGTCCAGGAGATCCTGCTGGGCTACACCCTCGACCCGCCGACCGTGCTCGCCCTCCTCGGGCCCGGCCGGCTGAACCTCGGGTGGGCCCTCGTGGCGCTGGTGGTCGCGGGCGCCTACCTGGCCGGCGTGGCGCACCTGCGCCGGCGCGGGGACGCGTGGCCCGCCGGCCGGACGGCGGCGTGGATCGGGGCGTGCGCGCTGCTGGCGTGGGCGACGAGCTCGGGCCTCGGCGCGCACGCCATGGCGACGTTCAGCGCGCACATGGGCGTGCACATGCTGCTGTCGATGCTCGTGCCCGTCCTGCTCGTGCTCGGCGGGCCCGTGACGCTCGCGCTGCGCGCGCTGCCCGCCCGCGGCGGCGGGGGTGGGCCCGACGGACCCCGCGACTGGCTGGTCTCGCTGATCGACGCGCCGCTCCCGCGCCTGCTGACCCACCCCGTGGTGGCGCTGGTGCTGTTCGTCGGCTCGTTCTACGCGCTGTACTTCTCCCCGCTCTACGCCACGGCCCTGCCCTACCACTGGGCCCACCAGGCGATGTTCGTGCACTTCCTGCTGACCGGTTACCTCTTCTACTGGCCGATCATCGGCGTCGACCGCTGCCCCCGCCCGCTGCCGCACGTCGGGCGGCTGGCGCTGCTGCTCGCCTCGATGCCCTTCCACGCGTTCTTCGGCGTCGCGCTGATGAGCGCCGGCTTCGTCATCGGGGAGCAGTTCTTCCGCCAGCTCTCCCTGCCGTGGGTGCCCGACCTGCTCGCCGACCAGAGCCTCGGCGGCGGTCTCGCCTGGGCCGCGGGCGAGGTGCCGGTGCTCGTGGTCATCGCCGCGCTGCTCGTGCAGTGGTCGCGGGCCGACCAGCGTGACGCCGCCCGCCGCGACCGGCACGCCGACCGCGACGGCGACGCCGAGCTCGCGGCGTGGAACGCGATCCTCGCCGACCTCTCCCGGGGACGCTGACCACCCGTTCCGGGTATGCCGGGAACCCACGGACCCCGCGCCGCGACCGGAAGGGCGCCCGCACCCGTGACCCGAGGAGGTCCCCCGCATGGCCACGCGCTCGTCGCGCCCCCGGCGCCCCGCCCGACCCCGGCGCTCGACGTCCCGGACGCCGGTGGTGGTCGGGGTCGTCGTGGTCGTGCTCGTGGCGGCGGTGGTGTTCGGCGGCGTCCTGCTCTCCGGCGGCTCGGAGGAGTCGAGCGGCGCGATCCCGGTGACCCCGGCGCCGACGGCGTACCCGACGACCGTCGAGGACGGCGTCGTCGTCGCGGGCGGCCCCGCGCCGCACACCCTCGACCTCTACGAGGACCCGCTCTGCCCCGCCTGCCGGTCCTTCGAGCAGCGTGCGGGCGACGCGATCGCCCAGGCCGTCGCGGCCGGGCGGCTGCAGGTGCGCTACCACCTCGTGAACCTGCTCGAGCAGCGCTCCGACCCGCCCGGCTACTCCACCGCGGCGGGCAACGCGATGATCTGCGCCGCCGAGCACGGCGCCTTCCCGACCGTCCACACGAGCCTGTACGCGGCCCAGCCGGCCGAGGGCGGGGCCGCGTACGACACCGCGCAGCTCGTCGACCTCGGTCAGCGTGCCGGCGCGGGTCCGGGGTACGCGGAGTGCGTGCAGAGCGGGCGGTACGACGCGCAGATCGCGCAGAACTACCAGCAGGCGGTGACGAACCCGGCGCTGCTGCAGGGCGGTTCCTTCGGCACCCCGACGATCGTGCTCGACGGCCGGCGCCTCGAGCCGGGCTCGCCGGCGCTGGACGCGGTGCTGACGGGGTGAGTCGAGCGCCGTGATCGCTCCCGGTGCTCCGCGGACCCGATCTCAGAGCTTGTTGCCAAATCGCGCGCCTCCCCCTGTTGATCTCCTTTGAGCGGGAGGATCTTGGGGTGGCAAAGAGGTATCGACCGGTGGATCGGGAT
>NZ_QEKW01000018.1 GCF_003096675.1 Actinomycetospora cinnamomea | reverse complement strand
CGCTGAGATCTACCTCAGCCAGCCGGGACTCGGGACCGTGCTGGGCGCCCGGGTGCTCGCCGAGTTCGGCGACGACCCGCACCGCTACCAAGATCACAAGGCTCGCCGGAACTACGCCGGCACCTCCCCGATCACCCGCGCCTCGGGACGCAGGACCGTCGTGCTCGCGCGCTACGCCCACAACCGCCGCCTCGGCGACGCGGTCCACCAATGGGCGTTCTGCGCGCTGAACGCCTCACCCGGCGCGCGGGCCTACTACGACCAACTACGCGCCCGCGGCACCAGCCACCACGCCGCGCTACGACAGCTCGGCAACCGCCTCGTCGGCATCCTGCACGGCTGCCTCAAGACCCGAACCCGCTACGACGAGACCAACGCCTGGGCCCACCGGCAGGCCGCCGCCGCTTGACCTCCCGCCCCATGGGATGTCTGAGGCGCCGCGGGGGACCCTTCGGGAACCGAAGCGTTCCCGCCACCCCCACGACCCGCCGACCACGGCGGGCGGTGTCACACCGCGGGCACCACCAGGTCCGCGTCGGTGTCGCCGTCGGTGTCCGCCACCGCGACGGGGCCCTCCTCGCCGCACGCCGCCGTCGTGTGGCCGCGTCGCCCCAGCCGTCTGCGTTCGTGTCGAGGACGACCTCGTCCAGCGCGCCGTCCTGGTGGAGATCGGAGATCGCGTACTGGTCGTACCCGTCCCGGTCCTCGTCGCCCGACGCGGTCTCGGCGTCCCCGTCTGCGTCGGTCACCGTCGACTCGTCGTAGCCGTCGTAGCCGTCGTAGCCGGTGTCGTAGGTGGTCGTCGACGGCGTGCCGCCGCGCTCCGCGACCGCGCAGCCGTCGGGGCGTAGGTCGTGCCGTCCTCGCTGGTGTAGGTCACGCCCGAGGTGGAGGTGCTGCTCCGGAACCCGGCGTGGAGGTCCACGCTCGTCTCGACCGAGGTGCTCTCCCAGCTGCTGCTGGTGGTGGTCGTGTCCGAGCGGGGCTCGCTGGTCTCGCCGCTCGTGGTGGGCTCCTCGTCGCGGCCCGGTGGCGTCGACGCCCGGACGGTCCGGGGTAGCGGGATGCTCCTGGCGCGACCCTGGCAGCCCGGCTCAGCGCCGGCGGCCGCCGCGGATCGGCTCGACGCGGCGCAGGAGCAGGCTCGTCAGGACCGCGAACAGCACCGTGAGCCCGACGAGCGCACCGAGGTCGAGCAGCCAGGTGACGGCGTCGTGGTCCCACAGCGGATCGTTCTCGCGGTACGGCGTCGGCAGCCCGGGGCCGCTGGGGATACCGATCGTCGACGCGCCCAGCGCGAAGCCCCACCGCGCCGGCACCAGCCACGACAGCTGCGCCAGCACCGGGCTCCGACCGATCTGCAGCAGCGCGCTGGACAGGATGAACTGCAGCATCGCGAGCAGCACCAGCAGCGGCATCCCGCGGTCGGCGTTCGTGATCGCCGCGGACACGGCGAGGCCCAGCGCCATGCTCGCGACCGCGACCCCGGCGAGCGCGACGACGATCTCGGCGGTGCCCGAGCCGAGCAGCACGGGCTCGTCGGGCGCCGGGCGTCCGAGCATCCCGAGGACGCCGAGCAGCACCGACTGCACCCCGGTGATCACGATGAGCACCATCAGCTTCGACGCCAGGTACGCCCCCCGCGAGAGTCCGATGGCGCGCTCGCGGCGGTAGATCTCGCGTTCCTTGACCAGCTCCCGGATCGCGGCCGCCGAGCCCATCAGCGCGGCGCCGACGACGAACACCAGCAGCAGGCTGTTCGGTGACCCGGGCGTGCCGCGTGCCTGCGCCGCCTGGGACAACCCGGTGTCGCCGGGCAGGGCGTGCGTCAGCACGGCGAGCAGCAGCGGGAGCGCGGCCATGAAGATCGTGTACTGCCGGTCGGCGAGCACCACGGCGAGGTAGCGCCGGCACAGCACCGCGAACTGCGTGAGCACCGGCTGCTGGCGCGGCGCCTCGACCGGCACGGTGGCCGCGCGCCCGGCGGGACGCAGCGCGTCGGCCCCGATGTAGCGGGCCCACTGCGGGGAGCGCCGGAAGCGCTCGGCCCAGTCGATGTCGTGCTGGCGGTCGAGGAGCAGGAAGAGGTCGGCGAAGTCGGTGACGCCGAAGTACTGCAGGGCTTCGCGTGGGGGCCCGAAGTAGGCGACCCCGCCTCCTTCTCCGGGCGCGCCGGGGGCCAGGAGCAGCAGGCGGTCGCAGACGTCGAGGTGGGTGACGTTGTGGGTGACCACGACGACGGTGCGCCCGTCGTCGGCCAGGTCGCGCAGGGTGTGCATGACCGACTTGTCGAGGCCGGGGTCGAGCCCGCTGGTGGGTTCGTCGAGGAAGAGCAGCGAGGGGCGGGTGAGCAGTTCGAGGGCGACGCTGGTGCGCTTGCGTTGTCCGCCGGAGAGGGAGTCGATGCGTTGGTCGGCCTGCCCGGTCAGGCCCAGCTCGCCGATCACCTCGTCGATGCGCCGGTCGCGGTCGGCGGCCGACACGTCGGTGGGGAAGCGCAGGCGGGCCGCGTAGCCGAGGGCGCGGCGCACGGTGAGCTGCGGGTGCAGGATGTCGTCCTGCGGGACGAGCCCGATGCGCTGGCGCAGCTCGTCGTACTCGGCGTAGAGATCCCGCCCCGCGTACTCGACGACGCCCTCGTCGGCGGGCCGGAAGCCGGTCAGGGCGCGCAGCAGCGTCGACTTGCCCGCCCCCGACGGCCCGACGACGGCGAGCAGGCTGCGCTGCCCCAGCGAGAAGCCGACACGCGAGAGCAGCGTCTTCTCGCCCACACGCACGGTGAGACCGTCGGCGCGGAAGCCGATGTCGCCGGTGTCGACGTGCTCGACGAGCGCGACCGATTCCCCGTGGCTGCCCTCGAGGTGGAACAGCGCGTGGCCGATCCCGACCACCGACGTCGGCGTCACCGGCGCGCGCCGCACGCGGGCGCCGTCGACGAACGTCCCGTTGGGGCTGCCGAGGTCGACGATGTCCCAGCCGCCGTCGGGGCGGCGCACCAGCTCGGCGTGGTGCCGGGACACGAGCAGGTCGGCGACGACGACGTCGTTGTCCTCGGCGCGCCCGATGCGCACGCGGGGCATCGGGCCGGCCCCGGCGCGGGGGAGGTCGGCCGTCGAGGAGAGCTGGTGCACCGCCGAGAGCCGCCCCTGCGCCGACGACCGCTCCGCGGCCGGGACCGTCACCGTGCGGTCGTGGGCCGGTGCACCGGCGGCCCCGGGCGCCCGCGCGGGACGGACCGGGAGGGTCGCGACGCGCAGCTCCGGGCCGGCCTGCGCATCGCCGAGCCGCACGGTGACCGGACCCGTCACGGCCATCTCGCGGAACGGGCGGCCGCCGGCGAACGACCCGTTGCGGCTGCGGTCCACGAGCTGCCAGCCGTCGGGGGTGGAGCGCACCAGCAGGTGCTCGCGGGAGACGCGCGGCCCGAGGACCTGCAGGTCGGATGCCTCGTCGCGGCCGATCACCAGCGACTCGCCCGGACGCAGGGTGCGCGACCGGCCGGCGACCTGGACCTCGAGCGGGGTGATCCGACCCGGCCCCGGACGGGCGCCCGCACGGACGGGGTCGTACGTCATGCGCGCACGGTAGGCGTCGGGCCCGACGGCGAGGACGCGGCGGCCACCGGCATCAGGGCAGCAGGAGGAAGGTCATGCGGCCCTGCCCGTCGACCCCGACCCGTGCGCCGCCCGCCGAGTACCGGTAGCCCCCCGCGCGCCGCTCGGGCGGCTCGCGCAGCGCGGCGAGCAGGGCCTCGCGATTGGCGGGATTCTCCATCAGCGGCTCGACCTCCGACCACGGTGCGGCGTCGACGGCGGTCGAGGGCTCGTAGCGCGACTGCACCCCGGCCAGGTCCCCGGTGCCGAGCGCCGTGTACAGGCCCTGGACACCGGTCGCGACGGCGGCGGGCAGCGCGCGGCCTGCGCTGTCGGCCGTGGCCGGGGCACCGGGCGGGGTCGTCGGGGACGGCGGGGCGTCCGCGGGCGGGGCGGGCGCGACGCTCGGCGCCTCGGCGGCGGGCGCGGACGAGCTCGTCACCAGGGTGACGACGGCCAGGCCCGCGGCGACCACGATCGCGACGGCGAGCGCCGCGCTCGCGATCCACGGGCCGCGTGCGGAGCCGGCGCCCGACGTGGGGGCCGAGGTCGAGGCCGAGGCCGTCACGGCGCGGGGACCGGGTCGGTGCTGGTCACGGGGCCCTCCTCGATCGGTGCCGTGCTCGTGCAGCTCGCGGGCGGTGTCACCCCTGGTCAGGGTGGGTCATCGTCACATCTCCGGACCGGCCGCGTCACCGCCGGACGTGGAGATCACGACGGTGAAGGTGCGCTGGGCGCCGGTGCAGCCGCCCGGGGGTGACCGCGGTGGGGCGGCCGGCGAGGTCCTCCGTCGGCGCGATCGCGCGATGCCGCTCGACGCCCAGCGACACGACCAGCCGCCGACGCCGGGGGCGACGCACCTGCCCGGTCACCTCGTCCGGACCGTCGTCCGTCACGTGTCCACCCCGTCGGGGCGATCGGGTCCGGGACGGTCAGCCGCCGAACGCGGTCCGCGGGCTGAACCGGATCTGTTCGAAGATCTGGTTGGACTGCTCCAGGGTCGTCGTGCGGATCTCCCAGCTGAACGGCAGGCCCTCGTAGACGCCGGTCGAGTAGACGGTGCCGTTGGACCGGGCGGTGTAGAGCGGGCCCTGCTGCACGCCGCCGGCCTGCCACACGTCGAACTCCTCGATGCGCGGCCCGAGGGCGGCGGTGTCGTCGTACCAGGCGCGGGCCCCCGAGGCGTCCGCCCACCGCGAGTAGATGACCTGGGCACCGGGCGCGACGCTCGAGTAGTCGCAGACGATGACCTCGGTGGCGATCGCGCCGCTCTGCGCGCGGACCGGGTTGGCGGTCAGGTCCCGCTGCGCGCACTGCGACCGCGACGAGTCGGGGAACACCTGCGACATCGCGGGCTGGCCGGCCGGGACCGCGGCAGACGTGGACGGCGCGGCGGAGGACGGCACGGCGGACGACGGCGCGGCCGAGGCCCCCGGCGTGCCGGTCGACGGCGGAGCCGCGGGCGTGGACGGGTCGCCCTGGCCCAGGAGCACCACGGCCCCGACGACCACGACGAGCAGCAGCACCGCGACGCCGGCGACGATCGCGACGACCTTCCCCTTGCCACCCTTCGGTGGCTGTGGCGGCTGGCCGTACCAGCCGCCCTGCGGCCCGGACCCTGGCGGCGGCGGATACTGGCCGCCGCCGTAGCCCGGCTGCCCGTAGCCCTGCTGCCCGTAGCCCTGGGTCGCCGTGCCGGGAGGGAAGCCGTGGGTGTAGCCCTGCGTCGAGCCGGCGGGCGGCGGACCGTAGCCGGGGGCGCCGGGCGTGGGCTGGGGCCCCGAACCCTGCGGGGAGCCGAAGGGCGAGGGGCCGCCGGTCTGCTGCGGGGTCCACGGCTGCGGCTGCGGTCCGGAGGCCGGGCGGGGCGGGACGTGTGTCGGCGTCGCCCCCTGCGAGCCCGCGGCCGCCACCCCACCAGCCACCCCACCAGCCACCCCACCAGCCAGGGCTCCCGCGCTCACGTTGCGCACCGTCGCGTCGTCGGATCCGGCGCCCGTCCCGGCCCCCGCCCCGACGGGCGCCTCGCCCCCGGCGGCCCGCACGGCCGCGTCGGCGAGGTCGCCGGCCGTCGCGTAGCGGGCGGCCGGGTCCTTGGCCATGGCCGTCGCGAGCACCGCGTCCAGCGCCGGCGGCGAGCCGGGCGCGACCTGGGAGAGCGTCGGCGGGGTCTCGTTGAGGTGGTCGTACATGAGCCCCGGGCCCTCGGAGAGGAACGGCGGGCGTCCGGCGATCGCCTCGAACAGCAGGCAGCCCAGGGCGTAGACGTCGACGCGGCGGTCCATCTCGCGGCCCAGGAACAGCTCCGGAGCCATGTAGGCGAGCGTCCCGATGGCCGAGCCGGTGCCGGTCAGCGAGCTCTTCGTGTCGGCGCCCATCGCTCGGACGATGCCGAAGTCGACGAGGTAGACGAAGTCGCGGCCGCGGTGCTGGGTGATCAGCACGTTGGACGGCTTGACGTCGCGGTGGATCAGCCCGTCCTCGTGCGCGGCGTCGAGGGCGTCGGCGGTCTGGCGGACGATCTCCGCCGCGCGGCGGGGCTCGAGCCGCCCGTGGCGCTCGATCTCCTCGGCGAGGTCGACCCCGGAGACCAGGCGCATGTCGATGTAGAGGCGCCCGTCGATCGTGCCGAAGTCATGGATCGGGATGACGTGCGGCGAGGACAGGCGCGCGGCCGTGCGCGACTCGCGACGGAACCGCTCCTGGTAGTCGCCGTCGTCGGCGAGCCCGCCGTGCAGGCGCTTGACGGCGACCGTGCGCTGCCGGGACGTGTCGAAGGCGCGGTAGACCTCGCCCATCCCGCCGCGCCCGATGCGCTCCTCGAGGCGATAGGGCCCGAACATCTCCACCGGGTCGCCGGACGACGACGAGGGCGAGTGGCCGGGGGCCTCGGTGCTCATGGGCCGGTTCTCCTGTTCGGGGGTTCCGGGGGAGGGACGGGGCCCCCGGTCGTCACCGAGAGTATGTGGGATGCCCGGCGGAGAGACCAGCAGGGTCGCCGAATTCGTCGACGTTGGTGACGTGCTGTGATCCCCTCGTGGCGGGTGGATGCTCCGCCGGAGCAGCCCCGACGGTCGCGAAGCTCGCGTCGTGGCTGGTCAGAGGCGGTCGGGGCTGGTCAGGGCCCTCGTCAGCCCGCGATCGCGTCGGCGGGCAGGAGGCGCATCGCCACGAACACCCGGGCCGTGTCTTGCGGCGAACGGGTGACCACCTCGTCGCCGTAGGGCCGGTCGGCGTACGCGGCCGTCGCGTAGACGGTCCCGTCGGCCTCCGCCTGCGTGTGCCAGGCCCCCTGCTCCTCTCCGCCCACGTCCCACTGCGTGCGGCCGTCGACGCTCGGTCCCCACCGGACCCGGTCGGCCTGCCAGTGCCGCGCGTCGGCCGCTGACGGCCACTGCGTGTAGTAGACCCAGCCGCCCGGCACCGCCGCACCGTGGTCACAGCGGATGACCGCGACGGCCCGCGCGCCGGTCGACGTGGTGTAGGCGAGGGGCCCGGTGTCGTAGGGCGCGCACACCCCGCCGAGGGCCGCGACGTCGGGGAACGCGGCCGCGAGGCCCGGCGCCGCCGCGGTGGCCGCCGGGCCGGGCGGTGGCACCGACGTGCCGTCGTGCGCGCGCTGGCCCACGACGAGCAGTCCGAGGACCATCCCGAGCACGAGGCCCAGGGAGGGTCAGTGCCGTGAGGTGTCGTCGGCGCACCCGGGTCGGCCGCGGCCGCGTGGAGAGCCAGCCGGACCTGCGGCCCACCCACGCCCAGGCTCATCTCGAGCCGCGGTGTGGCGTCGGGCGAGAGGCGCAGCTGCTGCAACCGCGCCCCGGCGACGATGACACCGTTCTGGCTGCGGTCGATCAGCTCCCATCCGGTGGGCAGGGGCCGCAGCTCCGCGTGCACCCGCGAGACGAGCGGGTGCACGGCCCGGAAGCCGGCGCCCTCGTCGCGACCGATCGTCACCGGCTGTCCCGCCGGCACCAGCAGCCGCTGGTCACCGTGCGTCAGCTCGAGCTGCGGGGTGGTGAGCCGTCGCCCCCGTGCCGCGCGACGACCCGCCGGGAGCCGGGACACGGGTTCCACCGGGTGCACGGACGGCCTCCTCGCGAACCGGGCCCCGGAATCCGGCGACGCCACCTCCCTCGGTGCGGGCGCCCGAGATCGTGACG
This sequence comes from Actinomycetospora cinnamomea, assembly GCF_003096675.1. Lineage (GTDB taxonomy): Bacteria > Actinomycetota > Actinomycetes > Mycobacteriales > Pseudonocardiaceae > Actinomycetospora > Actinomycetospora cinnamomea. Next base: position 78,356 of record NZ_QEKW01000018.1, on the reverse strand, counting down.
GTGTGCGTTCGCGAGCCGGTGCTCAGCCAGAGTGTTCGCGATAATCGCGCTGCGTCGTCACGCGGCGTGCACGATCACGCGGAGCGCGGCACCGCCAGCGGCGCCGTCCCGCGCATCGGCCGGGGCGCGACGAAGGGACGGGTCAGCGGGTCGCGGCGCGCGGTGTCGTTGTCGATGGCCTGGGGGCGCGTGGCCACCTGCACCGAGCCCACCTCGACGAGGCGGCGGTGCACGCGGTCGAGACGGGCCTGCAGCGCCGCGGTGTCGACCGCCTCGCGACGGCGCGCCCGCCGCGAGTGCCGTGCCCGGCGCGCCGCGCGCTCGACGTGGTCGCGGCGGTCCGCGTCGTCCCCCACGCGACGGGGGCGGAGGGTGGTGCCGGTGGTGGCGGCGGTGCTGGTCGGGCGGCGGAACATCTGATCACGTCCCTCGGGGCGACGGGCCGACGTACGGTCACCCTCTCCATCGAGCGCCGACCGGCCGCCCTTGATGGGCCGTCCGGTGGATCGATCGGGGAATCCTGTGTCAGCCGTGCCGCCGCCCGGCCGGGAACCGTGGGTCGTCGTGCGAGACGGTCAGCCGAACAGGCCGTCGAAGAACCCGTCGTCGCCCTGGTCCGAGGCGTCGCCGCCCCCGGTGTCGGAGGAGCCGCCCTCGCCCGCGTCCCCGGCGCCGGGGTCGCCCTCGCCGCCGTCGGCGCCGGACGACCCGCCCGAGCCGTCCGAGGGCGCCCCGGAGGTGGGCGCCGAACCGGAGCGCGCGATGTCGACGGTGACGGTGCTGCCACGCGGCACCGGGGTGCCGGGCCCCGGCGCCAGCCCGACCACCGTCCCCGCCGCGCCACCGCCGTCGACCTCGCGGAACGACACCTCCAGGCCCACGCCCTCCAGCGTCGCCTCCGCGGATTCCCGCGACCGTCCGGTGACGTCGGGGACCTGCAGGGTCGTCCGCCGCTGCCCGACGACGAGCTCGACGGCGCTGCCGGGCGGGCGCAGCGACCCGGGCACGGGGTCCTGGCCCACGACCTGACCGACCTCGGTGGGGTCGTCGGTCTCGCGGGTACGGGGGACGGGGGTGAGCACGAGCCCCGCGCCCTCGGCCGCGACCCGCGCCGCCTCGGGGCTGCGCCCGACGAGCAGCGGGACCTGCACGAGGCCGGGTCCGCGGCCGATCCGCAGGGTCACCGGCGACTGCGGGTCGACGCGCGCGCCGACGTCGGGGGAGGCGGTCACCACCCGGTCGACCTGCTCCGGGGTCGAGGCCGTCGGGACGACGATCGGGGCGAGGCCGGCGTCGGCGACCGCCCGGACGGCCTCGTCGCGGGTGAGCCCGACGAGGCGCGGCACCTCGCTGTCGGACGGGCCCAGGAGCCACCAGCCGCCGAGGCCGAGCACCGCGACGAGCCCGACGACGATCGCCGCCAGACGCCGGCGTGACCGTCCGGGCTGCGCCACGGCCGCGTGTGCCCCGGTACGGGGCGAGCGGTCGGCGTCGACGCGGTGGAGGCCGCGTCCCAGGGTCGGGGTGAGGCCGGTGTCGGTGCCACCGGCGCGGCGACGGCCGGGGTCGGTGGGGTCGTCGGGGTCGGTGAGGCGGTCGTGCTCGGCGAGGACCGCGGGCGCGTCGGGCCGCTCGCCGGCGAGCACGCGCAGGAGGTCGGCGCGCATCTCGGCCGCGGTGGCGTAGCGGTTCTCGGGGTTCTTCGCCATGGCCCGGCGGACCACGGCCTCCAGCTCGACGCCGATCGTCACGCCGGGCGGAGCGAGCGCCGCGAGCAGGGGCGGGTCCTCCCGCACGTGCTGATAGACGATGGCCACGGGGCTGTCGCCGGTGAAGGGCGGCTCGCCGGTGAGCAGCTCGAAGAGGACACAGCCCGCGGCGTACACGTCGGCGCGGGCGTCGACCTCCTGCCCGAGGCCCTGCTCGGGCGACAGGTACTGCGCGGTGCCGATCACCATGTCGCCGGTGAGACCGGGCCCGGTCTCGGTGAGGGCGCGGGCGATGCCGAAGTCCATCACCTTCACGACGTCGCCCGGCGTGATCATGATGTTGGCGGGCTTGACGTCGCGGTGCACGACGCCGTGCTCGTGGCTGAAGCCCAGCGCCCCACAGACGTCGGCCATCACCGCGCAGGCGCGCTCGGGCGGCATCGGCCCGTGCGCGCGCAGGATGTCGCGCAGGGTCGATCCGCTGACGTACTCCATGACGATGAACGGCAGGTCCACCTGCTCGCCGGCGACCTCGCCGGTGTCGTAGACCGCGACGATCCCGGGGTGGTTCAGCGCGGCGACGTTCTGCGCCTCGCGCTCGAAGCGCAGCCGGAAGGACGGGTCGCGGGCGAGGTCGGCGCGCAGCACCTTGATCGCCACCTCGCGCCCGAGGCGCACGTCGAGGCCCGCGTGCACGTCGGCCATGCCGCCGCGGCCCAGAGCCGGGCCGAGCTGGTAGCGCCCCGCCACCACCGTCGCCTGCGACATGCGCTCCTCGTGCCTCCGCTCCGCCCGGGCCCCGCTGCCGGGGTCCTCGCCGTCAGCATCACCCGACCGGGTCCAACGGGTCGGGAGCGGGTCGGCAACGGCGGGTCGTCCCTTCGGCGCCCGAATTCCTCCGTTCGTCGGGCGCCGGCGCGCCGGACGGCCCTAGTTGCCACAGTCGCCGCAGGCGCAACAGCCGTCGCCGTCGGGGCAGCAGTCACAGCAGTCGCACCCGCACTCCGAGCAGTCGCCGCAGTTCGCGCAGGGGTTGGACCGCGGCCGGCCGCTCCACGGACCGGTGAACTCGTCGGCGCAGCAGAGCTGTCCGGTGCAGCAGAGCCCCGCCGCCGCCACGCAGCCGGCGACGAACCCCCGGGGCGGACGGGCGTGGCCCGGGTCGCCGGGTTGCTGCGGCTGGTCGGTGGGCGGCTGCTCCGTCCGGGCGTGGGAGCGGGCGAGCGCCCGGTCCGTCTCGTGGACGAGGAGGCGGTGGGTCAGGCGGGCGTCGAGGCCCTCCGGGGCCGGCAGCTCGACGCGCGGGAGCACGGCGGCCAGCACCGCCACCTGGCGCCGGGCGTGCGCCCGCGTGGCCTCGACGCCCGCGCCGGTCGCGTCGACGGGGTTCCAGCGGCCGTGGCGGCGGTCGTCGCAGAGGTCGTCGAGCGCGTCGAGCAGGTGGGCCAGGCGCCCGAACGCCGCCCCCGCCGCAGCGAGCGGCGCCGCGTTGCCCGGACGCCCGGCGAGCACGGCGGTGTGGGCGAACGCGGCCGACACCGCGTCGGCGGTCGGGGCGGTGGCCTCGTCGAGCGTGACCACGCCGGCCCCGTGCTCCACGGCGTGCTGGCGGGCGGGCACCGCGAGCAGCGCCGACGGGTCGAACCCGGGCGGCGCGCTCGCCCGCGCCCGGTCGCTCCAGCGCGCGGCGACCCGCCGGCCCACCGCGGCGACCGGGCCGTGACGGAAGGCGCCCTGGCGGTCGTCGGCGTGGTCGGCGACGTGACCCGCGGCGAGCAGGAGCGCGGCGTGCGCCGCGAGCCGCGCGCCGTCGCCGGAGACGACCGTCGCGGTGCGCATCCCGCGCGCCGGGCAGGGTCCGGCCCGGCGATCTACGTCCGCGGGCGCCTGCGCCGTGGTCAGCACCGACACGAGCAGGGCGTCGACGTTGGTCGCGGAGCGCGCGATCTGTCCGTGGCCGTCGCGCAGGGCGAGGCACGTGCCGCACAGGTGCGCCGTCCAGCGGCGGTGCAACGAGGGGGAGAGGTGGTGACGGCAGGGCCGTACGATGCCGAGCACCGCGCGGACGGTAGCGGCCAGGGGGCGATAGTGATCATCGCGGCCGCTCGCCGCTTCTCGGGGGGCCGTTCGTCGTAGCGACGAGGGCCGGTCGGGTGTGCCGCTCGCGGCGGCAGGGCAGGGTTCCCGCGCACCACGACCGGGGTTCGCCGGTCCGGGCGCGCACACCACGACGATCGGGGAGAAAGCATGATCGTGAGCAACAGGGCACGTCGGCTCATCGCGGCACCGGCCCTCGTCGGGGCCCTCGGGCTCGGTGTCCTCGCGGGCTGCTCCGAGGCCCCGCAGGCCCCGCAGGCCCCGCAGGGCGCGGCGCCCGGGCAGCCGGCGCCGGCCGCCGGGCAGGGCCAGCCGGGACAGCCGGGTGCCGGCCAGCCGGGTGCCGGCCAGCCGGGTGCCGGCCAGCCGGGGGCGGGACAGCCCGGTGGCCAGCCTGGTGCCGAGGGGCAGGCCGGCCAGCCCGGCGGCGCCGGAGGCGCCGGCGGGAGCGAGGGTGGCGGCCAGGACGGTTCGGGCAGCGGTTCGGGCAGCGGGTCGGGCAGCGGGTCGGGCAACGGGTCGGGCAACGGGTCGGGCAACGGCTCCGGGTCCGGGTCGGACGCGGGTGGCGGCACGAGTCAGACGCCGTCCGGCGGCGTGGAGACCGGCGGTGGCTCGACCTCGGGCGTCGAGCACGGGGGTCTCGTCGGCGCGGGTGCGCTGGCGCTGGCCGGCGCGGGGGCCCTGGGCGCGACCGCGTACCGGCGCCGTCGCGAGGGCTGAGGACACCCACGGACACCGACGACGTCGGCGACCCCGGCCTCGCCCGGGGGCGGGGGGCGGGGTCGCCGACCCGTCGCGCGAGGAGGGAGGACCGCGCCGTGGCGGCCACGCACGACGACGCCCCGCCGGCGTCGTCCACGCGCCCGGCCGATCGCCTCGGTCGGGTGCTGGCGGCCGGTGCGGTCCTGCTCGCGGCGCTCGGCGTCGTCCTGCTCGGCTGGGCCGCGTCGCACCAGACCGGAGCGCCGCCGGCCCCGTCGCCCGCCGCCGCGGGCGCACCGCCGGCCCCGCCCGGGCGCACGGCCGAGGCGGCGGGGCCGTTCGCGGTGTCGTCCCCGCCTGTGGCGCTGCGCATCCCGGCGATCGGCGTCGACTCGCCCGTCGGTCGGGTGGGCCTGAACCCCGACCGCACGATGGAGGTCCCCGCGGAGGGCTCGCCGGGCTACGACCACGCCGCCTGGTACCGCCACTCCGTCACCCCCGGCCGCCGGGGCCCCTCGGTGATCATCGGGCACGTCGACTCCGCCGCCCGCGGACCGTCGGTCTTCTACGAGCTCGGCCGCCTGCGCGCGGGTGACCGCGCGGCCGTGACCCGCGCCGACGGCGTGACCGTGACCTACGAGGTCGTCGAGGTGTCGGTGTTCGCCAAGGACGCCTTCCCCACCGACCGCGTCTACGGCCCGACCCCCGGTGCCGAGTTGAGGCTGATCACCTGCGGCGGCGGCTTCGACCGCAGCGCCGGCTCCTACCGCGACAACACCGTGGTCTTCGCCCGCGAGGTCGCCGCGCCCGGACCGTGAGCGGTCGGGGCCCGGTGCGGCTCAGTCGCGCACCCGCGCCCGGAAGTGCATCGCCCGGTAGGGCCAGTTCGTGCCGGTGTTCCACTGGCTGACGACCAGGTGGAGCTCGTCGGGGGTGGAGCGGGGGAGGATGTAGCCGCCGTAGGGCTGGGCGACGCGCCCGCAGGCGTGGTCCTCGTCGTGCCAGCCGCAGCCGGCGATCACCGTGAGGCGCTCGGCGGTGTGCAGGTTCGTGGTCGGGCCGTCGGGCAGCGGGACGAGGTCGACCCGGTACTGCCCGGCGTCGAACGCCGCGAGCCACCACTGCCCGCCGACCCGCCGCAGGCACAGCTCCCCGAACGCCCCGGGCAGCACGAGCGTGGGTGGGCGGCCCCAGCCCCAGGTGCCGTCGGCGTGGCCCCAGCCCTCCCACGCGGACGGGTCGAGCAGGCGCTCGGCGGGGACGCGGTGCAGCAGCAGGCCCTGGTCGCGCCGGAAGCCGGTAGTCAGCGCGTAGACGTACCCGTCGGGCCCGAGCTCCCAGGTGAGCATCTGGAAGAGCCCCGCCTGCCGGTCGCCCGGCCACCACGTGCCGGTCGGCTCCCAGGTGACCCCGTCGTCGGTCGAGCGGTGGATCTCGGTCCAGTGCACGTTCCCCAGGCCCTGGCAGGCCATGACGTGCAGGTACATCGTGTCGCCGAGGGTGATCACGTCGGTCGGCAGCACCGTCGTGATCGTGCGGCCGCCGACGAGCCCGCCCCACCGGCCGCCGATGCGGGCGCCGTGTCGGTACGCGACGACCTGGTCCGCGTAGTCGCGGCTGGGCCCGGCCGCGCCGGTCCACACGAGCCCGGTCCGCACCGACGCGGGGTCGGCGAAGAGGACCACGGGCGAGCGCCAGCCCGGCCCGCCGACCCCCGCACGCTCGAAGGTGTCGCCGAAGACCGCGACGATCCGCCCGTCGGGCGCCGTCGTCGCCGCGCCCAGGTCGGTCCCGCCGATGCCGAAGGCGTCCGTGTGCCCCGGCCCGGTCAGGTCCCGCAGCTTGGTGACCTCGAGCGTGCGCATGCCCCCGGTCTACCCGGACGCGCGATGAGGTCGCGGCTGCGTCACGGTCAGGTCCCACCGGACGACATCGGGGCGCGGGGGGGGTTCGGCGGGTCGCCGTTCGAGCCGCTGCCGCGGCCCGGGGCGAGCCCCGTGCGATCCCGACCTGGCCCGGGCGCCTACACCACCCGGGCCGTTGCGCGCGTCCCCGCGTCGGCGCCGCGCTGCGCGGGGATGGCGACGACCGGGGCCGGCGCGGGCACGCCGGCGTGCGCTGCGCGGGCCCGCCACGCGGCGCGGGTGCGCTGGTCGATCGTGCCGTGCGCGGCCATCGCGACCGTGGGCGCGGCGACCCACACGGCCAGCCCGCCGAGGGCGAGCGCGAGCGTCTTCATGACTTCCCCCCGTACCCGGGTGCCCGGGCGACGTACGAGCGCCCGCTCCGCGGCCGGCGCTGGTGCCCACGGTAGAGCCCACGCGGCCACGGTCACTGCGCCGATGAGGTGACCGGCGCTCAGGTTGCCCTCAGGCCGTGGTGAGCCGCGTCACTTCACGCGCCGTGCCAGCGCACGACGCGGACCACGACGTCCTCGAGCTCCTCGCGGTCGAGGGTCTCGCGCATGTCCTCGGCGGCGCGCAGGGCACCCATCCCCGGGTAGGGCCCGTGGGCGTCGACCTCCCCGGTCTGCGGGTCGACGGCGAGCACCACGTAGCCGTCGCAGTCGTCGAGCTCGGCCAGCGCCGCCACCCAGTCGACCCCGCCGGCCGCCGGCGCCCCGGGCCCGGCGTCCAGGGCCCCCACGGCCAGCAGCGCCGGGTCGCCGTCGGCGCGGGCGGTCCTCTCGGCCCTCCCGGTCCCCTCGCCGCCCTCCGTGCGTTCCGTGCATCCCGCCGCCCCGTCGGGGCACCAGGGCTCGTGGTCCATCGGGTCTCTCCTCCGCGCTCGGCGCGCCTGCCGTCCACGCCGTCCCGCTCCGACCCACACGTGTCGTGCCACCGTCGGGTGACGGGGGCGCGTCGTCGAGGGTCGCTGTCACGATTGGTGACTCGGGGATGCCCACACTCTGACTTCGTCTTTCAACTATTCACCCGAGCGGGGGGACCGCTCGGCGACATGCGTCATGAGCTGCGCCGGCCGTCGACGCTCCGTGTCGGCCGGTACACGCGGTGTGTCGCGGGGGAGCCGGTGCGGCGGCCCGGCGTCGACCTGGCGTCCCCTCCGCTCCGACGGTTCCGATCCGGCCTCCGACCTGCCTATGGTCGGAGCCCGCCCACGACCGGCACGGGAGGACGGCGCATGAGCGAGAGCACGACCGGCACCCAGGACCTGCACGTTCCCGAGGACCTGACCTGGTCCGCGGTGACCGCGCGCGTGCGCGGCCTGGTGGGGGAGGCCTTCGCGGACGACGGTCCCGCCAACCTGATCGACGGCGAGTGGCGGGCCGTGGGCACGCCCTCGGAGCAGACGAGCCCGAACGACGGGTCGTCGCTCGGCACGATGCTCAAGGTCGACGCGGCCACCGCCGCCGACGCCGTGCAGCGTGCGCACCGGACCCACCGCTCGTGGGCCGGCACCGAGCTCGACGAGCGCCGCCGCAGGGTGTCGGCCGCGCTGGACGCCATCGAGGGCGCGCGCGACGACCTCGCCCTGCTGCTGGCCTGGGAGATCGGCAAGCCGTGGAAGATGGCCTGCTCCGACGTCGACCGCGCGATCTCGGGCGTGCGCTGGTACGTCGACGAGATCGAGGGGATGCTCTCCCGCGACGTCGAGGGCGCCCCGGCCAAGCGCGTGCCGCTCGAGGGCCCGGTCTCGAACATCGCGAGCTGGAACTACCCGATGAGCGTGCAGGTGCACGCCGAGCTCGTGCAGCTGCTCGCCGGCAACGGCGTCGTCGCCAAGACGCCCACGCAGGGCGGCTGGATGACGCTGACCGTCGCCCACGCGCTGATGGTGCGCGAGGGCCTGCCGGCGACGCTGCTCTCCGGCGACGGCTCCGAGCTCTCGGACGCGCTGATCCGCTCGCCCGAGATCGGCGCGCTGGCCTTCGTCGGCGGGCGCTCCAACGGCGGCAAGGTCGCCGCGCAGCTCGCCGACACCGGCAAGCGCCACATGCTCGAGCAGGAGGGCCTCAACGCCTGGGGCATCTGGGACTTCTCCGACTGGGACACCTTCGCGGAGATCCTCAAGAAGGGCTTCGAGTACGGCAAGCAGCGGTGCACGTCGTACCCGCGCTTCGTCGTCCAGCGCCAGCTGGTCGACCAGTTCCTGGCCGTCTACCTGCCGGTCCTCGCCGGGGTGCGCTTCGGGCACCCGGTGGCGGTGGATGCGGGTGGGAGCTCGACCGACGACCTGCCCGCGCTCGACTTCGGGCCGCTGATCTCGGCGTCGAAGGCGCAGGAGCTCGACGAGAGCGTCGCCGAGGCGCTGCGCCACGGCGCCGTGCCGCTCTACCGCGGCACCCTCGACACCGGGCGCTTCCTGCCCGGTCAGGACACCTCGGCCTACCACGCGCCGGTCGCGATGCTGGCCCCGCCGGGCGCGTCGCGGCTGATGCACGAGGAGCCGTTCGGCCCCGTCGACTCGGTCGTGGTCGTCGACACCGAGGCCGAGCTCCTCGCGCAGATGAACGCGTCGAACGGGGCGCTGGTGGCCAGCATCGCCTGCGATGACCAGCAGAAGGCCGAGCGCCTCGCCGAGCAGGTTCAGGCGTTCAAGGTCGGGATCAACAAGCTGCGCTCGCGCGGCGACAAGGACGAGGCCTTCGGCGGGCGCGGCGAGTCGTGGAAGGGCGCGTTCGTCGGCGGCGAGTACCTGGTGCAGGCCGTCACCGAGGGCCCGCCCGGGGAGAACCTGTACGGCAACTTCCCCGGCTACCACCGCTATCCCGCGACCTGAGGTGCGCACCGCGCTCGTGAGCAGGAGGACGTGCTGGGGCACTTCTCTCTGCTCACGAGCGCCGTAGGCGCACCGGGTAGTGTCCTCCCGGCGCGGCCGTCGGTCCCGCCAGGTCGGTGACGGGGTCGGTCGGGAGGGCCGGGGATGGTCCTGCGAAGCCGGGTGACGCGCGACGTCATGCCGGAGGGCGCGGCGCCGGGCGCGTCGGTGCAGATGCCCGAGGGGACCGTCGGTCCCGTGGTGGCGCTGCTTCGCCGTCTCGTCCTGGCGCTGGGCGCGCTGACCGCTGCCGCGCTGATCGTGTACCTGCAGCGCGACGGGTACACCGACAACAACAGCGACGACGGCATCGGGCTGATCGACGCCTTCTACTACGCCACCGTGTCGCTCTCGACCACGGGCTACGGCGACATCGTGCCGGTGACCGAGTCCGCGCGGCTGTGGACGATCCTCGCGATCACCCCGCTGCGCCTGCTGTTCCTCATCGTCCTCGTCGGCACCACGGTCGAGCTGCTCACCGAACGGTCCCGGCAGGCGTTCCGCATCCGACGGTGGAGGTCGCGCGTGCGCAACCACGTGGTGGTCGTGGGCTACGGGACGAAGGGGCAGGCGGCGGTGACGACGCTGCGCGGTGACGGCCACGACGTCGACCACATCGTCGTCGTCGACACCGACCGCGGTCGCCTCGACGCGGCGTCCGCGCTCGGACTGGTGACCGTACGGGGCGACGCCACCCAGTCCTCGGTGCTGCGCACGGCCGGCCTGCCCCACGCGACGGCGCTGGTGGTGGCCACGAACCGCGACGACACGGCCGTGATGGTGACGCTGACCGCCCGGGAGATGGCCCCGAAGATCATGATCACGGCCGCGGTGCGCGAGGCCGAGAACGTGCACCTGCTGCGCCAGTCGGGCGCCGACTCCGTCGTCGTGTCCGCCGAGACGGCGGGCCGGCTGCTCGGCATGGCCACCACCACGCCCGCGGTGGTCTCCGTCGTCGAGGACCTCATCTCGCCCGAGGCCGGCATGAGCATCGGGGAGCGCCAGGTGACCGAGGCCGAGATCGGGGGGTCGCCCCGTCACCTGCGCGACATCGTCCTGGGCGTCGTCCGTGACGGCGTGGTGCACGCCATGGACGCCCCCGAGGTCGACGCCCTGGAGCGCGGCGACCGCCTGCTCTGCGTGCGCCGCGCCGGACCCGACGACGACGACTGACGGGGGCCGTCGAGCCGGCCGGGCGCGCTCTCAGCGGTGCACCGGCAGGACGCATCCCGGGCAGTCGGCCTGGCCGACGTGCAGGCCCGGCACCACCTGCTCGACCGCGGCGCCACAGCGGGCGCGCAGGCCGGTGGGATCCCCCGGTTCGCCGGAGGCGACGTCGACGACGTGGCGGCGCCGGTCGTCGCGGCCGAGGGCGACGAACGCGAGGCGCTCGCCGGGGTCGGGGTCGCCGGGGTCCGGGCGGCGGGGGTCGCGCGGCCAGGGCCGGTCGGGGTCCGGCCGGTCGCCGGGCGGTGGGGGCGGGACGGACGGGGGCACGGGGTCCATGCCGGTGGTGGGGCCGGGACGGGCGTCGGGATGGCCCGGGTCGGGAACGGTCACCGCGCTACCTCCCTCGTGTCGCCTCCCGCCGGGGCGGGAGCGCGGCGTCGACGGCGCGTGCCCACCACCGTAGGACGGGTGACCCGCCGACGTCGCCCGCTCGCGGGCCCGCCGGCGGCGAACACGCGGGTCAGGTGCGCCGGCGGGGGAGCGGCAACGCGGGGCCCCCGCCCGGCCCGTCGTCCCGGCCGGCCGGGCGAGCGGCGTCCCGGGTGACGGCGGGCAGGTCGCGCAGGCCCTCGAGCACGCGCGTCAGGACCTCCGGACGTGGTGCGGGCACCGGATCGGCGTCCTCGAGGGCCCCGAGGGCCTCCAGGACCTCGCGTGCCGCCGCGGCCTCGCGGGCCACGGCCTCCGGGTCGAGAGCGGTGTCGCCGGGCTCACGGTCGAGGGTCACCCGTTCGAGCGTAGTTGCCGCCCTGCGGCAGAGGGCGGAGCGGTGGCGTCCGGTCGGGCGTCGGCCCGTCGGGAGCGCCGAGGCGCCGGGAACCGACCACGCCCGGGGTGTCACGCTGGGTCACGTCGGACGGGGCTGCGCCGTGCGCCGCGTAACGAGAGCCGCTCGTCGTCCGAGAGGAACGGGAGTGGGTCGCGACCATCCGGGTCGCCGGCGCGGGAGCAGGGGTGGTCGGGGCATGAGCATCGGCAGCGTCATGGACCAGCAGGGGGCGGGGGGCCCGGATCCGGAGGAGCGCGGCCGGCGGCGTCGCGGCCTTCGGGCGCTGGCCTACGGCCTGATCGGGCTCCTCGTGCTGGTGCTGCTCGCGGCCGCGGGCATCGTGCTCGTCACCCAGCACCTGGGCTCGCAGGTCGGCCGCTACCCCTCGGTGTTCGCGCCGATCGACCCGTCCTCGCGGCCCTCGGACTCGGCGGGGCAGACGTTCCTGCTCATGGGCACCGACACCCGCTCGCCCGACCCGACCACCGGCACTGACGCCGCCCCCGACGCCGTCTTCGGCTCGCAGCGCAGCGACGTGATCATGGTGGCGACGATCGCCGGGGACGGCCAGAGCGCCAGCGTCGTCTCGATCCCCCGCGACTCGTGGGTGGACATCCCCGGTCACGGCCGCAACAAGATCAACGCGGCTTACGCCTTCGGCGGGCCCCCGCTGCTCATCCAGACGGTCGAGCAGCTCTCCCGCGTGCACGTCGACCACTTCGCGGTCATCGACTTCGCGGGCTTCGCGCAGATGACCGACGCCGTCGGTGGCATCGACGTCAGCGTCGGCCAGCAGTCCGAGCGCGACGGCGTCGTCGTCCCGGCCGGTGAGCAGCACCTGAACGGCGAGCAGGCCCTGGTCTACGTCCGCGACCGCGAGAACCTGCCCGGCGGCGACTTCGACCGCGTCAAGCGCCAGCAGGCCGCGCTGCGCGCGTTCGTCCAGAAGGCGCTGTCGTCGGGGACGCTGTCCAGCCCGACCAGCGCCTACGCGCTCGTCGACACGGTCACCCGCCACGTCGGCGTCGACGACTCGCTGACCACCACCGGCATGGCCCAGCTGGCGTTCGGGATGCGGGACCTGCGCAACTCCGCGATCTCGTTCCTCACCGTGCCCAGCACGGGCACCGGGACGGAGGGCGACCAGTCGGTGGTCTACCTCGACGACACCGCCGGCCGTGACCTGTGGTTCGCGGTGAACACCGACGCCGTGCCCGAGTACGTCGCCGCCCACCCGCAGGAGCAGCTCTCCGACACCCCGCGGTAGCCCGCGGCTCCCGAGGTCGCAGCGAACGCGCTGTTCGCTGCGTCTACGCGCGCGAAGTCCCCGTTGATCACGGGTGCCCCGGCGCGGCGCCGCCTCGGCTGCGAGGCTGACGCACCGTGTCCTGGGACGTGGTGGTGGTCGGCGCCGGCTCGTCCGGTTGCGCGCTGGCGGGCCGCCTGTCGGAGGACCCGCACCGCCGGGTGCTGCTGCTCGAGGCGGGCCCGGCGGTCACCGACCCGGCGCAGTTCCCCGACGACGTCCGCGCCGTCGCCTCGCTGGCCGCGGCCGACCCCGACGGCCCGCACACCTGGGACGTCGGGGTGGAGCTCGCGCCGGGGCGCCGGACGCGGGTGGGGCGCGGGCGGCTGCTCGGCGGGTCGAGCGCGGTCAACGGCGCCAACCACCTGCGCGCCACCCGCGCGGATCTCGACTCCTGGCCGGGGTGGTCGTACGAGGCGGTGCTGCCGTACTACGTCCGCGGCGAGCACGACCTCGACGTGCGCGGCCCCCTGCACGGCGACGCCGGCCCGGTCCCCGTGGTGCGTCCGGCGGGCGAGCTGCGGGCGGCGGTCACCGAGCGGTTCCTCGACGCCGCCGCGCGGATCGGGGTGCCCGTCGAGCCCGACAAGAACGGTGACGCGCCCCCGGGCGCCGGCCTCGTCCCGGCGAACGTGCGCCGCGGCGTGCGGGTCAACGCCGCGATGGCCTACGTGCTGCCGCACCTCGCCCGTCCCAACCTCACGGTGCGCGGGGACGTGACCGTCGCCCGGGTGCTGCTCGACGGCGACCGCGCGGTGGGCGTCGAGGGAATCGGGCCCGACGGGGCCGGTGAGCGCATCGAGGCGGGCGAGGTCGTGCTGTCCGCCGGGTCGGTGTGCACCCCGCAGCTGCTCGCGCTCTCCGGGATCGGCCCGCCGGACGCGCTGCGTGCCGCCGGGCTGCCCGTGCGCCACGCGCGCCCCGGCGTCGGGCGCGGGTACTCCGACCACCCCAGCGTATACCTGGCCTTCCCCGACACCACCGGGGGCGCGGCACTGCACCCCGAGGCGCCGGGCGCCCAGGCCGCGGTGCACCTCGACGCCGGCGACGACCCGGCCGGCGACCTCGAGATCCTGCTGTTCGCGCGTCCGTTCGCGCCCGGCGGGCCCTGCCACCTCATGTGCGCGCTGCAGGCCCCCGAGAGCCGCGGGGTCATGGTGTTCGACGCGCCGGTACCCGGCGGCACGCCGCGGCTCGAGCACCGCTACCTGGCCTCGGGCCACGACCGGGCCCGCATGCGGCAGGTGGTGCGCCGTGCCGGCGACCTGCTCGCGGCCGGGGCGCTCGCGCTGGGTCCCGTCGACGGGCTGGACGACCGCGGGCTCGACGCGTGGATCGATGCGCACCTCACCACCTCGGCCCACCTGTGCGCCACCGCACGGCTCGGCACGGCCGACGACCCCGGCGCCGTCGTCGACCCCGAGCTGCGCGTCCACGGTCTGCGCGGGCTGCGGGTGGTCGACACCTCGGTGCTGCCGACCGTGCCCCGCCGCGGCCCGGCGGCCACCGCGCTGGTGCTCGGCGAGCGTGCGGCGGACCTGATCGCGGGCGCGGGGTCCTGACGGCGTCCGTCCGGTTCCTGCCGGTCCGGTACGGGGTGTCGCTGTTGGGCATCGTCGCTGGTCACGGGACCGACACGAACGAGTGGAACACCGTCACGCCCGGCGGGTCGCGGACGACACTGCCCACGAGGAAGCCGCCCGAGGTGATCGAGGAGAACGCGATGTCGTTCCTGCGCCGCCGTGCCGACGCGCTGCCCCAGGCCCAGCCCGTCGCCCCGCCCGCCGGCCCTGTCGACGACACCGCCGCGCCCACCCCTGACGAGCCCGTGAGGCGCCCGAACCGCGCCGAGCGCAAGGCGCGGAAGGCCGAGCAGGCCGCCGCCGCGGAGCACGCCGCCCGCATCGCCCGCGCCCAGCGGCGCCTGGCCCAGGCCACGGGCCCGTTGCCGGTCGTGACCCCGCGCCGCGCGGCGGAGGACGCCGTCGCGTCGGAGTGAGCGCCCGCGGGCGGGCCCGCGGAGGAGCGGGGAGCGGCATGGAACGCTGCCCGGCGTGCTCGTCGGAGGTCGCCCGGTCGCCGGGCGGGTGATCGTGGTGGTCGTGCTCACCGTGCTCACCGTGCTCGGCGTGCTCACCGGGTGTGGTGGTGCGGACGTCGAGGACGCACCGCCACCGGCGTACGACCCGCCCACGGGGTTCGCGGCCCCGACGGGAAGCCTGTTCGTCGGGTCGGGCACGCGGGTGTTCGGCCGCGACGCCGACGACCTGCCCGCCGCCCTCGTCGGCACCGCCGTCTGGGCCACCGACGGCGGCCGCGTCCTGCGCGTCGACTCCACCGGCGCGGAGATCCCCGGTCCCGCCGCCCCGCCCGGGCGCCACGCCGCGGGCCGGCCCGTCGCCACCGGGGACGGGGCGGTGCTGGTCGGGGCGGCGAGCGTGGTCCCCGGCTCCGGGACGACCCCGCCCGGCCTGTCGGTCGAGCTGCTCGCCTTCGACGCCGCCACCGGCGCGCTGCGCTGGAGCGCACCGACCGTGCTGCCGTGGGCGGATCGCCCACCGGCGGTGGCGCTGCGCGTGGCCGGCGTCGTGGCGGGCGTCGCCGTGCTCACCGCGGGCACCGACACCCGGCGCACCGCCCTCGGCGTCGACCTCACCTCGCACGCCGTGCTCTGGACCGCCGACGGCGTCGCGGTGGACGCGGTGCTCGCCGACGGCCCGGCGGGTGGCACGGCGCTGGGTGTGGCGACGACGCCCGGGCAGAGCCGCGCCTACGCCTCGTCGACGGTGGTGGGCCTCGACGTCGTCACGGGCCTGCGCCGCTTCGACGGCGAGGTGCTGCGGGGCCCGGAGATCACGCCGGCCGGGCCCGGGCTCGCCGTCGTCTCCGGGCGCACGGCGGCCACGACCCTGACGGCCCCGTCGGCATCGCTGCGGTTCGTCGACGCCCGCGGCGCGACCGTGCGCACCGTGGACGTCGGCCGCTCCTACACGCCCCCGCGCTGCGTCTGGGACGAGGCGGCCACCACCGTGTGCGGCGGCGACGCCCGCGTGTTCGCCGTCGACGCGACCACCGCCGCCCCGCTCTGGGAGCTGCCCGACCCGGCGGCCAACCGCGTCGCCCCGCAGCTGACGACGGCCTGGCACGGCGCGGTGTACGGCACGACGGTCAACGGTCCGGTGGTGCTCGACGCCCGCACGGGTGCCGACCGCGACACCCGCCCCGGCGCCGCGCCGGTGCTGGTCAACGCCCATCTCGGCGTCGGCGCGGAGGCCACCGGCGTCGCCGGGTTCGGCGGCGGGGCGGTCATCATCCCGGCCGTCCGCTGAGGCGCGGGTCGGCACAGCGGCACCGGGGTAGCCCCGAACATGGGTGACTACGAGCACACCGCCGACGTCCAGCGCGGCCCCGACGAGGTCTTCGCCTACCTCGCCGACGTGTCCCACCTCCCCGAGTACTTCAGCGGGCTGGAGAAGGCGTCGAGCACGGGCGGCGAGGAGGTCGCCGTGGTGGCGAACGTCGAGGGCGAGCGCTACGAGGGCACGGCGTGGATGCACGCCGACGGCGACGCACGCAGCCTGCGCTGGGGCGCCGAGCGCGCCAGCGGTTACCACGGCGAGCTCTTCGTGACGGGCATCGGCGACACCGCGTCCCGGGTGACCGTCACGCTGCACACCGAGCGCGCCGACGGTCCGGGCATCCGCGCGGGGCTCGAGCAGACCCTCGCCGACCTCAAGCGGATCCTCGACGGATCCGGCACCGAGCGCACCGGGTGACCTCGACGGCTTGATCGTTCGATGTGGCGACGATCACGTCGCTCTGGCAAGGTGGGAGTCTCCCGACGAGAGGGAGCGGAGAGTTCGTGCGCAACCCGTTCGCCCGCCGCCGCGCCGCCACCACCGGCACGGCCACCCGCACCGCGACGGCCCCGGGGCGCCCCCGCCCCGGGGTGCCGGGACCCGAGGTCATGGCCGGGATGGAGTACCTCGACACCCCGCGCCGCGAGCCCGCCCGCCCGCCCGCACCCGAGATCGCGGTCTGCGGCATCGACCCGCAGGTCCCCGGCAGCCCCGCCGTGCCCCGGCTCCACGTCGGCTTCGACGGGGAGGAGCGTCCCGACAGCGTCGAGCAGCTGCTCGCCCGTGCGGACGCCGTCCGCGTCCGGCGCCTCACCGTCGACGTGCGGGGCCTGCGTGACGTCCTCGAGAGCCGCGGCGGGTGGAACCTGCTGGCGGCCCTCGTCCGCGACCCGTCGGACCGTGTCACCAACGCGGTGTTCCGCGCGGCCGTGGGCAACCCGGCCCCGAGCACGGGCGGCCCGCCCGGCGCCGTGCTCGAGGACGGCGACGTCGACTGCGAGGTCTGCATCAGCGGCGACGGCGACACGGTCGCCGGGCGCTGCCGCCGCGAGCTCGGGCTGGGGCGACTGTCGCTGACCGGGTTCCTGGCCGAGTCCGAGCGCCTCACCCGCCGCCTGGCCGAGGCCTTGGCGCGGCCGCGGGACCGTGCCACGCGGCGGTGCTTCGAGCAGGCGCTCGCCGACGTCGTCGCCGACGCGCCGCTCGGCGCGCTGCTCGGGCGCCACCGCGATGCACCGTCCTGCGCGGTGCCGGGCACGTGGGCCACCGCACCGGCCGCGTCCACGCCGTCGCCCCGTACGGCCGCCCTCGCCGAGCAGGTGCCCGGCGACGCCCCGCTCGAGGAGGCGGCGCCCACGCGCTGAGTCAGGTCGTGTGGACGATGAGGACGTCGGTGGGGGAGCGGCGGGACACCTCGGCGGGCACGGAGCCGAGCAGGCGTCCGGCGAAGCTCGCCAGGCCCTTGTTGCCGACGACGACGAGGTCGGCGTGGTGGAGCTCGACCTTGTCGCAGATGGCCTGCACCGGGTCGCCCTCGACCGCCACCGTGTTGACCTCGTCCGCGCCCGCCCGCCGGGCCACGTCGCGGGCGTCGCGCAGGGTCTCCTCGGCGGGGTTCGCGCCGATCACCTTGTAGGCCTCGTCGCCCAGCACGCGCTCGGCCTCGGCCTGGTCGCGCCCCGCGCCCGACCGCGAGCGCTCGTACGCGCACACGATCAGCAGCTTCGCGCCCGCGTCCGCCGCGATCTGGCCCGCCCGCGTGACGGCCGCGGTGGCCGACGAGGAGCCGTCCGTGCCCACCGCCACCAGCCTGTAGTCACCCACGGCGGCACCCTAGGACCCCGGCGATCAGGGGCGACGTGAGGGTGCGGGACGACCCGGGGTCGCCCCGCGCGACGAGATCGGACAGACTGTGCACGAGCGCCCGGCCGGGACCCCCGTCCGCGCGCCGTGCGACCTGCGACGACGACCGACGGGCGGTGCAGCCGGCGATGACCCTGGCGAGTGGCGGCTACTTCGTGCTCAGCCCGATCTGGCACGAGATCGTGATCGGGATGATCGCGTTCGGCGCGCTCTACCTCGTCATGAGCCGCGTGCTGATCCCGCGGCTCGAGAAGGTCTACGCCGAGCGGCACGACCGCATCGAGGGTGGTTTCGAGCGTGCCGAGCAGGCCCGCGCCGAGGCGCACCGCGTCCAGGCCGAGTACCGCGCCCGCATCGGCGAGGCCCGGGAGGAGGCCACCCGCATCCGCGACGCCGCGCGCGAGGAGGGCCAGCGTCGCAGCGACGAGGTGCTGGCGAACGCCCGCGAGGAGGCCGCGCGCCTCGTCGCGGAGGGCCGCGAGGAGCTGGCCGCCCAGCGTTCGGCGGTCAGCTCCGACCTGCAGCCCGACGTCGCCCGCCTGTCGCGGCGGCTCGCCGGACGCCTGCTGGGACGCGAGGTCGGCGACGACGAGTACCGCCAGACCGTCGACGACTACCTGGCTCAGCCCGTCTGACCTGCGGGAACGGGCGCTCCGGACAAAACGGTCGCCTTTGATCACGGCCCGGTCACGATCGTCCGCGTGTCGTCTGCCTCGGGCCTCGTGCCGGTAACGAGCCCGCCGGTCCGCCCCGATGCCCGCTCGAGGGCCCACGGGGGTCCGCGAGGGGCGGCGGCATGGGCGGCAGGGGCGGACGGAATTGGACTCGCGGTCGTGGGCAGGTGGGTCGTGGGCAGGTGGGTCGTGGGCTCGCCGCACTGCTCCTGACCCTCGGCGTGGTGGTCCTCGGCGCGCCGCCCGCCCTCGCAGCCGACCCCGTGCCGGGTCCGGCGCCCTACGGCGGCCAGCTCGACGTTCCCGACGCCGAGGGCGTGTTCGACGGCGAGCACGCGCTCGAGGTGGCGATGCTGGCACTCGGCTCGGTCAACGGGATCGCCTTCGCGGGGGTCGTCATCGCCAGCCGGTTCCGGGGCAGCACCGCGTCGGCGATCCGCCGGGCGCTCATGGCACGTACGGCGCGCGGCGTGCCGTCCGGCCTGCGGCGGCGGGGGACGGGCAACCGGTGACACGGCGCCCCAGGGCCGGACGGACCAGCAGCGGAGGTCCGGACGGTCTCTCTCCGCGCTGGCGAGCACCCCACCGGGTGAAGGAGATCCCCCGAACGGGCTGTTCCGTGGACCGACCGCAACGCGTCAGGCTGGCTCCGACGATCCACCGGGTGACCCCGTGTCCCCGCGCGGGCGCCGTCGCCGCACCCGGCGGCGGTTCGTCCCCCTCCGAGGAGCGCCGTTGTCGACCGAGGCCGCGATGCCCACCACCAACGACGACCCGGCGCCGGACGCCGAGCCCGAGGTGCCCGGCACCTCCTCCGGCCCCGTCGCCGTCCCCGACGACACCTCGGGGGGTGCCCTGGCCGCCCGCCTGCGGGAGGCCCGTGCGCGTCTCGAGCCGGAGCGCCCGTCGATCCCCGCCCCGCGCAGCCCGGAGGGCGTCGTGCCGCCGCCGGTGTTCGGCCGGGGCGCCGGCGCGCCGGCCGCGGACCTCGTGCGCGCCGTGGACGACCTCCTCGCGCGACTCGTCGACCTGGAGGACGACGCGCAGGACCCGGACAGCCGGGCCCTCGTCCGCGCGCTCGAGCTCGTCGCCACCGGGGTCCCCGACGCCGGGTGGTCGGCCGACGAGCGGCTCGAGGGCGAGGCGCTGAGGGGGGCCGCCGAGCTCGCCGGCCCGCTCCACGACGACGCGGCGGCGTTGCTGGAGCGTCTGGACGCCGAGGAGCGTCCGGCCTCCGCGGTCGAGGTCGACGCGGTGGTCGCGGCCCTGCGTGTCGCACGGATGGTGCTCGACCTCGAGTCCTTCGCCCGCCAGGTGCGCTGAGCCGGGTCCTCTCGGTCCCACCCGACCGGGGGAGCGGCGAGGCGCGCCGGCGCCCGGCGACCGGAACGGCTCGCGCGTACGGCCACGGACTGCGACGATCGGCGGTATGGACGGTCGGGGAGACGGGACGCCACGGCGCTTCCGTCTCCTGTTCGTGTGCACCGGGAACATCTGCCGTTCGCCGTTCGCCCGGTTCCACACCCGCCTGCTGCTCGAGATGCGCCTCGGCCCGCGGTGGGCCTCCTGGTTCGACGTCGCCAGCGGCGGCACCGGTGCGGTCGTGGGTGCGGAGATGCACCCGCTCTCGCGGGCCCAGCTCGGACCGCTCGCCACGCACCCCGACGTCGCCGCGTTCCGCGCGCGCCAGCTCCCCGCCCGCGACGTCGAGATGGCCGACCTCGTGCTCACCGTGAGCCGGTCGCACCGCTCCGCGGTGCTCGAGCTCGAGCCCCGCGCGCTGCGCAGCACCTTCACCCTGCCCGAGTTCGCCCGGCTGCTCGAGGGCATGGACCCCGCGGACCACGCCGCGCTACCCGCCGATCCCCGCGAGCGCGCGCACGCCCTGGTCGCCGCGGCACTGGCCGAGAGGGGCCAGGGCGCTCCGGTCGACCCCGAGGACGACGCCATCCCGGACCCGGTGCAGGGCACGGTCGAGGACCACGCCGAGGCGGCGCGCCGCATCCACGCCGCCGTCCGCCCGCTGGTCGACGCGATCGGGGCCGCGGTGCCGTGGCCGGTCCGTCCCGGCCCGCCGCGCCGGCCCGTCCCCGGCCCGCCGGGTGCCCCGCACGGGCCGGGGCCCCGCCCGCCGCACGGCGCCGTGCCGCCCGGGCCCCCGCGGGGCCCCATCCCGCACGGACCGGTTCCGCCCGGTGCCGTGCCGCCCGGTGCCGTGCCGCCCGGTGCCGTGCCGCCCGGTCCCGTCCCGCCCGGCGCCCGGCCCGGCGGCCCTGGTCCCGGTCCTGGTCCTGCTCGCCCGCCCGGTGTCGTCCCACCCGGACCCGTGCCACCCGGACCGGTGCCACCTGGAGCCGTGGGTCCGGCGGCTGCTCCCGCCGCGGGGCCGCCCCGCGCGCCGGTGATGCCGCCCGGAGCGCCGCGGGTGCCGCGGCCGACCGAACCGGCGGACCCGCTCTCCCCGGCGACACCGCTCGACGCGCTCGCCGGGCCGGCTCCCGGTGAGACCGGCCCGGCACCGGAGGACGGGCGCGACGACGAGGACGTGCCGGCCGTGCTCGCCGACCGGGAGCCGCGGGCGCGCCGGGCCCGGGCCGGCGAGGACGAGCGGCCGGAGCAGAGCCCGCGCGCGCACTCCACGCCCCGGGCCGGTCGCTGAGCCCCGTCAGGAGGGGGCGACGACGCCGAACCCGCCGAAGGCCCGGCGTACCCGCGTCCGGGGCCGCGCGGGGGCGGTGGACCCCGCGGCGAGGCTGGGGCGCCAGAGGTCCCAGGAGGCGGCGTCCCCCTCGGTCACCGTCCCGGCGTCGACGGCCCGTCGCACGAGCTCGCGGCACGGGGCGACACCGCCGGCCGGCCGGACGACGCGCACACACAGCCGTTCGGGGCCGACGGTGACCCGCAGGCCGACCCGGGAGGACCGGCCGACCTCGAGGACCAGCTCGTCGGGGGTGCCGTCGAAGAGCACGCCGCGGGTGGACTCGAAGCTGAGGCGCCCCTCGCGCCAGCGCAGCACGCCGGGGACGTGCGTCACCTCGCGGACGATCCAGGCGACGCCGGCGAGCTCGTCACGTTCGGAGGGGGCGTCCGCGGCGGCGGCGTGGGCGGGCGCGGCGGGGTCCGCCAGCGCGGGCCGCGGGCTCGGCACGGCCGCGAGCGTCGCCGGGAACCCGGCGCCGGCGGGTCGGGGCGGGACGGCCATCCGGTGACCTCCTCCCGGGAACGTTGCGATGTCGTGACCTGACCTCCACCCAACGCGCGAGAGCCCTCGGGTGTCATGCTCCGTGCGGGCGAGGTGTGACGAGCAACGGGGTGATGCGGTCCCGGCACCGCTGCGTGAGCACGTCCGTCAGGCCAGGTGGGTGACGGAACGCCCCCGACTGCCCGGTCGGTACTCCCCGCGGTGACCGCTCGCTGGCATGCTGCCGCCTCGTGGGTGGTGGGGACCCGGCCCCCGAGGCGTGGCCGGGTGCGGGTGACCACCGGCCTCCGCGTTTCGGAGCCGTCCCGTCATCACGGTGAGCAGCCATCGGGGAGCGCAACGCTCTCGTCGTCGACCTCGGGAGAACAGAGCGTGAGCAACCCCGGCGGATACGAGCAGCAGTCCGGTTTCGGCGCGTCGCCGGGCGGCTATCAGCAGCAGTCCGGCTTCGGCGACCCGTCGGCCGCCGCCACGCCGGACGCCGGGCCGGGACAGGCCGGTCCCGGCCAGCCCGGGTACGGACAGCCCGGCCACGGACAGCCGGCGTACGGCCAGGGCCACGGACAGCCGGCGTACGGCCAGGCCGGGTACGGACAGCCCGGGTACGGACAGCCGGGATCCGGCCAGCCGGCGTACGGCCAGCCCGTGTACGGCCAGCCCGGGTACGGCCAGCCCGCGTACGGCCAGCCCGCGTACGGGCAGCCGGGATACGGCCAGCCCTACGGGCAGCCGGGGTACGGACCGGGCTACGGGCCCGGGTACGGCGTGCCGGGCGGCGACCCGACCGAGGTCGTCGGCTCGCGCGTCGGCCAGTACCTCCTCGACGGGCTGCTCGCGGCCGTCCCGACGCTCGTGCTGATGTTCCTCGTCATCGGCATCGGCTCCGCGACGGGCGACCCGGACACCATGTTGACGATCATCGGCATCGGCTACGTGCTGATGTTCCTCGTCGGGTTCGGCTCCTCGTTCCTCGTCTACGCGTACTGGCCGTCGACCCACCAGGGCCAGACGCCGGCGATGGGGTGGCTGAGCCTGCGGATCGTGCGCGAGGAGGACGGCGGGGCGCCCACGCTCGGGCAGTGCACGGTGCGCTGGCTGCTCCTCGTCGTGGACGGTCTCTTCGCCGGCATCGTCGGACTGATCATCATGTCGACCTCGGAGCGGCACCAGCGCCTCGGTGACATGGCCGCGAAGACGCTCGTCGTCCGCGCCTGAGCGCCCGGTCGCGCACCCGGCCGCTGCTCCGAACGGGCGAACCTGCGCGGCAGGTGTCCCGGAGCGAAACGGTAGCTGTCCGGTGAACGACTAGCGGGCCGTACGCGGGCGCAGCGTCGCGCCCGACGACACGACCACCACGACCGGGGGGACCGGCTGGTGACGGAGGCGGCCGACGTGAGCAGGACACAGACCCGATCCCGCAGCGGGCAGCACCGGTGAGCGCCCCGCCGCGCGGTGGCTATGCTGCCTGGGTCAGCTGGCTGGAGGCGTTCCGCCGGGGCGAGGACCCGCCGACCGACGGGCTCGGGCCGGTGCGGGGAGGCTTCGGGTCCTACGTGGAGGCGCGGCTGCTCGAGCGGCTGTCGACGGCCTTCGCCGAGCGCGTGCGCCAGTGGCAGACCCTGCTGGGCGACCGGATCGTCGCCCAGCCTCCGGGCGGTCCCGTGGCCGCGGCGGCGATGCTGCACGAGGCGGTGACGCGCCTCGAGCCGCTCACCCGCCTCGCCGACTCACCGCTGATCCCGCGCCCGGTCGCCCTGTCGATGCACGAGGTGCTGCGCACCGTCCGCGAGGGCGCCCGCACCGCGCTCGACGAGGCCTGGCACCGCGGGCTCGAGGACGACCACGCCCCGGGCTTCCCGGCGCAGCGTCGCGTGGACGCGCCCCGGACGGCGCCCGGCGGGGTCCGTCCCGGCCGCGGGATCGTGCCGGCGCCCCGCGTACGCCGCCCCTGAGCCGAGGCGGGGCGGGTGCGGGCGTCCGCCGCCCGCACCCGCGGTCGCCGCGGCCCCGTCGGTGACCTCAGCCGAGCCCCACCCGCGCCAGCACGCCGCGGTGGTCGCTGCCCTCGACGTCGACCACCTCGACCTCGCGGGCGCGGGGACCACCCGAGGTGAGCACGTGGTCGATCTGCACCCCGAGCAGGCGCGGCACCGCCGCCGGCCAGGTCCCGGTGAGCCCCTCGCCGACGTCCTCGGCGGCGTCGGTGCAGCCCGCGGTCGCCGTGCGGAACTCGGCGTGGTCCAGCGTCGCGTTGAGGTCGCCGGCCACCACGGTCGGCCGGTCGCCGGTGCACCAGCGCGCGAGCGCGGCGATGTCGCGGGCCCAGGCGTTGGTGTCGCCGGGCTTCGGGGACTGCGGGTGCGTCGCCACGACCCGCACGTCGCGGCCGTCGACGTCGCGGAGGTCGACGACGAGCGAGGGGAACTCGGTCTCCCGGTCCGGTGTCACGGTGGGCCGGCCCAGCTCGCGGCGCACGAACACCGTCATGGGGCTGTCGTCGCTGCGCGCGTCGGCGGCGTACACGCGGTAGCCGCTCGTGCCGCCCTCCCCGCCGGACTCGTCGACGAGGGCCTGCTGGAGGCGGTCGCGCAGGGTGCCGCGCGCCTCGGGCAGCACGACGACGTCAGGGGTGCGCGAAAGGACGATCTCGGCGAGCGCCTCCGGGTCGGCGCGGCTGAGGTAGGCGCTGGCGGTGAAGACGGTCAGCTCGGGGCCGCCCGTGGCCCCGGTCTCGGACGATCCGACCGCCCGCGGCAGCACCATCGCCAGCCCGAGCGCACCGACGAGGCCGAGCGCCACCGCCGCCGGGCGCAGCGCCCGCCCACCGGCGAGGGCCGCGAGCACGGCCAGCGCCACCAGGCCGGCGGCGAGCTGTGGCCGGAAGGCGATCGACTGCACGAACGGGGTGCGGTGATCGATGCCCAGCAGGTCGGAGAACGTGACGACGGCCGCGGGCACCGCCAGCACGACGGCGGCCCCGAGGGCCGCCGTGCTCGGGCGCTCCCCGCGGCGCCGGGCGGCGGGGCGTGGCGCCCGCCGCGGCTCGGCCGGCGCGCGGGCGGGCCCGCGACCGGGTGCGTCGAGCTGCTGCGTGGGTGGAGGACGGCGCACGGGCGGGGCGGGCGGGCCCGGCGGGGGCCACGCGGCCGGTGGGTGGCGCGGCCGGCCCGGGGGACCCGGAGCCGCCGGCGGCCCCCACCCGCCCGGCCCGCCCGGCCCCCACCCGAGCGGCCCCGGCCCGCCCGGCGGGGGACGGTGGCCCCCCGGCGGGTGCCCGGCCGGGCCGTGCCGGTCGCTCACGCCCGGGTCACGCGCAGGATGACGTCGTCGGAGCCGTTGTCGCTGGTCAGGTACAGGGCGCCGTCCGGTCCGAGGCGCGCCCCGCGCAGGCGTCCGAACTCGCCGTCGAGCTCGGGCGGCACGGTGACGCCGACGATGCGGTCGTCGTCGGGGCCCGTGCCGGGCCGCATGAGGAAGAGCTTCTCGTTCTTCTGGACCGACACGGCGAGCAGGCCGGCCATGTCACCCCAGGCCGGGCCGTCGAGGAAGGTCGCCCCGCTGATCGCCTCGGTCTCGTCGCCGGAGCTCCACGCGGCGGTCACGGCGTCCGGGTAGCGGTCGAGGTCGGTCATGGGCACGTCCTCGTCGTACCCGCCGGGTGACTCGCCGCCCCGGGCCGGGTCCCACCCGTAGTTGCCGCCCGGCACGACGACGTTGACCTCGTCGTCCACGTCGGGGCCGTGCTCGGAGCTCCACGGCCGTCCGGTGCCGGGCTGGATCGTGACGCCCTGGACGTTGCGGTGGCCGTAGCTCAGGACCAGCCGCTCCGCGGCGCTCGCGGAGGCGGCGAACGGGTTGCCGGGCGCCGGACCGCCGGTGGCGGGGTCGACGCGCAGGACCTTGCCGCCCAGCGAGCCGCGGTCCTGCGGGATCGTGGCGCGAGCGGTGTCGCCGGTGCCGATCAGCAGCATGCCGTCGGGCGCGTAGGTGGGCCGGCAGCCCGAGTGCCGACCCGAGGGGTTCAGCGGCAACCCGCCCACCAGCGGGTCGCGCACGCGCTCGGCCTGCGTGCCGTCGGGGGAGAGTCGCCACGCCACGACGCGCACGTCCACGGGCCGGCCGTCCTGCTGGTGGGTCTGGCAGGTGACGAACGTGCCCGACGTGGCGACGTCCGGGGCCGCGGCGATGCCCATCAGGCCGCCCTCGCCGCGGGCGTACACGTCGTCCAGGTCGGCGCCCACGGGCGTCACCCGGGCGCCGGGTCCGAGCCCCTGCACCAGAGAGAGGGAGCCGTCGCGCTCGGTCACGAGCATCCGGTCGCCGCCGACGAAGGCCACGTCCCAGGGATTCGAGAACCCCTCGGCCACCGTCTCCACCCGCAGCGACGAGCCGGCCGGCGTGGTGGTGGGGGCGGGGGTCGCGGCGCGTGCCCCGCCGCCCTCGGACGGGGCGGCGACGCTTCCCTGGTCGGGTCGTTCGCTGCACGCGGTGAGGGCCAGCGCCGCCAGCGCGGCCAGGGCGAGCAGGGCACGGGCCGGGCGTGATCGACGCGAGGTCACGGGGAGATGATGCCGTCCGTCGTGTCCGATCTTCGTGGGCCCCCGGTCCGGACGGGGGAGGCGGCGCCACCCGTCCGGGGGACACGCCGCCCGGCGGGGACCGCGGTTGTCCGTCGAACGGACCGCACGGTACTTTTTTGCCGGGCGTCGGTCGCCCGTGCGCTTCCGGGGGGCACGCACGGACGACGGCACCCGGGAGGTCGCCGGCTGCGGGGCGCCGGCGCCTCTTCCCCCGGCCGACGTGACGTGTCCGTCGCCGTACCGGTCCCCGGCCCGCTGTCGGTCCCTGCACGTATCCTGGAGCCATTCCCGGCGGGGCCGCTCTCGGTCGCCGTCCGACGCCCGTCGAAGGGTCTCCCCGCGTTGTCGCCCGCTGCGTCCGCCGTGTCCGCGCCCGTGTCCGCCCCCCTGTCCGTGTCCGCGGTGTCCGCCGCGCCCCTCGCCGCCCTGCTGCCGTCGGTGCTGGCCGACCCCGGCCTGCGCGAGGTCGTCGCGGCCGCCGGTCGCGACGCCGCGGTCGAGGGTCCGACGGGGTTGCGGCCCTTCCTCGCCGCGACGCTGGCCGCGGACCCGGACGGGGAGACCGGGGGCGCCGGGGTCCCGCTGCTGGTGGTCACGGCCACCGAGCGCGAGGCGGAGGAGCTGGCCGTCGCGATCGGCGAGCTCGTCGGCCCCGACGCCGTGGCGTACCTGCCGAGCTGGGAGACCCTGCCCCACGAGCGGCTGTCCCCGCGGGCGGACACCGTCGGACGCCGGGTGGCGGTGTTCCGCCGGCTGGCGCACCCCGAGGCCGAGGACACCCCCGACGTCCCGCTGCGCGTGGTCACCGCGGCGACGCGCAGCCTCATCCAGCCCGTGGTGCCCGGCCTGGGCGACCTCGAGCCGGTGCGCCTCGCGGAGGGCGTCGAGTACGAGCTCGAGTCGCTCACCGCCCGCCTGGTCGACCTCGCGTACGCGCGGGTGGAGATGGTCGAGAAGCGCGGCGAGTTCGCGGTGCGCGGCGGCATCGTCGACGTCTTCCCGCCGACCGCGGCGGCGCCGGTGCGCGTGGAGTTCTGGGGCGACGAGGTCGCCGAGCTGCGCTGCTTCTCCGTCGCCGACCAGCGCTCGCTGCCCGGCGAGGGAGCTGATGCCCGCCCGGCCGAGGTCGTCGCGCCGCCCTGCCGCGAGCTGCTGCTCACCGAGGCGGTGCGGGCGCGGGCCGCGGAGCTCGCGGTGGAGCACCCGAGGGACAAGGCGCTGGCCGAGCTGCTCGGCCGCGTGGCCGAGGGCATCCCGTCCGAGGGCATGGAGTCGCTGATCCCCGCGCTGCTCGGCGGTCCCGACGACACGGACGGCACGCCCGAGCTGGAGCTGCTGCCCGAGCTGCTGCCCGCCGGCGGCCACGTCCTGATCTGCCACCCCGAGCGCGTCCTCACCCGCGCGGCCGACCTCGTGCGCACCGGCCAGGAGTTCCTCGAGGCGTCATGGCTCGCGGCCGCCGACGGCACCGACGGCCGCGCGCCGATCGACCTCGGCGCGTCGGCGTACCGCGACCTCGGCGATGTGCGCGCCGTCGCGGCCAAGGCCGGCCGGCCGTGGTGGACGCTCTCCTCCCTGGCGACCGACCCCGACGTCGAGGACGACTCCCACACCCATCTAGGGGAGCACGCCGATAGGGGCGCGCGTGTGCTGCGGCCCGGGTTCACCGCGGTCGAGGCCTACCGCGGCGACATCCCGCGCGCCGCGGCCGACCTGCGCGCGCTCGCGGCGTCGGGCGGGGCCGGCGTGCTCGTCGTGCCCGCGGCGGGCACGGCTCAGCGCGCCGCCGAGCAGCTGCGCGAGCACGAGGTCCCCGTCCGGCTCGCCGCCGAGGGGCTGCTCGCCGCGCCCGAGGCGGGCGTCGTGACCATCACGCGCGGGTGCCTCGTCGACGGCGTCACCGCGGGCGGCACCTCCCTGGTGATCGTCACCGAGTCCGACCTCACCGGCGCCCGCCCGGGCACCGAGGGCGCCACCAAGCGCGCCCCCGTCAAGCGGCGCAACGCGGTCGACCCGCTGACCCTGCAGCCCGGCGACTTCGTCGTCCACGCCCAGCACGGCATCGGCAAGTTCGTCGAGATGACCCAGCGCACCACCGGGACGGGCCCGGCGCGCACCACGCGCGAGTACCTGGTGCTGGAGTACGCGTCGTCCAAGCGGGGCCAGAGCAGCAACAACGGAGACCGGCTGTTCGTGCCCACCGACCAGCTCGACCAGGTCAGCCGCTACGTGGGTGGCGAGCTGCCGACGCTGAACAAGCTGGGCGGGTCGGACTGGTCGAAGACCAAGTCGAAGGCGCGCAAGGCGGTCCGCGACATCGCCGCCTCGCTGGTGCAGCTCTACGCCGCGCGCCAGTCGGCGCCCGGGCACGCGTTCGGCGCCGACACCCCGTGGCAGCGGGAGATGGAGGACGCGTTCCCGTACACCGAGACGCCGGACCAGGCGTCGGCGATCGACGAGGTCAAGGCCGACATGGAGAAGGCGGTCCCGATGGACCGCGTGATCTCCGGCGACGTCGGCTACGGCAAGACCGAGATCGCGGTGCGGGCGGCGTTCAAGGCGGTGCAGGACGGCAAGCAGGTCGCGGTGCTCGTGCCGACGACGCTGCTCGCCCAGCAGCACCTGCAGACGTTCACCGATCGGATGCGCAACTTCCCGATCACGGTGAAGGGGCTGTCGCGGTTCACGCCGGCCAAGGAGGTCGACGGGATCCTGCGGGGGCTCGCCGACGGGAGCGTCGACGTCGCCGTCGGCACCCACCGGCTGCTGCAGACCGGGGTGTCGTGGAAGGACCTCGGCCTGGTGGTGATCGACGAGGAGCAGCGCTTCGGCGTCGAGCACAAGGAGCACATCACCGGGCTGCGCGCCCACGTCGACGTCCTGTCGATGTCGGCGACGCCCATCCCGCGCACGCTGGAGATGAGCCTCGCGGGCATCCGTGAGATGTCGACCATCCTCACCCCGCCCGAGGAGCGCCACCCGACGCTGACCTACGTCGGCGCCCACGACGAGAAGCAGGTCGCGGCCGCGGTGCGCCGCGAGCTGCTGCGCGACGGCCAGGTCTTCTACATCCACAACCGGGTGCAGTCGATCGACGACGCGGCCGCCCGCCTGCGCCGCCTCGTGCCGGAGGCCCGCGTCGTCACCGCGCACGGGCAGATGGCCGAGGAGCGCCTCGAGCGCACGGTCAACGAGTTCTGGCAGCGCGAGCACGACGTGCTCGTCTGCACGACGATCGTCGAGAACGGCCTGGACATCTCCAACGCCAACACCCTGATCGTCGAGCGCGCCGACACCCTCGGGCTCTCCCAGCTCCACCAGCTGCGCGGGCGCGTCGGCCGGGGACGTGAACGGGGCTACGCGTACTTCCTCTACCCGGCCGACCAGCCGCTCACCGAGACCGCGCACGACCGCCTCGCCACGGTCGCGCAGCACTCCGAGCTGGGCGCGGGCACCGCGGTGGCCATGAAGGACCTGGAGATCCGGGGCGCGGGCAACATCCTGGGCGCCGAGCAGTCCGGCCACATCGCGGGCGTGGGCTTCGACCTCTACGTGCGCCTGGTCGGCGAGGCCGTCGAGGCGTTCAAGGCGCACGCGGGCGCGGGCGGGGCGGACGAGGACCAGGCCCTGGCGGAGGTGCGCGTCGACCTGCCGATCGACGCCCACGTGCCGCACGACTACGTCGACACCGAACGCCTGCGCCTCGACGTCTACCGCAAGATCGCGGAGGCGTCCGACGGCCCGGCGCTGGACGCGGTGCGCGAGGAGCTGGTCGACCGCTACGGCGAACCCCCGGTGCCGGTGACCAACCTGCTCGCGGTCGCCGCGTTCCGGCAGGCGTGCCGGCGCCACGGCATCACCGAGGTCGCCGGCCAGGGCAACCAGATCCGCCTCGCGCCGGTCGACCTGCCCGACTCGGCCCAGATGCGGCTCAAGCGCCTGCACCCGCGCGCGCAGTACAAGGCGGCGTCCCGGACGCTCTCGCTGCCCCGGCCCACGGCCGGCTCCGACGGGAAGGGCCCCGTGCGCATGGGGGCCGCGCCCCTGCGCGACCTGGAGCTCCTGGCGTGGTGCGAGCAGCTGTTCACCCAGCTCTTCGGCGAGCGCCCGGTCGCGGCGGCCACCACCTGACCATCAGCGGCGTCGGGTCGGCGTTAGGGAGCGAGGGGCGCCTTGGCTGCGTGGGAGGCAGCGAGGGACGCCCTCGCTCCGAGGTGAGGGAGGGGAGGCGGCGCTGCGAGGGGCGCCCTGGCTGCGTGGGAGGCAGCGAGGGACGCCCTCGCTGCCAGGGCGGCGGCGGGACCGCCTCGACCCACCCGGGCGCCCGAGGCCCCCGCACCGCCGGGTGAGAAGGTGACCGACGTGCGACGTCTGCCCCTGCTCCTCGCGTCGACCCTCGTCGCCCTGCTCGTCCTCGCCGGGTGCGGGTCGGGCCCGGACCGCACGGGCGCGGCGGCGATCGTCGGCGACCAGGTGATCACGGTCGACGAGATCCAGGCCGGGCTGCGGACCGCGGTGCCGGACCTGCGGGTCGCGGTCGACCAGCAGGGAGCGGCGCAGGGCGTCCCGCCCGGGGCGCCGATCCCGCCCGAGCTGCTCGCGCAGGAGTCGCGGCGGCTGGTGACGGTGCGGGTGCTGCACGAGCTGATCGCCGAGCAGTCGCGCCGCGACGGTGTCGTCGTGGCGCCCCAGCAGGTGGACGCGGCGCTGGCACGGGCCGGCGGGGCCGAGGCGGCCGCGCGCGGCAGCGGGTTCGACGCGGCGACCATCCGCGAGCTGGTGGCCGACCAGATCGCCGCGACCGAGATCGGGCGGCGGGTGTTCGACCGGCTGTCGGTCACCGTCGACTACGCCGCGACACCCGACCGCGCGTCGGCGGAGGCCCTGGCCGCACAGGTCGCCGCCGACCCGGCGCGCGCCGCGGCCCTCTTCGGGGCCCAGGGCGCGGGTGCCGGCGCCACGGGGCTGTCGCTGCGCCCGGGCACCGACCAGGGCGGGGGAGTGGGCCAGACGGCGTCGTCCGTGCTGTTCGGGCTGCCGGCGGGCACGGTGGCGCTCGCACCGGCCGGATCGGGGTCGCAGGCCGGCGGCCAGGACCCGGCCCAGGGCCCGTGGACGGTGATCCATGTGCGCGAGCGGCGTCTCGACGCCCCGCCGCCCGGGCCCGGCGTCGTCCCGGCCGCGGCCGTCGACGAGAACACGATGTTCGGGTTCGGGCTGCGCCAGCTCCAGCCGCTGGCGCTCGAGCTCGGCGTGACGGTGAGCCCCCGCTACGGCGCCTGGGACCCGACACAGCTCGACGTGGTCGAGGACGAAGCGGCCGCCGGCGTCGTCCTGCCGGTGCGCACCACCGCGCCGTGAGCGAGACCGTCCCCGTCGACCCCCGGCTCGGCGCGGTGCTGCCCGCCGCGGCGGTGCGGGCGGTCGCGGCCGCCGACCAGGTGCGCCTGCACCCCGACCTCCCCGCCGACGTCGCGGCCGCGTTCACCCGGGACCTCGGCGCCGTGGGGCCCGACGCCCCGGTCGCGGCCGGCACGGTCGTCGAGCTGGTCCCGGCCCCGACGACCCCCGGCGCCGCGCTCCTCGACGCCGTGCGGGTGATGGACCGGCTGCGCTCGCCGGGCGGGTGCCCGTGGGACGCCGCGCAGACGTCGGCGTCGCTGCTGCGCTACCTCGTCGAGGAGACCTACGAGCTCTACGACGCGGTGGCCGACGGCGACCGCGTCGCCGTGCGCGAGGAGCTCGGCGACGTCCTGCTCCAGGTGCTCTTCCACGCCCGGATCGCGACCGAGGACGCCGCGGACCCGTTCGGGATCGACGAGGTGGCCGAGGCGCTCGTCGCCAAGCTCGTCGGGCGCCACCCCCACGTCTTCTCCGACGGCGAGGTGATCCACGGGGCCGCGATGACCCCCGGGGAGCAGCAGGTGCGCTGGGAGGAGCTCAAGGCCGTGGAGAAGCGCCGGGCCTCGGCGCTCGAGGGCGTCGCGCGGTCGCAGCCGGCCGCGGCGCTCGTCGCGAAGTACCTGTCCCGGGCGCGGAAGGCCGGGGTCCCCGAGGAGCTCCTGGGCGCGGCGGTCCCGGCCGGGGCGCCCGGAGCGGCGCTGTACGACGGCGTGCGCGCTCACGACGGTGACCCCGAAGGTGCCCTGCGGGCCGCCGCCGACGCGCTCGCCGCGGGGGTCCGCGCCGCCGAGGACGCGGCGCGCGCGGTGGGGGAGGATCCGGCGAACATGGACGCGGACGCCTGGCGCCGGCACTGGCCCGCGATCCGCACCCGGTGATCGGAGCCGGGAGGGCACCTCGAGGCGAGGATAGGCTACCTTTACTGGACAAACCGGCGCCTCGCGGAAGTGGGTCCCTTGATGTCACGTCGCTCCGGGACGCCGCGGACGCGGTCGTGCCGCGGTCCGCGCCCGTCCTCCACGGTCGGGTGAGGGGGGCGTGCCACGGCCACGAGCGGTCGTCACCGGAGGGGCGGGGTTCCTCGGCTCGCACCTGTGTGAGCGGCTGATCCGCGAGGGCTACAGCGTGCTGTGCCTGGACGACCTGAGCACCGGCTCGCCCCGCAACGTCGAGCACCTCGCCGAGATCGGGCCGTTCCGGTTCGTCCGCGCCGACGTCACCGACTTCGTGCACGTCGTCGGCGACGTCGACGTCGTGCTCCACTTCGCGTCCCCGGCCTCGCCGATCGACTACCTGCGGATGCCGATCGAGACCCTCAAGGTGGGGTCGATCGGGACGCTGCACACCCTGGGGCTGGCCAAGGAGAAGAAGGCGCGGTACCTGCTCGCCTCCACCTCGGAGGCCTACGGGGACCCCCAGGTCCACCCGCAGCCGGAGAGCTACTGGGGACACGTCAACCCGGTCGGCCCGCGCGGGGTCTACGACGAGGCGAAGCGGTTCGCCGAGGCGATGACCATGGCCTACCGGCGGTCCCAGGCGGTGGACACCGCGATCGTGCGCATCTTCAACACGCACGGCCCGCGGATGCGGCCCGACGACGGGCGCGCCGTGCCCACCTTCATCCGCCAGGCGCTGGCGGGCGAGCCGTTGACCGTGGCCGGCGACGGCCGCCAGACCCGGTCCATCCAGTACGTCGACGACCTCGTCGAGGGCTGCGTGCGGCTGCTGCACTCGCCCCTGGCCGGTCCGGTCAACATCGGCAACCCGCACGAGGTCTCCATCGAGGACCTGGCCCGCGGGATCCTCGACCTCGTCGGCGTGCCGGGCACCCTCCGGTTCGTCCCGCGCCCGGAGGACGACCCGACGGTACGCCGCCCCGACATCACGCTCGCCCGGCGGGAGCTCGGCTGGGAGCCGGCGGTCGGCCTGGGTGAGGGGCTGCGCCGGACGATCGAGTGGCTCCGGGCGGGTCCCGAGCGGTCGGTGGCACCCCGTGCGATCTGAGCCCGAGGGCACGCAGCCCGGTACCGGGATCCTGATCATCGGTGCCGGTCCCGCGGGGCTCACGGCCGCCTACGAGCTCGGCCGCCACGAGCGCCCCGCCACGGTGCTCGAGGCCGACGACGTCGTCGGCGGGATCAGCCGCACCGTCGAGCGCGACGGCTGGCGCTTCGACATCGGGGGCCACCGCTTCTTCACCAAGGTGCCGCGCGTCCGGGCGCTGTGGCACGAGATCCTGGGCGAGCGCGACTTCCTGCTCCGCCCGCGGCAGAGCCGCATCCTCTACCGGGACCGCTTCTACGACTACCCCCTGCGTCCGGTCGGGGCGCTCCGCACGCTGGGGCCGGTCGAGGCACTGCTCTGCACGCTGTCCTACGTGCGGGCCCGGATCCGGCCGCCGGCCGACCAGTCCCACCTGGAGGGCTGGGTGGCGGCGCGGTTCGGGCGACGGCTCTACCGGCACTTCTTCAAGACGTACAACGAGAAGGTGTGGGGGGTACCGGCCACCGACATCGCGGCGGACTGGGCCTCCCAGCGGATCAAGGACGTGTCGCTGGCGACCGCGGTGTGGAGCGGGCTGCGACCCGGGCGGCGTGACACCGCGATCACCTCGCTGATCGAGGAGTTCCACTATCCCCGTCATGGACCGGGGATGATGTGGGAGCGGTGCCGCGAACTGGTCGAGGCCGCCGGCAGCAAGGTCGCGCTGGAGCAGACCGTGACGAGGATCCGGCACCGCGACGGCCGGGTCCACGGCGTCGAGGCCTCCACGGACGACGGCGCCGTGACCACCTACCGGTGCGGCGAGGTGTTCTCGTCGATGCCGCTGCCCGATCTGGTGCGCGCGATGGACCCCCCGCCGCCACCCCGGGTGCGCGCGGCCGCCGACGCCCTCGGTTTCCGGGACTTCCTGACCGTGGCCCTGGTGGTGCCCGAGCGGTCCGCCTTCCCGGACAACTGGATCTACGTGCACGCCCCGCAGGTGCGGGTCGGCCGCATCCAGAACTTCGGCGCCTGGTCGGAGTCGATGGTCAAGCCCGGCCGGACCTGCCTGGGCCTCGAGTACTTCGTGTTCGAGGGCGACGACCTCTGGGAGCTTCCGGACGCCGATCTGGTGGCCCTCGGAACCCGCGAGCTGGCCGAGCTGGGGCTCGTCGACCCCGAGGGGGTCGAGGCCGGCTACGTGGTGCGGATGCCGAAGGCCTACCCCGTCTACGACCACGAGTACCGGGCCAACGTCGCGGTCCTGCGTGCCTGGCTGGACGAGCACGCCACCAACGTGCACCCGATCGGGCGCAACGGTCAGCACCGCTACAACAACCAGGACCACTCGATGCTCACCGCCGCGCTGGCGGTGGAGAACGTCCTGTTCGGGGCCGGCCACGACATCTGGGCGGTGAACGTGGAGGCCGACTACCACGAGGAGGGCGCGGCCGAGCAGCACGCGCGCACCGGACGGGACGCCCCGATCCTGCCGCGCCGGCCTACCCGGGCGGTACCCGACCGGTGGCCGCGGCCGGGCCGGAGCGACCCCAGAGCCGGATGAGCAGCAGGACCGGGACGAGGCCCACGGCGACGATCAGCAGCGACGGCAGCGCCGCGGTGTCGAACCGGGAGTCCTTCGTCGCCTCCCACGCCATGATCGCCAGCGTGTCGCCTCCGAGCGGGCGGAGCAGGGCCGTCGCCGGGAGCTCCTTCATGACCTCCACCATGACGAGCAGCGCCGCGGTGAGCAGCCCGGGCAGCAGCAGGGGGAGGTGCACTTCGGCGAGCACCCGCCCCCGGTCCGCGCCCAGCGACCGGGCGGCGTCGTCGAGATCGGGGTGGACGCGCCCCATCCGCGCATCGACGGCGAAGAACGCCTGCGCGTGGAACCGGACGAGGTAGGCCAGCAGCAGCCCGAGAGCGGTGCCGGTGAACACGAGCCCGAGGGTGGTGCCGAACGTGCCCTGGGCGAGGTCGATGAGCCGGCGATCGACCCACACCAGCGGCACGTAGATGGCCACCGCGATGACCGTGCCCGGGACGGCGTAGCCCACCGAGGCCAGGCGGGCGGCGGCCGTCCCGAGCCGGGAGGGCGCGACCCGCTGGCCGTACACGATGACGGTCGACGTGATCACGGCGAGGAACGCGGCCGCCAGCCCGAGCAGCAACGTGTTGAGCGCGGCCTCGGCGAGGCCCGCGCCGACCCGGTCCGCCAGCACCGTCTCGACCGACCAGGCCAGCAGCTGGGCGACCGGGACGGCGAACACGACGGCGAGCAGGAGACAGGGCACCGCGGTCGCCACGGCGGCGCGGGCGCCGCGCAGTCGGCGGGGCGTGACGGTGTCGCCGCGGGCGAGCGCCTGGTGGTAGCGGGCCCGGCCGCGCAGCAGGCGCTCGACGACCACCATGAGCAGGGCCAGCCCGACGAGCACCGTCGCCAGCTGCAACGCGGCGGCCCGGTCGAACGCCCCGAACCAGAGCCGGTAGATCGCGTCGGTCAGCGCCTGGTAGCCCAGGAGGCTCACCGCCCCGAAGTCGGCCAGGGCCTCCATCACCGCGAGCGCGGCACCGGCGGCCAGGGCCGGGCGGGCCAGGGGCAGGGCCACCGAGCGGACGGCCTGCCCGTGGCTGCGACCGAGGCTGCGGGCCGCCTCCATCGACTGCCGCGACTGGCCGAGGAACGCGCTGCGTCCGAGGACGTAGACGTAGGGGTAGAGCACCGCGGTGAGGACCGCGATCGCCCCGGCCGGCCCGCGCAGGCCCGGCACGTCCAGCCCGGCCCCGAACAGGCTGCTCTGCAGCGGGTTCGCGTACCCGAGCTGCCCGACCAGCACGAACACCAGGACGTACCCGGGCATGGCCAGCGGCAGGACGAGGGCCCAGTCGAGCCACCGCCGGCCGGGGAAGTCCCAGAACGAGACGAGCACCGCGAGCCCGCCACCGACGACGAGCGTGCCGATCGCGACCCCGACCCCGAGCAGCACGCTGCGTCCCAGGGCCCCGGGCAGCAGCGCGAGGGCGATCCGGTCCACACCGTCGTCCCCGGCGAGGAAGCTCAGCGGCAGCGCGACCAGCGGCCCGGCCACCGCCAGCGCCGTGAGCACGCCCAGCACCGCCCATCTCGGCGTGCGCCGGCGCGGCCGGGGCGGTGGCGCCGTCGACGCGATGGGGGGCGGCGTCGTCACCGCCATCCGACGGCCAGCATCATCGCGACCGCCTCGTCCAGCAGCGGCCCGGCCTCCTCGACCGCGATCGGGTCGATCCGCACGTCGGCCCACGACGCGATGTGGGCCGGCGGGGGCACCTGCGGGTTCGCGGCGAACTCGCTGCGCGACACGATCTGCTCCTGGGCGGGCGGCGAGGTGAGCCACTCCATCAGCGCCACGGCGGTCGGCACCGCGTCCGAGCCGCGCACCACGCCCACCCCGGAGACGTTGGCGTGGGCGCCCGCCCCTCCCTGGTCCGGCCAGGCGGGGGCGACGGGGAAGGACGGGTCGTCCTTCAGGGCCCGCCCCAGGTAGTAGTGGTTGGCGAGGCCGACGTCGCAGTCGCCGGCCGCCATCGCCGCGAGCATCTCGCCGTCGGAGCCCAGGATGTCGGGGTCGTTGGCCATCCAGGAGCGCAGGAGGGCCTCGGTGGCCTGGGGCCCCCGCTTGGCGATCATGTCGGCGACCAGCGACTGGTTGTACTCGCTGTTGGACGTGCGCAGGCAGGTGCGCCCGGCGAAGGCCGGGTCGCCCAGGCTCTCGTAGCCGGTCACGGCCTCGGGCCGGACGCGCTCGGTGGCCACCAGGGGCACCCGGAGCCGGGTGGAGACCGCCCACCAGGCGCCGTCGTCGGCGTGCAGCCTCTCGGGCACCTGGGTGCGCAGCGTCTCGCTGGTCACCGGCTGGAGCAGGCCCTGCTGCTCGGCCCGCCACAGGTTGGCCAGATCGGTGGTGATCAGCAGGTCCGCCGGGGTGTCCGCGCCCTCCTGGGCCAGCCGCTCGCCGAGCTCTCCGGCGGTGCCTCCGCGCAGCTCGATGCGGACCCCGGTCCGCGCCTCGAACTCGCGGAACACCTGCTCGTCGCCGTAGTGCGAGCGTCCGTTGTAGACGACCAGGCGGTCGGCGAACGGGACCCCCGCGGTGACCACCTCGGGCGTCTCCCCGCCGGCCGGTGTCGGCGACGCCGTCGCGGGCGCCGGGTCCTCCCCGCCGACGCCGACCACGGCCACGACCACCACGACCACGGCCACGGCCGCGAGGGCGACCGCAGGCACCAGCACCCGGGGGCGGAGGAGGGTGTCTCGCATCGGTGGATCTCCCGGGGGACGGCGCTCGTCGGGCGGCGGTCCCGAGCGGGACGCCGCGACCTGCCGTCAGCATAGGCTAGGGTAGCCAAACCATGAGGGCCTCCACGATCGACGCCGTGGACCTCGAGAAGGCGTTCGGCGGTCACCCGGCGGTGGCCGGGGCGTCGCTGCGGGTCGGGTCGGGCGAGCTGGTCGCGCTGGTCGGGCCGAGCGGATCGGGCAAGACCACGCTCCTGCGCCTGATCGCCGGTTTCGAGGTGCCCGACGCCGGCTCCGTCGCCATCGGGGGGCTCGCGGTCGCCGGCGAGGGCGTCTGGGTGGAGCCCGACAAGCGTCGCATCGGCATGGTGTTCCAGGACGGGGCTCTCTTCCCCCACCTGTCGGTGCGGGCGAACCTCGAGTTCGGTGGGCCGCGCGCCGGCCGCGTCGAGGAGTGCCTCGAGCTCGTCGGGCTCGCGGACCGCGCCGGGGCCTTCCCCCACGAGCTGTCCGGGGGCGAGCGCCAGCGGATCGCCCTCGCCCGCGCGCTGGCCACGGAGCCCCACGTGGTGCTGCTCGACGAGCCGTTCGCCGCGCTGGACGAGGGCCTCCGCGCGGAGCTGCGCGAGGAGGTCGCGGGCGTCCTGCGCGCCGCGGGCGCGAGCGCCCTGCTCGTGACGCACAACCAGCAGGAGGCGCTGTCGCTCGCCGACGTGGTGGCCGTGATGCGCGACGGGCGGATCGAGCAGGTCGGTCCCCCGCAGACGGTGTACGGCGACCCCGCGACCCGGTGGGTGGCGGAGTTCCTCGGCGATGCCGACGTCGTGTCCGGGACGGCCGCCGACGGGGTCGCCGAGTGCCCGCTGGGCCGGTTCCCGGCCGACACGGCGCTGCGCGGCCCGGTCGAGATCGTGCTGCGCCCCGAGGGTCTGGTCATCGGCCCGGACGAGGCCGGTGCCCCGCCGGGGAACGCGGCGGAGGCGGTCGTCCTCGGTCGCTCCTACTTCGGCCACGACCAGCTCGTGCGTCTCGAGCTGGCGGGCGGCCTGCGCCTGCGGAGCCGCAACCCCGGCTCGGCGGCCTGGCGGACGGGAGACCGTGTGCGCGTGGCGGTGCGGGGCCCGGTGACCGTGCTCGGGCCGTCCTAGACGCCCGACTCGGACGACCTGTGACCCCGGACGACCTGTGACGTCCCTCTCGCGGACCGGCGCGACCCCCGCCCCGGTCGCCCACCGGGTGGCGTTCCGCCGGCCCCGGGTGGCCACGCTGCTGCTGCTCGCCGGGAGCGTGGCGCTCGCCGCCGCCTCCCTCGGGGTGCCGGCGGCGCTCGGATACGACCCGTGGGCCTGGCTCGTGTGGGGGCGCGAGGCCACGCGCGGGACGGTGAGCACGGCGGGGGGACCGACCTGGAAGCCGCTGCCGGTCCTGGTCACCACCCCGCTGTCCTACGCGGGTGATGCCGCACCGGAGCTGTGGCTGGTACTGGCCCGCGCGGGTGGTCTCGTCGCGATGGGCCTGACCTACCGGCTCGCCGCCCGGACGGCCGCCGGGCTCGGGCCGGACGGGTCCGCGCGGTTCGTCGGGCCCGTCGCGGGCCTGGTCGCCGTGCTGGCGCTGCTGCTCGGCCCGGACGCCGAGTCCCGCTGGATCCGGCTCGTCCTGCAGGGCAACGTCGAGCCGCTGCTGGTCGCGCTGTGCCTGGGGGCGGTGCTCTGCCATCTCGACCGCCGGCCCGGCGTCGCCGTGGCGCTCGGCGCGGCGGCGTGCCTGCTGCGGCCGGAGGCCTGGCCCTTCCTGGTGCTCTACTCGGTGTGGCTGCTGGTCGCGCACCGCGACCGTTGGCCGGTGCTCCTCCCGCTGCTGGTGGCCGTCGTCGCCACGGCGCCCGTGCTGTGGCTCGGCGGGGACTGGTTGATCTCCGGCGACCCCTGGAGCGGGGCGACCCGGGCGCAGGTCCTCGAGGGTGATGCGGCGGAACGGCTGGTGGCCACCAGCACCCAGCTGGGCGGCGTGGTGCTGGTGCCGGTCTGGGTGGCGGCGGCGGTGGGGGTGTCCTGGTCGGTCCGCCGCCGGGCGTGGACGCCCGTGGTGCTGGCGGTCGCGGCGCTGGTCTGGATCGCGATGGTGGCCGCGATGGCGAGCCTGCTCGGCTACGCCGCGCTGAGCCGTTTCCTCGCCCCACCCGGCGCGGTGCTGTGCGTCCTGGCGGGCACCGGGATCGCCTGCTCGCTGGCCGCGATCGGCCACCGGGGCCTCCGGCTGGCGGTGGCGGTGCTCCTGATCGCCGCGATGGTGCCGTTCGCGCTGCCGCGGGTCGGCTGGTTGCCGCGGCAGGTCGCCGAGGCCGGGGAACGCGCGCGCCTCGAGGAGGACCTGGACCGTGCCGTCGCACTCGCCGGCGGCCGCGACGCCCTGCTCCGATGCGGGACCCTGGCCATCGACGCCACGAGACCGATCGACCTGCAGGCCCGGCCGGGACTGTCGTGGACCCTCGACGTCCCGCTGGCCTCCGTGGGCTACTCGTCGGGCGGTCGGCCGGGCGTCGTGATCCTGCGCACCGGGGATCCGGCCGCCGGTGGTCTCGACGCGCGGGTCCTGGCGACGACCGAGCGCTGGACCGTGCTCGCGGTCGGCTGCCCGGCCCCCTGATCCCGGGGGCGTGCCGCCGGCGACCAAGGTGTGCCTCACCTACCCGTTCCGGGGCGCCACGGGCGTGGCACTAGGGTCCGTGCCGATGCCCACCCTGTCCGTGGTCGTGCCGGCGACCGACCGGCCGGCGACGCTGCCCCGCGCGGTCGCGGCGATCGAGCGTGCCGGCGCCGACGAGGTCGTCGTGGTGGACGGCCGGGACGACGGGGAGCACGCCCACAGGCTGCCGGTCTGCGCGGCCCGCAACCTCGGGGCCCGGCGCGCGGCCGGCGATGTCGTGGTGTTCGTCGACGCCGACGTGGAGATCCACGCCGACGCCCTCCGGCGCATCGGGGAGCGCTTCCGCGCGCGACCCGAGCTGACCGCCGTGTTCGGGTCCTACGACGACAGCCCGTCGGCCGGCGGCACCGTCGCCGCCTTCCGCAACCTGCTGCACCACCACGTCCACCACCAGGCCGGGGGCCCGGCGGAGACGTTCTGGTCGGGCCTGGGCGCGGTGCGGCGGGACGCCTTCCTGGCCGTCGGCGGCTTCGACGGCGACCGGTTCCCGCACCCCTCGGTCGAGGACGTCGACCTCGGTGCCCGGTTGGTGGCGGCCGGCGCCCGGATCGAGCTCGACCCCGCGATCCAGGGCACGCACCTCAAGGCGTGGACCCTGCGGACGATGGTCGCCACCGACTTCGCCCGCCGCGGGGTGCCGTGGGTGGCCCTGTTGCTGAGGTCCGGGCAGCTGCGGGCCGGGCGCGCCTCGACGGCACTGAACCTCGGCTGGCGGCACCGGCTCAGCGCGCTGGCCTGCACGCTCGCCGTGTCCGCCCTGGCGGCGCGGCGCCCGCGGGTCGCGGCGGGCGCGGTCGGAGTCCTGGTCGGCCTCAACCGCGACTTCTACGCCCTCCTCGCCCGCCGCCGCGGGGCCCGGGAGGCCGTCGTCGGCGTCGGGCTGCACGCGGTGCACCACCTCACCGCGGTCGCGTCGGTGCCGGCCGGGGTGGTGGTCCACCTCCGGGACCGGCGCCGATCGCAGCGGGAGCGGGCAGCAGAGGGGGCGCGGTGACCGCGCCGGTGCGCCTCGCGCTGATCGGGGCCGGCCGCCTCGCCGAGGTCGGCTACGTCCCCGCCCTGGAGGCGGCCGCCGGGGCCACCCTCGTCGGCCTGGCCGACCCGGACCCGGCCCGCCGCCGTGCGGTGGCCGCGCTCGCCGGCGGCGAGCCCACCGTGCCCACCGCGGCGGGCGCCGCCGAGCTGCTCGCCGCGCTCGACGCCGCCGGGGCCGGGCCGGACGGGCTCGTGCTCGCGACCCCGGCGGCGGCCCACCTGGCCGACGCCCGCGTCGCGGCGGCCGCCGGCCTGCCCGCGCTGGTCGAGAAGCCGCCGGCCCCCGACCGCGCCGGGGCGGCGGAGCTGGCCGCGCTCGCACCCGCGCCCCGCATCGCGTTCAACCGGCGCTTCGAGACCGGCACCGAGGAGCTGCGGTCGGCGACACCCCCCGGGGAACCGGTGCGGTTGTCCCTCGAGATCGGCTACCGCCGGGCCGGGTGGGGAGCGCACGCCGTCGCCGACGACGCGCTGCTCGACCTCGGCCCGCACCTGGTCGACCTGGCCCGTTGGATCACCCGGGCCGAGGTCACCGACGTCGTCGCGGCCACGGTCACGCCGGAGCGGGCCGAGTTCGAGCTCGCCCTCGGGGCCGCCCGCGCGCACATCCGCTGCGCCACCGACCGGCCCTACCGCGAGCGCGTCGAGGTCCGCGGACCGGACGGCCGCCGTCTCGCGCGCCGCCGCCGGGGCGGGCTGGTCGCCGCGGTGGGCGGCCGCCTCGCCCCGTCGTCCGGGCCGCACCCGCTGGTCGCCTCGCTGACCGCCCAGGTGGAGGCGTTCGCCCGGATCGTGCGGGGCGACCCCGAACCCACGCTGGGCCGGGCCGCCGACGGGCTCGCGGTGATGACCACGATCGACGCCGTGCGGGCGTGCGCGGACGGCGTGGCGACGGAAGGGTAGGCATGCTCGCCGTACTGCAGTTCGACTCCCCGAGCCTCGCGGTGCTCGACCGGATGCTGGCCCAGGGCCGCCTCCCCGCCCTGGCGGGGCTGCGCGAGCGCGGGGTGTGGCACGAGCTCCGGACCCCGGCCACCCACTTCGCCGCCGGCGCGTTCCACACCCTCTACAGCGGCACCGAGCTCGCCGACCACGGGCTGTTCTACCCGTTCCAGTGGTCGGCCTCGGAGCAGCGCGTGCGCTACACCACCGCGTTCGAGGCGCCACCCCCGGTCTGGGAGCGGCCGGGGGCGCGGACCCTCGCGCTCGACCCCTACGAGAGCCGGCCGCCGCTGGTCCCGCCCGCGGGCACGGTGGTCAGCGGCTGGCAGTTCACCGACCGGGTCGTGCTGCAGCCGTGGTCGTCCCCGCCGGACGCCCGCGGTCGGCTCGAGCAGCTGTTCGGGCCGGCGGCCGCGGTCGAGGAGGTCTTCGGGCGCAGCTCCCCCCGCGACCTGCTGCGCCTGCGGCGCGACCTGCTCGCCGCCTCCGGGCGGGCGGCGGACGCGGCCACGCTGCTGCTGGCCCAGGACCGCTTCGACCTGACCTGGCTGACCTTCAGCGCCGGTCACGTCGCCGGTCACCAGTTCTGGGACCTCTCCCAGCTCGACGACCGCGCCGACGACGCCACCCGCCACGTGCTCTCCGGCGCCCTGGAGGAGGTGTACCAGAGCGTCGACGCCGCGCTCGGTCGCGTGCTGGCCGCCCTCGGAGAAGGCACCGACGTCATCGTCACCTCGCCGGTCGGCATGGACGTCAACACCAGCCGGGCCGACCTGATGCCGGAGATGCTCGACGCGGTCCTCGACGGCGGTGCGGGCGGTTCAGCCGGCTCAGCCGGCGGCGACCGGCCCGCTCCCGGGTCCGGCGCGGTGTGGAAGCTGCGCGCGGCCGTGCCCACGGGATTGCGCGCGCGGGTCGCGGCCGCCCTGCCCGACCGGGTCGCGCTGATGCTCACCGAGCGCCTCGAGCTGCGCGGGCGGGACTGGAGCACCACCCAGGCCTTCGCCCAGCCCGCCGACAACCAGGGCTACATCCGCCTCAACCTGGCCGGACGTGAACGCGA
Source organism: Actinomycetospora cinnamomea (assembly GCF_003096675.1). Classification (GTDB taxonomy): domain Bacteria; phylum Actinomycetota; class Actinomycetes; order Mycobacteriales; family Pseudonocardiaceae; genus Actinomycetospora; species Actinomycetospora cinnamomea. The sequence goes on along the minus strand of NZ_QEKW01000018.1, from coordinate 34,672 downwards.
CGGCATCGTCGCCCCGCGGGACGCCGAGGCGCTGATGGACCTGATCGCCGAGGGGCTGGCCACCTTCCGCGACCCCGACGGCACCCCGTCGGTCGCCGCCGTGGAGCGCGTCGCGGACACCTTCGAGACGGGCGCGCACTCCGACCGGTTGCCCGACCTGATCGTGCGGTGGAGCGACCGGCCCGCCACCCGGCTCGACGCCGTCGTCTCCGAGCGGTTCGGCACGGTGCACCGGCGCGGCGGGGGCAGCGGCCGCTCCGGCAACCACACCGCCGGCGACGCCTGGGCGCTGGTGGTCCCGGGCGCCTCGCAGGCGCGCACGACGTCCCGGCCGCCGCGGCTGGCCGACATCGCCGCGACCGCGGCCGCCCTGGCAGGCGTCGACCCGACGAACCTGCCCGGGGAGCCGCTGCTGGAGCGCCGGACCTGACCGGTCAGGCCGCCGGGCCCGTGCGCCGGCCCGGGATGATCGATCCGGCGGCCTCCAGCCCCATGCCCCAGGCCGTCGCCACCTGGGCCACGCCGACCAGCAGCCCGGCCCGGGGCCCCGCGGCGAAGCCGCGGCGCAGCAGCCCGGTGTAGAACCCGGGGGACTCGAGGCGGGGGCCGCCGCGTCCGGGCCGGTCGTGGCGGCGGGCGTCGGTGTGGAAGCGGTAGCCGCCGCGGCCGTAGCGCACCTGCTGGCGCCAGAACCCGGTGGGCGAGAGCACCTGGTGGTGGCGGACGAGGGCGGAGGGCACGAAGACCAGCGCGTGGCCCGCCCCGGTGAGGCGCTCGCACCAGTCCCGGTCCTCGCCCGCGGCCAGCGGGTAGCGCTCGTCGAACGGCACGGCGCGACAGACGTCGGCGCGGCACGCGAGGTTGCTGGTGGGGGCGAACCGCATCCGCTGCGTGACGGGGTCGACGCCCGCCTCGGCGAGGTGGCTCGCGATCGTCTGGGAGGCGGCGGCCAGCACGCTGTCGGGGCGGCCGTTGCGGGTCGGTCCCGCCGCCGCCTCGGCGCCGTCGGCGATCCGTGCCGCGAGGGCCCGCGCCCACCCGGGCACGGGTTCGCAGTCGTCGTCGGTGAAGCAGACCACCGGCGCCCGGGCGGCACGGACCCCGGCGTTGCGGGCGGCCGCCGGACCCCGGCCCGCGCCGGCCACGAGCCGCGCGCGGGGGGCGCGTGCCACGACGTCCGCGACGGCGCGGGCGTCGCGCGAGGCGTCGTCGACGACCACGATCTCGAGGTCGGTCGCGTCCTGGTCCTCCAGCGCGGCGAGGCAGACCGCGAGGCGGTCGGGCCGGTCACGGGTCGGGACCACGACCGAGATGCGCGGGCCGGTCACGTCAGCACCCCGAGCGCGACGACGGCCGCGGCGCCGGCCGGCGAGGCCACGGCGAGCCGGGTCCCCACGGCGCCGGGCAGGACCCGGAGCGCGACCGCGACCGACCCGGCGGCCCCCAACAGGGCCGCGGACGTCGCGCCCGCCGCCCCCCAGGCGGGCACGGCCAGGGCGGCCGCCGCCCCGAAGACCACGAACCCGCCCAGGGCCGTCTGCAGGGTCGCCCGGGGTCGCAGCCGCAGCGCCGCGGCCTGCACGGCGAGGGCGTTCACCGGGGCGAGGACGACCAGAGCCAGGGCCGGGACGAAGGCCGCGGACGCCGCCGCGAACCCGGCGCCGAACACCGCCGGGGTCACGACGTCGAGCAGGGGCGCCGCGACGGCGGCGCCGGCCAGCACGACGACCAGCAGCCGTCCGGCGAGGCGGCGCAGGGCGGCCTCGGCCCCCTCGGCCCCCTCGGCGCCCTCGGCCTCCTCGGCCGCGTCGAGCGTGTCGTCGTCGCGGCGGGCGAGCGTCGGCAACGAGACGGTGAAGACCTGCACCACCGCATAGGTGGCGGCGAGCGCGACGCCCAGCGCCAGGGCCGCGAACCCGGTCTGCGCCCCGGCCCCGCCGACGACCGCCACCACGACGATCCCGCCCCGCTGTGTGAGCTGGACCAGCACCCCGCTCCCGGCCTGGAGGAGCCCGAAGCGTGGTGCGCCCTCGGGCCACGCCACCACGGGGTGCCGCCGCGCCGTGAGGAGGGGACGGGACGCGACGGCCGCGAGGCCGGCGCCCACCACGGCCGCCACGAGGATCGCCCCGGCCGCCCCGGTCGAGCCCGCGGCGTCGTGGAGCACGATCACCGCCACCACGAGCGCGGCGTTCTGCACCGGATAGCGCGCGCACCACGGTCCGGTGCGGCCGAGCCCGAGATCGGCCTGCAGCGCGAGCGTGGCCGCGACGTTGAGGGCGAGGGCGAGGAGGACGAACGCCGTCACCAGCGGCGGGAACGTCGCCGGGTCCGCGACCGCGAGCGCCGCGGCGACCACCGCCAGCGCCGCCCACGCCCACGCCCGGTGACGGGCCAGCCGCAGGGTCAGCGCCCGGGCCAGCGCCGGGCGTTCCGGCGCCGCCGCGGCCGGGACGTAGCGGGCGAGCAGGGTGGCGCCCCCCAACGTCATCGCGACCGAGCCGACCGCGACCACCGTCAGGGCCACCGAGAACCGGCCGTAGTCGGCCGGACCGAGGGTGCGCGGCACGACGACGGCCAGCAGCAGGAGGGTGACCGCCTCGGCCGCCTTGCCCAGCAGCCCGGCGCGCACGGGCGCCCGCAGGCGCCCGTCGTTCGTCGCCGCGGGGGAGACGCTCATCCCGGGGGTGCGGCACGGAGCGGGGGGCGTGGCACGACCGGAAGGGTAGCGGGCATGTGAGGACACCCTCACCTCGGCGCCGGGGGCGCGCTGATCGCGACGCGGGCCCCGGGCACGGTCCGCTGCTCGGTCGTCAGGGTGTAGGCGTCCCGGGCGAGGGGGGTGCCGAACACGTACACCCGCACGTCCGGGTCGACCGGGCCGACGGTCGCGAGGGCGAGCACGGAACGGCTGCGCGCGACCTGCCCGAACACCCCGCCCCGGGCGGGCTGCCACGCGATGTCGTCGAGGGCGGCGCGAGGCCCGTCGACCCGCAGGATCGCCGCGACCGGTGGCTCGGTGATGCCGTCGACGACAGCGGGCGGCCGCAGGCACGGATGGGCGAAGGCCAGGTGCCAGCCGAGGGCGACGGGGGCGTCGGCGCCGAACCCGTCCCGCAGGTGGGTCCGGAGGTCGACCGGCCGGGCCAGCGCCGGCGCGGTGAACGCCAGCCAGCCGTGGAGATCGCCCGTGCGGTCCACGGCGTGCAGTCGGACGACGTCGCTCCCGGGGGGCGGCGCCAGCGTCAAAGTCCGCCACGACGGGCTGCGCAGGGTGTCGGCGAGCGCCTGCTCGCCGGTGGGGGCCGGGGACGCACCCGTCCGTCGCCCGTACTCCGCGACCAGCTCGTTGCCGGCGGCGAGCGTCCCGGCCGCGGTCACGATGACGGTGGACCCGTCCCCGGGTGCGTCCGGGAGGGCGTACCACCCGGTGGACATCTCCCCGGTGCTCTGCTCGGCGGTGTCCTGCCCGGCGGGGCCGGCGTCGTCGCCGGCGAGGCTGCCCCAGCCCGCGGTGACGCTGCCCTGCGGGCGGTTGTTCGCGTAGTACCCGGCGTCGGGCACGAAACCCGCCGGTGGTGACGGGGCGGGCAGGCCCGCGGGCGCCAGGGGTCGGGCGGTGAAGGGATCGAGGACGCGGATGGTCGAGGTCGCGCCACAGCCCGACCCGAGCGGGTCGGCCGTCGTCCGGGCCCACATCGAGCCGGGGGGGACACCGCGGACGGCGGCGACACCGAAGCTCCCGACGGTGTAGGCGGTGGTCGCGGCGAGGGAGACCACGACCACGATCGGCAGGGCCCACAGTGCGTGCCGCCGGGCGGCGTCGACACCGCTCCCGCGGGACCGCCACGCCAGCACGAGCGCCACCAGCCCGACGGCGAGGGCCCACAGCAGCGGGCTGTCCAGCCCGACGTTGCGGATCGAGGGGGGCTGGTGGGGGGTGCGCACGCCGTCGAGCCAGGCGTACGGCCAGGAGTTCGGGCCGTGCCAGGCCAGCGCGATCGCCGCCACGACGGAGCCGGCGGCCGCGGCGACGACACCACCCGGTGGTCTCGCCCCGTCCAGCACGCGCCGGGTCAGCGGCACGGCCGTCACCAGCAGGACGCCGAGGAACGCCGGACCGACCCCGGCGAGGGCGCCGAAGTGGTGGGTCCACTTCGACGGGGTCGCGGCCAGCGCCACGAAGGACAGCGCCGTGGTGGTCGCGGCGAGCGTCAGCGGGGCCGGCAGCGGACGGTGCCTCGCCCGGGCGGCGACCGCGAGCACGGCGTACCACGCGAGCGCGACCAGGCACGCCAGCACCGCGGCCCGCTTGGCGAAGTTGCCCATCGCACCCTCGTCGAGCAGGTACGCGTACCGCTCGAACTCCGCGGTCCACCCGTCCTGCTCCAGCACCGACAGGAAGAGCGCCTGCCCGCGCCGGAAGTCGCGCAGCGCCCCGTCGGCGAACCCGAGCAGCGGAGCGATCATCGCCCCCGAGGCCACGGCGACGACCCGGCCGGCCGTGGCCACGCGCGCGCCGGGCACGCGCAGCACCGGCCACAGGGCGGGCAGGCCGGCGAGCAGCGGCGCGACCATGGTGACCCCGGTCGTGTGGGCGGTGAACCCCACCCCGGCGAGCGCGCACGCCACCCAGGCCGGTGCCAGCCGGTGGTCGCGCCCGGTGACCAGCACGGCGTGCATCGCGGCGACGCCGCACAGGGCGACCACGGCCTCCGGGCGCACACCCATGTCGTAGGGGACCCACCACGCCAGGAAGACCACCCCGAGCACGACGGGCCCGGCGCGGGCCCGCCACCGTCCCACCGGCCCGTCCGGCTCACCCGGAGCCGCCGGCCCCGCCGGCTGCTCGAAGGCCGGCGCGGCGACGCGGCGCAGCACCAGCCAGGTGAGCACACCGAGGACCAGCGCCGGGACCCGCTGCGGGACCGGACCGAACCCGGCGAGCTGCTGCCAGGCGCCCAGGCCCTGGGAGACCCAGGTGAACGGGACGAAGCTCTGGTCGTAGAACTGGTAGTAGTTGCCGACCTCGCCGGAGAGCACCGCGTTGCGGGCCTGCGTGGCGAAGTACCCGTCGTCGTCGGTGGCCGGCGCCACGAACGTCCACACCGCCAGCACGGCCGGCACGGCGAGGTCGACGACCCGGGGCCGCCCCGGCCACCGGGGACGCCGGGAGCGCCGCGGGGTGGCCTCGGGCGAGGTGCGGTCGGCGGCCACGAGGAGGCCGGCCGCGGCCAGCAGGGCGAGCACGAGCACCGCGGTCAGCACGTTCTTGAGCGGGGTCGGGCTGCTGGTGAACTCGTCGTCGACCCGGAGCCGGACCGCGAGGTCCCCGGCGGCGTCGGGAGGCAGCGTGGTGACCGAGGTGACCAGGACGTCGACGTCGGGGAGCTGGTCGTCGGCGGCGCGGGCGAGCTCGCGCCCGTCGCGGGTGACCACGAGCTCCGCGTCGCCGGGTCCGGCGAACGCGCCCGGGGCACGCGCCCCACCGCCGGGGCCGGACGGGCGCACGTCGGTGGGGCGACCGGCGCTGCGGCCGGTGACCCGGTACGCGCAGGGCCCGGTGGGCAGCGGCTCGTCGACCAGCACGCGGTCGAGGGCACGCACGGCGACCCGACCGTCGGCGGCGGTGACGAGCAGCCCGGTGACGCCCGCCTCCGGCGAGCCCGGCAGCGCGGTCGAGACGACGACGCCGGACCCCTCGGCCCCGGCCTGGCGGGCGACGTCGCAGCTGAACCGCAGGTCGAGCGCGAGCGGCCGGTAGGCGGTCAGGGTGAGCAACGTCGACTCCGGTCTCGACGGGTCGACCGGCCAGCGCACGGTGGGCTCGTTCACCGACACCGGGGCGAAGGGCAGCAGCAGCGCGCACAGCACGGCGACGAGCCCGGCGACCGCGGCCGCGGGCGCGGCGCGGCCGGTGCCGCGTGCCGGTGTCACGGGTCCTCATCCTCGCGATCGCGGACGGCTTGTCATCAGGCGGGCCAGATGTAAGGTGAGCCTAACTTCACACAGGAAGGGGCGCGACGTGCCCAGCACCGGTTCCCGCCAGGTCCTGCCGCTCGTCGGCGTCCTCGGAGCGGCGGTCGTCGTCCTCGCGGCGTGCGGGGGTGCGCCGCCGGCCCCGCCCGCTCCCGCGGCGCCCGCCGCGGCACCGGCGGCGCCGGACCGGACGCAGATGATCGACCAGGCGGTCGCGCAGTACGAGGACTACGTCCGGCAGCAGGTCGCCGACACGGTCGCGGGCACCCGTGTCCTCACCGACGCGGTCCGGGCGGGCGACCTGGAGGCCGCCAAGGCGGCGTTCGCGCCCTCGCGCGTCGGCTGGGAGCGCATCGAGCCGATCGCCGGCCTCGTGGAGGAGATCGACGGCGCCGTCGACGCCCGGGTCGACGACTTCGCCGGGGTGGAGGACCCGGAGTTCACCGGGTGGCACCGCATCGAGTACATCCTCTGGGAGCAGGGGCAGACCGCCGCCGCCGTCCCGTTCGCCGACCAGCTCGACGCCGACCTGCAGACCCTCGACCAGCAGATCCGGACCTTGCGCATCCCGGCGCTCGACATGGCCCGGGGCTCCGCGGAGCTGATCGAGGAGGTGTCCCAGGGCAAGATCACCGGCGAGGAGGACCGGTACTCCAAGACCGACCTCTCCGATTTCCAGGCCAACATCGACGGTTCGGTCGCGGTCATCGGGTTCCTGCGGCCGGCGTTGCAGGCCTCCCGGCCCGCCGTGCTCCCCGCGATCGACCAGGGCTTCGCCGACGTCGACGCGGGCCTCGCGTCGCTGCGACGGCCCGACGGGTCGTTCGTGCCGTACTGCCAGGAGAACGACGAGTACCCGTCGCCGCTGTGCCCGGCGCCGACGGTGACGACCCAGCAGGTCGACACCTTCAAGGTCCAGCTCGCCGGACTGTCGGAGGACGTCGCCATGGTCCCGGGGGTGTTGGGCCTCCAGTGACCTCCGGCGACCGTGGCGGGCTGTCGCGCCGCCGGCTGTTCACCACCGGCGCCGCGCTCGGCGGCGGCGCGCTGCTCGCCGGGTGCGCCTCGTCCTCGTCGGGGTCGGCACCGGGCGGGGGCCCGGCCGATCGCGTCCCCTTCCACGGGCACACCCAGACCGGCATCACGTCCCTGCCGGTCCCGGCCTCGGGCCTGCTGGCCTCGTTCACCAGCCTCGCGCCCGACCGCGGCGCCCTCGAGGAGATGCTGCGGGAACTGACCGACGAGATCGACGGGCTCATGTCCGGGCGACCGCCCCGGGTCCGGGATCCGGCGCTGCCCCCCGAGGACTCGGGTCTCCTGGGTGCCGAGCCCCCGCCCGACGATCTCTCGATCGTGGTCGGGGTGGGGGCCTCGCTGTTCGACCACCGGTACGGCCTGGCCGCCCTGCGCCCCCGGGAACTGGTGACGATGCCGTTCCTGGCCAATGACCGCCTCGACCCGGCCCGCAGCCACGGTGACGTCCTCGTCAGCGTGCAGGCCCGGCACCCGGACACGGTCGTGTTCGCCCTGCGCCAGCTGATGCGCCGGACGCGGCGCACGCTGACCCTGCGGTGGGTGCTCGACGGGTTCGGGCGCGGCTCGGCGCCGGGGGAGTCGACGACCGGCTCGCCGCGCAACCTCCTCGGCTTCATCGACGGGACCGCGAACCTGACGTCCTCGAACGCCGCGCTGATGGACCGCTACGTGTGGGTCGCGGCGGGCGACCCCGAGCCGGCCTGGACCGCGGGCGGGTCGTACCTCGTCGTCCGCGTCATCCGGATGTTCGTGGAGTTCTGGGACCGGACCCCGCTCGCCGAGCAGGAGGCCCTGATCGGGCGGCACAAGCTCAGCGGCGCGCCGCTCGGGCGGGCCTCGGAGATCGACGAGCCGGACTACCGCGCCGACCCCGACGGTCGGATCACGCCCCTCGACGCCCACATCCGCCTGGCCAACCCGAGGACACCCGAGACCGCGGGCAGCCTCCTGCTGCGCCGCGGCTTCTCCTACACCCGCGGCTTCGACGGGGCCGGGGCCCTCGACCAGGGACTCGCGTTCGTCTGCTACCAGCGCAGCCTGGAGGCCGGATTCCTCGCGGTCCAGGGACGCCTCGACGGCGAGCCCCTCGAGGAGTACGTCATGGCCGAGGGGGGCGGGTTCTTCTTCGCCCTGCCCGGGGTCCGCGGACCAGGGGACTTCCTGGGGCAGGACCTGCTGCGCACCTGATCCCGACCGGTGGCGCGCCGGTCTCCCACTGGCCGCGGCCCGTCGTGTACCGCCGCGTAACCTGCCCCCCGATGAGCGCGCCGACCGACCCGACGCCGGGTTCCCGCGATCGTGTCCCGGGCCCCCGTCGATCGACGGTCCGCAGCGGACGCGACGCGGAGGTGGCGCCCCCTCCGCGCCGGCTCGCGCTCGTCGGGCGCCTCGGCCTGGTCCTCCTGCTGCTGCTCGCGGCCGTCGCCACGGTCGTGGTCGTGAGCCAGCGCCACCAGTTCGGGCGCCAGGACGCGGGCGCCGAGGAGATCCCCGCCCTCGAGGTGGAGCCGGCCCCCGTGCAGCTCGGCACGGTCGCGCAGCCCAGCGCGCTCGCCCCGCCCGCGCTCGCGCAGCTGCCCGGGGCGCCCGCCCCGGCCGGGGGCGGGCCGCGGGCGACGCTCGCGAGCTGGGCGAGCGGGATCTCCGAGCGGGTCGACGTCCCCGCCCGCGCCCTGCAGGCCTACGGGATGGCCGACCTCGCCGTGAAGAGCGAGCAGCCCGAGTGCAACCTCTCGTGGGTCACGATCGCGGGGCTGGCCCGCATCGAGTCCAACCACGGCCGCTACCGCGGCGCGACGATCGCGGACACCGGCAAGGTGACGCCGCCGATCATCGGCGTGCCCCTCGACGGCACCGGCGGCAACCGCACCATCGGCGACACCGACGGCGGCGTCCTCGACGGCGACACGGCCCTCGACCGTGCGGTGGGCCCCCTGCAGTTCATCCCGTCGACGTGGGCGCGGTGGCGCTCGGACGGCAACGGCGACGGGGTCGCCGACCCGAACAACATCGACGACGCCGCGCTCGCCGCCGGGCGGTACCTGTGCGCCGGCGGCCGCGACCTCGCCACCGGTCCGGGCTGGCGCGCGGCGGTGCTGTCGTACAACAACTCCGACGAGTACGGCCGCCGTGTCTACGCGGCGGCGGACTCGTACGCGGGCGCGTCGCAGGCGTAGGAGGCGGCTGGGTCGGCGGCTGGGCCGGCGGCTGGGTCCGTGGAGCTCTAGGACGCACCGCCGGCGCGGTCCGAGCGCACCGCGATGTTGGCGCTGACCTCGCCGAGCGCCTCCTGGTACTCCGGGCGCGGGTCCATCGCCGCGGCCATGCGCAGCTGCGCCCGCGCCTCGGCGAGGCGGCTCTGGCGCTGCAGCGTGCGGCCGAGGGCGAAGCGGGCGTAGTGGTCGGCCGGGTCGAGCTCCAGCACGCGCAGGAAGCCCTCCTCGGCGCGCCGGAACTGCGCGGACGCCAGGTAGGCGCGCGCGGCCAGCAGGTGCACCGACGCCGCCTCCTGCTCGGCCTCGAGCAGCGGGGCGAGGGCCTTGAGGGCGTCGAGGGGGCGCCGGTTCTCGAGGAGGTCCTCGGCGCGGCGGAAGGCCTCGACCGACGAGCCCGCCGACACCGCCCGGGGGCCGTCCTGGTCGGCGGGGTCGGGCTGTGCGGCGGACATCCCCGTCACCGTAGGCCGCGTCACGGAACGGCGCGAGGGCGGGAGACGGAGCCCATCGGGCGTGGGACACCGACCGTGCGTGGCGCGCCGGTGCGCCGGACCCCGGCGTCTACGATGCGGGCGACGTGGCGTGCCCCGGACGGGGCACGGGCGGCGAGGCAGACGGCTCCCAGCAGCAATCGGAGGCAAGGTCCGTGGCGGTCATCGAGCAGGTCGGCGCACGGGAGATCCTCGACTCGCGGGGCACGCCCACGGTCGAGGTCGAGGTGGCGCTCGACGACGGCACGCTGACCCGCGCCGCGGTGCCCTCCGGCGCGTCGACCGGCGAGCACGAGGCCGTCGAGCTGCGCGACGGCGACGACTCGCGCTACCTGGGCAAGGGTGTCGAGCGGGCCGTCGCGGGCGTCCTGGACGAGATCGGGCCCGGCCTGGTCGGCATCGACGCCGCCGAGCAGCGCGTCGTCGACCAGAAGCTCATCGACCTCGACGGCACGCCGGACAAGTCCCGCCTGGGCGCCAACGCGCTGCTGGGTGTGAGCCTCGCGGTCGCCCGCGCCGCCGCCGAGTCCGCCGAGCTCGACCTGTTCCGCTACGTCGGCGGCCCCAACGCGCACGTGCTGCCCGTGCCGATGATGAACATCCTCAACGGCGGCGCCCACGCCGACTCGGGCGTCGACATCCAGGAGTTCATGATCGCGCCGATCGGCGCGGAGTCCTTCCGCGAGGCCCTGCGCTGGGGCGCGGAGGTGTACCAGGCGCTGAAGAAGGTGCTCAAGAAGCAGGGGTTGTCGACGGGCCTGGGCGACGAGGGCGGCTTCGCGCCGTCGCTGCCGAACAACCGCGAGGCCCTCGACCTGATCATGGTCGCCGTCCGCGACGCGGGGTACACGCCGGGCCGCGACGTCGTGCTCGCCCTCGACGTGGCGGCCAGCGAGTTCTTCTCGAACGGCGTCTACACCTTCGAGGGCGAGACGCGCAGCGCCGCGCAGATGAGCTCCTACTACGGCGAGCTGCTCGACGCCTACCCGCTGGTGTCGATCGAGGACCCGCTCTCGGAGAACGACTGGGAGGGCTGGACCAAGCTCACCGGCGACATCGGGGACCGCATCCAGATCGTCGGCGACGACCTGTTCGTCACCAACATCGAGCGCCTCGAGGAGGGCATCGAGCGCCGCGCGGGCAACGCCCTGCTGGTGAAGGTCAACCAGATCGGGACGCTCTCGGAGACCCTCGACGCGGTCAGCCTCGCCCAGCAGTACGGCTACCGCTGCATGATGAGCCACCGCTCCGGCGAGACCGAGGACACGACGATCGCCGACCTCGCCGTCGCCACCAACTGCGGGCAGATCAAGACCGGCGCCACCGCCCGGTCCGAGCGCGTCGCCAAGTACAACCAGCTGCTGCGCATCGAGGAGGCCCTCGGGGACGCCGCGCGCTACGCCGGCGACCTGGCCTTCCCGCGCTTCGACCCGGACGCCTGAGCCGCGTGGCCGCCGCCGAGCCCACCCGCGACCTCCCCGACCGCGACACCGCGGGGTCGGCGGCGGGGGGCTCGGCCGCCTCGTCCCGCGGCCGCCGCCGCGGGACCGGGCGCGGCCGGGGCGGCGCGGGCGCCCCGGCGGCGCCGCGCGGCCGCACCCGGGCGCGCCAGGGACCCCGCCGCGACCCGCAGCGCGTCGTGCGCCGCCGCCACCCCCTGCGCGTGCCGTCGGGTCCCGCGGCCGCCGCGGCCCGCGCCCGCCGGGCCGCCCAGGCCACCGGGGGCGCGCTGGGCCTCTCGACCGCCCGCCGGGCGGCCGTGCTCGCCGTCGTGGTGTGCGCGCTCGCGCTGACCGTCGCCGTGCCGCTGCGCAACTACGTCACCCAGCGCCACGAGCTCGCCGCCGTCGCCGCGGAGCAGGACCGCCTGGCGCGCGAGGTCGCGGTCCTCACCGAGGAGCGGGCCGCCCTGCGCGACCCCGCCCACATCGAGGCGCTGGCCCGCGAGCGCCTCGGCTACGCCCGGCCCGGCGAGGTCCCCTATCGCGTGCAGCTGCCCGGCGACGCCGACGCCGCGCGCGACCCGCGCGAGACCGGGCCGCGCGCGGGCCTGCCGCCCGCGGAGGCCGAGCTGCCCTGGTACGAGCGCGTCGCCCGGTCGACGCTGGGCACCGCTCCGTGAGCGCCACCCCGCCCGGCCCGAGCACCACCGACGTGCACGACGCCGACGCCGCGGCCGTCGCCGCCCAGCTCGGCCGGCGTCCCCGCGGGCTGCGGCGCGTGGCGCACCGCTGTCCCTGCGGGCTGCCCGACGTCGTCGAGACCTCGCCACGGCTCGAGGACGGCACGCCGTTCCCGACGCTGTACTACGCGACGTGCCCGCGCCTGACCTCACGGATCGGGCGGCTCGAGGCCGAGGGCCTCATGCGCGAGCAGACCGAGCGCCTCGGCACCGACCCGGACCTCGCCGCGCGCTACGCGGCGGCGCACGCCGCATACCTGGCCGACCGCGACGCGATCGACCCGCTGGGCACCGAGGTCAGCGCCGGCGGCATGCCCGGGCGCGTGAAGTGCCTGCACGTGCACGTCGCCCACACCCTCGCGCGGGGTGCGGGCGTCAACCCGATCGGCGACGAGACCCTCGCCCGGCTCGACCACTGGTGGCACGCGGGGCCGTGCGTCGCGCCGGCCGACGACACCCCCGCCCACGACCCGACGGGCTGACCCCCGGTGCCCCACCGGGCGACGGGAGGCGAGCCGCCGTCCGGCACGCACCGTCGCGCGCCGGTCCCGGGTCCGGTGAACCCGCGACCCGGCCCGGGCACGACCCCCGCCGGGGCTTGGTGTCGTCGCCGCGCGGAGCCCAGGATGGTCGCGCCGGTTCCCCCGACCGGCGGTGCGGTGGAGCGGACGGCCCGCCGCACGCCGGGCGGAGCGCCCGCCGCGGCCGAGCGGTCCGCGGCGCGGGCCCCGTCCGTGGTCCGGTCGCCGGGCGTCCCCACCCGCCGGGGACGGCCCGGCGACCGAGCCGGAGGGCCCCGCGCCCGGCACGTCGTGTCCCGCCTCGCTAGCGTCGCGGGTGTCAGCCCGGGGATCCCGGGAGCCGGCAGGGCAGGGGGGCGGCATGCCACGCGTCGCGGCGGTCGACTGCGGGACCAACTCGATCCGTCTGCTCGTGGCCGACGTCACCGTCCGCGAGGACGGGTCGGCCTGGCTGCGCGACGTGCACCGCGAGATGCGGATCAACCGCCTCGGGCAGGGCGTGGACGCCACGGGGCGCCTGGCGCCGGAGTCCGTCACCCGCACCCGCGAGGCCCTCGCGGCCTACGCCGAGATGCTGCGCCGCCACGGCGTCGCCGTCGGCCCCGACACCGTGCGCGTGTGCGCGACGTCGGCCACCCGCGACGCGGAGAACCGCGAGGACTTCTTCGGTGCGGTCCGCGAGATCGTCGGGGTGGACGCCGAGGTGATCACGGGCGACGAGGAGGCCCGCCTGTCCTTCGCCGGTGCCGTGGCCGACCTCGACCCCGACGAGGGCCCGTTCGTGGTCGCCGACGTCGGCGGCGGATCGACCGAGCTCGTGACCGGGACCTGGGACGCGGTGCGCGCCGAGGTCGTGGGTGCGCGGTCGGTCGACGTGGGCTGCGTGCGGCTGACCGAGAAGTTCCTGCACGACGACCCGCCGACCGCGGAGCAGGTCACCGAGGCCGAGGAGTTCACGCGCGCGACGCTGGCGCCCGCGTTCGCCGACGTCGTCGTCACCGACGTCCAGACCTGGGTGGCCGTGGCCGGCACGGCGACCACGCTCGCGGCCGTCGCCATGGACCTGCGCACCTACGACCCCGAGCGCATCCACCTCTCCCGCCTGGGCCTCGACGACGTCCGGGCGACCGCGCGGCGTCTCGAGGGCATGCCGCGCGACGAGAGGGCCGCCCTCGGGCCGATGCACCCCGGCCGGGTCGACGTCATCGGCGGCGGGTCGCTGGTGATGCGCGTGCTGGCCGAGGAGCTCGCGGAGCGCACCGACGTCACCGAGCTCGTGGTGAGCGAGCACGACATCCTCGACGGGATCGCGCGGGCCCTGGCCGCGCGGTGGTGAGGCCGGAGGTGAGGGCGTGGTGAGCCGGGGGTCGTCGGCCGTGTCGACGGGAGCGGTGCCGGCCGGCCTGCCACTGGCCGCGCTCGTGCTGGCGCGGCGGGTGCGGGCCCTGGTCGCGGCCACGGTGATCCACACGATGGTGCTCGCGGTCGCGACGTGGTGGACCGGCGGCGGGCCGACCCTGCCCGGGGTCGCCGCCCTCGCCGCGCACCTCGCGGTCTCGCTCGGGGCGGCGCTGCCGGTGCGATGGCAGTTCGCCGGCGACCCCGCTCGCCGCGAGCGGCGCGCGGTGCGGGCGATGACCGTCTCGTTCGTGGTCCTCGCGGTCTACAGCGCCGTCGACGCCGTGACCCTGGCCCTCGCGCCCGGCCGTCCGGCCGGCGCCCTCGTCGGCGCCGCGCTCGGGCTCGCGGCGGCGGTCGCGCTGCCGCTGCTCGTGGCCGCCGACAGCCGCGCGGAGCGCGCCGACCGCGACCCGGACGCCCGCGGTCCCGTGCCCCGCGTGCTCGTCGTCGCGCTCGTCGCGGTGCTGCTGGCGGCGTCCGTCGTCGACCTCGTCGCGGGCGCCGGGGCGGTGCCCTCGGTGGCCGCCCCGGCGGTCTCCGCGGTCGTCGCCGTCCTCGCCGCGCGGGAGGCGCTCGGTGCCTGGCGGGGTTGATCCGCCCGTCGATCCGGCCCGCGTCGAGGACCTCCCGTCGCTCGACGCCGCCGTCGCGGAGTGCCGCGCCTGCCCACGGCTGGTGGCCTGGCGGGAGGAGGTCGCGGCCACGAAGCGGGCCGCGTTCCGCGACGAGACCTACTGGGGCCGGCCGGTACCGGGGTTCGGGGCGACCGACGCCCGCCTGCTGATCGTCGGCCTGGCGCCCGCGGCCCACGGCGCCAACCGGACCGGGCGCATGTTCACCGGCGACCGCAGCGGCGACGTCCTCTACGCCGCGCTGCACGCCGTCGGTCTCGCCTCGCAGCCCACGTCCGTGGCGATCGGCGACGGCCTGGAGCTCTACGGCACGCGGATCACCGCGCCCGTGCGGTGCGCGCCGCCGGAGAACAGGCCCACCCCGGCCGAGCGCGACCGCTGCCGGCCGTGGCTCGCCCGTGAGCTGGCGCTGCTGCGCGGCACGCTGCGCGCCGTGGTCGTGCTCGGCGGGTTCGGGTGGCAGGCGTTGCTGCCCGTCCTCGAGACCCCGGACCCCGCGGGCGGGCACCCGGGGTGGGTCGTGCCGCGGCCCCGCCCGGCGTTCGGGCACGCGGCGCACGTGGTGCTGGAGCCCGCCGGAGGGGGCGCAGCCCGGCCGCTGGCGCTCTTCGGCTGCTATCACGTCAGCCAGCAGAACACCTTCACCGGCCGCCTCACGCCGGCGATGCTCGAGGACGTCCTGGCCCGCGCGGCGCGGGCCGCCGGTCTCGAACCGGCCTCCGCGGCACCGCCCGACGGCTAGGCTCGGCTTCGACGCTCGGCCCCTGTAGCCCAATCGGCAGAGGCAGGCGACTTAAAATCGCCGCAGTGTGGGTTCGAACCCCACCGGGGGCACCCGCGACCACCGTCCGGCCCGTCCCGGGCGACGTGACCCGCGCGCCGTATCGTCGTCACCCCCCGCACCCCTGCCGGTCGCCTCCGCGTCACCCGCCCGTCGCAGCGTTCCCGCGGAGAGCGGTCACGCCGGGGTGGCGCCACGGTCACGACACGGCGGGAGCGATCGTTTGGGCGCCCCGACCTGACCGCTCGACGCGCGCCCCGAGGTGCTGCTCCGAACGGGCGAGGAGATCGTCCACACTCGTGGCAGGGGAGGTGAGCGCCGTGGCTGATCTCGGCGACCTGTCGGGCCGCATCCCGGCTCCGGGCCCGCGCCCGCCGTGGCGCGAGCTGGAGGGGCTGCGCCCGCTGACGCTGCGCGCGTGCCGGCGGCTGGTCGTCGTCGCGCCGCACCCCCGCGACGAGATCCGCGCCGCGGGTGGGCTGCTGCGCCGCCTGGCCGCCCGCCACGCCTCGGTGGACGTCCTCGCGCTCACCGACGGGCCCGGGCGCACCTGCACGCCGCCGGAGGGCCTCGCGCTCCCGGACACGACGTCCGACGAGCGGCCCGCCGACCTCGTGGTCCGCCCCGAGGACCTCACCGACCCCGAGACGCTCGCCTCGGTGCTGGCCCGGCTCGAGGGTGCCGGCGCCACCGACGACTCCGACGACGCCGACGACTCCGACGACCCCGACGGTGCCGAGGGAGCCGAGGACGACCCGCGCGGCGCCGTCGAGCCGGTGTGCCCCGCGGACGCCGAGGAGGCCGCGCTCGCCGCGGCGTACCGCGCGCTGGGCGTGGTCGAGGTCCGCCGGCACCGCCTGGGGCTGCCCGACGGGGGCCTCGCGCTGCGCGAGGCCGACGTGGTCGGGGCGCTGAGCGAGATCGTCGGGTTCGTCGAGGACCCGCACGGGCTGTGCGTGCTCGCGCCCTGGTCGGGGGACGGCGACGACGACCACGAGGCCGCGGGGCGTGCCGCGGAGGTCGTGTGCGCGGCCTACCGCGTCCGCCTCGTCCGCTGGCTGGACCAGGCCTGGAGCTGGGCGGGTCCGGAGTCGGCCGAGGTGCCGTGGCGGCGTGCGCGGCAGCTCGCGCTGTCGGAGACGGTCCAGGCCCGTAAGCTCGCCGCCAGCGCGGCGTTCGGTGGCCGTCCCGGACGCGACCGCGAACTGCCCGACGGCTCGGCCCCCGGTCCCCGTGAGGTCTTCCTGGTGTGAGCAGGTCCCCCCGAACGGGCGCTTCGGCGTCCCCCACGTCGTCCGACCGGAGCTGCCGCTCCGCTTCCGTCGCCCCGCCGGGGGGTCACACCCGGGTCGATGACGCCCCGGGGCCGATAGGCTCCGTCAGGTGACGGGCAGGACGAACGGCGACCACGGCGAGGTGGCGACCGAGGCCCCAGAGCTGGACAGCGACTACGCCGCCCAGGCGCAGCGCGTGCGCGACGCCGTCGTCGATCCCGACGCGGCCGCCCAGGCCGACCTGCCGCAGGTCCTGCACACCGCCCCGGCCGCCGTCGCGCTCATCGACCTCGGCGAGGGCCTGGTCACCTACGCCAACGACTCCGCCCAGGCGCTCACCGGCGGTCGCGCCACGCTGCCCATCGACGTCGACGCCTGGAGCGAGGCGGCGGGCCTCACCGACCTGTCCGGGCGCCCGATGCGCGACACCGCCTCGCCGCTGTCGCGGGTCGCGCAGGGCATCCCGGTCTCCGGTGAGCCGGTCGCGGTCGCCGATGCCGCGCGCCGCGGCTCGGAGGCCAGCGAGGAGGAGCGCGAGGAGGCCGAGGGCCGTCTGTTGTGGGTCACCGGCTTCCCGCTGTCGGAGGCCGTCAACGCCGACCAGCGGCGGCTCGCGCTCGTCGTGTTCCTCCAGCTCTCCGGCGCCGGCGCGCAGCGGCACCTCGAGATGGTGCGTGACCGCGCCGTCGTGGCCACCGAGCTGTCGTTCACGATCTCCGACCCCTCGCGGGAGCAGAACCCACTGGTGTGGGTCAACCCCGCGTTCTCCCGCCTCACCGGCTACGAGCTCGACGAGGTCCTCGGGCGCAACTGCCGCTTCCTGCAGGGCCCGAACACCGACCCGGCGTCGATCTCGCGCATCCGCACCGCGCTGGCCGAGGAGCGCCCGATCACCGAGGTGCTGCTCAACTACCGCCGCGACGGCACCGCGTTCTGGAACCAGGTGTCGATCACCCCGGTGCTCGACGGGGACGGTCGCGTCGTCAACTTCGTCGGCGTGCAGTCCGACGTCACCGAGCGCGTCATGGTCGAGAACGAGCGTCGTGCCGCGCTCGCCGCCGCGGAGGAGACCCGCGAGCAGCTGCGCCTGCTCACCGAGTCGACCTCGGCGATGTCGGCGAGCCTGGACACCAACGGCGTGGCCTCGGCGCTCGCGCGCATCGTCGTCCCGGCGATGGCCGACTTCTGCTGCGTCGACCTGCTCGACGAGGTCGAGGACAACAGCTCGGTGCGCCGGGCTGCGGTCAACCACCGCGACGAGTCGAAGCTCGACGAGGTCCGCGCGCTGGGCCGGTGGGTGAGCCCCACCGAGGACGGCCGCGACCCGATCGGCCAGGCGCTCACCGCCGGCGCCCCGTCGCTGCTGCCCGAGCTGCCCGTGCGGCCCGCGGGCATCGCGGAGCAGCCCGACCTGCTGCACCGCTACGAGGCGCTGCGGCCGCGGTCGGCGATCGTGGTCCCGCTGCGCGCCCGCGGGCAGGTGCTCGGCGCGCTCACGCTGGGCACCGAGCTCCCGTACGGGCGCCGCTACTCGCAGCGCGACCTCTACCTGGCCGCCGACCTCGCCGCCCGCGCCGGTCTCGCCGTCGACAATGCGCGGCTCTACGCCCGCGAGCACGGGGCGGCCGAGACGCTGCAGCGCAGCCTGCTGCCCGCGGTGCCCGCCATGTCGGGCATGTCGATCGCGTCCCGCTACCTCGCGGCCACCGACGGCGCGCAGGTCGGCGGCGACTGGTACGACATGCTCCCGCTGCCCGACGGCGCGGTGGGTCTGGCCGTCGGCGACGTCGTGGGGCACGACCTGCGGGCCGCCGCGGCGATGGGGGAGCTGCGCGGGGTGCTGCGCTCCTACGCGTGGGAGGGCCTCGGGCCGGCCGACGTCGTCGACCGGTGCGACGACGTCGTCCAGGGGCTGGGCATGGCGGCGATGGCCACCGCGGTGTACGCGCGCCTCGAGCGCGGCGAGCACGGCGGGTGGATGCTGCGCTACTCCAACGCGGGCCACCCGCCGCCGCTGCTGCGCCGGGCGGCCGACGGCACGGTCGAGCTGCTGACGGGCAGCCTCTCGCCGCTGATCGGCGCGACGCGCGCGATCACCCGGGACGAGACGACGGTGGAGTGCGGTTCCGGCGACCTGCTGGTCCTGCACACCGACGGGCTCATCGAGGCGCCGGGCACCGACCCGGACGAGCGGACGCAGCTCATCGCCGACACCCTCGCGGGTCAGGCGCCCGATCTACCGGTCGAGGAGCTCTGCGACCAGCTTCTCGGCGTGCTCGGCGTCGAGGGGCTGCGCGACGACGCGGTGCTGCTCGCCATCCGCCTCGACGGCGAGCTCTCCGGCGCCTGAGGGCCCCTTCTCCGCCCCTTCTTTTCTCACCCTCCGCCGCGGCGGCGGACGCACCACGGCCCGGCGCCGTCGGATGACGGGCCGGGCCGAGTGGTCATGTTCCCCGTGGGTCACGGGCGCGGCGGCGGGGGCTCCTCGCCGGGCGGGGGCGGCGGGGCCTCCTGGCCCGCCGGCTGCTGCTGGTCGTCGTGCAGGAAGTCCTTGACCTTCTGGCCGGCCTGGTCGACCTGCCCCTCCTGGCCGGCGAAGCGCGAGTTGGCGAAGTCCTCGCCCTTCTCGACGTAGGAGTCGGCCTTGTCCGGGTTCTTGCCGGCCCATTCCTTGGCCTTGTCCGTGATCTTGCCGAAGTCCATGCTCGACGCCCCTCCTGAGGGTGGGTCGTTCGGGTTGCCCGGGACGGGTTCCCGTTGCTCGCGCGACGACACGTCCGACGCCGCGGGAGCCGCCGATCGGGGGGATAGGGTGGCCGAGGAGCCCCAGCACGGGGCGGACCGGACACGCTCGGTCGCCGGCACAACCCGGTAAAGTCGCTTTTACCCAGGCGGGAACCGATCCGCCCTGCCGGTCGTTGCACCGGGTGGACGAGCAGTCCGCGGTCGACCCGGCCGATGACATCCGCCATCGGGTCAGGCTCCGCTACGGAGGAGGACGAGAGGTGCGCACCAGCAGCAACCCGGCGTTCCGCAACCTGCCCACCTCACCGGGTGGGTACGCGCGGTTCGGCGACGCCCCGGCCGGCATGGCCGGTGCCGGAGGCATGTTCGGCGGAGGCGGCACTCCGCCGGCCACATCGGCGACGGACGACCGGCCGCTCACCGTCGACGACGTGGTCCAGAAGACCGCCATCAACATCGCGCTCGCCCTCGTGGCGGGTGTGCTCACGGCGTGGAGCGGGTTCCTCGCGCTCGGCCTGGTCGGCTTCGTCGTCGGCCTCGTCCTCGCCCTGGTCATCATCTTCAAGCAGAGCACCAACAAGTGGCTGGTGCTGGGCTACTCCGCGGCCGAGGGCATGGCCCTGGGTGCGATCACCGCGCTCTTCCAGGGCCTGGCCACCTCGCCGGGCGGCTCCAGCTTCGCCGGCATCGGCGCGCAGGCCGTCCTGGCCACGCTCGGCGTGTTCATCGGCATGCTCGTCGTGTACAAGACCGGCGCCATCCGCGTGACGCCCCGGCTGACCAAGATGGTCATCGGTGCCGCCATCGGCGTCGTGATCCTCATGCTGGTCAACCTCGTCGCGGGCTTCTTCATCCCCGGCGGCATGGGCCTGCGTGACGGCGGCGCCCTGGCGATCGTCTTCAGCCTGGTCTGCATCGCGATCGGCGCGTTCATGCTGCTGCTCGACTTCGACCAGGCCGACCAGGCGGTCAAGGCCGGCGTCCCCGCGCGGTTCGCCTGGTACCTCGCCTTCGGCTTCATGACCACGCTGGTCTGGCTCTACATCGAGATCCTGCGCCTGCTCAGTTACTTCCGCGAGTGAGCTGACACCCGACCGACGACCCCTCCCGGCAGCGCCGGGAGGGGTCGTCGTGTGTTCGGGGGTGCGCGGCGCGGTGCCGGGTGCGCGGTGCCGGGTGCGCGGTCGAGCAGCGAGGGACGCCCTGGCTGCGTGGGAGGCAGCAAGGGACGCCTCGGCTGCGTGCGCGAGGCGGCGCGCCGGATGAGCGAGGGACGCCCTGAGTGCGTGGGAAGCAGCGAGGGACGCCCTCGCTCCCCTCACTCGGTGCGTCACGCGGTCCGGAGCACGCGGACGGCGGGGCGCGGCCGGCCAGACGCCGCCGCGTAAGCGGCGAGGAGATCCGCGCGACCTGCGCACGGTCGTCGCGGAGCTGGCGCGGGGTGTGGGCCACGACGTGCACGTCGTGGCCCGTCATCCGTGCCTGGCGCCGCATCGTCGCGTCGAACGCCTCGGGGTCGGCGTGGTGGCGGAAGGAGTGGATCTCCCAGGCGAGCCCGACGTCGTCCAGCCAGCCGTCGGGGTCGGCGAGCCACGCCCTGTCCGCGGTGACGATCCGTCGGTTCCACATCATCGGCGGCAGGTCGGGGATCGAGGCGGCGAGAGTCCGCGCCCACGCCTCGGGGACCGAGCGCACCCCGTCCTCGATCTCGGTGAGCACCGGGCGTACCCGCGCCGTCCCGCGCCCACAGCCCTCCTCGAGCTCGGATCGCAGTTCCCGCGGGGTCGTGAGGCGGCGCTGGACCGCCTCGGCGAGCAGGGCGCGGATGGCGTCGGTGTCGCCGAGACGGCGTGCGGCGTCGACCACGGCACGGGGGAGGGGCGCCACCGGCAGATCCCTGACGAGCTGGGCCTCGGGGACCCGGTGGGTGCGTTCGACGGTGATCGGACCGCGCGACACGCGGTGGCGCCCGTGCTCGACGAGCACCAGCGCGGTGCCCTCGGCCTCCTGGGGCAGACGCTCGAGTCCGTGGAGGCGCGCCGCGGCCGCGCCCGACAGGACGGCGCCGGGTCCGCCGTACAGCACGGCGGCGGCCAGCTCCTGGTCCCGCGTGCGCGGCGGACCGCTCAGGGAGATCACGCCGAACGCGCTCCGGCCCCAGACCTTCGCCTGCACCTTGCGGGCGATGGTGCTCGACAGGACCCCGAGCTCGAGGAGATCGGCGTGACGGATCTGGTCGTGGAGGGCCGCTTGCTGGACGGCGACCCAGTCGATGTTGCGACGACGGCTCACACGGGGTTCGACGGCGCCCCGGTCCTGACGGTTCCGTCGCGCTCCCTCGCCCTGCCCCGACGGTGCAGCGAGGGCGTCCCTGGGTGCGTCCCACGCACCGGAGGTGACCCTCGCTCCACACGCTCGCGCCGACGCCGAGCGCGGGCCGCGCCGCGAGGGCGTCCCTGGGTGCGTCCCACGGAGCGGAGGTGACCCTCGCTCCCACCACCCCGCCGAGCCACGCGACCCCGCCGGGTGCGGGGTGGGTCAGCTCAGGCGCTCGAGCACCATCGCCATGCCCTGCCCGCCGCCGACGCACATGCTCTCGAGGCCCAGGGTGGCGTCGCGGGTGCGCAGGCCGTTGATCAGCGTCGTGGCGATGCGCGCGCCCGTCATGCCGAACGGGTGGCCGACGGCGATCGAGCCGCCGTGGCGGTTCAGCTTGCCCTCCATCTCGTCCTCGTCCATGCCCAGCCCGCGGGCCGAGGGGATGACCTGGGCGGCGAAGGCCTCGTTGATCTCCACCAGGTCGACGTCGTGCACGGTGAGCCCCGCCCGGGCCAGGGCGCGGGCGGACGCCTCGATCGGCCCGAGCCCCATGATTTCCGGGGACAGGGCGCTGACGGCGGTGGAGACGATGCGTGCGAGCGGGGTGATGCCGAGCGCCTCGGCGCGCTCGGCGGACATGATCACCAGGGCCGCGGCGCCGTCGTTGAGCGGGCACGCGTTGCCGGCGGTGATCCGGCCGTCGGGGCGGAACACGGGCTTGAGGGACTGCAGCCCCTCGAACGTGGTGTCGGGGCGCGGGCTGTCGTCGCGGGACACGACCGAGCCGTCGGCCAGCGTGACCGGTGTGATCTCGCGCTCCCAGAACCCGTTCTGCCAGCCCTCGGCGGCGAGCTGCTGGCAGCGCAGCGCGTACCGGTCCATCTCCTCGCGGCTCACGCCCTCGCGCAGCGCGACGTTCTCGGCGGTCTGGCCCATGGCGATGTAGGGGTCGGGCAGCAGGCCGTCGTCGCGCGGGTCGTGCCACTCGGACGCGCCGGCCGCGGCCACCTCGGCGGTGCGGTGCTCGGCGTCGGCGAAGAGGGGGTTGTGGGTGTCGGGCAGCGAGTCGGAGTTGCCCTTGTCGAACCGCGAGACGGTCTCGACGCCGCCGGCGAGGAAGACGTCGCCCTCCCCGGCGCGGATCGCGTGCGCCGCCATCCGCGCGGTCTGCAGCGACGACGAGCAGTAGCGCGTGATCGTCGCGCCGGGCAGCGTGTCCATCCCGAGCTCGACGGCCACGATCCGCGCGAGGTTGTGGCCCTGCTCGCCGCCGGGCAGCCCGCAGCCGAGCAGCAGGTCCTCGACCTCCATGGGGTCGAGGGCCGGCACCGCGTCGAGGGCGGCGCGCACCACCTGGGCGGTGAGGTCGTCGGGTCGCAGCGTGGCCAGGGAGCCCTTGCGGGCGCGGCCGATCGGCGAGCGGACGGCGGACACGATGACGGCCTCGCGGCCAGGGTCGACCATGCACCGACACTACGACCGACGCCACGACCGCGCGCCCTCCGTGCGTCCGGCGACGTGATCCCCCGCACGAGCGAGGGGGCGGGCGGCGCGGCGGGCCGCGAAGCCGGAGGATGGTGGCATGCGCTACGTCGAGCACGTCGCCGACCTCGTCGGCAACACGCCGCTGGTCCGGCTCAACAACGTCGTGCCGACCGGTCCCGACGCCCCGCTGGTGCTCGCCAAGGTCGAGTACCTCAACCCCGGCGGCAGCGTGAAGGACCGCATCGCCGAGCGGATGATCGACGCGGCCGAGGCCTCGGGGGAGCTGCGGCCCGGCGGCACGATCGTCGAGCCGACGTCGGGCAACACGGGCATCGGGCTCTCGATCATCGCCCAGCAGCGGGGCTACCACTGCATCTTCGTCGTGCCCGACAAGGTCAGCCCGGCGAAGCGCGACACCCTGCGCGCCTACGGCGCCGAGGTGGTGGTGTGCCCGGCCGCCGTGGCCCCCGAGCACCCCGACTCCTACTACTCGGTCTCCGACCGCCTCGCCCGGGAGACGCCCGGCGGCTGGAAGCCCAACCAGTACGCCAACCCGGCGAACCCGGCGTCGCACGTCGCCTCCACCGGCCCGGAGATCTGGGAGCAGACCGAGGGGCGCATCACCCACTTCGTGGCCGGCGTCGGCACCGGTGGCACTATCTCGGGTACCGGGCACTACCTCAAGGACGTCTCGGACGGACGCGTGCGCATCGTCGGTGCCGACCCGGTGGGCTCGGTCTACTCCGGCGGCGACGGGCGTCCCTACCTCGTCGAGGGCGTCGGCGAGGACTTCTGGCCCACCACCTACGACCGGGGTGTCCCCGACGAGATCATCGCCGTGCCCGACGGCGACTCCTTCCACATGACGCGCCGCCTGGCCCGCGAGGAGGCCCTGCTCGTCGGCGGTTCCTGCGGGATGGCGGTGTGCGCGGCGGCGAAGGTCGCCGAGCAGGCGGGTCCGGACGACGTCGTCGTGGTGCTGCTGCCCGACGGCGGGCGCGGCTACCTGTCCACCGTGTTCAACGACGGCTGGATGGCCTCGTACGGCTTCCTGACCCCGAACAACGCCGAGTGGACCGTCGGTGACGTGCTGCGTCGCAAGGACGGCTCGATGCCCGACCTCGTGCACGGTCACCCGAACGAGACGGTCTCCGACGCGGTGTCGATCATGCGCGAGTTCGGGGTCTCGCAGATGCCGATCGTCAAGGCCGAGCCGCCGGTGATGGCGGCCGAGGTGCGGGGCGCGGTGACGACCCGCGACCTGCTCGACAAGCTGTTCAACGGCAGGGCCGCGCTCACCGACCCCGTCGAGGCGCACCTGTCCGACCCGCTGCCCACCCTCGGCGGCACCGAGCCGCTGTCGAAGGCGATGGACGCGCTGCGCGGGGGCGACGGCGCGCTCGTCATCGTCGACGGGCGGCCGGCGGGCATCGTCACGCGGGCCGACGTCCTGGAGTTCCTGGCCACGGGCGGGTGGCACGACGGGGGCCAGTGAGCCGCTCGTACCCTGGGCGAGGTGAGCGGATCCGGCGGTTTCTCCACCCGCGCCCTGCACGACGGCCAGGAGCCCGACCCGACGACGGGCTCGGTGGTCGTGCCCATCTTCGCCACCTCGACGTTCGCCCAGGACGGCGTCGGCGGCCTGCGCGCGGGCTACGAGTACGCGCGCACCGGCAACCCCACGCGCACCGCGCTGGAGACCACCCTCGCCTCGCTCGAGGGGGCGCGCCACGCCCGGGCGTTCGCGTCCGGCATGGCGGCCGAGGACGCGCTGCTGCGCGGCGTCCTGCGCCCCGGCGACCACGTGCTCATCCCGCTCGACGCCTACGGCGGCACCTACCGGCTGATCTCGACGGTCTACGCCGACTGGGGTGTCGAATACACCGCCGTCGACACCGCCGACCCGGACGCCGTGCGCGCGGCGGTCCGGCCGACCACCCGCGTGCTGTGGTGCGAGACGCCGACCAACCCGCTGCTGGGCATCGCCGACATCGCGGCGCTCGGCGGGCTGGCCCGCGAGCACGACCTCCTGCTGGTCGTGGACAACACCTTCGCCTCGCCGTACCTGCAGACGCCGATCGCGCTCGGCGCGCACGCCGTCGTGCACTCGACGACCAAGTACCTGGGCGGTCACTCCGACGTCGTCGGCGGGGCCGTGGTCACCGACGACGCCGAGCTCGACGCGACGCTCGGGCGCATGCAGAACGGGATGGGCGCGGTGCCCTCGCCGTTCGACGCCTTCCTCACCCAACGGGGGCTCAAGACCCTCGCGGTGCGCATGGAGCGCCACAGCGACAACGCCGAGCGCGTCGCCGACGCCCTCGCCGCGCACCCCGCGGTCACCGCCGTGCTCTACCCGGGCCGCGCCGACCACCCCGGGCACGAGGTGGCGGCCAAGCAGATGCGCCGATTCGGCGGCATGGTCTCGGCGCGCGTCGCCGGCGGCGAGGAGGCCGCGAGGGCGTTCTGTGCGGCCACCCGGGTGTTCACCCTCGCCGAGTCGCTGGGCGGCGTGGAGTCGCTCGTCGAGCACCCGGGCGCCATGACCCACGCCTCGGCGGCCGGGTCCCTGCTCGAGGTGCCCGCCGACCTCGTGCGCCTCTCGGTGGGCCTGGAGGACGTCGAGGACCTCGTCGACGACGTGCGGCAGGCGCTCGACGCCCTGAAGTAGGGGTCTCAGCGGTAGGGCCCTCAGCCCAGCCGCGCGCCATAGACGTGCTCGACGGTCATGACCATGAGCACGCGGCGGTCGGACACCATCGTCGCCCGGTAGTCGTCCCAGTCGGGGTGCTCGCCGGCCGCCCGGCGGTAGTAGGCGACGAGGGCCTCCACCTCGGGACCGTGCGGGTCGTCTCCCGGCCCGGTCAGCGTCACCGGCCCCTCGGCGGTGGCCCAGGACCAGCCGTCGGCGCTGGTGACCTCGAGCGCCGCACGCGGGTCGCGGCGCAGGTTGGCGGTCTTGGCGCGGCCCTCGGTCATCGACACCGAGAGCGTGTCGGCGTCGCGGTCGTAGAAGGGCATGACGGGCGAGAGCTGGGGGAGCCCGTTCGTCCTGATCGTGGCGAGGACCCCGAGACGGCTCTCGGCGAGCAGGGCGCGGGGGTCGAACGTCGATGCGGTCACGCCGCGATCCTGGCGCGGCGGGACTACCCGCGGCGAGCCATCGGGTCGTGGGCGACGGGGTCGGTCTCGAGCGGGTCGAGCTCGCCGGGTGCGAGGCAGCCGCCGACGAGGGCGACGTCGCCCTCGGGGGTGCTCACGTAGTAGCCCGGGTCGTCGCAACCCGCCGAGCCGACGGTGCCCAGCGCCGCGACCGCCAGCAGCGCGGCGAGGACGAGCGGGAGAGCGCGGGCAGCGCGCGAACCGCGCGGCACTCGCGACTCCGGGCCGGCCGTGACCACCACTCCCACCCCTTCACCTCACGCTCTCCCCACGAGGCTACCGGCGTCCGCGGCGACGACCCGGGACGCGCACCATCGGGCGACCGGCGTCCGCGCCGGAGCGACGACCGGTCGCGCCACGCACCGCCGACCCCGCCCCGTTCCGCTCATCGGCCCACTCGTCGGTCCGTTCGTCGGGGAGGCACGGCAGGATCGGGGGCGTGGAGCTGGTGGGACGGGACGACATCGAGGCCGCCCGGGCGGCGCTGGCCGGGGTGGTCCGCGAGACGCCGGTGACGCCGTCGCGGGTGCTCGAGGAGGCGGTGAACGGACCCGTCCTGCTCAAGTGCGAGAACCTCCAGCGCGCGGGCAGCTTCAAGATCCGCGGCGCGTACCGGCGCATCCAGCGGCTCACCGCCGACGAGCGTGCCGCGGGCGTCGTCGCGGCCAGCGCCGGCAACCACGCGCAGGGCGTGGCCCTGGCGGCGCAGCTGCTGGGCACGCGGGCGACGGTGTTCATGCCGGCCGGGGCGCCGCTGCCCAAGGTGGAGGCCACGCGCGAGTACGGCGCGCAGGTGGAGCTCGTCGACTCGCTGGACGAGACGTTCACGGCCGCCACCGACTTCGCCGCGCGCACCGGGGCGGTGCTGATCCACCCGTTCGACCACCCGGACATCGTCGCCGGGCAGGGCACGGTGGGGCTGGAGATCCTCGAGCAGGTGCCCGAGGTCGCCACCGTGGTGGTGTGCACGGGCGGCGGCGGGCTGCTCGCGGGCATCGCCGCGGCGTGCGTCCCCGCCGGGGTGCGGGTGGTCGGGGCGCAGGCCGCGGGGCTCGCCGCGTGGCCGCCGTCGCTGGCCGCGGGCGCCCCGACGGGCGTCGCGGGCGCGACGATCGCCGACGGCATCGCGGTCTCCCGGCCGGGCGACGTGACGTTCGCGCACGTCCGGGCGCTGGTGGACGAGATCGTCACCGTGGACGAGGAGGCCCTGGCCCGCGGGGTGCTCCGTTGCCTCGAGCGCGACAAGCTGCTGGTCGAGCCGGCCGGAGCGGCGGCCGCGGCCGCGGTGGCCGAGTACCCGGGACGCTGGCCCGCTCCCCTCGTGGCCGTGGTGTCCGGCGGCAACGTCGACCCGGTGCTCCTGGTCGACCTGGTACGCCGGGGCCTCGTGGCCGCCGGCCGCTACGCCGCGCTGCGCGTGCGGCTCCCCGACCGACCCGGCTACCTCGCCGACGTCCTGAGGCTCGTGGGACGCGCGGGCGGGAACGTGGTCGACGTCGAGCACCGCCGGCTCACCGCGTCGGGCTCGGGACCGGGACCGGTGCCCGGCACGGTGGACGTGGCCCTCACGCTCGAGGCGCGGGGCCACGACCACCGGGCGGCGATCCTCGCGGAACTGGCGGTGGCGGGCTACGACGTGGCGGCGGAGTAGCGCCCCCGGTCACCCCCTCAGGGGCGGTACGGCTCCGCCGAGATCAGCGTGACCTGCATGGACCCGCCGTCGGGGAGGTCGTAGCTCACGGTGTCGCCGGCCTTCGCGCCGAGCAGCGCGGAGCCGAGCGGGGAGTTGGGGGAGTAGACCTCGAGCTCGCCGTGGGCGCCCTCCTCGCGGGAGCCCAGCAGGAACGTCTCGGTGTCGTCGTCGCCCTCGAACCGCACGGTGAGCACGGTGCCGGGCACGGCGGTGCCGCTCTCGGTTGGCGTCTCGCCGACCTTCGCGGTGTGCAGCAGCTCCTGGAGGTGCCGGATGCGCGCCTCCATGACGCCCTGCTCCTCGCGGGCGGCGTGGTAGCCGCCGTTCTCCTTGAGGTCGCCCTCCTCGCGCGCGGCGTTGATCTTCTGCGCGATCACGGGACGCTGGGCGACGAGGTCGTCGAGCTCGGCCTTCAGACGGTCGTGCGCGTCCTGGGTCAGCCAGGTCACCTGCGTCTGCGTCTCGGTCACGGTGATCAACTCCTCGGAGGTCCGGGCCCGCGCTGCGCGGGTCGGTGGCCTGCTCTCCTCGCGGGCACTGGTGACACCGCGCCGGGGTGGGCGGTGTCGGCGGCCCGGGGGCCACAGACGGAAAAACACGGCCCGCGGCATGCGGGCCGTGTCGCCCCACGGTAACACGCGCAGGGCCGTGTGGAACCCGTCCGAGCGTGCGGAGGTCAGGATGAGGTGGCGGTGAAGGGCCTTGCCCACCTGCGCTTTCTCCGCCGGAGGGCGCCCCGACGGAGATCTCGGACCGGGAGCCGGCGGCGGGCCGCGGCAGGCTGTCGGGGGTGGCGGGGATGATGGAGGAGGGCGGGGGCGTTGCACTGCAGGGTTCCCCGGCACGACCCCGCGCACCGACCCGCGCACGGACCCAGGACGACCCGAGAACGACGCACGAGGACGGCTCCGGACAGACGATGAGCGCACTCCACCACGACCAGCCGCTGCGCCTCATGACGGTGCACGCCCACCCCGACGACGAGTCCAGCAAGGGTGCCGCCACCTGCGCGCGCTACGTCAGCGAGGGCGTCGAGGTCATGGTCGTCACCTGCACGGGCGGGGAGGCGGGCAGCATCCTCAACCCCGCGATGGACATCCCCGAGGTCCACGCGGACATGCCGGGCACGCGCCGCCGCGAGATGGCCCGCGCCGCGGAGATCCTCGGCGTCGCGCACCGGTGGCTCGGCTTCGTCGACTCGGGCCTGCCCGAGGGCGACCCGAAGCCCCCGCTGCCGCCGGGTTGCTTCGCGCTCGAGCCGCTCGAGGTGCCCACCGAGGCCCTGGTCCGGGTGGTCCGCGAGTTCCGCCCGCACGTCCTCGTCACCTACGACGAGAACGGCGGCTACCCGCACCCCGACCACATCCGTTGCCACGAGGTGTCGGTGGCCGCGTTCGAGGCCGCGGGCGACCCCGACCGGTTCCCCGAGGCCGGCGAGCCGTGGCAGCCGCTCAAGCTCTACTACTCGCACGGGTTCTCCAAGGCGCGCGTGCTCGCCTTCCACGAGGCCATGCTCGAGGCCGGGATGGAGTCGCCCTACGCGGAGTGGCTCGAGAAGTGGGACGACTCGCGCCCGGACAACGGCGCGCGGGTGACCACGCGGGTGGCCTGCGGCGAGTGGTTCTCGGTGCGTGACGACGCCCTGCGTGCGCACGCCACGCAGATCGACCCCACGTCGCGGTGGTTCGCGGTGCCGCTCGAGCTGCAGCAGCGCGTGTGGCCCACCGAGGACTACGAGCTGGCGCGCTCGATCGTCGACACCGAGGAGACCAACGCCGCGCCCGGTGACGACCTGTTCGCCGGCGTGCGCGAGCGGGTGGGCGCATGACCCCGCTCGCCGTCTGGTGGACGCTGCTGCCGCTGTCGGTGCCGGCGCCGCCCCCCGCGCCGCCCGGAGCCGAACGCGGCGAGGAGTTCGGCAAGACGTCGCCGATCGCGCTCGTCGTCATCCTGCTGCTCGGGCTGGCGACGGCGCTGCTGATCCGGTCGATGACCAAGCGCCTGCGCAACGTGCCGGAGTCGTTCGACACCCCCGGCGACACGCCGGACGGCACCCCGAGCGACGAGGACGCCGCGTCCGCGGACGGCGATCAGACGCCGGGTGGGCGGTCGGCGCAACGGGGCGTGGACCGGACGGACGCACCGCCGGGCGCCGGGTCGCCCTGACCTTTCCCGACTGCGACGATCCGGTCATGGCCAACCGGCTCGCCGGCTCCACCAGCCCCTACCTGCGACAGCACGCCGACAACCCCATCGACTGGCAGCCCTGGTCGCAGGCGGCGTTCGCCGAGGCGCGGCGCCGGGAAGTCCCGGTGCTGCTGTCGGTGGGCTACGCGGCCTGCCACTGGTGCCACGTCATGGCGCACGAGTCGTTCGAGGATCCCGAGGTCGCCGCGTACGTCAACGAGCACTTCGTGGCGATCAAGGTCGACCGCGAGGAGCGCCCGGACGTCGACGCGGTCTACATGGAGGCCACCCAGGCCATGACCGGCCAGGGCGGCTGGCCGATGACCTGCTTCCTCACCGCCGACGGCGACCCGTTCCACTGCGGCACCTACTACCCCGCCCGGCCGTACGGCGGGATGCCCTCGTTCACGCAGCTGCTCGGGGCCGTGGTCCGGGCGTGGACCTCCGACGGCGAGCGCGTGCGCGACGCCGCCCGCTCGATCACCCGGCGCCTGTCGTCGGTGTCGCGCTCGCTGCCCGCGGCGGGGGTCGACCACGACACCCTGGCCGGCGCGGTCGTCGCGCTGACACGCGACTTCGACGAGGAGCACGGCGGTTTCGGGGGCGCGCCGAAGTTCCCGCCGTCGGCCGTGCTGGAGTTCCTGCTGCGCCACCACGAGCGCACCGGCGACTCCGACGCGCTGGCGATGACCGAGATCACCGCCGAGGCGATGGCCCGCGGCGGGGTGTTCGACCAGCTCGCGGGCGGCTTCGCCCGCTACTCGGTCGACGCGACGTGGACCGTGCCGCACTTCGAGAAGATGCTCTACGACAACGTGCAGCTCCTGCGCGTCTACGCCCACCTCGCGCGGCTCACCGGCTCCGGGTCCGCCGCCCGCGTCACCGACATGACCGCGGCGTTCCTCCTGCGCGACCTGCGCACCTCCGACGGCGGCTTCGCCTCCGCGCTCGACGCCGACGCGGCCGGGGAGGAGGGCTCGACCTACGTGTGGAGCCCGGACGAGCTCGCGGAGGTCCTCGGCCCCGACGACGCGGCGTGGGCGGCGGCGCTGCTGGGCGTCGGCCCGGTCGGCACCTTCTCCGGCGACCGCTCCACGCTCCGGATGCCGGCCGACCCCGACGATGCGGGCCGCTGGCAGGCCGTGCGCAAGGCCCTGCTCGCGGCGCGGGCGCGCCGCCCGCAGCCCGAGCGCGACGACAAGGTCGTGGTCGCCTGGAACGCCCTGGGCATCACCGCGCTGGTCGAGGCGTCGGCGGCCCTGGGCCGCAGCGAGTGGCTCGCCGCCGCCCGGCGCGCCGCCTCGCTGCTGCTGCGCGTGCACGTCGTCGACGGGCGCCTGCGCCGGACCTCCCGCGACGGCGTGGTCGGCGACGCGCCCGCGGTGCTCGAGGACCACGCCGCCCTCGCGGAGGCGTTGCTGGCCCTGCACCAGGCCACCGGCGAGGCCCGCTGGCTGGCCGAGGCCCGCACCCTGCTCGAGACCACGCTCGCCCACTTCGCCGAGACCGACGACGACGGCGCCCCAACCGGGCGGTTCTGGGACACCGCCGACGACGCCGAGGCCCTCGTGACCCGCCCCCGCGAGGTCACCGACGGGGCCACGCCGTGCGGGTCCTCGCTGCTCGCGGGCGCCCTGCTCACCGCGTCGGTGCTCGTCGAGCCCGAGGCGTCGGGCCGCTACCGCGAGCTCGCCGAGGCGGCGGTCGCGTCGGTCGGCGGCCTGCTCGCCCGCCACGCGCGGTTCGCCGGCTGGTGGCTCGCGGTCGCCGACACCGCCGCGCACGGCCCGCTGCAGGTCGCCGTCGTCTCCGACGACGGCACCGAGGGCCGGGCGGGCCGCGAGCGCCTCGCCGAGACCGCGCGCCGGCACGCCCCCGGCGGGTCCGTCGTCGTCGCGGGGGAGCCCGACGCCGAGGGCGTGCCGCTGCTCGCCGGGCGCCCGCTCGTCGCCGGCGCCCCCGCCGCCTACGTCTGCCGCGGCTTCGTCTGCGACCGCCCCCGCACGGCCACCGACGACCTCGCGGCGGCCCTCGCCCGCTGAGCCCTCCTGATGCAGCGAACGTGCTGTTCGCTGCCTCTACGCGCGCGAACTCCCCGTTGATCACGCGGCTCTTTCGCCGCGGGTGAACACCACGCACCCACCAACCGTGTAATGCTGTAAGCACAGCAACACGCGAAGGAGACGGCCATGATGGTGGGACGTGGTGGACACCGGGGACGGCCGGGACGCGGCGGTCCGGGGCGGCGTGGCGGCGGGCGCGTCCCGACCGACCTGCCCGGCACCGACGACCTCGCCGGCTGGCTCGCCGGGCGCCTGCCCGACGGCTGGTTCACGGGCGCGCCGACGGTCACCGTCGACCGGGAGGAGATCCTCGTGGTCGGCGAGCTCCCGGCGCCGACCCTCGACGAGGGCACCGACGAGGCGGCGCGCGCAGCGGCCGCGCACGGGCGCATCGAGCGCTTCCGCGAGGAGACGCGCGGCGAGCGCATGGAGGTCGCGCGCCAGGCCGAGCACCGCTACGGGCGCAAGGTCGCCTGGGGCGCCCGCATCGGCGACGTCGAGGAGCTGTTCACGACGCTGTCGGTGCCCGTGATGACGCGGCTGCGCCAGCCCGAGCGGCTCGTGCTCGACACCCTGGTGGACGCGGGCGTCGCCCGGTCGCGCTCGGACGCCCTGGCCTGGGCCGTGGCCCTGGTCGGCGAGCACGCGAGCACCTGGCTGGACGAGCTGCGGGGCGCCATGAGCGCCGTGGACGACCTGCGGGCCCGCGGGCCGGTGCTCGACGACACCGACACGTCCGGCGCCTCGGACACCGACACCCCGGACCAGGGGAGCGGCGACGGCGTCCCGCCCCAGGGCTGATCCCGCCGATCATCCGGGGCGCCGCCCTCAGGCGTAGAGCACCAGCCAGATCGCCACGTGGTGGCACGCGGCGGCGACGATCGTCGCGGCGTGGAAGAACTCGTGATAGCCGAACGTCGCCGGCCAGCCGACCGGGCGGCGCAGGGCGTAGAACGCGGCGCCGAGGCTGTAGAAGGCGCCGCCGACGATCAGCAGCACGAGGGCGGCCACACCCCCGCGGTGGAGCAGGTCGGGCAGCACGAACACCGCGACCCACCCCAGGGCCAGGTAGAACGGCACCCCGACCCACCGCGGGGCGTGCGGCCACGCCATCTTCAGCGCGACCCCGCCGAGCGCGCCGGCCCAGACGACGGCCAGCACGATCGCCCCGGTCCGCGGCGGCATCGCGAGCACCGCGAACGGCGTGTAGGTGCCCGCGATGAAGATGAAGATCATCGCGTGGTCGAGGCGCTTCATCAGCGTCCGGGCGCGTGCGGTCACCCACGTCCGGCGGTGGTAGAGCGCGCTGATCCCGAACACGCCGCAGACGGTCAGCGAGTACACGGCGACGGCCGCCGCGGCCTCCGCCGACACCGTCGCCGCGGCCAGTGACACCAGCGTGATCCCGGCTGCGACGGCCACCACGAACGACCACAGGTGAAGCCAGCCCCGCAGGCGCGGCTTGACCGGAGCCGGCTCGGCGAGGGGGTCGATGAGGGTCACGGCTCCCACCCTAGGTCGGGCTCGGGCGATCGTCGGCCGACCGTGACGGCGTTCGCTCCGGCGTCCCGGGACCGTCACCGGCCCGTCACGGGGGTCCGCCGCCGACCGGCCACCGGCTAGCGTGGTTCGCCGTGAGAATCCGGGACGATCTGCGCCGGGTCGCCTACTCGCTCTACGAGCGGCGGCTGCGCCGCCGCGGCGCGACGAGCGCGCCGCCCCGCCACATCGGGGTGATCCTCGACGGCAACCGGCGCTGGGCCCGGGAGGTCGGGCTGGCCGACCCCAGCGAGGGCCACCGCGCGGGCGCGGCCAAGATCGTCGACCTGCTCGACTGGAGCCAGGAGGCGGGGGTCGAGGTCGTCACCCTGTTCCTGCTCTCGACCGACAACCTCGACCGGCCCGCCGCGGAGCTCGACCAGCTCCTCGAGATCATCGCCGGGGCGGTCGAGGAGCTCGCGGCCCCGGACCGCCGGTGGCGGTTGCGGGTCGTCGGCAACCCGGACGCGCTGCCGCGGCGGATCGCCGAGCGCGTCGAGGCCGCCGCGGGCAGCACCGCGGGCCGCGACGGCATGCAGGTCAACGTCGCCATCGGCTACGGCGGGCGCCAGGAGATCGCCGACGCCGTGCGCAAGCTGCTGCTGCGCCACGCCGAGGCGGGCACGTCGATCGAGGAGCTCGCCGAGGTCCTCGACGTCGACCACATCGCCGAGCACCTCTACACCTCGGGCCAGCCGGACCCGGATCTCGTCATCCGCACGTCGGGAGAACAACGGCTGTCCGGATTCCTGATGTGGCAGTCGGTGCACTCGGAGTTCTACTTCACCGAGGCCCTCTGGCCACAATTCCGTCGCATCGACTTCCTGCGGGCGCTGCGCGATTACTCGCGCCGCCACCGGCGTTACGGCGGCTAGCCCGGATCTTTCGTGATCTTGACGTTGGTGATCGTTGCGCGGCTCGGTGGCCGGTGATGGCTGGATTGTGCTGGGTGGGCACGACAAGCTGG
>NZ_QEKW01000017.1 GCF_003096675.1 Actinomycetospora cinnamomea | reverse complement strand
CGACCACCCACCAGCGACGACGAGACCACGACGAGGCCATGTCCGTCTCGATGCGATCTTGACACTACGTCACCTCGGTCCCGGTACGGTCCGGCTCGTGAACTCGCCGTGGGAACCGCCGCGCGACTCGTCGACCTCGGAGTCCGGCGAGCGCTCCGAGCCCGGCACGTCGCCGTCCGGCCCGAGCCCCTACGCCCCCGGATCCGCAGAGGAGGGCTCGCCCGCTCCGTACACCGGCGCACCTGAGGCGCCGGGCCCGTACGGCGCGAGCCCGTACGGCCCGAGCCAGTACGAGGGCCCGTCGGGCGCCGGGCAGGACGACCCCGGGCGGTACGACGCCGGGCAGTACATCTCCGGCTCCTCCGACGCGAACCCGTACGCGACGCCCGCGCCGTCCTCGGACACCTATGGTGCCGGCTCTCCGTACGGCGCCGCCCCGTACGGACAGGGCCAGTACGGACAGGGCCAGTACGGACAGGGCCAGTACGGACAGGGCCAGTACGGACAGGACCCGTACACCCAGGCCCAGTACGGACAGGGCCCTTACGCTCCGAGCCCCTACGGCTCCGGCGCGTACGGCGCGTCTCCCTACGCGCCCGGCAGCCATGCGCCCGGCGGCTACGCGCCCGGCTACCCACCCGGTCGCCCGACGTCGGGCCTGGCCATCGCGGCGCTGGTGTGCGGCATCCTCGGGTTCTTCACCGCCGGGCTCGCGTCGATCGGCGCCGTCATCTGCGGGCACCTCGCGTGGCGCGAGACGAGCACCGGGCAGCAGGCGGGCCACGGCATGACCATCGCGGGCCTGGTGCTCGGCTACATCCCGCTCCTCGGCTGGCTGCTGTTCTTCGTGTTCCTGGCCGCCAGCGTCGGCTCGGCCTGAGCCCGTGCTGTTCGCGCTGCGCTTCGCCGAGCCGATCGCGCGCGGCGAGGTCGACCTGACCTTCCGGCGATGGCGGCGCGCCCAGGTCCGGCCGGGCCGGCCGTACCGCACGGCGGTGGGGCGGCTGCAGATCGACGAGGTCGACGTCGTCGAGCCCGGCGACCTCTCCCCCGACGACGCCCGTCGCGCCGGGTTCGACTCGGTCGAGGCCCTGCTCACCGAGGTCGGCCGGCATGCCGCGGAGGACGCGCAGCTCTACCGCGTGCGCTTCCACCCGCTCGAGGAGCCCGACCCGCGCACCGAGCTCGCCGCCACCGTGCCGGACGGCGACGAGCTCGAGGCGGTGTGCCGGCGCCTCGATGCGATGGACGCCCGCAGCGGGCACGGCCCGTGGGCGTGGTCGACGCTCGCGGCGATCGCCGAGCGTCCCGCCGTGCGCGCCCCCGACCTCGCCGCGTCCTTCGGCCGCGAGACCGCCCCGTTCAAGGCGGACGTGCGCCGCCTCAAGGCGCTGGGCCTGACCCACTCGTTGCCGGTCGGCTACGAGCTCTCCCCGCGGGGACGGGCGGTGCTCGCCGCCCGCGGCTGAGCGGGTCAGCGCGCCCAGGCCGGGTGGACCGTGCGCACGACCGCGATCGCGTCCAGCTCCGCGCCCGGGCGGCAGGGCACGACCGCCGTCGCGGGCGCCGCGGTCGACACCTCGTCGCCCACCGAGCGTCGCGGCAGCGTCGCGTCCGCCCACGCGGCCACGGCGGGCGGAACGTCCGGGACCCGAAGGTCGAGCACGTGGTCACGCGTCCCGTCGGGCAGCAGCACGGACTCGAGCGCGTCGGCCCGCGGGGCGCCGAGACGGTGGGTCGAGGGCGTGCGCGCGGGCCCGAACAGGCGCCGCCGGCGGATCGCGCGCGTGGTGCCCGTGCCCGCGGTGAGCAGCAGGGCGCGGTAGCCGTCGCCGAGACGCTCGCGCAGGTGCGCGCCGAGGCTCGGCGGGTCGTCGCGGGCCACGACGTGGTCGGCATGCGCCCACAGCACGACCCGCCCGTCCGGCGCCGCGGCGTCGAGGGCCTCGAGCACCGCCTCGGCCATGAGCCGGCCCGCCACCGCGTCGGCCCGCTCCCGCGGGGTGGCGACGAGCTCGGCGGCCCGGGCCAGGAAGCCGGCGTGGCGCACGGCCTCGGCGTACCGCTCCGGCGACGTCGCCGCCATCAGCGCGGGCGCGTCCTGGTCGAGCCGCGCCTGCACCCGGTCGACGGCGACCCGCGCGGTCTCGTCGCCGCGCCCGAGAGCGAGGTCGGCGAGGGTGTCGGCCACGGCCGGTAGCACGTCGGGCGCCGCGGTGCGCAGAAAGCGGCCGACGACGCGGACGGCAGCTGCGGGGTGCCGGGGGTCGACCCCGGCGACGCGCACCGGTCGGGGGTCCTCGGCGAGCCGGCGGACGACGTCGAGCACCTCGCGGGTGTTCCAGCTCCACGAGCCCAGCAGGTCGAGCACCGCGGAGGCGCTGCCCGTCCCGCGGCGCACGTGGTCGTCGAGCGCGGTGGTCGCGGACTCCGGGGTCTGCAGCGCGAGCGTGCCCACGCCCGGCTGGGCCACCAGGCCCCCGAGGACGCGGCCGGCCAGCTGCGCGAGCTCGCGGGTGCCGGCCACGGTCGGTCCGAGCGCGACGACCCGCCCGCCGGCGACCGCCCGCACCCAGGCCGTGACGCCGTCGTCGCCCTCGGGGTCGTCGTCGGGCACGCCCACCGGGCGCGCGTGCGCGGCGAGCCACGCGGGCACGGCGTCATCGGGGCCGGGGTCCGGGACCGTCACGCGAGCACCCTGGCAGGGCGGATGAGGTGCCCCGTGATCGGGGCGCGGGGTGCCGTCCCGGACTCGACACCGGGCCGCGCGCGACGGAGGGTGCAGGGGTGACCGCCACCGACAGCCCACCGGACGCCGGATCCCTCGACGCCACCCTCGATGCGGCCGCGCTGGCCGAACGCGTCGAGCAGTTCCTCGCCGAGCACGACCCGTCGACCACCGAGCCCGTCGAGTTCCTGCGCGCACGCTTCGCCGCCGGTCTCGCGTGGGTGCACTACCCGGCGGGCCTGGGCGGCCTGGGCGCGGAGAACGGCCTGCAGGCCGCCGTCGACGCCGCGTTCGAGGCGGCGGGCGCGCCGGAGAACAAGCCGCGGCTCAACGTCATCGGCCTGGGCATGGCCGCGCCGACCATCCTGCGTTTCGGTACCGAGGAGCAGCAGCAGCGCTGGCTGCCCTCGCTGTGGACCGGCGAGGACATCTGGTGCCAGCTGTTCAGCGAGCCCGGGGCGGGGTCGGACCTCGCGGGCCTCGCCACCAGCGCGGTCCGGGACGGGGACGAATGGGTGGTCAACGGGCAGAAGGTGTGGACCTCGATGGCCCACCACGCGCGCTGGGGCATCCTGGTCGCCCGCACCGACCCCGAGGCACCCAAGCACCGCGGCCTCACCTACTTCGTCGTCGACATGAGCGCGCCCGGCGTCGAGGTCCGCGGACTGCGCCAGATCACCGGCGAGGCCGAGTTCAACGAGGTCTTCATGACCGACGTGCGCATCCCCGACGACCAGCGCCTCGGCGAGGTCGGGCAGGGCTGGGCCGTCGCGCAGTACACGCTGATGAACGAGCGCGTCGCGATCGGCGGCGGCACCCTGCCGCGCGAGAGCGGCGCGGCCGGGGCGCTGGCCGCGCGGTGGCGCGAGCACCCCGAGGCACGCACGCCGGGGCTGCACGACCGGATGCTGCGGCTGTGGGTGCAGGCCGAGGCCGCCCGCCTCACCGCCGAGCGGCTCGGCCAGCAGCAGGCCGCCGGGCAGCCGGGCCCCGAGGGCTCGGGCGTGAAGATCACGTACGCCCGACTGAACCAGGAGTGCTCGAGCCTCGAGCTCGAGCTGCGCGGCGAGGACGGGCTGCGCTACCCCGACTACACCGAGCGCCGCCCCGAGGTCGAGGACTACGGCTCCCGCGACGCCGGCTGGCGCTACCTGCGCTTCCGCGCCAACTCGATCGAGGGCGGGACCTCGGAGATCCTGCGCAACGTCGTCGCCGAGCGCGTGCTCGGCCTGCCCGCCGAGGCCCGCGCCGACAAGGACGTGCCGTGGAAGGACCTGCCCCGATGAGCGCACCGGCGACGCCCGAGACCGGCGACCTGCTCTACACCGACGTCGAGGACGACCTGCGCGCGAGCGTGCGCGCGCTCGTCGACCGCCAGGCCCCGTGGGACGCGGTGCTGCGGCGCACCGACACCGACGACGCCGTCGACACCGACCTCTGGAAGCGGCTGACGCAGGAGATCGGGGTGGCCGGCCTCGCGGTGCCCGAGGAGCGCGGCGGGGCCGGCGCGTCGTGGCGCGAGGTCGCCGTCGTCGCCGAGGAGCTCGGTCGCGCCGTCGCGCCCGTCCCGTTCCTCGGCACCGCCGTGGCCACCGCGCTGCTGCTGGACCTCGGCTCGTCCGACGTGACCGACGAGCTGCTCGCCGCGGTCGCCGCCGGCGAGCGCACCGCCGCCCTGGCCGTCGGCGCCACCCGCGGCGCGGGCCGCCCCGTGCCGGTGACCGTCGAGCAGCGCGGCGAGACGCTGCACGGCACCGTCACCGCCGTCGTCGACGCGGTGACCGCCGACGTCCTGCTCGTCCCGGTCGACGGCGGCGTCGCCGTGGTGGAGGCCGGCGGCGAGGGCGTCACCCGCACCACCGCGGTCTCGCTCGACATGACCCGCCGGCTCACCGACCTCACGCTGGACGGGGCGCGGGGACGGGTGATCGAGGGCGCCGACGTGGACGGCGGCATCGAGCGGGCTCTCCGGATCGGCGCCGCGGTCCTCGCGTCCGAGCAGCTCGGGCTCGCCGAGCGCTGCCTCGCCGACACGGTGTCGTACCTGCGCGAGCGGCACCAGTTCGGGCGCCCGCTGGCGTCGTACCAGGCGCTCAAGCACCGTCTCGCCGACCTGTGGGTGGCGATCACCCAGGTCCGCGCGACGGCCCGCTACGCCGCCCGCTGCGCCGCGGACGGCTCGCCCGACCTTCCCGTGGCGGCGGCCGTCGCCGCGGCGCACGGCGCCGAGGTCGCGCTGCTCGCGGCCGAGGACGCCCTGCAGCTGCACGGCGGCATCGGGTTCACCTGGGAGCACCCCGTGCACCTGTTCCTCAAGCGGGCCCGCGCGGACGCCCTGGTGCTCGGGTCGGCGGACCACCACCGGTCGGTGCTCGCGGAGCTCGTCGACCTGCCGGCGTAGGTTCCTCGAGGCCTACCCCCGGCCCCGGTCGCGACGGCAGACTGCCGCCCATGGCCGGGCGCCGGGGTCTGCGGTGGCTGCTGCGCCGTGACCCGGGGCTCGCCGCCAGCCGCCGCGCGCTGCGCGTCGCGGTCGCGGCGACGGCCGCGTTCATGCTCTGCCGCTACGCGTTCGACAGCCCGACGGCCGGGACCTACGCGGTCTTCGGGACGATCGGCTTCGGCGTGCTCTCCCAGGTCGTCGGCTCGCCCCGCGAGCGGACGCGGACGCTGCTCGGGTGCTTCGCCGCGGGAAGTGTCCTGCTCACCGTGGGGACGCTGCTCGCCGGCAGCACGTGGGCGGCGTCGGCCGGGATGCTCGTGGTCGGGGTGGTCGTCGCCTTCCTGGCCGTCGGTGGGCCGCGGCTGGGCGGGGTGGCCAACGGGCTGCAGCTGGTCTACATCCTCCCCTCGTTCCCGCCCTACGCCCCGGACACGTTGCCGGCGCGGGTGATCGGCTTCGCGGTCGGGGTCGCGTTCCTCGCGCTCGCCGACCGCGTCCTCTGGCCGCCGCGCCCGCACGAGACCTACGCCTCCCGGGCGGCCGCGGCCGCGCGGGCGATCGCCGACCTGCTCGACGCCCTGGCCGCCCGCCACGACGGGGTCGGCAGGCTCAGCGGAGTCGGGGCCGCCGACTCCCGCCGGACCGCCGCCGAGCACGCGGCGGGGCGGCTGAAGCTCCTCGCCACCCCGTGGGAGGAGCGCCCCACCGGGCCCGGGGCGCGGGACCGGGGGTCGGCGCACCTCGGCGCCGCGCTGCGGGGGGTCCAGGGCCGGGTCGACGTGCTCCTCTCCGGCGACGCCACGACGGGTGGTGCGGCCGTGGACCTCCCGTCCGACGCCGACGAGACCCTCGCCGCCACCGCGACCGCGCTGCGCCGCACCGCCGACGCGCTGCGCGGGCGGGGCCGCCTGCCCGACGTCGCCGACCTCGACGCCGCCCGCCTCGCCTACACCGAGCGGCGCCTGGACACGATCAGCACGATCGGGAGCGGCGACGAGGCGGTCGCCCACGCCCGGGCGGCCGTCGCGGTCGGGCAGATCCTGGCCGCGACGCGGGTCGCCGTGCAGGCCGCGACGGTGGTCGTCGATCCCCGCCGTCCCCGTCCCCGCGGCCCGGAGCCCGGCGACCTCGCGTGGTGGGTCGGTGCGCCGACCACGACGCTGTGGTGGCGACGCGTCCGCGCCCACCTCTCGCTGCGCTCGGTGTACCTGCAGAACGCGGTGCGCCTGGGGCTCGGGCTCGGGCTCGCCCGCCTGGTGGCCGGGGGGCTCGACCTCTCGCACGGCCTGTGGGTGCTCCTCGCGACATTGACGCTCATGCGCACGTCGGTGACGTCGACGCGCGCGACGCTCGTCCCCGCGATCGCCGGCACCGCCGCGGGCGCGCTGGTCGCCGCCGGTCTGCTCGCGCTCGCGGGCCCCGGGCCGGCTGTCTACGCGGTGCTCTTCCCCGTCCTGTGCGTGGCGGCGGTCGCCGCGGGCCAGCTGTTCGGCGCCGTCGCCGGGCAGGCGAGCTTCACCGTCCTCGTCGCCGTGCTGTTCGCCCAGCTCGCGCCGGCGGGCCCGTCGCTCGCGGGGATGCGGCTGCTCGACGTCGTCGTCGGCGCGGTGGTCGGCATCGGTGTCGGCGCCGCGGTGTGGCCGGCGGGCGGGCACGGCGAGGTCCGTCGGGACGCGGCCCGGGCCCTGGGCGCCACCGCCGACCTGGTCGCCGCGGCGGCGGCGTGGCTGACGGGATCCGGCACCCGGGAGCAGGTCGCCCGGCAGCTGGAGCCCGCCGACCACTGGCTCCTGTTCTTCGAGGCGACCTTCCTCCAGTACCGCTCCGAGCGCGGGCGGCGCCAGGAGGACGACGTCGACTGGTTCGTGGTGCTCGGCGTCGTGCACCGGGCGATCCGCACGGCGCGTTCCTCCTTCGACGACCCGGACCCGGCGACGTTGCGCCTGTGGGAGCGGTGGCCCGACCTCGTCGGGCTGCTGCGCCACGACGCCCGCGCCCTCACCGACGGGTACCGGGCGGTCGCCCGCGCGCTCGCGGACGGCCACGCCCCCGCGGGCGTCCTCGCGGTCCCGTCCGACTTCCTCGACCGCGCCCTGCGGGCCCTCGCCGACAC
The DNA here is from genome assembly GCF_003096675.1 of Actinomycetospora cinnamomea. Taxonomy (GTDB): domain Bacteria; phylum Actinomycetota; class Actinomycetes; order Mycobacteriales; family Pseudonocardiaceae; genus Actinomycetospora; species Actinomycetospora cinnamomea. Next base: position 89,917 of record NZ_QEKW01000017.1, on the reverse strand, counting down.
CCGCGGACGCCGCGAGCACCCGCGCGAGACGCTGCGCCTGGTCGATGCCTGGGGACGCCTGGGCTGGCTGGCCGACGACCTCGTGGCGCTGGGCGTCGCGCTCGGCCCGGCGTCGTCCGCGCCGCGTCCCCTGCCCGCGTGACCGGGGGTCAGGCCGCCTCGTCGGCCGCCTGCTCGCCCTCTGCGGCCCGGTCGTCCTCGCGGTCGAGACGGGCGCGACGCTGCTGCTCGCGGGTGCTGTACGCGGCGGCGCGCACGTCCTCGGGCGAGGTCAGCCCCGAGCCGAGGGCGCCGGCGACGATGCCCATCGACGTCGCCATCCACGCCACGGCGAGGTACGCCGCCGGGCCCGCCGGGCGCCCGAGCGTCTGGGCGAGCGACTCGGGCGGGATGACCACCGCGGCCGCCGCCCCGGTCAGCGCGAGCAGCAGCGCGTAGAGGAACACGACGCCGAGCACGATCGTCACCGTCGTCGCCGCGTTGTAGAGACGCACCTCGGCACGCAGGCGCCGCGACCGCGGGTGCTCCCACAGCCCGTTGTCGGCGACGAGCCACGTGCTCATGGCCGCGACCGCGAGCAGGCCGATCAGCGCCAGGCGCCCGGGGCCGGCCGTCCAGGCGAGCTCCCAGATGTTCGAGTAGAAGATGCCGAACGCGGCACCGGCCGCGGCCGCCGCGAGCGGGGTGGACAGGCTCGGGAGGAGGCGCCACGGCCGGTTGGAGCGCACCATCCCGGCGAGCAGGCGCAGCCGCCCGCGTGGCCCGCGCAGCGCGAGGTGGCTGTCGATGCCCTCGTGGTCGGAGGCGATCCGGCAGATCGGTGGGGCGAGGACACCGCGGCGCGGCGGCACGGCGTGGGGGCGGGCCGGCCGCTCGCCCCGAGCGGCGTGGTCGGCGAGGCCGTGCTCGAGGAGGTCGAGCACGGCGGCCCGCAGCCGCCGCCGCAGGGCGACCGCGCCGAGCGCGGGCACCGACACGAGACCGACGCCGTCGTCGGAGCCGAAGTCGGACACCAGCGGCTCCGTCCCGGCCCTCCGCGGCAGGTCGGTGACGATCACGACGATGTCCCAGCCGTGCCGGCGCTGGCGCTCGCAGCCGGTGCGCAGCATCGGCAGAAGCCCCTCGGCGTCGAGGCCGACGGGCCCCTCGGCGGTCTCCACCCGCCACGTGCGCCCGGGGAGCCGGGCGGCGAGCAGGTCGGGGAGGTCGGCGGCGACCTGCGCGGCGAGCTTGGTCGGCAGGCCGGGGTCGGCGAGCAGGCCGATGGTGCGGACGGACGGGGTGTCGGACGGGGTGTCGGACGGGGCGTCGGGGGCGTCGGTCTCCGGACGTGCGCCCTCGTCGGGTCGGGGCACCGTGGACGTCATGCGGTGGGCTCCTGGCGAACGAGGAGATCGCGAGCAGCCGGGCGCACAGGCGTGCGGGCGCGCCGGGAAGGGCGCGCGGGGCCTCGGCCGTCGGAGCGATCTCGGGGGGTGTACGACGTCCCGCCAGGGTCTCGACGGGCCGAGGGGGGAACCGGCGGAGCGGCTCCTCTCACCTCCGGCGTGCCCGGTCGGGGCCTCCCGCACACCTCCGCCCGCCGACGGCTCGGCGGACGTCCGTCACCCCAGCGGGTCGGGCACCGCCGGGGCGCGCGCGGCCTCGCGCAGGGCTCCCGCCGCGGGGCCCTGCAGCGGCGTGCCGTGACCGAAGCAGATCGTGTCCACGTCGCCCGCGCGCTCGCCGAGGCGGCGGAACGACGCCGCCGCCCGTTCCCGGTCGACGTCGAACGGCCCGAGGATCACGGCGCCCTCGTGCTCGGCGGCGATGTCGCCGGTGAAGAGCACGCCCTCCTCGCGGGCGAGCAGGGCGACGCTGCCGTCGGTGTGCCCCGGCGTGCCGATGACCTCGAGCCCCAGCTCGTCGAGCACCTCCTCGGTGAGCTCGCGGTCGACGCGCGCGGGTGGGGCGTCCGGCAGGTCGCCCGCGACGACCGCGTGCAGCGCGGCCTCGGCCTCCGTGAGCAAGGGCGCCGGACCCGCGCGCTCCCCGCGCACCACCGGCGCGTCGTCCCGGTGGGCCCACACCTGCACGCCCGGCCAGGACCCGATCTCGGCCGCCGAGCCCGCGTGGTCGGCGTGCCAGTGGGTGAGCAGGACGTGGGTCAGCGCGTCCCGGTCGTCACCCCAGTCGCGCAGCGCGGCGGCGACCGCGCCGCCCTGTCCGACCCGCCCGGTGTCGACGAGGACGACGCCGCCCCGCCGCCGGAACAGGTAGGCCTGGCCCGGCCGCCCGCGCAGCATCCGCAGGTCGGGCCGGAGGTCGACGACGTCCATGCGCCGAGCCTGGCGCGGCATCCCCCGGGCTGTCGCGGGTGTTCGCCACGAGCGCAGCCGCGGCACCGGGTGTGATCTCGGTCATATCTGGGGCACCCTTCTCGGGCACCCATCGAGCCGAGGAGGGCCGAACCGTGGCCGACAGCGTCTACCGCGTCACCGAGCTGATCGGGACCAGCACCGAGTCCTGGGAGAAGGCGGCGCAGAACGCCATCCAGACGGCCGCGAGCTCGGTCCGCGACCTGCGCATCGCCGAGATCGAGAAGTCCGACCTCGTCATCGAGGACGGGCAGGTCACGGCCTACCGCGTCCGGCTGTCCCTGTCGTTCAAGTACGACAGCGGCAGCTGACGCACCGGGGGCGGGCCGGCGCGTGCGAGGCTCCCGCCCGTGACGCGCCGGCTGCTGGTGGCCCACCGCGGCGAGATCGCCGTCCGCATCGCCGCGAGCGCGGCGGCGCTGGGCCGGGAGGTGGTGGCGGTCCACCCCTCCGACGACGCGGGGTGCGCGCACGTCGCCGTCGCCGACCGCGCGGTCCTGCTGCCCGGCCTCGGTCCGGCGGCCTACCTCGACGCCGACGCGGTGGTGGCCGCCGCCGCGGAGTCGGGCGCGGACGCCGTCCACCCCGGCTACGGCTTCCTCTCCGAGGACGCCGGCTTCGCGCGCGCCTGCGCGGGGGCCGGTCTGGTGTTCGTGGGGCCGTCGCCGGAGGTGCTCGCGCTGTTCGGCGACAAGCACCGCGCCCGCGAGCACGCCCGTGCTGCGGGCGTGCCGGTCCTCGAGGCCACCGCGGCGCCGACGACGCCGGAGCAGGCGCGGGCGTTCGCCGCCGAGCACGGCGCGGTGATGGTCAAGGCCGTCGCCGGCGGGGGTGGCCGGGGGCTGCGGGCGGCCGACGGTCCCGCGGAGGCCGCGGCGGCCGTGGACCTCGCAGGCGCCGAGGGCGGGGGCGCCGCGGTGTTCGTCGAGCGGCGACCGGCCCGGGCCCGGCACGTCGAGGTGCAGGTGGCCGGCGACGGGCAGGCCGTCGCGGTGCTGGGCGACCGTGACTGCAGCGTCCAGCGCCGGCACCAGAAGATGATCGAGGTCGCGCCCGCGCCGGGACTCGACGACGCGCTCCGCCGGGCGCTGCACGAGGCCGCGCGGCGGGTCGTCGCGACGGTGGGGCTGCGGGGGCTCGCGACCGTGGAGTTCCTCGTCGAGCCGGCCGGCGACGCGTGGTTCCTCGAGGTCAACCCGCGCCTGCAGGTCGAGCACACGGTCACCGAGGAGGTGTGCGGCGTCGACCTCGTGGCCGCGGGTCTGCTGCTCGCCGACGGCGCCGACCTCGCCGGCGCCGGCCTGGACCCGGTGCCCGCGCCGCGGGGTGCGGCGGTGCAGGCGCGGGTGTGCACCGAGACGCTCGCGCCCGACGGCTCGGTGCGCGCCCGGGGCGGGGTGCTCGAGCGCTTCACCCCGCCCGGCGGGCCGGGCGTGCGCGTCGACACCCACGGCTACACGGGCTACCGCGTCCCGACGCGCTACGACTCGCTGCTGGCCAAGGTCGTCGTGCACGACGTCGACCCCGTGCGCGCCTGCGCCCGCGCGTCCCGGGCGCTCGCGTCGTTCGACGTCGCGGGCGTGGCGACGAACCTCGGCGTGCTCCAGGCCCTGCTCGCGTGGCCGGGACTGGCGAGCGGCGACGTCGACACCGGCGCCGTCGCCCGCCACGCCGCCGACCTGGCCGCCGCCACCCCGGCCCAGCGCCTCCCCGGGATCGAGCGTGTGGCGATACGGACACTGAATGTCAGCGATGGCCCACGGCTGACACTCCGGGGCGACGAAACCACCCTCACCGCGCCGACGGCGGGGGTCGTGGTCGGCGTCGAGGTCGGGGCGGGCGAGGAGGTGGTCGCGGGCGCGACGCTGGTGGTGCTCGAGGCCATGAAGATGCACCACCCGGTGGCGAGCGAGGGGGCCGGCGAGGTCGTCCGGGTCGCCGTGGAGGTCGGGGACGAGGTCACCGAGGGCCAGGTGCTCGCCGTCCTGCGCCCCAGCGCCGCGCCGGAGGCGGGCGACGCGACGACCGACGAGCACGACCCCGACCACGTGCGCGCCGACCTCGCCGAGGTGCACGAGCGCCACCGCCTGCTCACCGACGACGCCCGCCCCGAGGCGGTGGCGCGCCGGCGGGGTCGCGGCCGGCGCACGACGCGGGAGAACCTCGCCGACCTCCTCGACCCCGACACGCTCGTCGAGTACGGCGGGCTCGTGGTGGCGGCGCAGCGCGCGCGCCGGTCGCTCGACGACCTGGTGCAGCGCACGCCCGCCGACGGCGTGGTGACCGCGACGGGACGGGTCGACGGCCGCCGCGTCGCGGTCGTCGCCTACGACGACACCGTCCTCGCCGGCACGCAGGGGCTGCTCGGGCACCACAAGACCGACCGGCTGCTCACGCTCGCCCTGGACCACCGCCTGCCGCTCGTGCTCTACGCCGAGGGCGGCGGCGGGCGTCCCGGCGACACCGACGGCACGGCGGTCGCGAGCCTCGACGTCGCCACGTTCGCGCTGATGGCCCGGCTCTCGGGACGCGTGCCGACCGTCGCCATCGCCGCCGGCTACTGCTTCGCGGGCAACGCCGCGCTCGCCGGGTGCGCCGAGCTGCTCGTCGGCACCCGCGACCTCTCGCTCGGCATGGGCGGGCCCGCGATGATCGAGGGCGGGGGGCTCGGGCGGGTCGCGCCCCCGGAGGTCGGGCCGGCGGCCGTGCACGCGGCCACCGGCGTGCTCGACGTGCTCGTCGACGACGAGGCCGCGGCGACCGACGTCGCCCGCCGCTACCTCGCGCTGGTCACCGACCTGCGGGTCGGGGCGCCCGAGCCGCACGACCAGCGTCCGCTGCGCCACGCCGTGCCGCCCGACCGCCTGCGCGTGTACGACGTGCGCCGGGTGCTGCACCGCCTCGCCGACCCCGGCAGCGTCCTCGAACTGCGCGCCGACGACGGCGTCGGTGTGGTCACCGCCCTCGCGCGGATCGGCGGGCGCTCGGTCGGCGTGCTCGCCAACGACCCGCGCCGGCTCGGCGGCGCGATCGACGGGCCCGGCGCGGACAAGGCCACGCGGTTCCTCGCGCTGTGCGACGCCCGGGGGCTGCCGGTGGTCTCGCTGTGCGACACCCCGGGCTTCATGGTCGGTCCCGACGCCGAGCGGACCGCCACCGTGCGCCGCTTCGGCCGGCTGTTCACCGTCGGGGCGAACCTGCGGGTGCCGGTCGTGCTCGTCGTGCTGCGCAAGGCCTACGGGCTGGGCGCGATGGCGATGGCCGGCGGTTCGGTGCACCGCCCCGTGCTCGGGGTCGCGTGGCCCACCGGCGAGTTCGGCGGCATGGGGCTCGAGGGCGCCGTCGGGTTGGGGTACCGCGACGAGCTGGAGGCGCTGTCCGGCGAGGACCGCCGGCGCCGGTACGACGAGCTCGTGGCCCGGCTCTACGAGCGCGGCAAGGGCCTGTCGACGGCGACGGCGTTCGAGATCGACGACGTCGTCGACCCCGCCGACACCCGCGACGCGGTCCTCGGCGCGCTGGACACCGCCGGGGACGTCCTGCCGCCCCGCCATCCCGTCGCCGACGTCTGGTGAAGTTCGACCTTCAACCGAACGGGTGGCGTGGTGCGGGTCGCGATAACGGGTGACCGCTGCTCCGCGACGACCGGGCAAGCACGTTCCATCAAGGAACTCGGGGGATCGTCGGGGGAAGTCATGGGTGTTCTCGCCATCATCGGTGCCGCGATCGGCACGGGATCGTTCGTCGTCATGCCGCTGGTCAGCGTGGTCCGTCGGGGCACGGTCGAGCAGCAGACGGTCGCGTCGTGGCGCGCGGAGGCCGAGCAGGCCGCCGCGGTGCGCCGCGCCCGCCACCGGGCCGCCGTCGTCGCCGCGATCCCGGCGCCGCGCGCGGGAACGCACGACCAGCGCCGATCGCCGCTCGCGAGCTGACATCGGCGCGCATGACATGGGCGTGCCCGTCGTTTCGCCCCGGCGGAACGGCGGGCACGCCCGTGCCATGAGCCCGCAGGACTTCACGCTGCCCGACCAGGCCGGGCAGGACTGGCATCTCGCCGATCACCGCGACGCCGCGACGATCCTCGTCTTCTACCGCGGGGACTGGTGACCGTACTGCAACGGCCAGCTGGTCAGCTTGGCGAGGACCCACTCCGATCTCGCGGCCGCGGGAGCCCGCGTGGTCGGCATCAGCGTCGACGCGCCGCCGCGCAACGCGGCGATGGTCGACAAGCTCCGTCTCCCGTTCCCCCTGCTCGCCGACGAGGACGGCGAGCAGGCGATCAAGCCGTTCGAGGTCTGGCACGAGGGCGCGGACCTGGCCCGGCCCGCCGTGATCGTCCTCGACCGGGACGGCAGGGAAGCCGTGCGCCAGGTCGGCCAGGACTTCGCCGACCGCCTGCCCGACGGCGTGCTGCTCGCCCGGGTGCAGGCGCTCGGCCTGCCGGCGACGAGCCAGGACGCGCCTGCCCCGGGGAAGGCCTCCCCGAGCGCGAAGGCGATGCCGTTCGCGGCCCTCAAGCCCTACTTCCTCGGGGGGCGCTTCACGTCGATCTCGTTGGGGGACCGTGTCCCCGAGGCGAAGGAGCGCGCGGACGTGATGCGGGAGATGTACGACGGCTTCATCGACGCGGTGGACAGCACCCGGGCCGCCTGAGTCCTTCCGCTCAGGTGCCTCGGGTGCCCGTGAGGTGGGCCCCGTCGGGTTGGGCCCCGGCAGGTGGGCGAACTCGACGAGGAGGCGTCGCGACCTCGCGATCGGCTGAAGGCGCGCCCGGGGACGCCCCTCGGCCTCCTGTTACGGTCCTGCGCCGACCGGCGCGCGATCACGGCGCGGGCCGGCGACCGGGGGGTCCGCATGGCACGTCCGCTGTCCGCACGCCGCTCCCTGGTGGTGCTCGCCACCGCCGCGGCGGCCGCCGTCGGGTGCAGCTCGCCGCCCTCGGGGGCCGAGCCGGTACCCGGGCCGGCGGCACCGGCCGCGGCCGTCGCGACCGCGGACCCGGCCGGGCCCGTGCTCGCCTTCGCCGACGCGCGCCTGGCCGCCACCGCCGACCGGTCGGCGCCGCCGGCCTACCCGGTGCGCACCAACCCGGACGGCACGTGGCACACCGAGGGCGCCGACGACTGGACCGCCGGCTTCCTGCCCGCGGCGCTCTGGCGGGTCTTCGAACGCACCGGCGACCCCGTGTGGCGCGACCGCGCCGAGCGCTGGCAGGCGCCGCTGACGCCGGAGACGACCCACGACGACACGGACCTCGGCTTCAAGATGTTCATGACGTTCGCGGTCGACCACCGGCTCACCGGGGACGAGGCCGCGAAGCAGACCGCGCTCGCCGCCGCCGACACGCTGGCCGCCCGGTTCAACCCGACCGTCGGCATGATCCGCGTCTGGGACGACCGTGACGACACCACCCGGTACCAGGTCAACGTCGACGCGATGATGAACCTGGAGCTCCTGTGGTGGGCCGCGCAGAACGGGCGCCCGCAGTACGCCGACATCGCGCGCCGGCACGCCGACCGCACCATCACCGACCTCGTGCGGCCCGACGGCAGCACCACGATGTTCGGCGGCTACGACCAGAGCACCGGCGAGCTCCAGCGCCTGTACACCGAGCAGGGCTTCCGCGACGACTCGACGTGGGCGCGCGGGCAGGCGTGGGCGGTGTACGGCTTCACCACCGCGTACCGCTACACCCGCGACGAGCGCTACCTCGACACCGCGCGCCGCACCGCCGACTGGTTCGTCGCCCACCTGCCCCCGGACCGCGTCCCCTACTGGGACTTCGACGTCCCGCAGGCGCCGCCGCAGCCCCGCGACAGCTCGGCCGCGGCCATCACGGCGAGCGCGCTGCTGGAGCTCTCCCAGCTCGACCCGTCCCGCGCGTCCTCCGACGTCGACGCCGCCCGGGCGATGCTGGCCTCGCTCGCGTCGCCGGCGTACCTCTCGCGGAACACGCCGTCCCGCTCGATCCTGCTGCACGGCACCCAGAACCTGCCCGACGGCCAGCAGGACTCGGGGATCATGTTCGGCGACTACTACTTCGTCGAGGCGCTCGGCCGCCACGAGCGCCAGGTCGGGCCCACGGCCTCGCTCGGCGCCGGGTGACGCGCGGCTCGCTGTGACCCGCGCCCGTCCCGCGCGGTGCGCACCTCCCCGGCGGGCACCCTCCCCGGTGACGGCGAAGGAGGACGCGTGACCGACGACGACCGGACCGGCCCCCCGCGGCAGCGGCGCACCCGGAGGCGGGACGCGACCCTGCACGGGGACCACGTCGCGTTCTGGGACTCGGCGCCCGCCGAGGGAGCCGCCACCGACCCCGACGACGAGCTCGTCCTGCTCATCCACGGCATCGCGGGGTCGGCGCACACCTGGAGCCCCCTGCTCTCGGAGGTCGCCCGCCACCGCGACCGGCGGCGCTGGGTGGCGCCCGACCTCCTGGGCCACGGCTCGTCGTCGGCGCCGTGGGCGGACTATTCCCTCGGCGGCTACGCGACGGGGCTGCGCGACCTGCTCGTCTCGCTCGGCTACGAGCGCGCCACGATCGTCGGGCACTCGCTGGGCGGCGGCGTCGCCCAGCAGTTCGCGTTCCAGTTCCCGCAGCACACCGCCCGTCTCGTCCTCATCGACTCCGGCGGGCTGGGCCGCGAGGTCAGCCCCGCGCTGCGGGCCGCAACGCTGCCGGCGGCCGAGTGGGTGCTGCCCGTGATCGCCGGGACGGGCGTCGTCAGGGCCGCGCGGCAGATCGCGTCGGCGGCGGGGCGGCTGTCGCGTCGTGTCTCCCCGTCGACGTGGGAGTCGGGGCGCGCGTTCGCCTCGCTCGCCGACCCGACCCACCGGCGTGCGTTCGTCCACACCGCGCGCAGCGTCATCGACCGCGGCGGGCAGCGCGTGCGGGCCACGAGCCGGCTCGACCTCGCCGCCGACCTGCCCCTGCTCGTCGCGTGGGGGACGGCCGACTCGATGATCCCCCTCGAGCACGGCCTCCGCGCCCACGAGCTGGTGCCGGGCAGCGAGCTCGCCCTGTTCGAGGGCGCCGGGCACTTCCCGCACTGCGACCAGCCGCAGGCCTTCGCCGACCGCCTCCTGCGCTTCCTCGACGAGCACCCGCCCGCAGCGCTCGACCCCGCCGACTTCGCCGACCGCATCGCCGGGCACAGCGACCTGCGGTGAGCCGGCGCCGCTAGAAGTTGCCCTTGACCGACCACCCGCCGTCCACCGGGTAGGTCAGGCCGGTGAGGAACGCGCCCTCGCGGAAGAAGTAGGCCACCATCGATGCGATCTCCTCGGGGCGCCCGAGCCGGCGCACGAGGTGCGCGTCCGCGTTGGCCTGCCGCATCTCCGGGGTGATGTCGGCGAGGATCGGTGTGTCGATCGTGCCGGGCGCGATCGCGTTGATGAGCACGTGGTGACGGGCGTACTCGAACGCGGCCTGCCGGGTGAGCGCTGCGACCCCGCCCTTGGCCGCCGAGTAGGACGCCAGGTTGGGCAGGCCGCGGAGGGCGGCGAGCGAGGAGATGTTGACGATCCGCCCTCCGCCCTGCTCGATCATCCCGGGGATCACGGCGCGCATGCCCAGCCACGGTCCCTTGAGGTCGGTGGCGATGACCTCGTCCCACGCCTCCTCGGTGAGGCCCGTGACCGTGTCCTCGCTCTGCAGGTTGACCACGCCGGCGACGTTGGCGAGGAGGTCGACGCGCCCGAAGGCCGCGACGACGTCGTCGACGGCCTCGCTCCACGCGTCGGCGCGGCGGACGTCGACCCACACCCCGCGCGCCGATCCCCCGTCGGCCTCGATCTGCTTGACCGTGTCGGCCGTGTCCCGGATGTCGGCGCAGGCGACGTGGGCGCCCTCGGCGGCCAGACGCACGGCCGTGGCGCGCCCGATGCCCTGGGCGGCGCCGGTGACGAGGGCGACGGAGCCGGCGAGGGTGGCGTCGCGCGGGTCGGGGACGGGGCTCTCGGGCGAGGTCACGGCTACCTCCGCAGGTGCGGGCGACGGGGACACCCCGATCCGACCGGCCCGGCCGCGGCCGCGACAGGGCCCCGCCGACCGACGGTTGTCGACGGGCACAAGCCGGGACCGGGGCGTCAGAGCGGGTCGCCGAACCACCCGGCGAGCTCGAGGATCTGGAACGCGACCCGGGCGGTGAGCAGTGCGTCCAGTGCCGCCGGGTCCCGGCCCGTGATCTCGCGGATGCGCCCGAGGCGGTAGCGCACGGTGTTCTCGTGCACGCCGAGATCGGCGGCGGCACGTTGCACCCGGGCCTCGGCGGCGAGGAACGCCCGCCACGTCGTGAGCAACGGGCCGTCGGCGCCCTCGTGGTCCCGCACCGGCCGGAGCAGCTCGTCGGCGAACCGCACGGCCTCCTTGACCCGTCCGCTCGACACCACGACGCGGAACAGGCCGAGCTCGTCGAGCGTGACGACACGACGTGACCACCCGAACGACCGGGACAGCTCCTCGATCTCGCGCAGTTCGCGGTGGGCGCGGGGGAAGTCCTCGGGCTCACGGCACACCGCCGACACCACACCGCCGCGGACGCGCACCCGTGGCGCCAGGGCGTCGGCGACCGCCGCGACGTGCGCGCGGACCCCGTCGGGGTCGCCGACGCCGGCCGCTGCGCCGAGGCGCACGAGGACGACCACGGCGCCGGGGAGGGTCGTCGCGGGCGGCTCGTCGGTGCCCAGGCGCGCCGCGAGGTCGGTGACGACGTGGCGCCGCGCGACCGACGCGTGCGGGTGCCCCTCCCCGCTCTCGACCGCCAACCGGACGAGGACGTGCGGCTCGCCGAGGTCGACCCCGAACGGCAGGCCGCGACGGGCCAGCTGGGTCACCTCGCGGTGGTTGTTGAGCAGGTCCGAGAGGAAGTCGTCGCGGGCCTGGCCCTCGGCCTCGATCTGGCGGCGCTCGGAGAGCACCTGGAGGGCGAGGACCGTGGCGCCGCGTTCCGCGAGCTTGGTGTCGAGGTCGCCGAGCGCCCGGCCGGCCTCGACGACCGCGAGGTAGCCGCTCGGCCGCCCTTCGACGATCAGGCGGCAGACGACGTGGCGCCGGCCGAGGCCGAGCGCCGACGACGGCTCGAGCACCGTGCTCGGGCGCGCCGTGGAGAGCTCCGTGAGCGCCGTGCGCAGCGCGGGGCGGTCGCGCGCCCGGTCGCCGAGCACCGGGGGCGCCGCACGCAGCGCCCTCGGTGCGGTCCAGGTCAGGACGGCGAAGTCCTCGTCGAGGAGCGCGACCGGTGCGCCCGCGAGACCGGAGAGCAGGCCGACGACGGCCCGGATGTCGGCGCCCTCGAGCACCGCACTGGTCAACGTCGCGTGGACGTCGGCGAGGAACTCGAGCGTGCGCTTCTGCCGGTCGAGCTCCTCGGTCTGCGCGGCGAGACGGGACGCCTGCAGGGCCTGGCGGATGAACAGGGCCGCGAGGCGCCCGAACAGCTCGGCGAGGGACACGTCGTCGTCGGTGTAGACGTGCTCCCGCGCCACGTTGTCGACGAAGACCAGCCCGATGACCTCACGGTCGAACACCAGCGGCACGCCGAGCATGGCGCGCACGCCCCAGTGCTCCATCGTCCGGCGGTGCGGCCGCGGGTCGTTGCGGACGTCGCTGATGAGCACGGGTGCCCCGCTGTGGATCACCTCGCGGCTGAAGGCGTCGCCCGGGATCCCGGCCTCCTGCGCCTGGACCGCGGCGCTGATGTTGCCCGCGTCGCCGCACCAGCCCGCGCCCCCGCGGAAGCGGCCGTCGTCCTGGCGCAGGTAGACCGAGCACCGGCTCACCCCCAGGAGTCCGCAGAGCTTCTGGCCGACGAGTGCGAGGAGGTCCTCGAGGCGGGACGCGGTGATCGCCTCGGTGGTGATCTCGGAGAAGGCCGCGATGACCTCGCGTTCGCGCGGAGTCCCGCCGGGCACGGCCGAGCCCGCGACGGCGAGCGAGGTCACCATGCCGGAACTGCCTCCCCGTCGACGCGTCCGCGGGGCGAGTCTGCCCTGCGGACCGCGTCGAGGGGGAGGGGTCACCGTGATCTCGCGACCGGTCTCAGGCCGCGGCGGCGGTCTTCGTGCGCATCTTGTGCAGCTCGGGCACGACCTTCTCCCCGAAGAGCTTCATGCTGGCGTGCACCTTGTCGTAGGGCAGCCCGGCGTAGGAGAACGCGAGGTTGGCCATGAAGTCACCCACGGCGTCGCGGCGCTCCTCGTACCGGCCGACGATCTCCTCGGGCGTCCCGTAGACGTTCGCGTCCACGTACGCCGAGGCGGCGGTCTCCATGCCGGCCTCACGGATCATGTCCGCGCCGACCTGGTAGGCCTCGTAGCCCGGGGTCTCGCGCCAGTGCGAGCCCGCGAAGTCGTAGTGCTTGATCACCGACAGGAAGTAGCGCGAGATGTACTCGTGCGCGACCGCCTTGGCCTCGTCGGGGTCCTCGTGGCAGTAGGTGAAGTCCTGCAGCAGCGGCGGGCCCGGCTCGGTGCCGTGGTGCTCGCGGTGCAGCCCCCGCCAGCGGTCGATCGCCTGGGCGTGCGTCCCGATGTCGTACTGCATGAACGTCATCATCTGGACGGGCAGCGTCGCGATCGCCGGGATCGAGTCGGGCGACATCGCGACCCCGAACAGTCGGCCCTCGAGCGACCGGCTCGGGCCGGGCCGGATGGCGGCACGCGGCTGGTGGTAGTGCGGCCCGTCGTGCTCGACGACGCCCTCGGCGAGGCCCTTGATGATCATCGGCGCGGCCTCGTCGAAGCGGCCACGGGCCTCGCCCATGTCGGTGCGGAAGGCCTCGTACTCCATCTTGGCCAGCCCGCGACCCATGCCGAACAGCGTCCGCCCGCCGGAGAGGTGGTCGAGCATGACGACCTTCTCGACGACGCGCAGCGGGTCGTTCCACGGCAGGATCACGGCGCCGGTGCCGAGCTTGATGCGCTCGGTGCGCCCGGCGAGGTAGCTCATGAGCTGCAGGTTGTCGGGGCACATCGAGTAGTCGTCGAAGTGGTGCTCGGCCGACCACACGGAATCGAACCCGTACTGCTCGGCGAGGACCCCGAGTTCCGCGTCCTCGCGGAAGACCTCCTCGTCGGTCTTGTCGGAGAACCAGTTCTGGAAGACGAGCAGGACGCCGACGTCCATGGATGACCTCCTGGTCAGGGTGGGACGGGGATTCAGGCGCCGAGGAACACCGCGCGGGTGTGCTCGGTGTCGAGGTACTCCTTGACGCGGCGGATGCGCCCGTCGGAGAGCTCGAAGACGAAGTGGTAGAGGTTGTTGTAGACGCGGCCGTTGGTCAGCTCGGCGTAGGACTCGGTCTCCGCGGCGACCCGGTCGTCCTCGGCGGTCAGGGCCCGCGGGGTCAGGGCGATCGCTCCCGTCGTCGAGAGCGTGGAGAGGCCGGCGAGCATCTCGCCGAACGCGGCCTTGTCCTTCTCCCCCGAGATTCCGTCGATGGCGCCCGCGACCCACCAGGTCGCGTCGTCGGTGAGGAACGCGAGGATCGCCTCGACGTCGCCCCGCGAGAACACCTCCATGAACTCCGTGACGAGGGCCTTGTTGGCCTCCTCCTTGCTGCGGGTCGCGGTGCCGGTGCTCATGACGGGCCTCCTCGGGTCGGCTCGCCGCGGACGTTAGGAACTCCGAGCGGGACGACGGAACGTGCCGGAGCGGTCACGCTTGGAGGTCCGCACAAGCGCGCGCGCACGCTCACCCCGCCCCGCCGAAGGTGGCCAGCAGCCCGCCGTCGACGGGGACCACCGCGCCGGTCATGTAGGTCGCGCCCGCCACGGCCACGACGACGTCCGCGATCTCCTCGGCGGTCCCGGTGCGCCCGGCCGGGATGGCGGCCACGATCCGCCGGCGCGCACCGGCGGAGAGCCCGGCCGTCATCGCGGTGTCGACGAACCCGGGGACGACCAGGTTGACCCGCACGCCGGCCGGCGCGAGCTCCACGGCCAGGGACCGCGTCAGGCCCGCGAGGCCCGCCTTCGCCGAGGCGTAGGCGCTGTCGCCGGGGAAGCCGCGGAAGCCGACGACCGCCCCCACGTTGACGATCGCCGCGCCCTCGGCGAGGTGGGGCACGGCGGCGTGGCACACCTCGTAGGCGCCGGTGAGGTTGGTCGTCAGCACCTCGTCCCACCGGCGTCGGTCGAGGTCGGCGATGCGCCCGCCCCGGTGCACCCCGGCGCAGTTGACGACGACGTCGACACCACCCAGGTGCTCGCGGGCCCGGGCGAGCGCGTCGGCGACCGCGGCGCCGTCGGTGACGTCCGCGGTGAGCTCGAGGACCCCGTCGGCGCCGTAGGGCTCCGTGGACGGGGCGCGTGCGAGGACGGCGACCGACCCGCCCCCCTTCGCGACCTGGTCGACGACCGCTCGCCCGATGCCCCGGGTCCCCCCGGTGACCAGCCACCCCCGGTGCACGGTCACCGGTCCGTCTGGTCCAGGAACGCGAGGAGCTCGGAGAGGTAGGCGTCACGCTCCTCGAGGTGTGGTGCGTGTCCGCTGGCGTCGAACGGGACGAGCCGGGCGTCCGGGTAGAGGTCCACCGCGGCCTCGGCGCCGGAGAACGCGACGAAACCGTCCTGGCGCCCGTGCAGCAGCAGGACCGGCATCTCCAGCGTGCCGAGCGTCTTGCGCTGGTCGAGCCCGGCGAGGTCGCGGAGCGAGTCGTCGCCGCGCGGGCCCATCTCGAGGAACATCCCCCACATCCAGTCGACGACGTCGCTGCTGACGGGCACCGCGCACACCGCCTGCGCGACGCCCTTGAACGTCGTGGCCCGATCCGCGGCGGCACCCGCGAGCACCCCCTCGACGTCGTCGACGGTGCCGCCGTGCGGCCAGTCCGGCGCGGAGGTGTAGCGCGGCGTCGCGCCGCCGGTGAGGACCAGCCCGCCCGCGGCGGAGCCGAGCCGTGCGACGGCGTCGACGGCCACCGCGCCCCCGAGCGACCACCCGTCCACCACGGGGCTCTCCAGCCCGAGGTGCTCGCACAACCGTCCGACGTCGGCGCCCATGGCGGCGATCGAGACGTCGGCGAAGTCCTTGTCGGAGCGGCCGCAGCAGCGCAGGTCGAGCAGGACGACCTCGTGCCCGGCGGCGCGCAGCGCGGGCGCCACCGTGTCCCACGAACGCGCCGTGACCCCCCAGCCGTGCACCAGGACCACCGCGCGGCGCCCGCCGGCGTGGTGCTCGAAGTAGATGTGCCGCCCGTCCTCGACCTCGAGGTGCCCCACGTCGTCCTCCCGGCTGCTGGTCGTGTGCTCGCTGGAACCCCGCAGAACCTAGGAAGGGGTGGCGGGCACCCGGCAGTCGTCGACGTCGCCGGCGTTGTCGGTTCCTCCAAGGTGCGCTGCGCGCACCTGAGCACTTCGGCGTGCTACGACACTCCGTTGTGCTCACGTGCGCGCAGCGCACGCTTGTCGACCTTCCCGACGCTCGTGCGGGGCAGCGCGTCGACGACCACGACACGATCGGGACACCACCACCGCGGCACCCGGCCCTCGAGGGCCCCGAGCACGGCGGCGGCGTCGACGCCCTCCGCCGCGGGCACCACGACGGCGACGGGACGTTCCTGCCACCGCTCGTGGGGCACGGCGATCACCGCGACGTCCGCGACCCCCGGCGCGTCGAGCAGCGCCGCCTCGAGCGCCAGCGAGCTGATCCACTCCCCACCGCTCTTGATGAGGTCCTTGACCCGGTCGACCACCCGCAGGCGCCCGTCGGGGTCGATCCTCGCGACGTCGCCGGTGCGCAGCCAGCCGTCGAGGAACGCCTCGGGCCGCTCGCCGCGGAAGTACTCGCTCGCGACCCACGGCCCGCGCAGCAGCAGCTCGCCGCGGGAGACGCCGTCGTGCGGGACCGGGGCGCCCTCGGAGTCGACGAGCCGCCAGCGCAGCCCGGGCAGGAGACGGCCCTGGGCCTGGATCTCGGCGTGGCGCTCGTCCGGGGCGGCGTCGGGTTCGGGGCGGGAGAACGTCGCCATCGGCGACGTCTCGGTCATGCCCCACCCCTGGAACGCGGGCACCCCGAGGTCCTCCTCGATCGCCCGGATCAGCTCCCGGCTCGGCGTCGACCCGCCGAGCACGAGCGCGCGGAGGCTGCGCAGGTCGGCGCCGGTGCGCCGCGCGTGGTCGACGAGGTCGACCGCGAGCGTGGGCACCATCCCGAGGTAGGTGGCGCGCTCGCGCTCGATGATCGCCGCGACGTCGGCGATGCGGGGAGACGGCCCGGGCAGGATCTGGTCGGCGCCGACCATCAGGGCGGCGAGCGGGACGCCCCAGGCGTTCGCGTGGAACATCGCGACGAGGTGGACGACGCGGTCCCGCCGGCTGATCGCGTGCCCGTCGGCCAGGCCGGCGGCCATGGTGTGCAGGTAGAGCGCCTTGTGGCTGTAGCCGACGCCCTTCGGGGCGCCGGTGGTGCCCGTGGTGTAGCAGAGCGCGGCGAGGTCGTCCTCCCCGCGCGGCGGCGGGCCGTCGAGCGGGGTGCCGCCGGTGACGAGGTCGGCGTAGGCCAGCTCCCCGTCCTCGGGCTCCCCGTCGAGGACGACGACGGGCATGTCCGGCCGGGCGGCCCGCGCCGGGGCCGCGGCCGGGCGGAGGGCGGCGTCGAGGAGGAGGACGGCGTCCTCGGCGTGCCCGACGACGTAGGCGATCTCGTCCGGTGCGAGCCGCAGGTTGACCGTGTGCAGCACCGCACCCGCGAGCGGGATCGCGAGGTAGAGCTCGAGGTGGCGGTGGTGGTTCCCCGCGAGGGTGGCCACCCGGTCGCCGGGGCGCACCCCCAGGGCCACGAGGGCGCCCGCGAGGCGGCGCACGCGGGCGTCGTACTCGCGATAGGTGCTGCGCCGCACGCAGGTGCCGTCGACGTAGTCGACGATCTCCCGCTCGGGTGCGTGCTCGCGCGCGCGATCGAGGAAGGCGGTGACCAGCAGCGGCTCGCCGCTCACGCCATCGCCCGGGCGGTCGCGACCGCGAGGCGTTCCCGCACCGCCGGCGCGACCCGCGTCGCGAGCAGCTCCACGCGGCGCGACCCGTGGTCGACGGACTCGCCGGGCAACTGTGCCCAGAAGTGCACGTCGCGGATCTGCGGTCGGGCCGTGAGCATCGTGGTGAGCTCCTCCACGGCCGTCGCGGGGTCCCAGAGCGTGAAGGCGCCGGCGGCCACGATCTGGTCGGGCTCGGTGAACCGGGGCGTCGTGTCCGGCGGCCCGAAGGCGCCCCAGGAGATGTAGGTGTTGAGCTGGTCGAGCACCAGCGGCCCGATCTCGGCCCACTCGCGCTCCGGGTCCTCGGCGATCAGGGCCCACTGGCCGGCGTAGATGCGGCCCTGCTCGCGCGGCGTGCCCTGGCGCTCCAGCGCGTCGAGGTAGCTCTCGTGGTGGTGATTCTGCGTGGAGAGGAAGCCGTCGCCGATGCGCGCGACGCGCTCGATCGCCGCGTCGGCCAGCGCGCCCACCAGCAGCTGCGGGGGCTGCTCGGGCACCGGCGTCACCGGCAGGCCAGGGAAGCGGTAGCGCTTGCCCTCGTAGGGCTCGCGCGAGCCCGACCAGGCGCGACGGATCAGCTCGACGCCCTCGGTGAGCAGGCTCGGGCGGTTCCTGATGTTCCTCCCGAACGCCGCGAACTCGCGCTCCCAGTAGCCCTGGCCGACCCCGAGGTCGAAGCGCCCCCCGGTGAGCAGCGAGAGGGTCGCGGCGTCCTCGGCGAGCCGGATGGGGTCGTGCAGGGGCGAGACGACGAGGTTGGTGCCCACCCGCATCCGCCGGGTCCGCTCACCGATCGCGGCGGCGAGGGTGAAGGGCGACGGCGTGTACCCGTCGTCGCAGAAGTGGTGCTCGGTGAGCCAGGCCGAGTCCAGGCCGAGCTCCTCGGCCCACGCGATCTGGTCCAGCACCTGCCGGTAGAAGGTGCTGAACGGCCGGTCGGGGACCGAATTGCGGAAGTCGTACCAGAGCCCGAACGCCACCTCGTGGTCCATGCGTCGATGTTGGACGGACCGGGACGGCGAGCGGGACCTCCCCGATCAACCCCCGTTGTGGACCTCCCCAACCGCCGTCAGTCCGCGGTCGCCCACGCCTCCTCGAGGAGCGTCGGGACGTCGTGTTCGAGCGCCGCGGCGTAGGCCGTGACGAGGTCGCCGGCGAGGTACTGGCTGTAGGCGGCCTCGACGATGGCGGCGAGCTTGAACAGCGCCAGCACGCGGTAGTAGGCGACGTCTCCGACGGGGTGTCCGACGCGGTCCTCGTAGCGCGCCACGAGGTGTTCGACGGGCGGCGCCCCGGGGGCGCGGGACACCGCCTGCAGGGCGGGCATCGCGGGCCTCCCGCGGAGCGGGGCGGAGCCGGGTCCGTCGGAGTGCTCGACCGGGCGCGGGCCCCAGAAGGCCAGGAGCAGCCCCAGGTCGAGCAGGGGATCGCCGATCGTGGCCATCTCCCAGTCGATCACCGCGAGGAGGCGCGGTCGGGAGCGCGCGAACAGGCAGTTGTCGACGTGGAAGTCGCCGTGCACCAGCCCGGCGCGGAACGTCGCGGGTCGCCGCCGTTCGAGCCACGCGGCGAGGTCGTCCATGCGCGGCAACGGACGGCGCGCGATCCGCTCCCACTGGCCGTACCAGCGGCGCACCTGGCGCTCGAGGAAGCCGTCGGGTCGCCCGAAACCGTCGAGGCCCACCTCCTTCCACGTCACCCGGTGCACCGCGGCGAGGGCGTCGACCACCTCGTCGGCGAGGGTGCCGACGGCGTCGGCGGGCCAGGGCGCCGGCAGCGTGTCGGTGATCGAGACGGCGTCCGGCAGGTGCTCCATGACGAGGAACGGGCCACCGGGGACGTCCGGGTCCTCGCAGCAGGCGGCGGGACGCGGGGCCGGGGCGCCGGCGGCGGCGAGCGCGGCGAGCACCCGGTACTCGCGCCCCACGTCGTGCGCCGATGCCGAGAGCGCGTGCTGCGGCGGGCGGCGCAACACCCACGAGGCACCCGCGGCGTCGGTCAGCAGACAGGTCTCGTTGGAGTTGCCGCCGGTCAGGCGCTCGAGGCGCCAGGGCCCGGTGCCGTCGAGGTGGTCGTCGAGCCAGGCCTGCAGCGCTTCGGCCACGGCGAGGGTCACGAGACCGACTCCAGGGGGTGCTCCAGGACCTCGGCGAAGCGGGCGAGCGCGGCGGCGCGCCGGGTCGGCACGTGCTCGGTCGGCACGGCGGTGGGTCTGTAATCGCGCAGGAGGCGCCGGGCGACGCTCACGCGGTGGACCTCGTCGGGGCCGTCGTAGATCCGCGCGGCGCGCGCCCAGCGGTACATCTGCTCGAGCGGCATGTCGGTGGTGAACCCGAGCGAGCCGTGGATCTGCACGGCCCGGTCGAGCACGTCGTGGAGCACCTGCGCCCCGTGATACTTGATCATCGCGATCTCGGTGCGCGCCGCGGGCGCCCCGACCTGGTCGATCCGCCACGCCGTGTGCAGCGTCAGGAGGCGGGCCGCCTCGATCGCCGCGGCGCTGTCGGCCACCCAGTTCTGCACCGTCTGCTTGTCGGCCAGGGGCCCGCCGTGCACGGCGACCGACACCGCGCGCTCGGCGAGCATGTCGAACGCCCGCCGGCAGACGCCGATCCAGCGCATGCAGTGGTGGATGCGCCCGGGGCCGAGGCGGCGCTGGGCGAGGGTGAACGCCTCGCCCCGGCCGCCGAGCAGGTTCTCCGCGGGGATGCGCACCCCGTCGTAGACGACCTCGCCGTGCGCCCACACGGGGTTCTCGCCGCCGGGGTCGTTCATCAGCCCGAGATCGCGGACCCGGATGCCCGGCGCGTCGCCCGGGACGAGCAGCATCGACATGCGGTGGTGCGCATCGGCGTCCGGCTCGGTGACCGCCAGCACGATGTGCAGGTCGCCGCGCGAGGCGTTGCCGACCATCCACTTCCGCCCGGTGATCACCCACTCGTCCCCGTCGCGCTCGGCGCGGGTGGTGAACTGCCGCGGGTCGGACCCGGTGCCCTGCTCGGTCATCGCGAACGCCGACAGGATGCGCCCGTCGAGCAGCGGGTCGAGCCAGCGCCGCTTCTGCTCCTCGGTGCCCGCGAGGGCGATCAGCTCGGCGTTGCCCGAGTCGGGGGCCTGGCAGCCGAAGACGAACGGCGCGAGCTCGCTGCGGCCGAGCACCTCGTGCAGCAGGCCGAGCTTCAGCTGCCCGAAGCCCTGCCCACCGAGCTCCGGGTCGAGGTGCGCCGCCCACAGGCCCCGCTCCTTGACGCGCTCCTGCAGCGGGGCGGCGAGTCGGCGGAAGGCCGCGTGGTCGAGGTCGAGCACCTCGAGCGGGTAGATCTCCTCGGAGAGGAAGCTCCGCGCCCAGTCGAGCTCGGCGGCGAACTCGGGCTCGGTCGAGAAGTCCCAGGCCATCCCTCTCCCCTCGTGGCGACGCGTCGGACGCTAGGGAGCCCCCAGCACCCCCGCGAGGCGGCGTGCTCCCGCCTTTGGAGGTTCGCCCAAAGACCGGATCCGCCCGGACCGCAGCCGGTCGCGCCGGCGCGTCCTGTCACGGGGCGGCGGCCCCGTGCGGCGACGGGGTGTCCCGGTCGTCCCCCGGCGTGCGCGCGTGCGGCAGCGTGGCACGGTGCTCCCGGAGCTCCCGCCGGGCCTCGAGGAGCAGGATCTGGCGGTGGGCGCGCCGCACGAGGTCGGGATCGGCGCGGTCGAGCGCCGCGGCCAGCCAGCGCAGCGCGCCCCCGTCCCACCGGCCCGGCTCGGGGGTGTGGGCGGCGGAGCGTGCCGCGAGGGCGACGCCGAGCCGGTAGAGCGCCTCCGGCTCGAGGTCGTCGGGCGGGACCTGCGTGGCCAGCCACAGGGCCACCTGGTCGTCGCCGCGGGCCAGGGCCACCCGCGCGACGCGGGCCCGCTCGGCGGGGGCGAGGTGGTGCCACAGCGCGCCGGCGAACCCCTCGGACACCGTCCACCCGGCCGGGTCGCGGTCGGCGAGGTGGGAGAAGAGCCGGTCGGCGACGAGGTGCTCGCCGCCGGCGCGCCGCGCCACCCGCAGCACCCGCAGGCCGCCCTGGTGGGGACGCAGCAGGTGGCGCGTCGCCCGCCGCAGCGCCCGCCGGCGGGGCCGCCGGGCCCCCGGCCCGTCGAGGTGCACGGCCGCCAGGTCGACCAGCAGCCGTGGGGTCAGCGGGAGCCCGACGCCGAGCCGCTCCCAGTCCACGACCGTGCGCAGCACGGCGAGCGCCGGCGACGGCCGCCCGTCCGGTTCGAGCACGGCGCGGGCGCGGTCGACGGGACGCACCCGCTCGCCGATCGGCCCGTCGTCGTCGGTCGGGACCTCCACCAGCGCGCTCTCGAGCAGCGCACGCGTCGGCGCGGCGAGGTGGGCGTCGAGGAAGACCCGCCGGGTGGTGAGCACGAGCCGGACGCGGGTGCCCAGGCCCTCGACGACCTCGGCGCCGACCTGGTCCAGCAGCGCGGGCGGGGCGTCGTCGGCGAGCACCACGACCGGGCCCGACCGGTCCGCGACGGTCCGCGCCCGGCGCAGCACGTCCGCCAGGTCGGCGGCGTGCGGCTCGGTGATCGGCACGAGCAGGCGGTCCCCGAGCATCCGGCGCAGCGCGCGGTGCACCGCTCGCGACGTCCCGGCCAGCCGCTCGCCGGCCACGACCACCAGCGGTCGCTCGACGCCGAACGCGTCCTCGAGCGCGGCGTCGACCGGGCGAGCGGCGTAGGGCGCGGTGGCCTCCGGGTCGTGCACGCCCACGACGTCGGGTCCGGTCGCCGCGACCCGGCAGACACGTCCGGTGGACGCCGTCCTCCCGCCGCGCCCGAATGCCACACACGAAGTGTCACGAGCACACGACCGAGGGACCAGACGACGATCTCGTTGTCACCCGTTTGCCCGGCGCGCCGCGGTCCGCGGCCCGGCGCCGGCGAACCCGTGTCCTCGGGACACCGTCGACGCACCCTCGGTCGGGGCGAGCGGCTCCGACCGCTCCACCGGCCGAGGAGCGGGCTACTCGTCCTCGGCGCGGAAGTCGTCGGGCGTGGCCTCGGCGAGCTCGCGGCGCAGGCGCTCGATCTCGTCCTCGACGTCCGTCGACGCAGCCGTCACGTCCTCGGTCTCGTCGTCCGGACCGCCGACCGTGGCGACGGCACCGGCGGGCAGGGCCGCGTCGGCGAGCACGTCGTCGGACGCGTCGATGGGGCAGCCCTGGTGCACGGCGAGGGTGACCGCGTCGCTGGCCCGCGCCGACACCGTGCGGGTGCCGCCGTCGGCCGTCGTCAGGTCGAGCTCGGCGTGGAACTGCCCCTCGACCACGGCCGTGAGCCGCACGCGCACGAGCTGCGCCCCGAACGCCTCGACGGCGTCGAGCAGCAGCCGGTGGGTGAGCGGGCGCGGCAGCGTCGCGGCGACCTCCGCCGCCGCGAGCGCGGTGGCCTCGGGCGCCCCGATCCAGATGGCCAGGTAGCGCCGCGAGCCGTCGCGCTCGCGCAGCAGCAGGATCGGGTCCTCGCTGCCCTGCTCCTGACCCACCCCGGCGACCTCCACCTCAGCCATGTCCCCATCCTGCGCCGACCGAGCCGATGCGTCGACCGGACCCCGCGTGCTCAGCCCGCCGAGGCGATCCCGGTGGCGAGGCGGGTGACCGCGGTGCGGGTCTCGGCGAGCGCCGTGACGCACGCGCCGGGGTCGGCGCTCGCGCCGGCGCGGCAGCCGGCGCGGACGAACGCCGCGTGTCCGGCCTCCACCGCGGCGGCCGGGTCGGTGATCTCACGGTCACCGGGCCGGGCGTCGGCCGCCGCGCTCGCGGTGGTGCGGACCTCCTCCTCCCAGCGCCCGCACACCGGCCACTGCTGCGCGAGGTCCCGGGACGTGTAGCAGGGGTCCTGCTGGACCAGGCGGAGCTTGGTGCGCGCGGCATCGAGGGAGGTGTCCGGACGCGCGGGCGGCGCCGACGTGCCCTCCGTGTACTCCGTGGAGCACCCTGCGGCGAGGCCCGCGAGCACCGCCAGCACGACCACCGCGTGCCGTGCCCTGCGCCCCGTCCCGACCACCGCGTCACGGTGTCAGCGCCGGCGGGGCGCCGCCACCGGGCGTCGTCGACGGGCAGCGCCGAGCACACTGGGGACCATGACCCTCGCCGGCGCCGCCCCCCGCACCGGCGACGGCACACGACCCGTCCCGGCCGTCGTCACCACGAGCAAGTCCCCGTCGTACGCGCTGCGGGCCGAGGCCCACCGGCTCGGCGCGCGCTGGGGGCTGCCCGTCGTCGAGCGGCACCGCGGGTCGGTCGCGGCGGCGCGGGGATCGGCGGCGACGGCGCTGGTGTGCACGTCCGAGGGGCTGGTGGCCGAGTCGGCGCGCGGGCGCCTGTCGTTCCACCAGGGCACGGCGGCGAAGCGGCTGCGCACGGTCCGCCACGGCGGCACCGACCCCCTCGTCCGCGCCGGCGAGCTGCGCCCCGGTGACCGGGTGCTCGACGCCACGCTCGGCCTCGGGCGCGACGCCCTCGTCGCGGCGTGGGCGGTCGGGGCCGGCGGGCAGGTGTTCGGGATCGAGGCCGACCTCGTCCTCGCGGTCCTCGCCGACGCGGGTTTCGCCGGACCGGTCCCGCGTCCCGGCTCGGCGCCGGTGCGCGTCCGGCACGGCGACTCCCGGCAGGTGCTCACGGCCATGGCCGCGGCCGGCGAGCACGTCGACGTCGTCCTGCTCGACCCGATGTTCACCGACCCCCGGGCCAGCGACCACGGCTTCGCCCTGGCCCGCGAGCACACCGTCCCCACCCCGCTCACGCCGACGTGGATCGAGCTGGCCCGCGCCGTCGCCCGGCGACGGGTGGTCGTCACCGCGGAGCGGGCGCGGCCGTGGTTCGCCGACGCGGGGCTCGAGCGGCTGGAGGGGACGCGGTCGGGGCGGTGGTTCCGCGCTCCGGGCGGGGTCAGCTGACGGCGGGCGCCGGGTAGTCGGTGTCGCGGCCGAGGGGTTCGACGGCGTCGAGCTCGGCGAGGCGGGCCCGCAGGGTCGACCGGATGCTGTCGAACGCGGAGGGGCCGAGGGGCAGGCGCAGCGGCGGGTCGTCGAGGTCGACGACGCCCACCACGACCTCCGCGGCGCGCTCGGGGTCGCCCGGCTGCGTGCCGTGCAGCGCCGCGAACTTCGCCCGCGAGGCGTCGAGCACCTCGGAGTAGGCGGCCATCGGCTCGGCGCGGGCGGGCGAGCGCCCGGCGAAGTCGGTGCGGAACGGGCCGGGCTCGATCATCGTGATCCGGATGCCGAGGTCGGCGACCTCGGCCGCGAGCCCCTCGGACATGCCCTCGAGCGCGAACTTGGTGGCCGAGTAGATCGAACCGCCGAGCGCCGAGCGCACCCCCGCGAGCGACGACATCTGGACGACGTGGCCCGAGCCCTGCGCGCGCATCACCGGCAGCACGGCGCGCGTGACGGCGAAGGCGCCGAAGACGTTCACCTCGAACTGGTCGCGGACCTGCGCGTCGGTGAACTCCTCGAACGCCCCGCGGCTGCCGTAGCCGGCGTTGTTGACCACGACGTCGATCCGGCCGAACTCCCGCACCGCCAGGTCGACCGCGGCCTGCACCGCGGCGGGATCGGTGACGTCGAGCGGGGCGGTGCGCACGCGGTCCGGCGCGTCGGCGAGCAGGTCGGCGACGTCGTCGACGCGCCGTGCCGTCGCGACGAGCCGGTCGCCCCGCGCCAGCACGGCCCGGGCGATCGCCCGGCCGAACCCGGTGCTCGTCCCGGTGACCAGCCAGATCCGCTCGTCCTGTGGTGTCGTCACCCGCTCACCTCATCGCCTCCGGCGGCACCGGGACAACCGCCGTCGCCGGTTCGGCACCGGGCCCGAGCGACGCGCGGGGTGGTCCGCGCGGTCGTCGCCGAGAGGACGCCCGGGACCTATGACCATGATCTCCTCGGGGCCGACGAGGGATGGGCCTGGCCGCGGGCGTACGTCTCGGTGCGATCTTGTGCATAGCCCGGTCCGGGAGCCCTTCGCCCGTCGACCGGCACCCGTGGCGGCTGCGGCGCCGACCGCGACGGCCACGCGATCACCACGGCCATCGCGAGGGCGACGAGCGAGAGCAGGTCGGCCGTGGTCACGCCGTGGTTCGAGGTCAGCTCGAGCAGCGTGCGGCCCTCGACGGGCTTGTTGATCCGCACCCAGATCACCGCGGCGACCACGAGGAGGGACGCCAGCAGGACGCGACGCGCGGAAAAGGCCATGCTGGGTAGACGCGCACGGGACGCGCATCGTTCCCCGGGGCGCCATCCGTCGTCCACGTCACGCCCGGTCGGTCACCAGTGCTCCAGCACGAGGCGCAGCAGGAGGACCACCAGCCCGAGGACGCCGGCGGCGAGAGCACCCAGGACCGCGGCGCCGGCTCCCCGGCCCGTGCGCCACCCGCCGATCCCGCCCACGAGGACGAGGAACGCGAGCCCGAGCCCGAGGATCGCCTCGGCCGCGCCGTCGGGGGTGTAGAGCCCGCTCGCGGCGCCGACCGCCACGACGAGCAGCGGGACGACGCCGAGCAGGAGGAACTGGGCGGCGGACGCGACGAGGTGCCGGATCTCGGCCCGCGACGGCGCCGAGCGCCGGCCGAAGCGCGCGAGCACGGCGGCGAACAGGTGCGCCGCGAACGTCGCGACGAGGGGACCGACGATCACCTGCGCGGCCTCGGGGAAGTCCTCGACGCCGTCGTCGAGCGCGACGACCAGCACGGTCATCAGCACGACCGTCCCGTAGACGCCGGGCTCCACGTCCAGGCGCAGTCGACCCCATCGCAGGACGGGCGTCTCGGTGTCGCTCACCCGCGCCATGGTTCCCCGCGTTCCAGCGGGTGGCCATCAGGGGTCCATGGCCAGCACGTCGCGGATGCCCTGGTCGATGAACGCCGTGTCGTCGGGGTTCATCCCGCCGCCGGCGAAGTGGCCCCAGATCCCCGGGATGACGCGGACCTCGCCCCGCGGGACGTGCTGCGCCGCCCACTGCTCGTCCTCGGGCGGGAAGTACAGGTCCTTCTCCGCCGGCATCGCGAGCACCGGGCAGCGGATCGAGGCGAGCGCGGCCACGGTGTCCCCGTCGAAGCCGGGCGTCCTGCCGACGTCGCCGTGGCACCACGTCCACGCCATGGCGAGGAGGTTGTTCGGGTCGCGCTCGTCGAGCCAGAAACCCTCCCAGAAGGCGATGAGGAAGTCCTCCAGCGACGAGGCGCCGAGCTTGCGCCACTCCTCCTGCCAGTAGAACGCCTGCGAGAACCCCCAGCCCGCGTAGACGCGCGCGAACGCCCGCAGCCCCGTCGTCGGCCACGCGTCGTCGCGGTACCAGCCCCCGGCGAACGCGGCGTCGGCCCGCAGCGTCGCGGTGATCGACTCGAGGAACACCTGGTTGTGCGGGCTCGTGACGCTCGAGCCGCAGAACGGCGCGGCCCGCTGCACCATCTCCGGGTGGCTGACCGCCCACTGGTAGGTCTGCCCCGCCCCCATCGACCAGCCGGTGACCAGCGCCAGGGTCTCGATCCCGAACTGCTCGGTGACCAGCCGGTGCTGGCACTCCACCTGGTCGTAGAACGTGACGTTCGGGAAGCGCGCGCGGTCGTAGGGCGGCGGCGTGTTGCTCGGCGACGAGGACAGCCCGTTGCCGAGCATGTTGGGCACGATGATGAACCACTCGTCGGGGTTCAACGCCTTGTCCGTCCCGATCAGCCACTCGTTGTCGGAGTGCCGACCCGAGTACCAGGTGGGGTAGACGATCGCGTTCGTCTTCTCGGCGTTGAGCGTCCCGTAGGTCTTGTAGGCGAGCTTCGCGTCCCGCAGCGTCGCCCCGTGCTGGAGGACGACGTCGCCGAGGGAGAAGAGTTCGTGGTCGGTCGGTGCGGGCACGGGCGTCCTCCTCAGTCCGCCAGGGCGCACTGGCCGCGGTCGACCAGCGTCGGGCCGTCGCCGGTGGGGCGGATGTCGACGTCGAAGATGCCGGTGGGCAGGTAGAGCGAGCAACAGGCGTTGGGGATGTCGACGATCCCGCTGACGCGGCCCTCGATCGGCGCGGCGCAGAGGATGAGGTAGGCCTGCTCGCCGGTGTAGCCGAACTGCTTCAGGTACTCGATCGCGGACAGGCACGCGCGCTTGTAGGCGATCGTCGCGTTCATGTAGTGCTGGTCGCCGGCCTCGTCGACCGAGATGCCGATGAACGAGACGAACTCGGTGTAGCGGGGCTCGTGCCGACCCGGCTGGAAGATCGGCATGTCCGCCTTGTACTTGTTCACCCCGTCCTTGATCAGGTCGACGTGCACGTCGACGTAGCCGCCCATCTCCATCGCGCCGCAGAAGCTGATCTCGCCGTCGCCCTGGGCGAAGTGCAGGTCGCCGATCGAGAACTTCGCGCCGGGCACGTACACGGGGTAGAGGACCCGGGAGCCGATCGAGAGGTTCTTGATGTCGACGTTGCCGCCGTGCTCGCGCGGGGGCACGGTGCGTGCGGCTTCGCGCGCGGCGCCGGAGAGGTCCGAGCCGCTCATCGTGCCCAGCAGCGCGTGGTCCGGCAGCGGCGGCAGCGCCAGCGGCGGAACCCGGCCCGGGTTCGTGTCGATGAGCGCCTGCTCGCGGCGGTTCCACGTGGTCAGGAGGTCGGCCGACGGCGCGCACCCGGCGAGCCCGGCGTGCACGTTGGACGCGATCCGCACCCCGGGCAGGTGCCGGGAGGTGGCGTACATGCCCTGGAAGTCCCAGATGACCTTGCCTGCGTGCGGGAAGTGGTCGGTGAGGAAGCCGCCGCCGTTCTCCTTGGCGAAGATGCCGGTGTACCCCCAGCCCTCCCCCGGCTCGCTCCCGACCGCGACCGTCCCGGACTGCGCGGGTCCGAGGTCGAGGTAGTCGACGACGAGCAGGTCGCCCGGCTCGGCGCCCTCGACGTGGATCGGGCCGGAGAGCATGTGGTTGTGGTCGAGGACCATGTCGCGGATGTCGTTGGCCGAGTCGTCGTTGCGGACCTGGCCGTCGGTCCAGTCCTTGCACTCGATGCGGAACACGTCGCCGGGACGGACCGACGCGGCGGCGGGGATGTCGGGGTGCCACCGGTTGTGCCCGGGGACCTCCTGCTCCCGCATCGACTTCGACTGGTCCACACGGAACACGGTCTCGGGCATGCTCATCTCCTCGGACCCGGAAAAACGTTCTCATATGAGAATGGTTCCGAAGGTGCCCGTCAAGGGACGATGCTCGGCAGCGCCGTGAGCACGTCGAAGTCCACGCCGTCCGCGACGGCGAGGTGCACGGGCTGGCGGGCCCGGCGCCCGCGGAACTCGACCGTCCCGCGCGGGCCCTCCCAGGCCGTGCCGTCCACGACGGCGTCCCAGGCGGCGAGACGGTCGGTGCCCGCGCGCGTCGCCAGCGCCGCGAGGGTGTGCAGGCCCTCGTAGCAGCTCTCGGCCGCGCTCGACAGCGCCGGCGCGGCCGGGCCGTGCTTGTCCAGGTAGCCGCCCAACAGGTCCATCGCCCCGGTCGTGGCCATCGAACGGAAGTACGACGCGGCGACGAAGAGGTTCGCCGTCGCGTCGGGCCCGCTGGCCAGCAGCATGTTCTCCTCCATCAGCGGGCTGAACCGCACGAGGCGGTCGTCCAGCCCGCGGCGGGCGAACTCGCGGTTGACCTCCACCGCGTCCTGCCCGACCAGCAGCATCAGCACCCCGTCGCACGCCGCCCGCTCGACACGGTCCAGCAGCCGGTCGCGGTCGACCGCGCCGAGCGTCACGAAGGCCTCGCCGACGACGTCGAGCCCGAGCTCGTGGGCGAACCCCCGCACGGCGCGGGCCGAGACCTGCGGCCACACGTAGTCGTCACCGACGACGAACCAGCGCCGGACGCCGAGCTCGTCGCGCAGCCAGCGCAGGGCCGGTGCGATCTGGACCTCGGGAGTCTCCCCGCAGCAGAAGACCCCGGGACGGAGCTCGCCGCCCTCGTAGAGCGAGGGGTAGGCGTAGGGGACGCGCCCGGCCAGCACCGGCGCGAGGGCCTCGCGCACCGACGAGATGTGCCAGCCGCTCACGGCCTGGACCGCGCCGGTGTCGACCCGCCGCCGCACCTCGGCGGCCACGCGCCACGGCTCGTCGCCGCCGTCGACGATCTCGGCGACGACCTCGCGGCCGAGGATCCCGCCGCGCGCGTTGACCTCGTCGACCGCGAGCGCCGCGACGGCCTCGCACGACGGCGCGAAGAGGCCCGCGGGACCGCGCAGCGGCACGACCATCGCCACCCGCCACGGGTCGGGGGTCGTGTTCGCCATCGCGCTCCCGGGGTGAGGAGGTCCGGGGAAGCCCTTATCGTCACACCGATCGGGGATCCGGCGGGAGGGGGCGAGATGGCGCGCGAGTCGCTGGCCGCGGTGCTCACCCGCGCGCTCGACGAGGTGTCCCGCCGCGTCGAGGAGATCACCGGCCCCGAGGGGCTGTCGCTGGCGCAGTGGCTCGTGCTGCACGGGCTCGCCGTGCACGGCCCGCGCGCGATGCGCGAGCTCGTCGCGGAGACATGCCTGGACGACTCGACCCTGACCCGGGTCGTCGACCGCCTCACGACCCTCGGCCTGGTCTACCGCGAGGCCGACCCGTCCGACCGCCGGCGGGTGCTGGTCACGGCCGGCGCCCGGGGCGCCGCGCTGCACGACCGTCTCGCGCCGGCGGTCGAGGAGGCCGAGCGCGAACTGCTGGCGTCCGGCGCCCTCTCCGTCCTGGGCCGGCCGGCCCGCCCGCGCGCGGAGGCGTGACGGGGACGACGCTGCCGCCGGGCCGTCCCGGACCTAGGGTCCCCCGGTGACCTGGTGGCACGCGGTGCTGATCGCGGTCGCCGGCGTGTGGGCCGGGACCATCAACACGGTCGTCGGCTCCGGCACCCTCGTGACCTTCCCCGTGCTCGTGGCGCTGGGCTACCCCCCGGTCACGGCGACGACGTCGAACGCGATCGGCCTGATCCCGGGCTCGGTGACCGGCGCGATCGGCTACCGCGGCGAGATCGCGGGGTCGGCCGGGCGGCTGGCCCGGTGGTCGGTGATGTCGGCGCTGGGTGCGGTCGGCGGCACCGCGCTGCTGCTCTCGTTGCCCGAGGACGCCTTCGAGACGATCGTGCCGTTCCTGGTCGCGATCGCGCTGGTGCTGGTGCTGGTGCAGCCGCGCCTGACGCGCCGGCTGCGCGAGACCCCGGCCCACGCGCGTCCCACCTGGCCGCTCCTGCCGCTGATCTTCCTCGTCGGCGTCTACGGCGGGTACTTCACCGCGGCGCAGGGGATCCTGCTCCTCGGCGTCATGGGGTCGCTGCTCGACGAGCCCCTGCAGCGCCTCAACGGCTACAAGAACGTGCTCGCGGCCGTGGTCAACATCGTGGCCGGCGCGGTCTACGCCGTCGTGGCGCCGATCAGCTGGCCCGTCGTCGCGATCCTCGCCGTCAGCTCGACCCTCGGCGGGTTCCTCGGCGCGCGGATCGGCCGGCGGCTGTCGCCGACCGTCCTGCGCGTCGTGATCGTCCTCGTCGGGCTCGTGGCGATCGTGCGGCTGCTGACGGAGTGAGCCTCACGCCCCCAGGTTGATGTTCAGGTCGATCCCGAGGAGCACCAGCGGCCACAGGAGCATCGCGAGCAGGAACGACACGAGCGACGAGAGGTCGGTGATCGAGTAGCCGTTGGACAGCGCGACCACCACCCCGATGATCAGGTAGAGGAACGTCCCCAACGACACTCCCCTGCCCCTGCTCCTGGCCATGGCTCACTCCCCACGTCGACGGCGGTGCACAGCAAATCACCGAAGACGCTCCGTGGACGCGTACGGGCGCGTGTCGCGAGCGGGTACGTCACGGGTGATGACCGTTCCCGCCGCCCTCGCCCGCGATCTCGGCCCCGCGCTGCACCGCGCGGCCGCCGACGGCGCCGCGCACGAGCCCGGCGTGGTCCCCGCGCCGTGGCGCGAGGCCGTGCTCGCCGAGCTCGAGGCCGAGCGCTACGTCGAGCTCCCGGCGGTCGAGGGCCCGCACCGGGTGCGCCAGCAGGGCGAGCACGTCGTCCTGCACGCCGACGACCTGGCCACGCGGCCGGCGATGCGCGCGCTGCACCGGGCGGTGGTCGACGCCGTGCACCGCCACCCCGGGATCGACGGGCTCGCCCGCTGGCACCCCGACGAGGTGACGATCCAGCGCTACGCCCCCGGTAGTGCCGGCATCTCGGCCCACCGCGACGGCCGGCGACACGCCTACCTCGTCGCGATCCTCACGCTCGAGGGCTCGGCGCGGCTGCGGCGCTGCGCCGACCGCGAGGGCACGACCGTGGAGGCGTTCGACGCCGACGCCGGCAGCCTCGTGCTCCTGCGCGGTCGGGGTCTGGGCGGGATCCCCGACGACCGCCCCCTCCACGCCGTCGACGGGCCCCGTGACGGGCGCCGGACCTCGTTCACACTGCGCGCGACGGCTCCGTGATCGCCGCGGCCCCTCCCCGCGGGCTCCGGATCGCAAGCGGACCGATGGGTGCCCTCGGCATCTGCTCGGTACCCCCTTCAGCCGTGTCGAGATCGCCCTCGTGTCTCACAGTAGGCCAAACGGGCGCTGACCCTGTGTGACTTTAGGCCCATTCGATACCTACAAGACAGCCGTCGAGTGCACCTGCACCTCGCATTCGATCACGCAGCGCTGCTAGCGTGCAGCCCTCGAAGACACGCCCGGAGTACCGGCCCGGCCCGTCGGGCCGTGTCCAAACGAGCGTCGGGGGTGTGGTCGCCGGCCCGGGCGGGATTCACCCTGCCCGATGTCGCCGTTTCGGGGGGAGGGGCGATGCAGCGACGCCACGAGAGGTGGTGGATCCTCGGCGAGTACGCCACGGGCGGAGCACCCGCGGCGGTCCCCCTCGGAGGCCTCGGGCTCCGGTTGCCGCGGGGACTCCTTCTCGGGATGGGCGCCGCGGCCCTCCTGGTGGCGGGCTGGGTCCTGGAGGACGGGCTGCCGTCCACCGAGGTGACGCTCGTGTTCGCCGTGCTGGCAGCGTGCTCCGGCGGCGCCGCCGCGATGCTGGCGGTGTTCGCCGCGCGCCTCACGTCGGACCACCGCGTCGCATGGGTCAGCGTCGCCCTGGGCGCCTATGGGCTGCTCGCCGTCCCCGCGTTCATGGTTGCAGCCCTGAACCCCACCCCGGCCGTCGCCGCCGCACGCGTACTCATCGACGGCGTCGTGGCGGCGCTCCTCGTGACCGCAGCCGTCGCCGCCCCTCCGCTGACCCGCCCGCGGGTCCGCCTCGTGCTGATCGCTGCCGCTCTGACGGTCCTGGGGGGCGCCACGGTGGCCGCGGCCTTCCCCTCCTTCGTCGCGTCGGTGGCCGCGTTCGTGCCGGTTCCGCTGGGGGTCGGGCTGACCTGGACCGGGGCGAGCGCCGCGATCGCGAGCCGAGCGGCGCATCGGCAGGACCAGGGGCTCGCCGTGGTCGGTGTGGGCCTGGCGCTGCTCGGCGTCGCGCGCGTCGGAAACGCGGCCCCGTCCGACTGGCCGGTGGTCGACGTCGCCGCGGCCTCGACCGGTCTCCGCCTGGCGGCGATCGCACTGGTGCTGTACGGGGCCCTCCGTCTGGCGCGGCAGGCGCTCGGCTCGCTGGAGGACCAGCACGACTCGCTGGAGGAGGAGCTCCGCCTGGCCGAGACCCGGCTCGCCCGGGCCGCCGAGCGCGATCACGAGCTCCGCAACGGCCTGGCCGGGCTGGCCGGGGCGACGACCTTGCTCGGCGACGGCTGCCCGGACCGCGGTCGACTGAGCACTGTCATGGCCTCGGAACTCGATCGGCTCGACGAGTTGCTCCAGACACCGACCGGCCGCGAGGGCGAGGCCCGGCCGAGCTCGTACGCCGTGGCCCCGGTCCTGCACGGGTTGATCACGCTTCGACGCTCGGCCGGGATGGCGGTCGACGAGGAGCTGCCGCTCGGGCTACGGGCCCTCGGCTCGTCCAGCCTGCTTGCGCAGGTCCTCACCAACCTCTTCGCGAACGCGGAACGGCACGCGCCGGGGAGCCCGGTGCGGGTCACGGCGGAACGCTGCGAGGACCGGGTCGTCATCCAGGTCCGCGACTGGGGGCCGGGGCTCCGCCCGGGAACCGAGGAAGCCGTGCTCGAGCCCAATGTGCACGACGAGACCCGAGGAGGACTCGGTCTAGGCCTGCACGTCTGTCGCCGGCTGCTGGCCGCCGAGAACGGCACCATCACCCTGAGCACCCCGGAGCCGGGGGAGACCGGTTGCCTCGTCGTCGTGGACCTGCCGGCAGCGCCGGGCACAGTGCCGGCCGTCCATCAGCCCCGTCTCCAAGATGCGTCGTGATGCACCGAGTCATCGAGGAAGAACCCGCGCCACCCCAGCCATACCCCGTCCGGGTCATCGATGATCACGAACTGTTCAGCGCCACCCTCACGATGGCGCTGCGCAACGAGGGTCTGGATGCGCGGCAGCTCCCGGTCGCCGACGTGTACGACTTCGTGAGTGAGCCCCTCACTGACCGAGTCGGGCTCGTCGTGCTGGATCTCGACCTCGACCGGGACGCCGACGGGCACTACGTGCACGGCGCTGACCTGGTGAAGGGGTTGAGGGCCGCGGGGTGGAAGGTCCTGGTGGTGAGCGGCGGCATGGACCAGCGCGGGACGGCCTCGGCCATCGCCGCCGGCGCAATCGGGACGGTACCGAAGTCCCGCTCGTTCGACGTGCTCCTGAGTACCGTGCTCATCGCAGCCGGTGGGCTCCCGGTGATGTCGGAAGCCGAGCACCAGGACTGGCTGGAGCGGCACTTCCAGTACCAGGCGCAGGAGCGCGAGCTCTCCCGCCGACTTTCCCGCCTCAGCCACCGAGAACGGGAGGTCCTTGAGCTGCTCGCTGGTGGGATGCGGGCCGCGGCGATCGCCGAGCACTTCGTGGTCAGCATGCCGACGGTCCGCAGCCAGATCCGGTCCCTGTTGGCCAAGCTTGACGTGGGCTCGCAGCTGGAGGCGGTGGCCCTGCTGCGGCAGGCCCCGACCCGGACCAGCACTCAGGACGAGGCTCCTAGGTAGCACCCGGCGGTCCCACTACGATCTCAAGAGCGACGGGGGAGGTGCCCCCGCACCTGGGCGGGGGTGGCCTGGATGGAGATGCGCCGCCCGCGGCGGGGTTATTGGCAGAAGCGGTGTCAACGAGGCGTTGTCGCTATGAAAACGTCCAGCACGACGCCCCTGCTCCTCGTCCTCGTCCTCGTCCTCGTCGGCTGTGCCAGCGCGGCCGGATCTGACGAGCAAAACGAACTCGGCTGGGGGATGACGCACACCCAATGGGGTATCGACCAGCGCACGCCCGAGGCGATCGCGTCGATGACGGCGCAACTCACCGCCCGGCCGATGGTCCAGGCCCAGAGCATCATGGGATGGGGGGTCGGGAATCCCGAGCCCGCCCCCGGCGAGTTCGACTTCGCCAGCCTCGACGGGAGGATGAGCTTCATCCGCCGCAGCGGCGGCATTCCGGTCATCACGCTGTGTTGCGCGCCGGACTGGATGAAGGGTGGCGAGGAGGGCGAGACCGACTGGAGCCGACTGGAGGTCGCGCCCAGCCCTGAACATTATCAGGACTTCGCCGACCTGGCGGCCGAGGTGGCCCGCCGATATCCGGATGTCCGCCACTTTATGGTGTGGAACGAGTTCAAGGGATTCTTCAACGAGAGCACCAACACCTGGGACGGCGAGGCGTACACCGAACTCTACAACGCGGTTTACGACGCGGTGAAGCAGGTCAACCCGGCAAACCAGATCGGTGGGCCGTATCTCGATATGGCCGCTCCGCCGCCGGGGCTCTCACTCAGCCCCTCCTCGCTGGCGGGATCCTGGGGCCAGGTCGATCCCCGCACGCTCAACGCCTTCGACACCTGGGCGCGGGAGAAGCGAGGAGCAGACTTCGTCGTCGTGGACGGGATCGCGACCGTGGAGGAGGGCGCGCCCGACCGGGTCACCGCGCTGGCCAAGCTCTCCGCGGTGAGCGAATGGGTTCGGCAGCGGGTCGACCTCCCGCTCTGGTGGGCCGAATGGTACGTCGAGCCACGAGGAGCGGGCTGGTCCCCTGCGACGCGCACCGCGATGAACACCGCCGCGCTAGTGCAGTTCGTCCGGAGTGACGTCGCCACCGCGTTGTTCTGGAACTCCGCCCCGTCTGCCTCGTCTCCCACCGATCTCTGGACAGCAGACGGACAACCGCTGCCGTTCCTCGCGGTCCTCCAGAGCTTCAACGAGTGGTTCCCGCCCGGTACGCCGCTCCAGGAACTCGGTACCGCGCCCCCGCTGTTCACACTCGCGTCACCCCGGATGGTGGTGCTGGTGAACGTCGGAGATCAGTCCGCGACCGCAACGGTGGATGGCACTACCGTCACGCTCGCTCCAGACGAGGTGCGCTGGGTGGCGCGCGACACATCGTGACTTCGGATGGTGGCGGAGGCCGATCGGCAGGCGGTGGGGCGTAGCGGTGGGCGCCCACGTCATCGGTTGCCGCGAGGTACGGCAGCTTGCGGGCAGGGCCTCCGTTCCGCTCCCTGCCCGGACGGAGCGCCCGCGTCGACCTCGAGCCCGCCGGTGGCTTCACCAAGTCGACGCAAGTGGGCAGCGAGCCGCACGGCCATCGCCACGATCAGGAATGTGCTGTTGGCCTGACTCGACGTGGGGAACGCCGAGCTGCTGGCGACGAAGACGTTGGGCACGCCGTGCACGGCGAGGTCGGCGTCGACCACGCCGTCCTCCGGACGCGCCGACATCCGCGTCGTACCGCATTGGTGGAATCCAGCACCGAGCTGGCGGCGCACACCGGCGGCCACGTCTTCGTCGAGGTAGTTCAGGTAGCCGACGCCGGCGCCACGCAGGTGGTCGTCCCAGAAGCGGTGGGCGCGCACGACGCCCTCGACGTCGGCGTCGGAGAAGCGGACGTCGATGTCCAACCGCGGCATTCCCAACGGGTCGCGCTCGCGAGACAGGTCGACGAGGCTCTCGCGCTGCGGTAGGTGCTCGCCGTGATACTGGAGGGGGTAACGGTTGTCCGGACGCCGCGGAAAAAATCCGGGGGGTCCGCCCGGACGCCGCAACAGTCGACGCACCCCGAGGTCGCCGACGAGCTCGGCCGTGGCCCGTGGCTCGCGGACGATGTTGGCGAGGTGGCGACCGATCGGGCCGGGTGGGGCTCCGCGGTAGGGCGTGCCGGGCAGGTCGACACCCGTCAGGCACAGCCGCTGAGCGTCGGGAGCCAGCAGCCGGCCCAGAGGCGAGCGCAGCGCGAGGTACACCGCGGACAGCGGACCGCTGCGGTGGCTCGGATCGGGCAGTTCGGGGTTGGCCAGCCACGCGACGATGTTGGGCAGCCCTTGGGCGTGCTGGAACTCCCGGGTGAACGAGATTCGGCGCCGGACGAACGAACCGTCCACGTCGGTCTCGAACCCCTGGACGGTCGCGGACGCGGGGGTGGTGAAGACTGCCTCGGCGACGATGCCTTCGATGTGGGCCATGTACCAGCGACCGAGGTGGCCCGAGTGGTCCCCGAGCCTCCCGCCGAAGGGCGATTCGGAGGCCATCAGCAATCGCGTTCCGCCCAGGCCGCCACCCGCGACGACGAACCTCCGTGCCCGCACGGTGATGCGGCGCCCGCCGGGGTTGGCGCACTCCAGGTGGTCGGCACGCCCGGAGCCGGGGAAGCAGACGATCCGGGTGCAGGTCAGGCCGGGCGCGAGCCGCACGGTCCGAGAGCGGCGCAGCTCATCGCGATAGGCGAGCCCCAGGTCCAATGGCAGCGACCAGCGTTCGAGAGTGGTGGAGCAGATGTCCCCGTCGACGAGGCCGGGCACGAGCTGCGCAGGGGCGCCGGGTACCGCGCCGACGTCGAACACCGGTCGGCCACAGCGCAGCCAGGCGCACGCCCGGCCGTAGTAGGGCTCGATGTCGGAGTGGTCCAGGGGCCAGCCGGCGGCGGCGTCCAGGCCGGTGACCGCGCGATCGTCGAAGTCCACAGGGTCGTAGGGCACGCACCGCCCGCCCCAGATCGTCGACGTCCCCCCGACCTGCCGGCGGGTGGCGAGCGCCAGCGGGGCATGCCGCTCCGGGTCGTACGTCGCCGCGTCGCCGAGACGTTGCGCGGCGGCGTCGAAGGTGGTGGCGCCGCTCTCCACGAGGAGCACGTCCACGCCAGCGGCGCCGAGCTCAAGCGCTGTGACGATGCCGGCCGGTCCGGCGCCGACGATGGCGACGTCTGCGGACAGGGTGCTGCCGTGCGGCAGCGCGGGGACATCGAGCAACATGTCACGTCCTCCGGCGGGCTGGGGTGCGCAGGGCGGTGGCCAGGACATCGAGGTCCGGCGCCGAGTTGCGCGGGTTCATGGATGCGACCTCCGCGGCGACCCGGAGGTGGCCGGGGTCGGTGGTTCCGAGCAGCAGCACGCCGTCCGGGTTGCCGCGCAGGGCGTCGCGCAGAAGGAGCCGTGCGAGTCCGGCGCGGTCGCCGGGGTCGAGGTCGAGGTCGGCCCAACGGAGGTCCGGCCACAAGCCGCCGCCGAGAAGGCTCACCAGCCGGGGCATGGCGCGGCTGAGGGCGCCGAAGGTCACCCGCGGAGTGGGGTCGAGCACCGCACCCGCTCGCAGGAACGGGTCTTCCCGGACCTGACGTACCGTGCCGGGCCCGAGGACGTCGACGACGTGCCCGACCAGGTCGGGTTCGCCCGCGACACCCCAAGCCCGGATCATGCCGGCGTCGCGGGCGTGTTCCAGCCACGCTCGCACGTCGGCCGACCGCATGTCGTCGCCGCTCGGCTCGTGCAGCAAGTACAGGTCGACACAGTCGGTCGCGAGAGCACGGAGACTCGCCTCCAGGCTGCGCCGGGCAGCGGCCGCGTCGTAGCCGGAGCGCTCGTAGAGCAATGAGCCGGCCGGGCCGACCCCCGGACCGGTGGCACTGCTGCGCGCGCGCTCCCGTAGGGCGGGGGCCGCGGCCAGGAGCCGGCGGATCGGACCCTGGACCCGGCCGAGCGCACGGCCCGTACGGGTCGGAGCGATACCGAACTTGGTGGCGATGGTGAGCTGGTCACGGCGCCCACGAGCGAAGCGCCCGAGCTCGCTCTCGGCGAGCCCGAGCCCGTACATGGGTGCCGTGTCGAAGTGGCGGACGCCGACGTTGTGGGCCTCGAAAAGCATTCTGAGACGATCGGTGGCGGACGGCATCCGGAACAGCTCCGCCGTACCGAGCCCGAGTGCGCTCGTGGGCACGTCGGTGCCGGGAAGGGTAGTGGTGCGCACAGCTCTCCCAAGGCCGGGTTGAGGTTGGTCGGGGCTCCTGAAGCGATGGACAGCGTCCGGATCGTGGTCCGGGACAGCCTCCGCGTGCTCTCGGCGGCGTTGCGCATTCCGGCGCGCACCTGCGGACATCGTCATCGCTTCTCGCTCCCTAGGAAGTCAAGCCTGCTTCTCAACCCGTGCTCCAGACGAGAACGAGCACGCGCTCGATCGCCACCACGCCCACCGCCACCGACAACGGCACCCATAGCAGCGCCAACGGCCACCGCAGGTGTGCCTGGCTCGGGCGCCGCAACGTCCACACCTCACGAGCACCCAGCACCACGACGAGCACGACCAGGAAGAAGGCTCCGATCGGCGTCCATGGCGTCGCGAAGATCCTCGTTCCCAGCACCTCGGGCTCACGTTCCATCGGCTGTAGAGCATCCGCCGACCGCAGGACATAGACCTGCGCGTCGCCGGTGTCAGCCACCTTCACCAGGTTCGGGTCCGTCGCCAGTGCCTCCCGGAATCGCTGTCCCCAGCCCGGAGTGAATCCGGCGTTGATCTCGAGGTACTGCTCCTCGCCCCGGGTCGTCATGAAGTACGTGCCGCGGCCGTACTCCCGCAGCCCGGCCACGACGGCGGTGACATCACGAGGGTCCTCGGATGCGACCAACGCCGCGTACTGCACCCCGACCGGTTCGGTGTAGCCGACGGGCATCACCGGCGTGGCATGGGTCAGGCTGTCGATCGCGTAGAGGATCTGCGCGTCTCCAGGGCGGTCGTAAACAAACTGCGCCGCGGCAATCTCGCCCGGACGGATGCGCTCGAAAGCCTCGTTGCCGTAGCGCGCGAGGAGGAACGCAGGAACCAGTACGAGGACGGCCAGCGCGGCGGCCAGGTAACGCACTACGGGCGTCCGGACGTACCCGGACACGACCCCCCCGGCGGCGGGCTTCGCTCCGACGTCGACACGGGCGCCGTCGCCGGTCTCGGGGAAGAGCACGAAAGCGGTCAGGATGCAGGCGGGGGCCAGCGCGAACAGGTAGACGCGCAATCCGATCTCCCCGCCGTAGCTCTGGACGAGCACCGTGAGGAACGGCACGCCGAGGAGCAACGCCATCACACGGTCGTCGACCCCACGCCGTCGGCGGCGCCACAGCCCGACGATGGCCAGAGCGAAAACGATGGCCGTCAGAGCGATGCGAGTCGCGACGACCACCGAGTGCTCAAACGCACCCCCGACGCGTGCAGCGACGCTCGAGGTGAGGTTGCCCGACAGATCGCCCGCTCCCCCCGCGATCTGGTGGAGGTGACCGACCCAGTACGGAGCCGCCATGTAGCTGACCCATGCGAGGAGCAGCACCCCGAGCAGGACCGGAAGGCTGGTCACCGTGAGGCGCCGAGCGAGGACCAGGGCGGCAGCGGCGAAGACCATGACGAACGGGGTCAGCTGGTGGCTCACGGTGGCGGCCAGGAAGAGCGCGACGAGGAAGGCGAGCAGAGTGATGCGCATCGCCACCGATGCGGGCCGCCGGGCGTGCTCTCCCGCAATCGTCGGCCTGCCAATCAGGTCACGCACCCAGTCCGCCGCTCGTGCCCGGAGCGGGAGCGTCCGGTGGCTGGGGCCCTGCAGTGGGGACGCGAGCGCCCTATCGCCGGCGCTGGACCGGAACCATCTCAGGAGCACCGCGATGAAGATCAGGTAGAGCAGGTAGGTGTAGCCCTGTGGGGAGAAGTAGTCCTGGCCCACCCACTGCAGGATGCTGAACAGCAGTGCCGCGAACCACTTAGCCCGCCAGCTCGCCCGCAACGACTGCAGGATCATCCCGAGCACGAGCAGGTAGAGGAGGTTACTCACCAGCGGCGTCAGGCTCACGAACGGCAGGAGGGCCTGCCAACCGCTCCCGCCAGAGACGAAGGAGACGAGCCCGAAGAAGCCCGGCCAGCTGAATCGGGCGTCGGTGCCGGGGGCGGCGAGCCCGAATGCCGAGATGTGGTCCACGAACCCGAGGTGCACGTAGGCCGTCGGGAACCTCGGCACCGGCTCGAGTACAGCCGTCACCCCGTGCAGGCAGCACGTCACGGCGACGAGCTGCGCCGCGAGCATCAGGCGCGGCGGGCGAGCCAGAGCAAGACCGGCGACGAAGGAGAGTACGAGCGCGCCGAGACCGATCGACGAGACGACCGGAAGCACCGAGATCAGGCCGTAACCGTTCATGGCGTCGAGGTCGACGCGGAACAACGGTACGACGAAGGCCGCGAAGGCGAGCACGCTCGCCGTGGTCACCAGCGCGACGGGATGCTCCCGCCACCACGGTCCACCTTCGTGGGACGACTTCGCTGCGCGACGGCTCCCGGCAGGCGGCGACGTCACCGGCCGCTCGCGGACCTCCAGGTCCACGAGGGTCGCGTGTTGCCGGACCTGCAGTCCGACCAGGGCCGGCCGATCCCGACGCCGTTCAGAACGCGAGGGGTGGGCGAGGAAGCGCAGGAGGCGGGGCAGGACCGCGAGCGCAACAGCGCTCTGACTGACGAGCACCAGGACACCAACGCCCGTGACTGGGTCGAGTCCGAGGCCGAGTGTGCCGCCACCGGCCCACAGTCCGACCACGACGGCACCCACCACGGTGCTTCCCGAGACGATCTGCCACATGGCTATCGACCGGGCACGGCCAAGGGCCCGCAGGACGCCGAGCCAGACCTCGACGACAGCGCGGGCCAGCGCCGCGAGGGCGAGCATCTGCAGCAGCGGGCCCGCGGAGGCGTAGTCCTCTCCGAGCACCCGGGTCACGATCGGTGCCGCTACCAGGAGCACCAACGCGGCGGATCCGAGGATCACCGTCGAGCGGAGCAGGGCCGCACGTGCATAGCCGCGTAGTCGCTGGTGGTCGAAGACGCCCTCCACCGTCAGCGATTGAGCCAGGTTGTTCGACACCAGGTTGAGGACGACGGCGATCATCCAGGCGACGTAGAACACCGCGAAGGTCGCCGGTTCCAAGGCTGTCGCGACCACGACCGGGACGAGGTAGATCGCCCCGAACCCGAACAGGGCGCCGACGAAGTCACCGGCGAAGAAGCGGCGGACCTCGACCGCGCTCGGCAACGTCGTCCCCCCGGGCGATTCCCGAGCGTGACGCGGGATGCAGCGCCCGAACAGGAGCGCGTTCACCGGGACGCAGAGCAGCACCATCGGGATCACCCAGGACAGGTAGACCCCGGCGGCGGGGAGCGACGCGGCGAACACGACGAGCAGCACGGCCTTGACCAGTCCGAACACGGTGTTCTCGACGGCGACCCACCCGGCGGAACGAAGCCCGACGAGCATCCCGTCCTGGACGGTGAAGATGTTGGCCGCGACTGCCACAACCACGAAGAACACGGCGGCGAGTGGATCCCGGAGGAGGTCGAACGAGGGCCCCCACCAACCGACGGTCACGACGAAGCCGATGGCGAGCACGCCGACCGCGAGCGAGCTGAGCCCGTAGCTGACCAGCACAAGTCGGGCGGTGCCCCGGCCGCTCGTCGGTAGGTATCGGCTGAGGGTGCCGATGATGTTGATGCCGATCACCGTCGACAACAGAGTCATCGCCGAGACCAGGGCCGAACCCCTCCCGAGATCGGCCGGGGCGTAGAACCGGGCGGCGAGGAACCAGAACACGAGCCCGAGGACGCCGGTCATCGCGGCGTTGACCACGAGCGGGTAGGAGTTGCGCGAGTAGGGGTCGGCCAGGTGGGCGCGTAGGCGGCTCATCCAGACCGCCGACCGAGCCCTTCCTTCCTCGGCCGGTGTAGCCGGCGTCGGTGTCGCGATACCGGTCACGATGTACGCACAGCTGTCGCGAGGTACCGGGATCGCCGCACCAGCGAGTAGCCGGCGGTCAACGTCCGCTCCCGCCAGAAGATCCGGGGTAGGTGCTGACCGCGCACCACACGCGCGAAGGTCCCGATGTCGGTGGTGCGCTTGATCGTCAGGCGGGGGACCGCGAGCGGGTTCGCGGTGGCGCGGGCAGCGGTGTTCGCGACCGAAGCAGCCTGCCGGTAGCCGGCGTCGTACACGGCCCTACGGACGCGGGCGCTGGAGTAGCCGTAGGGATAGGCCAGGTGCGGGACCTCCCGGCCGAGCCTGTCCTCCAGGAGGGTCTTGCTGCGACGCAGCTCGTCGCGCAGGGCGCTGTGGCCCAGTTGGTCGAGCTGGGCGTGACTGTGGCTGTGCGCACCGATCTCGATCCCGGCGGCAGCGCACTCGTCGACCTGGCTCCAGCTCACGGTGCGATCCAGGGGTGTACCGGCCGCCTGGCGACCGGCGTCGGCCACCCAACCGGTCGTCACGAAGAGGGTTGCGGTCGCCGCGTGGTCGGCGAGCAACGGCAGCACCACTTCGTGGAAGTCGGCATAGCCGTCGTCAAAGGTCAGGACTACCGGGCGCTCCGGTATCTCCGTCGCCTCACGACGTGCGGACCGGAGTTCCTCGAGGGTCATGGTGGTGAACCCCTCGCGCTCAAGATGGTCGAGCTGCTCGGCGAAGTGCCTGGGATCCACCGACAGCGCCCGCGTCCCGGCCGTGGGACGTCGGGCCACCGAGTGGTACATGAGGACCGGTACCGGACGAACCAGCGCGATCACCTCGACGTTCCCGCCGTCAGCCCGCGGAAGGTCCCCACGGCGTAGCCGGTCGTGGTGGACAACAAGCCCGCCGTGATGGCGCCCGAGCGACGCAGCCCCGCAGGGTCACCTCGCCAGGCGGCGAGCATCCCTCGAGCGACGCCTCTACCCAGGATTGCGGTCGCGTAGCGCCGCTCGACCGAGAGACCGTTCGCGACTCCGACGCTGCGTGTGACCAGTGCCTTGGAAAGTCCCTCGGCGTAGCAGCGGGAGCGGAAATAACGGAACTCCTGCCGCGCCACCGGTACGCGGTGCCAGATGACCGCCCGAGGGTCGTAGACGAATCGTGCTCCCGGCCGGCGGGTGGCGAGACGGATGCAGAACTCGGTCTCCTCGCACCCCAGCGGTCGCTCGCGAGCCGAGGTACGACCGATGTGCGTCGGGAACCCGCCGGCGAGGGCGAACGCGACGCGCCGGAACGAAGCGTTGCCGCCGAGGAGGTTGCGCACCCGGCCCGGGTCACGACCGGTGAAGGTGCACCCGACCACCCAGTCGAACTCCTCCGGGAACCAGCGCGGCCGCTCGGTGGCCCACCACGGCAAAGTCAGCCCCCCGACCCCGAAGACCTCAGGATCGGCGTAGCCCTCGGCGAAGGTCCGCAGCCATTCCGGTCCGGCGACGGCGTCGTCGTCGAGGAACGCGACGACTTCACCCGTCGCGGCCGCGACCCCGGTGTTCTTCCCTCCGGAAAGGCCGCGAGCCTCCTGGTTCTCGATCACGATGGCGTCCGGCAGAGCCCGCGCGAGTCGGGCGTGCAGATCGGCATTGTGGTCGATCACGACGATCAGCTCGTGCGGATCGAGGCTCTGCGCCTGCACCGATGCGACCGCGGCCAGGACGTCATCCCAACGCTGCTCGGTGTAGGCGCAGATGACCACCGAGACAGAAGGCGTCACGACATCTCCTTCGTTGAGGGCGGAAGGCACAGGGCGTCCGGCGAAGCGCTGCGGATCGGCTCCCCGCTCCCAGAGCCGATCTCCAGCCCGATCCAGACCATGACGCTGACGCCGGTCACGACCACAACACCGCCCGTGATCGACCAGGCACCGACAGCGAGCATCAGCTCGGCGA
The DNA here is from genome assembly GCF_003096675.1 of Actinomycetospora cinnamomea. Lineage (GTDB taxonomy): Bacteria > Actinomycetota > Actinomycetes > Mycobacteriales > Pseudonocardiaceae > Actinomycetospora > Actinomycetospora cinnamomea. The sequence continues at coordinate 45,588 of NZ_QEKW01000017.1, read as the reverse complement.
CGAGGGTGTTGAGGACCAGGACCGCACCGAGCGTCAGTACGGCACGAGGCAGTGGTTCGAGCCGGCGGGTCGGCACCCACACCGCGGCGGCCGGCACCAGGAGGACGACGAGGATCACCGCGAGCGAATGGCCATCGTGACCTGCGCCCACTGACACGCCGAGTACGAGCGCGACCAGCGCACTCGTGACGCTGAGGACCGTCCGGCGGGGCCTTGCCGTGGCGCGACCCCGAGAGCGCTGCGTCACGTGGCCACCTCGGACCTGACCTGCGGCGCGAGCTCGTCAGAGCGGGTGGCGTGGAGCTGCCGACGGAGTCCCTGCAGCACGCGGCCGCTCATTCCCGAGTCGACGTCGCGGAGCACCGTTCGCAGAACCCGGGAGCCGTCCCGGAACGTCTTCAGGTTGGAGACGCCGTGCCGGCGGGGCATCTCCCAGCTCGGCACCTCGGCGATCCGGAGACCTGCACGGAGCGCGGACAGCGTCAGCTGAGTCTCGACCTCGAAGCCGGGACGACTCAGATCGAGGTAGTCGAGATAGCGGCGGTGGAAGGCGACGTAGCCGTAGCAGAGGTCGGTGAGCAGGACGTGGTGGAGGTGGTTGACCATGCCCAGGAGGGCTCGGTTACCCGTACGGCGGAGCCAGGTGATGTCGCGGGACCCGCCACCGCCCATGAATCGCGACCCCTTGACGAAGTCATAGCCGTTGCCGAGGAAGTACAGGTAGTGCGGGATCTCCTGCGGAGCCATGCTGCCGTCGGCGTCGATCATCACGACGATGTCGCCCTTGGCGGCGAGGAAGCCTGCCCGGAGCGCGTCGCCCTTCCCGGTGCCCTCCTGGTGCACGACACGGATGTCGGGTCGCGCAGAGCGAGCGGTGACGATGGTCGCGTCGGTGGAGTGACCGTCGACGAGCACGATCTCGTCGACGCAGGGCGGGACCTGCTCCAGGACGAACGCGATGTTCGCCGCCTCGTTCTTGGTCGGGACGATGAGGGAGACCGGGCCGGCGGGCAGCCCTCCGTCCGAGAACTTGTGGAGCTCGCCAGCCACGACGTCCCGAGGAACGGGGGCGGACGCAGGGACGCGCTCCGGCGGGCGTGGTGGCGTGACGACCACGTCGTCGGGGTGATGGATGGTCACGATTCCTCCGTCGGAGTGACGTGCTTGACGCGGATGAGCAACCGAGCGGATGCGGTCGCTCATGGCTCGGGTCGGGAGCGGGCGGTCGGCGCTGGTCCCGCGTCGGGCTCGTGGGTCTCGGCCGCTCCGACGCTAGGAGTTCGCTGCTCGACGACGGAACGTCACGACGCAGCAGCTCAAGTAGTCAGGATTCAGGGTCAACACTGGGCCGAATGAGCGACAGAGGCGCTGTTGGCGGCGGTCCGACGATCACCGAGGGCTGAAGGCGACCACGATGCGGGGGGCGCCCCTCCCCGCGCGTCGGAGCCAGGCCCTCGGCGCGCGCGAGGCGCACGGCCTCGAGCCGTCCATGTACGCCGAGCTTTCGGAAGATCCTGTTCGTATGGGTGCGGATGGTGTTCACGGCGAGTCCGAGTTGCTCGGCCAGCTCGCGCGCCGGGTAGCCCTCGACGAGACCTCGCAGTACCTCGAGCTCGCGGATTGTGAGCGAGGTGAAGCGCCCAGAAGGCTGTTCGGCGCGGGTCACGTCGGCGCGGAGGGCCTCGAGAACCCCCGCGAGCTGGCCCGGCGGATAGACCGCCGCACCGCGGTGGACCGCCACCACGGCGTCGACCAGTGCCGTGACCCCGCCGCCCGGCAGGAGCCATCCATGAGCACCCGCCCGCGCCGCGGCGACAGCCGAGGCGTCGTCACGCTCGGCTCCGATCGTGACGACACGGACGGCGGGGCTTAGGTCCCGGAGCTCCGTTACCAGGCCCGGCCACGTGGACGGGATTGAACCGAGATCGAGCACGAGCACGTCCACAGCGCGGCTCGTCGCCACCAGCACCCACCGCTCGTCCCCTCGACACTGACCGACGACGGCGGTCTCCCGACGATGCCCTAGTTGCGAGGTGAGGAGGTCACACAGAAGGCGGTCCGCGACGAGGAGGACTCGGATCGAAGCCATGCTCGCGGAAGCTAGGAGAACGAGGGCGGTGAGTCCTCCTCAAGATGTTGGACCTCGGAACCGGGACGGAGCGACTCGCGGGCACGTTGAAATCATCACTTTTTGTCTTGCCCTGTCCCACCGAGTGCCGCCAGTCTGGATCACTCGTACGGGTGAGCGCGCGACGCTCCGGGTGGTACAGGGACGGCCAAACAGGGGGCACGGGATGGTCGACATCGTGATGAGCGGCGAGCGCGCGCTCTTCACCGACTTGTTGGGCTCAGTCCTGACCGATCACGGCTACCGGGTGGTGTGCGCGCCCGCACGACACGATCTCCTCGTGGACGCGGTGAGCTCGCACCGGCCCCGCATGGTCCTTGCCGACCACCTCTCCGACCGGGAGCAGGAGCCCGGATCCCTCGTCCGACGCTTACGTCGGGCGGGCCCTGGAACCGCGATCATCCTCGTGAGCTCCGATCATCGGCGATCTTCTGTCGAGGTGGCTCTTGGTGCCGGTGCCAACGCCTATCTCCACACGAGCTCCGCGCTCGACACGCTGCTCCAGTCGCTGCGCCGGGTGCGTTCGGGCGAGGTCGTCATCAACATCCCGCGGCCGCTGACCGCCGGCAGATCAGAAGCCGCCGAGGTTCAGCGCCTTGCCAACGAGCTGACCGCGCGGGAGTGGCAGTGCCTTGAACTGCTCCTAGACGGAGTGAGCACCGCGCAGATCTCCGCACGCCTCGGCATCGGCACGGTGACCGTACGGAGTCATGTCCAGTCGATCCTCTACAAGCTCGGGGTGCACTCTCGTCTAGAGGCCACCTCGCTGGCTGTGCGCTACGACCTTCTCGCGGTCCGTCCACACGCCGTCCGAGCTGGCTGATCGCGTACGGGTGGACCTTCAAGACGTCCGCCCGAGCGCCACGGACGACGGACTCCGCCGAGCTCAACCTCTAACGTCACCGCGGGCGTCGGTGGCAAGCCACGTGCGCTCGGCCGTCCGGTCGCCCGAGCCGGGACCCCTCCCGGAAGAATGTGCACCGGAGAGGGGGCCACGTGTTCGATCGCCCGCAGGGTCGACCGTCCATCGTCGGGCGCGTGGGCGAGCGGGCGCAGCTCGCCGCGAGCGCCGACCCACACCGGCGCGACGGCACCGTCACCGTCCTCGCCGGGGAGCCGGGCAGCGGGAAGACGACGCTGCTCGACGAGGTCGCCGCGGAGTCGTCGCGGCGGGTCCTGCGCACCGCCGGCCTGGAGGGCGAGGCGGAGCTGCCGTTCGCCGCGGCCGCGGACCTGCTGCTGCCGATCATGGAGTGCGCCCGCGAGCTGCCCGACGCGCAGCGGGAGGCGCTCGAGATCGCCCTCTCCCTGCGCTCCGGCACGGTCGCGAGCCCGCTGGCCGTCTGCGCCGCCGCCCTCGGCACGTTCGCCGCGGCCGCCGACCAGGAGTCCCTGCTCGTCGTCGTCGACGACTTCCCGTGGATCGACGCGCCGTCCCAGCAGGTCGTGCTGTTCCTCGCGCGCCGCCTGGCGCCGGAGCGGATCGCGCTGCTGCTGGGCGTGCGCGACGAGGTGCCGGTGCCGCCCGCGATCTGGCGGCTGCCGACCGTCGCGCTCGGGCCGCTCTCCGGCGAGGAGAGCCGCGAGCTGGTCCGCACCCTGCCGGTGCGGACGTCACCGGCGGTGCTCGAGACCATCGTCGAGCGGTGCGGGGGCAACCCGCTGGCCGTCGTGGAGACCGCCCGCACCGCGGGGCCGGACCTCCTCGACGCCGCCACCGCGCTCCCGCCCGGGTCCACCCTGGAACGGACCTGGTCGGCAGCCGTCGACGGGCTGCCGGCGGGCACCCGCTCGGCCCTGACCGTGCTCGCGCTGAGCCGGTCGACGCGCCGGGACGAGCTCGAGCCCGTCCTCGCCGAGCTCGACCTCACCGTCGAGGACCTGACCCCCGCCGAGCGTCGCCGGCTCGTGCGCCGCGACGGCGACGAGGTCTGCCTGCGCCACGACCTCCTGCGCCCGCTCCTCGTGGCCCGCACGCCCCGCGACCTGGCCCGGCGCGTCCTGCGGGGCCTCGCGCGGCACGCCCCGCCCGACCTCGCGGTGTGGTATCTCGCCGAGTCGGCGGACGCGCCGGACGACGACGTCGCCGAGCGGCTCGTCGAGGCCGCCGACACGGCCCGGCGGCGCTCGGCGCTGCTCGTCGCGGCGCGCGCCCGGGCCCGGGCGGCCGACTTCACGACCGACCCCGCCGCCCGCGGCGGGCGCCTCCTCGCCGCCGCCACCGACGCGGCGGTGTCGGGGGCCGCCGCGCTCGCCGTCACCTGGTGCGAGCAGGCGCTGGCCGTCCACGACGACCCGGCCTTCACCGCGGACGTCGCGGTGGTCCGCGCGCAGTCGATGACCTGGCTGGACCCGGCGCGGGCCGTCGACGGGGCGCTGCGGGCGGCCGAGGCGGTGCTCCCCCACGACGGGGCCCGCGCGGGGCGGCTCTACGTCGAGGCGATGGGCGCCCTGACGATGACCGGGCGGCTGCACGAGGTGGAGGCGGTCGCCGACCGGGCGCACGCCGCCGACGGCGCCACGCTGGGCGGGCTCGCGGGCACGGCGCACGCCCACGCCCTGGTCGGCCGCTGGCCCGAGGCGCACGCCCGGCTCGACGCGCTCGTCGCCCACGCGGCCGACGCCCACCCGGTGTGGGACGCCCAGCCGCTGGTCATGGGCGCCCAGGCGGCCTGCTCCCTCGAGCGCCTCGACGACGCCCGGCGCCTGCTCGGCTCGGTCCCCACGACGGCACGGCAGCTCGGCGCGCCTCTCCTGCTGGCCTTCGCCCTCGGGGTGCAGGCGGAGGTCGACTGGTGGAGCGGGCGGTGGACCACCGCCTACGCCGACGCCAGCGAGGCCGTGGCGTGGGCCGACGAGCTGGGCCAGACCCCGACCAGGGCCTTCGGCACCACCTTCCTGGCCCGGGTGGAGGGGGTGCGCGGCGACGCGGCGGCGTGCCGGGCCCACGCCGAGGCGGCGCTGCAGGCGTCCGCGCCGCTGGGCGTCGACAGCCTCCGGCCCTACGTCGCCGCGGCCCTGGGTGCGGGCGCGCTCGCGGCCGGCGAGCCCGAGACCGCGAGCGCCCACCTGCACCGGGCCCGCCGCGCGTACGACGAGCAGGGCGTCGTGTGCGCCACCGCGGTGCCCTTCGCCGGCGACCTCGTCGACGCGGCGGTCCGCGCCGGCGACCGGGCCGCCGCCGAGGACGCGGTGGCGTGGGTGGCCGCGCTCGCGAAGGGCACGGGGTCGGCGTACGCGGAGGCGATGGCGGCGCGGGGCCGCGGGCTCCTCGCCGACGACCACGACGAGGCCGAGGCGTGGTTCGCCGCGGCCCACCGCACCCACGAGCGCCTCGTCGCGCCCTACGAACGTGCCCGCACCGTCCTCGCCCACGCCGAGGTGCGCCGCCGGTGGCGACGGCCGGGCGCGGCGCGTCCGCTGCTGCTCGACGCCGAGGCGACGTTCGCCGCGCTGGGCGCCCACCCCTGGACCGAGCGGGCCCGCCGCGAGCTCGCCGCCACCGGGCACCGACCGGCCGGCGAGGCCGCCCCGGAGACGGCCTCGCTCGACGCCCTGACCCCGCAGGAGTTCCAGATCGCGCGGGGCGTCGCCGACGGCCTGAGCAACGTCGAGGTGGCCTCCGCCCTGTTCGTCTCCCGCAAGACCGTGGAGGCCCACCTCACCCGCGTGTACCGCAAGCTCGGCGTCCGCTCCCGCACCGAGCTGACGGCGGAGTTCACGCGCCGTCGGCAACTCGTCGAGGGATCTCCCTAGTACCGACCCCGGAGACCACCCGACAGAGTGAACGCCGAACACGGGGAGTGCCGAGCAGCGGGAGGCGAGATGACGGCGACGACGATCGACCGGCCCGCCTTCATCGGCTTCCACCACTACGCGTCGGCCGTCACCGACCTGCGCCGCAGCGCCGCCTGGTACGAGCGGGTGCTCGGCCTGGTCCGCAGCGACCAGCCGTGCCCCGCGGCGCGGACCGGCGGGGTGCTGCTGGCCGACCCGGAGTCGGACATCGCCATCCGCCTCGAGGGCGCCGACGACGGCACGCCGCAGGGCCAGCTGGCCTTCGCGGTGGCGAGCCGGGAGCAGCTCGACACCTGGGCGAGCTGGCTCGACGGGCTCGGCGTGGTGCACGGCGGGGTCGTCGACGTCGGCGTCCCCGATCGCTACGCCTACCTCGTGTTCCGCGATCCGGACGACGTCCCGCTGGTGCTGGTGCACGTGGCGAGGTGAGTCCGCGAGGCCGCGGAGCGGTGCACCCGTCGTGGGGGGACGACGTGGGGGGACGGCGTGGGGGCGCCGTGGCACCGGCTCCGTGTTCCCGGCTCCGGCGGCGAGGGGGGCGCCGCCGGAGCCCGGGGGACGCGACGCGCGCTCCGGTCCGACGTCACGGCGCCGGCGTCCACAGGCACGGGCCCTGGAGCGCCACGCCCGCGTCGGCGTCCCGCACGCGCAGGGTCGCCGGCCCGTCGACGGCGTGCGCGGTGATGACGTCGTCCGTCCGGCCGCCCAGACCCGAGAGGCGGGCGACGACGCACGGGTCGGCACCGGCGCCCGGACCGGCGGTCGTGTAGCGCCCGGCGGCGATCTGGTCGGTGCCGTCCCCGACCGCGTGGACGCCGGACTCGAACACCGGGAGCGCGTCGCCCTCACCGGAACGGCCGCGGGCGTCGAGCGCGAGGGCGGTCAGGACGAGCACCGCCGCCAGCAGCCCGATCGGCAGCCGCACCGGCGAGCGCGTCGGCGGAGGTGCGGGCCGGCGGGGCCGCCTCCGCTCGGCAGCCCGGCCGACCCGCGACCGGGACCCGTCGAGCCCCGACGAACCCGCGATCGGCAGGGGCCTGGTCTCCTCCTCCCCCGGCGGCGAAGGGATGGCGGGGTCGGAGCGTCGCGCCGGCGCCCGGCGCGCGCCGGTCGGGCGTCCCCGCCCCGGGTCGGCCACGGGTTCCACACGGCTCCTCTCGCCTCGCTCCGCCTCACCCATCACCCATCACCCATCACCCATCACCCATGGAGACCATCGCGAGCCACGGGCGCGCGCGCACCACCCCGCACCTGACGATCGTCGTCAGGCGTTTCTCACGCGGATTTCACACGGGCCGTCGCAGCCCGTCAGCGGGCCCGACGACGCCGGCGGGCCGTCGCCGCGGCGTCGTCGTGGCCCCCGTCGCGCGGCACGGGGAGGTCGGTCGCCGGCCTCGCCGACCCGGGCGGCTCCGCCGGCTCGCGCGGGGCATCGCCCATCTCCTGGGCCCGCAGCAGATCGAGGGTGGTCATGCGGTCCGGGCGCACGAAGTGGCCGACGACGAGGGCGAGCACGACCGCGACGACCACCCACGCCGCCAGCCCGACGAGCACCCACCCCAGTACCGACACGGCCGCCCCCACGCCCGTCCGAGCCGAGCGGTGCCGGCTCTCCCCCCAGCCCTCACGTGATCACCGTCCACGAGGACGCCCATCACCTTCCGTGAGATGCAGGGGTTGACGCTAGGGGTCAGTCATCACTCCTCCGGACCTTGCGCATCACGATGTGGACACGGCGGGCGATCACCCGGCCGCCGATTCATGCGGGGCTCACGACAAACTGAGACCCGTACCACTATCGTGATCGTCCGCGGGGTGGGGCGCCCCGGAGGGCGCGGCGGCGCCGGCTCGACGACCTGGGGGTGCCGTGGCGACGGCGGAGGACACGACCAGCGAGGAGCTGCCCGCCGCGGCCCTTGCCCGACCCGGGTTCTGGGGCCGGCCTCCGGCCGAGCGCGACGCCGTGTTCGCCGCCCTGCGCCGCAGCCGCCTCCCCCAGCGGGTCGGCACCGGTGCGGCGGCCCACTGGGCGCTCGTCCGCCACGCCGACGTCGTCGCCGCCAGCCGCCACCCCGCGATGTTCCTCAGCGGGCCGGGGGTGACGACGCCGCCGCCCGCGCGCTGGGTACGCGCCGTGTTCGGCGACTCCATGGTCAACATGGACGACCCCGCCCACGCCCGGCTGCGCCGCATCGTCGCCCGCGCCTTCAGCCCGCGGCTGCTGGCCGCTACGGAGGAGGCCATCCACGGGGTGGCCGCCCGCATCGTGGACGACCTGGCCCGGGACGGCGCCGACGACCTGATGCCCGCGGTCGCGACCCGGATGCCGGTCGAGGTCGTCTGCGACCTCATGGGCGTCCCGGACGCCGAGCGGGCCGGGATCGTGGCCCAGGTCGACCGCACCACCGAGGGGACGGGCTCCCGACGGCGGATGCGGATCCCGGGACGCAGCCTCATGGCCCTCGCCGGGCTGCACCGCGTGATGGCCCGCGTGGCCCGGGAGCGCCGCCTGCAGCCCCGCGACGACCTCGTGTCGGCGCTGGTGGCCGCCGACATCGACGGGCGCGGCCTGACCCGTCGCGAGCTCGGCGCCTTCTTCTCCCTGCTCCTCGTCGCCGGGGTCGAGACCACCCGCAACGCGATCGGCCACGGACTCGTGCTGCTCAGCGAGCACCCCGACCAGCGGGCCGTGCTGCTCGACGACCTCGACACCGTGCTGCCCACGGCGGTCGACGAGATCGTGCGCGTCGCGACGCCCATCATCCAGTTCCGCCGCACCCTGGCCGCCGACCACGAGCTGGGCGGGCGGGCGATGGCGCGAGGCGACAGCGTGGTCCTCTACTACGTCTCGGCCAACCGCGACGAGGACGTGTTCACCGACCCCGGCCGCGTCGACCTACGCCGGAGCCCCAACCCCCACGTCGGTTTCGGCGGCGGGGGGCCGCACTACTGCCTCGGGGCCCACCTGGCCCGTCAGGAGATGACAGCCCTCTACGGCGCACTGCTGCGCCGCTTCCCCGACCTCCGCACCGCGAGCCCGACCTACAGCCCGTCCGGGTTCGACCACCGCATCGCACGGCTCCCCCTGGAGGCACCGCTCCCGTGACCAGACCCCGACGGTCCCGACGCCTCGGTCTCGCGCTCCTGCTCGCGAGCGTCGCGCTTCTCACCGCCTGCAGCGCGCCCGGGACGTCGGAGGCGCCGATGACAAGGGCCAACGCCGAGGGCCGGGTGCCCTTCGGCGCGTTCCTGGGCTCCGACGCGCGCGGGGTCGCCAAGTACCCCGGGTTCATCGAGTGGCTGGGGCCGAACGCGGTGGCCCCGACCGTCGGGCACACCTACCTGCCCGGCAACGGCTGGCGTGACATCGAGGTGCCGGACCCGTACGTCGGGCCGTGGGCGAACTGGGTCGCCGAGGTCCCCGGCCGCATCCTGGTGGTGAACATCCCGATGCTGGTCCCCAACGAGCCGCCCCTGCCCGACGACTCGGTGCGCGGCCTGCTCGAGCAGGGCGCCGCGGGACGCTTCGACAGCCACTTCCAGCTGCTCGCCCAGCGCCTGGTCGCCCTCGGCGCGGAGAGGGCGATCCTCATCCCCGGCTGGGAGATGAACGGGCTCAGCTACACCCACCGGTGCGAGCCCGACCCCGAGGCGTGGAAGGAGTACTTCCGGCGCATCGTCGGCGTGATGCGGTCCGTCCCGGGCCAGCAGTTCCAGTTCAACTTCAACTCGACCCGCGGCACCGACGCCATCCCCTGGACCGAGTGCTACCCCGGCGACGACGTGGTCGACATGCTGGGCATGGACACCTACGACCAGCCGCCGGGCCAGACGTTCGAGGACTACGTCCGCCAGCCGTACGGCCTGGGCGCCCAGGTCGAGTTCGCCCAGCAGCACGGCAAGCCCGTCTCGTTCCCCGAGTGGGGGCTCCTGCGCTACGGCGACCGGCCCGAGTACGTCCGGGAGATGCTCGCGTGGATGGAGTCCCAGGACGCGGTCTTCCACACGATCACGGACTACTGCCCCAGCGGTGTCTACGAGTGCCAGCTGAACCCCGCGTCGGCGCAGGAGTTCCGCTCGCACTACGCGCCGTCCTGAGGAGCCCCGCGACCTCGGCGGTGAGCCCGGCGAGCTCCTCGTGCGTCACCGCGACGTCGAACCGCTCGGCGCGCCCGCGCGCGGCCTCCCCCTCCCGCCGGCGCCGCTCGTCGTCGCGCAGCCGGGCAACGACGGCGTCGGCCAGCGCCGGGGGGTCGGCCGGCGGGACCAGGGCACCGGCCTCCGGCGGCGCGGCGTCCTCGTCGAGGCCGTCGTCGAGGACCTCCCGGATGCCGTCGACGTCGCTGGCCACCACCGGGCGGCCGCAGGCCATCGCCTCGAGCACGGTGAGCGCGAGTCCCTCCCATCGCGACGGCACCACCACCACGTCCGCGGCCGCATACCAGGGGCGCACGTCGTCGACCGGCCCGACCTGGCGGATGCCCGCCGTGCCGGAGGGGATCCGGACGCCGCCGCGCTGCACGTCGCCGACCAGCACGAGGATCGCGGTGGGGCAGGCGGCGCGCACCGCGGGCCACGCCGCCACGAGCACGTCCTGACCCTTCTGGCGCGTGCACCGCCCCACGCAGACGACCACCGGGGCGGCCGCGGGCAGCCCGAGCTCCGCCCGCGTCGCGGCCCGCTCCGCGGCGCCGACCGGGCGATAGCGCTCCAGGTCGACCCCGCTGCGGACGACCCTGAGGCGGTGCCCGAGCCCCGCCCGGCGTCCGGTCTCCGCCTCGTCGTGGCCCACGCACACGAGCGCCGACGTCCACCGCAGGGCCCGGCGCTCCCCGGCCCGCAGCACCGGCGCCGCGACGGGCGGGACGGCCTGCCACGACCAGGCGTGCGGCTGGAAGATCGTCGGGATCCGCCCCCGCACGACGAGCCGGCCCGCCAGGCCCGCGGTGGAGGAGTGGAGGTGGACGACGTCGGGCTGCGCGACCCGGACCAGCTCTGCGAGGGAGCGCACGTCACGACGCAGGCTGCGCGTGCCGCGACCCGCCGACCACGGGACCAGCGACGCCTCCGCCCGGTCCCCGTCGAGGCGCCGCCGGACGGTGCCCTGCGGGGGTGCGGCGACCGAGACCCGCCAGCCCCGTCGGGCCTGGTCGATGGCGACGGCGGCGACGTACTCGGGGACGCCGCCGTCGGGCGGTTGGGCGACGTGGAGCACGTGGGGTGCGGCGTCCGGCGACCGGCGCGGCGTCGGGATGCGTCCCTCGAGCCCCGCGGTGGGGCCCCGCGGCAGCCGCACCTCATCGGCGTCCACGGCCGACCTCCCCGAGGACACGCCGGCCCGACCGCAGCCGCTCCACCACCGCGCGGGCCCGGGCGTCCTCGCGCAGCCGACCGCGCGCCGCGGCGAGGGCGCGGCGTCCGGTCACGTAAGCGCGGGCGCGGACGGAGTCGCGCAGCGGGAGGACGAGGCGGTCGTGGCGCACGGTGCGCGGGTGCCAGCGGTCCTTGTGGGACTCCCCGCCCCGCAACATGCTGAACTCCACGAGACCCCGCCGGGCCGCCAGCGACAGGGAGGCGGCCAGCAGCATCGCCGTGACGTTGAGCGTGGAGCGCAGCTCGGGCCGGTGACCGTAGAGGTAGCCGCCCGCGGTGTCCCGCCCGAGCAGCACGAGCTCCACCGCGACCACCTCGTCGTCGATGCGGTGCTCGAGCAGCGCGGCGTCCCCGGAGCGGACCATCGCGCGCGTCGCGCGGGTCAGGAAGTCGGCGAACCGCGGCCGGGTGTGCTCGGGCGTGATCGACCGGTCGCGCCACGCGTCCCGGTGCAGGGTGAGGAGCCGGGCGATGCCGCCGCCCACCTCGTCGGCCGGCAGCTCCCGGTGGTGCACGCCCGCCTCCGTCACGGAGCGCACCTCGCGGCGGCGATGCCCGCGGGTGCGGGAGGAGTAGCCGGCGAGGAGCTGGTCCATCGGCAGGGCGGGCAGCACCGCCGCCGTGGACGAGGGTCGCGCGAGCACCGGCCGCGGCCAGTGGTCGACCAGCCGTCGCAGGTTCGCGGTGGGAGGGACCTCCGGCGCGTCGATCACGTCCGCGAGCGGGAGCAGCGCCTCCACCAGGACCGGTGCCACCCGGTCCGGCCGGTCGAGCAGGACGTCGGTGTGGTCGGCGAGGGCTCCCCCGAGGGGGACGAGGACTCGCACCCCCAGGCGTCGGACCAGGTGGAACGGCGCCGCGGCCCGCAGCACGCCGTCCTCCCGCACGGTGACCAGGCGCAACCGCCCGCGGCGGCCGTAGACCGCCCACCACGCCTCGAGCCAACCGGGTGAGAGGAAGGGCATGGCCCGGTCGTCGGCCCGGTAGAGGCGGTCGAGGTCCGCGCGCAGCGCGCGCAGCCCCGCGAGGTCGGTGATCACCGCGGTGGTCCAGGCAGGAGCCTCGACCTCGGGCGCGCGCTCCGCCACGGCGACCGCGGCCCGGTCCTCACGCGTCGTCACGGGCGCGGTCCTCCCCCGCCTCGCCGGGGCCGGGCGCGGCGTCGTCCCGCTCGGTGACCGGATCGCCCGCCGCGTCCTCCGCGTCCTCCGCGTCCTCCCACGGCGGGTCCGTGCGCGCGGCGTCGACCCGCCCGACCTCGGTGGTGTCCGGGTCGGTGGTGTCCGGGTCCGGCGTCTCCTCGACGCGCGGGGCGGCGTCGCCGTTGCTGCTCGGCGCGACGCGCGTCGCCGCCCCGGCGGCGGCCGCCGCGAGTGCGGAGGCCGGCATCCGCTCGGTGGTCGGTTCGAGGTCGACGCGGCGCCGCAGCGGCGTCGGGCGCGTGCCCGGCTCGGACGGGTCCGGGGTGCGCGCCTCGGGGATCCGCGCGCCCGTCTCGGCTCCCGTCTCCGGCCTCGTCCCGCCCAGTGTCTCGTCCGTTGTCTCGCCCGTTGTCTGGGCCGCCGCCTCGTCCGCCTGCTCCTTGGGGCGCGGCGAGGGCCGGGGGCCCTCCCCACCGGACGCCGGCCGCGGGGCCGCGGGCGCGGCGCCCCAGCGCTCGGGCACGGTGCCGATGCCCGACGCGACGGCGAGGGCGCCGAGCAGCACCCCGGCGCCGGCGCCGATCGCGAGGATGGCGCCGTCGCTGAGGCTCGACGGCGTGACCGGCACCGCGGCGGGGCTGAGGATCGCGACCCGCATCCCGGTGTCGGGCGTGCGGGCGTTGCCGAAGGTGGTGAACGCCCCGGCGATGGCGTTGGCCCCGTTCGTCGCCCGTTGCGCGTCGACCGACCGCGTCGTGATCTCGATCAGAGGGGCGTCGGGCGAGGTCGAGGTCCGCGCCGAGGACGCGAGCTCCGGCAGCGGGATGGCGGCGACGGCGGAGGCGTCGACGAGGACCTGCGGGGCCGTGGCGATGCGCCCGAAGGCCTGCGCGAAGCCGAGCGCGGCCTGGCTGTTGGCCGGGTCGACGGCGGCGACGGTGACGTAGCTCGTGGCGCTGTAGGTCTTCGGGACCGCGGCCGCGTAGATGCCCCCGAGCGCGAGCCCGATGAGCGCGAGCGCGACGACCACCCACCATCGACGGACCGTCCGGTCCAGGCTGCGTACGAGCGTGCTCCTCATCGGGTTCCTCCCTCTCCGGCCGGGACGGCGGGCCGGTCGGCGCGGCCCAGCCGCGCGTACTCCTCGTCGAGCCGGGCCGCGACGCGACGGATGTCGTAGTGCTCGACCACCGGGGCGGGCTCCCGCGCCGCCGCGGCGGGGTCCGCGGCCAGCTCGGTCACCGCGGCGGCGATGGCGGCCGCGTCGACGGCGACGCGGCGGGTCCGGGGCGCCCGGTCGGCCGGGTGTTCCTCGAGCGCCGGGCAGGCGGCGTACGCCACGGGCAGCCCGGCGGCGACCGCCTCGACCACCCCCAGGCCGTAGGTCTCCTCGGGGCAGGCCGAGACGAAGACGTCCATGGCGGCGAGCACCCCGGGCACGTCGGTGCGCTCCCCGGCGAGGACCACGCGCCCACCGAGCCCGAGGCGCGCGACCTGCCCGCGCAGCTCGTCCTCCGCCGGACCGGTCCCGACGACGAGGCCCACCGTCTCCGGCAGCAGCGCGAGGGCGTCGACGACGGCGTCGACGCGCTTGGTGGGCACGAGCCGTCCCACGGTCCCGACGACGCGGGCGTCGGCGGGGATGCCGAGCTCCGCCCGCGTGCTCCGGCGGAGGTCGGGGCGGAACGCCAGCCGCTCGGCCTCGACGCCGTTGGGGACCACCGTGATCCGGTCGGCCGGCACGCCCCACCGCCGCATCCGCTCGGCGGTCGTCGCGGACACCGCGACCGTGTGGTCGCCGAGCAGCTCGGCGGCGCGGTAGAGGGCACGCAGCCCGGGTCGCCCGGTCGGTCGGCCCTCGAGGAGGCGGTCACCCAGGCTGTGCTCGGTGGCGATCACGTGCGGCACGCCGGCGAGGCGCGCCGCGAGCCGGCCGTGCACCTGCGCGCGGAAGAGGTGGACGTGCACGAGGTCGAACCGCCCGCCGCGCATCAGGCGCACGAGCCGCACGAGGCCGCGGAGGTCGCGGTTGCCGCGCATGCCGATCGCGTGGACCGGCACCCCGTCGTCGACGAGGCCGTCGGCCACCACGCCGCGTCCGGTCAGCACGGCGACCTCGCTGTCGGCGGCCGAGTACCGGCACAGCAGGCGGACCTGCTGCTCGGCGCCGCCGGCGCCCAGGCCGGTGATGACGTGGAGGACCCTCATGCCGGGGCCCTCCGGTGGCCCGTCCGGTCCCGCAGCGACCGCACGCACTTGGCCACGAGCCGGGCCGGGGTGTCGGCCTCGCCCACGAAGGTGCGGGGGATCGTCCAGACGTCGCGGCGGGGCGCCCGGCGCACCGCGACCCCGTGCTCGTAGCCGGCCTCGCGGACCGCGGCGTGCGCCGGCAGGTCGACCGACCCGTAGGGGTAGGCGAAGCCGGTGACCCGGGCGCCGAGGACGTCCTCGAGGACCAGCCGGCTCTCCACCACCTCCCGCTCGAGGTCCTCCGGCGCGAGCCCGGCGAGGGGCCGGTGCGCCACCCCGTGCGCGGCGACCTCCATGCCGAGGGCGGCGACCTCGCGGAGACGGGCCGGCGTCATCAGCGGCTTGACCGCGCCGGCGGACTCCCAGTCGTTCGTCCTCCCGAGCCGTCCGGCGACGACGTAGACCGTGGCGTCGAAGCCGTACTCGTCGAGGACATCGACGACGACGTCGGCGAAGTCGGCGTAACCGTCGTCGAAGGTCAGGCCCACCATCCGGTCGCGCAGCGGCCCGGGCGGGGTCGCCAGCAGGGTCCGCATCGAGACCCCGCGTCGCCCGGCCCGTCGCAGCGCGTCCATCTGCGCGCGGAAGCGGCGGGGCGAGACCGTCACGTGGAACGGGTCGTCGTCGGTGGGGCCCACCGAGTGGTACATGAGGATCCAGGGCCAGCGGGCCGTCATCGGACCTCCTCCGGGGTCGAGGTCCGCGCCCGGGCGAGCAGCGCGCGGCCCGGCATCCAGCGCTCGTGGGCGAGCAGCACGAGGCCGAAGGCGATCGTCATGCCGGTCCCGCCGACGAGCACGGCCCGGAGCGGTGGGGCGCCGTCGAGCACCCCGGCGAGGAACACTCCCGCCGCGGCCGCGGCGGCGGTCGGCAGGAGAAGCAGGCTCGCCGACCGCGCCAGGCGCGGGAGCGCGCGGCGGTCGAGGTCGAGGCCGGAGCCGGGGACGAGCAGGAGGGCGACGGCGGTGATGCCGGCCGCGTTCGCCAGGGCGATGCCGGGCGCCCCGAGGGAGCCGAGCAGGAGCGCGCCGACCACGGCGGTGACCACGAGCCCGCCGACCATGACCACCGCGGGGTACCAGGACGGACGGTCGCGACTGAAGAACGACCGGCACAGCACCTCGACGACGCCCTGCCCGACGAGCCCGAGGACGTAGACCTGCAGGATGCCCGCGGTGGCCGAGACGTCCTCGGGCGTGAAGTTGCCGCGGCCGAGGAGCAGGTCGACGACGGGCCCGGCGAAGAGCACGAGGAAGGCGGTGGAGAGAAGGACGATCGCGGTGATGACGTGCAGGTCGGTCACCAGGCGGGCGCGCACCCGGTCGGTGCGCCCGGCGGCGGCGCTGCGCGCGAGCACCGGGAACGTCACGGTCGCGATGAGCAGCGCGAGCGTCGCGGGGAGCTGCCCGACCTTCTGCGCGTAGTTGAGGTGCGAGATCGACCCCGGCTCCAGCCACGACCCGAGGAAGCGCTCGATGTATATCTGGCCCTGGCGCAGCAGGATGTAGGCGCCGACGGGCAGGAGGGCCGCGAGGACCACGGCGTCGAAGCGGCGGATCCGCCGAGGCCACGGCACGCGGCGCCAGGCGCTCGGGAGGAGCACCGCGACCATGCAGACGGTGCCCACGACGATGCCGATCACCGCGGCGAGCACGCCGATGCGCTGGTGCAGGGCGACCAGCGTGACGATGAGCCCGACGTTGCACGCGGTGCTCACCGCCGCCGGGGGGCCGAAGACGTCGTGCCCGCGCAGGAACGCGCTGAGGTAGCCGGCGACCCCGATGAACACCAGGCCGAGCGCCGCGACCCGCATGCTCGTCGCCGCGAGTGCCGGATCGGCGAGCCCGGGCGCGATGACCCCGACGAGGAACGGGGCGAAGATCACGACGAGCACCGAGAGGGCCACGAGCACCAGGGCGATCGCGGGCAGCGAGCGCTCCACCAGCTCGCGCAGGGCCCGTTTCGGGTCCTCCGCGGCGGCGGCCCGGACGAAGGCCGGCACGAACACCAGCGCCATCGCGCCCTCGATGAGCAGCGGCTGCGCGGTCTCGGTGACCATCCAGCCGAGCAGGAACGCGTCGGTCTGCGCCGTGGCGCCGAAGAGGCCGGCGACGAGCAGGTCGCGGACGAGCCCGAGCAGCGAGCCGAACGTCACGAGCGCGATCGACAGGATCGATGCGCGCACCAGGAAGCGGCCCGACCGGGAGGACGTGCCCGCCCCGTCCGGAGGGCCGGTGACCTTCGCCGGGGTGGGTGTCGCCGCGCCCGGCTCGGGCCGGAGCCGGATCGCCGGGGTGGGGACCGGCTCGCCGGGGTGGCGGGACCCGAGCGACCACCACAGCGTCAGGCCCAGGCCGACGGCGATGGCGGTGCTCGAGGGGCCGCCGATGTCGCCGTAGACGAACGTGACGAGCAGGAAGACCAGGAGCCCGCACGCCGCGACGCCGCTCGCGCCGCCCCCGCCGCGCACGCTGCGCACGGCCCGGTGGAGCCCCGCGACGAGGGCGACCACGAGCAGGGCCACCAGCGCGATCGCGCCGAGGACGCCCTGTTCGGCCAGGACGAGCAGGTACAGGCTGTGCGGGCTGAGCAGGGGCTCGCGGTGGAACCGCTCGCCCGAGAGCTGGACGTCGCTGCCGCTGGAGAGGGCGAGCGGGGCGTGGGCGTCCCGGCCCTCCGGGAACGCGCGCAGCCCGATGCCGCTGACCGGGTGCTCCGCCCAGATGCCCGTCGCGGCCTGCCAGAGCCCGTAGCGGTCGCCGACCGACTGGTCGGCCTGCCCGGAGACGGACGCGACGATCGAGGTCGCGCGCTCCTGCACCAGGTTCGGCCGGCCCAGCTCGGTGGGTCCCGAGCCCAGCCCCACGACGATCACCCCGGCGGCGGCGAGGCCGACCGCCCCGACGGCGAGGGCGCGCCGGCGGGCGACGAGCACGACGACGAAGGCGCCCACGAGCACGCCGATCCAGGAGCCGCGGCTGTAGGACATGAGCAGCGGCACGACGAGGCCGAGGGCCACGATCCCCGCAGCGACCCGGACCCCTCGGGGGCCGCGCCCGAGCGCGACGGCCAGGGCCACCAGCAGCCCGAAGCTGACCACGGTGGCCATGCCCATGATGTCGTCGGCGCCGTAGGTGCCGACGGCGCGGATCGGCTCGCCGCCGTAGGACGCCCCGGTGCCGGTGGCCGCCTGCACCACGCCGACGACGCCCTGGACCACGGCGGCGCCCACGACCCCCGCGCCGACGAGGACCTCGTCGACACGGTCGCGGATCACCAGGACCACGCCGAGCGGCACGAGCACGAAGAGCTGGAGCCACCGCAGCAGGCCGGGCAGGCTCCCCGCCGGGTCGACCGAGGTCACGGTCGACACCACGGCGGCGAGCGCGACCGCCCCGAGCAGCAGCGCCGCGCGCCGCGGCAGGACCGGCCGGCGCCTCCCGAGGAGCACCCCGACGAGCGCGGCGCAGAGCAGCACGGACGCGACGTCGCCGACGGTGATCGAGCCCGCGTCGTCGTCCGCGGGGATGATCGGCACCCCGGACCCCGCGAGCACGGCGACCACGAGCAGGCTCGGGCGACGCAGCACCACGTGCAGGGCGGCGACCAGCCCGGCGAGCGGGACCAGCACCACCGACCACGTGCGGCGGCGGGGTGCCCGCCGCTCGTCCGCCGCCCCGGCCCGGTCCGTGGGGGGAGCGCCGGGCGCCGCGTCAACGGCCACGGGCGAACACGACCTCGATGACGGTGCGCAGCAGGACCTTCACGTCGAGCCACGGCGACCAGTTCTCGATGTAGAAGTTGTCGAAGCGCGCCCGGTCGGCGACCGACGTGTCGCCGCGCAGGCCGCTGACCTGCGCCAGCCCCGTCAGGCCCGACGGGACGCGGTGGCGCAGGCCGTAGCCGGGCAGCTCGGCGGCGAACTTCTCGACGAAGTAGGGACGTTCGGGGCGGGGGCCGACCGTCGTCATGTCCCCGCGCAGGATGTTCCACAGCTGCGGGAGCTCGTCGAGCGACGTGCGGCGCAGGAACCGCCCGACCGGTCCCACGCGCGGGTCGGTGGCGACCGACCAGAGCGTCGCGGACTCCTCCCCGGACCGGGGCGCCAGGGTGCGGAACTTCAGGCAGGTGAAGACCCGGCCGTCACGCCCGACGCGCTCCTGCCGGAACAGCGGGCTCCCCCCGGTCTCGATCCGCACGGCGAGGGTGCAGGCCCCGAGGACGGGGGCCAGGAGCACCAGGGTCACCGCGGCGAACACGACGTCGAACGACCGCTTGAGCACCGCGGACGGTCCGCGCAGTGAGGGGGTGCGGATCCGCATGATCGGGATGCACGCGATGTGGTCGCCCTGCACGGCCTGGGTGCAGAGGCTGTGGAGCCGGGGCACGACGAGCAGGTCGCACGGGCGGCAGGGCGGGCGGCGCACCAGCTCCACGAGCCGCGGCTCGGCGATGTCGGTCTCGGAGACGATGATGACCTGGACACCGCAGGACGCGACGACCTCGGCGAGGTCCTCGAAGTCGGCCAGTCGCGGGATCACGCGCTCCGCCTCGGGGCGGGCGCGGTCGTCGACGAAGCCGATCGGCCGCAACCCGTACTTGCGCTGCTCGACCAGCAGCTCGGCCAGGTGGCCGGTCAGCCCGCCGCCGCCGACGAACACCGTGGGCCGGGCCACCAGGCCGCGGGTGCGGGCGACACGGATCGCTTGAGTGGTGATCGTCCGCCCGACGACGACGAGCCCGGCCCCGAGGAAGGCCGCCGGCAGGAAGGTGGTGACGTCTCCACGGAGGAGCAGGAGCACACCGACGACCAGCCCGATGGCGGCGAGGAGGTTGGCCAGGAGGGTCGGCAGGTCATCCAGGACGCTGATGTGCAGCCGCGCCCGGTAGCGCCGTCCTCCCGTGAGCAGGGCGAGACCGACGACCGCCAGCGCCTCCAGGCCCAGGAGTTGCTCGGGGACCAGCAGCGCGGGCGTCAGTATCGCCACCGCGTCGACGGGGAGCACGATCATCCACGCGCAGAGGCGTCCGAGCAGCCGCCGTGCCCGCGTCTCGTCGACCGGCCATGCTGCGGTCGCCCGGGACGCGGGCACGAGCGCTCGCGCCGACGCCGTCCTGCCCATCCTCCGCCCCCTCACCGAGGGCTCGCGAGCCAGCGGCGGTGGCCGGCGCGACCGTTCCCCCCGATCGCGGCCCCGCTGGGTCGACGAGCCCCTGCTGCGGTTCGTCAGGGGTAGCACAGGAGTCTCCGCGGGTACCACTCTCTGCGACCACTGAGCTGCCACTCAGCGCGAGTCGTTTCTCCTTCGAGTGGTAAGCGACAGGAGATCGTGACCAAGTCCGAGGCAACCTCCCGGAGAGTCACGAGAATGGCGTAGAGGACTGCTCGAATGGAGCAGGACTCGCCGGGGACGGCCGCGACGCTCCGCATCGGGCAGTCGACCGGGGAATCGGCCCTCCGCGGCGGCGCCGATACGACGAGCGGCGCCCCGATCACCTCTGGGCCGAAGGGCTGAGCCGCGGCGTGTGCGGTGGACCATCGGCGCCGCGGATGGTCACCTGACCCCCGAGCCGGCCCACCGCGCGGACGCGGCCACTGCTTCGCGGAGGAGAGCCCGGTGACCGCACGCGAGACCGTCGGGCGAGCCGCCGAGCGCGCCCTCGAGCCCGTCGAGACGTCGCTGCGGCCCGCCTACCGGTGGTTGTTCCGCCTCGGGCGGCGGGGGAGCCGGTACGCCGGGCCCTCGGGGTACGACATGGCGCCGGGTCTGATGGTCGTCCAGAAGGACGAGGGCGCCGGCGCCGTGCACCTGTGGGTCGCCGCGTTCCTCCACCGCCAGGAGACCGACACGCTGCGGGTGCGGGTGCGGCTCCTCGACGGCGACGGCGTCGCGGTCCACGCCGCGCACCACGACCTGACCTGGTTCGTGATCGACGACGAGCGGGTCGTGACGCGCTGGGAGCCCGGCAGCCGCCTGTTCCACCGGCACGTGCCGATCCCGACGACCGCGCTGCGCCGCGGCGAGGACCACACCGCGGTCGCGGAGGTGGTCGACGTCGTCGACCGCGAGCACAATCCGCACGTCGGCGAGGCGCGTTGCCAGGTCCGGCTCGCGCCGCGACGGCTCGAGGTGGGCGCGAGCCTGCGCGTGGTCGTCGGCTCCTGCTACGACTCCTACACCGACGACCACGCGCGGTTGCCGGCGGCGTACGCGGCGCACGTGCCGGCGCGCCTCGGCGGGCGCCCCGACCTGACCCTCCTGCTCGGCGACCAGGTCTACGCCGACACCCCGTGGTGGAGCTACATGCTGCAGGCCCGGGCGGTCCCCCGGAGCTCCACGCTGCTCGAGTACTGGGCGAGCTGGGGCATGCAGACGCCCCGGCACCGCGCCGACGGCCCGGGCCGGGGCCTCGGGCCGGTCCTCACGGACGGCCCCACCTTCTTCCTCCCCGACGACCACGAATTCTGGAACAACTGGCCCCACGCGTCGGTCACCGCGAAGCACTCGTTCCTCAACCAGGCGCGGGGCCTCTTCGGCGGCCTGGCCCGCGGCCTCGCCGCGGCCCGCGAGCTCGTGGCCGAGCCGACCGTCGAGGTGCCGGAACACCCGGGGGACGTCCCCGCCGGCGCCGACGAGCGCAACCACCTCCCGGTGCACCCCGACGAGTGGGGCCGGTGGAGCCGAGGCGCGTTCGACCTCTTCGGTTCCTTCCAGACCCGCAGCGTCCGCGAGCGCGAGGGCGGCCCCATCACCCGCGGCGAGTTCTCCGACGACCCCCGCCGCGACCCGACGCGCCCACCCCGCGACGGCACCCCCGGGGTGGTCCACCAGCCGCTGACCCCGCCGCTGCAGATCGTCGACCTGGGCCCGGTGTGCGTGTCCCTGCTGGACACCAGGACGCGGCGCACGCGCTCGCGGTCGCATGCCCGCTGGTCGCGGTTCGTCGACGACGAGTGCCTGGACCACCTGCTCGAACGGGCGGCCGGCGCCGACCTCTTCGTCCTGGCCATGCCCGAGCCCGCCCTGCAGGCCCCGGCGCGGTGGCGGCCGAGCCTGCCCGGGTTCTCCGACTTCGGCATCCGCCACTACGTCGCCCAGTACACGGCGTTCTGGAACCGGCTCGTCGAGGCCCGGGCGGGCCGGCCGACGGTCCTGCTCGGCGGGGACATCCACCGCAGCCACGTCGCGCACTCGACCTCGCACGCCCTCGTTCAGGTCGTCGCGTCGCCGTTCTCGCTGGTCTACGGGTACAACACCTGGGAGAGGATCAAGTACCGCAACGAGTCCGGGCCGCCGCCCGCCGGGCCGTTACCGGGCTCGTGGCTGCCCGCGGAGCGGACCATCGCCCTGCGCGGCCACCCCGACCACCGCGACGGCTTCGCCGGCCTGACGCTCGAGCGCATCGACGCCGAGCGCTACCGCCTCGACGTCTCCCTCTGCCCGATCAACCTCGACGACCCGGTCGCGGCCGTGCGCTACGACCTCGTCACCGCCGGCCCGGACATCGGCGTCCACCGCGTGCGGTCCGCCGACCCCGCCGCGCAGGGATAGCGCCGCTCGCCGGTGTCCTCGGCGGGCACGCGCAGTTCGCGCTCGCGACGGAAGCCCTCCCGCATCGACCTCATCCGCACCCGCGCCGACATCACCCACATCGTCGAGCCCCGCCGCATCACCGAACCCCTCCCATCACCACGCCCCGCGCCCCGCCCCCGACCCCTGCCCGACGACCGCTGGCCCGACGACGAACCCATCGACCCCGACTGGCTCACCAAGGTCGCGGCCCGAGCCGCGGCGAAGCGTCCCCGCCCGACGGCGCCCGCCGCGTCAGCCGCTTCCACCGATCCCGACGACCCGCCTCCGTTCTGACGACCACCACCGACGACGTTCGGTTGATGGACACGCCTCGCTCTCCGGGCTCATCGTGGGTGGCCCCGCGTGGCCGTCGAGGTGACGCGACCTCGAGGAGGAGGGGCCATGGCCGAGGACGGCAGGGAGCTCGCGGCGGCCCTCGGACCGCTGGGGTTGTGGACGGGTCAGTTCGACGGGCAGCAGTTCGCCCAGGTCCGGTCGGCGGTCTCGGCCCTGGAAGGCCAGGGCTGGCCGGCGCTGTGGTTCATCGAGGCGCTCGGGCGGGAGGCGCTGACCCAGGCGGCGCTGCTGCTCGACGCCACGGAGCGGATGATCGTCGCGACCGGGATCGCCAACGTCTGGGGGCGCGACCCGATGGCGCTCGCCGCGGCCCGGAACACGCTGGCCGAGGCCCACTCGGGACGCTTCGTGCTCGGTCTGGGCGCGAGCCACGCTCCCCTGGTGGGCATGCGCGGCCACGAGTACCGGCGGCCGCTGGCGAGGATGCGAGAGGTCCTCGACGGCATCGACGCCGCCCCGGTGCAGGGCGCGATCGCCGGCGCGGAGGCTCCCCGCGTCCTCGCCGCGCTCGGTCCCCGCATGCTCGACCTGGCCGCCGAGCGTGCGGCCGGCGCGCTGACCTATCTGGTCACGCCCGAGCACACCCGCACGGCGCGGAGCCGCCTCGGGTCGTCGCCCGCCCTCTGCGTCGAGCAGGCGGTCACGCTCACCGACGACGTCGAGGAGGCGCGGCGCATCGGGCGCAAGCACCTCGAGATTTACCTCGGCTGGCCGAACTACGTGAACAACTGGAAGCGGCTCGGCTTCACCGACGACGACGTCGCCGGCGGCGGCAGCGACCGTCTAGTGGACGCGATGGTCGTGGCCGGGAGCGTGGACCGCGTCGCCGAACGCGTCCGCGAGCACCACGACGCGGGCGCGGACCACGTCTGTCTCCAGGTCCTGCCCATGGACGCCTCCGCGATGCCCGAGCAGGAATGGGCCGACCTGGCGAGCCTCCTCCCCCGGTCATGACGTCGGAGCGCTGAACCTCACGACACCGGACCCCTCGACCGCCGGGCGGCCCGGTCACCGGTCCGGGCCACGGGGCGGCGCGCCCAGAAACCGGCGACGAGGGAGCCGGAGATGTTGTGCCACACCGAGAACACCGCCGCCGGCAGGGCAGCCGCCGCGGTGAAGTGGGTGGTGGCGAGGCTGGCCGACAGTCCCGAGTTCTGCATGCCGACCTCGATCGAGATCGCCCGGCGCGCGGACTCGTCGAGGCCGACCAGCCGGGCCGCGCCGTACCCCAGCACCAGCCCGAAGACGTTGTGGACGATCACCGCGAGCACGATCACCAGGCCGGCGGTGAGCAGCTCCTCCGCACTGCCCGCGACGACGGCCATCACGACCGCGGTGATCCCGAGCACCGAGACCAACGGCAGCACCGGCAGCGCCCGTTCGACGGCGCGGGGCACGAACCGGCGCAGCAGGAACCCGAGCACCACAGGAACGAGCACGACCTGCACGATCGACAGGAACAACGCGCCCGGCGCCACCGGCAGGTAGCTGCCCGCCAGCCAGAGCACGAGCAGCGGGGTCAGCAGCGGAGCGAGGAGCGTGGACACGCTGGTCATCGCCACCGACAGCGCCACGTCCCCCCGCGCCAGGTAGACCATGACGTTGGACGCGGTGCCCCCGGGCGCGCACGCCACGAGGATCACGCCCACCGCGATCTCGGGACTCAACGGCAGCGCCATGGTGATCAGCCACCCGAGCAGTGGCATGATCACGAACTGGGCCACCACGCCGATCACGAACGCCACCGGCCGCGTCGCGACGTAGGCGAAGTCGACCGGGCGCAGGGTCATCCCCATCCCCAGCATGATCAGCGCCAGCAGCCACGGCACCGCCACGGTCCAGCCGCTGAACGCGCCCGGAACCGCCAGCGCCACGGCGCCGGCGACGAGCACGATCAGCGGGAACCAGCGGGCGATCCCCTCGGCGACGGCACCCGCTCGTGACATGCGTCCTCCCCCTCGCGATCTCGTGAGCCGAGGCTGCTCGTACCCCTCGCGCCGACGGGATGTCAACGCGCGACGACCGACCGCAGGACGCGTGCCGCCACTCGAACGAGTGACACTGCGTGATCCACCGATAACGAGCCGTGGTGCCGGCCCGATGGCGTGGTTGCAGAACACGCGATCACCAATCCAGAGTCGGGGAGCACCTCAGATGAGCAAGCACCGTCGCCCCACCGCCGCCGCGCTGGGCGGGATGACCCTCGCCGCTGCCGTGCTGCCCCTGTTCGGTGGCACCGCGTCGGCCGAGACCTTCACCGAGTGCCAGCAGCGCCGCGCCCAGGCGGTGGAGGCCCTCGACGGGCAGCGCGCCGACCTCGCCCCGGCCCAGGCCGCTCTGGCGGACGCCCGGACGACGCTGTCCGAGGCGATCGCCGCCCGGGACGCGGCCCAGGGCCCGGCCCGCGAGGCGCGGCGCGCCCTGGCCGGACTCGAGGCCGAGGTGACGCAGGCGCGGGCCGACCTGGAGGCGGCGCAGGCCGAGGAGCAGGAGGCCCGTGACGCGCAGTCGGTGGCGCAGCAGGCGGTGCGGGAGGCGACCGAGCTGCCAAAGGGGACGGCCGAGGAGCGCGCGGCGCGGCAGGCGGCGATCCAGGAGGCCCAGGCCGACCTGGCGGCGGCCCGTGAGGCCACTGCGGAGGCGGTGGCGGAGAAGAAGGCCGCGAGCGCGGCGCTGTCGGAGGCCAACCAGGCGGTGCAGGGGGCCAACCAGGCGATCGCGACGCTCGAGGACGCCGAGGACGCGGTCGCCACCGCGCGGGCGGAGCTCGCCCAGGCCCGGTCGGCGCTCGACACCGAGCAGGCCGAGGTCCGTGACGCCCGCGCCGCGGTCGACGCGATCACCTGCGAGCGCCCCCAGCCCGCGCCGCCCCCCGCCCCGCAGCCCGTGCACCACAACGGCGGCCACCACGACCGCCACCACGGCCATGACCGCGACCACGAGCACGACCGCCACCACGACGGCCAGCACCACGACGGCCAGCACCACGGCCACCACGGCACGGCGAACGCCGTCACCGAGGTCGCGGTCGTGCAGCAGAACACCCAGGTCGTCGAGCACGACACGGTCATCCCGCACGACACCGTCGTCGAGCACGAGACCGTCGTCGAGCACGACACCGTCGACGCGGACGACGACACCGAGGTGTCCGCCTACCCCGTCGGTGGCGTCGACGCCGGCGACGGCTCGGGCGGGGGCGGGCACATCGGCACGGCGCTCGCCGGGATGGCTGCGCTCGGCCTGACCGGCGCCGGTGCGTACGCGTGGCGGCGCGGCCGGCTCGGCTGACCTGGCGTGGCCGCCCTGGCTCGCAGGGCAGCTGCTCGGCCAGGATGTGGCACGAACAGAGGAGGTGGACCGTGACCCGGGGTCGGTCGAACACGGTGTTCTCGGCAGGGTTCTTCGCCGACGAGGGGTGGGACTTCGCCGTGCGCATCGCCCTGGGCCAGTGCGCCTCGGGGGCCACCGACGCCGGCGAGGTGCTCGCCACGATCGCGCGGATCAAGGGTGCCGACACCTGGACCACGGAGTGGTCCGCCCGCGCCGACCAGCTCCAGGGCACCGCCGAGCACCGCGCCGAGCAGGGCGACGAGCGCGGCGCCGCCGCGGCGTTCCTGCGCGCGGCGAGCTACTGGGCCCTGGCCCTCGACGGCCTCACCGGCGAGCAGGACTCCGAGCGCCTCACCAGCACGTTTCGCGCCCACCGCGCGAGCTGGGAACGCTTCGTCGACTGCTCGGGCGGGCGGCACGAGCCGGTGGCGGTGCCCTACGAGGACACCACGCTGCCCGGCTGGCTGTTACGGCCCGACGCCACAGGGACGCCACGCCCGACGCTGGTGATGACCAACGGCAGCGACGGCGCGCTCACCTCGCTGTGGGGCAGCGGGGCGGCCGCGGCCCTCGAGCGGGGATGGAACGCCTTCGTCTACGACGGGCCCGGCCAGCAGTCGATGCTCTTCGAGCGCGGCGTCGGCTTCCGCCACGACTGGGAGGCCGTCCTCACCCCGGTGGTCGACGCCCTCGTCGGCCGCGACGACGTGGACGCCGACCGCCTGACCGCCTACGGCATCAGCCAGGCCGGCTACTGGCTGCCCCGCGCCCTGGCCTTCGAGCACCGCTTCGTCGCCGCCGTCGCCGACCCCGGCGTGGTCGACGTGTCCACCGCGTGGACCGAGAAGCTGCCCAAGAACATGGTCACGATGCTCGAGCAGGGACAGCGCGACAAGTTCGACCGCAACATGCGCCTGCCGATGCTCATCCCCTCGGTCGCCCGCACCCTGCGCTTCCGCGCCCGCCCCTACCAGCAGGGCGACTGGTTCGACACCTTCACCGAAGCCCGCCGCTACCGCCTCACCGACGAGCTCGCCGGGGCGATCCGCACCCCCCTGATGATCACCGACCCGGAGGACGAGCAGTTCTGGCCCGGCCAGTCCGAGAAGCTCGCGAACCTCGTCCCCGGCTCCCACCGCGTGACGTTCCTGGCCGCCGAGGGCGCCAACGAGCACTGCCAGCCCCTGGCCCGCCAACTCACCCACGAACGCATGTTCGCCTGGCTCGACCAGCAACTGAGTGCTGCTCGGACCTGACGACGGCCGGCGATCACGAGTCGAACGCTCACGCACCACTGCGGGTGTGTCAGAGAACGACGAGGTTGTCCTCGGTGGCGCCCGGGACCGCCTCGCGGACCAGCGCGCGGTCGAACGTGACGAACCGGCCGTCGTGCGCCGAGGCGAGCGCCAGCAAGTAAGCGTCGGTCACCTGCCGAGGCCCGTGCAACCGTCTGGCGTCGATGGACTGCGGGTCGAGGAGGCTGACCTCACACGACCAGTACACGTGGTGGGGCTCCGCAGCGGCTCGACCGAGGAGGGCCACCGCCTCCGACGGAGAGATGGGGCTCGGGTAGCGGGGCTGAGTGATCACGCGGACGAAGCCGTTCTGCGTGATCGCGCACGAAGCCCACCCGGATGTGATCTCGGCGCCGAGCCAATCCCATGCACGACGGTGCTCCGTGTGATCTGCGTCGAAGAGGGCGAGCAGGACATTGACGTCCAGGAGCGCCCTCACTCCCACTCCTCGTCGCGGAGTTGGTCGACGAAGGCGTTCGACACCGCAGGACCGCGGTGGGGCAGCGGGCGGAAGCCGTACTGCTCCTGGTCGCCCGTCCCGCGGGCGCGCCCTCGCCCGGTCAGTGCCTCGCGCGCGAGCTCGGAGAGCACTTCACCGACGGAGCGCTTCTCGCGCGCAGCCCGCTCCTTGACGGCCAGGAGCACGTCGTCGTCGATACTCACGGTGGTGCGCACGCACCTGATGCTAGCGCATCACGAGTGCCTGCCCGCCCGGCCCGCGCGGGCCGAACGCCGCCACCGGCGCACCACGCCGGCGAGCGCGCGGCGGCGAGCCGCCCACCAGGCTCGCGCGGACCGGTGGAGGCGCCGCAGCGGCCCGGCGGCCTCGTCGATCCGGTCGACCTCGGGGGGAAGGACGCGATCGAGGAAGTCGTGCAGCGCGTCGGTGAAGGCCTGCGGGGCGTCCAGGTTGCTCAGGTGCGACGCCGAGGGGATCACCACGAGCTCGGTGCGCGGGTCACGCCGGACCCAGCGCCGCGCGCCCACGGCGATGTCGCCGACGCGGTCGTCGGCACCGTGGACGATCAGGGTCGGCACCGGCAGCCGGTACTCCGGCTCGACGGACAGCGCGTCCGAGAGCAGCGACGTCAGCACTCCGACCGCCGTCGACTGGGGCATCGCCGCGGTGGTCTCCCGGACGTAGTGCCGGGCCTCGGGCTCCCTGGCGGTGACGCGCTCGGCGGCGCGCAGGAACAGCCAGCGGGGGTACCAGGCCAACGGACGCACCGCGGCGAGGGCCGCGATCCGCTGGGCCGGGAGGCGTGCGGCACTGTTGCTGGTCGCGTCGGCGACGACGAGGGCGTCGACCCGGTCCGGTACGCGGCGCACGACCTCCTGGGCGATGTTGCCGCCCAGACTCAGCCCGACCAGGGCCAGCGAGCCGGGTCGCAACACGTCGAGCAGCGCCAGCACATCGTCGACGGCGTCGTGGAATCGGAACGTGCCGGACGCTGTCGACTCCCCGTGGTGGCGCAGGTCCGTGGTGACCACCCGGTAGCGTTCTCGGAGGTCACGGACCTGCGGCTGCCACGCATGGTGGTCCAGGGTCGCGCCGTGCAGCAGGAGCACCGTCGGCGCGTGCTGTGCATGCTGTGGCCCCTCGACCCAGTAGGTCAGCGTCGCGTCCGGTCGTTCCAGGGTGCGTGCGCTCATGTCCGTATCCCCCGCGACCCCCGCACAGGGCGTCGCATCCGCGGCCCCGCCAGCACGACGGGCGATCACGCCACCGTCTCCCGCGGCCCATCCAAGGTCAACCAGATGCGAGATACGCCAAGCGCGAGGGCCCTCCGACGCCTCGACGGCCACACCGATCCGGACGCGCTACGGTGCCGAGCATGGAGCCCGCCGAGCTCGCCGCGGCCCTCGCCGGCCATCCGGCCACGGCGGGGATCGGGGTCCTGGTCCTCCACGGCTCTCGAGCCCGCGGCGACGCCGGGCCCGACTCGGACTGGGACCTCGCCTACCTCGCCGACGACGAGCCCGACGCTCCCCCACCCGACGCGGCCGCCCTCGTCGCCGTGGTGACCGGCCTGCTCGGCACCGACGCGGTGGACCTCGTCGACCTCGCGACAGCCAGTGCGCTGCTGCGCTTCCGCGCCGCCCGCGACGGTCTGCTACTGCTCGAGAGGCGGGACGGAGCCTTCCTCGACTTCCGCCTCGAGGCGGTGCGGTACTGGTGCGACGCCGGCCCGGTGATCCGCGCCGCCCAGGCCGACGTCCTTGCGTCCCTGGGGTGAGCCGCGCCGTCGACGGCGAGCTCCTCGCCGAACGCACCGCCACCGTCCTCGCCCACCTCGACCGGGTCGCGGCCCATCTCCCGGACGACCCTGACGAGCTGCGCCCGATGTCCTCCCCACCGACACCGTCGTCCTGCACGTCTGGCAAGCCATCCAGGTCGTCATCGACCTGGCGACCGCGACGTGCGTCCGGCTCGGCCTCGCGAGTCCACCCACCTATGGCGACGCGTTCCGTCTGCTCGCCAACGCCGGTGTCATCGACGCTGCCCTCGGGACGCGTCTGGCGCGTGCCGCGGCCTTCCGCAACCTCCTCGTGCACGGCGACGGACGCCTCGACCTGCGACGTGTCCACGCCATCGCGCGCACGGGTCCGGAAGACCTCCGCGCCTTCCTCGCCGCCCTCCGTAACCAGGCCTGACGCGACTCCTCGCGACGCCGACCGCCCCCACACCGCCCCGCGCTGACGCGCAGGACGGACGGTGACGGCACCAGCACGGTTCAGAGTCGGCACCTGCTCATCCTGCAAGGCACCTTTCCGGTTGCTCCTCGATACCGCTAGGCTCTCCAGCCTCCGACCCGGGGGAGGTCCGCAGATGAGCGGCGTGCGCGTGCTGGTGGGGACACGCAAGGGCGGGTTCGTCATGACCGCCGACGGGACGCGGCGGGACTGGACGGTCGACGGGCCGTTCTTCGGCGGCTGGGAGATCTTCCACATGGCCGGGTCGCCCGCCGAGCCGGACCGGCTGTGGGCCTCGCAGTCCGGCGGCTGGTTCGGCCAGCAGATCCAGCGCTCCGACGACGGCGGGCGGACGTGGGACCCGGTGGGCAACCACTTCGCCTATGCGGGCGACCCCGGCACCCACCAGTGGTACGACGGCACCCCGCACCCGTGGGAGTTCGCCCGCGTCTGGCACCTCGAACCCTCTCCGGTCGACCCCGACCTCGTCTACGCCGGTGTCGAGGACGCCGCGCTGTTCCGCTCCACCGACGGCGGGGCGACGTGGACCGAGCTGCCCGCGCTGCGCACCCAGGGCGACGGGAAGCACTGGCAGCCCGGCGCCGGCGGAATGTGCCTCCACACGGTGCTGCTGCACCCCACCGACCCCGACCGCATCCACGTCGCGGTGTCGGCGGCCGGGGTGTTCCGCACCGACGACGCGGGCGCCACGTGGGCACCGGCCAACCGCGGCCTCGACTCCGGGGGCGTGCTGCCCGACGCCACCGCCGAGGTCGGCCACTGCGTGCACCGCCTCGCCCGCCACCCCTCGCGACCCGACACGATCTTCATGCAGAAGCACTGGGACGTCTGCCGCTCCGACGACGCCGGCGGCACCTGGCGCGAGATCTCCGGCGACCTGCCCACCGACTTCGGCTTCCCGATCGGCGTGCACGCCCACGAGCCCGAGACGCTCTACGTCGTCCCGATCACCAGCGACTCCGAGCACTTCCCCCCGGACGGGAAGCTGCGCGTCTACCGCAGCCGCGTCGGCGGCGAGGAGTGGGAACCGCTGACCGAGGGCCTGCCCCAGCAGCACTGCTACGTCAACGTGCTGCGCGACGCGATGGCGCTCGACACCCTCGACGACTGCGGCGTCTACATCGGCACCACCGGCGGCCAGGTCTACGTCTCCCCCGACGGCGGGGACCACTGGGACGCGATCGTCCGCGATCTGCCGGCGGTGCTGTCGGTGGAGGTGCAGACGCTTCGATGACACCGCCCACCGGCACCGTCCGCGTCACCCTGCCCCAGCACCTGCGCCGGCTGGCCCGCATCGACGGCGAAGTTCGCCTCGACCCGGCCGAGCCGGTCACCCTCGCGACCGTCCTCGACGCCCTCGAGGCCCGCCACCCGGTCCTGCGCGGCGCGGTGCGCGATCACGACACCCATCGCCGCCGCCCGTTCGTCCGCTTCTTCGCCCGCCGCGAGGACCTCTCCCACCTCGCCCCCGACGAACCCCTACCCGCCGAGGTGGCCACCGGCCGCGAACCGCTCCACGTCATCGGTGCCATGGCCGGCGGGTGAGGCGGTCCGAGCTAACCCATCGTCCAGGTGCACGGGCCCTCGAGGACGACGCCGGCGTCGGCGCGGACGACCCGCAGGGTCGCGGGCCCGTCGACCTCCCGCTCGGCGATGACGTCCTGCGGCCGCCCGTCGAAGCCGGAGATCCGCACGGTGGCGCAGGAGGCGTCGCCGGGCGGGCCGGAGGTGACGTAGCGACCGGCGGACATCTCGTCCGGCTCGTCCCCGACGACGTGGACGCCGGGCTGGTACACGGGCAGCGGCGGCGCGCTCGCCGGGTCGGGCGCCGGCCCACCGACGGTCGCGGCGCCGCCCAGCACACCGACGGCCACGCCGCCGACGAAGGCGCCCGCCACCAGCAGGCCGATCGCCCAGCGCCGCGGCCGGGAGGTGGCGCCGGGGCGACGCTCGTGGTCGGGCTCGTGTCGACGCTCGTCCCCGGGCTCCGACGGCGGAGGGACGCCCGGCGGCTCCGGTCCGGGCGGCTCCCCGGTCGGTGGCGGTGCGGCCGTCGACGGCGCCGGTGGCCCGACGGGGCGCGTGGTCTCCCGGTCCGGTCGCTGCGGGATGGCGGGGTTGGACCGCCGGGCGGGCGGTTCCGGCGCCCGCACGAAGCGTCCGGCCTCCGGGTCGAACACCGATCCCACCCGACTCCCTCCGCGTCGCCGCTCGTCTCCTCGGGCCGGGCCCCGCGCCGAGGCGCGGCCCCCTCCGACTATTGCGGCGAGCCCCGCCGGACGTCACCGCCCCGGCCTGACGATTGCCGTCAGGCGGACTTCACAGGGACTTCACGGCGACGGTCGCGTAACGGCCACAGCCTTGTGGCCGCACCTTCGGCGACAGTTCGCCGCCCGTGCATGCACGATGCATGCGTGAGTACCTCGATCACCGTGCGGGACGTGCCGGAGGAGGTCCGTGACGAGCTGGCTGCGCGCGCCGCTCGCACGGGACGTTCCCTGCAGGAGCACCTCCGCCGGGAGCTCATCGAGATGGCCCGCCGGCCCTCTCCGGACGCGTTGTGGGCCCGGGTCAGGGCTCGAAGGAGGCGACGGGCTCCCGGCTCGGCGAGGACGACATCCTCGCCGATCGCGATGCCGACCGTCCGTGACCGTCGTCGTCGACGCCTCCGTGGTGGTCGCCGCCCTGGTCGATGACGGCCCGTCCGGTCGGTGGGCCGAGCGCCTCCTGAGCAGCCAGGCACCGGCCGCGCCGCACCTCATGCCCTTCGAGGTCGGGAACATCCTGCGGCGCGCCTCGCGGCGTGGCGCGGTCAGCGACGACATCGCGCGGCTCGCCCACGCGGACCTGCTCGACCTGGACGTGGAGCTGGTGGGCTACGAACCGCTCGCTGCACGGACGTGGGCGTTGCGCGGTTCCGTCACCGTGTACGACGCCGCCGACGTCGCGCTGGCCGAGGGCCTCGCCGTCCCGTTGGCGACCCTGGACCACCGCCTGGCTCGGGCGTCGGGTCCTCGGTGCGCCTTCCGCATTCCTCCCGCCGCGGACTGAGGGAGGTGCGGCGGCTCGCTGTGTGGCGGCGCCGACGGGGAGGAGGGCCGAGCGGACCGCTCCCCAGCGTCCGCTCCCGAACGGCTCCTCTTCCCCGTCGCGCCGCCCCTCCGACCATGGCAGCGATGGGCCGCTCGTGGGGCCACCGGCGCCTGACGATCTGCCGTCAGCTCCGCTTGACGACGGGCTCACGCCCCCCGGCCCGGACCGCGTGTCGCCGTCCATCCCGTGACGGTCACACTGGCGAGTCGTGGGCACCGGATTCGCCGACCACCTCGCGACCCTCGACGAGTCGACCCTGGCCGCCCTGCTGCGCCGTCGCCCGGACGCGTGCGCCGAGCCGGCGCCGCGCGACCTGGGCCGCCTCGCCGACCGCCTCGGCGGGCGCGCCTCGCTCGCCGCGGCGCTGCGCCGTCTCGACCGGGACACCCACGAGGTCGGCCGGGCCGTCGCCGTGCTGGGCGACCGGGCGACGACGGACGCGGTCGCCACACTGCTCGACGCCGATCCCGAGCTCGTCCGGCGCCCGGTGGCCTTGCTGGTCGACGCGGGCCTCGCGTGGCCGGACGACGACACGCTCCGCCTGCCCGACCCGCTGGCCGAGCACTGGCTCGCCGAGGTCGGCGGCGACGAGCCGATCGCCCGGATGTCCCGCCACGTCCTCGCCGACGAGCTGCGCCGGGTCGCCGCCGCGCACGGACTCCCCCTGGCGAGCCGCAAGCCCGAGGTGGTCCAGGCGCTCCACGACGCGTGGCGCGAGCCGGGCTTCCTGCGGGCCCGCCTCGCCGCACTGCCGCCGCGCACCCGCCGCCGCCTCTCCGAGATCTGCCGCCGCGACATCGGTGACGGCCGCCCGAGCGCGGACGACCAGCGTCTCCTCGACGCGGGCATGCTCGTGCTCGAGGGCCACGTGGCGCGGATCCCGCGGGAGATCGCGCTGGCGTCGTGGGCCACGGAGGCTTCCCTGCGCGGTGTCCCCGACCTGCCGCCCCCGACCGACGGCGCCGACCGTGCCGCCGATGGCGCCGGGGCGGCGGCCCGGAGCCTGCTCGACCTCGTCACCACGGTGCTGGACGAGGCCGCCGGCACCCCGGTCACCGCGTTGAAGAGCGGTGGTGTCGGCAAGCGGGAGCGCGCCCGCCTGGTCAAGCGCCTCGACCTGGACGACGACCACACCGCGTGCCTGGTGATCGACCTCGCCGCCCACGCCGGCCTCCTCGGCCTCACCGACGCCGGGTACGCGCCCACCGCCGCGTCCGTCGCGTGGCGCGACGACGACGCGGCGCCCCGCTGGTCACGGCTCGCGCGGACGTGGCTGTGGCTGGACCACGCGCCCGGCGCCCGCGAGGCCGACGGCAAGGAGGTCGCGCCACCCCTCCCGCTGGTCAGCGGGGCCGGCGACGTGCGCCGGGCCCTGCTGGCCGCGACCGGTGACCGCTCGGTGCGCGCGGCGGAGGCGAGATCGCGTGGTTCTGCCCGTGGCACGGGTTCGACAGCGGGTCCGACCACGACGGCCTCGCCGCCGCCGTGTCCGCCACCCACCGCGAGGCCGAGCTGCTCGGCATCGTCGTCGGCGACGCGCTCAGCCCCCTGGGCCACGCCCTGGTCGCCGGGGGCGACGTCGCCGCCGCGGCGGGCGAGCACCTGCTCGACGCGCCCTGCGAGGTCATCCTGCAGTCCGACCTGACCGCGCTGGTCTCCGGACGCCCCAGGGCGGCGGTGCGCGGCCTGCTCGCCGACGCCGCGGTGCCCGAGTCCCGGGGCGCCGCGTCGTTGCACCGCTTCTCCCCCGGCAGCATCCGCGCCGCCCTCGACGCCGGGTGGACCGCCGACGAGCTGCTCGCCGCCCTGCGCGGGCTCTCCGAGCGCCCCCTGCCCCAGCCGCTGGAGTACCTCGTCGGCGACGTCGCCCGCCGCCACGGCCACGTCCGCGTCCGCCCTGCCGGGGCCTGCCTCGTGCTCGACGAGGCGCTGTCCGAGGAGGTCCTGCGCACCCGCACCCTGCGCCCGCTCGGTCTGGCCCGGCTCGCCCCCACCGTGCTGACCTCTCCCGCCGACCCCGACACCGTCCTGCGCGCCCTGCGCACCGCCGGCTACTTCCCGGTCCGCGAGGACGACACCGGCGCGCTCGTCGTCGAGCGCCGCGAGACCCGCCTCGCCGAACCCGACCCCCGCCCCGTCGCCCGCGACGTCGTGACCCCCGAGGCCCTCGCCACCCGCCTGATCGCCGCCGGGGTCGGGCACCAGCTCCCCGCCTCCCCCACCGCCGCCGTGCTCGGCTCGCTCAACCCCCGCCTCGACCGCGACGAGCTCGACCTGCTCGCCGACGCCCTGGACCACCGCCGCGACGTCCGCATCACCTACTCCGACCGCAACGGCACGATCTCCCACCGCGTCGTCACCCCGGAACAGGTCATGCACCGGTGGCTCGTGGCCTGGTGCCACCTGCGCGACGACGAGCGCGAGTTCACCGTGGAGAACATCCTCGACGTCGCACCGCCCCTGTGATCG
Organism: Actinomycetospora cinnamomea; assembly: GCF_003096675.1. GTDB lineage: Bacteria > Actinomycetota > Actinomycetes > Mycobacteriales > Pseudonocardiaceae > Actinomycetospora > Actinomycetospora cinnamomea. The sequence goes on along the minus strand of NZ_QEKW01000017.1, from coordinate 10,064 downwards.
CCCCGGCCGGCCACCTGCTCGGGCTCACGACGGCGGGCTGTCCGCCGCAGGCCGCGGGGGCGCCCGGCCTCCAACGCGTACGGCTGGGAGCCGCGCTGGAGTGGGTGGTCCCGGCACCGTCGAGGACCTCTGGGCCGTTGCGCTCCTTTGTAGAACTCAGCGTGGGACCGTGCTCGGTCCGCCCCCGGTCGAGGTGGCAAGACGTTTCGCGAAGCACCCGTCGGCGGGTAGTCCGGCACGGTCGCACCAGGCGTTCGCCGCGGTCGGTGTGGTGAAGGACGCCGCCACGACGGTGACAAAGAATCCGCTGGAGCTGAACGTCGCGAAGCGGTCGGACCTCAGCAGCACGGCGTCCGGGTAGCGGCTTCGGAGCTGCAGGTGGTCCACAAGGATCGCCTCCTGGTCGTAGACGACCCCGTCGGCCTCGAGCCCGACCCGCTTGGACGACACCTGCGGGACCCATGAGCCGGTCAGCGACGAGACGGTGGCGGCGTCGCGGGCGACGATCTGGTCGAGCGTCTCTCCGACCGATGAGCCCGCTGTCGGCTCCGGCGCGGCGCTACTCGTTGCCACTGGAGATGGCGGTGGTCCCCCGGAGGTCGGCGGAGTCAGCGGCGCCCCCGGGGAACCTCCAGACGCGAGCGAGGCGCCGATGACCGCCGCAGCGACCAGGGCGACCGTCGCGACAAGCGCGGACACGAACCAACGGTGCGGTCCGCTCGGATGCCCCCGGCTTCGGGTGGCGTCCGGATCTGGGGTGTCCGCACGGGCCCGACCGCACCGTGTGCAGAAACGGTCCTCGGCCTGCAGCGTCTGCCCGCAAGCGGTGCAGAATTGCTCCCTCATGGGAGGGCTCCGAGTGATGACGCGATCTGGGCGACGTCGGCCCCGAACGCGGCTCCCGTCAAGCCGAGCGCGACGAGCGAGGTCGAGAGCTTCTGCCAGGTCGCCTTGACCGTCTGGCGGTCCGGGTCCGGCGACTTGATCTCGCTTTGAAGATCTTCAGCGCGTACCGCCGCCCTCGCGTACTCGATGCGGGAAGCGGCGTCCACGCCCTCGTCGGAGGCGGTGGAGGTGAGCCCCTTCAGGAGTAGACCGACCTCGCGGCGCAGCTGCTCCCAGTGCGGCTCGGCCGGTGTGGCGGCCACGTGGGTGGCCCGTGCGTTGCGCCCTACGGCGACAACGCTGTTGTCCACGTTCCCGATGTCGTAACGGTCGCCCATCACGTCCCCTTCGACTGTGCGGCCGCCGACGCAGGATTGGGCGCCTGGCCCGTGGCGGAGTTGTGCTCGCCGACCGCGAGCACAGAGTTGTTGACGTTGCCAATGGTGATCGATTGAACGATCTGATCGATGTCGGCGATCTTCAGCCCGTTCTCGTCGAGGTAGCGACGGATGGCCTCGAGAATCGCGCGGTCGAACAGTTTCGAATAACGCAGGACGTCGGCCGACCGGAAGTAGTCCTCGAGCGGCCCGGCCGCCATCTCTCGGACGCTGATCGCAGCTCCCAGTGCCTCCGGCGCCTGCGCGTCGGCGGCCGCCGCGACGGGCGCGAACGTCCGGAAGACGCGCCGGAGGCGCCTCGGGATCGAGACGGGGAAGGTGATGATGTCGACGAGAGCGGTGCGAAGGGCCCGTTGCTGCAGCGCACGGCGGTCGTCAACGATCCGGTAGTTACGATCCAGTGGTGCCAACACATAAGTGACCCACTCGAGGTAGAGAAGGCGCCCATCGGTTCCCAGGGTGAAGAAGCACGACAGCGTGAGGTCACGCTCCCAGCCCTCCACCCGATAGCACTGGTAGTAGCGGGCCCACTCGCGGGGATCGTCGATCCCACGGCGCGCCACCGCGAGGGGCAGTGTCGCGGCCGGTGCTCCGTGGGGGCCGTGCGGGAGGTAGACGCCCGCCTCCGCTTCTCGATGATGGGTGAGGAGCTCATAGGCAGCGACGAGACACTGCTCGCGGTGGAGCATGGTGTTGAGCCGGCCGTGCAGACCGAGAGACGAAACGCGTCGGAGGTCGTTGACGGCGGCGGTCACAGCGAGGTGGAGATCGCGAGGGGAGATTCGCGGCGGCCCGGGCTCGTCGTCCTTCTTCTCGAGGGGGATGACGTGGGAATTGACCTTGTACCGTACTCCCGCGCCCACGAATGGGTCGTCACCACGGAACACCACGACGTCGGCCATGCTCATGTCGTCGATACGCTCGGCGTCGCGGGTGCGCTCGAGCATGCGGTGGAATCGTGCGCGTCCGATGCGACGCAGGGAGGCGACGAAACCGGGGCCCTCATCCGGCTCCGGCGTGAAGCGGGACCGGGAGAAGTGCCGCCGGATGAGGGAGAGAACTAGGACCTCGTCCGTTGCGATGATGACCGGGATAGCGAGGAGAGCGAGCGCGCCGACGACGCCCCACGGTGATACTTCGGCGTTGACCGCGGGGGAGGCGTAGCCGGAGGAGCCGAAGGAGCCCGACGACCCCAACGAGGCCATGGCGTTCACCGTGGCCAGCGCGATCTGCACCAGCACCGCGAGTCCCCCGGCAGCGACGAGCAGCACGGTGAGACCGACAACGCGGCCACGGCTCAGCGGCTCCCCCGAGCGTGCCCTCACGATGACGGCGCCGAGCACGCCGAGCACCAACCACGCCGTGGCCATCCAGGGAAGCGCCACCATGACGACGACCGCCAGCACCATCAGTGTCGCGTCGCGGACCTGACGCCGGCGGTGCGACGCTGCGGCGTCGCCCAGCACCGAGGCGGCGTCGACACCCGGCGTCCTCGGGATCGAGCGACAGGGCTCGACGAGGAACTCCTCGATGAGGCCCTCGGCCAGTGTGTGGTCCAGGTGGACCGCCGCCCCGATGAAGCGGGTCGTCCCACCGGGCGCGTCCCCGCTGGGCCGCGCGACGAACGGACCGGAGGACGGCGGTCGCTGATGCGGAGGCACTCGTCCCGGAGAGGGACCGGCGTGATGGCCGTTGGTGGACGACATGCCGGCGGTCGGCGCGTCCACCGTGGTACCGCACCGGCCGCAGAAAGCCGCGTGCGGAGGGAGCGGCGCATCGCATCGCGCGCACGCGCCCGGGAAGTATCCGTTCACTCGTCCCCCCGTCGACCGGCATGGTCACCGGCTCACCGGGCTCTCCCTCGAGGAGCGCGCGGAGCCCACTCGCCACGCTCGGTGAGAGTGTCGTTGCCGGCCGCCGGAATGTGATGGTCCGCACGGGTGAACCGCGGCGTAGTCGCGTCATGGTTTCCACGGAGCGCCGTCTGAACTGGTCGCGATGACCAGCCTGGTCGTCGCGTCGGTGCGCCGCAGTCAGCGATTGCCGCGGCGTCGGCGTCGACGACGCGCGAGGAAGTGAACATACGGCGGTCTCTCCGACGACCCTTGCCGGTCCTGCCGGCGAGCCCGGCTGAGCGGATGACCAGTGCTCACGAGCGAGCGGTCAGGAGGCCATGCGCTGATCCACGGTGCTGACGGCCCGAGCGACGAGTTCCGGCTCGGGCCCGAACGGAGTGAAGACGGACACCACCGAGAGGAGCGGTCCCTGCTGGATCAGCACGAGGGTGTTCGTGAGCGTCGCTCCCTGGCCGGTGACGGTCACCTCGGCGGCCCACGCGGGGTTGGCCGTTGCTGGGGCGGAGATCGGGCGCACGGTCTCGGTGAGGCTCAGCCCATCTCCTGGGAAGTGCACCTCGAAACTGACGCAATCGGCGAGCACGGTGCGGGCGCGCGTGACTTCCGCGGCAGCTCGGACGCTGTCCGGGTACTGCCGCACGACATGCTGGACGACTGTCTTCGTGACGTTGCGGAACAGGATCCGTTCCTCAGCGACCCCGGGCTCGTCGGCGGGGACGACCTCCAGCTGGTCCAGCGTGCTCGCGCACTCGGGCCGATCGGACTCCAGCGGCATAGGAGGCTCTGGATCGGCCTCCTCGAACCCGGGCGGGAGGTCGCTGGCGATGAGCAGCACGCCGACGAGCGTTGGCTGCCGGGTGACGTCGGCCGCGGCGGCGCATCCGGTGCCGACGCAGCACAGGCACAGGAGGCCCAAGAGGAGACGGACGGTCGTTGTCATGCGCGCGGCTCCTGACATGGGAGATCACCGACCGGTGCTGAACGCGTCACATCGGCGCACGAGGGCGGTACGGGCGGACAACGCCGCCGCGCCGTCGGGGTCGTCGGCGGAAGCAACCAGCGCTGCCCCGATCTCGCGCATCAAGGCGTCGTCGGTGGCGCTCAGGGCCGCACCGAACCGGCGCTGGTAGTCGGGGTCGCCGTCGAGGGGCCGCACGTGCATCAGCCAGAGGCAGGCATTGCCCGCCTGCGGGAACGCCGGGAGCGCCAGGTTCGCGCCGCCCGCTCTCGGGTCCTCCCGAGTCGGTACCGCAACGGGCAGCAGGACCACGGCGGCGAGCGCCACGCCGGCGACGATGGCACCGGGAAGCACGAGCCACCGGGAGGTGCACCAGGCCAGGGCGGTCGCGGCCACCAGGGTCACGACCAGCAGAGCCTCGAGGGCGTGATACCCCACGAACGACGCGGCCAGGGTGGCGGGGTCCACGGCGTCCGCCGCGGCCAGGCGCAGCGCGAGGAACCAGCCACCGAGCGGGACGCAGAGCACGGTCGCGCCGAGCAAGACATGCCTGGCCACCCGCACATCGACCGGACGTCTGGACGTGGTGAACGCCTCCCCCATCGCGACCGACCACGTCACGAACAGGAGCCCGATGAGCACCAGCACCGCCACCAGCCACAGTGCGGTCGGCACCGCCACGTTCCCCAGCCGGGGAGAGAAGGCCCGGTCTCCGGACGTGGCGAACACGGTCACCCAGGCGGCGGACGACCGCGGTGCGATCTGGCTCCCAGCCAGGAGACCGGCGGCGAGCGCGACGCCAGGCACCAGCCCTCGCGGCGCTCGGGTTCCCGTGTCGGCCGCGGCGACGGCGGCGCGCCAGCTCGCCAGGCCGACCACGCCCACGAGGGGCAGACCCGTCAGCCAGCCCGCTACGAGGTAGGCGGTGACCGCCCCTCCGGGGGTGGCCTCGAGGAGACCCTCCAGGACCGCGGGCAGTTCGACGAGCACCACACCGGCCGCGATCCCGGCCGCCAGGAACTCCACGGGAGAGATCCACAGGGCGCGGCTCGGGTCATCGACGACTGCCAGGCGCTCGGCGTCCCGCGGATGGGTCCGCAACCACCGCGGCCGTGACGAGGGCTCCCGCTTCGCCAGCGACCACGCGATGGCTTCCCGCATCCCGCCGCTGTCCGAGGACGCCGCCCGGAGATCGGCGTCATGCTCGCGCGTCCGGAGGACAGCGGCGACGGACAGCACCACGACGAGAACGATCGCGACGACGCGCCAGCTCAGCGAGGGCCCCACCCGGCTGGAGACGAATGCGTCCACCACAAGAGGCGTGGCCACGATCAGGAGGAACGCGAAGAAGGCGCACAACGTCCAGTAGGTACGGTCGACGTCGCGGTTACGCAGGTGCGCGACCTCGTGCGAGATGAGCGCGCGCCACCGCCGCTCGTCCTTGTCGCCGCGGAACCCGGTGAGGACGTCGAGGCCAACCACGACGCGGTGACGCGGCCACCGACCGTAGGTCCAGGCTCCCGTCCGTACCGTCCGGTACCACGTCGGGAGGTGCTCGAGCCCTTCCTCCCGGGCCAGGCGATCGAGAGCGTCGTGTCGCGGCCCCGGGGGCTCGAGGTCGAGATCGCGCCACCACCGGGTGAGCACACGCGGGGCAAGGAACCAGCCCACCGAGGCCAGCACCGCGAGTGCGACGGGACCGACGAGCACGAGCGCGGCCTCTCCGGCGAGCGCGTCCGACGAGCAAGCGAGGAACGCGTCGATCGGCGATGCGGTAGGAGCCGGAGACCCGACATCGGCACAGGAACCGCCCGACGTCGTCACGCGGGTCGAGCCCGGTCGCAGCACCAGGAACCACGAGGCAGCGAACAGGCCCGCCGCGGCGAGGCTCAACTGGGTGAGAGTGAAGCGCGAGGTCGACGGCGGCGGGAGGAGGAAGGGCCTCGCGGCGGAGCCATGCGCCGTCCGGGCGGTCGAGGTCGGCAGCTCACCCGCGCCCATGGCTCAGGCCGCAGCTCGGCGCGTGAGCACCCCGGCGAGGTGGTCCCCGAGGACCCGCGCCTCCTCCGGCGTCCGGCCGACGGCGACGGCCGCGCGCTCGGCCTCCGCGGCCAGGTCCCGGATCTCCGCCGGCGTCAGCCGAGGAACCGAGCCCTCGACCTCCGCACGGCCCCGACGCCTCCGCCACCGATCACGCCACGACCGGATCCGGTTCCGCGACCGACTGCGAAGGCCATCCTTCGCTGCGTCGACCATCGCGCCGCCGACCACCTGCGTGCCGAGAAACGACACGACCAACGGAGCCCACGTCACGAGTTCACCGGCCAGCCCGGAGCCCAGGAGCCGCTCCCGGTCGTGGAGCGCGGACGGCGGCACGGGGTTCCGCCGCCACGCCTCCCACACGAGCGGAAGGTCGGCGGCCTCCTCCGGCGCGACCCCGACCAGCACCTCGGCCACGAGGTCGTACACGGGACCTCGGGCGGCGTCCCCGTCCGGCGCCATCGGACCGCCTCTCCCCCAGCCGTCGCGATCGACACGGAACGTAGCGTGGCCCTGATCTCCAGACCAGCCTGTCCACCCACGTGGAGGACTGTTGGTCACTCGGTGACCGTGGACCACGCGGAGCGGATGGCCGACGTCGTCGGCGGTGACGACGCCGGCCCCCGCCTCGCGGACGGGACCACCTCAGCGCCAGGGCTCGCCCCACCGCCGCGCGAACTCGTCGGCCTGGGCCTTGGCCCACGCCCGCCGCTCCGCGTCGAGCGCCGCTTCCTCCGCCTCCGCCTGTCGCCGACGGACCACCCGCCGCCGGGCGATCACGGCGACGACCACCGCGACGAACAGCAGACCCACCCACGGCGCCTTCGCGACGAGCAGCAGGAAGAAGAGCGGAGCGAACAGGACGGCCAGGACCGTGAAGAGATTGATCGGGATGCTGATGCCCCACATGACTGCCTCCCCGGCATCTCCCGATCCGTGTGATCGGGCCGAGCGAGACGCTAGGGACGGCGGAAGCAGTGCCCCATCCCCGAGCGTGGGGGTGGCAGCACCGCCGTTCTCAGCTCTCCCACCACTGGGACTCCTGCCATTCCAGCCACGCGTCGTCCTCGAGTAGTTCGAGATGGAGCGGCGTGACGGCCTCGCTCGCGATGAGGACGTCGACGAGCGCGGGAGGCGGCAGAGGGGTGCCGCCGGGGACCAGCGCGTGGCGCAGCACCTTCGCGCGAAGCCCCTTGAGGTGCTCGTGGACGCGCCCCGTCAGCGTCTTGCGCACCGACTCGTCGACGTCGAACTGGCGCACCAGGTGCCAGCTGTTGGTGACCTCGAGAATCTGCCTCGTGAGCTGCGGGGCAGCGGGCGGTGTCGCGTTGCCGGCTGGATCCTCCAGTCGGGGCCGGCAGAGCATCAGGGCGGTGAGGAACTCCTTGGTGTCGGTCCGCAGCCGGAACGGCTGGCGCGTCGCGGAGAGGGCCACGTTCACTGCGCTGCCGGGCGCGAGCTGACCGGCCCCCACCTCGACGGTCACGAGGAACGGCGAGCCGGGCCACGACGGACCCGCGATGGTCGCCGTGCCGCTGGCGAGGAAGAAGCCGGTGGTGGGTCCGGCTTCCGACCGGCTCGGCAGGCGCGCCGTCGTGGCGGCGGCGGTCACCGTCAGACCGTGGGTGCGGCTGATGTTGGCGATGACGACGCCGAACCCGTTCCAGGAGAGATGCACGGCCCGTCGGGACAGCCGTGCTTCCCCGGGGAAGCTGATGTCGCAGGTGGCGTCGCGACCGACCGTGAGGTGACGACGCGCGGTCAACACCGCGCTGTTGCCGTCGGCGCCGGCGACGCGCGCCAGGGCCTCCCCCACGGCGGGCTCAGCAGCCGTGGGCGGCCGCTTCACTCGGCACCGGTCAGCGCGACCGCCCGGATCGGCCCGTTCGGCCCCTGCGCCGTCCCGGTGGCGGGATCGAGCTCCGGCGCGGGTGTCGAAACCCCGTTGGTCTGGCTCAACCCGACCTGCGAGCCGTCGGCCAGCACGATCCAGCCGGTGCGGGTGCCCCCCGACCGCGCCTCGTAGAGGCCGGCCGGCGCCGGCGCCAGCTGCGCGGAGAAGGGCAACGTGCGGCCGCGCACCGTCATGGTCCCGAAGGCGGCGGAGTCGGTGACCGTTGCGGACAGCGTGGCGCCCTTGGCATTGCGCAGGCGGACCTCCCGGTTCTGGATCTCGCCGTCCAACCACGCCTCGACGGACTCGCCGTCGCAGATGTAGGCGGCCACCTGACCGTTGCGGGTGGCGACGGCGACGGTGATCTCGTTGCCGCTGGACCGGCCGGCGAAGACCCCGTCGACGGCGGGCACCACCGGTGCCGCGACCGGCGCCGCCGGGGCGGTGGCCGGTGCCGCCGTGGGCGCTGTGGGCGCCGACTCGGACGCGACCGTGTCGGCACGACTCTCCCCCGGGGAGGCCACGTAGTCGACGACCACCACCGCGGCGGTGATGGCCGCGGCCGCGCCGAGAGCCGCGGCCGCCGTGGCGAGCGGCCGGCGCCGCGGACGCCCGGAGGGCACGGGCGTGACCGGCTCCACCGGTGGTGCGGGCGGCGTCGGCGGCTCGGCCGGCGGCACGCCGGGCGATGGCTCCGGCTGCGCTGGGGGCACGGACTCGATGGCGGCCGCGGGTCGCGGGGCGCCGTCCTGCTCAGGTGCCCGACTGTCCTCGCCCCCTTCGCCCGCGGGCGGCAGCGTCGACGGCGCGCCGACCGCCGGTGGGTCCGCCGTCTCCACGAGGGCCTCCGGGAGCGCCGCCGGCCCGACACCGTCCCCGATCTGCCGTCCCGCAAGGGCGGCGCGGGCATCCGCGGCCATCTCGGCGCACGTCGGGTAACGGTCGTCGGGCGACTTGGCCATAGCGCGGGCGACGACCGCGTCCAGGCCCTCGGGGACGGTGGGTACGGCCTCCGACGGCTTGGGCGGCGGGGTGTAGATGTGCGCGTGCATCGCCTCGGGCAGGCTCTGTACCGGGAACGGCCGGTCGCCGGTGAGCATCTCGTAGAGGACGCAGCCCAGGGAGTAGACGTCGGCGCGGTGGCCCGCCCGGCGGCTGGTGAACCGCTCGGGAGCGATGTAGTCGAGCGTGCCCGCCACGGCGTTGGTGGTGCTCAGCGACGTGTCGGCCCCGCCCACCTGTGCCACACCGAAATCGGTGAGGTACGCGAAGCCGATCTCCTCCTCGGTCTCGTCGAGGGTGAGGAGCACGTTGGACGGCTTCACGTCGCGGTGGACCAGCTCGTCGCGGTGCGCGGCGTCGAGGGCGGCCGCGACCTGGGTGAGCACGTCGACCGCCACGGCCGGCTCGAGAGCTCCGCGACGGCTCAGCACCGCGGCCAGGTCCGAGCCGTTGACCAGCCGCATGTCGATGAACAGGCGGCCGTCGATCTCACCGAAGTTGTGGATCGGGAGGACGTGCGGGTCGGTCAGACGAGCCGCAACCTCGGACTCGGTACGGAACCGCTTGCGGAACGCCTCGTCCCGGGCCAGCACCGCGGGGAGACGCTTGAGCGCGACGGTCCGCTTGCGCTTCGTGTCGTAGGCGCGGAACACCTCGCCCATGCCCCCGCGGCCCAGCAGCTCCTGCAGGACGTACTCGCCGAACGGCTCGTTCTCCATGTGTGCGCCCCCCGCGGCGTCTCCATCAACCGATATCACCCGGACAGATCGCCCGCACCGCCACCGCCGTTAGCCGTATCGACCGCGCGTGCCGATGCCCCGACCGATGTGACCCGTTCGGAGCATCGCCGCACCGAACGGCGACGGGAGGCGGAGTCGGACCGCCACCCACCCAGCCACCCCCGGGCTCGGGGATGGGTCGGTGCCCCTCGGCTCCCTAGTGCCGCGTCAGGCAACGTTGGGTAGGTAATCGGGTCGGCGGATCTTGGAGTTGGCGGCGAAGCGGCGTTTCGGAGTGGCGTGGCGGTTGTG
>NZ_QEKW01000016.1 GCF_003096675.1 Actinomycetospora cinnamomea | reverse complement strand
TCATCGAGAAGATCCGCACCTTCATCGACGGCTGGAACGACCGCTGCCACCCCTTCACGTGGACCAAGACCGCCGAAGAGATCCTGCCCCACGCCACGCGTCAACGAACTTCAGACGCGCGACACTAGCGGCGCCGCTTGGGGCCGCGGGGCGGGGCCGAGGCGACCTCGGCGCCGGACGCGCGGCGCAGGCCCATCGGCCGGCCCGCGACGCGGGCGCGCTGCAGGCGCTTGACCACGTGGCCCGGCACGTCGGCGGGCAGCTCGACCAGCGTGTGGTCGGTGCGGATGTCGATGTGCCCGATGTGCGCCGAGTCGAGCCCCGCCTCGTTGGCGATGGCGCCGACGATGGCGCCCGGGCGCACGCGCTGGTTGTGGCCGACCTCGATGCGGTAGGTGTCGGTGCCCGACCCGACCGTCCACGACGGCGCACGCCCCTGCCCGCGGTCGGGCTTGCCCTTGCGGTCGCCCCGCTCGGCCCGCGGCGGCGGCGCCGGCAGCTCCTCGACCAGCAGCGGCTTGCCGTCCTGGACCATCGTGGCCAGCGCGGCTGCGACCTCGAGCGGGTCGGCGTCGGTCTCCTCGACGTAGCCGCGCACCAGCGAACGGAACACGTCGACGTCGTCGCCGCCGGGGATGCCGTCGGCCATCGTCGTGGTGATCCGGTCGCTGAAGCGCCGGCGACGGCGGTCGTTGACCTCGTCGGTGCCCGGCACCGACATCTCCTCGGCCTTCTGCTTCGTGACCGACTCGATCATCCGCATCGTGCGGATCTGACCGCGGGTGACGAACGAGATCGCGTCGCCGCTGCGCCCGGCCCGGCCCGTGCGCCCGATGCGGTGCACGTAGGACTCGGGGTCGGTCGGCAGGTCGTGGTTGACCACCAGCGAGATGCGCTCGACGTCGAGACCGCGGGCCGCGACGTCGGTGGCCACCAGCACGTCGATCTTCCCGGCGCGCAGGTCCGCGATCGTCTTCTCGCGCTGCGGCTGGCTCAGGTCGCCCGAGATCGCCACGGCCGCGAAGCCGCGTCGGTTGAGGGCGTCGGTGACGTCGGTGGTGTTCTGGCGGGTGCGCACGAACACCAGGCAGGCGTCGAAGTCCTCGACCTGCAGGATGCGCGACAGCGCGTCGGCCTTGAGCCGCTCGGGCACGACGACGTAGCGCTGGCGGGTGTTGACGCCGGTCTGCGTCTTCGACTTGATCGACACCTCGGCCGGGGCGTTGAGGTGCCGGCGCGAGACCTCGCGGATGGCCGCGGGCATGGTGGCCGAGAACAGGGCCACCTGGCGGTCGTCGGGCAGCTGCTCGAAGAGCGCCTCGACCTCCTCGAGGAAGCCCATCTGCAGCATCTCGTCGGCCTCGTCGAGCACGAAGTGCGCGACGTGCGACAGGTCGAGCGTGCCCTTCTCGAGGTGGTCGGCGACGCGGCCGGGCGTGCCGACGACGATCTGACCGCCGCGGCGCAGCCCCGCGAGCTGCGGGCCGTAGGGCGCGCCGCCGTAGAGCTGGACGACCTGCAGGCCGGGGACGCCGGCGCCGAGGCGCTCGACCGCGTCCGCGACCTGGATCGCGAGCTCGCGGGTCGGGGTGAGGACCAGCGCCTGGACGGCCTTCTGCGCCGGGTCGATCGCCGACAGGATCGGCAGCCCGAAGGCGGCGGTCTTGCCGGTGCCGGTCTGGGCCAGGCCGAGCACGTCGCGGCCGGCGAGCAGCAGCGGGATGGTCTCGGTCTGGATCGGGGTGGGGGTGTCGAACCCGGACTCGGCCAGGGTCGGCAGGAGGCGCTCGGCCAGGCCGAGGGCGGCGAAGGCGGAGGCCGGCTCGGGCTCGGGGTCGGCGACCGGCTGGTCGGTGATGGTCGCCTCGGGGCCCTGCTCGCCGACGGTCTCGTCGGCGGGGGTCTCCTCGGCGGGGGTCTCGTCGGTCGTGGGGGTGATCACGTCGACGAGCTCGACGTCAGGATCGGACAGGCTCGAGTCGGACAGGACAGCAGCGTTGGACACGTAGCTCTTTCGCGGAGGGATCGGCGGACGACGTGAGCTGTCCGCGGACCCGGTGACACGCGGGGTCCTTCCCAGGCCGACAGCTCGGCGTTGACAACCAGTCTACGCGAGTGGTCATTCCCGCCGCGTGCCCGTGCCCGTCCCACCCGCCCCGCGCGGACCGTCGGAGTGGGTGGAACGGCCCAGGTCGCGCTGGTCGCGGATGCACGATCCGACCGATGTGGCGGGCCCGCCGGCGGCCGTACCGTCGTCGTGCGGATGGATCGAGGAGGCAGCCGTGACGAGCACCGCCGTGACCACCCCCGGCCTGGACGAGGCGAGGACGCAGCGCTTCACCGAGCGGCTGCTCGGCATGTACACCGACGCCCTCGTCGTCCTGATGATCGATCTGGCCGACCGGACCGGCCTCCTCCCGGCGCTCGCCGCCGCTCCGGGCACGAGCACGGAGCTCGCCGCTCGCGCGGGCCTGCAGGAGCGCTACGTGCGCGAGTGCCTCGGTGCCCTGGTGACCGCCGGGCTCGTGTCCTTCGATCCTGGACGGCGGCAGTACCTCCTCCCCGCCGAGCACGCGGTCTGCCTCACCGGTGCCACGTCGCGCAACCTCGCTCCGATGGCTCGGGTGGGTACCCTGCTGGCCGGTCATGTCCCCGGCGTGGCGCGGGCGTTCCGGGAGGGCGGCGGGGTGCCGTACGAGGCGTTCCGACCCGAGTTCACCGACATGATGGACGCCGTCTCGCGCGGGCTCGTGGACTCCCAGCTGATCGACGGCATCCTGCCCCTGGCCGGCGACCTGGTCGACCGGCTGGCCGCGGGGATCCGGGTGGCCGACCTCGGCTGCGGCACCGGCCACGCCGTGAACGTCATGGCGCGGGCGTTCCCCCGGTCGCGGTTCGTCGGTTACGACCTGGCGGCGGACGCGATCGACGCCGCGCAGGCCGAGGCCGCCGAGATCGCTCTGATCAACGCGACCTTCGAGGTGCTCGACGTCGCGGCGCTGCCCGCCGACCCGCCGTTCGACGCCGTCTGCGCGTTCGACGCGATCCACGACCAGGCCGATCCGGCAGGGGTCCTGGCACGCGCTCATGCGGCGCTCGTGCCCGGCGGCACGTTCCTCATGATGGACGTGAAGGCCGCCAGCGACCTCGAGGACAACCTCGGCAACCCCTTCGCCCCGTGGCTCTACGGCGTGAGCACGCTCCACTGCACGACGGTCTCGCTCGCACGGGGTGGAGCGGGGCTGGGCACGGTGTGGGGAGAGCGCGTCGCCCGGCAGATGCTCGCCGACGCGGGATTCGTCGACCTGGCGGTGCACGACGTGCCCGACGATCCGCTCGACTCCCTCTACGTCGCACGCAAGGGCGCGCAGCCGTGAGCGCCCCGGCGGAGGTCGCCGAGGTGACCGCCCGGCTGGGCGTCCTCGCCGGGCGGGTCGGCCTCCGGGTGCTGGTCGTGCCGGCGGACGAGCCGCCGATGCACTTCGGGACGTCGGTGCGCACCGGCCTCGGCGTGCCGGCCGTGCCCGGTGCCCTGGCGATGACGTGGATCGAGACGGAGGACTCCGCCGAGGAGGGCGAGGTCGAGCAGCGCGGCGCGGAGGTCGTCGAGGCGATGGCCGCCGAGCCCGGCTTCATCGGGTTCGTCGGCACGAACGCCGCGGGCCGGGGCCACACCTTCACCGCCTGGACCTCGCCGGGAGCCGCCGAACGCGCCGTCGCCGGAAACCGGCCGCACGCCGAGGCCCGGCGCCGGTTCCTGCACGGCACGCTCGGACGTCGCGGCTTCACCAGCCTCTGGGTCCCGCACCGGCTCAACCCCCAGCACGTCCGCTGTCCCGACTGCGGCGACCGGCACGCGATCCGGCCCGGGAACGAGGCGCCACGCTGCCACTGCGGCGCCGCCCTCGGGCTCGCGCCCTACTTCTGAGGTCCTCGAGGCCTCCCACCGCCTCGCGGCGCCGCAGTACGCTGGTCCGCCTTCTTCCGCACGTAGGGCAGGGGCTGGGCCATGGACGACCTCGACGACGTCCTCGTCGCGGCGCGCGCGGCCTACGCCGACCGGCGGTGGGCGAACGCCCGCGAGGGGCTCGGTGCCGCCGCGGCGGGCCGCGACCTCCCCGGAGTCGATCTCGCCCTGCTGCACGACGCCGCGTGGTGGCTGGGTCGCGCCGACGAGTCGATCGCGGTCGGCACCGACGCCTACCGGGAACTCGTCGCGGACGGCGATCCCCGGCGCGCAGCGTGGGTGGCGATCGGCGTCGCGGTCAACCACCTGCTGCGCGGCGAGGAGGAACGGGGCCTGGCCTGGCTCGGGCGCGCCGGCGGGCTGCTGGCCGACCAGCCCGAGTGTCCGGAGCAGGGTTACCTGCGCCACCTGACCGAGGTGGAGGCCGGCCTCGACGGACCGGATCTGGAGGTGGCGGCCGCGGCCGCCCGAGAGGTCCGCGCACTGGGCCGGCGGCTCGGTGAGGCGACGCTCGTGGCGTGCGGGCAGCTCGGGGAGGGCCGGGCCCTGCTGCGGCTCGGCCGCGTCCCCGAGGGTATGGCGCTGCTCGACCAGGCGATGCTCGCCGTCGCCACCGGCGAGCTGCACCCGGAATGGGCGGGCGACCTCTACTGCAACACCATGGCCGCCTGTGTCGAGCTCGGGGACATCCGCAGAGCGCGGCGGTGGACTGCGGCCACCGAGCAGTGGCTCGCCACCGTGGGAGAGGCGGTGCTGTTCCGGGGCATCTGTCGGGTCCACCGCGCCCAGCTCCACCTCGTCGCCGGGGACTGGGGCCACGCCGAGCGCGACGCCGAGGCGGTCTGCCGCGACCTCGCGGACATCCACACCGCGGCGGCCGCCGAGGGCCACTACCTGCTCGGCGAGGTCCACCGGCTGCGCGGCGAGGGCACCACCGCCGAGCAGGCCTACCGGGCCGCGCACCGTCGCGGACGCGACCCCCAGCCCGGGCTCGCACTGTTGCGGCTCGCGCAGGGCCGTACGGAGGCTGCTGCCGCCGCCGTCCGCACCGCCCTCGTCGCCGAGCCCGGGCACCCGCTGCGCCGCGCGCCGCTCTGCGCCGCACAGGTGGAGATCGCGATCGCCGCCGCCGACATGCCGACCGCCCGCAAGGCGAGCGACGAGCTCACCGAGACGGCGACGACGTTCGCCGGCCCCGCCCTCGCGGCCGCCGCCCGGCAGGCGGCCGGCGCGGTCCGGCTGGCAGGAGGGCAGGCGCACGAAGCGCTGTCCGCGCTGCGGGACGCGTGTCGCGCCTGGCGGGAGCTGGGGGCGCCGTACGAGGCGGCGAGGGTCCGCGTGCTCCTCGCCGCGGCCCACCGCGAGCTCGGGGACGACGACACGGCGCAGTGGGAACGGGACGAGGCCGTCGCGACCTTCACCGCGCTCGGGGCCCGCCCCGATCTCCGTACCCTCGCCGATTCCGTGGGCGCGGCCCCCGGCGGTCTCACCGCACGGGAGGTCGAGGTCCTCCGTCACCTGGCTGCGGGCGCGAGCAACCGGACCATCGGCACTGCGCTGGTGATCAGCGAGAAGACGGTCGCCCGACACCTGGCCAACGTCTACACCAAGCTCGGGGTGACGTCCCGGACCGCGGCGGCCGCTGTCGCGTTCGCCCGCGGCCTCGCGCCACCCACCCCGGCCGCTCCCCCCCGACCGCGCTGACCGAGCGCGGCCACCGACCGCTCGGTTACTTCTTGCTCTTGCTCTTCTCCACCGCGTTCTGGTCGGTCGAGAGCGCCGCGACGAAGGCCTCCTGCGGGACGTCGACCCGCCCGATGGTCTTCATCCGCTTCTTGCCCTCCTTCTGCTTCTCCAGCAGCTTGCGCTTGCGGGTGATGTCCCCGCCGTAGCACTTGGAGAGCACGTCCTTGCGGATCGCGCGGATGGTCTCGCGAGCGATGATCCGCGAGCCGATCGCGGCCTGGATCGGCACCTCGAACTGCTGGCGCGGGATGAGCTCGCGCAGCTTGCCGGCCATGCTGTTGCCGTACGCGTACGCGGCGTCCTTGTGCACGATCGCCGAGAACGCGTCGACCGGCTCGCCCTGCAGCAGGATGTCGACCTTGACCAGGTCGGCGGCCTGCTCGCCCGCGGGCTCGTAGTTCAGCGACGCGTAGCCGCGGGTGCGTGACTTCAGCACGTCGAAGAAGTCGAAGATGATCTCGGCGAGCGGCATCGTGTAGCGCAGCTCGACCCGGCTGTCGGACAGATAGTCCATGCCCTGGAGCGACCCGCGCCGCGACTGGCACAGCTCCATGATCGCGCCGACGAAGTCCGACGGGGCGAGCACCGAGACCTTGGTGATCGGCTCGTAGATCGTCGACACCTTGCCCTCGGGCCACTCCGCGGGGTTGGTGACCTCGACCTCTCCCCCGTCGTCCAGCTCGACGCGATAGACGGTGTTGGGCGCGGTGGAGATGAGGTCGAGGCCGTACTCCCGCTCGAGCCGGTCGCGGGTGATCTCCAGGTGCAGCAGGCCGAGGAACCCGCAGCGGAACCCGAACCCCAGCGCCGCCGAGGTCTCCGGCTCGTAGGACAGCGCGGCGTCGTTGAGCCGCAGGCGGTCCAGCGCGTCGCGCAGGATCGGGTAGTCGGACCCGTCGATCGGATAGAGCCCGGAGAAGACCATCGGCTGCGGGTCCTGGTATCCGCCGAGGGGCTCAATGGCGCCCTTGCGCTCCCAGGTCACGGTGTCGCCGACGCGGGACTGGCGGACGTCCTTGACGCCGGTCATGAGGTAGCCGACCTCGCCGACGCCCAGGCCCTGGCAGGGCTTCTGGTCCGGCGAGATGATCCCGACCTCGAGCAGCTCGTGCACCGCGTTCGTCGACATCATCCGGATGCGCTCGCGCGGGGTGATCTTGCCGTCGACGACGCGGATGTAGGTGACGACGCCGCGGTAGGTGTCGTAGACCGAGTCGAAGATCATCGCGCGGGCCGGGGCGTCGGCGTCGCCGACCGGGGCGGGCACGCGGCGCACGACCTCGTCGAGGACGGCGGGCACGCCCTCGCCCGTCTTGGCGCTGATGCGCAGGACCTCGTCGGGCTCGCAGCCGATGAGGTGGGCGATCTCCTCGGCGTAGCGCTCGGGCTCGGCGGCGGGGAGATCGATCTTGTTGAGCACCGGGATGATCTCGAGGTCGTGCTCCATGGCCAGGTAGAGGTTGGCCAGGGTCTGCGCCTCGATGCCCTGTGCGGCGTCGACCAGCAGGATCGCGCCCTCGCACGCGGCCAGCGAGCGGCTGACCTCGTACGTGAAGTCGACGTGGCCGGGGGTGTCGATGAGGTGCAGGACGTGGTCGCGCATCTCGCCGTCGGGACCGGCGGCGTACCAGGGCAGGCGCACGTTCTGCGCCTTGATGGTGATGCCCCGCTCGCGCTCGATGTCCATGCGGTCGAGGTACTGCGCGCGGTAGGCCCGCTCCCCCAGCACGCCGGTCAGCTGCAGCATGCGGTCGGCCAGCGTCGACTTGCCGTGGTCGATGTGCGCGATGATGCAGAAGTTGCGGATGCGCTCGGGCGGCGTGAACGTCTCGTCGGCGTAGCCCGCCGTGCCCGGCCGTCCAGGGGTGCTCGCGGACTGCTGGGTGGTCTGGGTCAACGGATTCCTCACGTCTCGCTCGGCCGGGCTCCCCACCATCGTCCCATGCCGCGGGCCCGGGACCGGCCGCCGAGGCGATCGGCGGTGCTTGGTAACCTGGCTGCTACTGCGTGGTGCGGTCGAGCGCCCCCGCGCGCTCTCCAGTGCATCGACCCCCGACAGACGAAGGTTCCGGACACGCCGTGGCGAACATCAAGCAGCAGGTCAAGCGCATCCGCAAGAACGAGGAGGCGCGCCGCCGCAACAAGGCGGTGAAGTCGCGCATCAAGACCGCCATCCGCCGCTACCGCGAGGCCGTCGAGGCCGGGGACGGCGAGCAGGCCACCACGCGTCAGCGCGAGGCCGCCCGCCTGCTCGACAAGGCCGTCAGCAAGGGCGTCATCCACAAGAACCAGGCCGCGAACAAGAAGTCGCGCATGGCCCACCGCGCCGAGCGCTTCACGGTCGACGCCAAGGCGGGCAAGACCCCGGCCTGATCGGCCCAGCAGCTTCGACGGCCCGTTCCCGCGCCCGCGGGGACGGGCCGTTCTCGCGCGTGGGCACCGGGCGCGCCGGCCCCGGGTGCCGCAGCGAGGGACGCCCTGGCTGCGGGGGGCGCAGTCACGGTGTCCCTCGCTCCAAGGGGGACGGGTCAGCGGCGCGAGGTGCCCCGCGCCGCGACGACCTCCTGCACCGCGTGCTCGAGCGCGTACGACGGGTCGGCGGCGGCGCCCTTGACGTCGGCGTTGAGGTCGGCGACGACGCCCATCGCCCGGGTCAGCCCGTCGGCGCCCCAGCCGCGGGCCTGGCCCTGCGCCTTGCGGACCTTCCACGGCGGCATCTTCAGCGCCGACGCCATCGCGTAGGGGTCGCCACGGCCGGCGGCGCTGACGCGGGCGACGGTGCGGACCGCGTCGGCGAGGGCGTCGGCGACCAGCACGTGCGCGACGCCGGTCTCCAACGCCCAGCGCAGCGCCTCCAGCGCGCCGGCGCGGTCACCGGTGATCGCCCGCTCGGCCACCGCGAACCCCGTCACCTCGGCGCGCCCTCGATGGAAGCGGCGCACCGCGTCGGCGTCCACCTGTCCGCCCGAGTCCGACGCCAGCTGCGAGGCCGCCGCCGCGAGCTCGCGCAGGTCGGAGCCCACGGCGTCCATCAGCAGACCCAGCGCGTCGCCGGTGATCCGCCCGCCGGCCTGGCGCACCTCGGCGCGCACGAAGTCGGCCCGCTGGTCGTCCGACAGGCCGGTCGCCGGTGACTCGGTGGCCCCCGCCGACCGCAGCCCCTCGAGCAGCGCGTCCCCCTTGCCGCCGCCCTTGCCACCGCTCTTCTTGGCCGGACGCCGCCCGCCGCTCTTCGGTGGCCCGCGGTGCACGACGACGAGCGTGACGCCCTCGCTGGGCGCCTTGGCGTAGTCGAGCAGCAGCGTGGTGACCTCGGCGCTCGCGTCGTGGGCGTTCTCGAGCACGACGACGCGCGACTCGGCGAACAGCGACGGGCTCACGAGCTCGCCCAGGACGCCGGCGGTGACCTCGCCGACCGGCAGGTGCGCCACCTCCACCGCCGGGTCGGCCTCGCGGGCCGCGGCGATCGCGCGGGCCACCGCGCGCTCCACGAGCAGCGCCTCGTCGCCGACCACCAGGTGCACCGGCGCCGGCACCTCCGACGCGCTCGCGGGACTCACGGGATCGATGGTGTCACGCAGGTGCGACGCCCCGGACCGGACCGCCCTCGGCGGGTGAGCCGGGTCTCGATCCAGACACGGCCGGTGGTCGCCCTCGTCGGAAGTGACGTAGTGTCTTTGCCCGAGCGTCCCCCGGGACGCCGACACAACCACATACGGCTCATCCAGAGGGGTAGAGGGACCGGCCCGACGACACCCCGGCAACCGGCGTCAGCGTGCAGCGGCGATCACGGTGCCAATTCCGACCCGTCCGCGGGGAAGATGAGGAGGACTTCCTGCCATGACGCTGACTGCCCAGCCGACGACGAGTACCGGCTACGACCTCGGGCCCGCGTCCTCGCTCTCCTGTCGGGCCTGCGGCCACCGCATGGACCTCGCCGCCGAGTTCGCGTGCCCGCAGTGCTTCGGGCCCCTCGAGGTGGCCTACGACTTCGGCCGCGTGACCCGCGAGGACATCGAGCGCGGACCCCGCAGCATCTGGCGCTACAAGTCCTTGCTGCCGGTGCCGACGACCGTCGAGCGGCACCCCAACACCGATCCGGGCTGCACCCGCCTGCTGCGCGCCGACCGTCTCGGCGCCGCACTCGGCATCCGCAACCTGTGGGTCAAGGACGACACCGGCAACCCCACCCACTCCTTCAAGGACCGGGTCGTCGCCGTCGCCCTCGCCGCGGCCCGCGAGCTCGGCTTCACCACGCTCGCCTGCCCCTCGACGGGGAACCTCGCCAACGCCACGGCAGCCGCCGCGGCGCGCGCCGGCTGGGACTCGGTCGTGCTCATCCCGGCCTCGCTCGAGCGCGCGAAGATCCTCATGACCGCGGTGTACGACACGAACCTCCTGGCCTGCGAGGGCACCTACGACGACGTCAACCGCCTGGCCACCGAGCTCGCTTTCGAGCAGGAGGACTGGGCGTTCGTCAACGTCAACGTCCGCCCGTACTACGCCGAGGGCTCGAAGACGCTGGGCTACGAGGTCGCCGAGCAGCTCGGCTGGCGCGTCCCGACCCAGACGGTCGTCCCGATCGCCTCGGGCTCGCAGCTGACGAAGGTCGACAAGGCCTACGGCGAGCTCATGCGCCTGGGGCTGGTCGACGACACCGACTACAAGGTCTTCGGTGCCCAGGCCGCCGGCTGCTCGCCCGTCTCGACCGCCTTCCGCGAGGGCACCGACGTGGTCCGCCCGCAGAAGCCGGACACCATCGCCCGGTCGCTGGCCATCGGCAACCCCGCCGACGGGCCCTACGTCCTCGACGCCGTACGCCGCTGCGGCGGCGTGGTCACCGACGTCACCGACGAGGAGGTGCGCGACGGCATCCGGCTGCTCGCCCGCACCGAGGGTGTCTTCGCCGAGACCGCCGGCGGGGTGACCGTGGCCAACGCGAGGAAGATGGTCGAGTCCGGCGATCTCGACCCCGACGCCGACACCGTCCTGCTCATCACCGGCGACGGGCTCAAGACCCTCGACGCGATCGAGCACCAGGTGGGCCCGAAGGCGACGATCCCGGCGACGTCGTCGGCGGTCCGCGAGGCCCTGGGGCTGTAGTGGCGGGGTGGAGCGTGCCCTGGGGACACGCTCCGCCGTCCCTCCGGTGAGAGCCCGCGGAGCCCGTGTCCCGAGGACACGGCTCCGGGTGGTCACCGTCGCCTCGGGTCGGGGCGCGGGTCGCCGCGGGCGACCACGGACGGGCCGGCGCCGTGACCGGTGCCGGCCACGACCGCGATGTCGCCCGACTCGTCGGTGCGGCGCACGAGCGCCCCGCTGCGGGCGAGCAGGCCCACGATCTGCGGGTTCGGGTGCCCGTAGGTGTTGCCGCGGCCCACGCTGACCAGCGCGAGCGACGACCGCGCCGCGGTGAGGAAGGCCGGCAGCGACGACCGCGAGCCGTGGTGGGGCACCTTGAGGATCTCGGCGTGCAGGTCGGAGCCCACCCCGAGCAGCGAGGACTGCGAGGCCAGCTCGGCGTCGCCGGGCAGCAGGACCCGCCCGACCGGGGTGTGGGCGCGCAGCACCACCGAGGTGTCGTTCACCGCGGAACCGTCCTCCCCGTCCACGTGCGCCACAGGCCGGACGGGGCCGAGGACCTCGAGCACCAGCCCCGGCCAGCGCAGCACCGTGCCCCGCCCGAGCCCGACCAGCGGCGCCCGCGCCGCCCCCGCGCGCCGCACGACCTGCCCGAGGGTGTCGGCCGGCTCCCGCGCCGGCCCGAGCGCGATCCCGCCGACCGCCCGCCCCGCCAGCGCGCCGGCGAGCCCGCCCACGTGGTCGGCGTGCAGGTGGCTGAGCACCACCAGCGCCAGCGACCGCACGCCCAGCCGGGCCAGGCACGCGTCGATCACGCCGGCCTCCGGGCCGACGTCGACGAGCACCGCGCGCCCCGGCTCGCCGGTCGCCAGCACCAGCGCGTCGCCCTGACCGACGTCGCACGCCACCACCGACCACCGCGCGGGCGGCCACCCCGGCGGCGCGACCCGCGTCGGCACCAGCACCAGCAGCGCGCCGACCAGGACCGCGGCCACCACCGCGCGCAGGCGACGCCACCGCAGCACGACCGCCGCCAGCACCACGGCCCCGGCGAGCAGCAGCGCGCCCGGCACCCCACCTGGCCAGGTGATCGTCGCGCCCGGCACCGCCGCGCACCGCCGCGCCACCCACACCAGCCACGACACCCCGGGCCCGGCGAGCGACACCAGCACGTGGGCACCACCGGCCCACACCGGCGCCACCGCCGCGGTGAGCACCCCGAGCACGGTCACCGGGGCCACGGCGGGCGCCGCGAGCAGGTTCGCGACCACCGCGACCAGGCTCACCTCACCCGAGAGACCGGCGATCACCGGCGCGGTGACCACATGCGCGGCCACCGGCACGGCCAGGGCCTCCGCGACGCCCGGCGGCACCCCGCGCGCCCGCATCCGCGCGACCAGCCCGGGCGCGAACAGCACCAGCGCGCCGGTGGCGAGCACCGACAGCGCGAACCCCGGGTCGGTGGCCAGTCCCGGGTCGACCAGCAGCAGCACGACCACCGCCGCGCACAGCGCCGGCACCACCGAACGCCGCCGCCCCACCGCCAGGGCGAGCACCGTGACCCCGCCCATCACCGCCGCACGCAGCACGCTCGGCGAGGGACGGGCGAGCACCACGAACCCGACCAGCGCGAGCCCCGCCAGCACCGCCGCCGTCCGCGGACCCGCGCGGACGAGCCGGGCCACGAGCACCACCGCGCCGCACACGATCGCGACGTTGGTGCCCGAGACCGCGGTGAGGTGGGTGAGCCCGGCCGTGCGGAAGTCGTCGGCCAGGCCCGGGGCCACGCCCGAGGTGTCCCCGACGACGAGGCCGGGGAGCAGACCGGCCGGGTCCTCGGCGAGCACCGCGCGGGCGGCGTCGCGCAGCCCGGCGCGCAGCTCGCCCGCGACGCGCTGGGCCGACGGCACCGGTCCGGCCGCCCCGGGTGGCCCGCGGACCTGCAGCACCGCGACGGTGAGGTCGGCGCGGTCGGGCGGGGCGAGCTTCCCCCGCGCACTCACCCGCTGGCCGGGCAGCAGGCCCGCCCAGTGCTCGGCGGGCGCCATCAGCACGACCCGCCCACCCGCGCGCCAGGCCGGGGCACCGCCGATGTGTCCGCCGACCTGCCCTCCGACGAGCTCACCCCGGACCACGACCCGTCCGGCCCCGGGAACCGACGAGCGCACCGGCCGCGGATCGGCCGTGACCACGAGGTCCAGCCGGGCCGACGCCCCGGTGCCGGTGGCCGGGCGCACGGGATGGCTCGCGACGGCGTGGGCGGCGAACCCGGCGACCAGACCGACGGCGGCCGCGCACCCGCCGGCCGCGACCACCGCGGCGCGCAGGCCTGCCCGCCGCCGGGCGTCGACCCGCCGCGCGGCCACGACCACCGCCACCCCGGCGAGGGCGACGAGGACGGCCGCCGCGCCCCAGCCCGCGGTGAGGGCCGCGACGGCCACGCCCCACGACGCCAGCGCGGCGGGCACGAGGCGCAGGTCGGGCGGGGCGGGCACCTCCGACGGTGGGGTCGCCGTCCCCGGAGGGCGAGCCACACCGCGACTCACACCGTCACCAGGTCGCGCAGGTTGGCCAGGCGGGCCTCGCCGATGCCGCTGACCTCCTGCAGCTGCTCGACGGCGGTGAAGCGCCCGTTCTGCGCGCGCCACTCGAGGATCCGCTGGGCGGTGACCGGGCCGACGCCGGGCAGCTGGTCGAGCTGCTCGAGCGTCGCGGTGTTCAGGTCGACACGGCCACCCGGTGCGGGAGCGCCGCCCGCTCCCCCGCCCGTCGGAGCGGCGCCTGACCCCGCAGCGCCGGCGCCCGCCGCCGCGGGCGTCGGCACCCCGACGACCACCTGCTCGCCGTCGGCGATCCGGGCGGCGAGGTTGAGCCCGGTCAGGTCCGCGTCGGGTGTGGCCCCGCCGGCGGCGTCGACCGCGTCGCCGACGCGGCTGCCCGGGGCGAGGCGCACGAGACCCGGGCGGTGCACCTTGCCGGACACCGACACGACGATCGGCCCCGCGTCGACGGGGGCCGCCGAGGGCGGGCCGGCGGTCGCGGGCGGCGCGGGCGCGCCCGCGACCAGCGGCAACGACGGCACCGGCTCGGGCACCGGGCGGTCGGCCCACACGCCGACGGCCGCGACCACCGCGGCGACGGCGGCGACGGCGGCGAGGGCGAGCGCGCCGGTCCGTCCCGGATTCCAGCGAGCCCCCGCCCAGGACGCGGGGAGCCACCGCTCCGCCCACCGGCGCGCCCGGTCGCCCCGTGGCGACGGGTCCCAGGCGCTGCCGCGCCTCGGGGCCGCGACGTCGTCCGGGTCGTCGTCCCCGTCGTCCCACCACGGGTCGTCCGACTCCGGCGGCGCCTCACGAGCCCCGGCCGGAGACCGAGCACCGGCGGTCCCCGGGAGGCGCAGGCGCGCCGCCGGCGTGCCGGACGGGGCGCCGGGCCACCCGACCCGCGTCGATCCGTCCGCGCCCGACGGCGAAAGGTCGACCTCCCCGGGCCCGCCCCACGGGGTCCCCCCGACCGATCGCGCCGGAGCGCGATCGCTCCGTGGTGCCCCGGCCGACGTCGCGCCGAGCGAGCGGAGCCGGTGACGCGAGCGGTCGGCGGGCACGTCGGGCGCCGTCGACGCGGTGGAGCGGAACACGGTCGAGACGCTAGGAACGCCCTCCCCGGAGGCGGTACCGCTCGCCCCGGCCCTGGGGACGGCCGGTGACCCTGTGGACGAGACGAGGCCACGTCTCCCCGGAGCCAGGGACGGACGGCCGCCCCGGTTCGTCCGAACGCCGCGGCGAGCCCTCGCCGCCCGAGGGCCGTCAGCCGATCGCAACCTCGCGCCGTTGCCGGGCGGATCCGTGCGCTGCCACCGTCGGGTGACGGTTGACCGCTCAGCTGGGCCCCGCCTCGACGGCGACACCGTCCGCGACGACCCACTCCGGCGTCCGAGGAGCCCGACGGTTCCCGGCCGGTGTCCCCGTCCGAGGGCGACTTCTCCCGAACCTCGGAGCGCTGATGACCACTCGACTCCAGGACGTGTCCCAGGCCGTGGACGAACTCGGCCTGGACAGGAAGAACCGGGCGGCGATCGGACGGCTGACCGCGTCCGGCTCGGTCGGCTACGCCACCGAGGACGCCGACGGGTGGATGCGGGCGCGGGTGCGGATCGTGCCGGACCAGATGATCTGGGAACCATCGATCCTGGTGCTCCCGCACGGCGGCGACGCGGAGCTCGACGTCGTCAACGACGACGCCGGGACGCACGCGGCGCTGTTCCCCAGCAACGGTGACCGCCAGTTCCTCCCGCTGCCGTCGTACTCGCGCGGCACCGCGCGGATCAACCTCGACGGGCCGGGCCTGTACTGGTTCAGCTCCGCGATCGGCAACGACCAGGGCAGTGGCCTGCGCGGCGTCATCCTCGTCCTCGGCGACGTCCCCGACCACGCCCGGCTCGACCGTCCCGACCAGCCGCGCCCCTAGCCACGCCGTCCACCAGCGAGGTACCCCATGACCACCGAGTACGTCGACGCCGGCACCGCGACGAACCAGGGCGAGTTCAGCGGCATGACGGGCTCCGCGCCGCCGGTGACCCGTGACATCGCCGCCGAGCGGCTGCGCGACGCGCGCTCCGAGCCGCAGAACTGGATGACCTACTACGGCGCCTACGACGGCCAGCGGTTCAGCCGCCTCGACCAGATCACCCCCGACAACGCCCACCGGCTCGCGCCGGCGTGGATCTTCCAGTCGGGCTCCGCGGGGACGCATGCCGGCGAGTCCACCTACGCGTTCGAGGCCGCCCCGATCGTCGTGGACGGCGTGATGTTCCTGGCCGGGTGGGACGGCTGGGTGTGGGCCCTCGACGCGACCAACGGGCACCAGCTCTGGCGCTACAAGCACGAGGTGCCGACCGACCTGTCGCTGTGCTGCGGCA
This sequence comes from Actinomycetospora cinnamomea, assembly GCF_003096675.1. GTDB lineage: Bacteria > Actinomycetota > Actinomycetes > Mycobacteriales > Pseudonocardiaceae > Actinomycetospora > Actinomycetospora cinnamomea. The sequence goes on along the minus strand of NZ_QEKW01000016.1, from coordinate 103,533 downwards.
ACGTCAACCGCGGCGTCGCCGTCGCCCACGGGAAGGTGTACGTGGTCACGCTCAACGCCCACGTCGTGGCCCTCGACGCCGCGACCGGCGCGTGCGTGTGGGACACCGCGTACGGCGACGTCCGCGCCGGCGAGAGCGCCACGGTCGCCCCGCTCGTCGTCAAGGACATGGTGATCGTGGGCAGCTCGGGCGGGGAGTTCGGCGTCCGGGGCCACCTCGACGCGTTCGACCTGGAGACCGGTGAGCGGCGGTGGCGGACCTACATGGTGCCCCGCCCCGGCGAGCCCGGCTCCGAGACCTGGCCCGACGGCGAGGAGTGGGCCCGCGGCGGCGGCAACTGCTGGATCACCGGCACCTACGACCCCGAGCTCGACCTCGTCTACTGGGGCACCGGGAACCCCTCTCCGGACTTCGACGGGGAGGTCCGCGAGGGCGACAACCTCCACACCGACAGCGTCGTCGCCGTCGAGCCCGACACCGGTGCCATCCGCTGGCACTACCAGTACACGCCGCACGACCTGTGGGACTACGACTCGAACATGGAGAACATCCTGTTCGAGTCCGACGGGCGCCGGCTGCTCGGGCACTTCGACAAGAACGGGTACTTCTTCGTCCTCGACCGCACCGACGGCACGCTGGTCAGCGTCACGCCGTTCGTCGACCGCATCACCTGGGGCGAGATCTCCCCCGACGGCACGGTCACCCCGAAGGTGTACCCCGCGGACGAGGGCGAGCCGGTGCACTTCTGGCCCGGGCCCGGCGGCGGGAAGGAATGGACGCACGCCGCCTACAGCCCCGACACCGGCCTCTTCTACGTCCCCGTGCAGGACGTCGGCGCGACGATCACCCGTCGACGCCAGGACTTCAAGGAGAGCGTCCCCTACTGGAGCGCCAGCGTCGCGGTCGACACCGAGGACATGGCCGGGTACCTCATGGCCTTCGACACCTCCGGGCGCGAGGTGTGGCGTTGGCACAACGAGGTGCCCATGTGCGCCTCGGTCCTCGCCACCGCCGGCGGCGTCGTGTTCACCGGCCGGCCCACCGGCGAGGTCGGCGCGTGGGACGCCCGCACCGGGGAGCTGCTCTGGGAGTTCCAGACCGGCAGCGGCATCCACTCCAGCCCCACCACCTACAGCGTCGACGGCCGCCAGTACGTCGCGGTCCCCTCGGGCTGGGGCAGCTGGGCCGACGGGTTCCTGCCCGGGCTGATCGGCGGTTCCCACGGCGACGCCGTGGTCGTGTTCGCCCTGCCCGAGGACCGCTGAGGGCAGCGCGCACGATCAGACCCCGGGCATCGTGAGCATCTCCGCGAGGCGGCGCATGTTGCGCCGGCCCGCGGCACGCAGGACGACACCGGCCGGCGGCAGCAGCGGTCGTGCCACCCCGCGCGCCCCGAGCTCGAGCGTGAGGGTCAGGTGGCACCCCCGCTCCCGGTCGGTGACCTCGCCGACGATGTCGACGTCGACGCCGCGGAACCGCAGCCGCGTGCGCCAGTACCACGGCCGGTCGAACGCGAGGATCTCCGCGTCCGCGGTCCCCATCCCGTGCCACGTCCCGCGGAAGCGCGACCCGACACCGAGCGGCTCCCGACCGAGAAGGTCGACACGGCGGCACGCCGGGTTCCACACGGCCTCGGTGCGCAGGTCCGCGACGTGGTCGAACACCGTCTCCGGGGCGGCGTCGACGTCCAGCCGGTTCACCACGGTCACCATGGGCACCACCGTCGCGCGACGACATCCCGGAGGGCAACGTCCCTGGCGATCGGCTCAGCCCGCCAGCGCCTCCCCGACCGCGCGACCGATCGCCTCGCCGACGACCGCGTGCGCCGGCCAGCCCCAGTGGATGCCGTCGGGGTTGCCGTGGCCGCCGAGCACGTGGTCGGCGACGAGCGGGGCCGGGTCGACGAGCACGACGTCGTGCGCGTGCGCCCAGGCGGTCATCGCCGCGACGTGGCGCTCCCGCCCGGCGTGCACCCCGCCGTAGAGCGGTGCCCGGTGCACCGCGGGCAGCATCCCGACCACGGGCAGGCCCGGGATCAGCGCGGTCACCGCGACGCGCAGCCGCTCGAGGTGCCGCACGGTCTCGCGCGGGGGCAGCGCCACCGGACCCGCCGGGCCCAGCAGCCGCGCCGCCCGGGGCGTCAGCCACGCGTGCCCGTCCCGCAACGCCCGCCGCAGCCGCGCCGGCCGCACGGCGGGGATCAGCTCGCGCACCGACGTCGGCACCGGCGAGGGCAGCGTGTCCATGCCCCCGACCCCCAGCACCACGGCGTCGGCGCGGCGCAGCGACGCCCAGATGCGCGGGTCGCCGGCCATCGCCCGCCACGCGTGGCGCGCCGTCCAGCCCAGGCCCGCGTGCAGCTCGGCCCGCCCGCCGGCCGTCCGCGCCGCGACGTGGGGCCACAGGCGGGGTTCGTCGGCCGGCTCGGCGCGGTCGGGGCCGTGGAAGGACAGCGAGTCGGCGACGACGACGAGCACCGGCCCGGCGCTCACGCCTCGAGGCCCCAGGCCCGCAGGCGCCAGCGGTCGATGCGGTGCTCGAGCACCGCCCAGGCGCAGTTGGCGAGCGGTTGCAGCGAGTGCCACGCCTCGATCGGCCAGCCCAGGGTGGACGCCGTCAGCGCGCTGATCGTGCCGCCGTGCGCCACGACCATCGCCGTCTGCCGCTCGTCGGTCCCGGCCAGCTCGCCGGCGAGGTCGTCGAGGACGGGGACGGCGCGGCGGGCGACGTCCACGCGGGACTCCCCACCCGGCGGCGCCCAGGCCGGGTCGGTGCGCCAGGACTCCAGCCCGCCGGGCCAGCCGTCCTCCACCTCGCGACCGGTGAGACCCTCCCAGTCCCCGAGCGCGGTCTCGCGCAGCCGCGGCTCCGGGCGGGGGACGAGGGCGGCCTCCTTGGCGACGGCCTCCGCGGTGCGCCACGCCCGGACCTGGTCGGAGGCGACGAGCAGCACCGGCTCGTAGACGGTGAGCACGGGCGCGGCGGCGAGGGCCTGGGCGCGTCCGGTCTCGTCCAGCTCGGGGTCCAGCCGCCCCTGCATCCGGCTCTCCGCGTTCCAGGTCGTGCGCCCGTGGCGCACCAGGACGAGGCGCTGGAGGCTCACTCGCCGGCGGCGCTCTGCTCGCGGTCCGCCGGCGGTCCGTACACCACGTCGGGCAGGGGCACCGACGGGCAGTCCTTCCACAGCCGCTCGAGGCCGTAGTACTCGCGTTCCTCGGAGTGCAGGACGTGCACGACGATGTCGTCGAAGTCGAGCAGCACCCACCGCGCCTCCTGCGTGCCCTCGCGGCGCACGGGCTTGGCGTCCAGCGCGCGCAGCTTCTCCTCGACGCTGTCGACGACGGCCTGCACCTGGCGCTCGTTCGGCGCCGAGGCGATGACGAAGCAGTCGGTCAGCGGGAGCCGCTCGGACACGTCGATGGCGACGACGTCGCGGGCGAGCTTGTCGGCGGCGGCGAGCGCGGCGGTCTCGGCCAGACGGCGCGCGCGGTCGGTGACGGCCACGAAACCCTTCGAGGGATCGGCGACGGGAGCACACCGATCCTACTCGACGCCCACACCGGGTCGTCGGCGCCGAGACGGCCTTATCCTGGTCGGATGTCGGACTTCGGGGACGGGCTGGCCCAGGGCGCCGACCTGGTGGCCGCCGCCGAGAACGCCGTCGCCCAGGCCACGGCCCCGCTCGGGGGCCGGCGGCCCGACCTGCTCGCCGTGTTCGTCTGCCACCCGGACCCCGGCGAGGTCGCCCGGGCGGGCGCGCGGGCGATGGAGGTGGCGGGCGCGCGAGCGGCGATCGGCTGCAGCGCCGGCGGCGTGATCGGCGACGGGCGTGGCGTCGAGGCCCGGCCCGCGGTCGCGGTGTGGGCGGCGGCGCTGCCCGACGCGACGCTGACCCCGTTCCGTCTCGAGGCCACCCGCACCGAGACCGGCATGGTGGTCGGCGGGATGCCGCAGCGCCGCGACGACGACGCGGTCGCCCTGCTGCTGGCCGACCCGTACACGTTCCCCATCCAGGGCTTCGTCGAGCAGTCCGGGGAGGCGCTGCGCGGCCTTCCCCTGGTCGGCGGCCTCGCGTCGGGACCCGGCGGGGCCGGCGCGGCGCGCCTGTTCCTCGACGGTGCCGTGCACGAGCGCGGCGTCGTCGGCGTGACGATCGGTGGCGACGTCCGGGTCCGCACGCTGGTCAGCCAGGGCTGCCGGCCCATCGGCCCGACGATGACGGTGACGGCCGCGGAGGGCCCGCACCTGCAGGGCCTCGCCGGCGTGCCGGCGTACCGCAAGCTCGAGCAGATCCTCCGCGAGCTCGACGAGTCCGAGCAGCAGATGGTCGCCCAGGGGCTGCACCTCGGCATCGCCATGGACGAGTACGCCGACGACCACCGTCAGGGCGACTTCCTCATCCGCGGCGTCGTCGGCGCGGACCCCGAAGGGGGCACGATTACGGTCGGTGACGTCGTCGAGGTCGGGCGCACGGTGCAGTTCCAGGTCCGCGACGCCCGGAGCGCCGACGCCGACCTCGACTGGCTGATGACGCGCCACCGCGGCGACGGCGACACCGCGGGTGCGCTGCTGTTCTCGTGCAACGGGCGGGGACGGGCGATGTTCTCCGACGCCGACCACGACGTGCTCGCCGTGCGGCGCGGCCTCGAACCCCAGGGCGTCGCCGGGTTCTTCGCCGCCGGCGAGATCGGGCCGGTCGCCGCGCGGAACCACCTGCACGCGTTCACGGCGTCGGTCCTGGCCTTCGGCTGACCCGACCCGGGCCCTCGATCGGGGCGGGACCACCGGCTCTACGGTGGAGGTCGACCACGAGCCCCGCACGAAGGACCACGACCACCGATGTCCGTCGCGCCCCAGCAGGTCGAGCGACTCCCGGACGACGTCGTCTCGCTGCTGCGCGGACCCAACCGGTGCTTCGTGGCGACCGTGATGCCGGACGGGTCGGCGGAGACCACCGAGACGTGGGTCGACACCGACGGCACGCACGTGGTGCTCAACGCGGTGGAGGGCCTGCCGCAGGTCCACAACGTCCGCCGCGACCCGCGGGTCTCGGTCGCCGTGGCCGAGGCCGGGCGGCCCGAGCACTACGTCGCCGTGCGCGGCCGGGTCGTCGAGGTCACCCCGGACGGCGCCGCCGAGCACCTCCAGGCCCTGGCGCGGCGCTACCTGGGCGGGCCCTGGCGAGGCGACCCCCGCCAACGGCGCCTCATCCTGCGCATCGCCCCGACCGCGGTGCACCGGCGGGGCTGACCCGCCCTCATCGGTGCACGGCGATGCCCTCGCTGCCGCCGGAGCGCGCGAGTCACTTGGCGAAGCAGTCGTCGGCGGGGCGGCCCAGTCGCACCACCCGTCGGCGCCCTCCGCCGACGACGCGGGCGTGGCCAGCACGTGACCCAGAAGTCGTCACCGGCGCAGACCGGCCGGTCGCCCGACCACAGCAGCCGCGCCTGCGGGTGGCGGGCCCGCAGCTGCTCGTGCTCGGCGAGGATCGCGGCGGCGTCCCACGCCTGCCCGCGGTCGACGATGCCCGGGCGCTTCACGAGCAGCGCGATCGCGCCGATCACGAGACCGCCGGGCCCGCGACGGGCGGGCGGGGGCGCGGGCCAGGGCGCGGGGATCGGCGGCACCGAGGGGTGGGGGTGCGGCGGCCACGGCGGCGCGGGCGGTCAGGGGGTCGAGGCGGACCGGCGATCGGGCCGTGATCGGCGGAAGTGCGCGTCGGCGTGCTCGCGGAGCCACTCGGCGCCCGTTTTCGGCGATCAGGCCCCGGGGCGGGTGCCGACGGCGGCGCGGCGGCGACCACGGCGAGCGGCACCACGCGCCGACGAGCCGCCGGCGGGCGGATCGAGGTCTTCCGCGCCGTCCGGCTCCGGGCGACGGTGCCGGCTCATCCCGATGCCTGGGTGAGCGTGCAGTCGGGGTTTCCGGTGGCGGTCCACGACGTGCCGTCGGCGTCGCTCGGCGCGAACCGGGTAGCGGGCGACCGGTCCGGGCTGAGCACGAGCCCGCCCGTGGAAACGGAGTACGACCCACCAGCCGGATTCCCCGAGTAGCTCCCTGCCCCATCGAGTACCAGTTCCGCGGGCAAGCCGCAGGCGTCGCTCGCCGTCCACGAACCCGCGAGGTCGGCGGTGGTCGGTGTGGCCGGCGTGCTCGACGGCGGCGTGGTCGTCGTGGTGGTGCCGGTGGTCGCGGCCACATCGGGCACCGCGACGGAGACGCCGGGCTCGCTCTCGGCCGGTGGCGGCGTCTCCGCGAGGCGCGGCGCGGCACCCCGCTGCGCGGACGGATTCCGGCCCTCGCGGGCCGTGTCCCCGGAGCTCTGCCCCGCCTCCTGCCCCGCCTCCTGCCCCGGACTCTGGTCCGAGTCCTCGTCCGCGTCCTGGTTGGTCGCGTCCTCGTTCGACTGGTCCGCGCCGCCGTCCGAGCCACCGCTCGACCCCTGGTCCGCGCCGTCACCCGAGCCACCGTCCGAGTCCTCGTCCGGCTCGTTCACCGGCGGCGGGAAGGTGACGGACACGTTGACGGTGACGTCGTCCCCGCCGTCGGTGCCCCCGGGGCGCCGGTGGCCGTGACCGGTGTGGACGTCGACGACGGTGTAGTCGTTCGTCACCGTCGTGGTCTGGTGGTCGATGACCGTCACCGAGCTCGAGGAGAACGACGTCCACTGCGGCCCGATGTAGGCGATCGAGCTGTACGACCGGGGCGCGGCCAGCGGGTTGCCGCAGGCACAGCGGATGACGGGATTGCCGTAGCGGTCGACGAGCACGGTGGTGCCGGCCTGCAGTACGGCGGGCCAGGCGTTCACCCGTCCGCCGACCCAGCCGTGGTTGGTGACGAAGGTGTCCGACCGCAGCACGACCGAGGTGAGCCCCTCGACGTACCGCGAGATCGTGGTGGTCGACGCGTCGCGCAGGCCGAGGACGGAGGCCCAGCCCGCCGCGCGGTCGGGATGCCGGGCGAGGGAACGGGTGAGCTGGCCGCGGTCGCACACGCCGCCGCTGCCGGCGCTGCCGTAGAGGCCGGGGCTCCTGCCGTCCCGGCGCCCGCCCGTGTTCGCGACCGGGCGGACGTCGGGGACGTCGGTACCGACAGCATCCATGAAGGGCGCGGTGCCCGTGGTGCCCACCGGCTCGAGCGCGACCCCGGTCGGCGCCCCCGTCTCGCGAGCGACGATCGCCCCGCCGAGCGCGGCGACGAGGAGCGCCAGCACCACGATCGCGATCATCGCGCTACGGGGCACGCGACGCGGTGGTGGCGCGACCTGAGCGAGGACGGGTGGCGGTGGCACGGACATCTCGAGATCGACTCCCCCGGTGGCCCGCCCCCGACGGGCGGCGTTCGAGTGGATCTCGGGAGACCGTCGCGCGCCGTTAGTCCAACGCTCAACCTGTCACTCGTTCGTGTGGCCCGTCGCTACTCGGAGACCACGTGCTCCGTCGGACCGAGCACCGCGCCCTGCTCGCGGTGGCGGTAGAGCCCGCGCTTGGCGATGTACTGCACGACGCCGTCGGGTACGAGGTACCAGACCGGCTCGCCCGCGGCGACGCGCTCGCGGCAGGCCGTCGACGAGATCGCCATGGCCGGCACCTCGAGCAGGCTGACCGCGCCGCGGGGCAGGTGGTCGCCGTCGAGCTCGAAGCCGGGCCGCGTGACCCCCACGAAGTGGGCGAGCCGGAACATCTCGTCGGCGCGGTGCCACGACAGGATCTGCTCGAGCGCGTCGGCGCCGGTGATGAAGAACAGCTCGTCGTAGGGGAAGATCGCCGCCAGGTCCTGCAGGGTGTCCACGGTGTACGTCGGACCGTCCCGGTCGACGTCGACGCGGCTGACGGTGAACCGGGGGTTGGACGCGGTGGCCACCACGGTCATGAGGTAGCGGTCCTCGGCCGCGCTGACCTCGTAGCCCGCCTTGCGGTAGGGCTGGCCGGTGGGCACGAAGACGACCTCGTCGAGGGCGAAGCGGACCTGGGCCTCGCTGGCCGCCACGAGGTGTCCGTGGTGAATGGGGTCGAAGGTGCCGCCCATGACCCCGATCCGGCGGCCGCTCATCCGTTCAGCCTAGATCGTCGGCGCACCCTCACACCGGCAACAGTCCCGACACCACGCCGGCGAGCTGGGCGGCCGTGCGGCACTCGTGCATCGGCACGACCTGGCCGTAGCGACGCGCGGCGGAGTCGCCGGTGCCCCACTGGGCCTGTGGCTCGGGGTTGAGCCAGTGGACGTGCCGCGCCTGCTCGGCGAGGTCGGCGAGCACCGCCAGGTTCGGGTCGCGGTAGTTGGTCCGGGCGTCGCCGAGCACGAGCAGCGAGGTCCGCGGGCCGACCACGTCCGGCCAGCCCGCACGGAAGCGACCCAGCGCCGACCCGTAGTCGCTGTGCCCGTCGAAGGCGACGAGCCCGGGCCGTGCGGTGATCTCGGACATCACCCCGGCGAGGTCCGCCCCCGGGCCGAACAGGTCGGTGACCTCCACGCACCCGTCGACGAAGCAGAAGATCCGGATGCGGGAGAACTGCTCGCGCAGGGCCTGGACCAGCATCATCGTGAAGTGGCTGAACCCCGCCACCGACCCCGAGACGTCGCAGAACAGCACCAGCTCGGGGCGTCCCGGCCGGGGCCGGCGGAACGCGGGGCGCATCGGGACCCCGCCGGTGGACATGGACCGGCGCAGGGTGCGCCGCAGGTCCATCGGCCCGCGGCGGGCACGACGGCGCCGGGCGGCCAGGCGCGAGGCGAGGTGCCGGGCCAGCGGGGCGACGCGGCGGCGCAGGTCGGCGAGCTGCTCGGCGTTCGCGGTGAGGAAGTCGACGCGGTCGCCCTGCCTGGGCACCCCGGTGCGCGCCGCCGCCTCGCGGCCGCGGATCTCGGCACCGCGCCGGCGGGTCTCGTCGGTGACCATCCGCCGGAACGACGCGATCCGCTCGCGCACCTCGCGGCGCGAGACCTCCTCGGCGAACGGGCTGTCCCACGCCGCGTCCGGCCCGCCGCGCAGGTCGGCGAGCACGCGGGCCAGCAGCGTCTCGGGGCGCACGGCGTTGAGGGCCTGGTAGGCCGACCAGCTCGACGGACGGCCGCCGTCACGACCACCGCCCTCGCCCCGGTCGCCGCCCCCGCCCTGCCCCTGTCCGCCCTGGCCCTGCCCGCGTCCCACGGCGCCGAGGCCGTCGACGATCGCGCGCGCGAGCTCGGCCATCGCGGCGGTGTCACCGTCACGCAGCAGGCCGGCGAGCAGATCGCGCAGCGCGTCGACGTCGACCGACCCGTCCTCGGCGTAGGGCAGCGCGACCTCGCCGAGGGCCGCGCCCTGCCCGAGCGGGAACCACAGGTCGAACAGCGCGTCGAACACCGCGCGCTGCCCCGAACGCCGCAGCATCGCGGCCGCCAGGCCCTCGCGCAGCTGCTCGCGGCGCAGCAGGTCCAGCTCGGCCATCACCGCCGCGGCGTCGACCGACTCTCCCGGTCCGACCGCGATGCCGGCCCGGCGGAGCGCGCCGACGAAGTCGACGAGGTGCGCCGGCAGGCCGCCGGTGGTCGGGGCGGACACGTCAGTTCAGTCGCAGCTCGGCGACCGCGCGCTCGGCGTCGGAGCGGTGCTTGAGCACGACACCGAGCGTGGCGCGCACGGTCGCGTCGTCGAGGGTGTCGAGACCGAGGGCGAGCAGCGTGCGGCCCCAGTCGATGGTCTCCGACACCGAGGGCGCCTTGCGGAGCTGGATGCCGCGCAGCACGCCGACGATGCGCACGAGCTCCTCGGCCAGCGCCTCGGGCAGCTGGGGCACGCGGGCGAGGACGATGCGCCGTTCCAGCTCGGGGTCGGGGAAGTCGAGGTGCAGGAACAGGCACCGGCGCTTGAGCGCCTCGGAGAGCTCGCGGGTGGCGTTGGAGGTCAGCAGCGTGAAGGGGCGCTGGTTGGCGGTGATCGTGCCCCACTCGGGCACGGTGACCTGGAAGTCGCCGAGCACCTCCAGCAGCAGGCCCTCGACCTCCACGTCGGCCTTGTCGGTCTCGTCGACGAGCAGCACGGTGGGGTCGGTCCGCCGGATCGCCGTGAGCAGCGGGCGCGGCAGCAGGAACTCCTCGGAGAACACGTCGTCGCGCGTCGCGTCCCACGACTCGTCCTGGCTGGCGGTGATCCGCAGCAGCTGCTTGGCGTGGTTCCACTCGTAGAGCGCGCGGGCCTCGTCGATGCCCTCGTAGCACTGCAGGCGCACGAGGCCGCTGCCCGTCGCGTCGGCCACGGCCCGCGCCAGCTCGGTCTTGCCCACACCGGCCGGGCCCTCGACCAGCAGCGGCTTCCCGAGCCGGTCGGCGAGGAAGACGGTGGTCGCCACCGCGGTGGACGCGAGGTAGCCGACGTCGGCGAGCCGGGTGGTGACGTCGTCGACGGAGTCGAACAACGCCTTCTGGTCGACCGGCTCGGTGCTCACGGGCCGCATCCTGCCCGGTGCGCGGGCACCTGTCCCGGCGATGTGGCCGCTTCGGCACCCGACCGGCGCCCCCCCCCGAGCTGGGGGAAGCGAACAAAATACTACGATCCGGGGAAGTTTGGGCAACGCGACGACGTGACATTCGTTGGAGTTCAGGTGAACGCTAAGCGAACGGTGTCGCCCCTGCGACTCCTCAGCGCCACGCTCGCGGCGGCGGTCGCGCTGCTGACCGTGCTGGCCCTCGTCGTCGCCCTCGTCCGCCCCGGCCCTCCGGGGTTGTGGGCCTACGTCGACGTCCTCGAGGCCTACAACCTCCCGACCTGGTTCGGCGCCGCGCTGCTGCTCGTCACCGCCGGCGCCCTGGTCGTCGCGGGCGCGGCCGCCCGCGCCGCCGGCGTGCGCGGGGCCTGGTGGTGGTACGCCGCGGCCGTCGGCCCGGCCGTGGCGTCGCTGTGCGTCGGGACGGGGCTGCACACCCGTGTCGACGGGCTCGCCCGGCAGGCGGTCGGCGAGAACGCCCTCACCACCGACTGGCTGCCGGCCGCCGTGGTGATCGGGCTGGTGCTCGCGGTGCCGTTCGGCGTGCTCGCGCGGTACGTCCCGCACGGGCGCCGGATGATCGCGGCCGTCGCGGTCTTCGCGGGGGGTGCGCTGGGCAGCGAGCTGCTGGTGCGCGCGCTCGGCGACGGTGGACGGGCCCTGGCCGTGGTCGCCGAGGGCGTCCAGCTCGCCGGCGCGGCCGGCCTGCTCCTGGTCGCCGTCACCGCCGTGCGGCTCGCCGGTGACGGGCCCGGGGTGCGCCTGGTCTCCACGACGCCGGCGGGCGCGGACCCCCTCGAGCCGGGCGAGCCCCGGCGCTGGCCGCTGTGGGCGGTCGCGATCGCGGTCACCGCGGGGCTCAGCGCCCTCAGCCTGGTCGCCAACCTCGCCTTCCCCGATCCCGGTCCGAAGCTGGCCCCCTGGATCGGCTACCTGGACGTCGACAACGAGGGCAACCTGCCCACCTGGTGGAGCGTCGGACTGCTCGTCTCGGCCGCCGTCGCACACCTCGTCACGGGCCTCACGGCACGCCGCGAGGGCGCGCCCGCGTCGACCGGGTGGTTCGTGGGGGCCTTCATCCTGCTGGGGATGTCGCTGGACGACATGACCACGATCCACGAGCGGGTCGGCGACATGGTGCGACCCGAGGGCGCCGGGGCGGCGGGCGCCGAGGGCGGCAACTTCTCCTTCTACTGGGTCGTCCCGGGCGCCGGGGTCGCCCTGCTCATCGCGATCGCGCTCGGTGCGCTGGCCCTCAAGCTGCGCGGCCGGCCCCGCTGGCTGCTGGTGGGCGGCCTGGGCGTGCTGTTCTTCTTCGCGCTCGGGGTGGAGGGCATCCAGGGCGCGCTCATCGCCGCGGGCGGCGGCGGGCAGACGCTCCAGGTGCTGGGCTACCACGTCGAGGAGCTGGGCGAGAACGCCGGCGCGCTCCTGCTGACCGCGGCCGCGACCGCCGCCCTCGCGGTGCGCCGCCGCGCGGGCGCCCTCGACGTCCGCTACGCCGGCCACGGGATCCCGGCCGAGGACCCGTCCCCGGTGGAGCCGGCGCCGGACACCCCCACCGAGGTCTTCGCGGCCGTCCCCGTCTCGGCGACCGCGCCCATCCGCCAGCGCTAGGCACCGCGCTCGCTCGCGGGCGGGACCCTCGGGTCGGCACGGCCCCCTCCTGCGGCCGGCTGGACCGCATCCGGCGACCCGGCCCGCGCCACGCCCGCGAGCGCCTCCGGAGCGCGGCCGAGCATGGTGTTCATGCGCGTGCACGCACTAGTTTCGTGGACCCTCGCGCGGCCGGCGGGCGGGTGCGCCAGGGCACTCAGCGTGGAGGTGGGCACATGTCCGACGCAGGCACCACGTTCCGGCTGATCTACAGCAGCCACAGCCGGATCCCCACGGCGGACCGGGAGACGGCGCTCGCCAGGATCTTCGACGTCTCCCGGGCGAACAACAAGAAGGCGGGCGTGACCGGCGCGCTGCTCATCACCGACCACTACTTCGTCCAGGCCCTCGAGGGCGACGAGGCGATCGTGACCGGCCTGTACGAGCGGATCAAGGACGACTCCAGGCACGACCAGGTGTCGCTCCTCGAGTCCGGCACCGTGGAGTCCCGGGCGTTCCCGCGGTGGTCGATGGCCCAGGTCTCGAAGAGCGGTCACGCCGACATCCCCCTCCACGACGTCGGCGGGCGCATCCACCCGGCCGCCCGCGCGACGCTGCGCGTCGACGAGATCGAGGTCCTCACGCGGATGAGGAACGTGATCGGGGCCGACACCGTCTGAGCCGGCCGGGTGCGTTGTCGGGCCCTTCGTCCACCATGGACCGCGTGACGACAGCGATCACCGACCTGCGCGCCGACGCCGAGGCCACGCTGCAGCGCCTCGCCGGCCCGGACGCCGTGCTGCGCGAGGATCAGTGGGCGGCGATCCACGCCCTGGTGGCCGAGGGCCGGCGGGCGCTGGTGGTGCAGCGCACGGGGTGGGGCAAGTCGGCGGTCTACTTCGTGGCCACCGCCCTGCTGCGTGCCCGCGGCAGGGGCCCGACGGTCATCGTGAGCCCGCTGCTCGCGCTCATGCGCAACCAGATCGAGGCGGCCGGACGGGCGGGCATCCACGCCGTCACCGTCAACTCCGCGAACACCGACGACTGGCAGGACGTCTACGGCCAGGTCCAGGCCGGCGCGGTCGACGTGCTGCTCGTCAGCCCGGAGCGGCTCAACAACCCCGAGTTCCGCGACCAGGTGCTCCCCGAGCTCTCGCGCACCGCGGGCATGCTCGTGGTCGACGAGGCGCACTGCATCTCGGACTGGGGGCACGACTTCCGTCCCGACTACCGGCGGCTGCGCACGTTGATCGCCGAACTGCCCTCGGGCGTCCCGGTGCTCGCCACGACCGCGACGGCCAACGACCGCGTGACGACGGACGTGGCCGACCAGCTGGGGGTGTCCCACAGCCGGGACGCGCAGCGCAGCGCAGCCGGACCCTGGGACCCCGCCGAGGCCCTGGTGCTGCGCGGCGAGCTCGACCGTGCCTCGCTGCGCCTGGGTGTTCTGCAGCTCGGCAAGGGCGCCGACCGTTTCGCGTGGCTCGCCCAGCACCTCGACGACCTCCCGGGCTCGGGCATCGTCTACACGCTCACGGTCTCCGCGGCCGACGAGCTCGCCGCGTTCCTGCGCGAGCGCGGCCACGCCGTCGCCGCGTACACGGGCAAGACCGACCCGGCCGACCGCGAGCGCGCCGAGGACGACCTGCTGGCCAACCGCGTCAAGGCCCTCGTCGCGACGAGCGCGCTGGGCATGGGGTTCGACAAACCCGACCTGGGCTTCGTCGTCCACCTCGGCGCACCGCAGTCGCCGGTCGCCTACTACCAGCAGATCGGGCGCGCCGGCCGCGGGGTCGAACGCGCGGAGGTCCTGCTCCTGCCCGGACCCGAGGACCGCGACATCTGGGCCTACTTCGCCTCCCTGGCCTTCCCCGCCGAGCCCCAGGTGCGTGTCGCCCTGAGCGTGCTCGGCGACGCCGGGCGCCCGATGTCCACCGCCGCGCTCGAGCCGCGGGTGGAGCTGTCCCGGGGCCGGCTCGAGATGATGCTCAAGGTCCTCGACACCGATGGCGCGGTGCGCCGGGTCAAGGGCGGCTGGGAGGCCACCGGCCGGCCCTGGGAGTACGACGGCGCGCGGTACACCGGCCTGGCCCGGGCCCGCCGCGCCGAGCAGCAGGCGATGCTCGACTACATCGCCACCGACGGCTGCCGCATGGAGTTCCTGCGCCGACAGCTCGACGACCCCGGGGCTGCGCCGTGCGGGCGCTGCGACAACTGCACGGGCCACCGCCACGACCCGACGGTGGGCGAGGACGTCCGGGTGCAGGCGCAGGAGACGCTCGACCGTCCGGGCGTCCCGATCGCGCCGCGCAAGCAGTGGCCCAGCGGCATGGACGCCCTCGACGTCCCGCTCAAGGGCAAGATCAGGCCCGAGGACGCCGCCGAGGAGGGCCGCGCGCTCGGCCGGCTCACCGACGTCGGCTGGGGTCCGCGCCTGCGCCCGCTGCTGCGCGCCGACGACCTCGTGCCCGACGCCGCGGTCGACGCCGCGGTCGAGGTGCTCAAGGGCTGGGACTGGGCGCAGCGCCCGGCCGGGGTGGTGTGGCTGCCGTCGCGGGCACGCCCGGTGCTGGTGGAGAGCTTCGCCCAGCGCATCGCGTCGATCGGCCGGCTGCCGCTGCTCGGTGCCCTCGCCGACTCCGCCCCGCCGCGCTACACCGACCCGGAGGACGACAGCGAGCCGGAGCCCCCGAACTCCGCCCAGCGCCTCGCCGAGGTGTACCGGCGCCTGTCCGTCCCGCCCGGCATCGACCCGCGCAGCGGCCCGGTGCTGCTCGTCGACGACGTCGCCGACTCGGGCTGGACGCTCACCGTGGCCGCGGCGCTCCTGCGTCGCGCCGGCGCGCCCGCCGTCCTGCCGCTGGTGCTGGCCACCACGGGCTGAGAGAGGCCTCTGGCATCCTGCTGCGCAGGTGGGGGGCCGATCGGGGCGTCCTCTGCCGACCCAGGGGGGACGATGACGGTCGGGACGACGGTGCCGGGGAGCGTCCTCGGTACACCCGGTCCCATCCCCGACGGGCCCGCCGGTCGACCCCGGATCCGCCGCCTGCTGCTCCCCCTCGTCGCCGCCCTGCTCGTGGGCGCGGCGCTCGTCCTGCGCCTCGGCCTCGTGGGCGGCGACGCGATCGGTGCCGCCGACAACGGCGACGGGATCCGTCTGTACTGCGTCGCCCAGCTCGCCCCCGACGCGACGGACGGTGTCGCCTCGGGCCACGGTGTCACCGTCACCGAGTTCCGCACCGGCGGTCCCGCCTGCCCGCGGGAGGCCCCGACGACGTCGGCGGGCCTGATCCTGCAGGCCACCGTCGCCGTCGCACCGCTGCTGGACCGCACGCCCCCCGCACCCGACGGCTCGCTGCGCTTCTCCCTCGAGTGGCTGGCCGCCGTCTACGTCACGCTCCTCGCCCTCGGTGCCGGGCTGGCGGCCGCGGCGAGCACCTCCGGCACCCGGCGTCGGCGCCGCGTCGCGGCGAGCGTCCTCGCCGTCGTGGGGCCGCCCCTGGCCCCGCTGCTCGTCGTGCCGTGGTGGTCCCGGTTCCTGGTCTCGACCTTCAGCGAGGCCGCCGGCCTGGTCGGCGCCGTGTGGCTCGCGTGGGGCCTGCTCGTGGTGGCCGTGACCCGCCCGACCCATCGGGGCGCCCGCGCGACCGGGCTCGCCCTGATCGCCGTCGGCGGCCTCGTCGCCGTGACCGCCAAGCCCGGCTACCTGCCCCTGGGCGTCGTCGTGGCGCTCGCGTGCCCGCTCGTCGCCGTGGGCGTCGGGTGGCGGCGGCGCCTGCCGGGGGTCGTCGCCGCCGTGGCCGTCGTCGTCCTGGCCGCTGCGCCGGTGCTGTCGTCGATGCGTGCCCAGGAGGCGGCCTACGACGTCGTGAACGCCCACAACCTCGCCTTCACCGCGGTGCTGCCCGAGTCCGGGCCGGCCGCGACCGCCGGGCTGGGGCTGGCGCCGGGCGCGTGGCGGCACGCCGGCGAGCACTTCTACTTCGAGGGCGGCCGCACCGTGCCCCGGTGGACCGAGACCGTGGCCGCCCGCCCCGACGACCTGCGGGCCGACGCCTACGCGTGGGTGATCGCGCACCCCCGGGTGCTGGCGCGGATGGTGCACCGCGGGCTCGTGGCGACGCTGCGTCCCCAGATCCCCTACCTCGCCCAGGAGACCTCCGGGCCCGGCACCACGAGCGGGGAGATCCGCCGGGAGCCCGTGCCCGAGGGGTCCCAGACGATGGGCCCGATGTTCGTCTACCTCGACGGGCTGTCGGGACGCTGGGTGCCCCCCGCCGTCCTCGCGATGGCGGTCCTCGCCGCCCTCCTCACCGTCGTGCTGCCGCGGCGCACGCGGGGGTCGCCGGACCTGCGCACGGCGGTCGGCCTGGCACGCACGGCGGGTCTGCTCGCGCTCACCGCGCTCGGGGTCGTCGTGCTCGCCGTCCTCGGCGACGGTTACTGCGAGCTCGCCAAGCACGTCTGGCTGGGTTCCTACGTCCTCGTCGTCGCCGGCACCGTGCTGGCAGCGGCCGCGGTGATCGCCGGCCTCCGCGTGGCGCGGAGCCGGCGCCCGGCCGACGGCCGATGAGGACCGACCCAGCTGCTCCACGATCCCCTCTCAGCGTCCGTTCAGCTCCGTCGGCGAGGGTGGAATCGCCGGGAATGTCCGTTCCCGGCGTTCCCTGCGCCCTCCCGCCGACGAGAGGACCCGGGCATGGCGACGTCCCGCTTCCCCGAGCCCCAGGAACCGCGGCCGCTGTCGGACCACGAGCAGCGGGCGCTGTCCGACCTGGAGCGGCGCCTCTCCGACGACGACCCCGCGCTGAGCCTGAGCATGCGCCGCCGCCGGTCGTGGTTCGGGTCGCTCTCCTCCCGCGCCTTCAACGCGATCATCCAGGTCGTGGTGGTCCTGGTCGTGCTCCTCGTCGTGCTGCCGTCACCCTGGGCGGCCACGCTGATCGCGCTGGTCGTCATGGTCGTCCCCACCGCGCTGCTGGCGTACGACATGCGGCGCGAGAAGCGGAAGCGCGACACCCCGGGGACCTGACCGAGCGGTCGGTTCCCGGCGGGGGTCGCGGGGTGGTAAGCCGTGCGGTGTGACGATCGCCGCCCTGTACCGCTACCCCGTCAAGTCGATGCTCGGGGAGTCCCTGAGCCGCGCCGTCCTCGATGAACGGGGGGTCGTGGGCGACCGCGCCTACGCCGTGCTCGACGTCGAGACCGGCATCGTCGCCAGCGCCAAGGTGCCCAAGCGCTGGGCGACGCTGCTGGAGTTCTCGGCCGCCTACACCGGGGAGCCGGTGCCCGGCGAGGCCGCCCCGCCGGTCGTCATCACGTTCCCCGACGGGTCGACCCGACGCAGCGACGATCCCGACCTCGACCAGGCGCTGACCGACGTGCTGGGCCGGGAGGTCCGGCTCGTCACCACACCGCCCGACGGCCCCAAGTTCGAGGAGCTCTGGGTCGACATCGAGGGTGTCGAACGCGCCGACCTGGCCCCGGAGAAGCTCATCGAGGCCACCACCTCGCGTCAGGAGGACACCGGCGAGGCGATCAGCAGCTTCGACGTCGCCGCCTTCGCCCCGCCCGGGCGGTTCTACGACCTCGCGGCCATGCACGTGATCACCGAGTCGACGCTGCAGCGCCTGCGGGAGCTGGCGCCCGAGAGCGATTTCGACGCCCGCCGCTACCGCCCGAACGTGGTGCTCGCCGACACCGACCCCGGGTTCGTCGAGAACGACTGGCCGGGCCGCGAGATGGCCCTGGGTGACGGCGTCCGGCTGACCTACACCTTCCAGACCATGCGCTGCGTCATGACGACGATGGCGCAGGAGGACCTCCCCGAGGACCGCAACACCCTGCGCACGGTCGCGAAGAACAACCGCATCCAGATCACACACGACGTGGTCGGCGGGATGTGGGCCTGCGCCGGCGTGTACGCCGACGTCAGCGCGGGCGGCGAGGTCGCCGTCGGCGACGCCCACGTCTGACACGCCGCCCGCGCACCCGAGGAAGGACACCCGTGGACCCCCGCTCGAGCACGGTCGACGGGGTGCTGGCGCGTAGCGCCCGCCGCACCCCCGACCGCGTCGCCCTGCACTTCGCCGACCGCACCTGGACCTACCGAGCGCTCGACGACGCGGTCACCCGCGCCGCGGGGTACCTCGGCGAGCTCGGTGTCGGCGCCGGCGACCGCGTCGCCACCTACGGGCGCAACTCCGACGCCTACCTGCTCGCCTTCCTCGGGTGCGCCCGGCTCGGCGCGATCCACGTGCCGATCAACTACGCGCTCACCGGCGAGGAGCTCGGCTACCTCCTCGAGCAGTCCGGCAGCCGCCTGCTGCTGATCGACCCGGCTCTGGCCGCCCCCGTCGACGCGCTGCCCCAGCAACCGAAACAGGTCGTGCCGTTGCGCGACGCGCCGGGTTCGCTGCTCGAGCGGGCCAGCAGCGGCGACGTGCCCGAGCTGACCGCCACCGTCACCGACTCCGACCTCGTCCAGCTGCTCTACACGTCCGGGACGACGTCACGCCCCAAGGGCGCGATGATGACCCACCGCGCGCTGGTCCACGAGTACGTCTCGTGCGTGCACGCCCTGGAGCTGGGCGCCGACGACGACCCGCTGCACCCCATGCCGCTGTACCACTCGGCGCAGATGCACGTCTTCCTCATGCCCTACCTCATGGTCGGCGCGATCAACCACCTCATGGAGGCGCCCGACGTCACCGAGATCCTCCGGCGCGTCGAGGCCGACCGCATCGGGGCACTCTTCCTCGCCCCGACGGTGTGGGTGCCGCTGGCCAACCACGCCGAGTTCGTCACCCGCGACCTGTCGAGCCTGCGCAAGGCGTTCTACGGCGCGTCGATCATGCCGGGACCGATCCTCGCGCGGCTGCGCGAGCACATGCCCGGCCTGCGGGTCTACAACTGCTTCGGCCAGTCCGAGATCGCGCCGCTGGCCACCGTGCTGCGCCCCGAGGAGCACGACGAGCGCCCCGAGTCGTGCGGGCGCCCGGTGCTGTTCGTCGAGCTGCGGGTGGTCGACGACCACGGGGAGGACGTCGAGCCCGGCGGCACCGGCGAGGTCGTCTATCGCTCGCCGCAGCTCTGCGAGGGCTACTGGGACAAGCCCGACGAGACCGCCGAGGCGTTCCGCGACGGCTGGTTCCACTCGGGCGACCTCGTCCGGATCGACGATCAGGGCTACATCACCGTCGTCGACCGGATCAAGGACGTGATCAACACCGGCGGGGTCCTCGTCGCCTCCCGCGAGGTCGAGGACGCGCTCTACACCCACGGGGCCGTGGCCGAGGCCGCGGTGATCGGCGTGCCCGACGAGCGCTGGATCGAGGCGGTGGCGGCGTTCGTGGTGCTCAAGGCGGACGTGCCGACGGACGAGCTGATCGCCCACGCGCGGGCCCACCTCGCCGGGTTCAAGACGCCCAAGCAGATCCACGTCGTCGACGAGCTGCCCCGCAACCAGTCGGGCAAGCTGCTCAAGCGCGTCCTGCGCGACCAGGTGCCGTCCTGAGCGGACCTACTCCGGGTGCCCGATCGCCGTCGAAGCCGGGACGACGACGTACTGGCGCAGGCACAGGTCGGTGAACACCACGGGCCCGCGGGGGCCGGGGACGTGGTCGACGTTGATGCCCGTCTCCGGCACGCGGCGGAGCTTGACCCCGTCGAGCAGGCGGGTGGTGGCGTTCCAGAACGCGCCGGTCCCGGCGTACGTGTCGAGGAAGGTGCGCGCGGCGGCCTCGTCGGCGGTGACGATCGCGGCGGCGAGGCCGGAGGTCTCGCGGTTGGCGATGGTCGCGGCGTCGCCCGGCCCGTCGGCGGGGGCGAGCGTCACCGTGCCCTCGTGCCCGTCGTCGAGCGCCCACTCGTGGCCCAGCGGGTGCTCGTGGGGCGGCAGGGACGCGCGCAGGCCGCGCTCGCCGAGCAGGTCGACGAGGCCGGGCACCAGCTCGTCCCAGCGGTGGCGGTCGACGAGCAGGAGGTTGAGGCGGTTGCAGACCCCCAGACGGTCGAGGGAGGAGGTCACCAGGGTGTGGGCCAGCTCGACGGTCGCGGCGCGGTCGACGTAGAGCACCCCGCCCCCGTCGGCGTGCGCGAGCGTCCGCACGCCGTGCTGCGCGGCCTCGAGCCCGAGCGCACGGGTGGTGTCGCCGGAGCCGCGCAGGATCACGAGCGGGATCAGCCCGGGCCGGCGCACGAGCTCGATCGCGCACTCGCGCCGCGGGTCGGTGACGAGCACGACGGCGTCGGGGTCGAGCCCCGCCCCGGCCAGCGCGGGCGCGACGACCGCCTCCATCAGCGCGGTCGCCGACGCGAGCGCCGCGCCGCCCGTGCGCAGCACGCCGGCGTTGCGTGACTTGACCAGCTGCGAGGCCACGTCGACGACGACGTTGGGGCGGGCCTCGAAGTTCGCGCCGATCACCCCGACCGGCCGACGGCGCTCGATGAGGCGCAGCCCGTCGGGGCGCTCCTCGAGGACGGTGTCGGTCACCGGCGTCGGGACGTCCGCGAGGTCGAGCAGC
This sequence comes from Actinomycetospora cinnamomea, assembly GCF_003096675.1. Taxonomy (GTDB): domain Bacteria; phylum Actinomycetota; class Actinomycetes; order Mycobacteriales; family Pseudonocardiaceae; genus Actinomycetospora; species Actinomycetospora cinnamomea. Next base: position 82,946 of record NZ_QEKW01000016.1, on the reverse strand, counting down.
GACTCGGCCATCGCGTCGAGACGGGCCCGGTCGAGGCGGAGGCGGTCGACGAGCGCGCCGGTGGTGCCCGCCCGCTCGGCCGCCTCGACGTCGGCGGTGTTGGCGGTGAGCACCGTGTCGGCGGCCTCCGCGAGCAGCCCCGCCATCCCCCGCAGCGCGGCGGCGACCTCGTGATCGGCCGCGGCCGCCATCCGCGGGGCCGCCGCGGCGGCACGCCGCCCGCAGTCGGTGACGATCGCGGCGGGGTCGGTGGCCGGGTCGGTAGCGGTGGCGGCGGGGCTGGCGGTCACGACGAGCTCACCTCGGCGGGGACGGGATCGGGCGGGGACACGACGGGCACGAGGTCGTCGGCGTGCACCACCTCGCGGCGCTGCTCGGGCGGCAGGTCGTCGCTGGAGCGCCCGGAGATCTCCGGCAGCTCCTCGGCGTCGAAGGCCACCACCCCGCGGGCGACGACCTCGCCGCGCGGGTCGACGAGGTCGACCACATCGCCGGACTCGAAATCGCCGTCGGACCCCGTGATGCCGGCCGCGAGCAGCGAGCGGCGGCGCCCGACGACCGCGCGCACGGCCCCGGCGTCGAGGTGCAGGCGGCCGCGGGTGCCGGCCATGTGGCGCAGCCAGAACCGGCGCGCCGACAGGCGGGGGCCGTGCGGGGCGAAGACCGTGCCGACCTCCGCGCCGTCGAGGGCCGCACGCGCGTCGGCCGCGGCGGCCACGAGCACGGGCACCCCGGCGCCGCTGGCGAGGTCGGCGGCCGCGAGCTTCGAGGCCATCCCGCCGGTGCCCAGCGACGACGGCTTGCCGACGCGCACGCCGGCGAGGTCGGACCCGCCGGTCACCTCGCGGACCAGCGACGCGCCCGGCGCGCGCGGGTCGGCGTCGTAGACCCCGTCGACGTCGCTGAGCAGCACCAGGGCGTCGGCGGAGATCACGTGGGTGACGAGGGCGGCGAGGCGGTCGTTGTCGCCGAAGCGGATCTCGTCGGTGGCCACCGTGTCGTTCTCGTTGACCACCGGGACGACGCCCAGGCCCAGCAGGCGCTCGAAGGTGCGGCGGGCGTTGCGGTAGGGCCCGCGGCGCACGACGTCGTGCGAGGTGAGCAGCACCTGCCCGACGGTGCGCCCGTGGCGCGCGAAGGCCTCGGCGTAGGCGTGGGTCAGGTGCACCTGCCCCGCAGCGGCCGCCGCCTGCTGGGTGGCGAGGTCACGGGGCCGGCGCGGAAGGCCCAGCGGGCGCAGCCCCGCCGCGATCGCCCCCGAGGACACGAGCACCACCTGCGTGGCCTGCGCCCGTGCGGCGACGGCGTCGACGAGCGCGTCGAGGCGCGCGACATCGAGACCACCGTCGACGCTGGTCAGCGACGTCGACCCGACCTTGACCACCAGCCGGCGCGCACCGGCGACGGCGTCGCGGGCACTCATGCCTCGTCCTCGGCGAGGTCCTCGTACTCCTCGTGCCACGGCGCGATGCCCAGTTCGGCGTCGTCGCGGTGACGGCGGCGCTCGTCGCGAGCGGCCCGTCGCTCGGCGGCCGAGGCACGCTCGACGCGGCCGTGACCCTCGAGGCGAGGGTCGGCGCCGCGGTTGCTCCGTGGCTGCTGCATGGCCGCGACGCCCGCCGGCGTCGAGGGCTCCCAGTCGAACGTGTACACGCCGATCGTCACCATGTCGCCCGGCTGGGCCCCGGCCTCGGCGAGGGCCTCCTCGACGCCGAGACGGGCGAGACGGTCGGCAAGGTAGCCGACGGCCTCGTCGTTGGCGAAGTCGGTCTGGCGCACCCAGCGCTCGGGCTTCTCGCCGCGCACCACCCAGGATCGTCCTTCGTGGCCATCCTCGGGGTCCGGCTCGACCGTGAAGCCGGCGTCGTCGACCGCGGTCGGACGCAACACGACCCGCGGGGCGGCCGACGGCGCCGCGGCGGCGCGGGCGTCGTCCACGGCGGCGGCCATGGCGTAGGCGAGCTCCTGCAGCCCCGCGTGGCTCGCCGTCGAAATCTCCACCACCGGCCACCCGAACGCGGCCACGTCGTCGCGGACCATCTCGGCGAGCTCGGCGGCGTCCGGCACGTCCATCTTGTTCAGTGCCACGATCCGGGGTCGCTGCGCGAGGTCGGTGCCGAGCTGCGGGGTGTAGGCCGCGAGCTCGGCCTCGAGCGCGCGGATGTCGGAGACCGGGTCGCGGTCGGGCTCGAAGGTCGCGCAGTCGACGACGTGGACGAGCACCGAGCACCGTTCGATGTGGCGCAGGAAGTCCAGGCCGAGGCCCCGGCCCGCGCTGGCGCCGGGGATGAGCCCGGGGACGTCGGCCACGGTGAACGTGGTCCCGCCCGCGGACACGACGCCGAGGTTGGGCTGCAGCGTGGTGAACGGATAGTCAGCGATCTTCGGCTTGGCCGCGCTCAGGGCACTGACCAGCGACGACTTGCCGGCACTCGGGTAGCCGACCAGCCCGACGTCGGCCATCGAGCGCAGCTCGAGCACGAGGTCGCGCGATTCCCCCGGCTCGCCGAGCAGGGCGAACCCCGGAGCCTTGCGCGACGGGCCGGCCAGCGCGGCGTTGCCGAGCCCGCCGCGCCCGCCGCGGACGGCGACGAACCGCGTGCCCGGGCCGGTGAGGTCGGCGAGGACCTCGCCGTCGGCGTCGAGCACCACCGTCCCCTCGGGCACCGCCAGCTCGATGTCGTCGGCTCCTGCCCCGTGCCGGAAGCTGCCCTGACCCGGGCGACCGTTGCCGGCGGTGGCGTGCGGGCGGTGGTGGAAGTCGAGCAACGTGTGCACACCGGGGTCGACGACGAGGACGACGTCCCCACCCCGCCCGCCGTTGCCGCCGTCCGGCCCGCCGAGGGGCACGAACTTCTCCCGGCGGATCGAGGCACACCCGTGCCCGCCACTGCCCGCCGTGACGTGCAGCGTCACGTGGTCGACGAAGCGGGCCATTCGGGGGTACCGGTTCCTTCCGGGTTTGTCAGCGGTGGGCCATCGCTGACGTTGAGTGTCCGTAACACCACACGCTCGATGCGTCGCGTGCGCGACGCGCAGTGCGGAGAACGACGAAAGGGGTGGGCCCGATTCCCGGACCCACCCCTGACGCTACTGCTGAGTGCCTATCAGGCGGAGGCGGTCTCCTCCGCCGGGATCACGCTGACGTTCTTGCGCCCGCGGCGGGACCCGAAGGTCACGGCGCCGGGGACGAGGGCGAAAAGCGTGTCGTCGCCGCCGCGGCCGACACCCGTGCCCGGGTGGAACTTGGTGCCGCGCTGGCGGACGAGGATCTCGCCGGCCTTGACGACCTGGCCGCCGAAGCGCTTGACCCCGAGTCGCTGGGCGTTCGAGTCGCGACCGTTGCGGGAGCTGGACGCACCCTTCTTGTGAGCCATGAGCGGGCTTCCTCCTACCCAGGAAGGGTCTTACGCAGTGATGTCGGTGACCTCGAGGCGGCTGTAGCGCTGGCGGTGGCCGACGCGCCGCTTGTACCCGGTCTTGTTCTTGTACTTCAGGATCTTGATCTTCGGGCCCTTGGCGTCGCCGACGATGCTGCCGGAGATCGAGACCTTCTCCAGGTCGGACGCCGAGCTGAGCACGGTGCTGCCGTCGACGACGAGCACGGGCTGCAGGTCGACCGTGTCACCGTCGAGGAGCTCCACGTCGATGACGTCGCCGACCGCGACCTTGTACTGCTTGCCGCCGGTCTTCACGATCGCGTACATCTCCGCGTGGACTCCTGTCTGGCGTGGGGTTCGGGTCCCGGCGCGCGGCCCGTGCGGGGCGGGCTCGGCGCGCCGGTGCCGCGGGTAGGACCCGACGGGCACCGACGTCCTAGGCTACCCGTCCGCGAACCGCGGCCCGCACCCCGGGGGTCGGGCCGCGGCGGTCTCGCGCCGCGGGACGTGCTCTGTCGTGCTGTCTCAGCTGCTCTCGCCGGCCGGCGGACCCGCCGGCCGGGAGGCGGCGCGACGCCGTCGTGGGCGTCCCGACGATCCGGTCGGCACCTCGGGCGCCGGCGCCGGTGCGGGCTCCGCCTGGGTCTCGGGCGACCCCGCCGGTGTCACGAGCGCCGGATCCCGCCCGTTGCCGTTGCCGGCGGTGGCGCCGATCGCCCCGGTCACCCGCGGCGCCTCGGCGGGGGCGGCGTGGTCCGGCCCGGCGCCGTTGGCGACGGGGACGTGGTCGGCGAGGTCGGTCTCGAGGGCGACCTCGGCCTCCACCGCCTCGCGGATGACCTCCTCGACGCCCTCCGGGCTCTCGACCTCGTCGTCGGTGTCCTCGACACCCGCCGCCACGGTGGTTCCCGGTGTCGCGGCGGCCTCAGCCGCCTCGGCGGCGTCGGCCCCGGCGTCGGCCCCGGCGTCGGCCCCGCCGTCGGCTGGCGTGCCCGCGCCCGGGCTCGCGTCGGCCAGCCCGGCCTCGAGCGCCACCTCGGGCTCCTCGGCCCCGGCCACCGGCGCCTCCGCCGGCTCCGGCGGCTCCGGCGGCGTCACCGTGCCCGAGTCGGACGTGTCGGCGGCGTCGACGGTGTCGACCGCCTCGGTCTCGTCGGACGACCCGGCGAGCCCGCTCGCGGCCGCCACCGTGGCGGGCGAGGCGCCCTCGGAACGGTCACCGCGCCGCCCGCGCCGCCCCCGGCGCCCGGACGACCCGGACGACCCGGAGCCCGACCCGTTCGACCCGGACCCGGACCCGGTGGCCCCCGAGCCCGACCCCGAGCCGTTACCGGCGGCCGACCCGTTGCCCGGCCCGCCGTGCTCGTGGCCCATCACCGGCTCGGTCGAGACGATGACGCCCCGGCCCCGGCAGTGCTCGCACGTGGTCGAGAACTCGTCGAGCAGGCCCTGCCCGACGCGCTTGCGCGTCATCTGCACGAGGCCGAGCGAGGTGACCTCGGAGACCTGGTGCCGCGTGCGGTCCCGGCCGAGGCACTCGGTGAGCCGCCGCAGCACGAGGTCGCGGTTGGACTCCAGCACCATGTCGATGAAGTCGATGACGATCATGCCGCCGATGTCGCGCAGCCGGAGCTGGCGGACGATCTCCTCGGCGGCCTCGAGGTTGTTGCGGGTGACCGTCTCCTCGAGGTTGCCGCCCGAGCCGGTGAACTTGCCGGTGTTGACGTCGACGACGGTCATCGCCTCGGTCCGGTCGATCACCAGCGTCCCGCCCGAGGGCAGCCAGACCTTGCGGTCGAGCGCCTTGATCAGCTGCTCGTCGATGCGGTGCGCGGCGAACACGTCCTCCGGTCCGGTGTGGCGGACGAGCCGCCCGGCGAGTTCGGGGGCGACGTGCGACACGTAGCCCTCGAGCGTCTCCCACGCCCGCTCGCCGGAGACGACGAGCGAGGAGAAGTCCTCGTTGAACATGTCGCGCACGACGCGGATGAGGAGGTCGGGCTCCTCGTAGACCAGCGTCGGCGCCTTCGAGCTCTTGGCGCCGGCGGTCTTCTCGATGACCTCCCACTGCGCGGTGAGCCGGCGGACGTCCCGCTCGAGGTCCTCCTCGCTGACCCCCTCGGCCGCGGTGCGGATGATCACGCCCGACTCGTCGGGGACGATCCGCTTGAGGATCTCCTTGAGCCGCTTGCGCTCGGTGTCGGGCAGCTTGCGGCTGATCCCGGTGGCGCCGCCGGCGGGCACGAACACCAGGAAGCGACCGGGCAGGCTGATCTGGGTGGTCAGGCGGGCGCCCTTGTGGCCGACCGGGTCCTTGGTGACCTGCACCAGCACCTGGTCGCCGGACGACAGCGCCTGCTCGATCTTGCGCTGCTTGCCCTCGAGGCCGGACGCGTCCCAGTTGACCTCGCCCGCGTACAGGACGGCGTTGCGCCCGCGCCCGATGTCGACGAACGCGGCCTCCATCGACGGGAGCACGTTCTGCACCCGGCCGAGGTAGACGTTGCCGACCATCGAGTTCTGGCCCTCGCCCGCCACGAAGTGCTCGACGAGGACGCCGTCCTCCAGCACCCCGATCTGGCTGCGCCCGGCCTGCTGGCGGACGACCATCGTGCGCTCGACCGCCTCGCGGCGCGCCAGGAACTCCGACTCCGAGAGGATCGACGGGCGACGGCGGCCGGACTCGCGCCCGTCGCGGCGCCGCTGGCGCTTGGCCTCCAGGCGCGTCGAGCCCTTGACCCCGCGCACCTCGTCGTTCGACGACTTCCCGCCCTCCGGGCGCTCCACCCGGTCGCGGACGTGGGTGACGGTGTTCGGCGGGTCCTGCTCCTCGCCGTCGCCGTTGCCGTCGCCCTCGGCGTCCGAGGAGCGACGGCGACGCCGCCGCCGACGCCGCGAGCTGCCGGACGACTCGGAGCCCTCGTCGGACGACTCGGTGTCCTCGGACTCCGACCCGTCACCCTCGTCGGACGAGTCCTCAGACGATTCGTCGGCGCCGCCCTCGTCGGCGTCCTCGCCCGACTCGGACTCCCCGGCCTCGCCGTCCTCGCCACCACCCCGGCCCCGGCCGCGGCCGCGGCGACCGCGCCGCCGGCGACGGCGCGCGCCGTCGTCCTCGTCGCCGTCCTCGCCGGTGGTGTCGGGCCCGGTGTCGGGAGCCGTCGTGTCCGGGGCCTCGGTCGGCGTCTCCGCGCCGCTCGCGGCCTCGTCCTCGCCCGGCGGGGCGTGGTCGCCGGTGGTCTCGGTCTCGGTCGCCTCGCCGGGGGTCACGACGCCGGTCGAGCGGCTCCCGCGGCGGCGCCGCGAGCGGGAGGGGGCCGCCTCGGCGCTCGTCGCCGCGTCGGGCGCCAGGAACATCGGCGCGGCGAACGCCGGCGCGGCCGGGGCCGCGGGGGTCGACGGGGCCACCGGCGGCGGGAGCGTCGTCGCGGTGTCGCCCTCGGTGTCCACCGCGTCGAGGGCGTCGGGTTCGGCGACCTCGGTCGGCCCGCCCGCGGTCGCCTCGGCGACGGTGCCGGCGGCCGGGAGCTCCGCCGAGGGGAACAGGTCGTCGACCACCCGGGCCACGACGTCACGGTCGACGCTGGACTGCGCGCTGCGCGCCCCCACCCCGAGGCGGGCCAGGACGGCCAGCAGCTCGCGGCTCGACGTGCCCACCACCCGGGCCAGTGCGTGGACCCGCACCCTGTCCGGGAGCGCGGCCAGGGCCTGCGCGTCGGGGCGTCCGGGTGCGACGGAATCCCCCGTGGCGGTGTCTCCGCCGGACGGGGTGTCGGTGTCGGTCATCCATCTCCTCCGCCCCCGGGCGCGACACGGGGGTCGCGGCCACACGGGGACCTCGCGTGGTCTCGCCGTGGCGGCCGTCGGGGACGGTCGCCGACTTCGGCACGGCCGGCGGTGTCGGGCCGGTGGGCCCGGGAGCCGTCGGGTCGTGCGGTTCGGCGACGTGGGAGCACCGGGGCCGACCGGGTCCGCCCGTGGCTACGCGGTGGGTGCCGCGCGGTCCGCCGCGAGCGGGTCGATCAGCTCCCCGCGCTCGTCGAGCCGACCCTGGGCTCTCCGGGTGGCCCTGACGGGCTCCGGGAACTCGAGGCCGGCGACGGCGCGGAGGGCACTGCACACGTCGTCGGGTCGCGCGGCCGGCGTGGTGTGCCGTACGACCGCCGTCAGTCTCCCACACGTCGCCGCTCGTGCACGGTCCTCCCGGCCCCCCTCCGTGGGTTCGTCCGTCCGGGTGAGCGCGAGCACCAGTTCGGCGACGGCCGCGCGCACGTCGAGGGGACGCGGCCCGTTCTTGGTGAGGCGCTCCACGGACACCTCGCGGGCCGCGACGAACGCCGCCACCGCCGAGGCGAGCACGTCGTCGCCCACCCCGGGCGTCTCGATCTCCCAGCGGCTGGCGTCGATGCGGTCGGCCAGCGCCCCCGGTCCGGCCAGCACGCACTCGACGACCGCCAGGCCCTCGGGCAGCACCGCGTCCACCTCACGGGCGACCAACGCCGGGTCGAGGTCCTCGGTGACGCCGATCTCGAGGTATTCGGCCTCGCTCGCCGCGCCGGTGGGGGCGGCGCCGATCCAGGAGAGCTTCGGGTGCGGGCTGAAGCCGTGCGACAGGGCCACGGGCACCCCGGCGCGGCGCAGCGTCCACTCCATGGTGCGGGCGATGTCGCGGTGCGAGCTGAACCGCGCGCGGCCCCGCTTCGCGTAACGCATCCGCAGCTTGGCCACGGTCGGCGCCGACGGGTGGGGTGCCTCGCCGGCCTTGGGGCTCCGAGCGGCCATCACCCCGTCCCTCCCGGTCCTCCGCCCGCGGTGGGCAGGACCACGATGTCGTCCCCGGCCGGGGTGAACCCGGCCGCACGGTAGAACGCCGCCCCCGCCGGGGACGGTCGCAGCACGAGCCGCACGAGACCCCGCTCGCGGGCATGGGTGACGGCGGCGCCGAGCAGCCTGCGCGGCACGCCCCGCGGCGCAGCGCCCAGGGCGACGAGGCTGCCGACGTAGCCCCACCGCTCCCCCGGACGGCCGGGCGCGGGCATCGCGGCGACCTCGGCGACGTCGAGCGAGCCGACCACGCCCCAACCGGACCCCGAGCGGACCTCGGCCACCCACACCGCGTGGTGTGAGAGCTCGGCGCGCCACCACGTGGCGAAGCCGCGCTCGAAGCCGGGGTCCGCGCCGGGCGCGACGCGCCCCCGCTGCTCGACCCACGCGCGGCGCAGGGCGGCGACGGCGTCGCCGTCGGGGGCACCCGCCCGGCGTACGCGGACCTCCGGCTGCTCGGTCGGCGGGCCCTCCGTCGTCACGGTCAGTCGCTGCGATCGGCGGCGAAGGCGGGGTTGCGCACCGGGGTGGACGTGCGGTGCTCGACGGGAGTGAGGGGCAACGAGACGCTGCCGGGAGGCGCCATCTGGATCTCCGTGCCCATCGTCGGGCAGACGCCGCAGTCGAAGCACGGCGTCCAGCGGCAGTCGTCCTGCTCCTCGGCGGCCAGCGCGTCCTGCCAGTCGTCCCAGAGCCAGCCGCGGTCCAGACCCGAGTCGAGGTGGTCCCACGGCAGGATCTCGTGCTCGCCGCGCTCACGGGTGGTGAACCAGGCGAGGTCGACCCCGTCGAGCTCCGACGCGGCGGCGGCGACCCAGCGCTCGTAGGAGAAGTACTCGCTCCACCCGTCGAACTGCTGCCCGTCGCGCCACGCCCGCTCGATGACCCGCCCGATGCGGCGGTCACCGCGGCTGAGCAGGCCCTCGATCATGCTGGGCTGGCCGTCGTGGTAGCGCAGACCGATGTTGCGGCCCAGGCTCCGATCACTGTTGATGGCCTCGCGGAGCTTGCGCAGCCGCGCGTCCACCACCTCGGGCGCGGTCTGCCCGGCCCACTGGAACGGCGTGTGCGGCTTGGGGACGAAGGCGCCGATCGAGACGGTGGCGCGGACGTCGCCGCGGCCCGCGGCCCGGCGACCCGCCCGGATCACCTCGTGGGCCATCGACGCGATCTGCAGCACGTCCTCGTCGGTCTCGGTCGGCAGACCGCACATGAAGTAGAGCTTGACCTGCCGCCACCCGTGCTCGTAGGCGGTGGAGACGGTGGTGATCAGCTCCTCCTCGGAGACCATCTTGTTGATCACCTTGCGCAGCCGCTCCGACCCGCCCTCGGGAGCGAACGTCAGTCCGCTGCGCCGCCCGGAGCGCGTCAGCTCCTCGGCGAGGGTGACATTGAACGCGTCGACCCGGGTGCTCGGCAGGCTCAGGCCCGTGCCGGTGCCCTCGTAGCGGTCGGCGAGGCTGGACGCGATCTCGCCGATCCCGGAGTGGTCGGCGCTCGACAGCGACAGCAGGCCGACCTCGTCGTACCCCGACGCCTTCAGGCCCTGCTCGACCATCTCGCCGACGCCCTGCGGCGAGCGCTCGCGCACCGGCCGAGTGATCATCCCGGCCTGGCAGAACCGGCAGCCGCGGGTGCAGCCGCGGAAGATCTCGACGCTCATGCGCTCGTGGACGGTCTCGGCCATCGGGACGAGCGGCTGCTTCGGGTAGGGCCAGTCGTCGAGGTCGGAGGTCGTGCGCTTGTGGACGCGCGCCGGGGCGGCGTCGCTGGTCGGCGTGACCGCGGCGATCGCGCCGTCCTCGCCGTAGGTGACCTCGTAGAGGCCCGGGACGTAGACCCCGGGCACGCCGGCGAGGCGTTCCAAGGTCCGTCGGCGGTCGAGGCCCTCAGCCTTCGCGATCTTCACGACCTCGGTGATCTCGCCGACGACCTCCTCGCCGTCGCCCAGCGCGACGAGGTCGACGAAGTCGGCGATCGGCTCGGGGTTGAACGCCGCGTGCCCGCCGGCGAGGACGAGGGGGTGGCTCGTGTCGCGCTCGGCGGCATGGAGGGGGACGCCTGCGAGGTCGAGGACCGACAGCAGGTTGGTGTAGCCCAGCTCGGTGGCGAACGAGACCCCCAGCACGTCGAACGCGCCCACCGGCCGGTGGGAGTCGACGGTGAACTGCGGGACGCCGTGCTCGCGCATCAGCGCGGCGAGGTCCGGCCACACGGCGTACGTGCGCTCGGCGAGGGCGTCGGAACGTTCGTTGAGGACCTCGTAGAGGATCATCAGGCCCTGGTTGGGCAGCCCGACCTCGTACGCGTCGGGGTAGCACAGCGCCCAGTGGACCGGCACCGAGTCCCACGGCTTGGTCCCCGCGTTGCGCTCGCCGCCGACGTACTGCACCGGCTTGCGGACCCGGGGCAGCAACGGCTCCAGGCTCTCGAACACGGACTCGACCACGGACCCAGGGTAACCAGCGGGGTCACCCGCTCCGGTCGGTGCCGTCCGGACGCCGAGACAAGGCTCGTCGATCACGATGGACGCACACTCGGCGTCGGACTCAGCCGAACCAGAGCTTGATCTCGCGCTCGGCGGACTCGGGCGAGTCGGAGCCGTGCACGATGTTCGACCCCGTCTCGAGGGCCAGGTCGCCGCGGATGGAGCCGGGGACGGCCTTCTCGACCGGGTCGGTGCCGCCCGCGATCTGGCGGAAGGCCGCGACGGCGCGCGGGCCCTCGACCACCATGGCCGCGACGGGCGCCGAGGTGATGAAGGAGAGCAGCTCCTCGTAGAAGCCCTTTCCCTCGTGCTCGGCGTAGTGCTGCTCGGCGAGCGAGCGGTCGACGGTCTTCAGCTCCAGCGACACGAGGCGCAGGCCCTTGCGCTCGATGCGCGAGACGACCTCGCCGATGAGGCCGCGCTGCACGCCGTCGGGCTTGACCAGCACCAGGGTGCGCTCGTCCACGTCGTTCCCCTCAGTCGGACAGTGTGTCGCCCGCGAGGGTAGCGAGGGGCCTCAGCCGCCCTGGTCGGCCCACCGTGCGTGGCGCTTGAGCACCTCGTGGCGCATCCAGAGCATCCCCAGCCACGTGAGGCAGAAGACCACTCCGAGCACGCCGAGCGACGGCGAGACGATCCAGCCGAGCAGCATGAGTACCTGCAGGCCCAGGGCCAGCGGCAGGCCCCACGGGCGCGAGAAGGTCGCGATCGCGACGATCATGCCCACGGTCAGCACGACCACCCACGCGATCTTCGCGGGTGTCAGCCCGCCCTCGACCTTGTCCATGACGAGCAGGGCGAGCGGGACGATGATGACCTCGAGCGAGAGGCACGCGCTCGCCGGCCCGCGGAACGCCCGCTTCGCCTCGGCCGCCGAGGCGCTCATGCCGGCTCCCTCCCCAGCAGCGTCCGGGCCTCGCCGGCGGCGACGACCGACCCGACGACGAGCACGCCCGCGCCCGCCACCGGGGTGTCGGCGTCGTCGGTCTCCTCGGCCAGCCCGATCGCGGTCTCCAGCGCGGCGTCCATCCGCGTCTCCACGACGACGCGATCGGCGCCGAAGAACCCGACCGCGAGGCTGCCGAGCTCGTCGGGATCCATCGCCCGCGGCGATGACACCGCCGTGATCACGACCTCGTCGAGCACCGGCTCCAGCGCCGACAGGATGCCCTCGGCGTCCTTGTCGCGAAGGATGGCCACCACCCCGACCAGCCGGCGGAACGAGAACTCCTCGCGTACCGCCTTCGCCGCCGCCCGGGCGCCGTGCGGGTTGTGCGCCGCGTCGACGACGACCGTGGGCGCCGAACGCAGCCGCTCCAGCCGCCCGGGCACGCGCACCGAGGCGAACGCGTCGCGCACGGCGTCGATGTCGAGCTTCCGCGACGCGCCCGCCCCGAAGAACGCCTCCACCGACGCCAGGGCCAGGGAGGCGTTGGCCGCCTGGTGCTCGCCGAACAGCGGCAGGTAGATGTCGTCGTACTCGCCGCCGAGGCCCTGCAGGCGCAGCTGCTGGCCGCCCACGGCGACCTCGCGGCCCAGCACCCCGAACTCCAGCCCCGAGCGGGCGACCTCGGCGCCGACCTCGACGGCTCGCTCGAGGAGCACCTTTGCGGCCGCGGGGTCCTGCTGCGCCATGAGCGCGACCGACCCCTCCTTGATCACCCCGGCCTTCTCCGCGGCGATCCCGCCGAGCTCCGGGCCCAGGTAGTTGACGTGGTCCACGTCGATCGGCGTGATCGCGGCGATCGTGGCGTCGGCGACGTTCGTCGCGTCCCAGCTGCCACCGAGACCGACCTCGAGCACGGCGACGTCGACCGGTGCGTCGGCGAAGGCGGCGAACGCCATGCCGGTGAGCACCTCGAACTTCGAGAGCTTCGGCCCCTCGCCCTGTGCCGACTTCTCCTGGGCCCGGTCGACGATGCCCAGGTACGGCGCGAGCTCGGTGTAGAGCTCGACGTACCGGCGTGCGCTGATCGGGACGCCGTCGAGGGCGATGCGTTCGGTGGCCCGCTGCAGGTGGGGGCTGGTGAAGCGCCCCGTGCGCGGACCGATGCGCGTGAGCAGGGCGTCGATCATGCGCGTCACCGAGCTCTTGCCGTTGGTGCCCGCGACGTGGATCACCGGGTACGACCGCTGCGGGTCACCCAGCACCTCCACCAGCGCGCGGATGCGCTCCAGCGAGGGCTCGATGCGCGTCTCCGGCCAGCGCTGGTCGAGGTCGGCCTCCACCGCGCGCAGGGCGGCGAGCGACTCCGCGTCGTCGGCCTCCCGGCCGGGCACGTCGTCGCTCGGCCCCGTGGTGACGCCCTGGCTCAGCGCGTCGGCCAGCGCGCCCCCGCCGGGCCCGGAGCCCGTGTCGTCGGCGCCCCCGGCCATGGCCAGGAGCTGGGCGAGCTCGTCGGCATCCGCGTCACCCGACGCGTCCTGGTCGGCGGACACCCGACCCCATCGGTCGTCGCTGGTCATCGCCCCCGATGCTACGGCGGATGGTCAGGGGCGGGCGCGCTCGCGGGCCCGGGCCGCCAGGTGCTCGGCCCAACCCTGCGCCAGCTCCCGCTCCCCCGGCCCGGACCCTGCTGCGCGCCCCGCCGCGAGGCCCAGCAGGTAGGCGGTGATGGGTGCGGCCGGGCGGGCGACGCCGTGCGCCACGTCCCGGGTCATGTCGAGGACGAGGGGCTGGACGACCTCCGGGTCGACCAGCTCCCCGAGCTCGTCGATGCCCAGCTCGCGGGCGACGTCGTCGATCCAGTCGGAGAGGGTGCTCACACCGGGCATCTTGGCGCTGCGCGCTCGTGAGTGCTCGTCCGCGCCCTGGCGCGGACGAGCACTCACGGGACCGGAGGTCAGAAGAGCGCGGGAATCTTCAGCACCAGCGAGTACACCCCGTACAGGAACGGGATCAGCACCCACAGCCACGCGACGACGGCGAGGACGGTGCGGCCGGCGCTCGACGGGCCGGCGGCGGTGTGGTCGGTCATCGGGATGCTCCCTGCCTGCGCTCCTCGGCGGCGGCCGAGCCCTCGGGCGCGGCACGCTCGGCGTCACTGACGTAGTGCTTGGGGTCGACCGGCCGGATGAGCTCGTTGGCCACGAACCCGACGGCCAGCAGCCCGGTCATGATGATGAAGGACGTCGTGTACTTCGCCGGTCCCTCGGCGTCGCTGGCGTCGACGATCGCGTTGACGATCAGCGGGCCGAGCACGCCGGCCGCCGACCAGGCGGTCAGGAGGCGGCCGTGGATGGCGCCGACCTGGTAGGTGCCGAACAGATCCTTCAGGTAGGCCGGGACGGTCGCGAAACCCGCGCCGTAGAACGACAGGATCAGCAGCGACGCGATCAGGAAGATCACCTTGTTGCCCTCGCCGAGAGTCAGGATGGCGAGGTAGAGCAGGGCGCCGAGGCCGAGGTAGACGCGGTAGATGTTCTTGCGCCCGACGAGGTCGGAGGTCGACGACCACACGAACCGGCCGAGCATGTTCGCCAGCGAGAGGATCGCGACGAACGCCGCTGCCGCCGCCGCGAGCTGCTGCTCCGCGGTGGTGGTGCGGAAGAAGTCGCGGAAGATGCCGTCGGCCCTCTCGAGGATGCCGATGCCCGCGGTGACGTTGAAGCACAGCACGATCCAGAGGAACCAGAACTGGGGCAGCCGGACGGCCTTGGAGACCGAGACGGCCGGACCCTGCTGCGCGGGGTCCTCGGACTCCGCCGGGGCACCGGGCGGGCGCCAGCCCTCGGGCGGCACGCGGATCAGCAGCCAGCCGAGCGACATGAAGATCGCGTAGGCGACGCCCATGACCGCGAAGGTCGAGGCGAGGCCGCCGGGCGTGCGGCCGAACGCGCCGAGCAGGGCGGACTCGACCGGCGAGGCGATGAGCGCGCCACCGCCGAAGCCCATGATGGCGATGCCGGTGGCCATGCCGGGGCGGTCGACGAACCACTTGATCAGCGTCGACACCGGCGAGATGTAGCCGATGCCCAGGCCGATGCCCCCGACGCCGCCGTAGCCCACGACGACGAGCCAGTACTGGTCGAGCGCGATCCCGCCGGCGGAGATGAGGAACCCGGCGGCGAAGCAGGCCGTCGAGACGGCCATCGCCCAGCGCGGGCCGCGCCGCTCGACCGTCGTGCCGACGATCGCGGCCGACAGACCGAGCATGACGATCGCGAGCTGGAACGGGAGCGCCGTCGCGGTGCCGGACAGGCCGAGACCCTGGCTCAGGCCCGTCTTGAGCACGCTCCACGCGTACGCCTGGCCGATGCCGAGGTGTACGGCGAGGGCAGCCGGGGGAACGAGCCAGCGACTCCACCCCGGGGGTGCGACGATGGCGGAACGATCGAAGAATCCGCCGGCCATGGATGGTCCCCTTTCGCCGACACCGTCCGGTACGACGGCCGGTACCCGGTCGGTTGAGTAGTCACACACCGATCACACACAGCCACGGATCGGAGGCGGGTCATGGGACGCGTGACGGTGCGGCGACCGGTGCTGCGCATCGAGGACGGTCAGACACGACGGCGGCCGGACGCGCTGGCCGCCGAGGAGCCGCTGGAAATCCGCGTTGACGGCCGTCCGCTGGCCGTCACGATGCGTACGCCCGGTCACGACGTCGAGCTCGCCCACGGCTTCCTGCTCACCGAGGGCGTCATCGGCGACCGCGAGGACGTGGCCACGGCCCGCTACTGCGACTCGGTCGACGACAGCGGGCGCAACACCTACAACGTGCTCGACGTCGCCCTGGCCCCCGGCGTCGCCCCGCCCGACGACTCCGTCGAGCGCCGCTTCTACACGACCTCCTCCTGCGGGGTGTGCGGCAAGGCCTCGCTGGACGCGGTGCGCACCCGGACCCGCTACGCGCCGGGAGCCGACCCCGTGCGCCTGACGACGGAGGTCCTCGCGGGCCTGCCCGACACGCTGCGCGCCGCGCAGGCGGTGTTCGAGACCACCGGCGGCCTGCACGGCGCCGGTCTCTTCCACGCCGACGGCACGCTCGTCGTCGCCCGCGAGGACGTCGGCCGGCACAACGCCGTGGACAAGGTCCTGGGGAACGCCCTGCTGGACGGCGGGGTCCCCGCGTCCGGCACCGTGCTCATGGTGTCGGGGCGGGCATCGTTCGAGCTGACCCAGAAGGCCGTCATGGCCGGGGTGCCGGTGCTCGCCGCGGTCTCGGCGCCGTCGTCGCTGGCCGTCGAGATGGCCCGCGAGGCCGGGATGACCCTCGTCGGTTTCCTGCGCGGACGGTCGATGAACGTCTACGCGGGCGCCGAACGGGTCGTGACGGCGGACGCGCCTCTCGTCGGGGGCTGACGAGCACCGTGCTCTCGCGCCGCCGGTTCCTCCTCGGTTCCGCCGGCGCCCTCGGCGTCGCCGGCGCCGTGGGCGTGGGCGGGCTCCTGGTGGGCCAGGACGACCCCGCGCCCCCGCCGCAGCGGATCCCCGCCCCACGGCGCCGCCCCGTCGCGACCGACGCCGTCGGCACCGTGGAGTGGGTCGATTCGCCGGCCCGGGGCCGCCGCGTGCGCCTGGTGACAGTGCTCCCGCCCGGCGGCGAGCGCGCCGGGTTGCCGGTGTGCCTCTGCCTGCACGGCCTGCGTGGCAACGGGACGTGGTTCTCGGGAGCGGGCAACCGCGGCCTGCTCGGCGACGCGTGGGCCCGCGGGGTGCCGCCGTTCGCGGTGGTCGCCGTCGACGGCGGCGACAGCTACTGGCACCCCTACACCCGGGGGGACGACCCGCTGCGCATGCTCCTCGAGGAGGTCCCGGTCTGGCTGCGCGACCGCGGGCTCGCCACCACGCCGGCGTCCGGCGACCTGCCCGGTGAGCCGGCGCTGGCGATGGGCATCTCGATGGGCGGGGCGGGCGCGCTGGTCTACGCCCGCGAGCGGATGCGCCGCCGACGCCCGGTGCGCGCCGTCGCGGCCGTCAGTCCCGGCCTGTTCACCGATTGGCGTGTCGCCGCCCGGCGCCCGTTCGCCGGGGAGGCCGACTGGGTCGCCCACGATCCGCTGCGCTTCGCCGGGGAGCTCGCCGGCCTCCCCACGGGGGTGTGGTGCGGCGACCGCGACCCGTTCGTCGACGCCGCGCGCCGCTACATCGCGCTCGCCCGGCCCGAGGTGGGCGCGATCAGCCCCGGGCGTCACGACGGCGTGTACTACGCCCGCGTGCTGCCCGACGTGATCACGTTCCTGGGCCGGCACGCCCACGACGGGGCCGTGAGCGCGGGCGGGCGCCGCGTGGGCTGACCGCGCCCGCTCTCCCGGGCCTCAGGCCGACTTGTCGCGGCGCTCCCGGCGCGAGGGCTGGCGCGGGACGATCGTCGGGTTGACGTTCTCCTTGACCGTCTGCTCGGTCACCACGACCTTGGCGACGTCGTCGCGACCCGGGATGTCGTACATCACCGGGTTGAGGACCTCTTCCATGATCGCGCGCAGGCCGCGGGCGCCGGTGCCGCGCAGGATCGCGAGGTCGGCGATCGCCTCGAGGGCCTCGGGGGCGAACTCGAGCTCGACCCCGTCCATCTCGAAGAGCTTCTGGTACTGCTTGACCAGCGCGTTCCGCGGCTCGGTGAGGATCTGCACCAGGCTGGGCTGGTCGAGGTTCGACACCGAGGCGACGATCGGCACGCGGCCGATGAACTCGGGGATCAGCCCGAACTTGATGAGGTCCTCGGGCAGCGTGTCGCCGAACGACTCCGCCGACTCCATCTCGGCCTTCGAGCGGATGTCGGCGCCGAAGCCCAGACCGCCACGGCCGATGCGCTCGGCGATGATCTTCTCGAGACCCGCGAAGGCCCCGGCCACGATGAACAGGACGTTCGTCGTGTCGATCTGGATGAACTCCTGGTGGGGGTGCTTGCGCCCGCCCTGGGGCGGCACCGACGCCGTGGTGCCCTCGAGGATCTTCAGGAGGGCCTGCTGGACGCCCTCGCCCGAGACGTCGCGCGTGATCGACGGGTTCTCCGACTTCCGCGCGATCTTGTCGACCTCGTCGATGTAGATGATGCCGGTCTCGGCGCGCTTGACGTCGTAGTCGGCGGCCTGGATCAGCTTCAGCAGGATGTTCTCGACGTCCTCGCCGACGTAGCCGGCCTCGGTGAGCGCCGTCGCGTCGGCGATGGCGAACGGGACGTTGAGCAGCTTGGCCAGCGTCTGCGCGAGGTAGGTCTTGCCGCAGCCGGTGGGCCCGAGCATGAGGATGTTGGACTTCGCCAGCTCGACGGTGTCGTCGTTGCGGCTGCCCTCGCGGTTCTTCTCGCCGGCCTGCACCCGCTTGTAGTGGTTGTAGACCGCGACCGACAGCGTCTTCTTGGTGTCTTCCTGGCCGATCACGTACTGGTCGAGGAACTCGTGGATCTCGGTCGGCTTCGGCAGCTCGTCGAGCTTGACCTCACCGGCCTCGGCGAGCTCCTCCTCGATGATCTCGTTGCACAGGTCGATGCACTCATCGCAGATGTACACCCCGGGACCGGCGATGAGCTTCTTGACCTGCTTCTGGCTCTTCCCGCAGAAGGAGCACTTCAGCAGGTCCCCGCCGTCGCCGATGCGTGCCATCGCAGCAGACCTCGTGTCCCCTCCGGCGCACCGGGTCGGTGCGCTCATCGTGGTTGACCGTACCCGCCCACCCCGTCGAACGGGGAGGTTCTGGGAGGGTCCTGGTGTCGCGGAATCGTGCTGGTCGCGGGCCCGCGGACGGTGTCGCGGACAGGGCGCGCCCGGTCGTTCCTCGACGGGCGGTCGGCCCGCTGCGCCCGGGTGCGCCGGCGCGTCGTCCCGGGCGGGGCCGCCCGTGCGACGGGGCGGCCCCGGGGACCGGGAACGGGTGCGTCAGCGCGAGGCGGAGAGCTTCCGGCTCGCCACGACGTCGTCGATGAGCCCGTAGTCCTTGGCCTCGGGAGCCGTCAGGATCTTGTCCCGCTCGACGTCGGCACGGATCTGCTCGGCGCTGCGGTTGGTGTGCCGCGCGAGCGTGTCCTCCATCAGGCGACGCATGCGCGAGATCTCCGCGGCCTGGATCTCCAGGTCCGACGCCTGACCGTAGAAGCCCTCGGTGGCCGGCTGGTGGATCATCACGCGGGCGTTGGGCACCGCGAGCCGCTTGCCCGGCGCGCCGGCGGCGAGGATGACGGCCGCAGCCGACGCCGCCTGCCCGAGGCACACGGTGGCGATGTCCGGGCGGACGTACTGCATCGTGTCGTAGATCGCCATCAGCGCGGTGAACGAACCACCGGGCGAGTTGATGTACATCGTGATGTCGCGGTCCGGGTCGTTCGACTCCAGGAACAGCAGCTGCGCCATCACGTCGTTCGCCGAGGCGTCGTCGATCTGCACCCCGAGGAAGATGATCCGTTCCTCGAAGAGCTTGTTGTAGGGGTTCGACTCCTTGACGCCGTAGCTGGTGCGCTCGACGAAGGAGGGAAGGATGTAGCGCGCCTGCGGCGAGGCCGGAGCCGTGCCGCCCGGCACGTGGAGCTCACTCATCTGCTGGGACTCCTGTCTGCGGCCGTGTCTCAACTCTGGGGCGCGTCGCCGTTGCTCGACGGCTGATCGGTGGAGCGCGTCACGACGTGGTCGATGAACCCGTACTCGAGGGCCTCGTAGGGGTCGAACCACCGGTCGCGGTCCGAGTCCTCGGTGATCCGCTCGAAGGTCTGGCCCGTGTGCTGGGCGATCAGCTCGGCGAGCTGACGCTTGAGCTTGCGCATCGACTCGGCGCGGATCGTGATGTCCGATTCGGTGCCGCCGAGACCGCCCGAGGGCTGGTGCATCATGATCTGCGCGTGCGGCAGCGCCAGGCGCTTGCCCCGGGCGCCGGCCGAGAGCAGGAACTGCCCCATGGACGCGGCGAGGCCCATCGCGACCGTGGACACGTCGGGCTCGATCCACTCCATGGTGTCGTAGATCGCCATGCCCGCCGACACCGAACCGCCGGGCGAGTTGATGTAGAGCGTGATGTCGCTCTTGGGGTCCTCCGCGGCGAGCAGCAGCAGCTGCGCCGAGATCTGGTTGGCGATGGTGTCGTTGACCTCCTGACCCAGGACCACGATGCGCTCCCGGAGGAGGCGCTCGTAGACCGAGTCGTTGAGCGTCATCGACCCTCCGGCGGAACGCATGACCGCCCCGGCCGGGATGGAGAGGTGCTGGCTCACCTGGGTCCCTGCTTTCACGTAGAGAGGTATCGGTCTGGCGTCGGTCGGGCCCACCGACTTCGACAGTAACCACCGGAAGGGACCGGGGAGTCCGTCGACGGGCCGTGTTCGCTCCTGGCCGAGCGACAGGCCGTGCGGGTCAGGTGCGCGAGGTCGAGTCGGGGGCGCCGACGACCTCGGTGTCGGCCGTCCCCGTCGAGTCGTCGACCTCCACCTGCGAGCTCGGCGACGCCGGGTCGCTCGCGTCGGTGCCGGCGTCGGCGACCTGGGTGCCGTCGCCCGGACCCGCCGCGGTGTCGGCGCCCTCGGCGGTGGGGGCGTCCTCGTCGGCGGTGACCTCGGTGGGCCCCTCGACGGCCTCGTCGAGCGTCTCGCCCTCGACCTCGCCGGCGGTGCCGAACAGCTCGGACAGGTCGACCGGCTCGCCGTCCGGACCGGTGATCGTCGCGGCCTGCACGACGGTGGCCAGCGCCTTGCCGCGGCGGACGTCGGCGAAGATCGCGCCGAGCTGGTTGGCCTGCTGCGCCTGCTGGATGTACTCCTCGGGGCTCACCCCGAAGCGCTGGGCCTGCATCATGATGCGTTCCATGAGCTCCTGCTGCTCGACCTGGACGCCGGTGTCGTCGGCGATCTTGTCCAGGAGCAGCTGGGTCTTCACGGCCTGCTCGGCGGTGGTGCGCAGCTCGGTGTCGAACTCCTCGCGGGTCTGGCCCTGGGACTCGACGTACTGCGTCAGCTTCTGCTCGTCGTGGTCGAACTCGTGGACCGCCTCGTGGGCGCGGACCTCGACCTCGGACTGCACGACCGACTCGGGCAGCGGCACGTCGGCGGCCTCGAGCAGCGCCTCGAGGACGCGGTCCCGCGCCTGGCTGCCCTGCTCCATGCGCTTCACCCGTGCGTAGCGGGTGCGCAGGTCGTCCTTGAGCTCGTCGAGGGTGTCGAACTCGCTGGCGAGCTGGGCGAACTCGTCGTCGGCCTCCGGGAGCTGGCGCTCCTTGACCGACTGCACGGTGACGCTGACCTCGGCGTCCCGCCCCGCGTGCTCGCCGGCGACCAGCGTCGTCGTGAACTGCTTGGTCTCGCCCGCGGTCATCCCCTCGAGCGCCTCGTCGAGGCCCTCGATGAGCTGGCCGGAGCCGACCTCGTGCGACATGCCCGTGGTCTGGGCCTCCTCGACGGCCTCGCCGTCGACGGTGGCCGAGAGGTCGATGACGACGAAGTCGCCGTTCTGCACCGCGCGGTCGACGCCGGTGAGCGTGCCGAAGCGGGCCTGCAGGCCCTTGAGCTGGTCGTCGACGTCGGCGTCGCTCACCTCGGCGTCGTCGACCTGTACGGAGATCGACGCGTAGTCGGGCACCGTGATCTCCGGGCGCACGTCGACCTCGGCGGTGAAGGAGAGCTTGTCCCCGTCCTCGATCTCGGTGACCTCGATCTCGGGCTGACCCAGCGGCTGGACCTCCGCCTCCGAGACGGCCTCCCCGTACTTGGCGGGGATGGCCTCGTTGACGACCTCCTCGAGCACGACCCCGCGACCGAGGCGCTGGTCGAGGATGCGCGCAGGCGCCTTCCCGGGACGGAAGCCCGGGATGCGCACCTGCTGCGCGATCTTCTTGTAGGCCCGGTCGAAGTTGGGCTTGAGCTCGTCGAAGGGCACCTCGACGGCGAGTTTGACGCGCGTCGGCGACAGGTGCTCGACGGTGGACTTCACTGGTCGTCTCTCCTCGGGGCAGGACTGCGCTCGTGCGGTGACCCGTCGTCGGACGGGTCGGGTCCGAGGCGTGACGCGGGAGGCCACCTCACCGCTCACGGTCGAGGAGCACCGGGAGCCGGTGCCTGCACCTGTTTGCGCGCCCGCCCGGGCGTGGCGGCGAGTCTAGACGTGCCCCCCGACCGCGCGCCGTGGCGCCCGCACGCCGGCCGGTGAGCCCCCGACGGGTGCCCGCGCGGGCCCGCCGTCGGGCGCCGCGCCGCGACCGCCGACCTCACCGGAACCGGCGCCGCGCCCGCGGTACGCGGTCGGCCGCCCGCCGCCCGTCTCCCGCACCTGACGACGCGCCGCACGATCGCGCGGCGACACGCCGCACGGTGCGTCCGTCCGGAGGACACCGGACCGTCCCGGCGCGGGGCCGGACGCCGTCGGGGCGGCTGGCACGGTGGAGGGGACCGCGCCCCCGACGGGCACGGAGAGGTCACGAGGAGGAGCAGTGAGCCGGATGAAGAGGATCCGCGGCGGCATCGAGCGCGCGCTCGAGACCTTCGAGGCGCTGTCCGGCCTCGGGCCCAGGCGCCGCAAGCGCGCCCGGCGCTGACGGTGTGAGCGCCTCGGCGCCGGCGAGGTCGGCGGACTGCGCCCGGTGCCTGGCGCTGTGCTGCGTCGGCCCGGCGTTCGTCGCCTCCGCCGACTTCGCGCTGGACAAGCCGGCCGGTGTCCCGTGCCCGCACCTGCGCGCCGACGACCTCTGCGGCATCCACGACCGCCTGCGGGAGCGGGGCTTCGGCGGCTGCGCGGTGTTCGACTGCTTCGGCGCGGGCCAGCAGGTCGTGCAGGTGACCTTCGGCGGCGCACGCCGTCGGACGACCGCGATGTTCGATGCCCTCGAGGTGCTGCGCCCGCTGCACGAGGTGCTCGCCCTGCTCGACGAGGCGGTCGCCTCGCCCGGGCACGGGGCCGCGGCCGCCGACCTGCGCACGCGCGTCGAGGCCCTCGTCTCCCTCGACGCCGGGGCCCTCGTCGACGTCGACCTGGCTGCGGTGCGCGGCGAGGCGGGCGCGCTGTTCGACGCGGTCGTCGTCGAGGCCCGCACGGGCCGGCGGGGTCCCGACCTGCGTGGGGCCGACCTCGTCGGCGCCGACCTGCGTCGCCGCGACCTGCGCGGTGCGCGGCTGCGCAGCGCCCTGCTCGTCGGCGCCGACCTGCGCGGCGTGGACCTCGACCGCGCCGAGCTCCTCGGCGCCGACCTGCGCGGCGCCGACGTCCGCGGTGCACACCTGGCGGGCGCCCTGCTGCTCACCGCACCCCAGCTCGCCGCCACGCGCGGCGACCACGCCACCACCGTCCCCGCGCACCTCGCCCGTCCCGACCACTGGGCTCCCGTACCGCCCGCGCGGTGACCGTGCGCCCGAGCGCGCTGGTCGCCCTGGCCGCGGTCCCGGAGACCGGCCGCGCGTGGCTCGGTCCGTCTCGTCAGGACGGCGTGCTCATGTCCGCGCCCCTGAGACGCGCGTCCAGCTCGTCGAGGTCGTCGACGAACCACAGGTCGTCGCCCCCGTTCGCCTCGTGCACCCAGTCGGCGACCGGTCCCGTCGCCGGCCCGAGGTGGTCGAGGGATCCGATGACGACGAGGCGCAGCCGGTGGTTCACGAACCTCTGGACGATCGCGCCCGCGACACCGCTGGACAGCCGGACGAACTCGGGGGTCAGCCGGCCGACGGGCACGGCGACGATCTCCGCCTGCGCGCCGTACGCCTCCCCGAGCAGGTCGGTCGCGTCCGACTCACCCGCGATCGCGGGGCCGGACTCGCTCAGCTGCAGGACGCGCACGCCGTGGCGCACGGTGGTCGTCGCGGTCACGGGAGGACCCCACCACGTCCGACGACGGTGATCGAGCGGTTTCCCGGCGCCGGGGGTGGCGGCCCTGCCGCTGAAGAGCCACCTGTCGCAGCAGGGCCGCCGCCGCGGCTTCCGTGTGAACCGCCGCGCACATCGTGCCCGGCGGGCACGATCCGACCGCGCCCGGGGGTGACCGAATCGTGACCTTCTCCGAACCCGCCCACCGTCCTCCTCGGCGGCCACGGACCGGCACCGACCGCTCAGCGACTCCGCGCGCCTTGATCGGTCAAGCCGCGTCGTATCGCGCGATGTGGATATTCGGTCCGCTGCCCGCGACACGGGACCGTCCGGGCGGGGGCGCGGACGGGGACGTGGCGCGCACGCGGGCAGGGGCCATGGCCCGCGAGGCCCGCGAGGCCCGCGAGGCCCGCGAGGCCCGCGAGGCCCGCGAGGCCCGCGAGGCCCGCGAGGCCCGCGAGCTCCGTGCCCGGGTCCGTTCCCGACGTGCCGACGCACGACGCGGCACGGCCGGCGCGCACCGTGCAGCCCCCGCCGACGCCGACACGGCAGCAGAAGGTGTGGTCCGCCGCGCGGTGGCCTTCATCGAGGAGAACGCCGCGGAGCACGTCATCGCGGCGGACATCGCATCGGCCGCCGGGGCCAGCGTCCGCCGGCTGCAGGAGGTGTTCCGCGCTCGACGGGGCACGAGCCCCACGGGGTTGCTCCGTGCGGTGCGCCTCGAGCGCGCCCACGCCGAGCTGGTCGCGGCCGACCCCTTCGAGGGTCGGACCGTCGCGATGATCGCGGCCTGGTGGGGCTTCACGCACCGAGGGCGCTTCTCCGGCCTGTACCACCGGGCCTACGGCCAGCACCCCCGTCACACGCTGGACACCCCGCCGCCGCGCGGCTGAGCCGCCGCTCCCGGTGCCCGTCCGACGATCGAGCGATCTCCGCTGTGTCGGCGTTGCGGGGCTGTCGCAAGATGGTGGCGTGTCGACGCAGCGACATGGGGACGAACGGGACACCTGGGACGGGCTCGCGCAGGCCCGGCGCGAGGCGGCGCGGCGCGGCGATCGCTGGGTCGGCACGCAACACCTCCTGCTCGCGCTCCTCGCCCGGCCGGAGGGCGAGGCCCAGCGGGTGCTGCGCGACGCGGGCGTGACCCGGGTGCAGTGCGAGCTCGCGCTCGCCGGGTTGCACGGTCCGACCGCTCCGGCGACGCACACCGATCCCCGGGACGTCGACGTCGCGCGTCGGGCGCAGGTGCTGCTCGACCGTGCCGCACGGACGACCGCGGGCGGTGGGATCACCGACGAGGCGCTGCTGGCGGTCCTGCTCGTGGACGACGATCCCGGCCTGGCCCGAACGGTGCTGAACTACCTCGGGGTGGGGCGGGGCCTGGCCCGCGTGCTGACGCGCCAGCCGTGATGAGGTCGGTCGTGCGCCACCGAGGTGTGCACGGCCGGCGGTGATGGCAGTCTGTGACCGTGCTGTCGGGGCCCGGGAACGACCTGCCGGCGCGGCCGGCGTCGCCCGGGACGGGTGCGTCGTGCGACCAGGAGCTGATGTCGTGGGCGCACGGGCTCGGCGCGGTTCAGGAGGCCGAACGCGTCGGGTCGTGGCGGGTGGGCACCGAGCACCTGCTGGTCGCGAGCCTGCTCGACCCCATCGCACGCCGGCTCGCGCACGAGGCGGGCGGTGACTTCTCCGCGGTGCAGGCGCAGGTGGGGCGGCCCGTCGACGTCGGCATCGGCGCGCGGCCGGGCGTGCTCCCCGCCCCCGACGAGATGCACCTGAGCGACGGCTCGGTGCGCGCGCTCGGGGCGCTGCAGGAGCGCACGGGGCGCGAGGCGGACCTGACCGGTTGGGTGCGCCGCGATCGCAGCACCGACCCCCGCGGCCGCAGCGTCGTCCGCCGACGGCTCCTGGCGCTCCTGCTCGAGGAGACCGCGCCGGGTGGGGCGCGGCGGGTCGTCGACGCGCTCGGGCTCACCGCGCAGGCGACGTGGCTCATCGGCCGCCTGGGCGAGCCGGACCCGTCGGTGACGCTCTGACGAGGGGGGCCGGGCGGTGCCGGCCCCCGGTCTCGCGCTCCGGCGCGACGGATGACGCCGCACGGGCTTGTGGCAACTCCTGCTGCGTGCCAGAACATTCCCCGTGACCGAGGACCAGCACCGTCGATGGGTCGGGTCGATGCCGGACGTCTACGACCGGTGTCTGGCCGACGCGGTCTTCCGTCCGTTCGCGGTGGACGTCGCACGGCGGGCCGCACGCCTCCGGCCGAGCAGGGTGGTGGAGGTCGCCGCCGGCACGGGGGTGGCGACCGCGGAGCTCCTCGCGGCGACCCCGGAAGCCCACCTCACGGCGACGGACCTCAACCCGGCGATGGTCGAGGCGGGCGAGGAACGGGTTGCTGCGGCCGCATGGCAGCGCGCGGACGCGTCGAGTCTCCCGTTCGACGACGGCGTCTTCGACCTGGTGGTGTGCCAGTTCGGGGTGATGTTCTTCCCGGATCGGCCCGCGGCGTACTCCGAGTTCCGCCGGGTGCTGGCGCCCTCGGGTCACGTGCTGGTGAACACCTGGGACCGGATCGACACCCACGGGTTCGCCCGGGTCCTCGTCGAGGGCCTGGAACGTGCCCTCACCGGCGACGTCCCGGCCTTCCTCGCGCAGGTACCCCACGGTTACGCCGACCCGCAGGTCGTCGTCGGGGACCTCCGGGGAGCGGGGTTGGAGGTGGAGTCGGTCGAGACGGTGACGCTCGAGGGGCGGGCGGCTTCGGCGGCCGACGTCGCGACCGGCTTCTGCACCGGCACCCCGCTGCGCGGAGAGATCGAGGCGCGCGGTGACCTCGACGAGACGACGCGGCTGGTCGCCGCGCACATGACCGCCGTCCTGGGTGAGGGCCCGGTCTCTGCTGCGATGACGGCGCACGTGGTGCAGGCACGTCGGTGAGCACGGGCCCGCACGCGCGTTCGTGCCCGTCCCACACGGTCGGGGTGGCCGGATTCGAACCGACGGCCCCTCGCTCCCAAAGCGAGTGCGCTACCAAGCTGCGCCACACCCCGTGGCGGCGAGTCTAGGGGCGGGGGACCTGGACCGCGGAGGCGCCGCTGCCTCCCGGCCCGTCGCCGGGCGGACCTAGTCCAGACCGCGGACGATGTGGTCGTCCTCCGTGACCTCGACCTGGTCGACGGCCTTCTGTGCGTTGAACATCCCCGACTCCTCTCACTGGATGGGATCCGACGTACCCATCGTGACGATGGAGAGACGCCTACCGGGAGGTATCGGTTGGGTGTCACGCCGGCATGGATCGTTCTGGTCGACCGATCCAGACGCCGCCGACGCGGGGCGGGACCACCGGCCGGGCGGCAGGAGAGGCGTCCGCTACGGTGGAGTGGCGGGCCGAGAGGCCCACGCGGGCGTAGCTCAATGGTAGAGCCCCAGTCTTCCAAACTGGCTACGCGGGTTCGATTCCCGTCGCCCGCTCCACACTGTTGGTGCAGGTCAGAGCACTGGCCCGGCAGGACGCTTGATCATCCGGCGCCGCGTCGACCCCGCCGTCGTGCGAGCAGCGTGCGATTAGGCCGGGATCGCATCGCCGTCACCGCCCTCGCCCTGGAGTGCTCCTGGCCGTCGTCATCACCCTCGTCCTTGACGGGCCGCTCCGGGCCCGGCGGCCGGCGCGGGCACGGCCGGCCACACCCGAGACCTGATGAGCCGCCAGGTCCTCCTCGACTCGACACCTCGATCAGGCGCAGAACCGCGACGGAGTGACAACGTCGCCCGACCATATGTAGAGCAGAAGAGCGGGACGAGCGCCGACTCTCATCGAATGTGGCTGCCAAGGCACGTGATGGATGAGGTCGCCAGGCGCGACCGCCGCGGGCATTCCGTGTCGCTCGTGCGTCCACTCGATGCGTTGTAAGGGGACGTACACCTCGTCCGCCGGGTGCTGATGCGGCGGATACACCACGCCCGGGCCGAGGAGCACCAACCCGACCGCCACGCCGTTCTGACCCGAGACGTCAGACATCGGCACATCGTCAGGAGGACCCAGAAGAGTCGCGTGCGCATAGTTGTCCAGGAACTCCGCGCTCGGCGGGCACTCGACGTACGACGCCGTCTGACGCCACGACGCCGCCAGCGCAAGGACGCCAATTGCCTGCTGGATATCGCTCGAGATCGCCGGGGCCGAGTCCGCCAATGCTGCCTCTAGATGATCAATCACACTAGGCGCGGACTCATTGCATGCAGCCGGCGCCGGTGCCACTTCACCTGCTGCCAGAGCAGCGGCGTGGGCGTCCATGCCAGCACCGCGCAGTCGGTCGTGGAGGTAGCTGGTCAAACGGGACGACGCGGCCCGACGCTGCTCGATGTCTCCTTGCACACCTCCATGATGTTGCCAGTCGACGACACAGCGGCGGGGCGCTCGCCGCCCCCGCACCCCCGGCGACCTGCGGAGAGTGGGCAGGTCCTGGGCGCGAGCGCTGCTCGGGCACGACGGGACGACCTCCTCCGTGCGATTGGCGTGCGATGGCGGTTCCTGCTCCCCGTGCCTGTCGAAGGCCGCGCCGGGCTCGGGTCAGAGGGCTCCGTCGCCGGCAGGATCGTCACCACCGTGCCGCATCGGCCGACCCTTAACATTGCATTGCTGTGCTATGTTCCGGCGGCCGAAGAGAGAGGAGCACGACGATGACCGTCACGCTGGTGCATCCCGAGCGCGTCCACCGGGTCGCCGTCCACCACCAGGTCGCCGACACCCAGGGCTCACGCACCGTGTACCTGGCCGGGCAGGTGTCCTGGGACACCGAGGGCAACCTCATCGGTCGCGACGACCTCGCCGCGCAGGCCGAGACGTGCTTCCTCAACGTCGCCGCCGCGCTCGACGCGGTGGGGGCGACGATGGCCGACCTGGCCAAGATCACCGTCTACGTCGTCGGCCTCGACGAGACGAAGGCCGAGCAGCTGGTCGCCGGACGCGACCGGGCGGCCGCGACGCTGGGGGTCGAGCTCCAGCAGCCCAGCACCTGGATCGGGGTCACCGCGCTGGCCGCGCCGGGCTACCTCGTCGAGGTCGACGCCGTGGCCGTGCTGCCCTGAGGCGGGCGCAGCGCGGCCCAGCCGGCCTCGACCGAGCGTCGGCACGCCGCGGGGTCGTCACCGGCGGCGGTGATCACCGCGGCGAGGAGGGGGATGCCCGAGGCGAGGGTGCGCCGAGAGGCCACCCGACTCACGACCAGCGACACGATCCCGTGGCAGACCGTCCAGACCTCGGTGGCGAGCCGGTCGGGATCGGCGTCCTCGGCAATCCGCCCCCCGTCGCGACAGCGTCGCGCGGCACGCTCGAGGTGACCGAGGGTCGCCTCCGCGGCCTCGAGATCCTCGAGGTCGACGGTCGCATCGAACATGACCCGGTAGAGGTCGGGATGCTCGAGGGCGTTGACGACATAGGCGGCCGCCCCGGCGACGAGGTCCTCGACGGGATCGGCGGGCACGACGAGCGCCTCGAGACGGGCCGCCAGCCGCGTGAAGCCCTCCTGGCGCAGCGCACGCCACACCCCGTCCATCCCGCCGAAGTAGGTGTAGACGGCCATCGTCGAGACCCCCGTCCCGGCGACGAGCGATCGTAACGTGATCGGCTCGCGCTCACGGAGCATCCGCGCGGCACGCTCCAGCAGCTGCGTGCGCACGGCCGGGTCCTTCTGCCTCGCCACCCGGCAGACTCTATGGCATCACATTGCCATGGAAAGCTCAGGTCCTGGCTCGTGCCGCATCGCCACCGTACTGCCGGGCATCGCCGGGCCGGACCGCACCGGATCGATCCCCCGCTCACCCCGTCGGTGACGAGCTCACGCCGTCCTCGGGTGCTCCCCCGGCGCCGACTCGCAGGCCTCGACCAGCTCGTGGAGCGGTAGCGCCAGCTCGCCCGCCAGGGCGGCGATCGTGAAGAACGCCGGCGTCGGCACGCGTCCGGACTCGATCTTGCGCAGCGTCTCCACCGGCATGCCGACCGCGGCCGCCACCGAGGTCATGGACCGGCAGCCGCGCGCCTCGCGCAGCACCTCGCCGAGACGACGGCCTCGATCGCGCTCCTGGGGAGTCAACGGCACGCGGACCATGGGCGTGATAGTAATACCGGGATAGTTATCCCGAGTCGTGGAGCACCGTGCCGTGATCGAACTGAAGACCCCCGGCGAGATCGAGCTGATGCGCAAGGCGGGCCGGATCACCGCCGCCGCCCTGGCCGCCGCCCGGGACGCGGCCGACGTCGGCGTCCGCCTCGACGAGCTGGACGCCGTGGCCGCCGAGGTCATCGCCGCGGCCGGCGCCGACGCGCTCTTCCTGGGCCACCATCCGAGCTCGGCACCCTCGCCCTATCCCGGCGTGACCTGCATCAGCGTCAACGACGCGGTCGTGCACGGCATCCCCGGGTCGTACACCCTCGCCCCGGGCGACCTGGTCTCCGTCGACTGCGGGGCCCGCTACCGCGGCTGGAGCGGCGACGCCGCCGTCTCGTTCATCGTCGGCGAGCACCCCGATCCGCGGGTCACCCGCAGCGACGAAGCGCTGATCGCCACCACCCGGGCCGCCCTCGACGCCGGTGTCGCCGCCGCCCAGCCGGGCGCGAGACTCGGCGACGTCGCCCACGCGATCGGGAGGGTCGCCCGCAGCGGCGGCTACGGGCTCATGGAGAACCACGGCGGGCACGGCATCGGCCGCGAGATGCACGAGGCCCCGCACGTCCCCAACGAGGGCCGACCCGGGCGCGGGCTGCGGCTGCGCCCCGGCCTGGTCCTCGCGCTCGAACCGATGCTGATCACGGGCGGGACCGACGCCTACGTCGAGGACCCCGACGGCTGGACCCTGCGCACCGCGGACCGCAGCCGCGCCGCCCACATCGAGCACACCGTCGCCGTCACCGACCACGGTCCGGAGATCCTCACCCGGCACGTCACGGCCGTGACCGCGCCTCCGGCCGGACCCCCGGGGCGCCGATGACGGACAGCAGCTGGAGCTTCTCGTGACTCTCGCTGCCCGGCACCGCGGTGTAGACGAACAACCGGTGCGACTGCTCCGGGTCGAGCAGCGTCTGGCAGTTCAGCTCCAGCTCCCCGACCTCGGGGTGGACGAAGCGCTTGACGTCGTGTGGCCGGACGCCGATCTCGTGGGACTCCCACAGCCGCCGGAACTCCTCGCTCTGCGCGAGCAGCTGGTCGGCGAGGTGCGCCGCCCTCGAGTCGGGACCGCGCAGGGTGACGAGCCCCCGCAGGCCCGAGGCGTACATGCGTGAGAGGAACTCGTGCTCCTCGGGCGCGTACAGCGTGCGGGAGGCGGGGTCGGTGAACCACCGGTAGCCGCGGCTGCGCGCCGGGCCGGTATAGGCGGTCGCGTCGCCGGTGAGCGCGACCCCCAGGGGGCTCTGGCGCAGCGTCTCCCCCAGCTCGGTGACGATCTCCGCGGGCGTGTCCGTCAGCCGGTCGAGGATGCGCAGCAGGCCGGGACTGATGTGCTCGCTGGCCGGGCCCCGCAGCGGGGGGTGGTGCCCGGCGAGCCGGAACAGGTGGTCGCGCTCGTCGAGGGCGAGGTGCAGCCCCTGCGCGATCGAGGCGATCATCTGCTCGGACGGCTGCGGGCCGCGCTCCCGCTCGAGGCGCGCGTAGTAGTCGGTCGACATGTGGCACAGCGCCGCGACCTCCTCGCGCCGCAGCCCGCTGGTCCGGCGCCGCGGCCCGCGCAGCAGGCCGACGTCCTCGGGCTGCAGCGACTCCCGTCGGCGCCGCAGGAACTCCGCCAAGCCGGCCCGGTCGATCACGACGCGCCCCTCCCGTCCGATGTGCCCCGTTCCTACCGCGGCGGCGCCGCCCTCAGCCACGGATCGGCGATCCACCCCTCGGACCGCAGTGACGGCCCCGCGAGCCACGGATCAGCAGGCCGTGGCTCCCCTCCCGGCAGCGCGCAAATCTCGACGGCACCTCCCCACCGACGACAAGGAGCGCTCCATGACGAACGACCCCGCCACGATCGGCCCGCCCGAGCGACTCACCGGCCGAATCACCGACCGGACCACCGACCGGATCGCCGACGACGAGCCGGTCACCCTCGCCGCGACCCTGCGCCGGACGCTCGCGCGGTCCGGTGGACCGACCGGGATCCTCGTTGCGGCCGCACCTGCCGTTGCGTTCGTCGTGGCCGACGCCCTCGGCGGGCTGACCTGGGCCTTCGTCGCCCTCGCGGTGAGCTCGCCCGTGGCGTTCGGCATCCGGCTCGCCCGCCGCGAGTCCCTGCGGGGCGCGCTGATCGGCCTCCTCGTCGCCGGGGTGTGCGCGCTCGTCGCCGCCCTCTCCGGTGAGGCACGCGCCTTCTTCCTGCTCCCGGCGCTGCTCCCCGTCGGGCTCGGGCTGCTGTTCCTCGGCTCGGTGCTCGTGCGCCGGCCGGTGACCGGGCTGCTGTTCAACCGCCTCGTCGGCGGACCGCAGGACTGGCGCGGCCACGCCCCGCTGCTGCACGTCTACAGCATCACCACCCTGGCCGGCGCGGGGGTGCACGCCGTCAACGCCGTCCTCCGGATCGCGTTCTACGTCGCCGACCAGCCGGCCGTCCTGGCCGCACTCGGGATCGCCGCCGCACCCGCCTTCGCCGTGCTGGCCGCCTTCACCCTCGTCGCGGCCCGCCGCGCCGTCACCTCCTCTCCCGTCACCTCCTCTCCCGTCACCTCCTCTCCCGTCACCTCCTCTCCCGTCACCTCCTCTCCGGTCACCGCCTCTCCCGTCACCTCCCCCGCCACCGCACCGGACGCCGTCTGAGTCCGGCGCCGTCACGCCCGATCACGAACCCCAGGAGGAACCCATGCCCCGCACCCCCGACATCACCGTCCCGAGCCTCGCCGGCAGGCGTGCCGTCGTCACCGGCGCCAGCGACGGCATCGGCCTCGGGATCGCCACGCGGCTCGCCGCGGCCGGCGCCGAGGTGGTGCTGCCGGTCCGCAACCCGCGCAAGGGCGAGGCGGCGGTCGCCGCGATCCGCGAGCGGGTCCGCGGGGCGGCCGTGTCGCTGCGCGCGCTCGACCTGTCCTCGCTCGCCTCCGTCGCCGCGCTCGGCGCGACCCTGCGCGAGGAGGACCGGCCGATCCACTTCCTGATCAACAACGCCGGCGTCATGACCCCGCCGGACCGGCAGACCACCGCCGACGGCTTCGAGCTGCAGTTCGGCACCAACCACCTCGGTCACGTCGCCCTGGTCGCCCACCTGCTGCCGTTGCTACGCGCCGGCCGCGGCCGGGTGACCTCGCAGATCAGCGTCGCCGCGCGCCGCGGCACGATCAACTGGGACGACCTGGGCTGGGTGCGCTCCTACGACGGGATGCGCGCCTACAGTCAGTCGAAGATCGCGATCGGTCTCTTCGGGCTCGAGCTCGACCGGCGCAGCCGGGCCGGTGGCTGGGGCATCACCAGCAACGTCTCGCACCCGGGGATCGCGCCGACGAGCCTGCTCGAGGCACGGCCGGAGATCGGACGGGACGAGCAGGTGCGGGGCCGGAAGGTGATCGGGGCCCTGTCCGCCCGCGGCATCCTGGTCGGGACCGCCGAGAGCGCCGGGCTCCCCGCCCTCTACGCCGCGACCTCCCCCGACGCACGTGGCGGGCACTTCTACGGACCCGCCGGCCTCGGCCACCTCGGCGGGCGGCCCGCGGAGCAGGCGCTCTACGCCCCGCTGCGCAGCACCGCGGAGGCCGAGCGCGTGTGGCGCGTCTCCGAGGAGCTCACGGGCGTCTCCTTCCGCGCGCCGGAGGCGCACATCGGGCGCCCGTGATCCTGACCGGGCGCCTCGTCGGCGGTGCCGCGGACATCGCCGACGGGGCGCCCGTCGTGCTGTCGAGGAGGGCGAGGACGAGGTCGCCGATCGGCAGGACACGACCGTTCGTGACGTACTCTCGGTCCTCCGGGCATCGGGACGGTGCGGGTGCCCGGCCGCGCCTCGTCGGGCCCTCGGCGACGGCCCGACCGCACCGTTCCACCACCGGGGGGTTCGGCCGCATGGGCACTTCTCGCACGGCGGCTCTCCACGCGGACGGCCTCACCGCCGCGGCCTGCCTCGACCTCACCGACCCCGCACGCCTCCGGGCTCTCGCCGACGCGGGGCTCTCGGCGGACCCGGACCCCGACATGGAGCTGTTCGCCGGGCGGGTGCGGCGCTGGCTCGGGGTGCCCATCGCGCTGGTGTCGCTCGTGCGCCCCGACGAGCAGGTCTTCCCCGGAGCCGCGGGCCTGCCCGAGCCGGTGTCGTGGGAGCGGCGGACCCCCCTGACCCACTCGTTCTGCCAGCACGTGGTGCTCACCGCGCAGCCGCTGATCGTCGAGGACGCCCGCGAGCACGAGCTCGTCGCCGACAACGGCGCCGTCCGGGACCTCGCGGTCGTCGCCTACGCCGGCTTCCCCCTGACCGACGCCGCCGGCAACGTCCTGGGCTCGCTGTGCGCGATCGACCACGTGCCGCGTCGCTGGGACCCGGCGCAGCTCGGTGCCCTCGAGGACCTGGCGCGGATGTGCTCGGTGGCGCTGCGGCTCCGCCTCGCGACCGTCGACGCCGAGCGCGAGCGCCGCCGGCGCGACGAGCTCGACGTGCGTCTTCGGCAGCAGCTCCAGCACCGCACGACGGCCACCCACACCCTCCAGCGCGCGATGCTCACGACGCTGCCCCGGGTCGACGGCCTGGCGATGGCCGCGCACTACGCCCCGGCCGACGCGCGGGAGGACGTCGGCGGCGACTGGTACGACGTCGTGCGCCTGCCCGCGGCCGGTGACGGCAGCGAGGGCGGCGACGACGTCCTCGTCCTCTCCGTCGGCGACATCGCCGGTCACACGCTGTCGGCGGCCACCGAGATGGGACAGGTCCGCTCGATGCTGCGCCAGGCCGCGTGGGACCGGGCCGGACGCGCGCCGTCGCAGGTCGTCGCGGCGTTCGAGGACGCCAACGAGACGGTCGGACCGCGGGCCCGCGGGACGCTGGTGCTCGCGCACCTCCGCCGCGCCCCCGACGGGACGACGATGCTGACCTGGAGCAACGCCGGCCACCCGCCCCCGATCCTCGTGGCGCCGGGACGGCCGCCGCGCCTGCTCGCCGGGTGCGACCCGATGTTCGGCTTCCCGCACCTGCTCCCCCGGCCCCGCGCGGACGCCCGCGAACCGGTGCCCGAGGGGTCGCTGCTGTTCCTGCACACCGACGGGCTGGTCGAACGCCGCGGCGGGGACCTCGACGCCGGCACCGACCGCCTGCTGGGGACGCTCGCACGCCTCCGCGACGAGGACGTGGCGACGCTGCCCGAGCGGGTGGTCGCCGAGCTCTCCCCCGGCGAGGACGACGTGGTCGCCCTCGCCGTCCGCCTCGGGGAGGGCTACAGCGCCGCGTAGAGCGCCGACTCGAAGTCGCCGTAGAGCTTCCACGCCTCGTGCTCGCTGATGAACGGCAGCGAGTTGGTGTAGATCGAGGCGCAGATGCCGGTGGTGCGGTCGATGAAGAAGTGGGTGTTGAGCAGCCCGGCCCACGCGCCGCTCCAGGCCCGCCGCCGACCGGGGACGTCGTCGGTGTTGAGCAGGAGGCCGTAGCCCCACGTCCAGCCCGGGCCGAGGTGCAGCGTGTCGGTGGTCGCCGGGTCGGCCGAGGCGATCTCGGTGGGCATCGGGAGCCCGCCGAGCTGGTCCGAGAACGCGGCGTCCACGGTCTCCTGGTGCAGGATGCGCGCGCCGTCGAGCTCGCCGCCGCGCAGGAGCGCCCGCTGGAAGCGGATGTAGTCGCGGGGCGTGGAGTGCAGGCCGTGGCCGGCGGGCCACCACTCGGGCTCGTCCGGGAGGACGTTGCCCGCCGACGTCCACCGGGCGTCCTCGCCACGGACGTGCACCGGGGACTTGTTGCCCTGCCGCCCGTCGTCGAGCAGGAACATCGTCTCGTCCATGCCGAGCGGGCCGGTGACGTTCTCCTTGATCACGACGTCGAGCGTCGCGCCCGCCACGGTCTCGACGACCAGGCCGAGCCAGTCGGTGTTGATGCCGTACTCGAAGCGCGTGCCCGGGTCGGCCACCATCGGCGCGAACAGCGCCCGCCGGTCACCGGGCACCACGTTCGGCAGGCCGGTGACCTGCTCGTACTTCACCAGGTCGGCGTTCCAGAACCAGTAGCTCAGACCGGAGGTGTGCGTGACCAGCTGCCGGACCGTCGCCCGGCTCGCCGGCGCCCGCAGCCGCGGGGTGTCGCCGTCGAAGCCCTCGAGCACCTGGATCCCGGCGAACTCGGGCCGGTAGGTGTCCACCGGCGCGTCGAGGTCGAGCTCGCCGCGTTCGACCTGCTGGAGCGCGGCGGTGGTCGCGACCATCTTGGTCATCGACATGATCCGGAAGTGGGTGCCGCCGGAAACCGTCTCCGAGTCCTCACCCACGACCCGCGGGCCGGCGCCGCCCTCGTAGAACACGCCGTCGGCGTCCGCGGCGACGGCCACGGCGTGGGGCACGTGCCCCGCGTCGACCGCCGCCTGCAGCACACCGTCGATCCCGGAGCCGTCGATCGTCCTGCCCATGGTGTGGATCCTCCTCCGCCGTGATCAGCAGCACACAGTGTGCGGCCGACCACACGGGGTGCGGCCCGTGCTGTCGGCCGCGAGGACCTGCCCGAGGGGAGGGGTGACGGCGGGTGCCGCTGTCGGACCCCGGCCCTACCGTCGCGGGCACCATCACGAGGAGGAGCCATGGCGCTGGAGTGGAACGCGCTGGTGCGCGAGCAGGCCGACTGGCAGTGGCGGGAGTACCTGCGCCCGCGCCTGGACGGCCTCACCGACGAGCAGTACCTGTGGGAGCCCGCGCCGGGCGCGTGGAGCGTGCGCCCCCGGGACCGGGCCGTGACGCCGATGGCGGCGGGCGCCGGCGAGATGGTGATCGATTTCGCCTACCCCGAGCCCGACCCGCCCCCGGTCACCACCGTCGCCTGGCGGCTCGGCCACCTCATCGTGGGCGTCCTCGCAATGCGCGTCGCCGGCCACTTCGGGGGGCCGCCGGTCGACTACGGCAGCCACCACTACGCGGCCACCGCCCGCGGGGCGATCGCCCAGTTCGACGAGGCGTACGCGGCGTGGACGGCGGGGGTCCGCGCGCTCGGCGAGGACGGGCTGGCCGCGCCGTGCGGGCCCAGCGAGGGCCCGTACGCCGACGAACCCATGGCCCTGCTGGTGCTGCACATCAACCGCGAGCTGCTCCACCACGGGGCCGAGATCGCGCTGCTGCTCGACCTGCACCGCGCGCGGGCGGGGTGATCGCGCCATCGCGCGGGTAGCCGCGTGGATGGCCGACACCCGCAACGGAACCGAGCTGCACCCCATGACCGAGGAGCTGGCGACGAAGGGCCGCAACTTCGCCGCGGTCTCGACGCTGCTGCCCAGCGGCCGCATCCAGACGCAGATCCTCTGGGTGGGCATCAAGGACGGGTCGCTGGTGCTCAACACCGAGACCCACCGCAAGCGCTACGAGAACCTTCAGCGGGACTCCCGGGTCACGGTGCTCATCCGCGACGAGGACGACCCGTACCGCTACGCCGAGGTCCGCGGGCGGGTGGAGCGCACCACCACCGGGGACGAGGCCCGCCGCCACATCGACGAGCTGGCGCAGCGCTACATCGGCGGCGACTACCCGCCCGAGGCCATCAAGTCCGAGCGCGTGATCCTGTGGATCACCCCCGAGCGCCAGACGATCATCGACCAGAACGTCGACACGAGCGACTGACGCCGTCCGGCCGCGGGCCCGGCCCGGCCGGCTCCCCCGGGCCCTCGGGCATCATGACGGCGACATGACCGCGACGGCGACCGGCCCCCGTCCCCGCGACCGCGTCCTCCTCGGCGCGGCCGGCGGCCTCGCCGCGGCCCTGCTCGTGGTCCTCGCGCTGCGCCTGCCCTCCGGGAGCCCGCTGGGCGTCGAGGACAACGGGGACGGCTACCGCCTCTTCTGCGGCGCCGGACTCACCCCGCTCACCGCGGACGGGTACGCGAGCTGGCGCGGCGGGTGGACCACCGACTTCGCCGTCGGGCCGCCGACCTGTCCCGGCCCGGTCCCGTCGTCCGCGCTCGTCATCACCCGGATCACGACGTGGTTCGCCGGCGACACCTGGTCGCCGGCGATCCTCGGTTGGACCTACGCCGTGCTCGTGGGCATGGTCGTCGGCCTCGGGGCGTGGGCC
The DNA here is from genome assembly GCF_003096675.1 of Actinomycetospora cinnamomea. Lineage (GTDB taxonomy): Bacteria > Actinomycetota > Actinomycetes > Mycobacteriales > Pseudonocardiaceae > Actinomycetospora > Actinomycetospora cinnamomea. The sequence goes on along the minus strand of NZ_QEKW01000016.1, from coordinate 45,344 downwards.
GCGTCGGCGGCCGGCCGCCGGCAGGCCCTGGTGGTGGCCGTGCCGGCGCTGCCGCTGGCCGCGGCCACCTTCTCGCGGTTCTTCGTCTCGACCTACAGCGAGCCGGCCGGCCTGCTCGGCAGCCTGACGACGGCGGTGGGCGTCGCCGCCGTGCTCGTGACGCGGCGCGAGCACCGGGCGGCCCGCGTCGTGGCCCTCGTGCTCACCGCGGCCGGGGGGCTGGTCGCGACGACCGCGAAGGTGGCCTACGTGCCGGTGCTGGCCGCCGCGGTGCTCGTGTGCGCTCTCACCGCCGTCGGGGTGCGGCGGCCGCGGCGGGTGGGTCCCGCGCTGGCGGTGGTGACCGCCCTGCTGGCCGTCGCGCCGGTCGTGGACGCCCTCGAGCGCCAGCAGCAGTTCTACGCCGCCGTCAACGCCCACAACCTGGTCTTCACGACGGTGCTGCTCGAGGTCGGGCCCTCCGCCACCGCACCCCTGGGCCTGCCGCCCGACGCGGCGCGGCTCACGGGCAACGGCTACTTCAACGGTCCCCCGCGTCCCGACGGCGTGCCGTGGTGGGAGGGCGCGATCCTCGGCCGGCCCGCGGAGACCCGCGCGGCCGCGCTGGTGCTGCTCGCCGAGCACCCGACGGCGGCCGCCCGCGCGGTGGGAGTGGGGTTGCAGGCCACGACGCTCGCCGACCTTCCCTACCTCGACTCCCTGCCCGCGTCGCCGGCGAACCCCTCGGCGCCCTCGGGCCACCCGGGCTGGGCGGGAGCGCGCCAGCCCGACCTCGCGCAGGTCCTCGACGCCACGCGTCGCCCGCCGTGGCTCCCGTCCGCGCTGGTCGTCGTGGCGCTCCTCGCCGCCGCCACCGCGCGGTGGCAGGGCGCCGCGGGACGCTGGTCGCTCGCCGCCGGCCTCGCCGCGTCCACCGCGCTGGCCCTCGTCGTGGTGGCCGTGGCGGGCGACGGGTACTTCGAGGTGTTCAAGCACGTCTGGCTCGCGGCCTACCTGCTGGCCCTCGCCGGACTCTGCCTCCTCGGCGCCGCCGCCACCGCCCTCGTCACGGCCATGCGGTCCCGCCGCCGACGCGTCTAACGGTCCGTCCGCCGGTCGCCGGCCGGCCGCAGCGGGTCGTGGCCCATGGTCATGAGGAAGCGGCGCCACTGCGCGGAGTCCCCGGCATCGGGCTCGAGGTCCTCGCCGCGCTCCTGGTGGACGATGTCGACGACCCGCTGCATCACCTCGAGGTCGTGGTCGTCGAGGTCGGTCTTGCGCTTGCCGAGGATCGCGAGCACCTCCGCGCCCGTCGGCGGCATCCGCTCGCCGGGAACGAAGTCCGCGTCCTCGGTCGCTTCCTCGGTGAGCAGCCAGCGCTCCAGCTCGCGCGAGTCCATGTTCACCACGCGGTGGAACTCGCTCCAGAGGTCGTCGTAGCCGGTGCTGGACGTCATCCCCGCGGGTGCCCGGACCCGGGGCCCGCACAACCGGCCCCGTCGGGTGGGACCGGGTAGGAACACGGGGTGCGCGCGTTCGGGTTCCTCGGGGTCGGCGGCCCCGCGCAGCAGGCCTTCCTCGACGTCCCCGTGCCCGAGCCGGGGCCCGGCCGGCTGCTGGTGCAGGTGCGGGCGGCGGGGGTGAACCCCGGCGACATCCGGATGCGCCGGGGCGAGTACGACGTCACCGGGCCCGCGGTGCTGGGCCGCGAGGTCGCCGGGACGGTGGTGGCCGCCGGCGAGGGCGTGACGGCCTTCGCTCCCGGCGACGAGGTGTTCGGCGGGTGCCCGGGCATGGTCGGCGGCTGGGCGGAGCAGGCGCTGGTCACCGCGTCGTTCGCCGCGCACCGGCCGGCGGCGGTCTCGCCCGAGGACGCGGCCGCGCTCCCGGTGGCCGCCGGCACCGCGTACGACGCCCTCGAGGCCCTCGCGCTGCCCGCGGGCGCCACGCTGCTGGTCAACGGCGCCGGTGGCGGGGTCGGCCTGCCCACGGTGCAGCTCGCCCGCGCCCGGGGCCTGCGGGTCGTCGGCACCGCGGGCGCCGCCAAGCAGGACCTGCTCGCGGGGCTCGGTGTCGTCCCGGTCGTCGGGGGCGACGGTGTCGCCGCACGGGTGCGCGAGGCGGCCCCGGACGGCGTCGACGGCGTGTTCGACCTGGTCGGAGGCGAGGCGCTGCGCGCGGTGGCCGGGCTGGCCCCGCCCGGCCGGCTGTTCTCGGTCGCCGACAAGTCGCTGGTGGCCGAGCTCGGCGGCCGTGACGTGCCGCGCGACCGCAGCACGGCGGTGCTCGACGCCCTCGCCGCCCGGGTGGCGGCGGGCGGGCTGGACCCCTGGGTGCGCACCGTCGTCCCCTTCGCGCGGGCGGCCGACGCGGTGGCGCGCGTGGAGGACGGGCACGCGCTGGGGAAGGTCGTCATCGTTCTCGACGCGCCGTGATCGGGGCCCGACCAGGAGATGTCGCGCACCGTGAACTCCACCCATGAAGTTTCACTCCAACGAGCGACTCATCATCCCGTCGAGTGTTCCGGGCACCCGGGTGCCGTGCGGCGTTGCGCCGACCGCAGGTCGGCGGTCGGCCGTACGCTTGATCGAGCGTGTGTTCACTGAACGCACCCTCGATGAATCCTCGTTCAGCGACCCGGGAGACTCCTCCCTGCCGCGATCACCGCGGCGACGAACGAGAGGAGATCACCATGACCCGACTGCAGCGCCTGGCCGCGGCCACCGCCCTCGTCGGTGCCGGCAGCCTCGGCCTGTCCGGTGTGGCGAGCGCGACCGAGTCGCACGCCCACGAGGACGACACCACCACCGGGAGCACCACCGGGGACCGCGGCGGTCTGGTGACCGGCCTGGTCGGCGCGGGCGGCGAGCTCGCGGGCGGCGTCGGCGGCCTCCTCGGGGGCGTCGGCGGCGCGGTCGGCGGCGTGCTGGGCAGCGACGCGGTCGGCGACGTCGTCGACGGCCTGCTCTAGCCCCGTCCCGGTCCTCGGGGGACCGGGACGGGATCAACGGGCAGGTGGGCGGGTCCCGGTGGCGCCGGAATCGCCACCGGGACCCGCCCGGCCAGCGTGCCGGAGCCGGCCCCCTGTCAGCGTGGCGGCCGGTCCTCCGCGGCCGCGTCGGCCCCGAGACCGGGACGCTCCTCGGCGCGATCGGACGCGAGGCGGCGGAGCAGGTGGTAGCCGACGACCACGACGATCGTGCCCAGGGCGATCCCCGACAACGATCCGCCGCCGGCCGACAGCGCGACGTCCCCGATGCCGATGACGATCCCGGCCGCGAGCGGGACGAGGACCTCCGGGCGGGCGAAGTCGACCCGGTTCTCCACCCAGATACGCGCGCCGAGCAGGCCGATCATCCCGTAGAGCACGACCGTGATGCCGCCGAGCACCCCGCCGGGTGTCGCGGCCACCACCGCCCCGAACTTGGGGCAGAACCCGATCGCCACCGCGACCAGTGCCGCCACCCAGTACGCCGCGGTCGAGTAGACCCGCGTCGCGGCCATCACTCCGATGTTCTCGGCGTAGGTGGTGGTCGGCGAGCCCCCGACGCCGCCCGCCACCGCGGTGGCGATGCCGTCGGCGGCCAGTGCCCGTCCCAGGTAGGGGTCGAGGTCCTCCCGGGTCATGCTGGCGACGGCTTTGACGTGCCCGGTGTTCTCCGCGATCAGCGCGATGGCCACCGGCACCACGATGAGGATCGCCGAGGCGCTGAACGCGGGCATGTGCAGGCCCGGCGCGTCCGGCGTCCCCAGCGGCAGCCCGATCCACGGCGCATCGGTGACCCCGGAGAGGTCCACGCGCGGGTGGGCGGACACGACCCCGGACGCGTCGGGCGCGGTGATCGGCCCGAGCACCGCGTCGAGCAGCAGCGAGAGCCCGAAGCCGACGACGAGGCCGACCAGCACGCCCAGCCGACCGAGCATCCCGCGCCCGGCCACGGCGGTGACCATGACCACGAGCATGGTCACCAGGGCGACGGCCTCGTCCTGCGGCCAGTAGGTGCCCGCGACGACCGGGGCCAGGTTGAAGCCGATGAGCAGCACGACCGCGCCCGTCACCGCCGGCGGCAGCACCGCGGACACCGTCCGTGCCCCGCCGAGGTGCACCGCGAGCCCGACGAGGGCGACCACGACGCCGCACACCGCGATCGCCCCCGTGATCTCCGCGGGGGTGCCGCCGTCGGCGCGCACCGCGGCCACGACGCCGACGAACGAGGCGCTCGTGCCGAGGTAGCTGGGCACCCGCCCGCGCGTCATCAGCAGGAACAGCATCGTCGCGAGCCCGGAGAGCAGGATCGCGAGGTTCGGGTCGAGGCCCATGAGCACGGGGAAGACGAACGTCGCCCCGAACATCGCCAGCACGTGCTGGGCGCCGAGGCCCGCCGTGCGCCCCCACGAGAGACGCTCGTCGGGCCGCACCACCTCGCCGGGCGCCGGCGCGCGACCGTCACCGTGCACCGTCCATCTCATGGCTTCGCCTCGTGAGCGATCCGGGTCGTCATCACGACCCGATTCACTCACGTGCGCGGAGCGCATCGAGCAGCAGCCCGAGGAAGCGACGGGGGTCGGCGGTCACGACGGCCATGTGCACGACGGTCGGCAGGTCCTCGGGCTCCAGGTCCGCGCGCACCACGCCGGCGGCCTGGGCGCGCCGCAGCAGCTCGCCGAGGGGGGCGAGCGTGCGCGCGGCGAGCTCGGGGGTGAACGCCCCGGTGGCCGAGGCGGCGGTGAGCAGGGCGCGGTGGCGGGTGACGTCGTCGACGAGCCCCTCGAGCACCCCGGCGATCGCCTCCCACGGGTCGGCCACCTCGGCCGCCCGCGCGAGCAGCGGTTCCACCGACGCGGCGACGTGGTCCTCGAGCACGGCGGCCACCAGCTCGTCGCGCCCGGCGAAGCGTCGGTAGAGCGTCGACGGGGCGACGCCCGCCCGCCGCGCGACCTCCTCCAGCGAGACGTCCGGCCCGCACGCCGCGAGGGCGGCACCGGCGGCGGCGAGGATCGCGGCGTGGTTGCGGGCCGCGTCGGCGCGCAGCGGCCGGTCCGCACGGGTCAGCGGGCCGGACGTCGGACCGGACGTCACGGACATCGGGCAGAGGGTACCGGTGGTGACCGGTCGTGCGCGATCGGTCGCTCAGTCCTCGACGAGGCCCAGGGCTCCCGACGGGCACTGCGCCACGGCGTTGCGCACCTCGGCGACCTGGTCGTCCGACGGGTGCTCCTCGAGCACGACGACCAGGGCCTCGTCGTCCTGGTCGAAGACGTCCTCGGCGGCGAGCACGCAGTTGCCGGCGCCGATGCAGACGTCCCGGTTGGCCTCGATGCGCATGGTCCTCCTCGGGTGGTGGTGGATCACCAGGTGACGGGCAGCGCGCGCAGCCCGTGCACCACGGTGGCCGAGCGGAACTCGATCTCGTCGAACGGTATGCCCAGCGCGAGCGGGGGGAAGCGCCGGAACAGGGCGGGGAACGCCACCGCCATCTCCGCGCGGGCCAGCGGGGCGCCGAGGCAGTGGTGCACGCCGTGCCCGAAGGCCAGGTGCGGGGCGACCGTGCGGGTGACGTCGAGCTCGTCGGGGTCGGTGACGGCCGCGGGGTCGCGGTTGGCGGCGGGCAGGCTCAGGACCAGCAGCTCCCTGGCGGCGACGGGCGTGCCGCCGACCGTGGTGTCGTGGCGGACGGTCCGCGGCACGCCGGAGTGCACCACCGACAGGAAGCGCAGCAACTCCTCGATGGCCGGCGCGACGGCGTCGGGCTCGTCGCGGACACGGGCGAGCTGGTCGGGCGCCCGGAGGAGGGCGAGCGTGCCGAGCCCCAGCATGTTGGCCGTCGTCTCGTGGCCGGCGATGAGCAGCAGGTTCGCGACGCCGATGAGCTCGGAGCGCGTGAGGTCGTCGCCGTGCTCGCGCACGAGCATGCCGAGCATGTCCTCGCCCGGCTCGGCGCGGGCGCGGTCGACCAGCTCGCCCATGTACTCGCGACCCTCGACCGCGAGGCGGCCGCGCTCCTCGAGCGGACGGCTGACGTCGAGCTGGCGGGCCGCGCGGCCCTGGAACTCGCCGCGGTCGGTGTACGGGACGCCGAGCAGCTCGCAGATCACCAGGCTGGGCACGGGCAGGGCGAACGCGCTGACGAGCTCGGCCGGCGGGCCCGCGGCGGCCATCGCGTCGAGATGGTCGTCGACGATCTCGGCGATGCGCGGCTCGAGGCGGCGGATGCGCTTGACGGTGAACTCGCCGGTGAGCAGGCGGCGCAGCCGGGTGTGCTCGGGCGGGTCCTGCAGGAGCAGCTGCCCGGCGCGGCGGTCCTCCACGGACTCCTCGTCCGGCAGGGGCAGCGGCGGCATCGAGGCGTTGGAGAAGCGCTCGGCGTCGCCGAGCACCTCGCGCACGTCGGCGTGGCGCGTCACGAGCCGGGCCGTCGTGCCGAACGCGGTGCGGATCGTCGGGAGCCCCGGCTCGTCGCGGGCGGCCTGCGTCTCGGGGACCGGGGCGAACCGGTCGCGCTGCATGTGGCGGGGAATCGTGGGGGTCCCGCTCGTGGTGCTCATCGCCGCTCCCCTGCTCGGAATGGCTCGACCGTACGCGAAGTGGGAGCGCGCTGCCGTTTCTCGGTCCTGAGGTGTCCACCTCACGCGTGCGCTGTCCACGCGGCGGGCACCACCTCTCCCATGAGCGAACGCAACCGCGAGCGCGTCGTCCTCGTAACCGGCGGCGGCCGCGGGCTGGGCCCGGAGATCGCCCGCCAGCTCGTGACGGGCGACGAGCCCTGCACCGCGGTGGTCGCGGCGCGCGACGCCCAGGCCGGCGCATCGGTGGCGAAGGAGCTGGGCGAGCACGCCTGGCCGCTGACCCTCGACGTCACCGACCCCGAGTCGGTGCAGGCCGCGGTGGAGGCCGTCGACCGCCGGCACGGGCACCTCGACGCCCTCGTGAACAACGCCGCGGCGCACTACGACGCGGGCTCGGACCCCGTGGTCGAGGACCTCGAGATCGCCGACGGCGCGTGGCGCACGAACGTGCTCGCGCCCTGGCGGCTCACGCAGGCGTTCGTCCCGCTGCTGCGCGCCGGGCACGAACCGGTGATCGTCAACGTCACCAGTGGGCTGGGCTCGCTGACGCGGATGGGCGCGACCTCACCCGCCTACAGCGTGTCGAAGGCCGGGGTCAACGCGCTGACCCGGGTGTTCGCCGACGCGCTGACCCGCGACGGCATCGCGGTGCACGCCGTGTCGCCGGGCTGGACCGCCACCGACATGGGAGGCCCGAGCGGGCGCCCGGTGGCCGACGGCGCGGCCGGGATCGTCGAGGTAGTCCGCTACCCCGCCTCGTTCCCCTCCGGCTCGTTCCTCCAGGACGGCGAGCACGTGCCCTGGTGACCCATGTGAGCGGATTTCCCGGCTACAGCCGGGCCGCTCTCACGGGGCGGAGGCGCGGGCCGCGTCGACGAAGTGCGCCACGGCCGGCGAGTGGTCGTTGCGGCGCCAGGCGACCTGCAGCGACACCATCGGGACCTCGCCCGACAGCGGGCGGAACACCACGCCGGGCGGGCGCAGGTTCGCGTAGTAGGCCGGCTGCAGCGACACGCCCAGCCCGGCGGCGACGAGCCCGAGCTGGGTCTCGATGTCCGCGCCCTCGGCGACGATCCGCGGGCTGAAACCGTGGTCGCGGCAGTACGCGGTGATGATGTCGAAGAACGCCCGGCCCAGCGGGCGCGGCCAGAGCACGAAGGGCTCCTCGGCCAGGGCCGCGGGGTCGATCTCGTCCTCCCCGGCGAGGGGGTGGTCGCCCGGCAGCGCGGCCAGCAGTGGCTCGGAGACGAGGTGCTCGACCGCCACCGTCGCCGTCGGCGACGCCGCCCGCACCACGCCCACGTCGAGACGGCCGTCGGCGAGCGCGACGAGCTGCGCGGCCGTGTCCTGCTGGGAGACCTCGAGCTGCAGGTCGGGGAACGACGCCCGCATCGCCCGCAGGATGCGCGGGGTGATCGAGGCCAGCGCCGTGCCCACCGACCCGACGACGAGCAGCCCCACCGCCCCGTTCGCCGCCTGCGTGACCAGCGACTGCGCCCGCTCGGCCTCGAACAGCACGCGCGGCGCGGCGTCCAGGAGCACCCGTCCCGCCGGCGTGAGCTCGGTGGCGCGGCTCGAGCGGTCGAACAACGCCGCACCGAGGGTCTTCTCGAGCGCCCGGATCTGCTGCGACAGCGCGGGCTGGCTGACGTGCAGCCGCCGGGCGGCGCGGCTGAAGTGCAGCTCCGAAGCGACGGTGAGGAACACCCGCAGCTGGCGCAGCTCGACGTCCATGCGGTCGATCCTGCCCCGCCGGACCGCTCATAAGCCCTCCCTGATGGGAGCAGTGGCAGGGCGCATCGCCGATCCACACCGCACGGAGGGGTGACGGGCGAAGGTGAGGGCACCACCGGCAGCGCCGACCCGGAGCGATCACCGTGCACAGCACTCGATCACGGTCCGACCACCGCTACGTCGTCGTCGGCTGTGGAGGCCTCGGCTCCGCCGCCGCCTACTGGCTCTCCCGCGCGGCGGGGGGCCGCGTGCTGGTCCTCGAGCGCCACACCCTCGGCCACGACCACGGCGCGAGCCAGGACCACTCGCGGATCATCCGCTACGCCCAGCACCAGGACGCCTACGCCGCCCTCGCCCCCGCCGCGTACGCCGCCTGGCGCGACCTCGAGCGGGTCTCCGGGCAGACGCTGGTCGCCGAGACCGGCGGGCTGGTGATCGAGGACGTGGAGTCCCGGCTGGGGCTCGCCACCGTGGGCCGCAACCTCGGCGGCTACGCGGCCGTCGCCGACCGCCACGGCGTCGACTTCGAGCTGCTCGACGCCCGCGGGGTGATGCGGCGCTGGCCCCAGTTCCACCTCCACGGCACCGAGGAGGCCTTCTACCAGCGACGCACGGGCGTCGTCGACGCCCGCCGCGCCGACGCCACCCACGTCGCCCTGGCCCGCGGGCACGGCGCGGAGGTCCGCGAGCACTCCCCCGTCCGGGCCCTGCGCCCCACCGCCGGGCACGTCGAGGTCGTGCTCGACGACGAGGTGATCCGCGCCGAGCACGTCGTCGTCACCGCCGACGCCCGCACCAACGAGGTGCTCGACGGCCTGATCCGGCTCCCGCTGACGGTCACCCAGGAGCAGGTCACCTCCTACGCCACGCCGAACCTGCTCGACTTCTCGTCGGCGCGCTTCCCGGTGTTCACGTGGCACGGCGCGGACGACTTCCACGACTTCCACGGCTTCCCGGTGCACGGCGAGGTGGCCACGAAGCTGGGCCAGCACAGCGGCGGGCACGAGGTCCCCGCCGACACCCGCACCGACGAACCCGACCCCCTGCGGCGGAAGCGCCAGGAGGCCTTCCTCGCCGAGCACCTCCCCGGCTTCGGCGGCCCGGAGCTGTCCACGAGGACCCGCCTCTGCACGATCGCGCCCGACCAGCACGACGTCATCGACACGGTGCCCGGAACGCCGCGCGTGAGCGTCGCCGTAGGGGCGGGGCACGCGTTCACGTTCGCCTCGCTGATCGGGCGGATCCTCGCCGACCTCGCCACGACGGGGACCACCCGCCACCCCATCGGCGCGTTCGCCCTCGACCGCCCCGCCCTGACCGATCCGTGCGCTCCGCGCACCTCGTGTGGGTGATCGTGCCGCCGCGACGGCGTGACGTCCCGGCCTCCTGTGGGTGTCGAGGCCGACACTGACCGGCGTCGATCTCGGGCGGAGGGGTGACGCGATGCGGACGCGGTCGGTCGTGGCGGCGGTGCTCGTGGGCGCGGCGCTGGCCCTGGTCCCGGCGGTGCCCGTCGCGGCGCTGCCCGCCGGGAGCCCCGCCTCCGGCGGCGACGGCGCCCGCCGGGTGGCGCTCGGCGACTCGTGGGCCGCCGGCACCGCGGCCGGCGGGGTCGAGGCCGCCTCGGGCACGTGCCGGCGCAGCGTCCTGGCCTACCCTGCGGTGATCGCCCGGGCGGGCGGCGAGACCTTCTGGACCTCGCGGGCGTGCGCGTCGTCCACCGGCGGCGGCAACGACCAGTTCACCTCGCTGACCCCGGCCACCGAGGTCGTCAGCGCGACCGTCGGCGCCGACGCGACGGGCCTCGGCGCCCTCGCCGCCGCGTGCTCGGCCGCCGGCACCGCCGCGCGGTGCGACGCCGCCGCGGCCCGCTTCGACCAGGCCCTGGCGTCCCTGCCCGGTGCCCTGGACACCGCCCTCGCCGACATGCGCCGGCGCGCGCCCCGCGCCGCGGTCAGCATCACCGGCTACCCGTTGCTCGCCGAGGGCCGCGCGTGCCCCGCCGGCCCGGCCGACATCTCCCGCGCCACGCGCCTCGACGACGCGGTGACCCGGCTCGACGGCGTCCTCGCCGAACGGGCCGTCGCCGCCGGGATGCGCTTCGTCGACGTGCGCGACACCTTCCGCGGGCACGGGGTCTGCGCGCCCGAGCCGTGGCTCACGCCGCTGACCGGCGCCGACACCCTGCTCGCCGGCGCCCCCACCGCGAGCGGCCACGCGCTGGGCATGGTGGCCGCTCTCGCCGCGCCCGCCGCGGCTGCCCCGCCGCCGGCCACCACACCACCGAGCGCCACCGCGGCCCCGCCCGTCGACGGTCGCGGCGCCGAGGCCGGCGGGCTCCCGCTGTTCACCGGCTAACCGAAGACCTCGAACCGCACCTGCACCGGCCCGTCCTCGCCGCCCGTGGTCATGAGGACGATGTCGCGGGCCTGCTCGGCGACGGGGCGCGGGTCCAGCGCGGCGAGGTAGGCCTTCTGCTCCGACAGGGAGGCGATGGCGGCGTCGCGCCAGCCCGTCACGTCCACGGCATGGGTGGGCTGCGGCGAGTGGGCCACGGCGACGTGCCGCACGCCTGGCCACGGTTCGAAGCCCTCGTCGACGAGCTCGGGGAAGATCCACGCGTTGCCGGCGTCGCCCACCGCGTCGAGTGTCGCGCGGCCGACCGCCCGGTGGTCGGCGCTGTTCCACATACCGGGGCCGAAGGTCTCGTGGTGATTCGTGACCACGACCAGCTCGGGACGCGCGCGCCGGATCTCCCTCGCCAGGTCACGGCGCAGGTCGAGGCCCTCGGTGACGACGCCGTCACGGTGGCCGAGGAAGCGCAGGTCGTGCACCCCGACCGCCGCGGCGCTGCGCCGCTCCTCGTCCTCGCGGATGGCGGCGGCGCTCTCCGGGGGCGTGCCGGCCATGCCGGCCTCGCCGCGGGTGACCAGCACGTACGACACGGACCGGCCCGCCGCGGTCCACGCCGCGACGGCCGCGGCCGTGCCGTACTCGAGGTCGTCGGGGTGCGCGGCCACGGCGAGGGCGCGTGACCAGTCGTCGGGCAGGGGCGGCAGCTCGTCACTCACGTCAGGAGCGTGCGACCTCGACCATGGTCGAGGTCAAGGGCCGTGGGTCTCGAGCTGCGCGACCAGACGGCGCGGGGCCGTGCACCGGTAGGCGTCGGTGACGACCTCGCGGATCTCGTCCCAGTCCGGGCCGCCGGCGACGTCGAGGCGCATCCCCAGCCACCCGCGGTGCCCGACGTAGGGCGGGACGAAGAACCGGTCGGGCTCGGCGGCGACCATCTCGGCCTGGGCGCCCTCGGGCGCGGCCGCCCAGAGCGAGAGGTGCGGGTCGCCGTGGTGGCGGCCGACCCAGCTCACGAACATCCTGCGCACGAACCAGCTCGGCGAGCCGTGGCTGATCTTCTCGGTGACCTCGGGCAGCGCGAGGCACACCGCACGCAGCCGCTCGACCAGCACGTCCGGGTCCACATCGGACATGGTGGCGGCTACAGCAGCGCGCTCACCAGGGTGGCGAGGACGAACACGGCGAGCACGATGACCGTCGTCACGCGGATCCACGGGCGGTGCGGCGTCGAGACGTCGGGCTCCGAGACGCCCTCGGTGGGATCGGTGCGCTTGCTCATCGCGCTCCTCGGTGGCCGGAACCGGACGATGCCCAGGCTACCGGCCACCGCGGACACCGACGGCCGGCGCCTCGTCGCTCGCGTGCCGCCCGCGGGTCCGCTCCCCGCCGAGGCGTCGGGCCGCGACGGGGTCCTCCACGTCGGCCCGGTGTCGCGCGCGGGGCGTCGGCACGGCGCCGTCGGGGGCCGCGTGGGCCCCGCTCCGGCGGTGCGCCGCCGGTCGCTCGCCGCCCGACTCCCCGATCGGTCCCGTGCCGACCCGCGGCAGGCCGCCGGACGGTGTGGGCCGGGCGGGGCGGGCCTCGCGACGTCTCGGCGCGGCGGCGCGCGACGGCCCGAAGGACAGCGCCGATCCGAACTCCGCGGGGACGGGCACGCCGCCGGTCGGGGCCTGCCGGGACGGGGACGGGGACGCCGCACGGACGGTGAAGGCGTCGGTCGTCTCCTCCGGCGCCGGGGCGGCCGGACGCGGCGTCGGCCCGGCCGCGCGCCGCGGCGACGGGTCGGGGGCCGCGGACGAAGGTGCCGGCCGTGCAGGGGTCGAGCGCGTCGGCCCCGGGCGTGCGGGGGCCGGGGGTGCCGGAGCCGGGGGTGCCGGGGTCGGGCGTGCGGGGGCCGGCGACACGAGGGCCATCGCGGGCACCGCAGCGAGCGTCGCTGCCGGCGCCGGGGACCCCGTAGACGACGGCGTGGGGGTCGACGTCGGGACCGACGTCGGGGTCGACGTCACGGTCGCCGCCGCCGGCGTCGGTGCGGGCAGAGGGGCCGGCTTCGGCGCCGCCTGCGGTGCCGGCTTCGGCGCCGGCTTCGGCGCCGCCTGCGGGGCCGGCTTCGGCGCCGCCTGCGGTGCCGGCTTCGGCGCCGGCGTCGGGACCGGCGTCGGCGCCGCCTGCGGGGCCGGCTTCGGCGCCGGCGTCGGGACCGGCGTCGGCGGGGCCGGAGCGGGCGTCGGGGACGGTTGGAGCGCCGGCGTCGGGGCCCCCGGGGCGGGCGCTGCGGTGGTCACCGGCTCGGGGACCGCCGTCGCTCCCGTCGCTCCCGTTGCTCCCGCACGCCGAGCGCGGATGGCGACCCTGGTCGGCTCGGAGGGGGCGGCCTCGGCGGGCGGCGACGCGCCCTCGTCCGGCGCGGGCCCGGACGGCGGGTCCGGCGCCGCGGTGTCCGCCCGCGGCCGGGGGCGGGCGGGGCGCACGGGCACCGGGACGATCTCGTCGAGCGGGGCGGGCGCCGGCACCGGGGCCGGGGTGGGGCGACGGCGGGCGCGGAGGCGCTGGGCCACGGCCGAGACGAGGTAGGCCACGCCCACCACGCTCCAGAACGCGACCACCACCAGCTGCAGCACGGTCGGCGGGTCGGAGAGCATCGCCAGCTGCACGCCGGCGACGGCGAGTCCGGCCAGGCCGAGCACCACGGCGAAGCGCGAGCGGGTGGTCATCTGCCAGCGCGGGCGGGACCGGGCCACGCACACCTCCTCGGGGAGCCCAGGGCTCCGGTCACCCGACAGGACACACGGGATGGACGCGCGGCCCGCTGCCCCCTCCACGGACGGCGCACGTGTCACCCCACTGGGTGATGGATCGTACGCGCGGCGCGAAACGTAACGGTCAGGTCGCGGCCTGACACTCCGGGCACCAGAAGAGGTTGCGGCTGGCGTGCGTCCGGCGCTGGACCTCCGTGCCGCACACCCGACACGGCTGCCCCGTCCGGCGGTACACGTAGTACTCCCGCCCGCCGCCGTCCCGGTGCTCGGGACGCACGGTGTCGATCACGCCACGACGCACTCCGTCGGCGAGGAGCACCACCAGGTCGGCCCACACGGCGTCGAAGCGCTCCCGCCCGAGGTCCCGTCCGGGCAGCAGCGGGTCCAGCCCGTGCCGGAAGAGCACCTCGGCCCGGTAGACGTTGCCGACGCCGGCCATCACCGACTGGTCCATGAGCAACGTCGCCAGCGGGGCCCGCGACCGCCCGATGCGCGCCCACGCCGCCTCCGGGTCGGCGTCGTCGCGCAGCGGGTCGGGGCCGAGCCGCGCGCGGATGCCGTCGACCTCGCCCTCGGTGAGCACCTCGCACGCGATCGGACCGCGCAGGTCGGTCCAGTGCGTCGGCCCCACGAGGCGCATCCGCACCTGGCCGCGCGGCGGCGTCACGTCCCCGGTGTGCATCGTGAACTTGCCGTAGAGCCCGAGGTGGACGTGCACGACGAGGTCGTCGGCGTAGACGTGGAAGAGGTGCTTGCCGTGCGCGTCGGCCGCCCGCAGCACCCGGCCGTCCACCAGCTCCGCGTCGCGGGCGAAGCGCCCCTGCGGCGAGGAGACGGCCACCTCGTGGCCCACGAACCGGCGCGCGTGGGTCCGCGCGAGACGCCGGACGGTGTGGCCTTCGGGCACCGGGCCCGCCTACCCCGGGGCGGGCGGGTTCAGACGCGGGTCAGTCCTCGGGAAGCGCGGGCGGCTCGCCGGTGCGCTCGTACTCGGTGAGCATGTCGATGCGGCGCTGGTGACGCCCGCCCTCGAACGGCGCGGCGAGGAACGCGGTGACGATCTCGGTCGCGGCCTCCGCCGTGTGCATCCGGGCGCCGATGGACACGACCTGCGCGTCGTTGTGGCGCCGGGCGAGCTGCGCGGTCTCGACGCTCCACGCCAGCGCGGCCCGGCAGCCGGGCACCTTGTTGGCCGCGATCTGCTCGCCGTTGCCCGACCCGCCGATCACCACGCCGAGGCTGCCCGCGGCGGCCACGGTCCGGCGTCCGGTCTCCACGCAGAACGGCGGGTAGTCGTCCGCGGGGTCGTACTCGACGGGCCCGACATCGACGACGTCGTGGCCGGCCTTCGCCAGCTCGCGCAGCAGATGGGCCTTGAGGTCGAACCCCGCGTGGTCCGAACCGAGGAAGACGCGCACGCGCGCAGTCTCGCAGGTGTGACGCGGGCCGCCGCGCGGGCCGTGGGAAGGACCTCGGAAACACGCCCGTGACACACCACTCGTAGTTTGCGCACATGGGAGCGCGACCGTCGGACCGCCGTCTGCCACCCGCGCCCGAGGTCGTCCTGGGCGTCGAGGAGGAGTTCCACCTCGTCGATCTCGAGACGCGGTCGGCGGTGCCGCGCGTCCCGGAGCTGCTCGACGAGCTGCAGGCCCTCGACGGCGACGCGTTCGCCGCGGAGCTCAAGCCCTCGATCATCGAGACCAACTCGCGCCCCACCCACGACCTCGCCGACCTGCGCACCGAGCTCGTGCGCCTGCGCGGGATGCTCGCCCACATCGCCGACGGCCGGGGGCTCGGCGTGGTCGGCGCGGGCACCGTGCCGCTGATCGACGGCTCGGCCGAGGGCATCACCGCCTCGCCGCGCTACGAGCGGATGCGCGACGAGTACCAGGTGCTCGCCTTCGAGCAGCAGATCTGCGGCACGCAGGTGCACGTCGACGTCCCCGACCGCGACGCGGCGATCACGGTGATGCAGCACAGCGCGCCCTGGCTGCCGGTGCTCCTCGCGCTCTCGGCCAGCTCGCCGTTCTGGAAGGGACAGGACACCGGGTACGCGAGCTCGCGCACCCTCGCGTGGCACCGCTGGCCCACCGCGGGGCCGCCCGCGCCCCTGCGCGACGCGGCCGACTACGACGCGCTCATCGCCGACCTGCTCGCCTCCGGGACGATGTCCGACCCCGGCATGGTCTATTTCGACATGCGGCCCTCGGCGCACCAGGACACGGTCGAGCTGCGTATCTGCGACGCCGGGCCCAGCGTCGACGGCGTCGTGCTCGTCGCGGGCCTGGCCCGGGCGCTGGTGCGCCACGGCGTGCGCGCCCACCTCGCGGGCCGCCCCAGCCCCCGGTACCGCCCCGAGCTCCTGCGCGCGGCGAGCTGGCGCGCCGCGCGCTCGGGTCTCGAGGGCGACCTCGTCGACGTGCGCGGGCGCGAGCTCGTCCCGCCGTCGCGGGCGGTGCGCCTGCTGCTCGAGCACCTCGACGACGAGCTGGACGAGGCCGGCGACCGCGACGTCGTGCACGAGCTCGCCGTCGACGCCCTCGCGCGCGGCAGCTCGGCGGCACGCCAGCGCCAGCGCGCCAACCGCAGCGGGACCCTCGAGGCCGTCGTCGACATGCTCGTCGCCGAGACCCGCGGGGCCCCCGACTCCCCCGTCGACGCGCCCGTCTCCGAGACCGTCGCCCCGGTCCTGCTCGCCGACTACGCGCCCGCCGCGTACGACGAGGCCGTCGCCGAGGACGGCACCGTCCGCCCGGCGTACTCCTGGCTCGTCTCGACCCTCGAGCGGATCGGGCCCTCGGGGCTGCTCGTGCACGAGAAGAGCCGCGACGCCGAGCAGCGCGCCCGCGGCATGCTCTTCCCGCAGGACGACGACGCCGAGCGCCTGTTCCCCCTCGACCTCGTGCCGCGCCTGATCACGCCCGGCGAGTGGGAGACGCTGACCGCGGGTCTCGTGCAGCGCGCCCGCACCTGCGAGGCGCTGCTGCAGGACCTGCACGGCGAGCGCGCCTGCCTGCACGACGGCGTCCTGCCCGAGGCGGCGCTGCGGTGGATCCCCCAGCCGCACGAGGCGGCGATGAACCTGCATCCCGGTGCCGTGCGCGCGCTGGTCAGCGGTCTGGATCTGGTGTGCGACGGCGAGGGCGAGTGGAAGGTCCTCGAGGACAACCTGCGCATCCCGTCGGGCATCGGCTACGCGCTGGCCGACCGGCGGGTGGTGCGCAGCGTGCTGCCCGAGCTGCAGGCGCCCCACGGGGTGCTCGACGCCGACGAGGGCCCGGCGATGCTGCGCGAGGCGCTGCTGGCGAGCGCGCCGCCCGCCGCGGGCCACGACCCCGTCCTGGCCGTCGTCACCGAGGGGCCCAGCGACGCCGCCTACTTCGAGCACCGCATGCTCGCCGAGGAGATGGGCGTCCCGCTGCTCACGCCCGGCGAGCTGCGGGCGGCGGCCGGCATGATCACGATCGCGGAGAACGGGCGGCCCGTCGACGTGCTCTACCGGCGCATCGACGAGGAGGTGCTCTTCGACGCCCGGGACGCCGAGGGCGTGCGGCTCGGTGGGCCGGTCCAGGAGGCCGTGCGGACCGGGCGCCTCACCCTGTCCAACGCGCCGGGCAACGGGCTGGTCGACGACAAGGGCGTCTACCCCTTCATCTCCGCGCTGACCGAGTTCTACTTCGGCGAGAAGGCGACGCTCGCGGCTGTCCCGACCTGGTCGTGCGCCGACCCCGACCAGCGCGAGCACGTCCTCGACCACCTCGAGGAGCTGGTGATCAAGCCCGTCGACGGCTACGGCGGGCAGGGCATCGTGGTCGGCCCGTACGCGAGCGCCGAGGAGCTCGAGCAGGTCGCGGCGGAGGTCCGCGCGCATCCCGCCGGGTTCGTGGCCCAGGAGACCGTCCGGATCTCCACCCACCCCACGTTCACGGGCGCGGTGCTGGAGCCCCGGGTGGTCGACCTGCGTGCGTTCGTCGTGCTCGCGCCCACCCCGACGGTGCTCCCGACCCCGCTCACCCGGGTCGCGCCGGCCGACTCCCTCGTGGTCAACTCCTCGCGCGGCGGGGGCTCGAAGGACACCTGGATTTTGCGCTGACGCCCTATCGGAGTGCTGCGTGAACTGTGAGTGCTTGTCCGTGCCAGAGCACGGAAAGGCACTCACACGCCGACGGAGGAGGCAAAGTGTGCGGCATCGCCGGTGAGTTCCGATTCGACGGCCGGGCGGCCGAGGCGGCGACGGTGCTCGACATGGCCCGCGTGCTCGAGCCGCGCGGACCCGACGGCTGGGGCATCGTCGGCCACGGCCCGCTGGCGCTCGCCCACCAGCGCCTGAAGATCATCGACCTGTCGGAGACCGGCGCCCAGCCGATGGTCGACAGCGAGCTCGGCCTGACCGCGGTCTTCAACGGGATCATCTACAACTACAAGGAGCTCCGCGAGCAGCTGCACGCCGAGGGCTACCGGTTCTTCTCGACCTCGGACACCGAGGTGGTGCTCAAGGCCATCCACCGGTGGGGCAAGGCGTGCGTCGAGCACTTCAAGGGCATGTTCGCGTTCGCGGTCGCCGACCGGCGCACCGGCGAGCTGGTCCTCGGCCGCGACCGTCTGGGGATCAAGCCGCTCTACGTCGCGCATGTGCCGGGCGCGGTGCGCTTCGCGTCGTCGCTGCCCGCCCTGCTCGCGGGCGGCGGGGTCAACACCGACGTCGACCGCGTCTCCCTGCACCACTACATGAGCTTCCACTCCGTGGTGCCCGCGCCGCGGACGATCCTGCAGGGCGTGCGCAAGCTGCCGCCGGCCACGGTCCGCACCGTCTCGCCCGACGGCGGCACCGACGACTGGACCTACTGGGAGCCCTCGTTCGTCCGCGACCGGGAGCGCTCGGCCGAGGAGTGGGCGGAGACCGCGCTGAGCTCGCTGCGCACCGCCGTCGAGCGGCGCATGGTCGCCGACGTCCCGGTGGGCGTGCTGCTCTCCGGCGGCATCGACTCGTCGATCGTCGTGGCCCTGCTCGCCGAGATGGGACAGAAGGACCTCAAGACCTTCTCGATCGGCTTCGAGTCCGAGGCGGGTGAGGCCGGCGACGAGTTCGACTACTCCGACCTCGTCGCGCAGACCTACGGCACCGACCACGTCAAGTTCACGGTGGCGAAGCACGAGACCGACGACGCTCTCGAGGGCGCCGTCGCGGCGATGGCCGAGCCGATGGTCAGCCACGACGTCGTCGCCTTCTACCTGCTGTCCCGCGAGGTCTCGAAGTCGATCAAGGTCGTGCAGTCCGGACAGGGCGCCGACGAGATCCTCGGCGGCTACGACTGGTACCCGCCGCTGGCCGGCGTGCCCCGCGCCGACGCCGTCGAGGCCTACCAGAAGTCGTTCTTCGACCGCCCGCACGCCGAGGTCGCGGAGCTGCTGGCGCCGGGCGCGCTCGTCGACTCCGACGTCAGCCGCGCGTTCGTCGCCGAGCACTTCGCCCGCCCGGGCGCGGACTCCGCCGTCGACGCCGCGCTGCGCCTCGACACCACGATCATGCTGGTCGACGACCCGGTGAAGCGCGTCGACAACATGACCATGGCGTGGGGCCTCGAGGCGCGCGTCCCGTTCCTCGACCACGAGTTCGTCGAGACGATGGGAGCCTGCCCGCCGGAGTACAAGCTCGCCGACGGCGGCAAGGGCGTGCTCAAGGCCGCGGCGCGCGGGGTGCTGCCCGACGAGATCATCGACCGGAGGAAGAGCTACTTCCCCGTCCCGGCGATCCGCCAGCTCTCGGGGCCGGTGCTCGAGCGGGTCCGCGCGGCCCTCACCGACCCGGCGGCCCGCTCGCGCGGGCTCTTCCGCGCCGACGCGGTGGAGAAGATGCTCGACGACCCCAATTCGGGCCGGACCAACCTCGGCGCCAACGCCCTCTGGCAGGTGGCCCTGCTCGAGATGTGGCTGCAGGCACACGGCATCACCTGACGTACCGTTCCGGGGTACTGGCCTGCGTCGCCCGAACCCGAGGAGGCCCCGCCCGGTGGACGAGTGGATCAGCGCCACGCGCTGCTGGTCGCCCAGCCCCTCCCCCGACGGGACCGCGATCGCGTTCGTGTGGGACGGCGACGGCCGGCCGCAGGTCCGCCTGCACCGCCGGGCCACCGGCGAGGAGTGGTCGATCGACACGGGCGAGGACCTCGTGTCCACCGTCCGCTGGTCCCCGGACGGGGCCTGGCTCGCCCTCGAGACCGCCCCCGACGGCGGGGAGCGCACCAACGTCTCGATCATCCGCCCCGACGGCAGCGACCTGCGGGCCGTGCGCGGCGTCGGCGACGGCGACCGCGGGGCGGTGAGCCTCGACCGTTTCACCCACACCGGTTCGGTCCTCGCGATCACCGAGTCCGACATCGAGACCACCACCGCGTGGCTGGTCGACGCCGACTCGTCGCAGCGCCAGCGGCTCGGTTCGGGGCACGCCCTGAAGATCCTCGACGTGAGCCGGGACCGGCGGCGCGCGCTGCTGCGCCGCGGCCGCCGCGGATCGCGTCACGTCGGCATCGTCGACCTCGACGGCACCGAGGGCTGGCACGAGATCGACTCGCTGCGCGGCCCCGGCGGGCCCCCCGGGGCGGTGGAGCACCCGGTCGCCATCACGTGGGACTCCAGCGTCGTCGCGGGCCGGTTCACGCCCGACGGCACGAGGATGCTGCTGCTCACCGACGGCGGGCGGGAGCGGACGGCCCTGGTGGCCGTGGACGTCGCCACCGACGCGAGCCCGATGACGCCCGAGGTCCTCGCCGAGCGCGAGGACGCCGACCTCGAGGCCTTCGCGCTCACCGAGGACGGCGCGCTCGCCGCCCTCGTGTGGAACGTCGCGGGGCGCAGTGAGGTCGACCTGCTCGACATCGCCACCGGCAAGTCCACGCCCTACGCCCCACCCGGCGACGTCGTCACCAGCGCCGTGTTCAGCCACGACGGCGACTCGCTGGTCATGGGCATCCAGTCACCCGAGGTGCCCGCCGCCGTGTGGTGCCACGAGCTGTCGTCGGACACCACCGCGCTGATCTGCCCGCAGGAGGAGCCGGCCTGGTCGCCCGGCCAGCTCGTGCACCCGTCGCTCGAGGTCGTCACCACGCCCGACGGGCTGCGCCTGCCCGGCTGGCTGTACCGCCCACGCGGGCAGGCGGGCCCGCTGCCGACCGTGATCTACCTGCACGGGGGCCCGGAGGCCCAGGAGCGCCCGGTCTTCACCCCGCTCTACCAGCACCTGCTCGCCCGCGGAATCGCCGTCTACGCCGCGAACGTCCGCGGGTCCTCGGGGTTCGGCCGCTCGTTCGTCAACGCCGACAACGGCGCGGGCCGCTTCGCGGCGATCCGCGACGTCGCCACCTGCGCGGAGCACCTCGTCCGCACCGGGGTCGCCGACCGCGACCGCGTCGGCGTCATGGGCCGCTCCTACGGCGGCTACCTGACCCTGGCCGCGCTCGTCAACCACCCCGAGCTCTTCGCGGTCGGCATCGACGTGTGCGGCATGGCCGACTTCGAGACCTTCTTCGCCCGCACCGAGCCGTGGATCGCCGATGCCGCGGTCGGCGAGTACGGGCACCCGATCCACGACCGCAACCTGCTGCGCGAGCTCTCCCCCGTGCACCGCATGGAGCACCTCCGCGCGCCCCTGCTCGTCGTGCACGGGCGCTGGGACACCAACGTGCCGGTGCACGAGGCCGAGCTCGCCGTCCACGGCGCGAAGGCCGCGGGCGTGCCGCTGAAGTACCTGCTCTTCGACGACGAGGGCCACGAGATCCAGCGCACCGAGAACCGCGTGCGCTTCATCCACGAGTGCACCGACTGGCTGGAGACGCACCTTTGCCCTTCGGGCTCGTGAGTGCTTGCCCGTGCCAGGGCACGGACGAGCACTCACACCTGGCGGCGGGTCGTCACCGCACCTCGGCCCGGCGGAACACCACGACGAACCCGGCCAGCACCACCGCCGGCGCCACCAGCCAGAACGGTCGTGCCAGCACCCACCCGAGGTCAGGCACGCCCCCGGGCGCGAGCCCGAGGCGCTCGACGGCGAGGAACACGAGGGCCCACGCCGTCATGTGCCACACGAACAGCGTCATCGCCACCGCGTTGACCGCCACGACGCCGCGCCACGGCCGACGTCGCCGCAGCACCCGGTCCAGAGCCGGCGCCACGAGCGCGATCAGCCCGAGCTGGAGGACCGCGAGCGCGGCGACGGCCGGGGTCGTCGGCCAGAGGTTGGAGCCCTCGGCCCCGGCCACCATCGACCGCGGGTAGCCGAGCACCCCCGTGAGCACCGCGAGCCCGGCGACACCGGCCACGGCGACGGCCAGCGCCCTGCGCCTCGGGAGTCGCCCGTGGTCGCGCCACAGGTAGCCGAGTTGGTGGACGACCAGCCACACCACGGCGGACGAGATCGCCGCTGCGGCCGCGACGTCGACGGCCCGCCGCACCACCTCGCCCGCCACGACCGCGAGCCCGAGCAGCACCAGGGTCCGGGCCGGGGCGCGGCGGTGCCACCGCGCCGTCACCGGCACCACGGCTGTGACCAGCACATACACCCCGAGGAACCACAACGGCGTCAGCACCCCGGGGAACCACGCCACCAGCGGCGTCGCCGCCCCGAGGAGGAACGCCACGGCCTCGACCGCCGCCCACAGCCCGACCCACACCGCCAGCGGCGCGAGCAGCCGCCGCGCCCGCCGCCGCAGGAACGGCCCGGCGCGGTGGCCCGCGGCGTCCCACCCCGCGAGGTTCGCGAACCCGCCGACGACGAAGAAGGCCGGCATCACCTGCAGCACCCACGTCGCCGCCCAGCCGAGCGGGACGACGTCGACCGGGTTCGGCATCACCACCACGCCGTCCGGACCGCGGTGCGTCAGCGACCCGACCCAGTGCCACAGGACCACCACGACGATCGCGGCCGCGCGGACCGCGTCGACCACCCGGTCGCGCCCGGCCGGCGTCGCGTCCGCGAGGGCCGCGACGCCGCCGGTGGGCGACCCGGTCACCGGTCCTACAGCTGGATCGACTTGACCTCGAGGAACTCCTCGAGCCCGTAGCGGCCCAGCTCGCGGCCGGTGCCCGACTGCTTGTAGCCGCCGAACGGGGCGAGGGGGTTGAACGCGCCGCCGTTGACGTCGACCTGACCGGTGCGCATGCGCTTGGCCACCTCGACCCCGCGCTCCTGCGAGCCCGCGAACACCGCGCCGGCCAGCCCGTACACGGTGGCGTTGGCGATCTCGACGGCCTCGTCCTCGTCGGCGTAGGGCATCACCGACAGCACCGGACCGAAGATCTCCTCCTGGGCGATGGTCATGTCGGGGCGCACGCCGGAGAAGATCGTGGGCCGGACGTACGCGCCGCCCTCGAGCCCCTCCGGGCGGCCGGGCCCGCCGACCGCGAGCTCGGCGCCCTCCTGGACGCCCGTGGTGATGTAGTGCTCGACGCGCTCGCGCTGGCGCTCCGACGACATGGGTCCGATGCGGGTGGACTCCTCGGTCGGGTCGCCGACGGTGTACTTGCCCGACTGCTCGACGGCCATCTCGACGACCTGGTCGTGCAGGGCCTCGGGGACGAGCAGGCGGGTCCAGGCGGTGCACGTCTGGCCGCCGTTGATGAAGCAGTTGCCCAGGCCGAGCTTGACGGCCTGGGTGAGGTCGGCGTCGTCGAGCACGATGTTGGCCGACTTGCCGCCGAGCTCGAGGGCCACCCGCTTGACCGTCGCCGCGGCGACCTCCTGCACGCGACGCCCGGCAGGCACCGAGCCGGTGAACGAGACCATGTCGACGCCGTGGTGCGCGGCGAGCGCCTCGCCGGCCTCGGGCCCGGTGCCGTGCACGACGTTGAACACCCCGGCGGGCAGCCCGGCCTCGGCGGTGATCTCGGCGAGGATGCTCGCGGTCAGCGGCGCGACCTCGCTGGGCTTGAGCACGATCGTGCAGCCCGCCACGAGGGCGGGCGCGACCTTGGCGACCACCTGGTGCAGGGGGTAGTTCCACGGGGTCACCGCGCCGACGACACCGATCGGCTCGCGGACGACCAGCGAGTTGCCGATCTCCTCGGTCCACGGGAACGACTCGGCCAGCCCGGCGACGCCCTTGGAGGTCGCCATCGGCATGCCGACCTGGACCGAGTTGGCGAACTTCGTCGGCGAACCCATCTCCGCGGTGATCGACGAGGCGATCTCGGCGCTGCGGGACTTGATGCCCTCGCGGATGGCGAGGACCATCGCGACCCGATCGGCCAGCGGCGTCGCCGCCCAGCCCTTGAACGCGTGTCGCGCGGCCACCACGGCGGTGTCGATCTCCGAGGCGCCCCCGGCCGGGACCTCCGCGATCGTCTCCTCCGTCGCCGGGTTCACCACCGCGATGGAGCCTGAGCCCTCCTGCCAGGCCCCGTCGATCCAGTGCCGCGAGAGGGTCTCGACGCTCGTCACCTTTGACCTCCGGTCTCGTGCGTGCTTGCCCGTGTCGGGGCACGGAGAAGCACTCACACCCGCGCCCAGCCCCAGCCTGCCGCACCGAGTCCCCGACCGCTGTTCCGTCCCCATCGGCCGAATGCGTCCACAGGGCCGGGCCGACTGTTACCGCTGGTCAGCACGGGTGATGGACGGTCGGGACATGAGAGACGAACTGGCCCTGCGCCGCACCGCGCGGACGCAGGACGACCTGCTGACACGCGCCCAGATCCTGGCGGCCGGCTACACCGACGAGTGGATCGAGGCGCAGCTGACGGCGCGACGCATGCTGCGCCTGCATCGCAAGGTCTATCTGACGACCACGGGCGCGCCGACCGAACGCCAACGACAGCGCGCCGCGCTGCTGTGCACCGGCCCGAGCGCCGCCCTGAGCCACGCCACCGCAGCCGCCCGCCACGGCTTGAGCGTTCCCGGTGACGGTCGTGTGCACGTCGTCGTCCCCTACGGCAGCTCGGCCCACGACCGGGACGACGTCGCCCTGCACCGCTCCCGCGCCTTCGCTCATCTGGTCGTCGACCGGTCCGATCTCCCGACCGTCTCGCGTCCCGACACCTGCCTCGACCTCGCCGTGGCGGCGTCGGACCCGCGGACGGCCATGCGGACGATGCTCCACGCCGCGCTCGGCATGAAGGTCTCGGCGCGGCAGCTGCTGACGGTGATGGAACTGCGCCGACCCCGGCGCTACCGAAAGCCGCTGAAGGACGCGGCGCGGTTGCTGGCCGAGGGGGTCTCCTCGGCGCTGGAGTCGCGTTACACCGTGGACGTCGAGGACGCGCACGGGCTGCCCCGGGCTCGCCGCCAGGCGGCCGTGCGGGTCGGCGGGAGCACGCGGTACGAGGACTGCGAGTACGAGACGCCGGAGGGCCCCGTCACGGTCCGGCTCGACGGATGGCGCTGGCACTCCGACCGGGCCTCCGCGTTCGTCGATCGCGCCCGCGACAACGCGGCCGAGCTGGAGGGCCGTGCCCGGCTGACGTTCGGATGGGAGGAGGTCACCGGCACGCCCTGCCGGACGGCGGCGATGGTCACCGCCATCCTGCGACGACGCGGCCTCCTGCTGCGGACGACCACGGCGACCTGTGAGTGCTTGTCCGTGCCCCAGGACGGACAAGCACTCACGAGACGTTAGTCAAATCGCAGCTCGGTGTCCCGGGTGCGCTTGAGCTCGTAGAAGTACTCGTAGCCCGCGAGAAGCTTCGCGCCGTCGAAGATCTGGCCGGCCTGTTCGCCCTGGGGGATGCGGGTCATCACGGGGCCGAAGTAGGCCGAGCCCTCGACGTGGATGACCGGGGTGCCGACGTCCATGCCGACCGGGTCCATGCCCGCGTGGTGGGACTTCTTCAGCTCGTCGTCGTACTCGTCGGAGTGCGCGGCCTGGGCCAGCGACGCGTCCAGTCCGACCTCGTCGAGCGCCTTCGCGATGACGTCGTCGAAGTCCTTGTTGTCGTTGTTGTGGATCTCGGTGCCCATCGCCGTGTACAGCGGGGCGAGGACGTCATCGCCCTTCTGCTGCGCCGCGGCGATGCAGACGCGGACGGGACCCCACGCCTTCGTCATCATCTCGGCGTACTCCTCGGGCAGGTCCCGGCCCTCGTTGAGCACCGCGAGACTCATGACGTGCCAGTGCGTCTCCACGTCGCGGACCTTCTCGACCTCGAGCATCCAGCGCGACGTGATCCACGCGAACGGGCACAGCGGGTCGAACCAGAAGTCGACGCGGGTCTTCTCAGCCATGACGGTCGGGTTCCCCTTCCTGACGGTCTCACCGGGGCAACCCCGGGCGAGCCCGGTGATGTTCCCGACGGCCGTAGGGTGTCGGCGTGGCTGCCCCGAACCTGACCCGCGACGACGCCATCACGCGCGCCGAGCTGCTCGACGTCGCCTCCTACGCCGTCGACCTCGACCTCACCGACGGCGCCGGCGGGCCCGGCGAGTCCACGTTCCGCACGGTGTCGACCGTCCGCTTCCGCTGCGCCCAGCCCGGTGCGTCGAGCTGGATCGACATCGTCGCCGCCGGGGTCCGTTCCGCCACGCTGAACGGCCAGGCCCTCGACGTCGCCGACTACGACGAGGAGAAGGGCATCGCGCTGCCCGACCTCGCCGCCGAGAACGAGCTGGTGGTCGACGCCGACGGGCGCTACATGAACACCGGCGAGGGGCTGCACCGCTTCGTCGACCAGGTCGACGGTGGCGTCTACCTCTACAGCCAGTTCGAGACCGCCGACGCCAAGCGCATGTTCGCCTGCTTCGACCAGCCCGACCTCAAGGCGACGATCACGATGACCGTGACCGCGCCGCCGAGCTGGGAGGTCGTCTCCAACGGCGAGACCGAGGGCGTCGCCGACATCGACGGGGGGCACGGCGCGAAGCGGCACACGTTCGCCACCACGCCCCCGATCTCGACCTACCTCGTCGCGCTGATCGCCGGCCCGTACGCCAAGTGGACCGACACCTACACCGACGAGCACGGCGCGATCCCGCTCGGCATCTTCTGCCGCAGCAGCCTCGCCGAGCACATGGACGCCGACCGGCTGTTCACCGAGACCAAGCAGGGCTTCGGCTTCTACCACCGCAACTTCGGCGTGCCCTACCCGTTCGGCAAGTACGACCAGCTCTTCGTGCCCGAGTTCAACGCCGGCGCCATGGAGAACGTCGGGGCCGTGACGTTCCTCGAGGACTACGTCTTCCGCAGCCGCGTCACCCGCTACCTCTACGAGCGCCGCGCGGAGACCGTGCTGCACGAGATGGCGCACATGTGGTTCGGCGACCTGGTGACCATGCGCTGGTGGGACGACCTGTGGCTCAACGAGTCGTTCGCCACCTGGGCCAGCGTCGTCAGCCAGGCGGAGGCCACCGAGTACCGCAACGCCTGGACGACGTTCGCCAACGTCGAGAAGTCGTGGGCGTACCGCCAGGACCAGCTGCCCTCGACCCACCCGGTCGCCGCCGACATCCCCGACCTGCAGGCCGTCGAGGTCAACTTCGACGGCATCACCTACGCCAAGGGCGCGTCGGTGCTCAAGCAGCTCGTCAGCTACGTCGGCCAGGAGGAGTTCCTCGCCGGCCTGCGGCTGTACTTCTCGCGGCACGCCTACGGCAACGCGACCTTCGACGACCTGCTCGGCGCGCTCACCGAGGCCTCCGGCCGCGACCTGTCGGGCTGGAGCGCGCAGTGGCTGCGCACGACCGGGCTCAACTCCCTCTCGCCGTCGTTCTCGGTGGGCGAGAACGGGCGGTACACCGCCTTCGAGGTCGTCCAGGGTGGCGCGCGCCCGGGTGCGGGCGAGCTGCGGACCCACCGCCTCGCGGTCGGGGTCTACGGCCCCGAGAACGCAGACGGCAGCGGCCGGCTCGTGCGGAAGCACCGGGTGGAGCTGGACGTCGACGGCGACCGCACCGAGGTGCCCGACCTCGTCGGCGTCGAGGCCGGCGACCTCGTGCTGGTCAACGACGACGACCTGACCTACTGCACGATGCGGCTCGACGAGCGCTCGCTCACCACGCTGATCGACCGCGTCGGCGACATCGGCGAGCCCCTGCCCCGCACGCTGTGCTGGTCGGCGGCCTGGGAGATGACCCGGGAGGCCGAGCTGCGGGCGCGCGACTTCGTCGCCCTGGTCACCGGCGGGATCGCCGCCGAGACCGAGGTCGGCGTGGTGCAGCGCCTCCTGTTGCAGGCGCAGACGGCGCTCGCGTCGTACGCCGAGCCGAGCTGGGCCGTGGCCGAGGGCTGGCCCGCCTTCGTGGCCCGGCTGCTCGAGCTCGCCCACGCCGACCCCGGCTCGGACCACCAGCTGGCCGTCGTCAACGCGCTCGCCGGGTCGGTGCTGACCGCGGAGGCGCTGGACACTCTCGCCGGGTGGCGCGACGGTTCGATGCCACTGGAGGGGCTGACCGTCGACACCGACCTGCGGTGGCGGCTGCTGCACGCCCTCGTCGCGCACGGTGCCGCCGGCGAACCGGAGATCGCCGACGAGTACGCCCGCGACAACACCGCCACCGGCCGCCGGATGGCCGAGCGGGCGCGCGCGCTCGTCCCGACCCCGGAGGCGAAGGCCGAGGCGTGGCGGCGCGCGGTGGAGGACGACACGCTGCCCAACGCGATCAACGCGGCGATCATCATGGGCTTCTCGCACCCGGCGCAGCAGGCCCTGCTCGCCGACTACGTGCCGCGCTACTTCGAGGTCGTCGACGAGGTGTGGGAGCGCCGCTCGTCGGAGCAGGCGCAGCCGATGGTGCAGGGCCTCTTCCCGTCCTGGGCGGTCGAGCAGGCGACGGTCGACGCGGCCGACGCCTGGCTCGCGGGCGACCACCCGCCGGCCCTGCGCCGGCTGGTCACCGAGGGCCGCGCCGGCGTCGTCCGCGCCCTCGCCGCCCGCGAGTTCGACCGCGGCTGAGGCCGTCCCGAACGCAACGAACGCGCTGTTCGCTGCTTCTATCGCAGCGAACAGCGCGTTCGTGCCGTTCCGGGGGTGCTCGGAACTGTCTAGTGGTGGATGTGGCCGGCCTGGTCGGCGAGCATCGTCAGGCCCTCGACCATGCCGCCGACGAGGTCGGACTCCTTGAACGAGGCCACCATGCTCATCACCGCGAGCTTGGCCGCGCGGTCGTCGATGCGCCGGCTGGACTCGGCGCCGGTGACGACCTCGACGACCCGCTCGCCCGGCGAGACGGCCACGACGACCGACTCGGCCGCGCGGTCACCGAGCGAGGCGTGCAGCTCCTCGGCACGCTCCCGCGAGCGGGTGCCGAGCGCACCGACGTACAGCGTGAACAGCAGCCCGGTCTCGCGGCAGGCGAGCGTGAGGGCCTCGTCCAGACGCGAGAGCTGGGACGGCGAGAACGGCGTGCGCGAGTCCTCCGACAGCACGTCCATCGCCTCGGAGATGCGCCCCGACGCGGTGGCGACGCGCGCCTGTCCGTAGATGGGGTCCTCGAGGACGCCCGGACCCTGGTTCAGCCGGGTGGTCTGCCCGGGCTCGTCCTGCCCGGATGCGACGACCTCACCACGTGCCACGAGCGCCTCCTCGGGCGGTGTGCTCGGCGGCCGGGCTCGATGGCACGGCCTCGACGGTCGGCCCGGGGACGCCCGAGCCTCGGGGGTTGCCCATCCACCACAGCGGCTCGTGGTCCCACTCGTCACCGGAGCGGTAGCGCGCACCGCGCTGCGACGGGCGGATCATGGTCGTCGCGGCGATCAGGAGCAGACCTCCGACCGGCGCCACGACGAAGAGCAGGATCGTGGTCAGGGGGCTCACGCGCAGCACCGTAGTGGATGCCGTCGACGACGTCCCGTCGTAGGAGCCTCACCGCGCCGTGGGCGCCTCACACCACCGGCGGGCGCCGCCCCACCCACGGCCGGGCCGCTTCGAGCTCGGCGCCGAGCCCCAGCAGGACCGCCTCCTCCCCCCGGCGTCCGCGCAGCGCGACCCCGATCGGCAAGCCGTCCGACCAGCTCGTCGGCAGCGAGATCGCGGGCTCGCCGGTGAGGTTCGCGATCGCGGTCCACGGGGTGAACGCGATCTGGCGCGCGAAGTCGTCGGCGGGGTCGCCGCCCGCGGTGAACCACCCGATCGGGCGCGGCGGCAGGGCGACGGTCGGGGTCAGGACGGCGTCGTACGCGGCGCGCTCGGCGACGAGGGTCCGCGTCGCGGTCTGCACCGTGTGCAGCGCGGCCATCGCCGCCGCCCCGGCGACCTCGCGGCCGCGGGCGCGCAGGTGCCGGGTCAGCGGCTGCAGGCGGGGCTCGTCGGCCGGGTCCACCGGGTCACCGAGCGAGAGCACCGCCCACAGGGTGAGGAACGCGTCGACGACGTCGTCGGGCAGCCGGTGCGCGACGGGTTCGACGTGGTGGCCGAGGTCCGCGAGCATCGCGGCGGTGTCCTCGGCGGCCCCACGGCACGCGGGGTGGACCTCGGCGCCGTCGATCGGCGGGTCGACCGCCAGCGCGATCCGGCGGGGTCCCGAGGCGTGGCCGAGCCCGGCGAGATAGCCGCCCGGCGG
Organism: Actinomycetospora cinnamomea; assembly: GCF_003096675.1. Taxonomy (GTDB): domain Bacteria; phylum Actinomycetota; class Actinomycetes; order Mycobacteriales; family Pseudonocardiaceae; genus Actinomycetospora; species Actinomycetospora cinnamomea. Next base: position 15,470 of record NZ_QEKW01000016.1, on the reverse strand, counting down.
CGGGGGCGCGGGCACGAACGGCTCTCCCGGCGCGGGCACCCCGATCGCGTCGAGGAACGCCGCCGCGTCGGCGACGGTGCGCGCCAGCGGGCCGTGCACCGAGAGCCCGGCCGGGTCGCCGCCCGCCGGCCCGGCGGGCACCCGCCCGCGGGTCGTCTTCAGCCCGACCAGCCCGCACACCGAGGCCGGGATGCGGATCGAGCCACCACCGTCGGTGCCGTGGGCCACGGGCAGGATGCCCGCGGCGACGGCCGCCGCCGCACCGCCGGACGATCCGCCCGCCGAGCGGGTGCGGTCCCACGGGGTGACCGCAGGCGGCGCGCCGGCGGGCTCGGTGTAGCAGGGCAGCCCGAACTCGGGCACCGCGGTCTTGCCGATGCTGATCGTCCCGGCCGCGCGCAGGAGGCCGACCACGTCGTCGTCGTGGACGGGGACGTGCCCCGCGTTCAGCACCGAGCCCCGGGCCGTCGGGACACCGGCGGTGGCGGTGAGGTCCTTGATCGCCGTCGGTACCCCGGCGAGCGGGCCGCCGTCGGCGACCCCGGCCCGGTCGAGGGCGCGCGCCGCGTCCCGCGCCCGCTCGGGCGTGAGCACGGTGAAGGCGCCGAGCCCGGGGCCCAGCCGGTCGGCGCGTTCGAGCGCCGCGTCGACCACCTCCAGCGCCGAGACGTCACCGCGCCGGATCGCCGCCCCGGTCTCGAGGGCGCTCAGCTCGTGGAGATCGCTCACGGATGCTGCATGGTGCCCGATGGCGGGGGTCGGCGGAGTGTCAGCCGTGGGCCATCGCTGACACCCAGTGTCCGCAACGCCACACGCTCGATCGCGACGCGAGGTTCTCAGGCCGCCGTCTCGCCGAGGTAGGGCAGCCACAGCGGGTCGGCGTCGACGAGCCCGGCGAGCAGCCGCCAGTGCCGCCCGCGGGGCGCGGTGGGCATGGTGCGCAGCGGCCAGCCGAGCTCGGCGAGCAGCTTGTCGGCCTTCTTGTGATTGCACCGCGCGCAGCAGGCCACGCAGTTCTCCCACGTGTGCGTGCCCCCGCGGCTGCGCGGCACCACGTGGTCGATGGTCTCCGCACGCCCGCCGCAGTAGGCGCAGCGGAACCGGTCACGGTGCATGAGTGCCGCGCGGGTGAGCGGCACGCGCGCGCGGTAGGGCACGCGGACGTAGGTGCGGAGCCGGATGACGGAGGGGACGTCGACGGCACCGGTGGCCGAATGCAGCACGAGCCCGGCGGCGTCGCCGTGCACGATCTCGGCCTTGCCACACACGAGCAGCACGATCGCCCGGCGCAGCGGCAGCGCGGTGAGGGGCTCGAAGGTGGCGTTGAGGAGCAGCACCCGGCGGCGGCCCCACGGGGGCGACGACGGCGACGGGGCGGGAGCGGACGGGGGAGCGAGCGGAGGAGCGACGGAGAGATCGGGGACGGGAGGGTCGGACGCGCCGTGTGGCGCGGTGGTGGGCGGGACCTCGCTGACCAGCGGAGTCACGCTGCCGGGTTGTCGTTCGTGCACACGACCACCTCCCGCCGAGTTGCGCCTAGTCGACCACACAACCCGCCCGTTCGCACGCGTGTTGGTGGCGTGCGCCACGCGGGTCGACCGGCGTGTCGGCGAGGAGGACGCGGCCGGGACGGGCGGTCGGCTCACTCGACCGCGTGCTCTACCGTCGGTCGACGTGAACGTGCCGTTGCCGACCCCGACACCGGGCAGCTCCCCGGCCGCCCCGGCATCGACCACCGCGTCACTGCCGTTGCCGCCGGGTGCGCCCACCTGCGCCGCCGACCAGGGCTCCATCTGCGCGCGCGTCTTCGAGCTGACGCAGGCCGACTGGCTCTCCCGCTCCGCCGACCAGCTGCTCGCGCACGCCGTGATCGTGCTCCTGATCGTCGTGGTCGCCGTGGCGCTGCGCTTCGCCGTGCACCGGGCCATCCACCGCCTCACGAACGGGGCGGGCGAGGGCCGCGTGCCCGCGCTGCTGCGCCCGCTGCGCGACCGCGCGGTGCGGACGTTGCGCGATGCCGCGCCGGTGATGGTCGAGCGGCGCACGCAGCGCGCCCAGGCGATCGGCTCGGTGCTCCGCTCGTTCAGCACGATCGTCATCTACGGCGTCGCGTTCATGCTGATCCTGGGCGAGTTCGGGGTCGACCTCGCCCCGATCATCGCGTCCGCCGGCATCCTCGGGGTCGCGATCGGGTTCGGCTCCCAGAACCTCGTCCGCGACTTCCTCTCCGGCATCTTCATGATGCTCGAGGACCAGTACGGGGTCGGCGACTTCGTGGACCTGGGCGAGGCCAGCGGCACCGTCGAGGCCGTGGGACTACGGGTGACGACGCTGCGCGACATCGCGGGCACCGTCTGGTACGTGCGCAACGGCGAGATCCTGCGCGTCGGCAACTCCAGCCAGGGCTACTCGGTCGCGGTCGTGGACATCCCCGTCGGCCACACCGCCGACGTCGACGAGGCGCTCGAGATCGCCGAGCGCGCCGCCAACGCCGAGTGCGCCGAGCCCAAGATCGCGAGCAAGGTGATCGCGCCGCCCGAGATGCTCGGCGTGCAGTCGGTGACCGCCGAGGGCGTCCTCATGCGCCTGACCGTGCGCACCCGCCCCGGCGAGCAGTGGGCGGTGCAGCGGGCCGTGGCGGCCGAGATCAAGTCGGCGCTCGACGTCGCCGGCGTCCCCGCGCCGTTCCCGTTCGGCGGCCGTCCCGGCGTCGCGGGCCCCGGGACCCCGGCCGTCTGACGCATCGGCGCGGATCTGGGAATCTGGTGGTGTGAGCGCACCGCAGGCAGGACGGCCCGAGACGTTCTACGACGCCGTGGGCGGGCACGAGACGTTCGCCGCGATCGTGCACCGCTTCTACCAGCAGGTCGCCGAGGACCCGGTCCTGCGTCCCCTGTACCCGGAGGAGGACCTGGGCCCGGCCGAGCAGCGACTGCTCATGTTCCTCGAGCAGTACTGGGGCGGCCCGCAGACCTACTCCCACCAGCGCGGCCACCCGCGCCTGCGCATGCGCCACGGCCCGTTCCCCATCGGACCGCTCGAGCGCGACGCGTGGCTGCGCTGCATGCGCGTCGCCGTGGACGAGGCCGACCTCCCCGAGGAGCGGCGCCGGCAGATGTGGGACTACTTCGAGATGGCCGCCACGAGCATGATGAACAAGAGCTGGTGAGCGCGGGCCGGTGAGCGCGGGCCGCTGAGCGTAGCTGCCTGATCGCTGGTGGGATGGCGCGCATGGCTGTGTCGAACCCCTCTGACAATCCGCTGCAGAACGTCACCTTCCCCAGCAACGGACGCACCGCCCACGGGTACCTGGCGCTGCCGGAGTCGGGCGCGGGTCCGGGGGTCGTGGTCATCCAGGAGTGGTGGGGCCTGACGAGCCACATCGCCGACGTCACCAACCGGCTCGCTGCCGAGGGCTTCGTCGCGCTCGCCCCCGACCTCTACGGCGGCGCCACGACGCACGACTCCGAGGAGGCCGGGCGGCTCATGCAGGAGCTGCCGGTCGACCAGGCGGCCACCGACCTCGGAGGCGCCGTCGACTTCCTGCTCGGGCACGAGGCGGTGGTCGGACGCAAGGTCGGGGCGGTCGGCTTCTGCATGGGCGGCGGCTTCGTGCTCGTCCTCGCCGCGCAGCAGGGCGACAAGATCGGGGCCGCGGTGCCGTTCTACGGCGTGCTGGGCGAGGACTACCCGAGCTTCGCGAACCTCTCCGCCCCGATGCTCGGGCACTTCGGCGAGCAGGACCCGATGGCCCCGCCGGTTGCCGTGAAGGCCCTCGCCGACCGCATCGAGACCGAGGCCGGCCGCCGTCCCGACTTCCGCCTCTACCCCGCCGGCCACGCCTTCTTCAACGACCAGCACGAGAGGGGCACCTACGACCCCGAGCAGGCGCGGATCGCCTGGAACGAGACGCTGAACTTCCTGCGGTCGAACCTGCGCTGACCCCCGACGTGAGCGAACGTCACGGCTACAGCCGTGACGTCCGCTCACGTGAGCAGCGCCAGCCGAGGCCGGCGGCGGCGCACGATCGCCGCGTGGACGGATGCCGGGCCGGCCTCGAGGCGCAGCCACGACCCGTCGTCGGCGAGTGCCACGGGCAGCGCGCCGGCCTGCTCCGGCCACCCCATCCCCGCGACGGCCACCAGGCAACGGGCCGGCACCCGGACCCCGCCGGCCTCCCAGGCCGTCTCGTCGAGCGCCGCCGGACCCGTGCGCCCGACCACGGCGTCGACCTCGCCCGCCGGGATCGCCCCCACCGCGCGCCACGGGCCCTCGCCCGGCAGGTCGCCGCGCCAGCGGTCGTCGACCGCGGTGCCGGGGTCGACCTCCGGGGCGTCCACCACGCCGAGCGCGGCGAGCAGGTCCGAGCCGGGCACCGTGACGTCGGCGGGCATCACCGACCCCGGCGCCGCCGCGGTGACGAGCACGTCGAACGGCGTGCCCGCCCACAGCACCACCCGTCCGCCGCGGTCACGCAGCCGGACCACCGCCGCGGCGTCGAGACGCACCACGCGACCGACGACGTCGGCGAGCGCGGCCCGGTCCGCCGCGCCGGGGACCGCCAGCGTCACGCGGGGTCCACGGTCGAGCCCGGCCCCTCGGCGGGTCCTGCTGATGCGTCGTCGGCGGTGTACTCCGCCAGGAACGCCCGCTCCTCGGCGGTGAGGCGGCGGGGCCGGGCGGTGGCCAGGTCGTAGGGCACCAGCTGCGTGCCGGCGGTCGCGGCGGGTCTGCGCTCGTCCCAGCCGCCGTCGCCGTCGGGAAGCAGCAACCGGTAGGCGACGCGGAACGACGCGGCCCGGACGTCCTCGGCCGTCATCACGACCCGGACCCCCGCGGGCGTCCACGGGATCGGGCGGCGGAAGGCGACGTCGAGGGTCGCGACGAGCAGGCCGGCCTCGAACGCGGCGACGCCCGCCCGGGTGGCCGCGTCGAACAGCAGGCCGGTGCGGGCGTCCTCGAGCAGCGTCACCACGCGGGCATGGTTGACGTGCCCGTAGGCGTCCTGGTCCGACCAGCGGACGGTGACGTCGGTGACGTAGGGGGCCACGCGGCTGCTCTCTCCCGGTTCGTCAGCGGACCATGCTGCGCAGCTGGCGCGCGGCGACCGACACCGTCGCCAGGTCGTCGCGACGCTCCTGCGCGATCTCGGCCAGCGCCGTGCGCGCCCGGATCAGCCGCGACGCGTTCGCTTGCTCCCAGTGCTCGATCTTCTCGTCCACCGACTCCTCCGGTCCGGTGTCGGCCAGGACGTCGAGGGTGATCGCGCGCAGGGACGCGTACAGCTCGTCGCGCAGCGAGAGCCGCGCCAGCGCGTACCAGCGGTCGGTGCGGTCCAGCCCCGCCACGGCGGTGAGCAGCGCGTCGAGCCCGAGGTGCTCGGAGAGCGCGTAGTACAGCTCGGCGACCGCGAGCACCTCGTCGTCGGTGACCTCGCCGTCGTGGACGTGCACGCCGCCCTGCTCGCGCTCGGCGATCTCGGCGATCTCGACGACGTCGAGCAGCCCGAACCCGTACAGCCCGCCGATCGCGCGCCGCGCCAGGTCGACCGGCGCGCCCGCGATCACGAAGTCCTGCGTGCGACGGAAGAGCCCGTCGGCCTCGCCGCCGCGCAGCAGGTCGGGCACCTGCGGGGCGAGCTTGGCGAGCCACGGCCCGAAGCGGGCGATCTCCGCGCCCACCGCCAGCGGCTGCGGGCGCTTGGTGAGGAACCAGCGCGCCGCGCGGTCGAGCTGGCGCCGCGCCGCCAGCGTGATGCGGTCGGAGACGTAGGTCGGCAGCACCTGGTCGGCGGCCGCGAGATCGTCGGCCAGCTCGTCGAGGCCGAACACCGCGGTCGCGACGTGGTAGGCGCGCACGGCGTCGGCCGGCGACGCCGCGACCTCCTGCACGAGCCGGTGGACGAAGGTCAGCCCGCCCCCGTCGACCACCCTGTTCGCCAGCATCGTGGTGACGATCTGCCGTCGCAGCGGGTGCGCGGCCACGGCGTCGGGGTAGCTCTCGGCGAGCACCGGCGGGAAGTACGCCGGCAGCCGGCGCGCGAACACCTCGAGGTCGGGCAGCTCCGAGGCGGCCAGGGCGTCGGTGAGGTCGAGCTTGACGTGCGCCAGAAGGGTGCACAGCTCCGGGCTGGACAGGCCCTCGTCGTCGGCGGCCCGGGCCGCGAAGCCCTCCTCGTCGGGCAGCACGTCGAGCTCGCGGTCCAGCCGGCCCCGCGCCGCGAGGTCGGCGACCAGGTCCCGGTGCACGTGCAGCATCCCGGTCGCGTGGGCCCGCGAGACGCCCAGCACCTCGTTCTGGGAGACGTTGTCGGCGAGCACGAGCGCGGCGACGTCCTCGGTGGTCGCGGCGATCTGCTGGTCCCGCTCGGCCGGGTCGAGCTCGCCGCGCTCGACCAGCGAGTCGAGCAGGATCTTGATGTTGACCTCGTGGTCGGAGCAGTCGACGCCCGCGCTGTTGTCGACCGCGTCGGTGTTGACCTTGCCGCCGTGGCGCGCGTACTCGATGCGCCCCCGCTGGGTCAGCCCGAGGTTGCCGCCCTCGCCGACCACCCCCACGCGCAGCTCGTCGGCGTCGACGCGCACCGCGTCGTTGCCCTTGTCGCCGACATCGGCGTGGGTCTCGGTGGACGCCTTGACGTAGGTGCCGATACCGCCGTTCCAGAACAGGTCTGCCGGCGCGCGCAGCACGGCGCGGATCAGCGTCGGCGGGTCGAGGTCGCCGGGCTCGACGCCGAGCACCTCCGCCGCGCGGGGCGACACCGGGATCGACTTCATCGTGCGGGGGAACACCCCGCCACCGGCGCTGATCAGCGACTCGTCGTAGTCGGCCCATGACGAGCGTGCCAGCCCGAAGAGCCGGCGCCGCTCGGCGTACGACGTCGCCGGGTCGGGATCGGGGTCGAGGAAGACGTGGCGGTGGTCGAACGCGGCGATGATCTTCAGGTGCTCCGAGAGGAGCATGCCGTTGCCGAAGACGTCGCCGGACATGTCGCCGACCCCGACGACGGTGATCTCGTCGGTGGCCACGTCGCGCCCGAGCTCGCGGAAGTGGCGTCGCACGCTCTCCCACGCGCCGCGCGCCGTGATGGCCATGGCCTTGTGGTCGTAGCCCACCGAGCCGCCCGAGGCGAACGCGTCACCCAACCAGAACCCGTAGTCGGCGGCGACGGCGTTGGCGAGGTCGGAGAACGTCGCGGTGCCCTTGTCGGCCGCCACCACCAGGTAGGGGTCGTCGCCGTCGTAGCGCACCACGTCGGACGGGGTGCGGATCGCCGAGTTCGCCGCGTGACCGGCCCGGTCGTCGACGAGGTCGAGCATGCCGGAGATGAACATGCGGTAGCAGGCGACGCCCTCGGCCCGGGTCGCCTCCCGGTCGTGCGCCGCGTCGCCCGTGGGAGCGGGCGGACGCTTCACGACGAAACCGCCCTTGGCCCCCACCGGCACGATCACCGCGTTCTTCACGGCCTGCGCCTTGACCAGCCCCAGGATCTCGGTGCGGTAGTCCTGCAGGCGGTCCGACCACCGCAGCCCCCCGCGCGCGATGGGCCCGAAGCGCAGGTGCACGCCCTCGACCCGGTTGGAGTGCACGAAGGTCTCGATGGCCGGCACCGGCTCGGGCACCCCCGGCACCTGCGCCGGGTCGAGCTTGAGCGACAGGAACGCGCGCGGCGCCCCGGCCGCGTCGCGGCGGAAGTGGTTGGTGCGCAGCGTCGCGCGCACGACGCCGAGCAGCGCCCGCAGGATGCGGTCGGCGTCGAGGTTGGTGACCTCGGCGATCGCCGCCGTCACCCGCTCGTCGATCTCCGCGACGAGGTGCGCGCGGTCGTCCTCGCCGAGCGCGGGATCGAAGCGGGCCTCGAACAGCTCGACCAGGCCCACCGCGACGTCACGGTGGGCGCCGACGACGTCGGTGATGTAGCTCTGGCCGTAGGCGCTGCCGACCTGGCGCAGGTAGCGGGAGAACGCGCGCAGCACCGCCGCCTGGCGCCACGACAGGCCCGCGCGCAGGACCAGCGCGTTGAACCCGTCGGCGCCGACGTGCCCGCTCCACACCGCGTCGAACGCCTCGGCGAACCGCTCGGTGAGGTCGTGCTCGGTGCCCGGCCGCACGGTCTCGGTATCGCCGAGGCGCAGGCCGAAGTCGTTGATCCAGCACGTGACGCCGTCGCTGCGTGTGACCTCGTAGGGCCGCTCGTCGACCACCACGACACCGAGCGACTGCAACGCCGGCAGCACCGACGACAGCGTCGCCCGACGCCCGGCGAGGTAGAGCTTGAGCCGCCGGTCCCCCGCGTCCGGGTTGCTCGGGTGGTAGAGCCGCACGGCGGTGTCGCGACCCTCGCCCTCGCTCCCGGCCGGGGTCAGGCCGTCGAGGACCCGCAGGTCGGCCAGGCCGCGCTCGGGCGGGAAGTCCTCCTTGTAGGCCTCGCCGAACGGCTCGCCGATCGCGGCGAGGACCGCGCGCTCCTCCCCCGTCGCGCGCTCGCGCAGGCGGTCCGACCAGGTGCGCGCCGCCTCGGCCAGGTCACGGGTCAGCGCGTCCAGGTCGGGCGTCACCGGCTCCTCGCGCCCCGTGTGCACCGTGACGTGCAGCAGCGCGAGCTGGTCCTCGGTCACGCGCGCGGTGTGCTCGAGGTCGGTGCCGCGCAGATCGCGCATCAGGACGTCCTGCATGCGCGTGCGGGTCGCGGTGGTGTACCGGTCGCGCGGCAGGTAGATCATGCAGGAGAAGTAACGGCCGAACGGGTCGCGGCGCAGGAACAGCCGGACCCGCCGTCGCTCGGCGAGGTCGAGCACGCCCGTGGCGGTCGCCTCGAGCGACGCGCGGTCGGTGCACAGCAGCTCCGCGCGGGGGTAGGTCTGGAGCACCTCGAGCAGGCGCTGCCCCGACCACGAGTCGACGGGCAGGCCGGCCTCGGCCACCACCTCCTGCACCCGCCGCGACACCACCGGGATGCCGAGCACGTCGGCGTGCCGGGCGGCGACGGTGAGGATGCCGAGGAACCGGTGCTCGCCGACGAGCCGCCCGTCGGCGTCGTGGATGCTCACGCCGACGTAGAGCGGGTGCTCGGGGCGGTGCACCGTCGAGCGCGCGCTGGCGCGCGTGAGCACGAGCAGCCGGCGCGGTCCCTCGTCGCCGGCCACGCCGGCCGGGGTGACGCTGTCGGGGCTCGCGGTCAGCGTGCGGGCGACGAGGCTGTCGCGGCGCAGCACGCCCAGCCCGGTGGCCAGCACGCCGCGCAGCGCCGGGCCCTCCGGGGTGTCGACGACCTCCTGCCGCCGGTAGCCCAGCATGATCAGGTTGCCTTGGGCGAACCACCGCAGCAGCGCCACGGTGTCGGCGGTCTCCGCCGTGTCGTCGCTGCCGCCGGCGGCGGCGAGCTCGTCGGCGAGGGCCCGCGCGGTGGACACCATGCGGTCGCCGTCCTCGACGACCTCGCGCACGTCGACGAGGACGCCCGACAGGCGCGCGTGCAGGTCGGCGGCGAGGTCCCGGGCCGGATCGGAGCCGGGCAGGTCGCCGAGCTCGATGTTCATCCACGACTCGGCGACGGTGCCCGGCGGGGGCGCCGCGGGGTCGGCGAGCGGCAGGATGTCGAGCAGCTCGCCACGGACGTCGCGGCGCACCACGATCACCGGGTGCACCACGCGGTGCACGCTCGCGCCCGTCCGGTCGAGCTCGGCGAGCACCGAGTCGATGAGGAACGGCATGTCGTCGGTGACGACGAGCACCGAGATGCGGCCCGCCGCGCCCGGGGTGTCGAGGACCGCGGTGACCGGCTTCCCCGGCACCCGCAGCCGCGCCAGGCTGCGGTGCGCCCGCACCGTGGCCAGGGCATCGGCGGGGTCGGCGACGAGCTCGGTGTCTGGCACCCGGGCGAAGTAGGTGACCGCGAGCTCGCCCAGCGTCGAGTCGGGCGGGTCCTGCGTGGCCGCGACGGCCCGCAGGGCCCCCCGCTCGGCCGGCCAGCCGTCCGCCGTCTCCGGCGTCGCGACGTCCCTGCTCGTGGTCGTGGTCATCGGGCGCCACCGCCGGTCGTGGGTCGGGGCCGTCGGGTCGAGGGGTCGTCCGGACGCGGCCGCGCGTTCACGCGGGCCACCCTAACGACGCCGTCCGCGGGCACCATCGTGCTTGAGGAAGGCTTGACGTGTCCCTCATCTCCGTGCCCGCCGGTCGTCGGCGGCCGCATGCCCGGACCCCGACCGGTGGTAGACGTCCATCGCGTCGGCGAGCAGGTCGGCCAGGCGTGGACCCGCCTCGTCGGAGCGCCGGAGCGGCGGGACTCCGGAGCGGTCGCCGCCCGCGGGCCGGTCGCGGGGTGCCGTCCCGTTGGTGGTCGGACGGGCGGCCGAGCCGATGGCCTCACCGTGCGGGCTCCCGGGCCCGCCGAGCGGGACGGCGGGATTCTGGTACTCGGCCAGCAGGTCGACCAGCGTCAGCGCCAGCTCCCGGGCGTACTCGTCGTCCGTCCCGCCCGGGCCACGATCCCGGGCCGGCGGGACGACACCCGTCGCGGGGTCGGGCTCGTCCCCCGGAGGCCGCCGGTCGCCGGCGCCCCGTGTGTCCTCGCGGCGCGCGTCGTGACCGTTCACGAGCCCGTTGCTCCCGCCGGGCGGCGACGAGGAGTCGTCTCCGACCGGGAGGCGGTCCTCCCCGCGCCGCGGCAGCAGCGACTCGGGCACCTCCCAGCGTGCTCGCGCGCGGGCGAGCCGCCGGCTGCGGGACGCCGCGCCGAGGTCGATCGCCGGCGGTGCCGGGACCGCCCCCCGGCCCCCCGGGTCGTCGCCCAGGTCGCGCTCGTGGGCGACGGCATCATCCGTCGGGTCCTCACGGTCCGACACGGGCCCCGAGGTGCTGTCCGGAGCCTGCGGTGCGGCGCTGCCCGGGCGCGGGGCGTCGGTGGCGGACGGTGGGGAGAGCGGATCGAGGCCTTCGCCCGCGCGGGCCGCGAGGGCGGCGGCGAGCAGCTCGTCCGGCTCGGCGTCGTCCCGGTAGCGCGCGCGCCGCCGGCGCCGGCCCGCCTCGCGCGCCGGCACGGGCTCCTCCCCGACCGCGCGCGACGACGTCGCGGACTCCCGCGCGAGCTCCTGTCCGATGCTGGCCGCCATGGCCGTGTCCCCGTCCGAGGCGCGCTCGAGCTCCTCCCACAGCGACAGCCCGGCCCGCGCCTCGGCCGACGGCGGGGCTGCACCGGGCGCACCGCTGTCGGGGATCGCGGGCCCGCCGGCGTCCGCCCGCTCCGCGGTGGCCCCGACCGACGCGCCGGGTGTCGACTCCGGCCCCCGAGCCTCCGACGGCTCAGGCTCGGCGTGCGTCGAGGTCCCGAGCCCCGATCCCGGGGCGCCGGGCGCCGGCTCGTGGAGTGCGAGCTCGTCGGGCACGGGCGCGGCGAGCAGGGCTTCCCCGAGCGCCGCCTGCCCGGCGCCGACCCCGGCGGCCCCCGACACCTGGCTGCCCGACACCCCACGCACCGCGTCCCCGACCACCGCGTCCCCGACCACCGCGTGCCCGACCACCGCCTGCCCGACCACCGCCTGCCCGACCACCGCCTGCCCGACCACCGCGTGCCCGACCACCGCGTGCCCGGTGGGTGGCTCCCCGAGCGCGGCGGGGGTGACACCAGCCCACCGCCGCGCCGACTCCTCGGTCACCTCGTCACGCGGCGGCACGGCACCGGGAAGGCGGTCCTCCTCCCGCGCCAGGGCGGCGGCGAGCGCCACGCGCGCCCGCGTCACCTCCTCGCGCGCCGATGTCGCGAGCTCGTGGGCGCGTCGGAGCTGCCGGAGCACGTCGGCGGCGTCGCCACGACGCTCGGCGACCGCGGCCAGCACCTCGAACGCCTCGGCCAGCTCGGCGGGCTGATCGCGGCGGGCGAGGTCGTCCTCCGCCTCGCGAGCCAGTCGTTCTGCGGTGTCGAGGTCACCCGCGGGCAGGTGGACCACGCGGGCGAGGGCGCAGCGCACGCGGCCGAGGGCGGCCGCGGTGGTCGGACCGGGCGGGGTCGCCAGCAGCGGATCCCCGACCTCCCGGGCCTCCCCCACCCGCCCCAGTTCGCCCAGCACCTCCACCGCGTCGGCACCGAGCAGCGCGGCCTGCCGGCCGCCGTCGCCCGCCGTCGGGACCGGGCCCACCCCCAGCAGCACCGCGGCGGCAGCCGAGACGTCGCCGGCCAGCCGGCGAGCGCGTGCTCGGGAGCGCTCGACCGCGACGCGACGGGCACCGTCGGCCGCCTCCCCGTCCCCGGGGAGCTCTCCCATTCGCCGGGCCGCTGCGTCCACCCCCGGCACGTCCCCGCGACCGGCCCGGGCTGCCGCCCACGCCACGAGGGCGTCCGCCCGCACCGCCACCGGCAGCGACCGGCCTCCGGCGAGCGGCTCCAGCAGCGTCTCGGCAGCATCCGCGTCGCCGTGGTGCGCGGCGGCGAGCGCGATCTCGCACCTCAGGGCCGCCGCGTCGGCGGTACGACCGGCGCGCTCGGCCTCAAGGAGGTGCGGCAACGCCCGCACGACCACCTCAGCCGGCCGGTCGAGCCGGCCCAGGGCCAGCACCGCGGAGCGCTCGGCGGCGGACCGGGCACGGGGGTCGTCGCCGGCCGCCCGGGCGACGTGCTCGGCCAGCGCGACGCTCAGCTGCGGGTCCGACCACCGCAGGCCCTCGGCGACCTGCAGGATCGCGCTCGCGGTGAGGCCGTGGGCGGCGGCCTGCCGTGCCGGCACCTCCACCTCGCCGGGTCCTCAGTCCCGGGTCAGCTTGCGGTAGGTCACGCGGTGCGGGCGGGCGGCCTCCGGCCCGAGACGCTCGATCTTGTTCTGCTCGTAGTCGGCGAAGTTGCCCTCGAACCAGAACCACGACGCGGGGTGATCGTCGGTGCCCTCCCACGCCAGGATGTGCGTGCACACGCGGTCGAGGAACCAGCGGTCGTGCGAGACGACCACGGCGCACCCCGGGAAGTTCTCGAGCGCGTTCTCCAGCGACGACAGCGTCTCGACGTCCAGGTCGTTGGTCGGCTCGTCGAGCAGCAGCAGGTTGCCGCCCTGCTGCAGCGTGAGCGCGAGGTTCAGCCGGTTGCGCTCGCCGCCGGAGAGGACGTTGACCGGCTTCTGCTGGTCGGGGCCCTTGAAGCCGAACGCCGAGAGGTACGCCCGCGAGGGCATCTCGACCTGCCCGACCTGGATGTGGTCGAGCCCGCCCGACACGACCTTCCACACGGTGTCGGTGCCCGAGAGCCCCTCCCGCGTCTGGTCGACGTAGGACAGCTTCACCGTCTCGCCGACCCGCACCTCGCCCGAGTCCGGCTTCTCCAGCCCGACGATCGTCTTGAAGAGTGTCGTCTTGCCCACGCCGTTCGGGCCGATGACGCCGACGATCCCGTTGGGCGGCAGCGTGAACGACAGGTCCTTGATCAGCAGGCGGTCGTCGAAGCCCTTGTCGAGGTGGCTGACCTCCACGACGACGTTGCCGAGACGCGGGCCCGGCGGGATCTGGATCTCCTCGAAGTCCAGCTTCCGGGTCTTCTCGGCCTCGGTCGCCATCTCCTCGTAGCGCTGCAGGCGGGCCCGGTTCTTCGCCTGCCGCGCCTTGGCCCCCGACCGGACCCACGCGAGCTCGTCGGCCAGGCGCTTGCGCAGCTTCGCGTCCTTGCGGCCCTGGACGGCGACCCGCTCGGCCTTCTTCTCGAGATAGGTCGAGTAGTTGCCCTCGTAGGGGTACGCCCGGCCACGGTCGAGCTCGAGAATCCACTCGGCGACGTTGTCGAGGAAGTACCGGTCGTGGGTGACGGCCAGGACGGCGCCCTCGTAGGACGCCAGGTGCTGCTCGAGCCACTGCACGCTCTCGGCGTCGAGGTGGTTGGTGGGCTCGTCGAGCAGGAGCAGGTCGGGCTTGCTCAGCAGCAGCTTGCACAACGCCACGCGCCGCCGCTCACCGCCGGAGAGGTGGGTGACCGGCGAGTCGCCGGGCGGGCAGCGCAGCGCGTCCATGGCCTGCTGGAGCTGGGAGTCGAGGTCCCAGGCGTCCGCGTTGTCGAGGTCCTCCTGGAGGCGGCCCATCTCCTCCATGAGCTCGTCGGAGTAGTCGGTGGCCATGAGCTCGGCGATCTCGTTGTACCGCGCGAGCTTGGTGGCCACGTCGCCCGCGCCCTCCTGGACGTTGCCGAGGACCGTCTTCTCCTCGTTGAGGGGCGGCTCCTGCTGGAGGATGCCGACGCTCGCGCCCGGGGCGGAGAACGCCTCCCCGTTGTTGGGCTGATCGAGTCCTGCCATGATCTTGAGAACGCTCGACTTGCCCGCCCCGTTGGGGCCGACGACACCGATCTTCGCGCCGGGCAGGAAGTTCAGCGTGACGTCGTCGAGGACCACCTTGTCCCCATGGGCCTTGCGAACCTTCTTCATGGTGTAGATGAACTCAGCCACGCCCACGATGGTAGTTGCCACGATTCGGCGTCCACCGGCCCCGGGGCGGGTCAGGCGCTCGCGCGGACGGGCTCGCCGCGGCGGGGTTCGCCCGCGTCGGTGCGGGTGGTCGCGGCGCCCGTCGGCTCCTCGAGCGGGGCGTCGGCGTCGGGGCCGGTCGGGACGAGCGGCCGGGCCGCGCGGGCGAGCTCGCCGTCCGCCTGGGGCCGCACCGGACCGGACTCGACGGGCAGGTGCGCCACATCCGCGGTGCCGTTCCCGGCGGTGTCCGCCGTCGCGGCGGTCTCGCCCGCTTCCGCGCCCGCTCCGCGGCGCCGCCGGACCTGCGCGGTGCACCGCGAGAGGTCGGGTCCGACCGCCGTCGCCGCGATCTCGGTCATGTAGCGCCGCACGCCCTCGACCTCGTACTCGCGCACCGACAGCCGGCCGGTCACCACCACCGGGTCGCCCTTCACGAGCGAGTCCCGCGCGCCCTCGGCGAGGCGACGCCAGCAGTTCACCGATGCCGTGAAGCGGTCGCCGTCGATCCACGACTCCGCGGCCTTGTCCCACCGCCGCTCGGAGCTCGCGACGCGGAACGTCACCAGCAGGTGCTCCTCGTTGCCCCCCACCCGGCGGGCGATCACGTCGCCGGCGACGTTGCCGGTCACCGTCACGATCGTCTCGTTCACGTCGTCCTCCGCTCGTCCGCCGCCGGGGCGACTCCCCGGCGGGCTCCGAGCAGCATCGGGCGGCGGGTGTGCGGAACGGGAGCCTCGAGCGTCCTCCTGGGGACGGACGCGAGGGGTGTGGACGGGCCGGCGTCACGGTGAGCGCGGGTCTTCGGCCGATCGGATCAGGGGCCTACCCATCCGGCCGTGCGGGTTCGAGCTGTCGGGACGGCGCACTCCTGCCGCCGGCTGAAAACACAACACAGGAGAGCGGGTGTCCCGCTCTCCTGTGTCGTGGGTCCTGCATGAATGTGTGGGGGTGGTCGGGTGTTCCGGCGGTGTCCTACTCTCCCACGACCTGTCGGTCGCAGTACCATCGGCGCTGGAGGGCTTAGCTTCCGGGTTC
>NZ_QEKW01000015.1 GCF_003096675.1 Actinomycetospora cinnamomea | reverse complement strand
TTCGCCCCCGCTTCTCCCGGCCTCCGCGCCCAGACGAACTCACCGGTCCACCGTCCCAGAGACCCGCGGCGGGCGGCCACGGCCCGCACCGCCCTCGGGCCGCCCGCGGGGGCTTGACAACAAATAGAAGCGTCACC
Organism: Actinomycetospora cinnamomea; assembly: GCF_003096675.1. Lineage (GTDB taxonomy): Bacteria > Actinomycetota > Actinomycetes > Mycobacteriales > Pseudonocardiaceae > Actinomycetospora > Actinomycetospora cinnamomea. The sequence goes on along the minus strand of NZ_QEKW01000015.1, from coordinate 136,556 downwards.
GAGCAACGGCGTCAGGCGGGCGACCCACCAGGATTTTCAGCGCGGAACGCGCGGCCCGCCAGGGGCAACCACGCTGAATCCGGAAGAGCCAGACGTCGGTGACGGGAGCAGACCGCGAGTCGTCCGCGATGAGCCCTACGGGCCGTTCGTCCCGGTCACGCCGGCACGACCGGCTCTGACCGACGTCGGCGGCCCGTGCGCAGGATCGCCAGGTTCGACGTCGTCCTCCCGGACGGAGGCGGGGAGATCTCCTCATCGGGCAACGTGGCGGCCGACCGGAGCCGTCTCCGACGGATCAGGCGGACGGTGGTCGCGGTCCTGCGGTACGGGCTCGCGGCGGGTGCGCTGGTCTTCCTCGCCGTCCAGGGGCGGGCGCTGATCGGCGCTCCGACCGCGGCGATCGTCCCCCTGTGGCTCCTGCCCGCCGCTCTGGGGGCCCTCGGCTCGCTGCTGGCCTACGGCGAGCTGCACCGCCAGCTGCTCCGGCGCGGCGGCTCGCCCTTGCCGGCCACGACCGTGCAGACGATCACCCTCGCCGGGAACGCGTTCTCCTCCACGCTCCCGGCCGCCGGCTCGGCGACCTCCACGGTGTACTGCATCCAGGCCCTGCGACACCGCGGTGTGCACACTCCCCTCGCGACCATGACGGTCGTGCTCGCCGACGCCACCACCGCCTCGGTCCTGCTCGTCGCCGCCCCCGTCGTCCTCACCGTCACCGGTGCCCTCCCACCGCCGCTCGGTGTCGCGCTGGCGGCGGGCGCGCTGGGGCTGATCGCCACGGTGGTGGTGCTGGTGCACCGCCCCAAGGTGCTCGCCGGGGTCGCACGGGGGGCGTTGCGGGTGGCGCGGCGTGTGCCCGCGCTACGGCAGCGCCCGTGGGCGCGCCGCGACCCGGCCGAGGTCGGGCGGGAGGCGGCGGCCTGGCCGGGGCGCTTGCCGGGAACGCGCTCCGGGGCGGTCCTCGTGCTGACCTCCGCCGCCGGGTACGGCCTGGACTTCCTCGCCCTCGTCGCCGCGACCCGCGCGGTGCTCCCCGAGGTCCCCTGGTCGGCCCTCGGCGTGGGGTGGGTGGCGTCCCAGGCCAGCATCATGCTCCAGATCACCCCGGGCGGGGCCGCCCTGTCCGAGGCCGGCCTCGCCGGCGCGTTGCTCGGAGCCCAGGTGCCGCTGGGTCCGGCGGTCCAAGTGATCGGGATCTACCGCGGTCTCACGTGGGTGGGACTCGCCGCCGTGGGCTGGGTCGCGTTCGCCGCGCTGGGCCGCGGGGTGTCGCGGCGAGGCGGCCCGGGCGCGGCGAGGCGGTCAGGACGACCGGCCACACGGCCCGCCCCGCAGGCCATCGCGGACCGCACCGCTGCGGGCGTCGCGGACGGCGGGCCGCCTGCCGCGATCGATCGCGCGCGCCGAGAGCCGGGGTAACTGGCGAGTCGCGATCCGCCCTCACCGGCCACAACGTCGGTGGATCGAGGTCAACGGCGCTCGAACAGGAACAGCCCGTACTGCCACACCGGGTCGATGTACTCGCGGTCCAGGTCGAACCCCGCCGCGTCGGCCTCGGCCACGAACTCCGGGCGGCCGAACTTCACCGAGTAGCCGTGGACCAGCGAGTCGCCGCGGCGCAGGTCGAGGGCGTGCTCGAGCCCCCGGAACGTCACGCGCTGGTCCTCGGTGGCGAAGAGGTGCCCGACGACGGTCGACGTCTCCGGGTCCCACCGGGCCCGCGGGTAGAAGAGGTGCGGCACGGCGTCGCCGTCGAAGGTCCGGTTGAAGTGCGCGAGCTGGTTGAGCCGGAACCGGGCCTGGGCGGTGGCGCCGGGCGGGTCGTTGTACGCCGCCTCGAGCACGTCGCCGGGCTTGACGAGGTCGGCGGTGACGAGGAAACGGTCGCGCGGTTCCAGCGTCGCCGCGACGTCGTCGAGCAGCGCCGCGCGCTCCGCGGTCGTCGTGTTGCCGACCGCGCTGCCGAGCCAGACGACGGTCAGCGGGCCGGGGCGGTGCTCCCGCAGGTGCGCGAGCGCCGCCTCGTACCGGCCCCACAACCCCTCCACGACCAGACCGTCGAGCTCGGCGGGCAGCGAGGCGGCGCTGCGCTCGAGCATCTCGCGGGTCACGTCGATGGGCAGGTAGGTCGTCGGGCGGCGGCGCTGGCAGGCCCCGAGCAGCAGCCGGGTCTTGGCGGCGCTCCCGCTGCCGAGCTCGGTGACGTACGGGCCGACCCGGTCGGCGATCTCGTCGGCGTGCCGTTCGAGCAGGTCGAACTCGGCCTGCAGCAGATAGTACGAGGGCAGGCGCGAGAGCTCGACCCAGATGTCGGCCCCGACGGCGTCGTAGCCGTACCAGGCCGGGATCCGCGGAGGCGTCTCGTGCAGGCACGCCAGCACCGACGCGCGGTCGTCCCAGGCGGCGGCGTCCTCTTCCGACTCGACGGTCACGACCGACGCGGTCACCGGCCCTCCTCCGGCATGAACGTGACGACGAGGACGTCGCGGCGGGCCGGGGTCCCGGGGTCGACGGGCCGGATGAGATCGACGCCGTGCCACGTGCGCCGGTCGTCGCCGACGAGCAACGTCGCCGGCTCGGCGAGGGTGGTCGTCAGGATCTCCCGGCCGTCCTCGTCGACGACCTCGCTCGTCCCGCCGGCCGCGTTCTCCCGGCCGACGAGCAGCGACGACACGAGCGTCACGCCGTCCTGGTGGCGTCCTTCGGGCGTCGCGTCGCCGCGGCTGTCGGCCGACCCGAGCACGCGGAACGGGTGGACGTGCACGACCCAGCGCGCGGGGTCGTCGAGCGCTCCGGCGATGCCCCCGAGCAGCTCCAGGAGCCCGTCGAGGACGGGATCGGCGAGGAACTGGTCGGTCAGGGGCTCGAACACGCGGCCCTCGTCGAGGAAGAGCCGGTTGCTGTCCTTGGGCTGGCGGAACTCGTCGGCCGGCGCCAGCTCGCGGCGGCCCTCCGGCGAGACGACGAACCGCCCGTAGCGACGCAGCCGCTGGGTGCCCGAGCGCGCGGCGTAGGGGTCGGGACGCAGGTCCTCCCAGTGTCCCGCGAAGCCTGCCCACCCCGTCTCGTCGAGGCCCAGGAACTGCAGTACCTCGGCCTGGGGCAGGACGTGTGCCCCGATCGAGGCCACCTCCTCGCGGGCCCGCGCGACGGCCCCGTCCACCACCGATCCCTGTCCGCTGATCGAACGCATGTCGTCCGGACTACCCGGCTCGGCGCGTCGTCCTGCACCGGCGCGGGGACGGTTGGGCGCCGCGTATTGTTGTCACGCGGTGGGACTGGATCGATCCGGTCTCGTCCCGCACCAGGAAGTACACACCGCGTGCCCGAACGAAGGTTGCCGTGCCCATGCGCACCACCCCCGACACCGAGGTCGACGCCCTCGACACCGAGATCGCGGAGCTGCGCCAGCTCCTCGACCGGCTCGACGGACTGACCCACCAGGCGCGCACCCGCCTGCGGCGCATCGAGCAGCACCGCAGCGGCGTCGACGCCCGATGGCTCGACCGCGCCCACTAGAGACCCTGACCCGTCCGGCCCGCCCCGCCTCCCCGCGGGGCGGGCCTTCGCATGTCCGGGCCGTCCGCTCAGGCCGCCAGGGCCGCGTAGCGCCCCTCGCGCTCGACCAGCTCGGCGTGGGTCCCGGTCTCCACGACGCGGCCGTGGTCGAGGACCGCGATCCGGTCGGCGTGGCGGACGGTCGACAGGCGGTGGGCGATGGTCACGGTCGTGCGATGCCGGGCGAGGTCGTCGAGGGCGTGCTGTACGGCCCGCTCGGTCTCGGTGTCCAGCGCGCTGGTGGCCTCGTCGAGCACCAGGATGCGCGGGTCGCGCAGCAGCGTGCGGGCGATGGCGATGCGCTGCTTCTCGCCGCCGGAGAACCGGTGCCCCCGGGCGCCGACCATCGTGTCGTAGCCCTCCGGCAGCGCGGCGACGACGTCGTGGATGCGGGCGGCGCGGGCGGCCGCCTCGATCTCGGCGTCGGTGGCGTCGGGCTTGGCCGCGCGCAGGTTCTCCCGCACGGTCGTGTGCAGCAGGTAGGTCTCCTGGCTGACGACGCCGACGATGCCGGCGAGATCCGCCAGCCGCAGGTCGCGCAGGTCGACGCCGTCGACGGTGATCCGCCCGGCATCCGGGTCGTGGAGCCGCGCGACGAGCGCACCCAGCGTCGTCTTGCCCGACCCGGTCTCCCCCACCAGGGCCAGCGTCGTCCCCGCGGGGACCTCCAGGTCGACGCCGTCGACGGCGGGTCGGTCGCCGCCGGGGTGGGTGAACGTGACGCCGGACAGGCGCAGGTCGCCGCGGACGTCACGCAGCTCGACGGGGTGCTCGGGGTCGGCGATGTCGACGACGAGGTCCTGGTACTCGAAGATCCGCGAGAACAGCGCGAGCGAGCTGGCCACCTGGACACCGACGTCGAGCAGGCCCGACAGCGGCCGGAAGATGCCGGCCTGCAGCGAGGTGAACGCGACGAGCGTGCCGATCGAGAGGTCGCCGACGGTCCAGGGGAAGCCGGCGCCGAGGTAGATCAGGGCCGGGATCGCCGCGAAGACGACGCTCATCGTGGCCATCCGCCAGCGCCCGGCGAGCTGGGAGCGCAGCTCGAGGTCGGTGAGCCGCGCCGAGGAGGCCGTGAAGCGCTCGACCAGCGCGGGGCCGGTGCCCAGCGTGCGGTGCAGTGCGGCGGCGTCGACGGAGAGGCCCTCCTCGATCGTGACGTTGAGGTCGGCGAGCTCGCGCTGGCGCGCGGCGGTCAGCGTGCGGCGCATGCGTGCGACGCGGCGACTGACGAGGATCGCGGGGGGCAGCACGACCAGCGTGACCAGCGAGAGCTGCCAGGACAGGGCGACCATCGCGACGGCCGTGGCGACGACGGTGGTGAGGTTGGCGGCGATCGAGGTGGCCGTCGAGGTGACGACGGTCTGCATGCCGCCGATGTCGTTGGTGATGCGCGACTGCACCTCGCCGGTGCGGGTGCGGGTGAAGAAGCCCAGCGACTGGCGCTGCAGGTGGGCGAAGACGTCGGTGCGCAGGCGGTGCATGACGCGCTGCCCGACGCCGGTGGAGATCCAGGTCTGGACGACGCCGAGCGCGGCGGTGACGGCCGCGACGGCGATCATGCCGCCGGCCAGCAGGGCGAGCAGGCCCACGTCGCGGCGCGGGAGGGCGTCGTCGATGACGGCGCGCAGCAGGAACGGCGTGGCCATCGCGACGGTCGACGACACGACGATGACCGCGACGACGACGGCCAGCGGGCCGCGGTGGGGGCGGAACAGGCGGGCGACGCGGCGCAGCGAGACCCGGCGGGCCTGCTCGGCCTCCTCGGCGCGGGTCGCGGCGGTGGGTTCGGGACGGGCTTCGGGGCGGGGCAAGGGCGACTCCTCGGCCGGATCGCTGAGGTGACCTCAACGTGAGGCTACAACAGCACCTCGCGCTACGCTGTTCCCGTGCAGCACGAGGACCCCGGCTCGCTCGCGGAGGCGTTCTGGCTGGTCGCGCGCCGGCTGCGCCACCAGTCCCGCGAGGCGCTCGCCCCGTGGGGCATCGCCCCCTCGCACCTGCGCGCGCTCGGTGTGCTGCTGCGCCACGGCCCGCTGCGCGCCGGCGAGCTCGCCGAGCACCTGCACATCGCGCCCCGCTCGGCCACCGAGGTGATCGACGCCCTCGCCGAGCGCGGCCTCGTCGAGCGCCGACCCGACCCCGCCGACCGTCGGGCCACCCAGGTGGCGGCCACCGAGCAGGGTGCGGAGCTCGGCCGGGCGGTCCGGGCCGCGCGCGCCGCCGAGGCCGACCGGGTGTTCGCCGCCCTCGACGAGACCGAACGCGCCGAGCTCGCCCGCCTGCTCCGGAAGCTCGCCCCGGGGTGAGCCCACCCGGCCTACCCGGCGTCGAGCACCTCGCGCAGCCGCGCCGCGAACTCGTCGGGCTTGCCCGGCCAGCCGAACTCGCCGTCGAGGAACCCCCCGTGGTGGCTGGGGAACACGACGGCCTCCTGCCCGAGCGCGGCGGCCGTGGCGCGGCCCGTACGCGCCGTGTAGGTGTCGCCGGTCTCCTCGCCCACCGCGACGACGACGCGGGTCGGTGCCGACGTCAGGGCGTCGACGTCGAGGCGGTACTCGACCACGGCCGCCGACCGCTCCGAGAGCAGCGGGTCGTCGCGGGAGCCGTCGTCCTCGCTCGGCATGCCGAACATCGCGGGGTCGGGCGCCGGCTGCGCGAAGTAGGCGTCGGTGAACTCGCCCTGCCACATCGTCATGCCCATGAAGCCCGCCATCCCGGCGCCCCAGCCCTTGGCCTGGTAGGCCTCGCGGAACCCGCGGGTGGCGCGGTCGGCGGCCTCGGCGTCGGGCAGCACGCCGGTGATCGGCGGCTCGTGCGCCACGAGCGTCACGACGTCCTCGGGGTGCGCGGTGACGAGCTGCAGGCCCGTGACCGCTCCCCCGCTGCTGCCGAAGATCTCGACCGGGCCGGCGCCCAGCTCGGCGATCAGCGTGTGGAGGTCCTCGGCCTGGGTCACGGGGTCGTTGTCGACGCGGCCGTCGGAGCGGGTGCTGCGCCCGAGGCCCCGCGGGTCGTAGGTGACGACGGTACGGTCGGCGAACCGCTCGGCCAGCGCCCGGAAGCCGCTCGCGTCCATCGGCTGGCCGATCATCAGCAGCGGCGGGCGCCCGTCGGCGGGCGGCAGGGGGCCGCGGACGTCGTAGGTGATCTCGGCGCCGGACGTCCGGAGCACGCGCGTGTCGACCACGGTTCCCCCTCGGGTACACAATCAGGACCAGTGAGTTGCACCCTTGCACCGTGGGTCGACCCGGTCAAGCCTCCCGCAGGGCGGGCGCCACCTCGCGGGCGAGCAGCGCGATCGACTCCCGCGCGTGGTCGACGGGCATCCCGGCCCAGTCGGTGCGCAGCACGAAGTGGTCGACGCCGAGCTCGTCGCGCCACGGCCGCAGCGCCGCGACGCAGTCCTCGGGCGAGCCCACGACGAACCGGTCGCGGGCGAGGTCGTCGAAGCCCATCCGGAACGACTCGCGGTCGGGCATGACCTGGTCCTGGCCCCAGTCGGCGTAGACGTCGTACTTGGCCCCGAGGTGCGGGCGCGCGCGCTCGAGCGCCTCCGCGCGGGTGGGCGCGCAGAACACCTCGCGCATCAGCGGCAGCTCCTCGGGGACGCGTGGTCGCCCGGCCGCCTCGCGCTCGTCGGCGAACAGCGCCAGCTGCCGGCGCACGGTCGCGGCCGTGGCGTGCGGGTTGACCATCCAGGTGTCGGCCAGTCGCGCCGCCCGGCGCACCGCCGCGTCGGAGTTGGCGGCCATCCAGATCGGTGGCCGGGGCCGCGCCGCGGGCCGCATCGTCGCCGTGACGCCGTCGAGGCGCGTCCACGGCAGGTCGACGGTGACCGGCTCCCCGGACCAGAGGGCCTCGACGATGCGCAGGTTCTCGGTGAAGCGGCGGACCTTCTCCCCCGCCGGCACCCCGAACGCGTCGTACTCCACCTGCCGGTAGCCCAGGCCGACACCGAACACCGAGCGCCCGCGGGCGACGACGTCCAGCCCGGCGTAGGCCTCCGCGGTGTCGACGGGGTTGTGCAGCGCGAGCAGGTGGATGCCGGTGCCGACGGTCATCTCGCCCGCCTCGGCGGCGACCCGCGCGAGCCAGGGCAGCGGCTGGATGTGCGCCAGCGACTCGGCGAGGTGGTGCTGACCGGCGAACACCGAGTCCAGCCCGTGGTCGCGGGCGGTGCGCACGAGGTCGAGCTGCTCGTCGAGGGCGACGACGGGGTCGCGCCCCGGCGGCTGCTGGTGGGTCAGGAAGACCCCGACGCGCACCGCTCCGAGCCGATCAGCCACGGCACGCTTCGGCGAAGTCGCGCGCCGGGGTCCCGTCCCCGAGCCCCAGGACCGCCTCCTGCACCCGTCGCGCGACCGCCCCGTCGGCGACGCGGGAGATGGTGTCGTGGTACTTCGCGACGATCTCCTCGTTGGTCAGCGGGCGCTCGTCGTGGCCCCGGTTGACCTGCTCGCGGTGCGACACCCGGCGCCCGTCGCGCAGCTCGAGCTCGACGAACCCGGAGTAGGCGCGGGGGAACGCGCCCTCGTGGTCGGCGGTGACCTCGACCTTCCGCGCGAGGTCGAGGATCGCACGGTCGCCCAGCGCGTCGTCCTCGAGCTCGGCGAGCGTGAAGCGCCCGCGCACCAGGGCGGCGGCGACCGTGTAGGGCAGCGAGAACTTGGCGTCGTACTCGTCGCGCGGCTCCCACTTGCTCTCCGGGGGCTCGCACACGACCTTGCCGGGCACGGGGTGGATGGCCGCGCGCACGGCGACGACGTCGTCGGCGCGCAGGTCGTGCTCGGTGCGCAGGGTCAGCGCCGCATCGGCGAAGGCGTGGTTGAAATGGCAGATCGGATAGGGCTTCACCGCGGTGCGCATCAGCTCCCAGCGCGTGCCGAGGTCCTCGCCGACGGCCTCGGGCCGCGACTCCCGGCCCGCCAGGTGCGTGGCGTAGAGCCCGAACCGCCCCTCGTACACCGCACCCGGCCCGGTCCAGCCGACGCCGGCGAAGCTCGCCGCGGTCAGCCCCGCCATCGCCGCCCAGCCCGGGTGCAGGCGCTTGGTCCACGCCCCGTCGGCGAGGAACTCCAGCAGCCCCGAGGCCATCGAGCCGACGATCCCCTGCGCGGCCGCAATCCCGCGGGCGTCGAGGCCGGCGAGCCTCCCCGCCGCGACCGCCGACCCGAACGCGCCGGCGACGGCCGTCGGGTGGTAGCCGACGTCGTGGAAGCCCCCGGCGCCGCCGAGCCCGACGCGCGCGGACACCTCCACGCCGAGCACGTAGGCGGTGAGCAGCTCGCGGGTGGTCGCGCCCGCCGCGGTGGCCGCGGAGATCGCCGCCGGCAGGGCCGCCGCGGACACGTGGGTGACCGCGGGGATGTGGGTGTCGTCGAAGTCCATGCCGTGCACGAGCACCCCGTTGAGCACGGCGGCGTCCCGGGCCTCGAGACGGTCGGGCATGCCCAGCACCGGGTGGTCGCCCGACCCCAGCCGGCCCAGCGCGTCGCGCGCGAGCCTGGCGAACGGGTAGGCCGTGGACGCGAACGCGAGCCCGACGGCGTCGAGCACGAGGTGGCGTGCCCGCTCGAGCACCTCGTCGGGCACCTCGTCGGGCCGCAGGTCGGCGGCGAATTCGCCCACGCGGCCGGCCAGGGAGGCCAGCGCGGCGCGGGGCGGACTGTCGAGCGTCACGGTGGTCTCCTCCACGGTGCCGTCGAGGCGCCCATGGTCGCGGGCGCGGTCGACGGGGCGGGGCACCGCACCGGCGGGGAACCGGGGGGCAGCCCCCCGCCGGTGCGGGCGGGGCCGGGCTCGGGGGGAGAGCGCCGGCCGGATCGGACGGCTCAGCCCAGCAGGGGCTTCACCTTGGTGCCGAAGTCGTGGACGCCCTGCTCGAAGTCGTCGAAGGTGAACATCATCCCCTGGACGCCGGGCATCTTCGCGACCTCGTCGATCTGCCGCGCGACCGTCTCGTACGACCCGACGAGGGTGGCCATGTTGAAGTTGACCGCCCCCTCCGGGAGGTTGATCGTGCGCGCGGTGCCCGACGAGTCAGCGGTCTGGTCGGCGCTGCCCTCGTCGGCCATGTAGCCCAGGGCTCCGGCGTCGGCGCCCTCGTTGTACGAGCGCCACTTCGCCTGCGCCTCCTCGTCGGTGTCGGCCATGATCGCCATGAACAGCGGGAGGGAGCGCACGTCGCGGCCGGCCTCCTTCGCCAGCGCGGCGAGGCGCTCGGTGGGCTGGCGGTAGACCTCGGGGTCGTTGACGCCCGGCGAGAGGATGAAGTTGTAGTCGCCGTACTCGGCGCAGAAGCGCATCCCGCGCTCCGACTGGCCGGCGCAGACGATGTCGACCTTGCCCGACGGGCGCGGCGAGAGCACACAGTCGTTCATCTGGAAGTACGTGCCGTCGAGGTCGCAGCGCCCGTGCTCCCACAGGTCGCGCAGGACCTTCACGTACTCGGTGGAGTAGTCGTAGCGGTAGCCGAAGTACTCGTCCCCGGGCCACAGGCCCATCTGCTCGTACTCGTTCTTCGCCCAGCCGGACACGATGTTGACGCCGAAGCGGCCCGGCGCGATCTGGTCGATGGTCGACGCCATCCGCGCGACGAGCGCCGGCGGCAGGGTCAGCACCGCGGTGGAGGCGTAGAGCTTGATCCGGTCGGTGACCGCGGCCAGGCCCGCCATCAGGGTGAACGACTCGAGGTTGTGGTCCCAGAACTCGGTCTTCCCGCCGAAGCCGCGCAGCTTGATCATCGACAGGGCGAACGCGAAGCCCTGGCGCTCCGCCTCCTGCACGACGTTCTTGTTGAGCTCCCACGTCGGCATGTACTGCGGGCTGTTCTCCGAGATGAGCCAGCCGTTGTTGCCGATCGGGATGAAGACACCGAAGTCCACGGACGTTGGCCTTCCTGCGCGGGGAGGGGGAACGAGCCGGTCGCGGACCGCGACGACGGCGTCGCCCGCTGTGACAGGCGTGATCCACGATACATCAGACGTTTAGACGAGGGAAGAGCCCGTCACGAGCGGCGGCCGGGTCCGGTGATGATCGGTCCGGGCCTGCAGGACCCCGGCGACCTCCAGCAGCACCGCCTCGTCGTGGGGCCGGCCGACGAACTGCACCGATGTCGGGCAGCCGTCGGCGGCGAACCCGGACGGCAGCGCCAGCGCCGGCGCCCCCGTGAGGTTCGCGATCATCGTCGTCCGCGACTGCGCCGCGTACAGGGGGTGGACCTCGCCGTCGACGACGACCGTCGCGTCCGACCCGGCCTCCGGCAGCGACGGCGCGGTCGACGGGCAGGTCGGCATCACCAGCAGGTCCGCGCGCTCGAGGGCGGGATCGAGGAGGGCGTCGAGCTCGCGCTGCAGCTCGGCCCGGAACTGCAGGGCGCGCAGGTAGTCGACGGCCGGCGTGGTGATCCCCTGGCTGATGCGGCGGACGGTCACCGGGTCGTAGCGGTCCCAGCGGTCGCGATCGAGCCGGTGCAGCGTCGCGGCCTCGGCGAACACGATCTCGTAGCCGATCGGGAGCGCGGCGGCCCCGCGCGGCAGCTCGGCCTCGACGACGTCTGCGCCGGCGGCGACGAGGTGCGCGACGACCGCGTCGAGCCCGGCGCGCACGTCCGCGTCGCAGAACGCCGCGACCTCCCCGCCGACCACGGCGACACGCACCCCGGTGAGGTCGCGCCGCTCGCCCGGCGCGGACGGCGGCAGGTCGCCGGTGCGCGGGTCGGCCCCGCGCGGATCGACACCGCGCGGATCGACACCATCGGGGCCGCGGAGCAGCGCGAACACCCGGGCGGTGTCGGCGGCGCTGCGGGTGAGGGGCCCGACGGTCTCGGCGGTCCAGGACAGGGGGACGACGCCGGTACGCGGGATCGCCCCCGCGGTCGGCTTGAGCCCGGTGAGCCCGTTCCACGCCGAGGGCAGCCGCACCGAGCCGCCGACGTCGGTGCCGAGCGCGAACGGCACCGCGCGGGCGGCGACGGCGGCCGCCGAGCCGGTGGACGAGCCGCCGGCCCACCGGCCTGCGTCCCAGGGGTTGCGCACCGCCCCGAACCGCGGCGGGTGGGGCCCGCCGACCGCGAACTCCGTCGTCGCGTCCTTGCTGACGGGGATCGCACCGGCCTCCTCGAGCCGGCGCACCACCGTCGCCGACGCCGCGGCGGGCGTGTCGCCGTGGCACCACGACCCGGCGGTCGTCGGGACGCCCGCCACGTCGATGACGTCCTTGACCCCGAACGGCACGCCCTCGAGGGGACGCGGGCGGCCCTCGGCCCAGCGTCGCGTGGACTCGGCCGCGGCGCTCCTCGCCCGCTCGTCGAGGAAGCGGATCGTGCAGTTCAGCGCCTCGTGGGCGTCCCGCAGGCGCGCGAGCGCACCGGCCACGGCCTCGTCCGGCGTGGTGCGCCCCGCCGCGAACGCGGCGAGCAGGTCGCCCACACCGCCGTCGGAGCCGTCGGAGCCGTCGGAGCCGTCGGAGCCGTCGGAGCCGTCGGAGCCGTCGGAGCCGTCGGAGCCGTCGGAGCCGTCGGAGCCGTCGGAGCCGCCGCCGCTCGCCGACACCGTGGCCGACGGCTCCCGCGTCCGGGCCGCGACGCGCACCCACCGGTCGCCGTGGGCCGGGTCGGCGCCGCCGTCCATCGGGACCGGGCGCCGGCGCAGCGCCGCGACGGCCGGCTCGGCGCCGACCACCGCCGCGCGCATCGCCGCGACCTGCTCGTCGTCCAGCACGTAGCCCAGCCGCGCCACCTCGCGGGCGAGCACGGCGGGTTCGGCCACCTCCTCGGGCACGTCCGCCGTCACGAGATGCTCGCCTTCCCCGCCAGCAACGACTTCGCCACCACCGAGCGCAGGACGTCGTTGGTGCCCTCGCCGATCGACATCAGCGGCGCGTCGCGGTAGAGGCGCTCGACCTCGAACTCGGTGGAGTAGCCGTAGCCGCCGTGGATGCGCATCGCGTCGGTGGCGCACTGCAGCGCCGTCTCCGACGCGAAGATCTTGGCCATGCCGGACTCGGTGTCCATGCGCACGCCGTCGTCCATGCGCGACGCCGCCCAGTAGGTCATCAGCCGCGCCGCCTGCAGCTGCACCGCGATCTCGGCCAGCCGCAGCTGCACGGCCTGGAAGTCACCGATCGCCTGTCCGAACGCCGTGCGCTCGCGGGCGTAGGACAGGGCCTCGTCGTAGGCCCGCTGCGCGATGCCCACCGAGCGGGCCGCGATGTTGATGCGCCCGGTCTCCAGCGACGACAGGGCGTGCTGCAGGCCCTTGCCCTCGACGCCGGAGAGCAGGGCCGAGGACGGGACGCGCACGTCGTCGAGCACCACCTCGCACGACTCGGTGCCCTTGTAGCCGAGCTTGCCCATGTCCTTGGTGACCTCGAGCCCGGGCGTGCCGGCGTCGACGAGCAGGATGCTCATCCCGCGGTGGCGCGGCGTCGCCTCGGGATCGGTCTTGACCAGCACCGGCAGGACGTCGGCGTGCCGCGCGTTGGTGATCCACATCTTGGTGCCGCGGATGACGTAGTCGTCCCCGTCGCGGCGCGCGGTGGTCGTGATGCCCTGCAGGTCGGTGCCCGCCCCGGGCTCGGTCAGCGCGATCCCCGTGCGCTTCTGCCCGGTCGCGAGGTCGGGCAGGTAGCGGTCCTTCTGCTCGTCGGTGCCGTGACGCGCGAGCATCCAGCAGGACACCGCGTGGCTGCCGAGGATGCCGGCGACACCCATCCAGCCCCGCGAGATCTCCTCGAAGGTCAGCGCGAACGACACCGTGTCGGCCGCGAGCCCGCCGTACTCCTCGGGCACCGCCAGCCCGAACAGGCCCAGCTTCCGCATGCTCTCGACGATCTCGGTCGGGTAGCGGCCCTCGTGCTCCCAGTCCCGGGCCACCGGGACGATCTCGCGGTCGACGAAGTCGCGCAGCGAGTCGCGGTAGAGGCGCTGCTCGTCGGTCAACGTGAAGTCCACGGTCTCCTCCTCAGCCCGTCGACGCCGACGGCGTCTCGGGCGCGGCGTCCTCGGGCGGGGGCACGCTGCCGAACGCGCCGGCCGCGCGCAGGGCGTCCATCCGGTCCTGGTCGTAGCCGAGGCCGCGCAGGACCCCGTCGGTGTGCTCCCCCATCGCCGGGCCGCCGCGGGGGGCGGGCGTGTCGTCACCGGGCGGGCCGACGCGCACCGGCGAGCGCAGGGAGCGCACGGTGCCGAAGCGCGGGTGCTCGGTCTCGGCGACCAGCGCGCGGGCCACGGTGTGCGGGTCGTCGAGGGCGCCCGCGACCTCCTTGACCGGCGCGCAGGGGATCGCCGCGGCGTAGAGCGGCTCGAGCCACTCGGCCACGGTGCGGGTGCGGAAGAGGTCCTCGAGCAGCGGGACCAGCACGTCGCGGTTCCGGTCGCGGTCGGCGAACGTCGCGAACCGTGGATCGTCGGCGATGTCGGCGCGTCCCAGCACGACGGTGAGCCGCTGCCAGAACTTCTCCTTGGCGCAGCCGACGACCAGCCAGCCGTCGCTCGCCTCGAACGCCTGGAACGGGACCAGCGAGGGGTGCGCCGAGTGGTGGGTGCGCACCGGTTCGTAGCCGCCGGTGAGGTGCCAGGTCGCGGGGTAGGTCAGCAGGCTGACCGCGGTGTCGTAGAGCGAGAGGTCGCAGTCGGTGCCCACGCCGTCGCGGCGGGCGGCGTGGATGCCGGCGAGCAGCGCGATCGCCGCGACGAACCCGCCGCTGTAGTCCACCAGCGACAGGCCCGCCTTCTGCGGCGCGCCGCCGGGCTCGCCGGTGACCGACATCCAGCCCCCGAGGGCCTGGAGCACGTAGTCGTAGCCCGGCTCCCGGGAGCGCGGTCCGGTCATCCCGAAGCCGGTCAGCGAGCAGCAGACGATCTGCGGGTTGACCTCGGCCAGGTCCGCGTAGCGGATGCCGAGCTTCTCGGGGACGTCGCCGCGCAGGTTGGAGTACACGGCGTCGGCGGAGCGCACGAGGTCGTGGAAGACCTCGCGACCCGCGTCGGTGCGGATGTCGAGCAGCACCGAGGACTTGTTCTTGTTGAACGACTCGAAGAACAGCGAGTCGTTCCCCTCGGCGTACGGCGGGACGTAGCGCCCGACGTCGCCGCCGGAGCCCGGGTCCTCGATCTTGATGACCTCGGCCCCGAGCTCGGCCAGGTGCATCGAGCCGAACGGCCCCGCCCCGTACTGCTCGAGCGACACGATGCGGATGTCCTCGAGCGGCCTCACGACGTCGTCCCCGGTCCGGCCTGCTCGGCCTCGAGCGACAGCGGGGTCGCGGCCTGCGGGAACAGCGAGCCCGCCCGGGCGGCGCCGCGACGGTGGACGTAGAAGGTGCGCTTGAAGCGCAGCACCTCGACCGCGTCCTGGTTGAGGGTGCGGGTGCGGATGGTGACGATGCCGGCCTCCGGGCGGCTCGACGACGTCCGCGCCCCGAGGACGATCGACTCCGACCAGATGGTGTCGCCCACGAACACCGGCGCGGTGAGCTGCAGGTCGTCGAGCCCGAGGTTGGCGAAGGCGTTCTGCGTGGTGTCGGTGACCGACTGCCCCATCGCGACGGCGATCGTCAGCGGGGACGCGACGAGCATCCGGCCGAACTCCGACGACGCGCCCACCTGGGCGTTGAAGTGCGCCTGGTTGGTGTTCATCGTCAGCAGCGTGAACCAGGTGTTGTCGGTCTCGGTGATCGTCCGCCCCAGCGGGTGCTGGTAGACGTCGCCGATCTCGAAGTCCTCGTAGAACCGGCCCTGCCACCCCTGCCGCACCGTCACCGCGCGCTCCTCCCCGTCCGGGACCCCGAACCTAAACGTCTGACTTTTTGAGGACAAGATGCTCACCGACAGTCGTGCGGTTGTTACGCTCGACCCCGCGCCGGGGCATCCCTGCGGCCACCGCGACCGACACCGCCATCGACGCGGTCCCCCATCCTGCGCGGAGGTCGACCCGTGGAACCGCCCGTCTGCTCGACACCCCCGGACGTGACGACACCCCCGGAGCCCGAGCCCGGACCCGCTCCCCCGCCCGCCCCGAGGGCGCGGCTGCGCGTGCAGCGGATCCGTCCGGCCTACAAGCAGGTCGCCGACGAGCTGCGGACGCAGATCCTGGGCGGCGCGCTGGCCGCGGGCGAGCGGCTGCCGAACGAGGCCGAGCTCGGCACTGCGTTCGGGGTCAGTCGCAGCACCGTGCGCGAGGCGTTGCGCGTGCTCGCGAGCCAGCACCTCATCGAGACCACGCGCGGCGTGCACGGCGGCTCGTTCGTGGCGTCGCCGGACCCGGCCCGCGTCGTCGAGGACGTCGGCAGCGCCCTCGGCGTCCTGGTGATGACCCCGCAGCTCGGCATCCGCGACCTCCTCGAGGCGCGGCTGCTGCTCGAGCCGACCGCGGCCCGCCTCGCCGCGCAGCGCGCCGACGCCGAGACGGTCGCCGCCATCCGCGCCGCGGCCGTGGCGCCCCGCGACGAGCGCGACCCCAGCGGCTTCGTCGGCCACATCGACTTCCACACCACGATCCTCATGGCCACCGGCAACCTGATGATCACGATGATGGGGCAGCCGGTGAACGACGTGCTGCGCACCCGCCTGCGTCGGGTCGGGGTCGAGCGCGGCGAGTGGGACAAGGTCGACGAGTGCCACCGCGTCATCGCCGAGCACGTCGCGGCGGGTGACCCCGAGGCGGCCGAGGAGGCCATGCGCGACCACATCGTCGACCTGCGCACGCTCTACGAGCGTGATGGCCTGTGGACCGACGAGGGATGAGCACGAACGAGGAGGCCCGCGTGGGAGCCGCGCCCGTCCGGCGGCCGGACCCGTTCCGGTGGCTCTGGTACGCCTACGGCGGCGGGCTGCCCGCCCGCTACTCCCCGTGGGTGCTCCACGACACCACCTGCCGCACCTGGTGGCTGCGCCACGTCCTGCGCGCGATCGTGCAGATCGCCCCGTTCGCGATCGCCATCGTCGTCCTCGTCCCCGGCCCGCTGTGGCTGCGGATGATGTGCGCTCTCGGCGGCGCGATCATGGGGCTGATCTTCTCGGTCAGCTACCTGCACGAGACCGCCGAGCACCGGCTGGTCAAGGCCGGGTACCCGCTGGGCACCGGTCCCGCGAAGCGCGCCGAGCGCACCGCGGAGAAGGACGCCGCGGCCGCGGAGCGTTACGCGGCCCGCTACCGGACGCCGCCGGAGGGCTGACGGCCGCCCGAGGGGCCGTTCTCATCCGGCTCGGGTGAGGTCGGCGGTGGGCGGCCGCGGCAGCGTCGGGGCGACAGCCGTCCGACGCGTGTCCGGAGGAGATCATGACCGAGCAGCAGATCCCGACGCAGGCCTCGAGAGCGTCGATGACGCCACCCCGGACGAACGGCACGGCGGCCGCACCCCGCTCGGACGCCATGACCGGATGGGTCCGGTTCGGCGGCGTCGTCATGACCATCGTCGGCGGCTTCGGGATCCTCCAGGGCCTGTTCGCCCTGTTCTCGCCGACCTACGTGACGCTGACGGGCGCGGGCGTCCTGCTGTTCGACCTGACCGCGTGGGGCTGGGTCCACATCGTGCTCGGCATCCTGGTGCTGGCGACGGGCATGAGCCTCCTGGGTCGGGCGCCGGGCTGGGCCCGCGGCGTCGGCATCACCCTGCTCGCGATCAACGCGATCGTGCAGCTCGCCTACCTGCCGGCCTACCCCATCTGGTCGCTGGTCCTCATCACCCTCGACATCGTGGTGATCTACGCGCTGATGGTGACGTGGGGTGAGAGCACCGACTACTGACCTCCGCGCGGGGACGTGGGAACGGTCGACGAGGCCCGCCCGGACGCCGGGCGGGCCTCGTCCGCGACGTCGCGAGGAGGTAGGGGTGTCCCCGTGGACTCCGAAGCACCGTCACGGCGACGCATCGCCCTGGTCCTGGCCCGCTCCCTGGCCACCATCGTCCTGCTCGTGGTGGTCTACTTCGCGGCGCCGCTGCGCCCCCAGCAGGACGTCGGGACGCTCGTCCTGTTCCTGATCGGGTTCGCCACCCTGGTCGGGATGATCGGCTGGCAGCTGCGCGCGATCGTGGGGGCCCGGTACCCGGGGCTGCGCGCCGTGGAGACCTTCGCCAGCGCGATCCCCCTGTTCCTCCTGCTCTTCGCCACGACCTACGTCGTGATCGACGCGGCGAACCCCGGCACGTTCACCCAACCCCTGACCCGGATCGACGCGCTGTACTTCACCGTCACGGTGTTCGCGACCGTCGGGTTCGGCGACATCGCCCCCCTCAGCCAGCCGGCACGGGCCCTGGTGACGGTGCAGATGGTCGCCGACCTGCTCGTGCTCGGGCTCCTCGTGAACGCGGTGCTCGAGGCGGTCCGGCGCGGCCGGTCGCGGCGCGGCGCGTCATCGACCTGACCCGAGGAGTCCCGCCGTGAGCACCACACCGTCCACGACCACCACCACCCCCGGCACGACCTCCAGCACGACCGCCGGCCGCTGGCAGGTCGACGTCCCCCTCCTCGGCCCGGTCGGCTGGCCGCCGACCGGCACCCTCGCCTTCGTCGTGGTCCTCGGCGGCCTCGTCGTCGCGGAGGTGGTCTCCTGGCCGGTGGCCCTGGCCGTCGGCGTCGGGCACGTGCTCGCGCGCGACCACGACCACCGGTTGGTCCACAACGTCGGCGAGGGTCTGGAGATGGTGTGACGCCCGACGGCGCCTCGGCGACTCGCTAGCGGTCCACCGGGCGCGCGGAGACGACGGTGAGCCCGAGCAGGTGCAGCTGCTCGAGGATGCCGTGCAGGTGGGCGTCGTCGACGACCGCGCCCCGCAGGACCACCCCGGGGCGGGCCTCCTCGACGTCCATGTCGCAGAAGGCCTCGCGAGCGCGCGGGGAGAGACACCCGTCGACACGGAACTCGTAGCACCGGCCCGCCATCGCTCCTCCTCGCCGTCGGTCCTCCCGCGTCGAGACCCCAGCGTGGTGGGCGCGGAGGGCGCCCGCCCTCACCCGTCGAGGATGGTCCGGACCCGGCGCAGCGCCGTCACCCCGGCGGGGTGAGGCCGCCCCGGGGGCCGCCCACGACGGTCGAGGCCGCTGTTCTGTGACGGCGAGCGGATCGGCACCGGGCGGGTCGAGATGACCGACCCAGCCCACGGTCTTCTCGGCGGACGAGACGACCGACATCGGCCGCGCTGCGGATCGCCATCGCGCGGCGGTAGCGGCGGGCCGGGCCGCCCCCGACTGGACCGCCCGTGATCGCGCGGCTCCACCGCGTCGCCCAATAGGCCGAACGTCGGTACCGCCAGGGCCGGAGGTCCCGCGCAGGACGAGGAGGTTGTCCGCTACCCGACCAGGGTCGCGGCTCCTATCGTCGCGATGAGCAGCGTCTTCAGCAGCCCGAGGGCGCGCAGCCACCCGAGGACGCCGCATGGCCCACGTCCGCCGGTCGAGGACCGGTCTCCCGCCCCTCCCGCCGGAGCACGTCCGGCGCCGGGACGTGGAGGCCCGCCTCGCCCGGGGCGCGGACCGCGACCTCGTGCTCGTGTCCGCGCCCCCGGGCTTCGGCAAGACCTCGGTCCTCGCGTCGTGGATCGGCGACGACGACGCCCCCGACACCGCCTGGGTCACCCTGGAGCCCGAGGATCGCGATCCGCGGCGGCTGTGGAGCGCGGTGCTGGCCGCCCTGACCGCCCTGCCCGCCGTGCCGCCGTCCCACCGGCTCCACCGGCTGGTCGTGTCCCGGTCGGTCATGGCTCCGGAGTTCCTCGCCGACCTCACCGAGGCGCTCGCGTCGCTGCCGACGCCGGTCCGGCTGGTGCTCGACGACGTCCAGCACGTCACCGACCCGCTCTCCGTGCACGGGCTGGAAGTCCTCCTGCGTGACGCCTCGCCCGGGCTGCGGCTCGTGCTCGCCGGGCGGCGGGACCCACCGCTGCCCCTGCCGCGGTTGCGCCTGGACGAGCGCCTGGTGGAGGTGCGCGCCGAGCAGCTGCAGTTCTCGCCCGCCGAGTCGGCGGCCCTGCTCTCGGCGTGCGGCATCGACCTGGACGACGCGCAGGTCGCCGTGCTGCACGAACGCACCGGCGGCTGGGTGGCGGGGCTGCGCCTGGCCGCGCTGTCGCTGCGCGAGCACCCCGATCCGGCGCGCTTCCTCGACGGGTTCTCCGGCGACGAGCGGCCCGTCGCCGACTACCTCGTCGACGAGGTGCTCGCCGGGCTCTCCGAGCCGCACCGCGAGGTGCTGCGCCGCACCAGCGTCGCCGCGCGGGTCCCGGCGGGGCTGGCCGCCCGGTTGGCGGGGCGGGAGGACGCGGCGGAACTGCTCGACGACCTCGCCCGCGACACCGGTCTCGTCGGCGGGAGCGGGACCGCCGCAGACCCCTACCACCTGCCCGAGCTCCTGCGCACCCACCTCGTCGCCGACCTCGGGCGCCGCGGCCCGACGCTGGTGGCCGACCGGGAGGCCGTCGCGGCCCGCTGGTGGTCCGAGCAGGGCGACCCGGTCCGGGCGCTCCGGCACGCCGCCATGGCCGGTGACGGCGGGCTCCTCGCGGACCTCGTCGGCCGCTGGGCGCCGTGGCTCGCGGGCCGGGGTGAGCACGACGTGCTGGCCGCCGCGATCGGGCGGGACCCCACGGACCCGCGTCTCGCCACCGCCGCGATCCACGTCCGCCTCGCCCGCGGGGAGCCCGTGGGCCCCGCGCTGCGGGCGGCACGCCGAGCGGGCCCCGGGGTCGACACCACCTTCCGCGACGCGACCGAGCGGCTGCTCGGGTGCCGGGTCCCGCGACCGGCCGCCGGGCACCCGCCCGCCGACCCGTCCCTGGCCGCGCACGTCCACCTCGGTCGGGGGTCCGCCGCGCTCGGCGACGACGACGCGCCGGGGGCCCGCGCCGAGCTCGAGGCCGCCCTCGCCCTGGCCCACCGGCACGGGCTCGACGTCCTCGTGCAGCGTGCCCACGCCCTGCTCGCGGTCGCCCTGTGGGCCGAGGGGGACGTGCCCGGGGCGCGCGAGACGGCCGGCCGGGCGCTCGCGGCCGGCGTCTCGACGCCCGCCGTCGCCCCGTGGACGGCGGCGGCGCGCGCCGTCGAGGCCCACGCCGCGCTCCTGGCCGGCGACCCCGCCCGGGCACGCGCCACCCCCGGGGACGCGCCGGTCGCGACGGTGCGCTTCGCCCTGCGGTGCGCCCACGGCGGCGCCGCGTTCGACCTCGGGCACCGCGCGGTCGGGCTGCTCGAGCTGCAGGCGGCGCGGGCGGAGCTCGGCGGCGACCCGGTCCCGGCCGCCCTCACCGCGGTCGCGGCGCTCCTGGAGCACCGGGCGGCCCTCGCGCTCGGCCACCGCACGGCGGCCACGGCGGTCGCCGCGTGGCTCGCCGGCCGGTGCCCGGACAGCCCCGCCACGGCCCTCGTGCGTGCCCGCACCGCCGCCGCGGCCGGTGACCACGCCGCCGCCCGCGCCGCGCTCGCCCCGTTGCTCACCCGGCGTCCGCAGCCCACACCGGACGCTCTCGACGTCGAGGCGTGGCTGCTCGAGAGCCGCGGCCGGCTGGCGCGGGAGGACCGTCCGGGGGCCCGGACCGCGGCCCGGCACGCCGCCGACCTCGCCGCGCCGCTCGACGCCCTGCGACCCTTCGCGCACGCCGACACGGCCGTGCGTGCCCTGCTCGTCGACGAGCTCGCGGCCGGGGCGCCCCGTGCGGGGTTCGTCGCCCGCGCCCTCGCCGCCGGCGCCACGTCGCCGGCCGGGACCGGGCTCAGCGGCCGCGAGCACGACGTGCTGATCCGGCTGCCGTCCCTGGAGAGCCTCGACGAGATCGCCGGGGCGCTCGACGTCTCGATCAACACGGTGAAGACCCACGTCCGCGCGCTGTACGGCAAGCTCGGGGTGACGACCCGCCGGGACGCCGTGCTCGTCGCCCACGAGCAGGGCCTCCTGGGATGAGCGGGGAGGGGAGCGAGCCCCGGCCGGGCCCGTCGCCCTCGTCGGTCCTCGTGCTGCTCTGCGCCCTCATGGTGCTCGACTTCGCCGACCGCCAGGTCCTCGTCGCGGCGTTCCCCTACCTGCGCCGGGAGTGGGGGCTCGACGACGCGACCCTCGGCGCGCTCGTCTCGGTGGTGACGTTGACGGTGGCGCTGGGCGCCCTGCCCGTCGCGACGCTCGTGGACCGGTGGAGCCGGGTGCGCGCGATCGCCGCCATGGGGGTCGTGTGGAGCACGGCCTCGGCCGCGTCGGGGTTCGCGCAGGGCCCGGCCGCGCTGTTCGCGGCCCGGATCGGGGTCGGGGCCGGCGAGGCGGGCTACGGCCCGGCGGGAGGTGCCCTGCTCGCGACGCTGTTCCCGGCGGGGCGGCGGGCCGCGGTGCTCGGCGCGTTCCAGGCGTGCGGTCCCCTCGGGACGGTCGTGGGGATGGCGCTGGGCAGCGCGGTCGCGGCGCAGTGGGGCTGGCGGTGGGCCGTCGGGATCCTCGCCGTGCCGGGGCTGCTGCTGGCGCTGGCCGTCCTGCGGGTGCGCGACTACCCGACGGTCCGCACGACGACGCTGGGGCCGCGGGCCCTGGCCGGGGTGCTGCGCACGCGGACCGTCGGCGGCGCGGTCGCGGGCATGGTGCTGCTGCTGGTCGTCGCGTCGTCGCTCTACACGTGGTTGCCGACCCACCTCGAGCGCGGCCTCGGCCTCGCCCCCGCGCAGGCCGGCGGGCTGGCGGCGGGCGTGGTGCTCGCCGGGGCGCTGGGCACCGGGATCGCGGCGGTGCTCTCCGACCGTGCGGCGCGCCGCGACCCGCACACCCGCCTCCGGGTGCCGTTGGTGGCCGGCCTCGTGGCGAGCGCGCTGCTCGTGCCGGCGTTCGCGGTGCTGCCCCCGGGGCCGGGGCAGGTGGTCCTCGTGCTCCTCGGCTCCGCGGCGGTGACGGCCGCGGTCGGGCCCGCGGCGGCCGCCGTGGTCGACGTGACCCACCCGGGGGTGCGCGCCACGGCGGTCGCGGTGCTCGTCGTGGCCCAGAACCTCCTCGGGCTCACGGTCGGTCCGGTCCTCACCGGCGTCCTCGCCGGGACGTTCGGGCTCGCCCACGCCCTCGCGGTCGTGGCCGTCCTCGGGCTCGTGGCGGCCGCCGCCTTCGGGCGGGCGGCGCGCGCGTACCCCGCGGACCTGGCCGTCATCCGGGGCGACGCGACCGCCGCGGCCGCCGGCGCCCGGCCGGCCGGCCGCGAGGTGTAGCGAGGTGGCCACCTCCCGCGCGAGGCCGGCCGGGGTGTCCGGGCCGGTGATCGAGGGACCCTGGGCGCCGACCTCCCGCGCCCGGGCGGATCCGCTCGGCCGCCGCGACGACGCCGAGCACGCCGCGCCGGTGGCGACCCACGTCGTGGAGCGGCCCCGGCTGCACGCGCTGCTCGACCGCGCCGTGGCTGACGCGGCGGTCACCCTCGTCGTGGGGCCGGCCGGGTGGGGGAAGACACTGCTGGTGGGCTCGTGGCTCGCGAGCGGGGCGGGGGGCCGGCAGCCGGCCTGGGTCACGCTCGGCCCGGGCCACGACGACCCGCGGACGTTCTGGACCGCGCTCGCCCGCGCGGTGGGGCCGGGCGCCGGGCCGGCGGCCACGGCGGCCCTGCGCCGGCTCGACGGCGTCGGCGACCCCGAGGAGCTGCCCGGGGTGTTCGCCCGCGCGCTGCGGACGGCCGACCGGCCCGTCGTCCTCGTCCTCGACGACCTGCACGAGGTGACGTCCCCGGCCGTCCACGCGGGGCTGCGCAGCCTGGTGGAGCGCCCCGTACCGTCGCTCGCGCTCGTCGCCACCACGCGCCGCGACCCGCCGTGGCCGCTGACCCGGCTGCGGCTGGCCGGCCTGCTCGCCGAGATCCGACCCGACGACCTCGCCTTCCGCGACGACGAGGCCGCCGCGCTGTTCGCGCAGCTCGGCGTGCCGGCCGACGGCGGTCACGTCCACGAGATGGTGGCCCGCACCGGGGGCTGGGCCGCAGGGATGCGGCTGGCCGCGCTCGACCTCGCGACCCGCCCGGACGTCGACGCGGCCGTCGCAGCCTTCTCCGGCGACGCGCACAGCGTGTCCGGCTACCTGCTCGAGGAGGTCCTCGACCGCCAGACACCCGAGCTGCTGGCCTTCCTCGAGCAGGTCAGCGCCGTCGACCTGGTCTGCGCCGACCTCGCCGACGCGCTGACCGGGCGCGACGACGGGGCGGCGCTGCTCGCGGAGCTCTCGGCGTCGCACCTGTTCGTGCAGGCGCTCGACCACCCGGGGCGCTGGTACCGGCTCCACCGCCTGGTCCTCGACCTGCTGCGGGCGCGTCCGGTCCCCCGCCGGACCCGGCGGGACCGCGACCGCCGGGCCGCCGTGTGGTTCCGCCGCCACGGCATGCCGCTCGAGGCCCTGCGGTCGAGCGTCCACGGCGAGCTCTGGGCGCTCGCCGCCGACGTGCTCGCCGCCCACCTGGTGTCGCTGGTCCTGCGCGGCTCCGCGGAGGAGGTCGCGCGCATCCTCGGCGGCGTCCCGCACCCGGTGCTGCTCGAGCGACCCGAGCTCGCGACCGCGCTGGCGGGCGCCCGGATCACCACGGGCGACACGACCCAGGTCCGGACCCTCGTCGACGCCGCCCGCCGGGGCGCCGGGGAGCTCGGCGAGGGCCGCCGGCAGCGCCTCGCCGTCCACCACGGGCTCATCGAGGCCGCCCGCGCGCGGGTGTCCGGCGATCTCGAGGCCCTGGCCCGCGCCTACCGCACGGTGACCCTGGACGTCGCCACCCTCGATCGCTGGGGCGTGCTGGACGCGGAGATCGTCCCCGCCGTCGTGCTCACCAACCTCGGGACCGCCGAGCTCTGGCTCGGTGACCTCGAGGCGGCGGAGGCGCACCTGCGCCGGACGGCGGAGGCCGCCGGCTCGGGCGGACCGCCGGCGCTCCCCCGCGTCAACGCCGCGTCCCACCTCGCCCTGCTCGCCTGCGAGCGGGGCGAGCTCGACACCGCGGCGGCGCGGGCCCGCGAGGTGATCGCCACGGCCACCGGGTCGGGCTGGGCGCAGACCCCCCAGGTGGCGCCCGCCTACCTGGCGATGGCCCGGCTGACCGTCGACCGCGACGAGCTCTCCGACACCGACCTCTGGCTCGGACGGCTCGCCGACGTCGAGGAGATCGCGCCCGAGCCGCACGTCCTGCTCGCGCGGTCGCTGGTCCTCGCGTCCCGCCGCGACGCCGCGGACGACCGCGAGGAGGCGCTCGAGCGCCTCCGGGTCGCCGGCGCCCGCACCGGGACGTGGACCCCGCCGCGGCCGCTGGCCGAGCAGTGGCGGCTGGGCGAGGCCGACCTCCTGGCCCGCGGGGGCAACCCCGAGGCGGCCCGGGCGCTGGCCGACCGTCTCGGCGCGCCGCGCACCGAGGCGGGTCGGGTCGCGGCGGCCCTCCTGCGCCTGCACCTGGGCGACGAGGGCGTCGAGCATGCCCTGGGCACCACGGTGGCCAGCGCGCTCCCCCGGGTGCGCGTCGGCGCCTGCGTCGTCGCGGCGGCGGCCCGCCGGCGGGCCGGCGACCCGGAGCGGGCCCTCGACCTGCTCGAGCAGGCCCTCCTCGCCGCCGCTCCCGACGGCCTGCGCCGGCCGTTCCTCGCCGAGCCCTCGCTCACGGACCTGCTGCGCCGGCGCATCGACCGCGGCAGCGGCGCCGCGTCCTTCGCCGTCGACCTGCTCGAGCGCCTCACGGGCACGACCCCCGACCCCGCCGTGCGGCGGCGCGCCCTCGCCGAGCCGCTCACCGAGCGCGAGGCGACGATGCTGCGCTACCTCGCGAGCACGCTGTCGAACGCCGAGATCGCCGCCGAGCTCTACGTCTCGCTGAACACCGTGAAGACCCACCAGCGGTCGGTGTACCGCAAGCTCGGGGCCACCGGACGCCGGGAGGCGGTCCGCCGCGCACGCACCCTCGGGTTGCTGTGAGTGGTCGCGTCTCCGACACCGTCACCCGTCCCGCCTCATCCTCCGGGTGGGACGCCGTCTCACCCGCCCGCGCGACACTCTCCGTGGCGACGAGACGGAGGTCGCCCGCGATGGTCCGCATACCCGCGAGCAGGACGGTGGTGCCGCCGCTGCCCGCATGGTCGGTGCCGCGCCCGGCGCTGCGGGCGCGGCTCGCGGCCGCCGCGGCGGGGCAGCTGATCGTGGTGATCGCGCCCGCGGGGTCGGGCAAGACCGTGCTGCTGGCCGAGTGGGCCCGTCACGACCAGGAGCAGCACCAGCAGACCGCGACGGCCTGGGTGGGGCTGGACCGGGACGACGCCGACCCGGACCGGTTCTGGGCCGCCGTGCTCGCCGCCGTGCTCGCCGCCGACGTGGTGCCCGCCGACGACCCGCTGCACGGGCTGCGCGGCCGGGCGGCTGCGGGCGACGACATCGCCGACGCGCTGCTCGACGGCCTCGACGACCTGCCGGTTCCCCTGCGCCTCGTCCTCGACGACGCCCACGTCCTGTCCCACCGCCGCTCGGGCAGCCGCGCCCTCGCGCGGCTCGTGCGCCACCGCCCGGCCGGGGTCCGCCTGGTGCTCGCCGCCCGCTCCGACCCGGCCGTGGGCCTGCCCCGCCTGCGCCTCTCCGACGGGCTGTGCGAGCTGCGGGTGCGCGACCTCCGGTTCACCGTCGACGAGGCGGCCGCGCTCGCGGCGTCGTGCGGGGTCCCGCTGACCGGCGACGAGGTCGCGGTCCTGCACCGGCGCACCGAGGGCTGGGCCGCCGGCCTGCGGCTCGCGGTGCTCGCCCTGCGCCGGGACCGCGAGGAGCCCGGCGCCTTCCTCGCCCGGTTCTCGGGCGACGAACGCTCGGTCGCCGACTACCTCGGCGGCGAGATCCTGGCGGGCCTGACCCCGGACGACCGTGCGCTGCTGGGTGACCTCGCCGTCTGCGGGCGCCTCCCCGACCCGCTGGCCGTCACCCTGAGCGGACACCCCGACGCCGCCCGGCGCCTCGAGGAGCTCACGCACGGGCTCGGGATGGTCGACCGCGTCGACCCCGGCACGCACCGCCTCCACACCCTCGTGCGCTCCCACCTCGACGCGGATCTCGCGCGCCGGCGGCCCGACCGGCACCGCCGACAGCACGCCGTCGCAGCCCGCTGGTGGGCCGAGCACGCCGAGCCCGCGCACGCCCTGCGCCACGCCGAGCGGGCGGACGACCCCGCCCTGACCGCCGACCTGCTCCGCCGCGTGGCCGTCCCGCTCCTCGCGCGCGGCGAGCTCCCGGCCCTGCGCCGCGCGCTCGCCGGGCTCGACACCCCCACGCGGCGCGACGACCCGCACCTGGCACTGATCGCCGCGCTCGTCCACCTCGCCGACCGGGAGCCCGCCTCCGCCGCGGCCCTGCTGCGGTCGGCGCGCGCGGCCGTGCCCGCTCGACCCGCGCCGCCGGCGCCCCCCGGACCCGGGCTCGCGGCGCTGCGCGCGACGGCCGAGCTGTTCGCGTCCGCCGCCGGCGCCGGCCCGCGACCGTCCGCGGGCGCGACCGGGGTCGCGGTGCCCGACGACCCGGCGTCGGCCGGGCTGCTGCACCTCGCCCGGGGGACGTCGTTGCTCGCCACCGCCGGGGCCGGCGACACGGACGCCGCCCGCGCCGAGCTCCGGCGCGCCCTGGCCGCGGCCCGTGCCGGCGGCTTCGCCCGGCTCGAGGCCGACGCGTACGCCGGGCTCGCCCTGACCGCCGTGGTCGACGGCGACCCCCGCGGGGTGACGGGACCCGCCGAGGCCGCGTTGCGGGCCGACCGGCACGCAACGCCGGTGCGGACGGCCGGCACGGCCGCCGTGCTCGCGTGGGCCGACCTGCTGCGCGGGGACCCGGCCCGCGCCGCCGCGCGCTGCGCCGAGCTCCTCGAGGAGTCGGTCCGGCTCGCCGCGGCCGACGCGTACGCCCTGCGCGCGGTGCACGGGGCGGCCGTCGGCGACCTCGGCCGACGTGGCGCCGGGGCCGCCGCGACCCGAGCGGCCCGCGAGGCGCTCGGGGACACCGCGCTGCCGGCGGCGGTCGCCGCCGCGCTCGCGCTGCTCGAGCACCGGGCCGCGCTGCTGCTCGGCAACGTGCGGGCCGCGCACGCCGTGACCACCTGGCTCGTGGCGCGCACCGGCGAGACCGACGAGGTCCGGCTGATGCGGGCGTGGGTCGAGGCGGCGACCGGGCGCTGGGAGGCCGCGCGGACCGCGGTCGGCCCGCTGCTGGGACGCGACCGGCCGCCGGGCACCCTGCGCGTGGAGGCCCACCTCCTCGCCGCCGAGACGGCCCTGCGCGGCGAGGACACCGCCCGGGCGCGGTCGGCGCTCGACGCCGCGCTCGCCGCCGGGCGGGCCCACGACCTCGTGCGCCCGTTCGCCCTCGCCGGCGTGCGGGCCCGGGCGCTGCTGGGCGAACGGACCCCGGTGGCGGGCTTCGACGCCCGGGTCGCGGCGGTCTGCCGCGGCGCGGCGCCCGAGGCCGCACCCCCGCTGTCCGAGCGCGAGCTGGTCGTCCTCGCCCTGCTCCCCTCCCTGCTCGCCGCCCCGGCGATGGCCGAGGAGCTCGTGGTCTCCGTCAACACCGTCAAGACCCAGATCCGCTCGATCTACGCGAAGCTCGGCGTCTCCACCCGGCGCCACGCCGTCACCCGCGCCCGGGAGCGGGGCCTGCTCGTGTGAGCCCCACCGTTTCCCTGCCGTTCACCTGCGCGGGATGAGGCGTCCGCGGGCTCCCGGGCCGACGATCCCCGTCGAGGGTGGCCGTCCGGGCCACCGGTGGAGGCGAGGAGACGGCCGTGTCGGGACGCTTCGAGATCCGGGTCAGCGGCCGCCTGTCCGACCGGACGCGGGCCGCCTTCCCGGGCCTGACCGTCGAGGAGGTGCCCGCGGAGACCGTCCTCTCGGGATGGTCGCGGGACGCCGACGAGGTGCACACGGTGCTCGACCGCATCCAGGCGCTCGGCCTCGAGCTCGTCTCGCTGCTGCAGGTGCCGGAGCCGCCCGAGGGGTGACCGCACGCGGCGACCCGCCGGCGGGGTCGTCCCTCCCGCCGACGGGCCCGACGGGGTTCACGCCCGGACGGCCGGCGCCTCCTCGTCGACGTCGGTGAACACCTCGCGCAGCTGAGCCTCCTGCTCGCTCGACAGGTTCGTGTGGAGCAGCTCGGCGTGGCTGCCACGGAAGGCCTCGACCACCTTGTCCTGCACGGCGTTCGACGTCAGGGCGAACAGCGCCGAGGTCCCCGGCGTGACCTTCGACCGGACGTCGTTGATGAAGTCGTCGTCGATGCCGACGTCGGACAGCGAGCCCGCGGCGGCCCCGGCCGCAGCGCCGATCACCAGCCCGAGCAGCGGAACGAAGAAGATCAGCCCGAAGAGCATGCCCCAGAAGCTCCCGCCGAGGGCGCCGCCGCCGACGAGGTTGTGCAGCTGGCGGGTCTTGGGCCGCTTGCGGTCGGCGGGCCACGTCACGACGGCCGCGTCCTCCAGCCGGATCAGCTCCTCCTTCTGGAGCCGTTCGAGCGTCGCGAGGGCCGCCTCCGCGCCCTCGGGGGTGGGGAACTTCCACGCGGTCAGGGTCGCCATCGGTCATCCTCCTCCGGTGCCACGAGCCGGTGCTCCTGGCTCGTCGGGACTCTCGTCCGGCCCGGGCGCGGGGGCCTCATCCCCGCGGGGTGACGCGACGGCCGGGCGCCGGCCCTCGGCGAGGAAGTGACCCACCACGGCGCCCCCGAGCATCACCACGCCGAAGGCGACGAACCACGAGAGGATCACGAAGACGACGCCGAGCGGGCCGTACTGCCGGTGGTGGGAGGTGATCTGCGGTGACAGGAGGACGGCCGCCGCGAGCCGCAGGCCCACCAGGCCGAGCCCGGTGAGCAGCGCGCCCGGCAGCAGGCGGGACCACCCGATCCGCCCGGCGAGCAGGAGGTGCTGGGTCCACCACGCCCACGCCACCGCGAGGGGCGTGCCCGCGACCAGGATGACCAGCACCCGCATCCCGGCGTCGAGGACGGGCCCCACGAGGACCGCCGCGGCGGCGAGCGCGAGGAAGCCCACGACCCAGGCGAGCGGGCGCCACAGCGCGGTCACGCCCCGGGGCGGCAGGCCCCAGACCAGCTCGTAGCCGCGCTGCAGCGCGAGCGGCCACCGCACGGTGAGGATCACCGTCAGCAGCAGGCCGACCCCCGTCGTGGCCCCCGAGACCGTCGTGGTGGTCGGGAAGAGCTGCTGCAGGTCGCGGGTGGCCTCGGGCGTCAGCCCGGCCCGCTGTGCGAAGCCACTCAGGGCTCCGCCGGGACGTCCCAGCGGCAGGAACGCGGCGAGCGTGATGAGCGCGGGCACGACGAGCATGAAGGCGAGGGCGGCGAGGATCAGCGCCTGCTGGGTGAGCCGGACGTCCACCACTCGGCGCTGGAGCAGCCCGATCCGGGACGCCTCGTAGCGCGTGCGGGTGTCCCGCCACCGGCCCCGCCAGGCGGGCGCGTCCGCGGGGACGCTGGGGGATGCGCTCATCGCGGGGCACGCTAGGCAGCGGTGGTCGCCGCGGGCTCACCCCGCGCGGGTGAGCCGTTCCGCGCGCCGCGTTCCTACCGTCCGGCCCATGTCGACTCCCACCGAGGCGCCCGACGCCGGCCCGCGGGCCGGGAGCTCGTCGCGCCGGACCGCGGCCGGTGTCCCCCGCGCCCTGATGCTGCTGCTCGGCGCGGCCGCCATCGTCATCACGATCGCCGGCCTCCAGGCCGGCGCCTGGCTCATCGCGCCGATCCTGCTCGCGCTCGTCGTGGTGATCGCGGTGAGCCCGATCCAGGGGTGGATGCGCCGCCGGGGCCTGCCGGCGTGGTCGACCGTGCTCGCCCTCCTCGTGGTGATCTTCGGGGTCATCCTGGGGTTGGTCTGGGTGCTGCTGGCCTCGGTCGGGCAGCTGGTGGCGCTGCTCCCGCAGTACGCCGACCGCATCCAGCAGTTGACCGCGTCGGTGTCGACGGCCCTCACGCGCGCCGGCTTCGACCCGGCGCAGGCCCGGCAGACGGCGTCGTCCGCCGACCTCGGGCAGATCCTCGGAGCCGTGGGGGGCGTCCTCTCGGGCCTGTCCGGCGCGCTGACCAGCATCGTGTTCATCCTCGCGCTGCTGCTGTTCCTCGTCGCCGAGGCGAACGGGACCGCGCGGCGGCTCGACGACATCGGCGCGGACCGGCCGCACATGGTCTCCGCCCTCCAGGGCTTCGCCCGCGGAACGCGGCGCTACCTCGTCGTCACCGCGGTGTTCGGCCTGATCGTGGCGGTGCTGGACTCGATCGCCCTCGCGATCATGGGGATTCCGCTGGTGGTGCTGTGGGGCCTGCTGTCGTTCATCACCAACTTCATCCCGAACATCGGCTTCGTCATCGGGGTGATCCCGCCCGCGGTCCTCGGGCTGCTCATCGGCGGCTGGCAGACGGGGCTCGCCGTGGTGGGCGTCTACATCATCCTCAACGCGCTGGTGCAGTCGGTGATCCAGCCACGCTTCACCGGCGACGCGGTCGGGCTCTCGACGGTCGTCACGTTCGTGGCGCTGCTGTTCTGGGCCTGGGTCCTCGGGCCGCTCGGCGCCCTGCTCGCGATCCCCGCGACGTTGCTGATCAAGGCGGTGCTGGTCGACTGCGACCCGAGCGCCCGCTGGGTCGAGGCGTTGATCGGCTCCGGGAGCTCCCCGTCCGGCGGCACCCACCGCGCGGAGCCGGACGTCGCGGGTGACCGCACCGACGGCCCGGACCGCGAGCCCGCCGACGAGCCCGTCATCCCCCCGCCGGCGCCGCGCACCGCGCCCGTGACCTGAGGGGCGGGCCGGAGCACACTGACCCCGTGACCGCGCCCGACACCCCCGCCGGTGACGACCCCGACACCGACGACGACAGCGTCTTCGCCCAGCTCGACGAGGCCGAGTCGCTCGACGACCCGGATCTCGCCGACCAGCTCGACGAGGGCGTCTCCCCGAACGAGCTGCCCTGGGGCACCACCGCCTGGGGCACCACGCCCTCCGAGGAGCGCACCGGCCAGCCGCTCGCCGGGCGCCTGCGCCGGGAGGACACCGACCGGGTCGACGAGGTCGGCGACGGGATCGGCGACGCGAGCGACACCGACGGCGAGCCGTGGGACGACGAGGTCGGCGACGCGCGCTCGGGCCGGCTGGTGCTGCGCGAGGACGGCGAGGACTTCTACGCCGACGACGTGGGCATCGACGGCGCGGGTGCCAGCGCCGAGGAGGCCGCCGTGCACCTCGTGGACGACGATCGCTGAACCCACCCGCCCTACCCCGCCAGCTCCGAGAGGGTCACCGCGGCGAGCCCGCGCCGGGCCGTCCGCGCCAGGAGGGCGTCGACGGTCGCCGCGACCGCGCGACGGCCGGGCGTGCCCTCGTGGAGCACGACGATCGTGCCGCGGCGGACCACCAGGTCGAGGAGGCGCGCGCTCCGCGGGCCCCCGGCGCCCGAGCCGTCGATCGCGGCCGCGCTGCCGAGCACGCAGCGCAGGCCCACCTGCTCGGCGACCGCGAGGTGCGCCTCGGTGGGCCACCCCGAGCCGGGCCGGAACCACCGGACGGGTCCGTGTGCCGTGAGGACGCGTTGGGTGGCGTGCAGCTTCTCCCGGAACTCGGCCACAGGCAGCGTCCACGTCGGCTCGTCGCGCCAGGTGTGGTTGCCGAGCTCGTGGCCGTCGGCGGCGATGCGGGCGACGAGGTCGGGATGGGCCTCGGCCTGGTCGCCGAGCAGGAAGAACGAGGCGCGCGCGCCGTGACGGGCGAGTGCGTCCAGCAGCGCCGGGGTGGTCGCCGGGGAGGGCCCGTCGTCGACGGTGAGCGCGAACCGCGGCGCCCGCGTGGGCAGGGAGAAGAGCACCCGGCCGCTCAGTACGGGACCGACCGAGCGGCCCAGGGCCGTCAGGAGCGTCACGACCCGACCCTGCCACCCGACCCTGGCACCCGGCCATGCCCGGCGCCCGCGCTGGGCATCCCCACGCGCATGACGACCACCGGCACGGGAACGAGCAGAGCAGGGACGCTGGGGCGCGCGGCGCTCGCGGGTGCGGGCGCGGGGCTCGCCGGTGTGGCCGCGATGACCGCGCTGGAGAAGATCGAGCAGGCGGTGCTCGGGCGGCCGTCGTCCTACGTGCCGGCCCGGACGCTGAAGGCGGTCACGGGTGGGGCGCCGAGCGACGCCGAGCAGCCGCCGGCATGGAACCACGCCATGCACTGGGGCACGGGCGTGCTCGTCGGCACCCTGCACGGGGTCTGGGCGGCGCTGGGGATGCGGGGCCCGCGCGCCTACGCCGCGCACACCGCCGTCCGCCTGGCCACCGACCAGACGCTGGAGAACGCGACAGGCGTCGGCGCGCCCCCGCACACGTGGCCGTGGCAGGAGCAGGTCGTCGACCTCCTCCACAAGGGCGTGTACTCCGTGGTCACCGGCCTGGTCGCCGAGCGACTCGTCGCGCCCACGCTGGAGGTCCACCGGGGTCGCACCAGTCACTGACGTCCCCGCCCGGGGACGCGCTCGCCGCGTTCCCGGGCCGAGATCTCGACGAACGGAGCGACCGTCTCGCTGAGCGGAACGACCGCGCCACCGGAGCAGATCTCCGCGGTGCCGACCGGACGCGCGGTTCGCCGGCCGGCCGCGGCGGCCTCAGCGCTCGCGGGCGCCCGACCGCGTCCGTGCCGGGTCGACCTCGCGGTTCGGGTGCCGCCGGAGGTACTCGGCCTCCAGCTCGCGGGTACGCCGGTCGTGGGCCGCGAGCGCGTCGTCGCTGCCGTGGCGGAACGTGACGTGGCGGGTGGCGTGCAGGTGCTCCAGCTCGTCGAGCAACGTCTCCTCGCCCAGGTCGCGGGGGTCGATGCCGGGCGCGCGGCCGTCGTCGTGACTCATGCCGCGGGCGTACCCGGTCGGGCCGCTCGATCATCGGCGGGCCTACTCGCCCCGGAACGTCGCCTTCCCGTGCCCCTGTTCGACGAACGACGCCATGGCGCCCTGCAGGTCGGCGGTGGCGAACAGCTCGCCCGCCACGCGCGGGGTGACCTCGTGCGCCGCCTCCAGCCCGCCCTCGCTGCGGCGGCGCAGGATCTCCTTCGTCGCCATGTGCGCCCGCGTCGGGCCGGCCGCGAGCGACGCCGCCAGCTCGCGGGCGGCGGCGTCGAAGCCGTCCTCGGGCAGCAGGCGGTCGACGACACCCCAGCGCTCGAGCTCCTCGGCGCCGAAGCGCTCGGCGGTCATGACGAGCAGCCGCGCCCGGCCGTCGCCGGCGCGTTCGGCCAGGCGCTGGGTCCCGCCCATCGCCGGCGTCAGGCCCACCGTGGCCTCGATCAGCCCGAACGACGCCCTCGGCGTCGCGAGGATCAGGTCGCAGGCCAGCGCCACCTCGAACGCCCAGGTCAGGGTCAGCCCGTGCGCGGCGAACACCGTGGGCAGGGGCAGGTGGTGCAGGCGCCGGCCGAGGTCGACGAGCTCGGTGAAGTACGCCGTCCCGGCCTCGACGTCGCCGGCCTGCGCCATCGGGTGGAACACCTGCTTGACGTCCACGCCCCCGCTGACCACCTTGCCCTCGGCCCGCACGAGGGCCGCGCGCGGGCGGGTGCGCTCGAGCTCGGCCACCGCCTCGCGCAGGGCGACGTGCAACGCCCGGTCGTAGAGGTTCAGCGGCGGGTGGTCGATCGTCACCACGGCCACGCCGGCCGCGTCGTGCTCGACGGTCACGGGAGGGGTCGTCATGGTCGGCGATCCTCTCGCGCGGGCGACCATGCGTGCGCGACGGGACGCTGCGGGTAAGGGCACCCGTCCGGACGAGGAGGAGGTCGAGGAGAGATGGGCGCGCCCGAGAAGACCGTCGACGTCTCGGTCGGCACCGACGCGGTGTGGGCGGTGCTCAGCGACGGCTGGCTCTACCCGCTGTGGGTCGTGGGGGCCACGCACATGCGCGAGGTGGACGACGACTGGCCCGCCGTCGGGTCGCAGCTGCACCACAGCGTCGGGGTGTGGCCGTTCATGCTCTCCGACGCCACCACGGTGCTGGCGTGCGAGCCGGGCCGGATGCTCACGCTGGAGGCCAGGGCGTGGCCGGCGGGCACCGCAAGGGTGGTCATCCGGCTCGAGCCGACCGCGCAGGGCTGCCGCATCCACATGGCCGAGGAGGCCGACCGCGGCCTCGGGTCCCTCGTCCCGCGGCTGATCCAGGCGCCGGGGGTGCTGCTGCGCGACACCGAGACGCTGAGCCGGCTGCGCGACATCGCCGAGCACCGCGCCCACCGCTGACCGCCCACGGGCCGTCCCCCACGGGCCCGTGTCACACGCGTCGGCCCAGCCGCGCGAGCAGCTCGTCGCGAGGAGCGGCGCCGGCGGGGGCCACGGGGTCACCGAACAGGCCCGGCCCCGTGAGCATGATCGGGTCGCTGCGGACGTAGGCCAGCGCGCGCTCGACGCCGACCACGTCCAGCTCCTCGTCGAGCCCGGCGCCGCGGGCCAGGTCCCACTCGTGCACGGTGAGGTCGAGCAGCATCTGCTCGGCGTACTCGGCGACCGCGAGCGGCCCGAACGACGTGGGCACCGGGTCGGCATGCGTCGCCGTGGCCGTCCAGCACGGCCGTGAGCGTGCAACGGCGTGGCGCCAGGACCCGACCGGGTCGGCACGGAAGCGGTCGCCGGAGTACCGGTCCCCCACCGTCTCGAGCGGCTCGCCCGCGAGCACGTGCGGCGCCCACTCGTGCTCGGAGCACAGGTGGGCGACGACGTCGCGCACGGGCCACGCCGCGCACGGCGTCGGGGCGTCCCAGGCGTCGTCGCCGACGGCCAGGACGCGGACGGTGAAGCGGTCGATGGCGGCCGGGAGCAGCGCGCGGGCGTCGGCGGTGTCGCTCACGGCGGCCAGCCTGGCACGCTGACGCCCCGTGGCCGACGTGCACGATGTCCGCCGGGTCGCGCTCGCGCTCGACGAGGTCGAGGAGCGCGACTGCGACGGCTTCGACTTCCGCGTCCACGGGCGGGGCTTCGTCTGGTCCTACCCGGACCGTGTCGACGGCCGCCGCGTGCTGCGCACCGACGTCGCCGTGCTGTTCGTCGGCGACGAGGCCGAGCGCCAGGCGCTCCTGCTCGGCGAGCCGCGGCTGTTCTTCTCCACCCCGTCCTACGAGGGGCTGCCGCTGGTGCTGCTGCGGCTCGCGGAGGTGGAGGTCGACCGCCTCACCGAGCTCGTCACCGACGCCTGGCGGATGCGCCTGGACGCCGAGGTTCGGCGCCGGGTCTAGCCGCCCGGTTCCAGCGCCGGATCAGCGCCGGCCCCTGCTCTGCCAGTAGCCGGGGCCCGGGGTGTCGACCGTGTGGCGCCTGCTCTTCGCGTTCCACGACCAGCGCCCGGCGCCGAGCCCCCAGCTCATGCCCTCGGGTCCGAGGTGCAGCCGCAGCGGCCCGAGACGCCAGGTCTTGCGCAGGTGGTGTCGCGGGCGGGGCAGCAGACGGAATCCCATGGATCCTCCTTCGTCGTCGTCGACAACGAGTGCCCGTTCCGTGGAGTTCCCACCGTCCGGGGCGGAGGGGGCTGTGGTCCCACGGGTATGAGGCGCGGGACCACAGCCCGGGAGGCCGGGCGCGCACCCTGACGCGGCGCCCGACCGGGTTCCTCCGGGGAGGACCGGGTCCTACAGCGCGCGGACCGAGTCCGCCTGCGGGCCCTTGGCGCCCTGGCTGGACTCGAAGCTCACCCGCTGGTTCTCCTCCAGCGAGCGGAAGCCGCCGCCCTCGATGGCGGAGTAGTGGACGAAGATGTCCTTGCCCCCGTCATCGGGAGCGATGAAGCCGAAACCCTTCTCGGCGTTGAACCACTTGACCGTACCGTCGGACATGCATCCTCATTCGTGTCGGATCGGGCGGGCCGGGCCCACCTCGTGCGGTTGCCCCGATCCCGGAACGGCACGACACGCGGATCCACGGGCTGTGCGAGCGGGGTCGATGTCACATGATCCACGGAGCTCGAGCACAGCGGGGACGACGAGACGGCAACGACCCGACCGTAGCACGGCGCCCCTCCGAATCCGGACGGCGCGGGTCGGCGGCACCGCGTACGGTCGGCCGCCACCGACCGCGTCGGACGCGGTGGAACGGGAGCGCGCCATGTCAGGACCCCGTCGTGACGGCACCCGCACCGAGGCCCTGGCGACGGCGGCGCGCGCCGCGGCCGCCGCCTGCCGGGCTCCCGACCACGCCGGGATCGCCGTCGTCGCCTACGACGAGGGCCACCTCGTGCTCGCCGTCGCGGGCGTCGTCGGGGACCGCGCGGGCGACCGGTTGCTCGCCCTCCTGCCCGGGCTCCGCCTCGCGGCACGGTACGAGCTGGACGTCGACCTGTCGGCCCTGACACGGTCGAGCCCCGCGCTCCTGCGCTTCCTCGGCTACGCCCGCCTCCAGCAGGTCAGCGGGCACGGCCGGCTCACCCTGCACCGTCCCCCCACCGAGCTGGTCTCGGCCCTGGGCGAGCCCGGTCCGGACCAGGTGCTCGTCCACGACCCGCGGCCCGCCGTGCGCGCGCTGTAGGGCCCGCTCCGGCAGGCGCCGCTGGGCCCGCCTGGTGGAGATCAAGACGGCGTGGGACCGGGACGACGTCTTCGGGATCAACCACGACATCCCGCCGACGCGCCCGGCCCGACCGCGCCCGCCAGGCCGGAGCCCTCCTCGTCACCGGGTCGTGGCCGGGACCTCCGTGCGACGGTCCGCACGCGGCGCGGCGGCGCGGTGGCGCAGCAGCATCCCGCGCCCGACGAGCACCCCGCCGCCGGCGAGCAGCATGGCGACCGCGGCGACGACCCAGGCCGTCGCGAACGAGGACCCGGTGGCGAGCAGTCCGAAGCCCACCGGCCCGAGGCACCCCCCGGCGTACACCCCGACCTGCACGATGGCCGTCGCCGCGGCGGGCGCCGCCGGGTTGAGGCGCACCACCGCGAACTGCAGGAGCCCGGGCCACGACCAGCCCAGCCCGAACCCGAGGATCGTGCCCACGACCAGCGCCACCGAGCCCGGCACCGCGAGCAGGACGACCCCGGCCGCGCCGAGCAGCAGGCTCCCGGCCACCACGGCGACGTGCCCGCCGCGACGCCGGTCGGCGAGCCAGCCGTGCAGCATCCGCACCACCACCGCGACCACGCTGCCCAGCGTGAGCACGAGGCCGGCGAGCCCCGGTGCGACGCCCTGATCGACCGCGGACGCCACGAGGAAGATGCTCAGCCCGGTCGAGCTCGCCGCGCCGAGGCCCGCCGCCGCGCCGATGACGGCCAGCGCCGCGGTCGCCCGGTCGGCGGTCCGGTCGGCGGAGCGTTCCTCGGGGCCCGCGCCCCGAGGCGCCGCCGCGAGGCCCGCCAGCGCCAGCCCGGCCGCGATGACGTAGGCCCACCGCCAGCCGACGGTCAGCCCCACCGTGGGCACCGCGAGCCCGGCGAGCAGCGTGGCCAGCGGGACGCACGCCTGCTTGACCCCGAACGACAGCCCGAGGCGGCCCGCCGGCATGGCCCGGGCGAGCGTGAGGTTGGTGCTGAGCTGGCCCATCACGTTGGTCCACGCCCCGAGCAGCACGATCGCGACCACGGCCGCGAAGCTGCGGGCGAACCCGGCGGTCAGCAGCATCGCGACCGCGGCGCCCACCAGCGCGATGCGGCTGGTGGCCCGCGACCCGAGCTTCTCCACCAGCTTGCCGACCGGCAGCGACACCAGCGCCGAGACCCCGAAGTACGCCGAGACGACCAGGCCCAGCGCGGCCGGGTCGAACCCGAGCTCGGCGCCGACCTGCACCGAGAGCGCCCCGAGCAGGAACACGGGGAGCACCGTCGCGGTGGTGATCGCGACCGCACCCGCCCCGACCCTCAGCGCCGACTGCTCCGTCATCGTGAGCAACGCTAACCGATGACGGGCCTCCCCCTGGCCTCCTGCCCTCCCAGCTCGGCGAGACGCCGCGCACTCAGGTGGTGTCCGCCGCGGACCGCGCGCGCCCGGGCGTCGTCGAGCAGGCCGGACGCCCCGGGCTCGCGGCGTGCGACCGCCAGGGCGCACCGGGCGAGGCGGGCCTCGTAGTGCCCGAGCGGCGGGCCCACGGTCAGCGCGATGTCGACGTGGGTGGCCGCGCCCGACAGGTCCGCGTCGGCGACGAGGAGGAGACCGAGGCGGGCGTGGGCCCAGGAGGTGAACAGCGGGACACGCTCCGCGGCCTCCAGCGACCGGCGGAACGCGGTCCTTGCGCCGGCGACGTCGCCCGTCGCCTCGCAGGCGATCCCCAGCGCGCGAGACGTGGTCGCGATCCAGCCGCGGTGGCGGATCCGCCGGGCCAGGGCGAGGCCCCGCTCGGCGGTGGCCGTAGCCTCGTCGACACGACCGGCCGCGGTCAGTGCCTCGCTGTGGTGCCACGAGGCGTAGGCCTCGCCCTCCGGGTGGCCCAGCGAGCGGGCCAGCTCCAACGCGTCCGCGGTGTCCGACAGGGCGCGCTCGGGGCGGCCGGCGAACAGCAGGGCGTGGCCCCGCGTCGACCGTGGGGTCACGACGCGCAGCAGGTCGCCGACGTCGGAGAAGAGGCGCGCCACCCGCTCGAAGAGCGCCACGGCCTCGGTGATGTCGCCGTCGAGCATGGCGGCCATGGCCCGGGCGTCGAGGACGTCGGCGACCCCACGCGGGTCACCGACGCGCGCGTGGAGCGCGAGCGCCTCGTCGTAGCGCTCCTGCGCCCGAGCGGGACGGCCGAGGTTCATGTCGACGATCGCGGCGAGCGCCAGCGCACGAGCCCGCGCGCCCGGTTCGTCGGCGGCCTCCACCAGGGCCAGCTCCACGAGGTCGGCCGCGCGCGAGGTCCTCGGCCCCCATGGCGAGGGCGGCGAGCCGCGCGAGCAGCCGTGACCGCTCCGGGGCCGCCGTCGTGAGCAGCAGGGCGGCGCGCAGGTCGTCGCGGGCGCCGGCGCGATCACCGCGACGGTCCCGCACCGCGGCCCGCGCGTCCAGCAGGTCGGCGCGGGCGCCGTCGCCGGGGTCGAGGGCGAGACCGGCCTCGACCAGCCGACCGGCCTCGTCGTGGGCGAAGCCGGCGAGCCGATCGCGGGCGGCGGCCGCGTAGGCCACGGCGGCGGCCGCGTTCTCGCCGGCCCCGGCGAGGTGGTGGGCGCGTTCCCCGGGCGTGCCGGGCACCGCGTCCAGGGCGCGCGCGATGTCGCGGTGCAGCTCGCGCCGCGCCACGGGGTCGAGGCCGTCCCGGACGGTCTCGCGGATCAGGTCGTGGGCGGTGGCGACGCCACCGGGCCCGTCGCGGATCAGCTCGGCCTCGCCGAGCACGGCCAGCGCGGCACCGATGTCGCCGCCCGCCATCGCGGCGAGCTGGTCGGGAGGGGCGGGACGGCCGACGAGCGAGAGCAGCCCCAGGAGCCTCACCGCCGAGGGCCCGAGCCGGGCGGTGCGGTCCCGGATCGCGCGTCGCCGGCCGGCGCGGGCCGCAGCACGGGCGCGGGCGAGCACGTCGCCCCCGTCGTGCCGGACCGCGCGGTCCCCGGCCGGCCCCGGGCCGGGGCGCTCGAGCTCCCGGACGACCTCGAGCACCGCGAACGGGGTCCCGTCGGTTGCCTCGACGAGCAGGGACGCCAGCTGCGGGTCACCGACCAGCCGGCGCACCGACGCCACGTCCCACCGCCCCAGGCGCAGCTCCACGGGATGCACCATCGCCCGCAGCGCGCCGCGGAAGTCCGCCACCTCGGGGCGGGCCGCGAGCTCCTCGGGCCGGTAGGCCAGCACGGCGACGAGGCCGTCGGCCCGGGCCAGCGCGGCGGCGAGGGCGGCGAGGCTGCTCGCGTCCGCCCACTGGACGTCGTCGACGAGCAGCAGCGGCCGTGGCGGCGCCGCGAGCATCCGGCCCGCTCCCTCGACGACCAGGGCGCGCGCGGTGGCCGGGTCGAGCACGGGCTGCGCGGGTTCGCCGAGCAGCGCCGCGAGCGCGCTCGCCGAGCGCGCGTCGAGCTCCGTGTCCCGGCCCCCGACGGCCGCCGCCTCCCGCAGCAGGACCCGCAGCAGACTCCACGGCGTCTCGATCTCGGGCAGTACGGCCCGGGCGGCGAGGACGGTGCGCCCCGTCCGCGCGCCGAGCTCGTCGAGCAACCGGGACTTGCCCGAGCCGGCAGGCCCCGAGACCAGGGCGACGGAGTCGCCCTCGCCCAGTCGCGCGAGCATCCCCAGCTCCCGGTCGCGGCCGGTGAACGGCGCGCTCGTCCGGCCCCCGCGGCTGCCGTGACCCGCCGCGCTCCGCAGGAGCCGGCGGCGCAGGTCCTGCGCCTCCGGCGGGAGACCGATGCCGAGCTCCTCGTCGAGGTCCCGTCGCAGCGCCTCGATCTCCGCCAGGGCGCCGGCCCGGTCCCCGCCCGCGGCCAGGGACCGGGCGAGCAGGACGCGCGAGGGCTCCCGCAACGGGGACAGGGTGGCCGCGGCACGGGCGTGGTCCGCGGCGCGGCCGTGCTCGCCGACGGCCAGCGCGGCGCGGGCGCCCAGCTCGAGGGCGTCCTCCCGGCGACGCATCCACCCGTCGCGGTGCGGGGCTGCCCAGTCGGCGAAGACGTCGTCGGGGAGGGGGTCGCCCCGCCAGAGGTCCAGCGCCGCCTCGACCTCCTGCAGCGTCGCACGGTGGTCGCCGCGCTCCCGGGCGGCGGCCGCCCGGTCCACGGCGGCCGCGAACCGTTCCGCGTCGACCGAGACGCCCTCCCCGGCGTGGAGCAGGTAGCCACCGGCCGTGGTCTCGACCAGCGAGGGGTCGCCCAGGGCCCTGCGCACTCGGCACACCAGGACGTTGAGGGCGGCGTGCGTGTCCGACGGCGACGCGTCGGGCCAGAGCACCTCGATGAGGGCCTCGCGGGTCGCCACGGTGCCCCGCCCGGCGGCCAGGACGCGCAGCAGCAGGCGGGCCTGCCGACCACCGAACGCTGTCGGAGCGACGGCCTCCCCGGCCCGCGTCACCCGGAAGGGGCCGAGGAGGTCGATCTCGACCCCGCCACCCATGCACCGTTCGTAGCGGCCTGCCCGCGCGGGCCACAATCGTCGCCATCGCATCGCAAGCGACCCGCAAGGAACGATCCCTAACCTCCCCGGCGCCCTGTCCGCGGCGCGTGTCGAGGAGGAGACCGTGCAGGAGGAGAAGCTCGACCAGTTCATCGGCCGGTTCGTGCAGGACCTGGGTGCCGTCGCCCACGCCGCCACCGTGGTGCTCGGGGACCGCCTCGGTCTCTACCGCGCGATGGGTGACGGCGAGCCCACGACCCCGCGGCGACTCGCGGAGAAGACGGGCTGCGACGAGCGCTACCTTCGCGAGTGGCTCGCCGCCCAGGCCGCCAGCGGCTACGTGGAGTACGACGAAGACGCCGGCACCTTCCGGCTGCCCGAGGAGCAGGCCTTCACGCTGGCCAGCGAGGACAACCCGGTCTTCGTGCCCGGCGGCCTGCAGGTCGCCGGGGCGGCGCTCAAGGACGTGGACCTGGTCGCGGAGGCGTTCCGCACGGGCAACGGGGTCGCCTGGGGAGACCACGACGCCGACCTCTTCGCCGGGACCTGCCGGTTCTTCCGGGCCAACTACATCGGCAACCTGCTCGACAGCTGGATCCCGGCGCTCGAAGGCGTCGACGAGAAGCTGCGGGCCGGGGCCGGCGTCGCCGACGTCGGGTGCGGCTACGGCGCCTCCACCCGGCTGATGGCCTCCGCCTACCCCGACTCGACCTTCGTGGGGTTCGACTCCCACGGTCCCTCGATCGACGCCGCGGAGAAGGCCGCCGCCGACGCCGGCCTGACCAACTGCCGGTTCGAGGTGGCCACCGCGAAGGACTACCCCGGCACCGGCTACGACCTGGTCACCGTCTTCGACGCCCTGCACGACATGGGCGACCCGGCCGGTGCCGCCGCCCACGCCTGTCGCAGCCTGGCCGCGGACGGCACGTGGATGGTC
This sequence comes from Actinomycetospora cinnamomea, assembly GCF_003096675.1. Classification (GTDB taxonomy): domain Bacteria; phylum Actinomycetota; class Actinomycetes; order Mycobacteriales; family Pseudonocardiaceae; genus Actinomycetospora; species Actinomycetospora cinnamomea. Next base: position 94,109 of record NZ_QEKW01000015.1, on the reverse strand, counting down.
GTCGAGCCCTACGCCGGCGACGACCTCAGCGAGAACCTCACCCCGATCGGGCGCATCTTCTACTCGGCCTCGACGATGATCTGCACGCCGAACTCGCGGTCCCAGGAGGTCGACGAGGCCCTGGGCGCCCAGGCGGGCGAGGGGCGGCTGCGGGAGATCGCCACCCGTGGCGGCTTCGGCCGCGTCCGCCGCGCCGCGGAGACGCCGTTCAACCTCGTCCTCGAGGCCCGCCCCTGAGCCGGCCGCCTCGCCTCACACCGCGGCGGTGCCGATCAACCCCTTCCGGGTCACGAGCGCGGCGAGCCGGCCCTCGTCCAGGTCGTCGGTGCCGGCCGGGCGCCGCGGCAGCACCATGTAGCGCGACTCGGCGCTGGCGTCCCACACGGTGATGCGCGTCGAGGCAGGCAGCTCGAGACCGAACTCGCGCAGCACCGCCCGGGGCTCACGGACCACGCGGGAGCGGTAGGCCTCGCTCTTGTACCAGCCCGGCGACGGCCCGAGCAGCGCGATCGGGTAGCAGGAGCACAGGGTGCACACGACCACGTGGTGCTCGTCGGGCCCGTTGGCGACGACGATGAGCTGCTGCTCCTGGAGCCCGCCCGCCATGGAGAGGCCGAGCTCGCCGATCGCGGTGTTCGCGTCGGCGAGGAGCCGCGCCCGGAAGCCGGGGTCGACCCACGCCCGCGCGACGATCGCCGCCCCGTTCGCCGGGGAGCCGCCGGCCGCGAGGGCGTCGATGCGCTCGTCGACCTCACCGGGTGCCAGCCAGCCGCGCTGTTCCAGCAGGGCCTCGACGTGCCGCACGCGGGCGGCGATCGGCGCCTCGTCGTGGGTGGCGTCGTGGGTGGCGCTCATCGTCGGACCTCCCGCTCGGCCGGCTCCAGGTAGTCCTCGAACAGCTCGACGACGACGGCGTGGTCGCCCTCGCCGAAGAGGTCGTGCGCCGCGAAGCGCACGCAGTAGACGGCACGCGGCGTCGACGGCAGGCCCCGGGCGCGCTCGTCGGCCAGCGGGTGGTGGCCGGCCGTGGCGACGACCTCGCCGCACACGCCGCGGGCGTAGCGCGGCAGACGGGTGTGGTGGGGCGGGTCGACGGTCCCCGTGCGGACCCTGTCGCCCGCGGCGAAGCGGTCAGGCACCGGCCAGCTCCTCCGGCGTCGCGATCCCCTTCTCCGCGAGCAGCGTCGTGATCGCCCGGAACCACTTCTCGTAGTAGGACGCGGCGAGGTACTCGCGGGGCGGGATGCGCTCGATCGCGTCACGGAACTCGTCGAGGTCGTAGACGCCCCGGCGCAGCAGCGCGGCGTTGAGCGCGACGACGTGCGCCTCCCAGTCGGCGTGGAACGCCGGCTCGTCGGGCTCCTCGACGATGGCCGGGAAGCCGACCATCCCACCGACGTCGTTGATGCGGCTCACGAGGCGTTCCTACCGCCGGGCCGGCGCGGCGGCCAGCCCCACACTCGGCCCCACACCGCGTCACCCTGGTCCCGCGAGGGCGGACGTGGCAGCGTTCCGGTCATGGACATCGGACCGGTCCGCCGGCGCCTCACCGCAGAACCGATCAGCTCCCCGGTGCCCGGCGAGGAGCCGGCGATGCCCGAGCCCGCGGCGGAGGTCGACCACCGCACGGCCGACCCCGTGACGGCCACCGACCGCTGACCCGAGCACCGCCGTGACCCTCGACCCGGCCCGTCACGACGCTCTCCCCGCAGCCGCGGTCGCGCCGGACCTGCCCCACCCGATCCTGGGCTGGCGGACCTGGCGCATCGGGCGACGCGCGGCCCGCCGCACCGACCTCATCGCGCCGCTCGCCGGGCTGCCCTGGCCGGCGCGGCAGGCGATGGCCGCGTCCTGCGGCTCGCGCACCCACTCCCCGCCCGGCGACCGCTGCGGCTGCGGGCTCTACGCCGTCGCCGACCCGGGGACGCTGGAGTGGGGTCCGTCGGACCACGAGGTGCTCGGCGTGGTCGCGCTGTGGGGGCGGGTCGTCGAGGGCACGCGCGGCTGGCGCGCCTCGCACGGCTACCCCCGCCTCGTCGTCACCGGGCCGGCCATCACCGCCGAGCAGCGGGCCGCGCTCTCCCGGCGCTACGGGGTGCCGGTGCACCGCTCGGCGGTGCCGGCGAAGGCGCTCGCCTCGCTGCTGGGCGCCGACGCCGCCCGGGCCGACGTGCTCCGGCGCGGCACGGAGGCCGAGGTGGACGCCCTGCTCGCGGCGCGGATGCCGGACTGGGTACGCCGGTGGGAGCTCCGGCGGGCGCAGGCGGAGGCACGCGCGCGGCGGCCGCGCTGGTCGGCGCTCGGACGCCGTCGATCTCCCGTTCTCAAGCTATAGCGGACCCCCGGTCTTGCGGCAAGACCCCGGTCGTGCCGCAGCATTCCCGGCCGTTCGTCGGCGTGCGGGGATCGGGAGTGCGATGTTCGACGTGATCGTGGTCGGTGGCGGACCGACCGGGCTGCTGCTGGCCGCGGAGCTGCGGCTGCACGGTGTGCGGGTGCTCGTGGTGGAGAGGGAGCCCGAACCGCCCCGCGAGGTCCGCGCGCTCGGGCTGCACGTGCGCAGCATCGAGGTGATGGACCAGCGGGGCCTGCTGGAGCGGTTCCTCGCGGAGGGCACGCAGTACCCGCTCGGCGGCTTCTTCGCCGCCATCCCGACGCCGTCGCCGCCGCGGCTCGACACCGCCCACGGCTACGTCCTCGGCATCCCGCAGACCGTCGTGGAACGCCTGCTCGCCGAGCACGCCGTCGAGGTCGGCGTGGAGGTCCGGCGCGGGGTCTCCCTGGTCGGGCTCGACCAGGACGACGGGGGCGTGGCCGCCGAGCTGGCCGACGGCAGCCGGCTCACCGCGCGCTACCTCGCCGGGTGCGACGGCGGGCGCAGCACCGTGCGCCGGCTGCTCGGGATCGGGTTCCCGGGGGAGCCGTCGCGGGTCGAGACTCTGCTGGGCGAGATGGAGGTCGGCGTGCCGCCCGAGACGCTGACCGCGGTGATGACCGAGGTGCGGAAGACGCAGGTGCGCTTCGGCGCAGCGCCCCTCGGCGACGGTGTGTACCGCGTCGTCGTCCCGGCCGCGGGAGTGGCCGAGGACCGCGCCGCGCGCCCGACCCTCGACGAGTTCCGCGCGCAGCTGCGCGCGACCGCCGGCACCGACCTCGGCGTGCACTCCCCCCGCTGGCTCTCCCGCTTCGGCGACGCGACCCGGCTCGCCGAGCGCTACCGCAACGGCCGCGTCCTGCTCGCCGGCGACGCCGCGCACATCCACCCGCCGACCGGCGGTCAGGGTCTCAACCTCGGCATCCAGGACGCGTTCAACCTCGGCTGGAAGCTGGCCGCCGCGGTCGGCGGCTGGGCGCCGGACGACCTGCTGGACACCTACCAGGGCGAACGGCACCCGGTCGCCGCCGCCGTCCTGGACAACACCCGTGCGCAGATGGAGCTGATGGACACCGCGCCGGGCCCGCAGTCGGTGCGCCGGCTGCTGGCGGAGCTGATGGAGTTCGAGGAGGTCACGCGCCACCTGATCGAGAAGATCACCGCGATCTCGGTCCGCTACGACCTCGGCGAGGGCCACGACCTGCTCGGACGCCGCATGCGCGACGTCGGGCTCGGGACCGGGCGGCTCTACGAGCGGATGCGCGACGGTCGCGGGCTGCTGCTCGACCGGACCGGGGCGCTGTCGGTGGGCGGCTGGGCCGACCGCGTCAACCGGGTCGGCGGGGTCGGCCGGGTCGGCCGGGTCGGCGGGGTCGGCGGGGTTGGCGGGGTTGGCGGGGTCGGCGACGCGCCGGACGTGCCAGCCGCGCTCCTGCGCCCGGACGGGCACGTGGCGTGGGTCGGCGACGACCAGCAGGACCTCGGCGAGCACCTCGCGCGATGGTTCGGCGCCCCGGCCTGAACCGGGACCAGATCGCTCCCCCGCGCGGCGGTGTCGCCACTGCTGTCGTCGACCCAACCCGCCCCGTCGGCCGTTCGTCGCCGCGCCGTCGCGGGCATCACCTCCCATGGGTGACGAACGGGACGAGGGCACACCGCCTCGGAAGCGGACCGGCCAGGCCACGCGTTCCGCGACCGCCACGTCGTCGAACGGGGACGGCCGTCGGCGCCGGGCACTCGGGGGACGGGAGGTCCTCGCCGTGGCCCGGGGGCTCGCGGACGATCTGGACCTGGAATGGGAGACGCTGTCGGGCCTGCGCCGCGGCGGTGAGGGCTGGACGGTGACCATGGACGTGGTCGAGACCCCGCGCGTGCCCTCCACCACCGACGTCGTCGCCGTCTACGAGGTCGACCTCGACGACGCGGGCGACCTGCTGGGCTACCGCCGGCTGCGCCACTACGTCCGGGGCCGCGGTGACAACGAGCGGTACGGCTGACCCGTCATCCCTCGTCGCCGCGGCCCGGCCCGCTGCCGGGCGGCCCCGGCGCGTTCAACCGGAACCCGACCCCGAGCATCCGGACGAGGAAGCAGATCCCCGCTCCGACCAGCGCCCACGTCGGACCACCGATCCCCACCCGGTCCGCGATCACCACGACCCCCGCTCCGACGAGCGCGGGGACGGCGTACAGCTCGCTGCGCAGTACCGTGGGGACCCGCCGGACGAGCACGTCGCGCAGCGTGCCGCCGCCCACCGCGGTGATCGTGCCCAGCAGGATCGCCTGACCGGTGCCGGCGCCGAACGCGAGCGCCCGGTCGGCCCCCGCCACCGCGAAGAGGCTGAGCCCGAGCGCGTCGAACACCGTGATCGCAGGGGACAGCCGCTCGAGCTGCCGGGTCAGCGCGAACGCAATGAGCCCACCCACCGCGGCCACCACGAGGTAGCGCCAGTCGCTGAACGTCGCGGGCGGCAACGCGCCGAGCAGGACGTCCCGCAGGATGCCCCCGCCCAACGCCGTGATCATCCCGAGCGTCACGACCCCGACGATGTCCAGCCGCGCCGCGCGCACGGCGGTCAGCGCGCCGTTGAGCGCGAACGCGAACGTCCCTGCGAGATCCAGGACGAGGGCCGTGGTCGATGGGGTGCTCAAACGGCCGTCCTCCTGCTCTCCACTCCGCGACGCTCACCGAGACGGCCGCGGACTAGGAACGAGGCCCGGTCGTCAGCTCCCTCCGAGGGAGAACGCTGCAGTGCCCGCCTCGGCCTCGTCTGCCGTCAAGTTCATCTTTCCGCGGTGTGAGACCTCGACCTGGTAGAAGCGTTCGCCGGTCGGCACGTCGGGCACCGAGAATGGGAAGGTGCAGCCCGAGGAATAGGAACCACGCCCAGGACCGAGCTCACCGACCGCGACGATGGCCCCGATGCTGTCGTAGACGTTCACCGCCGTTCCCTGACCGATGTCGCTGTAGCCGCCGTCGCCGAAGCACGTGCCGTCTCTTCCGACCACAAAGGCGGATGAGCTGTAGCTGGATGAGCCATAGCTGGACGAACCGTAGCTTGACGAGCTGCCGTAGCTCGGCGACTGGAGAAGCGTCATCCTGCCGTTCAGGCTGAAGCCGCCAGTCGTGAAGGCGCCAGCCGTCGCGGCCCAGATCGTGGCGAGGACGAGCACCCCCGCGCTAAAGCCCACGGCGAGCGGACGTCGGTCGCGCCGGAACGTGCGCAGGAAGGACACGCGGCGGCGAAGCTCGTTCTCGCGCGCCGGCACCCCGGGTTCGGCGAGTGTCGGCGTCGGATCACTCGCCTGCCCGAGCGCCTCACCCTGAACCGAGGAGCCTTCATCGGTACCCGCCTGCGTCGTCATGCCGCCCCCGAAGTCGTCGTGGTCGGCCCGGCTATCGCGCGTCCGCTCCACCCCGTTACCGCGTTGAGCAGAGGAACCTGCGCCGTCCGGGCTATCAGCCTCATGGCTGAGCGCGTCGTCTGACGCCTGTAACGATCACCGGTGGTCGGCCTAGTGACTCGTTGATGATCGGGGGGACGGCGTGATCGGAGAAACTGGCGGGGCTGATGGAGGCGAGTGCGATCGCGCCAGTAGGCCACGAGCGCCGGAAGGCTGCGGCGGAGGCCGAGCGTGCCGAGCGGCGGTGCGACAGTCGATTCCGCATGCGCTCGCGTCCCGCCACGCCGCGCTGGTCCGCATGTAGTGCCGGCGGCCACGCTCTCGCCAGCCGCGCACGCCGCGGTTCTCCGGTCCGCTATGGCTGCGTACCGCGAGGGCCGTCCGCAGGGTCAGCGAGATCAGCCGCGGGTCCGGAAGACGTACTGCGCGTAGCCAGTGATCGCCGGGAAGGCGATGCCGCCCTCGGGCATCGGGCGCCCCATGGCCCAGTGCACCAGCCCGCGGAACGACCCGGTCACCGCTGGCCCGATAGGTCCGCGAAAGCGGGGGTGAACGGGCTGGGCATCTACTCGGCGATGCTCGGGGCAAAGCCGCCCGGGCGGGCCACGGGCGAGGTCTCCGGTGGCGGCATCGGCCATCCGCTGGATGACCACCGCGAGCCCACGTCGCCCGGGCGACGTCGTGGCGGGCGCGGTAGTCGATCCGCCCACGCGGTCCACGGCCGACCAGGACCGGACGGCCGCCGCGAGCGCGGCGTCCTCGCCTAGGAGACCGACAAAGCGGGGTGTCGGAGCGGGCTGCCGGGACCCGGGCTGGGATCCTTGGTGGGTGCAGGGTCGCTCTGATGATCAGCGTGAGTTGCTGGACGTGGAGTCGGTCGCGGGGCATCTGTTGAAGCCGGGCAGCGTGTTCGCGTTCCTGGCCGCCCACCGCACCCGGCTGTTCCCGCCGGAGCTGTTCGCCGATCTGTTCCCCTCCCGTCGCGCCCGCCCGAGTGTGCCGCCGGAGGTGGTGGCCACGGTGCTGGTGCTGCAGGCCCTGCACGGGCTGTCGGATCGGGAAGCGGTGGAGGCGCTGACGTTCGATCTGCGGTGGAAGGCCGCGTGCGGGTTGGCGATCACCGACACCGCGTTCGATCCGTCGACGTTGACCTACTGGCGACGCCGGCTGGCCGCCTCGACCCGTCCGGACCGCATCTTCGAGACCGTCGCCGAGGTCATCGGGCAGACCGGGGCGGTGACCGGGAAGACCCGGCGGGCGCTGGACTCGACCATCCTCGATGACGCGGTCGCCCGGCAGGACACCGTGACCCAGCTGATCGCCGCGATCCGCCGGGTGGCCCGCGAGGTCCCCGCCGCCGACGAGATCGTCGCGCAGGTGTCGGCCCGTCCGGGCGGGCATGACTATGCGCGGCCGGGCAAGCCCGAGATCGCCTGGGATGACCCCGCCGCTCGGGACGAGCTGGTCTCGGCGCTGGTCAATGATGCGCTGGCGGTGCTGGCCGGCATCGAGGAACGCCACCCCGGCGGTGACGGCCTCGAGCCCAAGCAGGCCGAGGCGGTGGCGTTGCTGGCGCTGGTGGCCGGCCAGGACGTCGAGCCCGCCGAGGGCTCGGATGGCACCGACGGCCGGTGGCGCATCGCCCGCCAGGTCGCCCCCGACCGGATGATCTCCACCGTCGACCCGGATGCCCGCCACGCCCACAAGTCCCGGGAGCGCCGCCAGGACGGCTACCGCGCCCACGTGGTGGTCGAGCCCGACACCGGGCTGATCACCAACACCGCGCTGACCAAGGCCGCCGGGCCGGACAACAGCGATGCCACCGTCGGGATCGCCCTGCTCGACGGTGACCCGAGCCGGCCGGCCGAGCCGGTGGCGGTGTTGGCCGACTCGGCCTACGGCACCGGCGACGCTCTCGCCGCGCTCGAGGCCGCCGGGCACACCGCGGTGATCAAGCCGTGGCCGCTGCGTCCCACCGTCCCCGGCGGGTTCACCCTCGACGACTTCACGATCAACGACACCAGCGACGCCGTGACCTGCCCGAACGGCATCACCCGGCCGGTCACGCGGACCGGGAAGGTTACCTTCAAGAGCGCTTGTCGAGGTTGTCCGCTGCGCGAGCGCTGCACCACCGCCACCGACGGGCGCACCCTCACGCTCGGGCCCCACCACGCCCTGCAGCGCGCCCACCGCGCCCACGCCCGGCTCCCGGAGCACCTCGAGAGCTACCGGCGGCACCGGCCCATGGTCGAACGCTCCATCGCCTGGCTCACCCGCGGCAACCACCGCATCCCCCACCGCGGCGTGACCAAGAACAACGCCTGGCTGCACACCCGCGTCGCCGCGCTCAACCTGCGCCGCCTGCTCACCCTCGGGCTGCACCTCGACCACGGCCGATGGACCCTCGCCGCCGCCTAACCCGCGGTCGACTCAGCTGTCCACGCCCGCGACCTCGACACCGACGCCCGCCCGCGCCACCATCACCAGCGGGCGGGGCGACCTTTTGTCGCACCCACGGGTGCTGACCTCACCGCAGCTCGACTGCCGCGAGGCGCCCCGCCCCCTACCCCACTTCTTCAGTGGTCTCCTAGATGTGGAGGAACGTCTCCTGCTGGCCCGCGAAGCTCGCGTCGGCAAGGTCCTCGGCGGTGGCCGAGGAGCGCTCGGCGACGGGCCCGGCACAAGTCGGCGTAGGCGGCACGTACCTCGCTGGCGACGTCCTCGGGGACAGCGGCCGGCGAGAAATGCCGAACGGATGCGCCTCCGCCGCCTCTTCCGCTGCCGGCCACGGCGACGCCTACGCTTTGTTCGACCCCGACCGCCGCATCGAACACGGCGTAGGCGTCCGTCCTCACCACCACCCCGTCCGGCAACGGCAGCCCGGCCCGGACCAGATCGCCCGAAGTAGGCCCCCTGCCTGGCTCAACCAAGGTCGAACAGGTCCCCGGCCAGGTACTTCAGACCCGTGTCGGCGGCGACCGTGACGACGGTGCGTCCCGGCCCCGCCTCACGGGCCACCGCGAGGGCGCCGGCGACGTTCAGCGCGGAGGACGTACCGACGAAGACTCCGTCCTCCCGGGCGAGGCGCCGCGCGAGGATCCGCGCGTCGTCCTCCTCCACCGCGCGGGCCTCGTCGTACACACCGTCGGTGAGCAGCGGCGGCACGATCCCGGTGGCCGTGCCCTCGACCCGGTGCGGGCCGCCGACCCCCGCCGTCAGCGCCGGCGAGCTCGCCGGCTCCAGGGCGACCACCCGCGTCGGGCCCGCGGCTCGCAGCACCTCGGCGACCCCGGCGAGCATCCCGGCCGTCCCCACTGCCGCGCAGAACACGTCGACCGGCCCGCCGGCCTGCTCGACGATCTCCCGCCCGAGCCCGGCGTATCCCGTGAGCGCGTCGTTGTTGTGGAACTGGTCGGTCCAGAAGGCGTCCTCGTCGGCGGCGATCCGGTCGACCTCCGCGCGCATCCGGACGAACAGGTCGGGGGTGATCCGCCCCTGCTCGCTCGGCACGACGGTGAGGTCGGCGCCGAAGGCCCGCATGGTGCGCAACTTCTCGGGCGAGAAGGCGTCGGAGGTGACGAGGGAGAGCGGGTGGCCGAGCACCGCGCAGACGAAGGCGAGCGACGACCCCGTGCTCCCGCCGGTGAACTCGACGACCCGCTGGCCCGGCCGCAGGGCACCGCGGCCCCGCGCGCCCTCGAGGATCGCGACCGCCATCCGGTCCTTGTAACTGCCGGTGGGGTTGGCGCCCTCGAGCTTGACCAGCACCTCCGCGTCGTCCTCGGGTACGACGTGCCGGAGGCAGACCAGGGGCGTCCCGCCCACCGCCTCCAGCACCGTCGCCGCGACGCCGGCGGCCCATCCCGTGAGCATCCCGGGTGCGCGGGTCAGCCGCCGGCGCACCCGCAGGAGCCGTCGCCCCCGCCGCAGCACCCGGGCGCGTCCGGCGCAGCCTCCGGGGCGAACGTGCGGCGCAGGGTGTCGGCGCTGGGTGTCCCGCCCAGGGCCGACGCCATGGCCTCCCACGACCAGCCCGCGGCCTGGGCCTCCCGCACTGCCTCACCGATCGCGGTCTGGGCCCGCTGCCGGGCCTTGATCGCTCGGTGCATCAGCTGATCCACCGGTGTCGTCACGCTCCGAGCATGACGGCCCGCGGGCGCGAGGTCGAGGCTCGCGGGCACCGCGTCATTGGCGTTCAGCCCCGGGTCAACCGGCGGCGGTTGCCCACCACGCTGCGATGGACCGGGCCCACGACGGCGCCGACCGCCCTGGCCGTGTGCCGCGGCGGCGTCGTCACCGCTGCCACCGCGGCCCGGCCGAACGCCTCGGCCTTCTCCCCGACCATGCGCTCCAGCTCCCGGCGCTCGCGGGCCGGCGGCGGCCATCCACCCGCGGCAACCCTGACGACCCGGTAGCCGATCACCACCGGTGCCGACCAGGCGATCTCGACGAGCTGCATCCAGGGCCGCACCCACTCCGCGCCGGGCCACGATCGACCGGACGTCCGTTTCCTCGTGGTCATCTGTCCCACGCTACGGGCCGGGAGCACGCGGCGATCCTCGCGTGGAGCCGGGCGACACGGTGGCATCCTGAGCCCATGGCCGGCGTGGACGTGACGAGCGCGGTCACGATCGCCCGCCCGCGCGAGGCGGTGGCGGCGTTCGCGAGCGACCCGGACAACGCGAGGAAGTGGTACGCGAACATCGAGGCCGTGGAGTGGGAGACCCCTCCCCCGGTCCGCGCCGGCTCGCGCATCGCGTTCGTCGCCCGGTTCCTCGGCCGCCGCCTCGCCTACACCTACGAGGTCCGCGAGCTCGATCCCGGCCGCCGCTTCGTCATGAGCACCGCCGAGGGCCCGTTCCCGATGGAGACCACCTACACTTGGGAGGACGGTCCCGACGGCGGCACCCGGATGACCCTGCGGAACCGGGGCGAGCCCTCCGGCTTCTCCCGCTTCAGCGCGCCGGTGATGGCCACCGCGATGCGACGGGCCAACCGCAAGGACCTCGCCACCCTGAAGGATCTGCTCGAAGCGGAGGTCTAGACGAAAGGCCTCCTCCTCAGCGGACGGCAGCGGCGGTGGAGCGAGGGCCGCGACCTGTGCGCGCAGATCTTCGCGAGATCTCTGCTGGGCGGTCGTGCGGATGGGGCGTCGTTGTCGGGGGGCCGCGCTAGATGTCGGGTGGCCCGGAGGAATCGCACCCCCGGGCTCCCACGGATCCCGGCGTGACAATCTCTCGTCACCGAGCTCTTGTCATGATGATCGTTGGACGGGTGGGACGCCAGCGACCCAGGCCCAGTGCGCGTACATGCGGGGATACCGTGTGGTTATTCCCTGCCAGCACTGGACGGCGGCCTTGACGCCCCGGAGACGTTTGTATTTCGATCCGAATCGGGTCGGGGCCAGGTCACCCGTTCGCACCCGGTCGCCACACCGTCGGCGGGTGCCATCGATCCTGAAGTCGCCCAGAAAGAGCAGTGGAAGGGCAGGCACGGGTCCGGTTGCCCGTCGACTACGCACATCTGCGGATTCACCGACCGCGTCGCGGCTGGGATGCTGGGTCGATCGCCGACCGGTCCTGGAGCGCGAGATGAGCGACCTGGTGATCTGCTGCGACGGCACCTGGCAGGACGCCACCGACCGCAGCAACGTCGTGCGGCTGTACGAGGCACTCGACCTGCCGCCGAACCGCAGGAAGTACGTCGAAGGCGTCGGCACCGGGTGGCTCCTCGACCGCCTCCGGGGTGGCGTCGCCGGGGTGGGGATCGACCGCGATCTCCTCGCCGGCTACCGGTTCCTCGTCGACGAGTTCCGGCCGGACGACCACATCGCCGTCTTCGGCTTCAGCCGCGGCGCGTACCTGGCGCGCAGCCTCGCCGGGATGGTGGGCACGGTGGGGATCGTCGATCGGGCCGCACTCGGCGGCGAGGCCCTCGAGGCCGCGGTGGCGGCGGCCTACGGGCGGTACAAGGCGCACAAGGCCGACGTGAGAGCGGCCCGGCGCGCCGGGCAGGAGGCGAGCCGCGGGCCGGTGACCGACGACGCGCTGCCGCTGGTGTACGACCCACGCTCCCCCGATGTCCCCGTGGCGTTCGTGGGCGTCTGGGACACGGTCGGCGCGCTCGGCATCCCGAGCTACCTGGGGATCCCGGACCTGCTGGGGTCGCGCGAGCGGTACGAGTTCCTCGACGTGGTCCTCGACCGCCGCATCCCGCACGCGCGGCACGCGGTCTCGCTGGACGAGATGCGCGGACCGTTCCGTCCCACCCTCTGGGACGAGTCCGCGGCGGGCGCCGGGCAGGACATCGTGCAGACGTGGTTCCCCGGCGACCACTGCGACGTCGGCGGTGGCCACGCCGACCGCGGGCTCAGCGACGGCGCCCTGTGGTGGATGATCGAGCAGGCGAGGGCGGCGATCGAGCTGCCGATCGCCGATCCGGCCGTGCGCCCCGACCCCGTCGACGGGACGCTGCACGGGCTCGGGCAGGGTCCGTTCGGTGCCTTCGGGGCCGTCGTGGAGGCCGCGACGCAGCCCCGTCCGCGCGCCACCCCTCTCGTCGACCACACCCGCCCGCTGCCGCGCCGGGTCGCCGACTCGGCGTACGAGCGCCAGCGGGCCAGGGCGGGCAGACCTGCCGGCCAGCAGTACCGCCCCACCCGCACCCTCGGCGTCGGTGACGCCGTGGAGGTGGTGGTCGAGGCGCACCGCAGCTGGAACGCCACGGGCCTCTACCTGGAGCCGGGCACCTACCACTTCACCGCCGCCGGCCGCTGGGGCACGCCGCTCGGCGGCGGAGGGCCCCGCGGCGCGGCCCGGTGGCCGATCGTGGGGGACGGCTTCGGCCGGGTGGTCGATCTGGTCGAGCAGGGCCTGCGCCAGGTCCTCGACAACCCGGAGGCGGAGCTCGTCGGCGCCCGACGCGAGGCGCACGAGCCCCTGATGGCCCTCGTCGGCCTCGTCGCCAACGAGGTCACCGACGCCGAGGGCCAGGTCGTCGTGACCCCGACCGGGGCACGGCTGGAGGACCAGAAGTTCGTCATCGGCGACGACCGGCAGCAGGCGGTCGACCGCGCCGGCTACCTCTGGGCGTACGGCAACGACGCCTGGGGGTCCTACGGCAACAACCACGGCCAGGTCGTCCTGACGGTGCGACGGCTCGACGACCAACCGGCTCCCGAGCCCGCCGCCGGCGAACGGGCCGGCGCTCGCCGCTGACAGGAGGACGAGGCGATGACGCAGGGAACCGAGGCGGCCTCGGTGGTGACGTTGAAGGCGATCACCGACGCCTTCAACGCGCACGATCTGGACGCCATCATGGAGTTCTTCGCCGAGGACTGTTCGCTGGACATGCCCCGAGGGCCCGACCCGTGGGGCAGGCGCCTCGTCGGCAAGGCCGCGGTGCGCGAGGGCCTGGCCTCACGCTTCGCGGGGCTTCCCGACGTCCACTACGGCGACGACCGCCACTGGGTCAGCGGCGACCTCGGCGTCTCGGAATGGCTGCTCACGGGCACCGGGGCCGACGGCCGGGAGGTCCGGGTGCGCGGTTGCGACCACTGGGAGTTCCGGGACGGCAAGGTCGTCCGCAAGGACTCGTACTGGAAGATCGTCGACGAGCAGGCGTGAGGAGCGGGACGGCGACCACCGCCGCGACGGCCGTCGCCGTCCCGCTGCCGCTCAGGCGCGCGCGACCGGCACACCCATGCCGGGGTCGACCCGGGCGGGGCCGTCCTTCCCGGGCTTCACGTCGAAATCGAAGATCCCGGTCGGGAGGTAGACCGTGGAGCACGAGTTCGGGATGTCGACCACGCCGGACAGCCGGCCCTCGATCGGCGCCGCGCCCAGGATCATGTAGGCCTGGATCGGCGTGTAGCCGAAGGTGGTCAGGTAGTCGATCGCGTGCAGACAGGCCCGCTGGTACGACAGGTGCGAGTCGAGGTAGCGCTGCTCGTTGTCCAGCGTCACCGACGTGCCCGAGAAGGCGATCCACTCGCTGTACTGCGGGTCGGTGTTGCCCGGGATGAAGATCGCGTTCTCGGAGACCCCGTAGGTCGACATCCCGCCCTTGATCAGGTCGACGTGCAGGTCGATGAACCCGCCCATCTCGATCGCACCGCAGAAGGTGATCTCGCCGTCGCCCTGCGAGAAGTGCAGGTCGCCCATCGAGAGGTTCGCCCCGTCGACGAACACCGGGTAGAAGACCCGGCTGCCCTTCGTGAAGTTCTTGATGTCCTGGTTGCCGCCGTTCTCACGCGGCGGCGCGGTGCGGGCGGCCTCGTTGCGGGCGCGCTCGAAGTCGTCGCCGGTGAGCGAGCCGAGGATCGCCGAGTCCGGCTGCGGGGGCAGGGCGAGCGGCGGCACCCGTTGCGGGTCGGTGTCGATCAGCGCCTGCTCCCGGCCGTTCCACTTGCGCAGCAGGTCGTGCGAGGGCGCGGTGCCCATCAGGCCGGGGTGGACGATGCCGGTGAACTCCACGTGCGGGACGTGCCGCGAGGTGGCCTTGCCGCCCCGGAAGTCCCAGATCACCTTGTAGGCGTCGGGGAAGTGGTCGGTGAGGAAGCCGCCGCCGTTGGTCTTCGCGAAGACCCCGGTGTAGCCCCAACCCTGCCCGGCCAGCGGGCCGGAGTCCTCCTGCGGGATGGGGCCGACGTCGAGGATGTCGACGATCAGCAGGTCGCCGGGCTGCGCGCCCTCGACCGCGATCGGGCCGGAGAGGACGTGCACGGAGTTCAGCGGGGCGTGGAGGATGTCGTCGGCGGAGTCGTCGTTGACGATCGCGCCGTCGAACCACTCGCGGCAGTCGACGCGGAACACGTCACCCGGCTTGACGTGCACCTGGGCGGGAATGTCCGGGTGCCACCGGTTGTGACCGATGAGCTGCTGGTCGGTGAACTTCTTGTTGCTGTCGAGCGGGAACACCTTCTGGGGCATCGGATCTCTCCTGGCTGGGCGGACGGGACGGTCAGGCGACGGCGGGCTCGCCGGTGCGGGTCGGCGTCGTGGGGGTCCGGGAGCGGCGGGCCCAGGGGATCAGCGCGGCGAAGACGACGACACCGAAGATCGCCAGGCCGAACGCGAGCGGGACGCCGATCTCGGCGTAGGCGCCGGTGAGGAGCAGGAGGGCGGGGATCCAGGCGGTCACCCATCCCTGGATGGCGCAGACCGCCCCGGTGTAGCGCCCGATCTCCTCGCGTTTGCGTCCCAGGAGCACGAAGAACAAGGACCAGAGGAACGCCCAGTAGAGCCAGATGACGCCGAAGGCGGGGTCCGCGAAGCGGGTGAAGTTCAGGAACGAGAAGACCAGCGCCGTGACGGCGACGAACAGGCAGAAGTAGCCGAGGCCGGTGCTGTCGAGGTCCCAGGTCAGGTTCACCGCGACGTAGAGGTAGGTGAACGAGAACAGGTAGAGCCCCGACGCGGCGAGGATGACGTCGGCGTCCCCGTTCGCGGTGAAGATCAGGTAGGTGGGTGTGATGATCTGGAGGCCGCCGACGAAGAAGTTCATCGGTGCGGCCGACCGGGCGTCGACCCAGCCCAGCAGCATGACGCCGTTGATGAAGAGCACGGCGCCGACGAACAGCAGGCCGACGCTAGCCACGGGCCGACGCCCCTCGGATCAGCATGGGAGTCCCTTCCTGTCGACCTCCGCGGGCGCCCGGGAGAGGGCAGGGCGGAGCGCCCGGTCCGACCCTCGAGGGCGCGGCCGGGTGGGTGCGGGTGGGTGTGCGGGTGGGGTCAGGGCCGCGGCAGCGCCGCGGTCCGGGGGTCGAGACGGGGTCGCGGTGCCCGCGACGGACGGGGTGGCGGCGCGGAGACCACCGCCGGTTGGGTGCGGGACGCCTCGGCGCGGTCGATCGCGGCCACCCGCGATCGGTCGGCCAGCCCGAGCATGGGCGCGGTGAACACCCGTGGGGCGTCGGCGCCGCAGGTCGGGCAGGAGATCACCGGCGGCGCGGTGCCGAGCGGCCGCACCACGTCGACGGGCCCGTCCTCGCCGCACCGGTACGCGTAGAGGGCCATCGGGGGTGTCTCCCTTCGTCGCGGCCCCGGCGACGAGGCGAGATATGCGTCGTTGGAATTGATTTCCTAGGAAACTAGCGACGTGGTGACGAGGCTGTCAACGGCCGTCGCGGGCCGTCGCCGTCCGACCCCGGACGGTCACAGCTGCTGGACGACGTCCCAGCTCAGACCGTCCGCCACGGCCAGGAAGACCTTCTGCTGCAGGTGCCGGTCGCGGAGCTCGACGGTGCCGCGCGGGCTCTCGTACGCGAGCCCGTCGGCCACCGACATCATCGCCGGGACCTGGGTCGAGCCGGCGCGCCGCATGAGCTCGGTGAGCAGCCGGACGCCCTCGTAGCACGACTCGCCGAGGCTGTTCAGGACCGGCGCGTCGTCGCCGAACTCTCGGAAGTAGGTGGCGGCGAACTCGAGCCCGGAGCTCGTCGCCAGGTCCTCGAAGTAGCCCGCCGAGGTCATCAGCCCGCGGGTGCTCTCGGGGCCGGAGGCGAGCAGGACGTTCTCCTCGATCAGCGAGCTGAACCGCAGGATGTCCCGGTCGAGGCCGGCCGCCGCGAAGGCGCGGTTGAAGGCGACGGCGTCGTCGCCGATGAGCAGCATCAGCACCGCCTCGCAGCCGCTGGCCTCCACGCGGCGCAGGACGCCCGCGAAATCGGAGGTCCCGAGCGGCACGAACACCTCGTCGCAGACCGTCCCGCCGATCCGGCGCAGGTAGCGCGCCGCCGTGGCGGCCGACCGGCGGGGCCAGACGTAGTCGTCCCCCACGATCATCCAGCGCCGGACGCCCGCCGTGCCGGCGAACCAGTCCAGCGTCGGCCCGAGCTGGAGGTCCGGTGTCTCGCCGGTGAGGAACAGCCCCGGCCGGTCCTCGCCGCCCTCGTAGAGCGCGGTGTAGGCGTAGGGCACGCGACCGCGGATGCGCGGCGCGACCGCCTCGCGGACCGCCGAGATGTGCCAGCCCGTCACGGCCTGCACCGCGCCGGCGCTCACCAGCGCGTCGACCTCGACGGCCACCTCGGCCGGGCTGCGGCCCCCGTCGACCGGCACGAGGTTGAGCTCCCGGCCGAGCACGCCGCCCTCGGCGTTGATCTCCTGCGCGGCCAGCGCGGCGCAGCTCTCGCAGGAGGGCCCGAAGATGCCGGCGGGACCCTGCAGCGGGATCACCAAGGCCATGTCGAGGACGTCGCGTCCAGGCGCCGTCCCCGGGCGGCGGACCAGCGACTCGGCCATTGCACGACGCTAGCGAGCACACCCCGGCGTGGGACTGCTCCGATCGTGGGAGCCGGCCGCGCCCATCGGGGGCCCGCGACGACGAGGCCGCCGCCGCGACCGCCCTCCTGGCTACCATCGAGCGGTGCCAGCCAGCGACGGACGGGCGACGGGAGACGTCGACGAGTCCCTCCGCCTGCTGTCGCTCGTCGAGCGGACGCTCACCGGACGGCTGGAGGAGGCGCTGCGTCGCTGCGGCTCCAGCCTCGACCAGTGGCGGATCCTGCGCCTCCTCGCCGACCGCGGGGGCTGCCCGATGAACGTGGTCGCCGACCACGTGCTGCTCCTCGCGCCGAAGCTCAGCAAGCTCGTCGACCGGATGGTGGCCGCGAACCTCGTGCTGCGGCGGCGCGACCACGAAGACCGTCGCCGGGTCCTCATCGTCGTCTCGACGCGCGGCCTCCGTGCCCTGGCCGAGTGGGACGAGGCGGTCGCCGACGTGCGCGGCCGGTTCCGGGAGCTGCTCGGCACCGACGCCGAGCAGTTCGAGACGGTGCTGCGACGGCTGCGGGACGGCGTCGCCCCGGCAGGGACGCCGGGGCTCGAGCCGTCCGACGCCGTCCTCGGTTGAGGGCGGTCAGTAGGTGCGCTGCAGCCGGGCGCGCAGGGGGCGGCCGTCGGGGTCGAGCACCATCCGGTAGGCGGGCCCGGTGATCCAACGCCGCCGCCGGGTCACCTCCACCTGCTCGTGCGCCGGCGTGTGGCGACGCAGGCGGCCCGGCGGTCGCGCGCCCCGGGCACCCGCCGCGTGCCAGGCGTCCAGCGCCGCCGCCCGCGCCCGCACCGTGCCGGCGGCCTGATCGGGGTCGAGGATCGCGGTGTCGTCGGCGAGGCCGAGGTGCTCGCGCATCAGCTCGAGCCGTAGACGCCGGGCGAAGCCGCGGGCGCCGTCGCCGAGACCGCCGGGGTCCACGGGCGCTCGACGGTCGCGCTCGTCGTCGAGGATCGCCGTGACCAGCTCGGAGTCGTGGGTCCAGGACCGCGTGTTGAAGTTGTTGCTGCCGACGGTGGCCCACACGTCGTCGACCACGCAGACCTTGGCGTGCACGTAGACCGGGCTCGCCTCGTCGTTCTCGACGTCGAGGATCTGCACGCGGTCGCCGCCGGCCTCGTGCACCATCGCGATCGCCTCCGCCTGTCCGATCACCGCGGGGCCCGGGCGGGCGTCACGGTGCGGGCGCGGGACCACCGCGACGAGGTGCAGCTGCGGGGCGCGCCGGAGGGCGGCCGCGAACACCCGCGCGACGTCCGCGGACCACAGGTACTGGTCCTCGACGTAGACGATCCGCCGCGCCCGGCCCAGCGCCTTGATGAACGCGCGGGCGACGCTGCGCTCGCCCCACGGCGCGAACGGCAGCGGCGGGGTCCGCCGGGGGTAGGTGCGGAGGACCTGCACCGCGCACCGTCCGGCCGGGGGCGGGTCCGGCGCGGGGACGGGCAGCGGTGACCCCCGCAGGGGCAGGCGGTGGACGAGGTCGGGAACGACGTGCCAGGGCAGCCGGACCAGCGGCGTCGGGTCGACCCATCGCTCGAAGAACACCTCGTGGAGATCCCGGACGACCGGTCCGCGCAGCTCGAGCTGGGCGTCGTGGCGGGGGTCGCGGTCGTAGGCGTTCGCGGCCCCGCTGGACTGCGGGTCGCCGCGGTGGACGATGTCGTCGCGGGCGCCGAGGACCAGGTCGATGCCGCCGACGTAGGCCACGTCGTCCCGCGGGTCGGTGTCGCGACGGATCACGACGAGCTTCTGGTGGTGGCTGCCGAGCGGGCGGACGCGCTGGTCGAGCAGCACCTCGCCGCCGGCGGCGCGCAGGTCCGCGGCCAGTCGCCGGTTCCGCTCGACGTGGTACCCGATCGCCGACAGGTGCGAGCGCCACAGCAGCCCGCACACCCGGGCCCCGCGCCGTGCCGCGCTCGCGAGCGCCTGGGCGACGGTCGGCCCCCGGTCGGTGAGCTGCTGGTCGCCGTCGCCGCGCCACCCCAGGAAGAGCACCTGGTCGCCGGTGCCGGTCGTGGCCAGCCGGTCGGCGAGGGCGCGGTAGTAGACGCTGCCGTGCACGCGCGGGCGCACGTCGTTGCCGTCGGTCCACGCCCGGAGGCGCGTCGCCGGGTTCCCGCGCTGGGCGTCGGTGAGGAACCAGTCGTCGATCCTCGGCGCGCCCCCGGCCTCGTCGAGGCCCAGCACCGCCCGCAGCCCCGGCAGCATCTCCTCGCCGTTCGGGGCCGTGACCACCGGGGGCCCACCGTCGTCGGCGCGCGTCGACGCGTCCTCGACGTCCAGGAGCCTGCGCATCGCGATCGCCGCGACCCGGTCCGGGTGGTCGCGGGCGAAGCCGCCGAACAGCTCGGGGCCGTGGCCGGCGTCGTCGCCGACGAGCACCCAGTGCGTGTCCGGGTGCCGCGCGGCGAGGCGGTCGAGCGTCTCGCGCTTGCGCTCCAGGCCCGCGCCGAACAGCCAGCCGGAGAGGAGCGCCCGTCCGGCCATCAGGACCGTGCCGCCGGGGTACTGGTCGTGGCGCAGGGCCGCCGTCAGCGGACGGGCGAGCTCGATCGGCAGCGCGGTCAGGAAGTGCACGTCGGCCGGCGGGTCGGCGTCGGCGAGCACGTGCAGGACGCGCTGCATGCCCAGCAGCGAGCGGCGGTCCCGCGGCCCGTGCGCCACCAGGGCGCGCAGCCGACCCCACTGCCGCCGCAACGGCGCCACGCGGAGCACGCCGTCGATGTCGTAGACGACCCCGAGCCTTGCCGGCCGCCCCGTGGTCACCGTTCGCATCGTGGCGGGAGGGCCGATCGGCGACAAGCAGCCCGCGGTGTCGGAGGGCGGTGCCATCATCGGCGCGTGACCAGCTGGCAGGACGTCGAGGACGCGGAGCCGGAGTTCGCCCGACGGGTCCGGGAGCTGTTCGACGCCCACCGACACAAGACCCTGGCGACGCTCCGGGCCGACGGGTCGCCGCGGATCTCCGGCATCGAGGCCGAGTTCGCGGACGGCGAGCTGACCTTCGGCTCGATGGCCGGGGCCCGCAAGGGTGCCGACCTGCGCCGCGACCCCCGCTTCGCGCTGCACAGCGCCACGGTCGACCCGGTCGAGGGCGCCGAGGCCCAGTGGCCCGGCGAGGCCAAGATCGCCGGTCGTGCGCTCGCCGCCGGCGAGATCACCGAGGGGCCGAGCGGCGACCTCTTCCGCGCCGACATCGGCGAGGTCGTCCACACCCACCTCGACGCCGGGGCCACGCGCCTCGTCGTGGAGTGGTGGACGCCGGCGCACGGCCTGCGCACCGTCGAGCGCGAGTGAGCGACGGGGAGATCGGCGCGCACCTCACTGGTGCCCGGACGGCTCCTCCCCGACCTCCCCCTGGTCCTCGGTCCTCGGCAGGTCGCGCGGGCGCCCGCGCAGCCGGCGGCGGACGTTGACGACCAGCTGCACCGTCGCGAGCAGGGACAGGAACGCCCACAGGGCGGCACCGGCGGTCACGATCGGCATGGCCGCGGACGGGACGGCGCCCGCCGCGGCGAGCGCGAGGCCGCCGAGGAGCAGCCGGACGGGGCGCTCGGCGACGGCGACCAGGCCGACCTCGGTCAGCCCCGCGGCGCTCGCGCTCGAGCGGATCGACTCGTCGAGCACGGTCAGCACCGCGGCCGCCGCGCACACCGGCCCGGGGGCACCGAGGGCCCACAGGCCGACGACCATCGCGACGTCGCCGATGCGGTCGACGAGCTGGTCGAGCACCCGACCCCACGCGGTGGTGCTGTCCGTCATCTCCGCCAGGGCGCCGTCGACGCCGTCGAGCAACGCCACGACCACCACCAGGGCCGCCGCGAGCAGCGGCCACCGACCGCCGAGGGCGGCGACCCCGGTGACCGCGACGGCGCCGACCCCGCCGACGGCGGTCACCCACGTCGGCGGCACCCGGCGGCGGGCCAGCGGCGAGGCGAGGCGGTGGGCGACGCGCAGCCAGGCCCGTGTCGACCGGGAGGACCGGACGTCGTAGCCACCGTGGGCCCGCGACCAGCGCTCGGCGTAGTCGTCGAAGTCGACGACGTCCACGCGCACCCCTCCCGTGCCCCCCGTCCGGCTCCCCCGCACTGTAGTGGCGAGGACCGTCCGGCACCGGATCGTCGAGGCCACACGGTCGGGCGGGGGCAGGGCCGAGCAGCGCCCCGGAGCGGGACCTTCGACGCCTGGTCCGCGCCGCGCCGCGGGCCGACGGTGGCCGGGCCGACCGCCACCGATCGCCGAGGCCCTCGAGGAGGCCACCGTGACGACCGTCCAGGACACCGTCCCCCAGCCCGTCGCCGTGGGTGCCGAGATGGCGGCGCTGCGGCGCTTCCACCGGGACACCACCTGGAGCGGCACGATCACCGCCGGGGCCATGGGTCCGGGGAGCCCCGCGATGACGGCCACCGGGTCGGGCACCCACACCCTCATCCAGGACGGCCGCTGGGTGGTCGGCGACTACCGGCAGGAGCAGTACCTGCTCGACGGCACCCCCGCGGTGAGCTGGCAGCTGCACTGGGTCGCCGGCTGGGACCCCGCCCGCGGTGAGTACCGGGCCACCCTCGCCGACTGCTACGGGCACGCGGCGGTGATGGCCGGCCACATCGCCGGCGACCGGCTGGTGTTCGAGTCCATCGGCGAGCCGGCGGTCCGGCTGCGGCTCACGTGGGACCTGGAGTCCGACGGCGGCATCACCTGGCGGAACGAGGTCCGCGTGGAGGGCGGGGAGTGGTCGCTCGTCGAGGAGTACCGCTGCACGCCCGTCACCGACGCGCCCGCCGGGCACTCGGCCCTGAACGACGCCGTCCGCCGGTTCAACAAGCACGCGCTCAACCCGCTGATGCGCTACCTCGCGGGACGGCGGCACTGGTATGCCTCCCGCCTCGGGCACGTCGGGCGCCGGTCCGGCCGGGCCTACACGACCCCGCTCGTCGCCCGCCCCGTGCCGGGCGGCTTCGCCCTTCCCTTGCCCTACGGCAGCGACGTCGACTGGTGCCGCAACCTCCTGGCGGCCGGCCGCGGCGTCCTCACCTCGGACGGGGTCTCCTACGAGGTCCGGTCACCGCGCACCGTGCCCGCCGACGAGGTCGTCGGCCACCTCACGCCGACCTGGCAACGGTTGCTCGGCGGCGTCCCGGAGTTCGTCGTGGTGACGGCCGGGCGCGCCGGCGATGAGGCGGGGTCCGAGCCCGGGCCCTGACGTGGTCAGGCGCGGACGCCGCGCTGCCCGACCGCCCCGCGCAGGCCGACACAGCCGATGCACCCCACGCAGTCCACGCAGTCGACGCACGCGATGCACCCGACGCACCGGGTGCAGTCCACGCAGGCCAGCGTGCCCAGGCACCGGCGGAGGCCGACGCCGAGGACGGTGAGGACGCTCGCGACGATCCCGACGCTGCCGGCGGTGGCGGCGCTCCCGGCGACCGCGACGCTGCCCGCGGTCGCGGCGCTCCCGGCCACCGCGACGCTGCCCGCGGTCGCCACGCTGCCGGCCACCGCGACACTCCCGGCCGTCCCGGCGCTCTGGGCCACGGCGACGCTCCCGACCGTGCCCACGCTGCCCGCCACCGCGACGCTGCGGTCGGTGTCGACGCTGCCCGCGACGCCGGCGCGGTCGACGACGGCCACGCTGCCGGCCGAGCGCTGCGCGGGTCGCCCGGTGTCGTCCTCGGTCACGATCCGGGAGCCTGCCCGACCCTCCCCTCCCCGTCCATTGTCCGATCGGTCCGGGCTGCCCGATCATGTCGGGGTCGTCGCCGGGCCCGGCCGGGGCCCGCCCACCCGACACCGCGCCGGGGAGGACCCGATGGACACCGCGTTGACCAGCGTCGGGCTGCCGCTGGCCCTGGCCGTCGTGATGTTCGGCCTCGGCCTCTCGCTGACCGTGCGCGACTTCGCGCGGATCGCCCGCGAGCCCCGGGCCGTCGCCGTCGCCCTCGCGACCCAGGTCCTCCTGCTGCCGGCGGCCTGCTTCGCGCTCGTCCTGGCCCTCGGGCTCGACCCCGTCCTCGCCGTGGGCATGATGCTGCTGGCCGCCTCCCCCGGCGGCACCACCGCGAACCTGTTCAGCCATCTCTTCCGCGGTGACGTGGCCCTGAACATCACCCTCACGGCCGTCAACTCGGTGCTCGCGGTGCTGACCCTGCCGGTGGTGGTCACGCTCGCCATCGGCTGGTTCGAGCCGCCTCTCGGCGGGGCCTCGGTCGGGCTGCAGTTCGACAAGATCGCGCAGGTGTTCGCGATCGTCCTGGTGCCGGTCGTCCTCGGCATGGTGGTGCGACGCCTCGCGCCGGCGTTCGCCGACCGCGCCGACCGTCCCGTACGCGTGCTCTCGGCCGTGGTCCTCGTGCTCGTGATCGCCGGGGCCCTCCTGGCCGAGCGCGAGGATCTGGGCACGTACCTGGCCGACGTCGGGGTCGTCACCACGCTGTTCTGCCTCGCCAGCCTGGCCGCGGGCTTCCTGCTCCCGCGCCTGTTCCGGGTCGGGTACCGCCAGTCGGTGGCGTCGGCGTTCGAGATCGGGATCCACAACAGCACGCTCGCGATCGCGGTGGCGCTGACGGTGCTCGGGGACGAGCGCCTCGCGGTGCCGGCGGCGGTCTACGGCGTCGTCATGTTCCCGCTGGCCGCGGGCGTGGGCTACGTGCTCGCGCGCCGGGCGCCCGCCGGGGAGCCCACCGCGACGGCACCGCGGTCCGGGGAGTCGCCGGCCGGACAACGCTGATCCGCGGCGCGCCGCGTCGTCCCCCGGCCGCCGGACGGTATGGTGGTGGGCGAAGACGGCGCGCCCCGGTGATCGGGAAGAAGAGGACCCGCCGATCGGTTCTCCTCGTGGAGGAGCCCCGGGTCCTCCTGTCGCCCCGTCACCGCAGCGTGATGCTCGGCAGGTGCGCCGGGCATCCGGAGGAGGTACATGGCTCGTCGAGGTCAACCCCAGACGAGGTCCGGCCGCGGCGCGCCCGGCAACCGGCGGCGCGGACGCGCACGCGAGGACATCACCGCGGTGCTCACGCGCGCCGTGCGCGAGGTCCGCGACGCCATGAGGAGCGGACGCGCGACGTCCGCGACGCGCACGAAGTTCCAGGCCGTCGCGCTGCTGCTGCGCGACGAGCGCGCCCGGGTCAAGGCGCGCGGCGACCTCGGGGACACGCAGCGGGCCGAGCAGCTCCGGCGTCTCGACGACTTCGCGACGTCGCTGGCCAAGACCGCGGTGCGGGACCCGGCCCTGCTGGCGCTCCTCGCCGAGGACGCCGTCGTCTCCGACGAGGCCCGCTCGCTGGAGCGCGACATGCTGCGCCGCGCGGGGATCGAGGCGGAGCAGGTCGCCCCGGAGCCCGAGGAGCCCGTCGTCGCCGCCCCCGAACCCGGGGTGGTGCCGCAGTCGGTCGTCTCCCGCCGGCTCGCCAACCCGTTCCTCGCCCCCGACTACTCCGCGGCCCGGCCGCGCGAGGCCCGCCCGACGCCCCTGAGCGGCTGGGAGCTCCTCGACCCGCTGCTGCGCTCGTTCGAGCGCGCCGGCGACGGCTCCGCGCTCATGGACCTGCCCGAACCCGGCTCCCGCAGCGTCCCCGGCGGCCGAGAGCTCATGTCGCACCAGGCCCGGCTCGTCGCCGCGGCCGCGGCCGGGCACCGGACCTTCCTGCTCGCCGACGAGCCCGGGCTGGGCAAGACCGCCCAGGCGCTGCTCGCCGCGGAGGCCGCGAAGGCCTACCCCTTGCTCGTCGTCGTCCCCAACGTCGTCAAGACCAACTGGGTGCGCGAGGCCGGCCTGTGGTGCCCCCGCCGCACGGCCACCGCGATCCAGGGCAACGGCGAGTCCGTCGACGGGTTCGCCGACATCGTCGTCGTCAACTACGAGGTGCTCGACCGGCACGTCGGGTGGCTCGGCGACTTCGGCTTCCGCGGGATGGTCGTCGACGAGGCGCACTTCATCAAGAACAAGACCTCCCAGCGTTCCCAGCACGTGCTGGCGCTCTCCGAGCGCATCCGCGGCTTCACCGCGGAGCCGCTGCTGATGGCCCTCACGGGCACGCCGCTGATCAACGACATCGAGGACTTCCTCGCCATCTGGGAGTTCCTCGGCTGGATCGACGAGAAGAAGCCGCGCGCCGAGCTGATGGACGCCCTGTCCGAGACCGGGCTGACGCCCGCCGACCCGGGCTTCTACCCGGCCGCGCGCCGGTGCGTCGTGGACCTCGGCATCGTCCGTCGCCGCAAGGTCGACGTCGCCGCCGACATCCCCGAGCGCCGCATCGCCGACCTCCCCGTCGAGCTGGACGGTCCGACCGGTCGCTCGATCCGGGCTGCCGAGCGCGACCTCGCCCGCCGGATGGTCGCCCGGTACACCGACGCGCTCGCCGCCCGCGGCGCCGGGCCCGCCGAGGAGATCGACCACGACCTCGTGCGCCGGGTGGCGACGTGGGAGCAGAAGGACGCCGCGAACTCGCCGAACGGCGACAACGTCTTCAGCATGATGCGGCGCATCGGCCGGGCGAAGGCCGTCCTCGCCGCCGACTACGCCGCGCAGCTCGCGCGCAGTGCCGGCAAGGTGGTCTTCTTCGCCAAGCACGTCGACGTGATGGACGCCGCCGAGGAGACGTTCGCCAAGCAGGGCGTCCGCTTCTCGTCCATCCGCGGCGACCAGACGCCCGGCGTGCGGCAGCGCAACATCGACGCGTTCGTCGACGACCCGGGCGTCGCCGTCGCGGTCTGCTCGCTGACCGCGGCCGGGGTCGGCATCAACCTCCAGGTCGCGTCGAACATCGTGCTCGCCGAGCTGCCCTGGACGGCCGCGGAGCAGACCCAGGCCATCGACCGCAGCCACCGCATCGGCCAGACCGAGCCCGTCACCGCGTGGCGCATCCTCGCCGCGCAGACGATCGACGCCCGGATCGCCGACCTGATCGACGACAAGGCGGGCCTCGCCGCCGCGGCCCTCGACGGGTCCGACGAGGAGGTCGGGTCGTCGGCCGACGCGCAGCACGCGGCCCTCGTCGCGCTGCTCACCGAGGCCCTGTCCTCGGCCGAGGGGCTCGGGGACGCCGACTAGGGTGGCGCCGGTGCCGATGACCGCGAAGTACGACACCACCTGCGGGGTCTGCGCCTCCCCCGTCCGCCCCGGCGAGGACATCGCGAAGGCGGGCGAGCGCTGGGCGCACGCGGCGTGCGCGGGTGCCGCCCCGTCCACCTCGGGGACGCGCGCGGCAAAGCCGAAGAAGGCGCCGCGCCCCGACATGCCGGCCGCCGACGGCGCCCTCGAGGTGTGGACCGACGGCGCCTGCTCGGGCAACCCCGGCCCCGGCGGCTGGGCCTGGGCCACCCGCGACGGGCGTCAGGACAGCGGCGGGGAGGCCCGGACCACCAACCAGCGCATGGAGATCCGGGCCGCGCTCGAGGCCGTGCGCGCGCTGGACGGCCCGCTGGTCGTCGTCAGCGACTCGACCTACGTCGTGAACTGCTTCCGCGACGGGTGGTGGAAGGGCTGGATCGCCCGCGGCTGGGTGACCAGCGCCAAGAAGCCCGTGGTCAGCCGGGATTTGTGGGAGCCGCTGATCACCCTCGTGAACGAGCGCGGCGACGTCTCCTTCCGCTGGACCAGGGGCCACTCCGGCGACGAGATGAACGACCTGGTGGACCGTCTCGCCGTCGAGCAGTCCAGGGCCGTCGCCGACGCGTAGCGGGGCCACGAGCGCCGTCTACGCGGACGGTCCGGCCGCCGCGCCCAGCCGGTCCCGCGCCGAGGGGACGACGAGGGCGGGTCGGTGCCCGTGGCGCAGCACCGCCCGGGCGACGCTGCCGAGGACGAGCTCGCGCAGCATCGTCCGGCCGTGCGAGCCGACCACGATCACACCGGCACCGCGGGCCGCGGCCTCGTCGGCCAGCGTGTCGGCCACGGCCCGAGGTCCGAAACCCTGGGCGCGCAGGGTGATCGCCCCACGTGGCGCCCCACCGGCGTCGACGCCGGACGGACACAGGTCGAACGGGGGCACGACCTGGGCGACGACTCGGGCACGGTCGCCGAAGAGCCCGGCCGCGACGCGTCGGGCGCGTTCGGCGTCGTCGGAGCCGTCGTGGGCGATCAGCACGGGGCCGCCCACGGCCGCGGCGCGTTCCTCGGCCAGCAGCGGCGGCACGACCAGCACCGGTACCGGGCTGTGGCTCACCGTGCGGGCCGAGACGCTGCCCAGGAGCCCCCGCAGCCCGCCGTGGCCGCGGGACCCGACCACGACCGCCGCCGGCCGGACCTCGTCGATCAGGTCGGCGAGGGCGAACGCCTCGCCGGCGTAGACCCGGCGCGACGCCGGCTCGGCGGTCCACCCGGCGGCCCGCGCGAGCGTGACACCCTGCCCGGCCACGTGCGCGGCCGCCGCCGCGGCCTCGCGGGCGACCAGCGCCGTGAGGTGGTCGGCGGTCCGGGCCCGGTGTGCGAGCCGCCGGTGCAGGATCGACCCGACGTCCGGCGAGGACCACAGGTGGACGATCCGCGCGTGCCGGTCGGGCATCAGGAGCCCCGCGACGCTCAGGGCGGTGACGGCGCCGGGGGACCCGTCGAAGCCGACGAGCACGGAGCCGTCGTGTTCCGGCGACGCGGTCTCCGGCGTCGTCGACCGGGCGTGGGAGCCCGGCCGCTGCTCCGTCGACGTCGTCACGGCCATTCCACCGCTCGCCGCTCGCGGTACGGGACGTCGCTGGGCTCCGAGACGAAGTTCGCGGTCCCGAGGAAGACGAACTCGACGAACCCCGCCAGGGCGATCACCACCGGGAGGAAGATCCCCGCCGCGTTCATCTCCCAGACGCCGTGCGGGTAGTACACGGACCCGGCGACGAACAGGGCCGCCGCCAGCACGGCCTTGGACACGGCGACCCGGCGCAGCCACGCCCGGTGGCGGAGGGTGAGCAGGACGAGCGCACCGACGGCGACGAGCACCGCGAACTGGGGCAGGCCCAGCCGGACGCCCGCGACCGTCGCCGTCGCCGCGCCCGCCTCGAGCACGGCGGCGACCCCGGCGGCGCCGAGGACCAGGGCGAGCACGCCCTCCACCGCCATCGCCCACCGGACGCGGCGGGTGAACCGCCGGGCCTCGTCGTCGAGGTGCTCGGTGGCCATCGCCCGCACGTCCGGTGCCTGCGCCACGCCCTGCATCGCTGCACTCCTCTCGTGGTTCGTCGCGCTCTCCGGTCGAGGATGCGACGGCTCCGTCGGGCACGAGTTGTAGGATCGGCACAAACCGAACGCCCTCGCTTGTAGCCCGGCGGAGGTCGCGATGATCACGCTGGACCGGTTGGTGAACGTCCTGGCCGGCAGCGGTGCGCGGCTGGCCGAGGGTGGCGGCTCGCGGGGCGCGGTGCTGCGCAGCCTGGTCGTGCACGACGCCACCGAGCGGCGCGCCGCCAGTGGCGACGTGTTCCTCGCGGTCGGGGTCGACTCACCCCTCGACGCGGTGCGTCTGGGCCGGCGCGCTCGCGCGACCGTGGTCGTGATCCGGGCGCGGGCCCCGCTCGAGGCGACGGCCGCCGCCGAGGCGCGCGAGGCCGGCATCGCCGTGCTGCTCGTCGATCCCGAGGTCTCCTGGAGCCAGCTGACCGGGCTGGCGTACGGCCTCGTCCTCGAGGGCCGGGAGACCGAGTCGGGGCGGGGACCGACCGATCTGTTCGCCCTCGCCGACGCGATCGCCGCCGACCTCGGGGGCTGCTCGGTGGTCATCGAGGACGAGCTCTCCCGCCTCCTCGCCTACTCACGGTCCGACGACACCGCGGACGCGGTGGACGCCGTGCGGTCGCAGACCATCCTGGGTCGGCGGCTGCCCGATCGGGTCCGGACCCTGTTCACCGAGCGCGGGGTGTTCCGCCACCTCGCGGGCTCCGACGAGCCCGTCTTCGTCGTCCCCTCCCCCGCGCACGGCTTCGGCGGGCGCATGGTGATCGCGGTCCGGGCCGGCCGCCAGCTCCTCGGATCGATCTGGGTCGAGACCACGGCGCCGTTCGACGACGCGCACCGCCGCGTCCTGGAGGACGGCGCGCGCACCACCGCCCTGCACCTGCTGCGCTCGCGGGCCAGCGCCGACCTGGAACGCCAGGTGGAGTCCGACCTGGTCGCCCGCCTGCTCGAGGGCGCGGGCGATCCGCAGGCGATGATCAGCCAGCTCGGCCTGCCCGCCGCGGACCTGCGGGTGGTCGCACTGCAGGCCCACGTCGAGGACGAGCAGCACGCCGGCGTCCTGGTGACCTTCGACCACGTGACCACCGGGTTCGGGTGGTCGCGGCCCGGCCGCAGTGCCCTGTTCGCCAACACCGTGTACACGCTGCTGCCCGACGGGGCGGACGGCGTCGAGGGTGCGCGGCGCTGGGTGGCCTCGGTGCGCGCCGCCCTGCCCCGCCGGGTGGGGCTCGTGGCCGGGGTCGGCGGCGCGGCCGGCCCGACGTCGCTGCCGGCCAGCCGCAGCGAGGCCGACGAGTGCCTGGCGCTGCACGCCAACCGTCCCGATCTCGCGCCCGTGGCCTACGACGAGTCATGGGACCGGATCGTCCTGCGCCGGTTGCGGGCCGTCACCGCCGCCGGCCGCGTACCCGAACGGGACCCCGTCGTCGAGCTCCGACGGCACGACCGCCGACACGGAACCCACTACGTGCCCACCCTGCGGGCCTGGCTCGCCGCGCACGGGGACATCGCCGCCGCGGCCGGCGCGCTCGCGGTCCACCCGAACACCGTGCGCTACCGCCTGCGTCGCATGGACGCGGTCACCCACCTCGCCACCGACCAGCCCGACCAACGCCTCGCGATGATCATCGCGCTCGCCGCGCTCGACGAGGACGACTCCTGAGCCGGCGGCCCTTGTCCGAAGCCGCCAACCCGTCGTCGGGAAGTTGTCTGCTGACGACGAACCGCGGCGCGGCCGCCGGCGCCATCCTCGCCGCAGTGGAGCCGGCTCGCCCGAGACGGGAGGCATCAGGACCGTGGACGTCGCAGGTGGCGTGCTCGATCGCCCGGCCCCGGCCGGTGCGGTCGCGTCGGGTGCGGACGCGTCGACGCGAGGACCCGACGGCGTGGTGGTCGGCGTCGACGCCTCGCTCGGCGTCCTCACCGCGGTGAGCTGGGCGGCCTCGGAGGCCGCGGCGCACGGGGTCGCCCTGCACCTCGTGCACGTCTCACGACCCCGCGCAGGATCGGAGGAGGGCGCCGCCGCGGGCCGGGTCCGGTTGCGCCGGGCGCTGCACGCCGCCGCGGCCATCGCTCCCGACATCGCGATCACCGCCACCCAGCTCGACGGCCCGCCCGGCCCGACGCTCGCGGAGCACGCCCGGCACGCCGACCGCCTGGTGATCGGCGGACGACGGCGCCGGGATCCCGTCGATCCCGTCGGTGACCGCACCGTGCCCCACCTGCTGGATCGCGCCCGCTGCCCCGTCGTCGTCGTCCCTCCGTTCCGCACCGGCGCCTGGGCGTCCACGCCCTCCGCGCGCCCCGTCCTCGCCGGTCTGCGCGGCAGCGACGACGACCACCCCGCCCTGGAGCTCGCCGCCGCCGCCGCCCGGCGCCGCGGCGTCGCGCTGGTCGCCGCCGTCGGCGGCCCCGAGGGCGAGCGACGCACCGCCATCGCCCGGGCGCGTCGCGCGGGTGCCCGCCGCCTGGAGGTCACCGACGACCTCCTCGACAGCCTGCGTCACCTCGGCCGGCAGTCCCAGCTGCTCGTCCTCGCGCGGACCGGGCGAGGCACCGGCACGGCGGGGCCGGACGAGGACCTCGAGAGGCTCCTGCACCACCGACCCTGCGCGGTGATGGTCACGCCGCCGCGCTGACCCGGGCGCGCGACCCGGGATCGCGGCGTGGGAGGGCCGCACAGCTCGTGCGGCGGCGTGGCCCACCGCCGCTCAGAGGTCGTCCGTCGGCGCGTCGGACGGCGTGCCGGTCGGGGCACCCGACGGTGCGGTCGCCTCGTCGTCCGTGTCCGCGTCGCCCGTGTCCTCGTCGCCCGTGTCCCCGTCGCCCGTGTCCCCGTCGGTCGGGACGGCGGGCAGGGGCGACGTCGCCTCCTCCCCGACCTGCTCCGCGTCCGCCGCATCGGACGACGGTCGGTCGAAGGTCAGCATCGTCGGGTCGGCGGACAGGGGCGTCGGGGACGAGGGAGTGGCCGCCCGCGCGTCGGGGTCCTCGGCGCGCCGTTCCGGCTCGTCCGTCGCGGGTGCCGCCGGAGGCGCGGCGAGCGAGGGGGCCGAGCTCGAGCTCCCGGTCGCCTCGGGAACCTCGGGGGACTCCGGGGAACCGGCGTCGTCGGATTCGGACGGTCGTTCGACGGCGTCGGAGCGCGTTCCGGTCGTGGTCGCGGCGCGCGCCGGCCTCTCCCGCGCCGCAGTCACGACCTCGGGGACGTCGGCGGACCGGGAGGCGACGGGCCGGTCGGCCAGCCGGGCGGACACGGCGGCCAGCGCGACGGTCGCGGTGTCGTCGATCCCCCTCGGCGCCCTGGGCTCGCCCCGTCCCGGCGGTGGCCCGCCTGCGGACCTCGCGGCGGGGCCCTCGTCGAGGACCAGGCGCAGGACCGTCGCCTCCACCGGATCCCCGAGCTCGCCGCGACCGGCGACCAGCGCCTGCAGCATCTCCTGCGCGGCCCGGAGCTGCGGCCAGGCGCTCACCAGCGCGGCCTCCGAGGCGGGCGCGGAGCGGATCGCGGTCATGGCCGCGCGCAGCGCGTCGCGGTGGCGCGCCAGCTCGGCCCGGCGCTCGACCAGGGCCAGGACCGGGCCCGGCGGCGGCCCGGCGCGCCGCGCGAGGGAGGACGCCTCCCACCGTTGCCGGACCTCGTCGGCCCGGCGCAGCTCGGTCTCGACCGAGGCGAGCACGGGCATGGCCTCGCGCGTCCACGCCGAGCTCCGGGCCAGTACCGAGGCGGCGTCCTCCGCCGACCCGGGCGAGGTCTCCGACGGCCCGCTCGACCTCGTGTGGACCACGGCCCCACCCGCGAGGGCGCAGGCCGCGAGCGCGCCGGCGGCCACCACGCGGCGCGACACCGGGCGCAGGAGGGCGGCGGCACGACGATCGGATCTCCGCGCGGCCCGGTCGAGGTTGTCCGGGAGGTACGCACGCCAACCCGGCATCTCGTGTCGGCCATGGTGAACTGGCATCCCGGTCTGACCTCCCCGGATCGCACGGCGGGGTCACCCTCCTCCGCCTCCGCGGTGAGGGGGAACCCCGCGCGACGAATCCCGTGATTATTTTCCTCAGATCACAGATCCATTACGACACCCGCATGAACGGTCCCTCGGACATTCGGCCGTGACGTGCATCCGGAGCCCGCGGGGGCAGCGTTGCGCCGAGGCGTCACGCGCGCGCGGGCAAGGCCACTCGTTCGGCCCAACGACAGGACGCCTGAACCTGCGGGATCGTGACAGCACGTGACATGCCGCGGGTTCGGCATGGACCGCGGCCGAGGAACGGGGGCCGAGATGGCGAAGTTCGTGGTGTTCTTCAACTACACCGCCGAGACCTGGTCGAAGATGATTTCGAATCCGGGCGACCGCCTCGCCGCGGTGCGGGACATGGCGCGCACGGTCGGTGGCGACGTCGAGACGATGTACTTCATGTTCGGCTCGAGGGACGGCTTCGTGATCGTCGATGCGCCCGACGCCGCCGCCGCGGCCGCGGTCTCGATCGCGGTGTCGAGCACCGGCGCCGTGCAGGGCCTCGAGACCCACGAGCTGATCGCCCCGGAGGACCTCGGCGGCGTGCTCGAGCAGGCCGGCACCGCGCGAGGCGGGTACCGCCTGCCCGGCACGTGACCGACGGACAGCGGTGCTGTCAGTAGAGCCAGGGCTCGCGGAGGTCGACGAACTCGATGTTCGCCATCATCTCGGCGAACTCGGCCATCTCCTCCGCGAGCTCGGGCGGAGGTTCCTTGGTCTCGTTGGCCCGCGCCTCGGCTTCGCTGGTGAAGTAGGCGGCCTCGATGTACGTGCCGGGCCCGGTCCAGACCCGGATGCCACCGACGAGGTCGGGCCGGAACGAGGCGGCGTGCTCGGCGAGCTTCGCGTCCATGGCACGGAGCCGGTCGCGATCGGGCGCGCTGCCCTTCATGATCTGGACGAACCCCGCGTCGTCGCTCCCACCCGCCAGGAACGTGTCGACCTCGTCGGAATCCGAGAACGTGACGGTCCCGTCGAAACACTTCTCGGTCTCGGCCCACCACCGGCCCTGCTCCGGGCGCTCGCTGTTGGCCTTCGCGGCCGCGGCGGACTCGAAGCGGGCGAAGGCGAAGGCCCGCTCGTCGTCGGCGACCCCGGCGGTCGTGCCGAGATAGCCCGCGGCGCCGGGCCGCAGCTCGGCCATCCAGCGATCCATCTGGCGGCGCAGGCCCTCCCGGTCGGCGACCCGGCCCTCGATCACCTGAACGAACATCATCCACCTCTCAATCCCGGTGCGCCGACCGATGGCACAGCTGGCACGTCCCAGCATGCTCCGGTGATCTCCGCAGAGGAATGAGTACCGCGGAGGGGGATCGAACGGTCACGTCCCGCCACACTGTTCTCGTGGAGCAGGACGCCCGGGCGCGCGCCCATCGGTCCTGCCGCGAGCGCGCCTGGCGCGCCGCGTGCGCCGAGTTCGCCGCGGCGGAGAGGTCGACCGAGCTGGCGGCGGGCGACCTGGAGACGTGGGCGGTCGCGTCGTACCTCATCGGCCGGTTCGACGCGGCCTACCGGGCCTGGGCGAGCGCGCACCACGCGTGGTCGGAGGCGGGCGAGCCCGGCCGGTCGGTCCGGTGCGCGTTCTGGCAGGGCCTCACCCTCGTGCTGCGTGGCGAGCACGCGCGCGGGGGCGGGTGGTTCGCGCGAGCCGCGAGGGTCCTCGAGCACTGCCCTCCCGATGCTCCCGAGCATGCGTATCTCCGCCTTCCCGCCGCGCTGCAGACCCTCGAGGGCGGCGACGCCGAGACTGCTCTCCGCGTCTTCGTCGAGGCCGGTGCTCTCGGCGACGCCTCCGGTGACCGCGATCTGGCGACCCTGGGTCGGCTCGGCCAGGGTCAGGCGCTCGTGGCGCTCGGCGAGGTCGGGCGCGGGACGGCGATGCTCGACGAGGCGATGCTCGCCGTGGTCGACGACGAGGTCACGCCGCTCGCCGCCGGCCTCGTCTACTGCGCCGTGATCATCACCTGCCAGCGGGCCTTCGACCTCCAGCGGGCCCAGCGGTGGACGACGGCCCTGAGTGCCTGGTGCGCCGAGCAGCAGGGGATCAAGCCCTATCGCGGTCAGTGCCTCGTGCACCGCTCCCAGCTGCTCCAGCTCCGCGGGGAGTGGGCCGAGGCGATGGCCGAGATCCGCGCCGCCTGCACGCACCTGGCGGACCTTCCCGGCGACGCGGCACAGGGCATGGCGTTCTACCAGCTCGCGGAGCTGCAGCGCGTCCGAGGTGCGTTCGGCGAGGCCGAGGACGCCTACCGCGAGGCCCATCGCTGGGCCCACCCCGTACAGCCCGGCATGGCCCTGCTGCGGCTCGCGCAGGGCCGGGTCGGCGACGCGATGGCGGCGCTGCGACGGGCCCTCGAGGACGACCTGGTGCCGGCCGAGCGCGTGCGTGTCCTGGCGGCGTTCGTCGAGGTCGCGGTGGCGGCCGGCGAGCCTGCGGAGGCCCGCCGCGCGGTCGCCGACCTGGACGGGCTCGCCGCACGCTTCGCGTCCCCGCACCTGGAAGCCATCCATGACCACGCCCGGGGACAGATGCTGCTGGCCGACGGGGACGCCGCCGGCGCCCTGCGCCCGCTCGGCTCGGCCAGGAGGACGTGGCAGCAGCTGGACGCCCCCGACGAGGCCGCCCGGTCGGCCGCGCACCTCGGCGCTGCGTACCGCAGCCTGGGTGACCACGACTCGGCGGTGCTGGAGTGGGACACGGCCCGGCGCCGGTTCACCGAGGTCGGCGCGGTGACCGACCTCGCGCGTCTCGACGAGCTGTGCGGCACCCCCGGCCGCCACCCCGGGGGACTGACCGCACGCGAGGTGGAGGTCCTCGTCCACGTCGCGGCCGGGCGTACGAACCGGCAGGTCGCCGCGGCTCTGGTCGTCAGCGAGCACACGGTGCGCCGGCACGTGCACAACATCTTCGCCAAGCTCGGTGTCGCGTCCCGCGCCGAGGCCACGGCCTGGGCCTATCAGGAGGGTGTCGTCTCCACCCGACGCGGCTGACCGGTGCGCGAGCTCGCCGGCGATGGCACGAAAGGACCACGCGTCGGCAGCGGGAGTGGTCGTCGGGTGCGATGCCCCGGCCGTGACGGTCTTCGTAGCGTCGGGTCGGTCCTCCACCTCACCGCGCTGTCAGGAGGCAGCCATGACGCTCACCACCAGCGATCAGGTCCGGACCGCCTGGGACACGATCGCCCCGCACTTCGACGAGTTCATCACGCCGATCAACATCGACCCGGCGGAGGAGCTGGTGGAGCGGCTCGACGTCGGCCCGGGCACCCGCCTGCTCGACGTCGCCTGCGGCTCCGGCGCCCTCGCGATCCCGGCGGCGCGGCACGGAGCGCAGGTGACGGCCGTGGACATCTCCCCACGGATGATCGAGCTCCTGGACGCGCGGGCGCGAGGCGAGGGCCTGCGCATCGACGGCCGGACGATGGACGCGCACGCGCTGGACCTGCCCGACGACGAGTTCGACGTGGCGACGTCGCAGAACGGCGTCACCATGTCTCCGCGGCTCGCCGTCGCACTCCGCGAGATGGTGCGGGTGACCCGGCCCGGCGGGCGCGTCCTCCTCGCCGCGTTCGGCCCCCTCCCGAGGGTGGAGTTCCTCAGTACGTTCATCGCCGGTCTGAGAGCGGTCGCCCCGGACGCCGTCGTCCCGCCGCTGGATCCACCTCCCCCTCCGTTCCAGCTCGCCGACCCCGACACCTTCGCCCGGGCTCTCACGGCCGCCGGGTTGCAGCACGTCGCGATCGACAGGAGCACCTGGGCCCTCCCGGTCCGCTCCGCGTCCGACCTGTGGAACAAGGTGACCTCGAGCAATCCGCTCGGGGCGGCCATGGTCGCGGGCCTCGACGAGGCCCGGAGGGTCCGGTTGCTGGAGGTCCTCGACGGTGTGCTCCGGGAGCGGTTCGGTGGGAGTTCCGCCGGCACGCTCCACGCCGCGATCAATGTCGGCGTCGGCACCGTGTGAGCGGGTGGGCGCACCGGCTCCCCGGCGTCCACCAGGGCTGCGCTCGTCCTTCAGCCCGGCCCGACGAGGCGGGACCATGAGGTGTGGCAGGGCAGACGCACGGCGACACCGCCGACCTCCTCGCGTCCGGATGGGCGCATCTCCACGCGGCCGAGTGGGAGGCTGCGCGCGGCGCGTTCTCGGAGGCGCTGGCGCATCGAGAGACGCCGGAGGCGTTGGAGGGCCTGGGGTGGGCCGCGTGGTGGCTCGACGACGCCGAGACGGTCTTCCCGGCCCGCGAGCGGGCCTTCCGGCTCTACCGGTCGTGCGACGATCCCGCGTCCGCGGCCCGGGTCGGCATCTGGATCGCCTCCGACCATCTGGATTTCCGTGGCGCCGTCGCCGTCTCCTCCGGTTGGCTGCGGAGAGCGCGCCGGCTGCTCGTGGCGATGGACACGCGACCGGAGCACGGC
This sequence comes from Actinomycetospora cinnamomea, assembly GCF_003096675.1. GTDB lineage: Bacteria > Actinomycetota > Actinomycetes > Mycobacteriales > Pseudonocardiaceae > Actinomycetospora > Actinomycetospora cinnamomea. Next base: position 57,463 of record NZ_QEKW01000015.1, on the reverse strand, counting down.
TGGCTCACCTTCCATGAGGGGTACCTCGCCGCCCTCGCAGGGGACGTCGTCGTCGCTCGACAGCGTGCGGCGCAGACCGCCGAGGTGGGAAGGCACCTCGACGCGCCGGACCTGGAGATGCTCGGGCTCGCCCTCGACGGCTCGCTCCTCGTCAGCCGGGGCGAGATCGACGAGGGCATGCGCCGACTCGACGAGGCCGGTGCGATGGCGGGCGAAGCAACCATCCCGATCTCCAGCGGCTGGGCCTGGTGCTTCCTGATCACCGCCTGCACCACCGTCCTGGACCTCGACCGCGCAGCCGCGTGGTGCGTGCGGACCGCCGAGCTCGCCGACCGCTTCGGCAGCCGCTATCTGCGCGCGTTCTGTCGTGCGGAGTACGGCGCTGTTCACGTGTGGCGCGGCCGGTGGTCCGACGCCGAGGAGCTGCTGGAGTCGTCGATCGAGGACTTCAGCCGCTCCCGGCCGGCCATGGTCGGAGGTGCGCTGGTCGAGCTGGCCGAGTTGCGCCGGCGGCAGGGTCGGCTGGACGAGGTCGCGAGGCTGCTCGAGCGAGCCGGCGCGACGGGGCCCGCACTGCTGTGCCGGGCACGCGTCGAGTTCGATCGCGGCCGCCCCCTGCACTCCGCCGAGTTGGTGGAGCGGGTGCTTCGTCAGAGCCCTCCGGAGTCCAAGGTCGATCGCGCACCCGCACTCGAGCACCTCGTCCGCTCGCGGGTGGCGAGCGGCGAGCTCGACCGAGCCGTCGCGGCGCTCGGCGAGCTGTGGGAGGTCGAGAAGCTCGTCGCCACCGAACCCGTGCACGCGCTCGCCGAGGTGTGCGACGCGCTGGTCGCCGCCGCGGGCGGCGACCACGAGAGCGCCCGGAGCTCCCTCGAGAGCGCCGTCGACCGGTTCACCCGTTGCGGGACACCGTTCGAGGCGGCGCGGGCCCGCCTCGAGCTCACCACGAGTCTGATCGCGCTCGGGCAGCTCGACCTCGCCGCGCAGGAGGCGGGTGCCGCCGCCACGTCGCTGGACCGGCTCGGCGCGGAGGTGGAGTCGGGCCGGGCGCACCGGCTCCTCGACGTCGCCACGAACCCGGCGGGCCTCGCCGTGACCCGCCGCGAGCGTGACGTCCTCGTCCTCCTCGCCGAGGGCCTCACCAACCGTCAGATCGCAGCGCAGCTGGTGGTGTCGGAACACACCGTGCACCGGCACGTCACGAACATCCTGCGCAAGCTCGACCTCCCGTCGCGGACCGCGGCCGCCGCCTACGTGGTCCGGTCGGGCCTCACGGCCGGGCGTCACGGATAGCCAGAACTGGCGACGCGACATGACCGCCGTCCGTGGCTGGCTTGACGCCATGGACACACGAATCGATGAGCGGAAGAGCGCGACCCGCGCCGCGTGGGCGCTCGGCGACTACCACCGGTTCGCCAAGGCCACCGTCTGGGATCTCGGGCCCGTGCTCGTCGAGGCGTGCGGTATCTCCGCGGGTCAGCGGGTGCTCGACGTCGCCGCCGGGACGGGCAACACGGCGATCCGCGCCGCCCTTGCCGGCGCCGAGGTCGTGGCGGCCGACCTGACGCCGGAGAACTTCGAGGCCGGCCGGCGAGAGGCCGCGGCCCACGGGGTACACATCGAATGGGTGGAGGCCGACGTCGAGGCGCTGCCGTTCGGGGACGGCGAGTTCGACGTCGTCACGTCGTCGTTCGGGGCGCTCTTTGCGCCGCACCACCAGACGGTGGCCGACGAGATGCTGCGGGTGTGCCGTCCGGGCGGGACGGTGGGGATGCTCAACTTCACACCCGAGGGCCTGATCTCGGATTTCTTCGGCGCGCTCGCCCCCTACATGCCGTCTCCGCCGCCCGACGCCTCGCCGCCTCCGCTGTGGGGCAGCGAGGAGCACGTGCGCACGCTCTTCGGGGACCGGGCAGCGGTGACCTTCCGACGCGACACCTACGACGAGGTGGCGGCCGATCCCCGTGCCTACGTCGACCTCTTCAGGGACACGTTCGGCCCCGTGGTCGCCACCTACGCAGCGCTCGCCGACGATCCGCAGCTCGCGGCCCTCGACCACGACCTCCTGGAGTTCGCGACCCGGGCCGACCAGGGCGAGCCGCACGGCCCGTCCCGCTACACCTACGAGTACCTGGTGGTCGTCGCCCGCAAGCTCGTCGGCACGTGACCCTCCGGCCAGACCGAGGAAGGCCACCTCTCGCCCTGCCCACGACGTGGAGACCGCGCCGCGTGCTCGGACCTGGACTGCAACCGGTCGGTGATACCGCCGTGTCTGCTCGATGCCCGTCGGCCGAGGATCGTGCGCCGCGCCTTGCACACCCCAGGGGGGCCGAAAGGAAGGCCGGAATGTGCCCATCGACGGCACCGGGCCCGTCACCGACGAACCGACGGAGCCGGGCCGATCAGCGACGGAGTGCACGTCGTCGTGGCGGAGGAGTCGGCGGAGGAGTCGGCGGAGGGGTTGGCCGCGCGCCGGTCGCTGTACTCCCCCGACCCACCCACCCCGGCCGCGCCTCCGCGGGCAGGGTCCGGAGGAGGGCGACCGCCCCGCTGGCGGCGGTGGAGGCCTCGGCGCAGGCCACGGCCGAGGCCGCGGCCGGGCTGCTGCTCAGCGCGGCGGCGCTGGCCGCCGACACCCTCGCCGCGGTCCTCTCCCCCACCGAGTTCGCGGCCGAGGTGATCGACCGGGCCACGCACGGAGATCGGAGCAGCGACCGCGACGGGGTCGATGAGGCGGGTCCTGACCGGCTGGACCGGCCGCGGGTGTGAGCCGCGCCCGTCGCGACCGCCGGGGCGGTCGGCCACGCTCACGCACCCGTGCCCGGGAGGGGCGCGGCGGCAGCGAGCATCATGGCGTCCCCGTGCCGTGAGCGGGTGACGCGAGAAGGGTGGGACCGGTGGATCGTCTGGGGCCGATCGACGCGACCTTTTACCACCTCGAGGGCCCGACGACCCCGATGCACGTGGGCTCGGTGTCCATCATGGAGGGCCCGGGGCCCCGGTCCGAGGAGCTCACGGCGCTGCTGGCGACCAAGCTCGCGCGAGTGCCCCGCTACCGCCAACGGGTCCGCACCGTTCCCCTGGGCCTCGGGCGTCCGGTGTGGGTGGACGACCAGGACTTCCGGATCGATGACCACGTCCGGCACGCCGCCGTCGCCGAGCCGGGAGGCGACGAGCAGCTCCGCGACCTCGTCGCCCGGATCGTCGAGCAGCCCCTGGACATGACGAGGCCGCTCTGGGAGGTGTGGTTGGTCGACGGGCTCGAGGACGGCCGGTGGGCGATCATCGCGAAGGTCCACCACTGCATGGTGGACGGGATCGCCGGCACCGACCTCTTGCAGCTGATCTTCGATCGGGAGCCCGAGGTCACGGGTGAGGAGCCGGAGCCCTGGGCGCCGAACCCCGAGCCGTCCACGGTCACGGTGATCGCGCAGAGCCTGCGGGGCGCGGTCACCGACGCGGGGCACCACACGTCCCAGCAGCTGGGCGTCCTGCGCGATCTCGCGTCCCCGGCGGAGTGGACCCGCCGGGCCGACGCCGCGACGTCGTCGATCCTCGACCTCACCCGACGCGCCACCGCGACCACCGCCCGGGTCCTCAACGGCCCGCTCGGCCGGCGTCGTCGGTGGGCGTGGACCGCCACCGACCTCGCGACCGTGCGGCGTGTCCGCCGTCAGCTCGGCGGCTCGGCCAACGACGTCGTCCTCACCGCGATCACCGCCGGCCTGCGCGACCTGCTCGCCGGAAGGGGCCGGCTCACCGACCACCTCGTGGTCCGCACCCTGGTGCCGATCTCGGTGCGCCGCAGCGCCGAACGCGGCGAGGTCGGGAACCGGATCGCCACGGTCCTGGTCGACCTCCCGGTCGGTGACCCCGACCCCCTGGCCCGGTTCGCCGACGTACAACGGCAGATGGACGACCACAAGCGACTGGTCGTCGCCGCCGACGTCCGCACGATGCTCTCGGCGGGCGACCTCGTGGCGCCGGCCCTGCTCGCCCTGACCGCGCAGACCACCGGGGTGGCGCAGCCGATCGCCCAGGCCGTCGCCACCAACGTGCCCGGGCCGCCGAGACCGCTCTACGCGCTCGGCCGGCGGATGGTCTCCCTCCACGCCCACGTGCCCATCGCCATGGGCTGCCGGCTCGCGATCGGCATCTTCTCCTACGCCGGCCGCATGACCTTCGGCATCAACGCCGACCACGACGGCGTACCGGACGTCGACGTGCTCGCCGCCGGCATCGAGCAGGGCCTCGACGAGCTCGTCCGTCGGGCCGGCGCCGCGTCCGACCGCTGACACCTTCGCGCTCGCGACCACCGAGTACGACCGGGACCGAGCGACCGTCCGACGTTGTTCGGCACAGCCAGGAGTCGCTTCGGAGATTGTCCGGGATCGACAGTTCGGGCCGGTGCCCGCCGCTTCATCCTGGCTCTCACACCATCGAGCCACCACGCGGCTCGACTGCTCTCACCGCTTGCCGTCGCGATCACGCCGCTCAGCGCCGAGCCTCACCTCCACGTGCCCGCGCTCCGGTGACGGCACGCCATCACCGAGGAACGAGGAGAGGGAGGGGGAACCATGCTGAGTGACCCCGAGCGCCGCACGCTCCACGACATCGAGCGCCGCCTGGTCAGGGAGGACCCCTCCTGGGCCGAAGTGTTCGGCGGTCCGCAGCGCGAGCTCGAGTGTTCGTACCGCCCGACCTGGGCCCGTCTCGCGCTGGCGTTGGCCCTCGGGCTCGCGGCCGCGCTGGCGACGATCGCGGTCGTCCTCGATGCGCACTCCTTGACGGCCTTCCTTCCGGCCGCCATCGCCCTGTTCATCTGGGTCCTCGACCGGCCCAGGCCCCGTTCCGGTCAGCCGCACGACGAGCACCGCAACCCTCGGTCGTGAGCTGCTACCCCGGCGCCGGGACCCCGCGGGCATCCGACGCCAGGACGGGGGCCGGAGTGCCGCCGAGTCGTCGGGTGATCTCCCTGGTCGCACGGGCGACCTGCGCGGCGAGCTGGTCGAAGGTCGATCCGCAGGGCGGGTCGCAGTGGTGGGGGAACGTGACCGAGACGCCGGCGACCGCGGTGCCCTCGGGACCGGGGACGGCGTGGGCGACGGAGGCGAAGCCCTGGCTGACCTCGCCGTCCTCGATCGACCATCCGCGGCGCCGGTCGGCGTCGAGGGTCGCGTTCACCGCGCGCAGGGTCGCGGGACCGCGCTCGGTGCGGCGGGGGAACGGCCCGGCACCGAGGACCGCGCGCCGCTGCGGGAGCTCGATGCCCGCGAGGATCGCCCGGCCCGATGCGGTCAGGTGGGCCGGAAGCCGCACGCCCACGGCGGTGACGAGGGTGGAGGGTCGCGGTGGGCGTGCCCGCACCAGATAGAGCAGCTCGCGGCCGTGCAGGACGCCGAGGTGGACGTCGAGGGCGATCCGCCCCGCGAGGCGGGTCAGGGCGGGTGCGGCGAGGCGTTCCAGGGGGTCGTGGCGCAGGTACGCGGCGCCGATCTCGAACGCGGCGAGCCCGACCGCCCAGCGGCGGCGCTCCGGCAGGTGGGCGACGACGCCCGCGTCGTGCAGCTCGGCGAGCAGGTGATACGTGCTCGAGCGCGGTAGCCCCAGGCGGGCGGCGATCGTCGCCGCAGGCAGGGGCTCGGGCGAGGTCGCGAGCAGGCGCAGGATGGCGAGACCACGTCGCAGACCGGGGACGCCGCCCGCTTCCGTCCTGCCGGTCTCGTGCTCGTTCGCCGATGCCACCACCAAAGTCTCGGATACGAGACAACAACGTCCTGCAGGCCCTCCCGCCACGGGGTCGGGCGCGATGTCCTGGATGCATGCCAGCGGCTCACGGACCATCGATGACGGCGCGCACGTGGGGTGCCGAGGGCGCCTTGCGCATGCTCGACAACAACCTCGACCCGGCGGTCGCCGAGAGACCCGAGGACCTGGTGGTCTACGGCGGCACCGGTCGGGCCGCGCGTGACCATGCGAGCCTGGCCGCGATCCGTCGCTGCCTGACCGACCTCGCTCCCGACGAGACCCTGCTGGTGCAGTCCGGCCGTCCGGTCGGGGTGTTCACCACCCACGAGTGGGCGCCACGGGTGCTCATCGCCAACTCCCACCTCGTGGGCGACTGGGCGACCTGGCCGGAGTTCCGCCGCCTCGAGCACCTCGGGCTCACGATGTACGGGCAGATGACCGCGGGCTCGTGGATCTACATCGGGACCCAGGGGATCCTGCAGGGCACCTACGAGACCTTCGCCGCGGTGGCCCGGGGTCGCGGTGGGTCGCTGGCCGGCACGCTCACCGTCACCGCCGGGCTCGGTGGCATGGGCGGGGCCCAGCCGCTCGCGGTCACGATGAACGGGGGCGCGGCGCTGGTCGTGGAGGCCGACGCGGAGCGCGCGCGACGGCGCGTGGCCGGCGGCTACCTCGACGAGATCGCCGACGACCTCGACGCCGCCCTGATCCGGGTCGAGGCCGCGCGGGCGGCCGGCGAGGCGGCCTCGGTCGGGGTGATCGGCAACGCCGCCGAGCTCCTTCCCGCCATCCGGCGTCGCGGCGCCCCGGTCGACGTGGTCACCGACCAGACCTCGGCGCACGACCCGCTGTCCTACCTGCCGATCGGGGTCGACGTCGCCGACTGGGCCGACTACGCGCGCGCCAAGCCCGAGGAGTTCAGCGACCGCGCCCGCACCTCGATGGGCACGCACGTCGACGCCATGCTCGGGTTCCTCGACGACGGCGCCGAGGTGTTCGACTACGGCAACTCCATCCGGTCCGAGGCCCGCGATGCCGGGGTCACCCGCGCGTTCGACATCCCCGGCTTCGTGCCCGCCTACATCCGTCCCCTGTTCTGCGAGGGCAAGGGCCCGTTCCGCTGGGCGGCGCTCTCCGGCGATCCCGCCGACATCGCCGCCACCGACCGTGCGGTGCTCGAGCTGTTCGGCGACGACGAGCCGCTGGCCCGGTGGATGCGCCTGGCCGGGGACAAGGTGCGCCATCAGGGCCTGCCCGCGCGCATCTGCTGGCTGGGCTACGGCGAGCGGCACCGGGCGGGCGAGCGGTTCAACGAGATGGTCGCGTCCGGCGAGCTCGCCGCGCCGGTCGTCATCGGCCGCGACCACCTCGACGCGGGCAGCGTCGCCTCGCCCTACCGTGAGACCGAGGCGATGGCCGACGGCTCGGACGCGATCGCGGACTGGCCGCTGCTCAACGCCCTGCTCAACACCGCCTCGGGCGCGAGCTGGGTGTCGCTGCACCACGGCGGCGGGGTGGGCATCGGTCGGTCGATCCACGCCGGCCAGGTCTGCGTGGCCGACGGCTCCGACCTCGCCGCCCGCAAGGTCGCCCGGGTGCTGACCAACGATCCCGGCACCGGCGTGATCCGCCACGCCGACGCCGGCTACGCCCGGGCGCTCGAGGTCGCCGACGAGCGCGGCGTGCGCATCCCGATGCGGGAGTCCCGGTGAGCGCGGTCGACCTGCTCGCCGCGGTCGACGACGTCGGCCGCGACCGCCGGCGCGGCGGCTGGTCACGCCACCTGGGCGACGACGCCGAGACCACGCTGCGGGAGTGGTTCACCACCGAGGCGGCCCGCCGCGGTCTCGCGGTCGAGACCGACACCAACACCAACCTGTGGGCCTGGTGGGGCGACCCCGAGGCCGGCGACGCCGTTGTCACCGGCAGCCACCTCGACTCCGTCCCCGGCGGCGGCGCCTACGACGGGCCGCTCGGCGTCGCCTCCGGGCTCGCCGCGCTCGACCTGCTCCGCGCCCGCGGACACCGGCCGACCCGGCCCATCGCGGTCGCCGTGTTCGCCGAGGAGGAGGGCGGCCGCTTCGGGGTGCCGTGCCTGGGCTCGCGGCTGCTCACCGGCGCCCTCGACCCCGACCGGGCCCGGGCCCTGCGCGACGCCGACGGCGTCACCCTCGCCGAGGTCTACGCGCGGCGCGGCCACGATCCCGCGCGTCTCGGGCACGACCCGGCCCGTCTGGGTCGCCTGGCCCGGTTCGTGGAACTGCACATCGAGCAGGGCCGGGCACTCGCCCCCCAGGACCTGGCGATCGGCGTCGGCTCGACGATCGTCGCGCACGGCCGGTGGCGGCTGTCGTTCACCGGCCGCGCCGACCACGCGGGCACCACCGAGCTCGCCGACCGTCGCGACCCGATGCTGCCCGCCGCCGAGACGGTCCTGGCCGCGCGCCGGGCGATGGCGAGGGACCCGCAGGCGCGTGCCACCGTCGGGCGGGTGCACGCCCGCCCGGGCGGCACGAACATCGTCCCCTCGGCCGTCGAGGTCTGGCTCGACGCCCGCGGCCCCGCCCCGCAGGCCCTCGTCGAGGACGTCGTCGCCGCCGCCCGGGCGGCCGCCGGTGCCGAGGGCTGCCGGGTGGAGGTGACGACCGACTCGGTGTCCCCGGCCGTCAGGCTCGACGCCGGGCTCGCCGACACCCTGACCCGCGTCGCCGCGGCGACGGTGCCCGAGGTCGTGCGCCTGGCGACCGGTGCGGGTCACGACGCCGGCGTGCTCGCCGCGCACCTGCCGACCGGGATGCTGCACGTGCGCAACCCGACCGGCACCAGCCACGCCCCCGACGAACACGCCGAGGACGACGACGTCGCCACCGGCGTCCGCGTCCTCGCCGACGTCCTCGCGGACCTGACCCGATGACGACGCGGTTCTGGTGCGAGCAGGCCTGGTTGCCCGAGGGCCCGACCGACGCGGTGGGGATCGAGGTGGACGGGGACGTGATCACCGCCGTGGCGCCCGGAGCCGCGCGCCGGGGCACCGTGCTGCCCGGCCTCACCCTGCCGGGTGCGGTCAACCGGCACTCGCACGCCTTCCACCGCGCGCTGCGCGGGCGTCCCGCCGAGGGCAGCGGGTCGTTCTGGACCTGGCGCGAGGCGATGTACCGGGTCGCGGCAGCACTCGACCCGGACAGCTACCGGCGGCTCGCGACCGCGGTCTACGCCGAGATGGCCCTGGCGGGGTTCACCACCGTCACGGAGTTCCACTACCTGCACCACGACCCCGCCGGGCGGCCCTACGCGGAGCCCAACGCGATGGGCCAGGCCCTCGTCGAGGCCGCACGGTGCGCGGGCCTGCGCCTGCTGCTGCTCGACACCTGCTACCTCGCCGGCGGCTTCGGCGCCCATCCCGACGGCGTGCAGCGCCGCTTCGCCGACACCGACGTCGACGCCTGGGGGACGCGGGCTCAGGCCCTCACGGCCCTCGACGACGGGACCCGGACCCGGGTGGGCGCCGCCGTGCACTCGGTGCGGGCCGTCCCCGCGACCGCCCTGCCGACGGTGGCCGCGTGGGCCGCGCGGGACGCCCGCGCCCTGCACCTCCACCTCTCGGAACAGCCCGCCGAGAACGACGCCTGCCTCGCCGCGCACGGCATCACCCCCGCCGCCCTGCTCGACGGCGCCGGGTGCCTCGGCCCCCGCACGACCGTCGTGCACGCCACCCACCTGACCGCGGCCGACATCGCCACCCTCGCCCGCGCCGGGACACACGCCTGCCTCTGCCCCACCACCGAGCGCGACCTCGGCGACGGCATCGGTCCCGCCGGCGAGCTCGCCGCCGCCGGCGTGCCCTTGTGCCTGGGCAGCGACGGCCAGACCGTCATCGACCCCTTCGAGGAGATGCGCGCCCTGGAGATGCACGAACGGCTGCGCGACCGGGTCCGCGGCCGCTTCACCCCGCGTGAGCTGCTCGCCGCCGGTACCGACGGGGCCGCCCTCGCGGTCGGCGGTCCGGCCGACCTCGTCACCGTCGACACCGGCTCCGTGCGCACCGCCGGCGCCCGCCCGGTCGGCGTCCCCCTCGCCGCTTCCGCCGCCGACGTGCGCCACGTCCTCGTCGCGGGGCGCACCGTCGTCCGCGACGGCGCCCACCAGCACGTGGAGCGTCCCGCGGCCCGCCTCGCCGAGGAGATCACGGCGCTGCTCGACCACCGGCAGGCGCCATGACCTCACTGCTGATCACCGGGATCGCCGAGCTGACCACCCACGACCCCACCGGTGGCGGGGAGCCGGGGCCTTTCGCGGTCGTCCTCGACGACGACCGCATCGCCTGGACCGGGAACGCCCGCGACGCCCCCGACTGCGACACCGCCCTCGACGCCGGCGGCCGCGCCGCCCTCCCGGGCTGGGTCGACAGCCACACCCACCTGGTGTTCGCGGGGGACCGCAGCGCCGAGTTCGCCGCCCGCGTCGCGGGACGGCCGTACACCGCCGGCGGCATCCACACCACCGTGGCGGCCACCCGGAGCGCCCCCACCGCCGACCTCGACGCCCGCATGCGCCGCCACGTCCTCGAGGCCGCGCGGCAGGGGACGACGTGCCTGGAGACCAGGACCGGGTACGGGCTCACCGTCGACGACGAGACCCGGGCCGCCCGGCTGGCGGCGGCCTCGATCGGCGACCTCGACGGCGTCGACGCGGTGACCTTCCTCGGCGCCCACGTCGTCCCGCTCGGGGCGGACCCGCAGCGCTACCTCGACCTCGTGTGCGGCCCGATGCTCGACGCCGTCGCCGACCACGTCACCGCGGTCGACGTGTTCTGCGAGGACGGTGCGTTCGACGCCGACGCCGCCGCGCGGGTCCTGGCCGCCGGCGCCGCCCGCGGACTCGCGGGGCGCGTGCACGGCAACCAGCTCGGGCCCGGTCCCGGGGTGCGCACGGCCGTGGCCTGCGGCGCGGTCTCGGTCGACCACGCCACCCACCTCGCCGACGACGACGTCGACGCCCTCGCGGGCTCGGACACCGTCGCCGTCCTGCTCCCGGCCTGCGACCTCGCCACCCGTCAGCCCCCGCCTCCGGCACGGCGGCTGGTCGACGCCGGCGCGACCGTCGCTCTGGCCAGCAACGCCAACCCCGGGAGCTGCTACACCACGTCGATGGGACTGTGCGTCGCCCTCGCCGTGCTCCAGTGCGGGCTCTCCGTCGACGAGGCCCTGCGGGCCGCGACCCTGGGTGGTGCCCGCGCCCTGGGCCGCGACGACGTCGGGCACCTGCGCGTCGGCGCTCGTGCCGACCTCCAGCTCCTCGACGCCCCGACCGTCGCGCACCTCGCGCAGCGCCCCGGGGTGCCGCTCACCGCCGCGGTGTGGCGGTCGGGCCGACGCGTCCCGCCACCGCAGTCCGTGCCCCACCCGCGACCCGCACGAGGAGGGCCGCCCCGTGACCCCTGATCGCACCGCCGCCACCCCCCGGGCGTCCCGGCGGCGGCGGGACAACGAGCGCCGGGCGCTGCGCCTGGACGGGACGTCACTGAGCGCGCGCCGCGTCGCCTCCGTCGTCCGCACCGCGGGTCCCCTCGACCTGCAGACCGACCATGCCGCCCTCGCCCGCGTCGAGCGCGCCGCCCGCTTGGGCTCCGAGCTCAGCACCCGCCGGACCGTCTACGGCCGCACCACCGGTGTCGGCGGCAACCGCGACGAGGTGGTCCACCGGGAGGGGACCGCGGGCCGCACGAGCCACGGACTGCGTCTGTTGCGGAGCCACTCCGGCGGCGCGGGCGAGCGACTCGCACCCGAGATCGTCGACGCGGCCCTGCTCGTGCGGCTCAACCAGCTCCTGACTGCCCACTCCGGTGTCTCCCCGGACCTCGTCCTGGCCCTCGCCGAGGCCGTGCGTCGCGGGGCCCGGCCCGTCGTGCACCGTCTCGGCGCGATCGGGACCGGCGACCTCGCGCCGCTCGCACAGATCGCGCTGGCCCTCGCCGGGGAAGGCGCCTGGGATCCCGCCACGGGCGCCGACCCGCCCGACCCGGTCACCATCGACGCCGGAGATGCGCTCGCCTTCGTCTCCAGCAACGCCGTCACCATCGCCGAGGCGGCCCTGGCCGCCGCCACCCTCGACGTCGTCCTCGCCTCGAGCGAGGTCGTGACCGCGCTGTCCTATCGGGCGCTCGGGGGCAGCCCCGAGGCCTACGCCGAGCCGGTCCACCGCGCCCGGCCGCACCCCGGCCAGGTGCGCTGCGCCGCGCGCATGCGCCACCTCCTCGGGATGGAGGGCACGCCCCCGCCCGGACGCCGCCTCCAGGACCCGTTCGGGCTCCGCGCCTTCCCCCAGGTCAACGGCCCAGCCCTCGACGCCCTCGAGGCCGTGCACCGCGTCCTCGACATCGAGATCAACGCCGGCGCCGAGAACCCCATGATCGTCCTCTCGGTCGACGACGCGTATCACCACGCCCACTTCCACACCGCCTACGTCGCCAGCGGCCTCGACCACACCCGCGCCTGCGTCCACGGCGTGGCCGAGCTGTCCGTCGCACGACTCGGCGACCTGGTCGAACCCGAGCAGACCGGACTGCGGGCCTTCCTCGCCGACGGCCCGCCCGGCAGCTCCGGGGTGATGATCCTCGAGTACATCGGCCACGACGCCCTCGCCGCGCTGCGCCAGGCCGCGCTCCCGGCCACCCTCGGCAACGCCGTCGTCTCCCGCGGCCTCGAGGACCACGCGAGCTTCTCCACCCAGAGCGCCCGCGCCACCACCGACGTCGCCGTCGCCTACGCGCACGTCCTTGCCTGCGAGCTCGTGGCCGCCGTCCGCGCCTTGCGCCAGGCCGCCGCCGAGATCGACCCCGCCGTCCCGATCGCCGACGCGCTCTCCCGTGCCTGCGACGTCCTCGACCCCCGCACCGACGATCGTCCGCTCGCCGAGGACGTCGCCGCCGCGACCTCGCTGGTCCTCGACCCGACCTGGTCCCACCTCTGATCTCGGTCGCGGGCGTCACGGCCCGTGTCCCCCGGGAGGCACTCGCCGAGCTGCGCCGTTCGCCCCATGCCTGGGAGCCGCTGCCGGGGTTTCCTCACCTTCACCGTCCCCCCGCTTCTCGTGGTCGCTCGACGTCCGCGACCAACGGCCGGGCCCTTCGACCCTGCGCGGCGCCGGGCGCTACCGGTCGGCTCCCCTCGTGAGCACCAGATGACGAGGGGATGACCGCCGTGACGGATCACGGGAACGTGCTGACCCTCCTGCTCTGCGGCGACGTCATGACCGGTCGGGGGGTCGACCAGATCTTGCCGCACCCGGTCGATCCACGGTTGCGCGAGGAGTACGTCGACGATGCTCGGACCTACGTGGACCTGGCCGAGAAGCTGAACGGCCCGATCGCCCGGCCGGTCGACTACTCCTGGCCGTGGGGAGACGCCCTGCCGATGATGGAGGAGCTCGCGCCGGATGTTCGTCTGATCAATCTCGAGACCAGCATCACCTCCGACGGCGACTTCGCGCCGGGCAAGACCGTGCATTACCGGATGAGTCCCGACAACATCGGCTGTCTGACCGTCGCCCGCCTCGACGCCTGCGGCCTGGCGAACAACCACGTCCTCGACTTCGGACCGAGGGGCCTCGACGACACTCTCGACGCCCTCGCCCGGGCCGGGCTGCACGCGGCGGGTGCGGGCCGGGACGCCGACGCAGCGGCCCGTCCCGCGATCCTGAGCGTTCCGGGCGACGGCCGCGTCCTGTTCTCCTCCGGCGGGATGGAGTCCAGCGGCGTGCCGCGACGGTGGGCCGCGACCACGGACCGGGCGGGTGTGTCCTTCGTTCCCGACCTCTCCAACCGAGTCGCCGCCGCGACCGCGGCCCGGGCGTGCGAGCTCAAGCGGCCCGGCGACATCGTCGTCGTGTCCCTGCACTGGGGCTCCAACTGGGGATATCGGCTCAGCGCAGCGCAGGTCCGCTTCGCGCGCCGGCTGATCGACGGTGGCGTGGACATCGTGTTCGGGCACTCCTCGCACCACCCCCGCCCCCTCGAGGTGTACCGCCGCAAACTGATCCTCTACGGCTGCGGTGACGTCATCAACGACTACGAGGGCATCCGGGGGCACGAGGCGTACCGGGACGATCTGCGCCTGCTCTACCTCGCATCGGTCGATGTCGGCAGCGGTCACCTGACCTTCCTCCGCATGCTCCCGATGCAGGCGCGGAACATGCGCCTTCGGCACGCCTCGACCACCGACGTCGACTGGCTGCGGTCAGCACTGGAACACACCAGCCGCCAGTTCACGACACGAGTGGATCGCGAAGCCGGTGGCACACTCGCCCTGCACGTGACGTGACGTGACGTGACGTGACGGGAGCGACGCTCACGACCGTCTGCGAGGCGTGCGGGATGGTCGATCCGACCCGCGACGCGTCGGCGCTACGCGGGCTCGAGGTGTAGCGCACCGTCTGGACACGGATGAAGTCCCCGGCGAGGACGAAGGTGTCGATGCCGTCCATCGCCTTCGTCTTCGCCGAGATCGCCGACCACTCGATGAAGAGGACGTCACCCTCGAGGATCTGCAGCGGCACGTCCCACTGGGCGGCGCCGCGCTCGTCGCGACCGGCTCAGGCCGGCGCCGGGGCCAGCGGACGCAGATCGAGTCGGCCGGGCTGCCCCTCGACGGTCGGCGCCGACGGTGACCGCCGTGCCGCGCGGGAGCGTCACCACCGAGCCACGGCGCATCCGTGCCTCGCGGGTCGAGATGGCCGGCGTCCGATGATCGATACGGCGCCCGGGTGGGGATCACGCTCTGCCTCGCACGACGCGGGCTCGTTCGGCCACGTCCCGGACGACTCGTTCTTCGTCGACGGTCTGCACCTCTCCGTGCCGGACGACGACCTTGCCGCCGACCAGGACCGTGTCGACATCGCTGCCGCGTGCGCTGTAGACCAGCGAAGCGAGCGGATCGTGCATCGGCGTCATGTGGGGACCCGAGGCGTCGACGAGGACGACGTCGGCGAGGAAACCGGGCACCAGTCGACCGAGCCGATCACCGAGGCCGATGGCGGCGGCCCCGCCTGCTGTGGCCATCCGGAAGACCTCCTCGGCGACCAGGACGTCGGCCTGTCGGGCCACCACCTTCTGCAACAAGGCCGCGTACTTCATGTTCTCGAACATGTCCTGGCCGTTGTTGCACGCTGGACCGTCACACCCCAAGCCGATCACCACCTCCGCGGAACGCAATTGCGGGATCGGGGCGACGCCGGATCCGAGGAGCATGTTGCTCGTCGGGTCGTGGATGACCGGCGAACCCGCCTCGGCGATCAGCGCGATGTCGCGCTCGGAGAGATGGACACCATGGTTGAGCATGACCGAGGGCCCGAGCGCTCCCACGTCCGCCAGCATCTCGACGTTGGTCCGACCAGTGCGTTCCCGGACGAGATCGTTGTATTCCGGGGTCTCCGCGGTGTGCAGGTGGAGGGGAAACCGCCGATCGGACGACAGCGCCACGAGGTCGCGGAACGAGCCCGCGCTGGAACCCCACGGCACCAGCGGCCCGCCGCCGACCCTCGTTCGACCCGCGTTCGGCCAGCGGGCGTGCAGATCCTCCAGACGCCGGACGATATCGCGACGGTCTTCGACGAACCCCTCGAAGAACGCCTCGTCGTTGGTGCAGCGGAACAGCACCGAGCGAATGCCTGAGGCGTCGAGGGCCGCAGCGGAAATCTGGTCGACGGAGGCGTCGTAGTGCGGCGAGAAGAAGACCTCGCACACCGTGGTGTTCCCGGCCTTGAGGTTCTCGACGGCCCCGAGCCTCATGCTCAGCTCGTAGTCGTGCGGCTCGAGGGCGCGCATGATCGGGATCTGCTCGTCGCCCAGCCACTGCAACAGGCCACGATCACTTCCCAGTGACCGCCCGTAGATCATGCAGAGGTGGGTGTGGGCGTTGACGAAGCCGGGGACGACGAGCATCCCGGCGGCATCGATCACGGACTCGGCGTCGGGTGGGTCACCGTCCCCTACCGCTTCGATGAGCTCGTCCTCGATGAGCAGCCACCCGCGCTCCAGAGGCACGGCGCCGTTCTCCCCGGTGAGGATCGTGCCGTTCACCACCACCGTCGTCGCCATTGCGCGCTCCTCAGTAGGGGAGATCTCCCCGACGAAGCCGACCCCAACCCTGCTCGTCGCGGATCACGGACGGCACGAGGTGTCCCAGCCGGCGACGTGGACCTCGGCGACCTCGTTCGCGCCGACCTTCCAGCTGGGGTGCCGGTCGAACACCAATGTGTCGTGGCCGGGGACGATCCGATCGAGCTCACCCCCGAGGTACTGGTGGATCTCGCCGTAGGTCAACAGCATCTTGTAGGTGTTGCCGTTGGTGTAGCCGCTCGGCCACATCTCCTCGACGTTCGAGTACCACATCACCGCGTCGCCGGCGACGACGTAGCGGCCACCGGAGGTGTCCACCGAAATCCACTGGGTACCGAAGGTGTGGCCGTCCTTCGACAGGTGGCCACGGATGCCGGGGGCGAGCTCGTCGCCGTCCCCGACGAACTTCAAGCGGTGGTCCCGCGCGAGCTCGCCGAAGACGCGGGCGTCGTCGCGATCGAACGACGAGGTGATCCAGCTCTCCTCCCCGAGGGGGGTGTACAGGTCCGGGAGGGCCAGCGCCTTCAGCCAGCCCTGGTACTCCTCCCACTGCACGAAGACGTCGGCGTTCGCGAACGCCCCGACGTTGTTGGCGTGGTCGAAGTGCATGTGGGTCAGGAAGATCTTCTCGATCTGCTCCGGGCGCACCCCGACCTTGTCCAGGACCGTGTCCGGGGGCTCCCAGTCGTAGAACCCGAACCGGTGGATCCATTTGTCGGCGTGGAAGCCTGCGTCGACGAGGTAGTGGTGCACCACCCCGGCCGCATCCTGTCCGCTGACGAGCACGTAGATCATCGGCGAGGCGGAGACGCCCTTCCCGCTGTGGATCGGCACTCCGCCGAAGAACTCGCGCGGCAGGTCGACGTGGGAGAAGCACAGAGGGCGGATCGAGTAGTCCATGACGGCCTCCACCGGTGATCGCACGCCCCCCGTCGACAGCCCGCATCCCACCGAGCGCGCCACGGCGGGTCGAGCGTGGTGTCCGGCGGTACTGGACACACGCGCTCGGCAGACGGACCGTCGCGGTCGGACCTCCTGCGCCGTGGGGACCGCCCGGTCCCTGCGCTGTCGAAGTCGGGCCGTTCGTCACTGGACACATCCAGCGCAGGCATCACCGTCGGCATATGAGTGAGCAGGCCCGGGTCGTCGTCCTCGTCGACGGCGCCCGGTGCACCGCTGGATGTGGAACGCCGTCGCCGGACGCTCGGAGAGAAGCGGACGGGCGGGTGTCCGCGGTCCGCCGGTGACCCGGACGTTGGGGGGGCAGAGACCGGTGAGTTACGCGCTGGGTGTCGATCTGGGAACCACCTTCACCGCCGCCGCGGTCGCCCGCGACGGGCGGGTGGAGATGGTCACCCTGGGCGATCACACCGACGCCGTTCCCTCTGCGGTGGTGATCCGCCCCGACGGCACCGTGCTCACCGGCGACGCCGCCGAGCGCCGTGCGGCCACCGAACCGGAGCTGGTCGCCCGCGAGGTCAAGCGCCGCCTCGGCGACCCGATGCCGCTGATCCTCGGCGGGGCGCCGTATCCGGCAGCCGTGCTGATCGCCCATCAGCTGCGCGACGTGGTCGGCGTCGTGAGCGATCGCGAGGGCGGCCCCCCGGAGATGCTCACGTTGACCCACCCGGCCAACTGGGGCCCCTACAAGCGCGAACAGTTCGCGCAGATCCCCCATCTGGCCGGGGTCGACAACGTCCGCATGCTCACCGAGCCCGAGGCCGCCGCCGCCCACTACGCCCGCAACGAGCACCTGGCCGTCGGTGCCCTGGTCGCGGTGTACGACCTCGGGGGCGGCACCTTCGACGCCACCGTGCTCCGGACCACCGAGGACGGCTTCGTCATCCTGGGCCGACCCGAAGGCATCGAAGGTCTCGGCGGCGTCGACTTCGACGAGGCCGTGTTCAGCCACGTCGACCGCACGCTGGACGGGACGGTCTCCGGCCTCGACCTCGCCGACGCGCGCGCCACCAGCGCCGCCATCCGGCTGCGCCACGACTGCGTCCGCGCCAAGGAAGCGCTCTCCGCGGACACCGAGACCACCATCCCGGTGCTGCTGCCCCACCTGCAGACCGAGGTCCGGCTCACCTGCGGTGAGTTCGAGACGATGATCCGTCCCTCCATCGCCGCCACCATCGCCTCGCTGCGCCGCGCTCTCCGGTCCGCTCGGGTCGACCCGGCGCAGCTGGCCACTGTGCTACTCGTCGGTGGCTCCTCGCGCATCCCCCTGGTCGCCCGCACGGTGTCCGCCGAGCTCGGACGACCCACCGCCGTCGACGCCCACCCCAAACACGCCGTCGCCCTCGGTGCCGCCGCCCTGCCCCCCGCCCACCCCACCGGGCCCGCGGGCGCCGCCCCGGATGTCGCGGCCTCCCGTGCGGATACCAGCACCGGCCCGGGAGACGCTGCGCCCCGCGTGCTCGCCGGCCGTTACGAGCTGCGCGGGCTCATCGGGCGCGGCGGCATGGCCGAGGTGCACCGCGCCCTGGACCGTGAGCTCGGCCGCACGGTCGCGGTCAAGCTGCTGCCCGCCGAGCACCGCGGCGACGCGGAGTTCGGCGGCCGGCTCCGCGACGAGGCCCGCGCGGCCGCGGTCATCGACCACCCGCACGTCGTCGCGGTGTACGACGTCGGGTTCGCCGACGGCGGCGAGGTCTTCGTCGTCATGGAGTGGGTGGACGGCCGCACGCTGCGTGAGGAGCTCCGCGAACGGGGCCGGCTGCCGGTCGACGAGGCCGCGGCGGTGCTGGTGCCGGTGTGCGAGGCCCTCGCGGCCGCGCACGAGCGCGGGGTCGTGCACCGCGACGTCAATCCGGCCAACATCATGCGCTGCCGCGACGGCACCGTGAAGCTGATGGACTTCGGCATCGCCCGCGTCGGCAACGTCGAGGGTGTCACCGGCTCCGGCGTCGTCATGGGCACCGCGGCCTACCTCTCTCCCGAGCAGGTCCGCTGCGACCCGCTCGACGGGCGTTCCGACCTCTACGCCGTCGGGTGCACGCTCTACGAGCTCCTCACCGGGCAGGTGCCGTTCCGCGGGCCGAGCGCGGTGGAGGTCGCCTCCCGGCGGCTCCACGAGCCGCCGGTGCCGCCGCGCGAACTCGAGCGCGACCTGTCGCCGGAGTTGGACGCCGTCGTGCTGCGCGCCCTGGCTCTCGATCCCGCGCGACGCCATCAGAACGCGCACGAGCTCGCCGACGACCTGCGCCGTTCCGCCGCGCCCGACCCGGTCCTGCACACCGAGGTGATCACCGCGCGGGGGGTCGACGATGACGGGCGAGCCGGCGCCGGAGCGCCCGGGCCGCGGCGCAGCGCGGCGGGGGTCCCACGTCGGCTCCAGGCCCTGCTCGGCGGCCGGCAACGTCGAGACGCCGAGGCCGACACAGGCGCAAGACAGCCACATCGCCGACGCCTACCCCTGGTGATCGCTCTCATCGCGCTCATCGCCGCCCTGGCCGGCGGCGGGACCGCCGCATACGGAGCGCTCGGCGCGCCCGTCCACACCGAGCCGGTCCTCTCCCCGGGCGCCAACCCCTTCATGCCCCCGGTCGGGACGGACACCGCCGGGGTGACGTCCCCAATCGATACGGGCCACACGGTGCCCGGAGACACATCCGGCCTCTACGGCGGAACACTGAACGAATCGACCTGTGACCCGGACAAGATGGTGGCCTTTCTCCAGGCCCATCCGGACAGGGCAGCGGCCTGGGCCGGTGTCGAGGGCATCCGCGTCGCGGACATCCCGAGCTACGCGGCCGGGCTGACGCCGTTGATCCTGCGCACCGACACGGCGGTCACCAACCACGGCTTCGCCGACGGTCGCGCCACCACGCTCGACTCCGTCCTCCAGGCCGGCACCGCTGTGCTGGTCGACGATTTCGGCGTGCCCCGCGTTCGCTGCGAGTGCGGGAACCCGCTCACCCCGCCGGTGGTCCATCAGCGGCAACGGTTCACCGGACCATCCTGGCCCGCGTTCTCCAGGACGAACATCACGGTCGTCCAGGCGGCGAGCGTCGTCATCACCGAGTTCGTCATCGTGGACGTCGATGACGTCGGCCAGGTCATCTCCCGCCCGGCCGGCTCGCGCGGTTACCTCGATCGCCTCCGGCCTCCCCCGGCGGCGGCCGAGCCCCGGCCGGAGCCGCCGACCGTGACGAGGACACCCCCCGCTGGTCCTCCATCTCCCGTGCTTCCCGGAGTGGCTTCCCCCACCGAGCAGAGCCCGGCACAGAGCGGCACGACGACCACGCCCTCTCCCACGGAACCAGCTCCTACGGGGAGCGGAACGACGACCGCGCCGTCCACCACCGAGCAGGCCCCGACGCAGAGCGGCACGACGACCACGCCCTCTTCCACGGAGCGAGCTCCGACGGAGGGCGGATCCCCGACGGCCCCTGAGGTCGGCCCTGGAGGCCCGACACCGACGGTGCCCGGTCAGTGATCTCGGCGGGGCGGTGCCATGGGCTTCGTCGTCCATCGGGCTGAGCCGCGCAGCAGGGCCGGCCGGGCACCGGAAGGGCCCACGACCGGCCTGCATCACTTCCGGGCGGCCTTCTTGGGCAGGTAGAGGTCGGTGAGGGTGCCCTCGAAGGCCTCGGCCGCCATGCCGATGGTCTCCGAGAGCGTGGGGTGCGGGTGGATCGTGAGGCCGATGTCGGCGGCGTCGGCGCCCATCTCGATGGCCAGCGCGGCCTCGGCGATGAGGTCGCCGGCGGAAGGGCCGACGATGCCGGCGCCGATGATGCGGTCGGTCTCGGTGTCGAAGAGGACCTTGGTGGAACCCTCGGAGCGCCCGAGGGAGAGCGAGCGCCCGGACGCCGCCCACGGGAACGTGCCGGTGCCGTAGGACAGGCCGCGGGCCTTGGCCTCGTTCTCGGTGACGCCGACCCAGGCGACCTCCGGGTCGGTGTAGGCGACCGACGGGATGACGCGGGCGTCGAACGCGCTCTTCTGCCCGGCGGCGACCTCGGCGGCGACCTTGCCCTCGTGCACGGCCTTGTGGGCGAGCATCGGCTGCCCGACGATGTCGCCGATCGCGAAGACGTGCGCGGCGTTCGTGCGCATCTGGGCGTCCACGGGCACGAAGCCGCGGTCGTCGACGGCCACCCCGGCGGCGTCGAGGCCGAGGGCCGCGCCGTTGGGCCGGCGGCCGACGGCGACGAGCACGGCGTCGAACGTGGCCGTCGCGGGAGCCTTCTCGCCCTCGAAGGACACCGTGAGTCCGTCGTCATCGGCGGTCACGTCGGTGACCTTGGTGGAGAGGAGGACGTCGTCGTACCGCTTGCCGATGTGCTGGGCCAGCGGCTTGACGAGGTCCTTGTCCGCGCCGGGGATGATCTGATCCATCAGCTCGACGACGGTGATCTTCGAGCCGAGCTCGGCGTACACCGTGGCCATCTCGAGCCCGATGATCCCGCCGCCGAGCACGAGCAGCCGATCCGGGATGTCCGACAGCTCGAGGGCGGAGGTGGAGTCGAGCACGCGCGGGTCGTCGTGGGGCACGAACGGCAAGCGCACGGGCTCGGAGCCGGCCGCGACGATGGCCTGGTCGAACCCGACGACGGTCGTCGTGCCGTCGGTCGTGGTGACCTCGACGCGGTGCGCGGACACGAAACGGCCGTGCCCCTGCACGGTCGTCACCTTCCGCTGCTTCGCCAGCCCGGCGAGGCCGCCGACGAGCCGGCCGACCACGCCGTCCTTCCAGCTGCGCAGCGCGCCGAGGTCGATCTCCGGCGCGGTGAACTTGAGCCCGTGCTCGCTCATCTCCTTGGTCTCGGCGATGACCTTGGCCGCGTGCAGCAGCGCCTTCGACGGGATGCAGCCGACGTTGAGACAGACCCCGCCGAGCGTGTCGCGGGCGTCCACGACCATGACCTCGAGCCCGAGGTCGGCGGCCCGGAACGCCGCGGTGTAGCCGCCGGGGCCGGCGCCGAGCACGAGCAGGCCGACGTGCACGTCCTCCCGCCCGTCCGAGGAGGGTGACGGCGCCACCGGCACCGTCTGCTCGGCGGCGGGCTTGTCCGCCGCCGTCGTCGTCTTGCGCACGGGTGGCGGGGTCGACGGCGGTGTCGACGTCGGAGCGTCCTCGCTCGGCGCGACGACCAGGATCGGCGTGCCCCGCGAGACGGTGTCGCCCACCGCGACGCGCACCTCGGTGACCGTCCCGGCCACCTCGGCCGGGACGTCCATCGTGGCCTTGTCGGACTCGAGGGTCAGCAGCGGCTCGTCGAGGGCCACCTCACTGCCCACGGCGACGTGGACCTCGATGACGGGGACGTCGGTGAAGTCGCCGATGTCGGGGACCTCGACGACGACGGTGTCAGCCACGGCAGGTTCTCCCGGAGGTCGTCAGAGCAGGAGGCGGCGTTCGTCGCCGAGGGTGTGGGCGAGGTGCCGGGTGAAGCGCGCGGCCAGCGCCCCGTCGATGACGCGGTGGTCGTAGGACAGGCACAGCGGAAGCAGCGTGCGCGGCACGAACGCCTCGCCGTCCCAGACCGGCGACACGCGCGAGCGCACGACGCCGAGGATCGCGACCTCCGGCGCGTTGACGATCGGGGTGAACGCGGTGCCACCGATCCCGCCGAGGCTGGAGATCGTGAACGTGCCGCCGCTCATGTCGTCGGCGGTGAGCTTGCCGTCGCGGGCGCGGGCGGACACCTCCCCCAGCTCCTTCGACAGCTCGACGATCCCTTTGCGGTCCACGTCGCGGATCACGGGCACGACGAGCCCGCCGGGGGTGTCGACGGCGACGCCGATGTGGAAGTAGCGCTTGAGGATCAGCGCGTCCTTCTCGGGGCTCAGCGAGCTGTTGAGCGTCGGGTAGGCCTTGAGGGCCGACACCGCGGCCTTCATGAGGAACGCGAGCAGGGTGACGCGGTAGGCCCCGGAAGGATCGGCCTTGGCCTGGGTGTCGAGCTCCTTGCGGAAGCGGTCGGTGTCGGTGATGTCGGCGTCGTCGTTGTGCGTGACGTGCGGGACGTTCAGCCACGAGCGGTGCAGGAACGGCCCGGATATGCGCGTGATCCGTGAGAGCGGCTGGGTCTCGGTCGGGCCGAACCTGCTGAAGTCCTGGGCCGGGATCTCGGGGATGCCCGCGCCGCCGGACGGCGCGGCCGGAGCCGGCGCCGCCGGGGCGGGTGAGGGCCCGCGCACGTAGTTCAGCAGGTCGGACTTGGTGATCCGTCCCTTCGGCCCGGTGGCCGGGACCTGCCCGAGATCGACGTCGAACTCCCGGGCCAGCTTGCGCACGCTCGGCCCGGCGTGCACCGGGAGTCCCGGTCCGCCCGACCCGTTCGACGACGGCGCCTGGCTCGGTGCCGGCGCCGTGGTCCCGGTGCCCGTCCCGGTGCCCGTCTCGGTGCCCGTCTCGGTGGCCGGCTCCTGCGCCGTGACCTCGGCGTCGGCCGCCGCGGGCGCATCCCGCGGCACCGGGGCGTCGGACTCGGTCGGGCCGTCCTGCGCGGGTTCGCCCTCGGCGGCGTCGAGGCGCACCACCGGGGTGCCCTGGCTGACGGTGTCCCCGACGGACACCAGCACCTCGGTGACGCGTCCCGCATGCGAGGACGGGACGTCCATCGTCGCCTTGTCGGACTCGAGCGTGGCCAGCGGATCGTCGACGGCGATGACGTCGCCGACCGCGACGTGCAGCTCGATGATCGGGACGTCGGTGAAGTCGCCGATGTCGGGGACCTCGACCTGCGTCGTGGTGGGGGCAGACATGAGGGCGCCTCTCCAGCAGGGGTGGGCGGGTCAGACGTGGGCGGGGTTGGGGCGCTCGGGGTCGATGCCGTAGCGATCGATGGCCTCGGCGACCCGCTCGGGCGTGACGGCGCCGTCGCGGGCCAGCGCGGACAGGGCCGCGACGACGACGTAGCGGCGGTCGACCTCGAAGAAGTCGCGCAGCGCCCGGCGGTAGTCCGAACGTCCGAAGCCGTCGGTGCCCAGCACCACGTAGTGCCGGTCGGAGACCCACTCGCGGATCTGGTCGGGGAAGGCCCGCACGTAGTCCGTCGCCGCGACGACCGGGCCCGCCGGGCGGTCGGCCAGGCACTGCTCGACCCACGAGAGCCGGGGCGCCTCGGTGGGGTGCAGCATGTTCCAGCGCGCGACGTCGATGCCGTCGCGGCGCAGCTCGGTGAAGCTCGGTGCGCTCCACACGTCCGCGACGACGCCCCAGTCGGCCTCGAGCATCTCCGCGGCGGCGATCACCTCGCGCAGGATCGTCCCCGAGCCCATCAGCTGGACCCGCGGCTCCTGCTTCGCGCGACCCTTCCGTCCCCCCGACGTGGCGGCGCCCTCACCCGCCCGCTCCGTGCCCTCGTGGAACAGGTACAGGCCGCGGACGATCCCCTCCTCCACACCGTCGGGCATGGCGGGGTGCACGTAGTTCTCGTTCATCAGGGTCAGGTAGTAGTAGACGTCCTCCTGCTCGACGTACATCCGCCGCAACCCGTCCTGGACGATCACCGCGACCTCGTAGGCGAAGGTCGGGTCGTAGGACACGCAGTTGGGGATCACCGACGAGAACACGTGCGAGTGCCCGTCCTGGTGCTGCAGGCCCTCGCCGTTGAGCGTGGTGCGCCCGGCGGTGCCGCCGAGCAGGAACCCGCGCGCCCGCAGGTCGCCCGCAGCCCACGCGAGATCGCCGACCCGCTGGAACCCGAACATCGAGTAGTAGATGTAGAACGGGATCATCGGCGTGTCGCTGGTGGAGTACGACGTCGCCGCGGCGATCCACGACGACATCGCGCCCAGCTCGTTGATGCCCTCCTGGAGGAGCTGGCCGTTCTCGGCCTCCTTGTAGAACATCAGCTGGCCGGCGTCCTCCGGCGTGTAGAGCTGCCCGACGCGGGAGAAGATCCCGAACTGGCGGAACATGCCCTCCATGCCGAACGTGCGCGACTCGTCCGGAACGATCGGCACGATCCGCTCGCCGATCTTCTTGTCCCGCAGCAGCGTGTTCAGCACGCGGACGAACGCCATGGTCGTCGAGTTCTCGCGGTCGCCGGAGCCCGCGAGCTGGGCGCCGAAGGCCGAGAGCTCCGGGACCTCGAGGGCCTGCGACGTGCGGCGCCGCGTGGGCAGCGAGCCGCCGAGGGCCTCGCGGTGCTTGCGGAGGTAGATGCCCTCCTCGCTGTCGGGCTCGAAGCGCAGATAGGGCAGCGACTCGATGGCCTCGTCGGCGATCGCCAGGTCGAAGCGGTCCCGGAACAGCCGCAGGTTCTCCTGGGCCATCTTCTTCTGCTGGTGCGAGATGTTCTGGCCCTCGCCGGCCTCGCCCATGCCGTAGCCCTTGACGGTTTTGGCGAGGACGACCGTCGGCCGGTCGGGCTCGGCCACCGCCGCCGCGTACGCCGCGTAGATCTTCGACGGGTCGTGCCCGCCGCGCGTCAGCGCCCAGATCTCGTCGTCGCTCCAGTCCTCGACCATCGCCGCGGTCTCCGGGTAGCGGCCGAAGAAGTGCTCGCGGACGTAGGCGCCGTCCCGGGACTTGAACGTCTGGTACTCGCCGTCGACCGTCTCCTCCATGAGCTGGTGGAGCCGGCCGGTGGTGTCCGCGGCGAGGAGCTCGTCCCAACGGCTCCCCCAGATGACCTTGACGACGTTCCACCCGGCGCCCCGGAAGATGCCCTCCAGCTCCTGGATGATCTTGCCGTTGCCGCGCACCGGCCCGTCCAGGCGCTGCAGGTTGCAGTTCACGACGAAGATCAGGTTGTCCAGGTGCTCCCGGCCCGCCAGGGAGATCGCGCCCAGCGACTCCGGCTCGTCCATTTCGCCGTCACCCAGGAACGCCCACACGTGCCGGTTCTCGGTCTCGGCCAGCCCCCGGCCCTGCAGGTACTTGAGGAATCGGGCCTGGTAGATCGCCATCAGCGGCCCGAGGCCCATCGAGACCGTCGGGAACTGCCAGAAGTCCGGCATCAGCCACGGGTGCGGATACGACGACAGGCCGTTGCCACCGGCTTCCTGGCGGAAGGCGTCGAGCTGCTCCTCGGTCAGGCGGCCCTCGAGGAAGGCGCGCGCGTAGATGCCGGGCGAGGAGTGTCCCTGCATCATCACCAGGTCGCCGCCGTGGTCGGTCGAGGGCGCGTGCCAGAAGTGCTGGAAGCCGGTGTCGTAGAGCGTCGCGGCGGACTGGAAGCTCGCGATGTGCCCGCCGAGCTCGGAGGACTCCTTGTTCGCGCGCAGCACCATCGCGATCGCGTTCCACCGGATCGCCGAGCGGATGCGGTGCTCGACGGCGCGGTCGCCCGGGTGCGGAGGCTCCTGCTCGACCGGGATCGTGTTGACGTAGGGCGTGGTCGCCGAGAACGGCACCGGCGCCCCCGCCGCCCGGGCGTCGCCGATCAACTCGTCGAGGAGGGCGTGGACCCGATCGGGACCCTCGACGGCGAGGACGGACCCGAGCGCCTCGCGCCACTCCTCGGTGCCCTCGGGGTCGGGATCATCGATCTCGGGCATCGCGGCCTCCTGGACGGTCTCCCGTCGCGCATCCGGTCAGCTGCTCGACCATCCGGGCCCGCTCCCGACACCGGGTGACCGGGTGCGGCAGTGGTCGTCGGCGTTCGAGCAGCATGGTGTCGGTGTCGGACCCCGCCGACGGCGTGTTGTTCAGCCGTGCGTCGGCGTGGTGGTCGAGCAGGGCGACGAGGACCGGGCCCCGAGTACGGACGGAGCACGGCTGCGGCCCATGCGTAGCTCGTACCAGGGGAAGCTCGCCACGTCGAGACGTGCGGCGAACTCGGCGTGGGCGGATGCTCGCCGCAGCGTGACGATCTGCTTCCGGCGAGCCCGGTGTGCACGCCGACACGCGGCGACCAGTTCCGGCCGCGACGCGATCGCGCAGGTCGCGAGGAGATCCTCGCAGACGAGCGCTTGCGGGCCGGCGCGGCGCCGACGGCCGTCGCGATCGGCGGCTACCGCGGCGCAGGCCGCGGCCGCGCTCGGAGCGCTCGTGTCGTCGGCACACGCCGGCGTGCTCAGGTCGGGGACCCGACGGTGAGGGTGGGCGCGGCAGGATTCGAACCTGCGACCGACGGCTTGTAAGGCCGTTGCTCTTCCGCTGAGCTACGCGCCCGGGAACCGGAGCGAACGGGGAGTTCGCGCGCCTAGAAGCAGCGAACAGCGCGTTCGCTCCGGCAGGGAGCTACGCCGCGAGATCCTGCAACGCGTCGCGCCAGCCCTGCTGGTCGCGGGCGTCGCCGGGGCCGTTGCGCTCGAGGAACTGCACGATCCCGTCCTTGTCGATCAGGAACGTGCCGCGGAAGGAGAAGCCCAGGTCGGAGCTGAACACGCCGTAGGACTCACCGACCGCGCCGTGGGGCCAGAAGTCGCTGAGCAGCGGGAACTCGTAGCCCTCCTGGCGCGCCCAGGCCCGGATCGACTCCACAGGGTCGCACGAGATGGCGAGGACCTGGACGTCGTCGTTCTGGAACGACGAGAGGTCGTCGCGCACCGAGCAGAGCTCGCCGGTGCAGATGCCGGAGAACGCGAACGGGTAGAACACGAGCAGGACGGCCTTCTGGCCCTTGAAGTCCCCGAGGGAGATCTCCTGGCCGTCCTGGTTCTTGAGCGTGAAGTCGGGGGCCGGTGAGCCCACCTCGACCGTCATGGGGTCCTGTCTCCTGTCCGTCCGGGTGACCGAAACCCGGCCAGCCTAGCGAGCGACCACCGGTCGGGGGCTCGCCCGTGCACCGGCGGTCAAGGGTGTGAGCGCGTGCCCGTGCCAGGGCACGGGCAAGCACGCACGAGCGCGGAGCGCAAAGTTCAGCGGCGGCGCTGGGCGGAGGCCTTCGGGGCGACGAGGCGGGTGCCGACCCAGGCGTCGGAGATGCTGACGTTCGAGGTCTGCGACAGCCCGGCGGTGGGGGCCGCCTCGGCGATGTCGGAGGGCTCGACGTGCCCGTCGGTGCCGGTCTTGGGCGTGAGCACCCAGACGACGCCGTTCTCCGTCAGCGGCGAGCGGGCGTCGACGAGGGTGTCGACCAGGTCGCCGTCGCCCTCGCGCCACCAGAGGAGGACGACATCGACGACCTCCTGGGCGTCCTCGTCGAGCAGGTCCTCGCCGCACCGGTCCTCGATGGCGGACCGGACCTCCTCGTCGACGTCGGAATCCCAGCCCAGCTCCTGCACGATCATCCCCGGCTCGATGCCGAGCTTGCCGGCGAGATCGGACTTGTCCGAGTCTCCCGTGGCCGCGACCACGCCCGTCCCCCTCTTCGTCCCCGGGGCTCCGCGCCCGCGTCCGCCGTTCGAGGCGTTCAGCGAACACGGCTGTCGCGCCGGACGCAACCAGCCACGCTGGAAGCGCCCGGGACGCCCGCAGCGCCGCTACCGCTCGGTAGACGTGACGGACAGGGCACGCCGGGTGACGATGGTGCAGCGACCCCGGGCACGACCGGGCAGAATCGGTTCCGAACCGGCCCGCGATCCGGGCCCGGCCCCGCCCGTCGGGCAGCCGTCGGACCACCCAGCGACGAGGGAGTTGGATCGTGACCACCCAGAAGGGCACCGGGACCGCGAACAACGGACGGGTCCACATCATCCGGGACGGTCTGTCCTCGCACCTGCCGGACATCGATCCCGACGAGACCTCGGAGTGGATCGAGTCGTTCGACGCGATGCTCGAGGGGCAGGGCGAGCAGCGGGCGCGCTACATCATGCTGCAGCTGCTCCAGCGCGCCCGGGAGCGCCGGGTGTCGGTGCCGTCCCTGTACTCCACCGACTACGTCAACACGATCCCCACCGACCAGGAGCCCTGGTTCCCCGGCGACGAGGAGACCGAGCGGCGCTACCGGGCGTGGATCCGGTGGAACGCGGCCGCGATGGTGCACCGCGCGCAGCGCCCCGGGGTCGGGGTCGGCGGGCACATCTCCACCTACGCGTCCGCGGCGAGCCTCTACGAGGTCGGCTTCAACTGGTTCTTCCGCGGCAAGGACCACCCCGGCGGCGGCGACCACGTCTTCATCCAGGGCCACGCCTCCCCCGGCATCTACGCCCGCGCCTTCCTCGAGGGCCGTCTGGGCGCGCAGCACCTCGACGGGTTCCGCCAGGAGCTCAGCCACGCCGGCCCGGGCGGCGGCCTGCCGTCGTACCCGCACCCGCGGCTGATGCCGTGGTTCTGGGAGCACCCGACGGTCTCGATGGGCCTCGGTCCCATCGGCGCGATCTACCAGGCGCGCTACGACCGGTACCTGCACAACCGCGGGATGAAGGACACCTCCCGGCAGCACACCTGGGCGTTCCTCGGCGACGGCGAGATGGACGAGCCCGAGTCGCGCGGAGCCATCCACGTCGCGGCGGCCGAGGGCCTGGACAACCTGACCTTCGTCATCAACTGCAACCTGCAGCGCCTCGACGGCCCGGTGCACGGCAACGGGAAGGTCATCCAGGAGCTGGAGTCGTTCTTCCGCGGTGCCGGGTGGAACGTCGTCAAGGTCATCTGGGGCCGGGAGTGGGACAAGCTCCTGCACGCCGACCGCGACGGCGCGCTGATCAACCTGATGAACAACACCCCGGACGGCGACTACCAGACCTACAAGGCCAACGACGGCGCCTACGTCCGCGAGCACTTCTTCGGGCGCGACCCGCGCACCAAGGAACTCGTCGCGAACATGACCGACGAGGACGTCTGGAACCTCAAGCGCGGCGCCCACGACTACCGCAAGGTCTACGCGGCCTACCAGGCGGCGATGGAGCACCAGGGACAGCCGACGGTCATCCTCGCCAAGTCGATCAAGGGCTACACGCTCGGCCCCACGTTCGAGGGCCGCAACGCGACCCACCAGATGAAGAAGCTGACCCTCGACGACCTCAAGACGTTCCGCGACGAGGTCCGCGTGCCGATCAGCGACGCCGAGCTGGAGCGCGACCCGTACCTGCCGCCGTACTACCACCCGGGCGCCGACGCCCCGGAGATCGAGTACATGCTCGACCGCCGGCGCCAGCTCGGCGGCCCGCTGCCGGAGCGGCGGGCGCGCAACAAGCCGCTGGTGCTGCCGGGCGACAAGGCCTACGACGTCGTCAAGCGCGGCTCGGGCAAGCAGGAGATCGCCACGACGATGGCGTTCGTCCGTCTGGTCAAGGAGCTCACCCGCGACGCCGAGATCGGCAAGCGCGTCGTCCCGATCATCCCGGACGAGGCGCGGACCTTCGGGATGGACTCGTTCTTCTCCAACCTGAAGATCTACAACCCGCAGGGCCAGCTCTACACCTCGGTCGACCACGACCAGCTGCTGGCCTACCGCGAGTCCGAGTCCGGCCAGCTGCTCCACGAGGGCATCAACGAGGCCGGGTCGGTGGCCTCGTTCACGGCGGTGGGGACGTCGTACGCCACCCACGACCTGCCGATGATCCCGATCTACATCTTCTACTCGATGTTCGGGTTCCAGCGCACCGGCGACGGCATCTGGGCGGCGGCCGACCAGATGGCGCGCGGCTTCTACCTGGGCGCCACCGCCGGCCGCTCGACGCTGGTCGGCGAGGGCCTGCAGCACAACGACGGCCACTCGATCCTGCTCGCGGCGACCAACCCCGGCATCGTCACCTACGACCCGGCGTACGCCTTCGAGATCGGGCACATCGTGCGTGACGGGCTGAACCGGATGTACGGCGAGCCCGACCCGCACCGCGACCCGAACGTCTCGTACTACCTGACGGTCTACAACGAGCCCTACCAGCAGCCCAAGGAGCCCGAGGGCCTCGACGTCGACGGGCTGCTGCGCGGGCTCTACCGCTACGCGCAGGCCCCCGGCGGCCCGGGCCCGCGCGCGCAGATCCTCGCCTCGGGCGTCGCCATGCCGTGGGCGCTGGAGGCCCAGCGGATGCTCGCCGAGGAGTGGGGCGTGCAGGCCGACGTGTGGTCGGCGACGTCGTGGACCGAGCTGCGCCGCGACGGCGTCGAGTGCGACGACCACAACCACGCCCACCCCGGCGCCGACCCCCGCACGCCGTACCTCACCCGGGCCCTCGCCGACGCCGCCGGCCCGGTGCTCGCGGTGTCGGACTGGATGAAGGCGGTCCCCGACCTCATCCGCCCGTGGGTGCCCGGCGACTTCTCGGTGCTCGGCACCGACGGGTTCGGGCTCTCGGACACCCGCCCGGCGGTACGCCGCCACTTCGGGGTCGACGCCGAGAACATCACCGTCGGCGTGCTCGCCGCCCTCGCCCGTCGCGGCGAGGTCGGCCACGACACGGTGGTCCGGGCCGCCGAGCAGTACAAGATCGACGACCCGCAGGCCGCCGGTCCGCAGACCTCGGACTCGGGGGTGGCGTGACCCTCTCCGTGACCCTCTCGTGACCGTTCGTCGCGGGGTTCGTCGTCGGGGCTGGTGAGCCACCCCGTCCTTCCGGATAGGCTGTCGCCGTCACACCGCCCGGACGTCTCCGGACGACCCGGGCGATGCGACTCCGACGTACGGGGCCACCGGCCCCAGCGGCGGATCTGAAGGTCGGGGCTGATCGACGCCTCGGGACATCGGTATGAGGAGCAGGAATGGCAGAAGGCACCGTCAAGTGGTTCAACAGCGAGAAGGGCTTCGGCTTCCTCGCTCCCGACGGTGGTGGCGCTGACGTGTTCGTCCACTACTCGGCCATCCAGGCGCGCGGCTTCCGCACCCTGGACGAGGGTCAGCGCGTCTCGTTCGACGTCGAGCAGGGCCAGAAGGGCCTGCAGGCCGTTCAGGTCACGCCGCTGTAAGGACTCAGCGGAGTCACCTCGCACGAGATCGGGGGCGGTGCGTCGGGAGACGCGCCGCCCCCGTCGTGTGTCCGGGGTGCCTGCTGGTGCGCCTCGTCGTGCGAGCGAGGGACTCCCCCGCTGCGTCCCACGCACCCGAGGCGTCCCTCGCTCCACGACCCGGGCACCCCGAGGCGCGCCCCCTCCCGCAACGAGGGGCGCCCCCGCTGCGTCCCACGCACCCAAGGCGTCCCTCGCTCGACCACCCGCGGACCCCCGTGCGCTCAGCCGGTGGTGACGACGATCAGCTCGGCGCCCTCGGGGCCGGCGTGGAGCGCCACCGGCCCGGCGCCGGTCACCTCGAGGGCGTCGCCGGGCCCGGCCGCCGGGTCGGCCAGCGCGCCCCGGGCCACGTGCAGGTGGCGGAACGCGCCGTCGGCAGGTGCCCACGTCTCGCCCGCGCCGAGGCGGGCGACGGTCACCGTCACCCCGGGGCGCCGCACGGCGAGGACGAACGGGCCGGCGTCGAGGTCGGGGCGGTGGTGGGTCAGCGCCGGCGGGCCGGGCGGCGGGTCGTCCATGCCGGGCGTCACCCAGATCTGCACGAGGTGCACGCCGGCGTCGGCGGTGGCGCGCTCGTCGTGGTGCCAGCCGGTGCCGGCCACGAGGTGCTGCAGCGTGCCCGCCGGCACGCGGGTCTCCTCCCCGTCGGGGCCGGTGTGCACCATCGTCCCGTCGACCACCCACGCGACGATCTCGACGTCGCGGTGCTCGTGGGCCCCGTAGGCGACGCCCGGGGCGAGCTCGTCGTCGTTGTGGGCCACGAGGGCGCCGAACGACGTGCGCTCCGGGTCGTAGTGGGCGCCGAAGGACAGGCCGTGGCGCGAGGTCACGCCCCCGCCCTCGCTCACGGGACGATCGCTGCGCAGCAGGGGTCGCACGGTCGGCATCCGTGCCATGCTCCCCTCATGGGTCGAGCTCTGCTGCGCTCCGTCTCCCGCGGTCCATGACGGGCGTCGCGGCGGTGGGGTCCGCGGGGCCGGGCCGGCGCGGTAGCGGCGCCGTGCGCGCCGCCACCCTGCGCCGCCTGGAGCGCGCGTCCGGGGACGTCGCCGCGGCCGGGGTGGCGGCGATGGCCGAGCGCCTGCCGTGGTTCGCCCGGCTGACCGCGGAGCAGCGCAGCGGGGTCCTGCTCGTCACCCAGACCGGCGCCGCCAACTTCGTCGCCTGGCTGCGCGACCCCGACGCCACCCCGCGCCTGACCGCCGAGGCGTTCCGCAGCGCCCCGCTCGACCTCGCCCGGCGGGTCACGCTGCGCCAGACCGTCGAGCTCGTGCGCATCGCCATCGCGGTGTTCGAGGAGCACATCCCGCCGCTGGGTGCCGACGACGCCGAGCGCGGCGCCCTGGTGCACGCGGTGCTGCGCTTCGGGCGCGAGGTGGCGTTCTCCGCGGCCACCGTCTACGCCAGCGCCGCCGAGGCCCGTGGCGCGTGGGACGCGCGGCTCGAGGCGCTCGTGGTGGACGCCGTGGTGCGCGGCGAGGCCGAGGAGACGCTGCTGTCGCGGGCGTCGGCGCTGGGCTGGGACCCGGCGGCCGAGGCGACGGTGCTCGTGGGCGACCCGCCCGCGGAGGAGCCGCCCGACCCCCTGCACGCGGTGCGCCGGGTGGCGAACCGCGCCGGGGCGACGGTGCTGCTGGGGACGCACGGCGCCCGGGTCGTCATGATTGCCGGGCCGGGCGCCCCGCTGGAGGACCTGTCGGCGTCGTTCGGGCCCGGGCCGGTGGTCGCCGGGCCCACGGTGTCGGGCCTGACCGACGCCCACCGCAGCGCGGCCCGGGCGCTCGCCGGACACCGCGCCGTGCGGGCGTGGCCCGGCGCCCCGCGCCCGGTGGCCGCCGACGACCTGCTGCCCGAGCGGGTGCTCGACGGCGACGCCGAGGCCGTCGCGCAGCTGCGCCGCGAGGTCGCCGCCCCGTTGCGCGAGGCGGGCGCCGAGCTCGCGGCCACCGTGGAGTGCTACCTCGACGTCGCCGGCGTGCTCGAGGCCGCGGCCCGCCGCCTGTACGTCCACCCCAACACGGTGCGCTACCGGCTGCGCCGGGTGTCGGAGGTCACGGGGCTCCATCCCGGCGAGGCACGGGGCGCGCTGGTGCTGCGGCTGGCGCTCAGCCTCGACCGTCTGCACGACCCCACCGGCCCCGCAGCGCCCTGACCAGGGACGACCGACATCCAGACCGGACAGCCGGCGGGTGTGTGACGGGGCGCATTGTGGGAACTCCACAAGCGCGACGGACCCGACTTCGTCGCCCCGATGCCTTCGGCCCGACGTCGCGCCGTGATGAGGTGGCTCCGTGATCGCGATCCTCGCCCCCGGTCAGGGCGCCCAGAAGCCGGGCATGCTCGCTCCGTGGCTCGACCGTCCGGAGGCCCGCGGGCGCCTCGAGGCGTTCTCGGACGCCGCCGGGCTCGACCTCGTCCACCTCGGCGCCGAGGCCGACGCCGCGGCCATCGAGGACACCGCGGTGACCCAGCCGCTGCTCGTCGCCTCGGCCCTGCTGGCCTGGGACCAGCTCCGCCTCGAGGTCACCGTCCCCGACGACGCCGTGGTCGCGGGGCACTCCGTGGGCGAGCTCGCCGCCGCCGCGATCGCCGAGGTCATCGACGCCGAGCAGGCCGTGGCGCTGGCCGCCGTCCGCGGCCGGGAGATGGCCGCCGCCTGCGCGCAGGAGCCGACGACGATGGCCGCGGTCCTCGGTGGCGACGCGGACGCCGTGCTCGCCCGGCTCGCCGAGCTCGACCTCGAGCCCGCCAACCGCAACGGCTCCGGTCAGATCGTCGCCGCCGGGCGCGCCGAGGCCGTCGACGAGCTCGTCGCCGAGCCACCCGAGGGGGCGCGGGTCCGCCCCCTCTCGGTCGCGGGCGCGTTCCACACCCGCTTCATGGAGCCCGCCGAGAAGGCGCTCGGTGCGTGGGTGAGCGAGCACCGCGACGAGCTCGCCCCCGCCGACCCGTCGCTGACGCTGGTCCAGAACGCCGACGGCGCCGTCGTCACCGACGGCGGGGAGCTGCTCGACCGTCTCGTCGCCCAGGTGACCCGCTCGGTGCGGTGGGACGCCTGCATGGACACGTTGCGCGATCGGGGGGTCGACGCCGCCATCGAGCTGACGCCGGCCGGCACGCTCACCGGGATGGTCAAGCGTGCCCTCAAGGGCACCGCTACCCACAACGTCAACACCCCGGACGACCTGCGGAAGGTCGTCGAGGAGATCGGGGGCGGCGCGTGAGGCTCCAGCTCACCCCGCAGGCCGCCGGCGCGCGCATCCTCGGGCTCGGCAGCATGCAGCCCGACCGCGTCGTCACCAACCACGACCTCGAGAAGATCGTGGAGACCAACGACGAGTGGATCCAGAGCCGCGTCGGCATCGTCGAGCGCCGCTTCGCCGCGGAGAAGGACTCGGTGGTCTCGATGGGCGTCGAGGCCGGGTCGAAGGCCCTGGCCGACGCCGGCCTCTCCCCCACCGACCTCGATGCGGTGATCGTCGCGACCTGCACCATGCTGAAGCCGATCCCCAACGCCGCCGCCCAGACCGCGGACCGCATCGGGGTCAACGGCATCGGCGCGATGGACCTCAACACCGCCTGCGCCGGCTTCTGCTACGGCACGGGACTCGCCGGCGACATGATCCGCTCGGGCACGGCGAAGCACGTCCTGGTCATCGGGTCGGAGAAGCTCTCCGACTGGCTCGACATGAACGACCGCTCGACCTGCATCATCTTCGCCGACGGCGCGGGTGCGGCCGTGGTCGGTCCGGCGGCCACCGAGGAGGAGGTCGGCGTCGGGCCCGTCATCTGGGGCGCGGCCGGCGATCTCGTCTCGACCATCCACATCGACGAGACCGACGCGCTGCGCCAGGAGGGCCAGGCGGTGTTCCGCTGGGCCACCACGAAGATCGCGCCGGTCGCCCTGCGCGCGGTGGAGGCCGCGGGGCTGTCGCCGTCGGACATCGACGTGCTGGTGCCCCACCAGGCCAACCTGCGCATCGTCGAGGCGATCGCCAAACGCCTGCGCCAGAGCGGGGGCCGCGACGACCTGCGCGTCGCCGACGACATCCAGTACTCCGGCAACACCTCGTCGGCCTCGATCCCGATGGCGATCGACCACATGCGGGGTGCCGGGCGCGTGAAGTCCGGCGACGTCGCGCTGCTGGTCGGCTTCGGCGCCGGCCTGTCGTACGCGGCACAGGTCGTGGTCCTGCCGTGACCGTCCTGCCGTGACCGTCCTGCCCTGACCTGTCCTACGGTGCGCAACCGCGCACCACGAACCGTCGAGACACGAGAAAGGGAGCCCGTGGCGACCAACGAAGAGATCCTGCCCGACCTGGCGAGCATCGTGGAGGAGGTCGCCGGCGTCGACGCCGCCGAGGTCACCTCCGAGAAGTCGTTCGTCGACGACCTCGACATCGACTCCCTGTCGATGGTCGAGATCGCCGTCCAGGCCGAGGACAAGTTCGGCGTCAAGATCCCCGACGACGAGCTGGCCAAGCTCACCACCGTCCAGGACGCCGTCGACTACATCTCGAACCACTCGTGAGCGCCACCGGCCAGGGGGTCGTCGTCACCGGTATGGGAGCGACGACCCCGCTCGGCGGCGACGTGGCGACCACCTGGGACGGCCTCCTGGCCGGTCGCAGCGGCGTCCGCCCCATCGAGGAGGAATGGGTCGACCGGTTCGAGCTGCCGGTGAAGATCGCCTCGCAGCTCGCCACCGAGCCGGCCGACGTCATCAAGCGCGTCGAGGCCCGCCGTCTCGACCGCAGCGAGCAGACCGCGATCATCGCCGCTCGCGAGGCGTGGGCTCACGCCGACCTCGGCGACTACCCGTCGCTGGAGGACGGCTCACCCAAGGTCGACGCGCTGCGCCTCGCGGTGATCGTCGGCACCGGCATCGGCGGAGCGTTGACGCTGCTGGGCCAGGACGACCTGCTCGAGCAGCAGGGCCTGCGCAAGGTCGCGGTCCTGACCATCCCGATGCTGATGCCGAACGGGCCCGCGGCGCACGTGGGGCTCGAGTTCGGCGCGGCCGCGGGCGTCCACGCGCCGGTGTCGGCCTGCGCGTCCGGCGCCGAGGCCCTCGCGTGGGGCTGGCGTATGCTCCAGGCCAACGAGGTGGACGTCGTCGTCGCCGGCGGCACCGAGGCGTGTATCGCGCCGATCACCCTGGCGGGCTTCAGCCAGGCCCGGACCATGGCGCTGCGCAACGACGAGCCCGAGCGCGCGTCGCGGCCGTTCGACACCGGCCGCAACGGCTTCGTGCTCGGCGAGGGCGCGGGCATGGTGGTGCTCGAGCGCGAGGAGTTCGCGCAGGCCCGCGGGGCCACCGTGCACGGGCGCCTCGCCGGCATCGGCACCAGCGCCGACGCGTACCACATCACCGCGCCCGACCCCGAGGGGACGGGCCAGTCCCGCGCCGTCGCGGCCGCCCTGCGCACGGCGGGCCTCGACCCCGCCGACGTGGGCCACGTGAACTGCCACGCGACGGCCACCAACGTCGGCGACGTGGCCGAGACGGTCGCGGTGAAGAAGGCGATCGGCGACCACCCGGTGCTCACCGCGCCCAAGGGCTCGCTGGGCCACCTCCTCGGCGCGGCCGGTGCGGTCGAGGCGATCGCGACGATCCTCTCGGTGCGCGAGGGCCTCGTGCCGCCGACCGCGAACCTCGAGGAGCTCGACCCGGACGTCACCCTCGACGTCGTGTCCGGCGAGGCCCGCAAGATGACGCTCGACGCCGCGATCAGCGACTCGTTCGGCTTCGGCGGCCACAACGTCTGCCTCGCGTTCACCCCGGCCTGAGGACGAGCGCTCAGCAGGGTGTCCGGAGCTGGCTCCCGGGCCTCGGGTCGACGAGACGGGGCTCGTCGCCGGTCTGGGTGACGACGGCGCTGACCTGCCAGCACAGGCGCGGGACGCGCACGTCCGCCGGAGCGACCGCCGGGTCCTGGGTGGTCACGTAGCCCAGCGGGACGACGAGCTCGCCCCCGGCCACCGGGTCGATCCGCCGGACGACCACCGAGCCGACGCGCTGCGTGCGCGCCGTCTCGGTGAAGACCGTCGGGTCGATGCGGGCACCGGGCGCGAGCGTGGCGCGGTAGGCCGCGACGTCGCCGGCGTTGCGGGCGTCGACCCAGCGCTGGAGGAGGTCGCGGACGGCGGCCGAGCGCGGGTGCGCCACGGCGGAGGGCGAGAGCGTGACCGTCGGGGGGCCGGCGGACCCGTCGGCGGGCAGCTCGGCGCCCACGAGGACAGGACCGGTGTCGCCGACCGCGGCCCGCCCCACCTCGGCCGCCCGCGTCCCCAGGAGGACGCCGGCCACCACGAGCACGACGAGCAGCACGACGAGGGCGGTGGGCACGACGATCGTCGGCCGCGGCCGGTCGCGCCAGTCGCCGTCACGCAACCGACCGAGCATGCCCTCCAGCGTGCCAGCCCTCCCCGACGTCCCCCGGTCGGCGGGAGCGGTCAACCGACCTGGTGCAGCCGCGCCGGCGCGGCGCCGTCGCCGGCGAAGCGGAACTCCTCGAGCGCGTCGTCCCAGCGGGTGCCGAGCAGGTCGTCGAGGCGCCGGGTCAGCGACTCCCGGCTGGACGCGCCGGCCAGCGCCGCGCGCACCTGGTCCTCGCCGAGCACGATGTCGCCGTTCGCGCTGGTCCGCCCGTGCCACAGGCCCAGGCCCGGGACGTGGCTGAAGCGCTCGCCGTCGGTGCCCGCCGAGGGGTCCTCGGTGACCTCGAAGCGCACCATGCTCCAGGCGCGCAGAGCGGTCGCCAAACGGGCCGCGGTGCCCGCGGGTCCGACCCACGTGCACTCGGCACGTACCGATCCCGGTGCCGCGTCCTGTGCGGACCAGTCCAGTACGACACGGGCGTCGAGGACGCCCGCGATCGCCCACTCGACGTGCGGGCTGACCGCAGACGGCGACGAGTGGACGTAGACCACGCCACGGGTGCTCACTGCTGACCTCCGGCTCGACGAGAAGCGCCTTCCCCAACGTCCTCGTCACCGACGGCCCAGCGGATCACACCGCGGTGGAGTGTGCACCGTGAGGCGGGTGTGGCGCCAGTGCCCCCGAATCCCGGGCGTGTCGCGCGTCGTGCACGTAGAGTCGTCGGACCGTGACCGACGAGCACCGGCCGGACGCCGGCGGTGCGCGCTTCGTCGACGTCCTCGCCGACGCCCAGTTCCGGGCGCTCTGGGTCGCGCAGCTGCTCTCGGTGCTCGGCGACCAGGTGGCCCGCGTGGCGCTCGCGTTCCTCGTCTTCACCGAGACCGCGTCGGCCGGGCTGACCGCGCTGACCTACGCGCTGACCTTCCTGCCCGACCTCGTCGCCGGCCCCCTGCTCTCGGGCATCGCCGACCGGGCGCCGCGCCGGGCCACGATGGTGGTGACCGACCTCCTGCGCGCCGGCCTGCTCGCGCTCATGGCCGTGCCCGGGATGCCGTTCTGGGGCCTCTGCGTCCTCGTCGTCGCGGGACAGCTGCTCGCGGCCCCGTTCGCGGCGGCGCGGGCGGCGATCCTGCCGCACGTCCTGCACGGCGAGCGCTACGTCGTCGCCTCGGCGGTGTCGGGCACGACGTACCAGAGCGGGCAGGTGCTGGGCTTCGCGCTCGGCGGGCCGCTGGTCGCGCTGGTCGGGGTGCCGGTCGCGCTGCTGGCCGACGCCGCGACGTTCGTGCTCTCGGCGGCGATCCTGCAGTTCGGGGTGGTCGAGCAGCGGGTGAGCGCCGCGCCGGAGGTCCGCGCGGGGGCGGGGCTGCGTGACGGCGCCCGCATCGTCGTGAGCGACCGGCGCCTGCGGGCGCTCGTCGCCCTGGCCTGCGTGTCGGCGTTCGTGGTGACGATCGAGGGCCTCGCGGCGCCGTACGCGGCGGCGCTGGGTGGCGGGCCGGTCGCCGTGGGCCTCCTGCTGGCCGCGAACCCGCTCGGGGCGGCGCTGGGCATCGTCGTGCTCGCCCGCCTCGTGCCACCCGCGCGGCGCGACCGCCTGCTCGGCCCCCTGGCGGTGGCCTCCTGCGTGCCGCTGGTGGCCTCGGCGCTCGATCCCCCACTGGCCGGCCTGATCGCGCTGTGGGTCGCCTCGGGGCTGGCGTGTGCCTACCAGGTGCCCGCCAATGCGGCCTTCGTCGCCGCCGTGCCGGATGCCCACCGCGGGCAGGCCTTCGGCCTCGCGGTCACCGCCCTGCGCGTCACCCAGGGCGTGGGCGTGCTCCTCGCCGGCCTGCTGGCCGAACGCACGGGACCGGCGACCGCGGTGGCGATCGCCGGCGTCGTCGGGGTGGTCGTCGCCGTCGCCTGCGCGGCGGCGTGGAGCCGCGCGCGCTGACGAGGAGCCGCCGCCTGCCGTGGGGACGCGCACGCTGACGTAGGGCGCGAGCGAGGGGCGCCTTCGCTGCGTGGGGAGCAGCGGAGGCGCCCCTCGGCCCTCGGATCAGCGCGCGTCAGTGCCAGTTGGAGTCGCGGTGCCAGTTCGAGTCGGCGTAGTGCCAGTTGGAGTCGCGGTGCCGGTTCAAGTCGGCCACGGGAGATCCTTTCGAGAGGATTCGGCATCGGTCGGGTCGGGTGGGCCCCGAGATCACGGTCGTGGGCCAACGCACACGGTGCGTGGCGGATCTCGCGTCCCCGGGGCGTGCACCCGGCCGACGTTCTCCGCGCTGACGGAGAGCGACGGCACTGTCACATCCGGACGCACGCCTCGGCACATCCGCCCTTGAATGCTCGCCAATGGAGCTTTGTGTGACCAGACGGCGACTGGGCGTCAACCATGGGAGTGATTGCTGCTCAACGGGTGATGCGCGCTGCCGAGATCCGATGTCTCTCGGTACCGTGTTCCGCAGGCAGGATCGGCCCGCCGCCGGCCCTGCTGACCTGGAGGAGGTCACTCATCGTGACGGCGAGCGAACCCGGACGGGGTCCCGGCGACCCCCGCTCCGCTCTCGCTCCCGCGTCCGGAGCAGCCCCCTCCAAACGATCGGTACGTCGCGTGAGCACCGCGTCCGCGACGTCCCCGAAGTCCGATTCCCTGCGCCCGGTGCGTCTGGCACGCCGAGCCCGGCCCGACCGA
The DNA here is from genome assembly GCF_003096675.1 of Actinomycetospora cinnamomea. Taxonomy (GTDB): domain Bacteria; phylum Actinomycetota; class Actinomycetes; order Mycobacteriales; family Pseudonocardiaceae; genus Actinomycetospora; species Actinomycetospora cinnamomea. The sequence continues at coordinate 16,806 of NZ_QEKW01000015.1, read as the reverse complement.
CCCGCTGGTGTGGCGGAGGTCACGGAGCCGCCGGTCCGCCGGTTCGACCCGCGGCGGCTCGACCCCCGCCGGTGGAGCCTGTGGCAGGCACCGCGGCGGGTCGTCGTCGCCGTCCTCGTCGTCGACGTGCTCGCGGTGGTCCTGTCGGTCGCCGTCTCGGGGCTCCAGCCGATCGGCGCCGCCGACTGGCGCACTCTCGGGCTGCTCGCGCTGGGCCTGGTCGTCCACGTCGAGATCGCCCGCGGCATCGAGCGGCGACGCGAGGTCGCGGCCGAGGGCCAGCCCTACATCGAGCTGAAATCGGTCTGGAGCTTCGCAGGGCTCTTCCTGCTGCCGCTCGGCCTGGCCCTGGTCCTCGTCGTGCTCACGTTCGCCTACTGGTGGGCGAGGGTCAGCCAACGCCCGGTGCCGCACCGGTGGACGTACTCCGCGGCGACGGTGCTCCTCGCGTCGACCGCGGCGTGGGGTGTGCTCTCGCTGGTGCCGGGCGATCTGCTGGCCAAGGTCTCCGGTCCGCTCGGGCTCCTCGTGCTCGTGGCCGCGGGCCTGACGCGGTGGACGGTCAACCACGGCCTCGTGGTGTTCATGATCTGCCTCAGCGCGCCCGGCACGCCGTGGTGGAAGCGCCTGGGGTCGCCCACCGACACCCTCATCGGCCTCGGGGCGCTCGCCCTCGGCGCCGCGCTGGCCGTCGTGGCGCTGACGGCGCCGTGGCTGTTGCCGGTGCTGCTGGTGCCCGTGATGGGCATGCACCGGGGCTTCCTGCTCCAGCAGTTCGCCCGCGCCGCGCGCACCGACCCGAAGACGGGCCTCGCGAACGCCACGGCCTGGCGCGACCAGGCCGACCGCGAGCTCGCGCGCCTGCGCCGGCGCGGCGGCGAGATGGGCGTGATCATGGTCGACCTCGACGCCTTCAAGGCGATCAACGACCGCCACGGCCACCTCGTCGGCGACGCCGTGCTGCGCGCCGTGGCCGACACCCTGCGCTCGGAGGTCCGGCCCTACGACGCCGTCGGGCGCTTCGGCGGCGAGGAGTTCGTGGTGCTGCTCGCCGAGGCCGACCCCGACCAGGTCGGACGCACCGCCGAGCGCCTCCGGCGGCGCATCAGCGAGTGCGAGGTGGCCATCTCGACGGAGCTCGGCGGCGGCACCGTCGCCGGCCTCACCGCCTCGATCGGCACCGCGTCGTACCCGCAGAGCTCGCAGGACCTCGACGGCCTCATGGTGAGCGCCGACGCGGCGCTGTACGCCGCCAAGCACGGGGGCCGCAACCGCGTGGAGTGCGCGCCCCCGGAGTGAGGACGGCTACCGGAACGCCGGAATCCCCGTGACGGCCTGCCCGATCGACAGGGCGTGCATCTCCTCGGTGCCCTCGTAGGTCAGCACGGTCTCGAGGTTGGTCATGTGCCGGAACACGGGGTACTCGAGGGTGATCCCGTTGCCGCCCAGCACGGTGCGCGCGGTGCGGGCGACGTCGAGCGCGGCGCGGACGTTCGCCATCTTCCCGAGGCTGACCTGGGCGGGGTGCAGCTGCTCGGCGTCCTTGAGCCGGCCGATCCGCGCGGCGGTCAGCGCGGCCTGGTTCACCGCGACGACCATGTCGGCGAGCTTGCGCTGTGTCAGCTGGAACCCGGCGATCGGCTGCCCGAACTGCTCGCGGTCGCATGCGTACGCCAGCGCCGACTCGTAGCAGGTCCGCGCCGCCCCCACCGCGCCCCAGAGGATGCCGTAGCGGGCCTCGTTGAGGCACGAGAGCGGTCCCTTGAGCCCGCGCACCTCGGGGAACGCCGCGTCGGCGGGCAGGCGCACGCCCTCGAGGACGAGCTCGGCGGTCAGCGACGCCCGCAATGACAGCTTGTGCTTGACCTCGTTGGCGGCGAAGCCCGGGGTGTCCGTGGGCACGACGAAGCCGCGAATGCCCTTGCTCCCGGCGTCCGGATCGGTCTGCGCCCACACCACCGCCACGTCGGCGAGGGTGCCGTTGGTGATCCACATCTTGGACCCGTCGAGCACCCAGTCCGCGTCCTCGCCGGACCCGTCGCGCCGCGCGCGGGTACGCATCGACCCCGGGTCGGAGCCCGCGTCGGCCTCGGTGAGCCCGAAGCAGCCGAGCGCCTCGCCGGTGGCCATCCGCGGCAGCCACTGCTGCTTGTGCTCCTCGGAACCCCAGCGGTGGATCGCGAACATCGCCAGCGACCCCTGCACGGAGACGAACGAGCGCAGCCCCGAGTCGACGGCCTCGAGCTCGCGGCAGGCCAGCCCGTAGCTCGTGGCGTTGGTGCCGGCGCAGCCGTAGCCCTCGAGGTGCATGCCGAGCAGGCCCAGCGCGCCGAGCCCCTTGGCGATGTCCCGCGGGAGGGTGTTCGACTCGTACCACTCGGCGATCCGCGGGCTGAGCTCGGCGGCCGCGTAGTCGCGGACCGCGTCGCGGATGTCGCGCTCCTCCGCGCTCAGGTCGGCGTCGACGGCGAGGAAGTCGGACGGGTCCGGCAGGGCAGGTCCAGGCATGGCCTCACGGTAGGCGCTCGGGCGCCTCCCGACCTGTCCAGAAGGCCGCGAACCCCGGGTGCAGCGGCAGCTCCGCGACCTCGCCCACCGGCGTCCAGCGCAGCTCGGTGGCCTCGCCGTCGGTGGGCTCGAGGAACGGCGCCCGTGCGGTGTCCAGCCGGGCGTGCACGGTGACGTAGGACCAGCCGCCGTGGTCGTCGACGGTGTCGCCGGTCACCCGGACCCGCTCCGGGTCGATCCCGGTCTCCTCGACGGCCTCGCGCAGCGCGGCCTCGCGGGCGGTCTCGTCGCTGTCCCGCGCGCCGCCCGGGATGCCCCACGTGCCCCCGTGGTGGCTCCACCAGACGCGGTGTGCGAGCAGCACGCATTCGTCCCCGCCGTCCTCGGCGTGGCGCAGCAGGAGCCCCGCCGCGCCGAACCGCCCCCAGTGCCGGTGCCCGGCGTCGCAGACCACCCAGCCGTCGCCGTCACCCACGACGGATCACACTAAGCGGACCCGGCCCCGACGGCGATCGCGGCGGCCGGAACGGGAACATCGCAGCATGACTGGAGTGCCCCCGTTCGGGGCCGAGGAAGAACTGCTGCTCGTCGACCCCGTGAGCGGGGCACCGCGCGGCCGGGCCGGTGCGGTGCGCGACGAGGCGGACGGCGAGCTCGACGGCGAGATGCGCACCGAGCAGGTGGAGACGGCCACCGCGCCGCACGCCGACGCGGCCGCGCTGGCCGCCGACCTGCGCCGCCGCCGTCGGGAGGCCCGCGAGGCCGCCCGGGCGGCCGGGGTGGACGTGGCGGGGCTGGCGACCTCGCCGGTCGCGCCGGACGAGGGCGCCGAGCCGGCCGCGGTGCCCGACGGGCGCTACGGGCGCATCGCGGAGCGCTTCGGCGCGATCGCCACCGCGCAGCTGACCAGCGGCCAGCACGTGCACGTCGAGGTCGGCTCCCTCGAGGAGGGCGTCGGGGTGCTGGACCACATCGGCGTCTGGCTGCCGGTGCTGCGCGCGCTGGCGGCCAACTCGCCGTGCTGGCGGGGCCGGGACACGAGCTACGCCAGCTACCGCACGATCGTCTGGTCGCGCTGGCCGTCGGCGGGGCCCACGCGCGTGTTCGGGTCGCTCGCCGCCTACGACGCGGCCGTCGCGGCGATGCTGTCGACGGACACGCTGCTCGACGAGGCGATGGTCTACTTCGACGCGCGCCTCTCCCGCGAGCTGGGCACCGTCGAGGTGCGGGTCACCGACGTGGCGCTCGAGATCGACGACGCGGTGCTCGTGGCGGTGCTCGCCCGGGCGCTGGTCACCACGGCGGCGCGGGACTGGCGCGACGGCGTGGCCCCGCGCGACGAACCCGTCGAGGCGCTGCGCCTGGCGCACTGGCGGGCGGCGCGCTGGGGGCTCACCGGTGAGCTCGTGGACCCGCGCACGGGCAAGCCGGCGCCGGCCGAGGAGGTCCTGAACGCGTTGCAGGACCACGTGGCGGGTGCGCTGGCCGACGCCGGGGACGCGGACCTCGCGGCCGCGGGCTGCGCCCGGCTGCTGGCCTCGGGCACGGGCTCGGTGCGCCAGCGCGCCGCGGTCGAGGCGGCCGGCGGGGACCCCGCCGCCGCCGTCCACGACGCCCGCGAGCGGTTCCTGCCCGCCCCCATGTGAGCGAGGTTCACGGCTCTGGCCGTGAACCTCGCTCACGTGGCGGCGGCGGTGATCCCCCGGGCCATGGCCCCGAAGACGGCGGACGCGGTGGCGCGCAGGGTGCGGCCGTAGGCGACGCCGGCGAGGCCCGCGGCGGCGAAGCGCACGTCGAGGTGCAGGTGCGAGCCGCGACCCGAGACGTCGGGGGCGACGCGCAGTGAGAGCCACAGCCGCCCGGGCTGGCGCAGCTCGGAGCGCAGGCGCAGCGACGCGCCCGGTTCCACCGCCTCGACGCACCACGAGTCGACGACGTCGCCGGCCTGCAGGGGCCGGCCCTGCGGGCGCCCGCGGTAGGCCCCGACCCCGCCGAGCAGCTGGTCGGCCCAGCCGCGCACCGTCCAGGTGCCCGGCGGGGTGTACCAGCCGGCGTCCCCGCCGAGCCCGTCCACGACGGCCCACAGCGCGTCGGCGCCCGCGGGGCACGGCTCGACGGTGCTCCACGCGTACACCGCGCCCCCGGAACCCTCGGGGTCGCTGGGGACCGCCAGCGCGGGGTCATCGGGTGCCTCCCCCGCCCCGCCGTCGCGGGACGCACCCAGCGCCGCGCGCACCGCGTCGTCGAAGGTCGTGCGCCCGCCCGGCGGCGGGCCGATCACCGTGAGCACGTCCTCCTCGCCGCACACGAGCTCGTGCGACAACGACTCGATCAGCGGGGTGACGAGCTGCCGCGACAACGGCGTGAGCGCCTCGACCACCCGGCCCGCGAGCGCCGGCGCCCCGGGCGGCACGGGCACCGGGACGGCGGCGCCCTGCGGCAGCCCGGCCAGGCGCAGGTAGCGACGGACGAGCTCCAGGTAGCTCAGGACGTCCGGCCCGCCGATGTCGAAGCGGCGGTCGACGTCCGCGGGCAGGTCGAGCGCGCCGACGAGATGGTGCAGGACGTCGGCGATCGCGATCGGCTGCGTGCGGTGCGCGAGCCACGGCACCGCCGGCAGGACGGGGACGCGCTCGGCGAGGTAGCGGATCATCTCGAAGCTCGCCGAGCCCGAGCCGACGACGATCGACGCCTCGAGCGCGGCGGTCGGGACCGGGCCGTCGAGGAAGACGTCGGCGACCTCGGCCCGGGACGACAGGTGCCGCGAGGCCGTGCCCGCCCGCGGCCGGAGCCCGCCGAGGTAGACGATCCGCCGGACCCCCGCCGCGGCGGCCGCGGCGCTCACCGCGCGGGCCGCGGCCCGGTCGCGCGCGGGGAAGTCGGGCCGCTCGAGGGCGTGGGCGAGATGCACCACGGCGTCGGCACCGGCCACGAGCGCGGCGATCGCCGCGGGATCGCCCAGGTCGCCGGGCACGACGTCGACGCGCTCGGCCCAGCCGGTGGCGGCGAGCTTGTGCGGGCTGCGCACGAGGACGGCGACGTCGTGGCCCTCGGCGAGCAACCGGGCGACCAGGCGCACGCCGACGTAGCCGGTCCCGCCGATCACCGCGCAGCGCACCACGCCATCCTCGCGATCGACCGCGCCCGGCGGCACCCCCGCCTAGCCGACGGTGGGCTTGCCCGGCCGATCGGCGGCGCGCTGGTCGACGAACAGCCCGCCGTCGCGCTTGGACACGAGGACCAGCTGGTAGAGGGCGAAGGCCAGCAGGATCCCGCCGATGATGCCCCAGCCGAGGACGAGGGCGACGAGGCCGCCGGTGGCCACGGCCCAGATGACGAAGTCCCGGGCCGTGCGCCGGGTGCGCTTCATGCTCCGGCCTCCCTCACTGCCGTCCCGCCGGCCGCCACCCGGTCGTGGGTCGCCCGATGGTGGCACACGGCCCGTCAGGGGGCCACGGCGTCGCGGCGGTCGAGGCGCAGCGGGGTCCTCGTCACCCGTGCGGCGCAGCACGTGAACCGAGCGTGAGATGCTCGAGTGAGCGACGACACAGCGGTTCGCCGGGGTGGCGCGGATCAAATGCGTTTGCCGTACGCGTTGTGGGGCTAGACCATGGTGGTTCGGCAGTCGCGGGGTGCCCGCACGCCCGGATCCTGTTCCGCGATCACGGTGTCGCGGACCACGGGAACCGGCGGGGTGGCCCCGACGTCATACCGAGTACACCCAGGTGCTCCGGGCTCCGGGGCGCGGGCCCACACCTGGGCCGCCCCGAAGGCCGTCACGCCCGACCCCGGAAACGATCCGACGCCCGGCAGCACGACACCGTGCCGCGGGGGCCGTCGTGGGGTGCGCTCGCGCGCCCCACGTCGGGCCCGGCGGCACCTGCCCGGTCCCGCCCGCTCCGCGGGGCCCGGGTGGCCACAGACCACCGACGAGCGAGATGGGACGCAGGACATGGACTGGGAGCTCGCGGCCTGCCGCGACCACGACCCCGAACTCTTCTTCCCCGTGACCAGCCTGGGTCCGGGGTCCGCGCAGCTCGCAGCGGCCAAGGCCGTCTGCGCGAGCTGCCCGATCCAGCGCGGCTGCCTGCAGTGGGCCATGGACACCGGCCAGGAGGCCGGCGTCTGGGGTGGCACCAGCGAGGACGACCGCCGCGCGATGCGCCGCGCGTCGCGCGTGGGCACCGCCGCAGCCTGAGCCCCGGGCAGACACACGACGGGCCCGTCCCCCTCGGGGGGACGGGCCCGTCGTCGTATCGCCGTCGTGCGGGTCAGCGGCGGCCGGTGACCTTGCGCGCCGCGAACTGCAGCACCTGCCCGCCGGTGGAGATCACGGCGCCGGCCACGCTGAAGCCGGTCTTCACCGCGATCGCGGCGGCGTTGCCGACGATGCGCACGGGGTTGTAGCCCGGGGCGTTGTCGCGCACCTGCTCGGCCGCGTGGCGCACCTGACGGTCGACCTGCTGGGCCGCCGCCTCGGCGGACTGCCCGACGCGCCGCGCGCCCTCGTCGCCGGCCTGGTCGAGCTCGGAGGCCACGCCCGAGGACACCGTCGCCGCGCGGTCGCCCGCACCGGCCACCTTCTGGCCCGCCTCGTCCGCACGCGCCGCGGCCTCGGACTCGGCGTGCTGGGCCACGCGTGCCGCGTCCTTGGCGACGCGCTCGCCGGCCCGCGAGGTCGTGGTGGCGACCTGCTCGCCGCTGGTCTGCGCGATCGTCGAGGCGTCCTTCGCGGCCGCCTGCACCGACTTCTCCCCCGACGCGGCCTTCGCGGCCTCGTCGGCGACGCCGGACGCGCCGGCCTCGGCCTGCGAGGCGGCCTTCTTGCCCGAGGCCTGCACGCGGTCGGCGTCCTTCTGCGCGGTGGCCTTCGCGTCCGCGCCGACCTTCTTGGCGCTGCTCGAGGCCTTGTCCGTCGCCGACTCGCCCTTCGCGCGGGCGCCCTCGGCGTTGGCCTTGGCCGTCGCCTTCGCGGCCTCGCCGGTCGCGTTGTCCTCGGCGGCCACGGTGTGGGTGTCGCGCACCTTGCCGTCGGTGCCATGGACGACGACCTTGCCGCCGCCGTCCTTCTTCACGATCTCGGTCGCCCGCTCGACGGCCTCGGCCTGCGTGGCCGCCTTGGCGCTGGCGCGCTGGGCGCCCTTCTTCTGCACCTGCCAGCCGTCCTCGGTGGGGACGACGTACCGGTCGGCCATGACGGTCTCAACTCCTGTTCGACGATTCCTCTGACGAGTTTGATGCCCACGCCGCGACCTGCACAAACGCGTCGGTAACCGGCGTCGCACTCACCCGTTCGGCACTATGCGTTGAGCGCCGCGGCCGCCCGGTCCTGAAGGTCGACGTACCGCCGGGTGGCCTCCTCACGGACCTCTTCCAGCCGCGCGAGCCACTCGGCCTGCGGCGAGCCCTCGGGCACGAGGACCGGCCCGTAGCGGCGCACGAGCTCCGGCCCGACCACCGACGCGGCGGTGGCCACCGTCGCCGACCCGGCCGCCTGCGCCCACCCGATCGGCCCCAGCGGCACGCAGCCGAAGAAATGGCTCACCCCCGGTGTCTGCACCACCGCGACCAGCGCGCCCGCGGACACCACGCTCGCCCCGATGACGAGCGGGCTGCGCGCACCGCCCGCGACGATGGTCTGCCCGAGCTGGGTGCCGACGAGCGCGGTGAGCGCCACGGTGCGGGCGCGCGCCGCGCTGCCGTACGGCGTGGCCTGCGCCTGGAACCACGCCAGGCTCGCCCCGCCCGCGGTGGCCATCGCCCGCAGGCCGATCTCGCGGTTGAGCGCCTCGCCCAGCGACGCGTCCGGCCCCTCGGCCAGCAGCGAGGCCGCCGACCCGGGCTCCGGTGCGCGCACCGCCAGCGCCAGCGAGGGCACGAGGTCGGTGAGCAGGTTGACCAGCAGCAGCTGGCGGGCGTTGAGCGGCGAGGTGCCCGCGGTGCTGGCGCCGAGCACGGTGAACGCGATCTCGCCGAGGTTGCCGCCGACGAGCACGCCGAGCGCCTCCCGCACCGACGCCCACATCGCCCGGCCCTCGACCAGCGCCGCGAGGATCGTCTCGAGGCGGTCGTCGGTGATGACGAGGTCCGCGGCGGCCCGGGCGGCCGGGGTGCCGCGGCGGCCGAGCGCGATGCCGACGTCGGCCAGGCGGATCGCCGGCGCGTCGTTGGCGCCGTCGCCGGTCATGGCCACGGTGCGGCCGAGGCGCTGGAACGCCTGCACGATCCGCACCTTGTGCGACGGGGTGCCGCGGGCGACCACGCGGACCCGGGGCAGCAGCTCGTCGAGCCCGTCGTCGTCGAGGGCGTCGAGCTCGGCCCCGGTGACGACGACGCCGCCGTTTCCGTTCCCCGTCGCTCCGCTCGCCCCGCCGTTCCCCGTCGCTCCGCTCGCCCCGCCGTTCCCCGTCGCTCCGCTCGCCCCGCCGTTCCCCGTCGCTCCGCTCGCCCCGCCGAGGACGTCCAGCTCCTCGGCCACGGCCTCGGCGGTGCTCGGGTGGTCGCCGGTGATCATGACGACCTGCACGCCCGCGTCCCGCAGGTCGCGCACCGAGGCCTCGGCACCGGCGCGCACCGGGTCGGTGAAGCCGACGAAGCCCGTGAACTCGAGGTCGGCGACGTCGGCGTCGTCGAGCGCCTCGCCGTTCGACGGTTCGTCCCCGCCGTCGCCGTCGCGCTCGGCCACGCGGGCCGCGTGCTGGTCGGCGGTCAGCACCCGCTCGGCGACCGCGAGCACGCGCATGCCCTGCCCGGCGAGCAGCTCGGTGTGCTCGACCAGACGCTGGCGCGCCTCGTCGTCGAGAGGGGTGCCCGCCCAGGTCGTGGCGCGGGCGATGACGACCTCGGGCGCGCCCTTGACCGAGATCAGCCGGTACGGGCCGTCGTCCTCACCGGCGTCCTTCGGCGGGTCCACCTCTCCGAGCGTCGCGTGGTAGCCGCGCGACGGGTCGAAGTCCAGCGAGGCGACCGGCCACCAGCCCGGGCGCTTGTGGGCCGGGTCCACGTCGAACTGCTGGCCGCCGGAGACCACGGCGCGGTCGGTGAGGTGCGCGAGCCGCTCCCCCGGCGCCGGGCGCGGGGTGGCCCGCAGCGCGGCGGCGAGGACCCGGCGCTGTCGCTTGCGCAGCCGGTCGGTGGGCCGCAGCTTGATGCCGTCGGAGATCGCCGAGAGCGCCAGGCGGCCCTCGGTCAGCGTGCCGGTCTTGTCGAAGCACAGGACGTCGGTGCGCCCGACCGCCTCGATCGTCTTGGGGTTGCGCACCAGCGCGCCCTCGGCCGACAACCGCCGCGCGGAGGCGAGCTGGGCGGCCGAGACCACGAACGGCAGGCCCTCGGGGACGCTGGCCACGGCCAGGCCGACCCCGGAGTGCAGGTTCTGCTGGAACGGCAGGCCCCGCAGCGCGCCGGCCGCCACGACGGCGCCCGCCGAGGCGATCGCCAGCGGCGTGGTGACGCGGGTGAGGCCGGCGAGGCGCTCGTCGACGCCGGCGACGGGGGCGCTGGCCTTCGCCGCGGCGGTCGAGCGGCCGACCTCGGTGTTCGAGCCCGTGGCGACGACGACGGCGCGCCCGCGGCCGGTGGCCACCGTGCTGCCCTCGTAGACCATCGAGCGGCGGTCGGCGACGGTGCGTGCGATCACCGGGACCGGGCTCTTGGGCACCGGCAGCGACTCGCCGGTCAGCGACGACTCGTCGACCTCGAGGGCGTCGGCGTCGAGCACGCGGCAGTCGGCGGGGACGACGTCGTCGGGGCCGAGCTCGATGACGTCGCCGACGACGACCTCGTCGGCGCCCAGCCCGCGCGGCGCGCCGTCGCGCAGCACGCGGGCGCGCAGCGCGGAGCGCTCCAGCAGCCCGGCCACCGCGCGGTCGGTGAGGACCCGCTGGACGCCGCCGATCAGCGCCGACGCAGCCGTGACGCCGACGACGATCGCGGCGTCGACGACGGCGCCGATGGCCGCCGAGAGCACCGCGCCGCCGGCGAGCACCGGGGTCAGCGGGTTGTTGAGCTCGTCGAGGAACGCGCGCCCGAGCGATGTCTGGGTCTCGGCCGCGGCCGGGTCGTCGCGGTGGCGGCGCTGCGCCTCGGTGGTGCTCAGGCCGTCCTCGCCGACGTCGAGGCGCGCGAGGACGGTGGACGCCGGCATGACGTGCCACGGGGTGCGGCTCACACCCGGCACGACGACGCGGCGCCCGAGCTCCGAGGCCGACCACGCACCGTTGCCCAGCGACACCGCGGCGGCGCCGTTGACGGCGAGGCCGGCGAGCCCCGGGGCGCGCGGCGTCGTGCCGGCGGTGGCCATGATCGCGCCGAGCACGGTGCCCGCGCGGGCGAGGTTCACCGAGCGGCTCGACACCCCCCGCGCGACCTTGACGCCCTCGATCACCAACGCGGCCGTGCCCAGGTCGTCGCCGACGAGCACGTGCGCGCCCCACGGCGCGGCGCCGTCGGGACGCGAGACGCCCACGCCGAGGTCGGCGGCGGCCAGGGCGCGCCGGTCGCGGGAGACGACGAGGACGCCGGCACCGGCGGCCTGCAGGTCCCGGACCGAGGTGCGCAGCGCCTCGCCGCCGGGCACCGCGCGGTCCGCGAGCCCGGCGCCGGTGGCCTCCGAGGTGCCGAGCACCAGGCTCAACCCCGCGCGGCGGGCGGCCGCGGCCAGCGCCTCGGCGGCCGACGCGGGCTCGGGCAGCACGCCGACGACCGCGGCCAGGCGCTCGTCGCGGCGCAGGCCCAGCACGAGCGTGGCGCCGTCGGCACGCAACGCCTCGCCGGCCTCCAGCGCGCGCGGGTCGTCGCCGCCCGGGACGTCCTCGAGCACCGCGAGCAGCCAGTGCTCGCCCGCGTCGGTGACCCGGTGCGGTGCGGTGGCGTCGGCCGGGTCGAACAGCTCGTGCACGCGGGGCACGAGCTCGTCGAGCGGGTCGGCGACACCGCCGGGGCCGGGCAGCGCGAGCAGATCGCCGAGCATCGGCACGCCGGTGGTGAGCGCCTCGGCGTCGAGGACCACGGTGTCGACGCGGTCCAGCCGGCGCAGCGCGGAGGGCTCGAGCACGACCGCGCCACGCCGGGCGAGGACGCGCCCGAACGTGGTCGCGAAGCCCTCGCGGCCCAGCCGGCCGGCCTTCGGCAGCGTCGAGAGGGCCACGCCGGCGGCCTTGCGCGCGTCGCCGCCGGTGGCCGCGGCGGTGGCCGCGAACCCGCCCGCGGCGGCCGTGCCGACGAGGTCGCCGTGGCGCTCGACGGGGCCGAGCGGCAGCGGGACGGGGCGGGGCTCGGCGAGGTCGTCGTCGGCCGGCGCGGCGGCGTGTTCGGCGGTCTCGAGCAGGCGCGGTTCGGCGTCGGACCAGGTGCCGAGGCGCGCGCGGGCCTCGGCGAGCTGCATCGCGCGGTAGGCGGTGTCGACCAGCAGGCCCGTGGTGCCCTGCCCCATCGCCTGCGCGGCGGCGTTGGCGAGCGCGAGCAGGACGTTGGCACGGTCCTCGCCGAGGGCGCGCTCGACGGCCTCGCGCAGCCGCGGCTGGTGGTCGACGAACGTGGCGGCCGAGGCGATCTCGCCCGGCAGCGGGGTGCGGCGCAGCACGCGTCCGAGGGCCGCCACGCCGAGGCCCGCGAGGTCGGCGGCCAGCGCGACGAACGCCTGCTGGGCGGCGCCGGCGGAGGCGGAGCCCGGGTCCGGCCAGTGCTCGTCCTGGGCGTGCTCACGCTCCTCGAGGATCTCGACGAGGTCGACCAGGTCGTCGACGACCTCCACGTCGGGCAGCCCGGGCGCCGCGCCCTCGGCCACCATCCCGACGACCACCGCGCCGAGCGTCGCGTTCACGGTGGCCCACTCGACGTCCGGGTGCGCGGCCAGCGCCTTCTCGACCGCGCGGGCCAGCTCTCCCCCCGACTCGGAGGTCACGGCGGGGACGCCGATCTGCACCCGGCCGGCACCGCGCCACACCCGGCGGCCGCGGTGACGGAACGGATCGACGCGGTCGAGCACGCCACCGGCGATCCCGAACGGGTCGACCACACGCGCGAGGAGGCCGCGCTGCGGGCGGGGGGCGGGGTGGGAGGCCATGAGGGAGGCTGACGTCCTCTCGTCGACGGGGCCGCGGGATGCCCGGGGCGCAGCGGTGTCGACGCCTCCGGGGTGGACGGTAGCGCCCGTGCACGCCCGGTCGGCGCAGCGCCGGGCACCGGCGAGCGTCAGCTTACGGGCGGCCCAGCGCCGGACGTCGGAGTGAACGCGACCCGGACGTGGCGGTCGGGTGAACGCCACTCCGTCCGGGTGGTGTGCGTCGCCCGGTCGGGGAGCCGCCTGGACCGCTCGGACCCGCCGCGCGGCTCGCGAGGGCCTGCAGCAGCCGTCCCGCCGGCCGCCACGACGCGACCCCCAGGGCCGCACGGCGCACGGCGGCGACCACCCGGTTGCCGGGCAGGAAGAAGTGGCGCGAGCGCCGCGCGGCGGACCCGGCCGCGAGCGCCGCGGGCCGGTGCGCGTCCTCCCACGCCGCGAGGCCCGCCTCGGGGTCGTCGGGGTGCGCGGCGAGGTGCGTGCCGAGGGTCTCCCCGCCGACCAGCGCCAGCGCCGAGCCCTGCCCGGAGTAGAGCGTCGGGCACCAGGCCGCGTCGCCGACCAGCACCACGCGTCCCCGCCGCCACGAGCCGAGGCGGATCTGGGCGACCGTGTCGACGTGGGTGGTACCGGCCTCCTCGACGCCGTCGAGGATCTCGGGCATCAGACCGGCGAAGTCGCCGTAGACCCGGCGCAGGGCGCCCACCGGATCCGCGGCCGCCCGGGCGGCCGCGGCGCCCCCCGTGGCCCCCAGGAGCTCGGCGCGGAAGGTGAAGAAGACCACCGGGTCGTGGCCCTCGACGGCCATGAGGTGGGCGGTGCGCCCGACCTCGGCCGGGACGACGTAGTCGCCCTCGCACAACGCGCCCGGCAACCGCGGGAGCACCGCGGAGATCACGACGTGGTCGAACTCGTGGCGGAACATCGCGTCGGGGCCGAACACCATCGTGCGCACCGCGGAGCGCACCCCGTCGGCGCCGACGACGAGGTCGAACCGCTCGACGGTGCTGCCGTCGGGACCGTCGAGCACGACGTCGACGGCGTGGCGGCGCAGGTCGACCCGGCGCGGCGTGGTGCCGAACCGCACCACGACCTCCGCGGGGCGCGCGTTCCACAGCGCGGCCTCGAGGTCGCCGCGGACCAGGGCCAGCGCCCGCGGGTCGTCGGCGAGCGAGGCGTCGACCCGCGAGACGGTCCGCCCGCGGGCGTCGACCCCGGTGATCACGCCGTCGGCCGGCAGGCGGGTGCGCAGCGCGTGGGAGACGCCGAGACGGTCGGCCGCGGCGAGCCCCTCGGGGGCCAGACGGACGAAGTAGCCGCCGGTGCGTCGCGACGCGGCCCGCTCGCAGACCTCCACCGCCCACCCGGCCCGGTGCAGCGAGGTCGCGGCGGCGAGCCCCGCGACCCCGGCCCCGACGACGAGTGCGCGCGGCCGTCGGTCACGCGCGGTGGGGTCCACGTCCTCCGAGGATAGGCGCCGCCGCGCGGTTCGTCCGTTCGTGCGCCGGTGGCCTGGACCTCTTCCCCGACCTCGCCCGGACCTCCGCACGACCACGGCCCCGCCACCCGGGTGGGGTGACGGGGCCGTGGGTGGCGGGCGACGCGCGGGATCAGACCCGCGGGGGCTCCCAGCGGTGGTAGTGGGCGCACTCGCACTGCGCGCAGTGGTCACCGACGTAGTAGTGCTCGTGCGACTCGCGGGGGTGCTTGCACGTGCACAGGTCGACGAGCGGGACCCGGGCCAGGGACGGCGGGAGGGGCGCGCGGAGGACGGGACGGTGGGATCGGCGGTGGTCGATGAGCTTCATGTCGAAGGAGTCCGTTGAGGTGTCGGCAGCGGCGGTCGAAGAGCGGTCGTGGGCACTTCGTGCCCGCGCACGTGGTGGACGCGCGCGGGGGGCCCGTGCCGAGCGGTGTGCTCGCCCCGGGCCGCGGCGAGCTCGCGCCGGATCCGGTGGAGTTCTCCGCGGGCCCGGTCGAGCTCGTCGTGGGCCTGGTCGCGCTCGCGCGTGACCAGGGCCACCTCGTCCTGCAGGGACACGACCATCGCGGCCGCGGTGAGGGTGAGCCCCTCGTCGAACAGCACGCGGATCCGGGCGGCGAGGGCCAGCTGCCGGCGCGACCAGCGCCGGTGCCCGCCCGCCGATCGCACCGGGCGGACCATCCGACCCGCGTCGAGACTCCGGAGGAACGCCGGCTGCACCCCGAGGAGCTCCGCCGCCTGACCGGTGGTCAGGGCGGGGGTGTCCTCCTCGTCGAGGCTCTCGGCGCCCACGGCTTCCGTCGCGTCCATGCGTTCGTGCTCTGCGTGCACCCACCCCGCGTGAGCAGGGCGGATGCGCTGAATTTCTACTCGCGACTGCAACTTCTGTCAACGCTGCCAGGACACGGCGCGTGACGTCACCCGGACGGGGAGTGCGGGTCGGTGGCGACCGGCCGAAGTGATGCGTGCCATCACCCGAATTCGTGGAGTCGGTATGTCGATGTGCCCCGATCCGGGTACCGGGGGTGAGAAGATGACGTCCCTGGAGCGCGGAGGGAGGCGAGCTCATGGCGGAGCCCGACCCGTCCTGCTCGTCCGCGCCCGGCCCGTTGCCCGAGCGCCTCGGGCAGCGTTTCACCCTGGGCGAGCTGATCGGACGCGGCACGTGCTCCGAGGTCTACCGGGCGCACGACCTGCTGCTCGACCGCGACGCCGCTGTGAAGATCTTCCCCGTGGCCCACGACCCGCGCATCGAGCGCGAGGTCGCGCTGACGGCCTCGCTCGACCACCCGAGCCTGGTGCCCGTCTACGACGTCGGCGAGGTCGGTGGCCGGGCCTTCCTGGTGATGTCGCTGCTCGAGGGCGGCAACCTGGTCGACCGGCTGGCCGACGGCCCGCTCGGGGTCACCGAGACGCTGCTCGCGGTGGCGGCGGTCGCCGACGCGCTCGCCCACGTGCACCGCGCCGGCGTGCTGCACCGCGACGTCACGCCGCGCAACGTGCTCTTCGACGCCGACGGCCGCGCCCACCTCTCCGACTTCGGCGTCGCCCTCGTGGCGGACGCGCCCCGCATCACCGACACCGGCATCGTCGTCGGGTCGGCGCCCTACCTGGCTCCCGAGCAGGTCCGCGGCGATGTCGTCGGCCCGCCCGCCGACGTCTACGCCCTCGGCCTGGTGATGATCGAGGCGCTCACCGCCCGTCCCGCGTACGACGGGACGCCGCTGGTCGCCGCCCGCGCCCGCCTCGAACGCAGGCCCGACATGCCCGCGGGGCTCGACGCCGAGGTCGTCGCGCTCCTCGAGGCCATGACGGCCGACGACCCGGACGCCCGCCCCACCGCCGACGAGGTGTGCATGGGCCTGCGCCGTGCCGCGCTGGCCGCCGAGACCGTGACGCCGCTCGACACCGTCGTGCCGGTCGTGGGTACGGGTCTGGCCTGCGCCGTGCCCGAGCCGACCACCGACGCCTTCGCGACCTCCCCAGCACCGGAGCCGCCCGTCGCGGCGGGCACCGTCGGCGCCGCCGCGGTCGGTCTGCCCTCCCCCGCGACGAGGACCCCGGGCGCGCCGGCCGCCGTCCCGCCCGCCGTGGACGAGACCCCGCAGCCCGCACGCCGCCCACGTGCCGCCGAGGCCGGGAGCCTCGCGGTCGCCGCGTCGATCGTCGCGGCGGTCCTGCTCGCCGGCGGCGTGGTCGTGGCCTCGGCGTGGACCGTCGACAGCGTGTCGGCGAGCGCCCCGCCGGCCGCGACGCTCGCGCCGCCCACGGCGGAGGAGGCGGTCGACCCGGGTGTCGGGGCGACGGCCGGGTCCGGCACCGCGGGCGCCTCCGGCGAGAACACGACGGGCGAGGACACGAGCGGCGAGGACCGCACCGTCTCCCGCGACGACGCGGACGCCTGGCCGGTCGCCTCGCGTGTCGAGCCCGCCGCCCCGTCCGAGGACGCACCGAGCCGGGCGCCGACCACGTCGGCGCCGAGCACGGACGGCTCCACCACGACGGCCCCGTCCTCGACGCGGCCGTCGTCCACCCCGCCGTCCTCCACCCCGCCCCCGAGTTCGACCACCCCGCCCGGCACCACCTCGCCCACCCAGCTGCCGGACGTGCCGGTGCCGTCGCTGCCCTCGCTCCCGCTCCCCACCCCCACGTCGCAGACCCCGGACACCTCGGAGACCACGCCGACCTCCGCGACCACGCCGACCTCCGCGACCACGCCGACCTCCGCGACCACGCCGACCGCCGCGCCCCC
>NZ_QEKW01000014.1 GCF_003096675.1 Actinomycetospora cinnamomea | reverse complement strand
CGCTGAGATCTACCTCAGCCAGCCGGGACTCGGGACCGTGCTCGGCGCCCGGGTGCTCGCCGAGTTCGGCGACGACCCGCACCGCTACCAAGATCACAAGGCCCGCCGCAACTACGCCGGCACCTCCCCGATCACCCGCGCCTCGGGACGCAGGACCGTCGTGCTCGCGCGCTACGCCCGCAACCGCCGCCTCGGCGACGCGGTCCACCAATGGGCGTTCTGCGCCCTGAGCGCCTCACCCGGCGCGCGGGCCTACTACGACCAACTACGCGCCCGCGGCACCAGCCACCACGCCGCGCTCCGCCAGCTCGGCAACCGCCTCGTGGGCATCCTGCACGGCTGCCTCAAGACCCGAACCCGCTACGACGAGACCACCGCCTGGGGACACCGTCAGATATTCGCAGCTTGACCCGAGAGCCCATGGGATGTCTGAGCCGGACCGGCCCGCCCGTGGCCGAGCCGTCGCGGGGGCGTGGTTAGGCTCCCCTTCCACGGGGGCGGGGGATCTCCACCTCTCCCGGGCATCCGCTCGCGACGGAGGTGGGAGTGACCCTCGCCCGTGGGCCCCGGCCGGGCCTCGACACCCGGGCCGCGGGGTCCGTGCACCCGTCGGTCCTCGGCGCGGTCGGGACCACGCCGGTGGTGGCGTTGGACCGGCTGTTCGCGCGGCCCGGCGTCGAGGTGCTGGCGAAGCTCGAGCTGATGAACCCCGGCGGGAGCATGAAGGACCGCTCGGCACGGTTCATCGTCTCCAGCGGGCTCGCCGACGGGTCGATCCCACCGGGGAGCAGGCTGGTCGAGTCGAGCTCGGGCAACTTCGGGGTCGCCGTGGCGATGGCGGCGCGGCTGCACGGGCTCGCGTTCACCTGTGTCGTCGACCCGCACGCCAGCGCGGCCAACGTGACGATCATGCGCGGGCTGGGCGCGGACGTCGAGGTGGTCGACGAGCCCGACGCCGCCGGCGGCTACCTGCACACCCGCCTCGCCCGCGTCCACGAGGTCCTCGCGACCACCCCCGACACCGTCTGGATCAACCAGTACGCCAACGACCGCAACTGGCTCGCGCACTACCACGGCACCGGCGCGGAGCTGGTCGACCAGCTCGGCGCCGGTGGAGCCCCGCCGACCCACCTCGTCGGTGCGGTGTCCACCACCGGGAGCCTGCTGGGGTGCGCGCGGCGGCTGCGCGAGGTGTGCGACCCGCTGCAGGTCGTCGCCGCCGACGCCGTCGGCTCGGTGATCTTCGGCGGGGTGGGCGGGGAGACGGCACCACGGCGCGAGCTGCCGGGGCTGGGCTCCAGCCGGGTGCCCGAGCTGCACTCCCCCGACGAGATCGACCGCGTCGAGCACGTCGACGACGCCACCGCCGCCGAGGCGTGCCGGGAGCTGCTGGCCGCCGAGGCCATCTTCGCGGGCGGGTCGACGGGCGCCGTGGTCACTGCGGTGCGGCGGCTGCTCGACGACGTCGTGCCGCCGGCCCGGATCGTCGCGATCTTCCCCGACCGGGGCGACCGCTACCTCGACCGCGTCTACGACGACGCCTGGCTCGACCGGGCGCGGGCGCGACGGGTCGCGACGCCGCGGTGACGCCGTCCGCCACGACCCTGGTCCTGCGCGACCTCCTCGATGCCGCGGTCGCCGAGGACCTCGCCGGCCTGGGTGGCGCCCGCCTCACCCCGGCACCGGACGGTTGGCCGGGCCCGTGCGTGCGGCTGCCGCTGCCCGACGGCCGGTGCGTGGGCTGGCCGGCGCGTCCCGGCGGGGTCCTGCAGGCCACGCGGTACGTCGACGGCCCGGTGCTGGTCGGGGTGCCCGGCGAGCCGCTGCGGGAGGTCGCCGGCCCTGCCGAGCTCGTGGACCTGCTCTTCCCGGAGGCGCCGGCGCGCGAGGTCGTGGCCCGGGACCTGGCGACGGCCGTGGCGCACGCCGAGGTCGCCGGCCCGCCGGCCGGCGCCCTGTCCGAAGGGGTCGGCGAGCAGCTCGCCGTCGCCCGCGGACGCCCGTTCCACCCGACGGCGCGGGCCGTCGTCGGGTGGGGCACCGACGAGCTGGCCCGCTTCGGCCCGGGGCGGCTCGTCGACCTCGACTGGGTGGGCGTGCGGCGCGACCACGTGCGCCGGGGTGAGGGGCCGGCGCCGCGCTGGGACGTCGAGTGCCCGGACACCCACGTCCCGGTGCCCGTGCACCCCTTCGACCGCGAGCACGTGCTGCCCGTCGCGTTCGCCCCCGAGTTCGCCGACGGCACCGTCGTCGCCCTGGCCCGCGGCATCGGGCAGGGGCGGGCGACGGCGTCGCTGCGCACGCTGGACCTCGGCGGGGGCGTGCACCTCAAGCTGCCGCTGGGGGTGACGACGCTGGGCTCGGCGCGCCTGCTGCCCGCGCGCTCGCTCGACCACGCGCAGCGCGGCCAGCGGGTGCTGCGCGACGTGCTCGACGCCGACCCCGACCTGGCCGCGCGCGTGGCCGTCGCCGACGAGACGTCGTGGGTCGGCTTCGCCCGCCCCGGCGGCGGCGACGAGTTCCACGAGCGCCCGGGGCACCTGGCGGCCGTCGTCCGTCGGCTGCCGGCCGGGGGCGGTGCCGTGCGGGTGCCGCTGGCCGCCCTCGCCGCCCCGGCCTGGGACGGGTCCCTCGCGGAGCTCGGCGACCCCGCGGCCGTGTTCGCGGCGGTGGCCGAGGCCGTCGTCGAGGTCGGGATCGGGTTCCTGCGCCACGGCGTGCTCCCCGAGATGCACGGGCAGAACGTGCTGCTGGAGCTCTCTGACGGCCGGAGCGTGCGGCTCGTCCTGCGCGACCACGACGCGGTGCGCGTGCACCCCCGGTGGCTCTCGGTGCCCGACCCCGGTTACCGACTGGCGCCCGGCGGGTCGCAGTCGCTGGTGCTGGACACGCCGGGCGCGCTGATCGGGTTCTTCGCGACGCTGGGGCTGCAGGTGGGGTTGGGTGGGGTGGTCGACGCGCTGGTCCGCCACACCGGGACACTCGAGCCGCGGTGGTGGTCGGTGATCCGGCACGCAGTGGAGGCGTCGGTGGAGCGCACGCGCAGCCCGGTGGTGCGCCAGACCCTGCACGCCGCGCTGCTCGACGCCGAGAGCTGGCCGTACCGCGCGGTGCTCGGCCCGCTGCTCAAGCAAGGGCCCTCGCGGGGCACGAGCATGCCGGCCGGCACGACGTGGGTCGCCAACCCGTTGCGGGCGGTGCCGTGACCGCCTCGCCGGCCGAGATCGTCGCGGCGCTCGCGGCGGCCGGTCCGGTGCGCGAGCGGGTGCTGGCCCAACTGGTCGAGTCGCTCGTGCTCGAGGACGCGGTGGCGGTGTCGGGCGGCGGCGGGCCGGGGACGACCTGCGGGCCGTTCACGCTGCGCTTCGTGCGGACGGCGTCGTTCGGGCGGGTGCGGTTGACCGCTCCGGTGACCCGCGACGGCCGCCCGGTCACCCCCGGCGAGTTCCTGGCCGAGGCGCCGATCCACGCCGACCCCGCGTGCCGGGCCCGGCTGGGCGTCGAGCTGGCGGCGACCGTGCTGGGCGACGCGCTGGCCCTCCACCGGCGGCCGCGGGTCCCGCTCGACCCCGGCGCCGGGCATGACGTCCTCGAGGCGCTCACCGCCGACGGGCACCGCTACCACCCGGCGTACAAGTCGCGGATCGGCTTCGGGGTCGGCGACCTGCTGGCCTACGCCCCGGAGTTCGCGCCGGTCGTGCGACCGCTCCTGGTCGACGCCGTGCCGGGGCTGGCGTCGGTGTCGGCGGCGGCGGGGCTGGACCCGGCCGTGGTGTGGAGCGCGCCGACCGGCCGCGTCGGGATCCCCGTGCACCCCTGGCAGTGGGAGCACCACGTGATCGCGGCCCACGCCGACGCGCTGGCGTCCGGGGCGCTGCGGGTGGGCGGGCCGGACCCCGACGCGTACCGCCCGCAGGCGTCGATCCGCACGCTGGCCTGCGTCGGCGTGCCGCACCGACCGTCGGTGAAGCTGCCGCTGGCGATCACGAACACCTCGACGTCACGCGGCCTGGCGCCGCACACGGTGCGCAACGCCGCGCCGATCTCGGACTGGCTGGCGGGGATGGTGGCCGGAGACCCGGTGCTCGCCGAGAAGGCACGGATGATCGTGCTGCGGGAGATCCTCGGCGTCACCGTCGACCCGGGGCTGGGCGCGATCTGGCGCGAGAGCCTGCACGTCCACCTGCACCCGGGCGAGCGGGCGGTGCCGTTCCCGGGGCTGGTGTCGCGGTCGGCCGAGGGCGTGCCGCTGATCGACCCGTGGATCCGGGCGCAGGGCGCGCGCGGGTGGGTCGAGCGGCTGGTCACGGTGTCGGTCCTGCCGCTGGTGCACCTGCTCGTCGTGCACGGTGTCGCGCTGGAGGCGCACGCGCAGAACATGCTGCTGGTGCACGCGGGCGGGCTGCCGACGCGGGTGGCGCTGAAGGACTTCCACGACGGCGTGCGCTTCTCGCGGCCGCTGCTGGCGGCTCCGGCTCCGGTGGTGGAGCCCCCGCCGGCGGGTCACCCCAACGCCAACTCGTTCCTCGAGACCGACGACCCGGCGCAGGTGACCGGGTTCCTGCTCGACTGCCTGTGCTTCGTCAACCTCGCCGAGATCGCGTGGCTCCTGGCGGGCGAGTACGGGTTCGCCGAGGAGGAGTTCTGGGCGGTCGTGGCGCGGGCGGTGCGCGATCACGCGGAGCGCGTGCCGGGGTTCCGCGAGCGGCTGGCGGTGTTCGACGTCTTCGCCCCGATGATCGAGGTCGAGAGGCTCACCACCCGCCGCCTCTGGCCCGACACCGAGCTCCGCGTCCACGCCCTGCCGAACCCCCTACGTGCGTGATCTTCTGAGCTATAGCTCAGAAGATCACGCACGTAGGCCGGTCAGCGCAGCCCCACCGTCCGGAACATCCCGGCGGGGTCGTACTGCTCGCGCACGCTCGTCAGCCACGCCAGGGTCTCCGCGTCCCACAGCGCGCCGAGCCGGCCCCCGGAAGCGAGCCCCTGGAAGTTCGGCAGCCCCCCGTCGACCCGGGGCCGCAGCGCGTCGACCACGGCCCTCGTCGCGGCCGGCGCGATCGCGGCGACCGGCGGGAACATCGGCGCCAGGGCATAGAGCGTGAACCCCGCGTCGCGGCCGGCCACCGCGTCGTGCGCCCGGTCGGGACGCCGGGCGATCGCCCCGCCGAGCTGGCGGAGCTCGGCGATGATCAGCGGGGTGTCCACGCCCGGCCCGGCCGCGGCCAGCAGCGCGTCGACCGCCTCGGCGGGCAGCTCCGACAGCGTCGCCGAGTCGTCCCACACCGGCATCGGCTCGGTCGGGTCGGCGTGGATGGCGTCGATCGCGGCGAACGGCATCTCGTCGACCATGTCCGCGACCGGCTCCGCGACCGCCCGCATGGGGGCCAGCAGCGCCGCCCCCTCCTCGGCGGTGCCGAGGTACGCGAAGCGCAGGTGGGCGACGAACGCGCCCTGCAACGGCGGCGGGAGCGACGGGTCCGGGGGCAGGCGCAGCAGCGCGACCGAGCTCGACGCCTCGTCGGGCAGGGTCGCGATCCACTCCCGCCACGCGTGCAGCACCTGCGGCGATGCCTCGCCGGGGAAGAAGATCCCGCCGCCGTAGAGCCGGGACACGGGATGCAACGCGATCTCGATCTCGGTGACGACGCCGAACCCGGCCTTCCCGCCGCACATCACCGCGAACAGGTCCGGCTCGCGGGTGGCGTCGACGTCACGCTCGATTCCGTCGGCGGTCACGACACGGATGCGGCGCACCTGGTCGGCGCCCGTGCCGAACGCGCGGGACAGCGGGCCGTGCCCGCCGCCGAGGCAGAAGCCGGCGACACCGACGTTCGACGACGAGCCGCTGACCGGCGCCAGCCCGTGGGGCGCGCTCGCGGCGATCACCTGCTTCCACCGCGCACCGCCGCCGACGACCGCGGTGCGGGCGACCGGGTCGACCCGGACGCCGTCGAGGTCGCGGGTGGAGATCAGCACCGAACCGGCGAGGTCGCTGACCAGCTGGTGGCCGGTGGCCTGGACCGTCACGGGCCGGCCCTCGGCGCCCGCCCACCGCACCGCGGCGACGACGTCGCCGGGACTGCGGGCCGCCACGACCAGATCGGGGCGTGGCGTCAGGGTCGTGACGAACGGCGCGACGGCGGCGGTGAACTCTGCGTCCTCGGGACGCAGCAGGGCGGGGGCGGTGACGGAGGTGGTCACGGTCGTGTCCTCTCTTCGGTGTCCGTGCGGGGGTCAGCGGCCGGCGGTGGCGTCGATCTCGACGGCCATACCGGGCAGGGCGAGGCGCGCGACCTCGACGAGCGTGCAGGGCGGGGTGGCGCCGACGGCGTCGAGCCGCTCGGTGATCGCGGCGTAGGACGCGACGGCCGCGTCCATGTCGGTCACGTGGACCACGAGGCGGGTGACGTCGCGCAGGTCCATCCCGCCGGCGGCGAGGAGCGCCTCGACGTTCGCCATCGTCAGCGCCATCTGCGCGGTCATGTCGCCGGCGTGCAGGAGCGCCCCGTCGGCGCCGACCGAACCTTGTCCAGCCACGGTGAGTAGCTGCTTCGGCGCCGGGCGGAGTTGAGCCTGGTCGTGGCGGAAAGGCGCGTTCCAGGACGTCGGGTTGATCCGTTTCATCTCGCTGAGCTGGGGAGGTGACATGGCAGGGAGCCTGAACCGTGGATCACCGCCCGCCCATCCCAGGGCGCTGGTGTCCTGCCACCCCAGGAATCTGGGATACCCCGACTGCCGCAACTGCTACTACAGTGCGTGACATGACGGTGAGCGCCGAGCGGGTGCGCACGCAGATCGACGGACTCGCCACCGCTGGCCTCGACTGGCCGACGTTCGGTGCCGCCGCCATCGAGACGCTGCGTACGGCGCTGCCGTTCTCCGCGGCCTGCCTCGCCACGGTCGACCCGGCCACCGAGCTCGTCACCGCCACGGTCAAGTGGGGCGACGTCGACGACGACCACGACCTCGAGTGGGCGTACTACGAGTACGAGGTCGACGACGTCTACGACTTCCGCCGCGTGTGCCGCAAGCCCGGCGGCGTCGCCGCCCTCGGTGCCGAGACGCAGGGCGACCCGGCACGCTCGCGGCGCTGGGCGGAGATGTTCCGGCCGATCTGGGACTACTCCGACGAGCTGCGCGCCGGGCTGTCCGCCGACGGCGCGACCTGGGGCGGCATCGCGCTGTTCCACCAGGGCGGACGCACGTTCACCCTCGCCGAGCAGGAGTTCGTGAGCTCGGTGGCCGCCGGGTTCGCGCGCGGGTTGCGCGCCGGGCTGGTCGCGGGGGCGGTGGGTCTGACCGACGTGGGGGACGACGCGCCCGCGGTGCTCGTGATGGGCGCCGACGACGAGGTCGTGCAGGCCAACCCGGGCGCAGAGGCGCGCATCGCCGACCTCGGCGGCGGCCCGCTGGGCGACGCGCGGCTGCCGCAGGTGGTGTGCGCACTGATCGGGGCCGCCCGACGGCGCGCGTCCGACCCGACGGCCGCGGTGCCGCGCGCCCGGCTGCGGTCGCGGTCGGGGCGCTGGGTGGTCGCGCACGCCTCGCCGCTGGTCGGGCGGGGCGACCGGCGTTCCGACGTCGTCGTGACCCTCGAGGACGCCCGCCCGCCCGAGGTGATCCCGCTGGTCGTCGCCTCGTACGGGCTGACCGACCGCGAGCGGGAGGTCGTCGGCCTCGTGCTCGCCGGCGTCGACACCGCCGACGTCGCCCGCCGCCTGCATCTGTCGGCCTACACCGTGCAGGACCACCTCAAGAAAATCTTCAACAAGGTCGGCGTGCGCAGCCGCCGCGAGCTCATCGCCCGCGTGTACTCCGACCACTACGCCCCGCGCCTCGTCGAGGGCGGGGCGCTCGCACCGTCGGGGTGGTTCGCGGGGTGCGCCACGCGCACGTGAGCGCTCTCGCGTGCTCCAGCACCCCGAAGTGCTCACGAGCCCGCAGGGCACACTGCCCCGCCGTGGAGGGGCTCTTCGTGGCCACGCCGTCGCCGGCGCTGGTCGAGATGGTCGGCGCGGCCGGGTACGACGTGGTGATCCTCGACGCCGAGCACGCGCTGGTCTCGCCGGAGACGCTGCAGGACATGATCCGCGCGGCCGAGGTGTCGGGCGTCGCGCCGTGGGTGCGGGTCCCCGAGCACGACCCGGGGTTCGTCCTGCGCGCGCTCGACGGGGGCGCCACGGGCATCGTCGTCCCGCACGTGCGTTGCCGCGCCGACGTCGAGGCGGTGGTGCGGGCGGCGCGCTACGCCCCGGAGGGGATGCGGTCGCTGAACTCGGGGCGGATGGTCGGCCACGGCCGCGTCGACCTCGCGACGCACGTGGTGACGGCGAACGCACGGGTGACGATCGTGGCCATGATCGAGGACGCCGAGGCCCTCGCGGTGATCGACGAGATCGTCACCACACCCGGGCTGGACATGGTGCTCGAGGGCGCGGCGGACCTGTCCCAGTCGCTCGGGGTGCCGTGGCGGACGCGCCACCCCCTGGTGCGTCGGGCGGTCGAGGACGTGCACGCCGCGTGCGAGCGTCACGGCGTCCGCTTCTGCGCCCTCCCCCGAGTCCCCGCCGACGTCCACCGCTGGCGCGCCCGCGGCGTGCGCGACCTCGTCCTCGGCGAGGAGCGTTCCCTGGCCGTGCGGGCCTTCCGGTCCCGTGTGAGCGAAGTTCGCGGCCATAGCCGCGAACTTCGCTCACACGGGGAGGTGATCGAGCACGCGGTCGCCGCGCCGGAGCCGGTGTGCCTGTTCTCCTACGACCTCGCGGCGCTGCAGGACCACGCGCGCGCCGTCGTCGGCGCGCTGCCGGAACGGTGCCGCATGTTCTACGCCGTCAAGGCCAACTCCGACGAGCGGGTGATCGCCGCCCTCGACGGGATCGTCGCCGGCTTCGAGGTCGCGTCGGGCGGCGAGCTCGCCGTGGTGGGCGAGGCCGCCCCGGACGCCGCGGTGCTCCTGGGCGGGCCGGTGCCCACCGACGCCGAGCTCGCGGCGGGCGTCGCCGCCGGCGTGACCCGCGTCCACATCGAGAGCCTGCTCGGGCTGCACCGGCTCAGCGCCGCCGCCACCGCGCAGGACACCACCGCCGACGTCCTCCTGCGCGTCAACCTCGCCGGCCCGTTCCCCGCGGCGACGCTGGCGATGGCCGGGCGCCCCACGCAGTTCGGGTTCGACGAGGCCGACCTGCCCGCCGCGGTGCACGCGGCCACCGCCCTCCCCGGCCTGCGCCTCGCCGGCTTCCACCTGCACTCGCTGTCGAACAACCTCTCCCCCACCACCCACCTCGCGATGCTCGGGCACTACCGCGACGTCGTCGTCGGCTGGGAGGAGCGGTTCGGGGTGCGCGCCGAGGTGGTGAACGTCGGCGGCGGCATCGGCGTCGACTACGCCGCGCTCGACACCCCGTTCGACTGGCCCGCGTTCTGCCGCGGGCTGGCCGACCTCGTCGAGACCTTCCCGCCCCACTGGCGTGAGATCGACTTCGAGTGCGGGCGCTTCCTCGTCGCCCGCTGCGGCGTCTACGCCGCTGAAGTGCTCGACGTGAAGCGCACCCACGGCCACGCCTACGCCCTGCTCCGCGGCGGCACCCACCACTTCCGCCTGCCCGCGTCGTGGCAGCACAGCCACCCGTTCCACGTCGTGCCCGTCGAGGCGTGGCCCGAGGGCCGGCCGCGCCCGGAGGTCGTCGACGAGGAGGTGACGGTGTGCGGCGAGCTCTGCACCCCCAAGGACACCCTCGCCCGCGCCCCCGTCGCACGCCTGCGCGCCGGGGACGTCGTCGTGTTCGAGGCCGCCGGGGCCTACGGCTGGGACATCTCCCACCACGACTTCCTGCGCCACCCGCACCCGCAGCGCGTGTTCCTCGGACCCTGACCTCCCCTAGGCCTGGCGCTGCCCGTCGATTTTCCAGATCCCGTCCTGACGGACCAGCCGGAACACCGTGCGCTCGTCGACCTCGCGCCCGTCGGTGTAGCGGTAGGTCACGGTCGCGTCGACCTCGTTCCCACCGGCCGGCGAGACGCCCCGGACCGTCACCTGCTCCATCCGCCCCCAGAAGGCGCGGTAGCTGTCGAAGCCGCCCGCGGTCTGCTGCTGGAACGACGGCGTGAGCCGTCGCCACCCCTCGTCCAGCTGGTTCGGGATCAGGCCGTAATAGTCGATGATCGCCTGCTGGCGGGCCTGGTCCTCCGGGCCGCCGGCCAACGTTCCCGAGCCGCTCGCGCCCGTGGAGCCGGTGGAGCCGCTCGCACCGCTGTCGCTCCCGGCGCTCGGGGTGGACGCGCTGCTGCTCTCCTCCGGCGCCGCCGTGCTGCCCGGCACCGACGCCGTCGGACGGTCGCCGGTCGAGCTCAGGACCGCCGCCAGCACGAACGCGGCGGCGACGGCCACGACGGCCGCCGCGGCCAGGACCCACGGCCAGCGCCGCCCGCGGCCGGTGTCCTGCGCGTCGTCGTCCTCGTCGGGGGCACCGACCGGGGCGGTGGTCGCCGCGGGGGTGGCGGGCGAGCCGGTGCCGGGCGCGGCGGCGACCGCACCGCCTGCGTGCCCGTCGCCGTCGGGCGCCCGTGCCGTGACCGGGACGACCGACGCCGCGGCGGGCGCGGTCCCGGGCGCGGCCGCCCGTGCGGGCGCGGCGGGTGCCGGGGCGCGCGCCGGAGCGGGCGGGGGCGCCGAGGGCGGCCCGGACGCCGTCCCGCCCGGCGGCGCCGACGGCGGGCCCGCCACGGCGGGGCCCGGGGCGGCGGCGGCCGCGGGACCCACGGCTCGACCGGCGGCCGCCCCGTCGACGTGACCCGCGTCCGGACCACCGTGCGGGCGCCCGTCCAGGTCCCCGTCCAGACCCCTGTCCGGGCCCCCGTCCGGCCGCACGAAGAACGGCGTGACCGGCCCCTCCTCCGTTCCGGCCGTGGCGGACACCAGGCGCGCGAGATCGTCGCGGGCCCGGGCCATGTCCGGCCGCCCCGCGGGCTCGGGCTGCAGCAGGTGCTCGACGAGAGCGGCGACCGGGCCGCGGTGCTCGGGCGGGGCGTACTCGCCGGAGGCGACGCGGTGCAGCACCGCGAGCGGGTTGTCGCCGGTGCCGAACGGCGGCGTCCCCTCCAGCGCGGCGTAGAGCGTCGAGCCGAGCGAGTAGACGTCCGAGCGGAAGTCGGCCTCGCCGCCGCGGGCGACCTCGGGGGCCAGGTAGGCGGGGGTGCCCGCCATCATCCCGGTCGAGGTGATCGTGACGTCGTCGACCGCGCGGGCGATGCCGAAGTCGGTGACCTTCACCAGCCCGTCCTCGGTCATGAGGACGTTGCCCGGCTTGACGTCGCGGTGCACGATCCCGGCCGCGTGGGCGGCGGCGAGGGCGTCGGCGACCTGGCGCCCCAGGCGGGCGACCCGCTCGGGGTCCAGCGGCCCGTCGGTCACGATCACCTCGGCGAGGCTGCGCGAGGGCAGGTACTCCATCACCAGCCACGGCCGGTCGTCGTGCTCGACGACGTCATAGACGCCGATGGCGTGCGGGTGGTGCAGTCGGGCGATCATCCGGGCCTCGCGGAAGACCCGGCGATGCGCCTGGTCACGGGCCTGCTCGTCGGCGCCGGCGGGCAGCCACACCTGCTTGAGCGCCACCTCCCGCTGCAGCCGCTCGTCCTCCGCCCGCCACACCACGCCCATCGCGCCCTGGCCGACACGCGTGCGGACGCGGTAGCGCTCGGCGATCAGCTCGCCCTCGTCGGCCACCCGCCACTCCTCGCCCTCGACCCTGCGTCGGTGCGGGGAGTCTGCCCCAGACGGGCGGCGATCATGTCCGCGGCGTGCTCAGGTGCTCGGCGGACCGACCGGGATCGGGAAGCCACCGGTCATGAGCTCGTAGCTCATCTCGTGCACGTCCTGCGTGGTGACGAGCGTGATCCCCCGCCGCGCGGCTTCGGCGCGGGCGGCGCCGAACGTGGCGTCGGAGTCCTCGTGGGAGCGGCCGCGGGTCCAGTAACGGATGGCGTGGCAGTGGCTGCGACCCAGGCCGCGGTGCACGCGCAGGTGCTCGCGGATGGCCTTGACCGCGTGCCCCTCCCCCGCGACCCACGCGGCCGTACCGGGCACCACCGGCCGGTCGCGGACGGCGTCGACCAGCGCGCCGCCGTGCGCGCGGTGGACCCACTGCACGGGGCGGGCGAGGTCCTGCTCGTCGCGCGCGTCCTCCACCTCGACCACGGCGTGCACCGGGGCGTGGCGGGGCAGGGCCTCGAGCAGCCCGGCGATCGCCGGCAGCGCGGTCTCGTCGCCGGCGAGCAGCACCTCGCGGGTGTCCTCGGGTGGCGTCCAGCCGCCGCCGGGGCCGACGACGCCGGCCGGGTCGCCGGGACGCGCCGCTGTGGCCCAGCGGCCCGCGGCCGAGTCGCCGTGCAGGGCGATGTCGATCGTCAGCGCGCCGGCGGCCCGGTCGAGGGCGCGCACCGTCATGCTGCGCGCGTACGGCCGCGTGGCGCCGGGGCGCCAGGTGAGGCCGGACGAGCCCGGGGTCGGTAGGACCACCGGCGCGCCGGGCTCGGCGAAGAGCAGGCGGACGTGCGCGGCGGGCGCGACGTCCTCGAGCGCGCGCAGCGGCTCGCCGCCCACCGTCACCCGCTGCATGCGCGGGGTGAGGCGCTCGGTCGCCACCACCTCGAGCAGCGGCAGCACCGCCATCCGCGCCACGCGGCCCTCCTTCACCCGAATGCGAGGAAGGCTAGCCTCACCACACAGCGACGGGAACCCGGGGCCCGGTCGTGGCGCCGAACGCGGCGCGTCCTGCGTCGGGCGGGGGGGCGCCCCGTGATCGCGCGGTGATCGATGCGGCGTTGCTGGCGTTGTACGCCAGCAACGCCGCATTGCTGGCACGCGGAGCGTGCCACCCCCCATCCCCGGACCTCAGAGGCCGAAGACCTTGCGCGCGGTCTCGCCGAGGATGTTGCGTTTGGCGTGGTCGTCGAGGAA
This sequence comes from Actinomycetospora cinnamomea, assembly GCF_003096675.1. Classification (GTDB taxonomy): domain Bacteria; phylum Actinomycetota; class Actinomycetes; order Mycobacteriales; family Pseudonocardiaceae; genus Actinomycetospora; species Actinomycetospora cinnamomea. The sequence continues at coordinate 132,374 of NZ_QEKW01000014.1, read as the reverse complement.
CGGGATGGCGGCGATCTTGCCGGGGACGTCGAAGTCCCAGTGCGGCCAGTCCGAGCTGTACATCAGCGAGTTCTGCGCGTCGATCGCGCACAGGGTCGACTCCAGCAGCGCGTCGTCGGTCCACTCCATCGGCTGCGAGGTGTAGTACATCTCGCGGATGTAGTGCGACGGCGGCTTCGTCAGCAGCGGCGCGTCGGACTGGCGCATGAAGTACTCGTGGTCGAGACGCTGCATCATGAACGGCACCCAGGCCAGGCCGCTCTCGATCCAGATCGTCTTGAGGCCGGGGAACCGCTCGGGGATGCCGTTGATGACCCAGTTGGTCATGTGGGTCATGTTGCAGGTCACGAAGCTCATCGAGTGCGCCGAGAGGAAGCGGTTCATCGTCGACGTCATCGAGTCGGCCTGGTTCGGCCCGGCGTGGAAGCCGATCGGCAGCCCACGCTCCTCGAGCATCCGGTAGAGCGGCATGTAGGCGTTGCGGTGCACGCCGGCGTGGCGCTGGCTGGTGACGAGGAAGCCGATGACGCCCGGGTGGTCGGCGAACTCCTCGACCGTGGCCAGGCACGCCTCGGGGTCCTCGAACGGCAGCCCGAGCATCGTCTTGATCCGCGGCTCGCGCGGCAGCACCTCGGCGGTGAACCAGCGGTTGTAGGCCTGCAGCAGGGCGGTGGCGACCTGGGGCTGCGGGTGCAGGCCGGTCTCGAGCATCGGCTGCGGGAACACGACCTGCAGGTCGATGCTCATCGCCTCCATCGCCCGCCGCACCAGCGTCACGTCGCGGTGCGCCCCGCCCTCGGACCCCGGGGTCTCCTCGGCGAGGGCGGCCTGGTGCGGGATGCGCCCGGAGACGTCCTGCATCGTCAGGCCGGGCGAGTGGTTGTGCAGGGCCAGCCGCCCGGCGTTGGGCCAGTTCCGCATCATCTGGTTCGCGGTGTCGCGCAGCACCGGGTTGTCGAGGTACTGCAGGATCTCCGGCCACGAGTCGAGCTCGACGTGGTGGGAGTCGACGTCGACGATGAAGTAGTCGTCGAGCCCGTAGCGCTCGGTGTCCGCCGCCGCGTTGGCGAGGATCTCCCTGCTGTCGGTGTGGGTGGTGATCTCCTGCGTCGGCAGGCGCCGCACACCCTCGTCGATGCTCATGAACCACTCCTCGAGAACCACAGCGCGAGGTCGAAGGGGTTGAGGTCGTGGGCCCGCAGCGCCGCGGTCGCGAGCACGACGGCCTCGGTGGGTGTGAGGTCGGTGCCCGTGGGCGGGTGCGCGCCCTCCTCGGCGGCGACGGCGTACAGGCGGCCCGCGACCGCGACGCCGCGCCGCGCGGCGTCCGGGTCCAGCGCCGCGATCGCCCCGTCGCCGAGGCCCGCGTCGACCTCGGCGGTCAGCTCGTCGACCAGGGCGGCGATGCGCGCGGCACGCGCCGAGGGCGGCTCAGAGGGTGACGCGGACACGGCCGCCCTCCTCGGCGACGGCCACCGGGCGCAGCGCGTAGTCCGGACGTCCGGGATGGCGGCCCGTGGTCACGTCGTACTCGAACCCGTGCCACGGGCAGACGATGTGCATCGTGTCCTCGTCGAACACCGTGCCCAGGCTGCCCTGCTCCGCATCGAGGCGCTCGCGCACCCGCGAGACGATCCGTCCCTGGCAGGCCGGGCCGCCCTGGTGCGCGCAGACGTTCTCGTAGGCGAAGAGCCGTCCGCGGAAGCGGAACACCCCGACGGTGACCGTGCGGGCGCCGGCGTCGATCGCCACCACGAGCCGCCCGCGCTCGGGGACGTCGGTGCTCGCGCCCACGTCGAAGGACCGGGCCGTGGTGGTGGTCACGGCGACCACCGTGCGACGCGCCCGGCCCGATGTAAAGCTCTGGGGGCACGGCGAGCGTGGGACCGAGGCGGAGGAACCCGTGGACGGAACGGTCGGTGACGTGACGGGCGACGGCTACGTCGCCGCGCACCTGCGCAGCGACCTCGACGAGGAGCCCCCGCCCTGGCCCCCGCACGAGATCGTGCCGGGCCTGTGGCAGTCGGGCAGCCCGGAGCCGGGCGAGCACTGGGACGCGGTGTTCGACCTGCACGGCAGCGCGCCGCCGCTCGAGGACGTCGAGTTCTACGTGCACTGGCTGATCGAGGACGGCCCCGCGCCGGCGTTCACGACCCTGCGCAGCCTCGCCGACCTCGTCGACGACCTGCGCTCCGACGGCAAGAGGGTGCTCATCCACTGCGCGGCGGGCATCAACCGCTCGGGCCTGCTCTCGGCCGCGGCCCTCATCCGCGGCGGGCACGAGCCCGGCGAGGCCATCGCCCTGGTCCGCGAGGCCCGCACCGGCGCGCTCAACAACCCGAACTTCGTCGAACTGCTGCACGACCCGCGATGGTCCCCCCGCGAGTGATCGGGGTCGACGATCAGCGCTCGCCACGCGTCGAGGACGTCCCTGTCCGGTTCGACGCAGCGAGGGAGCCACCGGCTCCTCGTGAGTGATCGGGGTCGTCATGACGACCCAGGTCACTCACGAGGTCGAAGACCCTGAGCAGCTCGCCGACGTCGGTGGGCCCGAGGAGCTGCTGGCGTCCGATGAGCACGGCGAGGGCGAGGTCGGCGAGGCGGTCGGCGCGCTCGGGCTCCACGTCCGCCGCGACGAGCGCCTCGGCCACGACACGGTGGCGGTGCTCGTCGACGCGGGCCTGCACGGCGGCGACCCGCTCGTCGCCGTGCGCCCACGCGCGGATCGCGGTCTCGGCCTCGTGCGGGAACGTCAGCGCCAGGTGCTTGAGCACGTCGAGACGGCCCTCGGGGTCGGGCTCGCGGGCCGCGAGCTCGGCGAGGCGGTGGGTGTCGACGGCCTCCCAGTGCGCGAGCAGGGCGTCGACGAAGCCGTCCCACCCGCCGAAGTGGTGGTAGAAGGACCCGCTGGTCACACCCACGTCGCGGCAGAGCGTCGCCAGCCGCAGCCCGGCCCGCCCGTCGCGCGCCAGCAGCGCCATCGCCGCGGCGAAGAACCCCTCGCGGTTGGTCACGGTCACGGCACACCCCCTTGCCGCAGAACGTAGCAGCTCCTATGTTCCGTGGTGGCCGAAGATAACCACTCTTACGTTCGGGAGACGACGGTGGACCGGTCTGCCTGGGTGCGCCGCATCGCCGCACTCGACCCCGCGGTGCCCGACGAGGCCGAGGAGATCCACCGGATCACCGCGGCCATCGAGTTCCCGTGGGACGTCCGCCAGGCCCTCGGGCTGGCCCTCTTCCGAACCTATGCCGTGCCCACGATCGGCGAGCTGCTCGCGCGCACCGGCGAGTTCACGTCCCGCACCCAGAAGCGCTACGACGACACCGTCCTGCTGCTCGGGGCGACCGTCGAGCGAGGCCTCGACGCCCCCGACTCCCGCACCGCGATCCGGCGGATGAACCAGATGCACCGCCGCTACGGCATCGCGAACGACGACATGGTCTACGTCCTCGCCACGTTCGTCGTGACGCCGCTGCGCTGGCTCGACGCCTTCGGCTGGCGCCCGCTGCACCCGCACGAGCGCCTCGCCGCCGTCGCCCACTACCGAGCCCTGGGCCGGCGCATGGGTATCCGGGACATGCCCGACGACGAGGCGGGCTTCGCCGCGCTGATGGACCGCGTCGAGGCCGAGCGCTTCTCCTGCACCGACGGCGGGCGGCGGGTCGCCGACGCGACGCTCGCGCTGATGACGACCTTCCCGCCGTTCTCCCGGCTCCCCGCGCCCGCGGTCCGGCGGGGCACCACCTGCCTCATGGACCCGCACCTGCTACGGGCCCTGGGTTACGCCGTCCCCACGCGCGCGGAACGGCTGGCCGCCCACGCCGGGATGCGCCTGCGCGCGCTCGTCGAGCGTCGGATGCCGCCGCGCACCACGATGGTCACCGTCGAGGAGCTGCCCGAGGTGCGCTCCTACCCCGGCGGCGTCGACCTGGCAAAGCTGGGCACCTTCGCCTGACGGCTGGTGAGCGCTCGCCCGTGCCGGGGCACGGAATCAGGGGAGCACGCCGCCAGGGCACTCACACCGTGTCGGCGAAGGTCCGGTGCGGCAGGTCGATCCCGTCGGTGTAGTGCTCGGCGGCCGCGCGCAGCCACAACGCCCGGCGCTCGTCGGCGTCGGGCTCCGGGAAGCGCTCGCACTGGCGCGTGCGCCCCGGCGCCGGCATCTCGGCCGGGCCCCACACCTCGGCGTACTCGTACTCCCGCGACGCGGTGACGCCGCGCGCCAGGGCGACGGCGTCGTCGTGCGTGGCGCTCCACCCGAGGCTGCGCCACCCCTCGACGTCCGGGCGGCGACCCGGCGGCGGCGCCCAGGCCCGCACCTCCCAGCACAGGTCGGTGGGCTCGTGGGGACGGCGGTCGGACAGCGGACGCTCGCTCACGACGATCACGCTCCTCGCACGGTTCTCGGCGGCGGAGGCGGCCCGGTACCGGTGCGACCAGGTCGTCGATGCCCGGCTTACTCCTCCCGCCCGCCGGGGTCGAGCACGGCGAAACGCCCCGACGGGCACGGATCGGCACACCCCGGGACGGAGCACCGGCGACCGTCAGCGGATCGTCAGGCCCGCGCGCCGGAGAGCCGGTCGACCGCGGTTCCGAGGTCGACGACGTCGGCGTACTTGGCGTCGAGGTCGGCGAGGTTCTGCTCGTGGAGGGCCGTCGAGCGGTCGGCGCACGCGTCGGCGACGACGATCGGGCGGAAGCCGGCGGCGAGCGCGTCGGTGGCGGTGGCGCGCACGCAGCCCGACGTCGACACCCCCGCGACGACCACCGTGTCGACGCCCCGGGCGCGCAGGGTGGCGGCCAGCGACGTGCCGGCGAACGACGACGCGTGCTGCTTGGCCACGACGGGCTCCCCCGCGCCGGGCCGGAGGGCGAGCTCGCCCCACCCGCCCGGGGCGCCCTCGGCGAAGCACGCGAGCGCAGGCACCTTGGCGGCGAAGAACCCGGCGTCGACCATGCCGGGGGCGAAGCGCACCACCGTCCAGAACACCGGGTGCCCGCCGGCCCGCGCGCCGTCGACCAGGCGGGCGCCGGCGTCGACCACCGTCGGGGAGCCGAGGAAGAACGGCCCGCCGGGCTCGGTGTAGGCGCGGACGAGATCGACGACGACGACCGCGGGCCGCACGCCCCAGCCGACGCGTGCGGCGAACGTCGCCCCGTGCGGGTTGCTCATCGCGACCCCACCATGACCGCACGGGCGTTGCCGAGGTGGCAGCGCATGACCGCGCCGGCCCAGTCGCCGTCGCCGGCCCGCAACGCGGCGACGATCTCGGCGTGGTGGGCGAGGCTGCGCGCGAGCGACGCCGGGTCGTAGGCGTGGAACGTCCGCGTCACCACCGGCGTGTGCACGACGTTCGCCAGCGCCGCCGCGAGCGCGGGTGCCCGGGCCAGGTCGAGCAGGCGGGCGTGGAAGTCGCGGTTGAGCCCGACCAGCGCGTCCAGATCCTGATCGGGGCCCGGCGCGCCGACCGCGAGCATGCGGTCGGCGAGGTCCTGGAGGGCGTCCAGGTCGTCGGCGGTGGCGTGCGCCGCGGCCCGCGCGGTGGCGCGGGGCTCGAGGGCGAGCCGGACGTCGAAGATCCCATGCAGGTCCTCGGGGGTGAACGACGTGACGCGCGCGCCGCGGTGGGCCTCGAGCGCGACGAGGCCCTCGGCGGCCAGGCGGGTGAGCGCCTCGCGCACCGGCGTGCGCGACAGGCCGAGACGCTCGGCCAGCTCGACCTCCCCGAGGTGCGCCCCGGCGGCCAGGTCGCCGGAGAGGATGGCCTCCCGCAGGTCGGCCAGCGCGCGCTCCGAGGCCCGGCCGGCCGGACGTTCCGCTGTCCTCGTCACCGCCACCCCTCCTCGACGTTGTACGCAATCTAGGGTGGGATGGGGGCGACGACAAGGGACGACGCCGTCCCACCGCCCGCCGTTGTGCACAAGGAGCCGTGCCGTGGGAGACCTGCTCAGCCGACCCACCGACCGCCGCGCCCGCCTGCGCGCCCTGCTCGACAGCGGCTCGCCCGTCCTCGCGCCGGGCGCGTTCGACGCCCACTCGGCGCGGCTGGTGGAGCAGGCGGGCTTCGACGTCGTCTACATGACCGGCTTCGGCACCACGGCCTCCCTGCTCGGCCGCCCGGACATCGGCCTGCTCGGGCAGGCCGAGATGGTCGACAACGCGCGCCGGATGGCCGGCGCGGTCGACGTCCCCCTGATCGCCGACGCCGACACCGGCTACGGCAACCCGATCAACGTCATCCGCACGGTGCGCGAGTACGAGCAGGCCGGCCTCGCGGGGCTGCACCTCGAGGACCAGGTCATGCCCAAGCGCTGCGGACACCTCGCGGGCAAGGTCGTCGTGCCCGCCGAGGACATGGTCGCCAAGATCCGCGCGGCCGTGGCGGCGCGCGCCGACGACATGGTGATCATCGCCCGCACCGACGTCGCCGCCGTCGAGGGCCTCGACGCCGCGATCGAGCGGGCGCGCCGCTTCGCCGACGCCGGCGCCGACGTCCTCTTCGTCGAGGCACCGACCTCGGAGGAGGCCATCGAGACCGTCGCGAAGGAGCTCTCCGGCCACACGCTGCTCTTCAACTGGGCGGAGGGCGGCCGGACGCCCCCGCTCTCGCTCGACCGCCTCGCGGAGATGGGCTTCGCGCTCGTCCTGTTCCCGGTCTCCACGTTGCTGGCCGCCGACACGGCCATGCGCTCGGTGCTCGCCCGCCTGCGCGCCGACGGCACCCCGGCTGGGGTGCTCGACGAGATCGGGGGCCTCGACGCCTTCGCCGACCGCGAGGGGCTGGCGGAGATCCGCGAGCTGGAGCAGCGCTTCACGTCCTGAGGGCTGGGCGGAGCGAGGGTCACCCTTGCTGCGTGCCACGCAGCCGGGGCGCCCCTCGCTGCGGCGTCACCCCGTGCCCGGGCGCCCGCGTCACCACCCCCGGGCCCGTCGCCGCGCCGGCGGCTCTCACCACAGGGCGTGCTCGACGGTGCCGCTGTGGAGGGTCGAGATGCCGCAGTCCCTGCTCCAGTCCAGGAACGCGGGGAAGTCCTCCCATGTCTCGGTGGCGAGGCGCCAGTGCTCGGTCACGCCGGCAGGGGTCTCGTAGATCTCGCTGAGGACGAAGATGGTGTCACCGGTGCGCTCGGACGACGGATCGAGCGGGTTCGTCAGACGCGGACCCTTGGAGATGCGGTACGAGAGCAGGGCCGTGTCGCCGGAGCGGGAGTGGCCCTCCATCCACTTGGCATGACTCCGGAAGATGCGGTCGCCCTCGTCCACCTGCTCCGGAGTCGTGGCCGTCCACATGGCGACGATGTTGGTCTTCCCCTGCTCGCCCATCGTTGATCGGTCCTTCCAGGTGTCGTGACCTCCGGGCCCCCGCGGCCGACGTCCACCCGCACTTCGGGTCCGGGCGATCGCGTCCACGACGGTCGGGGGGATCGTCCGCTCGGGTTTCCGCCGCCCGCCATACGCAGTTCACGACGATTGCGCGCTCACACGCCCGCCGGCGCGCCCCCGTCGCGGCGCCAGCGGTCGCCCTCGAGGTGGTCGAGGTCGAGGTCCCGCGCCGCCTGCAGCGCCTCGGGTGAGCGGGCCACGAGCAGCGCCATCCAGATCGGGTAGTGCTCCTGCTGGCGCAGCGCGACCTCGTGCTGCCCGGCGATGAGCATCCCGGGCTTGGGCAGGCGGCACCAGCAGCGCGCGTGGTCGGGCATCGGCGCGTCGGGGTGGTGGGGGCAGAGCACGACGTGGTCGAGGAGGTTGGCCACGCGCTCGCGCACCGTCCACAGCGTGCGCAGGGCCGTCTGCTCGTCGGTCTCCCCCAGCGCGACCCCGCCCTGCTGGCTGAACCCGAGGATCCGCCCGCCCGCGCCCTTCCACAGCCGCAGGCGCTCGACGGCGTCCGGGAAGACCTCGATGTCGAACGGACCCCTCCACGGGCGGCCGAGGTCGTCGGGCGTCTTGCGCAGGACGCCCTCGACCTCGACGAACAGCATCGGCACCGCGGGCCGCGACGGTGGGGTCATGGCCTGGCGATGCTAGTCCTCAACTCCTGCAGCACGGCGATCTCGCGGGACTGGGAGGTGAGCAGGACCCGGGAGAACCGCCGCAGCGTCTCGTCGGTGCCGACCGCGAGGTAGTCGTGGGCCATCACCAGCGCGCCCTCGTGGTGACGGATCATCGTGTCGAGCCACGACCGTTCGAACGCGGGCCCCTGCAGGGTCCGCAGCCGGTCGAGGGTCGCCCGGTCGGCCATCCCGGGCATGTCGTGCCCGCCGTGCGGTGCGGTGGTCACCGGTAGCCCGCGCGCCCGGGCCAGCCCCTGCATCTGGCCGATCTCCTCGACCTGCTCGCGGTCGATCCGCAGCGCGACCGCGTCGAGACCGGGTGACACGTCCCGATGGTCGACCATCGCGGTGAGATCCAGCGCCTGCTCGTGGTGCGGGATCATCCCCGACAGGAACGCGGCGTCGACCGCGGCCGGGTCGGGCGCCGGCGGGGTCACGGGCGCGTCGGCGCACCCCGCCGGCGCGAGGACGACGAGCAGCACGACCACGAGTGCGCGGAGCATCGTCAAGATCGTGGCCGACGGGCAGTGACCTCGCCGTGGTGCGGGCCCGGGGACCGGCGTGCTACGACCGCAGGGCCCGCCGCAGCAGCTTCCCCGTGACGGTCTTCGGGATCTCGTCGAGCAGCTCGACCTGGCGCGGGTACTTGTACGCCGACATCCGGTCCCGGCAGAACGCGATGAGCTCCTCGGGGTCGACGCTCTGTCCAGGACGCACGGACACGAACGCCTTGACCGTCTCGCCGCGGTACTCGTCGGGCACGCCCACCACCGCCGCCTCGCGGACCGCGGGGTGCTCGTAGAGCACGTCCTCGACCTCGCGGGGCCAGACCTTGTAGCCGCCGGCGTTGATCTGGTCCTTCTTGCGGTCGACGACGTAGAACCAGCCCTCGGCGTCCATGTAGCCGACGTCGCCGGTCTTCAGCTCGACCGACCCGTCCGGGGCGCGCAGCGCGTTCTCGGTCTCCTCGGGCTTGTTCCAGTAGCCCGGCACCACCTGCGGCCCGCGGGTCACGATCTCCCCGATCTCGCCGACGTCGGCGTCGCTGCCGTCGTCGCGCGCGATCCGCACGACGGTCGAGAAGATCGGCACGCCCACGGACAGGGCTCCGGACGCCTCGTCCACGGGCGCCCGGCCCCCGAGCGGCACGCCGTGCGACGGCGAGGTGGTCTCGGTGAGCCCGTAGATGTTGTGGATGTAGGTCCCGAACTGGTCGGCGAACGCCTTCACCGTCGACGGCGGGATCGGCGCGCCGCCGGAGAAGATCTTCGTCAGTGACGACAGGTCATCCTTCGTCGCGCCCTCGGTGTTCATCAGCGCGATGAACACGGTGATCGACCCGGCGGTGAACGTCGGGCGGTGCTCGCGGATCGCGTCGAGCAGCACGTTCGGCTCGAAGCGGTAGGCCAGCACCAGCGGCATGGGCACGAGCAGGCAGACCGCCGTGTGGGCGACGACGCCCGTGATGTGGAACAGCGGCGCCACGCCGAGCACCGAGTCCTCGGGCGTCAGGCCCACCCAGTCGCGGTAGGTCTGCGCGTTGAACACCACGTTGCGATGGGTGTTCATGGCGCCCTTGGGCGGGCCGGTGGTGCCCGAGGTGTAGCCGAGGAACGCGACGTCGTCTCCGCCCAGCTCGACGGGCTCGGGCGTGCGGTCGCCGACCGAGTCCAGCACCTCGGACAGGTCCTCGGTGCCGTCGTGGCGCACCCGCTCCACGCCGGCGAACAGGCGCGGGTCGTGGCGTGTCTGGTACTCCAGCGGCGAGGTCGTCCACGCGATCCGCAGCGACGGGATCGTCGGCACGACCTCGCGCGCCACCTGCCCGAACAGGTCCTCCTCGGCGAGCAGCGCGGTGGCCTCGCAGTCGGAGAGCAGCGTCGTCAGCTCCCGGGTGCGGCTCATCGGGTTGATCGAGACGACGATGCCGCCGGCCTTCCACGTGCCGATCACCGCGATGAGCACCTGCGGGATGTTCTGCAGGTAGGTCGCGAGGCGGTGACCGCGCTCGAAGCCGCGGTCGGCCAGCGCGACGGCGAAGCGGTCGGAGAGCCGGTCGAGCTCGGCGAGCGTGATCGTCCCGTCGAAGTACCGGACGATCTCGGTGTCCGGGGCCCGCCGCAGCGCGTCGGCGAACATCGCCAGGCCGCTGGGGAACTCGGGCTCGATGTCGTGGGCCTGGCCCTCGGGGTAACGCGCCAGCCAGGGGCGCTCGTCGTACACGCCCATCAGCGGATCACCACGGGGTTGACCGGCGAGCCCGTCGCCTCGTGGATCTTCAGCGGCGCGGCCGTGTAGAGGAAGTCCCAGCGCCCGTCGGCGGCGCACGCCTCGGCGAGGTCGTCCAGCCAGATGATCTCCGCGAGGCTGACCCCGAGGTTGCGCAGCAGCGAGGCGTGCAGCGGCAGCAGCACCCCGCTCCCGGGGTCGGCGGTCACCTCGTTGGCGATGGTGTCCGTGACCAGGTTGGGGATCTCCTTGCGCTGGAACCACTCGACGAGCTCGCGCGAGTAGGTCAGGCCCGGCTCGACGAAGCCGTCGTAGAACTCCTCGTGGGAGACCGAGTAGAAGTACTTCAGGAAGCCGGTGCGGATGCAGATGACGTCCCGGTCCTCGATGGTCACGCCCTGCGCCGCCGCGGCGTCCTCGAGGTCGGCGTGGGTGAACGTCTCGCCCTTGTCCAGCCAGTCCTTGCCGCGGTGGCGCGCCATGTCGATGAGGACGCCGCGGCCGGCGACGCCCCGCTCGGCGATCGGCAGGATCGACGCCCAGCTCATGCCGCCACCGTTGGTGGTGTCGGCGGAACGCCCGTTCCAGAGCGTGTCGTCGTACCAGGCGTGACCGAGCGCGTCGTACTGCGACGAGCCCTGCAGAAAGATCTCGGCCTTGTCGTCGGTGGCGCGGATGCCGCCGGGGAAGCTCGGGCCCTGCCCGGACTCGAAGAGCTCCTGGTCCCACACCATCTCGCGCTTGATGCCCTCCCGGCCCGGGAAGACGGGGTCGCCGTGCGGGTGGCCCATCGGGCACTGCAGCGTGAAGACCTGACCGTCGCGCACGCTGCCCACCCCGCGCAGGACCTGGGCCGCGTCGAGGTAGTTCAACGCGCCGACCTCGTCGTCGGAGCCCCACTTGCCCCAGTTCTGGGGAGGGTCGTCGCCCAGCAGTTCCCGCATCGACGGCACGTCGGCCATGAGCTCCTCCTCGAGATCATCGTGACGCGGCCCACGGTGCACGCCCATCCCCGCGAGGGACAAGGCCGACCGGCAGGGGTGATCGACGATCGTTAGGCTCCGCATCCGGGCGGCCGACCGTCGAGCAGCTCGGCGAGATCGAGTGGTTCCGGCGTCTGCCGCCCGCCCACGGCGACGCCGTCGCCCGCGCCTGCTCGATCGTGACGCTCGCCCGCGACGGCGTGCTGTACCGCTCGGGGGACGCTCCCGACGCGTTCTACGTGCTGCTGCGCGGCCGGGTCGGGGCCTGGCGGGGCGAGCCGGCCGACCCCGAGTCGATGCTCTACTTCGTCACCGACCGCCGCCACGACAGCCTGTGCCTCGAGAACGTCGTGGCCGACATCCCGTAATTCGCGACGATGCGCGGGCTCGCCGAGAGCACCGAGGGTGCTGCGCGTCCCGGCCTCGCTGCTGCCCCGGATGCTCGAGACCGACCGCGGACTGGGCATCGCGATCGCGCGTCACATCGCCGGAGCGCCTGCAGGCCTTCACCGAGCAGATGACCGACCTGGGCTCGCTGCCGGTGATGCGCCGCGTGGCCAAGTACCTGCTCACCGCGCAGCGCGACGACTCCGGCCTGGTGGTGGTGACGCCGCGGCAGGCGGAGCTCGCGAGCCGGCTCGGCGCGGCGCGCCAGTCGGTGAACCAGGCCCTGGCCACCCTGACCCAGCGCGGCATCGTCGCGCCCATCGGCCGAGGCGAGTACGAGGTGCGCGACCGCGCCGCCCTCGTCGCGCTGGCGCGCGGCGGACCGGCCCCCGGGCCTGGCTCCCGGGCGCGCGGCGTGGTCGGATCCGCGCGTGCCCCCGACCCATGAGGTGATCAACCAGGTCCCCGACCTCGTCGGCCACGACGTGGCCGCCGACCCCCCGCTGCTCGAGGCGCTCGAGCGCGAGGGTGCGGGCTGGGCCCGCGACGAGCTGCACGCCGTGGGCCGGCTGGCGGGCTCGGCGACCGCGCAGGAGTGGGCCGACGCCGCGCACCGCCACGAGCCCCGGCTGCGCACCCACGACCGGGTCGGGCACCGCGTCGACGAGGTCGACTACGACCCGGCCTACCAGGAGCTGACCCGCGTCGCCGTCGAGCACGGCTTCGCCGGCGCCCCGTGGGCCGACGACCGGCCGGGCGCCCACGTGGCTCGGGCGGCGGGCTTCCTGACCTGGTCGCAGCTCGAGGCCGGCCACGGCTGCCCGATCTCGATGACCTACGCGGTTCTGCCCGCCCTGCGCGCCGCCCCCGAGCTGCTCGCCACCTACGGCCCCGGCCTGACCAGCCGCGTGCACGACCCCGGGCTCCGTCCGCCCGCGGAGAAGCGCGGCCTGCTCGCGGGGATGGGCATGACCGAGAAGCAGGGCGGGTCGGACGTCCGCGCCAACACCACGGTCGCCCGCCCCGACGGCGAGGTCTACCGCCTCACCGGGCACAAGTGGTTCACCAGCGCGCCGATGTGCGACCTGTTCCTGGTGCTCGCGCAGGCCGACGGGGCGAGCGGAGCAACGGGTGCGGGCGGCGGGGCGAGCGGAGCGACGGGTGCGGGCGGCGGGGCGACGGGTGCGGGCGGCGGAGCCGGGCTGACGTGCTTCCTCGTGCCGCGGATCCTCCCGGACGGCACGCGCAACACGTTCCGCATCCAGCGACTCAAGGACAAGCTCGGCAACCGGTCGAACGCCTCGTCGGAGCCGGAGTTCGACGACACCGTCGCCTGGCGGGTCGGCGACGAGGGCCGCGGGGTGCGCACGATCATCGAGATGGTCGCCTGTACCCGGCTGGACAACACGCTGGGCTCGGCGGCGGGCATGCGGGCGGCGGTGTCGCGCGCAGCCCACCACACCCGACACCGCGCCGCGTTCGGGCGCACGCTCGTCGACCAGCCGCTGATGCGCGAGGTGCTCGCCGACCTCGCCTGCGAGTCCGAGGCCGCGGTGACGCTGGCGATGCGCCTGGCCGGGGCGCAGGACCGGGCGGGGCACGACCAGCGCGAGGCCGCGTTCCGGCGCATCGGCGTCACGCTGGGCAAGTACTGGATCTGCAAGCGCCAGACGGCGGTGGTCGGCGAGGCGCTGGAGTGCCTCGGCGGCAACGGCTACGTCGAGGAGTCGGGGATGCCGCGGCTGTTCCGCGAGTCGCCGCTCAACTCGATCTGGGAGGGCTCGGGCAACGTCAACGCCCTGGACCTGCTGCGGGTCCTCGCCCGCGAGCCCGCGGCGCTGGAGGCCTACCGCGACGAGGTGCTCGGCGTCGACGACCGCGTGGACGCCGGCTACAAGGACCTCGAGCCCGAGCTCGCCGCCCCGGACGAGCGGGGCGCGCGCCGGCTCGCCGAGCGCATGGCGGTGCTGCTGACCGGCGCGCTGCTGGTGCGCCACGCCCCGTCGGCGGTGGCCGACGCGTACGTCGGGTCGCGGGTGGCCGGCGACCACGGCCAGGCGTTCGGCACGCTGCCCCGCGGGACCGACGTGGACGCGGTGATCGACCGCCTGCCCGACACGACCCCGACCCCGACCCCGACCCTCAGGAGCTGATCGGTGGACCTGATGCCGGGGGTGCGCGCCGCCGAGGTCGACGGCCGCATCCGGACCCACTACCTCGAGTCCGGCCCGGCCGACGGCGAGCCCGTCGTGTTCGTGCACGGCAACCTCTCGACGAGCCGGTTCTTCGAGCACCTCATGCCCGGCGCGCCGGAGCGCTTCCGGATCCTCGCCCCGGACATGCGCTGCTTCGGGCGCAGCGAGGCCGCCCCGATCGACGCGACGCGCGGGCTGGGCGACTGGGCCGACGACCTCGGGGGCTTCCTCGACGCGCTGGACGTCGACCGACCCGCGCACCTCGTCGGCTGGTCCACCGCGGGCGCGGCGATCGCGCTGGTCGCCCGGGCGCGGCGGGTGGCGTCGCTGACCTTCCTCGACCCGGTCTCGCCGTACGGCTTCGGCGGGGTGTTCCGCGACGGGAAGCCGTGCTGGCCGGACTTCGCGGGCTCCGGGGCCGGCGTCGCGAACCCGGAGTTCGTGCGCCGCCTGCGCGAGGGCGACCGGTCGGAGGACAGCCCCCTCTCCCCGCGCAACGTCATGAACGCGACGTACTGGCGGGCCGGGCACCGCGAGCCGCCCGAGCGCGAGGACGTGCTCGTCGACGAGATCCTGCTGACCACGATCTCCGACGACGGCTATCCCGGGGACGCCACGCCGTCGGAGAACTGGCCGGGCGCCGCGCCGGGGACGCGCGGGCTGCTCAACGCCCTCTCGCCGAAGTACTGCGACTGGTCGTGGCTGCCGACGCTGGCCGAGAAGCCGCCGGTGCTGTGGACCCACGGCGGGCAGGACGTCGTGGTCGCCGACGGCTCGGCGCTCGAGCTCGGGACGCTCGGCGCCGGCGGCGTGGTGCCCGACTGGCCGGGCGCGGACGTCTTCCCGCCCCAGCCGATGGTCAGCCAGATCCGCGACGTGCTCGAGGCCTACCGCGGCGCCGGCGGGCGCGTGGAGATCGAGGAGTACCCGGAGTCGGGCCACGGCCCGCACGTCGACGCCGCGGAGCAGTGGGCGGCGACGTACTGGGCCTTCCTGGAGTCGGTGCGCTGACGCGCTCGTGAGCAGTTCGGAGTGCTGGAGCGCTGCGAACTGCTCACGTGGGCGCAACCCATCTAGCCGAACACCTGGTCCAGGCCCGTGAGCCGCAGCGCCCGGGCGGGCTGGCCGTGGGCGCCGCGCAGGGCGAACGTGGCGCCGACCTCGGTCGCCCGGCGGTGCGCGCCGAGCAGGACGCGCAGCCCGCACGAGTCGCAGTAGGTGACCGCCGCGAGGTCGAGCACCAGCCCGCCCGGCGAGCCGCCGACGGCGGAGTGGAGGGCGGCGTCGATCGCGGCCTCGAGCCGGGTGTGGCTGTCGTAGTCGAGGTCGCCGCCGACGGCGACGACCACCTCGTCGCCCGCGTGCTCGGTGCTGATCGTCAGGTCGGCCACGGCGGGGTCCCTACGCCGGCACCACGGGGAGGCGCCCGCGGGCGTCGCGCAGGAGCCGGGCGGTGCGCGGGGAGTCGGCCAGCGCGGCGGCGAGCGCGGCGAGCGCGGGCCCGACCTCCTCGGCCCGCAGCCCGTTCGGGATCGCGACCGACCCGACCCAGGCCACGAAGCCCTCGAAGAGCGCGGGGTCGTCGACGAAGACCGCGGCGGCGAGGAAGTCGACGAGGTGACCGAGGTCGTCGGCGAGCTCGTCGGGGACGTCGGGGACGTCGGGGACGTCGCCGGTGTCGGTGGTGCGCGGTCGGGCGGCGCCGGCGGCGACGCCCACGAGCTCGGCGCGCCGGGCGTGCAGCACGGTCTGCTCCTCGCGGGCGCTGCGGTCGTCGGCGCCCGCGCCGGCGGGGCCGTCGGCGAACCAGGGGCCGTCGGGGTCGGCGGCCAGCATCTCCGCGGCCGCGCGGGCGTCGGGGGCCCAGCCGTCGGCGCCGACCGCGCGGGCCCACCGGCCGTCGGCGCCGAAGGCGGGGCCGCCGGCGAGCACGGGGGTGCCGGTCGCGCGGCACGCCTCGACCATCCGGCGGGCCACGGGCAGGCGCGAGGGCAGCGAGCTGGAGATGGCGACGACGTCGGGGCCGGCGCGGTGCACGTGGGTGGCGAGGTGGGCGGCGGGCACCGAGGCGCCGAGGAACTCCACCGCCCAGCCGTGGCGGGCGAGCACCTCGGCGAGCAGGCGCGCCGGGAGCCCGTGCCACTCGCCGTCGAGGCACGCCACGGCCACCCGGCCGATGCCCGTCGGGGCGGGCGCGGGCGCCCGCCGGGCGACGGCGCCGACGACCCGCTCGCTGATGTGGGTGGCCACGTGCTCCTGGACCACGGTCCACTCCCCCGCGGCCCAGCGCTCGCCGACCTCGCGCTGCGCGCCGGCGACGACGTCGAGCAGCACGACCTCGGGGTCGACGCCCGCGTCGACCGCGTCGATCGCCACCGCGACGGCGCCCGCCTCGTCGGAGGCGGCGAGCCGCTCGAGGTAGTCGGCACGCAGGGTGGCGGGATCGGTGGCGGGATCGGTGGCGGGATCGGTGGCAGGATCGGTGGCGGTCGCCGTGGTCACGTGTCCCTCCTCGGGGCGCGGATCGCGAGCAGGGCCACGTCGTCGTGGTCGTGACCGTCGAGCCAGGAGACGACGGTCTGCTCGAGGTGCTCGCAGATCACCGGCGCCGGCGCTCCCGCACAGCGGGGCAGCGTCTCGGCCAGGCGCTCCTCGCCGAAGAAGTCGCCGGGCCCGCGGGCCTCGACCACGCCGTCGCTGTAGAGCAGGCAGGTGTCACCGCGCGCGAGCACCACCTCCGCCTCGCCGAAGCGGGCCTCGCGCAGGCCGCCGACCAGCATCCCGGCGACGGGCACCGGCTCGACGGTGCCGTCGGCGCGCAGGACCAGCGGCGGCGGGTGGCCCCCGGTGGCCAGGCGCAGGAGGACCGTGCCGTCGTCCCGCGGGAGCGCGTCACCGAGCACCATCGTCGCGAAGCGCGGGTCCTCGTCGCGGGTGGCGACGGCGTCGAGCAGCGCGGTGTTGAGCAGGGACAGCAGGCGCCCGGGCTGGTCCTCGAGCAGGCGCAGCGCGTGCCACGACTGCCGCACCCGCCCGGAGAGCACCGCGGCCTCGATGCCCTTGCCGCAGACGTCGCCGAGCAGGAAGGCCGAGCGCTGCCCCGTCCCGGTGGCCACGACCTCGTAGAAGTCGCCGCCGACCCGCAGCGTCTCGCGCGCCGGGCGGTAGGCCGCGCCCCACTCGACGCCCGGGGTCTCGGGCAGGCGCGGGGCGGCGAGGCTCTCCTGGAGCACGGCGCCGAGGTGGGCCTGTTCCTCGTGCAGCGCGGCGGCGGCCAGCGCGGCACCGGCGCGCGCGACGTAGGAGGAGAGCAGGTCCTCCTCGACGGTGCCGAGCTCGTCGGCGGCCTGGTCGGCACGGGCACCGGCGAGCACCACGAGACCCTCGACGATCCCGGTGGTGGGCACGGGGCAGGCGCGCAGGGCCCTGCCGGCGCCGGCCGCGTCGCGTCCGGTGAGCGTGCGCAGCTCCTCGCCGAGCCAGGGGCAACCCGCGCCCACGCCCTCGCCGGCCAGGGCGGCGGCGAGGCGGGGCACGCGGGCGAGGTCGACGGTGCCGGTGTGACCGAGGCGCGGGCGCCCGCCGCCGAGCTCGGCGGTCGCCCACGTGACCGTGTCGTCGTGGCGGACCACCAGCGTCGCACCGGCGGCCAGGCGCGGGACGGCGAGCGCGACCACCCGGCGGGCGGTGCGGTCGAGGTGCAGCACGCCGTGCAGCGCCCGCCCGGCCTCGGCGAGGAACGCGGCTCGCTCCTGGGCGGCGAGCAGGGTGTCGGTGCGCTGCTGCTCGCCGGTGACGTCGCGCAGGTACCAGCACGTGTCGCCGTCGCCGGTCTCCAGCGGCGGAGGCGGGATCGGGCCGAGGACCGGCCCGCGCCGGGCCCGCAGGTGGCGCTCGCCCTCCGGGTGGTCGATGACGACCTCGACGCTCTCGGGCCCGTGGCGTCCCTCGTGCACGGCGCGGGTGAGCGACTCGCACCGCGCGACGTCGACGACCTCGCCGAGGCGCAGTCCTGGTAGCAGGCGGCGCGCGGCGGGGTTGGCGGCGCGCACGACACCGTCGCGGTCGCAGACGACCACGCCCTCCTCGAGCCCGTCGAGCAGGCCGGGGCCGCGCGACGGGGGCGCCGGCGGGGCCGGCGGCGCTTCGGGAGTGAGCCGCGGTGGGGTCTGCGGGCCGGTGTCCGTGGTGGCGTCACGCGTCGGGACGCCGGGACGGCCGTCCATCGCCGTCGCCTCCCTCCGTGACGGTCGCGGCCACCCTAGTCGACGGCGATCATCCCCGTCCTGACCTGCGAGGCCCGGCACGCTGAGCCGTCGACGACCGGCGGACGAGCGGTGGCGGCGCGGGGTCGCCGGTCGGTGGCGACCGGCCGGGCGCGGTGATCGGCGGGTGATCGCACGATCACGTGCGGTGCCCGGGGTGAGGACGGGCCACCGGATGGGTACCGGCCCGCCATGAGCATCTCCCTGGAGCAGGCGCAGAGCATCGTGTCCGCCGCGCTCGCGCACGCCCGCGCGCAGGACTTCAAGCCGCTCACCGTCGCCGTGCTCGACCCGGGCGGCGCGCTGGTGGCGCTGGGCCGCGAGGACGGCTCGGGCTTCCTGCGCCCCGACGTCGCGACGTCGAAGGCCTACGGGGTGCTCGGGCTGGGGATGGACAGCCGGGCGATCGCGGCCCGCGCGGCCGACTCGGCGGAGTTCTTCACCTCGGTCGCCGCGCTGACCGGGGGCAAGGTGTTCTCGGTGCCCGGTGGGGTGTTCATCCACGACGACGCCGGCACCCTGCTCGGCGCGGCCGGGGCCAGCGGCGACGCGTCGACCGCCGACGAGGAGGCCGTCGTCGCCGGCATCCGCGCCGCCGGCCTCACCCCCCGCACGGGCGCCGAGTAGCCATGTGCGTGATCTTCTGAGCTATAGGTCAGAAGATCACGCACGTGGGTCAGGGGTCCAGGAGCGTGCCCAGGCCGCGGGCGACGGCGGCGTCGTGCACGGCGGCGGCGAGGGCGACGTCGAGGACGCCCATGCCGAAGGGGTTGCTCAGCACGACGTCGCCCTCGTGCGCCCGGCCGGGGTGGGCGCCGGCGACGACGTCGGCGAGCGTCGCGTCCACCGTCCGGGCCCCCGGCCGCGACTCCCCGGGTGCCGCGAGCGTGCCCTCGCGCAGCATCCGCCCGAGCAGCCGGCGATCGTCGGCGGCGACCAGCGCCCAGTCGTCGACCACCACGAGGTCGGCGCCCGTCACCACCTCGGGCAGCACGTCGTCGAGTGAGACGTGGGCGACCAGCGCGCCCGGCGCGAGCCAGTCCAGCGCCAGGTAGCCGGTGGTCGTCGTGGTCGTGCAGACGACGAGCCCGGCGCCGTCCACGGCGGTCCGCGGGTCGTCGGCGACCTCGGCACGCCGGCGGGCGGCCAGGGCGCGGGCGCGCGCGGGGTCGAGGTCGTGCACCACCACCGACGCCTCCGGGAGCTCGGCGCCCAGCAGGTCGAGGTGCGCCTCGGCGAGCGCGCCGCAGCCGAGCACCGCGACCCGGTCCACGCCCGGCGCGGCGAGCAGGCGCGCCGAGAGCACGGTGTAGGCCGCGGTGCGGGTCGCGGAGATCCAGGCGGCCTCCAGCATCGCGATCGGGCGGGCGGTGTCCGGGTCGAAGAGGAACGTCCAGCCCTGGGCGCGAGGCAGCCCGCGGCCGGGGTTGTCGAGGCTCGAGTTGATGATCTTCAGGCCCACCGCCGGGCGGTCCCCCCACACCGCCCCGGGCAGGGCCAGGCTGCGGGCGAACGCCCCGGACGCGGTGTGCCACGGCAGGTACGCCTCGTCGGGCAGCGTCGTCGCCCCGCGGGCGTGCGCCAGCAGGGTGGCCTCGACGCTGGCCACCGGGTCGACGTCGGCCGCCGCGGCGAGGACGTCGTCACGGCGCAGCACGCGCAGGGCCGGCTCGGCATTCGGGATCGCCACGGGCCGCCATGCTCCCCTACGTGCGTGATCTTCTGAGCTATGGCTCAGAAGATCACGCACGTAGGCCGTTCGACGCAGCCCCCGCAGCGCCGTCCGGCCCCTTCTCGTCCGGAGCCGGGCGAGTCGGGCATCGGAACGGGCACAGTGCGTCACGACCTGGGTGAGGAGGTGGCGCGGGCCGTGACGGGCGGAGGCGGCGGACTGCATCGCGGGCGCGTCACGGGCCGGCCCGGCGGCGCGCGCTGGTGGGGCGGCACCGGGCCGGCGGGCGGCGGCAGCCACGCCGCACGGGCGGGCGGGCGCCGCGGCGTGCTCGCGCTGGTGACCCTGCTCGCGGTGCTCGCCGCCGGCGGGGTCGTCGCCGCGCTCGCCCTCGGCGGCGAGGAGCCGGCGCCCCCGACCGCGGCCGCTCCCCCGTCGCCGCGGCCCGACGCCGCGCCGGGCGCCGCCGGCGAGACCGGCACCACCGACCCGCGCGTCCTCCAGCAGACCCTCGACGAGGTCACGGCCGAAGCTCCCCTGCGCTTCGCCCCCGACACGGCCACGCCGACCCCCGAGGCCGCCGCCGCGGTCGACCGTCTCGCGGCCGCCCTGCGCGCCAGCCCCGGGCCGACGGTCACCGTCGAGGGCCACACCGCCCCGGTCGGTGAGGGCGGGCAGCGAGCCGTGGCGCTGTCCGAGGACCGCGCGGCGGAGATCGCCCGGCGGCTCGAGGCCGCCGGCGTCCCCCCCGCTCGTCTGCGGGTGATCGGCGTCGGCTCGGCCCGGCCGCTCGCCTCACTGGAGGAGAGCCGCCGGGTCGAGCTGGACGTCACTCCGTCGTGAGCCCCGCCCGCTGCCGGTAGCCGTCGACGAAGCGCAGCAGGTCCTCGCCCCGCGGCCGGCGCCCGGCCACCACGTCGCACGTGCCCGTCTTCGTGTCCATGATGTGGACGTTCGGGTCCAGCGAGATCCCGATGATCTCGTTGGCCGCGTCACCGGTCACGAGGCCGTTCTGACCCCAGTGCCACGGCAGGCCCACCTGGTGGATGAGCTCGCCGTTGATGGTCAGGGGCTTCATCCGCTCGGTGACCACGACCCGGGCCTCGATGGCGCTGCGCGCGGTGACGATCGTGGCCCACCCCGTGTGCTCCAGCCCGCGCTCGGCGGCCAGCGCCGGGGAGACCTCGACGAACATCTCCGGCGCGAGCTCGGCGAGGTACGGGGTCCACCGGCTCATCCCACCGGCCGTGTGGTGCTCGGCGATGCGGAACGTGGTGAACGCGTACGGGAACACCTCGGAGCCGGGCTGGTGGTCCGAGGGGTTGTAGAGGTTGTCGGGGCGCTCGAAGCGCTCCCGCGCCGGGTTCGACCGCGTCAGCGGGTGCAGCGCGTTGCGGGTCGGGGCCTCCTCCGGCTCGTAGTGCACCGGCATCGGCCCGTCGGCGAGCCCCGTCGGCGCGTAGAGCCAGATGCGCCCGTCGGCCTGCATGATGAACGGCTCGTCCCCGCCGATGGCGTCCTGGGCCACGGCGTGCTCCGGCGGCCGGTACGAGGGCGGCTTGGTCGCCTCGAAGTCGGGCACGTCGTGCCCGGTCCAGCGCCCGGACTCCTCGTCCCACCAGACGTAGGCCTTGCGCTCGCTCCACGGCCGGCCCTCCGGGTCCGCCGACGCGCGGTTGTAGAGCACGCGGCGGTTCATCGGCCACGCCCAGCCCCACTCCAGCGCGGCCGGGCTCTCCCCGCCCGCCGGCTTCCGCCGTGCCGCCTGGTTCACGCCGTCGGCGAAGACGCCGGAGTAGATCCAGCAGCCGCAGGACGTGGAACCGTCGTCCTTCAGCGCGGTGTAGCCCGACACCGGGTCGCCGTTCACGTCGACGCCGCTGATCTCGCGGAGCACCGCGTGGGCGTCCGGGTCACCGTGCGGACCCTCGGTGGGGTAGTCCCAGGTCAACGCGCGGAGCGCGTCGTCGCGGGAGAGCTCCGAGTCGGCCAGCCGCGCCCGGATCCGTTTGCCCAGCTCGTGGACGAACCACAGGTCGCTGCGCGCGTCGCCCGGCGGCTCGACGGCCTTGTGCCGCCACTGGAGCAGCCGCTGGGTGTTGGTGAACGAGCCCTCCTTCTCGATGTGCGTGGCCGCCGGGAGCAGGAACACCTCGGTGTCGATGTCCTCGGTGCGCATCTCGCCGGTCTCGATCTCCGGGCCGTTCTTCCAGAACGTCGCCGTCTCGATCTCCTGCAGGTCGCGCACCACGAGCCACTTCAAGGCCGCGAGGCCCTGCCGCTGCTGCTTCGAGTTCGTCGTGCCCACGGCCGGGTTCTCGCCGAGGACGAAGTAGCCCTCGCACTTCCCGTCGATCATGTTCAGCACCGTGGTGAACGTGCTGTGGTCGCCGGTGATGCGCGGGACGAGGTCGAAGCAGAAGTCGTTCTCGGGCGTGGCGGCGTCCCCGTACCAGGCCTTGAGCAGGCTCACCATGTAGGCGGGCATGTTGCCCCAGAAGCCCTTGGACGCCGCGTCGGCCTCGAGGAAGTCCGACAGCTCCATCTTCTTGTGGGCGTGCGGCATCGGGATGTAGCCGGGCAGCAGGTCGTAGAGCGTCGGGATGTCGGTGGAGCCCTGGATCGTCGCGTGCCCGCGCAGCGCCATGATCCCGCCGCCCGGGCGTCCGACGTTGCCGAGCAGGCCCTGCAGGATCGAGGCGCAGCGGATGTACTGCACGCCGACGGTGTGCTGGGTCCAGCCCACCGAGTACACCCACATCGTCGTGCGCTCGCGGCCCGAGTTCGCGCAGATCGCCTCGGCGACCTGGTGGAACTGCGCGACCGACATCCCGCACACCCGCGAGACCATCTCAGGGGTGTAGCGGGCGAAGTGGCGCCTGAGGACCTGGTAGACGCAGCGCGGGTGCTGCAGGGTCTCGTCGCGCTCGGGCGTGCCCACGATCGTCGCCCCGCCCGAGCCGGCCTCCTCGGACTGGCCGAGCAGGTGGGTCAGCCGGTGCGACTCGCGGCGCGCCGCCGGCTGGTGCTCGTCGGCGTCCCACTGGTCGCGGTCACCCGACGCCGCGGCCACGTCCGCGCCCTCGTACTGCCACGTCGACGTGTCGTACGAGCGCGTCTCCGGGTCCCAGCCGGAGAACAGGCCGTCGTCGTCACCGGCGTCGACGAACTCCTCGCGCACCAGCATCGGCGCGTTCGTGTACGCGACGACGTACTCGCGGAAGTCGCGCTCGTTCTCCAGCACATGGCGGATCAGCCCGCCGAGGAAGGCGATGTCGGTGCCGGGACGGATCGGGACGTGCGTGTCGGCGACCGCGCTGGTGCGGGTGAACCGCGGGTCGACGTGGATGATCTGCGCGCCGCGGGCCTTCGCCTCCATCACCCACTGGAAGCCGACCGGGTGCGCCTCGGCCATGTTCGAGCCCTCGAGCACCACGCAGTCGGCCTGCGCGATGTCCTGCTGGGTGTTGGTGGCGCCGCCGCGACCGAAGCTGGTCCCCAGACCGGGGACGGTGGAGCTGTGTCAAATGCGCGCCTGGTTCTCCACCTGGACCGCGCCGATCGCGGTGTAGAGCTTCTTGAGGAGGTAGTTCTCCTCGTTGTCCAGCGTGGCCCCACCGAGGTGGGCGAGCCCGAGCGTGCGCCGCAGGATGCGGCCCTCGTCGTCGGTGTCCTCCCAGGTGCGCGCCCGGGTGTCGACGACGCGGTCGGCGATCATGTCCATCGCCGTGTCGAGGTCGAGGTCCTCCCAGTCGGTGCCGCCCGGACGCCGGTAGCGCACGCGGGTCAGCCGCGACGGGGCGGTGACCAGCGAGAGGCTCGACGAGCCGCGCGGGCACAGCCGGCCGCGGCTGATCGGCGAGTCGGGGTCGCCCTCGATCTGGGTGACGCGACCGTCCTTGCTGTAGATCCGCTGTCCGCAGCCGACCGCGCAGAACGGGCAGACCGAGCGGGTGACGGTGTCGGCGTCGGCGGTGCGCGCGTGCCACTCGTCGGACGCGTTGGACTCGACAGCGGCGCCGCGACCCAGCGGATCGGGGCCGGTCAGCTGGCGGACCAGGGGCCAGGAACGCACCAGGTCGGCCGCACGGCGGGACAGGCTCACGGCAGGCGCCTCCGGGTGGCGGTCCGGATCGGGCGGGCGCCGGCTGGGGGGTGAACCGGTGTGAGCACGGTGTCACCGCCCTGCCCGCGCCGCAAACGGGAGCCGGCAGCCCGGGCAGGTGCACCTCCCCGGCGCGGGTAGCGGGTAGCACGGATCGGGTAAGGCCCGCGTCATGTCTGCGACCGTGGGCCCCCAGGTACCGTCGGACTGGCAACTCGTCCGCAGCGGCGGACCGCGCCCCTTCACGACGTGGCGGGAGTACCGCGGGCCGGACGACCTCGCCTACACCTGGCAGGACCGTCCCCACCGCAAGGGCCACGGCGCGCGGCGCGGCGGCGCCCGTCCCCGCAGCGGCTACTGGGCGCCCGACCGGCTGGCGTGGTGGGTGGCGGTGTCGTTCGTCGTCGGCTCGGCACTGTTCATCCTGGGCGCCGCGGGCTCGCTGGTGCCGAGCGCCTTCGGGGGCGACAAGACGGCGATGTCGCTGTTCGCCGAAGTCGCGTACACCCTCGGCGCCCTGCTCTACACCGCGGCCGTCTACGGGCAGATCCTCGAGAGCCTCAACGAGGACGACCGGATCACCTCCGACGGCTCGAGCCGGCCTCCCGAGTCGTGGCGGTGGGTCGGTTTCAAGATCAGGGACCTCGGCTTCGTGTGGGCTTTCGTGTTCCTCATCGGCGCGGTGATCTTCAACTACGAGACGATCGCGGCCCTGCTCTCCACCGCCCACCTCATCCCCGAGGAGGTGGGGCTGTGGTGGACCAGCCTCGTCGGCGCCCTGTTCTTCCTCGTGGCCTCGGTGCTCCAGACCTTCGAGGCCGGTCACGGGTACTTCCCGAAGACGTTGCGCAACGTGTCGTGGTGGGTCGGGGCGATGTTCGTGCTCGGCTCGGTCGGGTTCACCGTCGGCGCCGTCCCCGGCTTCTCGATCACGGGGTCGCTCCAGGCCGAGGGCGAGCCGGGCGCCTCCATCGTCAAGATCGGCTTCCTCGTCGGCGGCATCGCCTTCCTCGTCGGGAGCTGGCTCATGCTGCCCGAGCTCGGCAAGGAGATGGCCTCCGAGCAGGACACGGACGCCTCGGCCGAGAAGGCGGCCTGACGTCGCCGCGCGTTAGCGGCGCAGCGCGGGTCGGGTAGGCCGGTGCGGTCCGAGTTGAGCGAGCAGCCCGGAGGACACGTCCGCCCACGCATCCGTGGAGGCAGTCATGGCCACCGGAGAGACCGGTTTCGACGACGTCACCTTCGACCTCGTCTCGGTGCAGTACCACGCCCTGAAGGCCGGGCACGACTACGGCCAGTACGTCCGCGACGCCGAGAACGCGGGCCTGAACGAGGTCGCCGACTTCTTCCGCAAGGTGATGAGCGAGGACTCGGAGCGCGCGCACCAGTGCCACCAGTTCCTCGCCCAGATCACGTCGAAGAGCGGCAGCTGAGCGATCCCATGTGAGCGATGTTCCCGGCTATAGCTGGGAACATCGCTCACACAGGGGTCACCGGCGGGGCGTCTCGTCGTCGAGCTCGTGGTGGCGCACGGCGGCGCGGCGGTCCAGCGCCGTCAGCGCCCGCTGCCACCACGGCTGCTCGGGCAGCGTGTGCCCCGGCTGCGGTGGGTCCACGCCCGGTGCGGGCAGCATCCGGTCGACCAGGGCGAGCGCCCGCTGCGTCAGCCCCGGCGCCAGCCCGTGCACCCGCAGGCCCAGCTTCGCCGCGGGCGTCAGCACCACCTCCGGGCGTCCGGCGAGCCCATCGGCCACGATCCGCCGCGCGGCCGCGCCCGCGTCCATCGACAGCAGCGGCAGCGACGCCAGCGCGGTGAACCACCGCAGCTCCGCCTGCCGGTCGCCGCCCACCAACGCGTTGCGCGTCGAGCCGGTACGCATCAGCCCCGGAACCACGGTCGTCACGGTGATCCCGTCGCGCCCGGCCTCGGTGCGCAGGGACTCGGCGAACCCGACCGTCGCGAACTTCGCCGCCGTGTAGGGCAGCAGCCGCGGCGTCGGGATCTTCCCCCCGATCGAGGTGATCACGACGACGCGGCCCACGCCGCGGCGGCGCATCACCCCGACCGCCGCGAGCACGGGGTACACCGCGCTCCAGAAGATCGCGTCGTGGGCGTCGGCGACGTCCTGCGGGTCGAGGGCGCGCACCGGGGCGACCTGGATGATCCCGGCGTTGGCGACCACCACGTCGAGCCGCCCGAAGTGCCGGGCGGCGGCCTCGACCACCGACTCGGCGGCAGGCCGGGACGACAGGTCCGCCGGCAGCGCGAGCACGGACGCCCCGGTCGCCTCCAGGTCGCCGCGCGCCGCCTCGAGCCCCTCGGCGGACCGCGCGACCACGGCGAGGTCGTGGCCCCGCCGCCCCAGCTCCTGCGCGACGAGGAAGCCCAGACCCCGGCTGGCCCCGAGCACGATCGCCACGGGGCGTTTCCGGCTCGCGGAATCAGGGGCAGGCTGGGCCCCATGAGCACCCAGGAGATCGACGTCGTCGTCCTCGGCGCCGGACCCGCCGGCGAGAACGTCGCCGACCGTGTCGTCCGCGCCGGGCTGAGCGTCGCCATCGTGGAGTCGGAACGCGCCGGGGGCGAGTGCTCCTACTGGGCGTGCATCCCCAGCAAGGCCCTGCTGCGCCCCGTCGAGCTGCGGGCCGCGGCGGACCGGATGCCGGGTGTGCGCGAGGTCCTCGACGGGTCCGGGGACGGGTCCGTCGACGCCGACGCCGTCCTCGCGCGTCGCGACGAGTTCGTGCACCACTTCGACGACTCCTCCCAGGCGGACTGGATCGGCAGCACGGGCGCCCTGCTCGTCCGCGGTCGCGGGCGCCTGTCCGGGGAGCGCCGGGTCGAGGTCGACCACGACGACGGCACCACCACCTCGCTGGCGGCTACCCGGGCGGTCGTCGTGGCTACCGGCAGCGTGCCGACCATGCCCCCGGTGAACGGGATCCACGACGTGGGCGCCTGGACCAACCGCGAAGCCACCGGCGCGCCACGGGTGCCCGGCTCGATGATCATCCTCGGCGGCGGGGCGGTCGGCTGCGAGCTCGCGACGGCCTGGCGGCGCCTCGGCTCCTCGGTGACGCTCGTCCAGCACGGCGAACGCCTCCTGCCCACCATGGAGCCCGCCGCCGGCGAGCGCGTGCTCTCCTCGCTGCGCGACGACGGCGTCGACGTCCGGCTTGGCACCTCGGTCTCCGCGGTGCGCCGCGACGGCTCCACGGTGCACGCGACGCTCGACGACGGCGGTGAGGTCACCGCCGACGAGTTCGTCGTCGCTGCCGGACGCCGTCCCGGCACCCGGGGGGTCGGTCTGGACACGGTCGGGATGCGGGACGGCGACGTCCTGCCCGTGGACGACACGACGCTGGTCACCGGGGTCGACGGCGAGTGGCTCTACGCCGTCGGCGACTGCACCGACCGCGCCAAGCTCACGCACATGGGCAAGTACCAGGCCCGCGCGTGCGCCGACGTCATCGTCGCCCGCTCGAAGGGCGAGACGGCGATGCTCGGGGGGCGCTACGCCAAGACCGCCACCACCGCCGAGCGCACCGCGGTGACCCAGGTGGTGTTCACCGACCCGCAGGTCGCGGCCGTCGGCCTCACCGAGCGGGCGGCCCGCGACGCCGGGCTGGACGTCGAGTCGGTCAGCTACGACATCGGCAGCACGGCGGGCGGATCGCTGCAGGCCGACGGCTACTCGGGACTGGCGACGATCGTCGTCGACCGCGAGCGCCGCGTGGTCGTCGGCGCCACGCTGGTGGGCCAGGACGTCACCGACATGCTGCACGCCGCCACGGTGATGGTCGTCGGCGAGGTGCCCCTCGAGCGCCTGTGGCACGCGGTCCCGTCGTTCCCGACGATGAGCGAGGTGTGGCTGCGCCTCCTGGAGAGCTACGGGCTCTGAGTCGTGGGCTCTGAGTCGCGGTTTCGCGGCGGCTCGACCGGTCACCCCCGTGTACCGGGTTGAGCAGGACAGCCCATCCGAGGCGGACACGTTCCGCCGCCCCGCACGCGCCCCCGCGGTGATCGCCGCGGCGGATCCGCGTGCCCGCAACGGCCAGGGAGTCCCATGAGCACGCGCAACACCGTCCTCCACGCCCTCCACGACGTCGGCCTCGCCGCCTGGTTCGGCGGCTCGCTGTTCGGCCTCGCGGGCCTCAACGCCGCGGCCGAGGAGGCCGGCGACCGGCGCACCGCCGACCGCGTCTCCAGCATCGGCTGGGCCAAGTGGAGCCCGGTGAACTTCGCGGCGATCGCCGCGCACACCATCGGCGGCGCCGGCCTGCTGGCCGAGAACCGCAAGCGTGCCCTCGCGCAGAAGGGCCACACCGGCACGGTCAACGCCAAGCTCGCGCTGACCGTCGCTGCGATCGCCGCGTCGGGCTACACCCGCCTCGTGGGCAAGAAGGTCGAGGACGCGGTGATCCATCAGGCGAGCGACGCCTCGTCGTCGACCACCTCGCCGCTGTCGGACGCCACCACGAAGCAGGGCGCCTCGAGCGGTGCCGGCGAGGCCGCCCGCGAGGCGGACAAGCGCGCCGGCCAGACCGTCAGCAACGTCGCCGAGCAGCTGCCGGTCGACGTCGCCCGCGCCAACCGCCAGCTGCACGCCCTGCAGTACGCGGTCCCGGTGCTCACCGGCGCGATCGTCGTGCTCTCGGCCCAGGCCAACGAGCAGCAGCGCCCGGGTGACCAGCTCCGCGGCATCGCCCGCCGCGCCGGCTCGGCGGTCAGCAGCATCGGCTCCGCCGTCGCCGCCTGATCCTCGGCGCGCCACCCCACCGGCCGGCACCGCGGACCGCGGCGCCGGCCGGTGGTGTCCCCGGGTCGGTGGTGGCTCAGGGCCGGTGTCGTCTCAGGGCCGCACGACCGCCTTGATGGCCTCCGGATCGCGGCGCGCGGCCAGCAGCGCGTCCTCGGCACCGTCCAGGTCGTGGTGCGAGGTGACCATCGCGTCGAGGCGCACCGCGCCGGACGCGGCCAGCGCGATCGCCGCCGGGTAGACGTGGGCGTAGCGGAACGTCCCCTTGAGCACGAGCTCGCGGGACTGGACGAGGTCCAGGGGCAGGGTCACCTCCGCCCCAGTGCCGACGAGGACCACCGTCGCCGCCGGCGTCGTCGCGGCGACCGCGAGGTCGATCGCCGCCTGGACCCCGGTGCACTCGAGCACGACGTCCGTCGGCCCGACCTCGCCCGCCTCCGCGGGGTCCAGGACGGTGTCGGCGCCGAACTCGCGCGCCTTGTCACGGCGCCGCGCCACCGGGTCGGACACGCTCACGTGCGCCGCGCCCCGGGCCTTCGCGACCTGCAGGCAGAGCAGCCCCACCGGGCCCGCGCCGCTGACGAACACCCGCGCGCCCGGGCCGATGTCGGCCTTGCCCGCCGCGTGCACGGCCACCGCCAGCGGCTCGATCATCGCCGCGGCATCGTCGGAGAGCGCCTCGGGCACCGGGTGCGCCCGCACCGCGGGGACGACGACGTACTGCGCGAAGGAGCCGTCCACCGGCGGCGTGGCAAAGAACGCGATCCACGGGCAGAGGTGGTAGCGCCCGCGGGCGCACTGCTCGCAGCGCCCGCAGTTGCGCTGCGGCTCGACCGCGACGCGCGTCCCCACCGCCGGTTCCTCGACGCCCTCGCCCACCGCGCTGACCACGCCCGACGTCTCGTGCCCGAGCACCAGCGGGGCGTGCATGACGAAGCCGCCGATGCGCCCGTGGTCGTAGTAGTGGACGTCGGAGCCGCACACGCTCACCGCCCGCACCGCGACCTGGACCTCGCCCGTGCCCGGCGTGGGCACCGGACGGGTCTCGACGGTCATGCGCTCCGGCTCCTGGAGCACGGCCACCCGCTGCTGATCGGTCACCGCACCGTCCTACACGCCCCGGCGGGGATCAGTCGACGGCGGCGCGGACCCGGCGCGACGGCGTGAAGATCCGCAGGTCGAGCATGCCCGGCGGCTCGGCCACGCCCGGCCCGCCCGCGCGGACCCACGCGACGACCTCGTCCTCGGTCTCCGCGTCGAGCACGCCGAGCAGCCACACGGGGCGGGCCCCCGCACGCCGGCCCGCGGGCGACGGCGACACGACCACGACGTTCGAGTAAGCGCACGCGTCGAGGCAGTCACTGACCCGGACACGTCCGGCGGCGGCGCGCAGGCGCTCGAGCTGGGCGCGGTGGTCGACGCCGGGGTGCTTGGTGGACGTGCCGCAGCAGCAGCCGCGGCAGACGGTGAGGGTCGGTACGGCGCTCATCGAGCGGGGACGGTAGCCGTCGCGCGACGCCCCCGCCCGGGAGCCGCTGCCGGTTACGGTGGACCGAGCGAGCCGACGAGGGGGACGCCATGAGCACCACCGCCGAACCCGTGGCGGCGTCCGCGGTCGTCGGGGCCCTGGTCGCGGCGCTGCCCGCGGGACGGGTGCTCGACGACCCCGACGTCCTCGCGAGCTACGCCCACGACGACGCCGAGTGGGCGCCGCACGCCCTGCCGGCGGCCGTGGTGCGCCCGCGCACGGCCGAGGAGGTGCAGGCCGTCGTGCAGGCGTGCCTGTCCCACCGGGCGCCGGTGGTCCCCCGCGGCGCGGGCACGGGGCTCTCGGGCGGTGCCAACGCGACCGAGGGCGCGGTCGTCGTGTCCACCGAGCACATGACCGGCGTCCTCGAGATCGACCCGGCCGAGCGGCTCGCGGTCGTCCAGCCCGGGGTGGTCAACGACGACCTGCGCGCGGCGTGCGCGGAGCTGGGGCTCTGGTACCCGCCGGACCCGGCCAGCTCGCCCTGGTCGACCATCGGCGGCAACGTCGCCACCAACGCCGGCGGGGTCTGCTGCGTCAAGTACGGCGTCACCCGCGACTATGTGCTGGGGATGCAGGTCGTCAACGGACTCGGCGAGCTCGTGCGGCTGGGCCGGCGCACCGCCAAGGGCGTCGCGGGGCTCGACCTGGCCGGGTTGATGGTCGGGTCCGAGGGCACGCTCGGGGTGATCACCGAGGTCACCGTGAAGCTGCGCCCGGCCCGCGCGCCGGAGCACACCGTCGCCGGGTACTTCGGCTCCGTCGTCGACGCCGGACGCGCCGTCGCCGCGATCACCGCCGCGGGGCTGACGCCGTCGGCGCTGGAGCTGGTGGACCGCACGTGCCTCGAGGCCGTCGACGCCTGGAAGAAGATGGGCCTGGCGGGCGAGGCCGACGTCGTGCTGCTGGGGCGCTCGGACGCGCCGGGAGCCGCCGGGGACACCGAGGCGGGCGAGATGGTGCGGCACTTCTCCGAGGCCGGTGCCAGCTTCGCCGCGCAGGCCGCCGACGCCGAGGAGGCCGACGCGCTCTTCGCCGCCCGGCGCCTCGCCTACCCCGCCCTGGAGCGGCTCGGGCCGGTGCTCACCGAGGACGTCTGCGTGCCGCGGGCCGCGGTGCCCGAGATGCTCGCGCGCATCCAGGAGATCGGACGCCGCCACGACACGACGATCGCCAACCTCGCGCACGCCGGCGACGGCAACCTCCACCCGCTGCTGATCACCCCGGTCGGCGACGAGCCGGCCCGCGAGCGCGCGCAGGCGGCGTTCGAGGAGATCCTCGCCGAGGCCCTCGCCCTCGGCGGCACGGTCACCGGCGAGCACGGGGTCGGGCTGCTCAAGCGCGACGGCCTGCAGCGCGAGCAGGCGCCCGAGGTCCTGGCCATGCAGCGCGCGGTCAAGGCCGCCCTCGACCCCCACGCGATCCTCAACCCCGGCAAGGTGCTTTGAGCTCCGCTCTCGTGCGTGCTCTCCCGTGCCAGGGCACGGGTAAGCACGCACACCACCGTTTCCGACCCGACACCCCCGGGAAGTCCGCGGCGTGAGCGACGTCCCGGCCCCCGACGCGTACGACGACCACGGCGGCTCGGTCCGCCACGAGACCGGCGAGGACGCCCTCGGCCCCGACCGTCGCGGCGACCTCGACCAGGCCACCGTCGAGGCGCTCGGCAAGCTCTCCGAGGGCATGGAGTTCGTCGAGCGCGCCCGCGGGCACCTCTACGCGTTCCACCAGCTCTCGGGCACCGCCGACCTCACGATCGGCAAGGCCGTCGACGCCCTCCGCGGAGCCGGCCACGACGGGATCGCCGACGAGATCGAGGCCGACCTCGTCGGGCGCAACCTCCTCGAGGGCCGCTGGAGCTTCCAGATCGTCGAGGAGTACGACGACACGTACTGGTCGGTCGTGCGCGACCACGAACGCCGGGCCCGCGAACGGCTCGCCGGCGGCCGGCGCCACGTGTTCGAGGCGGCCATGAAGGAGGACCGCCGCACCCACGGGCGGCGGCACCACGAGGCGCGCCCGGGCGACTGACGGTCAGGAGCCGTCGACCCCGGCCGCGCCGCCCCGGGCCGCGCCGCTCCCGGCCGCGGTGGAGGCGGTCGTCCTGCTCGTGGCCGTGCTGCTCGTGGCCGTGCTGCTCCTGGCCGTGCTGCCCGCGCTCGGCGTGTCCCGCGCGGCCTCGGCGCCGCGGCACGGCGCGCCCCAGACGCCCCGTTCCGCGAGGCGGGCGCGGTCCTGGGCAGCGCGTACCGCGGGCATCGCCTCGGGCGCGGCGTCGGCGGCGTAGGCGCGGGCGATCCCCGCCTCGGCGGCGAGCACGGCGTAGTCCCCGCCGCCGTCCAGCGTGACGGTGGCGAGGCGGCGGTCGAACCGGTCGGCGGCCCGGCCCGGCCCGGCCACGAGGGTCACCGCGCGTCGGGCCAGCACCCGCGACGCGAACGCCGTCGCCTGCTCGCCGTAGCAGGCGCCGGGCGGCTGTACGCCCAGCGCGCGTACCCGCACCACCGGCCCGCCGTCGGGCAGGCGCGCGTCGAACGTGACCGCGTCGACGACCCGCGCGACGACGGCCCGCTCCCCCGGCGGTGCCGCCGCGAGGCCGGTGAGGGCGGCCGCCGGATCGGGCGCGGGGGCGGTGACGGGGGCGGCGACGGGGGCGGTGGGCACGTGCGCCGTCGTCAGCGTGACCACGGCGGCGGCCGCGCAGACGGCGACGGCGACCCCGAGCAGGAGGCGGGCGAGCGCGGCGCGGGACACGCGCTCATCGTGACTGATCGTGATGGGTAATCAGCACACGGTCACCCGGGGTGACGCTCACCCGATCAGGTCGTGACCACCGGGAGGTGGCGGGTGCCGAGCACACGACTCGTGTACGGCTGTTGCTCCCCCTCGCCCACGGACAGCGCAGCGTAGCGAGCGGTCATCTCCTCCAGCGCCACGCGCGCCTCGAGACGGGCCAACGGGGCGCCGAGGCAGAAGTGGATGCCGTGGCCGAACGCCAGCTGGGACCCGCCGCCGATCCCCGGGCGGGACGGGTCGAAGCGCTCCGGGTCCGGGTGGGCGTCGGGGTCGTGGTTGGCCGAGAGCAGCCACGGCATGACCATCGACCGCTCCGGCACCGTGATCCCGGAGATGTCGACGTCGCGGGTGGTGGCGCGCGCGGTCAGAGGGAACGGCGGGCGCAGTCGCAGCACCTCCTCGATCGTCGCCGGGATCGTCGAGGGGTCGGCACGCAGCGACGCCCAGGCGCCGGGGTTCCCGTCGATCACCCGGATCGCGTTGCCGAGCAGCAGCGTGGTGGTGATGTGCCCGGCGAACAGCAGCAGCATCGAGAAGTTGGCGGCCTCCTCGTCGTCCAGGCGCCGGCCGTCGACCTCGGTGGTGACGAGCGCCGACACCAGGTCGTCGGTCGGGTCCTCGCGGCGGGCACGGCACCAGTCCCCGAGGTAGGTGGTGACCTCGCCCATCGCGTCGCGCACGCGCGGATCGTTCACGGCCTCCTTCGGGTCGTCGACCTGCATCGAGAACAGGCCCTCGGCCCAGGCGCGGAACCGCGGGTGATCGGCGGCCGGCAGCCCGAGCATCTCGGCGATGACGGTCACCGGCAGCGGGAAGGCGAGCGTGTCGACGAGGTCGAACGCCTCGCCGGCCTCGTCGAGCATCCGCCTCGTGAGCTCGCGGATCCGTGGCTCGAGCCCGGCGACGCGCCGCGGGGTGAACGAGGCGCTCACCAGGTGTCGCAGCGCCCGGTGCTCCGGGGGGTCGAGGCGGGTGAGCATCCCCTTGGTCATCGTCTCGGAGCCCGGCATCACCGCCGAGAAGTCCGAGCTGAACGTGGCGTGGTCGCGCAGCACCAGCTGCACGTCGTCGTGCCGGGTGACGTGGTGCATGCCGTAGCGGTCGCGCCAGACCGGCGCCTGCGCACGCAGCGCGGCGAGCCACTCGAGCACGGCGGGCAGGTCGGCGATGTCGGGAGGGAGGTCGCGGTCGAGCAGTGTCGAGCGGTGGGTGGTCATGGCTCCTCCGGGAGGGCCGCGGCGAGGTGGTCGATGGTGTGCTCGTAGAGCGCGGCGAGCTCGTCCGCCGCCGCGACGAGGGCGGCCGGGTCGGGCTCGCCGGGCGGGGTGAACCCCGCCCGGACGACGGCGGCGAGGGCGTCGGCCCGGGCCGTCGCGTCCATCCCGGCGCCGGCCGGGACGAGGTGGTCGAGGAAGAAGCCGGTGCACGCGGCCGCGAACCGGTAGGCCAGGTCCGCGGTGGCGGCGGGGTCCTCGGCGAGGAGACCGTGGCGGTAGAGCAGGGCGAAGTGCGCCGCCGCGAATGCCGTCTTGTCGGTGACGACCTCGAGTCCCGCCTTCGTGTCCGTGGCGATCGCGCCGAGCATGTCGGCGTCACCGGTGTGCAGCGCCCGGGTCAGCGGGCGGCGCTGCACGGCCAGGAACGTCCGACGCATCGTCGCGTCGAGCGCGGCGTCGCGCGGGTCGGCGCGCAGCGCGTCGCGCAGGTCCCGCGTGATGCCGACGGAGTCCCGCAGCAGGACCCCGGCGAACAGGTCGAGCTTGCTCGCGAAGTGCAGGTACACGGTGCCCTTGCCCACGCCGGCGCGGCGGGCCACGTCGTCGACGGTCACCCGCCGGTACCCGTGCGCGAGCAGGAGCTCCCCCGCCGCGTCGAGCATCCGTTGCACCCGGCTCACGGGCACCTCCTCGCGCTGTCGTGACCAGATGATGAATCCGGTCAACGGTCACGGTAGACCTCGCTCGCGGTGTCCACCAGGGGCCCGCGGGGTGCACGGTGATCGATGGACCGGCATGCTCGCCGCCATGGCAGCCGAGGAGGTCCCGGACGCGGTCGTCCGCTGGTTCCGGTCGCACATCGACGAGATCGAGGGCTCGATCGAGTTCACGCGCATCGCGGGCGGGCGCTCGAACCTCACCTACCGCGTCACCGACGAGGCCGGGCACGCGTGGGCGCTGCGCCGCCCGCCGCTGGGCGGCGTGCTGGAGACCGCCCACGACATGCGCCGCGAGTGGCGCTTCCTCGCGGCGCTGAACCCCACCGAGGTGCCGGTCCCGACGCCGCGGGCGTTCTGCGACGACCACGACGTGTGGGGCGCCGACCTCTACGTCATGGACTTCGCGCCCGGGCGGGTGCTCAACGACACCGAGTCGGGCGCCGAGGTTCCCGAGGCCGCGCGCACGGTGGTGGGCACGTCCACGATCGACGTCCTGGCCGCGCTGCACCACGTCGAGCCCGCCGAGGTGGGCCTCGACGACCTCGCCCGGCCCGGCAACTTCGTCGCGCGCCAGCTCAAGCGCTGGCACCGGCAGGCGCACTCGTCGGCGATGGAGGACCTCTCGGCCCTCGACGCCGCCCACGACGCGCTCGCCGCGCGGGTCCCCGAGGGCGCGGTCGGCATCGTCCACGGCGACTTCCGGCCCGGGAACATCGCCTACGCGCCCGACGGGCAGGCGGTCGCGGTCTTCGACTGGGAGCTGGCGACGATCGGCGACCCGCTCTGCGACCTGGGGCACCTGCTCGTGTCCTGGACCGAGCCGGGCGACACGGTGCCCGAGGCGCTGCCCAGCCCGACGCCGGCGGGCGGCTACCCGACCCGTGCGGAGCTCGTCGCCCGCTACACCGCGGCGACCGGCACCGGGGACGTCGACGTGTCGTACTACCTGGCCTTCGCCCGCTGGCGCGCCGCGTGCATCCACGCCGGGGTGTGGACGCGCTACCGCGCGGGCGACATGGGCGCCGACGCCGACCCCGACGAGGTCACCGGCCCCGAGGCGATCATCCTCCAGGCCGAGACGGCGCTGGCG
This sequence comes from Actinomycetospora cinnamomea, assembly GCF_003096675.1. Lineage (GTDB taxonomy): Bacteria > Actinomycetota > Actinomycetes > Mycobacteriales > Pseudonocardiaceae > Actinomycetospora > Actinomycetospora cinnamomea. The sequence goes on along the minus strand of NZ_QEKW01000014.1, from coordinate 96,369 downwards.
GAGCTGGGCGGCTGACCACGTGCGTGATCTTCTGCGCTATAGCTCAGAAGATCACGCACGTAGGGGTGGGCGCGCGTCACACGGTGGGCGCGGTCACGGAGCGGGGGCGGGACGGCACGTTCGGGGCACCACAATGGGGGTGGCCCCCGGGCGTCGGCGCGCGGGGACCGCTCCCCCGACGCCGCCGACGTGCCCGAGGTCCCACGATGATCACCGGTGAGTGCCACTACTGCGAGTCCGTGCGGGTGTGGAAGCTCCACCCCCTGCGCCACGAGGAGGGCTGCCCGACCGGTGGACGGCGCCCCCAGCGCCTGAGCCCGGACGAGAGCGCGCTCTTCGCCCACCCCGATCTCGTCGAGCTCGACCTCGAGATCAGCGCCTGGTACCCGCAGCTCGTGGCCTGACGCCCACCCCTCCCCCTGACCGCGGCGTTTCTCTCGGGGTCGTTCCCCGACGCGCCGACACCCCGCCCCTCCCTACCGTCGCGGTACGCGACACGGGCGGACGAGGGGGTGCGGGCGATGAGGGACGACGAGGCGCCGCACGTCGCACCCGCGGCCGTGCCTACCCCGCGGATGCCGCAGGACGCGGTCCCCGGTGTGCCCGGCACGTACCGGCAGTGGGTCACGGCCCTCGGCCAGGTGTCGGGGCTGCTGCTCGCCCTGCGCGACGCCGAGGCCCACGGCGCCGTCCTGCCCTGGCCGCTGGCCCGGGGCGCGGCGCTGCGGGCGTGGGCGGCCGCGACAAGGCCGGTGCTCGCCCGCGGCGCGAAGCCGGGCAGCCCCGAGGACCACCGCGTGGTCGAGGAGACGGCCCGCGTCCTGGGCACCCGGCTCTGCCGCCGACGGGCCCGCGGTGCCGGCGAGCTCCTCACCGCGGTGCTCGAGCGCGAGGCCAGGGGGCACGACCGGGAGCCGGAGTGGCTGGTCGCGCAGATCGCGCGCGTCCACGGCGTCCTGACCGCGACCGACCCCGTCTCGTCCTGGGTCGTGTGGCACGCCCTGGACGACGCGGACCCCGCCGGAACCTGACCGGAGCGACAAGGAGCTCAGCGTGGACTACCCGACGATGCGCGGCCTGTTCTTCGCGCCCCCCGACCGCCCGCGGCCCACCGATCCCCCCGCCGGCCGGGACCCGTCGCCCGCGCGCGCCCTGCGGGACGCCATCGAGCCGCTGGCCTGCCTGTCGATCTGGTCGCCCGAGGCCGCGGAGGGCTACGCCGCGCACGGCCTGGACGACTACTTCGCGGCCTACGTCTTCCAGCGCACCGCCCCGCTCGGGACGCCGCCGACCGCGGTCGCCGTCATGGCGCTCGGCGTCTTCGCCCCGGACCTCGTCGGGCCGCAGTACGAGGCGGGCGTCGCGGCGATCGCCCACGACGACCTCGTCCGCATCCGCCTCGACGCGCCCGGCGCGACCCTGCGCCGCCTGCTCGGCGACGTCGACGCGGAGGCCGCCGCGGCCGTCACCGCCCTGCGCCGGGGCATCGAGGCCGGGGACCGCACGGCCCGCCCGCTGTTCACCGGCCTCACCACCGAGCCGTGGCCCGCCGACACGCTCGCCGCGCTCGTCCACGCCTGCCACGTCCTGCGCGAGCACCGCGGCGACTCCCACCTCGCGGTGTGCGCCGTCGACGGCCTCGACCCGGTGCAGATGAACGTGCTCACCGAGCTCTGGTGCGGCTATCCCCTGGGTGCCTACACACCGTCGCGCGGATGGAGCCCGGAGCAGATCGACACCGCCGTGGCGGGCCTGCACCGGCGCGGGCTGGTCGACGGCGACGCCCTGAGCGCCGACGGTGTCCGCCACCGCGCGGAGCTCGAGGCGCGCACGGACGCCATGCAGCAGTCGGTGGTCGACGCGATCGGCGACGACCTGCCCGCGCTCACCAAGCAGCTCGGCGAGTGGTCCGACGCGCTCGTCGCGCTCGACGCCGCCCCGCCCGACCCGGCGAAGCGCTTGGCGGGCTGACGGGCGGGCTGACGGGCGGGCTGACGGGCGGGCTGACGGGCGGGCCGGCTCACGGGCTGATCAGCGCCCGTCCGGGGATCCCGGCTCCGGCTCCACGCCGTCGATGGGCTCCTCGTGGTCGGAGCCCTGCACCGCGCCGGGCACGTCGCCGCCGGGCTCGACCTCCGGCCGGTAGGGCGGCTCGCCCTGCGCCGGGGGTTGGTCGGCGGTGGCGAGCGGGTCGGTGTGCTCGCTGCGCTCCCCCGCCATCAGCGCACGGCCTCGAGCTCGACGTCCCCGCCCTGGGCCGGCGCCGGGGTGCCGCTCGCCGCCAGGCGCTCGGCGGCCAGTTCCCGCAGGCGGAACCGCTGCACCTTGCCCGTCGCGGTACGCGGCACGTCGTCGATGGCGAGGACGTGACGGGGACGCTTGAACGAGGCCAGGCCCTCGCGGCACCAGGCCACCAGCGCGGGCTCGTCCACCGTGTGCCCCTCGCGCGGCACGACGCAGGCCACCGGCAGGTCGAGGCCGTCGGCGTCCGGCACCGCAACCACCACCACCTCGCCGACCGACGGGTGCGCGACGAGCCGCTCCTCCACCTCGGCCGGCGTCACCCAGATGCCGCCGACCTTGAGCACGTCGTCGGTGCGGCCCAGGCACGTGTAGGTGCCGTCGGGGTTGCGGACGTAGGTGTCGCCGGTTCGCAGCCACTCGCCCTCGAAGACGAGCCGGTTGGTGGCGGTGCGGCACCAGTAGCCGGTGCAGATCGAGTCGCCGCGCACGTAGAGCGTGCCGGTCTCGCCGTCCGGCACGGGCCGGCCGTCACTGCCACGGATCTCCACGTCGTAGCCCGGTACGGGCACCCCGGACGTGCCCGGGGCGACCTCGCCCGGCCGGTTCGACAGGTAGATGTGCAGCGCCTCGGTGGAACCGATGCCGTCGAGCACCTCCACCCCGAACCGCTCGCGCATCCCGTTCACCATCCGCGCGGGCAGCGCCTCGCCCGCCGACACCCCGCGGCGGACCGTCGCGAACGCACCCGGGTCGATCTGCCCGGCCTCGCCGGCGGCGAGCAGCGGGCCGTAGGAGCTCGGCGTGCCGAAGAACATCGTCACGCCGTGGCGGGAGACGAGCTCGGCCAGCAGCGCCGGGCTCGGCCGGGACGGCTCGAGCACCGCGGCGGCGCCCACCGACAGCGGGAAGAACATCGAGTTCCCGATGCCGTAGGCGAAGAAGAGCTTGGCCACCGAGAGGCACAGGTCGTCGGGCCGGATGCCCAGCACCTGCCGGCCGTAGGTCTCGCACACCGTGCGGATGTCGGCGTGCCGGTGCATCGCGGCCTTGGGCTTGCCCGTCGTGCCCGACGTATAGAGCCACAGCGCCTGGGACTCGTCCCAGGTGTCGTACGCGGGCGGGGCGCCGCCGAGCGCCTCCCCCGCGGCGAGCATCTCGTCCCACGTCCGCACCCCGACGCCGGTGCCGAAGCCCGTCGGGTCGTCGCCGGTGACGACGACCTCGGCGACGTCCCCACCACGGGCCAGCGCCTCGGGCACCGCGACCCGTGCGGTGTCGGCGAACGTCGCGGAGCACAGCAGGAGCCGGGTGCGCGAGTCGGCGACGAGCACCGCGAGCTCCGGGCCGCGCAGCATCGTCGACACCGGCACGGCCACCGCGCCGAGGCGCATCGTCGCGAGGATGCCGGCGAACAGCTCCACCTCGTCGACCATGCACAGCACGACCCGCTGCTCGGGCTGCACGCCGAGCGCCGCCAGGCCCGCCGCGACCCGGCCGATCTCGGTGTCGAGCTCGGCGTAGGTCAGCGTGCGGGACGGCGCCCGCACGGCCACCCGGTCGCCGTCACCCGCGGCGAGGCGACGGCCGACCAGGTAGTCCGCCGCGTTGAACGACTCCGCAGTGCTCGACTCCGCCATGCGCTGCCCCTCGGTGGTGGTGGACGGACGGACACCCGATCGTGGACCGCGCCACGCCGGAGCGGAAGACGCCTCAGTTGAAGTGGACGTACTCGTAGTCCACGGGCTTGTCGTTGATCCCGTTGGTCGGCGGGGCGATCCAGCCGGCGATCTTCCCGGGCTCGAGCACCGGGTGCATGAGCCCGCGGACGTGGGTCTTGTCCACCTCGGTGGGCAGCCACCGCCCCTCGTTCGCCTTCCACTCCTCCGTCGAGACCATCCGGCCCTCCGGGGTGATGTGGTGGTCGGCGAACGCGCCGACGTGCCGGTTGAAGCCGACGTGCGGCAGCGTCAGGCGCCGGTCGATGCCGTGCTTCTCGAGGATCCGGTTCCAGCGCTTGAGACCGTTGGAGCAGTCGCCGATGTACTCGCTGCGCAGGTCCTGGTTCAGCGCGAGCAGCGCCGGCACCTCGCTGGTGGTGATCTGCCCGTCGCGCACGGCGTCCACGGCGCCGGCGTCGTCGGTGAGCACGTGGTCGTCCTTGCGCCGCTCCTCCTGCCAGCGGCCCTTCAGCCCGGCGGTGAAGTAGTTGGCGGCGTTGGTGGACGACTCGTTGCCGAACAGGTCCAGCGAGACCGTGTAGTGGAAGTTGATGTACTTCTGGATCGTGTCCAGCGGGATGCCGCCGGCCCCGGCGACGTCCTCGGAGTCGTGCTCGTTCATCAGCTGGGCGGTGCGGGTGACCACGCGGTCGATGCCGGTGGTGCCCACGAACATGTGGTGGGCCTCCTCCTTGAGCATGAACTCGCAGGTCCGCGACAGCGGGTCGAAGCCCGATTCCTTGAGCGTCCCGAGCTGGTACTTCCCGTCGCGGTCGGTGAAGTACGTGAACATGTAGAACGACAGCCAGTCGGGCGTCTCCTCGTTGAACGCCCCGAGGATGCGCGGGGAGTCGTCGGAGCCGGAGTTGCGCTGCAGGAGCTGGTCGGCCTCCTCGCGCCCGGCACGCCCGAAGTAGGCGTGCAGCAGGTAGACCATCGCCCAGAGGTGACGGCCCTCCTCGACGTTGACCTGGAACAGGTTGCGCATGTCGTAGAGCGACGGGGCCGTGGCGCCGAGGAAGCGCTGTTGCTCGACCGACGCGGGCTCGGTGTCGCCCTGGATGACGATCAGGCGCTGCAGGTCGGCGCGGTACTCGCCGGGCACCTCCTGCCACACCGGCTCGCCCTTGTGCTCGCCGAACGCGATCTTGCGGTCCGGGTCGTGCTCGGAGAGGAAGACGCCCCACCGGTACTCGTTCATGGGCACGTGGTCGAAGTGCGCCCAGCCCTCGCGGCCGACGTCGACCGCCGTGCGCAGGTAGACGTCCTTGGTGTCGACGGCGGGGCCCATGTCGCCCCACCAGTCGAGGAAGTTGGGCTGCCAGCGCTCGAGAGCGCGCTGGAGCTTGCGGTCGGACGCGAGGTCGACGTTGTTCGGGATCTTCGCGTCGAAGTCGATCTTCGGGCGTGCGCTGGTCATCGGGACTCCTTTGCGCTTCGCGCTTGTGCGCGCTTGTCCGTGCCCCGGCACGGACACGCGCTCACAAGACCGCAGGTCAAACACGCTTCCGGTCGAAGTCGGCCTTGCGTCCGGTGCCGTAGCGGCGCAGCGCACCCTCGTCGCCCGAGGCGTTGGGCCGATTGAAGATCCAGTTCTGCCACGCCGTGAGGCGCCCGAAGATCCGTGTCTCCATGGTCTCCGGGCCGACGAATCGGTGGTTCGCCTCCATGCCGGTCAGGGCGTCGGGGGACAGCGAGGCCCGCTCCTCGAGCAGGATGCGGATCTCGTCCTCCCAGTCGATGTCGTCCGGGGCGTCGGTGACCAGGCCGGCCTCCTCGGCGTCGGCGCCGGTCATGCGCTCACCGGTGCGCCCGGCCAGCTCCTCGACCGTCTCGTCGTCGCCGTAGAAGCGCGACTGCAGCCGGGTGAGCCCGTTGCCCATCGGGAAGGCGCCGAAGTTGGACTCGGTGAGCACGATCTGCGCCGGGTCCTGCTCCTCGGCTGAACCATCCTGGTCCTCGAACGTGCCCTCGAGCATGTACTGCCGGTCGCAGGCCAGGGCGAGCTCGAGCAGGGCGCCGGCGAAGCAGCTGCCCGGCTCGATCAGCGCGATGAGGCTGCGGCTGGTGACGTCGAGGCGCTTGAGCGTCCGCTTGAAGTAGTGGCGGATCTCGTTGACCAGCCAGTCGCTGCCCGAGTGCTCGGCGATGACCCGCTCGAAGGCCAAAGCGCCCTCGATCGAGCCCTGGGTCTTGATCAACCAGGTACCGATCTCGAGCTCGTTGGTGCGCAGCCGCAGGATCAGGTCGTCGAGCTCGCGCGTCATCGCCAGCGGCCAGAAGTCGGCACCGAGGGCGTGGATGCGCTCGAGCGACTCGGGGACGGTGCCGGCCTCGGGCCCGAGCACGGTGATCGTGGCGGTGCGGGCGTCGCGGTCGATCGCGCAGCGGACGTTCGGGTAGGTGATCGCGTCCTCGGTGACCTCGCGCTGCAGGGGCGGCAGGGTGATGCCCTGCGCAACCAGCCCGCCGGACGGTGTCGGGCGGTGCGACGCCGCCGCGGCCTCGGCGGCCCGGGCCCGGACCGTGGAGTCCCACTGCTTGCGCGACACGGTCTCGTCGACGAGCTTCCACTCGACGGCCTTCGGTCCCTGGAAGCCCTCGGACTTGGTGGCGAAGATGTCGGCGCGGTCCTTGCGGACGTGACGCTTGTCGGTGACGCGCGTGAGCCCGCCGGTGCCGGGCAGCACGCCCAGCAGCGGCACCTCGGGCAGCGCGACGGCGCTCGAGCGGTCGTTGACCAGCAGGATCGTCTCGCAGGCCAGGGCCATCTCGTAGCCGCCGCCGGCCGCGGTGCCGTTGAGCGCGGCCACCCAGGTCTGCCCCGAGTGCGCGGTCATGTCCTCGATGCCGTTGCGCGTCTCGTTGGTGAACTTGCAGAAGTTCACCTTCCACGGGTGGCTCGACTGCGCGAGCATGCGGATGTTGGCCCCCGCGCAGAAGTTCGAGTCCTTGCCGCTGGTGAGCACCACGCTGCGCACCTCGGGGTGCTCGAAGCGCAGGCGCTGGGTGATGTCGTAGAGCTCGATGTCGACGCCCAGGTCGTACGAGTTGAGCTTGAGCTCGTAGCCCGGCACCAGCCCGCCGTCCTCGGCGACGTCGAGGTAGACCCAGGCCGTCTCCCCCTCGATCTCCAGCCGCCAGTGGCGGTAACGCGAGGGGTCGGTGTCGAAGTCGACCTGCGGCACGGGCTCCGACCCGGGGGCTCGTGACGTGGCCGGCGCGTCCTCGAGAACGGTCACGGTGGTGGTCCTCCCTTGTCGTGCGGACCACAGTCTACGAGAATCAGACGCCGGTGCATAGACCTGTAGAACTTTCGGAGGCCCCGATGACGTGGCACTGGATCGCCGAGCACGAGCCCCGCTGGGACCAGGACAAGGCCGCCGCGCTGGGCGACCTGCCCCCGACGCTGTTCGGGCTCGGCCACCCCGAGGTCGGCCGGCCGCTCGGCGACACGTGGTGGCGCGTGGAGGACGACGACGGCCGGGCCGTGGGCTACGGCCGGCTCGACGACACGTGGGGCGACGCGGAGATCCTCATCATCGCTGCACCCGCGGTGCGCGGGACCGGCGTCGGCCGCTTCGTGCTCGAGCACCTCGAGCGTGAGGCCGCGGCCCGCCAGCTCAACTACGTCTACAACGTCGTCCCGACGCGGCACCCGGACGGCGACGGCGTGCGCACCTGGCTCGCGGCGCACGGGTTCGCGGCCACCGAGGTCGGCGAGCTGCGCAAGCGCGTCGCGTCCGGGGCCACGCCGCGTCGCGGCTGATCCGGTGGTCGCCCGGTCGTCCGCCCTCCGCACCGGTGTCCGCCTCCGCCACGTGACGAGGAGGAGGCGGAGTGCGGACGGTCGCGCGTGGTCGCCTGGTGCCGGTGCTCGTCCTGGCCTTCGTTGCGCCCTCGACGACCCGTGCGTGCGGGCCGTCGCCGCCGACGCCGACCCGGTGAGGTCCGGGGCCGGAGCGAACGCGCCGTTCGCGGCTTCTATGCGCACGAACGGCGCGTTCGTTGCGTCGCCGACGCGGGTCAGCGGTGCCCGGCGATCCCGCGCGGCTCGTAGCGCTCCTCGAGCGCGGCGATCTCGTCGTCGTCGAGGCGCAGGTCGACGGCGGCGATCGCGTCGGCGAGGTGGTGGGCCTTCGTCGCGCCGACGATCGGGGCGTCGACGACCGGGTTGTTCAGCACCCACGCCAGCGCCACCTGGGCCCGGGAGACGCCGCGCTTCTCGGCGACCTCGGCGACGCGCTCGACGATGTGCCGGTCGGTGTCGCGGTAGAGCGTCCTGCCGAACTCGTCGGTCTCCCCGCGCGTCGTGGACTCGTCCCAGTCGCGGGTCAGCTTGCCGCGCGCGAGCGGGCTCCAGGGGATCGCGCCGATGCCCTCGTCGGCGCACAGCGGCAGCATCTCGCGCTCCTCCTCGCGGTAGAGGAGGTTGTAGTGGTCCTGCATCGTGACGAAGCGGGTCCAGCCGTTCGCGTCCTGGCGGTGCAGCGCCTTCGCGAACTGCCACGCGTACATCGACGAGGCGCCGATGTAGCGGACCTTGCCCGCCTTGACCACGTCGTGCAGCGCCTCGAGCGTCTCCTCGATCGGCGTCTCGTCGTCCCAGCGGTGGATCTGGTAGAGGTCCACGTAGTCCATGCCGAGCCGCCGCAGCGACGCGTCGATACCGGTCATGATCGCCTTACGGGACAGGCCGGCGCCGTTGGGCCCGGGACGCATCCGGTTGAAGACCTTGGTGGCGACGACGACCTCGTCCCGGTCGGCCATCTGGTTCAGCCAGCGCCCGGTGATCTCCTCCGACGTGCCGGCCGAGTAGACGTCGGCGGTGTCGAAGAAGTTGATCCCGGCGTCGAGGGCCTGGCGGAAGAACGGCTCAGCCTCGTCGGCGTCGAGCGACCACGGCCACCCGCCCGCGTCCGGCACCCCGTAGCTCATGCAACCCAGGCAGATCCGCGAGACGTCCAGCCCGGTCATGCCGAGCTTCGTGTACTCCATGCCGGCAGCGTGCCCCGCCGGCCGCCGCTCGATGCACCTCCCCGAGCAGCGAGGGTCACCTCGGCTGCGTGGCACGCGGCGAAGGTGACCCTCGCTCCCCCGCGACGGCGCTCGCGTGCCCGAGGGTCGTCCGGGACCTGCGTCCCGGGTCGGGCGGGCCCCATGCCCGGTGCGCGGCTCCCGCGGGACCGGCGACGGTCACGGCGTGAACAGACGCAGCCGAGGGGGTCACGCCGTGGGCACCTTGTCCTCGCCCGACGAGGTCACGATCCAGATCAGCACCGACGGGCGCATCGCCGAGGACGCCCCGCAGCACGCCCGAGAGGTCATCGGCCGCCTGCTGCACCTCGGCGGCAGGCCCGTGACCTCGGCGCGGGTGCGGCTCACCCGCCACGGCGATCCGGCCGTGCGCCGCCCGGTGATCGCGCAGGGCAACCTCGAGGTCGGCGGCCGCCGGGTCCGGGCGCAGGCCGACGGGCCCACCGCCGCCGAAGCGATCGACCGACTGTCCGATCGCCTGCGCCGGCGCCTCGAACGCGTCGCGGAGGGATGGGAGGCGCGACGGGGTCGACGGCCGTCCGAGGAGCCCCACGAGTGGCGTCACGACTCACCGCCACGCCGACCGGAGGCCTGGTTCCCGCGCCCGGAGGAGGAGCGGGAGATCGTGCGCCGCAAGTCGTTCACGCCGCACGTCTGCTCGGTCGACGACGCGGCGCGGGACATGGGCCTGCTCGACCTCGACTTCCACCTGTTCACCGAGCAGGGCAGCGGGCGGGACACGGTGATCTACCGGTCGGGGGACACCGGTTTCCGGCTCGCCCAGACGACGCCGCCCGCCCCCCACGACCTCGCGCCGTTCGAGCTGCCCGTCACCGTCAGCTCGCAGCCGGCCCCCGAGCTGACTCCCGCCGCGGCCGTGGAGCGGATGAACCTGCTGGGCCTGCCGTTCCTCTTCTTCCTCGACCTCGAGCGGGGGCGGGGCGCGGTCATCTACCGCCGGTTCGACGGGCACTACGGCCTGATCGCCCCGGCCGGGTGAGGACATCCCGATGAGTTCGACGACCCCCACGCCGCCCACACCGCCCCAGCGCCGGGCGCACGCGCACCGGCTCCTCGACCCGAGCAGCGACCATCCCGGCCGGGTCAGGCTCCGCGTGCAGTGCGCACGCAGCCACCACGTCGCCGAGGTCCACGACGTCGACGGGACCCTCGTCTACCTGTCGTGGCCCGGGCCGCGCGGGCACGGCCGGCGTGACCGCGTCGACACCGCCCACAAGGGCGACGCCGCCCGGGCGTGGGCCGACGTCCTCGAGACGGGACCGGACGCGCTCGACGACGACGAGCTCCCGGCCCGTTGCGAGTGCGGGCCCCGGACCCTGTCCCGCCGCGCGCTCCTGGCCGCGGTCCGCGACCACCAGCGTCGGCTGCGCGTGTCGTGACGGGCGGGGGCGCGGGGGCGCCCCCGCCCGGTGACAGGGACCCGGACCGGGTGGGTCACGCCGTGTGGTGCACCTCCTGCCGCCCGTGGACCGGGGTCGGGATGCCGACCGACCGGGCCTTGAGCTGCAGGGCGAGGTAGAGCGAGTAGAAGCGCGACTGGTGCAGGTTGCCGCCGTGGAACCACAGCGCCTCCTGCTGGGTGGGCTTCCACATGTTGCGCTCCTCGCCCTCCCAGGGACCCGGGTCCTTGGTGGTGCCCGAGCCCAGGCCCCAGACCTTGCCGACCCTGTCGGCCATCTCCTGGCCGATGATGTCGGCGGCCCGCTGGTTCATCGAGCCGTAGCCGGTGGCGAAGACGACGAGGTCGGCCTCGAGGCGGGTGCCGTCGTCGAGCACGACGGCGTCCTCGGTGAACTCGGTGATCTGACCCTTCGCGAGCTTCACCTTGCCCTCGGCCACGAGGTCCGCCGCGCCCACGTCGATGTAGTAGCCCGAGCCGCGGCGCAGGTACTTCATGAACAGCCCGGTGTCGTCGTCGCCGAAGTCCAGGTCGAAGCCGGCCTCCTCCAGGCGGCGGTAGAAGTCGGCGTCGACCTCGCGGGCCTTGTCGTACGCCGGCTTGAGGAAGCCGCCCATGATCCGGTACGGCAACGAGGCGAAGACCATGTCGGCGGTGTAGGTGTCGATGCCCGAGGCCACGGCGCGCTCGGAGTACAGATCCCCGAGGGCGTACTCCATCAGCGAGTCCGACTTGATGATGTGCGTCGAGCTGCGCTGCACCATCGTCACGTCGGCGCCGACCTCCCACAGCGCGCCGCAGATGTCGAACGCCGAGTTGTTCGACCCGATGACGACGCACTTCTTGCCCTTGTACGCGTCCGGGCCCGGGTGCTGCGACGAGTGCTGCACCTCGCCGCGGAACTTCTCCCGCCCCGGGACCTCGGGGACGTTCGGCTTGCCCGAGACGCCGAGGGCGAACACGAGCTGCTGGGGCCGGAGCGTGACCTCCTCGCCGTCGCGGTCGACGACCACGGACCACTCGCCCGAGGACTCGTCGTACGTCGCGCTCTTGGCCGTCGTGGAGCCCCAGTAGTTCAGCTCCATGATCTTCGTGTACATCTCGAGCCAGTCGCCGATCTTGTCCTTCGGCGCGAAGACCGGCCAGTTGTCCGGGAACTTCAGGTAGGGCAGGTGGTCGTACCAGACCGGGTCGTGCAGGGCGAGGCTCTTGTAGCGCTTGCGCCAGGAGTCGCCCGGCCGCTCGTTGGTCTCGACGATGATCGTCTCGATCCCGAGCTGGCGCAGCCGCGCGCCGAGCGCGATGCCGCCCTGCCCGCCGCCGATGATGACGACCTCGGGCTGGCGGGTGTAGCCCAGCTCGGCCGCCTCGGCCTCGCGCTGCTCGCGCCAGGTGACGCGGTCGGGGTTGGCGCCGTGCTCGGTGCCGAACGGCCGGCGCTCGCCGCGCGGCTCCTCGTGCCCCTTCAGCTCGTCGAGCGTGGTGAGCAGGATCCAGCCCTTGCCCTGGGCGTCGAGCCGCAGGTGGCCGGTGCCGCGTCCGATCGCGGTCTCGAACTTCAGCCAGGCCTCGGTGACCCCGTCGGCCTCGGTCGGCTCACCACTGACCTCGAAGGTCACCGGCGCCATCTGCCGCGCGGCCTCCGAGCGCACCACGTCGGCGACCCCGGACGGGCCCTCGACGGTGATCAGGTTCCAGGTGAACGACACGAGGTCACGCCAGTAGGACTCGTCGGCGAAGAGCGCCGCGGCACGGTCGGCGTCGCCGTCCGAGAGCGCGGCGGCGAACTCGGCGAGCCAGGAGTCCACCCGCGTGCCGGCATCGGTGCGGGCACCCTCGACGGTCTGGGTCACTGCTACCTCCACGCGGGCGACCTCGGCCGACCGGGGCGTCCGCCCGCTCTCCGCCCGCGGTCGTGTGGCTCCCCACAGTGAAGCCGATCACGCGCGCCGACGCAGGGGTTGCACGCAGGTTGCAGTGTCACGGGCCCCGCCCGCCGTGCGCGACCAGGGCGACCCCGGCGAGCAGCACCATCAGACCCGCCAGGGTCGTGGGGGCCAGCCGCTCCCCCAGCCACAGCGCAGCGATCACCGCGGCGCCCGGCACCTCCAGCAGCGACACGACGGCCACCACCGGCGCGCCGACGGTGCGCAGCGCCCGGTTGAGCAGCGTGTGCCCGAGGAACTGCCCGCACACCGTGATCCCGACCAGCGCCAGCCACCCGCGCGCCGGCCACCCGACCAGCGGCTGCCCGGCCACGAGCACCACCACCAGCAGCGTCAGCGCCGCCGTCGCGTAGCAGAGCAGCGTGTAGGTCACGGTGGGCAGACGGGCGCGGGCGGCGGCGCCGACCAGCAGGTAGCCGGCCATCGCCACGCCGCCGAGCAGGGCGAGTGCGTCCCCGAGCAGCGCGCGCGGCGAGCCGGCGAGATCGACCCCGGCCACGAGCACCACCCCGGTCAGCGCCAGCGCCCCGCCCGCCCACACCACCCCCGGCACCCGGCCCCCGACGAGCCGCGTCAGCACCGCGGTCCACAGCGGCGTCGTGCAGACCAGGGCCGTCGAGGTCGCCACCGACGTCAGCAGCAGGCTCGGGATCCAGGTCCCGAAATGGACCGCGAGCAGCACCCCGGCGAGGGCGCACGTGCGCACGTCCCGGCCCGTGACGCGGCCGGACCGGACCGCCAGCGGCGCCAGCACCGCCGACGCCATCGCCGTGCGCCAGAACGCGATCGACAGCGCGGGCACGGCCGCCGCCGCGGCGAGCGGCGCCGAGAACGAGATGCCGACCACCGCGACGAGCAGCAGCCCCGCCTCGCCGAGCAGCCCGGACACCGGTCGCACGCTAGTGCCGTCACACCGACGTGATCACCATGGCCCGCAGGGGCACCCAGCCCCCGTGACGCCCGCACCCCTCGACCAGGCCCACGCCACGCAGCGGCTGCTCGAGCTCGTGCCCCCGGGCGCCGACGTCGTGGTCCCGATCGGGCAGGGCGAGCCGCAGACCCTGCTCGACGTGCTCGAGGAGAACGCCGACCGCCTCGACGGCGTGCGCGTCCACCGGATGGACCCGTTCGTCGAGCGCCCCTACATCCGCGGCGAGTTCGGCGACCGCCTGCGCCACGTCGACTACTACCTCGGTCCGGGCTCGCGCCAGGCCTACTGGAACGGCACCTGCGACCTCGTGCCCAACCACTTCTCCGAGATGCCGCTGCTGCTGCGACAGGCCACCCAGCGCTCGGTGGTGCTGGCCGCCGCGGCCGGCCCCGACGCCGACGGGTACTTCAGCCTCGGCACCAACGCCGACTACGTCGCCTCGATGATCGGCGAGGTCCCGTTCCTGCTCGAGGTGACCTCCGCGATGCCCTTCACCCGCGGGGCGAACCTCGTGCACGCCGACCAGGTCGCCGGCTGGATCGCCACCGACCGCGCCCTGACCCCCGTCCGCCACCGCATTCCGTCGCCCGCCGACCACACCATCGCTGCGCTCGTCGCCGACCTCGTGCCCGACGGCGCGTGCCTCCAGATCGGCGTCGGCGGCACCCCGGACGCGGTCACCGCCGCCCTGACCGGCCACCGCGACCTCGGCATCCACACCGAGTGCCTCGCCGCCGGACTCGCCCGGCTCGTCGACGCGGGCGTCGTCACCGGGGCACGCAAGCAACAGATGCCGGGCACCCACGTCACGACGTTCTCCATCGGCGACGAGGCGATGCACCGCTGGCTCGACGGCCGCGACGACGTCGCGTTCATGCCCGTCGAGTGGACCAACGACCCGCGCACCGTCGCTCATGAGCCGAACTTCGTCTCGATCAACGCCACCACCGAGGTCGACCTGCTGGGCCAGGCGGCGAGCGAGACGATCGGCGGGCGCTACTGGTCGTCCTCGGGCGGGCAGGCCGACTTCGCGCGCGGCGCCATGTACTCCCCCGGCGGCCGCGCGTTCCTCGTCACCCACGCCGCGACCAGCACGGGCTTCAGCCGCATCCGCGCGCAGCTGACGCCGGGCAGCGTGGTGACGACCCTGAAGAACACCGTCGACCATGTCGTCACCGAGTACGGCGTCGCCTCGCTGCGCGGGCGCTCGATCGCCGCCCGGGCCCGCGAGCTCGTCGCGATCGCCCATCCCGAGCACCGCGACGCGCTGCGCCACGAGGCGAAGGAGCTGGCGATCCTCCGCTGACGCCTACGTGCGTGATCTTCTCAGCTATAGCTGAGAAGATCACGCACGTAGGCGTCAGAAGATCGAGTAGGCGCCGTCGACGACGATCTCGTCGCCGGTGTGGAAGCCGCCGATACCGCCGGCCAGGTACACCGCGAGGCGGGCGAAGTCGTCCGGTGCCCCCCACCGTCGCTGGGGCATGCGCGGCATCACCGCGCCCTCGAAGCGCTCGTCGTGCAGCCCGCGCTCGGTCATCGGCGTCTCGGTCCAGCCGACGACCAGCGAGTGGGCGTTGATGCCGTAGCGCGCGAGCTCGACCGCGCAGCCCTTGATGATCGCGGTGAGTCCCGCCTTGCTCGCCGCGTAGGCCTGGTTGCGCGGCGCGCCGTGAACGGTGGAGACGCTCGAGGTCCCGACGAGCACGCCCCCGTCGCCCCGGGAGACCATGTGCCGGGCGGCCGCGCGCAGGGTCAGGAACGCGCCGTCGAGGTCGATCCGCGTGACCCGGCGCCACTCCTCGAGCGTGGTGTCGACGAACCGCGCGCCCGACCCGCTGACCCCGGCGTTCGCGAAGCAGGAGTCGACGCGTCCGAAGTGCTCGAGCGTCGCCGCGAAGCTCTCCTCCACCGCGTCCTCGTCGCCGATGTCGCAGCGCAGGGCCCGCACCCGGGTGCCGTGCCGCGCGAGCTCCTCCGCCGCTGCGGCGTTGCGCTCGGCGTTGGTCCCCCAGACACAGACGTCCGCGCCGCACCGCGCGAGCCCGTGCGCCATCCCCAGCCCGATCCCCGAGTTGCCGCCGGTCACGAGCGCGACGTGCCCGGTGAGATCGAAGAGGTCGGTCACCGGACCGCCCACTGCCCTGTGAAGGTGGCCTCGCGCTTCTCGCTGAAGGCCGCGAACGCCTCGGGCGCGTCGGCGGTGGCGAAGTTGACGGACTGGGCGCGGGCCTCGCTGGCCAGCGCCTCGCGCAGCGGCCGGTCGGCGTTCTCGTGGAGCAGCGCCTTGGACTGGGCGACCGCCACGGGCGCCATCGACGCCAGCCGCGCGCCGAGGTCGTCGACGAACGTGTCGAGCTCCTCGGGCGCCACCACCCACGTCACCAGCCCGAGCCGGTGCGCCTCCTCGGCGTCGATCATCTCGGCGAGCAGCGCGAGCCGCTTGGCCTGCTGCATCCCGACCAGCCGCGGCAGGAGCCACGAGCCCCCGAAGTCCAGCGACAGCCCGCGCTTGGCGAAGATCTGCGAGAACCGGGCGGAGGGCGTCGCGACGACGAGGTCGCAGCCCAGCGCCAGGTTCCAGCCCGCGCCCACCGCGACGCCGTCGACCCGCGCGACCGAGGGCTTCGGCAGCTCGTGCAGCAGCATCGCGATCTCGTTGACGCCGCGCATGCGCTCCAGCGGGTGACCCTCACGGGGTGCGGAGAGGTCGGCGCCGGCGCAGAACGCCCCGCCCGCCCCGGTGACCACCACCGCGCGCACCTCCGCGTCGTCGCGGGCGCGGACCAGCTGCTCGCGCAGCGCGTCCCACAACGCGAGGTCGAGGGCGTTGCGGCGGTGCGGGCGGTTGAGCGTCAGGGTCAGGACCCCACCCTCGAGCCGGGTGAGCAGGACCTCGTCCTCGCGATCGGCCACGCGCCGGAACTTACCGAGCGTTCGTCAAGCGGTGGAACCCCCGGAACCGTCCCACCTATCCTCCACCCCGTGACCTCCCTGCCGACCGTGCCGCGCGGCGCCGGCCGGGACGCCATCACCGACGCCGCCCGCGAGATCTTCGCCGAGCGTGGCTACCACGGGACCTCGGTGCGCGACATCGCCCGCCACGCGGGGCTGTCGCTATCCGCGCTCTACTACTGGCACCCCAGCAAGCAGCACCTCCTCGCCGCCCTGGTC
This sequence comes from Actinomycetospora cinnamomea, assembly GCF_003096675.1. Classification (GTDB taxonomy): domain Bacteria; phylum Actinomycetota; class Actinomycetes; order Mycobacteriales; family Pseudonocardiaceae; genus Actinomycetospora; species Actinomycetospora cinnamomea. Next base: position 79,899 of record NZ_QEKW01000014.1, on the reverse strand, counting down.
GAGGAGAGCACCCAGGAGTACTTCGAGCGCTGCGACGCGGCCCTGCGCGAGGAGGGCGACGAGCCCGCCGACCGCCTGCGCGCGCTCGTGCGCGCCACCGTCGAGTACCGGGTGAGCCGCCGCGTCGAGAGCGCCATCGCGGCCTCCGAGTGGCGCAACCTCTCGCTCGAGAACCGCGAGCGCCTCGACGGGCTGCGCCAGGCGGCCACGCGGCTGTGGAGCGACCTGATCGCCGAGGGCGTCGCGCGCGGGGTCTTCCGGTGCGCCCACCCCGAGGACGCCCGGCGGTCGGTGATCGCCGCGTGCAACGCGATCGCGCAGTGGTACGAGCCGGGCGGGGACATCACCCTGGCCGACCTCGTCGAGCGCTACGGCGACATCGCGCTGCGGATCGTCGACCACCGGGGCTGATCAGCTCGGCAGGGTGGCGTAGCGGGGGTTGACCACCGCGAGCCGGTCGCTGACCGCGGCACGCACCGCGGCGAGAAGCGCGGGGTCGTCGGCGGCGACGGCCCCGCGGCGGATCGCCCTCGCCAGTTCCGCCTGGTCGCGGTACCCGAGCGCGGCCAGACGCTCGCGGTGCCGCCGCTCCATCTCCGGGCCCAGCGCGAGCTCCCGACCGACGCCGGCGAGGGCGTTGGCGGCCACCCGCGCGAGGTAGGCGACGCGCTCGTCGCCGGCGGTGACGACGTCCTCGCGCAGGTAGGTCCGGACGGCCTCGACGAGGTCGGCGGCCGAAGGGCGGCCGAGCAGGTCCGACGTGGGAGCGAGGGCGTCCCTGGCTGCGTGGGACGCAGCGGAGGCGTCCCTCGCTGCGACGGCGGGCGGCTCGTCGACGCCGATGCCGAGCGCGAGCAGCAGGTCGTGCTCCTGCTCGGCCACCCGCCTACCGATGGCCGCGAGCTCGACCGACGGCGTGGCCCCCGACAGGTGCCGCTCGGCCATCTCCCGGCAGTGCAGGGCCCACCAGGTCGTCCGGTGGACCTGCCACCAGCGCACCGCCTCGGCGTCGGGACGTTCCCCCGCCACCTCGGCGTAGCCGTCGAGCAGCTCGTCGAGCGTGCCCAGGCCCGCGACCGGCAGGGGCGCGCCGAAGCGCCAGCACTTCACGCTGAGCCAGCCGAGATCCTCGCGGGGATCGCCGCGGTGCACGAGCTCCCAGTCGAGGACCGCGCGCAGCCCGGTCTCGTCGACGATGAGGTTGCCGAGGCGGAAGTCGCCGTGGACCACGGCCTCGGGCACGACCTCCGGCCGGTGGCGCTCGAGCCAACGCAGCGCGATCTCGACCGTCGGCAGCGGCTCGCCGAGCCCGTCGACCGTGGTGCGCAGGTGCTCGACCGGGTCGGCGGCCGCGAGCCCCGGGACGTCGTCGAGCGGGATCGCGTGGATCCGCGCGAGCGTGCGGCCCAGCTCGGCGGCGAGCCCGGCGCGGGCCTGCGCGTATCGGTCCTCGCGCAGCAGGCGCGGGCCGAGCGTCTCGCCCTCGACGTGCGCGGTCACGAGGTAGGGCGCGCCCACGGTGGTGGCGTCGGTCCCGCTGTCGACCAGCGGCGGGACCGGGACGCCGGCGGCGTCGGCGGCCGCGATCGACGCGGCCTCCAGGGCCATGCCGTCGGGGCGGTCGGCGCCCGGGGGGTCCCGGCGCAGCACCAGGTCCCGGCGCGTCCCGTCGGCGTGGGCGGCGGTGAACGACCAGGTCTCGCGGCTGGCCCCCGCGGTCAGGCGACGGAGCCCGTCGACGGCGACGGGGGCGTCGGCGACGGCCGACAGCCGGCGCGCCAGCCGGGCGGCGAGGTCGTCGGTCATCGCTTGCGGGGGCCCACGAAGCCGAACAGGTACGCCGCCACCTTCCGCATCTGGATCTCCTCGGCGCCCTCGGTGATGCGGTAGCGACGGTGGTGGCGGTAGATGTGCTCGAACGGGGTGTGCCGCGAGTAGCCCAGGCCGCCGTGCACCTGCATCGCGCGATCGGCGGCGTCGCAGACGAAGCGGTTGGCGCGGTAGTTGCACATCGAGACGCGGTCGCTGATCTCGGCGTGCGGGACGCGGTCGAGCTCCCAGGCGGTCTTGCGCACCAGCCCGCGCAGCATCTCGGCCTCGGTCTGCAGCTCCACCAGCGGCCACTGGATCGCCTGGCGGGTGGCCAGGGGCGCGCCGAACGTGTGGCGCTCGCGGGCGAAGGTGACGCTGCGGTCGATGCAGTACTGGCCGGCGCCGACGCCGCTGGCGGCCTGGCGGATACGGTTCTCGTGCACGAAGGTCTGGGCGACGGCCAGCCCGCCGCCCTCCTCGCCGAAGATCGCGTCATCGGGGACGCGGACGCGGCGCAGGGTCACCTCGGCGTGGTCGGTGGGCATGTTGAACGTCCACCAGTGGAAGTCGACCGAGAAGCCCGGGGTGTCGGTGGGGACGAAGAACGCGGTGATGCCGCGGGCGTCGCCGTCCTCGCCGGACGTGCGGGCGAAGACGACGTCGTGGGTGGCCGAGTGCATCCCGGAGTTCCAGCGCTTGGCCCCGTCGATCACCCAGTCGCCGCCGTCGCGGACCGCGGTGGTCTCCATCCAGGTGGCGTCGCTGCCGTGGTCCGGCTCGGTGAGCCCGAACCCGATCCGTGCCGAGCCGGTGAGCATCGGCTCGAGGAACTCCTCGCGCTGCGCATCGGTGCCGAACTCCATCAGCATGTGCGCGAACGGGAAGTTGCCGACCACCGACGACTCGTTCTGCAGGTCGTTGTGCAGGCCCAGGCCGCGGTGGGCGAGGTGCTCGCGGATCACCGCCATGTCGAGGTTCGTGCCGTCCGACCCGCCGACCGCGCTCGGCAGCCCGTAGCGCAGCCAGCCCGCGGCGTCGGCGCGCCGGAACATCTCGGCGAGCAGCTCCTCCCACTCGGGGCGCGGGACCCCGCCGTTCTCGAAGTCGGTGCGGGCGTACTCGCGCCGGTGGTCGAAGAAGCGCTCGTTGTCGTCCTGCTGCTCCAGCGGCCGGATCTCCCGCTCGATGAAGTCGTCGAGGTCGGCGAGCCGCTGCGTCAGCTCCGCGGGGAGCTCGAAGTCCACCGCCGACTCCCTCCTGAACGCGCGTTCAGCGAGCATGCCAGCGCCGCCCACCCGCACGGAAGACCGACCGCTCGCCACACGGGCTGCGCAAGCAAGGCACACGGGGTGTGCGAGCAATGCGGCGTTGCTGGCACCCAACGCCAGGATCGCCACATTCTCGCGAGGGCGACACGCCGAGCCCGCAGCAGGCCACCTCTCGCGGCCTCGCCGTGAGCCCCTCGACGAGCAGGCCAGTACCGCCCGTGCCGGTCTTCCCGACGGCCCTACGAGGCCGGTGTCAGGGAGCCCGTGCGACACCGACGAGTCATCGACGACACGTGCTCCCTGACCACCGGCCGCTGAGCTCGACCCGCGGTGGTACGCCGCCTCCGGCGTGCCGCGCCGACGAGGATGTGGCGTTCCTGGCGCTGAACGCCAGCAAAGCCGCATTGCTCGCACACCCCGTGTGCGCCGCGCCCTTCCCGTCCGCATCGATCGCGGCGAGGTGCGTGCTGAACGAGCGTTCGGATAGCGTGGCCGCTTCGTCGAGGAGGAGCGCGATGGCCGAGGAGCGGGTGCGGGTCAGGGTCGCCGACGGGGTGGCCGACGTGCGGCTCGCGCGGCCGGAGAAGCGCAACGCCCTCGACCCCGCGATGTTCGAGGGCCTCGTCACCACCGGCGAACAGCTCAAGGGCGACCCGAGCGTCCGGGTCGTCGTCCTCTCCGGTGAGGGCCCCGACTTCTGCGCCGGGCTGGACTTCGGCTCGTTCCGCGCCATGTCCTCCGGCGAACGCCTCTCGGCGGCGGCGCAGCTCCCGCCCACCGACGGACCCGCCCGGGCCACCGGGCAGCGCGCGGCGTGGGTGTGGGCCGAGCTCGCGGTGCCGGTGATCGCCGCGATCCAGGGCAACGCCCTCGGCGGCGGACTGCAGATCGCGCTCGGCGCCGACATGCGCCTCGTCGCCCCGGACGCCCGGCTGTCGGTCATGGAGGTCAAGTGGGGCCTGGTCCCCGACATGACCGGGACCCAGGTGTTGCCCGAGCTCGTCGGCCGCGACGTCGCCAAGGAGCTCGCGCTCACGGCCCGGGTCGTCAGCGGGACCGAGGCCGCCGCGCTGGGCCTCTGCACCCGCGTCGAACCCGACCCCCGCGAGGCCGCTCTCACGCTGGCGCGGGAGATCGCCGCCCGCAGCCCCCACGCCGTCCGCGCGACCAAGCGCCTGCTCGACGCCGCCGGCCGGGTGGACCTGCGCACCGGCTTCGCCGCCGAGCAGACCGAGATCGGCGCGCTGATCGGCAGCCCGAACCAGGTCGAGGCGGTGACGGCCGGCTTCGAGAAGAGGGACCCGGCGTTCACCGACCCGTCATGAGCCTGTCGGCCCGAAGTTCGTCTCATATCACCCGTCCAGCACCGGCAACAACGCCGCGGCGATGTCCTCGCCCAGCTCCCGCGGCGACCGGGGCCCCGCGGGGTCGAACCACTTGTAGGTCCAGTTCGCGGCACCGAGGCACGCGTTGACGTACGTCCGCACCGCCATCGGCAGCGTGCGCCCGCTCTCGTCGAGGTGGCGCTGCACCGCGCCCAGTACGACGTCCTCGAACGCGCGCCGACGCTCGAGGATCGGCTCGGCGAGCTCCGCCGGCAGCTCGGACTCCTCCTCGAAGCAGATCGTCAGCAGGTCGCGGTGCTCGCAGGTGTACGCGACGCGGTCGACGAGCAGCCGGCGCACCGCCTCCCGCGTCGACGGCGCCGACGCGACGATCGCTTCCGCGCGGGCGGTGCTCTCGTCGAGCACCTCCTCGTACACGGCGACCAGCAGGGCCTGCTTGTTCGCGACGTAGTGGTAGAGCGCCGGCTTCGAGAGCCCGACCTGGGCCGCGACGTCGTTCATCGAGGCGGCGCGGTAGCCGCGGCGACTGAACACCGCCACGGCGCCGGCGAGGATTCGCTGCCGCTGCTCGTCGGCGCGCGTCCCCCGTGCCGAACCCGCCGCCCCCCGCGTCGCCACGGCCGCCCCTTCCCTTGACCCCATCACTGTGATGTGGCTTACTCTCGTCCGACCGGTCGGTCGACACAAGGGAGCACGGTGACCTACGACCTCTCCGAGGTCCACGAGGACTTCCGGCGCACCTGCCGGGCCTTCACCGACCAGCGGGTCCGTCCCGTCGTCCTCGAGGCCGAGCGGGACGGGCGTCCGCCCGAGCGGCTGTGGAAGGAGATGGGCGACGCGGGCCTGCTCGGCCTGCTCACGCCCCCGGACTTCGGCGGCTCGGCGGGCGAGGGCGGCGAGGCGACGGCCGTCGCCGTGCTCGCCGAGGAGCTGACCCGGGCCTGCGGCGGCATCGCGGTCAGCGCGCTCGTCAGCGCCTACATGGCCGCGCCGCACCTCGTCCGCCACGGCACGCCCGCCCAGCAGGAGCACTGGGTCGCGGCCCTGGCCGCCGGCGAGGCGATCGCCGCGATCGCGGTCACCGAGCCCGGCGCCGGCTCGGACGTCGCGGGGATCGGCACCCGCGCGCGGCGCACCGGCTCAGGGGAGCACGCCGAGGGGAGCTGGGTGCTCGACGGCCGCAAGATGTACATCACCAACGCGGGCCTGGCCGACGTCCTGGTCGTCGGCGCCAAGACCGACCCCGGGGCGGGCCACCGCGGCATCACGACGTTCGTGGTCCCCGCCGGGACGCCGGGGCTGTCGATGGGCCGGCCGCTGGCGAAGATGGGCTGGCACTCGTCGGACACGCGCGAGGTGGTCCTCGACGGGGTCGTGCTCGGCGAGGACGCGGTGCTCGGTGTCGAGGGCCGCGGGTTCCACCAGATCATGGACGCCTTCCAGCTCGAGCGGGTCGCGCTTGCGGCGATGGGCGTCGGGCACGCCGCCGAGGCGCTCGACACGGTCACCGAGTACGTGCGGGGCCGTGAGGTCGCGGGCGAGCCCCTCACCGGGCGCCAGGCGATCCGCCACCGCCTCGCCGCGATGGAGATCGAGCTCGAGGCCGCGCGAGTGATGACGTACAAGGCGGCCGACCGGCTCGACCGCGGCCACCCCGAGGCCGACCGGTCGGTGGCGGCGGCCAAGTACTTCGCGGCGAAGGCGGCGGCGTGGATCGTCGACGAGGCCGTGCAGCTGTTCGGGGGCGCGGGCTACCTCGAGGAGACGCCGATCGCGCGCCACCACCGTGACGTGCGCATCCTGCGCATCGGCGGGGGCACCGACGAGATCCAGCTCGAGATCCTGGCGAAGCGGCTGGTCCCGTGACGACCAACAGCACTCCTCCCGCGTGGGAGGTGCCGGCGTCCTGTCCCCCCGGGACGCCGGCACCTCCCTCGGGGGACGACGTGCTCGCGGCCGCCGAGCGGGCTCGCCGCGGCGGCGACACCGGCCGCTGGCCCGACAAGCTCCCGGTGCGCGACCGGCTGGACGTCCTGCTCGACCCCGGCAGCTTCGTCGAGGACGGCGTGCTCGCCGCCGCGACCGAGCCCGGGATGCCCGGCGACGGCGTCGTCACCGGGGTCGGCACCGTCGAGGGCCGCCCGGTGGCGGTGATCGCGCACGACTTCGGTGTCAAGGCCGGCTCGTGGGGCGAGCGGACCTGCGAGAAGCAGATCCGCATCCTCGAGCGGGCGGACCGCGACCTGCTGCCGGTGTTCTACCTCGTCGACTCCGCGGGCGGGCGGCTCACCGAGCAGATGGGCTTCTTCCCCGGCCGCCGCGGGGCGTCGAAGATCTTCCACCTGCAGGTCGCCCTGTCCGGACGTGTCCCCCAGATCTGTTGCCTGCACGGGCCGAGCGCCGCCGGCGGGGCCTACATGCCGGCGTTCACCGACTGGGTCGGCATGGTCGACGGCCGCGCCTCGATGTACCTCGCGTCGCCCCGGGTGGCCGAGAAGGTCACCGGCGAGCGCACGACCGCCGAGGAGATGGGCGGGGCGCGGATGCACGCCGAGGTCTCCGGGTGCGGCGACGCGGTGTTCGACGAGGACTGGCAGGCCCTCGCCGCGGCCCGCCTGCTGCTGTCCTACCTCCCCGACCACTTCGGCCGACGGCCGCCCGACGCCGAGCCCCGCGAGGCCGAGGCCCACGGCTGGGACGGCGTGGTGCCCGAGGACCCGACCGTCGGCTACGACGTCCTCACGGTGATCGACCGGCTCGTCGACGCCGGCTCGTTCTTCGAGATCAAGCCCGACTGGGCGCAGGAGATCGTCGTCGGCTTCGCCCGCCTCGAGGGCCGCGTCGTCGGCCTGGTCGCCAACCAGCCCCGGGTGCGCAGCGGCGCCATCCACGTCGACTCCGCCGACAAGGCCACGCGGTTCATCTCGCTCTGCGACGCCTTCGACGTCCCCCTGGTGTTCCTGCAGGACGTGCCCGGGTTCATGGTCGGCGTCGCCGTCGAGCGCCAGGGGATCATCCGCCACGGCGCCAAGATGATCGCGGCGATGGCGTCGGCCGAGGTCCCGAAGTTCACGGTCGTGCTGCGCAAGGCGTACGCGGCGGGCTACTACGCGATGTGCGCGCCGGGCTTCGAGCCGCGGGCCACCCTCGCCCTGCCCAGCGCGTTCATCGGCGCCATGGGTCCCGAGGCGTCGGTCAACGCCGTGTACGCGGGCAAGATCGCCGCGATCGAGGACCCGGACGAGCGCGCCGCGTTCGTCGCCGCGCGGGTCGAGGAGCACCGCGCCGAGGTCAACCTGCTGCGCATGGGCGACGAGCTCGTCGTCGACGCCGTCGTGCCCGGCGAGGACCTGCGCGGCGAGCTCGTCGCGCGCCTGCGGCACGCCGACGGCTGGACCCGCACGCCCGGACGCCGTCACCACCTCGTCAGCCCCGTCTAGACGGACCGGAGGAGAGACGATCATGGACGATCGCGACGCCCTCACCACCCTGATCTCCGCGCCGCGCCGGCCCCTCGAGGAGCGGTGGCGCTCCCCCGCCCGGGCCGCCGAGCTGGCCGACGCCCGCGCCCGCCACGACGCCGACCCCGACGACTACTGGGCCTGGGTCGCCGAGCAGCACCGATGGCTCACGCCCTGGCACACCGTGCGCTCCGGTGAGCTCGGCGACTTCCGCTACTTCGAGGGCGGGCGCATCAACGTCGCCGACAACTGCGTCGACCGCTGGGCCGAGGATCCCGCCACCGCCGACCGCCCCGCCGTCGTGTGGGAGGGCGAGCCGGGCGACACGCGCACATTGACCTATGCACAGCTCGCCGACGAGGTGAACCGGCTGGCCGGGGGCCTGCGCGCGTTGGGGATCCGGCAGGGCGACGTGGTCGCGGTCTACATGCCGAACCTCGTCGAGGCGTTCACCGCGATCCACGCCTGCAACCGCATCGGCGCGATCTACACCGTGCTCTTCTCCGGATTCGGCCGCGACGCCGTCGCGTCCCGGCTGGCCGCGGCGCGCGCGAAGGCGGTCGTCGTCGCCGACGCGATCCACCGCCGCGGCAAGGCCGTGCGGCTGCTCGAGACCCTGCGCGCGGCGCGGTCCGACGCCCCGACCGTCGAGCACGTCGTCGTGGTCGACCGCACCGGGAACGGCGTGCCGCTCCACGCTGACGAGGTGGGCTACGCCGCCCTGCTCGCGGAGCACCCCGAGGGCGCGCCGATCGTCGCCCTCGACCCCAACGAGGCCGCCTTCCTGATCTTCACCAGCGGCACCGAGTCGCGCCCCAAGGGCGTCGTGCACTCCGTCGGCGGCTTCCTGCTCGGGACCTGGGCCAACGTGCACTGGCAGGCGGGCCCGGTCGAGGGCGACGTCTACTGGGTGGCCGCCGACGTCGGCTGGCTGACCTTCCCCATCCAGGCCGTCATCGGCGGGCTCGCCGACGGCGCGACGATCGCCTGCTACGAGGGCGCGCTGGACACGCCGTCGCCCTCGCGGTTCTACGACGTGTGCGAACGCCACGGCGTCACGCAGGTGCTGTGCGCGCCGACGGTGCTGCGGATGCTGCGCAAGTTCGGTGACGACCTCGCCGCGTCGCACCCGTTGCCCCGTCTGCAGCTGATCACCGTGCAGGGGGAGCCCCTCGACGGCGAGACCTTCACCTGGACCACCGAGACGTTCGGGGTGCCGGTCGTCAATGCCTACGGGCAGACCGAGACGGGCTCGACCTGGACCTACCCCGTCACCGGTGTCGACGACCTCAAGGCCGGCTCGACGGGCACCCCCGTGCCCGGCCACGCGTTCGCCATCGTCGACGACGAGGGCACCGAGGTCCCCGCCGGGACCAAGGGCAACCTCGTCCTGACGCGGCCGTTCCCGACGCTCGCGCGGACGGTGTGGGACGACCACGAGCGCTACCTGTCCACCTACTTCGGGCGCTTCCCCGGGCGGTACGCCACCAACGACGAGGCCGTGGTCGACGACGACGGGCACCTGTGGGTGCTGGGCCGCGCGGACGACGTCATCAACGTGGCGGCCCACCGGCTGTCGACGATGGAGATCGAGGCCGTCGTCGGCACCCACCCGAAGGTGGTCGAGGCCGCGGTGGTCGGGGTGCCGGACGCCACCAAGGGCACGGTGCCGGTGGCGTTCGTGACGGTCGCCGGGGACGCCGAGGGGGTGGCCGACGAGGTGCGCACGCTGGTGGGCGACACCATCGGCGGACTCGCACGGCCCGACCGCGTGATCGTCACCCCGGCGATGCCCAAGACCCGCACCGGCAAGATCATGCGCCGGCTGATGCGCGAGATCCTCCTGCACGGCGAGGCGCGGAGCGACACCAGCGCGCTCGAGGACCCGGGCAGCCTGAAGGCGCTGGCGGCGGCGGTGCGCGGATGAGCGGCCTGTGGTTCGAGGACCTCACCGAGGGCCTGACCGTGCAGCACGCGACCCGCCGCACCATCACCGAGACCGACAACGTGCTGTTCACGACGATGACGATGAACCCGGCACCGCTGCACCTCGACCACGACTACGCGTCGCGGACCGAGTTCGGCCGGCCGCTGGTCAACAGCATGTTCACCCTGGCGCTCGTCGTCGGGCTGTCGGTGCCGGAGCTGACGCTGGGCACGATCGTCGCGCAGCTCGGGCTGGACGACGTGGCGTTCCCGGCGCCGGTGTTCCACGGTGACACGGTGCGCGTGGAGACCGAGGTGATCTCGGCCCGACCCTCGGGGTCGCGGCCCGACGCGGGGATCGTGGTGTTCGAGCACCGCGCCCGCAACCAGCGTGACGAGCTGGTGTGCCGTTGCCGACGGACCGGGCTGATGCATCGGAAGCCGGCATGAGGGTCCCGCGCAGCCTGCTGTTCGTGCCCGGGTCCCGGCCGGACATGGTGGCCAAGGTGCCGCGCTGGTCGCCGGACGCGGTGGCGGTCGACCTCGAGGACGCCGTCGCCCCCGCGGACAAGGAGACCGCGCGCGCGGCCGCCGTGCGGGCCGTCGCCGACCTGCCGCGCGACACCGGGACGCTCGTGCTGATCCGGGTCAACGCCCCGGCCTCACCCTGGTACGCCGACGACGTGGCCGCGGTCGCGGGATCGGCGGCGGACGGCGTCGTCCTGCCCAAGCTCGAGACGGTCGACCAGCTCGTGGACCTGCGCGCCCGGGTGGGCCTCCCCGTCGTGGGGGGTCTCGAGACGGCCCGGGGCGTCGCGCGGTGCCGGGAGCTGCTCGCGGGCGGGGTGCTCGCGGCGTACTTCGGCGCGGAGGACTACATCGCCTCGGTCGGCGGGCGCCGCACCGCGGAGGGTCGCGAGGTGCTCTACGCGCGTAGCGAGGTCGTCCTCGCCGGGGCGATCGCGGGGGTGGGCGTCCTGGACCAGGTGGTGGTCGACGTCCGCGACGCCGAGGCGTTCCGCGCCGACGCCGCGGCCGGCCGCGACCTGGGCTACGACGGGAAGTGCTGCATCCACCCGTCGCAGGTGGCCCTGGCCCACGAGGCGTTCACGCCCACCGACGGGGAGGTCGGCCACGCCCGGCGGGTGATCGAGGCCGGTCGGTCGGGGGTCGGCGTGGTCGACGGCGAGATGGTCGACGACGTGCACCTGAGGATGGCGCGGGCGGTGCTGGCGCGGGCGGGGGTCCCGGAGTGAGGCCGGCGTGAGGCTCGGTCTCGTCCTGCCCCCGACGGTCGACCCGGCGGACGTACCGGCGACGGCGCGGCGGGCCGAGGAGCAGGGCTTCGACCTCGTCGCCAGCGGCGAGCACGTGCTGTTCGGCAGCCCGACGCCGAACGCGTTCGTGGCCCTCGCGGCGGCGGCGTCGGTGACCTCGCGGGTGCGGCTGCTCAGTGCCGTGACGCTGCTGCCGCTCTACCCCGCGCCGCTCGCGGCGAAGATGGCGGCGACGCTCGACCGCGTCTCGGGCGGACGCTTCGAGCTCGGCGTCGGGGTCGGCGGGGAGAACCCGGTGGAGTTCGCGGCGTGCGGGGTGCCGGTGCGCGAGCGCGGCCGGCGCACCGACGCCGCGCTCGACGTGCTCGTGCGTCTCCTCGCCGGCGGGGCGATCGACGTGGACGGCACGCCCGCGACGCTCGACCCGCTGCCCCTGCAGCGCCCGCGCCCGCCGCTGTGGGTGGGCGGGCGCTCGGAGGCGTCGATGCGCCGCGCGGGCCGGGCCGGCGACGTGTGGATGCCGTACCTGGGCAGCCCCGACCGCGTCGCCCGCGGGCTGCGCACCGCCCGCGAGGAGGCCGAGCGCCACGGCCGCGACCCCGCCGGGGTCACCGGGGCCTACTTCGCGTGGACCGCGGTCGACCCCGACCCGGCCCTCGCCCGGCAGCGGGCGCTCGACGTACTGCGCGCGACCTACGGGCAGGACATGACGCGCATCGTCGACGCCTGTGTCCCCCACGGCACACCCGAGCAGGTCGCGGCGCGGCTCGCCGAGTACCGGGACGCGGGCGCCGAGTCGGTCGTCGTCGCACCGGCCACCGACGACGCCGAGCGGGACGTCGCCCTCCTGGCGCGCGAGGTCCTCCCCCGCCTGCGCTGAGCGTCCCGCGGGCTCGAGGCCCTACGCCAGGATCAACGGCCGGTAGCCGAGGACCGAGGCGGCCCCGTCGAGGTAGGCCCGGCGGTGCGCCCGCGGCACCCACTCCTCCACGGGGTGCACGGTGAGCATGCCGCCGCCGGCGATCCGCCAGCGGTCCTCGTCGGCGAGGGCGAGCGCGGCGTCCTGCTCGCCCTGGGCGCGGGCCTGGTCCTCGTCGGTCATGCCCGGCACGGTGCCCGAGGTCGACGCCCGGGTCCAGATCAGCGGACCCGGGTGCGCGACCCGGCGGTCGTCGATCGGCAACGCCACGGACACCGGCACCGGTACCTCCCGCGTCGTCGTGGCGCCAGGATCGGGGTCATCGCTGCTCGAGCTCCTCGAACGTGTCGTCGACCTCGTCCGGCGGCACGCGCCGCAGGCGGCGATCGCGTTCAACACCGGCCCGGACGACAGGGTCGACGCCGCCCAGCGCTGGCTGGGCGCCCGCTGACCGTCAGTCCTGCACCGGCGCCAGCCCGCCGAAGCTCCGGCGCCAGCGGTGGTGCTCCTCGCACTCCCACCACCCGCCGCCGGGGGCGTTCTCGGAGACGATCCACTCCAGGTCGAGTCCACAGCTCGGGCAGATCATCGACCCATCGGAGCGGGTCGGGAGCAGGAGCGCAAGCACATCGAGGGACCGGCTTTCCCGAGCGGCAGGAGTGACGTGGGCAGGTCGATTCGATCGACCTGACGGTTCGGCGCTCGACGTTGCGTGCCCGTGCTGGCTTCGGGGTCAGCGTCAACGGACGATCGGGACAGGCAAGCGTCCAGAACCAGGACGCTCTCCAGCGCTTCTCGAGGAATCGGGAGGAGAACATGTCCGAGCCGTTCGCCGTGCCGCCGGACGGCGGTCGGGCGACGTGGACCGACGGGTTGAATCTCTTCAAGGCCACGGCCGAGGACACCGGAGGCGCCCTGGCCGTCTGGGAGTCGCTGATGCCTCGCGGCTCTTCACCCGTGCTCCACGTGCACCACCACGAAGACGAGGCGTTCTACGTCCTCGAGGGAGCCATGACGTTCCGTGTCGGCGACGAGTTCGTCGATGGGCCGGCCGGGACGTTCGTTTGGGGGCCCCGCGGGGTTCCGCACCAGTTCAGAGCAGACAGCCCGACCGCTCGGTTGCTCACATGGTTCGTCCCGGCAGGAGGCGAGCAAATGTTCTTCCACTTCTCTCGTCCGGCTGAGGAATTGACACTGCCGCCCCCGACCCAGGAGCCCTCGCACGGGCTGCGACCGGAGGAGCTCGAGACGATCGCCCGGCGCTATCAAATGGAGGTGCTGGGGCCTCCCATGAGGTCGAGATCGACGACGTGACCAGACAGGCGGGGGGCGCGCAAAGTGGCGAGCCACAGCGTGTGCGTTCGCACCGCGTCTGATCCGCCGTCGTGGTGGGGCAGGTCGGGCTCGAACCGACGACCTGACGGATTATGAGTCCGCTGCTCTGACCAGCTGAGCTACTGCCCCCGGGGCGCCGCGCGCCGGCCACGGACCGCGGCGGGGCGAGCCTACGACACCGGCCCGGCGGAGCCGGGCGCCGAGGTGCGTCTCGCGACGGCGAGATCTGATTTGCTGGAGCGAACGTTCCGCTCACCGAAACCTCCGCACCACGATTCCGGATCTTCCCGGATGGGACGCGGTCGGACACCCCGGCCGCCCGCGCGGCCCGGCCTCCGAGTGAGTGGAGTGATCGACCGGCACCTGCCGGAGCAGGACACGGAGGAGAGCCGCTCCCCACAGCCGCTTCCGCGAGCGCCCGGTCCGGACCGCCCACGAGTCCGGACCGGGCCCTCGTCCGTGGGTGCACGGCCGCCAAGGCGGATCTGGACATCGGCGGGTTCGCGGACGACGCTGGACGCACGTCACCCCGATCGCTCGGAGGCCGCCATGCGCCTGGGACGTCGACTCTCCGCCGGCATCGCCGAGGACCCGCCCGCGACGCGCGAGGCGCCGGACGAGACCCCGGCGAACCCGGCCCCGGCCGAGGAGGTCACGGCGGAGCACCGTGAGCCGGCCGAGCAGCTGGCCGATCGGTAGGGCCCGCCCGCGGCCGGGGGGTCCGCTCACCGGGTACAAGATCGCGTTCCCGATGATCTCCGCGGACTCCCGCCGTGCCGGGTTCAACGGCGTCGCCCTGGGCCGCTCGCAGGTCTACGGCCCGGTCGCCGACGCGGTGTGCATCCAGAGCCCGCGCCACCGCTGCCCGTCGTCGTGGTGCGACTGCGGCTTCTACTGCTTCCACGCGCTCGCCGACGCCCGCGACCTCGCGTGCGATCCGCAGTACCAGCACAGCGTGCTGCTCGAGATCGCGGCGTCGGGCCGCTACATCCGCTACGAGCTGGGCCTGCGCTACGCGCGCCAGACGGTGCGCTCGGTGCGCCTCGGACGCTGCGGCTGCGGGCGCGCCGCGACGGCGCTCGCCGACGGCGGGCCCGGTCTCACGGGCTGGCGGCGGCTGCACCCCGTGTGCGGGCTCTGCGCGGGGCCGCGCCCGGTGCTGACGCCCGAGGCGTTCCGGGCGCGGTGCGGCGGGGTCCCGGTGCATCACGACGAGGCCGTCGACGACTCCGCGGCGACCGCGTTCGCCCCGCTGCCCGGCGCCGGGGACGACGTCGACGACGCCGCGCTCGTGCCGCTGCTCGCCGCGGAGGTGGCCCTGCTGCAGGCCCGCCTCGACCAGGTCCAGAGCCGCTTGGAGCAGCTGACCCGCCGCTCGGACTGACGACGCGGTGCGCACGGCCCGCCCGCGTGGCCCGACGGGGGTCGGTTGCGGTAGGTAGGACGGGTGACGTCCCTGGAGCTCGGCCCGGTCCTGCGCCACGTCGGCACCACCACCGCCACGGTGTGGGTCGAGACCAGCGAGCGCTGCACCGTGGAGGTGCTCGGGGCCTCCGCACCGACCTTCCAGGTCTGCGGTCAGCACTACGCGCTGGTCGTGGTCGAGGGCCTCGAGCCCGGCACGTGCGTGCCCTACGAGGTGCGTCTCGACGGCGAGGTCGTGTGGCCGATCCCCGGTCTCGCGACCCCACCGAGCCACCTGCGCACGCGCGCGGAGTCCGACGACACCGGTCGGCTGCGCTTCGTCTACGGGTCGTGCCGCTTCCCGCCGACCGACGACCCCGAGCTCGAGGCCTCGCTGGGCATCGACGCGCTCGACGCCTACGCCGCCCGGCTCATGGACCTCGTCGGTGCGGCCGACGACGCCGCCGAGGTCCTGCCCGACGCGTTGTGCCTGCTCGGCGACCAGGTGTACGCCGACGAGATCACGCCTCGTACCGAGCGGTGGATTCGCGAGAACCGCGACCCGGAGGCGGGCCCCGGGCTGGAGATCGCCGACTACGGCGAGTACGCGCACCTCTACGCCGAGTCGTGGACCGACCGCGAGCTGCGCTGGCTGCTCTCGACGGTGCCCACCGCCATGATCTTCGACGACCATGACGTCCGCGACGACTGGAACACCTCGCAGACCTGGCGCGAGCAGATGGCGGCCAAGCCGTGGTGGCCCCAGCGCATCCGCGCGGGCCTCGCGTCGTACTGGGTCTACCAGCACCTCGGCAACCTCGATCCCGAGACCCGCGACGCCGACCCGCTCTACCGCAAGGTGATCGAGGCCGACGGCGACGTCTTCGACCTGCTCGCCGACTTCGCGGCCCGCGCCGACGCCGAGGTCGGCGAGCCGACCGGCGTGCGCTGGAGCTACCGCTGGGACCTCGGGCGCACGCGCCTGCTCATGGTCGACTCGCGCTGCGCCCGGGTTCTCAACGAGCAGGACCGACTGATGATCAACGACCACTCGTTCGCGTGGATCGAGGAGAACGCGACGGCCGCGCCGGGCGAGGACGACGTCGACCACCTGCTGCTCGGCTCGTCGATCCCCTGGCTCATGCCGCCGGCGGTCAGCCACGTGCAGTCGATCGACGAGTGGGCGGCCTCGCGGGGCAGCAGGCTCGCCGAGACCGTGCGCCAGGCCGTCGACCTCGAGCACTGGCCGGCCTTCCGCGCGTCGTTCGACCGGCTCGCCGACCTCGTCCGCGGCGTCGCGTCCGGGCCGAACGCGCCGGCGACGGTCTGCGTGCTCTCCGGGGACGTCCACCACAGCTACGCCGCCGAGGCCCGCTACCCGTCCCCCACGCGCTCGCGGGTCTACCAGCTGACCTGCTCGCCGGTGCGCAACGGCGTCCCCTGGTTCATGGAGTACGTGTTCGCGCTGGGCTGGTGGCGCGGGCTCACGAACGTGCTCGGCCGTGTCGCGCGGGCGGCCGGCATCGGCGACCCGCCGCTGACGTGGTCGACGATCGGCGGCCCGTGGTTCGGCAACGCCGTGTCGACCCTGGAGGTCACCGGCCGCCAGGCGTGCGTGCGCGTCGAGCGGTCGGGCAGTCGCGGCGGCCTCGAGCCCGTCGCGGAGATCCCGCTGACCTGACCGGAACCGATCGCGGCGCCGCTGCGTCGAACCCAGTGCCGGATCGAGCGCGGTGCGGTGCGTGTCGTTCCCCGGGCGGGGGGCGGCGTCGTTCTACGGTCGAGGGTCGAGCAGCGGGAGGAGGCACGCGTGCGGTTCGTGCACACGGCCGACTGGCAGCTCGGCATGACACGGCGGTACCTGGGCGCCCGGCCCGCGAGGGAGGCCGGCGGGCCCACGGGCGAGGCGCAGGCGCGCTTCGCCGAGGCCCGGCTCGACGCGGTACGCGCGCTGGGGCGGATCGCCGACGAGGCCGACGCGGCGTTCGTGCTGGTGTGCGGCGACGTGTTCGAGTCCAACCTCGTCGGTCCCGAGGTGGTGGCCCGCGCGTGTGAGGCGCTGGGGTCGTTCCGCACCCCGGTGCTGCTGCTGCCCGGCAACCACGATCCCGCGGACGCGTCCTGCCTCCTGCGCCGGCCCGACTTCGTGCGTCGCCGCCCGCCGCACGTCACGGTGCTGGACACGCCCGGGGTGCACGCGGTGGCGCCGGGCGTCGAGGTCGTCGCCGCACCGTGGCGCTCGAAGCACCCGCTCTCCGACCTCGTCGGCGAGCAGCTCGCCGCCCTCGACCCGGCGCCGCCGGGCACGCTGCGGGTGGTCGCCGGGCACGGCGAGCTCGACGTGCTCGACCCCGACGACGACGAGCCCGCGCGCATCCGACGCGACGGGGTGCTCGCCGCGCTGGCCGACGGGCGGGTGCACTACGTGGCCCTCGGCGACCGGCACTCCGCCTGGGCCGACGCCGCGGACGACCGCATCCGGCACGCCGGGACGCCCGAGGTCACCGACTTCGACGAGGTCGACCCCGGCCACGTCCTCGTGGTCGACCTCGACGAGCACGCCGCGCGGGTGCGCACCGAGACCGTCGGGCGCTGGCGGTTCGTGCGCCACTATGCCGCGCTCGACACCGACGCCGACCTCGACGCCCTCGACGCCTGGCTCGCCGCCCGCGCGGACAAGGAGCGCACGGCGGTGCGGCTCGTCCTGCGGGGGACGCTCTCGCTGCGCCAGCGCACCCGGCTCGACGAGCTGCTCGGCGGGCACGGCCACGCCTTCGCCTCGCTCGAGATCCTCGAGCCGCACTCCGACCTCGCGACGGTGCCCGACGACGCCGACCTCGACGCGCTCGACCTGCACGGCTTCGCCGCCGACGCGGCCGCCGAGCTGTTCGCGGCGGCCGGGCGGGCGAGCGAGGGCGCCGGCGACGTCGAGGCCCGCGACGCCCTGCGCCTGCTGCACCGGCTGGTGGGGTCGTGAGGGTGCCATGAGGCTCCACCGCATCCGGCTGCGCGACTTCCGCGGCGTGCACGACCGGGAGATCACGCTCGCCGAGCACGGGGTCACGGTGCTGCAGGGCGACAACGAGGTGGGCAAGACGTCGACGCTCGCCGCGCTCGACCTGCTGTTCGACGCCGCCGACTCCTCGCGCCGCGCCGAGATCCGCCATGCCCAGCCGGCGGGGGTCGACGCGGGTCCCGAGGTCGAGGCGGAGGTGTCCACCGGCCCGTACCGCTTCGTCTACCGCAAGCGTTGGTTGCGCCGGCCCAGCACCGAGCTCAGCGTCCTCGAGCCGGCACGGCAGCAGTTCACCGGCGCGGAGGCGCATGCCCGGGTCACGGCGATGCTCGACGAGACCATGGACCGGGTGCTGTGGCGGACGCTGCGCGTCGAGCAGCACACCGCCGTGGGGCAGGCCGACCTCGGCGGGCAGGACGCGCTCACCCGTGCGCTCGACCGCGCCGCCTCCGGGCCCACCGGCGCCACCGGTTCGACGGCCCGACCGGACCCGAGCGTGGACGACGGGCTGGTCGCCCGCGCCGCCGACGAGCTGCGCCGCTACCGAACCCCCAGCGGGCGGGCCACGGGCGAGCTGCGGGCGGCCGAGGTGCGCCGCGCCGACGCAGAGGCCGAGCACGAGCGGTGCCGCGCCGCGCTCGAGGCCGTCGAACGCGACGTCGCCGCCCGCGACCGCCTGGACGCCGAGCTGGCCGGCGTGCGGGCGCGCCGGCGGGCGCACGGCGACGAGGTCGCCGAGCTCGAGGACCGGTGGGCCGCGCTGCAGTCCCGGCTGCGCGAGGTCGACGCCGCACGCGGGCGGGCCGTGCTGGCCCGGGAGCGCGCCGAGGCCGCCCGCGAGCGCCGCGAGGCCCGCGACGCCCTGGTCGCTGCCGCCGAGGCCGACGCGGCCGCCGCCGAGACGGCCGCCGCCGCCGTGGCCGCCCACGAGGCCGAGCACGCCGCCGCCCACGACGAGCGCGACGCCCGCCGGGGGGCCGACACCGCGGCCCGCGCCGACGCCGTCGCCGCGCGCCGGGCGGCCGACGCCGCCGCCCGGGCGGTGACCGCCGCCCGGGACCGCGCGGAGCTCGCCGACCTGACCGAGCGGCTACGCCGTGTCGCCGAGGCCCAGGCCGGCCTGGACGCCGCCGAGCGGGTGCTCGCCGACACCACGGTGGACGAGGACGCGCTGGCCGAGCTCGAGCACCTCGCGCGCGACCTGCTGCGTGCCGAGGCCGCCCGCGACGCCGCGGCGGCGCGCGTCGAGCTGACCGCTCCGGCGCCGCTGACGGTCGTCGTCGACGGCGAGGAGGTCCCGCTCGGGCCGGGCGAGACGCGCACGCTGCCGGTGGCCGGGGCGCGGGCGCTGTCGGTGCCGGGCGTGCTCGACGTACGGGTGCGGCCCGGGCTCGACGAGGCCGGCCGGGACGACGCGGTGCGCGAGCGGGCCCGGGAGCTGGCGGACGCATGCGAGGAACGCGGGGTCGCCGACCTCGAGGCCGCACGCGCCGCGCTCCGGGCCGCCGACGACGCCGCGCGCCGGGTGGAGGAGCACCGGGCGGCCCTCGCCCGCGAGCTGGTCGGCCACGACCACGCCGCGGCGCTGCGCGCCGCCCACGACGCGGTCCGCCGGCGCCTCGACGACGCCCCCGCGGGCCAGGACGACCTCGCGGCCCTGCACACTGCCGCCGACGAGGCCCTCGCCGCGGCGGAGGAGGCCGCGAACCGGGCGGAGGAGGCGGACGCCGCGTGCCGGACGGCCGAGGACGCGGTGCGCAAGGCCGACACCCGCGCCGCGGTGCTCGCCGAACGCGCCGCCGACGCCCGCCACGCCCACACCCGCCGGGTCGAGGAGCTGCGTGCCGCCCGGGCCGAGGAGCCCGACGCCGCGCTCGCCACGGCCGAGCACGAGCGGCTCACCCGGGCCCGCGAGGCGGAGCGGGAGCACGAGGCGCTCGCGGCCGCGCTCGCCGGGGACGACCCGGACACGGTGGAGGCCCGGGTGGTCAACGCCCGTGCGGTCGCCGAGCGCCTCGCCGGCGAGGTCGCGCGCCTCGAGCGCGAGCACGCCGAGACCACCGGCCGTCTGCAGGCCGCCGGGCACCAGGGCTGGCACGACCAGCTGGCCGCGGCGGAGGCCGAGCTCGACGCCGCGGTCCGCGAGCACGAGGCGGTGACGCGCCGGTCGTCCGCCGCGCGCCGGCTGCACGAGTCGCTGACCCGCCACCGCGACCGCGTGCGCCGCTCCTACGTCGCCCCGTTCCGCGCCCAGGTCGAGCGGCTCGCGCGCATCGTGTTCGGGCCGACGCTGTCGCTGGAGATCGACGAGGACCTCCGCATCACCCACCGCACACTCGACGGCACCACGGTCGCGTTCGGCGCGTTGTCGAGCGGAGCGCAGGAGCAGCTGGGGCTGTGCGCCCGCCTGGCGTGCGCCGCGCTGGTCGACCCGGCGGACGGCGTGCCCGTGGTGATCGACGACGCACTGGGCCACACCGACCCCGAGCGGCTCGCCCGCCTCGGCGCCGTGTTCACCGCGGCCACCGCCGCCGCGGGTGCCGCCCAGGTCGTCGTCCTGACCTGCACCCCCGAGCGCTACCACGGCATCGGAGCGGCGACGGTCGTCCCGCTCGCGCCCTCCCGCCGCCCCCGCGAGCGCGGTGCGTCGGACCGCGCCGCGCCGGTGCACGTCGCGGACGACGTCCCGGCCGCGACGCCGGGCACGGTCCTCGACCTGCCCCGGGCGCCCCGCGCGGGCTGACGTCAGTCCCGGCGGCGCAGCCCCAGGGCCCTTCGCAGGCGCGACCACCGACCACGCGGGGCCGGCGCCTCCACGGCCGGGCCCGCGTCACGCGCTCCCGCCGCCCGCGCCGCCCGCGCGGCCCGCTCCGCCCGCGCGGCCCGCTCCGCCCGCGCGGCCCGCTCCGCCCGCCAGCCGGCGACGATCTCGTCGGCGCGGGGCACCGGCACCGCGATCTGCGGGCCGTCGGGGAAGCGCAGCCAATGGGCCACGCGCGCGGCGAGGGCGGCGACGGTGTCGCGGACCTCGCGCTCGGTCTCCATGTCCCGGACGGTCTCGGGCAGGCGGTCGATCTCGCGGCGCAGGCGCAGCGGCGTCGGCAGCAGCACGTCGTTCGGCAGTCCCTCGCGCTCGAGGTACGAGCGCAGCCACCAGTTCTCGTCCTGCGGGCCGTGCAGACCCCGCAGGGGCTTGCCGGCGCCGCGCAGCCCGTCGAACGCGCCCTGTTCCTGGGCCTCGCGGATGCGCTGCTCGACCACCGACTCGTAGCGCACCCAGTAGCCCTCGTCCCGCATCGGGGACGACGCTAGTGGGAGCTCGGCAGCACCGCGATCGCGGTGATCACGAGCCCGTCGCGCACGACCCAGCGGCCGTCGAACGCCGCGATCTCCTCGCCGTCGACCCGCGGACCGGGCACACGCAGGGCGGCGTGGAAGGTCCCGTCGAGGGCGGGGACGAGCTCGGCGTCCTCGAACCCGAGCCACCGCCCGGTCAGCGGGAACCACGCCTTGTAGACGCTCTCCTTCGCGCTGAACAGCAGCTTGTCCCACCGCACGTCGGGACGGTCACCGGCGAGGCGGTCGAGCTCGGCCCGCTCCCCCGCGTCGCTGACCGCGTCGAGGACGCCGTCGGGCAGGGGCCCGTGGGGCTCGGCGTCGAGGCCGACGGCGCGGACCTGGTCGCGCCACGCCACGGCCGCGGCCCGGAACCCGGCGCAGTGGGTGATCGCGCCGACCACCCCCGCGGGCCAGACCGGTGCCCGCTTGTCCCCTACCGGGATCGCCGAGGGCGTCGCCCCGAGCCGGCGCAGCGCCGCCCGGGCGCAGGTCCGGGCGGTGGTGAACTCCGCGCGGCGGGACGCGACCGCCCGGGCCACCGCCGCCTTCTCCTCCGGCGCGAGCTCGGCGGCGGGGTCGTCCGCGGTCGCCACCACCGTGACGACCGGCGCGGGCAGGACGGCGGCGAGGGCGGGGTCGGTGCTGGTCACGATCGTGCCCAGCGGGCGCGCCGCTCGGCGGCCCACGCGGTGAACGGGTCGGGGCCGTCGTGGGCGGGGCCGGGCAGGACGTCGCGCAGCGCCCCGCGCACGAGCCCGTGACGCTGCCACTCGCGGGGGTAGCCCACCGACACCTCCTCGCAGCGCACCCCGTCCTCGACCGTCGTACGCGGGATGTGGAGGTGGCCGTAGACGACGACCGCCGCCTCGTGGCGGATGTGCCAGTCGCTCGAGGCGGTCGTGCCGCACCAGAGGGCGAACTCGGGGTGGCGCAGGACCCGCGTCGGCGTGGGGGTCAGCGGCCAGTGGTTGACCAGCACCGTCGGCATCCCCGCCGGCCGCTCGGCGAGGCGGGCCTCGGTGAGGGCGAGGCGGTCGGCGCACCAGGCGGCGGGGTCGGGGTACGGGTCGCAGGACATGAGGATCTCGTCGGTGGCGACGACCCCGGCGTCGCGGGCGACCTCGAGCGCCGCGGAGTTCGACCAGTCGGCCGGGATCGAGGGCGGGCGCACCGAATAGTCGTAGAGCAGGAACATCGGGCACACCAGGGCCGGCCCGCCCACGCCGTCCCACACCGGCCACGGGTCCTCAGGGGTGAGCACGCCGAGGTCCCGGGCCGCCGCCACGAGGTGGTCGTAGCGCGCCGGGCCCACGAGGTCGACCTCGTCGCCCGGCGGCGTCCAGAGCTCGTGGTTGCCGGGCACCCAGACCACCTGCGCGAAGCGCGATGCCAGGATCTCCAGCGCCCACGTGGTGGTGGCGACGCGATCGCCCACGTCGCCCGCCACGATGAGCCAGTCGCCGGGGTGGGTGGGGTGCAGCTCCCGGACCAGGTCCTCGTTCTCCGAGCGGTTGGCGTGCAGGTCGCTCGTGGCCAGCAGGCGCGGGCCGCTGCTCATGGGTCCTCCTCGTCTCCCGGCGCCACCGTACGGACCCCGGCGGGTGCCGGGCGGCCGGCGGTGACCGGCCTCCCACCCGTCGGTCGTGCTCCGCTCCGCTCCGCCTCCCACGGGGTGTGACCTCCCGACCGCTTTGGCACCATGCCCCTCGTGCCGCCGCGTCACCGCACATCGCTGCCGATCCCGGCGCGGATCCGGTCGGTGATGGCCGAGGGCGACTACGACCGCGCCGGCCTGCTCGACGGTCTGTCGGGCGACGAACGTCGCACGCGGGTGTCGGTGCTCGAGTCGCTGTCGGCCGACGGCGTCGACATCGAGACGATGCGCGACGCGATCGCGCGCGATCGCCTGGGGCTGCTGCTGATCGAGCGGACGCTGCGCCCCGAGGACGGGCACTCGCTCAACGACGTGTGCCGGCTGGCCGAGCTCGACGTCGAGGTCGTCCGGCGCTGGTTCCAGGGCCTGGGACGTCCGCTGGCGCCCGACCCGGACGAGGCGATCTACACCGACGAGGACGTCGAGATCGCCCAGCGCATCCACCGCTACCGCAGCCTCGGTTTCTCCGACCAGGAGATGATGCCGGTCGTGCGGGCCATCGGGCGCGGGGTGCTGAACATCGCCGACGCCCTCGGCGGGCTGCTCGGCGAGGCCCTGCTGCACGACGAGCCGGAGCCCGAGCTGGCGCTGCGCTACGCCACCGAGGCGCGCCGGATCGTCGAGGACGACTCCCTGCACCTCGTGCACCTCGTGGCCGCGGCGCTGGCCGACCGCATCCGCTCGCACGCGCTGGCCGTCGAGGAGTCGAACGCGGGGCGCCTGCGCGGCGCGCAGGACGTCACCGTCTGCTTCGCCGACCTCGTCGGCTTCACCGATCTCGGCGAGTCGATCTCGGCGGTGGAGCTCAGCGAGGTCGCCGAGATGCTCTCGGCGTGCGCCACCGAGGTGTCGTCGTGGCCGGTGCGCCTCGCGAAGGTCATCGGCGACGCGGTCATGCTCGTCTCGCCCGACCCGACCGCCCTGGTGAGCGCCGCGCTGGACCTCGTCGAGACGTGGTCGGGGGCCGACGACGGACGGCCGGCGCTGCGGGTCGGGGTCGCCAAGGGCGTCGGCGTCCCGCACGCCGGTGACTGGTTCGGGCCGCCCGTCAACCTCGCCAGCCGCGTCACGGAGACCGCCCGCCCCGGTCAGGTGACGGTCACCGCCGCGGTCCACGACGCGGTGCTGGCCACGGCGCCGGACGATCCGCCGTTCCGCTTCCGTGCCGCGGCCCCGCGCAAGTTCAAGGGTGTCCGCGGAGCGCAGCGGCTGTACCGGGTGCACCGTCGCTCGAACGGGCCACGCAACAACGGCGCCGGCACTGATCGAGCGGACTAGCTGCTCGACCGCCGGCGCCGCGGGCGTCGCGATGATGGTGGGCCGGGGCCCGCTCCCCAGCTGCCGTATCCGGCCCACCACCACGCGGTCGGTGCCCCCGGGCACCCGGGCCGGGACTCCCTGTCCGGCTCGCGGAGGAGCGTGCCCCCGGTGCGCTCCTCCGCACCAGGGGGTTCCCGTGCAGTTCACTCGACGAGGGCACGGCACCACTCGATGCGGTGACCCGCCCCCGGGTCCCGTCGGGCGCGGTCGGGACCGCACGGCGCGGCGCCGACGCTGGACGCCCGCCGGGGACCGCGCGGAGAACCGTCGGCACGGCTCCACCGCCGGGCGACGACGCGGGGCACGCGGCGATCGGGGAGATCACCGCGGCCGTCCGCGTGCAGGAAGGGCTCCTCCGACTGGACTCGAACCAGTAACCCTTCGGTTAACAGCCGAATGCTCTGCCGATTGAGCTACGGAGGACCGCTGCGTCCGGTACGTCGCCGTGCCGGACGGGAACACGATATCGCACAGGGCTCGGTGCCCCTCCCGACGGGGTGGGGCAGGATGGACCGACCACGACCTCGGAGGAGAACACCTGATGATCATCCCGTTCCTGCTGGGTGCCGGCGTGGGCTACGTCCTCGGGACGCGGGCGGGCCGCGAGCGCTACGAGCAGCTCTCCCGCGCCTACCGGCGGGTCGCGGACCACCCCAGCGTGCAGGGTGCGGCCGGGGTCGCCCGCGCGAAGGCCGGCGAGGCCGTCCAGGCGGGTGTGTCGATCGCCAAGGACAAGGTGTCGTCCGGCGGCCCGTCCGAGGGCGGCGAGCCCACCGCGCCGGGTCGGTCCACGGCCAACGGATCGGCCGCACCCGGACGCTGACGGTCAGCGAGCCCCGAGCACCGCGAACACCCGGCGGAACCCGAACCACGTCGTCCCCGCGTCGTCGGGCGGGTAGGCCGCGCCCAGGCGCGGGGCGAGGTCGGCGCGCAGGCGCTCCCACTCCGCGTCGGCGAGCGCCGCGCGGACGGGGCGCAGCGTCGTACCGGCGATCCACTCACCGACGGGGTCGTCCCCGCTCAGCGGATGCAGGTAGGTCGTCTCCCAGCAGTCGACGTGGGCGTCGCGCCGGGCCACGGCCAGCAGCCGGGCGTACTCCTCGGGGGTGCCGACGCCGTAGGCGGCCAGCCCCTCGGGGAGCCGGCCGGCCCACGCGTCGGAGGCCACCAGGTCGCGGGCGATCGTGTGCGACGGCGACGCCTCGTTGCCCGGCACCTGGACCGCGAGCCAGCCGCCGGACGGCAGCGCCGCCGCCCAGCGGGCCAACAGGTCGCGGTGCTCGGGCACCCAGTGCAGCACCGCGTTGCTCACCACGACGTCGGTGTCCGGGCCCGGCGTGAAGTCGCGGACGTCGGCGAGCTCGGCGTCGACCCCGGCCTCCCGTGCCGCGGCCACCATCTCCGGCGACGAGTCCGAGGCCCGCACCCGGGCCTCCGGCCAGCGTGCGGCCAGTACGCCCGTGAGGTGCCCCGGCCCGCAGCCGAGGTCGACGACCTCGCGGGGGGCGCTCGCCCCGATGCGGCCGACGAGGTCGAGGAACGGGCGTGCCCGGTGGTCGTCGTGACGCCGGTAGAGCACCGGATCCCAGGAGAGGGTCACTCCCGGCCCTCGTCGGCGGCGCGGCCCCGCCCCGCCTCGCGCAGCTTCTCGGCCACCCCGACCGCGACCGTCCGCACGGTCTCCGGGTCGGTGCCGGGGTCGGGGCGGACGTGCAGCACGATTCCGGCGCCCGGGACACGGCGCTGGACGAACCAGGCCCCGCCCCCGCTGTCACCGCTACCGAGGTCGTGGTGCTGGCTGTCCTTGATCGCCGCGGTGACGCGCCGGTGCACGGTCTCGGGCAGGCGGCCCGGCTCGACCAGCGGCACGCGGCGCGGCGGCCGGTCGGCGAGCAGGACGACACCGCCGGCGATCTCGTCGACCTCGTCGGCCTCGATCACCTCGAGCGCGCCGTTCGCCCAGGTGGCCTTGGAGACCAGGTGCCAGGCGACCCGCGCCGCACCCTCCCCCGACGCCGCCGGTGGCAGCCAGAGACCGCGGTCGGTGCCCAGCACGACCGATCCGCGCGGGCCGCGACCGTCGGCGATCACCCGCTCGCCGTCGTCGAGGGTGCCGGCGAAGCCCTCGGGCACCGGCTCACGCCCGGTCAGCAGCGTCCGCAACCGATCGACCATCCCGCTCACAACGACACCGCCCCGGTGGCCTGGTCGCGCAGCGCCTTCTTGTACTGCTCGAGGGCGACGAGGTCGCCGAAGAGCTCGTGGTACTCGTCGGCGTCGGTGACCGGCGAAAGCCGCTGCAACCGCGACTTGATCTCGGACACCTGGCGGCCCACCAGCGCCTCCTGCAGGCCCGCGAGCATGCCGGAGATGTAGCGGTGGTCGTCGGCCTCGCGCGACTGCAGGGCCTCCACGGCCAGCTCCGAGACCAGGGGACGGTGGCCCCCGCCGACCTCGTCGGCCACGGCCGCCACCCAGCTCGGCCCGGACAGCCCGCACGCCGTGCCCCCGGCGGCCAGGATCGCCTGGTGCACCGCCAGGTAGGCGGGATGGCTGAACGCGTCGTCGGGCAACGTGTCGTAGACCGGGCCGGCCAGCGCCGGGGCCTGCAGCGCCGCCTTGAGCACCTCGCGCTGCACGCGCAGCCGCGGGTCGCGCCGGTCGGGCACCGGGGGCCCGTCGGCCCTGGCCTGCGCGGCGACCGAGCGGCGCCGGTCACGGCGGGCGGGGGCGTCCACCGGGGCGCCGGCACTCTCGCGCACCCGGCGGATCACCTGGTTCTCGTCCGGCCAGCCCGTCCACCCCGCGAGGCGTCGGGCGTAGCCGTCGCGCAGGTCCTCGCGGCGGATCTGCGCCACCAGCGGCACCGTGCGCTGCAGCGCCGCCGTCTGGCCCTCGACGGTCGCGAGGTCGTGCTCACCGAGGATCGTGCGCACGGCGAAGGCGAACAGCGGCTGGCGGCGGGCCACGAGGTCGCGCACCGCGACGTCGCCCGAGGCCTGGCGCAGCTCGCAGGGGTCCATGCCGTCGGCCGCAGTGGCGATGTAGGTCTGGGCGGCGAACTGCTGGTCGCCCTCGAACGCCTTGAGCGCCGCGGCCTGTCCGGCGGCGTCGCCGTCGAAGACGTAGATGACCTCGCCCCGGTCGAACGAGTCGTCCATCAGCAGGCGGCGCAGCACGGCCACGTGATCGTCGCCGAAGGCCGTCCCGCAGCTGGCGACGGCGGTGCGCACGCCCGCGAGGTGCATGGCCATGACGTCGGTGTAGCCCTCGACGATCACCGCCTGACGGCTCTTCGCGATCTCCCGCTTGGCCTTGTCCAGCCCGAAGAGGACCTTCGACTTGTGGTAGACGGGCGTCTCGGGGGTGTTGAGGTACTTGGCCTCGATGCGGTCGTCGTCGAACAGCCGCCGCGCGCCGAAGCCGACGACGTCGCCGCCGAGGTCACGGATCGGCCAGAGCAGCCGGCGGTGGAAGCGGTCCATCGGGCCGCGGTTGCCCTGGCGCGACAGGCCGGCCTTCTCCAGTTCCTCGAGCGTGTAGCCGTGGGAGAGCAGGTGCTTGGTGAGCCTGTCCCACCCCGACGGCGCGAACCCGCAGCCGAACTCCTCGGCCGCGGCCTGGTCGAAGCCACGCTCGGCGAGGAACTCGCGGGCCTTCTGCGCCTCGCCCGGCGCCCGCAGCTGCTCGGCGTAGAACTCGGCGGCCAGCTTGTTCGCCGCGAGCAGGCGGGCGCGGGTGCCGCGGTCGCGCTGGACGCTGGAGCCGCCGCCCTCGTAGGTCAGCCGGTACCCGATCCGGTCGGCGAGCTTCTCCACGGCCTCGACGAACCCCAGCTGCTCGATCTTCATGACGAAGTCGATGACGCTGCCGCCCTCGCCGCAGCCGAAGCAGTGGTAGGTCCCGTGGGTGGGGCGCACGTTGAACGACGGCGTCTTCTCGTCGTGGAACGGGCACAGCCCCTTCACCGACCCGGCGCTGGCCCGCCGCAGCGCGACGTACTCGCCGATGACCTCGTCGACCCGGTTGCGGTCGCGCACCTCCGCGATGTCCGCGTCCCGGATCCGCCCCGCCATGGGATCGAGTGTAGGGACCGGGCGCGGAGAGGTCCGCGGTCGACCAGGGGTAGCCGGATGTGGGCCGCCGCGAAGGCGTCCCGGGTGTCGGCGGTGTTCGCTACCGTCGCGCCATGACGCGCTCGGCCTCCCCGCAGCCCGTGGAGCACCCTCTGCGCCCCGGAGCGTCGCCCGCGACCATCCGCTCGTTCCTGCTCCCCGAGGACCGCCCGAGGTTCGTGGAGGCCTACGAGGCGGCGTTGGACGAGGCCAGGCAGACCCTGAACCTCACGCCGGTGTATGACGTGGTGGAGGACTGGCGGCGGGTCGCGCTCGTCCAGGCCGACCCTGCGCGCTTCCGGCGGGCCGTCGAGCGCGTGGCGGAGACGCTCGCGGGCGAGCCGGTCCCGTCCGATGAGCCGTTCGAGGTGACCCGGGCCAGGGCGGGCCTGTAGCCCGGCGGTGTACGAGGTCGACCCGCTGGACGATCGGGTCGGCACCCTGCCGGACGATCTCCTGGCCGAGTTCGTCGACGTGCGAGCGGCCCTCGAGGTCGCGCCGCGCTCGGTCGGGCGGCCGTGGGTCGCCACCAACCCGACCGGTATCCGCGTCGTGACATCCGCCGCCGGGCGAGCGGTCCTCGTCCTCGGGGTGCTCGACCACGAGCCTGCGTCTTCCTCGTCAGCCTCGTGGTCGCCTGATCTCCGAACCGCCGTCCCGGTGTCAGCCGAACGTCGCGCGGTCGACCACCGCTCGGTCGATCTCGCCATCGCCGACGACCTGGCCGTGCCCGTCCTCGGCGTGCACGGCGAAGGTCAGGCGCGCGCCGTCGCGTGCGCGCAGCTCGGCGGTGATCTCGATGCGCCCGCCCACGAGCGTCGGACGCCGGTGGCGGATGCGGACCCCGCTGCCGACCGTGGTCTCGTCGGCGCCGATCAGGTCCCGGGCGGCCTGGACGGTGGCGGCCTCGAACCAGGCGACCAGCCGTGGCGTGCCCAGCACCTCGACCTCCCCGCTACCGAGCGCGACCGCGGTGTCATCGGCCGTGACCTCGTGTCTCATCGGGCCGAGCCTAGGTCGCGCGCCCGGCGACGTCGCCGTCGAGGCGGGCCCGGCGGCCCTCGACCGAGCGCAACCACGCGAGTCGGGGCTCCAGGACGTCGCGCTCGCGTCGCGGTGGATCGTCGCCGGGCACTGTGCGGGCGCATGGAGAGTCGGGTGGACCGAAAGCCGACAGCCGCGAACCGCACCTCGGTGGTAGCGGCGCTGGTCAGCGAGCGGCCCGAGCAGCAATCTTCCGCGCCCCTCCCGCTGCTGGGACACCGGCAGCCCACGACCGATCGCTCTGCGTCATATCCCTGGTGCGATGGGCGGGCCGGCACCGACGACGGGGGTGGCACCGGGTCGTTGTCCTGCGACAATGGCCACCTACGGTGACGGCCCGACAGCGGCGTCACGATCCCAAAGCGTCCCGCGGGATCGCTCATCGCCGTGATGAAGGCGACCCTCGAAGCCACCCGGGTGGGGCGCGACCGTCGCCGGCGTCCACCCCTGCGGCGTGACAGGAGGCCACGATGAGCACCGCGAGCGCCCCGCCCGTCCTGTCTGGACCGGAGCGTGAGGGCGCGGTGCGGGGTCGTGCCCCTGCTGGCGCTCGCCGCGCACGTCGCGTGCTGGAGGGCTGAGCGGTGCTCGCCGGGATCGCCCTGCTGGCCACTGTCGTGCCGTCGCCCTGTGGTCGGGGCTGCTGCTGATGCTCGTCACGATCCTGCACCCCATCTACACCGGGCAGGACGCGACGGGATTCGCCGAGGGCATGGGCCGGTTCCTGCCCGTCGCCCGCCGACGAACTACCTGCTCGTCGCCGCCATGGTCATCGCCCCGGTCGTCGCCCTCGTAGGCCTGGCGCTGCCGCCGATCGGGGCCCCGTTCGTCCTCACCGCCCTGGGCCTCGCCGTCATCGTCGCCGGGCCGCTGCTGACCTCCCGCCTCGGCGCCGAGCCCAACTATGAGGTGATCCTCGCCTGGGACCCCGCCGCGCCATCGCCCGACTGGCTCGCTGCCCAGCCCGGTGGGTGCGTCTTAATTGGATCCGCGCCGCGGCGACGTGGATCGCCCTCGTGCTGTTCGTCGCCGCGTCCTGGCTGTACCTCGTCCCCTGACGCCGGAGGACGGTGGCAGCGCTGCGGCACCGGTGTGGTGGGGCGACGCGGTCCGCGCAAGGCGGCTGAGCCGCGGGGCTCAGGTCGTCGCCCCGCGGTGGAGGCCCAGGAGGTAGCGGTAGGCCTCGGCGTTGGCGCGGTTGGCGGCGAGCTCGTCCTCGGTGAGCTCGCGCCGGACCTTGCCCGGGACTCCCGCGACGAGCGAGCCGGGCGGGATCGTCGCGCCCTGGGTGACGACGGTGCCCGCCGCGACCAGAGAGCCCGCCCCGACCGTCGCGCCGTTGAGCACCACCGCGCCCATGCCGACGAGGCACCCCTCCTCCACGGTGCAGCCGTGCAGGACGGCGCGGTGCCCGACGGACACCCCGTCGCCGATCACCGCCGGGAATCCCGGGTCGGCGTGCACGACCGTGCCGTCCTGGAGGTTGCTCCCCTCCCCCACCGTCACCGACTCCATGTCGGCGCGGACGACGGTCGTGTACCACACCCCGGACTCGCGCCCGATCGTCACGCGGCCGGCGACGACGGCGCCGGGCGCGATCCACGCGCTCGGGTCGACCTGCGGGGTGTGACCGTCGACGGTGATCAGCTGCACGTCCGGCATCCTCGCCGATGCGCGGCGGTCGGCGCGAACGGGGACTTCGGACGCGTGGAAGCAGCATCCAGGGGAGCGCCCCGATAGGGCGTCGCTGCTTGCGAGGTTCTACCGCGTCGAGCAGCGCAGGTCGGCGAGGACGGGGTCGCGGGGGAACCGCATGGCCGTGCGGTCCCAGGCGCCGGTGAGGTTGGCCCAGAAGCGCTCCGCGGTCATCGGCGCGCGGACCGAGGCGTCGAGCTCGCGCAGGGCCGGGCACTGCAGGGCCCGCGAGGCGGCCTCGACGTCCCCCGGCGACGCGGCCCGGTCGTCGGGCGGCGTGCCCCCGCCGACCGCGACGAACCACGCCGTCGGCAGCTTCTTGTCGTGGCCGACGCGCCCGTCCGGGACGATCGAGGAGTGGGCGGCCAGCGGGTCGACCAGGCCCACGGTGTCGGACACGCGCACGTCGAGCGGGGCGAGGGCGCCGGCCACCCCGAGGTTGAGGAAGATCAGCCCACTCGGCTCGCCCGCCCGCAAACCGATCGCCTGCCACTCGGGGCCCGCCGGGCCGTCGCCCGGCGCCTGGACCGCCAGGACCGGCCCGGGGCTGTGCGCGAGGAGCGCGACGCCCGAGGGCAGGTGGGGGTGGCGGCGGTAGTCGTCGGCGGTCAGCGGGTGCTCGTCGGCGAGCAGCTGGGTGTAGAAGCCGCGCTCGTCGGCGATGCCGCCCGCGCCGATACCGTCGTAGGGCGGGCGGAGCAACGCCCCCGCGATACCGGCCCACACCAGCACCACGGCCAGCGGCACCACCGTCACCCGGCGCAGGGGCAGCGCCATCACGGGCAGGAGCAGGCAGAACACCGCGGGCAGCAGCATCCGGGCGTGCATGAAGTCGCCGCCGACGCGCACGACGTAGACCACCATCGCCGTGCCGGCCACGAGCGGGGCGAGGGCCACGGCCGCGGTCGCGATGCCGTCCCAGGATCGGGTGCGACGCGCGTCGGCGTCGGTGGGCTGCTCGCTCCGGCGTCGGCGCCAGGCGGGCCGGGCGAGCAGCACGGCGGCGACCGCGAGCGCGAGCGCCGGCACACCGAGCCAGGACGCGGAGACCAGGTCGCGCAGGTAGACCAGCCCGCGCTCCCAGCGGGGCACGCCGGCCTCCTTGGCCAGGGCCGTCGACGGCACGAGCAGGCCGTAGTACCCCGCGCGGAACACCTCGTAGGCCGCCGGCAGCGTCGCCGCCACCGCCCCCAGGCCCACCATCCGCGCCCAGGCGCGGGCGCTGCGGGGCTGCTCGAGCAGCACGAGGACG
This sequence comes from Actinomycetospora cinnamomea, assembly GCF_003096675.1. Lineage (GTDB taxonomy): Bacteria > Actinomycetota > Actinomycetes > Mycobacteriales > Pseudonocardiaceae > Actinomycetospora > Actinomycetospora cinnamomea. Next base: position 47,716 of record NZ_QEKW01000014.1, on the reverse strand, counting down.
ACCAGCGCGATCACCCCGACCAAGGCGAGGTCGGGACGCACGAGCGGGCCGAGACCGGCCACGAACGCCGTCGGCCAGGCGCGGCCGGGACGGCGGCGGGCGGCCGCGAAGTGCTGCGGGGCCCGCTGCGAGCGCACCACGAGCAGCCACCACAGGCCCGCCAGCCAGCAGAACGACAGCCCCGTCTCGAGCCCTGAGGTGCCGAAGTCCCAGAACGGCGGCAGCGCGAGCAGCACCAACGCGCCCGCCGGCACCACCACCCGCCCCAGCGCCGCGAACCGGCGGGACGCGTCGAGCGCCAGGGCCAGCGCGGCCACCGACAGGACCGCTCCGGCGCCGATCGACATCAGCTCGGGGCGCACGCCGGGGATCGCCGCCAGCCCGAGGAGCACGCCCGTCCAGAGCGTCGAGGTGTTGGCCTCGACCCGCTCGCCGATGTTGAACACCGGGCCGTGGCCGGCGAGGACCTGGCGCACCGTGCGCAGGAAGATCAGGCCGTCGTCACTGATCCACGCCCGGTGCACCACGAGGACGGCGTAGACGAGGACGGTCACCGACAGCAGGACGGTCGTCACCATCGCGGGGCGGCGGCGCAGCAGGTCGGGCAGGGGCCCGCCGAGGGGCGCGCGGGTGAGCGTCCGCGCACCGACGGTGTCGAGGGAGGTCATCGGCCTCCCCGCTCCGCTCGGGGGCTCATGCGCGGGTCCTCACGGTCGAGCCTCGCAGCACCTCGCCGCCGCCGACGGCCGGCGTCGCGCGCAGCCGCGCGCACCACCGCTCGGCTCCGGCGTCGGTGAGGACCGCCACCTGGTCGACGACGACCCGCAGCCTCGAGGCGTCGTCCTGCGCAGCCTCCCACGCCGGGACGAACACGGGGTCGAGGGCACGCGGGGCACCGGCGTGCAGGCGTTCGACGAGCTCGGTGACGAGGTCGCGCTGCCGGGCCTGGACGGCGAGCCGCGCCGGGTCGCGCATGACCCAGCGCAGCGCCGCCGCCTTGAGCACGGCCACCTCGGCACCGATCGGGGCGGGCACGACGAGGTCGGCGCCGTGACCGGACGGGACGCGGTCGCCGAGCGCGCCCCGCGTGGCCTCGACGGTGCCGGCCACGAATCGGCCGACGAGCTCGCTGGTGAGGCGCTTGAGTGCCGCCGTCGCGGCCATGGAGCCGTCGTGGGGCCCGTGCGCCGCGGCGGCGCGGACGGCCGGGAACGCGGCCAGCGCCTCCGCAGCCGCCTCGAGCTCGGCCGCCGGCGCCGACGAGAAGGACTCGGCGGCCAGGGCGGCGAGCTCGGCGCGCTCGGCGGGACGGGCGAGCCAGCCCAGCACGATGCGCCCGGCCAGGATCCCGTCCTCGAGGTCGTGCACCGAATAGGCCACGTCGTCGGCCCAGTCCATGATCTGGGCCTCGAGGCAGCGCCGGTCCGGGGGCGCGCCCTCGCGGATCCAGCTGAAGACGGGCACGTCGTCGGCGTAGACGCCGAACTTGCGGCTGCCGACCCGGCGGGCCCAGGGGTACTTCAGGCAGGCGTCGAGCACGGCGCGCGTGAGGTTGAGCCCCCGGCAACTGCCGGACGGGTCCTGATCGTCGTCGAGCACCTTGGGTTCGAGACGCGTGAGGATCCGCAGCGTCTGGGCGTTGCCCTCGAACCCGCCGCAGTCGGCGGCGACGGCGTGCAGGGCGCGCTCGCCGTTGTGACCGAACGGCGGGTGGCCGATGTCGTGGGCGAGGCCAGCAGTGTCGACGACGTCGGGGTCCGGCCCGGACGACGGGCCACCGAGGTCCTCGGCCATCCCCCGCCCGATCTGGGCCACCTCGAGCGAGTGGGTGAGCCGGGTGCGCGGAACGCCGGTGACCTCGGCGTCCTCGTCGGGCCCCACCACCTGGGTCTTCCCGGCCAGGCGTCGCAGGGCCGCGGAGTGCAGCACGCGGCCCCGGTCGCGGGCGAACGGCGAGCGGCGGTCCGGCCCGGCCTTGGGCGCCTCGTCGACGGGGCGCGCGGCACGGTGGGCGGGGGTGCCCGGGAGCGCGTTCATCCCAGTCCGGGGTCGGAGAAGTCCGACGACCCGTGGGTGAGGTGGAAGTAGATCAGCGCGCCGGTCTCGCGGACGATGTAGCGGAACTGGGTCTCGCGGGTCTGCACCACGGGGCCGCGCTTGGTGGGCGACGTGGTGGCCTCGAGGCCGACGTCGGCGGCCATGGTGCGCGAGCGCAGGGAGTGCCACGGGTCGCTGACCAGCACCGCCGAGCGCCAACCCCGCCCCTCGGCCACCGCGGCGACCGCCTCGAAGCTGCCGAACGTGTCGCTGCCCTCGTCGACGGGCAGCAGCGCCTGGCCCGGCACCCCGTTCTCCACCAGCCACTGCTCCCCGGCCTGCGCCTCGGTGAACGCGTCGCCGGCGGCGGCACCCCCGACCGTGACGATCCGGGGCGCCACACCCTCCTCGTAGAGCTCGAGGGCGTGCTGCAACCGCGCGCGGAACACCGGCGAGGGCCGCCCGTCGTACTGCGCGGCGCCCAGCACGACGATCATGTCCACCGGCTGGCGCTCGTCGACCCGACCGAGTTGCCAGACGCGGAACGCCGTCCCGCCGACGAGCAGCAGCGCGACGACCAGCGCGCCCAGGACCACCCGCGGCGCCCACGCGAGCGCGGTGCGGGCGGGGGTCGGGGCCGGCGGGCGGGGGCCGGGGCGGCTCACGCGCCGATCTGCCCGGTCGCGCGGCCCAGGGCCGACGGGTCGCGCCCGCTGCGGGTGGCCAGGACCTCGGCGACGATCGACACCGCGGTCTCCGCGGGTGTGCGCGCGCCCAGGTCGAGGCCCACGGGCCCGTGGATGCGCCCGAGCTGCTCCTCGGTGACGCCCGCGCCGAGCAGGCGCTCGCGCCGCGCGGCCTGCGTGCGCCGCGAGCCGAGGGCACCCAGGAACCCGCGCCCCTGCAGGCCCGTGCGCAGGACGGCGTCGAACGCCGGGTCGTGGTCGATCAGCACGAGGACGTCGGCATCGGTGAACGCGGCGACCGCCGCGTCGGCCTCGGCCAGGGTGTCGGCGCGGCGGTACGTCCACCCCAGCACCCCGGCCTGCGCGGCGAGCGCGTCGGCGATGGCCCCGGGCCCGACGACGACCATGGTGGGCACGGGGATCCAGAGGTCGACGAGCACGTCGGCGCCCGCCTCGAGCGTCACCCGCTCGGTGACCGTCGCGCCCCGGCGGAGCAGCCGGCGCGCGTGGGCGACCGCGGCCCCGTCGACCGCGGCGAAGCCGAGCGAGCCCTCGACGGCGTCGAGCTCGCCGCCGGTGATCGCCAGCGACGCCGACCCGTCGGCCCGCGACACCAGCGCGGCCGGCACCCCGCGCGCGAACGCCGCGGCGAGCGCCCGGGCCGGCGCGGCGGCCAGCGGGTGGCCGAGCAGCGTGGCCCCACCCGCGCAGGCGAGCCCGGCGGCGACGGCCTCGTCCTCGGCGACGTGGGCCTCGACGACGCCCGGCCGGTCACGCGCGTCCTTCGCCAGCGCCGTCGCCTGGTCGTCCAGCGCGCCGTGCAGCAGCACCCCGCCCAGCGCCCCGTCGGCGCCCGCGACGAGCAGCTGGCCGGGCTCGACGGTGCCGAACCCGTGCCGGTCGAGCACGCGGACGACGGCTCGGGCCTCGTCGCCGCGGGCCAGGACGTCGGCCACCTCGGTCAGGTCGCTCACGTGCCCCAGGGTAGGCGAGCACCCCGACCGTGCCGGGCCGCCGGGCCGGGGTGGGCGCGGCCGTGGCAGCGAACGCGCTGTTCGTGCGCGTAGACGCAGCGAACAGCGCGTTCGCTGCGACCGGGCGACACGCTCAGCAGCCGACGAGACGCGCCGCGAGGTAGGACTCGAGCTGATCGAGGGCCACGCGCTCCTGGGTCATCGCGTCGCGGTGGCGCACCGTCGCGGCCTGGTCCTCCATCGAGTCGAAGTCGACCGTGACGCAGAACGGGGTGCCGATCTCGTCCTGACGACGGTAGCGACGTCCGATGGCGCCGGCGTCGTCGAACTCGACGTTCCAGTGCCGCCGCAGCCTCGTCGCGAGGTCGCGGGCCACCGGCGAGAGGTCGGCGTTGCGGCTCAGGGGCAGCACCGCGGCCTTCACCGGCGCGAGGCGCGGGTCGAGGCGCAGCACCGTGCGCTTGTCGACGCCGCCCTTGGCGTTGGGGGCCTCGTCCTCGGTGTAGGCGTCGAGCAGGAACGTCATCATCGAGCGCCCCACGCCGGCTGCGGGCTCGATGACGTACGGGCGGTAGCGCGAGTCGGTGGCCTGGTCGTAGTACGACAGGTCGACCCCGGAATGGTTCGAGTGCGTCGTCAGGTCGAAGTCCGTGCGGTTCGCGATGCCCTCGAGCTCGCCCCACTCCTGCCCGGCGTTGAAGCCGAACCGGTACTCGATGTCGACGGTGCGCTTCGAGTAGTGGGAGAGCTTCTCCTTGGGGTGCTCGTAGTGGCGCAGGTTCTCCCGCGCGATCCCGAGGTCGGTGTACCAGCGGGTGCGCTCATCGATCCAGTACTGGTGCCACTGCTCGTCGGAGCCGGGCTCGACGAAGTACTCCATCTCCATCTGCTCGAACTCGCGCGTGCGGAAGATGAAGTTGCCGGGCGTGATCTCGTTGCGGAAGCTCTTGCCCATCTGGCCGATGCCGAACGGCGGCTTCTTGCGCGCCGCCGACATGACGTTGGCGAAGTTCACGAAGATGCCCTGCGCGGTCTCGGGGCGCAGGTAGTGCAGCCCCTCCTCGGACTCCACGGGGCCGAGGTAGGTCTTGAGCATCATGTTGAACTCGCGCGGCGGGGTGTACTGGCCGCGGGTGCCGCAGTTCGGGCACGGGACGTTCGACAGGTCGTAGTGGACGTGGCCCTCGGCGTCGGTCGACTCCAGCGACGGGCCGCCGGTGCGCTCGGCGAAGTCCTCGGCGAGCTGATCGGCGCGGAAGCGGCGGTGGCAGCTCGTGCACTCGACCAGCGGGTCGGTGAACACGTCGACGTGCCCGGACGCGACCCACACCTGACGCGGCAGGATCACGCTCGAGTCGAGGCCGACCACGTCGTCACGACCGTTGACGACCGACTTCCACCACTGGCGCTTGAGGTTCTCCTTGAGCTCCACGCCGAGCGGGCCGTAGTCCCATGCCGACCGGGTCCCGCCGTAGATCTCCCCGGAGGGGAAGACGAAACCGCGGCGCTTGCAGAGGTTGACCACGGTCTCGATGCGGGCGCTGCCGGTGGGGGTGGGCACGGTGGTACTCCGGGAATCGCAGGGGATCGCTGGGTGGTGCGGGTGCACCCAGCGTAGCGAGCGTCCGCGGACGGCCTCAGGCGCCGGGTGGCGGCCCTCCGGCGCGATCGGTCAGCAGGCTCGGGTGCTCGGTCACGCCGTCCGGACCGGCGACGAGACCGCGCTCGTAGGTGCCCGGCTCGTCGGTCAGCGCCTCGGACAGGAACGGCACCACGTGCTCGCGCACGTCGAACGGCTGCAGCGCGCGCCGATAGGCGGTGACGGTGGCGAAGCGGGCGACGAGCACCCAGCGTCCCGGCTCCTCGATCGCCCGGGCCAGCTCGACGCCCTCGCACCCGGGCTGGGCGGCGAGCAGGGCCACGGCGCGGCGGGCACGGGCCGGGAAGCCCTCGTCGCCGTCCGGCGCGAAGCGGCAGACCAGCAGCACCCGGGCTCCTCCCCCACAGATCGACAACGAGTGTCACTATCGACAGGGACAGCGTAGGGGCGCACGCCCCCGCGGGGACGAGGACGGGGAGGCGAGCCGTGAGCGGGCGGGGAGCGGGACGACCACGGCAGCCGTTCGCCGGGCGCCGGGGGCGGATGGTGCCGGGCGACGGGCCGCTGGCGCGGGTACCGGCGGTGGCGGTGTTCCTCCTGGTGGCCGTCGTGTTCGCCGTCGCGGTGATCGTCGGTGGCCCCGTCGGCGCCCTGCTGCTGGGGCTGCTCGCGCTCGGCGTCGCGGCGCTGCTCGCCACGACGTGGACTCGCCTGTCGCCCTCGGAGCGGGTCGTGCGCGTGCTCTGCCTCGCGGTGCTCGTGGCGATCGCCGCCGGGCTGGTCGCGCAGTGACCGCACCGTCCGCCGGGAGGACGCCGATGACGACCCCCACCGACGTCGCGCCGGTACACCACGAGCACGCGCCCGCGCCGGCCGCGGAGACCCCCGCGTCGGCGGCGCTCGTCGCCGCCGGCGACCTGCTGCGCGCTCTCGCCGCGCCCGTGCGCATCGCGATCGTGCTGCAGCTGCGCAGCTCCCCGCGATGCGTGCACGAGCTGGTCGACGCGCTCGAGGTCACCCAGCCGCTGATCAGCCAGCACCTGCGGGTGCTCAAGTCCGCCGGCGTGGTGCGCGGCGACCGGCGCGGGCGGGAGGTCGTCTACCGCCTGGTGGACGACCACCTCGCCCACATCGTCGTCGATGCCGTCGCCCACGTGGAGGAGGAGTCGTGACCGGATCCCGCGCCCCCTCCGTGCCGGGCCGGCGGGCGACGCGGCAGCGCACGGCGATCGCCGGGCTGCTCGACGAGCTCAGCGACTTCCGCTCCGCACAGGAGATCCACGAGGAGCTGCGCCGCCGGGGCGACGGCATCGGGCTGACCACGGTCTACCGCACCCTGCAGGCCCTCGCCGACGCCGGCGAGATCGACGTCCTGCGCGCCGGCACCGGGGAGGCGTCGTACCGGCGCTGCTCCGAGCACCATCACCACCACCTCGTCTGCCGCTCGTGCGGCAAGACGGTCGAGGTGGAGGGCCCGGCCGTCGAGCACTGGGCCGACCGCGTCGCCGCCCAGCACGGCTTCGCCGAGGTCTCCCACACCGTCGAGATCCTCGGTCTGTGCGCGGCCTGCCGCCAGACCTGACCCCCAGGACCTGCCCGACACTCGGACCCTGCCCGACGCTCGGACCTGCCCGACACTCGGACCTGCCCGACCCGATCGGGCGCCGGGCCCCTCGGGACCCGGCGCCCGTCGTGCGTGGCGCTATTCGCGGTCGGCGCTCGGCCGGCCGGCGGCCTCGGTCCTCTCGTGCCTGCCGCGCTTCGTGTGCTTCGTCGCCTCGGCGCCGGGCCCGGTGTCGACGACCTCGGTGCCCGCGGGGTCGTCGTCGCGCGGCACCGACCGGGTCGCCGGCGCGCCCTCGCTCTCGGCGAACGGGTCCTGGACCCCGCGCACGTCCGCGTACGTCGGCCCCGAGGGCTCCGGGCCGGTGGCGGACCGGCGCGAGCTCTCCGCCGGGAACGCACGGACGCGGAGGTAGAAGTCCTCGCCGTGCTTCTCCGTGCCGTAGTCGACGGCCTGCTCGATGACCTCGAGCCCCTTGGTCTCGCGCAGGATCACGGGGTCGTGGTTGAGGTCGCGCATGAACGCGACGCAGAGCAGCACCATGATCACCACGAACGGCGCGGCGACCAGGATGGTCAGGCTCTGCAGTCCGGACAGCGCGTCCTCGCCGCCGACGAGCAGCATGATGATCGCGACGGCGCCCATCACCGTGCCCCAGAAGATGACCACCCACCGGGACGGCTCGTCGGAGCCGCCCTGGGACAGCGTGCCGGTGACGATGGACGCGGCGTCGGCGCCGGAGACGAAGAAGATCGCCACCAGCACCATGACCAGCAGCCCGGTGAACGTCGCCCACGGGTAGGCGCCCAGCACCGCGAAGAGCTGGTCCTGCGTGTCGGCCGCCGCCGGGTTCAGGCCCGCCTGCTGCTGGCTGATCGCGGTGCCGCCGAAGATCGCGAACCACACGAGGCTCACGAGGCTCGGCACGAGGATAACGCCGCCGACGAACTGGCGGATCGTGCGGCCGCGGCTGATCTTGGCCAGGAACATGCCGACGAAGGGCGTCCAGGAGATCCACCACGCCCAGTAGAAGACCGTCCACGAGCTCAGCCACTCGAGCATGGCCTCGCCACCCGTGGCCTCGGTGCGCCCAACCATCTCGGCCCAGTCACCTATGTAGGCGCCGACCGCCGTCGGCAGCAGGTCGAGGATGATCACCGTCGGGCCGACGACGAACAGGAACAGCGCCAGGATGCCGGCGAGCACCATGTTGATGTTCGACAGCCACTGGATCCCCTTGGCGACGCCGGAGACCGCCGAGAGGACGAACGCCGCGGTCAGGACGATGATCAGCGGGACGAGGACCTCGTTGCCCGCGTCGGGGAGGAAACCGGTGACGTCGAGACCGCCACCGATCTGCAGCGCCCCGAGCCCCAGCGACGCCGCGGATCCGAAGATCGTCGCGAAGATCGCGATGATGTCGATGACCCGTCCCACCGCGCCGTTGGCGGCCCGCTCGCCGATCAGCGGGATGAACGCTGAGCTGATCAGCTGGCGGCGTCCCTTGCGGAACGTCGAGTAGGCGATGGCGAGGCCGACCACGGCGTAGATCGCCCACGGGTGCAGCGTCCAGTGGAAGAGCGAGGTCGCCATCGCCGTCCGCAGCGCGCCGACCTGGTCACCGGGCATCACGGACCCGGGGGGCGGCTCGGTGAAGAAGGACAGGGGCTCGGCGACGCCGTAGAACATCAGCCCGATGCCCATGCCCGCGCTGAACATCATCGCGATCCACGACACGGTGCGGAACTCGGGCTGCTCGTCGTCCCGCCCGAGGCGGATGCGGCCGAAGCGGCTGAACGCCAGCCACAGCGCGAACGCCACGAACCCCGTGGCGGCGAGGATGAAGCCCCAGCCGCCACCCCGGATGACGGCGCTGAGCATGGCGCTGGAGACGTTCGTCAGGCTCTCGGTGCCGACGACGCCCCACACGACGAAGATGACGGCGAGCGCCGCGCCGATGCCGAAGACGACCCAGTCGGTGCCGTGCTGGCGGTCGGCGGCGCTCCCGGTGCTCTCGTCCGCCGGCTGTCCGTCGGGCGGACCCGGCGGTGAAGAGAGTTCTTGTGTCATCGCGAGCGCGCCTCCCGGTCCGGGTCTCCGGCCGAGGACGCCCCTCCTCTCCGGATGGACGGCGGTTGCGGAGTCTAAAGGCCGTGTCAGCTGCTTCGTCCCGCATTGGGCTGTCCGACGTCTCCGGGCCCCCGTCCGGCTCAGTATTCGTACACCGGGACGGGTGCGGCAACGGGAGACCACCCGATGACCGAGAGTGTCGGCACGTGACCGTCGGCCGGTGTCCCGGTGCCGGCGACCACCCGACCTCGGATCGCGACCCACCGGTCGCCCTCGGCCCCACCCGGGGCGACGCCTGCGAGCAGATCCGCGGGGTCGGCGAGGTGCAGGCGCACCGCGGACGCGTCCGCGGCGCAGCACGAGATCACCAGGCGGGCGACGTCGAGCCCGGTCGCTCCCGGCGGCGGGGTGCGGGCGGCGGGCACGAGGAAGCCGGTGACCGTCACGTCGCGCTCGGTGATCGTCCCGTGCGGGTCGGCCGCCGTGCGCGAGACCACGTCGAGCAGACCGAGGGGCGGCGCGTCGCCGGGCGGGAGCGGCTCGTCCGCCGGTGCGGCGGCCGCCGGGGCCGTGCGGGCGCCGGTGTCCCGCAGCGCCGCCGAGCCCAGGGCCGGTGGGACCACCAGAAGCAGCGCGAGCACCGGGAGCACCATCAGCCAGGCGGCGGGCCCCGCGCGCGCGTCGGGACCGTGGTCGTGGTCGTGGTCGTCCTCGCCACTCGGCGGCGCCGTGGGGCGGCGCAGGTCGCGCGCGAGCGCGATCAGGGCCACGGTGATCAGCACGACGCCCGCGGCGAGCACCGGAGCGGCGGACCAGGCCCGCACGTAGCGCAGGTACGAGCCGTCGAGGACGATCTTGACGAGCACCCCGCCGACGAGGACGAGCAGCACGTGCTGGGCGTCGCGTCTCATGCCTGCCTCATCCCGAGCCGCCGAAGACCAACAGGCCCGCGAGGACCGCGCTGGCCACGGCCACGAGGAACACCAGCGGGGCGAAGCGCAGCGCGAAGGCGCGACCGAAGGCGCCCGCCTGCAGCGCGATCAGCTTGACGTCGACGGCGGGGCCGACGACGAGGAACACCAGCCGGGGCAGCAGCGGCAGGCTCGCCAGCGAGGCGGCGACGAACGCGTCGGCCTCGCTGCACAGGGCGAGGAGCACCGCGAGCAGGGCCATGACGACGACGGCGAGCACGAGGTGCCCGGCGAGGCCGTCGAGCCACGCCGGCGGCACCAGCACGTTCACCGCCGCGGCCGCGAGACCCCCGAGCACGAGGAACCCGCCGGCGTCGACGACGTCGTGGCGCACCGTCTCCGTGAACACGGCCCATCGCGGCGTGCCGTCGTCCGGCGGTGGGCGGCGCACCTGCGCGGCGATCCACTCCGCGCGACCGAAGCGTGCCCAGAGCCAGCCGACGACGAGCGCGGTGGCCGCCGACCCGAGAAGCCGGGCACCGACCATCTCGGGGTGGTCGGGGAAGGCGACCGCCGTGGCGACGAGCACCACGGGGTTGATCGCCGGCGCCGCGAGCAGGAAGGCGAGCGCGGCGGCCTCGGGCACTCCCTGCCCCACCAGCCGTCGTGCGACGGGGACCGAGGCGCACTCGCAGCCGGGCAGGACCAGCCCCGCCGCCCCGGCCACGGGCACGGCCAGCCCGGGTCGGGCCGGCAGCACCCGGCGCAGCGCGGCGGGCGAGACCCATGCGGCGAGTGCCCCGGACAGCACGGTGCCGAGCACGAGGAACGGCAGCGCCTGCACGCAGATCGCGACGAACACCGTGGCCGCGGTGCGGACCGCACCCACGTCGAGCAGGCGGACCAGCGGGTCCTGCAGGACCGTGGCGAGCAGCAGCACGCCGCAGAGCGCGACGAGCGAGCCGGTCCCCCGGCGCGGGGGCGCCGGCGTCGGGGCGGTCTCGGTGCTCACGGCGGCGATGCTGCCAGCGGCGTCCGACGCGCCCCGCACGCCGTCTCGTCACCTGGGGACAGCCGACGGGGATGGGGACGGACGACCGCGGTGGTGCGGGCCGGGCTGCGCCGGTCGGACCACCAGCGGCGGCCGGTCAGGCGGCCTCCACCAGATCCGCCCGCACCTGCGAGGCGGTCGAGACGACGAGCATCAGGAGCGTCCCCAACGGGCCGACCGCCAGACCCTCGGCGGGGAACGCGTAGCGCAGCGTCACGTCCCACCCGCGGTCGGTGCTGATCGCGCCGAGCGTGCCGAACAGGCCCTGGCCCGCGCGTTCGGCGACATGCCGGGGCGTGTCGGGGTCGGTGAGGTCCCAGGCGACGACGCAGGTCAGGCTGAGCACGGCGAGGCCCTCGACCAGCTCCACGCCCTGCACCGCGCACGGCACCCCGCCGTGGCGGAAGGACAGCGCGCCGTCGTCGTCGACGTGCACCTCGACGAACTGCTCGAGCGCCTCGCGGGCGGTGATGAGCAGGCTCGCGGTGGTGGCGGCCTCCCGGCTCATGAGCGGCTCACGGCGTCGCGGTCCCTTCTGCGCGGTCGACCGCGCCCCCGTGGCGGCGGTCGCGGCGGGCGTAGATCTCACACGCCTCCCAGAGGTGGCGGCGGTCGAAGTCGGGGAAGAGCGTGTCGAGGAAGACCATCTCGGCGTAGGCCGACTGCCAGAGCAGGAAGTTCGACGTCCGCTGCTCCCCCGAGCTGCGCAGGAACAGGTCGACGTCCGGCATGTCGGGCTCGTCGAGGTGGCGGGCGAGGGCCTTCTCGTCGATGCGCTCGGGGTCGATCTCGCCGCGGGCGGCGCGGCGCGCGAGCTCCCGGGCGGCGCCGACGATCTCCGCGCGACCGCCGTAGTTGACGCACATGGTGAGGGTGACGACGTCGTTGTCCTTCGTCATCTCCTCGGCGATCTCCAGCTCCTTGATCACGCTGCGCCACAGCCGCGGCCGCTGCCCCGACCAGCGGACCCGCACGCCCATCGCGTGCATCTCGTCACGCCGGCGGCGGATGACGTCGCGGTTGAAGCCGAGCAGGAAGCGCACCTCGTCGGGGCTGCGTCGCCAGTTCTCGGTGGAGAACGCGTACGCCGAGATCCACTTGACGCCGATGTCGATGCACCCGCGCACGACGTCGAGCAGCTGGCCCTCGCCCCGGCGGTGGCCCTCGATCCGCGGCAGGCCCCGCTGGTTGGCCCACCGCCCGTTGCCGTCCATCACCAGCGCGACGTGGTGCGGCACCAACTCGGGCGGGATGTCGGGCGGCGTGGCGCCGCTGGGGTGCGGCGTCGGCGGCATCACGGTCGGGTCGTCGCGGCCCCGCAGCGGACGGCCGTCGGTGCGTCCGCGCGCGGGGCGCGGGCGGGGACTCACAGGGCGGCTCCCGGTGCGCAGCGTCGATCCGCGTCGTCCAGCAGGGCGGGGCCGAGGGTGCCTTCGGCCGGCGCGTCCGTATGCGGGGCCCGGTCGTCCGGATCGTCGGCGGCCTCGACGTCCAGCGGTGCCCCGCCCAGGTCGACCCGGGGCACCGCGCCGCGGCGGTCGACCAGCGGCAGCGAGCGCAGGGTCCGCTCGAGGTGCCACTGCAGGTGGGCGGCGACGAGGCCGGCGGTGTCGCGGCGGGCGGCGGCGTCGGTGCCCTCCGCGGTGCCCCAGTCGCCGTCGCGCAGGGCCTCGAGCAACCGCCACGTGGGGTCCGACGGCACGACGGCGCCCGACGGGCGGCAGCCCTCGCACACCGCGCCGCCGGCGGGCACCGAGAACCGGCGGTGGTAGGGCTCGCCCTCGACCCCGCAGCGGGCACACTCGGTGATCGCCGGCGCCCAGCCGGCGATCACCATGGCGCGCAGGAGGAAGGCGTCGAGCACGAGGTAGGGGTCACGGGTACCGCCGGCCAGTCCGCGCAGGGCGCCGACGAGCAGCAGGAACAGCTCGCGCGCCGGCTCGCCCTCCTCGGAGGTGAGGCGGTCGGCGGTCTCCAGCAGCGCGCAGCCGGCCGTGTAGCGGGGATAGTCGCCCGTGAGCCCGCCGCCGAAGGCGTCGAGGGTCTGCACCTGGGTGACGATGTCGAGGCTGCGCCCGGTGTGCAGCTGCAGGTCCACGTGCCCGAACGGCTCGAGGCGCGCCCCGAACCGCGAGCTGGTGCGCCGCACGCCCTTGGCCACCGCACGGACCTTGCCGTGGCGGTGGGTCAGGAACGTGACGATCCGGTCGGCCTCGCCGAGCTTCTGCAGCCGCAGCACCACCCCGGTGTCGCGATAGAAGCCCACGGCCTCATCGTCCCACCCCTAGGGACCGGCCGGGTGCACCACGGGTCGCAGATCGGGGTAGTTCGTGATCTCCCAGCCACCGTCGACGACCAGGCTCGTGCCGTTGACGTACGACGCCTCGTCGCCGGCCAGGAACAGCGCCGGCCCCGCGATCTCGTCGGGCTCCCCCGCCCGCGCCGCGACGATGCGCTGCAGGAAGTCCTTCTCGATCGGCCCGCCGTCCATGAAGCCCGCGGTCAGCGGCGTGCGGATCAGGCCCGGGAGGATCGCGTTGACGCGGATGCCGCGGTCGCCGAGCTCCAGCGCCGCGTTCTTGGTGAACATCTCCACACCGGCCTTCGCCGCGGCGTACGAGCTCGCGCCGTAGAGCGGGACGTGGGCGTTGAGCGACGAGATGTTGACGATCGACGCGCCCGGCTGCATCACCCGCGCCTCGTGGCGGGTGCTGAGGTAGACCCCGCGCAGCACGAGGTCGACCGTCCAGGCCCAGTCCTCCTCGTCGCCGTCCACCACCGTGCCGAAGCGCGCCGAGCCCGCGACGTTGAAGGCGTTGTCGAGCCGGCCGAAACGCTCGACCGTGCGCTCGACCGCGTCCCGGACCTGCGCGGAGTCGGTGACGTCGGCGACGATCGTCTCCGCCGCCTGCTGCCGCCCGAGACCGTCGGCGTCGACGTCGAGCAGCACGACGTGCGCGCCCTCGGCGACCAGCCGCGCCCCGATCGCGGCCCCGATCCCCGAGGCGCCGCCGGTGACCAGGGCGACCTTGTCCCGGTATCGCTGCATGCCCGCAACGTAGGACGATCCGGCCAGGAGCGGAACGACCCGGCGCCCGGTCGTCGAGGGGCCCGGCCGAACCTTGGCCGCGCCCGTTCCGGGCCGGCGTGTCGCGCCGGCGAGGATGTGGCGTTCCTGGCGTTGGACGCCAGCAAAGCCGCATTGCTCGAACGAGCCGCCTCAGAAGCCCAGCCGCCGGAGCTGGCGGGGGTCGCGTTGCCAGTCCTTGGCCACCTTGACGAACAGGTCCAGGTGGACCTTCTGGCCCAGCATCGCCTCGATCTGGGTGCGGGCGCGGGTGCCGACGTCCTTGAGCCGGGAGCCGCCGCGGCCGATGACGATCGCCTTCTGGGACGGGCGCTCGACGAAGATCTCCGCGCGCACGGTGAGGACCTTGCCGGGCGACATCTCCTCGACCACGACGGCCAGGGAGTGCGGGAGCTCGTCACGCACGCCCTCGAGCGCCGCCTCGCGGACGAACTCGGCGATCATCGTCGTCTCCGGCTCGTCGGAGAGCTCGCCCTCCGGGTACAGCGGCGGGCCGGGCGGCATCTGCGCGAGCAGGAGGTCGGCGAGCAGCGAGACCTGGTGCCCCGAGGACGCCGACACCGGCACGATCTCGGTGAACTCGAGCCCAGGAGTTCCACTCAAGCCCTGCAGGTCGACCAGCCGCTGCGCGATCACCTCGGGGCCGACGAGGTCGGTCTTGGTCAGCACACCGATCAGCGGGGTCTTGCCGACGATCTTGGCCAGCTCACCGGCGATGAACCTGTCGCCCGGGCCGATCGCCTGGTCGGCCGGCACGCAGAACCCCACGACGTCGACCTCGGCCCACGTGGTCCGCACGACGTCGTTGAGCCGCTCGCCCAGCAGCGTCCGCGGCCGGTGCAGGCCCGGGGTGTCGACGAGGACGAGCTGGCCGTCGGCTCGGTGCACGACGCCCCGGATCGCGTGCCGGGTGGTCTGCGGGCGCGACGAGGTGATCGCGACCTTCTGCCCGACCAGCGCGTTCGTCAGCGTCGACTTGCCCACGTTGGGACGCCCGACGAAGCAGGCGAACCCCGACCGGAAGCCCTCCGGGAACTCAGGCTGCGTCAACGCTCTTCCCCTCCAGCCGCGCCACGATCTCCCGCCCGATGGGCAGGGCTGCGGTGGCCGCGGGCGACGGCGCGTTGAGCACGTGCAGCACGGACGGCCCGCTCCCGGGCCCCGAGTCGGTGTCCCCGTCCTGCACGAACAGGAAGTCGTCGACCAGCGACCCGTCGGGCCGGATCGCCTGCGCGCGCACCCCGGCGCGACGGGCCACGTCGTGCGGGGGCTGCAGGTGCTCGGCGGTGACCCCGGGCAGCATCCGCGCCACGGCCGCGGCCATCGCCCGCCGCGACAGCGACCGGTGGACCTCGCCCAGCCCGTAGCGCCACTGCCTGCCCGCGAGCTTCAGGAACCCCGGGTCGACGAGCGTCCCGGCCAGCTCGCGCGCCCGCAGCGTGCGCCAGTCGTAGCCCTCGCGGGCCAGGGCGAGCACGGCGTTGGGTCCAACGTGCACCGACCCGTCCACCCCGCGCGTCGCGTGGACGCCGAGGAACGGGAACGCCGGGTCGGGCACGGGGTAGACGAGCCCGTGCACGCGCTCGCCGATCGGCCCGACGAGGTCGGAGTACTCGCCGCGGAACGGCACGATCCGCACGCCCGGGTCGAAGCCCGACGCCCGCGCGATCTCGTCGGAGCGCAGCCCCGCGCAGACGACGACCTGCCCGGCGAGGAGGTCCCCGCGGTCGGTGCGCACGACGACGTCGCGGCGCCGGCGCACCACCGAGCGCACCGCGCGCCCGGTGTGCAGCACCGCGCCGCGGTCGACGGCCAGGTCGGCCAGGCGCCGGGTGATCGCGCCGTAGTCGCAGATGCCGGTCGAGGGCACCCACAGCCCCGCGAGGGCGGCGACCGCCGGCTCGCGGTCGCGCACGCCCGCCTCGTCCAGCTCGTGCACCTCGACGCCGTTGGCCCGCCCGCGGCGCACGAGCTCGGCCATGCGCGGCAGCTCGTCGGCCTCGGTGGCCACGACGACCTTGCCGCACTCGGCGTGGGGCAGGTCGTGCTCGGCGCAGAACGCCTTGGTCTCGGCGCAGCCGGCGACGGCCAGCCGGGCCTTGAGCGAGCCGGGCGCGTAGTAGAGCCCGGAGTGGATGACGTTCGAGTTCCGGCCGGTCTGGTGGGTGCCGGGGGTGTGCTCGCGTTCGACGAGGGCCACCGACGTGTGTCCGGCGGCGAGCAGCTCGTGCAGCACCGCGAACCCGATGATGCCCCCGCCCACCACGACGACGTCGTGGCGCGGGCTCGGCGCGACGGTCACGGGCCCTCGACCCGGTGCACCGCGTCCGCGTCCGGGCCCGCGACGAGCACCGCCGCGTCCGCGGTGACGTCGGCGACGGCGGCCAGGCCCGGGTCGTCGAAGCCGGCGTCGAGGTCGGTCACCCCGACCACCGCGGCCGCCTCCAGCCCCGGCGCGCCGGCCGCCATCGCCGCCGTGACGGCCGCCTGCAGCGCGGTGAGCGACAGCGAGGGCAGCGCCACGGTGCACGCGGCGTAGGTGCGCCCGTCGGTGTCGCGCACGGCCGCGCCCTGCGCCGCGCCGGTGCGCGCCCGCGCCGACCGCGCCAGCGTCACGATCTTGGCGTCCTCGGGGTCGAGCGCGTCGGGCGCGCTCGGTGCGCCCAGGGCGGCGGCCGTGGTGGCGCCGGTGGTGGCACGGTCAGCCACGGTCGTCCTTCCCGTCGCGGGCCCCGGTCGGGGCCAGGTCGCCCCCGGTTCCGGCGTCCCCGGGGCGGTCGGCATCGTCGCCGGTCGCCGGGCCGGAGCCGTCGGTGGGAGCGCTGTCGGCGTCGCCGTCGGTCGTCGCCTCGTCGACCGCCGGGCGCCACACCAGCAGGCTGCGGATGCGCATGCGCCCGCGGGCGTCCTCGCCGCCCTCGGCGCGCAGGCGCAGCCCCGCGATCTCGGCCTCGGCCCCGGGCAGGGGCACGCGCCCGAGCCGCTGGGCCAGCAGCCCGCCGACGGTGTCGACGTCCTCGACGTCGAACTCGGCGCCGGTCGCGCGCTCCAGGTCCTCGACCGGCAGGCGCGCGGCGACCCGCCAGCTGCCCTCCTCGAGGGTCTCCAGCGGACGGTGCTCGGCGGCGTCGTACTCGTCGGTGATCTCGCCGACGATCTCCTCGAGCAGATCCTCGATGGTCACCAGACCCGCGGTGCCGCCGTACTCGTCGACGACGAGCGCCATGTGGTTGCGGTCGCGCTGCATGTCGCGCAGCAGCGCGTCCGCGCGCTTGGAGTCGGGCACGAACACCGCCGGGCGCATGACCTCGCCCACCGCGCCCGGCCCGTCGGGCGGCGCGTCCTGGTCGAGCGAGCGGCGCACGAGGTCCTTCAGGTAGACGACGCCGACCGCGTCGTCGACGTTCTCGCCGATCACCGGGATGCGCGAGTAGCCGCTGCGCAGGGCCAGCGCGAGCGCCTGGCGCACGCTCTTCTCCCGCTCGATCCACACGGTCTCGGTGCGCGGCACCATCACCTCGCGCACGCGGGTGTCGCCGAGGTCGAACACCGACTGGATCATCGCGCGCTCGTCGTCGTCCACCAGGCCGCGGCTCTCGGCCATGTCGACCATCTCGCGCAGCTCGACCTCGGAGGAGAACGGGCCCTCGCGGAAGCCGCGTCCGGGGGTGATCGCGTTGCCGACGAGGATCAGCAGCGTGGCCAGCGGCCCGAGCAGGCGGGCGAGCATCCGCAGCGGCGTCGCCACGGCCAGCGCCACGCCGTAGGGGTGCTGACGGCCCAGCGTGCGCGGGCCGACCCCGATCAGCACGTAGGACACGAGGACGACGACGGCCCCGGCCACGAGCAGCGCGAGCCCGTCCGGGCCGATGAGCTGCAGGGCGACGAACGC
Organism: Actinomycetospora cinnamomea; assembly: GCF_003096675.1. GTDB lineage: Bacteria > Actinomycetota > Actinomycetes > Mycobacteriales > Pseudonocardiaceae > Actinomycetospora > Actinomycetospora cinnamomea. The sequence continues at coordinate 29,843 of NZ_QEKW01000014.1, read as the reverse complement.
CCCGAGCACCGACGCGGCCGCCTCGCAGGTCAGCCGCAGCAGCAGGAGCAGGTTGAGGTGACGCGGCCGGTCGGCGACGACGGCGGCCAGGGCCCGCGAGCCGGTGGCGCCCTCCCGGACGAGGTGATCGACCCGCGCCCGCGACACCGTGGACACCGCCGCGTCCGCCATGGCGAACACGCCGGCCAGGGGCACGAGCAGGATCGCGGCGACGAGCTGCCCGACCAGGGCGGAGGTCGCGGAGGTCACTGCGTGGCGCTCCCGTCCTCGCCGAGACCGACGGTCCCGAGCAGGCGGTCGTCGGCGGCCCGCTCGCGGGCGGACCGGGCCGCCGCGGCGCGCTGGGTGCGCCAGTCGGCCAGCAGTTCGGCCTGCAGCCCGAACATCGCGCGCTCCTCGTCGGGCTCGGCGTGGTCGTAGCCCAGCAGGTGCAGCACACCGTGGACGGTCAGCAGATGCAGCTCGTCGTCGAGGTCGTGGCCGGCGGCCGCGGCCTGGTCGGCGGCGAAGGCCGGACAGAGCACGATGTCGCCGAGCAGCGCCGGGCCGGACGACGGCGCGTCCGGGCGGCGCGCCGAGTCGTACTCGTCCATCGGGAACGACATGACGTCGGTGGGCCCGGGCTCGTCGAGCCAGCGCTCGTGCAGCTCGGCCATCGGCTCCAGCTCCACCAGCATGATCGAGAGCTCGGCGAGCGGGCTGACCCCCATGCGGTCCAGCGCGTAGCGCGCCACCTCGACGATCGGGCCCTCGGCGACGTCGACGCCGGACTCGTTGGCGATCTCGATGCTCATGGGTGTCCCGTCGGTGTCGGGGTCGGTCATCGGCCCCGGCGCTCGCGGTTGCGCGGACCCACCGGCGGCCCGGTGCGGGGCGCGTTCGACACCGCGTGCGGCCGGCGCTGCGTCTCCTGAGCGGCGTCGTAGCGCCCGTAGGCGTCGATGATGTCGGCGACGAGGCGGTGGCGGACGACGTCCTGGCTGGTCAGCTCGGCGAACTCGACGTCGTCGATCCCGTCGAGGATCTCGCGCACCACCCGTAGCCCGGAGGTGGAGCCGCCGGGCAGGTCGACCTGGGTGACGTCGCCGGTGACGACCATCTTCGAGTTGAAGCCCAGACGCGTCAGGAACATCTTCATCTGCTCGGGCGTCGTGTTCTGCGCCTCGTCGAGGATGATGAAGGCGTCGTTCAGCGAGCGGCCCCGCATGTACGCCAACGGGGCGATCTCGATGGTGCCCGCGGCCATGAGCTTGGGCACCGACTCGGCGTCGAGCATGTCGTGCAGCGCGTCGTACAGCGGCCGCAGGTACGGGTCGATCTTCTCCGAGAGCGTGCCGGGCAGGAAGCCGAGCCGCTCCCCCGCCTCGACGGCGGGCCGGGTCAGGATGATGCGGTTGACCTGCTTGGCCTGCAGCGCCTGCACGGCCTTGGCCATGGCGAGGTAGGTCTTGCCGGTGCCCGCCGGACCGATGCCGAAGACGATCGTGTTGACGTCGATGGCGTCGACGTAGCGCTTCTGGTTCAGCGTCTTGGGTCGGACGGTGCGCCCGCGGCGGGAGACGATGTCGAGGCTGAGCACCTCGGCCGGCGAGGGCGAGCTCTCGGCCCCGTCGTCCTCGTCGCGCAGCATGCGCACCGAGCGGCGGACCGCGTCCGGGTCGATCTGCTGCCCGCGGCTGGCGAGCACGACCAGCTCGGCGAACACGCGTTCGGCGAACGCGACGTCCGCCGGCTCGCCCGAGAGGGTCAGCTCGTTGCCGCGGACGTGGACGTCGGCGTCGAGCAAGCTCTCGGCCTCGCGCAGGTTCTCGTCGCGCTTGCCCAGGAGCGCCAGCAGCGCCGCCTCGGGCACCACGATCCGGGAGGTTCCGTCACCGGTCACGTGCTGAACTGTCCTGCTCCTCGCCGTCGGTCTTCACGTCAATCCTAGCCGCATCCACGGACCGGCCGAGCGCCACTCACAGCAGGCCCTCGACCTCCTCGCGCACCGCGGTCCAGGCGGGGTGCGCGGGGTCGATCACCCCGAAGTGGTCCACCCCGGGCAGGACGCGCAGGCGGGCCTCGCCGCGCGCCGCGGTCGCGGCCGCGAGGTAGCGCTGCGACTGGTCCAGCGGGACCACGGTGTCGGCGTCCCCGTGGACGCAGACCACGGGCCCGGCGGCGGGCACGAGGGCGGCGGGCGAACCCAGGGCGTAGCGGTCGGCGACGGTGGCCGGGGTGCCGCCGAGCAGGTCGACCACGGCGCCGCCGCCCAGGCCCTGCTCGGCCGCGGCGACGAGGTCGAGCACGCCGGCCTGGGCGACCGTGCCGACGGGGCGCACCCGCGGCGCCGCGGCGACGGAGCCGTCGCGCAACCGCTCGCGGCTCGCGGCCCAGGTGGCGAGGTGCCCGCCCGCGGAGTGCCCGAGCAGCACGACGCGGTCGAGGTCGAGCCGCCCGCCCGCGGCCTCCTGCACCTCGGCGGTCAGCAGGTCGACCGCTGCGGCCACGTCGGTGAACGTCGCGGGCCAGCCGCCGCCGGCGCCGACGCGGCGGTACTCGATGTTCCACGCCGCGACCCCGCGGTTGGTCAGGTCGACCGCGAGTGGGGTGCCGAGGTCGAGCCCGTAGGCGGCCCGCCAGTACCCGCCGTGCACCACGACGGCCACGGGCACCGGACCGGTGCCGGGCGGGAGGTGCAGCACGCCGAACTGGGCGGGGTCGGGCCCGTAGGTCAGGGGGCGCGGCTCGGGGGTGCCGGGCCGGGGCGCGGGCACCTCGACCTCGCCGGTCGGGGTGCTCACCCTCCCGCAGGCGGCCGCGCCGCCGAGTGCGGCCAGCCCCGCGAGCAGCCCGCGTCGCGTCACGGTCACCCCCACCGGGCCGTCCGCGCGCCCAGGGCCCCGAGCGCCACCGCCGCCGCGGTCGAGGTGCGCAGCACGTCGCGGCCCATCCGCACCTCGCGCGCACCGGCGTCGACCAGCTGCGCGCGCTCGTCGTCGGTCACCCCGCCCTCCGGGCCCACCACGAGCACCAGGTCGCCCTCGTCGGGCAGGGGCACCGTGGCCAGCGAGTGCTCCGCGGTGGCCTCGAGCAGCAGCACCGCGTCGCCCCGGGCCGCCAGGTCGCGCGTGGTCACCGGCGGTGCCACCTCGGGCAGGCGGGCGCGCCGCGCCTGCTTGGCCGCCTCGCGGGCGGTCGCCCGCCAGCGCGCGAGCGCCTTCTCCCCCCGCGGGCCGTCGTCCCAGCGCGCCACGCAGCGCTCGGCGCGCCAGGGCAGCACCGCGTCCACACCCGCCTCGGTGGCGAGCTCCACGGCGAGCTCACCGCGATCGCCCTTGACCAGCGCCTGGGCGAGGACGATGCGCAACGCCGGCGCCGGCTCGCTGCGGCGCTCGAGCACGCGCGTCACCACGCGCCCCCTGGCGACGTCGGTGACCTCCGCCCGCGCCCGCGTCCCGGCACCGTCGCCGAGCAGCACGACCTCACCGGGCCGCACCCGCCGCACGTCCGCTGCGTGGCGCCCCTCGGGTCCGTCGAGGACGACCTCACCGGCCGCGGGCACCGCCTCGGCCCAGAACAGGGCCGGGCGGGTCCAGGCGGACGTCACCGCGCGCGGCCGCCCGAACGCCGGCGACCGAACAGGCCGTTGCGGTGCGCCGCGAGCTCCGGGCGCTCCTCGCCGCGCAGCTCGGCGAGCTCGCGCAGCAGCTCGGTCTGGCGGGTGTCGAGGCGGTCGGGCACCTGGACGTCGAGGTGGACGAGAAGGTCACCCCGCCCGTCGGTGCGGCCGGTCGACCGCAGCCGCGGCATGCCCCGCCCGCGCAGCGTGAGCGTGGTGTTCGGCTGTGTGCCGGGCTCGATCGTCAGCTCCTCCTCGCCCTCGAGGGTGCGCTGCGGGAGCGTCGTGCCGAGCGCGGCGGCCGTCATCGGCAGGCTGACGTGGCAGTGCAGGTCGACGCCGTCGCGGGTGAAGAAGTCGTGGCGCTCCTCGGAGACCTCGATGTAGAGGTCGCCCGCCGGGCCGCCCCCGGGGCCCACCTCGCCCTGGTTCGCCATGCGGATCCGCATGCCGTCGCCGACGCCCGCGGGCACCTGCACGGTGACCGTGCGCCGCGAGCGCACCCGCCCGTCGCCGCCGCACTGCGCGCACGGACTGGGGATGATCTCGCCGGTGCCGCGGCACACCGGGCACGGGCGGGCGGTGACGACCTGGCCGATGAACGAGCGCTGCACGTTCTGGATCTCGCCGCGGCCGTCGCAGGTGTCGCAGGTCTCGGTGCGCGTACCGGGCTCGGCGCCGCCGCCGTGGCACTTCTCGCAGAGCACGGCGGTGTCGACGGTGAGGTCGCGGGCGACGCCGGTGGCGCACTCCTCGAGCGTGAGGTCGATGCGGATCAGCGCGTCCTCGCCGGGCTGGACGCGGCTGCGCGGACCGCGCCCGCCGGTGGCCCCGGCGGCGCCGAAGAAGGCGTCCATGATGTCGCCGAGCCCGCCGAAGCCCGCTGCCGAGAAGCCGCCGGCCCCACCCCCGCCGCGGGGGCTGGTGTCGAGCGGGTCGCCGCCGAGGTCGACGATGCGCCGCTTCTGCGGGTCGGTCAGGACCTCGTAGGCGTTCTTGACGTCCTGGAACCGTGCCTGGGTCTCGGCGTCCGGGTTGACGTCGGGGTGCAGCTCCCGGGCGAGTTTGCGGTAGGCCCGCTTGATCTCGCCGTCGTCCGCGTCCCGGGACACGCCCAGGATTCCGTAGTAGTCCTTCGCCACGCTGGTCCTCGTCCGTCCTGTCGCTCTCGTGCCGCCGCCGCCCTCGCGGGCGCGCGCTCAGCGTCCCCCGACGATCTCACCCACGTAGCGCGCCACCGCACGCACCGCCGCGATGGCGCTGGGGTAGTCCATGCGGGTCGGCCCCACGACGCCCATGCCGCCGAGAGCCGTATGCCCCGCGCCGTACCCGATCGACACCGTGGACGCGCTCCACAGGTCCTCGGACTCGTTCTCCTCGCCGATGCGCACGGTCACGGTGCCCGGGTCGCTCGCCGAGGTGAGCAGACGCAGCACCACCACCTGCTCCTCGAGCGCCTCCAGCATGCCGCGCAGCGCCGCGGCGTCGGTGCCCGCCCGGGTGAGGTTGGCCGTGCCGCCCAGCACCAGGCGCTCCTCGGGCCGCTCGAGCAGCGCCTCGACCAGCACCGCGGCGACGCTGACCAGCGGCGAGCGCAGCCCGTCGGGCGCGTCGTCGGGCAGGTCGGTCATGCGCGCGGACGCCGTCGCCAGCGGCTGGCCCACCAGCGCGTTGTTGAGCAGCGCGCGCAGCCGCGACACGTCCTCCTCGTCGAGGACGTCGCCGAGGTCGACCACGCGCTGGTCGACCCGCCCGGTGTCGGTGATGAGCACGAGCATGAGACGTGCCGGCGTCAGCCGCACGACCTCGAGGTGGCGCACCGTCGAGCGCGTCAACGTCGGGTACTGCACGACCGCGACCTGGCGGGTGAGCTGGGCGAGCAGGCGCACGCTACGCCTGAGGACGTCGTCGAGGTCGACCGCGCCCTCGAGGAACTGCGTGATCGCCCGCCGCTCGGCCGCCGACAGCGGCTTGACCTGGTGCAACCGGTCCACGAAGAGCCGGTAGCCCTTGTCGGTGGGGATGCGCCCGGCACTGGTGTGGGGCTGCGCGATGTAGCCCTCCTCCTCCAGCGCGGCCATGTCGTTGCGCACCGTCGCGCTGGAGACCCCGAGGTTGTGGCGCTCGACGATGGCCTTGGAGCCCACCGGCTCGTTGGTGGCCACGAAGTCGGCGACGATCGCGCGCAGGACGGCGACGCGGCGCTCCTCGGCGTTCACCGCGCCCACCTCCCGGATGCTCCGCTACGTCTCCGGCCCGTCGTCGCGACGTCCCGTCGGTCCGACACTCCATGGTAGGCGAGGCTCGCCACCGCGTCGGCCGTGCGCGGGAATCGTGGACGGGCCCGGCGCAGGAAAGTGGCGTCGCACACGCTCAACCCGCGCTCCGACCTCTCGACGGTGCCGACGAGGTCAGCGAGGGGCACGTTCGGCAGCGCCCGAGGCGTCTCGATCATGCGCGACGTGCTCCTCGCGCCCTCCGGAGCGACGAGATCGCTCCAGGTGCTCCATCGACCCGATGTCACAGGGTCCACGGAGCACCGGGAGCGATCAGCTTCGCGGAACGACCCCACGGGCCCTCGCTGCCGTGTGACCATCCCCGCGTGCCGGAGGGGATCGAGGTTCGTCCCGAGGGCCTGCATCGGGGGGCCGATCAGCTGCGTGACGACGCGGGCCGCCTGGGCGCTGCTGTGGACCAGGCCGGGCAGGGCGCGCGGGCGGCGGCGGGCGCGTCCGGCGACGGGCCGCTGGGCGGGGAGGCCGACGCCCTCGCCGGGCGGCTCGACGCCCTGCTCCGGGCGGTCGCGGGCAGCGTGACCGAGTGCGCCGCCACGCTGGACGCGGCGAGCGCCCAGTACCTCGCCACCGACCAGGCCGGGGCCGCGGGTCTCGGGCCCGGGGAGGCCCCGCCGATCGTCCTGCCCGGTCTCGAGCCGCCCCGCTGATGCTCCTGGCCGGGGACCCCGAGGCCATGCTCGCCGCCGCCGAGCAGCTGGCCGGTGCCGGCCGCGCACTGCGCGTCGTCGGCGAGGACCTGGCGGCCCACGGACGGTCGATCACGACCGACTGGTCCGGGCCGGCCGCGCCGCTGGCCCTGGCGCGCATCGGCGGCGACGCCGAGCAGGTGCGACGGGCGGCCGAGGCGGTCACCGGGGTCGCGGGACCGCTGCGCGCGTGCGCCGACGAGCTCCGCGCCGCGCAGCGGGACTTCGCCCTGGGCGAGCAGCAGCGCGCGCGAGCGGTGGCCGACGGGCAGGCGCTCATGGAGGCGGCGGCCGAGCGGGCCCTCCTGGCGAACGAGGCCACGGCTCGGGCGTTCCGGACGGCGGCGGACGCCCTCGACGGCGCGGCGCCCGCCACCGCTCCCCGGGGCGGCGGCGGGTCCGGGATCGCCGAGGCCGGCAACATCGCCGCCTCGCTCGGCAACGCGGCGCTCCAGCACCCCGCCTCCGCCCTATCGGTCGTCGGCGGAGCCACCCTCGCGGGCGTCAGCGCCCTCGGCGTCGCCGGTGGGACGGCGGCGACGGCGACCGGCGTGGGCGCGCCCGTCGGGGTCCCGGTCGGTGGCGCCTCGCTCGCGGGCCTCGCGGCGGGGCTGGGCCTGGCCGGTGCGGGCGCGGTGGATCTCACGCACCACGCGCTCGGCGACGACCGGGTGACGCCGTTCCAGGTCAACGAGGACAGCGGGAGCGGGGCGGCGGCACCGCCGTTCGAGGCGCCGAGCGAGATCACGGGGATGACGCGGCACGGCGCGGAACGTGCGGAGGGACGCGACCGACACGGCGTCTCCGACGAAGCCATGGCCGACGCCGTCGCCAATCCGATGAAGGCGCCGGAGTACCGGCCGAACGGGACGTACAGGTACGAGGGTCAGGATGCCGTCGTCTCCCTCAACGAGCGTGGAGAGGTCGTGACGACATGGGCGAAGACGTCGAACGGTTGGAGGCACAGGTGAGCACGCTGGATCGACTGGATGCCGAGACGGCGGAGACCATCCGCGGTGTTCTCGGCCGGCGGGCTCCTGATCTCCTCCGTGCCCTCGAGAGCACCGATGCGCCCTCGATGGGTGTCCGTGAGCAGGTCGAGGACGTCCTCGCGACCGAGTTCGAGCGGGAGGTCGCCGGCCCTGACTGGGAGCCGACCGCCTACGGCGTGCGCGTCGACGATGCGGTCGGTCGCTTCCTCATCAGCTACCCGATCACACAGCCGACGAAGGGCACCGTCGAGTGGCCCCCGACGCCAGACCTGCGCGGCCCCGAGCGGGCAGGACAGCCGTGAGGTCGGCGGACTCCACGGGCGACGCGACGCTCCATCGCCCGTCGGCCCGCGACGGTCCGCTACGGGTCCTCAGGATGGTCGACCTCGCGTTCGCATGTCAGTAGGCGAGCGAGGAGGTCGGAGGGGTCGCACCGGCGAAGCTGCGCGAGCAGACGGTCCTGTCGTCCCTGCTCGGGAAGGCTTGTTGGTCGACACCTGCTGGTGCCGATCACCCAGCACGTCGAGGCCCTCGCCCCGCGCCGGCTCGAGACCGCGTGCTCTCACGCTCCCGCGAGCGCGATCGCGACCCCGTCGGCGAGGAGGCGCCCCCGGCGGGTGAGCACGGCCCGGCCGCTCGCCCAGGCCTCGGGTGCGAGCAGGCCCTCGCGCGCCGCCTCCTCCCCCGCCGCACGCCCCGGGGCGTCGAGGACGTCGGCCGCCAGCCCGTCGACCGTGCGCAGCTCCAGGAGCACCTGCTCGAGGTGGGCCTCGTCGGGGGTGACGCGCTCGCGCGCCTGCGCGGGTGAGCGGCCTGCGGCCAGCGCCGCCGAGTAGCGCGCGGGGTGGCGCAGGTTCCACCAGCGCGTGCCGCCGACGTGCGAGTGCGCGCCGGGCCCGGCGCCCCACCAGTCGCCGCCTCCCCAGTAGCCGAGGTTGTGACGGCAGCGGGCGCCGACGGTGCGGGCCCAGTTGGACACCTCGTACCAGCCGAACCCGGCGCCAGTGAGGACGTCGTCGACGATCTCGTAGCGGTCGGCGAGGACGTCGTCGTCGGGCATCGGCAGCTCGCCGCGGGCCACGCGCCGGGCGAGCGCCGTGCCCTCCTCGACGATGAGCGAGTACGCCGAGACGTGGTCGGCGCCCGAGGACAGGACGGCGTCGAGCGAGCGCCGCAGGTCGTCGTGGGTCTCGGTCGGCGTGCCGTAGATGAGATCGAGGTTGACGTGGGCGAGGCCCGCGTCGAGGGCCTCGCGGGCGACCCGGACCGCCGCGCCCGGTGTGTGGCGGCGGTCGAGGACGGCGAGGACGTGGTCGACGTCGGACTGCATCCCGAGGCTCAGCCGCGTGTAGCCGGCGTCGGCGATCGCGGCGAGCAGCTGCGGGGTCGTCGACTCGGGGTTCGCCTCGGTCGTCACCTCGGCCCCCGGGCGCAGGCCGAACGCCGCGCGCACCGCGTCGAGCACCGCGACCAGGCCGTGCGCGCCGAGCAGCGAGGGCGTGCCACCGCCGAGGAAGACGGTGTCGGCAGGCGGTGGCCCGGAGGATCCAGCGCCGTGGAGCACGCGGGCGGCGAGGTCGAGCTCGCGGCGCAGGCCCTCGAGCCAGGAGGCGGGCGACGCCGGGTCGTCGGTCGCCCCGAGCGAGCCGAGCCCGAGGTCGGAGGCGGTGTAGGTGTTGAAGTCGCAGTAGCCGCACCGTGTGGCGCAGAAGGGCACGTGGACGTAGACGCCGAACGGACGCGTCCCCAGCCCGTCGAGCGCGCCGGCGGGCAGGGCGCCGTCGGCCGGGGCGGGCTCGCCGCCGGGAGGCACGGAGGGCACGACGCCAGTGTGCCCGGCGGTGGGGAACGAGGTCGGGATCGAGGTGAGACGCTCGCGGCGGGCCTGCGCGAGGGCCGGTGGGGGCCGACCCGACCCACCGGGCCGGGCCCGGCACCCGACCGGGAGGAGAGGCATGATCGTCCGCACCCTCGAGGAGATCAGCGGCGGCGAGCGTGACGTCCGCACCCCGACCTGGCGCAGCCGGCGCCTGGTCCTGGCCCGTGAGGGTGTGGGCTTCTCGATGCACGAGACCGTGCTGGCCGCCGGGAGCGTCAACGACTTCTGGTACGCCCACCACGTCGAGGCGGTGTTCGTCGTCTCCGGCGAGGGCGAGGTCGACGACCTCGACACCGGCACCACCCACCCGCTCGGGCCGGGTTCCCTCTACCTGCTCGACGGGCACGAGCACCACCGGCTGCGCCCGCGCACCGAGATGACCACGGTGTGCGTCTTCAACCCGCCGTTGACGGGCCGCGAGGTGCACGACGAGGACGGCGTCTACCCCCTGCTCACCGAGTCCGTGGAGGATCCGCAGCGATGACCGCACCCACCACGACCGCGGGCCGCACCGACGCCTACCCCACCCGCGGCGAGACCGCCGCCGCGATCCTCGACCGGCCGGATCCGGTGCTCTGGGCCGGCCCGGACGCCCCCGGCCCGGCGTCGCGCGAGGAGCTGCTCGCCTACGAGCGCGACGGCGTCCTCACCGTCGACGCCCTCCTCACCGCCGACGAGGTGGCCGCCGTCGGCGGGGAGCTGGAGCGGCTCGGGCGCGACGAGGCACTGCGCCGGGACGACCGCACGATCCTGGAGAAGCACTCGGGCGCCGTGCGGTCGGTGTTCGAGGTCCACCGGCTCTCGGAGGTGGTGGCCCGCCTCGTCGCCGACGAGCGGCTGGCGGGCCGGGCCCGGCAGATCCTCGGCTCCGCGGTCTACGTCCACCAGAGCCGCATCAACTTCAAGCCGGGTCTCGGTGGCGGCGGGTTCTCGTGGCACTCCGACTTCGAGACCTGGCACGCCGAGGACGGGATGCCCCGGCCCCGGGCGCTCAGCGTGTCGGTGGCGCTGACCGAGAACCTCACCGTCAACGGCCCGCTGATGGTGATGCCCGGGTCGCACCGCCGCTTCGTCTCGTGCGTCGGCGAGACGCCGCCGGAGCACTTCCGGGAGTCGCTGCGCGACCAGGAGATCGGCGTCCCGGACGAGGGCTCCCTGACCCGCCTGGCCGTCGACCACGGGATCGTGCCGTGCACCGGGCCGGCCGGCTCGGCGACCTGGTTCGACAGCAACACCATGCACGGCTCGAGCGACAACATCACCCCGTTCCCGCGGTCGAACCTCTTCGTCGTCTTCGCCAGTACCGACGACCCGCCGGGCGAGCCCTACGCCGCGCCCGCCCCGCGCCCGTCCTACATCGCCGCAACGGACCTGACTCCCGTCTGAGGCGCGGAAAACGTTCTCACATTCCGCGGATGCGGCTCGGTTGGTTGTGGGAATGACCGCTGAATACGCCGTCGAGTGCGCGCCGCCACAACGGTGGAAAGCGCGCCGACGACATGGCAGGCTTCGACACCGTGCGCACCCCGGACCCGATGCTCGTCGGTCGACTCCACGTCGACCTCGTGCGTCTGTCCAGCGCGCTGTGCCGCCCGGCGAGCTGAGCTGCGCCGCTGACCGGCCGCCCTGCCACGGGCATCCCCACCACTGATCGTCAGCAGGCGTGCGCGAGCCGCCGCCGTGCGGACGTGTGCGCCTGCGCCCCCGGAGGACGCACCACCGATGACCGCCGCCGCGTCGAAGCCGCGCAAGGGCAAGGCCGAGGGCCAGTGGGCGCTGGGCTACCGCGAACCGCTCAACAAGAACGAACAGTCCAAGAAGGACGACCACCCGCTCAACGTGCGGGCGCGGATCGAGGACATCTACGCACACCGCGGCTTCGACTCGATCGACCCGGCCGACCTGCGCGGGCGTTTCCGCTGGATGGGGCTCTACACGCAGCGCGCCGAAGGTTTCCCCGGCACCGACACGGGCCACGTCGAGGAGGAACTGCTCGACGCGCCGCACTTCATGATGCGGGTGCGCGTGGACGGTGGGGCCCTGTCCACCGAGCAGCTGCGGGTCATCGGCGAGATCTCCCAGACCTTCGCGCGCGACACCGCCGACGTCACCGACCGCGAGAACATCCAGCTGCACTGGGTCCGCGTCGAGGACGTGCCCGAGATCTGGCGCCGGCTGGAGGGCGTCGGCCTGTCCACCACCGAGGCCTGCGGTGACTGCCCGCGCGTCGTCCTCGGTTCGCCGGTCGCGGGCATCTCCGCCGACGAGGTCATCGACGGCACCCCGGCCATCGACGAGATCGTCGAGCGCTTCATCGGCGACAAGTCGCTCGCGAACCTCCCCCGCAAGTTCAAGACCGCGATCTCCGGGCAGCAGGACGTCGCCCACGAGGTCAACGACGTCTCGTTCGTCGGCGTCGTGCACCCCGAGCACGGCCCCGGCTTCGACCTGCACGTCGGTGGCGGCCTCTCGACCAACCCGAAGCTCGCCGTGCGCCTCGGCGCCTGGGTGCCGCTCGACGAGGTGGCCGACGTCTGGCACGGCGTCACGAAGGTGTTCCGCGACTACGGCTACCGGCGCCTGCGCACCCGCGCGCGGCTGAAGTTCCTCGTCGCCGACTGGGGCCCCGAGAGGTTCCGGGAGGTCCTCGAGGACGAGTACCTGGGACGGAAGCTGATCGACGGCCCCGCGCCCGACGACGTCGCCGGCACGATCGACCACGTCGGAGTCCACGACCAGGTCGACGGCAACCACTACGTCGGCGTCGCCCCGCCCGCCGGGCGGACCAGCGGCTCGACGCTGGTCGGCGTCGCGAAGGCCGCCGAGGAGGCGGGCTCGAACCGGGTGCGCCTCACCCCGTACCAGAAGATCGTGGTGCTGGACGTACCGAGCGACCGGCTCGAGGGGCTGACCACCGCGCTCGACCACCTCGGCCTGCCCGCCCGGCCCACCCCGTGGCGGCGCGCGACGATGGCCTGCACCGGGCTGGAGTTCTGCAAGCTCGCGTTCGTCGACACGAAGAACCGGGCGGGCGAGCTCGTCGAGGAGCTCGACCGACGCCTGGCCGACGTCCAGGACGCCCTCGAGCACCCCGTGTCGATCCACCTCAACGGCTGCCCCAACTCCTGCGCGCGGATCCAGGTCGCCGACATCGGGCTCAAGGGCCAGATCGTCACCGGCCCCGACGGGGCGCCCGCCGCGGGCTTCCAGGTGCACCTCGGCGGCGGGCTCGGCCTCGACGCCGGCTTCGGGCGGAAGCTGCGCGGGCACAAGGTGCTCTCCGCCGAGCTCGGTGACTACGTCGAGCGGGTCGTCCGCGCCTACGCCGAGCACCACGAGCCCGGCGAGCGCTTCGCCCAGTGGGTCGTGCGCGCGGACGAGGGTCAGCTGTCGTGAGGCTGGCCCTGCAGTACTGCCCCTACTGCGGCGAGCAGGACCTGCGCCCCCGGGAGGACCCGCAGGGCGCCTGGGAGTGCGCGGACTGCCGCAGCACGTTCGTCCTGACCCCGGTACCGGCGCCGGCGAGAGGAAACCCATGACGAGCACGGACACGCAGGACGACCTGCGCACGGAGGCCCTCGCCGCCGGCGAGCGGTTCGCCGCCCTCGAGGGCGAGCTCGGCCACGAGGAGCTCACCCGCCAGGTGCTCGCCTGGGCCGCCGAGACCTTCGGCGACGGGCTGATCGTCGCGTCGAACATGCAGGACGCGGTGCTCGTCGCCCTCGGCGCGGCCGCCCGGCCCGGCGTCGACGTGCTGTTCCTCGAGACCGGCTACCACTTCGCCGAGACCCTCGGCACGCGCGACGCGGTCGCCCAGGTCTACGGCGTGCGGATCGTGCAGGTCGAGCCCGAGCAGTCGGTCGCCGAGCAGGACGACCTGCTGGGCAAGGACCTCTTCGCCACCGACCCCGGCCGGTGCTGCGAGCTGCGCAAGGTCGTGCCGCTGAAGACGACGCTGGCGAACTACGACGCCTGGGTCACCGGCGTGCGCCGGGTCGAGGCCCCGACCCGCGCGACGACGCCGCTGGTGACCTGGGACTCCCGGCACGGGCTGGTCAAGATCAACCCGATCGCGCACTGGAGCGACGAGCAGATGGACGCCTACATCCGCGAGCACGCCGTCCTGGTCAACCCGCTGGTCGATGCCGGCTACCCGTCGATCGGCTGCGCGCCGTGCACCGCCAGGCCGGCCCCGGGCGCCGACCCGCGCAGCGGGCGCTGGGCGGGCTTCGCCAAGACCGAGTGCGGGCTGCACGGATGAGCGCCCCCACGCAGACCGACCAGCTCGCCGCCCTCGAGTCCGAGGCGATCCACGTCATGCGCGAGGTCGCCGGCGAGTTCGACCGCCCGGTGATCCTCTTCTCCGGCGGCAAGGACTCGATGCTGCTGGTGCATCTGGCGGCCAAGGCGTTCTGGCCCGCCCCGATCCCGTTCCCGGTGCTGCACGTCGACACCGGGCACAACTTCGACGAGGTCATCGCCTTCCGCGACCGGGTCGTCGAGCGCTACGGCCTGACCCTCGAGGTCGCCCGGGTGCAGGACTACCTCGACGACGGACGTCTCGCCGAGCGCGCCGACGGCACCCGCAACCCGCTGCAGACCACGCCGCTGCTCGACGCCATCGCCGAGCACCGCCACGACGCCGTGTTCGGCGGCGGGCGCCGCGACGAGGAGCGGGCCCGGGCCAAGGAGCGGGTGTTCAGCCTGCGCACCGCGTTCGGGCAGTGGGAGCCGAGCCGCCAGCGCCCCGAGCTGTGGAACCTCTACAACGGCCGCCACAAGCCGGGCGAGCACGTGCGCGTGTTCCCGCTGTCGAACTGGACCGAGCTCGACGTGTGGCGCTACATCGCCCGCGAGGGCGTCGAGCTGCCCTCGATCTACTACGCGCACACCCGCGAGGTGTTCGCCCGCGACGGCATGTGGCTGACCAGCGGACCGTGGGGCGGGCCGCGTGACGGCGAGGAGGTCCGCACCTTGTCGGTGCGCTACCGCACCGTCGGCGACGGCTCCTGCACCGGCGCGGTCGAGTCGACGGCGGCGACGCTCGACGAGGTGCTCGACGAGGTGCGTGAGAGCCGGCTGACCGAGCGCGGCGCGACGCGGGCCGACGACCGCCTGTCCGAGGCCGCCATGGAGGACCGCAAGCGGGAGGGGTACTTCTGATGCCGGATCTGCTCAGGCTCGCGACCGCGGGGTCCGTCGACGACGGCAAGTCCACGCTGGTCGGACGGCTGCTCTACGACACCAAGTCGGTGCTCGCCGACCAGATGGAGGCCGTCGAGAGGGCGAGCGCGCGCGGCGGGTCGGCCGAACCCGACCTGTCGCTGCTGGTCGACGGCCTGCGCTCGGAGCGCGAGCAGGGCATCACGATCGACGTCGCCTACCGCTACTTCGCCACGCCCACGCGCTCGTTCGTCCTGGCCGACACCCCGGGCCACGTGCAGTACACCCGCAACACGGTCACCGGGGCGTCCACCGCGTCGCTGGCCGTGCTGCTGGTCGACGCCCGCCACGGCGTCGTCGAGCAGACCCGGCGTCACGTCGCCGTGATGGGCCTGCTGCGGGTGCCCCGGCTGGTGCTCGCGGTCAACAAGATGGACCTCGTCGACTTCGACGAGAACACCTACGCGCGTATCGCCAAGGAGTTCACCGGGCTCACCGAGGCGTTGGGCTACGCCGAGGACGCCGTCGTCACGATCCCGGTGTCGGCACGCCACGGCGACAACGTCGTCCTGCGTTCGGGCAACACCCCCTGGTTCGAGGGGCCGACGCTGCTCGACCACCTCGAGTCGGTGCCGGTCGACGGCCCCGACCACGACGCCCCGTTCCGCTTCCCCGTGCAGTACGTCGTGCGGCCCCGCACCGAGGCCCACCCCGACTACCGCGGCTACGCCGGGCTGGTGGCGGCGGGCACGGTGCGCGTCGGCGAGGAGGTCGAGGTCCTGCCCGAGGGCCAGCGCACCCGCGTCGAGGGCATCGACACTTTCGACGGGGAACTGGAGGCCGCGCACGTCGGGCAGAGCGTCGTGCTGCGGCTGACCGACGACCTCGGGATCGCCCGCGGCGCCCTGCTCGCCGCGCCGGGCAGCCCCGAACCGGTCAGCGAGTTCGACGCCACCCTGGCCTGGCTGCACGAGAAGCCGCTGCGTCCGGGCGCCCGCCTGCTGCTCCGGCACGGCACGCGCACGGTGCAGGCGATCGTCGGGGCGGTCACCCACCGGCTGGACACCGAGACCCTCACGCTCGACGAGGACCCCGGCGAGCTGGCGATCAACGACATGGGCCAGGCGTCCCTCGTGGTGTCCGAGCCGTTGCCGCTCGACCCCTACGACGCGATCGCCGCCACGGGCTCGTTCCTCCTCGTCGACCCGCAGGCCGGGGACACCCTCGCGGCGGGTCTGGTCGGCCGGCCACTGGTGGCGCGGCCGCGGGAGACGCTGGACGAGACCTGAGGCGGCTGCGCCGACACGCGGTGCAGCGAGCCAATTCGGGGCAGCGAGCCGACATTGCGGGGCGGCGAGCCGACATTGCGGGGCGGCGAGCCGACACGGGGGGCAGCGAGGGGCGCCCCCGCTGCGTGCCACGCAGCCGGGGCGTCCCTCGCTCCGGCTCCGATCACCGCAACGACGTCCCCACGTGCGTGATCTTTCGAGCTATAGCTCCGAAGATCGCGCACGGCTGGACGGGAGGGCTCTCGTGGCGCGCCGCATCCACCTCGACGCGCGAGCAGGTCGCGGAGCTGGTCGTCCCCGAGCTCCGCCGGCGCGGCCGGATGCCGGTCACCCCGCCCACCGGCACTGCGCGAGGTCCTCGGCGGCGCGGGCCCCGTGCCCCGGCCGGGCACCCGGCGGCCGGCCGGTCCCGGGGCCGTCGTGACGCCCGCCGTCGGGCGGCCCTTCTCGTCGGGGAGCCGGGCCCGAGCCGGTGACGCGTCAGCTCCGGGCGGGCCTCGAGGCACTCGCGACGCCCGCGTGGTCCGACCGGTCGGCGAGCTTGGCCACGGTGAGCAGGACGACCGCGTCCTCCACCGCCTCCAGCCGGTGCCGGCCGTCGGGGACGACGATCAGGTCGCCCCGACGGCCGTCCCAGGCGTCCTTCTCCGACACGAGCCGCACCCGACCGTGCAGCACGACCAGGGTCGCCTCACCGGGATTGACGTGGTCGGCCAGCTCACGACCGGCCAGCAGCGCGATCACCGTCTGGCGCATGACGTTGCCGTGGCCGCCCATGACCGTGCGGGCGGCGCGGGCGGCCGAGCTTCCGCGGGCGGCACTGAGCTGCTGGCGGGCCTCGGCGTCGAGCGAGAGCTTCTGCATGGTCGTCCTCGGGCGTGACGGGGTGGTCGGCTCGCCCATGGTCGCCGGTCGGCCCGACACCGGACACCGCCGAAAGACCCGGACCGGCGCGAGCACGGCCTCCAGGTCCACCCGGGCACCGGTCGGCGGAATGGGTCCGGGGGCACCTCGGTTGTGCCGGACGTGCCGCCCGTCGTGACCACGCGCCCGAAGGGCCGCCGATGAGTGCGCACCCGCTCGACGACCCGGTCCGCGCCGCCCTCCTCGGCCCGCACGCGCACCTCGCGGAGGCCCACGGCGACGCGGTGCGCTACGAGCCCGACGTCGCGCCGTTCATCGCGGCGCCGCGCGCCCCGGCCGAGTGGGACGACGTCGCCGCGCTGGTCGGCGACGGGCGCGCGGTGATCCCCGCGTTCTCGCCGCTCGAGCCGCTCACCCTCGCGGTGGGACTCCGGCTGGCCGGTGTCCAGATGGTGGGCGACGACGTCTCGGGCCGCGCCGACCCCGACCTGGTGCGCCTCGGCCCCGCCGACGTCCCCGCGATGCGCGAGCTCGTGAGGCGGACTCGTCCGGGGCCGTTCGGCCCGCGCACGAGCGCCCTGGGCACCTACCTCGGCGTGGTCGTGGACGGGGAGCTCGTCGCCATGGCCGGTGAGCGTCTCGACCCGCCGGGGTATACCGAGATCAGCGCGGTGTGCACCGACAGGGCCCACCGTGGCCGGGGGCTGGCGACACGGCTCGTCCTCGCCGTGGCCGCCGGCATCCGGGCGCGCGGGGAGGTCCCGTTCCTGCACGCCGCGGCCGACAACACGGCCGCGATCCGGCTCTACGAGCAGCTCGGGTTCCGGCTGCGCGCCCGCCCCGACTTCGTCGCGCTGACGGTCCCGAGCGACGTCGGAGGCCCGCACCTGAGCAGACAGGGAGCACGATGACAGCGCCGATGACACGGCCGATGACACGGCCGCCCTTCCACCTCGCGGTCGCCCTCGACGGCACCGGCTGGCACCCCGCGTCGTGGCGTGAACCCGGCGCCCGTGCCGACGAGCTGTTCACCGCCGGGTTCTGGGTCGACCAGGTCCGCGAGGCCGAGGCCGGGCTGCTCGACCTCGTGACGTTCGAGGACGCGTTCGCGCTGCCCGACGAGCGTCCCGACCACGTGCAGGGCCGTGTCGACGCCGTCCTCACCGCGCTGCGGGTGGGCCCCCTGACCGAGCACATCGGGCTGGTGCCGACCATCGTCGCGACGCACACCGAGCCGTTCCACGTCGCCACCCAGATCGCCACGCTCGACTGGGTGACCTCGGGCCGCGCCGGCGTCCGCGTGAAGGTGTCGAGCGACCCCGCGGAGTACGCGCTGTTCGGCCGCCGCGACCCCGACGCGGAGACGCGCGAGTCGCTGTTCGACGAGGCCGCCGACCACGTCGAGGTCCAGCGGCGCCTGTGGGACTCGTGGGAGGACGACGCGGAGATCCGCGACGCCGCCACCGGGCGCTTCATCGACCGGGAGAAGCTGCACTACATCGACTTCGAGGGCCCCCACTTCTCGGTGCGCGGCCCGTCGATCACGCCGCGGCCGCCCCAGGGCCAGCCGGTGGTGACGGCGCTCGCGCACGTCGACACCGCCTACCGGCTCGCCGCACGCAGCGCCGACGTCGTGTTCGTGACCCCCGACGGCACCGGACGCCACGGGCCCACCGGGGACGCCGCGTCGATCCTCGCGCAGGTCCGCGAGGCCGAGGGCGGCGTCGAGCGCGGGGCGCCGCTGCACGTGTTCGGTGACCTGCTCGTCGTGCTCGACGACACCGCCGGCGCCGCCCACGACCGCCTGCGCCGCCTCGACGAGTCCGACGGCGCAGGAGGACCAGGGCTGCGCAGCGACGCCCGCATCCTGGTCGGCACCGCCGCCGAGGTCGCCGACGTCCTCGCCGGGTGGCACGACGCCGGGCTCACCGGCGCCCGCCTGCGCCCCGCGGTCACCGCCCACGACCTGCCCCGCGTCACCGGCGAGCTCGTTCCCGAACTGCAGCGCCGCGGCCTGCACCGCACCGCCTACGAGGCCGACACGCTGCGGGGCCTGCTGGGGCTCGAGCGTCCCGCCGACCGGTACGCGCAGGTCTAGGAGGACCGATGCCGAAGCAGATCCACCTCGCGGCGCACTTCCCCGGCGTCAACAACACCACCGTGTGGAGCGATCCGGCGGCCGGCAGCCACATCGCGTTCGCGTCGTTCCGCCACTTCGCGCGGACCGCGGAGCGGGCGAAGTTCGACTTCCTCTTCCTCGCCGAGGGACTGCGGCTGCGCGAGCAGGGCGGCCGGATCTACGACCTCGACGTGGTCGGGCGCCCCGACAACGTCTCGATCCTCATGGCCATGGCCGCCGTGACCGAACGCATCGGCCTGGCCGGCACGGTGAACTCCACGTTCAACGAACCGCTCGACGTCGCCCGCAAGCTGGCGACGCTGGACCACCTCTCCGGCGGCCGCGCCGCGTGGAACGTGGTCACGAGCTGGGACGAGTTCACCGGCGAGAACTTCCGCCGCGGCGGCTACCTGCCCAAGGACAAGCGCTACCTGCGCGCCGAGGAGTTCCTCGACGCCGCCAAGGCGCTGTGGGACACGTGGGACGCCGACGAGGTGCTCGCCGACGCCGACGCCGGGCGGTTCGTCCGCCACGGCAGCGCCGACCGGGCGGGCCGGTTCACCTACCGTTCCGACCAGTTCGACATCGCCGGGCGCTTCCCCACGCCGCGCAGCCCGCAGGGCCACCCGGTGATCCTTCAGGCCGGCGACTCCGAGGAGGGCCGCGAGTTCGCCGCCGCCAGCGCCGACGCGATCTTCACCCGGCACGCCGAGTTCGATGCCGGGCGGCAGTTCTACGCCGACGTCAAGGCCCGGCTGGCCCAGCACGGTCGTCGCCACGAGGACCTGAAGATCCTGCCGGCGGCCACGTTCGTGCTCGGTGACACCGAGGACGAGGCGGCCGAGAACGCCCGGCAGGTGCAGTACCAGCAGGTAGGGCCGGCCACGGCGATCGCCTTCGCCGAGCAGGTGTGGAACCGCGACCTCTCCGACGTCGACCCCGACGGCCCGGTGCCGTCGTTCGACCCGCGCACCTCCGACGACGTCGACTCCGGCGGGCACATCTCGAAGGGCCGCGCGAGCGTGCGGCAGTACAAGGACCCGGTCGCGGTCGCCCGGGAGTGGCGCGAGCTCGGCGAACGGGAGGGGCTGTCGCTGCGCGAGGTCGTGATCCGGAAGAACGGCCGGCACACGTTCGTCGGCACCCCGCAGCGGGTGGCCGACACGATCGACCACTTCGTGCAGTCCGACGCCTCGGACGGCTTCGTCCTCGTCCCCCACATCACGCCGGGCGGGTTGGACGAGTTCGCCGACAAGGTGGTGCCGCTGCTGCAGGAGAAGGGCTCGTTCCGCACCGAGTACACGGGCACGACGCTGCGCGAGCACCTCGGGCTGCGCCCCTCCCCCACCACCGTCGTGCCTGCGGCTCGTGAGTGACATGGGTCGTGATGACGGCCCAGATCGCTCACATGGCCGGAGGCTCTCGTGACACGCCCCGACAAGGAACGTCCCGACTCGTTGGGCTTCGCGACGCAGGCGGTGCACGCCGGCAATCACGTGGACGCCGGCAGCGGGGCGATCCGCACGCCGCTGGTGATGGCGAACTCCTACGCGCTGCCCGAGGACCCCTCGGAGCTGTCGTGGTCGGGGTTCGACGTGCCGCTGTACACCCGCAACACCGGGGCCAACCAGCGCGCGCTGCAGGAGAAGCTCGCGCACCTCGAGCAGGGCGAGGACGCGGTCGTGCTCGCGACCGGCGTCGCCGCCCTGCACGCGGTGTTCTTCACGTTCCTGCGCTCCGGCGACCACGCCGTCGTCTCGGACGTCACCTACGAGGCGTCCTGGCGGCTCTTCGCCGACATCCTGCCCGCGCGCTACGGCGTCGAGGCCACGTTCGTCGACACGAGCGACCCCGAGGCCGTCCGAGCGGCGATGCGCCCGAACACCCGTCTGGTGCACACCGAGGTCATCGCCAACCCGACGACCCGGGTGTGCGACGTCGCCGCGATCGCGGGGATCGCCCACGCCGGGGACGCGCTGCTCAGCGTCGACTCGACGTTCACCCCGCCGCCGCTCTACCGGCCGCTGGCCGACGGCGCCGACCTCGTCGTGCACTCGCTGACCAAGGTCATCAACGGCCACGGCGACGCGATGGGCGGCGTGGTGGTCGGCGCGCGCGAGCACGTGGACGCGATCCGCGCCGAGGCGATGGTCGACGTGGGCGGCGTGGTGTCGCCGTTCAACGCCTGGCTCATCGGCCGCGGCGCCATCACCCTGCCGCTGCGCCTGCGCCAGCACCTCGCCTCGGCGCAGCGGGTGGCGGAGTTCCTCGCCGACCGGCCGGAGGTCGCCTACGTCGCCTACCCCGGCCTCCCGGACCATCCGCAGCACGAGCTCGCGACGCGGCTCCTCGGCGGGCGGGGGTACGGCTGGATGATGGCGTTCGCGCTCGACGGCGACGCCGACCTGCAGAACCGGTTCGTCGCCGATCTGCGTGTCGTCACCTCGGCGGTCTCGCTGGGCCACGACGAGAGTCTCATCGTGCACGTGGGGACGTCCGGGGCCCGCGCGGCGCGCTGGCCCGCGGAGTTCCGCCGCTACGGGCACCTGCGCCTCTCCGTGGGCCTCGAGGACCCCGACGACCTCGTCGCCGACCTCGGGGCGGCGTTGGCCACGGTGCGCGGGTGATCGTGCGGACGTCGGTTCGGCCAGCGCCAGGTGGACGAATGTCTGGTTCGCGTGATGTACGGGACGATCCGGGCGCCTACGGTTCCCGCTCATGAGCGCGTCGCCGTCTCCGGCTCCCTCCCGCACTCCGATCATCAAAGTGGTCGCCGCGAGCATGCTCGGCACCACCGTCGAGTGGTACGACTTCTTCCTCTACGGGGTCGCCGCGGCGATCGTCTTCCCGGCCGTGTTCTTCCCCGACGCCGATCCGGTCGCGGGCACCCTGCTGTCCTTCGGCACCTTCGCCATCGGCTTCATCGCCCGCCCGCTGGGCGGGTTGGTCTTCGGCCACTACGGCGACAAGATCGGCCGCAAGAAGCTCCTCGTCGTCAGCCTGATGATGATGGGCGTCTCGACGTTCCTCATCGGCCTGATCCCGGGCTACGCGACCATCGGCGTCGCGGCGCCGCTGATCCTGATCCTGCTGCGCCTGATCCAGGGCTTCGCGCTCGGCGGCGAGTGGGGCGGGGCGGTGCTCATCGTCTCCGAGCACGGCGACCCGAAGCGCCGCGGGTTCTGGGCGAGCTGGCCACAGGCCGGGGCGCCCGCCGGGCAGTTGCTGGCCAACGGCCTGCTCGCGCTGCTGGCCGTCGTGCAGTCCGAGGCGGCGTTCCAGTCCTGGGGCTGGCGCATCCCGTTCCTGCTCTCCGCGATCCTCATCGGCATCGGGCTCTACGTGCGGCTCTCGGTCGAGGAGTCCCCGGTGTTCCGCCAGGCCCAGGAGCGCGCGGCCGCGGCGGCCGCGGAGCGGGCCGGCGGGTCGGCCGCGAAGGAGAGCATGCCGATCCTCGAGGTGTTCCGCCGCTACCCCCGCGAGGTCGTCACGGCGATGGGTGCGCGTTTCGCCGAGAACGTCTCCTACTACATCTTCACCATCGTCATCTCGACCTACATGACCCAGCAGTTCGGCCTGCCGTCGTCGTTCGTGCTCGGCGCGGTCCTCATCGGTGCCGCGGTGCACGTGGTGACGATCCCGCTCTGGGGTGCGGTCTCCGACCGGGTGGGACGCCGGCCGGTCTACGTGTTCGGCGCCGCGGGGGTCGGCGTGTGGGCGTTCGCGTTCTTCGCCCTGCTCAACACCGAGAGCTTCGCCCTCACCGCCCTCGCGGTCGTCGTCGGGCTCGTCCTGCACGGCGCCATGTACGGGCCCCAGGCGGCCTTCCTGTCCGAGCTGTTCGGCACCAAGGTCCGCTACTCCGGGGTGTCGATCGGCTACCAGCTGGCCTCCGTGGCCGCCGGCGGGCTCGCACCGGTCATCTCGGTGGCCCTGCTCTCGGCCTTCGGCACCGGCTACGCGATCGCGGCCTACGTCGCCGCGAGCTCGGTGCTGACGCTGGTCGCGGTCCTGACCTACCGCGAGACCCGCGACCGGGACCTGAGCGCCGACGCCGGCTTCGGCCGGCCCGAGAGGGCGGCGCGGCCGGCCTCGTCCTGAGGCGCTCGCGGCCGGGGTCGTCGGCGAAAGGCGGCTCCGGGAGTCGGAACGAACGCGCCGTTCGCTGCTTCTACGCGCACGAACGGCGCGTTCGCTCCGGGCGGGAGAGCCGGGCAGGATCGGCAACCGTGGCGAGGATGCGAGCCGTCGTGCTGAGCGGGCCGGGCGACCTGACGGCGCTGCAGATCAAGGACCGGATCGTGCCCGAGCCGCGGCCCGGCCAGGTCCTGATCGCGGTGAAGGCCTTCGGGGTCAACCGGTCCGAGCTGCACACCCGTCTCGGGCTCGCCGAGGGCGTGACGTTCCCCCGCGTGCCCGGCATCGAGGCGACCGGGGTCGTCGCCGCGTGTCCGGGCGGCGAGTTCACCGCCGGCCAGCAGGTGGTCACGATGATGGGCGGGATGGGGCGCACGTTCGACGGCGGCTACGCGGAGTACACCTGCGTCCCGGCGACACAGGTCATTCCGTTCACCAGCGATCTCGACTGGCCCACGCTCGGCGCGGTGCCCGAGATGCTGCAGACCGCGTACGGCGCGCTCACCGACGCGCTCGACGTGCAGCCGGGCCAGTCCCTGCTGATCCGGGGCGGGACGTCGTCGGTCGGCATGACGGCCGCCGTGCTCGCGAAGGCCCGCGGGCTCACCGTGCTCGCGACGACCCGCGTCGAGGCGAAGGCCGAGCGGCTGCGCACGCTCGGGGTCGACCACGTGCTGATCGACGACGGCAGGGACGGAGGGGTCGCGCGCCGCGTCCACGAGGTCCTCGGCGGCGGCGTCGACACCGCCCTCGAGCTCGTCGGCACGCCGACGCTGCCCGACACCCTGCGCGCCGCCCGTCGCCACGGCGTGGTGTGCGTCGCCGGGATGCTGTCGAACGAGTGGACGGTGCCGGACTTCTCCCCCATCGACTACCTGCCCCGCGGCGTGCGGCTCACCGCGTACGGCGGGGAGGCGGGCGACCTGCCCGCGCCGGTGCTGCAGCAGTTCCTCGACGACGTCGCGGCGGGGCGCGCCGTGGTCCCGCTCGGACAGGTGCTCCCCCTCGAGCGCATCCGCGATGCGCACTCGATCATGGAAGGCGATCGCGCGACGGGCAAGATCGTCGTCCTCCCCCGCACGCTGCGGTGGCGTCCGCGGTCCTGACCCGCCGGGGTGCAGGGCGGCGGACCCGGCCTGCGAAGGTGGCGACCATGGACGACGAACTGGTGCACCTCGAGGTCGCGGGCGGGACGGCGACGATCACGCTCGACTCGCCGCGCAACCGCAACGCCCTGTCGGCGCAGCTGCGCCGCGAGCTCTCCGCGCACCTGGACGCGGTCCTGGTCGACGACGCGGTGCGCGTCGTCGTCCTGACCCACACCGGGCCGGTCTTCTGCTCGGGGATGGACCTGCGCGAGTCGCGCGGGGCGGGGGCGGGCGACCAGGGGGTCAACGAGTTCCCCCGGATCCTCGCGACGCTCTGGTACGCCGACAAGCCGGTGATCGCCCGGCTCGCGGGCCCCGCCCGGGCGGGCGGGGTCGGGCTGGTGTCCGCCTGCGACATCGCGATCGCGGCGCGGGAGGCCACCTTCGCGTTCACCGAGGTGCGCATCGGCGTCGTCCCGGCGGTGATCTCCTCGACGGTACTCCCGCGCCTGCTGCCCCGAGCCGCGCACGAGCTGATGCTCACCGGCGAGACCTTCGACGCCGACCGCGCCGCCGCCGTCGGCCTGGTCAACGTCGCGGTGGACGCCGACGCGCTGGACGCCGAGGTCGCCCGCTACGTCGACATGCTCGCCCGCGGCGGCCCGCGCGCCCTCGCGGCGACCAAGGCGCTGCTGCGCCGCGACCGCGGCGAGCACCTCCAGCAGGACCTCGAGGCCATGCTCGAGCTCTCGGCCGAGTTCTTCGCCTCCGAGGAGGGTCAGGAGGGCATGACGGCGTTCGCGGAGAAGCGCGCACCGTCGTGGGTGCCGGGGGGCTGAGCCCGGCCCCGGCACTCAGAGCAGGTTGACCACGATCACGAGCAGGAGCAGCACGACCAGCGTCGCGGTGACCCAGAGCCGGGCGGCCCGGCGGTCCACGGGTCAGTCCCCCGCCGTGGTCGCCGTGGTCGACTCCTCGGCCCGCTGCTGACGGCGTTCGGCGGCCTCGAGCCGCGCCGCGACCGATCGCTCGACCAGGGTGTCGATCACGGCCGCGGCGCCCCAGCACAGCGGCCCGACGACGGCCACGACCAGGACGACCTGCACGGTGAAGTCGAGCTGGGTGAGCCACAGCTCGATGCCGTCCCACCAGGTCGCGACCGCACGCAGCACGGGTCCGACGGTACGCGGGGCGCGGACACGCGGTTCAGCGGGCCAGGAAGTCCTCGAGCAGCGGCACCACGAGGTCGACGCGCCGGATCAGTGCGGTGTGGGTGGTGCGCGGCAGGACCGCCAGGCCCGCGTCGGGAATGGTCTCGGCCATCGCGACGGCGTGGTCGACGCGGACGAAGTCGTGGTCGCCGATCATCACCAGCGTCGGCGCCGCGATGCCCGCGAGCTGCGCGGACGTCCAGTTCTCCTCCGCGGTGACGATGGGGTCGAGCTCGCCGACGACGGCCTCGAACGAGGTGAGCCCGTACCGCTCGTACTCGGCGACCATTGCGGCGAACTCGTCCTCGGTGGGCATGCGGGTCGACGTCGCGTACTGCGTCGGGTCGTGGATCTCGGCGTGGTAGCCGTCGGCGCGCGTGTGCACGGCGCCGAGCACCAGGCGGTGCACGCGCTCGGGGTGCCGCACGGCCGTCTCCAGGGCGACCAGCCCGCCCCAGCTGAAGCCGAACACGTCGGCGCGCGCGAGCCCGAGGTGGTCGAGGACCCCGACGACGTCGCCCGCCATCGTGGCGAGGGTGATCTCGCGGCCCTCGGGGTCGGCGGTGCGCCCGTGTCCCTGCAGCTCGATCGCGATCAGTCGGCGCGACGGCGCGAGCCGCGGGATCAGCGCGCCGAAGCTCAGGTCCAGCGTCAGCGCCCCGCCGTGCAGGAGGACGAGCGGGTCGCCCGTGCCGTGCTCCTCGTAGTAGACGTCGAGGCCGGGGAGCGGGGCGTACGTGCCGGTCGCGGTGCTCATGGTCGGGGATCCTCCGTCGGGTGGTCGGCGCCGTCACCGGTGGAACTCCGCCCGCTCGCCGAACTCATCGGGCAGCGGTCGAGTCGCGCCGGATAGGTTGCGGGGCATGTTCGCGGTCTACGCCTCCGAGCCCAACGCCGACGACCCCCTCGCCTCCCTCGTGGTGGGCGAGCGGCCCGATCCCGAGGTCCCCGAGGGCTGGGTGCGGGTCAAGGTCGAGGCGGCGAGCCTCAACATGCACGACCTGTGGACCCTGCGCGGGGTCGGGATCAAGGAGGACCAGTTCCCCATGATCCTGGGCTGTGACGGTGCGGGCACCCTCGACGACGGGAGCCCGGTCGTCCTGCACTCGCTGATGGGCGACCCGGACTGGAAGGACGACGAGACCCTCGACCCGTCGCGCAAGATGCTCACCGAGTGGGCGCAGGGCAGCTTCGCCGACCACGTCGTCGTCCCGAAGCGCAACGCCCTGCCGCGCCCCGAGGGCATGACGGCGTCGACCGGCGCGGTCATGGGCACCGCGTGGCTCACGGCCTACCGGATGCTGTTCACGAAGTCCGGGCTGCGCGGCGGGCAGACGATGCTCGTGCAGGGCGCGTCGGGCGGGGTGTCGACGGCGCTGATCCAGCTCGGCCGCGCGGCCGGCATGCAGGTGTGGGTCACCGGGCGTACCGACGAGAAGCGCGAGCTGGCCCTGCGCCTGGGCGCCCACCAGGTGTTCGAGTCGAACGCGAAGCTGCCCGGCAAGGTGGCTGCGGTGTTCGAGACCGTGGGCGAGGCGACCTGGAAGCACTCGCTGCGCTCGCTGGTGCCCGGCGGCACGATCGTCTGCTCGGGTGCGACCTCCGGCTTCGCGCCCAGCGCCGACCTCGCGCAGGTCTTCTTCCTGCAGAAGAACGTCGTCGGCTCGACGATGGGCACGCTCGCAGAGCTGCGCGACCTGCTCGACTTCGTCGCGACCACGGGCATCGTCCCGGAGATCGGCCAGGAGCTGCCGATGGCCGACGCGGAGGAGGGCTTCCGCGCGATGCTCGACGGCCGCACCGCCGGCAAGATCGTCTTCACCCGCTGACCCATGTGCGCGATGTTCGCGGCTACAGCCGTGAACATCGCTCACATGGAAGCGCCTTCCCGTCGCCAGGTCGCCGAACGCGGTCGATCCCGTACGCGAAGTCGTCGTTGAGCGGTTCCCCGCTCACCGCCTAGCGTTGTGACGCTGTTCACACTAGCTGTGGGGGAAGCCGTGAAGTACGTCATGACCTGGTGGGAGCGCCCGGGTGGGTCCTTCGCCGACTACGAGGCCGCGCAGAAGAGGGTCCTCGAGGTGTTCCAGTCGTGGAAGATGCCCGAGAGCCTCACCTTCCATCAATTCCTCGTCCGGGTCGGCGAGTTCGGCGGCTACGCCGTGATCGAGACCGACGAGCCGGCCGACATGCACCGGCTGACCAGCGCCTTCGCGGTCTTCCAGTTCCGCGTCGAGCCCGTCATGGACGTGATGGACGCCGTGGCCGCCGAAGTCGACGCGATCGGCTGGCGTGATTCGTTGTCCGGCTGACCACTCTCATCGCTAGGCGGAGAGGCTCGCGGCGGCGGGGACGACCTGGGCGAGCACGGCGCGGGCGAGGGCGTCGTTGGCCCGGAAGCTCAGCGCGTTGGTGTTCGGGCGGGTGAACGCGCCGGGGATGCGCACGTTGGTGTGCGGCCCGATCGCGAAGCGGGTCGGGTGCGCCTCGCCGTCGTCGTCGACGAGACGGAAGTCCGACGGCCGCACCCGCACCAGCCCGGTGTGGTGCAGCACCACCGCGCCCTCGCCGTGCGCCACCGCCGCGTCGGCCGAGCGCACCGCCGACGAGCACGCCTTCGTCGGGCAGCCCTCGCCGACGTCGAGCACTTCCTCGTCGAGCTGGCCCTCGGCGTGCAGCGCGGCGAGCATCGGGTCGGCGCTGCGGCTCACGCTGGGTGCGGGCAGGCGGGCCTCGACGAACGTGCGGGCCTCGACCACGACGCCGTCGAGGCTGTCGCTGCGCGCCCGGAACACGCCCGCGCCCTCGTCGGCCTCGACCACCAGCCCGGCCCCGAGGAACCGCACGTAGCCGGCGCGCGAGAGTGCGAGCAGCTGGCGCAGCCGCGGGCCGGGCGGGCCGCTGGCCAGGGAGCTGAACAGGTTCTGCCACCACGACAGGTCCCGCGCCCGCGACGCCGGGGTGAGCGCCTCGGTGCCCGACAGCTCCGTGACCTGCCCGTACACCGACAGCAGTGCCACGAACGCGCCGAGCTCGGCGGTGTAGCGGTCGTCGACGTGGCGGCGGAGGTCGTCGTCGATGTAGTGGCGCAGGGTGCCCTGCAGCGCGTCGAGGTCGTCGACGCAGACGTCGTGCAGCGGGCGGTCGATGCGCTCGAAGTCGAGGTGGTCGTCCGGGTCGGGCACGCGCGCGGCCACGAGCTCCGCGCGCGCATCCGAATACCAGTCGACCTCGGCGTACGCGCCCGCGAACTCGTCCCACGTCCCCCGCACGCGGTCGGGGTGGCCGTGGAAGAGCTCGTGGTAGTAGCCCCAGCCGACCTCCTTGGCCATCAGCGGCCACACGTCGCGGCGCAGGTCGACGCCGCCGCGGCGCACGAAGCCGGCGATGTCCTCGGGGCCCAGGAACCGCGGCAGCGGCGGGCGGGGTCCGCGCAGGGTGTACTCGGTCTTGGCGTGGTACGGCACCCCGCGCCCGGAGCCGACGTGCAACACCGGCTCGGTACCCGACGGGACGTAACGCAGGCGTCCGTCGGGGCCGTCGGGCTCGAAGCCTCCCCCGCGCCCCTCGTACAGCAGCACCACGAGGTCCACGAAGGCGAGCCCCATGCCGCGCGCGATCACCGTCTCGCCCGCCGGGATGCGGTCGAGCTCGGTGTCGGTGGTCTGCTCGGGCGGGAAGTACTGCAGATCGTGGGTCTCGGCGAACGCGACGAGGTCCTGCTCGTCGGCGGTGGGGTCGGCGTCGAGGTGCCCGCTGGCCAGGACCAGCGCGTCGGCGTCGAGCTCCTCGCCCGTGGCCAGGCGCACGCGTTGCGGCGAGCCGTCGACGAGCCCGACGGCGCGAGTGCGGTGACGGTGCGCGTGCACGCCCGCGGGCAGCGACGCCTCGACGTGGCGCAGGACCCAGTCGAGGTAGTAGCTCTGCAGCCGGCGCGTCGGGAACGTCGACGGGCCCAGCGCCCGCAGCTCCTCACCGACCTCGCCCGGTGGCACGTGCTCGCCGGCCAGCCGACCCTCGCGCAGGTCGACCGCCCACTCGTGCAGCGACGGGCCGGGCACGATCGGGCCGTCGCACACGACGCTCTCGTCGGTGAACATCGTGACGTCGGCGGCCATGGAGTTCATCCACAGCAGCGACGACTGCTCGTGACGCCAGATGCGCCCCGCGCCCGGCGGGTACGGGTCGACGAGGTGCACGTCGAGCTCCACGCCCGACCCGACCCCGAACTCGGCGGCGCTGGCGGCGATACGCTCGAGCACGCCCGCTCCCCGCGGGCCCGCGCCCACCACCACGACCGACCGTCGCATCGCTCGCACCTCCGCACCCTGCGCCGCGCCCGTGAGCGAGTATCCGTGCCGGGGCACGAATAAGCGGAGCACACCGACAGGGCGCTCACGAGCGCGTCAGCGCCAACGCGACCTAGTGTCGCGCGTCGTTAGTTGATTCACGTTCGTGCAGATGAGATCTTGGTTGCATGACCTCTTCGGGGTTGGTGATCAGCGACGAAGATCGAG
>NZ_QEKW01000013.1 GCF_003096675.1 Actinomycetospora cinnamomea | reverse complement strand
CAGCGGTCCACGTCTGCTCACGACCGGCGGGCGCACGATCTGAGGCTAGAGCTGATCTGCGCCCTGGAGAGGTGAGTGCTGACCCGCCGGCCGCTCCCGCAGCCGAGCCTGGCAGAACCAGGACCGACAGGTCCCACGAGGAGGGGGCGCCACGGCGGGCGGCGACCGACGACAGCGCGCCCGAGCGCAGGCCGGGGAGCAGGGAATCGACGTCGCCCGCGACGGCCTTGAACGCCGTGCGGTGGCGGTGTTGTTCGCGCAGGCCGAACACGACCCCGACCTGGCCGTCGGCGGCGAGCATGGCGAGCACCGCGTCCTCGGCGGGGCCTCGGCCGCGACCGCCGCGCCGCGCAGGAGCGGGCCGCGGACGAGCGTGCTGCCGAGGTCGAGCCGTTGCCTGTCGGTGTCGTCACTGAGCAGGTACAGGAGCTGGGGTAGTGATCGGGTCACACGCGGACCCATGTCGTCTCCTCGTCGGGTTGGGGTGCTGACGGTGGCTCGGACGAAGGCGTTCAGGGGCTGCTCGCCGGGTCCGGCGCGGGTGAGTCGGGCGGCCGGCGGGGCCTCGTCGTCCGGTCCTCGCGGTAGCCGCGGTAGCCGGCCCGGACCGACACCACGGCGACGAGCGCCAACGTGATCCACAACGCGTACTCGTCGATGGCCAGGACGACGTCGACCGCGTGCTGGCCGACGCCGTATCCCAGCCCTGCGACGAGTCCGGCGATCAGCGCGGCACCGATCGCGTCGTAGACGAGGAATGTGAGCAGGCGCATGCCCCCCAGTCCGGCCACCGCGAAGACCGCGGGCGCGGGGATCCCGGGCAGCGCCGCCGCGACCACGACCAGCGACATCGCCCACGACGGCCACGACCGGATCGTCGCCACGAACCGCTTCGCGACGTCGCCGGGCGCCCAGAGCTCGACGATCCTGGCACCCCATCGCTTCCCGGCCAGCCAGAACAGCCAGTCGAACTTGACCATCCCGAACACGTCGGCGGCGATCACCAGCCACAGGGCGCCGTCGCCGACCCGCGCGAACGCGGCTCCCGCGCCGATCGCGGACAGGCTGCCGGTCACGGCGCTGAGCAGTGTCGGGTGCGAGGCCAGCAGGAACGGCCGCACCGGCATCGAGGCCGCCATCAGCAGGATCACCGCGAGGGTCGAGAACACCAGGAACCTGTCCGCGCGCGACATGGGGTGCTCCCACGGCCTCGCGTCCCGCCACTTCTGCCTCGCCTGCTCGAGCTCCTCCGGCGAGTGCTGTCGGCGTCGCCGCCGCCGTTGCCGCGGCTGGTCCACCCCGACGTCCTCCGACGCGGCCGAGCCGGCGTCGTCCGGGTCGATGTCCCGGCCCGCGTCGACGTTCGCCCCACTCATCGCTCTCCTCCTCGGACCGCCGTCCCGCGGCGGGTCGCCCAGGGCGCGGGGTCACGCGCCGACGAGAAGGCGACACCATGCCGCGGCGGCACGGTCAAGAGCGGTGATCGGCGTCAGGACGCCGCCGGCGTCCGATCACGGCGCGACGACAGGGCGTGGCGCAGGACCGGCACGGCGACCCGCGGTCGCACGAGGGACCCCGGAGGGTCGACCAGCCCGACGACCCGGAGGAAGGCCCCGGCGACGGTCGGGTCCACGACGGCGGCCGCCTGCAGCCGGGCGAGGTAGGCGCCCACCGCGCGGGTGGCCCGGTCGAGCGGGATCTCGACGCCGGGCAGGGCGGTGTCGGCGCCGAGCATCATCGTCCACGGCGTGTCGGCCACGGCGGCGAGCGCGCGCTGCAGGGGGCGGGTGCGGAGCGGGCCGGCGCCGAGGTGCTGACGCAGCGCCAGCGCCTGCAGCCCGGCCACGGTCATGCCCTGCGCGTAGATCGGGTTGAGGCTGCAGAGCCCGTCGCCGAGGACGATCAGGCCTTCCGGCGCCGCGGGCAGGCGCGCGTAGTGGCGCCGCGTCGGGGTGGGGAAGCGGAACCCGACCGGTTCGTCGAGCGGCTCGGCGTCCCGCAGGACGTCGTGGACCACGGGCAGGTCGCGCGCGAAGTCGAGGAATCCCCGGGGTTCCAGCGGCGGATGGTCACCGGCGACGCCGGCGAGGGTGACCATGACCCGATCGCCCTCCAGGACCTGGAGCCCTCCACCCCGGGGTCGGGTGGGGCCGGGGGCGTACAGGACGGCGAGCGCCGGGGCCAGCGCGGCCGGGGTGCGGTAGATCCGGCTGGCGTAGCCGAGACCGACCGAGACGCGCTCGGAGTCCGGTCGGGGGTATCCGAGGTCCTCGAGCCAGCCTGGTGCCCGCGAACCCCGCCCGGTGGCGTCGACGACCAGGTCGGCGTCGGCGATCTCGTCGCGGCCGTCGCGGTGACGGATCCGCACCCCGACGATCCGCCGCCCGCGGTCGTCGGCGATCGGCGCCTCGGCGGTCGTGGCGTCGAGGACGGTGACCCCGGGCAGCGCGGCGACCCGGGCCCGCACGCGGGCCTCGAGGCACGGCCTGCTCGCGCAGAGGAACGTCAGCCCCGAGGTCCCGGTGGCCAACCGTCGGCCGTCGACGTGCCACCGCGCGTCGTACCCCAGGTCCCCGGCCGGCACACCCTCGGCGACCAGGTCGGCCGTGAACCCCGGGAAGAGCTCCTCGAGCACCTGCTGGCCGCGGGCGAGCAGTCCGTGGGCGTGCCGGCCCTGGGGGATCCCCCGGCGCGGTGCGGGGGTGTCGTCGAGGCCGGGCAGGTCGTCGCGGTCGACGACCACCACCTCGCGGCCGCTCCCGGCGGCGGCGCCGGCGGCGAGCAGGCCCGCCATGCCGGCACCGAGGACCACCACGCGCTCGTCTTCACGTGCCATGTCGACCTCCCGGGTGGAGCTGGTGGGTCGGGAGCCAGCCTGCGGCCGGGAGCCGTGACGACACATCGGTGCGACCACGTACACGCGGGCCGGATGCCTCGTACGTGGCCGCCTCCCCGCGGGACACTCGGCGGGTGGAGCCGCTGCGCTGCCCCGTCCTGGTGGGGCGCGACACCGAGGTCGCCGCGCTGCGGCGCGCGACGACCCGGGCGGCGCAGGCGCACGGCGGCGTGGCCGTGGTCAGCGGGACGCCCGGGGTCGGCAAGTCGCGGCTCGCCCGCGACGCCGCGGCGCTGGCCCCGCCGGGGTGGGCCCGCTGGCGGGGTCGCTGCGCGCCGACGGTGGCGCCGTCCCCGCTGCGGCCGTGGGCGGAGGCGTTTTCCGCGGGCTGGCGGGGGCGCGAGCCGCCCGACGTGCCGCACGCCGCGGGCCTGCGTCCCGCCCTCGAGCTGCTCGTTCCCGCGTGGGCGCGCCCACCGGTCGCCGCGCCGTCGCCGGTGCTCCTCGGCGAGGCCGCACGCCTGTTGCTCGCCGCCGGGGCGTCGGCG
This sequence comes from Actinomycetospora cinnamomea, assembly GCF_003096675.1. Taxonomy (GTDB): domain Bacteria; phylum Actinomycetota; class Actinomycetes; order Mycobacteriales; family Pseudonocardiaceae; genus Actinomycetospora; species Actinomycetospora cinnamomea. The sequence goes on along the minus strand of NZ_QEKW01000013.1, from coordinate 157,823 downwards.
GGGGAGGGCACGCTGGTCGTCCTGGAGGACCTGCACGACGCGGACCCGGAGTCGGTGGACCTGCTGGGGCACCTGTCCGAGGCACTGGACGGGACCCGTGTGCTGGTCGTGGCGACCACCCGTCCGCGCAGCGGGACCGCGGCGCTGGACGCGCGCGCGCTCGCCGCCCGCGTCGAGCTCGAGCCGCTCGGGCCCGAGGACGTCTGCGCCATGGTCGCCGCGACCCTCGCTCCCGGACGGGTCGCGGCGGAGGTGACCCACGCCGTGCTCGCCCGCGCCGGCGGCGTCCCCCTCGTGGTCGAGGAGCTCCTGGGTGCCTGGCGGGCGGCCGGGGCGCTCGTGCGCCGTGGCGTCACGTGGCAGCTGGCGCGCCCGGTCCCGGCCGCGGTCCCCGCGACGCTGGTGCGGAGCATCGCCGACCGGCTCGCGGTCCTGGATCCGCGGTCCCGCACCACGGTCGAGGCCGCCGCGGTCCTCGGTGAGGGCGCCCCGTGGACGAGCGTGGCCGCCGTGCTCGACGACCGGGAGCCACCGATCGCCCAGGACGCCGCCGCGTCCCTGCTCGTCCCCGGAGAACCGGAGGTGCGGTTCCACCACGGCCTCGTCCGCGACGCGGTGCTCGAGAGCATGCCGGCCGCGCGGGTCGAGCACCTCGCGGCCCGGGCGGTCGAGGTGCTCGACGCGGCCGCCCTGCTCGAGGATCCCGCGGGCGCCGCGGCGCCGGCGCTCTCCCGGACCGCCGAGCTCGCCGAGCGCGCCGCACACACCGACCTCGCCTTCAGGCTGCTGGTCGCCGCGAGCCGGGGCGCGCTGGCGCAGGGCGCGGTCGGGTCGGCGGTCCGGAACGCCGAGCGGGCCGCCACGCTCGCGCCGTCCCCCCGCGAGCGCGTCGACGCCGACCGCGCGCTGCTCGACGCCGACACGGCCGCGGGGGATCCGGCGCGGATCCGCGACCGCGGTGCCCACCTGCTCGCGCGTCTCGACGCGCTCGACGCCCCGCTCGCGGAGCGCGCCGAGGTCCACCGTCGCCTCGCCGCGGCGGCGGTCGCCGGGTCGGCCTGGGACGTTGCGGCTACCCACCTCGACGCCGCCGAGCGCCTGGGCGCCGACGGACCCGCCGACCTCGCGCGGACCGCCTGTCTGCGCGCGGAGATCGCCCTCGGGCGCCACCGTCTCGACGAAGCGGCCGAGCACGCCGCGGCCGCGCAACGCCTCGCCGTACGGTGCGCGTGGTCCGGCGGGGAGGCCGAGGCACTCCTCCTGCGCGGTCGTGCCCGGCGCATGACCGACCTGGACGAGGCGGCCGGGCTGTTCTCCGCGGCCGTGGCCCGGGCGGAGCTCGCCGGCGACGAGCTGTTGCGGGCGCGCGCGCTGCTCGAGCTCGGCACCGTCGACGTCATCCGCTGCGGACCGACCGATCACCTCGAGCGCGCCCGTGCGCTCGGCGAGGACCTCGGCGCGGTCGGACTCGTTGCGACGACGGACCTCCAGCTGGCCGTGCTGGCCTGGAAACGGGCGCACTGGCTGGTGGCACGGGAAGCGACCGAACGGGCGGCGACGGCGGGTGAGCGCCACGGCCTCGGGCTGCTGGTGCCCCTGGCCCGCATCATCGGCGGGTGCGTCGACGCGGTGGCGGGGCACCGCGAGGCCGCGCACGCGGCCTTCGAGGCGGCCCGTCCGGAGGCTGATGCGGAGATCGAGGCGTCGGGACGCGGCAACCTCCTCGCGGTCGCCGCACTCGCCGTCGAGGACCGCGAGGGCGCCCTCGACGAGTTCGCCCGTGCGGAGGCGCTCGCCCCGTCCCGGTCGTCCTCGGCCCGCAGCCCCTATCGCGGGCTGCACGCCCTGGCGCTCGCCGTCGTCGGGGACGCCGCGGCCGCCGAGGTGACGCGCGAGGTCGCCTCGTTGCCGGTCGTGGACGCCGTGGCCGGCGGCTGCGCCCGATGGGCCGCCGCGGTCCTCGCCGGCCGTGAGGGGGAGGCCGAGCGGGCGCGCGCCCTCGCCGAGGCCGCCGACCGGGAGCTGGCGGCGTCTCCCTGGCCGCAGGCCATGGCCCGGCGGCTCGCCGCGGAGGCCGCGCTCGACGACGGCTGGGGCGACCCGGCCCGGTGGCTCGAGGAGGCGCACACGGTGTTCGAGTCGGTGGGGGCCGTCGCGCCGGCCCGCGCCTGCCGCTCCCTGCACCGGCGCACCGGCGCACCCCCGCTCCACCGCGCGCCGACCCCCGAGCGCTGGGCCGGCATCGGCCTCACCGCGCGCGAGAGCGAGGTGCTGGCCCTGGTGGCCGAGGGCCACAGCAACCGCGAGATCGCGGCACGGCTCTACGTCTCGCCGCGGACCGTCGAGAAGCACGTCGAACGGTTGTTGGCCAAGACGGCCACGAGCCGTCGCTCACAGCTGACCGCTCTCGCCCTGCGCCTCGACCGGTGAGGGCGAGCCGCCGGAGGGAAGCGGGCCGGGGACCGGCTCGGGGCCGGTGGGCCCGCAGCGTCCAGGACGTTCTCCTGTGCCGTCGACGGCCGGAGCGGGGCGTCCTGACACCGCGAGGACCGCCCTCGTCCCGATCGAACGGAGCGACCATGGACCGCACAGAGCCTGCGGATGACCCGTCGCCCGCCGCGGTGCCGCCCACGGCGCCGGCCGCGGCGCAGAGGACGTCCGAGGCTGGGCCCGGCATCCCGCGCGGTCTCGTGCTGTTGCTCGGGGCCGCCGCGGTCGTCATCGCCGCTGCAGGGCTCTACTGGGTCTCCTGGCTGGTCGGGCCCCTGCTGCTGGCCATGATCATCGTGATCGCGATCTACCCGATCAAGACCTGGCTGGAGCGGCGGGGCTGGCCGACATGGGCGGCGGTCGTGTCGCTGCTCGTGGTCATCTTCGGGGCGATCCTGCTGCTCAGCGCGTTCCTGGCCGCCTCGGTCAGCCAGCTCGCGGCGCTGCTCGGGCAGAACTCGGGACGTTCCCAGCAGCTGATCGCGTCGCTGAGCCAGCAGCTCACCCGGCTGGGTATCGACCCCACGCAGTCCGGCGGTCTCGCGAACCAGGTGAACCCCGACAAGCTCGTCAGTCAGATCGGCGCCGTGCTCTCCGGGCTGGGTTCGGTGGCCGGCACGCTGATCTTCATCCTGGCGCTGCTGCTCTTCCTCACCGCGGAGTCGGGGAGCGTCTCCCGCCGCATGCAGGTGATCCACCAGCAGCGCCCGCACATGACCGAGGCGCTCAGCGGGTTCACCCGCGGAACCCGCAGCTACCTGGTGGTGACCACCGTGTTCGGGGCCATCGTCGCGGTACTCGACACCGTCGCCCTGGTCGTCATGGGCATCCCGCTGGCCCTGCTCTGGGGCGTGCTGGCGTTCATCACCAACTACATCCCCAACATCGGTTTCATCATCGGGCTCGTGCCCCCGGCGCTGCTCGCGCTGCTCACGGGTGGGTGGCAGCTCGCGCTCGCCGTCGTCATCGTCTACTGCATCCTCAACGCGGTCATCCAGTCGCTGATCCAGCCGCGGTTCGTCGGCGACTCGGTGGGCTTGTCGGCCACCGTCACCTTCGTCGCACTGCTGTTCTGGGCCTGGATCCTCGGCCCCCTCGGGGCGCTGCTGGCCGTGCCGATGACCCTGTTGGTCAAGGCCGTACTGGTCGACGCCGACCCGCGGGCCCAGTGGGTCGAGGCCCTGCTCGGCGCCGACCCACCCTCGCCGAAGTCGGTCGCGAAGACCGGCCGCAAGGCCGCCCGGAGGGCCGGGAAGAAGGCGGCCCGGTGGCGTGGGAACGGCGACGGCCGCCAGCCCCGTGGCGCCCACGCCGCTACGCCGACGGCGTGACGGTATCCGAGAGCTGGGTCACGGCGATGACGACGTCCGCGGAGAGGCCGAAGCGCTTTCCCAAGAAGCTGTACGAGGCCGAGCTGGTGCGCCTGCAGGGCGAGCTGGTCCAGATGCAGGAGTGGGTCAAGGCGTCCGGCACGCGGCTCGTCGTGATCTTCGAGGGACGCGACGCCGCCGGCAAGGGCGGCGCCATCCAGCGGGTCGTGGAGAACCTGAACCCCCGCGTCGCACGCATCGTCGCCCTGCCCACGCCGACCGAGCGCGAGCGCACGCAGTGGTACTTCCAGCGCTATGTCGCGCACCTGCCGGCGGCCGGGGAGATCGTGCTGCTGGACCGCTCCTGGTACAACCGCGCCGGCGTCGAGCGCGTGATGGGCTTCTGCACGCCGGGGGAGTACCACCGCTTCCTGCGTCAGTGCCCGATCTTCGAGGAGATGCTGATCGAAGACGGGATCGTGCTGCGCAAGTACTGGTTCTCGGTCAGCCCGGACGAGCAGGAGCGCCGCTTCCGCGAGCGTCTCGCCAACCCGCTCAAGAGCTGGAAGCTCTCACCGATGGACCTGGAGTCGATCAGCCGCTGGGACGACTACTCCAGGGCCAGGGACGACATGCTCGTCGCGACCGACACCGACGTCGCGCCGTGGACGATCGTGGAGTCCGAGGACAAGCGCCGTGCTCGGCTGAACGTGATCGCCCACCTGCTCGACACGATCCCGTGGACGCGGATCGAGCGGCCGGCCCCGGAGCTGCCGGTCCGCCCGCCGGGTGATGGCTACGTGCGCCCGGCCCGCGAGCTCGGCCGAGCCGTCCCCGACCACGCGGCGACGCTGCTCGACGAAGCGTGAGCGGCGGCACGCGCCACGAGCCGTTGATCACCACTGGTCGCGCTCGCCCTGCGCCTCGACCGGTGACATCGCTCGGCGGTCGAGGACGAGGTCCGAGGCACGGCCGAGGACCTGCGGACGGGTGAGGCCGGGGTGGTCGGCGACGACCAGGTGGGTCCCGATGGCGGCGCAGAAAGCGAGGAGGCTGCGCGCCTCCACCTCCTCGGGGTCCTCGCAGAAGGTGCTGATGGCGTCGCGCAGCAACTGCATGCGCCGGTTGTCGACGCGACGGAGGTGCTCGGCGGCCTGGTCGTCGCGTCGGGCCCAGTCCCTGACGGCCAGGTCCATGCGGCTGAGGCGGTGGCTCGAGAAGGTCAACCGACCGGCCAGGCGGACCTTGTCCACCTCGTCGCCGCCGGCTTCCTCGATCTGGCGGAGGACGTCGTCGACGCTCTCGCGCTCCCAGACCTCGAGCATCGTGGTGAGCAGGGCCGCCCGGTCGGCGAAGTAGCCGTAGAAGCCGCCCTTGGTGACGCCGAGCGCCTTGGCCAGGACCTCGACACGCACGGCGTCGACGCCACCGACCGCCAGCGTGCGCAGCCCTTCCTCCACCCACGCCTCCCGCGGCGTCCGCAGGGCACCCATGCCGACCGTCCTCCCTCGTGCGCGCCGATGTACGCCAGCGTACAACGCAGCCCCGCCGTCTCTCCCGATCCGCGGACGATCAGGAGGGTCTGTCGTGGTCGTCGCCGGCCTCGAGCAGTTCCTCCATCGCTTCCGAGGTCACGGTCGCGGCGGTGGCGAACGGTTCGAGCACCGTGCCGGCGCCGGCGGCCCGGAGCCTCTCGGCGTCGAGGCTGGTGAAGGCCGTCACGGCGACGGGTCCGCGGTAGTCGTGGTGGCGGAGGTTGTGCAGCAGCGCGAGGTTGGTCTCGAGGTCGGGGATGGCACTGATGACGCAGCGGGCGCGGGCCAGGGGCAGCGTCTCGAGGAGATGGACGTCCTCGGCGCCCCCGTACACGGTGGACACGCCGTGCCGGACGCCCTCCTTCGTCTTCTGCGGGTCGTGGTCGACCGCGAGCACCCGGTGACCGGCGCGGCCGAGCTGGTCGGCGAGGCGGGCGCCGAACCGTCCGATCCCGTACAGGATGACGTCGGTGTCGGCGTCGTCCTCGGTGGCGGTTCGGTCGGCCCGGTCGGCCCCGGCCCGCTCGAGCACGGCGAGCCGGCGCCCGACGCGTTCGTAGAGCGGGTGCGAGTACATGATCAGGTAGGTGGACCCGCCGATCGTGATCAGGCCGACCACCGTGATCAGGCTGACGGTGGCGTTGGTGATGTGGCCCAGGCCGAGCCCGAGCGCGGCCAGGATGAGGGAGAACTCGGAGATCTGGGCGACCGTGAGCCCGGCCAGGAAGCCCACACGGACCGGGTAGCGCATCGCGGCCATGATCAGCACGACGATCAGCGGGTTGCCGACGAGTACGAACACGGAGAAGACGAGTGCTTCGGTGAGCTGCGCGGCGGCGTCGGTGAACTCGAGCCTGGCGCCGAGGTCGAGGAAGAAGAACAGCAGCAGGAAGTCGCGCAGGCTGACCAGTCGTGCACCGAGGGCGGCACGGTAGGGCGTGGGGGCCAGCGAGATCCCGGCCAGGAAGGCACCGACCTCCGAGCTGAAGCCGAGCGCCTCGCTGACCACGGCGACCGACACGGCGTAGGCGACGCCGAAGAGGACGAGGAGCTCCTGGGACCGGGCGATGTGGTGCAGCAGCCGGGGCAGGACGTAGCGCATGAGCAGCCCGACGCCGACCAGGAGGCCGAGCCCCCTGCCGACCATCCCCAGGATGCCGGGCGCGAGGTCGTCGCCGAGGGGCTGTCCGAAGGCGGTCAACGCGATCATCACCAGGACGACGACGATGTCCTGCACGATGAGGAACCCGACCGCGATCCGACCGTGGAGCTGGTCGAGCTCGCGCTTGTCGGAGAGGAGTTTGACGATGATGATCGTGGAGGAGAAGGTGAGCGCACCGCGACGTAGAGCGCGGTGACGACGTCCATGCCGAGCGCGATCGCGATCAGGTAGCCGAACACCGACGTGAAGAACACCTGACCGAGCCCGGTGGCCAGCGCGACGGGTCCGGTGCTGCGGATGAGGTGCGGGTCGAGGCGCAGCCCCACCAGGAACAGCAGGATCGCGATGCCCATCCGCGCCAGCAGTTCGATGGTGCCGTCGGCCACCACCCACCCCGTGCCGACCGGGCCGACCAGCACGCCGACACCGATGAACGCGACGATCAGCGGCTGTCGCAGCCGGACGGCGAGAAGCCCGACCGCAGCAGCCAGGGCGAGGATGACCGCGACGAGCGGGAACGCGTGCAGGTCCACGGTCAACCCTCTCCGGTGGCCGGGACGACGAGCACGTCCGCCGTCGCCTCGCGCAGGACGTGCTGGGCGACGCTGCCGAGCAGGGCGTAGCCCAGCGCCGACCGATCGCCCGTACCGAGTGCGACGAGGTCGGCACCGAGGCGCCGGCTCAGCGGTGCGAGGCGGGCCTGGGGGCGACCGGACCCGATCAGGACGCGGCTCGGCGCCGGGTCCAGCTCGCCCGCCAGCCGTTCGACGAGGCCACGGACGCGCTCGGTGCTGACCCGGCGGAGCTGGGCGAGGTCCTCCTCGGACGTGCCGTGCAGCCGCAACAGCGTCTCGCCGATGACGGCGTCGAGGTGCACGACGAGGTGCTCGGCGTTCGGGCTCAGCGCGCACGCGAGGTGGGCGGCCTCGGCCGCGAGCGGCGAGGGGTCGAACCCGAGCACGACCCTGCGATAGGCGCCGTCGACCGGACCCCTGACCACGAGGACGGGGACCTCGGCGGCCCGGACCAGGTTCTCGGGTGTGCTGCCCAGGGCGGGACCGCCCAGCCAGTGCTCGCCGTGTGCTCCGACCACGAGCAGGTCGGCACCGCGCTCGGCGGCCTCGGCGACGATCTCGCACACCACACGGCCCCGGCGCACCACGGTGGCCACCGGAGTCGTGCCGATGTGCTGGTGGAGGTGGGTGGCGAGACACGCGCGGGCGATCTCCGCCAGGTCGACGCCCGGAGTCGCGGACAGTCGCGCGGGGACGACGTGGAGGGCGGTGAGGGAGGCGTCGACCTCCCCCGAGAGCTGGACGGCCCGGCGCAGGGCCGGGCCCGCCCGGTCCGACAGATCGGTCGCGACCAGGAGCCGGCGGGGCGTGTCGGCGGCCATCCGGAGTCACGTCCGCGACGCGGCCCGGGGTGCCCGCTCCGGCCGTGTGCCCTCGCGGCCCCTCCGCAGACGCTTGTCGACGGCCACGACGAGGCTCGCGGCGGCGGCGACGAGCAGGATGCGCAGCCACACGTCCCCGCCGAGAGGAGCCGTGTCGAAGATCGTGTTCATGGCGGGCAGGTAGGTGATCGCGGCCTGGCCGAGGGCCTGCACGGTGACGCCGACGAGGATCCAGCGGTTGGAGAAGAACCCGATCCGCCAGGCCGAGCGGGTCAGGGAGCGGCAGCTGAACAGGTAGAACGCCTCGACCGCGACGAACACGTTCATCGCCGCGGTCCGGGCCTCGGCCAGGGTCGCCCCGTGGGCGAGCTCCCAGGCGAACAGCCACCACGAGCCGGCGACCAGCAGGGTCGACACCAGCAGGATGCGCACCACCAGGGCACGCGTGAGGAGTGGCCGCCGGGGATCGCGGGGTGGCCGGGTCATGATCCCGGCCTCCTTGGGCTCGAACGCGAGCATCAGGCCGAGCGCCACCGCGGTCGTCATGTTGATCCACAGGATCTGGGTGGGCAGGATCGGCAGCGCCGCGCCGGCCACGATCGCGGCGAGGATGACCAGGCCCTCGCCGATGTTGGTCGGCAGCGTCCAGGTGATGAACTTGGTGAGGTTGTCGAAGACACCCCGGCCCTCCTCCACCGCGGCCTCGATGGTGGCGAAGTCGTCGTCGGTGAGCACCATGTCGGCGGCGTCCTTGGCCACCTCGGTGCCACCTTCCCCCATGGCCACGCCGATGCCGGCCTGCCGCAGCGCCGGGGCGTCGTTGACGCCGTCGCCGGTCATCGCCACCACGTGCCCCCGGGCCTGCAGCGCCTCGACCAGCCGCAGCTTCTGCTCCGGCGACACCCGGGCGAACACCGAGGCGCGGTCCACGGCGTCGGGGAACTCCTCGTCCGGCAGCGCCGCCAGGTCGGTTCCGGTCAACACTGCCGCCCGACCCCGCTCGTGCCCGTCGAGCAGGCCGACCTGGCGGGCGATGGCCGTGGCCGTCGTGGCGTGGTCGCCAGTGATCATCTTCACCGCGATCCCGGCCGTGCGGCACGCGGCCACCGCCGCGGTGGCGGCCGCACGCGGCGGATCCAGCATGGCCTGCAGCCCGGTGAGGATCAGGTCGTTGCCCAGCGAGTCCTCCGTGAACTCCTGGTCGGGTCCGGTCGGCGCGGAGGCGGGGCGCACGGCCGTTGCCAGCACCCGCAGCCCGTGGCCGGCGAGATCGTCGGCCGCGCGGTGCACCGCGACGCGGTCGAGCGGCTGGACGGTGCCGTCGGCGTGCATCTGCCCGTCGCACCGGTCCAGCACCCGTTCCACGGCGCCCTTGACCAGCACGCGGTGGGCCGTCGGTGGTCCGGCCACGGTGTCGCGGTGGAGCGTCGCCATGTAGCCGCGTTCGGAGCTGAACGGGATGGTCGCCCGCCGGGGCAGCAGCTCCTTCACCGTCTCGGCGCCGAGGCCGGCCTTGGCCGCCACCACCAGCATCGCGCCCTCGGTGGGATCGCCGACCACGGCCCACCGCTCGTCCTCGCCGCTCAGGGCGGCGTCGTTGCAGGCGGCTCCGGCCAGCAGCGACCAGCGCAGCGCGTGCTCGTCGTCCAGCGCCGCCGGAGCGCCGTGCCGGTCGCGCACCTCGCCGACGGGGGCGTAGCCCGTGCCGGTGACGTCGAACCGGCCCTCCGGCGTCCACACCGTGCGCACGGTCATCTGGTTCTCGGTGAGGGTCCCGGTCTTGTCCGAGCAGATGACGGTCGTGCCGCCCAGGGTCTCGACCGCCGGCAACCTCCGGATCACCGCCCGTCGGCGGGCCATCCGGGTCACGCCGATGGCCAAGGTGATCGTCACCGCGGCCGGGAGCCCCTCGGGGATCGCGCCGACCGCGAGGGCGACGGCGGCGGTGAACGTCTCCACCGCGTCGTGTCCGCGCACCAGCCCGATCGCGAAGGTGACCGCGGCCAGCGCCAGGATGCCGACGGTGAGGATCCTGCTGAAGTCGGCGAGCTTCCTCGTCAGCGGCGTCGCCAGGGTCTCGGCGGCGCCGACCAGGCGGTGGATCTCCCCGAGCTCGGTGCCGGCGCCGGTCGCGACCACGATCCCCGCGCCGCTCCCGGTGGTGGTCAGCGTGCCGGAGTAGGCCATGTTGCACCGGTCGGCCACCGGGAGCGCCGTGGGCAGCACGACCTCGTCCTTCGTGACCGGCTCCGACTCACCGGTGAGCGCGGACTCGTCCACCCGCAGCTCGACGGCCCGGACCAGGCGCAGGTCGGCGGGCACCTTGTCCCCCGCCTCGAGCACGACGAGGTCGCCGGGCACGAGCTCCTCGGACGGCATGGTCCGCTCGCGCCCGTCCCGGACGACGGTGGTCTCCGTCCGCACCATGGACCGCAGGCTCTCGAGCGCGGCCTCGGCCCGGGACTCCTGGATCAGCCCGATGATCGCGTTGATCACCACCACGCCGAGGATCACCGCGGAGTCGATGTACTCGGCCAGCGCCGCGGTGATGGCGCCGGCGGCGAGGAGCACGTAGATCAGGGGGTGGTGGAACTGCCGCAGGACCCGCATCAGGAGCCCTGTCCCGCGGGGTGCGGGCAGCGTGTTCGGTCCGAACGTCGCGCGCCGTCGTGCGGCCTCCTGCTCGGTCAGGCCGCGATGGAGATCCGTGCCGAGCACGAGCACGACCTCGTGGACGGCCAGCCCGTGGTGCGCGGTCCGGGAGGGTGACGTCGACGTGGTCATGGGACGACCTCGTGGAGCACCGGGCGGCCCCGCCGCCACGACGTGATCACGAGACGGGGCTGCTCGTGTCCGACGGGGGCTCGGTCGCGCGGGTCGGCCCCTCGCCGGTGGTGCGGTCGGCGGGCGCCGTCCGGTCGGTCTCGGTGGTGTCGCGTGGCGTGGGTGTCGGTTCGACGACGAGCACCGGCACGGGCGAGTGGTGGACGGCGTCGGCCGAGACGCTGCCCAGCAACCGTCGCGACAGCCCTCGTCCGCGCCGGCCGACCACGAGCAGATCCATGTCCTGCTCCTCGGCGAACCGGCGCAGCGCCGCGCCCGGCGAGCCGGCCAGCACCTCGTGGTGGACCGTGATTCCGCGTGCGCTCGCGCGGGCGGCCGCCGTCGCGAGGCGCCGGGTGGCGGCGTCGAGCACCTCGCGGGTGTCGTCGTCCGCCGCCTCGTAGGGAACCACCTCGGCCAGGACGACCATCCCGCGCTGCGGGCCGAGCAGGGCCAGCGCCGTCGTGAGGGCGCGCTCCGACTCCGGCGACCCGTCCAGCCCGACCAGCACCCGAGGTTGACCCGGATCCCCGGCCTGCCGCACGGGCACGGCCTCCGGGCCGGACGCGGCCAGCCGGGCGCGGTGCTCCACCCGCTCCAGCGCAGCGGGGACGAACAACGGCCCCAGCGCCACCGCCACGAAGAGCCACTTCCAGTCGTGGCCGAGGCGGACCATCCACCAGGCGGTGGACAGGCCCACGATGAGCCAGAGGATCACGATGACGAGGACATAGACCAGGCTGACGTCCATGGCTGCACCCTCGCGTGCCCGACGCCGGGCGCGACACGGCCGACGGTCCCCGCCCACGGGGTCGGAGGACCGTTTCGTCCGGGTCGGGGGGTGGGAGGCCGCGGGTGGTGCGCCTGCCTCCCCGCGCGGACTCAGCTGCGCACGAGTTCGGGTGCGGTGACGCTGGTCGGGGCGGCGAGGGTGTCGAACTCGCGGATGGTCAGGTCGGCGAAGGTCGGGTCGGTCTGCATGCGCCTGAAGATCTCGGTCTCACGGGAGGCGTCGGCGTCGGCCCGGGACGCGAAGACGTAGACCCCTCCGTAGACGTGGTGCTCCGGGTCGGCGAGCCAGATCTTCGAGTGCAGGCCGGGCCACGCGAGGAACGCCGGCGCGATCTCCTCGGCGTGCTGCCGGTACTGGTCGCCGGTGGTGCCCCACAGGCGGAAGGTCACGATGCGGACGTACATGTCGGCTTCCTCCTCGATCGGTGTCGTCCAGCGTCGCGGCGAGGAGATGCCCGCGGATCGGCGTCGCCACCCAGGTAGGAATCCGCGGCACCCAGAGAGGGCGCACCCGTGTGGCCGCGGGCCGCGCCACCGGTGCCGGCCAGCGGCCGAGCGGGAGAGCGGTCTGCTCGGCGAGGGGTGACGGCGAGGTCGTCATCGGCCCGGATGCTTCGGCGAGGCCCTCACGCGGGGAACGGCCGTTGGTCCCGGGCCGGCAGGGCGACGGGCTCGCACCCGGCCGCTGTCGTGGCTTGTCGGGCCGGAGGCCTGCCGAGACACTCACGTGGTGGAGCAGCTCCTCTGCCCGCGGGTCGTCGGGCGGGACGCCGAGCTGGTCGCGGTCCACGAGACGGTCGCGGCCGCGGCGCGCGGTTTCGGGGGCGGCACGGTCCTGCTCGGGGAGGCCGGTGCCGGGAAGTCGCGGCTGGTCGACGAGGCGCGCGACGCGGCCCGTGCGCGGGGGCTCACGGTGCTGGGCGGGCGGTGCGTGGAGGTCGCGGGCGTGCCGTTCGGCCCGTTCGTCGAGGCCGTGGCAGCTGCCGAGCGCGCCGGAGCCCCTCGGGGTGCGGCGCTCGCGGCGGCGCGCACGGTGCTCGACCGCCCCGCGGGTGGACGCGACGTGTCCACCCCGACCGAGGTGGCGGAGGCCGTGCTGCGGCTGCTGCGCGAGGCCGCGGGCGGCGGGGGCGCACTGCTGGTCGTCGAGGATCTGCACTGGGCGGACCTGGAGACGGTGGCCGCCCTTGATCACCTGCTGGCCCACTCCGCCGACCACGGCGCAGGGTGCCTCGTGACCCTCCGCCCGGGAGGCGACGCCCACGGCCGGGCCCGGCGGTGGGGCGACACGCGCACGGCGCGCCTCGTCGAGCTCCTCCCGCTGTCGGGAGCGGACGTCGAGCGGATGGTGCGGCTGTGTCTGGGGGTGGACGCAGTCGTCACGGGGCTGCTCGAGTTCGTGCGCGAGCGCGCCGACGGCCTCCCGTTCCTCGTCGAGGAGCTGCTCGCCGGCCTGCGGCGATCCGGCGCCCTGCTGCCGGTCGACGGCGGCTGGCAGGTGATCGAGCGCCGTCTGCGGGTCACCGTGCCGCCGACGCTCGCCGACGCGGTCACGGCGGGCTTCACCGCGCTGCACCCGCGCACCCAGGGCGTCCTGCAGGCCGCGTCCCTGCTGGGGCGCCGCGTCGCGTGGGACCTGCTGCCCCGGGTCACCGGGCTCGCGCCTGACGTGGTCCTGGCGTCACTGCGGGAGGCCACGTACGCGGGCTTCCTCGCCGCCGACCCGGACGACCCCGGCGCCCTGCGCTTCCGCCACGCACTCATCCGCGACCACATCGCCGCCCTGCTGCTCGCTCCGGAACGTGCCGTGCTCGCGCGACGGGCCCTCGACGCCGTCGACGACGTCCACCCCGGCCTGCCCGGACCGTGGTGCGCGCTCGGGGCGCAGCTCGCCGACATGGCCGGCGACCGCGGGCGCACCGCCCGGCTCCTGACCGAGCTCGGCGGCCGGGAGCTGCGGCGCGGCGCCCTGGCGACGGCCACCACCCACCTCGAACGGGCCCTGGAGCTGCTCGATCCGGAGGACAGCCTGCTCGCACTCGAGGAGCTCGTGGCCGCGCACGCCCTCGCCGGTGATGTCGACGCGGCCCTGGAGCGCGGCGTGCCGGCGCTCGACGAACGGCGCGCCCGCGCCGACGCGCCGGCCCGGCTGCTCGAGCTCGAGCTCGCGCTCGGGCGGGCGTTGCTCATCGCGGGTCGCTACGTCGAGGCGCGCCGGCACGCGGTGCGCGCCGGCGCCGTCGACACCGCCTCCGCGGCCGTCCTCAGCGCCCAGGTGGACGTCTCCGCCGGTGACCCCGAGCAGGCGGAGGCGACCGCCCGCGCGGCGATCCGCTCCGGCCGGCTCGCGCCGGATGCGGCCTGCGAGGCCTGGGAGGTGGTCGGCCGGGCGGCCCGCCTCCGCGACGTGGAGGCCGCCGAGCAGGCCTTCACCACCGCGCTCGACCTCGCCGAGCGACACGGGCTCGCCGCCTCCCGGGCGCGGGCGTTGCACGAGCTCGGCACCGTCGACCTGCTCGACACCATGCGCACCGACCGGCTGGGGCAGGCCCGTGCCGCCGCGATCGAGACCGGTGCCGCGGCCACGCTCGCCGTGGTCGACTTCCACCTCGCCGAGGCGCTCGTGGCCCGCCAGCGGGTCGCCGAGGGACGCGAGGCGGCCGGCCGTGCGATCGCCACGGCACGCCGGATCGGCTCCTCGGTGCTGGCGCCGGCGCTGCTCACCCTGGCGCGATCCCACGCCCACGAGCTCGCGGTCGAGGCGATGGAAGGCGCCCTCGACCGAGCGCGGGCGTGCGCGCCCGGCGATCCGGAGATCGAGGCGGGGGAGTGGGGGCGCGTGCGGGCCATGCTCGCGCTGCACCGCGGCGAGCCGGCGGAGGCGCGCGCGGCCCTGGACCGCGCCGTCGTGGCGCTGCGCGCGGTGCCCGGGCACCACTTCCCGCACTGGGGGCTGTGGGCGCTGCTGCACGCCGTCACCGGCGGCGATCCCGACACCGTCGCCGACGCCGCGTCGGCACCGGGCGGGGACACCCGGTTCAACCGGGCCCTCGTCCGGACGGCCGAGGCGGTGTGGCGGGGCCCGCGCGACCCGCGGGCCGCCGAGGAGCGCTTCGTCGCCGGTGTCGCGGACCTCGGCGCCTACGTCGACGGTGAGTGGTTGGTGCACCTCGTGGGGTGGCTCGCGGCGCCGGCCGCCCACCGGGACGGCTGGGGCGACCCGGTCGGGTGGCTGCAGGCGGCGGTGCGCTGGTTCGCCGACCACGACCGCCCGCGGCTCGCGACGTCCTGCCGTACCGGCCTGCGCGCCGTCGGGGGCCCGGTCCCGCGACGCGGCCGCGGGACGTCCTCGGTACCGGACGAGCTGCTGGCCCTCGGGGTGAGCAGCCGCGAGGTCGACGTGCTGCGGCTTCTCGGCAGGAGGCTGACCAACAACGGTATCGCCGAGGCCCTCGTCCTCTCACCGCGCACGGTGGAGAAGCACGTCGCGAGCCTGCTCCGCAAGACGGGCAGCGCCGACCGGGCGGCCCTCGAGGCCCATGCGGCGGTGCTGTCCGCCCGGCCCTGACTGGGTGGTCGCCCGCGTTGTCTGGGGGCACGGCACGGCTCCGTGACCCCGACGCCGCGGTCGACGCTGGAGCCCGACACGCCGACCGACCCCGGCGTGTCGGGAGGAGAGATGCAACCCGAGCTGGGCGAGCCCTACGCGGCCACCCCCGACACCCACGTCGTCCCCACCTACTGGCCGGTCCCGGGCGCCGGCGTCCTCGGCATGAACGCGTTCGTCATCCGGGCCGCGGAACCGGTGCTCGTCGACACCGGCACCGCCGTGCTCTCCGACGAGTTCCTCGACGCGCTGGGCTCGCTCCTGCGACCGGAGACGCTGCGCTGGATCTGGCTGACCCACGAGGACCTCGACCACTCCGGCAACCTGCGCCGACTGCTCGACCTCGCACCGCAGGCGACGGTGCTCACGACGTTCATGGCCGTCGGCCGTCTCATGCCCGGCGCGCCCTTCCCGCTGGACCGGGTGCGGCTGGTCAACCCCGGCGACACCGTCAACGTCGGCGACCGCAACCTGCGGGCGATCCGGCCGCCGCTGTTCGACAGCCCGGCCACCGTCGGGCTCCTCGACGACCACAGCGGCGCGCTGTTCAGCTCCGACTGCTTCGGCGCACCGCTGCCGTCGCCCGAGCTGGCCGCGGCCCACCGCGCGGACGACATCCCGCCCGAGGTCCTCGCCCCCCACCAGATCGCGTGGGCCACCGTCGACAGCCCGTGGGTCACCATGACCGACCCGACCGCCCTGGGGCACGCGCTGGAGCAGCTGCGACGCCTGGAGCCGACGACGGTCCTCAGTTCCCACCTCCCGCCGATCCACCGCGGCCTCGACCGCGCCGTGGAGACGCTGCGCACCGCGCCCGCGGCCGACCCGGTGCCCGCCATGACGCAGAGCGAGCTCGAGGAGCTGCTCGCCACGTTCGAACCGCCGAAGGAGACCGCCGATGTCTGACCACCTGTCCGATCACCTCGCCGACCACCTCGCCGACGACCTCGCCGACCACCGCTCGCGCCACCGCCCCGACGACCGCCTGTTCCGGATGGAGGGCCGGCTCACCGAGCTCGTCACCGTCGGGCTCCTGCCCGAGGGCATCCGGATGCACAACACCTTCGCGGGCACCATCGTCGCGGGCGAGCCCGCCGGCGCCCTCGTCCGCGGCGTCGACGAGTTCGTCATCCGGCCCGACGGCGTCGGCGTGGTCGACGCCCGCGAGGTGGTCACCTCGGAGGCCGGGACGCTCAGCGCGGACGTGTTCGGCTACGCCCACCCGCCGGCCGGGATGGTGATGCCCCCGCTGGAGGTGTTCCTCGATCCCGGCTTCGCCTGGCCCGACGTCCGCTTCACGATCGAGTGCGGCGCGACCTACCGCACCGGCGACGCCGCGCTCGCCGAGCTCGGCCGCATCGGGGTGGTGCACCTCGGCTGGGTCAACATGGCGACGCGGGAGCTGGTGATCGAGGGCTACCGCGGTTCCGCCGTCGCCCCGATCCCGACCGGGGCGCTCGTGGCGGGCCGTGCCTGATTCCACTGGGCCGGTCAGAAGGGCACCGGGGTCGCCAGCAGGCGCGCCCCGGTGCCCTCGGGCTCGTCACCGGGAGCGACCTGCCGGCCCGAGACGGCACGGCAGAACTCCACGGCGTCCGTCGTCAGCTCCGGCCCGCCGGCGCCCCGGGCGAATAGACCACCGGCCGGACCCGACAGCGTCAGGACGAACGGCCGTCCGTGGCGCGCCGCCCAGTCGGCGACGACGTCCGCGACGATCCGCCCGTCGTGGTCGGCGGAGAGCGCCGGCTCCTGGCCCGTCGCGCGACACAGGTCGACGCGGTGCATCCAGACGTCGCGGGTGTAGACCGCGTCCATCAGGTAGCGCAGCCGCCACGTCTCGTGCACGGGCGCGCCGACCCGCAACGGCACCGCGCCGGCGGATCGCGACCACCGCGCACGCCACCGGACCGCGTCCTCGATCGCGGCGCGGAACCGTGCCGCCAGCACCGGCGGGTCGACCCGGCGGCGGTGCTCGACCTGCACCGCGCTGACCGGGTCGACCTCGATCGCCAGGCCACGGCGTCCACGCCGCAGCTGCCGGGCCATCTCCAGGGGCGAGGCGTTGGCCTCCGTCGCTCCGACCACGTGCGCCACGAGCAGCCGCACGTCCCACGGCGCGCACTCCGTCGGGAGCGTCCACGCCTCGGGCGGCAAGCGCTCGATCAGCTCCGCGAAGCGCCCGTACTCCGTGTGCGCGAGCACGGACGCCTCCCTCGGGCGCGCGACGTCTCCGTCCACGGGGCCTTGGCCTCCTCCAGCCGGTCCCCCCCGAGGCCAGCGTCGTGGACCCCGGGACCCGTCACAAGGCGCCGACGGCAGCCCGGCGGTTCCTCCCCGCGCAGGCACGAGGCCCAACGGTGTGTCGGGCCCGCCGTCGTGCCCTGACCGCCACGAGACCTCCGCGCGCCCACAATGAGACGTGGCCGAGGACCTTCGCGTCGCGCTGCTCGGACCGGTGGAGATCCGGGTCGACGGCCGGGTCGTGCCGGTGCCCGGGGCGACGCTGCGGGCGGTGGTGGCGCGGCTCGCCCTGTCGCCGGGCCGGACGGTTCCGGTGGGCGAGCTGGTCGACCTGCTCTGGCCCGAGGGCCCGCCGCAGGGCGCGGGCTCGAACCTGCAGACCTACGTCTCCCGCATCCGCAGGCTCGTCGGACGCGACCGCGTGGTCCTCGAGGCCGGCGGCTACCGGCTGCGGGTCGCACCGGAGGACGTCGACGTCGGCCTCGCGAGCCGGTGGGCGCGCCGGGCGCGCGAGAGCCCGCCGGCCGCCGCGGCCTCGCTGCTCGCCGAGGCGCTCGGCCTGTGGCGGGGAGAGCCGTTGGGCGACGTGGCCGACCGTCTCGCGTTCGCCCCCGACGTGGCGCGCCTGGTGGAGTGGCGCGCCCACCTGCTCGCCGACTGGCTGGAGCTGCGCCTGTCGCTCGAGCCCGTCGTCGACGTGCTCCCCGAGCTCGAGCACGCGGCCCGCACGCACCCGCTGCGGGAGCGGATGCAGCTGCTGCTCATGCGCGGGCTGCACCGCGACGGGCGGACCGCCGATGCCCTGGCGGTCGCCGACGCCTACCGCCGTGCCCTGGCCGACGCGTCCGGCCTGGATCCCGGCCCGGAGATGACGGAGCTGGCCCAGCGTCTGCGCACCGAGGACGGCGGTGCCCCCCGCGGCCGGTTGCCGGCCGCGCCGGTGGTCCGGCGCCGGCACGCGCCGCCCGACCGGTTCGTCGGCCGGGCCACGGAGCTCGAGCGGCTGGCGGAGGCGGTCGCGTCCCCCGGGCTGGTGACGATCACCGGCCCGGGCGGGATCGGCAAGACCCGGCTCCTGCGCGAGTTCCTCGACCGGCGACCGGACGCCGAGGCGACGGTCCTGGTCGCCCTGGGCGAGGTGCTCGCCTCCGGGGACGTCGCCACGGCCGTCGCGGCCGGGCTCGGGCTGCAGGCGGCGCCCGCAGGGGCCGCCGCCGCGGTCGCCGAGGTGATCGGGGCGCAGCCGCTCGTGCTCGGCCTGGACAACTGCGAGCACGTCCGAGCGGCGGCCGGCCGGCTGGCGGTCCTCCTGCTGGCGTCGTGCCCGCAGGTGCGGCTGGTGGCGACGTCGCGGCAGCGCCTCGGCGTGCCCGGCGAGCGGGTCCTGCGGCTCGCGCCCCTCGCCCCGCCCGAGCAGGTGGAGCTGTTCGTCGACCGGGCGACCCGGCTGCGCGGCGACTTCGACGCCGCCGCGCCGACGGTCGAGGCCGTGTGCGCCCTGGTCGACGGCCTACCGCTCGGGGTCGAGCTCGCGGCCGGGCGCGAGGCGGTGTTCGGCGTGACCGGCCTGCGGGAGCGGCTGGCCGGCGGGCTGGCGGTCCTGGAGCCCACCGCCGGCGGGGACCGGTCGACCGCCCTCGGCGCCACCGTGGAGTGGTCCTACCGGCTGCTCGGGCCCGACGCCCGGGCGCTGTTCGACCGGGTGGTCGTCTGCCGCGGGGGCTTCGGGCCCGACGCGCTGACCTTCCTCGCCCCGCACGGCAACGCCGAGGGCGCGCTCGCCGAGCTCGTCGAGGCGTCGATGGTGGTGGCCGACCACACCGCCGACCCCCCGCGGTTCCGGGTGCTCGAGACGATGCGCCGGGCCGGTCTGGGGCACCTGGACCCCACCCGGCGCGAGGGCGCGGTCGAGGCGCACACGCAGTGGATGCAGGCGCACGTCGACACCGTCCGCGCGCGCCAGGACGAGCGCTCGCCCGACGCGGCGAGCCTGCTGCGTCGCGAGCGGGCCAACCTCGCGGAGGCCCTGGCGCGCGCGGTCGAGCAGGAGCGGTGGGACGTCGCGGGGCGGCTGGCGGTGCCGCTGGCCGTGGCCGTGTCCGACGATCCGCACCTCGACCTGCTCGAGCAGCTGGCGCGGCTCGACGGCGCGCCGGCCGCCGCCGCCGACGACGACGCCGACGCCGGCGCCGCGCGGTGCGCCGTCGCCGCGGGCGGGGCGGCGTGGCTGCGTGGGGACACCGCGCGTGGCGAGCAGCTCCTGACGTCCGCCCTGCAGCGGCTGCCGCACGACCACCCCGACCGCTGGGCCGGGTGGTGGTTCCGGTCGATGAGCAGGATGTACACGGGCGACGCGGCCGCCGTGGAGTCCGACGTCCACGAGCTGCTCGCGCACCCGGGGGCGCCCGACTGGGTCCGTGCCACCGCGATCTGCAACGCGGCGCTGATCCGCCTGTTCACCGGCGACCGCACCACTGCGGAGGCGTGGCTGCAGGCCCACACCGGGCTGCTGGCCGAGGTCGGCGAGGTGGACGGGTTCGTCGCGTACACCCGCGGCGAGCTCGCCGCCGAGACCGACCCGGACGCCGCGCTGGGCTGGTTCGAGCTCGCCCACCACCGCAACGACGAGCGCGGCGACACGTTCAACCGCGAGGTCGCGGGGGTCGGGCGGGCCGCGGTCCTGCTGCGGCTGGGCCGCCTCGCCGAGGCCGGCGAGGCGCTGCGGGAGCTCCTCGGATCGCTGCGCCGCCTCGGGATGTGGCCGCAGGTGTGGACCACGCTGCGGCTGGCCGCCGAGCTCCTGGTCGAGCTCGACGATCCGGGGCGGGCCGCGGCGCTGCTCGCCGCCGCCGACCGTGACCCGCTCGCTCCCGCGATCCTCGGGGCCCACCGGGAACGTGACGACAGGCTCCGGCGACGCATCGCGGCCAGCACCGACGGGCCCGTCCCCCCTCCACCCGCCGGGCGCGCCGAGGCCGTCGCCCTCGCGGTGTCCGCGCTCGCCGTTCGCCGGAGCGGCGGTCAGCCCACGGCAGGTGGCGAGCAGGTGCCCAGCAAGGAGCGCGCGGCACCGTCCCGGACATGAGCACCGACACCCTGCAGCACACCGACCCTGTCGTGGACGAGGCCCGCGTCGAGGCCTTCGTCGAGCGGTACCTCACCGACCTCGCCGGCGCCGCGACCACCGCGATGACGGTCATCGGCGACCGACTCGGTCTCTACGCGGCCCTGACCGGCGCCGGACCCTTGACCGACGGCGAGCTCGCCGCGCGGACCGGCCTCCACCCGCGCCTGGTCGCCGAGTGGCTCGCCGCCCAGACCGTCTCGGGCTACGTCACCCACGACGCGACGACCGGCACCTACGAGCTGCCCGTCGAGCACGCCGCGGTCCTCTCGGTGGCCGACTCCCCGGCCTACCTCGCCGGCGCCGCGGAGATCGTCACCGGCCAGTACCTGACCCTCGAGCAGCTGGCGGCCGCCTTCCGCGGGTCCGGCGGCATCGACTACGCCACCCTCCCGGCCTCCATGTTCGAGGGCGTCGAACGCTTCTTCCGCACGGCCTACACCCACGAGATGGCGTCGGTGTGGTTCCCCGCCGTCGACGGGCTCGTCGACCGGCTGGAGAGCGGCGCCCGGGTGGCCGACGTCGGCTGCGGCCGCGGCCCGTCGAGCCTGCAGGTCGCCGGCCACTGGCCCGCGTGCAGCGTCACCGGCTTCGACGTCCACACGCCCTCGATCCTCACCGCCCGCGCCGCGGCGATCGAGGCCGGGGTGGACGACCGCGTGGGCTTCGTCGTCGCCGACGCCGTCGAGATCGGGCCGGGGCCCTTCGACGTCGTGCTCTTCTCCGACGCGCTGCACGACATGGGCGACCCGCCGGCGGCGCTCCGGCGCGCCCGCGAGGTCCTCGCCGACGACGGCATCCTCGTCGTCGTCGAGCCCTGGTCGCTCGACCGGCTCGTCGACGGCATCGGCAACCCGTCGGTACGCCTCGACTACGCGATCTCGACGTCCGTGTGCACCCCGGGCTCGCTGGCCCAGCCCGGGGCCTACGGCCTCGGGACCCAGGGCGGCCCGGCCGTGCGGCTGCGCCTGCTCGCCGACGCCGGGTTCCGCGACCCGGTGCTGGCCGCCGACACCGGAGCCAACCTCGTCCTCGCGGCGAGGAAGTGAGGTGACGAGGATGCCCACCGGGACGACGGTCGTGGCCGGTGACGACGCCCGGGACCGCATCGTGGTGGTCGACGGGCTCTCCTTCCACGTCCGCGAGCTCGGCGATGCCGCCGCACCGGCGGTCGTCGTGCTCCACGGGATCATGGGTCACGCCCGCGAGTGGGACACCCTCACCGAGGGCCTCGGCGACGCCTTCCACGTCCTGGCGGTCGACCAGCGGGGGCACGGCCGGACCCCCTGGGCCGACGAGTACACGGCGATCGCGCTGGCCGACGACGTGGCGGCGGTGATCGCCGCCCTCGGACTCGGTCGCGCCCACCTGGTCGGGCACTCGATGGGAGCCATGGCCGCCTCGGTGTGCGCCGCGGAGCGTCCGGATCTCGTCGACCACCTGGTCCTGGTCGACCTCGCGCCCGACGTCCCCGACACGGACTTCTGCACCCGCGAGCTGCCGGCGATGCTGGCCGCGTTCGCCGACGCCTCCTACGCCACCGTGCAGGAGCCCCTCGACGAGTGGCTCGCCGCGAACCCGCTGGCGGATCCGCGCCACCTGCGCCACTACGTGGAGCACGGCCTCGTCCGGCGCGACGACGGTCGGCTCGTGTGGCGCTTCGACGGGGTCGGCCTCGCCCGGTTCGTCACCGACGGACTGACCTCCGCGCAGCTGTGGCGTGCCCTCGATCGGCTCGCCGCGCCGACCCTGGTGATCCGAGGGGAGCAGAGTCCGCTGCTCTCGTCCGACACCGCCGCGGCCATGGTCCGGCGGCTCGACCGCGGCAGCCTCGTCGAGATCGCGGGCGGGGGCCACGACCTCGGCGTCGAACGACCGGGAGCGGTGACCGCGGCCGTCCGCGCGTTCCTGGGCGCACCGACGGTGGACCGGCGTCCCCGAAGCGGGCCGTAGCGGACGACTCGTCAGCGGATCGTCAGCCCGCGCACCTCCACGCCGGGTCGCCGACGGGCAACCGTGGAGCACGCCGCATCCGGGCAGCGCCACCGGCGTGCCGCGGCGCCACTCGGCACCGTCGAGATGGAGGAGGGCCTTCGATGAGTACGCACACCGACGAGTCACCCCGTGGCGGGAAGCTCCGGACCGCCGGGACCCGAGGAGCGCTGACGGGCACCGCGATCACGGTCCTGGGGCTCTGGTCGCTCCTCGTGCCGCTCATCGGACCCTACTTCGGCTACGCCCTCAGCCCGGAAGGGCCGTGGACGAGGCCGTGGGCCGCACTCTGGCTCCAGATCGTTCCCGGTGTCGTGCTCCTGCTCGGCGGCATCGTGCTGGTGCTGACCCGGCGTCGCCTGCTCGGACTCGTCGCCGCGGCGCTCGCCGCGGCCGCGGGTCTCTGGCTCGCGATCGGCTTTGCGCTGTGGCCCTGGGCCCCGACCGGCGTTCCCGTCGGCGGGTTCGCCGGCGAGGGGATCAGTGCCGTGGAGCAGATCGGCATGGCGAGTGGGCTGGGTGCGGTCGTCACGTTGCTGGCCGGTCTCGCCTTCGGCCGGTTCTCGGTGCGCAGCACCCGCGACGTCGCGGCGGCGCAGCAGGAGGAGTCGCAGGCACGGTCGACGAACGGGTCCGACACGGCGACCCGGAGCGGCTCCCCCGAGAGCGGGTGGGGCGGCCGGCCCACCGTCCCGTCGCCGCGGCACGCGGACGACCGCCAGGCCCGCAGGCCCTCCGACGCCTGAGCCGGTGAGAGCTACGAGCTGACGATCAGCTGCCGACCGTCCGAGCGGACCCTGTCGGCGTCCGGGCGGGGGTAGCTCCTCTCCAGCGCGGCCGGCGCGACCACGACGTCGCGCGAGCATCCACCCCGCGGGTCTCGTCACGGCACAGCGCTCACGCCTCTCCTTCCCCCCACCCTGTGGAGGCACCGATGGCGAGCGACGTCCAGACGGGGACGATCGAGACACGCGTGCCGGCGCGCATGGACCGGTTGCCGTGGTCGAAGTGGCACTGGCGCGTCGTGCTGGGCCTGGGCACGGTGTGGACCCTCGACGGCCTCGAGGTCACGATGGTGGGCTCGGTCGCCTCCCGGCTGACCGAGCCGGGCAGCGGCGTCGGCCTCACGCCGGGGCAGATCGGGCTGGCCGCGGCCATCTACATCGTCGGGGCATGCACGGGTGCGCTCGTGTTCGGCCAGCTCACCGACCGGTTCGGCCGCAAGAAGCTCTTCCTGCTCACCCTGCTGATCTACATCGGGGCCACGGTGGCCACCGCGTTCGCGTTCGCGCCCTGGTACTTCTACATCGCCAGGTTCGTGACGGGAGCCGGGATCGGCGGGGAGTACGCCGCCATCCACTCAGCGATCGACGAGCTCATCCCGGCGCGGGTCCGCGGCCGGGTGGACCTCGTGATCAGCGGGACGTACTGGCTCGGCGCGGCCGGCGGGGCGGGGCTGGCCATCTTCTTCCTCAACGAGGCGATCTTCTCGACCTTCCTCGGGTGGCGGCTGGCGTTCGCCGCGGGCGCCGTGCTGGGCCTGGTGATCCTCTTCGTGCGCCGGCACGTCCCGGAGAGCCCGCGGTGGCTGTTCATCCATGGGCGCGAGGACGAGGCCGAGCGCGTCGTCGACGGCATCGAACGCCAGGTCGCCGACGAGACGGACGAGGAGCTCGAGGAACCGGGCAAGTCGCTGACCGTCCGGCAGCGGCGCCGCATCCCGTTCCGGACGATCGCCGCGACCGCGTTCAAGCTCTACCCGCGGCGCGCCGTGCTGGGGCTCGCGCTCTTCGTCGGCCAGGCGTTCCTCTACAACGGCGTGACCTTCAACCTCGGCACGTTGATGTCCACGTTCTTCGGGGTGGCCTCCGCGTTCACGCCGGTCTTCTTCGTCATGTTCGCGCTGGGGAACTTCCTGGGGCCCCTCACCCTGGGTCGCCTGTTCGATTCGGTCGGGCGCCGGCCGATGATCACGCTGACCTACCTCGGGTCGGCGGGTCTCACCCTTCCCCTGGCGTGGTGGTTCGTCACGGGCGCGTTCAACCAGTGGACCTTCATCGCGATGGTGATGGGCGTCTTCTTCCTCGCCTCCTCCGGGGCCAGCGCGGCCTACCTCACCGTCAGCGAGATCTTCCCCATGGAGACCCGCGCCCTGGCCATCGCCTTCTTCTACGCCACCGGGACCGCCGTCGGCGGGATCACCGGTCCTCTGCTGTTCGGCCAGCTCATCGGCAGCGAGAACGCCGACCTCGTGGCCGTCGCCTTCCTCATCGGGGCGGGCGTGATGGCGCTCGGAGGGTTCGCCGAGCTCGCGTTCGGGGTGCGGGCGGAGCGTGCCGATCTCGAGGCGATCGCCGCGCCGCTGACGGCGCAGGAAGCCGCGAGCGGGTCGGGGGGGTCCTCCGACGAGGAGGAGAGCCGCGGGGATCGGCACCGCCGGGAGGCCGAGCGTGCGCGTGAGGAAGCCGCGACGGCGCGGGCACGCGCCGCGGAGCACCGGGCCGCGGTCCACGAGCTCGGGTCGCGCACGGACGCCCGCGCCGACGGCGACCGTGGCGTGACCGAGGAGACGTTGGCCGAGATCGCCGAGCTGAACGCGCAGGAGTTCGACGAGCGGGCCCGGGCCCAGGAGGAGCTCGGTGTCGCCGACGACGCCGAGGCCCACGAGGCGGGCGCGGCGACCCGCCGCGCGCAGGCGGCCGACGAACGCGCCGACGCCCTCGCCGAGCACGCGGCCTCGCTCGGGGCCGACTCCGAGGAGGACGCCGACGCCCACCTGGCCCGGTCCCGGGCCGCGCTGGAACGCGCGCGGGCCGCGGAGCAACGGGCGCGGGCCGAGCAGGCCCTCGCGGACGTCACCCACGGGGTCGCCACCGGCGGCGAGGGGTCCGAGGAGGGGTCCGAGGAGGAGGCCGAGGAGGAGGCCGAGGAGGAGGCCGAGGACCGGGACGCCCGCGAGGAGCCCGCCCGGGCCCGCAGCGAGATGCACACCGCCTGGGCGGAGGTGCACGACGAGCGGGCGAGGGTCGAGACCGACGTCGCCGAGGGACGCGGCACGCCGGACGAGCACGATGGCCGCGTCTCCCGGCTGGAGGAGCGCGCGCTCGCCGCGGAACAGCACCTGCAGGCCGCCGAGCACCGCGCCACGGCCCAGGACCGGCGCGAGCACCGCGAGGCGTCCGAACAGGCGGGGGAGCGTCAGGCCGAGCGCAGCGAGAGGGAGCGCCGGACCCGCGAGCTCGAGGAGCGGATCGAGCAGCGCCTGGCTCGTCGCTTCGAACGGGAGCGCCAGTGGCCGCGCCGGTTGCGGCCGGGGCCCGGTCGGTCGCTGGGACCATCGCTGGGCGGGCTCGGCGTCAGCCCGGTCGACCCCTCGTCCGAGGAGGCCCTGGACCGGGAGATCGCGACCCTCGAGCGTGCCGTGGCCGAGCACGGACCGACCCAGCGGCACGAGCTCGCGGGGCTGGTCGGCGCGCGGTACTGGGGACCCGGGCGTTTCGGTGCGGCCCTCGACGAGGCGGTCGAGGAGGGCCGGGTCCGGCGGCTGTCGCCGCGGACGTACGCCCCGGTGGAGCCGAGCCGTGACGGGCACGACGGGGATCGCTGAAAGGCGACCCGACCGCTCCGGTCAGGAACCGGAGCGGTCGGACCGCGTCAGGGCGCGCCACACCCGCAGCGGCCACATGCCGAGCAGGGGAGCGCCGCGGCCGAGGTCCTCGGTGTCCTTGCGGTCGAACGCCTCGGCGTACCGCCGGGCGTCGGCGGCCGTGGCGTACCGCTTCGAGCCTCCGGCGCCGCACTCGCGGGCGCAGGACCAGACCATGACCTCGTCCTGCGCCGTGAAGCGATAGTCGTGGCCCAGCACGACGCACGCCTTCATCGCCGGCCTGCCGGGTCGTCCCGTCCGGTCCCTGCCCCGTCCACGACGAGGGGGATGCCCGCTGTGCCGCCCGCACACGCGCTCTGCGGGTCCGGAGCGGCACCGTGCTCAGTCCCCGGGCGCGAGGACGACCCACACGCGGCCTGCGGCGAGGGGGAGCTCGTCGCCGCCGGGGGAGGTCAGGCGGGTCGGGTCGGTGGCGCTCCTGCGGGACCACCGCGCGGGGTGGGAGCGTCCGTCGCGCAGGACCTCCGCGTCGCCCTCGCCGACGGTCACGGCGACGGGGGAGACGGCACCGGCGGCGTCGCGCACCGACGAGTCCCGCAGGGACACCCGCTGGACGACGACCGTCTCGGCGCGGACCGGGAGGCGGTCGGGGCCGTAGACGGCCGTGACACCGTCCATGGCGATCGTCCAGGCCGCGTCGTCGGGGGACCAGGTCAGGCCGACCCGCGCGGCGGGGAAGCCCACGGTGCGCGCGGACGTCGCCTCGCCGCCCGCGGGCGGGGGACCGAAGCGGAAGCCGACGTCGCGGGCGGGCTCGGGCACGGGCACCGCGTCCCGCACCGCCGTCAGGTCGACGTAGAGGTTCTCGGGCACGGGGCGCCCGGTGCTGCGCCGGAACGCGCCCGGGGCGTCGTGGGGCACGGTCGAGATCAGCGACGCCGAGGTCACGACGGGGACGAGCTCCGGGGCGGCGCCGGAGTACACCAGGGCGGGCAGCCCGTAGGCGCCGAGGATGCCGACGTCGGTCTCGCGGGCGCTGCGCACCGGGCCGACCGAGGCCGGGAGCCGGGAGGAGAAGACCGCCAGCAGCCGGGTGAGCCCGCCCTCCACGGGCTCGACGTGGACCACGTCGGCGAACTCGACACCGTCCCAAGGTCGACCCCGTGCGGTGTTGTCGATCTTGACGGCGTACACCGGGCACCCCGCCCGACAGGCCCGTCAGCGGGGACGTCCGGGAGGCGGCGACGCCGGGTCCCATGTCGGGCACGAGGGTCCCTCGGACGTGGACGCGGATCCGGAGGACCCGGACCAGCTCACGATCCCCAGGAGGAATGTCCCCAACCCCGCACGGGTACTGCGCCGGCAGCCCCGGGTTGACCCCATCAGCCGCGCGCCCCCCGTTCGACGGAGGGGACGACGCGCACGCCGCCCCGACGCACTCGACGCCGCGTCCGCGGGCGATCGGAAGGAGTCGGGCGTGACGCCGTACCTGGGAGTGTTGTCGCTGCTGCTGGTGGCCCTCGCGGTGATCGGGAGCGTGTGGGCGGTGCACCGGCTGGTCACGGTCACCGCGCAGCCCCTGCGGTCGCCGCCCTTCCTCTCCGGCTGGCCGCCGTCGGAGCACGCGCTGTCCCGGTTCCACGCCCGCTGGTATCCCGCGACGCTGCTGTTCCTCGCCTTCGACGTGGAGATGCTGTTCATGTACCCCTGGGCGGTCGTGGTCGCCCGGGTCGGGCTCTCCGCCGTCGTCGAGATGTTCCTGTTCCTCGGTGTCCTGTTCGTCGCGGTGGTGTGGGCCTGGCGCGAGGGGGCGTTGCGATGGACCTGAGGCAGCGGCTCGTCCACCTGGCGCTGCGCCGTCCCCACGCCCTGCTCGTCGAGGTGCCGGGCTGGTGGCGTACCCGGGTGGAGACCGAGCGCGCGATGGCCCGCCGGGGGTGGCGGCCGGCGTCGTCGCCGGCCGGCGCCGACGTCCTCGTCGTGTGCGGGAGTCCCGGCGCCGATCTCGGCGAGGTCGTCGACCGCGTGACCGACCAGCTGCCCGGCCCCCGCGCCCGGGTGGCCGCGACCGCGCCCGAGGAGGTCGCGACGGCCCTGGACGAGGCGGCGGCCCGGCTGGCCGACGAGCGCGCCCAGCGCGACGACGCCCGCGACCGCACCCGCGCCGACCGGGCCGACCGGGCCGACCAGGGTGGCGACGGCGGGGACGACGGCGGCGACGACGGCGGCGAAGACGGCGGCGAAGACGGCGGGGACGACGAGGACGACGGCGACTCGGAGATGGCGCCCGAGGGGATCCCGCTGGCCGGCAGCGGCCCGGACCGCGACGGGCTCGAGATGGACGTGCTGAACGTGCCGCTGGGGCCCGTGCTCGAGCACTGGCCGGCGGGCCTGGTGCTGCGCTGCGTGCTGCAGGGCGACGTGGTCGTCGAGGCGGACGTCGACGTGCTCGCCGGAGGCGCCGCCGCGTCCCCGTCCGCCACCGCGGCGGTGACCTGCGACGGTGCCGCCCGCGCGCTCGACCTCGCCGGCTGGGGCGACGCGGCGGCGGGCGTGCGCCGGGTCCGCGACCTCGTCCTCGACGGGCACCACGACCAGGCCCGCCGGGACCTCGACCGGCTGGCCGCCCGGGTCGCCCGGTCCCGCGTGCTGCGGTGGTCGCTGCGCGACCTCGGCCGTCTCGATCCGGCGCAGGCGCGGGCGCACGGCCTGCCCGACGACGCGGTCGGCGACGTGCACGACCGGCTGGTCGCGATGCTCGAGCGGGCCCGCGACGGACTCGCCGGGCGGAGCGACGCGGCGGGCGACCGGTCGGCGGTGGTCGAGGCGCTCCCGACGCTGGTGCACGGCCTCGAGCTCGCCGCCGTGCGGCTGGTGGTCGCGAGCCACGACCCCGACACGCTCGGGGCGTCACGACAGGAGCGGGCCGATGCCTGAGGTCGTGACGGTCGGCGCGGCGTGGGCCGTCCCGGCGGCGCTGCTGCTGGGGCTGGTCGCGGTCGTGGCCGCGAGCGCCGACGCGGTCATGGTGGCGCGGCGCGACGGGGTGGACGTCCGGACGGGGGCGATCGCGCCCCTGGCCGAGACCGCCCGGCTGCTGCGGCAGCCTCGGCGCGTGACGCCCGCCGCCGACGCCCCGTTGTGGCGCGTCGGGCGCGGCGGGCTGCTGGTGGCCGCGCTGCTCATGGTCGCCGTCGTGCCCTGGGGCTCGTGGGTGCCGGCCGACCTGCCCGTGGGCGTGGTCTGGTTCAACGCCGTCGACGTGACGGTCTGGGCGTTCGTCTGGCTGGCCGGGTGGGGGCCGAACGCGGCGTTCTCGCTGGTCGGCGCCTACCGGTTCCTCGCGCAGGCGCTGGCCTACGAGCTGCCCCTGATGTTCGCGCTGACCGCGCCGGCGCTGGCGGCGGGGAGCCTGCGGGTGGCCGACGTCGCGGCGGCCCAGCAGGGCCTGTGGTTCGCGGTCTGGATGCCGGTGGCCTTCGCCGTCTACTGCCTCGGCGTGCTCGGGTTCGCGGTGTGGGGGCCGCTGGCGCCCCCGACGGGCGGCGACATCGCCGGCGGGGTGCTCGCCGAGGTGTCGGGGCCGGACCGGCTGCTGCTGCTCGCCGGCCGGTACGCGCTGCTCGCCGCCGGCGCGGTGTTCGCCGTGCCGCTGTTCCTGGGTGGCGGGGCCGGGCCCCTGCTGCCGGGCTGGCTGTGGGTGCTGGTGAAGGCGCTCGTGCTCGTGGTGGCGCTCGTCGCGGTGGGGCGTCGGCTGCCGGCGCTGCGCCCGGACCGGTTCCTGGAGCTGGGCTGGATGGTGCTGCTGCCCGCGGTGCTGTTGCAGGTGCTCGTGGTCGCCCTGGTGGTGGTCCTGTGAGGAGAGGAGGGGAGCGGTGACCGTGCTCGCGGACGTCGTGTTCTGGGTGCTCGCGGTGATCGCGGTGGTGGCGGGCGCCTGGGTGTTCCGCTTCGACTCGATGGCGCGGGCGACCTATGCGCTGGCGGTGTCGTTCGTCGCGGTCGGGCTCGCGCTGCTGCTGGTGGACCTCGACTACGTCGGGATGGTCGTGGTGCTCATGATGGTCATGGAGATGGCCGTCATGGCCGTCTACATGATCATGTTCATGGGGATGAACCCCGCGCTCATGCCGATGAGCATGGTCCACGACAACCGCAAGGCGGTGGTGGCCGCGGTCGCCGGCTTCGTGCTGCTCGGCGGGGGCGCGCTGCTCGTGCCGTGGCCGGTCCGGCGAGGCGTGCCCGCGCCCGACGGCACCGCCGCGCTCGGCGAGGCGCTCATGGGCTCGAAGATGCTCGTGATGATGGCCGTCAGCCCGGTCATGGTCGCGACGATCGTCGCCGGGATCGCGATCGCCGCTCCCCGCGGCCGTTACGACCGCCTCGGCGACGACCTGGATCGCGGTCGGGCCGACGACCCGCAGCCCGGGGGTGTCGGCCGATGACCCTGCAGGCCCTGCTCGTCGTGGCCGCGGCGCTGTTCGGCGTCGGGCTCTACGGTGCCCTCTCCCAGCAGGTCGTCGTCATGGTGATGATGGGCCTGGAGCTGATGCTCAACGGGGTCGTCCTCGCCGCCGCGGCGATGTGGTGGTTCCTCGCCCCGGACCCCACGGGCCAGGTGCTGATCCTGGTCGTGGTCGCCGCGATGACGGTCGAGATGGCCATGGGGTTCGCCGTCGCGACGCTGCTGCACCGCTCCCGCAGCGCCGACATGACCGACATGGCCACGGACCTCTCCCGGTGATGTCGAGGTGATGTCGCGATGATCGACGCGGTGAGGGACGTGACCGGGACGACGGCGCTGTGGCTGCTGGTGACCCTGCCGGCGGCCGTCGGGGCGCTGCTGTGCCTCGGCGGCCGGGGTGCCGAGCGGGGGGCGGCGCCGGTGGCGGTGGCGACCACGGCCATCGGGGCGGTGCTCGCCGTCGATGTGGCGATCCTGCGGCCGGCGGTGTCCGCGCCGTTCGTGGCCGGCGCGCCGTTCGGGCTGGCCGTGGACACGCTGTCGGCGATCACGGTCTGCCTGGTCGTCGGGGTGACCCTGCTGGTGCTGGTGTTCTCCACCGGCGCGATCGCCTCGGAGCGGGCGCGCTTCCACGGGCTCATGCTGCTGTTCCTCGCCGCGGTCGTCGTGACGGCGAGCGCGACGACGCTGCCGGCGCTCCTGCTCGGGTGGGAGGTCATGGGCGCGACCTCCTACGCGCTCATCGGCTTCTCCTGGCGGGACCGGCAGCGGGTCGCGGGGGGAGCGACGGCCTTCCTCACCACCCGCGCGGCCGACCTCGGTCTCTACGCCGCCGCGGCCGCCGCCGTCGCCGGCGCGAGCGGCATGGCGCTGGACCGCCTCCCCGCGGCGAGCGGCGCCTGGCTGCACGTCGCCGCCGCCGGCGTGCTCGTGGCCGCGCTCGGCAAGGCCGCGCAGCTGCCCTTCTCGTTCTGGCTGTCGCGGGCCATGGAGGGCCCCAGCCCCGTGAGCGCCCTGCTGCACTCCGCGGCCATGGTCGCGATGGGCGGCTACCTGCTCCTGCGCGTCGGGCCCCTGCTGGAGGCCAGCGGCTGGGCCGCGCCGGCAGCGGCGTGGATCGGTGCGCTCACGGCGCTGCTGCTGGGGGCGGTCGCCCTCGCCCAGCGCGACCTCAAGCAGCTGCTCGCCGCCTCGACGTCGGCCCAGCTCGGCTTCGTCGTGCTCGCCGCCGGGGTGTCCGCGCTCACGGGGGGCACCGCACACCTCGTGGCCCACGCCGCGACGAAGGCGTTGCTGTTCCTCGCGGCCGGGGCCTGGCTCGGCGCGCTGGGCACCAAGGCGCTGCCGGCGTTGTCCGGCGTGGCCCGGCGCTGGCCGGTCGTCGGGGTCGCCGCCACGGTCGGCGCGCTCGCGCTGGCCGGTGTGGCGCCGCTGTCGCTGTGGGCGACGAAGGACGCGGTGCTGGTGGTGGCGCTGGAGCACTCCGCGGCGCTCTACGTCGTCGGGCTCGCCGCGACCGCCCTGGCGGCGGCGTACGCGGGGAAGATCCTCGTCGTCGTCTGGCGGTCGTCGGCCGAGGCCGAGGAGCCGCTCGACACCGAGGAGGCGGGCACGCGGCGCGTGCACCGCGTGCAGCAGGCGCCGCTGGTCGTGCTCGCGGCCGGGGCGGCCGTCCTGGGCGTGCTCGCGCTCCCGCCCGTCGTCGAGCTGCTGGCCCACGCCCTGGGGCAACCGCCGCCCCCGACCGGTGGGCCGTGGGAGCTCGGCGGCTCCGCGGTCCTGGCCCTCGTCGTGCTCGGCCTCGTCCGCTGGGCGATGCGGGCCCGGCCTGCCCCGTTCCACCCCGCCCCACCCCGCGCCGCGACCCGCTGGGCGACGAGCTGGCTGGGGCTGGAGGCGGCGACGCACGCCGTGGTGGTCCGCCCGGCGCTCGCCCTCTCGCAGTGGCTGGCCCGCCTCGACGACCGGGTGCTCGACCGCGCGGTCACCGGCGTCGCCCGAGGCGCCCTCGCCGTGGGTCGCGGCGCGGCCCGCGTCGACGTCGGCGGGGTGGACGCGGCGGTCGAGCGGCTCGCCGGCGGTGTGCGTCGGCTGGGCGGATACGTGCGGCGGCTGCAGACCGGCGAGCTGCACCACTACTACCTCGGGGCCGTGGCGGTGCTCGCGGCCTGTGTCGTCCTGCTGGTCCTGGTGAGGTGAGGAGTGCTCAGCATCGTCGTGTTCCTCCCGCTGGCCGCCGCGGTCGTCCTCGCCGCGGCGCGCGGCCTGCCGGACGCGGTGGCCCGGTGGGCGTGGGTCGCGGTCGCCGCGGTCGACCTCGCCCTGGTCGGCGTCGTGTGGGCGGGCTACCGCACCCCGCCGCCGGGCGCCCTCGCCTGGAGCGAGCAGGTGCCCTGGATCCCCGGGGTGAACTCGAGCTACCACGTCGGCGTCGACGGCCTGTCGCTGCCGCTGGTCGCCCTCACCGCGGTCGTGTTCCTGGCCTGCGCCGTCTACGCCCTGCGCGAGGAACGCCGCCCGCGCGCGCAGGCGGCCCTGTTCCTGTTCCTCCAGACCACCTGCCTGGGGCTGTTCGTCGCCGCCGACCTCATCCTGTTCTTCCTGTTCTTCGACCTGTCGATCGTCGCCATGTACTTCGTGATCGGCGGCTGGGGTCACGGCGACCCGGCCCGATCGGCGCTGAAGTTCTTCCTCTACACGTTCCTGGGGTCGCTGGCGCTGCTCGCGGGGTTCATCGGGCTCTACGTCGCCGCGAGCCCGCACACGTTCGACATGGTCGCGCTGGCCGCGGCGCCGCCGCTGACCGGCGCGCCCGTGGGCGGGGGCCTGGTCCTCGCCGCCGTGCTCGTCGGGCTGGCGGTGAAGACCCCGACGGTGCCGTTCCACACGTGGCTGCCGCCGGCCCACACGGACGCCCCGGCCGTGGGTTCGGCGGTCCTCGCCGGCGTGCTGCTGAAGATGGGCACCTACGGGTTCGTCCGCATCGCGATGCCGATGCTGCCCGCGGCGTGGCGCGCGTGGGCCTGGGTGATCGTCGTCGTGGGCGTCGTGTCGGTGCTGTACGGCGCCTTCGTGGCCCTCGGCCAGACCGACCTCAAGCGGATGATCGCCTACACCTCGGTGAACCACATGGGCTACGTGGTGCTCGGGGTCGGCGCCGCCGGCCTCGTCGCGGGTGCCGACGCCGCGACCCGGCAGGTGGCGGTCACCGGCGCGGTGACCCAGATGGTCGCCCACGGGCTCATCACCGGGGCGCTCTTCCTGCTGGTCGGGGTGCTGCGCGACCGCGCCGGCACCTACGACATGGCCTCGTTCGGCGGCCTCGCCCGGCCCGCGCCCCGGTTCGCGACCCTGTTCGCCGTCGCGGCGTTCGCCTCGCTCGGCCTGCCCGGGTTCGTCGGCTTCGTCGCCGAGTTCCAGGTGTTCGTGGGCACGATCGCCGCCGTGCCGGCCGCCGCGCTCGCGCTGCCCGGCATCCTCGTCACCGCGGCACTGTTCCTGCGGGCGCTGCAGTCGGTGTTCACCGGGCCGGCCGAGGCCACCACGGAGGGCTTCGGCGACCTGCGGCGCGTCGAGGTGTGGTCGGTGGCGCCCCTGCTCGGCCTCGCGCTGCTGTTCGGGGTGCTCCCGCGGCCCCTGCTCGACGTCATCGAGCCCGCCGCGCAGGCCGTCACCAGCATGGTCGGGCGCTGACCATGGACATGACCGCGATGGTCCTGGCGCTGCTGCCCGAGATCTGCCTGCTCGCCGGCGCCGTGCTCGCGCTGATCAGCGGCTCGTTCCTGCCCCGCCGCCGGCAGTGGGTCAGCCGGCTGATCGCCGTCGCGGCCCTGCTCGCCACGGCGGTCACGGCGGCGGTCGCGCTGCCCGGACCGCCCACGACGGTGTTCGACGGCTCGTACGCCGTCGACGGCGCCACGGGCATCGCCCGCCTGGTCCTCGCGCTCTCCGCGCTGCTGGTGATCGGCCTGGGCGTCGACGAGCTCGCCGGCGGCAAGCAGGAGAGCGAGACCTACGCGATGCTCCTGCTGTCCACGACGGGCGCGGTCCTGCTGGCCGGTGCCGACGACCTGCTCGTCCTGGCCGTCGCCTTCCTGCTCACCAGCATCCCGCTCTACGGCCTCGTCGGGCTCGCGCGCACGCCGGCGGCGGCCGAGGCGACGATGAAGACCTACCTGCTCGGCGCGCTCTCGGGCATCACCCTGCTCCTCGGCGTCACCGTGCTCTTCGGCGTCGCCGCGACCACCACCTACGCCGGCCTCGCCGAACGGCTCCCGGCCGCCCCGGTCGCGGCCGTCGCGCTCGGGGTCGTCGCCGTCGCCGCCGGGCTGCTGTTCGAGGCCGGCGCGGTGCCGCTGCACGCCTGGGTGCCCGACGCGGCGCAGGGCGCCGCCACGACCGCCGCGGCGTTCCTGACGACCGTGCCGAAGCTCGGCGCCCTCGTCGCGCTCTACCGCTTCGTCGAGGTCCTGCCCGGTGAGGTGGCGTGGCCCCTGCTCGTGGCGGTCCTCGCCGTGGTCACGATGACGGTCGGGAACCTGGCCGCATTCGCCCAGGACGACCCCCGCCGCCTGCTCGGCTGGTCGACGGTGAGCCAGGTGGGCTACCTGCTCGTGCCCGTGGCGGTCGCCGGGCGCAGCGACCTCGCCCTGCCTTCCCTGCTGCTCTACCTCGCCGCGTACGCGGTGACCAACCTCGGCGCGTTCGCCGTGGTCGCCGCCGTCCCCGGTGTCCGCGAGCTGGCCGGGTACGCGGGCCTCGCCGCCGCCCGACCCTGGCTCGGGGGTGCGCTGCTGGTCAGCCTCCTCGGCCTGCTCGGTACCCCGCCGACCGCGGTGTTCGTCGGCAAGCTCACCGTCGCCGCGGCCGCCTGGGACGGGGGCAGCGCCTGGCTCGCGCTGGCGGTGCTGGCCAACACGCTGCTCAGCCTCTTCTACTACCTGCGCTGGATCGGCCCGACCTTCCGGCGACGGTCCGCCGCCACCGACGACGGTGCGGCCACCGCGCCGCCACGCCCGTGGGCCGCGGGAGCGGCCGTCGCCGCCGGCGCGGCCGGGCTGGCCCTCGGTCTCGGCGCGGGGGTCGCCTGGACGCTGCTCGACGTCACCCTGATCCGGTAGGTGAGCTGACCAAGGTCCCTGGTGTCCCGGGACCGTCGGGCGGCCCTTCGCCCCTGACGCCCGTGCGCCGGGCGGAGGACGATGTCTGCGCCGGGTGCGGACCCGGCTCCGGCGCAGCCGCGTCGGGACGACACGGGACGGGAGTGCGCGATGTCCGAGGAGAGAGGTCCCCTCGTGGTGGCCGGTGTCGACGGCTCCCCGCACGGGGACGTGGCCCTGCGCTATGCCCTGGAGGAGGTCGCACGGCGGGGCGGACGACTCCTGGCGGTGTCGGCCTGGGAACGCCCGGAGCTGACGCTCTCCGAGTTCTACGGGCTGCCGATGCACGACGAGAACAAGATTCACGCGGCGCACGAGAAGGACACCCGCGAGCGCGTCGACCGGATGATGGCCGACCACCCCGAGCTGGCGGGGGTGACGGTCGAGGTCCGGGCCCAGGTCGGGCGCCCGGCCGACGTCCTCGTGGAGGCCGCGCGGGACGCCGACCTGCTGGTCGTGGGGCACCGAGGGCGCGGAGGCCTGCGCAGTGTGGCCCTGGGATCGGTCGGGCTGGGCTGCGTGCTGCACGCACCCTGCCCCGTCCTCGTCGTGCCGGCGAGCAAGGAGGACGCCGAGGCCGAGGCCCGGTGAACGTCGACGTCCACGCCCGCGGGCACCACGCCGAGGAGGACTGATGGAGCAGCAGAGGCGGACCGTGGTGGTCGGCCTGGACGGGTCGCCGCACGCGGAGACGGCGCTGCGGTTCGCCGTCGAGGAGGCCGCGCTCCGCGGCGCACAGGTGCGGGCGGTCACCGCCCTGGAACCCCCCGAGATCTGGGCCTTCGCCGCCGGGATCGACCCCGTACCCGATTCCGACGTGATCCGTGCCGAGAGGCGCGACCAGGCGAGCGTCGAGGTGGAGCGCGTCCGCGAACGCCTCCCCGAGCACCTGCGCGCCGTACCGATCGCCGTGGAGGCGGTGGCCGGCCGCGCGGCGCCGGTGCTCGTCGAGGCGGCCCGGGACGCCGACCTGCTCGTGGTGGGACACCGCGGCCGCGGCGGGCTGCGCAGCACGCTGCTGGGCTCGGTGGGCCTGGGCTGCGTGCTGCACGCCACCGGCCCCGTCGTCGTCGTGCCCCCGTCGCCCGGGCAGGAGGCGACGGAGCCCGCCGACGCGAGCGGAACCGCTGCGGCGCGAGCGTGAGCACACCCCGTGTCCGCGGGTCCCGGACCCGGGGCGGCGTCGGTCAGGCCAGGGCGGCCAGGGCGGCGGCCGGGTCCGGGGCACCGCGGCGGTTGTGGGGCAGCAGGGCGAGCAGACGCGCCATGCCGCAGGTGTTCGTCACGGCGGAGAACGTGAGGCCGGCGCCGATCACGCCGGCGAGCGCGACGAGGGGTCGGTAGCGCAGGCTGCCCAGCACGCCGGCGAGCACGAGCGAGCCCGCGGTGAGCCGCACCTGGCGCTCCATGGCCCACGTGCCCGCGCCCTCGCGGATCGGGCCGCCGTCGCGCTGCCAGTCGGTGACGCCACCCCGCAGCACCTCGAGCCGTTCCAGGCCGGTGCGGTCGAGGACGCCGCGGGCCTGCTCGGCTCGCGCGCCCGAGGCGCAGACGAGCACGACCGGGTCGTCGTGCTCCGCGCGGAGCTCGTCGCGGTGCTCGCGCAACAGGTCGAGGGGGACGTTGTAGGAGCCCGGGATGTGCGCGGCGGCGAACTCGCCCGGGCTGCGCACGTCGATGAGGCGCGTGCCGGGGTGCGACGCGAGCAGCGCGCGCACGGCAGCGGTGTCGAGCAGGGGACGGGTGGGAGTGCTCATAGGTACCAACATACCGACATACAAGGGCGCGGGCGACGAGGGGCGCACGTGAACGTCGCCACCCGACCGGGAGGTCACGGCCGGTGGAACGGCCTCTCCTCCAGGGTGGTCTGCACGGTGCGCCCGCTCTCCCACGGGTTGGCGCCCGGCAGCACGTCGGGGGTGGGGATGTCGGCACGACGCTGCCGCGTCTGCGAGCTCGAGACACCGACCCGCCGGTCCCGCTCGGCGATCTGGGCCTCGTCGGCCTGCCCGTCCTGGGTGAAGGCCATCATCAGCTGCGGGACGCCGTAGGGGAAGTCGTCGCGGTCGTACTGCCACGTGTGGAAGGTCTTCCCGTAGGTCGTCACGAGGTCCTCGAAGTAGGCGCGCGAGGCGAGCTCCGGAACGCCCGGGGTGACCAGCACGCCGGACTTGACCTCGTAGTGATGGCTGTGCCAGAGCCGCTTCTCGTCCTCGGGCAGGCTGCGGAAACGGTCCGCGCTGATGATGTACTCGATCCCGATCAGCCGCGCGTCCGTCGCGTTCCGGTCGAAGATCACGCACTGGTGCAGGTCGGGCTGCAGGTGGATGCAGAAGTGCGACGCCTCCACCTGGCGCCCCATGTCGTCGGCGTACATGTGGAAGCCGTTGAGGTACGTGCTCATCGCGTCGAGCGGATACTTCGGCTGGATGGTGCCGGCCGCGGCATCGAGGACCCGGTGCTTCAGGGGATGTCCCTGGCTGATCTTCGCGAGGGTGGCCGCCTTCCGGCCGGCGAGCACGCCGACCGCGGTGGCGAGTCCGGAGGCGACGCCGACACCGATGGTCGAGGCGAGGCCCCGACCCCGAGGGCGCGAATCCGTTCCACGGTGCACAGCTGCCATGGGAGCGGCTGCCCGGGGCGGAAGGACACCGAAACCGCGCCGCGGCGCGCCGTCATCCGTTCGTCAGGCCGCGAGCGTGATGCCGGACCGCACCGCGGTGTACGCGGCGAGCAGCAGGAGCAACGCGGCGAAGACGCGGCTCAGGGAGGGTGTGGAGACGCGGTCGGCGGCGAGTTTGCCCAGCAGGGTGCCGGTGACGGCCGCGGCGGTCACCGGGACCACGAGCCGGGCGTCGAGGGCCTCGGCTCCGAGGCGTGGGACGAGCGCGCCGATCGAGTTGATCACGATGACCAGCAGCGACGTGCCGATGGCCGCGCGGGCCGGCCACCGCAGGACCAGCACGAGCACGGGGACGGCGAGGAAACCGCCGCCCACGCCGAACAGGCCGGTCATGAGGCCGACCGCGAGGCCCCCGAGGACCACGAGCGCCGACCGGAGGACGCGGGAGCGCCGCAGGGCGCGACCCCGCGCGGCCGCGGGGGGTGACCCCGCGTCGTCCTCGTCCCCGCCACGGCGGGCGTCGCGGATCATGAGCACGGCGGCCACCGTGATGACCCCGGCGAAGGCGAGCAGCAGCACCGACGGATCGAGGTCACGGGCGAGGACGGTGCCGGCGACGGCCGACGCCGTGCCGACCGCCCCGAAGGCCACCCCGGCACGCCAGCGGACGTGGCCGCGGAAGGCGTGCGCGGGAAGCCCGGTCAGGGCGGCGACGCCGACGATGACCAGTGATGCCGTGGCGGCCTCGTGGGTCGACGCCCCGAGCAGGTAGACGAGGGCGGGCACGGTGAGCACGCCGCCCCCGCCGCCCAGGGCACCGACCACGAGCCCGATGACGAGACCGATGCCGATCTCGAGCGCGAGCGTCACACGTTCTCCTCGGCGCAGGCTCGTGAGCGGAATTCACGGTGACCACCGTGAATTCCGCTCACGTGGGACGGGGTCAGCCGGTGGCGAGACCGAGCTCGACCGCGCGGGAGTACTCGTCGTCGATGAGGACGACGTCGCGCCCGGCGCGGTCGAGCAGGCTCGCGGCGATGCTGGACCGGAAGCCGGAGGCGCAGTGCACCCACAGCCGCCCGGCCGGCAGCTCGTCCAGGCGGGTCAGCAGGTCCTGCAGGGGGATGTGCGTCGCGCCGAGGATGCCGCCCTGGGCGCGCTCGTCGTTGCGGCGGACGTCCAGCACGGGCTCGTCGGCCTCGGCCCCGGACCGTGCCGCCACGTCGGCGAAGGTCGCCCTGGGGTAGTGGCGCAGGTCGCCGGAGGGCGCCAGCTCGGCGGGGGTGCCGACGGCCGCGCCCGCCGGCCGGTCGATGCCGATGCGTGCCATCTGCCGCTGCGCCTCGGCGACGTCGTCGGCGGTGTCCCCGATCAGCGTCACCGGCGTGCCCCAGGGCAGCAGCCAGCCGAGGTAGGTCGAGAACTGGCCGCCGAGCGCGATCCCGATCGTGCCGCCGACGTGTTCCGCGGCGTAGGCGGTGCGGTCGCGCAGGTCGACGACCCACTCGCCGTCGGCGATGCGCTTGCGCAGCTCGTCCGGGTCGACCGCGGCCACCGGCGAGAGGTCGGCGGCGTCCGGCCCGGCCAGGTTCCGCGGCCCCATGTGCGCGTAGTAGCGCGGGTAGGCCGTCAGGTTCGCCACCAGCGTCTCGACGAAGCTGTCCTCGTCGGTGGCGAGCAGGGCGTCGTTGGCGGCGCGCTCGGCCCCGATCGTGCTGGACTCGGCGCCCGTCGCGTTGCCCGAGGAGCAGAAGCTGCCGAACCCGTGCGTGGGGTACACGCGGGTCTCGTCGGGCAGCTGGGCGAGCCGCTGGGCCGAGCGGTACTGGTGGTGGGTCAGCTCGATCGTGCGGGCGGCGTCGACGAGGTCGGTGCGTCCGACGCTGCCGAACAGCAGCGAGCCGCCGGTGAAGACCGCGGCCGGCTCGTCGGGTGCCGCCGTGTCGTCGACGACGTAGGACAGGTGCGTGACGGTGTGACCCGGTGTCGCCACCGGCCGCACGCGCAGGGTTCCGACCGTGATCTCGTCGCCCTCGGCGACCCCCCGGCGGTCGAACGTCACCGGGTCCTCGGCGTTGACGAGGTAGTCGACCCCGATCTCCGCGGCGAGGGCGTGCCCCCCGGTGACGTAGTCGTTGTGGATGTGGGTCTCGGCGACCGCGCCGACCCGCACACCCTGCTCGGCCAGGACCGCGTGGACGCGGTCGAGGTCGCGTTGCGGGTCGACGACGAGCGCGACCTCGCCGTCGTGCACCACGTAGCTGCGGTCCCCGAGGGCCTCGGTGGCGATCACCTCGACGTGCATGGAACGACCTCCTTGTCGTCGGTATGTCCCTACATTACGGACGGTCGAGGGCACCCGTCAAACTCGATGGTCCGCGCCCCCGAGGCCTGGGATCTCCTGGACCGGCGTGGCGTGCCGTGCCGGAATCGCCGAATGTCGGGACACTTGAGGGGAGCGCGGTCGGGGACGGGAGCCCCGACCGCGACCGACGGACCGGGAGGCGGAGATGAGCCGGACGACGGGGTCCCGGTCCGGGGACACGTCCAGCGGGGCGGCGGACGAGCCCGCCGAGGTCGACATCGAGCCCGACTACCGCTTCACCCTGGCCAACGAGCGCACCTTCCTCGCCTGGAACCGCACGGCGCTGGCGCTGATCGCGGGGGGCGTGGTCGTGACCGGGCTCGTGCCCGAGTTCGGGCCCGAGGGCTCGCGGCACATCGTCGGCGGCCTGCTCGCCGTGCTGGGGATCGTGGTCGCGGTCATGGCGCTGCGGCGCTGGCAGCGCGTCCAGCGGGCGATGCGTCGGGACGCGGACCTGCCGCCCAGCCGGCTCCCGCTGCTACTGACCGTCGGGCTGGTGGTCGTCACCCTGGCCGTGGCGGTGCTCATCGTGGTGGCCCGGTGAGCGCTTTCGACCCGCGAACGCGTCGCCTGCAGGACCGCTCGGGGCTTCCGGCCGAGCGCACGGTGCTCTCCTGGGACCGCACGGCGCTGGCGATGCTGGTCAACGGGGCGCTGCTGCTCCTCCGGGCGAACCGCAACGGCAGCCTGCTCGTCTGGGTCCCGGCGGGCCTGGCCCTGCTCGCCGCGGTGGCCTGTGCCCTGCTCGGCCGGCGTCGCCACCGCCGCACCGTCGTGGCGGGGTCGGCGAACGTGCGCGCCGACACCGTCGGGGTCACGGCGGTCGCCGGCATGGTCGTCGCGTTCGGCGTCGTCACGCTGCTGCTCGCGGTGCCGGAGATCTGAGGCGCGCTACCGCGCCCGTGAGCAGTTCGGAGTGCTCCAGCACCTCGAAGCGCTCATGTGCGCGGAGCGCACACCGTGAGCGGCAGGGCGCGGCCCACGAGGGAGCGACGCCGGGCGGGCAGGGTGGCGGCGACGCGGGTGAGCTCGCGGGCCGAGGGCGCCCCGGGGGCGTCGAGGACGACGGGCACGCCCCGGTCGCCCGCCTCGCGCAGCGGGACGTCGAGGGGGACGCGGCCGAGCAGCGTGGTGCCCGCCTCGTCGGCGAGCAGCTCGCCGCCGCCGGAGCCGAACACCGCGCTGGTCTCGCCGCAGGAGACGCAGACCGTGCCGGCCATGTTCTCCACGACACCCGCGAGCGGCGCGCCGGACTCCGTGGCCATCCGCACGACACGCCGGGCGACGACCCGCGCAGCCGTCTGGGGAGTGGTCACCGCGAGCAGCGCCGCGTCGGGCAGCAGCTCGAGCACCGAGAGCGTCGCGTCGCCGGTGCCCGGCGGCAGGTCGACCAGCAGGACGTCGAGCGGACCCCACGCCACGTCGGTGACGAACTGCTGCAGCGCCTTGTGCAGCATCGGCCCGCGCCAGATCACCGGGTCGTCCTCGTCGACGAAGAACCCCGTCGACATCAGCGCCACCCCGTGGGCGCGCACCGGCTGCATCTTCTCGCCGAGCACCACCGGGTGGCGGCGCACGCCGAACAGCTGGGGCACCGAGTAGCCCCAGACGTCGGCGTCGATCAGGCCGACCCGCTGCCCGGACGCGGCGAGCGCCGTCGCGAGGTTGGCGGTGACCGTGCTCTTGCCGACGCCGCCCTTGCCGCTGGCCACGGCGTAGACACGGGGAGCGGGGCCACCCGGCCGCGGCGCAGCGGCGGCGGCCAGTCGCTCGGCGAGCTCCGCGCGCCGGCGCGGGGTCATCGGCGTCGTTTCGACCGCCACCCGGCCCGCGCCCGCACCCTCGGCGGCCGCCCGGACCGCCGCGACGAGCTCGGGGGCGACGTCGTGGGTGGGGGTCGCGACGCGGACGAGCACCCGCCCACCGCGACCGTGGGTGACCTCGTCGACGGCCCCGAGCTCACCCAGCGGGCGCCCGAGCTCGGGGTCGACGACGGCGTCGACGGCCGCGCGGACCGCTGCGGGGTCGACGGCCGGGCCGCGCCGCCTCGTCAGCACGCTCATCCGGACGCCCCGCCCTCGGACGGTGCCGGGTCGGGGGTCCGCGGCGGCTGGTCGCCGCCGTCGACCCGGTAGGCGCGCCGACGGGGCTTGACCGGGCGCATGAGGAACTCGGGGCGCCGCTGCCCGCCGGGGCCGATGGTGGCGCGCGTCTTCGCGAGCCACTGCCGGTAGACCTCGCGGGAGCGGGCGGTGTCGACGTAGACGTCGCCGTACCGGTCGCCCGGGTGCGCGCGTTCCATCCGCACCTTCTGCAGCCAGCAGTGCATGCCCGACCACGGGTCGGGCTGCACCCCGAACGCCAGGTTCTGGTGCACGCCCGGGTCGTTCCACCAGATCCTCTCGGAGTCCGGGTCGTCGGAGGTGAAGGGCTCGATGCCCCCGCGGTAGCGCAGCTTCCAGGTGTCCGGCCCGTCGGGGTGGGTGATGTCGACCAGGCCCTGCACCCAGCGACTGCCCTCGGTGTCGTGCAGCCGCCAGCGGCCCATGTGGTGCGACAGCGCGCACACGCCGGGGCGGATCCCCTCGGTGACCCAGACGCGGGCGACGAGGTGGCCGATCGCGGTGGACAGGCGCACGAGGTCGTCGGTGCGCACCCCGTGGCGCTGCGCGTCGCGGGTGTGCAGCCACAGCGGGTGCGAGTTGCTGATCTCGTTCAGGTACTTCGCGTTGCCCGACCGGGTGTGGATCAGCGTCGGGAGCCGGAACGTCGGGACGAGCACGAGCTCGCCGGACTCCAGGTCGATCTCGGAGCGCGCGACGTGCGAGCGGATGTAGCCCGGGGTCGCGTGCTCGGGCCAGCCCCAGTCGCGCATGGCCGTGGAGTAGACCTCCAGCTTGCGCGACGGGGTGAGCCAGCCCGCGGTCGCGGTGCCGTCGGCGTGGCGCACCCCGACCGCCCCGGCCTCGCCGATCAGCGGCGGCACCGAGTCGTCGTCGGTCGGCGTGCGCAGCACCCCCCGCGTCTCGGGCGACGTGTCCTCCACCGTGCCGGAGAGCTCGGACTCGGAGAGCAGGCGCTCGTCCTGGCGGTAGAGATCCGTCGCGACCTCGACGACCCCGTAGCGACGCATGTACTCCAGCGGGGTCATCCCCTCGGCCTGCGCCTTCTCGGTGAGCCCGGGCACCCGGTTCTCGAAGATCCAGCGGTAGTACTCGTCGACGGTGACCTTCTCGCCCGGCCGGTACGGCGACTCGAAGTGGCGGCGGATGCCCAGCGCGTCGTCGGGGTCGATGCGCCAGGAGAGCTCGAACCAGAGCTCGTTCTCCTCCCACACCTCGCCCGGGTTGGTGTCCCGGGTGTCGCCGACGGGGCGTCCCAGCCGCTCCCGGGCCACCCGCTGGACCGGCTGACGGAAGCCGAGCCACTTCGCGGCGTGGGTCTCGTAGGAGTGGGTGTCGTGGCGCTCGGTGGCGTGGCCGACCGGCAGGACGTAGTCGGCGAACTCGGCGGTCTCCGACCAGGTCGGGGTCAGGGCGACGTGCAGCCCGACCTTTCCCGGGTCGGACAGGGTCTTCATCCACGTGAAGCCGTCGGGGTAGGTCCAGATCGGGTTGAAGACCCGCGAGAAGTAGACCTCGAGCCGGCCGCGCCCCTCCTGCAGGAAGTGCGGCAGCAGGATCGACATCTCGTTGGTCGACAGGGGGTACTCGCGCGGCCACGCCAGCGCGTTCCAGTGGTCGTGGGCGGGCACGTCCGGGCCGTGCGGGATGAACTTGTTCCAGCCGTTGGGGCTGGTCCCGCCCGGGGTGCCGATCGACCCGGTGAGCGCGAGGACGAACCACAGGCAGCGGGCCACCTGCCAGCCACCGAGGTTGCCGGCCGCGGCCGAGCGCCAGATGTGCGCCGAGAGCCGGTGGTCGCAGTCGGCCACCAGGCGGGCCAGCTCCTCGATGCGCTCGACCGGGACCTGGGACTCCTCGGCCGCGAAGTCGAAGGTGTAGTCGGCGTAGTCGCCCTCGAGGTGGTCGAGGAACGCCTCGAACGTGCCGGCCCGATCAGATGTGGCCGCCCCGGGGTGCAGCTCGGCGAGGTAGGTCTCCCAGTTGAACCACCGCCGCAGGTACTCGTGGTCGATGCGGCGGGTCCGCAGCAGGTACGACGCGACGGCGAGCAGGATCGCGGCCTCGCTGCCGGGCCACGGCGCCATCCAGACGTCGGCGTGCGAGGCCGTGTTGGACATGCGCGGGTCGACGACGACCAGCTTCGCACCGGCGCTCT
This sequence comes from Actinomycetospora cinnamomea, assembly GCF_003096675.1. Lineage (GTDB taxonomy): Bacteria > Actinomycetota > Actinomycetes > Mycobacteriales > Pseudonocardiaceae > Actinomycetospora > Actinomycetospora cinnamomea. The sequence continues at coordinate 112,851 of NZ_QEKW01000013.1, read as the reverse complement.
TGCCCTCGAGGATGCGCTGGGCGTGGGGGTTGAAGTAGTGCCCGGTCTCCAGGTGCGAGGAGAACAGCAGGATCACCTTGGCGTTGCTGTGGTCGGGCGACGGCCGGTCGAACCCGCCCCACAGGGTCTGGCCGAGACGGGCGCCCGAGCTGCAGACGTTGGTGTGGCTGTTGTGCCCGTCGACGCCCCAGGCCTGCAGCATCCGCTCGGCGAAGCCGTCCTCGCCGGGTCGCCCGACGTGGTAGGTGACCTCCTCGTGGCGGCCCTCGAGGATCGCGGCCCGGATGCGTCCGGCGACGTCGTCGAGCGCGGTGTCCCAGCTGACCTGCTCCCACTGCCCGCCGCCGCGCTCCCCGGTGCGCCGCAGCGGGTGCAGGATGCGCTCCGGGTCGTCGATCTGGTTGATCGTCGCCGGGCCCTTGGCACAGTTCCGGCCCCGGGAGCCGGGGTGGGCGGGGTTGCCCTCGACCTTGCGGACCGACAGGTCGGACTTGTCGACGTAGGCGAGCAGCCCGCAGGCGGACTCGCAGTTGAAGCACGTCGTCGGCACGAGCATGTACTCCCGCGGCACCTTGCGCGGGTGGGCCCGGGCGTCGTGCTCGACGTGGTGGTCCCAGTCGGAGACCGGCGGGAAGTTGCGCAGGTGCTCGTGGGTCCGGGCCCCGGGCAGCGGGTGCCGCTCGGTGCGCGGCGGGGTGTCGTCGGGCGGTGTCGCCGGCGGTGTCCCCGGCGGTGTCGACGGTGCCGCCGGCCGCGTGGGGGCGGCGCCACGGGGGGCGGTCTCGGTCATCGCTTCTCCCGGTGTGGTCGGGACAGGGGTCAGGACAGGGGGAGGTCCTGACCGGCGCGGACGAACACGGATTCGTAGGCCAGCAGTGCCACCTGGACGGCCAGGCCGGCGAGGGCGGCGAGTGCGAGCATCCCGCCGCCCCAGGCCGGGAGGGCGACGAGGGCGGCGAGCAGCGCGAGGGCGACGCCGGCGGTCCAGAACAGCCGCGCGTAGCGGCCGTGGGTCACCAGGTGTGCCGCGGTGGCGGCGGCCCTCGTGGCGTGCCGGCCGAGGTACTCGACGAGCAGCATCGCCACGTGCACGACGGTGGCGACGACCAGCGCGCGCACGATCAGGGCCGCGCCGGCCGCGTCCGTGCCGGCGACGAGCGCGGCGACGGCCAGCGCGCCGGCGCCGACCATGACGGCCTGGACCACGAGGTGCCAGAACAGCAGGGGGGACTGCCACAGGTCGCGGCCCTCGGCCTGGCCGAAGAGGAACGCGGTGTAGCCCGCGACCATCAGCCCGGTCGGGATCCCGAGGACCGCGAGCACGGTCCAGACCACCGGGCTCGCCGCGAGCAACCCGGTCTCGAGGGCGATGCCGTAGAGCAGCCACACCCCCGACACCGCCGCGAAGGCGGCCAGCGCGTACGCGCCGAGCACCAGCCAGGAGCGGGGGTTCGACTTCGTGAGGATGTACCAGAAGCGGTCGGGGCGCTTGAGATCCCAGACCAGGAGCCCGCCGGTCACCGCGGTGCCCAGGACGCCCAGCGCCGGTGCGACCAGCGTGGTGAGCACGCCGAGGTCCACGCCGAGGAGCAGGGCCAGCGCGGCGAGCAGCACCGCGCCCCCGCCGACGCCCTTGGCCCAGAGGTAGGTGGTGACCCGCCAGCCCCAGGGCCGGGGATGGGCGGTGTTCAGCGTGGTGCGGGCCTTCGTCACCGGGTCGGTCGCCATGTCCCGCGCGACGTCGGCGCGGTGGCGGTCCGGGCGCGAGTAGATGTAGCCGGAGTCGGCCGGCGCGGCCAGCGGGTCGAGCACCGCACGCTCGGCGCCGAGGTAGAACACGTTGGGGCCGGTGTTCTGCTCGGGGGAGCGGACCTGGGTCGGGCGGGAGCTGACCAGGCGCGAGATGCCGCTCGAGGGGTCGTCCAGGTCGCCCACCCAGATCGAGTGCGTCGGGCATACCACGACGCACGCCGGCTCGAGGTCGTCGTCGATGCGGTGGGCGCAGAAGTTGCACTTGGCCGCGGTGTGCGTCTCCTCGTCGATGTAGATCGCGTCGTACGGGCACCCCTGCATGCAGCTCTTGCAGCCGATGCAGCGGTCCCGGTCGAAGTCGATGATGCCGTCGTCGCGCTGGAAGAGCGCCTGCGTCGGACAGATCGTCACGCAGGGGGCGTCGGTGCAGTGGTTGCAGCGCATCACCCCGAAGTCGCGGGTGCTGTTCGGGAACGTGCCCTGGTCGACGTACTTGACCCAGGTGCGGAACTGGCCCACCGGCACCTGGTGCTCGGTCTTGCACGCCACCGTGCAGGCATGGCAGCCGATGCACGTGGTCTGGTCGATCGCGAATCCGTAGCGCACAGGACGCCCCCCTCCTCGACGGCCCTGGGAGCCGGAGTGTGACATGGGTACCAATGTTGGGACAAGAAGTCGAAGGTCCCGGGGTCACGACAGCGAGCTCCGCGAGGTCAGGACACGCCGGGTGAGGTCCTCCGACTGCGGCGGGATGCCGCGGGCCTCGGCGGTCAGACCGGCCGCGCGCGCCTGGTCCAGCACCGAGCGCAGGACGAGCGCCCCCGTCGTGTCGATCCGGCCGAGGCGCTCGAGGTCGATCACCAGCGCCGTGGCGTCGGTGTGCTCGGCGAGCGCGTCGAGCAGGGCCGTGTCCAGCTCCTGGGCGGTGCCGAACCAGAGCACGCCACGCGGCCGGAACGTGATCACGCCGTCCTCGACGTGGGTGTCGACGTCGAGCCGCAGCATCCGTGCGAGGAACACCAGCAGCGAGAGCCCGATCCCCACGAGGACGCCGAGGTCGACCCGTGGCGCGAGCAGGATCGTGGCGAGGAAGGTGCCCCAGGCGACGATCGCCTGCGGGACCGAGACACGCCAGAGCGCCAGCAACGGCCCGAACCGCATCAGGTTGACCACCGCGACCACGACGATCGTCCCGAGCACGGCCGTGGGGAGGGGCTCCAGCACCGAGGCGACCGGCAGGAAGGCGAGGACCGCCAGGCCGGTGACACCGCCCGAGAGCCGCGTGGCGGCCCCGGACATGCGGTTGACCGAGCTGCGCGAGAAGGACCCGCCGCACGGCATGCCGCCGAACGCGGCGGCGGTCAGGTTCGCCGCGCCCTGGCTGACGAACTCCCGGTCGGCGCTCCAGCGGGTGCGTTCCTCGGCGGCGAAGCGCCGCGAGATCGACGCGGCCTCGGTGAAGCCGACCAGCGCGATGAGCACCCCGGACAGGGCCAGCGCCGGCAGCGACGACCACGGGATCGCGGTGAGCGTGAACGGCGGCAACCCGGTGGGGATGGAGGCGACGGTGGCCCCGGGGTAGAGGCCGGCCGCGGAGACCGCGACCCCGGCGACGACCGCGACCAGGACGCCCGGGAACAGGGCGTGCAGGCGGCGCCCGCCCAGCACGATCGCCGCCGTGACGAGCGACGCCACGACCGCGGCGACCGCCCACCGGTCGGGTCCCGCCAGGGCCCAGCCGGCGTCGAGGATCTCGTTGCCGAACGGTGCCGGCGCCGTCACTCCCAGCGCTCTGGGCAGCTGCGAGCCGGCGATCAGCAGCGCCGCCGCGGGGACGAACCCCAGCAACATCGGCTGCGACATGAGGTAGGCCAGCCATCCGGCGCGCAGGAGCCCGAGCAGCACCCGCACCGCGCCGACGAGCAGCGCCAGGGCGAGGCCGAGCCCGACGTACTCCGGACTGCCGGGCACGGCGACGGTGCTCAGCGCTCCGAACGTGAGCAGGGCCGTCACCGCCACCGGACCGGTCTGCAGGTACGGCGAGGAGGCGAACACCGCGGCCACGAGGGGCGGCAGCGCGCCCGCGTAGAGGCCGACGACGGGCGGCATCCCGGCGAGCTCGGCGTACGCCAACGACTGCGGGATGCCGACCATCGCCACGCTCAGCCCGGCCACCACGTCCCGCAGCACGGTGCGGCGCCAGGCGGTCACGCGCGTTCTCCTCACCCCGACCCCCTCCGCCCGCGAGATGCCCGGAGCGGACGCAGAGGTTGGTACAGGTGGGCGCCCGCGACAAGGGTCCAAGGACCCACCGATGTCGGTCGGGCCCGTCCTTGCCCGTGCGAGGGGTGCCTCTTATGTTGGGCTGTCCCTACATATGTGAGGAGGGCCACCCATGGCGCGCCAACACAAGATCGTCATCATCGGCGGGGGCTCCGCCGGCATCACCGTGGCCGCGCGTCTGCGCCGGGCCGGGGAGACCGACGTCGCCGTGATCGAGCCGGCGATGACGCACTACTACCAGCCGCTGTGGACCCTGGTCGGGGGCGGCACGGCGCCGGTCGAGGAGAGCGCGCGAGCGATGGCCTCGGTGATGCCCGGCGGGGTCACCTGGCTCACCGACGCCGCCGCCGAGGTCGACCCGGACGCCGGCGAGGTGACGCTCGCCGGGGGCGAGACCGTGCGCTACGACCACCTCGTGGTCTGCCCGGGCATCCAGCTGGACTGGGCGAAGATCGCCGGGCTGGGCGACACGCTGGGCCGGGACGGCGTGTCGAGCAACTACGCCTACGAGCTCGCCCCGGCCACGTGGAAGTTCATCCGCGAGACCCGCTCGGGCACGGCGGTGTTCGGCATGCCCGCCGGCCCGATCAAGTGCGCGGGCGCTCCGCAGAAGATCGCGTACCTGGCCGCCGACCACTGGCGCCAGCAGGGCGTCCTGGAGAACATCGACGTGCACCTCGTGCTGCCGACGCCCGGGATGTTCGGGGTGAAGGTGTTCTCCGACGCGCTCGAGCGCGTCGTGGACGACTACGGCATCACGGTGCACTTCACGAGCGAGGTCACCCACGTGGACGCCGCCCACCGCGAGGCCACGGTCACCGACGTCAACACGCGCGAGACCACGACGCTGCCGTACGACGTCATGCACCTCGTGCCGCCGCAGAGCGCCCCGGACTGGATCAAGAAGGGTCCGCTGGCCGACGCGGAGAACCCGAACGGCTACGTCGAGATCGACAAGCACACGATGCGACACGCCCGCTACGGCAACGTCTTCTCCCTCGGCGACGCGGGCTCGTCGCCCAACTCGAAGACCGGTGCCGCGATCCGCAAGCAGGCCCCGGTGGTGGTCGAGAACCTGCGCGCGGTGATCGCCGGGCGCGAGCCGACCGCACGGTACGAGGGCTACTCGTCCTGCCCCCTGACCACGTCGCGGTCGGAGATGCTGCTCGCCGAGTTCGACTACTCGCTGACCCCGAAGCCGTCGTTCCCGTTGATCGACACGACCCGGCCACGGCGCGACATGTGGTACCTCAAGCGCTACGGCCTGCCGTTCCTGTACTGGAACCTCATGCTGCGCGGCCTCGCCTGACTGAGGGGGTGCGCTGACGCGCTCGTGAGCAGGAAGAAGTGCCGGAGCACTTCTTCCTGCTCACGAGCGCCGGAGGCGCACCCGGGGGATCAGGCCGGCTGCGGGGTGAGCAGCGTCCACGCGCCGTAGCCGCCGAGCAGGTCGGAGACGTCGGCGTGGCCGGCCCGCCGCAGCAGGCTCGCCGCGACGCTCGAGCGGTAGCCGCCCGCGCAGTACGCCACGACCGGGCGATCGGTGGGGACCTCGTCGAGACGGGCGGGCAGGGCGGCCAGCGGGATGGTGAGGGCGCCCGGCACGGTGCCCCCGACCGCGGTCTCGCCGGGGTTGCGCACGTCGAGCACGGTCGGCGGGGTCTCCGAGTCCAGCGCCCGGGCGAGCTCTGCGGTGGTCAGCCGGCTCGCCGGGCGGACCTCGTCGCCGGCGGCGAGGAACGCGCCCTCGGGCTCGCGCAGGTAGCCCGTGACGCGGTCGAACCCGATGCGGGCGAGACGGATGACGATCTCCTCCTCGCGGTCCTGCGGGGCGACCACGACGATCTCCTCGTCGGGCCGGACGACCGAGCCGGCGGTCTCGGCGAAGCGCCCGTCGGCGGGCACGTTGAGCGAGCCGGCCAGATGGCCCGCCGCGAACTCGGCGGGCTCGCGGGCGTCGAGGATCACCGCTCCCGCCCGCCGGCGCTCCAGCACCTCCTCGAGCTCCAGCGGCATCGGGGCCGCGGAGGTGTCGAGGACGGGGTGCTCGCGCCGGTTGAGCACGGCGTCGTGCAGGAAGTAGGCGGGCGCCGCGGGCTGGTCGGCGGTGACGAGGGCCAGGAACTGCTCGTCGCTCATCGGCTGGCAGGCGTAGTTCGTGGCCCGCTGCGCGCCGATCGTCGACCAACGCTCGGTGGACAGGTTCTTCCCGCACGCCGAGCCGGCGCCGTGGGCGGGGAAGACCCGCACGTCGTCGGGCAGGGTCATCAGACGGGTGATCGAGGCGTGCAGCATCCGCCCGAGGTCCTCGCTCGTCCAGCCGATCGAGGCGAGCAGATCCGGGCGGCCGACGTCGCCGATGAACAGGGCGTCGCCCGTGAGGACGCCGTAGGGGACGGCGTCACCGGCGTGCTCGCGGACCAGCACGCTGATCGACTCCGGGGTGTGGCCGGGCGTCTCGAGCACCTTGAGCTCGACCTCCCCCAGCGGGATGCGGTCCCCGTCGGCGAAGTGGCGGATCTCGTAGTCGGCCTCGGCACGTCGCCCGAAGCCGATCCAGGCGCCCGTGGCGCGCGCGAGCTCGAGGTGTCCCGCGAGGAAGTCGGCGTGGAAGTGCGTGTCGATCACGCCCACGATCGTGAGGTCGTGGTGCCGGGCGTCCGCGAGGTACTCGGCCACGTCGCGGCGGGGGTCGACGACGACCGCCTGTCCGGTGGTCTCGTCCCCGATCATGTACGAGGCCTGGGAGAGGCAGTCGAGGTAGTACTGGGCGAAGAACACGGCGTCTCCTCAGCGGCAGGAAATGTACTGACATCTGAGGGAACACCGGCCCGGGTCGGTCCCGTCCCGCCGGAAGTCCTCACCCTCGGGGTCGAAGGTCCGGACCTCCCGGGACTCAGGTCCCGGCGGCCGTGGGCATCACCGGGGCGGGCGGGGGCGACGGTGGCGGGGCGGGTGGGGCGACGGCGAGATGGAGACCGCGCGCCGAGAACCGGGCGTCGAAGGCGAAACGGTCGCCGCGCACGATCGTCTGGCGCCACTCGAGTGGTCGTCCCTGGGCGATGCCGGTGCGCTCGATGACGAAGACCGCGACGTCCTCGCCACACTCGAGCAGCTTCCGTTCGCCCTCCGTCGGGACCTGGGCGCTGATGCGCTCGTGCCCGGACTCCAGCCGCGTGCCGGTGCGTGCGGCGAGCTCGGTGTAGAGCGAGGTGTGGGTGAAGTCGGCATCGAGCAGGGGAGCGGCGACCGTGGCGGGCAGCCAGACACGGTCCACGGCGAGCGGCGCGTCGCCGGCCCGGCGCAGGCGCTCGAGGTGCACGAGCGGGGTCGACTCCTCGAGCCCGAGGTGGGCCGCCACCACGCCGTCGGCCCGCACGTCGAGCACCCGCACGTCGGAGCGCTGCGTCAGGCCCGCGGCCTCGACGGAGGCGAACAGGCTGTAGAGCGTGCCGACGGGCTGCTCGATCTCCGCGCGCCGCACCCTCGGGGCACGTCCCCGCTCGGCCGTGACGAGGCCCTCGGCGCGCAGCCCCCGCAACGCCTCGCGCACCGTGTTGCGGCTGACGTCGTAGTCGGTGACGAGCGCGTTCTCGCCGGGGAAGACGGTGTCGAACTCTCCCTCGGACAGGCGCCGGCGCAGATCGTCCTGGACCTGGGACCACAGGGGGACGGGACTCTGGCGGTCGACGGCGCGTTTCGGCACCACCCCAGCCTAACGTCGAGACATTGGCGCACCGGTGCGTCAGCGTTCGGTGTCGGCCTCACGGCGTCCCCGCGCGTCCCGGAAGGCGGCGAACGCCCGGGGGGCGGAGGAGATCGCCGGCCCGCCGCCCATCATCACCGTGACCCCCAGGGCCTCGGCCACCTCGTCCTCGGACGCGCCCTGACGGGCGGCGCCGTCCGCGTGGGCGGCCATGCAGCCGTCGCACGACTCGGCGACCGCCAGCGCCAGGGCGATGAGTTCCTTGGTCCGCGCGTCGAGGGCCCCGGGCGCGAGGGCGGCGTCACGCAGCCCCGCGAACCCGCGGTACACCTCGGGGATCGCGCGACGCAGCGCGCGGCCCTGGGTGCGGAGGTCCTCGTCCGCGTGCCGGACGTGCGGCGGCTCGTCCGACGGGGTGTGCCAGTCGTTCGCGATGTCCAGGGCGCTGCGCATGGGGGCACCGTGCGGCGGCGGCATCCCGGGCGAGCAGGGGCGTTCGGGCCACGGGTTCCCGGCCGAACGCCTCTCTCGCGCCCGCCGCCCGACGCGGCACGGTCACCCCATGACCGCGTCCGACCCACCGTTGGTGGGGAGCACCCCGTGAGCGTGCAGATCTTCGCCGCCCTCGCCGTCACCGTCTGGGTCGCCGCGGGCGTGCTCGCCGCGCTCGTCCTCCTCGGCCGCCAGGGATACCGCGACTGGCGCTGGTACGTGATCGGCGCCGTCCTCGGCCCGCTGTTCATCCCGATGGCCGCCGAGCGGGCGGACCGCTCGGTGGCCGTGGTCGAGACCGTCGGCGAGGAGCCGGGTGCCGGGGACACCGCGATCGTCGTCGGCGTCGACGGCTCGGCCGGCTCCGACCGCGCCGTGCGTCTGGCCGCCCAGCTGTTCGACCCGGCCCGCACGCGCGTCGTCCTCGTCACGGTCCTCGACCCGGACACCGCGGACCGCCCTGACGACGACGACACCCGGGCGCGCGCCCGGGCGGTGCTCGCCGACCGCGCCACCTGGTTCGGACCCGACGGTGCCGAGCGCGTGGCGACCGAGATCGTCTGCGGCCAGCCCGCCCGGGCCATCGAGACGGTGGCCGCCGCGCACGGCACCGCCGTCATCGTGCTGGGCCGGCACGGTGCGGGCCGCACGGTGCACCTGCTCGGGAACGTGGCGCACCAGGTCAGCAGACACTCGCCCGTACCGGTCGTGCTCGCCGAGCCCCCGGAGCCCCCGCACCGGCACGCCGGCGCGCACGGGCGCCACAGGGCGCACGCCGGCGGCGAGCTCCCCGAGCCCCATCCCTGACCGACGCCGGAGGAGGACGTGATGAGCGAGATCCGGCTCGCCCTGCCCGACGCCGAGGCCGCCCCGGTGACCGCCGGACCGGGGGAGCGGTGATGGACGCGGCGACCTGGGAGGCCCGGTACGCCGACGCGGACCGGCTCTGGAGCGAGACACCCAACCGGTGGGTGCACGAGGTCCTCGCGGGCCGTCGACCCGGCCGGGCGATCGACCTCGCGTGCGGCGAGGGCCGCAACGCGGTGTGGCTGGCCGAGGAGGGCTGGGAGGTCACCGCGGTGGACTTCTCCGAGACCGCCCTCGCGCGCGCCGCCGTGGCCGCGTCCCGGCGCGGGGTCACCGTGCGGTGGGTCCAGGCCGACGTCACCACGTGGGTGCCGCCCGGACCGGTGGACCTGGTCCTCGTCGCCTACCTGCACCTGCCGGCCGAGGAGCGCCGGCGGGTCCTGCACGCCGCCGCGGACGCCCTCGCGCCCGGCGGCACGCTGCTCGTCGTGGGCCACGACAGCGCCAACCTCACCCGCGGCGTCGGCGGTCCCCGCGACCCCGCGGTGCTCTACACGGCGCAGGACGTCGTGGACGACCTCGCCGACACCGACCTGCAGCTCGTCCGCGGTGTCGAGGTGCTGCGCCCCGTGTCGGACGAGCCCGCCCGGGACGCGGTGGACGCGCTCGTCGAGCTGCGTCGCGGTCCGGAGTCGGCGTCCCCGGGAGGACGGGGCGCCCCGGCAGGACGGGGAGGTCGTCGATGAGGGTCCTCGTCGGGTACGCCACGGCGCACGGCTCCACCCGCGAGATCGCCGAGCACCTCGGGGCCCGCCTCGCGCGGCACGGGCTCGATGTCGAGGTCGCCGAGCTCGGCCTCGTCGCGGCGCCGGAGACCTTCGACGCCTACGTCCTGGCCAGCGCCGTCCACGGTCAGCGCTGGCTGCCCGAGGCGCGGGCGTTCGTCGCCGAGCACGCCCCCGAGCTGGCGGCGAAGCCGGTGTGGCTCCTCAGCGTGGGGATGCCGGACGCCCTGCGCTCCCCGCTGCCCGCGCTCGCCCACCTGTTCCAGCCCCCGGTCCTCGTGTCCGAGTTCGCGAGCCGGGTCTCGATCCGGGACCACCTCGTCGTCAGCGGGGTGATCCGCGCCGAGCACCTGCCGCTGATCGGGTGGCTGGCGATGCTCCTCCTCACGCGGGGCGCCGGCGACTACCGTGACTGGGACCGCCTCGACGCGTGGGCGGACGGCATCGCGCGGGTGCTCACGACGCTGCCGGCGCCCCGACGACCGCCGGCGCGACGCGGCCCCGCGCCCTCACGGCCGTGACGCCGAGGGCGGGCTCCCGCGGAGGCCGCCCACGAGCAGGATGAGCGCGGCGACGACCAGCACGACGGGCTGGAGGACGAAGTAGCGCTGCATCAGCAGCAGCTGCACCGCGATCCATCCGACCTGCAGGACCCCCGCGAGCACGGTCGCCGCGGGCGCGAGCCCGTGCCCCCGCACCTCGAGCGCCGCCGCGGTCAGCATGGGCACCGCGACGACGAGGAAGAGCGCGATGCCGGGGAGCAGCCAGCTGCGGAAGGGCGTGCCGGTCAGCCAGTCGTCGGTCATGCCGATGCTCCCGGTGAGCAGGCCGACCGCGCCGTAGACGGCACTGATCCCGAGCAGGCCCTCGAGGAGCACGAGGACGATTCGGGTGGCGGCCCGGCGCGGCGGCGCCGGTGACGTCGTGGTCACGATGACTCCTTCTCCGCCACGCGAGGGCGGGCGATCCAGCGGGCGACCAGGCCGGCGAGGACCGCGCCGGCGATCGCCGCGGCCAGGCCGGTGGGGGTGGGGGTGGTGGTGCGCAGCAGGGTGGTGAGCGGGGGCACCGTGACGGCGGCGAGCTGGGCGACGACGGCGCCGGCGACCGCGATGAGCAACCAGTCGGGCCCGGGCGCGCGGGTGGTGCGGGGCGGCCGCCTGGCGCGGAGGCCGACCGCCACGCCCAGCTGGCCGAGGCCGAGGGTCAGGAAGGCGACGCTGCGGGGGTCGGGTTCGCCGACGAGGACGAGGGCGGCCACCGTCAGCGCCGCCACCGTGGCCCCGACGAGCAGGACGGCGAGCCAGAGACCACCGGCGAGCACCGAGGCGCCCGGCCGCCGTGGCGGCGCCGCCATGGCGCCCGGTTCCGACGGCTCGGTCCCGAAGGCGACGCCGGGCAGGCCGTGGGTGAGCAGGTTGATCCAGAGGATCTGCGCCGGGAGCAGGGGCAGCGCGACCCCGATCACCGGCCCGGCGAGCATCACCAGCACCTCGGCGAGGCCGCCGGCCAGCGCGTAGGCGAGGAAGCGGCGCACGTTGGTGTGGATGCGCCGGCCCTCGTCCACGGCCGCGACCACCGTGTTCAGGTCGTCGTCGGCGAGCACGAGGTCGGCGGCCTGGCGCGCCACCTCGGTGCCGCGCCGACCCATCGCCACCCCGATGTCGGCCCGCCGCAGGGCGGGGCCGTCGTTCACCCCGTCGCCGGTCATCGCGACGACCTCGCCGCGGGCCTGCCAGCCGGCGACGAGCTCGAGCTTGCGCTCCGGCCGGCACCGCGCCACGACGTCGGCGTCGAGCAGGCGGTCGGGGTGGCGGTCGGGGTGGTCGTCGGGGTGGTCGTCGGGGTGGTCGTCGTCCTCGTCGACCGTCGCCACACGGACCGGCTCGCCGTGCCCCACGAGGCCGACCTGGCCGGCGACGGTGGCCGCGGTCCCGGGATGGTCGCCCGTCAGCACCACCGGCCGGATGCCGGCCCGCCGGCAGCCGTCGAGGGCGCCGCGGGCGGCGGGGCGGGGGAGGTCCTGCAGGGCGACCACGCCGACCAGGTCGAGGTCCTGCTCGGCGTCGCCCGCCGCCGGCTCGGCGCGGCGGTGGCCGGTGACCACGACGAGGACGCGCAGGCCCCGACCGGCGGCGTCGTCGGCCCAGGCCCGCGCCCGATCGGCGCGGGCGGAGACCCCCGGCGGGGGGAGCACGGTCTCCGGGGCGCCCTTGCCGGCGGCCAGGACGCCGCCGGTCCCGTCGTCGTGCCAGGTCGTCATGCGCCGCCGGAGCGCGTCGAACGGGAGCGCCCCGCGGCGCGGGTGCCGCCGCCGGACCTCGGTGACGTCGACGCCCTGCTCGCGCGCCCAGTCAACCAGCGCGGTCTCGAGCGGGTCGGTGCCCGGCGAGGACGCGTCCCCGCCGGGGTCGGCCGGCGCGTCGTTGCAGAGCACCGCCGCGCGCACGAGCTCGTCGAGGTCGTGCTCGCGGTCGGTCCACGTCTCGGCGACCCGCAGCCGTCCCTCGGTCAGGGTGCCGGTCTTGTCGGTCGCCAGGAGCGTGACGGCGCCGAGGGTCTCGACCGCCGGCAGGCTGCGCGCCACCGCGTTCCGCGCGGCCATCCGGCGCGCCCCCAGCGCCAGGCCGAGGGTGACCACGATCGGGAGGGACTCGGGGACGGCGGCCACCGCGAGGCTCATCGCGGCCACGAGCATGAGCACGGGGGACTCACCGCGGGCGAGGCCGAGCACGAACACCACGGCGCACAGGACGACGGTGACGAGCGCCAGGCGGCGGCCGAGGACCGCGAGCTGGCGTTGCAGCGGGGTGCGCCGGGAGCGGGTGCGCACCAGCCCCTCGGCGATGCGACCCATCGCCGACGCCGGCCCGGTGGCCTCGACCACGACCTCGCCGCGGCCGCGGGTGACGACGCTGCCGGACAGGACGGCGGTGCCGGGGCGGTGGGCCTCGACCGGGAGGGACTCCCCGGTGATGGCGGCCTCGTCGAGCTGCAGGGACTCGCCCCACGCGACGGTGCCGTCGGCGGCGAGGACGTCGCCGGCCCCGACCACGAGGACGTCGCCGGGCACGACCTCGCGGGCGGGCACGGTGCGCACCGATCCGCCGCGCCGGACCCGGGCCCGGGCGGCGCCGAGGCGGTCCAGGGCCTCGACCGAGCGGTCGGCCCGGATCTCCTGGATCACCCCGACCGTGGTGTTGCCGAGCACGACGAGCAGGACGACCGCGGTGTCGGTGTGGTCGCCGATGGCGGTGGTGACGGTCGCGACCACGAGGAGGACGAGGACCAGCGGGTCGGTGAGCTGGGTGACCACCCGCCGCGCCACGGACCGTCGGGGTGGGCGGGGGAGCTCGTTGGGGCCGTCCCGCGCCAGGCGCGCGGCGGCCTCGGCGTCGTCGAGACCCGGCGCGGACGCGGTGCTGGTCACGGTGTCCCACGGTGGCCCGCCGGGAGGACCGGTCGCCAGGGCCGGAGGTCACCGCGGGGGACCGCCCCTGGGTCCCTGGTGCACCGGGGCCCTGCCCGCGGACCGTGCGGGTGGACCGGTCGCGGAGGTCGTGGGGAGGTCGCGTGGAGCCACGGGACCGGGCGCTGCTGCGGACGTGGATCCCGGTGGTCGCCCTCGCCGAGCTCGTCGGGTTCGCCCTGCCCGCCGTGGTGGGGGTGCTGGCCGCCGCCTCGCCGACGGCGGTGTCGGTGCCGGCGCTGATCGCGGCGGGCGCGGTGGAGGGAGCCCTGCTCGGCGCGGGGCAGGTCGTCGTGCTGCGCCGCGTCCTGCCCGCCGTGTCCGTGTCCCGCTGGGTCGGCGCCACGGCGGGCGCAGCGGCGCTGGCCTACCTCCTCGGCCTCCTGCCGTCGACCACGGCGTCGGTGACCGCGAGCTGGCCGGTGCCGGTCCTGGTGGGCCTGGGCGCCGTCCTCGGCGTCCTGCTGCTCGGAGTGATCGGCACCGCGCAGTGGCTCGAGCTGCGGCGTCACGTCGTGCGCGCCGGGGGGTGGATCGGGGTCACCGCCCTCGCGTGGCTGCTCGGGCTGGGCGTCTTCCTCGCCGTCGCCACCCCGCTCTGGCGCCCCGGGCAGCCGGTCGCCGTGGCGGTGGCCGTCGGGCTCGGCGCGGGCGCGCTCATGGCGGTGGTGATGGCCGCGGCGACCGGGGTCGGGCTCGTCCGGCTGCTCGCACGGAGCCCGGGCCGGGCCGGGACCCGCGGGGTGCCCTTGGGCCCTGGGCGTGCCGGACCCGACCCCCGAGGGTCGGGGCCGGCACCGGTGCGACACGAGGAGCGCTCATGAGGACCCTGGCGGACGAGGTGCGGGCGGGCGTGGGCGACGAGCACCGCCCGACCGTGGTGGTGGGTGTCGACGGCTCACCGGGCTCGCGGGCCGCCCTGGTCGACGCGATGCGCTCCGCGGCGCGGCGGGGGGCACGCCTCGAGGTGGTGGCGGTGTACGAGCCGCCGGAGTGGCGCCTGCCCCTGCCGCCCACGCCCCTGCCCAGCCGCGCCGAGATCGAGGGGTCGCTGCTGGAGGCCGTCCACCAGATGGTCACCGAGGTCGCGTACGAGCTCGGTGGCGAGCACCTCGCCCGACCCGAGATCGAGGTCTACGTTGTGCCGGGCGACGCCGCCGAGGTCCTGGTCGCCGTGGCCCGCGACGCCGACGAGCTCGTGGTCGGGCACCGGGGACGCGGAGCGCTGGCCAGCGCCCTCCTCGGGTCGGTCGGCTGGGGCTGCGTCCTGCGCGCCCCCTGCCCGGTGCGGGTGGTGCCCGACGGAGACCCGGTGCCGGCCCCGGCGGGTCCCTGATCACGGGGGACGTTCGGCCCTGCCCGGCGCTCCTGCCGCCGACGATGCTGGTCGCCGTGCATCGCGGGCGGTCCACGCCCGGTCGGAGGACTGCAGGAGGAAGCGCACGTGATCTCGGTGTTCCTGGTCGACGACCACGAGGTGGTACGGCAGGGGGTCGCCGCGCTCCTGGACGCGCAGGACGATCTCGAGGTGGTGGGGGGCGCGGGGTCGGTCGCCGAGGCGTTGGCGCGGATCCCCGCACTGCGGCCCGACGTGGCGGTGCTCGACGTGCGACTGCCCGACGGCACGGGGATCGAGCTGTGCCGGGAGCTCCGGTCGCGGATGCCGGGCCTGGCGTGCCTGATGCTGACCTCCTTCACCGACGAGCAGGCGATGTTCGACGCGGTGCTCGCGGGGGCGTCCGGCTACGTGATCAAGGACGTGCGGGGCAACGACATCGTCAACGCGGTGCGGGAGGTGGGCTCGGGGGGCTCGCTGCTCGACGGTCGTGCGGCGTCGGCGTTGATGTCCCGGTTGAGGACGCGGGCCGAGACGCCGGACCCGCTGGCCGAGCTGACCGTCAAGGAGCGGGAGGTGCTGGGCTACATCGGCGAGGGGCTGACCAACCGCGAGATCGGCCAGCGGATGTTCCTGGCGGAGAAGACGGTGAAGAACTACGTGTCGGCGCTGTTGGCGAAGCTGGGGATGCAGCGCCGGGTGCAGGCCGCCGTGCTGGCCAACAAGGTCCGCGCCGACGAGGCCGGACCCGGCTGAGCCGCCCGCTCGCGCCGCGGGACCTTCGGCCGTGCGCGCCGGGTCTCCCGCCGGTGCCCCCGGCGCGCCCGGAGGCGCACCGTCCGCCTCGGCGACGGCGCGTCGAGGAGGGGCCGATGACGTTCACGGACCGTGCGGAGGCCGGGCGACGGCTCGCCCGCCGGCTGCAGCACCTGCGCGGGGAGGACGTCGTCGTCCTGGCCCTGCCGCGGGGTGGCTTCCCGGTGGCCGCCGAGGTGGCCGACGACCTCCACGCCCCCCTCGACGTGATCCTCGTGCGCAAGCTCGGCGTGCCCTTCCAGCCGGAGCTCGCCATGGGCGCGGTCGGTGAGGGCGACGTGCTGGTGCTCAACGACGCCGTCCTGCGACGGGCGCACGTGAGCGAGGCGGAGCTCGCCGAGACCGAGCGACGGGCGCGCGCCGAGATCGAGCGACGGGCGCGCCGCTACCGACCCGGTCGGGAGCGGCGGTCCCTCGTGGGCCGCACGGCCCTGCTCGTCGACGACGGCATCGCGACCGGTGCCACGGCGCGCGCGGCGTGCCGGGTCGCCCGTGCGCAGGGCGCGGCGCGGGTCGTCCTCGCGGCACCGGTGTGCGCGCCCGACGCCGCGGCCCGCCTGGGCGGCGACGTCGACGAGCTCGTGTGCCTGGAGACCCCGGAGCGGTTCTTCGGTGTCGGCCAGTACTACGCCGACTTCCACCAGGTGCCGGACTCCGAGGTCGCCGAGCTGATGCGGCGCCCCGCGCCCTCGGAGCCGGCAGAGTCCGCAGAGCCCGCAGAGCCCGCAGAGCCCGCAGAGCCCGCAGAGCCCGCGGCCGTCCTCGGCGACGACCCGCCGGCGCGCGACGAGGAGGTCGTGATCCCGGTGGAGGGCACGCACCTCGGCGGGCGTCTCGTCGTACCGGACCGGGCGGCCGGGGTGGTGGTCTTCGCCCACGGCAGCGGCAGCAGCAGGCACAGTCCGCGCAACCGGTCCGTGGCCGAGGTCCTCCAGCGGTCGGGGTTCGCCACCCTGCTGTTCGACCTGCTGAGCCCGCAGGAGGAACGGCGGCGCGCGAACGTCTTCGACATCGACCTGCTCGCCGACCGGCTCGACGCCGCGACGCGGTGGGTGCGGTCGGACCCGGCCTGCGCGTCCCTGCCCGTCGGCTACTTCGGGGCCAGTACGGGCGCCGCCGCGGCGCTGCGGGCGGCCGCGGCGCCGGACGCCGAGATCGCCGCGGTGGTGTCGCGCGGGGGCCGGCCCGACCTCGCCGATCCGTGGCTCGGCGAGGTACGCGCCCCGACCCTGCTGATCGTCGGGGAGCACGACGGCGTCGTCGTCGAACTCAACCGGCGAGCCCAGGCGCGGCTGCACTGCGAGAACCGGCTGGTGCTCGTACCCGGCGCCACCCACCTGTTCGACGAACCCGGCACCCTCGAGCTGGCGGCCGAGCACGCCCGCGCGTGGTTCTCCCACCACCTCGCGCCGGTTCTCCGGTCCTGACCGCGGCGGTCGGTCAGGCCGTCGGCCCCGCGCGGTCGGCGGCCCGGTCCACCAGGTCCACCAGCACCGCGGGGATCGCATCGACGGGCAGGACGCGGTCGACCGCGTCGTCCCGCCCGATCGCGGCCTCCGGCATCGCGAAGTGGGCGGAGGAGACCCGGTCCGCCGCGAGCACGGTGCCGCCGAGGTCGTGGACCGCCACCGCGCCCGTCGCCCCGTCGTTGCCGCGCCCGGAGAGCACGACGGCGATGACGCCGGGGCCCGCGGTCACGGCGAGGGTGGAGAGCAGGAGGTCCGCCGACGGGCGGTAGGGCGGCGGTCCGTCCGAGGCCACCAGCACGATCGTGCCGAGCGCGGTCGCGAGCGCGTGCTGCCCGGCCGGGACGACGAGGACCGTGTCGGTCGTCAGGGGCTCGCCGCTGCGGATCTCCCGGACCGGTCGATGGCAGCGGAGCTCGAGGAGCGGCGCGAGGACGTCGCCGGTCCTCGGGTCCTGGTGCAGCAGGACCAGCACGGAGGCCGGGAGGGTCGGCGGCAGCGGCTCGAGCACCGCAACCACGGCGTCCAGACCCCCGGCCGAGCCCACGAGCACGATCACCGGAGCCGTCGTGGTCACCCTGGCTCCCTTCGGGACGGGGCCCGTCTCGAGCGGACCCGACGACGCTGCATCGGTGGGGCCTCGCGGGCCAGGGTCGCGGGGCCCGCGATCCCCGGGACCTCCGGGCCCGGGCGTGCCGGGAGCCCCTCGGACCGTGGGAAGCCGGGCGGGACGAGGGCCCCCGGGACCGAGGCCCCCTCCGGCCGGGACCTGCGGCCTCTACCGGCGTCGTCGCGGGCGGGCAGCCTCGGTCACCCAACCCCCGGTGAAGGGAGAAGGTCGAATGTCGACCGTCATGGACCGACGCAGGACGGGCTGGGACGTGGTCCTCGGCATCCTGCTGCTGCTGGCCGGGTTGTTCGTGCTCGGCAACGCGGTGATCGCGACCTTCCTCTCCGTGCTGTTCCTCGGGTGGCTCGCGATCGGATCGGGCGTCGTGACCCTCGTCGGCGCGTTCGTCCGCCGCGAGTCCGGAATCTCCTGGTCGGCCGCCCTCGGCGGGGCCGTGCTCATCGTGCTGGGCGTGATCATCGTCCGCGACCCGCTCGCCGGCGCGGCGGGGCTGACGCTGCTGGCCGGCGCGCTCTTCCTGGCCGTCGGACTGGCCCGGCTGTTCGCTGCCGCCCAGGTGCCCTCGGCACGGGCCGTGCTGATCGTCAGCGGGATCCTGTCGGTCGTCCTGGGCCTCATCGTGCTGTTCAACCTCAGGATCGCGGTGCCGTCGCTGCTGGGGCTCCTGCTGGGTATCCAGATCCTGGTCGAGGGCGCGACGATCCTCGTCGCCGGCCGGCTGCGGCCCACCTCCGTGACGGCCTCGTGACGGTGGTTGTCGGGGCCGACGGGTCCGACGCCTCCTGCCGGGCGCTCCGCCACGCCGCGCGTTCCGCCGCGGCCCGGGGCGCCCGGCTGCGCGTCGTGATGGCCTACCGGCCACCGGAGTGGATGCGGGCCAGGGCGCTCGGACCGGCCGACGTCGAGCCGACGCCCAGCCGGCCCGTCCCGGCTTGCGCGGAGCTGGAGGCGACCCGGCGGATGACCGAGGAGGTCATCGCCGAGTTGCGGGACGGGACGGGCCTGCCGGTGGACGTCGAGGTGGTGGCCCTGCCGGGCGACCCGGCCGACGTGCTGGGCGAGGCGGCGCGGGACGCGGACGAGCTCGTGGTCGGGCACCGGGGTCACGGCGCCGTCGCGAGCCTGCTGCTCGGTTCGGTGGCGCTGGCGTGCCTGCTGCGCGCGACCTGCCCGGTGACGGTCGTTCCCGACCGGTGAACCGGACCGGGAGCTCAGCGCACCCCCGCCCAGAGGGCGCGTTCCGGCGCGTAGGGGTCGTCGACGACGGCGGGGCCGGCCCCGAACCGCCGCACGGCACGCCGCTCCCGGTCGTAGCGCGGCCACCCGGGATCGCCGCCGGTCGCGAAGGAGATCCACGCGCGGTGCATCGTGTCGGCCAGGTCCTGGGGCGGGTCGGCGCCCAGCGCGCCCCCCATCATCTGCTGGCGCCCCAGGTCGAGGGTGTCGAAGACGAATGCGATCTCGAGGGCGTGGCAGGCACCGAGCCGCCCGCCGAACAGTGGCGACGGCCAGGCGAACTCGTAGGCGAACGTGCGCCCGGCGCCGGGGGCGTGGGCGTCGGCCAGGCGCAGGGCGGGCACGCGCACCCACCAGTCCGTGAGCAGGGCGGCCAGCAGGTCGCCGGGTGCCGCGCCGGGGTGTGCCGCCCGGTAATGGGGCAGGGCCCGGTCGGCCGGGAGTCCGAAGGCCGCGGTGCTCCACGAGCCGTACTCCTCCACCGGCCCGGCGAGCGCGTCCTCGGTGACCTGGTCGATGAAGCCGCCGAGGACCGGGCCGAAGCGCCAGTCGTCGGTGTTCGTCCCGACCAGCACGTCGACGTCCGCGGCGACCCCCGCGGCGAGGCGCTCGATCGGCGGAGCGGGGACGACGTCCCCGTCGACCACGGGGTGGAACGGCATCACGCTGGCGACCACCTCCCGACCCCAGCGCGCCGGATCGGGGCATGTCCGGACCTCGGCGTCGATGCGCGCCTGGCCCTCGAGCAGGCGATCGACGGGCACCTCGGCCAGCGCCTCGCGCGTCGGGGGTACCCCGAGCGCCCCGGCGAGCTCGGCGCCGACGCGGGCCGCGTCGGCGGCGGGGACGATGTGGTGCGCCGCGCCGCTCTGCAGCACGGCCCGCCGGAAGAGACCCACGGCCCGTGGCACCGTGAGCAGCACACCGAGCGACATCGCCCCGGCGGACTCGCCGAACACCGTGACACGGCCGGGGTCGCCGCCGAAGGCGGCGACGTTGTCCTGCACCCACGACAGCGCGGCGATCTGGTCGAGCAGGCCGAGGTTCGCGTCGTCGCCCTCCCCGAGGTAGAGGAAGCCGTCGGCGCCGGTGCGGTAGTTGATCGTCACGCACACCACGCCGTCGCGGGCGAAGCGGCTCCCGTCGTAGCTCCCGCCGGAGGAGAACTGGAAGGCACCGCCCGGAATCCACACCATGACGGGTAGCCCGGTCGCCCCGGGGTCGGGGGTCCAGACGTTGAGGTTGAGGCAGTCGTCCCCCGGGACCGCAGGATCGAACAGGAGCCCGTCGGGGTCGCTCCCGAACTGTGGTTGGGGTGGCTCGGGGCCGAGGTCGGTCGCGTCGCGCACGCCGTCCCACGACGCCGGTGGTCGCGGCGGCCGCAACCGGCCCGGCCCGACCGGGGGCGCGGCGTAGGGGATGCCGAGGAAGCGCGCCCCCGCAGCGGTCGTGGTCCCGCGGACGCGCCCCTGCGCGGTACGCACCATCGTCTCGACCATCGCGGCCTCCTCGGTTCCGCCGCCCCCCGCCGGACCGGCGCGGACACGACACCGGGTCGGACCGGGCACGCCCAGGGCCGTCGTGCCTCGGGTTGCGGGCCTTCGGCCCCTCCGGGCGTCAGCGGGTCACGTCCTCCTCCGCCGGCTCCCGCAACGCGGCGAGCTCGGCGTGGATCGCGGTCCGTACGCCCGCCGTGTCGCCGGCCCGGACGCGCAGGGCGGCGGCCATGCTGCTGAGCAGTTCGGTCATCACGCGCCGGAGGTCGGGGTCCTCGAGCAGGCGCGGATCGGCCCCCTCGAGGGCGTGGAGGAGGTCCTCGGAGAACATCGAGAACATCGCCGTGATGGCGGTGCGACCCCGCGGCGTGAGGTCGACGAGCAGGCTGCGACGGTCTCGCGGATGCGGCCCCCGTGCCACCAGGCCGCCGCGTTCCAGCCGGTCGAGCAGGGAGGTGCCTGCGGCCGGGGTGAGCCCGGCCCGTGCGGAGACGAGCGAGGGCGTCTGCGGTCCGTCGTGCAGGAGGTGGCCCAGCACCGCGGCCTCGGTCGTGCTGAGGTCGATCCCGGCCGCCATGGTGCGTCGGTAGCTGTCCGAGGCGACGATCAGTTCACGGACGCGGCGCGCCAGTTCGTGCATCCCGTCTCTCCACGACGAAGCGATCAGGCCACCGAACGATACCTCGACACCTACCGTGATCGGATGGTCCCACCATCGTACAAATCAGACGAGATGCGGCGGACGGTGTCTGGCGACGATCCGTGCCCGAGCCCTAACGTCGAGTGTGCCCCGCCGATCCGCGTCGCACGACCCGGCTCCCGGGCACCGGCCGCCGGTGGTCGAACCCCCCGTGACCACCGGCGGCCCCTTCCATCGTCGACGTCGGGATCGTCGGATGTTCATGCAGATGTACGGGCTCGGCTGCGCGATCTGCGGCCGGCCCGCCTGGGCATGGGTCGACGGCCGTGTATGGCCCTGCTCCTGCCCCACGCTCGCATCGCCCGCCGAGCCGGCCGCCACGACGGCCCGGCGGGTCGCCGCCCGGCACCGGGCCGCCGAGCGGGCCCGCGCCTCCCGTCTGGCCCCGCGCCGTGCCGGCGGACCGGCGGTGCCGGCGTGAGCGGGCGCGCGGAGTGGCCCATGCCCGCCCCGCTGCTGTGCGAGCGGTGCTGGTTCCCCGTCGGGCCCGAGGAGCCGGTGCGGCGACGCGTCGGCCGGGAGGGCGACGAGATCGTCTCCCTGGGCTACGAGCACGCCGACCGGACCTGCACGCCCCAGGAGCCGACGACCGGCGACGACGCGGCCTGACCGGCGTCAGGGCCGGAGGCGCCCCATCTCCCGCTGGATCCGCTCCTCGGTGACGGGGTCCGGGCGGTAGACGTCCCAGGCGTTCGCGGCGAGCCCGACGCCCCACCCCAGGATGGGGAAGATCGGCCAGAAGAACGTGGTGGTGCCGATCACCGCCCACATCACCACGAGCATGGCGTTCACCAGCACGTAGATGAGCGCGTGGGAGCGGAAGTCCGCCCGCTTGCGGAGCCGGGTGACGGCTTGCCGGCGCAGCTCGTCCTCGGGGGACGTGGGGGTCGTGTCGGCGGTCGTGTCGGCGGTTGTGTCGGCACGCGCCTGGTCGTCGGTGGTCATGGGACCTCCTCTCGGGTCGTCCGCGACCGTCCGCCGCCGAGCAGCGCGGAGGAAGGGTCCCGTGGGTCCGGTGCGACCGCCGAACGCCGGATGGAACCGGGACCCTCGACCCTGACCACGCTCGGGTGCGACGCGTGACGCTGGGCGCATGGCGACAGCAAACGCCCCCACGGTGGAACCGGAGCCCTCGACCGACGTGGTCCCGACCAGCGCGGCACCCGCCGAGCGCGTCGGAGACGTCCTCGACCGGAGCGTGCGCCGCGGCGCGGTGCTCGTCGACCGGGTCCGGGAGCAACTGCCCCGGCCGGTACCGGTCTACCTCGGCATCGGCGCCCTCGCCGTGACCGGTGTGGTGAGCTGGCCGGTCGCGGTCGCGGCGGGATGCGGTTACGCCGCCCTCCGGCACTGGGAGCCCCAGCCCAGCGGCATGCCGATGGAGGACCACCGGTGACGCGCGCCCACCCCCGCATCGTCTGCGGCGTCAACGGCTCGACCAGCTCCGGCCTGGCCCTGTGCGAGGCCCTGCGCCGCGCCGTGGAGTCCGACGCCCGGGTCACCGTCGTCACCGCCTACGACGCCGTGGGCTACTCGTGGGGCGCGCTGGCCGCCCTGCCCGGGAGCGGATGGCTGCCGGTGTTCGGTCGCGGCCGGATCCAGGCCGCCGAGGACGCGACACTGCAGACGTTCGTCGACGAGGTGCTCGCCGACCCGCCTCGGGCCCTGCCACGGGACCTGCCCCCGATCCAGCTCCGGGCGGTGCCCGGTGACCCCGTCGACGTGCTCGTGCGCGCGTCCGTGGACGCCACGGCGCTCGTCGTGGGCCACGGCGAGGAGGCGGGCCCCCTCAGGTCGGTGGCCGCCGGCTGCACCCGGCACGCGCGGTGCCCGGTGATCGTCGTCCCCGCCGGACGGACGACGACGCCGCGGAGCGCCGGACCGTGACCGCTCCCGGCTGATCAGGGCTCCGGGAGGGCCCGAGGAGGAGACGATGCTGGAGATCATCCCGGACGTGCCCGAGGGGATCGTCGCGCTCAGGGCCGTCGGCACGGTGACCGCGGCGGACTACGCGGGGGTGGTCTGGCCGATGCTCGACGACGCCCGGACGCAGGGTCGGCCGCCGCGGATCCTGCTGCAGCTCGGTCCGGAGTACGAGGGCTTCACCGCGGACGTGGTGTGGGAGAAGGCCGGGACGTGGATGCGGCACCCGGGCCTGTGGCACGAGATCGCGGGCTACGCCCTCGTGAGCGACATCCGGTGGATCGGCGAGGTCGTCGGGTGGGCCGGAGTCCTGGTGCCCTTCCCGATCCGCGTGTTCGCCGCCGACGCCTTCGACGAGGCCGTCGCCTGGCTGGTCTCGCTGCCCGAGGAGCGCCCCGCGGCGAGGGCGTCCGGCGCCACCGCCCCGGACGGTGCGTGACCCGAGGCCCGGCCGGTGCTCCTCAGGCCTCCGCCACTGTCGCGGGGCGCCCGTCCCGCACGAAGCGCGCCGCCGCCTCGATCTCGGGCGCGACCACGCGGTCGGGGCCGGGGCCCGCGACCTCCGCGCGGAGGGCCGCGCGCACCGCGGCCGTGGCCGGAGCGGGTCTCAGCGGCGCCCGCAGGTCGAGCGACCGGGCCGCCACGAGCAGCTCGACGCCGAGCACGGTCGCCAGCTCGTCGAGGGCGCGGCGGAGCTTGCGCCCGCTCGACCAGCCCAGCGAGACGTGGTCCTCCTGCATCGCGCTGACCGGGATCGTGTCGACCGACGCGGGCACCGCGAGGCGGCGGAGCTCGGTCACCAGCGCCGCCTGGGTGTAGTGGGCGATCATCAAGCCCGAGTCGACGCCGGGCCGGTCGGCCAGGAAGGCCGGCATCCCCTGGTTGCGCGCGGGGTCGAGGTGGCGGTCGGTCCGGCGCTCGGACATGCCGGCGACGTCGGCGACGACGATGGCGAGCAGGTCGAGGACGTGCGCGAGCGGGGCGCCGTGGAAGGTCCCGGTGCTGCACAGGCGCCCGTCCCCGGTGACGACGGGGTTGTCGATCGCGGCGGCGAGTTCCCGCCGCGCGACGAGGCGGGCGTGGGTCAGGGAGTCCCGCGCCGCCCCGTGCACCGCGGGCACGCACCGCAACGAGTAGGCGTCCTGGACCCGCGTGCAGGACGCATCCCGGTGGCTGGCCATGATCCCCGAGCCGGCGAGCACGCGGCACAGGGTCCGGGCGGTCACCCGCGCCCCCGGGTGGGGGCGCAGCGCCTGCAGGTCGTCCGCGAAGGCGGCGTCGGTGCCGAGGAGGGCCTCGACGCTCATCGCGGCCACGACGTCCGCGGCGGCGAGGAGGAGGTCGAGGTCCTCCGTGGCCAGCACCAGCATGGCGAGCATGCCCTCGGTGCCGTTCACCAGGGCGAGCCCCTCCTTCTCCGCGGGGGTGATCGCCTCGAGCCCGGCGGCGCGCAGGGCCTCGGCGGCGGGACGCGCGACCCCGTCGCGGTCGCGCACCGTCCCCTCGCCCAGCAGGGCCAGGGCGCAATGCGCCAACGGCGCGAGATCCCCCGAGCACCCGAGCGATCCGAACTCGGGGACGTGGGGGGTGATGCCGGCGTCGAGGAGGGCCGCGACGGCTCGCGCGGTCTGCGGGCGCACCCCGGTGTGCCCGGTCGCCATCGTCGACAGCCTCAGCACCATCATCGCCCGGACGACCTCCCGCTCGATCCCGGGACCCGCGCCGGCGGCGTGCGACCGCAGCACGCTCCGCTGCAGCCGAGCCCGGTCGTGCGCGGGGACCGGGGTCGTCGCCAGCGCCCCGAACCCGGTGGACACGCCGTAGTGGGGTTCCGGGCGTCCGGCGAGGTCCTCGACCACCGCCCGGCCTCGGGCGATCCGCGCCCACGCCTCGGCGGTCAGCTCCACCGGCGCCTCGCCCCGCGCGACGGCCACGACCTCGGCGGGGGAGAGCGGCCCCGGCCCCACCGCGACGGGGCGGCGTACACCCGGTCCGTCGGGTGGAGGAGCCGGTGCACCGAACGAGCTCACACCCGCAGCCTGCGCGACGCGGCGCGCCGGCCGAGCGCCGAACGTCCCTGGTCGCGCCACCGGAGGTCCCGCGTGGCGCGGCGCCCCCGGCGTCGCGAGGGGAGCGCCCGCGACGATCCGCCACCCTCGTCCTTCGTCGGTGCGCACGCGGAAGGACCGGAGGTCCCGGGGAGCCGGGACCGTGGCCCGCAGGCCCAGCCGTCCCGGGGCCCTGGACGGGCGCGGCACCGCGACGAGGCTGCGGGTCGTGACCGCCTGGCTCTGGGTCCCGGTGGCCCTGCCACCCGGTCTGATCGTCCTCATGCTCCTGCTCGACCTACTCGACCGCCACCTCACCCGACCTCGCCCCACCACGGAGGATGCGGCGCCGGCCCGCGGGCCGGCGCCGCGAGGAGAGGTCGTCGCCGGTCCGCGCGAGGTGACCGCCGGCGTCGCCCATCGCGTGGCGTGAGGTGCCGCAGGACCTTCCGCCCCGCGCCCGCGGGCCGCCCGCCCCTGGGGCCCGGCCGGGTCGGCGGCCGACGGTGGCTGCTCAGCGCACGCACCGCACCCGGTCGGGAGGCCCCGTGAGCACCACCACCGAGCGTCCGACGGCGAGCGCCGTCCGGCCCCTGTCGGACGTCCGCGCCGGTGACGCGGAGCAGGTCGGGGGCAAGGCCGCCCACCTCGGCGAACTGATCGCCGCCGGGTTCCCGGTGCCCGACGGGTTCGTGCTGCCGGCCGAGGCCTACCGGGCCGCCATGGACGCCGCGGGCGTGCGGGCCTCGCTGTCGGCCGGGCACGACGATGCCCGGTCCGCGTCGCCCGCCCGGCTCCCGGACCTGTGCGAGGCGCTGGCCGGGCGCGTGCGGGCGGCGGGGATGCCCGCGGCCCTCGAGGAGCACGTCCGGGCGGCGTGGCGGCGCCTCGGCGCGCCCGTGGTCGCCGTGCGGTCGTCGGCGGTGGGGGAGGACGGTGCGCAGGCGTCGTTCGCCGGCATGAACGCCTCCTTCACCAACGTGCGCGACGCCGACGAGCTGGTGGCGCGCATCGTCGACTGCTGGGCGTCGTTGTTCGGAGCGCGCGTCGTCGCCTACCGGGCCGCCCGCGGCTACACGGCCGAGCCCGCAATCGCGGTGGTCGTCCAGGCGATGGTGCCCGCGCAGCGCGCCGGGGTCGCGTTCACCGCCGACCCCCGCACCGGCGAGCGGGGCACCGTGCTCGTCGAGGCGGCCCTGGGCCAGGGCGAGGTCGTGGTCTCCGGCGCGGTCGAGCCCGACACCTACGAGGTCGCCGTCGACGGGTCGCGGCTGCGGCTGCGGTCGGTGCAGATCGGCGAGCAGACCCACGAGGTCGTGCGCGGGCCCGACGGCGCCGACCTCACCCTGCCCGTGGACCCCGAGCGCGGCGGGGCACCGGTGCTCGCCCCCGACGAGATCGTCGAGGTCGCGGCGCTCGCCCGCCGCGTGGAGGCGCACTACGGCACGCCCCAGGACGTCGAGTGGGCGCACGACGGCGAGCGGCTGTGGCTCGTGCAGGCCCGTCCGATCACCACAGGGATCGACGGTGGCCGGCCCTCCCGGGGTGCGGTCCTGCTGCGCGGGCTCCCCGCCACGCCGGGTCGGGTCGCCGGCGCGGTCCGCGTCCTGCACGCGCCGGAGGAGGGCGCCGCCCTGCAGCCGGGCGAGGTGCTGGTCGCGCCGCTCACCAACCCCGACTGGCTGCCGGCCCTGCGCCGGGCGGCGGCAGTCGTCACCGACACGGGCGGCGCCACGTGCCACGCCGCGATCGCGGCACGCGAGCTCGGGCTGCCCTGCGTGGTCGGGACCCGCCGCGCCACCGCCGCGCTCGCCGACGGGCAGGTCGTCACCGTCGACGGGTCGACCGGCGAGGTGCTCGACGGTGACCACACCGCCGGCACCGCCGTCGCCACGGTGCCCCCCGCCGAGGTCGCGCTGCGCACGCCGGGCCTCCCCGCGCCCACCACGGTCACGGCGAGCGAGGCGGAGCCACTGGCCACCGAGGTCCACGTCAACCTCGCCCTGCCCGAGGCGGCGGAGCGGGTCGCGGCACGCCCCGGTGTGGACGGCGTCGGCCTCCTGCGGGCGGAGTTCCTGCTGACCGCGGCGCTGGGCGGCGTGCACCCCCGCGAGGTCGTGGCGCGCGGGGAGCAGGAGCGGTTCGTCGACCGCGTCGCCGCGTCCGTGACCACGATCGCCACGGCGTTCGCCCCGCGGCCGGTGATCTACCGGACCACCGACCTGCGCAGCAACGAGTTCCGCGGGCTGACCGGGGGCGAGCACCACGAGCCGGTCGAGAGCAACCCGATGATCGGCTATCGCGGTGCCTACCGGTACCTGCGCGAGCCCGAGGTGTTCGGCCTCGAGCTGCGCGCCCTGGCCCGGGTCCGCGAGCAGGCACCGAACCTGCACGTCATGCTGCCGTTCGTCCGCACCCGCTGGGAGCTCGAGGCCTGCCTCGAGCTGGTCGACGCGAGCCCCCTCGGTCGCCAGCGGGGGCTGCAGCGGTGGCTGACCGCCGAGGTGCCGTCGGTGGTCTTCCGTCTGCCCGAGTACATCGCGTGCGGGATCGACGGCGTCTCGATCGGCAGCAACGACCTCACCCAGCTGGTCCTCGGGGTCGACCGGGACAGCGAGCGCTGCGCGGAGGTGTACGACGAGGGCGACGCCGCCGTGGTCGACGCCATCGAGCGCATCATCGCCACCGCGCGCCGGCGCGGCGTGCCCTCGTCGCTGTGCGGCCAGGCCCCGACCCGGCGCCCGGAGTTCACCGAGGTGCTCGTCCGGGCAGGGATCGACGCGGTGTCGGTGGACCCGCACGCGGTCGACGCCGTCCGCGCGGCGATCGGGCGCGCGGAGCGGCGGGTGCTGCTCGACGCCGCCCGCGGTCGCGCACGCAGCGACCGGTGACCTCCTGATCGGGGACCTCCGACCCGTCCGGTCGCCGCCCGGCGCGGGCGAGGGTCATTGCATGACGACGGCCAGCACGTGGACGGTGACCCTGACGTTCGAGGACGACGACGGCACCACCTGGGCCCGCGCCGTGCTCGACAGCTCGCCCGACGACGTCCTCGGCCCCGGCGAGGTGCTCGCCGTCGAGGGCCGCGCGGTCCGGTGGCCCGACCACCCGGCCGTGACGACCATCGGGCGCGAGGCGGCGGCGGCCCGGGCGCTCGTGGAGCTCGGGCACCGGCTCGGGGACCACGCCCTCGACGACGCCTTCGCCAACGCCTACGGGCGCCCGGCCCTCGGGCAGGCCGCGACCGGGTCGAACGGCCCTGCCCCGCGGCGGGAGGTGGGGACACCGTCCTCGCCATGACCCCCGGCGCTCCGGCCTCGCGCGTTCCCCCGCCCGTGATCGAGCTGCGCGGACGGATCGCCACCGATCTCGCCGAGTACGCCCACGCGAAGGTCCTGCACGCCCTCGACCACGGCGTGGACCCGACCGGCCCCGCCCGCATCCGGGTCGTGCGGCACGACGACCCGGCGCGGGAGCATCCGGTCGTCGCGAGCGCGCACGTGGACCTCGCCGGTGGCCGGCTCCACGCCCACGTCGTCGCCGACGCGCCCCGTGAGGCCGTCGACCTGCTCGTCGACCGGCTGCGCCGCCAGGTCCTCGACGCCCACGCCCGGCGACGGCCCCGGCGCCCCGCTCGCCCCGACGACGGCGGCACCGACACCGGCATCGCCCGTCACGACGTGGTGCAGGCGGTCCCGACCTCGGTGGCCGACGCCGTCGCGATCATGGAGGGCCGCCGGGAGGCCTTCCACCTGTTCGTCGAGCGGACCACCCGCCGGCGTGCCGTCGCCTACCGCGGCGGGCCGACGGGGCGGCGCGTGGCCCTCGACGACGGATCCGCTCCGGCCCTGCCGCCCCCGGACGGCGTGACCACCAGCGGTCGGCCGGCGCGGGTCTCGGGCCCCGAGCGGGCGGTGGAGCACCTGCGCCTCGCCGCGCTGCCGTTCCTGTTCTTCCACGACCCCGGCGCGGGACGCGCCCGCGTCGTCCACCTCGACGAGCGCGGCCGGGCCGTCCTCGTCGACGTGGACGCCGGTGCCGCGGAGATCCGCCGAGGGCCGGTGCGGTGAACCGGCGGGACTCCGCTGCCGGGGTGCTGGTCGCGGCGGCGGTCGTGGTCTGGGTGTTCGGCTCGACGCCGGCGGGCGCCGAGCTGCTCGCCGGGGTCCGCGGCACCGCCCTGCTCGTGACGGCGCTCGCCGCCGCGGCCGCCCTCGTCAGCGGGGCGTGGCGGGAACCGGCCGACCCGGTGGCGCTACGGGCCCCGGCCGCCCTGGGCCTGGTCGCGGTGCTCGTCGCGATCGTGACCGTCCTGACCGCGAGCGCGACGGCGCTGGCCGTGCTCGTCCTCCTCGTCCTCGCGCTCTGGGCCCTCGCGACCCTGCGCCACGCCACCACGCGGTGGCGCTGAGGAAGCCCGCTCAGCCGCCGGTGGCGGTGTCGGACGAGGAGGCCGCGGGCGCGGAGGTGCGCGCCGTGCGCGGCTCCTCGGACGTGGGCTCGGAGGTCCGCTCGGAGGTGGGCTCGGAGGTGGGCTCGGAGGTGGGTTCCGAGGTGGGCTCGGCCGACGATGACGGGCGCGACGACACGGACGACGCGTGGGTCGGCGGGGACGAGGAGGGCTCACGGGCCGACGGGGCGGCGTCGGTCGTGGTCGCTCGCGTGGTGGTCGATGGGGTCGTGGGCACGGCGACCCGCGCGGTGGAGGACGGCCCCTCACCGTCGTCCTCGGTGCTCGCCGCGGCCGGCGACACCTGGTCGGTCGCGAGCGGTGGACGCGGGTCCGAGATCGGGGCCGGCCGCGAGGAGGCGGGCGCCGCGCTCGGCGCTCCCGGCACCGGGGGCGCGACGAGCGCCGAGGCGCCCCCGGAGGACGGCGTGCCCAGCGGCAGCGCCGACGCCGCCCCCAGGGCGAGACCCACGACGATCGCCGCCGCGGCGGCAGCCCCGGCGAGCCGCCGGGTCCGGCGGCCGGCGCTGGGCGCGGGGTGGTCCGTGGTGTGCTGGGCGGCCAGGGCCGTGGCCACCTCGTCGACGGTCGGACGAGCGTGCGGGTCCTCGGCGGTCATCCGGCGCGCCAGGGCGCGCACCTCGCGCCCCGCCCGAGCGGCGAGCAGCATCCGGCCCAGCGCGTAGACGTCGGCGGGTGGGCCGGTCCCGCCGGCGAGCTGCTCCGGCGCGCGGTACCGGCTCGAGGCGGGTGGCCCGGCCCAGCGCTCGACGAGGGCGGCGACGCCGCAGTCGGCGATCATCGGGTGGGGACCGCCGAGCAGGACGCACTCCGGGGTGAGGGCGCCATGGGCGGCGCGGATCCGGTGGACGGGGGCGAGCGTCAGGGCCAGGCGGCACACGAGGTCGGCGAGCTCGGCGCCGTGCCGCCCCGAGCTCGCGAGCGTGGGCCCAGGCACGCGCTGGCACACCAGGAAGAGCTGCCCCTGGTGGACGCCGCCGTCGTAGAGCTCGACGAGGCCAGGATGGTGCAGGTGGACCGCGGCCCCCGGTGACGTCGGCAGGGTCGGGTCGGGGTCGGGGTCGGTGCCGGGCGCGGGCGTGACGAGGACCAGAGCGACCGTGCGCTGCAGCCGTGCGTCCCATGCCTCGTGGACGCGGCGGCGCCGGTCGGCGGTCAGGCGACGTCCGAGGTGGTACCGGCGGGCGACGACGGGACCGGTGGCTCCGGTGTCGACCTGGTCCACGACGTCCTCCGCACGGGCTGGGCTGACGACGACTCTCGGGTGCCGGGCGTGGGGTCGACACGGTCGCAGGCACCCGCGGTGGGGGACCGGACGTTCGTCGGTCGCAGGCCGTTGGTCCCTGGAACCCGGCCGCGGGCGGGCGGAGCGTCCGTGACGGAGGTGGAGAACATGTCAATCATCCGACGCCAGAACCCCACGACCTCGACCGACGTCTTCAGGCAGTTCGACCGCATGTTCGACGACTGGATGCGTGCCTTCCCCGCGCGGATGTGGGACCAGCCGGCCCTGCGGGCGCCCGAGGAGGTCATCAAGGTCGACGAGTACCGCGAGAACGGCGACCTGGTGATCAAGGCCGAGATCCCGGGCATCGACCCGGACAAGGACCTGTCGCTGACGGTGGCGGACGGCATCCTCGACCTGCGGGCCGAACGCAAGGTCACCGAGGACACCGAGGACAAGGGGTATCACCGGCACGAGCTGCGCTACGGCACCTTCGCCCGCCGGCTGCCGCTGCCGGACGGTGTGGACCCGGGCGCGGTGACCGCGTCGTACAAGGACGGGATGCTCATGGTGCGCGTCCCGATGCCCGAGCCCGAGAAGGGCGCCGAGCCCACCACGATCGCGATCGAGAAGGGCTGACGCCGGCACCGAGCGGGCCGGGCATCGACGGCCCGGCCCGCTCGCCCTCGTTCTCAGGACAATTGTTTCGTTCGCTTGCTCCGGACGCCCGTACCTGGGATCTTGGCGTGCTCGGCGCATGGCGGTCCACGGACCGTCGGGCGCCGCAGCACACAGATCAGGTGTGGGGGCGACAGGACGGATGCACAACGGCGATGCCCTCATCGTGTTCGAGAGCGACCTGGCGGTGGCGCCACATGTCCGCAGTTGCGTGGACGAGGTCCGAGCGGCCGGTACCCAGATCGTCATCTCGCACCAGGAGGCCGACGGCGGGCAGGGCGTCCCCTGGCGGCTACACCTCGGTGGGGCCCTCACCTTCTTCACCAGCTCCGGCGCCGCGCTGGTGCTCGCCTCCGCCAGCGACCCCTGCCGGGATGTCTTCCGGCTCGACCTCGCGCTGCTGGAGTTCCTGGGGCTCCGCGGCTGCACGGCGCTGCTCCACGGGACCCGGAGGTTCCGCGAGCACGGCGGGCTCCTGAGCATCGAGCACCCGCGGACGCCGGTGCGGCGCGTGCTGCGCCACGGGCTGGTGGGCGCGCACAACGTCCGGCTCGGGTGACGCTCGGGACGTTCGGCCCTGCCGCGCTGTCGGGGTGTGCGGCCACGATGCCGGGCAGCGCGGCCCCTGCCCACCGACAGAACAGGACGCGATGACTCTCCGGACACCGCAGGCCCCCCGCTCGCGTCCCGCCGTCGGCGGCCCCGACCTCACCGGCACCAGCGCGCACGGGGGCACGGTGCCCCACGCCGTCGCCCGGTTGGTGGCGGAGTTCCCCGGGCGCCACGCCGCGGTCGTGTCCGCGACCGTCACGCAGTGCCGGCGCGACCTCGCCGGCGCGCCTCCCGGTGCCCTGCCCGAGCTGCTCGAGCGCCTCGCCCGGCAGCGTCTGAGCGAGTGCGGCTGACGGCCGAGATCCTTGGGCGGAGTTGGCGCCGCCGGGTGATCGTCGGGAGGAGGACGCCGCCCTAGGGTTGACGGCGCCACCGGGCGCGACGAGCACCTCGGGGGCGACCGGACCGTCGGCCGTACCTCACCTCCCCCCGCGAGGGGCGGCCGGCGGTCTCGGCGCGCCCACCTCCTGGCGCCGTGCGACGGGGTCAGGTCGCGCCGGCCCTCCCGACGAGCCCCACCCGCGCGGCGTCCTCCATCGCCTCGGTCAGGTCCAGGCGGCGGGGGCGCCCGACGTCCGGGTCCTCACCGAGCGGCTGACGCGCGCTCCGGGCCTGCTCCAGGCGCGCCAACCGCGTGTCCACACTGCGCACGAGGGCCACGAGCTCGTCGAGGCGCCGGAGCACCTCCGCGGTGTCCGCCTGCTCGGTCACGGCTCCTCCTCTCTCCGGGTGCCCCCGACGGTCCGCCGGTGCCGCCGCGCGAGGCAGGGCCCGGCGACGCCGCCGGTCGGGCCGTTCGTCCCTGACCCGGGCCTCCGGCGGGGGTGGAGGGTGCCGGTGTGGAGCTGATCGAGAAGCCCGAAGCCGTGCGCCGCCGGGCGCGGATGCCGGACTACGCCCGCGCGCGACGGACGTTCACCTGGGCCGGCGCGCGGGCGCAGATGAGCGGGCTGCCCGGCGGCCGGGGCCTCAACATCGCCCACGAGGCCGTCGACCGGCACGCCACGGGCCGCGGGGACGCGGTCGCGCTGCGGGTGCTGAGCCGGGACGGGGCGGTCGACGAGGTCACCTACGCCGAGCTGCGCCGCCGGACCGACCGCTTCGCGAACGCCCTGCGCGCCCTCGGCGTGGCGCGGGGGGAGCGGGTCTTCACGCTGCTGCCGCGCACCCTCGACCTCTACGTCGTCGCGCTCGGCACGCTCAAGGCGGGCTGCGTGCTGTCGCCGCTGTTCTCCGCCTTCGGCCCCGAGCCGGTGGCCCAGCGCCTGCGGCTCGGGGAGGGCCGGGTGCTGGCGACCACGCCCCGGCTGTACGAGCGCCGGGTCCGCCCGCAGCGCGCCGACCTGCCGGACCTGCGCCACGTGCTGCTCACCGGAGACCCCGCCGAGGGCCCGGACGACGGTGAGGAGGGCTGCTCGGCGCTGCAGCACCTCCTGGACGCCGCCGAGGACGGGTTCACCATCCCGCCGACCGACCCGGAGGATCCGGCGCTGCTGCACTTCACCAGCGGCACGACCGGCCGGCCGAAAGGTGCGGTGCACGTGCACGAGGCCGCGGTCGCACACCACGCCACCGCGACCGCCGCCCTGGACCTCGGGCCCGACGACGTCTTCTGGTGCACGGCCGACCCCGGCTGGGTGACCGGCACGTCCTACGGGATCGTCGCGCCCCTGACGCACGGCGCGACCCTGCTGGTCGACGAGCGCGACTTCGACGCCGAGCGCTGGTACGACGTGCTCGCCGAGCAGCGCGTCACCGTCTGGTACACCGCGCCGACGGCGCTGCGCATGCTGGCCCGCCACGGCGCGGAGGCCGCCCACCGGCGCGACCTCTCGGCGCTGCGCCACGTCGCGAGCGTCGGCGAGCCCCTCAACGCCGAGGTGGTCCGGTGGTCGGCCGAGGTCCTCGGCACCCCGGTGCACGACAACTGGTGGCAGACCGAGACCGGGGCCATCATGATCAGCAACTTCGCGGGCGAGGACATCCGCCCCGGGTCGATGGGACGCCCCCTGCCCGGCATCGAGGCCACCGTGCTCGAGCGCGGCCCCGACGGCCGCGCGCTGCGCACGGGGGGCGGCGTCCGCGAGGTCACCACGCCGGGGGTCGACGGCGAGCTCGCGCTGCGGGTGGGCTGGCCGTCGCTGTTCCGGGGCTACCTGCACGAGGACGAGCGCTACCGGGCGAGCTTCGCCGACGGCTGGTACCTCACCGGCGACGTGGTCCGCCGCGACGCCGACGGGTGGTACTGGTTCGCCGGCCGCGCCGACGACGTCATCAAGACCGCCGGGCACCTGGTCGGCCCGTTCGAGGTCGAGAGCGTCCTCATGGCCCACCCCGCGGTGGCGGAGGCGGCCGTGATCGGCAAGCCCGACCCCGTCGCCGGCGAGCTCGTCAAGGCGTTCGTGACCCTGCGCCCGGGCTGGTGGCCCAGCGACGCGCTGCACGACGAGCTGATCGCCTTCGCCCGCCGGCGTCTCGGCAGCGTCGCCCCGAAGGAGCTCGTCGTCGACCCGCACCTGCCGCACACCCGCAGCGGGAAGATCCTGCGCCGGCTGCTCAAGGCCCGCGAGCTCGGCCTGCCCGAGGGCGACCTGTCCACCGTGGAGACGTCGTGAGCACACCCACCGACACCGCGACCGACCCGACCCCGCCGGGCGACGAGCGCGACGACCCGCGGCTCGCCCTGCTGCGCGGGATGGTGCGCATCCGGCGCTTCGAGGAGCGGTGCGTCGAGCTCTACAGCGCCGAGCGGATCCGTGGGTTCATGCACCTGTGCGTGGGGGAGGAGGCCGTGGCCGTCGGTCTGGTGGGCGCGTTGGCGGCGGAGGACGCCGTCGTGTCCACCTACCGCGAGCACGGCCACGCGCTCGCACGGGGCGTGCCGATGTCCGCGGTCCTCGCCGAGATGTTCGGCCGGGCCTCCGGGTGCAGCCGGGGCCGCGGCGGCTCGATGCACCTCTTCGACGTCTCCCGCCGCTTCTACGGCGGGAACGCCATCGTCGGCGGCGGGCTGCCGATCGCGGTCGGGCTCGCGCTCGCCGACGCCCTCCGCGGGCATCCCGTGGTCACCGCCTGCCTCTTCGGCGACGGGGCGGTGGCCGAGGGCGAGTTCCACGAGAGCCTGAACCTCGCCGCCCTCTGGCGCCTGCCCGTGCTGTTCTGCTGCGAGAACAACCGCTACGCCATGGGCACCGCGCTCGAGTTCGAGCACGCCCAGACCGACCTCGCCCTGCGGGCCGCGTCCTACGGGATGCCCGCCTGGCCCGTGGACGGCATGGACCCCGAGGCCGTCGCCGAGGCCACGCAGCGGGCCCTCGCCACGATCCGGTCGGGCTCGGGGCCCTGCTTCCTCGAGATGCGCACCTACCGCTTCCGGGCGCACTCCATGTACGACCCCGACCGGTACCGCGACCGCGCGGAGGTGGCCCGGTGGAAGGACCAGGACCCCGTGGATCGGCTGCGGGCCCGGATGGTCCGCGACGGCGGTCTCGACGGCGCGTCGTGGGACCGGCTGGTCGCCGCGGTGGACGAGGAGATCGAGGCCGCCGTCGCCGCCGCCGAGGCCGGTCCCCTCGAGCCGGTGGAGGACCTGACCCGCTTCGTCTACGCGGAGCCGTCGTGAGCGCCGTGACGAGCGCCGCCGCCCCGGGCACGGAGCTGCCGCCCGGGCGGATGACCTACCGGGAGGCGTTGCGGGAGTCGCTGCGGGAGGCGCTGCGGGGCGACGAGCGGGTGTTCGTCATGGGCGAGGACGTCGGCCGGTACGGCGGCTGCTTCGCGGTGACCCTGGGGCTGCTCGAGGAGTTCGGGCCGGAGCGGGTGCGCGACACCCCACTGTCGGAGTCGGCGTTCGTCGGGGCCGGCATCGGGGCCGCGCTCGGGGGGATGCGCCCGGTCGTCGAGATCATGACGGTCAACTTCAGCCTGCTCGCGCTCGACCAGATCCTCAACAACGCCGCGACGCTCGCCCACATGTCGGGCGGCCAGCTCGCCGTGCCCCTCGTCGTGCGCATGACCACGGGCGCCGGACGCCAGCTCGCGGCGCAGCACTCGCACAGCCTCGAGGGCTGGTACGCCCACATCCCGGGGCTGCGGATCGTCGCCCCGGCGACCGTGGCCGACGCCCGCGGGATGCTGGCCCCGGCCCTCGCGTCGCCCGACCCGGTGCTGCTGTTCGAGCACGCCGGCCTGTACGCGAGCGAGGGCGAGGTCGACGACACGCCGGTCGCCCTGGACGGCGCCGCCGTCCGCCGGCCCGGCGAGGACGTCACGCTGGTGACCTACGGGGGCATGCTCCCGACCGCCCTCGCGGCCGCCGAGGCCCTCGAGGCCGGGGGGATCGCCGCCGAGGTCGTCGACCTGCGCTCCCTGCGGCCGCTCGACGAGGCCACGGTGCTCGCCTCGGTGCGCCGCACCCATCGGCTCGTGGTGGTCGACGAGGGCTGGCGCAGCGGGAGCCTCGCCGCCGAGGTCGCCGCCCGCGTCGCGGAGCAGGCGTTCTACGACCTCGACGCCCCGCCGGAGCGCGTGTGCTCGGCGGAGGTGCCGGTGCCCTACGCCGCCCACCTGGAACGGGCGGCACGCCCCGCCGTCGACGACGTCGTGGCCGCCGCCCGGCGGACGGTGGGCTGAGCCGTGGGCGAGTTCCGCATGCCCTCCCTGGGAGCGGACATGGACGCCGGGACGGTGGTCGAGTGGGCGGTCGCGCCCGGCGACCACGTCCACCGGGGAGACCTCGTCGCGGCCGTGGAGACCGAGAAGTCGGTCATCGACGTGGAGTGCTTCGAGGACGGCGTCGTCGAGCGGCTGCTCGTGCCCGTCGGCACGAAGGTCGCGGTCGGCACCCCGCTCGCCGTGATCGCGCCGGAGGGGGCCACCCCGGCGCCCACCCCTGCGCCCACCCCTGCGCTCACTCCGGCGCCCGCCCCGGCGGCCGGGACCCCGGAGCGCGACGGCGCGGCGTCCCTGCCCCGGGCCACCCCACCCGTGCGCCGGTTCGCCGAACGCCTCGGGCTCGACGTCGCCCGCCTTCCGGGCACCGGCCCGCACGGGACCGTCACCCACGCCGACGTCCGGGCCGCGGCGAGCACGGGTACCACGGCCAGGACGGACACGACGGACACGACGGACACGACGGACACGACGGTGCCTTCACCGACGCCGACGGTCCCTCCCGCGGCCCCCGCCGAGCGCCCCCGCATCACCCCCTACGCCCGCCGGCTCGCCGCCGAGCGGGGCACGCCGCCGGAGGCTCTGCGGCCCGGAGCGGACGGCGTCGTCCGCGCCCGCGACGTGCCCGCCGGAACCGGTGCGACCCCGACGCGGACTCCCCGGCCGACCCCCCAGCCGACCCGGCCGACCACGCCGCCGTCACCTCGACCGGCCGCCCAGGGCATGCGAGCGGCCATCGCCGCGCGCATGACCCGCTCGCTCGCGATCCCGCAGTACCACGTCGACAGCGTCCTCGAGCTGGGCGCGCCGCTCGACCGCCTGCGCGAGGTCAACCGCCGCCTCCCGGTGTCGGAGCGCATCGTCCCGGCGGCCCTGCTGCTCCACGCCACGGCGCGGGCGGCCCGGCGGGTGCCCGAGCTCAACGGGCACTGGGTCGACGACACCCTCGTCCCGGCCACCACGGTCGCCCTGGGCGTCGTCGTCTCCCTGCGCGGGGGCGGCCTGCTCGTGCCCACGATTCCGGCCGCGGACGAGCTCACGCTCTCCGAGCTCATGGCGGCGCTGCGCGACGTCGTGGCCCGGGCCCGCACGGGCCGGCTGCGCACCTCCGACGCCGCGGACGCCGGCCTCACGGTCACCGACCTGGGGGAGACGGGCGGGCACAGCGTGCACGGCCGGATCTTCCCGCCGCAGGTGGCGCTGGTCGGCTTCGGTGCGGTCGTGCGCCGCCCGTGGGCCGAGGGCGACCTCCTCGGCGTGCGCCCGACGGTGACGGCCACGCTCACCGGAGACCACCGCGCCACCGACGGCGTCGTCGGCGGCCGGTTCCTGCACGCGATCGACGACGTCCTGCACGACACCGAGGAGTGGTCATGATCCCGGCCGACGCCCCCACCGCTCGCGACGAGGCGGCCCGCGCGCTGGTGCGCGCCGGCCTCGCCCGCATCGCGCCCGGCCCCGACCTGGACGCCCTGGAGGACACCGCGGATCTCCGCGACGCCCTCGAGCTCGACTCCCTGGACTTCCTCGCCTTCGTCGAGCAGCTCTCGCGGACGACGGGGGTCCGCATCGAGGAGGACGACTACCCCCGGCTGCGGACGGTCGCGAGCGCCGCGGCGTTCCTCACCGCCGCCGGCGTGCCCTGAGGCGTGCTGCTCAGAGGTACTGGCCCCCGTGGCCCGACGAGGTGTCCCCCTGGGGCTGCGCCTCGCTGCGCAGGCGGCTGAGCTGGGACCGCGCGGCCATCTGCTGGGCGGCGAGGGCCATCTGCGCGCCCTGGAAGAGGCCCTCCAGCCAGCCGACGAGCTGGGCCTGGGCGATCCGCAGCTCCGCGTCGCCGGCGACCTCGTCGGTGGGCAGCGGGACGTCGAGGGCTTGCAGCTCCTCCCGCAGGTCCGGGCCGAGGTGGGTGACGAGCTCGTCCATCGCCCGCGTGCGCAGATCCCGCACCCGTTCGCGTGCGCGGTCGTCGAGCGGTGTCTCCCGCACCTCCTCGAGCACCTTGCGGATCATCGTGCCGATCCGGAGCAGCGGGCCGGCGTCGATGACGTCGGGGTCGGCGCCGGAGCCCTCCGAGGGCGCGGCCGCGGGTGTCGGGGGAGCGGGCGCGGCGGCCGGGGCCGACCGGTCGTCACGCGACCACCGGCGTGAGTCGCGGATGACCGGCCCGGCGGCCGGGGCGGTCTCGAGGGCGGTCTCGACCTCGGGGCCGTCGGTGGTGTCCGTCTCGGGCCCGGGGATCGGCACGGCCATGGCTCCTCCAGCGTTCGGGTGCTCGACGGGTCAGGGTCCGCGTCGGCCGGCGCCGGGGTCAGGGTCGCCGGGCCCGCGGCGGCGGGCCGTCCGGCCGTCACCGGGTCAGGTGCGCCGGCTCGCCGGTGGCCTGCTCGATGTCCAGGAGGGCGGCCTCGAGCAGGCGGTGCTGGAGGTCGAGGAGGGCGCGCGCGACGGCCAGCTCCGCACCGATCTCCGGCACGTCCCGGTCGCTGGGGTTGCGGCGGGCCGTGCCGTGTCCTTCGAGCGAGGTCGCGTCGCGTGTGTGGAGGCGGGCCACCGCGTGGGTGGTGCGTTCCTGCTCCTCGATGTGGATGTTGGCGGTCCAGTCCTCGGTGTGGATCATCCCGACCTCCCCGTCGATCACCGCTCGCCGTCGCGGCGCGCGTCGGTGCGGACGCTCGGGGCGGTGCTGTCGTCCCGGAAGGGTCCGCCGGCCCTCCGGGCCGGGGCCTTCGTCGCTCGGACCGGGCGGGCCGGCCGGGCGTCGGCGGTGGGGGAGGGGGCCGGATGGCCCTGGGATCGCCCGCCGGCGCGGGCCATGCTCCCTGATCGACCCGGCGCCGGAGGTGAGCATGCGGTCACGCGATCGATCCGGGCCCCGGCGCTCCAGGCTTGGTCCCACGCTGCGCGTGACCGTGTGGAGCCTGGTGACCGTGCTGGTCGGGATCGTCGTCCTCACCGCGCTCGTCACCGGTATGGCCCGGATGCGGGTCGCGGCCGGCGTCACCGAGCTGGCCGGTGAGCTGATGCCTACGCAGCGCGAGACCCGAGCGCTGACCATCGCGTCGGTGGACCAGGAGACCGGGCAGCGCGGCTACCTGCTCCTGGGTGACCCGGCGTTCCTCGCCCCGTACGTCAGCGGCCGCGAGGCCGAGGCCAGAGCCGCCGCCGCGCTCACCACACTGCTGCGTGCCGACCCGGCAGCCGGGGCCGACCTCGCCGCGGCGACGGCCGCCGCGGCCGCGTGGCGCACCGAGGTGGCCGAACCGAACATCGCCGCCCGTCGGGCCGGTCCGCTGCCGACCGAGCGCGTGGCGGCCTCCGAGCGCCGCGGCAAGGAGCTGTTCGACGTGCTGCGCCAGCGGCTGGCCGCGCTGCAGGAGCGCACCGCGAGCCGGGAGCGGGGTGCGCTCGCCGCCATCGACGCCGCACAGCGGACGGCTAACGTCGTCGCGCTCGGCGCCGTGGTGCTGGCGTTCGGTGTCGCGGTGGCGTCGGTGCCCCTGATGCGCCGTCGGATGGTCCGGCCCCTGGTCGGCCTGCAGGCGCAGGCGGAGCGCACGGCCGACGGCGCCTACCAGACCCCCATCGCCGTCACCGGCCCCCGGGACCTCGTCGCGATCGGCGACGCCGTCGAGACGATGCGCACCAGTCTCCTGCGCCACGGCGCCGAGCTCACCGACGCCCGCCTCGAGCTCGCCCTGCGCGACGCGCGGGACCGCCTGGCGGCCGAGGTGCACGACAACAGCATCCAGCGGCTCTTCGCCCTCGGGCTCGCCCTCCAGGCCGCGGCGGCCCGCCACCCGGCGGCCGAGGGCGACCTCGCCCCCCTCGTCGACGAGACCGACGCCATCGTCCGTGAGCTCCGCGAACTGATCGCGGGCCTCGTGCGCACCGAGGTCTCGGCCGCGACGCTGCGGGGACAGGTGTTCGACCTGGTGCGTGATTGCGGCCGCGCTCTCGGGATCACGCCTGCTCTCGAGATCCGCGGACCCCTCGAGGAGGCGGTCACCGACGAGGCGGCCCGGGAGCTGCTCGCGGCGCTGCGGGAGGCCCTCGGCAACGTCGCGCGGCACGCCCGCGCCCCCTCGGCGGCGGTGCGGCTGGCCGTGGACGAGGCGCGGGTCGTGCTCGCGGTCGAGGACGACGGGGTCGGGGTGCCGAGCGACCTCGCCCCGGGGGAGGGCCTCGCCGTCGTCGCGGCCCGCGTCGAGCGTCTCGGGGGCACGCTGGCGGTCACGCCGCGTCCCACGGGAGGGACGCTCGTGTCGTGGCAGCTCCCGCGGACGCGTGACGCCACGCCGACCCCCGATCCCGCCGACACGGCGCGCACCCGACCGTGACCACCGCCCGTAGACCACCGCCCGTCAGGGCGAGGGACGCGGGGACCGGTCGGGATCGGCGGCCGGCCCACCGGGCCACCACCACCCCGGCGGTGGAGCGGTGTCGGCGCCGGGCCGCTGCCCGGTCACGGGCCCGGCCTGCCCACCGCTACGGCCCAGCTCCTCGACGTCGGCCGCCGACACCATGCCGATCGGGGTGTCGCCCGCGAGCACCACGAGCCGGGCGTCGGGCTCCGCGAGGCGCCCGAGCAGCGGCGCGAGCGGGTCGTCCGGGCGCACCGTGGTGAGCCGCGACGCGGGGACGACGAGGCGGCGCAGCGCCGCCGGCTCGTCGGCCCGCTCCGCCGCGGCGCGCATCCGCTCCGGGGGCAGGTAGCCGACGAGGCCGTCCGGTCCGGTCAGCAGCACGCCCGCGGTCCGGGCCGGGTCGGTGCCCGCGGCGGCCCGCATCGCCGCCGGCGCGTCGGCCGCCACGAGGACGGGTGGCCCGGACAGGGCGGCGGCGACCGGCACGCCCTCGAGCGCACGCCCCAGCCGGGCGCGCCGCTCCTCCAGGCCCGCGGCGCCCGCGATGAACCATCCCAGGATCATCAGCCAGAAGCCGCCGAGGTCGACGGTGAGGGCGAGGAGGACGCCACCGCCCAGGAGCAGCGCCCCCAGCCCCTGCCCGACGCGGGCCGCGGCGATCCCGGCGCCCCAGCGGTCGCCCCGCCGCGCCCAGAGGGCCGCGCGGAGCACGCGGCCGCCGTCGAGCGGTGCGGCCGGGAGGAGGTTGAACACCGCCAGAACGAGGTTGATCACCGCGAGCTCGACGAGGACCGCGACCACCAGATCGGTCGCCACCCACCGCGCGCCACCGGCCGCGAGGGCGAACAGCCCGGCGAGCACCCCGCTGACCACGGGACCGACCACGGCGATCCGCAGCTCGGCCCGCGGGCCCTCGGGCTCGCCGCGCAGCCGTGTCGTGCCGCCGAGGAGCCACAGGGTGATGCCGTCGACACCGAGCCCGTGGGCACGGGCGACGACGGCGTGGGCCGCCTCGTGGGCGAGCAGCGACACCATGAGCAGCAGTGCCACCGCGAGACCGGCCGCCGCGTAGGCGGCCGGTGCGTAGCCCGGGGCCAGCAGCGGGAGCTCGCTGCGGGCCATGACGACCGCGATCAGGACGACGATGCCCAGCACGCTCCAGTGCGCCGCGACGGGGACCCCGGCGAGCCGCCCGAGTCGTACCGCGCCCCGCTCCGTCCCCGTCCCCGTTCGGGCCATCACGCCTCCCGCGATCGCGTTCGGTTCCCAGTGGCCCACGCGGTGCCCGTCGACGGGAGGACCGGAGGTCACCGGGTCCCGGGCCCTCCGGGAACGGCTGCCGGCTCACAGGCGGAGGCCGCGGGCACGGAACGGACCCGGGGGAGCGGGCCTTTCCGATCCGTCGGACCCCACCGCGTGGTCGCGGGCGTAGGCGCACAGCACGTCCCGGGTGGAGCCACCGTTCGGGACCCGGAAGCGGTCGACGATGCTGGCCGCGAAGTCGTCGATCGCGCGGAGCAGCAGCCCGCCGTGGAAGTGCGCGTCGGAGGAGGCGCTCTGTCGGCGTGCCTGCTCGCCGAGGTCCAGCAGGTGCCCCATCGCCGCCGGGAGCGCGAAGCGAACGTCGTCGTCGTGGAAGTAGTAGGTGATGGGGAAGGTGACCAGGTCGCGTTCGCTGGCGACCAGCCGCGAGGTGAGGTCGGCGTACACGCCGGCGGGCAGCGGCGAGGGCGGGCCGGGGTCGGTCGCGTCGGCGCCGACCTCCTGCAGCAGGCGGATCTCATAGGCGAGGGCCCGTCGACGGGAGAGCACGGGGAAGATCGAGAGCAACCAGGACACGCTGGCGGTCAGCAGCCCGAGCCCGAGCAGGGCCTCGAGCGGTGCGGCCAGGCGCAGCAGCCCGTGGGCGGGCGAGATGTCGCCGTAGCCGAGGGTGGTGAGGGTGACCAGCGAGAAGTAAGCGGAGTCGAGCAGGCTCGTGCCGAGACCGTCGAGCCGCGCGGGGCGCAGGAAGCCCCCGGGCATCCACGGCCAGTACACCAACGCCCAGCCGGCCCCGAGGAATGCCACCCAGCTCGTCACGACGATCAGGAACGCGGCGGGTCCGGCGAACGCCAGCGCCCGGGACCCGGGCAGGCGGTGGCACGCCGACCACGTCGCGGCGACCACCGCACGGCTCAGCGAGTGCCGCCGCGGGTGCGAGAACAGCGTGGCGAACACGTCGAACAGGGCGAGCCCGATCAACGCCGCGCCGACGAACGAACTGAGCACGGCACTCGCCGGGTTCATCGCGCCTCCGGTGTGGTGCCTCGCGGTCAGGACGGAGTGGGCTCGTACCGCTCGTCCGCCCGGGAGAGGAGGTGCTTGAGCTCGACGAGGGTGAGCAGACCCGACTGCCCGCCCACCTGCTGGACGACGCTCATGCTGTTCACCGGGGCCCAGCGCAGGGCGGTCCGCCAGGTCTCCCCGCGGGCGAGCGCGGCGACGAGCGTCGAGGCGAAGGCGTCGCCGGCACCCGTGCGCTCCACGGGCGGAGCGGGGTCCGGGTACGGGGGCAGCCGGAGGTGCTCGTCGCCGTCCGAGGCGTAGGCCCCGGCCGGGCCGTCGGTGACGACCACCCGCGTCGGCCCGAGGTCGTGGAGCCGGCGCAGGAGGTCGGGCACGTCGGCGTGGTCCCCGCCGGTGACGGTGACGGCCTCCTCGCGGTTCATGATCACGACGTCGCTGCGCCGGTAGATCGCCCGCAGCGGGGCGACACCGCCCGCGATCTGGAGCGTGCCCGGCGAGAACGCGAGACGGACCTCGGGGTGGTCGTCGAGCCAGGCGGCGAGGGCGTGCTGATAGGCCCCGGCGTGCTCGCTCAGGGAGCTGAAGTAGACCCAGCGTGGCAGAGCCGTCGGGCCGGACCAGCGGTAGTCGAACTCGTGGTGGCGGACGAGGATCGTGCGCTCCGCGCCGTACCGCAGGACGAAGTGGTGGTTGGTCTGCTGGTCGGGGTGCACGTGGACCAGGCCGACGTCCACGCCCTGCTCGTCGAGCCGCGCGATGATCCGCTGCCCGGCGTCGTCCTTGCCGACATCGGTCGCGATGCCCGCCCGCAGGCCCAGGCGGGTGCAGGCCACCGCGGCGTTGGCCGCGTTGCCGACGGCGTCGAAGATCTTCAGGTCGGCGAAGGGCAGCTTCGCCCCGAGCCGCATGGCCAGCCAGTCGCCGTCCTCGTCGGGGAGCGTGGTCGTCGAGTCGCTCGGGATCAGGTCGATCGCGGTGTCCGTGACGACGTCGCCGACGCAGAGGACGTCGCACGGCCGCACACTCGTCACGCCGCTCGTCACGGCGCGTCCCCGGCCATCGTCAGCAGGCCGATGACGTTCCCGTCCGGGTCGCTGAACATGGCGATGTCACCGACGCCCTCGACGGGCGTCGGCCCCATGACCCGCTTGCCGCCGAGCTCCTCGGCCTTCGACAGCGACCTCTCGATGTCGGCGACCGCGACGTACACGGTGACCCAGTGCGGCACGCCGGGTGGGGTCTCCATGATCCCGCCGCCGATGCCGTCGGGGGAGCCGGTGGACACGACCCCGTACCCGTGGGACTCGGGCTCCACCGACCAGCCGAACAGCTCCGCGTAGAAGGCCCGGGAGCGCGCGCCGTCGGCGCCCCCGATCTCGAAGTGCACGACGGGGTCGCCCATGGTGATCTCCTCTCGGCCGGCGGCCGGAAACCGCTCCTCCCGACGGTGTCGCGGCCCGGCGTCCGGGGCAGGAGCCGCTGGGCCCGCCGCGCGAGAGCCGGAGGGCCCGTGACCGAGGGTGCGGGTGGCCCTGGTCCGCCGACGAGTCCCGGTCCGACGCTCGGGGACCGTCGCTCGGTGCGGAGGAGATGCGACATGCGTGCACAGGTCGGGAACTGGTTGATCGTCGAGGGGCTGACCGACGCGTCGTCCCGGCGACAGGGTCAGATCGTCGAGGTGGACCACCCGGACGGGAGCCCGCC
This sequence comes from Actinomycetospora cinnamomea, assembly GCF_003096675.1. Lineage (GTDB taxonomy): Bacteria > Actinomycetota > Actinomycetes > Mycobacteriales > Pseudonocardiaceae > Actinomycetospora > Actinomycetospora cinnamomea. The sequence continues at coordinate 67,888 of NZ_QEKW01000013.1, read as the reverse complement.
GTACTGGGTCCGGTGGCTGGACGACGACCACCGCAGCCTGGTGTTCCCCGGCCCGGACGCCCGGGTCGAGGCGCACCCGGTGCACCCCGCGGCGCCGGGCGGGGCTCCCTGACGAGCCGGCCCGCCACGGTCGTCCCGACCGGCGTCGCGGGAGGGCCGACCGCCTGCCGGAGATCATCGTCGGGGTACGTCGAGGGCCTCGATGCGCAGCGGGGTGCCCTGCAGCCCGGTGACCGACCAGCCCGATCCGTTGATCGCGACGTCGACGGTGGCCGACCCGATCCGCAGGCCGCTGACCCGCAGCGGCACCAGCTCGGCGGGTGGGACCGGACCGCACGTCACGGTGCCGCGCGGGACGTCGGGGTCGAGGCGCAGCAGCGAGCGCAGCACGAGGACCGGGGCTGCGGCCGCCGCGGCGTGCGGGGCGCAGGCGGTGGGGTAGGGCACGGGTCGCCCGGTCTCGGCGCGGTCGAAGCCCCCGAACATCTCGGGGAGCCGGTGGCCGAGAGCACCGGAGGTGCGCAGGAGCGCCATGGCCAGCTGCTGTGCCTCGTCGGTGAAGCCGTAGCGGACGAGGCCCGCGATGCACAGAGCCGTGTCGTGGGGCCAGACCGAGCCGTTGTGCGGGCTCATCGGGTCGTGGGCGCCCATCGAGGTCGCGAGGGTGCGCACGCCCCACCCGGAGAACAGCGCAGGCGAGACGAGGCCGGCGGCCACGGCGGAGGCGTACTCCTCGTCGACGATGCCGGCCCACAGCGCGTGGCCCGGGTTGGAGGCCAGGGCGTCGACGGGCCGCTTGTGCCCGTCGAGCGCGACGGCGAACCAGCCGCGTTCCGGGAGCCAGAAGTGCGCGTGGAAGCGGCGCCGGAGTTCGGCCGCCCGGCGCCGGCACCGCTCCGCGGTCACGGCATCGTCGACGGCGTCGGCGAGGTGGGCCCGCGCCAGGTAGGCCGCGTAGGTGTAGGCCTGCACCTCGACCAGCGCGATCGGCGGCTCGGCGGGACGGCCGTCGGCATGGCGGATCCCGTCGAGCGAGTCCTTCCAGCCCTGGTGCAGACGGCCGCGGGGCGTGGCTCGCCGGTACTCCACGAAGCCGTCGCCGTCGGCGTCCCCGTACTGCTCGATCCACCCGAGCGCCCGGTCGGCGTGGGGTAGGAGATCGGCGACCTCCTCGAGCGGCGCGCCCCAGCGGGCGAGCTCGTCGAGAACGACGACGAAGAGGGCGGTGGCGTCGGCGGTGCCGTAGGAACGGTCGCGGGTCCCGGGCGCGAGCGAGTCCGGCGGACCGAAGCGCATCGCGTGCATGATCCGCCCGGGCTGCTCGTCGGTGTCCGGGTCGACGACCGCACCCTGGAACGAGGCCAGGGTCTTCAGCGTCCCGAGGGCGAGCCCGCGGTCGAGCGGGAGCAGCATGAGCGCGGTCAGCAGCGCGTCGCGGCCGAACAGCGCCAGGGACCAGGGCGCTCCCGCGGCCACGAGCGCCCGCTCGGGGTGCTCGGGGTCGACGATGCGCAGGGCGCCGAGGTCCTCCACGCTGCGCCGCAGCACCGCCGCCAGGTCGGGGTCCGCGGTCTCGAGGCGGGGCGCGTCGGCCCGCCCGTCCCGCGCGCGGCGCACCGGGTGGGAGGGGGTGGCGTCCTGGCCGCGCGGGTGGTGCAGCGTCAGGCGCCGCCCGGCCACAGCGGGTTCGACGCTGACGCCTGCGTGCCACTCGCCGTGGGCCGGGACGTGGGCCTCCCAGCAGAAGCCGTCCGCGTGCACCACGGGCTCCCCGTTCGCGCCGACCGTGACCACGTGGTCGTGCTCCGGGGCGGTGAGGACGAGGGCGTCGGAGCCCGGGGTGGCCGTGACCGCCACCCCGCGGCCCCGGCCCTCCCTGACCGCGAACAGGTCGGCGAAGTCCGCGGCCACGGTGAGGGCGACCCGGCAGGTCGTCGGGCGGGCGGTGCTGTTGCGCACGACGAGGTCCTCCCGCATCCCCTCGCCGACGAACCGGCGACGGGTGACGAGCAGGCTGCCGTGCCGGGCCCCCTCGGGGTCGCCCGGGACGTGCAGGAGCACCGACGCGGCGAACGGCTCGTCGACGTCGGCGCGGAGGAGCTCGCCCGGGACGCCGTCGACGGTCAGCTCCCATCGGGCGAGGGCCCGGACGTCGCGGACGAACAGGCCCTGGGGATGCCACGGGACGATGTCGCCCGAGGCGGCGCTGCGGCACAAGGTCGAGCCCTGCACGAGGGTCAGCCCCTCCGCGCCCGGCGCCGGCGTCGTCACTCCCGTGGCCGGTCCACGAGGCGCAGGCAGGCCTCCTGCTGGGTGCAGGTGCCGCACGCGTGCGGGTCGACCCGCGAGGTCCAGTTCATCTCCACGTGCCAGCATCGTCCGCAGGACCAGCACAGGAGGTTGGACCGGTCCCCGTCGGCGACCGGCCGGAGCGGCTCGTGCCCGCAGGACGGGCAGGCCGTCGGCAGGGCGAGGGCGTCCTCGAGGTCGAGCGCGGCGGTGTAGGTGGTCACGCCGCCCCCCTCAGCCGCGGTCGGTGTCGACGAGGCCGAAGCGGTGACGCCAGACGTCGGCCGAGGTGAGCTCGCCGTGGGCGACGCAGCGCAGCACGTCACGGCGGGCGAGCATGCCCACCAGCTCGCCGTCCTCGACGATCGGGATCGCCCGGAGCTTGCGGTCGAGCATGGTGCCGACGATGTCGGCGACGTCGCTGTCCGGCGTGCGGGTGACCGGCGAGCGCGTCATGACGTCGCCCACGCGGGTCGCGGCGTGGGTGGCGGGCGTGCCGGCGTCCTGGGCGGGGATGCGGCCGCGCACGAGATCGGCCTCACCGACGATGCCGACGAGCCCCTCCTCGCCCACCACGGGCAGGGACGAGATGCCCTGCTCGACCAGCAGGGACGCCGCCTCGGACACCGGGGTGTCCGGCCCGACCCGCACCACCGGGCGACTCATGATGTCTCGTGCCTTCACGGTGACCTCCCCGTCGTCGTGCCGCACGGCTGCGGCCTGCCGAAGGAGTGCAGCCCCGCGGCGGGGTCCGGGCCCAGGGCCGTTGGTCGCGGCTCGTCGGGCCCGAACGGCACACGTGCCGCTCCCGGTCGCACTGACCGGGACCGGGGTCCTCCGGCCCTGCCGACGCCGGGCCCGCCGTCGGCAGGCTGGTCGCCGCGAAGGAGGTGGGCCGATGTCCGGAGCCGAGTCGGGAGCCCGAGCCGTGGTGGTCGGGGTGTCCCTCGAGGGCCACGGCGAGACCGCCGTCCGCTGGGCGGCCGCCGAGGCGCGGGACCGGGGGCTGCCGCTGCGCCTGGTGCTCGGCCTGGTCGTCCCGCACGGAGGCTACCCCGGCCGCGGTCTCGTCGGGGTCGACGTCCGGACCGGGCTGCGCGCGCTGGCGCAGCGCGAGCTGCGGGACATGCACCAGGCGGCGCAGGACATCGCCCCGGACGTGCCGCTGAGCGAGGACCTCATCGAGAGCGACGCGGTCGCCGTGCTGCGCGCCCAGGCGCGGACGGCGTCGCTCGTCGTGGTGGGCAACGACGGCCTCGGCCGTCTCGCCGACCTCGCGGTCGGCGGCATCGCCCGCGGCCTCGCCGGGCGCATCGACGTGCCCCTGGTGGTCGTGCCCCAGGGATGCGATCCGGGGGCCCGGGATCGCGCGGGTGGGCGGGCGCCGGTCGTGGTCGGCGACGACGGCACGCCGGGTTCGCGGGGCGCGCTGGTGTTCGCGGCCTCGCGGGCCGCCAGGCGGGGGGTCCCCCTGGTGATCGTGCGCGCCGGCCCTGACGCGCGGCCGCTGCCCGAGGACGCACCCGAGCTCGGGCCGGACCGTCCGCCCGCGGTGCGGGTCGTGATCGCCGAGGAGCGTGCCGACCGGGTGCTGGCCGAGCAGGCACGCGAGGCCGAGCTCGTGGTCCTCGGGGTCGGCGAGCACGGCTGGCTGCGCCACCGCCACCACGTCCGCCCGGGTGTGGTGCTGCACGCGACCTGCCCGGTGGTCGTCGTCCCCCCGGGCCCGCCCAGCGCCACCACCCCGGCGGGGGCACGAGCCCGGGAGGAGACGTGGTGATCCCCACGGGAGCAGGACTGATCCGATCGGACGGCACGGCCTGATCGCGACCATGGGCCCGCACTGCGGGGCCCGGACGGCCCGGGCGCCGGGCCCCGCCGCGCGGCCACGATCACCCGTGGGACGTGACCCGCGTGGACGGAGGGACAGCGCGATGGACGAGGGACCCGGCGAGAACCCGGTGGCCGCGACAACGGGCGACGGTGCGGCGCCCGGTCGACCGGTGGTGGTCGGCGCGGACGGCTCGGAGTCGGCGCTGCGCGCCGTGCGCTGGGCGGCCCGTGCCGCGCGGTCCACGGGCCGGGGCCTGCTCGTGGTGCTCGCCTACGGCGGTGTCGACCCGAGCCTGGTCGCCGACGCCACGATCTGGCGCCGCTACCAGCAGGAGATGCTCGAGCAGGCCCGGGAGCAGGCCCGGCGGGCCGCGGAGACCGCCCGGGCGGAGGCGCCCGAGCTGCACGTCACCGAGGAGCTCGTGGACGGACCGGCGGCGCCCGCCCTGCTGGAGCGGGCGGGGGACGGGCTGCTCGTCGTCGGTGAGCAGGGCGTGGGCGGACTGGGGGGCGCGCTCGTCGGGTCGGTGGCCTCGACGGTGGCCGCGCACGCCGCGGGCCCGGTCGTCGTGGTCCGGGGGGAGGTGTCCACCGAGCCGGACGCCCCGGTCGTCGTCGGGGTCGACGGGTCACCCTCCAGCGCGGCGGCCATCGACTTCGCCGCGGCGGTCGCCGACGCCGAGGGGTGCCCGATGATCGCGGTGCACACGTGGTGGGACCCGTTGGTCGACACGGTGCCCCAGGAGTTCCTCGACCTCGACGCGATCACCGCCGACGAGCGCCGGGTGCTCGCCGAGCAGCTGGCGGGGCGCTCCGACATCCACCCCGACCTCGAGGTGTCCACCGTGGTCGCCCGGTCACGGCCGGCGCGGAGCCTGCTCGAGCACGCGCGGGGGGCCCGCCTGCTCGTCGTGGGGACGCGGGGGCGCGGGGGCTTCACCGGGCTGCTGCTGGGCTCGGTGAGCCGCGCGATGGTGCACCGCGCGCCGTGTCCCGTCGCCGTCGTGCCCCCGCCGGGCGCGCGGGCACAGGCGCACACCGGCGGCCGCGCCCACGCCGCCGCGACCTGACAGGGGATCGAGTCGTGGCCGACGCCCCGGTGACCTGCCCGCGCTGCGGACAGGCCAACCGCATCGCCCGTGACGCCCCGGGGAGCCCCCGGTGTGGCCGGTGCCGCACGCCCCTGCCGTGGCTGGTGGACGCCGGTGACGACGACTTCGGCGCCGTGGCCGAACGGGCGCGCCTGCCGGTCCTGGTCGACCTGTGGGCCGCCTGGTGCGGACCCTGCCGGATGGTCGCGCCGGCGGTCGCGGCCGTGGCCGAGGAGTTCGCCGGCCGGCTCAAGGTGGTGAAGGTGGACGTCGACCGCGCCCCTGCCGTCGCCGCCCGCCTCGACGCGCGGAGCATTCCGACGCTGGTGCTGCTGCGCGACGGGCAGGTCGTCGCCCGGCGGGTCGGCGCGCTCGGTCCGGGGCCGCTGCGAGCCTGGGTCGCCGGGGAGCTGGGGGGCCAGGGCGCCGCCGCCGGCGCCTGAGGTGAGAGGACGAGAGATGCGCGCGTTCCGTGTGACCCGCCCACGTCCGGCGTCCGAGGGGCCCCTGGAGCTGGTGGACGCGGCCGTCCCCGAGCCCGGGGCGGACGAGCTGCTCGTCGCCGTTCTGGCGTGCGGGGTGTGCCGCACCGACCTGCACGTCGCCGAGGGCGACCTGCCCGTGCACCGCGCCGGGGTGGTGCCCGGCCACGAGGTCGTCGGTCGCGTGGTCCGCGCCGGCGCCCGTGCCGCCGGGTTCGTGGAGGGTGACCGGGTGGGCGTGGCCTGGCTGCGCCGGACCTGCGGGACGTGCCGCTTCTGCCGCCGCGGCGCCGAGAACCTCTGCCCCGCGTCCTCCTACACCGGCTGGGACGCCGACGGCGGCTACGCCGACTACACGACCGTCCCGGCGGACTTCGCGCACCACCTGCCCGACGGCTACACGGACGCCGAGCTCGCCCCGCTGCTCTGCGCGGGCATCATCGGCTTCCACGCGCTGCAGCGCGCCGAACTGCCTGCGCGCGGCCGGCTCGGCGTCTACGGGTTCGGCGGCAGCGCGCACCTGGCCAGCCAGGTCGCGCTCGCCCAGGGCGCGACGGTGCACGTCATGACACGCAACCCGGCCGCGCAGGAGCTGGCCCGCCGGCTCGGTGCCGCGTCGGCCCAGGGCGCCGCCGACCCGCCGCCGGAGCCCCTCGACGCGGCCATCCTGTTCGCGCCGGCCGGCGAGCTGGTGCCGCCGGCGCTGGAGGCCCTCGACCGGGGCGGGACGCTGGCCGTCGCCGGCATCCACCTCACCGACGTCCCGGTGCTCGACTACCAGCGCCACCTGTTCCAGGAGCGCACGCTGCGCAGCGTCACCTCGAACACCCGGGCGGACGCGCGGGAGTTCCTCCGGGTCGCCGGTGAGCACCACCTCGAGGTGACCACCGTGCCCTACCCCCTGGAGAAGGCCGGCGAGGCCCTCGCCGACCTCGCGGCCGACCGGATCACCGGGGCGGCGGTCCTCGTGCCCTGACCGGCGGGGACCCAGGGGTGCCGCCGATCGGGACCCTGGGCCCTGCCGGCCGTCGTGACGTCGCCCGAGCCTGAGCCGCACGTCGGCGAGGGGAGGCGCGTGATGACGACGACCGGGGACGTGGCGGGGGACGTGAAGGAGGACGCGACGGGGACCGCGACGGAGCTCGCGGAGGCCGCGACGACCGCGGCGCCGGACGTCGACGGCGGCCGGCGAGACCAACGTGTGGTGGTCGGGCTCGACGACTCGGTCGGGGCCCGTGCGGCCCTGCGGCATGCGCTCGCGGAGGCCCGGCGCCGCGACGCGACGCTCGAGGTCGTGACCGCCTTCGTCTCCCCGGAGCAGCTCGCCGCCATCGTCGGGATCCCGATCGCCGTCGAGCGGGCCGAGGTCGCGGCCGCCGCCGAGGCCGCGGCCCGGGCCGTCGTGGACGAGGTGCTCGCCGCGGACCGCGTCGAGCACCCCGGCGTGTCCGAGCCCCCCGTGGTCGTGCGGGCGGTGGCGGGCGACCCGGGACCGGTGCTCACGGCCGCGTCGACCGGGGCCGCGCGCCTCGTCCTCGGCCACCGTGGCCGGGGTCTCGCGGCGACCGCGACCCTCGGATCCGTCGGCTGGTGGTGCCTGCGCCACGCGACCTGTCCGGTCACCGTCGTGCCGCCCGCCGGTCGGCGCAGGCTGTCGTGAGCGAGCGGCGCGGCCCGGTCGGTCGCCGGCACGAGGGGCGCGTCGATGGGCGTCGCGCCGTCTGGTGGAGCGCGGGGGAGGGACCCGTCGTCCTGTTCCTGCACGGGTGGGCGCTGAGCCCGGCGTCCTACCGCACCGGTCTCGCGCAGGTCGCCGCCCGCGGGGCGCGCGTGGTGGCGCCGGCCCTGCCGGGCTTCGGCGGGTCCGACGAGCTGCCCGCCGCGGAGTTCACGCTGGCGGGCTATGCGCGCTGGGTCGTGCGGTTCCTCGAGAGCGTCGGCGTCGAGGGCCCGGTCACCGTCGTCGGGCACTCGTTCGGGGGCGGGGTCGCGGTGCGGCTCGCCCACGACGCCTCCGACGTCGTGTCCCGGCTCGTGCTGGTCAACAGCATCGGCGGCGCGGTGTGGGCCACCGGCCCCGCCGGCCCCCGGCTCATGTCCGAGCGGCCGTGGTGGGACTGGGGCCTGCACCTGCAGGCCGACCTCGACCCCGGCGGGCCGTTCGGCCGGGTCGTCCCCGTGATCGTCTCGGACGCGGCCACCAACGCGTTGCGCAACCCGCTGGCGGTCTGGAGGGTCGCCGAGCTGGCGCGGACCGCCGACCTGCGGCACGAGCTGGAGGAGCTCCGGCGCCGACGGCTGCCGGTGGTCGTCGTGTGGGGCCGGCAGGACCGCGTCCTGCCCGAGGCGTCGCTCGCGGCCCTCCGGCTCGCGCTGGGGGACGACGTCGTGCGCACCGTCGAGGGCACCCACAGCTGGCTCATCACCGACCCCGACGCCTTCACCGAGATCCTCACCAACGTCCTGACCGAACGTCCGCTCCGGCCCCTCGTCGAGGGCACGCCGCCGGAGGACGAGCTGCCCGAGCCCGACGCCCCGGCGTCGTGAGAGGAACCGGACATGGCCACGACCCCGACCGACCCGCAGACCACCACCACCCACGTCACCGGACGGCGGGTGGTGGCCACCCTCGTCGACGGCCTGCTGTTCGGGCTGGCCTACGTCGCCCTCGCGGTCGTGGCGGGCACGATCGTCCCGACCGGACCGTGGTCCTGGCGAGCGGACATGCCGGTCGCCGCGAACGTCGCCTACGGCGTGGCCGTCGTCGGCTACTACGTGCTGATGGAGGGGCTGCTCGGCCAGACCGTGGGCAAGCTCGTCTGCGACATCCGCGTCATCGACGGGAGCAACGGCGCGCTGCCGGGCCTCGGCAAGGCGGCCGTGCGTACCGTGCTCCGGCTCGTCGACGGGCTGTTCAACTACCTGGTCGCCTTCGTCGCCGTCCTGACCTCGCGCAACCGCCGGCGCCTCGGCGACATGGCCGCCGGCACGCTGGTCGTGCGCACGCCGCGCTGAGGTCGCGTCTCGGTCGTGGCCCGTCGGTACCGGGGTCACGGGACGAGGGCGATCCCGGTCGCGACCGCCGCGACGGGGGCGGCGAGCAGGAGGGTCAACCGGCCGGCGAAGCGGGCGCCGCCCGCCGCGAGCGCCAGGGCGAGCTTCGTCGCGGTGTTGGCGGCCAGCGCCAGGCCGGCGGCGGCCGCCGCCGTCGCGACCGGGATGACCGTGCCGGCCAGGGTCGCGGCGGCCACCGACGCGGCGTGGGCGTCGGCCAGCCCCCCGACCACCGCGGCGACGGCGACCCCACCGCTGCCGGCGAGCTCGGCGGCGAGCCGCGTGCCGAGCAGGAGCACCACCAGCAGCGCGGCGAGGGTGAGGGTGGCCGTGAGCGAGAGCGGGCGCACCGCGGGGTGGTTCTCGTCCGCCGGCGTCTGCGGGTCCTCGGCCGGAGCAGGCGCGCCGGCCGTTCGGCGCCACAGCCAGGCGATCTCGGCCAGCAGGACCACGACCCCGGCCCCGGCCGCCGGGAGCAGCCGCAGCGCCACCGCGGGCGAGGCGACGGCCACCACCACGACCAGCTGCACCAGGGTGGCGACGTTGGCGGCGAGCACCGCCGGCATCACCGCCGGCGCCACCTCCCCGCGCCGCCGCCGGCGGGCCAGGACCAGCGTCGTCGCCGACGCGGAGACGAACCCGCCGAGGAACCCCACGAGCAGCAGCCCGATCCGCTCGCCCAGCGCGCGCACGCCGACGTAGCCGACCCAGCCGACGACGGTGAGGGCCACCACGAGCAGCCAGATCCGCGAGGGGTTGAGGACCCCGTAGGGGCCCAGCGGCCGGTCGGGCAGCAGCGGCAGCACGACCAGGGCGACCACGAACAGCCGCAGCGCGTCCCCGACGTCCTGGTCGGTGACGAGGCGGGTGGCGAAGTCGTGCAGCGGACGCTTGACCGCGAGCACGACGACGACGCCCACACCGATCGCGACGGCCCACGAAGGCCGGGTCCAGGCGAGGGCGCCAAGCAGGTAGGTGCCCACGGCGGCGACCTCGGTGGTGGCCCCGAGGTCCGGTTCCGCGGCCGTGCGCACGGCGGCCAGGTAGCCGACGACCATCAGCACCGTCACGGCCGCCAGGCCGGCGACCAGGACCGCGACGCCCAGCGCCGTCGCCACCGCGCCCGTCACGGCGAGCAGCGCGAAGGTGCGGGCGCCCGCGGACGGGCGGGGGAGGTCGTGGCGCGCGCTGTGCTCCCGCTCCAGGCCGACCAGGAGCCCGATCGCCAGGGCCGTCCCGACGTGCGCGAGTGCGGTGACGGTGTCCACCCGGGCTGCCCCTCCCCTCGGCACGCGGTGCCCCGTAGTGCCGCACGGGCGGCAGGCGACCGGCCAGGGTCGCGGGTCGTGGTGCCGGCGACGGAGGTCCCGGGCGCGGCGGACCGTCGTCCCTGCCGGTCGCGGCCGCGGGCGCGGCAGCGTGTGCGGCGAGCCCGCAGCCCCAGGAGGAGCGATGAGCCCGACCAGCACGCCGTCCGCCGCCGCGACCACCGCGGTCCGGGAGGTGGTCGACCGGAACCTCGCCACCGTCGAGCCCGACGCGACCCTGCAGGACGTCGCCGAGGAGCTCGCGCTCGACGAGATCGGTGTCGTCGTCGTCCAGCACGGCCACGAGCCGATCGGGCTGATCTCCGAGCGGGACCTCGTCACGGTGCTCGCCTCCGGCGGCGACCTCGAGACCCAGGCGACCGACCTCATGACCGTCGACCTGGTGACCGCCGGCGAGGACACGTCGGTCGCGGACGTCGGGCGCCTGATGGTCGACGCGCGCGTCCGCCACGTCCTCGTGCGGGGCCCCGGCGAGCGCGACGACCCCGACAACGGCCCCGTGACCGGGATCGTCTCGATGCGCGACGTGGTCAGGTTCCTGCTCGACGACCTCGGGTGAGACGGGACGGGTCCGTGCACACCGCCGACATGCCGCGGCCCGGCGCGCCCGACCCCCCCGCGGCGGCGGTGGTGCGTGCCTACGCGCCCCCCGGTCGGGGGCGACACGCCGTCGTCGCCTGGGCCCGCCGGCACGCGGGCCGCACCGGGGCGCGGGTGGAGATCCTCGTCGACCCCGCGCCCCCGGGTCCCGCGGGTGGGCCGGCCGAGCTGCTCGGCCGGGTTCTCGACCGGGCGCTCGCCGCTCTCGCCGGCCGCCCGGCGCTCGTCGACCGGCTCGCTCGCGCCGCCGCGGGGGCCCGGATGCTCGTCGTGCCCCAGCGGCTGGCCGGTGTCGACGAGCTCGTGGAGACGGCCTACGAGCCGGTGGCGGTGGTCCCGGACGAGCCGTCCCACACGCGCGGTCCCGTGGTGCTGGCTCTGGCCCCGCGCACCTCGGACGAGGCCGTCGACGCGGCCTTCGACGCCGCGGCGCAACGGGGGGCGCCGCTGCTCGCCGTGCGCGTCCGCGACCCCGAGCGGGCGCTGCCGGCGACCCGGGACGACCAGGCCGAGGCGGTCGCCGAGGAGCGCCGGGACTGGTGGGACCGCCTGTCCGCCTGGCACGTCACCCACCCGGACGTCCCGGTGGAGGTGCAGGTCGCCGAGGGCGACCCCGCCCTCGAGCTCGTCGACCTGTCGCTGCGCGCCCGCCTGCTGGTGCTCGGCCGCTCCGGACGCGGCCGGGTGCTGGCGTCCGTGGCGGCGTCGCCCGTCGCCCCGGTGACCCTGCGGGCCCGCTGTCCCGTCCTCGTCGTCCCGCCGCCGGGACCGCCCCGCCGCTCCTGGTGGCCGCGCTCCTCCTGACCCGGCGCCCTGATCGGGACCTTCGCCCCGCGCGGTCGGGACGCCGGGCGGACCGTCCGGCTCTGGCCCCGCGGGGCGCCGCCAGACGATCGTGGTGGGGCGGCCGGCGAGCCGCGCGAGGAGGAAGGGGAGACCATGACCGAGAACGGCGCCCGGCAGGGTGTCATCGTCTGCGGGATCGACGGGTCGAGCGGCTCGCGACGCGCCCTGCAGGAGGCGATCCGGACCGCGATGCGCCGGGGCGACCGCGTGCGAGCGGTGGCCGTCTACGACCCGCCCGAGGTGTGGGCGGCGTGGAGCTACGGGGCCTCCGCGGGCATTCCGCTGCCCGACCCGGACGCGCTGCGCGAGGAGGAGTACACCGCGGCTCGGCAGATGGTGGACGAGGTCCTCGCCGAGACGGCCTGGGACGGGACGCCGCCGGAGGTCTCGGTCGAGGCCCTGCCCGGCCGGCCGGCCGAGGTGCTGGTCGACATCTCGCGGGAGGCCGACGAGCTCGTCGTGGGACACCGCGGACGCGGCGCGTTCGGCAGCGTCGTGCTCGGCTCGGTGGGCCTGGGCTGCGTCCTGCACGCGACGTGCCCGGTCACCGTGGTCCCCGAGCCCGTCGCGGCCTGAGGAGCCGAGGTGTCGGACACGACGACGCTGGAGGACGCCGTGCCCGCGATCGACCTCGACGCGCCGGTGGACACCGTCGCCCGGCCGGCGACCACGCTCGCCGAGTCGGCCCCGCTGCCGGAGGCCTGGGCGCGGCTGCACCAGGACCAGGACCACGTCGGGGTGGTCGTGCGCGACGGGAGGCCCCTCGCGGTCGTGACGGCCGGGGCGCTCGCCGAGCGCTGGCCGGCCGGTGGGCCCCTCGTCCAGCACCGCTGGACCGTGCACGACGTCCTGGACCGACCCTGTGGGGTCGACGTGCTCGCCGCCGACGACTCCCTGCGCCACGCGGGTCACCGGCTGCTCGGTACGGGACTGCCCGCCCTGCCGGTGCGGGCACGCCACGGCGCGCTGCTGCGGGTCGTGACCACCACCGGCCTGCTCGCGGCGCTCCTCTCGGGAGGGCCGCGGGCATGACCGCGGCGTCGGGCGTCGTCGTCGGCGTCGACGGATCGACGACGGCGGCCGGCGCACTGGTGGCGGCCGTCGAGGAGGCCGCCCGCCGCGGCGTGGGGGTCACGGCGATGCTGGCCTACGCCGCCCCGGGGTCGTGGGCGGAGGGGGACGGGGACGCCGACGTCCTCGAGCCGGACCGGATGGCGGCCGCGGTGCTCGAGCAGGCGCAGCGGTATGTCGCCGAGGCGACCCTGCACCTCTCGGAGGCCCTGCGCGGCGTCCCGCTCGAGGTCCGGGTCCGGGCGGGGTCGCCCGCGCCGGTGCTCGCCGACGCCGCGCGCGGGGCGGAGCTCCTGGTCGTCGGCCACCGCGGGCGCGGGATGGTCGGGCGCGCGGTGCTCGGCTCCACCGGCGTGCGCCTGCTCGCCCTGGCGCCGTGCCCGGTGCTGGTGGTGCGTCCCCGGGCGGCCGGGCCCGACGGCCCCGTCGTCGTCGGGATCGACCGGTCGGAGAACTCCGCGGCCGCCCTGCGCTACGCGCTGGCCGATGCGCTGCGCCGCCGGGTCGACGTCGTCGCGGTCACCGGAGCTGCGCCACCACCCTCGACGGTCGGGTTCCGCCCCCTCCCGGCGACGACGCTGACGGCCGTCCGCGAGAGCCTGCGACCGCGGGTCGAGCAGTTCGTCGGCGGGGTCGTGGGCGAGTACGGGCGCCGCCACCCCGTCCCGTCGATCGAGGTGGTGGTGCGGGCGGAGGACCCGACCCTGGCGGTGGTGGACGTCGCCGAGCAGATCGCGGCCCCGGTCGTCGTGGTCGGGCGTACGGGTCACGGGGCGTTCGCGCGGTGGCTGCTCGGCTCGGTCGCCCACGGCGCCGTGCTGCGCGCGCCGTGCCCGGTGGTCGTCGTCCCCGGCGACGCGACACCGGGCCACCCGGACGAGACGGAGGGATACGGAGATGACTGACCAACGACCGGTCGTGCTCGTGGGCGTGGACGGTTCGACCGACGCCGACGCCGCGCTGCGGTACGCCGTGGAGGAGGCGCGCCGGCGCGGTGGCCGGGTCCTGGCGATCGCGGCCGCCGAGCCCCCGGCGATCGGCGCCCTCGACGTCGAGTCGATGCCGGTGAATCCCGAGGCGGTGCGTCAGAGGACCGCCCGGGGGACCCGGGAGCACGTCGACGAGGTGCTGGCGGGCGTCGAGGGCGACCGGGTGTCGGTCGAGGTCCGGGCGCGGCTCGGCCGGCCGACCTCGGTGCTGGTGCACGCGGCCCGCGACGCCGACCTGCTGGTGGTCGGGCACCGCGGCCGCGGGCCCGTCGCCTCGGCCCTGCTCGGTTCGGTCGGCCTCGGCTGCGTCCTGCACGCGCCGTGCCCGGTGACGGTGGTGCGGGCGAGGCCGACCGCGGCGAGCGTCCTGCAGGACCGGGCGGCGACGGCGGCCGCCCCGTGAGCGGCGGCCCGGCGATCGTGGTCGGTGTCGACGGCTCCGACGGGTCCCGCGCCGCGCTGCACCACGCCCTCGCGGAGGCGGCGCGACGGCACGTGGGCGTCCGCGTCGTGGTCGCCTACGTGCCGACGGACTACTGGGCGGAGCTGTTCGCGCTCGAGCGGCGGCCGGCGCCGCCCGACCCGGGTCCCGGGGCGACGGCGCGCGCTCGCGGCCTGGTGGACGAGGTGGTCGCCGCCCGGCGCGCGGTGGCGGCCCCGGTGCCGGAGGCGGCGATCGAGGTCGTCGCGGTCGGGGGACCGCCGGTCGACGTGCTCGTGGACGCCGCCGAGGGCGCCGACCTCCTCGTCGTGGGGCACCGTGGCCGCGGCGCCGCCCACGGTCGCCTGACCGGTCCCGTCGCGATCGGCTGCGTCCTGCGGGGCCGCTGCCCGGTCACGGTCGTCCCCCCGGACCGCGCCCATCGCGCGGCAGTGCCCCGATCCACATCGGCGTAGATCCGATCGGCCCGCCGCCGTGGTGATGGCGGCTGTCGTGGGCCGGCTCGCGCGTCCTCGGTCGCGCCCCACGTGAGGAGGGGATCGTTATCGTTCTGTGATCCGGGCGGGGGTCTGGAGGGCCGCGCAGCGGCGGTCGGTGTCGGGGGGTGGGCCTAGCGTCATCGACATGGGTATCGATCAGCGCGTGCGGCCCGGCCCGGCGGCCGGGCTGGACGCGCTGTCGCCGGGCCCGGAGCTGGTCGCGGCGCTCGAGCGGCTGTCGCCGGCCGCGTTGACCGGAGAGGATCTGGCCGCCTATGTGCGGGGGTGCGCGCGGGTGCAGAACCGGGGCACCGCGCGGCTGCTCGAGGGGATGCACCACCTGGGGCGCGCGCAGGACGGGCGCACCGAGCGGCGCCCGGGGCTCGACGAGTTCTCCGGCGACGAGGTGTGCGCGGTGCTGGGGTGGTCGCGGGCGATGGCCGGCCGCAAGCTCGACCTGGCCGACGACCTGATCGACCGGCTGCCCGCGGTGGGCGAGGCGCTGTGGGAGGGCCGGCTCGACGAGCCCAAGGCGGTGCGGTTGTGTGAGTGGACCCGGGATCTGGCCGAGGACCACGCCCGCCACGTGTGTCAGGTGCTGCTGCCCGAGGCCCCGACGCTGCCGGTGGGGGAGCTGATCCGGCGCATCGAGCAGGTCGCGACCGCGCTGGATCCGCAATGGGCCGCGCGGCGGGCGCGGCGGGCGGAGAAGAACGCGCGGGTGATCCTGTCGCCCAAACCCGTCGGGCACCGCGACGCTGTCGGTCTGCGACGTCGCGGTCCCGACGGGGCTGGCCATGCGCGATCGGGTCGATGCCCTGACCGCGGCGGTGCGCCACCTCGGGGTGCTCACCCCGGTCGGCGCGCTGCGCGCCGCGGTCGCGGCTCGCCTGCTCGACGGCTCGGTGGCCGGGCTCGACGACCGCGCCGTCGCGGTGGTCCTGGCCACCGAGTACCACAACGCCGGGCACGAGAGCCCCGGGCCCGACCACGGGCCCGACGACCCACCCGCCGGCCCCACCGACCCCGACCCCGACGACGGGCCCGACGACGACCCGAACGGCGGGCCGGGCGGCGGGCCGGACGACGGGCCGGACGACGGGCCGGACGACGGGCCGGACGACGGGCCGGACGACGGGCCGGACGACGGGCCGGACGACGGGCCGGACGACGATGGCGGCCCCGGCGACGGGCCGGCCACCGGCTCGAGGCGCGGCGGCGGCGGTGACGGCGGCCGCGGGGACGCCGCGCCAGGTGACGGTGGCGCCGCCGGCGACGACCATCGCCCCGGCGAGACCGGGTACCACGACCCCGACCACGAGGAGAAGGACCCGGCCGAGCACGGGTCCGGCGATGACGCCGCGAACGACGACGCCGACGACGACGCGGCGGGCGACGACATGGCCGAGGCCGACACCGAGGCCGACACCGAGGCCGACATCGAGGCCGAGACCGACACAGAGACCGACACCGAGACCGACACCGAGACCGACACCGAGACGGACCCGGCGGTCGAGCAACAGGGAGTCCTGGACCTGCCCGGTCTTCCCGAGCCCGATCTTTCTGAGCCCGATCTGTCGGAGCCCGATCTTGCTGAGTCCGGTCTGCCGCCGATGATCGAGGGGCCCGATCCCCGCCCGGGGCGGATCCGCGACGGGACCTCGGAGCTGCGCCTGCGGCTGTCCACCGCGCTCGGGCTCGACCAGTACCCGGCCACCGTGCCCGGCTACGGCAACGTCCTGGCCCACCACGCCCGCACCATGCTCCACGCACGCCGCGACGGCGAGTGGCGCATCGTGCTCACCGACGACCACGGACGCCTCCACCACGTCCTGCTCGCCCACCGCCGACCCGGACCCCACCCACCCGGACCCCGCCGGCCCCGCCGAGACCGGCGCCCTCCCGACCGGGCCGGCCCACCGGACGCGCCGTGTCGTGCCATCGTCGAGCTCCAGGGCCCCACGACGCTGCTGGCCGCCCTCGACCCCGACGAGCACGGCCCGTGGGCTCCCCTGCTCACCGAGCTCCACCACCGACTCGCCGGCCTCGGAGCCCGCCTCGGCGCGCCGCCACCCGAGACCGCCGACGACCACGCCCGCCGGCGCCCACGCGCCGAGACCGACCGGTGGGTCCGGGTCCGCGATCGCCACTGCGTGGCGCCCGCCTGCCGGCGCCCCGCCCACCGCGCCGAGCTCGACCACACCCACGACCGCGCCCGCGGCGGCCCCACCGCGCACTGGAACCTCGGCGTGTTCGACCGCCACCACCACAAGGCCAAACACCACGGCGGCTGGCGGGTCCGCCAACCCCGACCCGGACACTTCCAGATCCGCACCCGCGCCGGGGTCAAGCACACCACCACTCCCAAGCCGATCATCGAACCGCTCCCCGCGCCCCGCCCCGCCGCCCACCCCCGGCCCCTGCCCGACGACGGCTGGGGCCCCGACACCCCCAGCGACCGAACCGACGGCACCACCGCAACCCGCTGGACCGACCCCGAGCGAGCCGAAACCGAGCGGGCCGCAGCCGAAGCCCCCGAACGGTGGCCCACCACCGCCACCGGCCGACCCAGACCACGCCCGAGCAACACCACCAGACGCCGACCCCCACCCCCCACCACCGACGACACCACCGACGACCCCCCGCCGTTCTGAGTGGAGGCGCGTCGACGCGACGCGCGGTCAGCCCGGTAGCCGCGGGTTGCTCACCGCGTGACCGGGCGGGCATCGCCCCGCACGATGGTCATGAGCTGCGGCGCTGCGCCGCCAGTTCCTCCCGCAGGCGCCCGAGCTCCTCCTCGAGGTGGGCGAGACGACGCTCCAGATCGCCCTCCGACCGGTCCCGGTCCGGCGGCGGGTACGGCGCGGCCGGGTAGACCGGCATCGGGTAGGCGTAGCCGTAGTGGTGCCACGGGCCGTGGCCGCACCAGCAGGACATGGTGGACCTCCTCACGTCTCGTCCCCCGCAGTCGAGGACCGGAGGCACGCGCCCGACAGGGTCGGAGGTCCCGGCGGGCCGCGGCGCACGATCGCGGCGCACCGATCCCCCGGGCCCGGTGGACGAGGGCCTGCGGCCGCTCCCGGGCCGGCAGTGGACCGTGTTTCGCTCGTCCGAGAGGACCCTGGAGCGGAGGCACGCGATGAACGAGCAGGAACACCCCGGCCCCATCGTCGTCGGGATCGACGGCTCCGTCCGCAGCGTGGAAGCCCTGCGCTGGGCGGCGGACATGGCCAGGCTCACCGGGGCCGAGGTGCACGCGGTGACCGCCTGGGAGGTCCCCGTCACGATCATGCTCGTACCCAGCTACACCGAGGCCGACTACGCCCGCGAGGCCCGCGCCGTCCTCGACCGCGCCGTCGCCGAGGTCCAGGAGTCCGCGGCCGACGTGAAGATCGAGAAGCATCTGGTGCAGCAACGCCCGGCGCTCGTCCTGGGTGAACGGGCCGAGAACGCGCAGATGCTCGTCCTCGGCAGCCACGGACGCGGCGACCTGCCCGGGATGCACCTCGGCTCGACGGCGTCCTACTGCGTCCACCACGCACCCTGCCCCGTGGTCGTCGTCCGCGGTCGCCCCGCCTGACGAGAGGGGCTGGCGCTGCCGTCGACCGGCAGCCTCACCCTCGCGTCCTGACGGGCGAGTGCGCTACCGGCGCCCCGCGCGCCGGGTCTCGCGGCGCAGGCGCCGGCCGGTCAGTCGCTCCGCCGGAAGCCGGAGCAGTACCAGCTCCCCGTCGGGGTCGGGCCACGGCTCGGGGCGAGCGGTGACCGTCGCCGGGGCGCCGTGCAGCGTCCCGACCGCCACCACCGACCAGCCGGTCCGCCGGACCGGGTCGATCTCGTCGACCTCGAACGCGACCGTCTGCCCGACCGCGGCCCGGGCCCCGCTGCCGGTGCCGACGGCGATGACGATCGCGGTGTCCTCAGCCGTGTCCTCCAAGGCGAACGCGAACGGCTCCACGGTGGGTCCGTGACCGTCGATGAACGCGAGCCGCCCGAACTCGGCGGTCATCAACAGCGCCCGCGCCTCGGCGGTGCCGAGCTGGTCGACGACCGCGTGCTCGACGGCGCTCACGACCGGCGCCCCTCGGTGTCGGGGACGACGACCGCGCGCCCGGTGATCGTGCCCTGCTCGAGCTCCCGGTAGGCGTCGAGTGCCCCCTCGAGCGGGAAGGTCGTGATCTCGGTGTGGATCAGGCCGCGCGCGGCCAGGTCGAGCACCTCGACCAGCTCGGGCCGAGTGCCCCAATAGGTCGTCTGCACCGAGAGCTCGTAGGGCACGCCGAAGAACCCCACGGGCAGCGTGCCGCCGGCGAGTCCGATGATCGTGAGGTCGCCGAGGGTCCGTCCCACCGCGGCCCCGAGGGCCAGGGTGGCGTCGGAACCGACACAGTCGAACACGGCGTCCGCACCCCGCCCGGAGGTGAAGCGCCGGATCGCGTCGGCGGTGTCCCCGTCGCCCAGCAGCGCCAGGTCGGCCCCTGCCGTCCGCGCCAGCTCCAAGGCCTCCGGTCGGGTGTCGACGGCGACCACGCGGGCCGCGGTGGTGGCCGCGAGGATCTGCAGCGCCATGTGCCCGAGGCCCCCGATCCCGATGACCAGGGCAGTGCTGCCGGGAGTCAGCTTCGGCCAGGAACGGCGGATGGAGTGGTAGGGGGTGAGGGCGGCGTCGGTGAGCGGCGCGGCCGCCGCGGGCTCGAGCCCGTCGGGCAGCGGGACGACGTGTCGCGCGGCCGGTACCAGCATGAACTCGGCCATCCCGCCGTCGAGCCCGAGCCCGCCCCCGCCGCCGGGGACCGGCGCGGAGGCGAGGTCCTCGCAGTAGGTCTCGGCGCCGGCGCGGCAGCGCTCGCACCGCCCGCAGCCCCACGGTCCGTAGACGGCCACCGGCCGGCCGGGCTCGAGGTCCACGCCGTCCCCCACGCCCGGGCCGAGCTCCTCGACCCACCCCGCCACCTCGTGGCCGAGGGTGAAGGGCGGCCCCCAGGGCAGGATGCCGGGGCCGAACTCGTGCATGAGGTGCAGGTCGGAGTGGCACGCCCCGGAGCCGCCGACGCGGACGAGCACCTCGCCGGTCGCGGGCCGTGGCCGCTCGACGTCGACGAGGACGGGGTCGGACTTCCAATCGTTCAGACGCCAGGCCTTCACGGCGTCCTCCTCTCGGGTGCGGGTGCGGGTGCGGGTGTCGAGGGGGGCGGGGAGGTGGGCGCGGAGGTAGCCGCGGAGGTGGGCGGGGAGGTGGGCGCGGAGGTGGGCGCGGACCGGCGGCGGCGCCACCGGTCGAGCTCGTCGACGCCCCAGACCACCGGGGCGCAGCACAGCAGCAGGGCGACCGTCGCCGCGTCGAGCGGAGCCGTGCCGACGATCTGCTGGCCCACCGGCAGGTAGACCACGGCGGCGGTCACGAGCAGTTCGAAGGCGATGCCCCACCACAGGAGCGGGTTGCTGCCCAGGCCGACCGACCGCAGCGAGGCGTGTTCGGTGCGGGCGGCGAGGGCGGTGCCGATCTGGCAGGCGACGATGCCGACGAACGTGGCGGTGGTCGCCTCGAGGTAGAGCGGGTGCAGGGCGGTGCCGGGACCGGTCGGCGCACCCGGCGTCCAGCCGCCGCGCAGGAGGACGAGCAGGAAGGCGCCGGTGGTCAGCACCGCGGAGGTGATGCCCAGCAGCCCCCACGCCCGCCAGAGCATGCGGGGGCGGATGACGCCTTCGGAGCGGGGCCGCGGGCGACGCTCCATCAGCCCGGGCTCGGCGGGCTCGCGGCCCAGCGCGAGCGCCGGGAGCGTCTCGGTGCCGAGGTCGATCGCGAGGATCTGCAGCACGGTCAGCCCGAGGGGGATCGCGCCCCCCGAGAGCGCGAAGAGCAGGAACGGCACGATCTCCGGCACGGCGTGGGCGAAGATGTAGACCACGAACTTGCGCACGTTCTCGTACACCCGCCGGCCCGCGGCCACGGCGCGCTCGATGGTCGCGAAGTCGTCGTCGGTGAGCACCATCGTGGCCGCCTCACGAGCGACGTCGGTGCCGGACGCGCCCATGGCCACGCCGATGTCGGCGCGGCGCAGGGCGGGCGCGTCGTTGACGCCGTCGCCGGTCACCGCGACCACCTCGCCGAGGTGCTCGAGCGCCTCGACGATGCGCAGCTTCTGCTCGGGGGCGACGCGGGCGAACACGATCTCGTCGCCGGCGGCGAGCAGGGCGTCGAGCTCGTTCTCGCGCAGGCCGGCCAGCTCCGCGCCGCCGACGACACGCAGGCCGCCGACCCCGATGCCCACCGAGCGGGCCACCGCCGCGGCGGTGACGGGGTGGTCGCCGGTGACGACGTGCACCGTGATCCCGGCGGCGTGACAGCGGGCGACCGCGGGGGCGACGGAGGCACGGGGCGGGTCGACGAGACCGACCAGCCCCTCGAGCACGAGGCCGGACTCGACCTCCTCGCGCGGTGCGGTGGGATCGGCCGCCGTCGCGGGCCGGGAGGCCAGGGCGAGGACCCGCAGCCCGTCGGCGGCCAGCTCGCCCGTGGCCGCCAGGACCTCACGGCGGCCGGCCGCGTCGAGCGGAGCCGCCGAGCCGGCGCGGCGCACCCTGGTGCAGCGGGGGAGGACCGCCTCGACGGCGCCCTTGGTGTGCACCGCGAGGCCCTCGGGCGTGTCGTCCACCGTCGACATACGGGTGAGCACCGGGTCGAAGGGGTGCATGGCGCGCCGGTCGCGCTGCCGGGTGCCGGCGCGGGTGTCCAGCCCGGCCGCGGCGGCGAGGGCGAGCAGCGCGAGCTCGGTCGGGTCTCCCGAGCCGGCGCCCCGCCCGGGGTCGGGCAGGTCGGCCTCGCTGCAGCGCTGCGCGACCCGGGCCAGCGCGGGGGAGAGCCCGGCGTCACCGAGAGGGTCGCGCCGCCCGCTCGCCGCGGTCCAGAACGCCTGCGGACGCATCCGGTTCTCGGTCAGCGTCCCGGTCTTGTCGGTGCAGATCACGGTCGTGGAGCCCAGCGTCTCGACCGCGGAGAGCCGCCGGACGACGGCGCCGTGACGGGCCAGCGAGCGCACCCCGGCGGCGAGGGCAAGCGTGATCGTCGGCAGCAGCCCCTCGGGCACGTTGGCCACGAGCAGCCCGATCGCGAAGACCAGCGCGGCCGTGAACGACAGCCCCGCGAGCAGCCCGATCGGCAGGAACGCCGCCCCCGTGCCGACGGCGACGGCGGCGATGAGCCACGCGACGCGTCGCACCTGCCGCTCGAGCGGGCTCTCGTGGTGGCCGACGTGCCCGGTGAGGGCGGCGATCCGCCCGATCTCGGTGTGGGCCCCGGTGCCGGTGACCACGGCGCGGGCGGAGCCGACGGTGCAGGTGGTGCCACGGAACACCAGGTCCGGGGCCTCGAGCAGCGGAGCGGGCGGGTGCGTCCCCGCGCGCCGGGGGACCGGCACCGACTCCCCGGTCAGCGCGCTCATGTCGACCTCGACCGCGCCGGTCACCAGACGCCCGTCGGCCGGGACGGCGGCGCCCTCGGTGAGGAGCACGACGTCCCCGCGCACCACCTCGGCTGCCGGGACCTCCCGCGCGACGCCGCCGCGCAGCACCCGGGTGCGTGCGGGGAGGTAGGCCTCGAGGGCGGCGACGGCGTGCTCGGCGTGCTGCTCCTGCCAGAATGCGAGCCCCGCGTTGAGCACGACCACGACGGCGACCGCCGCCGCGAGGACGGGGGTGCCGGCCAGCAGCGCCAGGCCCGCCGCGGCCCAGAGCAGCAGGGCCAGGGGGTGGACGAGCTGGCGGGCGAGCGCGCGCGGCCACGACGCCCGGCCGCGGGCGGGCAGGGCGTTCGGCCCCTGCACCTCGAGGCGTCGCGCGGCGTCGCGCTCGTCCAGGCCCTCGGGGCCCGAGCGCAGCTCGTGCCAGAGACGGTCGAGCGGGGCGTCGAGGTCGACCGCCTCGTCGAGCGGCCCCCCGTCGACCTCCGCGACGTGACGGCCCAGGTCCTTCACCAGGCCGACGACCGGACGGAGGTCACCGCGCGTACCCGGACGACGGGGGCCGGCCGAGGTCGCGTGCCGCCACGCGCAGGGCGGCGTCGAGGCGCACGTCGTCGTGCTCGCCGCCGTCGATCGCGCGCAGGACCCACGTCAGGGTGCGGCGCACGTCGCGGTGGGGCTCGTGGTGCAGCGACGTCCATGCCTGGTCCTGCGCGGCCAGCAGCGTCACCCGCGGCACCCCCCGGCGGCGGAGGGCGACGACCCGGGTCACGAGGTCGAAGGTCTCGGTGGGTCGACGCTCGGGCACGGTGTCCATGACGGCTCCTCTCCGGGCTCCAGCCCAGCGGGCGGAGCGGCCCCGCGGCGAGGGCCGGAGGTCACCCGCCTCGCGCCGGACGTCCCTCCCCGTCGGGGCCTGCGCCCCTGCCCCCGCGCGGCCCCGGAGGGCACGGTCGGAGCCGTTCCGGCCGGACGCGCGGAGGTGGGTCGTGACCCGTGGTGTGGTGGTCGTCGGGGTCGGGTTCGTGCCCGACGAGCGCGCGGTGCGCTGGGCCGCGACCGAGGCGCGGGACGGCGACCTCGGGCTGCGGCTGGTGCACGCCCTGGTGCTGCCGGTCGGTCACCACCCCGGGTGGGGGCTGACCGTCCCCCCGGCGTTGCGTGGCCGCGGCCGGGACGCGCTGCTCGCCGCGACGGCGATCGCGCGGGACGTCGCGCCGGACCTGGAGATCGAGACCCGGGTGATCCGCGGGAGCCCGGTGCCGGTGCTGCGGGCGCAGGCCCGGGACGCGGATCTGGTCGTCCTCGGCAGCGACGGGCTCGGCCGGGTGGGCGACCGCCTGCTCGGCGGCGTCGTCCGCGGGCTGACCGGTCACATCGACGTCCCCCTGGTCGTCGTGCCCGTCGACTACGACCCCTTCGGTCCCCACGGGGACCACGCGCCGGTGATCGTCGGCGATGACGGCACGCCCGGCTGCGAGGGCGCGTGGCGCTACGCCGCCGACCGCGCGCAGCGACGGGGCGTGGCGCTGGGCGCGGTCCGGGTCGTCGCTGAGGACCACGTCGACCGCGCGCTGGTCGACCGGGCCCGTGGGGCCGAGGTCCTCGTGCTCGGCGTCGACCACGCGTGGTTCCACCACCGGATCACCCCCGACGTGGTCCGCCACGCCGTGTGCCCCGTGGTGGTCGTGCCACCGATCCCGCTGGCCGGCGTCGGCGCCGAGCGGGCGGCCACGGCCCGGCGGGAGCACTGACGGTGGAGTCCATGGCGGTCGTCGAGCGCGCCGGCGCCACCGACCTCGCCTTCCTCGCGATGGACACGGGCCCGGTGCCCCAGCAGTTCGGCGTCGTCCTCGAGGTCGGCACCGCAGGCAGCACCCCCGTCGGCACCCCCGTCGGCACCCCGATCGGCACCGCGCTCGACACCGGAACGGTCCGCGAGCTGGTCGTCCGGCGCCTGCCCGCGGTGCCGCGGCTGCGGCAGCGCCTCCGGGCGGCCCCGCCGGGCTGCGGGACGCCGCTGTGGGTCGACGACCCCGCGTTCGACGTGCGTCGCCATGTCCAGGAGCTGACGTGCGCCCCGCCCGGCGACGAGGCCGCGGTGGTGGACACCGCCCTGTCCGCGATCATGACCCCCCTCCCACGCGACGCGCCCCTCTGGCGGGTCGTCGTCCTCCGGACGCCTGCCGGTGGCGGCGTCGGGCTCGTCGTCGTGCTGCACCACGCCCTCGCCGACGGTCTCGGCGGCCTCGGCCTGCTCGCGGCGCTGCTCGAGCCGGAGCCCGAGCTCGAGCCCGCCGAGCACGACGGCGGGTTCCCGCGACCGCGTCCCGCGGCCCCGCTGCTCCTCCGCGACGCGCTCGCGCGGCGCCTGCGGGGCGTCGGGCGGGTGGCGTCGGCCTGGCGGGCGCTGCGCACGGGTCTGGGCGCCGCCGGCGGGCTCCGACCGGCCCGCGCGGCCCCGTGCTCGTTGCTCGCCCCGACCGGCCGGCGGCGGGCCGTGGCGGTGGTGCGGGTCGAGCGCGAGCCGTTGCGCGCGCACGCCCACCGGCACGGGGCGACGACCAACGACGCCCTGCTGGCCGCCGTCGGCGGCGCCCTCGGCCGGGTCCTCACCGACCGCGGCGAGGCGGCGCCCGCCACCGTGCAGGTCGCGGTGCCCGTCTCCGCGCGCCGGTCGGCGGCGGGAGCGCCGGGCGGCAACGCCGTCAGCCCGATGGTCGTGGCCGTGCCGACAGCCGGCGACCCGGCCACCCGCCTGGCCGCCGTCGCGATGCGGAGCCGGGAGCTGCGGTCGGGCGCGGCCGCCGGACCACCGCCGATCGCGGTGCTCTCCGGCCTCTTCCGCCTGGTCGCGACCCTCGGGGGCTACCGTCGGTACCTCGCCCACCAGCACCGGATGCACACCCTGGTCACCCACGTCCGCGGGCCGGGGACGGCGGTCACCGTGGCGGGCGCGACGGTCCGCGCCGTGGTCCCGCTGGCGGTCGGGGAGAGCGGGAACGTCACCGTGTCCTTCGAGGCCCTGTCCTACGCCGGCACACTGACGGTCGCCGTCGTGGTCGACCCGGACGCCGTCGGCGACCCCGGGGGCCTCGCGGACGCCCTGCGCGGGGAGCTCCACCGGATGTCCGGTGTCCCGGTGTCGATCGTCGTGGGTAACCGGTGACCGTGGCGATGAGCGGCGACTGTGATTCCGACGACCTGACCCTGCTCGACGCGTGGTGGCGCGCGGCGAACTACCTGGCGGTGGGCCAGATCTACCTGCGCGACAACCCGTTGCTGCGCGAGCCCCTGGCGCCCGAGCACGTGAAGCCGCGGCTGCTGGGGCACTGGGGGACGACGCCCGGGCAGACCTTCCTGTGGGCCCACCTCAACCGTGTGGCCCGCCGCGGCGAGTTCGACCCGCTGTTCGTGTCGGGGCCGGGGCACGGCGGTCCGGCGGTGGTGGCCGCCGCCTACCTCGAGGGCACCTACACCGAGCGGTACTCCCACGTCACGGCGGACGCCGACGGGCTGCGGACGCTGTTCCGCCAGTTCTCCTACCCCGGCGGGATCCCCAGCCACGTCGCGCCGGAGACCCCCGGCTCGATCCACGAGGGCGGTGAGCTGGGCTACTCGCTGGCCCACGCCTACGGTGCCGTCTTCGACAACCCCGACCTGCTGGTGGCGTGCGTGGTCGGCGACGGCGAGGCCGAGACCGGGCCGCTCGCCACCGCGTGGCACGCGAACAAGTTCTGCCACCCGGTCCACGACGGCACCGTGCTGCCGGTCCTGCACCTCAACGGCTACAAGATCGCGAACCCGACGGTGCTGGCGCGGATCCCGGACGACGAGCTGCTCGCGCTGTTCACCGGCTACGGGTACCGGCCCTACGTCGTCGAGGCCGGCCTCGACTCCGACCACGCCGCGGTGCACCGGCGGATGGCCGACACCATGGACGAGATCGTCGACGAGATCGCCGCGCTGCGCCGCGAGGCCGCCGAGGCCGCCGAGGACGGGGCCGCGGGCCGTGCGGTGCCGCGCCCGCGCTGGCCGATGCTGATCCTGCGGACGCCGAAGGGCTGGACCGGGCCCCGCGAGGTCGACGGGCAGCAGGTGGAGGGCACCTACCGCGCGCACCAGGTGCCGCTGGCCGGCACCCGTGACAACGCGGAGCACCGGGCCCAGCTCGAGGAGTGGATGCGCTCCTACCGGCCCGAGGAGCTCTTCGACGACGGCGGCAAGCTGCGTCCCGACCTCGCGGCGCTGCACCCCGGGGGCGACCGGCGGATGAGCGCCACCCCCCACGCCAACGGCGGCGAGCTGCTGCGCGCCCTGCGGCTGCCCGACTTCCGCGACCACGCCGTCGCCGTCGACCGCCCCGGTGGACCCGTCGCGGAGGCCACCCGCGTGTTGGGTGGCTGGGTCCGGGAGGTGGTGCGGCAGAACCCCGACAACTTCCGCCTCTTCGGGCCCGACGAGATCGCCTCGAACCGGCTGCAGGACGTCTTCGCGGTGACCGACCGGCAGTTCGACGGGGAGATCGTCGACGGTGACGACCACCTGGCCCCGGCGGGCCGCGCCGTGGAGATGCTCTCGGAGCACATGTGCCAGGGCTGGCTGGAGGGCTACCTGCTCACCGGCCGGCACGGGCTGTTCACCTGCTACGAGGCGTTCATCCACATCGTCGACTCGATGCTCAACCAGCACGCCAAATGGCTCAAGGTCACCCGCGACATCCCGTGGCGGCGCCCGATCGGCTCGCTGAACTACCTGCTCACCTCGCACGTGTGGCGCCAGGACCACAACGGCTTCTCCCACCAGGACCCCGGCTTCATCGACCACGTCGTGAACAAGAAGGCCGAGCTGGTGCGGGTGTACCTGCCGCCGGACGCGAACACCCTGCTCTCCACCGCCGACCACTGCCTGCGCACCCGGGACTACGTCAACGTCATCGTCGCCGGCAAGCAGCCCGCGCCGCAGTGGCTGGGGATGGAGGAGGCGGTTGCGCACTGCACCCGCGGGCTCGGGGTGTGGGAGTGGGCCAGCAACGACGACTCCGCCGAGCCCGACGTCGTGCTGGCGTGCGCCGGGGACGTCCCGACGCTGGAGACCCTGGCCGCGGTCGACCTGCTGCGCCGCCACCTGCCCGACCTCAGGGTCCGCGTGGTCAACGTCGTGGACCTGATGCGGCTCGAGGACCCGACGGAGCACCCGCACGGGCTGCCGGACCGCGAGTTCGACGCCCTGTTCACGCCGGACAAGCCGATCATCTTCGCCTACCACGGCTACCCCTGGCTGATCCACCGGCTGACCTACCGGCGCACCGGCCACCCCAACCTGCACGTGCGCGGCTACAAGGAGGAGGGCACGACCACCACGCCCTTCGACATGGTGATGCTCAACGACCTCGACCGCTTCCACCTCGTGATGGACGTGATCGACCGTGTCCCGGGGCTGGGGGTGCGCCACGCCGGGCTGCGCCAGCGGATGGCCGACGAGCGGCTCGCCTGCCGCGAGTACACCCGGCGTCACGGGGAGGACCGGCCCGACGTGCGGGACTGGGTGTGGACCGACTCCGGGGAACCGGACGGGCGGGCGGGGCGGCCCGGCGCCGCCGCGGACACCGCCTCCGACTTCCCCGACGACGTGCGCACCGGGCCCGACCAGCACGACCCCATGGCCGACGTCCGCTGATGCGCGTCCTGGTCCTCAACGCGGGGTCCAGCAGCGTCAAGCTGCGGGTGGTGGAGCCCGACGACACGGTCGCCCACCGGGTGGACCTCGATGCACCGCGGGGCCGACCCGCCGCCGGGGAGCTGGAGGAGGCCGCGGCGCGGCTGGCCCACGAGGCCGGCGGGGTGGACGCGGTCGGCCACCGGGTGGTGCACGGGGGCGCCGACTTCACCGGTCCGGTGGTGGTCGGCGCCGACGTCGTGGGTCGGATCGACCGGCTCATCGTGCTCGCGCCGCTGCACCAGCCCCCGGCCGTCGCCGGCCTGCGGGCGATGACCGAGGCGCTGCCCGACGTGCCGTCGGTGGCCTGCTTCGACACCGCCTTCCACGCCACGATGCCGGCGGCGGCCAGCACCTATGCCGTACCGGCGCGGTGGCGCACCGAGTACGGCCTGCGCCGCTACGGCTTCCACGGGCTGGCGCACGCGTGGGCGTCGGCCCGCGCGGCGGAGATCGTCGGCCGGCCGCTCGAGGAGCTGCGGGTGGTCGTGGCCCACCTCGGCTCGGGCGCCTCGGCGTGCGCGGTGTCCGGCGGCCGGTCGGTGGACACGACGATGGGGTTCACGCCCACCGCCGGGCTGGTCATGGCGACCCGCTGCGGGGACCTCGACCCCTCCGCGGTGGCCTGGCTCAGCGTGCACGCGGGCGTGCCGCCCGCCGAGGTCGAGCACGCGCTGGACCACGCCTCGGGCCTGGCGGCGCTCGCCGGCGACCCCGACATGCGCCATGTGCTCGCGGCGGCCGACGCCGGCGACCCGGATGCGGTCCTCGCCGTCGACGTCTGGGTGCACCGGGCGTGCGCGCAGCTCGCCGCGATGGCCGCGGCGGCCGGCGGCGTGGACGTGCTCGCGTTCAGCGGCGGGGTGGGGGAGAACGCCCCGGCGCTGCGGCAGCGGGTCGTCGGGGGCCTGCGCTTCCTCGGGCTCGCGGTCGACCCGCACGCCGACGCGGCGGCGGTCGGCGGTGCCGAGGGCGACGTCTCCGCCCCCGACGCCGGCGCCCGCACCGTCGTCGTGCACGCCCGGGAGGACCTCGTCATCGCCCGTGAGGTGCGGGCGGTGCTGGGCTGAGCCCCTCGGACGGGCCGGACGGGGCCCAACGGGTCGGGCGCCGGGGTCTTCGGCCCCTCACGAGCGAGGGGCCCGCGCGGCGACGCTGCGTCCGCCCAGCTCGCAAGCCAGGAGGCA
The DNA here is from genome assembly GCF_003096675.1 of Actinomycetospora cinnamomea. GTDB lineage: Bacteria > Actinomycetota > Actinomycetes > Mycobacteriales > Pseudonocardiaceae > Actinomycetospora > Actinomycetospora cinnamomea. The sequence goes on along the minus strand of NZ_QEKW01000013.1, from coordinate 39,019 downwards.
GCGCCATGGACGATCCCCGCCCGCCCGCCGTCGACGCGCCGGGCCCCGACGACGTGCGGACCGAGCAAGGGGGCGCAGCTCCTCGGGCCGCGGGCCCGTCACGGCTGGTCCGCAGCCGCCGGGACCGGATCGTCGGTGGCGTGTGCGGGGGCCTGGGGCGCTACCTCGGGGTCGACCCGGTCCTGGTCCGCATCGTCACGGTCGCGCTCATGCTCTCGGTCGGCGTCGGCGTGCTGGCCTACGTCGTCGCGTGGATCGTGATCCCCGAGGCGGACGAGGACGAGCCGCCCGTCACGGCCGCACCCACCGACCGGCACCGCGTGACGGTCGTCGCCGGGGCCGCCCTCGTCGCGCTCGGCGTGCTGCTGCTGGTCCGTGCGGTGATCCCCTGGTTCGACGGGGCGGTCTTCTGGCCGCTGGTCGTGATCGGCGTCGGCGTTCTCGTCGTCGTCTCGAGCCGGCGGTGAGCACGGTGACCCAGCTGGGTCCCGCGGCCTCCCCGACGACCACCCCGCCGGCCCGGGGGCCGCGGCTCGACCGGCTCGTCGCAGGCGCGCTCCTCGTCGCTGTCGGCGCCGCCTGGTTGCTCGACGCGGTGGGGGTGTCGGTGCCGTGGCGGCTGTTCCCCGCGATCGCGCTGGTCGTCGTCGGTGCGGTGCTCGTCGTGGCCGCCGCCGGCGGGTGGCCGCACCGCGGGCTGGTCGGGCTCGGCGCGCTCCTGCTCGTCGCGGCCGTCGCGGTCGGGGTGCACGTGGAGCGGTTCGCGGGCCCGGTCGGCGACCAGCTGGTCGCCCCGCCCCCGGGGGCGTGGCCGACGCATACCCGGCTCCTGGCCGGGACCGCGACCGTCGACCTCACCCGCCACCCGCTGCCGCCGGACGGTCACCTCGACGTCGCGGTCGGCGCCGGGCGTGTCGTGGTCGTCCTGCCGCCGGCGAGTCCGGCCGGCGTGGACGTGGAGGTCGTCGCGGGGGGCGTCCTCGTCGACGGGGTCCGGGTGGACGACGGGGTCCATGCCCGATGGGTCGAGCCGGCGTCCGACGGGCCCACCGTCGCGGTCGACGTCGCGCTCGGGGAGGTGGAGGTCCATCATGCGCGATGAGCACCACCGCACGGCGGTCGCCGTCGCGGCCGGCGTCGGCTACCTGCTGGCCGGGGTGGCGCTGCTGCTCCAGGAGCTCGAGGTGGTCGCGCTGTCGTGGGCGGTGGTGCTCCCGCTGCTCCTCGTCGCGGCCGGGACCGCGCTCCTGCTCACCGCCGGGGTGAACCGCGCGGGTCGCTCCGGTTGACCGCCGCGATGGGGGTGGCGGCCGTCGAGACGCCGGGCTCGGGTCGCGGCGCCGGCACCCCGGCGGGGGCCGCCGCGGTCCGGTACTGCTCGACCACGGCGTGCAGCTCGTCGCGGAACGCCGCCACCATCAGGCGCGCGTCGCCGACCCGGCGGTCGTCGGTGCCGAAGCCGATGCGGACGCGGCCGGCGTAGCTGACGATGCAGGCGGTCATCACCTGGTCGCCGCTGCACGGTGCCCAGCCGACGATGCCGGTGACCTCCGCGCCGGCCAGGGCCATCGCGCTGCGCGGTCCCGGGACATTGGTCAGCACGCCGACGGCCTTGCCGGCGAAGTAGTCGCTCAGGGTCGTGGCGAGCGGGTTCGGGGCGAGACCCAGGAGCTGTTGCAGGCCGCGGGTCAGCACCGGCTCCCAGCTGTGCCGCAGGCGCTCCACACGCGCGTGCACCTCGGCCACCCGGGCCCGGAACGGCCCGCGCAGCGGGAGCACCACGAGGACGAGCGCGAAGCGGTTGCCCAGCCGCTCCGGCGGTCCCGCCTCGAGCGGTTCCAGGTTGACCGGCACCATCCAGGCCAGGTCGGACGGGGTGGCGGCGCGCATCTCGGCGCGGTGGGCCCGGGCGAGCGCGCCGCCGAGCAGCGCGAGGCAGACGTCGTTGATGGTGGCGCCCTCGGCGTGGGCGAGGTCGGCGAGCAGGTCGAGCGGGACCGGGTCGCTCCAGGCCGCGCTCTTCCGCGTCCCCGGCGGGCCGGTCCAGGCGGTGGGCGGGTTGGTCCAGCCGAGCATCTGCAGGGTGTCGTACACGGTGTTGAGGCCGGAGGTCAGCACCCGCACCCCGGCGCCGAGAGCCCGCAGGGGGTGCCGGGGTGCGGCGAGCAGGTCCGCGAACGGGTCGTCCATGCCGTGGGTGCCGACGGGCCGGGCGGCGGCGCCCTCGCCGGGCAGCGGGTCGAGCAGCGCGAACAGGAGACGGGTCATGCGGACGCCGTCGGCCAGGGCGTGGTGCGTGCGCACGACCACGGCGCTGCCCCGGCCGTGCCCCTGCAGCAGGTGCACGCTCCACGGCGGGTGCTCCAGGTCGAGGCACGTGCTGCGCAGGTCGCCGACGCGCTGCTGCAGCGCCGCCTCGGGGTGCGCGTCCGGGAGGGACTCCACGAGCACGTGGCGGCCGAGGTCGAAGTCCGGGTCCTCCTCCCACGCGGCGCCGGGGAGCCACGCGCTCCGGGTCACGGGGCGGCACCGGAACACCGGGTAGCGGTCGACGATCCGCTCGGCCAGGAGCCGGCGCAGCGCAGTGGGGTCCACCGGCGTGGCCGTCCACAGCACCGACACCACGCCGAGCACGTTGTTCGGCCTGTCGAGCCGGAGCCACAGGCCGTCCTCACCCGTCATCGGGATGTCGCTCGCCATGCCGTCACGGTGCGCGTCCGCGAGCACCGCGGACCAGGTCCGTTGGGCCCGGACCCGTGGGCCCGGCGGTCGGCGCGCCGGTGCCGTGAGCCGGAGGCCGGTCAGGACCCGTCGTCGGCCGGCGGGACGATCGTGACCGGGCAGGGCGGGTCGGCCAGGCAGTGCAGGCCGACCGAGCCCAGCACCAAGCTGCTCACCGCGCCGCGGCCGCGGTGTCCCACGACCAACCGGTCCGCGCCGCGCGCGGCCTCGATCAGCACCCGCGCGGGGTTGCCCGGCACGGCCTGCACGTCGACCCGGGGCGTCGTCCGCAGCCGGCCGTCCAGCTCGCCGAGCACGTCGGCCACCATGCTCCGCGCCGTGTCGCGCGCGGCGTCGACGATGCGGTCGGGGTCGGGCAGGGGCATGGCCGGCCACGCTGCGCTGCCCCAGGCCCCGAGTTCGGTATCGGAGAGCGGGGCGGTGATGACCTGCACGGTGTCCCCGCGGAGATCGGCGGCGAGGATCGCGGCGCGCAGGGCCTCGCGCGAGCCGGACGAGCCGTCGACCCCGACGACGACACGCCCCGACGTCGACGGCGGCTCGTCGGGGCGTTCGGTGGCTGCGGCGGTGGTCATGGTGACACTCCTCCCCGGAGGCGGTCGGCGGACGGGACGTCTCGACGACGGCGCGGTCCGCGCTCCCCGGTCAGCCTCGCCAACCCCCCGGCCCGCGCGGTAGGGCCGAACAGCACCAGCGCGTCGTTACCGGGCCTGCTCCCGCGCTCCGGGCCCGGTCGGGAGCGGGACCATCGACCCCTGGCCTGGGCGGCGCCGCACCCCGAGGGCGAGGGGGTGGCCGCCCGGCTTCGAGGCGTTCGCGACGCCTTCGTCGCGAGGGCCTGCCGGGAGCTACGCACAAGATCGCAGCGAGACCGACAGCCTCGCGTCGGAGCGGGCGCCGCTCGCCCGCGCGAGGCGGCTCTTCGCACTCGGGGCCCTGGCAGCGAACGGCGCGTTCGCTGCGTGGGGTCAGCGAACGGCGCGTTCGCTGCGTGGGAAGCAGCGGACGGGGCGTTCGCTGCGTGGGAAGCAGCGGACGGCGCGTTCGCTGCAGAGGTGCGTGGGGTGCCTTCGCTGCCTGGGGTGCGGCGAGGGGCGCCTTCGCAGCCTGGGTGGAGCTCTGCGGCGGAGCAGCGAGCGGCCACCGGCGGCGGCCGCGAGCGTGTCGGTCTCGACGCGATCTTGTGCGTATATGCGGCCGGTAACCCCACGAGGCGCTGAGCGACGCGCCGGCCGCCCGGGCGTAGAGCACGGGAGCGCAACCGGTCGGGCTCGGTCCGCTGGGGGGCCGCTGCGGGGCCGCTGGGGGCCGCTCGTAGGCCGCTCAGTGGGGCGATGCGACCGCGGCCCGGGCTCCGGCCACGCCCGGGACGTCCGTGCGCCCCAGCTCCACCACCGGCAGCCCGGGGAACTCGCCGGGCCGGTGGGACACGACGAGCGCCGTGCGGCCGCGGCTCAGCGCCTCGATCTCCGTGGCCAGCGCGGTGGCGGTGGGCGCGTCCAGGTGGGCGGTGGGCTCGTCGAGGGTGAGCACCGGGCGGTCGGCGAGCAGCACACGGGCCACCGCGAGCCGCTGACGTTCGCCGCCGGAGACGGGGCCGCCGTGCTCGCCCAGCGGCGTGTCCAGGCCCTCGGGCAGAGAGGCGAGCCAGCCGCCGAGCCGCGCGTGGTCGAGGGCCTCGACGATCTCGTCGTCGGTCGCCTCCGGGCGGGCGAGGCGCAGGTTCTCGCGCAGCGTGCTGTCGAACAGGTGCGCCGCCGGGCCGCACGAGGCGATGCGGGAGCGCACGTCCTCGGCGGCCATCGTCGCGGTGTCGCGACCGTCGAGGGTCACCGCACCACGCGCGGCGGGCAGGGTGCGCAGGATCGCGGCGAGCACCGTGCTCTTGCCTGCCCCCGAGGGACCGGCGAGCACCATGCGCTCGCCGGGCGGGAGCGCGAAGGACACCCCGCTGACCGCCTCCTGCGTCGCGTCCGGCCAGCGCACGGCCAGCGACTCGACGGCCACGGTGGGGTCGGCGGGAACGGCGGCGGCCGGCACCGGGTCGGTCACCGGCGCCGGCGCCGCCTCGAGCTCGGCCAGCCGGCGGGTGGCCGGGACCGCCTCGGCGAGGCGCGCGGCGGCGTCCGGCAGCCCCGCGACGAGCTCGGCGGCGGCCAGCGGGGTCAGGGCGAGCACGGCCAGGGCGGTCGGCGCCAGTCGCCCGTCCGCGAGCGCCAGCACGCCGACGACGGTCGCGCCGACCATCGCCAGGCCGATCCCGAGCACCCCGAGACCCGCGCCGAGGCCCGCGCCGCCGGCCTGGGCGACCGTGCGGTCGGCCAGCTCGGTGTCGTGCGCGGCCAGCCGCCGCCGGCGTCGCCCGGCGGCGCCGAGCACGAGCAGGTCGGCGGCCCCCTCGAGCAGCTCGAGGGTGCCCGTGGCCACCGCGGCGCGGGCCGCGGCGGTCGTTCGCGCGGCCCGCCGGCCCGCGAGCACGCCGAGCAGCGGGGCGACGACGCCCGCGAGCAGCAGGCCGAGGGCGAGGACGATCGCGGCCTCGGGCAGCAGCACCGCGAAGAGGCCGACCAGCCCCGTCGCCACGAGCAGCGCGGACCCCGCCGGCACCAGACCGCGCACGAGGACGTCCTGCTGGGCGTCGACGTCGCCGGTGAGCCGGGAGAGCAGGTCCCCGCGGCGCTGCGCGGCCGTTGCCGCCGGGCCACGCCGGACCAGCGCCCGCCAGACCCGCACGCGCAGGTCGGCGCCGAGGCGCAGCGCGGCGTCGTGGGACGCGAGCCGCTCGAGGTAGCGCAGGACGCCCTTGGCCAGGCCGAACGCGCGCACCGCGACGATCGCCACGACGAGGGTCAGCAGCGGGGGCTGCAGCGCCGCCGCGGAGATCAGCCAGGCCGAGGTGGCCGTGAGCGCCACCGCGCTGCCCAGCGCGCCGGCCCCGAGCAGGACCGCGATCGTGAGGCCGACGGCCCGCGGACGGGCCGCCGCCGCGAACCACCGCAGCGCGCCCCCGGCGCGGCCGGGGACGGCCGGCTCCACCTCGCCGCCGGGGGAGCCCGGCGGGACGGGGGCCGCGGGAGCAGCCGAGCTCGAGGTCGGCGGGGACGCCGGAGGGGGAGCGGGGACCGCGTGCCGGCCGGGCAGGTCCACGACCCTGTCGCAGGCCGCGAGGACGCCGGGGCGGTGGCTCACGACGATCGCGCTGCGTCCGGCGAGCGCGAAGGGCAGCACCGCCAGCAGTGCCGACTCGGTCTCGGCGTCGACGCCCTCAGTGGGCTCGTCGAGCAGCAGCAGGGGGCGGTCGGCGACCAGCGCGCGGGCCAGCGCGACGCGGCGTTGCTGTCCGGTGGACAGGCCGGCGCCGCGCTCGCCGACCGGCACGTCGAGGTCGAGGTCGACCCGCGCGGCCCGCGCGGCCCGGCCGACCGCCCGGTCGGACGCGTCCGGCGCGCCGAGCCGGATGTTGTCGGCCACGGTGCCCGCGACCAGCACCGGCCGCTGCGGCACCCAGGCGATCCGCGCCCGCCAGGCCTCGGGGTCGAGGTCGTCCAGCCCGACGCCGCCGACGCTCACCCGTCCGCGGTCGGGACGGCGCAGCCCGGTGACGAGATCGAGCAGCGTGGACTTGCCTGCCCCGCTCGGACCGCGCAGCCCGACGATCTCGCCGGGGGCCACCGTCAGGTCGAGGTCGTCGAGCACCGCGCCCCCGCGGCCGTCGACGCCGACCCGCTCGAGGCGCACCGGCACGCGGGACGGGTCCGGCGCGGGCCGGCGGGCGCCCCCGGGGCCCGCCGGCCCCGCGTCCGCCGACGTCTCCAGCACCGCGAACACGTCGTCGGCCGCGGCCAGGCCCTCCATGCTGTCGTGGAAGCGGGCGCCGACCGCGCGCAGCGGCAGGTAGATCTCGGGCGCAAGCATGATCACGAGCAGCCCGGTGGCCAGGTCGAGCCGGCCCTCGGCCAGCCGCAGGCCCACCGACACCGCCACGAGGGCGACCGAGAGCGTGGCGAGCACCTCGAGCACCAGCGCGGAGAGGAACGCCACCCGCAGGGTGCGCATCGTGGTCCGCCGGTACTCGTCGGCGACGGCGCGCAGACGGCCGGCCTGGGCGCCCGCGCGGCCGAAGGCGACGAGGACGTCGAGCCCCGCCACGAGGTCGAGGAAGTGGTGGCCCAGGACCGCCAGGGCTCGCCAGCGCCGGGTGGTGTCGTCGCGGGTGCGCAGGCCGACGAGGACCATGAACAGCGGGATCAGCGGCACGGTGACGGCGACGATCACCGCGGCGAGCCAGTCGGCGGTGAGCAGGCGCACCCCGACCAGCAGCGGCACCGTCGTGGCCAGCAGCAGGGTCGGCAGGTAGCGGCGCAGGTAGCCGTCGAGAGCGTCGATCCCGCGGGTGGCCAGCACGCCGAGCTCGCCGGTCGAGGGCAGGCGGGGGTCGCGCGGGCCCAGGCGCAGGACGTGGTCGACGAGGTCGGCCCGCAGCTGCCCGATCACCCGGGCGCTCGCGCGCACCGCGGCCGCCTCCGTGGCCCAGGCCAGAGCGGCCCGGCCGGCGACGACGGCCACCAGCGCGGCCAGGAGCCCGGTCAGCACGGCGAGCGGTGCGCCGTCGAGGAAGGCCCGGGCGACCACCTGCGAGAGCAGGTCGGCCTGGGCCACGACGAGCGCGGCGGTGGCCACGCCCGCGCCGGCGGTGAGCACCACGAAGGTGCGCGCCGGGCGGACGTGGCGCAGCAGCCGCGGGTCGAGCGGCTTCACGCCCGGGGCCCGGGCGCCGTGGTGCCGTCGCCGTCGACCGACAGGGCCTCCACCGGCGTGTCGGGCACCGTCGTCCCGTCGACCGCCGTGACCCGCTCCCGGCGCGGGGGCAGCCCACCGGCCGGCGGGATGTCGTCACGGGTCAGGCGGCGGCGGAAGACCCAGTAGCTCCACGCCTGGTAGGCCAGGACGACCGGGGTCACCGCGAGCGCCACCCACGTCATGATCTGCAGCGTGTAGGGCGTCGAGGCGGCGTTCGTCGTGGTCAGCGTGCCCGCGGGGTCGGTCGAGGAGGGCAGCACGGCCGGGTAGAGCGAGCCGAAGAGCGTCACCGTGGTGGCGACGATCGTCACGGCGGTCAGGGTGAACGCCCAGCCCTCGCGCTCGCGTCCGGCGAGCAGGACGGCGCCGACCAGGGCGACCGCGGCGAGGCCGGCGCTGACGATCGTCCAGCCCGTGCCGTGCGCGAGCTGGGTCCAGGCGAGGAAGGCCGCCGCCACCGGCACGGCACCGAGCCCGAGCCGCAGGGCGAGCCGGTGGGCCCGCACCCGCAGGTCGCCGTCGGTCTTGAGGGCGACGAACACCGCCCCGTGGAGCAGGAACACCAGCAGGGTGGTCAGGCCACCGAGCAGGGCGTAGGGGTTGAGCAGGGTGAACAACGTGCCCGTGTACTCGTGGTCGGCGTCCAGCGGCACGCCCGCGACGATGTTGCCGAAGGCCACCCCCCACAGCAGGGCGGGCACGGCGGACGCCGAGATGATCACGAGGTCCCACCGGCGGCGCCAGGTCGGGTCGTCCACCTTGCCGCGGTACTCGAAGGCGACGCCCCGGCCGATGAGCGCGACCAGCATGATCAGCAGCGCGAGGTAGAACCCGGAGAACAGGCTCGCGTACCACTCCGGGAAGGCGGCGAACGTCGCGCCGCCGGCCACGAGCAGCCACACCTCGTTGCCGTCCCAGAGGGGACCGATGGTGTTGATGACGCGGCGGCGGTCGGTCTCGTCGCGGCCGAGCACGCCGAGCAGCGCGCCGACGCCGAAGTCGAAGCCCTCCAGGACGAAGTAGCCCGTCCAGAGCAGGGCGATGAGCAGGAACCAGATGTCGGTCAGCGCGAGGCCGAACACGATGTCCTCCTGGGCCGTGGCCGGATCAGTACGCGACCGCGAGCGGGCGCGGGGTGGACTCGCTCGGCGTCTCCTCGTCCGGAGGCGGCAGCGGGTCGGGGCCCTTGCGGGCGTAGCGGACGAGCAGGGTCACCTCGACGACGGCGAGCACGCCGTAGAGCAGGGTGAACACGACGAGCGAGGTCGCCACCGACACCGGCCCGACCGAGGGGCTGACGCCGTCGGCGGTGCGCAACGTGCCGTAGACGACCCACGGCTGGCGGCCCATCTCGGTGAAGATCCAGCCGACGGAGTTGGCCACCACCGGGAACCCGATGCCGGCCAGGGCCGCCCAGGTGTACCACCGGGAGCTGGGCACGCGCCCGCCGCGCTGCAGCCACAGGCCGGCCAGGGCGACGAGCAGGGCGAGGGCGCCGAAGCCGATCATGGCCCGGAAGGTCCAGTAGGCGATCGGCACGTTGGGCCGGTAGTCGCCCGGACCGAACTGCGCCTCGGACGCCCGCTGGACGTCGTTGATGCCCTCGACCGTGCCGTCGGGGTCGCCGGTGGCCATGAAGGAGAGCACCTTCGGCACCCGGACGCTCCAGACCTCCTGGGAGCCGTCCAGGCTGCCGATGGTGAACAGCGAGAACGAGGCCGGCGTGCTCGTGTCCCACAGCGCCTCGGCGGCCGCCATCTTCATCGGCTGCTGCTCGGTCATCAGCCGGGCCTGGACGTCGCCGGTGACCACCGTGCCGACACCGGCCACGAGCACGGTCACCAGCGCCAGGCGCAGCGACGAGCGGAACACCCGCGTCTCGTTCCGCCGCGCCAGGTGCCACGCGGAGATGCCCAGGATGAACATGCCGGCGGTGAGGAAGGCCGCCGTGATGGTGTGCGTGAACGCGCCGACCGCGGTGGAGTTGGTCAGCACCGCCCCGAAGTCGGTGAGCTCGGCGCGGCCGGTGACGGGGTTGACCCGGGAGCCCACGGGATGCTGCATCCACGAGTTGGCGGCGAGGATGAAGTAGGCCGAGAGCAGGGTGCCGATCGCGGCGGCCCAGATCGTCGCCAGGTGCACCCGCTTGGGCAGCCGGCCCCATCCGAAGATCCAGAGGCCGAGGAACGTCGACTCGAGGAAGAAGGCGAGCAGGCCCTCGATCGCCAGGGGAGCGCCGAAGACGTCGCCGACGAAGCGGCTGTAGTCGCTCCAGTTCATCCCGAACTGGAACTCCTGGACGATCCCCGTGACCACGCCCATGGCGAAGTTGATCAGGAAGAGCTTGCCCCAGAACTTCGTCATGCGCAGCCAGCGCTCGTCACCGGTGCGGACCCACGCGGTCTGCATGCCCGCGACCAGCAGCGACAGGCCGATGGTCAACGGGACGAACAGGAAGTGGTAGACGGTCGTCACGCCGAACTGCCAGCGCGCCAGGTCCAGCGCCATCGCGAAAGCCCTCCCGCTCCCACCCGCGCACGGTCTGCACGGTGACCGCCCACGACGATCCGTGCGCGGCCCCGGTCGTGATCAGGGCCCAAGGTCCCTCCGGTGGTCCCGTCGGCAGGGGTCCCTCGCCCGGTCGGAGGGGGCCCCGCGCCCGTGCCGGGGCGGGCGCCGCCCGTCCAGCGTCGTCCTCCCAGGACGAGGAGGCGGACGATGGGCACGACGGGAGCGGTGCAGCGGGCGTTCCGCCTGTTGGTGCCGAAGCGCTCCGAGCTGCGGCGGCGCAGCGACCGCATCGAGGTCGCGGCGCGGTGGGTCCTCCTGCTCCTCGGCCTGTTCCTCGTTCCCGTGGCGCTGGCGGTCGGGAGCCAGGTCACGGCGAACCTCGGCCCGCAGGTCGCCGAACAGCGCGCCGAGCGCCACCAGGTCACCGGCGTCGTGCTCGCCGAGCCCGGGCCGGCGGCCGCGTACGGCACCGAGGTCGCCAGCACCGAGGTGCGCGCACCCGTGCGGTGGATCGCGGCCGACGGCACCCCGCGGGTGGCCCTGGTCCGGGTGCCCGACACGGCCGAGGCCGGTGACCCGCGCACGCTCTGGGTGGACGCCGCCGACCGGCCCACGATCGCGCCGATGACGCCCGGCTACCCCGAGACCCAGGGCTTCCTGACGACCCTGGTGATCCTGCTCGGCGACCTGCTGGTCTCCCTGTTCCTGCTCGCCGGCCTGCGGTGGGTCCTCGACCGGATCCGGCTGCGGGAGTGGGAGGCGGCCTGGCGACGGTTCACCGGCCCCGACCACGAGAGCACGCACTGAGCCGGACGCCTACCGGGTTCCTCCTGGCCCCGGGTCGGCCGTGGACCCGCCGGCGGCCGCAGGGCGTCTCCCGGAGAGGATCGGGAGACGTCGGCCGAGCCAGAAGCAGGCCGTGATCCCGAGGGCGGCGACGAGTGGCGCCTTGAGCTCGGCCGGGAGGTCGAGCGGTCGCGCGGCGCTGGCGAGGACCATGAGCACGGGGCCCTGGATCACGAACGCGGCGAAGGCACCCCGCGCCCACCCCGCGGTCTCCGGCGCGCGGTCGCGCCACCGGCGTTCGGCCAGGCCCACCAGCCAGACCGACCCCGTGACGACCAGGATCCCTTCGATCCCTGCGGTGGCGAGCGACTCCCAGTGCCACCCGCCGAGGTAGGACGCGACGTCGCGGCTCAGGTCGCGCACCCCGCTGGCGAGGGCGAGCACCGGCAGGAGGACGAGGGTCACGAGCGCGACCGCGCCGCAGCGGCGGCGCAGCCGCCCCGGCACGTGCCAGTGCCAGCCGGAGCGGGCCGCCGCGATGCCGAGGACGAACAACCCGAGACACTGCGGCCACTGCCACAGGTGCAGATCACCGACCTGCCCGCTGCGGGCCGGGAACCAGAGGCGGACGACGAACGACGACAGCGCGACCAGGGCCACCGTCGCGGCGACGTGCCTCCCGGTCAGCGTCCGGGCGGGACGGCCGCGGCGGCCGACCGTCCACGGGCGTGCCAGCGCGAACGCCGCCGAGAACACCAGCAGCACCAGGGCGAACCAGAGCGCTCCGGAGTCGAGCAGCGGATCGCGGTGGGTGAGCACCCACCAGAAGGACACCTGCCGACCGGCCGCGACGTACGCCAGCCACACTGATGCCGGCCACACCAGGACCGCCGACACCAGCCACGGCAGGCCGAGCCGGACGACCCTCTCGCGGGTGTAGCGCGACCACCCGTGGCGCTCGACCGCCTGCTCCACGAGCAGGCCGGCGATGAAGAAGAGCACGCCGATGATGAACAGGCCCGACGGCCCGATGACCGCGACCAGCACGAGCTCGGTCGCCGGGGCGAAGGTGACCTCGTTGACCTCGTCGTACGCCCAGCCGCCGACGGCGGAGTACCCGACCAGCGCATGACCGCCGATGACCCAGGCGACGAGCACCGCCCTCAGGTGGTCCAGGTGCGGCAACCGGGGTCCGCGCGGCCGCCTCCCCCTGTCCGCCACACGTGCCACCGTCTCCCGCCGCGTCGCGGGATCCCAGGGCAGAAGGTCCCGCCTCCCGGGGGACGAGGAGCGCGGGTCCCGTGCGTGCTCAGCGCTCCGAGAGCACCGACAGCTCCGTCTCGACGGCGCGCGCGAGCACCTGGAGGTCCTCGGCCGCCTCGTCACCGGTGATGCCGATCGCCAGCCCGTCGCGGTAGGTCATGATCGACACCCCGACCTGCACGGCGCTGCCGATCGGGACGTAGGGGATGATCTCCAGGAGCTCCCGTCCGAGCCCGTACAGCGTCTCGCGGGGGCCCGGCACGTTGGTCGTGACGGTGACGACCGAGCGCTGCGTCCTCCGCGAGGCCCACCGGACGCCGCCCCCGAGGAGGGGGTACGGCTCGAAACGGGCCAGCCGGGTCAGCAGAGCGCCGGCCTCGGCCTCGTGCGCGGCCTTGCACCTGTCCAGCTCGGCGACCGTCGCCGCGAGCCGTTCCCGGGGGTCGTCGAGGTGGACGGGCAGGCGGGGCAGCAGCAGCGACACCTGGTTGCCGCGGGAGCCCTCGTCCCCGGGCGCCCGGACCGAGACCGGGACCAGGGTGCGGACGAGGTCGGGGGCGGGCTCCTCGCCCCTTGCGAGGAGCAGGGCACGGAAGCCGGCGGTGACCGCCGCGAGGACGACGTCGTTGAAGGTCCCGCCGAGTCGGTGGCGGATCGCCCGGACGTCCTCGACCCGCCCCCGGGCGAACGCGTAGCGGCGAGGCCGGTGCCGCGGCCCGGTCAGCGACGAGGGCGGGCCGGGGCGGAGGCTCGCGAGCAGCGCGGCACCGCCCCGCAGGCCCGCCGCGACCCGCCCCCATGCCTCGCGCGGCCGCGCCACCAGCGCCGCGGCCGCGCCGGCGGCGGCGAGCGGCAGCCGGAGGAGGCCGCCCGCAGCAGCGACGAGCAGCTCGGCCGACGACGGTTCGGGCCCGGGCACGTGCGCGTCGGGCGCCGGGGGCCGGGGGTCGGGTTCGGGATCGAGGACGATGCCGTAGAGGTCGGTGCCGGACACGCCGTCGACCATGCAGTGGTGGATCTGGGAGACGAGCGCCCAACGTCCGCCGGCCAGTCCCTCCACCAGCCAGTAGCGCCACAGCGGGCGGTCCCGGTCCAGCCGGGTGGCCATGATGCGCCCCATCAGCGCGGCCAGCTCGGCGTCGCCGCCCGGCGCGGGCAGCGCCACGCGGACGAGGTGGCGGTCGAGGTCGAACCCAGGATCGTCGACCCACACCGGGGCACCCAGGTCGAGAGGGACCCGGCGGACCTTCTGCCGGTAGCGGGGGATGAGTGGCAGCCGCCCCGCGAGGTGGGCGGCGAACTCGTCGGTGCCGGGCGACGGTCCCGCGAAGACCGCGATCGAGGCGATCGCCATCGAGACCTCGGGCTCGGCGTCCTCGACCTCGAGGAACGCCGCGTCGAGCGGGCCGAGGGGGACCGCGTTCACAGCGTCCGCTCGAGCGGCGACTCGCGCGGGATGACGGGCAGGTCGAGGCTCATCGTCGCCTCCTCGCGGTGGTGGGGTGATCGGCTGAGCGTGTGCGCGGGCCCGGCGGTCGGGGCAGGGGCGGAGGGCCCGGGCCACTTCCCCGCTGGACCCGCAGGTGCTTACGATCCGTGTGCGGGGGGCCACTCAGCGGAGGGGCCACATGGCGAGCGTGTTCCGTGACGAGCAGCCGACGTCGTGGCGGCCGGGGATGCCGGTCGCGTTCCGCCCGCCCGGGCCCGGGGAGCAGGGCCCGTCGTGGCCGCTGTTCGCCACCGACCTCGGCCGCGCCCTCGGCGGCTCCGGGATCACCGCGCTCGGCCGGTCGATCCTCCGGGCCGCGCCCACCGGCGACGGGCACCCCGTCCTCGTCCTGCCCGGGCTGAGCGCCGGCGACCGCTCGACCCGCACGCTGCGCGCCGTCCTGCGCGACCGCGGCTACCGGGCGCACGGCTGGCGGCTCGGCCGCAACCTCGGCCCCACCGCGGAGGTCGTGCGAGGGGTCCCGGCCCGGCTGGCGGAGCTGGCCGAGCGCTACGGCCGGCGGGTGAGCATCGTCGGGTGGAGCATGGGCGGCCTCTACGCCCGCGACGCGGCGCGCCGCCACCCCGACCTGGTCCGCGGCGTCGTCACGCTCGGCAGCCCCGTGCGCCTGACGCACCCGAGCCAGACGCGGGCCCTGTGGTTCTACCTGGCGGTCTCGGGCCGCCACGTCGCCCCGGAGGACCTGCCCGCGCCGGAGGCGGTCCTGCCGGCCCTGCCCGTGCCGTGCACGTCGGTCTACTCGCCGTGGGACGGCATCGTCGCCTGGCGCGCGTGCGTCGAACCCGCCGGCGAGCTGGCGGAGTCGATCGCGGTCCACGGCAGTCACTTCGGTCTCGGCGCGCACCCCGCGGTGCTGTGGGCGGTCGCCGATCGGCTCGCCCAGCCCGAGGGCCGGTGGCGGCCCTTCGCTCCGCCGCCGGCGCTGTGCTGGCTCTACCCACCGGTCGACGCGACCGGCACGGCGGCGCCGCGGCCGGCGGAGGCTCCGGTCGATCGGCTCGCCCCCGGCGCGTGAGCGACGGTCCCGGGCCCGACGGCTCGGGGTGCGCCGTCCACGGGTCCCGACGAGATCGGGACGTCCACCCCTGCCGTGCCACCCACGGGGCGATCACGATGGGCCCATGACCTCCGAGCATCCCCGGCGCCGGGAGCGGGGCCTGCTGCTGGCGGGCCTGCTCGTCGCCGGGCTCCTGCTGGTCGGCGGGTGCGCCGCCGTCGCCGACGACTCCGCCCGTCTGGCCGCCCCGCCGGTGGCCGGCTTCTGGCTGGGGCTCTGGCAGGGCCTGATCGTCCCGATCACGTTCATCGTCTCGCTGTTCAACGACGGTGTGGCGATCTACGAGGTGCACAACGACGGCGCCTGGTACGACTTCGGCTACGTGCTCGGCGTCGCACTGATCTTCTCCGGGCCTGCCCGCATCGGCGGCCCCCGCAGGGCGTCCACGTGATCGCCCGGCCCCCGTCGAGGAGGACCACATGATCGACCACTCGGTGTCGCCCGCCGGCGTCCTCGTCGGCGTCGACGGCAGCCCCGCCACCCACGGCGCCGTCGCCTGGGCGGCGAACGAGGCCGCACGGCGCCACCTGCCGCTCGACCTCGTCCAGGTGCTGCCTCCTTCCGAGCGGCCGCACGACGAGATGCGCAGCCCGTCCGGGCGCGCGCACGCGTTGCTCGACCAGGCCCGGCATGTCGCGCACCGGGAGGCACCCGACCTGCCGGTGCACCTGTCGGTGGTCGACGGCGTCGTCGGGCCGGCCCTCGTCGCGACGGCCGCGCAGGCGCGCCTGCTCGTCCTCGGGGCACGCCCGTCCGGTGGCGTCGCCGACGCCGGTGTCGGCCGCACCGTGGCCCACGCGATGGGCCACGCCGCCTGCCCCGTCGTGGTGGTCCCGGCGCGCTGGGAGCCGGGCGCCGACGAGGCGATGTCGGGGGTGGTCGTCGGCGTCGACGGCTCCGTCGAGTCGGAGGGCGCGGTCGCGTTCGGCGCCGACGTGGCCGACCGGACCGGCTCGTCGCTCACGGTGGTGACCGTCGCGGCGCGCTCGGGCGGGGAGACCGAGGAGGACGCTCGCCGCCACCTCGCCGAGGGCGTGGCGGGCATCGCCGGCGCCCACCCCGACATCCCCCTCCGCGAGGTGGTGCGCCGCGGCCAGGTCGCCGAGGAGCTCCTCGCCGAGGCCCGCGCCGGCGCGGCCCTGCTGGCGGTGGGCTCGCGCGGCCGCGGAGCGGTCAGCGGCGTACTGCTCGGCTCGACGAGCCAACGCGTCGTGCACGCCGCTCCCTGCCCGGTCGCGGTCCTGTCCCCGCGGGCGGCGGAGGCGTGGGCGCATCCCGAGCACTCCGAGGCCGGGGAGGCCTCGTGACCGTGACCTCGATGGGCGCGCGGGTGCCTCCGCGCACCCCGTCCGTGGTCGTCGGGGTGGGCGGCGGGCTGCTCCGGACACGCGTGCTCGATCGGGCCGTCGCCGAGGCCCGCCACCGGGACCGCACCGTGCGGATCGTCCACGCGCACGAGCCCGAAGCCGCCGCCGACACGGCCGACACGGCCGGCACGGCCGGCACGGCCGGCACGGCCGACACGGACGACGCCGGCGAGCGGGCCGAGCGCTACCTGCACCGCACCGCGCCCGACCTCGAGGTGCGGCGCACGTGCGCGGAGGAGGAGCCGGCGGCCGCGCTGGCCGCGGCCTGCGGGCCCGCGACGGTGCTCGTCGTCGGGGATCGGCGCCGCCGCCTGGGCAGCGACGCGGGCCGCACCACCGAGGGACTCGTCGCGATCGCGCCGTGCCCGGTGCTGGTGGTACCCGAGTACCGCGCTCCCTCGCCGGCGGGCACGCCGCAGCGTGCGGTGGTGGTCGTCGGGATCGACGACGCGCCGGGCGCCGCGGAGGTGCTGCTCCGGGCCCTGCGCGTCGCGGAGATGCACGGCGAGGCCGTCGAGGTGGTCCGGGCCGTCGGCGAGGTCGAGTACGGGGCCGACGGGATCGCGCGCCGGCCGGAGGACGGGAACGAGGCCGCGCCGGTCGAGGCGCTCGTCGCGGCGGCCCGCGCGCAGGTCCCCGGCGTGCCGGTGGAGGTCGTCGTCGCCGAGGACCGGGCGGCGCGGCTGCTGCTGGCGCGGGCCGCCGGCGCCGACCTGGTCGTCGTCGGGCACCGGGGCCGCACGGCCGGGGAGCTCGTGGGCGTCGGTTCCACCACACTCTCGCTGCTCCTGAGCGCGCCCTGTCCCGTCCTCGTGCTCGGTCCGGCGATCACCACGGGCCACACTGCCCCGAGAGGGGAGTGAGGACGCCGTCGGCCGACGTCAGGGTGCGTCGAGTCCGTCGCGGTGACCCGGCTCCGGGTGGTCCACACCGCCGGCCCGCGGGAGCTGCAGCCGTACCGTCTGCCCCGGCCACAGGTCACGGACCCCGTCCCCGGCCGCGACCCGTACGGGCGCCCCGGGGCCGGCGTCGGCCGACACCCACACCTCCCGGTCGGTCACCCGCACCGCCAGCGGACGGCCCCGGTAGTAGAGGGCCAGCTCGAGCACGCCGAAGCGGCCCGGCCAGTGCGGGTTGAACCACAGGACGCCGCAGCGGGTCTCCACGCCGGCGAAGCAGCGCTGCACCACGTCCACGGCTCCGGCCATCGCCCCGAGATGCACGCCCTCGGCGGTGGTGCCGCCCTGGAGGTCGGCGACGTCGCTGCGCACGACCCGGTCGAAGTGGGGGAGGGCCTCCTCCCGGTGTGCCCGGGCGAGCACCCAGGCGTGCACCAGCGCGCTGAGCGTGGAGCCGTGCGCGGTCCGGGCCAGGTAGTGGTCGATCGTGCGGGGGATCGCCTCGGGCGGCAGGGCGTAGCCGAGCCGGCCGAGCAGGTCACGGAGCTCGTCGGCGGAGAAGAGGTAGAACAGCATGAGCACGTCGGCCTGCTTGGAGGCCTGGTAGTCGTCCACCGAGCGGCCCTCGGCCTCGAGGATCCGGTCCAGGCGCTGCAGGTCGCCGTAGCGGCGCCGGTAGGCCTCCCAATCGAGCTCGGGGAGGTCGCGGTAGCCGGCGAACTGGCTGATCACGCCGTCGTGGTGGATCGGGACGGCCATGTGCTCGCTGACCTCGCGCCAGTGCTGGAGGTCGGCCGGGCCCAGGTCGAGGGTCTCCGTCAGGGCGTCGCGCCGGCGCGGCGGCAGGAGGTCGAGCAGGTCCCGGGCCCGTTGGAGGACCCACACGGTCAGCACGTTGGTGTAGGCGTTGTCGTCGATGCCGGGCTCGTCGGCGCCGGGATAGCGGGTCGTGTACTCGTCGGGCCCCATCACCCCGCGGATGTGGTATCGGCCGTCGACCGGGTCGTACTCGGCCAGGTCCGCGAAGAACCGGGCGACCTCGAGGAGCACCTCGGCACCGCCCTGCTCGGCCAGGAAGGCGAGGTCGCCGGTGGCCTGGAAGTACTGCCAGACGTTGTAGGCGACGGCGAGGCCGATGTGCCGCTGCCGGTCGCTGGTGTCGGGCAGCCACCGGCCCGAGAGTGGGTTCAGGTGCAGCCGCTGGCTCTCCTCGCGGCCGTCGCTGCCCGACTGCCACGGGTACATCGCTCCGCGGTGACCGGCTGCTCGCGCGGCCCGGCGGGCGGCGTCGAGCCGCCGGACCCGGTAGAGCAGCAGGCCGCGGGCCAGCGCCGGGAACCGCAGCAGGAGGACCGGGAGGACGAACAGCTCGTCCCAGAAGACGTGCCCGCGGTAGGCCTCGCCGTGCAGCCCGCGGGCGGGGATGCCGGCGTCGAGATCGAGGTCGTGCGCGGAGGCGGTCTGGAGCACGTGGAACCCGCTGAGCCGCAGGTTGCGCACGGTCTCCAGGGACGCCGGATGCGTGCCCTCGAGCAGCTCGATACGGCACCACCGCCACAGCCGGTCCCAGCTCCGCGTGTGCTCGGCGAGCAGCTCCTCGAATCCCGGGGCGTCAGCGAGCAGCTCGGTAGCGGTCAGGGCGGGCTCGGAGATGGCCACGTCCCGGGAGGTGACCACCGCGGCGATCTTCTCGATCTCCACCGTCTCCCCGGCACGGACCTCGACGGTTAGGCGCTGGCCGATCAGTCCCTCGCTACGGTCCGGCTCGCGGGTGACGGGGGCGTTCCCCGGGCGGGTGAGCCGCGTCCGGGCCCCCACCGCGACGCGGTGCCGGGACTGGGTGGTCCGGGCGGTCAGGAGGACGGTGTCGTCGCCGGTCTCCTCGGCCGCGAGGACGTCGAGGTGCCGCCCGGAGAGGTGGCGGTAGCGGCTCACCCCGCTGTTGGTCACCGTGCCGTCCACCCCCGACGCCACCGTCAACCGGCCGCTCCAGCCCTCGGCGACGAACGACGTGTGCAGACCCGCCAGGTGCCGCCGCCCCATGTGCACGAACCGGCGCTGGTGCAGCGAGCTGCGCCGCCCCGCGTCGTCGACGAAGCGGGTGGTGCGGTGCAGCACGCCCCGCGCCATGTCGAGCCGCTGGCGGTGCTCCAGGACGCGCACGGCGGACAGGTCGAGCCACGCGCCGTCCTCGACCGCGATCCGCAGGTCGAGCCAGTCGGGCAGGTTGACGAGGCTCTCGTTCTCGATCGCCACCCCGTCGATCTCGTCGGCGAGACGGTTGAACACGCCGGCGGCGTACGTGCCCGGGTAGTGCACGCCGTCCGCAGTGCTCTCCGGCAGCGCGCCGCGGGTGCCGAGGTAGCCGTTGCCGAGGGTGCACAGGGCCTCCCGGCGTCCCTCGTCGGCGGGGTCCCAGCCGCTGAACTCGACGGTCCAACCGTCCGGCTCGGTCATCGGGCGGCCTGCTCGTCGGGCGCGGCGGAGCGGTCGATCAGGACCGAGGCGAGGTCCCGGCGCGGGGTTCGCGGGGGTGGCGGTGCCTCCGGGACGGGCCGGCCGACGCGCAGGACGACGACCGGGTGGCCCCCGGCGACCTCGCTGACGCGCTCGCGGGTCTCGTCGACCTCGAGGACCTGGGTGACCGGTGTCGCGGCCAGGTCGTGCGCCGTCACCTCGAGGAGGACCGCGCTCATCGCCTCGCCCGCCCGCACGACCGAGGCCGTGTCATGGCCGTGGGCGGACAGGACGAGCAGGGTGGAGGCGTCCTCGTGGTCGGACCCGCCGTGGGGCTGGTCGAGGCCCCCACCGGGGAACCACCGCAGGACGAGGTCGTCGTAGAGGTGCGGTTCGCTCAGGCGGACGCCGTGGGGGAGCCCGTCGGCTCCACCCACGTAGCGGTGCGTCCACCGCTGCAGCTCCGCCGCGTACCCGGGCCGTTCGAGCTGGAGGAGCGCGGCGTCCCGCATGGCCTCGACCACGGTGCGGCGAGCACGGCCGGCGACGACGTGCACGGCGCCGTCGAAGGCCCGCGCGACCCGGGCGAGCTCGTCGAGGACGGCGGGGTCGACGGGATCGGCGCCGAAGCGGCGGCGGTCGGTGCGGCGGCGCTCGATCGCCGCGGCGTGCCGGCGCGCGTCGTCAGGGACGGTGTCGGCCGGCTCCCAGCCCACCTCCGCCACCCGGCGCTGCGGCGGGCCCTCCCGGTCGAGCCTGACCAGAGGGGTCCAGCCGCGGACGGCGAGGCCGATACGCAGGTGGTGCAGCGCGGCGCCGCAGGCGAGCAGCGCCCCCTCGCCGCGCTCGTCGGTGAACGGCAGCCGCCGGTGCGGGTCCACCGCCAGCTCGAGGCGGTCGGGCAGCAGCGTCCATCGCCAGGGCTGGGTGTTGTGCTCCGATGGTGCGCGCAGCGCGCCCTCGAGCGCGGCGAGGACCGCCTCCCGGGCGGCAGGGTCGCGGCTGACCGTCACCGAGGACCTCCTGTCGGGTGAGGGGCCTCCGGGTCGACCGCCGGCGAGCGGGCGCTCACGCGGCCGGGTTCCGGTCGAGGACGAGCCGGCGGCCCGTGACGCGCTCCCCGCAGACCTCGATCACGTGGATGCCGCGCCCGCGGACCCAGGGGCGGTGCTGGGGGTCGAGGACCGCGACGAGCCGGTCGACGTCGCCGACGACCGCGGCGTGCCCGACGACCAGCACGCTCCACCCCGTCCGGGACCCGGGATCGATGTGGTCGGCCTCGAACGCGACGACGTCGCCACGGCGGGCGGCGTCGAGCTTGGTGCCGGGACCGGTGCGGATGATGACGGACCGTCCGTGCACCAGGAAGTTCACGGGGTGCACCGCCGGGAGTGCCCTCTCGGTGAACACCAGCCGTCCCACCGGCACCGAAGCGAGCCGTGTCCAGCACTCGGTCACCGGCAGTGCCTCGGTCTCGCGGCACGTGTCCATGCCGGTCTCCTCGCTCCTCGTCATCTGCTCCCGACGATCCGCGCGCCGGGGCGGCGCCCGCCAGGCACGAAGTGCCCCTGGGGGGCGGGACGATCGGCCCGCCGCCGCGCGCCGGGTGGGTCGCTGGTCCGGTGACGGCGGAGGCCTCCTCGTCGCCGGCGCTGGTCGGGGCCGCCCGGTCGGTCCCGGCCTGCGGGTCCTTCGCCTCTCCGGCGAACCCTCGCCGCGGCACACCCTGGAGCTGAGGGCATCGGCTCCGTGCGATGACGAGCGCCCGGTCGGGAGGAAGGCTCTCATGGATCCGTTCGGCATCGAGTTCGGGAAGACCTTGGGGCAGTTGGTGGGGGAGGACCGCGTCGCATTCGCGTGGGTGGCGCTGTTCTGGCACCTGGCGGCCGTCGTCGTGGTCTACCTGGTCATCCGGTACGGCAACCGGTACCGCAGGTTGTTCGCGGCCTATTTCGCGCTCGACTACCTCTGGTTGGTCGGGTTCGTCGGCATCTGGGTCAGCGTCGAGCTCTACGAGCGGATGGGCGCCGTCGCCCTCGCGGTGTACGGCGCGACCCCGGTGTTCCTGCTGGTCATCGCCCTCCAATGGCTGCGGGAGCTCCGGGCGCCGACGTTGGACCTCGACTTCCGGCACATCGAGAAGTGGCGCCTGCTCGTCGCCGTCCCCCTGGCGGTCTGGGGGTTCTGGTACCCGCCGTACATCTATGGGGTCCGTCTCGTGTTCGACCCGGCCGAACTGCTGTTCGGCGCCTACGGGTTGATGGGGTGCCCGACGACGATGGTTGCGTTGAGCCTGCTCTTCCTCGTCTATCCCGCCGGCGGCCGTCAGCTGTTCCACCTGTTGACCGCCTACGCCGTGTTCGTCGGTGCCGCGATGGTCGCGCTGTTGTACGTGCCCGACATCCCCTTCTTCGCCCTGGGCGTGGCGTCGCTGGCGCTCGTCGGTTGGGTGAGGCACAGGGACCGCAGCGTCGAGCGGAACACCCGGCCGGCGACGCCGTCACCCACCGAGGAGAGCGCCGAGGACAGCCCGAAGCTGCGAGCCGACGCTTCGAAGGGCCGGCAGAACCGGTAGCGCGTCGGAGGGACCGCGGTGTCGCGCGGGTCGCCCGGCCCTGTGCCCGTTCGCCGCACCCGACGTAGACAGCGAGGGAGCGGCCGAGTCGTACGAAGAGGGCTCACCGAGAAGGGGCGCCGACCTCGACGTGAAGGCTGCAGACGTCCCCCGGGCCGAGGTCCGGGCGAAGCCCGCGCCTGGGCCCACGAGCTCGTCCGTACTCGGCGCCGGCTTCAGGCCCTGGTCGGTTGAGAACACAGCTCACCAGGGCCTTCTCTGCGGCTCCGTGCCTCGGACGAGCGCGCCGCCGGCTCGAACGGGCGGGGCCGCACCATCTCGTCGCCGCGAGCGCCCTGCCCAGAGGTCGCGGCGGTGCGGAGGCGGCGAACGCTTCGCCTCCTGCGTCAGCGCGTCGCGGCTCGGAGAAGCTGGCAGCGCTGCGCGCTGTGGTAACCAGCTCCGAACTCCCACGGCACTTCGAGGACCTGGTCGTCCATGAGGACGTCGGCCGAGATCAACGAAGTACCACACTCCGAGCACTTGGCTCGACGAGCCATGTGCCGTCTCACGACCTTCGTGATGCGGGCCCGGCACGGGACCTTGTGGCCGAGGCCGCCCCTGTCCTTTGGCCCTGGTGACCCTCCGCGCCGCGGCGCACGCTCACCTCTCCACCGGAGACTGGGGGATCCGTGTCCAAGCGACTCGTCACGCAGCTGTTCGTCGGGAGCCTCGTCGGCGCCGTCGGAGGGTTCGTGGTGCTGTTGGTCGCCGGCGGGCTGGCGTGGGGCGGCGGGGTCTTCGTCATGCGCGGACCTGACGTCGTCGGCGTGCGCTCCACGCCGGCGGCCTGGGTGGCCCTCGTCCTGACGGTGCTGGGCGCGCTGGTGCTGCTCGCCGCCGCATTGACGCAGTTCATCGCCTGGATCGGTGCGGTCCTCGACGCCGCCGGCCTGTCCAACACGGCGCTGCTGATCGTGCTGCTGGTGACCGGCCTGCTGAGCTTCGGCCTCGTCGGGATGATCGTCTACCTCGTGCTCGCCCCGGCCGACGATGCCCCGGAGCGCCGGAGCGATGAGCCGGGCGCCGGAAGAGGTGGGGTGCTGCCCGCACCGGAGCAGCCTGGGCAGCCGGCCCCGACCACGGCACGCTGACCATCGTCGGAGCGATCACGCCGGGTCGGCCGGGCCCAGCTCGAGGCGGCGCGTGGCGGCAGGAGGTCGAGCAGCGGATCACGCGGCGGAGGCTGGTTGCGGCGAGGTCAAGGGCGACGGGGACGGCGCGCGCAGGAGCGCGACGAGCGTGATCGCGGCACCCAGGGCGAGGACCGCGAACCCCCCGATCGGCCCGGCGACCTCGGCGGCCTCGAGCCGGACCCCGGACGCGAGCTGGGACGCGGTCTGCGCGGTGATCACCGGCGCCAGCGAGATCTCGAGCACCAGCAGCGGGACCGCGAGCAGGAGCGCCTGCGGTGCCCCCCGCAGCAGCAGGACGGCGGCCAGCGAGACCAGCGGCGTGATCACGGCCAGGTCGAGCCCGAGGGTGACCGGGGCCGCGGCCAGGTCGGTGCGGGCCGGGACGGTGCCGGTCGCGGCGGCCACGACCAGCGGCACGCCCCACACGACCACGGTCACCAGCGCACTGGCGAGCAGGAACAGGCCCGGCCCGCGTCGCGGTACGCCCGGCCGCAGGAGCGGCTCGTGCCGGGCGATCCCGGCGACGAGCACGGCGACGGCGGTGCCGGCGGTGGGCACGACGAGGACGGACACGACGTAGAGGGGGGTGTAGGCGATGGTGCCCGCGACGATGCTGCCGTGGACGTAGACCACGACGACGAGCAGGCCGACCAGCAGCAGCCTCGCCCGCACCGATCCGCGGCGCGCCGCCACGAGAGCGATCACCAGCAGGGGCACCACCAGCACGAGGACGACCAGGTCGGTGCCCCGCTGTCCGGCCGCGGCGAAGACACCGCTCCACCGGTACAGGCCGGTGCCGTCCAGCACCACGGGCACGCCGCGAGGTGTCACGACCACCTGCCGGCCCGGGCCGCCGCCCACGGCGAGCCCCGCGGTCGCGGCCCCGGCCGCGAGGGCGGCCGCGAGCAGGGTCAGCACAGTCACCGCCCGGCGGGCTCCGGGCGTCACGGGCGCCCCACCCCTCCCGGCGGCGCTGTCGCCGGGGGAGCCGGTCCGCCGGCGGGTGGCCCGTGCCGTCCCACGACCTCGCGGATGACCTCCCGGAAGCGGCCGAACTCCTCGAAGTGCGGGACGTGCCCGGAGCCCTCGAACGTGATCCACTGCTTCGCGGGGGCCTCCAGGCGGTCGAACCACTCCCGGGCGGCCCCGGAACGGGCCGTCAGTTCGTGCCCGCCGGCGACGACGTAGACCGGCACCTCCAGTCGCGGCACCTGGGTGCGGAAGTCGACCCCCTGCAGCTGCGGGTACATCACGGAGCCCATGTCGATCATGGCCTTGAGCTTGTTGACCTTGTCCAGCGGGCCGTACTCCTCGGCGCCGGTGCCGTCGATGCCGGCCGGGCCCTGGGTCAGGAAGTACTCGGTGCGGGGGTAGGGACCGATGGCGTCGTAGTAGTCGATGAGCATCGCGTTGACGTAGACGTCGCGATATGGCGGCGGGCCCGCGGCCCGCAGCCGCTCGGCGAGCGCGGTGTCGCCCGTGCGGGCGGCCAGGTCGAGCACCTGGCGGTAGATGATCCGGTCGGCCTCGAGCTGGCTGGCCATCTGCCCGGTGCCGACGTAGGCGGCGAACAGCTCGGGGTGACGCTGGACGGCCAGGACACCGAGGGTGCTGCCCCATGAGTTGCCGACCAGGTAGACCCTCTGCTGGCCGAACCGGTCACGCAGGTACGTCGCGAGCTCGACGGTGTCGGCCACCGCCCGGTCCAGCGTCCAGGTGGCCGTCGGGTCGAGGGCCGCGTAGGAGGTGCCGGTCCCGCGCTGGTCCCACACCGCGACCACGACGTCGTCCTCGAGCTCGGTCATGTAGGCCCGGGCGTAGCCCAGGTCGCTCTGCCCGGGACCGCCGGCCAGGTAGAGCACCACCGGAGCGGTGGCGTCGCGCCCGCGGATCATGACCGTCTGGTCGTGCCCGCCGAGGCGCACGGTCGCGAGCTCGGCGACGCTGCCCGAGACCTGCCGGCCGGCGGCGTCGACGATCGGCGCCGTCGTGCCGGGGCGGGTCAGCACCACGGCGAGGGCGACGAGCCCCACCGCCACCACCGCCGCGATCCCGCGACGCCCCCACTGCGCCGCCCGGCGCCACCCTCGGAGGGCGGACGCGCCGGAGCGCCCGCGTGCGAGCCCCACCCCCACCGCCACCCCGAGCACCATCGGCAGCAGCTGGACCAGCGCATGGAACCCGCGCCCGAGGACCAGGACGAGCACCCCGAAGAACGTCGAGACCTGCGGCCGGTCCACGGTCGGGCCCACGACCCCGACCCGGCCGAGCTCGACGGCCACGGCGAACGCCACCGGTGCGAGGAGCATCGCCCACCGCGACCGCAGCACGTAGCCGGCGGCCACGCCCACGGCGACACCGACGGCCATCGCCGCGACCGCGCCCACCGGCGTGATCGGTCCGCGCGGCATCGTCAGCGCCGTCAACCAGCCGGCGAGCGCGGCGAGGGCCACGACGGTCGCGACTCGGGCTCCGGGCCGTACCGGGACGTCGGCGGCGCGCCGATCGGGGCCCGTGAGCACCGGGGTGCCCGTCACGGCGCGGTCGCGGGCGCGCGGTGCTGCGCCCGGCGCACGAGGGCCGGCGCGAGCGCGGTCCAGATCGGCACGAGGATCCAGATGCGCCCGGCGGTCAGGTCGTAGTCGGCGAGCATCGTCGACCACGGCAGGCCCGCGACGAGCCCGCCCCAGCCGAACTCGAAGGCCAGGGTCATCGCCACCCATGCCGCCCCGATCGCCCACGCCTGCCGCGCGGTCGGGATCGGGCGCCGCCGGTGCAGCCACCACACCAGGGCTGTGAGCGCCGCGAGCAGGATCACGGTCGCGAGCGCCCGCGCGACGGTTTCGCCCAGCCGGGGCTGGATCACCAACGCCCGCAGCGTGCCGTTGGCCAGCGCCAGCACGAGCAGGCCGCACCAGCCCAGCAGCCACGGACCCCACACCGAGCCCGTCGATTCCCTCCGCATGTCCCCAGGATCTCGCCGGCGAGGCCCGCGGAGTCAGGGTCCAACCGCCCCCACCAGCGGTCCGGAGGCCCTGAGGAGGAGGACGCCCCTGATCCGGGTATCTGGCAGGGTCGGGCGAGGCAGCGGAGGGTCGAGCGAGGAGGCAGCGGACATGACCGAGGACGCGGCGCGGCGCGTGGTGGTCTGTGGCGTCGACGGCTCGACGGGCTCGCGGTACGCCCTGCAGGAGGCGATCCGGTCGGCGGTGCGCCGTGGTGCCCGCGTGCAGGCGGTGGCCGCCTACGAGCCGCCGGAGATGTGGGCGGCCATGAGCTGGGGCGCTGCCGGGGACCTGCCGATCCCCGACGCCGCGACCCTGCACCGGGAGGCGCTGAAGCTCGCGCAGGGCCTGGTCGACGAGGTGGCCTCGGGAATGGCCGCCGAACTCACGCTGCCCGAGATCACCGTCGAGGCCCGACCAGGGCGGGCGGCGGAGGAGCTGGTCGACATCGCCCGCCGCGCCGACGAGCTTGTCGTCGGGCACCGCGGACGCGGGGCATTCGGCAGCGTCGTCCTCGGATCGGTGGGTCTGGGCTGCGTGCTGCACGCGACCTGCCCGATCACGGTGGTCCCCGAGCCGACCGTCACCGGGACGTGATCCTCGTCGCTCGGGAGCCGGAGGGGTCGCGCTACAGGGAGGCCACCGGGAGACGCTGGGAGGATGACGGTAGGACACGGCACCGAAGTCGGCGCGAGGACGGCACCGACCGGCGGCGGTGCGCCCGATCCGGGCGTTCAGCACCCCACCTCCGGCCCGGGGCGGGTCGTGTGCGGGGTCAACGGCTCCACCAGCTCACGCCACGCTCTCGCCGAGGCCCTGCGCCGGGCCTCCCCGACGGGCGGGCGGGTCACCGTCGTCACGGCCGTGGACGACGTGGGCCACTACTGGGGTGCACTCGCCGCGTTGCCCGGCGGTGAGCTGCTCCCGGTGCCGCACCGCCGCGAGGGCCTGGCCGCCGAGGAGGCAGTCGTCCGCGAGTTCGTCGACGAGGTGCTCTCCGACGACCGACTGGTGCCGGCCGCCGCTCGCGGGTCGGTCGGGATCGATATCCGGGTCGTGCCCGGACTGCCCGTCGACGTGCTCGTACGGGAATCGGCCGGCGCCACCGCCCTGGTCGTGGGGCACAGCGAGGACGAGGACCCGCTGACGTCGGTGGCCCTCGGGTGCTCCCGCCGCGCGCGGTGCCCGGTGGTCGTCGTCCCCCTCGGGGACGCGCCGGACGACGTCCGGAGCTGAGCGGCTCCTGACCGGACTCCGATCAGCGCGCGCAGCGACGGTGACCGTGGTCGCCGTCGACGACCCAGCGGCTCTCGGGGCCGCGGCCATCGGCAGAGGACCGTGCGCTCAGGCTTCCCCCGCGGCGCCTCGGACCTCGAGCGCGACCACGGCACCGATCAGCGCCATCACGGGAAGCGCCCACGCCCACAGGCCCATCGCCAGCAGCCCCAGGTGGAACAGCGCGATACCCGCCAGCCCCAGGAACCGCAGCCGCCGACGAGGCAGCAGGGCCAACACGCCGACGAGCAGCTCGTAGGCGATGCCGACTCCTGGCACCCAGAGCAGGGGATGCTCGCCGAGGGTGGCGTCCCACAGCTGGTGCAGTGCGTCCGGTGCCGGCAGCCAGTCCCCGAGCTCGGCGTACACGGCAGGTCGCGTGCTGAGCAGGAAGACGTTGGTCGCCGACCCGGCGACCATGAGGGCTCCGAGCGCTGCGGACCCGATACGGCCCCACCGCGCGGCGCGACGGCTCGGACGGACTCCTGTGAGGGGGTGCACCGCAGCTCCTTCGAG
Organism: Actinomycetospora cinnamomea; assembly: GCF_003096675.1. Classification (GTDB taxonomy): domain Bacteria; phylum Actinomycetota; class Actinomycetes; order Mycobacteriales; family Pseudonocardiaceae; genus Actinomycetospora; species Actinomycetospora cinnamomea. The sequence goes on along the minus strand of NZ_QEKW01000013.1, from coordinate 11,081 downwards.
AAGATGTGGTCGCCAGGACGAGCGGCGTCGGGGTCGGCCGACCTGAGTGGATCATCCCCTCGACGTACCTCGGCAGGGCCCGGAGGCACGACCGACCAGGGCTGGACGGCTCCCGCGGGTACCACCGCGTGGTGTACAGCACGGGCAAGCGCACTCGGGACGACTGCCCCACCACCCCCGCCGATCACCGCGTGATTCGTTAGCTCGCGGGCTCCATCGGAAAGTCCCGAGGACGAGGTCAGGTCTCGGCTGCGCCGCTGGGTCCCCCTCGCCCCACCCACGAACGAGAGGAGCACACCGTGACCACTGTCTTCCTGGTGGACGACCACGAGGTGGTGCGGCGGGGTGTCGCCGATCTCCTCGACGGTGACGACGACCTCGAGGTGATCGGCGAGGCCGGCTCCGTGGCCGAGGCGCTCGCCCGCATCCCTGCGCTGAGTCCCGACGTGGCGGTCCTCGATGTGCGGCTACCCGATGGCACGGGGATCGAGCTGTGTCGCGACTTGCGCTCCCGCATGCCGGAGTTGGCGTGCCTGATGCTGACCTCGTTCACCGACGAGCAGGCGATGTTCGACGCGGTGCTCGCCGGCGCCAGCGGCTACGTCATCAAGGACGTACGCGGCAACGACATCGTGAACGCGGTCCGTGAGGTCGGGGCGGGGCGCTCCCTGCTCGACGGGCGCGCGGCCGGCGCCTTGATGAATCGGGTGCGCACGCGCAGCGAGGCGCCGGACCCGCTGGCCGAGCTGACCGGCAAGGAGCGGGAGGTCCTGGGCTACATCGGGGAAGGCCTGACGAACCGGGAGATCGGACAACGCATGTTCCTGGCCGAGAAGACGGTGAAGAACTACGTCTCGGCGGTGCTGGCCAAGCTGGGGATGCACCGCCGGGTGCAGGCCGCTGTGCTGGCGAACGAGGTCCGGGCCGAGAAGCAGTGACCAGGTTCTGGACGTCGAGGGCCGTCATCATGACCACGAGAATGGGCGAGGGAGCGCCGGACGATGGCGAGGATCCGTGCTCGTGCTCTGCCCGCGTGAGTCCACTCCGAGTCCACGGGCGGTGGTCCGGATGACGCCACATCCTCCCGACGACCGCTACCTGTCGGTGTCGACTCTGCACGAGGCGTCCGCGGTCCTGCACGGCCTGGCCCGGGTACTCGCCGGGATCGAGGGAGTGTTTGCGGACGATGCGGCGGACGATGCGGCCCGGCTCCGGGATCTCGCCGATGCCCTCGCGGGATGGTGGCCGTTGCCCGCGGGCGCGCGGGACGGCGCGGACACGGGTCCGATGAGCGGGCAGGAGTGGGCGGAACTGTTGGCGGTCTACTTCGCTCGCGAGCTCCGCGAGGCATGAAGCGCTGGGCGACCGCGGCGCGCGGGCTCCGACAGCCCGTCGAGGTCCCTCAGCGGGGGAAGACGGTGTCGCGGACCGCGCGGGTGACGTCGTCGAGCTCGGCGACCTGGGCGAGGAGCTGGTGGCGCAGCGCCGGGTCCGCGCCGGAGGCGCTGCTGGTGAGCGCCAGCCCGACCCGCTGAATCCGCGCGAGCACCTGCTCGGAGAGCGCGAGCACGAGCCGCTCGCGCGCCTCGAGGTCGCGCACGGCCTCGCGGTCGCGTCGCCCGCGGGCCAGCTCGATGGCCGTCGTCGCATGGGCGGCGAAGCCGAGCAGCATCTCCGCCTCGAGGGCGCCGAAGACCTCCTCGCCCGCCGGACGGGTCAGGGTGAGCACCGACCGGGTCCCGGGACCCCCGGGCGACGTGGACAGCGGCACGGCGAGCACGGACCGCACCTCCGGAGCCCGCATGACGACCGTGGTGGTCCGGGGATCGGCGGCGGCGTCGGCCACGAGGACCGGGCCGTCCGCGTCCAGGGCGGCCTGGGTGATCGACCCGTCGGTGCCCGCCGAGCGCCCGGCCCACTCGGCCACGCCGCCGGCGGCGGCGCTGACGTGGGCGATCGTCGGGTCGGCGTCGGGCACTTCGGTGATCGCCGCCCCGTGGGCGCGGGCCACCTCCACCGCGGTGTCCAGCAGGTGCTGCAGCTCCGCCTCGGGCGCCATCTCGCCCGAGAGCAGGCTCCGGGCCAGCTCGGCCGACGCGGCCTGCCAGCGCTCACGGCGGCGCGCGTTCTCGAGCAGGAGCGCGTTCTCCACGGCGATCCCGGCGGCCCCGGCCAGCGCCGTCAGGAGCTGCTCGTCGTCGGCGGTGAAGCCGTCCTCGTGCGCGCTCTCGGTGACGTAGAGGTTGCCGTAGACGGTGCCGCCGGCGAGCAGGGGCACGCCCAGGAACGAGCGCATCGGCGGGTGCTCGGCGGGGAAGCCCACCGATGCGGGGTGGGTGGCGAGGTCGTCCAGGCGCAGCGGCTTCGGGTCGTCGATGAGGCTGCCCAGCACACCTTTGCCCTGCGGGAGCTCGCCGATACGCCTCACGGTCTCCGGGTCCATGCCGACGTGCACGAAGCGGATGAGGCGTCCGTCGCGGACGACGCCCAGCGCCGCGTAGCGCGCCCCCACCAGCGCCCGCGTGCTCTCGACGATGCGCTGCACGAGGTCGTCGAGCTCCAGGCCCGCGGTGATGTGGTGGGTGGCGTCGAGCAGCCCGCGCAGCCGGCCCTGGGTGAGCTTGACCTCGGTGGCGCGGGCGATGAGCTGGTCGAGCAGCTCGTCGAGCTCGAGCCGGGCGACCGAGGAGAAGGCGAGCCCCTTGGACGGGGTCGCGGGCTCGGAACGGTCGGGCACAACACCTCATCACACGCGCCTGCTGGACGTGGCCCCATCGTGCTCTGGCCGGATCACGTGTCAAGTGAACTGAGGGCGCATTCACCGTGTGAGGACGGGCCCCACGCGGACGCGCGCGTCGACGAGCCGGCAGGCGTCCGGCGTGCACACCACGGGATTGAGGTCCATCTCCGCGATCTGGGGCACCAGCTCGGCGAGCCGGGCGACGCGGGCGATCACGACGGCGAGGAGGTCGCGGTCGACCAGCCGGGCCGCGATCCCGCGGTCCAGCGGCAGCTCGTCGAGGAACTCGTCGAGATCGACGGTCGTCATCGGGACGAGGCGGTGCCAACGGCGGTCGGCGACGTCGGTGCCGGTGCCGCCGACACCGGCCGTGACCAGGGCGCCGAAGTCGGGGTCACCGGCCACGCCGACGAGCATCTCCACGCCCGGCGGGGCCATCGGCTGGACGACCGTGCCGCGCCAGGCCTCGCCGAAGCGGGCGGCGAAGCCCTCGACCGTCTCGCGCACCGCGGCGTCACCCCGCACCCCGAGGGCGACGCCGCCCTGCTCGGACTTGTGCAGCACACCGTCGGCCACCACCTTGAGCGCGACCGGCCCGCCCGTGTCCCGGGCCGCCGTGACCGCCTCCTCCACCGTGCGGGTGGTCCGGCCCGCCAGCAGGTCGAGGCCGGCGGCGCCCAGGAGGGCGGCGCACGCGTCGGGATCCAGCCAGCCGCCCTCGGGCGAGCGGTCGAGGGCGGCCGTCACCGCGGCTCGGGCGGCCGCGAGGTCCACCGGGTGGTCCTCCGCGGACAGCGGCCGGCCGGGGTCGCGGGCGACGTCCGCCCCGCGGCGCACGAGGTGGGCGAGCGCCTGGGCGGCGTCGGCGGGGTCGGCGAACGATGCGGCGCGGGGGAGCCCGGCCGGGTCGCTCACCGCCGCGGTCCGCGGCCGCTGGTCGAGGGCCACCGCCACCACGGGCACGGCGCGCCGGGCCGGCCGGGCGAGCACCCGGACCAGCCCCGTTCCGGGATCGCCGAGGGCGGTCGGGCAGGAGACGGCGAGCACGGCGTCGACCTCCTCGGCGTCGCGCAGCACCGCGAGGCAGGCGCCGAAGGTCTCCGCGTCGACCGCCGCGGTGGTGTCGACGGGCCCGGCCGTGGCCGCCGTGGCGGGCAGCAGGGCGTCGAGCCGCTCCCGGGTGGACCGGGTGAGCGGGGGCACCCGGAGCCCCGCGGCGACCAGGGCGTCGGCCGCGAGGACGTTGGTGCCGCCGGCGTTGCCGAGCACCGCGACCCGGTCGCCGGGCGCGGGCGGGCTCCAGGCCAGGGCGGCGAGGGCGCCGGCGAGCTCGCCGAGGTCGTCCACCGGCTGCACGCCGGCCTGGCGATAGAGGGCGTCGCGGCGGACCGCGGGGGTGGCCGACGCGGCGGTGTGCGACGCGGCGGCCCGCGCCCCGACCTCGCTGTTGGCCGCCCGCACCGCCAGCACGGGCACGCGGGCGGACAGGCGGCGCGCCAGCCGGGAGAAGGCGCGGGGGTTGCCGAACGACTCCACGTGCAGGACCGCGAACTCCGTCGCGGTGTCCTCGGACCACCACGCCAGCAGGTCGTTGCTGCTCACGTCGTAGCGGTCGCCGACCGAGACGAGGGTGGAGACGCCCAGCCCGAGGCCGCGCAGCGCCTCGAGCACCGCGATGGCCACGCCGCCCGACTGCGCGACCACGCCCACCGGCCCGCGCGGCGCCCTGCTCGGGGCGAACGTCGCGTCGAGGCGGACGTCCGCCTCGGTGTTGACCGCCCCGAGGCAGTTCGGCCCGACCATGCGCATCCCGTGCCGGCGCACGGCGTCGAGGACGGCCCCGTCGACGCCCGCGGCCGCGAGCCCGGAGGTGAGGACCAGCACCGCCCGCGTCCCGCGCCGGCCAGAGGCCTCCACGAGCTCGGGCAGGGTGTCCGGCGGCGTCGCGAGCACGACGAGGTCCGGAGCGGCGGGCAGGAGGTCGACCGAGGACACGGCGGGGACGCCGGCGATCACGGAGGCGTGCGGGTGCACGACGTGCAGCGCTCCGGCGTAGTGGCCCGCGACCAGCGCGTCGAGGACGGCGCGTCCCACGGAGCCGAGCCGACGGCTCGCCCCGATCACGGCGATCGACCGGGGCCGCAGCACCGGTGCGAGCCCCGCTCGCGCGGCGTGCGCGGTGCGGGCGAGCGCGGCCGTCGCGAACGCCTCGCCGGCGTCGTCGGCGTCGGGCAGGGTCGCGGTCAGGTGCACCACGGGGCCGTCCAGGTGGCGGGAGACGGGCAGCCCGAGGTCGGCGAAGACGCGCAGCATCGGGGCGTTCTCGGTCAGGACCTCGGCGGTCCACCGCCGGACCCCGCGCCGCGCCGACTCCCGCGCCGCCCGCTCCAGCAGGGCCGTGCCCACCCCGTGCGCCTGCATCCGGTGGCTGACGGTCACCCCGACCTCGGCCTCCTCGGGATCGTCGCCGACCGGCGCGAGGTGGACCGCGCCGACCAGCTCGGCGCCGACGTAGGCGCCCCACACCTGCTGAGCCGACACGGCGCCGGCCGCGTAGTCCTCCAGGCCCTGCGGGGCGACGGTCGCGAACCGCAGCCAGCGGTCGTGCGCCGGCAGGTCACGGTGCAGTCGCGTGAGCGCCGCGGCGTCCGCGGCGTCCAGCGGGCGGACGTCGACGGGACTGCCGTCGGCGAGCAGGACCCGCTGGTCGAGTGCGTGCGTGGACCGGTCGCGGACGCTCATGGCCCCATTCCATGCGGTGCGGTCCCGCGTGCGGCAGGGTCGTCGGCCCGTGGTTCGTGGGACCACGGTGGCTCCCGACGGGACGGACGGGGATGCTCGACGTGCCGTCGTCGGGACATTGGTCCCTGGTGTCTCGGCCCCGACGGCGCAACGATGGGGGCGCGGACTTCGTCCGCGGAGGGAGGACGCCTTGGCGGTCACCGACAGCGACACGGGCCAAGGGCCCGGAACGGGGGGCGCGGTCCGCGCCGCGAGCCCGGAGCAGATCGCGGCGCTGTTCTCGTCGATGACGTCGATCGCCGAGGGCCTCGACCTCGACGCCACGCTGTACCGCATCGTGGAGGCGGCGACCACGCTCGTCGACGCCCGCTACGGCGCGCTCGGGGTGCTCGACGAGGAGGGCGTCGGGCTCGCCCGCTTCGTCTACACGGGGCTCGACGACGACGCCCGGCGCCGCATCGGCGACCTGCCGCGTGGCCACGGCCTGCTCGGCGAGCTGATCCGTCATCCCGAGCCCCTGCGCCTGGCCGACCTGCACGAGCACGTCTCCTCGAGCGGCTTCCCGCCCCACCATCCACCGATGCGGACGTTCCTCGGCGTCCCCGTCCGGGTGCGGGGCACGGTGTTCGGCAACCTCTACCTCACCGAGAAGCGGGACGGCGAGTTCACGGCCGAGGACGAGGCCGTGATGGTCGCACTGGCCGCGGCCGCGGCGGTTGCCGTCGACAATGCCCGGTTGCACCAGGACACCCAGCGGCTGGTCGCGGAGGCGCAACGCCGCCAGCGCTGGCTCGAGGCGTCGAGCGAGATCACCACCCAGGTCCTCGCCGGGGCCGACCCCTCCGAGGCCCTCGTGCTCGCCGCCGAGCGCGCCGCCGAGCTCACCGACGCGCTCGGAGCCGTCATCACCACCCCGCCTGCCACCGTCGCCGACGGCGACGTCGCCCCACCGGTGCGGGTGACGGTCAGCGTGGGTGTGGAGGACCGGCTGCCGACCGGCGCCCGGATCGCGCTCGAGGGCTCACCCCTCACCACCGTCGCCCGGACCCGGGTGCCCCGGGTCGAGGACGACCTCGTGCTCGCCGTGGACGGGGAGGAGCGGCGCCTCGGCCCGGCGCTGCTCGTGCCCCTCGACGGCACCGACGTGATCACCGGGGTGCTGGTGGTCGTCCGCCGGCCCGGCGCGGGCGGGGTCGACGTCGAGGGCCTGTCCACCGTGGCGTCGTTCGCCGACCAGGCGGCGCTGGTGCTGCGGCTGGCCGAGTCGCAGCGGGCCCGCCGCCAGCTCGACGTCGCGACCGACCGCGAGCGCATCGCCGCCGACCTGCACGACCACGTGCTGCAGCGGCTGTTCGCCCTCGGCCTCGGGCTGCAGGCCACCCAGGCCCGGCTCCGGGCGCACCCGGAGGCGGCCCACCGGGTGAACGACGCGGTGGACCAGATCGACGGCATCGTGCGCGACATCCGGACGAGCATCTTCGACCTGCACGCGGTCGGGGACGCCCCGGGCCTGGGCGGCCGGCTGCGGGGTGCGGTCGCGGAGATGTCCGCGCACGTGGCCACCGAGCCCGTGGTCCGTCTGTCCGGCGCCGTCGACACCGTGCCCGAGAAGCTCGCGGTGCAGGTCGAGGCCGTGGTCCGCGAGGGCGTCTCCAACGCAGTGCGTCACGGCGCCGCCGGCTCGGTCGTGGTCACCGTGTCCGTGGACGACGTGCTCGCCGTGGACGTAACCGACGACGGCGTCGGTATCCCCGACCACGTCGCCCGCAGCGGTCTGGTGAACCTCGCGGCGCGGGCACGCGCCCTCGGCGGGGACGCGAGCGTCGGCCGACGGGCGACCGGATCCGGCACCCGGCTGACGTGGTGGATCCCCCTGGACCCGGCGCCCGCGGGCGCGAGTGGCGCGCCCTGACGGTCAGTCGCCGGTGTCGGCGCGCCGCGGGGTGGGGTGCACCGAGCGGCCCCGCCCCAGGCGGAGCACCATCTGCGGCCACAGCACCCCGCCGAGCAGGGCCCGCACCTGGACCCGCGTCGTCGCGACCTCCAGCGGCGACGCGACGAACGACGACGCCAATCCGCGGGCCGTGGCGGTGAGCAGGACCTGCTCCATGGCCTGACCGGCCTGGACGTGCGCGAGCCGGGTGTCGTCGTAGCTGGCCACCACGGCGATGGTGGGCTCGTCCTCCACCGGGTCCTCGCCGGGGAACCGCTCGTCGGCCGCGATCGTCCCGGCGAAGTCCCGGAGTCGCCAGGCGTCGTCCGGCCGGGGCTCGTGCCGGGCCCGGGGGTGGGGGAGCCCGTCGTCGACGCGGTCGGAATGCCCGATCCACCGCTCCCACTCGGCGACGAAGGCCGGGTCGGCCCGCTGCCGGCGGTGCGCCTCCGCGGTGAGCTCGCGCAGCTGCCGGCGCTGCTCGGACCCGTCCACGAGCACGAGCCGGCACCGCTCACGCCACGCGGCCCGGCCGAGCTGCTCGCGCAGCGCCGCCGAGATCGGTCGGCCGCTGAACGGGTGGCGGTCGGTGTGCCGGCGCGGGATGGCCGCGGCCAGCTCCACCTCCCAGCCGGTCGGGGGTAGCGCGGCGCCGGGTCGGACCCGTCCGAAGAACCAGGGCTCCTCGGGCTCGGGCAGGAGCTGGACGTGGGCGCGCCGGCCCTGGGCGCGGACCGTCAGGCGCACGTTGGCCAGCGCCGCGCCGCAGGCCATCCGCAGTTCGCGGCCGTCGGGGTCGGCGGCGGCGAGGGCACGGTCGGGGTCGCCGTGCACCTCGACGGCCCCGTCGTGCCAGCGCAGACGCCACGGCTGGGTGTTGTGGCTCGACGGCGCCGCCGCCCCCGCCGCCAGCAGCTGGGCGATCTCCGCGGCGTCCGGGGGCGAACCGCTCCCCGTCGTCGCGTCCGTGTCCTGGCGCATGGCGCTCCCCCTTCTCGGTCGACCGAGCCTCGTGCGCGGGGCGGGCGGCTCACCAGGGACCGATGACCCGGCGCGGCGGGACCGTCCGCCTCCGGTGCCGGGACCGTGGGCGCCGGGAGGCTGAGCAGGCGACGTGAGGACAGTGAGGACGCCGACGGGCAGGAGCGGGACATGGACGCAGCGGGGACCGAGCGGGGACGGATCGTGGTGGGGATCGACGGCTCGACCCACGCCGACGACGCCCTGCGGTGGGCGGTGGGGGAGGCCGCGCGCCGCGGTCTGGCCGTGCGGGCCGTGGTCGCCCACGAGCCGCCCGACGCGTGGATGTCGCCCTACGGCGTGCCCCTCCTCGCCGACAGCGACGAGATCCGTCAGGCCGTGGAGGACTCCGCCCGCACTCGCGTCGAGGCGGTCCGCCGGGAGCTGGACGAAGCGCTGCGCGCCGTCCCGGTCGACGTCGTGGCCGTCACTGGCCCCGTCGGGTGGGTGCTGGAGCAGGAGGCCCGGGGAGCCGAGCTGCTGGTCGTGGGCCACCGGGGGCGCGGTGCCCTGCGCAGCACCCTGCTCGGCTCGGTCGGACTCTCGGTCGTCCTCCGGGCGCCGTGCCCAGTGACCGTGGTGCCCGCGCCGCGGCGCGCGGCCGAGGTGGCGGCGGACGAGGAGGTGGCCCTCGCCGGCCCCCTGCCCGTCGGGCCCATCGCGTGACAGCGACAACAGCGACGCCGCCCCGGCACCGTGCAGGTGCCGGGGCGGTGGTGTTCCCGGGGGTTCAGGGGGCGGGGACGGCCGCCGCGTCCTCCCCGGCGCGTTCCCCGGTCTCCTCGGGCCGCACGGGCACCACGGCGACGACCGGGCACCACGCGCGGCTGACCAGCTGCGCGGTCACCGACCCTCCGGGCGGCCCGCCGACGCCGTCGACGTGGCGGCTGCCCACCACGACTAGCCGGGCGCCCTCGCTGGCGCGCACCAGCACCCGCGCCGGGCGGCCCTCGCGCACGTCGAGGGTCAGCTCCTCCCGCTCCGTCGCGTCCTCGCCGAGCGCCCGCCGCACGGTCTCCTCGATTTCACGTCGCGCCGCGCGGACCTGGTCGCTGGAGGTCCCGTACAGGTCGGGCGGGCCGGAGGCGATGACGGCGTGGAGCGGTGCCCCCGCCGCCCGGGCGGCGCGGGCGCCCCAGCGCAGCGCGTGCACGGACCCCTCGGACCCGTCGACCCCGACGACCACCGGTGCGCCCGGACCGGCGGCCCGTTCCCCGTGGGCGACCAGCTCGCCGCGGGCGACCCGGCGCAGCACGTCCCGGCGGCTCACGATGCCCACCGGGACCTCCTCCCGGACGACGGGGATCGCACGGCTCCCCTCGACGAGGTGGTCGACGAGCTCGTCGATCGGGGTGTCGGGATCGGCGAGCGGCACGCGGGTCATGAGCTCGGCGGCGGGTGCCTCGTCGTCGGCCCCGACGAGGTGGCGCTCGTCGACCACACCGAGGATGCGGCCCCGGGCGTCGACGACGGGGGCCGAGGCGATCCCGTGGGACACCAGCAGCGCGGCGACGGCCTCGCGCGGTGCGTCGGGGGGCACGGTGAGGACCGGGCTGGTCATCAGGTCGCGGGCTCGGCGCGGGCCCGGGTCGGTGTTCATGCCGGGCATCGTCCGCGGGGCCGCGCCCCGGGAGCAGGGCCACCGGACCGTCCGGTGGGGGCACGGAGGACCCGACGTGGGTGACGTCCGGCCCTGGGGGCGGAGCACCGGGCGGCGCAGGCTCCCGCCATGAGCACGACCCGCACCTCGTCCACCGCGACCGAACGGTGGACACCCACCGAGGTCGCCGCCCTGCTGGCGGCGCTCGAGCCCCTGGCCGAGCCGCGGGCCCCGGGGTGTGCGGTGTCGGTGCACGACCGGCGGGTCGAGTTCGCGCTCGACCCGTCGGCCGAGCCCGCGCCGCACCGGTCGCTGGTGCACGCCGGCCGCCTCGTCGGCGCCGTCGAGAACGCCCTGCGGTCGTTCGGCTGGGCGCCCCGCACCGTCGTCGCCACCCACGCCGACGCCCGGCCTCTCGCCACGATCTCGGCGACGCGACGCCGCCCGGCGACCCCGATGGACCTGGCCCGCCGCCGGCTCGACCGTGGCCCGGGTGGGGGCGCCTCGCCGCGCTACGCCGCGCCCGCCGACCTGGCCCGCGTCGTGGACGTCGCCCACGCGGCCGCGTCCCGCGGCGCTTGGCTGCACCTGCTGAACGGGCCCACCCGCGACGGTGCGCCGGCCTGGCGGACCCCCGCCCCGGTGCCGGCGGAGACGCTTACGCTGGACCTGCCGTGGCGCCGGGATCCCGTCCTGGCGGTGTGCACCCACACCGATGGGGTCCGGGAGTCCGTGGTGGCCGGCATCGTGGTCGAGCGGGCCACCGTCGAGGCGGCGCTGCGCGGGCTGCGCGTCGAGGTGCACACCGACGCGTTCGACGACCCGGCGATCCGGGCCGCGGCCCTGGCGGCGGCCGAGCACGAGACCGGCGTCGGCCACGCGGCGCTGCACCTCCACCCCTGAGCGTCCAGGGAGCACGGAGCGCTCGGCCGCGCTGGCTGAGAGCGTTCTCAGTTGATCTTCTGGTGGTGTCGGGGGGTGGGTCTAGCGTCGGGTTCGTGAGCATCGATCAGGGCTTTCGGTCCGGCCTGGCGGCCGAGCTGGAG
>NZ_QEKW01000012.1 GCF_003096675.1 Actinomycetospora cinnamomea | reverse complement strand
CATCACGCCAGTCAGACCAGGAGTCACACCCGCTGCTGCTGATCACCAGCCCACCACGACCACGAGAGCCAGCGAGAACTGACCCTCACAGTCAGTCCTCGTCCGGGATGGCGGTCAGGCGGGCGTCACGGGCGCTGCCGCAGCGGTAGAACGCGGGGGCCGTCGTGGAGGCCCCGCACGCCGGGCACCGTCGCCGCTCGCGCCGCCCGCCGTCGACCAGCTCGCCGGGAGGGAACCGCCGGACGCGGCCACGGCACGGCGTGCCGGGGCAGATCAGCTCCTGGTGCCAGACGAGGTGCTCGCCGACCGGCGGAGCTCCCTCGTCGTGGTCCCGGCGATCGGGCCGGGTGTCGTCGCCCATGCCGTCCCAGTGTCCCGGCGACGGCGCAGCACCGGCACCCGTTCGGCCCCATTAATTCCCGGGCGACCACGCGTCGGTCGGCGTGCGCTCGCCCGGGCGGACCGAGACCCAGTCGACGTGCTTGCCGGTGCGGTGGTCCCCCGACGAGCGCCCCCGCAGCCGCCGTCCGACCCACGGCAGCACGTGCTCGCAGTAGTACCGCAGCTCGACGAGCGGGCCACGGGCCGCGGCGGGGCCGGCCGGCAGCGCGTCGGCCGCGGCCCCCTCCCCCAGCGCGGCGAGCACCAGCCCGGCCACCCGCCGGTGACCGGTCGGTCCGAGGTGCAGCCGGTCGGGCGACCAGTACTCCGGCCGCCGAATCTCGGTGTCGTGGAAGACGTCGACGAAGTCCGTGCCGTAGCGGGTCGCGAGGTCGGCGACCCCGGCGGTGAGGACCTCGCCGCGCCGCCGGACCAGATGGCCGAACGGGAGCTGCTGCGACGGGTCGGCGCCGGAGATGAGCACGGTCCGCACCCCGGCCTCGGCGCAGCGCCGCACGGCGCGCTCGGTCAGCGCGACCAGGTTGGCGGTGTCGATGTGCCGGCGCAGCATGTCGTTACCGCCGCCGTTCAGGGTCAGCAGGCTCGGGCGCGGCTCGAGGGTCAGGGCGGCGTCGAGCTGCTCGGTGACGATCGGGGCGAGCAGCCGGCCCCGGACGGCGAGGTTCGCGTAGCCGACCGGCTCACCTCGCGCCGCGGCCAGCCCCGCGGCGACGAGGTCGGCCCACCCGCGGGTGGTGCCGTCGGAGCGCTCGTCGCCCACGCCCTCGGTGAAGCTGTCGCCGATCGCCGCGAAGTGCACGTGGGTGTTCCTACCGTCGCGTGCCCGCCGTCCGCCGAACCGGGGCCGCGTGCACGGTTCACGGTTCACGCGGTGCTGTACTGTTCAGCGCGTGCTGACCAGTGCCACCCGGGAGGCGGCGCTCGCCCGGGTGGGGCGTGCCCTGGCCGATCCCACCCGCTGCCGGCTGCTGGTGGCGCTGCTCGACGGACCGAGCTATCCCGCCGAGCTGGCGGCGGACCTCGGGCTGTCGAGGTCCAACGTGTCCAACCACCTCGCCTGCCTGCGGGGCTGCGGTCTGGTGCTCGCCTCCCTCGAAGGCCGCCGGACGCGCTACGAGCTCGCCGACCCGCACCTGACCGCGGCGCTGCGCGAGCTGGCCCGCGTGGTGCTGGCCGTGTCGCCGTCGGAGGCGTGCCTCGACGGGGAGGTGGCATGACGGTCCCGGAGCCCCGCCCGGCCGCGCCGTCGCCCGCCACCGGGTGCGCCGACGCGTGCTGCACGGCGCCCGCCGTCGAGACCGGCGAGCCGTCGCGCCGCGCGCTCCTGACGCGCCGGGTGCGCCTGCTCGTGGCCGCGACCATCACCTACAACGTGGTCGAGGCCGTCGTCGCCATCACCGTGGGCACGGTGGCGTCGTCCGCCGCACTGATCGGCTTCGGCCTCGACTCGACGATCGAGGTGGCGTCCGCCGCCGCCGTGGCCTGGCAGTTCTCCGGACGCGACCCCGAGGCCCGCGAGCGGGCGGCCCTGCGGGTCATCGCCGTCTCGTTCTTCGCGCTCGCGGCGTACGTGACGATCGAGTCGGTGCGCACGCTGCTGGGCGGCGCCGAGGCCGCGCCCTCGACGGTCGGCATCGTCCTCGCGGCCGTGAGCCTGGTCGTCATGCCGTTCCTCTCGCTGGCCCAGCGCCGCGCCGGCCGCGAGCTGGGGTCGAGTTCGGCGGTCGCCGACTCCCACCAGACGCTGCTGTGCACCTACCTCTCCGGCGTGCTCCTGCTCGGCCTCGTGCTCAACGCGGCCCTCGGCTGGAGCTGGGCCGATCCCCTCGTCGCGCTCGTCATCGCGGCCGTGGCCCTCAAGGAGGGCATCACGGCCTGGCGCGGCGAGCACTGCTGCTGATCGGACCACCAGGAGGACCCGTTGAGCTTCTTCGTGCGCCCCGCCGGCGAGGGCGACCGCTACGTGTTCGACGGCGCGACGTTCACCGTCAAGGCCGCGGGCCCCGACACCGAGGGCCGGGTCGCCGTGATGGAGCAGTCCGGACCGCCCGGGCTCACGGTCGCCCCGCACACCCACGACGGCGAGGACGAGATGTTCTACGTCCTCGAGGGCGAGCTGCGGGGGTTCTGCGGTGACGAGCGCTGGTCCGCCTCGGCGGGCGCCTTCCTCCTCCTGCCCCGGGACGTGGAGCACGGCTTCGAGGTCGTCGGCGATCGGCCGGCACGGGCGCTGACCATCGTCGGCCCCGCCCGCTTCGACGCCCTCGTCCGTGACCAGGGCCGACCCCTCCCCTGACGGCGTTCACGGGGATCGCGCACCGCGCCGCACTACCCTGGTGGGCGAGGGAGGTCGCCGTGCGGGACGAGGAGCTGATCGTCGAGTTCGCGCTCACGCGGCTCGACCACCCCGGCCTCGACCTGGAGGAGATCGCGGCGCTGCTGGTGCGGCGCACGGGGCCGGAGGGCGTGCTCGACCTCGCGACGCAGAACCTCGCCGACCGCGGCGAGCTGCGCGGCGCGATGTTCGAGGCGGCCGTCGAACGGGTCATGCGGGTGGTGCTGACCCTCCGCGACGCCCCGGACCAGGCGTGACCGCCTGACGATCGTCCGTACTGTGCGCGTCGCCCTTGACCCGGCCGCGCGGACCGAGGACGGTGGGGCCGGTCGTCGAACGAACACACCGTTCGCCGGCTGTCTGATCGCCGACACGGTGAGGCGCACGGGCTACTGGGGCCGGGGGCTTCGACAGAACGTTCTTCATGTGCGTCCCCGACCATCGGGGCGGAACGCAGCGCATGTCGCTTCGGCTCTGCCCGGGCCCCGCGGCCACGACCGCGCGGCCCAACCGCCGCCCAGCGGACGGAGACGGTCGCCATGGCCGAGGACGCCCTCGTCGCGCACCTGCGCCGCACCACCCGACAGCTCAACAGCCGCGAGGGCGCGCGCGACCACCACGAGGCCGTCGAGCGCATCGTGGAGGGCGCGGTGGCCGCCGTCCCCGGCGCCCAGCGCGCCGGGATCACACCGGCCGACGACCACCTCGCGCCGGAGGTCCTGGCCGGGGCGGCGGGCCCCCTCGACGTCCTGCAGTGCCGCCTCGGTGAGGGTCCGGCGTCGTCGGTCCTGTCCGGCTCCCCCGCCGACGGCACCGTGGCGGCCGCGGACCTGGCCGGCCCGGACGGCGAGCGGTGGCCGCGCTTCGCGCCCTGCGCCGTCGACGCCGGGTACCGCTCGATGGTCTCGGTGCTGCTCGAGGTCGAGAGCAGCCCGCGGGCCGCCCTCAACCTGTACGGCGCCGACCCTCACGGCTTCGACGCCGAGGACCTCCGCGCGGCCGGACTCTTCGCGATCGACGCGCAGATGCTGCTGCTGGCCGCCGAGCACGTCGCGGGCCTGCAGCGGGCCCTCGACAGCCGCGACGTCATCGGCCGCGCCAAGGGCATGCTCATGGAACGGTTCGGCATCGACCAGGAGGCGGCGTTCCGGCGCCTGGTCGAGGCGTCCCAGCACACCAACCTCAAGCTGGTCGAGGTCGCGCGCTGGCTCGACCGCCAGTGCGGTACCCGCCACGAACCCGCGGTCGAGGAGGCCGAGAGCCCGCATCGCCGGCACAGCGCCTAGACCACCGCCACCGCACGAACCCCGTCGACCTCCGCGCGGGCACCGGCACCACGCCTGTGAGGACCTGCAATGCCTGCCGACGCGGCCGACCCGCCGACACGCCACCTGCTCGACGTGGCCGCCGGCGTGCTCATGGCGCGCCACGACCTCGGCGCCCAGGATGCCTACGCCCTGCTCATGGACACGGCGTGGGCCACCGACCGGACCATCGCCGGCGTCGTCGACCAGGTGATCCGCGAGTCCCAACGCCGTCGGGACGTCGAACCGGGCCGGGACGACGACGACCCGTGACCGTCCGCGGGCGTCAGGGGACGTGGGTGAGGTGCTCGACGTCGTCCTCGTGGCCGACGGCGAGGATGACGTCCCCGCGGGAGACGACGGTCTCGTTCGTCGCGTAGGTGAACGACCCCTTCTCCCCCTTCTTGACCGCGACCACGGTGACGCCGTGCTTGCTGCGGATCGCCGACCGGCCGAGCGGCACGTCGAGGATCTCGCGGGGCGGCCGGAGCTTCGCGAGCACGAAGTCGGCATCGACCTTGAGGTAGTCGAGCATGTTGCCGGCGACGAGGTGGGCCACGCGCTCGCCCATGTCCTGCTCGGGGAACACGACGTGGTGGGCACCGATCCGCTCGAGGATCCGGCCGTGATGAGGGCTCGTGGCCTTGGCCCAGATGTCGGGGACCTCGAGGTCGACCAGCAGCGAGGTGACGAGGATGCTGTCCTCGAGGTGGTCGCCGATCGCGACCACGGCCCGGTGGAAGTCGCCGACGCCAAGCTGCGCCATCGCCTCGAGGTCGGTGCAGTCCGCCGTCACCGTGTGGCTGAGCCGGGACGACAGGTCCTGCACCCGGCGATCGACGTTGTCGATCGCGAGCACCTCGGTGCCCTGGCGCTCGAGCTCGAGCGCGATGGCGCTGCCGAACCGGCCCAGGCCGATCACCACGACCGGCGCGTGGCTCGTGTCACCCAATGATCGTCCTCTCCTCCGGGCGCTGGTAGTGCCGTGGGCGCTCGCGCAGGGCCAGCGCCGAGGCCAGCGCCAGCGGACCGAGACGCCCCACGAACATCAGCACGATCAGCACCACCTGGCCGGCACCCGGCAGCTCCGCGGTGATGCCGGTCGAGAGGCCGACCGTACCGAGGGCGGACAGGGCCTCGAAGAGCACGCGGTCCAGGTCCTGGCCGCTCACGCCGAGCAGGACGAACGTCGACACCATCGTCAGCCCGACGCCGAGCAGGGCGACGGCCAGCGCCTGGCGCTGGTTGGCCAGGGGGATGCGCCGCCGCCCCACGTCGACGTCCGCCTCGCCGCGCACCTCCGCCCACAGCACCGCGGCCAGGAGCCCGAACGTCGTCACCTTGATCCCGCCCGCGGTGCTCGCGCTGCCCCCGCCGATGAACATCAGCACGTCGGTGGCCAGCCAGCTCTCGGGCGTCATCGCCCCGACCTCGACGACGTTGAACCCGCCGCTGCGCGGCATCACCGCCGAGAAGAAGCCGGCGAGGAGCTTCTCGCCGACGCCCATCGGGCCCAACGTCGCCGGGTTGCGGTACTCCAGCGCGGTCAGCAGGACGGTCCCGGCGACCAGCAGCGCGCCCGAGGTGACGACGGTGATGCGGGTGGTCACCGACCACGTCCGCGGCCGCCACCCCCGGACCAGCTCGAACATCACCGGGAAGCCGAGGCCGCCGACGACGACCGCGAGCGCCACGGGCAGCAGGATCCACGGGTCGCCGGCGAACGTGGCCGCGTTCTCGGGCCACAGCACGAACCCCGCGTTGTTGAACGCCGACACCGCGTGGAACAGCCCCTCCCACGCGGCGGCGCCCGGGGCGAGGTCGTACGCCGTCGCGAGCCGCATGCCCAGCACCACCGCGGTCACGGCCTCCCCGACGGCGGTGAACAGCACCACGTTGCGCAGGACCCGGCGCACGTCGCTGAGGTCGAGGTTGCCGGACTGCGCCTGCGCCGCCAGGCGGGCCCGCAGCCCCAGGCGGCGGGACACCAGCACCACGAGCAGCGTGGCCCCGGTGACGAAGCCGAGCCCGCCGACCTGCATCAGGCCGAGGATCACCAGCTGACCGGCCATCGACCAGTGCGTGCCCGTCTCGACCGTGACGAGGCCGGTCACGCAGATCGCGGACGTCGCGGTGAAGGCGCTGTCGAGGACGGAGGCGCCCGCCTCGCCGGCGGACGACACCGGCAGCAGCAGGAGACCGGTGCCGAGCGCGATGGCGACGGCGAACGCCGCCGCGATCACCAGCCCCGGATCGCCCGCGCGGGGGGGCCGCCGGCGGGGATGTCGGCGGGGATGTCGGCGGGGACGTCGCGGCGTCACGGGCGCTCGTCCTGGGAGCCACCGGGAGTGCGGACGTCGGTCAGCCCCTGCGCCGCGGCGGCGCGCGCGAACGCGTCGAGGACGGCCCGGACGCTCGGCCTCTCCCCGGTGTGCGGGAGGTGGGTGATCAGGATCCGTCGCGACAGCGGGCGCGCGAGCGGGACGACGACCACACCGGTCGGCGGGCAGAAGATGCGGCCGAGCTCGCTGACGAGGGTGATGCCGAGGCCGGCCGCGACCATGGCCAGGGCGGTGGCCGAGCTGTCGACGCGGTGCCGCACGCGCGGCTCGAACCCGGCGCGCCGGCACGCGGTACGCACCGCGCGGCCCCAGTAGGTGTCCGCCCCGGAGAGGATCCAGTCCTCGTCGGCGAGTTCCTCGAGGTCGGTGCCGGGGCCGTACGCCGTGCCGGTCGGGGCGGCGAGGTCGATCGAGTCCTGGCCGAGCGGGACGACGGCGAGGTCGTCCTTCCAGGGCTCGGGGGCGTCCGGGTAGTCGAGCAGGAGCGCCAGGTCGAGGTGCCCGTGACGGACGTCGGCGACGACGTCCTCGACGTCGGCCTCGGCGCTGCTCAGGGTGATCCCCGGGCGGCGCGTGCGCAGGTCGTCGATCACGGCCGGCACCAGCCCGGCACCCGCGGCCGGGAACACGCCGACCGTGAGGTGCGCCGTCAGGCTCCGACGCGCGCCCTCGACCGCGGCGCAGGCCCGCTGCTCGGCGGCGAGCAGGATCTCGGCGTGCTCGGTGAGCACGCGCCCCACCTCGGTGAGCCGCACGCCCCGCCCCACCCGCTCGAGCACGGGCGCGCCGACCTCGGTGCTCAGGGCCTCGAGCTGCTGGGAGACGGCCGACGGCGAGAAGTGCAGGGTGGCCGCCGCCGCGTTGACCCCGCCCTGACGGGCCACCTCCCGCAACGTCCGCAGGCGGCGCAACGACAGCTCCATGCAGCTCATCCAAACACCCGTGTACAGGAACGTCCGCTGGACCTGAACGCTCCTCATCGATCAAGGTGGTGCCACGCGTTCGAGATCACGGACGGGCGGAAGGGGTCGTGGAAACGGGATGAGTGGGTTCAACGGAGGTCGTCACGTCCTGCCGGAGCCGGAGGTGCCCGGGGGCGTGGTCACCGCCCTCGGCATCGACGAGCAGAGCGAGGTGTTCACGCCGGTGCGCCCCACCGCACCGCCCGACGGAGCCCCCCATGTCGTGGTCGTCGTCCTCGACGACCTGGGGTTCGGCAGCTCCAGCGCGTTCGGCGGCCCGTGCCGGATGCCGACGGCCGAGCGGCTGGCCGCCGACGGGCTGCGCTACTCCCGCTTCCACGTCACGGCCCTGTGCTCGCCCACCCGCCAGGCTCTGATGACCGGCCGCAACCATCACTCGGTGGGGATGGGCGGCACCACCGAGATGGCCACCTCGGCGCCCGGCTACACCGGCTTCCGGCCGCGCAGCGCGGCGACGATGGCCCGGCTGCTGCAGGCCAACGGGTACTCGACCGCCGCGTTCGGCAAGTGGCACCAGACCCCGCCGTCGGAGATCAGTCCGGTCGGACCGTTCGACCGCTGGCCCACCGGCGAGGGCTTCGACCACTTCTACGGGTTCATGGCCTGCGAGATGAACCACTGGTACCCGCTGCTCTACGAGGGCACGACGCCCGTCGAGCCCGCCCGCCGACCGGGGTACCACCTCTCCGAGGACCTCGTCGACCACGCGCTCGACTGGGTGCGGACCCAACGGACGATGACGCCCGAGCGCCCGTTCTTCACCTACCTCGCCTTCGGCGCCTCGCACGCCCCGCTGCACGTCGCCCCCGAATGGCCGGAGCGCTACCGGGGACGGTTCGACGACGGCTGGGACCGCGAGCGCGAGCGCACGCTGGCCCGCCAGAAGGAGCTCGGCGTCGTCCCGGAGGCGGCCGAGCTCGCGCCGTGGGCCGAGGGCGTGCCGCACTGGGACGAGCTCGGTGACGACCAGCGGGCGCTGGCGGCACGGTTCATGGAGACCTTCGCCGGTTTCACCGAGCACGCCGACACCCAGCTCGGGCGCTTCGTGGCGGCCCTGGAGGAGCTCGGCGAGCTCGACGACACGCTGTTCGTCTACCTGCTCGGCGACAACGGTGCCTCGGGTGAGGGGGGCCTGGAGGGCACCCTCGTCGAGCACCGCCTCGGGCACGGCATCGTCGACGACCCCGCCGAGATGATCGGCCGGATCGACACGATGGGCGGGCCCGAGAGCTACCCCATCGCGCCGGTGGGCTGGGCGCTGGCGATGAACACCCCGTACCAGTGGACCAAGCAGGTGGCCTCCCACTTCGGGGGCACCCGGGACGGGCTGGTCGTGCACTGGCCCCGTGGCATCGCCGACCACGGCGGGGTGCGCGACCAGTTCCACCACGTCATCGACCTGCTCCCCACCGTCCTCGACTGCGCCGGGCTCCCCCACCCGACCTCGGTCGACGGGGTCACCCAGCAGCCGATCGAGGGGGTCAGCATGCGCTACACCTTCGACGCCCCTGACGCCCCCGACCGCCGCCGCACCCAGTACTTCGAGGTGTGCGGCAACCGCGGCATCTACCACGAGGGCTGGACCGCCGTGACCCGTCACGGCACGCCCTGGCAGATGGTGCCGACGGGCCCGCGGTCCTTCCGTGACGACGTGTGGGAGCTCTACGACACCCGCACCGACTGGAGCCAGGCCCACGACCTCGCCGGCCGCCACCCCGAGAAGCTCGCGGCCCTGCGCGAGCTGTTCCTGATCGAGGCGGCGAAGTACCAGGTCTTCCCGCTGGACGACCGGGTGACCGAGCGCGAGAACCCGGGGCTCGCCGGCAGGCTCGACCTGCTCGCCGGGCGCCGGTCGGTCACCTACCACGGCCGGACGCGGCGGCTGATCGAGGAGACCACCCCGAACGTCAAGAACACCTCCCACACCGTGGTCGCCGACATCGACGTCCCCGACACCGCGGACGGCTCCGACGCCGAAGGGGTGATCGTCGCGCAGGGCGGGCGCTTCGGCGGCTGGGCGCTTTACTGCCTCGGCGGCCGCGCCTGCTACGTCTACAACTACTTCGGGATGCGGCTCCACACGTTGCGCGCCGCGCAGCCGATGGCCCCCGGCCGCCACGAGGTCCGGATGGACTTCTGCTACGACGGCGGTGGCCTGGGCCGCGGCGGGACGGCCGTCCTGTCCGTGGACGGGGTCAAGGTCGCGCACGGCACGGTCGAGGCCACCATCCCGTACTACTTCTCGTTCGACGAGACGCTCGACGTCGGCGTCGACCTCGGGACCCCGGTGAGCGACGACTATCCGGCCGTGGGCAACGAGTTCGGCGGCCGCGTCCACACGGTGCGGATCGACCTCAACGACGAGGCCGAGACCATTGCCGACGGGGGCCGCTACCGGCGGGTCATGACGTCCCAGTAGGTGCCGTGACCGTGGTGGCGCAGCGGAACCCGAGGTTGCCCGAGCTCGAGTCGGGGGTGTTCGACGACCGCGCCGCCACCCGGTAGCGGTAGCAGTAGGACTCGTGGCAGAGGTACGACCCGCCGCGCATGACCCGGCTCTCGCCCTCCTCGGGACCGGCCGGGTCGGCCGGCGGGGCGTGCGGGTAGGTCTCGCGCCGGTAGGTCCGGGGTGAGAACCAGTCGGAGCACCACTCCCACACGTTGCCGACCATCTGCCAGAGCCCGTAGCCGTTGGGGCGGTAGGACTTCACCGGCGCGGTCGTGAGGTAGCCGTCCTCGACGGTGTTGTGGGTGGGGAAGCGCCCCTGCCAGATGTTCAGCGGCCACCGGCCGCCCCGCCGGAGCTCGTCGCCCCAGGGGAAGCGGGCGCCCTCGAGCCCCCCGCGCGCGGCGTACTCCCACTCGGCCTCGGTGGGCAGGCGCTTGCCCGCCCACGCGGCGTAGGCCTGGGCGTCGTTCCAGGACACGTGGACCACCGGATGGTTGGCGCGGTCGCCCACCGAGGTGCCCGGGCCCTCCGGCCGGCGCCAGCAGGCGCCGCGCACGCCGAGCCACCAGCCCGCGCCGTCGACGCTGGTGAGCACGTCCGCGCGGTCGCCGGCGAAGGCGAGGTGGAACACGGCCGAGGAACCCCAGCGCTCGGCGTCGGTGACGTAGCCGGTGTCCTTGACGAACGTCGCGAACGCCGCGTTGGTCACCGTCGTGGCGTCGAGTCCGAACGGCGAGAGCGTCACCGGGTGGACGGGGTGCTCCCCGTCCGCGGCGTAGCCCTCCCCGAAGTGGTCGCCCATCGCGAACCGGCCGCCGGGGATGGCCACCTGCCCGCGGGTGTCCCCCCGGCCGCCGGGTCTCACCGGTCGGCGAGGGACCGCAGCAGCATCGCCTCGGCGAGCACGCAGCGGCCGAACATCGCGAGATGCAGGCTCTCGTCCACGCCGTGCCAGCGGCTCGCCGGGTCCCCGACGCCGGTGACCAGCACGGTCGCTCCCGGGAACGTGCGCGCGAACTCCGCGATGAACGGGATCGTGCCGCCCATGCCCATCTCGACCGCGTCGTGGCCGAACGCGGAGGCGAGGGCCTCGCGAGCGAGGTCGTAGACCGCGCCGGTGGCCTCGAGCGCGAACGGCTCGCCGGCCGCCCGGGGCGAGACGTCGAGGTGGGCGCCCCACGGGACGTGGCGACGCAGGTGCTCGGCCACCGCCTCGACGGCGCGACCGGTCTCGTCGCCCGGCGCGAGCCGGACGCTGACCATCGCACGGGCGCGCGGGAGCAGCACGTTCGCCGAGCCGTCGACCGCCGGTGCGTCGATGCCCAGCACCGCGATGGCGGGCTTGTGGGCGAGCCGGTCGGGGATCGTGCCGGTGCCGAGCAGCTCGACGCCCTCGAGGAGGCCGGTGTCGCCGCGGAAGGTCTCCTCGTCGACGTCGGGCCCAATCGGATCGGAGATGGCCGAGGAGCCGACGGTCAGGCCCGCGACGGCCACCTCGCCCTTGTCGTCGTGCAGCGTGCCGAGCAGCCGGCACAGGGCGGTCAGCGCGTCGCCCGCGGGACCGCCCCACATCCCCGAGTGCACCGCGCGGTCGAGCATCGACACCTCGACGACGATGTTCGCCAGGCCGCGCAGGCTGGTCGTGAGGGCGGGGACGTCGACCGCGGCGTTGGCGGCGTCGGCGATGACGATGACGTCGGCGGCGAGCGCGTCGCGGTGCTCGGCGAGCAGGGCCGACAGCGTCGGCGACCCGGACTCCTCCTCACCCTCGACGAAGAGGACGACGCCGACCGGGGGCCGGCCGCCGAAGGCCCGCAGGGTGGCCAGGTGGGTCATCACGCCCGCCTTGTCGTCGGCCGCGCCGCGCCCGTACAGGCGGCCGTCGCGCTCGTGGGGCTCGAACGGCGGCGTCGTCCACAACTCGTCGCCGCCGGTGGGCTGGACGTCGTGGTGGGCGTAGAGCATCACGGTCGGTACCGGGCGGGAGGGGTCGGACTCGGGGGCGGGCCAGTGCGCGACCACGGCCGGGGCACCGCCCCCGGCCGCGAGGACGTCGACGCGCTGCGCGCCGGCGTCGCGCGCCAGGGCGGCGACGGCGTCGGCGCTGCGGCGGGTGTCCTCGGCGTGCGCGGGGTCGGCCCAGATGCTCGGGATGCGCACCAGCGCCTCGAGGTCGCTGCGGGCGTCGGGCAGCACGGCCTCGACCGCCGCGCGCAGCTCGGCGGGGGGCTCCGGGGCGGACGAGGGTGTCGGGGAGGCGGCCACCCCACCAGCCTAGGTGCGCACCGGGCGGACGGCGGAGAGCGGCGGGAGCCGGTCGGCGCTGCGGTACCGTCGCCAACCGTCCCCCGCCCGCTCGCGACCGGCCGCTCCCCCGTGCGCGTCGGGGGCCGGCGTGGCCGACCTCGGGCCGGGGGGCGCAGCGGTGTGGGAGCGGACGGGCGGGGCGCACCCGCGGCGGATCGTCGCCGCGGTGCTCCTGCTGGGCCTCGCGGTGGAGGCCGTCCACCAGCTCCTCGCCGGCGAGGGGGCGCCGGACCTCCCGATCATCGACGACTGGCTGCACTCCGGGCTCATCCTCGCCGCGAGCGCGATCTGCGCGCTGGGCGCGCGGCGCCGGGAGCCCGGCCCGGGACGTGCGGCGTGGTGGTGCTTCGCCGTCGCGCTGCTGCTGTTCGCCCTCGGGGAGATCACTTGGGGCACGCTCTACGCCGACGGGGGCGTTGTGCCCACCCCCAACCCCACCGACGTGTTCTACATCGCCACGTACCCGCTGTTCATGGCCGGTCTCGTGCTCATGGTCCGCGCCCGGGTGCTCGACGTCCCGTGGCACCGGTGGCTCGACGGCTTCGTCCTCGTGCTCGTCGTCGCCACCCCCGGCGTCGCCCTGGTGATCCTGCCGGTGCTCGAGAGTGCCCCGCTCGACCAGCTGGGCCGGCTCGTCACCGTCGCCTACCCCCTGGGCGACGTGCTGCTGATCGGCGCGCTTCTGGGCAGCCTGCCGCTGATGTCCTGGCGGCTGGCGGGCAGCTGGCCGTGGGTGGGCGCCGGCCTGCTCTGCCTGACCGCGGCCGACTCGGCCTACAGCCTCGCCGCGACCGACGTCGTGTCCCACGAGGGGCCCTACGACTTCCTCTGGAGCGCGGGCGCGCTGGCGTTCGCGGTGGGTTCGACCCGGCTGCCCGCGGGGGCCCATCCCTCGCGGGAGATCACCGGCTGGCCCGCCGTCGCCCTGCCTCTCGGCGCCCAGCTGTTCGCCCTGGCCACCCAGGTCTACGGGTGGTTCCGCCCCCTGCCCAACGCCGAACGGCTGCTGACCATCGCCGTGCTCGTCGTCGGCATCGCGCAGATCGTGGTGTCGCGACCACGGGCTCCGCGAGACGGGTGAGTCAGCCGCAGTGGCCGCCCTCGGGGCGCGGCACGTCGAGGGACGGGTTGCGGTCGAAGAAGCCGTTCGGCTGGAGCGAGAAGCCCACGTACTGCACCGGCATCACCGGCCAGTCCTCGAGCCGCGCCGCGTGGTGCGAGCCGAACGTGTACCAGACGACGACGTCGGTGTCGGCGACCCGGCGGTCGGCCTCCGTCCAGCGCGGCAGCCCCTCGCCGCCCTGGTGCTGGTTGGGGTAGTCGCCCGCGGCGTGCATCTCGCGCTCGTCGTGCGGGGTGACCCACAGGTGGTGGCGCATGAAGCCCGCGCGGTGCAGCACGCTCGCCTCGGGACGGACGAACGGCACCACGGTGCCGTGCGGCTTGATCGTGTAGCCGGTCGGCTCGTCGACCGCGTTGCGCACGTGCGGGTTGACGACCTTCCAGTAGCGCGCCCGGTCCAGGCTCACGTTCCGCCGGGCCTCCTGCTCGCTCTCCAGCAGGGTGGCGTGGGTGCGGAAGCCGTTGCCGATCGGGTTGTCCGGGCCCTCGGGGTCGGTCTCGGTGTCGACCTCGTAGACGGAGTTGGCGACGCCGTCGACGTCGAAGTCGAGCCGCATGTTGAACACGTGCTGGTGGATCGGGGCGTAGAGGCCGTCGGCGTTGATCAGCTGGCCGTGCGTCGGCCGCGTGCCCGGCGGCACCGCGCCCGTCGACATGATGCCGGTGAGCTTGACCTCGAAGTCGATCGTGCCGTCCTGGTAGAGGTACCAGAAGAAGCCGTACTCGTAGTTGCCGACGGTCGCGACGAACGAGACCACGAGCCGCCGCGACCGCCGCACCTCGGTCTTCTCGGTCCGGAAGTCGGTGTGCTTCCAGAGCAGCCCGAAGTCCTCCTCGTGCATGCAGATTGCGTTGGGGATGACCACCGGCTCGCCGTTGCCGTCGGCCACCACGCCGTCGAAGTAGTGGATCTCGCCGAGACAGTCGCAGCCCAGCTCGAGGGGGTTGGCGAGGGTGCCGATGTTGTACTCGCCGGCGTCGAAGGCGTTCTTGCGCCGGTGGGTGGGCGCCGGGTCGCCGTAGGGCACGACCATCTCCGACAGCGAGGCCCGGTGCAGCACCGACCGCTCGCGCCCGCCGTCGGTGTAGCGCACGGTGTGGAGCACCACGCCCTCGCGCGGGGTGAACCCGATGCGGAAGCGCCACTTCTGCCAGCGCACCTCGTGCCCGTCGACGGTGAACGACGTGCCCTCGGGCTGGGTGATCGACACGGGCTTCAGGTCGGTGCGCGGGGGCACGACGTCCGGGGTGTAGTTGCCCGGCTCCTGCGGGATCGGGACGACGCCGTGGTCCTCGACGCGCGCGACCTTCATCGCGTTGGTGTCGACGTAGACCACGAGGTTCTCGACCGGGTGCGCGTAGCCGTTGTCGTCCGGGCCGAGGATCTTCACCCAGACCAGCGCGCGCAGCAGCCGGCCCTCCTCCTCGTCGCCGTAGTGCCCGGCCGACCACGGGTCGACCATGACCCCGTCGAACGCCGTGATGCCGCGGCGCCGGAGCGCCTCCTGCACCTCCGGGTCGGCCTTGACGACCTCCTCGGTCTCGAAGAACTCCTCGAGCATCACCTGCGGCTGGACGCCGGGCACCTGCTCGAAGCGGGTCACCGCCCGGTCGGTGAGCGAGACGACGGCCTCGTAGGTCCGCCCGTCGGCCTTGTCCAGCACCACGGCCGCGGCCTCGCGCGGCACGGGCGTCCCGTCCGCCTCGAACGCGAGCACGTCGGCCTTCGCCGGCTCCCGCAGGACGATCGACACGAACCGGCAGCGCTCGCCGATGTGCCCCGCGTCGCGCAGCAGCCCGGCGGCCGCGGTGATCTCCTCGCCGCTCAGGGGCTCCAGCGGGTGGTCGAGCGCGGTCGTGGGACGCGGGGCGGTGGCCGTCATGGTCCGCGACCCTGCCACCGGCACGGCGGACCGGACAATGGTCGCGCCCGGGCGGACCGGGATTCAGGTCCCGGCGGCGTCCGGACCCCAGCGCGGCGGCGTCAGCGCCTGGGCCATTCGCCGCATCTGGTCGCGGTGCAGCGGGCTCAGCACCGACAGCATCCGCTGGCCACGGTCGGTGAGCACGACCCGCACCGCCCGGCCGTCGTCGGGATCGGCGACGCGCTGGACGAGGCCGTTGCCCTGGGCGCGGTCGACGAGCTCGACGGTGCTGTGGTGGCGGAGCTGGAGCTGGTCGGCGAGCTCGCCCACCGTCGCCCACTCGCGCCCCGGGACCCCCTTGATGGCGAGGAGCAGCTGATAGTGCTGCGGAGTCAACCCGTGCTCGCGCACGGTCTCCTCGCTGAAGCGCAGGTATGACCGGACGGCGAACCGGAAGCGGGCCAGCGCCTCGAAGTCCTCCTTCGACATCGGGGCCTCGCCGTCGGGCTGCGCCACGACCTCCACCGCCTCCTCCACCAGCACCTCCACCAGCGTCTGCTCGTCCCACGCGAGAACCTACCCGGCCCTTTGTATCGTGGTACGATACGACTCCGTCGGCACGTCTCCCGGAGGTGGGTCGCGATGGGCGAGCCGGACCCGGTGGTGGTCGGCGTCGACGAGGTGGGCTCGGCGTGGGACGCCGTGGAGTGGGCATCCGCGGAGGCCGCCGCCCGGGAATGCCCCCTCGCGATCGTGCACGCCTGCTCGCCGCCGGTGGCCCCGGGCCCGTTCGCTCCCGGGCCCGAGGACGCGGGCGTCGTCGTCGAGGCGCTGCTGCGCGAGGCGCGCGAGCGGGCGCGGCGGGTCGCTCCCGAGGTCGAGGTGACCAGCCGGACGATCGTGGGGGGCCCGGCGCCCGGGCTGGCCTCACAGCACGCCCAGCTGGTCGTGGTGGGCACGCGCGCGCTCGGTCGGATCCGCAGCGCGATCGTCGGCTCCGTCGGGGTCGCGGTGTCCTCGCGCGCCACCTGCCCCGTCGTCGTGGTCCCGCCGTGGGGCGAGGTGGACCCCGGCCCGTCGCGGTCGCGCGTCGTCGTCGGGGTCGAGGGCCCGGTCCGGTCCTCCCCCGCCCTCGGCGTCGCCTTCGGCGCGGCGGCCCAGCGCGGCGTCGGGGTCACCGCGCTGCACGCCTGGTGTCCGCGGCCACCTGCCGACCTCGGCGGCATCGGCGACGACCCCGCCGCGACCGAGGCCGCGGCCCGGCACCGTCTCGCGGACGCCGTGACGCCGTGGCGCCGCCGCTTCCCGGACGTCGACGTCCGGCTCCGGCTCGTCCCGGACGACCCCGCCCACGCCCTGACCGGGGAGTCCGCCGGCGCCGCGCTGCTGGTCATCGGCTCGCGGGGCCACGGCTGCGTGACCGGCGCCCTGCTCGGCGCGGTGAGCCACGGGGTCCTGCGCCACGCCCGGTGCCCGACGAGCGTCGTCGGCCCCGCGGCCACGGTGCGCCGGCGCGCCCGGGCCGCGTGAGGGGGACCGTCGAGTCCTTCCTTCTCATATCGTGGAGCGATACATTTGCTCCTCCGCCTCTCCCGACGCCCCGTCGGGAGCCGGTGAGGGGAAGTGATCGCATGGTCATCGTGCTGACGCTCGCCGCCGTCGTCCTCGTGGCCGCGGTGCTGGTGGGGACGAGCGTGCGCATCGTCCGGCAGTACGAGCGCGGGGTCGTGTTCCGGCTCGGCCGGGTCGAGCCGGGGACGACGCGGGGCCCGGGGGTCGTCCTGCTCCGGCCGATCGCCGACCGGATGCAGAAGGTCAACATGCAGATCGTGACGCTGCCGGTGCCCGCGCAGGACGGCATCACGCGGGACAACGTCACGGTCCGCGTCGACGCGGTCATCTACTTCCGGGTGATGGACCCCGTGCGGGTCGCCGTCGACGTGCAGGACTACGTGTTCGCCGTCGGCCAGCTCGCCCAGACGTCGTTGCGGTCGATCATCGGCAAGAGTGACCTCGACGACCTGCTGAGCAACCGCGAGCGTCTCAACCAGGGGCTCGAGCTGATGATCGACACCCCGGTGATGGACTGGGGCCTGCACATCGATCGGGTCGAGATCAAGGACGTCTCGCTCCCCGAGTCGATGAAGCGCTCGATGTCGCGGCAGGCCGAGGCCGAGCGGGAGCGCCGTGCCCGCATCATCACGGCCGACGGCGAACGGCAGGCCGCGCGGACCCTGTCCGAGGCCGCCCGGACGATGTCCGACAACCCGGCGTCGCTGCAGCTCCGGCTGCTCGAGACGGTCGTGGAGGTCGCCGCCGAGAAGAACTCGACGCTGGTCCTCCCGTTCCCCGTCGAACTGCTGCGCTTCCTGGAGCGGGCCGCCTCCCAGGACGGTGCGTCGACGCAGGACGCCGGCACCACCGGCCCGAGTCCGGGCGAGGACCCACCGGCCGAGGACGCACCGGTCGAGCACGCAGCGGTCGAGGTGACCTCCGGCGCCGACACCCGGGTACCCGACGTCGCGGCGATGCCGGTGGGCGCCACCCGCTGATCGACGACCCGCACCGGGCCGCGTGGCGGCCTACCCTGAGGCGGTGACGATCGACGCCTCGCCCGCCGCACACGTCGCGACGGCCTGACCCCTGGTGCTGCGCCGCGACGCGAGCCGGTCCGCCCCGACCGCCACGGCCTTCACGACGGCGTCGGTCTCGCTCGTCGCGGTCTGCGCGGCGGCCGGGGTCCCGGCGCCGCTCTACGTCGTCTACCAGCAGGCCCACGGCGTCTCGACCGTCGCGCTCACCGGCGCGTTCGCGATCTACATCCTCCCCCTGCTCGCCGCGCTGCTGTGCTGCGGCAGCCTCTCCGACCACCTCGGTCGGCGACGGGTCGGCGTGCCGGCCCTGCTGGTGGGGGCGGTGGCGTGCCTGGTCCTCGCGACCGTGGACTCCGCGGCGCCGCTGATCGCCGGGCGGGCGGCGCAGGGCCTCTCCGTGGGTCTCGCGCTCAGCGCGCTCGGGGCGTTCGTCGTGGACCTGGCGCCGGCCTCCCGCCCCGGGCTCGCCGGGGCCGTGACCAGCGGGGCGCCGCCCGGGGGCATCGCGATCGGCGCGCTCGCCTCCGGCGCCGCGGTCCAGCTCGCACCCGAGCGCGCCCCCGTCGTGTCCTTCGTGGTCACCGCCGCCCTCCTGACCGTGGCGGCCGCCGCCGTGGCGCTCCTGCCGGAGACGACCGCTCCACGCCGCGGGGCGCTGCGCTCGCTGCGGCCGGTGGTGCGGGTCCCGCCGACGGCCCGCGCGGTGTTCCCCGCCGTGTGCCTCCTCGTCGCGGCGACCTACGTCCTCGGTGGCTTCACCCAGGCGCTGGCCCCGTCGCTGGCGGTGACCGTCCTGGGCCGCGACGACCTCTTCAGCGGGGCACTGGCCGTCGCGGTCTACCACCTCGCCGGGCCGGTGGCGGGACTCGCGGCGAGCAGGCTGGGCGTCCGCCGGACGCTCGCGGGCGGGGCGGCCGGGCTCGTGGTCGGCGTCGCGGGCTTCGTCGCGGGCATCGTCGTCGAGGGCTTCGCCGTGTACCTCGCCGCCGCGGTCGTCGCCGGCGCGGGGTTCGGCGCGGCGTTCGCCGGCGCGATGCGGGTCCTGCTCGACCGCAGCCCCGCCGGCGCGCACGCCGGCACCCTCGCCGCGGTCTACCTCTTCTGCTACCTCGCGGCCGCGGTCGCGAGCCTCCTCGCCGGGGCGGCGGTCGAGGTCTGGGGCCTGGCGCCGGTGGCGGCGGTGCTGTGCGGGCTGGTCATCGTCATGGTCGCGGCCGGGGCGACCGGCTCCCTGCGCCGTATGCGGGCCGCCCCGGTGCCCGCCGCCGACACGTCCACGGGCGCGCGGCAGGAGTGACGGGCGCGCGTGTCGGCACCGTCCCCGGGGCGGTCCGGCCGGCGTCGTACCCTTCGTCCGGGCGCTGCGGGGGGACGCACGCCCGGCCCGAGGTGGCGTCGAGACCGTGCGTCACCGCGACCCGGCGAGGACCCACATGGCCACACTGAGCGCGACCTTCGAGTTGACGCCCGAACCGGGCGCACCGTCCCACGCCCGGCGGATCCTCGGCGACCTGCTGACGGCGTGGCGCTTCGACGCCGAACGGCGCGCCGACGTGATGGTGCTGGTCACCGAGGTGGTGTCGAACGCCGTCGACCACGCGGGCGCCGACGACGGGGGCGACGTGGTCCTGGCGGTCGACGTCACGGCGTCCGACACGTGGCTGCGCGTCGGGCTGGCCGACGGCTCGACCGTGCGGCCGATCGTCCGCCAGCTCGACCCCCGCGCCCCTCGCGGACGGGGCATGCAGCTGATCGCCGCCCTCGCCGACCGCTGGGGCAGCCACGACCAGGACGGCGGCAAGCGTGTGTGGTTCGAGGTGGGTGCGGACCCCTCGTCGGCGTAGGCGTCAGCCCGCCAGGAGCGCCTCGAGGCCGAGCCAGGCGCCGAAGGCGAAGAACAGCACCGCGGCGCCGATCCGGATGGCCTTCTCCGGCAGCTTCCGGCCCAGCCACCGGCCCAGGAGGATCGCGAGCCCGTCGGCGGCGACCATGCCGACGGTCGAACCGAGCCAGACCCCGGTCACGCCACCGCTGCCCGGGTGCTGCGTGGCGAGCGTGATGGTCGCGAGCATGGTCTTGTCGCCGAGCTCGGCGAGGAAGAACGCGACCGCGACGGCGATGAACGCCGACCTGGTGGTGGCGCTGCTCCTGTTCTCCTCGTCCTCGCTGAGGGCATCGCCACGCAGCGTCCAGAGACCGAACCCGACGAACGCCACGGCGGCCGCCACGGAGATCCAGAAGGTGGGGATCGCCGCGCCGAGGAGGTGGCCCACGCCCACGGACACCGCGTGGGTCACCGCCGTCGCCGCGGTGATCCCGAGGAGCACGGGCAGCGCCCGGAACCGGGTGGCGAACGTCATCGCCATGAGCTGGGACTTGTCGCCCAGCTCGGCGACGAAGATGACGGCGAAGCTCAGGGCGGTGGCGGCGAGGAAGCCGGTCACGGGGCGGTCGCTCCTCTCGGTCGGCCGGACCGAGGGCGCGCGCTCCGGTCCGACCCCGATGATCGGGTCGGCACCGAAGGTCTCGCCCGCCGCCGGACACCCGACGGCCCCCGTGGCCGGACGCCGGGGCGTCAGTGTGTCGACCACGATGTTGGGAGCTACTCCCCTTCGCTGACGGAAATGTTAACGGATCGACCGGAGCGCATTCATCCGGCTATGACCCCACTCACCGTTCTCGAATGTGCGCCGGCCCGGAAATGCGATTTCGCCGCGCCGAACTCGCCGATGCGGCCACCCGAGTCCGTGGTGCTGCGCCCCGGTGTGCTCCGCCGGGTCCCGGACGCCGGGTGGAGGATGTGACGGTCCCCGAGACGAGGAGCACGGTCATGGCCGGAGAGCAGACCACGATGCCGGCGGCGTTCATCGGTCACGGCAACCCGATGAACGCGCTGGCCACCAACCGCTACACCTCGGCGTGGCAGGCCTTCGGCGCCGCCGTCCCGCGCCCGCGCGCGATCCTCGTGGTCTCCGCGCACTGGTACATCAACGCCACGGCCGTCACCACGATGACCCGCCCGCGCACCATCCACGACTTCTACGGCTTCCCCGGCGAGCTGTTCGACGTGCAGTACCCCGCTCCCGGCCTGCCCGAGCTGTACGACGAGGTCGCCGACATCGCCGAGCCGACCTGGGTGGGCGCGGACGTCGACAGCTGGGGCATCGACCACGGCACGTGGTCGGTCCTCGTGCACGCGTTCCCCGACGCCTCGATCCCCGTCGTGCAGCTGTCGATCAACGCCTACAAGCCGTTCTCCTACCACCTCGAGCTCGGGGCGAAGCTCGCCGCGCTCCGGCGGCGCGGGGTGCTCGTCGTCGCCAGCGGCAACGTCGTGCACAACCTGGCCGGGCTGGACTGGGAGCGCCCCGACCAGGGTTTCGACTGGGCGCAGCGGTTCGACGACGACGCCCGGGACCGGATGCTCACCGCTCCGGCCGACTTCCCCGCCCTCGACGCCCACCGCGACTTCGGCCTCGCCGTGCCGACGCCCGACCACTTCATCCCCGCGCTCTACCTTGCGGGGCTCGCCGCCGCCGACGGCGACGGCACCGACGTCCTCGTCGACGGCTACGCCTACGGCTCGCTCTCGATGACGGCCTACGTCCTCGGGATGGCGCGCCCCGAACCGACCGCGAGCGACGTCGGCTCCCCCGCGCGCCCGGACGGCATCCCGCCGGAGGGCTCGAACATCTGACCCCGCGCGGCCGGTGGTGTGGTCAGCCGGTGCGTTCCTCGGTGTAGGCGCGGTCGCGGACGTAGCGGGGTTCCCCGTCGGCGGTCGACCCGTCGCGGCGGTAGACCACGACGTCGACGTCGTAGACGTCACCGACCTCGGGATCGGTCCTCTTGTGGCGTCGCGCCGCCACGACCTCGACCTCGGGCGGCGGGCCGCCGTCCGGCCCCGGCGGGCGGTCGACCCCGCCGTTGTACCGACCCGGGGTCGCCAGGACACAGAGCACGGCCGTCCTCCTCGTCGGTCCGCCGGCAGCGTGGCGAGGAGCACCCTACGGGGGTCGCCGGGGTGTCAGAAGACGATGGTGGTCTGGCCGTCGAGCAGCACCCGGTCCTGGCAGTGCCAGGACACCGCCCGCGCGAGCACCGTGCGCTCGACGTCGGCGCCGCGGCGGGTGATGTCGACGAGGCTCTCGCGGTGCGAGATGCGCGCGACGTCCTGCTCGATGATCGGGCCCTCGTCCAGGACCTCGGTGACGTAGTGCGCCGTCGCGCCGACGAGCTTCACCCCGCGTGTCCGGGCCTGCTCGTACGGCCCGGCGCCGGCGAAGGCCGGCAGGAACGAGTGGTGGATGTTGATCGCCGGCACCCCGATCCGCTCGAGGAAGTCGCCGCTGAGCACCTGCATGTACCGCGCGAGGACGACGAGGTCGACCCGACCGGCGATCAGCTCGGCCTGCTGGCGCTCGGCCTCCGCCTTGGTGTCCTTGGTGACCGGGATGTGCGCGTACGGGACGTCGAAGCCGGCGACCTCCTTCTGCAGGTCGGGGTGGTTCGACACGACCTGGACGATGTCGGCCGGCAGGTCGCCGCGGCGCTGCCTCCACAGCAGGTCCAGCAGGCAGTGGTCGTAGCGCGACACGAACACCGCCACCCGTGTCGGGACCGCGGCCGCGCGCAGGCGGAACCACATCCCGAACGGCTCGGCGACCTCGCCGGCGAACTCCTCGTCCAGCGCGGGCAACCAGGTCATGAGGTCCGGCATCCGGAACACCACGCGCAGGAAGAAGCGGCCGCCGACGGGGTCGGTGGTGTCCTGGTCGGACTGCAGGATGTTGGCTCCCCGCGCGTGGAGGAAGGCGCTGACCGCGGCCACGATGCCCGGGCCGTCCTCGCAGGACACGAGGAGGCGCCCGACGTCGGCGTCCGGTGCGGTGCGGGGCGATGCCTGCATGGGGCTCCTCTCGGGCTCGCTGCGCCTCAGCTCCAGGGGAAGGGGGAGTGGCTGGTCGGGTGCAGGTCGCCCCGCTCGTAGCGCGCGAAGCGGAAGGGCTCGAGCAGCTCCTGGGGTTCGCCGAGCAGCTCGCGGGCGACCAGCGCACCGACCCCGATCATCTTGTACCCGTGGTTGGAGTCCGCGATGACGTAGGCGTTGCCGCGGACGGTGTCGAACACCGGGAAGCTGTCCGGGGTGAACGCCCCGATCCCCCCGGAGGGCTCCTTGCGGTAGACGTCCCGGCGCCCCTCGAAGCGCTTGTGGCACGCGGCCAGTGCCGAGGTCCACATCCGCACGAAGTCCTCGCCCACGACGAACTCCGGGCTCGCGGTGCCGTAGGGGTCCACCGCCACCGTGTCGGCGGGCCGGCCGACGGGTTGCGGTGACGCGCCGCCCTGGACGCCGCCGAAATGGAAGTCCGGCTTGTAGTAGATGCCCCAGATCCGGTCGGTGATGAGCGTGCCGTCGACGTCGTCGCGGAGCGGGGCGTCGGAGTCGACGTGGATCACCGGCGGGAGCTCGCCGCGGTTGTCCATGAACTCCTGCGGGTCGATGCCGAGGATGCCCTCCTGCAGGGCCCAGTAGGTCCACATCGGGGCGTCGGGGACGACGCGTCCGTCCTGGGTCCGCACCGTGATCGTCGACGGCATGCCGAGCATCGACCACAGGTCGCGGATCCACGGCCCGACGGCGGCGACGAGGTGGTCGCACCCGATCGTCCCCGCGTCGGTCTCGACCGCGGTCACGCGATCGCCCGACCGCTGCAGGCCGGTCACCGTCACGCCGGTGCGGATCGTCGCGCCGGCCCGGCGCACCTTCCCGGCGAGGCCCTGCAGGGACGCGACGTTGTTGGCGTAGCCCCCGCGCTTCTCGTGGAGCACCACCGTCACGCCCGGCGCCTGCCAGTCGGCGAACATCTCGGTCATGTAGGCCTGACAGGCCTCGGCGCCCTCGACGAGCACGGACTCGTACCCGATGGCCTGCTGCTCGGCGTGGATCTGCACGACGTCGTCGTGCATCGCGGCCGGGGCCGCCTGGACGTAACCGACCCCGTGGTAGGAGAACGCCTCCGGGTCGGACTCCCACACGTCCACCGAGTGCGCCATGAGCCGGCGCATCGCGGGCTGGAAGTAGTTGTTGCGGATGACGCCGCACGCGACACCCGAGGCGCCGGCGCCGATGTCGGTCTTGTCGAGGACGAGGACCTCGCTGCCGTCGCCGAGCCCGCGTTCGCGCAGCTCCGTCGCGAGGTGCCAGGCCGTCGAGAGTCCGTGGATGCCGGCACCGATGATCACGTACCGAGCCCTGGTGGGGACCATGCTTCTCACCCGTTTCGACGACGAACGGAAGAGGCCGAGCAGGACGACCGCCGAGCGGCTACCGTCGTCGTGTTGCATTGCCCTGAAGGCAATGGCGTTTCACCTTGGGAGACGAAGTTAACATGGTGCGAACCGGGAGACCAGCAGATCGGCAGGTCGAGTCGGTGCAGAAGGCCATCGCCGTGCTGGACGCCCTGGCGGCGGCGGGCGAAGAGCTCGGCACCAACGAGATCGCCCGCCGGACGGGGATCAACGCGAGCACCGTCTCGCGGCTGCTCGCGACCCTGGCCGGGCCGGGGCTCGTGGCGCACCACCCGGCGAACGGCCGCTACGGGCTGGGCATCCGGATCCTGCAGCTGGCCGGCGCGGCCCGGCAGACGCTCGACGTCCGGCGCGTCGCCCGCCCGTCGCTCGAGGACCTCGCGGCCGTCAGCGGGGAGACCGCGACCCTGTCGGTGGCCGGCGAGCACGACGTGATGACGCTCGACTTCGTCCAGAGTCCGCAGTCGGTCCGCAGCGTCGCCGAGATCGGGCGCAACAGCGTGCGGCACGCGACGGCCGTCGGGAAGGTGTTCCTCGCGCACGGCGGGCGCGTCCCGGACGAGCTCACCCGCTTCACCGAGTGCACCATCACCGATCACGGCGCGCTGGCCGACGAGATCCGCCGGGTGGCCGAGCAGGGCTACGCGGCGTCACGCGGCGAGCGCGAGCCCGACCTCACCGGCGTGGCGGTGCCGGTGCTCGACCGCGACGACGGGCTCGTCGCGATCCTCGGGGTGCAGGGCCCTTCCGGTCGCCTCGACGACCGGAAGGTCGAGACCCTCGTCGGGACGCTGCGGGAGCACGCCCGCACCGTCGCCGGCGCCTTCTGAATCAGGTCACCGAGCCAGGTCACCGAGTCAGGTCACCGAGTCAGGTCACCGCGGTCAGCCGCGGCCCCGCCGTCGCGGACCACCAGGGCCCGGGCCGGCTCCCCTCGGCGGCGAGCGCCTGCCGGAAGTACGCCTGCGCGGCGGCGACGCCCGAGCCCGGCTCGAGGTCGACGCCCGCGTCCAGCAACGCCATCTCGGCCGCGGCGAGCGCGCTGAGACAGGAGACCTCGTTGACGTCGCCGAGGTGGCCGATGCGGAACACCCGGCCGGCCACCTTCCCGAGGCCGCCGCCGAAGGACGTCCGGTAGCGGTGGTACGCGATCCGGCACACCGCGGCGCCGTCGACGCCGTCCGGCAGCCGCACCGCGCTCACCGTGTCGGAGTACCACCGCGGCGCCAGGGCGCACAGGTCCAGACCCCACGCCTTGACGCCGTGCCGGACACCCTCGGCCAGTCGGTGGTGGCGCGCGACCACGTCGTCCATCCCCTCGTCGAGGAGGCGGTCCAGCGACGCCCGCAGGCCGTGCAGGAGCGGCATCGGAGGGGTGTACGGGAAGGAGCCGACGTCGTTCGCCGTGATCATGTCGCGGAACGCGAGGTAGCACCGCTCCGTCGTGGACCGCTCCGCAGCGGCCAGCGCCTTCTCGCTCAGGCCTAGGATGGCGAGGCCGGCCGGGAGCATGAAGCCCTTTTGGCTCCCGGCGACGGCGACGTCGACGCCCCACTCGTCCTGTCGGAAGTCGAGGGACGCGATCGACGAGACGCCGTCGACGAACAGCAGCGCGTCGGAGCCGGCCTCGTCCATCGCCTGCCGGACCGCGCGGACGTCGGACGTCACGCCGGTGGCGGTCTCGTTGTGCGTCACGAAGACCGCCCTGATGCTCGGATCGGCCCGCAGCTCCTGCGCGTAGGCCTCGACCGGGACGCCCTCACCCCACTCGACGTCGTGGCAGACGACGTCGAGCCCGAGCCGCCGGGCCATGTCGACCCAGAGGTGGGAGAACTGGCCGTACCGCGACATGAGGACCCGATCGCCGCGGGAGAGGCAGTTGGTGATCGCCGCCTCCCACGCCCCGGTGCCCGAGCCCGGGTAGACGAGCACGCGGCCCTCCCGGAGCCGGAACACCCGCGCGAGGTCGGCGAGGAGATCGAGGACGAAGTCCGGCAGGTCGGGGGCCCGGTGATCCTCCATCGGGACGTTCATGGCGCGCCGGACCACCTCGGGCACGGGGGTGGGTCCCGGGACGAACAGGTGGGTCGTTCCGATCTTCACGTCCGGTCCTCCCGACGGTCGGTGCGGGGCGGATCGACGGTAGGGCCGGGCGGGCCCACCCCGACTCCCCCGAGCCGGGGAGACGCCGGGGGGCACGGGCCCCACGACCCGGTCGTCAGCGCTGCGGCGGGGCCGCGAGCGCCGGTGGCGCGCCGCGAGGGTGGTGCGGGACGTCACCGGGCTGCTCGGCCTCCCACGGCTCCGCGTGCTCCCACCAGATGTGGGCCACGACCCGCAGCTCCCGCGGGTCGTCCAGGGTCCCGGCGGCGATGCTGACCGTGTCCCGGCCGGGTGCGGTCCAGAACAGGCTCGACCCGCAGCGCCCGCACCACCCCCGCTCCGGCCCGTCGGGGAGGCGGAACCACCGCAGGGCCTCCTCCCCCGTGATCGCGAGGCTCTGCCGCGGCGCGCACGTCATCGCCGCCGCCCGTCCGTGCCAGCGCCGGCAGTCGACGCAGTGGCAGACGATGACCGGCCGCAGCGGGCCGTCCACCCGGTACGCCACGGCCCCGCAGAGGCAGCGCCCCGCGCTCATCAGGCCGGGTGGCCGGTCCGCAGGAACGTCGTCAGCGAGTCGTCGTGCGCCTCCCACCAGAGCGTGTGGTGGATCGGCGCCGGCGTCCCGGTGCACGGGGAGGAGAACCCGCGGTCGCGATAGCCGATGATGCTCTCCTCCTTGTCGTGCTCCCACTTCTTGAAGTGGGCCCGCGTGAGGTCGAGGTCGAACGCGGGGTAGTCGGTCAGCGCCATCAGGTCCGCGATGTGGTCGGCCTGGAAGTCGATCTGCGCGAACGCGTCGGGCAGGGCCTCCTCGCGGGCCCGCCACTCCGCGACGTCCTTCTCCATCTCCTCGCGCGAGGGCAGCTCGAGGCGGCCCAGCACGAAGTCCCGCGCGACCCAGGCCTCCGCGTCGAACAGCGTGAACGTGTAGAACTGGTCCTGCATACCCAGGTACATCATCTTCGGGTTGTCGGTCCAGAAGACGCCCTTGTAGAGGTCCGGCGGGTAGAGCACGTTCGCCGTCCGCAGCCGCAGGTCGGACGCGACGAACGGGAAGTGGTGCTGGTAGCCGGTGCACAGGATGATCGCGTCGACGTCACGCGCGCTCCCGTCGGCGAAGTGTGCCGTGCGGCCCTCGAGGCGGGACAGCAGCGGCACCTCGGCGATCCCGTCGGGCCACGGGAAGCCCATCGGCGCGGTCCGGTAGCTGATCGTCACCGAGTTCGCGCCGTACTTCTTCGCCTGCAGCGCGATGTCCTCGGCGGAGTAGCTCCCGCCCACCACCAGCAGGTCCCTGCCGGCGAACTCCTGGGCGTCGCGGAAGTCGTGGGAGTGCAGGATGCGGCCGGGGAAGCGGTCGAAACCTGGGAAGTCGGGCACGTTCGGCACCGAGAAGTGCCCGGTCGCGACGATGACGTGGTCGAACTGCTCGACCCGCGACGCGCCCTCGGCGAGCGCCTCGACCGTGACGTCGAAGGTCTCGCGCGCGGGGTCGTACTCGATCCACCGCACCGCGGTGTCGAACCGGATGTGGCGGCGGACGTCGCTCGCCTCGGCGCGGCCCTTGATGTAGTCGTAGAGCACCTCGCGCGGCGGGAACGACGGGATCGCGGTGCCGAAGTGCTGTTCGAAGGTGTAGTCGGAGAACTCGAGGCACTCCTTCGGGCCGTTCGACCACAGGTAGCGGTACATGCTGCCGTGGCACGGGTTGCCGTACTGGTCGAGGCCGCTGCGCCACGTGTAGTTCCACAGCCCGCCCCAGTCGTCCTGCTTCTCGAAGCAGACGAGCTCCGGAATCTCCGCGCCTCCGGCGCGGGCCTGCTCGAACGCGTGCAGCTGGGCCAGCCCGCTCGGTCCGGCCCCGACGATCGCGACCCGTGTCACCATGATCCTCCTGTTCGCTGGGTGGTCGATCCGCTGTCGGTCAGGAGCGCGGACGTTCCTTGTCGGGGTCGTAGAACGGGAACCGGACGACCCGGGCGGGGATGCGCTTGCGGTGGCCGTCGAGCTTCCCGACGTCGACCTCGGTGCCGATCTCGGCGTGCTCGACGGCGATCCGGCACAGGGCGATGTTCTTGCGCAGGATCGGCGAGCGCGTCGCGCTGGTGACCACGCCGACCTGGTGGCGTCCGACGTGCACGCAGTCGCCGTGCGCGGCCGGCTCGTTGCCCGCCAGCTCGAGGCCGACCAGGCGGCGCTGCGGGTGCGCCTTGCGGGTCAGCAGCGCGTCGCGGCCGACGAAGTCGTCCTCCTTCGTCTTCAGCGGCACGGTGAACCCGACGCCGGCCTCGAACGGGTCGACGGTGTCGTCGAAGTCGTAGCCCGCGAAGACGAGGCCCGACTCGATCCGCAGCACGTCGAGGGCGTCGAGACCCAGCGGGAGCATCCCGTGCGGCCGGCCGGCCTCCCAGACGGCGTCCCACACGGCCGGACCGTCCGAGGGGTGGCACCAGATCTCGTAGCCGAGCTCGCCCGAGTAGCCGGTGCGCGACACGACGACCGGGATGCCGTGGTGGTCACCGAGCCGGCCGATGGTGAAGCGGAACCAGGTCAGGTCGGCGAACGCGGGCTGCGTGCCCGGGGTCCAGACGAGCTCGCGCAGGACGTCCCGGCTCGCCGGCCCCTGCACGGCGAGGTTGTGCATCTGGTCGGTGGAGTGCTTGACCCACACCCGGTCGAGCCCGAGGCGCTCGGCCTGCTCGCGCAGCCAGGTGCCCGTGTACTCGTCGCCGCCGACGAAGCGGAAGTTGGTGTCCGCGAGCCGGAACACCGTGCAGTCGTCGATCATCCCGCCGGTCTCGTTGCACACCGCGGAGTACACGACCTGATTGACCGAGAGCCGGCGGATGTTGCGGGTGACGCTCGCCTGCAGCAGCGCCTCCGCGTCGGGCCCGAGGACCTCGAACTTGCGCAGCGGGGACAGGTCCATCACCGCGGCCAGCTCCCGGCACGCCCAGTACTCGTCGACCGCCCCGTGGCCGTCGAAGCTGGTGGGCAGCCAGTAGCCGCGGTACTCGGTGAACTGGCGGGTCAGCGCCCTCGTCCGCGGGGCGAACGCCGTCTCGCGGGTCAGCGTGGCCGGCTGCTCGGGCGTGGTGCGGTGCGCCATGGCCATCGAGAACTTCCGTTCGGCGGAGTAGACGCGGAGGTGGACGTCGGTCGGCACCCAGGCGTTGGCGGGGTCGATGTCGTCGGGGCAGGCCGAGGACGCGCACACGAGGTCGACGCCCGCGCGCATCAGCACGTAGTCCCCGGGCCGCGACCACGGCTCGTCGAAGATCAGTTGGTTGGCCGCGTCGAACGCGGTGTTGTAGAAGAGGTTGAGCGCGGGCCAGCCGGCGC
This sequence comes from Actinomycetospora cinnamomea, assembly GCF_003096675.1. Taxonomy (GTDB): domain Bacteria; phylum Actinomycetota; class Actinomycetes; order Mycobacteriales; family Pseudonocardiaceae; genus Actinomycetospora; species Actinomycetospora cinnamomea. The sequence continues at coordinate 138,825 of NZ_QEKW01000012.1, read as the reverse complement.
GCTCCTCGATGCCGTACCCGCGCAGCTGCTCGTTGAAGTTGTCGGTGCAGTTGACGTGCCCGAAGTAGCCGAGGTCCTCGTAGTACTTCGTGTTGCAGGCCAGGCCGAACGTGTCGTGCCGGCCGACCGTGTCGCGGACGACCTCGATGAGGGGCTCCATGTCCTGGTCGTAGAACTTCCCGTGCAGCCCGGGCTGGGGGTACGCCTGCCCCATGAAGTAGCGGGTGGCGGTCGCGTCGAGCCCGCGCTCGCGGCCCTCCTGGAGCCGGTGCGCCGAGAAGGCGAGGAAGTCGGAGCACTGCCGGCCCTCGACGTCGAGGATCTGGATGTACTGGCCGGCCTTCACCTCGTAGCTCATCGCCGTGGCCGCGTCGACACGCACGTCGAGGATCGGCTCGGCGAGCGGCGGGGGCAGCGGCGGGACCTCGCGCACGCGCGGGTCCGCCCGCCGGATCTCGAGGACGAGATCCGAGGGCGGGTTGCCCGTCGTCTCGTCCGTCGCCATCCGGCCGCCGGGGGCCGCGACGACGACGAAGCCCGGCCCCGCGACGCGGAACGTCTCGCGGGACCCGGCCGGCGACCACTCCCCGAACAGCACCGCGGCGCGCAGCTCCCCCGGGTCGAGGCCGTGGGCCAGCAGGGCGGCGAGCACTGGGTCCTCCACCGCCCCGGGCGCGGCCGCGGCGGCCAGCGCCCGCAGGGCCGTCGCCGGCGCGTCGGCGGTGAGGCCGAGGAGGTCGCGCGCATCCGTCCCGTCCGGTCTGAGGGCGGTCACCTCGGCCCGCTGGCGACCCTGCCGGTCGACGACGGTGACCGCGTCGCCCCCGTGCACCCGCACGGCGGTGATGCCTCCGGGGCGGACCCAGTACGTCTCGAGGCCCGGGACGGGGTCGAGCAGACCGGGCAGCAGGAGGCGACGGGACGCCACGACGGGCTCGGCTGCGGTCGGTGCCACCACGGCGTTCATCTCCTCTCGGGGAGAGCGGCCCCGGACCTCGGCGAGACCGCTCGGGAGCTCGGCGGCGGGTCAGCTGGGCTGGCGCGCGCTGCCGCCACCCGACGGGGAGGAGGGTGTCGCGACGACGTCCGCGACCGTGTCCGGCGTGGGGGTGGTGTCGGCGGCGGGCGTCGCGTCGTCGTGGGTCAGGTCCCAGTAGTGGCGGTCGTAGCCCTCGACCTGGACCTCCTCGGACACGCCCAGCCCGATGGTCCGCTCGAGGACCCAGGCCAGGACCGTCGCGGTCGCGAGGCCGATGGCCACGGCCACCGCGAGGCCGATGAGCTGCCAGAGGACGTTGACCTGCGCGTTCTGGAACGCGTACGGCCCCGAGTCGATCCCGATGTACCCGCCCTGCGGCGTGCCCCAGGCGACGAGGCCCACCATGAGGATCCCGTAGGCCCCCGTCCCGACCAGCACCGGTGCCAGCTTGTGCTCGTCGAACTCCCGGCGCTGCGTCCACTCGTAGACCGCGTACGCCACGAACGGCGCGATCAGCGCGACCAGGAACATCTGCCACGGACGGTAGATGTCGAAGGCGGGGGCACCCGACAGGTAACCGGCCAGTGGTCCGAGGAGTGTGTAGATGTACTTCCTCGTCCGATAGGCGATCAGGGCCCCGGTCAGGGCGCCGCCGGCCCAGGAGAGCGCGAAGTTGTTGAACGCGATGCCGACGCTGGTGTCGGACATGTTGATGCCGATGAACAACGCCTCGGGGTCCACGAAGAAGCCGCAGGACAGGATGACCATCGGGAGGCCGGCGAAGACGACGACCAGTCCCACGACGGTGAGGCCCAGGTTGTAGTTCCGGTACTCGGGCACCCGCGGATGGGGCCGGTACATGCCGGGGCGCTGCCCGAGGCGACGGGCGAGCACGATCCCCACCACGCCGGCGAACACGTAGACGAAGGCCGAACCGAAGAAGTCGTGGAAGCCGAGGTTGGTCAGCGGGCCCGTGGATCCCCAGGTCAGCCAGCTCAGCACCGAGGAGACGATGGCGGCCACGAAGGAGACGACGAAGTAGGCGGCGGGCTTGATGCGTTCGGTGACACCGAGGTGGATCAGGACGTTGATGATGCCGGCGAAGCAGGCCAGGAAGAAGATGAAGATCTGCTGGTTGTTCCGCGCCGCACCGGTTCCCATGCCCGCTTCCGGGTCGGCGTACTGGGCGAGCTCGTTGGCGAACGACCCACCCAGCCACCAGTCCGAGATCGACTGCCAGTACGGGTTGGGCACCTCGAACGCCACGTAGTACTGCCAGTTCCAGATCGCGAAGCCGATGAGGAAGTACGTGGCGAAGCCGATGAAGAAGCCGATGAGCTTCTGGATCACGCCGTCGAAGACGTTGACGCGCCGCACGCCCCCGAGGTCGATCAGCAGGATCCCGGCGAGGATGAAGATCGCCCCCACCGTCCCCGACGCGTAGACGACGTTCTGGAGCAGGGAGCTCGTGGTCACCTGGTCGGGGAAGACGGGGTCGGGGACGACGGGCTGCGCCGGGAGGACCTGGCCCGCAGTGGTGGCCGGCCAGAGGGCCGCGAGGGTTGAAGCCACGACAAGCTCCTGGAGGGATCGCGTCCGTGTGTGACGCAGATCATGCTCGGCGGGACGCCTCCTGTAAACAGTGCAGTGAACGGCGTCCCCTCCGGTTCAACACATCGAGGACGCTCCCGCAGGACGGCACGGGGTTGACTGTGCATCAACAGGGTTGTGTGACCCTTGACACAGGTCAGAAGCGCTGGTCAGATGACCTTTGGTCCTAGATGCAGACCTTGGCCCCTGGCTCCCGCGCACGCGGCCACCCGCCGCGAGAGCCGTGCATTCCAAGCTGTCGTGTCGTGTCGTGGCTACCGGACCGGACCCGGACCGTCGGTCTCCGGACCGAGGAGGACGTTCCTCGTCGACGAACTCAGGGAGCGAGCACGGATGCAGGACCCGATCGAAGCCCTGACCATCATCTTCACCGAGTTCTACTACTGGGTGACCGTCGCCCTGATGTTCCTCATCCACGTCGGCTTCTCGACCTACGAGATCGCCGCGGTGCGCCCCAAGAACATGCAGCGCACCCTGATGAAGCACTTCATGGTGATCCCGCTCGTGACCATCACCTTCTTCTTCTTCGGGTGGTGGCTCTACAACGCCATCCCGAGCGGGCCCGGGATCACCGGCGGCATCCTGGACGGCGCCGGCGAGACGGCGGCGCCCTGGTCGCCCCTGATGGCGCCCGAGTTGCAGGACCGCCTCAACGGCGTCTTCTGGGCCGCGTTCCTGCTGTTCTCCTGGACGGCCGCCGCCATCGTCTCCGGGGCCGTGCTCGAGAGGGGCCGCACCGGCGCGTTCCTCATCCTCGGGACCATGGTCGGCTCGGTCACCTGGGTGATCGACGCGGCCTGGGGATGGCACCCCGAGGGGTGGATGGTCCAGGTCATGGGCTATCACGACGCCTACGCCTCGGGCGTGATCCACGGCATCGCCGGCGGAGCGGTCCTCGGTGTGATCCTCGTGATCGGTCCCCGGATCGGCAAGTTCGGACCCCGGGGCGAGGTCCGCGACATCAAGCCCCACAACGTGTGGATGTGCTGCGTCGGCCTGTTCATCATCTACACGGGCTTCTGGGGCTTCTACGTCGCCTGCAACATCCCGATCGCCAACATCTCCACCGAAGGCGTGTACCTCTCCGCCACCAACATCTACGGGATGCCGACGACGCTCTCGGGCATCACGTTCAACTTCCTGATGTCGCTCTCGGGCGGGATCCTGGCCGCGTACCTCGTGAGCCGGGGGGACCCGTTCTGGACGTTCTCCGGCGGCCTGGCCGGCATCATCGCCACGTCCGCGGGCAACGATCTCTACCACCCGCTCCAGTCGATGATCCTGGCGGCGATCGGCGTCGTGATCATCTACAAGCTCCACTTCTGGGTGGAGCGCCGCTTCAAGCTCGACGACGTGGTGGGCGCGGTGGCGGTGCACGGTTACGCGGGCACCTTCGGGGTCGTCGTGGCCGGTTTCATGCTCTGGGGCTATCCCGCTGCCGCCCCGGTCGAGGGCGTGACCGCCTGGTTCACGACCCCGGAGGGCTGGCCGGCCGTCAACCCGCTCGGCAACCTGATCGGCGCGCTCATCATGTTCGGCGTCCTCGGCTTCCTGCCCGCGTTCGCCGTCGCCAAGCTGCTGGACGCGTTCGGGTTGCTCCGGGTGCCCCGCGCCGTCGAGCTGGCCGGTCTCGACGCCCACGAGCACAGCCCGTCGTACCCGTACTTCCGGGGCGCCGACGTCGTCGACGGCGTCGCCGCGGACGAGCGTGCGCTCGCCGAGGCCATGGACGGCTCCTCGTCGAACGGGACGGGCCCCGCCGGGTCCGTCGCTCGCGAGGACACGAGGAGGTAGGAGAGAGAGATGGGTACCGGACTCGATTCGTTCTCGAACCCCCAGGACATCGGGGCGCTCTACCCCTTCGTGGGCTCCGAGGTCCTCCTCGTCGTGGTGGGGATCGTCCTGTGGCTGGCCTGGCACGTCCGGCAGATCGTGATCGAGAACCAGGAGTACCGACGGGCTCTGGAGCTCTACCAGCGGGTGGGGATGTCCCGCGTCCTGCAGCAGGGCGGCACCGAATCGCTCGCGGACGAGCAGGCGCTCGCCACCTCCGGGTCGAGCGACACCGGTCCGTCCGCGGGCTCCGAGTCGGCGACCGGCGCGACGGCGTCCCCGACGGGCAGCCGGCACAGCGCGACGAGTGACGCGGGCGGCCCGGGCCGTCCGGAGAGCGCGGCGCACTGACGTCGTGCCGAGCGCCCCGGCAGGTCGGGGCACTCCCCTGCTCCCCTGCGGCCGCGCGCCGACGGCCGTCGCCCCTCCGGCGGCGGCCGTCGGAGGGACACGCCCCGACCGATCGGCACGAGATGCCGCCACGGGGTTGTCTCTTCAGGGTGAACAGAGTCTACTCGGCGTGGCCGCGTTCACAGTTCTGGCGTCCGCGACCCAGGGAGGGCCCGCCCATGACCACCGATCTCGAGACGTTCCTCGCCCAGGACGGGCGTGACGACGCCGTCCGCGCGATCCGACGGTCGATCGACGATCAGGACGTCAAGTACATCTACTACCAGTTCGTCAGCGTCACCGGCCGGATCATGGGCAAGGGTGCCCCGGCGACCCACTGGGAGCGCTTCGCGTCGAAGGGCTTCCAGCTCGTCTACGGGTCGACGGCCAACCTGTTCACCGACCGCCACGGCGAGTACATCGGTTACGGCGCGGAGGCCTGTGAGCTGGTCGGCCTGCCCGACGTCGAGACGTTCCAGGTCCTGCCGTGGGACCCGAAGACCGCTCGCGTGTTCTGCACCCTGTTCCGCGGGCGCGAGGAGGCGGAGGAGCCGGGCGCCTACCTGACGTCGGACTGTCGCGGGAACCTCAAGCGCATCCACACGGAGTTCGAGTCGCAGACCGGGTTCCACCTCCGGGTCGGCGCGGAGCCCGAGATGATGTGGCTCAAGCTCAACCCCGACGGCACGCCGTCGGTCGACGGGATGACCAAGCCGTACTGCTACCACATCGACCAGTTCAGCGAGCTGCAGCCGCTCATCCACCGGGTCATCGAGTACGGCCAGGCGATGGGCCTCGACATGATCCAGGGCGACCACGAGGACGCCCCCGGTCAGCTCGAGCTCAACTGGCAGTTCGACCGCGCCGAGCAGACCGCCGACCGCCTCACGACCTACCGGCAGATCTGCCGGCAGGTGGGCCGCGAGTTCGGCGCCTTCCCCTGCTTCATGCCCAAGCCGTTCATGGGCGTGTCGGCGAACGGGTGCCACCACAACCTCTCCCTGTGGGACGGCGACACCAACGTCTTCCTCCCCGAGGGCGACGACCAGCGCATGCCGAGCAAGATCGGGCTCGCCGCCATCGGCGGCGTCCTCGAGCACCTGTCCGCGCTCACGTGCGTCACCTCCCCGACGGTCAACTCCTACCGCCGGCTCTGGGACGCCGGGTTCTGGGCGCCGCTCTACGCGGACTGGGGTTTCCAGAACCGCACGACCGCGCTGCGGGTGAGCGCTCCGGACCGCTTCGAGTACCGCTCGGTCGACTCGGCGGTGAACCCGTATCTCTCGTTCGCCGCGCTCATCAAGGCGATGGCCGACGGCATCCAGCGCAACCTGGACCCCGGGCCGCCCGAGGAGCGCAACATCTACAACGCGATGGCCGAGGGCAAGGAGGTCAAGAACATCCCCATGAACCTCGGCGACGCGCTGCGGGCGCTCGACGCCGACCAGGTCGTGCGCAGCGCCATGCCCGGGGACATGTACCGCGTGTTCGAGCACTACAAGCGCGACGAATGGGAGCGCTTCTGCGCGACGGTCACCGACTGGGACGTCAAGGAATACCTCGACATCCTGCCCTGACCCCGCAGAACTGCTGACGAGCACGACGAGGAGGACGACCATGTGCGGGATCGCCGGGATCATCCACACCGACGGGCCGGGCGACGTGGGCGCCGAGATGACCAGGATGCTGCAGTCGATGAAGCACCGCGGCCCGGACTCGGCGGGCTACGCGCTCTACGGCGAGCCGAGCGAACTGCTCGTGATGCGGTTCAAGCTGGCGGACCCGAACGAGACGAGCGACTTCGACTTCAGCGAGCGGCTCGAGCGCAGCCGGCGGGAGGTGGAGTCACGGCTGTCGAAGGTGGGCGCGACGGTCGACCGGGTGCAGGGCGAGTCCGCCTACGCCTACCGCGCGAGCTTCCGGTACGAGGGCGAACTGAAGCCGCTGGCCGACTACATCGAGAACATCCCCGGCTGCGAGGTGCTCTCGCTGGGCCATTCCCTGGAGATCGTCAAGGACCTGGGCGACGCCCGGACCGTGTCGGACTCCTACCGGCTCGGGGAGTTCCGCGGCACCCACGCCATCGGCCACGTCCGGATGGCCACCGAGTCCGACGTCGACATCGCCGGCGCGCACCCGTACTGGGCCTACCCGTTCTCCGACGTCGCCGTGGTGCACAACGGCCAGCTGACCAACTACCACCAGTGGCGCCGGCGCCTCGAGCGCCACGGTCACCGGTTCCAGTCCGAGTGCGACTCGGAGATCATCGCGGTGTACCTCGCGGAACGTCTGGCCGACGGGATGAGCCTCGAGACGGCCATGAAGACGAGCCTCTCCGACCTCGACGGCGTCTTCACCTACCTCGTCGTGACCGAGGACAGCCTCGGGATGGCCAAGGACGAGATGGCCGCGAAGCCCCTGGTCCTGCACGAGGGCGACGGCATGGTCGCGCTCGCGTCCGAGGAGAGCGCCATCCGCGCCGTCCTCCCCCAGGAGATCGACTCCTACGACCCCTACGAGTCCGAGGTGCTGGTGTGGTCGCGATGAGCACGCGTCGGTCGCGCAACGACATCCGCGGGCTGGCCGAGCCCGACGTCGAGGCGCCGAAGACGGCCCGCATCGAGGGCGACACCGCCGTCTTCGACGCCGCCGATCTCAGTCCCCGCCAGATCAACCTCGAACTGCGTCGCCTGGTCTACGGCGAGCAGATCCCCGAGGTGACCATCGAGAACCCCGGCGCCAAGCACTCGGTCGCGGTCGGCATCCTGACGCGCTGCCGGATCACCATCGACGGCAGCGTCGGCTACTTCGGTGCCACCCTCGGCGACGGCCCGGAAATCCACATCACGGGCCGGGTCGGGTGGTCGGTCGCGGAGAACATGATGTCGGGCGTCACCGTCATCGACAAGAACGCCGGGTCGCTGACCGGGGCCGCGATGCGCGGCGGCGATCTCGTGATCCGCGGCCACGTCGGTGCCCGGACCGGTATCGACCAGAAGGGCGGCACGATCATCGTCGGCGGCAACGCCGGCGCGCTCACGGGATTCATGATGCAGCGGGGCCGGCAGATCATCTGCGGCGACGCCGGCCCCGGCATGGGCGACTCGATGTACGACGGCGCCATCTACGTCGGGGGCGCGGTCGCCTCGCTGGGGGTGGACTGCGTCGAGGCGGAGATGACGCCCGAGGACGACGAGCTCATCGACCGCAAGTTCCGCATCTACGGCATGGACCGCCCCGCGTCGTTCCGGAAGTTCGTGTGCGGGAAGAAGCTGTGGAACTACGACAACCTCGAGCCCAGCGAGCGCAAGCTCGTGCTCTGACGGCCGCACCGCTCGCCCGCGCCACCACTCACGCAACCGTCCGGCCCGGACGGGTATTCAGGAGTACCTCGATGACGTCGCCGAACGCCAGCCCGAACCCCCATGTCCTGGGCCAGAGCAGCATCTTCAACCCCCAGGTCATCAACGACATCCACACGAAGGCCGAGCTCGGCCGGTACCGGATGCGCGGCTTCTCGATGTTCAAGCCGATCCCGCACTGGGACCAGCTCATGTTCATGCCGGGCACCCTCACCCGTTTCGTGATCGAGGGATACCGCGAGAAGTGCGACACGAAGACCGTGCTGGGCGCGCGCTTCGCGCAGAAGCCGCTGGAGCTCGACATCCCCGTCTACATCACCGGGATGAGCTTCGGCGCGCTGTCGCTGGAGGCGAAGATGGCGCTCGCCAAGGGCGCCTCCATGGCGGGTACCGCGACGTGCTCCGGCGAGGGCGGGATGATCCCGCCGGAGCGCGATCTGTCCACCAAGTGGTACTACCAGGTGATCCAGAGCCGGTACGGGTTCAACCCGCACCACCTGATGCTCGCCGACGCCATCGAGTTCTTCATCGGCCAGGGCTGCAAGGTCGGGCTGGGCGGCCACCTCATGGGCCAGAAGGTCACCGAGCAGGTCGCGGAGATGCGCTCGCTGCCGGCCGGCATCGACCAGCGCAGCCCGGCACGGCACCCCGACTGGCTCGGGCCCGACGACCTCTCCCTGAAGATCCAGGAGGTCCGCGAGGCGACCGACTACCAGGTCCCCATCCAGCTCAAGCTCGGCGCGGCCCGGGTGTACGACGACGTGCGCATGGCCGCGAAGTGCGGGCCGGACATCATCTACCTCGACGGCGCCGAGGGCGGCACGGGCGCGGGGCCGCATCTCGCCACCGAGGAGACCGGCATCCCGCTGATGGCCGCGATCCCCGAGGCGCGCCGCGCCCTCGAGGACGTCGGGCTGGCCGACGAGATCGACCTCGTGGTGGCCGGCGGCATCCGCAACGGCGGGGACATCGCCAAGTGCATCGCGCTCGGCGCGAAGGCGGTCGCCATCGGTCACTCCTCGTTGATGGCCCTCAACTGCAACAAGGAGCTCCCGGGGATCACCGACTACGAGGGGACGCTGGGGGTGAAGGCCGGCTCCTGCTACCACTGCCACACCGGTCGCTGCCCGGTCGGCATCACCACCCAGGACCCCGAGCTGCGCAAGCGCCTCGACGTCGAACAGGGCGCCGAGCGCGTCTACAACTTCCTGCACACCCTGACGCTCGAGGTGCAGATGCTCGCCCGGGCGTGCGGCAAGACCGACGTCCACAGCCTCGAGCCCGAGGACCTGTGCGCGCTCACCACCGAGGCCGCGGCGATGGCGCGCGTGCCCCTCGCCGGGACGAACTACGTCCCCGGCGTCACCGAGGAGCGCACGCTCCACGAGATCAAGACCCTGCTCGAGAAGCACGTCGCCAACGACGGAGGTGGCTCGCGCGATGTCTGACCTGTTCGACCTGTCGGCCCGGCACCTGACGACCCGCGCCGGCATCGACACCGAGGAACTGACCGGGCGCACGTTCCCCTACCAGTTCGACCGCACGCTGGTGGACGACGTGGACCTCATGGCCGCGACGCCCGGAGAGGACCTGAACTGGCTCGAGGACATCCACCTCATGAGCGAGGACGGCATCCCGGCGGTCTTCGACCGGTACACCAACGCGTTCCTCAAGATCCATTTTGAGATCCCCCCCGGGCGGGAGGACGAGTACGCCCGCAAGGTCCTGATCAAGCACCTGCAGGAGGGCAACTCGTACGGGGTATGGCTGAAGTACCGGCACGCCAAGTTCCCCCAGCCCGAGCTCGGCTCGTGGCTGCGGAACTCCCCCACCGTCGGCGAGAACTGGACGCCCCCCCAGCTCGAGGGCTGGGAGCCACCGGACGGGCACTGACCGAGGGAGCTGACGAGGGCGATGTCCCGCGGCGGGCCGGCGCTGATCGACGGGCGGGCGCGGGCGCGCGCCCTGCAGCGGCGGGTGGCGTGCGACGTGGTGCGGCTCGCGGAGCTGGGCGTGCGCTGCGGGCTGGCCACGGTGCTGGTGGGCACGGACTACGCGGCCGGCGCCTACGCCCGGCGCCTGGAGCGGGCGGCGGCGGCCGTCGGCATCGAGCACCGGCACCACCACCTGCCCGCCCACGCGTCGCGGGGGGAGGTCCTGGAGCTCCTCGCCCGGCTCGGCGACGATCCCTTGGTGAGCGGGATCCTCGTCCTGCGGCCCCTGCCGGCCCACCTGGACGAGGGCGAGCTGTTCACCGCTCTGGACCCGGCCAAGGACATCGAGGCCGTCCACCCCGAGAACGCCGGGCTGCTCGCCCTCGGCACGCCGCGGTTCGTCCCGTCCACCCCCGCCTCGGTCTTCCACCTGCTGGACTCGTGGCTCGACGAGGCCGGGACGGACCGCGACGCCTGGTACCGGGGCTCCACGGTCTGCGTGGTGGGGCGCAGCAACAACGTCGGCAAGCCCCTGATCTCCCTCGCCTCCGCCCGCGGCGCGACCGTGGTCTCGTGTGACGAGAACACCAGCCGCACGGGCCGTCTCGCGCGCTACACGTCCCTCGGCGACGTCCTCGTCGTGGCCGCCGGGGTACCCGGGCTCATCCGCGCCGAGCACGTCGCGCCGGGCGCGGTCGTGCTCGACGTCGGCATCAACCCCGTGCCGGAACCGGCAACCGGCCGGACGCGGCTGGTCGGGGACGTCGACCCGGGTGCGGTGGCGGCGGCGTGGGCCGCGACGCCCGTGCCGGGCGGGGTCGGACCGGTCACCGACGTGTGGCTGGTGCAGAACACGGTCCTCGCCGCGGAGGAGGCGGCGAAGCGCCGGTGAGGATCAGACGCCGTCGGGCATGTGGCCGTACCCGGTCACCGTGAGGAAGGTGATCGGCAGCTCGACGAGCTCCTCGGGCCCGTGCGGGCCCTCGCCGTCGAAGATCAGCGAGTCGCCCGCGTGCAGCTCGTACCGCGCCTCGCCGTGGACGTACCGCATGACGCCGTCGAGCATGTAGATGAACTCGGTGCCCGGGTGCTGGAAGAGCGGGAAGACCTCGCTGGCCTCCGTCAGCGTGCAGAGCAGGGGCTCGAGGCGCTTGCCCTGCCCGCGGAGCTGGCCGAGCATCCGGTACAGGTGCCCGACGTTGCTCCCCCGCCGCACGATCTCCGCGCCGTGCCCGGCCGGGGTGAAGACGGCCTCCCGATCGGAGTCGATGCCGCGGAAGAGGGCCGTCACCGGGATCTCGAGCGCGGCGGCCAGGCGGGACAGGACCGAGAGGCTGCACGACGTCTGCGCGTTCTCGATCTTGGAGAGCATCGCCTTCGACATGCCCACCCGCTGCGCGAGCGAGGTCATCGTCAGGCCCTTGGCGATCCGGTACTCCCGGGTGCGCGCCGCGATCATCTGCTCGAGCTCGCCGGGGCCCGGCGCGAGCGCGGCGAGCGGTCCCTCCGGGTCCACCCCGGTCGCCGGGTCCCCCGCATCGTCGGTCGCAGACGTCACGACGCGAGGATAGACCTCGTCTGCCCAGGAGAAACGCCGTTGACGACGCGGTCGAGCAACGCCGCGGCGCGCTCGCGGGCCTCGTCGCGGCGTCGGTCGGTCTCGGCGAGCAGGGCCGCGCCGTCGACCCCGGCCGACGCCAGCGCCTCGCCGTACTTCGCCGCCCACGCACTCGCGCTCTCCGGGGTGGCCTCGGGGTGGAACTGCACCCCGAGGTGCGGCCCCCGGCGGAACGCCTGCACCGCGACGTCGGTCGAGGCGAGCAGTTCGGCGCCGGGCGGGCACTCGAAGGCGTCGAGGTGCCAGACGAGCCACGGTCCGGGCGCGAGGACCTCGGGGACGCGGGTCTCGACGTCGAGCCAGCCGATCTCGGGGCGGTCGAGCGGACGGACCCGGCCGCCCAGCACCGTGGCGAGCAGCTGCGCGCCGAAGCACACCCCCAGGACCGGCACGCCCCGGGCCACGGCGTCCTCGAGCAACGCGCGCTCGGGGGCGAGGGAGGGCACGGACTCGTCGAGCACGGAGTCGTCGGAGCCGAGACACACGACGAGGGCGAACCGGCCCGCCCCGGTGGGGCACGCCTCGCGGACGAGGTCGGCGACCTCCACCGAGAACCCGAGCTCCCGGGCGCGATCACCGAGGTATCCGGGTCCGCAGTCGTCCTGGTGCTGCAGGAACAGCACGCGTCGCTGGTCGTGCATCGCGTCCTCTCCGGCGTGGCGCCGTCCCGGGGGCTCCTCCTGTCCACCCGGGAGAGCCCCCGTCCACGCTAGGTCAACGCGCAGGGCACCGCGAGCGCCGCTGCCCGCTCGGCCCCGACGGGCCCTCGGGCCGGGGAGGCCGGGCCGGACGACCCTGGTCCCGGTCGGCCCCGACCGCGATCCTCGACGGTGTGGACGAGGAACCGACCGCGCATCCTGCACGCGCCGACGGGGTCGCCCTGATCGTCGCCGGCTACGACGGGTCCCCGGAGGCCGAGGAGGCCGTGCGGTGGGCCGCCTCGCTGGCCCGGCGGATCGGCAGCCGGCTGCGGGTGGTGTGGGCGTGGAAACTGCGGGACGTCTGGGACGCGGCGGTGGCGGCCGACGACGAGGCGACCGGCGTGCACATGGCCGAGATGGAGGGCGTCGCGCATCGCCGGCTCACCGAGGCGGTCGGACGCCTGGTGGACGAGGACGGCCCGGCCGTCGACCTCCACCTGCGCCAGGGGCCCGACGCGGCCGGCATCCTGCTCCACGCCGCCCGCGACGCGGACCTGCTGGTGGTGGGCTCCCGCGGTCGCGGCCGCGCGGCGTCCGCCGTCCTGGGGTCGGTCAGCGCCCGGTGCGTGCACGAGTCCGCGGTCCCGGTCCTCGTCATCCCGCGGCGCGCGGTGGGGGCTTCCGAGGACCACGACGCCGGCGCCGGGAGCGGCGACGGCCGGGACCGTCTCCACCCCGTCTGACCCCGGGGCGGCGTCAGGGCGTCAGGGCGTGTGGGCGAGGCTGAGCCCGGAGTGACCGGGACCCGACCCGGGCGGCTCCAGGGAGACGTCGAGCGGGGGCATCGGGCCCTCCCCGGGCAGCGTGAGGTCGCCGACCCAGTGCGCCCGGCCGTCGACCGGCTGCAGCGCGCCGAGGGACCGCGGTGTCCCCCCTCCCATGTCCCACACCTCGAGGTCGGCCCCGGCGGGCACGGGTTCCGGGAGCGTGACCTCGACGTGCATCGTCTGCCCGCCGCCGACGACCTCACCCGCGACGCCGGGGCGCGCCGCGACGAGCGTGACGCGGGTGGTGGCGGGCGAGCTGTCGGGGGTGCCCGCGAGGACGACGGCAGCGAGGACCGCCGCCACGGCGACGAGCCCGGCGAGGCCCGCGGCGAGCAGGCGGCGCCCGGATCGGCGCGGGACCCGCGTCCCGGTGGCGGCCCCCGGCCGGGCGGCGGGGGGTGGCGCGGGTGTGCCCGGCGCGTCGTCCCCGAGGCGGGCGAGGATGCCGTCCCAGACCTCGGGTCGCGGCGGGGGCGCCACGTCGAGGCCCACACCGTCCCGGGCGTGACCCACCGTCCGGCGCAGCGCGGCGACCTCGGCGGCGCAGCTCGCGCAGTCGCCGAGGTGGGCGGCCACGTCGGGGTCGGTCGGCGTTCCGGGCAGCGCGGCGTCGGTGAGCTGGTCAGCCGTCGGGTGCGACACCGTCGGCCTCCCACCGTCGTCGCAGCCTGGCGAGCCCCCGGCGCACGTGGCTCTTGACCGTGCCGAGCGGGAGCCCGGTCGCGGCCGCGACCTGCTGATGGGTGAGCTCGTCGAGCACCGCCAAGCGCAGGACCCGTGCCTGGTCGGCGGGCAACCGGGCGAGCTCGTCGGCGACGAGGAGGGTCTCCACCACCTGGTCCGCCAGGGGCGGCTCCGCGGCGGCGAGGTCGCGAGGAGCACATCCCTCGGTGCCCTCGGTCTCGGCGACGTCGACGCGCATGCCGAGCCCCGCCTCCCGTCCGCGGGCGCCCAGACGGTCGGCGACCCGCCGGCGCAGGATACCGGCCAGCCACGCGCCGAGGACGCCGCGGGCGGGATCGAACCCCGCCCGCCCGCGCCAGGCGTCGGCGAAGACCTGCTGGGTGACGTCCTCGGCGTCGTGGAGGGAGCCGAGGCTGCGGCGGGCGCTGGCGAGGACCCAGCCGCCGTGCCGGTCGTAGGCCTCCCGCAGGGCCGTCGCCTCGCCGCGGGCGAGGGCGTGGCCGATGCGGTCGTCGTCGGACACGGGACTGGTGAGGGCCGTGACGGAGGAGCGCCCGGACGGCGCTATCCCGTCGCTCACCGCACACTCCTCACCCGATCGAGGTGTCCGCGGACGAAACGGTCGAAACCCCCCACCGGCCAACTCGCCCTCAGACGGGCTCGGCGTACACCACGAGGTTGTCACGGTAGCTCCGCGCGTCGGTGTCGAAGGGTCCGTCACAGGTCACCAGCACGAGGCGCGGCGGACCGGTCTCCCGGAACAGGTCCGCGAGCGGCAGCGTGTCCTTGGTGTAGGTGCGGACCTCGGTGACCCGGAGCACGACGGGGCCGGCGGACCCGTCCACGGCCACCTCGTCGCCGGGACGCATCCGGGACAGGTCGGCGAAGGCACCTTCGCCCTGGACGCGGTCGTCCACGTGGCCGGCCAGCACGGCCGAGCCGTCGGGGGCGCCGGGGCGCGGGCCGAAGCGGTACCAGCCGACCTCGGCGACGCGTTCGGGCACCTCCATCAGCCCGTCGTCGGTGACGCCCACCCCGACCACGGGCGCGTCGAGGCCCACGGATGCCGCGCGGACGCGGACGGGCTCGCCGGTCGACGCCGCGCGCGCGGGGACCGCCGGGGACGCGGGGTCCCCGACGGCCGGCGCGCCGACCACGGCGGGAGCCGTGGCCGGCGCGGCGGGCGGGACGTCGTGGAGGACGTCGACGAGTCCGCCCCAGGCCGGGCCGGCCGCCAGCACGAGGCCGACGACCAGCCCGGCCAGGGCAGGGGCACGACCGCTCAGCGCCGGCCCAGGGTGCGAAGGCGGGCGAGCGAGAACCCGACGAGCGCGACACCGGCCACGGAGAGCGCGGCCCAGCCGGCCGGGAAGCTCTCCGCCGGGGCGCCCGACGGGGCGCCGGCGGGCACGCCGTGCGGCGCGGAGTCACCGCCGTTGACGGTGAAGGTCACCAGCTCGAGGCTGTCCTGCTCCAGGGAACCGATGGCGTGCACGAAGGTGGTCGTGCCCTCGGTCAGCGACAGCTCCGCCGGACCGATCACCGGCTCGGTGGTGCCGGCCGCGGCGACGGAGGCCGAGACGGTGCCGGCGGGCACCTCGAGGGCCTCCTGGTTCGGGTTGGTCAGGCCCTGCACGACGGGCTCGCCGCCGGCGAGGACGTCGACGGCCGGGGCCGCCGCGAGGTGGCGGACGACGACGCGGGCCTCACCCGCGGGGACCTCGCCGACCTCGTTGACCAGCGGCGACAGTGTCGGCTGGCCCTCGGCGGTGAGGTGGGCGGCGAGGGTGACGTTGCCGCCGGCCGGGACGTCGGCCTCGCCGGAGAGCAGGGCCTCCCCGGAGTCGTCGGCGGCGTCGGCCGGGTAGATCGCGACCTGCTTCGGGCCGGCGGGCAGGTCGAGCGGGCCCTCGGTGGTGCCGGGCTGGAAGTCGTCGAGGGCGCGTTCCCCGTCGACGTAGACGTCGACCGGGGTGTCGGGGATGCCGTGCACGACGTACACGGTGCCGGTCTCCTGCTCCTGGGCGGCGGCGGTGCCGGCGGTTCCCAGGACGATCGCGGACGCGAACAGGGCACCGGCGGTGGCGCGGGCGATGCGGCGCATCGAATCTCCTCTGGCGGGTGGGGCCATGAGCGGACACCCCCACTACGGCCCCGGCCCGGCCGGTGGATGCACCCTGCGCGGACGGAATCCGGGCCGGCCCTCAGGCACCCCGCTCGAGGTAGCGCGTGACGATCTCGGCGATGTCCGCGGCGGTCTCCTCGACGGGCTGCTGGGGCAGGACGAGGTGGCTCAGGGTCATCCGGGCGGCGGCGTCGGCCGCGGTCTCGACGCGGTCGGGGTCGAGGTCGGGGTGGTGGTCCGTGACGAGGGCGGTGAGCCCCCGGCGGGCGAGCTCGAGCACCGGCGCACCCCGGGTGGTGATCAGCGGGAGGAACTCGTCGCTGGAGTCGCTGAGCAGGACGGCCTTGACCAGGGGGTCGCCCTCGGCGGCCGCGAGGGTGGTCTGCACCGCGGCCGCCCAGCGGCCGCGCAGCGTGGTGCGGTCGGCCATGGCCGCGGCCACCTGCTCGAGCAGCTGGTGGGCGTGGCGCAGCACGAGGGCCTGGGAGAGCCCGTGCTTGTCGCCGAAGGTCTTGTAGAGCGTCTGGCGGCTCACCCCCGTGCGGGTGGCCACGGTCTGCATCTGCAGCCCGCGCCAGCCGCGCGCGAGGACCTCGTCGGCCGCCGCGTCGAGGGCGGCCTCGCGCATGCGCTGGTGGGCCTCGTCCCGGTACGGGTTGCTCACGACCCCACCCTAGCGAGAGATCACGACAGTTCTCGCCTCTCGTCATTACGGTTGACACTTTCCCTGATGTGTTGACAGCGCGCCCGGTCGTTCCGAGAGTGGGGGCGGCAGCGACGCCACCACCGGGAGGACCGATGACCGAGAGCCTCACGAGCTTCGCCAGCGGCACGCCGGACCGGCCCCACGACGACGTCGACATCTCGTCGAAGGCGTTCTGGTCGGCGACGGCGGACGAGCGGGAGCGCTCGTTCGCCGTCCTGCGGGAGCGGGGCACGATCACGTGGCATCCCCCGTTCTCCGATCAGCTGCTCGAGGTCCCCGACGACCACGGGTTCTGGGCGGTGACGACCTACGACGACCTCGTCGAGGTCACCAAGCGCCACGAGGACTTCCTGTCCGGACCCGGCATCCTCATGGAGAACCTGCCCCCGGAGCTGGTCGAGGCCGGTCAGTCGATCATCGGGATGGACCCGCCGCGGCACACCAAGCTGCGCCGGCTGGTGGCCGCGGCGTTCACCCCGAAGCAGATGCGCCGGATCGAGGACCGCATCAGGGCGAACGCGGTGATGGTGGTGGACAACCTGCTCGCGAAGCTCGACGAGGGCGGCGGCACCACCGACTTCGTGGCCGAGTGCGCCGAGCTGCTGCCAATGCACAACATCAACGACATCATGGGCGTGCCGGACGGCGACCGTCAGCGGGCCGCCCATGAGGCCAAGGTGGGCACCGGCTGGAACGACCCCGAGCTCGTCGGCGAGGGGCGGGAGCAGGTCCTGGGCCGGCTGTTCCAGGCGCTGACGTACGTCCACGGCCTGGCCGCCTCGCTCGCCGCGCAGCGCCGTGAGGAGCCGACCGACGACCTGATCACCGCGCTCGCCCGCGCCGAGGTGGACGGGGAGCGGTTGACCGACGAGGAGATCGGCGCCTTCTTCGTGCTGCTCACCATCGCCGGCAACGACACCACCCGCCAGTCCACCAGTCACGGCCTGCGCGCGCTGACCACGCATCCCGACCAGCGGGCGTGGCTGATGGAGGACCTCGAGGGGCGCATGGGCAGCGCCGTCGAGGAGCTGGTGCGCTGGGCGACGCCCATCATGACGTTCCGCCGCACCGCCGCGCGTGACCTGGAGTTCCGCGGTCAGCGGGTCACCGCCGGCGACAAGCTGGTGATGTTCTACTCGTCGGCCAACCGCGACGCGTCGCGCATCGAGCGACCCCACGAGCTCGATCTGTCCCGCCACCCGAACCCGCACATCAGCTTCGGCGGCGGGGGCGTGCACCACTGCCTGGGCAACCAGCTGGCCCGCTTCCAGCTCCGGGCCCTGTTCACCGAACTGCTGACCCGTGCCCCGCACATCACGGCCGGCGAGCCCGAGCTGATGCCGGGCAACTTCTTCCACGTCGTCAAGCGCATGTCCTGCTCCGCGTGAGCGGCGCCGACACGGTGCGACCGCCCCACGCCCTGGTGCGGGCCCTCGCCGACCTGCTGGACCTCGGTCTGGAGGCCGCCGCCGCGGCCGGGCTGCTGGCCGGTCAGGTGGTGAGGTCGACGACGACCTTGCCGCGGCCCTCGGTCTCGGCCAGGTGATGGGCGCGGGCCACGTCGGCGAGCCCCACGACGTGCTCGACGGGCACCCGCAGCCGGCCGGTGGCGACGAGGTGGAGCAGGTGCGCCAGGTCGGCGGACCGGGCCGCGGTGCGCACCGCGACGAAGTCGGCGCGCCCGGGACGCAGTGATCGCAGGACGTCGGGGTGCAGCGGCCGGACCGACACCACGATCCCGTCGCGCGCCAGGTACGGCGCGAGCTCGCGGTGCCGTGAGCGGCCCGCGGCGTCGAGCACGACCTCGAAGGGGCCGCGGTCGACCAGCTGCGCGTGCCGGTCGCCCGCGCGGCGGTCGACCACCTGACGGGCCCCGAGGTCCCGTACCCACGCGACCTTCCCCGCGCTCGTCGTGCCCGTCACCTCGGCGCCCGCGAGCGCGGCGAGCTGGACCGCGAACGACCCGATGCCGCCCGCCGCCCCGGAGACCAGCACCCGGGGCGGGCTGCCGTCCGGGCCGGGCCGGGCGCGGAGCCGGCCACTGCGGTGCAGGGCCTGCAGCGCGGTCAGGCCCGCCAGGGTCAGCGCCGCGGCGTCGGTCGCGGCCACCCCGGCGGGGACCCGGGCCGCCCGGTCCTCCGCGACGAGGACCTGCTCGGCCAGGCCCCCGCCGCGGTGCGGCAGCAGTGCGGCGACCCGGTCGCCGGGCGAGAACGCGGTGACGGCGGGTCCGACCGCGAGCACCCGGCCGGCGAGGTCGAAGCCCGGCACGAACGGCTTCCGCCCCCACGTGACGGGCGGCAGGTCACCGCGCCGCAGCCCGAGGTCGGTGCCGTTGATGCTGCTCGCCTCGACCGCGACGAGCAGGTCCGTCCCGCGCGGCCGGCCCGGGGCCGCCCGCCGCTCGACCCGCATCACCGACGCGTCGCCGAACTCCGCGACGCATCCCACCCGCACCGCGACCACCCCGGCTCGTCGTCGAGACCCGCTCCCGGGCGACGCCGGGCCCGCACAGCATGGCCGGTGGGCGCTCCCCGCGCGGTCAGGCGGCCGCGGTGTGCTCGGGGCAGACGTCGCGGCGGTACGTCGCCACGTGCACGGTGCCGGGGATCCCGGCGGCGAGGACGGTGGCGATGTGCTGCTCGAGCGGGTCGTCCTCCTCGTCGCACAGGACGACCTCGCCCCGGTGGGCGTGCACCTCCCACTTGTGCCGTCCGGCGTAGCCGTCGAGGCGCAGGGCGACGGCCGCGCGGAGGTGCGGGTCGCTGCGGCCCAGCACGGACGCGACCTCCCGGCGGGTGACGACCCCTGCGAACACGCCCTCGCGCACCACGGGCAGGCTGTGCAGGCCCCGGTCGGCCATGAGCACGACGGCCTCGGCGAGGTCGGTCCAGGGCGAGACCGTGCCGTACGGGCGGGCCATCACCTCACCGACCGTTTGCGGCCGCGTCGGGTTCCCGTGCCCGCCGGGGGCGTGCCGGACCCGTCCGCCCAGCAGGTCGGCCTCGTGGAGCACGCCGACCAGGGCGCCCCCGGAGAGCACCGGCAGGAGGGTCAGACCCTCCGCGGTCATCCGCGCGACCGCCTCGCGGACCGGGGTGTCCGGCCCGACGGTGGTGGCCGGCGCCGTCAGGTCCCCGACCCTCATCATGCGCCCTGCCCCGCCGCGCCGGCGCGGGCGCGCTCGGTCGGGGCCTCGACGGGCAGGTCCGGCGGCGCGATCACCACGGGGCACGTCGCCTTCCGGACGAGGTCGGGCCGGGTGCGGTGACGCGCGTGCAGGACGCCGTGCTCCCCCACCCCGAGCACCACGAGCTCGGCGTCGCGGGCCTGGTCGGCGAGGACGCGGTCGGCCCGCTCCTCGGCGACGACGACGTGCACGGCGGGCGGGCGGTCCGTGCCGAGCGAGGGCGCCTCCTCGGGCAGCAGGCGCGCATCCGGGCCGGCCCGGACGATGACCAGGGGGGCACGCCGGTCGGCGGCGCGCCGGGCCGCGAAGCGCACCGCCCCGCGGGCGCCGGCGGTGCCGTCGTCGCCGACCACCACCGGGGCCCGCCCGCCGGCACGGTCCCGGACCTCCGCATCGCAATGCCGGGGCACGACGACCACGGGGACGCCGACGTGGCCGGCGAGGCCGCGGGCGATCCCGCGCAGGACGCGCTCGCCGAAGGAGCCGAAGCCGTCGCTGCCGACGACGATCAGTGAGGACGTGGGCGCGTGCGCCCGCAGCAGCGCGACGGGCTCGCTCTCGACGACCTCGTCCTCGACCGGGAGGTCGGGGACGGTCCGGAGCGCCTCCTCACGCATGGCCTGCAGCTCGCGGCGGCCGAGGGCGAGCAGTCCCTGGCGCGGGTCGACGCCGATCATCGACTGCCCCGGGAAGCCCCCGCGGGGCACGACGACCCCGTGCACGAGGCGCAGGTGCACCCCCAGCGCGCGTGCCTCGGCGGCGGCCCAGCGCACCGCGCCCTCGTCGTGGCCCTCGATCGAGACCCCGATGACGACCGGTCCGCCCTTCACGACGATCCCTCGACGGCAACGTCGACGGGGACACCGGACATGGTCCACCTCCTCCTGTCGCCACCACGCTCGCCGGTTCGCCCCGCCGCGGACAGGGACCAACGGACTGCATGGCCCGGGACGACGGTCGGGACCCGCAGTGCACTCACGACCGGGTCTCCGGGTCGGGGCCGGTGGCGCGGCGCCACGCCGCGTCCCACGCCCGCAGACGCCGCCGGTCCACGACGCGGCGCAGCCCCGCGAGCAGGACCAGCGACAGGCCAGCGACAGGGCCAGCGACAGGGCCAGCGACAGGGCCAGCGACAGGGCCAGCGACAGGGCCAGCGACAGGGCCAGCGACAGGGCCAGGTCGCCGAGGACCGGGGTCACGGGGGCAGGACGCCCTGGGCGCCGGAGTGGCCCGGCGCCCTCGGCGGGCCGGTGTGCCGGTCGGCGCCGCACACCCGTGAGCAGGAGCGTGGGCCGCGGACAGCGGGTCCGCCACGGGCAGGGGTCCCTCCCGGTCGGTGACCTCCGGCCCTCGACCCGCCGCCGGGGCACGGCTGTGCTGGAGCACGGAGAGGAGCCGCGATGGAGACGGTGACCGAGCGGCGGGCGCTGCGCGAGGCGGTGGCCCGGGCGTTGCGGGCGCCCTCGGAGCACAACGCCCAGCCGTGGCGGTGGGTCCTGGGACCCGACCACCTCGACCTGCACGTCGATCCCGGCCGCCGCCTGCCCTTCACCGACGAGCGCGGGCACGGGGTGCTGCTGGGGTGCGGCTGCGCCCTGCACCACCTGCGGGTCGCGCTCGCCGTCCGTGGCTGGGACGCCGACGTCCGCCACCAGCCCGACGAGCGCGGAGGACGACCCCTCGCGCGTGTCCGGATCCACCCGTCGACGCGCGAGGTCGACCCCCGCACGCGGCGGCACGCGGCGGCCATCGAGCACCGCCGCACCGACCGCCGCCGGTTCTCCGCGCGGTCCGTACCCACCGACGTCCTCGAGGCGCTCGACGACGCGGCGCGTCCCTTCGACGGGGTGCTGCACCTGGCGTTCGGCGGCGACCGCGCCATGGTGGCCGAGGCGATGCGGGAGGCGGCCGAGCGGCAGCGCGAGAACGTGGGCTACGCCGCCGAGCTCCAGCGGTGGACCCACCGCTACGCGGGGGCGGGCGACGGGATCCCCGCGGGCGCCCGCCTCGAGGGGCCACCGCCCTCCTACCGCGACCTCGTGCTGCGGTGGTTCCCGAGCGGCACCCTGCGCCAGCCCCGCGGCACCGCCGACCACCGGGACGAATCGGCCCTGGCCATCCTCACCGCGGTCGACGAGCACCCGGTGTCCGTGCTGCGGGCCGGGGAGGCGCTCAGCGCGGTCCTGCTCGAGGCGACCGTCCAGGGCCTCGGCACCACGCCGATCACCCAGGTCCTCGAGGTGCCCGAGACCCGCGCGCGCCTCCGCAACGTCGTCGGGGCCCACCGTCCCCCGGTCGTCGCGCTGCGCCTCGGGTGGCCCGAGCCGTTCAGCGAGCCGCTGCCCGCGACACCCCGGCGATCCCTCGAGCAGGTGCTGTCCGAGGTGGACTGATCGTCTCCCGGATCGACGCGGAACGGTCGGCGCGCCGGTCCGGCACGACCGTCAGCGCGCAGGGAGCCACGCGGGCGAGGCGCAGCAGCCGGGCCGCCGACCAGTGAGCGGTGCGCGGGACGACCACCTCGTCGGCCTCGAGGTCGCGGGCAGCACCGAGGACGGCACGGTCCACGGCCTCGGGGCGGCCGATGACCGCGACCGCCACGCCGGGGTCGGCAGCACCCGTGTGGCGGGCCTGCTCGACGGCGGGGCCCACCACCGCCCGCGTCGCCTCCCGAGCCGCGTGCGCCTGCTCGTCGGCCGTCGGCGAGGGTTCGAGGCCGCGGGGCCAGTGGGCCACGGCGGGTGCCGGATCGATGGCCGCCACCACCGTGACGCGGTCCCCGATCCGGGCGTGGCACAGCGCCTCCTCGAGGGCCGGTGCCACGCCCGCGGCCGTCGGGTCGCTCGTCGCGTCGACGCCCACCACCACGTGCCGGGGCCGCGGCCTGGCACCGAACCCCGGGGGCACGATCGCGACCGGGCACGGTGCACGGTCGACCAGTGCCCGCACCGTCCGGTCACGGCGCCCGGGACGCCCCACCACGACGGCGTCCGCGTCACGGGCCACCGCGCTCAGCACGTCCGCGGGCCGTCCGCGGCACCACGACAGGGACACCGGCGGGGTGGGACCCCCGACGCCTCCTGCGACCTGCCCGGCGAGCCGTCGCAGGGCCGTCGCCTCGACCTCGGCCACGGCACGGTCGCTCCCGCCCGAGCACGCCGACGTGATCCCGTCGCGATCGCCGCCGCGGACCGCCCGGACCGCGTGGACCGCGCCGTCCCCGCGGGCCGCGCGGGTCAGCGCCCAGCACAGGGCCGCCCACGACGCGTCGTCGTCGGCGAGGCCGACCACCACGCGACGGTCGGCTCTCGGACCCGGCGTCTCGTGCGTCGCGGACATGGGACCTCCCGGGATCACCGGTCACGGCCGCCGCCGTGCCCGCCGTGAGCCTCGCGAGGCGGGTCCGCATCCGGCAGGGCCGTCCGTCCCGACCAGGAGGGACGTGTGCGCCCGGTCAGCGCGGCGGCGCGGGCGCACCCAGGACGTCGTCGAGGAGCTCCTCCAGCCCGCGCAGGGGCTGGTAGCGGCTGCGCTCGGACGGCCGTGGGAACGGCCGGGACACGGGCAGGTCGGGCCGGGCACGCAGGGGCGACGCGGCGGGGCCGCCGTCGCCCGACGACACGTCCTCGTCCACGGACTCCTCCTCCGGCACCGTGCGCGTTCGGGGTGTCGCCCACGGTGAGGCTTCGCGACCCCCGCTGTGCAGGGGCGAAGGTCCCGAGGCGGGCTCGGCGTCCGGTGGATACCGCCTCGGCCGGACGGCGCAGCGCCACGCGACGGCAACGGAGCGTGGTTGACGTGATCCAGATCACTCCATAGCGTCGAGCTCCGCTCCCCACCGACGACGGACTGGAGCGCGCCATGGCCGACTACGACCCCCGCACCGCCACCGGCATCCCGACCGAGCCGGTGGGCTCGATGCCGAGGCCGCAGAAGCTGCAGGACGCCTACGCGGCCTACGACGAGGGCAGGATCGACAAGGCGGCCCTCGAGGCCGAGCAGGACGCCGCGGTGCAGGACACCATCGACCGGTACGAGGCCACCGGCGCCCCGATCATCTCCGACGGCGAGCAGCGGTGGTCGTCGTTCGCGACCTACCCGATCACCGACACCCTGGCCGGCACCGGGCTCGCGCCGACGCTCGCCCCGGGCGGGCAGTTCTTCGCGATCTTCGCCGACGGCCACGGCCGCCAGCTGCCCAAGCTGGTGAAGGGCCCGTTCGAGTACGTCAACTACGCGGCCGACTCACTGAGGAAGTCGATCGGTAGGACGACCAGGCCGATGAAGCAGGCCGTCATCTCGCCGTCGATGCTCGCGCTGCTCTACCCGCTGCGGGACCCGGTGGAGGGCTACAGCCGCGAGGACTTCGAGGCGAAGCTGATCGACGAGTGCGAGAAGGACATCCGGATGGCGTTCGACGTCGGGGCGGCGCGCGTGTCGGTGGACTTCACCGAGGGTCGTCTCGCCACCCGGGAGGACCCGCGCAACCCGTGGACCGGCGCCGGCCTGCTCCCGCACTTCATCGAGCTGCTCAACGGGGTGATGGCGCGCTTCTCCGCGGAGGAGCGCACGAAGATCGGGATCCACACGTGCCCCGGCGGCGACCGCGACTCGGTGCACTCCGCCGACGTCCCGTACAACAACCTGCTGCCGGAGATGTTCAAGATCAACGCCGGTTACTTCCTCATCCAGCTCGCCAGCGAGCGGGAGAAGGACCCGGTGTACGCCTCGATCGGCAAGAGCCTGCGCACTGACGCCGACGGCGTGGTGCAGATGGCGTACCTCGGCGTGATCAACCCGCTGAATCCACGGGTGGAGAGCGCGGCGGAGGTCGCCGACCGTCTCGTCCGCGCTGCCGACTTCATCGACCGCCAGCAGCTGGGCTCCACCGACGACTGCGGCTTCTCGCCGTTCTCCATCGACGAGAAGCCCAACCACGGCTCCCCGGACTTCGCCCGGGACGTGGCGTTCGAGAAGATCACCAACCGCGTCGCCGGCACGCGGACGGCCGCCGAACGGCTCGGGGTCTCCTGAGGGCCGGCGTGGTCCTCGCGTTCCGGCCCGGGCGCTCGGACGCCTCACCGGGCCGGGAGCTGCTCGCGGAGCTGAACGCGCTCCTCGACACCCAGTACCCCGGGCGGGCCGCCCGGCCGGGGTCGGTCACGACCCCCGGGGAGATGGCCCCACCACGGGGCTGCTTCCTCGTCGGCTACGACGACGGCCACGCCGTCGCCATCGGCGGGCTGCGCCCGCTGGCCGACGACGTCTGCGAGATCAAGCGCATGTACGTCGTCCCGCACGCCCGGTCGCGGGGCGTCGGCCGCGCCCTGCTCGCGGCGCTCGAGGCCGCGGCGCGCGACCTCGGCTACGCCCGTGTGCGGCTCGACGCCGGGTCGGCCCAGCGGCACAGCCGAGCACTCTTCGCCGACACCGGCTACCGCGTGATCCCGCCCTACAACGGTAACCACATCGCCGTGTTCTTCGGCGAGAAGGAGCTGGCGGGGGACGCCGCCCCGTCGGTCGGCACCGGAGACCCGTGACGGGCACAGGTCGAACCACGGAGGTGGCACACACGGCCTCGAAGTGGGCCGTCGCCGTGCTCCGCGACCATGACGCAGGTCATCCACGTCGTCGTATGATCACCGGGGTGACCACGGCGTTCCTCCGTCTGCGGCTCGTCGGCCGCTTCGCGGTGGAGGGTGCGCTCGACGAGCCGGTGCCCGGAGGCCAGGCCGAACGTCTCCTGTGCATCCTCGCCGCACACCACGGCCGATTCCTCCCGACGGCCGCACTCACCGAGCTGCTGTGGGAGCACCAGCGCCCCGCCGACCCCGCCCGCAACCTCGCCGCCCTCGTCAGCCGCCTGCGACGCTCGCTCGGGCGTCGGCGGATCGAGGGCGATCCGCGGGCCTACCGGCTGGTGCGCGACGCGGACACCGTGGTCGACGTGACCGAGGCGCTCGACCTCGTGGGTACCGCAGAGCGCGAGCTCGCGCAGGGCGCCCACGCGCTCGCCGCGATGAGTGCCGAGGTCGCCGAGGGGCTGCTCGCCGCCGATGTGCCGCTGGCCGGGCAGCCCGAGGCCACCTGGGTCGACGAGGTCCGCGAGGGGGTGGCGGGTGGTCTCTCCCGAGCCCGGGCCTGCCGCCGCACCGCCGCACTCGAGCTCGGGGACCTCGACACGGCGATCGACGAGGCGTCCCGGACCCTGGCCGAGGACCCCCTCGACGAGCCCGCGTGCCGGGCACTCATGCAGGCGCAGCAGCGCCGCGGCGCGCACGCCGCCGCCCTGGCCGCCTACGACCGGCTGCGACGGCATCTGGCCGACGAGCTCGGCAGTGACCCCTCCCCCGCCACCCGCGAGGTCTTCCTTTCCGCGCTGCGCCAGGAGCCGGGAGCGAGCGCCCGCTCCGAGGCGGCCGTGGCCCCGGGCCCCGCCGAGCCGGGTCCGCTCATCGGCCGCGAGGTGGAACTCGCCGTGCTGTCGCGGGCGTGGTCGGCCGCGGTCCGCGGACGCGGCGGCCTGGTGCTCGTCACCGGCGAGGCGGGCATCGGCAAGAGCGCCCTGAGCACCGCGCTGCGGATCGAGGCCCGGCGTAGCGGCGGCCTGGTCGAGGTGGTCCGGTGCTCCGGGGCCGAGCGGTCGCTCTACCTGCAGCCGCTCGCCGAGCTGGTACGTGGGGTCGTGCTGCGGCTGGCGCCCGGGGCCGGCGAGCTGCTGGCGGAGCGGGACCGCGCCGCGCTGGCCGACCTCGTGCCGGAGGTGGCCCCGCGCCGCGCCCCGGTCGCGTCGCCCTCCGAGCTCCGCCGGCGGCGGACCCTCGAGGCGATGGCCGAGCTCTTCGGCGAGGTCGCCGCGACGCGTCCGCTCCTGCTCGCGATCGAGGACCTCGAGCACGCCGGGGAGCGGACGGTCGAGGCCCTGCACTTCCTGGCCACGCGGCTGGCGACGCGACGGGTGCTGATCCTCGCGACCGAGCGGACCTCG
Organism: Actinomycetospora cinnamomea; assembly: GCF_003096675.1. Taxonomy (GTDB): domain Bacteria; phylum Actinomycetota; class Actinomycetes; order Mycobacteriales; family Pseudonocardiaceae; genus Actinomycetospora; species Actinomycetospora cinnamomea. The sequence goes on along the minus strand of NZ_QEKW01000012.1, from coordinate 111,937 downwards.
GAGACCCCTGGTGCCACGGCGCCCCTGCGCGACGTGGCCACCCACCTCGAGCTGGGGGCCCTCTCCCGCGACGCCCTGCGTACCCTGCTCGCCCGCGCGGGCCGGGAGCAGGACCTCGAGCGGTTCGCGTCGTGGACCGGGGGGTCGCCGTTGCTGGTCAGCGAGCTGCTCCGACATCCCGAGAGCGTCACCGACGGCAACGGCACGGTGCCGGCCATCCCCACCTCGCTGCAAGAGGCGCTGTCGCGGCGGCTCGCGGCGACGGCGGAGGACGTCACGCTCCTGCTCGCCCAGGCCGCGGTGCTGGGGACGTCGTTCGGGCTGGACGACGTCGCCGCACTCACCGAACTGGGTGTGGAGGAGTGCGCCCACCGCGCCGGGCGCGCCGCTCGGGCCGGTTTCCTCGTCACCGACGGGGGGAGCTACCGCTTCGCCAACGACATCGTCCGGCGGATCGCCTACGAGTCGGCGCCCCTCCCGGTCCGGGTGAGCCGGCACCGGCGGGTCGCCGCCCTCCTCGCCGGCCGGCCCGAGGCCGCCGCCGTGCACCACGCCGCCGCCGGGGACCACGCCGAGGCCGCCCGTTCGTGGCTGGCTGCGGCGGATGCGGCACACCTCGTCTTCGCGCACGCGGAGGCCGAGAAGCTCCTCACCGCCGGGGTCGAGGAGGCCCACCGCGCGGGCGACCGGGCACTCGAGGCCGCGGCGCTGCTGCGGCGCGGCGGGGTCCGCTGCGACCTCGGGCGCCACGAGGACGCGTGTGACGACCACGACGGGGCGCTCACGATCGCCCGGGAGCTCGGCGACGAGGAGCTCGAGGCGCGCGCCCTGGAGGGGCTGGGGTGGGCCGCACTCTGGGCCCGGGACGCGCTCGGCGCCGTCGACCTCGCCGAGCGGGCGGGCCATCTCGCCGAATCCGCCGTCGCCGCACCCGGCGCGCGGCGCAGCTCCTTGCTGCTCCTCGGCCGGGTCCGGCACTGGGACGGCGACTACACGGGCGCGACCCACGCCTACCAGCAGGTGCTCGCCGTGGACGCCGACGACGCGACGAGCGCGGTCGCCATGGCCTACCGGGGCGCGCTCCTGCAGCACATGGACCGGTTCGCCGAGGCCCGCGCGGTGCTGGAGCGGGCGGTGGCGCTGTGCACGCGCACCGGCGAGTTCCGCACGCTGCTGCAGAGCCTGTTCTTCTGCGGGTTGGCCCGCGGGGACGTCGGCGACCTCGCGGGGGCCCTGCGCTCGCTCGACCGTGCCCGCCGCCTGATCGACGACGCGGGCGTGGGCTACTACCGCGCCGGGATCGAGACCACGACGTCCTGGCTGTGGCAGGAACTGGGCGACCTCGGGCGGGCCCGCGAGCACGCCGAACTGGCCGTCGACCTGGCTCGCCAGGGCGGCGGGGCACTCGAGCTCGAGCAGGGGCTCCACGCCCTGCTCGCCCTCGCCGACTGCGATCTCCTGGCGGGCCGCGAGGACGACGCCGGCGCCCTCGTCGAGGCCGCCGCGCCGCTCCTGGACCGGCCGCTGCCCTTCCGGCCGCGGGCGGCGATGCGGCTGCTCGAGATGCAGGCGCGCTGGGACCCCGGCCGCGCCGACGCCCTCCTCGACCAGGCCCGGACCTACCGGTCGGCGAAGTACGAGGCCCTCGCTCTGCGCCACCTGGGGCGTGACCGGGAGGCCGCAGGCGCCGCCGCGCGCACCCGTTCGGACCTCGTCGTCGCGCAGAGCGGCGCCCCGGGGGACCGGGTCGCGGCCCGCGAGCGCATCGCTGCGGGCCTGCCGTCCGAGCTTCGCACCGTCTTCGTGGCCAAGGGGCGGCTGGCCGTCCCGGCCCCGACCCTGCACTGAGCCGGAGTCAGCCGGGCGGAGCGAGCTCGATGTCCATGACGACGTGCGGACGCCCGACGTAGATCTCCGACGCTCGCGCGGTCCACCCCAGCCGCTCGAAGAAGCGACGGTTGTCCTGTTGGACGTGGGCGACCATCCGCGTCCCACCCCGCGCGGCCGCCGTGGCCACCGCGAAGCGCACGAGCGGCGCGCCCACCCGCACGGCGCGGAACGCCGGGAGCACCGCGAGGCGGTCCCCCTGCCAATCGCCCGTCGCCGGGTCCAGGGGGAAGAGGCGCACCACGCCCGCCGCTCGGCCGTCGACCCACGCGACCGCGTGCAGCACGTCGGGTCGCGCGTCGTGGGCGTCGAGGTCGCTGCTCGCGAAGACCTCCTGCTCGACCACGAACACGGCGTGCCGGATGCGGTGGTGTTCCTCGGCCTCCCCGGCGTCCGCCACGAGGCGGCAGTCCGCCCTGACGGCGGGCGCGAGCCGGACCTGGGTCACCGGTCGCTCCTCACACCGTCGCATCCGGCCGCCGGCCGATCTGCAGCAGCGGCTGGACGGTGTTGATGGCCGAACACGCCTGGCACCGCGCGCACCCGGCGACCGCATCGGCGGCGCTCATGCCGCGCTGGCTCATGTAGGCCGCGACCTGCCAGTAGATCCGGTTGCTGTACGGCCCGGGCGGCGGTGCCCAGTCCTCCATGAGGCTTCCCGCGACCGGGCGCAACGGCACGACGAACGGATAGACGCCGATGTCCACGGCACGCCGGCACGCCTGCACCGTCAGCTCGGGGTCCTCGCCCATGCCGAGGATGACGTACGTGGACACCCGGCCGGGGCCCCACAGCTCGACCGCGCGCTCCCAGGTGCGGAAGTACGTCTCGATGCCCGTGCGCGCCTTGCCGGGGGCCACGTGGGCCAGGACCTGCGGATCGAAGGTCTCGACGTGGATGCCGACCGCGTCCGCGCCGCCGATGTCGTGCACCTCGTCGAGGATCGACAGGTCGCGCGGCGGCTCGAACTGGATCTCCACCGGCAGCTCGGAGGCGTCCTTGACCGCGCGCCCGCACCGCGCGACGTAACGGGCGCCGCGATCGGGTGCGGTGGAGCTGCCGGTGGTCAGGGTGGCGTCGACGGCGCCGTCGAGCTCCTTCGCCGCGACCGACACCTCGGCGAGCTGCTCGGGGGTCTTCTTGACGATCGTGCTGCCCGCGGCGAGGGAGACGCCGATGCCGCAGAACCGGCACTGGTCGGCGGTGTTCCAGTAGTTGCAGGTCTGGACGACGGTGCTCGCCATCGAGTCCAGGTGCAACAGGGCGATCTTCCAGTACGGGATGCCGTCCGCGGTCGTCCGGTCGTAGTAGCGGGGACGGCGCGAGCCCGCGACGGCGGCAAGCCGGCGGCCGTCGCGGTAGATGGCCCGGCCGCCGTCGTCCTCGGGGCGCAGCACGTAGGGCGAGCGGCGGGCCTCCTCGGTGCGGACGGGGACCGTGACCGGGACGCCCTCGATCCACAACATGCCCGCGTCGGTCGGTCCGGCTCCGCCGGTGCGTGTCTCGACATCGGCGTCGACGCGCAGGCCCACGCTCTGCAGCTCGACGATCAGGGCGGCGACGGCGGCGGGAGCGGGGGTGCCCCCCTGCTCGTCGTGCGGCGCCGTCTCATGGCCCAGGACGCCCGTCATCCGTGATCCACCCTCGCCCCTTGTTGACTACAGGAAACGTTCATCCCTCATCGGAAACCATGGGTCGTCCGGCGTCAAGGGACGCGATCTCGGCCCGGCGGCGCTCCAGGGCGGCGTCCCGCTCGGCCCGGTCGGCGAACCAGTCCTCCGCGCCGCCGTGCCCGTCCACCGGGTCACCGGTGTCGGTCGCGAGGACCACCTCGCGGAGCCCGTACGGCGCGGGGTGGCGGTACGGGTCCTCGACCTCCACCAGGGCGACCCCGGTGGGTACGTGCACCGACATCGAGCGGGTGACGCCGTCGGCGAGGACCGCCCAGGAGCGGCCCTCCACGCGGGCCGCCGCCAGCAGGGCGACCCGCGACGCCCGGTCCCGCTCGGCGTCGATCTCGTCGGCGCGCACCGCGCACGCCGCCGCGACGACCAGCGGGGACGCCTCGACCTTCTGCCCGCCGAGCCCGGCGAGGACGCGCTCCGGTGCGCCGTCCACCGCGAGCAGATCGGCCCGCGTCGCGACGGCCCCTCGCAGCGCGCCGAGCACCGCGCCGACACCGCCGGCCGCTCGCCGGTAGCCCTCCTCGTCGATCAGCGCGACCGACCACAGCCGGTCGGCTGCCGAGCGCCACCGGGTCCGGGCGGCGTCCCACTCCATGCGGAACCTCCGACGTGCGTACGCGGATGGGTGCTGATCATCTACTATAGTAGACGTGGGTGGCGCCCCGGTCGCCCGCGGAGGAGGAGCTCGTGCCCAGGACCGCAGTGGTCGCGCTCGGCGGCAACGCCATCACCCGCAACGGGCAGTCGGGGACCTACGAGGAGCAGGCGCGCAACGCCCGCGCCATGGCGGCCGCGGTCTGTGCCCTGCGCGACGCGGGCTGGAACGTCGTCCTCGTCCACGGCAACGGACCCCAGGTCGGCAACCTCGCGATCCAGCAGGACGAGGCCGCGTCGATCGTCCCTGCCCTGCCGCTGTTCTGCGTCAACTCCATGACCCAGGGCCAGCTCGGGAGCCTGCTCGGCCTGGCCCTGCTCGCCGAGGGCCGGGGCCGCCTGCCCGGCGTGGTGTCGGTGGTGACCCACGTGATGGTCGACCCGGCCGACCCGGCCTTCGACCGCCCCACCAAGCCGGTCGGGCCCTTCTTCACCGAGGACCAGGCACGCCGCCTCGCCGCCGCCCGCAACTGGCAGATCACCAAGGACGGCGACCGCGGCTTCCGGCGCGTGGTGGCCTCGCCGAAGCCGGTCGGGATCGTCGAGGTCGACGCGATCCGCGCGCTCATCGACCAGCACATGATCGTGGTCGCGGCCGGCGGCGGCGGGATTCCGGTCATGGCCGGCGACCGCGGCCTCGAGGGCATCGACGCGGTCATCGACAAGGACTTCACCGCGCAGCGGCTCGCGGCCTCGGTCAACGCCGACGCCCTCGTGCTGGTCACCGACACCGCCAAGGTCCACCTCGACTTCGGCACGCCGGAGCAGCGCGCGATCGACGAGATGACCGTCGACGAGGCGACGAAGCACCTGAACGACGGCCAGTTCCCCGACGGCAGCATGGGCCCGAAGATCCGGGCCGCGATCCGCTTCATCAAGGAGGGCGGGCGTACCGCCGTGATCACCACCGCCGACCGGGCCGGGCCCTCCCTCGACGCGGCCGGCACGCACCCCGACGACGCCACCGGCACGAGGATCGTGGGGGTGCGCGCGTGACCACCAGGGTCCGGATCGTCAAGGACACCTACCTGGACTCGGTCGTCCAGCTCTCGGGGACCCGGGCGATGCGCGCGGTCGAGGGCGTGGACTGGGCGACCGCCGCGATGGCCACACCCGCCAACGTCGAGACGCTCGCGGAGGAGGGCTTCGACCGCGCCGAGCTCGCCGACGCCGGGCCCGGTGACCTCGTCCTGGCGGTGCGGGCGGCCAGCGAGGGGGCCGTCGACGCCGCCGAGGAGGCGGGCCGGGAGGCCATGTTCGCCTCCCGCAGCGCCGAGGCCGAGCCCGACACCGGACAGGGCCCGGCCCGGACGCAGGAGGAGGCCCTCGCCCGGCACCCCGGCACCAACGTCGCGGTGATCTCCGTGCCCGGCGAGCACGCGGCCCTGGAGACCCACAAGGCCCTGAGCGCCGGCCTGCACGTGCTGCTGTTCAGCGACAACGTCCCCGTCGCCACCGAGGTCGAGCTGAAGACGCGCGCCGAGGCGCTGGGCCTGCTCGTCATGGGGCCGGGCGCGGGCACCGCGATGCTGGGCCGGACCTGCCTGGGCTTCGCCAACGTCGTCGCTCCCCTGCAGGAGCGCCGCGGGGCGGTCGCGGTGGTCGCCGCCGCGGGTACCGGCGCGCAGGAGGCCGCCGCGCTGCTCGACCGCGCCGGCGTCGGCGTGACGCACGTGGTCGGCCTCGGTGGCCGCGACCTCGGAGCCGACGTGGGCGGCACGATGGGCCGCGCGGCCGTGCGCGCGCTCGCGGCCGACCCGGCGACCGAGGCGATCCTGCTGGTCTCCAAGCCGCCGGACCCGCGGGTCGCGGCCACCGTGACCGCAGAGGCGGACGGCACGCCGCTCGTGGCCGCCCTCGTCGGGCTGGAGGAGCCGGGCCCGGACACGGTGACCACGCTGGAGGCGGGGGTCCTCGCGACGCTCGACCGCCTGGGCCTCCCTCGCCCCGACGTCACCGGCGGCCTGCGCCCGCAGGTCGAGGACGCGATCGGCCGACTCGACGCCGAGCGGACACTCGTGCGCGGCCTCTTCTCCGGCGGGACCCTCTGCTACGAGTCGCTCGTCGTGCTGGGCCGCGTGCTCGGCGCGGTGTACTCGAACACCCCGGTCGACAAGGAGCTCGGGCTCCCGGCCCCGGCGTCGGCGCACCTCTGCCTGGACCTCGGGGAGGAGGAGTACACCCGCGGTCGACCACACCCCATGATCGACCCCGAGGCGCGCCTCGAGCACCTCCGCGAGCAGGGACGCGACCCCGAGGTCGCCGCGATCGTGCTCGACGTCGTCCTCGGCTTCGGATCGCACCCCGACCCGGCCTCCGAGCTCGCGCCCGTGTGCGCGGAGATCACCGCCGACGGCGGGCCCCGCGTGGTCGTCTACGTCCTGGGCACCGAGCAGGACCCCCAGGGCCTGGAGCGCCAGCGCAGGGCGTTCCGCGACGCCGGATGCGTGGTGACCGAGACCGCGGCCCGCGCGTCGCTGGCCGCCGCGGCGATCGCCCGCCGCGAGCCTGCGCTCGCGGAGGTCGCGCTGTGAAGGGCCGGGTCGTCCTCGTCACCCACTCCACGTCGCCCCGGGGCGGCATGGTGCACACGCTCGCGCTGGCCGAGGCGCTGCACGCGCTCGGTCACCCGGTCCACGTCCTCACCCAGGGCGATCCCGCGGTCGGCCTCTTCCGGCCCACCGCCGTACCGCACACGGTGCTGCCGGCGCCGGCGAAGACGGGGACGCTCACCGACCGGGTGTTCGAGTCGATCGACGCGCTGACCGCGGCGCTCGGTGCGATCACCGAACCGGACGACGTCCTGCACGCCCAGGACTGCATCGCCGCCCGGGCCGCAGCACGCGTGCGCGACGCGGACGTCCCGGTGCCGGTGGTGCGCACCGTGCACCACGTCGACGACTTCACCACCCGGGCGCTGATCACCTGCCAGCGCGAGGCGATCATCGAGCCGGACCGGGTGCTCGTCGTCAGCGAGCACTGGAAGCGGATCCTGCACGACCACTACGCCACCGAGGCCACCGTCGTGCCGAACGGTGTCGACCCCGACCGCTTCCCGCCGGTCACGGCCGCACGCCGCGCCGCGCTGCGGGCCTCGATCGGCGCCTCGTCGGACGAGGGTGACCGATTCCTCTTCCTCGCCGTCGGCGGGGTGGAACCCCGCAAGGGCACCCACCACGCATTCGAGGCCCTGGGCGAGCTGGTCCGCACGATGCGCCGCCCGCCGATGCTCGCCGTGGTCGGCGGGCACTCCTTCCAGGACTACGCGCCTTATCGCGAGGCCGCGCTCGACGCGCTGCCGGGACTCGGCCTGGCGCTCGGCAAGGACGTCGTGCTGCTGGGCACGCTGTCCGAGGCCGATCTCGGCGCGTGGTACCGCAGCGCCGACGCGCTGTGCTTCCCCTCCGTGAAGGAGGGCTGGGGCCTCGCCGTGCTGGAGGCGATGGCGGCCGACCTTCCAGTGCTGGCGGGGGACCTGCCGGTGTTCCGCGAGTACCTGCTCGACCACCACGACGCGCTGCTGCCGCGGTCCGGCGACAGCGCGGCGCTGGCCGCGTCGATGCGGGAGATGTACGCCGACACCGCGCTGCGCCGCCGGCTGGTCGAGGGCGGCCGCACGACGGCCCGCCGGTTCCGCTGGTCCCGGAGCGCGCAGCGCCACGCCGCGATCTACGACGAGGTGCGGGAGGCCCCTCGCGGAGCGCTCCGTCAGTGACCGTGACCGTGACCGTGACCGTGCCCGTGGTCGTCGGGGTGGTCGTGGCCCGCGGGACGCTCGGCGAGGCGGGCGGACCGCTCGGCCACCGCCGCGTCATGCAGCAGGCCCGCGGCCACCACGCGGTCCTCGAGGGCCGCGAGCCAGCAGCGGTAGTAGCGGTACTCCTCGCCGGACGCGTGGTCGGCCTCCCAGGCGGCGATGCGCGCGACGAGGCTGTCGCGGAACTCGTCCCAGGTGAACAGGCCGGCCTCGGCGAGGGTCACCGCCATCCCGAAGGCGCGGCTCTCCCAGGGCTCGGCGAACACGAGCTCCCCGTTGGCACGCGGCGGCGCGGCCACACCCTCGATCTCGAGGACCGGCCCGGGCGGGCACGAGGTCGCGCTCACGGCGCGGCCACCTCCGCGACCCCGACCATCGCGTCCCGGGTGACGAGGGCCGCGAGCGCCTCGGCGTCGAGGTCCTCGGTGGCGGGGGGACGCTGCGGCAGCACCAGGTAGCGCACCTCGGCGCTGGAGTCCCAGACCTCGATCCGCTTGCCCTCGGGCACCTCGAGGCCCATCTCCCGCAGCACCCGGCGCGGCGTGCGCACCATCCCCGCCCGGTACGCCGGGTCCTTGTACCAGCTCGGCGGTAGGCCGAGCACAGGCCACGGGTAGCAGGAGCACAGGGTGCACACGACGACGTGGTGGACCTCGTCGCTCTGCTCGAGCACCACCATGTGCTCGCCCTGCGGCCCGCCGTAGCCCATGTCCTTGATCGCCGCGGTCCCGTCGCGCAGCAGCCACGCGCGATACCCGGGGTCGGTCCAGGCGCGGGCGACGACCTTCGCGCCGTTCAGCGGGCCCACGTCCTGCTCGTAGGTCTTGATGAACTTGTCCATCACCGCCGGGTCGACCAGCTCCCGCTCGACGAGGAGCTGTTCGAGCGCCTCGGTGCGCAGGGCCGGGGAGAGGCGGTCGGCGGGGGCGGCCTTGCTCACTGGTCGGCCTCACTCTCAGGAATCTTGGCGAGATAGCTCTCGAAGAGATCCGCGTGCACGGTGAACGGCTCGGCGTCCGGGCCCCACAGCTCCGTGGAGGAGAAGCCGACGGTGTAGACGTGCTGGGGGTTCTCGCCCTCGAAGACCGCGTGGGTGTCGGGGAGCACGTGCGGCGGCCGGATCGCGGTGACGGTGCCCGACCGTCGGCGCAGGTAGCCCGACAGCTTGGTCGGTCCCTCGGGGTGCATGTCCTTCGTCCGCACCGCGTCGCCGGCCGCGAACACCGGGTCGCGGTCGATCTCGCGCAGCGACCCCGCCGCGGTGGGCTTGTAGTCGGGGCGGGACGGCTCGGGGAACGGCGGCTCCGTGACGTCCTCGCCCCGGTTGCGGCGTGCACGGGCGTCGACGGCTCCCGGAGCCAGGATTCTGCTGTCCGTGAGCATCAGCTCGGCGGCGTTGAGCCACCGGCCGTAGTAGCCGTCGACGAGGTAGTCGATCGGGTGCAGCCGGCCCAGGGCGTGCCGGAACGCGTCCAGGTTGCGGCCCGAGATGCGTCCCATGGTCAGGACGGTCAGGGCGAAGCTGCGCCCCTCCCAGGGCTCGGCGAAGGGTGGCTCATCGGTGGGGACCTGGGCGGGTCCCCATGCCTGGGTCCCGCCCATGTCCGCGATCGAGTCCATGCCGGTCCTCCTCTCGGTACGGAGGCGGTCCTCGGGCGGCCGGCCTCGTCGCCGGCCGCCCGACAGCACCGCGTCAGACGGTCCAGGTCTGCATCACGAGCGCGCCCTCGCGGCGCGCGGTGAGCTGGGCGTCGAGGACGTCGAGGGGGTTGATGGGCTTGACGCCCTCGAGCATGTCCACCTCGCGCATCCCGTACAGCATGGCCGCCGAGAAGCGACACGCGTAGACGTGACCGCCCTCGTTCATGAACGTCTGGAGCTGGTTGTTGTAGCCCAGCCCGCCCGGGAACGCCTCGTCGCCCACCTTCGGGTAACCGCGGGTGGCCGACGCCATCAGCGAGCCGGGGCCGAACAGCACGATGCTCGTGTCGAAGCCCTTCCGGTTGACCCGGGTGGCCGTGAGCATGTTGACCAGCCCGACCGAACCCTCGAAGGGCACGGTGTGCATGAAGATGTACGCCTTCTCGCCCTGCTCGGCCTGGATGTCGTCGAAGACCTTCTCCTCGTAGTCGACGATCGCGTCGCCCTTGCTGACGCGCTCGCCCACGATCTGAGCCACCGTCGGCCACCTCTTCCCTCGTTCGGTTGACACTTCTTGCTCCGGCGGGCGGGCGCCCACCGGTGTCCTCACACGGCCGGTTCCCGCGGCTCGGGTGGCGGTGACCAGGCCTGCCGATGGCTCCCGGGCATCGCCCGCATCACGCGGTGGCGCAGCGGCCACGGCAGCGCCCGGTAGACCGGCGCGAAGACGCGCCGCCAGAAGAGCTCCGCGATCCCGTGCGGGCGCGACGGCGGGCGCGTGCCGGAGTAGCGCCGGGCGAGCCGCTCGTGGGCGTCGATCATCAGGTAGTGCTCGGAGTTCTCCCGCAGCCAGCGGGAGAACGAGGGCCGGCGTCGGGTCGCCATCTCAGAGCTTCCCCGCCTTACGGAGCTCGTCGAGCCCGTTCGTGGCGGCCACGACGATCGGCTCGTTGAGGGCACCGATGGCCGGGGAGTAGACGTTCTCCATCGTGGCGAGGTCGTGGAACGTGAAACCGTGCTTGACGGCCATCGCGAGGAAGTCGGCGCGTTCCTTGATGCCTTCACCCCCGACGATCTGGGCGCCGATGAGCCGCAGCGACCCGGGCTCGGCGAGGAGCTTCACCTTCACCGGCTTGACGTCCGGGTAGTAGCGGGCGCGGGAGATGCCCTGGGCCTGACCGAGCACGTACGGGATCCCGAGCGCCGTCGCGGTGGTCTCGCCGAACGAGGCCCCGCCGATGATCCACTTGCCGGCGGGGGTGCCCCAGGGGACGTAGACCGCCTTGTACTTCCGATCGCCGCCGCCGGCGTTGGTGCCGGCCGTCTTGCCCTGGGCGTAGGCGTGACTGCCGGTGAGCCCCTGCAGCGGCACGCGGGTCAGGCCGTGCGGAATCTCGGTGCAGTCGCCGGCGGCGTAGACGCCGGGCACCGACGTCTGCATCCGCTCGTCGACGATGACCCCGCCGGTCGTTCCGATCTTCAGGCCCGCGTCCGCGGCGAGCCGCGCGTTGGCCACCTTGTGCGTGGCCACCACGACGAGGTCGCAGGGGATCTCCCCGTCGGAGGTGGACACCGCGGTGACGTGGCCCTGCCCGACGAAACCGCGCAACTCGGTGTTGAAATGGCTGGTGACGCCGAGCTCGCGCCATGACTCCTCGACCGGCGCCATGATGTCCGGGTCGGCCATCTCCCCGAGCGGCCAGGAGTGCGGGTCGACGAGGTGCGTCTCGATCCCGCGGTGCGCCAGCGAGGTGGTCATCTCGACCCCGAGCGGCGTCGCCTCGACGACCACGGCCTTCTTCACCGAGTCGAGGACGCGGTCCCACTCCATGGCCCGGCGGATGTTCTTGACGTAGTAGAGCCCGTCGAGGTCGCTGCCCGGGACGCCCGGGTCGGCGTACTCGAAGCCGGTCGCGAAGATCAGCGTGTCGTAGGCGACGGCACCCTCGCCGTCGACGTGCACCTTCCGCGCCGCCGTGTCGACCTTGGCCACCGTGGTCTCGTAGTGCACGTCGATGCCGGCCTCGACGTACTGCTCCTTGCTCGCGAGGAACAGCTTGTCGAAGTCCGAGATCTCCTTGCCGTGCACGTACGGGATGCCGCAGGGGCTGTAGGCGACGTCCTCGTACTCGGTGTAGACGACCACCTCGGCGTCCGGACGAGCGGCCTTGACCCCGCCGGCGGCGCCCAGACCGGCGGCCCCGCCGCCGATGATCACGGTCTTGTGCGGCACACGGAACCCCTCGTCGGACTCGTACGATGCGGCGGCGCGGGCCGACGTGACACCGGACCCACCGGGCCGCTCCGGGATGACCACCATAGGTGATGGTCATTTACGATACTAACCGCACCTAGCGTGTCAAGGAGGCCCCATGGCGGAGCCCGACCCGGTTCCCCCGCCGGCCCCCGGCTGGGCGTCGGTCGTCGACGCGATCGGGCCCAAGGTGCGTGACCTGCGCCAGCAGGCGGGTCTGTCCCTGCAGCAGCTGGCCCGCCGCGCGGACGTCTCGGCCGCCTCGGTGCACAAGGTCGAGCGCGGCGACATGGTCCCCACGATCACCACGCTGCTGAAGCTCGCCGAGGCCCTGGAGCGCCCGATCGGCCACTTCGTGGACAACGGGGCCGCCGAACCCGTCGCGAGCGTCGTACCTGCCGGCGCCCGCCCGGAGCTCCCGTCCGGGGAGCCGGGGGTCCACCGGGCCGGCATCACCGGCCCGGCCGCGCGCTTCCGGTTGCAGGGCACGATCACCGAGATCGACGAGGGTGGTGCCGGGGCCGACGACGGGCCCCGCAGCGGCGAGGTCCTCGTGCACGTCCTCTCCGGGGAGCTGACGTTCGAGCTCGCGGGCGAGCGCCACGTCGTGGCGGCCGGCGACACGCTGCACTATCCGGGCGACCGCCCGGCTCGGTGGCACGCCACGGGGTCCGGCCCCGCCCGGGCCGTCTGGCTCGCAGTACGCGGGAGCTGAGACACCGCCAGCCCCAGCCCGGCGGCCAGGTGGGCGCCCGAGCTCGCTCCGGTCGCCCGCAGCCGCCGTGACGCGCGCAGGGCGTCGTCGGCCCGGCCCGCGGCGACCGCCACGAGCCAGTCGTGCGCCGGCGCGATGCAGCGTCCCCGCGCGGCCTCGACGAGGAATGCCCGCGCGATCTCCGTGGTCGACACGGCCCCCGCCACCGCGTCGAGACGCGACCCGGCGCCCCACCACAGCCGCGCGACGACCAGGACGCCGGCGAGCAGGTCATCGCCCGCGGGCGTCAGCCCGGGCCCGCGCCCGCCGACGGCCGCCGCGAGGTCCTCGATCCGGCCCGCCCGGACGAGGGCCGCCACCGCCGGCTCCACGGCGACGCCGTCCGCCTCCGGATGCACCTCGCGGGCCCACGCGAGCGCGTCCGGGTCGGGTAGCTCACCGCGCCACACGGGACCGTCGACGCGCAGCGCCCATTCCCCGCCGGTGAGCCGCACCCCGTCGCTCGCCACCGGGAACCCCTCCCGCAGCCGGGGCAGGACGGTGCACCGGACGTGCCGCGGCCCGGCGGGGGCGGAGGTGTCGGTGAGCGCGACGATCCCGCCGTCGAGGTGCAGGTAGGCGGCCCGTCGGTACACGGCGACCACCCGTCCCCGGCTCGGACGGGCGAGGACGGCGTGCGCCCCCTCCCCCACGTCGACGACGGGCACCACGGCTACTCCCCCGCGAGCTCGAGCAGGGCCGCGACGAAGCAGTCGAGGGGCGCGGTGGCCACCCCGGCGCCGACCTGTCCCACACCCGAGTGCGCGGCGAGGATGCCGGTGGTGACCTTCGGGGTGACGCCCAGCTCCACCACCGAGCGGACGTCGACGCCGACCGGAGTGCCGCTGAAGCCGAGGGCGGGCAGGGTGAAGCGGCTGCTGGCCCCGCCGCAGATGCGGCGGAAGACCTCGGTGGCACGGGCGGCGTCGGCCATCGTGCCACCGAGGAACGCGGCCACCGCGGGCGAGTTGGCCGCGGCCGGCCCGCCCAGGCCGACGAGCTCGAGCACCGCGCTGTCGCCGATGTCGGGCGCGGCGTCGTCCGGCCCGTGGCCGGAGTAGTACAGCGCCTCGCCGACCGACGGCGCGTCCGTGACGTGCCAGCGTTCGGACCCGGCGAGACGTACGCCGAACGTCGTGCCGTTGCGCGACATCGTCGTGACGATGCTCGACCCCTCGACGCGCCCGGCCCATGCGGTCAGCGCCCGGGCGGACGCCATCGCGAGGGTGAGGAAGAACAGGTGGTTGCCGCCGAGGAACGCGGCGAAGCGCTCCCGCAGGTGGTCGGGCAGGGCCGCGATCTGCGGCAGCCAGGTGCGGACCAGCAGGTTGGTCGCGGCCTGGGTGCGCATGTGGAGGTCGTCGCCCATCGTGATGCCCTGCGCGGCGACGGCGAGGACATCGAGCGGGCCCGTCCGCTCGAGCACCGCGGCGACGGCGGGCCCGGCCACGTCACGCAGCAGCAGCAGACGTTCGACGGCCGCCGGGGTGTCGCGGCCGAACCAGGCGGTCTCGCCGGGGCCCTGGTTGATCGGCGCGAAGGTGCGCACGACGCCGTCCGGGGTCGCCATCTCGACGACGAGGACCGGGGCGGACGGGCCGATCGCGCTGGCCATCGGAACGACGGTGTCGTGGAGGTTGGCCGGTTCCAGGCGCACCTCGCCGGCGGCGAGGAGCGCGTCGGCAGCGGCGGTGTCGGCCGCCCAGCCCTCGGCGACGGCGGCCGCGCGCATCGAGCGGCGCAGGGGGTCGGCGACCCGGTCCCAGGGGATGGCCGGCCCGCAGTGCAGGAGCACCCGGCCCGCGACGCCGGGCACGACCTCGCTCGCCGGCGCGACCCCGACGAGGAACGGCACGCCGGTGTCGAGCCGGCGCAGGACCTCGGCATTGGCCGCGTCGATGGTGGCGCCGCGCTCGGCGTGCAGGCGGGTCAGCGCCCTGATCGCGTCCGGGCGCCCGCCGGCCGGGGGTCGCCAGTCGACGTGCTCGACGGGCCGGCCCTGCGCGCGCACGGCGTCGGCGAACATCGGCAGGCCGACGTTGACGACCTCCACCGCCTCGGGCAGGACGACGGACGGGAGGGTGTCGGGTGTGTTCACGGGGCTCCTCCGCGGTCGGTGGGGATCACGGGCTCCGTCGGTCCGGGCGGGGTCGTCGCGTCCCGGCGGGCCGTGGTCAGCAAGGCGGTCTCGGCGGCGTCGTGGCCCGCGAGGCGATCGGCGGCCGCCGCCGCGAGGTCGGTGATCTCGGTGCGCAGGCGCGTCGTCATCCGGGCGAGGGCCTCGGGCGATGCACCACCACGGGCGCTGCGCGAGAGCACGATCCGCCACGGGTCGAGCACCGCGGACAGGTCGCGGCCGGCTACCCCGAGCGGCCTGCCGCAGTGCTCCACGGCCGCCCGGTCGATCATCTCGCCGGTGATGGCGATGCCGGGCACGCCGTCGCGGCTCGCGGCCCGCACCGTGCGCCCGACGATGAGGTAGGCGGTGCGGTAGTCGACGTCGCAGACCTGCACGAGGTGCTCCGCGAGGTCGGTGGCCTGGGTGTAGCCGTCGCGCACCTCCTCGGCGAGCCGCTCGCCGTTGACCCGCAGCGTGCGGACCACCCCGGTGGAGAGCCGGACGATGCGCAGGGCGAGGTCCAGGGCGCGGGGCACCTCCCCGTAGGCGTAGATGAGGTTGTCGCTGCGCGCCGACGGGCTCTTGGTGACCGCGAGGAAGCCCGACAGCCGGCCGATGAGCACGCCGGAGGCCCCGCGGATGATCGACAGGGCGTAGGGGTTGCGCTTCTGCGGCATGAGCACGCTGGCGCGCGTGTAGCCGTCGTCGAGGTCGACGAAGTCGAACTCGCTGGACGACCAGATCTCGAGGTCCTCGGCCAGCTTGCACAGGTTGGTCAGCAGGCTCGACGAGGTCGCGAGCACCGCGATGAGCCCGTCGACCTGCCACATGGCGTCGCGGGTGTGCTCGATGACGTCGCCGAAGCCCAGGGCCTGCGCGATGAACTCCCGGTCCGACAGCAGCCGGGTGCCGTTGACGCAACCCGCGCCGCCGGGACTCGCATCGACCCAGTCGAGCTCGTCGAGCAGCCGGCGGCCGTCGCGCAGCGCGGAGTAGACGAACGAGAGCAGGTAGTGGGCGAACGTCGAGGGCTGCGCGTGCTGGAGGTAGGTCTGGTCCGGCATCACCGTCTCGGCGTGCTCCTCGGCGCGGGCGACCGCGGCGGATCCGAACCGGGCGGTCTCTGCGACGAGCTCCGTGATCTGCCGGCGCACGTGCAGCCGCAGCGCGATCCGCACGGCCTCGCGGCGCGGGCGGCCGGCGTGCAGCCAGCCCGCGATGTCGCCGACCCGCGAGACGAAGTAGGCCTCGCGCGAGTTGTAGGGCTCGCCCAGCTCCGGGTCGTACGGGAACTCCTCGGGAGGCGTGGCATCGGCCTCGAGGAGCAGGCCCAGCAGGGTGCGGCGGGCGTCGTCGGGCACCAGCCCGCGCCGCGCGAGGTCGAGCACGTGGCCGATGTCGGCCAGGTTGAGCCCACGGTGCAGGAACGGGGCGTCGGCGTTCTCCAGTGTGAACCCGGAGTCGACGAGCTCGGGGGCCGCGGCGGCGCGCGGCGGGCCCTCCTCGCGGCGACGGACGGTCATGGGGCTCCTGTCGGGGCGGGGTGGTCGGCGAGGTGCGCCAGGGCGGAGGCCACGCCCCCGGTGTGCCAGAGGACGACGGGGCCGGGCAGGCCGTCCCGGAGCCGGGCGAGGGCGACGGCGAACGCCTTGGCGCCGTACGTGTCGTCGAGCAGGAGCCCCTCGGTGTGCAGGACCGTCGCGGCCGCCGCGCGGTCGTCCGGCGCAGCGACGCCGAAGCCGGGCCCGCGGTGGTCGACGACCTCCAGACGGTCGGGCCGGGGCGGGGCGGCCCCCATCAGCGCGGCGCTCTCCCGGGCCAGGCCCAGCACCTTCTCGGTAATCTCCGCGGGCGGGCGGCTGACCGACACGGCGATGACGGTGGTGTCGACGCCGGCTGCGGTCAGCCCGGCGAGCAGGCCCGCAGTGCTGCCGCCGGAGCCCAGCGGGAGGACGACGTACGCGGGAGCCGGACCCTGCGTGAGCAGCTCGGTGGCCGCGCGGGCGAAGCCGACCGCGCCGACGGCCGTCGAGCCCCCGCGCGGGACGGCGACGGGCCGGCGCCCGGCGGCCCGCAGCGCGGCGGCGCGCTCGGCGACGACGAGATCGACGCGCTCCCGGCGATCGTCGCCCAGTGGCACGATGTCCGCGCCCGCGGCGGCGGCGAGGGTCAGGTTCGGGGTCGGGCCGAGGGCGCCGGCACCCCACACGACCAGCTCGCACGCCAGGCCGGCGACGCGGGCCGCCATCGCCGCGGCGGCCACGAAGTTCGAGTCCGGGCCGCCCCCGGTGATCAGCACGTCGGCGTCGCGGGCGAGCGCGTCGCCGAGCAGGTGCTCCAGCGGGCGCGTCTTGTTGCCGGCCACGCCGAACCCCGCGAGGTCGTCGCGCTTGATCCACAGCTCGTCGCACCCGAGCGCGCCGGCCAACCGCGGCGCGGGCACCAGCGGCGTCGGGAGCACTCCGAGCTGCAGGCGTGGCGGGATCACGGTCCGGGCTCCCGGCCGCGGGCCCTGCTCACCACGTCGTCGACCATCCGGGCGGCGGTCGTCCCGGCGTCCCGGGTCATCCACCCGCGCACCTCGTCGGCCGACGCGACCCCGCGGGTCACGAGTGCGTCGACGACGCCCTCGCCGGAAGCCAGCACGCCCTGCAGCAGATCCTGGGCGGCGTGCTTGCCGAGACGTCCGGACAGCCCCGCGAGCACGCGCTCCGAGGTCAGCCGGTCGCCGAAGCGGTCGAGGTTGGCCACCATCGCGTCGGCGTGCACCTCGAGCCCGTCGAGCAGGGTGCGGGCCAGCCCCAGTGCGGTGCCGGTCAGCAGGCAGATCTCGGGCAGGGCGACCCACTCGGCCTTCCAGCCCCGGCCGTCGCGCTCGTGGCTGACCACGGTCCCCTCGAGCAGCACGCCGGCGGCGGCCCGCGCGAGTCGGGCGAGGGTATCGAGGTGCTCGCTCACCTCGGGATTGCGCTTGTGCGGCATGGTGATGCTGCCGACCGCGGTCGCCGTGGTGGGTTCGGCGAGCTCGCCGATCTCGGGGCGGGCGAGCTCGTAGATCTCGCCGCCGATGCGGGCCAGCGTCCCGCCGACGAGGGCCAGGACCTGCCCGAACTCGGCGACGCGGTCACGGCTGGTGAGCCAGGATGCGCCCGGGTCGCCCAGCCCGAGTTCCGTGCAGAAGTCCCGGCGCAGGTCGAGCGGGTCGACGTCGGTGTCGTGGAACGCCAGCGCCCCCACCGCGCCGGCCAGCTGCCCGACCGCCCAGCGCGGGCGTCCCTCGTCGAGCCGGTCGAGGTGGCGGCGTAGCTCGTCGGCCCAGGAGGCCGCCTTGAAGCCGAAGGTGATCGGAGCGCCGGGCTGGCCGTGGGTGCGCCCGGCCATGGGCGTGTCGCGGTGGGCCTCCGCCAGCCCCAGCACCGTGGCCTCCAGCGCCCGCACGTCGCGCCGGACGAGGTCGCCGACGTCGCGCATGACCAGCCCGAACCAGGTGTCGCTGACGTCCTGCACCGTCGCGCCGACGTAGACGTGCTCGCGGGCGGACTCCGGCAGGACCCGCTGCAGTTCGCGGATCAGCCCGAGCGTCGAGTGCGAGGTCACGCGCGTCCCGGCGGCGACCCGGTCCATGTCGAGGTGCTCGGTCCGCGCCGACGCGGCGATCTGCTCGGCGGCCTCGGGTGGCACGAGTCCGTGGCGCGCCTGCACGCGGGCCAGCGCGACGAGGACGTCGAGCCAGGCCTGCCAACGCGCGGTCTCGCCGAACACCTCCTCGAGCTCCGGGGTCGACCAGAGGTGGGCGTAGACCGGGGAGTCGGTCAGGCGGGTGACCACGGCGGCACCCCCCGCTCGGCGAGGCGGCCGAGCGCCTCGCGCACGTGCTCGAGCGAGGCGCCCCACGGCACCGCGACCCACGTCGTCTCGCCGTCCGGCCCGATGGCGACGCCCTCGTCGAGCTCCTCCTGCTGCAGGCAGCACTTGGTCAGCAGCGCACCCGGGCCGGCGGCGGCCGGGTCGACCTTGGGGCAGAAGTCCACCTGCGGCGCGTCGCGGCCGTAGAACCAGTGGTGGATCCGGCGGGAGCGCTCGCAGCCGATGAGAGTCCAGTCGGCCGGCTCCGGCCGCTCGTCGAGGTAGGACATCCGCACACCCGGGATCTCGCTGCCCCCACCACGGCAGGGCAGCAGGTAGTGCTCCGCGGGCCGGCGCCGGGCGAGGTCGGCGAGGTCCACGACCTCGCTCTCCAGGCGCAGCGGCCGCAGGCCCTCGGTCACGTCGACGATGCGTCGGGCCTGGTCGACGAGCTTCGCCGGATGGGGCGGCACGACCTCGCGCACCACCACCCGCAGCGGGTCGGGGTCGACGACGAAGTTGACGTGCTCGTAGCGACCCTGCACCACCACGGCGCGGGCGCCCGGGACCTCGGCGGCCACGGCGACGAGCGCCGACGGGATGGCGGTGTCGACCTCCGGGCGGTGCACGCCCACGCACTGGTCGGGGCCGGCGAGCAGGTCGACCGCGGTGATCGGGCTGAACAGCGCCTCGCCCGGGTCCCGACCCACCGCGAGCAGCGCCACACGGGCGTCCGCGTCGTCGTGCGGCCGTACCACCAGGAACCGCGTCTTCCAGTACGCCTCCCGCCCGAGGAAGTGCGCGCGCAACGACTCCTCGTCCAGCGGCCCGTCGTACCGGGCCACGGCGACACCGCGGTAGCGCCCGGGGATCCGGTTGGCGGGGCGGGTCACCGGACGGGCTCCGGGGTGATCGCGTCGGGGACGCTGACGTGGGCGGTGTCCGAGCGCAGGCCCAGCCGCAGCGTCTCCACCGACAGGATCTCCTCGAGCGCGACGTTCCCGAGGTTCACGCCCGGCCCGAAGCGGCGGATGAACCACGCCTGCTGCCCGGCCCGCGGAGCCTCGAACACGACGCCGTCGAGCCCCACCGCGTCCACCACCGCGTCCACCACGGCCTCGCGGACCGACCCCTCGCCGTCGTAGATCCCGACGGTGCCGCTCTGCCGGCCCTCGGCCACCACGAGCGCCGCCCCGGCCGCACGGTCGCGGCCGGCCTCGTCGCTCCACTGCCCGAGCGAGCGCTGCTGGTGCGGGTCCTTCGCCCCCACCTCGGTGAGCACCACGAACCGGTCGGCGGCGCGCCGGACCAGCTCGTGCTTCGCGTCGAGCGACATCGGCACGGTGCCTCGCGACACCTCGACGTGGGTGAAGCCCGCCGCGTCGGCCCACGCCAGGCAGGCCTCCGCCGCGCCCTGGGCCCAGGCGATCTCGAGCAGCGTCCCCCCGAGGCACGACGCCACGTCGTGGTCCGCGAGCACCGCGAGCTTCTCCCCGACACGCCCGTCGACATAGGCGGTGCCCCACCCGGTCTTCCAGATGTCGACGTACGGGGCGCCCCCGCCCAGGAGATCCGCCGCCCGCGCGGACGTCGCACCGGGGTCGAGGACGTGGGTGAGCCCGACCGAGCGGGGTTTGGGCGCCCGGGCGGGCAGTGTCAGGAAGCTCGCAGGAGCCATGGCCTCGATGGTAGATCAGATAGTAGATGTACACCTACGATGCGAGACGACGTCGAGGAGGTGCCGAGGTGGCAGGAGCGGTCGTGGCCGGACCGGGAACGCGGGCGGAGAGCGAGCTCGAGGAGATCGTCCGGGTGGTCGCCGCGCACCCCGGGCTGCTGGCCAAGGCGGACATCGGCCTCGTCGGCGACGTCCTCGGGGACACCGACTGGACCAGCGGGCCCGGCGACGACGGCGCCGTCGTCGCGACGTCGACGGGGTCGGTGGTGGCCTGCGGGGAGGCGCTGTGGCCCCCGTTCGTCGCCCATGACCCGTGGGGCGCGGGCTTCGCCGCCGTTCTCGCCAACGTCAACGACGTCGTGGCGATGGGCGCGCTGCCCCTCGGCATCGTCGACACGGTGGTGGCGTCCGAGGCGACCGCCCGGGCCGCCCTCGAGGGGATGCGCCACGCCTGCCGGCTCTACCGCCTCCCGATCGTCGGCGGTCACCTGACCCGCCACGACGGCGACCCGTCGATCTCGGCGTTCGCGCTGGGCGAGGTCGGCACCCCGCTGTCGATGACGCGGATCGAGCCCGGGCAGGGCCTGGTCGTCGCCGCGGCCACCGACGGCGCGATGCGCACCGATTTCCCGTTCTTCCCCGCCTTCGAGAGACGCGGCGAGCGGTGCGCGGACGACGTCCGGGTGCTCCCGGCGCTGGCGCGCTCCGGCGCCTGCGTCGCGGCCAAGGACATCAGCATGGCGGGCCTGGTCGGCTCGCTCGCCATGCTGCTCGAGTGGGGCACGTTCGGTGTCGAGGTGGACCTCGACGTCCTGCCGGCCCCGCCGGGCGTGGCGACGGCGACATGGCTGACGTGCTTCCCGAGCTTCGGGTTCCTGCTGGCCGTCCCCACAGGACGCGAGGAGGAGGTCCTCACGGCGTTCCGCGACCGCGAGCTCGCGGCCGCCGTCGTGGGACGCATCGACGACACCGGGCGCATCGGCCTGCGCCGGGGCGACGCCGCGGCGACCGCCTACGACCTGACCCGCCGCGCGGTGACACGCCTGCCCCGGAGCGGGCGATGAGGGGCTCAGAGCTCACTCGCGAGCAGGTCCGCGTCCGCGAGCCCGAGCCGGGCCGCCTCCGTCACCGAACAGGGCGACGGGCCGGGGACCGGGAGGACGTGCGGGCCGCGCAGCGCGACGTCCGCGGCCAGCGAGAACAGCCGAAGCACCCGCTCGGGATGGCGCCACCGGTGGACGACCGCGAAGTCGATCCACGCCTCCGGCGGCACCACCTCGACCTCGGAGTAGTCGAGCTCGCTCCACGTGACGGCCAGCTCGAGGAGCTCGACGACTTCGTCGGGGTCGTCCTCCACACGCAGGAGGCGGTCGTGATGGGCCCGGGTGCGCGGCTCGGGCCGGCACCGCTCGGCGCCGACGTGCGCCGCGGGCGAGCGGCCGGTCAGCGGCACGACCACCGGGTGCACCGTGCTGTCGACGCTCATCGGCCCGTCTCCCATCTCGTCGTCCGAAACGTGATGCCCACCACCCTCGTCGATGCTGTTGCAGCGGTGTTGCAGGGCAGCCCCCGTGGCTGAGCGCACCGTCTCGGCCGTGTGGAAGGAGGCCATGCGGTGCACGGTCGACGCCGGCGGCTTCGCGATCACCGTCGACGAGCCGGCCTCCGCCGGCGGCACCGACCAGGGCCCCCAGCCGACGGAGCTCTTCCTCGCCGCGATCTCCTCGTGCTTCACCCTGGCGCTCTCGCACAGCGCGACCAAGCGCGGGATCGAGCTGCGAGGGGTCCAGGTCGACGCGACCGGCACCTACGACGGGCCGCGTTTCGCCACCGTGCGGGTGACCGTGCACGCCGAGGCGCCCCGTGGCGAGGAGCTCGATCGGCTCGTTGCCGCGGCCGAGCGGGTCTGCTACGTCACCAACACACTGCGCCGCGGCCCCGAGATCGAGATCAGGACCTCCTAGCGGCCCCGGCGGTAGGCCGCCAGCGCCGCCTCGACCACCGTCCGCACCGGCCAACCGAGGGCGCTCGCCGCCGCCTCGGCCTCGGACAGCTCGGGCGTGGCGACGGGCAGGCCGCCAGGCGCGTCGGGGTCGTCGGCCACCTTCACCGTCACCTCCTGGGCCGACCCCGGGGGCCCGACCTCCACGCGGACCGCGCGGCGGCGGGCGGTGGCGCGCTCCCAGCGCGACCAGCGCACGCCGAAGGTGCTGGTGTGCCGGAAGACCGCCTCGACGACGGCCTCGCGCACGGTCTCGGCGCAGAGCGCCGAGAGCACCTGGCCGGGCCGTCCGTGGCGGCCGACCACCGGCGTGGTCCAGCAGTCCCACGCGCCGGCCACGCGGACGGCGGCCAGCACCGAGGGCCACAGCCGCGGGTCGAGGTCGTCGACGGTCGCCTCGACCACCAGCACTTCGTCGTGCCCCCGTCGGCCCGGCGCCCCGGCCGCGTGGCCCAGGACGACGCGGGTGACGTTGGGCCGGTCGGCCGGGTCGCGCCGGCCCCCGCCGACGCCGACCGCAGTGACCCGCTGGGCGGGCAGTGGGCCGGGGGTGGCGAGCGCGGCCAGCAGCGCCGCCCCGGTGGGTGTGGTGCGCTCGCCCTCGAGGTCGCCGCCGGTGATCTCGAGGCCGGCGTCCGCGGCGATGCGCAGCACCGCAGGGGCGGGAACCGGCAGCCGGCCGTGAGCGCTGCGGACCGTCCCGTGGCCCACGGCGAGCGGCGAGCACCACGTCGCGGCGCCCTCCTCGAGCAGCCCGAGCGATGCCGCCGCGGCGGCGACGCCGACGACGTCGGCCAGTGCGTCGAACGCGCCCACCTCGTGGAAGTGCACCTCCTCCGGGACGACGCCGTGGACGGCGGCTTCGGCCCGTGCGAGGAGCGTGAAGACGTCCTGCGCGAGCCGGCGCGCCGCGGGGTCGAGGCGCGCCTGCCGGACGTGGTCGAGGACGTCGGGAAGTCGGCGTTCCCGGTCCGGAGCCTCCGGGCTCGTGACGACGGCGCGCAGGCAGCCGAACCCGCCGCGACGCTCCCGGACCACGTCGAGCCCCAGCCCCGGAATGCCCAGGGAGTCGACGGCGTCGCGGACCCGTTCGAGGTCCGCACCGGCGTCGAGCAGGGCGCCGAGGAGCATGTCGCCGGCGGCGCCCGCGGTGGCGTCGACGTAGGCGGTGTCAGGCACGGCGCAGCACCTTCGCGGCGTGGGCCGCGGCGCCCACACCGTTGTCGATGTTCACCACGACCAGGCCGGGGCTGCAGGCGGCGAGCATCGTCGCCAGCGCCGCCCGGCCCCCGGCCGCGACCCCGTAGCCGACGCTGGTGGGCACCCCGATCACCGGCGCGGCCACGAGCCCCGCGACGACGCCGGGCAGCGCGCCGTCCATTCCCGCGACGACGACCACGACGTCGGCGCGGCGTACGTCCTCGAGCCGCGACAGCAGGCGGTGCAGTCCGGCCACGCCCACGTCCGCGACGGTGCGTGCTCCGACCCCCAGCGCGGCCAGGGTCGCCGTGCACTCCCGCGCGACGGGCAGGTCGGTGGTGCCCGCGGTCACCACGACGACGTCGCCGCGCGGCGGCGGAACGGGCCCGACCGTCACCGTCCGGCCCACGCGGTCGACCGCCACCTCCTCGCCGTGGAAGGCGTCCGGTGCGCCGTCGAGGACCGGCGCGGAGCAGCGCGTCGCCAGCGCCGGGCCGGCCGGGTCGAGGCGGCGCAGGTCGGCGAGGAGATCGAGGGTGCGCTCGGGCGGCTTGCCCTCCGCGAACACGATCTCGGGGATCCCGGTGCGCGTGCGGCGGTCGGCGTCCGGCAGAGCGTCGGGCGTCTCGCTCACGCGGGTGTGATCTCCAGGTTCAGCGAGCCGGACCGGAACGGGTGGGGGTCGATCTCGACCTCGCGGTAGCCCGCGGCGCGCACGGCGGCGACGACGGCCTCACGCTCCCCGGGCGCGTCGAGGCGACCGAGCTCCTCGCCCGCGATCTGGACACGGCCCATGTCGCCGTGG
Organism: Actinomycetospora cinnamomea; assembly: GCF_003096675.1. Lineage (GTDB taxonomy): Bacteria > Actinomycetota > Actinomycetes > Mycobacteriales > Pseudonocardiaceae > Actinomycetospora > Actinomycetospora cinnamomea. The sequence continues at coordinate 87,655 of NZ_QEKW01000012.1, read as the reverse complement.
TGGCGCACGCGCAGGACGGCGTACCCGCGTGCGTGCAGGGCGGCCTCGGCCCGGTCGACCCGCGCCAGGGCCGGGGGCGAGACCAGGGTCCCGTAAGGGATCCGCGAGGCCAGGCAGGGCGACGCGGGTTTCGCGGCGCTGGGGAGCCCGAGGAGCCGGGCGACGGCGCGGACGCGGGCCTTGCCCAAGCCCACCTCGACGAGCGGGTGCCGGACCCCGTGCTCGGCCGCCGCGATCAGTCCCGGCCGCCAGTCGCCGAGATCGTCGGTGTTGGCGCCCGACAGCACCGTCCAGTCGCCCGCCTGGCGCGCCGTGGCCGTCAGACGCTCGTAGAGGTCGGTCTTGCAGTGGTAGCAGCGATAGCGGTCGTTGCGGCGGTAGCCCTCCCGGTCGAGCTCGGTGGTCGTCACGAGGCGGTGCGCGACAGGAATGCCGGTCGCCACCGCGACCGCCGCGTCGACCTCGCCCGTCGCCACCGCGGGCGATACGGCCGTGATCGCGAGCGCACGCTCCCCCAGAGCCCGGGCGGCGACGGCGGCCACGACCGAGGAGTCGACCCCGCCCGAGAAGGCGACCACGGCGCCGGACACCTCGGTCAGGACGGCCTCCAGCGCTGTGAGGTCGTCCTCGGGCCGCGAGGTGTGCGGTGTTGGGGCGGCGTGCCCGCCGTCGGAGGGAAACACGGTCGCAGCATGGGCGCCGCCCGTGCCGCCATCAAGTGGCGCGCGCTGCCACGCGCGGGGGAACGTCGGCCGCCTACCCCAACGCCGGGACGATCGCCTCGATGAGGTGTGGGCCCGGCTCGCCCTGCGCCCACTTCAGCGCTGCGAGCAGGTCCTCGGTCGTCTCCACCCGCCGGGCCGGCACGCCGTACCCGGTCGCCAGGGACACGAAGTCCGGTGTGGGGTCGGTCAGCGTGAGCATCCGCCCGGCGCGTCCCGAGTGGGCCGCCTCCCCCGCGCCGGTGCGGGCCAGCTCGACCCGCAGGATCGCGTACGCGGAGTTGTTGATCAGCACGGTCGTCACGTCGAGCTGTTCGCGGGCCTGGGTCCACAGCGCCTGCAGCGTGTACAGCGCGCTGCCGTCCGCCTGTACCGCGACGACCGGGCGCTTCGGGGCCGCGACCGCCGCGCCCAGCGCCGCGGGCGGTCCCTGCCCGATCGCCCCGCCGGTCAGCGCGAGCTGCGTGTGCGGCGCCGCCGTCTGCAGGGCCGGGGCGAGCACGGCCGCGGCCGTCAGCGACTCGTCGACCACGATCGCGTCCTCGGGCAGTGTCGCCGCCACCGCTGCGCACAGCGACCGCACGTCCAGCCGCCCGGGGGCGGGGGTCGGCGCGTCCCACGGTGCCGGCTCCGCCGTCGCGTCCGGCGCCACCTCGGCCGCCAGCGCCTCCAGCGCGCCGGCTGCGTCCGACGCCGCGTCGGCCAGACCGACCACCGCGGCGCCCTCGGGCACGAGGTCACCCGGGACCCCGGGATAGCCGAAGAACGACACCGGTGACCGGGCCCCGGCCAGCACCAGCGACGACGCCCCCTCGAGCTGCGCGAGCGCCTCCTCGGCGAAGTAGGCCAGCTTGTCCACCCGGGGGCGCCCGGCGCCGGTGTCCCAGCGGCGCGGGAACGTCTCCACCAGCAGCCGGGACCCGGTCGCGGCGGCGACCCGACCCGCGGCGTCCATCGCCTCGGCGGTCAGGGCCGGCCCACCCAGCAGGATCACCGCGCCGGGCTCGCGCACCGCCGCCGCGGCGGCGGCCACCCGGGACGGCGCCGGCGGGAACGGTGCCGCGGCCGGCAGCGCGGGGGCGGGAGCGGCGCCCTCGGACCACGACACGTCCGCCGGCAGGACCAGGGTCGCGAGCTGCCCGCCGCGCTCCGAGGTGGCCGCCACCGCGCGGACCGCGTCGTCGGCGACGTCGCGCACGTCGCCGCAGACGTGCACCCAGCCCGACACCGTCCGCGCCAGCGCGGAGATGTCGGACTCGAGCGGCGCGTCGTGGCGCACGTGGTCGGTGGCGTGCGCCCCGACGACGCACAGCAGCGGGGTCCCGGCCCGCCGGGCGTTGTGCAGGTTCGCGATCCCGTTGCCCAGTCCCGGCCCGAGGTGCAGCAGCACGGCCGCGGGCCGCCCGGCGACGCGGGCGTAGGCGTCGGCGGCGCCGGTCGCGACCCCCTCGAACAGGGCCAGCACGCCGCGCATCTCCGGGACCGCGTCCAGCGCCTGCACGAAGTGCATCTCCGAGGTGCCGGGGTTCATGAAGCACACGTCGACGCCCGCCCCGACCAGCGAGCCGACCAGGGCCTCCGCGCCCCTCACGCGGCGGGCCCGGACAGCGGCGCGGCGAGCGGAGCGGGCGGGGAGCACCACGACATCGTCATGGGATCACTCCACACGCTCCTCCCCCGCTGATGGAAGCGGGGGCCCGCAACCGCTTGCTGCCACAGTCGTGTGACGGCCGGTGCTCGCGATGAGGTGGATTACCGGGTGCGAGGCGTGCAGTCTGCCGTCATGGCGGTCACCTCGGACGACGCACGGGCCCAGGGCGAACGGGACGCGCGCGCCCGCGCCGGCTCGGAGCCGGACGGCGCCCCCGACGACGCGACGTTGACGGTCTTCCAGACCGCGGCGTGGATTCCTCCGGCCTACCGCGAGGCCTACCTGGAGGGCGCCGCCAGCGTGCTGAAGCGCGCGTCGGTCGGCGAGTAGGCGCCGGGACCCCGCCGCAGCGGTTCGCCCGGACCGGCCCGCCGGGTAGGCCCTCGCATGACCGAACAGCAGCAGTCACCCCAGGCCGGGATCGCCGGGGCGTTGACGGACCTCTCGGAGCAGACGCGGATCCTCGTCCGCGGCGAGATCGCGAGCGCGCAGCGGGAGACGTGGGACAAGCTCAAGGCCACGGCCCCGGCCCTCGGGTTGCTGGGCGGCGCCGGGGTGCTCGGGCTCGCCGCCTCCGCCTCGGCGTACCGCGCCAGCCTGCGCCTGCTCGAACGGTGGCTCCCCCCGTCGGGCGCCGCGCTCCTGGCCACCGTCGTCTACGGCGGCGGGGCCGCCGCGGCCGGGATGGCGGGCCTCCAGCAGCTGCGGACGCTGCCCGTGCCCTTCCCCGCCGAGACCGTGGCGGAGACCGGCGCGGTGGTCGAGGAGACGGCCGCGCAGGTCCGGCGCGGCGCCGCCGACGCCACCGTGCCGCGGCCACGCTGAGGCGCGACGGCGTCGGGGTTGCGACGCCTCGCCCACCGGGAACGCTGCGGGATGAGCAGTGCACCCGACGACGGTCCTCCGGACGAACGGGCCGCGGAGCACGACCGCAGCCGGCACCCGCACCGGCAGGGCCCCCGCACCCGGCGGGACGAGAAGGGCCTGGCCGATGGTTCAGGGTGGTCACCCGGTGCCGTCATCGCGATCGTCCTCGTCATCGCGGGAGTCGCGCTGATCATCGCGCTCGCCCTGCTGTGACCTCCGGGTCCGCCGTCGCGGACCTCGGCCGGCGCGCGCTCGCGGTCGTCTGCGCCTCTCCTCAGCACCCTCTCAGCGTGATCCGGCACACTCGGACCCGGTGTGCCGGGAAGTCTGGTCGGCGGTGACGAGGAGCGTCCGCGACCCGCGAGGTGGTGCACGATGGCGACCGAGCCGTTCCGTCCCGAACCGGCTCCGCCCCTCGACGAGCGGGAGCGGGCGGTGTTCGCCCGGCTCGCGGCCGATCTCGCCCGCGACGGCTCCGCCCCGCCACGGGACGCCCCTGCGGGCGCCCGGCCCCGGCGCGACCCCGGCCCGCGGACGCGGGTCGTCGTCATCCAGGTCGTCGTGGTCTCCGTGCTGGCGATCGTGCTCATGCCCTCGGTGTGGGTGGGCGCCGTCCTGGCGCTGATCGTGCTCGCCGGCCCGCTGGCCGCGACCTGGTGGGGCGCACGCCGAGGGCGGCGCTGACGGCACGCTGACGGCACGCTGACGGCACGCTGACGGCTACGCCACCGGGACGAGGCCCTCGAGGACCTCGACGCCCCGGCCCGGCCCGTCCTCGCCGCGGATCGCCTCCCCCAGACGGGAAGCGGCGCGCTCGTACTCCTCGGTCCGGACGAGGTCCCCGAGACGTGCGGTCAACCCGGTCGCGAGCGCCCTGGCGGGGAGCGGGGCGGGTCCCGCGCCCACCGCGCGCACGCGGGCGCCCCAGAACGGCTGGTCGCCGAGGAACGGGCAGATCAGGGTCGGTTTGCCGGCCCGCAACCCGGCCGCCGTCGTCCCGGCACCGCCGTGGTGGACGACGGCGGCGACCCGGTCGAACAGCCAGTCGTGCGGCACGGCGTCGACCACCAGCACGTCCTCCGACGGCGACTCCCCCGCCGTGAGCCCGCCCCACCCGGTGGCGACGACCCCGCGCAGGCGATTTGCCTCGAGCGCCCGCAGCACGGCGTCGCGCCGCTCGTCGGCGCCCCTGCCGAACCCCATCGACCCGAACCCGACGTAGACCGGCGGGGCGCCCGCGGACAGGAAGTCGACGAGCCGGTCCTCCGGCCGCCACGCGGCGTCGCGCCCGAGGAACCAGTAGCCGGTGACGTGCACCGAGGGCGGGTAGTCGGCGGGGACCGGGACGACGTGGCGGCTGTAGGGGTGGAGCACGGTGACCGGCGACCCGTCGGGTCCGCGCAGCGGGTCGGCGAACCGCCCGATCCGCCCCAGGCCCATCTCCCGCCGAAGGTCGTTGATCATGCCGCTGTACAGGACGGTGGCCATCCGCGTGAACGCGTACGACGCGCGGTTGGCCCACCCCGGCAGCGGCAGGCCGCCCAGGAACGGGATCGGGAACGCGCGGGTGGGTGCGTAGAACGGGAGCGGGAGGGACAGCACCCCGGGCACGCCGAGCGCCTCCGCGAGCGACGGCCCGGCCAGGCACTTCGGGTGGTGGACGACCAGGTCGGGTGCGGTCGCCCGCGCCGCGGCCCACTGGTCCTCGAGGTGTTCGCGCATCGCCGCGCGCATGATGCCCAGCGTCCGCAGCGCGTCGCGGGGTCCGCTGAGCTCGGGCATGACGTCCCGCACCATCGTGAGCATCCGCGAGCCCGCGGGGTACAGGCCGACACCGACGCCCTCGACCAGGTCGCGGAAGCCCTCGGGGACGGCGAGGGTGACGTCGTGGCCCCGGGCGCGCAACGCGCCGGCGAACGCGACGTAGGGCTGGACGTCGCCACGGGTGCCGAACGTCGTGATGAGGATCCGCACGGGAGGCCCCCGATCGACTCACCCGGGCCGGGACCCGGAAACGGGACGACGAGAGCCGACCAGACTTCCCGGCGCACCGCGAGCGACCCTACTCGCCGGTGAGATCGCGCTGGAGCCGCCGCTCGTGGAGCGGCGCGCCGCCGGGCCCCTGGTCGACCTGGTCACGTCCGGTGTCGATCCATCCGTGACGCTCGTAGAAGCGCAGGGCGCGGTCGTTGGTGGCGAGGACCCAGAGGCCGGCGCGGGTGTAGCCGCACGACCGGAGCCGGTCCAGGGCGGCGGCGTGGAGGCGGGTGCCGATGCCGCGGCGCCAGCGGTCGGGGTCGAGGTAGAGGGCGTAGAGGTCGCCGAGGGTCGGGTCCGCACGGTCCTCTCCGACGAGGGGCGGGCCGGTCGCGGCGAAGCCGACGACGGTGCCGGCGACGGTCGCGACGAGGATGTGGGTGTTTGTCGGCCGTGTGTCGAGCGCGCTCGCCCAGAACCGTTCCCGGTCCGGCACCGACAGCCCCGCCAGGACCTCGTCGGGCACGAGGTCCCGATAGGCGGCGCGCCAGGACCGGACGTTCACGGCGGCGATGCCGCGGGCGTCGTCCGGCCTGGCGTCTCGGACCTCGACCACATCCGCAGCTTCTCACGCACGGTGACGAGGGGGTGATCGAGAGCCGGGATGTGACACGGATGCGCGCCTGCTGTGCGCGCGATGTTGCGAACGATCTCTTCGCGCCGGTCCCAGGACGTGCAAAGCTACTCCGCACGGGCTCCAGGCGTGGACGACGCCGCGACGAGAGGGGACACGGTGACCGAGGTCCGGGACAGCGCGCCGACGGCGAGGCCGGAGAGCGGCGCGCGGATCAAGCCCGTGGTGTTCTTCGGATCCGGTGCGGTGACCCTCGCCATCGCGGTCTGGGCCATCATCGCGCCCACGTCCGCCGCCGACACCATCGGTGCGGTGGTGAGCTGGACCTCGCAGTGGTTCGGCTGGTTCTACATCCTGCTGACCACGCTGGTCCTGGTGTTCGTGATCGTCGTGGGAGCGTCGCGTCTCGGACGGACCAGGCTCGGGCCCGAGCACTCGCGCCCCGAGTTCAGCACCTTCGCATGGGCCTCGATGCTGTTCGCCGCAGGGATCGGCACCGACCTCATGTTCTTCGCCGTCGTGGAGCCGGTGACGCAGTACCTCACCCCGCCGCGCGGCGAGGGCGGCACGCTGCAGGCCGCCGAGGAGGCCACCGTGTGGACGCTGTTCCACTACGGCATCAGCGGGTGGGGGCTCTACGCGCTGATGGGCATGGCGCTGGCCTACTTCGCCTACCGCCGCAACCTCCCCCTGGCGATCCGGTCGGCGCTCTACCCCATCGTCGGCAAGCGGATCCACGGCGGGATCGGCACCGCCGTCGACCTCGCCGCCGTGCTCGGGACCATCTTCGGTGTCGCGGCGTCGCTCGGGATCGGCGTGGTGCTGCTCAACTACGGGCTCACCTTCCTCTTCGGGATTCCGGAGGGGACGGGGGCCCAGATCGGGCTGGTGGCCCTCGCGGTCATCATCGCCACGGCGTCGGCGGTCACGGGCGTCGACCGCGGCATCAAGCTGCTGAGCCAGCTCAACGTGCTCCTCGCGATCGGGCTGGCCCTCTTCCTGCTCGTCACGGGCAACACCGTGTTCCTGCTCAACGCGCTCGTCCAGAACGTCGGCGACTTCGTCAGCTCCTTCCCGGGTCTGACGCTCGAGACCTTCGCCTTCGACCAGCCCGTCGACTGGCTCAGCGCGTGGACGCTCTTCTTCTGGGCGTGGTGGATCGCCTGGGCGTCGTTCGTCGGGCTGTTCCTCGCCCGCATCTCCCGGGGCCGCACCATCCGCCAGTTCGTGGCGGGGACGTTGATCATCCCGTTCACGTACATTGTCATGTGGATCTCGATCTTCGGCAACAGCGCGATCGAGGTCATCCGCAACGGCGACGTGGCGTTCGGCGAAGTCACCATGGAGAACAACGCGGCCGGCTTCTATCAGCTCCTCGCCCAGTACCCGTGGGTCCCGTTCATCGCCGGCCTCGCCACCTTCGTCGGCCTGCTGTTCTACGTGACGTCCGCGGACTCGGCCGCGCTGGTGATGGCCAACCTGAGCTCCCACCTCCCGACGCCGCAGACCGACGGCGCGCGGTGGGTGCGCATCTTCTGGGCCGTGGCCACCGGTCTCCTGACCGTGGGGATGCTGGCCGTCGGCGGCGTGCCCGCGCTCCAGAACGCGACGATCATCATGGGCCTGCCGTTCGCCTTCGTGATCATCCTGGTGATGTACGGCCTGTGGAAGGCACTGCGGGTGGAGGCCCTGCTGGCGGCCAGCCAGGAGTGGGCGATGCGATCCTCGATCTCCGGCCGTGCGGCCGGCAACGGCCACCCCCACCACGAGGGGTGGCGCCAACGGTTGGACCGGGCGTTGTCGTTCCCCGGCCCGGAGCGCGCGCAGGAGTTCCTCGACGAGACGGCGGTCCCGGCCGTGGAGGAGGTGGCCACCCACCTGCGCGAGCGGGGGGTGGAGGCCGAGACCCGCGACGGCCGGGACGAGGACGGCACGAGGGTCGTCGAGCTGGCCGCCGACGCCGACGGTGAACACCCGTTCTCCTACCAGCTCCGGCCGCACCAGGTCCCGGTGCCCGTCTACGGCAGGGCCGTCCCGGAGGGCGACCTCACCTACACCCGGCTCGAGGTGCACCTCCAGGACGGTGGTCAGGACTACGACGTCATGGGCTACACGCACGGGCAGCTGATCGACGACATCCTCGACCAGTACGAACGCCACCTGGAGTACGTCCGCCTCATGCAGGCGAACCGCTGACCGCTCCGGGTCCCGGACCGGCGGACGGCCCGTCCGCGCCACCACCCCGGCGGCGTCGCCGTAGGCCCAGGACGGCGGCGCCGACCAGCCCGGCCAGGAGCGACCCGGCGAAGATGCCGATCTTGGCGGTCTCGACGAGTGCCGGGTCGGCGTAGGCGAGCTCGGCGATGAACAGGGACACGGTGAAGCCGATGCCCGCCAGCGCCGCGACGCCGACGGCGTGCCGGGTGGTGACCCCCTCGGGCAGGTGTCCCCAACCGGTGCGCACCATCAGCGCGATACCCCCCGACACCCCGACGACCTTGCCGACGACGAGCCCGACCGCGATGCCCAGGGCGACCGGGCTCGTCGCCGCGGCCTGCAGCGTGTCGCCGGCGAGGACCACGCCGGCGTTGGCGATCGCGAACAGCGGCACCACGGCGAACGCCGAGATCGGGGACAGGCGGTGCTCCAGGGTGTCGAGCACCGGGCGTCCGCCGACCCGCCCGGCCGGGGTCAGCAGGGCCAGGGCGACGCCGGCGATGGTGGCGTGCACCCCGGACTCCAGCGTGCAGAGCCAGACGACGAGCCCGACCGGCACGTAGGCCCAGATCGCCGTGATCCCCAGCCGTCGCATCAGCACCACCAGGCCGAGACCGAGGACGGCGGCGGCCAGCCACAGAGCCGAGATCGAGTCGCTGTAGAAGATCGCGATCACGGTGATGGCGATGATGTCGTCGACGATGGCGACCGTCAGCAACAGGAGCTTGGCCCCCGCGGGCACCCGCGAACCCAGCAGCGCCAGGACCCCGACCGCGAACGCGATGTCGGTCGCCATCGGGATGCCCCACCCCGCGGCGCCCTCGGTCCCCGCGGTGAAGGCCAGGAAGAGCAGCGCGGGCACCAGCACCCCACCGACCGCGGCGACCGCCGGCAGCGCCGACGCCCGCGGATCGCGCAGCTCGCCGCGCACCAACTCGCGCTTGATCTCGAGGCCGACGACGAAGAAGAAGATCACCATGAGGCCGTCGTTGACCCAGTGCTGCAGGTCCTCGGTGACGGAGAACGCGTCGATACCGAGCATCAGCTCGAAGCCCCAGAAGGACCCGTAGGACGCCTGCCACGGGCTGTTGGCCCAGACGAGGGCGACGAGGGCGGCGAGGACGAGGGCCACGCCACCGGCGGCGTCACCGGACAGGAAGCGACGCAGCCTCGAGCGACGATCCTCCGATGAGGGGCGTCCCGCGCCGCTCGGGTCGGTCCCGCGGGACGTGGTGGTGTGCGGGCGTGACGCATCGCGAGCAGAGGGCGTGGCGGCCACAGGTGACCTCTCGTTCGGGGACAGGACCACGCCGACCAGACTTCCCGGCACACCGCGGGCGACGTTATCGGTCCGAGCTGACGGGACCCTGAGAACGCTCTGCTGGTGCACACCTGACGTTCCGCTGACGAAGTCGCGGTGATCGGCGCGTGTGCACGTGGACCGGGCACTACGGCGGCGCGGGGCGCGGTACCGGGGTGGCGGCCCGCCGTCGAGCGCCGGGAGGGACCGTGGACACGTCGCAGGGGACGTCGCCGGGGACGCGGCCCCGTCACCGAGGGATGATCGCCCTCGCTCCGGTGGCGGCGGCGGTGCTGTCGCTCAGCGGGTGCGCCGGACCGTCGGCGCCCACGGAGCCGCTCGACATGGTCGAGTTCTCGGCGGAGGGGACGGACGGGGCTGCGTTCGGGTCCTACGTCCTCGTCGGGGACCTCCTGAGCACGAGCGCGCGCACGTTCACCGGCCTGCCCTTCAGCGCCCGCCTGCCCGCGCCCGGGACGGTGTCACCGAAGATGTCGGTCTCCGTGGTCGACCTGCCGCCGAACTCGCGGGTCACCTGCCGCATCGCGCTCAACGGCCGCATCCTGGTCGAGAACACCGGCGACGTCCCGGGGCGCGACGTCGTGTGCACCGCGGGCACCACGACACCGTGACCGGCGGAGACGCACCTGACGATGGTCTGACGAACGCCGAGCGCGCCCCCCGTCGACGCCGCCGATTCCTATCGTCGAGGTCATGTCGGAAACCGTGCGGAGTGCGAGCCTGTCGGTCGCCGCGCTCGCTTCCCTCCTGATCGTCTCGATCGGTCTCGCCGCCCTCGTCGAGACCGACGACCCCGACTGGCTGATGCTGATCCTCGGGCTCGTCGCGTTCACCTTCACCGTCCTCCCGCTGCTGCTCGGCAGGAGTCGTGAGCGGCGACGGACGGCCGGACGCGAGGCCTGAGCGCACGGGTGGACTTCTCGGAGATCGTCTGTCCGCACACCGGGGTGAGCGCCCAGGAGGCCGCCGCGCGGGCGCTCGTGGCCCGCGACCACCTCGGCGGCGAGGTGACCGCGGCACCCGACGCCCCGCTGCCGGCCCGGCGCAAGGCCCTGATCGAGGACGTGCGGGTGCTGACCGGCCTGCTGGCGGCGGAGCTGTCGGCGCGGCACGACGATCCGGCGGCCCGGGTCCACGCGTCCCGTCTCGCGCACGACGCGCACCGCGCGACCCTGTTGTCCGACGAGTTCGCCTTCCACGCCGGGCTGGCGATGCGCGCCCTCGACCGCGCGGGGCACCCCGACTGAGACGACCCGGACCTGACGATCTTCTGACGAGGACGTCGACGCTGCTCCATCGGACCGCTCCCCGCGACGGGTCCGGGTAGCGTCATCTCACCGAGCCGGCGGGAGGCCTGAGATGGGCACGCGTGTCCTGCTCGTCGAGGACGACGAGCGTATTCGTCAGGCCCTGGGGCTCGCGCTGGCCGACGAGGGCTACGACGTCGTCGAGACCGCCACCGGCGAGGAGGCGCTCGAGGTCGTCGATCCCGACCTCGACGTGGTGCTGCTCGACCTGATGCTGCCGGGGATCGACGGGATCGAGGTGTGCTCGACGCTGCGGTCCCGGGGCGACCTCCCGATCATCATCGCCACCGCCCGCTCCGACACCGCCGACGTCATCGCCGGGCTCGAGGCCGGCGCGGACGACTACGTCACCAAGCCCCTCGTGGCCGGGGAGCTGAGCGCCCGGATCCGCGCCCTGTTGCGCCGTCGCCGCCCCGCCCCGGCGGACGACGCGCCGGCGACGCCCGAGGTGCGGTTGGGCGACCTGGTCATCAACACCGGACGCGAGGAGGTCGAGCGCGACGGGCGGCCGCTGCACCTCACCCACACCGAGTTCCGCCTGCTGGTGGAGCTGGCGTCGGCCCGGGGTGACGTCGTCACCCGCGAGCAGCTGCTGCAACGCGTCTGGGGCTACGACTACTTCGGCGACACCCGCCTGCTCGACGTCCACATCCGTCGGCTCCGGCGCAAGATCGAGCCCGACCCCGACGACCCGCGCCTGGTGTTGACCGTCCGCGGTTCGGGGTATCGCACCGGACCGTGAGCAGCCTGCGCCGCCGTTGGGAGTCGGTGACGCTGCGCTGGCGGGTCGCGCTCGCCTTCGGTCTCGTCACCACCGCCGTCGCGGCGCTCCTGTCCGTCACCACCTGGCAGCTCGCGTCCGGCTACATGCTCGACCAGCGCGAACGCGGGGCGACGAACCAGGCCGTGGTCGACGCCCGGCTCGTCGCCGAGAACCTGCGGCGGACGTCGGACGAGCTCCCCACCCTCCTCGTGGGGCTGACCGGGCGGCCGGAGACGAGCGTGCTCCTGCGCAGCGGAGGACGGTGGATCACCGCGGGCCGCGAGGTCGACGTCGACGACGTGCCCCCCGCCCTGCTCGCCGCAGCACCGGCCCGCCAGCGTCTGGAGATCGACGGCCTCCCCGTGCTCGCGGTCGCCGTCCCCGTGACGCCCGACGGCGACCTGTTCGTCCGACTCGCGCCGCTCACCGAGCTGGATCGGACCCTGCGCTTCCTGTCCGGCGTCCTGGTCACGGGGACGGTGTTCGCCGGGTTGCTCGGCACCCTGCTCGGGTGGTGGACCGCGCGGCGGGCGCTGCAGCCTCTGTCCGAACTCACCGGCGCTGCGGGTCGGATGGCCGAGGGCGACCTCTCCGCCCGCCTCCCGGTGCGGCGCGAGGCCGACCTCGCGCCGCTCGCGGAGCGCTTCAACGCCACCGCCGACGCCCTCGAGGAACGGGTCCGGCGCGACGCGCGGTTCGCGGGCGACGTCAGCCACGAGCTCCGCACCCCGTTGACCACCATGATCAACGCCGCCGAGGTGCTCCGCCGCCGTCGCGACGACCTCCCCGACGCGGCCCGCCGGGCCGTGGACCTGCTCATCGCGGACGTCCAGCGCTTCCACCGCATGGTGGAGGACCTGCTGGAGATCTCCCGCGGAATCCAGGTCCCGGAGGGCCACGACCTCGCGCCCGTGGACCTGGCGGTGGTGGTCGAGAACGTGCCCGCGTCGCTCGTGCCCGACGCGGTCGTCGACGTCGCGGAGCCCGCGCCGCTGGTCACCGCGGACCGTCGACGCCTCGACCAGGTGCTGGCGAACCTGTGCGAGAACGCCCACCACCATGCCGGTGGGGTGGTCCGCCTCGCCGTGGTGCGCCGCGACGGGATGGCCGCGATCGAGGTCGACGACGCCGGCCCGGGGGTGCCCGTCGAGCTGCGCGAACGCGTCTTCGAGCGCTTCACCCGCGGTGTCCGTACGGTGCGCGACGGGAGCTACACCGGCGGCACCGGGCTCGGGCTCGCCCTGGTCGCCCAGCACGTCCACGGGATCGGCGGGCGGGTGTGGGTCGAGGACCGTCCCGGAGGGGGCGCACGGTTCGTCGTGGCACTGCCGGAGGTGGCGTTGTGATCCGCCGGAGCACACGGGCGGCGGCCGCCGTGGGTCTCGCGCTCGCGGTGACGGGATGCGGCGTCCATCCCGAGAGCGATCCCGAACCGATACCACCGACCATCCCGGTCGTGCGGCCGCCCTCGGTCACCCAGGAGCCCGCGCCGCGGGGTCCCACCCCGTCGCCCGCGCCCCCGCCACCGGGCTCCGCCGGGTCGTGAGCCGGCTCAGCGCGGCGCGCCGATCCCCAGCGCCTGGCACGACGGCACGGTCGCGGCCTGCGCGGTGAGCGACGGGGGCAGGGAGAGGTCGGGCAGGGAGACGGTCGACCCGCCGAGCACCAGCCGTCCCCGTGCCTTCCGCAGGGTGTCGAGCAGCGTCGCCTCGTCGACCTCGGGTACCGCACGGAGCTCCTCCCGCAGGCTCGCCAGCTCCTCGGACCGGGCGCGCAGCATCTGCACCACGGGCTCGGTCACCATCTGACCGGCCTCGACCGGCGGCGGCCCGGCCCGGTTGATCCCGTCCGCGGCCGCGTCGAACGCGGTGACCCGCATGTCGAGGTAGACGATCATCTGCTGGCGCGAGCCGAGGAGGTCCTCGGGGCGAATCTCGGGCACGGGTGTCGTCGACCGCACCGCGGGGGTCAGTGCGGTGCACACCTGGGCGAGCCACGTCTCGGGCGTCGGGTTGCCGGACGGGTTCTCGGGACCCAGGGGCCGGGGCTGCGGCGGCGCGGCCTCCACGCCGTACGAGCAGGCGCTGAGCAGACCGAGGGCCACCAGGACCAGGGGCAGGACGTAACGGCGCACGGTGGAGGCGTGCCCACCCCGGCGCGAGCGCGGACACGCCATGGGGCCATCGTCAGGCGATCGTCAGCCCGGCGGGCGCACCTTCTGGGCAGAACCGTGGTCGGTTGGAGACATGGGCAGACCCGACGCCGAGGATTCCGACCACTCCGGCGCCGGCCTCCTCCCCCTGCTGCTCCGTGCCCTCGCCGCGACCGCCGTGGCGGGCGCGCTCGTCGCCGCCTTCCTGGCGCCGATCGCCGTCGGCGCCGGGACCCTGATGACGCGCGCGACCACGAGCGCCGGTGCCGCGGGCGCCGACATCCTCGACGCGCGGCCCGCGGCCGCCACGGTCATGACCGACGCGACCGGTGAGCCGATGGCCCTGCTCTACCGCCGCTACCGCCTGCCCGTCGGGCCGGAGGGGATCGCCGACGCGATGAAGGACGCGATCGTGGCCATCGAGGACCGCCGGTTCTACGAGCACGACGGCGTCGACCCGCGTGGGCTCGCCCGCGCCGTCGCCAGCAACGCGTCACAGGGCACGCCGTTGGAGGGTCAGGGCGCCTCGACGATCACCATGCAGTACGTCAAGAACCAGCGGCTGTACGTCCTCGCCGACACCCCGCAGGAACGGCGGGCCGCCACCGCCGACACGCTGGGCCGCAAGCTGACCGAGGTCCGCCTGGCGCAGCGGGTCGAGGACCGTCTCGGCAAGGACGCGATCCTCGCCCGCTATCTCGACCTGGTCTACTTCGGCCGGGGGGCGTACGGCGTCGAGGCCGCGGCACGGACGTGGTTCGGCACCACCGCCGATGCGCTCACCGTGCCGCAGGCGGCGCTGCTGGCCGGCATGGTGCGCGCCCCGGGGAACTACGACCCGATCGACGAACCCGAGGCCGCGCGGGCCCGGCGCGACCAGGTCCTGGCCGCGATGACCGAGGTCGGTTCGCTCACCCCCGCGGAGGCGGAGGCCGCGCGCGCGGCCCCGCTGGGGGTGGTGCCCGACCCCGCGGTGCCCGACGGTGGGTGCGCCGCGGCGCGTCAGGGCACGGGCTTCTTCTGTCAAGAGGTCGTCGACCGCCTCGCGGCCGCCGGGCTCGACGTCGCCGCCGGGGGCTACACCATTCGGACGACCCTGGATCCGCGGGTCACGGCCCGGGCGCGCGAGGCCGCGGAGGACGCGGTGGACGAGGACAGCGGGGTTGCGGAGGCGGTCGCCGTGGTGGCGCCGGAGAGCGACCGCCGGCCGGTACTCGCCCTGGCCGCGAACCGGACCCATGGGGCCGACGCCGCGGCGGGCGAGACGCTGCTGCCGATCACGACCGCTCCCCTGCGCGGCGCCGGATCGGTCTACAAGATCTTCACGGCGGCCGCGGCGCTCGAGCAGGGGCTGGTGACGCTGGACAGCGAGCTCGACGTGCCCGACAGCTACACGTCGACCGCCTTCGACGACGCGGGTGAGGACTACACCGTCGAGAACCTCGGATCGGCCGACGACGAGATGACCCTGCAGCGGGCGCTCGCGGAGTCGCCCAACACCCCGTTCGTGGCCCTCCTCGACCGCCTGGGCTCCGTGGATCCCGTCGTCGACGTGGCCCGCCGCCTCGGTCTGCGCGCGACGCTCGCGGCTCCCGCTCCGGACGGCCGGCCCCGGAGCGAATGGGTGCGCGACGCCGAGCAGGCGTCGTTCACGCTCGGGCCCGACCCGACGAGCCCGCTCGACCTCGCGAACGTCGCCGCCACGATCACCGCCGGCGGCACCTGGTGCCCCACCACGCTCGTGACGCAGGTGACCGACCGCGCGGGCCGGGACGTCACCCCGCCGACGCCGGCCTGCGAGCGGGCGGTGTCACCCGGGGTCGCGAGCCAGCTGCGGGAGGGGTTGTCGGAGGACCACGTCGACGGCACCGCCGAGGACGCCGCCGACGACGCCGGGTGGGGCCGGTCCATGATCGGCAAGACCGGCACCACCCAGCGCTCGACGTCGGCGGCGTTCGTCGGTGCCACCGACCGCTACGCCGGTGCCGTCATGGCCTTCTCGCTCGACGAGCCCGCGCCGGTCTGCGTTGACCCGGTGCGCACCTGTTCCGACGGCGACCTCACCGGCGGCTCGGCCCCCGCCGAGACCTGGTTCGATCTCATGACCCCGCTGCACCGCGGGTCCGGGGCCACCGCCGATGATGACGGGGACCAGGACGAGGACTGAGCCGGCCGCCCCGCCGGGGAAGGGTGGGCATGGCCCTGTTCCGTCGGCGACAGCCGCGTACGCGCGTGGGGCGGGTCCTGGCCGCGGCCTCACGGCACCGGCTCCCCGCCCTGGCGGCGGAGTCGGCGTTCTTCGCGGCCCTGGCCGTCTTCCCCGCCCTGCTCACGGTCGTCGCGATCGTCCGCGCGGCCGGGCCGGCGCTGGGCGCGGACGCCGACGTGGCCGCCGCCGGCGGGATGACCCGGCTCCTGCGGGTCGTGCTCACGACACGGGGCACCGCGGCCGCCGACGCCGCCGAGACGCTGCTGACCAGCAGCACCCCGGGCGTCCTGACCCTCGGCACCGCCGCCGCGCTGCTCCTGCTCGTGCGGGCGCTGCGCTCGGTGCTGCACGCCCTCGCCACGATCGCCGGGCGCCCGCCCCGGACCTGGCGCGCCGCCGCCGCGCTCGGGGTCCTGCTGCTGCTCGGCGGGGCCACCGTCACGGCGGCCGCGGTGCAGGACCCGCTCCTGGTGCTCGACGTGCCCGCCGGCCACGTGGTGTGGCGCTTCCTGCGCTGGCCGATCGTCCTCCTCGCCCTCGTCGGCTGGGCGGTGCTCGTGCTGCGCGTGGGGATGCGGATCGGCCGGGGGGCCTGGCGGGTGACCGTGATCGCCGCAGCCGGGGCCGTCGGGTGCTGGGTGGCCGCGAGCGCCGTGTTCCCGCTCTACGTGGCGGTCGTCGCCCGCCTCGCGGCCGGTCTCGGCGCACTCGGCGGTGGGCTGATCCTGCTCGTCTGGCTCTACCTGCTCACGCTGTCGCTCTACCTCGCCGCCGAGACACTCCGCGAGCTCCGCGACCGCGGCGCGGACATCCCGCGCACCCCGCTGTGACGACGACGGCGCCCCCGCTGCCCGGGGGCAGCGAGGGCGCCGTTCGTCCCTCGGAGCGAGGCTCCAGGTTCTCAGGAGGAGGGTCTCCGGAGGGCCGCAGCAGGAGCTCAGCGGCGGTTGCCGCCGGACGCCTCCCGGGTGCCCTTGGTCATGGACGCCCCGACCCCGGTCCCGAGGACGGCCGCGACGAACGCGACGCCGAGCCACAGCGCGGACCAGCCGGCCGCGTTCTGGACGGCCTGGATCGCCTGGGCGATCACGGCCGGGTTACCGGCGAACTGCTGCGGGCCGGTCGCGACGACGAGCTGGGTGAGCCCACCCAGGCTGCCGGCGAGCGCACCGCCGCCGAGCAGGCCGAGGAGCAGCAGGCCCACGGCGCTCAGCGCCCAGGTCATCGCGCCCTGCAGTGCGGTGCTGGGCGACGACCCGCGCCAGGACGAGGCCGTGCCGCCCGCGAGGCCGCCCACGAACAGGGCGATGATGGCCAGCACGGCGCTGACGATGCTCGCCGCCACGCCGGCGCCCGCGCCGTCGACCCCGAGCGCGATCCACCCGAACGCGATGAACAGCATCTGCAGCACGACGTAGACGGGCAGCGCGACCACGGCGCCGACCCACGCCGGGCCCCAGCGGGTCGTGCGCTCCTCCGAGTGGGTCCTGCGCTCCTCCGAGACGGCGGCACGATCCTGCGTGGGCGCCGCCGTCGCGCCGTGCGACTGATCGAAGGTGGTCATGAGGGAGTACCTCCACGAGACGGGTCTCGGTGGTGTCCGGGGCTCCGTGTGATGGGCCCCGGTGGCGGGCCGCGGACCGCTCGGCGGGGCTCCGGGCCCCGCCGCGTCCGTACTCGACGCCCACTCCCGGCTGATCCATCAACCGGTCACCGATGGCTGCCCCGGCCGCCCGTCCCCACAATCTTGCGTCGGCCTTGCGACCGGCCCGGACGCCCGTCGCGCGTCAGAAGTCCTGGTCGGACTCCCGTGGCGTGCCACCGCCGCCGACGCCCCCGGGCGGCCGGCCCAGATGGATGATGCGTGTCATCCGGATCATCGGCCGGATCAGGAGCTCGACACTGCCGATCACGAAGAACCACGTGCCCGTGGTGGTGGTCGACTCGAAGAAGAACAGGATGCTCCCGACGGTGAACCACAGACCGATCAGGATGTCGTTGACGATGCTCAGCGCTTCGTAGCGCCGGCGGATGACCAGCTCGTCCTTCCCGAGGTGCAGGGTCAGCTCCGCGTTCCTCGTCTCCGTGTCCTGCGCCATGATGTCGTCCTCCCGCTCGCTCTCGGGCCGCCGGCACGGCCGTGCGCCCAGGCGTTCCCGTAGGTGGCCCCGCGTCGAGCGTGCGGGCGCCTGACGATCGGCTGACGGCCCGCTCACCGCGGCGCGACGGCGCGGCAGGCGGCCACCGCCGCCTCCAGCCGGGCCTGCTGCCGCTGCAGCTCGTCGAGCACGTCCTGCAGGGTCCGCGGGTCGAAGTCCCGGAGGGCGCCCACGGCCCGGTCGATCTGGGCGCGGATCGCGGCTCCCGCGTCCGCGGCCGCGGGGCACGGCACGCCCGGCGCCGGCGTCGCCACCACGGGCGGCAGGGTCGGAGGCGCTTCGGCCGGTTCCGTGACGTCCCGAGCCACCCACCCGCCGCCGGCCCCGACCGCGAGGGCGAGCAGCACCAGCACGACCCACGGCCAGCGCCGCCTGGAACTCGGCGTGCGGCCGCCGGCTGCCTGTCCGGCCCCGTCCTCGCCGCCGCCCGCGTCCCCGTCATGCCCCGCGCCCTCGGCAGGGCTGACGTCCGCCCGGTCACCGCCCACGACGTTTGAGGGTGGCACGCCGCGTGCCGAAGCGTGCACCGATGGACCCGGCGGTGCCGGGGTGGCAACGTCCCCGGCGTGGGCGCCGCACCCGGCTCGGCGACGAGCACCCCGCCGGAGGGGAACCCGCCGGGGGGCCGCACCCTCCCGGTGCGCGCCGCCGCCGTGCTCCTGACCCGTGGCTGGTGGGCGGTGCTCGCGCTCGTCGGCGTCGGCGTGTGGGCCACGGTGACCTCGCTCCCGACGCTCGCCACCGCGGGCGGAGGGTTGTCCGAGGTCATCAGCGAGGACGCGCCGGCGGTCCAGGCGCAGATCCGGGCGTACGAGATCTTCGGTCTCCCCCTGCTGACCCGCATCGCCGTGGTGCAGCACCACCCGGACGGTCTGGACCCCTACGCCCAGGCCCGGGCGACGCTGCGGGCGGCGGAGGTCACCGAGCCGGCCTACCGGGGCCGCCCGACGCCGCCGCTGCTCCTCGCCGTCCCGGTGTTCGACGGCCTGCCGCGCGGCGTGCCCGAGGGGCTCACGCCGGGGTCGGGGACCACCCTCACCGCGGAGGCGCTGAGGTCGGCCGGCCCGACCACCACGATCGTGACCTACCTCTTCACCGACCCTCGCGCACCGACGTGGGTGCAGGAGCAGGTGGCCCGCGACTACGCCGCCCGCATCGACCATCCCGGTGACCACCTGCTCGGGGTGAGCGGGACGATCCCGCTCCAGTCGGAGCAGGCCCGGATCGTGGCGCAGCGCTTGACCGCCGTCGAGGTCGCCTCGGTGGTGGCGGTCGCGCTGGTCGTCGCCCTCGCGTTCCGGTCGGTCCTCGCGCCGGTGATCACGTTGGTCGCGGCCGGGACGGCCTACGTGATCGCCGACCACGTCGTGGGGACGGTCGCCGCCACCTACGGGATCAGCGCGCCGGCCCAGCTCGAACCGGTGCTGGTGGCCCTCGCCCTCGGCCTCAGCACCGACTACGCGGTGCTCTTCCTCTCCGGGACGGCGCGCCGGCTGCGAGCCGGGCAGGACGGGCGCGCGGCCGCCCGGGGAGCCGTCGAGGACTACCTCGCGATCGTCGTCGTCGCCGGCGTGACCGTCGCCGCCGGGGTGGCGGCGCTCAGCGTGGCCCGTACCGAGCTCTTCCAGGCGTTCGGCCCGGGTCTCGCTCTCACCGTGCTGGCCGCCCTCCTGGTCTCGGTGCTGGCCGTGCCGCCACTGCTGGCGTTGTTCGGGCGGGCGGTGCTCTGGCCCGGACGACCCCTGCGGACCCGGCAGGAGAGCCGCGAGCAGGCCTCGCCGTGGGAGCCGGACCGGGGTCGCAGCCGGTTCGTCCGCTTCATCACCGGGCGGCGGGGCGCAGCCCCGGCAGCCGCGGTGGGTGCGCTCGCGCTCCTGGTGGTGTGCGCCCTGCCGGTCACCGGGATGCGCGCATCCGTCTCGCCCATGGACGCGCTGCCGGAGGGCAACCCGGTCCGGGTGGCCTGGGAGGGTGCTGCGGCCGGGTTCGCTCCCGGCGTCCTCTCCCCCACCGAGGTCCTCGTGACGGGAACCGGTGTCGCCGCCCGCCGTGACTCCCTCGAGAGCCTGCAACGGGCGCTGGCCGAGCGGCCCGGCGTGGCCGGGGTCCTGGGACCGGTCCAGGGCCGGCTCCCCGACGCCGTCCCCGACCGCTACGCGCTCTTCCTCGGACCCCACGGCGACGCCGCGCGCTTCCTCCTCGTGCTCGACGCCGACCCGCTGGGCGCCGAGGCGCTCGACACCCTGCGGGCGGTGCAGCGCGACATGCCGGCGCTGCTCGCCGAGGCCGGGCTGGAGGGCGCGTCCACCGCCTACGCCGGCGACACGGCCCTCGGCCTCGGTCTGGTCGAGAGCGCCCGCGCCGACTTCGTCCGGGTGGCCGTGGTCGTCGCCGTCGTCGAGCTGGTGCTCCTCGTGCTGTTCCTGCGCAGCCTCGTCGCCCCGCTCTACCTGCTCGCCTGCAGCGTGCTCGTGGTCGCCTCCTCGCTGGGGCTGACCTCGCTGGTCTTCGGTGAGCTGGGCCAGGAAGGGCTGATCTTCTTCGTCCCGTTCGCGGTGGGCGCCCTGCTCGCCTCCCTCGGATCGGACTACAACATCTTCGGGGTGGGCGACGTCTGGCAGGCGGCCCGCACGCGCCCGCTCGCCGAGGCGCTCGCCGTCGCGGTCCCCCGGTCGACCCGGGCCATAGGCGCCGCCGGCATCACGCTCGCGGCGAGCTTCGGTCTCGTGGGGCTCGTGCCGCTCGCCCCGTTCCAGGAGCTCGCCTTCGCGATGGCGGTCGGGGTGCTCCTGGACACCTTCCTCGTCCGCGCCTTCCTGGTACCCGCGCTCATCTGGTGGGTGGGGCCCGCCAGTGCCTGGCCGAGCCGGCGCCTGCGGACGGCCCCGGCGCGTGCCGCCACCCGTGCGGTCAGCCCTCCAGGGCGGTGACGATGGTCAGCAGCGCGCTGTACACGACGAGACCGACCAGGAACCACGCGAAGCTGGAGTGACGCCCGGACGGGAGCTCCTCCTTGAACACGTTGAGCAGGATCGACCCACCGAGCAGCGCGGTCAGCAGGGCGACCAGCAGCGCGCTGGAGGGGGCGAACAGCGCGGAGACGGCCCAACCGACGAGCAGGGCGACGGCGAGCGCGACCCGGCCGCTGCGGCGGAACCGGACGGGGTAGTGCTCCGCCAGGCCCCGGTCGGTGAGCACGAAGTGCAGTCCCATGGCGACGGTGAACAGCACCGCGAAGGCGACGCCCGTGCGCAACCGGAGCGCCATCGTGTAGGTGATGAGGAAGTTGTAGACCAGGAACGAGCCGAGGTGCAGCCAGTAGACACCCGAGGAGCCGGGCACCGCTTCGGCTCGCGGGCCGCGGCCGGCCTGGTCCCCGTGTCGTTCGGCGAGGCGTTCCAGCCCGTAGAAGGCAGTGAAGCCGGCCAGGGCGACCAGGAAGATGGCGAGGTCGACCATGGGGGTGGGGCGCACCACGTCCGACAGGGCCTCACCGAGCGCCTCGTTGCCCTCGGCGATCTCCGGAAGCAGGTGGAGGAACACGTACGCCACCGCGAGGCCGCCGGCGAACGAACCGGTGGCCCGCTCGGGCACGAGGGGCAGCGTGCGGATTCGCGGCGCGCCCAGGTGGAGCGCACACAGCACCACGGCGATCAGCAGGGCGCCGAGGACGCTCGGACCGACGGCGAGATCGACCGTCACAGCGGGATCCCCTCTCGTGGACGTGCCTCGGTCGAGGTCGGTTCCGACCGGTCGAGGGTGCGGGTCGGGATCTCGACGGGGTCAGCCGCCGGGCTCGTTCCGTGTGGCGGCGAGGAACTCCAGCGGGTGCGGCCGGACGCCCGAGGGCGCGAGCACGAGGTCGCCGTCGCGCCGCGGCTCCGGCGGTGGCGACCCGGCCGCAGCCTGCGCCACCAGGCGGGCCAGCTGCTCGCCGCACCGACGGTAAAACCTCAGCTGGGTGCGCCGCCCGAACACCGACCAGCCCAGGCGGAGGACCAGGCCGAGGTCCGCGGGCTGCGATCGCCCCCGCAGCACGAATTCCACCCGGCCCGTGGTCCGGTGCTTGACCACCTCGTAGATCATCCGCCCGCGCTCGAGGTGGCCCTGGAGTGTGTCGTAGGCCCACCCCCACACCCGCTCGTCGCCGTCGCTGCCCACCGTGTCCACGACCTCGGTGACGCGCACACCCATGAGGAAGCGCAGGCAGAGGAACCGGCCCTCGAGCAGCATGTCCCGACCCAGCAGCGGGGCCGACCGCCTGTACACCGCTCTGATGATCTCGGGGGCGGCGAACTCGTAGTCGCGCACGAGCCGGCAGGCCGTCTCCCAGCGTCCGCCCGGTTCGGGTTCGCCTGGACCCTCGCGGCCGAGGTCGTGGCGGACCTCGTCGTGGTGCCAGCCGGAGCCGCCGAGCTCGTCCACGCTGAAGTTGACCGGACGCTCGACAAGCCGGTCGAGGGCGGCCACGTGGTCGCGCCGGGTGAGCAGGCGGGTGTGGACGATGCCGCGGCTGTTCATGGGTCCAGCCTGGCGTCCGTCCCCTGCGGCCCGGCACCGTCCCGGCGACCCGGCACCCGTCCGCCGGCGAGGCCGAGAGAGGTGGCGGGCATGAGGTCGTCGCCCCGGCCGACCTCGACCGTGCCCCTGGCCTTCTCGGTGAGCCTTCGGTGTCCCTCCCGGGCCTCGACGATGATGGCGGCCGGCGGCCGGCGGCAGACCGCTAGGAGGTGCTCGGCGACGGCCGCCGCCACCTCGGATGCGTCCTCGGTCGCTCCACCCGTGGTCGGCATCGGGGCTCGCCCGCAGCGCCTCCGTGGCGCGTCGGAGACGCGCCCGCGATGTCGCAGGCCCGTTCGTTCGAGACGTCGACCTGGTCACTGAACCCCTCGCCCGACATCGTCGCGACGGCAGAGAGTGTCGACCGTGCGGAGCAGCGTAAGGGTTCCGTCGAGGGTCGGCGCGACCGTGGGTGCCGATACGTCCCTCCTCGACAGTCGCCCCACCGCGTCGCGGCGGCGGTCCGGGACGGGTAGTCCGCGGAGCCGGGTTCGGACCGGGGGGGTTCCGGGAAGCCGACGGACGGTCGACGAGCCGGCTACCTCTGCGCATCGCCGCAACCGCAGGAGGCCGTGGTGCCGGCATGATCGCCATCGTTCTGGCGCTGGCGGGCGCGTTGATGAACGCGACCGCCTCGGTCTGCCAGCGCCAGGCGAACCGGGACGAGCCAGCCCAGCACGGCGCAATCATGCGGATGCTGCTCGACCTCGCCCGTCGGCCCGCCTGGTGGGCCGGCATCGTGGCGATGATCAGCGGCTTCCGGCTGGAGGCCGCGGCGCTGACCGTCGGGCGCATCTCGCTCGTCGAGCCGGTGATGATCGCGGAGCTGCCGTTGACCCTCATCGGCGGGCCCCTGGCGTTCGGCCGGCGGCTCACCCGGCGAGCGTGGGTGGCGATCGGCGGGCTGGCCGTCGGTGTCGCGGTGTTCGTCTTCGCGCTGGCCCCCATAGGCGGCGACGCCGGCACCGTCCCGCTCACGACCTGGCTCCTGGCCGGGGGATCACGACGGCGGTCGCGCTCGTCTGCGTCGTGCTGGGATGGCGGTGGCACCGCTGGCGTGCCGCGCTGCTGGGCCTGGGCTCCGGGGCCACGTTCGGGCTGATGTCGGCACTGATCGCGGGGGTCGGCGCGCTGTGGCGGCACGGCGGCCTGGACATGGTACTGACGAGCTGGCAGACCTACGCCGCCGTGGTGGTGGGGCCGACGTCGTTCTTCCTGCTGCAGAAGGCCCTGCAGGCCGGCAGCCTCGTCGCCTCCCAGCCCGGCTTCACCCTCGTCAACCCCCTGGCGTCGGTCCTGTGGGGCGTCCTGGTGTTCGGCGAGGACGTCCGCGACGGCGCCTGGCTGGCCCTCGCCGGCGTCGCCGCCGTCGTGGTGGCGGCCGCCGCCCTCCTGCTGCTGCGCCACGCCGAGCATCCCCAGCGCCCGAGCGAGTCCCGGCGCCCCTCTCAGGACGTCGAGGAGTCGAGTGAACGCTGCGCACCGGGACCCCGCTGACGACATCGCTCGAGGAGGCCGTCACCGTCCGCCAGGCCGCTGCTCCTCAAGCGGTCCGGCGGCGGCCGGCCGTCCCAGCGGCGAGCAGGGCGCCCCCGCCCGCGGCCGCGAGCCCCGCGCCGAGGCCCGCGAGGATCGCGAGGATCGCCGCGCGAGCGATACCCTCCGGTCTGGCCGGCCGCTCGGCGAGGTCGTCGTCGGGCCGGGATCCCGGCCGGTGGCCCCGCACGGCCGCGGCGAGCACCTCGGCGAGGTGCACCGGGGTCCGGCCGACGCCGGACTGCTCGATCTGGCTCCGGCAGCTGAATCCGTCGGCCAGCACGAGGGTCGAGTCTGCGGTGTCGCGCACCCGCGGCAGCAGCTTGTCCTCCGCGCAGGCCATCGACACGTCGTAGTGCCCCGCCTCGAAGCCGAAGTTGCCGGCGAGCCCGCAGCAACCGGCGTCGAGGATCTCGGCGTCGAGCCCGGCCGCCGCCATGACCTGCCGGTCCGCGCTCGTGCCCATGATCGCGTGCTGGTGGCAGTGCGGCTGGGCGATGGCGTCGCGCCCGAGGGACGTGCCAGGACGCCAGTCCGGCGCCCGCTGCACCAGCAGCTCGGCGAGCGTGACCGTCTGTCCCGCCAGCCGGTGGGCGTCCTCGTCACCGGCCATGAGCTCCGGAAGGTCCGAGCGGAAGGTCGCGGCGCAGCTGGGCTCGAGGACCACGATCGGTGTGCCGTCGTGCAGCTGCGGGCGCAGGACCTCGAGGGTCCGCTCCAGCACCCGCTGGGCGACCGGCAGCTGGCCGGTGGAGATCCAGGTCAGGCCGCAGCACACGGTGGTGGCGGGGATCGTCACCTCGAACCCCGCGTCCTCGAGCACGTCCACCGCGGCGCGGGCGATCGCGGGGTGGAAGTGGTCGGTGAACGTGTCGGGCCACAGCAGCACCCGGCCCTGCGGCGCCTCGCCCGCCCCGTCGTCCCGTGGGCGGCCACGGAACCAGTCGGTGAAGCGTTGCTCGGCGAAGGCGGGCACCTCGCGCTGGGGCGCGACCCCGCCGAGGGTCTTGACCACGCGAGCGAGCCCCGGGGTCGCGGTGACGGCGTTGACCGTGCGGGCCAGCGGCCGTCCCAGCGTCGCCAGGTGGGCCCACAGCGGCAGCCACCCCATCGACCAGTGCGCGAGCGGCCGGCGCCAGGGCCGGCGCGCGTAGTGGTGGGTGAGGAACTCGGCCTTGTACGTCGTCATGTCGACGCTGACCGGGCAGTCGCTCTTGCAGCCCTTGCAGGCGAGGCAGAGGTCGAGGGCGTCGCGGACCTCCTCCGAACGCCACCCGTCGGTGATCACGTCACCCTGCAGCATCTCGAACAGGACACGCGCGCGGCCGCGGGTGGAGTGCTCCTCCTCGCGGGTGGCCCGGTAGCTCGGGCACATGACCCCGCTCTCCTCGCCACGGCACTTGCCGATGCCGACACAGCGGGCCGCGGCGTTCGAGAACTTCCCCGCGTCGTCGGGATAGTCGAACCACGTCTCGGGTTGCCAGGGCCGGTAGTCGACGCCCTGGCGCAGGTCCGCGTCGACGGCCCGCGGGTGCACCACCTTGCCCGGGTTCATCCGGTCGTGGGGGTCGAACAGGGCCTTGACCTCGCCGAACGCCTCGACGACCCGGTCGCCGAACATGATCGACAACAGCTCGCCGCGGGCCTGGCCGTCGCCGTGCTCGCCCGAGAGCGACCCGCCGTAGGACGCGACGAGCCGTGCGGCCTCCTCCACGAACTCCCGGTAGTGACGGATCCCGCCGGCGGTGCCGAGGTCGAAGGGGATGCGGCAGTGGACGCAGCCCTGACCGAAGTGCCCGTAGATCGCCGAGGAGCCGTAGCCGTAGCGTTCGAGCAGGTCGCAGAACTCGGACAGGTAGTCCCCGAGCCGGTCGGGCGCCACCGCCGCGTCCTCCCAGCCCGGGTGGGTCTCCCGCCCGAGCGGGGGGTAGGCGGTGGCCGCCAACCCGGCCTCCCGGGCCTCCCAGAGCTGCTCCTCGCTGACCGGCTCGTCGACGAGCTCGACGCTCGGGCCGTCGTCGTGCGCCCGGAACTCCTCGACCAGGCTCCGCGCCGCTCGGTCGGCGGCGTCCTGGTCGTCGCCGGAGAACTGGGCGAGCAGCCACGCCTGGCCCTGCGGCAGCTGCGCGATCGCCCCGAGGCTCAGCGACTCCCGTCGTTCGAGCTCGACCAGCCGCTGGTCGACCCCCTCCAGGGCCGCCGGCCCGTGCGCCACGACCGCAGGGACGTCCCGGGCCGCGGCGACCACGTCGGGATAGCCCAGGACGACGAGCGTCGAGCCCTGACGCGTCGTGAAGAGGTCGATCTCGGCCTGCAGCACCGTCACCAGCGTGCTCTCGCTCCCGACCAGCGCCTTCGCCACGTCGAAGCCCTTCTCGGGCAGCAGCGAGTCGAGGTTGTAGCCCGACACGCGGCGCGGGATGTCCGGGAAGCGGGCGCGGATGTCGTCGGCGTAGGTGTCCCGCAGCTCCCGGAGCCGCCGGTAGATCTCCGCCCGGCGGTCGCCCGCCCGCACGATCCGGGTGTACTCCTCCTCGTCGGTCGGGCCGCACCAGAACCGCTCGCCGTCGTGGGTGAGCACCTCGAGCCGCCGGACCGAGTCGACCATCTTGCCGTAGGCCTGCGCCGTGGAGCCGCAGGAGTTGTTGCCGATCATGCCGCCGAGCGAGCAGCTGACGTGGGTGGACGGCTTCGGTCCGACCTTGAGCCCGTGCGGGGCCAGCTGGTCGTTGAGCGGGTCGAGCGCGACCCCCGGCTCCACCACGGCCGTCCGCGCGTCGACGTCGAGCGAGACCAGGCGGTCGCAGTACTTCGTCCAGTCGATCACCACCGCGGTGTTGGTGGTACTGCCGGCGAGGTTCGTCCCGCCGCCGCGCGAGAGCACCGGGGCACCGTGCTCGTGGCACACGGCGATCGCCGCCACCGCGTCGTCGACGCTGCGCGGGACGACGACGCCGATCGGTACCTCTCGGTAGTTCGACGCGTCGGTGGAGTAGGTCGCGCGGGTACCCGCGTCGAAGCGCACCTCGCCCTCGACGCGGGCCCGCAACGCCGCCTCGAGGGCGCCGCCCTCCCCACGGCGTCGCCGTACGACCGGATCCTGCAGGTGGACGACCATCCGGCTCCTCCTCTCGGCCGTGCGGATGTCAGCGGTCGCTGCCGCCCGGAAGGTGGGTCTTCACGGATTCGGTGAACTCGTGGGCCTTCTGCTTGACGCCCTTGCGCATGAGTCCGGCGGCCTCGGGGTCACCCTTGGCCATCGCCGTCGCGGCCTTCTTGGCCTGCTCGCTCATGATGTGCGGTGGCACCGGCGGGATCTCGGGGTCGACGACGACCTCCAGCACGCACGGCACGGTCGAGCCCAACGCCTCGTCCCACGCACGCCCGATCTCCTCCGGGCTGTCGCAGCGGATGCCCCGCAGGCCGAGCAGCCTCGCGTACTCGGCGTAGGGGACGTCGGGGATCCACTGGGAGCCCGGGTACTTCGGATCACCCGCCATCGCCCGTTGTTCCCAGGTGACCTGGTTGAGGTCCTGGTTGTTGAACACGCAGAACACCAGCGGCGCGCTCTGGAAACGGTCCCAGTAGCGCTTGATCGTGATCATCTCGGCCATGCCGTTCATCTGGAACACCCCGTCCCCGATGACGGCGATGACGGGGCGGTCGGGGAACGCGAAGCGCGCGGCGATGGCGTAGGGGGTGCCCGGCCCCATCGTCGCCAGGTTGCCGGCCAGCGACGCCTTCATCCCGCGGCGCAGCACGAGGTGGCGCGCCCACCAGTTGGCCACCGACCCGGCGTCGGTCGTCACGATCGCCCCGGCGGGCAGGCGCTGCGAGAGCTCGTGGACCACCAGCTCGGGGTTGAGCGGATCCGCGGCGTCGTGGGCACGGTCGTCGAGGACCCGGTGCCACTCGTCCACCCGGCTCTCGATCCGCTCCCGCCACGACCGATCGGTCTTGCGCTCGAGCAGCGGTCGGAGCTCGCGCAGGGTGTCTCCCGCGTCACCGACGAGGTGGGCCTCCATCGGGTAGCGGATGCCGATGTAGCGGCCATCGATGTCGATCTCGACGCCGCGCGCCTGGCCCTCCTGCGGCAGCCACTCCGCATAGGGGAAGCTGGTGCCGACGAAGAACAGCGTGTCGCAGTTGGAGATCATGTCCTCGGTGGCCGTGGACCCGAGCAGACCGATCGGACCCGTCACGTAGGGTAGGTCGTCGGATGGCTCGACGCGCCCGAGCGAGGTCTTGGCCACCCCGGCCCCGAGGAGGTCGGCGACCTCCATCACCTCGTCGGCCGCGGTCTGGGCGCCCTGCCCCACGACCATGGCGACCTTCTGCCCGGCGTTGAGGACGTCGGCGGCCTTGCGCAGCTCGGCCTCGTCCGGGAGCACGCGCGAACGGGTCCAGCCGATGCTGGAGTAGACGGCCCCGTGCTCGCGCGGCGGCGAGGGAACCGCGTCCTCCTCCCCCACGTCGTCCGGGACGATGATGGTCGCGACCGTGCGGTTCGAGAGCGCGACCTTGCAGGCGCGGTCGACGAGGTGGCGGGCCTGCGCGGGATGCATGCAGGTCTGCAGGAAGTCCGACGAGACGTCCTTGTAGAGCGTGTTCGGGTCGATCTCCTGCTGGTAGGCCGATCCCAACGAGATGCGCTTCTGCTGCCCGACGATCGCCACCACGGGCTGGTGGTCGAGCTTCGCGTCGTAGAGCCCGTTGAGCAGGTGGACGGTGCCACCGCCGGAGGTGGCCATGCAGCAGCCGATCTCCCCGGTGAACTTGGCGTGGGCCGTCGCCATGAACGCGCCCATCTCCTCGTGGCGCGGCTGGATCAGCTCCGGGTCCCCGTCGGCGCGGTCCAGAGCGCCGAGGAACGCGTTGATCCCGTCCCCGGGATAGCCGTAGATCCGGTGGATGCCCCAGTCCCGCAGCCGGGCCAGGATGTAGTCGGCGACCTGCACGAGCGATCCCTCCTCTGACGCGACGGGAGCGGCTGGAGGGTCAACCGTCTCCCTGGCCGATGTTCAGCCGGCCCGGCGTGATGCCGGCGGTGCCGGACGCGGTCCCGGACGCGGGGTCGCGTCCGGCGTCGGACCCGGTGCGGGGTGCGGCGCCGGCCGCCGCGCCGAGTGACGCTCGACGATTTCGGCGGCGACCTCCGCCAGGCGGAGGTTCCGGCGCTGGGAGACCGCGACGAGCTGGCCGAAGGCCTCCTCGTCGTCGACACCTCCGCGTGCCATCAGCAGACCCTTGGCGCGACCGATGACGTCCCGGTTCTCGAGCGCCCGCTCCAGGCCTGCGACGCGCGCGGTGGCCTGCACGGCCACCGCTACGGGTGCGGCGAACGCCCGGGCGGCGCTCACGGACGAGGCCCCGAACGATGACGTGTCGGGCCCGTGCACCACCAGCACCGCGGGCCTCTTGGGCGACCCTCCGGGCAGGACCACCGACAGCGTCGCCGCGATCCCCACCGAGCGGGCCCGCGCCGACCAACGCGGCCAGCGCCGGGTCGCGACCTCGTCGAGAGGGGTGACCGTCACGGTGCCGGGCGGCGTTCGCCCGCGGAGTGCGTCGGCGCCGGGCCCCTCTCCCCACTCCACGCCCCGCCGGTCGAGATCCTCCGCCACCGGGAGCGTGGCCGCCCAGGTGCGGGCCCCCTCGCTGCTCAGCCCGACGACGCTGCCGACGTCGGCCCCGTCGATCGCGAAGACGGCGCCCGCGAGCAGCGCGGTGAGCCAGGCGACCGGGCCCTCCGTCACGATCCGTGGCCTGTGCGGGTGGTCGGGATCGAGGAGGCAGGTCAGGGGATCCGGGGCGAGCGGGTCGTGAGCGAGCGGCTCCGGAGTCACGGGGTCGGACCGTCCCGGGTCGTGTACGGCTGGGCGTCGACGGGACATGGGCTACCTCTCGAGCTCTCATGCTGGAGCGGTGCGCGACCGGCCGTGTGTTCGACGGCGGCGCTCCTCGTCGTCGACCAGCGTTGCGCAGGCGGCGGCCGACCGGGACGGTCCGGACCTGTCGGTCGCCTTGCGTTGCGTCCAGAAAACGGGCGTTCCGGGACATGCGGGGCGTCCGCGCATTGCGGCCACGCCCGGCCACCTCGACGCTGAGACCCGGTTGACCTCCCAGCCGTGACCCGCACCCCGAGGGAGGACGCCGTGGGGAGGAGCGCAGCGCCGGGATCAGCCGCCACGAGCGGGCCCGTGCCGTGCGAGGGCATCGACGTCGCGGCCTACACGGTGCCCACGGACGCGCCCGAGTCGGACGGCACGCTCGAGTGGGACGCCACCACGCTCGTGGTGGTGCAGGCGCACGCGGCCGGGCACGTCGGCCTCGGCTACACCTACGCCGGGCCGCCCGCGGCGACCACGGTGAGCTCGACGCTGGCCGGGATCGTGGAGGGCCGCGACGTGCTGGCCGTGCCGGCGGCGTGGTCGGCGATGCACGCCGCCGTGCGCAACCTGGGGCGTCCCGGCGTGGTCGCCGAGGCGATCTCCGCGGTCGACATCGCGCTCTGGGACCTGCACGCGCGGGTACTCGGGCTGCCACTGTCGGTCGTCCTCGGCCCGGTGCACGACGCCACCCCGATCTACGGCAGCGGCGGGTTCACCTCTTACGACGACCAGCAGCTGCGCGCCCAGCTGGAGGGCTGGCTCGCGGCGGGCCTGCCACAGGTGAAGATCAAGGTGGGACGCGACCCCGACGCGGACCCGCACCGACTCGCCCTGACCCGGGAGGTCGTCGGATCCGCGGTCGGGCTCTTCGTCGACGCCAACGGCGCCTACACCCGCAAGCAGGCACTCGCCTGGGCACAGCGCCTGGCCGACCAGGGCGTCCGGTGGCTGGAGGAGCCCGTGACCTCCGACGACCTGGAAGGCCTCGCGCTCCTGCGCGACCACGGCCCCGGCGGGCTGGACATCGCCGCCGGCGAGTACGGCTACGACCTGCCCACCTTTCACCGCATGCTCGCCGCGGGCGCGGTGGACTGCCTCCAGGCCGACGTCACCCGCTGCGGCGGGATCACCGCCACGACCCGGGTGGCGGCGCTGTGCGACGCGCGCAACATCGACCTCTCGCTGCACTGCGCACCCCAGATCAGTGCCCACGTGGGGACGGCGATCTGGCACCTGCGACACCTGGAGTACTTCCACGACCACGTCCGCATCGAGGGGATGGCCTTCGACGGGGTGCTCCACCCGGAACCCGGTGGACGGCTGCGCCCGGACCGCTCCCGCCCGGGCCACGGGCTCGAGCTGCGCACGACGGACATGGAGCGGTTCCGTGTGGCCTGACCGGAGGGCCGTGTGACCGATAGCCCGAAGAGCTCACCCCACGTGCTGCGCGAGTACGCCGTGCTCGCGGACGGCGAGCGGGGAGCCGTGGTGGGACCGCGGGGGGACGTCGCGTGGATGTGCGCCCCGCGCTGGGACTCGCCCGCGGTGTTCACCTCACTCATGGGCGCACCGGGGCACTACACGATCACCCCGACCGAGCGGTTCGTGTGGGGCGGGTACTACGAGGACGCCACGCTCATCTGGCGCAACCGCTGGGCCACGAACTCCGGAATCCTCGAGTGCCGGGAGGCGCTCGCGTTCCCCGGTGAGGTCGACCGGCTGGTACTCCTGCGTCGCGTGCTGGCCCACGACGTCCCTGCCGCGGTCCACGTCGTCCTCGACCCCCGGGCAGACTTCGGCGCCGGCGCGCTGCGTGACCTGGGGCAGGCCGATGACGGCTGCTGGACCGGTCGCCTCGGTGACCTGCATCTGCGCTGGAGCGGCGCACCCGGCGCGACCGTGTCCGACGTCCACGGCGCGCCCCGCCTGGAGCTCGACCTGTGCGTGCCCCCGGGCAGCCGGCACGACCTCGTCCTCGAGATCGGTCGCGCCGAGCCCGTGGGCCCTCCCCCGGAACCGGAGCGAGCGTGGGAGCGCACCGAGACCCGCTGGCACGAGACCACGCCGCCCCGCATCGGCGCCGCGCCCCGCGACGCCGCCCACGCGGCATGCGTGTTGCGCGGGCTCACGGCCTCCGGCGGCGGGATGGTCGGTGCCGCAACGACGAGCCTGCCCGAGCGCCTCGGCGGCGCCGGCGACTACGACTACCGCTACGTGTGGGTGCGCGACCAGTGCTTCGCGGGTCGGGCCGCCGCGATTGCCGGCGTCGACGACCTGCTCGGCGACGCGGTCCGCTTCCTCGGCGCCCGGGTGCTCGACGACGGCCCCCGTCTCGCGCCCTGCTACACCGTTGCCGGCGATCGTGTCCCCGGTGAGCGTGATCTCGACGTCCCCGGCTACCCCGGTGGCGGCCACCGCCTCGGCAACCGCGCCGGCGGGCAGTTCCAGCTCGACGCGTTCGGCGAGGTGCTCACGCTCTTCGCCGCGGCCGCCCGGCACGACCGTCTGGACGCCGACGGATGGCGCGCGGTCCTGGTGGTCACCGAGGCGATCGAGCAGCGGTGGACGGAGCCCGACGCGGGCATCTGGGAGCTCGACGACCGCGAGTGGACGCACAGCCGTCTGAGCTGCGTAGCCGGGCTCCGCGACGTCGCCGCCGCCGTGGGACCTGGCCACGCCGCACTGAGTGGGCGGTGGTCGGCGCTCGCCGACCGGCTGCTCGCCCACACCGCGGCGACCTCGACCCACCCCGACGGGCGCTGGCAGCGGTCCCCGGACGACCCGGGCCACGACGGGGCCCTGCTGCTCCCGGCGCTGCGGGGAGCCCTGCCCGCCGACGACCCGCGGTGCCGGCGGACCTTGGACACCTACCTGAGTGGCCTCACCCGGGAGGGCTACGCCTACCGCTTCCGGGCCGACGGTCGCCCGCTCGGCACTTCCGAGGGTGCCTTCCTGCTCTGCAACTTCGTCGCCGCCCTGGCGTGCCACCAGCAGGGCGACGCCCTCACCGCGCGACACCTGTTCGAACGCGCCCGGTCCGCCTGCGGTCCCGCCGGGTTGTTCACCGAGGAGTTCGACGTCACCGAGCGTCAGCTGCGCGGCAACCTGCCGCAGGCCTTCGTGCACGCGATGCTGCTCGAGTGCGCCGCGGTGCTCGAGCCTCTGGAGGCCGATGACGCCGGCACGGCCTGACGACCACCGCGTCAGGGGTGATCGGGTGAGCGGCCCTTCCGCGGTGCGCTGCGGCGCCGCCACCGCGACGAGCAGCAGCGCGTGACCGACCACTCCGAGCGTCACCAGGAAGACCCCGACGAGCACGCCGACGGCGAGCGTTGAGGCCGGCCCCCACGGCGCTCGCCGGTGGAGCTTGCGGCTGAGCCGGTCGAGACGCGGATCACCGCTCGCCAGCTGGCGTTCGATGGTGTGCAGGATGTGCTGTTCCGGGCGTCGAGCACGAGAGCTCCTCGAGGGTCCTTCGTCGGAGCCGGTGCCGTCGCGGGGTGACGGATCGGCTTCAATCTGCCGGTGGAACCAGGAGGCCCGTCAGCGGTCCTGTTCTCGTCTCGCGGTCTCCGTTTCGACGAGCACCCACAGGCCGGCGATCACCGCGTTGACGAGGGCCGCGCGCCGGTGCCCGCGGTCGAGCACCGCCCAACCGAGCATGCTGGTCGCGTGCGCGCCGTCGACCAGCGCGCCGCGCCGCGCCGTGACCAGCCTCGGGACCCACGTTGCGGCGAGACCCTGGACGAGGAACCGCGCGCCGAGCAGCCGGGCCACGACCGCCCCGACGCGGTCGGATGTGGTGGGCAGCGCCTCGGTCGGCACGAGGATCAGCAGGACGCCGTACGCGATGCGGACGCCGGCGACCGCAGCGCGCGGCGGCCGCGGCGGCAGGGTGCTCATCGGCGCGACCGGGCGAGCGTGGTGACGGCGCCGCCGACGCCCGCGGCGAGGGCCGCGGCCCCGGCGAGAAGCCCCCGGCGGTGCATCGAGGCCCACAGCTGGGGATCGCGCTCGTGGGCCCGGTCGTCGAAGGGTCCGTGCGCGCCGCGGTCGGCGTCCTCGTCGGCCGGGGCGAAGACGTTCGACCCGTGCCGCGGCGTGTCCCGGTCGGTCTGCTGCCCGGACACCCCTTTGCGGCCGAGGTAGAGGTCCACCACCTTCGGCGCGAACCGCTCCCCCAAGATCGTGTAGGCGGTCGCGATCCCGACCCACATGTTCCGCCGGGGATGCTCGGCGAGGTAGCGGATGCCGCGGGCCGCGAGCTCCGGTTGGAAGATCGGCGCGACCGGCATGGGGTGCCGGGGCATCTTGTTGAGGTTCCAGGTGAACTGCGGGGTGTTGAGCCCCGGGAGCTGGATGGTGCACAGCTTCACCGCGCTCTTCTCGTGGACCAGCTCGGTCATCACCGACTCGGTGAAGCCCTTGATGGCGTGCTTGGCCCCGCAGTAGGCCGACTGGAGCGGGATGGAGCGGTAGGCCATCGCCGACCCGACGTTGATGACCACCCCTCGATTCCGAGGGCGCATTCGACGCAGGGCGACCTCCGTGCCGTGCACCTGGCCGTAATAGGTCACCTCCGTCAGCCGCTTGAACTCCTCCATCGAGGTGTCCCAGAAGTACGCCAGCGAGCCGGAGAAGGCGCAGTTGACCCAAAGGTCGATCTCCCCCAGACCGGTCTCGATCTGGGACGCAGCGCGCTCCACCGCGTCGTGGTCGGCGACGTCGGCGACCGCCGCCAGCCCCCGCCGGCCCCGCTGCTCGACGTCGGCCACGGCGGCGTCGAGGCCGGCGCGGCCGCGGGCGACCACGCCGACGTCGTAGCCCGCCTCAGCGAGCTCGCGCACCGTCGCCCGGCCGACACCGGCCGTGCCCCCGGTCACCACCGCCACCTTGGCCACGAGGGACCTCCGTCCTGCTCGCCCATCCCGGAACGACGGTCGTGATCCCCGGAAGCGTCCGCGCGAGAAACGGGATGGCGAGGTGGCCGGAACATTCGTCAGGCCCACGTAAGGCGGGCCCGATCGACCGGACCGGCAGCCGCGCCGGGCTACGAGAACGCGCGGGCGGTCCCCTCGGGGGCGGCAGGCTGCCGGAGCACGGTCATGTGCGGGTCGTGCGGCGGCGCCCGGCGAGTCCCTCGGCGACCCCGATGAGGAGCACCGCGGCGACGACGGCGACGACGAAGCCGAGGACGTTCAGCTCGAAGATGCTCCCCGTCCCGAGGAAGCTCGCCACGGACCCGCCGATGACGGAGCCGACGAGGCCGAGGAGCAGGGTGGCGAGGATGCCGAGGTTCTGCCTGCCCGGCTTGATCAGCCTCGCGAGTGCACCGATGATCAGTCCGGCCACGATGAACCCGATCATGTGGACCCTCCCTCCTCGATGGGATGATGTTAGGCCCGTGCACACCGGGGAGCCCATCCCCCCGTGACGACGGATCTGCCTCCGCGCAACCGGACCACGACCGTCCAACGCGATCCTCGCGGCCGGCCGGAACGGCAGGTTCCGTGGCTTCGCACGCTGAGGAGCGCTGCCGCAGCGCCTCCATCGACGCCGGCGGCGGTCGCTGGTGTCCGCATCGCCGGCGACCTGCGTGCCGTGAAGACGCCACGATCGACTGGATCAACCCTGCGCGTCACGGGCCAGCCGCTGATGCTCGCGCTGGCGGT
Source organism: Actinomycetospora cinnamomea (assembly GCF_003096675.1). GTDB lineage: Bacteria > Actinomycetota > Actinomycetes > Mycobacteriales > Pseudonocardiaceae > Actinomycetospora > Actinomycetospora cinnamomea. The sequence goes on along the minus strand of NZ_QEKW01000012.1, from coordinate 52,017 downwards.
AGCCGTAGGCGGCGTTGCGCACGTCCTGCTCGCGCTGCAGCCCGACGCCGAGGGCGCCGGCCAGCGTCGCCGCGACCGTGGCGAGGGTCGCGATCGCGAACCAGTCGGTGACGATCGGCGGCCGCTCCAACGTCGCCGACAGCGCCTCGGGGGTGATCAGGAGCAGCACGGCGCCCAGGTCGACCAGGAACGTCGCCGTCGCGAGGGCGACGACACCCTGGCCGACGGTGGCCAGGGTGGCGAGGTTGTAGAGCCTCCGCAGCTCCCGGTCGGGCTGATCGTGGCGGCCCTCCCACAGCCCGTGGCGTACCACGATCCACGCGACGAGCAGCACCATCCCCGCGAGGACCGCCGGCCCGAGGCGCACCAGACCGGCACTGGTGGCGATCCGCCACGTCGAGGAGTTGAAGATCATGAAGGCGCTGGCCGCGGTGGTCGCGGCGAACGCCGTCGCCATCCCGACGAGGAGCTGTCCGGGGTGGTTGGCGCGGAGCATGCCGGCGAGAAGGCGCATGCGCCCGCGCCACCCGGGCACGGTCAGGCGCTGCTCGACGTCACGGCTCGGCGCGTCCGTGGGCTGCACCGGGGCGGAGAGCATCGATGCCGCCCGCCGGACGCGCCGGAGCCCCGAGTCCGGGTCGCCCTGGGCGTGGGCCGCTGTGCCGGTGAGCCGGGCGACGAGGCGGACCATGACCGCGGTGACCCGCCGGTGCAGCGCGATCCCCCCGAGCGCCGGCAGGGACAGGGCGGCCACCCCCAGATCGGTGTCGACGTCGGCCACGACCGTGCTGCCCGCGGTACGTACCGGCAGGTCGGTGAGGTAGACGACCCAGTCCCACTCCTCCGCGCGACGACGGCGGTCGGCCGCGTCGAACACGTCGGGCAGGTCGCCGAGCTGCTCGGCCAGCGCGTTGACCCGCACCTGGACGTCCCAGTCCACCGAGGGCTCGAGCTCCGCGAGTTGCTGCCCGAGCCTGCGGGCCAGCCGTCCGTCGCCGGCGAGGGAGCGCGCGAGCTCGGCCGGACGGTCGGGGTCGGCGAGGACCCCGACGACACGGCGCCGGCCCTGCTCCTGCTCCGCATCCGGCGACGGGCTCGCGGTGTGCCCGTCCGCCCCCACCTCAGGTCGGGTCACCGGCGGGAGCCGACCCAGAGCGTGAAGCCCACCAGCGCGGCCATCCCGACCGCGAAGGCGACGAAGCCCTCGGACACCGGGCCGAAGCCGCCGAGCCGCTGTCCTCCGGGGCTGTTCTCGCCGACACCGCGGACCGCGAGGACGTAGGCGATGATGTCGCGCTTCTCCCCGGCGGTGAGCATGGTGTCGGCGAACACCGGCATCGCGCCGGGACCGCTCTGCATGGCGGTGTAGACCTGCTCCGGGCTCGCGTTGTCCAGGGGCGGGGCGAACTTCCCCTGCGAGAGCGCTCCGCCACGACCGGTGAAGTTGTGGCACTGCGCGCAGTTGAGCCGGAAGAGGTGGCCCCCTCGGGACGCATCCTCGCCCACGAGCGCGGCGCCGCGCTCCTCCGGGGGCACCGGACCGCCGCCGTGGACCTGCACGTAGGCCATGAGCGCGTCGATCTGCTGCGGTGTGAACCGCGGGGCCTTGCGTTGGGCCTGGCCGTCCTGCTGGGCCAGGGGCATCCGCCCGGTGGAGAGCTGGAAGAACGCGGCGGACGCGCCCGCGCCGACGATGCTGGGAGCGCGACCCGGGATGCCACGCAGGTCGGCACCGTGGCAGGTGATGCAGGAACCCTCGTAGAGCTGCTCACCCTCACGGACGAGGGCCGGGTCCTGGGCGCGCGCCACCGGTTCGGGCATGACCCACGCGTAGGCCCCACCCATCAGGACGAGCATCACCGCCAGGGTGAGCGCCGTCCGGAACCGGCGGCGCGCCCGGCCGCGTCCCGGGCGCACTCCCTCGTCCGGGGTCATCCGCCGGCCCCCTCGGCGCCGCTCCCGTCGCCGCGCTCGACCCGGCGCTCGGTCAGGCGCCGGCGCTGCGGCTCCACGGTGTAGCGGGGGTCCGCGGCCGACGCCTTGCCGGCGAGGAAGATCCCGAAACGGGTCAGCGCCGACGACACCATCAGCGCCGCGCCGCACGCCACGGCGGCCGCGCGGCCCCGTCCCCCCGGAACACGGTCGACGACCTGCGCCGCGAGCGCCGACACGGTGGTGCCGATCTCCCCGGCACGGACCAGCGCGCCGGAGCGGCCGTGCTCGTAGGGCTCGGCCACCATCCCCAGCCGGCGCTGCATCAACCGCCCCGCGCCGACCTCGAGGACGGCGCCGACCAGAGCGGTCCGGCGCGCGGGCCCGGCCTCGTAGGGCGGGGCCGCGATCATGCCGAGACCGGCCGCCGCGGTCGCACCCGAGCCGACGAACAGGTACGGCATCTCGCGGTACCCGTCGTGCCAGGCGGGGACGGCGGTGTCGCTGATGAGGACGGCGGTGTACGAGGCCACGGCCGGGCCGAGGGCGGCGGCGGCGAGGGTGGCGGCCCGCCGGGTCCGCGGCAGGACACCGGCGATGTCCGCCGCCGCGGCGACGCCGGCCACGGGTCCGTACACCGTGAGCAGCCAGGAACCGACGTTCATCGGCGAGGACGGTTTGGCCACCCGCAGCATGTGCAGGAACCGCTCGGGGCGCCCGAGATCGTGGATCAGCGCGACCAGCGAGAGCCCGACGGCGCCGAGTGCGCTCGCCCGCGTGGCCCGTGCGAGCACCGGCCGGTCGGTCAGCTCCGCGCCGGCGGCGAGGACGGACGACGCGCCGGCGAGCCCGCCGAGGTAGAGGTAGCCGCCGATGTCGGTCGTCTCCCACGTCACCTGGTTGAGCACCGGGAGCCCGTAGTACGAGCTGCCCGCCCCGGCCTCGACGCGCGGCTGCTCCCCCCGCCGGCGTCCGCGCCGCCCGGTGGCCACCCCGGTCGTGGCCTCGCGTTCGGGGTGCGCGCCCCGCAGACCGTCGCGGGTGACGTCCGACGTGCTCATCGGCGCGACCTCCGTCCCGATCCACCGGCGAACGTGACCGCGATCCCGGCGAGCACGGTGACGGCGGCGGTCGCCGCGTGGCGCCACATCGACGCCAGGTCCCGGGTCGTGTCGACCGGGTCGGGCGGCAGCCCGTAGACCTCGGGCTCGTCGAGCAGCAGGAAGAACGCGCCGTCGCCGCCCACCCCGTCGTCGGGGTCGCGGCCGTAGAGCCGCGCGTCGGTGACCCCGTTCTCGTGCATCGACGCCAGGCGGGCGTCGGCGCGGGCCCGCAGCTCGTCGAGCGGGCCGAACTGGATGGAGTCGGTGGGGCACGCCTTCGCGCACGCCGGCTCGGCGCCGACCGAGATCCGGTCGTAGCACAGCGTGCACTTCCAGGCCCGGCCGTCCTCGGGGCGCTGGTCGATGACGCCGTAGGGGCAGGCGGGCACGCAGTAGCCGCACCCGTTGCAGATGTCCTCCTGCACCACGACGGTGCCGAACTCGGTCCGGAACAGCGATCCCGTCGGGCAGACGTCCAGGCAGGCGGCGTGGGTGCAGTGCTTGCAGACGTCGGAGGCCATGAGCCACCGGAACTCCCCGGCCGGCCCGGGCGTCGTCGGCGTCATCCCGGCCTCGGAGGGTGGGGTGCCCGAGCCCTGCGCGGCGAGGGCGAGCACGTCGCTCCCGGAGGGGTCGTCACCGTGGAACTGTCCCGGCTCCTGGATCCCGAGGGGCTTGCGCTGCTCGATGAACGCGACGTGCCGCCACGTGTCGGCGCCGAGGCCCATGCTGTTGTCCATCGACATCGCCGTGAAGTCCTGGGCGAGATCCGAGGAGCCCTCCGTGCCGCGGGCGGGGATGGCGTTCCACTCCTTGCACGCCACCTCGCAGGCCTTGCACCCGATGCAGACGCTCGTGTCGGTGAAGAACCCCATCCGCGGGGGCGCATCGGTCCAGCCGCTCGCGACCACGGGATCGGGAAGGGGGTGGATCGTCATCCGGAGACCTCCGTCCCGGTCTCGGCGGTGATGCCCGCGCGGCGCTGGTAGTCGCGCAGGAGGTCGAGCCGGGCCGCCCCGCGAGGGCGGCGGCCGGGCCGGATGTCGCAGGTCAGGGCCTTGGTCTCCATGATGTGGGAGTTCGGGTCGAGCGCCATGTGGGTCAGCTCGTTGACCGCGTCGCCGGGCGCCGGCCCGCCGTGGCCCCAGTGGTAGGGCAGACCCACCTGGTACGTGGTGCGTCCGGCCATCCGGAACGGGGCCATCCGCTCGGTCACCAGCACGCGGGTCTCGATGACGCCGCGCGCGGTCGCGATCGTCGCCCAGCCGCCGTGCTCGAGGCCGCGGAGCCGGGCGAGCTCGGGGGACACCTCGCAGAACAGCTCCGGGGCCAGCTCGGCGAGGTACGGCGACCAGCGGCTCATGCCGCCGGCGGTGTGGTGCTCGGCGATCCGGTACGTCCCGAGCGCGAACGGGAAGACGTCGGCCCCCGGCTCGTGCCCGCTGGGCGCGAAGCGGTCGGCGGGGTGGACGAACGCGCTGATCTGGCGCACCGGGTTGCGCTGCTGGGAGTACAGCGCGTTGGTCACCGGCGATTCCTGGGGCTCGTAGTGCGTCGGCAGCGGCCCGTCGAGCAGCCCGGTCGGGACGTAGAGCCAGCCCTTGCCGTCGGCCTGCATGATGAACGGGTCGTCGCCGGCGAGGGCGTCCTTGCCGCGGGCGCCCTCCGGTGCGGTGTAGCCCGGGGCCTTGGTCGGCGGGAAGTCGGGGATGTCGTGCCCCGTCCACTTCTCCTGCTCGGCGTCCCACCACAGGTAGGCCTTGCGCTCGCTCCAGGGCTTGCCGTCCGGGTCGGCCGACGCGCGGTTGTAGAGGATGCGCCGGTTCGCCGGCCAGGCCCAGCCCCATTCCGGCGCGACCCAGCTCTGCTCGGCCTGCGGGCGACGCCGCGCCGCCTGGTTCACGCCGTCCGCGTAGACCCCGCAGTAGATCCAGCACCCGCAGGCGGTGGAGCCGTCGGGTTGGAGCTGCTCGTAGCTCGACAGCGGGTTCCCGTCCGCGTCCCACCCGTTGATCTCGGCGAGCACGGCCTCGGCCTCGGGCTCGTCCAGCGGGCCCTTGGTGGGGTAGTCCCACGTCAGGTCGAGCAGGGGCCGATCCCGGTCCCGGTCCTCGGGAGTGGCCGTCTCCTGCGCGGCCGCGAGCTTCTGCCGGATGCGGCGCCCGAGGTGGTAGGTGAACCACAGGTCGCTGCGGGCGTCCCCGTCGGGCTCGACGGCCTGGTGGTGCCACTGCAGCATGCGCTGGGTGTTGGTGAAGCTGCCGTCCTTCTCGGTGTGCGCCGCGGCGGGCAGGAAGAAGACCTCGGTGCCGATGTCCTCGGTGCGCATCTCCCCGGTCTCGATCTCGGGCCCGTCCGACCACCAGGTGGCGCTCTCGATGAGCTGGAAGTCCCGCACGACGAGCCAGTCGAGGTTGGCCATGCCGAGGCGCTGCATCTTGGCGTTGGAGGTGCCGACCGCCGGGTTCTGGCCGAGCACGAAGTAGCCCGTGCAGGTGCCCTCGAGCTGGGCCATCACCGTCTCGAAGGTGCTGTGGCTGCCGGTCAGCCGGGGCAGGTAGTCGTAGCACCAGTCGTTGTCGGCCTTCGCCGCCCCGCCCCACCAGGCCTTGAGCAGGCTGATCAGGTAGGCGTCGGCGTAGGCCCAGTACCCCTTCTGGGTCGACTCGGTGTCGAGGTACTCCCGCAGCCCCTCGTTGCTCGCAGCGTGCGGCATGGGGATGTAGCCGGGCAGGAGGTTGAACAGCGTGGGGATGTCGGTCGAGCCCTGGATCGAGGCGTGGCCGCGCAGGGCGAGGATGCCGCCGCCGGGCCGGCCGATGTTGCCGAGCAGGAGCTGGAGGATCGCCGCCGCCCGGATGTACTGGACCCCGACGGTGTGCTGGGTCCAGCCCACCGAGTAGACCCACGAGGTGGTCCGCTCCCGGCCCGAGTTGGCCACCAGGAGGTCGCAGACCTGGGCGAAGACGTCCGGCGGGACCCCGCAGACCTCCTCGACCATCTCGGGGGTGTAGCGGGCGTAGTGGCGCTTGAGCACCTGGAAGACGCACCGCGGGTGGGTCAGGGTCTCGTCCCGCGGGGCGTCGGACGGCACGCGCGCCCCGCCCGAGCCGTGGGCCTCGCCCCGCCCGGAGGCGGCCACCCCCGCGGGCGCCGACCGGTCGGGGCGCATCTTCTCGCGCTGGCCGGCCGCGGCCTGCACCTCGGTGCCCTCGTAGCTCCAGGTGTGGAAGTCGTAGGTGCGCTCGTCCGCGTCGAGCCCCGAGAACACCCCGGCGAGGTCCTCGGTGTCGGCGAACTCCTCGGTGAGGATGGTCGCGGCGTTGGTGTAGGAGAGGACGTAGTCGCGGAACTCGTGCCCGTTCGCCAGCACGTGGTTGATCAGGCCGCCGAGGAAGGCGATGTCGGTGCCGGCGCGCAGGGGGACGTGGATGTCGGCCAGTGCGCTGGTCCGCGTGAACCGGGGGTCGACGTGGATCACCTTCGCCCCGCGCGCCTTGGCCTCCATGACCCACTGGAAGCCGACCGGGTGGCACTCGGCCATGTTCGAGCCCTGCTCGAAGATCAGGTCGGAGTTCTGCAGGTCCTGCTGGAAGGTGGTGGCGCCGCCGCGGCCGAGGCTGGTCCCCAGACTGGGGACGGTGGCGGAGTGTCAAATGCGGGCCTGGTTCTCGACCTGGACCGCGCCCATGGCCGTGAACAGCTTCTTGATGAGGTAGTTCTCCTCGTTGTCCAGCGTCGCCCCGCCCAGCGACGCGACCCCGAGCGTGCGGCGGACGTGGTAGCCGCCGGACTCCCACTCCCAGCCCTGGCGGCGGGAGGCGATCACCCGGTCCGCGATCATGTCCATCGCGGTGTCGAGGTCGAGGTCCTCCCACTCGGTGCCGTGGGGGCGCCGGTAGCGCACGCGGTGCTCGCGCTGCGGGTTGGTCACCAGCTGCAGGCTCGACGACCCGCGGGCGCACAACCGTCCCCGGCTCACCGGGGAGTCCGGGTCACCCTCGATCTGGGTGACGCGGTCGTCCTTCACCGAGATGTTCTGCCCGCAGCCCACGGCGCAGAAGGGACAGATCGACTTCACCACCCGGTCCGCGTCCGCGGTGCGCGGCGCGAGGTGGGCGCTCTCGGGGCTCTTCACCGCCGCCCCGTGGGCGCCGGGGTCGCCCTGGGTGACCTGCCGGACCACCGGCCACGACGCCAACCACTGCCCGACCCCCATCGACCCCACCCCGTCCCGTGATGTGTCCCGGTCTGGTGACGGCTGAGGGGGTCAACCGGCTCCGCCGGGGACCGTAGACCCGGGCTCGGAGCTGCCGCCACCGACGGACCGCTGCCCGGCGTGCCGCACGGCGATCGTCAGCCGACCGTCAGGAGCTCCCGGCCTCCAGCTCGGCGGCGCGCCGCGCGACCCACCGGTGCACGGCCGGCTTCGTCGTCGGGTTCTGGGCCGGCGGGTGGACGAGCTGCTGCGCGGTCTTCAGGACCCCCTCGGGCGCCTCCCCCGCCCGCGTCGTCCCGCTGCCGTCGGCGGGGACGCCGGTCATGATCATGTAGACCTGCCCGGCCGGGATGCCGAGTGCTCGGCCCGCCGCCGCGTAGTCCGTCCCTCCGGCCAGCGCCCGGCTGACCTGTCCCCTCGTGGGCATGACCGTCCTCCTCGTCGACGGGGTGTCCGACTTGCTCTTCTCCCGCGGTGCGCGCGATGCTCGGCGCCCCGACGGAGGTTGACCACCGCAGCCCCTTCCTCAACCGGCCACGTCCCGGACGCCGGAAAGCGAGGAGGCGCGTGTCCTTCCTGCCGATCTTCCGCGACATCTTCCTGCTCGAGATCGTCATCGCGAGCGTGGTCTTCGCGGTCATCGCCGTGCTGCTCGCCGTGTCGCTGTGGCGCCGGCGGGCCGGTGCCGGACGTCCGCCCTCGTCCCGGGCGGACAACATGCCGCTGGAGATCGGCTACGCGGTCGCCCTCCTCGGCATCGCGATCTTCCTGGTGGTCGTGACGGCGAACGCGAACGGACGTCAGGCGCAGCGCCAGGAGGCCGTGCTGGCCGCGGCCGACGTCGTGACCGTCGACGTCACGGGCTTCCAGTGGTGCTGGGAGTTCGCCCACCGGGACGGCCCGGTGACCGTGACCGGCGCCTGCGCGGAGGACCCCGCCACCCGGCCGACCCTGGTCGTGCCCGTCGGGAGGCCCGTGGAGCTGCGCCTGACCTCCCGCGACGTCGTGCATGCGATGTGGATCCCCGACCTCGCCCTCAAGAGCGACGTCTATCCCGACCACACGAACGTCCTGGCCACCACGTTCGACCACGCGGGCACGTGGCTGGGCAAGTGCTCCGAGTTCTGCGGCACGCACCACCCGACGATGGAGTTCTTCATCCGGGCGGTGTCGGAGCAGGAGTACCAGCAGTACCTCGCCTCCGGGGGAGCGTCGGTGTGACGGCGGAGACCGAGTCCGCGCAGCAGCCCGAGCACCGGCAGGAGGACGTCCCGCCCCGGAGCCGGCGCGGGACCGCGGCCGCGTGGCTCACGACCACCGACCACAAGCGCATCGCCCTGCTGACGCTGGGCACCGCACTGGTGCTGTTCATCGTGGTCGGCGTCCTCGCCCTGGTCGTGCGGGCGCAGCTGACGCTGCCCGACCAGCACCTGGTCAGCAACGACTTCTACAACGGCCTGTTCACGATCCACGGCTCCGGGATGATCTACCTGGTCGTGACGCCGGTGGCGATCGCCCTGGGCCTCTACCTGGTCCCGCTGCAGGTGGGCGCGCCCGCCGTGGCGGCTCCACGCCTGGCGATGACCGGATTCTGGCTCTACCTCGCCGGCACCGTCCTGATCTTCGCGGGGTTCGCCACGGCCCTGGGCCCGGCCGCGGGCGGCTGGTACGCCTATCCCCCGCTGAACAGCTCCCGCTACCTCCCCGGCACGGGGCAGAGCCTCTGGATCGCCGGGGTCTTCATCGCGGTCCTGGGCATGATCTTCCAGGCCGGCACCGTGCTGTGGACCGCGCTGCTCAAGCGCGCCAAGCCGGTGACGCTGATGCGGATGCCGGTGTTCACCTGGTCGTCGATCGCGACGAACCTCATGGTGATCGGGGCGTTCCCGTCCCTGCTGGCGGCCATGGGCCTGCTGGCGTGGGGCCGCGTGTTCCCGAACATCTTCACCGAGAACCTCTGGAACATCGCCTACCAGCACCTGTTCTGGTTCTTCGCCCACCCCGTCGTCTACGTCATGTTCTTCCCGTTCGTCGGGGTGGTCGCCGAGGTGCTCTCGACCTTCTCCGGACGGCGGTTCTTCGGCTACCGCGCCACGGTGGTCTCCCTGCTGACCTTCGCGGCCTTCTCGATGAGCGTGTGGGGCCACCACATGTTCTCGACCGGGCAGGCCAGCAACGACTACTACTCGCTGACCTCCATCCTGCTGCTCGTCCCGGCCGGGGTGGAGTACTTCGGCTTCCTCGCCACCGTCATCGGCGGGCAGCTGCGCTTCACCGTCCCCATGCTCTTCGCGATCGCGTTCGTCCCGCAGTTCCTCATCGGGGGGCTCACCGGGATCATGGTCGCGACCCCGGTGATCGACTACCAGGTGACCGACAGCTACTTCATCGTGGCCCACTGGCACTACACGTTGGCGGCCGGCTCGCTGTTCGGGATGTTCGCCGCGTTCCACTTCTGGTTCCCGAAGGCGACGGGGCTGCTGCTCGACGAGCGCCTCGGTCGATGGCAGTTCTGGCTGCTGACGATCGGCACCAACGTGACGTTCCTGCCGATGTTCTGGCTCGGTCTCGAGGGCATGCCGCGGCGCATCGCGACCTACCTGCCCCAGGACGGATTCACCACCGCCAACGTCATCGCGAGCGCCGGTGCCGTCCTCATCGCGCTGAGCGTCATCGTCACGATCGCCAACGTCGTCACCTCCGTGCGCGACCGTCGCCGGCCGGCCGGCGACGATCCCTGGCAGGGGTTCACGCTGGAGTGGGCGACGTCCTCGCCGCCCCCGCCGACCAACTTCGACCGGGAGCACCCGCTGCCGCGGGTGCCGAGCTTCGCGCCGCTGCTCGACGAGCGGGCGCGCGAGGAGGGCGAGGAGCGCACCGGGGACGACCCGACCGAGCACGGCGGGCTGCGCTCGGGCGGCGGGCGGTGAGCGCCGGATGAGCCCGGCGGCCGGGCTGAAGGGCGCGGCGCCGGCCCACGTCGTGGGCCTGTGGGCGACGCTGAACGGCGCCCTCGCCCTGGCGATCCTCTTCTACGACCCGGGGCCCCTGCCCGTGGTCCTCCACCTCCTCGGGACCACGCTGGTCGCGATCTACGGTGTCGCGGTCCTCGTGACCCTGCGCCGCCGCGGCACCGGACCCCAGCTCCGGCTGCCCTACCGCAGCGTGGCCGCGGGGGCCACGGGCGTGGCCGTCCTCGTCCTCTGCCTGGCGTGGGTCTACGGGGTGTGGGTCCTCGCGCTGCTGCCCTACCCCCTGGTCGTCGCCGTGATCATGGCCGTCCGCGGCGAGCGGCTGTCGGCGGCGGCCGCCGACGCCTCGGGCGCCCCCGCGCTGCGGGCCCCACGGTCGGTGCCGGTCGACCGGGCGCCCACGAGCGACGAGGTCCGCGACCGGGCGCTGGAGATCCACCACGCGCAGCAGCGACGTCGACGGGGGGAGGCGACGTGACCGGGCACGCGATGCACACGGGGATCGTCGGCCCGGCGCTCATGGGCCTGATCACCTCGGTCCTCGCACCGCTGCTCGTCCTCGCCGGGCACCGGCTCCGGCCGGCGGCCCGCGAGCCGTGGTCCCGGCCGCACCCGTGGCGTGCCGCGGGGATCCTGGTGGTGTTCGCCGTGGTCCACGCGGTCACCGTGCTGGGCGTGGGTCCGGGGACCGACCCCGGCCTCGGCCTGGCCCTCCACGCCGCCGTGCTCGCCGGCGCCGTCGTCTTCTGGCTGCCGGTGCTCGGCCGCGGCACCACGCGCCTGCCCGAGGCGGGCCGGTCGATCTACCTGTTCCTGGCCTGCCCCGTCCTCGACACCGCGGCGCTCGCGCTCGTCGTGCGAGGCGACGAGCCCGCCGGTATCGCGATGATCGTCGGGATGCTGCCGATCGGACTCGTGGCCATCGTGCTCACCCTGCGCTGGGTCGCGGCGGAGGAGCGGGTGGCGGCTGCACCGATGGAGAGGACGCGATGACCAGCCGCGGCTACCGCCCCCGCCGCTACAGCCTCACCGCGGGCGCCGCCCGGGGTGCCGAGCGGCGTTTCCAGCTCGCCGGCCTGGCCCGCCACCAGATCAACAAGGTCTTCCCGTGGCACTTCTCGTTCCTGTGGGGCGAGCTCGCGCTCTACTCGTTCGTCGTACTCCTCGGCTCGGGGATCCTCCTCACCCTCTTCTACGTGCCCTCGATGGACGAGGTGATCTACCAGGGTTCGTACGCCCCGACCTACGGCCTCGAGGCGAGCCGCGCGTGGGTCTCGGTCATGCAGATCTCGGTGGACGTGCACGGGGGGCTCTTCCTGCGCCAGCTCCACCACTGGGCGGCGCTGATCTTCCTCGCCGCGATCATGCTGCACATGGCCCGGATCTTCTTCACCGGCGCCTACCGGGCGCCCCGGGAGATCAACTGGTTCATCGGCGTCGCCATGCTCGTCGTCGCGATCTTCGAGGGCTACCTCGGCTACTCGATGCTCGACGACCTGCTCTCGGGCACCGGCGTCCGGATCTTCTCGGGGATCCTGCTGTCGATCCCGGTGATCGGGACCTGGCTGCACTGGATGGTCTTCGAGAGCGCGTACCCGGGCGAGATCTACATCGAGCGGTTCTTCATCGCGCACGTGCTCCTGCTGCCCGGGATCCTCCTCGCGCTGATCGCCGTGCACCTCGCCGTGGTCTGGTACCAGAAGCACACCCACTTCAAGGGGCCTCGGGCCCGCGAGTCGAACGTGGTCGGCAACCGGACGCTGCCGGTGTTCGCCATGCACAGCATCACCATGCTGCTCATCACCACGGGCGTCCTCGGGCTCCTCGCCGGTGTCGCGCAGATCAACCCCATCTTCCACTGGGGTCCCTACAACCCGACGCAGGTGAGCAACGGGTCCCAGCCCGACTGGTACGCGCTGTGGCTGATCGGGTCGCTCAAGCTGTTCCCGCCGACCGACATCTCGGTCGGCGGGGAGTACACGATCCCCGGGGGCTTCTTCAGCGGGGTCATGATCCCCCTGGTGCTGATCCTGCTGCTCTTCGCGTGGCCGCTGATCGACCGCCTCCGCGACCCCGACCGGGAACTGCACAACGTGCTCGACCGTCCCCGCGACGCCCCGCAGCGCACCGCGATCGGGGCGATGGCCCTCGCCCTGTTCGGCGTGCTCACCCTCGCCGGCACCGACGACGTCTCCGCCACGGTGCTGTCGATCCCCCTGGAGCCCCTGCGCTGGGTCGAGCGGGGGGCGGTGTTCGTGCTGCCGCCGCTGGTCTACCTCGTGACCAGGCGCCTGTGCGAGCGCCTGCAGCGCTCGGACCGCGAGGCGCTCTCCGGCGGGATCGCCACCGGCATCCTCGAGCGGCCGGTCGACGGGGCCTACCGCTCGGTGCAGCAGCCGTTCGTCGGGGTCGACGCCGACGGCGGGGAGCACGACCCGGAGTACGACGGCGCCCGCGTGCCCAAGACACCGACGCCGCAACGGCTGCGAGGTGAGTCGTGAGCGAGGACGGATCGACCCCCTCCGAGCGTGACCTCGACCGGATGGACGTCCGGGAGCTCGGGCGGCTCGGCGCGCACCTCGACGACGTCGAGGTGGTCGACGACAGCCCGCGGCACGAGCCGGGCGGCCCCGGCGAGCGGCGGGCCATCCGGCGCGTGGCGGCATGGTTCGTGCTCAGCGTGCTGGGCGCGATCGGCTTCGTCGTCGTCTACGTGCTCTGGCCCTGGCAGTACACGAGCACCGGTCCGCAGGAGACGCTGCGCTCGTGGTTCACCCCGATGCTCGGGATCACCTTCGCGATCTCCGTGCTCGCGCTGGCGATGGGGCTGCTGGAGTGGTCGAAGACGGTCGCTCCCCCGGACGTCGCGATCCAGCAGCGTCACGACGGCCCGTCGCCGCCGGTCGCCCAGCGCACGTTCGCCGCCCGGACCGTCGAGATCCTCGAGCAGACCGGGCTGCGACGCAGCAAGCTCCTGCGCCGGACCGTGCTCGCGGCCGGCACGGCCTTCGCCGGCATCCTCGCCGTCACCGCGCTCGGCTCGCTCATCCGCAACCCGTGGCGGTCGGAGGGACCGGCGCCCCTGGTCACCACCGAGTGGCACTCCCCCGACGGCGAGCGCACCTACCTGCGCATGGACACCGGCGACCCGCACAGCGTGACCCTCGTGCGCCCCGAGGACATGGTCCCGGGCGGCCTGCTGACCGTCTTCCCGTTCCGGGAGTCCATGCGCGGGGACCCGGAGAAGCTCTCGAAGATCCTGCGCAGCGCGGACAGCTCGGTGATCCTGCTGCGCTTCGCCCCCGGCACGCCGGTGGTCGAGCAGATCGGCCAGGAGGACTTCAACCTCGGCGGCCTCTACGCGTACTCGAAGATCTGCACGCACATGGGGTGCCCCGTCTCGCTCTTCGAGCAGACCACCCTGCGGATCCTGTGCCCGTGCCACCAGACCGAGTTCCAGGCCAACGAGTACGCCCGCGCCGTCTTCGGGCCCGGTGCCCGCCCCCTGCCCCAGCTGCCGCTCGCGGTGGACGAGCGGGGCTACCTCTACGCCCCCCACGACTTCATCGAGCCCGTCGGCCCAGGGTTCTGGTCGCGCGAGCCCCGCGGGTGAGCAGCCAGGCCTAGGAGTGGGCTAGGAGCCGACCGGCCGGAGGCGGAGCACGATGCCCACACGGGTGTCCTCCGGCGTGAGCCCGGCGCCGAGCTTCTCCTGCAGCTCGCGCAGCGCCTCCTCGCTCATGCGCCCGTCGACGTCGACCACCATGGGAGGCAGCGACGGCAGGTCCTCGACGCGGGCCCTCGAGACGTCGAGGTCGAAGACCGTGATCGGTCGACCCTCGACCGTCCCGGTCACGCGGGCAGCGTCGAGGTCGATCTCGAGGTCCTCGAACTGCACGTTCGAGCCCTGTCGGCTCAGCATGAACATCCCCTCGGTGCGCACGTGTCCCCGCGGCGGCGTCGCCGCGAGCAGGAGCTCACCCTCGGTGATCGGCAGGTGCGCGGTGTCGCTGCCGTCCTTCCAGCCGGGGAGCTGGCCGAGCGTCGGCTCCTCGGTCTTCAGCTCGATCAGGTCGTCGTCGAGGGCGCGCTCGGAGGCCGGCACGAACTCGATGGAGGCGTGCACGCCGTCCACGCGGACCGCGGCGGGCGGGACGACCTGCGCGATCGGCGGCGGCCCCGGGTCGATCGCGGGGACGACCGTCGGCACCGTGGTGGAGGGTCCGGGCCCGTTGGCACACGCTCCCAGCCCGGCCAGCAGCACGGCGACGACGGCGATGCGGCGAACGGCCACGGGTCCTCCTCCAGCACGGTGCGACCGGCTGGGGACGTCAACCAGGACGGTGCCAGGAGACCGGATCACGGTGGATCGCGCAACGCCGCGGACGCCTCGGCGCGGTCCGGCTCCACCTCGGGCGCCGGTGTCTCCTGCGGAGCAGCACCATGGCTGTGCAGGGCCTCGGTGACGCTGCGCGCGACGGCGACGAGCGGGACCGCGATGACCGCACCCGCCACACCGAAGAGCAGGTAGCCGGCGGTGACCGACAGCAGGATGACGACGGGGTGCAGCTTGACCGCCCGGCTCTGGACGAACGGTTGGAGGAGGTTGCCCTCGACGTTCTGCACCACGAGCACGATCCCGAGCACGAGGAGGGCGATCACGGGCCCGCGCGTCACCAGCGCCACCAGGACCGCGGCCGCACCGCTGACCGTGGCGCCGATCAGGGGCACGAAGGCCCCGAGGAACACGAGCAGGCTCAGCGTGAGCGCGAGCGGCACGCCGAGCACGAAGAGGCCGATCCCGATCAGCACGGCGTCGGCCACGGCGATGACGACCACGCCGCGGACGTACCTGCTCAGCGTCTCCCAGCCACGCCGCCCCGCCTCCTCGAGACGCTCCCGGTGCCGCGCCGGCCCGACGGCGACCACCGAGCGCCACATACCCGCCCCGTCCTTGAGGAAGAAGAACAGGACGAACAGCGCGATGAGGAGCCCGGAGAGCACCGAGATCACCGTGTTCGCCGCGGCGACGCCGCTGGGTGCCGCGGCGCGGACGGCGTCGACGATCTGGCTGCGCACCTGGTCCACCTGCTCGGGTCGCAGCGACAGCGGCCCCGTCACCAGCCAGTCACGGATGCCGTTGATGCTCGCGGTCAGCGACGACGCGAGGTTCTCGAGCTGCCCGCGGATCCGCTGCTCGAGGAGGTAGCCGGTGCCCCCGACGACGGCGACGAGGAACACCACACTGAGGCCGGCCGCGAGCCAGGCCGGCAACGCGCGGTGGAGCAGCCGGGCGAGCGGGGAGAGCAGCGCGGCCAGGAGCAGCGCCGTCGCCACCGACAGCGTGACCAGGGCCAGCTTCAGGGCGATCCACCCGAGCACCCACACCACGGCACCGATGACCAGCAGCCCGCCGCAGAGGACGACGGCGCGACGAAACCAGCGCGGAACGAGTTCCCGTCCCACGCCCTCGGTGCCGCCCCCGGTCACGACCGGCTCCCGCGCGTCCACAGGAGCAGCGGGACGGCGGCCAGCACGGCCGGTCCGATGACGAACCACATCGCGTTGTAGCCCTCGGTGGCGGGGAACAGCGGCGCGGCCACGGACACGGCGGCGCCGACGGCCAGCGGCCCGATCAGGCAACCCGCCCCGCGGCTGAGGAGGAAGAGCCCGGCGGCGCCGCCGTGGTGCTCGGCGGGCAGCACCTGCATGAGCGCGGAGTAGTTGAGGGTCATCACCACGCCCGCGCCCGCCGCGGGCAGCGGGACCAGCGCGATCATCCACGCGCTGTGGGACAGCCCGGCGCCGATGAGTCCGGCTCCGTAGACCACCGACGCGACGGCGAGGACGCGCCGGTGCCCGACGGTGTCGGCGATCCGTCCGGCCAGGGGCACGGCGAGGACGAGACCGAGGGCCACGAGGGGGAACACCACCCCGGACACGAAGCTCGCGCTGCGTCCGAGCCCGACCGTGAAGAACAGGACGACGAACGCCTTGAGGCCCTGGAGAGCGACGTTCCAGAGCAGGGTGGCGCCGAGGACGACGGCGACGTCCCGGTCACGTACCAGCTGGAGGACCGCCCGCAGCCCGCCCGGTGAGGTCGGGCCGGCCCCGACGAGCGGTTCCCCGCGTGACGACCAGAGGCCGGCGAGGAGGGCGACCGTGCCGATCGCGACGGCTCCCGCCGCGACGAGGAACACCGCCGGCGCCCACAGGTCGAGCAGGAAGCCGCCGCCGACCAGGGCCGCGCCCAGCCCGGCGAACCGCCAGGAGGACGCGGCGGTCCGGGAACGGCCGCTGACCTCCTTCGGGACGAGGTCGGGGTAGAGCGCCTCGTACGGCGTCAGGTAGATGAAGTGCCCGATGAAGTACGCGGCGGCCCCGACGATGAGCACGGTGCGGCTGAGGTCGGTCGCCACCAGCAGCAGCCCGGTCAGGCACAGCGGGGCCGCGACGAGGACGAACCAGAGCCGGTGCGCCACCGACCGCGCGGTGCGGTCGTTCGCCAGACCCACCAGCAGCGGCAGGACCAGGCCCGCCGCCCCCTCCCCGCCGATCACCAGGCCCGTCACGAGCGGGCCCGACTCCCGGCCCAGCAGCGTCGGCAGGTAGGTGGTCAGGGCGGTGATGGCGAACGTGGTGCCGAACGCCGGTGCCCCGAGCACGACGAGGAACGGCCACCGGGCGCGCCGGTCGGCCTCGCCCTCGGCCGGCTGATCGGGCGCCGTGCCGTCGATCGGCGTCGTCACCAGCACCTCGCTCGACCCGATGTCCGCCAGGCCCTGCGCCCGTCGGTGACCTCCCTGCTCCGAGGCGCGGGGTTGCCGACCATCCGGCGTCCGCAACCTTGCGCGGACCTGACGATCGGGACCCGGTCCCGGCCGTCGCCCGGCGGGGTTACCGGGACGCGCCCATCGGCAAGCCGACGGGTGCGGGTCACCCAGCACCCGGCCGTGGTCGACCGACACCCACCCGGAGGACGGCCCGAGGAGGACTCGTGACCGACACCGCGCACCACACCGACGTCGTCGTCGCCGGGATCGACGGATCCCTGGCCTCACGGCTCGCCCTCGCCTGGGCCGCCGACGAGGCGGACCAGCGGGGGTGGCACCTTCACGTCCTCACCGCGTGGCAGAGCCCGCCACCGTCCACAGACCCGTCCACCGAGGGCGAGGACGCCCCGCCGTCGACGCTCTCCGAGCCCGACGATGCCGCCCGGGAGGCCACGGAGATGGTCGACCGCGAGGTGCAGGCGGTCCTCGGTGAGGAGGCCACCGTCGCGCGCCGGGCCGAGCCCGGCCGCCCCGCCGAGGTCCTGATCGAGGCGACGCGGCACGCCCGGTTGCTCGTGATCGCCGCGCCGGGGCACGGCGTCCACGATCGGTGGTACGGGGTCGCCGAGCAGGTCGCCCGCAACGCCCGGTGCGCGGTGCTGATGGTGCCGGGGCCCGACGCGCCCCGGGCCGGCGCACGATGAACGATGCCCGGTCGACCGGGGACGGCGGGCGCGCGGCGCGGACCGGGTCGACGACGGCGTACCCCGCGCCGCGACGACGGGTCCACGTGCGGGCGGTGATGGGCTCCGACGGGCGAGCCGGGAGCCGCGAGCCGCTGCGCCTCGCCGTCCAGGTGCCCGCGACCGTCGAGCCCGAGGATCTCGAGCACCTGGACGCCCTGCTGGCCAACCCCGACCGCGTCACCTCGCCGACGGTCGTCGACGTCACCGGCGTCGACCCCGGGTCCGGCGATCTCGTGGCGCTCCTACGGCGCTTCTGGTCCGCGCAGCGCGACGCCGGCAACGACTGCCAGTTGCTCTGCGGCCGCGTCCCCGCCCCCGACGGGACCACCGGCACCGATCCCTCGCCGGCGCGGGGCATGCCGACCGGCAGCCGGTCCCGGTACCGGCAGGCCCTCCCGCTCCTGCACCTGGGTGACCTCTCCGTCGACCCCGGGCGCGAGATCGTGCGGCGCCGTGGCCGCACGGTGCCCCTGACCCGCAGTTCCTGCTCCTGCTCGAGCTCGCCGCGGCCCGGGGCCGGGTCGTCACCCGCGAGGAACTCCTCCGACGGGTGTGGGAGCACCGGCACGTGGACGACACGCGGATGCTCGACGTCCACGTCCGACGGCTCCGGCGGAAGATCGAGGACGACCCGAGCCACCCCGGGCTCGTCCTCACCGTCCGCGGCTCGGGCTACCGCACGGGACAATAGCTACGTGCGGTCGTCCTCGTCCGAGAACGTCGTCGAGTCCGGTCCTTCCTCCGACGCGTCGTGGTTGCGGGCGCGGGAGGCGGCGGGCCGCCCCTCGTCGTCGTAGTCCTCGGGCAAACGGCGCACGTTCTCCTGCGCGTGCTGCGCGGCGCGCTTGTTCTCGTCGTTCATCGCTCCTCCTCGAGCGACGGGGGGTCGTGGGGTCGGGACCTGGTCGCCCCGACCCCACGTCCAGGCTGCCCGGTGCAGCCGTCGTCGTCACACGGTGGGCGTCACCGTGGGGTCGGCCATCACCGCGTCGTCACTCCCGTGGTCGACGAACGGCTCGAGGCCGAATCGTGGGCCTGGGAGAACTCGGCGACGGTGGTCTCCCCGAGGGACGGGTCGACGGCCTCCTCCTCGTGCAGGCCGGAGCCCTCGGCGGGCTCGTTGTGGTCCGAGGTGTCGGCGCCGGTGTGCTCACGGTCCCCGTTGCCCGCGGTGGTGAACACCGCCCCGGCCGGGCGGGCCGCCGCCCGCAGGCCCGGCATCGGGGAGGCCTGGGAGGGCATGCGGACCACGAAGCGCTCCGTCGACATCGCCTTGGTGAGCCCGACACACATCGCGATCAGCACGAGGCAGAAGGGCAGCCCGGCGAGGATCGACGCGGTCTGCAACGCGCTGAGGGCATCGGCGCCGCTCGCGGCCCCGGCTCCGAGCAGGACCGCGGCGATCACCCCCTCCATCACCGCCCAGAACAGCCGCTGCTGCCACCGGGGGTTCGGGTCGCCGCCGTTGGTGAGGATGTCGACGACCAGGGAGCCCGAGTCGGACGACGTCGCGAAGAAGAGGACCACGACGATGATCGCGACGGCCGACGCGATGAGCGAGACGATCCCGGCGACCGGGAGCTGCTGGAGCAGCACGAACATGCCCGTGTCGGTGGTCGCCTCGGCCAGGGGGTTGGTGGGGTTCTGCAGCAGCAGTGCCAGCGCGGTGTCACCGAAGACCGTCAGCCACACCATCGAGGCGCCGACGGGCGCGAACAGCGCCCCGGCGATGAACGAGCGGATCGTGCGCCCGTAGGAGATGCGGGCCAGGAACATACCGACGAACGGCGACCAGGAGATCCACCAGCCCCAGTAGAAGAGCGTCCAGCTGGCCTGCCACTCCTGGGCCGCCGGGTTGCCCGGGTAGGTCTGGAAGCTCTGCGCGGGCAGGTTCTGCAGGTAGTAGCCGACGTTGGTGACCGTGGTGTTGAGCAGGTCGCGCGTCGGGCCGAACGCGAACACGAACACCATCAGCGCGAACGCGAGCCACAGGTTGATCAGCGACAGGTTCCGGATGCCCTTGTCGATCCCCAGCATGACCGAGACCACCGCGATCGCGGTGATGCCGAGGATCAGGAAGACCTGCAGCGTCGTGGTGTTGGTGAGGCCGAACAGCGCCTCGAGGCCGGCCCCCACCTGCTGGGCGCCCAGGCCCAGGGAGGTGGCCAGGCCGAACAGGGTGCCGAACACCGCGAGGACGTCGACCAGGAAGCCCGGCCACTGGTTGATCCGCTCGCCGAGCAGGGGGTAGAGCGCCGAGGCCGGGCGCAGCGGCAGGCCCTTGCGGAACGCGAAGTAGCCGAGCGCCAGCCCGAGCACGATGTAGATGGCCCATGGGTGCAGGCCCCAGTGGAAGAACGTCAGGAACATCGCGTTCTGGGCGGCCTGGGGCGTGCCGCCCGGACCCACCGGGGGTTCCTGGAGGTAGGTCACCGGCTCGCTGACCGCGTAGTACACCAGCCCGATGCCCATGCCCGCGGTGAACAGCATGGCGAACCACGACATCGTGCCGTACTCGGGCTTCGAGTCGGCCGGTCCGAGCCGGATGCGCCCGTAGCGCGACGCCATGAGCACGATGACGAAGATCAGGAAGACGCTGGCACTGAAGATGTAGAGCCAGCCGAAGTACGTGACGATGAACGAGTTGGCCGCACTCCCCGCCGCGGACACCGACGACGGCGAGATCACGCCCCAGAGGACGAGCGCGAGCGCGATCGTCGCGGAGGAGATGAACACGGGCGGGCTGGTGTGCTCGCGTAGGTAGCGGATCATGGAGCGGGCTCCTCCTGCATCAGGGCGCGGACGGAAACGGTACGTCGTTGCGGGCCGCGGACGGTACCGGCGCGTGCAGGACGAGGGATCATGCCCCGGTCCACGAGGATCGGCACGCGGACAGGGCGCACGTCAGCCCGCGCCGAGCCGGCCCTGCGCTCCGCACTCCTCCGTCCCCTCTCCTCGCCGTCGTCGTGCAGTGGACCGCTCAGGCGCCTCGCCCGCCACTCCGGCGAGCCGTCGTCAGGCGATCGCAAGGCGCGGACCCTCACCCGCCGCGGGCGGCGATCGTTCTCCTCCGTGGGCGGTGCGCGGCCGTCGAGGGGGCGGCCGCGCTCCGCCTCGTCGCACCGCACCCGTCAGGAGGAGCCCGACGATGGACGACCGCCGCACGACCGACCGCCCGGGCGAGGTCGTGAGGAGGTCCTAGGCGTGCCGCGCACTCCGCGTCGCCGGGCCCTGTCGGCGCTGTGGGGCGTGCTGGTCGTGGCCGTGCTCCTGGGCGTGAACCTGCCGCCCGCGCTCGGCTACGTCGCCCGCTGGCGCCACGAGCGGCTGATCAACAGTCCGGCCTACATGCAGGAGCACGGCCGCTGGGACGTCGTCCAGGTGCCGCCGCAGGACCGGGTCAACGCCATCCACGCCGCGCTGCTGCCGAGCGGCAAGGTCCTGCTGATCGCGGGCTCGGGCAACAAGGAGGACCTCTTCGCCACCAAGGCGCTGAAGAGCCTGCTCTACGACCCCCGCGACGGTTCGACGCGGATGATCCCCGTGCCGGACGACATGTTCTGCGGCGGGCAGACGCTGCTCCCCGACGGCCGCCTGCTCGTGGCGGGCGGAACCGCCCGCTACGAGAAGCTCGACGGGGCCGTCACCCACGCCGCCGGGGCGATGCGGGTGAAGAACGAGAACCCCGACGTCGCCCGTCCCGTGCCGGCCGGCACCGAGTTCGTCTCCCCCGCCGGTCAGCGCTACCGCAGCGTCCGCGACGCCCTCGTGCCGCCGGCGGCGAAGACGGCCACCAGCACCGGCGCCGTCGTGACCGCGAGCGAGGTCACCGTGTTCGTCGAGGCCGTCACGCCCGGCCCGGGGGCGGTGAACCCGGTCCGGGAGCAGTACGCCATCGCGGGGCTGCCCCCGGAGCAGAGCCGGAACCTCTACGGCCTCGGCGCGCCCATGACCCTGGACAAGCAGGACTACCAGGGCACGGACAAGGCGTTCACCTTCGACCCGGTGGCCGAGACCTGGACCCGGGTCGGCGACATGGAGTTCGCCCGCTGGTACCCGACCCTGACCCCGATGGTCGACGGGCGCGTGATGGCCACGGCCGGCCTCGACGGCGTCGGCGAGGTGCTCAACGGCCAGACCGAGATCTTCGACCCGGTCACGAACACCTGGACCGAGCGCAAGGACCTCACCCAGTACTTCCCGACCTACCCGGGCATCTTCACCACCGCCCGGCCGGACGAGATGTTCTACGCCGGCACGACCGCGGGCTACGGGCCCGCCGACCGGGGACGCGTGCCCGGCCTGTGGGACCTCAACGACAACACCCTGACCCCGGTGCCGGGGCTGCGCGATCCCGACCTGCTCGAGACCTCCGGCGCCGCCTGGGTCGGGCCCGTGCAGGACCAGCGCATGGCCGTGGTCGGGGGCGGCGGGATCGGGGAGAGCCCGCGGTCCACCGCCCGCATCGACGTCGTCGACCTCGACGAGCCCGCCCCGCACTTCGTCCCGGGACCGGACCTGCCGGCACCGACCCGCTACCCGAACCTCGTCACGCTGCCCGACGACACCATGCTCATCAGCAACGGGTCGCGGGACTACCGCGGCAAGGGCGCCTCGGACCACCTGCTCGCGCGGCTCTATCACCCGGGTCCCGACGGCGGCACGCTGACGGAGGCGGCCGCCCCGGAGGTCGGCCGGAACTACCACACCGAGGGCCTCCTGCTCCCCGACGGACGTGTGCTCACCGCCGGCTCGGATCCGCTCTTCGACGACGAGCACAACACGGTGCCGGGCACCTTCGAGCAGCGCCTCGAGATCTACTCGCCGCCGTACCTCTTCCGCGGGCCGCGGCCCGAGATCACGGAGGCGCCCGAGACGGTCGAACGCGGTGACACCGCGCTCGTCGCCACACCCGAGCCGGCCCGCGTGCAGCGCGCCCGCCTGCTGCGCCTCGCGAGCTCGACCCACGTCACCAGCGTCGACCAGCGTGCGGTGGCCCTCGATCTGCAGCGCACCGCCCGCGGCGTCCAGGTCGACGTGCCCGCGTCCGTCCGGACCGTCCCGAGCGGCTTCTACATGCTCTTCCTCGTCGACGACCGCGGCGTGCCCTCCACCGGGCACGTCCTCCACGTCGGCGGGGACGGCGGGAGCCGCCGGGAGTGACGACGAGGGTTGATCGTCAGCTCACCGCAAGCCCACGGGGAGAGCGCTCGTGGTCACCTGGAGGAGCAGGGGGCGGACCCCTCCCCCTCGACGACCCCGGCACCCCGAGCGAGAGGTGCGGCATGAGCCTGCTGGGCAACCTGCGCGACCTGATCGGCGACCTCCCGGAGGACGGCCGGCCCTGCCCACCTCCCGAGCCGACGCCGGTGGGCGCCGTGCCGGCGCCCCCGGGCCGGGGCACCGGGTTCGGGGGCGCTCCGGGATGGCCGATGCGGTGGGCGACGCGGGTGTCGACGCGGTGCCCGACGACGGTCCGGTCGGTCGCGTAGCCGCACGCGCCCTGTGCGGCGCGGCGCGCAGGGTGTAGACCGGCTCCCGGGCAACCTGGGAGGACCGGCGTGGTGGGGCCGCTGCTGGAGAGCAAGTACCGCGTCCCTCGCCCTCGGCCCGGGACGGTGGCCCGCCCGCGCCTGGTCCGCGCGCTCGGCGGCGCGGTCCGGACGGCCTTGACGGTGGTCTCGGCGCCGGCTGGGTTCGGCAAGTCCACGCTGCTGGCCGAGTGGCTCGCCGAGGTCCCCGCGAGCACCGCCGCGGTCGCGTGCCTCGCGCTGGACGAGCGGGACGACGACCCCACGGTCTTCTGGACCTACGCCCTCACGGCGATGCGGGCCGCCGCGGGCGTCGGCGACGACGCGCTGCGGCTGATGGGATCGACGCCGGCATCGATCGACGCCGCGCTCGTGGCGGTGCTGAACGACCTCGGCGGGATGTCGCAGGACCTGGTGCTCGTCCTGGACGACCTCCACCTCGTGACCTCGCCGGCGGTGCACGACGGGATCGCGTTCCTCCTCGAGCACCGCCCGCCGCGGCTGCACCTGGTGCTCGCCACCCGGGTCGATCCCCCGCTGCCCTTGGCACGGTGTCGCGCGCGTGGCGAGCTGCTCGAGGCGCGGGCCGCCGATCTCCGCTTCACCCCGCAGGAGTCCGCGGCCTACCTCTACGGACCGATGGGGCTGTCGCTGTCCGAGCACGACGTCGCCACCCTCGACGGGCGGGCCGAGGGCTGGATCGCCGCGCTGCAGCTGGCGGCGCTGTCGATGCGAGGCCGCGACGACGTCGGCGCGTTCATCGCCGGGTTCGCCGGCGACGACCGCTACGTCGTCGACTACCTGGTCGAGGAGGTCCTGGCCCGCCAGCCGGAGGACGTCCGGGCCTTCCTGCTCGAGACGTCGCTCCTGGAGCGGCTCACCGGCCCGCTGTGCGACGCCGTCACCGGTCGCGGCGGGAGCCGGACCACGCTCGTGGCCCTGGAGCGCGCCAACCTGTTCCTGGTGCCGCTCGACGACCGGCGGCAGTGGTACCGCTACCACCATCTGTTCGCCGACGTCCTGCGCGCGCACCTGGTCGACGAGCGTCCGGGGACGGTGCCGGAGCTCCACCGCCGAGCGGGCCTCTGGTTCGCCGAGAACGGCGACACCCCGGCCGCCGTCGACCACGCCCTCGCCGGCGGCCACGTCGACCGGGCCGCGGACCTCATGGAACGGGCGATGCCGGCAATGCGACGCGAGCGACGGGAGACCGAGCTCCGGCGATGGGTGCGGTCGCTGCCGGACGAGGTCGTGCGGGTGCGCCCGGTGCTCGGGATGGCCTTCGTCGGTGTCCTCGCCCAGGCCTCCGCGTTCGACACCGTCGAGCAGCGCCTGGCCGACGTCGAGCGCTCGGTGCGACCGGGCGGCGGTGCCTGGCCGTCGCAGGCCCCGCCCGGCCTGGTCGTCCTCGACGAGGAGGGGTACCGCTCGGTGCCCGCCGGGCTCGAGGTCTACCGGGCGGCGCTCGCGTTGCGGTCGGCGGACCTCGACGCCGCGGCCGCGCACGCGCGACGGGCCCTCGCGCTGACCCCGGAGTCCGACGACCTCACCCGGGCCGCCGCCGGCGCCCTGGGCGGGCTCGCCTCGTGGACACGCGGCGACCTGGTCGCGGCGGAGGCCGCCTACGTGGAGGCGATCGCCGGGCTGCACCGGGCCGGCTCCCTCGCCGACGTGCTGGGCTGCGCCGTCGCCCTCGGGGACATCCGCCGAACACTCGGGCGGCCGGGCGCCGCGGAGCGACTCCAC
The DNA here is from genome assembly GCF_003096675.1 of Actinomycetospora cinnamomea. GTDB lineage: Bacteria > Actinomycetota > Actinomycetes > Mycobacteriales > Pseudonocardiaceae > Actinomycetospora > Actinomycetospora cinnamomea. The sequence goes on along the minus strand of NZ_QEKW01000012.1, from coordinate 26,995 downwards.
CGGTGGGCCCTCGACCTGGCCGACCCGGCGGCGCCGGTCCGCGGTGCGGCCGACATGCACGTCGCCCTGGCCGGCGCCCTGATCGAGCGGGACGACCTCACCACGGCCGCCGTGCACCTGGAGGCGAGCCGGCGGCTGGGCGAGCACCGCGGCCTGCCGCAGAACCCGTACCGCTCCCGGGTCGTCGAGGCGCGCCTCCTCGAGGCGCGCGGGGATCCCGACGCCGCGCTCGCGCTGCTCGACGAGGCCGAGCACCTCTACGAGGGCGACTACTCGCCCGAGGTGGCACCCGTGCCCGCGGTCCGCGCCCGTCTGCGCCTCCGGCGGGGCGAGCTGCGCCACGCCGAGGCCTGGGCCCGGCAGCGGCAGCTCTCCCCCGACGACGATCCGAGCTATCTGCGCGAGTACGAGCACCTCACCCTGGCCCGGCTGCTCCTCGCCCGCCGGGACGACGCCGCGGCCGGCTTGCTCGCGCGGCTGCGCGCGGCCGCCGAGGACGGTGGGCGGGCGGGCAGCGTGCTCGAGATCCTCGTGCTGCAGGCGCTCGTCGCGCAGACCCGGGGCGACGTCCCCTCCGCGCTCGACGCCCTGCGCCGCGCCGTCGCGCTCGCGGAACCCGAGGGCGTCGTCCGTGTCGTCGCCGACGAGGGGCCGCCGGTCGCGGCGCTGCTGCGGGCGCTGCCGAAGCACGACCCCGCGTACGCCTTCGGTCGCCGGCTCCTCGCCGCGTGCGCCGGAAGCACGTCAGCGGCGTCGACGCTGGTCGATCCCCTGAGCGCCCGCGAGCTCGACGTCCTGCGCCTGCTCGGCTCGGACCTCGACGGGCCGGACATCGCCCGCGAGCTGTCGGTCTCGCTGAACACCGTGCGGACCCACACCAAGAGCATCTACGCGAAGCTCGGTGTCGGCAGCCGCCGCGCCGCCGTCCGCCGGGCCCACGACCTCGGCGTGCTCCCGCGCCGTCGCTGACCGTCACTCACCACACGTGGTGAGGCCCGCTCACCACGTCGGCGCCCATCGTCACGGCATGAGCAGCAGCGGACCACAACGCTACGAGATCCGGGTGCGGCGACATCTCGGCCCCCGCTGGGCCTCGTGGTTCGACGGCATGGCGCTCGTCCCCCAGGACGACGGCACCACGGTCATCGACGGCCCCATCGCCGACCAGCCCGCGCTCCACGGCCTGCTCCGCACGATCAGCGACCTCGGCGTGCCCCTCGTCTCCGTCACCGCGACCGACGAGCCGGCCCACACCTCCAGGAGGACCCCGTGACCACCGACGTCCACACCACCCACGACATCCGGTCGACCACACGCCGGACGGACCCGATGAGGAAGGTGGCCCTCGCCGGCGGCCTGCTCTACCTCGTCACCTTCGCCGCCTCGATCCCCCAGCTCGCGCTCTTCGCCGACCTCGTCGCCGACCCCGTGGGCTTCGTCCGCTCCCCCGGCAGCGACACCGCCGTGCTGTGGGGGTCGTGGCTCGAGATCGTCACCGCGTTCGCCGGCATCGGCACCGCCGTCGCGCTCTACCCGGTCGCCCGCCGGATCAGCCGGACCGCGGCGATCGGCTTCGTGACCTCCCGCGTCGTCGAGGCCACCATGATCCTCGTCGGAGTCCTGTGCGTGCTGACCGTCGTGGCCCTGCGCGGCGACCTCGCGTCCGCCGTCGGCGCGCAGGCGGACGCCCTCGGCGTCGTCGGCCAGGCCCTGGTCGAGGTCCGTCAGTGGTCGTTCCTGGTGGGTCCGGGCCTGATCCCCGGCCTCAACGCCCTGTTCCTCGGCTATGTGATGTACCGGTCGCGGCTGGTCCCCCGCGTCATCCCGGCGGTCGGCCTCATCGGCGCCCCGCTGATCATCGTGTCGGCGACCGCGACGATGTTCGGCGCCTGGGACCAGGTGTCCCTCGCCGGCAGCCTGTGCGCGCTGCCCATCGCCCTGTGGGAGTTCTCCCTGGGCGTGTGGCTGACCGTGAAGGGCTTCCGTCCGACGACCCTCACGATCGACTGACCGCGTCGGCCGACGCGCTGTCCCCCGGCCGCACCGTCGCGTCCAGGCGGATGAACAGGTCCTGACCGACGCGCGTGGAGCACCACCCGGTGTGCTCGGCGCCCTCGGCGGTCAGCAGCCAGGTGGCGTGCACCAGGTCGGCCTCGGGGTCGTAACGGCCGCACCACGTCGTGACCGAGTGGGAGTTGCCGCGCTCGTTGTTCCACACCACCGTCCACCCCACCGCCGCGTGCGCGTCCGCGGGTGGCGCCGGGTCGAAGCGCCCCGCGAGGGGATAGCGCCCCGCGGCACGGCCGACGTGCGACTCGTAGGTGCCGGTGAGCAGACCGTCGGGCGACGCGACCAGCCTCATCGTCGCGCCGAGCTCGTTGCGCCAGGCGCCTTCCGGTCCCATGAGCTCCTCCTCGAGGGCGGCACCCGTCGCCGGCCCCGGTGGGTGGTCGGGGCCGTCTGGGGTGGTGCCGGACGCCGTCCCCGGTGCGACGAAGGGACGGCGTCCGGCGGCCCGCGCGGGTGCGGCGGCGCGCGCCGCGACGGGCGGCGCAGTCGACCCCCGCCCGCGCCGGGCCGGGTCGCGCCGTGTGACCGGCCGCGGCGCCGATCCCCTCGTACCGCCCGGTTCGGAGCGACCCGTGGTCACGGTGACCCGGCGCGGACGACGTCGGCAGGGTCGAAGGTCCCGGCGCCGACGGGGCCACCGTCGGCCCCTGTGGGCACCGCCGGCAGGTGGCGCGCGAACCAGTCGCAGGCCAGCTCGGCCGCCCGGGTCGGTGCCCCGTGCGGGACGTGCTCCCCATCGGCCCGCCCGGTGCCCGCCACCACCCGGAGCCGGCTGTTCGGCGGGAGCGCCTGCCGCGCGCGGCGGTTGAGGTCGACCAGCACCGGGTCGCGGTCGCCGACGATCAGCAGGACCGGTGCCACGATCCGCGGAAGCTCCGGGGCCACGAGGTCGGGGCGACCGTTGCCACACACCACCGCGTCGACGTCGTCACGCCGGGCGGCGGTGGCCAGCGCCGCCGCGCCCGCGGTGCTCTCCGCGAGCAGGCCGACAGGCAGTCCACGGCAGGTCGGGCGACGGCGGACGTCGGTGAGGGCCGCGCCCAGACGTGTCGCGAGCATCCCGGTCCGGAAGACGCGCTCGCGGACGAGCTCCTCACGCGGTGCGAGCAGGTCGACCACGAACGTCGCCATACCGGCGGCACGGAGACTCCGTGCGGTCTCCCGGTGCCGGGGGTCGAAGCGGCTGCTCCCGCTCGCGTGGGCGAACACGACCAGCCCGGTCGCCTCGACGGGCACCACGAGGTGCCCCGAGACGGCGACCCGGTCCACCCGGATGTCGACGTGGGCCACCGGCTCGCCGTCGATCGGCCGGGTGGACCGCACCGGGCCGCGCCGGCCCAGGACGGCGAGGACCTCGTCGTCGTCGACGGGCGGATGGACGGCGTAGTCCTCGCCGAGCGCACGGAGCTCGCGGGCCACCTCGAGCACGACGACCTCGTCAGCCACCTCCCGCAGACCGGCCATCACGCCGACCGGGCAGAACGGGACCGCCAGCACGATCCGCGACGCACCGCGCGCACGGACCGAGCGACAGGCCGCCCGGGCGCTGCTCCCGGTGACCGCGCCCTCGTCCACGACCACCGCGGTCCGACCCTCGATCGGCTCGGGCGGCCGCACGGACCGGTAGCGCGCCACGAGCCGCGTCACGGTCTCCCGCTCGCGGCGCTCGACCTCGGCCAGCTCCGCCTCCCCGGCGCCCACCGCGCGCACCACGCCGTCGTCGACCACCAGGGTCCCGTCCTCGCCGACCGCGCCCAGCCCCGTGCCCGGCTGGAAGGGCACGCCCAGCCTGCGGGTCACGACCACGTCCAACGGCGCACCGAGGGCACGGGCCACGACCGCGGCGACCGGCACGCCGCTGCGCGCGATCCCGAGCACCACCCCGTCCCGACCCGCCCGGTCGTGCAGGCGGTCGGCCAGCCGCCGTCCGGCGTCCTCGCGGTCGTAGAACTTCATGAGTCCCTCCCGGAGTCCCGGCGGCGGACCCGACGGGCGGTCGAGCCGAGATCGCGAGCGTCCTCCGCGGTGCCGGCCGGTCCCAGGAGCGATCGGTCCCCGTCCGCCGGGCCGTCCGTCCCGGACCCGGCGCGACGGACCGGCGCGAGAGCGTTCCGGGTCCCTCGGTCGCCTCCCGACGGGCCCACCGGCCCTGCTCCGCGCGCGTCGACGGTGGCGGTCTGGTGTCCCGGTCCGCACGGCCGGGACGCGACCGACGGGAGGAGCACCATGGGCACGCCGACCCGAGCACGACGCACCGGGACCGAGGAGCGGCCCGACACACCGGCGGAGGCCGCCACCGACGCCACGGCCGAGGGCACCACACCCGAGGCGCAGAGCGAGAGCGGTACGGCACCTCCGGAGGCGTCGGGCGGCGTGACCGGCGCCCTTCTCCGCGGCGTCCGCGCCGTCGGCGGGGCGATGAGTGCGCCGGTGACCGACAGCCTGCTCGGACGGCGCCCCCGGGCCTCGATCACGGTGGACGAGCGCGTCGACGAGGACACCCTCGTCGTCGAGGCGGAGCTGCCCGGGCTCACCCCCGACGACATCCGCGTCGCCGTGGAGGGCGGACGGCTGCTGCTGCGGGCGGAGCGCGAGGCCCGGCCCGGCGGACTGCGTCGCCGGGAGCGGCGGACGGGGACCCTGTCCCGCGAGCTGGCGCTGCCGCCGCACACCGACCCGACAGCGATCACCGCGTCCTACGCCGACGGGCTGCTGATCGTCCGCGTCCCGCTGCCCGCGCCCCCGACGCCGGTCGAGCGCGTCGAGATTCCCGTGTCGCACCGCCGCTGATCGCCGCCATGACGACGGCACCCGACCGGTCCCCGACGGAGGCGTACGACCTGGTCGCGCACGCCGTCGAGCTGCGCCGCCGGGGCGCATCGCCGGTGACGGTCCTCGCCGTGCTGGACTAGGCGCGCGCCTCCATCCGGCACGAACCCCGCCCCGACGTCGCCCACCACCTGTGGTGGGCGTGCCGAGCGCTCGCGGTCGTCGACCGGGACGAGGCCCGGATCGACGCTGCGCTGCGGCGCGCGGCGCGTGACCTGCTGTGACCCGCCACCGCGCGAGGCCGCGCCCTGAGCTCCGACCCCGGCGAGACGTGGACGCGACCCCGCCGTGATATCGGGACCAATGGCCCTGGTCAACGCTCTCCGCCGCGGTCGATGGTGGTGAGGTGGACACGACCGCCGTCATGAGCCCGTTCGTCGTCACCGTCGGGCCCGAGACGGCACTCGCCGACGTCGAGATGCTGCTGCTCGAGACGGGGTTCGCCACCATCCCCGTCGTCGACGCGGACCGTCACGTCGTCGGTGTCGTGCGGCCCGTCGACCTGCCGCCAACCGCGGGCCTCATTCCGCGTCCCCGGCACCAGGCCGGCACCGCGGCCGACGTCATGAGGCGCTCGGTGACCACCGCCGGCCCCGACACCACCCTGGGCGACCTCGTGCGCCTGCTGTGGCACACGGGGCTCTCCAGCGTCCCGGTCGTGGACGGCGACGAGCTCGTCGGCATCGTCGCCCGCCGCGACATCGCCACCGCCCTGGGTGCTCTCCCCGTCGACGCCCGGCGTGCCGCGCTCGCTGCGCCTGCGGCAGCGTTGGCGTCGTGACCCCGCGGGTTCCCTGACGAGGGACCACCGTGCCACCGACCCGGGAGGATCGGCCCGGGCGCCGGCCGGCCGGGTCGGCGCACGCTCGGTGCATGGTGCTCCGGGCCCGCGAGGTGATGACCCGCCGCGTCGTGACGGCCATGCCGCAGACCCCGCTCACGTGGGTCCGGGACGTGCTGGCCGAGAACCGCTTCAGCGCCCTGCCCGTCGTGGACGAGAGGCACCGCCTGGTCGGCATCGTCACCACCCTCGACGTCCTGCGCGCCGACGCCGGGGGCGGGCTCGCCGGCAAGCGGGTCGGCGCTGTGATGACGCGCAATCCGATGCACATGACCCCCGATGCGGACGTGCGCATCATCGCCCACCGGCTGCGCCGTTACGGCGAGCGCCGGGTGATGCCGATCGTCGAGCACGGTGTGCTCGCCGGGATCGTCACCCGCGGGGATCTGCTGCGCCGCCCGGCCACGGGCGGGCCCGTCGGACGGTGGTGGCACCGCCTCCGGCACCCCGAGCGGAGGCATCTGATCGGCTGGGGCGACGAGGAGCGCGCCGGGCGTTGCGCCGCCGACCTGATGACGCCGCTCGAGGACGTCCTCTGGGTCGAGGAGACCACCCCGACGGCGGTGGCCGCCGCGCTACTGGCCGAGAACCGCCTGACCGCGCTGCCCGTGCTGGACGAGGACGACCACCTGGTCGGCATAGTGAGCGAGGCCGACCTCGTGCCCGATCGTCTCACCGGGCGGCGCACGGCGGCCCCGACGACGGTCGGCGGGATCATGAGCGCCGACACGATCTCCGTGCGGGACCGGGCACCGGTCGAGGACCTCGTCCGCGCCGTGGCGGCCCGCGGCCTGCGGCTCGTCCCGGTCGTCGACGCGGACGACCGCGTCGTTGGCGTCGTGAGCCGCGGGGACCTGCTGCGCGCCGAGCAGACGACCGAGCAGACGACCGAGCGGCGGTGAGCACGCCGGTCACGCCGGCCGCGGGCGGTCCGGTCCGTCCCCTCGGGACCCGTTCGCGATCTTCGTGCTCCCCGGCCCGTGGGACGCGTCGGTGCTGCTCACCGGTCTCAGCAGCGCGACGCGTCGGTGTAGGTCGTCGCGCCGGGCCGCGTTGGTCTCGGCGGCGAGGGCGAGGTCGACGGCGTCGCGCGCGTCGGCGTCCCGTCCGAGTCGGGCGAGCAGCAGGGCGCGCGAGGCGAGCCAGGGCGCGTAGTCCCCGAGACCGTCGACGGCGTCCACAGCCGCAAGGCCGGCCGCGGGCCCGTCGCGCTCGCCGATCGCGACCGCGCGGTTCAGTCGCTCGACGGGACCGTCGCGGACGGTGAGCAGGACGTCGTACCAGGACACGATCGCGGCCCAGTCGGTCTCGGGCGGGCTCGGGGCGAGGGCGTGGCAGGCCGCGATCGCCGCCTGGGTGAGGTAGGGGTCGGGCCGGTCGGGACAGCGGCGCAGCCCACGCCCGATGAGGGCGACGGCCTCCACGATCTCCTCGCGGTGCCAGCGGGCCCGGTCCTGCTCGGCGAGCAGCACCGGCCGCCCCTCGGCGTCGACGCGCGCGTCGCGGCGGGAGTGCTGGAGCAGCAACAGGGCGAGGAGCCCGATCGCGGTTGGCTCGTCGGGCAGCAGGTCGTGCACGAGACGCGCCAGCCGGACCGCCTCCGCGGCGAGGTCGGCGCGCAGGGGCACGTCGCCGGACGTGGCCGAGTAGCCCTCGTTGAACAGGAAGTACACGGTGGCCGCCACGCCGAGCAGGCGATCGGACAGCTCGTGGGCGTCCGGCACGCGGTAGGGGATCCCGGCCCGGGCGATCTTCTGCTTGGTCCGCGTGATCCTCTTGCCCATGGTCGCCTCGCCCACCAGGAGCGCCCGGGCGACCTCCGCCGTGCTCAGGCCGCACAGGGTGCGCAGGGCCAGCGCCACCTGGGCCGACGGCTCCAGCGCCGGATGGCAGCAGGTGAAGACCAGGCGGAGCAGGTCGTCGTCGATCGTGTCGTCGTCCCGCTCCCCGGGTGGCGGCAGGAGGTCCACGGCGGACGCCTCCTTCTCGGCGCGCCGGCGCTCGCGCCGAAGCAGATCGATGGCGCACCGGCGGGCGGTCACGATCAGCCAGGCACGGGGCTGCGCGGGGACGCCCGTGCGGGGCCACGTCGCCAGCGCGCGCTCGACGGCGTCGGCGACGGCGTCCTCGGCGACCTGCCAGTCGCCGACGGTGCGGATGAGGGTGGCCAGCACACGCCGGCCCTCGTCGCGCACGAGGCGGACGAGGGTGGCGTGGCCGTCGAATTGGCCGTCGTGGTGCTCGGTCACATCGGGATGACGGGCCGGACCTCGACCACGCCGTGCCACGCGGCGGGGATCCTCGCCGCGGTGGCGACGGCTTCGTCGAGGTCGCTGCACTCGAGCAGGTAGAAGCCCGTCAGCACCTCCTTGGTCTCCGCGTACGGGCCGTCTCCGGTCACGACGTCGCCCCCCTTGCCGCCCGAGACCCGGACCGTGGTGGCGGTGGACGTCGGGTAGAGCGCGGCCCCACCGCGGATCACGGCCGCCGCGCCGCGGCCGAACTCCCCGTACTCCGCCATCTCCTCGGCGTGCTCGGGGGCCGTCCAGTCGACGTCGGCGGCGTAGATCAGTGCTGCGTAGGTCGTCATGATCTCTCCTATTGGGTCCGGCCGGCTCCATCATCCGGCGACACCCGATGGACGAACAGCACGCGCCGGGACGGACACCCCGGCGCAGATTTCTCCCGGCCGCTACCGACGGGGCGCCCTGCGAATGCGCTGCGGACTCGCCCCCGGCACCCGCTCGATCTCGCGCCGCGCCTCGAGGTCGACCTTGGTGAAGGTGCAGTAGTTGCGCGTGCGCCCACCCGGGAACAGCGGGTGGGTGGCGTAGCGCTCCTGCGCGGCGCGGACCACGTCGCGCAGGGCGATGCTGCCGTCCTCGCCCGCCTCGTCGTCGATCATCTCCAGGATGTGGGCCCGCATCAGCTCGTACTGCGCGCGGTCCATGGTCCAGCCGTCCAGGCCGTCGGGCCGTGTGGCATTGAAGATCTCGACGCGGCCGCGCTCGCGGGCGATCGCGTCCGCGTGCCAGGCCCGCTCGGAGACCGGGCCGCTGTGAGGGTTGCTGTGAGGGTCACTGTGCGCGTCGCGGTGCGTGTCGCGGTCCACGTCCGGCTCAGTCCCGCCGGGCCGGGGCCTGCTCGACGTGGGCCTTGAGCCGCTCGAGGTCCTCGTCGTGGAGGCGACGGATGCGGCGGCCCATCAGCCGTTCCACGAGCTGCCGCACGCCGGGCGGGAGCGGGGCCGTGGCACGGAAGTCGAGGTGGACACGGGTGCGCGTCCCGTCGACCGGCTCGAGCCGGAAGTCGACCTCCGGGGTCATCACCCGCCCGCCGGGGCCCTCGTTGCGCAGCCGGTACGAGACCCGCCCCGGCTCCACCGCGGCCAGGCGCTGGCGCCCCTTCTCGGCCCCGGCGCCGTCGCGGAACACGATGGCCGAACCGAGCGAGCGCCCGTCGCCGTCGATCGCGCAGCGGTAGCCGGTGGCGTCGGGCCAGGCCGACCACTCCACGAGGCGGTGCTCGTCGGCCACGGCCTCCTGCACCTGCGGCAGCCGCCGGTCGACGACGATGCTCCTCGTCCACTCCATCGTTCTGCCCTCCGTTGGTTCGATCGGTGAACGATGAGACGATGGAACCATGACCTCGCCCGACCCGCACCTCGACGCCCCGCTGCTGCTGGTCTGCCGGGAGCTCGTCCGCGCCATGGACGAGTTCGACGAGGCCGCGTGCGTCGCGCTGGGGCTGGGGCGCAGCGACCTGCGCGCGCTGAACCTGCTCGAGCACGGGCCGCTCCGCCCGTCGACGCTGGCCCGCCGCCTCGGACGGACCCGCCCCGCCGTGACGGCGCTGATCGGTCGGCTCGAGGAGGCCGGCTACGTGTCGCGGACGTCCGTCCCCGGCGATCGCCGCGCCGCCGCCGTGGAGCTCCGTCCGGCGACCTGGCAGGCGCTGGCGCGGGTCTACCGTCCGGTCGGCGAGCGGATCGGCCGGATCGACGCGGAACTCGACGATCCCGGGCGCGAGGCCGTCGTGCGGACCTTGACCGAGGTCGTCGCCTCGTTCGACGCGATCCGCTCGGGGCTGGCCGGGACGGCCGACCCGGTCTGACCGGGGGAGCGCCCGTCAGCGCAGGAGCTTGAAGGCGTGACCCCAGGTGCCGGCGGTCGCGCCGTAGCGGACCCAGGCCAGGCACATCGGCTCGAGCGCGCGGGCGGCGCTGATGTCCCCGAGATCGGCGCTGTCCCAGCCTGTGGCGGCGAGCAGGTCGACCACCGTCTGCTTGGCCTCGGCGTCGTCACCGGCCAGGAACATCGTGGGCGGCCCGCCCGGCAGCTGCGGGTCGACCATCAACGCGTTGCCCACCGTGTTGTAGGCCTTCACCACCCGGGCCTCGGGCAGGGCGCGCTGGACCTGCTCACCGAGCGAGTCGGTGTGCCCCACGAACAGCCCCGGCCGGCCGCCCTCGAAGCGGAGCGGGTTCGTCGCGTCGACGACCACCTTGCCCGCGAAGCGCTCCGGTCCGACCTGTTCCAGCACCGCCAGCGTCGCGCTGCCCCGCAGCGCCAGGGCGACCAGCTCAGCGTCCCGGACCGCCTCGCCGAAGCCCGCGACCTGCTGGCCCGTGTCCTCTGCCCACTCCTTGAGCTCCGGTCGCCCCGGGTCACCCGTCCCGAGGACGATCCGGTGGCCGTGCCGAGCCCATCCCCGACCCAGCGCCCGCCCGACGTCTCCGCTGCCCAGCACCCCGATCTGCATGCCGACCGCCGGTCACGCCGCCGCGCTCGTCGGCGTCAGGGACGTGAGGCGGAAGCGGAAGAACTCGCGACGGCGGGCGTCGGGGCGGTCGGGGTACCAGCCCACCGCACCGCTCGCCGGGACCACGGAGGTCCCGAAGAGCCTGCTCGCGAGGACACGTCCGCCGAAGGGGTGCCAGTCCCAGCGGCCGGTGCCGTCGGGGTCGCCCCACCGCATCGTGCGGAACGCCTGCAGGTGGCCGCCCTCGTCGAGGTGGAGGTGGAGGTCGACCGGGGTGTCGCCCACCCCGAACCGCACGCGCAGGTGCCGGTCGTCGAGCGCCGACCACGCGACACCCGGGCCCGGCAGCACCGCGGCGGGCGCCCAGATCGCCTCGGCACCGCAGCGCCCGGCGGCGCTGCGGGCGACGTCGGGCCCCTCGGCGTCCACCAGCGTGAGCAGGCCGGCCAGGCGCCAGTGCAGCCGCCCCGGTCCCGCGCCGCCGGTGTCGGCGCCGCGGATCAGCCCCGCGACCGTGGCCGACCAGCGGAAGCCCTGCCGCGGGGCGAGGACCTCCTCGGCCCGGAACGGCAGCCACACCCGCCCGAGCCGCAGCCGGCCCCGCATCCGCAGGCGCACCGCGGGGACGACGGGGGCACCCGGGAGCAGCGACTGTGCGAAGTACCGCACGACCGGCGCCGGCACCCGGTCCCGCAGGTCGCACGGCCAGAAGACCGTGGGCCCGACGTCGGACGCCGCGCCGGTCGCGAGCGGCGCCGACGCCGCACCCACGGCCCCGAACAGGGCGTCCAGCTCACGGGTGGTGATCATGCGCGGACCTCCGGCCGGTCGGGCACCCGCGCCGCGGCGAGGATCCGGTGGACGTCGCGGTACAGCGGCCAGGTCTCGGCGAGTTCCGCGGTCCGCAGCAGTTCGAGGAACGACGACCGGCGGGGCGGGTGCACCCGGACCCCGTCCTCGCGGTCGAGGAGGGCCGACAGGGCGCGCACCCCGCCCGACGTCCACCCCGTGACCTCCCGGAGGTCGACGGGCCCGTGCCCGGTCCGCCGAGCGTCGAGGCCGGCGACCAGACCCTCGTCGACCAGCCCTCGGAGCACCATCGCCTCGCCGTCCATGTCTCGATCCCCGCCGTCCCCGTCTCGAACGCCCTGGCCCTCGCCAGCCTGGGGAGCCCACGCAGCGGCCACCAGGGTCGTTGATCCCCGGAGGTCCCCTCACCGCACGACGGCCTCCACCCGCGGCGCCCGCAGCGGGTGGCGCGGCCCGCCGGGCGGCGGCACGACCGCGACGGGGCACGGCGCGCGATGCACCATCGTGCGGCTCACCGAGCCCAGCAGCAGCCCCGTGAAGCCCCCGCGGCCCCGCGTCCCCACCACCAGCAGCCGTGCCCCCCGCGCGCGCGAGAGCAGCACCCGCGACGGGTGCGAGCGCTCCACCACGGGGATCACCCGAACGTCGGGGTGCGTCGTCGCCCGCCCCGCGAGCTGCTCGGCGAGCACCCGGCGCTCGTCGACCGAGATCGCCCCCCAGTCCAGCAGCGGCTCGAGCTCAGGGCCGACGAGGACGTCCCACCTCGTGTGCACCGCCACCAGCGGGCATCCGGCCGCGTCCGCGGCGGCCACCGCGAAGTCGATCGCGGCCGTGCTGGCCGGCGAGCCGTCGACGCCGACCACCACGGGAGCGTCGGAGGCGGTCGGCTCCTCCCCGCGCACCACCACGACCGGACCGGCGGCGTGCGCGGCGACGGCCGTGGCCACCGATCCGGGGACGGGTCCACCGAAGGCCCCCTCGCCGTGTTCGCCGACCACGAGGAGCCCGTCGCCGGCCCGCTCGAGCAGCGTCGGCGCCGCCGGCCCCTCGACGACCTCCTCGGCGACGGCCAGGTCGGGCACGATGTCGTGGGCGGCCGTGACCGCCCGCGCGAGGTGCTCGCGCGCGCCCTCCTGGAGGTCCTGCTGGACGCGGCGCCACAGCGCCACGTCGATCAGCAGCGCCGGGTCGACGGGGACGTGCGCGAGCACCAGCCGCAGGCCGCGCCCTCCGGCCGCGGCCGCGCGGGCCGCCCAGCGGACGGCCCGGAGTGCCGCCTGCGAGCCGTCGACCCCCACCGTGATCGGCCCGGGGCCGAGGACGTCGCCGTCCACGAGCGCGCTCAGGCGGCGGCCGCGTGGCGCGGCGCCCCGTCGAGCATCCCGATGTGCACGTGGGAGAAGTCCTCGACGATGCCGTCGTCGAGGACCCGGCCGATGCGCACGCCCGCGAAGTCGGTGACCCAGCCGTCGTCGCCGGCCCGGCCGATGCCCACGCCGGCGTGGTCGACGACCCGGCGCCGGGAGTCGGTGGTGCTGTCCATCGCGGTCTCCTCTCCTCGCACGGGCCCTCGCCCGCCCGAGGAGACGCTCGACCATCGGCCGGCTCGCCGCCCGGGTCGTCCGGGCCCGACCCGGCGGGTCGATGGTCGCCCTACGCCCGGTCGTGCGGCGGGACGACCGCCACCGGGCACGCGGTCCGGCCGAGCACCGACCGGCTGACCGACCGTCCGAGCGCGGTGAGCCCCCGACGCCCCCGCGTGCCGAGCACGAGCAGCCGTGCGGAGCCGGACCAGCGGACGAGAACACCGGCCGCGCGACCCTCGGGCAGGCGGCGCTGGACCTCGACGTCCGGGTACGTGGCGCTCCAGCCCGCGAGCCGCTCGGCGAGCAGCTCCGCCTCGGGGGTCGCGGCCGGGCCGTCGGCGTCGTCGGCGCCGTCGGCGTCGTCCGCGTCGTCTGCGAAGGCCGGGGACCACTCGGGGTCGTCGAGGTCGCGCCAGACGTGGACGGCGACCAGCGGCACGGACTCGCGGTCGGCGGCGGCGAAGGCGTATCCGAGCGCGGCCTCGCCGGCCGGGGTGCCGTCGACGCCGACGACCACCGGGCCCTCCGGCCGGGGCCGCTGCCCCTCGGGCACCACGACGGTGGGACGGACCGACCGCGCGGCCAGCTCGGCGGCCACGGACCCGAGGGCGAGCCCGCCGAGCGCCCCGCGCCCGCGGCCCACGACGAGCGCCTCGGCGTCCCGAGCGGCCTCGAGGAGCCGCTCGACCGGGTCGCCGTCGCGCACCGCGGTGGACACCGCGAGCCCGGGCACCGCGCGCCGGGCCTCCTCGGCGGCGTCGGCGGGGAAGAAGGCGGACCGCACGCCGCGGGCCGGCAGGACGGTCAGCACCTGCAGGCCCGGTGCCGTCGGACCGCCTCCTCGGCGGCCCAGACGGCCGCAGCGGTGGCGTCCGGGGAGCCGTCGACCCCGACGACGAGCGGGGGCCCGGCGACCGGGAGGTCCTCGGGCACCGGGCCCGGCTGCTCACCGGTCGGTGCGGGGGTCCCCGGGCGGGCACGGTTCACGGTGTTCCTCCTGTCGACTCCGCCGTGTCGTCCGGCCCGGCGGGGGTGGGCGGGGGTGCCGGGGCCGTCGGCGCGTCCTCACCGTCGTCCGCGCCGGCCGTGTCCTCGCGCAGCAACCGGCGACGCAGCCGGTTGACGTCGGCCGCGCCATGGCGCAGGGCGGCGGCGATGCCGTCGAGCAGGGCGGCGAGCTCCTCGACGTGCTCCACAGAGGCGTCGTCCAGCGCGGACTGCACGTCGTCCTGGAACAGCCGGCCCATGAGCTCCGCGACGCGGCGGCCCCGCGGCGTGAGGTCGACGAGCGTGCTGCGGCGATCAGTCGGGTGCGGGCGGCGCACCACCAGCCCCTTGCTCTGCATCCGGTCGACCAGGGCCGTGCCCGCCGGCGGGGCGACGCCCAGCCGGGCGGCCAGGAGGGAGACCGGGCGAGGGCCTTCGCGCCCGAGGTCGGAGATGGTCAGCACCTCGCCCACGCCCAGCCCGAGCACGTCGGCGTACGCGCGCCGGTACGCGTCGACGGCCAGGACCAGGTCGCGCATCCGGTCGGGCATGTCGGCCCGGCCCGTCTCGGTCACCACGATCACCTCTCCGGAGCCTTCGTGGACCTCGCCGGACGGGCACGGGCCCGCCCCCGAGCCGGCGCGGCCCGGGGGCGAGCGGGTCAGCCTCGGGCGTCCAGCGGCGCACCCCAGGTCGTGATGAGCGCGTAGAGGATCACCACGTCCAGGGCGATGACGACGATCGACCAGACCGGCGCCACCGGGATGGCGATCAGGTGCACGATCGCGCTCAGCCCGACGAGGGCGATCCCCGCACCCCGGGCCCAGGTCGGCGCCTCACCGAGCAGGCTGGCCCCGACGATCGCGACCAGGGCGCCCAGGATCAGGTGGATCCAGCCCCACGTCGCCCACGACAGGACGAGCACCGTCCCGGTGGCGGTCACGAAGTACGTCGGGCTCACGATGGCGGCCAGGCCCTCGATCACGCCGAACACCCCGACGACCACCATCACGACGGCGCCGAAACGGACCCATCCGGCCCAGGCACTCATCTCCGGAGCCGGCGCCGGCGCGCCGCCCGTCGTCCCGGCCGGTTGCGCCCGGTACTCGGGGCGTGCCCCGGTGGTCTGCTCGCTCATGGCTCCTCCTCCCACTACCCACGGATCGGACCCGTCGATCGACGAGCCCGTCGTGACGGTCACCCGGGCCGTGGCCCGCGGTCAGGGACCAACGGCCTGCCTGCGCCGGTCGCCGGTCCCGACTCCGACGGTCGGCCTGCTCAGGCCGCGAACGGCGTGCACCGGGCAGGAGTCGCGGCGGTGGGTCGCGACGTGCACGGTGCCGGGGACCGCGGCCGCGAGGACCGTGGCAATGTGCTGCTGCACGGGGTCGTCCTCCTCGTCGCAGAGCACGATCCCGCCCCGGTGGGCGTGGACCTCCCACCGATGACACCCCGCGTAGGCGTCCAGCCGCCGGGACACGGCGAGACGCAGGTCCTCGTCGCTGCGCCCGAGCACGCGCGCCACGTCGCGACGCGTGATGATCCCGACGAGCCCGCCCTCGCCGACCACCGGCAGGCTGCGCAGGCCGCGGTCCACCATCAGCACGACGGCCGCGGCGACGTCGGTCCACGGCGAGACGGTGCACACCGCCCGGGTCATCACGTCGCCCACGGTGCGCGCCAGCGCGTCGTCGCGGTCTCCTGGACCGTGGCGCACCCGCCCCCGGAGGACGTCGGACTCGGCGACCACCCCGACCAGCCGACCGTCCACGCTCACCACCGGCAGGAGGGCCACGCCGTGCTCGGCCATCAGGGCGGTCGCGTCGCGGACCGTGGTGTCCGGACCCACGGTGATCACCGGGGTGGTCATGACGTCGCCGGTCCTCACGTCCCGACCTCCGAGCTCAGGGCGACCGGCGCGACCGGTCCGGCCGTGGCGTCGGTCGACGGGCCCGGCGGCACGACGACCACGGGGCACGAGACCCGCCGGACGAGGTCGGGCCGGAGGGGGCGACGCCCGTGGAGCGGGCCGTCCTCCTCCACGCCGAGCACCACCAGCTCGGCGTCGCGGGACTGCTCGGCGAGGACGCGGTCCGCGCGGTCCTCGGCGATGACGACGTGGACGGCGGGCGGGTGCCCCGGTCCGACGCCGGGGACCTCGTCGGGCAGCAGGCGCGCCTCGCGTCCGGCGCGGACGACGACCAGCGGGACTCGCCGGGCCGCGGCGCGGTGCGCCGCGAAATGCAGGGCACCGCGCGCGCCGGCCGTGCCGTCGTCCCCGACCACCACCGCGCCGCGCGCGTCCGCCGGCGTCCGCTGGGCACAGGCGGGGGCGACGACGACCAGGGGGACGTCGACATGCCCGGCGAGTCCGCGCGCGACACCGCCCAGGACCCGCTCGCCGAGCGGGCCGAAACCGTGGCTGCCGATCACGAGGAGGGAGGCCGTGCGCCCCTGGGTCCGCAGCAGCTGGACCGGCTCACGCTCGATCACCTGCTGGTCGACGACGAGACCCGGGACGACCCCGTGCGCCTCGTCGCGCAGGGCGCGCAGCTCCTGCCGCGCCCGGCCGAGCAGGCCCTGCCGCGGGTCGACGCCGGTCGGCGGACACCCGGGGTGGCCCCGTCGGGGCGCGACGAGCCCGTGCACCAGGCGCAGGTGGACGCCCAGGGCGCGCGCCTCGGCGGCGGCCCACCGCACGGCGGGCTCCTCGTCGCCCTCGCCCGAGACCCCGACGACGACGGGCTCGCCCGTCACGACGCACCCCCGGCCGGCACGGCGATCGCCGCCGCCAGACCCGCGCCCCAGGCGCGGGCCCGGTCGAGCTCGCCGTCGACCAGGGGGCCCTCGGACCCCTCGACGAAGAAGCTGTGCGGCGTGTCGACCGTGGTCGCGCCGCGGCGGCGGAGGCGCCGGCGGATCGCCCGGGCCGCGGAGCCCGGCACCCGCGGCCGGTCGATGCGGGTGTCGAAGGACGCGGCCAGCAGGTCCGGGCGCGACGGCAGGGCCTCGAGCCACTCCCGCACCCCGTCCGCGCGGGACACCGTCGCCCGGCCCGTCTTCTGGGCCGCGTCCCGCCGGGTCGACGGGCGGCTCATGCCGAAGGCGTGGGTGGGCCCGCCCACGACGACGAGGCCGACGTCCGGGTCCGGGACCGCGGCCGCGACGCCGACCTCGACGAGGTCGACCGGGACGCGGGTGGCGAGACCGTCGGCGATCGCGCGGGCGACCGCCTCGGTGTTGCCGTACATCGATTCGAAGACCACCAGGGCCCGGGACATGGTCCACCTCCTCCTGCCGCCGCCACCCTGACGGCGGGGCCGCGGCGCGGGCAGGGTCGAACGGGCCGCGCGGCTCGGGACGACGGGCAGGGCGGTCGGGCCGCGCGACCGGGACCCTCGCCCCTGCCGCCCGGCGTGCCGTGCGCGTGCGATGGGCGCCATGGCGACGACCCGGTCCACCCCGCACGAGCCCTCGCTGCGCCTCCACCCCAGCCGCCCCGTGCGGGTGGTGACCGAACAGGCCACGGTGGCCGACGCCCTGCGCGTCATGCGGGTGGCCGGCGTGCGGCACCTGCCGGTGGTCGCCGAGGACCGGTGCGTGGGGCTGCTGGTCGACCGCGACCTCATCGCCGCGGCGGTCGACGGCGTCACCGGTCCCGTCGGGCGCCTGGCCCGCCGGCCGGTGCCGACCGTGGAGGCCGGCGCGTCGTCACCGCAGGTCGCGCGGGCGGTGCTCGCCGGTGGGCTCGAGGCCACCCTCGTCACCGAGGACGGCGTCGTGGTGGGCATCGTCACCGCGACCGACGCGCTCGCCGCCCTCGCGCACGCCGACGATCCCCAGGACTGAACGCCCGGGCCTCCCGGTCCGGTCGGCCCTGCTGCGCTGCGGTCGACCGCTCGACCCTCCCGGGGACACGCCCGACCGAACGGGAGGCCGTCGTGACGACCACGAACCCGCCGCAGTCCCCGCAGTCCCCGCAGCCACCGCCACCCCCACCGCCTCCGCCGCCGCCCCCGTCCTATCCGGCTCGGGTCCGCGGCGAGCTCGATCCCGGGCTGTCACGGTGGCTGTGGCTGGTCAAGTGGCTCCTGGCGATCCCGCACTGGTTCGTCCTGGCGTTCCTGTGGATCGCGTTGGTCGTCGTCGGCGTGGTCGCCTTCGTCGCGATCCTTGTGACCGGCCGCTACCCGCGGGTGCTGTTCGACTTCACGGTGGGCGTGCTGCGCTGGTCGTGGCGCGTCGCCTTCTACACCAACGCCGCCTTCGGCACCGACCGGTACCCGCCGTTCAGCCTCCAGCCCGACCCCGACTACCCCGCCGACCTCGAGGTCGAGTACCCGGAGCGGCTCTCGCGCGGACTCGTGCTGGTCAAGTCGTGGCTGCTGGCGCTCCCCCACCTCCTCGTGGTCGGGCTGCTGATCTCGAGCCCGTGGTGGGTGTGGCAGGACCAGGGCTACGAGTGGTCGGTGGGCGCCGGCGGGCTGATCGGGCTGCTGGCCCTCGTCGGCATCGTCGTGCACGCGGTGCGCGGGTCCTACCCGCGGCCGCTGTTCGACCTGGTCATGGGGCTGAACCGGTGGGTGCTGCGCGTCGCGGCCTACGTCACGCTGCTGACCGACCGCTACCCGCCGTTCCTGCTCCAGCCGGGCGAGCGCGAGCCGGACGTCCCCGCCGGCGCTGCTCCGGCTGCGGCTCCCGGACCGGCTGGCGCTCCCCCGGCAGTCGCTCCCCCGGCAGTCGCTCCCCCGGCCTCCGGTCCCCAGACCGCCCCGCCGGTCCATCCCGCGCACTCGGGCTGGAGCGCGGGCCCGATCGTGGCGCTCGCCCTCGGTGCGCTGCTGTGCCTCGGCGCGGTGCCGCCGGTGATCGGTGGGGTCACCGGGCTCGCGGCCGACGCCTCGGCGCGGGACTCCGCCGGCTTCCTCACCACCCCGCCGACGGTCGTCACCGGCGCCGGCTACGCCGTGCGCTCGCCGGAGCTGCTGCTCGACCCGAGCGGTACCGCGACGTTCTCGCCGGGCGCGGCGCTGGGCGTCGTCCGGGTGCGCGCGGCGGCCCTGGAGCCCGGCCGCCCGGTCTTCGTCGGGATCGCCCCGCGGGCATCGGTGGACCGCTACCTCGCCGGGGTGGCGTCCGGCACGGTGACCGACCGGGAGGGCGCCACCCGGCCCTGGGTCGTGGAGCAGCCGGGCGGTCCGCCGGCGACCCCGCCCTCCGACGCGGGCATCTGGGTGGCGCAGGCCTCGGGGGCGGGGACACAGACGCTCACCTGGCGGCCCGCCCCCGGCGACTGGACCCTCGTCGTGCTCCAGCCCGACGGGCGCCCCGGGATCGACGTGGCCGCGGACGCCGGGGCCACGGTGCCCGGGCTGCGGGGGCTCTCGCTGGCCCTGCTCGTGGCGGGGGCGGTACTGGTGGCGCTCGGGGTCACCGCGGTCACGGCGGCGGTCGCCGCGGCCCACCGCCGGGGTCGCGAGGCAGCGGCCCGCGCGCCGGTCTGACCCGCCGAGGGAACGCAGCTGAGCCCGGTGGTGTGCGCGGGTGCCGGACGGCGGCGGCACCATGACCGGTGCCGCCGTCGCGCCGAGCTCGAACGGTGGCCGCGCACGACGACGGCGCGGCCGCAGGCTCCCGGAGAGGACCGATGACGTGGGCACTGGCCTCGATCGGCGTGTTGCTGATCGGGTTCGCGGTGGTCTCGGACCGCCTGGAGGCGTACAACCTCAGCCCGGCGATGTTCTTCACGACCACCGGGCTGGCCTTCGGGCCCGGCCTGGGGCTGCTGGACCTGCCCATCGGCGGACGCGAGGTGCAGCTGATCGCGGAGGCGACGCTGACCCTGGTGCTGTTCACCGACGCCTCCCGGATCTCCCTGCGCCGGCTGCGCCGGGAGTACACCGTGCCGCTGCGGCTGCTCGGTCTCGGGCTTCCCCTGACGATCGCCGCCGGCGCCGGCGCGGGGGTCCTGCTCCTCCCCGGGGTGGGGATCCTCGAGGCCCTCGTCCTCGCCGTCATGCTGGCCTGTACCGACGCCGCTCTGGGACAGGCCGTGGTGACCGACCGCCGGGTGCCCTCGCGCGTCCGGCAGGGCCTCAACGTCGAGAGCGGGCTCAACGACGGGCTGTGCGTTCCCCTGTTCGTCATCGCCGTTGCCCTCACCGAGGCCACGGAGCAGACCGTGACCGCGTGGAGCGCCGTCACCATCGTCGTGGAGGAGGTCGGATTCGGGCTCGTCGGCGGGATCGTCGCGGCGTTGCTCGCCGGGATGTCGCTGCGATTCGCTGCGCGCCACCACACCATCAGTCGGCCGTGGGTGCAGATTCCGAGCGTGGGCGCGGCGACCACCGCGGCGGGGACCGCGCTCGCCCTGGGCGGGAGCATCTTCATCGCGGCCTTCACGGCAGGCCTGGTGTTCAGCGCCCTGCGACCGGACCACGGTCCCGAGGTGACCTACCTCGTCGACCAGAGCGGCGAGCTCCTCAACGCCGTCACCTTCATCGTCTTCGGCGCCGTGATCCTCGCCCCGGCGCTGCGGCACCTGTCCTGGCAGCTGCTGGTCTACGCCCTTTCCAGCCTCACCGTCGTCCGCGTGCTGCCGGTCGCGGCTGCCATGATCGGAACCGGTGCGCGCAGACCCACGCTCGCCTACCTCGGGTGGTTCGGGCCGCGCGGGCTCGCCTCGATCGTCTTCGCCGTGACCCTCCTCGACGAGGCGACTCTCGAGCACGGGCCCACGCTGCTGGCCGCGGTTGTCGTCACGGTAGCTCTGTCGATCTTCCTGCACGGCGTGACCGCCAGACCGCTGACGGTGCGGTACGCCCGCTGGTACGGCGAGCACCCGGCCGGGGCGCGCCCCAGGATGGAGACCGTGTCCGCGGCCGAGCACCGGTGGCGGACACCCTGGCTCGGGCATCACGGCGACGGCGCCATGCCGTGAGCGTCCGCACGTCGGCGGAGCCTCACCGCTCCGATCAGACCTCGACGACCGTCCAGCGGCCGTGCGGGCGTGATGAGCGCACCGCCGCCAGCGCCGCGGCGACGGCGTCGTCGACGGTGCCCGCGGTGTCGATCGCCGTGGCCTCGGGCCAGGGGTCGGCGTCGGCCGACATCACCGCGGCCACCAGCGGGGTGGCGTCGGAGGCCGACCCGTGCCGCCGGCGGATCCGCTCGTCGGCCACCGCGCGCGGTGCCTCGCACCGCAGGGCGGTCAGGGGCACCGCGCTGCGGGCGGCCAGCGCGGCGGCCGCCTCGCGCTGTGCGTCGGCGGTCCACGACGCGTCGAGGACCACCGACTCGCCCCGGGCCAGCAGGTCCCCGGCGCGGCGCAGGAGCTCGGCGTAGGTGGCGTCGGTGTGCTCCGGCCGGTACAGGCCCGTGCGGTAACCGGCGGCGGCGCTCGTCTCCGGGTCCAGGCCCGCGATCTCCTTGCGCACCCGGTCGCTGGACAGCAGCGTCGCCCCCAGCCGGTCGGCGAGGCCGCCCGCCACCGTGGACTTGCCCGTGCCGGGCAGGCCGCCGACGAGGACCAGACGCACCCGCCCGGCCTCGAGGTGGCGGGCGGCGAGGTCGAGCAGGTCGCGGGCCAGACCGGCGCCGTCGCCGCCCTGCTCGACGCGGATACAGGTGACCGCGGCGCGGACCGCGGCGCGATACGCGACGAAGTGGTGGCGCAGCGCCGGAGGTGCCGGGTCCGCGCTGAACTCCGTGTACCACCGGAGGAAGCGCTCGGCGAGGTCCGCCCCGCCGAGGCGTTCCAGGTCCATGGCGAGGAACCCGGCGTCGTCGAGGCCGTCGACCCAGCGCAGGTGGTCGTCGAACTCCAGGCAGTCGAGGATCGCCGGGCCGTCGGGCAGGCAGAAGACGTCGTCGGCGAGCAGGTCGCCATGCCCGTCCAGCACCCGGCCCTCGGCGATCCGCCCGTCGAACACCGGGCGCCGGCCGTCGAGGAACTCCCCGGCCCGGGCGACGACGTGCTCGACGAGGTCGGCGGGCAGGAGCGTCCCGGCGTGGCGGCGCAGCCCGTCGAGCACGCCGGCCCAGCGGGACCGGGCCGCGTCGACGGTGCCCTGCCGGTCCACCTCGGGTCCTCGCGCCGCGGTGCTGTGGAACCCGGCGAGGCGCCGCGCCACCGCCCGCAGGTGCTCGTCCACGGGCTCGCCCGCCCGGACCAGCGCGGCGAGGCTGCGCTCGGCGGGCATGCGGCGCATCGCGACCAGGTACTCGGAGGCGGTGCCGTCGGGGCCGAGGAGGACCTCGAGCCCGAGGTACGCCTCGGGGCTCAGCCGCCGGTTGAGCGCGATCTCGCGCAGGCAGGCCTCGCGACGGCGCTCGAGGGTGGTGAAGTCGCAGAACCCGAGGTCGACCGGCTTCTTCATCTTGTGGACGCGGTCCCCGGCGAACCAGAGCACCGCCGTGTGGGTCTCGGCCACGGCGGGCGCGAGACCGGCGCCGGTGGCTGGGGGTTCGGAGGTGGGCGCCGCGACGCGCAGGACGGCGTCGCTCACCGCACGCTCTCCGGGACCCCCACCGCCGTGCCCTGCAGGGCGCCCGGCCCGAGCACGACGACCGGGCAGGTCATCCCGAGCAGCACCGAGCGCGCCGTCGACCCCGGTCCCCGCATCGTCGCGTCGGGGGTGTGGCGCCGGTGGCCGATCACGAGCTCGTCCGCCCCGGCGGCCCGCTCGAGCAGGGCGCGAGCCGGTCGGTCGGCGACGACGGTGGTGCTCACCGGCACGGCGGAGGCCGACCGACGCGCGGCCGCCACGGCGGCGTCGAGCTCCCGCTGGGCGGCGGCCAGGTCGGCCTCCGGGACGTCCGCGACGTCCGGGACCTCCGCGACCTCGTCGGCGTCGGCCGTCCCGGCGCCCTCTCCGGACGCCACGACCCGGACGGCCTCCAGCGGCACGTCGAGGTCGGCCGCGCTCCGCAGCGCGACCGCGAGGACCGCGGCGGCGTGCGTCCCGTCGTCGACACCCACCACCACCGCCCGCCGGTTGACCACGCCCCGGGGCGTCGGTCCGCGGTACTCGGGGATGACGAGGACCGGGCAGGGCGCCTCGGCGACCGCCCGCTCGGTGGTCCGTCCGGCCTCGCTGCCGAGCCGGCGGTGCCGGTCCCCCAGGATGAGCACGGACCCCGGACCGCAGGCCCCCACGAGGTTGCCGGTCACGTCCCCGACCCGGCACGCGAGCCCCACCACGAGGTCGGGCGCGACGCGGGCGAGGTAGGCCTCGGCGCGCCGCCCGCCGTCGTCGTGCCACGGCGCGGGCGGCGTCTCCGGCCCGTGGGCGTGGACCAGGCAGACGCGGCGGCCGCGCCGCCGGGCCTCGGCGATCGCGCGGTCGAGCACCCGCAGCCGGAGCAGCCCGTCGTCGACGCCGACCACGACGGCGTCGTCCCTGCCGGTCATCACACGCCCTCCTCGGCCCACACGGTCTCGGGCGCGATCCAGCGCGCCGCCGCCCGGGACGGCAGCACCGCGACGGGACAGGGTGCGGCCCGGACGACGGCCTGGCTGGTCGACCCCACCAGCGTGCCGACGAGCGCACCCCGGCCGCGCGACCCGAGCACGACGAGCGCCGCCCCCCGACGCGCCTCGCGCAGGAGCTCCTCGCTCGGCGTCCCGTGGGCGACCGTCTCATGGAGGCGCACTCCCGGGTGACGCTCGAGCATCCCGGCCCGCGCCTCGGCGATCACCCGCCGGCGGGCCTCCCCGTCGGCGTCCGGCTCCCGGCGCGGGGCCACGGCGACCGCCGTCACCCGCACACGCCAGCGGTCGGCGACGTCGGTGGCGAACGCGACCGCGCCGTGGGACTCCGGTGACCCGTCGACCCCGACCAGCACGGCGCCGGTGTGCGCCTCCACCGGGTCCCACCGCGGCGGAACCACGATCACCGGGCAGATGCCCTGCGACATCGCGTGCACCAGCGTGCGGCCGAGGGTGAGGTCGAGGGCGCCGTCGAGGGCCCGGGACCCGAGGACCAGCAGGTGCGCCCGCTGTGCGGTGGCGACCAGCGCCGGGCCGGCGACCCCGTCGACCACCGAGAGGCGGATGGTCAGGTCCGGCGCGTCGACGGCGGCGATGCGCCGCGCCTGCTCGAGCAGCGAGAGCGCGCGTCCGGTCGGGGCGTACAGCTCGTCGTCCGGGCGGTGCGACGGCGGGAGCACCTGCACCAGGTCGAGGGGCAGGTGGCGACGATCGGCCTCCCGGGCCGCCCATCCCACCGCCCGCAGGGTCGACGGGTCACCGTCCACCCCGACGACCACTCCGGCGGGGGGAACCGAGCGATCGATCATCCTTCTGCCTCCTCGGGTCGCACTACCGGCGGCCGGTGGCCGCTGTCCACGCCCCGAGCCTCCGGCGTGCGCACCCCTCGACGGCAGGGCCGGAAGTCCGTCGTCGGAGAGCCCACCGGGGGCCCGAGGTCCCGGGCGCAGCGGGGGTCAGCCGATCTCGCCCTCCGCGATGTCGTCGGGGACCGCGTCGAGATCACACATCTCGCCCAGGACCGGTCCCGTTGCGTGGACGGGCTCGAGGTCGGTGATCTGGAAGCGCAGGACCTCGCGCACGGGCCCGGGCGAGTCGAGACGCCAGCCGAGGACGCCCGTGCTCGGCACGGTGAGGCCGTGGAAGGTCCGGTGTTCCAGGACCTCCACGCCGAAGGGCACGTCCCGGAAGAAGCCGCTGCCGTCCGGGTCGCCCCACCGCGCCGTCGTCACGCGCCGGGGCAGCCCGCCGCGGTGCAGGGTGAGGCGCAGCCGCGCCGCCGTCCCCGCCACGTCGAAGGCGACGGCGGCCGTGTCGCGGTCCTCGACGCTCCAGCACACGCTCTCCGACGGCTGGAGGACCGACGGGACCCACATCGCGCTGAGCGCGGCGTGCGCCAGGTCGGCGCGCGCGAGGTCCGGGCCCACCAGCGCCGGGTGCAGGCACCGGCCGAGCAGGGTCGTCCGCCGGCGGGCGCGCCCGGCGACCCACGAGTCGACGACGCGCAGGACGCCGGCCACGCGCAGCTCGCGGAAGTAGCCGTGCCTCGGGAGGGTCACCTCGTGCCCGCGGTAGGGCCACCAGGCGCGGCCGATCCGGGCGACCCCGCGTGTCCGCAGGCGGGCGCCGACCACGTCGCGGGCCGACGGGGCCAGTGAGCGCTCGAGTAACCGGGCCGCGATCGCCGGGTGCGTCCCCGGGCCGTCCTCGAGCACCGGCATCGTCCCCGGGTCCGTCCCCCGCGCATCCGTCGCCACCATCACGTCCTCCTCCATCGGTCGATCTCCGGGCACGATGGGGGCGGGAAGCGGCGCGGCGGCAGGGTCTCCGGCGGTCTGTGGGGCCGCCGCCCGACCCGGTCCCGCCGGGTCCTCCGGCCCTGATCGGTGTGCGCGCCCGTGGCGAGGGTCCGACCATGACCACCACCGACGTGAGCACCACGGCTCGAGGGCTCGCCGCGCCGCCCGTCCTCGACGACCCGCCGGTGGGCCTCGTCATGGATCTGCTCGCACCGATCGAGGTGCCGAGCTCGACCGAGGTCGGCACCGCCCTGCACCGGCTGCGCGAGCTCGGGCGCGAGCACGTCGTGACCCGCGCCCACGGCCAGGTGCGTGCCGCGTCCGAGGCCGACCTGCTGCACCACCTGCTCGACGGCGGTCATCGCGCGGCCCGCATGTCCGACCCGGTCTCCGCCGTGGCGACGCCGGCCCCGACCGTCGCGCCGACGACGCGCCGGTCGTGGGCGGCCGAGCTCATGCTCGCCGGCGGCGCCACGCTGTTGGTCGTCGCCGACGACGACGGCCCGTGCGGCGTCCTCGATGCGGGGACCCTCCTGCACAGCGTGGCGCGGGGGTGGCCCCGATCGGCGTGACGACGCCGCGCAGGACCAGCGACCCGGGCCCCCGGGCCGTCCGGCCGGTGTCGGTGCGGCACGCCCGGCGTGGACTCGACGCATGATCGAGACTGACCCTGACGTCCCGGCGGGGATCGACGCCGTCCGCGCGGTCGGCACCCTGAGCCGGGAGGACTACGACGCGGTCGTCGTACCGATGCTCGACGCCGCCGCCCGGGAGGGCCGTCGCCTGCGCTTCCTCTGCGTCGTCGACGAGGACTTCCGCGGCCTCACCCCCGACGCGGCCTGGGCCGACGTCAAGCTCGGGCTCGCCGCGATGCGCAACCTCGAGGGCTGCGCCGTGGTGAGCGACCTCCCCTGGGTGCGCGACACGACCCGGCTCGCCGGCTTCTTCCTGCCCGGGCACGTCCGGGTCTTCGGCGCCGGCGAGCGCGACGAGGCCCTGCGCTGGCTGGAGTCCCTGCCGGGGCGGCTCGCGACCGTGCGGGTCGACCCGGCCGCGGGCGTCGTCGTGGTCGACGTCGGTCAGGCGCTGCGCCGCGAGGACGTCGAGGTCATCGCGTCGGCGGTGGACAGCTGGCTCAGCGACCACGCCGAGCTCCCCGGCCTCGTCCTGCACGCCCCGTCGTTCCCGGGCTGGGAGAACGTGGGCGCGCTCGTGCAGCACCTGCGGTTCGTGGGCGGGCACCAGGGCCGGATCGGCCGGGTCGCCCTGGCCGTCGACGGCCAGCCGGTCGGCATCGCCGCGCGCATCGCCGGCACCCTGCTGCACCCGGAGGTCCGGCAGTTCGCGTCCGCCGAGGTCGACGAAGCGGTCGTGTGGGCCGGGGCGGGGGCCCACGCGCAGACGGCCTGACGAGCAGGACCCCCCGGGGGGACGCGCAACCGGATCACACCATCGGCAGGCGTCCCACACCTGATCTCCGCTGGGGGTCAGAACGGAGGAGGGTCGTCGAGATCGGCGGTCGGTGTCGGTGTTGGTGTCGGTGTTGGTGTCGGTGTTGGTGTTGGTGTTGGTGTTGGTGTGACCGTGACGCGTCGGGGTGCGGGCCGGCCGACGGGTTCGGCGACCGCTTCCGGGTCGTCGTCGGGCCAGCTGTCGTCGTCGGGCCAGCCGTCGTGGGGCAGGGGTCGTGGTCGGGCGGCCGGGCGTGGTGGGGGTAGCGGTTCGAGGATGCGGCGGGGCTCGACGATGTGGGTGATGCCGGCGCGGGTGCGGATGACGAACCGGCCGGGGGTGGGTTGTCGGATTTGCCAGCCGGCGACGT
>NZ_QEKW01000011.1:156003-171090 GCF_003096675.1 Actinomycetospora cinnamomea | reverse complement strand
CATCACGCCAGTCAGACCAGGAGTCACACCCGCTGCTGCTGATCACCAGCCCACCACGACCACGAGAGCCAGCGAGAACTGACCCTCACAGTCAGGCCAAAGCGTCCACCGGGTCGGCGCGGGTCAGGGCCGGGTCGTCGGCCCGGAACGTCCGCGCGCGGCCGGGGCCGGTGGTGGCCGTCTCGAAGCGGACGGTCACGCGCCCGTGCCCGGCGCCCTGGACCCAACCGTGCCCGTGCTCGGGGTGGGCGACGTCGTCGCCGGTACGCCACCCCCGGGGAGCGGGGTCAGGATCGGGGAGCGCCGCCACCGGCGCCGGCGCGGGCTCCGGATCCGCCGTGGTCTCCGGGAACAACGCCTCCTGCACCGCGGTCGTCAGCCCGGAGAAGGACACCCCGACCAGGCGGACGCCCGCGTCGGGCAGCGCCGCGACGGCCAGACGTTGCGCGGTGTCGGTGAGCGTCGCGAGGTCGGTGGTCGCCACGGCGTGGGTCTCGGCGCGGCTGGTCGTCCCGAACGACGAGCTGCGGATCTTCACGCTGACGGTGCGGGCGGCGCGGTGCGAGGCCAGGAGCCGGCGGTGGGCGCCCTCGGCCAGCTCGGCCACGGCGGCGCGCACCGCACCGAGGTCGGAGAGGTCGTCGTCGAACGTGGTCTCCGCGCTGACCTGCTTGGCCTCGCCGCGCTCGACCAGCGGGCGGTCGTCGATGCCGCGGGCCAGCCGGTGCAGCCCGCTGCCGACCGCAGTACCGAGCAGCGCGGTCACCTCGCCGACCTCGAGCGCGGCGAGCGCGGCCACCGTGTCGACGCCCGCCCGGTGCAGCGTCGCCTCGGCCACCGGCCCGATCCCCCACAGCGCACGCACCGGCAGCGGGTCGAGCAGCGCCTGCTCCCCGCCGTGCGCGACGACGTGCACACCGTCCGGCTTGGCCAGCCCCGAGGCGATCTTGGCGACCTGCTTGCCCGAGCCCGCGCCCACCGACACCGCGAGCCCGGTGACCTCGCGGACCTCGGTGCGCAGCCGCTCGGCGAAGGCGCGCACGTCCTCGGCGCCGGCGTCGGCGAGCGCCTCGGGCTCGGCGAACGTCTCGTCGTAGGCCACCTGCTCGAGCACCGGGGCCGACGCCCGGACGACCCCGAAGAACCGCTCCGACAGCACGCGGTAGAGCGCCGTGCGCGGGGGCAGCGCGACGGCGTGCGGGGACAGGCGTCGCGCCTGGCCCATCGGCATCGCCGAGCGGGCGCCGTGGGCCTTGGCCTCGCCGCTCGCGCCCGCCACGATCCCGCGCGGCCCCAGCCCGCCGACCAGCACCGGGCGCCCGCGCAGCGTGGGACGGGTCAGCTGCTCGGCCGACGCGAAGAACGAGTCGAGGTCGAGGTGCAGGACCCAGCGGGGCACCGGGTCAGGATGCCCCCAGCGACCACAGCTCGTCCGGGTGCTCCAGCACCAGGTGCGCGCCGGCGTCGCGCAGCGCGTCCGGCCGCCCGCCGCCCCAGGTGACACCGACGGGCACGAGGCCGTGCGCGAGCGCGGCCTCCAGGTCGGCGGGGGAATCGCCGACGAGCACCGCGCCCGCCGGCGTGTCGGTGATCCCGAGCCCGAGCAGGGCCTCGCCCACCACCGCGTCCTTGCCCCGGTGGAGCCCGTCGGCTCCGCGGCCGGCGACGCTGGTGAAGCAGCCGAGCACCCCGAGGTCGCCGAGCACGCGGCGGGCCGTCGCCGTGCCCGCCGAGGTCGCGAGCGCCAGCGGCACCCCCCGCGCGTGCAGCGCCTCGACCAGGGCCACCACCCCCGGGGCCGGACGCGTCGTGCCGGGCGAGGTCAGGGTGCCGTCGAGGTCGAACACGACCGCGGGGAACGGGGGCTCCACGATCGTGAGTGTGGCCCTCAGCGGACCGGGCTCGTGGCGGCGGCGCGCCAGAGCCACACGACCGACACCCCGAACGACCAGACCAGCGCCGCCAGGGCGAGCGCGATCACCACCAGGGCGATCGCGTCCGGCAGGACCCCGGCGGCCGCGACGATCAGCGCGACGCCCTGCAGCGCCGCGACGACCTTCGCCGACCGGCGCACCGGGAGCTCGCCCCGGAGCCACGGCAGGACCCGCGCGGCCGCGACGAACACGTAGCGCAGCAGGCCCACGGCCAGCACCCAGGGCGCTCCCGTGATCAGCGCGACGTGCGCGGAGAGCACCACGAGCAGGAACGCGTCGAACTCGACGTCGAGACGCGCCCCGAGAGCGGACGCCGTCCCCGTGCGCCGGGCGACGGGCCCGTCCAGGCCGTCCAGCGCGAGCGCGACGACGGCCAACCCGACGAGGACGGTGGACGCGAGCCCCTCCAGCCCGACGAGCGTGACCGCACCGGCCACCAGCACGCCGCGGGCGAGCGTGACCGCCCCCGCGGGACCCAGCGTCGCGGCGCCGGCGCGACGGGCCGCCCGCGCCGTGAGCACGCCCGCCACGAGGGCCGTCAGCACGCCCGCGAGCACGCGCAGCGCGTCGAGACCGATCAACCCCGCGAGCAGGGCGAGGACGCCAGCCAGCAGCGCGGCCGCCGCCGCCAGCGCGACGACGACCGGGGTGGCGGAGGCGGACCGGCGGACCATCGCCGTCCAGGATGCCGGACCCGGGACCGGCCGGCACCGCACGTCAGGGCGGCGCCAGCCGGGCGTAGACGTCGCCCGACCGGCCCAGCGGGCGGCGTCGGTCGAGCAGCGCCTCCAGCTCGCCCGCGTCGAGCCAGCTGTCGGCGCCGGCGGGGTCCCAGCGCATCGTCTCCACCGGGGAGTACCGGTACCGGTACCGGCCGAGCGCCTCGACCCGGGCGAGCGCGGCGAGCGCCGCGTCGTGGGCCGCCGGCAGGTACTCGAACGACAGCGCGGGCAGTGGACGCGAGAGCCCGGCGAGGACCTCGGCCTCGAAGCCCTCCACGTCGATCTTGCAGAAGGCGGGGACGCCGTGCGTCGCGACCAGCGCGTCGAGGGTCGTGACGGGCACCGACACCGTGTCCTCCCACCGCACGGCGGCGAAGCCCGCGTCGCCGGACACGGTGGCGCGCCAGTCCGCCGACATCGTCGAGACCGTCGGCGTGGCCCGGGAGATCCCGAGCCGGGCGACGCCCGGCGCGGCCCCGAGCGCGGACGGGACCACCGTCACGCCCTCGTCGCGCTCGAAGAACAGCCGCAGGAGGCGGACGAAGTCCGGCTGGGGCTCGACGGCCACCACCCGCGCGCCGAGCGCGCGCCAGGCGCGCACCCGGTTCCCGGCGTGCGCGCCGACGTCGATCGCGAGGTCGCCGGCGCCGAGGAACTGTGCGTAGAACGCCCGCATCCGTCGCTGGCGTCCCGGGATGCCGTGGTACATCGCGAGGGACCGGGCGATGCCGAACGCGCGGGCCAGCACCGGATCGAGCCTAGTCGACCGTGG
This sequence comes from Actinomycetospora cinnamomea, assembly GCF_003096675.1. GTDB lineage: Bacteria > Actinomycetota > Actinomycetes > Mycobacteriales > Pseudonocardiaceae > Actinomycetospora > Actinomycetospora cinnamomea. The sequence goes on along the minus strand of NZ_QEKW01000011.1, from coordinate 167,662 downwards.
TTGTCGGTCGGGCCGGGTGGTTAACCGCGCTCCATGGGTTACGACGTCACGCAGGTGCAGAAGTCGCTGGCGGGGTTCGACTATCCCGGGGGGCCCGACGAGCTCGCCGAGCACGCGAGCAAGCAGGGTGCCGACCAGGAGCTCGTCGACACGCTCAAGGGGCTCGACAAGCAGCAGTTCGACGGCCCCAACGCCGTCATGTCCAAGCTCGGCGAGGCCGGGATCCTGGGCCGCAGCTGACCTCGGTCCGGCCCTCCCGGACGAACGAACGGCGCGTTCGCTGCGACGGAAGCAGGGAACGCGCCGTTCGTGTCCGGTCCCGGCGCCGCGTCAGTGCGGCAGCGTCGGCAGCCCGCGCTTGACCATGTCCCGGGCGCCCTCGAGCGTCCCGTCGCCGACCCAGGTGTTCGGGTCGAGCTGCGAGACGTTCCAGCCGCCCGGGCGCACGCGGGTGCCGTAGAGGAACGTGTCCTTGTTCTCGACCCACTGGATCTCGTAGTCGATCGGGGTGGGGCCCTGCGAGCTCCACCGCCATGCGGCGCCCGATCCCCGTGACGTCTCGTGCAACGAGACGCCGTCCACCTCGATGGCCATGCCCACCACCCCTCGCGGCTCCGTTGAGCCGATCGGAGCAGGAATCTACCCTCCGTGCGGCGGGCTTGGTGCGCCCGCTCAGGCGGCCGGCCCGGGAGCCCAGCCCTCGCGGGCCAGCGCTCCGACGATCCGCAGCGCCTCCGGCCGGTGGACATCGGCGTGGTGCACCGTCCAGCTCCACTGCTCGCACTCGGCGTGCAGCAGGTGCGCGACGACGGTGACCGCGTGCTCGCGGTCCTCGGCGTCGACGGCGGCCGCGCGCGGGCGCGAGGCGGGGCGCAGCAGCTGCGCGACGGTGTTGGCGGGCGCGGGTCCGGCACTCATGGCGACCTCCCGTGCGCGATCCCGGCGGACCGGGCCACGCCGAGGTGGGTGAGGCGCGACGCCGTCGACGCGTCCCCCTGGCACCCCGAGGGTGACTCCTCCGTGGCGTGGGGGAAACGTCCGGGGGACCCAGGCCACAGCGCCGTCCCCGCCGCCCCCGGCGGTCCGGGAGGGACGTTCGTCACGGCAGCACACCCTCCTGACCGGGCAGGATGGCCGCCATGGCCACAGCGAGGCAGCCGGCGACCGACTGGACCGTGGAGCTCGACACGACCCCCGGGCGGCGTCAGGCGCAGGAGGAGTTCGTGCTCCACCACGCCGACGGCACCGACGAGCGGATCGTGCTGCACGACTACGCGCGGGTGTACGCGGTACCGGGGCTCTACGAGGAGGTCGTCCAGCACCGCCTGCAGTGCGCCTCCCCCGCCACCGTCGCGGCCGCGCTCGTCGAGGCCGCCGAGGCCGAGGGACGGTCGGTCGAAGCCCTGCGCGCCTTCGACCTGGGCGCCGGCAACGGGGTGGTCGGCGAGGAGCTGCGCGCGCGCGGGATCACCGTCGTCGCGGGCGCCGACGGTGTCGCCGAGGCCCGCGAGGCGGCGCACCGCGACCGCCCCGGGCTCTACGCGCACTACCTGGTGGGCGAGCGGCTGGACATCGACGAGGTCACCCGCCTCGTGCGCGACGAGGGGCTGACCGCCCTGGTCGCCGCCGGCGCGGTGGGCGAGGGTCACGTCCCCGTCGACTCCCTCGCGCAGCTGTGGGACGCCTTCCCGCCCGGCTCGTTCCTCGCCCTGACGCTCGCGGGTGGCGAGGACGGCCAGGACGCGACGGACATCGACCACATGATCGCCGCGACCGCCGACGCGGAGCACCCCTCGCACACCGTGGTGCGCCGCCCCTTCCGGCACCGGATGAGCATGGCCGGCGACGAGCTGCACTACCTGGTGCTGGTGGCCGTCAAGGAGTGAGCGGGTGCGCCTGCGGCGCTGGTGAGCAGTAGGGAGTGCCGGAGCACGTCCTTCCGCTCACGTGCCGGAGGCACCTCCACGCACGAGCGTCAGGCGCGGGCGGGCCGCGGGCGGGCCGGCCGGGGGCCGGCTGGGCTGCGGGCCGGGACCGCCCGGGCCATCCGGGCCGCTGGGGCCGCCGGAGACGGCCCGACGGGCCCGGCGCGGCCGAGGGCCGGCGACGAGCTCGTTGACGAGATCGTCGGCGAGCTCCTCGGAGAGCACGCCACCACCGGCGTAGTCGTCGAACAGGTCGAGCCCCCGCCGCCACGGCGCGCCCGCCATGGCCGGCTGCGTGTCGCCGAGCCCCTCGCTGATCATCGCCGGCGACGTTAGCCCTGCTCCAGACCGGTTCTCGCGCTCGATGAGCCCATGGAGTGACCACTCGACCGAGGACGGATCAGGCCACGCCGCGGCTCGGGATCATCCTTTCGTCGGCGTGTCGCGGCCCGGCGTGGCGCTGCACCCGATCACCACGGACGGCGGCCGGACGGGTGCGTGCTGCGGCCGGGTGGGCCACGATGCCGAGGTGGAGAATCACACGACGCGACCCCACCACGTCGCGATCGTCGGTTCCGGGCCGTCGGGGTTCTATGCCGCGGCCGCGCTCCTCGACGCGGGAGCACCCGACGTGCGGGTGGACATGTTCGACCGGCTCGCCACCCCGTGGGGCCTCGTCCGCGCAGGTGTCGCCCCCGACCACCCGAAGATCAAGTCGGTGAGCTCGCAGTACACGAAGACCGCCGCCCGCGAGGGCTTCCGGTTCTTCGGGCACGTGTGCCTCGGCTCGGGCCCCACCGACGTGACGCGCGAGGAGCTGCTCGAGCGCTACGACGCGGTGATCTACGCGGTGGGCTCGCAGACCGAGCGCCGGCTGCGCATCCCCGGCGAGGACCTGCGCGGCAGCATCGCCTCGGTCGACTTCGTCGGCTGGTACAACGGCCACCCCGACTTCGTCGACCTCGAGCCACCGCTGGACACCGAGCGCGCCGTGGTGATCGGCGCCGGCAACGTGGCGCTCGACGTGGCCCGGATGCTCCTGCTGCCCGAGGCCGACCTGCGCGCCACCGACACCGCCGACCACGCCCTGGAGGCGCTCGCCGCGTCGTCGGTGCGCGAGGCGCTGGTGTGCGGGCGCCGCGGCCCGGTCGAGGCCGCGTTCACCACCACCGAGCTGCGCGAGCTCTCCGACATCGACGACCTCACCGTCGTCGTCGACCCCGAGCAGGTGCCCGCGGGAATCGCCGACTCCGAGGGGCTGGCCAAGGGCACGCGCCGCAACCTCGAGATCCTGCGGGGCTTCGCCGAGGCGGGCCCCGATGCGTCGGCGCCCCACCGGATGGAGTTCCGGTTCCTGCGCTCGCCGGTGGAGATCCGCGGTGACGGCCGGGTCGAGGAGATCGTCCTCGGGATCAACCGGCTCGAGACCGGCGAGGACGGGCGCGTGCGCGCCGTGGACACCGGCGAGCGCGAGACGGTGCCGACCGGCCTGGTGCTGCGCGCGGTGGGGTACCGCGGGCTGGCCCTGCCCGGCCTGCCGTTCGACGAGGCCACCGGGACCGTGCCGCACACCGAGGGGCGGGTGGACTCCCGCGAGCGCGAGTACGTGGTCGGCTGGATCAAGCGCGGGCCCACCGGGATCATCGGCACCAACAAGAAGGACGCGAACGAGACCGTCCGCCACGTGGTGGAGGACCTGACGACGCGCGCGCCGCGCGAGCACTCGCCCGACGAGGTCGAGGCGTGGCTGCGCGACCGCTGCCCCGACCTGGTCGACCAGCAGGGCTGGGAGGCCATCGACGCCCACGAGCGCGGCCGGGGCGACCCCACCGGGCGTCCGCGGGTCAAGGTCGTCGACCGCGACGAGTTGGTGAAGCTCTCCCGCGGCTGAGCACGTGCGTGATCTTCTGAGCTATAGCTCGGAAGATCACGCACGTGGGGGTCAAGGGATCCGGATGCGGCACTCCGCCACGGCCTCGGGCGTGGCCAGCAGCGTCGAGACGTAGACCCCCACGTGGTGGCGGATCTCGGCGTCGAGGTCGCCGAGGCGGCGCAGGAACACGCCGCCGACGCCGCGGGTGCGCACGTCGGCGTCGACGTCCGCGGGCCGGATCGGGTCGACGTCGATCTCGACCGCGCCCGGCGCCGCCCGGCCCACGAGCCCGACGTGCACCACGAGGTCGACCTCGGCCGGGATGCGGCGGGACCCGATCAGGACGCTGACGTCCAGGGCCACGGGCACGCGCACCTGGACGCGCAGGAGGCCCTCGCGCCGCGCGGTGACGCGGCCGACGGACCCGGTGGCCGAGGCGGTGGCCATGTCGTTCGGCCCCGCGGGCACCGGCCCGAAGCCGACGGTGGGCCCCAGCAGCCCGGCGATCACGCGCACCGCGCGCTCGGGGGTGGCGACGGCCAGCACCGTGTCGAGGTCGAGGCCGTGCACCGCGGCCTCCCGCTCGGCCTCCTGCCGGGCCTCCCGCACGTCGAGCCCGCCCCCGTCCCGGGGCGCCATCAGACCGCCTCGACCGCGACGTCGCGCGCCGACTCCACCTCGAACGGCGGCGTCGAGACCCCCGCGAGCCGGTAGCGGCCCCACGGGTCGACGTCGGAGAGCTCGCCGTCGGCGGCCCCGGCCGGCGTCGTCACGCGGGCCGGGCGCTTCGCCCCGCCCAGCGCCGCGTCCAGCCCGGCGTGGGCGGCCACGCGGCCGTACCAGTGGTAGCGCCCGTCGAGGGGCTCGAAGTGGCCGACGAGCACGACGTCGACGGCGTAGGAGGTGCCGTCGACCTCCAGCGTGGCCGCGCCCCGGTAGCCGTCCTCGTCGTGGTCGTGCTGGTCGTGGTCGTGCTGGTCGCGCGTGCCGTCGTGCTCGGGTGCTGCCGCTGGCGTCATCGCTCCGGGCTCCTCACTGCTCGATCGGTACTCACTGTCGGACCGGCACGGCCGCCTGCTCGACCGTCCCCGTGGCGGGGCGCCTGGCCCCGCTCGCCGCCGGACCTCAACTGCACCACCTTGTTGATCTCCAGGGGCACGTTGGGGTCGATGACCACGCCGTGCTCGCGGGCGAAGCCGTCGATGGCCGCCCACACCAGCACGGTCAGGTACTCGGTGACGCTCTCGCGGCTCATCGAGCGGCGGTCCAGCCACCACTCCGCCGTGTTCTGGACGCAGCCGACGAGCCCGTAGGACCAGGGCTCCGCCGGTCCGGAGTCCAGCCCGAAGGCGCGCAGGTAGTCGCCGAGCAGCGCCGAGAGCGCCGTGGCGATGATCTCCTTGTCCTCGCGCACCACGTCGGGACCGCTGCCGTCGATCGGCGTGTGCCGGGCCAGCACCCAGTAGAGGTTCGGGTAGTCCTCGAGCGTCGCGAAGAAGGCGTCGATGGACTTGCGGATGCGCGGGCGCGGCGCCTCCTCGCTGTTCATGGCGGGGATGAGCCTGTCGAGCAGGATCTCGGTGGCGCGCTCGCCCATCGCCTCGACGAGGTCGGCCTTGTCCGAGAAGTGCCGGTAGAGCACCGGCTTGGTGACGCCGGCCTCGAGCGCGACCTGCTCGATGCCGAAGTCCGGCCCCACGTCGGCGAGCACGCGCATGGCGGCCTCGACGAACTCGGCGCGCCGCTCGGCCCGGTGCTTCTCCCACCGCGTGCGACGCCCGTCACGCGCTGGGGCGGATCCGGGGCGGTTCGGCTTGACATCGTCCGGCACGGGTCCGCACGCTACCACCAGTTACAGTTACCAACTGTAATACGTACACGAGGTGCGTATTACCGCCGGTACGTCCGGGACCCGACCGCCGAGCCAGGAGGACCACCAGCCATGAGCGCGCCCACGGCGGACCGGCACGCGACGGCTCAGCGGCTGCTGAGGTCGTCCGCCAAGAAGGCCTACGACCCGGCGGTGGACATCGACTGGGACGCCCCGCTGGTCGACGGGAAGATCTGGGTGCCGGAGCACCGGGTCTCCCTCTACGGCACCGAGCTCTGGGAGCGGCTCAGCCCCGAGCAGCGCGTCGAGCTCGGCAAGCACGAGGCCTGCAGTGTCGCGAGCGTGGGCCTGTGGTTCGAGGTCCTGCTCATGCAGCGCCTGCTCAAGGACTTCTACGCCGAGGACCCGACGACGCCGCGGGCGCAGTACGCGCTCACCGAGGTCGCCGACGAGTGCCGCCACTCGCAGATGTTCGCGCGGATGGTCGCCGCCGCGGGCGTCGACCCCTACGGCCCGCGCGAGTCCATCCGTCAGCTCGGCAAGCTCTTCTCCGTCGTGAGCCGGGGGCCCGCCGCCTACGGCGCGATCCTCGTCGCCGAGGAGGTGCTCGACCGGCTGCAGCGCGAGCAGGCGAACGACGAGCACATCCAGCCGCTGATGCGCCAGGTCAACCGCATCCACATCATGGAGGAGGCGCGCCACGTCTCCTTCGCCCGCGACGAGGTCACCCGCGGGATGGCGCAGCTCTCGCGCACCGAGAAGGCCTACCAGCGCTTCATCATCGCGTTCATCTCGATGTTCGTGGTCCGCAGCCTGATCAACCCGCAGGTCTACGCCGCGGTCGGCATCGACCCCCGCGAGGGCCGCCGTGCCGCGTTGGCCAACCCCCACCACCGCGAGATGATCCGCTGGGCCGGCGAGAAGATCGTCCCGTTCCTCGACGAGGCGGGCCTGGTGGGCCGGCCGGGCATGACGTGGTGGCGGAAGTCGTTCCTCCTTCCGAACCGCTGACACGGAGGAGGCAGGGTGCGCGAGGAGGTCGATAGGTTCACCGCACCGGACGGGACGCGGCTGCGCGTCGCCGACTCCGGGACGACGGACGGGGACCCGGCGCTCGTGCTGGTGCACGGGTGGTCCCAGGACCTGCGGTCGTGGGACCGGGTCGTCGACGATCTGCGCCGCGGGGGCGTGACGACGCGGATCCTGCGCCACGACCACCGCGGGCACGGCGGGTCGGACGCCGCGGCCGAGGGCACGGCGACGATCGGTACCGCGGCCGACGACCTCGCCGCCCTGCTCGCCGAGCGCGTGCCCGACGGCCCCCTGGTGCTCGCCGGGCACTCGATGGGTGGCATGACGCTGATGGCCCTGGCGGAGCGTCACCCGCAGCTGGTGGAGGAGCGGGTCGTGGGCGCCGCCTTCGTCGCCACCGCGAGCGACGACATGGACCGGCTCGACCTCGGGCTCCCCGGCCGCCGCGGCCGGCTGGTGGCCCGGGGCGAGCACGTCCTGGTGCCGCTGACCGCCCGGCTGGGTCACCGCGCCCCGGCCGGGGAGATCGGCGACGTCGGCCGCGCCGGCGGCCCGTCGCACCGCGCCCGTGCCACGGCCATGGCCCCCGCGGTCCGGGCGCTCGTCTTCGGGCGCCGCCCCCGGCCCGCCGACGTGCTCTCGGTGGCCGAGCAGGCCCTGGCCGCCCACCCGCCGAGCGTCGCGGCCTTCCGCGCCTCGATCGGCGAGCACCGCCGCCGGGAGGCCCTCGCGACGCTGCGCACCGTCCCGAGCGTGGTGCTCGTGGGCGACCGCGACCGCCTGTGCCCGCAGCACCACGCCCGCGCGATCGCCGACGCGCTGCCGGACGCGCGGATCGTGCTGCTGCCCGGCGCCGGCCACATGATCAACCTCGAGCGCGCGACCGAGGTCGCCGCGCATCTCGCCGGGCTGGTCGCCGGCCCCGACGAGGAGCTCACCACCGTGATCCCGCAGGAGGAGCCCGTCCGTGCCGAGGCCGTCGATGCCTGACCCGCAGCGCATCCACGAGGTCGTCGTCGTGGGCTCGGGCTTCTCGGGGTTGGGCCAGCTCCTCGCGTTGCGGCGCGCCGGTATCACCGACGTGGTGCTGCTGGAGAAGGCCGACGCGCTCGGCGGCACCTGGCGGGACAACACCTATCCCGGTTGCGCGTGCGACATCCCGTCGCACATGTACTCGCTCTCCACCGTGCCCCACCCGGGCTGGTCGCGGTCGTACTCGCCGCAGCCGGAGATCCGCGACTACCTCGAGCGGCTGGCCGACGACCACGACCTGCGCGGTCACGTGCGCTTCGGCCAGGAGATGACCGGCGCGACCTGGGACGAGCAGGAGCGCACGTGGGTGGTGCACACGCGGGCCGGCACGTCGTGGCGTGCCCGCTTCCTGGTCTCCGGGATGGGCCCGCTGCACGTCCCGCACGTGCCCGACCTGCCCGGTGCGGCCTCGTTCACCGGGCCGGCCTTCCACTCCGCGCGGTGGGACCACGACGTGGACCTGCGGGGCAAGCGCGTCGCGGTGATCGGCACGGGGGCCAGCGCGATCCAGTTCGTCCCGCAGATCGCGGGCGTCGCCGCCGAGGTGCAGCTCTACCAGCGCACCCCGGCGTGGGTGCTGCCGAAGAACGACAAGCCGCTGACGGGACGCCGGCGCGCCTTCTTCGAGCGTCACCCCGTGCTGCACCGGGCCTACCGCGCCGGGCTCTACGCCGGGCTCGAGTCCCGGGCCGTCGCCTTCCACCGGAGGCCGGCGCTGCTGCGGCCCGCGGAGTGGGTGGCCCGCAAGCACATCGGCCGCTCGATCACCGACCCGGACCTCGTCGCGAAGCTGACCCCCGACTACTCGATCGGCTGCAAGCGGATCCTCGTCTCGAACGACTACTACCCCGCCCTCGCGCGACCGGACGTCGAGGTGATCACGGGTGGTGTGCGCGAGGTCCGCGGCTCGTCGATCGTCGACGGCGACGGCACCGAGCGCGACGTCGACGTGATCGTCTACGGCACCGGCTTCCACGTGACCGACGCCTTCGACCGGCTCGAGATCCGTGGTCGCGGCGGGCGCACGCTGCGGGAGGTCTGGGCCTCCCACGGCATGGCCACGCACCTGGGCATGACCGTGTCCGACTTCCCCAACCTCTTCTTCCTGCTCGGCCCGAACACCGGCCTCGGCCACAACTCCGTGGTCTTCATGATCGAGTGCCAGACGCGCTACGTGGCCCAGGCGATCACGGCGGTGCACGGGAGCGGGATGGGCGGGCTCGACGTGCGCGCCGAGGTGCAGCAGCGCTCGAACGCCGCGGTGCAGCACCGGCTCGGCCGGGGCATCTGGACCCGCGGCGGGTGCACGAGCTGGTACCTCGACGCCGCCGGGGTCAACCGGACGATCTGGCCCGGCTTCACGGTGCGGTACTGGTTCGAGACGCGGCGGTTCGCCCCGTCGGACTTCGAGTTCTTCGGTCGCGCCGCCGACGCCGCGGCCACGCGCACACCGGGGGAGACGGCGCGGGAGGCGACCCCGGAGACGGACGAGGACCGGGCCACGGCCGCCGTCTGACGGGTCAGCTGCGCTGCTGGCGGCGGATCAGCCCCTCCTGCACCACGGACGCCACGAGCACGCCGTCGCGGGTGTAGAAGCGCCCCGCGGCGAGCCCGCGGCCGCCGCCGGCGCTCGGCGACTCCTGGACGTAGAGCAACCACTCGTCGGCGCGGAACGGGCGGTGGAACCAGACGGCGTGGTCGAGGCTCGCCAGGCTCACCTGCCCCGACGACGCGCCGCCGACGACGTGCGGGAAGACCGCCGCCTCGAGCAGGGTCAGGTCGCTGGCGTAGGTGAGCACGCAGACGTGCAGGAGCCGCCCGCCGGCCGACCCGGGGTCGGGCAGCTCGCCGTCGGCGCGCACCCAGACCCGGTTGCGCGGGTCGCGGTCCGCGGTCTCGTCCCAGGGCGCGTGGTCGACGTAGCGCACGTCGAGCGGCCAGGTCAGCGCCCGCCCGGTGGTCGTCCAGGCGGGCCCGTCGCTCGGCACCGGGGGCATGTCGCGCCGGTGCAGGCCCTCGGGGCCGGGCGTCTCCGGCATCGGCGCCTGGTGCTCGACGCCGTCCTCGGGCCGCTGGAACGACGCCGACATCGTGAAGATCGTCTCGCCGTGCTGGACCGCGGTGACGCGGCGCGTCGTGAAGGAGCGACCGTCGCGGGTGCGGTCGACCTCGTAGACGATCGGCGCGAACGGGTCGCCGGGCCGCAGGAAGTAGCCGTGCAGCGAGTGCACGCCGCGGTCCTCCTCGACGGTGCGCCCGGCCGCGACCATCGCCTGGCCGGCGACCTGGCCACCGAAGACGCGCAGCAGCGACTCGCGCGGGCTGCGGCCACGGAAGATGTCGCGCTCGATGCGCTCGAGATCGAGCACGTCGTCGACGAGCTCACGCAGGGCCTGACCCACGCCACGTCCTCTCTGGTCCTCCGAACCCGGTCATCGTCCCGCACGACCGGCGCAGTCTCCGCCGAGCGGGGGGTCACGCTCGGCGTCGGTGGATCCGGTGAGCACCGACCACTGGATCCGGTGACGGAACCACCGTCGCTCGCTACTCCGAGCGCGACCACTGCGCCGGACGGGCGACGCGTTCGGTCGCCGGACGGACGACACGCTGCGCGAGTGTTCGGCCCTGAGCGACCACGGCGGGTCACGGACCGGGCCGATCCCGATCCCGTGCGTAACCGTGCCGTGACCGTCTCGTTGGGCCCCTCGACGTCATCCCACGGGCCGTTCGGACTCGTGGTGGTGGCTCCTCGGGGACACACCGTCCGCGTCCTTGCCCGCAGCAGCCCGGGCGGACCCACCCGGTGCGTCCCGCTCCCCCGACAAGCTTCACGAGGAGTACATGTGATCAAGAAGCTGGGTGTCGTGACCGTCGGCGTCGCCGCCGGCCTCATGGCCGCCGCGCCCTTCGCCTCGGCGACCGAGTCGCACCACGGTGACGACGACCACGGCTCGGGCTCCGGCTCCTGCAACGTCGTCGGCGGCGAGGCCGAGGCCAACGGCGGCATCGACGGCGACGCGCTCGCCGGCAACCTGCTCGCGCAGGCCCCCATCGGTGGCAACAACATCCTCAACGTCACCTGCAACGAGATCCTGAACGACAACCTCAGCGACAACGAGGTGGCGGTCAGCATCCTGGGCGACAGCATCATCCCGTCCTGAGCGGCGTGACCGGGTGAAGCACCCGGACGCCACAGTCCCTCCTGCGGGCGGGTCGTCCCGTCGACGGCCCGCCCGCGACGGTGGTCCGCCCCGGACGGGCGGTTCTACCGACCACAGCGCCATCACCGAACCCTTGGGGGAACCATGTTCAAGAAGGCTGGCACCGTCACCGTGGCCGTCGCCGCGGGCCTGCTCGCGGCCGCGCCCTTCGCGTCGGCCGGTGAGTCCCACGGCCACGACCACGACGGCGACCACCACAAGAAGAAGCACGGGCACGAGAGCTCGGACTGCAACGTCGTGGGCGGCGAGGCCGAGGCCAACGGCGGCATCGAGGGCGACGCCGTCCTGGGCAACGTCCTGGCGCAGCTGCCGGTCGGCGGGAACAACGTGGGCAACATCGTCTGCAACGACATCCTGAACGACAACGTCAGCGACAACGACGTCTCGATCAGCGTCCTGGGCTCCGCCGTGAGCTGACCACCCGCTGCTCCTGGCGCTCCGCGCGCACCCGAGGGCCCGGCCATCCGATCGGTGGCCGGGCCTTCGTGCGTCCCGGCCCGGGCTCCCGGACGGCGTCCCTCGTTCGGGGGCTTTGAGCCCCCGGGAGTCACACGGGGGTGCGCCCCTCGTTGGGCCCTCCGAGTGTGGGCGCTGCGCAGAACAGGTGTCCGTCCCACGCCGCTCCCCGACAACGACACCTCAGGAGCTCCCGTGCTGAAGAAGCTTGGTCTGGTCACCCTCGGCGTCTCCGCCGGCCTCGTGGCCGTCGCCCCGATCGCCTCCGCCCACGAGTCGGACCACTCCG
>NZ_QEKW01000011.1:0-155903 GCF_003096675.1 Actinomycetospora cinnamomea | reverse complement strand
CGTGCTGAAGAAGCTTGGTCTGGTCACCCTCGGCGTCTCCGCCGGCCTCGTGGCCGTCGCCCCGATCGCCTCCGCCCACGAGTCGGACCACTCCGACCGCCACCACGGCGACGACTCGTCGAACTGCAACGTCGTCGGCGGCGAGGCCGAGGCCAACGGCGGCATCGACGGCGACGCGTTCCTGGGCAACGCCCTCGTGCAGGCCCCCATCGGCGGCAACAACGCGGCCAACATCGTCTGCAACGACATCCTCAACGGCAACCTCAGCGGCAACGACGTCGCCGTGGCCATCGGCGGCGATGCCGCGACGCTGCCGGAGTTCCCCGAGGGCCCCGACCTCCCGGTCTCCTAGGCCCCTCTCCGCGTCATCACGACCGCGCTCGGCCCGGCCATCGCATCGGTGGCCGGGTCGACGTGTGTCCGGGGCGGGCGACCCACGGATCCCTCGTTCGGGCGCTTCACCGGATCGGGAGGTAACAGGTCCGTCACGCCCTCGTTGGGCCGTCCGAGCGTGGGAACCGCGCGTCATCCGTGTGGCCCACGTCCGCTCCCCTGACAACCATCACCAGGAGTTCTCTCGTGCTGAAGAAGCTTGGTCTGGTCACCCTCGGCGTCTCCGCCGGCCTCGTGGCCGTCGCCCCGATCGCCTCCGCCCACGAGTCGGACCACTCCGACCGCCACCACGGCGACGACTCGTCGAACTGCAACGTCGTCGGCGGCGAGGCCGAGGCCAACGGCGGCATCGACGGTGACGCGTTCCTGGGCAACGCCCTCGTGCAGGCCCCCATCGGCGGCAACAACGCGGCCAACATCGTCTGCAACGACATCCTCAACGGCAACCTCAGCGGCAACGACGTCGCGGTGGCCATCGGCGGTCCGGCCGCCACGGCGGACGAGGAGGACGCGACCGACGAGGACGCGACCGACGAGGACGCGACCGGGGGCACCTCGGACGTGCTCAGCGACCAGACCGCCACTTTCTGACGACCCCCGCAACCGACGACGGCCCGGCCACCGCACGGTGGCCGGGCCGTCGTCGTTCTCGGACAGGAGTTCCGCGGAGTTGATCCCTCGATCGGGTGGCTCTGCGGTCCGGAGGTCACGAGGACGTCACGCCGTCGTTGGTCCTGGGAGGCGTCGATGCCGCTGTCACCCCCGGTCGGTCCGACGCCGTGCTCCCCCGAACACACCCTCAGGAGTTTCCGTGCTGAAGAAGCTGGGTCTCGTCACCGTCGGCGTCACCGCCGGCCTGATGGCCGCCGCGCCGCTCGCCTCCGCCGAGTCGCACGTCGACGAGAACAACAACGTCACGACCGAGACCAACAACATCGGCGTCGACGCCGGCAACGTCATCGGTCAGGGCAACGGTCAGGGCAACACCTTCAACGGGGTCGAGGTCCCCGGCTTCCCGGACGCCCCCGAGCTGCCGCCGCTCCCGTCGGTGGGCGACCTGCTCCCCGAGGTCCCGAGCCAGTTCGAGCTCCCGAGCGTCCCCGCCTGAGGCTCCGCGCACGTCCCGGGCCCGGTCCACCCCCGCGGTGGGCCGGGCCTTTGCCGTGGACGCCCTCTCAGCGCCCGGCCGGCACCGACGGGGCCGCGGAGGTGGCCGTCGGAGTCCCCGCCGGCTCGGTCGCCGCGCCCTCGGGCACGACCACCACGGGGCACGGCCCCTGCGTCCAGAGCGCACGGTCGGTGCCGGGTGCGGCGAGGGCGGCGAGCGCTCCTCCGCGCGGCGGGCCGACGACGACCGCGCGGGCCCCGCGGCTCCACGCGAGATCCGCGAGCGCGGCACCGACGTCGCCGTGCCCGCCCACGGGCGCCAGGGTCTCGGCGGTGACCCTGCCCCCGCGTCCGAGGGCCTCGCGGACGGCGGCGACCGAGCGGTCGAGGGCGAGGTCGGAGTGGCCGGCGTCGTCGGCGGTGGCACCGTCGACGACCGCGCTCCCGGGCACGTGCACGACGATCACCGGGGCGTCCACCAGCGCCGCGAGCCGGCCCCCCGTGGCCGCGACCGCCGCCGCGTGCGCCGCGGCGTCGACGGCCACGAGGACGGGGGCGTCGGTCACCGCCGAGGCGGTCTCGGGGGGCACCGCGACCGCCCCGGTCTCCACCGCGCGCAGCAGCCGGTGCGCCGTCGCGAGGACGAGCCCGCCCACGGTGACCACCACGGCCCCGACCCAGAACGGTGTCCCCGGGACGAAGGCGTCGGCGAGGATGCCGGCGATCCACGGTGCGAGGCCGCCGCCGAGGAAGCGCACGAAGCTGTAGGACGCCGACGCGACCGGCCGCTCGACGGGGGCGACGGACATGACGGCCTGCGTGACCAGGGTGTTGTTGAGGCCGATCATCGCGCCGGCGACGATCACCGCGCCGATCACGACGCTCGGGGTGTCGTTCCACACCGCGATGACGAGCAGGTCGACGGCCAGCAGGCCGAGCACGACGTAGAGCACGCGCACCGTGCCGAAGCGGCGCTCGACGGCGGGCGCGACGAACACCGCGAAGATCGCCACGAGCACGCCCCAGGCGGTGAACACGCCGCCGAGGCCCAGCTCGGAGAGACCGCCCATCGAGTACGGCGAGTACGCGAGCAACGTGAAGAAGCCCCAGTTGTAGGCGAACGCGGTGAGCGCGATCGTCGCGAGGCTGCGGTGGCGCAGTGCCCGGACCGGGTCGAGGAGCCCGATCCTCGTGGCGGGCTTCGGGGTCTTGTCGAGCAGCACCAGCGTCGCGATCAGCGCGATCGCCATGAGCACGGCGACGCCGAAGAACGGCGCGCGCCAGCTCACCGAGCCGAGCAGGCCGCCGACCAGCGGCCCGAGCGCGATGCCGACGCCCAGCGCGGTCTCGTAGAGGATGATCGCGCCCGCGAACCCGCCGCTGGCGGACGCGACGATCACCGCCAGCGAGGTGGCGATGAACAGCGCGTTGCCCAGCCCCCAGCCGGCCCGGAAACCGACGATCTCGCCGATCGAGCCCGAGGCCCCGGCCAGCGCGGCGAAGACGACGATGATCACCAGGCCGGTGACCAGGGTGGCCTTGGCGCCGATGCGGCTGGAGACCCAGCCGGTGACGAGCATGGCCACCGCCGTGATCAGCAGGTAGCTCGTGAACAGCAACGAGACCTGCGCCGGCGTCGCGGCGAGCTGCTGGGCCAGCGCGGGCAGGATCGAGTCGACCAGCCCGATGCCCATGAAGCTGACGACGCACGCGAACGCCACGGCCCAGACGGCCCTGGGCTGGCGGAACGGGCTGCCGGTCTGCGTCCCGGCGACGGGGGTGCTCACGACTGTCCTCGGGTCGGTGCCGTCACCGGACTGTTGTATCACCCTAACTAACTTGTGCGTGAGTGATCGCTGCCGCAGCGGGGCCCGCGGCCGGGGTCAGGAACCGAACGAGAGCAACGACGGCGAGGGCGACTCGCCGAACGAGAGCAGCGAGGTCGCCCCGGACACGGTCTGGCCGAGGCCGCCGACGACACCGCCGACCAGTCCCCCCTCGCGACCGCCGCCGGACCCGCCGGACCCCGACGAGCCGCCGGAGCTCCCGGAGCCGCCGGAGCCGCCGGAGCCGCTGCCCGGGCTCCCGGCGTCGTCGCGATCCACCGCACCGCCGGCGGGGTCACCACCGGATCCACCACCGGAGCCGCCCGAGGAGCCGCGTGCGGGGGCGCCGGCGTCGCGGGCACCCGCGGTAGCGCGGTCCGCGCCGCCCGCGCCGGCGCTGCGCCGCGGGGTGTCGGCGTCGCCGCTCCCCGCGGTCGGGGCGGTCGAGGCGGACGAGGCGGACGAGGCGGACGAGGTGCGGTCGGGCCGGGCCGGGTCGGCGGCCGGGTCGCCGCTCGCGGCGAGGCCGAGCACGGTGACCGGCGCACCCGGCACCGGCGGAGCAGCAGGCAGGGCCGCGGGAGCCCCACCCGTCCCACCGAGGGTCGGGGGCGGCAGCGGCGCGTCGGTGGCGACGGGGGTCATCACCACCGAGCCGACACCGATCGCCCCGACGGTGGCGACCAGCGGGAGCGCACCGAGCGCGACCCGGGCGCGCGCCGACGAGGACGCCGCCATCTGGTGCCTACCCATGTCTGGACTCCCCGTCCGTTCGCGCGATCCGAGGGCGCCACCGAACGGGTGACTACTCCTCCGAACCGCTCAACGGCCGTGACCGCCGGAGGTTACGCAGTCCCGGAGGCTGCGCTTGAGTCCGTCGATGAGGTGAACCGCACCGTCCCCCGACGCACCCCGCACGGACGGCCGGTGGCCGGGGCAGGATGCGGTGCGCACCGGGCGACGCCCCGGCGGTCGACGAGGAGGTCACCACCGTGAAGCAGCTGTCGGGCCTGGACTCGGCCTTCCTGGACCTCGAGGACGACCACCAGTTCCTCCACGTCAGCCAGCTGCTCATCCTCGAGCGGCCCCACGCCGACTTCGAGCCCTTCCCGGCGTGGCGGCGCCAGCTCGCCGACCGGCTGCACCAGCTCGAGCCGCTGCGCCGGCGGCTCGTCCAGGTGCCGTTCGGACTGGACCACCCGTACTGGATCGCCGACCCGGACTTCGACCTCGACTTCCACGTCCGGCACAGCGCGGTGCCCCCGCCCGGCACCGACGAGCAGCTCGACGAGCTCGTCGGGCGCCTCGTCGCCGCGCCGATGGACCGCGACCACCCGCTGTGGGTGTCCCACGTGATCGAGGGCCTCGCCGGGGAGGAAGGCGGGGCCGACCGGTTCGCGATCCTGACGATGATCCACCACAGCACCGTCGACGGGGCCGCGGGCGCCGACCTGCTCGAGCTCATGCTCGACGACGTCCCCGACGCCGAGCCGCCCAGCCACGCCGGGCAGTGGGCGACCGAGCCACCGCCGTCCACCGCCGTGGTCCTGGCCCGCGCGGCGGTCAACGGCGTGCGCCGCCCGGCGCGGGGCCTGGTGCTGGCCGCGCGGGCGGGGCAGAGCCTGGCCCGCGCGTCCCGCAACCCGGCGGTGATCGACCTCGCCGACCGGGTGCGCGGGAGCCTGCGCGGGCGGGTGGGCTCGGTGCTCAACATCGGCCGCGAGCGCGACCCCGACCAGGACCTGCCCAGGCTCCCGCCGCTGGTCACCCCACCCACCCCGTTCAACGCCCCGGTCAGCCGGTACCGGCGCTTCGCGCACCGCTCACTGCCGCTGGCCGAGGTCAAGGCCGTCGGCAAGGAGGCCGGCGCGACGATCAACGACGTCGTCGTCGCCCTGTGCAGCGGCGGGCTGCGGCACTGGCTGCTCGACCGCGGCGAGCTCCCCGACCAGCCGCTGACCGCGATGATCCCGGTCTCGCTGCGCGAGGGCGGCGAGGACGAGCAGTGGACCAACCGGGTCTCCGCGACCGTCGCCGCGCTGCCCACCGACGTCGAGGACCCGGTCGAGCGGCTGCGCCTCGCCCACGACGGGCTGCGCGTGGCCAAGCAGGTGTTCGCCGCGCTGCCCGGCGAGCTCAGCCCCGACGCGGCCGGGCTGGGCGTCCCGGCCACGGTGAGCGCCGTGAGCCGCGCCCTCGCCCGCTGGAGCGCGGTGACCCCGGCGCCCTTCAACCTCGTGATCTCGAACGTGCCGGGGCCGCGGGAGCCGCTCTACCTCGGCGGCGCGACGATGCGTCACTACATCCCGGTCTCGGCGATCGCCGACCCCGTCGGCCTCAACGTCACGGTCCAGAGCTACGTCGACCAGCTCGACATCGGCCTGCTGTCCTGCGCGGAACTGGTGCCCGACCTGCCCGACCTGGCCGACGCGATCATCGGCGAGTTCGACGCGCTGCGCGCCACGGTCCGGAGCGGCGGATGAGCGCGGTCGACCGCCTGGCGCCGTTGCTCACGGTGCCGGTGCCCGCACCGTCGGGCGAGGCGTGGCTCGACCTCGTGAACGGCCGGCCCGGCTCCCGCGGGCGGGTGCAGGACTTCTGGGAGTCCGGCGGCGGTGCCCGGGTCTACGACCTCGTCCTCGCCACCGGCGACCGCGTGCGCCAGCGGCTGCCGCGCTTCGCCGCGGGCGGGCTGGTGCGCGATTTCTACGCCGTCGACCGGCGTCTCGACCTCGTGGGCGGCGAGACCGTCCTCGACCTCGCCTGCGGGCAGGGCACCCACACCCGCCGGCTCGCCGACGCGGTCGGTCCCTCGGGCCTGGTGGTGGGCGCGGACCTCTCCCCGCCGATGCTGGACCGGGCGGCCCGGGCCGTCCGCGCGGACAACACGGTGCTGGTGCGCGCGGACGCGATGGACCCGCCGCTGCGCGACGACACCGTCGACGCCGTCTCGTGCTCGCTGTGCCTGCACCTGGTGCCCGACCTCGACACCGCGCTCGCGCAGATCGCGCGGGTGCTCAAGCCCGGCGGGCGGCTGGCCGTCGCGGTGCCGGGGCAGGGACCCGGGCCGACGCGCGTGGTCATCGAGCTGCTGGGCCGTGCCGCCCAGATGCGGGTGTTCGGGCGCGGCGAGCTCGCCGACGCCCTCGTGCGCCACGGGTTCGTGCGGGTGCGCACGCTGTGGGAGTCGGTCATGCACATCGTGGACGCCGTCGCCCCGGGAGCAGCGCCGCCGCGAGGCTGAGCACCCCGGCCGTCGCGGCCACCACGCCGAGCGCGGCGACGACGTCGCTGGGCCGGTGCCAGCCGGCGACCATCGTCGCCACCCCGGCGAGGCCCGTGACCCCGACGGCGGCGAGCGCGGCGACCGGCCGGAGCGCGCGCGGCACGACCAGCACGAGGGCCAGCCCCAGCGAGGCGACGAGGGTGACGTGCCCGCTGGGCAGCGAGTTGCCCTCGGCCGACTCCGGCCGGACCAGACCCGCCTTGAGCGCCTGGGTGACGAGCTGGGAGCCGAGCACCAGGCCCACCACGGTGACCGCGCGCCCGCCACGGCCCCGGGCGAGCGCGACGCCCGTGAGTACGAGCACGGCCAGCGCCACGGACGGGATGCCGACCAGCTCGAGCACCGTGAGCCCCTCGGTGCGCAGCCCGACGCCGGTGGCGGCGCGCAACACCGCCTCGTCGAGGGCACGTCCCCGGGGATCGAGCACGGCGAGCACGTACGAGCCGACGACCGTCGCGGCGCCGAGGACCACGGCGAGCACCGCGACGACGATCCCGCCCGCGCGCCGGCGCGGCGGTGCCTCGATCAGGGGCACCGTGGGTGCGGTCGCGAGCGTCGTCATGGTCCCGACGCTCCGCCCGGCGGTTGTGGCCCGCCTGACCCGGACCTGTGCGGAGCCTGAGAAGTGTCAGCCGTGGGCCATCGCTGACGCTGGACGTCCGTATCGCCACACGCTCGAAAACGCCGGCGGCCGGGCCCCCGCCGCGGGGACCCGGCCACCGGGTGGCGCCGGACGCGCCTACGCCCGGTAGGCCTCCACCGCGTGCCCGAAGACGATCACGTCGTCCTCGTAGCTGCGCACGTCGGAGTCGAACGCGCCGCCGCAGGTGATCAGGCGCAGCTCGGCGCCCACGGTCGGGCCGTAGACCTGGGCGGTCGGGAACGCGTCCTTGTCGACCTCGTCGACGCGGTCGACGGCGTAGACCACCGTGACCCCGTCCTCGCGCTCGATCACCACCTGGTCGCCGGCCTCGACGTCGGCCAGCTTCGCGAAGCCGCCGTCCACGCCGCGGTAGTTCACGTGCGAGGCGTAGACGGCCGGACCGCGCTCGCCGGGAGCCGCACCGCCCTGGTAGTGGCCGACGGTCATGGCGTCCGTCGGCACCTCGAGGCGACGGTCCTCGGTCTGGCCGAGTTCCGTCAGCCGCCGGGTGTCCACCCCGATCGACGGGATGCGGAGGTTCGTCGTGCGGGCGGGCTCCAGCGGGAGCGCCACCGCGGTGCGGTCGGCCGGCAGGTCGGCCGAGGCGGGGCCGACGCGCTGCGACGGGTCGCCCGACAGGTAGGCCACCACCGCGAGCAGCGCGAGGACGACGAGGATGCCGATCGTCGCGCGGGTGGTGCCGCTGGTGCCGGTGTCCTTCTGCTCGGTGACGGCCACGTCTCAGCCCTGCCGCGCGAAGCGCCGGACGAGGACCAGGCCCGTCAGGCCGAGCCCGGACAGCGCGCCGGCCGCCAGCGCGACCTCGGCGCCCGTGGCGGCCGAGCTGTCCGCGCCCGTGCTGCCGTCGCCGGTCGCGACCCCGCCGACGGGGTAGCTGTCGTACTCGACGTACTCCACGTACTCGACGTACTCGACGTACTCGACGTCGTCGTGGTGCCAGTTCCGCTCGCAGGCCTCGCCGTCGTTGTCGCCGTCGAGGTTGAACGGGTCGGAGTAGTCCCAGGCGAGGATGGCGTTGGCCTCGTCGTAGGTGACGTCGTCGCAGTTCACGTCGTACTGCTTGTGCCACCAGCCCCAGTACTCGTGGGGCACGTGCGCGGGCGGGTTGCTCGGGATGGGGTTGCCCGGGGTGGGCAGCGCCTTCAGCAGCTTGTTGATGAGGTCGAGCAGCCCGCCGACGATCGTGGTCGGGTCGAACTCGGTGAAGTCCTCCGGCAGGGCGCCGCAGAAGGACTCGAAAGCGGCCGCCAGGTCCTCGGCGCCCTGCTCCGGCGCCGGCACGGAACCGGCGAGGTAGGCGCACGCGTCACGCGGGCTCGCGAAGACGCCGTCAGCCGGCAGCTCGGGGATCTCGAGGTTCTCGAACGGCAGGCCACCCTCGGTGAGTGGCGAGGGCACGTTCGTGAAGTCGATCCCCGGTCCGCTCGCCCCCTCGACGAGGTCCTGGACCAGTGCGGCCGGGTCAGCGGAGGTGAGCGCGGACGGGCCGATCAGCGCCCGGGCCGTCGACTGCTGGGTGCCGATCTCCTCGGGGCTCCGCGTCGTCTGGTCGGCGGACGCGCTCGCCTCGTCGGCGGTCGGGTCGGGGGTCTCCTGGGCGCCTGCACCCGCACCCACCGCCCCGCCCGCGCCACCGGACCCTCCACCCGTGGCGGGCGTCCCCGAGGACGGGTTGCCGCCGGACGGCAGCCCGTCCGTCGTGGTGGTGGGCGCCGCCGTCTCGGGGGTGTCCGGGGTCGTGGCGGCACCACCGGTCTCGTCCTCCACCGCCGGAGAGGTGGTGAGCGGGGCCGTCCTCTGCGGAACACAGGTCCCGGCCGTCCATCGACCGCCGGCCGCCTCGCACGCGTCTTCCGACGTCGGCACCGGCGCCGCGAGCGCCAGGCCCGGCGCCATCACCGCCAGGCCCACGCAGCCGGCCAGCACGACCGCGGCGCTGCGGCTGCTCCGTCGACCCCTCATCCTCGCTCCTCATCGGGTCCTCGCGGCCGAGCGCGTTCGGCCGTCACGCCGAGTCGTCGCCCGGCGAGTGATCGCCGTTAGCGATACGGGGGCGGCCGGAGCTGAGCGGAACCTGAGAACACCCGTTCGGGGCAGTGGCGGCCGACCTGCCGGTCGGGGCGCCGTGTGCTGGGGTGACGGACCATGACGACCGTCAGCGCGAGCGACGCCGGCACCCTCCGCCTCGCGGGCCGGGAGGTGCCGCGGATGGGCTTCGGCGCCATGCGCCTGCCCGGGCCCGGGGTGTGGGGGCCGCCGCCGGACCGCGACCGGGCGATCGCGGTGTGCCGCCGTGCGGTCGAGCTCGGCGTTCGCGTGATCGACACCGCCTGGTACTACGGCACGCCCGACCGCGACGTCGCCAACGAGGTCCTCGCCGAGGCGCTGCGCCCCTACCCGGACGACCTCGTGTTCGTCACCAAGCTCGGCGGGCGGCGTACCGACGACGCCGGGTGGGCGGCGGCGCTGCGTCCCGAGCAGCTGCGCAAGGGGTGCGAGCGCGATCTCGCGGTGCTCGGGGTCGAGTCGGTGCCCGTGGCGCACCTGCGCTGGATCGACGACGGCGGCACGGACGTCGTGCCGTTCTCCGACGCGCTCGGCACCATGATCGAGCTGCGTGACGAGGGCAAGATCGGCGCGATCGGGCTGAGCAACGTCGACCTCGACCAGGTGCGCACGGCCCAGCAGCACGTCGAGGTCGCGACCGTCTCCAACCTCTACAGCCCGCTGCAGCGCGACGACGACCCGGTCGTCGACCACTGCGACGCCGCCGGCATCCCCTACCTGCCGTTCTTCCCGCTGGCGGTCGGTGCGGTGGCCGACCCGGGCGCGGTGCCCGACCTGGCCGCCGACCTCGGGGTGGCGCCTGCGCAGGTCGCGCTGGCGTGGCTGCTGCACCGGTCGGCGTGGATGCTGCCGATCCCCGGCACGGGCGACCCCGCGCACCTCGAGGAGAACGTCGCCGCGGGCTCGCTGCGCCTGCCGGACGACGCCCTCGCGCGCCTGGACTCCGCCGGACGTCCCGCCGGCACCTGACGCGCGGTGTACTCGTCCGTGCCCTGCGCGTCACGTCTCCGTTAGGTCGATCGGGGGAGTCGCCGCCGGTCGACGCCCCGGGAGACAACGGCGAGGACGGGGCGGTCGGGGAATGGCGAACGGACGTCGGCGCGGGGTGACGGCGCTGGTCGGGCTGGTGGCGGCGGGGATGATCTCCACGGCCGGGGTGGCGTCGGCGGCCGGCCCGCTGGATCTCTCGGACCCGGGCGGCAGCATCGGCGACCTCGTGGGCGGCATCGTCGACACCCTGACCGGCGCGCTCGAGGGCGGCGGCGGGGTGCCGACGATCCCCTCGGTGCCGGGCGTGCCGACCCCGCCCACCACGACGTCGCCCACCACCTCGTCGCCGACCGCGTCGCACGACCACGACACGACCCACGTCGTCGTCGTGCCGCCGGCGATCTACGGGCCGGGCAGCACGCACTACCACTACGTCGCGCCGGCCGTGCCGGCGTGGGACCTGGACTGCTGGGACTTCGCGGACACCGCCGACGCGCAGGCCGTGCTGATCGCCGACCCGTCGGACCCGCACAACCTCGACGGCGACAACGACGGTCAGGCCTGCGACTGGGGCGTCGGTGGGCCGCGCGAGTACGCCGGCTACCCGGTCGGTGGCATCGCCGCGGGTGACGGCTCGGGCTCCGGCCCGACGCCCGGCCAGGTGATCTTCCTGGCGATCGCCGCCATCGGCGCCGGCGCGGGGGTCGTCCGCGGCCGCCAGATGGTGGCCACCCGCCGGGCGGCCGGCTGACGTGGCGGCTCCGGAGGTACCGCTCGAGGCACCGCCGCGGGGCGCGTCCCGCCGAGGGGGCATATTCAGCGGCGTGACCGGACGCCTCACCGCTTTCGTCCTCGCCCTGCTCGCCATCGGGGTCCTGGTGTCGCTGGTGCAGGGCGGCGGCGGTGACGGGCCACGGAGCACGTCGGTGCCGGTCGCGGAACGCGTCGCGGTGCCGGTCCCGCTGCCCGCGGCCCCGATCAGCGGCGTCGACGCGCCCTCGATCGGGCTGGCCACGGACGACACCACCGACCTCGGTCTGCGCGACGACAACTCCCTCGACGTGCCGCGCCGCGCCGGGACGATCGGCTGGTACCAGCGCAGCGCGAGCCCCGGCGAGGTCGGGCCCGCGGTGCTGGCCGCGCACGTCGACTTCCGCGGTGAGGCCGGCGCGTTCGCGCGCCTCGATGAGATGCGCCCCGGCGACACCGTCGAGGTGCACCGCGAGGACGACACGACGGCCGTCTTCACCGTCGACCGCGTGGAGCAGTACGCGAAGGACGCGTTCCCGACCGAGGCGGTCTACGGGCCGACCGACGACGGCCAGATTCGGCTGATCACCTGCGGTGGCGTGTTCAACGAGCGCACCGGCAGCTACGAGGACAACATCGTGGTCTTCGGGCACCTCGTCGAGGCCTACCGCCCGGCCTGACCCAGTCCTCGGTGACGAAGTCCGCGCCAGGCGCGGACTTCGTCACCGAGGCAGGGCGAGGGCCGCGCGAAGCCGGGGGGAGACTCCACACGGCCCTCGCGGTGCACCGGCCGGAGCCGGTGGTCCAGCGGCGTCACGCGACGCCCGGGAGTTGCGGGGTGCCGAGCCCGTTCACAGCCTGCGCCTCCGCGCCGTCGATCGGCGTGAAGTGCGCTCCCCGGGTCCTTGATCGACGGAAGGACACGGGGACCTCGCGCATCAGGTGCCGGCGCAGCCGGCCGTCGCCCTCGGCCGCCACGACCGGTTGCACTTGACAACCACTCGCGCGGTCCGCTTCCCTACCGGTGGCGAAAAGCAACCAGAGGAGGTCGGGGTGCTGATCGACGTCGACGAGGGCGTGCAGCTCGACGTGGAGGTGCTCGGGGACGACGGCACCGCGCCGGCGGTGCTGCTGATCGCCGGCGGGGGCTGGTCGCGGGACTGGTGGGACGACGACCTCTGCGCGCGGCTCGTGGACCGCGGTCGCCGGGTCGTCCGTTACGACCAGCGCGACACCGGGGCGTCGACGTCCTGGCCCGCGGGCGCCCCGGGCTACACCGGGGCGGAGCTGGTCACCGACGCGGTGGCGGTGCTCGACGCCGTGGGGGTGGAGCACGCGCACGTCGTCGGCCTGTCCGCGGGGGGCGGCACGGCACAGGAGCTCGCCCTGACCCACCGCGGGCGCGTCGCGGCCCTGACCCTGATCGCCACGAGCCCGATCGACCCGGACGTCGGCGAGCTGCCGGGGCCGACGCCCGCGGCCGCGGCGGTGTTCGCCGACGAGGGCCCGGGCCCGGACTGGTCGGACCCCGACGCCGCGGCCACCGCGCTGGTCGAGGCCGAGCGGCCCCTCGCCGGCCCGGGCGCGTTCGACGAGAAGAGGATCCGGGCGATCGCCGAGCGCGTCGTCGCCCGCAGCCGCGACCTCGCCGCGAGCACCACCAACCCATTCATCGTCGCGTCCGGGACCGCGGGACCGACCGCCCTGGGCGAGCTGGCCGGGCTTGCCGTGCTCGTCGTCCATGGCACCGCCGACCCGCTCTTCCCCGTCGAGCACGGCCGCGCGCTCGCCGCCGCGATTCCCGGCGCCCGGCTGCTCGAGATCGAGGGCATGGGTCACCAGCTGCCGCCCGAGCCCACCTGGGACCGGTTCGTCGACGCGCTGCTCGAGCAGTGAGGACCCGATGACGAAGGTGATCTACTCCGCGACCGCGTCCCTCGACGGCTTCGTCGCCGGCCCGGGTGGCGACATGCGCTGGTTGACCGAGCACCTCGGCGGCGAGAACGCCGCGGCCGACCGGCTGCTCGCTCGTCTCGGCGCGCTCCTCGTCGGGCGCGTGACCTACGACGGCGACGACCCGAACGCCGGCACCGACGCCGAGGGGGCCTTCGGCGGGCAGTACGACGGGCCGGTCGTCGTGCTCACCCACCGTCCCCCCGCGAACCCGCCGACCGGCGTCGAGTTCGCCACCGACCTGGTCACGGCGGTCGACCGCGCAAGGGTTCTCGCCGGCGATGGCGACGTCAACGTGCTCGGGGCCGACGTCGCCGCGCAGTGCCTCGACGCCGGCCTGCTCGACGAGGTGCTGCTGTTCTTCGCCCCGGTGTTCCTCGGCGACGGCACCCCCGTCTTCCGGCGACCCGGCGGGCGACAGGTGCGTCTCGAACGCCTGCCCGGCGAGACCGAGCACTGGTACCGCGTCGTGCGCTGATGTGGCCGAACCCGTGGTGTTCTCTCAGCAGACCCGCAGGTACGGCGCAGGGTGGGCACAGGGCGCCGTCCGACCCTGGTCGACGTGAGCGACACCAGCCCCTCCTCCCCGTCCGGTCCGCCGCGCCCCGCGAGCGGGTACGGCGCCGGCACACTGCCTCCGGGTCGGTCCGGGGAGCCGACCGGCGGCCTCCCGACGGCGCCGCGCGGATCGGGCCTCGGGCGCCCCGCGGGTAGCCCCTCCGACATGACGACCCCTTCCGACCGTCCGGGCGATCCCTGGTCCCGCGCCGAGGGTGCGGGACCGCCGGGCCCCCCGGCCACGCCCGGCCCGGCCGCGTCGCCCGGCCCGCCCTCCGGCCGCCCCCGCCGGGGCCGGCCGGTCGCCCTCGTGGCCGGCGCGCTCGTCGCGACGCTGGTCGCGGGCGGTGTCGGCGGCGTCGTGGGCTACCAGGCCGCGTCGTCGAACGGCGGCGGCTCCACCTCGGTGCTGTCGGCCCCGAGTGGCTCGAACGAGGCGCCCGCCGCGCCCGCGCCCCCAGGATCGGTCGAGCAGGTCGCCGACACCGTCCTGCCGAGCGTCGTCCAGTTCCAGGGCCCGTCGGGTGAGGGCTCGGGCGTGGTCATCTCCGCCGACGGGCTGATCCTCACCAACGCCCACGTGCTCCAGGCGGGCCAGCCCGCGCAGCAGTCGCCGCTCGGCCCCGCGCCCGGTCAGCAGAGCCAGCAGGGCCTCACCGCCGTCTTCCAGAACGGGGTCGAGGCGCCGGTGCAGGTCGTCGGCACGGCCCCGAGCGCCGACCTCGCCGTCGTCCGCGCCCAGGGCGTCTCCGGCCTCACGCCGGCGACGCTCGGCGACTCCTCGCAGCTGGACGTCGGCCAGGAGGTCGTGGCCGTCGGGTCCCCGCTGGGCCTGTCGGGCACGGTGACCTCCGGCATCGTCAGCGCCCTGCAGCGCCCGGTCGCCACCGGCGGTGCGCAGAGCGGGCAGGCCACGGTGCTCGACGCGATCCAGACCGACGCGGCGATCAACCCCGGCAACTCCGGCGGCGCCCTGGTCGACATGCAGGGCCGCGTCGTCGGCATCACCTCGGCGATCGCGTCCCTGGGCCAGTCCTCGGGCGGGCCCTCCGGGTCGATCGGCCTGGGCTTCGCCATCCCGATCAACCAGGCGCAGCGGATCGGCAACGAGATCATCAACCAGGGCTACGCGACCCGGGCGGTCCTCGGGGTCGGCGTGACCGACGGCCCCGACGGCGCCGTGCTCCAACAGATCGCTCCCGGCGGCCCTGCGGCCGCGGCCGGCCTCCAGCAGGGCGACGTCGTGACCCGGGTGAACGACCGCCTCATCCAGGACGCGGACAGCCTCGTCGCCGCGATCCGGTCGCAGAACCCCGGCGAGACGGTGACGCTGACCGTCGTCTCACCGGGTGGCCAGCCCCGCCAGGTGCCCGTGACCCTGGGCTCCGAACGCGCGGACTGACGCGAGGCGCGCCGGTCAGGTGACGCAGCCGGGCGCGGCGGCGGTGATCGGCGGGGACGAGGATGCCGGCGGCGCGGCCGTCGTCGTGGTCCCGTCCTCGCCGTCGGTCTCCTCGTCGGACCCCTCCCACGAGGGCGCCTCGTCCGACGAGGACACGTCGTCCGACGAGGACGCCGAGGACACCAGCCGGTCCTGCCGCTCGCTGATCGAGGCGTCGGAGGCATCGGCCTCCGGGGGGCCGGTGAGGGCGGCGATGGCGGCGGGGTCACCGGCGTCGGCGGCGATCGCGGTGCGGACGAACGAGCGCACGGCGGCGGGGTCGACCTTGACGGCGGTGCCGTCGTACGGCGTGCTGAGCTGGGTCGTGCCCGTGGGGATTGTGCGGAAGGTGACCGCCCCGGCCGAGAGCCCCTGCATCTGCCGCGCGAAGGCGAGCACGTCCCATCCGGCGTCGAGGGTGACCGACCGCGAGACGGCCTCCGTGATCCGCGACAGAGCGAACGGGTCGGTGAGCGTGCCCGCCGAGAGCAGCGTGTCGGTGGCGCCGGCGAGGAACACCTGCTGGCGCGCGATCCGGTCCAGGTCGCCGCCCGGGAGCCCGTGGCGCTGGCGGACGAAGGCCAGGGCCTCGGGCCCGCTGATCTCGTGCCACCCGGCGGACAGCGACAGGCCGGTGTAGGAGTCCTCGGTCGGCGCCCGCAGGCAGACCGGCACACCGCCGATCGCGTCGCTCATGTCGGCGAACCCGGCGAGGTTCACGGCCGCGAAGTGCGCGATCTGCAACCCCGTGAGCCGCTCGACCGCGCCGATCGTCGCCCGCGCGCCCGCGGCCTTCGCGGCGCGCACCACGGCGGGATCGTCGGGCGACCGCGGGGCGGCGGCTCCGGCGGCGAAGAGGCTCGTGCTCCCCGTCGGTCCGTCCGAGCCGGTCAGGGCCTCGGTGGTCCGCGCCGACGCGCGGGACCACGCTGAATTGATCTTGTGTCGGCCCAGACCCTGCCCCAGGTCGACGTAGGCGTCGCGCGGGATGGAGATGGCCGTGGCCCGCCCGCCACCGGCCGGGACGTGCACGACGGTCAGGGAGTCGGCGGTGCCGCCCCCGGAGGAGCTGTCGCCCGCGTTGAGCGCGGCGAGGACCTCCTCGGGCAGCGGGTTGCCCTGGGCGTCGGTCCGGGTGTCGAGGCCGACGAGGAGGATGTTCTGCTCGGCGGCCGGCGGTGGCGTCGGGCTGTCGATGACGGCGGCCGACGGCGTGGACCGATCCAGCGTGCGCAGTTGGACCCACCCCAGTGCCGAGGCCGCGAGCACGGCCACCGACAGCACGCCCAGGGCGACGCGAGCGAGCAAGCGCACACGCCGTGCAGGACGATCGGAACGGATCACCCACTCAGCGTTCCCGCTTGTCGCGCCCTCGTCACCTCTCAGCGCAGGGCATCTCAGATCGGAACACTCGGGCGGTATCGCCTGGGCCGGATGGGGGTTCACAGCCGGCGCACAACTGCGGCGAACGGCGCCGGTGCCCTCACGTGTCGCGCCGGCGCTAGGACGTCCACACGGTCCAGGTCCAGCGGATTTGTGCGTGGGGGGCGGGTCGAGTAGACCCACATGCATGCGGGCGCAGCGCTGGGTCGCCGAGGTCGGGCCGGAGAACGCGTCGTTCCTGGCGACGCGCAGCCGCACGGCGGTCCTCGCCTCGGAGTACCGCCCGCGCGACCTCGGCGACGGTCGCGTGGCCTACGACGAGCGCTCCCTCGGCGCCGCGCGCGAGCTCTCCGAGGAGGAGGAGGGCGCGATCACCGACGACGGCGACGGCCTGCGCGTGTGGATCGGCGACGACGCCTTCGACCTCGTCGAGCAGCTCTGAGCCGCGCCCGGCCGGGGCGTCAGGCGACCGGCGTGGACGGCACCGGGCGGCGCCCCGGGGTGCGGACGGCCGGGCGCCCGGCCACCGGCGACGGACCGCGGCGGGGTGCGACGCGCGGCGACGGCGGGGGCGGCGCCTGCCCGACGGCGGCGACGGGGCGGCCCGCGAGCACCGCGGTGACCACGGCGGCGATCTCGGCGAGCGAGCCGTAGCGGCGCTCCGGCAGCAGCTCCAGGAGCCGCCGGGTGGTGGTGTCGACGCCGTAGAGGTCGCCGGCGGTGAGGACCTGCCAGCGGCGGGCCGGGAAGACCAGGTCGTCGAGCACGGCGGCCAGCACGGCACGCAGGCCCTCGGGTGCCGGCGGGGGCACGGCGCGTTCGGGTCGAGGGGTCATGGGTCCTCCCGGCGGGGCGGGCGCACGGTTGCGCGCCGTCGAGATTCCCCGAACGCTCATTCGTCAACCACCGCGTCACTGCTGCGTGGGGGATCGTCCGACGACGCACCGGCAACCGCCCCTTGCTACCGCCGGGTAACCTGCGTGGCGTGAGTACTCCGAGCGTCCTCGGCACCTGGCGCCGCTTCTCCGGCTCGTGGCCGGGCCGCCTCCTGGTGAGTGCCGCGGTGTGGCTGCGCGCGCCGTACTTCCTCACCGCGGCGCCGGTGATCCGCCGCCTCGAGCCCGGGCGATCCGAGGTGTCGCTGCGCAACTGGTGGCTCGTGCACAACCACCTCGGCACCGTCCACGCGATCGCGTCCTGCAACCTCGCCGAGTACGCGATGGGCGTGCTCGCCGAGGCCACGGTGCCCTCGACGCACCGCTGGATCCCGCGCGGGATGAGCGTGCAGTACCTGGCGAAGGCCGAGACCGACTTGCACGCGGTCGCCACCTTCCCCACCCCGCCGGCCTTCGCCGACGAGCGCGAGGACGTCGACGCCGACGTGGTGATCACCGACGCGCAGGGCCGCGAGGTCGTCCGCGCGACGATCACGCTGCGGATCTCCCCGCGCCCGGCGCGCGCGTCCGTCGCCGCCTGAGGTCCGTCCGGGTCCCGCAGCGAACGCGCTGTTCGCTGCGTCTACGCGCACGAACCGCGCGTTCGCTGCAACGGGGCCCGCCACCCCGGCCCGGCGTGCCACGATCCGCGGCGAGATGCCCGCCCCGACGACGACCTCCGACCAGGTCCACGCCCACCGCTTCGGGTCGCGCCGGCTCCAGTCGGCGCTGGTCCGGCGCCAGGCCGTGCCCGGCGCCGACCCGCTGCGCTCGCAGACCCGCGCCACGCTCGCCGGCGTGGTGGTCGCCGCGCTCGCGCTCGGGGTGGCCGCGGTGTGGGGGCTGCTCGACCGGCCCACCGACTGGCGCAGCGCCGGCATCGTGGTGGCCGAGCGCTCGGGCGCGCTCTACGTGGTCGTGCACGGGCCCGACCGGCTGGTGCCGGTGCCCAACCTCGCCTCGGCGCGCCTCGTGCTCGCGGGGCTCGCCGCGGCCGGCGGGCCGGCGGGCGACCCGGCACCGGTCGAGGTCAGCGAGACCGACATCGCCGGCGCGCCCCGCGAGCGCGGGGTCGGCATCGTGGACGCGCCGCCGCTGCCGCCCGCCGGGGCGCCCGTGCCGCCGGTGTGGTCGGTGTGCGACACCGGCAGCCCCCGGCCCGGCGCGGCCCGCCCGTGGGAGCAGCCGCGCGTGTGGACCACGGTGCTCGCCGGCTCCTCGGCCCCCGCCCGTCCCCTGGACCCCGGGCGCGGGCTGCTGCTCCGCGACCGCTTCGACGGCACCTGGCTGGTCCACGACGGCGTGCGCTCGCGGCTCGACCTGCGCGACCCGGCCGTGGTCGTGGCGTTCGACCTCGCCGGGCAGCTTCCGCGCCCGGTGAGCACCAGCCTGCTGAACACGCTCGTCGAGGGGCCGCCCGTCACCGCCCCGGTCATCGCCGGGCGCGGCGAGGTCCCGCCGGGCGGGCTGCTGGCCGGCGAGCCCGTCGGCGGCGTGGTGCGCCTGGTCGGTCCCGGGACTCCCGACCGCTCGTACGTCGTGCAGCGCGAGGGCGTGCAGGAGGTGCCCGAGGTCGTCGCCCGCCTCGTACGGCTCTCGGACCCCGACCGGGCGCGGGCCGCGACGCCGGCGCCGGTCGTGTCGCCGGGTCAGCTGCGGCCGTTGGGCACCGCCCGGGGGATCGCCGTGAGCACCTACCCCGACCCGGTGCCGCGCGCGGTGCCGATGGCCGAGGCGCCGACCACCTGCGCGAGCGCCGACGGCGCCGGCCCGGTGCTGCTCACCGTCGGCACGTCGCCGCCGGCGACGGCCACCACGCCGGTGACGCTGGCCCAGGCCGACGGGTCCGGCGATCGGGTGGACGCCGTCTCCGTGCCGGGCGGCGGGGTGACGGTGCGCGCGGTGCCGGTCGGCCGCCCGGACGCGCCGGGCAGCCCGACGGTGATCTCGGGCTCGGGGACGGCCTCCGCGGTGCCCGACCCGGGGACGGCGACGGCGCTCGGGCTCGGCGAGGTCTTCCCGCCCGCACCCGAGGCGGTGGTCGGGCTGCTGCCCGCCGGGCCGGTGCTCACCGTCGCCGACGCGCTCACCCCCCTGCCCGCGGGCTGACTCACGGCCGGGCCGTCGCCGTCGTCGAGGTGACCGTCGGGTCCCGGGACTCCTCCACCGTGGACGGCGGGACAACGACCGATGGGCGGGTCGTCGTGGTGGTCGTCGTCGTGGTGGTCGTCGTCGTGGTGGTCGTGCGGCGCTCGGTGGTGCTGCGCCGGGTGCGCGGCACCGTCGCGACCTCGGTCTCGTCCTCGCTGGTCGTGGTGACCTGGGGCGGGAGCGGCAGCGGCGGCGGGGGCGGGGCGAGGGTGGCCGACGGCGGAGGCGGTAGCGGCTGGTCCTGCGAGAGCAGCCCGTACGCGACCGCCGACCCGGCGACGAGCAGCGCCGCCACGACGACCGCGGCGGCCGCGACGAGGCGGCGACGGCGTGCCGCCGGGCGGGCCCTGACCGAGGCGCCGGTGGGTTCGAGCTCGGGGGCGCGGGCCTCGGCGGCGGGCCCGACTGCCACCGGACCGGACCCGGCGATGACACCGGTCGGCGCGCTCATGAGCACCGGCGACAGGATCGTCTCGGCCTCCATGCCGACCTCGCGGGAGACACCCCGCAGGGACGCCACGACCTCCTCGGCGGTGGGCCGGTCGACGGCCTCGTCGGCGGTCATCGCGGTGAGCAGGGCCTCGAGGCCGGGCGGGAGACCCGGGGGCACCACGGGGCGGCGGTGCAGCCGGGCGACCGCGGCCTCCAGCGCGTTGCCGGGGTACTCGCGGCGCCCGGTGAGGCACTCGATGAGCACGAGGCCGAGGGCGTAGATGTCGACGGCACCGTCGATGGGTTCGCCGCGGACCTGCTCCGGGCTCAGGTAGGACGCGGTGCCGATCACCATGCCGGCGGCCGTCACCGGCGCCGCGTCGTGGACCGCCGCGATCCCGAAGTCCGACAGGTGGGCGCGGCCCTCCGCGTCGAGCAGGACGTTGCCGGGCTTGACGTCGCGGTGCACGACGCCGCGGCGGTGCACGTAGGCCAGCGCGTCGGCCAGCGCGGCACCGAGGGCGACGACGTCGACGACGGGCAGCGGGCCCACGCGCACCCGCTGGGCCAGCGTGTCGCCCTCGATGAGCTGCATGACGAAGTAGGCGCGCCCGTCCTCGTCGCCGACGTCGTAGACCGTGACCAGCCCGGGGTGCGACAGCCCGGCGAGCGTGAGCACCTCGCGGCGGTGGCGGGCCTCCTGGCCCTCCTCGATGTCACCGATCTTCTCCGCCGGGTCGGCGGGATCGGCGGGACCGGACGGGGAGGCGCCGTCCGGGACCGCCGACCCGGCGGCGTTGAACATCTTGATGGCCACGTCGCGGCCGAGCAGCTCGTCCCGGGCCCGGAACACGTCCGCGGCGCCGCCGCGACCGATGAGGTCGCCGAGGGTGTAGCGACCCCCGACCATCGCCGGCGGGCCGGTGTCCGTGCTCACTGCCGGCCCTCCTCCCGGTGCGCGGCTGTCGGGCCCCGATCATCCCGTACGACGGGGTCCCTCGTCTGCGTGACGTCCCGGGCGGCGCGTCGCCCGAACGGCGGGTCGCCCCGCACGGGCTCGCGGTCGCGGACGACGTCACGGGCCACCGACCGCGCCCGGCCTACCCCGTGGTTCGGCCCCGGCGGCACCGGCGTTACCCGATCGAGGGACGGACCACCCCGATCGGGCCAGGCGGGTCAGTCCAGGCGGCGCAGGACCGGCGGGAGATCGCCCGGGTGGACCACGACCAGCGACCGGGTGGCGCGGGTCAGCGCGACGTAGAGGTCGTTGAGGCCCCGGGGCGATGCATCGACCACACCCGCCGGGTCGACGAGCACGACGGCGTCGAACTCCAGGCCCTTGGCCTCGCCCACCTCGCAGACCACCACGGCGGACTCGAGGTCGACCGCCGGGTCGGCGTCGGTCACCTGACCGGCGGCCACGCCCAGCGCCGCGGCGAGCGCGGGCACCCGCTCCCCGGGGGCGAGCACCGCGACCCGGCCGGCGCCCTCGGCGTCGAGGACGGCGTCGCGGGCCTCGCGGGCACACGACGCCGCGGCGTCGACGAGCGAGTCCTCGTCGGCGGCGACCGCGCGGGGCTCGATCCCGGACTCGCGCACCGACGTCGGGGTCGCCGCGGTGGGGTCGATCGCCGCGAGGACGTCAGCGGCCACCGCCATGATCTCGGCGGGCGTGCGGTAGTTGACCGTGAGTACCTCGCGGCGCCAGCGCGCGGCCACGTAGGGCGAGAGCACCTCGCTCCACGACGACGCGCCGGCCCGGGCGCCGGTCTGGGCGACGTCGCCGACCAGCGTCATCGAGCGGCTGGGGCACCGGCGCATGAGCACCCGCCACGCCATCGGCGAGAGCTCCTGGGCCTCGTCGACGATGACGTGGCCGAAGGTCCACGTGCGGTCGTCGGCGGCGCGCTCGGCCGCGGAGGCGTAGGTGGCCTCCCGTGTGCGGTCGGCCAGCACGCTGGCGTCGACGACGTCGGTGGGGCGCAGCAGCTCGGGGTCCCAGTCCTCCTCCATCGCGAGGATCTCCAGGACGCCCGCGGCGTAGGCCTCGTCGGCCTCACGCTTGCGCTCCTCGGCCTCGCGGGCGGCGGTGTCGTCCTCGCCGAGCAGCTCGGCGACCTCGTCGAGCAGCACCGCGTCGGCCGGGCTCCACCAGCCGCCGTCGAGGAGGTCGGCCGGGAGCGCCTCGCGCCCGAGCAGCGCGCGGTCGGCGTCGGACCAGCCGCGCGTGGCGGCCCGAAGGCGCTGCGGGGTGGTCCACAGGTCGGCGAGGAGCTGCGGGGGCGTCAGCGTCGGCCACAGCTCGTCGAGGACGGCGCGCAGGTCGGGGTCGGCACGCAGCCCGGCACGGACGTCGGCGAGGTCGCCGCGGTCGAGCAGGTTGGACCGTCCGTCGAGATCGCGGCCCACCCGCTCGACCTCGCGGCGGGCGAGCTGGTCGACCACCTCGCGCACGAACGTCCGCTTGGCGTCGTTGTGGGGTCGCCGCGTGCGCCGTGCGCGGGTACGGGCGTGGGCCACCACGTCGCGGTCGACGACCACCTTCTCCCCGTCGACGACGAGCTCGATCGGGCGGCGCGGCAGCTCCTGGCGGTCGCGCACGGCCGTGGAGAGCACGCGGGTCATCTCGGGGTGGCCCTTGAGCGCGGCGGCTTCGGCGGGCTCGGCGCGGCGGGCGGCGAGACCCGGGTAGAGCTCGCCGACGGTGGAGAGCAGCACGCTCGTCTCGCCGAGCGAGGGCAGGACCTGCTCGATGTAGCGCAGGAACGTCGGGTTGGGGCCGACGACGAGCACGCCGCGGCGGGCGAGCTGGCGGCGGTGGGTGTAGAGCAGGTAGGCCGCGCGGTGCAGCGCGACGGCGGTCTTGCCGGTGCCGGGACCGCCCTCGACGACCACGACGCCGTTGGCGCCGGAGCGGATGACCCGGTCCTGCTCGCCCTGGATCGTGGCGACGATGTCGCCCATCCGCCCGGTGCGCCCGGCCGACAGGGCTGCGAGCAGCACCGCCTCGCCGGTCAGGCCCGTGCGCTGGGTGGCCGCGCCGAGGCGGGCGGCCTCGGCGAGGTCGAGCACCTCGTCGTCGACCGCGGTGACCCGGCGGCTGCGGGAGCGGATGTGCCGGCGACGGCGCACGCCGTCGGGCGAGGCCGCGGTGGCCGTGTAGTACGGCCGGGCGGCCGGGGCACGCCAGTCGACCAGCAGGGGCTCGTAGTCGTGCTCGGCGTCGAGCAGCCCCAGGCGCCCCACGTAGAGGACGTCCTGGTCGAGGCCCTCGATCTGCTCTCCCGACCCGTCGGCGGGCGGGGGCGGCGGCCGGTCCGGGTCGAGATCCAGGCGGCCGAAGCACAGGCCCTGCTCGACCGCCGAGAGGGTGGCGAGCTGCTCGGAGTACATCTGCGCGGCCGCGTCGCGCTCGGACACGGCCTGCGGTGTGCCCGTGGTCTCGTCGCGCAGCACCCGGGCGAGCAGCGCGGCGGTCTCGGCCCGGCGCTCGTCGAGCTTGCCGTAGAGCATCGTGACGTAGGGCTGTTCGACGGCCACCGGATCGGTGCCGTCGGGGGGTTCACCGCGGGCGGTGTCGGCGGCGGACGTGGACGAGGCGGTCACGCAGGCCTTCTCCAGCGGGACGGGCCGGCGCGGGTGCGCCGGGACGACCATCCACGGTAGCTCCGCCCGGCGACACCGCGCCGCCGCACCGGAGGAGATCTGGCCGACGGCGCCGGTCAGGCCGCGGCGTGCCGCACGACGTCGACGCCCTCGCCGTCGGGCTCGGCGGCGCGCTGCACGCGGCCCTGCGCCGCGAGCACCTCGAGGTGGGCGTCGGTCTCGAGCACCGCGAGCATGCGGTTGAACGTCTCGAGCTCGTCGAGCCGGAAGCCGCGTCGGGTCCAGCGCAGCGCGCCGGCGACCTCGGCGGCGGTCGGGAGACCGGCGGCCACGGCGGCGGCGACCTCGTCGAGGCGCTGGTCGTGGTGGGCCACCAGCTCGTCGACGCGGGCGTGGACGCTCTCGGCGACCGGGCCGTGGGCGGGCAGCAGCCGCCGGTCCGGCTCCGCGCGCAGCGCCGCGAGCGAGGACAGGAAGCGCGTCAGCGCGCCGGGCCGGGCGGCGGGCTCGAAGCCGATCGACGGCGTGATGTGGGGCAGGACGTGGTCGCCGGCGAAGAGCATCGTGGCGTCGGCCGTGGTCTCGTCGACGAAGACGAGGTGCCCGCGGGTGTGTCCGGGGGTCTCCCGGACCACGAGCGAACGTCCACCGGCGGAGAGCTGCTGGCCGTCGACGAGCCACTCGTCGGGGTCGGCGAAGCCCTCCGCCGGCGGCGCCTCCGCCCGGGCCAGCCACGACCGCACCTCGGCGGCCAGCGTCGTGGCCCCCGCGCGGTCGAGCAGGTCGACCTGGGCCGCCATCCCGCGCTCGGGGCCCTGGATCCGCGCCAGGGACTCGCGCTCCCCGGCCCCCAGGGCCACGCGGGCGCCGTGCTCGCGGCGCAGCGCGACGGCCTGGCTGTAGTGGTCGCGGTGGACGTGGGTCACGAGGAAGCGCCGCACGTCGCCGACACCGAGGCCGAGCTCGCCGAGCAGCCGGGCCAGCACCTCGCGCGACGCGTCGATGGCCCAGCCGCCGTCGACGAGGGTCAGCTCGCCGTCGGCCCCCTCGGGGGCGAGCAGGTACACGTTGACCGCGCGCAGGGCGTCGCTCGGCAGCGGGAGCGGCAGGCGGTGGACGCCGGGGGCGACCGTCTCGAGCTCGGGCCTGCTCCACGCGTGCCGATCGGGGATCACTCCCCGGAGGATGCCCCTGCCGCCGCCCGCTCCGCCGCCCGGGGGTCCCCGGCGTGGGCCGTCTCACCCTGCTCGGCGGCCGGGACGGCGCTCTCGGCCGCCGCGCGACGGACCGCGGCGACGCCGAAGTGGTCGCCGCCCTTGCGGCGGGCGTCGTCGGTGCCCCACGCCCGCCGGCGGCCCATCGGGACCATCCGCGGGATGTGCTTGCGGCAGTGGATGTAGGCCTCCTCCACGGTGACCTCCACCCAGACGTCCGCGCGACGCCCCGGCGCGGTCTCCCGCGGCAGGTCCGGGTGCTCGCTGCGCAGCTGCGCGTCGTCCACGATGCGCGCGGCGCCGTTGACGTGCAGGCCGATGAGGTCGTCGGTGAAGTCGACCATCAGCAGCCCGACGTGCGGGTTCTCGGTGATGTTGCCCAGGCTCGCCATGACGCCGTTGCCGCGGTACTCCGGCCAGGCCACGTGGCGGTCGTCGAGGACACGCAGGAACCCGGGCGGGCCGGCGCGCAGCGTCGAGTCGCACTCGCCGTGCGCGTCGGCGGTGGCGACGAACGCCATCGTCATCCGGCCGACGAACTCCTGCATCGACGGCACCAGCCGGTCACAGACCTGGTCGTCGTAGAAGCGCTCCGCCCGGGACGTGGTGCCCAGCGCGTCCTGCAGGACGTGCTCGCCGGCGGATCCCGGTCGCTCGGGGTGGGGGTCGGTGTGGTGATCGGGGTGGGGGGGAACCCGGTCGCTCATCGACGCCTCTCCGCGACCCGGGGGTGCCGGGACGCCGTGCTGGCCGTGGTCGGGGTGTCCGGGACGGGCCCGGACCCGAGCCGCGTCGGTCGGGGGACGACCCGATGCAACCCGGTCGTCCGAACTCTGTCGACCCGCCACCGTACGTGACCCCCACGCGGCGCAACGGAACGCGCGTCGTGTGCGGAGCGCGACGACGTCTCGTCCTCCGAACAGCGGCACTTGGTTGTGACTCCGATCACATCGTGACCTGGTCGAGACCTCTGCGACGCCGGCTCGTCACCATCCGCTGACCGCCTGAGCTGCTCCGACGACGATCGGCCGCCGCGCGCGGCCCGCACGACGCGGGCACCCCGAGGTCTTCCCCCGGCCCCTAGTCTCGTCCCCGTCCGGACACCCGTACAGCCGGTGCCGGACCCGCGCTCGTCCGCCCCGGGCCTGTCCGGCGGGCGCGGCCCCCGAGCCCCGCGCGGACAGGCCACGAACGCCGTCGGCGCCGGACTCCCCACCGGCCGCGCGGCACCTGGTTCGCTCCCCCTCGGCCAGGTCGGTACGACGGGCGGCGCAACGGAGACGACGCATGGCCCGACACCGTGCGGACGGCGCCCGGACGGCGCCCGCCCCACCCCCCGTGACCCCTGCCCCCGCGACCCGGCGCGACCTCGGCGACCTCCTGCCGCAGCAGGGCCGTGGCGAGGCGCACCCCTCGGGGCCGCTCCCCCGGGTCGGTCGCGCCCCACGCGCCGCCGCCCCGGCCCCGGGCCCCGCGGCGGGCGCTCCCGGCGGGCACGCCCCCGAGACCTCGCCGCTGGACCTGGCCGCGATCGCCCTGGCCGCCGCCCGCGACCGGCGCGCCGGCCTCCCCCCGACCGGCTCGTCGCCCACCGGCCGGTCGGCCTCGGCACCCGTCGCCCGCACGGTCGCCGACGACCCCACCACCGGCGGCACGCCCCGGCCCGCCTACCCGGCGGCCGTGCCCAGCGCGCTGGCACCGCCGACGCCCTCGCACGCGGTGCCGGCCGTCGGTCGCGGCCGTCCCGGCCGTCGCGTGCCCCTGCCCACCCGTACGGCGGGAGCCCTGGCCCTCGTCGGCGCGCTCGCCGGCGGCGGGGTCGCGGTGATCGGCGGCGGCTCGATGCTCGCCGCCGACCCGACGCCGGAGACGGGCGAGCTGCGCGTCGCCGAGGCCGGCGCCGCGGCGGCGACCGTGGCCCCGGCCTCCCGCGAGACGTCGACGGGGTCGGGCGACCGCGACGACAACCGGGCCGGCAGCCGGGCCGACCAGGGGTCCGGTGACCGCGAGGGCGGCCGGCACCGGGCCGACCGGTCCTCCGACGGCGACTCCTGACCTCCACACACGACGGGGCGGTCGGTGATCCGGGTTCCCGGACCACCGACCGCCCCGTCCGTCGTGGCGGTGGGCGCCGTCAGCTCAGCGCGCTGACCAGCGCCTCGCGCTGACGCGACCCGAGGCCCGCCACGCGCCGGTCCTCGGGGATGCCGGCCTGCTCGAGCACGGCCGCGGCCTTGGCCGGCCCGTAGCCGGGCAGCGCCCGCACGAGCTGGGACACCTTGGTCTTGCCGGCGATCGGGTCACTCTTGCCGCGGTCGAGGACAGCGGGGATGGACTCGTCGCCGCTCTTGATGCCGGCCAGCAGGGCCGAGCGGGCCTGGCGGGCCTCGCGGGACTTGGCCTGGGCGGCCTCGCGCTGCTCGGGGGTCAACGTCGGGAGGGCCATCGCGGTGTCTCCCCTCTCTGTGGTGCGGGGTCGTCGCGGGGGACCGCGACGTCGGTCGGACCGGTCACACGGACGGTCACACGGACGGTCGGTCGGCCGGTGACGCCACGCCGCGACGGGTGCCGCGGCCCGGACGGCCGGGCCGATGGTTGCGGGACCGTACACCAGCCCGGAGACCACCCTGCCCCTGACCTGGGCGGATCACCGCGCGTCGGCCCTCGCGGACACCCGGGCGACGACCGGGTGGCCCCGCGTGTCACCCACGGGCGCCGCCGGTGAGCCGCCGGTGCACGCCCGCGCGGCCGTCCGGTGCGGCGGCCCCTGCGGCGGGTGTCAGCGCCGCGGGTGTGCCGCCCGGTGGACGACGGCGGGGGGCAGGTTGCGCCAGACGACCGGCGACGTGTCGACCTCGGCGAAGCACGCGCCGAGCTCCGCGCGCAGCGCCCGCGCCGGGGTCGCCCAGGAGGTCGCGCAGTAGGCGAACTGCACGAGGACACCGTCGTCGGCCAGGGCGCGGGCCACGACCGGCACCAGCGAGTCCTCGCGTCCCGGCCGGGTCGCCGACCAGCCCAGGCCGCTGACCACCGCGTCGGCGCCCTGCAGGCCGCGCAGGGCCAGCAGTGCGGCCAGCTCGGCGACGTCGGCCGGCACCACCTCGACGCGGGGGAAGCGGTCGGCGAGGCGGTGCGCGAGCACGGGGTTGATCTCGACCGCCAGCTGCCGCCCCCGCCCGCCGAGTCGGTCGGCGAGCAGGCCGGTGAACGCCCCGCTGCCCGCGCCGAGCTCGACGACGACCGGGTCGGCGGGCGCGGTACGCAGCGCGGCGCCGGCCACGGCGCGGGCCAGCGCGGAGCTGCTCGGCCACACCGACGCCGTGGCCAGCGGGGCGCGCACGAACTGGGCGGCGAAGACCGCACGGTCGGCGAGCGAGGGGTCGCGGCGCGGCTCAGGCGACATGCTCGAGGTCCGGGGTGGTGGGCAGCGCGCTGACGGGGTGCGGCGGGGCGGCGGCCGGGTGCCCGCCGCGCCCGGGGGGCAGGGCCGCGGCGACGGCCGCGGCGGACGTGCGCGCGAGTGCCCGGCGGGCGTCGGCCCGGGCGGGCCCGGCGGGCACGGTGCGCGGGTCGACGACAGGGCAGGCCACGACGTGCACCACCAGCCCGCGCACGGCCAGCACCCGGCGCAGGGAGTCGGCGAGGGTGTCGTCGCCGATGAACGCGGCGGTGGTGTCGGGGGTGGTGTCGGGGGTGGTGCCGGCGGTGGTGCCGGCGGTGGTGTGGGTGACGCCGTGGGGGCCCCACCGCCCGTAGCGCATCGCCACGGGCAGCACCGGCGCGCCGGCGTCGTGGGCGGCCTGGAAGGCGGCGGGCCGGAACGGACCGAGCTCGCGCCCGCAGCGGGTGGTGCCCTCGGCGAACACCCCCACCGGAGTGCCCGCGCGCAGGGCGTCGGCGAGCCCGCCGACGGCGTCGGGCAGGGCGCGCAGCCGGTCGCGGTCGAGGAACACCGTGCCCGCGCACGCGGCCATCACCCCGAGCACGGGCCACTGCCGGACCTCGTGCTTGGCGAGCATCCGCACGGGCGCGACGGCGTTGAGCGCGAGCACGTCGAGCCAGGAGACGTGGTTGGCGACGACGAGGGCCCCGGGCGGGGCGGGGGGACCGCTGCGGCGCACGCGTACCCCGCAGGCGCCCAGGACGGCGGCCGCCCACACCTGCTGGGCCCGGCCGACGGCCGCGGGCCGCAGCAGCGGGACGACCAACGCCAGCGCGAGGCCGGCCACGAGCACCGCCGCGAGGGCGGTGCCCCGCACGCCCACCCGCGCGACGCGCATGGCCCGTGCCCGGCCGTGGACCGGCTCGGGCGCGGGCAGGCAGCCGGGATCGCAGGGCGAGGTGGGCGACCAGGGATTCACCCGGCCTCCCCGAACAGGTAGCGCCGCCAGCGCGGGTCGATGGCGGTCTGGTCGAGCAGGACGAACAGGTCGGCGACGCCGAAGTCCGGGTCCAGCGCGGGCGGGCCGCCGATCTCGGCGCCGAGGCGCAGGTAGCCGCGCAGCAGCGGGGGCAGGGCCGCCCGCGCCGCGCGGCCGGCGCCCGGTGCGTGCGGGTCGTGCTCGCCGATCGGGGCCTCGCGCCAGGGGCGTACGCGGCGGGCGGCCGGGGCGAGGTGGCGCGACGCGACGAGGTCCCAGACCCCGCCGGGCAGGGCGCCGGCGACGGTCAGCGGGACGCTCGCGCAGCCGACGACCCAGCGGTGCCCGGTCAGCACCATGTAGCGCCCGATCCCGGCCCACACGAGCGAGAGCACCACGCCGTGCCGGTGCGCGGGGTGCACGCAGGAGCGCCCGACCTCGACGATCTCGTCGCGCAGCGGGTCGATCGGCGTCAGATCGAACTCGGTGTCGGAGTAGAGGCGTCCGGCCGCCCGCGCCCCGGCGGGGGTGAGCATCCGGTAGGTGCCGACGATCTCGCCGGACGCGTCCTCGCGCACCACGAGGTGGTCGCAGTGCTCGTCGAAGGCGTCGGCGTCGCGCCCCTGCGCCGCGGCCGCGACGGCCACCGCGTCCCCGGCCGCGGGGCGGGCGCCCTGCTCGCCGGCGAACACCGCGTGGCGCAGCCGCTGCGCCGCGGCGACGTCGTCGGGCTCGCGGGTGAGCAGCAGGCTGTAGGGCCCCGACGGTGACACCACCGCGGCGGTGTCGCGGTCGGGCACCGCCGGCGCGGGCCCGGTGGGGGGCACGGTAGGGGGCACGGTGGGGGACGGGAGGCGCTCGTCCTGGCTGTCGGGGGCGGGTCCGGTGGACCGCGCCAGCACCTGGGATGTGGCCATGGGCCGGTGTCTACGGGCCGAGATCGCCCGGCGACCCACCCCGGCGTGACCGTCGAGTGTGGTCCCGGTGAACTCAGGCCGCGCGGGCGGCGGCGGCGCCCCCGGTGCCCCCGCCGAGCACGGCGGCGTAGTGCCCGAGCAGCTCCTCGCACACCGAGGGCCAGGTCCGGCCGAGCACGGCGCGACGGCCCGCGGCGCCCATCGCGCGGCGGGCGCGGGGGTCGTCGCGCCAGGCGGCGACGCGCCCGGCGATCTCGGCGCCCGCCGTCGGGGACGACGGGTCGTAGCGCCAGCCGGTGCGGCCGGGGACCACGAGGTCGGCGACGCCGCCCGCGTCCGGGGCGAGCACCGGCAGCCCCGAGGCCTGGGCCTCCTGCACCGCCTGGCAGAACGTCTCGTGCGGGCCGGTGTGGACGAAGACGTCGAACGAGGCGTACGCGCGGGCGAGCTCGGTGCCACCGCGGAAGCCCAGGAAGTGCGCCGACGGCAGCATCGCGCCCAGACGAGCCCGCGCCGGGCCGTCGCCGACGACGACCACCCGCACCCCCGGCAGCCCCTCGAGCGCGGCGAGCCGCTCGACCTGCTTCTCCGGCGCCAGGCGCCCCACGTAGCCCACGAGCAGCTCACCGTCGGGCGCGAGCTCGGCGCGCAGGTGCTCGTCGCGGCGCGCCGGGTCGAACCGCGCCGTGTCGACGCCCCGGCCCCAGCGGTGGACGCGGGGCACGCCGTGCGCACGCAGTGCGTCCACCGCCCAGCGCGACGGGGCGAGCGTGCGGGTGGCCCCGCTGTGCAGGCGCCGGATCCAGCGCCAGGCCGCCCGCGCCGTCAGGCCGACCCCGTACGACGAGGCGAAGCCCGCGACGTCGGTCTGGTACACGGCCACCGACGGCACGTGCAGGCGCCGCGCGACGGTCAGCGCGCGGGCGCCGAGCACGAACGGCGACGCCAGGTGCACCACGTCGGGGCGGAACTCCTCGAGCGCGGCGCGCACCGCCGGCGTCGGCACCCCGACCGGCAGGGAGTCCACCACCGGCAGGTCGACCGCCGGGACGCGCACGACGGGGACACGCGGCGCCCCCGGCACCACGTCCGGCCCCGCTCCGGGCGCGATGACCATCGCGTCGTGCCCGCGACGCTGCAGGTGGGCGACGACCTGGAGCACGGAGTTGGTCACGCCGTTGACGGCGGGGAGGAAGGACTCGGTGACGACCGCGACGCGCACGTCGGCACCGTGGCGGGCCCGGGACCCCGCCGGCCGACGACGACGTGTCGCCCGCCCCAACACCTCCCCAACACTGTTCCTGCGGCGTCGTGTGGCGCATCCGATGACGTCACCGACCGTGGCTGCGGGACGTCGCCGGTCGAGCCCGACCTGCGTGTCGCCCGGGACCCCGTCGGCGTGTCGACCACGGTCGGTCGACCACGGCCCCGGCGCTGGGATGGTCGGGCGAACCGGCCGTGTTGACAGACGCCGCGAACTGTCGGCTACTGGACACACCGCTGGACAGCGACGGCGGTCCGGAGCCCGCGACGATCGGGCGCCCGGCTGCCGGGACGCCGGGAGGAGGACCGTGGTCGACGACCCGCGCACTCCCCCGACCGGCCTCCCGGTGCGGGTCGGCGGCGCCGTCGGCGACGACCTCGAGCGGCCCAGCTCCGCACGCGTCTACGACTTCCTGCTCGGCGGGACCTCGCACGGCGAGGTCGACCGGGGCCTCGGCCGGGACCTCATCGACGCCGAGCCCCTCGTCGTCCCGATCGTCCGCGAGAACCGCTCGTTCCTGCGGCGGGCGGTCACGCTCCTCGCGCGCGAGGGCATCGACCAGTTCCTCGACCTGGGCTCCGGTATCCCGACGATGGGCAACACCCACGAGGTGGCGCGCCGGGTGCGGCCCGACGCGCGGGTCGCCTACGTCGACGTCGATCCCGTGGCCGTGGCGCACGGCGAGCTCCTGCTCGGCCACACCGACGGCGTCTCCGTGTCCCAGGCCGACCTGCGCCGGCCCGCCGAGATCCTCGACGCGCCCGCCGTGACCGCGGTGCTCGACCTCGCCCGGCCGGTCGGCCTCCTCCTGTTCTCGGTGCTCCAGCACGTTCCCGACACCGACGAGGCGCACACGGTGGTCGACGAGTACCTGTCGCGCCTCGTTCCCGGCAGCGCCCTGGCCGTCTCGCACCTCTCCGCGGACGACCCGCGGGTCGAC
Source organism: Actinomycetospora cinnamomea (assembly GCF_003096675.1). Lineage (GTDB taxonomy): Bacteria > Actinomycetota > Actinomycetes > Mycobacteriales > Pseudonocardiaceae > Actinomycetospora > Actinomycetospora cinnamomea. The sequence continues at coordinate 123,665 of NZ_QEKW01000011.1, read as the reverse complement.
GCCGCCGCGCTGCGCCGGGTCAGCCACGCCTACCCGCGCGGGCCCGTCACGCCCCGCTCCGCCGCCGAGCTCGCGCGGATCGTCGCCGGGGTCGAGCTGGTGGACCCCGGACTCGTGTTCGCCGCCCAGTGGCGCCCCGAGCCCCCGCGTCCCGGCAGCCCGAACGGGGAGCCCTGCTGCGGACACCGTGCGGCCGTGGGGTTCGTGCGAGCCCGGTAGGCCCCGCCCACCTCGGCCGCCGGCCGTCCCGTCGCACCGTTCGGAGCAACGCCACGGGCACATGGTTGCTCCGTTCGCCGCCGAACGCGGCCGGGTGACCACTCACCGCGACACCCACTCGGCGCGGTCGTCACGGCTTGTCACTAAAGGTCTCGGTTCGGTTACGGTCGCTTCCGCGTCGACCCGCTCCCCAGCACTCCCCCGGGCGACGCACGGGTCGCCCCGCGGGGCCCCGTCCGCCACCCGGGTCGGCCGCGCCGCGGCCGGCCTCCGAGACCGAACCCCGAACGGATCGGAGTCCCGATGTCTGGCCGTCACCACCTGCCGTCGACCCCCTCCCGCCCCGTGCTGCGCGCGGGTGTCCTCGCGACCGCCGCGGTCACCGGCCCGCTCGCGGTCGCCGGGACCGCCGTGGCCGCGCCGGCGGCGTCGTCGAGCACCTGGGACGAGCTCGCCATGTGCGAGAGCACCCAGAACTGGGAGGCCGACACCGGGAACGGGTTCAAGGGCGGACTGCAGTTCACCGACTCGACCTGGGAGGAGTTCGGCGGCGAGCAGTACGCCGAGGCCGCCGACGAGGCCTCCCGCTCCGAGCAGATCGCCGTCGCCCGAAAGGTGCAGGACGAGCAGGGCTGGAACGCCTGGCCGACCTGCTCGCAGGAGCTCGGCCTGCAGTAGCCCCCCGGCCCACCCGCGGGGTGCTCGCACCCGGGGTGCGTCCGCACACGGGGTGTGCGAGCAATGCGGCTTTGCTGGCGTCTGACGCCAGAAACGCCGCATCCTCGACACCCGAGCTGCCACGATGTCGGGCATGCCCGACGCCGACGTCATCGTGGTCGGAGCCGGCCTCGCCGGTCTCGTCGCCACCGCCGAGCTCGCCGACGCCGGACGCCGCGTGCTCGTGCTCGACCAAGAGCCCGAGGCGTCGCTCGGCGGGCAGGCGTGGTGGTCCTTCGGCGGCCTGTTCCTCGTCGACAGCCCCGAGCAGCGCCGCCTGCGCGTGCGCGACTCCGTCGACCTCGCCTGGTCGGACTGGACCTCCAGCGCCGGCTTCGACCGTCCCGACGAGGATCGGTGGGGCCGCGAGTGGGCGCGCGCCTACGTCGAGTGGGCCGCCGGCGAGAAGCGGGCGTGGCTGCACGCCATGGGAGTGCGCTTCTTTCCCGTGGTCGGCTGGGCCGAGCGCGGCGGGGCGTCGGCCACCGGGCACGGCAACTCGGTGCCCCGCTTCCACATCGTGTGGGGCACGGGGCCGGGCATCCTCGAGCCGTTCCTGCGCCGGGTCCGCGACGCCGTCGCCGACGGGCGCGTGGTCCTCCGCCACCGCCACCGCGTCGACGCGCTGGAGGTCACCGCCGGCGCGGTGACCGGGGTGTCGGGCGCGGTGCTCGAGCCCTCCGAGGTCGCCCGCGGCGAGTCGAGCTCACGCACGGCGATCGGCACCTTCGCGCTGACCGCCGACGCCGTCGTCGTCACCTCCGGCGGCATCGGCGGCGACCACGACGCCGTGCGCCGCCACTGGCCCGAGCGCCTCGGCCCGCCGCCGCAGCACATGATCAGCGGGGTGCCCGCCCACGTCGACGGGCGCATGATCGGCATCAGCGAGGACGCCGGCGCCCGCGTGGTCAACCGCGACCGGATGTGGCACTACACCGAGGGGATCGTCAACCACTCCCCGGTCTGGCCGCTGCACGGCATCCGCATCCTGCCCGGCCCGTCGTCGCTGTGGTTCGACGCCGAGGGGCGCCGCCTGCCGCCGCCGCTGTGGCCGGGCTTCGACACGCTCGCGACGCTCGCGCACATCCGGCGCACCGGGCACGACCACACCTGGTTCGTGCTGACCCAGCGCATCCTCGAGAAGGAGTTCGCGCTCTCGGGCTCCGAGCAGAACCCCGACTTCACCGGTCGCGACATCCGCCTGACGCTCCAGCGCGTCCGGCCCGGGCCCACCGAGCCGGTCGCCGCGTTCCAGCGCGCCGGCGAGGACTTCGTCCAGGCCGACTCGCTGGGCGAACTGGTCGACCGCATGAACGCCCTCACCCCGACACCGCTGCTCGACAAGGACGGCCTGGAGCGCGAGGTCCTGGCCCGCGACGCCGAGCTGGCCAACGGCTACGGCAAGGACGGCCAGCTCGCCGCCGTCCGGGCCGCGCGCGCCTACCTCGGCGACCGCCTCGTTCGCGTCGCGCCGCCGCACCGCATCCTCGACCCCGAGGCCGGCCCGCTCGTCGCGGTCAAGCTGCACCTCCTGACCCGCAAGACCCTCGGCGGGCTCTGGACCGACCTCGACGGGCGGGTGCTGCGCCCGGACGGGTCGGTGTTCCCCGGGCTGTACGCCGCCGGTGAGGCCGCGGGCTTCGGCGGCGGCGGGGTGCACGGCTACCGCTCGCTGGAGGGCACGTTCCTGGGCGGCTGCCTGTTCTCGGGACGTCAGGTGGGGCGGGCGCTGGCCTGAGCGAGCGCCGTCTCGTCGGCACGGGCGTCGTCGGCGGTCCAGGTCGCCTCGGGCGGCGGGTGGTCGAGGTGCCAGCGCACCGACTCGGCCACCCGGGCCGCGGGGTCGCCCGGCGCCCAGCCGAGCAGCTCCTGGGCCCGGCCACCGACATCAGCAGGTGCTGCGCGGGGGCCGCGGTGAGCGCCAGGTCGGGCGGCAGCACCTCGTCGGGGACACGGACGAGCTCGGCGTCCGACCCGGCGGCGGCGAGGATCTGCTCGATCCAGGTGCGGACCGGCCAGACGAGCGTCTCACCGAGGTTCACCGCGAGCCCGTCGGCGGCACGGGTGTCGAGGGCGGCGAGCACGCCGGTGGCGACGTCGTCGACGTGGGCGCGGGTCCACAGGAGGTCCCCGGCACCGACCGGGATGCGGGTCCGCCCGGCGCGCAACCGGCGCAGGACGAGGTCCTCGCGGCGCTGCCGGTCGTGCGGGCCGTAGACCACCGGGAGCCGCAGGATCACCGCGTCGCGGGCGAGCCAGCGTTCCTCCACGTCGAGCTTGTCGTAGTCGTCGGGCACCCCGTCCAGCCCGAGACCCCGGTACGGGTGTCGCTCCCGGCGCAGCCCGGCGTCCTCGTCGATCGGCACGGGCGCCTCGCAGCGACCGGTCCGCAGGCCGGTGAAGGCCTGGTAGACGTCCTGGCTCGACAGCACGACCGCGGGCACGTCGGGCAGCGCCGGGAGCACGGCGTCGACGTCGCGGGCGGTGAGCGGGAAGCTGTCCACGACGGCGTCGGGGCCGAAGTCCCGCAGCCGGGCGCGGTGCTCGGCCAGGTGCTGGCGGTCGGCATGCAGGTGCTGCGACCCGTCCCCGCCCTCGGGCTCGCCGCGGCCGCGGTGAACCACCAGCACCTCGTCGCCGCGGGCGCGCAGCCGCTCGACCACCCGTCGCCCGAGGAACCACGTCCCACCGAGGACCACGATCCGCACGGCACCGAGCCTCGCAGCTCCGCCCGGGCGCGCGGGGGACGTTCCGCTGCGGGCGAACCTCGGGCTCAGCTCAGGACGGCTCGCACGATCGCGCCGGGCGCCGGCCCCGCACGAGAGATGGACAGGCCGCTGGGCGCCCAGATGGCCGAGGCACCCGCGGTCCGGTCGAAGCCCTCACCGGTCGGGCCGGCGAAGCCGGCGAACACGACGAAGGCGTCGCAGGCGCGTGCGATGACGGTGGCCCGGGCTTCTTGTTCGGGGAGCTCGTCGGCGTGGTGCACGAGTCCGGCGACATAGACGTCGACGTCGAGGGCGGCGGTGCCGGCGGTGTGCCGGGCGGCGCCGGTGTCCTTGCAGATGCCGAGCCCGACGCGCCAGCCGTCGATCTCGAGCACGGCCGGCCCGGACCCGGCGACGAAGTGTTCCGGTTCGCGGCCACCCAGCCAGGTCTTGTGGTACGCCACCCTCGCTCCCGCGCCGTCCACGGCGAGCACGGCGATGAAGCGCCCCTCCGGCTCTTCCACCGGTGCACCGGCCAGCGCGAGCGTGCCGGCATCACCGCAGGCGGCGACCAGCGGGGTGAGCACCGGGTCGTCGCAGTCCACCGCGTCGGCATCGAGCTCGTACCCGGTCAGTGACAGCTCGGGGAACACCACCACCCGCGCCCGCGCGGCGCGCACGGCCGCGGCGTGGGTAGCGACATTGGACGCGGGGTCGCGGGCCTGGCAGGCGGGCTGGGCCGCGGCGACGGTCAACGATCTGCCCACGGCGTTCATCGTCGCCGAACGGTGTCCCGCCGACGTCGCCGAGCGCTCGATCGGCTCGGTGATCGCCGCGGGCATCTCCGCCGGCCGGGTGCTCCACGCGCCGTCCGGCGGCGAGGGGGGCGACGTCCTCGAGGAGGGTGGCGGCCGACCACGGCGTGTCGTGCGAGCGAGGATGTGGCGATCCTGGCGTTGAACGCCAGCAAAGCCGCATTGCTCGCACACCTCAGCGCGTCGACGTCCCCCGCCGCCGTCGTTGCAGCAGCACCATCGCGGCGACGACGGCGAGCAGGATGCCCGCGCCGGCGAGCAGCCGGGTGGTGGTGCTCCCCGAGCCGGTGTCGGCGACGGTGAGCGTCGCGGTCAGGGGCCGGTCCCCGCAGGTCGCGGTCACGGTGACCGGGCCGGGCGCGGCGTCCGGCGCGACGGTGATCGTCGAGAAGACGGCCCAGGGCTGGTGGCCCTCGGGGTCGCGCTCCCACGGGCCGCCGGTGACCCCGGGCCCGGTGGCCGGTGCCGTCGTCGGCTCCTCGCAGCCCATCTGCGCCCGCACGGTGGCCCCGGGCGCGACCGGCGCGCCGTCGCCGACGACCAGGCCCGGGTCGGCGACCGCGCCCGGCCCGGCGGCCAGCGAGAGGACGAGGACCACGAGCACCGTCAGCACCACACGCACCCGGTCACCGTGCCAGGCCCGTCACGCCCCGCGGGTCAGCGTGAGGCCACACGTTCAGGGCACCGTGGCCCGGGGCAGCCACGCGGCATGGAGCAACGAATCCTCGGCGGCCAGGGCCTGCGCGTCTCCGCGCTGGGCCTGGGCTGCATGGGCATGACCTTCGCCTACGGCGGTCAGGACGACGCCGAGTCGCGCGCGACGCTCGAGCGCGCCCTCGAGCTCGGCGTCACCTTCTTCGACACCGCCGACATGTACGGCCCGCACACCAACGAGGAGCTGCTCGGTTCGGTGCTGGGCCCGCGGCGCGACGAGGTCGTCATCGCCACCAAGTTCGGCAACGAGATCGGCCCCGACGGCCAGGGCACCGGGCGGGTCAACGGGCGCCCCGACTACCTGCGCGGGCAGATCGACGGCTCGCTGCAGCGCCTGCGCACCGATCACGTCGACCTCTACTACCAGCACCGCGTCGACCCCGACGTCCCGATCGAGGAGACCTGGGGCGCGCTGGGCGAGCTCGTCACGGCCGGCAAGGTGCGCCACCTCGGCATCTCCGAGGCCGCCCCGGAGACCATCCGCCGCGCCCACGCCACCGCGCCGATGAGCGCCGTGCAGACCGAGTACTCGCTGTTCACCCGTGACGTCGAGGACAACGGCGTGCTCGCGGCGTGCCGCGAGCTGGGCATCGGCTTCGTGCCCTACAGCCCGATCGGCCGCGGCTTCCTCGCGGGCACGATCCGCTCCACCGAGGATCTGCCGGAGGGCGACTGGCGCCGCAACTCGCCGCGGTTCCAGGGCGAGGCGCTGCAGGCCAACCTGCGGGTGCTCGACGAGGTGAACGCGCTGGCCGAGCGCAAGGGCGTCAGCCCGACCCAGCTCGCGCTCGCGTGGGTGCTGGCCCAGGGGGAGGACATCGTCCCCATCCCCGGCACCAAGCGCCGTCGCTACCTCGAGGAGAACGTCGGCGCGGTCGACGTGACCCTGACGAGCGAGGAGTTCGCAGCGATCGAGGAGGTCGCGCCCGTGGGTGTCGCCAGCGGCGAGCGCTACCCCGCCGCGGCGATGCAGACGCTCGACCACTGACTGTGAGGCTTTCTGGGCCGGTCCACGGTGTCGTGGTGGGCTGGCGGCGTTGGTGGCAGCCGTGACCCGAAATCTGACTGGCTGCGTGCCTTATAGGGGACGTGTCCGTCTGCTGCCTTCGGCGCCGGCCCGGCCGGGAGCAGCTGGCCTCCTACGTGCGTGATCTTCTGCGCTATAGCTCAGAAGATCACGCACGTGCGGCACGCAGCGCCAGGCCCGCGCGCAGGGCCGAGGCGGCGTCGAGCACGGCATCGCGGGCCGCCGGCACGAGGCCCGCGAAGCCCGCGTAGCCGTGCACGAGCCCGGGGAAGCGCCGCGACACGACCGGCACGCCGGCGCCGCGCAGCGCCGCCACGAGCTCCTCGCCCTCGTCGCGCAGCGGGTCGAAGCCGGCGGTCGCGACGTAGCAGGGCGGCATGATCGCGAGGTCCTGGGCCTCGAGCAGGCCGGTGGGCCGGATGACGTCGAGGCCGTCGGGCAGGTAGTAGCGCTCGAACACCTCGATGTCCGCGGTGCGTAGCCCGAAGCCCTCGGCGAACAGCTCCCGCGACCCGCCGACGCGCCCGGCGTCGGTCACCGGGTACAGCGCGAGCACGAACGCCGCGGTCTCCTCGCCGTGGCGGGCGAGCTGGTGCGCGGCGGTGAGCGCGAGGTTCGCCCCGGCCGAGTCCCCGCCCGCGGCCACCGACGTCGCGCGGAACTCCTCGCGGTGGGTCAGCACGTGGTGCAGTGCCGCCGCGGCGTCCGCCAGCCCCGCCGGGAACGGGTTCTCGGGCGCCAGCCGGTACTCCACCGACAGCACCCGGACCCCGGCCTGGTGCGCGAGTGCCCGGCACAGCGGCGCGCTCGAGGCGATGCTGCCCAGCGCGAACCCCCCGCCGTGGAAGTGCACGAGCATCCCGGCCGGCCCGTCGCCGACCTCGGCGGGCTCGTAGAGGCAGGCCGGCAGCGTGCCCGGCTCGTCACGTCCGGGCCCGACCGGCACCGGCAGCATCAGTTCGCGGGCGGTGACGCCGGGCGTGGCCGACCAGGCCAGTCCCGCCGCCCGGTCGGTGGCCCGTCGCTGCTCGACCAGCGACGGCTCGTCGCCCCCGGCGACCAGCCCGAGCAGGCGCAGCACGAGCTGCACGTCGAGGTCGAGGACCTGCCCGTCGCGGGTGACCGCGGGGCCGGCCAGCGCGCGCCGCGCGGGCGCCGGCAGGGCGATGAGGGCGCGCAGGATGCGCCGCAGGGCTCCGAACATCACCCGTCGAGCCTAGGATCGCCGATCGTCTCCCGGCCTCTCGACCGCGTCACTCGGGCGTCGCAGGCGGACCGGGCCGCGGGCCGTCGCGGGGTCGACGACCTCGCCGCGCTGGGTCATCTCGATCCGCCCGTCCGCGACGAGCCGGCCGGCGACGCGCCGGGCGTCCGGCACGAGCTCACACCAGCGTCCGGGGTCGACGCGCCGCGCGGCCTCGGACGGGCAGATCGTCGCTCCGGGCGCCCGGCGGTCGAGCAGCTCACCGATCGCGTCCTCGAGTGCCCGGTCACCACCCACGCCGACCGGATACCCACCCTCGGCACGGGGTAGTGGGGAGCTGACCGCCGTCGGAGGGAGACCCGTGAGCAAGCCGGTGACCAGGTCGATCGAGATCGACGCCCCCGTGTCGCGGGTCGTGGAGGTGATCTCGGACCTCGAGAACACCGACCGGTGGGCCAACGAGGCCAAGTCCGCCCGGGTCACCGAGCACGACGAGCACGGCCGCCCGGCGAAGATCGACGTGACGCTGGGCGCCATCGGGTTCACCACGACGTCGACCTACGCGGTGAGCTACACCGACGACGCGATCACCCTGACCTGCGTCGCGGGCAAGCTGATCGAGGAGAGCACGATCGCCTACCGCATCCACTCCCGGGGCGACGGCGGGTCCCGCGTGGAGATGTCCTCGACGATGGAGGTCACCGTCCCGGTGCCGCGATGGGGGCTCGAGCGCGCGATGGGCTCCAGCGCGGAGAAGAACCTGGCGTCGATCAAGAAGGACGCCGAGGCCTCCTAGACCACCTTCTCCTCGGCCAGGGCGGCGAGGTCGTCGGGCGACAGGCCGAGCTCGCCGTAGACCTCGGCGTTGTGGTGCCCCGGCACCGGCGGCCCGGCCCAGCGCACCGCGCCGGGTGTGGCCGAGAACGTCGGGACGACGCCCGGCCCCAGCACGTCCTCGTCGAACCGCTCGTCGTGGTGCGCCACGAGCATCCCCCGCGCGCGGAACTGCGGGTCGGCGACGATCTCGGCGGCCGTGTTGATCGGCCCGCAGATCACGCCGGCCTCGTCCAGCACGCGCCGCACCTCGTCGGCCGGCAGCGAGCCGACCCACGCGCCGACGAGCGCGTCCAGCTCGTCCTGGTGCACGCCGCGGGCGCGGTGGTCGGCGTAGCGGGGGTCGTCGGCGAGCTCGGGGCGGCCCATGGCCGCGCAGAGCCGGCGGAACACGGTGTCCTGGTTGGCCGCGACGACCAGCCACAGCGCGTCGGCGGTGCGGTAGACGTTGGACGGCGCGATCCCCTCGAGCCGCGTGCCGCCCGGCTGGCGCACACGGCCGAGCTTGTCGTACTCCGGGATCACCGACTCCAGCACCGACAGGCACGCCTCGGTGAGCGCGACGTCGACGACCTGGCCCTCACCGGTGACCGTCCGCCGGTGCAGCGCGGCGAGGATGCCCTGCACCGCGACCATCCCGGCCAGCGAGTCGCCCAGCGAGATCGCCATCCGCGGCGGCGCCTGCCCCGGGTAGCCGTTGATGTAGCGCAGCCCGGAGAGCGCCTCGGCGACCGAGGCGTAGCCGGCCTTCTCCGCGTACGGGCCGGTCTGCCCGTAGCCCGACACGCGCCCCAGGACGAGCCCCGGGTTCACCGCCGACAGCCGGTCCCAGCCCAGGTTCCAGCGCTCCAGGGTCCCGGGCCGGAAGTTCTCGACGACGACGTCGGCACCCTCGACCAGACGCAGGAAGATCTCCTGGCCGCGCTCCGAGCGCAGGTCGAGCGTGACGCAGCGCTTGTTGCGGGCGTGGACGGTCCACCACAGCCGGTGGCCCCGGTAGGACTCCTGGCCCCAGTCGCGCATGGGGTCCTGGCCGCCCGGCGGCTCGATCTTCACGACGTCCGCGCCGTAATCGGCGAGCAGCCGCCCCGCGAACGGTCCGGCGACGATCGTCCCGAGCTCGAGCACCCGGACGTCGGCGAGCGGGCCGCATCCGGCCGGGGCGCCACTCCGTGGCTCGCTCACTCCCCGGCCCCGACGGGGCTCGTGCGGGCGTAGCCGCCGCGGTGGAACACCAGTGGCGGGTCGCCGGGCGCGCCGAGGTCGTGCACGGCCCCGACGACGATGAGGTGGTCGCCGCCGTCGTGCACGGCGTACAGGGTGCAGTCGATCCAGGCGGTGGCCCCGTCGAGGATCGGCGAGCCCAGCCCGGAGGGGTGCCAGGCGACGCCGGCGAACTTGTCGCCGCCCGAGCGCGCGAACGTCGTCGAGAGCTCCTCCTGCTCGGCGGAGAGGACGTTGACGACGAAGCGGCCGGTCGCCTCGATCCGCGGCCAGCTCGACGAGGAGCGCCCGGGCAGCACGAGCACCAGCGGGGGGTCGAGGGAGAGCGAGGAGAACGACTGGCACGTGAAGCCCGCCGGCCCGTCCGGCGTCGTGCCGGTGACGATGGTGACGCCGCTGGGGAAGTGCCCCAGGACCTGCCGCATCGTCGAGGGATCCGTGCCCTCGCTCATGTCGCTGCCTCCCGGGAACGTCCCCGCCGCCCACGCCTCGGTGAGCGCCCTGCGTACCGCCGACCGTATTGCCCCCGTCGGTGCGCGGCACGCCGCCGTGTCGGCGCTCTCCCCCGCCCGCCAACTCAGATGCCCCACATCTCGATCGTTCTCGATTCGGCGCTTTCTCGTCCGGGATGGTCCGTGTCACGCTCGGGTGGCAGGCGGGTCATCGCCGAGCCACCACCACCCCTGCGGAGCGCCCCGTGACCACCACCGAGCACCAGTCCGTCCCCCCCACCTCCCCCTCGGCTGCCGTCACCGCCGGCGCCCACGCCACCGAGTCCGCACGCGCCGGTCTGTCCAACCTCCGCGGGCCCGCCGCCGGCGGCGCCGACCCGCAGCGCGTCGCGACCGTCGTCGGGGCCGCGCTCGAGGGCATCCGCGCCGCGATCCGCGACCACGAGGTCACCTACGCCGAGTTCGACGCGTTCAAGCAGTGGCTGATCGCCGTCAGCGACACCGGCGAGTGGCCCCTGTTCCTCGACGTCTACCTCGAGCACGAGGTCGAGAAGGTCGCCGCGCGCAGCCAGCAGGGCTCGGTCGGCACGATCCTCGGCCCGTTCTGGCTGCCCGACCAGGCGCAGCTCGACTCGCCCGCCACGCTGCCCATGCGCGAGGACGAGCCGGGCACGCCGATGATCCTGGTCGGCCAGGTGACCTCCACCGACGGCACCCCGCTGGCCGGCGCGACCGTCGACATCTGGCACACCGACGACGAGGGCTGGTACTCCGGCTTCGCCTCGAGGCCCCCGGCCGGCAACCTGCGCGGCGTCGTGCGGTGCGACGACCAGGGCCGCTACGAGCTCCACACCCGCAAGCCCGCGCCGTACACGATCCCGCTCGACGGGCCGACCGGACAGATGACCCAGGCCGCCGGGTGGAGCCCGTGGCGCCCCGCCCACATCCACCTGCTCGTCGCCGCCCCGGGCCACCGGACGCTGACCAGCCAGCTGTTCTTCACCGGCGACCCCTACCTGGGCAACGACGTCGCCTCGGCCGACAAGCCCGAGCTCACCCTCGACCCGCAGCCCACCGGCAACGGCGCCGAGATCCGCTCCGACCGGGACTTCGTGCTGGAGCCGGAGTCGTAGGCGTGGAGACGCGCCAGCTGCGCTACTTCGTCGCGGTCGCCGAGACGCGGCACTTCGGGCGGGCCGCCGAGCGGCTGCACATCGCCCAGTCGCCGCTGTCCCAGGCGATCCGGCAGCTCGAGTCGCAGCTCGGCGCCCCGCTGTTCGAGCGCACCACCCGGCGGGTCGACCTCACGGCCGCCGGGGAGGCGCTGCTGCCCGAGGCCGTGCGCATCCTCGCCTCGCTCGACGCGGCCCGCGACCAGGTGGGCCGTGTCGCGGCGGGCGCGCTGGGGCGCCTGCGGGTGGGCGCGACGGGGCTCGCGACGTACCGGTACGTCCCGGACCTCGTGCGCCGGCTGGCCGACGAGGCGCCCGGCCTCGAGCTGGCCTTCGTCACCGAGATGCTCACCCCGGCCCTCGAGGCGGCGCTCGCCGACCATCGCATCGACCTCGCCGTCCTGCGCGCGCCGGTGTCCGACCCCGCGATCGCGCGTCACGTCCTGGCCCGCGAGCACCTCGTCCTGGCCGTGCCCGCGGGACACCGGCTCGCCGTGGAGAGCGAGGGACGCCCCGGCTGCGTGCCGCGCAGCGAGGGACGCCCTCGCTGCGAGGACCCGGCGCCCACCCGGCTGGGCGACCTCGCCGACGAGGACTTCGTCGTCTACGCCCCGCCCGGGTCGGTGGTCGGCGAGGCGGCGGCGCGGGCGTGCCGGGCGGCGGGGTTCACACCCCGCCGCACGCACTCCGCCGACCAGACCTCGATCGTCCTGGCGCTCGTCTCCGCGGGCGCGGGCGTGGCGCTGCTGCCGTCCTCGGTGCTCGCGGTGGGCGTCGCCGGGGTGCGCTACCTCGAGATCGACGAGCCCCCATCTCCCGGCCACGACCCCGTCACCACCGACGTCGCCCTGGCCTGGCGCCGCGACGACCCGTCCCCCGCCCTGGCCCGGGCGCTCGCCGTCCTGTGCCGCCCCGACCAGCCCGGAGCCACCCGACCATGAAGATCACGAGCGTCGAGGCGATCCCCCTCGCCATCCCGTTCCGGCGGCCGTTCGCCTTCGCCAGCGGCACCGCCCACGCCGCCGACCACGTCCTCGTGCGGATCACCACCGACGACGGGCTGGTGGGGCACGGCGAGGCCCCGCCGCGGCCCTACACCTACGGCGAGACCGCGTACTCCATCGTCGCCGCCGTGCACGAGCTGTTCGCGCCCCTGCTCGTCGGCGCCGACCCCTTCGCCCGCGAGCGCCTCCGCGCCGAGATGGGACGGACCGTCGCCAACAACACCGCGCGCGGCGCGATCGACGTCGCGCTGTGGGACCTCATCGGCCAGGCCTGCGGCCAACCCGTGCACGTGCTGCTCGGGCACGCCGCCGACGAGGTGGCCGTCGCGCACATGATCGGGCTGGGGACGCCGGCGGCCATGGTCGCCGACGCCGTCGAGATGCGCGACGAGTACGGGGTGGAGGCGTTCAAGGTCAAGGTCGGGCGGGACCTCGCCCAGGACATGGCCGTGGTGCGGGCACTGCGCCAGGAGCTCGGCGACGCCGTCGAGCTGTACGCCGACGCCAACCGCGGCTGGGACGCCGACACCGCGATCGTCGCCGCCCGCCGGCTCGCCGACTTCCACGTCACGATGCTCGAGGAGCCCAACCCCGCCGACGACGTCCTCGGCCGCCGCCGGATCGTGCGCGCGAGCCCGATCCCGGTGGTCGGCGACGAGTCGACGATCACCCTCGGCGGGGTCGCCCGCTCGCTGCTCGACGGCGACGCCGAGGCCATCAGCGTCAAGGTCGCGCGCACGGGCTTCACCGAGTCCGCCAAGATCGTCGGGCTGTGCGAGGGGCTCGGCGTGGCCACGGTCGTCGGCAACCAGATCGACGGGATGCTCGGCACCGTCGCCTCGACCGCCCTCGCCTGCGGGCTGCGGAGCCTGGCCCGCCACCCCGTGGAGGTCACCAACTTCCTGGTGATGACCGACGACGTCCTGACCGAACCGCCGGTGATCGCCGAGGGCCGCGCCGCCGCCCGCCAGGGCCCGGGCCTCGGGGTCGCGATCGACCCCGACAAGCTGGCGCACTACCGCGCCGACCGCTAGACCGGACGGGCCAGTGCTCCTGTCAGCGGTGGGCCACCGCTGACGTTGAGCGTCCGTAACACCACACGCTCGATCCGCCTCGACTCGACCACTCGGAGCACCAGGTGCAGTTTCTCGTCCGCATGGACGTCCGCCTCCCCCACGACATGCCGCAGGCCACCGCCGACGACCTCCGCGCGCGGGAGAAGGCCCGCGCGCACGAGATCCAGCGCGCCGGCAAGTGGCCCGAGCTGTGGCGGGTGGTCGGGCGCTACGCCAATGTCAGCCGCTTCGACGTCGACTCCGCCGACGAGCTCCACGAGCTGCTCACCAGCCTCCCGCTCTTCCCCTACATGGACGTCGAGGTGACGGCCCTGACCCGCCATCCCTCGAAGCTGGACTCCTGATGGGCGGAAGCGACGGTTCACCGGGTGCGGTGACGGGGCACGGTGGGGCCGTGAAGCTCCACCACGTCATCGAGGGTCCCGACGACGCGCCCGCCCTGGTCCTGCTGTGCTCGCTGGGCAGCACGGTGGACATGTGGGCGCCACAGCGCCGCGAGCTCGCCGACGAGTTCCGCGTGATCACCATCGACACGCGCGGCCACGGCGGCTCGCCGGTGCCCGACGGGCCCTACCGCATCGAGGACCTCGCCCGCGACGTCCTCGAGACCCTCGACGAGGTCGGCGTCGATCGCGCCTCGTTCGCCGGCGTGTCGTTGGGCGGCGCGATCGTGCAGTGGATCGGCCTGCACGCTCCGGAGCGCGCGAGCACGCTGGCGATGCTGTGCACCGCGGCGCGCTTCCCCAACGCCGAGACCTTCCGGCAGCGGGCCGAGACGGTCCGCGCGGACGGGGTGGCGGCCGTCGCCGACGCCGTCGTCGCGCGCTGGTTCACCGAGGACTACGCCAAGGCCGAGCCCGACACCGTCGCCCGCATGCGCGACCTCATCGCCTCGACGCCCGCCGAGGGCTACGCCGGCTGTGCGGAGGCGATCGCGGACTGGGACGTCGTCGATGAGCTCGGCGGTATCCGCGTGCCGACGCTCGTGGTCGCCGGCGTCGAGGACCCGGCGACGCCTCCGGAACACCAGCAGGTCCTCGCCGATGGCATCCCGGGCGCCCGGCTCGAGTGCATCACCGACGCCGCGCACCTCGCGTCCTACCAGCGACCCGACGTCGTCACGCCGCTGCTGCGCGAGCACGCGAAGGGGGTTTCGTGACCATCGACAAGACCGTCGCCTCGGCCGACGAGGCCGTCGCCGACATCGGCGACGGCGCCTCGCTGGCGGTCGGCGGGTTCGGGCTGTCCGGCGTGCCGATCGTGCTCATCAACGCCATCTCGCGCGGCTCGGCGACCGACCTGCACGTCGCGTCGAACAACTGCGGCACCGACGGCTGGGGCCTGGGCATCCTGCTCGAGCAGCACCGCATCGCCCGCGTCGTCGCGTCCTACATCGGCGAGAACAAGGAGTTCGGGCGCCAGTACCTGGCCGGCGAGCTCGAGGTCGAGCTGACCCCGCAGGGCACGCTGGCCGAACGGATGCGCGCGGCCGGCTCGGGCATCCCCGCCTTCTACACCCCGGCCGGGGTCGGGACGTGGGTCGCCGACGGCGAGATGCCCTGGCGCTACCACCCCGACGGGTCGGTGGCGGTGACCTCGCCGCCCAAGGAGGTCCGCGAGTTCGAGGTACGCCAGGAAGACGGGACGAGCCAGCGGGTGCCGTTCGTCCTCGAGCGCTCGCTGGTCTGCGACTTCGGCCTCGTGCGCGCGGCCAGGGGCGACCGCCACGGCAACCTCGTGTTCCACCGCTCCGCGCGCAACTTCAACCCGCTCGCCGCGATGGCCGGGCGCACCACGATCGCCGAGGTCGAACAGCTCGTCGAGCCCGGCGAGATCGACCCCGACGAGGTCCACGTGCCCGGCATCTTCGTCCACCGCGTGGTGGAGCTGACCGGCGAGCAGGTCACCACCAAGCACATCGAGAAGCGCACACTGCGTCCTTCTTCGGGGGGAGAGTCCTGAGATGGCCCTGACCCGCGAGCAGATGGCCGCCTGCGCCGCGCGGGAGCTGACGCACGGCTCCTACGTCAACCTCGGCATCGGCCTGCCGACGCTGATCCCCAACCACCTGCCCGAGGGCGTCGACGTGCTGCTGCACTCGGAGAACGGGCTGCTCGGTGTCGGTCCCTACCCGACCGAGGACGAGGTCGACCCCGACCTCATCAACGCCGGCAAGGAGACCGTGACCGTGCGCGAGGGCGCCTCGTTCTTCGATTCCGCGCTGTCGTTCGGGATGATCCGCGGCGGCAAGGTCGACATCGCCGTCCTCGGCGCGATGCAGGTGGCCGTCAACGGCGACATCGCCAACTGGGCGGTGCCCGGCGCGATGGTCAAGGGCATGGGCGGCGCGATGGACCTCGTGCACGGCGCCCGCCGCGTGCTGGTGGTCATGGAGCACGTGACGAAGAAGGGCGCGGCCAAGCTCGTCGAGACGTGCTCGCTGCCCCTGACCGGCCGCGGCGTCGTCTCCCGCGTGATCACCGACCTCGCCGTCGTCGACGTGACGCCCGGCGGCTTCGTCCTGCGCGAGCTGGCGCCCGGCGTGGAGCCCGACGAGGTGCGGGAGAAGACGGATGCGCCCCTCGCCGACGCCGATGACCTCGTCGAGATGGCGACGTCCGCGTGAACTCACATTCACTGAAGAATGCGTCGACCGGTCGTGCGAAAACGATTCCCCGACTGGCGTCCTTTGGCTCGACATCGCCGTGACGCCTCGCTCCACGAGGTGTCGTTGAGCGTGAGACTGGCCGATGGACGAGCCGCGAGCGCCGCCGGGCGAACACCGTGATCGATCCGGTCGGCCGCGGCGTGCATTGGGTTTGCGCCCGCAAACATTTCCGTGAATAGTCGCCGCACTCTCCCGGAGATGTGATCGCGCCGTCGGGGAACCACCACTCCTCCGGACGGCCCAGACCATCGGAGAAAACGCCACCACCACGGACACGACGGCCCACCAGAGGTGCCGATGACGCCCCCACGCCCCGGACCCGCACACCACCACGGCGACGCCGACCTCTCGAAGGCCGCGGACCGATGATCACCAACCACGACCTCGCGGTCATCCCGGCCGACACGGCCCGCGCCGCCCTGAGCTCCGCCCGGATCGCGGTGACCGAGCGGGTGGCCCTGCGGCTCACCACCCACTCCCTCGACCGGGTCCAGCGCGTGGTGCTCCGCCTGCTGGCCCGCGCCGGCCTCTCCGACCCGGAGACCCGCGCCGCCCTGCGGGCGGAGGCGGACGAGCTCGATGCCGCCGTCCGGGCCGCGCGCGACGTCCTCTTCGCGCGGCCGGAGGGCGACGACGCCGTCGTCGCGACGCCCGGCGGGCCGCGGGGCAACGGAACCCGCCGCGTCGTGCCGGACCACCCTGTGGAGACCGCCCTGCTCGACACCGCGGGGACCATCGTGTGGGTCAACCCGGCCTGGCACGAGTTCTGCCTGGCCAACGGCGGCGACCCCACCCGCGCCGGCGTCGGCCGGTCGTACCTGGGGCTGTGCGACGCCGCGTCCGACCCGCAGAGCGCCGCCGTCGCCGCCGCGATCCGGGCCGCGCTGCGCGGTGACCTCCCCGCCCCGGCCCGCATCGAGGTGCCGTGCCCCGCACCGGAGCGGCCCCGCTGCTTCGACGTCCTGGTCTCGTCGCGCCGCGACGACCGTGGCGCCGTGCTCGGCGCCACGGTCACGCTGTCCGAGGTCGTCCCCGCCGAGACGCGAACGGCCTCGGACGCCTAGCACCGAGTCAGAGGAGCACGCCGACAGGGCGCTCGCTGCGGGGCACCGCCCTAGTCACGGGCCCGCGCGACGACCGTCTCGAGGGCCTCGGGGTTGCGCAGCGCATCCTTGCTGACCGCCTTCTCCGCCGGCGTGCCGGCCAGGATGCGCTTCACCGGCACCTCGGACTTCTTGCCGTTGAGCGTGCGCGGGATGTCGTCGACGACCAGGAAGCGGTCGGGCACGTGCCGCGGCGAGAGCTGCGAGCGCAGCGCCTTCTTGAGCCGCCCCTCGACGTCGTCGAACGCGACGCCCTCGGCGAGCACGACGAAACACAGGAGCTCGCCGCCGTCGCGGGCGCCCTCGAGCCCGGAGGTGTCGATGACCAGCGAGTCGAGCACCTCGTCGAACGACTCCACGACCTCGTAGAACTCCGCGGTACCCATGCGCACGCCGCCGCGGTTGAGCGTCGAGTCGCTGCGCCCGCGGATGACGCACGAGCCGCGCGGGGTGACCAGCAGCCAGTCGCCGTGACGCCAGATGCCGGGGAAGTCCTCGAAGTACGACTCGTGCATCCGGCTGCCGTCCGGGTCGTTCCACAGCATCACCGGCATCGAGGGCATGGGGCGGGTGATGACGAGCTCGCCGACCTCGTCGACGATCGGGTTGCCCTGCGGGTCGAACGCCTCGACCGCCGCGCCGAGCGCCCGGCACGAGATCTCGCCGCGCCACACGGGCACGGTCGGCGCCACGCCGACGAACGCCGCGCAGACGTCGGTGCCACCGGAAACGGACGCGATCTGGATCCTGTCGGCGTGCTCCCCTTGACCGCCGATCGCGTCGCGGAGCCAGTCGAAGCCCTCCGACGACAGCGGCGAGCCTGTGGAGCCGACCGAGCGGATCGCCGACAGGTCGAACGCGTCGCACGGGCGCAGCCCGGCCTTGAGGCACGACTGCACGAACGACGCCGACGTCCCGAACAGCGTCACGCCCTCGTCGGCGGCCATGCGCCAGAGCACGTCGAGGTCGGGGTGACCGGGGCTGCCGTCGTAGGCGACGATTGTGGCGCCGACCAGAAGCCCGCTGATCAGCAGGTTCCACATCATCCAGCCGGTGGTGGTGAACCAGAAGAACCGGTCGCCGGGACCGAGGTCGTGCTGGAGGGCGAGCGACTTGAGGTGCTCGACGACGATCCCGCCGTGCGAGTGCACGATGCCCTTGGGCAGCCCGGTGGTGCCCGAGGAGTAGAGGATCCACAGCGGGTGGTCGAACGGCACGGGGTCGACGGCGAGCTCGGCGTCGGCGTGGTCGGTGAACGACGCCCAGCCCAGGACGTCGTCGTGCCCGGACCACGCGCCCTCGGCCAGGTAGTCGACGCCGACGACCGCGGAGAGGGTGAGCAGCTGCCCGCGCAGCTCGCCGACCGTGGCGCGGATGTCGTAGCCCTTGCCGTTGTAGAGGTAGCCGTCGACGGCGACGAGCACCGACGGCTCGATCTGCGCGAAGCGGTCGACGACGGCGCGGGTGCCGAAGTCCGGCGAGCACGACGACCACGTCGCGCCCAGCGACGCCGCGGCGAGGAAGGCGACGAGCGTCTCGACGGTGTTCGGGGCCAGCGCGACGACGCGGTCGCCGCGGCCGACCCCGAGCGCGACGAGCCCGGCGCGGGCGCGGGCGACGTCGGCCCGCAGCTCGCCGTAGGTGCGCGCGACCCGCCGCCCGTCCTCGCGCACCGCGACGATCGCGATGTCGCCGTCCGCCCCGCCCTCGGTGGGCCACAGGGCGTGCTCGGCGTAGTTCAGCGTGGCGCCCGGGAACCACTGCGCCCCGGGCATGCCCTCGTCGCCCAGCACGGTGCGCGGCGCGTCGTGGAAGCGCACGCCGAGGTGGTCGGCGAGCGTGCCCCAGAACGCCGGCAGGTCGCTGGTCGACCAGCGCCAGAGGTCGTCGTAGCTCTCGACGGTGACGCCGTGCTCCCGGGCGACGCGCTCGGCGAACGCGGTGATCCGCGCCTGCCGGACCGTCGCCTCGTCGGGCCGCCAGAGGATCTCGGGCTCGTCGGCCGTGGCCTCGTTGTCTGACCCGGTGCTCATGGGCACCGTTCTATCCTTCAGCGGGCGGTCAGCACCAGCATCCGCGCCTCGACGCCCGCCCCCGCCCGGTAGGGCGTCGCATCGGCCGACACGAGTTCCGCCCGTCCGGCCGACACGAGGTCGTCCACGGCGGCGCGGTACCCGCCGGTGTCCCAGGCGTCGCCCAGCACGGTGGCGACCACGTGCCCGCCGGGGCGGGTGATGCGCACGAACTCCGGCAGCACCTCCGGGCCGACGTGCCCGTGGGTGAGCGTGCCGACGCAGACGACGACGTCGTAGGCGTCGGTGGGCGTGTCCAGCGGGCGGGTCAGGTCGGCCGGCTCGAGCGAGCGGTAGGCCCCGGTGGCGCGGGCCTGCTCGAGCATCCCGGGCGAGACGTCGACGCCGTCGATCACCGCCACGCCCCGCCGCGCCAACTCGGCGCCGACCAGCCCGGTCCCGCAGCCGGCGTCGAGCACGGTGCCGTCGGTGCCCGCGACGCGCACGACGGTGTCGGCGGCCAGCCGCGGCGCGACGTAGTCCTGGCTGGCGTCGGCGAGGTCGGCGTCGTAGCGCCGGGCCCACTCGTCGTAGAGCGCGCGGGCGTCCTCGGGCCCAGCGAGTCCGTACGCGCGTTGCAGGTAGGGGTTGTCGCCGGTCGGGGTCGGCGGCTGCTCGCTCATGCCCGCCACTCTCCTACGTGCGCAATCTTCTGAGCTATACCTCAGAAGATCACGCACGTAGAGTCGGGGACGTGCAGAACCTCTTCCGCCGACATTGATCGCCCCGCCCGCGCACGGCGCGGGTGCCGCGCGGGTTCACGGCCCGGGTCGTCGCCGTCGAGGCGCTCGGCCAGTTCGTGCCGCTCTACCCGCTGTACGCGCTGCTCTTCGCCGACCACGGCCTGTCCGACGCGGCGATCTCCGCGCTGTTCGGGCTCTGGTCGCTGACGACGCTCGTCCTCGAGGTGCCCTCCGGCGCCTGGGCCGACGTCACCTCCCGCCGCCGGATGCTCGCCGCGTCGGGAGCGCTCACCGCCGCCGCGTTCGCCCTCTGGGTCCTCGTGCCCTCGACGGCCGCCTTCGCGGTCGGCTTCGTGCTCTGGGGCGTGGCCACCGCGCTGGGCTCGGGCACCCTCGAGGCCCTGGTCTACGACGCCCTGGAGCGCTGGGACGCCACCGACCGCTACGCGACCCTGATGGGCCGCGCCCGCTCCGGATACCTCCTCGCGATCCTCGTCGCCACGCTGCTCGCCGCGCCGTTGGTGCAGCGCGGCGGGTACGGGCTGCCGGGTCTCGTCGGCAGCGCCGCCACCCTCGCCGGCGGCGCCCTCGCGCTGACCCTGCCCGAGGCGCCGCGCGAGCGGCCGCCGCGGACCACCGGGCGGGTCACGGCGGCGGTCGCCGACTGGTGGGCGACGCTGCGCGACGGGGTCGCCGACGTCTCCCGGACCGCGCTGCTGCGGCGCGCGGTGGTGGTCACCGCCCTGCTCACCGGGCTGCTCGCCTTCGACGAGTATCTGCCGCTCGTGGCCGCCGACGGCGGCGCGTCCCCGGCGCTGGTCGCGGTCCTGCTCGCCGTCGTCGGCGTGGCCGAGGCGGGCTGTGCGGCGCTGGCGGGTCGCTGCGCGCGGCTCGGGCCCCGGGTGCTCGCGGTGCTGCTCGCCGGCGCCGCGCTCGCCGTCGCCGCCGGCGCGCTGCTGCCCGTGGCCCCCGGGTTCGTCGCGATCGCCGTGGGCTACGGCGTGCTGGGGATGCTGCTCGTGGTCGTCGAGACCCGCGTGCAGGAGGCCGTCACCGGCGAGGCCCGGGCGACGGTGACGTCGGTGGCCGGGTTCGGGTCGGAGGCGGTGGGGATCGCGGTGCTCGTCGTGGTCGGCGTGGGCTCGGTGTGGGTGGCGCTGCCGGTGCTCGTCGCCGCCCTGGCGGGCCCGTTGCTCGGCGTCGCGGTGCTGGTGAGCAGGACCGACGGACGACGTTGACGACGATTCGGGGCTGGTCGAACACGGACGGTTCCTGCCATCCTCGGGCTGTCGCGCACCCGACGAAGGGGACGGCCATGAGGATCGCGGACCTGCTCGCCCGCAAGGGGACCGACGTGCTCACGGTCGAACCCGATGCTCCCGTCACCTCGCTGCTCTCGGTGCTCGCCGCCCGCAACGTCGGCGCCGCCGTCGTGTGCGAGGGCGACCGGCTGGCGGGCATCGTCTCCGAGCGCGACGTCGTGCGGCACCTGCACCACCGCGGCGCGGCGCTGCTCACCGCGCCGGTCCGGGAGATTATGACGACGGTCGTCGCCACCTGCCGGGCGAGCGACGACGTCCAGGAACTGAGCCGGACGATGACCGAGCGCCGTATCCGGCACGTCCCGGTGGTCGACGACGAGGAGAGGCTGACGGGGATCGTCAGCATCGGCGACGTCGTGAAGAGCCGCATCGACCAGCTCGAGGAGCACCGCAGCCAGCTCGAGGCCTACATCTCGGGGTAGGTCCTGTCGCGTTCGACCGTTCCGGGGCGCGGGTACGCGAGCGGTATGGAGAGCACCAGGCTGGGCAGGACCGAACTGCAGGTGTCGCGGATCGCGTTCGGCACGTGGCAGGTCTCGGGCGAGTGGGGCTCGTACGACGCCGACCAGGCGCAGCGGGCGATCCGGCACGCGTTGGACCTGGGCGTCAACTTCTTCGACACCGCCCAGGCCTACGGGTTCGGCCAGGCCGAGGAGGTCCTCGCGAACGCGCTGCGCGGCGAGCTCGACCGCGACCGCGACTCCGTCGTCATCGCCACCAAGGGCGGCATCAATCCGGGCGGCGAACGTCCGCGCGACTCGAGCCGCGAGTGGCTGCGCAAGGGCGTCGAGTCGTCGCTGAAGGCGATGAAGATCGACCACATCGACCTCTACCAGATCCACTGGCCGGACACGGACACGCCGTTCGAGGACACCGCCGGCTACCTGCAGGAGATGGTCGACGAGGGCAAGATCCGCCACGTCGGCGTCTCCAACTTCGACCAGGACCAGATGGCCGCGTTCGACCGCCGACGTCCCGTCGAGACCTTGCAGCCGCCGTACCACCTCTTCCGTCGGCACATCGAGGACGGGGTCCTGCCCTACGTGCGCGAGCACGACATCGGGACGCTGGTCTACAGCCCGCTCGGCTCGGGCCTGCTGACCGGGACCATGACCGAGGACACCACGTTCGAGGACTCCGACTGGCGCTCGCAGGCCTCGGCGTTCCAGGGCGAGAAGTTCCGGAGGAACCTCGAGGTCGTGGAGCGGCTGAAGTCGTTCGCCGCCGACAAGGGCTGCGAGGTCTCGCAGCTCGCGATCGCGTGGGTGCTGGCGCAGGACGGCATCGACGTCGCGATCGTCGGCGCACGCTCGGACCGGAACATCGAGCGGTCGCTCGCGGCGGTGGACGTGCCGCTCTCGGCCGACGACCTCGCCGAGATCGAGCGCATCACCGCCGACGGTGTCCAGGTCAGCGGCGCCTCGCCGGAGGGCGTGGCCTGAGGGCCACCTCGAAGGTCGGCCCGCGGGTGACGGGGCGGAGACGCCCGGACACCCAGCGTGGTCCGTTTCCAGGACCGGCCGCTCCGAGTACCGTATCCGGTTCTCCGTCCACCGCCGGCGAAGGAGTGCCGATGACCGCGTCCACGCCCACCACGACCGTCTCGAACCTCGGCGTCGCCATGTTCACCGTGGCCGACCAGGACGCCGCCATCGCCTTCTACACCGAGAAACTCGGATGGGAGCTGCGCGGCGACACCCGGTTCGGGGAGAACGGCGAGAACCGCTGGGTCGAGGTCGCCCCGCCGGGCTCGACGGCGCGCCTGGCCCTCAACCCCCCGATGGGCGGCGAACCCGGCGGGGGCGGCATCGGCGTCGAGACCCCGGACGTGCGTGCGGAGCACGAGCGCCTGCGCGCGGCCGGCGGGGTGGATCTCGACGACGTCATGGAGGCGCCCGGCGCGCCGACGCTGTTCATGATGCGCGACCCCGACGGCAACCACATCGCCGTCGTGCAGGTCTGACGGCTCACCCTCCGAGCACCGCCTCGACGACGTCGGCGGCCGCCGCGGCACCGCCGGCGCGGCGGAGCTCCTCGCGCTGCGCCGCGACCCGCTCCGCCACCTCGGGCGAGGACGTCAACGCCACGAGGGCCGCCCGCAGGACCTCGGGCGTGGCGTCCTCGGCCGGGACCGTCCGGGCGACGCCGAGCGACTCGAGCATCGCGGCGTTGCCGAACTGGTCGACCGCCCGCGGGATCGCGATCATCGGCACCCCGGACCACAGCCCCTCGGCGCAGCCGCCCATCCCCGCGTGGGTCACGAACGCGCTCGCGCGCCCCAGCACCCCGAGCTGCGGCACCCACCGGTGCGCGGCGACGTTCGGCGGCAGCTCGCCCAGCGCGTCGAGGTCGACGTGCGGCCCGACCGCCAGGACGACGTCCCAGCCCAGCGGCGCGAACGCGGCCGCGCAGGCCCGGAACAGGTCGGGCTCGTCGTGGTACGCCGACCCGAACGACACGAGCACCAGCGGACGTGTGGGCGCGGGCCACTGCTCGTCCTGCGCCCGGCGCGCGAGGTCGGGGCCGACGAACGTGTAGATCTCCGGGTCGACGCGGTCGGCGCACGGCTGCAGCGCGCGCGGGATCTCGACGATCGACCGCGTCGGCCGCCCCACGAACTCCTCGGGGTCGTCGTCGATCCCGTGCTCGGCGAGCCACGCCGCGAAGCGCGCGAGGTAGCGCCGGTACCCCGGCTCCTGGCGGAACGCGAGGTCGTCGGCCAGGTCGGACTCGAACCCGTCCCAGGCGACCATCGCCGGCGAGAGCTGGACCGCCGGGACACCGAAGCGCCGCGCCAGGACAGGGGCGGGGTAGCCGCCGATGTCGTAGAGGGCGAGGTCGGGGACGTCAGCACCGTCGGGGCCGAGTCCCGCGGCGATCTGCGGGAGCGCCAGCACGGCCTCGTCGAGGAAGAGCGCGGTGCCGGCGACGGGGTCGGCGGGCCACTGCTCGCCGCGGGACTGGTCGGGCAGGACCGAGGTGTGGACCAGCGGCGTCGCGCCGGTCGCCGCGACCATCTCGGCGAACGGCGCGGGGATCGCGTAGGTGACGCGGTGCCCCCGCGAGACGAGCTCGGCGATCACGGGCAGGTGCGGGTGGGTGTGACCGTGGGCGGCGACGCCGACCATGAGGACGTGGGCCATGACGGACTCCGGGAGCAGGACGGGACGAGGGCGGGCGCGGGCACCGCCGGGCGGGCGTGCCGGCGGTGCGGGGGCGGGCTCTGGTCAGCCGTAGAGCTGCTGGGTCACGGAGCGGACGCTAGGCCGCTCGGCGCAGGGCGCGCGAGCCATTTCCGGGCGAGCGTGTGGCGCTACGGACACTGGATGTCTGCGATGGCCCACCGCTGACGCGGGCGCCACGCCTGCCGCTACGGCAGACGCTGCCCCGTCTCGACGTCGAAGACGTGCAGGGCCTCGGGGTTCGGGCGCACGGCGATGGGGTCGCCGAAGCGGACCTTCACGCGCCCGGGCCCGCGGACGACGATCGAGGTCGAGGTGTCCTCGGCGAGGTGGGCGTAGAGGTAGGACTCGCTGCCCAGCTCCTCGACGACGTCGACGACCGCCTTGATCACCGAGCCGGCGTCGGCGTCCGTGCTCTCCAGCACCCAGTCCTCGGGGCGGATGCCGACCGTGATCCGGTCGCGCGACCCGGCCGCGTCGGAGATCTCGCGCGGCAGCGGGACCTCGACGCCGCCGAGGGTCACGCCGGTGGACGAGCGGGGCAGGTCGAGCAGGTTCATGGCCGGCGAGCCGATGAACCCGGCGACGAACGCGTTGGTCGGCCGGTCGTAGAGCTCGGGGGGCGTCGCGTACTGCTGCAGCTTGCCGTCGGCGAGCACCGCGACCCGGTCGCCCATCGTCATGGCCTCGACCTGGTCGTGGGTGACGTACACCGTCGACACCGCCAGGCGGTTCTGCAGCTCGGCGATCTGCGCGCGGGTCTGCACGCGCATCTTCGCGTCGAGGTTCGACAGCGGCTCGTCCATGAGGAACACCTGCGGCTCCCGCACGATCGCCCTGCCCATCGCGACACGCTGGCGCTGGCCGCCGGACATCGCCTTGGGCTTGCGGTCGAGGAAGTCGGTGAGCCCGAGCATCTCCGCGGCCTGGCGCACGCGCCGGCCCCGCTCCTCCTTGTCCATCCCGCGCATCTTCAGCGGGAAGGCCATGTTCTCCGCGACCGTCTTCGACGGGTAGAGCGCGTAGTTCTGGAACACCATCGCGATGTCGCGGTCCTTCGACGGCACGTCGACGACGTCGCGCCCGTCGATGCGCACCGAGCCGGCGTCGATCGGCTCGAGGCCCGCGAGCATCCGCAGCGCCGTCGACTTGCCCGACCCCGACGGCCCGACGAGGACGACGAGCTCGCCGTCGGCGACGGTGAGGTCGAGGCTGTCGACCGCCGGCTTCGCGCCCGGGGTGTAGATGCGCGAGGCCTGGTCGAACACCACTTCGGCCATTGGACTGTCCCCTTACTTCACGGCGCCGAACGACAGGCCCTGCACCAGCTTGTTCTGCGCCACCCAGCCCGCGATGACGACGGGTAGCGCGGCCAGGGTCGCCGCCGCGGAGAGCTGGGCCCAGTAGAGGCCCTCCGAGGTGATGAACCCGACCAGGAACACCGGCACCGTGCCGGCGTTGGCCGCGGTGAGGTTGACCGCGAAGAAGAACTCGTTCCAGGCGAAGATCACGCAGATCAGCGCGGTGGCGAAGATGCCCGGCGAGATGATCGGCAGCACGATCTCGCGCAGCGTGCGCCAGAGCGGGGCGCCGTCGATGCTCGCCTGCTCGAGCAGCTCGCCGGGGACCTCGAGGAAGAACGAGCGCATCATCCACACCGCGATCGGCAGGTTCATGCCGGTGTAGAGGACGATGAGCGTCCAGATGTTGTCCAGCGCCCCGATCTCGTTGACCACGACGTAGATCGGCACGATCGCGGCGACGACCGGCAGCATCTTGGTCGAGATGAAGAAGAACAGCACGTCGGACGTCTTCTGCACTGGACGCAGCGACAGCGCGAACGCCGCGGGGATCGCGAGCAGCAGCACGAGCAGCGTGGAGATCACGGTGGCGCCGACCGAGTTCGCGAGGTACGGCCCGATGCCGGACGAGAAGACGCCCTCGTACTGCTCCAGCGTCGGCTCGAAGATGATCTTCGGTGTCGGGGTGTAGGCGTCCGCCTCCGTCTTGAAGGAGGTCAGAACCATCCAGAACACCGGGAAGAAGAACGCGATGCCGACCACCCAGGCGATGACGCCCAGCCAGACGTCCACCGCGTTGCCGCGCCGCCGCCGGGGCTCGGGCGCGCCCTCGGCGGTGTCCGGGGTCCGCTCGTCGGGCGGGGTGCTCGTCGTGACCGCCATCAGGCCGCCTCCTCCTCACCCGAGAACGTCCGGAACAACAGCCGCAGCGCGAACGTCGCCGCGATCAGCGTCAGGATCACGACCACGACACCCATCGCCGCCGACTGACCGATGTCGAAGCCCAGGAACGCGCGCTGGT
This sequence comes from Actinomycetospora cinnamomea, assembly GCF_003096675.1. Lineage (GTDB taxonomy): Bacteria > Actinomycetota > Actinomycetes > Mycobacteriales > Pseudonocardiaceae > Actinomycetospora > Actinomycetospora cinnamomea. The sequence goes on along the minus strand of NZ_QEKW01000011.1, from coordinate 97,147 downwards.
AGATGTAGAAGGGCAGGTTGGCGCTGGCGACACCCGGCCCGCCCTGGGTCATCATGTAGACGGTGTCGAAGGTGTTGACCAGGTAGATCGTCCCGAGCACGACGCCCAGCTCGATGAACCGCCGCAGGTGCGGCAGCGTCAGCTCCCGGAAGATCGACCACGAGTTCGCGCCGTCGACCCGCGCCGCCTCCAGCTGGTCGGTCGGCTGGCTCTGCAGGCCCGCGAGCAGCAGCAGCATCATGAACGGCGTCCACTGCCACACCAGGGCGGCCATCACCGACGCCAGCGGGAACTCGCTGATCCACTCGGTGCCCGACGCCCCGAACGGCGAGAGCACGAAGTTGACCAGGCCGAGCGTCGGGTCGAGCAGCACCGTGCGCCACAGCAGCGCCGCCGCCACCGGCGTGATGAGGAACGGCGTGATCAGCAGCGTGCGCACCACGCCGCGACCGAAGAACTGGCGGTTGAGCAGCAGCGCCAGGACCAGCCCCAACGCCACGGCGATGAGCACCGAGCCCAGCGTCATCACCACGGTGTTGAGCGCGACCTGGCGGAACTGGCTGTCGGTGAAGACGTCGGCGTAGTTCTGGAACCAGACGAAGCTCTGCGAGCCCGGCCGGACGAGGTTCCAGGACTGGAGCGAGTAGAAGATCGTCAGGAGGAACGGGATCTGCGTGACGATGATCGTGAAGATGAGCGCCGGGAGCAGCGGGGCCCGGCGGCGCCAGCCCTCGGCGCGGTCGATCATCGGCGCGCCGCCGGCCTGCTTGTCCGGGGCGGGACGTTCCAACGTGGTCGTCATCGCTGGTAGCTCTCCCCCACCGTCTGCGCGTAGTTCTGCGACTGCTCCAGGGCCTCGTCGACGCTGATCTGCCCGGCGATCGCCGCGCTGATCTGCTGGCTGACGCGGGTGCCCAGGTCCTGGAACTCGGGGATGCGGACGAACTGCACGCCCTCGTACGGCACCGGCTGCACCGTCGGCTGCTGCGGGTTCGCACGCTGCAGGCCCTGCAGGATCAGCGGCGCGTAGGCGTTCGACACCCGCTGGTACTCCGGGTTCGCGTAGGTCGACTGGCGTGAGCCCGGCGGGACCGAGGTCCACCCGATCTCCTGGCCGACACGCTGGATGTACTGCCGGTCGGTCATCCACGCCATGAACCGCCACGCCGCGTCCTTGCGCGGGGAGGTCTGCGGGATGCCGAGCGCCCAGGAGTAGAGCCAGCCCGACGACGGCGTCGCGACGACCGGGGCCGGCGCGTAGCCGATGCGCCCGGCGACCGTCGACTCCTCCGGGTCCTCCACCGTGCCCGCGGCCGACGTCGCGTCGTACCACATGGCGACCTGGCCCTGGCCGAACTGCGTGGCGCACTCGGAGAAGCCGGACTGCGAGGCGCCGGGCTGGCCGTGGGTGCGCACGAGGTCGACGTAGAACTGCACCGCCCGGCGCACCTCGGGCGAGGTGAGCTGGGCCTGCCACTGCGGGTCGTACCAGCGCCCGCCGAAGGTGTTGATCACCGTGTCGAGCGGGGCCATGAGCTCGCCCCAGCCGGGCTTGCCGCGCAGGCAGATGCCGCGGCGCTGGCCCTCGCCCTGGTCGAGCCGCGCCGCGAACTCGGCGATCTGCGGCCACGTCGGCTGGGCGGGCATCTGGATGCCGGCCTGCTCGAAGAGGTCCTTGCGGTACATGAGGAAGGACGACTCGCCGTAGAACGGCACCGAGTACATCCGCCCCTCGTAGGACAGGGAGTCGCGCACGGTCGGGATGAAGTCGGCCCGGTCGTAGCCGGGGGTGCGCGCCATGTAGGGCTCGAGGTCGGTGATCCAGCCGTTCTGCGCCCACATCGGCGTCTCGTAGTTCGAGATCATGACGATGTCGAACTCGCCCCCGCCGGTGGCGACCGAGGCCGTGATCTTCGCTCGGGCCTCGTTCTCCGACAGCGAGACGAAGCGCAGCCGGATCCCCGGGTTCTCGGCCTCGAACTGCGGCGAGAGGGAGATCGCGTCCTCCATCTGCGGGTTGGACACGATCGCGACCGTGACGGTCTCGACGCCCTCGGCCGTCCCGAGCGCTCCCGCGCCCGAGCAGCCGGCGACGAGCGCCAGGCTCGCCAGGATCGCGGCCAGGACCGACGGTGCCCGACCGCGTCCCCGACCCCGCCACCGTCGCTGCGCCGCCCCGCGCATCCGCGCCTCCCGCCCCCCGTGGCCATCCCGGCGCCGCCGTCGAGCGTGACCTGGGCCACTGGCGGTGCGAGTGACCGTAGAACTGCGCTCCGTGAGGCGCAAGCGCTTAACCGCATCAGTTGCGCGGGGCGGGTGCAGGAGGGGCCGGACAGGGTAGAAATTCCTCGCGGGGCCGAGGACGGGAGCCGGGCATGGTCACGATGGCCGATGTCGCGCGGATGGCCGGTGTCTCCACCGCGACCGTCTCCCACGTCCTCAACGGCACCCGCCCGGTGCGCGCCCGCACCCGGGAGCTCGTGCTGTCGGCGGTCGCCGCGACCCACTACACGCCCAACACCGTCGCCCGCTCCCTGGCCACCGCCCGGACCACGACGATGGGTCTGGTGCTCTCGGCGATCTCCAACCCCTACTTCGGTGAGCTGCTCCACGCCGCCGAGTCCGCGGCCGCCGAGGCGGGCTACACGCTGCTGCTGGTCGACCCGCGCGAGGACCCCGAGTACGAGCTGACCGTCGTCACCCGCCTGCACCACCACCGCGTCGACGGCGTCGTGCTCGCGCCGTCGGCCCGCCCCGAGGCGGCCCTGGCCTACCTCGCGCGCCACCAGGTCCCCACGGTGCTGCTCGACCGCCTCATCGACGCCGACCACGACCAGGTCGGCAGCGAGAACTGCGAGGCCACCGCCGCGCTCACCGGCCACCTCGCCGACCACGGGCACACGCGCATCGGGCTGGTCGCGGGCCTCGACGGGCTGTCGACCACCTCCGAGCGCCGCGACGGCCACCGCGACGCCCTGCGCCGCCGGGGCCTGCCCGCCGACCCGGAGCTGGAGGTCAGCGGGGAGTCGGCGACGGAGCCCGCGCGCCGCGCCGTGCACCGCCTGCTCGCCCTCGACGACCCGCCGACCGCCATCGTGGCCGGCAACAACAGCATGACCATCGGCGTCATGCAGGCGCTGCGCGACGCGGGGCTGGTGGTGCCGCGCGACGTGGCGGTGGCCGCGTTCGACGACTTCGCCTGGGCCGACCTGTTCTCCCCGCGCCTCACGGTCGTCGCCCAGCCGTTCGGCGAGATCGCGGCGACCGCGGTGCAGATGCTGCTCGCCCGCATCGGCGACCCCGACGCGCCGCCGACGACCCGCCGCCTCGCCCCGCGCCTGGTCGTGCGGGAGTCCTGCGGCTGCTGAGGGGCCGGGGCGTCTCGAACCCGGCACCCCGACAGGATCACGCTCGCACGGGCGCCCCGGTTCCGGCTGATCGGGACGCGGCGGTCACCGGCTCGTAGCGGAAGCGACAGGCGTCGTCGCCCGCCGCCAGGGTCGTGGTGCGGGTGAGACGGGCGCCCCAGAGTTCCTCGACGCGAGGGAAATCCATCCCGCAGAACGCGCGTAGGCACAGCTCGCGCTCGCCGCGGGCGACCAGGAAGTCCGCCATCGGGCAGCGGCGGACGTCGTAGGCATAGGGACCGACGCGGACGTGCTCGAAGCCCGGGTCGTTGTACGGGAAACCCTGCTCCAGGCGCACGTTGATCCGGAGCCGGGTGGCCGGGTCACGTACGACCCACCGGACCACCGAAGCCGACAGGTTCGCCACCGATCGGTAGCACCTCCAGTTGACGTCGGCAGCGATCCGGAGCGCCTCGGCCGGGTCGACGCCCTGCTCCTCGAGGCTGCGCTTCACCGCGAGGGTGAGACAGGCCGTCCTGGTCAGCAGCCGGCTCCCCCACGTCGCCTGCTCGCCGAGCTGGGCGACCTCCGCCGTGTAGTGCCGTCGAACGCGCGCAACGATCTCCGTCGCCTCCGCGGACGCGATCCGCCCCCGGTCCGGCCGCTCCGACAGCGGGGCCGGCCCATGATCGTGCGGCGCATCCGACGCGCGCACAGAGTGATCAGACAACGATCCACGAGGTCCATGACCGTCCTCCTCACGACGGCGAGCCATGCCGTCCACCTCGCGCCGCACCCTGCGCCGCGCCACAGCCGGCGTGCAGGACCACCAGGGCCCTTGGCGAGACCCGGTAGGGCCCGGCGTGCGGGAGCCGACCGGGAGGACATTCGCCCCTATGCGCCGGGACCGACCCGTCCGGGCGGCGCGTCGCGGTGGACGGGATCGTCGTGGTCGGCTCGCCCGGACCACGAGGCGGCCAGCCCGGCGAGGTTGTCCAGCGAGCGCTCGACGTGGTCGGTGCCGAACGGCGGGAAGCTGATGTACTCGCGCACCGGGGCCGGCACGCGCGACCAGTCGTAGGTCAGCGTCACGCGGCACGCTTCGTCACCCTCGGGCTCGAGGTCGTAGCGCCAGGTCCAGCCGCCGTATCCCATCGCGCCGTCGGGCTGCTCGTACCCGGGCTTCCAGGCGATGGCCCGCGGGCGCTCGAGCACCTCGACGCGGTTGTGGATGCGGTAGTGCCCGTCGGGGTGGTTCGGGTGGTACATGCCCATACCGAAGTGCTGCCCGACCTCGCGGATCGGCTCGGTCGTCAGCGGCTCGCACACCCACCCGGTGCCGTCGATCGCGGCGTGGGTCGCGGGATCGGCGAGGACGTCGAACACCCGCTCCGCCGGCGCCTCCATCCTGCGCGCCACGACCAGGATCTCGTCGGCTGTCGTGTCCATGCGGCCCTCCTCCGGTTGGTCGTTCTACCGTATCGGCTGATACTTAAAAAGGACAATGCACGAAGGGCCGCCCGGTGATCCCGTGCCGGGACGGGGGTCGCGGGGATACTGCCGCCATGGCGCGTTCAGCGGGGTTCGTGGCCGGGGTCGACTCGTCGACCCAGGCCACCAAGGTGCTCGTCGTCGACCCGACCGACGGTCGGGTGGTGCGCGAGTCCCGCCGCTCCCATCCCGACGGCACCGAGGTCGACCCGCGGGTCTGGTGGGACGCGCTGGCCGGGGCACTCGGCGAGGTCGGCACGGACGACGTCGCGGCGATCGGCGTGGCCGGTCAGCAGCACGGGATGGTGCTGCTCGACGACGCCGGCGAGCCCGTGCGCGACGCGCTGCTGTGGAACGACACGCGCTCGGCGCCGGACGCGCAGGCGCTCGTCGAGGAGCTCGGCGGACCCGAGGCCTGGGCGCAGGCCGTGGGCACCGTGCCCGTCGCGAGCATCACCGCGACGAAGCTGCGCTGGACCTCCCGCGCGGAGCCCGACGTCGCCGAGCGTGCGCGGCGGGTGATGCTGCCGCACGACTGGCTGACCTGGCGGCTGTGCGGCTCGCCCGCCGAGGCCACCACCGACCGGGGTGACGCCTCCGGCACCGGCTACTGGTCGACGATCACCGGCGAGTACCGGCCCGACCTGCTCGAGCTCGCGTTCGGGCGCACGCTCGGGGTGCCGCGGGTGGCCGACCCGGCCGAGGTCGTGGGGCGCACGAGCGACGGGCTCGCCGTGTCCGCGGGCACCGGCGACAACGCGGGCGCGGCGCTGGCGATCGGGCCCGCGGCGGGCGAGGTGATCGTGTCGATCGGCACCTCGGGCACGGTGTTCACCGGGCACGACCGACCGACCACGGACGCCTCGGGGCTGGTCGCGGGCTTCGCCGACGCGCACGGCGGCTACCTGCCGCTGGTCGCGACGCTCAACGCCGCGCGTGTCCTGGGTGTGGGCGCGCGGCTGTTGGGCGTGGACCCGGACGGGTTCGACGACCTGGCCCGCGCGGCCGAGCCCGGCGCCGACGGCCTGGTGCTGCTGCCCTACCTCGACGGTGAACGCACCCCCGACCGCCCGCAGGCGCAGGGCCGCTACGTCGGGCTGACGACGGCCGCGGCGACCCGCGAGAACCTGGCTCGCGCGACCGTCGAGGGCATGCTCTGCGGGCTCGCCGACGGGGTGGACGCCGTGACCGCGCAGGGGGTGCCGGCGCGGCGGGCGCTGCTCATCGGCGGGGGCTCGCGCTCGCGGGCCGTCGCCGACCTGGCGCCCGACGTGCTCGGCCTGCCGGTCGAGGTGCTGGCGCCGCAGGAGTACGTCGCCCTCGGCGCGGCCCGCCAGGCCGCCTGGGCGCTGCACGGCGAGGAGCCGGGCTGGACCGTGGAGCGCGAGACCGGCCGGGACGTGAGCGACCCCGCGATCGCCGAGCGCGTCCGCGCCCGCTACGCCGACGTCCGCGACGGCCGCGCCCCGTAGACACCGCTCGCCGGCGCCCGGGCCCCGGGCCCGCGCACACGGGGTGTGCGAGCGATGCGACTTTCCTGGCGTTCAATGCCAGGAACGCCACATCGTCGCTCGCGCGACACGCCGGCACCACCGCGGCGGACCCCTCGTCCATGGCCCGGGCGGGAGAGGTGGCGACGCCGTCGCCGACGTGTCGCCCACGAACCCGACCCCTGCGACGGGTCGTCGGCACGCGACAGTCGGGAGGCGTCGGCAGCAGGGGGGCGGCTACCGACGACCCGGCGGACGCGAAGAGCGTCGGCGACGGCGTCGCCGGCCCCGGGGGTGGAGGGGGAGCCACCACCGGGACCTGACCCACCGGCGGAAGCCGTGCGTGGGCTGGACAAACCATGCGTTGCCGGTCCATCCCGCACAACTCACCCGCATCGCTCCTGCGTCGAGCGGTCATCGGTGCGCCGAACGGTCCATTCGACACGAGCCGCCGCTCCTCGGGAATTGAGTGCATCAGACTCATGTTGCATGAGTCGTAGGCCCGCAAGGCCGGGCCGCCTTCGCATCCGAGGAGGAACCACCATGAGCACGCTGATCCCCTGGGGCCCGCGCTTCACCGACCCGTTCGCGGTGGCCGACGCCCTGTTCCGCCGCCCCGCCGCGACCCGCGGGAGCGGCTGGTACGCCCCGACCACCGACGTGGTGCGCGACGGTGACGATGCCGTCGTCCGTCTCGAGCTCCCGGGTGTGGACGTGGCCAAGGACGTCACCGTCGAGGTCGAGGGCGGGCGCCTGACCGTTCGCGGCGAGCGCCGCGACGAGCAGACCGGCGAGGGCTTCCGCCAGAGCCGCTACGGCTCGTTCCGCCGGATCTTCACGCTGCCCGAGCACGTCGACGGCGACGCGGTCTCCGCGTCCTACGACGCCGGGGTGCTGACGGTCCGCGTCGCCGGCGCCCACTCCCCGGTCGAGGCCGGCGCCCGGCGCATCGCCATCGAGGGCGTCTCCGCCCCCGAGCCGGCCGAGGGCGAGACCGGCGAGGCCGACGAGGGCAAGGCCGCCTGACGCAGGGCCCCACCCCGACGCCCGCGGGACCACCACGGTCCCGCGGGCGTCGTCGTGTCCGGGTGGGGTCAGACGGAGGTCACGTGGCTCAGCGCGCCCGGCCGCGTCCCCGCCCGCCGCCGGACCGAGCGGAGTGGGCCGCCGCCGAGTGTGTCGGTGACGTTGCCGGCCCCGACGGCGCCGTGCCCCGACCGCCCCGACCGCCGCGCCGTGGGGTGCCGCCACCGGCACCGCCGGCGCCGCCCGCCGAGCCACCCCGACGCCCGCGGCCGCCACTGCGCCCGGAGCCGCCCGACGACCCGCCGGAGCCTCCGCGGGAAGGCCCGGAACCGGCCGGCGGCTGGGGCGGGGGCTTGCGGGCGGCCGCGGCCGGCCCGTCCTCGGGCGCCACGAGCGGCGCGGGCTCCCCGACCAGCGCGGCGATCTCCCGCGCGCCCGGGCCGACCGATGCCGTCCGGGGCTTGATGCCCGCCTTGCGGGTCATCGACGCGACCTCGGCGCGCTCCGCCGGCGGCACGAGCGTCACGACGTCGCCCGACGCCCCGGCGCGCGCGGTGCGCCCCGACCGGTGGGTGTAGGCCTTGTGCTCGGCGGGCGGGTCGACGTGCACGACGAGGGCCACGTCGTCGACGTGGATGCCGCGGGCGGCGATGTCGGTGGCCACGAGCACCCGCACGTCGCCGGACGAGAAGCCGGCGAGGTTGCGGTCGCGCTGGGGCTGGCTGAGGTTGCCGTGCAGCTCCGTCGCCGGGATCCCGGCGGACGTGAGCTGGCGGGAGAGCTTGCGGGCCGCGTGCTTGGTGCGGGTGAACAGCATGCTGCGGCCCTGGCCGCCGGCGAGCTCGTGCACCACGGCGGTGCGGTCGGCGGGCTCGACGGTGAAGACGTGGTGGGTCATGTCCGGCACGGGCTCGGACGCGGTGTCGACGCTGTGGGTCACCGCGTCGTGCAGGAACTCCCGCACCAGCCGGTCGACCTCCCCGTCGAGGGTCGCGGAGAACAGCAGCCGCTGCCCGTCGTTGGGCGTGCGGCGCAGCAGCCGGCGGACCGCGGGCAGGAAGCCGAGGTCGGCCATGTGGTCGGCCTCGTCGAGCACCGACACCTCGACGCGGTCGAGGTCGACCAGCCCCTGGCCGATGAGGTCCTCGAGGCGCCCCGGGCACGCGATGAGCAGGTCGACCCCGCGGCGCAGCTCCTCGGCCTGACGGCCCTGGCCGACACCGCCGTAGACGACGGTCTGGCGCAGGCCGAGCGCCTGGGTCAGGGGCGCGAGCGCGTCGCGGACCTGGCTCGCGAGCTCGCGGGTGGGAAGCAGGACGAGGCCGCGCGGGCGCTGGGCGAGCGTGCGGCCGCCGGCCAGCCGGGTGAGCACCGGGAGGCCGAAGCCCAGGGTCTTGCCGCTGCCGGTGCGGCCGCGGCCGAGGACGTCGCGCCCGGCGAGGGCGTCGGGGACCGCGGCGGCCTGAATCGGGGTCGGCTCGGTGATGCCGCGCGTGGCCAGGACGTCGACGACGGCGTCATCGAGGCCGAGGTCGGCGAAGGTGGCGACGGTGTGGGGAGCGGGACGGGACGTGGGGGTGGGGGTGGGGGTGGGGATGTCGGGGCCTCTCCTGGGGAACGGTGTGGCCGCAAGCGCCACCCGTCCACGGGAGGGAGGGGAGTCACCGCGTCGGGCGCGGTGTGCTGACGACCCACGGGCGCCGATACGGCGCCGCGTACTCCCCCATCCTCCCAGACATGATCCGCACCCGCGTGCCGGTATCGGTGCGCTGCGGCACACCACCTCCTGCTCGACCCGCCACCGGCGGCGCGGCGCCGGTCACCAGTCGCCGAAGCCGCCCATGTCGAAGCCGCCGTCGAACCCCGGGTCCATGCCGGGATCCATGCCCGGGTCCATGCCGCCGTCGAACCCACCCATGTCGGCGGCCATCGCGTCGCCGCCGACCGCGGCGGCACCGAAGCCCGAGAACAGCGCGCCGGCCACCATCATCCCGCCGACGGCGCCCACACCGCCGAGGAGCATCGGCTTCCACCAGGGCTCGGAGTACCACCCGGCCGGGACGGGGCGTCCGCCGACCATCCCTCCCGGGTAGTAGTGGCTGTTCTGCGCGGACGGCTGGGGCGCGCCGGTGACGCGCCGGCCCTCGACGTCGACCTCCTTGGTCTCGGCGAGCTCACCGGCGCGGGCGCGCTCCGCCGAACCGGGCAGCTCGGGGCCGGGGTCCATGCCCATCGCGGTGCGCGCGGCGCGGACGTAGTAGAGGCCCTCGAGGGCCGTGTCGGTGACCAGGCGGTACTGCGGCGCCGTCGACGCCTGGTCGAGCTGGGAGCCGGCCGCGGTGTAGCGCTCGGCGGCGTCGGCGAGCGCCTGCTTCGAGGGCTCGTCGGTCCCGGTCAGGTTGAGCACCTGGCCACCCAGGCGCTCGTACCAGCGCCGGGCCTCGGCCTCGGCGTCGCCCAGCTGCTCGGACGCCGTGGTGCCCCGTCCCCGCCCGCGCGTGAGCACGAGGGCGAGCAGGCCGCCGACGACGAGCAGGATGATCAGGATCTCCACGTCTCCCAGCGTCCGCGCACTCCCTGAGACGGAGCTGTGAGACAGCTGGGCGCCGGCGCGGGAAACCGGTCGCGGCGGCACCGCCGCGACCGAGCAGCACCTCGGCCGACGCGGCTACCTCCGCCGCATGGGCACGTGCGGGATGCCGTCCTCGTCGTAGCCCGGACCGTCGACGGCGAAGCCGAGGCGCTGGTAGAACCCCTGCGCCTGCACCTGCGCCCCGAGCACGACAGGCCCGTCGATCCCTGCCAGGACCGCCCGCATCAGCGCCGCGCCGGCGCCGGTGCCGCGGTGCTCGGGGGCGGTGACGATGCGCCCGAGCCGCGTGGTGCCCCCGCCTGCGTCGAGGACCCGCAGATACGCCGCCATCTCGCCGTCCGGACCGCGCGTCCACACGTGCTCGGCGCGCGCGTCCTGGCCGTCGAGCTCCTGGTACGCGCACCCCTGCTCGACGACGAACACCCGCACGCGCAGCGCGAGCAGCTCGTAGAGCTCGCCCACCGTGAGCTCGTGGAACCGGGCCCGGGAGAGGGTGTGCGCGCTTCCCCGTGCCCCGGCACGGGAGAGCGCGCACGAGCCGTCAGGCAAAGCCCACGACCGCGCCCTCGGCCGCCGAACCGACGAGCCTCGCGTACTTGCCGAGCACGCCGGTGCGGTGCTTGAGCGGCGGGGCGGTCCAGCCCTCGGCACGTCGCGCCAGCTCGTCCGGCTCGACGAGCAGGTCGAGGGTCCGGGTGGTCAGGTCCAGGCGGACGCGGTCGCCGTCGCGCACGAACGCGATCGGGCCGCCGTGCGCGGCCTCGGGCGCCACGTGCCCGACGCACAGGCCGGTGGTACCGCCGGAGAAGCGCCCGTCGGTGAGCAGCAGGACGTCCTTGCCGAGCCCGGCGCCCTTGATCGCCCCGGTGACGGCGAGCATCTCCCGCATCCCCGGCCCGCCGCGCGGCCCCTCGTCGCGGATGACGACGACGTCGCCGGGCTGCAGGCTGTTCGACGAGACGGCGTCCATCGCGCCCTGCTCGCCCTCGAAGACACGGGCGGTGCCCTCGAACGACGACGCGTCGAAGCCCGCCGACTTGACCACGGCGCCGTCGGGGGCGAGCGAGCCGCGCAGGATCGTCAGCCCGCCGGTCGGGTGGATCGGGTCCGACAGCGGCCGCAGGATCTCCCCGTCCAGGGGCGCCGGGGCCAGCTCGTCGAGGTTCTCCGCGACGGTCCTGCCCGTGACGGTCAGCGCGTCGCCGTGCAGCAGGCCGGCGTCGAGCAGCGCCCGCATGACGACCGGGACGCCGCCGACCTTGTCGACCGTCGTCATCATGTGCCGCCCGAACGGCTTGACGTCGGCGAGGTGCGGGACGCGGTCGCCGATGCGGTTGAAGTCGTCGAGGACGAGGTCGACCTCGGCCTCGCGCGCGATGGCGAGCAGGTGCAGCACCGCGTTGGTCGACCCGCCGAACGCCATCACGACCGCGATCGCGTTCTCGAACGCCTCGCGCGTCATGACGTCGCGGGCGGTGTGACCGCGGCGCAGCATCCCGACCACGGCGTCGCCGGACGCGCGGGCGAAGCCGTCGCGGCGGCGGTCGGCGCTCGGCGGGGAGGCCGAGCCGGGCAGCGACATGCCCATCGCCTCGGCCGCGCAGGCCATGGTGTTGGCGGTGTACATGCCGCCGCACGCGCCCTCGCCCGGGCAGATGGCGCGCTCGATGCGGTCGACCTCGGCGCGGGAGATCAGGCCGCGCGCGCACGCGCCGACGGCCTCGAAGGCGTCGATGATCGACACCTCCTTGCCGTCCACCGTGCCCGGCATGATCGAGCCGGCGTAGAGGAACACCGAGGCGAGGTCGAGCCGTGCCGCAGCCATGAGCATCCCGGGCAGCGACTTGTCGCAGCCGGCGAGCGTGACCGTGCCGTCCAGGCGCTCGGCCTGGACGACCGCCTCCACCGAGTCGGCGATGATCTCGCGGCTGACCAGCGAGTAGTGCATCCCGACGTGGCCCATCGAGATGCCGTCGGAGACCGAGATCGTGCCGAACTCCATGGGGAAGCCGCCGCCGTGGTGCACGCCCTCCTTGCTGGCGGCGGCGAGCCGGTCCAGCGAGAGGTTGCACGGCGTGATCTCGTTCCACGACGAGGCGATGCCGATCTGCGGCTTGCCGAAGTCGTCGTCGGTCATCCCCACCGCGCGCAGCATCCCGCGGGCGGCGGCCCGCTCCAACCCGTCGGTGACGTCGCGGCTGCGGGGCTTGAGGTCGGCGGACTCCATGAGGTGAAGGTAACGCTTGTCCCTCCCCGGGGGCGGGGGCAGACTCGGGCGCCATGTCCGGGGAGACGCTCGAGCGGTTCTGGCCGAGCCGTCGCCCCGACGCGTTCGACGAGCTCCGTCGCCGGGTCGGTGCGCGTCCCTGAGACCTCTCACGAGGACCGGGCGCGCCCACGTGCCCCGCACGCCCGCGACCCCGGAGCCCCGATGACCACGCTCGCCCCGCCTCGCATCGTCCACCTCGACCCCGTGGACCACGGCCTCGTCGACCCCGCACGCGGCTCCCGCGCCCTCGACGCGGTGCTCGACCAGGCCCGTGCCGCGGAGGCCGACGGCGCTGCGCTGGTCGTCGTCCCCGCCGGACCCCGCGACGTCCCGGCCGGGCCCCGCTGGCCGAGCACGGCGCAGGCCCTCGCGGTGCTGCTCGCCACGACCTCGGTGCGCGTCGCGGTCGGCGTCCACCCGACGGCGTGGGACCCCGCAACCCTCGCCCGCTTCGCGCGCAGCGCCGCGGGCCTCGCCGCCGACCGGCTCGTCGTGCAGGTGCACGGTCCCGACGCCGGCACCTTCGCCACCGCCCTCGCCGCGCGCTGGCCGGGAGCGGTCGTCGTCGGCGAGGCGGGCCTCCGGACGCTCGCCTGACGACAACGCCCGCCTCGGGGCGACGCCGGTCACCGTCCCGATAGTTGACGTCTCAAGTGATAGTGCTAGGCTCTGCCTTGAAGGTTGACGCTTCAAGTCCCAGGAGGACGCCATGACCACGGAGACCACCGCCCCAGCCCTCGATCTCGCCGGCGACTACCAGCTCGACCCCGCGCACACCCGTATCGGCTTCACCGCGCGCCACGCGATGGTCACCAAGGTCCGCGGTTCCTTCGGCGAGTTCCGGGGCTCGGCCCACATCGACGAGGACCCGTCGACGTCCTCGGCCGAGATCGTCATCGCCACCAACAGCCTCACGACCGGCCAGGAGCAGCGCGACGGCCACGTCCAGGGCGACGACTTCCTCGCCGTGAACGTCTACCCCGAGATCACGTTCCGCTCGACGGCCGTGGAGCGTGACGGCGACGTCTGGCGCATCACCGGCGACCTCACCATCCGCGACGTCACGAAGCCCGTGACGGTCGACTTCGAGTTCACCGGCCTGGCCAAGGACCCGTTCGGCAACGTCCGCGCCGGCTTCGAGGGCTCGACGACGATCAACCGCAAGGACTGGGGCATCACCTTCAACGCCGCCCTGGAGACCGGTGGCGTGCTCGTCTCGGAGAAGGTCGGCCTCGAGTTCGACATCTCGGCGATCAAGCAGGCCTGAGCCGCACCGCGGTCTCGCGCCCGACACGGTCCGCGCCCCCGTCGGGGACGCGGGCCGTCGCGCGTCTCAGGCCGAATCCGACCCCTCGTCCTCGGCGCCCCCGTCGCGGGAGTCGCCGTCCGCTTCGCCGTCCGAGCCCTCGTCCGAGCCCTCGTCCGAGCCCTCGTCCGAGCCCTCGTCCGAGCCCTCGTCGGAGCCCTCGTCGCGCGATCCCTGCTCGTCGCGGCCGGCGCGGTCGCGGTCGTCGCCCCCGTCGCGGTCGCCCCCGTCGCGGTCGCCGCCGTCCTCGTCGTCGCGGTCGTCGCCGCGACCGTCGCGCTCGTCGCGCTCCCCACGGTCGTCGCGGTTCTCACGGTCGTCGCGGTCGCCGCGGCCGTCCCGGTCCCCCCGGTCGTGGGCGTACTCCCCGTCGGGGCGCCCGCCCTCGGCGCCGGGCGCGGCGCGCTCCGACCGGCTCGTGCGGACGACGGGTTCGGCCGTCACCGCGGACCGCCTCGTCTCCTGCTCGACGCGCTCGTCGCCGCCGGTCCGCACCGGAGCCGCGCGCCCCGAGGGGGTCGGCTCCGGGGCCTCGACCGTCGCGGCCGCCGGCGGGAGCGGCCGGGACGGGATCGCGGCGTCGACGCCGCCGGAGGCCACGTCGGACGCCACCGCGGTCGCGCCGTCGCCGTTCACCACGCCCGTCCCGACGCCGACCGCACCGCCCACCACCGCGGCGGCGGTGCAGGCAGCGAGGATCGAGCGCCGCGCGCGGCGGGCCGGGCCCGCCGGCGCCGCGACGGGGCGGCGGACCCCGATCCGTGCCGAGTCACCGACCAGGCCGCGACGCAGCCGGTCGAGCCCGTCATCGTCCACCGGCCCGCGGACCAGGGCGCGCACGGCGTCGAGGACCTCACCGGAGGGTTCGATCGCCTCGTCGGAACGGCCGGTGACGACGCCGGTCGCGACGCGCGCGAAGGCGGTGACGTCGTCGTCGGGGGTGGCGCCGGCGGCGGGGACGCCGCCGTGCCCGGCCCAGCGGGGGCCGTGCTGGGGATCGAGGAGCACGGCGTCCGCGGCCACCGCGCCGTGCACCACCCCCAGGTCGTGCAGGCGTCCCAGGCCGACGGCGAGGCGGCCGACCAGCAGCGTCGTGGGCCACGGGTCCCAGGGACCCGCCGCCCGGTCGAGGCTGCCGGCGCGGGCGAGCGTGAGGACGGTGAAGGGCCCGTCATCGCCGTCAGGAGCGCCGTCGAGGACCTGGACGGCCTGGTCGGTCCCGAGCCGTTCCCGCAGGAGCCCGTCGCGCCGCCATCGCTCCGGTCCGTCGGCACCGGGGAAGGACTTGATCGCCACGTCACGCTGCAGGAGCAGGTCGTGGGCCCGGTGGACCCGGCTCGCCGTGCCCCCGAGCAGGGCGTCGAGCCGGTAGCGGGGGCCGATGGGCGACGGTTGCGGCACACGTACTCCTCGACGGCGAGGCGGGTTGGGGACGCCGCGCTGGTGCAGCGAGCGCGAACGACGGGCGATCGCGACGGACGCGTGTACCACCGCTGGCCCCGTGTCACACGCGTCCCCTATCGTGATTCGTCCTCGGTGAAGGTGACGTCGACCGACTGGAAGTCCTTCTGCCGTTCGGACTCCGCGTAGGCGGCGTAGGCCTGGTGGTCGGCGGCCGTGGTGTCGCGATCGTCGGGGTACATGCTCAGCAGGCTGCGGGGGTGCAGCCGCAGGGCCAGCACGGCGTCCAGCTCGGCGCAGAGCACGAACACCAGCGCGGCGAGGTAGAGCCAGCCGAGCAGTCCGAGCACGATGCCGAACAGCCCGTACATCGCGCTCGCGCCCTGCAGCCGGGTGCCGACGAGCCACGTACCGATCGAGAGCAGCACCTGCCAGGTGATCCCGGCCGCGACGGCCGCGACCCACCGGTCGCGCAGGCGGTTCGGCCGGGCCGTCAGCAGGTGGTACGCCAGGAGGAAGAGGCCGACGTTGACCACCGTGCCGGCGACCGTCACCGCACCACGGGTGATCGCGCCCAGCCCGGTGATCGCGCCGGCCGTCGTCCCGATCGCCGACAGCCCCGCGGTGAGCAGGATCCCGGCGCCGACGAGCAGCACGATGAGCACGCCCTTGCCGTAGGCGGCACCGATGCCGGCGCGCTCGGCCTTGGGCACGGCCCACACCTCGTCGAGCGCGTGCTGCGCGGCGTGCGTGACCCCGAGCGCGCCGTAGACCGCGACGACGACACCGACGACGAGGCCGGTGACGCTCCCGCCCAGGCTGTGGACGTTGTCCCGGATCTGGTCGCCGATCACCGGCACGTTGCGCAGCGCCGAGGACACGACGGCCTGCTGGGCGACGGGGTCGTCGTGCAGGAGGAAGCCGAGCACCGTCACCCCGAGCAGCAGCAGCGGGAACAACGAGATGAAGCCGTAGTAGGCGAGCAGGGCGGCGAGATAGGTGCCCTGGTCGTCGAGGAACTTGTAGATCACCGCGACGGGCACGGCCGCCCAGCGGTGCCGGCGCTGGAAGGCGTCCACACGTCCGGTCAGACCCACCGCGCCACCTCCGCCCGACCTCGTCGCAGAACGGGTACCCCGTCGGCGCCGGTCCCCAGCGGACCAGCCGGTTCGGGCGGACGGGCCGGTCTGGCCGGGGCCGGCGGGGACCGCCACACTGGCGCCCCGACACGATCGGTCAGCGGGAGGAGCCGCGGGTGGAGTTCGACGTGCTGGTCGAGGTGCCGCAGGGCAGCCGCAACAAGTACGAGATGGACCATGAGACCGGGCGGTTGCGCCTGGATCGGACGCTGTTCACCGCGACGCGGTACCCGGCCGACTACGGCTACATCGAGAACACGCTGGGCCAGGACGGGGATCCCCTCGACGCGCTCGTCCTCGTCCAGCAGCCGACCTTCCCGGGATGCCTGGTGCGCAGCCGCGCGATCGGCATGTTCCGGATGACCGACGAGGCCGGCGGCGACGACAAGGTGCTCTGCGTCCCGAGCGACGATCCGCGCCTGGAGCACCTGCGCGACATCCACCACCTCGACGAGTACCACCGCATGGAGATCCAGCACTTCTTCGAGGTCTACAAGGCCCTCGAACCGGACAAGACGGTCGAGGGCCACTCGTGGGTGGGCCGGGCCGACGCGGAGAAGGAGGTCAAGGCCTCCCTCGAGCGCGCCGAGAAGGAGGGCTACACCACGTGACCCGGCCCCCGGCGGGAGCGCGCGGATGACCGAGCCCCCGGACCCGCCGCCGAGGATCGCGACCATGCGCACCATCGGCATGGTCTGGGTCGTCGTCGGCGTCCTGGCGATCCTGGTCGGCGTGGTGGGCACCGTGGCCGCCGTGGTGATCTTCGGTGTGTTGGCCGTCGCGCTCGGGGCGGGCATCGTCGGGCTCCAGAACCTCCGGGCGAAGTCGGCGATCCGGGCGTCGCGGACGCTGACCAACGCGCCCGCGCCGCCCGCCGACCCGCCGCCGACCACACCCGGCCCACCGCGGGGGGTCTCCAACGGGCCGACACCGGGCCCCCCGTCGGGCTCGGATCCCGACGAGGGCTCGCGCACCGTCGACGGCGGCGACGCACCGGAGGCCGACGTGGGGTCCCCGGAGGCCTCCGGTTCTGCCTCCGGCTCCGGCGCGGGCTCCGGCGCGGGCTCCGGCTCGGCCTCGGGCTCGGGCTCGGGCACGGGCACGGGCTCGGGCTCGGGCGGGAGCGAGGACGACGGGCAGGGCGTCGAGAGCCGACCGTCGTCGACCTCCGAGGAGGACGACGGCACCGGCTCACCGGTCGACGAGGACCGGACCCCGGGCGAACGGAGCGGCTGACGCCCGAGGCGCCCGAGGCGTGCCCGTCCGGAGCGGCGGGTAGTGCACGACCAGAAGTGCCGTCGACCCCGCTGGAGGCACCGTGGCCACCCCGACCGACGACGACCGCAGCCTGCTGACCGTCATCGCCCACATGAAGGCGCTACCCGGCAAGGAACAGGAGCTGCGGGAGGCGCTGGAGTCGCTCGTCGAACCGACGCTGGCCGAGGACGGCTGCGTCAACTACGACCTGCACCAGGGCAAGGACGATCCGTCCTGGTTCTTCTTCTACGAGAACTGGACGGGTGCGGACAAGCTGCAGGCGCACCTGGCCAACGACCACCTCGTGAAGTTCGCCGGCCGACTCGACGAGTTCCTCGTCGGGGGTGCCGACGGCCTCGTGATCACCCAGCTGCAGCGGATCAAGTGAGCACACCCTCGCCGTCGACCGTCGCCGCGGACATGGCCGCGGCGGCGGTGGCGTGGCGCGACACCCTCGACGACGAGCAGCGCGACCAGGGCGTCTGGGACTGGCCGGGGTCGAAGGCCGCCGAGGCCGAGCGGGTGCGCTGGTACTACACGCCCACCGACCACGGCGGGCTGACCATGCACGAGCAGCTGCCGCACCAGCAGCGCGCGGCGATGCGGCTGCTGTCCACCGGGCTCTCCGAGGCGGCCTACGTGACGGCCTCGACGATCATGGGCCTGGAGAACGTCCTCGACCGCACGGAGGGCTTCGCCGCCCTCTTCGGCCGCGACCGGGGCCGCGACCCGGGCATGTACTACCTGAGGGTCTTCGGCGACCCGGAGGGCGACCGTCCGTGGGGCTGGCGCTTCGGCGGGCACCACGTGTCGGTGAACCACGTGGTCGTCGACGGGCGGGTGGCGGCGGGCAGCCCGTGCTTCCTCGGGGCCGACCCCATGGTCTCGCCGCTGCTCGGCGGGCAGGAGCTGCGCCCGCTCGGCGGCATCGAGGACGCCGCGCGCGACCTCGTGCGCGCCCTCGACCGCGAGCAGCGGGCCAAGGCGATCCTCACCGGCACCGCGCCCGCCGACATCATCGGCGCCAACCGGGTCGAGGTCTCCGCCGGCGACCGCCTCATCCCGCTGCCCGACCTGTGGCGCGGGCACTTCGACGACCAGGTCCTCGAGGACCGGCTGTGGGCGATGCACGACGGCCTGGAGGCCCAGCTCGGCGTCACCGAGGAGGACCGCCGCGCCACCGAGATCACCGCGGTGCCGCGCGGGATCGCCGGCGCCGACCTCTCCGCCACGCAGCGCGACCAGCTGCGCGCCGTGCTCGAGACCTACGTGGCGCGGATGCCGCCCGGGCTGGTGGAGGGCGAGCGGGCGCGGTTCGCCGGCGACGCCGTCGACCTCGTGCACTTCGCCTGGGCCGGCGGCCTGGAACGCGGCCAGCCGCACTACTACCGGCTCCAGGGTCCTGCGCTGCTCGCGGAGTGGGACAACACCCAGCGCGGGGTCAACCACGCGCACTCCGTGTGGCGCTCTCCCGGCCGCGACTTCGGCCTCGACCTGCTCGGCGAGCACCTGCGCGAGCACCACGCGTGAGCCCGCCCCCCGCCGGTCCGACCGCCGACCCCACCGTCACCCTCGGTGAGGGCACGCTGCGAGGGCGGCGGCGTCGGGGCTCGGGCGGGGAGGTGGCCGAGTTCCTCGGCATCCGCTACGCCACCGCCGCGCGCTTCGCCGCGCCGCAGCCGGTGGCGCCGTGGACCGGTGTGCGGGACGCGGTCGAGCGCGGCCCCGTCAGCCCGCAGCTCCCGGCGCGGGTCGCGCCGGTCACCGGGCCGTCCCCGGACGACAGGTCCGGCACGGCCCGCCAGGACGAGGACTGCCTGCGCGTCGACGTGCGCGCACCGGCCGCGGCGCTGACCGACGGCGTGCCCCGGCCGGTCCTGGTCTGGCTGCACGGCGGCGCCTACGTCATCGGGTCGGCGACGACGTCCTGGTACGACACGTCGCGCCTCGTCGCGGAGGGCGACGTCGTGACGGTCAGCGTCGGCTACCGGCTCGGGATCCTGGGCTGGCTCGCCGCGCCCGGGGTGTCCGACGGCAACCTGGGGCTGCTCGACCAGCTCGCCGCGCTGCGGTGGGTGCACGAGCACGGGGCGGCATTCGGTGGTGACCCGGACCAGGTCACGCTCATGGGCCACTCGGCCGGAGCGCACTCGATCGCCTGCCTCATGACCGTGCCCGAGGCGCGGCCGCTGTTCCGGCGGGTGATCCTGCAGAGCGGCCAGCTCGGGCTCGGCCTCTCGTCGCCGGACCGGGCCGCGCGGGTCGCCCGCTACGTCGCCGAGGGGCTCGACGGCGCCGACCCGCGCACCGCGGACGTCGCGGCCCTGCTGGCCGCCCAGCGGCACGCGATGATCCGGGCCGCGGGGCCGGGCGGGCTCGACTCCTCGCCCGCCTTCGCGCCCACCGACGGCGTCCCGCCGCTGTCGCCGGGCGTGAGCTGGACCGACGCGGCGGCGGCGGGTCACGACGTGCTCGTAGGATCGACCGCCGACGAGGCCGAGACGTTCGCGCGGATCAGCCCCGTGCTGTGGGGTCTGCGGCGGCTGCCGGTGCTGGGGCGGGTCACGTCGGCGGGCGTCAACGTCGCCACGCGACGGGTGTTCGGGGCGCCGGCCGAGCGGTTCGCGGACGACGCGGCCCGGAGCGGGGCACGGACCCACAGCTACCGCTTCGCCTGGCGGGCGCCGGCATCGCGGCTCGGCGCGTGCCACTGCATCGAGCTGCCGTTCCTGTTCGGCGCCCGCGACGCGTGGGAGGGCGCGCCGATGCTCGGCGGCGCGGACTGGGACGTCGACGTCGAGCCGCTGGGCGCCGTGCTGCGCGGGGCGTGGCTGCAGTTCGTGCGCACCGGGAACCCGTGGACGGACGCCCTGCCCTGGCCGCCGCACTCGCCCGGCCGCGGGCCGACGGTGGTGCTGGACCGGGAGACGGAGCGCCGCGGAGCCCGATCCCCGGACGCCCGCACCGTGTCCACGCCCCGGAACGGGCACACTCGATGACGACCCCACCCCCGAGGAGGAACAACGATGCCCCTGATGCGCAGGGTCGCGGCGCTCGGTGCCGCCGTCGCCGCCGCACGGCGCTACGCGCGGCAGAACCCCGAGAAGGTCAACCAGTACGCCGACCAGGCCGCCGCGTTCGTCGACAGCCGCACCGGCGGGCGCTACCGCAAGCAGATCGACTCGGCGCTGCGCCAGGTCCGCAAGCAGACCAGCGTCCCGGGCCGCACCGTGCCGTTCCCGGAACCGCAGTACTACGGCCCCCAGTCGGCGACGCGCTACCCGAGCCAGCGCACCGACCGGCCCTGACGACGTGACGCCGGACCCGGCAGCGGGCACTCCGACGGCCATGGGACCGAACCACCGTGGCCGTCGCGGCCCGCTGCCGGTGCGCTGCTGACGTGGCCCCCGTCGTCCTGATCACCGGCGCGACCGACGGCCTCGGTCGCGCCCTCGCCCACGACCTCGCCGGGCGCGGCTGCGACGTGCTCGTCCACGGCCGCGACCCCGACCGGCTCGCGGCCACCGTCGAGGAGATCCGCGCTGCCTCGGGCCGCGACGTCGGGTCGTACCGCGCCGACCTGGCCGAGCTGGCGCAGGTCCGCGACCTCGCCGACCGTGTCGCCGCCGACCACCCGCGCCTGCACGTGCTGGTCAACAACGCCGGGGTCGGCGCCGAGGTGCCCGGCGGGCCCGAGCGGCAGGAGAGCGTCGACGGCCACGAGCTGCGGTTCGCGGTCAACTACCTCGCCGGACACCCGCTGACCCGGCGGCTGCTGCCGGCGCTGCAGGAGGCCGGCTCGTCCGCGGACGGGCCGGCCCGCGTCGTCATGGTGTCCTCGGCCGGGCAGACGGCGATCGACTTCGACGACGTCATGCTCCGCCGCGGCTACTCGGGCTGGCGGGCGTACACCCAGAGCAAGCTCGCCCAGATCCTCGACGCGTTCGACCTCGCCGAGGAGCTCGACCCCCGCATCATCACCGCGACGGCCCTGCACCCGGCGACGTACATGCCGACGAAGATCGTGCCCTCGCCGATCAGCACGCTCGCCGAGGGCGTGGCGGCCACCGCGCGGTTGGCCGTCGACCCCGAGCTCGCCGGGGTGACGGGGCGCTACTACAACGGCGTGCGCGAGGCCGAGCCCGACCCGCAGGCCCGTGACCGCGACGCCCGGGCCCGACTGCGGGCCCTGGCCGAGGAACTTTGCGCTCCGCGCTCGTGAGCGCTTTCCCGGGTCTGGGCACGGGAAGGCGCGCACAATCGCGCAGCGCAAAGCTGACACGAGGTGTCAGCCGGGGCTCGCCAGGATGACGCCGTGACGCACCTCGAGAGCCCGTTCCGCATCGACGGCTGGGACGCCGCCGACACCGACCCGCTGGCCGACCCCGACGGCGCCGGCCCGGCCACCGGCCGCGCCGTCGTCCGCAAGACCTACACCGGCGACCTCGCGGCCACGTCCGTCGCCGACCTGCTCACCTGCCAGGGCGAGGACGGCGCCGCGTACCTGGCGTCCGAACGGATCGTCGGAGAGCTGGGCGGGCGGCGCGGGTCGTTCGTCCTGCAGCACGGCGCGGCGGGCGGGGCCGGGGCGGAGCCGCAGCAGTGGGCGTTCGTGGTGCCCGGCTCGGGCACGGGCGAGCTCGCGGGCCTGCGCGGCACCGGGGTGCTGGCGCACGAGCGGATCACCCTCGACTACGAGCTGGGCTGACGTGCCCCGTCGCCCGGGCCGTCGTGGTGCGGCCCGGGCGCCGAGCGCCACTCCTGGAGGCGCTCGCTGCTGCGGAGCAGGCGCAGCGCCGTGGTGATCCCCAGCCCGCCGACGGCGTTGCCGAGCACCGTCCAGGCGAAGAAGACGATCCAGTTGCCGTAGCCGTACGCCCCGCCGGCGTGGATCCCGCCGAAGATGAAGAGTGTGTCGAGCACCGAGTGGTACATCGACAGGCCCGCGACGAGGAAGGCCACGGCGATCGAGGCCACGACCTTCGCGACGTCGTTGTCGGTGCCGTTGCGCATGCGGGTGAGCAGGGTCATGGCCACGCCGGCGATCACTGCGAGCAGGAAGGTCGACAGGCTCAGGGACGAGGTCGCGAACGTGGCGCCGTTCTTGACCGCGGTGGACCGCAGGGCCGGGAACGCGGTGACCACCGCCCACATCGTGGCCCACCCGCCGATGAGGTTGCCGAGCAGCGTGAGCGCCCAGAACCGTGCCAGCCGGCCGTACGTGGCCTCCTTGGCGGCGACCACGGCCACCGGCACGAGGAAGCCCTCGGTGAACAGCTCGCTGTTGCCCAGCAGCAGGGCGATGAAGCCCACCGAGAACGCGAGGCCCGCGAGCAGCTTCGACCCCGTCGCCTGCTCCACGGCGAGGAAGGCCAGCACGCCGAGCGCGATCTCGACGCCGGCGATCGTCCCGCTCGCGAGCAGCTCGGTTGGGGTGCGATAGAGCCGCGGGCGCCCCGTCTGCACCACCTGGTCGAACGTGCGCTCCACCTCGTGCTCGCGGATCGCGTCGTGGCGGCCCTGGGAGTCGCGGGAGGCGGTGTCCTCGTCAGCGCTCATGGGGCTCCGGTCTGCCCGATCCGGGCCTCCGGCGACACCTGCTCGCCGGGGACTTCCCTAGGGTGCGACGCCGTGGCGTTCTCCGAGGACCCCGACGGCACCCACCGGTACCGCGCGACGTGCACCTGGTCGGGCTCGACCGGTGCCGGCTACGACGCCTACGGGCGGGCCCACCGTGTCGAGGCGCCGCCGGCCACGGCCGCGCTGGAGCTGTCCAACGACCCGTCGCTGGGCGGCGACGCCTCGCGCCTCGACCCCGAGCAGCTCGTGCTCGCCGCGGCGTCGTCGTGCCAGCTGCTGTCCTTCCTGGCGATCGCGGCGCGGGCGCGGATCGACGTGACCGCCTACCGGGACGACGCCGAGGCGGTGATGTCGCACGACGAGGGTCCGGCGCGGATCGCGGCGATCGCGCTCCGCCCGCGGATCACCGTCGCGCCGGGCCCGGGCGTGCCCCGCGTCGAGCGCCTCGTCGACCTCGCCCACCGCGAGTGCTACGTCGCGAACAGCCTCGCCACCCCGGTGACCGTGGAGCCCGTGGTCACCTTTGCCTGACGGCCTGTGAGTGCTTGTCCGTGCCCTGGCACGGACAAGCACTCACGAGCGCGGAGCGCAAAGTTCGGCCAGTCGGGCGCGGTAGCGGGCGACGTTGTCGAGCTTGATCTGCTCATAGCCGCGCACCACGTCGGGCAGCGCCGCGATCTCCACCGCGCGGTCGGTGTCGCCACTGTCCTCCATCGCCAGCAGCGTCGGCACCAGGTCGACGTACTCGCGCACGAGCTCCCGCTCCACGCGCCGCACCTCGGCGACGCCGAACGGATCGAGGCGGGTGCCGCGCAGCCGGCGCATCGCCCGCAGGGTGCGGTAGCCCGGCCGGAACCAGCGGCCCAGCGTGATCTTGCGCTGCATGCCCATCGCCCGGAGCACCGGCGGGTGCAGCTTCCACGCGTAGCGGGCGCCGTCGCCGAACTGCGCGCGCACCGACGCCTCGAGCGCCGGGTCGAGCGACAGCCGCGCCACCTCGTACTCGTCCTTGTAGGCCATGAGCTTGTACAGCCCGGTGGCGATCGCCTCGGCCAGGCGTGGGTCGGCGTCCACGGTGCCGGCCACGACCGAGGCGTACCGCCGCGCGTAGGCGGCGTCCTGGTAGGCGATGAGCTCGGGCACCCGCACGCCGACCAGCCGCTCGAGCTCGCTTCCCGCCGGCGCCCCGATCGACGCGACGATCTCCGCGGCCTCGGCCGCGCCGCGCGCCGACAGTCCCGGCACCCCGGTGTCGGGCGCCGTGCCGGTGGCCGCGCCGACGGCGGCCGCGAAGGCCTCCGGGTCGGCGACGGCCTGGCGTCCGCGGCGGAACGCCTGGAGGTTCTTCTCCACCGCCGCGCCGTTGAGGGTGAACGCCTCCTCGATCGCGGACGCCGGCAGCGGCAGCGCGCCCGTCTGGAACGCGGCGCCGAGGAGCAGGGTCAGCGCGAACTGGTCGTCGCCGACGAACGCCTCCGCCAGCGCGCGGGCGTCGAGGACCACGCCGACGTCGCGGCGCACCCGCTCGGTGATCCGCGCCAGCACCGCGTCGGGGTCGGGGAAGGACACCGAGGGGTCGACCACCATCGCCCCGGTCGGCACCTTCGCCGACGACACCGCGGCCACCGTGCGCCACGGCGATGCGGTCGCGAGGTTGGCCGGCTCGGCGGCCACGAGAAGGTCGGCGCCGAGGTAGAGGTCGCACTCGCCCTCGGCCGCCCGGCCCGCGGCCTCGTGCGCCGTCCGGCTGACCTTGACGTCGGAGACGACCGCGCCGCCCTTCTGCGCCAGCCCGGTCTGGTCGAGCCCGCGCACGTGCCGTCCGGCGACGAGCCCGGCCGTGGCCAGGACCTGCGACACGGTCGTCACGCCCGTCCCGCCGATGCCGGCGAGGCGCACGGTGAACTCCTCGGTGTCCACCACCGCGGGCGGCATCGGGAGGTCGTCGGCGCCTAGCGGGGCGGGCTCGGGGGAGCGAGGGGCGCCCTGGCTGCGCCCTGCGGAGCGGGGGCGTCCCTCGCTGCCACCGACGGCGGGCTCGACCGTCAGGAACGCCGGGCAGTCGCCGTCGAGGCAGGAGTAGTCCTTGTTGCACGACGCCTGGTGGATGCGGGTCTTGCGCCCGAACTCGGTCTCGACCGGCGTCACCGACAGGCAGTTCGACGTCTGCCCGCAGTCGCCGCAGCCCTCGCAGACGCGCTCGTTGATCATCACGCGGGTGCTCGGGTCGGCGAGCGTGCCGCGCTTGCGCTTGCGACGCTTCTGCGCCGCGCACTCCTGGTCGTGGATGAGCACGGTGACGCCCGGGGTGTCGGCGAGGACCCGCTGGGCCTCCTCGTAGCGCGACCGGTCCCACACCTCGACGCCCGCGGCGAGCCGCACACGTCGATAGCGCGACCGGTCCTCGGTCGTCATGATGATCCGGGACACGCCTTCGGCGGCCAGCGAGCGCGTCAGCGCCGGCATCGGCAGCGCGCCCACGGCGTCCTGCCCGCCGGTCATCGCCGCCGCGCCGTTGTGCAGCAGGCGGAACGTCATGTGCGAGCCGGCCGCGACGGCCGCCCGGATCGCCAGCGAGCCGGAGTGGTGGAACGTGCCGTCGCCCATGTTCTGGACGAAATGATCGGCCTCGACGAACGGCGCCATGCCGAACCAGTGCGCGCCCTCGCCGCCCATCTGGGTCAGGCCGGTGACCTCACCGACCTGCTCCTCGGGCATCAGCAGCACCATCGTGTGGCAGCCGATGCCCGCGCCGACGAGCGAGCCGTCGGGGATCGCGGTGGTCGAGGTGTTGTGCGGGCAGCCCGAGCAGTAGAACGGCGTGCGGTGCGCGCCCTCCACAGGGGTGAGCGACAGCTCGATCCGGCTGCGGCGGGCCTTCTCGTCGCGCCAGGCCGTCACCGACGGGAACTCCCCGTGCGCCAGCAGCCGCGGGGCCAGCCGGCGGGCGACGACGTCCGGGTCGAGGTCGCCGGCCTCGGGGAACATCGTCGCGCCGTCCGGGCCCCGCTTGCCGTGCACCGCGGGAGCGCCGGGCCGCCCGTACAGCTGCTCCTTGACCTGGGTCTCGAGGAAGGCCCGCTTCTCCTCGACGACGACGATCTCGTCGAGCCCGTCGGCGAAGCGGTCGACGACGCCGGGCTCGAGCGGCCAGGGCATGCCGACGCGCAGCAGGCGCACCCCGCGGCGCGCGAGCTCCCGGTCGTCGAGCCCCAGGGTCTCGAGGGCCTGGCGGAGGTCGAGCCAGCTCTTGCCCGCGGCCATGATGCCGAGGCGCGCGGGGCCGTGGCCGACGATCCGGTCGAGGCCGTTGGCCGCGGCGTAGCGGCGGGCGAGCTCGAGGCGGGCGCGGTAGAGGTCGCGTTCGATCGGCCCGAGGGCGGGCTGCAGCAGCGTCGCCGAGGGCGTGTGGACGTAGGGGCGGCCGTCGATGGTGGTGTCGGGGACCACGGGGATCAGCCGGTCGGGGTGGACGTCGACGGTGCCCGAGCCGTCGGCGACGGCGGTGACGAGCTTGAGCGCGGTCCACAGCCCGCTGACCCGCGACAGCGCGACGGCGTGGCGCCCGAGGTCGAGGACGTCCTGCGCGTCGGCGGGGTAGAGCACCGGCACCGCCATGTCGGCGAGCGCCGCCTCCGAGCCGCTCGGCACGCTCGACGACTTCGCCGCCGGGTCGTCGCCCACGAAGGCGACGGCGCCGCCGCGCGGGTGGGTGCCGGTGAGGTTGGCGTGGCGCAGCGCGTCGGTGGCGCGGTCGAGGCCGGGGGCCTTGCCGTACCAGTAGCCGACGACGCCGTCGCGCGTCAGCCCGCCGGTGGCCGCCGCGAGCTGCGTGCCCTCGACGGCGGTCAGCGCGATCTCCTCGTTGAGCCCGGGCGCGAAGACGACGTCGTGCTCGGCGAGCAGGTCGCGGTGGCGGGCGAGCTCGAGGTCGTAGCCGGCGAGCGGCGAGCCCTCGTAGCCGGAGACGTACCCACCCGTGCGGAGGCCGGCGGCGAGGTCGGCGCGGTGCTGGTCGAGGGGCAGGCGGACGAGGGCCTGCACGCCGGTCAGGTGCACGCGACCGCTGGTGAGCGCGTAGCGGTCGCGCAGGCTGGTGGCCCGGCGCGGCTCGTCGGGCTGCGGACGGTCGAACGCGGGCGGGCGGACGTCGACGGTCATGGGACCTCCTCGGCGGGCCGGCCGACCGCGGGGGTGGTGTCGGACGACCGGTACGCGCGTGCATCGCGGTGCCGATGAAGGTAGGGAGTTACTCGCCAGTGGTCTATGGTTGTGCTCGCCTACTGGGCCAGTGGTCCAGTGGAACACCCCGCTGACTGATCTCCTTCGGCCATTGGACGAGACATGGAGCTCGACGACCTCGACCGCGCCCTGCTGCTGGCCCTGCTCGAGCGTCCGCGGGCCGGGCTGCGCGAGCACGCGCGGGCGCTGGGCATCGCACGCGGCACCGCGCAGGCCCGCTTCCTGCGGCTGCAGGAGCGCGGGGTGATCGTCGGGTTCGCGCCGCAGGTGAACCCCGAGGCGCTCGGGTACGACGTGCAGGCGTTCGTCACGCTGCACATCACGCAGGGTCGGCTCGACGACGTGGCGGAGGGCCTCGAGAACGTCGCCGAGGTCGTCGAGGTGCACAGCATCACCGGGGACGGCGACCTGTGGGCCCGGGTGGTCGCGCGGAACAACGCGCACCTGGAGCAGGTGGTCCAGGGGATCATCGGTACCCCGGGGGTGGAGCGCACCCGCACGGAGATCGCGCTGACCGAGCGCATCGCCCACCGGGTCCTGCCGCTGGTCCGGGCCCTCCCCCGTGGGCGGCGGGGCGCGTAGCGCACCTGGTCTGCTCGCTGGCGTGAGCGGTGAGCTCGGGCTCGACAGCATCGCGGAACGGGTCGGCGGGGTCTACGAGATCGACCTGGCCGGGCGCTGGGGCTCGACGACGGTCGGCTGAACGGCGGGTGCACCTGCGCGAGCGCCCGGCACCCGGGCCGCTGCGCTGCCGCACGGTGACGAACCACCCTCGCCCATGGCCCGCACGAGGAGGACGTCGAGGTCTGGGGCTCGGCGGGCGCGCTGGTGGCGCAATCGCGAAAGCTCGCGATGTTGCTCTGAGAGCGGCGTCGCGGCGCCCCGCTCCGGATCGTGGGATGTCCCTCGGGGCGGGTCCCCATCCCGCGATCAGAAGGGTGGAGGGTCGTCGAGATCGGCGGTGGGTGTCGGTCTTGGTGTGGGTGTCGGTGTGCGGCGGCGGCCGGTGGTTCGCCGGTCCGCGTTCCGGTTGTCTGTGATTCGGCGGACGGGTTCAGCGGGTGGATCGGGGTCGGGGTCGTCGTCGTCTGGCCAGGGGTCGTCGTTCCAGCCGTCGTCGGGCAGGGGCCGTGGTCGGGCGGCCGGTCGGGGTGCGGGTAGCGGTTCGATGACCCGGCGGGGCTCGGTGGTGTGGGTGATGCCCGCGCGGGTGCGGATGACGAAGCGCCCGGGTGCCGGCTGTGTGAGCTGCCAGCCGGCGACGTGTTCCGCGCGGTGATCATGGGTGCAGAGGGCGCCGAGGTTCCAGGACGCGGTGGGGCCGCGCAGGGCGTGGTCGCGGGTGTGGTCGAGCTCGGCGCGGTGGGCGGGGCGGCGGCAGGACGGGGCGAGGCAGTGCCGGTCGCGGACCTGGACCCAGCGCTCGACCTCGGCGCCGGGGCGCCGCCGCGCCCACTGGTCCGGGCCGGTGTCCGCGTCGGGCGGGCGGGAGCGCGCGGCCACCCCGCCGAGCTCGGTGAGCCGGTGCTGGAGCTCGACGAGCAGGGGCGCCCACGCGCCGTGCTCGTCCGGGCGCAGGGCGGCCAGCACCGTGGTCGGGACCTGGAGCTCGACGATCGCGGCGGATCGGGGGGCCCGGCGTCCCGGCGTGCGCTGCCGGCCGCGGGGCGGGGGTGGTCGGCGGCGGGCCAACAGCACGTGCTGGAGGCGCCCGTCGTCGTCGGTGAGGACCACGCGCCACTCGGCGTCGGGCCGCTCCAGGATCATCCCCCGGGCGTCGTGGGCCAGCACGACCCCGAAGCCGGGGACGGTGCCGGGGTGGTCGTCGAGCCCGAGAGCGGTGGTGAGCCGCAGGCGCACCTCGACGATGCCCTGGCGCACCCGCCCCGCCCGCGGCTCGGGCACCTCCAGCGGCGGGGGCCCGGGCCCGTCGGTCGGGATCACCAGATCGAGCACGCCCTGCTCGTCGACCTCGCCCGACGCGCCCTCGCCGCTCGGAGACCGCGGGCCCTCGCCCGGGCCGTCGGGGCCGTCGCCGTCGGGGCCGTCGCCGTCGGGGCCGTCGCCGTCGGGGCCGTCGCCGTCGGGGCCACCGCCGTCGGGGCCGTCGCCGTCGGGGCCACCGCCGTCGGGGCCGTCGCCGTCGGGGCCGTCGCCGTCGGGGCCGTCGCCGTCGGGGCCACCGCCGTCGGGGCCGTCGCCGTCGGGGCCGTCGCCGTCGGGGCCGTCGCCGTCGGGGCCGTCGCCGTCGGGGCCGTCGCCGTCGGGCCCGTCCCTCGGGCCGTCGTCCGGGCCGTCATCGTTGGGGCCACTGTCCGGGCCGTCATCGTTGGGGCCACTGTCCGAGCCGTCGTCGGCCGAGCCGTCGTCGGCCGAGCCGTCGTCGGCCGAGCCGTCGCCGGCCGAGCCGTCGTCGGCAGAGTCGTCCGACCCGGTGTCGTCCGACCCGGTGTCGCCCGGCCCGGTGTCGCCCGGCCCGGTGCCGGCCGGGGCGTCGTCCGGCCCGACGCGCCGGTCACCGCCACCCCCGCCGCCCCCGCCGCCCCCGCCGGTCGCCTCGGGCGTGTTCGCGGCGTGGTACTCCGAGGCGAGCAGCAACGCGACCGAGCGATCGTCCATCCCCGCTGTCGAGCCATCGAGCAACCGCATCCCCACCTGCAGGCGCAACTGCGCGACGGGCGTGAGAACCCCGAGACGCCGGATTGCCGCCGCCAACCCATCGATACGCGCCTGCGAAGCGATCCCCTCCGGCACCGGCGCATCAACGAACGACAACGTCGCAGTCCCCGACGGATTCGCCGACAAGATCACCCGCGCCCGGCTCTCCGCACGCCGGCGACGACGCTCGGCCCAATCCGGATCCAGCGAGACGGCGATCTGCTCGATCCGCTCCTGCAACGCCCCCACCGGCAACCCCGGCGCCTCGCCCAGCACCACCCCGCACACGCGGTGAGCGTGATCCTCAGCGAGATCCCCGGTCCACTCACAGATCGTGCGCGCCTTGGGCTCATCGATCACACCCTCGTGCAGCGCGTCACCGACCTCGGGCAACCGCACGAACAGATCATCGGCCAGGTCCAGCCGGCGCGTGGCCATCGTGCGCGACCAACCCAACAACCCCCGCAGCTCGTCCCCGGAGAACTCGTCGAGCTCCGGGCGGCGACCCGGCCGACCGTCCTCGGCACGACCCAGATGGTGCAACCCCTCGAGCAGCTGGGCCTCCGCCCGGTTGTGCACCCGCCACCGGGCCTGGACATGAGCCCCCAGAGCCTCGCCGCCCAACGTCGCGGGATCGATCCCCTCGAGCAGCCCGACCAACCCCGCATCCGGCGCAGCAGCCCCCAGCTCGGCCGCCAGGCCCGGCCGGGACTCCTGCTCGATGCTCACGAACCCGACGCTAGACCGACCCCCCGACACCCCCGACTGATCAACTGTGAACGCTCTCAGCCGGCGGGGTGGAGCGCCTCGGCGCCGGCGGCGATGGTCGCGACGATGTCGCCGGCGGGCCGCACGTCGGAGATCAGCGAGCAGGACTCCCCGGCGTAGAGCACCGAGGAGTCCAGGTCACCCTCGAAACCCTCCATCGGCATGAAGATGCCGTACCGCGGCAGCTCGACGGTCTGTCCGCCGACCGGCATCTTGCCGGTGACCTCACCCTCGCCGACCCGCCGGCCACTCACCGGCGACCCCGCCGCCAGCCACTCCTCGACGATCCGGTTCCGCAGCACCCGGTGCGCCGCGTCCGGCCACCCGACGTCGAAGAGCTTCGTGTAGTGGGTGTCGGCGGCGGTGGCCGCGACGACGCGATCCTTGTACGCCGCGCGCGACTCGTCGCTGCACAGGAACCGCGTTCCGAGCGAGACCGCCTGCGCCCCGAGCGCCAGGGCAGCAGCCAGACCCCGGCCGTCGGCGATCCCGCCCGCGGCCACGACGGGCAGCGGTGCGACGGCGTCGACCGTCGCCGGCAGGACCACCGAGAGCGACTCGACGCCCCGGACGTGTCCGCCGGCCTCGACCCCCTGGATCATGACCGCGTCCACCCCGGCGTCCGCGGCGGTCCTCGCCTCCTCGGCCGACCCGACCTGCGCCACGATGCGCGTCCCGACGGCATGGGCACGATCGACGTACGGAGCCGGATCACCCCAGAACAGGACGAGCACGGGCACGCGCTCCTCCAGACAGCACGCGACCGGCGTGTCGTCCTCCAACAGCGGCAGGATGAGGTTGACCCCGAACGGCCGGTCGCTCAGCTCGCGCGTCTCGCGGACCTGGTCCCGCACCACCGGCTCCGGCAGCCCGCCCATGCCGAGGACGCCGAGTCCGCCCGCGTTCGACACCGCCGCGGCCAGGGCCGGGCCCGCGAGCCCTCCTCCCATGCCCGCGTTCCAGATCGGGAGGTCGACTCCCAGGGTCCTGCAGAGGTCCGTGGTGAGCATGGGTGCTCCCGCTGTGGTCCGGGGCTACGGGCCCCGAACTGTGCGCCGGTCCGCACCGGGCGTCAACGGCCCTACGTCCAGTAGAGGACGCGCGCGCCAGGCAGTCGCTCGGCGAGCTCGCTCGTCACGTGCTCGCGCAGGTCGGCCATGACGTCGTCGGGATAGACGTGCTTGACCGCGCCGAACCTGCCGCGCTTGGTGCGCCGCTGCTCGGGGTCCATCTCGAGCCGGGTCCGCGGGTACCAGCTCTCGAGGGTCTCCTTGCTGCCCGGCGTGAAGCGGTGGGTGATGCACTCGGCGGTGAGGTCGAGACCGTCGATGCCCTCGAGCGCGGCGGCGACCCGGCCGAGCAGGTCGCCGTACGCCGTCCGCCAGTCACCGACGGGCATGATCGGCGCGATCGTCAGCCCCACCGGGTAGCCGGCGCGGGCGACCGTCGCCAGCGCCTCGATCCGGGTCGCGACCGGGTCGGTGCCGCCCTCGAAGCGCCCGACCACCGACTCCGGGCCCACCGAGAACCGCAGTCGCGTACGCCCGCCGTGCGGGAGGTCGAGCAGCCCGTCGACGGCGGCGAACTTGGTCGTCGCCCGGAGCTGCACCGGCCCGCCGAAGTCGTGCGTGCCGACGTGACGGATGGCCGCGGACAGGCTGCCGGTGACGTGCTCGATACCGAGCGGGTCGGTGTAGCAGGACGCCTCGAACGTCGTGCCCTCGCCGGCGCGGTCGGCGTTCGTGGAGGTGATCGTGCCGTGGCCGACGTAGGCGTCGAGGCCGGCGAGGATCTCCTCGAGGTCGCCGTAGACGCGCGTCATCGGCGGGCCGGACAGCGAGCCGGCGAGGTAGCAGTACTGGCAGTGCGCGGGGCAGCCGCGGGCCAGGTCGACGCGCCAGTCCGCGCTCGGCGGGATCGGGTCGAGCAAGCGGGACGAGGCGGGACTGGTGACCACGGCCAGCGCGGACTTGGCGCGGGCGTAGGTCTCGCGCTCGCTCTCGCCGCGGACGCCGGTGATCCGGTCGTTGCGCAGCAGCTCGACGTCGTCGACGCCGGCGGCCTCGCACCGGCGGAGGATCTCGGCGGTGTGCGGGTGCTCCTGCGCGGACCGGGTGACCAGGACGCGCTGCGGGATCCAGAGACGGGTGCGGGCCGGGGCAGGAGCGGCGGTGGGCGCCGACAGGGCTGTCGTCATCGCACCCACGTCAACGCGCCGTGCGCTCGGCGACTTCCGCCGGATCGGGGTGATTCGTCCCCTGTTCGGCGGGATACTCGCCGGCGTCCGGCGTGCCGCCGGTCACACCGCCGTGCCCTCACCCGTAGCCCTCGGGAGGTCTCAGTGTCCGCCCCCTCCACCGGTCCCGACCTGCGTCCCGCCGCCCTCGACGAGGCAGCCCTCGACGACGTCCGCCGCCTCGAGGAGCGCCTCGGGACCCCGGTCGTCGCCTACGAGGCCACCAGCCCGTACGCGGACCTGACCGACGAGCAGCTCGCCGAGATCCAGCGCGCCGAATCCGCCCTCGGCGTGCGGTTGCTGGCCTACCGCAGGGCCTGACCCACCGCGCGGACGTGCAGCAGGTGCACGCCGCGGAGCTCGGGCGTCGCGACGTCGGCCACGAAGCCGGCCGCGTCGAGGTGTCCCCGCAACCGGTCGACGACGTCCGTGCGCGGCGCCTTGCCCCCGTCGTCGCCGTAGACGAGGTGCAGCACGCCCTCGGCGCCCAACGCCGACGCCAGCACCGCCAGCTCGCGGCGCGCCGGCCCCGTCCAGAACGCGTTGACGTTCACCGCGAGCGCGACGTCGGTCGGTGTCGGGACGTGGTCGGCCAGCTCTTCCGTCCGCACCGTCGCCCGCCCGGCGGCGACGGCGTCGGTGATCCGCGCAGCGGTCGCGGCGGTGGCCGTGGCCGAGCGGTCGATCCCCGTGTAGTGGCCGGCGGACAGGCGCTCGACCAGCAGCGCCGCCGCCACCCCGCGCCCGCAGCCCACCTCGAGCACCCGCGCGTCCGGCGCCGGGTCGGCGAGGGCGACCGCGGCGGCGAGGCGGGGCGGGACCTGCACGACCCGCACTGTGCCACCGAGCTGCCTCGCCGGGACGAGACGGACATGCGGTCCGCGCGGGGCTCCGTAGGGTGGTGCCGGTCACAGGCCGAGCGGCGCGGCGGAGGTGCGGGGCGATGCCCACGGTGGAGACGGTGCGTGGTCCGGTGGACGTCGACGATCTCGGCACGACGCTCATGCACGAGCACGTGTTCGTGCTGAGCCCGGACATCATGCAGAACTACGGCGACGAGTACTGGGACGAGGAGGTCCGGGTCGCCGACGCGATCGAGAAGCTGCGGCGGCTCCGCGACCTCGGCGTGACGACGATCGTCGACCCCACCGTCGTCGGGCTCGGCCGCTACGTCCCGCGCGTCGCGAGGATCAACGCGGAGGTCGACCTCCACATCGTCGTCGCCACCGGGCTCTACACGTTCGACGAGATCCCGCACTTCCTGCACTACCGCGGTCCGGGCACCGTGCTCGGCGGCGAGGAGCCCATGACCGCGATGTTCCTGCGCGACATCCGCGAGGGCATCGGGGGCACGGGGATCAAGGCGGCGTTCCTCAAGGGCGTCGTCGAGGAGCGCGGCCTGACGCCCGACCAGACCCGCATCCAGCACGCGATCGCGGCCGCGCACGTCGAGACGGGCGTGCCGATCACCGTGCACACCAACGCCGCGCACCAGACCGGTCGCCTGGCGCTCGACCTCTACGAGAAGGCGGGCGTCGACCTCACGAAGGTCGTGATCGGGCACGCGGGCGACAGCAACGACCTCGACTACCTGCGCGAGATCGCCGACCGAGGCGCCACGATCGGCGCCGACCGCTTCGGGATCGACGTCTTCAACCCCACCGACCAGCGGGTGGCCACCATCGCCGCCCTCTGCGCCGAGGGGTACGCCGAGAAGATCGTGCTGTCCCACGACGCGTCGTGCTACATCGACTTCTTCTCCGGCGAGAGCCAGGCGACGAAGGAGCAGATGCTGCCCAACTGGCACTTCGAGCACATCCACCACGACGTGCTGCCCGCCCTGCGCGACCGGGGCGTCACCGACGAGCAGATCACGACGATGCTCGTCGACAACCCGCGGCGCTACTTCACGGTGGGGTGAGATCCGTGCCCGAACCGCTCCCGCGCGGCGACGACCCGTTCGACGCCTCCGGCGTCACCCGCGGCCCCGACGGCATCGCCCGGTACGACCACCTCCCGCCGTCCGTGGTGGCCATGGTGCGGGCCTCGGTCGAGCGCCATCCCGAAATCGAGGCCCTGGTCGAGGTCGGCGGCGAGCGGGTCTCCTACGCCGAGCTGTGGGAGCGCGCGGCGCGGGTGGCCGGCGGGCTGGTCCTCGACGGCGTCGGCCGCGGCGACCGCGTGGCGTCGCTGCTGCCGGCCGGGCTGGACTGGGTCGTCGGTTTCCTCGGCACGCTCATGGCCGGGGCCGTCGCCGTCCCCGTGAACACCCGCTTCGCCCCGCCCGAGGTCGAGCACGTCCTCACCGACAGCGGGGCGAGGGCCGCGCTGCGTCCCGGGTCGCCGCTGCCGTCGGGGAACCCCGAGGCCCTCGACGACCTGGTGCCCGGCGACCTCGCGGCGATCTTCTACACGAGCGGCACGACCGGACGACCCAAGGGCGCGCGGACCACGCACCGCAACTTCCTGTCCAACGTCGAGACCGCGATCCGCGTGACCGGGATCGACCGGACCGAGGGGCCGTCCCTGCGCAACCTCGTCTCGGTACCGCTGTTCCACGTCACCGGGTGCAACTCCCAGCTGCTCGTGCAGCTCGGCCTGGGCGGCACGACCGTCGTGCTGCCGACGTTCGACGGCGCCGCGTTCGTCCGGACGATCGTGGAGGAGCGCATCGACACCCTTGTCAGCGTCCCGGCCGTCTACGGCCTGACGCTGGCGCGGGACGACCTCGACGTCGACCTCTCGCACGTCCGGCGGGTCAGCTACGGCGGTGCCCCGATCGCTCCGGCCCTGGTCCGGCGGCTGCGGGAGCAGCTGCCGCGGGCCCGGTTGGGGAACGGCTTCGGGCTCACCGAGACCTCCTCCATCGCCACCTTCCTGCCGCACGAGTGGGCCGCGGAGCACGCGGACGCGGTGGGCTTCGCGGCTCCGGTCGTCGACCTGGCCCTCGCCGACCCCGACGAGGCCGGGGTGGGGGAGCTGCTCATCCGGGGCCCCAACGTCGTCGACGGCTACTGGCGCGCCCCGGAGGCGACGGCGGCGACCTTCGTCGACGGCTGGTTGCACAGCGGCGATCTCGCGCGCGTCGACGACGGCATCGTCCGGATCGTCGACCGGGCCAAGGACGTGATCAACCGCGGCGGCGAGAACGTCTACTCGGTCGAGGTCGAGAACGCCCTCGCCGGCGCTCCCGGCGTCACCGACGCGGCCGTCGTCGCCGTGCCCGACGACGTCATGGGCGAGAAGGTCGGCGCGGTCCTCGTCGGCTCGGGGATCGACGTGGACGCCGTGCTGTCCCACCTGGAGCAGCGTCTCGCCGACTTCAAGGTGCCGCAGTACGTGGTCGTGACCGGCGACCCCCTGCCCCGCAACC
The DNA here is from genome assembly GCF_003096675.1 of Actinomycetospora cinnamomea. Lineage (GTDB taxonomy): Bacteria > Actinomycetota > Actinomycetes > Mycobacteriales > Pseudonocardiaceae > Actinomycetospora > Actinomycetospora cinnamomea. The sequence goes on along the minus strand of NZ_QEKW01000011.1, from coordinate 60,971 downwards.
CCGGCGGGAAACTGCTCAAGCGCACGATCCGCGAGGGCACGACGTGGGGGCGGCCGGTCCGGGGCCGCTGACCCACGTGCGTGATCTTCTGAGCTATAGCTCAGAAGATCACGCACGTGGGGGGCCGACGAGCACCACGTCGAGGCGGCGGGGGCCGTGGACGCCCTCGACGCGGTCCAGCTCGATGTCGCTGGTCGCCGAGGGGCCGGAGACGAAGGTCAGCGGGCGGGTGGGATCGAGGCGCGCCAGCGCCTCGGGCACCGACGACACCACTGCCGCCGCGTCCACCACGCACACGTGGTGATCGGGGACGAGGGTGATCGCGCGGCGGCCCTGGTCGGGCTCGCCCGCGGCCAGCACGAGCGTGCCGGTGTCGGCGATCGCCACCGACGCTCCGGTGAGCACCGCGTCGAGGCCGTCGAGCTCGGGCACCGACAGCGGCGGGTCGTCGCGGCGCACCGTCACGGCCAGCCCGTCGGTCCACGTCGTGGGGAGCCCGGGCGGCACGACGACCGACCCGACGCCCTCCAGCACCGACGCCAGGACCGCCGGCACGTCGCCCGGGCCCGCGGCCCGGAACACCACCGCCCGGTACTCGGTGACGGTCTCCTCGAGCCGGTCGACGACCTCGGCACTGCCCGCCGCCAGCGCCCCGACGCGCCGGTACTCCCGCGGCGTCGGCGGCACCCCGCCCCGCGGCGCCCCCGCGTCACGCGCCGCCCGCAGCCGCGCCAGGACCTCCTCGCGGGCGCTCACGAGCGCGTCCGCTTCCACCACTGCCGGAACGTCTCCGCCGGCGGGGCGGGCGCGTCGCGCGCCGAGGTCCACTGCGAGCCCGGGTAGGGCAGGAAGCGGATGCGCCCGGAGCGCCCGGCGAAGCGCCCGAGGCCCAGCACCCGCTCGGCGGCCCGGAACCGGCCCGGCGACACCATCGCCGCGGCCACCGTCCGCATCGCGAGGTCCTGCGCGGTCGGCGTCCGGTGCGCGGCGATCGAGGCCGCGCGCTGCTGCACCAGCAGGTTCGGGATGTCGATGCGGACCGGGCACGCGTCGAAGCACGCCCCGCACAGCGACGACGCGTACGGCAGCGAGGCGTTGGGGTCGTCGGGCCCCGAGATGCCCGTGAGCTGCGGCGAGAGCACCGCCCCGATGGGTCCGGGGTAGACCGAGCCGTACGCGTGCCCGCCGGTCCGCTCGTAGACCGGGCAGACGTTGAGGCACGCCGAGCAGCGGATGCAGTGCAGCGCGGACCGCCCGTCCTCCGAGGCGAGGACGTTCGACCGGCCGTTGTCGAGCAGCACCAGGTGGAACGTCTGCGGCCCGTCGCCGGGCGTCACCCCGCTCCACGTCGAGGTGTAGGGGTTCATGCGCTCCCCGGTGGAGCTGCGCGGCAGCAGCTGGAGGAACACCTCCATGTCCGACCACCGCGGCACGACCTTCTCGACGCCCATCACCGTGATCAGCGTGTCCGGCAGGGTCAGGCACATCCGCCCGTTGCCCTCGGACTCGACCACCGAGATCGTCCCGGTGTCGGCGGCCGCGAAGTTCGCGCCGGAGATCGCGACCCGCGCCGACAGGAACTTGCGGCGCAGGTGGGCCCGGGCGGCCATCGCGAGCCGGCGCGGGTCGTCGGTGAGGTCCGGGTCCACCCCCGGCATCGCGCGCAGGAAGATGTCGCGGATCTCGGAGCGGTTGCGATGGATGGCCGGGACGAGGAAGTGCGACGGCCGGTCGTCGGAGAGCTGGACGATGAGCTCGGCGAGATCGGTCTCGGTCGCGGTGATGCCCTGCTCCGCGAGCGCCTCGTTGAGCCCGATCTCCTGCGTCGCGATCGACTTGACCTTGACGACCTCGTCGGCACCGGTGTCGCGCACCAGGCCGGCCACGATCGCGTTCGCCTCGGTCGCGTCGCGGGCCCAGTGCACGACGCCGCCGCGGGCGGTCACCGAGGCCTCGAGCTGCTCCAGCAGCTCGGGCAGCCGCGCCATGGTGTCGGCCTTGATCGCCTCCCCGGCGCGGCGCAGCTCCTCCCAGTCGGGCACCTCGGCCACGACGCCCGCCCGCTTCGCGCGGATGGTGCGCGTCGCGTGGCCGAGGTTGCGGCGCAGCTGGGTGTCGGCGAGCGCGCGGTGCGCCGCGGCGGGGAAGGGCTCGCTGCCGCGCAGGAAGCCGACGCCGTCGGGCGCGGTGGTGGGCATCCCCAGATCGGTCGAGCTCACGGGTGCACCCCCTTGCCCTCCCCCACCTCGGTGGTGTCGAACACGATGTCCCGGGCCGGCGTCCCGTCCTCGGTGCTGGCCAGGATCTCCGCCAGGTGCACCGTCCGCACGCCCGAGCGCAGGCGCGACAGCCCGCCGCCGATGTGCATCAGGCACGAGGAGTCGCCGGCGGTGCACACCTCGGCGCCCGAGGTCAGCACGTTCGCCATCTTGTCGGCGAGCATCGCCGTCGAGACCTCCGCGTTCTTGACCGCGAACGTGCCGCCGAACCCGCAGCACACCTCGGCGTCGGGCAGCTCGACGAGGTGCAGCCCGCGGACCGCCCGCAGCAGCCGCAGCGGCTTGTCCCCGACGCGCAGCATCCGCAGCGAGTGGCACGTCGGGTGGTAGGTGACGCGGTGCGGGTAGTACGCGCCGACGTCGGTGACGCCGAGGACGTCGACCAGCAACTCGGAGAGCTCGTAGGTGCGCCCCGCGAGGTCCTCGGCCGCCCGCGCCAGGTCCTCGTCGCCCCCGCGGCGGGCGACCATCGCGTGCTGGTGGCGCACGCAGCCGACGCAGGAGCCCGACGGCGCCACCGCGACCTCGGCGGCGTCGGCGAACACCTCGACGTGGTGGCGCACCAGCGGCAGCGCCATGTCGAGGTAGCCGGTGTTGACGTGCATCTGCCCGCAGCAGGTCTGGTCGGAGGGGAAGACGACCTCGTGCCCGAGGCGCTCCAGGATCTCGACGGTGGCCTTCAGGGCCTGCGGGAACATCGCGTCGCCCAGACACGTGGCGACGAGGGCGATCCTCAACGGCGATGTCCTCTCGGACGGGTGGTGGTGACGGCAGTGTCTCCCGGCGACGAGGGGCCACGCAGCGCCGCCCCGCCCGCGCCGACACCGCGCCGCGGGTCCTCGCCGAGCCGCGACTGGTCCGGACGGCGGAAGCCGACGCAACGACCTGCTCACCGCGAGGAGCCGGTGCTCAACGAGGAGTAGCCGACACTCCCGCAGGCTTGTCCACTGGACGAGGCCACGACAGCATCTTTCGGACACGCCATGCACACGGCGCCGCCCGTGCCTCCGGGGAGGTGGCCCGTCCCATGCCCGACAGCTGGCCCCTCGTGGGTCGGGGCGAGGTGCTGTCCACGGTCACGCGGCTGGCCCGGACGGGACGTCGCGCCGGCGTCGTGATCGTCGGGCCGCCGGGGTGCGGACGGACGCGGCTGGCGCGCGCGGCGCTCGCCGCCGTGGCCGGCGACGCGGAGGGCCCGACGTGGGCCCCGCGGTGGCTGATCGCCACGAGCGCGACCGCGCCGTTCCCGCTCGGGGCGGTCAGCCACCTGCTCTCGGGGCAGGGCGCGGACCTCGGGGAGAACCCCCTGTTCGCCGCGCGACGCCGGCTGGTCGCCGACGCGGGTGGTGCCCGGCTGCTGCTGGCGGTCGACGACGCGCACTGGCTCGACGGCACGAGCGCCGCGCTCGTGCAGCAGCTCGCCGCCGCCGACGAGGCCTTCGTCATCGTGACCGTCCCCTCCGGGACCCCGGTGCGCGACGCGGTGTTCGCGCTGTGGAAGGAGGGCCTGGCCGACCGGCTGGACATCGGTGACCTCGAGCGGGCCGACCATGACACCCTCCTGCGCTCGGCGCTGGGCGACCACGTGGACGAGGCGACCCTGCGCCGCCTCTGGGACCTCTCGCGCGGCAACCCGCTGTTCCTGCGCGAGCTCGTCGACGCCGCGCGCGCCGCCGGCACCCTGCGCCGCGTGGGGCAGGTCTGGCGCTGGGACGGACCGGTGGAACCGACCCCCCGGCTGGTCGAGCTGGTGGAACGCCAGATGGGCCGGCGCTCGCCCGAGGACCTCGAGCTGCTGACGCTCATCGCCTTCGGCGAGCCCCTCGGCAGCGAGCTGCTCGCGGGCACGGTCGCGCCGGAGACCCTGACCCGGCTCGAGCACGACGGCCTGCTCTCCTCGGTGCAGCGCGGCCGGCGGGTGGACGTCTCGTTGACCCACCCCCTGCACGCCGAGGTGCTGCGGCGCCAGGCCAGCCCGTGGCAGACGCGCCAGGCCTTCCGACGGCTGACCGAGGCGCTCGAGCGCACCGGGGCGCGCCGCGGCCTCGACCGCGCCCGCCTCCTGTGGTGGCGCGAGGAGCAGGGCATCGCCGCCGGCGCCGACGACCTGGTCTCCACCGCCGAAGCCGTCCTGGCGTCCGACCGCCGGCTCGCCACCCAGCTCGCCCGGGCGGCCATCGGCCGGTCCGCGAGCACGGCGACGACGCTGCGCCTGGGGCGCGTCCTGGTCGCGCTGGCGCTCGCCGACGACGCCGAGCGCGTCCTCGCCGCCGCGATGGCGGACCGCGACGCCACCGGACACGACGCCCGCGCGCACCGTGCCCTCGCGCTCCTGCGGGTGCCGAACCTGTGCTGGGGCCTCCACGACCTGCGCACCGCCCTCCGCGTCGTCGACGAGATCGACCCGCCGACCGGCGGCGACGGCACGGGCACGGTCGAGCCCGGCGTCGCCGTGCTGCGGGCCTACCGGAGACTGATGACCGGCTGCCCGGTCGGACCGGATCCGGCGCTCGAGAGCGGGGCCCACCCCGACCCGGACCTCCTCGACCCCGACGCCGCGGACCACGGTCTCGCCGTGGCCGCGCTCGCGGCGGCGCTCGCCGGGGACCACGCGCGGGCGCTGGCCCTGGCCGAGCGGGCCGAGGCCGCGGCACCGCCCGGGCGCCCCCGGAGCTGGACGGGCTACGAGGCGCGCACCGCCCGCTGGTACGCCCACCTCCTCGACGCCGACCTCCCGGCCGCCGAGGCGGTGGCCCAGCGGCTGCGCGAGGAGGCGCTGCTCGAGTCGGCCCCCGAGCCGGCCTCGCTGGCGGCGACGTGGCTGGGGATCGTCGCGGCCCGGCGCGGCCGGCTCCCCGAGGCCGTCCGGTGGCTGCAGGAGGCGGCGGCCGCCGTGCGAGCCTCCCGCTTCCCGTTCACTCTGCCGCTCGTCAGCGAGATCGCGGTGGCCCTGGCTTCGCTCGGGGGCCTCGATCGGGCCCGGGCGGCGCTCGCCGAGGCCGAACCGCTCGGTGACGAGGTCCTGTTCAGCGCCTGGACCTGGACCGCGCGCGTGTGGCTCGCCGGGCTGGGAGGACGCCGCGGCGAGGCCGTGCGGATGGCCCTCGACACGCCGGCCCGTGCGGGGCGCCTCGCGGTGCTGCAGTCGCTGCACGCCGTGGTGCGGATCGGGGAGGCGCCCCCGGCCGTCGTCGCGGAGCTCGACCGCCTGGCCGCCCGGGGCACGGGGCGCCTGCACGACCTCTACGCCGCGCACGCGCGGGCGGTGGCCGACGCCGACCCCCGGGCGCTCGACACGGCGGCCCAGGCGTTCGCCGACCGCGGGATGCTGCTGCTCGCCGCGGAGGCCGCGGCGCAGGCGTGCGCGGCGCACCGCGCCGCGGGCCGTCCCTCGTCCGCCCGCGCCTCCGCCGTGCGGGCCCGCGGCTGGGCCCCGGCGGCCGCAGTCACCCCGGCGCTCGCGCTGCTCGACGGCGCCGACGAGCTGACGCCGCGGGAGACCGAGATCGCCTCCCTCGCCGCCGGCGGCCTCACGAGCCGGGCCATCGCCTCCCAGCTCGTGGTGTCGGTGCGCACCGTGGACAACGTGCTGGCGTCGGTCTACCAGAAGCTCGGGATCACCGGGCGCGCGGAGCTCCCGGACGTGGTCGGCCTGCCGACCACCCGCTGAGCGCGGCCGGCGCTCAGCCCGAGCCCCCGCTGCCGCCGCCGTCGGCGTTCCCGCCGGCGCCGGTGCCACCACCCGAGTCGCCGCCGTCGGTGGCACCCGTGTCGGCGGTCCGCTCCTCGTTGCCCTGCCCGGCATCGGGGCGGGTCGTCGTGGTCGTCGCCCGCGTGGTCGGGGGCGCGGTGGTGCGCTGACGCGTCGGCGCCTCCGTCGCGGGGGGCCGGGCCGCGCTGCTCTCCGCCGGCTCGGCCGACACCACGTCCCCGGGCTCCGTGCTCGGGGCGACGGGCGTGGCCGGGGCGACGGATGCCGGCGGCGGGGTCGGGCTGCTGCCGGACAGCGCGGTGTAGGCCCACGCGCCCCCGCCGCCGAGCACGACCAGAGCCACGATCGCCGCGGCCACGATCGGCATCCGCCGCGGGTGTCGTGGCGGTGCCCCGGTGTCGCCCGGGCTCGTCAACCCCGGGGCGGGCATGCCCGCGGCCGGCGTGGACCGGGGGCCGCCGGGCGGGCCCGGCCGTCCGATCGGCCCCGAGGGCGGCCCGGCCACGCGGGGGAACGGACCCGACGACGGCGCCCGGCCCCCCGGGGCGTGGGGCAGCGCGCGGGTGCTCGCGGGCCCCGCGGCGGCCCCGCCCACCGCGGCGCCGGCGGCGGCGGCCCCACCCACGCCGGCCGCGCGCGCCGGCCTCCCCTCCGGCCGCGCGGGGGGCGCGGACACGGGTCCCCGGGGGCGCGGCACGGCCGGGGCGGGTGCGCCGGCCGGTGGGCGCTCGGCGGGGGGCCGCGAGAGCAGGGCCGCGCCGAGCACGATCGCGTGCTTCGGGTGGGCGTCCACGGCCGTCGGGCGCCCGAGCTCCGCGGACACCATACGCGCCACCATCGGGATCCGCGAGGACCCTCCGACGAGCAGCACGGCGTCGAGCTGGTCGGGGGTCACCTCGGCGGAGTCCAGCGCGCGGCGCAGCGACGCGATGGTCGCGGTGATCGACGGCTGCACCATGCCCTCGAACTCGGCGCGGGTGAGCCGCACCTCGGTCTGCAGCTCGGGCAGCATCACCGGGATCGTCGTCTCGGTGTCGGCCGAGAGGGTCTCCTTGGCGAGCACGCAGTCCTGACGCAGCCGGACCATCGACGCGGTCGCCCGGGGATCGGCCGGGTCGAGCGCGCTCACCGCCCCGTCCAGGGAACGGTCGACGTGCGCGACCACCGCCTCGTCGAAGTCGACCCCGCCGAGGTTCTCGACGCCCTCGGGCGTACCCAGGATCCGGAAGCCGCCGCGGACGGTCCGCAGCACGGTCGCGTCGAAGGTGCCGCCGCCGAGGTCGTAGACGGCGACCAGCGCGCCCTCCTCGAGACGCTCTCCGGAGGCGTAGTGGGCGGCGGCCGCCTCCGGCTCGGTGATCATCCGGACGTGGTCCAGGCCGGCCAGACGGGGGATCTGGCCGAACAGCTCGCGCTTGTACGGACCCCAGTTGGCGGGGTGAGTCAGCGTCACGCGGTCGGGCCGCCCACCCTGCCGCTCCGCCACGAGACGGACGACGTCGGCGAGCTGGCGCGCCATGAGGTCCGCCGGCGAGTAGGGGGAGCCGCCGAGGACGAGGGGCGTCGGGTCGCCGAGACGGCGTTTGACCTCGCGGGCGACGCGGTCGGGATCGGTGGCGGATCGCCGGTCGGCGGCGTCGCCGGTCAGGGTGGTGCCGTCCTCGCGGACGAGCACCACCGAGGGGACCGCGGCCGCGCGGTCGCCGAGCGGGGCCATCTCGACGTGGCCGTCGTGCTCGACCGCCGCCGCGGTGAAGGTGGTGCCGAGATCGACACCGAGTCCGTAACCCACCGCGTTCTCCTCTCCGTCCCGCGCCGGTCAGCCCAGCAACGCCGACGTGTCGTCGACCCCGCCGGTGTCGGTGTCCTCCACGAGGCCCGTGTCCTCGCTCGCCCCCGCCGGCTCCGTCGACCCCGCCGGCTCCGCCGACGCGACGGTGTCGCTCGATCCGACGGTGTCCCCCGCCTCGGTGTCGGCGCCCGGGTCCTCCCGCAGGTCGTCGGTCGTCCCCGTCGCGTCCGTGGCGGCTCCGCCCGGTTCGCGGCCCGTGACGTCGGCGCCGTCCCCCCGTCCCCCCGAACGGTCGGCGGGTGCGGCCCCCTCGAACGTCAGGCCGGGGTCGACGGTCTCCGCGGGGTCCTCGGTCACGGCGGGGGTGCCGGGGGTGCCGGCCGGGTCGGTCGTGTCGGGCGTGCCCGCCAGACCCGACGCGCCGGACGAGTCGGACGGGTCGGACGTGTCGGACGGGTCGGACGGGTCGGACGTGTCGGCGGGGACGGAGCCGCCAGGGGCCGTGCCCTCGCCGCCACCTCCCCACGCGAGATCGTCGAGGTCCCGCGGGCCGCCCTCCCGCGTACCCGACGACCACACCGGCGCGGTCACCGCCGCGGCCGCGGGCGCCGCGATCGAGCTCGCCAGCGGCGCTGCGGTGGTCGTGCCCGCCCCGGCGGCGCCACCGGGGGCCGGGAGCGTCGCGGCACCGGCCGGCGTGCCCGTCGTCGCGGGTGACCCGCCGGTACCGGAGGTGCCCGTGCCCTGGGAGCGGCCGTCGACCTCGGTGAGCGCCGGCGGGCCGAAGGGGTCGTCGTCGTGGACGACCACCGTCGTCACCTCGCCGGGCGGGGCCTCCCCGTCGAGCAGCACCTGGTCCTGGAAGATCGTGCTCGTGGCCTCGTCGCCGGTGTCGTCGCTGGTCGACACCGCACGCGAGCTCAGCACGACCCCGACGTCGTCGTCGGGCACCTGCTCCCGGTCGGTCAGGCGGACCACGGCGTCCTGGTCGATGGTGACCTCGTCGAACCCGTCGCCGTCGGAGCCGAACGCGACGTCGAGCTCGTAGTCCGTCGTGACGGGGGTGAACGACCCGTCGGGGTTCTCGATGACGTGCACGTAGCCGGACTGGGTGATGAACAGGTCGGTCTCCTGTCCCGGCGGGTCGGGGACCGTGACCTGATGGATCTCCCGGAACACGTACTCGTTGCCGTCGTCGTCCCGGATCACGATGACCTGGACGGCCTGGACCAGGAACATCCCGTCGGCGGTCTCGGTGACCGACACGTCCTGGAAGATCTCGACCTCGAGCCAGTCCTCGCTGCCCGGCTCGGCGCTCTCCTGCACCCGGAAGCTGGTGCCCAGACCCGACTCGACCGGCCCGTCGGCCAGCGACCCGCCGGTCGAGCTGGCGGCGCCGCCGACGACGTCGGGGCCCCCGGGGCCGTCAGGCCCGCCGGTCGCCGACGACCCGCCCGCGCCGGCCCCGCCCGTCCCCGCGGTGCCACCCGCGCCTGCGGAGCCGCCCGCGGAGCCGCCGCCGGACCCTCCGCCGAACCCTCCGCCGAATCCTCCGCCGGAGCCGCCACCCAGCCCGTCGAACCCCTCGGCGCCCCCCGGGCCCGCCGGTCCGAGCGGGGTCGTGCCGCCCGCCAGCGTGACGTCCCCGGCACCCGCGAAGCCCTGGCCGATGACCACCGCGGCGGCCACGGCGCCGGCCGACGCGGCGACGCCGGCCGCGCGCCGGGCGAGCTGCCGCACGCGGGCCGGAGCCTCGGCACCCGAGGTCCGGGCCCGGCGGAGCCGTTCGGGGATCGCGGTGCGGACGTCGCGCTTGGCCAGCTCCCAGAGGTGCGGGGGCATCCCGGGCGGCGCGCCGCCGGGCCGGCTCACCGCCGGACCCCTGCGCCCGGCCGCGCCGGGTGCACCGGCGCGACGGGGCCGGCGGGCGCCGGCCGCGGGGGCGACCATCCCGTCGCCCCGAGCAGGAGGCCCTCGCAGGTCCGCACGAGCACACGAGCGGCGTCGCGCACCTCGCGCACCGAGGTCGGGTGCTCGGCACGGCGCTGCCACCGCGTCAGGGCCGCCTGTGCCGCCCGGACGTGATCGGCGGACGGGGCCTCGGCGGGCAGCGCGAGCCGCGACGCGGGGTCGACCCCCTCGGCCCCCAGGAGGCATTCGGCGTCGCGGCGCTCCTGGTCGGTCAGCATCAGTTCCCCGGCGCGCAGCCGGTCGAGCAGCCGGACCTCGGCGAACTCGTGGGCGGACGCGGAGATCTGCTCGAGCTCGCGGTCGAGGCCGCTGGCGGGGTCCACCGGGTGGCGCCGCAGCACGGCCTCGGCGGTCAGCAGCGCCGACCGTGCCTTGAGCACCTCGGCCCGCGCCGCGAACCGCGTCGCCAGGGCCTCACGCAGGGGCACGAGCCCGGAACGGTCGAGCAGCTCGCGGGAAAGCGCGCCGGCGGTGGTCGCGACGCCGCTGACCACCAGGCGGGTGCCGAGGCGGACCCCGAACAGGCCGAACCGGTCGAGCAGCGCCGCCCGCTGCTCGTGCGACAGCCCGAAGGCGTCGTCGGCCCCGACGAAGCGCCCGGCGGTGAGCAGCAGCCGTTCGCGGTCGACCTCCGGGGCCGCCGCGACCGCGCCGAGCGCCCGGAACTCGTCCTCGCGCAGCGTGGCCGCGGTGACGGCGAGCAGGCCGGCGACGGGGAGCACCGTCTGGCACAGGCCGCGCACCCGGGGGTCCTCGCTGTAGCGGCGCGCCACCCGCGCCGCGCTCTCGAGCGCCTCGGGCCGTCCGTGGCCGACCTCGTCGGCCCGTCCGAGGACGCCGATCGTGTTGATGGGGCGCCGCTCGGCGGGGTCGTCGCGGAAGGCCTCGAGGAAGCGGATGTCCGACGTGTGCACGTGGCGCATCAGGTAGACGACGGCGTCCACCTGCGACCCGGCGCCCTCGTCGGTGCCCAGCGCGGTCTCCGACCGTCCGGAGATCTCGGTGCTGAGGGAGTCCATGCCCGGCGTGTCGACGAGGGTCAGGGTTCGCAGGGCCGCCGAGGGCCAGTCGACGACGAGACGGTCGACGTCCTCGGCCCGCCAGCCGCCGAGGTCGACGTCGAGCAGGCTGCCCGACGGGCCGGGTGGGAGCTGCCGTGGCGGACCGTGCCGGGGGTGGGCCATCACGCGGTAGGTGTGGCCGTCGCGGAACCAGGTGACGATCCGCGTGCACTCGCCCGCGTCGGTGGCCGCGAGCTCCTGGCCCACCAGGGCGTTGAGCAGCGTCGACTTGCCGGCCTTGAGGCGTCCGGCGATCGCGACCCGCAACGGCTCGTCGAGCCGGACCGCGGCGTCGCGCAGCGCGTGCGCCGGCGGGCCGCCGCCGTAGACCTGCAGCGCGCGCCCGAGCAGCATCCGCACCCGGGCGAGCAGCGGCGGTGCGGACGCGACCGGGCCGGTCATGCCGGCACCCCCGCCTCGGCCGCCGGCGCCGCCGCCGGAGCCTCCGCCGTGCGGATGCGGGCGAGGTGGCCCCGCAGGTCCTCGATGCGCGCCCGCAGCCGCTGGAGCGTGGCGAGGTCCGACTCGATGCGTTCGCGCGTCCCCGCGTCGGACTCCCCGCCCTTGGCCTCCGCCTGGGCCGCGGACAGCGCGGCGGCGGCGGAGCGCTGGAGCTCGGCGACCCGCTCGCCCCACGACGTGCGCAGTTCACGCTGCACGTGGCGGATCGCGTCGCGGGAGTCCTTGCCGACCTGGAGGTTGAAGTCGTCGATGACCCGCCGCACCGCGGTCTTGGCCTCCTGGCGCCGGCGCTCGAGCTGGCGCTTGCGCTCCTCGCGGTACCCGTGTCCGCCGAGCAGCGCGCCGCCGAGCAGGCCGACGGGCAACGGTACGGCCAGGCCCACGATCGCGGGCAGCATCGTGAACATGAGGACGCCGCCGTAGGTCTTGTTGAACGCGGCTCCGAGGGCGCCCTTGGCCTTCTTGTTGGTGAAGCCGGCGTCGAGAGAGAGCCCGCCCACGAGGTCCACGGGGGCGGCGACCGTCCGCGCGGTGACGATCTCGGACTCGGCGAGCTCGAAGTGCTCACCGACCGTGGCGGCGACCTCCTTGGCGCGCCGGACGAACAGCGCGTAGTTCTCCATCGCCTCGCCCGCCAGCCGCTCGCGCAGCCACTCCTCGAACTGCTCCCAGTTCTTCGCCGGGTCGCCGTCGTCGATGGCGGCCTCCGCCTCGTGCAGCACCGCGCGCGAGCGCTGGCGAAGGTCGAACTCGACGTCCGAGGCGATGTCGGCGAAGCCGTCCTGCAACAGGACCTGCCACTTCGAGGACCGCTCGCGCAGCGCGTCGGCACGCTCCTTGGTCGCGCTCAGCCGCGCGAGGAGGGCGGCGGCGTTGGCCGGGTCGACCAGGGCGTCACGCCGCGCGGTGGCCGTCGCCTCCATCTGGTCGATCGCGGAGACGACGTGGACCACCACCGCGTCGAGGGCCAGCCGCTCGGCCTCGGCCACCACCCGGCCCAGCCGTCCGACGAGCGCGGGGTACCCGGATTCCGCGTTGAGGGCCTGGTCGCCCGCCGTGGCGGCCAGGGACCGCAGCTCGGAGGAGACCGCGATCATCTCGATGTCCACACCGGCCCGCTGGAGGTGGGCGTGGTCGAGCTCCGCGATGCGCATCCAGTGCGGGTAGAGATCGATCTTCGTCAGGACGAGGACGACGGTCGGGCAGAGCTCCTGCACGGTCCGCAGGAAGCGCAGCTCGGCGGCGGTCAGCTCCTGGGAGGCATCGGTGACGAACAGGACCGCGTGCGACTGCGGGAGGCTGCCGACGGTGGTCGCGTGGTGTACCGAGCCGATGCCGCCCACGCCGGGCGTGTCGACCAGGACCAGCCCGCTGGACAGCAGCGGGCGGTCCAGGCCGACGGTGACCGCGGTGAGGCGGCGCTTGTTGTCCGGGTTGCCGGCCTCGGACGCGTAGGTGGCGATCTCGCCGGGCGGGATCGTCTCGGTCCAGCCCGATCCGCCCGATCCCGGCATCGACTCGAAGGTCGCGCTCGCCGTGACGTGCGGTGAGTAGCGCACCTCCGTGGGCACGCAGGTGGCGACGTCGTCGTCGACCGGGCAGACCGGGGCCGTCAGCAACCCGTTGACCAGCGAGCTCTTGCCCTGCTTGAACTCGCCGACCACGTGCACCGTCACCGTGGAGTCGGTCAGCAGGCGCCGAGCGCTGGACAGCCTCTGCACGAGGTCGTCGCGCTCGTAGGCCTTGGCGCCCTTGACGGCCAGGTCGAGCGTCTCGACCGCGTGGCGTGCCGCGGCGCTCGGCGCCTGCTTCCCGGACATGGTTCTCCTCGGTGGACGGTGCGGGGCGGTACCGGTCAGCCGCCGGCGAACTCGGCGGAGCTGTCTCCGCCGGAGTCGGACCCGCCGGAGTCGGACCCGCCGCCCGAGTCGCTCGCCGCGCTCGCGGACTCGTAGTCCGAGCCCGTCGAGCTGCTGCTCGACGACTCCGACTCGCCGGACCAGCCGGAACCGCCGTCGTCGCCGGACTCGCTCTGGAACAGCGACGAGGAGGACTCCTCCTCGCCCGACCCGGACGACTCCGACGAGCTCGACGACTCCGAGGAGCTCGGCGCGGTGCCGTAGAACTCGTCGCTGCCCTCGGCCAGGCCCTGCTGGTTGAACTGCGCCCCGCCGTCACCAGCGCCCTGCTGGTTCTGGAACGCGGTGCCCCCGCCGTCGCCGGAGCCCCCACCGGACCCGCCTTCGGCGAGACCCTGCTGGTTGAACTGCGCACCTCCGCTGCCGCCGGCACCCTGCTGGTTCTGGAACAGCGTCCCGCCGTCGCCACCGGTGCCCCCGCCGCCCTCGGCGAGACCCTGCTGGTTGAACTGCGCACCGCCGTCGCCGCCGGCACCCTGCTGGTTCTGGAACAGCGTCCCGCCACCACCACCAGTGCCCCCGCCACCCTCGGCGAGACCCTGCTGATTGAACTGCGCACCGCCATCGCCGCCACCGGCACCCTGCTGGTTCTGGAACAGCGTCCCGCCACCGCCGGTGCCACCGTCACCGGGCACGACGCCCGGTGCTACGCCGGGCGCGGCGCCACTGGCGCCCGCCGCAAGACCCTGCTGGTTGAACTGGGCCGCGCCGCCACCGCCGGCACCCTGCTGGTTCTGGAACGCGGTGCCACCGCCTCCGCCGGTGCCTCCACCGCCGCCGGCGAGACCCTGCTGGTTGAACTGCGCACCTCCGCTGCCGCCGGCACCCTGCTGGTTCTGGAACAGCGTCCCGCCGTCGCCACCCCAGCCGCCGCCGCCCTCGGCCAGGCCCTGCTGGTTGAACTGCGCGCCACCGTCACCGCCGCCGGCACCCTGCTGGTTCTGGAACAGGTTCCCGCCGCCACCACCAGAGCCGCCGCCCTCGGCCAGGCCCTGCTGGTTGAACTGCGCACCCCCGCCGCCACCGGCACCCTGCTGGTTCTGGAACAGGTTCCCGCCGCCACCACCAGAGCCGCCGCCCTCGGCGAGACCCTGCTGGTTGAACTGGGCTCCCCCGCCGCCGGCACCCTGCTGGTTCTGGAACGCGGTGCCACCGCCGCCGGTGCCCCCGCCGCCCTCGGCGAGACCCTGCTGGTTGAACTGGGCTCCCCCGCCGCCACCAGCACCCTGCTGGTTCTGGAACAGGTTCCCGCCGCCACCACCAGAACCGCCGCCCTCGGCCAGACCCTGCTGGTTGAACTGCGCACCCCCGCCGCCGGCACCCTGCTGGTTCTGGAACAGGTTCCCGCCGCCACCACCGGTGCCCCCGCCGCCTTCGGCCAGGCCCTGCTGGTTGAACTGGGCACCCCCGCCGCCGGCACCCTGCTGGTTCTGGAACAGGTTCCCGCCGCCACCACCGGTGCCCCCGCCGCCCTCGGCCAGGCCCTGCTGGTTGAACTGCGCCCCGCCGCCGCCGGCACCCTGCTGGTTCTGGAACAGGTTCCCGCCGCCGCCACCGGTGCCCCCGCCGCCCTCGGCCAGGCCCTGCTGGTTGAACTGCGCCCCGCCGCCGCCGGCACCCTGCTGGTTCTGGAACAGGTTCCCGCCGCCACCACCGGTGCCCCCGCCACCTTCGGCCAGGCCCTGCTGGTTGAACTGCGCCCCGCCGCCGCCGGCACCCTGCTGGTTCTGGAACAGGTTCCCGCCGCCACCACCGGTGCCCCCGCCACCTTCGGCCAGGCCCTGCTGGTTGAACTGGGCTCCCCCGCCGCCGGCACCCTGCTGGTTCTGGAACGCGGTGCCACCGCCGCCGGTGCCCCCGCCGCCCTCGGCCAGGCCCTGCTGGTTGAACTGCGCCCCGCCGCCGCCGGCACCCTGCTGGTTCTGGAACAGGTTCCCGCCGCCACCGGTCCCACCGCCGGCCAGGCCCTGCTGGTTGAACTGCGCACCCCCGCCGCCGCCGGCGCCCTGCTGGTTCTGGAACAGGTTCCCGCCGCCACCACCAGAGCCCCCGCCCTCGGCGAGACCCTGCTGGTTGAACTGCGCACCGCCATCGCCGCCACCGGCGCCCTGCTGGTTCTGGAACGCGGTGCCACCGCCGCCGGTGCCGCCGCCGCCCTCGGCCAGGCCCTGCTGGTTGAACTGCGCCCCGCCGCCACCGGCGCCCTGCTGGTTCTGGAACAAGGTGCCGCCGTCCCCGCCGTCACCGCCGCCGCCCGCCAGGCCCTGCTGGTTGAACTGAGCGGCCGGGTCGCCGTAGGAGGCGGTGTAGTCCTGCAGGTAGTCGCACTCCCCGGGGCAGGCTGCCCGCTCACCGTGGGCGGGGCAGATGTACGGGGGTGCGGTCACGGCGCCCTGCTGGTTCTGGAACAGCGTCCCGCCGCCGCCGGGACCACCGCCGCCCTCGGCGAGCCCCTGCTGGTTGAACTGCGCGGCACCGGTGGCCGGCTCGATCGTCTCCGACATCTCCCGTCCTCTCGTCGTGGGGGCCGCAGGCCTCGCGATGACGGCTCGGCGTCGACACGTCCCGCGTGGAGCGCCGCCCGGCCGAGGTCTGCGGTGATGTGACCCAGCGTGGTGATCATCGGGAGTGGAGTCATGAGTAGGCCTCTACTCACGGGGGTCGTGCCGCCCGCCGCACTACTCGCTCCTCCCCTGCGGGGCGGCGCGCCGCCGGCATGGTGCGGACACGGGTCATGCGCTGACCCACCAGCACCGACGCGTCTGCCGAACCCGGCGGCAGATCACGGACGAATCGGACGCGAGTATCGGAGTCGACCCGTTTGGTGTGACCGCGAGTTACCTCAAAACCCCGGCACTACGACGTCAGTGGGGCGTGCACCCTTCCCCTCCTACTCACCCTTCGTAAGACTCCGTCCCTGATCGACGAACGGAGCCGTCACAGAGGCGCCGTGCGTGGAGGGGGGCGGCTGATGCTCGAGAGCCGGCCGTTGGTCGGGCGGTCCGACACGGTCGCGGCCGTCGTCGCCGCGGCCCGCAACGAGCGTCTGGCCGCGGTCGTCGTCGGCGGGCCGCGCGGGATCGGCCGGACCCGGCTCCTCCGCACGGCTGTCACGGCGATCACCCACGGGTCCGACCCCGGACGCTGGCGTCCGACCCACGTCATGACGAGCCGCGTGACCAGCGACGTCCCCCTCGGCGCGCTCGGCGATCTGCTGGGCGACGTCGAGCCCACGATCACCGACACCGCCGCCCTCCTGCGCGAGGCGCGTCGCCGACTGAGCGGGGACAGCCCCCGACGCCTCGTCGTCGTCGACGACGTGCACCTGCTCGACGCCACCTCGGCGGTGCTCCTCGCCCAGGTGGCCCGCGCCGGGCAGGCGTTCCTGCTGCTGGCACTGCCCACCGGCTCGGTCGCGCCGGAGCCGTTGCACGCGCTCTACCGCGACGGCTACGCCACGCGCCTCGAGCTCGCCGAGCTCGACCGCCCCCAGTCCGACCAGCTCGTCACCGCGACCCTCGGGGCCCACGTCGACGGCGTGACGCTGGACCGCCTCTGGGAGCTGTCGCTGGGCAACCCCCGCTTCCTCTGCGAGCTCGTCGAGGGCGCGCAGGAGGAAGGGGCGCTGCGCCCGTCGGGGTCGGTGTGGCGCTGGGACGCGCCCCGCCACCCGCCGCGTCGCCTCGTCGAGCTGCTCGCCGACCGGCTCGGGATCCTGTCACCGGCGGAGCAGGACCTGGTGCGCACGCTCGCCTTCGGTCAGCCCCTGGGCTCCGAGGTCCTCGCCGCCGCCTTCCCCGACAGCCCCCTGTCCGCCCTGGAGTCCGAGGGCCTCATCACCTCGACGCGCGACGGTCGGCGCCTCGACGTGTCGTTGGCGCACCCGCTCTACACCGAGCTCCTGCGCAGCCGCGCCACGCCGCTGCAGGAGCGCGAGGCGTACCGGCGGCTGCGGACCGCGCTGGAGACCTCGGGCTCCCGGCGGGCGGAGGACCGCCACCGCCTGCTGGCGTGGAAGGTCGCCGAGGGCCTGCCCGTCGACCCCACCGAGCTGCTCGACGCCGCCGCCGGCGTCTCCGCCCGCGAGCCGCGCACCGCCGAGCGGCTGCTGCGCGCCGCGGCCGACCACGGCGCCGGCTTCGACGTGCTGTGGCGGCTCGGGCTGTTGCGCGTCGACCTGGGCCTCTACGACCCCGCCGAGACGGCCTTCGCCAGCGCCGCCAAGCTCGCCGAGGCCAGCGACCCCGTCGAGGCGGCCCCCGACCCGTTGCTGGTGGCCACCGTCCGTTGCCGCAACCTCTACTGGGGGCTGCGCGGACGAGACCGGTGCGCGCGCGGCGGCGTGCTCGGCGCTGGCGGCGGCCGCGTCGCACGGCGCGGGAGACGGACCCGCAGCCACCGCCCTGCGCGGCTTCGTGTGCCTGCTCGACCACCGGCCCGATGCGGCGCTCGCCGAGGTCGCGCCGCAGCTCGGCGGGCCGGACGACGCCCCCGACACGGTCACCGCCCTCGCCGTCGGAGCCCTGGCGCGGCTCGCACTCGGCGACCACGCGCAGGCGAGGGCCCTCGCGCGGCGGGGCCTCGCCATCGAGCCCGGCGGCTGGGTGGCCGTCGAGCTGCGGATCGCGCAGTGGTGCGCGCTGCTCGACGCCGGCCGTCTCGACGAGGCCGAGGAGCTCGCCCGCCGGTGGCACGCCGAGGCCGGGCCGGGCGGGGTCGGGGAGGAGGTCGCGCTCTACCTGACGTGGCTGGGCATCGTCGCCGCGCGCCGCGGACGGCTGGAGACGGCCGTCCGGCTGCTGCACGAGGCCGCCTCCGGGGTCGCCGCGCGCCGGTTCCCGTTCACGGTGCCGCTGGTCAGCGAGCTCGCCGTCGCGCTGGCCGGGCTCGGGCGCACCACCGAGGCGCAGGACGTCCTGGCCGAGGCGCAGGGGCCCGCCGGCGGCCCGCTGACCGGGTGGCTCCAGGGTGCCCAGGTGTGGCTCGCCGGGGTGGAGGGGCGCACGACCCGGGCCACCGAGCTCGCCCTCGACGAGCGCGCCGCCGCCACGCACGCCCAGCGGGTGCAGGCGCTGCACGCCGCGGTCCGTCTCGGCGTCGGGCGCCCGGTCGTCGACGCGCTGGACGCCCTCGCGACCCGTGGCGACGGGGCGCTCACCGCGCTCTGTGCCGCGCAGGCCCGGGCGCTGGCCGACGGGCACGGCGCCGATCTGGACGAGGTGGCCCGGGGATTCGCCGACCTCGGCCACCTGCTGCTCGCCTCCGAGGCCTGGGCTCAGGCGTGCTCCGCCCACCGGGCCGCCGGTCACACCGGGGCCGCCGGATGGTCCGCATCGCGCAGCCGCACGGCCGCCCAGGCGTGCGAGGGCGCCGAGACGCCGGCTGCCGGGCTGTTGGGGCGCACCGGCGAGCTCACCCCGCGCGAGGCCGAGATCGCCGCGCTCGCGGCCGGCGGCCTGACCAGCCGCACCATCGCCGCGCAACTGGTGATCTCGGTGCGCACCGTCAACAACGTCCTGCGCTCGGTGTACGCCAAGCTCAGTGTGTCGGGGCGCGGGGAGCTGGCCGAGGCACTCGGCCTGCGGGCCCGCTGACGCCGGGGACGGCCCGGGCTCACCACCCCGACCCGGTGGTCCCCGAGGTGTCCCCGCCGCCGTCGGTGCCGCCGTCCCCGGTGGACCCGCCGCCGTCGGTGTCGCCGCCCCCGTGGTGCGCGGTGGTGGTGGGCCGCCAGGTCGTGCCGCCCTGACCACCACCGCCGCCACCACCACCGCCTCTGGTGGTGCCGCCGCCGGTGCCACCACCGGAGCCGCCCGCGCCGCCCGACCCACTCGAGCCGCCGGACCCGCCGGACCCGCCCGTGGCCGAGCTCCCGCCGGCACCCCCGTCGCCGCCCGCCGACCCGATGCCGGGGTCGGCCGTGACCGGCGCGGGGGTGGTCGTGGGCAGCGGCGTCGGCGCCACGACGGCCGACGGCGCCGGCACCGCAGGCGCGTCGGACGCGAGCGCGGTGTAGGCGAGCGCCCCGCCGCCGGCCAGCAGCGCCGCGAGCACCACGCCGGCGACCACCAGCGGTGTGCGCCGCCGCGACCCGCCGACCGGCGCCGCCTCCGCGCCCGCGGCGCCGTGGTTCGCCGTCGCCTGCCCGCCCGTGGCCGGGCTGTGGGTGCCCCGCCCAGGGTTGACCCACGCGGTCGCTCCCGTCGTCGAGCCGCTGGTCGAGCCGCTCCCGGCCCGAGCCGGGTCGGCCCAGGTCGTGGCTCCGCCGGCTGCCGGGAACCCGCCCGCAGGCGTGCGGCCCGGATTGACCCACCGCGTGGTGCCGGTACCGCCGGTCGTCGGCCGGGACGACGCGACGGTCGGGATCGTCCCGGAGCGCGGGCCGGTGTCCGGGCCGGTCCGCGGTCCCGTCGGCGGTCCGGATGCGGACGCCGCTGCCGGCCGGACCAGCGGGACGCCGCCCGACGGGGTGCGCGTCGCGACCGGAGGCACCGGCCGGCGGTAGGGCGCCCCGGAGCTCGGGAAGACCGCCGTGTGCGCGGCGCTCGCCGCGCCGCCCACCCGGGCCGGCGGCTCGACCAGCATCGCTGCGCCGAGGACGATCGCGTGCTTGGGGTGCGCGTCGACCGCGGTCGGGCGTCCGAGCTGGGCGGACACCATCCGGGAGACGAGCGGGATCCGCGAGGACCCGCCGACCAGCAGGACCGTGTCGAGCTGGTCCGGGGCGACGTCCGCCGACTCCAGCGCGCGCCCCAGCGCCGAGATCGTCGCGCTGATCGACGGGCGGATCATCTCCTCGAACTCGCCGCGCGTGAGCCGCACCTCGGTCTGCTGCGAGGGCAGCAGGACCGGGATCGTGGCGTCGGTGTCGGCCGACAGGGCCTCCTTGGCGAGCACACAGTCCTGGCGCAGCCGGACGACCGCGCTGGTGGCGGCGGCGTCGGATGGGTCGAGCGCGGACACCGCCCCGTCGAGGACCCGGTCGACGTGGGCGAACACGGCCTCGTCGAAGTCGACGCCGCCGAGACCCTCGACGCCCTCCGGCACCCCGAGGATCTCGAAGCCGCCCCCTGTGGTGCGCAGGACGGTGGCGTCGAACGTGCCGCCGCCGAGGTCGTAGACGGCGACCGTGCGGCCCTCACCGATGCGCTCGCTCGCGGCGTAGTGCGCGGCGGCGGCCTCCGGCTCGGTGATCATGGTGACGTCGTGCAGCCCGGCCAGGCGCGGCACCTGGTCGAACAGCTCGCGCTTGTAGGGCCCCCAGTTCGCCGGGTGGGTCAGGCGGACCGCGGTGGGCGCCCCGCCCTCCCGCTCGGCGATCTGCGCGACCACCTCGCGCAGCTGCATCGCGAGGAGGTCGGCCGCCGAGTACGGCGTCCCGCCCAGCAGGAGGGGTGTCGGGTCGCCGAGCCGGCGCTTGACCTCGCGCGCCACCCGGTCGGGCTCGCCGGCGGCGCGGCGGACCGCGGCGTCGCCGGTGAGCACCCCGCCGCCGGGACGCACCAGGACGACCGACGGCGTCGCCGTCGAGCGGTCGCCCAGCGGCGCCATCTCGACATGCCCGTCCCGCACGACGGCCGCCGCCGTGAACGTCGTGCCGAGGTCCACACCGAGCCCGTACGCCACCGTTCCTCCTCGTCCGTCCCGTCCCACTGTCGCGCGCGCGGGACGCGACCGTCATGAGCAGCCGGGTACTCACCCATCGCTCGAGAACCCCTCGGCGTTGCTCACCCGGCCCGTCCCGGCCCGCGGCCGGCGTCCAGCAGCCCCTCGCAGGTCCGCACCACCGCCCGCGCGGCGTCCCGGACCTCGCGCGGCGACCCGGGGTGCTCGGCGCGGCGCTGCCAGCGCCCGAGCACCGCGGAGGCGGCCCGCGCCACCTCCTCGCCGCGGGCGTCCTCGGGCAGGCCCAGCCGGGCCGAGGGCGCCAGCCCGTCCCCGCCGAGCAGCTGCTCGGCCTCGACGCGCTCGTCCCCGGACAGGGCGAGCGCCCCCGTCTGGAGCCGGTCGAGCAGGCGGACCTCCACGAACTCGTGCGCGCCGGCGGTGATCTGTTCGATGTCGTGG
Organism: Actinomycetospora cinnamomea; assembly: GCF_003096675.1. Classification (GTDB taxonomy): domain Bacteria; phylum Actinomycetota; class Actinomycetes; order Mycobacteriales; family Pseudonocardiaceae; genus Actinomycetospora; species Actinomycetospora cinnamomea. The sequence goes on along the minus strand of NZ_QEKW01000011.1, from coordinate 39,708 downwards.
CGCAGACCGTGGGCGCCCGGCAACGGCCAGCGCCGGATGACGCCCTCCAGCGCGGTGAGCGCCGACTGGGCGCGCAGCACGTCCGCCCGGCCGGCGAAGCGCGTGGCCAGCACGTCGCGCAGGGGTCCCAGCCCGCTGTGGCGCACGAGCTCCCGGGAGAGCTCGCCGGCCGTCGTGACCGTGCCCTCGCGCAGGAGGCGCACCGAGAGCCGCACCCCGAACAGGCCGTAGCGGTCGAGCAGGGCCGCGCGCCGGCGGGCCTCGACGTCGACGTCGATCTCGGCGTTCGCGAACCGCGACGCCGTGAGCAGGAGCCGGTCGACCTCCCCCACGGGTCCCGCGGCGAGGCGGCCGAGAGCGCGGAACTCGTCCTCCCGCAGGGTGGCCGCGCTCGCCGCGAGCAGCCCGGCCACCGGCATCACCGTCTGGCACAGGCCGCGCACGCGCTCGTCGGCGCGGTAGCGGGCGGCGATGGCGCCGGCGCTCTCCAACGCGTCGGGACGGGCGTGGCCCACCTCGTCGGCCCGCGCCAGCACCCCGACCGCGGTGATCGGCCAGCGCTTGGCGGGGTCGTCGCGGAACGCCTCGAGGAAGCGCATGTCCGAGGCGTGCACGTGGCGCATGAGGTAGAGGACCGCGTCGGCCTCGGAGGAGCCGGCGGCCCCGGGGACGAGGGCGGCCTCGGTCCGGCGCGAGAGCTCGGCGCTCAGCGAGTCGAGACCGGGCGTGTCGATCAGGGTCATCGTCTGCAGCGCGCGCGACGGCCAGTCGACGAGGAGGCGGTCGACGTCGTCGGCCCCGAGCCGCCCCAGGTCGAGGTCGAGCAGCCCTCCCGTCGGACCGGGCGGCAGCTGCCGCGCGGAGCCGTCACGCAGGAGCGCCTGCACGCGGTAGGTGTGACCGTCGCGGAACCAGGTGACGATCCGCGTGCACTCGCCCGCGTCGGTCGCGGCCAGCTCCTGCCCGACGAGGGCGTTGAGCAGGGTGGACTTGCCGGCCTTGAGCCGGCCGGCGATGGCCACCCGCAGCGGCTCGTCGAGCCGGCGGGTCGCCCGGTCGAGGATCGGCGCCGCGGGACCCCCGCGGTAGAGGGGCACGACGCGGGTCAGGAGGGCACGCACCCGGTGCCGCAGGGGCGAGTCCGGCGGCGGAGGGGCCGGCGGGGCCCAGGGCCGGCCCGCCCGACCCGGTGGGGCGTGGCGCGGCGGCCCGGTGGGCGGGCCGGTGCGCACCCCGCAGGCGGGCGTGGGGCGGCCCGGCGGCGGACCGGGCGGGGGCGGCGCGGCCGGGGTGGGCCACCCGGTCGGCGGTGGGGTCCGCGGCGCAGGCCCGGGCCCCCGGGCCGGCTGGTGGGGCGGCTGGTGGGGCGGGGGTCCGGACGGTGGCTCCCCCGGCGACCGGGGCGGTCCCGACCGCCGGTTCACGATGCCCTCGCCGCAACGGGCGGGGGCGCGGTGCGGCGCAGGTGCTCGCTCAGGTCGTCCACCCGCGCCCGGACCAGGCGCAGGGACTCGAGATCCTTCTCGATGCGTTCCCGGGCGCCGGTGTCGGTCTTGCCGGCGGCCACCGCGGCCTGCGCGGCGGTCATCGCGGCCGTCGCCGCGCGCTGCAGCTCGGAGACCCGCTCGGTCCAGGCGCCCCGCAGTTCGCGCTGGACGTGGCGGATGGCGTCGCGGGAGTCCTTGCCGACCTGGTTGATGAACTCGTCGACGTACTTGCGCACGCCGGCCTTGGCGTCGGTGCGGCGCTTCTCGAGCGCCTTCTTGCGCTCCTCCCGGATCCCGGCGACGCCGAGGACGCCGCCGAGCACCAGGCCGGCCGCCATCGGGAGCCCCAGCCCGGCCATGTTGGAGATCATCGTCAGCATCACGACCCCGCCGAACACCTTCTGCAGGAGGGGCAGCTTGACGGCCTGGCGCAGCCCTGACGGGGCGAACGCGACGTCGAGGGCCAGGCGGGCCATGACGTCGGCGGGGGCGCTCACCGAGCGTGCGGTGATGCGGGCCTCGGCCAGGTCGAGGTGCTGCTCGACGGCGATCGCCACGTCCTTGGTCCGGCGGACGAACAGGGCGTAGTTCTCCATGGCCTCCGCGGCGAGTCGTCGGCGCAGCCAGTCCGAGAACTCCTCCCAGTTATTCGCCGGGTCCCCGGCCTCGATGGCCTCGTCGGCCTCCTTCTGCACGGCCCGCGCCCGCGCGCGGAGGTCGAACTCCGTGTCCGAGGAGATGTCCGCGAAGCCGTCGTTCAGGACCGCCTGCCACTTCGCGCCCCGGTCCCGCAGCGCCTCGGCGCGCTCCTTGGCGGCGGCCAGCTCGGCCACCAGCGCCTCCTGGCGGGCCGGGTGGACGAGGGCGTCGCGGCGGGCCCGGGCCGCCGACTCCAGCTGCCCGAGCACCGAGCCCACCTGGATCATCACCGACCGCACCGCGAGGTGCGCGGCTTCCTCGCGCACCCGGTCGAGGCGGGCGAGCAGCTCCGGCGCGCCGGACTCGGCCCGGAGCTCCTCGTCGCCCTCGTCCGAGGCGATCCGGCACAGCTCGGCGGAGAAGCCGTGGATCTCGATGCGGACCCCGGCCCGGTGCAGGTGCGCCTGGTTGCGCTCGAGGATGCGGGGCCAGCGCGGCGTCAGGTCGGTCTTGGTCAGGACCATGACCACCGTCGGGCAGAGCTCGACAACCGCGTGCAGGAAGCGGACCTCGGCGTCGGTGAGCTCGCGCGAGGCGTCGCTGACGAACAGGCACGCGTGCGCACGGGGCAGGTCGGCCACCGCGCTCTGGTGCGCTCCGCCCAGGCCGCCGACGCCCGGGGTGTCCACCAGCACGAGCCCACCCGCCAGCAGCGCCCGGTCGATCCCGATCGACACCGACACCAGGCGACGCGTGTTGCCGGGGTTGCCGGACTCCGACGCGTAGGCCGCCACCTCGTCCGGCGTGATCGTCTCGGTCCAGCCGGCGCCCTTCGACCCGGGCAGGGCCTCGAAGTGCGCGCTGGCCGTCAGGCCCGGCGCGTGCCGGACCTCGGTGGGCACGGCCGTGGCGATGTCGTCGTCGACGGGACAGACGTCGGCCTCGACGAGGGCGTTGACCAGCGAGCTCTTGCCCTGCTTGAACTCGCCCACCACCGGGATGCGGACCGCGGCGTCGGTGAGCAGCTTCCGGGCCGTCCGCAGCCGCGCGACGAGGTCCTCGCGCTCGTAGGCCGTCGCCGCCTTGATCGTCATGTCGACGGTGTCCGCGGCGTGCTTGACCGCGGCGCTCGGCGCCTTGGTCGCCGGCGCGGTCGACTTCGGTGTCGCCGTCCGAGCCGCGGGGGTGTTCGGGGGCGGGTCCTCGTGGTCGCGGGCGTCTGCGGGGTGGCGGGGGTCCCCGTCCCCGCGGCCTTCCGGCTGGCACGTCGGGCGGCGCGTTGGGCGACCCTCTCGCGCTCGGCGGCGGCGGCGCGGGCCCGTTCGTCCATCGCCCCCGCGGCGGACCCGGCGCTCATCGCGGCGGCCCCTCGTGATCGTCGGTCTCCGGCCGGAAGATGGAGCGGCGGTCCCGGCCCGCCCGCGGCCGCTCCGGTGCCGGCACGGCGGGCGCGGACGGTCGGGGGCGCTCGTCACGCGGCGGGGTGGCCTCGGACGGCGCGGCCTCGTCCGGATCGGGCCGGAAGATCGACGGCCGTCGATGGGGTGGGGCGGCGTGCCCTCGGCGCCGGTGCGGGTCACCGGTCCTCCTCGCAGCAGCGGTGACGAGAGCAGACGGGTGGCCCCGGCCGGGTCGGTCCCGGTCGGGGCCACCGCGCGTGAGCAGCGGGGGTCAGCCCGCGCCCACCAGCCCGCTGTCCTCCCCGGCGGACTCGTGGCTGCTGGCGCCGCCGTCGTCGCCGGCGGAGTAGTCGTCGGAGGCCGGGGCCGTCGACGCGGGCTCGTACTCGGGCCCGGACGAGGACGTGTCGGGGTAGTCGTTCTCGTCCTGGGCCACCGGCACGTCGTCCTGGGCGTCGTCCTGGGCGTCGGCGCCGTCCTCCTCGGCCTCGGGCGCCCGGCCGCCGGTGAAGGAGACGGGCTCCGCGGGCTCGGTCTCGCCGCTCTCGCCCGCCGGCTCCTCAGGGTTCTCGCCGGTCGGCTCCTCGGGGTTCTCGCCCGTGCCCGGCTCCGTCGTCTCGCCCGTGCCCGGCTCGGTCGTCTCGCCCGTGCCCGGCTCCGTGGTCTCCCCCGTGCCCGGCTCCGTCGTCTCCCCCGTGCCCGGCTCCGTGGTCTCCCCCGTGCCCGGCTCCGTGGTCTCCCCCGTGCCCGGCTCCGGGGGCGTGTAGGGCTCGGGCGTGTGCTCGGGCCAGCCCTCGGGGCGCTCCCCCAGCTCCTCGGGCCACCAGCACCCGTTCGGATCCGGCGTGCCGTCGGGGCACCAGATGGGGTGGTAGCCGCCGGGGTTGTGGACGTCGTTCCAGCCGTTGGGGCAGTAGACCGGGTGCCAGCAGTAGGGCTGGTAGACCGGGTTCCAGCAGTGGGGCTGGGCGGTCGGGTGGAAGCAGTAGGGCTGGTCCTCCGGGTGGTAGCCGTAGGGGTTCTCGTCCGGGTGGTAGCAGTGCGGGTTGTGGGACGGGCTGTAGCCCCACTCGTTGTGGACCGGCTCGTAGCAGTGCGGGTTCTCGGTGGGGTGCCAGCAGTACTGGGGCGACCAGTGGTCGCCGAGACCGTGCTGGTGGCGGAAGTCGATGAGGAACTGACAGTCGACGGTGCAGGCCTGCTGGTGGGCCGGGCAGTGGTAGTTCTGCGCCAGCTCCCACTGCTCCTCGGGCTCGGGCTCGGGGACGACCTCGCCCTCCGGCGTCGTGAGGGCCTCGCCCTCCGGGGTGGTCGCGGTGCCCTCGCCCTCCGTCGTGGTCCCGGGGACGGTCTCCTCCCGCGTGGTGGGGGCCTCGGTCCCGGTGCTGCCCGCGGCCGTCGCGGCCGGGTCCTGGGTCGGGGTGCTCATCTCGGTGTCCCTTCGGCTCGGGTGCGGACCGGGGGTCCGACCGAGGTGCTCGTCGGTGGTGGCACCGAGCCTGGGGGCCGGCGGGACGCCGGTCATGAGCACACGGGTACTCGACCGCGGGCATCGCGGACCCACCGAGTACTCACGTGATCGGGGACACCCACAGTGGTCCCGGGGGAGCACCCCCGCCCCGGCGGTGGGGCGGGCCCCACCCGGGCCGCGCCTACCGCTCGCCGCGGTGCCCGCGCGTGGACAGCTCGCCGTCCTCCGCCTCGGGAGCGGCGTCGTCGTCCTCGGCGTCGGTGGCCGAGGGCGTCTCCCGCGCGTGCACGACGAACCACGCGACCCAGCCCGCCGCGGCGACACCGATGAAGCTGATGAGCCGGTAGAGCACGACGGCGGCGAGGGCCGGGTGCGAGGGCACCCCGCCCGCGACGAGGGCGGCGAGCAGCGCGCCGTCCACCAGCCCGAGACCGCCGGGCAGGAACGAGGCGCTGGAGGCGGCGGTGGCCGCGGCGAAGGCGACGACGACCAGGGCGAGCGTCATGCCCTCGGCGCCCACGGCCGCGCAGCAGGCCGCGAGGGTCGCGATGTCGAGGACCCACTTCCCCAGCGCGGCCGTCCCGACGAACACGCGGCCGCCGGCGCGGAGCTCGATGAGCTGCAGGCCGGCGATCTGTTCCGTGAGCTCGGCGACACCGGACTCGCGGGGCCGCGAGCGCACGCGGTTGACGAGCCGCAGCCCCCAGGAGCCGGCACCGACGAGCACCTGGGGACGTCGGGCCACGAACACGACGCCTGCGCCGAGAGCCGCGACGCCGAGGATCTGCACGATCAGCCAGGGCAGCGAGGTGGGCCGGCCGCTGATGGTGAGCGCCGACCCGAGCGTGATGGCGGCGAGCGCGAGGCTCACGGCGACCCCGCCGGCGACCATCGTCCACGTGGCCGTCGGCGTGCTGGCCCCCCAGACGCGGCGGCGCCGGAACGCGTAGGCCGTCGCGAGCGCGGGGCCTCCGGGGACGGTGAGGTGCAGCGCGTTCGCGGCGAGCGTCGCGAGCGTGACCGCCCGCAACGTGACGCGGACGGCGGCGGCGACGAGCAGGCGGTGCTGCAGCGCGGAGAACGCCAGCAGCGCGCCCGCCTCGCACGCCACGGCCACCAGGACCCACCCGGGGTCGGCGTCGAACAGCGCGGCCCGCGCACCCTCGAGCGTCGGGAACACGACGACCACGCCCGTGGTGACGGCGGCGGCGACCACCACCCCGGTCACGACGCGCAGCAGGCGCCGGGTGCGCGGGGTGACGCGTGTCGTGCCCGTCGCCGCGGTGGTCACGATCGCGCCCATCCCTCCACTGTCCTCCTGCCCGGAACGTCACCTCCGGGTGACCATTCTCCCGTCGCTCGACGCGTGGTGTGGCCCCGCCGTCACCCGGACGGAGCTGTGGACGCGCCGGGCGGTCCCCGACGGCTCCTCCAGGGGTGACATCGGTGACCGGGCACCGGCCGAACCGGCGACGACCATGCTGCCGGACCGTGTGTGCCCGCCGACGGCGGGTCGCCCGGGGCCGAGGCGGTGTGGCCGGCGGTGTGGCCGGTGGTGGCCCGGCGTGGTGGCCTGGCCGTCCGTGGCGGGGCAGGATCGACCGTGTGGTCGGGATCGTGGAGGTCAGCCCGCGCGACGGGCTGCAGAACGAGCGGGAGCTGCTGGAGACCGGCGCGAAGATCGAGCTGATCGAGCGCGCGGTCGCCGCCGGAGTGCGCCGGATCGAGGCGGTGTCGTTCGTGCACCCGAAGCTGGTGCCGGCGATGGCCGACGCCGAGGCGGTGATGGAGGGGCTGACCCGCGCACCCGGCGTCTCCTACATCGGGCTGGTGCTCAACCGCCGGGGCTTCGACCGGGCGGTCGCGGCCGGGGTCGACGAGGTCAACGTCGTCGTGCCGGCCTCGGACGGCTTCGCCAAGGCCAATCAGAACTCGACCACGGCGGCGCTGACCGAGGTGGCCGAGGAGGTGCTCGCCGAGGCCGCCGGGCGGGACCTGTTCGCGTCGCTGACGATCGCGACCTCGTTCGGCTGCCCGTTCGACGGCGAGGTCGACCCCGAGCGCGTGGTCGAGGTGGCCCGTCGGGGCGCCGCGGCGGGTGCGAAGGAGATCGCGATCGCCGACACGATCGGGGTGGGGGTGCCGACCCAGGTCCGCACGCTGCTCGACGGGGTGCGCGCGGTGGCCCCGGAGGCGCGGATGCGCGCGCACTTCCACAACACCCGCAACACCGGCTTCGCCAACGCCGTCGCCGCCCTCGAGTGGGGCGTGGACTGGCTCGACTCGTCCAACGGCGGCATCGGGGGGTGTCCCTTCGCCCCGGCGGCCACGGGCAACATCGCCACCGAGGACCTCGTCTACCTGTTGCACCGCATGGGCCACCCCACCGGCCTCGACCTCGACGCGCTGCTGCCCATCGCCGGGTTCCTCTCCGACGCACTGGGCTACCGGGTCCCGGCCCTGCTGCCGCGGGCGGGCGCGTTTGGCTAGCGCCTCGTGAGTGCTTGCCCGTACCAGGACACGGACAAGCGCTCACACCCCAAGAGGGTCCGGTGTCCAGCCGAGCGCACCTGTGAGCGCTTGTCCGTGCCAGGGCACGGGCAAGCACTCACGAGCGCGCAGCGCAAAGGGCCAGCAGCGGCGCGAGGCGGAAGGGCACGAGCTGGCGCATGACCAGCGCGGTGGAGGTGCGCTCGACGCCCGGGACGGCGAGGACGCTGCCCGCGACGGTGTAGAGGGCGTCGGCGTCGCGGGCGACCACCTGCACGAGCAGGTCGTCGTCGCCCGCCAGCCCGACGACCTCGACCACCTCGGGGATGCGCGCGAGCGCCGCGGACACCTCGTCGAGGCGCCGCTGGTCGACGCGCGTGGTGACGTAGGCGCGCAGCGGGTGGCCGAGCGCGGCGGGGTCGATGCGCCGGGCGAAGTCGCCGAGCACCCCGCGGCTCTCCAGCCGGGCCAGGCGCGCCTGCACGGTGTTGCGTGCGAGCCCGAGGCGTTCGGCGAGCGCGACGACGGTGGCTCGCGGCTCCGCGCCCAGCGCCTCGAGCAGCCGGGCGTCGACCGCGTCGACGGGCTCGACCGGGTCCGGAGGCGCCATCCTGCTCACTCCTCCCCGGGGTCGACACGGCCGTGCCGACCATAGTGCTCATTCCCGTGTCGGTCACTTGCGCAGTTCGTCCCGGTGACGAACGCTCTGCGCGTCGATGTGAACCCGGAGGCCACCGATGACATCCACGCGTCCCGCCCCCTCGCTGCCCGACCGCGCGGCCGAGCTCGAGGCCCTCCGGGCGGTGGAGGACCGGGTGCTCTGGCTGGCGACGGCGATCGTCGACCACGCCAACCGCGTCCGGCCCAACCCCAGCGGCCTCAAGGTCGGCGGGCACCAGGCGTCGTCGGCGTCGATCGTCTCGATCATGACCGCGCTGTGGTTCCACACGCTGCGCCCGGAGGACCGGGTCTCGGTCAAGCCGCACGCCTCGCCCGTGCTGCACGCGATCAACCACCTGCTCGGCGAGCTCGACGCGTCGTACCTGACGACGCTGCGCGCGGCGGGCGGTCTGCAGTCCTACCCGTCGCGGTCGAAGGACCCCGACCCCGTCGACTACTCCACCGGCTCGGTCGGCATCGGCGCCACGGCGCCGATCTGGGGCACGATCGCGCGGCGCTACGCCGACGGGCTCGGCGAGCGTGCGGGGTCCGGCCGCCAGTTCTCGCTGGTCGGCGACGCCGAGCTCGACGAGGGCGCGGTCTGGGAAGCCGTGCTCGACCCGATCGTGCGCGAGCTCGGCGAGGTCTGCTGGATCGTCGACTTCAACCGCCAGAGCCTCGACCGCGTCGTCCCCGACATCTCCGCCACCCGTCTGCACGGGCTGTTCACCGCCGCGGGCTGGCAGGTGATCACCGTCAAGTACGGGCGGCTGCTCGCCGAGCTGTACGCCAAGCCCGGCGGCGACGCCCTGCGCCGGCGCATCGACGAGATGACCAACCCCGAGTACCAGCGGCTGCTGCGCTGCACCCCGCTGCAGCTGCGCGAGCGCCTGCCGGGCGACGGGCCCGACGCCGACGCGATCGCCGCGCTCCTGCGCGAGGTCGACGACGGCGCGGTGCACGCGGCGATCCGCAACCTCGGTGGGCACGACCTGGGCGCGCTGGCCGACGCCTACGACGCCATCGACGACAGCCGGCCGACGGTGATCTTCGCCTACACCGTCAAGGGCTACGGGCTCGCGACGCAGGGCCACCCGCAGAACCACTCGTCGCTGCTCACCGAGACGCAGATGCGCGCCCTGGCCACGGGCCTGGGCGCCGACCTCGACGACCCCTGGGCCCCGCTGCCCGCCGACTCGACGGCCGCCGAGCTGTGCCGCTCCACCGCCGCCCGCCTGCGCCGCTCGCCGGCGCCGCCCGCGTCGCCGCCGGCCGTCCCCGACGACCTCGAGCGCACCCCCACCGGCACCGGCCACACGCAGCAGGCGTTGGGCCGAGCGCTGCTCGACCTGACCCGCTCGGCGCCCGAGGCCGCCCGCCGCGTCGTCACGGTGAGCCCGGACGTCACCTCGTCGACCAACCTGGGCGGCTGGCTGAACAAGGTCGGCTCGTGGTCGCCCCACGAGCGCCGCGACTGGTTCGCCGACGACGCCGAGACGATCCTGCACTGGCACGAGCTGCCCAGCGGCCAGCACATCGAGCTGGGCATCGCCGAGACCAACCTCGTCGGCCTGATCGGCGAGCTGGGCGCGACGTGGTCGCGGTGGGGCGAGCCGCTGCTGCCGATCGGGGTGCTCTACGACCCGTTCGTCGCCCGGGCGCTGGAGCCGTGGGCGTTCGGGATGTACGCGGGCGGGCAGTCGATCCTCGTCGGGACGCCCTCGGGGGTGTCGCTGGCGCCGGAGGGCGGCGCGCACCAGTCGATCACCACGCCCTCGATCGGCCTCGAGCAGCCCGGCTGCGTCGCCTTCGAGCCGGCGTTCGGCGTCGAGGTGGGCTGGTGCCTGCTCGACGGGCTCTCCCGGCTCGGGCGTCCCGGCGGCTCGTCGACCTACCTGCGCCTGTCGACCGTGCCCGTCGACCAGAGCCTCGCCGCCGTGCCCACCGACCCCGCCGCCCGGGCCCGGCGCCGCCGCGAGGTCACCGCCGGCGCCTACCTGCTGCGCCGCGCGCCCCGCACACCCGCGGTGACGATCGCGGTCATGGGCCCGCTGGTCGGCCAGGCCCTGGCCGCGGCCGAGCGACTCGGCGAGCTGGGCGTGGACGCCGACGTCGTCGTGGTCACGAGCCCCGACCGCCTCTTCCGCGCGCTGCGCGCCCGCTCCGGCGCGACGGGCGCCGACGCCGAGCACCCGACCTGGATCCTCGACGCGGCCTTCCCCGCCGACCGGGCGGCGCGCCTGGTGACGGTCCTCGACGGCCACCCCCACACGCTGGCCTTCCTCGCCGGCGTCCACTCGGTGCGCGCCTCCCATCTCGGCGTCACCGACTTCGGCCGCTCCTCCGACCTCGCCGACGCCTGGGCGCACCACCACCTCGACGCCGACGCCATCGTCGCCGCAGCGCTGGCCTGATCCGGCCAACCGGCTCAGCGGGCCGGGAGCGCCCCCGCGTCACGGAGCCGGTCGGTCACCTCGGGCAGGTCGCGGAAGGCCGCCGCCACCTCGGCGGGCGACACGACCTGGTGGGCGTTCGCCGCGAGGTAGTCGCGCACGGCGGCGTCGAACCGCTCCGGCCCGGCGTCCTCGCGCGCCGCGAGCAGCGCCGCCGCCCCCTGCTGGTAGACGCCGCGGTAGTAGGCGCCGAAGCTGCGCTCACCCCAGAACGCCATGCTCTCCCCGAGGTCCCCGTCGAGGCGGTCGGGGACGTCCTGCGGGCCGTCGCCGTCCCCGGCGATCAGCTCCTCGGCGTAGGTCGCGAACGCCTCGTCGATCCACGGGTCGCGGGCCTGGTTGTTGCCGACCAGCCCGTAGAACCACTGGTGGGCCAGCTCGTGGGTGGCCAGGGCGGGCAGGGCGTCCTCGCCGGTGTCGCCGAACTGCAGCGCGGTGGGGAACTCGATGCCCGACGACTGGGCGGGCGCGACGGCCACCCACAGGTCGGGGTAGGGGAACGGCCCGAACCGTTCCACGAGGCGCTCGGTCGCGGTCGCGACGATGTCCGCCCACTGCTCGGGCGGCACCCGAGTGCCGTCGACCGGGGTGAAGAGGTGCAGCCGCGTCCCGCCGAGGTCACGCTCGAGCACCTGGTAGCGCCCGACAGCGACGGCGACGTCGCGCACGGCCTCCGCGGTGAAGCGGTGGGTGGTCGTGCCGGGGCGCGGCCCGGGCTCGGCGCCGGCCGGCTGCCCGGTGCCGGCGACCTCGACACCGTTGGGGGTCGTGACCCGCAGCGACGCCAGTCGGAAGTCCTCGCTGGTCGCGGTCTCACCGGCGATGTCGACCGCGTCCTCCCGCGCCCAGCCCTCGCCCCGGACCCATGCGAGCAGCGGGTAGCCGCTGCCCCACCACGCGGTGCGGGTGGAGGGCGAGGTCCCCAGGCGCTCGTCGGCGTCCTCGCCGAGGCGCAGCGTGAACGCGAGCTCGGCGCGCACCGTCGTGCCGGCCGGGACGCACGCGGGGAGCGGGAGCTCGACGAGCGTGCCCGGAGCGTTCTCGGCCGCCCCGGCCCGGCGGACCACGGGAGCCACCGGCCGGCCGTCCACGCTCGCTCCCGTGACGGTGAGCGAGTTGCCCTGCCGCGCCGGGGAGGGCGAGTTGGGCCAGGCCCGGAACACCAGCTCGCACACCGCCAGGTCGGGGGTGAACGCGACGGTCTCCCGCCCGGTCACGGTCTCGAGGTCGGACGGGACGTCGAACGCGAGGTCCACGACCGGCCGCCGATCCCACGCGCCCTCGTCGGGGCGCGGCGGCGGGCCCTCCGACCCGCAGGCGGCGAGGGCCAGCAGGAGCAGGGCCCCGACCAGGGCGGCGACGCGCCGCCCCGCTCGGCGGCGCGGCACACCGGTCACGCCGGGCCCCGTCCGGTCACGCGTCGGCCGACGGCGCGGGCGGCGCCCCGGGAGAACACGGTGACGACCGACTCGATCGGCCCACGCCCGGCCGTGGCCCGCCAGCCGAGGGCGAACAGCACGCCGACGACGGCCTGGACGACGTAGCCGGTCACCGGCGTGAACCCGTCCCAGGGGGACCCGACGAACAGGATGTGCGCGGTGTAGAGGGTCAGCGCCAGGCCGCCGACGGCCGCGAGCGGGCCCCGGAGCAGCGCGACGGCCGCCCGCGGGACCGGTCGGGTGAGGTGGTCGAGCAGCAGCATCGACCCGAGCAGCGCCAGGGCCACACCGGCGGTGTGGACGAGGTCCGGCGGGGTCGAGGAGTGCGGGGCGACGCTGGCCAGCCACCACCACGACGTGGCCGGGGTGGTGCCGTCGGGCCCGACGGTCAGGGCGGCGTCCAGCGCCGCCGGCGACAGGCCCCGGGACGCCGCGTCCGCCTGCAGTGCGGCGAGCCCGCCGAAGCGCTGGAGCGCGAGCCAGGAGCCCACCCAGGCCGCGGCCGCCGCGGCCGTCCCGCCGACGATCAGGCCGCCGGCGACCCGCGCCGACGACAGGCGCATCCGCCCGACCGCCATCCCGACGCACAGGTAGGGCAACCACGACACGGCGGGGTAGTACCCGGTGACGGCGAGCTCGAGGAGCACGGCAGGGGGATCGGCGACGAACGAGCCGAGGGTCACGTTCTGGAGCGCCGGCGGCGGCACCAGCCCGCGCAGGACGTGGCTGGCGACGGGGATCGCTCCCGCGCCGACCACCCCGAGCGCGAGCAGTGTCCAGCGCCCGAGGAACACCAGGGGCACCGCGAGCACGAACAGCGCCGCGTAGTACGGAAGGATCACGGCCGCGACCTCGGCCTCGAGGCCGCCGAGGGCCAGTCCGAGCGCACCGAGCAGGAGCGCCCGGGTGAGCAGCGTGGTCGCGGCGGAGGCGCCGGCCGCGACGCCCCGGACCGGTCGGCGGCCGGTCATGAACGCGATCCCGACGCCGGCCAGCACCGCGAACAGGGCCGCCGAGCGACCCTGGGCGATCTGGCCCACGACGGTCGGGTTCCCGACCGCGTCGACCACGACCAGCGAGTGGACCGCGACCATTCCGGCCAGCGCCACCCCGCGCGCGGCGTCCAGCCCGGCGCTGCGGGAGCGGGGCCGAGCCGCCTCGCCGCCCGGCGCGCTCGCTGCCCTGTCGGCCGGCTCGGTCGCGGGAGCGGGCGGCGCCGGGTCCGGCCGGCGGGAGTCGGCGACCGTGTCGAGCCGCACGAGGCTGCGCCGTTCCGGGCCGGAGTGGCGTCGGGGTGCGGGCCGACTCGGCGGGGGCGCCGAGCGCGGGCGGGGTGCGGGAGGGGGCTGGGGTCGGGGCGACGGACGCGGCAGGACGACGGTCGGACCGTCGGGGCCGTGTCCGTTCGAGGAGCGCCGGGGGACGGATCCGGTCACCGCGAGCCCGCCGCCAGGACCGCGTCGAGGTCGGGCCGGGCGACCGCGTCGACGTCGGCCGCCGGGTCGGTCGTCTCCCCCGGCACGCCGTCCAGGGTCAGCGCGGTGCACCGGACGCCACCGCCACCCTTGCGCAGCTGGTCGGTGGCGACCTCGTCCACCGTGTAGCCGCGGTCCCGCAGCCGGTCGGCCAGCCGGGGCGCGCCGGTGGTCATCGTGACCGTCCGGCCGTCGCTGACGAGGTTGAGCGCGAACGCCTCGGCCTCGGCGCGGGACACCTCGACGAGGTCGACGCCTGCGAGGCCGGCCATGCAGTCCAGACGGCGACGGCTGGGCCCGTCGAGCGCGTCGGGGAACCATGCCACCGTCGCCGCGTCGAGGACGCCCACCGCAAGGTCCAGGTCGTACCACTCGGGACCGGCGGTGCGCAGCGGCACCACCTCCCGCTCCAGGTGCTCGGCGAGGAAGGGGAGCATGCGCGGGTCGGTGCGGCGCCCGTGCCCGGCGAGCAGCAGGTCGCCGCAGGCCAGGGCGTCGCCCTGCCCGCTGAACGGGAACGGGGCGTCGAGCACCTGCAACCCCAACGCGCCGAGGGCCCGCCGGTGGTGGGGGATCTCGCCGCGGCGGGGCGGGGGCGGGTCGCCGAGCACGGCGACGCCGTCGACGACGACCGCGCCGTTGGCGGTGTAGACCATGTCGGGGTGCTCGGCGACGGTGGGCATGCGCTCGACGGTCCGCGCGGCGCGCACGTGGGCGTCGACGAGCGCCTCGTGCTCCGCGGCGGCGGCCGACGGGTCGGGCTGGTCGGCGGTGTCCATGTAGGGGTTGATCACGTAGTCGATGCGGAAGTGCCGGGCGTCCGACACCAGCAGGTGCGTGGTGAGCACAGGTCTCCCTCGGGGAGCGGGGGCTGGTGGAGATCAGCGGGTGGCGAGGGCGGGGGTGGCGCCCTGGGCGGGGATGCCGCGCCAGTCGCTGCCGGCGGGCAGCTCCTCGCCCTTCATGAGCAGGGAGAGCGGGGCGAGGGCGACGCCCTCGCCGACCACGGCGTCGTAGAGCACGACCGAGCGCGTGCCGACGCTCGCGCCGTCGCCGACGCGCAGCGACGACATCTTCATCACCCGGTCCTCGAACAGGTGGGTCTGCAACGACACGGCCGTGCCGACGCAGGCGTCGTCGCCGACCTCGACGAGGTCGAACTCGGTGAGGTACGTCGTGCCGATCCACGCGCGCCGGCCGATCCGCGCGCCCATCAGGCGCAACATCGGGGGCAGGGCCGGGGTGCCGACGAGCAGGCCGAGCAGCACCGGGACCGCGGCCGCCTCGTAGAGACCGGTGACGAACTCGGTGCGGCGCACGTACGGGCTCCACAGCGGCTCGACCCGCGGCCGGTACACGCCGACGACGTGCCGTTTGACGGCGGCGACGTAGAGCACGACGAGCAGCGCCGCGGCCAGGGCGAGCAGCGGTGCGCCGAACGCCACCTCGGGCAGCGTGCGGCCCTGCGCCAGTGCGGAGAGCGCCAGGAGGTAGAGGTAGACGCTCACGGCGATCACCGAGGCGGGCAGGGTCGCGCGGGCGAACTCGATCGCGAGGCGCTGGCGCACGACGCGGCGCTCGGGGCGGAACGTCGAGGCCTCGTCGAAGTCGCCGCTGTCCTGGCGCCGGGGAAGGTGGATCGCCGGGGACCCCAGCCAGGAGCTGTCCTGCGGGACGCCCCCGGGCGGCGGCACGGTCTGCACACCGAGCAGCGAGCCCTCGCCGGTGCGGGTGCCCGCCGGAACGAAGGCGGCGTTGCCGACGAATGACCGGGCGCCGATCTCGGTCGCGGCGAGGGCGATCCGGCCGTGGGCGAAGGACGCGCTGCCGACGGTCGCCATGTCGGCGACGAAGCTCTCGCGGCCGAGGACCAGCAGGTCGGGATCGAGGTGCGCGGCGGTGGACACCTCCGAGCCCCGTCCGACGCGGGCGCCGAGCAGGCGCAGCCACGGCACGGTGTACAGCGTCGCGTAGAGCGCGTTCGTGAACGCCAGGCTGAACTCGAACAGCGTGTCGGCGATCCATTTCCGGATGCCGAGACCGGACCGCACGGGGTGGATTCCCGGCGGGAGCCGCGGGAGCACGAGCCGCTTGCCGGTCGCGACGACCACGCAGACCGTCACGACGAACACCGGGCCGGCGAGCAGGGTCGCGGCCAGGCCGGCGAGGACGCCCCAGGTCAGCAGGGCCGCCCAGACCACGCCGACCGCGGGCAGGACCATCGCCACGGCCGCGGCCTCCAGGCCGACGACGCCGGCGGCGGTCGCGAGCACGTGGTACCAGCGCCAGCCCGGCGCCGGCGGGGCGGCGAGCATCTCCTCGACCGCCGGGGCGAGCGCGGTGACCGCCCGGGGCGGGGAGCCGGCGCGGCCGTGGCCGTCGGGGACCACCTCGCCTTCGTCGAGCACCGACTGCTCGCCCAGCGCCGCCTCGTCGCCGACGGAGCTCCCCGGCCCGAGCACGGCGTTGGCGCCGACGTAGGCGTCCCTCCCGACGGTGACCGTGCCGACGGTCACCGTCCCGTCGCGCACCTCCCACGGGCGGACGTGCACCCCGTAGCCGACGGCGCCGTCGTCGCCGAGGCGCACGAGGCGGGGCATCGAGATCGTGCTCGTCGCGATCGTCGTGCGGTCGCCGACGTCCGCGCCGAGCAGCCGCAGGTAGGGGCCGGCCGCCATCGACCCGGACAGCACCGGCAGCGGGCTCGCGCCCAGGAGCAGGTCGGCGAACCACAGCCGCACGTACGTGACGCCCCAGAGCCGGTAGCGCCCGGGACGGATGCCCGCCGTGAGCGGGCGGACGAGCAGCGGCAGGACCCACCGGGTGCCGAGGTAGGTGGCGACCACGGCGCCCATGAGCTGGAGCAGCACCCCGATCGACACGGAGCCGTCGTTGCGGGTGTAGACGAACGACACCGGCAGGGTCACGGCGAGCAGGAAGCCGTAGACGAGCGCCGCCTGCGCGAGGCCCGCCCGCGCCACCTGCCGGTCGGTGTGCCGCGCGGGCTGCGGGCGGGGCGGGGCCTCCACGCGCGGCGCCTCGGCCTCCCGCGCCAGGTGGGCGGCGAGGGCGCGGACGCTGGGGTGCGCGTAGAGGTCGCGCACCGCCACACTCCCACCCGCCCCGCCGCCCGCGTCGCGTTCCCGCATGCGGGTCACGGCCGTCGCGGCGAGCAGGGAGTGCCCACCCAGGTCGGTGAAGAAGTCGGCGGTCACCGAGACCTCCGC
Organism: Actinomycetospora cinnamomea; assembly: GCF_003096675.1. Lineage (GTDB taxonomy): Bacteria > Actinomycetota > Actinomycetes > Mycobacteriales > Pseudonocardiaceae > Actinomycetospora > Actinomycetospora cinnamomea. The sequence continues at coordinate 22,967 of NZ_QEKW01000011.1, read as the reverse complement.
GACGCGCAGGCCGAACACCTCGGCCCACACCGTGCGCAGGCGCTCCTCGAGCCCGCCCTCGGCCTCCACCACCGGGCCGGCGGCCGCGACGAGCCGGCGTCCCGAGGGCTCGGGCAGCCTCGTGCGGTCGACCTTGCCGCTGGGCATGGTCGGGAGCTCGACGAGGACGTCGAGCGTCGAGGGGACCATGTACTCCGGCAGGCGCTCGTGCAGCACGCCGTGCAGCCGCGCGGCCAGCTCGGCGTCGTCCGGCGGGCCCGCGCCGTGGGGCGGGACGACGAAGGCCGCGAGTGAGCCCGTCGCCTCGACGAGGGTCACCACGGCCGCGCCCACGGCGGGGTCGGTGAGCAGCACGCTCTCGATCTCGCCGAGGTCGACGCGGTGGCCGCGGACCTTGACCTCGGCGTCGGCCCGGCCCCGGTACTCGATCTCGCCCTCGTCGGTGAGGCGCCCGAGGTCACCGGTGCGGTAGAGCCGCCCGCCGTCGGGGGCGAGCGGGTGGACCACGAAGCGATCGGCGGTCTTCTCCGGCAGCCCCACGTAACCCCGCGCGACGCCGGGGCCACCGATGCAGATCTCACCCACGGCCCCGTGGGGCACCGGCGCGCGGTGCTCGTCGAGCAGGACGATCGTGTACGTCGGCAGCGCCCGACCGATGGTCACCGGCCGGCCCGGGAGCAGCTCGCACCAGGTGGCGGTGACGGTGGCCTCGGTCGGACCGTACGTGTTGAGCATCCGCCGCCCGGGGCGGCTCCAGCGCTCGACGAGCTCCGCGGGGCAGGCCTCGCCGCCCACCAGGACGCTGCGCAGGCCCGGCAGGTCGCGCGGCAGCGTGGCGAGCAGGGTCGGCACGCAGTAGAGGACGCTGACCCGGGCCTGCTCGAGGAAGTCGGCGAGCTCGCCGCCGAGGCGTCGCGAGTCGTTCGGGCCGATCACGAGCGTCGCCCCGCGGGCGAACGTCGGCCAGATCTCCTCGATCGAGAAGTCGAACGAGATCGTCATGCCCTGGTACACCCGGTCGTCCGGGCGGACGTCGTAGACGTCGGGGACAACGTCGAGGAAGTTGACGATGCTCGACTGGGCGACCTCCACGCCCTTCGGGCGCCCGCTCGACCCCGAGGTGTAGATCACGTACGCGGGCGGGTCGGAGTGGGCGCCGTACGCGGCGACCGGGCGCGTCGTCGGAGCGGCGTCGATCTCCGCCCGCCGGGTGTCGAGCTCGAGGACCGGGCAGGTCGTGGCGGTCAGGGACGCGGCGAGGTCGCTGCTCGTGACGACGAGGTCGACGGCGGCGTCGTCGGCGATGTAGGCGATGCGGTCGGCGGGCGCCTCGGGGTCGATCGGGACGAACGCCGCCCCCGCCTTCAGCACGCCCAGCAGCGCGACATAGGTCAGCGGCGAGCGCTCGAGCAGGATGGCGACGCGGGAGCCGGTCGCGACATCCTCGCGGCGCAGGCGGTGGGCGAGCTGGTTGGCCCGAGCCTCCAGCTGCCCGTAGGTCGTCCCGACACCGTCGTGATCGAGGGCCACGGCCTGCGGTACGGCGTCGGCGGAGCGTTCGAAGACGTGCTCCATGCGACGGGATCGCGTCAGGGGCACGGGCTCGGTGACGGTCGTCTCGGCGGGACGCGGCCGGGGGATGGGCGACGGGGCACGTCGGTGACGCGCTCGCGAGAACGTGACGGCATCGATGCCGGTCATGCGCCTCCTCGATACGGGGGGCGGCTGCGGAAACCACCTGGTGGTCCGGGCCCGGGGGTCCGGACTTGCGGATGGACGGCGCCGGCGTGTGGTCGGGCACCGTCCGTGGGACGCGGCGCAGCCCCCGCGCGTTCACTCGTCCGAGGAAAAATGTCCGAAGTCCGGCTACGGAAGGCGTGCCCCGCCCGGCCGTGGTGTCCTCGATCGAGTGATGAGCGTTCCCCGTTCGGCCCAGCACCACGTCGCCCCGCAGGACCGGCCGACGGCCATGCCGGCCGCGGCCGGGCGAGGAGCATCGGCCGGGCGGTCGAGCGGGTAACACTCCCTTCACCGTCGAGGAGGTGAGGTCCGTGCTCGATCTGCTCGCGGCGCCCGACTACGCGCTGGCGCGCTGGGTCGTGCAGCACCTCGTCGCGCTGGTCTACGTCATCGCGTTCACGGTCGCGCTGGCGCAGTTCCGCCCCCTGCTCGGCGAGCGGGGCCTCACCCCGATCCCCCGCTTCCTCGCCCGCACGACGTTCCGCCGCCACCCGAGCCTGTTCCACCTTCGCTACTCCGACACGGTCTTCCGGGTCGTGGCGGCCACGGGCCTGGTCCTCGCCGTCGCCGCCCTCGCCGGCGCCACCGACGTCCTCCCGCTGGGCGCCGGCATCGCGCTCTGGGCCCTGCTCTGGGTCCTCTACCTGTCGATCGTCAACGTCGGCCAGGTCTGGTACGGCTTCGGCTGGGAGTCGCTCCTGCTCGAGGCCGGCTTCCTCGTCACCTTCCTGGGGCCGGCCGACGTCACCCCGCCCGCGCCGATCCTCTGGCTGCTCGTCTGGCTGCTCTTCCGCGTCGAGTTCGGGGCGGGCCTGATCAAGCTGCGCGGCGACCGCTGCTGGCGCGACCTGACCTGCCTCGAGTACCACCATGAGACCCAGCCGCTGCCGAGCCCGACGAGCTGGTGGTTCCACCACCTGCCCCGCCCGCTCCATCGCGTCGAGGTCCTCGCGAACCACGTCACCCAGCTCGTCGTGCCGTTCCTGCTCTTCGCGCCCCAGCCGGTCGCGACCGGCGCCGCGGTCGTCGTGATCGTCACGCAGGGGTGGCTCGTCGGCAGTGGCAACTTCGCGTGGCTGAACCTCCTGACGATCACCCTCGCCTTCGCGGCGATCGACGATCCCCACCTGCGGTGGCTCCTGCCGCTCCCGCTGCCCGAGCCTGCGCCGTTGCCACCGTGGTTCGCCGCGGTCGTGCTGGCGGTGACCGTCCTGATGGTCGCGCTGTCGTTCTGGCCGGTGGCGAACATGCTCAGCCCGGGCCAGAAGATGAACGCGGGCATCACGCCGGTGCACCTGGGCAACAGCTACGGCGCGTTCGGCTCGGTGACGCGGGAACGCGACGAGGTGGTCCTCGAGGGCACCGACGACCCGGACGGCGGCGACTCCCCCGACACGGCCGTGTGGCGCGAGTACGAGTTCCGCTCCAAGCCCGGCGACCCCTACCGCCGCCCACCCCAGACCGCGCCGTACCACCGGCGCCTCGACTGGCTGATGTGGTTCGCGCCGCTGGCGCCGCGGATGGCCCGGACCTGGTTGCCGACCCTGCTCGACCGGCTGCTCGAGGCCGACCGCCCCACCCTGCGCCTGCTGCGCCACGACCCGTTCGACGGCGACCGTCCGGCGTGGGTGCGGGCGCGGCTCTACCGCTACCGCTTCACGACGCGCGCCGAGCGCCGTGAGACCGGCGCCTGGTGGCACCGCGAGCTGATCGGTGACTACCTGCCGGCGAGGACCCTGCCCCGCTCGTCGGCCGCGCCGTAGACGAGGCGGTGCCCGGCGCGGATGCCGGCGGCGTACACCCGCCCCAGACGCCCGGCCCGCGCCAGCGCCGCCCGCGCCGCGTTGGCCCCGGGTGCGCCGTGCACCGCACCGGCCGGGTGAGCGGTGGCGCCGGAGAAGAACAGACCGTCGACGGGGGTGTCCGGACGCCCGAGGCCCGGCGTCGGCCGGAAGACGAGCATCTGGTGGAGCTGCGCGGTCCCCGCCATGAGCGCGCCCCGCACGAGCGAGGGGTCGTGGGCCTGGAGGTCGCGCGGGCGGGAGACCCGGCGCGCGACGACCCGCCCCTCGAAGCCGGGGGCGTGGCGCTCGATCAGCGCGGTCATCCGCCGCACCTGCTCGTCGAGCTCGGCGTCGGTGTGCTCGCGGTCGTGCGGCAGGTGGGTGTAGGCCCACACCGACTCGGTGCCCGGCGGTGAGCGGCGCGGGTCGGCCAGCGTCATCTGCCCGAGCAGCATGAACGGGTTGCGCGGCATGCGGCCGGCGTCGAGATCGGCACCGAAGTCGACGAGGTCGGCGATGTCGCCGCCCAGGTGCACCGTCCCCGCCGCGCGCGGCTCGGGCGCGGTCCACGGGATCGGCCCCGACAGCGCCCAGTCGACCTTGAGGATGGCGTCGTCCCACTGGAAGCGCGCGAGGTCGTCGACCAGGCGGGCGGGGAGGTGCTCGATGCCGACGAGGTCGCGCAGCAGCAGGGGCGCGGGGACGTCGGCCAGCACCGCGCGGCGCGCGCGGACCACGCCCCCGGCGGCGTCGATGACGCCTGTCGCCCGCCCGCTCTCGACGAGGACGCGGGTCACGGGCCGGTCGCACTCCACGGTCCCGCCGCGGGCCCGCAGCCGGGCCGCGAGCGACTCGGCGATCATCCCGGACCCGCCGGCCGGCACGGGGAAGCCGACGTCCTGGGCCAGCATCGAGAGCAGCCAGCCGAACGCCGTGCTCGCGGTCTGCGTGACGTTGAGGTCGGTGTGCAGGGCGTTGCCGGCGATCAGGAGGCGCGCGCCCTCGCCGCGGAACTCCTCGGTGCCGAAGCGCACCGCGGGCAGGAGCATCCGGCGCGCGAGGCGCAGCGCGTCGGGCCCGCCCAGGGTCCGCAACGTGCGCGCGGCCTCCTTGACCGGCGGGAACGGGCCGAGGAACGCGTGCATCAGCGGGTCGGCCAGCCGCTGCCACTCGTCGGCGAGCCGGCGCCAGACGTCCCCGTCGCCCGCGCCGAAGCGCTCGACCGACGCCGCGGTGACGTCGACGTCGCGGGAGAGCAGCACGCCCCGGTCGTCGGAGGTGACGTGGGCGAGCGGCTCGTGGGGGTGGCTCCACTCGAGCCCGTAGCTCCCCAGGTCCAGCCCCTGGAGGACGGGCGAGGCGATGCCCATGGGGTGGAACGCGCTGCCGAGGTCGCTGAGGTACCCGGGGGCGGTGATCTCCTCGGTGCGCGTCGCGCCGCCGGGCCCGTCCGACGCCTCGAGCACCCGCACCGACCAGCCCTGATCGGCGAGCAGGTTGGCCGCGACCAGCCCGTTGTGCCCCGCGCCGACGACCACCGCGTCGGCGGTCTCGGTGCCCGTGGTCAGCGCGTCGGCCCGTGTCATGCGCGCCGGGTTCCCCGTCGGGGGGCGGGGGGACACGGCGTGATCGTCGCGGAGGAGCTCGCCGGCGGGCGCACGAGGACGAGCGTGGACCTCGACGACCTGCTCACGGTGAGCCACACCGCGCTCGAACCCCTCGTCGGGGCGTGCTCGCGGTGCCGCCGACCTGCGCGGACGTCGCCGTCGCGTGGTGGCCCGCCCTCCGCGCGCCGCCGTCGACGACATCCACGTGCGGGCCGGTCGTCCAGGCCCGACCCGCGGATTGATCGCTCCCGGTGCTCCGGCGACCCGACTGGGTCGGGCGGGAGGAGCCGTGGGAGCGATCTTGCCCTGACGGCGCCGCGGACCGCGTGTCCACTCGCACGCCTCGTCGTCGCCCGGCGACTCTCCGTGAGCGCCCTTCGCCGCTGCGCTGCGGCGCCGACGACGTCTCGATCCGGAGGAACTGCGCGTGACAACATCCGGAGCAACCCGCAGCACCGATCGGCCCGACCCCTCCCGTACGGGGCGGTAGACCCGGAGAATCACGACCATGAACACGCGGCTGTGGCATCCGTTCTCCGACATGGCGGCGGTGGACGGCAACGAGTTCGTCGTCGACCGCGCCGAGGGCGTCTGGGTCTACGACGAGGAGGGGCGGCGGTACCTCGACGGCTGCGCGAGCCTCTGGTACGCGAACGCGGGGCACGGGCGGCAGGAGATCGTCCAGGCGGCGATGACGCAGATGAGCAAGCTCGAGGCGTACTCGTGCTTCGCCGACATCGCCAACCGCCCCGCGCTCGAGCTGGCCGACCGTCTCGCCGCGCTCGCCCCCGTGGACGACGCCCGCATCTTCTTCGGCTCGGGTGGCGCGGACGCGATCGACACCGCGGTCAAGATGGCCCGCGGCTACTGGCAGGCGCGCGGCGAGCACCAGCGCGTCCACGTCGTCTCGCGCGAGACCGGCTACCACGGCACCCACGGCTACGGGACCTCGATCACCGGCATCCCGCCCAACCGCGAGGGCTGGGGCGTGCTCGCCGGGGAGAACACGGTGGCGCCGCTGCACGACCTCGACGGCGTCGAGAAGGTGTTCGCCGAGGTCGGCCCGGAGCGGATCGCGGCGTTCGTCGTCGAGCCCGTCACCGGCGCGGGCGGGGTGCACCTGCCCACCGAGGGCTACATCGAGGGCATCGCCGAGCTGTGCCGGCGCCACGGCGTGCTGCTGATCATCGACGCGGTGATCGCGGGGTTCGGGCGCCTGGGCAGGTGGTTCGGCATCGAGCGCTTCGGCGTCCGGCCCGACATGATCACCTTTGCCAAGGGCGTGACCAGCGGCTACCTCCCGCTCGGCGGGGTCGTCGTCTCCGGCGAGGTCGCCGCACCGTGGTGGACCACGCCGGGTGAGCGCACCCTGCGCCACGGCCCGACCTACTCCGGCCACCCCACCTGCTGCGCGGCCGGGCTGGCGACCCTCGACGTGTACGAGCGGGAGAACCTCATCCCCCGCGGCGAGGAGCTGGAGACACCGCTGTTCGAGGCGCTCGCCCCGCTCCTGCAGCACCCCTACGTCCACGAGGTCCGGGCCGGCTTCGGCCTGCTGGCCGCGGTCGAGCTGGAGCAGGACGTGCTCGACGGCGTCCCCGACGCGCCGAACGCGCTGCTGCGGGGGGCGCGCAAGGCGGGCGTGCTCGTCCGCGGGCTCGGCAAGGGCGTCGCGGTGTCACCGCCGCTGACGGTGACCACCGACGAGCTCGGCCTGCTCGCCGAGGCCATCCGCGCGGGCCTCGACTCCCTGCCCGTCGACGCCCCGGTGCCCGCCGCGCCGGGCGCCTGAGGAGGACACCGTGCCGACCCGGATCGATCTCAACGCCGACGCCGGCGAGAGCCTGGGGCGCTGGAAGCTCGGGCACGACAGCGAGCTGATGACCCACGTGACCTCGGTGAACGTCGCGTGCGGCTACCACGCCAGCGACCCGGTCACCATGCGCGACTCGGTGCGCACCGCCGTCGCCACCAACACCGCGATCGGCGCCCACCCCGGGCTGCCCGACCTCGTCGGCTTCGGCCGGCGGCGGATGGCGCTGCGCCCCGACGAGGCCGCGCAGCTCGTGCTGTACCAGACCGGCGCGCTGCAGGCGACGGCGCGCGCGGAGGGCGCGGAGGTCGTGCACGTCAAGCCGCACGGCGCGCTCTACGGCATGGCGCTGACCGACCCGGACATCACGACGGCGATCACCGAGGCCGTCCTGCGCCTCGACCCCGACCTGATGATCTTCTGGCTCGCGGGGCCGACCGCCGACCTCGCCCGCTCGCTGGGCGCGACGGTGGCGCGCGAGGGCTTCGCCGACCTCGAGTACACCGACGAGGGGCACATCATCGTCGAGCCCGAGCCGAAGGCGAAGGACCCCGATGCCGTCGCCCAGCAGGCCGTCGACCTGCTCGACGGGCACGTCACCTCCACGACGGGCAAGCACCTCGACGTCGAGGTCGACACCATCTGCCTGCACGGCGACCGACCCAACGCGGTCGAGATCTGCGAGGCACTGGTGCGCCGCCTCGACGATCTCGGGGTCGAGCGGGTGACCGCGGCTCAGCTGTTGCGGGGCTGAGGGGCCAGCGTCTCGAGGACGAACTCGAGCTCCTCGACGTCGCGGCCGGGCGGCAGGACGATCGCCGGACACTCCGCGCCGGCGGCGTACCAGCGGTCGAGCGCCGCCCGCGCGTGCCCGGCGTCGCCGCGGATCGTCAGCTCGTCCAGCAGGACGTCCGCGCTCGCCGGCACGTCGGTGGTGCGCGCGGTGGGGTTGGCGGCCACGACCTCGTCGACCGCGCCACCCAGGCCGAGGCGCCGCAGCGTGCGCGGGTACAGCGGGCCCATGGCGGTGAGGTAGAAGCCCACCCACCACGACGCCACGGACCGGGCGGTGTCCGGGTCCTGCGCGACGGCCGTCGGAATCGCCGGGCAGACGGTCGGGGTGGTGTCTCGGCCGGCCGCGCGGGCCGCGGCTCGCAGCTCGTCGCGGACGTCCGCGAACGCGGACACCGGGAGCAGGAACGGGTCCCAGCCGTCGGCCAGCTCGCCCGCGAGCCGCACCGAGCGCGGGCCGAGGGCGGCCAGGTGGATCGGCAGACCCGGGCACGGCGGGATGCCGAGGCGAAGGCCCTTGTGGCCCGTCGTCGCCTCGAGGCGCTCGCCGCGCAGGAGCCGGCGGACCTGCCGGGTGCGGTCGGCGAGGTGGGCCAGCGGGTCGGCGAACCAGACGTCGTGCAGGCCCTCGGCCAGCGCCGGGCTGCCCGCTCCCAGGCCGAGGGTGAAGCGGCCGGCGCTCGCCGCGTCGAGGGTCGCGGCCATCATCGCGAGGGTGCCGGCGCTGCGACCCCAGGTGTTGATCACCCCGGTGCCCAGCCGGATGCGCGTCGTCCGTGCCGCGATCTCGGCCAGCACGATCCCCGCGTCCCACCCCCAGGCCTCGGCCACGGAGAACGTGTCGTAGCCCAGCTGCTCGGCCCGCTGCGCGAGGTGGACCACGACGTCACGCCGGGTCTCCAGCGGAGGGAGCCCCACCCCGAGCGGCCGCGTCATGCGCCCCGATCGAACACCCTCCGCGGACGCCGAGCACTCGCGCGAACGGGGAGTTCGGGCGCCTGGAAGCAGCGAACAGCGCGTTCGTTGCGTCAGGTCCCGCCCGCCAGCCAGGTCTCCAGCGTCGTGATGTCGTAGGTGCCGTCGACGACCGCGGGGTGGTCGAGCAGGCGGCGATGCAGGCCGATGGTGGTCGGCAGGCCGTCGACGCGGTACTCCGCGAGCGCCCGCCGGCCCCGGGCCAGGGCCTGGTCCCGGGTCGGCGCCCACACCGCGAGCTTGGCGACGAGCGAGTCGTAGAACGGCGGCACGACGTCGCCGGCCATCAGGGCGGTGTCGACGCGGACGCCCGGGCCGCCGGGCAGCTCGAGGGCCTCCACGGTGCCGGGCGAGGGCAGGAAGTCCTGGTCGGGGTCCTCGGCATTGACGCGGAACTCGATCGACGCCCCGCGCCGGGTCACGTCGTCCTGGGCCACCGACAGCGGCGCCCCGCCGGCGATGCGCAGCTGCTCGGCGACGAGGTCGAGCCCGGTGATCCACTCGGTGATCGGGTGCTCGACCTGGATGCGGGTGTTCATCTCGATGAAATAGAACTCCTCACCCTCGACGAGGAACTCCACGGTGCCCGCGCCGACGTAGGAGACCTCCCGCGCCAGGTCCACGGCGGCCGAGCACAGCGACTCGCGCAGGCGGTCGTCGAGCCCCGGCGCCGGCGCCTCCTCCAGGATCTTCTGCCGCCGCCGCTGCAGCGAGCACTCGCGCTCGAAGCAGTGCACCACCGACCCGTGGGTGTCGGCGAGTACCTGCACCTCGACGTGCCGGGGCCCCTGCAGCGCCCGTTCGAGGTACACCGCGGACGACCCGAACGCCGACGCCGCCTCCCGCTGCGCCTCGGCGACGACGGTGCGCAGCTCGTCCGCCGACCCGGCCGGTCGGATGCCCCGCCCCCCGCCGCCCGCGGAGGCCTTGATGAGGACCGGGTAGCCGACCTCCTCGGCCGCGGCCAGCGCCTCGTCGACCGACCCGACCTCGTCGCTGCCCGGCACCACCGGCACGCCCGCCCGCCGGGCCAGCGCCCGTGCCGCCGCCTTGTCCCCCATCGTCGCGATCACCGACGAGGGCGGGCCGACGAAGGTCAGCCCCGCGGACTCCACGGCCTTCGCGAACGACGGGCGCTCGGAGAGGAAGCCGTAGCCCGGGTGGATCGCGTCGACACCCGCCGACCGCGCGGCCTCGACGACCTTGTCCTCGTCGAGGTAGCTCTTCGACGCCGCCGACCTGCCGAGGTGCACGGCGTCGTCGGCCATCCGCACGTGCGCGGCGGACGCGTCGGCGTCGGAGTACACGGCGACCGCCCGGATGCCCAGCTCCCGGCAGGCCCGCACGACCCGCAGCGCGATCTCGCCGCGGTTGGCGACGAGGACACCGTTGAGCGTCACGTCTCCAGCTCGACCAGGTCCTGGCCGATCGTCACCTCGTCCTCGTTCTCGACGAGGATCTTGGAGACGGTGCCGGCCGCGTCCGCCTTGACCTCGTGGAACGTCTTCATGACCTCGACCAGGCCCACCGTGTCGCCCTCGGACACCGAGGCCCCCTGCGTCACGTAGGGCTCCGCGTCGGGCGAGGGCCGGTGGTAGAAGACGCCGGGCGTCCGGGACGTGATGGTGTGGCTGCCCACGACGGTGAACCTCCGGGTCAGGCGAGCGCGGAACGGATGCGGTCGAGCGCGGCGAGACGTTCCTGCCGCACGGCGAGGGCGCCGTCGAGGTCGACGGGCACGAACCGGACCTTGTCGCCCGTCTTGGTCTGGGCGAGCTTGGCGCGGTCGACACTGACGACGGTGCCGAGCGTGGCGTAGCCGCCCCCGGTCACGGCGTCCTGCAGCAGCACGATCGGCTCGACCCCGCCCGGGACCTGCACCGACCCGACCGGGTAGCCGCAGTCGGTGACGTTGGCGGGGTCGCTGCCGGCGCCGAAGGGCTGCTCGCGCGGCACGAACTCCAGCTCGGCACCGCGGAAGCGGTAACCGACGCGGTTGGCGTCCGGGGTGACCTTCCAGTCGGTGCCGGTGAACCGCTCCAGGCTCTCCGGCGTGAGCCGGTAGCTGTGCAGACCCACGAGGAGATGCACCTCGGCGGTGGCCGGGTGTTCGGGGACGTCGCCGGGGTCGACGCGCCGGCCCGCCCTCGGGTCGCGGGCCTCGGAGCCGATCGCCAGCTCGTCGCCGGCCCGCAGCGCGCGCCCCTCGAACCCGCCGATGCCCACCAGCGTGTAGGTCGAGCGGCTGCCGTAGTAGAGCGGCACGTCGATCCCGCCGGCCACCGCGACGTACGGCCGGGCGCCGGCGCGGAGCTGCCCGAACGACAGCACGGAGCCCGAGGACACCGCCACGGACTCCCAGATCGGGATCTCCTCGCCGTCGATGAACGCGGGGATCTCCGCGCCCGTCACCGCGATCACGGTGTCCTGGGTGAACTCCAGCGTCGGGCCGAGGTAGACCGCCTCCAGGGCCGCGGCGCCGGGCTCGTTGCCGACCAGGGCGTTGCCGACGTGGTAGGCGAACGAGTCCAGCGCGCCCGAGGGCGGGAAGCCGATGCTGTAGTAGCCGAGCCGCCCGGTGTCCTGGACGGTGGTCTCGAGTCCGGGATCCTTGACGATCACGCTCATCCGTACAGCACCTCCTTCATCGACGCGTTGGTGCCGTCCGGGTCGGCGAGGAAACGGCTCGGCGAGAACTCCAGCTCGCGGTACGAGTACCGCCACGTGCCCGCGTCCACCTGGGCGCGGACGTCGTCGTACTCGTCCCGGTCGACGCGCCGATAGTTGATCACGTCGCCGTGCTTGAAGAACACCACCGAGTCGTTCTCGGCGAAGTCGGGCAGGCGCTGCTCCCCGTCGAAGATCGGCGCGGGCGCCGAGCCGAAGAGCTGGTAGCCGCCCGCCCCCTTCACCGGGTAGATCACGGCGAACGCGCCGCCGAACCCGAAGGCCCTCTCCGGGGTCTCGGTGCGCGGGCGGACGTACTTGGGCACCTCGACCTGCCGCTCGCGCGGCACCAGCTGGAAGCACCAGGGCAGGCCGGGGACGAACCCCATCATCGTCACCAGGTACGGCGACGCGGCGAGCGCGTCGATGAACGCCTCGGTCGAGTCGTAGCCGTTGATCCGGGCCCCGTAGTCGAGGTCGGTGCCGGTGGGGTCCTGGTGGCGGTCGCGGAACTTCATCAGGACCTCGTGGGTCCACGGGTCGTTGAGCATGATCGGGACGTCGACGATGCGCGTGGCGACGGTGAGGTCGTCGGAGAGGTCGCCGACCTCGGACTCGATGCGCTGCAGCTCCCGGACGAGGTCACGCGGGTGCAGCCGGTCCGGGTCCACCCGCACCATGTAGGACGCGTTCGACGGGCAGATCTCCTCGACGCCCGCGATGGCCTCCTCGCCGAGCCGGCGCGTGATCGCCAGCGACCGGAAGTGCACCGGCAGGCTCATCGCCGCCGACAGCTCGACGTAGACGAACTCGTCGCCGCCGAAGTCGTACCGGGTCTCGGTGTCCTCGGACTCCTCGGTCGCCGTCATGGGGATCACCTTGGCGCGTCCGCGACGGCGGGTCCAGAGGGCTCGTCGACCGCGATCAGGACGGCGTCCACGACGACGTTGTCGGTGTAGCTGCCCGACTCCGGGTCGAACACGCCGCCGCACGTGATGAGACGCAGTTCGGCGCCCGGCGTGTCGCCGTAGACGTCCTCGGTCGGGAAGCGGTCCTTCGGGTGCACCGCCACGCCCGTCACCCGGAAGACCGCACCGCGCCCGTCCGCGCGCCACACGGTGGCGGTGTCGCCCGGGCGCAGGCCGCCGAGCTCGAAGAACACGGCGGGCCCGTCCTCCGCCGAGTCGACGTGACCGAGAAGCACGGCCGGCCCCCGCTCGCCCGGGGTCGGCGAGTGCCGGTACCAGCCGGCCCGGGACGCCTCGCGATCCCCGTGCGGCGGGACCTCCACGGTTCCGTCCGCCCGCAGCCCCAGGTTCATCAGGTCGCTGTGCACCCCCGCCGCGGGGACGTCCAGCCGCACGGGTGGCGAGGCCGGCAGGGGTCGCACCGATCCGGCGCCGGGCACCGAGCCGGCGCCGGCCGAGCCGGTGGCGTCGGCCGCGGTGACACCGGCGGCCACGGCCGGCGTCGGCGGGGACGGGGGGGTGCCCACACCGTGCGCGACGAGCGTCAGCCCGAGGGCGCCCAGCCACAGCGCCGCGACCCCGGACGGGCGGGGGGCGACCCGTCCGCTCGGGGCCGTCGTGGGTGTCGCGGGGTTCGCGGCCGGCGCAGGGGTCGTGGCCCGCGGCGCAGCGGCCCGGGGCGGTCGCCCGGCCCCGCCCGCGGCACGGTGCCGCCCGCCCCCGGCGCGCGCGGGGCGCGGGGGCGGAGGGGGCGGCACCGGCGGCACGGCGGCCTCAGACCTCCTGGCGCGCCCGGCCGCGCGCGACCGACCAGCCGCCGAGACCCAGGGCGGCGAGCACCGCGCCGCCGCCGGCGAGCAGCGCCGCGTCGCCGCCCCCGGCCGCGGTCGAGCCGCCGCCGGTGTCGGCGCCGCCGTTCGGCACGTGCGAGACCTGACCGGAGTCGTCGGACTCGTCGGAGTCCCCACCTCCCGAACGCGGGTTGTTCTCGCAGGCGACGCCGTCGTCGTCGCGGTCGAGACCGTTCGGGTCGGTCGTGTCCTGCTCGTAGACCTCCTGAGCGGCCTCCTGGGTGTCGAAGTCGGAGCAGTTGTACTGGTCAGCGGCGAACGCGGACCCGGACAGCGGGGCCATGGCGCCCACGGCGAGCACGGCGACCGCGGTGGTGCGGCGGATCATCGTCAACGGATGGTCCTCTCATCGGGGAGCGGGACGCGGGCGCGTCCTCGTCCCGTCCGTCGCTCACCGCGAGCATCGGTGTTATCGCCGTCACCTTGCGCTCAGCTGACGATGGTCGGGACCGGCGCCTCTCCCTGCAGCGCGCGCCACACCCGCTGCGGGGTCAGGGGCATGTCCAGCGCGGTGACCCCGCGCGCGGCGAGCGCGTCGATCGCCGCGTTCACCACCGCCGGCGAGCTGCCGATCGCCCCCGACTCGCCGATCCCCTTGGCGCCCAGCGGGTTGGTGGGCGACGGGGTGACGGTCTGGTCGAGGTCGAAGGCGGGCAGGTCGCTCGCGGCGGGCACCGCGTAGTCCGCCAGCGTCGCCGCCGTCGGCTGGCCCGCCTCGTCGAACGTCGCGTGCTCGTAGAGCGCCTGCGCGATGCCCTGGGCGATCCCGCCGTGCAGCTGCCCGTCGACGATCTGCGGGTTGACGATGCGCCCGCAGTCGTCGACGGCGACGAACCGCCGGATCGTGGTCCGCCCGGTCTCGGTGTCGACCTCGACCACGGCGATGTGCGTGCCGAACGGCCAGGTGAAGTTCGGCGGGTCGAAGTGGTGGTCGGCGGTGAGGTTCGGCTCCATGCCGTCGGGGAGGTTCGCGGCGAGCGACGCGGCGCCCGCGACCTCCTGGATGGTCACCGACGGCCCCGACGTGCCCGCCACCGAGAACACGCCGTCGACGAACTGCAGGTCGGACTCGGCGGCCTCGAGGAGGTGGGCGGCGATCAGCCGGGCCTTGGCCACCACCTTCTCGGCGGCCCCGTACACCGCGGTCCCACCGACGGCCAGGCTGCGCGAGCCGTAGGTGTCGCGGCCGAACGGGGCGATCATCGTGTCGGAGTGGAACACCTCGACGTCGGCCGGGTCGATGCCCAGGCTGTCCGCGGCGATCTGCGCCCACGCCGTCTCGTGGCCCTGGCCGTGGGGGCTGGTCCCGGTGACGACCTCGGCCCGCCCCGCCGTCGTCATCCGCACCGTCGCCGCCTCCCAGCCGCCGCTCTGCAGCCGCACGCCGGCGGCCACCTTGGACGGCGAGAGCCCGCCGGACTCGGTGAAGTTGCCGATCCCGATGCCGAGCTCGACGGGGTCACCGGCGGCGCGGCGCCGCGTCTGCTCGGCGCGCAGGTCGTCGTAGCCGACGAGCTCGAGGGCCCGGCGCATCGCGCGCTCGTAGTCGCCGGAGTCGTACTGGACGCCCGACGGGACCGTGCGCGGCTCGGAGAACGGCGGGTGCAGGTTGCGCAGCCGCAGCTCGGCGGGGTCCATCTGCAGCGCGCGGGCCAGGTCGTCGAGCACCCGCTCGTGGGCGTACGCCGCCTCCGAGCGCCCGGCGCCGCGGTAGGCGTCGGTGGGCGTGAGGTTGGTGAAGACGCCCCGGCACTCGAAGTCGTAGGCGCCGAAGTCGTAGAGCCCGCAGTAGGTGAACGCGCCGAACACCGCGATGCCCGGCGTGAGCAGCTGCAGGTAGGCACCCATGTCGGCGACGAGCCGCACCTTCATGCCGACGATCCGCCCGTCACGCGTGGCGCCGACCGTCATGTGCTGGACCTGCCCGCGCCCGTGCGTCGTCGCGAGGTGGTGCTCCGAGCGGGTCTCGGTCCACTTCACCGGCCGGCGCAGCCGCCGCGCGAGGACCAGCGCCAGGGCCTCCTCGGCGTACACGTTGAGCTTCGCGCCGAAGCCGCCGCCGACGTCGGGGGCGACGACGCGCAGCTTGGTGTCGGAGATGCCGCAGATCGCGGCGAGGATGTCGCGGACGAAGTGCGGCACCTGGGTCGAGGTGTGGATCGTGAACCCGCCACCGACCGCGTCCGGCGTGACGACCACGGCGCGCGGCTCCATCGGCGAGGCCAGCACCCGCTGCTGGACGTAGCGGCCCTCGACCACGACGTCGGCCTCGGCGAGCGCCGCGTCCACGTCGCCCACCGCCAGGGGCCAGGTGTAGCAGTGGTTGGTGCCGAACTGCTCGTGCACCAGCGGCGCGCCCGGCTCCAGGGCGGCCTCGACGTCCACCACCGCGGGCAGCTCGTCGTAGTCGACCACGACCAGCTCAGCGGCGTCGCGGGCCGCCGCCGCGCCGGTGGCCACCACGACCGCCACGGCGTCGCCGACGTGGTTGACCTCGTCGCGGGCCAGGGGCTGGTGATCGGGGACGAGGATGTCCTCGGTGACGGGCCAGCCGGTGGGGATACCGGCGACGAACTCGCCCGCGAGGTCGGCGCCGGTGAGCACCGCGACCACGCCGTCGTGCTCGCGGGCGGCCGACGTGTCGACGCCGGTGACCCGCGCGTGGGCGACGGGACTGCGCACCAGGGCGAGGTGCACGGTGCCCAGCGGGGCGATGTCGTCGGTCCAGGTGCCGCGTCCGGTGATCAGTGCCGCGTCCTCGCGGCGCGGCAGGCTCCGTCCGACGTGGGTGGTGGGCTGGGGGACGGTCTCGGTCACCGGGGGCGCTCCCTCGACGGTGGTGGTGTGATCCAGTCCACCGTGGCGTGCCCGGCGCCTCGTGGGAAGAGGGCGGCGAGTGAGGGCAGGCCACCCTGAGCCCGCGAGGCCCGAACGGGGGAGGCGGGTTGTGATCCGCGCCACAGCAGGGTCCGTTTGGCGCGGTACCGCCCCGGATCGACCCAGGTCGCCCACCGCCGGGCCCCCGGACAGCCTGGTCAGGAGAGCCTTCGCTGGCTGGCAGCAGCCCATGCGGCGCCGCCACCATCTCCGCCATGACCTCGATGCAGAGCCTGCCCTCGGTCCGGAGCTGTTCGGTGACCTCGTGCGCCTACAACGAGAGCTCGTCCTGCCACGCCGGCGCGATCACGGTCGCCGGCGACAACGCCAAGTGCGGCACCTTCGTGGAGATCTCGTTCCGCGGCGGCGTGGACGCGGGCGGCGTCGTCGGCGCCTGCCACCGCTCGGAGTGCAAGTACAACGACAAGCTCGAGTGCACCGCCCCCTCGGTGGAGGTCGGGCCGGGCAAGGACGTCGCCGACTGCCTCACCTACGAGGCGCGGTAGAGCTCCTCGAGCAGCGGGACCGCGGTGGCGGGCTCGAGCACGATCCCGCGCACCGGGTCGGCGCGCAGCGTGCCGTCGGCCAGGGCGAGGGCGGCGACGCAGTCGTCGTCGTCCACCAGCACCGCGGCACCCCGCGCGGCCACCGTCGCGAGCGCGCCCAGGACGGCTCGCCGTCCGTGGGCGTCCAGCCCGTCGGTGACCCGGTCCACGAGCACGATCGCGGCGCGATCGTCACGGCCGGCGTCCTCGAGGCGGCGGCGCCGCGCGGCGACGCCGTCCGCCGCGTCCGCACGCACCCGGCGGACGGCCACAGGCGTGCCCTCCGACGTCCCCGACGTGTCGTCGAGCATGTCCATGAGCCGCCGGCGCACGATCTGCTCGCCGAGCAGCACCGTCACCTCGCCCGTGGGCAGTCGCAGCGTCATCGCCGACCTCCTCGCTCAGTGAGGCGAGGCTAACCTCGCCTCACCCCGGAAGTCGAGGGGCGATCGGTCACTCGCGGACCGTGCGCCACGCCGCGGTCACGAACGGCACGAGCACCGGGTCGGTGCCGACCTGCTGCTCGACGTGCTCGCGCGCCCGTCGCCGCACCTCCGCCTGCGCGTCGGCGGGCAGGGTCAGCACGCTCGAGTAGGTGCCGACCATGGCCACGACGTCCTCGGCCGCCATCCACGTCGAGCGCCGGAAGGTCCGCGACTCCCCCGGGCCGAACGGCGCACCCGCGGGCAGCTCCACCGTGAACTCCCCGGTCATCGTCGGCGCCGACCGCGGGGCCTCGACCCGCCCGACGCGGCCGAGCTCCGCGATCCACCCGACACCGGGGTCGGCGGCGCTCCACAGGAGGCCCAGGACCCCGCCGGGACGCAGCACCCGCGCGACCTCCGCCGTGGCCCGCTCGTGGTCGAACCAGTGCCACGCCGAGGCCACGAGCACGGCGTCGACCGACCGGTCCGGCAGCGGGATCTCCTCCGCGGTCCCCGCGAGCGCCCGCACGCCGGGCCCGCGGGCCGCGAGCACCGCGCGCATCAGGTCGTCGGGCTCGACGGCGACGACGTCGGTGACGCCCTCGGCGGCCAACGCGCGGGACAGCAGCCCCGTCCCCGCGCCCAGGTCGAGCATCGTGACGTCCGGCGACGGCAGGAGCCACCCCAGCGCCTCCGGGGCGGGTGCGGGCCGCAGCCGGTCGTAGTCGTCGGCCGCGGCCCCGAACGCGCGGGCCCGCCCGCTCACAGCCACCCGCGGCGGCGGAACACCAGGAAGAGCGTCAGCGAGACCAGCACCATCAGGCCCAGCGCGAAGGGGTAGCCGAGCGTCCACGCGAGCTCGGGCATGTACTCGAAGTTCATGCCGTAGATCGCCCCGATCAGCGACGGGGTGAACAGGATCGCCGCCCACGACGAGATCTTCTTGACCTCCTCGCCCTGGGCCAGGCTCGTCTCCGTGAGCCGGCGCATCTCCTCGTTCTGCCGCTGCCCCACCAGCGCCGCGTTGACCTGCAGGATGTTGCCCAGCAGCTGGCGGAAGTTGTCGGCGGACTCCGAGGTCTGCGCCTGGTGGTCGGCGACGTCACGCAGCCCGCGGTGCAGCCCGACGCGGTCGAGGTCGTCGGCGGTCTCGGCGAGCAGGCCCTCGAGGACCTCGCGCAGCGGGTCCACCGACCGCTGCAGCTCGATGACCTCGCGCGAGAGCTGGTAGATGCGTCGCGAGACGCTCGGGTCGCCGCCGAAGACCTGAGTCTCGATCTGGTCGATGTCGTGGCGCAGGCCCCGCACGACGGGGCGGTAGTCGTCGACGACGCGGTCGAGCACGGCGTAGAGCACGGCACGCGGGCCGAGCGCGAGCAGGGCGGGATCGTCCTCGAGCCGCGCGCGGACCGAGGCCAGCTCCGGGGTCTCGGCGTGCCGCACCGTGACGACGAAGTCGTGGCCGAGGAACAGGTGGATCTCGCCGACCTGCACGTCCTCGTCCTCGTCGACGTACCAGGCGGGCCGCAGCACCACGAACTCGACGTCGTCGTACCGCTCGAGCTTGGGCCGCTGGTGGGCGTGCACCGCGTCCTCCACGGCGAGCGCGGGCAGCGAGAGCTCGCGGGCCAGCAGGTCGATCTCGGTCTGGTCGGGGCGCAGCAGGCCGATCCAGGCGAAGCCGCCCTCGCCGTCGCGCTCGCGCAGCAGCTCGAGGGTGGAGTCGAGCGAATCGGGCTCGCTGTCGCGCTCCCCGCCGACGTAGACGGCGTTGTCGACCACGGTCACCGCCGCATTGTCCCCTGCGGGGATCAGTGGGCGAGGGCGACTCCCGCGGCCACGAGGCCGACGGCGTTGGTGCCGAGGTGCAGGCCGATCGGGGCGAGCACGGAGCCCGTGCGGTGGCGCAGCCAGCCCAGCGCCAGGCCGCCGACGACGGTGACGGCCAGGACGAGGAGCACCGAGGTCCAGTGCAGCGCCGGGGGCAGCGGCACCGCCGACGGGCCGAGGGCGACCGAGAGGTGCCAGAGCCCGAACGCGACGGCGCTGACGCCCAGCGCCGCCCGGACCGGCAGCGCCCGCGCCGAGTGACCGTGCAGGACGCCGCGGAACGCGAGCTCCTCGGCGAGCACGGTACCCAGGGGGATGAGCACGAGCCCGCGCAGCAGCAGTGAGCCCGGGGACGCGCCCGCGAGCTGGGGGTTCTCGAGCAGCTCGGGGGCGACGGCCAGGACGGCGCCGTAGCCGAGCACCGCGACGCCGATCGCCGCGCCACCCCAGCGCAGGCCGGCGGCCCACGTCCCGCGCCCGATGCCCAGGTCGGCCCAGGTGACGCCGAGCAGGCGGGCGACGGTGATCATCGCGGCGACGCCGCCGACGTTGAACAGCGCCTTGAGCACGGCGTCGGCGGGCAGCGCCGGGAGCACCAGGTTGCTCCACACCAGGAGCACCACCGCGACGACCAGGGGCGGCGCGAGGCGCTGCCAGTGCGTCGGCCTCGCCTCGGCGGTGTCCTCGCCCCCGGGGCGCGAGGTCGTCACCGTGTGGGGAGCGGTCACACTCCCAGCATGCCTGCCGCCCGTGTGGTGTCCGCATCGGTCCACCCCGGTGGTGTACCCAGTGCGAGCCAACCGTCCAGCACTGCGCTCCGGTAGACGTGCCCGTGCCCGTCGGGCACCGACAGCGAGTTGGTCAGGTCGATGGTGACCTGCCAGAACGTCACGACCGGGTACCAGTCCATGGTCGGCGAGACGTCGGGACCGGACGGTTCGGCGAGCCAGTCGGGGCGGTGCCACAGCAGCGACGGGGACCACCAGACCACCGGGTCCGAGGCGTGCTGCAGGTAGACGACACGTGGCGGAGACCACGGTCCGGGGGGCCGGGCGAGGTCCTGGGCGGTCGATCCGAAGCGGACCTCGCGGCCCCCGTCGACCACCGGGCGGATGGCCCGCGAGCCGGGGTCGCGGCGTTCCGTGAGCGCGGTGTGCAGCCGGTTCGAGTTCGGCGGGCCCACCCACAGGACGCCGTCCGTGCGGTCCCGCGCGTCCTCGAGGCCCGAGAACGCGGCCTCCGAGCCCTGGGAGCCGAGGCTCTCGCCGAACGCGAACAGCCGCGGGCGGCGGTCCGGGGGCATCGCCTCGACCCGGGCGTGCACCGCGTCGAACAACGCACGGCCCTCGGCCTGGGCGCGCGTGCGGTCGACGACGAACGACAGCCAGCTCGGCAGGTAGGAGTACTGGGTGGCGACGATCGCCGTGTCCCCGCCCCACACCATCTCCAACGAGTCGGCCGTCGGGGCGTCGATCCACCCGGTGCCGGTGGTGGTGACGACCGCGAGGACGGCGCGGTCGAAGGCGCCGGTGCGCTCGAGCTCGGCGACGGCCAGGGCCGCGCGCTCGGCGGGCCCGGGCGCGGCGAGCAGGCCCACGTAGGCGCGGATCGGCGCCGTCGGCGGGCGGCCCGACGCCGCCGCCAGCGTGCCGAGCGGGCGCCCGCCCGTGACGAACGCCTGACCCTCCCGCCCGATCTTCTCCCAGCGCACGAGGCTGGCGGGCGAACCCGAACGCAGGGGCGAGGTCGGGGCGGTGAGGCCGGGGTAGGGCTGGTCGTTGGTGGCGCGGAAGACGGAGTCGGCGACGCGCAGCCCGCCCCGGAGCACGACCGTGTCGACCACCACCACGACCAGGACGAGCGCGAGCACCGTCCCGGCGACCGCGGCGATCCGGCGCGGGACGTGGGCGCGGAGGCGCAACAGCTCGCCGACCTTCGCCCCGAGCCACCGCACGCCGCGGCCGAAGCCGATGAGCACCCCGGCCACCACCAGCGCCACGGGCCCGGCGCGCAGCCAGCCGTCGGTGGTGGGTTGGGCGAGGCCCATGAGGCCCGCGACCTGGCGCTGCCACTGCGCGCCGGCGAGCAGGATGCCGAGCAGCGCGGCCGTCGCGGTGAGGACGAGCACGAGCCACGCGCCCGGCGTGAGCCAGACGGGCTGCACGGCGCGGATGCGGTCGGTGAGGGTGGTCCAGCGGGCGGTGCGTCCGAGCAGCCACGCGATCCCGACACCGAGGGCGTAGCCCAGCGCACCCGAGACGCCCGTCGCGAGGCCCTGGAAGAGGTAGTCGCGCGGGATGAGCGAGGGGGTCAGCGAGATGAGCCCGAACGCGGTGCCGAGCACGACGCCCGCGGGGTGGGCACGGGGCACGTAGCGCACCCAGGGCGCCAGGCGGGGCGGGAGCAGCGGGGAGTCGCCGCCGAAGTGGTGGCGCTCGCCCTCGCGGTGCCACAGGTGGTGGTGCTCGAGATCGTCCTCGAACTCGGCCTGGAACTCGGTGTCCAGCGCGGTGCGGGGCCTGGTCGAGGGCCCGGTCGAGGGCCCGGTCGAGGGCCCGGTCGAGGGCGCGGTCGAGGGCGCGGTCGAGCGCGCGGTCGACGTCCCGGTCGAGGGCCCGGTTCGCCCTGCGGCCGCCCCCTGCCCCTCCCCGTCCGCCACGGCTCCAGCTTCCCGTGCCGCGCAAGCCGGTACACGGGTCGTGAGACCCCTATGTGCGTGATCTTCTGCGCTATGGCGCAGGAGATCACGCACGGAGGAGGCGCTCGAGCCAGCAGCCGGCGGCGAGCAGGGCCTCCTCGCGGTCGGGGTGGCCGACGAGCTGCAGGCCCAGCGGCAGCCCGGCCGCGTCCCGGGCCCCGGGGACGGCCAGCGCGGGCAGGCCGAGGACGTGGAACGGGCGGCTGAGCACGGGGTCGCCGGTGCTGTCGAGGCCCTCCGGGGCCACGCCGGGCGCGCCGGGGGCCAGCACCGCGTCGGCCCGCTCCAGCGCCGCCAGCACCGCGGACCGCGTCGCCGCCGAGCGCTCGCGCGCCGCGGCGAGCGCGTCCGCCGGGACCGCGCGACCCTCCGCCACCAGCGCGGTGAGGTTCGCGCCGTGCCCGGGCAGGTCCGGCACGGTGACCGCGGCCTCGGCGGCCATGATCGTGCGGTGGTCCGCGGCGGCCGCGCGCAGGTCCAGCCCGAGGGGCCCGACGTCGGCGCCGGCGGCCCGGGTCCCGGCCACCGCGGCGTCGTGGGCGGCGCGCATCGGCGGGGAGACGTCGGCGACCTCGGTCCCGTCCCAGGTCAGCAGGCGGGGCGGCGCGGGGGGCTCCGGGGCCGCGTCACGGCCGTCGAGCGCGGCCCGGGCGCCGGCGACGTCGGCCACGGACGCGGCGAACAGGCCCAGCGTGTCGAGACCCGGCGCGAGCGGGTTGACCCCGGCCGTCGGCAGGTCCCCGCGCGCCACGGCGAGCGCCGCGACCCCGCAGTACGACGCCGGCCGCACCACCGAACCCGCGGTCTGCGTGCCCACGGCCAGCGGCACCATGCCGGCGGCGACCGCCGCCGCCGACCCGCTCGACGAGCCGCCCGGCGTGCGCGCGGGGTCGTGCGGGTTGCGGGTGGGGCCGGGGTCGAAGTAGGCGAACTCGGTGGTCACGGTCTTGCCGACGACGACGGCGCCCGCCGCCCGCAGCAGGCGGACGACGGCGGCGTCTCCTGCCGCCGGCGGGGCGTCGGCCAGGGCCCGCGAGCCGCACCGGGTGGGGACTCCCGCGACGTCGACGATGTCCTTGATCCCGACCGGCACACCGGCCAGGGGCCCCTCGCCGGAGCCCTCCGCCTCGACGAGCGTGACCCAGGCCCGGACGCTGTCATCGACCTCGGCGATCCGGCGCCGGGCCTGCTCGACCGCGGCCGGGTGGCGCGCGTCGGCGAGCCGCCACCGGGCGACGAGGGACATCGGGCGAGCCTAGAGGTCGTCCTAGTGTCGCGCGTCTGAAGTTCGTTGACGCGTGGCGTGGGGCAGGATCTCTTCGGCGGTCTTGGTCCACGTGAAGGGGTGGCAGCGGTCGTTCCAGCCGTCGATGAAGGTGCGGATCTTCTCGATGA
>NZ_QEKW01000010.1 GCF_003096675.1 Actinomycetospora cinnamomea | reverse complement strand
CGGATGCACCTCCCGGCCACGCCGGCAATCATCACCCACCCCGCACCGAGGCCCTCGTCCGCCTCGACGTCCCAGGACGATTAAGCGACAGGCTCCTCACGGGGTGGGGGGAGCACCGGGAGCGATCATCGTCAGGCGGCGTGGATCCCCGGGACCGCTCGGTACGTCGAAGAGGGTGTGGACACCGAGGACCTCTCCGCCCTCCTGCGCCGCCAGGACGGCGTTCTCTCGCGCGCGCAGGCGCTCGCCCACGGCCTCACGCGCGCCGCGATCGACCACCGCCTCGCGCGCGGACTGTGGACCGTGCTCTGGCCGTGCGTCTACCTGTCGGCGGCGCACACGCTGGGCGCCCGGGTCCGGGTCCGCGGCGCGGCCCTCTGGCTCGGCGGTACCGCGACCCTGACCGGCGTCGGCGCCGCGTGGTGGTGGCGTCTCCGGGACGAGCCGCCCGAGGTCCTGCACTTCCTGGTGCCGCCCGAGCGACGCGTCCGGAGCCGCGGGACGGTGCGCGTCGTGCGACGGGCCCTCGAGGCGCGTTTCCGCAGCACGGTCGACGGGGTGCCGGTCGTGTCGCGGGCCTACGCCGTGGTCGAGGCGGCCGCCGAGCTGGGCCTGCGCCACGGCGCGGAGCTCATGGACCGCGCGCTGCTGGCGGACCGCGTGACGCTCGACGGCCTGCGCCGTGCCCACCGGGCCCGTCTCGGGCGGCCGGGCTCGGTCACGGTCGCGCGCCTGCTCGCGCTCGCCGCCGGCAGAGCCCGATCCGAGGCGGAGCGGCGCCTGCACCGGCTCCTGCGCGGCGCCGGCGTCGTCGGGTGGTTCGCCGACCACCGCGTGGTCGTGCCGGGATACGGGGCAGCCGTCCTCGACCTCGCCTTCCCCACGGCGCGGGTCGTCGTCGAGGTCGACGGGTGGGCCTACCACCGCGACCTGCCTGCCTTCCGCCGCGACCAGGCGCGACAGAACGCTCTCGTCCTCGCCGGGTGGACGGTGCTGCGCGTGAACTGGCACGACCTCGAGGCCGACCCCGACGCCGTGCTCGCGACCATCACGGCCGCGATCGCGCCGCCCGCCACGGCGTGATCGCTCCCGGTGCTCCGCCCACCCCGTCACATCGGGTCCGCGGAGCAACCGGAGCGATCACTTCCCGCGCAGGCGCAGGCTCGAGGAAACGACGAGCAGGGACGACAGCGCCATCGCCAGGCCGGCGAGCAGGGGGTTGAGCAGGCCCGCGACGGCGAGCGGGATCGCGGCGACGTTGTAGCCGAACGCCCAGCCCAGGTTCACGCGGATCGTGCGGTGCGTGGCGCGGGCGAGCGCGAGGGCCTCGGGGACGGCGGTGAGGTCGTCGCGCACGAGGATGACGTCGGCGGCGTCCAGGGCGACGTCGGCGCCCGACCCGACGGCGAGGCCCAGGTCGGCGGCCGCCAGGGCCGGGCCGTCGTTGACCCCGTCGCCGACCATCGCGACCACGGCCCCCGCGGCGCGGCGCTCGGCCAGGAGGGCGAGCTTGCCCTCGGGCAGCACGCCGGCGACGACGTCGTCGATCCCGACCGCGTCGGCCACCGTGCGCGCCGCGCGCTCGTGGTCGCCGGTCAGCAGCACCGGGTGCAGGCCCGCGGCGCGCAGGGCGGCCACGGCCGGGGCGGCGCTGGGCTTCACCTCGTCGGCGAGCACCACCGCGCCCCGCACCGCGGCACCGTCTCCCGCGTCCCAGCCGACCGCGACCACGGTGTGGCCGGCCGCCTCGGCGGCCGCCCAGTCGGAGGACAGCGACGCCGGCACCGCGCCGACGAGGTCCGGCCGCCCGACGGTGACGCTCACGCCGTCGACCCGCGCCCGCGCGCCGAGGCCGGGGAGCGCCTCGAAGTCCTCGGGCTCCCCGACGGCGCCGGCGGCGTGGGCGACGATCGCGCCGGCGATCGCGTGCTCGGAGCCCCGCTCGACCGCGGCGGCGCGCTCCAGCACGATGTCCGGTGCGGACCCGAGCACCGCGACGACCGCCATCCGTCCCGTCGTCAGGGTGCCGGTCTTGTCGAGCACCACGGTGTCGACGCGGCGGCTGGTCTCCAGCGCGTGGTGGCCCTTGAGGAAGATGCCCCGCCGGGCGCCGCGGCCGGACGCCACGACCATCGCCATGGGCGTCGCCAGCCCCAGCGCGCACGGGCACGCGATGACCAGCACCGCCAGCGCGGGCGAGAAGGCCCGCGCGACGTCGTCGGTCGCCAGCCACCAGCCGAGGCCGGTCAGCACCGCGAGCCCCACGACGGCGGGGACGAACCACGCGGCGATCCGGTCGACGAGACGCGCCACGTCGGCCTTGTCGGCACGCGCGTCGCGGACGAGGCGCACCATCCCGGCGAGCGCGGTGGCCTCGCCGACCGCGGTCGCCTCGACCACCAGGCGCCCCGAGGTCGCGACGGTGCCGCCGACGACGCGGTCGCCCACGCCCACGTCCTCGGGCACCGGCTCGCCGGTGAGCATGCTGCGGTCCACCGCCGAGCGCCCGGCCACGACCCGCCCGTCGGCGGCGACCTTCTCCCCCGGCCGCACCACGAACCGCGCGCCGACGCCCAGCTCGGCGACCGGGACGCGCCGCTCGGTGCCGTCCTCGTCGAGCACCGCGACGTCGCGGGCGGCGAGGCGGGCGAGCGCGGCCAGCGCGTCGCCGGAGGCCCGCCGCGCCCGGCGCTCGACGTAGCGCCCGGCGAGCACGAACGTCGTCACCCCGGCCGCGACCTCGAGGTACACCGGGCCGGTCGGGTGCAGCAGCAGCTCCCAGGTGCTCTCGGCCGGGGCCGGCGGCGCCCCGCGCAGCACCGCCCCCAGCGACCACACGCTCGCCGCGACGATCCCGAGCGACACCAGCGTGTCCATCGACGTCGTCCCGCGCCGCAGCCCGGCGAGCGCGCGGCGGTGCAGCGGCCACGCCGACCACACCACGACCGGCGCCGCGAGCGCGGCGAGGACCCACGCCCAGCCGGGGAAGCGCAGCGAGGGCACGGCGGTCATCGCCAGCGCGAGGTCGGCGACCGGGACGAACAGGGCGGCCGCCACGACGAGCCGGCGCCACAGGTCGCGCAGCTCGGCGTCCTCGGCGGGATCGTCCGTCGCCGTGTCCCCGGCCTCGGCGGCCCGGGCGGGGCGCGCCGTGTAGCCCAGGCGCCCCACCGTGTCGACCAGCGTCGCCGTGGTCACCTCCGGCGAGCTCACGACGACGCGCGCGCCCTCGCCGGCGTAGTCGACGGTGGCCTCGACGCCGTCGAGCTTGTTGAGCCGGCGTTCGATCCGCGCCGCGCAGGCCGCGCACGACATGCCGCCGACCTCGAGGTCGACGACGGCCGGGGCGGCGCCGGAGGTGGGGGTGGACACGGTGCCGGACGTGGCGCCGGACGTGGCGGTCACGCGAGGCCCACCAGCCCGGCGGCCCAGGCGGGGAAGGTCGCGACGACCGCGACGACGATCGCGAGGTACCACGCGGCGAGGCCCCAGCCGTGGTGGCGGACCGCGGCCGGCGCGCCCCCGAGGTGCCCCTCGCGCAGGTTGTGCACCGTCGTGGCCCAGAACATCGCAATGGTCACCACCCAGGCCACCATGCACCACGGGCACAGGGCGCCGATCACCACGAGGCTCTGCACGATCAGCCAGTGCACGAACAGCATCCCCGCCGTCGTGCCCGCCTGCAGGCCCCACCAGGCCCAGCGCGGCAGCGCGACCCGGGCGAGCACGAGGGCGCCCATCGCCGCGGCGACGGGGTAGGTCAGCAGCCCGATCACCGGGTTGGGGAAACCGAGCACCGACGCCTGTTCGGTGCGCATGATCGTCCCGCAGGACAGCACCGGGTCGATGCTGCAGGACGGGACGAAGGCCGGGTCGGCGAGCAGCGCGAGCTTGTCGAGCAGCAGCACCAGCGCCACCACGGCGCCGACGAGCCCGCCGACGAGCAGCACGGCGCCGACGCCGCGTGCCGGGGTGTCGCCGGGCGCGGCACCGTCGGACGCGGCCGCGCGGGGCGTGGCGGTGTCCACCGGGTCCATGCCCCGATCGTCCCCCACGGCGGGCAGGACGTCGGTGGGCGCCGAGGACGCGGCCGACGGCGGGGTCTCCGGGGTCTCCGGGGTCTGCGGGGATTGCGGGGGCTGCGCGGGCTGCTGGGTCTGCCGGGAGCGGGGCGTGGTCGTCACCATCGCCGTGCTGGTCGTCCCGGACCGGGCGGGAGTTCCCGGCGGCCGGGTCACCCGAAGCAGCGAACGCGCCGTTCGTGCGCGTAGAAGCAGCGAACGGCCCGTTCGCTGCGGACACCGCAGGCGGCACGCCCGGTCGACCGCAGGGCCCCGGGGACGGTCGGCCTAGACTCCGCCGACGACCGTCCGTCGGGGTGGAGGACGCAGGAGGAAGCCAGCTGGTGGAACGGCACGCCCGATGAGCACTCGATGACCCGGCCCGAGGGGGTGGCCGGGCCCTCGCCCGGCGCCGCAGGGTCACCGATGCCGCCCTACGGGTGGATCGCGCGACTGGGTGACTGGTGGCAGGCCCGCGCGGACGGGCGCGCCGGCCTGCCGAGCCTCGCCCCCGGACGCCCGTCCGGCACCCCGACGCTCGAGGAGTACCACCAGGACTTCCTGGCCCGGGTCCACCGCGAGCGGCTGCGCCTCGACCTCGAGGTCTCCCCGATGCACCAGTCGCGCGCCGCCCTCGCGATGCGGATCCCCGAGACCGAGCAGGCCCTCGACCGGGTCCGCGCACGTCTCGACGCCATCCCGGTGCTGCTCGACGACGACCAGCTCGCCGTGCGCCGCGGCGGGGAGACCGACACCCCCGACGACGTCGTCGCCGCCCGCCGGGCGCGCGAGCACGAGGCGATCCGCCGACCGCTCGTCGACGAGGCCGCGCGTCTGCACGCCCAGCTCACGCAGATGCGCGTGGAGTACGCCCGGCTCGGCAGCACCATCCGGGCGTGCGAGCTCGTCGGCGCCACGCGCGTCCGGCGGCTGCACGCGCAGATCATGCGGCGGGTCAGCGCGTACGAGCGCCACCTCGTGCGCCGCCACCCCGCGGGCGACCGGATCGGGCCGGCGCTCTCCGCCCAGCACCCGGTGGTGCCGGGCTGGGTGACCGCCGCCGAGATGGGCGACCCCGGCGATCCCGGGACGGGACCCACGACCACCGTCCCGGGCGCGGCGTCGGCGCCGCCCGCGGGCGCCCCACACGCCAGCACGACCCCCACGACCGGCCCGACCACCCCGGCCGTCCGGGACCTCGGCGCCCCGACCCCGCAGGAGTAGCCATGCCCCGCTGGCCCCGGCGCCGCGCGGGTGGCGCCCGCCCCCCGGCCCCGACCCCGTCCGCGAACCCCACCGCCCCGCAGGGCGCGTCGGGTCCGCCGCTGTCGACCCTGCCCGGCCTCGTCGCCACGACGGGCTCGCCCGAGGAGCGGCGCTTCGCCCAGGTGTACGCGGCCGACCGCGTCGGCCCCATGCCCTACCCGAACCAGGCCACCCCGGACGTCGGGACCGCGCGCGGACGCGTGCGGACGCTCGTCGGCGAGCTGCTCGAGGGTGTCGACGAGGGCACCGGCGCGGCGCTGGACCCGCTCATCGCGTCCTGGGCCTCGGGCTGGTTGTCGCGCATCGACTCCCAGCACGCCGACCACCAGGCCGTCATCGACCGTCTCGTCGGCGGCGCCCGCCAGCAGCTCGCCGAGGCCGAGGCCTCCCACGAGCGTGACCGCCGTGCCCTCGCGATCGCCCGCCGCGACTACGAGGAGGCCCGCGAGCGGCTGACCGAGCCGGTCGGCGCGCCGGCCGAGCCGGCCCCGCGGCACGCCGACCGGTCGCCGCGGGACCGGGGCCGTGCCGACCCCGACGACGGTGGCGGCCGCGGGGGCGGCCCCACCGAGGCCCTCTACCGCCCGGGCGTCCCGCCCGCCGACCCCCCGACCGGTCCCCTGCCGCGACCGGTGCACCCGACCCGCTCCCCCGACCGTGGAGGCCCCGTGAGCCACGACCCGCGCGAGACGGGCCGATGAGCGCCCCGGCGACCGGCGCCCGCGGGCTGCGCGCCCGCCTCGGACGCGGGCGCGCGGGCGCGTCCGGCCCGGCCGAGGACGTCCGGCCCCGCTCGTACCGCGACGCCACGCTGATGATCAACCGCTCGCGGGAGGACTACCTCGCGCTCGGGATCATCGTGCTGGCCATCGGCGGCGACATCGCCGCGTTCTACGTCGTGCTCGCCCGGGTGTTCCGCGGCTCGCCGTTCCTCATCGTGCTCGGCACCGTCGGCTTCGCGGCCGCGGCCGTCGGGCTCGCGCACCTCGTCGGCCAGGGGCTGGCCCGGCGGCGCTGCGGCGACCCCCGCGCCTCGACGACGCTCACCGTGCTGGCGGCCGCGACCTGGCTGGTGCTGGGCGTCGCCGCGTTCGTGTCCCGCCTGCTCACGCCGAGCGGCTCGTCGTCCGGCGGCGGCTTCGGCTCCGGGGGCGGCGGCTTCGGGTCCGGGGGCGGCGGCTTCGGGTCCGGCGGGGGCGGCTTCGGCGGGTCCTCGTCGGGCATCGAGCTCTCGGCGGCCCTGCCCGCCGCGCTGTTCGGCGCCCTGTTCCTCGCCAGCGGCATGGCCGCGATGGTGGCGACGTTCGTGTCGTTCAACCCGGTGGCCGGGGCGCTGCGCCGCGCCGAGCGCCGGATGCACGAGGCCACCGAGCGCGAGCGCGCCAGCCGCGCCGAGCTCGAGCGCGCCCGCGAGGCCCTGCGACAGCAGGAGAACGAGCGCGAGCGCGAGGAGCAGCGCTGGCGGGCCGCCCGCCAGCAGGTCGTCGCCGAGATGCTCGAGCTGCAGAACTACGCGCGCACCCTCATGGCGTCGAAGAAGGGCAACCCGTCGGTCACCGACGGGCTCACCGGTTCGTCGCTCTTCCCGCTGTTCACCCCCGCCAACGAGGTCGTGCCCGGCGAGGAGGCCCCGCCGGAGCTGCGCCCGTTCACCCCCGTCGTCCCGACGTCGCGCTCGAACGGAGACCATTCGTGACTCCAGCAGCACGCCCGGCCGCACGCCGTGCTGCCGGCCTGCTGTCCGTCGTCCTCACCGGCGTGCTGGTCGCCGGTTGCTCGAGCGGCGACGACGCCGCGGGCGGTTTCTCCGGCGGTGGCGTGAGCGCGCTCTCGTGCCCGGTGCCGGTGGGCCCGATGGCGTTCGCGGTGTCCGGGCGGTCGAACAGCCCCGAGCCGGGCCTGCCGGGTGCGGTGCAGGACGCGACGGTCTCCGTGCTGTCCCGTGCCGTCGACGAGGGCTACGAGCCGCGGATCACGCTGATCAACGTCGACGGCCGCCCCACGTCGGCCGGCAACGACACGTTCCGCACCGACGCGGGCAACGCGATCGCCGCCGAGGACGACCGCAACGCCTTCCTCGACGGCTTCGGCCAGGCGGTGACCGAGCTGCGCGCCGAGACCCCCGAGGTCGACGTGCTCTCCGCGCTCGACCTCGCGGGACGGTCGGCCGGCGGCAACCGCCCGGGCACGGTCGTCCTCGTCGACTCCGGGCTCTCGACGGTGGCGCCGCTCGACTTCCGGCAGCGCGGCCTGCTCGACGCGCCGCCCGAGCAGACCGTCGAGGCCCTGCGCGCCGAGAACGCGCTGCCCGGGCTGCAGGGCACGACGGTGATCCTCGCGGGCCTCGGCGACGTCGCCGAGCCCCAGCCGGCCCTGAGCCCCGCGCAGCGCCAGTCGCTGGTCGCCCTCTGGACCGCCGTCGCCACCGCGGGCGGGGCGAGCTGCGTCGCCGTCGTCGACGAGCCCCGCGGCGGTGACGCCCCGAGCGACGCCCCGCCCGTGAGCGTCGTGGACGTCCCACCCCCGCCGACCATCACGCCCGGGCAGGCGACGGCCCTGCCCGACGACAATTCCGTCGGGTTCCGGCCCGACACCGCCGAATTCCGCGACCGGAATGCCGCCCGCGCCGTCCTGGCCCCGTTCGCGCAGTTCCTCACCGAATCCCCGACCCGCCGCATCGCCCTCACCGGCACCAGCGCCCGCGCGGGCACGACGGAGGGGCAGGTGGACCTCTCGACCCGCCGGGCCGAGGCGGTCAAGGCGCTGCTCGTCGAGCTCGGGGCGCCCGCGGACCGCATCACCACGCGCGGCGTCGGCAGCCGGTTCCCCGGTTACGTCAACGACGTCGGCCCCGACGGACGCCAGTTGCCCGGCCCGGCGAGCGCCAACCGGACGGTCATCGTAGAGCCTTCGGAGTAGTTAGCAGGGTCCTCCCGACCGGGCACCCCGCCTCCAGCGGACGTGGCCGACCGGTCACCCCGCGCGGGGACGACACGCCGCCGACACACCCCCGGAACCCCATTCCCGACGAAACGTGGCCGCTGTCACATACCGATGTGGTCACGGAGATCCCCTCCCGCGCGCACCCGGTCGGAGCAGCGCCGATAGGCCCGTCCGCCGGAGATTCCGGGCCCCTACTGTATCGATTCTGCCGACCGTACGGCGTCGGCCGTCCTTCACGGTCGCCTCCCGGCTGCCTAGCGTCGACTCCCCGGAAGCGTCACCGACGTCCGGAGGACACATGACCGCAGCCGCAGACCGGAGCCCCGACACCGCGGCTGGCCTCGAGTACACCGAGGCCGAGGTTCACCAGGAGTTCGGCGAGAACCCGAACGAGGTCCGCGACACGAACCACTACCAAGAGGAGTACGTCAAGGGGTTCGTGGACAAGTGGGACGACTACATCGGCTGGGAGGGGCGTGCCGCCAGTGAGGGCTCGTTCTTCATCGACCAGTTGTCGGCCCGTGGTGTCGAGAAGGTCCTCGACGTCGCGACCGGTACGGGGTTCAACTCCGTCCAGCTCCTGAAGGCCGGTTTCGAGACCGTTTCCGCCGACGGCAGTGCGGAGATGCTCGCCAAGGCCTTCGAGAACGGCCGCCGGTACGGGCACGTGCTGCGCGTCGTCCAGGCCGACTGGCGCTGGCTCAACCGCGACGTGCACGGCGAGTACGACGCGATCATCTGCCTCGGCAACTCGTTCACGCACCTGTTCAACGAGCGCGACCGGCGCAAGGCGCTGGCCGAGTTCTACGCGATGCTCAAGCACGACGGCGTGCTGATCCTGGATCAGCGCAACTACGACGAGATCCTCGACCACGGCTTCTCGTCGAAGCACAAGTACTTCTACTGCGGCGACACCGTCACCGCGGAACCGGAGTACATCGACGACGGCCTGGCGCGCTTCCGGTACACGTTCCACGACGACGGTTCGGTGTACCACCTGAACATGTTCCCGCTGCGCAAGGACTACGTGCGCCGGCTGATGCGGGAAGTCGGTTTCCAGAAGATCGACACCTACGGCGACTTCCAGGAGACCTACGGCACCGAGAGCCCCGATTTCTGGATCCACGTGGCCGAGAAGACCTACCGACCGGACGACGAATTGACCGAGAGCTACTCCACCGCCGTCAACACCGCGCGCGACTACTACAACTCGACCGACGCCGACACCTTCTACCACGAGGTCTGGGGCGGCGAGGACATCCACGTCGGGCTCTACGAGACCCCCGACGAGCCCATCGCCCCCGCCTCCCAGCGCACCGTGGAGCGCATGGCCGAGGGCCTCGGCATCACCCCGGAGACCCGGGTGCTCGACATGGGCGCGGGCTACGGCGGCTCGGCGCGCTGGCTGGCCAGGACCTACGGCTGCCGCGTGACCTGCCTGAACCTCTCCGAGGTCGAGAACGAGCGCAACCGCGAGAAGAACCGCGCCCAGGGCCTCGACCACCTCGTCGACGTCGTCGACGGGTCGTTCGAGAACATGCCGGTGCAGGACAACTTCTACGACCTCGTCTGGTCGCAGGACGCGTTCCTGCACTCCGGTGAGCGCAGCCAGGTCGTCGCGGAGATCGAGCGCGTGCTCGTGCCGAACGGGCAGGTCGTGTTCACCGACCCGATGGCCGCCGACGGCGCCGACACCTCCGCGCTCGCGCCGATCCTCGCGCGCCTGCACCTGGACACCCTCGGGTCGCCGGGCTTCTACCGCGAGGAGTTCGGGAAGCACGGGTTCGGCGACTTCACGTTCGAGGACCACACCGACCAGCTGACGACCCACTACGGGCGGGTGCTCGCCGAGCTCGAGGCCGCGGAGCCGCGGTTCAAGGGCACGATCTCCGACGAGTACATCAGCAACATGAAGACGGGCCTGCGCAACTGGGTGAACGGTGGCCGGAGCGGCCAGCTCGCCTGGGGGATCTTCCGCATCCGCCGCTGACCCGGAACCCCGCATCGCTGGCGCACCCCCGGTGTGCCAGCGATGCGGCTTTGCTGGCACTGGACGCCAGGATCGCCACATCCTCGCTCGCGCGACACGCCGAGCCCGCGCGTCACGGCACCCCCTCGGCCGGTCGCCCGGCGACGTCGTCCAGCGCGCCGGCGAGCGCCGCGGCCACGGCGTCGCGGCGGTCGGCGTCACGGCGCACGGCGCGCGCGAGCTCGAGGTGCACGAACGCCGTGCCCTGCCCGGCCGCGGCGAGTCCCTGGACGTTGCGCCGTCCAAGCAGGTCGCTCCACCGCGCGTCGTCGCCGGTCCCGACGCGCTCGCCGGCCGCCGCGAGCCGGCCCGCCACGGCGTCGAGCAGCGGCGACCCCGGTGCCGCCCCGGGCGAGAGGACGACGTCGACGTCGCCCCGGTCGGCGAACCCGTGCAGCTGCACCTGCGGCAGCCCCCGCGCGACGAGGCGTCCCGCCACCCGGGCGAAGGGGCTGTCGGGGCGTGCGGCGACGTCGGCGGGGAAGTCGCCCCGCTCGCGCGCGTCCGGCGGCGCCCCGGCGCCCCGGTGCGCGCCGGCCTGGAGGTACAGCGCGCCCGGGCACCGTCGCCACACCTCCAGCCCGACGACCTCGGTGTCGAGGTCCGCGTTCGGGTGCGGGACCTCCACCACCGCGCCCGGCACCACCCCGGGGCGCAGCACGACGACCAGCCACGCCCGCGCGCCCCGCGGGTCCGAGCGCAGCACCAGCGCGTCACCGCAGTCCTCGGCGGCGAGGCCGAGGCACGCCCCCGCCCGGACCGCCGCGCGGGCGTCCGCGCCCGCGAGGGCGTCGGCGAGGGCGTCCAGACGGTCGGGCTCGGCGCCGCGCGGCGGGCGGTAGGGCCCCCGACGGCGCAGGGCGGGGACGCCGCGGGCGACCAGCGCTGCCACCTCCGCCCCACCCACGCGCACGACTCTGCCAGCGCGGAGCGCCTCAGTGGGCGGGCTGCGGCGGCCCCCAGAGGGCCCGGTGCGCACGCACCGGCGTCCCCGGCACGTGTCCGTGGCGGATCGGGGCGCGCCGGGTCGGGCCCGCGACCGGTCGCAGGACGATCAGCGTCCGTGGCGGTCGGGACACCGCCGGGAGCGGGGCGCCGGTGAAGTCCGTCCGCGCCGACGCGGCGTCGGGCAGCACCACCGTCGGCGGGACGGGCAGGGCCACCGGCGCCCCGCCGGGGATCGGTACGGCGCCCGGCACGGGCCCCACCCGCACGGGGCCCCCGGCCGGCACCGCGTCCGGCGCCCCGTCCGGCACCGCGTCCGGCACCGCCGCGACCGGCCACGGCTGCCGGATCACGGCCGGACGGGCGAGACGGCGGCGGGGCCGCGCGCCCGGCGCGGCTACTACTCCGTGAGGAGCGAGCGGTGCTGCCATGCGGACCAGTCTGAGCACCCGGGATCGGCCTCCTTGTCCGGGGGATCGGCACTGCGCCGTCGGGGTGGCGCCCCGGGCCCGCGGACGTCACCAACCGCAGCGCTTGACGGCGACACGCGCTGGTCGGGGGGCCGACGCGCCCACCTCGGGGCGACGCCCGCGTGGTCCCGCCGGCCGGGCGCCGGGGCCGGCGCCGAGCCCCCGCCGAGCCCCCGCCGCGTCACCACGCACCGACCGGGGAAGCTGGGCCCCATGACGTCCGTGTCATCGTCCTCGGCCGATCGGTCCAGCGCGGGCCGTCCGGAGCCGGTGTTCACCGAGTCCGCCCGCCTGCAGGCCCGGCTGCACGAGCTCGTGCCCGGCGGCGCCCACACCTACGCGCGCGGGTCGGACCAGTACCCCGAGCACATGACACCCGTCATCGACCACGGCCGCGGCGCGCGGGTGTGGGACGTCGACGGCAACTCCTACGTCGAGTACGGGATGGGCCTGCGATCGGTGACGCTCGGCCACGCCTACGAGCCGGTCAACGCCGCGGTCCGCGCGGTGCTCGACCGGGGCCTCAGCTTCTCGCGGCCCAGCCGGCTCGAGCTGGACGCCGCCGAGGACTTCCTGGACCTCGTCCCGGGCGCCGAGATGGTCAAGTTCGCGAAGAACGGCTCCGACGCCACCACCGCCGCCCTCAAGCTCGCCCGCGCCGCCACCGGCCGCGACCTGGTCGCCGTCGCCGACCAGCCGTTCTTCTCCACCGACGACTGGTTCATCGGCAGCACGCCGATGCACGCGGGCATCCCGGCCACCACGCGCGCGGGCACCCTCGGCTTCACCTACAACGACCTCGGCTCGCTGCGGGCGCTCTTCGACACCCACCCGGGACGCGTCGCCGCGGTGTTCCTCGAGGCCGCGACCGCCCTGCACGACCCGGCGCCGGGCTTCCTCGAGGGCGTCCGCGAGCTGTGCACCGCCGAGGGCGCCGTCCTCGTGTTCGACGAGATGATCACGGGGTTCCGGTGGTCCGCCCACGGCGCCCAGACCGTCTACGGCGTGACGCCCGACCTGTCGACGTGGGGCAAGGCGATGGGCAACGGCTTCCCCGTCTCGGCGCTCGCCGGGCGCCGGGACCTCATGGAGCGCGGCGGGCTGCGCACCGACGCCGAGCGGGTCTTCCTGCTCTCCACCACCCACGGCCCGGAGACCGTCGGGCTCACCGCGTTCCGTGCCGTCGTCGAGGCCTACCGCCGCGAGGACCCCGTCACGACCATGGCCGTCCAGGGCGCGAAGCTCGCGGAGGGCGCCAACGCCGTCATCGCGGCGGCCGGTCTCGCCGACCACGTCGACGTCGTCGGCCACCCCGCCTGCCTCGTCTTCCGCACCCGCGACGGCGACGGCCGCCCGTCGCAGGAGATGCGCACGGTGTTCCTCGCCGAGCTGCTGCGCCGCGGGGTGCTGGGGCAGTCGTTCGTGATCTCGGCGGCGCACACCGACACCGACGTCGAACAGACGGTCGCCGCCGTCGAGGCCGCCCTCCCGACCTACGAGCGGGCGCTCACCCACGGCGCCGCGTCCGTGCTCGACGGCCGCCCCGTCGCCCCGGCCCTGCGCGCGACGGCCGCGCCCCGGCGACTCTGACCACCCCGTAGCCTTCCCAGCCGCCGGGAGATCGCGGGAGGGGAGCAGATCGGATGGCTGGACGCTGGCTCGTCACCGGCGGCGCCGGGTACATCGGCGCGCACACCGTCCGCGCGCTGCGGGCCCGGGGCGACACCGTGGTGGTGCTCGACGACCTGTCGGCGGGGTTCGTCGAGCGCGTCGACGACGACGTGCCGCTCGTGCGGGCGAGCACGCTCGACGAGGACGCGGTCACCGCCGCGCTCACCGGGCACCGCCTCGACGGCGTCCTGCACTTCGCCGCCCGCAAGAGCGTGCCCGAGTCGGTGGCGCAGCCGCTGTACTACTGGCGCGAGAACGTCGAGGGCCTGCGCGCCGTGCTCTCGGCGTGCGCCCGGGCCGACGTCGAGCGCTTCGTCTACTCGTCGAGCGCCGCGGTCTACGGGGCCACCACCGGCGCCGCGGTCACCGAGGACGCGCCGTGCGAACCCGTCAACCCGTACGGGACGACCAAGCTCGTCGGCGAGTGGCTGCTCGCCGACGTCCACCGCGCCACGGGCCTGCGCTACGTCGCGCTGCGCTACTTCAACGTCGCGGGCGCGCACGACGCGCGCCTCGCCGACCGCGGACGCGAGAACCTGGTGCCGATCGCGCTCGCGGCCGTCGCCCGCGGGGACGCGCCCACGGTGTTCGGCGCCGACTACGACACCCCCGACGGCAGCTGCGTGCGCGACTTCGTCCACGTCGACGACCTCGCCGACGCCCACGTCGCCGCGACCGCCCTGCTCGACGGCCCCTGCGCGGAGACGTTCAACGTCGGGGTGGGCCGGGGCTACTCGGTGCTGGAGGTGATGGCGACCGTCGCCCGCGTCGCCGGCCGGCCCGTCGACCCCGTGATCGCCGACCGGCGTCCCGGCGACCCCGCGGCGGTCGTCGCCGACGTGACCCGGATCCGCGAGCGTCTGGGCTGGACCGCCCTCCACGACCTCGACGACATCGTCACCTCGGCGTGGGAGGCGCGCGTCACCCCGTCGGCGTCAGGGTCCTGACGGCCCGGTTCGCGACCTTGCGCGCCATGCCCGTGCCCTTGCGGGCGACCTTGCCGAACAGCTCGCCGACGTCGGTGAGCGGGGTGAGCACGACGCGGTGCATCGCGAAGGGCGGCTCCTGCGGCCCGACGAGACCGGGCCTGGTGGTCACCGCCGCCCGGTAGCCGGCCGCGCGGGCCAGCTCCATCGTCTGCTGGTCGTAGTCACCGGCGTTCCCGTTGGGGTAGGCGAGGAGGTCGACGGTCTGCCCGAGGCCCTCCTCGAGCGCCTCGCGGGACGCCGCGAGCTCGTGGCGCTGGGTGGCGGCGTCCTCGCGGGCGAGGATCGGGTGGGTCACGGTGTGCGAGCCGACGCCGTGCCCGGTGGCCGCGAGGGCCCGCGCGCCGTCCCAGTCGAGGAACAGCGGGTCGCGCGGCGGCTGTGACGACAGCGGCGGGGCGATGCGCTCGGCGATGCGGGTGACGGCCTCGTTGCGGGTCGCCCCGTCGACGAGCTTGAGCTCGTCCTTCAGCGCGTCCTGCGCCGCGCGGCGCGCGACCGGCGTGGACAGGTCGTGGGTGCGCCCGGCCCAGTCGAGGCTCGTCGCGGTGCAGCGGTCGAAGGCGTCCGCCAGCTCCTCCCACCACGCACCGACACGCCCGGAGAGGATGTCCGAGACGAGGAAGAACGTGCCGTGCATGCCCCGGCGGTCGAGGGCGGGGACCGCCGCGTCGAGCCAGTCGGCGTAGCCGTCGTCGAACGTCAGCGCCACCGCGCGCCGGGGCAGGGAACCGCCGGCCGCCAGGGTGTCGACGGCCTCCGAGAGGGGGACGACCGTGGCGAGCCGGTCGATCGCGGCGAGCTGCCGGTCGAAGCCACGGCGCCCGGCGTCCGGAGCGGCGGGGTAGAACGGCGTCGGGTCGATGTTGTGCCAGCCCAGCACGAGGAGCCGTCGACTCATGGCGGCCGACTGTATCGGGGCGCCTCAGCGCTTCGACGATGTGGCGTCACTGGCGTCCAACGCCAGCAAAGCCGCATTGCTCGCGCTCCCCGCAGCGCGAGCGCTCCCTCAGCGCGAGCGCGTGCCCGGCATGCGGGCGATGACGGGTTTGGCGAGGTCGCGCAGGCGCGCGCGCATCTCCGGGGACATGCCGTCGGTGGCGCGCCGGACGCCGGCGTCGACCTGGGCGAGCAGGCGGGTCGGGTCGAGGGCACCGGCGACGACCAGCGTGGAGACCTCGCGCTCGTCGGTGGCGAAGCGCGCCTTGTAGGTCTCGTCGCCCAGGAGCAGGTCGTACTCGTCGGCGCCCTCGGCGATGGCCTCGCGCACCGTGTGGGCCATGAGCACGAGACCCACGCTGCGCTCCGCCCACGCGGGGTCGAACCCCGCCTGGAAGTAGGCGTAGCGCCCGCCGATCCGCCACGCGTACAGCGCCGCGACCGCCTCCCCCGAGATCTCCAGGAACGTCATCCGCAGCCACCCCCGCGCCAGGGCCGCCGCGGCGAAGTCGTCGTGGAAGGCGTGCACGGTGGGGCTGGTGATCGTCGAGCCGCCCTCGCGGTCGTCCCAGCGCGCCGCGTGCAGCCGGAAGAACTCGGCGACGTCGCGGCGCACCTCGTCCGGCGAGCTCGTCGCCCGGTACACCGCGCCCTGGCCCTCGACCAGCGCGCGCTCCTTGCGCCGCACCTGCTGGCGGAAGTTGCGGCTGCGGGCGCCGAGGAACGTCTCCCAGGTGTGCCCGGTCAGCGGGACGTAGGGCAGCACGCCGCCGCGCAGCCGGGTGGCCGAGACGCGGCCGCGCAGCCCGTCGCCGAGCGCGGCGACCCACGGCGCGCCGGCGTCGACGTTGTGCAGCACGACCGCCTCGCGCCCCAGCGCCCCCGCCGCCGCGCGGGCCACCTCGGCCTCGCGGCCCGGCTGCGCCACCGGCCCGAAGCGGTCGCCGACGTTGGCGCCGGCGAAGCGCACGGTGCGCCCCGAGCGGCACAGCGGCAGCAGGCCCGCCAGGGTGCCGTCGGCGTCGCGCACGCGGACGACGAACGGGGGCGCGTCGTGGCCGTAGTGCCGGGCGTAGGCCGCGTACCACTCGGGGGTGGTGAACGCGTTGCCCTGCGCCTCGGCCAGGGCGCGCCAGGCGTCGACCAGTCCCGGCTCGTCGCTGGGCTCGGCGAGGACCTCGACGTCACGGCTCACCCGCCCGAGGCTAACGGGCGAGCAGGAGAGCCCGTTCGGGGTGGATCGCGGGCCAACCTCGAGCCCCGCCACGCGTCCCACGGAACGGTGAGCGGAGCCTCAGCGACGGATCCGTGCCCCGTGCCCGACGGCGGTGACCCGGAAACCCCTCGGTACCGTGGGCCCGGCCCGGCGTGCGGTTCCGCTCCCCACGGCCCGCCGCGACCCCGACCCTTCTGCGAGGACTCCCTGCGATGAAGGTCAGTGTCTTCGGTCTCGGCTACGTCGGCACGGTGAGCGCCGCCTGCCTCGCCACGGAGGGACACGACGTCGTCGGTGTCGACGTCAACCCGGCCAAGCTCGCCATGATCGGCGAGGGCCGCACCCCCGTGGTCGAGGAGCGCATCGGCGACATCGTCCGCGACGTCGTCGCCGCCGGACGCCTCACCGTCACCGACGACGTCACCGCCGCCGTCCACGGCACCGACCTCTCGCTCGTGTGCGTCGGCACGCCGTCGGCCCCCAACGGCAGCCTGGACACCACCTACCTCCAGCGCGCCGCCCGCGAGATCGGCGAGGCGCTCGGCAGCCGCGACGGCACCGCCGGCCGGCACACGGTCGTGTTCCGCTCGACGATGCTGCCGGGCACCTGCCTCGGTGTCCTCGTGCCGCTGCTCGAGGAGGCCTCGGGCCTGCACGCCGGCATCGACTTCGGCGTGGCGGTGAACCCCGAGTTCCTGCGCGAGGGCTCGAGCGTCAAGGACTTCTACGACCCGCCGAAGACCGTGGTCGGCGAGCTCGACCCCGCCAGCGGCGACGCCGTGCTCTCGCTCTACGCCGGCCTCGGCGCCCCGGAGTTCCGCGTCGAGCCGCCGGTCGCCGAGATGACGAAGTACGTGGACAACACGTTCCACGGGCTCAAGATCGGGTTCGCCAACGAGATCGGCGCGCTGGCCCGCGAGCTCGGCGTCGACTCCCACGACGTCATGGAGATCTTCCTGGCGGACCGCAAGCTCAACATCAGCCCGGCCTACCTGCGGCCCGGCTTCGCCTTCGGCGGGTCGTGCCTGCCGAAGGACCTGCGGGGGCTGGTGCACGCCGCGCGCCGCCACGACGTGCGGGTGCCGATCCTCGAGAACGTGCTGCCGTCGAACGACGAGCACATCCAGCGCGCGTTCGAGCACGTCGCCGCCACCGGGAAGCGCAAGGTCGGGGTGTTCGGGCTCGCCTTCAAGGGCGGCACCGACGACCTGCGCGAGAGCCCGCTGGTCGAGCTCTGCGAGCGGATGCTCGGCAAGGGCTACGACCTGCGCATCTACGACCCCGCGGTCGTCGAGTCCGCGCTGCTCGGCGCCAACCGGGCCTTCATCGAGGCCCACCTCCCCCACCTGCGGGACCTCCTCGTCGACACCGTCGCCGAGGTCGTCGACCACGCGGAGGTCCTGGTGGTGGGGAAGTCGGACGAGGACGTGCGTCACGCCCTGACCGGCAGCACCACACCGGTCGTCGACCTCGTCCGGCTCCCGGACGCCGCTGCGCGTCGCCAACAGGAGGGATATGTCGGCCTTGCCTGGTAGAGCCCTGGTCGTCGTCGAGAACCTCTCGGTCCCGTTCGACCGGCGGGTCTGGCAGGAGTGCCAGACCCTCACCGGCCACGGCTGGGAGGTCGAGGTGATCTGCCCGCAGGGCACGAAGCGGGACACCGAGTCCGACGTCGTCATCGACGGCGTCCGGATCCACCGCTACCCCCTGGAGGCGGCCAGCGGCGGCCCGCAGGGGTACCTCAAGGAGTACGGCACCGCCCTCTGGCACACGAACCGGCTGATCAAGCGCATCCAGAAGCGCGCGCCGGTCGACGTGGTGCACCTCTGCAACCCGCCGGACCTGCTGTTCCTGCCGGCGCTGCGCGCCAAGGCCCGCGGCGCCCGGATCATCTTCGACCAGCACGACCTCGTGCCCGAGCTCTACCTGTCGCGGTTCCGCGAGAAGCGCGACTCGATGTACTGGGCGATGCGCCTGCTCGAGTGGGCCACCTACCGCACCGCGGACACGGTGATCGCCACCAACGAGAGCTACCGCGCCGTGGCCACCGGTCGCGGGCGGGTGCCGGTCGAGGACACCTTCGTGGTGCGCAGCGCACCGGCCGTCGAGCGCTTCCGCCTCCGGACCCCCGAGCCCTCGCTGGCCCGCGGCAAGGAGCACCTGCTCTGCTACCTCGGCGTCATGGGCCCGCAGGACGGCGTCGACTACGCGATCCGCGCGCTGGCCGACCTCCGCGAGCGCCGCGACGACTGGCACGCCGTGTTCATGGGCACCGGCGACGCATTCGACGACGTCGTGGCACTGGCGCAGGCCTACGGCCTCGACGACCAGGTGTCGTTCACCGGGCGCATCCCCGACGAGGACGTGCTGCGCCACCTGTCCACCGCGTCGGTGTGCCTGGCGCCGGACCCGCGCAACCCCCTCAACGACGTGTCCACCATGAACAAGATCATGGAGTACATGGCGATGGGGCGGCCGGTGGTGTCGTTCGACCTGGTCGAGGCCCGTGTCTCGGCCGGCGAGGCCGCCGTCTACGCCCGCCCCAACGACGTCGCCGAGTTCGCGGGCCTGGTGTCCGAGCTCCTCGACGACCCCCGTCGCCGCGCGGCGATGGGAGAGATCGGCGTCGACCGGGTGTCCGGGCCGCTCTCGTGGACG
The DNA here is from genome assembly GCF_003096675.1 of Actinomycetospora cinnamomea. Taxonomy (GTDB): domain Bacteria; phylum Actinomycetota; class Actinomycetes; order Mycobacteriales; family Pseudonocardiaceae; genus Actinomycetospora; species Actinomycetospora cinnamomea. The sequence continues at coordinate 182,252 of NZ_QEKW01000010.1, read as the reverse complement.
AATTCCGAGAAGGAACTGCTGGCCGCCTACGAGTCGGCCACGCGGGGACGCTGAGCCGTGCGCGCCCCGGCTGACGGGTCCGCTCGGCGACCCGGCGGGTTCGACGTGATCGTCGTCCCGCACCACCACATTAGGATGCCGACCGCCGTCCCCCCGGGGCGACACGCCGACGACCGGACGAAAGGCACGTCATGAGCCCGCTCCAGATCCAGTGGGATCGCATCCGCCGCCGGTGGGTGCTGGTCCTCGTCATCGGCATCGTGGCGGCGGCCGGCTCGCTCGGGGCCTCGCTGCTGCAGGGGTCGTCCTACACCGGACGGGCCGCCCTGACCCTCGTGTCGCAGGAACGCGCGCCGGAACAGGACACGGTGCTCGCCCAGGGGTACGCCGACTACTTCAACCAGGCCTCCTCCCAGGAGGTGCTGCGGCAGTCGGCCGGGGTCGGTGAGGACGTCGGGCTCAACGCCCGCATCGCCGCGGCCAGCCCGATCGTGTACATCGAGGCCGTCGCCGACACCCCCGAGGTCGCGAGCGAGTCGGCCACGAAGATGGCCGTCGCCCTGCGCGACGACGTCAACGCCAGCCTCGGCGCCGAGGCCCAGCAGCAGCAGATCACCGCGCTCAACCAGCAGCTGGCGGCCGCGCGGGCGGCGGGCAACGACGCCGAGGCCAGCCGGCTGCAGGAGCAGATCAACGACATCCCCAGCACCAACCAGCTGCAGGACCTGCAGCTCAACGCCGGCGTCGCCGCCAACCCGACCAACGCGGGGCGCAACGCGGCCGCCGCGCTGATCGGCGGCCTGCTGCTCGGCGCGCTGCTGGCGATGGCCCTCGGCCGCTTCGAGAACCGCATCGTCACCCCGAGCGAGGTCGGCGACCGCCTCGGCCTGCAGGTGCTCGCCGTGGTCGGCGGCAAGCGCCGCTCCGGGGAGGAGGCGCGCCGCGAGCTGCTGCACTCGCTGATGGGGCTGACCAACGCGAACGGCATGCCGACCCCGGGCGCGCTCGCCATCACGGGACCGACGTCGGCCCGGGCGTCGAAGACCCGGGTCGCGGTCTCGCTCGCGGGGCTGCGTGCCCTGCAGGGCCAGACGACGATGCTCGTGCAGACCGACCTCGAGGCCGAGCTCGGCAACTCCGAGCTGGCCACGATGTCCGGCGTCGCCGACTTCCTCGCCGAGCGCGGCGACAGCCGGATCGACGGCAAGGCCTTCAGCAACGGCCGCGCGCTGATCGTGTCGCCCCCCGGGAGCCGGCGCGACGATCTGTTCGCCCTGTTCTCCCGCTCCCACCTGCGCCGCCTGCTCGGCCAGGGCACCGCCCTCGCCGACCTCGTGATCATCGACGCCCCGCCGGCGCAGTCGGTGGAGGGCCAGGTCGTCTGCGCCGCGGCCGACCGCGTGCTCCTGGTCGTCGAGGAGGGCGAGACCCGCGCCCGTGACGCGCGGGCCGCGCTCGACGCCGTCACCCAGGCCGGCGGCACCCCGCTCGGCGTGATCCTGGTGCGCAACCCCGGCCAGCTCAGCGACCCGGGCTTCCTCGCCGAGCGCACCTGGACGCCGGTGCGCCTGCCCGCCGGTCCCCCCGCGGGGCGCCCGGCCCCGGCCGGCCCGGTCCCGCCCGCCCCCGGGCGCGGCGGGACCGGGGGCGGGCGGGACCGGGCCGCCCCGAGCGCGGCGCCCACCCCGTCCCAGGTCCCGGCCGACCGCACCGCGCCCATCTCGCAGCAGAAGCTCGACGAGGCCCGCGCCGCGATGGCCCGCGGTGACGGCCCGCGTGGCGGTGACGCCCCGGCGAAGGGCGCCGAGGGCGCGAACGGGGCGTCGGTCAAGACCACCAACGGCGCCTCCGTGCGGGGCGCCGGCGCCCCGGCGACCGGGCAGGCGGCCAACGGCACGTCCGTCGACCGGCCCTCGAGCACCCCGGGCGACGCCGGCGGGGCGGAGGCCCGGCCGTCGGCCGGACCGTCGGCCCCCAACGGCCAGCGTGGGCCCGGGGCCAAGCCGTCGCCCGGCGCCAAGCCGTCGTCGGCCGCCAAGCCCTCGCCCGGCGCCAAGCCCGCGCCCGCGGGCGGCTCCCCCGGCGGCTCCCCCGGCAGCTCCCCGGCGTCCGGCAGCGCGGGCGGCCCGTCGCCGTCCGCCGGTGCGTCCTCTCCCGGCGCCCCGGGACGCTCCGCGGCGCCCGCCGGTCCTCCCCCCGGGTCCGGGGCGGCGCCCCAGCCGACCCCCCAGCCGACCCCCAAGCCGACGTCCGGCCCGTCCGGCCCGTCCGGTCCGTCCGGCCCCGCGGGCCCGTCCGACGCCGACGGCGCCCCGGGCGTGAGCGTCCACACCCGCCGCGGCTCGGGCGCCAAGCCCTCGCCGAGCCCCAAGCCGGGCGGCGCGAGCGGGACGGGCGGGCGGAACCCGAAGCCCGGTGGCTCCACCTCGCCGGGCCAGGGGCCGGGCGGGCCGGAGCAGGGCGCGAGCCGGGGCGCGGGTCAGGGCCCCAACGGGAAGCCGGGCGGGCGGAACGGCACTCCGTCGGCCTCGCCGAGCTCGCCCCCCGGCGCCAAGCGCGTCGGGACCGCGAAGTTCTCCCGGTCGACCGCGTCCGCCCCGTCCGGTGGGGACGGCAAGCCGAAGGGCGCCGCAGGGTCGAACGGCGCCGACGGTGACGCCGCCGACGGCCGGCCGTCGCAGAACCTGTCCGCGCCGACGGTGACGCTGCGCACGGAGAAGTAGCCACCCCACTGGCCGACACGGGGCACGACCGTTCCGGTCGTGCCCCGTCGTCGTGTCGGGGGCGTGTCGGGGCCGTGTCGAGGACCGGTCCCGCGGGCGTCAGCGCGAGAGCACGGACCGCGCGGTCGAGCGGGCCTTGCGCCACACCTTGCCGACGAGGTCGCCCGGGCTGGTCGTGGGCGTGACGATCAGCCGGTTCATCTCCATGAGCGGCTGGTCCCGGCGCGCCACGCCCGGCGTCGTCGTCACCGCGCCCCGGTAGCCGATCTCGGCCACCAGCCGCAGCGTGGTCTCGTCGTAGTCCTCGCGGTGCCCGTTGGGGTAGGCGACGGAGTCGATCGACGTGCCCAGCCCGTCCGCCAGCCGGGAGCGCGAGTCGGCGAGCTCCTCGGTCTGCGACGCCTGGTCCTCGCGGCTGAGGATCGCGTGGGTCATCGAGTGGGAGCCGACGTCGTGGCCGGCGTCGAGCAGCCCGCGGGCGCCGTCCCAGTCCATGAAGGCGGCGCGGTCGTCCTCGCCCCCGACGGGCGCGAGCCGTTCGGCGAGCTCCGCGACGGCCTGCTCACGGGACCGCGCCGACAGCGTCTTGAGCGCCACGCTGATCTCGTCCTGCGCGCGGGCCCGCTCGGCCGGGTCACCCAGCGGGTAGGTCGTGCCGCCCCACTCCACGCTGTCGGCGGTGCCGTGCCGGAAGGCGAACGCGAGATCCTCCCACCACGCTCCGAGCTCGCCGGACAGGAAGCGCGGGACGAGGTAGAACGTCGCCGGCAGCCCGTGCTTCGCCAGGAGCGGGACGGCCACGTCGAGGTTGTCGCGGTAGCCGTCGTCGAAGGTGAGCGCCACGCTGCGCGGCGGGAGCGGCTCGCCCGAGGCCATCCGGTCCAGCGCGTCGGACAGGCGCACGACGTTCGCCACCCTCGCGAGCAGGGCCAACTGGCGGTCGAAGCCCCGGCGACCGGCCTCCGGCGCCTCGGGGAAGGCCGGCGTCGGGTCGATGTTGTGCCAGCCCAGGACCAGGAGTCGGTTGCTCACCCGGGCCACGGTAACGAAGCGGTCACCGGGCCCCGGGGCAGGTCAGCCCGCCCCGGCGCGACGCGCGACCGTCCGCGCGCGGCGTGTCAGCTCCTCGCGGGCCCCGGGCGGCAGGGACGCCACCAGCCGCCGGGCCGCCACCCGTCCGCGCGAGGCGAGCGCGCGGGGGTGCAGCGGCGGGGCGAGCACGACGGTCTCCACGGGGCGCTCGGCGCTCGCGAACCGGGCCTTGTACTCCTCGTCGCCGAGCAGCAGGTCGTACTCGACGGCGCCCTCCTCGAGGGCGTGACGCACGGTGCGCGCGAGCAGCACCAGCCCGACGCTCGAGCGGGACCACTCCGGACGCCATCCGGCGTTGAAGTAGGCGTACCGGCCGCCGATCGACCAGCCGTAGATCGCCGCGACGGGCTCGTCGTCGATCTCGAGGAACCAGAGCCGCAGCCAGCCGCGGCCGGCGGCCGCGGTCGCGAAGGACCGGTGGAAGGCGACGACCTCCGGGTCGGTGAGCGACGACGCGCCGTCGCCGGACCACCGGGCGGCGTGCAGGCCGAAGAACCGGTCGAGCTCCGGGCCCGCCGACGCCGGATCCGTGACCAGGCGGAAGGCGGCGCCGTGGTCGCGGACGAGGTTGCGCTCCTTGCGGCCGACCTGGTTGCGGAAGTTGCGGCTGCGCGCGGCCAGGAACGTCTCCCACGTCTCGCCGGCCAGCGGCACGTACGGCAGCACGTTGCCGCGCACGCGGGTGCGGGTCAGCGCCCCCGGCCAGGCGGCGGCGAACTCGGGGACCCAGGAGGCGTCCTCGTCGACGTTGCGCAGCAGCAGCGCCCCACCCCGCCCGCCGCCCCGGCCCAGCGCGCGCGCCGCGGCCGCGGCGACCTCCAGCTCGGACCCCGGCGCCGCGAGCGGTGCGAACCGGTCCCCGCGCTCGGAGCCGAGGAAGCGCAGCTCCCGCCCCACGCGGCACAGCGGCAGCAGCCCGACGAGGTGCGCGTCGCCGTCGCGGACGGCCACGACGACCGGGTCGCCGGGGCCCGGGTGCTCGAGCCACGCGGCGCACCACTCGGGGGTGAGGAACGCGCTGCCCTGGTCCACGGCCAGCGCCCGCCAGGGCTCGGCGAGGCGGTCCAGGGCCGTCGGCGCGTCGAGCAGCTCGGCGTGCAGGCTCACCGACCCAGCATAGGAAGCCGCCGAGCCGCCACCCGGAGGGGCCGCCGGGGGCCGTCGGCTAGATTCGGGGGGAACCGGGGCGGCCCTGCCCGCCCGGACGACCGGGTGGTGCCCGCGCCACCACGACCCACCTCGACGGAGCCCGGGGGCCGATGAGCATGCTCTCCCGCCTGTGGTCGGCGCGGTGGCGCACCGACGTCCTCGTGGTCCTCGGGGTGATGGTGGTGGTCGTCGCCGCCTTCGGCGTCGCCCCGGACGAGGCGCCGATGCTGCTCGTCGTGCTGCCCCCGGCCGTCCTCGTGGCCGCCCTCGCGCTGCGCTTCCCGCTGTTCGCGATCCTGCTCCTCGTCGCCACGAGCTTCGTGCGCGAGCCCCTGAACAACATGGGCCTCGGCGACCCGGTCATGGCCGCCTTCTACGGCACGGTGCTCTCGATCGGTGTCGGCCTGCTCGCGCGCACGGTGCGCGCGCCGCGCCTCGGCGCCCTCGAGGCGGTGATGGCCGCCTACGCCTTCTGGAACGTGTTCTCGGGCCTGCTGCCCCACGAGTTCGAGGCCGTCGACGCGTGGCGCTTCATCGTGACCGGCACGCTCCTCCCGATCCTGCTCTACCTCGCCGGGCGGACGCTCTTCGACCGCGAGGACGCGGTCCGGGCGCTGCTGTGGATGACCGTGGCCTTCACGCTGTACTCCGGGCTCACCGCGGTGATCCAGTTCTACGGGCCCCAGGCGCTGGTGTGGCCCCGGTTCATCGTCGACGACCCCGGCTGGGAGGACCGCGCCGTCGGCATCTTCAAGCAGCCGGTGACCAACGGCCTGCTGCTCGTCATCGGATTCGTCGTCGCCCTCTACCTCGCGGCGCAGCCGACGGTCCGCACGGTGGTGCGCCTCGGGCTCTGGGCCACCGCCGGGCTCGCCGCGGCGGGCGTGTACCTCACCTACACCCGCTCCGCGTGGCTCTCCCTGGCGATCGTCGTCCTCGCCGGGGCGGTGCTGGCCCGCGGTTGGCGGCGGCCCTTCGTCGTCTCGCTCGTCCTCGGTGCGGCCGCGGTCGTGGCCAACCTCGGCACGCTGCTCTCCGAGGACCGCAGCGCCGGCGGGGTGGGCTCGTCCAACGAGGTGTACGACCGGCTCAACATCGCCGCCACGTCCTTCCAGGCCATCCTCGACCACCCGATCTTCGGCGTGGGGATCGGACGCTTCACCGCGTACAACACCGACCACCACATCGCCTGGTCCCAGGAGATCGACTGGAACCGCGGCTGGGCGATCGCGTCCCACGAGAACGAGCTGGGCATCACCGCCGAGCTCGGCATCCCCGGCGGCCTGCTCTGGATCGCCCTGCTGGTCGGCATCGCGTGGAAGCTCGTCTCCGCCCGCCGACACCTGCCGGCGGACGGTCTCCTCGGACGGGGTTTCGCCACGCTCGCCCTCCTGGTGCTGATCACGTGGCAGGCCACGGCCGTCACCGTGGACATGCGCTTCCTCGACTTCGCCAGCACGCTGCCCTTCCTGATCTTCGGCGTCGCGGTCGGCGCCCTGGACCGCCACCAGGACGGGGCGCCGCCGGCCCCGGCGGGTCGCGCGCCCGCACCACCGGTCCCGGCCGGACCCCCCGCCGGACCCCAGGCCGAGCCGCCCGCGGACCGCCCCGTCGTGGCGTCGCGGTGAGCCCGCGCCGCACCCGCGGAGTGCGCGTGCTCTGGGTCTCGACGTCCCTGGCCACGCAGGGCGGCATCTCCGCCGCGGTCCGCACGCTGGCCGGGACCCCCCTGTGGGCGCGGTGGCACGTGCACCACGTGGCCAGCCACCAGGACGGGTCGGGGCCCGCGAAGGTCCGGCGCTTCGCCCTGTGCCTCGCCCGGGTGCTCGCCGAGCTCCTGCTCCGCCGGCCCGACCTCGTGCACCTGCACACGTCGTCGGACGGCAGCTTCGTGCGCAAGGCGACGATCCTCTGGCTCGCGAAGGCGGCGCGCGTGCCCGTCGTGCTGCACGTGCACAGCGGGCGCTTCCACGACTTCCACCGCACGGCGCCGGCGCCGCTGCGCGCGCTGATCCGCCGCTCGCTGATCGGGGCGGACGCCGTCGTCGCCCTCGACGAGCTGTGGGTGCGGCGTCTCGGGGAGATCGCCCCCGGCGCGCGCTTCGCGATCGTGCCCAACGCCGTCCCGGTGCCGCCGGCACCGCCGGACCGGCCGGACCGCCCCCCGCACGTCGTCTTCCTCGGGCGCATCTGGGAGAAGAAGGGTGCGTTCACGCTGGTCGAGTCGTGGGCGAAGGCACTCTCCGAGGTGCGCGGGACCACGGGGGACGGCGCGCACCTGACGATGGCCGGCGACGGCGACCCCGAGCGGGCCCGCGCCCTCGCGGCGGCCCTCGGGGTCGACGGCGCCGTCACCGTGCACGACTGGCTGCCGAAGGCCGAGGTCGACGCGCTCCTCGACGCCGCGGACGTCCTCGTGCTGCCCTCGCTCGGCGAGGGCCAGCCGATGGTCGTCCTCGAGGCGATGGCCCGGGGGCTGGCCGTCGTGGCCACCGACGTCGGCGGCATCCCCGGGCTGGTCACCGACGGGCGCGAGGGCCTGCTCGTCCCGCCGTCGGACGGCGCACGCCTCACCGAGGCCCTCGTCGCGGTCCTGGCCGACCCCGCGCGGCGACGGGCCATGGGGGCCGCGGCGCACCACCGCGCCGCCACCGAGTTCGACGTCGACGTGGTGTCCCGGCGCGTCGAGGACCTCTACGCCGACCTGCTGACGCCCGGTCGTCGGGGTCGCGCAGAGCTGTCGTAGGGTCACGAGACGTGAGCCCGACCCCCGCGCCACGACCCTCGGCCGCGGACGGTGCGGCGCCTCCTCCACGCCCCGTCCGCGTGCTGTTCGTGGTCCCCAACCTCCTGTTCGGCGGGGCGGAGCGGCACGTCGCGACGCTGCTGCCGGCCATGGACCGGGACCGGTTCGAGCCCTCGGTGGTGTGCCTCAACGAGGGCGGGCACCTCTTCGGCGAGCTCGTCGAGCACGACGTGCCGGCCCTCGACCTGCGCCGCGCCAAGCGGGAGGTGCCGGCCACGCTGGTCGACCTCGTGCGCCACATGCGGCGCACCCGCCCCGACGTGGTGATCTGCCGCGGCTTCACCGCCGAGGCGCTCGGGCGTCTCGCCGGGGTCCTCGCCCGGGTCCCGGCCCGCGTCGTCTGGATGCACAACTGCGGCGACATCCGACCCCGCTCCCGGGTGCACCGCCTGGTCGAGCGGCTGCTGCGGCCCGTCACCACCGCGGTGTACGGCGTGGCCCACACCCAGGTGCCCTACCTGGTCGACGACCTCGGGTACGACGCCGGGCGGGTCCGGATCATCCACAACGGCGTCGTCCTCGGCGAGGTCGAGCCGGCGGGCGGGGAGGACGGCACGGACGAGGAGGCGCGCGACGAGGCCCGTGCCGAGTTCGGGATCGCGCCGGACGAGCCGCTGATCGGCAGCGTCGCCATGCTCCGCGAGGAGAAGGGCCACGAGACACTGCTGCAGGCCTTCCGCCTGCTCCTCGCCGACGAGCCCCGCGCCCGCCTGCTGCTGGTGGGTGACGGGCCGCTGCGCGACGTGCTGCACACGCGGGCCGCGGCGCTCGGGGTCGCCGAGCGCGTGGTGTTCGCCGGCAACCGCAGCGACGTCCCCCGCCTGCTGCGCGCCATGGACGTGTTCACGCTCTGCTCGCGCACCGAGTGCTTCCCCATGTCCGTGCTCGAGGCCATGGCGGCCTCGCGCCCGGTGGTGTGCACGGCGGTCGGCGGCATCCCGGAGATCGTCGTGGACGGCGAGACCGGGACGCTCGTCCCGCCGGGCGAGCCCCGCGCGCTCGCCGACGCCTTCCTCGACCTGCTGCGCGACCCCACGCGCGGCGCGCAGCTCGGCAAGGCGGGCCGGTCGCGGGTGGAGCAGGAGTTCACCCTCGACCGCTCGGTGCGCACCGCCGAGGACGTGATCGCGGCGACGGCGGGACGACGCCCGGCCCCAGAGCGGGCGCGGCCCGACGGCGCCGCCGCCCTGGCCCCCCACCACGGCAGGTGAGCCCCCTGGTCCCCGATCGACCGATCCGCCTGAGCCTCGTGCTCGACATCGCCGACGGCGTCGGCGGCGCCGAGTTCGTGCTGCTCAACACCTTCCGGCACCTCGACCGCCGCCGCGTCGAGCCCGAGCTCGTGAGCCTGCGCGACGGCGGGTCGATGGTGCCGGAGTTCCGCGGGTCCGACGTCGCCGTGCACGAGCTGCACCGGGGCGGGCGCTGGGACATGCGCTCGGTCGTCCGGCTCTGGCGCCACTTCCGCACCCACCGGCCCGACGTCGTGCTCGTCGCCCACTTCCAGCGCGCGTCGCTGACCCTCGGGCGGCTCGTGGCCCGTCTCGCCGGCGTGCCGACCCAGATCGTCGCGGTGCACGACATGGGCCTGACCAGCGTCGGCCTGCGCTGCCTGCCCCGCCACGTCGTCGAGACGCTCTTCCTCACCGACGCGCTCGCCCTGCTCGGGCCGAGCCAGCGGGAGTACCTGCACGCCGAGGAGGGTGTCGGACGCTACCCGTGGCGGCGCGCCCGCGAGTTCATCGTGCCCAACGGCGTGGCGCTGCCCGAGCGTCCGGCCGTCGAGCAGCACGAGGCGACCCGGGCCGAGGTGCGCGCCGAGTGGGGCGCGGGCCCCGACGACGTCGTCCTCGGTGTGGTCGCCCGGCTGACCCCGCAGAAGGCCCACGAGGTGCTCTTCCGCGCCGTGGCCCGCCTCCGCGCGCAGCACCCGAACGTGCGCGTGGTGCTCGCGGGCGACGGCCCGCGCCGCGAGGAGCTCGCCGCGATCGTCGAGCGCGAGGGCCTCCCCGACGTGGTCCGCTTCCTCGGCGAGCGCCGCGACGTGCCGCGGCTGCTCGCCGGGTTCGACGTGTTCGCCCTGTCCTCGAAGCACGAGGGCGTGCCGATCGCCGTCATCGAGGCGATGGCCGCCGAGCTGCCGGTGGTGGCCCCGGGCGTGGGCGGCCTGCCCGACGTCGTCGGCGACGGCAGCGAGGGCTTCGTCGTGGCTCCCGGCGACGACGCGGCGCTCGCCGACCGGCTGGCGCGCCTGGTGGCCGATCCCGACCTGCGTACCGCGCTCGGCAAGAACGCCCGCCGGCGCGCCGAGCACGAGTTCACCATCGAGGCGACGGCGCGTGCCTTCGAGGACATGGTCGCCGCGGTGGCCCGCCGGTGAGGCGCGTCGGCTGGTACGTCAACCGGCTGCGGGCCATGGGACCGCAGGAGGTGGCGGGCCGGGCCGGGCGGATGGCCGCCGGGCTGGCCCGCGAGGCCCTCGAGCGGCGCGAGGTGCCCGACGAGCGCCTGCTCGCCGACCCGCACCGGACGTGGGACGCGCGGCTCGCGGACTTCCGCGCCGGCACCGGCCGGCCCGTGCTGCTCGACCGCGCGACCGCCGAGAAGCTCGCCGCCGAGTACCCCGAGGACACCGAGGCCGTGGTGGCGGCCGCCGAACGCGTGCTCGAGCACCGCTTCACGTTCTTCGGCCACCCCGAGGCCCGCTACGACGGTCCGATCGACTGGTCGTACGACCCCCTCGCCGACGTGCGCTGGCCCCGGATGCCGTCCCGGCGGATCGACCACCGGGTCGGCACCGGGGACCCCAAGTGGATCTGGGAGCTCAACCGGCTGCAGCACCTGCCGTGGCTCGCGCAGGCCTGGCTCGTCACCGGCGACCGCCGCTTCGCCGACGAGGCCCTCGACCAGCTCGACGACTGGATCCTCGCCAACCCGCCGGGCACGGGCATCGCCTGGCGCGGCGCCTTCGAGGCCGGCGTCCGCGCGATCGCCGTGACCGTCGCCCTGCAGGGTCTGGCCGACGCGCCCGGGCTCACCCCCGAGCGGTACCGGCGGGTGGTGCGCGTGCTCGCCGCGAGCGCGACGGCGTGCCGGCGGGACCGCTCGCGGTTCAGCTCCGCCAACAACCACCTCGTGGGCGAGATGGCGGGCCTCGCCGTCGTGGGGCTGTGCTTCCCCGAGCTGGCCCGCGCCGAGCGGTGGACCGCCCTGGCCGTCGCCGAGCTGGCCACCCAGGCCGACCTGCAGATCCTCGCCGACGGCGCCGGCGCCGAGCAGGCCGTCGGGTACCAGGTGTTCACCGCCGAGCTCCTCGGCGTGGTCGTCCTGCTGCTCGAGCTGGCGGGCCGTCCGGCGCCGCCGGCGCTGCGCGCGGCCGTCGACCGCAGCGCGACCTACCTGGCCTCGCTGGTCGGGCCCGACGACCCGACGCCCCGCTACGGCGACGACGACGAGGGCTTCGCGCTGCGCCTGGGACCCGAGCCGCTGCGCGAGGTCCGCCCGCACCTGGCCGCCGTCGCGGCCCTCACCGGCCACCGGGCGGCCGCGGCGTGCTCGGTGCCCGACCTCACGGCCGGGTGGTTCGGCAAGGCCCGCGGGGTCCCGCGTCCCGAGCCCGCGCCGGCGCTCGAGCCCGGCTCGTTCCACGCGGAGCAGGGCGGGCTGGTGGTGCTCCGCGCCGGCGACCGGCGCGTCACGGTGGACGTCGGGCCGCTGGGCTACCTCTCGATCGCCGCGCACGGACACGCCGACGCGCTGGCCGTCACGCTGAGCCGGGGCGGCCGCGAGCTCGTCGGCGACCCGGGGACGGGCAGCTACTTCGCCCACCCCGACTGGCGCACCGCCCACCGCGGCACCCGCGCCCACCCCACGGTCGCCGTCGACGACCGCGACCAGTCGGTCATGGGCGGGGAGTTCCTCTGGAGCCGCCACGCCCGCACCACCGTGGAGGAGGTCGACCTCACGCGCGGCCTCGTCCACGCGCACCACGACGGCTACGAGGCGCTGGAGGCGCCGGTGCGGCACCACCGCTGGGTCGTCGCCCCGCCCGACGAGGCGACGGTCCTCGTCGTCGACCTGCTCGAGGGGCGCGGCCAGCACCGCGTCCGGACGTCGTGGCCGCTGCACCCCGGCCTGCGGGCCGCGCCCGACGAGGACGGCCACCTGGCCACCGACGGGACGGGCGCGCCGGTGCTGGGCCTCACCCACGCGGCGACGACACCATGGATCCACCACCACGTCCGGGGGGACGAGGAGACCCACCTCGGGTGGTGGTCCGACCGCCTGGAGGCGCGCGAGCCGTCCTGGCTGGTCGGAGGCCTGTGCGAGCGGGGCCGCGTGCCCCTCGCCGTGGCCACCCTGCTGACCCCTGGGTCCGAGCGCGCCACGGGCGCCTCGGTGCAGCTCACCGACGACGCCGTCGTCGTGGGCTGGTCGGAGGGACGGCGCACCCGCGAGGTGCGGCTCGACCGCCCGGCCCCCGTGGCCGGGACCGACCAGGCAGGAGATCGGCCCCGTGACACCCACCTTCAGCATCGTCGTCCCGGCCCACGGCACGGCTGACGTCGTCGGTGAGGCGATCGGTTCGGTGCTGGCGCAGACCGACCCGGACTGGCAGCTCGTCGTGGTCGACGACGCCTCGCCCGACGACCTCGCCGAGCGCGTGGCCCCCTTCCTCTCCGACCCGCGGATCGAGCTCGTCCGGCTGCCGGACAACCGCGGCGTCTCCGCGGCGCGCAACGTCGGGATCGGCGCCGCCCGCGGGGAGTACGTGGTGTTCCTCGACAGCGACGACCTGCTGCGCGCCGACTTCCTCGCGCAGGTCCGCGCCTGCCTCGAGACCGTCCCGGGTCCGGGGCTCGTGGGCGCGGTGCCCCTGACCGTCGACGAGGACGGGGCGCCCACCGACCCGGACTTCCGCCTGTCGACCGACCCGCCGGCCACCGACGGCGAGGAGTTCCTCCTGCACCTGCTGCGCGAGCCCTTCTCCTACCGCGGCACCACGGTGCCCCGCGAGCTCGCCACGTCGGTGGGCGGGTTCGACGAGGCCCTGTGGGTCGGCGAGGACCTCGAGTTCTGGGTGCGCGTGGCGCTGACCGGTGTGCCGGTGCGGGTGCTCGACGAGCAGGTCTACCTCCTGCGGCAGCGGCAGGGCTCGATCACCCGGCAGGACGACCGGACCGTGGAGCTCGGGGAGGGTGCCCACGCGGCGCTGGCGCGGATCGCGCGCCAGCTGCCGCCCTCGCCCGCCCGCCGCGCCGCGCTGCGGGAGTACGTCGACCGCGTGCGGACGGGTATCGCGCTCGGGCGCTACCGCCGCGCGGTGCGTACCGGGGACCGGACCGCGGCCCGGCGGCAGGCGCTGCGGCTGCTGCGCCGGCGGCCCTCGGTGCGCCACGCCGGCATGTGGGTCACCGCGCAGCTGTCGCCGGGCGTGATGCGCCGCCTCTACGCGGCGCGGCGCCGGTGGCGGGGGCTGCCGCCCGTCGACGCTCCGCCGGACGCCTCCGGCGGGTCGCCGGCGCCGTCCCACGACGTCGCGTAGCCGCGACCCCGCCCAGCCACGACCCGCCCAGCCACGACCCGCCCAGCCACGACCCGCCCAGCCACGACCCGCTCAGGGGGCCGTGACCCGCAGCCCGTCGTGCCACAGCTCGGTCGCCGGCCCCTCGTCGCGGTAGATGCCCTGCTTGAGGTAGTTCCGGCCGTCGTTCATCGTCGCCCGCGAGGTCCGGGACACGGTCTGGCGCCCGTTCTCCCACGCCTCGACGAAGCCCGTCTCCGCGCTCTTCGAGAACTTGACGTGCAGGACGTAGTCCACCCACTCCCCGGGGCGCACCCGCCCGATCGTCTTGGTCTCGTGCGGCACCCCGTCACCGCCGATGTAGATCTCGCTGCGGCGGTTGATGTCGATCGCGAGCGGCGGCGAGCCCTTCGAGCTGTGCCACTGCAGGACGATGAACCACCCTCCTGTCGGGTTCTCCCAGTTCTCCGGGAACCGCATCGACCACTCGTACCACCGCTCGTCGCCCTCGCGGACCACGGCTCCCTCGGCGGAGGACTGCACCTCGGACCGCTCGCCGCCGCCGAAGTCGGGCACGTCGCCGGGCCTGATCACGAATCGCGCCGCGTGCCGACCCTGGCGCGCCTTCTCCTCGGGGAGGATCTGCATCGCCCGGTCGCCCTGGCCCACGCCGTCGCAGCTGGAGTTGCGCACCGCGGACTGGCAGACCTGCCACTGCCCGAAGTCCCCGGTCTCGTAGTCGCCGGTGAACACCACCCGGCTGCCGACCGGGACGGGGGCGGCGCTCGGGCCTCCCCGCGTCCCGTGGCCCTCCGCCCCCGCGGCCTGGCCCGAGGTCAGGACGGCGCAGGTCGTCACGGCGGCGAACAGCGTTGCGGCGCGACGGCGGCTGTGGGCCAGGACGGGAGTGAGCACGAGAGACGACCTTTCGGCGCAACGTCCACGACCGCTCGTCGCGCTCGTGTGATGGTGGAGAACCTTTCGGCGCGGGAATACGACCACTCGTCGCAGTCGGACGACAAGTCACCGTATCGGTGATGCGTGTGTGGGTGTCACCCGTCCGTGGAGGTGGTCCGCGACCGGCCGTCCCCGAGGGGTCCGGCGGCGCTGGGTACAGTGGCCGGGTCGCGCCCCGGATCACGGGGGACGTCCGATCGGAGGTCCGTGCAGGGCAGCGGAGACGGGACGCCGGGACGGAACGGGCCGCACGAGCCCGCCGGCCCGAACGGCGTGACCCCGCACGGCACCCCCACGCCGGCCGCCGCGTCCGGTCCCACCGACGTGCCGACCGAGGCCGTCTCCTCGGACACCACCGACGCCCCGACCACGGCCACCGCCACGGTCCGACCGCCGGGGGACGGTGCCGTCAAGCCCTCCGAGGCCCACGAGGCCCACGAGGACGACGAGCACAACCCGTCACTGCACGGGCTGGGGTCGAAGCTGCGTCAGGGCGCGAAGTTCGCCGCGGTCGCGCTGGTGCTCACGCAGATCATCTCGCTGGCCCAGACGATCGTGGTCGCGCGCCTGCTCAGCCCGGCCGAGATCGGCGTGTTCACGCTCGGCACGATCTTCGCGAACTTCCTCGTCGGTTTCGCCGACGGCGGCATGCGCTCCGCGCTCATCCAGCGCGAGCGGGAGGTCACCGACGCCGCCGACACGGCCTTCTGGGTGAGCCTGGGGACCGGCATCCTCCTGGCACTCGGCGCCCTCGCCGCGTCGCCGCTGGTCGGGATGTTCTTCAACGACAACGACATGGTCGCGCTCGTCTGCGCGGTCACGTCCGGAACGCTGTTGATCCACTGCCTGCTCAACGTGCCCGAGGCGCTGCTGCAGCGACGGTTCAACTTCAAGCGGCGCCTCATCGTCGACCCCACCACCGCAGGCACCTTCGCCCTGGTCACGGTGGTCATGGTGTCGCTGGGCTTCGGCGTGTGGGGCATGGTCATCGGCCTCTACGCGTCCCAGCTCGCCACCCTCGTCGCCTGCTGGTGGCTCGCGAAGTGGCGTCCCGGCAAGGGCCGCTTCGTGTTCCGCATCTGGCGGGAGATGGCCGGCTACGCCGCGCCGCTCATCGCGTCCCGGGTCGTCGACGACCTCCGCGACGTCACGCAGAGCTCGCTCATCGGGCGCTGGCTCGGCGACGCCTCCGCCGGGCAGTACCGCTACGGCCGGCGCATCGGGATCCTCCCCGGCCAGGCGATCATCCAGGTCGCGTCCTACGTGCTGTTCCCCGCGTTCGCCCGCATCGCCGCCGACGGCCGGCGCTTCCGCGACGGTTTCCTGCGCTCGCTGCGGGCGCTGTGGACCGCCGTGGTCCCCCTGGCCGCCTCCCTCGTGGTCCTGGGGCCGGCCGCCATCGTGGTGCTGCTGGGCAGCCAGTGGGCACCGGCCGGGCTGCTCGTCGCCGGCATGGCCGGGTTCGGGCCGGGCACCGCGATGGCGGCCATCGGCGTCGAGTCCATCAAGGGGGCCGGGCACAGCAAGCGCATCAACTGGCTCACCGCGACCACGCTCGTCGTGGGGATCGGCGGCCTGCTCGCGCTGCTGCCCTTCGGCCTGCTCGGGGTCGGGCTCGCGGTGTCGATCGAGGGCCTGACCACCGGGCTGCTCAGCCTGGCCCTCGCCCGCAGCCTCGCCGGGGTCGGTGTCGGCGACCTCGTCCGGGTGCTGTTCCCGCCGGTGGTGGCCGCGGCGGTCGCCGCCGTGCCGGTCGGGTTCCTCGAGCTGACCTTCGCCCAGAGCGCCACACGCCCGATCGCCCTCGGGATCGTCCTGCTCGCCGGCGAGGGCCTGCTGCTGCTGCTCATCTACGTCGGCGTCCTGTCGGTGCTCGCGCCGGCGATGGTGCGCGAGCTGCGCACCGCCGTGGTGAGCCGGCTGCGCCGCGGCGGCGACGACGAGGAGTCCGACGAGGGCCCCGACGACGACCGCGCGCTGCTCGACGCCCCCACCGAGTGGATCCCGGTGTACCGCATCGACGACCCGACCGAGCGGGTGCTCACCTCGTCGCGTCCCCGGGTGCCCGCGATGGCGGCCGCCGCCCCGGCCGGGGCGGGACGGCCCGCTCCCCCGCCGAGGCCCCCCGGACCCCCGCCCGGACCCCTGCCCGGACCCCTGCCCGGCGCTCCCCTGCGCCCGCCGGCACCCCCGGCGCCGGGCCCGCCGCCACCACCGGGCCGGCGCACCGTCGGTGTCGGGATCGACCCGCCCACCCAGTCCCTCGCGCCCTCGCACTCCGACCACGAGAACGAATCGGACAATCCGCGGAAAATGGTCCCGCTGATCGCGAGGAATCGCCCGGGGCCGTCCGGGAGCGAGGACGACAATCGGGACGATGAGGCCCCGGAGAAGCGCGCGGACGGTCGTCACGACGGTCCGTGACCGGTGTGCGGCGGTGCGTCGACCGGGTACGCGAGGGGTCGACACCGTCCCGACCTGCCCGTTCGATGGGTTAGCATCGCCACCCGTCGGGGTAGGCCGCGATCGTCCAGGAGGGGGGAAGGGCCGTCGTGTCGACGCCCACCAGTTCACCGGTGCCGTCCGTCGAGGTCGAGACGTCGTCGGATAGACCGTCGTTCAGCTTCCTCGTCCCGGCTTATCGCACCGAGGAGTTCATCGAGGAGACGATCGATTCCGTGCTGGCCCAGACGATCCCGGACTGGGAACTCGTCGTGGTGGACAACGGCAATTCCGATCGCATGGCCGACATCGTCCGCCCGTACACCGAACGCGATCCCCGCGTCCGGCTCGTGCGCCAGGAGAACCGCGGGTACGCCGGCGGCGTGAACGCGGCCGCCGCGGCCTCGCGCGGCCGGTTCCTCGTCCCGCTGTGCAGCGACGACCTCGTGGCCCCCGAGTACTGCGAGCGGATGCTCGACGCCTTCGAGCGCCAGCCGCACGCCGACGCCATCAGTCCCGACGCGCAGATCTTCCGCGACGAGGACGGCCACGTCATGTCCGAGACCTTCGTCGAGCACTCCGGTGTCGCGCGACGGAGCGTCCCGCGCGGGGACCTGCGGCTGTCCGACATCATGCGCCAGCAGTTCCTGTACTACGGCGCCGCCTTCCGGCGCGAGGCGTGGGCGGCCCTCGGGGGGCACAACGCCGGGTCGAGGCTCGTCGAGGACCTCGACCTCTGGCTGCGCCTCGTGTCCGACGGCTACGCGGTGCGCGCGATCCCCGACGTGCTGGGGCGGTTCCGCCTGCGTGCCGAGTCCCTGTCGCACGCTCCCGAGAGCGTCGACGCCTTCGACACGGAGGCGGAGGAGGCGTTCACGCGCGCGGCGCAGCACTCGGGCCGCCCCGAGGACCTCGCGGCGCTCGACGTCGCCCTGCGCCGCCTGCGGTACGAGGCCGCCCTGCGCCGCATGCGCTGGAGCATCCAGGTCGGCGACCGGGAGGCGGCGCGCCGCCACGCGCGCGCCGCCCTGTCCCACCAGCGGCGGGCGCGCGTCGCCGTCGCCCTCGCGCTCCTCACCGTCGCGCCCGGCCTCGCGCGGGGCGTGCGGTCGGCCCGCGGTGAGGTGCGCGCGCTCGCCGAGCGGATCGTCGACCGCCGGCGTGCCCGCCGTCAGGCGCCCACGAGCTGACCCACCGTCGCCGACGGGCTGCACGTCACCGGTGCCGCGCCGCTGCCGTCGAGGAACGGCGGGGCGCACGGGGCACGCCGCGGGGCGCCGACGGGCCCGCCGCCCGGGGTGAGCTCCGTGCTGTTGGTGACGACGCTGAGCTGACCGAACAGCCGCCGCATCTCCTCGGAGTCGATGTTGGGGATCTCGTCCTGCGCGCCGGTCTCGACGACGACGAAGTTCTTGTCGTTCGCGGTCTCGTCCACGACGTAGCCGCCGTAGTCCCGCAGCGCCTCCGCGACCTTGCGCACGTCGGGCTGGGTGATCCACGACAGGTCGGTGTCGGGCGCGACCGCGAGCAGGGACCCCATCTTCACGTCCGGGTCGCTGCCCCCGTACTTGTCCTCGTAGCCCGAGTCGGCCTTCACCGCCGGCCAGCGGAAGCCGCCGCCCTCCCGGCTGCAGCTCTCCGTGCAGTTCAGCCCGATCTTCAGCGCGTGCCGGATCGGCGTGGGCCCGGTCAGCTCCCCGATGCGGATGGCGCCGCCGATCCCCGAGAGCCCCGACCCGCCGTGGCACCCCTCCGTGCCCCGGTCGGTCAGCGACATCGGCGGCCAGCCGTACTCCCAGCTCGGGTCACCGCCCGGCTCGAGCTCCATCGGCTGGCCCTGGATCACCGTCAAGCGGTCGGGCGTGTCCACGAGCAGGGCCGAGCAGTTGTTCCACCCGCCGTCGGCGGACAGCTCCGGGTCCACGTGGACGGGCACCTCCTCGTCGTCCGCCCGCAGTTGCCGCACGGGGTCGGCGGGGTCGACGCTGATGTTGTTCCAGTCCAGCTCGAGGGCCTGGGCCTGCGGGTCGAAGGGCCGGTAGACCGCGCTCGCCGCGAGCGGCAGGTTCCAGATCGAGTCCCAGGCGAACGGCCACGCGTAGACGTCACGTCCGCCGGCGACGCCACCCGGGGTGCCCTCCGGCGCGCGGACCGGGGGGTCCGCGGCGGCTCCGAGCCCGACCACGAGCCCCACGACGAGCCCGGCCGCCGCGGCGCAGCGGCTCGCGGCCACGGCGGCGCGGCGGCGGCGGGGGGCGCGGGCGCTTCGCGGTGATCGCATGACCCGCATGCTCACCCATGTGGGGCTGGAGGGTCGGTCCGACGGCGGCGATCCGCCCGGATCGTGCCCGATCGGGTAGTCGCCGCCCGGGTGTCAGGCGTCCGAGGGCCCGCACGTCGGCGGCGCACCGCCGGTGCCGTCGGCGAACGGCGGCGCGCACGCGACGCGGCGCGGCCCGTCGAGCGGCCCGCCGCCCGGGGTCTCCCGGGCGCTGTTGGTCACGATGCTCAGCGAGGCGAACAGGCGCCGCATCTCGCCGGAGTGGATGTTCGGCATCTCCGGCTCGGCGCCGCGCTCGACGACGACGAAGTTCTTGTCGTTCGCGGTCTCGTCGACGACGTAGCCGCCGTAGTCCCGCAGCGCCTCCGCGACCTTGCGCACGTCGGGCTGGGTGATCCAGGACAGGTCGGTGTCGGGGGCGACGGCGAACAGGGTGCCCATGTGGACGTCGGGGTCGCTGCCCCCGTACTTGTCCTCGTAGCCGCGGTCGGCCTTCACCGCCGGCCAACGGTACCCGTCGCCCTCCCGGCTGCAGCTCTCCGTGCAGTTCAGCCCCAGCTTGAGCGCGTGCCGGATGGGTCCGGGCGCGGTCAGCTCGCCGCGGCGGATGGTGCCGCCGAGGCCCGAGAGCCCGGACCCGCCGTGGCACCCCTCGGTGCCCGGCCCGGTCAGCGACAGGGGCGACCAGCCGTACTCCCAGCTCGGGTCACCGCCCGGCTCGAGCTCCATCGGCTGGCCCTGGATCACGGTCTTCCGGTCGGGGGACTCGACGAGCAGGGCCGAGCAGTTGTTCCACTCACCGTCGGCCGACAGGCCCGGGTCCACGTGGACGGGCACGCCCTCGTCGTCGCCGCGCAGCGTCCGGACCGGCGCGCGGGGATCCACGGTGATGTTGTTCCAGTCCAGCTCCAGGTCCTCGGCCCGCGTGTCGAACGGCCGGTACTGCGCCTCGGTGGACAGCGGCAGGTTCCACACCGAGTCCCAGGAGAACGGCCAGGCGTACACGTCGCGGGTGCCACCACCGGACGCGCCGTCCGACGAGCAGCCGGCGGCCGTGACGAGGAGCACGACGAGGCCGGCGACCCAGCGGGGCGTCCGGGAGGTCGCGGGACGACGGCGCGGCATCACTCGAGGTTCAGTCATGGGGCCCCGCGGAATCGGACGAACTGGACGTACAGCGGCGCCAGAATGGCATCCTCATCCGGTCGGCCTTCCCCCACCCCCGCCGTCCGGCCCAGCCGCCTCGTGGACAGGGCCCGCAGCGGGTACCGCCAGTGTGGGGTCGGCGACGACCCAGCGCCCGCCGGCGGCCTCGACGTCGGGCAGGCGGCGTCGCATCTCGGCGAGCATGTCGGCCACGAACAGCACGACCTCGTCGGGGCGCCGCGCGACGAGCTCGTCGGGCACGATGATCGGGACGCCCACCCCGGGCACGCGGCGTCCGCGCTTGCCGGGGGCGGCGTCGGCCACGGCCGGCAGCAGCTCGGGTCCCACCTGCGCGCGGTTGAGCAGGGGGACCGCCCGGGAGGCGGCGGCGTAGCCGAGCACCAGCCGGCCCGCCTCCCGGGCGGCGACCAGGTGCTCGCGCAGCGCCTCGGCACTGCGCTGCGCCGCCTTCCCGAGCGTCCCCACCCCGCCGGTGTCGGTGACGCCCAGCGCCGCCTCGCGCTCGAGGAGGTGCGTGACCGACGGGATGTCGCGCGGCCCGTCCACCTCGCGGCGGCGCGCGGCCAGCAGCACGGTGCCGCCGTAGAGGTCGAACAGGAAGCCGTGGGTGACCTCGAAGCCGATCGCCTCGAGCATGCGGGCCAGCACCGGCGTCGCGTAGTAGGCGAAGTGACCGTGGCGCAGCGCGTTCCACTGCCCGTCGGCGACGATGGCGGCGAGGCTGTGGAACTGCAGCAGCAGGGTGCCCCCGGGCGCGGTCGCCGCGGCGCGCTCGGCGAGGCCGGCGGCCTGGTCGGCGGCGTGCATGAGGCCGAAGCAGTCGACCACGACGTCGGCGGGCTCGCCCGGGGCCGCTCCGGTGAGCCCGACCGCCGCGAGCAGCTCGAGCCAGGTGCCGCCGTGGGGGCTGCCGAACTCGGTCACCGTGCCCCCCGCGGGGAGCAGGCCCGCCGAGTGGGCGCGGGCCACGGCGTCGCGCGCCTGCGCCACCAGCGCCTCCGGTTCCGCCCCGCGCGGCTCCTCCGGCGTGGTGGGGTCCTCGGCGAGCTGGGCGAGGCCGCAGGCCGCGCACAGCCACATCCGCAACGGGTGGACCGGATCGGGGCCCGGGTCGTCGACGGCCGGGAAGTGGTCGGCGGCGGGCTGGTCGCCGAGGTCCAGGACCACCTCTCCGTCGGGGGCGCCGCACCAGCGGCACGTCACGGGCTGCGGCTCGGCGGCGCTCACGCGCGTCATCCTCTCGCGGGGCCCCGCGGGCCCTTTGCCAAGGTGGCCGCATGGAGGTCCACACGAGCGAGATCGACGGTGTCCTGGTCTTCGTCCCGACCCCGCACCGCGACGACCGCGGGCTGTTCACCCGGACGTTCGACACCGCGATCGGCGTCGCGCACGGCGTCGACATGGGCGCGCTGGCGCAGGACAGCCAGTCGCGCTCGGTGCGGGGGACCGTGCGCGGGATGCACGGCCGCGGCGGGGCGGGCGAGGCCAAGCTCGTGCGGGCCGCCCACGGTGCGGTGTTCGACGTCCTCGTCGACGCCCGCCCCGGGTCGCCCACCTTCGGCACGGTGGCGACGTTCCGGCTCGACGACGAGGCCTTCCACCACCTCTACGTGCCTGCCGGCCTGCTCCACGGCTTCCAGGCCCTCACGGACTCCGCCGACGTCTGCTACCGGATCGACCGTCCGCACGCGCCCGGCGAGGACCTCGCGGTCGCCCACGACGACCCCGACCTCGCGATCCCGTGGCCCCTGCCGGTGGGTCCGATCTCACCGCGCGACCGCGCAGCGGGCTCGTGGCGGGCGCTCGTCGGCGCGTCCTGAGCGATCTTGAGACGCCCGATCGATGTAAAATCGAGACCTTCTCCACCTATCGAACGATGCCTCGGCCGCGTCACGAGGCGGCGTCCCCGATAACGTCCCCTGCGTGACGACCCTCCTGGACCGGCCCGGTGCCTCCCCGGCGGACGGGCGGGCGGCCCGCGACGCCGCCAGGTTCCTCGTCCTGACCTCGCGCCGCATCGAGTCGCGGCAGAGCGGCTACGACCTGCGGGTCGCGAACCTGTGCGCCCACCTGCCGGGCGAGGTGCACCTCGTCGTCGCGCCGTTCCAGCACCCCTGCGGCGACGTGCGTCCCGGGCTGGCCCTCGACGGCGTGTTCGACACGGTCGAGGAGCTCGCCCCGCTGCGCCCCGAGCGCACGGGCCCGCGCCGCCACCTCCGGCTGTCCAACACCCGCTTCCTCGAGCTCACCCGCCCCGGCGCGGTGGCGGCCGCCCGCGCCCGGCTCGCCGAGATCGTCCGAGAGCGGCGCATCACCGACGTCGTCGTGTTCGGCGGCGACGTCGCCGAGCTCGCAGTCACACTGACCGGGACGCTGACGGGGACGCGCACCGCCGTCGACGTGTGCGACAGCGCCGCGCTCACCGCGATCCGCGCCGCCGCGACCCGCACCGGACCGGCGCGCCGCCTGTACCGCGTCAAGGACCTCCTCGACGTCCACCGCAAGCGCCGCACCGAGGCCGGGCTCCCCCGCCGGTTCGACCTCGTCACCACGATCAGCGACGCCGACTCGCGTGCCGTCGAGGGGCCGCGCGGGCTCCCGGGCACGGTCCGCACGGTCCCCAACGGCCTCGACGACGCCTACGTCGGGCCGCTGCCGGAGGCCGGAGCGCGCCGCGGCGTCGTGTTCTGGGGCAACCAGACGTTCGGCCCCAACCAGGAGGCGCTGCGCTTCTTCGTCCGGGACGTCTTCCCGCGGCTGCGCGAGCGGGGCGTCGAGCTGTGCGTCATCGGCGCCGAGCCACCGGCCTGGCTGGTCGAGCTGGCCGCCGACGACCCGTCGATCATCCTGCCGGGGTACGTCGACGACCTCCGGGCGGCCGTGACGCGCTACCCGATCATGATCAACCCGATGCGCACCGGCAGCGGGCTGAAGAACAAGGTCCTCGAGGCCTTCGGTCTGGGCCTCGTGGTCGTGTCGACGCGGCTCGGGGTGGAGGCCCTCCCGGCCGCGCGCGACGGCGAGCACCTCGTGTGCGCCGACACCGCCGCCGAGTTCGGCACCGCGATCCTGGCGCTGCTGGACGACCCGGAGCGCCGCCAGGGCCTCCGCGCCGCGGCCCACGCGCTCGTGGAGAGCCGGTACCGCTGGGAGACCGTGGGACGGTCCTGGCAGGAGCTGCTCCGCGGCGCGGGTCAGTCCGCGCGGGCCGGCCGCAGCGTCGCGTCCAGCGTCCCGGCGGCCTGGCGGTCGTGGAGGACGGCGAGGCGCGTGAACCGCCGGTCGAAGGCCTCCTGGGTCAGCCCGCGGTCGCGGTACTCGCGCACCAGCTCCGCCGCGCCGTCGGCCACCGACCACGCGCACCGGAAGTCGGGCAGGTACTTCCCGATCTTGGTGAAGTCGACCCGGTAGGACCTCGGGTCCCCGCCCGTCTCCCCGGTGATCACGAGCTCCGCCTCGGGCACCGCGACCTTCACCTGCTCGGCGATGTCGCGCACCTGCACGTTGTTCCCGGTCGAGCCCACGTTGAACGCCTGGGCGCGCACGGTGTCCGCGGGCGCGGCCAGCGCCGCGATGACGGCGCCGGCGATGTCGCGGGCGTGCACCAGCGGGCGCCAGGGCGTGCCGTCGCTCATCACGAGGATGCGGTTCGACAGCAGCGCGTGCCCGACGAGGTTGTTGAGCACGATGTCCGCGCGCAGCCGCGGCGAGAAGCCGAAGGCCGTGGCGTTGCGCATCGAGACCGGCACGAAGTCGGCGTCGGCCATGTCGACCAGGTCGGCCTCGACGCGCACCTTCGACTCGGCGTAGGGGGTCACCGGCTTCATCGGCGCCTCCTCGTCGAGGACGTCCTCGGCGCCCGACGCGCCGTACACCGAGCACGTGGACGCGTAGACGAAGCGGCCGACGCCGGCCTCCTTCGCCAGGCGCGCCAGGCGCGTGGAGGCGTGGTGGTTGATGTCGTAGGTGTGCTCGGGGGCGAGCGAGCCCAGCGGGTCGTTCGACAGCGCCGCGAGGTGCACGACGGCGTCGAACCCGGTGAGCTGGTCGACCGACACGTCGCGCAGGTCGACCGCGAGCGCGGGCGGCTCCGGGGCGGGCAGGGCGCCCAGCACGCAGTCGGCGTAGAGGCCGGAGTCGAGGCCGGTGACCTCGTGGCCGGCCTCGGTGAGCAGCGGCGCCATCAGCGTGCCGAGGTAGCCCTGGTGGCCGGTGAGCAGGACGCGCATCGCGCGGTCCCTCCTTCGGGTGTGACGGTCAGCGTGACGGTACGGGGGCGCCGAGCAGGGCCCGCGTCAGGTGGAACCCCTCGGCGTAGCGCACCCCGGCCTGCACCCCGCGCACCCGCGCGAGCCCGGTGAACGTCTCCTCGTCGAACCACGCGCGGGCGTGCTGGGAGGGGTAGTGCTCCCCCAGCAGGCGGCACTTCTCGGCGACGACGTCGGCCTCGAGGGGCATGAGCAGCGGCGGCTGCGCGAGGTCGGGCTCGGCCTTGAGGATCTCGTAGCCCAGCGCCAGGTGGTCGCGGAACACGGTGGGCACGAGCCGGGCGAGCTCGCGGTGGTCCTGGTGGTCGTCGCCGCGGTGCCCGACGAGGACGAGGTCGGGCTCGCAGGTGCGGCGGAACGCCTCGAGGGTCTCCTTGGCCCACTCCCAGTGGGTCGGCAGGCGCCCGTCGGGCATCGCGTGCACGGTGACCTCGAGGTCCGCGCCCGGGCAGAACGCGGCCAGCGCGCCGCGCTCCTCGTCCTCGCGGGGGGTGCCGCCGCCGGAGAGGACGAGGGCGCGCACCCGCAAGGGCCGGGCGGCGCCCCGGAGGAGACGGGCACGGCACAAGGTCAGCAGCGTCCCGCCCGCCCCGATCGGGAGGTCGTCGCAGTGCGCCGCGAGCAGGACCAGCTCGTCGAGGGCCTCGGGCAGCAGGGCGCGCATCAACGGGCGCGGCTCAGGGCCTCGTCGACCAGCCCCTCGAGCGGGGTGCGCTCGGCCTCGCGCTCCCACACCATCCACGGGCGGGTGCCCGCGCGGTAGGAGGCCTCGAGCGCGTTGCGTTCCTTGAGGGTGTCGGCGGGCTGCCAGAAGCCGTCGTAGGTGTAGGAGAGCAGCTTGCCCTCCTTGGCCAGGCGCGTGCAGGCGTCGCCGACGAGGTCGCCGTTCTCGGGGATGTGGTCGATGGCCTCGGGCCGCAGCGCGAAGTAGCCACCGTTCTCCCGGATCCGCATGTCGGTGACCGGGTAGATCGAGTTCACGTGGTCGCTCGCGTCGACGTCGACGATGTGGAACACGGCCTGCGGCGGCACCGCGAGCAGCGACGCCGTCGCGTCCGAGGCGCGGAAGCGCTCGACCATGTCGTCGAGCGGGGCGTCGGTGAGCACGTCGGCGTAGTTGGCGAGGAAGATCTCCTCGTCCTCCACGAGGTGCCGTACGCGGCGCAGGCGCTCACCGATCGGCGACTCGAGCCCGGTGTGGACGAAGTGGATCGTCCAGTCGGCGATGTCCGAGCCCTGCAGCTCGACCTCGCCGCGGCGCATCACGAAGTCGTTCGACTCGGTCTCGCGGTAGTCGAGGAAGTAGTCCTTGACGTGGTGGGCGCCGTAGCCCAGGCACAGGATGAACTCCTTGTGCCCGAAATGGGCGTAGTAGCGCATCACGTGCCAGATGAGCGGGCGTGGCCCGACCATCTGCATCGGCTTGGGCGCATCGGACTCCCCGTTGCGCATCCGCATGCCGTAGCCACCGCAGAAGAGGACGACCTTCACGGGTCGACCACCTTGCCAGACCCGGGCTCGACCACCTGCAGCGAGGGGATTCCGAAGACCAGCGTGCCGCCCCAGTCGGCGACGTGGGCGAGCTGCGCGGTGATCTCCTCGCGCAGGTTCCACGGCAGGACGAGCACGTGGTCGGGGCGGTCGGCGTCGATCCGCTCGGGCGCGTGGATGGGGATGCGCGTGCCCGGCGTGTAGCGGCCGTGCTTGTAGGGGTTGCGGTCGACGGTGTAGGCGAGCAGGTCGGGGCGGATGCCGCAGTAGTTCAGCAGCGTGTTGCCCTTGCCCGGCGCGCCGTACCCCACGACCGTGCGCCCCGCGTCCGCGGCGTCGATCAGGAAGCGCACGAGGTCGTTGCGGATGCGCGAGACCTCGGCGGCGAACCCGGCGTGGCCCTCGACGGTGTCCAGGCCCGCCGCGGCCTCCTCGGCGAGCACCTCGGCCACCGCCGGCGAGGGCCGCAGCCCGAGCTCCGTGGGCCGGGCCCACAGCCGGATCGACCCGCCGTGGGTGCCCAGCAGCTCGACGTCGACGAGCTCCAGCCCGCCGCTGCGCAGCGCCTTCTGCGCCGTGCCGACGGTGTAGTACTGGAAGTGCTCGTGGTAGATCGTGTCGAACTGGCGGTGGCGCACGAGCGTCAGCAGGTGCTGCACCTCGATCGACACCCAGCCGTCGTCGGCCACCATCGCGCGCAGGCCCCGGGTGAAGCCCACGACGTCGGGGATGTGCGCGTAGACGTTGTTGGCGACGACGAGCGCGGCCGGCCCGTGCCCCGCGCGCACGGCGGCGCCCGTCTCCGGGGACAGGAACGCCGTCGTCGTGGGCACGCCCTTGTCGCGCGCGGCCTGCCCGACGTTGACGCTGGGCTCGACGCCCAGCGCGCGCATCCCGTCGGCGACCACGTGCTGGAGCAGGTAGCCGTCGTTGCTCGCCGCCTCGACGACCAGCGAGTCCGGCCCCAGCCCGACGCGGGCGGTGGCGTCGGTGACGAACCGGCGCGCGTGCTCGACCCACGACGTCGAGAACGACGAGAAGTAGGCGTACTCGGTGAACGTCTCGTCGGGGGCGATCAGCGGCGGCAGCTGGACCAGCAGGCACGACCGGCACACCCGCGGGTGCAGGGGGAACGTCGGCTCCGGGGCCTCGAGCCCCTCCGCGGTGAGGAAGAGCTCGCACGGCGGCGTGGCGCCGAGGTCGACGAAGCTCGCGAGGTCGACCGAGCCGCAGAGGCGGCAGAGGATCGCGTCCAAGGTGTCCGTCTCAGTAGGCGCCGTCGCCGCGGAACACCGCGGAGACGGTCTTCCACATGATCACGAGGTCCATCGCCGGCGACCAGTTCTCGACGTAGCGCAGGTCGAGTCGCACCGACTCCTCCCACGAGAGGTCGGAGCGCCCGCTGACCTGCCACAGCCCGGTCATGCCCGGGCGCACGAGGAACTTGCGCTTGGCGGCGTCGGTGTAGGCGTCGATCTCGCTGGGCAGCGGCGGGCGGGGCCCCACCAGCGACATCGAGCCGCCGAGGACGTTGAGCAGCTGGGGCAGCTCGTCGAGCGAGTAGCGCCGCAGCAGCTGCCCGATCCGGGTGACGCGCGGGTCGCGGCGCAGCTTGAACAGGGGCCCGGAGCCGTCGTTGCCGCCGGCCACGAGGTCGTCGCGCAGCTTGTCCGCGTCCGGCACCATCGACCGGAACTTGATCATCTTGAACGTCTTGCCGCGCTGTCCGACGCGGGTCTGGCGGTAGAACACCGGCCCGCCGTCGAGCTTGACCACGATCGCGATCACGGCGAACACCGGCAGCAGCAGGAGCAGGATCGCGGCCGTCGTCACGCGGTCGAACATCAGCTTGAACACCCGGGGGACGCCCGAGAGGCGCGGCTCGGTGAGGCGCAGCAGCGGCAGGCCGTCGACCGGCGCCACGTGCAGGCGGGGGCCCGCGACCTCCATGAGACCCGGGTCGACGACCAGCTCGGAGCCCGTCCCCTCGAGGTCCCAGGCGAGCCGGTGCAGGCGCTTCGGGCTCCAGCCCGGGGTCGGGGCGACGGCGACGACGCCGAAGCGCCCGCTGCCCACGCTGGTCGACAGGTCGTCCAGGTCGCCGATGACGGGCACGCCGGCCACGTGGCCCTGGCCCTCCTCGCCGAGGCCGGTCGGCGTGCAGACCGCGACGACGACCCAGCCCATGTGCGGCACGCGCCGGGTGCGCTCGATGAGGTCGCGCACCGCCTGCTCGGTGCCGACGGCGAGGACCGGCAGCATCCCGCGCCCGCGCTTGCGGGCCTGGTGCAGCCAGCGGCGCAGCAGGTAGCGCCCGGCCATGGCCCCGAGGCCGGCGACGGGCAGCACCCCGAACACCCAGGGCCGGACGCCGAGGCGCTCCATCGCCAGCCCGGCCAGCCCGAGCACGATGGCGGCGGAGACGAACGCCCGGATGAGGCGGCTCCACTCCTCCGCGCCCTGGCCCAGCGTGCGCGGGTCCCAGGCCCGGCAGGCGACGATCGCGAGCGGCACGATCACCGCGACGGCGCCGGCGAGCTTCCAGGGGTCGGAGGCCTGCGGGCCGGTGCCCGAGCCGAAGCCGATCAGCGCGCCGAGCAGGATGCAGACCGCGAGGGTGGCGAGGTCGGAGACGGCCACGGCGAGCGCGAACTTGCGCTGCCAGCTCGCGGCGACGGCCACGCTGCCCGGCTGTCCCGGGCCCTCGTCCTCCCAGATGCGGACGAAGCCCGGGGCCGTGGGGGCGGGCTCGACGAACAACCCGGGCTCGGGCACGGCCGGTCCCACGAGCGCCTCCGACGCCGCGTCGACCTGCTTCTCGGTCCCGACCTGTCCGTTCATCGCGTCGCCCCCGTCGTGGGTGTCCGGTGGGGAGAGCCCCACCCCGTGTCCCACCTCGTCGGCCATGCACATTCTCCCGCTAGAGGTATGGACGCTCCGGTCACGGTGAGGTTGCGCCGCGACCGGGACGGTTTCGGCCCGGACCCCGCCGCGCCCCCGTCGACCCGTGGTCGTCCGCACGTCAGCGCACACATCCGCCAACGACCGTCGATCGTGCCGGTCACGCCCCGAGCGGCTGAACGGGGGGCCCGGGACCGTCCGACATCCTCGGGATGCCCGTGCCGGTGACGGTGAGTCACGCCGTCGCGGGCCCGGGCGGGGTGGCGTCGCCCACCATCGGGAGCAGCGGCGCCGCCGCCACCGCCCAGGACGCGCCGTCGACCACCGTGCGCCACGGCCCGGACCGGGGGCCGCACGAGCGGGGCCCCGGTGGGGTCCTGCTGGTCGCCGGGCTGCTCGCGGGCCCTGCATGGGACGATGTCGACGACCGCGCGAGCGGCGATCCGCCGTGGTGTAAGGGCAACACCTCGGATTTTGGTTCCGATGATCCTGGTTCGAATCCAGGCGGCGGAGCAGGACCACCGGTCCCGCCGGACTCCACGGGGAGCCGACGCGGAGATCGGTAACCTCGGAGGCATGCTCCCTGCCCGGCCCTCCGTGGACCGATCGCGCCGACGTCCCCGCGTCGCGGCGATCGTCGTCGCCGCGGTGGCGTGTCTCCTCGCGGCGCTCCCGGTGCTGACCGCACCCGCCGCGCTGGCCGACGCGAACGCCCCCATCTTCTCGCTCCCCGCCCAGGGCGACCTGCTCGGCGAGTTCGAGCGCAACGACTACAACGAGCAGGACGGCGCGCCCGAGCAGGTGGCCGCGCCGGACATGCCCGGCCGGCAGGCCCTGCGCTTCACGCTCGAGGGGGGCGAGCAGCGCAGCGAGCTCCTCCCCCGCATCCCGTACCAGCGCGAGGGCGATCTGCAGTACTACGCCTACAGCGGCTACCTCGCGCCCGACTTCCCCGTGGACGCCGACGGCTGGCAGATCCTCCTGCAGTGGCACCAGTTCTCCGACGAGGGCTCGCCCCCGATCGCCGTGGAGGTGCGCGACGGGCGCCTCGTGCTCTCCGAGGAGGGCCGGGCCTACCAGGACCTCGGGCCGGCCCGCCCGGGCGCGCCGATCGACCTCGTCCTGCGGATCAGGTTCTCCGAGGACCCGGACGAGGGTGTCGTCGACGTCTGGAACGCGGGGGAGCACGTGCTCCAGGAGTTCCGCCCGGAGAGCGGGACCCTGCTCGACGAGGGCAACTACCTGAAGGTCGGCTACTACCGCTCCACCTCCATCGACGAGACGGGGACGGTCTACCTCGACGACCTCCGCGTCGGGCCGACGGCCGCCTCGGTGGGCGGGCGCGCCACGTCGAACATCCCCGCCGGGGAGCTGGAGACCGGGCCGTCGCCGGCGAGCGACACCTCGTCGACGCCGATCGTCTGGCTGGCCGTGGCGCTCGTCGCCCTCGTCCTGGTCGCGGTGGTGATCCGGCTCCGCCGCGACGGTCACGTCCGCCGCTAGACCGGTTCGCCTAGGCGCTCCGCCGCACCCGCGGCACCCTGACGGAGCAGTGGATTGCACCGGCGCTACTCTCTGCCACGTGGCGATCTCTCAGGGTCAAGCCAGCTGCTCCGTCCCCGTCACGGCGAAGGGCGGGGGTGGAGCAGGGGACGTCCTCGCGGCCCGGCTGCGCGGCACCCCGGTCCCGGCCTACGTCCTCGGCGGCCACGAGGCCGGCCTGGCCGTGGTCCGCTCGCTCGGCCGGGCCGGCATCCCGGTGGTCGTCGTCACGACCACGCCGACCGAGCACGCCCGGCGCTCCACCGCGGTCAGCCGCACGGTGACCGCGCCCGACCCCTCGGCCCACGCGCGCGACTACGTCGACGTGCTCGTCCGGCTCGCCGCCACGGACGGGCCGGGGGTGGTGTTCCCCACCACCGACGAGGCCCTCGAGGCCGTGGCGCTGTACCGCGACGACCTCGCGCGCCACCACCTCGTGGCCTGTTCCGCCGACGACGTCGCGCGGACGTTCCTGGACAAGAGCCTGACGAGCCAGGTCGCGGCCGCCGCGGGCGTCGACGCGCCGGGCACGGCCTCGCCGACGTCGGAGGCGGAGCTGGACGAGTGCATCCGGCGCATCGGCTTCCCCTGCCTGGTCAAGCCGCGCGAGAGCTACCGCTACCACCGCGCCTTCGGCGTCAAGATGAAGCGGGCCGACGACGCCGACCAGCTCCGCGCCGCCTGGCGCGAGGCGGACGCGCTGGGCCTCGGGATGCTGATCCAGGAGCTGGTGCCCGGCCCCGAGACCGCGGGCGTCAACTACAACGTGTACATGGTCGACGGGGAACCGCTCGTCGAGTTCACGTCGCGCAAGCTGCGGCTCGCGCCGGCGGACTTCGGCTATCCCTGCGCCGTCGTCACCGCGAGCGTGCCCGAGGTCGTCGAGCCCGGGCGCGCCATCGTGCGCGGGATGGGCATCGAGGGCTTCGCCAACGTCGAGTTCAAGCAGGACCAGCGCGACGGCCGGTACCGCCTCATGGAGGTCAACGGCCGGCCGAACATGTCGGGGCAGCTGGCGGTCCACTGCGGGGTCGACTTCCCCCTGCTGACCTACCGGCACCTCGTGGACGGCGAGCTCCCGCGGCCCGTCACCTACCCCGAGGGCGTCTACTGGATCGACGAGGCCCGCGACCCCGCGGCCGTCGCGGCGCGCTGGCGGCAGGGAGGCACGACCGCGCGGACGGGCGCGGCGCCGTACCGCGGGTCCCACGTCTTCGCGACGTTCTCGGCGGCCGACCCCGTCCCCTTCCTCTCGCGCATGCGGGCGAAGCTGCGGGGGCGCTGATCCGCCGACGGCCGCAGGAGTGTCCGGCGTGAGGTCCGGGTAAAGCCACGGCCATGGCAAGCTCCGACGGTCCCGACTCCGAGGGGCCGCACTCCGTCGACGGGGTCACCGTCACGCCGCCGGGCCTGGTGCGGCGCGCCGTGACCGCGTCGGGGATCGGCAACGTGACCGAGTGGTACGACTTCGGCGTCTACGCCTATCTGGAGACGACGATCCAGATGGTGTTCCTGCCGCCGGGCACCGCCGGCGGACCCGTCATCACGGCCGCGCTGTTCGCCGCGTCGTTCGTCGCGCGGCCCTTCGGCGGGCTGTTCTTCGGGCCCCTGGCCGACCGCATCGGCCGCACCAAGACCCTCGCCACCACCATGCTGCTGATGGCGGTCGCCACCTTCGGGATCGGCGTGCTGCCCACCTACGCCTCCATCGGGCTGGCGGCGCCGATCCTGCTGCTCGTGTGCCGCCTGCTGCAGGGTTTCTCCACCGGCGGCGAGTACGCCGGGGCGATGACGTTCGTCGCCGAGTACGCGCCCGACCGCCGCCGCGGATTCCTGGCGAGCTTCCTGGAGTTCGGCACGATCACCGGCTACCTGCTCGGGGCCGCCGTCGTCACCGTGCTCCAGGCCGTGCTCGGCGAGGACTCCCCCGAGCTCCTGAGCTGGGGCTGGCGCATCCCGTTCCTCATCGCCCTGCCGATGGGCATGATCGGGCTCTACCTGCGCTACCGCCTCGAGGAGACCCCGGCGTTCAGCCAGCTCTCCTCCTCCTCGGAGGAGCAGGGCCAGCAGGGCTTCCGCGCCTTCTTCCGCGCCGCGGCCCGCCACGGGTGGCGCCCGGTGCTGGTCTGCGGCGGCCTGGTGATCGTCTTCAACGTCACCAACTACACGCTGACCACCGTCGTGCCCACCTACCTCACCGAGACCCTCGGGCAGTACGGGGCGCCGACGCTGACGACGACGACCTCGCACGTCCTCCAGATCGTCCTGCTCGCCGCGCTCCTGGCGGTCGTGCCCGTGCTCGGCAGGCTCTCGGACCGGGTCGGCCGCAGACCGATCATCGTCACCGGCTGCGTCATGCTCCTGCTGCTCGCCCTGCCGGCCTTCCTGCTCATGCGCACCGGGTCCATCCCGGGCGTCCTCGCGGGCCTGTTCCTGCTCGGCCTCACCATGGTCTGCTTCAACGCGACCATGCCCTCGACGCTGCCCTCGCTGTTCAGCACCGGCGTGCGCTACGGCTCGCTCGCGATCACCTTCAACATCGCGGTCTCGGTGTTCGGCGGCACCACGTCGGTCATCGTCGAGGGACTCATCGCGCTGACCGGCGTGCTGGTCATGCCGGCGGTCTACCTGATGCTCGCGGCCGTCGTCGGCCTCGTCGCGGTGCGGTACCTGCGCGAGACCGCGGGTCAGCCGCTGCCCGGTTCCGACCCCGCGGCCGCCTCCGACGAGGAGGCCCGCGAGCTGGCCCGGGCGCGCGGCTGACACCCGGGCACGCGCGGCAGCACGTCCGTGGGCCGCTCCCGCGGGTCGGCGGGGCCGGCGCCGGGATCGAGGAGGCGCGGATCGGGCCCGGGGTCGGCGACGAGGTCCGCCCAGGCGTCGACGACGAGGGCCGCCACCAGCACGACGGCCACCGCGACCCCGACGGCCCCGAGCGTGTCGGTGGGGTAGTGGTAGCCGCGGCCCACCAGCGACGCGCCCACGACGACCACCACCGCGGCGAGCCCGGCCACGGCCAGCAGCCGCAGCACGCGCGGCACGGCGACCAGGCCCAGGAGCAGCACCGCGCACGCCGTCGCGAGGGAGGCGACCGACGTGGTGTGCCCACTCGGGAACGCCAGCGTCTCGCCGCGGGTGCGCACCACGAGCGGCTTGAGCACCAGCGAGGTCGTCACCATCGCCGTGGGCGGGCCGACGACGACGAGGGCCAGGCCCCGCGGGCCGCGCAGGGCCCACGCGAGCGGGGCCAGCAGCAGCAGCGCCAGCGCCACCGGGACGGGCCCGCCGATCGCCGCGAACGCCTGCCCGACCAGGCGCGCGAGGCCGTCCTGCATGTCCACCAGCCCGGCCAGCGAGCGGTCGGTGCGCCCGGCGCCGGTGTCGCCGGCGTAGCGCCAGGCGAGGACGGCGGTGACGCTCGCGGCGAGGACGGCCAGTCCCCCGGCCGCGCCGCGCCGCTCGGGCCGGACGAGGGGAGCGTGACGGTCGGCGAGCGACCGGAGACGGTCCGTGGTCGAGCGCGGCATGGGTCCCGAGGATGCCCGATGGGCGGGGTGGGTCGAGGCCCCTCCCCGGGGCGTAGCAGAGTGGGCACGGACGGTGGCCGCACGCCGCGACACGGCGACGCGGACCGCCCGATCGTCCGAACCCGGACGTCCCTTCGGGGGTCCGGCGGCAGGCCGGAGGTGGCGATGCTCCCGGGACGCACGACGAGCGCGCCGGCACGTCCACGCGCGAGCGCACCCGCGCCCGCCCCGAACCGGGCCGGGCGCGCCGAGCTCCTGCAGCGCGCCCGCCGGGCCGTCCTCGTCGCCTCGCGGGTGCCGTCGCCCGACCCGGCGGGCGCGTTGGCCGAGCTCGACGCGCTGGGCGACGCCGTGCGCCACCGGGACCCGGGCCTGCGCGCCCTGCTGCTGCGCCTGGGTCTCGTCGCGCGGCTCGCGGTCGCCGCGGACCCCGTCGGCACCGACCCGGCCGACCCCGTCACGGGGACCGCCGTCATCGACGAGCAGCTCGACCGCCTGCTCGCCCTCGTCGCCGAGCACGGGCTGTCCCTCTTCGGCGCCGACGCCCAGATGCTGCGCGCCCGGCGGGCCCTGCTCGACGACGACGACCAGGGTGCGCTGGCGGCGGTGTCGACCGCCCTGGCCCACCTCGAGGACCCGGTGCTCGTCGACCACGCCGCGTCCGCGGTCGAGCACCACCACAACGTGGCCTGCTCGCGGACGCTGGCCGCGAGCACCCTGGTGTCGCTGGGCGTGCACGACATCGCCGAGACCCTGCTCGACCAGGTCGGCGGGGCGGGCTACGAGCGCGTGCGCCTGCGGGTCTCGTGGGGCCTGTGCCTCGAGCGGGGCGGGCGGCCCGGCGGCGAGCGGATGCGCGCGGGCGCGGCCGTCGCCGCCGAGCTGCGCCCCCACGCCGCGCCCGAGCAGCGCCCGCTGCTGCGCGCCGCGACCGTGCTGGCCCGTGACCACGCTCCCGCCACGACCACCGTCGCGCGCCACGTCGCCCGCCAGGACGCCGCCGCCCTCGCCCGCGAACGCACCGTGCCCTCCCAGCACGACCGCCTGCTCACCCAGATCGCGCGCGCCCGGGCCCTCGAGCGCGCCGGCGAGGTGGCGCACGCGGTGTCCCTGCTCGAGAAGCTGCGGGCGTGCACGCCGCGCGGTGAGGCGGGCCTCGTGCTGGCGCTCTGCCGCGAGCTCGCCCGCCTGCGGATGCTGCTCGCGCCCACCCGGGACCTGCCCGCCCGCCGTGCCCGCGCCGCGGCCGACGACTACACCGCGCAGCTCGAGGCCGAGCTGTGGGCGCTGCAGCGGGCCCGGGTGCACTCGCTGCGCACCGACCTCGCCCACGAACGCCTCCGCCGCGAGCACGGCCAGGTCGCCGCGCTGGCCCTCGCCGACCCGCTGACCGGCCTGCCGAACCGGCGCGCGCTCGACCGGGCCCTGGACGAGGCGCTCGCGGCGACGTCCGGCACCGGCACCGGTCCGGCGATCGCGATGGTCGACGTCGACCGGTTCAAGCAGATCAACGACGCGGTCTCCCACGCGCGCGGCGACGAGGTGCTGCGCGGCGTCGCGACCGCCCTGCGCTCCTCGCTGCGTGCGCCCGACCTCGTCGCGCGCTACGGCGGGGACGAGTTCGTCGTGGTCCTGCCCGACACCGCGCCGGCCGACGCGGCCGCGGCGCTCGCGCGGGCGGGCGCGGCGGTGGGAGCCCTGCCGACCGCGGCC
Organism: Actinomycetospora cinnamomea; assembly: GCF_003096675.1. Classification (GTDB taxonomy): domain Bacteria; phylum Actinomycetota; class Actinomycetes; order Mycobacteriales; family Pseudonocardiaceae; genus Actinomycetospora; species Actinomycetospora cinnamomea. Next base: position 146,669 of record NZ_QEKW01000010.1, on the reverse strand, counting down.
GGTCGGGCGGTGACGCTGTCGGTGGGTGTCGTCGGGGCCCGCCGCGGCGAGGGCGCCGAGGAGGCGCTGGCCCGCGCCGACGCGGTGATGTACGCGGTCAAGCGGACCGGCGGCGACGCCGTGTGGGTGCAGGAGTGCCCGGCGTCGGCCGCACACCCCGCCGGGGCGGCGGGGAGCCGGTCGTAGGATCGGCCCCGACGAGCCCCGGACCCGGGGCCGGCCCGCGCCCGAGTGGGAGTCAACGACCGATGCCGCCGAGCCCGACCGCCGTCGTCGTCCTCGCCGCGGGCGAGGGCACCCGCATGCAGTCGGCCACCCCCAAGGTCCTGCACGCGGTGGGCGGCCGCAGCCTGCTGGGGCACGCCGTGCACGCCGCCGCCGGCACGACGCCCGAGCACCTGGTGGTCGTCGTCGGCCACGAGCGCGAGCAGGTCGGCACCCACACGCTCGGCCTCGCCGCCGAGCTCGACCGCGAGGTCCTCACCGCCGTCCAGGACCGCCGTCGCGGCACCGGCCACGCGGTCTCCTGCGGCATCGCGCGCCTGCCCGCCGGGCTCGAGGGCACCGTGCTGGTCTCCTACGGCGACGTGCCGCTCCTCGACGCCGCCACCCTGCGCGCCCTGGTCGCCGAGCACGCCAGCGGCGACTACGCCGTCACGGTGCTGACCGCCGAGCTGGACGACCCGCGGGGCTACGGCCGCATCGTGCGGGACGACGCCAACCAGGTCACCGCGATCGTCGAGCACCGCGACGCGTCGCTGGAGCAGCTGGCCATCAACGAGGTCAACTCCGGGGTCTACGCCTTCGACCTCGCCTTCCTCCGCGAGGCCCTGCGCCGGCTGAACACCGACAACGCCCAGGGCGAGCTCTACCTCACCGACGTCGTGGCGATCGCCGCCGGCGAGCAGCGCGGCGTCGGCGCGGTCGAGACCGCCGACCCGTGGCTGGTCTCGGGGGTCAACGACCGGGTGCAGATGTCCGAGCTCGGCGCCGAGCTCAACCGCCGGGTGCTGGAGCGCTGGATGCGCGCCGGGGTCACCGTGGTCGACCCCCGCACGACGTGGGTCGACGTCGGCGTGCGCCTCGAGCGCGACGTGACGCTGCACCCGGGCACGCAGCTGCACGGGCGCACCACCGTCGCCGAGGGCGCGACGATCGGGCCGGACACCACGCTCACCGACGTCGCCGTCGGCGCCCGGGCGGCCGTGGTGCGCACGCACGGGTCGTCGTCGCGCGTCGGGCCCGAGACCTCGGTCGGGCCCTTCGCCTACCTGCGGCCCGGCGTCGAGCTCGACGCCCGCGGCAAGATCGGCACGTTCGTCGAGGTCAAGAACAGCCACATCGGCGAGGGCAGCAAGGTGCCGCACCTCACCTACGTCGGCGACGCCACCATCGGCGAGGGCAGCAACATCGGCGCCTCGTCGGTGTTCGTCAACTACGACGGCGTCACCAAGCACCGGACGGTCGTGGGGTCCCACGTCCGCACCGGTTCGGACAACACCTTCGTCGCCCCGGTCACGGTCGGCGACGGGGCGTACACCGGGGCCGGCACCGTCATCCGCGAGGACGTGCCGCCGGGGGCGCTCGCGGTGTCGTCGGGCCCGCAGCGCAACCTCGAGGGCTGGGTGACACGCAAGCGCCCGGGCACGGCGGCCGCGCGTGCCGCCGAGGACGCCGCCGCCGTCCAGGCCGCCGGCGACGGCCGGGACAGAACCAGGACCGAGCGTCCCGAGCAGGAGGACCCGTGACCGTGAGCATGTCGTCGACGCCCAAGAAGAGCCTCATGCTCTTCTCCGGCCGCGCCCATCCGGAGCTCGCGGAGGAGATCGCCAAGGAGCTCGACGTCACCATCACTCCCCAGGCGGCGTACGACTTCGCCAACGGGGAGATCTTCGTGCGCTTCGAGGAGTCGGTGCGCGGCTCCGACGCCTTCGTGATCCAGAGCCACACCGCGCCGATCAACCAGTGGATCATGGAGCAGCTCATCATGATCGACGCCCTGAAGCGGGCGTCGGCCAAGCGGATCACCGCCGTGGTGCCGTTCTACGGGTACGCCCGCCAGGACAAGAAGCACCGCGGCCGCGAGCCCATCTCCGCCCGCCTCGTCGCGGACATGCTCAAGACCGCGGGCGCGCACCGGATCATGACGATCGACCTGCACACCGACCAGATCCAGGGCTTCTTCGACGGCCCCGTCGACCACCTGCTGGCCAACAAGGTCCTCGCCGAGCACCTGCGCGACACCTACTCCGGCTACGAGCTCGCCGTCGTCGCCCCGGACTCCGGTCGCGTGCGCGTCGCCGAGAAGTGGGCCGACACCCTGGGCGGCGTGCCGCTGGCCTTCATCCACAAGACCCGCGACAAGACGCGCCCCAACGAGGTGGCCGCCAACCGCGTCGTCGGCGAGGTCACGGGCCGCACCTGCATCCTCGTCGACGACATGATCGACACCGGCGGCACGATCGCCAAGGCCACCGAGGCGCTGCTCGCCGACGGCGCGAAGGACGTGGTCATCGCCGCCACCCACGGCGTGCTCTCCGGCCCGGCCGTCGAGCGCCTGTCGACCTGCGGCGCCCGCGAGGTCATCGTCACCAACACCCTGCCGATCCCGGACAACAAGCGCTTCCCGTCGCTCACCGTGCTCTCGATCGCGCCGGTGATCGCCCGCGCGGTGCGCGAGGTGTTCGAGGACGGCTCGGTGACCAACCTGTTCGACGGCAACGCCTGAGGCTCGCGGGGCGCGTCATGGGGTGGTGGGCCGAGCACGTCGTCCCGCGGATCACGGACGTCGCGCTCGGGACCGCGGAGATCCGCGCCCTGCGCGAGCGGGTGCTGGCCCGGGCCCGGGGCGACGTGGTCGAGCTGGGCTTCGGCAGCGGGCCGACGCTGCCGCTCTACCCCCCGGCGGTGACGTCGGTGCGCGCGGTCGAGCCCTCGGCGGTGGCGCGCCGGATGGCCCGCCGCCGCGTCGAGCAGGCGCCCGTGCCCGTCGAGTTCGTCGGGCTCGATGGCGCGGACCTCGACCTGCCCGACGCCACCGCCGACACCGTCGTCAGCACGTTCAGCCTCTGCACGATCCCCGACGTCGACCGGGCCCTGCGCGAGGCCCGCCGCGTCCTGCGACCGGGCGGCGAGCTCCTCTTCCTCGAGCACGGCCTCTCCCCCGACCCGCGCACCGCCCGCTGGCAGCACCGCCTCGACGGCCTCCAGCAGCGCCTGGCCGCGGGCTGCCACCTCACGCGCCCGATCGACACGCTGGTCCGCGACGCCGGGCTGACGATCGTCGACCTCGACCACGAGCGGCTGCGCGCCCCTGGCGCGATGGCGTACCTCTACCTCGGCGCCGCGAAGCCCTGAGCACCATCCCCCGGGGGGCGGGCGGCGGGATGCGGGAGCGAGGGACGCCCCCGCTGCCTCCCACGCAGCGAGGGACGCCCTCGCACCACCAGCGGCGCGGGCGGCTGCGGGAGCGAGGGACGCCCCCGCTGCTTCCCACGCAGCGAGGGACGCCCTCGCACCACCAGCGGCGCGGGCACGAGGCCCTGGTCGCGGGCCACGCGGGAGGCGGCCGGTATCGTGGGCCCCGCACTTCGGCGAGGGCCGGGTCACCCGACCGGCCGTGATCGACGCGGTGCGGCCTCCCCGGATGTCCCGGGTCCGGCCGCGCGCGGCGCGCCGACCAGGACGACCGCAGGAGAACCACCATGGCCGAGGTCCGCATCCAGGCGGAGACCCGCACCGAGTTCGGCAAGGGCGCCGCCCGCCGCACCCGCCGCGCCGGCAAGATCCCGGGCGTGCTCTACGGGCACGGCACCGACCCCGTGCACCTCGCGTTCGACACCGTCGAGTTCGCCGCGGCGCTGCGCGAGAACGGCCGCAACGCGGTCCTCACCGTCACCGGGCTCGGCGGCCAGCCCCAGCTCGCGCTGACGAAGAGCATCGCCCGCGACCCGATCAAGGGCTTCCTCGAGCACGTCGACCTGCTCGTGGTCCGTCGCGGCGAGAAGGTCCAGGTCGACGTGCCGGTCGTCGTCGTGGGCGAGGCCGGCCCCGGCACGCTGGTGTTCCAGAACGAGGACACGCTCACGGTCGAGGCCGACGCGATGAACATCCCCGAGGAGATCAGCGTCGTCGTCGAGGGCGCCGAGATGAACACCCAGTTCCTCGCCGGGGAGATCCGCCTCCCGGACGGCGCCGAGCTGGTCAGCGACCCCGAGCTCCTGGTCGTCAACGTCGGCGAGGCGCCGACCGAGGACGCCATGGAGGAGGAGATCGACACCGAGGGCGCCGGCGTCGAGGAGGACGCGTCCGAGGCCGAGGCCGTCGAGACCGGCGCGCCCTCCGACGCGAGCGCCGCCGGCGAGGGCGGCGAGGGCGGCGAGGGCCCCGCCGCGTCCTCCGACGAGAGCTGACCCCGGGTCGTGAGCTCCCCCGGTGCCCGGCCCGACGGCCCGTTGCTGGTCGTCGGGCTGGGCAACCCCGGCCCCGACTACGAGGGCACCCGGCACAACGTCGGATTCCTCGTCGTCGACGTCCTCGCCGGACGTCTCGGCAGCCGGTTCTCGGCGCACAAGCGCTCCGGCGCCGACATCGCCGAGGGCCGCCTCGCCGGCCGCCGGACCGTGCTGGCCAAGCCGCGCGGCTACATGAACCTCTCGGGCGGCCCGGTCGCCGGCGCCGCCCGCTTCTTCTCCGTCGCACTCACCGACGTCGTCGTGGTGCACGACGACCTCGACCTGGAGTTCGGCGTCGTGCGCCTCAAGCGCGGCGGCGGCGAGGGCGGGCACAACGGCCTGCGCTCGATCTCCAAGTCGTTGGGCACCAAGGACTACCTGCGCGTGCGCTTCGGCATCGGCCGCCCGCCGGGGCGCCAGGACCCCGCCGACTACGTGCTCAAACGCTGGTCGTCGACCGAGCGCAAGGAGCTCGACGTGTCCGTCGAGCTGGCCGCCGACGCCGTCGAGGCCCTCGCCGCCGAGGGCCTGGAACCGGCGCAGAACCGCTTCCACTGAGCCGGTTCCCGTGTCAGCGGTGGGCCATCGCTGACACCCAGTGTCCGTAACTCCACACGCTCGCCCGGCGTCTCAGTCGACGCTCGCCTCGAGCCACGCCTCCTCCAGCTGCTCACGCTCGCTCACCAGCGCGCGCAGCTCGGCGTCGAGGGCGAGGAGGCGGTCGGGCTCGGTGGCCGCCGCGGCCAGCTGCTCGTGGAGCTTCGTCTCCTCGGTGGCGATCCGCTCCAGGCGCCGCTCGATGCGCGCGACCTCCTTGCGCGCCGCCCGCTTCTCGGCTTCGGAGCGCCCGGCCTCTGTCGAGGTGCCGGAGCGAGGGGCGCCCTGGCTGCTCCCAGCGGAGCGAGGGGCGCCCTCGCTGCGCTCCTCGAGCGCCGTCCGCCGGCGCAGGTACTCGTCGATCCCCCCGGGCAGGTCGGTGATGCGCCCGTCGCCGAGAAGCGCGACGACGCGGTCGCAGACGCGCTCGGTGAGGTAGCGGTCGTGGCTGACGACGACCAGCGTCCCCGGCCAGCCGTCGAGGAGGTCCTCGAGCTGCTGGAGGGTGTCGACGTCGAGGTCGTTCGTGGGCTCGTCGAGCAGCAGGACGTTCGGCTCGGTCATCAGCAGGCGCACGAGCTGCAGGCGCCGGCGCTCGCCGCCGGAGAGGTCGGAGACCGGCGTCCACTGCCGCGACGCCGGGAACCCGAAGCGCTCGGCGAGCTGGGACGCGGTCTGCTCGTAGCGCCCGATCGTCACCCGCTCCGCGACGTCCTCGACCGCCTGCAGCACCCGGCGGTGCATCGGCAGGTCCGCCAGATCCTGGGACAGCTGCGCGATCCGCACGGTCGTGCCCTGCACGCGGCGCCCGCCGTCGAGCCGGCGCTCGCCGCCGACCGCGCGCAGCAGCGTCGTCTTGCCCGAACCGTTGACCCCGACGATGCCGACGCGCTCGCCCGGCCCGATGCGCCACGTCTGGCGGTCGACCAGCAAGCGGTCACCGACGCGCAGCGTCGCGTCCTCGAGCTCGATCACCGTGCGCCCGAGGCGGTGCTTGGCCATGGTCACGAGCTCGACCGAGTCACGCGGCTCGGGCACGTCGGCGATGAGCGCCTCGGCGGCCTCGACGCGGTAGCGCGGCTTCGACGTGCGCGCCTGCGGGCCGCGGCGCAGCCACGCCAGCTCCTTGCGCGCGAGGTTGCGGCGACGCTGTTCCGCGGCGTCGGCGAGCCGGGCACGTTCGGCGCGCGCGAAGATCCAATCGCCGTAGCCTCCCTCGTACTGCTCGACGCGCCCGTCGACGACCTCCCAGGTCCGCGACGCGACCGTGTCGAGGAACCACCGGTCGTGGGTGACGACCACCAGCGCGGTCCGGCGGGCCAGCAGGTGCTCTGCCAGCCACCCCACGCCCTCGACGTCGAGGTGGTTGGTGGGCTCGTCGAGCACGAGCAGGTCGAGCTCGCGGACGAGGGCGGCGCACAGGGCGATCCGCTGGCGCTCGCCGCCGGAGAGCCCGTCGATCGACGCGTCGAGGCCCCGGTCGCCGCCGGGGCGCAGGCCCTCGACGACGGCGCGGCTGCGCGGGTCGGCGGCCCACTCGTGGTCGGGCACCGGGCCTGCCCTGAATCCCGCTTGGCCGAGCACCGCCTCGCGGACCGTCGCGCCCACGGGCCGGCTCTGCTGGCTGACCAGCGCCAGCCGCAGCCCACGCACCGGGCTGACGCGTCCGGCGTCCGGGGTCAGCGCGCCGGCGAGCACCGAGACGAGCGTCGACTTGCCGCCGCCGTTGCGCCCTACGACGCCGACGCGGTCACCCGTGTCGACGCCGAGGGACACGCCGTCGAGGACCGGCTTCGGGCCGCCGAAGCCGACCGACACCGACTCGAGGTTGACGAGGTTGGGCACGAATCCAGTCTCCAGGAAGGCGCGAACGGGGACTTTCGGCGCGTAGAAGCAGCGAGATACCCGTTCGCTGCGGAAGCGGGTTGCGTCAGGCGTAGGCGCCCGGGCCGGGATCGTAGGGGCGGGGAGGGCCGGTGGAGCCGCCCTCGCCGTCGACCACCCGCGCCCCGGGGACCGGGCCGTGGGCGACGCGCACGGTGCGGCACACGCCGACACCGGCGAGCTCGGCGGCCACGCGCACCGCGGCGTCGTGGCCGTCGCACAGGAACACGCACGTGGGGCCGGAGCCCGAGACCACGCCCGCCAGCGCGCCGGCGTCGACCCCGGCGCGCAGGGTCCGGCGCAGGCCGGGGTCGAGGCTGACCGCGGCGGCCTGCAGGTCGTTGCCGAGCAGCAGGGCCAGGGAGCGCGCCTCGCCCGACGCGAGGGCCTCGAGGACGGGTTCGACATCGCCCACCCGCCGGGGCGCCTCGGGGCGGGCGCGCAGGCGGTCGAGCTCGGCGAACACCGACGGGGTGGACAGCCCGTGGTCGGCGACGGCGACCACCCAGTGGAACGTGTGCCGCGAGAGCACGGGGACGAGGCGCTCGCCGCGCCCGGTGCCCAGCGCCGTGCCGCCGTGCAGGGCGAACGCGACGTCCGAGCCGACCTCGGCGGCGATGCCCATCAGCGCCTCGCGCCCCAGGTCCAGCCGCCAGAGCGAGGCCGTCGCCAGCAGCGCGCCCGCGGCGTCGGCGCTGCCGCCGGCCATGCCGCCGGCGACCGGGATCGCCTTGCGGAGCGCGACGCGGACGTCGGGGTCACGGTCGGCGTGGCGCGCGAGGGCCTCGACGGCCCGCCACGCGAGGTTGCTGGTGTCGGTGGGGACGTCGTCACCGGCGACGCCGTCGACGGTGGTCACGGAGACGCCCGGCGCGATGGCGCCCGGCACCACCGTCGTCACGGTGACCTCGTCGGTCAGGTTGAGGGCCTGGAAGACGGTGACGAGGTCGTGGTAGCCGTCGGGGCGCGGGTCGCCCACGGCCAGATGCAGGTTGATCTTGGCCGGGACGCGGACGGTGACCGGCGGTCCGACGGCGGAGAGCACCCGTCCAGCGTACGGACCGCCACCGGACGTCCTGGCCCTCACGCTGTCCTCACGCCGTCACCGGGTGCCGGCCGGCCCGGGCGATCGCGGCGAACGCGGCCACGTCGAGCGACTCGCCCCGCGCGCCCGGGTCGACGCCCGCCGCCCGCAGCGCCGTCTCCGCCGCCGGCGGCGAGCCCGCCCACCCGGCGAGCGCGGCGCGCAGGGACTTGCGGCGCTGGGCGAAGGCGGCGTCGACCACGGCGAACACGTCCTCGCGCGGCACGTCGGTGCCCGGCCCCGCCGGATGCCGGGTGAACGCGACCAGCCCGGAGTCCACGCCGGGCACGGGCCAGAACACGGCGCGCGGGACCGGTCCGGCACGGCGGGCGTCGGCGTACCAGGCGAGCTTGGCCGACGGCGCGCCGTAGGCCCGTTCGCCCGGGCGCGCGGCGAGCCGCTCCGCCACCTCGGCCTGCACCATGACCAGCCCCCGGTGCAGCCCGGGCAGCACGGCGAGCAGGTGCAGCACGACGGGCACGGCGACGTTGTAGGGGAGGTTGGCGACGAGCGCGGTCGGGGCGACGGGGAGGTCGCCCGGCGCGAGCCGCAGCGCGTCGCCGGTGACCACGCGCAGGTCCCGGCCCGGGGCGCGCTCGGCCGCCGTGGCCGGCAGGCGCCCGGCCAGCACCGGATCGATCTCGACCGCGACCACGGTCGCCGACGCCTCGAGCAGCGGCAGGGTCAGCGAACCGAGGCCCGGTCCCACCTCGAGCACCACGTCGTCCGGCCCGACGTCCGCGCGGCGCACGATGCGGCGCACGGTGTTGGCGTCGTGGACGAAGTTCTGGCCCAGCCGCTTGGTGGGACGCAGGTCGAGCTCGGCGGCCAGGGCGCGCACGTCGGAGGCCCCGAGCAGGCGGACGGGCTCGGTCACGCGGTCATCTTGGCGCTGCGCGCCTGTGCGCGCTTGCCCGTGCCCTGGCACGGGCAAGCGCGCACGAGCGCGGAGCGCAAAGGGCCTACTTCTTGCCGCAGACCGGCCAGGCGCCGTAGCCGCCGCGGTCGGCGCGGACGCGCTCGGCGACCGCGATCTGCTCCTCGCGGCTGGCCTGGTGGGGCAGCGCGGCGAACTCGTCGCCGTCGTAGGCCCGCCACGTGCTCCGGTCGAACTGCAGGCCGCCGTAGTAGCCGTTGCCGGTGTTGATCGACCAGTTGCCGGTCGACTCGCACTGGGCGATGCGGTCCCACTTGCCGCGGCCCACGGACGGTGCCGAGCTCTTCGGCTTGGTGCCGCGATGGATGACGCCGCCGACGGGCTGGCGCGTGACCTGCGACTCGCCGATCTGCGTGCGACCGGTCTCGGTGCCGTTGGTGGCGTTGACCGACCAGGTGACGATCTCCTCGCCCGCCGTGCCGGCCTCCTCGACGCGGGTCTCGCCCTCCTCGAGGTCGGGGTCGTCGACCGTGCGCATCGGCGGCGCGATCGGGCGGGTCTCGGTGACCTGGGTGACCGTGTTGCGGGTGACCGTGACGGTCGACCCCCCGGCCAGGGTGTCGCCGCCCGCGACCGTGTCGGTCGGGCTCAGGGCCAGCCCGTTCTGGGCCAGCAGTTCCGCGGCGTTGAGCGCGGTGGTCGTGAGCTGGACGGGGGCGTTGGCCCCGTCGATCAGGGTCACCGTCTTGGGGACGCGCACGTCGAGGTTCATCCCGTTGACCGGGATGGCGGCGCTCATCGGCGCCGACGTGACGACACCGTCCGTGGGCAGGCCGAGCTGGGCCAGCGCGTCCGCGACGGTGCGGGCCGTCGTCGTGATCGTCTGCGGGCGGCCGTCGACCATGAGGGCGACGTCGCGCGAGCGGTTGAGGACGAGGTGGTCGCCGTCGTTCACCGCGGCGTCGGGACCCGGGGCGAGCTGGTCGCCGGGGCCGAGCTCGATGTCGCCGCTCTCCAGGGCGCCCGCGACGTCGGAGGAGAAGGTGTGCACGACCTGGTCGACGCCGTCGACCGTGACCGTGACCTCCTTGTCCAGCGCGACCGCCGTGCTGCCGCCGGCCGCGACGGCCAGCAGGGCCACCGCGACGCCGCCCTTGACGGCGGTCGAGCGGCGCCTGGTCTCGGTGGTCAGGCGCTCCGGGTCCTCCAGCCCGGTGAGCCCGGCCGGCGCGGCGTCGCGCAGGTCCTGCTCGGCCTGCTCAGCGGCGGCGGCCTCGAGGTCGTTCCACTCGTCGAGGTCGGGCAGCGCGATGGCCCCGGACGCCTCGCCGCGGGCCACCGGCAGCGGACCGGTGATGTCGTCGAACCAGCTCGGCGGCTCGCCGGCACGCGTGCCGTAGGCCGTGTCGTAGCCGAACTCGTGCGCGGCGTCGTACCCGTAGTCCGACCCGTACTCGACGTCGTACGCCGAGCCGTATCCGTAGCCGGTGCCGTACTCGGTCCCGTACCAGCCCTCACCGGGGTGCCGGGGGTCGACGATCGGCAGGCCCGCGGTGTCGGTCTCGCCGGTGTCGGCGGGGCCGCGGCCGCGCGCGGTGGCGGTGTCGGCGCTCATCGGGCGGCCGCCACGGCGAGCAGGGTGTACGAGGAGGACCTCAGGGCGAGCAGGGAGCGCACAGGCACGGGGGAGTCCACATCGTCCGTACGTCCGGGCAGGAGCCGACCCTTGAGGAGAGCGTCACGACCTCGTGCCGTCCTCCCCGTGGTGGCGACCTGGGGAGTCCCCACCACGCGGGTCTCGGGGGTGGCTCCACCCCGGCGAGTCACAGCACGGTAACGAGTTGGGTGTCGCGACCATCAAGCCGACACGACCGTGGTGCGCCGAACGGCCCTCCGGCGACGACGAACGTGGTCACTGCGTGCCCCTTCGTTCCACGGAGCGTGAAGGTTGAGGCTGTTCGGCCAGTCGGAAGGCCCGCTGGGCGTTCCGGGCGCTGGTCTCGGCCAACCGCTCCGCCGGTTCGTCACGGAGCTCCGCGAGGCCGCGCACCGTGTGGGGGATGCAGTAGGGCTCGTTCGGCCGACCGCGGTACGGGTGCGGAGTCAGGAACGGGGCGTCGGTCTCGACGAGGACGAGCTCGCCGGGCACCTGCTGTGCCGCTCGTCGCAGCTCGGCGGCGTTCGCGTTCCGGAAGGTCACGGTGCCCGACAGCGACGCGTACCAGCCCTCCTCGGCGCAGCGGCGCGCGAGCTCGGGGCCGCCGGAGAAGCAGTGGAAGACGGTCATCGGCGGCGCGCCCTCGGCGGTGAGCACGTCGAGGATCGCGTCGTGGGCGTCCCGGTCGTGGACGACCAGCGGGAGCCCGGTGCGCTTGGCCAGGTCGATGTGCCAGGCGAACGCCTCGCGCTGGACGTCGAGGGGGGCACAGTCCTCGCGGCGCGTCGTCCAGTAGTCGTCCAGCCCCGACTCCCCCACCGCGACGACCCGCGGCAGCGCCGTCAGCTCCTCGATGGCGCGCCGCGCGTCGTCGGTGAGGTCGTTCGACCGCGTCGGGTGCAGGCCCACCGCGGCGAACACCCGCTCGTCGGTGTCCGCCGCCCACGCCGCCCAGCGGGCCGAGGCGAGGTCGTCGGCGGTGGTGACCATCGCCGCGACCCCCGCGCTCGTCGCGCGGTCGAGCACCTGCGCGAGGACCCCGGGCTCCCGGGCCCCGCACGCGTCGAGGTGGGTGTGCGCGTCCACCACCGGCGGCCCGATCGGCTCGGGCACGGGCGGCGGGACCCTGTCGGCGCGCCGTCCCGGTTCTCGGTCGCTCTTCTTCGAGCCCTCAGCCATCGGTCGCGATCGGTGCCCACGACGGGCCGGTCTCGCCCAGCGACGGGTCGAGCTTGGCGAACAGCGGCGTGGGGCGCGACAGCGGCCGGCCGACCGGGATCGGGGTCGACGTCCAGCGCGCCTGCTCGTGCGCGTAGTCCCCGGTGAGCACCGAGTGGCTCGTGCCCAGCTCCCCGGACACGCCGGCGTCCTCGCGGTGCGGCTGCTCGGCCCACACCCCGGTACCCCCGAGGGCCTCGTGCACCTTCTGCGCGGCATGCGGCAGGAACGGGGTGAGCAGCGTGTTCGCGTCCTGCACGACCTGCAGTGCCGTGTGCAGGATCGTGTCGCGGCGGGCCGGGTCGTCCTTGCGCTTCCAGGGCTCCTGCTGGCTCAGGTAGGCGTTGGCCTCGCCGACGACGCGCATCGCCTCGGAGATCGCCTGCTTGAACCGCGAGCGCGCGAGGTGGCCGCCGACGGTGTCGAACGCCGCCCGCGACTGGGCCAGCAGGGCCTCGTCGGCGGGGTCCGGGACCGTCGGCTCGGGGACGGCGCCGACGTTCTTGGCGGCCATCGAGACCGACCGGTTGACGAGGTTGCCCCACTCGTTGGCCAGCTCGAAGTTCGTGCGCCGGACGAACTCGTCCCAGGTGAAGTCGGTGTCCTGGTTCTCCGGGCCGGCGACCGAGATGAAGTAGCGCAGCGCGTCCGGGCCGAACTCGCGCAGGAAGTCGCCGACGTAGATGACGGTGCCGCGGCTGGTGGAGAACTTCGAGCCGCTCATCGTCAGGAACTCGGAGCTGACGACCTCGGTGGGCAGGTTGAGGTGCCCGAACGCCCCGACCTCGCCACCCCGGTCGCCCTCGCCGTTGTGCCCGAGCAGGAACGCCGGCCACATCACCGAGTGGAAGGTGATGTTGTCCTTGCCCATGAAGTAGTACGACAGGGCCTCGGGGTCGCACCACCACTGCTTCCACGCGTCCGGGTCGCCGGTGCGTCCCGCCCACTCGACCGACGCCGACAGGTAGCCGATGACGGCGTCGAACCAGACGTAGAAGCGCTTCATCGGCTGGTCCTGCCAGCCGTCGAGCGGGATGCGCACGCCCCAGTCGAGGTCACGGCTGATCGCGCGCGGCTTGAGGTCGTCGGCGAGCCGCCGGCTGAAGTTCAGGACGTTCGGGCGCCAGTGGGTACGGGTGTCGAGCCACGACGCCAGCGACTTCGAGAACGCGGGCAGGTCGAACACCAGGTGCTCGGTCTCGACGAACTGCGGGATCTCGCCGTTGATCCGCGACCGCGGGTTGATGAGGTCGGCGGGGTCGAGCTGGTTGCCGCAGTTGTCGCACTGGTCGCCGCGCGCGCTCGGGTAGCCGCAGATCGGGCACGTGCCCTCGATGTAGCGGTCGGGCAGCGTGCGGCCGGTGGACGGGCTGATCGCGCCCAGGGTCTTCTCGGTGCGCACGTACCCGTTGGCCCACAGCGCGCGGAACAGGTCCTGGGTGACGCGGTGGTGGTTGTCGGTGCTGGTGCGCGTGAAGAGGTCGTAGGACAGGCCGAGCCCGACGAGGTCGTCCTGGATCACCCGCGAGTACCGGTCGACGAGCTCGCGCGGCGTCGTGCCCTCCGCGTCGGCCTGCACCTGGATCGGCGTGCCGTGCTCGTCGGTGCCCGAGACCATGAGCACCCGGTTGCCGACCATGCGCTGGTAGCGCGAGAAGACGTCGGAGGGCACACCGAAACCGGAGACGTGGCCGATGTGCCGCGGGCCGTTGGCGTAGGGCCACGCCACGGCGGTCAGCACGGGGATGCTCATACCGTCCATCCTCCACGGATGCGCCACCGCGACCGCCACGGGTGCGCTCCGCGCACGTGAGCAGTTCGAGGGGCTAGGGCAGGGGCTATGGCACGCGTTTCTGCTCACGAGCGCGGAGCGCACCTACGGCATCGCGCCGAACTGCCGGTCCCCCGCGTCCCCGAGCCCGGGCACGATGTAGCCGCGCTCGTCCAGCCGCTCGTCGACGACGGCCGCCACGACCTCGACCGACGGGTGGGCCTCGCCGAGGCGGGCGACGCCCTCGGGTGCGGCGACGAGGCAGACGGCGGTGACGTCGTCGGCGCCGCGCTCGGCGAGCAGGTCGATCGTGTGGGCCATCGACCCGCCGGTGGCGAGCATCGGGTCGAGGACGAGCACCGGGATACCGGCGAGGTCGGCGGGCAGCGAGGCCATGTACGGGGTCGGCCGCAGCGTCTCCTCGTCGCGGGCCACGCCGACGAAGCCCATCACCGCGCCGGGCACCTGGGCGTGCGCCGCCTCCGCCATCCCCAGCCCCGCGCGCAGCACGGGCACGAGCACCGGCGGGTTCGCCAGGACGGCACCCGTGGTCGTGGCCACCGGCGTGGTGATCTCCGTCGGGGTCGTCGGCGCGTCGCGCATCGCCTCGTAGACCACCATCGCGGTCAGCTCACGCACCGCGGCGCGGAACGTCGCGCGGTCGGTGCGCTCGTCCCGCAGCGTGGTCAGGCGGATGTCGACGAGCGGGTGGCGCACGACCCGGGGCTCCGGCATGCGGCCGGACGCTAGCCGTCGTCCCCGCGGCGGATCAGCCCGGCTCGCCGCCCGGGGGCGTGCGCCGGCGGTCGGCCTGGACGAACGACGCGACGATCTGCCCGAGGCGGGGACCCGCGTCCTCCTGCAGGAAGTGCCCGGCGTCGGCGACCACCGGGTGCGCGAGCCCGACCGCGCCGGGGACGTGGCGCTGCAGGATCGGGCCCATCGCGCCGGTGATCGGGTCCGAGTCCGCGAAGGCCACGAGGAACGGCTGCTCGTAGCGGCCCAGCGCCTCCCACGCCGCGCGGTTCGGCCCGTTCTCCGGGTCGTCGGGACGCGTCGGCACGAGCAGGGGCATCGCCCGCGGACCGGCCTTGTAGCTCTCGTCGGGGAACGGCGCGTCGTAGGCCGCGCGGACGTCCTCGGCGAGGCCGCGGACGCACCCGGACGCGACCAGCCGCCCCACGTCCAACAGCTCGGCCTTCTCCACCGCCCGCCGGAAGCTCCACCAGACCTCGGGCATGTCCCGGTCGCCGGTCGGCAGCCCGGTGTTGGCCGCGACGACGGCGGGGAAGCGCCCGGGGTCCTGCGCGACCAGGCGCAGGCCGATCAGCCCACCCCAGTCCTGCCCGAGCAGCACGAGCTCGCGCTCGCCGAGCGCGTCGAGCGCCTGGCGGGTCCAGGTGACGTGGCGGGCGTAGCTGTGGTCGGCGACGTGGGCCGGCTTGTCGGAGCGCCCGAACCCGACCAGGTCGACGGCCACGGCCCGCAGGCCCGCCGCGACCACCGCGTCGATCACGTGGCGGTAGAGGAAGGACCACGTGGGCTCGCCGTGGAGCATGAGCACGGTCGGCGCGCGGTCCGGTCCGGCGGTGTAGGTGGCGACGCGGATGCCGTCCCCGCCGCCGTCGGGGTCCTCGACCTCCACGTACCGCGGTTCGAGGCCGAATCCGGGCAGGTCGGCGAAGCGGTCGTCCGGGGTGCGCAGCAGGTCCACGCCGCGCAGCGTGTCACGCCGGTACGGGCAGGTCACGGCCGTCGGCATAGGGTGCGCCGCGCACGCACTCCCCCGGCTCGCGGAGGCCGCTCGGCATGGCGCAGGACATCATCCCGATCACGCTGGCCCTGACGGGCGGCGACCTCGTCACGCTGTGGGCCCCGCGGTGGCGCCAGGACGGCGAGGAGTGGGAGGCCTTCCTCGGCGACGACGAGGCGTTGTTCGCCTTCGCCGACGCCGCCGACCTCGCGGCCTGGATCGCGGCGGCGGAGGAGTCGGGCCAGGAGCACGACCTCGCCGACCACCCCGCGTGGCCCGTCGTCGTCAAGCTCTCGGTGGACGAGCTGACCCCCGAGGACGTGCAGCGCTACGACGTCGTCGGCGTGCCCGAGCTCGTGGCCGGCGACCCCGACACCTTCACCCTCGACGACCTCGCCGAGGTGGCGGCGATGTGCCGGTCGCTGGCCGACGTCTGCGACCTCGAGGTCGTGCACGAGGTGCTGGACGCGACGCCGGCGTTCGCCGCGCTGTCCGCGGGGCCGCCCGCGTTCATGGGCCGGGACGGGCAGGCGCTGTGGGCCGAGCTCGCCGAGGTGGTCGACGAGCGCTGGGACGAGGTCGTCGACGCGCTGGACGCGATGGTCACCACGCCCGCGGTGGACTCCGACCGTGCCGCCCGCCTGCGCGCGACCGCCACCCCCGCGCCCGGCGGCGACCTGGACCCCGACCCGCAGGGCGAGCCCGCCGCCCCGGCCGAGAACGTCGACGGCGACGCCGCCGACCCGGAGGCGGTCGCCGACGACCCGAAGGACGCCGCTGCGACAGGCCCCCTGGCTGACGCGCCGGCGGACCTGCGCGCGGACGCCGCGGGCGAGTCGCTGCGCTCCGACCTCGTCGACGCCGCGGAGGAGCCCGAGGAGGGCTTCTGGGAGGAGGTCGGCATCGACCCGATCGGCATCACGACACCGGACGGCGAGGTGATCACCCTGCGGTGCTACCTCGACGACGAGCCGGTGTTCCTGGGCTCGGGCGGGACGATCGAGGTCTTCTCCTCGGCGCGCGCGTTGCGCACCTGGATCGCCGGCGAGGGCGAGGCCGGCCACGACCTCGCCGAGGTCAGCACCTGGGACGAGGTCGTGTCGGCGGCGACCGGTGGGGACCTGGAGATCGAGGTCGCGCCCGAGAACCAGTACGTCCTCTCCGGGCTGGCCGACGACCTCGGCGAGGGCCCGGACGTCGTCGACGCCGAGCAGCTCGAGCTGGCCGTCGAGCTCGTCACCGACGCCGCCGCCTGGGCCGGCGAGACCCGCACCCGCGAGGCGCTCGCCCCCTCGGAGAGCCTCGGCTGGCTCGTGTCGTTCGTCGTGCGGCCCGACCCGACGCGCCTGACGCCCTCGCCGCCGTTCGACCGCGAGGCGGCCGCCTGGCGCGCCCTCGAGGACCGCTTCCTGGGGCGTCTGCGCCGCCACTGAACCCGGGAGCACCCCTGGTGCCCTTGTGGTGGACCCCCCGGCGCAGGGCCCTCACCCGGATGGGGTGCCGCGCCGAGGGGTGTTTACGCTTCGGCCCCGCCGAGACCGGCCGGCCCCGAGCCGGAAGTTCCAGAGAGTGGGCGCCGCGTGATCGACAACAACCAGACCATGTCCTTCGACCGCATGCGCAGCATGCTGGTGCGGGCGGCCGAGGTCCGGGACAGCGAGCAGCAGCAGATCTTCGACTCTCTGGACGAGATCCACGGCCGGCTCGCGGCGCTGGACGGTCTCGGGGCGATCCGCAAGCGCCTCTCCGACGTGCCCGACCGCACCGAGATGAGCGTGCTGGCCGAGCGCCTCGACGAGACCGTCGCCAAGCTCGACGCCCAGGAGTCGTCGATCTCGTCGCTCGCGCGGCTGGTCGAGGGCCTCGTCGACCGCGTCGCCGAGCGCCTCGCCACCCCGTTCGCCCAGCTCGACGGGCGCCTCGACGGCGTCACGGGGCGCTTCGAGGGCGTCGCGGGCCGCATGGACGGGCTCGAGGACCGCCTCTCCGGGCTGCACAAGCGCCTCGACGACCTCGACAACCGGCTCGACCGCCACGAGATGCGCCTCGACGGGCTGCCCGCCGCGGTCACCGGCCCGATGCGCGAGCGGGTCGACGCCGTCGACGCGAGCCTGCGCGACCGCCTGGACGACCTCGCCCGCGGGGTCTCCGAGGAGATCACCGGGACCCGCGAGGCCGCCCGCACCGACGCGAACTCCACCCGCACGGAGACCGCGACCCAGCTCGGCGAGCTCACCACCCGCCTCGACGCCCTGACGGCGCGGCTCGACCAGGTCGGCGCGCGCCTCGACGGCGTCGAGAACGGGCTGGGCGAGCGCGTCGGCGCCCTGTCGACATCGGTGGAGAACGGCCTGGACCGCCTCGACGGCACGCTCGTCAACCGCCCCGACCACGAGGCCGTCGTCGCCCTGGTCCGCCAGGCGAACGAGGAGTCCGAGCGCCGCAACGCCGGCCACCTCGACGAGGCCATGGCCACCTTCGCCGAGATCATCCTCGGCCCGGGCGGCGGCTCCGCGGGCTCGATGCCGGCCCCGCGCCCGACCGCCCGCCGCTCGGGGCGCAAGTCCGCGGTCCGCGACGGCCAGGTCAACGGCGCCGAGCTGCCGACGGAGAACACCTCCGCCGAGGGCTGAGCGCGCGGCCGCGGCTCGGGCTCGCGGGGGCGTCGCAGCGAGGGACGCCCCGGCTGCGTGGGACGCAGCGAGGGCGTCCCTCGCTCCCCCACCACGCCGCACTCCCGACCCGTGCCCGGCCCGCACACTCCGGCGGCTACTGTCCCGCCGGTGCGCACCCGACGGCGGTTGGCGACGGTGACCGCGGCCCTGGCGATCGGGCTGTCCGCGCTACCCGGCGTGGCCGGAGCGAGCCCCGCGGGTCCCGCCCTGCCCGGCCACGCGTCCTGCCCCTTCGGCACCGCGCCCGGGCCGCCCGTGGACAGCTCGGAGGTCCCCGAGCCCGGACAGCCCGAGCCCACCCCCCTGCCGGTTCCCGACCCGCCGATCGGCGGCCCCGCGATGGGGTCGTGCGGTGACGTGGTCGCGCCCGGTGCGCCCGCGGCGCCACCGGTCGGCGTGGTGTCCTACGTGCTCGCCGACCTCGACAGCGGCGAGGTCCTCGCCGCGCGCAACCCGCACGCGCGGCTGCGGCCGGCGTCGCTGATGAAGACGTTGACGGGCCTGCTCGTGGCGCGCCGGCTCCCGCTCGACGAGACGATCACCGGGACCCAGGAGGACGCCGACCAGGAGGGCACGCGGGTCGGCATGGGGCCCGGCGGGCAGTACACGATCCGCCAGGTGTTCGACGCGATGATGATGGCGTCGGGCAACGACGCCGCCCACGCGCTGGCCGTGCGGCTGACCGGTTCCGTCCCGGCCACCGTCGACCTGATGAACAGCACCGCCCGCGAGCTCGGCGCGCTCGACACCCGCGCGGCGACACCGTCCGGGCTCGACGGGCCGGGGATGCAGTCGTCGGCCTACGACCTCGCCTCGATCTTCCGCGCCGCGATGCGCGAGCCCGCGTTCGCCCAGGCCGTCGCCACCCGCCGCATCCCGTTCCCCGGCCACGGGCCCAACCCGCCGTTCGAGGTGGTCAACGACAACCGCCTGTTGACCACGGGCTATCCGGGCTACCTCGGCGGCAAGACCGGCTTCACCGACGACGCCCGGCACACGTTCATCGGCGCCGCCGAGCGGAACGGCCGGCGGCTCGTCGTCGTGCTGATGCGGGGCGAGCAACGGCCCGTGCCGATGTACCAGCAGGCGAGCGCGCTGCTCGACCACGGCTTCGCCCTCCCCGACCCGCAGGGCGTCGGCACGCTCACCGACGGGGTGCCCGAGAACGGGGCGAACGGGTCCGCCGACGGGTACGGCGAGGAGGCCGGGGACCCGAGCGCCGTCGCCCCGGACTCCGGCGCCGCCGGGTCGTGGGGCACCCCCCTGCTCCTGGTCGCGGTCTTCGCCGGGCTCGGCGGCCTCCTCGCCCTGCGCGCCGGGCGCCGCTGAGCGCGGCGGCGCACCCCGCCGCCGCGCCGGCCACCCGCACGAGTGATCCATGTCACGAGGTGTGCTCGAGTGGGCTCGTGGCGCCCTTCCGGGGTGACGCCATCGACGGTCTCTCGGGGGGAGCCTTCGTGACAGCCAGACGTCGTGCCGTGACCACGACTGCCCACGACCAGCGCGGATGAGCCGTGACGACTTCGAGGAGTTCCTCGTCGACCACGTGCCCCGGCTCGGCCGCCTCGCGTGGGCCCTCGCGATCCAGAGCGGCGCCGACCACCACGAGCTGGTGTCGGGCACGGTGCGTGTCCTGTACCGGCGCTGGCCGACCATCCGGCCGCCGATCGCGGCCACGCGGTGGGCCTTCGCCCGCACCACGATGGTCAACCTCGCGCGCTCGGAGGAGCGCCGGGCCCGCGCCCGCGGCGAGGTCCCGGCGGACGACCTGCAGGAGGTGCTCGACCGCACGCTGCGACGCAGCCCGTGGGACGACGACCCCGCCTTCGCCATGGTGTGCCGGGAGGAGGAGCTGACCGTGTACCGCGCGATCCGTCGGCTGCCCCCGGCCGAGCGCGAGATCATGATGGTGATCGTCCAGGACTTCAGCTGGCCCGAGACCGCCGCCGTGCTCGGGATCGCGGTGAAGGACGTGCGCGCCGGCGTGCTGCGCGCCCGCCGTCGCCTGCGCGGGCTGCTGAAGGAGGACGACGGTGACGCCTGACCCCGCACGCACCGCCGACCTCGACCGCCTCGTCGAGGCCGTCCTCGACGGTGATCGAGTGGCGCTGGATCGCCTCCTCGCGCTGCTGCGGCCCCTGGTCCTGCGCTACTGCCGCGCCCGCACGGCCCGCACCGACCCCCATGCCGCCGAGGACGTCGCCCAGGACGTGCTCCTCGCCGTCCTCCGGGCGCTGCCGGGCTACACCGACGAGGGCAAGCCGTTCCTCGCGTTCGTGTACGGCATCGCGGCCCACAAGTGCGTCGACGCCGTGCGGCGCCGGTCCCGGGGCGCGGCACCCACGGTCGCCGAGCCGGACCCGGAGACTCCCGACCACGGGCCCGGCCCGGAGGACCTCGCCCTGCGGGGAGCCCGGCGCCAACTGGTGCACCGCCTCCTCGACGAGCTCCCGGCGCGTCAGCGGGAGATCCTCGTGCTGCGGCTCGCGAACGGGCTCTCCGCCGAGGAGACGGCGCAGGCCGTCGGCTCCACACCCGGCGCGGTCCGCGTCGCACAGCACCGCGCGCTGGCCCGGCTGCGGCCGCTCGCCCCCGTCGAGGAGGAGGACGAGCTCAGCGACTGGGCAGCGGCTCCGCTGACCGGCGACCCGGAGCTGGACCGGCTGCTGGGCGTGGCCGACGCCGCGCTGCGCCGACGCGGCGGTGTCGGCCGACCCGGCGGGTGACGGCCGCCGGGCGCAGGATCGCGGGCATGCCCGAGCCCCTCGGCGAGACGTCCACGCGCCTCGCGGCGACGCACCCCGACCGTCCCGCCGTCACCGACGACACGAGCACGTGGACGTTCGCGCGGCTCGACGCCCACGCCGATCGCTGGGCCCACGAGCTCGCCGGGCACGGTGTCGCGCACGGGGATCTCGTCTCGATCGCGCTGCCCAACGTCGCCGGGCACTACGCGCTGACGCTCGCGGCGTGGAAGCTCGGCGCGGTGCCGCAGCCGCTGTCGCACCGGCTGGCGCCGGGCGAGCTGGCCGCGGTCCTCGAGGTCGTGCGCCCGCCGGTGGTCGCCGGGCTGGCGCCCGGCACGGATCCGGCGGTCGCTCCCGAGGGCACCACCGTCCTGCCGCTGGGGCACGAGCCCACCGGGCCCGCGACCCCGCCGCCGCCCGTCCCCCCGCCGCCCGCGTGGAAGGCGCCGACGTCGGGTGGCTCGACGGGGCGTCCGAAGGTCATCCTCGCCGGCGAGCCGGGCACGTTCGAGACGGTCACGGCGCGCGCGCCGGTCTACCGGATCGAGCCCGACGGCACGTTCCTGTGCACGGCGCCGCTGTGCCACAACGCGCCGTACCTGTTCTCCCTGCTCGGGCTGCTCACCGGCAACCACGTCGTGCTCATGGGCCGGTTCGACGCCGCGCGCGCGGTCGAGCTCGCCGCCACCCACGCCGCGACCTGGATCTATGCCGTGCCGACGATGATGCGCCGGATGGTGATGCTCGCCGAGCGTCCGGCGCTGCCCGCCCTGCGCACGCTGTTCCACATCGGCGCGCCCTGCCCGCCGGCGGTCAAGCGCGCGGTCATCGACTGGCTGGGGCCCGACCGCGTCCTCGAGGGCTACGCGGGCACCGAGGCGCAGGCCCGCACGACGATCACGGGCCGGGAGTGGCTCGAGCACCCCGGCTCGGTGGGTCGCGTGACCGGCGGCGAGATCGAGGTCCGCCCGGTCGACCCTGCCGACGACCGGGTGTGCGCCGTCGGCGAGGTCGGCGAGGTGTGGCTGCGCCCCGAGCCGGGCCGGGTGACCTACCGATACCTCGGCGCCGAGCCCCGCCGCCGACCCGACGGCTGGGAGTCGCTCGGCGACATGGGCTGGTTCGACGCCCACGGCTATCTGTACCTGGCCGACCGCGCCGCCGACATGATCGTCGTCGGCGGCCAGAACGTGTACCCGGCGGAGGTCGAGGCCGCGGTCCTCGAGCACCCCGCGGTCGTCTCGGCCGTCGTGGTGCCCGCCCCCGACGACGACCTCGGCTCGGTGCCGCACGCGGTGGTGCAGACCGACCGGGACGTCACCGACGCCGAGCTCGACGCCCACGTCGCCGCGCGGCTGTCCCCGGCCAAGCGGCCACGGGCGTGGCGGCGCTCGGAGGGACCGCTGCGCGACGACGCGGGCAAGGTGCGTCGCTCGTCGCTGCGGTGAGGGCCAGTCGGTGAGGGTCAGTCGGTGAGGGTCAGTCGTACTGCAGCGTCCCGTCGTCGAGGTCGGCGGCGGGCAGGGTGTGGCGCTCCTCGGCGTACTCGTGCATGTGCGTCCACGGCGCCCGGTCGCCCTGCTTGAACATCTTGTGCTGGCTGCGCATGACGTAGCCGGAGTTGAAGTTCTCCGGGTCCGACCACGGCCGGATCTCCATGTCGGCGTCCTCGGGCCGCAGCGTCGGGGTCACCGTCGTCGCGCCCCGGGCCTCCATGTGCGCCAGCAGGCGGCACACGAGGTCGGAGACGAGGTCGGCGCGCAGCGTCCAGCTGTGCCGGAAGTAGCCGAAGACGTAGGCCATGTTCGGGATACCCGAGATCATGATCCCGCGCCAGGTGATCCGCTGCGACACGTCGACCGGCTCGCCGTCCACGGTGAACGGGATGTCGCCGAGGGCGGTGAGGTTGAACCCGGTGGCGGACACGACGATGTCCGCCTCGAGCTCCTCGCCCGACGAGGTCCGGATCCCGGTCTCGGTGAAGGTGTCGATGGTGTCGGTGACCACCGACGCCCGGCCCTCCCTGATGGCGGTGAAGATGTCGCCGTCGGGCACCACCGCGATCCGCTGCTGCCACGGGCGGTACCCCGGGTTGAAGTCCTTCTCGACGTCGTAGCCCTCGGGAAGGTATGGCCGCATCTCGTCGAGGAGCCAGGTCCGCGCCTCCTCCGGGGTCTCCAGGCACATGCGGGTCAGCTCGTTGAACTGCTCGATGTAGGCCCGGCGGAGGATCTCGTGGGTCCACTCCTCGGGGATGTCGAGCGCGCGCAGCTGGACCGCGAGCTCGTGGGTCTTGGGCACGGCCGCGACGAACGTCGGCGTGCGCTGCAGCATCGTCACGTGCGCGGCCTTCTCCGCCATCGCCGGGACGACCGTCGCCGCCGTCGCGCCGCTGCCGATGACGACGACGCGCTTGCCCTCCCAGTCGAGGTCCTCGGGCCAGGTCTGCGGGTGGACGATGACACCCCGGTAGCGGTCCGTGCCGGGCCAGTCGGGGCGGTAGGGGTCCTGGTGGTTGTAGTAGCCCTGGCACATCCAGAGGAAGCCGCAGGTCATCTGCAGGTTCTCGCCGGTGTCGTCGCGGTGGACGTCGAGGGTCCAGCGCTGCTCGGCCGACGACCAGGACGCCGCGGTCACCTCGTGCCGGTAGCGGATCGCCGCCTTGAGGTCGTCCTCCTCGATCACCTCGTCGAGGTAGTTGGTGATCTCCTCGGAGGTGGCGATCGACGGCCCGCGCCACGGCTTGTGCGCGTAGCCGTAGGTGAACAGATCCGAGTCGGAGCGGGCGCCCGGGAAGCGGTGGGTCCACCACGTGCCGCCCCGGCCGGGCATCTTCTCGAGGATGGCGAACGTCTTGTCTCCGAAGCGCTCGCGCAGGTGGTGTCCGGCGTCGATGCCGGACACGCCGGCCCCGATGACGACGACGTCGACGTGCTCGACGCCGCCGGTGTCCTCGCCGGCGTTCGACGGGCGGGTCTCGGTGACGGTCATGGTCCCTCCTCGGGTCTCAGGCGGCCGCGGCCGTGGAGCGCAGCGCGGGGCGGAGGGCGGCGACGGCGTCGTCGACCATGCGGGTGCCCGACGGCGTGGCGCCCAGCGTCCAGAGGAAGCCGTGGATCATGCCGTCGTAGCGGGTCGCGGTGACGGTGGTGCCGGCCGCCTCGAGCTTGCGGGCGTAGGCCTCGCCCTCGTCACGCAGCGGGTCGTACTCGGCGGTGCCGACGAACGCCGGGGGCAGCCCGGAGACGTCCCCGGCGCGCAGCGGGAAGGCGATCGGGTCGTCCCCCGGGTCCGTCGCACCCAGGTAGTGCGCCCAGAACCACTGCATGGTGGCCCGTCCGAGCAGGTACCCCTCGCCGTTGTCGGTGATCGAGGGGCTCGTCCAGTCGAAGTCGACGACCGGGTAGAGCAGCATCTGGAACGCGATCTCCGGGCCGCGCCGGTCGCGGGCGGCGAGGCTGACCGCGGCCGCGAGGTGCCCGCCGGCCGAGTCCCCGCCGACCGCCAGCCGGGTCGGGTCGACGCCCAGCTCGTCGGCGTGCTCGGCGACCCACACGGTGGCGGCGTAGCAGTCGTCGAAGGCCGCGGGCTGCACGTGCTCGGGGGCCAGCCGGTAGTCGACGGACACCACGACGACGTCGGCGGCGTTGGCGAACGTGCGGCAGGGCCGGTCGACGGTCTCGAGGTCGCCGATCACCCAGCCGCCGCCGTGGAAGTAGACGAGCACGCCGCGGGGCCCGGCGCCCGCCGGCGTGTAGATCCGCACCGGGATGTCGCCCGCGGGGCCGGGGATCGTCCGGTCGGTCACGTCGGCGACGTCCTCGGGCGGCGGCTGCAGGTCGATGAACGCCGCGCAGGCCTCGCGGGCCTGCGGCACGGTCATGCACTCGATGGGCGGCATGCCCTGCTCGGCGAGCGCGTCGAGCAGGGTCTGGGCCTCGGGGTGGACGGGCACGGGGGCTCCCGGGGTCGGGGATCGGGTCCCCCTCACCGTGACCGGCACCACAGCGTGCGCGCTCGTCCCCCCGGGACGAACGTCGGGGGCGACCTTGTCCCCAGGACGTCACGGGGGGTCGCGTGCTGGTCGCCGACCGCGACGGAAGCTACGGTCGCGCGGAGGGCCGACGGCGGCCGTCGGCGGGCGCTCGGGTGGTGATCGCGGGTGGTGACCATCGAGCCCGACCGTCGCGGCAGCGACGCCGGGACCGACGGCGCCGGCGGCGACGCGGTGGCCGAGGTCGCGGCGGCGCTCGCCCCGCGGCGCACGGAGGTCAGCGCGTCCATCAGCGACGTGCTCGCGACGCGCATCGACGAGCTGCGCGGCGACCCCGGCCTGCGCGACCTGCTCGGCGCGAGCGTCGAGGGAAACGTCGAGACGATCCTGCACGTGCTGCGCCACGACCTGGACCCGCGCGGCGTCGAGCCCCCGGCCGCGGCCGTCGCCTACGCCCGGCGGCTGGCGCAGCGCGAGGTGCCCGTCAACGCGCTGATCCGGGCCTACCGGGTCGGCCAGGCGCACCTCATGGAGTGGGCGTTCGCCGAGGCGGCACGACGCCCCGGGGCGGCGGCCGCGGCGGCGTCGCAGCGCATCGTGCTGGTGGTCATGGAGTACGTCGACCACGTGACCCAGCAGGTCGTGGCGGCCTACGAGGCCGAACGTGACCGCGGGCGCCGCAGCCGGCACGCGCTGCGTGTGGCCCGGGTGCGTGACGTCCTCGCCGGGCGGACTCCGGCCGGGCCGGACGACCGGCTGGCCGTGGAGTCGACGCTGGGCTACCGGTTCTCCGCGGTCCACCTCGGGCTCGTCGTGTCCTCGCCGAGCGCGGAGGCCCCGTTCGGCGCGCTCGAGCGGGTCGCGCTGGACCTCGGCACCGCGCTGGACGCCGCCGGCCGCCCGCTCGTGGTGCCGTGGGACGGCGACAGCGCCTGGGCGTGGCTGCCGTGCCGCGACGACACCACCCCCTCCCGCGCGGTCGTGGAGGCCGTGCTCGCCCGCCACGCACCGGGCCTGCGGGTGGCGGCCGGGGCACCGATGGCCGGCGTCGAGGGCTTCCGCACCACCCACGACCAGGCCCGGCGCGCCCACGACGTCGCCCTCGCCGTCGAGGTGGACCCGCCGAGGGTGACGCTGTTCGACGAGGTCGGCGCCGTGGCCCTGCTGTGCGCCGACCGCGACGGCGCGTGGGCCTGGACCCGCCGGGTCCTCGGGCCGCTGGCCGACCCCGACCCCGCCGTCGCCCGGCTGCGCGAGACGCTGCGGACGTTCCTGGCGACGGGCGGGAGCCTCGCGGCCACGGCCCGCCGGCTGCGGGTGCACCGCAACACGGTCAAGTACCGGGTCGCCCGCGCCCACGAGGTGCGCGGTCGGCCGCTCGGGGGCGACCGCCTCGACGTCGAGCTCGCGCTGATGGCGTGCGCGTGGCTGGGGCCGCCGGCCGACGCCGGTCCGTGAGCTCAGCCGCGGTCGCGGCGCCGGCCCCCGAGTCCGAGGCCGAGCACGCCGAGCAGCGCGCCCGCCCCGAGCAGCCCGGCCGTGGCCCGCGGGCCGGGGGTGCGGCCCACGGTGACCGCCGGGCGGACGATCACCGGCGCGGGCTCGGGCAGCTCCTCGCGCTGGTTCTCCTTGAGCGTGGCGGCCCAGGCGGTGACGAAGAGGATGAAGCGCGAGACGAAGTTGGTGAACACCAGCAGACCGATGATCGGCCCGAACGCCGCGCCGGCGGGCGAGCTCGTGACGCTCGCGATGTAGACGGTCATGACCTGCTGGAGGATCACGAAGCCGACCGCACCGAGCAGGGCGGCGCGGACCGCCGAGCGCAGGGTGACCGGCTCGCGGGGCAGCCGGGCGATCACCCAGAGGAACACCAACCAGTTCGCCGCCAGCGTGATCGCGAGGCCGGCGAGGAAGAACAGGAACCGCGCCCAGGACTCGTCACCGAGGCCCAGGAACTCGAGGACGGTGTTCGAGAGCCCCGTCCCGACCGCGGTGACGGCGAAGGAGAGCGCGAAGGCGAGCCCGAGGCCGATCATGGCGAGCAGGTCGCCGCCGTAGCGCTTGAGGATCGACGGCGGCTCGTCGCGCTGGTCCCACTGCTCGGACAGGGCCTCCCGGAGGTTCCCCATCCACCCGAGCCCGGTGAACAGGGCGCCCAGGAGGCCGATGACGCCGACCGCGTTGCGCTGCGCGATCGCCTGCTCGATGACCCCGTTGATCAGATCGCCGAGCCCGGGCGGCACCGCGGCGGTGATGCCCTGCTGCAGCTGGGTGAGCAGCTCCTGGTTGTTGGCCAGCACGAACCCGGCGGCGGCGAACGCGACCATCAGCAGCGGGACGAGGGCGAGGATGGAGAAGAAGGTGATGGCCGCGGCGTAGTGGTCGCCGTGCTTCTCGGTGTAGCGGGTCGCCGCGCGGATCAGGTGGTCGAGCCACGGATAACGGGCGCGCAGCTTCTCCATCCGGGTCGGCTCGCTCGACCCCGCTCCGTGGTCCGTGTCGGTCGTGCTGGCGCTGGTCATGGCGGGCGGCGTCCTCTCGCGGTCCCCGACGGGCGCGGACCGGACCGCCCGCGCGGCCCGTAGCTACCCCGCGTGGCCGAGGGTCACGCGCCGGCCGCGCCGTAGGGCCGGGGGTCGAACGTCCCGTTGCGGGCCCGGAACGACCGCGCCGTCCCCGGCCACAGCAGCGTCAGCCGCCCGCTGTCCTCGTCGACGTACCAGCTGCGGCACCCGCCCTGGAGCCACACCGTGTCGGCGGCCATCGCGTCGATCTCGCGGGTGTACGCCGCCTCGGCCTCGGCGGTGACCTCCAGCGGCACGCCGGGCCGCGCGGCGAGGTGGTCGAGCGCGCCGAGGACGTGGTCGATCTGCGTCTCGATCATGTAGACCGCGGAGTTGTGCCCGAGGCTCGCGTTGGGCCCGTTGAGCACGAACATGTTGGGGAAGCCGTGCACCGCGGTGGAGGCGTGCGCGGTCATGCCGCCGGCCCACCGCTCGGCCAGCAGCCCGTGGCGGCCCTCGATGCGCTGGGCGAACGGCAGGCGGGTGGTCCAGAAGCCGGTGGCGAGCACGAGGGCGTCGAGCGGGTGGTGGGCGCCCGACGCCGCGACCGCCGCCGACTTCTCGACGCGGGCGAGTGCGCTGGGCTCGAGGGTGACGTCGTCGCGGGACAGCGCGGGGTAGAGGTCGTCGGAGATGACGATGCGCTTGCAACCGATCTCGTAGTCGGGCCGGAGCAGGGCCCGCAGCCGCGGGTCGGGCACCTGCGCGGCGAGGTGGTCCAGGGCGCGGCGGCGCAGACGGTCGATGTCGGGGCGCACGCGGCGGCGGGCGTCGATGGCGCGCTCGGCGTCGTCGAACAGCTCCTCGCGCAGCGCCCGCTCGGCGCCGGGGTCCAGAGCGAAGCCGCGGCGCTCCTCGGCGGAGTAGGCGCGGTCGCCGCGCGGCACCACCCACGGGGGCGTGCGCTGGAAGACGACGAGCTCGGCGGCCGTCCCGGCCAGCGCGGGCACGATCTGGGCCGCCGACGCCCCGGTGCCGACGACGCCGACCCGGCGCCCGGCGAGGTCGGCGGAGGAGTCCCAGCGCGCGGAGTGGAACACCGGACCGTCGAACCCCGACAGGCCCGGGATCTCCGGGATCCGCGGCTCGGAGAGCCGTCCGGCGGCCACGACGAGCACGCGGGCCCGGTAGGTGCCGGCCGACGTCGCGACCCGCCACCGCGCCCCGTCCCACCGGGCGTGCTGCATCTCGGTGCCCAGGCGCAGGTGGGGGTCGAGGCCCTCGTCGCGGGCGCAGTCGCGCAGGTAGGAGTGGATCTCCGCGCCCGGTGCGAACACCCGCGACCAGTCCGGCTTGGGACGGAACGAGAACGAGTAGAGGTGCGACGGGACGTCGCAGGCGACGCCGGGGTAGCGGTTGTCGCGCCACGTGCCGCCGACCCCGTGCGCGCGTTCGAGCAGCACGAACGACTCGCGACGCCGCCGCGCGAGGCGGACCCCGAGCCCGATCCCCGCGAACCCCGCGCCGACGACGGCGACGTCGACCTCGGTGGGCTCGCTCATCGTGGGGCCGCGAGCTCGCGCAGCACCGCCTGCCGCTCGGGCGACGCGTCGCCGTAGACGGTCGTGCGCTGGCGGGGCGTGCGGCCCAGCGCGGCGGCGAGGCGCTCCACGTCACCGAGGGTGAGCCGGCGCCCGGCCTCGGCCCCGGCCGCGGGGTCGAGGGCGCCGTCGAGCAGCAGCCCGCCCGCGTCGTCGGCACCCCCGCGCAGGACGGCGACCGTGAGCTCGGCACCGAGTTTGGGCCACGCGGCCTGGACGTGATCGATCCGCCCGTGCAGCAGCAACCGCGCCACCGCGTACAGCGCGCGCGTCTCCCGGGTGCTCGAGCGCACGCTGCGCGTGCGAGCAATGCGGCTTTGCTGGCGTTCGACGCCAGGATCGCCACATCCTCGGTCGGCGACACGCCGTGCGGTCGGCAGGGCCTCGGGCAGGATCGGCATGGGGATGAACTCGGTGAACCCGCCCGTGCGGTCCTGGATCGTGGCGAGCGCGCGCAGGTGGGCGACCTGCTCGGCGGGCGTCTCGACGTGGCCGTAGACCATCGTCGCCGTCGAGCGCAGGCCCACCTCGTGCGCCGTGGTCACCAGCTCGGTCCAGCGCGCGGCGGGGATGTCGGTGCCGCCGGTGAGCCAGGCGCGGATGCCGTCGTCGAGGATGCGCGCCGCCGTGCCGGGCACCGACCCGAGGCCGGCGTCACGGGCGGCGGTCAGGAACTCGCGCGGGCTCAGCGCCAGGCGCGCCGCCGCGTCGGCGACCTCGGCGGGCCGGAAGGCGTGCAGGTGCAGCGGTGCACGGCCGGTGATGCGGGCGACGAGGTCGAGCGCGGCCGTCGTGGGAGCGTCGGCGGGCAGCGGCCCCTGCACGCAGACCTCGGTGGCGCCCAGCGCCCACGCCTCGTCGACGAGGGGGTCGGCGCGCCCGGGGTCGGCCGCGACGGGGGTGTCGAGGTTGCGGTTGGCGACGAAGGTCAGCTGGTCGCCCACCGCCTCGCGCCGCAGGTGGTCGGCCAGGGCACACAGCGCCTCGAGGTCGTCCCCGTCGGCGGTGAGGAGCTCGGCGTAGGCGTCGTCGGGCAGGCCCGCGGGGTCGGACTCGGCGCGGGCGAGGTGGGTGCGCACCGGTGCCGTCACCCCACGCCCGCCGGCTGACGCACGCGCGCCAGCCCCCGCGCGTCGGCCAGCGCGATCACGGGGTCGACGAGGTCGGGGTGCAGCCAGCGGTTCGGGTCGTGGACGTAGCGCGGGTAGATCGTCAACCTCGGGGTGAGGGTGAAGCCCGCCGCCGCGGTGACGGCCCGCAGCGCGTCGAGCCCGGGCCAGGGCCGCTCGGGGTTGACGTGGTCGGGTGTCACGGGCGAGACCCCGCCCCAGTCGTCGATGCCGGCGCGCAGGAGCAGGGCCTGCTCGGCGGCGGCGCTCTGGGTGTCGTCCAGCTCGCCGGCCAGGTTCGGCGGCGCCTGGACGCTGACACCGAGTGGCATGATCAGCCGCGCGACGGCCACCGCCGCGACGAAGGCGTCGAACTCGGCGTCGGGCTCACCGCGCATGGCGGTGTCGGGCTTGGCGCGGAAGTTCTGGACGATGACCTCCTGCACGTGCTCGCCGCGCCGCGCCGACGCCGCGAGCTCGAGCAGCGACTGCGCACGCTCGGCGCGGTGCTCGCCGATGCCGACGAGGATGCCCGTGGTGAACGGCACACGCGCCCGGCCCGCGTCGTCGACGACGCGGCGGCGCAGCGCCGGCTCCTTGTCCGGCGAGCCGAAGTGCGCCCCGCCCGGCTGCGACCACAGCCGCGTCGCGGTGGTCTCGAGCATCATCCCCATCGACGGAGCGACCGCCCGGAGCCGCTGGAGCTCGACGAGGTCCATGACGCCGGGGTTGAGGTGGGGCAACAGGCCGGTCTCGTGGAGGACCGCCGCGGCGGAGTCGTGCACGTGGTCGAGCGTCGAGCCCAGGCCGCGGGCGCCGAGCCAGTCGCGGGCCGCCGCCCAGCGGTCCTCGGGCCGGTCACCGAGGGTGAACAGCACCTCGGTGCAGCCCTGCGCGGCGCCCTCGCGGGCGATCGCGAGGACCTCGTCGCGCTCGAGGTAGGCCGCGGGCAGCCGCCCGGGCACGGTGGCGAAGGTGCAGTAGTGGCAGCGGTCCCGGCACAGGCGGGTCAGCGGGACGAACACCTTGGGGCTGTAGGTGACGACGCCCGGGCGCCCCTCACCGGCGAGGTGCGCGTCGCGCCGGGCGGCGGCCAGGCCGAGCAGCGCGTCGAGCTCGTGGCCCCGCGCCGCGAGCAGCGCCGTCGCGTCGGCGAGGACGGCCCGGTGCTCGGGGTCGCCCGCGAGTGCACCGCCGGCGGCACGCTCCAGTGCCTCCCGGACCGCGGTGTGCGACGGCTCCGGGGGCTCGGGCAGCTCGACCAGCGCGCGCGGCGGTCGCGCGATGTCGGGGAGATCGGCCACGGCCCCGAACGTACGCCGCGACGCCCCCGACCGCCCACGTCCCGACCCCCACCCGTGACTGTCGGTCGGTACACGGGGTGTGCGAGCAATGCGGCTTTGCTGGCACTGGATGCCAGGATCGCCACAGCCTCGCTCGCGCGACACGCCGGGGGCGGGCGGCGACGGCACACGGCACGTTCACAACGCCGCGAGGTGCGCGCCGACCGCGGCGTCGAGGCGCGCGGTCTCGCCCGTGGCGAGCAGGTCGAGCAGCGCGCCGCGCAGCACCGCCAGCAGCAGGGCACGCTCGGCGACGCCGGCGGCGGTGTCACGGTGTGCCGGGGGCTGGTGGCGGGCGAGCAGCGCGTCCCAGTCGGCGACCGTGCGGGCGGCGAACCCCGCCCACGGGCCGTCACCGGCGTCGCCCACCGAGCGCGTGTAGGCCTCGAGCCACAGCCGCAGCAGGGCACGGTGCTCCGGAGCGGCGAGCCAGGCCCACACGCGCGCGCCGACCGTGGCCAGGTCACCGGAATCGCCGACCGCGTCGAGCACCGCCAGCTGGTCGGCCCGACTGCGGGCCAGCAGCGCGCGCACCAGCCCGTCCTTGCTGCCGAACAGGAACAGCAGCACCCGGGGGCTCGAGCCGATCGCCTCGGCGAGGGGGCGCAGCGACATCCCCGCCCACCCGCGCTCGAGCACCCACGCGTACGCCGCCTCGAGCAGCTCCTGCTGCCGCGCCGATCCGCCGTCCGGAGCCGTGCCAGCCACCCGCCCAGTGTGCTTCACTGAAACGCCCGTTTCAGTGAGGAGGTCGCGATGGGCGAGGTGACGATCCGGGCGCTCGATCGCCCCGGGGATCTGGGCTGGGTGCTCCTGGCCCACGGCGAGCGCTACGCCGAGGAGTACGGCTGGGACGTCGAGGCGGTGACCGCGCGGATCCTCGCGGACCACGCCGAAGTGCGGCGGGACGGCGCCGAGGCCGGCTGGATCGCCGAACTGGACGGTGTCCGCGTCGGCAGCGTGCTGTGTGTGCACGAGGACGCCCGCACCGCGCGGCTTCGCCTGCTGCTGGTCGACCCCAGCGCCCGGGGTCACGGCGTCGGGCGCCGACTGGTTGCGAGTTGCGTCGACTTCGCCCGCGCCACGGGGCACGAGCGGCTCGTCCTCTGGACCAACGAACCCCTCGCCGCCGCCCGGCGCCTCTACCTCGGTACCGGATTCGTGCTCACAGGCGAGGAGCGGCACCGCGAGTTCGGCGCCGAGCTCGTCGGCCAGTCGTACGCGCTCGACCTCACCACGCCCACGTGAGCGTGTGGCGATACGGACGTCGAGTGTCAGCGATGGCCCACCGCTGACACATCCCACCCCTTGACGCTACCTCATAGTCCTGCTTTCATATCAACCAAGGAGTTGCGCAACCGAGAGGACGATGACCATGACCACGATCGCCACGCCCACCGCCACCCGTTCCCGCGCGCGCCGGTACGCCCTGGTCGTGCTGCAGGTGCTGCTCGCCGCGGTCTACGTGGCGTCGGGGATCGGGAAGGTCGGGCTCGACCCGACGGTCGTCGCCGGCTTCGCGGCCATGGGGATCGGGCCGGCGGGCACCGTGACCATCGGCGTGCTCGAGCTGCTCGGGGCGATCGGGCTGCTGATCCCGCGCCTCGCCGGGCTCGCCGCAACCGCCTTCGTCGCGCTCATGATCGGCGCCGTCGTCATCACCGCCGCGACGGTGGGCGTCGCGATGGTCCCCGTCCCGGCCGTGGTGCTCGTGCTCGTGGCCGTGGTGGCCTGGGCGCGGCGCCACGAGACCGCCGCGCTGCTCCGCGACCCGCGCCGCCTCTGGTCGACCCGCCGGGCGTGACGCGCTACCCGCCGCCGACCGAGCGGTCCTCGATGCCCGGGGTCCGCGCGGTCGGCACGGCGCCGTCCCCGTCTCCCGCGCGGGAGCTCGCTCCCGAACCGGCGTCGGTGGGGCCGTCGGTGCCGCCGTCGGCGTCGGCCTCGGCGGGGTCCTCGGTGCCGCCGTCGGTGTAGCCGTCCGTGGCGTCCGCCGGCCGGCCGCCGGCCGGGACGGTCGCCGCGCCCGCCACCGCGTCCGTCGCCTCCGGCTCGCCCGGCGCCTCCTCCGGATCGCCCCCCTCGCCCGTCTGCGCGTCGATCCGCTCGCCGAGGTAGCGGAGGATCTCGGCGAGGACAGCGGCCACCGGCACGGCGAGGAACGCCCCGGCGATGCCGGCGAGGCTCGACCCGGCGGTCACCGCGAGGATCACGACGGCCGCGTTGAGGCCCAGACCCCGACCCTGGACCAGCGGCTGGAGCAGGTTCCCCTCGACCTGCTGCACGACGAGGATCAGGATCAGCACCCCGAGCGCCGTCGCGAACCCCTGGACGACGAGCGCGATGAGCACCGCGAGCGCCCCGGCCACGAGGGCGCCGACGATCGGGATGAACGCGCCGAAGAACGTCAGCACCGCGAGCGGCAGGGCCAACGGCACGCCGAAGATCACCAGGCCGATGCCGATGAACACCGCGTCGACGAACCCGATCAGCGCCTGGCTGCGGATGAACCCGCCCAGGCGCAGCCACGCCCGCCCGCCGACCTCGGCGAGGTGGCCCCCCGATGTCGGCCCGGCCATGCGCCGCAGCCAGGGCAGGAACTTCGGCCCGTCCTTGACGAAGAGGAAGGCCAGCACCAGGGCGAGGACGGCGTTGACGACCCCGTTCGCGACCGCCGTGAGCCCGGTGACGACGCCGCCGGCGATCTGTCCGGCACTCTGCTGCAACCGGTCGGTGGCGGCCTGGACGTACTGACCGATCTGGCTCGCGCCCAGGTTGAACGGCGGGCCCTGCAGCCAGGTCTGGATCTGCTGGATGCCGCCGACCGCCCCCTGGATGATCTGGGGGAACTGCCCGGCCACGGCCGGGGCGATCAGCGCGATGATCCCCCCGAAGAGGGCCAGCGCGAGGAGGAGGACCACGGCCGTCGCCAGGGCGCCGGGCCACCGGTGCGCGCGCAACCACGTCACCGGCGGCTCGAGCACCGTCGCGATGACCAGGCCGAGGAACACCGGGAAGACGATCGCCCACAGCCAGATGACGAGCAGGCCGAAGAGCGTCAGGCCGCCGGCGACCAGGAGGAAGCGCAGGCTCCACCGCGCGGCCCACGCCAGGCCCTCGCCGATGACGTGGCCGCGCGTGGGCGCCTGCCCGCGCGCGATGTCCCGCGAGGCGGGGGCCTCGTCCATGGTCGAGAGTCTGTCAGCGATCGGGGCCTCCGGGGCGCGCGGACGGGTTCGGATCGCGGCGGGGTTGCCCGAACCCCGCCGCGTGCTACCCGGACCGTGACCCGGACACACGCGGGCCCCTCCCCCGCGCGGCGGGGAAGGGGCCCGGTGGTCGGTCCCGCTAGTTCGCGACGGCCTTCTGGAGGCCCTCGTCGATCGCGTCGAGGAAGTCCTGGGTGTTGAGGTAGTCGGCGTCCTTGCCGACGAGCAGCGCCAGGTCCTTGGTCATCTTGCCGCTCTCGATCGTGTTCACGCAGACGTCCTCCATCTTCTGCGCGAAGTCGACCAGCGCGTCGTTGCCGTCGAGCTTGCCCCGCTGGGACAGCCCGCGGCTCCAGGCGAAGATCGACGCGACCGGGTTGGTCGACGTCTCCTTGCCCTGCTGGTGCTGGCGGAAGTGCCGCGTCACCGTGCCGTGGGCGGCCTCGGCCTCGACCGTGCCGTCGGGGGTCATCAGCACCGAGGTCATCAGACCCAGCGAGCCGAAGCCCTGCGCCACGATGTCGGACTGCACGTCGCCGTCGTAGTTCTTGCAGGCCCAGACGTAGCCGCCCTCCCACTTCAGCGCCGCGGCGACCATGTCGTCGATCAGGCGGTGCTCGTAGGTCAGGCCGGCCTTCTCGAAGTCGTCCTTGAACTCGGACTCGAAGATCTCCTCGAAGGTGTCGCGGAACATGCCGTCGTACGCCTTGAGGATGGTGTTCTTGGTCGACATGTAGACCGGGTAGTTCCGGTCGAGCCCGTAGCGCAGCGAGGCGCGGGCGAAGTCGACGATCGACTCCTTGAAGTTGTACATCCCCAGCGCGACGCCGCCGTCCTCGGGGAACTTCGCGACCTGGAACTCCATCGGCTCCACCCCAGGAGATCCAGCACTGTCGTCGGGCGTGTAGCTGATGGTGACCGTGCCGGGACCCGGGACCTTGAAGTCCTGCGCGAGGTACTGGTCGCCGTGCGCGTGACGGCCGACGACGATCGGCTTGGTCCAGTGCGGGACGTAGCGCGGGATGTTCTGGCAGACGATCGGCTCGCGGAAGATGACGCCGCCGAGGATGTTGCGGATCGTCCCGTTGGGCGAGCGGTACATGCGCTTGAGCCCGAACTCCTCGACCCGCGCCTCGTCCGGCGTGATCGTCGCGCACTTGACGCCGACGCCGTGCTTCTTGATCGCGTTGGCGGCGTCGACGGTGACCTGGTCGTCGGTCTCGTCGCGGTGCTCGATGCCCAGGTCGTAGTACTCGAGATCGATGTCGAGGTACGGGTGGATCAACTTGTCCTTGATGAACTGCCAGATGATCCGCGTCATCTCGTCACCGTCGAGCTCGACGACGGTGCCCTCTACCTTGATCTTCGCCACGACTCGTGAGCCCTCCTCGTGAGCGCCGACGCTCGGCGCCGTCCACCTGCCCGCACGCTATCAACGGGCGGAGTACCCACGACGGGCGTGCGGTGTGACACCAGGCGTGGCGGACCGGAGCCGGTGCGGTCAGCGGGTCGCGAGCGGTCCTCCCGTGATCGTCAGCGACACGGCGATGACGACCAGGCCGAACAGCGTGTACGTGACGATGTCGACCCGCCGGCTGCGCACGGCGAGCAGGCCCGCGGCGGTGCGGGTGAGGCTCGCGCGCAGCACGCCCGCGAGCAGCAGCGCGAGACCGAGCTCGGTGGTGCCCTCGCGCCAGTGCTGCAGGGCGATGCGGCCGAACGCGACGGCGACCACGAGCATGACCGCGAGGAACGGCAGGTGGGCGCGGACCTTGCGCAGGAGCTCCGCGCGGCGCTCCTGCCGCGTGCGCGGTGGGCGGGCGTGGCGCCCCGCGCTCGACGGGAGCACCTCGGTGGGGCTGTCGTCGGGCGGCACGGGTCCGGAGGGCGGGGTCGGCCGGGGGGACACGGTCGTCACCGGGCGATCACCCCGCCCGCTCCGCCCTCTCGACGACGTTGGTCAGCAGCATCCCGCGCGTCATCGGGCCGACCCCGCCGGGGACCGGCGCGAGGTAGCCAGCGACCTCGGCGACCTCGGGGGCGACGTCGCCGACGAGGCCGTGCTCGCCGCGGGTGATGCCGACGTCGAGGACCGCGGCGCCCGGCTTGACCATGTCGGCGGTGACCAGACCGGGCACCCCGGCGGCGGCCACGATGACGTCGGCGGCGCGCAGCTCGGCGGCGACGTCCTTGGTCCCCGTGTGGCAGAGGGTGACGGTGGCGTTCACCGAACGCAACGTCAGCAGCAGGCCGAGCGGGCGGCCGACGGTGACGCCACGACCCAGGACCGTGACCTTCGCGCCGTTCAGCGGGACGTCGTAGCGGCGCAGCAGCTCGACCACGCCGCGCGGGGTGCACGGCAGCGGGCCCGGCTCCTGCAGCACCAGTCGCCCGAGGTTCGTCGGGTGCAGGCCGTCGGCGTCCTTGTCCGGGTCGATGCGCTCGAGCGCCGCGCCCGCGTCGAGGCCCTTCGGCAGGGGCAGTTGGACGATGTAACCGGTGCACGCCGGGTCGGCGTTGAGCTCGTCGATCGTGGCCTCGACGTCGGCCTGGGTGGCGTCGGCGGGCAGGTCGCGGCGGATCGAGGCGATACCGACCTTGGCGCAGTCGTTGTGCTTGCCGCGCACGTAGGAGTGCGAGCCCGGGTCGTCGCCCACCAGCACCGTGCCGAGGCCCGGCGTGCGCC
Source organism: Actinomycetospora cinnamomea (assembly GCF_003096675.1). Lineage (GTDB taxonomy): Bacteria > Actinomycetota > Actinomycetes > Mycobacteriales > Pseudonocardiaceae > Actinomycetospora > Actinomycetospora cinnamomea. The sequence continues at coordinate 109,506 of NZ_QEKW01000010.1, read as the reverse complement.
CCGCCGCGGTGAGGGCGTCCACCCGCGCCCGCAGGTCCTCGAGGATGGTCGCGAGCGTGGCCTTGCCGTCCAGCTTCGTCGCGGTCACCACCTCATCATGGCAGGTACCGGGCGGGGACCCGGGCGCCTCACCGCCCCGCGCGGGCCCGCCGCCGCGCCCGCCAGGGCGCGGCGGCGACCCCGGCGGCCACGAGCGTCAGGGCGGCCCCGAGCACGGTGGTCAGACCCGGGGCCCCCGCGGCCGAGGGCAGGACGACGTCGAGGAGCAGCGCGAACACGACCTGCCCGGCGACGGCCGCGAGCGAGAGCAGCAGGACACCGATCTGGCCGACCACCCAGGCGCTCAGCCCGATGAAGACCGCACCGAACGGGCCGCCGAGGTAGAGGTACCAGGCCGTCGGCAGGGGGTTCGGCGGGCCGAGCACGGCGATCGCGACGACGCCCGCGAGGACGAGCGCCGCGAAGCCGACGATGAAGTTGATCGTGGCGGCAGGAAGCACCGAGGTCAGGACCGATCCCCGCTCGGCGTCCGGGTCGTCGGGGTCGCCGCCGGCGGCCGCCGCGACGCGCCCGTTCAGGCCCTGCTGGGTGGCGATGGCCACGCCGGCGACCAGCGGCAGCAGCGCCAGCGCGACCGGCGCCTCCGTGCTCACCGACGGAGCGACCGAGAGCACGACCGCCCCGAGCATCAGGACCGCCCCGACGATCCGGGGCAGGGTCGTGGCCTGCGGGCCGGCGGGCCCGAGGCCGACCCGGTCGACGACCAGCCCGCCGCTGGACTGCCCCGCGACCACCGCGATGGTGAACAGGGCCGTGCCCAGCACGTGCGCCGTGAGCCCCTGGCCGGCGACGAGCATCGCACCCCCGAGCCCGCCGAGCAGCTGCCACGGGCGCAGCGACCCGCGGCGCCGCGCGGCGCCGACCCGTCGCAGCCCGCGGCGGCCCGCGGGGACCAGCGCCATGAGCACGAGGAGCAGCACGAGCCCCAGACCGAACGAGATGACCGCGGCGAGCACGCCGTCGCCGAGCTGCGTGCCGAGCTCGGCGTTCACCCGGGCCTGCGCGACGATGAACCCGCCGGTGACGAAGGCCGCGGCGAGGCCGAGCGCGGTGCGCGAGCGCGGTGGAGCCACGCCGGGCGAACCTACGCTCCGCGGCGCTCCCCGGGAGTGATCACCGGATCACACCGCGCGACGCGCGGTGAGGGCGTTGGTCGCAGCGACGCCCCCGGCGTAGATCCCGTGCTGCACGAAGCTGGTGCGCAGCAGGTCGCGACGCCAGCGCCAGGGCGGCGGGGTGCCGCCGAGCACCGGGAACAGGCCGAGCGCCATCGCCTGGGTGCCGGCGAGGAACACCAGACCCGGCGCGGGCTCGCGGCCGAACGCGCGCTGCAGGACGACGTGGGTGGCGCCGACGACGGAGCCGTAGCCCCAGTGCACGACCCAGTACAGCGCGTGGCGACCCCGCGCGCTCCGCGGCGCCCAGCCGACCACGGCGTCGAGGAGGGTGGAGGCGGCGACGACGACGTGCTCGCTGTCGTCGTAGTCGAGCACCTCGTCGATCTCCGAGACCGCGATCCCGTGACGCCGGGCGTACGCCTCACGCCGCAGCCGCGCCGCGAACGCCATGGCCCCCGTGCCCACCGCGCCGCCGACCACACCCCGCGCGGCCTCCCCCAGCACGGCCGAGGTCCCGCTGCGTCTCCCCCGCCCTGTGCCCATGACCGCAGCATGCCCTGGGTCGCCCACCGGTGCGGACGGACGGGCACCCCCTCCGGTCGTCCCCCTCCGTCCGGCCCGGTGCGCTCACGGCGTGTCTCAACTCACACTCTTCCTACATCGGGGTGAAGCAGTGCGCCCGCCGGGACCACAGGAGCCCGCGGGACTGCCCCGGTCGACCACAGGAGGAGTGGAATGACCACCATCGACGCGCAGTCCACCGCCGCCCACGCAGCACCCGACACCGGCAGCGGTGCGGACGACGCGGCCGCCGCCGGCGCGAACCCGGCACTCGTCGGGGTGCCCACGTTCGTGATCGGCTCGGTGGCCCTCGGCCTGTACCTGGTCGGCTTCACCGGCTCCTCGAGCACGGCGCTGGTGGGCATGCTGCCGATCCTGTTCATGTGCACCGGGATCGGGCAGCTCGTCGCCACCGTCTGGGCGGTCCGCGTCGGGGCGGGTGCGCCGGCCGCCATCTTCGGCATCTTCACGGGGTTCTGGCTGAGCTTCGCCGTCCTGGCCACGTCGTTGGGCGCCGACTGGTTCGGCCCGACCTCCACCGACACCGCCGTGGCCACCGGGGCCCAGGAGACGTTCCTGCTGACCTGGCTGATCGGCATCGTCGTGCTCACCCTGGCCTCGCTGCGCCTGCCCGCGGCGTTCACGCTGCTGTTCGTCCTCATCGACGCAGCGCTGCTGCTGGTGCTGCTCGGCACCTCGAGCGGCTCGACCGGGCTGCTGTTCGTCGGCGGCGTCGTGGTGTTCGCGTTCGCCCTCGTCGGCGTGTACCTGTTCGTCGACGCCCTCGGCCAGGCCACCGGCGGCAAGCCGCTGCCGATGGGCAAGCCGATCATCGGCGGGTGACGCTCAGCGGAAGTCCCGCGAGCTCGAGGGCACGCGCAGCTCGAGGCGCTCGACGCGGTCGGCGATGAGGTTGACCACCGTGGACGCGTCGGGCGCCCGCTCGACGCGGCCTCGGATGACGAGCGCGGCGCTGGTGCGCGCCACCACCCGGTGCCGCGCCCAGAGCCCCTCGGAGCAGACGACGTTGAGCATGCCGGTCTCGTCCTCGAGGTTGAGGAACGTCGTGCCGCCCGCGGTCGCCGGGCGCTGGCGGTGGGTGACCACCCCGCCCACCTCGATGCGCTCGCCCTCGGTGACGCCGGCGACCGCGGCCACCGACAGCGCGCCACGCTCGTCGAGGGCGGCCCGCAGGTGGGTCACCGGATGGCTGTCGGGGGTGAGGCCGGTGGCCCACACGTCGGCGACCGTGAGCTCGACCGCGCTCATCCCCGGCAGCGTCGGCGCCTCGAGGCCGACCGCGGTGTCGGGCAGCCGGTCGTGGCGCACACCGTCGCGCACCACCCCGACCCCGGCGGCCGCGGCCCCGGCCGCCCACAGCGCCTCGCGCCGCTCGAGCCCGAAGCACCCGAGCGCCCCGGCGGTGGCCAGCGCCTCGACCTGCGCGGCGGTCAGCTCGGCGCGCCGGGCGAGGTCGGCCACGTCCCGGTAGGCACCGTGCTCGGTGCCGCCCTGTGGTCCGTCCCGGCAGGCCACGATCCGGGCGGCCACCTCCTCGCCCAGCCCGCGGACCTCGGCGAGCCCGAGCCGGACGGCGACCCCACCGGTGCTGTCGGCGTGGGGTTCGAGGCCCGGGGTGTCCGCCCCGACCTGCACGTCCGGGCCGAGCACGACCACCCCGTGGCGGCGGGCGTCGGCCGTGAGCGACTGGGGGGAGTAGAAGCCCATGGGCTGGGCGCGCAGCAGCGCCGCGCAGAACGCCGCCGGGTAGTAGAGCTTGTACCAGGCGCTGACGTAGACCAGCGACGCGAAGCTGATCGAGTGGCTCTCGGGGAAGCCGAAGTTCGCGAACGCCTTGGTCTTGTTGAAGATCGTGTCCGCGAGGTCGCCGGTGATCCCGTTGGCCGCCATGCCCTCGTAGAACCGCTCGCGCATCCGCTCGATCCGCTCGCTGGAGCGCTTGGCCGACAGGGCGCGGCGCAGCTCGTCGGCCTCGGCCGCCGTGAAACCGGCGACGTCCACCGCGAGCTGCATGAGCTGCTCCTGGAACAGCGGCACCCCCAGCGTCTTGGCCAGCGCCGGCTCGCAGAGCGGGTGGTCGAAGACGACGCGCTCGAGCCCGTTGCGCCGCCGGATGTAGGGGTGCACCGACCCGCCCTGGATGGGCCCGGGGCGGATGAGCGCCACCTCGACGACGAGGTCGTAGAACTCGCGCGGTTTGAGGCGGGGCAGCGTGGCCATCTGCGCACGGGACTCGACCTGGAACACGCCCACCGAGTCGCCCTCGGCGAGCATCGCGAACACCTTCTCGTCGACGGCCTGCAGGTCGTGCAGGCGTACGTGCACGCCGTGGTGCTCGGCGACCAGGTCGGCCGCGTAGTGCAGCACCGAGAGCATTCCCAGCCCGAGCAGGTCGAACTTGACCAGCCCGACCGCCGCCGCGTCGTCCTTGTCCCACTGGATGACGCTGCGCCCGGGCATGCGCCCCCACTCGACGGGCACCACCTGGTCGACGGGGCGGTCGCAGATGACCATGCCGCCGGAGTGGATGCCGAGGTGGCGCGGGAACCCGGCGATCTGCTCGGCGAGGCTCGCGACGGCGACCGGCATCCCCGGGACCTGGCCGGCCAGCTCCGCTGCCCCTCCACCCGGCCCACCCCACCGGTCGATCTGCTTGCTCCAGGCGTCCTGCTGGCCCTGGGCGAACCCCAGCGCCCGCGCCGCGTCGCGCACCGCCGAGCGCGGCCGGTAGGTGATGACGTTGGCGACCTGGGCGGCGCGGTCGCGCCCGTAGCGGGCGTAGACGTACTGGATGGCCTCCTCGCGGCGGTCGGACTCGATGTCGAGGTCGATGTCGGGGTAGCCGTCGCGCTCCGGGGAGAGGAACCGCTCGAACAGCAGGCCCATCGCCACGGCGTCGACGTGGGTGATGCCGAGCGCGAAGCACACCGCGGAGTTGGCCGCCGAGCCCCGGCCCTGGCAGTAGATGTCGTGGTCGTCGCAGAACCGCACGATGTCGGCGACGATGAGGAAGTAGCCGGGGAAACCCTGCCGCTCGATGACGTCCAGCTCGTGGTCGATCACCTCGTAGGCCCGCGGCGAGCGCATCCGGTCGCCGTAGCGCACCGCCGCGCCCATCCACGTCAGCCGCCGCAGCCAGCTCGCCTCGGTCTCGCCCTCGGGCACCGCGAACGGCGGCAGCTCGGGCGCCAGCAGCTCGAGGCCGAAGGCGCACTCGCGTCCCAGCCGCGCCGCGTGGGCGACCGCCTCGGGGTGGCGCGCGAACCGCTCGGCCATCTCGGCCCCCGACCGCAGGTGCGCCGCGCCGGGCGGCAGCCAGCCCTCGGCGTCGTCGAGGCTGCGCCGCGCCCGTACGGCACCCAGCGCCGCGGCCAGCCGCGCACGGTCGGGGGTGGCGTAGTGCGCGTTCGTGGTGGCCACGGTGCGCAGCCCGCGCCCGCGGTCGGCGCGCCCGGCGAGCTCGGCCAGGGCCGCGTTGCGCTCGGTGTCGTCGGGCAGGCCCTGGTCGGTGAGCTCAACCGCGACGTTGTCCGCGCCGAACAGCGCGACGAGGCGGTCGATCTCGCGGGCGGCGGCTGCGGCTCCGGTGGCCCCGCCGGTCGCGAGCGCGCGGCGCACCGATCCCTTGCGGCACCCCGTGAGCACCTGGACGTGCCCGCCGAGCGTCGAGGCGACCCGCTCGGGGTCGTACACCGGGCGGCCCTTCTCGCCGTGGGTGTGCATCTGCCCCTCGGTGATCGCCCGCGAGATCGCCCGGTAACCATCGGGGTCGCGGGCCAGGACCAGCAGGTGGTCGCCTTCGGGGTCGGGCACCCCGTTCTGCGGCGCGGTCAGGCCCAGCGAGAGCTCGGCGCCGTAGACCGTCGGCACCCCCAGCTCCTGCGCGGCCTCGGCGAAGCGCACCACGCCGTACACGCCGTCGTGGTCGGTGAGCGCGATCGCCTCGAGTCCCAGCCGCGCGGCCTCCTCGACCAGCTCCTCGGGGTGCGACGCGCCGTCGAGGAAGCTGAAGTTGGAGTGCACGTGCAGCTCGGCGTACGGCACCGTGACGCCCGTCGTCCGCGTCCCCGCCGGCGGCCGGTAGGGCGTGCGGTGGCGCGACCACGCCGGGCTGTCGCCGCCGTCGCCGGGGAACTGCTCGTCCCGCGGCGGGCGGATCCGGCCGGGACCGTCGGTCCGCTCGCTGTCGTCGAACGCCAAAGGGTCGCGGACGAAGTCGTCCGGCGGATCCCCGTCCCCGGGGGGCCAGGGGCCGACGTGGCCGACGTGGGGCTCGCCCCGCGCTCGCGGCTCTCCTTGGATCGCCTTGCGCGTCCCGTTGCCCCGACCCTGCATGCTCGGGTTGTCGGAAGGGTGCCCGGCCAGCAGGCGCTCCATCTCCGACCAGCTCACCGGCGGGTTACCCCAGCCCATCGGCGCCTCCCGCTCCGGGATCGACCCCGACGGATCGGGACCACTGACCTATGGCCTTGATCGCGTCGAGACCGACGTCCACCGGGTCACCGGCTCGGCGCCCCGCCGTCGTCCCGCCGTCGTTCTCGTCGCCGCGGACGAGGGGCGTCCGTGTCGTCGGAGGAGTCGGAGGAGTCGGAGCCCGGTGCACCGCCATCGACCTCGATGCGATCTCGGGCGTAGGTCCTCGCCTCGGCCGACCGGCTCCGTCGCGGCTGACTCCGATCTCAGTCATAGATTCCCTCCACAGCCCAGCGGCCGTCGCGGTGGACCAGCAGCAGCGCCCGCCCGACCGCGTCGGCGCCGGAGGCCACCGGATCGGGCGCGAGGTCGGCGGCCGGGTCGGGCTCGGGGACGCGGCCGGCAGCGATCTCGTCGGCGTCGGTGGCGCACACGACCTGGATGCGCACGCTGCCGCCCGGGACCGCCCGGGGGTCCCACCAGCGGCCGGGGTCGGGCCACGGACCGCCCCACGCCCGGACGGGGGCTGTGGGCGCAGCCGGGTCGGTGCCGAGCGCCACGTGCGCGGGCGGGGCCGAGAGCCGGCCGCGGGACGCGCGGTGCACCGGCGCGCCGGCGGCGTCGAGCACCCTCGCCGGCAGCGGCTCGGGCGGCACCCGGGCCGGCGAGGGCGCGGGCAGCGCCCCCGGCCAGGGCGCGGCCGGGTCGAGCGCCGGCTCACGCTCGTCGCCCCAGGGCACCAGCCGAACCCGCTCGCCGGGGCCGCGCCCGCCACCCGGCACCCCCGTGAGCACCTCCCCGGGCCCGAGCAGGCCCTGGACGCGCACGAGCGCGCGCCCGGCCCGCTCGTCGGCCACCCCGACCTCGCCCCACAGCCCGAGCTGCAGCCGCCCGGCGTCGACCACCTCCTCGGGCACCAGGCGCAGCACCGTCAGGCCTCCGTCCCCCCGGCCGTCCCCCCGGCCGTCCCCCCGGCCGTCCCCCGACCCGGGCCCGCGCCGGGAGAGCCAGCCCTCGAGCTGCCAGCGGACGCGGTCGGCCGTGCCCGCCGGGGTGAGGGGCTCGGCGCAGCGCCACACCCGGGCCAGCTCGTCGCCGGCGGTGGTGCGGGCCTGCACGCCGAGCCGCGTGCACGCCAGGCCCGCCCGGCCCAGGGCCTCGTGCAGCCGCTCGGACAGCGCGCGGGCGGCGAAGGCGGCGGCGTCGACGCGGTCGACCGGCGGGTCGAGCGGCAGCTCGGCGGTGAGCTCGTCGGGGATCCGGCGCCGGGACGGCGGGCGCTCGTCGAGCCCCCGGGCCAGCCGGTGGGCCCGGACGGCGGCCGCGTCGAAGCGCGAGGCCACGTCGGTGGCCGACAGGGCGGCGAAGGCACCCAGCGTGGTGAGCCCGAGCCGACGCAGCAGGCCGATGAGCTCGGCGCGCGCGGCGCTCGCGTCGTCGTCGGCGCCGGCGGTGTCCGGCTCGACGCCCGGCTCGAGCTCGAGCTCGGTGACCGGCAGCGGCGCGAGGAACGCCGGGCTCTCCCCCGGCGGCACCAGCAGCGACCGGCGCGCGGCCAGGCCGGCCGCGAACAGCCCGTCGGCCACCCCGACCTGGCACTCGACGCGCGTGCGTCCCGCGACGTGGTCGACCAGGCGCTCGGCCACGACCTCCTCCCCGCCGAAGTAGCGCGCGGGCCCCCGCGCCGAGAGCGCCACCAGCCCCGGACGCACCACCTCCACCCCGGGCGCCAGCTCCTCCACCGCCGCCGCGACCGGCTCGAAGCAGCGGGCGTCGCGCTCGGGGTCGCGGGCGAGCACCGCCAGGTCCGGGCAGCGGGCCTGGGCCTCGCGCCGGCGCAGCCCCCGGCGCACGCCCTGCGCCCGCGCCGTCGCCGAGCAGGCCACCACCCGGTGCGACGCGAGGACCGCGGCGGGCCGCGCGGCGGGCAGGCCCGCCTCGGCCGCGCCCGCCACCACCGGCCAGTCGGGACACCACAGGGCCAGCACCCGCGTCGGCGCGCTCACCCCGCCACCCCGATGCGCACGGGCACGTCTGCTGATCCCGGCGCCGGCCGCCCCCGCGGCACCGGCGGGCCGGTGAGCGGCGCCCCGACCGGGAGCTCCCCGTCCGGCGCACACGTCCCCGCCGGCCCCGGCAGCAGCAGCGGGGCCTCCCGCTCGCCGGGGCGTCCCCGGGCCGCGCACCGCACGCGGACCCGCCGCGAGCGCAACCGGCCGGCGCCGTCACCGCCGAGCCCGGCCCACGCGCCGCCCTCGGCGCGCAGCTCCACCTCGGCGCCCGGCCACGTGCCCGGCGACCCCGTGACCGGGACCAGCACCGCCCCGCGCTGGCGCACCCGGGCCCCGAGCCGCTGCCGGTCGCCCGCCGACCACCGCACGCCCGGCAGCGTGGTGTCGAGCACGACCACGTCGACCCCGTCGACCAGCGCCGCCACCACCGCCGCCGGACGTGGCCCGGGGCGGGGCACCAGCGCCGTGCGCGCCAGGTCGAGCCCCGCCTCGGCCGCGGCCTGGACCCCGAGGTCGGGCAGGCCCACCAGCGCGCACCACGACCCCGCCCGCGACGCCTCGGCCAGCACGGCGAGCAGCAGCGACGTCGACCCGCACACCGCGACCGTCGACCCGCGCCGCAGCCCGCCGGCGGGCAGGAGCTCCGCCAGCGGGCCGACCACCGGCAGCACCGCCGCACCCTCGCGGTCGGGGGGAGGCTCCGGCCGGGCCGGGTCGACCACTGCAGCCGGCTCGACCACCGGGGCCGGCGGTACCGTGCGCGCACCCCGCCGCCCCCGCAGCTCCCCCAGCTCGGAGGCCCGCACGACCCCCAGGTCGGACCACCGCCGCGCCGGGACCTGCCCGGCGGGCGACGACGACGCACCACCCATGAGCGCCTCCTCGAACACGTGTTCGAACTCAGGAGAACGCTAACCCACGCCCCCGACAGTCGCCGAGCCCGCGGGCGTGGGTCACCCCGACGATGTCGGGGCGGTCGGGCAGGGTGCACCCATGTCCGAGCGCGTCCTCGTCACCGGCGCCGCCGGGCGCATCGGCGGCTACCTGCGTCCCCGCCTCGCGCGCCCCGCCCGCACGCTGCGCCTGCTCGACGTCGCCGCCGTCCCCGACCCCGCACCGGGCGAGGAGACCGTCACCGCATCGGTCGCCGACCTCGACGCGGTCACCGCGGCGTGCGCGGGAGACGGTCGAGCCGTCGACGCCGTCGTCCACCTCGGCGGGTACGCCGGCGAGGAGGCGTGGGACGACGTCCTCGCCGTGAACATCCACGGCACCTACGCCGTGTTCGAGGCCGCACGGCGCGCCGGGGTCGGCCGCGTCGTGTTCGCCAGCAGCAACCACGCCGTCGGCTTCCACCCCGGCACCGACCCCGTGCCCGACGGCCTGCCGCCCCGGCCCGACACCTTCTACGGGGTGAGCAAGGTCGCCGGCGAGGCGCTCGGCAGCCTCTACCACGACCGGCACGGCCTCGACGTCGTGTGCCTGCGGATCGGGACGTGCCGTGACCGGCCCACCGATCGACGGGGGCTCGCCACGTGGCTCTCGCCCGACGACTGCGGCCGCCTGGTCGAGGCGGCCCTGACCTGCCCGTCGCCGGGCTTCCGCATCGTCTGGGGTGTCTCGGCCAACATTCGGCGCCGCTGGGCCCTCGCCGGCGCCCACGAGCTCGGCTACCGGCCGCGCGACGACGCCGAGGTGTTCGCCGCCGAGGTCGGCGAGCACGGGGATCCCGAGACCGACGGGTTCGTCGGGGGCGAGTTCTGCGGCCCGGGGTCCGAGGCACCGGGCCGGTACCCACCCGACAGGTGACACCGTCGCGCCGCGGGCCCGTGACCAGCCAGGATGACCCGATGGGCTACGTCCTCGGCTTCCTCCCGTGGATCGTCTACTGGATCCTGGTCGGCAACGTCGCGTTCCGCACCGCGCTGCTCGTCGCGCTCGCCGTCGCCGCCCTCGCCGTGGTGGTCGGCCGGCTCCGGCACGAGCGTCCGAAGACCCTCGACGTCGGCAGCGTCGTGGTGTTCGTCCTCCTCACCGCCGTCGCCTTCGTCGTACCCGACACCGTTCTCGAGCGGTGGATCCAGCCGCTGGGCAACGCCGGGCTGCTCCTCATCGTGCTGGCCGGGCTCGCCCTGCGGCGCCCGTTCGTCCTCGACTACGCGACCGCCTCAGTGGACGCAGTCACCGCGCGCACCGACGGCTTCCGGGCGATCACGACGGCGATGACGTGGCTCTGGGCCGGCCTGTTCGCCGCGATGACGGTGCTCTCGGCGATCCCGCCGGTCGTGGACGGCGACGCGACCCTGCTCGACGCCGACGACACCCTGTCGATCCTCTGCTACTGGGTCGCCCCGTTCGCGCTGATGGGGATCGGCGGCGTGATCTCGGGGGCGTTCCCGCCCTGGTTCTCCGCCCGCTCGACGGAGGTCGACCGCCGCTCCGCCGGCGCGCCCGCCGTCGTCCCGCAGCCCGCGCCCGCCCCGGACGTCACCGAGGGGCTGGTGATCGAGGCGCCGGCGGACTCCCGCCACGACGAGCCGTTCGACGTCGTCGTCCGCGGCGCGACGCAGGAGGTGGAGCTCACGGCGGAGGGCGTGGACCTCGTCGGCCGACCCTGGCGCGCGACGGCCGCGTTCCCCGCCGCCGACGCGCTCGACCTCGCGGCCACCGCCCCGACCTCGGGTGACTGGGACGCCGCCGACCCGGCCGCCCCGCTGTGGGCCATGCGCTTCGGCGCCGAGGGCGCCGTGCCCGACCTGTTCGTCCCGCCCGTCGACCCGTGGCGGGTGACGCTGACCGCCCGCTCGGGGACGCGGTCGGCGCGCCGCACAGCGACCCGGCGGACGGCCGCGGACGGGGTGGAGCCGACCTCGGTCGACGTCGGCGGCCTGCGCGGGACGCTGGTGCTGCCGCCGGGCGGGGGCAGCGGGCTGCCCGCGGTCGCGTGCTTCGGCGGCTCGGAGGGCGGGTCGGACTCGCAGTTCGCGCACGCCGCGCTCCTCGCCTCGCGAGGTTTCGTGGCGCTCGCCGCGCCCTGGATCCCCGAGCCGCAGGGCGCGGGGTCGATCGGGGAGGCGATCGAGGAGGTCCCGCTCGAACGCTTCGCCACCGCCCTGGACCTGCTCGCCGGGCACGCCGCGGTCGACCGGTCCCGGGTCGCGGCCATGGCCGTCTCGCGGGGGTCGGAGGGGCTGCTGGCAGCCGCGGCCGCGGGGCTGGGACCGCGCCTGTCGGCCCTCGTCCTCGTCAGCCCCAGCAGCGTGACCTGGCAGGCCGTCGGCGGGGGCGGCGAGGTGCCCGACACCGCGTCCTGGGCCCGCGGCGGGACGCCCCTGCCCTGGCAGCCGCTGCCCAGCGGCGCGCTCATGCCCCAGATCGTCCGCAACGACTGGAGCGTCCGGCGCGACACCGCCGCCCACCGCCCGTCGCTGCTGCGCCTGCGGCCGGCCTACGAGGCCGGGCTCGCGCGCGGTGTCGGCGCCGCCGCGATCCCGTCCGAGCGCGTCCCGTGCCCGATCCTGTGCGTGTCCGGTGACGACGACCAGCTCTGGCCGTCGGGACCGATGGCCGACGCCCTGCTCGCACGCCGGCACCGCGACGACGACCAGCACCTGCACTACCGGGGCGCCGGCCACCTGATCCGGCTCGGCACGTTCCCCACCGATGCGCCCTGGACCGGCGGCATCGCGTTCGGCGGCACCCGGGCCGGGCTCGCCGCAGCACAGCGGGACGTGACCGAGCGCGTCCCCGCCTTCCTGCAGCGGCGCACGGCGGTGACGCCCGCCACCACCTGAACGCGGGGACGATGGTCAGAAGCGAGGCGCGGCGGTTCGCCGCGATGCTGCAGCACCGCGGCCGCGCGCTGGCCCGCGCCGGGGCGTGGCTGCGGCAACGCCGGGTGGACGTGGCGCCGGGCGCGTGAGGGTGTGAGCGCTTTCCCGTGTCAGGGCGCGGGCAAGCGCGCACGAGCGCTAATGCGCAAAGTGGCGCGTCCCGGTGAGGTACATCGTCACGCCCGCCCGCTGCGCGGCCTCGATCACCTGCTCGTCACGCACCGACCCGCCGGGCTGGACGACCGCGGCGACGCCGGCGTCGGCGAGCACCTCGAACCCGTCCGGGAACGGGAAGAACGCGTCGGACGCGGCCACGGAGCCGGCCACGCGGTCGCCGCCGCGGGCCACGGCCAGCTTCGCGGCGTCGACCCGGTTGACCTGGCCCATGCCCACGCCGATCGTCGCGCCGCCGTGGGCGAGCAGGATGGCGTTGGACTTGACCGCCCGGCAGGCCCGCCAGGCGAAGGCGAGGTCGGCGAGCTGCTCGCTCGAGGCGGGGTCGCCGCAGGCCAGGGTCCAGTGGGCGGGGTCGTCGCCGGGTGCGTCGACGGCGTCGCGCTGCTGGAGCAGCAGGCCCCCGGAGATCGGGCGCAGCTCGGCCGCCGCGGGCGCCCAGGTCGCGGTGAGCACCCGGATGTTCTTCTTCCGCGCGAGGACGTCCACGGCGCCCTCGGCGTACGACGGGGCGACGATGACCTCGGTGAAGATCTCCGAAACCGTCTCGGCCATGGCCGTGCTGACCTCGGTGTTCGACGCGATCACGCCGCCGAACGCGCTGGTCGGGTCGCAGGCGTGGGCCTTGCGGTGCACCGCGGCGACCACGTCGTCAGCGGGGTCGTCAGCGGGGTCGTCACCGGGCTCGTCACCGGTCGCCACCGCGATCCCGCACGGGTTGGCGTGCTTGATGATGGCCACGCAGACCCCGTCGTGGTCGTGGGCCGCGCGCCAGGCCGCGTCGGTGTCGACGTAGTTGTTGTACGACATCTCCTTGCCGTGCAGCTGCGTGGCGCCGGCGATCCCGGTGGCGTCCTCCGGGTCGCCGTAGAGCGCGGCGGCCTGGTGCGGGTTCTCGCCGTAGCGCAGCACCTCCCGGCGCCGGGCCGTGGTGCCGACCCAGCCCGGGAACGGTGAGCCCGGCTCGGCGTCCGAGGTCAGCACGTTGCCCATCCACGAGGCCACCGCGACGTCGTAGGACGCGGTGTGCCGGAACGCCTCGGCGGCCAGCAGGCGCCGGTCCGCGAGCACGACCCCGCCCTCCTGCGCCTGCTCGAGCAGCCACGGGTAGCGCGTCGGGTCGGTGACGACGGCGACCGACTCGTGGTTCTTCGCCGCCGCGCGGATCATCGCCGGGCCGCCGATGTCGATCTGCTCGACGCAGTCGTCGGGCGACGCGCCGGAGGCCACGGTGGCGGTGAACGGGTAGAGGTTGACCACCAGCAGGTCGAAGGGCGCGATGTCGAGCGACTCGAGCGCCTGGGTGTGCGTCGGCAGGCGCGTGTCGGCGAGCAGGCCGGCGTGCACCCGCGGGTGCAGCGTCTTGACGCGCCCGTCGAGGCACTCGGGGAACCCCGTGACCTCCTCCACCCGCGTGACCGGGACGCCGGCGTCGGCGATGCGCCCCGCGGTGGAGCCGGTGGAGACGATCTCGACGCCGGCCGCGTGCAGCCCGGTGGCCAGGTCCAGCAGGCCGGCCTTGTCGAACACGCTGACCAGGGCGCGGCGGAGCGGGCGCCGGCCCTCGGCGAGGGCGGCGACCTGCGGTTCGGTGGCGGTCACGGGATTCTCACTCCTCGTCCGGTGACGGTGGCGCCGTGGCGGACCAGCGCCGCGACGGTCTCGACGAGGACCCGTCGCTCCACCACCTTGATGCGCTCGTGCAGGGTGTCCTCGGTGTCGTCGGGATCGACGGTGACGGCTTCCTGGGCCAGGACCGGGCCCGTGTCCACGCCCGCGTCGACCAGGTGAACGGTCGCGCCGGTGACCTTCACGCCGTAGGCCACGGTGTCGCGGACCGGTTGCGCGCCCGGGAACGCGGGCAGCAGGGCGGGATGGGTGTTGATCGTCCGCCCGCCGAAGGCGGCGAGGAACGCCGGGCCGAGCAGGCGGGCGAAGCCGGCGGAGACCACGAGGTCCGGCTCGGTCCCCGCGACGGTGGCGGCCAGGGCCTCGTCCCAGGCGACGCGGTCGGGGTGGTCGCCGGGGCGGACGACGGCGGTGGGCACGCCCGCGGCCGTCGCCCGGTCCAGCGCGCCGACGCCCGCGCGGTCGGAGACGACCGCGACGACGCGCGCCGGGTGCTCCGCGTCGTCCCCCGCGTCGAGCAGCGCCTGCAGCAGGCTGCCCGAGCCCGACGCGAGGACGGTGACGCGGGCGGGCGACGGCAGTCGCAAGCGGTGCTGCTCGGTGGTGGTCAGCGCTGCTCCCGGGCCGCCGCGGATGTCGGCACCAGGTTAGGGGCCTGCTCCGACCGGCGCCGCCCCCGGTCGTGGGCGTCACGCTCCGCGACCGCTGCGGCGTCTCCGGGTGCGCGACGCGCCGGCGCCGCGGCGGGGGGAGCGGGTGGAGGCGCGCGGTCGGGCGGGCGCGTCCCCGGCGCTGTCGTCGGCCCCGGACGTCGCATCCGCGGCCTCGACGTCGTCCGTCGCCTCCGGCCCGTCCGTCGCGTCCGGCCCGCCTGCCCTGTCCGGCGCGGGCCCGGGTTGAGCGCGGGCGGCCTCGGCGGCGTCCTCTCCGGCGTTCCCGGGCTCGTCGCGCGCCGCCTGCGTGGCGGCGACCGGGGTGGACGGGCGGCGCGGCCGTCCGCGCGTGGTGGGCGTGCCCAGGGGCACCGCGAGCAGGGCGACGACGAGGCCGGGGACGAGCACCCAGCCGAGCACCGCCAGGGCCACCGGCAGGGCCGGGACGGTCACGGGGTCGAACGGGCCCGCGCCGAGCCGCCCGCCCGACAGCGCCGCCGCGAGCCCCAGGAGGGCGCCCGCGCCGACGGCGGCCGTGACGGTCGCCCGGATGCGGGTGGCCGCGTCGCGGGCGGTCGGCGCGAGGCGCCAGCCCACGGCGCTCCCGACGGCGAGCGGCACCGCGAAGGCGAGCCCCGCCCAGGTCGGTGGCGGGCTCTGGGGCAGCAGCGCGGCCAGCGGGATCGGGGGCAGCAGGCCCGAGCTGATCCCGGTCGGGGTCGCCGCGGCGAGCCCGATCGACACCCCCGGGCCGATCAGCCAGGCGGCGGCCGCGACCACCGCGTTCGGCAGGTAGGCGACGCAGACCAGCGCCAGCCCCGCACCGCTGCCGGCCTCGGGCGCGACGTCGGCGAACACGGCGCGCACCGCGGCCCCGTCGGCCAGCAGGGCCGCGAGCAGCAGACCCGCCCCGGCGGTCAGCAGCGCCGTGGCCGCGAGACCGGCACCGCGCAGGCCGTGCCGGGCCCAGGCGGGCAGGCGGCGCGGGACGAGGGCCAGGCCGCAGGGCCGGGCGGCCCCGGCGAGGGCGGCGAGCCCACCGAGCAGGCCGCAGACGACACCGGCGAGCCCGGGCGAGGCGTCGACCACGGCCTCGGGGGTCAGCAGCGCCGCGGCCAACACCCCGATCACGGCGTGGGCGGCGGCCGCAGTGGCCACGACGGGCACGAGGACGCCGTGCAGCGGTCCCCGCGCGTCGGCGGGACGGCCCAGACGACGGACGGCGCCGCGCGCGGTGCCCGCGATCAGCACCGACAGCGCCATCGCGGGGGCCAGCGGCAGCACGCCGAGCGGCGCGCCGGTGACCTGGAGGGGCACGAGGTGGGCGACCAGCCAGAGCGGCACACCGACCGCGAGCGCCTGCCCGAGCCCCGGCTCCCCTCCCGGCGTCGTTCCGGACGCGAGCGCCGCGACCACGCCGGCCAGCACCACCGCGATCGCGTAGCAGACCGCGGGCGGCAGCAGCGCCACCCTTGCGAGCACCGGCACCCAGGCCGGCGACCCGGCCGGCGCCGGCGCGGTGTCACCGCGACGGGCACGCCGAGAGGTCTCGCTGGTCGGCACCGTCACGACCCGAGCCTGTCAGGCGGCGGCGGTGCTCCCGGGCCGCCACGCCGCGTGGCCCGGCGACCCGCTCAGCGGGGCGGGGAGCCCCACTCGCTGTGGCGCTCGTCGGACGACGAGGTCTGCGGGCGCCCCGGGTCCTCGCCGGACTCGTGGGCGCCCCGGCGCTCCCCGGGCGGCGGGGGCGCGATCGGGCCGTTCGAGGGCGCCGGGTCACCGGAGGACGACACGGACGACGACGCGCCCGGGCCGGACGAGGGCGCGCCCCACCCGGGGCCCGGCGTGCCGTAGCCGGGGGTCGAGCCCGCCCGCGGCGAGCCCTGGGGCGGGGTGTCCGACCCCGCACCCGACGAGCCCTGCGTCGAGGAGCCGGACCCGGGGTCGTCCCCGGTGCCGAACGTGCCGAAGCCCGCAGCGCCGGAGGGGGAGCCGCTCGGCGCGGCCGTCGGGGAGACGGTGGTGCTCGCCGCACCGGCCTCGTCGCGGTCGCGCCCGCCCTCGCCGGCCTCGCCGCGCGACCCGGATCCACCGGCCGCCGTCGCGCCGGGCACGACTTGCGTGGTGGCCGCCGCGCTGCCGTAGCCGCCGTGGGCGCCGGACGGCGGGCCCCCGTAGGGACCGGCCTGTCCGCCCTGACCGGCCTGACCGGCCTGACCGGCCTGGCCCCCCGGCCCGCCCGGACCGCGGGGCGCGGCGAACTGGCCGGAGCCGGGCCCGGAGTGCTGCCCCGCGGCGCCGTAACCGTGCTGGCCGCCACCCGGCGCGGGCTGCGCGCCCGAGGGCGGGCCGGTCGGGGCGCCGCCCCACGGCCCGCCCGCCGCCGCACCGCCGGTGACGCCGGCGCCCGGGAACCCGGAGCGGCCGGCCGGCGCGCCGACCACACCCGCCGCGAACAGGACGGCGACGACCGCGGCGACGGCCGCCAGCACCGCGAGCACGACCTGCACGACGAGCAGGCCGTCGGCGTACGCGAGCAGCGGCAACATGGCGAGGGCCCCGGTGACGCCGACGACCGCGCCGGGCACCAGCGTCCGGGTGGTGCCCGGCAGCAGCGACGCCGCCGTGAGGAGGCCGCCGGCGAGCACGAGCGGCATGTAGAAGAGCGAACCGAAGGCGGCGCTGAGGTCCGAGGCGACGCCCGAGGGCTCCGCCGACCCGAAGAAGGTCATGACGTAGGCGAGCAGCGCGAGCACGCCCGCGGCGAGCGCGACCCCGCGCTCGGCCCCGGACGCGCCGGGCCCGCCGGGCCGCGACGGACCGGTCGCGCCGCCGCCGGTCTCCGCCGCCGAGGGCGTGGAGGTGGCCATCGTCGTGGTCGCCTGCGGGAAGCCGCCCGAGCCGGGGTGGGCCGGCCCGCCCTGGGCGGCGCCGTAGCCCTGGCCGTACCCCTGGCCCTGGCCGTACGCCTGGCCGTACCCCTGGCCCTGCCCGTATCCCTGCCCGTACCCCTGGCCGCCGTGGCCCGGAGCGCCCGGGCCGCCGGGCACGCCGCCCTGGCCCCCCTGGCCCGGGGCGCCGTAGGGCTGCTGACCCTGCGGGCCCTGCTGACCCGCGCCGGCCCAGGAGGACCCGCCGTAGGGCGAGCCTCCCTGCGGGCCCCATCCGCCGGGCCCGGACCCCTGCTGTCCGGACGGGCCCGCGGGCGGGCCCGGAGGTGGTGAGCTCATGAGGTGTCCTCCCGGGACGGCGGCGTCGGCGGTGGGGCGGCCGGGTGGCCGGTCAGCCCCGCGAGACGAGCGAGCGGGCGAGGTCGGCGGTCTCGGTCGGCGTCTTGCCGACCTTGACCCCCGCGGCCTCGAGCGCCTCCTTCTTGGCCTGTGCGGTCCCCGCGGAGCCGGAGACGATGGCGCCGGCGTGGCCCATCGTCTTGCCCTCGGGGGCCGTGAACCCCGCAACGTAGCCCACCACGGGCTTGGTCACGTTGGCCTTCACGAAGTCGGCGGCACGCTCCTCGGCGTCGCCGCCGATCTCGCCGATCATGACGATGGCCTCGGTCTCCGGGTCGGCCTCGAACGCCTCGAGCGCGTCGATGTGCGTGGTGCCGATGACGGGGTCGCCGCCGATGCCGATCGCGGTGGAGAAGCCGATGTCCCGCAGCTCGTACATCATCTGGTAGGTCAGCGTCCCCGACTTGGAGACCAGGCCCATCCTCCCGGGGCCCGTGATGTTGGCGGGGATGATGCCGGCGTTCGACTTGCCGGGGCTGATGATGCCCGGGCAGTTGGGGCCGATGATCCGCGTGCGGTTGCCGTTGGCGCAGGCGTGCGCCCAGAACCAGGCCGAGTCGTGCACCGGGATGCCCTCGGTGATCACGACGGCGAGCCCGATGCCGGCGTCGATGGCCTCGACCGCGGCGTCCTTGGCAAACTTCGGAGGCACGAAGAGCACCGAGACGTTCGCCCCGGTCTCCTTCATCGCCTCCTCGACGCCGCCGTACACCGGCACCGTCGAGCCCGAGATCTCCACCGACGTGCCCGCCTTGCGGGCGTTGACGCCGCCCACGATGTTCGTGCCGGACGCCATCATCTTCGTGGCGTGCTTCATGCCCTCGGAGCCGGTCAGCCCCTGGACGATGACCTTGCTGTTCTCGTCGAGGAAGATCGACATGTCAGGCCCTCGCAGCCAGCTCGGCGGCCTTCGCGGCCGCGTCGTCCATCGTGTCCACCACCGTGACCAGCGGGTGGTTCGCCTCGGCGAGGATCCGGCGGCCCTCGTCGACGTTGTTGCCGTCCAGGCGGACGACGAGCGGCTTGGTCGCGTCGTCGCCCAGGATCCCCAGCGCCTCGACGATGCCGTTGGCCACCGCGTCGCACGCGGTGATGCCGCCGAAGACGTTGACGAAGACGCTCTTGACGTCGTCGTCACCGAGGATGACGTCCATCCCGGCCGCCATCACCTCGGCCGAGGCGCCGCCGCCGATGTCGAGGAAGTTGGCGGGCTTCATGCCGCCGTGCGCCTCGCCGGCGTAGGCGACGACGTCGAGGGTCGACATGACCAGGCCCGCGCCGTTGCCGATGATGCCGACCTGGCCGCCCTCGAGCTTGACGTAGTTGAGGCCCTTCTCCTTGGCCTTGGCCTCGAGCGGGTTGGCGGTCCGCTCGTCGACCAGCTGGGCGTGCTCGGCGTGCCGGAAGTCGGCGTTGTCGTCGAGGGTGACCTTGCCGTCGAGCGCGATGACCCGGTCCTGCGGGTCGCGCACCAGCGGGTTGACCTCGACCAGCGTCGCGTCCTCGCCGACGAACGTCTCCCAGAGCTTGACGATCACCTGCGCGGCCTCGTCGGCGATCTCCGCGGGCAGCTTGCCCTGCTTCACGATCTCGTCGGCCTTCGCGCGGTCGACGCCGGCGATCGGGTCGATCGGCACCCGCGCCAGCGCCTCGGGCCGCTCGACCGCGAGCTCCTCGATCTCCATGCCGCCCTCGGCCGAGCACATCGCGAGGAACGTGCGGTTGGACCGGTCGAGCAGGAAGGAGAAGTAGTACTCCTCGGCGATGTCGCTGGCCTCGGTGACCAGGACCCGGTGCACGACGTGGCCCTTGATGTCCAGCCCGAGGATCGCCTCGGCCTTCTCCTTGGCCTCGGCCGGGTCCTTCGCGAGCTTGACGCCGCCCGCCTTGCCGCGCCCGCCCGTCTTCACCTGCGCCTTGACCACCACCGCCGTGCCGATCTCCTGCGCGGCGCGCTCGGCCTCCGCGGCGGTGTCGACGGTGCGACCGGGCAGCACCGGCACCCCGTGGGCGGCGAAGACGTCCTTCGCCTGGTACTCGTACAGGTCCACTCGTGAACTCTCCTCACCAACTCGCCGGCGCCGCCGCGCGGCGGTGTCCGGGCGAGGTCGCGCGGCGCCCGTGGCGCCACGTCTCGACGGATGCGCGGCGACCCTATCCACGCGGGACGGCCCTGGTCGTGGGTACGGGGGCGACCCAGGACACAGGGTGCCCGGGTCGCGAGGTGCTGGATCGTTCCAGGCGTGCTCCGGCCGGGCCCCGCCACCCGATCTTGATCGGTCTGGACCCGACACCCGGCGGACACCGGTGTGAACAACGCCTAACGTCCACCCCATGGACGTGACGGGCGTCATGTCGAGGGACTCGCAGCGGCGCGGAGTCGGACCCGTGGTCCCGGCAGCGGAGCCGGACGCGCCGCACGCCCCCGCACGCACGGAGAGCTCCCTCGGCGTCATCGCCGGCGCCCTGTGGCGCGGGGCCCTGTACGCCGCGCGCCAGGTCGGCGTCCCGGCGGGCGTCCGCGGGCTGGCCGTCGAGATCGCCTACACGGCCGTGCACCTCTCGCTCTACCCCTGGGGTCTGGTCGACGAGGTCCTGCGCCCGGCGGGCACGTTCGTCCACCACCGCACGGCCGCGCTGAGCCCCTCGCAGCGCAGCCTCGTGGTCTCGGACATGGACGCCTCGACGACGCCGGTGCTGCTGGTGCACGGCATCGTCGACAACCGCTCGATCTTCACCCTGCTCGCCCGGGCCCTGCGCCGGCGCGGGTTCGGCGTCGTGCACGCGGTGAACTTCAGCGTCCTCACCGCCTTCACCGGCGACATCCGGGTCGCCGCCCGCGAGATCGGCCACCACGTCGAGCGCATCTGCGCCAGCACGGGGTCCGACAAGGTCCACATCGTCGGGCACTCGCTCGGCGGGCTGATGGCCCGCTACTACGTCCAGCGCCTCGGGGGCGACGCGCGGGTCGACACGCTCGTCACCCTCGGCACGCCGCACCGCGGCAGCCTCATCGCGCACTTCCTGCCGCCGACCCGGGTGCCCCAGCAGCTCTGCCCGGGCTCCGACCTGATCCGCGAGCTCGACGAGCCGGCGCCCGGGTGCCGCACGCACGTCGTCGCGGTGTGGAGCAAGCAGGACCAGCTGATCATCCCGCAGTCCGCCGCGCGCCTCGAGCACCCGGACCTGGACGTCTCCGAGGTCGTGCTCGAGCACGTCGGGCACCTGTCGATGACCATCGATCCGGACGTCGTCCACCTGGTGACGCGGCTGCTCGCCCGCTGCGTGCCCGAGGGCGCCCGGGACCGCGCACTCGCCGGCTGACGACGGCCCCGCCCGGGACGCCGCGACGAGCGGCGTGCCCGCGGCCGCGCGGACCGGGCCGCGTCACCCGACCCGGTGACGACCGCTCGGCGCGTACGCCCGCACGCACGGCGTAGCGACCGACTCAGGGGACTCGTGTCGTTTGCCCGCAGCGTGAGCGCGTGGCTACCTTCTCGCCGTCCTCATCACGGTCAGGTCACGAACGGCATACGGAACGACCCCGAACGTTCCGTCAGGGCTTCCCCGGCCCGCGCCGGCGCGACCGACCCCGATCAGCGGGAAGGATGGTCTTGGCGAGTCACAGCTCCCCCCGCCCGCCGTCCGCGCCCCTCTTCGGCTCCTTCGGTCTCACCCCCGCCCTCGCGGGCGGACCGTCGGCGCCGCGCTTCCCCGACCTCGGCGGCCTCGCCGGCGGTCTGCCCGGGCTCGGCGCCCGCGGTGGGCGCCGCGGGGGCGACGCCGCGGGCCTGGTCAGCCGTCCCGGGCACGCCCCGGGCCCGGTGCCCGCCCGTCCGATCGGGGTACGCCCCGGTCCCGCGCCCACCCCGCCCGGCCCCCGGCCCCCGCGCCCCGAGGAGCCCCCCACCGGCGGCCACCCCGTCGAGCGGCAGGGCACGCAGGCCCCTCGGGCCCCGCAGCGCCCGCCGGACCCGCGGCACGACCCGCGCGACCCCCGCCGCGCCCCCCAGCGCCGCGACGTACGGGGTGAGCGCCGCCCGGCACCCCCGACCGGGCGCCAGACCGGTGGTCCCTCCGCCCTGCGCGGCCGGCTCGCCGTGGCCGCCGTGGCCGCCGGCGCGCTCGCCACGGCGGGGCACAGCCTCGCCGGGCTCGACGCCCTCGGCGACGCGCCCACCACGGCCGAGCTCGCGCTCGCGTCCGACCACAGCTCCACCGCCGACGCGACCTCCGGTGCCGCCGGCGCGGGCCCGGCGTCCGGACTCGACGCGGCCACCTCCGGCGTCCTGCCGGTCACCGCGCCCGCGGGGGCCGGCCCCACGTCCTCCACGGCTTCCTCGGACGCGTCGTCCTCCGCGTCGTCCGAGGAGCGCGCCGGCCAGGTCGGCGCGCTGAACAAGGCGGCCGAGCGCGCCGCCGCCCAGGCCCGCGCCGCCGCCGAGGCCGCACGACCCGACTTCGTCAAGCCCGCCGAGGGCCGCTTCACCTCGGGCTTCGGCGCCCGGTGGGGCAGCTCGCACCGCGGCATCGACATCGCCGGCCCGATCGGCACCCCGATCGTCTCGGTCGGCGACGGCACCGTGATCGAGTCCGGGCCGGCCAGCGGCTTCGGCATGTGGGTCAAGGTCCAGCTCGAGGACGGGACGATCAACGTCTACGGGCACGTCAACCGCTCCTACGTCCGCGAGGGCCAGCAGGTCCGCGCCGGCGAGGAGATCGCCGAGATCGGCAACCGCGGCCGGTCGACCGGCCCGCACCTGCACTTCGAGGTGTGGGAGAACGGCGAGAACAAGATCAACCCGCTGCCGTGGCTCGCCGAGCGCGGCATCTCGCTGGGGTCCCGACAGGACTAGTCCGCTCCCCGCAGGACGGCCAGGGCCCCGGAGCCACGCGCTCCGGGGCCCTCGTCGTGTCCGAGGGGCACGTCGAGCATGCTCGAACGCCGCCCGGGCTGCGGAACGTGCCCCTCGCTCCCGGGAGGCGTTCCCTCCGGGAGGCCCGCGGCCGGTGCTACAGCTTGGTGAGCGGCACGCCGCCGATGAGCATGAGCCGCACGGTGCCCGAGGAGCCGAAGTCGATGGTCGCCGTGGCCCGCGAGCCCACGCCGTCGACCGAGGTGACGGTGCCGAGGCCGTACTTGTCGTGGCTGACGCGGTCGCCGACGTCGAGGGAGATCGTCGGCGCCTCCTTCCAGTCCGGGCGCATCGGCGACGGGCGGGAGGGGCGCCCGCTGATGTCGGTGCCCGGGCTCGCCCAGCGCCCGGCGCCGAAGCGCGTGCGCCCGACCGGGGACGAGCGTTCCGCGCTGGGCTCGAGGCGCCGCCAGTCCCACACGTCGGCGGGGACCTCGTCGAGGAAGCGTGACGGCGGATTGGCCTGCGGCTGGCCGAACGCCGACCGCATCACCGCGCGCGACAGGTAGAGGCGCTGCTGGGCGCGGGTGATGCCGACGTAGGCGAGCCGGCGCTCCTCGCTGAGCTCAGCGGGGTCGGCCAGCGCCCGCGAGTGCGGGAAGACGCCGTCCTCCCAGCCCGTCGCGAACACGACCGGGAACTCCAGGCCCTTGGCGGTGTGCAGCGTCATCAGCGTCACCACGCCGTCCCCGCCGTCGGGGATCGAGTCGGCGTCGGCGACCAGCGAGACCCGCTCGAGGAATGCCTCCAGCGAGCCGGGGGCCGGTCCGTCCTCGTCCTGGGCCGGGTCCTGGTTCGCGGCCTGCTCCTCGGTCCGCTCCGCGACGATCGTGTCCTCGTCCAGGCCCTCCGCGTTGCGGGCGTCCTGGACGAACTCGCGGGCCACGCTGACGAGCTCCTGGAGGTTCTCCAGGCGGGACTGCTCCTGGGGATCCTCCGAGCCCTCGAGCTCGGCGCGGTAGCCCGAACGCTCGAGGATCGCCTCGAGCACCTCGTCCACCGGCGCCCCGCCCACCACGAGCTCGGCCAGCCCGTCGAGCATCTCGACGAAGTCGGCGATGTTGCGCTGCGAGCGCGTGGCCAGGCCGTGGACCTCGCCTGCGGCCGCGCGGCGCAGCGCGGCGGCGAAGGTGGTGCGATCGCGGTCGGCGGCGTCGGCGACCACCGTCTCGGCGCGGTCGCCGATACCGCGCTTGGGCACGTTGAGGATGCGGCGCAGCGACACCGTGTCCTCGGGGTTGGACAGCACCTTGAGGTACGCCAGCGCGTCGCGGACCTCGCGGCGCTCGTAGAACCGCACCCCACCGACGATCTTGTAGGGCAGCCCGAGGCGGATGAAGACGTCCTCGAAGACCCGCGACTGGCCGTTGGTCCGGTAGAACACCGCGACCTCGCCGAACCGGTACTCCCCCGCGTCGACGAGCCGGTCGATCTCCTGGGCCACGAACGCGGCCTCGTCGTGCTCGTTGTCGGCGACGTAGCCGACCACCAGCTCTCCGTCGCCCGCGTCGGTCCACAGCCGCTTGTCGCGACGGTCCGGGTTGCGGCTGATGACGGCGTTGGCCGCGGTGAGGATGCGCTGGGTGGAGCGGTAGTTCTGCTCGAGCAGGATCGTGCGCGCCTCGGGGTAGTCGCGCTCGAACTCCACGATGTTGCGGATGGTGGCGCCGCGGAAGGCGTAGATCGACTGGTCGGCGTCGCCGACGACGCACAGCTCGGCGGGCGGCACCGCGCCGTCCTCGCTGCCCGCCGCCAGGGCCCGGACCAGCATGTACTGCGCGTGGTTGGTGTCCTGGTACTCGTCGACGAGGATGTGCCGGAACCGGCGCCGGTAGTACTCGGCGACGTCGGGGAAGCGGGTCAGCAGGTCGACGGTGCGGCCGATGAGGTCGTCGAAGTCGAGCGAGTTCGACTGCTGCAGCCGCTGTTGGTAGACGGTGTAGACCTCGGCCGTGCGCTTCTCGGCCTCGGTGGTGGCGGCGTCGGCGGCCTCCACCGGCGGGACCAGCTCGTTCTTCCACGCCGAGATGCGCGCCAGCAGCCCGCGGGGCGAGTACTTCTTGGCGTCGAGGTCGAGCCCCCGGGCCACCGACGCGACGAGCCGCCGCGAGTCGTCGGCGTCGTAGATCGAGAACGTCGAGCTCAGGTCCAGGTGGCGGTACTCGCGACGCAGGATGCGCACGCACATCGAGTGGAACGTCGAGACCCACATCGCGTTGGCCCGCCGCCCGACCAGCGCGGCCACCCGCTCCCGCATCTCGGCCGCGGCCTTGTTGGTGAACGTGATGGCCATGACCTGGCCCGGCCCCACGCCCTGGTGACGCATCTGCCAGGCGATGCGGTGGGTGAGCACCCGGGTCTTGCCCGACCCGGCGCCCGCCACGATGAGCAGCGGCGACCCCGTGTGCACCACGGCCTCGCGCTGCGGCGGGTTCATGCCCTCGAGCAGGGGGTCGTGCTCCGGATCCGGGCGCTCGGCCGCCCGGCGCACCGCCGCCCCGGCCCCGGCGTCACCACCCCCGGCGGCCGCCGCGGCGAGACGACGGGAGAGGGCGGACGCCGCCGAGCGCGCCGGCGGGCCCGACGGGGTGTCGGGCTCGAGGGGGCGGGTGGCGGGACCGGTGCTCATCGTCGTCCCACGCTACCGGGGCCCTCCGACACCGAGCGGCCCGCAGGCGCTCGGGGCCACACACGCTCGGGCGGTTGGCCGCACGCGAGGGCGGTGGCATGATGACCTGCGTGCACGTGCAGGCCGTTCGATTTTTCTACGGGTACCGGACCCCGGTGCCCGTGGACGACTGACGCGCCCGCCGCGCCCGACCCACGCCGCCCCGGAGTCCACGGACCCCGGGGCGTTCTCGTGTCCGGGGTCGTGGGCCCACCGACCCGGAAGCATCCGGACACACCCAGGAGGCCGATCCCGTGAGTGCCACCGCCAGCTCCACCGCAAGCTCCACCGCAAGCTCCGCCGCCGGCTCCACCCCCGCGACCGACGGCGACGCCGGCGAGGGCGAGGCCGCCGCGCTCGCCCCCGCGATCGCCGACGAGATCCCCGCGCTGCGCGAGGAGATCGACGCCATCGACGCGGAGCTGCTGCGCCTGATCCGGCGCCGCTCGGAGATCTCGCAGCGCATCGGCCTGGCCCGGATGGCCGCCGGCGGGCCGCGCATCGTCTACAACCGCGAGATGCAGGTGCTCGCCCGCTTCCGCGAGCTCGGCGCCGAGGGCCGGGAGCTGGGGATGCTCCTGCTGCGCCTCGGCCGCGGCCGCCTCGGCGGGCGCAGCTGACGTCGGGACACGATCGCGCCTCGACCAGCGGCGACCACACACGTCGAGTGGCACGCTGGTGCCCATGGGAACGGTCATCGACCTGATCGCCACGATCGTCACCGTGCTGGGGCTGCTCGCCGCGCTCGGGTACGGCGGGTACCTGCTCATGATCTCGTCGGTGGCCTCCAAGCGGCCGGGCGCGTCGCACCTCGCGGCGGACGCCCGGGGCCGCGTCCCGGCCGCCGGGGGGCTCGCCCTCGGCGCGCTGGTGGCGCTGCTCCTCACGAACGGCGGCATCCCCCTGGACGTCATCGGGCTGCTCGTCGGCGGTGGGGTGGGCCTCGTCTCGGTGAACCAGCTGCAGGGCGCACGCAAGCGCCTGGCGTCGCCGCCGCGCTGAGCCGAACGACCGTTCACCGGCGCCGAACGGTGCATGCTCCTCGGCGACCGGTCGTAACCGTCGTCGACCTGTCTCAGGGCCGGGTGACACGCCCGCTGGGCGACCAGACCCGGACGATGGCGTCTCTCCCCTGGACGGACGCTCCCCGTCCGGGTGACGTGCGAGTAGCCATGTCGCCACACGCAGTGGACGGCGCGTTCCCGATCCGGTGAACCCGGGGGTCGGGACGTGCACCCGGGAGCTGAGGAGCGGCGAGATGGGTGAGGGTGGGGGGCGGCACGCGTGGGTCGAGGGGCCGGAGACCGGCGCCGGTGGTCTGCTCGCCCCGCCGACCGTGCCGCCGCCGGGTCCGCCCCCGGACGCCGATGACGACCGCGTCGACGACACCGGCGACGACATCACCGACGACCCGGCGACGTGCGAGCGGTGGATCGAGCTCGTCCCCGTCCCCCGCCGCGCGGTCGACGACCTGACGGCCGTCCCGCCACGGGACGTCCCCTCCCACACCGACGGCATCTCGGTGACGGAGATCCTCGCCCGGCTGGCCGCGCCCGCCCCCGGCCGGGCGACCGACGAGGGCGTGACCGTGGCCGACCGGGCCGCGGAGCCCGCCGGCTCGTCGCCCACGGTCGGCGTGTCCCGACCGGCGCCGACACCTGGGCGCTCGGCCCGCCGGCGGACCAACCCGTTCCGGCGCGGCCGCGGCCGTGCCCTCGGGGCGAGCACCGGCGTGCTGCTCGTCGCGGGCGCGATGGCGAGCGTCGCGGGGGTGGCGCCGCGCCTGCCCCTCGAGCTGGCCCCGCTGCCCGGCGCGCCGCTCGCGCTGCCCCCGCTGGTCCCCGGTCAGCTGCCCGGCGACGTCCCGCCGGTCGGCGGTGTCGCGGCCGCCGTGCCCGGGACGGCGGGCGTGGCGCTCAGCGCCGCGGTCGCCGACCTCGGCCTGGACCTCGCGGCGCCGGGGGTCCCCGGCGGGGCGGGCGCGGTCGCGGTCCCCGGGCTCGCGACGGCGCCCGCGCCCGGCGTGCCGGGGGGCCTCCCCGGTGCCGGCGGCGGGGGCGCGGTCGCCCCCGCCGGGGGCACGGGCGGCGGCACGGGCGGCGGCACCGGCGGCGGCAGTGGTGGTGGCGGCAGTGGCGGTGGTGGTGGTGGCCTCCTCGGCCCGCTGCTCCCCGGCGGATCGGCCGGCTCGGGCGGCTCGGGCGGCTCGGGCGGCTCGGGCGGAGGTACCGGCGGAGGTACGGGCGGCGGATCCGGCGGCGGCTCCGGGCTCGTCGGGACCGTCGGCGAGGTCGTCGGCGGCACCACCGACTCGGCCGGTGGCGCGCTGCCCGAGCCGGTGCGCACGCCCGTGCGCAGCGTCGGCGGCACCGCGCGGGAGACCCTGCGCACCGTCGAGGACGAGGTCGTCGCGCCCGTCGCCGACGCCGCGACCGACACGGTCGACGGCGTCGGCCGGACCACCAACCGCACGCTGCGCGCGACCACCGACGACGTCGTCGAGCCGACCACCGACGAGGTCACCGACACCGTCGAGGACGTCGGCGAGACGGCTGCGGACGCGGTGGAGGACGTGCCGGTGGCGGGCCGCACGGCGTCCCGGCTCGTCGAGGACACGGCCGACACGGTGGACGACACGGTGGACGACACGGTCGAGGGCGTGGGCGACGTCGTCGACTCCGCGGGCGACGCCGTGGAGGACACGACGGGCGCCCTGGACGACGCCGTCGACGACCTGCTGGGCGGCTCCTGACCGGGTCGCGGACGCCGTGCGCCCGGGTGCGGGCACGTGGTCGTCACCCGGTAGGGACCTCTACTGTGACCCCCGTGAACACGCGGACCCGGAGCTGCCGGTGAGCTCTCCCCGCGTGGTCGCCGGGCGCTACCGCCTCGAGGAGCGCATCGGCTCGGGGGCCATGGGCGTGGTCTGGCGGGGCACCGACGAGCGGCTCGGCCGGATCGTCGCCGTCAAGCAGGTGTTCCTGCACGCCGGGCTCGACGACCGCGAGGCCGACGAGGTCCGCCAGCGCACGCTGCGCGAGGGCCGCATCGCGGCCCGCCTGCAGCACCCGCACGCCATCTCGGTGTTCGACGCCTCCATCGAGGGCGACGAGCCGTGGCTGGTCATGGAGTACCTACCCTCGCGCAGCCTCGCCGCCGTGCTCGGCGAGCAGAGCGTCCTCGAGCCGCGCACGGTCGCGCGCATCGGTCGCCAGGTCGCCGACGCGCTCGACGCCGCGCACCAGGCCGGGATCGTCCACCGCGACGTCAAGCCCGGCAACGTGCTGCTGGGCGCGGACGGCACCGTCAAGATCACCGACTTCGGCATCTCGCGGGCCACCGGCGACCTCACCCTGACCCGCACCGGGATGCTCGCCGGCACCCCCGCCTACCTCGCTCCCGAGGTCGCCCGCGGCGAGGACTCGACGTCCGCGTCGGACGTGTTCTCGCTGGGCGCCACGCTCTACGCCGCGGTCGAGGGCATCCCGCCGTTCGGGGCCGACGACAACGCCCTGGCGCTGCTGCACGCGGTGGCCGCCGGCAAGGTCGTCCCGCCGACGCGGGCCGGGCCGCTCACCGCGCTGCTCATGCGGCTGCTGCGTGACGACCCCGCCGAGCGCCCGACGGCCGCGCAGGCCCGCCAGGAGCTGGGACGGATCGCGCACGCGGGCGGGCGGGCGGAGACGCCGCTGGCCGACCTCGTCCCGCTCGCCCCCGCGGGCCCCGGGGCGTCGCCCGTCCCCGAGGCGCGGCGCTCGCCGGACCCGGCCTGGGCCCCGCCGGTGGCGGAACGCGCCGTCGCGTCGCCCGCGCCCGGCAGCGGGCCCGCGCCGGCCGGTCCGCCCACCCGCCAGGGCCTGCCCGTCGAGACGCCCGCACGGCGTCGCACGGCCCGCCGCCCGACGACGGCGATCGTCGTCACGGTGCTGCTCGTCGCCCTCCTCGCGGGCGGCGTGGTCGGCGTCGCGCTGCTGTCGTCCTCGGGCACCGGCAGCACCGGGGCCACCGTCGGCGCGCCCGCCGAGGGGGAGGCGGGCGGCGACCCGCAGGCGGCGATGGTGGACGCGGTGCGCGACTACTACGGCGTCGTCACCGGCAACGAGGCCGCCGGCTGGGCGCGTCTCGGCCCGAACCTGCAGGCTCGCACCGGCGGGTTCTCGGCCTACGAGGCGTTCTGGTCCACGATCAGCTCCGTGCGTGTCGTCGACGCCGAGGCCGTGGACGCCGACACCGTCCGGGCGACGCTCGAGTTCGCGCCCGAGGGCCGCGACCGCACGACGGAGGTCCACGAGCTCGGCATGGTCCGCGGCCCCGACGGGCGCTGGCTCATCGACGCCGACGAGCGCGTCAGCCAGGCCAGCCCCCGCGCGGCGGCCACCGGCCTCAGCCTCGACCAGCCGGTCGCGTCGGGCCCGTCGACACGGCCCGCCCCGTCGTCCGGCGCGGGCCCGGGCGGGAACCGCGACGACCGGGGCGGCGGTCGCGACCAGGGCCGCGACCAGGACCGCGACCAGGACCGCGGCCGAGAACGCGAGCAGGACCGCGGCGGGGACCGGGACGCGGACGACGGGCGCGGGCCCGGCTCCGACGACGACGGCTCCGGCGACGACGACCGCGGTGGTGACGGCGACCGCGGTGGCGGGAACGACGACGGCTGACGGCCCCCGCCTGCTCAGACCAGGCGGCGGTCGCTCGCCCACCGGGTGAGCTCGTGGCGGTTCGACGACTGGGTCTTGCGCAGCACGCTCGACACGTGGGTCTCGACGGTCTTCACCGAGATCACGAGCTCGGCGGCGATCTCCTTGTACGACCACCCACGGGCGAGCAGCCGCAGGACGTCGCGCTCCCGGCGGGTCAGCTGGTCCAGCTCGGGGTCGACGACGCCGGTGGCACCCGGACGGTCGGCGAACGCGTCGAGCACGAAACCGGCCAGGCGCGGCGAGAACACGGCGTCGCCCGCCCGCACGCGGACGATCGCATCGGCGAGCTCGCGCCCGGAGATGGTCTTGGTGACGTAGCCGCGGGCCCCGGCGCGGATGACCGAGATGACGTCCTCGGCGGCGTCGGAGACCGACAGCGCGAGGAACACGACCTCCGGGTGCTCGGGCCGGGTGCGGGCCAGCACGGCCGCCCCGCCACCGTCGGGCATGTGGACGTCGAGCAGCACGACGTCGGGCTTCCGGTGGGCGATCACGGCCACGGCCTCGTCCACCGAGCCGGCCTCGCCGACCACGCTGACCGTGTGCCGGGCCGTCGTCTCGAGCTCGGCGCGCACCCCGCGCCGGAACAGCGCGTGGTCGTCGACGACCACGACGGTCACCGGGTCCTGGTCGTTCACCGGGTCTCCTCCTCGCTGGTCTCGGGCCCGCCGGCCGGGGCGGTCGCCCGTCGGCGCCGGGGCAGGACGAGGCCCACCTCGGTGCCCTCCCCCGGCGCGGTGCGCAGCCGCACCGTGCCGCCGTGGCGGCCCATGCGGTCGCGGACCGAGCCCGCCAGACCGCGCCGGTCCTCGCCGACCGCGTCCGGGTCGAACCCGCAGCCGCGGTCGCGCACGTACACCTCGACGGCCTCGGGCTCCACCTCGGCGTACACGTCGACCTCGTCGACCCCCGCGTGCTTGGCGGCGTTGACCATGGCCTCGCGGGCCGCGGCGACGAGCGCGGTGGTGTCGGGGTCGGCGGGGGCGTCGCCCACCACCACCGGCGCCACCCGCACGCCGTAGTCGTCCTCGACCTCACCGGCCGCGGCCGCGAGCGCCACGGAGAAGGTGGCGTCGCCGGCCCGTGTCGCGCGGCCGGTGTCGCCGCCGGGCGGGCCGTAGAGCCACGCCCGCAGCTCGCGCTCCTGGCTGCGCGCCAGGCGCCGCACCTCGCGACCCGCCGGGTCCTCGCCGGCCTGCTTCTGGATGAGGGCGAGCGTCTGCAGCACGGAGTCGTGCAGGTGGGCGGCGATGTCCGCGCGCTCCTGGCCGCGGATGCGCTCGCGGCGCTCGGCGCCGAGCTCGCGAACGAGGCGCAGCCACCACGGGATCGTGAGCACGACGACGCCGGCCAGCGTGGCCAGGGCCGCGAGCAGGCCGAACTGCACCTGGTTGAGGTCGACGTTGCCGAGCAGCACGGCGGCGAGGCCGGCGGCGACCAGCAGCGACCCGGCCAGCACCCGTAGCAGCCCGAGGCGGCGCCCGGCGAGCCAGCGCGCCCGGCGCGGCGGGCCTCCGTCGACGGTCGGGGCGCCGGTGTCGGCCTCGCGCCAGACCAGGGCGACGCCGGCGAGCACCACCCCGAGCGGCCCGATCACCCAGCCCGAGAGCTGCCCGCCGACCGCGGAGAGCGCGAACGCGAGGCCCACGCCGAGCGTGGCGAGCGCGAGGCCCTGCTGGCGCTCGCGGGGCGGGACGTCGCGCCGGACGCCGCGCGGCTCGATCGGGCAGAACAGCCACAGCGCGGCGTAGGCCGGGAACCCGGCGCCCGCCGCGGCGACGAGGACCACGAACACCAGGCGGACGCGGAAGACGTCGACACCGAGGTGGTCGGCGACCCCGCCGGCCACGCCCGCGACCACCGAGCCCTGGCGACGGCGCCGGATGCGCGGGATCGGGGTGGGTCCCTGCGTCGGGGCCGGCGTCGGTCCGGGCGTCGGGGGCGGCGCGGGCTGCTCGCCCGCCCGCGTGCCCGGCACCTGGTCCACCTCGCTCACGGACCCATCGTCACACGTCACGGACCCCCGGCGGGGCCGTCGCGACCCCCGTGGTCCTCGGGGTCGTCTCGGGGTCGGGACCGGGGTCGCTCCCGGAGGTCTCGGGCCGCCGCGCCACGCAGTCTCGGTGGCACACCGCCCACGGGGGCGGCGCATCGGAGGAGGATGAGGACGATGAGCAGTCCGGGGCAGGGGTCGCGGGCGCCGGCGGGGTCCGACGTCGGCGCGACCCTGCGGGACATGTGGGCGACGCGCCCCGCCCGCCTCAAGGAGGACCGCAAGATCGCGGGCGTGGCCGCCGCGATCGCGCGGCGCTACGCGATCGACCCGACGCTGGTGCGCGTCGCGTTCGTGGTCTCGCTGTTCTACGGCGTCGGCCTGCTGGTGTACCTGGCCGGCATCCTCGTGCTGCCGCGGGTCGACGCCGCGGGCCGACGGGAGACGCCGGTGTGGGCGATCGTCCTCGGCGCGATCCTCGGGATCGTCGCGATCGGGTCGGCGTTCTCCGGCGACCTGGGCACGGTCATCGGGATCGTCGTCGCCCTGGTCCTGCTGTACCTGCTGCACCACAGCCGCGCCCACCTGCGCGACCCGCAGCGTCCGGCCGCCGTCACGGACGGGACCGCGTCCGGATCCGCCGGAGCCGCCGGGTCCGAGGGCGGCGACACCGCGCAGCCGCCGTCGTGGGACCCGCTCGGTGCCGCGCCGTTCGCGTGGGACCTGCCCGAGCCGGCGGCGCCGCCCGCACCGAAGCCCCCGCGCTCGAAGGTGGTGCCGGTGACCCTCGGGGCGGCCGTCCTGGCCGCCGGGCTGGTCGCCGGGCTGGGCCTGCTGGGCCTCGTGCCGCTCGGCGCGACGGCGATCGCGGGCACCGCGCTCGCCGTGGTCGGCGCCGGCCTCGTCGTCGGCGCGTTCCTGCACCGCGGGCGCGGACTGCTCCTGGCCGCCGTGCCGCTGAGCCTGCTGCTCGTGGCCGCCGCGAACGACGACGGCGGGCCGTGGCGGGAGGGGCCGCCCTGGGCGGACGACCGCCCGGGATCGGCCCAGACCCTCGGCGACGCCTCCTGGGCGCCCACGCCGAACGCCGTCGCGCCCGTCTACGAGACGGCCTTCGGCGACGCCACCCTCGACCTGCGCGGCCTCGCCGCGATCCCGCCGGGCGCGCCGCCCGTGCGCACCGAGGTCCGCAGCGGCGCCGGCGACGTCACCGTGCTCGTGCCCCGCACCGCCGACGTGACCGCGTCGTGCGAGTCGGGCGGCGGCGACGCCGAGTGCCTCGGGCTCGGCGCGGGACCGGTGACCGACCTCGGTCCCGACGGGCCCGGTGGCCCGGTCATCGATGTGCAGGCCGTCAGCGGCGGCGGAGACGTGGAGGTGCGCCGTGGATGAGCGCTCGGCCCGGGAGTCCTACACCGACCAGCCCTACACGATCCACCAGGACGTGGACACGCTCGACGCGGACACCGACGGTGTCCCGGCCCGCCGGCCGGGGCCCGACCCGCTGGCCCTCGTGGCCGGGCTGACCGCGATCGTCGTCGCCGTCCTCGCCCTCACCGGCGCGCTCGTCAGCGTCGACCCGCGATGGGTCCTCGCCCTCGGCGCCGTCGGCGTCGGGATCGGCGTCCTCCTCGCGACGCTGCGCCGACGCTGACCCCGACCCTGACCCGCCCCCCGGCCGGTACCGCCCCGCGCGGTGCCGGCCGGTGGCGCGTCTCAGGGCGCCGCGACGGCGATCACGTCCACCGGCGCCGGCACCTCGACCCGCCCCCGCCGCCCCGCGAACCGCGGGAACCCCGGTACCCGGGACAGCACCCGCAGGGCCGTCGGCGGACCGTCGTCGCCCCGGCCGGTGCGCGCGGCCGCCGCGCGTTCGGTGCGCACCTGGGCCCGCTGCTCCCGCTCCACCGCGGGGCGCCGGGCGGTCTCGAGGCCCTCCGCGGCGGCGTCGAGCTGGCGCGGGTCGGGCGGGGTGCGGCGCAACGGGCCGACGAGGCGGTTGGCGAGGTCGGCGGCGTCCGCGAGGGCGAGGTTGATGCCGTTTCCGCCCACCGGCGAGATCACGTGAGCGGCGTCGCCGAGCAGCACGAGGCCGGGGCGCGTCCAGCGTTCGACGGTGGTGATCCGCACCGGCAGCAGTGTCAGGTCGGCGACGTCGGCGAGGTCGTCGAGCCGGCCCTCGAGCCACGGCAGGACCCCGACCGCGGCGTCACGCAGGGCGCCGACGCCCCGCGCGCGCACCTCGGGCAGCGAGCCGGCGCGGATCGTCCACCCGAGCTGCCAGTCGGTGCCCTGGTCGAGCAGGGCGACGCTGCCGTGCGGGGTGCCGAACAGGTCGAGCCCGGAGTACGAGGGGTCCTCGGGCCGGCGGGGCAGGGCGTGCCAGAGGATGTCGAGGCTCGCGCCCAGCTCGGTGGCCGCCAGCCCGGAGGCGGTCCGGACCTTCGAGTTGCGCCCGTCGGCGCCGACGACCAGGGACGCGTCGTGGACGTGCCGCTGCGCGCCGACGGTGTACGCGACGCCGGACACCCGCCCCTCGTCGTCGTGGCGCAGCGCCGAGAACCGTGCGCCCATGTGCACCGTGGCCCCGTGCGCGCGGGCCCGGTCGGCGAGCCAGGGCAGGAACTCGGCCTGCGGGATCAGCGCGTAGAAGGGGAACCGCCGGCTGGCCCCGCGGTAGTCGACGAGCGTCCAGGTGCGGGTGGGGGTGTGCCAGCGGAACGCGTCGGAGCGGGTGTGCGGCACCTCGGCTAGGAGGGGCCGCGCCAGCCCGAGCGTGTCGAGGTACTCAAGCACGCCCGGTGCGAGGGTGTCGCCGCGGAACCGGCGCGCGAAGTCCTGGCGCGACTCGAGCAGCGTCACCTCGGCGCCGCCGCGGGCGAGGAGGTAGGTCAGGAGCACGCCGGCGGGGCCCCCGCCGACCACCACGACACCGGTCACTCCATCATCGTACGTCTCGATCGTGGAGTCATCGTGCCCACGGAGGGGCGAGCCGCGTGCCGTCGGCCAGCTCCGCCTCGAGCCCCGGCGAGGTGGTCACCCACACCGACGCGGCTCCGGCGCCCCCGTCCACGCGCAGTTCCGCGCCGGCAGGGACGAGGACGACGTCGCCGGCCGCCACCGAGGTCGTCTCGCCGTCGAGGGTGACGCGCAGCTCGCCCTCGAGGACGAGCAGCACCTCCTCGCGGCTGGGCCGGTGAGGGGCCCCGACCTGCTCGGCCGGGACCTCGAGGCGCCAGGCGCACAGCTCGGCGCTGCCGCGCGACGGGGCGACGAGGGCGTGGAAGGCGGCGCCGTGGGCCTCGTGACGGACGGCGTCGGCGGGACGGAGGACGGGCATCGGAGGTCTCCTGTTCGGTCAAGCTGATTGACCGAATAGTTAATGTGCTTGACCTCCGTGTCAAGCTCCTGCTCGTGGACGACCGCACCGCCACCGACCTGGCCATGCTGGTGCTGCGGGCCGCGACCGAGGTGATCGACGGCGTGCAGGCCGGCATGACCGCCCGCGGGTACGACGACCTGCGCCCCGCCCACGGTTTCGCCTTCGCGCGCATCGCCGCCGCCGACACCACGGTCGTCGACCTCGCCGAGCACCTCGGGACGACCAAGCAGGCCGCGAGCCAGCTCGTCGCGGGCCTCGTCGCGCGGGGCTACGTGGTGCGCGAGCCCGACCCCCGGGACGCCCGCGCCCGGCTGCTGCGCCTGACCCCGCGTGGCGAGGCGTGCACCCGCGCCGCGCAGGAGGCGGCGGCCGAGGTCGTCGCCGGCTGGGGCGAGGTGCTGCCCGGCGGGTCACTGGGGGCGTTGCACGCGATGCTGCGACGCGTCGTCGGCCCCGGGCCGCTGCGGCCGGCGTGGTGATCGAATCGCCGGCGAGCGTGTGGCGTTACGGACACTCAACGTCAGCGATGGCCCACCGCTGACATTCGCGCGGCCCTCGAGCGGGTCGGTCGCGGCAGGTCAGCGCCAGCACGAGGACCGCGGCGTCGGCGGGGACGGTGACGTCGCGGCCGGTGAGGGCGGTGACGCGGCGCAGGCGGTTCAGCACCGTGTTGCGGTGGCAGAACGACGACGCGGCGGTGTCGGCGACCGAGCCGGTGGCGACGTAGCGCAGCACGGTCGCGACGAGACGCTCCCGCTCCGCCGGCGTCACGCCGTCCAGGCCGCCGAGCTCGGCGGCCACCAGGTCGGCGCCGACGTCCCCGAGACGGGCGGCGGCCAGCGGCAGCCAGGCCGAGGCGAGCGTCCGCGGCTCGACCGGCCCGCCGGCGGTGACCTCGGCGAGCTCGCCGGCCAGCCGGGCGCTGCGCGGAACCTCCCCGAGGCCGTGCGCCGTCGGCCCGACCCCGCACCGCACCCCCTCGAGCGCCGCCCGCACCGGGGCGCCCTCGGGTCCCTCCCACCGCGCCAGCAGCACGCTGTGCCTCCCGGCCGGCTGCACGTGGACCGGCCGTCCGTCGGCCGCGAGGCGGTCCGCCGCCCGGCGCAGCGCCACGGCGTCACCGCCGGCTGCCGCGGCGACGAGCACGTCGTCGTCCGCGTCGAGCTCCAGGGCGATCGCGGCCCGGGCCACGTCCTCCGGTGCGGGGTCGTCGACCGCGAGGAGGGCCGCGACGAGAGCCGTGCGCTCGCCCTGGCGCTCGCGGGCCAGTACCGCCTCCTCCTCCTGGTAGCCGCGCCGGATGCGCGTGGAGTACTCCTCGACCACGGCCCACACGGTCTGGACACGATCGACCAGCAGCGCCGCCTCGTCCAGGGCGGCCCGCGCGCGCAGCGCCTCCCAGAGCACCTGGAAGTCCTGGCGGACCGCGGTCAGCAGGTCGTCGAGCGGCACGCCGCGACGGGCGCGGTCCCGGCCGATGGCCGGTCCGAGCTCGCACAGCCGCTCCGGCACGGTGCGTCCCGCGAGGCGCCCGAGCAGGTAGGCGAACGTGTCGTCGGCGTCGACCTCGAGCCGCTCGTCGGGGACGAGGCCCCGCGCGTAGGACGGGACCGCGCGCACGCGCCGGAGGAACGCCGCGCGCAGCGCGTCGGCGTCGTCGCGCACCCGCTCCACGAGCTCCCGCCACCGGCGCGCACGCTCGGCCGACGACTCCGCGGGGTTGTGCATCTGCCCAAGCTACGGCCAGCAGGACGCGTCGAACACGTCTACTCCCGGACCCCGGTCAGGGGCACGCTGGGGCCACTGACCACCGATGCCCGGCCCGGGAGGACGTCGTGCACCTCACCCCGCGGGAGCAGGAGAGGGTGCTGCTGCACAGTGCGGCCGAGCTCGCGCGCCGCCGGCTGGCCCGCGGCGCCCGGCTGGGGGCCACCGAGGCGGTCGCCCTGGTCTGCGACGAGGTCTGCGAGCTGGCCTGGGACGGCCACGACCTCGACGAGGTGGTGCGCCGCGCCCGCGAGGTCGTGCCGCCCGACCGGCTGGTCGACGGCGTCGCCGCGGCCGTGCCGTCGGTGCAGGTCGAGGCGCTCTTCCCGCACGGCACCACCCTGGTGCACGTGGACCGGCCCTTCGGCCCGCCCGTCCCCGGCGGGCCCGGCGCCGTCCGCCCCGCCGCGGGGACGATCGAGCTCGCCCCCGGCCGGGCGCGGCACGACGTCGTCCTGCGCAACGACGGCGACCAGGCGGTCTGGGTGACCTCGCACGTCCCGCTCGACCGGCTCAACCGGCGGCTGCGGGTCGAGGTCGGCGACGGCACCGACCCCGCGCACCTGCGCCTCGACATCGCCGCGGGCACGGCCCTGCGGGTGGAGGTCGGGGCGACGCGGGCGGCGACCGCGGTCCGCCTCGGGGGTGCGGCGCGGTGACCGCCCTCGACCGCGGCGAGTACGCCCGGCTCTACGGCCCGACCACCGGCGACCGCGTGCGCCTCGGCGACACCGACCTGTGGGTGGAGGTCGCCGCCGACGACACCGAGCCGGGCGAGGAGATGCTGGGCGGGTGCGGCAAGACCGCCCGCCAGGGCGCCCTGGTGGCCGACCGGGCGCCCCGCGACAGCGCCCTCGACCTCGTCGTCCTGGGGGTCCTGCTGCTCGACCCCGTGCTCGGGATCCGCAAGACGTCGATCGGGGTCTCCGACGGGCGGATCGTGGGCGTGGGGCGCGCCGGCAACCCGGACGTCCAGGACGGCGTCGAGCTCGTCGTCGACGCCCACACCGCGATGGTGCCGGGAGAGGGCCTCGTCGCGACGCCCGGCGCCGTCGACTCCCACGTCCACCTCTCCAACGCCGACCTGGCCCCGGCCGCCCTCTCGGCCGGGGTGACGACGGTGGTCGGCATGGGCATCGGCGGGGTGTGGGACGTCGGCGCCAACCCCGCGCCCAACCTGCACACGCTCATGGCGTCCTGGACCGGCGCGCCGGTGAACGCCGCGTTCCTCGCCCGCGGGTCGTCCGGCTCGGCGGAGCTGCTCGAGCGGTCGGTGCTCGCCGGCGCGGGCGGGTTCAAGGTCCACGAGGACTGGGGCGCCGGGCCGGACGCCGTCGACACGTGCCTGGGCGTCGCCGAGCAGGCCGACCTGCCCGTCGCCCTGCACACCGACACCCTGAACGAGTCGGGCTACCTGGACGACACCCTCGACGCGATCGGCGACCGGACCGTGCACGCGTACCACGTCGAGGGCGGCGGCGGGCACCCAGACCTGCTGCGGATCGTCGGGCGGGACTCCGTGCTGACGTCCTCCACCACGCCCACGCTGCCGCTGACCCCGGCGACCGTCCGCGAGCTGGGGCCGATGACGATGACCGTGCACCGCGGGCACCCCGACCTGCCCAGCGACCGCAGCATCGCCGCGAGCCGCATCCGGGAGCACGCCATCGCCGCGGAGAACCGGCTCCACGACGACGGCGCGATCGCCATCGTCAACTCCGACGCGCTCGGCATGGGCCGCATCGGCGAGACCGTGCGGCGCACCTGGCAGCTCGCCCACGTCCAGGCCCACCTCGCGGGCGAGACCGGCCCGGACGTCGCGAACAACGCGCGCGTGCTGCGCTACCTGGCCAAGCTCACGCACAACCCGGCGGTCGCGCACGGCCTCGCCGCCCACGTGGGCTCGCTGCGGGCCGGCCGGGTCGCCGACATCGTGCTCTGGTCGCCCGCCTGGTTCGGCGCCGTGCCCGAGCTGGTGATCAAGTCGGGGTTCGTCGCGTGGGGCGCGGCCGGGTCGGGGTCGGGGTCGACGCGGCTCGGCCAGCCCCGCCGGATGCGCGGCTTCCACGGCGCGCGCGGCGGCGCCCCGGCGCGGCTCTCGCACCAGTTCGTGGCCGCCGCCTGCCTCGACGACCCCGCCGCCCGGGCCGCCCTCCCGTCCGGGCCGCGCTACACCCCCGTCGCGGGGAGCCGCGGCCTGGGCGCGGCCGACATGCTGTTCAACACCGCGACGCCGCGCGTCGAGATCCCCGGCGAGCCGTCGCCGGTGCGCGTCGACGGCCGCGAGGTGCCGCTGCACCACGCCGTCGAGCTGCCCCTGACCCGTCTGCACCACCTGGCGTGAGGAGAGCCGTGCCGCCCGACCTGGAGATCGACCTGCTGCTGCGCGGCGCCGACGTCCACACCCTGGACGGCGCGCACCCGCGGGGACGGGCGGTGGCGGTGCACCACGGCCGCGTGCTCGCCGTGCTGGACGACGACGAGCTCCCGGCCGGGGTCCGCGCCCGGCACGTCGTCGACGCGGGAGGCGCCACCGTGGTGCCGGGGTTCGACGACGCCCACCAGCACACCGCCTGGTTCGGGCAGTCGCTGGCCGAGATCCCGCTGGCCGGGCTGCGCGACCTCGACGCGCTCTACGACGCCGTGGCCGCGCGGGCCGCAGGGCTCCCCGCCGACGCGTTCGTCGTCGGCAGCGGCTACGACGACGTCGCCCTCGGCGGCTCGCCGGACCGGCGCGCGCTCGACCGCGCCGGCGGCGGGCGGCCGGTCTGGCTCAAGCACCGTTCCGCCCACGTCTGCGCGGTCTCGACGGAGGTGCTGGCGCGCGCCGGGGTCCTCGACGGGTCGGCCACCGTGCCCGCGGGCGGCGTCGTGGTCCGCGACGACGCGGGCGACCCCACCGGCGTCCTCCTCGAGGCCGCCCAGGCGCTGGCCGGCGACCTCCTGCGGCCCTACCCGGTGACCGACCTGGCCGACGCGATCGCCGCGGCGACCGCGGTGTTCGCCCGGCAGGGCCTCACCCACGTCACCGAGGCCGGCATCGCGGGTGGGTGGATCGGGCGCTCCCCGCGCGAGCTCGCCGCCTACCAGCTCGCCCGCGAGCGCGGGGACCTCGCGGTGCGCGTCGACGTCATGCCCGCCGCCGCGGTGCTGCACGAGGTGCCCGGCGGACCGGGCCGCGCGCTCGACACGGGCCTGCGGCCGGGGCTCGGCGACCTCTCCCTGCGGATCGGACCCGCGAAGATCTTCTTCGACGGCGCGCTCAGCTCCCGGACCGCGGCGATGCGGGAGCCCTACGCCGACGGTGGTGACGGCGGGGATCACGCGGGCTACCTCGGCGACGACCCGGAGGCCCTGCGGCGCACCCTCGTCGAGGCCGTGGCGGGGGGCTGGTCGGTCGCCGCGCACGCCATCGGTGACCGCGCCGTGGACGCCGCGCTCGACGCCTTCGCGGAGGCGGGCCGGCGGTCCTGGCCCGGGGCCCGCCCCCCGCGGCACCGTCTCGAGCACGCCGGGGTCGTCGACGACGCCGCCCTGCACCGGATGGCCGCCCTGGGCGTCACCCCGGTCCCGCAGGCCCGGTTCCTCCACGAGATCGGGGACTCGATGGCCGCGGCCGTCGGCGACGACCGGGCCGACCTGCTCTACCGGCACGCCTCGTTCCTCGCGGCCGGGCTGCGCGTGCCCGCCAGCTCGGACCGGCCCTGCGTCGCCGACGGACACCCCCTGCGCGGGATGCAGTCGATGGTGCAACGGCGCACGGCCGCCGGGCGCACCCTCGGCGCCGACGAGGCGGTGGACGCCGCGACCGCGCTGCGCGCCTACACCGTCGACGCCGCCTGGGTCGCCGGTGACGAGGACGTCCGCGGGCGCCTGGCCCCCGGGCTCGTCGCGGACCTCGTCGTCCTCGGCGACGACGTCACCCGCGTCGAGGACGACCGCATCGGCGACATCGAGGTCGTCGCCACCCTCCGGGACGGACGCGCCACCCACGGTGCGGACGTCCTGGGCCTACCGCCCGACGGAGAGCCATCATGAGCAACGACCCCTCACCGGCCCCCGCACCCACCGCGGCCGACGCCCGACGGGTCGCCGTCGGCGCGTTCGTCGGCACCGCGCTGGAGTGGTACGACTTCTTCCTCTACGGCACCGCCGCCTCGCTGGTGTTCAACCGCCTGTACTTCACCACCGGCGACCCGGTCGTCGCGACCCTCGCCGCGTTCGCGTCGTTCGCGGTCGGGTTCGTCGCCCGCCCGCTGGGCGGGATCATCTTCGGTCACCTCGGCGACCGCATCGGGCGACGCACCTGCCTGTTGATCACCGTGGTGATGATCGGCGTGGTCACCGGTCTCATCGGCCTGCTGCCCGACGCCACCGACATCGGCATCGCGGCGCCGGTCCTGCTGACCCTGCTGCGGCTGCTGCAGGGCGTCGCGGTCGGCGGGGAGTGGGGCGGGGCGATCACCCTCGCGGTCGAGCACGCCCCGCCCGAGCGGCGCGGCCGCTACGCGGCGATGCCGCAGATCGGCTCCCCGGTCGGCACGCTGCTCTCGTCCGGGGCGTTCCTGCTGGTCGCGCTGCTGCCGCCCGACGACTTCGACGCCTGGGGCTGGCGGCTGCCGTTCCTGGCGGCCTTCCCGCTGCTCGCCGTGGCCCTGTGGCTGCGCCGCCGCGTGGAGGAGTCGCCGCTGTTCGACCGCCTGCTCGCCGAGGACGCGCGCGCCTCGGCCCCCGTCCGCGAGGTGGTGACCCGGGCGTGGCCGGGGCTGCTCGTCGGGGCCGGTTCCGCGTTCCTCGGGGTCGGCGGCTTCTACCTCGCCACCACGTTCGTCATCAGCTACGCGACCGGCGACCTCGGGCTGCCTCGCCCCCTGGTGCTGGGGGCGACGCTCGTCGCCGCCGCCGTGGAGATCGGCGTGCTCGTGCTGGGCGGGCGGCTCGCGGAACGGTTCGGCGCCGCCCGGGTCACCGTCGCCGGGGGCGTCGCCTCCGCCCTCGTGGCGCTGCCGATGTTCTGGCTGCTCGACACGCGCAACGCCGTGGCGGTGGTGCTCGGCGTGACGCTGGGGGTGGCGATGCTGTCGATCCCCTACGCGGTCTCCGGTGATCTGCTGGCCCGGCTCTTCCCCGCGCGGCTGCGCTACAGCGGCATCGCGCTCTCGGCCAACCTCGCCGGGATCGCGTCCGGCTTCGTCCCGCTGGTCGCGACCGCCGTGCTCGCGGCCGCCGGCGGGGCGTCCTGGGCTCCGGGGCTGCTGCTGGTCGCGATCGCCCTGGTCACCGTCGTCAGCGGGCTGGTCGCGCCACGGCTCTACGCGCCCGACACGGAGCTGAGCGCCGAGGGCGTGGTGCGGCCACGATCCTGACCACCAGGCGCCGGCATGGTGGGCGAGCGTGTGGCGATACGGACACTCAACGTCTGCGATGGCCCACCGCTGACACGGAGCTCAGAGCTTGCGCAGCCGCAGGAGGGCGTCGGCGAGGATCTCGTCGCGTTTGCAGCAGGCGAAGCGGACCTGGGTCTCGACGCCCTCGGGCGAGGCGTGGAACACCTGGTTCGGGACGGCGGCCACGCCCACGCGCTCGGGCAGGGACCGGCAGAACTCCAGCGAGTCGGTGACACCCAGCGGGGCGACGTCGGCGGTGACGAAGTACGTCGCCCGGGAGTGGAACACCTCGAGGCCCAGCTCGCGCAGCCCGTCGGTGAGCAGGTCGCGCTTGCGGGCGAGGTCGGTGGCGAGGGCCGCGAGCCGCTCGTCGGGCAGCGTGAGGCCCGCGGCGATCCCGTGCTGGAGCGGGGTGCCGGCGGCGAAGGAGAACCACTGCTTGACGCCGAGCACCCCGGCGACCAGGTCCGCCGGGCCGGTCGCCCAGCCGATCTTCCAGCCGGTCACCGAGAACGTCTTGCCGCCCGAGCCCACGGTGATCGTCCGCTCGAACATGCCCGGCAGGGTCGCGATCGGGACGTGGCGCTCGTCGTCGAAGACCAGGTGCTCGTAGACCTCGTCGGCGAGTACCACGAGGTCGTGCGCGATGGCCACGTCCGCGACCTGCTGCAGCTCCGCGGTCGACAGCACCGCGCCGGTCGGGTTGTGCGGGGTGTTGAGCAGGATCATCCGCGTGCGCCCGGTGACGGCCTCCCGCAGCGCGTCGCCGTCGAGCGCGTAGTCCGGCGCGTGGATCCGCACGGGCACCAGGCGCGCCCCGAG
This sequence comes from Actinomycetospora cinnamomea, assembly GCF_003096675.1. Classification (GTDB taxonomy): domain Bacteria; phylum Actinomycetota; class Actinomycetes; order Mycobacteriales; family Pseudonocardiaceae; genus Actinomycetospora; species Actinomycetospora cinnamomea. The sequence continues at coordinate 66,107 of NZ_QEKW01000010.1, read as the reverse complement.
CAGGGCGGCGGTGGCCGCGTAGAGGTCGTAGTACGGCTCGAGCGCGATCACCTCGTCACCGGGACGCAGCAGCGACGTCATCGCCGACGACAACGCCTCCGACGCCCCGGAGCACACGACGACGCCACCGTTCGGGTCGACGTCGAGGCCGTACCAGCGCCGCTGGTGGTCGGCGATCGCGGTGCGCAGCGACGGGATGCCGACGGCGGGCGGGTACTGGTTCCAGCCCCGGTGCATCGCGGCGACGGCGGCGTCGACGACCTCGCGCGGCCCCGGCGTGTCCGGGAAGCCCTGGCCGAGGTTGATCGCGTCGTGCTCCGACGCCAGCCGGGACATCTCACTGAAGATCGTCTCGGCCATGTGACCTCCGGTCTCGTGAGCACCTTCGCGTGCTATGGCACCAGATCCAGGGGAGCACGCCGAGAGGCTCACGTGCGCGCAGCGCGCCTACTCCCACTCGATCGTCCCCGGCGGCTTGCTGGTCACGTCGAGGACGACGCGGTTGATCTCGGCGCACTCGTTGGTGATCCGGGTGGAGATGCGTTCGAGCACGTCGTAGGGCAGGCGCGTCCAGTCCGCGGTCATCGCGTCCTCGCTGGACACCGGCCGCAGCACCACAGGGTGCCCGTAGGTGCGCCCGTCGCCCTGCACGCCGACCGAGCGGACGTCGGCGAGCAGCACCACCGGGCACTGCCAGATCACCTCGTCCAGCCCCGCCGAGGTCAGCTCCTCGCGGGCGATCGCGTCGGCGCGACGCAGCGTGGCGAGCCGTTCGGCGTCGACGGCGCCGATCACCCGGATCGCGAGCCCCGGGCCGGGGAACGGCTGGCGGCGCACGATCGTCTCGGGCAGGCCCAGCTCGGCGCCGACGCGGCGGACCTCGTCCTTGAACAGCGCCCGCAGCGGCTCGACCAGCGAGAACTGCAGGTCGTCGGGCAGACCGCCGACGTTGTGGTGCGACTTGATCGTCGCCGCGCCCGAGCCGCCGCCGGACTCGACGACGTCGGGGTAGAGCGTGCCCTGGACGAGGAAGTCCGCGCCCTTCCCCTCGGCGACCTCCCGGGCGGCGCCCTCGAACGCCCGGATGAACTCCCGTCCGATGATCTTGCGCTTCTCCTCCGGGTCGACCACGCCCGAGAGCTCGCGCAGGAACGTCCCGGCGGCGTCGACGGTGACGAGGTCGACCCCGGTGGCGGCGACGAAGTCGCGCTCGACCTGGGCCCGCTCGCCCTCGCGCAGCAGCCCGTGGTCGACGAAGACGCAGGTCAGGCGGTCGCCGATGGCGCGCTGGACGAGGGCGGCCGCGACCGCGGAGTCGACGCCGCCGGACAGGCCGCAGACCGCGCGGCCCTCGGGCCCGATCTGCTCGCGGATCGCGGTGACGGTCTCGTCGATGATGTTCGCGGTGTTCCAGTCGGCCGCGACGCCGGCGACGTCGCGCAGGAAGCGCCGCAGCACCTCCTGGCCGTGCGGCGAGTGCCCGACCTCGGGGTGGTACTGCACGCCGGCGAAGCGCCGCTCGACGTCCTCGAACGCCGCGACGGGTGCGCCCCGTGACGACGCGGTGACCGTGAAGCCCTCCGGCGCCTTCGTCACGCCGTCGCCGTGGCTCATCCACACCGGGTGGGCGACGGGGAGCTCGTCGTGCAGCCGGCCCGCGTCGCCGGCGACCGACAGCTCGGTGCGCCCGTACTCGCGGTCGCCGGTGGGCGCGACGGTGCCGCCGAGCGCGCCCGCCATGAGCTGGAAGCCGTAGCAGATGCCGAACACCGGCACGCCCGCGTCGAAGAGCGCCGGGTCGATCGACGGCGCGCCGTCCTCGTAGACGCTCGCCGGCCCGCCCGAGAGCACGATCGCCGACGGGTCCCTGGCGAGCATCTCGTCCACCGGCGTCGTGTGCGGCACGACCTCCGAGTAGACCTGCGCCTCCCGCACCCGGCGGGCGATGAGCTGCGCGTACTGGGCGCCGTAGTCGACGACGAGGACGGGGCGGTCACCACTGCCGGTCACTCCCCCAGTTTGGCCTACGGCCTCGTGCGCGCGCGTCCGTGCCCTGGCACGGAGAAGCGCGCACAACCCTTGCCGCCCTAGTGTCCTCGACACTAACTTCCCGGACACCATGACCCAACGCTCCGGACTCGCCCTCGCCGTCCTCGCCCTCGCCGCGGAGGAGCCCATGCACCCGTACCGGATGCAGCAGCTCATCCGTGAGCGCGGCAAGGACCAGGTCGTCAACGTCGGCCAGCGCTCGCAGCTCTACAAGACGGTCGACCGCCTCGTGCGCGACGGGCTGCTCGTCGCGCAGGGCACCGAGCGGGAGGCGACGCGCCCGGAACGCACCGTGTACGCGGCCACCGACGCCGGCCGCGAGCTCGCGGTGACCTGGACACTCGACATGCTCACCGCGCCGCGCCACGAGTTCGCCGAGTTCACCGCCGCGCTGGCCTACCTGCCGCTGCTCGCCCCCGAGGTCGCGGCGGACGCGCTGGCGCTGCGCCTGTCCGACCGCCGCGGCGAGCTGGAGCGCGTGCGCCGCGAGCTCGACGCCGTCCGCGAGCACCTGCCGCGCATCGTCCTCGTCGAGGCCGAGTACGCGCTGGCCCACCTCGAGACCGACGTCGCCTGGATCGCCGGGCTCGTCGACGACCTGCAGTCCGGCGCCCTGACCTGGGCCTACGAGGACCTCATCGACACCGCACGCCGGGCCGCGTCCGGCGGGGAGGAGCCACCGTGAAAGTCCTGATCGTCGGCGCGGGAACCGGCGGGATGTGCCTCGCCCACAGCCTGCGCCGCGCCGGCATCGAGGCCGCCGTCCACGAGCGCGACCGCAGCCGCACCGCCGGGCTGCACGGCTACCGCGTCGGCATCTCGCCCAACGGCGCCCGCGCGCTGAAGGCGTGCCTCGACCCCGAGCTCTTCGCGACGCTCGTCGCCACCACCGCCGCCCCGTACGACACCCTCGCAATGCTCACCGAGCGGTACCGCACCGCGTCAGCACCTCGCGCACCCTCGCGCCGGCCGACACCCTGGAGCGCGAGGGCGCCGACCTCGTCGCCCTCGCCGCCGAGCTCTGTGCCGACTGGGACCCACGGTGGCTGGAGCTGGTCGCCGACGCCGACCCGGGGGCCGCGGTGGGCCTGTCGATCCGCACCGCCGACCCCGTCCCGCCATGGACACCGAGCACGGTGACGCTGATCGGCGACGCGATCCACACCATGACCCCGGGGCGCGGCGCCGGCGCCAACACCGCGCTGCGCGACGCCCGCGAGCTGCGCGACCGCCTCGTGCGGGTCCGCGACGGCGAGCTCTCCCTGCTCGCGGCCGTCGGCGAGTACGAGGACCTCATGCGCCGCTACGCGTCGCTCGCGGTGCGCGAGTCGCTGGAGTTCATGAACGACGGCGGCACCGCCCGCCGCCCGGTCGTGGGCCCGCTCTCGGTGTTCGCCCAGCGCACCGGCATGCGCCTGGTCGACCGCATCCCGGCGGCGAAGCGCCGCATGGCCCGCGGGTTCCAGAAGGTGCGCGACTCGGAGCTGGTTTGACCTCCGGTCTCGTGAGTGCCTGTCCGTGCCCAGGCACGGACAGGCACTCACACCCGGACCGACAGCGCCGTCGGGCCCGAGTCCACCTCGCCCCGGTGCCACGGCACCTCGGCGAGCGGGACGGCCAGGCGGAGGGCGGGCGCGCGGCGGGACAGCGCCGTGAGTGCCGCGGTCAGCTCGACGCGAGCGAGCGCGGCGCCGAGGCAGTGGTGCGGGCCGCGGCCGAAGCCGAGGTGCGGGCCCGCCCGTCCCGGGCACAGCCGCTCGGGGTCGGCGAACCGCGCCGGGTCGTGGTTGGCCGCCCCGATCCGCAGCAGCACCCGCTCCCCCGCCGCGACCGCGACGCCGCCGAGCTCCAGGTCGTCCTGCGCCCACCGCGGGAAGACCTCGACGCCGAGGCGTCGCACCAGCTCCTCGACCAGCCCCTCGACCTCGGCCGCCGGCCGGTCGGCGAGCCCGGCGACGGCGTCCGCGTGCACCAGCTGGATCACCGCGACGGCGAGCCCGCTTCGCACGGTCAGCACGCCCGCGGCCAGCAGCGCGCTGACCAGCGCGATCAGCTCGCCGTCGGACAGCCGCCCGTCGTCGGCGTCGCGCACCGCCACGAGCGCGGAGAGCAGGTCCTCGCCCGGCCGCTCGCGCGCGGCCGCCACGAGCTCGGCGGTGAAGGCCATCAGCGCGCCCCACGCCCGCTCGGCCTCCGCGAGCAGCGCGGGGTCGCCGGCCGCGGCCACCGGGTCGGCGCGCAGGGCGTCCTCGACGAGGCCCCGGAAGCGCGGGTGGTCGGCGAGGTCGACGCCGAGCAGCTCGCCGAGTGCGCCCACGGCGAGCGGGGCGGACAGCAGGTCGACGAGGTCGGCCGGCCCGCCCGCGGCCGCGGCGACGAGGGCGTCGACGTGCTGCTCGGCCAGGGCGGTGATGCGCGGGGCGAGCGCGGCGACCCGCCGCGGGGTGAACGCGCGGGCCACGAGGCGCCGCAGGCGGGCGTGCGCAGGCCCGTCCTGGAACAGCGACGCGCGCTCGTCGGCCGGGACCCCGGGCGGCACCAGCCCCAGCCGCGGGTCGGCGAGCCCGGCCGCGACCAGCTCATACGAGGTGACGAGCCAGGTCGGGGTGCCGTCGGCGCCGTCGGTGCGGGTGACGGGGTCCGGCCGGTCGAGCGGCGGCGTGGTCATCGCGCCCTCCTTCGCGTTGCAAGTGCAACGTAAAGCAGGTCGGCACGGCGACGCAATACAGTCGCAACGTGCCGAAGCAGGTCGATCCCCACTCCCGCCGGACGCTGCTCGCCGACGCCCTGCTGCGGGTGGCGGCATCGCGCGGGCTCATGGACGTGAGCCTGCGCCACGTGGCGGCGGAGGCCGGCGTGACCGCCGGGATGGTGCAGCACTACTTCCGTACCAAGGACGAGATGATGGTCTTCGCCCTCGACGTCGTCGCCGCCCGCGTGCAGGCCCGTCTCGAGGAGGGGCCCGCCCCGGACGGGCCCCGCGCCCGGGTCCGGGCGCTGCTCGTGCAGCTCCTGCCCGTCGACGCCGACCGCGAGCTCGAGGGGCGGGTCGCGATCGCGTTCCACGCCTACGCCGCCACCCGCCCGGCAGTCGCGGCCCGGCTGCGCGAGGACGCGCGGAGGATGCGGGAGGCGATCGCCGCCGAGGTCGCCGCCGCCGGGGCGCCCGGCGCCCTCGACCCGCAGCGCGCGGCCACGGGCCTGGTCTCGCTGGTCGAGGGCCTGGCGATCCACGTGCTCGGCGGCCACGTCGACGCCGACCACGCCCTCGCCACCCTCGAGGGACACCTGGACCTCGCGTTTGCGCTGCCGCGCCTGTGAGCGCTTGTCCGTGCCCTACCACGGACAAGCACTCACGAGCGCGGAGCGCAAACGCCCCGATGAGTCCGCGCGCTCCCGGCCGTCACACCCCCGACACCCCCGTCGACGAAGGGACCACCGTGACCGTGACGACCGACGCCGCCTTCCTCTGGGCCGCCACCCACGTCGAGCGCGCGGCGCTCGCCGGCGACCTCGCCGCGCTCACGCCCGACCGGTGGGCGGCCCCCTCGCTGTGCGGCGACTGGTCCGTCGAGGAGGTCGTCGCCCACCTCACCGCGGCCGCGAGCATCGGGCGGTGGCGCTGGATCGCGAGCATGATCGGCGCGCGCTTCGACCCGGCCGTCCACAACGCCCGCCGCCTCGCCGAGCACCGCGGCGCGACCCCGGCCGAGACCCTCGAGCGCTTCCGCGCCGTTGCGACCAGCTCCGTCGCACCGTCGGGGCACACGGCCGCCTGGCTCGGCGAGGTCGTCGTCCACGCCGAGGACATCCGCCGCCCGCTGGGCCTCGTCCGCACCCCTCCGGTCGCCGCCACGACCGAGGTCGCCCGGTTCTTCGCCGCCCGCGACTTCACGGTCGACAGCAGACGGCTCGTCGCCGGCCTGCGCCTGGAGGCCACCGACGGGCCCTTCGCGACCGGCGACGGCCCGCTCGTCACCGGCCCGACGCTCGCGCTCATCATGGTGATGGCGGGGCGACCGGCGCACCTCGACGACCTCGACGGGCCGGGCGTCTCGACGCTGCGCGGGCGGCTCGCCGGCTGAATCGGGCGGAGCCCGGGCCGTCCCCCCGGTGAGCGTCCGACAGCCGCGAGCGCAGGGAGGGACGCGTGGAGAAGATCGGTGAGCGCCTGGTCAACTGGGCGTCGATCCTGGACGCCGGCACGCGCGAGCAGGCCGAGCGGACCGCGACGATGCCGTTCATCCACCCGCACGTCGCGCTGATGCCCGACGCCCACCTGGGCCGGGGTGCGACGGTCGGGTCGGTGATCCCCACGCTGCGGGCGATCATGCCCGCGGCGGTGGGCGTGGACATCGGCTGCGGCATGGCCGCCGTGCGGACCCAGTTCCACGTCGACGAGCTCCGGGCGAAGGGCTCGCTCGCCCCGCTGCGGGAGGCGATCGAGCGGGCGATCCCGCTCGGCGCCGGCCACCACAACCGCAAGGTCGCGGCGACCGCGGAACCACGGGTCGAGGAGCTGACGGCGCTCGCCGAGGAGGCCGGGTTCGACCCGGCGCGGGACAAGAAGGGATGGGAGGCGCAGCTCGGCACGCTGGGCAGCGGCAACCACTTCATCGAGGTCACCGTCGACGACCTCGACCGGGTGTGGCTGTTCCTGCACTCCGGCTCGCGGGGTGTGGGCAACCAGATCGCCCAGCGGCACACCGCCGTGGCCCGGGAGGCGTGTGCCGGTGTCGACCTGCCCGACCGGGACCTCGCCTACCTCACCGAGGACACCGAGGAGTTCTGGACCCTACATCCGCGAGCTGCGGTGGGCCCAGCACTACGCCCTGCTCAACCGCGAGGAGATGATGGACCGGGTGGTCCGCCGGACCGGCGAGTTCGTCGGCACCGAGGTCGTGGAGCAGGAGCGCATCTCGTGCCACCACAACTACACCGAGAACGAGGAGCACCACGGCGAATCGGTCTGGGTCTCGCGCAAGGGAGCCATCGACGCCTCGACGGGCCGCGCCGGCCTGATCCCGGGGTCGATGGGCACCGCGTCCTACGTGGTCACCGGCAAGGGCGAGCCCGTGTCGCTGCGCAGCGCGCCGCACGGGGCGGGGCGGGCGTTCTCGCGGACCAGGGCCCGCAGGACCTTCACCCACGACGAGCTCCGGGCGGCCATGGCGGGCATCGAGTTCCGCGACACCGACGCGTTCCTCGACGAGATCCCGGCTGCGTACAAGGACGTCGATGTGGTCATGGCCGACGCCGCCGGGCTCGTGGAGGTCCGGCACACCCTGCGGCAGATCGTGAACGTCAAGGGGACGTGAGACCTGGGGAGGCGGCCGCGCCGGCGGAGGCGCGCGCGGTCGCGGCGTCGGGCGCGGCGAGCGCGGCGCTCGCGGCGCGGCGGCAGGCGTCGAGGTCCGAGGCGGCGATCCGCGCGGCGACCGCGGGCAGCGCCGCGGGCGAGGCCGACAGCGACGTCACGCCGAGGCCCACCAGCACGACGGCGAGGTCGGGGTCGGCGGCGGCCTCGCCGCACACCCCCACCGGCGTCCCGCTCACGGCGGCCTCGCGGCAGAGCTGCTCGAGCAGGCGCAGCAGCGCCGGTTGCCACGGGTCGTTGAGCCCGGCGAGCGCGCCCGACTGACGGTCGGCGGCGAACAGGTACTGGGTGAGGTCGTTGGTGCCGACGGAGACGAAGTCGACCTCGGCGAGCAGCTCGCGGGCACCCAGCACGGCCGCCGGGACCTCGATCATCACGCCCACCTCGCCGGCCCCGGCGGCGCGGGCCCGGGCGACGAAGCGGCGCGCCTCGGCCGCGGTGGCGATCATCGGCGCCATCACCTTGAGGCGCACGCCCGCGTCCACCGCGCCGCCCACGAGCGCGGCGAGCTGGCGGTCGAGCACCCCGTCGTGGTCGGCCGCACCGCGGTCGAACACCCGCTGGCCACGGACCCCGAGCGCGGGGTTGGGCTCCGGGGCCATGGCCAGGAACGGGACCGGCTTGTCGGCGCCCGCGTCGAGGGTGCGCGCCGTGACCGGCCGTCCGTGCAGCGGCGCCATCGTCGCGGCGTAGCCCGCCCGCTGGTCCGGGGGCGACGGCTCGGTGGCCGCGGAGAGGAAGGTCAGCTCGGTGCGCAGCAGCCCCACGCCCTCGGCGCCGACCGCCGCGGCGCGCTCGGCGTCCTTCGCCTCGGCGATGTTGGCGACGACGGCCACGCGGTGCCCGTCCGTCGTGGTCACCGGGCCGTCGACGGTCGTCGGCCCGGCCGCGCTGCGATCCGCTCCGACGGCGGTGCCCGCCGGGACCGTCTCGACCGTCCCGGCCGCCCCGTCGACACGCACCAGCGTCCCGTCGGCCAGCCCGGCCGCGCCGGGGCACCCGACGACGGCCGGGACGCCCAGCGAGCGGGCGAGGATCGCGGTGTGGCTGGTCGGGCCGCCCTCCTCGGTGACCAGCGCGAGCGCGGTGGCCGGCTCGAGCGTCGCGGTGTCGGCCGGGGCGAGGTCGCGGGCCACGAGCACCGACGGCCCGTCGAGCGGGGGCACCCCGGGTGCGGGCACCCCGAGCAGCTCGGCGACGAGGCGGTCGCGGACGTCGGCGACGTCGCCGGCGCGCTCGGCCATGTAGCCGCCCGCGGCCCGGAGCTGCGCGACGAAGCGGGCGGCGGCCTCGTACACCGCACGGGCCGGCGGCGTGCCGTGCTCGCGCACCTGGGCGGTCGCCGCGTCGAGCAGCGCCGGGTCCTCGGCCATCATCGAGGTCGCGAACAGCACGTTCGCGACCTCCGGGTCGAGCCCGGGACGGCCGCCCAGCGCCATGAGCCGCGCCCCGACCTCGGCCGCGGCGGGCGCGATCCGCGCGGCCTCGGTCTCGCGGCGCTCGCCGGGCACCTCGGGGCCCGCGGCAGGCTCGCCCAGCGGCGCGGGCACCCGCACGACCGGTCCCACCGCGGCGCCGCGGCTCGCCGGGGTGCCGCGCAGGCGCATCTCCTCGTCCTGCTGGCGCGTGTCGGTCGTGCTCATCGTCGGCTCCCCTCGTCGGGCTCGCGGGTGACGTCGGTGTGTCGCCGCCGAGAACGCTACGAGACCGACCCCTTGACCGTCCACAGGCAAACCCACAAACTTCCAATCAATCCAACACAGAAGCGGAGGTGATCGGGCATGTACGCCGCGGAGCGCCACCAGGTCCTCGTCCGCCGGGCACAGGAGCTCGGGCGTCTCGAGGTCACCGCGATCGCCGCGGAGCTGGGCGTCACCACCGAGACCATCCGCCGCGACCTCACCGCCCTCGAGCGCCAGGGCCTGCTGCAACGCGTGCACGGCGGCGCGATCGCCGCCGGCCGGCTCGAGGTCGAGCCCGGCGTCGCGCAGCGCGACGCCACCGCGAGCGAGGAGAAGGACCGCATCGCCAAGGCCGCGGTCGCCGAGCTGGGCCCGGCGTCGACGATCCTCCTCGACGCGGGCACGACCACCGCCCGCATGGCGGCGCTGCTGCCCGACGACACCCCGCTGACCGTCGTCACCAACGCCCTGCCGATCGCGTCGCTGCTCGCGCCCCGGCACCGCATCACCGTCCACATGATCGGCGGCCGGGTCCGCGGCACGACGCTCTCCGCGGTCGACCGGTGGGCCCTGCAGACGCTGGAGAGCGTCAACGTCGACGTGGCGGTGCTCGGCACCAACGGCTTCTCCGTGGACCGGGGCCTCACGACGCCCGACGTCGCCGAGGCGGCGGTCAAGGGCGCGATGCTGCGCGCGGGCGCCCGGAGCATCGTGGTCGCCGACGCGGGCAAGTACGGCGCCGACTCGTTCTCGCGGTTCGCCACCCTCGAGCAGGTCGACACCCTGGTCACCGACGCGCGCCTCGCCGCCGACCACCCCGAGGCGCCCGAGGCCCTGCGCGCCGCGGGACCCGAGCTGGTGATCGCGTGACGGCGGCGCGCGGGGGCACGGTCGTCACCGTCACCCCCAACCCCAGCATCGACCGCACCGTCGAGGTCCCCACCCTCACCCGCGGCGCGGTCCTGCGCGCCACGGCGCACCGCGTCGACCCCGGCGGCAAGGGCGTCAACGTCTCGCGGGTCCTCGCCCGCTTCGGACGCCCGACGCTCGCGGTGATGCCGGGCGGCGCCGGCGAGCTCGCCGACCTGCTGCGTGCGGCCGGCATCCAGCCGGTGAGCACGCCGGCGCGCGGCGCCACCCGCGTCAACACCGCGCTGGTCGAGGCCGACGGCACCACGACCAAGGTCAACGAGCCCGGCGTCGAGCTGTCCGCCGAGGAGGTCGCCGCGCTCGTCGACACCGTCGGCGTGCACGCCGCTCCGGCGGCGTGGGTGGTCACCGCGGGCAGCGTGCCGCGCGGCGCCCCTGACGACCTGCACGCCCGCGTCGTGACGTCGGCGCGGCGTGGCGGCGCGCGGGTCGCGGTCGACACCAGCGGCCCGGCCCTGGCCGCCGCCGTCGCCGCCGGCCCGGACCTCGTCAAGCCCAACGTCGCCGAGCTCGCCGAGCTCGTCGGCCACCCCCTGCCCCGCCTCGCCGACGTCCTGGCCGCGTGCGCGGACCTGCGCAGCGGCGGCGTCGAGACCGTGCTCGTGAGCATGGGCGCGGCGGGCGCCCTGGTGGTGGCCCCCGAGGGCGCCTGGCACACCGCGAGCGTCCCCGGCGTGACGGTGCGCAGCACGGTGGGCGCGGGCGACTCGACCCTGGCCGGCTACCTGCTCGCCCGCACCGCGCCGTGGCCCACCCACCCCGCGTCCCCGGCCGACGCGCTCGTGCACGCGGTGGCCTGCGGGGCCGCCGCCGTCGGCCTGCCCGGGACCGCGGTCCCCGGGCCCGACGACGTCGACACCACGTCCGTGAAACCGGCGTCCGCGCCGCCCGAGTCCCTGGACCTCACCGGAGAGGCAACATGACCACCGACACCGCGCTCATCACCGTCGACCTCGTCGACCTCGACCTGCCGGCCGCCGACCGCGCGACCGTCGTGCGCGCGCTCGCGCAGCGCCTCGTCGCCGCGGGCCGCGTCACCGACCTCGACCAGTTCCTCGCCGACATCGAGGCCCGCGAGGCCCAGATGCCGACCGGCCTCGAGGGCGGCATCGGCATCCCGCACTGCCGCTCCGCGGCGGTCACCGCCCCCACCCTCGGTTTCGGGCGCAGCGCCGCCGGCGTCGACTTCGGCGCCGAGGACGGCCCGGCCGACCTCGTCTTCCTCATCGCCGCGCCCGCCGGGGGCGGCGACGAGCACATGACCGTCCTGGCCGCCCTGGCCCGCCGGCTCATGCGGAAGAACTTCAAGGACACCCTGCGCTCGGCCACCGACCCGGCCGAGGCCGCCGACTTCATCGCGAAGGAGGTGTCGGCGTGAAGATCGTCGCCGTCACCGCGTGCCCGACGGGCATCGCCCACACGTACATGGCCGCCGAGGCCCTCGAGGTCGCCGCGGAGGAGGCCGGGCACACCATCACGGTGGAGACCCAGGGCTCGGCCGGCTCGACGCCGCTGACCGAGAGCCAGCTCGCCGAGGCCGACGCCGCGATCTTCGCCGCCGACGTCGAGGTCCGCGACAAGGAGCGCTTCGCCCACCTGCCGCTGGTGGCGGTCGGCGTGAAGAAGGCGATCTCCGGCGCGCCGGGGCTCATCACCCAGGCGGAGGAGGCCGCCGCGAACGCGCCGGCCCGCGCGGCTGCGCCGGCGTCCGCGACGTCCGGTGGTCCGGCCGCCCCGGCCGGCGCGAAGGCCCCGGCCGGTCCCGGCGTCGCGTCGCGGGTGCGCGCCTGGCTGATGACCGGCGTCAGCTTCGTCATCCCCTTCGTCGCCGCCGGCGGCCTGCTCATCGCCCTGGGTTTCGCGCTCGGCGGCTACCAGATCAACCTGCCCGACGACGCCCCGCTCTACGAGGAGATCCTCTCGGGGAGCTTCGACGCCGGCTCGCTCACCGCGTGGGGCGCGCTCGCGTTCGGCATCGGTTCGGCGGCGTTCAGCTTCCTCGTCCCGGTCCTCGCGGGCTACATCGCCTACGCGATGGCCGACCGGCCGGCCCTCGTCCCCGGCTTCGTCGGCGGCGCGATCGCCGTCACCACGGGCGCGGGCTTCCTCGGCGGCCTCGTCGCCGGGTTCGTCGCCGGCGGACTGGTCATGTGGATCAAGACCTGGCGGGTGCCCCGGGCCCTGGCCGGCATCATGCCGGTGGTCGTCATCCCGCTGCTGTCGTCCGCCGTGGTCGGCCTGCTGATGTACGTGGTCGTCGGCCGCCCGATCGCCGCCGCCACCGAGGGCCTCACGAACTGGCTCAACGGGCTGTCCGGCACCAACGCGGTCCTGCTCGGCCTGCTGCTCGGGCTGATGATGTGCTTCGACATGGGGGGCCCGGTCAACAAGGCGGCCTACACCTTCGCCGTCGCCGGGCTCACCACGCCCTCACCGACCGCCCTGACGATCATGGCGGCCGTCATGGCCGCGGGCATGGTGCCGCCACTGGCGATGGCCCTGGCCACGGTCGTGCGTGGCTCGCTGTTCACCGAGGTCGAGCGGGAGAACGGCCGCGCGGCCTGGCTGCTGGGTGCCTCCTTCATCTCCGAGGGCGCCATCCCCTTCGCCGCGGCCGACCCCTTCCGGGTCATCCCGTCGATCATGGCCGGCGGCGCGGTGACCGGGGCCCTGTCCATGGCCTTCGGCACGACGCTGCGCGCGCCGCACGGCGGGCTGTTCGTGGTGCCGCTGATGGGCAACCCGCTGGGCTTCCTCGCCGCGGTCGTGATCGGGACCCTCGTCGCCACGGCGCTCGTCCTCGCCCTCAAGTCGTTCGGCCGGCGACGCAGCGCCGACGACGTCGCCGGCAGCGTGGGCGACGCGCCGACCGAGGCCGCGCCGACCGCCACCACCACGGCCGCGTCCACCACCGCCGCCACCACGGCCGCGTCCACCACCGCGTCCACCACCGCGTCCACCACCGCGTCCACCACCGCGTCCACCACCGCCGGGGCCACCGCGTGAGCGCCGCACCCGAACCCACCGAGGAGCAGACCGTGATCACTCGTCAGGTCGTCGTCGCGACGTCGATCGGGCTCCACGCCCGGCCCGCCATGGTGTTCTGCAAGGCCGCCGCCGCGCAGCCCGCCCGCGTCACCATCGGCACCACCGCCGGCGAGAGCGCCGACGCCCGCAGCATGCTCTCGGTCCTGGGCCTCGGGGTCCGTGGCGGCCAGGAGGTCACGCTGACCGCCGACGCCGCCCAGGCCGGCGCCCAGACCAGCGTCGACACCCTCGCGGAGCTGCTGGCCTCGGACCTCGACGCCTGAGACCTGCCGCACCCGAGCCGAGGGCCCCTTCGATCGAGGAGATCGAAGGGGCCCTCGTTCGTCCGCAGGCCGACCTCACACCACCCTCACACCAACGCGGTCTCGCCCCAGATGTCCTCGAGGTAGCGGTTCGAGGCCCGCAGGCCCGCGAGCCACGCCGCCCCGTCGGCCTCCCCCGCGCCCGTCCTCGCGCGGAACACCGAGACCAGCGCCGCGCGCACCCCCGGCGCCATCGTCGAGGCGTTGCCGCACACGAAGACCACCGCGTCCTGCTGGAGCGCCGCCCACACGTCGTCGGCCGCGCCCTCGAGCGCGTGCTGGACGTAGCGGTAGGGGTACCCGGGCACCCGAGAGTACGCCGGGTGGAGCGTGGCGACGCCGGCCTTCTCGAACGCCGCGAGCTCGTCGGCGTAGAGCAGGTCGTCCTCGGGGTCGCGGCAACCGAGGAAGAGCAGCGAGGGCGCGATCGGCACGCCGTGCGCCCGCAGCGCCTCGCGCTCCTGCAGGAACCCGCGGAACGGCGCCATGCCCGTCCCCGCACCCACCATGATCATCGGCAGGTGCGGGTTCTCCGGCGGCCGGAACGCGATGCTGGGCGAGCGGACGAAGGTGAACACCGTGCCGCCCTCCGGCACCTGCGCCAGGTGCCCCGAGCACACGCCGCGGTACGTGGAGCCGTCGCCCGAGCGCGCCGGGCCCTCCAGCACGCCGACGGTCAGCGCCACGTCCGACGACACCTGCGGTGACGAGGAGATCGAGTAGAAGCGCGGACGCAGCGGGGGCAGCAGGTCCAGGAACGCCGCGAACGTCAGCTCGCACTCCGGGTGCGCCTCGAGCAGCTCGAGCAGCGTGCGGCGGGGCCCCGCGATCTCCTCCCGGTACCGCGCCTTGGCCTCGTCGTCGCTGCCGGCCAGGCGCGCGAGGTCGTCGCGGGCGGGTCCCTCGGGCAAGGCGGCCGCCACCGCCGCCAGCCCGGCGCGGCTCGCCACGTCCTGCAGCTCGACGCTGCCGGCGAGGATGCCCAGGAGCGGGTAGGGCTCGCCGACGGGGAGGTGGGTCGGGGCACTGGCGGTCGCGGTGAGGGTGGCGAACTGGCCCCCGTCGAGGCCGAACCGGGCGATGACCCGGTTGACCAGGTCGATCGGGTTGCGCGGCAGCACGCCCAGGTGGTCGCCGGTGGCGTAGGTCGTGCCGGCCGGCACGGCGATCTCGAGGTGGCGCACGGACCGCCCGCCCGGCGTCCCCGCGCGGGCCGTGAGCTCGCGGTTGACCCGCACGGTCGCCGCCCGCCCGCGGTAGGACTGCAGGATGGGGCTCGCCGTGCGGCGCTGCTCGAGGTGGACCGACAGACGCGGGCCACCCCCGGCCGTGGCGGTCGCCGAGGCGTCCAGGCCGAGGGCCACGCCCAGCGCGTCCCACAGCCCGCGGTACCAGTCGGAGAACTGGGCGTCGAAGTCGCCGCGGGCGTCGCCCTCGCCGCGAGGGTACACCCGCGTCCCGCCGCGGGCCTCGAGCGCGGCGTCGACACGGGTCGGCACGGCCTGGTACGTCGCGGCCCAGTCGCGGTTGCCGCAGCCGAAGACGGTGTAGCGCACCCCCGACGCCGAGGCGGCGTCGGAGTCCAGCCACGCGCAGAACCTGCCGGCGTTGTCCGGCGGCTCGCCGTTGTACGACGAGGTCACCACGACCACCGCGCCCTCGGTCGGCAGCTCGCCGACCGCGTCGTCGAGCGCCGCGGTGCGGGCGGTGTAGCCGCGGTCGCCGGCGTCGCGGGCGATGCGGGTGGCGAGGTCCTCGGCGGCCCCGAGGTTGGAGCCGAACAGCACGAGCAGCGGGGTGCCGTGGCGGTCGCCCCGCGTGACGGGCAGCGCGGGCGCGCGCGGCTCGGCCACCGCGACGGCGACCGGGCGCGGCGCCGACCCCCACGTCCGTCCCTCGCGGGGCCGCACGGTGATCGTCAGCCCCTCGGGCTTGATCGTCAGCGTCTCCTTGATCCTCAGCTGGTAGTCCGCGTGGTCGACCAGCTCGAAGCGCTGCAGGAGCATCCCGAGCACGAGCGTCGCCTCCTGCAGCGCGAACTGGCGCCCGATGCACGCGCGCTGCCCGGACCCGAACGGCCGGTAGGCGTTGGGCGGCAGCGCGTCGAGGCGCTCCGGGGCCATGTGGTCGGGGTCGAACTCCCGCGCGTCCTCGCCCCAGACCTCCGGGAGCCGGTGCAGCATCGGGGTCAGCGCGATGATCGAGGTCCCGGGGTCGAACGGGCCCCACCCGCCGACGGTCTCCCCGGGGGTGCGCGCCTGGCGGGTGAACGCGGGGGCGGTCGGCCACAGCCGCAGCGTCTCGTCGAGGATCTGGCGGATGTAGCCGAGCTTGCCGATCTGGGCGACGGTGGGCGCCGCGCCCGGGTCGGTCCCGAGCACCCGGTCGACCTCCTCCTGGGCGCGGGCGACGACCTCGGGGTGCTTGAGCAGGTAGTACACGGCGAACGACAGCAGCCCGCTGGTGGTCTCGTGGCCGGCGATGAGGAACGTGCCGCACTGCGCGACGATGTTGTGGTCGGGCAGCGTGTTCCCCTGCTTGTCGGTGCCGACGAGCATGTGCCCGAGGAGGTCGGTACCGGGGTCCCCCGACGCGCGCCGCGCCCGGAGGATCTCCTCGATCGTGTCGTCCATGAACCTCGCGTTCGCCAGGAAACGCCGCTGGGCGCCCCGGCGGAGCTTGATCTGGGCCGGGAGCATCCGCTGGCGCTTCAGGCTCTCCGCGAGCGTTTCCATCATCGCGGCGACGAACGGGTGCTGGGAGTCGCGGTAGAACGAGTTGAACCGGTACCCGAACCCGCAGAGCGCGATGGTGTCGAGCGTCAGCCGCGTCATGTCCGCCGCGACGTCGATCGACTCGTCCGGGTTGAGCCGCTCCCACTTGAGCATCAGCTGCTGGGCGATGTCGACCATCGGGTCGAGGTAGCCCTTCATCGCCCACGTGCTGAAGCTGGGCAGCAGGATGTCGTGGGCGGACTTCCACAGCGGATCGTCGGTGTCGGCGGTGAAGAGTCCGGCGCTGCGGTGGGTCTTGCGGATCTCGCGCTGCCCGGTGCCGACGAGCTTGTCGAACCGGGTGTCGTCGCAGAGGTCCTGGACCATCTCGAGCCCGGACACGACGTAGCTCGCCCCGCCCGGCCGGTGGATCGCGAAGATCGGCCCGTACCGCTCCGCGAGCTCCATCACGCTCTGGATGAGTCGCGAGGTGTCGATGTCGCGGGCGTTGCCGATGACGGGCAGCGGCTTCGGGCCGGGGACGCCGGAGAGCGGCCGGACGGCGGCGGGGCGGTCGGTCGTGGTCACGGTTCGCTCCTCGCGGGTCGGCGCGCGGTGTCGGCGGTCGAGGTGGGCATCGGGTCGGTGGCGGACGGCCCGGTGGCGGCGCGTGTCCGGCGGTCGTGGCGCAGGAGGACGACGGCGACCAGCAGCACCCAGGCGGGCAGGACGAGCAGGCTCACGGGATGGTCGGTCGCGGTGACCAGCAGCCAGGTCGCGAGCGCGTAGGCCGCGACCGCGACACCGCGCGGCATGACCCCGGCGCCGCGCAGCAGCGTCGTCGTGGTCACCGCGAACATGCCGGCGCCGCGGACCGAGAAGAGGAAGACCAGGCCGTAGCCGAGCGCGCTCAGGGCCCGCGCGGTGTCCGGGGCCAGCGGCGCCCCGCCGCCGATCGTGGTCAGCAGCACCGGGGTGGCCATGGCCGCGGTGCCGGCGAAGAGCAGCGCGACGAACACGACGCCCGAGAGCAGGTTGAGACCGTGGGCCAGGCCCGACGGGGGCGTCCCGAGCGTGTCGAGCACCGAGCGCAGCGCGACGGCGAACCACAGGAACGCGATGCCGGCCAGCGGCACGAGGTAGATCGCGACGGCGGTCACCACGGTGTCGCCGGCGCCGTCGTAGAACGCCGCGTAGTCGGCGACCGGTGCGTCGAGGTGCGGCGCGCCGTTCACCGTCACCAGCGCGGCCACGAAGAGGGCCGCGAAGACGAGGCCCAGGACCGCGGCGAACCGTGGGGTCGCGGGCCTCACCGCGGTCCCCGGTCGTCCGCGGCGCGCTCGGGCTGCAGGTCCTCGAGGATGCGCAGCAGGTCGAGCGTGCCCGAGAACGCCTGCTCGCTGCCCGTCTCGGTGATCACGGTGCCCTCCAGCCGCCCGTCGGCGCGGCGGAGGAGGTCGACCGTCAGCTGCACGGTGCCCTCCTCCCGTCGCGCTCGAGCGTGCGACGGACCCGGGCCGGGCGCCCCGATCGGACCTTCCAGTCGGGCTTCCAGTGCGCTCCGCGCACGTGAGCACTCCGAAGTGCTGGAGCAGTCGGAAATGCTCACGTGCGCCGGGGGCGCACCCGGTCGCGCAGCTCGTGGCGCGAGGTCACGCCGAGCTTCGCGTAGACGTTGCTGAGGTGGTAGGCGACGGTGCGCGGGGTGATGTAGAGGTCGCGGCCGACCTCGCGGTTGGTCAGACCGCGGACGACGAGGGCGACGACGGCCTCCTCGTGCGGGGTGAGGCCGAGGGCGCCGGCGTCGGTGTCGGTCCCGCCCGGCGTCAGCCCGGCGCCGTGCAGGAGCTCCTCGCACCGCCGCCGCCAGGGCGCTGCCCCCTGGCGGGCGAGCGCGTCGCGGGCGCCACGCAGCAGGTCCACGCCGGCGCGGCGCTCACCGACGGCCAGCAGCCCGCGCCCGATCTCGGCCTCGAGGCGGGCCGTGGCGAGCGGGGCGGTCCGCCCGCCCGCCCCGGCCTCGGCGGCCGAGCGCGGCGGCGGCTCCCCGGTCGCGGCGCCGAGGCGCACCCGCAGCCGCGCGGCGTCGACGGCGTGGCGCCCGCGGGCCCGGCCCGCCAGGTCCGCGACGGCCCCGCGGGCCTCGTCGACGCGGCCCAGGTCCAGCAGCGCGTCGGCCTCCAGCACGCGCGGCGCGAGCACCCCGAGCCCGTCGGCGAGAGCGCGCACCCGGGGCACGCACGCCGGGGCGAGCGCCCGCAGGACGCCGTCCGGGTCGTCGGCGACCTCGGCGAGCACCGCTGCCGCGACCGCCGTGCACATCTCGACGCCCCACCACCGCGGGCCGAGCGACGCGGCGGTGTCCAGGTGCGCCCGCGCCGCGTCCGCGCGGCCGCGCAGGGCCAGTGCCTCGGCCGCGAACGCGTGCGCCAGCGCGCCGGGCAGCGCCGTCCCGCCGTCGCGGGCGTGCGTGACCGCGAGCTCGAAGCCCTCGACGACCCCGTCGGGCACGCCGACGCGGTCCTGCACGGCCGGCCGGAAGGCCAGCGCGAGCGCCAGCCCCCGCACGGGCTCGCCGGCGCGGGCCCGCCGCACGGCCTCGTCGAGGTCGACCGCGGCCGCGGGGTCGTCGCCGGCGAGGGCGGCGAGCACCCCGCGCAGGATCAGCGCGTCCACCGGCGGCGGCCGCCCGTCCGCCGTCGCGCGGGCGAGGACCGCGTGGGCGTCGGCGCCGCGCCCGCTCGCCGCGAGCCCCAGGACCAGCGCCAGGCCCCCCGGCAAGCGGACGTCGTCGCCGCGGGCGCCGGGGGCCAGCGCGGTCCCGGCCGTCGCCACGGCCGCGGCGGCGTCGCCCTGCAGGAGGTGCAGGATCGCGAGGTGCGCGGCCGCGCCGGCCCGCGCCCGGTCCCCCGGCCGACCCTCCCCGGGGCCCTCGGGTGCGCTGGCGACGGCGGCCTCCAGGCGCTCGCGGGCCACCCCGAAGCCCCCCGAGAGCAGGGCCAGCTGGCCGAGGACGGACGTGCGCCACGGCCCCGGTGGGCACGCCTCGACCGCGGGCTCGAGCGCCACGGCCCGCGCGACCTCGCCCTCGGCGAGCAGCCGGGACGCGGCCGCGAGCAGACGGCGCCCGCGCTCGTCCGGTTCCGTGCTGAGGTCCGCGGCCGCGCGCAGCAGGTCGGCGGCCTCGGTGCCCGACAGCGTCCCGCCCGGCTCGGCCACCAGCGCCTCGAGCGCGTCGGCCAGCGCGGGGTCCGGGCCCGCGGCGGCCGCGACGCGGTGGTCGAGCGCCGCGCGGCCCCCGAGCAGCCCGGCCGCGGCGGCGTGCAGGGCCCGGCGGCGCGCGGGCGGCAGGTCGTCGCGCACGGCGGCGCGGACCAGGGGGTGCACGAAGCCGATCCGGGCCGGCGCCCCGCCCGGGATCTCCTCGAGCAGCCCGAGCCCGACGGCCTCGTCGAGCGCCGGCGCGGGGTCGTGCAGGCCCGCGACCGCGGCGGCGAGCGCCGGCGACGTGCTCTCCCCGAGCACCGACACCGCCACCACCAGCGCCTCCGTGGCCGGTGCGGCGCGGGCCAGGCGCACGAGCACCACCGACGGCAGGCTCCGCGGCGCCGGCAGCGTGTCCGCGGTGCCCGCCAGTACGTCGGGCGGCAGCTCCTCGAGCAGGGTCCGGGCGTGCAGCGGGTGCCCGCGCGTGTGGCGCCAGAGCCGGTCGGCGGCGCCGGTCGCGCCGAGCGGCCGACCGAGCGCCGCCGCCAGCTCGGAGAGCTCGCCCGGGTCCAGTCCCTCCAACCGGACGCGGTGCACGGCCCGCGAGGTCGGGGGCAGGCGCTCCCACCACGCGTCGCCGGTGGGGTGGTCCGGCGGGCGGAAGCCGGCGAGCACGAGGACCCGGTCGTGGTGCAGCCGCCGCAGCGCGAACACCAGCACGCGCACCGACGCGGGGTCGGCCCACTGCACGTCGTCGAGCACGACGAGGACCGGGTCCTCGGCCGGCTCGCCGTTCGGCAGCGCCCCGAGCGCGCCGAGCAGGTCGGCGCCGACCGCGAGCGGATCGGCGCGGGGATCCCGGTCGGGGCGCAGCAGGGCGAACCGGTCGACCAGGGCCGGCGGCAGGCCCGCGACGAGCTGGTCGAGCAGGCCGTGCCCCAGGCCCGTCTCGGCGGCGTCCCCGGTGGCGGCGAGCAGGGCGGGGGCGCGCCGCCCGGCGGTGGCGCGCGTGAGGAACGCGGTCTTGCCGGTGCCGGCCTCGCCCTCGACCCACACGATGCGCGGCTCGCCCGCCCGCGCCGCCTCCCACGCCTCGTCGACCACCGCGAGCGCGTCCCGCCGCCCCACGAACACCGGCGCGGCGACCGCGCGGGGGCGCCACCCGGGCTCGTGGCGGGTCGTCATCCCCCGACGAGAGCGCACCCTCCACGGCCCTGTCCAGGTCGACTCCCGTGGGAGACCGGACGATCGCACACCGTGCCCGACCAGCGGAGATGTGCACGATCAGCGCCGGACGGACAACCCCACGCGCTGGAACTCCTTGAGGTCGGAGTAGCCCGTCTTGGCCATCGCGCGGCGCAGCGCGCCGAAGAGGTTCGCCGTGCCCGCCCCGGAGCGCGCGGGCCCGGTGAGCACCGTGCCGAGGTCCGGCGCGACGGTCGGCACGCGGGTGATGCCGCTGCGGGGCAGGGACGGGTGGGCCGCCGACGCGGTCCAGTACCAGCCCCCCGCCGGGGCCTCCTCCGCGGCGGCGAGCTGCTCGCCGAGCATCACCGCGTCGGCGCCGCAGGCGATCGCCTTGGCGATGTCGCCCGAGCAGCCCATGGCGCCGTCGGCGATGACGTGGACGTAGCGCCCGCCGGTCTCGTCGAGGTAGTCGCGGCGCGCGGCGGCGGCGTCGACGAGCGCCGTGGCCATCGGCACACCGATGCCGAGCACCGCGTCGGTGGAGGTCGCCGCGGCCTGGCCGTAGCCGACGACGACACCGGCGGCACCGGTGCGCATGAGGTGCATCGCGGTGCGGTAGTCACCCACCCCGCCCGCGACGACGGGGATGTCGAGGGCCTCGATGAAGTCCTCGAGGTCCAGCGGGCCCTCGGCCTCCGCGTGCGCACCCGCCACGTGCTCCGCGGAGATGATCGTCCCCTGCACCACGAGCACCTCGACCCCGGCGGCGAGCAGGGTCGGCGTGAGCTCGCGGGCGTGCTGCGGGCTGACCCGGGCCGCGACGGTGGCCCCCGCGGCGCGCACCCGCTCGAGCGCCTCGGTGAGCAGCGCGGGCTGGACGGGCGCGGCGTGCAGGCGCTGCAGCTCGGCCACGGCGTCCGCGGGGTCGACCGCCGCACGGGCCGCGACCTCCGCCAGCGCCTTCTCCGCCTCGGCGTGGCGCGCCCACAGGCCCTCGGCGTTGAGCACGCCGAGGCCCCCGAGCTCGCCGACGCGTGCCGCGGTGACCGGGCTGACCACCGCGTCGGTCGGGTGGGTCAGCAGCGGCAGCTCGAAGCGGTAGGCGTCGAGCTGCCAGGCCGTGGACACCGCCGACGACGAGCGTGTGCGCCGCGACGGGACGATGTCGAGATCGTCGAAGACGTAGCTGCGCTGGGCGCTGCGGCCCCGACCGATCTCGACCTGCTCGCGCACGCGGAGGCCCTCCCTCTCCGACCAGTACCGCTAGCGCGCGCCGTAGTTCGGCGCCTCGGCGGTCATCGTGACGTGGTGCGGGTGCGACTCGGCGAGCCCGGCGGCGGTGATGCGCACGAGGTGCGCCCGCTGCAGCTCCTCGATGCTCCGCGACCCGGTGTAACCCATCGCCGCCCGCAGCCCGCCCACCAGCTGGTGGGCCACCTGGGCGAGCGGACCCCGGAAGGGTACGCGGCCCTCGACACCCTCGGGCACCAGCTTGTCGTCGGAGAGGACGTCGTCCTGGAAGTAGCGGTCCTTGGAGTACGAGCCCTGCTGCCCGCGGGTGCGCATGGCCCCCAGCGAGCCCATGCCCCGGTAGGTCTTGTACTGCTTGCCGTCGAGCAGCACGAGGTCGCCCGGCGTCTCCGCGGTGCCCGCGAGCAGCGAGCCGAGCATGACCGTGCCGGCGCCCGAGGCGAGGGCCTTGGCGATGTCGCCCGACGACTGGAGCCCGCCGTCGCCGATGACCGGCACCCCGGCGGGGGCGGCGGCCGCGGCGGCCTCGTGGATCGCGGTGATCTGGGGGACGCCGACCCCGGCGATGACACGGGTGGTGCAGATCGAGCCCGGCCCGACGCCGACCTTCACCGCGTCGGCGCCCGCGTCCACCAGCGCCTGCGCCCCGGCCCGTGTGGCGACGTTGCCGCCGACGACCTCGACCCGCTCGCCGAGCTCCTGCTTGAGCTTCGCGACCATCGCCGTGACCGCCCGCGAGTGCCCGTGCGCCGTGTCGACCACCAGCACGTCGACCCCGGCGTCGACCAGCGTCATCGCCCGCGTCCACGCGTCGTCACCGACGCCCACGGCGGCGCCGCAGAGCAGCCGGCCGTCGGGGTCCTTGGTCGCCATGGGGTACTGCTCGGTCTTGACGAAGTCCTTGACCGTGATGAGCCCGCGCAGGATGCCGGCGCCGTCGACCAGCGGCAGCTTCTCGATCTTGCGGCGGCGCAGCAGGCCGAGCGCGGCCTCCGCGGTGACGCCGACCTGCGCGGTGACCAGGTCCTCGGCGGTCATGACGTCACGGACACGCCGCGAGTGGTCGACCTCGAAGCGCATGTCGCGGTTGGTGATGATGCCGACGAGGCGCCCGCCCTCGTCGACCACCGGCAGCCCCGAGATGCGGAACTTCGCGCAGAGCGCGTCGACGTCGGCGAGGGTGTCGTCGGGCGAGCACGTCACCGGGTCGGTGACCATGCCGGCCTCGGACCGCTTGACCACCTCGACCTGCGCGGCCTGCTCCTCCGCCGGGAGGTTGCGGTGCAGCACGCCCATGCCGCCCTGCCGCGCCATCGCGATGGCCATGCGCGACTCGGTGACGGTGTCCATCGCCGAGCTCACGAGCGGCACGCGCAGCGTCACCCGGCGGGTCAGGCGGGCCGAGGTGTCGGCCTCGGACGGCACCACGTCGGACTCGGCCGGCAGGAGCATGACGTCGTCGAAGGTCAGGCCGAGCAGGGCGAACTTCTCCGGCAGGCCGGGCTCCGTCAGCACCATGCCCCCGATCGTAGTCCGCCCCCGTACGAGGTCCCCCGGGCGCGCGGGCCGCCGGGGCGTGACGCCCGCCGCCCGGCGGGTAAATTGCTGGTCGTGCCGTTCGAAGCGTTGCCGCCCGACCCGTTCGCGGGGGATCCCGCGGACCCCGCCCGTGCGCTCGGGGGGCAGGACGCGGACGCCGCCGACGACGCGCCCCTGGACGAGGCCGAGCGCGACGAGGTCGTCGCCGACCTCGGGGACCTCGCGGTGTTCGAGGCCCTGCTCGCCCCGCGCGGCATCCGTGGCGTCGTGGTCGACTGCGAGGACTGCTCCGAGCAGCACTACCACGACTGGGACCTGCTGCGCGCCAGCCTGCAACAGCTGCTCGACGAGGGCCACATGCGCCCGCACGAGCCCCCGTTCGACCCGGACCCGGCGGCCTACGTCACGTGGGAGTACTGCCGGGGCTTCGCGGACGCGACGCTCGCGGAGTAGCCGACTCCCCACACACGAACGGCCCGGCCCCCTGGCGGGAGCCGGGCCGTTCGTCGTCCGATGGGACCGTCAGCCGGTGGGGGTTGTCCCAGGCGTGGACGACATCCCGTTGGTGGTGGTCGACGACGGCTCGTCCGCGTCGCGGGTATCGGGGTCGGCCGGGGTCTCGTCGGCGGGCGACGCCGGGGACTCCTCCGGCGCCGGCGTCGGGGTGACCGCGTCGTCGGACGTGTCGGGCCCTGGGGCCGGTGACTCCGGCGTGCTCGACTCGGTCGAGCCCGCGGTGGGCTGGCGCGTCGTCGGCGTCGGGTCGTTCGCGAGCGAGCTCTGCACCCGGTCGCGCTCGGCGACCAGCGGGGCGCGCTGCTCCGGCTCGACCTGCGGGATCACGATGTTGACCTGGGCGAGCTCGCTGCGGGCCGCCTGGGTGTCGCCCCGCGCCAGCGCGCCGTTGGCGGCCTCGATGCGGGTGCGGACCTCCTCGACACGCTCGACGCTCTCGGCGCGCTCGGAGAAGAAGACCTTCGAGACACCCCAGAGGGTGTCGCCGGGCATGGCGCCGTGGACGGCGACCGTCAGGCCCGCGCAGGCGACGGCCGCGGCGACCGCGGCGATGGCGAACGGCATGCGCCGGCGGCTGCGGGACCGCAGCCGGTCGCGCGACTCGTGACCCGCCGCGACGGCCTCGGCCGCCTCGTCGAGGGTCACGAGCTCCGGCATCGGGTCGGCCTCGATGTCGGCGCGCCACGCCGCGAGGATCGCGGCGAGCCGGTCGTCGTCGGTGCCGCCGAAGCCGTAGGTGCCCGGATCACCCGCCGCGCCGGCACCGCCGGCGAGCGCGTCGATCAGGGCGTCGTCCGCCCGGACCGCCGCGAGGTCGACGGGGCCGTCGACGAGGTCACCCTCGGACCCGCCCGACGCCCGGTGGCCGCCCACTCAACTCACCTCTTCCGAGATCGCGGACACCGCGGTCCGCAGCTTCGACAGGGCCCGGTGCTGAGCCACCCGCACCGCACCGGGAGTGGACTCGACCGCTTCCGCGGTCTCCTCCGCCGACAATCCAACGACGACACGCAGCACGAGGATTTCCCTCTGTTTGGGCGGCAGTGTGTCGAGGAGTTGACCCATCTGGACGGACAGCGCTCCGTTGAGTGCCCGCTGCTCGGGTCCGTCCCGGGGATCGAGCTCCTCGGGGAGCTCCTCCACCGGCTCGGACCGGCTGCGCGCCACCGACCGGTGCGCGTCGACGACCTTGTGGGCCGCGATGCCGTAGACGAACGCGAGGAACGGACGGCCCTGGTCGCGGTAGCCCGGCAGTGCGGTCAGCACGGCGAGACACACCTCCTGGGCCACGTCGTCGGCCGAGGCCGACGACCGTTCGTGTCGGCCGATGCGTGCGCGGCAGTACCGCACGACCAGCGGCCGGATGATCGCGAGAACGCGGTTGAGCGCCGAACGGTCGCCGTCGTTGGCGGCGGCCACCAGGCCCTCGAGATCGTTCCCTGCGTCGGTCATCGCTGCACGTGGCCCCGGTGTTACGCGGGGCGGTGACGCCTGTGTCGTCGGCACGGCTGTCGGCACGGGCTCCACCGCCGGACGGTCCGACGTCCCGGCCGAGGTGAGGGGGCCGGGCGACGGCATGGTCCGTGCAGCGTAACGGGCGGGTCCCGCACCGGGCGGGGGAGGAGCGGCGTTCGCCCGATCCGGCGCACGCCACCGGTCCGCGGCACGGTGGACCGCGCGCGGGATGCCGATCACCGGCGTCGGGAGGTCGTCGACGGGCACCCGGTGGGTGACGTCGGCGCGGCCCCCGGAGCGGCCGTCGTTCCGGGACGCGGTCAGGAGACCAGACCTCGCCGGAAGCCGTGCGCCACGGCCTGCGCACGGTCACGGACGCCGAGCTTGCGGAACAACCGGCGCGCGTGCGTCTTCACCGTGTCCTCGGAGAGGTAGAGCTCGCGGCCGATCTGGCCGTTGCTCTTGCCCTGCGCCATGCCGCGCAGGACCTGCAGCTCACGCTCGGTGAGCTGGACCCCGGAGTCGGCGGGCGTGCGGGGCGCGGGCACCGACGTGCTGGCCAGCGTGTGCGCCAGGGCGGCCACGAGCTCCGGACGGGAGGCGTCCCAGCGCAGGTAGCCGCGCGCGCCACCGGCGATGGCCGCGGCGATGCTGCCCGAGTCGTCGGGCGCGCCGAAGACGATGACGTTGGCCTGGGGGTGCGCGGCGACGAGCCGGCGGGTGGCCTCGACGCCCGTGGGCACGGCGCGCTGGGTGCCGACCAGCACCACGTCGACGGTCTGCCGCGAGAAGCGCGTGAGCAGCTCGTCGCCGTGGGCGACGCAGTCGATGCGGTGGACACCCGGGACCGCGGACATCACCCTGGTGAGGCCTTCACGGACGCTGCGACGGTCGTCGCAGATCAGCACCGTGGTCACGGGAGCTCCTTTCTGCAGCGACCCTGCAGCCGATGAGCGAGCACTCTCCCCCATCGGCGTGCGGGCCGCCGAGCTTGACCCGCCGTCGGCCCCGTTTTCGGGAAACCGACCGGCCACCGCACCGCGTCCGCGGTCGGTTCCGGGGCCGACGTGCCGGTCCATGCGCTCTCCTCACGACGGGCGCAGGACACCACGCCTCGATGGGGCCGAGGGCCTCACGGCCGATCGGCACCGACCGGTCCCTCGGGACCGGCGGTCGTGGCGACCCTCCCCCTGTCCAACGTGCGGACGACCCTACGGTGACGACCGGAGATCCACCGGATACGACCGTCCGGCGACACCCGCCTGTACTCCGCGTGCGGCGAATGATCACGGATCGGAGCCGTCTCGGCAAGCACCATGACATGTAGGGCGCGATCGGTGGTGCGGAATGGCGCACGTCGCAAGGCCTTGTCGTGTCGCGCGGTACCGCCATAAGGTCCACCACGGTGGTCGCGGTCCGCACCCCGGTGCGCACGAAGAGTGACGACCGCCCACCGGTCAACGCGCGACGAGGAGGTGGCACATGGCCGACGTCCGCCGGCTGCCCGGGCCCAACGCCGACATCTGGGACTGGCAGCGCCTCGGCGCGTGCCGCGGCATGGACAGCGCGTTCTTCTTCCACCCCGACGGTGAGCGGGGTCCCGCGCGCGCCCACCGGGAGCGCCGGGCCAAGGCGGTCTGCCGCGAGTGCCCGGTCATCGAGCCGTGCCGCCGCCACGCCATCGCCGCGGGCGAGCCCTACGGCATCTGGGGCGGGATGTCGGAGTCCGAGCGCGTGGCCGTCGTGACCGGCCGCCCGCGCCGCGCCGTGGGGCGCTGACCCCCGGGAGACCACACGGGCCCCCACCGCCTGGCGCCGTGGGGGCCCGTGTGCGTGCGACCGGCTAGTGGCCGTGCCCGTGGCCGTGCCCGTGGCCGCCGGCGGCCTGGGGCTCCTCCTCCTCGGGCTTGTCCACGATGGCGCTCTCCGTGGTGAGCACCATGCGGGCGATGGAGGTGGCGTTCTCCAGGGCGGACCGGGTCACCTTCACGGGGTCGATGATCCCGGCGTCCATGAGGTCGCCGTAGGTCTCGCTCGCGGCGTCGTAGCCGTGGGTCCAGTCGGACTCCGCGACGCGGGCCGCGACGACCGAGCCCTCCAGCCCGGCGTTGTGGGCGATGGCGCGCAGCGGCGCGGAGAGCGCCCGACGCACCAGGGCCACGCCGGTGGCCTCGTCACCAGTGCGGCCCAGTCCGCCCTCGAGCTCGGCCGCGGCGTGCAGCAGCGCGCTGCCGCCGCCGGGGACGATGCCCTCCTCCACGGCGGCGCGGGTGGCGGCGATGGCGTCCTCGATGCGGTGCTTGCGCTCCTTCATCTCGGTCTCGGTGGCCGCGCCGACCTTGACGACCGCCACCCCGCCGGCGAGCTTGGCGAGGCGCTCCTGGAGCTTCTCGCGGTCCCAGTCGGAGTCGGTCTCGGAGATCTCACGCCGGATCAGGGCGACGCGGGCGTCGACCGTCTCCCGACGGCCGCCACCCTCGACGAGGGTGGTGGCGTCCTTGGTGACGACCGCGCGGCGCGCGGTGCCGAGCACCTCGGGACCGACCTCGGACAGCTTGATGCCGACCTCGGGGTTGACCACCGTCGCGCCGGTGGCCGCCGCCAGGTCGTCCAGGAACGCCTTGCGGCGGTCGCCGAAGAACGGCGCCTTGACCGCGGCGACCCGCACGGTCTTGCGGATCGAGTTGACGACGAGCGTGGAGAGGGCCTCCGCCTCGACGTCCTCCGCGATGATCAGCAGCGGCTTGCCGCCCTCGACGACCTTCTCCAGCAGCGGGAGGAGGTCGGCGATGGCGCTGATCTTCTCGCGGTGCAGGAGGATCTGGACGTCCTCGAGCACCGCCTCCATGGAGTCGTTGTCGGTGACGAAGTACGGCGAGATGTAGCCCTTGTCGAACTGCAGGCCCTCGGTGATCTCCAGCTCGGTGGCCAGCGTCGAGGCCTCCTCGACGGTGATGACGCCGTCCTCGCCGACGGACTCCATGGCCTCGCCGATGAGATCGCCGATCGTCTGGTCGCGCGAGGCGACCGCACCGACGGCGGCGATGCCCTGGCGGCCGTTGACGGGGGTGGCGCGCTCACGCAGCACCTCGGTCACCTTCTCGGTGGCGGCGAGCATGCCCGCGCCGAGCGAGGAGGGGTTGGCGCCCGCGGCGAGGTTGCGCAGGCCCTCGGACACGAGCGCCTGCGCCAGCACGGTGGCCGTGGTGGTGCCGTCACCCGCGACGTCGTTGGTCTTCGTGGCGACGCTCTTCGCCAGCTGCGCCCCGAGGTCCTCGAACGGGTCGTCGAGCTCGATCTCGCGGGCGATGGTGACGCCGTCGTTGGTGATCGTCGGACCACCGAACTTCTTCTCCAGCACGACGTGGCGCCCCCGCGGCCCGAGGGTCACGGTGACCGCTCCGGCCAGCTGGTCGACACCCCGCTCGAGCGCGCGGCGGGCGTCCTCGTCGAACGTGATCTGCTTGGGCACTGACTTCCTTCCTCTCCGACTCCGCGGAACGACGCGGAACGACACCGCCCCGGTGCCCCCGTGGGGCCACCGGGGCGGCGATCGATCTGTGCGTGCGCGGGCCGGTCCTAGTTGACGACCGCGAGCACGTCGCGCGAGGAGAGGATCAGGTAGTCCTCGCCGTTGTACTTGACCTCGGTGCCGCCGTACTTCGAGAAGATGACGACGTCACCCACCGCGACGTCGAGCGGGATGCGGTTCCCGTTGTCGTCCACGCGGCCCGGGCCCACGGCGAGGACCTTGCCCTCCTGGGGCTTCTCCTTCGCCGTGTCCGGGATGACGATGCCGGAAGCGGTCGTGGTCTCGGCCTCGCTGGCCTGCACCACGAGCTTGTCCTCGAGCGGCTTGATGTTCACGCTGGCCACGTCGGTGACCTCCACCTGTCTGGGGTCGGAGCAGTTGGGCGCCTGTGTCGGCTCCACGGCGCCGGCGGGTCCGCCCCGTCGTCGCGGGTGCCGGAGCGGCTCCGACGCCGTGCTGGTTGGCACTCTAGCGCCGAGAGTGCCAGGTCATCAACGAGGGTCGGGCGCCTGGGCGGATCGGGGCGTGTCGCCGGGCGGGAGCCGCCGCATCGTGTACGCGTCCGCCCCGGAGGCGTAGTAGCGCCGCCGGGTGCCGAGGACCTCGAAGCCCGCGGAGCGGTAGAGGTGCAGGGCGGCCTCGTTGTCGGTGCGGACCTCGAGGTAGGTCGTCGCGCCGATCGCGTCCGCGGCGGCCAGCAGCCCGGCGAGCAGCGCGCGCCCGGTGCCGCGGCCCTGGTGGGTGGGGTCGACGCCGATCGTGTGGATCTCGGCCTCGGCCGGCTGCCCGAGCCGTCCGGGCAGGAGTGCCACGCCGCCGTAACCGACCAGCACCCACCGCTCGGCGTCCTCCCCCCGTTCGCGCGCGGCGAGGTAGCGGTGGCCGGCACGGAGCTCCTCGCGGAAGGCCCGCGCGCTCCACGGGTCATCGCCCGGGAAGAGGATCGCCTCGAGCTCGGCGCAGCGCTCGGCGTCGTCGGGGGTGAGGGCGTCGAGGACGACGGTCACGCGCGGGTGACCGTCTTGGGCGCGCCCGGCGGCACCGCGTCGGGGCGGCGCAGGTAGAGCGGAACGAGCGGGCCGGGCGCGGTGCCGGCCCGCAGCGCCGGCGCGGCCACGGCGACGAGTCCCGCCGGGGTCGGGCCCGGGGTGCCGTCGCCGCCGCAGACCTGGTGCGCGGCGTCGCCCACGACGGTGTCGACGGGACCGATGTCGCCGTCGGGGCCAAGGCGGGCGGCCAGCTCGGCCGGGGCCGTCACCTCCGGCCCGTGGGTGCGGACCCCGTCGACGACCAGGCTCCAGTAGACCTCGCGGCGGCGGGCGTCGGTGACGACCAGCACGCGCCCCGCCGACCCGGCGGCGACCGCGTCGTGGGTCGGCACGCCGTGCACGGGCAGGCCGAGGCCGTCGCCCATCGCCGCGGCGGTCACCAGCCCGACGCGCAGGCCGGTGAACGGGCCGGGGCCGAGCCCGACGACGACGGCGTCGAGGTCGCGGCGGGTACGCCCCGCCTCGGCGAGCGCCTCCGCCACCGCGGGGGCCAGCAGCTCGGCGTGGGCCCGCGCGCCGACGGCGTCCCGGCCCGCGAGCACGACCGGCGGGCCGTCGGCGCCGAGCTCGACGACACCCGCGGTGATGCGGGCGGTGGCGGTGTCGAGGGCCAGGACGAGCACGGGTGCGACCCTACGGACGCGCCGTGCCCACCAGTCGCGCCGGGCCGCGCAGCAACGCCTCGCGGGCCTCGCTCGCGTCCGACCGGTCCAGCCGGACCAGCAGGTGCTCGGGCGCGAGGTGCTCGGCCACCCCCTCGCCCCACTCGACGACCACCGCGGCGCGGGTGAGATCGGTGTCGAGGTCGAGGTCGTCGAGCTGGGCCGCGACGTCGCGGGGGTCCGGATCGCCCTGCGTGCCCACCCCGAGCCGGTAGGCGTCGACGTGCACCAGGACGACCCCGCGCCCGCCGAGCGGTCCGGGCAGCGGCGGGTGCTCGCGAGCGATGACGAACGTCGGCGACGTGACCGGTCCCTCGACCCCGAGCCCCTCGCCGATGCCCGCCGCGAGGCACGTCTTGCCCGCCCCCAGGGGCCCGGACAGCACGACGAGGTCGCCCGGGGCGAGGCGCGTGCCGATCTCGCGCCCGAGCTCGGCGGTGTCGGCGGCGGTGGGCAGGGCGACGCGGCGCTCGCCGGCCAGATCCGTGCTCATGCGCGCCGCCGCGGTCGGCGCAGGCCGCGGCGGGGGCGGTCCGGCCCCGCCCCGCGGCCCGGGCGCAGGCGACGCAGGACCTGGCTGCGGTGGGTGCAGCGGCGCAGCAGCTCGAGCAGGGCGGCGTCGAACTCCCCGGGCTGCTCGAGCATCGCCATGTGCCCGGCGCCCTCGAGCGGCAGCAGCTCGGCGTGCGGCATCTCCGCGGCGATGAGCTCGGAGTGCTCGTACGGGATCATCCGGTCCAGCGTCCCGCCCGCGACCAGCACCTCGCACTGCGACAGGCCCGCCAGCGCCGCCCGCCGGTCGTGGGTCGACAGGGTGTTCGCGAACGAGGTCAGCGCGTCGAGCGGGGTGGCCGCGATCGTCCGGTCGACGAGGTCGACCAGGGCCGGGTCGGTGTCGCGGTCGCCGAACGACAGCGCCTGCACGAACGCCCAGATGATGTTGCCGGCCACGCGGCGCACCCGGTCGGCGAACGCGGGCTGGGCGTGCGCGATGCGGCCGAGCACGTTGACCGTGGGGTTGCGGTGGGACAGCACCGCCTGCTTGAGCCCACCGGCCATGACGTCGCCCGCCGACGTGCACAGCAGGGACACCCCGACGACGCGCTCGGTGAACAGCTTCGGGTTCCGCTCGGCCAGCGCCATGATCGTCATGCCGCCCATCGAGTGCCCGACCAGCACGATCGGGCCCTCGGGGACGACCGCGCGCAGGACGGCGTCGAGGTCCGCGCCGAGCTGGGCGATGGTGCACGACCGCGCGCTGGCCTGGCCGGAGCGGCCGTGGCGGCGCTGGTCGTAGAGGACGGTGCGCACCGCGGGCTCGGTGAGCTCGGAGAGCATGCGTCGCTGGAAGTGCCAGCACTTGCGGTCGAGCGCGAAGCCGTGGACCAGGACGACGGTCAGCTCGGGCGTCGCCCCCTCGGTGACCGGGTCGACCTCCTCGACCGAGAGCCGCACGCCGTCGTCGGCCGCGACCGACGACTCGCGCCCCGGGGGCAGCAGCCCCAACCGCGACGGGTGGGCCTTCTCCTCCTCGGACAGCCGCGCCCGCTGGCGCAGGATCCGCGACCGGGCCCGTCCGGCGCCGACCGCACCGGCCGCCGCCGCGCCGCCGATGACGGCCCCCGCGACGGCGCCGGCCACCCCGCCCGGCGAGAGGTGGTGGTGGTGCCGGCCGTCCGAGGTCACGGAGAGGTTCCGGCGGTGGTCCGGGTCACGCGCGGACGGCAGCCGACGCCCGTGACCACCTCGTAGTGGATGGTGTCGAGCCAGCGCGCCCACTCGGCGGCGGTGGGCTCCCCCGCGTCGCCGGCACCGAAGAGGACCACCTCGTCGCCGGGCGCGACCGGGGGTACGTCACCGGCGGCGGGCCCGAGGTCGACCACGACCTGGTCCATGCACACGCGGCCCACGACCGGCCGGCGCCGGCCGGCGAGCTGCACCGTCATCATCCCTCCGAGCCGTCGCGGCACCCCGTCGGCGTATCCCGTGGGCACGAGGGCCAGCACCCGGTCGTCCGGCGCCACCCACTCGTGACCGTAGGAGACACCCTCTCCCGCGGCGATGCGTTTGACCAGCGCGACGTGGGTGCGGAACGTCATGACCGGGCGCAGTCCGTGACCGTCGGGGGCGTCGAGCGGGTCGAGGCCGTACACGGCGATGCCGGGGCGGACGAGGTCGAGGTGCAGGTCGGGGCGGGTGAGCGTGGCCGCGGAGTTGGCCAGGTGGCGCCACGGACGCGGCCCGCCGAGACGCTCGGCGGCCGTGCGCCAGGCGCCGTCGAGACGGGTGGCCTGGACGTCGATCGTCGGGTGGGCGGGCGCGTCGGCGTGCGCGAGGTGCGACCAGACGGCCGCGACCTCGACGTCACCCGCGAGGCGGGCGGCCTCCACGGCGTCGAGGAGGTCGCCCCACGCCTCGGGCGGG
Organism: Actinomycetospora cinnamomea; assembly: GCF_003096675.1. GTDB lineage: Bacteria > Actinomycetota > Actinomycetes > Mycobacteriales > Pseudonocardiaceae > Actinomycetospora > Actinomycetospora cinnamomea. Next base: position 33,182 of record NZ_QEKW01000010.1, on the reverse strand, counting down.
CAGCCGTTGCGACTGAGCCCCGTGTCGATCTTGAGGTGGACGCGGGCGGGGCGCCCGGCGCGCCCGGCACCCGCGACGACGCCCTCGAGCTCCGCCCGGGACGAGACGCCGAGGTCGACCTCGTCGGCGACCGCCGGGGCGAAGTCCTCGTCGGGAAGGTGCAGCCACGAGAGGACGGGGGCGCGGATGCCGGCGGCGCGCAGCTCCGCGGCCTCCTCGAGCGTGCAGACGCCGAGCCAGGTGGCGCCGCTCGCCAGCGCCGTGCGGGCGACGTCGACCGCGCCGTGGCCGTAGCCGTCGGCCTTGACCACGGCCATCGTCGCCGCGCCGGAGCCGCGCGCGAGCCCCGCGAGCAGGCCGACGTTGTGGGCGAGGGCGTCGAGGTCGACGCGGGCCTCGACGCGGGGCCGCGTCGCCCGCCGGACGGTCGTGGTCACCGGGCCTCCTCCCGCACGGCCCGGATCGCCGCGGGCAGCGCGCGCTGGACCCCGGAGGCGGGGACGGGTGCGCCGTCGGCGCCGATCTCCGCGGCCCGGGCGTGGACGAACGCCGCGCAGCCGGCGGCCCACCAGGGGTCGAGGCCGGCGGCGAGCAGGGCGCCGGCGACGCCGGAGAGCACGTCGCCGGTGCCGGCGGTGGCCAGCCAGGCGCTGCCGGCGGGGTGCACGAGCACGCGCCCGTCCGGGGCGGCGACGACCGTGGCGTTGCCCTTGAGCAGCACCGTCACCCCGAGGTCGGCGGCGGCGCGGCGGGTGGAGCCGACACGGTCGTCGGACAGCTCGGCGACGCGGGCGAACTCACCGGCATGGGGGGTGATCAGGACCGGGGCGCCCGCGGCCTTCTCGCGGAGCTCGGCGTGCTGCCCGAGCAGCGTCACCGCGTCGGCGTCGGCGAGCACCGGCAGCCCCGCGTCGAGCACGTCGGCGAGGGTCTGCGCGCCGGCGTCGTCCGTGCCGAGCCCGGGGCCGACGACCCAGGCCTGCACGCGCCCGGCCTCGCCCACGGTGTCGGTGGCGACGACCTCGGGCCACGCGGCGCGGACCTCGTCGGCGGCGGAGCCCGCGTAGCGGACCATGCCGCTGGTGGCCAGGGCCGCGGCACCGGCCGCGAGCACGGCGGCGCCGGGGTAGGTCGCCGAGCCGGCGGCGACACCCACGACGCCCTGGGTGTACTTGTCGTCGCCGGGCGCGGGGACGGGCCAGCGCGCGCCGACGTCGGGGGCCTCGAGGACGGTGACCGGGGCCGGCGGCAGCTCGGGGCCGAGGCCGATGTCGACCAGGGTCACCGGGCCGCAGCGGGGCGCGGCCAGGACGTGGACCGGCTTGCGGGCGCCGAAGGTCACCGTCGCCGCGGCGTGGACCGACCGCTCGCCGGGCACACCGGTGAGCGGGTCGACCCCGCTGGGGATGTCGACGGCGACGACCGGGACGCCCGCGGTCGCCGCGGCGTCGGCCAGCGTCGCGGCCTCGGGGCGCAGGCCGCCGCTGGCGCCGGTGCCGACGATCGCGTCGAGCACGAGGTCGGCGCGGTCGACAGCGGCGACCCCGTGCTCGACGGCGGTGACGACGCGGCCCTTCTGCTTGCGCAGGGCGGCGAGCCCCGCGGGGTGGGCACGGTCGGGGCTCAGCAGCACGGCGGTGACGGCCACGCCCCGGCGCCGCAGCTCGTAGCCGGCCCAGAGCCCGTCCCCGCCGTTGTTGCCCGCGCCGGTGAGGACGACGACGCGCCGGCCGGTGACCCCGCCCGTGCGGCGGGCGAGCTCGGCCAGCGCCACCTGCGCGACACCTCGGGCCGCGCGGCGCATGAGCGCGCCCTCCGGCGTGCGCGCGAGCACCGGCTCCTCGGCGGCCCGCACCTGCTCGGGCGTCCACACGCCGTACACGTGGGTGGCCTCCTCCGTCGACACGTGCGTGATCTTCTGAGCTATAGCTCAGAAGATCACGCACGTAGGGTTACTCGACCGTGACGGACTTCGCGAGGTTGCGGGGCTTGTCGACGTCGTAGCCGCGGGCGCGGGCGACCTCGGCGGCGAAGACCTGCAGCGGGATGCTCGACACCAGCGGCTGCAGCAGCGTCGACACCGCCGGCACCTCGATGAGGTGCTCGGCGAACGGGCGCACGGTCTCGTCGCCCTCCTCGGCCACCACGATCGTCCGCGCACCGCGCGCCTGGATCTCGCGGATGTTCGAGAGCAGCTTCTGGTGCAGGATCGCCCGGCCCTTGGGCGAGGGCATCACCACCACGACCGGCAGGTCCTGCTCGATCAGGGCGATCGGGCCGTGCTTGAGCTCGCCCGCCGCGAAGCCCTCGGCGTGCATGTACGCGAGCTCCTTGAGCTTCAGCGCGCCCTCGAGGGCCACCGGGAACCCGACGTGCCGGCCGAGGAAGAGCACCGCCTTCGACGGCGCGAGCTCGCGGGCCAGGGCGCGGGTCGGCTCGACGACCGCCTCGAGCACCCGGGCCACCGCGTGCGTGCTGGACTCGAGCTCGGCGTACTCGCGGGCGACCTCGTCGGCGTACTTGGTGCCGAACGTCTGCGCCAGCGCGAGCCCCACGAGGTAGCAGGCGATCACCTGGGCGGTGAACGTCTTGGTCGCCGCGACGCCGACCTCGGGCCCGGCGTGGGTGTAGAGCACCGCGTCGGACTCGCGCGGGATCTGGGCGCCGTTGGTGTTGCAGATCGCCAGCACGCGGGCCTTCTGCTCGCGGGCGTGGCGCACGGCCTCGAGGGTGTCCGCGGTCTCGCCCGACTGGGAGATCGCGACGACCAGCGTGGAGCGGTCGAGCACGGGGTCGCGGTAGCGGAACTCGCTGGCCACCTCGACCTCGACCGGGATGCGGCACCAGTGCTCGATCGCGTACTTCGCCAGCAGCCCCGCGTGGAAGGCGGTGCCGCACGCGACGACGAACACCTTGTCGATGTCGCGCAGCTCCTGGTCGGACAGGCGCTGCTCGTCGAGCACGACCCGGCCGTCGACGAGGTGCCCCCGCAGCGTGTCGGCGAGCGCCGCCGGCTGCTCCTCGATCTCCTTGAGCATGAAGAAGTCGTGACCGCCCTTCTCGGCGGCCGCGATGTCCCAGTCGACGTGGAAGGGACGGGTGCGGGCCGGCTCGCCGAGGAAGTCGGTGACGACGGCGCCGTCCCGGGTCAGCGTCACGATCTGATCCTGGCCGAGCTCGACCGCCTCGCGCGTGTGGTCGATGAACGCCGCGACGTCCGACGCCACGAACATCTCGCCCTCGCCGACGCCGACCACCAGGGGCGACGACCGGCGCGCGGCGACGATCTCGTCGGGCCGGTCGGCGTGGGTGAACACCAGCGTGAACGCGCCCTCGAGCCGGGACACGACGGCGCGCACAGCCGCCGTCAGCCCGTCGGCGCCGTCGCCCGCCTGCGCCTCGACCGCCCGCGCCACGAGGTGGGCCGCGACCTCGGTGTCGGTGTCGCTGGCCAGCTCCACGCCGTCGGCCTCGAGCTCGGCGCGCAGCGCGGCGAAGTTCTCGATGATGCCGTTGTGGACCACGGCGACCTTGCCGGTCACGTCGCGGTGCGGATGGGCGTTGCGGTCGGTCGGCGGCCCGTGGGTGGCCCAGCGGGTGTGGCCCATGCCGGTGGTGCCACCCCCGGCCGCGCCGCCGTCCGTCGAGCCCTCGGGCAGCACGGCCACGAGGTTGTCCAGCGGCCCGGCCGCCCGGTGCACCTCGAGGCCGCCCCGCCCGTCGACCATCGCGACCCCGGCCGAGTCGTACCCGCGGTACTCCAGACGTCGCAGACCGTTGACGAGAACCTCCTGGGCACCGCGCCAGCCGACGTATCCCACGATCCCGCACACGGGCCTCAGGGTAACGACGGCCCGCGCGCGCCCCGTCGACCCGGCGGGCTCGCCCCACCCCGCGCGGGTCACGACGGGCCGTGGCCGCGCCGCTCCGATAGGTTGCCGTGCCATGGCGAGCGTGATCCCCGGGAAGGCGCTGGCGCCGAAGGCCGTCGTCGCAGAGCTGTCGCGGCCCGGCCCGTACGCGGTGCTGCGTGGTGAGCTGGCGCTCGTCGGCCTGCCCGGGGTGGTGTTCACCCCGACGTCGGGGCAGGGCCTGCCCGCCGTCGCGATCGCGCACGACTGGCTGCAGCCCGCGTCGCGCTACCTCGGGCTGCTGCGCCACCTCGCCTCCTGGGGCATCGTCGCCGCGGCCCCCGACACCCAGCGCGGGCCGTTCGGCTCCCACCGCGGCCTCGCCCACGACCTGCGCACCGCGCTCGGCGTCTGCTCCGGCGTGCGCCTGGGCGGCAACTCCCGCGCCCCGGCCGTGAGCGTCGACCCGCGCAAGCTCGCCGTCGCCGGCCACGGGATGGGCGCGGGCGCGGCGGTCCTCGCCGCGGCGGTGCCCGCCGCCGACACGCAGGTGCAGGCGGTCGGCGAGCCGTACTGGGAGGTCGGCCACGGCGTCGACCTGCAGGCCGTCGCCACGATCGCGCTCACCGACACCAAGCCGTCGGCCGTCGACGCGGCGCGGGCCGTGCACCTGCCCGGCATGCACCTCGCGTTCGGCAAGGACCTCGTGTCGCCGCCCGCGGCCGGCGCCGATCTCGTCGCCGACGCCTGGGGCGGCGAGTCGTCCCTGCGCACCCTGAAGAAGGCCACCCACCTCGGCGTGCTCGAGGGCCGGCACTGGACCGACGCCGTGCTCGACGGCAAGGGGGAGCCCTCGACGCGCTCGCTGGTGAAAGCCCTGCTGACCGCGTTCCTGCTGCACCGCCTCGCGGGCGAGACGCGCTACGCCTCGGCGTTCGACGGCGCGATCAAACAGACGGAGGTCCGCTCGCCCCAGGTCCGCTCGACCTGAGCGGGTCACCCCCGCCGGCGGCCAGCCGCTCGCGGACCCGCGCGCCCGCCTCCCGCCCGGCGGCGCGGCTGCGCGACGCCGCCCCCAGGAAGCGGTGCAGCCGCTCCTCGAGGTCGGCGGCGTAGGCCCGCAGCGGCGTCTCCACGCCGGCGTCGACGCGGACCGCGGCCAGCAGCGCGTCCACCTGCGCGGGCGGCAGCCCGCCGACGGGGTCGGCGGGGCGCACGGCGGCGGCGCCGGCCGCGAGGTCGCGCACCGCAGCCGCCACCCGGGCGGCGGCGACCTCGAACACGTCGGCGGTGTCGCCGAGCTCCCCGACCAGCCCGTGCGCCGAGCGCGCCAACGCCGACACCCGCTTCTGCACGGCGTCCGCCGACGGGCCGGCCCACGTGTCCCACAGCGGCCCGAGGTCGTCGGCGGTCTCGACGTGCTGGCGGCGCACGAGCGTGGCGGCCTCCCGCAGGGCCTCGGCCTGGGCGGCGAGCGCCGCGGGGTCGGGCAGCTCCCGGGCCTCGGCGCCCGCCCGGCGCACGGTCTCCGGGTCGGTGTCGGGGCCGGAGGGGACGCCGCGCCAGCGGGGCGGGACCGCCGACCACCGCGGCAGGTGCGCGGTGAGCAGCCCGACGGCGAGGTCGACGGCGCCGAGCAGGGCCGCGCGGGGCGGCCCCGCGAGGTCGACCGGACCGGCCGCGGGGACGAGCCGGAGCGGACGGTCGGGGCGGGTCACCCGACGCCGCGCGGCGCTCCGCGCGGCTCGTCGGTGGCCCCGCCGCCGTCGCGGGCGGGACCGTGGACCGTGTCCGGGCTCCCGGCCGGGGCGTCCTGCGTGCCGGCGGCGAGGAGGTGCTCGGCGAGCGCGTCGACCGCGCCGGCGTGGGCGCGCAGCAGGGCGACCGCCGGGAGCGTCGTGCCCTCCGTCCCGGCGTCGGCGTCACCGCTGAGGCGGTCGGCCAGGCGGTGCAGGTCGCGGGCGCGGCCGGTGACGGCCTCGGCCACCTCGGGGAGGTCCGGGGCACCCGACGGGTCGGCGCCGGTGTCCTCCTCGTCGAGGCCGGCGAGGAGGTCGTCGAGGTGGCGCGCGGGCTCCTGCGCGGGCGGGAACGAGTCCATCCGCGTCCTCCGCGTCTCCCCCGCGCCACGGCGGGATGCACCGATGTCTGCCGCCCCGCACCCCGGGTCGGCGGGACCACCGTCAGGCTAACGCGTGGTGACGCCCCCGTGGGCCCGAACCCCGTCCCGGCCCGCCCGGACAGCGGGTCCCGTCGCCCGGCGGCGCCATCCGGCCACCGCGGTGTGACGGGGCGTCAGCGGACGGTGGAGACGAGCCCCGCGAGGCGGTCGGCGACCTCGCCGGCCACCCGCTGCGTCGGCGCCTCGACCATGACCCGCACCAGCTGTTCGGTGCCCGACGGGCGCAGCAGCACGCGGCCCTTCCCGCCCAGCTCGGCCTCGGCGGCGGCCACGGCGTCGGCCACCTCGGGTGACGCGCCCACGGCCGCCTTGTCCGCGACCGGCACGTTGACCAGCACCTGGGGCAGGCGCGTCATCACCGCGGCGAGGTCGGCCAGCGTCCGGCCGCTCTGCGCCATCCGCGCCATCAGCCGCAGCGCGGTCAGCAGGCCGTCGCCGGTGGTGGCGTGCGCGGGGAGCACGACGTGCCCCGACTGCTCGCCGCCGAGGGAGAAGCCCCCGGCCCGCAGCTCCTCGAGGACGTAGCGGTCGCCGACGGCGGTGGTGCGCAGCGCGATGCCCGCGTCGGCCATCGCGAGGTGCAGCCCGAGGTTGCTCATCACGGTGACCACGAGCGTGGCGTCGGCGAGCTCACCGCGCTCGAGCAGGTCGAGGGCGAGGATCGCGAGGATCTGGTCGCCGTCGACGACGCCACCGTCGGCGGTCACCGCCAGGCAGCGGTCGGCGTCGCCGTCGTGGGCGATGCCCAGGTCCGCGCCGTGCTCGGTGACCGCGGCGACGAGCGCGTCCATGTGCGTCGAGCCCACGCCGTCGTTGATGTTCCAGCCGTCCGGCTCCGCGTGCAGGGCCGTGACGCGGGCGCCGGCCGCGGCGTACGCGCGGGGCGCGGCCGCGGAGGCGGCGCCGTGCGCGCAGTCGACGACGACGTGCAGGCCGCCGAGCGGGGTGGGCGTGGCCGCCGCGAGGTGCGCCGCGTAGCGCTCGAGGGCGTCCGGGACGTCGCGCACCCGGCCGATCCCCCGGCCGGTGGGACGCGCGACCGCGCCGACGGGCGGGTGAGCGGCGGCCTCGCGGACGTGCGCCTCGATCTCGTCCTCGACCGCGTCCGGGAGCTTGTGCCCGCCCGCGGCGAAGAGCTTGATGCCGTTGTCGGGCATCGGGTTGTGCGACGCGGAGATCATGACACCGAGATCGGCGTCCAGCGCGCCGGTCAGGTACGCGACGCCGGGCGTCGGCAGCACGCCGACCCGCAGGACGTCCGCGCCCGCGGCGCTGAGGCCGGCGGTGACGGCCGCCTCGAGCATCTCGCCGCTGGCCCGGGGGTCACGACCCACGACGGCCACCGGCCGCCGGGTCGCGTCGTCCGGCCCGGCGCCCCGCCGACCACCGGCGCGGGCGTGCTCGGCGAGCACGCCCGCGGCCGCCGCGGACACCGCGGTCGCCAGCTCCGGAGAGAGGTCGGCGTTGGCCAGGCCCCTGACACCATCGGTGCCGAAGAGCCTCGCCATCAGCGCTTCGAGTACTGCGGCGCCTTCCGGGCCTTCTTGAGGCCGTACTTCTTGCGCTCCTTGGCCCGCGCGTCACGGGTGAGGAAGCCGGCCTTCTTGAGGCCCGGGCGGTCGTCCGGGTCGACCTCGGTGAGGGCGCGGGCGAGCGCCAGGCGCAGGGCGCCGGCCTGGCCCGACGTGCCGCCGCCGGTGAGGGTGGCGAAGACGTCGAACTGCTCGGTGCGCTCGGTGGTCACCAGCGGCTCGCGGATGAGCTGCTGGTGGACCTTGTTCGGGAAGTACTCCTCGAACGCCTTGTCGTTGCACACGATGCGGCCGCTGCCCGCGACGAGGCGCACGCGGACGACGGCCTCCTTGCGCCGGCCGACGGTCTGGATGGGCCGGTCGATGGAGGCGAACACCGGGGCGACCGGGGCCTCACCGAAGACGTCGGTGTCGGCGTCCGCATCCGCGTCGGTGTCGGCGTCGGCGCCCAGGTCGTCGGCGCCCAGGTCGTCGGTGGCGGCGGTCGGCGTGCCGCCGACGGCGCCCTCGGGCAGGTCCGCAGCCTCGGCGAGCGTCTGCGCGGCGTCCTCGGCAGGCAGGTCGGGCTGGTCGTCGGGGCTGGTCACTGGCTCACCTGTCGGATCTCGTACGGCACCGGCTTCTGCGCGGCGTGGGGGTGCTCGGGCCCCGCGTAGACCTTGAGCTTGCTGCCCATCGCCCGGCCCAGACGGTTCTTCGGGAGCATGCCCTTGACCGCCTTCTCCACCAGCCGCGCGGGGAAGCGCTCGAGCTCCTCGCCCACCGTGCGGGCCTTGAGGCCGCCCGGGTAGCCGCTGTGGCGGTACACCATGCGGTCGTCGCGCTTGCCGCCGGTGAGGGCCACCTTCTCCGCGTTCACGATGATCACGAAGTCACCCGTGTCGACGTGCGGCGCGTACGTGGGCTTGTGCTTGCCCCGCAGCAGCTGGGCGCTCTGGCTGGCCAGGCGACCGAGCACGATGTCGGACGCGTCGATGACGTGCCAGGCGCGATCGATGTCGCCGGGCTTCGGACTGAACGTGCGCACGGAAGCTACCTCGTCACGGACGGCTGGGCGGTCGGCTCGGGGCCGGGTGTGGTCGAGCGGGCGCGGGACGTGCACCGCGCAACGATCGTCCAGAGTACGCGTCCCCTCGCGGGGGACGCCGACCGCCCCCTGCCGGGGTGGACGGGAGCGCGGTGCGGCGCTCAGGTGAACATGTTGCGCACCGCGCCCTCGGTCTGCTGGAAGTTGGCGTTGACCGTGCCGGTCTGGGTCCCGATCTGCGCGAGGAGGGCCTTCATGTCCTCCCACGACGTCCGGATCTGCTGCTGACGCTGCCGGTAGAAGTCGCCGGCGCCGCCGTCCCAGACCTGGAGCTGGGCGATGGCGCCGTCGAGGTCGGCCAGCTGCTGCTCGATGGCCGAGGCGCCCCGGGCGATGCTGGCCTGGGCTCCCTCGATCTCGCCGAACGACACCCGGATCTCGCTCATGGTGGCTCCGTTCTCGGTGCTGTGGGTGGGTCAGAGGTACTGGCCGAGGCCGCCACCGGCGGGTGCCGTCCCGCCCGTCGGGCCGGCCCCGCCGCCGGCCCCGCCGAGGCGGTTGATCGCCTGGCGGTTCTCCTCGTCCGAGGCCGCGTAGTGGCGCCCGCCCTCGGCCACCTTGGTGGCGATGTCGTCCAGCGCGGTGTTGATGCGCGCCGCGTCCTCGTTCCACCGGGTCATCACCTGCTGGAAGGCGACGGACGCCTGGCCGCGCCAGGTGCCCGCCAGTGGCGCGAGCTGCGACTGCAGGGACCGCATCTGGCCCTGCATGGACTGCTGGATGTCCTGGATGCGCTGCCCGGCGGCGATCATCGTGTCGGTCTGGGTGCCGAACTGTCCGGCCATCGTCGCTCTCCTCTCCTGTCGGGGGCCGATCGCCCCGTGTCCTGCGGACGGATCGAGCATGACGACCGCTCCGGGGCCGTGGTGGCCGTTTCGGGGAATCCGGACCCGCGGGTCAGCCGGCGGGCTCGAGCGTCCCCACGACCTGCGCGCACGCGGCGAGCACGCGACGGGTGTCGGCGTCGTCGGTGGCGTGGCGGCAGCCGACGCTGACCATCGACGGCGGCGAGAGCACGACGAACCAGTCGACGCGCACGCCGGGTGCGGGGTCCTGCCGGTAGCGCGCCACCTGGCGCTCGCCGAAGCGCGCGACCGGCTCGTAGCCCGACACCGGGTCGCCCGCGGCCCGTGCGGCCTCGTACCGGGCGGCGAGCTGGGCCCGCGCCCGCTCGGGGTCCTCGGCCGCCGCGGCGTCCAGGGGGTTCTCCTGGACGGCGAGGAGGTCGGTCCCCCGCGGCGCGCCCGCGGGGCGCAGCAGGACCCGGCGCGCGGTGGCGTCGCCGCCGGCGGCGACCCAGCCGACCGGGGCGACGAAGACCTGGCCGCCCACGCCGGTGGGAGTGCCGGTGGGGCCGCCGAGGGCGCGGACCCCGAGCACCACGCCGGTGACCAGCGCGAGCACGACGAGGACCGCGGCGACGACCGCGCCGACGCCCACCCCGCGCCGGGGTGACGCGGGGGGACGCGGGCGCCGCGCCGGGAGCCGGTGGGGGTCACCGGCCACGCGGACCGGCGCCCCCGGCGCCGTGGCGTCCTCGCCGCGCGGCGCGGGGCCGGCGGGGCCGGGCGAGGTCGGCGTCACCCAGGCCGTGTCGTCGTGGGGCGGGCCGAGGTCGTCGGTCGGCTCCGGGTCGGGCGCCGGGGGCCGGGGAGCTGCGCGCTCGGCCGGGGGGAGCTCCACCGTGGGCGGGTCGAGCAAGGGGCCCGGGTGCGGCGGGAGCCATCCCGGGGCCGGGTCCCGGACGGCGGAGGGCGCGGCGGTGGCGGTGGCGGTGGCTCTGGCGGTGGCGGTGGCGGTGGCGGTGGCGGCCCAGGAGGCCACCCTGGGCGCGCGCGCCGCCCCGCCCCGCCGCGACGCCTCGTCCTCGCGGGCGACCACCAGCGCCCCGCGGGCGACGACCAGGCGCGGCTCGGGCGCCACAGTGGCCGGCACGCCCAGCTCGCGGTGCACGAGGCCAGCGAGCAGCGGCATCCGCGCCCCGCCACCGGTCAGCCACACCCCGTCGAGGTGCTCGGGCCCGGTGCCGGCGTCGGCGAGGGTCTCGGCGAGCAGGTCGACCACCCCGCGCAGCGCCGGGCGCAGGACGTCGGTCAGCTCGCCGCGCGAGAGCCACGCGGCCGTCGTGCGCCCGGGCAGCGGGACCGCGGCCTGCTCGGCGTCCGACAGCGTCTCCTTGGCCGCGCGCACGTCGTCGAGCAGGACCTGGCGATGGCGGCGGTCGGCCAGCGTCGTGGCGGCGACGACCTCGCGGACCCGGTCGGCCTCCCGCCGGACCTCGGGGTCCGCCGGATCCCCCGCGGGAGCGTCCTCGTCCAGTGTCGACAGCAGGTGCCCGAGCAGGAGCTCGTCGGCGTCGTCCCCGCCGAAGCGGTCGTCGGCGCGGCGGGCGAGGACCCGGGCACCGCCACAGCGCTGCGCCGACGGGGCCAGCACCGTCGCCGCCGCGCCCCGCGCGCCGAGGTCGAGGACGGCGAGCGGCGCGGGCCGGGTCCCACCGGCCCCCCGCGGACGCATCCAGGCGGCGTGGGCGGCGGCCGCGACCGGCTCGGCGAGCAGGGTGAGCTCCGCGGCGAGCCCCGACCCGGCCCGTCGCAACACCTCGCGACGCCCGGCGTCCCAGCCGGCGGGGTGGGTGAGCACGAGGTGGCGCGGGCGGCCCCCGCGCAGCAGCGGGCCGGCGCGGGCGAGCACCCCGGCGAGCACGGCTCCCCACGCCTCGGCCACGCCCACGGCGCGGGTGCCCAGCAGGAGGTCGGCCTCGTCCACCCGCAGCCGCGGCGTCGGCTCGTAGCGCGACGGGTCGGCGGGCGCGCGCCGGCGGGCCGCGGCGCCGGTGACGAGCGCGGACCCGTCGGCCGGGACGAACACCGCCGCGAGGTCGAGGGGCACGTCGACCGGCTCGACGGACTCCGTCGGGGTGCGGCCGTCGGCGAGGTCGCCCGCGGGCGCGACGTCGACCGCCGCCGCCACCGTGGTCACCCCGAGGTCGACGGCGATCGCGGGGCCGTCGCTCACGGGCCGCCGTCCGGGGGACCGCCCGGCGGGTCGCGGCGCGCGGGCTCGGTGATCGGCGGGTCGGGCGCGCGCCAGCCGACCTGGACGAGGCGCTCGCCGTGGCGCCGCCCGACCAGCCACCCGCGGCCCGGCGGCTGGGGTCCGGGCCGGACCGTGCCCAGCAGCACGCCCTCGTCGCGGCTGCCGCTCATGACGATGCCCGGCGAGGACAGCTCGCGCAGGCGCGCCAGCACCGGCTCGAAGACCGCCCGGCCCGCCCCGCCGGTGCGTCGGGCGACGACGAGGTGCAGGCCGACGTCGCGCGCCTGGGGCAGCAGGTCGAGAAGCGCGGTCACCGGGTTGGTGGAGCTCCCGGCGACGAGGTCGTAGTCGTCGACGAGCACGAACACCTCCGGGCCCGTCCACCACGACCGCGCGCGCAGCTGGTCGGCCGTGACGTCCGGGCCGGGCAGGCGGCGCTGCAGCGACTCGGCGAGCTCGCCCATCGCCTGCGTCGCCGCGGCCGACGACGAGGTGTAGGAGATGAGGTGGTCGCCGGCGACGGCCCCGAGCAGCGAGCGTCGGTAGTCGACGATCACCAGCCGGGCCTGCTCGGGTCGGTACCGGGCCACGATCTGGTGCGCCAGCGCCCGCAGCAGCGCGGTCTTGCCGCCCTCGGCGTCGGCGTAGCAGAGGAAGTGCGGGTCGGCGGCCACGTCGAGCAGCACCGGCTCCAGCCGCTCCTCCGACAGGCCCAGCGGCAGCAGGTGCGGCGCGCCCTCGTCGGGCCCGGGCAGCGCCTCGACGTCGACGCGGTCGGGCAGCAGCCGGACCCGCGGCGCCCCCGGCCCGCCCCACGCCGCGGCGACACGGGCGACGAGCTCGCCGGTGGCGCGGCCCAGGTCGGCGACGTCGGCGACCCCGTCGAGCCGCGGCAGCGCGGTGAGCACGTGCAGCTTGTCCCGGGACAGCCCGCGCCCCGGCCGCCCGGCCGGCACCACGGCGGCGACGCGGCGGTCGACCTCGGACTCCGACGGGTCGCCGAGGCGCAGCTCGAACCGCGTCCCGAGGAGGTCCTTGAGCGCCGGGCGCAGCTCGGCCCACCGGCTGGCCGCGATGACGACGTGCACGCCGTAGGACAGCCCGCCCGTCGCCAGCGAGATCACCGTCTGTTCGAGCTGCTCGTGCTCGGAGCGGAAGGCGTGCCAGCCGTCGACGACGAGGAAGACGTCACCCGGGAGGTCGCTGCCGCCCGCGCCGGGCGGGAGGTCGCCGCGGAGGCGGAGGAGATGGTCGAGCTCCGCTCCGCTCCGTCTCCTGCGGGCCCGCAGGTCGGCCATCGACTCGACGCCGGCCTCGCGGAACCACCGCTCGCGCGCGGCGAGCAGGGCGGCGACCTCGGCCACGGTGCGGCGGACCAGGTCGGGCTCGCCGCGTCCGGCGACGCTACCGACGTGCGGGAGCCCGGCGAGCCCGGCGAGGGTGCCGCCGCCGAGGTCGACCGCGTAGAACTGCACCTCGGCCGGGGTGTGGGTCAGCGCCGCGGCGGCGATGAGCGTGCGCAGCAGCGTCGACTTGCCCGACTGCGGGCCGCCCGCGACCACGACGTGCCCCGCGGCGCCGGCGAGCTCGGCCCACAGCACGTCGCGGCGCTGGTCGTAGGGCCGGTCGACGATCCCCACGGGCACTGCGAGCCGCCCGTTGGCGGGGAAGCCGGGTGCGGTCAGCCCGCGGTCCGGGGTCTCGGACAGCGGCGGGAGGAGGGCGTCCAGCGTGGCCGGGTCGCTGAGCGGCGGCAGCCACACCTCGTGCGCCGGCGGGCCCTGGCCGCGGAGCCGTTCGACGACGACGTCGAGCACCGACGGCGCCCCGCCGGTCCGGGGCCGGGACGGCCCGTGCGGGCCGATCACCGCGGGCGGCCCGGGGAGACCGGCCCCGTCGCCGTCGTACCCGTCGGCCTCGAGCACCGTCCGTGCGCCCCCGGATGGTCGAGCTCCGCTGCGCTCCGTCTCCGCGGGCTCCACCCACGCCGCCGTGAACGGGCGCGGGCGCACCTCGCGGGGCCGCGGCGAGGGGTCGGGCGCGACCCGTTCGGCCGTCCGGTGCGGCCCGGACACGTAGCCGGCCTTGAACCGGACCATCGTCGAGGACTCGGTCTTGAGGTAGCCGGAGCCGGGCACCGGCGGCAGCTCGGCGGCGTCGGGCACCCCGAGCACGGCGCGGGAGTCCGACGCCGAGAAGGTCTTGAGCCCGATCCGGTACGACAGGTGCGAATCGAGCCCCCGCAGCCGGCCCTCCTCGAGGCGCTGCGAGGCCAGCAGCAGGTGGATCTGCAGCGACCGTCCGAGGCGTCCGATGGCGACGAACAGCTCGGCGAAGTCCGGCTTCTGGCTCAGCAGCTCGGAGAACTCGTCGACGACGACGAACAGCGTCGGCAGCGGCTCGAGGGGCGCGCCGTTCTCCCGGGCGCGCTCGTACTCGCCGACGTTCGCGAGGTTGCCCGCGGCGCGCAGCATCTCCTGGCGGCGCTGCATCTCCCCGGCGAGCGCGTCCTGCATCCGGTCGACGAGGCCGAGGTCGTCGGCCAGGTTCGTGATCACCGCGGCGACGTGCGGGGCGCCGGCGAGTCCTGCGAACGTCCATGAACCATGCATGTTGCGCTACGCTGCCGCCATGCGGGCTGTTATCTATGTGCGGATCAGCCGGGACGCGACCGGCGAGGGGTTGGGCGTCGAGCGCCAGCGACGCGAGTGCGCCGCCCTCGCCGCCGCCCGCGAGTGGACCCTCATAGACACAATCGTCGAGAACGACGTCTCCGCCACGAAGGGCGGCCGCCCCGGGTTCGCGCGACTCCTGGGACTGATTGACGCCTGCGCGGTCGACGTCGTGGTGGTTTGGGCCGCCGACCGCCTCGTGCGCCGACTCGTCGACCTCGAGGACGTCATCGCTCGCTGCGAACGCTCGGGGGTCAAGCTGGCCACGGTCAGCGGCGACCTCGACCTGTCCACCGACCAGGGCCGGCTGGTGGCGCGCATCCTCGCGTCAGTGGCTCGCGGCGAGGTCGAGCGCAAGTCCGCGCGCCAGAAGGCCGCCTACGCGCAGCTCGCGGAGCGCGGTCTGCCCCACCACGGGGGCCGGACTCGACCGTTCGGCTACCTCGATGACCGGGTCACCCCTCACCCGCAGGAAGCGCCCGCGGTTGTTGAGGCCTACTCGTTGATTCTGGCCGGAGGCGCGCTCGGAGAGGTCGGGCGGCGGTGGCGGTCGCTGGGCACGCACCCGGCGCTGTGGCGGTCGTCCTCGTCGGTGGCTCGGGCGCTGTGCTCGCCGCGGTATGCCGGGTTCCGGGAGCACAACGGCGAGGTCGCCGGCCCCGCCGCATGGCAAGGCCTCGTGGCGGAGGAGACCTGGCGGGCCGTGCGTGACATCCTCACCGACCCCAGTCGCGCCCGCCCCCCGCATGCCCGCCGGTCGCTGCTCGGCGGCCTCGCCACCTGCGCGGTCTGTGGTGGGCCGATCGAAGGCAACCCGCGACACGGGCAGCCGGGGTACCGCTGCGCCGAGGGCCACCACATCCACCGTCGCGCGGCCGGAGTCGACGACTACGTGACCAGCATCGTGCTGGAGCGACTGTCCCGGAACGACGCCCGCGACCTCCTCGGCGCACACGACCGTGCCGACGTGGCCGCGCTCAGCACCAAAGCAACGGCCCTACGGACCCGCCTCGAAGTGCTGGCCACCGAATTCGCTGACGGGACACTGACCAGCGCGCAGCTCCGCGCCGCCACCGAGCGACTGCGCACCAAGCTGGCCGACGTCGAGCAGCAGATCGCCGACGCCGGCCAGACGAGTGCCCTGACCCCGCTGGTGACCGCGCAGGATGTCCGCGCCGTGTGGGACGAGCTCCCGCTCAGCCAGCAGCGCGCCGTCATCGACACCCTGATGACCGTTACGCTGCAGCGCTCGGGTCGCGGAGCCCGCCGCTTCACCCCCGACACCGTCGAGATCGAGTGGAAATCGGGACCCGTGACCAGCAGCTTGTGAGTCGGCTCGCGCCGCATGGTCGGCGCGGGGGCCCACCGGCTGCGCGAACGTGGCCAGGGAGATGTCCCGCCCGAGGCACCGCCTCGGCAATCCGGGTCTTCTCGCCTCATTGGCCGACCGCAGAGAGGGCCGAGGTGACGTCGGGATCGAGGACGGGGGGCACCCATCCATGGGCGGTCATCTCCCGGCGCACGGCCGCGAGCGCCTCGAGGGTCGCCGCCGCGGCGTCGGGGTTGTGGTGGGCGTGCCGGGCCCAATCGCGGACGTGACGGTCGTGGCGCCGGTACACCGCGAGGACCCCGTCATCGGGGTAGCGCTGCACGCTGGGTATCGCTGTCTCGTCGGCCCGCTGGCTCAGGACGGACACGCCGAGCTCGCCGGTGAACAGTCGGTAGGCGTCCCAGCCGTCACCCTGGCTGGCCCCCGGGACGGGTTCGACACGTTCCCCCGTACCCACCGGGAAGAGCAGCAGAGCGGGTGGAACCGCGAGCGCCGCGGCGAACACCAGTAGCTCGGCGACGCCGACGTAGGCGCGACGCCCAACCTCGATGTTGGCGATCACTTGGTACTCGACCCGGTACCCCAGCTGCTCGCAACGATCCGCGAGCTGACGCGCGGTAATCCCCCGCTGCGCCCGCCAGTACTTGAGCTGGCGCCCGATCTGTGCGGTGAGTCGCTGGGGCCACGGCATCTCTCGCTCAGCAGTACTTGCCACACAAGCAAGTATAGCCCCCCCGCTTGCAGAGGCAAGCCACGCCGTGCATGCTGCTGCTGTGGCAATCCTGTCGGCGAGAAGCGCGACACAGGCAGAATTCCCGCTCCTGACCGAGCGGGAGGTGGCGCGTCGACTCGCGGTCAGTCTGGACACGGTCCGGCGTCTACGGAGTCGCGGGAGTGGGCCGCGCGCCGTGCGGGTGGGCGCACGCGCCGTTCGCTACCGCCCGCAGGATGTCGACGCCTGGCTGCGCAGCCGCAGCGGTGCGTGATGGCACGGGTGACGGCGTCCCCGACCCCGCGGCAACCTCGGGGTCCGGAACAGGTCGAGGACTACATCCGGCGGGTCGTCGACGAGGCCCCGCCCTTGACCCCGGAGCAGCGCGACCGGCTCGCGGTCCTACTTCGGTCTGCCAACGAAGCGCACGGGAAGCCCCACGACCGGGAAAGGGCACAACCTCGCCCGGAACCCGCTCTGCTCCGCCGCCTGGCCGCGCTCGACGTCGAGGTTTCACCATGAAAGCGGGCGCGCCGATGCCGCCGACGACGCCTACGGCCCGAAAGGTCGCGGACTCGGAGGGGCGGCAACACGATCCCGCCTCTTCCCGCGGGCCCTCCCGCCGCAATCACGCCGATCGCGAACCCTCGTGCGAGCGGTGTTCCCACCACGTCGCGGCCCGACTCGAAGAGCGCATCCGCCGAGTCGTGGCCGCCGCCCCGCCCCTGACCCGGGAGCAGCGCGACCGGCTCGCGGTCCTACTGCGGGCCACGCCCACCGGCCGGGACGTCGCGTGCGACCGCCCCATACGCGCGGGGCCCGGGATGCAGCGCGGCAGAAGTACGACGCCAACCCTGCACCGCCAGAAGAAGGAAATGCGCGCGATGAAACATGCGAGCGAAAGGAAAGGCCAATGATCAGCCCCGACAAGACCGACGAGCAGATCGAACAGGAGGCCCGTGACGTCGCCAAGGAAGTGGTGGGGTTGACGGACGGCCTGGCCGAGCTCTACTGCAGATACAGGTGGGACGGCGACGACTACCCCAGATTCGGTGCCGCGCTGGCCCGCGCCCTCGGCTCAACCGATTTCCTCGAAGAACCGGTTCACGAGCACAAGCTCAACGAGCTCATGGTCGCCGCCGCCGATGCGTACCGGATCTTGTATAACCGTATCGAGGACGCCCGCGACGAGGAGCGGTATCGGCGCATGAGCTGACCGACCATCCGCATCAGATACGTCAAGGACGGCCCCCAAGAGGGCAAGAAAAGCCCCGATGGTCGGCTAGGTCACCTACTAGCCGCCGGA
The DNA here is from genome assembly GCF_003096675.1 of Actinomycetospora cinnamomea. Taxonomy (GTDB): domain Bacteria; phylum Actinomycetota; class Actinomycetes; order Mycobacteriales; family Pseudonocardiaceae; genus Actinomycetospora; species Actinomycetospora cinnamomea. The sequence continues at coordinate 15,471 of NZ_QEKW01000010.1, read as the reverse complement.
GTCCGAGCCCGCGGAGCCCGAGCCGAAGAAGGCCAGGAGAGCGCCGGCGCCGGGATCTCAAACGACAAGCCCCGGACTGATCCACCTCAGCCCCACCCGCCCAGCAGGCAGGCAGGCACCGAGGTTCGAGCCGTCGGCGGGGCGCGCCCCGCAACGAATTCAACTCTCGAGGAGATACCCATGTCCATGCGAACCTACGACGTCCCCGAAACCCCCAAAGAATGGTATCCGCAGACCGCCGAGGACGCCGGTCCGGCCTACGCCCGAGGCGACGCCGTCGACGTCATCCAGCGGGCCGAGCGGGTCGCCAAAGAGGCCGACAACCTGCGCGCCTTTCTCATCGACCACGCCCGGCACGTGCCGGAGGAGCTCGACCAGTAGGCGATCGACACTGTCATCGGCGCGGTGACTGCCCGCCTCGACACCGTGGCCACCATTGGTGCCGAGGTCATCGCCACGCTGCGCTCGCAGCCCGTGAGCAACCCCGCGCTCCCGCCAAAGTCGATGCAGCTCGAGGCCACCGGGGAGCAGCAGCCCGTCCTGCTCGGCATCGCCGACCGTGGCGTCGACCTCGACAAGAAGTCGGACGAGCTGCTCGTGTTCGCCCAGGACCACTTCCCGGTCCTCCTGGGCCTCAGCCTGGCGCAGCTGGGCGACTTCTGCGAGGAGACGGGCGCCCGGCTCGAGATGGTCCGCAGAAATTGCGGCGAGGTGCAAGACATCATCGGCGACGCGGTCCAGCAGGCGCGCCGAAACGAACTGCACCGCAAGTAGCACGACTTAGCCCAGGCCTTCGCGGCGCCCCGGTGCGAGCGCGGGGGCAGGGCGCGCGGCCCCGACCGCCGGCCAGCCGGACACTTTCACAGCCATCACCTAGAGGCGGCCACGTCGCTGACCCCGGACCGGCCGCATCGAACCTACACGCACGGGGCCACTTATGGGACGAGCGACAGCGCGGGGCGAGGGCGGGGGCAGCCCCGACGCGCGTGGAGTTGGTCTGTGGGCACCACGACCGCCCGAGGGTTCGAGCTTGAGCAGCCTCAGAAGGGATGGCCCGGTAGCCATTCCGGACGAGGTCGCTAACGCCGACATCGGCACCCTGGGTATTGCCCTCGCGCTAGCGGCCGCGGGCCACAAGGTCCTGCCGGTCCGGGCAGGGACGAAGAATCCCGGCAGCGTGGTGGGCGCGGGCTACCCGGCCAAGGCATCCGGCGACCCGCACCAGCTCGCCGAGTGGTTCGCCGGCACCGACCACGGGGCGGCGCTGCTCACCGGGGCCAGGGATCTCGTCGTCATCGACGTGGACAACCCGAAGGCCTTCGCAGAAGGCGCCCCGGCGCTGGCGGTGGCGGTGCTCGGCAGTCTGGCGGCGCCGTTCCAGTCGACGCGGCGCAGCGTGCCGGGACGGGGCCATTACGTCTTCACCGCGCCCCCGGGACGCCGCTTCGGGCTCTCGGCCGGGGCCCTGCCCGGCTGCGACGTCCGCGCCGGCAACGGCGTGATTATGGTCGCGGGTCGGCATCCCGACCCGGACGGCTGGTACCGCTGGCAACGCACCGGGCCCATCCCCGAGCTGCCCGCGGCGGTCGCCGCGGTGTTGCCCGACGCGGGCGAGACGGCCGAGGCGTCCAGCGCCGCCGCGGTGGCCGCGTTCTGCGCCGAGCACACCACCCCGGCCCGCAGCCCGGGTGGATTTGCGGCCGTAGTGCGAGGCTTCCAGCGGGAGGTCGCCGCTGGGGGCTCCCGGCACACGGCGGCCGTCACCGCGTGCTGCTGGGCGGCGCGGGAGGCCCTGGCCGACGCCTACCCGGCCGCGGACGCCTTCGCCGCGCTCGCCGAGGTGTTCGTGGCGGCGATGGCCGACGGTGCAGGCGGCAGCCGCCGGGTTCTCGATGCCGCGGGCGCCCGCGCCGAACACGCCGGGATCGTGCAGTGGGCGGTGGCCCAGGCGCTCGAGGTGGCCCGCGACGCCTGCATCGCGCGCCTCCAGCGCCATGACGGCAAACCCAGCCCCGCCGAGTTGTTCGCCGGCGTGTGGACCGGCACGAGTCCGTCGCGGACGCGGCCGGAGATCGCGCAAGCCGGGGGCGGCGTCGCCGCGACGCCACCATCTGGGGCCGACCCGGGCAGCGACGACGGCGAGGGCGCGAGCGTGGTGGAGACGGCCGGGCGAGGAGAGAGCGGCGCTGCCGTGCCGCGGGGCCTGGACGAGTCGTTCTGGAGCGCCCGACCGGTCCTGGCCAACATTCGGCAGGCGGCCCATGCCCGCAACCGCAGCGCCGAGGTGGTCCTGCTGTCCGTCCTCGCCCGCCTGGCCTCGCTGCAGCACCACGAGACTCGGGTCGACACTGGTCTCGGCCCGGCGAGCCTGAACATGATGGTGTGCGCGGTCGGGCCGTCCGGCGCCGGGAAAACCAGCGGGATCGCCATCGCCCGCGACCTCATCGAGGCTCCGGTCGAGATTCACGGGCTGCGCGGCGATGGCTACCGCGACGGTATTCCACTCGGCTCCGGGGAGGGCCTGCCGGAGCTGTACATGGGCATGACGGCCGAGAGGCATCCGACCGCGACAAACGAGGACGGCTCCCCGAAGCTGGTCAAGCGCCGCGGCCAGGTTCGATTCAACGTCTTCGCCCACGTCGATGAGGGCGAGCAGATGTTCCGGCTCGCGGAGCGGTCCGGGTCCACGCTGATGCCCACACTTCGCTCCGCCTGGGTCGCGGAGACGATCGGGCAGGCCAATGCCAGCGAGGAAACCACCCGAATCATCCCCGCGGGCAGGTACAGCCTCGGGCTCGTCGTCGGGCTCCAGCCCACCAAAGCTGGGCCGTTGTTCGACGATGCGGCCGGTGGGACACCCCAGCGGTTCCTGTTCGCGTCAACCTCGGACCCAACCATCCCCAAGGACGTGGTGGAGTTCCCGGGCTTGATCACCTCGATGCTCCCGCCGTGCTCCCAGACGATCACGATGGACGACACGATCCGAGCGCGGCTGCGGGCCGAGGACCGCGCGGTGAACACCGGCGAGCTGGTCCGCGCCGACCTCAACGCCCACCAACCCCTGCACCTGGTCAAGGTGTCCGCGCTACTGGCCCTGCTGGACGGCCGCGCCCACGTCACCGAGGAGGACTGGGGCCTCGCCCGGCAGGTCTGGGAAAGCTCGTGCCAGGTCCGGGAGACCGTGCTCGCCGAGGTGAAACACGCGGCGGCCCAGGAGCACGCCCGGCACGCCCACCGCAAGGTCGTCGAGCAACGCCTGATCCGCGAGGACGAGATCAGCGCCCGAGACGCCCGGCTGGCCAAGATTGAGGCCGCGGCCACGGTCACAGTCGCTCGGCGGGTTTGGAAGCACGGCGGCTGCAGGAGGCGGGACCTCGACAGGGCCACCTCGTCCCGGTACCGGGCCGAGTACGGGAGCGAGCTGACCGAGGTGGCCATCGAACGGGCGATCGAGCGCGGGTTCATCGACCCGAAGGGCGACGACGGGTACGTGCCCGGGGCAGTCCGCCCCGAGGGGGCGTGATGTCCGACGACCTGCACGTCAGTGTCGGACGCCTGTCGGACGAAAGCGTCCGACGCTCTCCCCCGCCCACCAACCCACCGCGCGAGTCGAGAAACACCCTCCCTCTCACTCTCCGTGTAGCTACAGCCCTCGTCGTGCGCGCTCGGTGAGCATTTCCGGGTCGGAGCACGAGGGAGGGTGTCGGACGCGCGTCCGACACGTCCGACAGGTCCGACGCCTCCTCGCAGGCCAGGAGCCGCTGCGGAGACGAGATGGCCAGGGCCCTCGCCGAGCTCGATCCACTCCCTCGCCTCGGTGCCGCCCGCACCCTTCGGGTCCCGAGTTCCAGGCCGCAGCCGCCTCCGCGGGCCTGGAGGACCTCCGTACCGACGCCGTTCACGGCGTCCCCGATCCGCCACAGCCGAAGGTGCTCGGCGACCGCTGGGGCCGGTTTGCCACGCCCCAGGCAGGTGTTCGGCTGATGGACGCCCAATCAAGAAGGAGCCCGAGCAGTGATCGACGAAGAAGAGCATCTGGCTCGGCCTGTGGCCTCCCTGGCCGAGCAGGTCCGGGCGATTGACGACCTCGCCGACCCCAGAGGAGACCGGAGAGCTGGCCATCTCCACATCCGCAACGGTGACGACGGATACGAGCCCGGCCAGCCGGCCGCCACCCGCCTCGAGCTGATCGCACAGCACACCGACGTCATCGACACCGCGGTCCGCGAGCGCTTGGCCCTGATCGCCGAAGAAATCGCCGAAGGTGGCGCCTGGGCCGCCGTGTTCCAAGCGGCCGGTGCCGAGGACGACGGAATGCTTCAGGACGAACTCGTCGAAGAAGTGCACGACCTGCTGGACCAGCGGGAGGAGCGATGAGCCCATACAAGGTCGCGGTGGGTACTGGTCGACCGGTAGGCCAAGCAGCTGCCCAGCGACTTCGCGGCGCGCCTGCTGCCACAGAATCTGGCGAGCGTTCTCCCGGGCGCAGATCAGGTTGCTGCGGGCCTGCATGAGCCGCCGGTCGGGGGACGGGGCCGGGGCTCGGCGGATCGCCACGGGGGCCCAAGGGGCCCGTTCTACTGCATCTGCCGCTGCGGGTTGTCGCGCCAGATCGTGATGAAAGTAGTTCCGTGTCCATACCAGCCGGTGCCGTCGATGAGGACCCGGAGACCAGTGCCCTCGATGTCGAGTAGCTCGGCGAGCGCCCCTCCGTCAACGCCATACGGCTGCGAAACAAGGACCGTCGGCCACCGCGTCGCGTCCAGCCAGTGACGTGGTCGGTCCATTCCCGCTTTAGATGCGCACTGTGCGGGCACCGGCCTGTCTGTAGCCACTTGACACAAACTCGGTCTTTCTCGAGACGCAGCCGGTGGGCCCGGGCCCAGGCGATCATCCTCTCCTGAATTTCGGTGTCGTCGGCTCCGTAGGGCCAGTCGTCCTCGTACTCAATGCCGATGGCCTGAGCCTCGGGGCGAGCTGGCACCGGGACCTCGTCGCCCGTGTCGTCGCCCTCGAACACGTACACGCAGTCTTCTTCTCCGGGCTCCATCAGAGGGTCGGTATCCTCCAGGAGGGACTGCGAATCGTCAACAGCTTGGGCCTGGTGCCTCCTGCGAAGGTTCTCCTGTTTCCGAACGTGTTCCCAAAACGCGTCAATCTCCTTGTCCTCGACTTCGAGGAGTTTTACGAGACCTAGGAACGCCTCCTTCCAACGCGGCAGCGTCCCGTTGCTGATGGTTCGCTGCACGGTAGCTTTCGACAGTCCCGCGATTTTCTTTTTCTCTGCCTCACGAGCAAGGTGGGCGAATGATTTGCCAGAGACAGCCTGCAACTCTTGCAGTTTCTGCACCCAAAGCGATCGTTCAATAGTCACCGCCTGCCCTAATGTTATTGAGGTCTCTCTGCTGAGCTGTCATGGACTTGGTATGGCCCAGCGGTGCCGGGCGGAGGCGTCGCAACCACGGGAAGGATGTCCGACTCAGTTCAGCTCGCTGCGGCTCACAACGGATCGCTCCGGCTCCCTTTGGCTCACTTCCTCGATCTCAGCCGTCGACGATTGAACGATGGGCACCGAGGGCCGCGCTGGGCGGCCATCTACCGCAGAGGGGGTTCTCGTGTCCTGGACGGACCTGGTGGTGAGGCTGCTGGCCGACACCAAGCTGTACGCACGTCTGCTCGGCCTGCTCGTGCTGCTAATGCCGGTCGCCGTGGCTGTGACCGCGTTGCTGATAGTGCTGAAGTGACGCCGCGCAAGCGACCGCGTTGCGCGCGGCACCGACCAGTCAGGCCGCGGCGGAGCGAGTGGGCGCCGAAGTCGCCGTCGTGGCGGCCCAGGTCCACCCACCGCCACCTCGGGAGACAGCTCCCACTGCCGTGAACGACGGTCCGCTTCGTCCCCGTCGAGGCGGCCCACGGGGCCATGGGGTCTCTGAGGCACGCCAGCGTTCTACCGGTCCTAATGCGGCACCCGCGCATCGACACCTGGTTCGCGCCCAGTTGCGTGCGAGGGCGCAGTAGCGGGACCCGTGCGCCTGGCTACACGTCGAGGGCCCACCGCTCGTGAGTGTCGGGCAGGTCTCACCGCGACCCGTAGCGTGCCGTCTGCGGCCACGTGGTCTCGGTGGGCCACGCCGCTGGCCCCTGCCTGGCACTGCTTGGCCGCGACCAAGGCCCTGGCGGTACCGGCCGCACCGGCCAGGGCTTTGTCATCGCGGCGTAGGGCTCGATCGAATGATTAAATCTGTGAGCTTGTTGAAGCGTCCGAGGGCTGGACACCAGCGGCGCTCGGCCTGCCAAGGACGTACTCACTGGTGGCCGAGGGGAAGCCCGAGCTTTGCAGTCTTTTCGTTCCCTGGGGCGTTGCTCGACTGCCGTATCGTCGTCGATGCAACCGGCGCGCCCGCAGCTTGGATTCACGGGACCGACTGCGCCATGACCAAGCTGTACGTGCCTCAATCGACAGCGTGATGACGCGCCCCTTCTTCCCAAGTGCACGCGGCGCGCTCGTGGCGGATCGTTCCGCACCATGCCGCTGCCAGCCGGCTAAGCCTCCGGCGGCGAGGTCTGGGCTTCGCGCTGCCATCGCGGTGCGGGGGCTTCGCGAGCCAGCGGCAGCCGCCCGAACCGGAGGTTGGACCAGAGAAGATCGCGGCGGGTCACCTGGTCGACCGGCAGGCCGAGTAGCTGCGCGACCAATTCACGTCGCGCCTGCTGCCACAGAATCAGGTCCAGCTCATGGCGAGCGTTCTCCCGGGCGCAAATCACGTTAGTCCGGGCCTGCAGGATTCGCCGCTCGGCAGCGACCCGTACCTGAGGGGCGGCGCCGCCGTGCACCCGGCACACCTTTCCGCCAACAATGGCATAACATCGACACTGGCTGCCATCAGTGCGCCGGGCGCTGCAGCGGCGGGCTTGGCGCACTCGAGCCATGTGCCCAGTGTAGATCCAAAGTGCCGGTTCCATGGGTCAACCGGCGCGGGACAGTTCGATGGGTCGGGCCCGCGGCGGTCCACGACGCGGCGGACGTGGTCCTCCAGTAGAATCGGTGCTCCCGATGAGGTGTGGGCTCGAATCGGGCACGCCGAGCAGCTCCGCGGCCACTTCACGGCGCGCCTGCTGCTGCCCGCACCGAATGCCAGGCCGCCCGAACAAACAGGGGGGTTGCCATCCCTTAAGTCGTGTGATAGAGGCGTCAGTCGTCACTTACATTTCCAGCTCAGCGCGTTGTATGCGGAACACGGCAGGCCGACACCAGAGGTTGACGCGGGCAGAAGGGGGAGCATGCGTGCTGATTAGGAACCGCTACGTGTCCAGTTGCAGCCCCCCAGGAACTGGATCCCTGTGTCGCTGCGGCGAACTCTCACACGGTCCGTTCCCCGGAATAGCTTATCGACGAGGATGGACGGCTCGTCGGTGTTGGACAGACGAGCCCAATAGCAAACACTTCCTGAGCCGCTGGTCTTGTAGCGGCCCGGCGCGATCTCGCCAGACGCGAGACCGACTTCGTAGGTGCCGTCCTCATAAGCCGACGGTGCCCCATCGGGCGTCGAGGCGTGAGAGCCAGGTAGGTAAGGCGGGGCTGAATACGACAGGGTCGGTGGGTCCGATGCCGCCTGATCAACTGGCCCAGAGTCGCCGACCGCTACGCCGAGGACAAAGGCCACGAATGACGCGACGGCGCCGAGTCCCCACGGCACCCAATGTTGACAAGGTTGCTCAGATGTCCGATGGGACTGCGAGTTCCGAGGCGGAGATGTCAACGGAGGCTGCACGAGAGGCACGTCCCGAGGTACCGGCGGAACTCCCATGGTGTCAGTACCACGCTCGTCATCATCCGGCTGACCCATGGACGACCTTCCTCGTCCTGACGAACGTCGTTCCTACCGTGGACCAACTGTCTCGCAGCCGGTTAGTGAGAAGCAACTCCCAAGTGAAATCCAACAGACACTTCACTTAGGGAACGCGGACCCCACCTCCCGGGACTGTCACGCCGTCACCTGCACTCCATTTCCCGAAGAGCCGGTTTTGTCCGACCTTCTCAACCTTCGCCGCGCCCTGGCGGCTGACCAGCGTCTACGACACTGCACGCCCGGTCCGTCGGTCCGACCGGGGCCGGGTGGAACAACGACGGACCGGGTCGGCCCGTCGAGCCCACCCGCGGAGAGTCGAGTGGGTTCGAGGAAACACGGGGCGGGGCCCGACCGGCCAGGCAGCGACCCAGGAACGTCAGTGGTCGGGCCAACGCCGGCGTCCCGTCCCGTTCGACCAGTCGCTGGCCCTGTGGGGCAACCCGGGGATGTACTGGCCGCAGGCGAGCCTGTTCACGACCCCGTGGCGGCTGACCAGCGTCTACGACACCGCACCGCTGCAGCGCACCCTCGCCGACCTCGTCGACCCGCAGCGCCTCGACGCCGACGCGCCGCGGGTGATCGTGGGCGCGATCAACGTGGCCACCGGTCTCATGGACTACTTCCACAGCGGCCAGCCCGGCGGGCTGACCTTCGAGCACGTGGCCGCCAGCGCCAGCCTGCCGCCGAGCTTCCCGATGACCCCGATCGCTGATGCGCGCTATTGGGATGGCGGGTTGTTCTCCAACACCCCGCTCGGCCCGGCGATCAACGCTCTCGAGGAGGCGGGCGGGGGGTCGCGCGCGGTGGAGAGGGAGCTCATCGTCGTCGAGCTGTTCCCGATGAACGCGCCGATCCCGCGCACCTTCCCCGAGGTGATGCAGCGGGTGGCGCAGCTGCAGTACACCAGCCGGCTCGCCCTCGACAGCCGCTTCTTCGACGAGATCAACGACGTCGTCGACCTGCTCGCGCGGATCGAGGACGAACTCCCCGCCGACAGCACGATCCATCAGGACGCGGTCTTTCAGCGGCTGCGCGGCCACCGCAAGATCGATCACCTGAACGTGGTCACCTCCAGCCTTCCGCCCGAGCTGTCCAACGCCGCCGACTTCTCCCGCGCCTCGATCGAGGCGCGTATCCAGGCCGGCCACGATGACGCCCGCCAGCAAGGCATCGACGACGTGGACGCCCCGGCCCTGCGGTTCGGCGTGACGTAGACGCGGCCGGCGCGTGAGGAAGACCCAGAGGCGAACTCCCGAGGCGTTCGCCGTTACAGGGCTCGAACGGCTCATCGGCCGCGGTGAAGCAGGAGGGAGACACTCGCGTTTCTCTCAGACTGGCCTACCGTCTAGCTTGATCAGGAGCCTGTCCGCGCGTCGAGCGTGTCGTCGGTCGCTCGGCCATCGAGCGGGGTCAGTGACTGCGGTGGTAGGCGTCGGTGACCTCGCGGGGGATGCGGCCCCGCTCGCTGACGGTCATGCCCTGCTTCCGGGCCCACTCCCGGATCGCCTGGTTCTGCTCCCGGTCCACCGACGCGCGCCCGCCGGTGCCGTTGCGGCGGTCGCCACCCGTCGCCGAGCGGCCTCCCGAAGAGCCGCCGGTGCTGGTGCGGCGGCGCCCGCCGGTGCGGCGGGCGTGCTCGACGTAGTCACGCAGGGCGTCGCGCAGGGTGGCCGCATGCTGCGCGGACAGGTCGATCTCGTAAGTCACGCCGTCGAGCCCGAACTCGACGGTCTCATCGGCGGGGCTCTGGTCGAGGTCATCGAGGAGGGTGACCACAGTCCGTCGTGCCACGGGTTCGCGCCTTTCGCTACGGGTGCCGGCCGGGAAAGCCCCCTGGTCGCGTGGCTGGTGACGCCAATCCCGAACGGGACAATGATACCCACGGGCTTGACGACGTCGCATGCCATACGGCGCGCGATCGTGGCGCCTTGGTCAATTCCGAGTGCCAGTTCTATGGGTCAACGGCGCGGCCCGGCTCGGGCGCCGGCTGACCAAGCATGGATCGCCCTCCGAGGCGCGTACACGGTGCATCTGCAGGTTCACTCATCCTCGTCAGAATTCGTCGCCTCGGTGGCACCTGGCAGGGGGAGTTCTGCGCGCACAACCGTGCCGTTACCCGGTGGACTGATGATCGCAAGGTGTCCGTCCCCGGCTGCGACGCGGTCCGCCAGGCCCTGTAGGCCGCCGTTGACTGGCGAGTCTGAGTTGTCGCCGAAGCTGGCCCCGCCCCGTCCGTCATCACGTACCTCGATGACGAGCAGACGGTCCTGACGGTCAAGATCGACACTGACGTAGCGGGCCTGGGCGTGTCGGATGGCGTTGGCCACGGCCTCGCTGATCACGAAGTAGGCGGTGGCCTCTGTTGCGTTGGGTAGCCGTGGGCAGGTGCCGCGGAGCTCAACTGGCAGAGCAGCCCGGTCGGCCAGCGCCTCGACGGCGGCGGGTAGGCCGCGTTCGGTCAGAATGGCGGGGTGGATGCCACGGGCCAGACGGCGCAGCTCAGTCATGGCTTCGTCGAGGTGTTCCTCGGTCTCGATCAGCAGCTTCTGCAAGGTGGCGTCGTTGCCGGTGTGCGTGGCGTCACGGACGCGGGCCAGGTCGATGGCCACGGCGAGCAGCTGTTGCTGGGCGCCGTCGTGGAGGTCGCGCTCCAGCCGGCGCCGTCCGGCGTCCACAGCATTGACCAACCGGCGTCGTGACGCCTTCAGCTCGCTGAGCTGCGCGCGCACCTGCGCGGTCAAGCGGGCGTTGTCCAGTGCCAGCCTACTGGCCGCGACCGCGCTGTCGAGCAACTGAGGATCATCGCGTAGCGCGGGGTGATGCTCGAGCAGCGCAATCGTCCGCCCGTCGCGCGCCACCGGCGTCGACACCCGCGACCCGTCGCCACTCGGGTGGAACGGCCGACCATCACCATCGACGAAACCACCGGCGCCGTCTGAAAACGCCACGACCAAGCTCGGATCCCCCAGGCAGCGGGTCAACGCAACCCGCAGTCCATCCGCTCCCAAGCCCTGGTCGAGAGCGAGCACTAATGGCCCGACTTCGGTGCGTCGCATCCGTGCCCACGCCAACCCAGCCACCACCGCTACTGGCGGCAGCCCCGCCAACACGTACCCCGCGACGACAGTCAAAGGGGCCTGTGGGGGAACGTCGACAATCCCCGCGACAAAGACTGGCACCGTCGCGACACCAGCAACAAGCAAAGGGGTTATAGCGCGCCGAGTCACCGGATCACTACGCCTGAGTCGTCGAACCAGTAGGACGACGCCGACCCCCGTAAGAATGCCCAACACGCACAGCCGTACCATCTCGAACGTATCGCTATAGGCGGCTAGCTCTTCCACGTGGAGCCGTGAACCTGGGCACCCCGGTAGATAGCCGTCGCACACCGCTCTCGTCATGAGCTTCCCGAGTGCTAGCAGTAGCGTCGTTCCATACGAAGCCGCCACGAGCATGCGTGCTGATCGGTCTCGCAGGTGTCCATCTGGTAGCGCGAGTGCGATGTGCAGAGCCACTGCAAGGTGACTGCCGAGTAGGCCGACACCGATCGTGAACAAGGAGCCGATGGTGCTCAATCGGGCTGTTTGCGCGAACCACAGGACGCCGGCAGCCAGCAGCAGCCACCCAATCCGGTTGCCGGGCCTCCCCAGCAACACCACTAAGCTCGCCGTCAGCCATAACAGCCCGACAACGACATCTGCCAGAGCTGACGCCGAGCTTATGGTGAGGGTCGTCGGGCGCGTCCAGAGCAGCACGTACCCGACCGTCGCGACGATGGCGAGTCCGCCGACACCTACCGCGGCGAACACGCTTTCTCGCAGACCCCGAGCCGCCACGGTGGAAGCATGGCTGAGCCAACCTGGCGCTGTCACCAGCTTTGGAACTCAGCTTCGCGCCCGCCCACTGATACTCCGAGCCGGTGATGGTCAAGAGGCGTCAACGCCGGCTGGACGGCATCGGTGAGAGCGAGCGTGCTGTCGCGGTTGGCCGGGGATGAACACCGGCGAGGTGGCGACGCGCGTCGCCGAGGTCTAAGGCACGGAGGCCAGCCGGGCCACCATCTCGAAGATCACCGATAACGTCGACGAGGAGATGCCGGGTGGCCTTACCAACCCGACCGGGAAGGGTCGGGCCCGCTGGTCGATCCGCCAGGAGACGACCCCAATCGCGTCGAGAGCACGTTCCGCGGACGTGTTGCCCCGTCAACCAACAACTGACTCATCCACGCCCGCTACATCCTTCGTAGGACACTCTCGCGGCAATAGTTCAGCGGACGAACTGCGCCGTGGTACGCCGCAAATCATGGTTGGTGGTCGAGGTTACGGAGGTAGGTGAGCACGGCGAGGATTCGTCGGTGGTCATCGGGTTCATCGGAGATGTCGAGCTTTCGCAAGATGCAGCGGACGTGAGTTTCTACGGTTTTCGGACTGAGGTAGAGCCGGTCAACAATGCCCTGATTGGAGCGGCCTTCGGCCATGAGCTGCAGCACTTCGTGTTCTCGTGCCGTGAGTCGGTCAAGGGGGTTGTTCCGGCGGCGGCGCCCGACCAACACGGTGGCAACCTCGGGGTCGATCACGGTGCCGCCAGCGGCGACCCTTCGCACGGCGTCCATCAGGGCGTTGAGGTTGGTGACCCGCTGCTTGAGCAAATAGCCGAGTGCGCGGGGGTCGTCCTGGAGGAGCTCGACGGCGTATCCGGACTCGACGTACTGGGACAGGAACAGCAGCGCCTGGCTGGGCCGCGCCTGGCGCAGCGCGAGGCCGGCCATGAGGCCCTCGTCCTGGTATTTCGGGGGTAGCCGGATGTCCATTATGACCAGGTCGGGATTCGTGTCCCGCACCAGATTGGTGACCCCGCGGGCGTTGTCGGCTTGGGCGACGACATCGACTCCGGCGCCGGTGAGCAGGCTGGCAACGCCTTCGCGGAACAGAGCCGCGTCCTCGATCAGCGCGACCCGCAAGCGCGGCTCCTCCCGGGGCACGAGGTTGCGCCGCGCCGCCCCAGCTCCCGCCATCGTCGCAGCATCTCCGATCGCCTAGCTCCTGTCATCAGGGCCCGCACTGAAGACCATCGCTCAAATCCAGGTACGCGCACCGACGTGCCACCCCCCACCGCTCCCCCACCCTTACGGCAGGGCGTCGTTACCCCGCCCGGAGGCGGGGCAACTTCGTCCGAGCTATCGGACACGCCGGTGCCACACAAGCACGGGCGCCTCAACCAGAGGAGAGTCGCTATGTCAAGTTCAACTCTCGACGATCTTGTTGCCCCTGCGAGCTTGCCTCTCCAGGCGGGCGAGTATTGGGTCCGGCAGGGCACGGGGTACTACATGACCGGGGATAATTCAGTGGGCACAGGATCGGTTGGTCTGGCTGCTCAGGAAGTCGAGCACGGCAGTCAGCGCCAGCGTTGGTACTTTACACCGGTCGGGGCCGTGTGCACGGTTCGGCAGCGCAGCTCGAATCGCTTCCTGGACGCCTTCGAGGGTGGAAGCTTCTCGGCCGTCACTCGCGGCGGGCAGGGCGACGATACCCAGAGGTGGGTGGCCCTACCGTCCTATGGGTCGTTTTCGACTTACACCCTGTACCAGCTGAGCTCGACCAGGCGGCTTGACGCGCATGAGGGTCAGACCTTTTCCGTCGTCACCCGAGAGGCGCAAAACAACAACAGCCAACAGTGGAAGTTGAGCAGCACCGGTGAGGGCATCTCCTTGCAGCAGGTGAGCACTGGCCGCTTCCTGGATGCTTATGAGAGTGGGGGCTTCGATGTCGTCACTCGACCGCCGCAGCACAACGAGACCCAGCGATGGCTGCTTGACGTTGTCGGCGGCGTCTACACGATTCAGCAAGCTGACTCCGGGAAGTTGCTCGACGCCCACGAGAGCGGGGACTTCGCGGTCGTCACTCGACCGCCACAACACAACGACACCCAGCGTTGGGTTGTGCGTCGCCTCGGCGGCTTCACCCATTCAATCCAGCAGCTGAGTTCGGCGCGGTTCCTAGACGGTCACCACCATCAGCCGCCTTCGCGACCGATGGTGACCAGGCCTCGCCAGCAGAACGCTAGCCAGAGGTGGGACATCGCCGAGCAGCTGTGAAAACGTTCGATCACCTCACCGCCAGGGCGCTCGTCGGGCCTGTGCGCCCCTACGAGCGCCCTGGCTCCACAGCGACCGGGCGAGAAAGAAGGCCCCCCCAGAGCGGCATCGAGTGCCTGGCGCTCTTGTCGCTGGGCTTGTGCATCACCTCGTCTGACCAACACCAGCCGGCGCCCTCACCCCGACCCGCGCCTACCGTCCCCGACCTGAAGTTTCGGATCGAGAAGGTCGTTGACAGTTCGTGCTCAGGACATGCTTGACGCCCAGCCCCTTCGATGATCTTGTGCCCGCCGGCCTCGGCGGGAGGAGATCGAGTGGGCGATGGCGCTGACTGGTGGGCGGGTGGAGCAGCGTTACCGGGCGGTGCTCGAGGTGCGCGACGGGGCGCCGGTCCGACTGGTGGGGTGGAGCAGCGTTACCGGGCGGGGCTCGAGGTGCGCGACGGGGCGCCGGTCAATGAGGTCGCCGAGCGCTACGGCGTGTCGCGGCAGGCCGTCTACGGCGGAGAGATCGGTTCGACGAGGCTGGTGTAGCCGCTCTGGGGGACCGGTCCCGCCGGCCGCACCGGAGCCCGTCGCGGACCAGCGGCGAGGTCGAGGCCGAGGGTACTCGGCACACGCTCCGCCAACAATCGCGGAACATCGACACCGCAAACCCGTTGCTGCGCCGTAACGTGCAACGGCGGGCTTGGCGTACTCGAGGCATTCGAGGTCATTCCTTAGGAATTGTATCCTTCGTTCTACGCGATCCCTGTACTTGACGATTCGAACCGTCCGTTAGTCGTGTCGGTACCGTCATTCTCTTCGTACGTACCCATGGTGTTGCGTTGATCAGCAACACGGGGCGGCCCCTGCGCAGCGTCGAGGGTGGACGGTCTCGTCCTCTTAGCTCGCTTAGCCGGGGACGGCGTCATGATCGAGTCAAGTGTGGTTCGCGTCGTTTCTGGTCGTGTGGGGGGCTGTTGTCAGGCGGCGAGGTGGGCGCGGTGAGCGAGGTCGTCGAAGGCGGCTTGGTAGGCGCGGGCGGCGGCACGGAGTCGGGACGGGGCGGGCGGGTGGGTGGGGGTCGGTGGTCTCGGCGAGCCCGGTGCGTAGCAGGTGGTCGTGGGCGTGGGTGAAGAGCAGTGCTTGTTGCAGGCCGATGTTGGTGACCTGGTAGCGGTGGCTGTGAGGTACCCGGGTGATCAGCCCGTGGGCGCGCAGGCGACGCAGGTCGTAGGTCATCTTTCCGGCGGTGATGTCCTGGGGTGTGGTGCCGAGGAGGGGCGCGATCAGGGTGCGCAGCTCACGGTTGGTGAAGCCGTGGGGTAAGAGCCGGTGGATGAGCAGGGCTTGCAGTAGCGCGTGCACGCGGGGGTGACCGAAACGTAGTCCGGGGATGCGAGTGCCGGAGTCGGTGACGATGGGCGCGGTGAGCTCGGTGAAGGTTTCCGCGCCGCGGATCGGGTCGTGGCTGATGCGTTGGACGTCGAGCAGGCGTCGGTTGGCGGGGAAGCCGATCTGCCGGAGTGCGGGCAGGTTGAGCAGC
>NZ_QEKW01000009.1 GCF_003096675.1 Actinomycetospora cinnamomea | reverse complement strand
ACCCCACGACACCACAACCACAAAGCCATGGCGCCGACGAGGACAAACACACCAAACATTCAGCACACTGTTGAGTTCTCAAAGGACAACCACACGCAACTCACCCGGGCCGTTTCCGGCCGAGTTCCTCGCGGTGTTTCCCACTGTACCCGACCCGTCGTGGTGGTCCGTGGCGGGGGTCCCCGTCGGTCCGTCCCGTCGCGGGCGGGAGGCGTTCACCTCGGAGCCACCGAGGGCTCCGTCTGACCGCCGTCTTCGACTGTACCCGAGAACCGAGTCCCCGGTCGGCTCCCGGCCGGCCGCTCGTCGCGTCCGTTCCCCGGGTGCCTCACCACTGTACGCGACCCACCGGACCGGGGTGACGACCCGGGGTCAGGTACCGCGTTCGTGCACCTCTTCGCCGGGGCCGGACGCCGCCGAGGCCTCGGTCGTCGCACGGGCGTGCTCGGCGGGCTCCGCCCGTCCCGTGGTCGCGAGCGAGCGCAGCATCGCGTTGTACGCGGCGAGCTCGCTGTCGCCGTCGCGGTCGGCGCGACGGTCCTCCCGCCGGGCGGTGCGCTCGTCGGCACGGGACCACTGCACGAGCAGCGCGATGAGCACGACGAGCATCGGGACCTCGCCGCTGGCCCAGGCCAGCCCCCCGCCGGTGGTCTGGTCGGCCAGGCGGTCGACCCACGGCAGCTCGAGCTGCTGGTAGAAGCTCGCCCCGATGACGGTCTCGGAGCTCATGACCGCGATGCCGAAGAAGGCGTGCAGCGGGATGGCGACGAAGAGCAGCCCCAGCCGGCCGATCGGGGGCAGCTGCCGGGGACTGGGGTCGATGCCCACGATCGGCCAGAAGAAGAGCAGGCCGACCAGCAGGAAGTGGACGTTCATCGCGAGGTGCGCCCAGTGGGACTCGAGAGCCACGTCGAACAGGCCCGAGAAGTACAGGACGTAGAAGCTGCCGACGAACAGCGCGAGCGCGACGAGGGGCTGGGTCAGGACGCGGGCGACCGGTGAGTGCACGGCGGCGAGCACCCACTCGCGCGGTCCGGGCGGAGCACCCGTGCCCGCCGGGGGCAGGCCGCGCAGCAGCAGCGTCGCCGGTCCGCCGAGCACGAGCAGGATCGGCACCAGCATGTTGAGGATCATGTGCTGACCCATGTGCACGCTGAACATCACCGGCGCGTGGCGGCCGATGCCCGACGAGGTCGCGACGAGGAGCGCCAGGCAGCCGGCGAGCCACGCCACGGTGCGACCCGCCGGCCAGGCGTCGCCGCGGCGACGGAGACGGCGGACCCCGGCGAGGTAGAGCCCGGCGAGGACCAGCGCCGCCGTGCCGAAGACGAGGTCGAAGCGGGACTGGGTGACGAGGCCGGCGACGGTCAACGGCTCGTCGACGGCGTACCCGACGAGCGCCTCGACACGCGTCGGCGCCGGTTGCGGTGCGACGGGCGGTGGCGTCCGGCCCAGCGCGACCGCGACGCCCATCGTGGCCGCCATCAGCAGCACCTCGAGCCCGGCGAAGCGCACCAGTGCGCCCGCCCGTCCCGCGTCGAGGGCGGGGATCCCCCGCCGGCGGTGCCACGCGCCGAAGGCGCCCAGCGCCACGAGGGCGAGCGCCTTGGCGAGCACGAGCGCCCCGTAGGTGCTCGTCACGAGGTCGCCCGGCGTGATCCTGACGAGGGCGTTGACCACACCGGAGACGGCCAGGAGGATCCAGCACACCAGCGCGACCGCGGAGAAGCGGCGGACGGCGAGCCCGGGGTGGCGTCCCCCGGCCACCAGGTGGGTCACGACGGCGACGAGCCCGCCCACCCAGACGGCGGCGGCGAGGACGTGCCCGAGCAGGCTGTTGGTGGCGACGTCGTGATCGCTGCCGCCGGCCGAGTGCCCGGTGAGCGCCAGTGGCAGGAGCCCGAGGAGCGCGACGCCGAGACCGACGACGGCCGCGCCCCAGCCGAGGACGACGCGCGTGACGCCGAGGGTCACCAGGGCGGTGAGCGCGGTGAGCGTCCAGGCGGAGGTGGCCTCGATGCCCGGGACGGCGGCGGCGAGCACGCGCGCGTCGAGCATCTCCGACACCGGACGTCCGTAGGCGTCGGCAGCGCTGAGGGGGATCATGAGCAGCGCCGCGACCGACCACGTCGCCGCCCCCCACGACGCGACCCGCACCGCGCGGTACCCGTCGGCCGACAACCAGCCCGAGGACGCGGGCGGCGTGAAGAAGCCCGCGAGCAGCAGGAAGCCGATGGTCACGGCGGCGGCCGCCTGGCTCACCGCCCGCACGACGGGCAGCGCGTAGACGGTCAGCGGGCCGGGGTCGGGCAGGCCGAGCCGTGCGAAGGTCGCCGCGCCCGACAGGGTGCTCAGCGCCAGCGCGACGACCGCCGCCACGGCCAGCAGCGGACCGACCTGGGACAGGAACAGCGCAGCGGGCGTGGCGGGACGGGACGCCGGCGCGGCGTCGCTCGCCGGCGCGTCGGAGGGCGGCGGGGTCGTCGTGGCCACCTCCCCAGGGTAGGTCGCGGCGCCGGGGAGCACGTGCGGTCGGGCTCGGGTGCTCCACGAGCCGCCACCCTTGTCCTCGCGGGCCGCGGCGGTCCGTGAGCCCGTGTCGTCCGACACGTCACACGACGAAGAGGACGGGGATGTTGTTCCGGATTTGCTCGGTGGTGACCTGCTGGGTCCACCGGCTGTTCTCACCGAGGGCGACCGTGTACCGATCCGGGTCCTCGGGGATGCCGGCGACGGTGAACGGGAGCACGCACCCGGCCGGAGCGCGGTCGGTGTCCGTCCGACCGGGGCCGAGAGGCGCTGACGAGACCAGGGCACCCCAGGAGTCGATGACCCGCACGACGGTGCCGCTGTGGACCGGCCCGCTCGCGGGGACCGGACAGGGCTGACCGGCGACGGTCACGGTGCCGCCGACGACCAGACCGGGTGCCCCGTTCTCGTCCTCGAGGAGTCCGCAGCCCGCGCCGGTCAGCGCCACGACGAGGGCGACGAGGAGGGCCGGCAGGACGCGCAGGGGCCGAGGTCGCGTCGCGCCCCGGTCCCGGCGGGGTGGAGCACACGAGCTCGGCGGACGACGAGTCATGCCGCCACCGTCCGCGCCGGGACGAGGGATCGATGTGAGCCGACGCGGACGATCGCCTTGCGGATCGCGCCCGAGTGCGTTCCGGGCCGTCGCGAGCGTCGAGGGAGGGATCCGGACGTGCCGCTAGTCTGTCCGCCGAGCCCCCGTAGCTCAGCTGGACAGAGCATGGGCCTTCTAATCCCGTGGTCGCAGGTTCGAGTCCTGCCGGGGGCGCCCGCGGGCCCCGCACCTCCGCGCGTAGGCGCCCCGCGTCGGCGGTGAACTCCACGATGCGGCTCACGGCGCGCTCGCGACGGCGGCCCGCGGCTCGGCGCCGGGCCAGCGCGCGGTGCCGGGCAGGCGGCGCTCGACACCGATGGCGGCGACGACGCCCCGGACCTGGACCAGCTTGGCCAGCACGGCGGCCCGGCCGGTCCAGGCCCGGCCCCGGGCCACGTCGTCGCGGGTGGTCGGCTGGAGCACGGCGCGCCGGGTCCCCAGGCTCACGGCGCGTGCGGTGAAGCCGAGGTCGAGGGCGTCGTCGACCGGCTGCCCGAGCGCCTCGGCGCGCAGGAGGTCCGCGGCGTGTGCGGCGGAGGGGAAGGCGAACTGGCAGGACATGCTGTAGCGGTCGCCACCGGGTCCGGGCGTGTGCCCGGCGTCGCCCACCGCCAGCACCGCCGGGTGGGACACCGACCGCAGGGTGGCGTCGGTGAGCACCGCGCCCCGGTCGTCCACGGCGATCCCGGCCTCGCGGGCCAGCGGCGGCGCCGCGAACCCACCGCACCACACGGTCAGCTCCGCCGGCACCTCGCCGCGGTCGTCGAGGTGCAGCCGGCCCGGCTCGACGGCGCGGACCCGCGTCCCACCCCGGGCCTCCACTCCCAGCTCCCGCAGGGTCGTGCGCACGTGCTCGGCGCCCCGTCGTGTGAACCACGCCCCGACCTCGCCCGCGGTGACCAGCCGCACCCGCACGTCCGGGCGTCGCCCGGCGAGCTCGGCGACCGTCTCCAGGCCCGTGAACCCGCCCCCGACGACGGCGACGTCCGCGCCCGGCCGCAGCGCGGCGAAGGCCGGGCGCAGCCGCTGCGCGGCCTCCAGGTCCCCGACGGCGTGCACGTGCTCGCCGCCCGCGAGCGGAACGGCCGTGGTGCTACCCGTGGCGAGGACGACCCGGTCGAACGCGACGACGCGCACGCCCTCCGGCCCGGCCACCGTGGCCCGCCCGCCGGCGGGATCGAGGTCGACGACGCGGCCCGGCACGAGGGTGACGGCCGTCCCGAGCAGGTCGCGCAGGCCCGGCGCGGCCACCCGCCGCCCGATCGCGACGTGGTGCAGGAGGAGGCGGTTGACGAACCGGGGCCGAGGGTTCACGACCGTCACGTCGACCCGGCCGCGCGACCGGCCGGCCAGGCGTACCGCCGCGGTCGCCCCCGCGTAGCCGGCGCCGACGACGAGGACCCGCATCGCGTTCTGTGGTGTGCTCATGCTCACGGGACGAGACGGCGGTGCCCGCCGTGACATCACCGGTAGCCCGTGGTGTCCGCGGGCCGACCGGCGTCCTGGACCTCGACGAGGTAGCGCCAGCAGTCGGGCCGCGAGCCGTCGAGGTCGGTGACGCCGTAGACCGCGGCGAGCTCCCCCGACGAGGTCGACGCCGCGGACCACCGCGCCCGGTCGGGGTCGGCGGCGAGGGCCGCGACGCCGCGCCCCAGGAACCGCGGCGTCTCGGAGATCGCGAAGTGCGGCTCGCGGACCAGGGCGTCGCGCCAGGTCTGCTCGGTGACGCCGAAGTGCTCGAGCATGATCTCCGAGCGCAGCCACCCGGGCGTCACGGCGAGCGCGGTGCCGCCGTGCGGCGCGAGCTCGTGCGCCCACGAGCGGGCGAGGCGGATCGGCGCGATCTTGGCGAGGTCGTAGAAGACGTTGAGGCGGTAGTGGCGGTCGTTGTACGCGGCCGTGCCGTCGGTGACCTCGACGACCAGCCCGCCCGGCCGCCGCGCGAGCAGGCCCAGCGCGTGGTGGGCGGTGACGAGGTGGGTGTCGATCGCCAGCCGCAGCGTCCGCAGGCCGTTCGCCAGGTCGTGCTCCCACACCGGCACGTCCCACTCGACCAGGAGCTCGCCGCCCCAGATGTCGTTGACCAGCACGTCCAGCCGGCCCTGCTCGCGCTCGATCCGCGCCACCAGCGCCGCGACGGCCTCGGGCTCGAGGTGGTCGGTGGGGACGGCGACGCCGCGGCCCCCGGCGGCCGTGACCAGGTCGGCGGTGTCCTCGATGGTCTCGGGGCGGTCGTACTCCGAGCGCCGTGCCCGGGTGCTGCGCCCCGTGACGTAGACGGTCGCCCCCGCGGCGCCCAGCTCGACCGCGATGCCGCGGCCGGCCCCGCGGGTGGCGCCGGCGACGAGGGCGACGGTGGCGGCGAGGTCGGCGGTGGTCATGCCGGCACCCTGGCACGACCCCCCGACAGCCCTCGGTACCGCGCTTGACTTATATAAGCGAAAGCTGTTGATTATCGGCCGTGCACGCGATGGACGTGCTCGGCGACCCGGTCCGCCGGCGGATCCTCGAGCTCCTCGCCGACGGCGAGATGACCTCGGGCGCGGTCGTCGAGCGCATCCGCGACGAGTTCGGCATCTCGCAGCCCGGGGTGTCGCAGCACCTGCGGGTACTGCGGGAGAACGGGCTGGCCACGGTGCGCGCCGTGGGCACGCGGCGGCTCTACGCCGTCGACGCCGACGGGCTGCGCGAGGTGGACGTGTGGGTGGGGCGCTTCCGGCGGTTCTGGGAGCAGCGCCTCGACGCCCTCGGCACCGAGATCGCCCGCGGGAAGCGCGCACGCAGGACGTCCCGAGCGCACGCACCCGACCCCGACACCGAGGACACCTGATGGACCTCTTCTCCGAGCTCGACGCCATCCACCGCGAGGTCGCCCTCGACGACGTCGAGGGCGACACCGTCCGGGTGCTGCTGCGGCGCCGTTACCCCACCGGGCCCGAGGACCTGTGGAGCGCGCTCACCGAGCCCGAGCGCGTCGTGCGCTGGTTCCTGCCGCTGCACGGCGACCTGCGCGAGGGCGGGTCGTTCCGCTTGGAGGGCAACGCCGGCGGCGACATCCTGACGTGCACCCCGCCGCGCCTGCTGCGGGTGACGTTCGGCCACGAGACGAGCGTGGTCGAGCTGCGCCTGGCCGCGGACGGCGAGGACACGGTGCTCGAGCTGGAGCACACCGTGCCGCTCGCGATGGCCGGCAGCGCGGCGGGCTCCCTGTTCGTCGGCCCCGGCTGGGACGGCGCGCTGATGGGGCTCGGGCTGTTCGTGCGCGGCGAGGCCGTGGGCGACCCGGTGGCCGCGGCGAACTCGCCCGAGGTGATCGAGTTCAACCGACGGTCGATCGAGCGCTGGGTGGCCGCCACGCAGGCAGGCGGCGGCGCGACCGCCGAGGAGATCGAGGGCGGGAGGCAGGCCGCGCTCGCGCAGTTCGTGCCCGACGGCCCGCCCTGAGCCGCGACGGCCCGCGACACCGACCGACGAGTAGGTCACACTGGCGGGCGTCATGCTCGCCCGGTCGGCGCATCGGGTGGGGCTCGGGGGTCGGGAGGGGTGTCGATGGCGACGATGTCGTTCCGGGACGCGATGTTCCTGCTGGCGGAGTCGCGCGAACGGCCCACCCACGTCGGGTCGCTGATGCTCTTCGACCGCCCCGAGGGCGCGGGCCCCGACTACCTCGCCGACCTGCACCGCCGGCTCGTCAGCGGCGACGTCGACGTGGCGCCGCTGTTCCGCCGTCGGGCGATGCGCGGGGTGTCGACGCTGGGCCAGTGGGCCTGGGTGAACGACGACGACATCGACATCGAGTACCACGTGCGGCTCTCCGCGCTGCCGCGCCCGGGCCGCATCCGCGAGCTGCTCGAGCTCGTGTCCCGCCTGCACGGGAGCCTGCTCGACCGGCACCGCCCGCTCTGGGAGTTCCACCTCATCGAGGGCGTGGAGGGCGACCGCTTCGCGGTCTACAGCAAGATCCACCACGCGATGATGGACGGGGTGCGCGCGATGCGGCACCTCGAGAAGGCGCTGAGCACCGACCCCGAGCGGCGCGACATGGAGCCGTTCTGGGCGGTCGACCCGCGGCCGGGGCGCAGCAGCCGACCGGTCGGCGAGTCGGCGCCCGCACCGTCGGGGGTCATCGGGTCGGCGCGCGAGTACGTCGGCGGGGCGCTGCGCACCGCGGGGACGCTCGCCGAGACCGTGGGCCAGACGCTCAACGTCGGTCCGGCGCTGCTGGGGTCGCTCTACCGCGGGCTGGTCTCCGACGACCTGGCGCTGCCGTTCGAGGCGCCACCGAGCATGCTCAACGTGCCGATCACGGGCGCGCGTCGGTTCGCCGCGCAGTCCTGGCCGATCAAGCGCATCCAGCGCGTGCGGGAGCGCACGGGCACGACGTTCAACGACGTGGTCCTGGCCATGAGCGCGGGTGCCCTGCGGCGCTACCTCTCCGAGCGCGACGGCCTGCCGACGAAGCCGCTGGTGGCGGCGCTTCCGGTCGCGCTCGAGGACTCCGGGTCCGGCAACGCCCTCGGCGCGATCCTCGTCAGCCTCGCGACCGACGAGCCGGACCCCGCCGAGCGACTGCGCAGGATCCGGCAGTCCGGTCTCGCCGCGAAGCAGAACCTGCAGGGCCGCGACCCGATGACGGTGGCCGCGCTCAGCGCCGTCGTGGCCGCCCCCATCGGCCTGGGCCTGGTGCCCGGATCGTCGGCGGTCAACCAGGGCTTCAACCTGATCATCTCGAACGTGCCCGGCCCGAAGGACCCGCTGTACTGGGAGGGCGCGAAGCTCGACGGCATCTACCCGATCTCGGTGCCCCTCGACGGCCAGGCGCTCAACATCACCGCCATGTCCTACGCGGACGACATGGAGTTCGGCCTGACCGGCGACCGGCGGGCCGTGCCGCACCTGCAACGCCTGCTGGGTCACCTCGAGGAGGCGCTGGTCGAGCTCGAGGCCGTCGCCGACGCGACCGACCCGGCCGTGGGGTGACCGCGCCCGCCGGCTAACGGTCCAACGCCGCGCCGACGTCCGCGAGCGCGGCGTGGACCTGCTCGAACAGCGGCAGGCGCGCGTCGTACACCTCCGCGTCGGGGCCGGGGTGCAGCGTCTCGCCGAGCGGCACGCGCTCGGCCGCGGCCTCGAGGCCCTCGGGTCCGGGCGGCAGCAGCCCGACGCCCTGCATCCCGAGCAGGGCGGCGCCGAACGCCGAGCCCTGGTCGACGGCGGGGAAACCGACGGGCAGGCCAAGAGCGTCGGTGAGCAGGCGGCGCCAGAGCTCGCTGCGCGTGGCCCCGCCCGTGGCGCGGACCTCGTCCACCGCCTGGCCGGCCTCGCGCATCGCGTCCAGCACGAGCCGCAGCTGCAGGCACACGCCCTCGAGCAGGGCGCGCGTGACGTGGCCGGCGCCGTGGCGACGGTGCAGGCCGACGAACGCCCCGGCACCGACGGAATCCCAGTGCGGCGCACGCTCGGCGAGCAGGTGGGGCAGCGCGAGCAGGCCGTCGGCGCCGGCGGGGACGGCGGCGGCCGCGGCGAGCAGGTCGTCGACGTCGCGGTGCAGCGTCTCCCGCGCCCAGTCGAGCACCAGCCCGCCGTTGGTGATCGCCCCGCCCACCACCCACCGCTGGTCGGCCAGGCCGTAGCAGAACACGCGGCCGCGGGGGTCGACGGCGGGGCGGTCGACGGTGACGCGCAGGGCCCCGCTGGTGCCGATCGAGCAGGCGGCCACGCCGGGGCGGACGCCGCCGACCCCCAGGTTCGCCAGCGGCCCGTCCCCACCCCCGGCGACGACGGGCACACCGGTGGGCAGGCCCCAGTCGCGCACGCGCAGCCGGCCGACGACCGCGGTGGGCGCCACGGGTTCGCCCAGCGCGTCGGCGGCGATGCCGGCGATGTCGAGGGCCTCCGGATCCCAGGTGCCGGTGGCGAGGTCGAGCAGCCCGGTGCCCGAGGCCCCGGAGGTGTCGGCGACGCGGGCCCCGGCGGCCCGGGCCAGCACGAACTCCTTGACCCCGCCCCACGTGTGCGCCGTGGCGTGCAGGCTCGGGCGGGCGCGGCGCAGCCAGGCCAGCTTCACCAGCGGGCTCATCGGGTGGATCGGCGTGCCGGTGCGCCGGTGCAGGGCCAGCGCGCCGTCCCGTCGGCGCAGCTCGCGGGCCGTCTCGGTGGCGCGGCTGTCCGCCCAGGTCATGAGCGGCCCGACGGGGTCGCCCTCGGCGTCGAGGGCGAGCAGCCCGTGCATCGCCGAGCTGAAGGCGACGGTGGCCACGCGCGCGGGATCGAGGTCGGCGACCGCGTCGCGCACCGCGTCGCCGACGGCCTCCCAGAGCGCCTCGGGGTCCTGGACGGCGGCGCCGGGCTCGGGCTCGTCGAGCCGGTGCGGGGACTCGCCGCGGCCGTGCTCGGTGCCGTCGGGGGCGAAGGCGACGGCCTTGGTGGCCGTGGTGCCGATGTCGACGCCCAGGACGAGGTCGGGGACGAGGTCGGGCGCCGTCATCGGGGGACCGGGCTCGACGGCAGCACGACGGCGGCGGCCGGGGGCCGGGTGTCGCTCGCGGTCCACACGCCGGTCCTGTTCCCCCGCCGGCGGCCGCCCACCCCGGCGCGCCCCGATCTGCGCCGGGCCGGGGCCGCACCTAGGCTCCCGAGCGGAGGCGTCTGGGTGCCTGGTGGCCCCCGCGGTCTTCAACACCGTAGTGGTCGAGCATCTCGGCCAGGCGGGTTCGATTCCCGTCCGCCTCCGCCAACACCACCACCGCAGCACGACCTCCTCGACCCCCCGGGAGGACCTCGATGGGCGTCCGCACGTGGCTCGGCGAGTGGCCGATGGTCCGCCAGGCGACCGGTCCCGACCCGCTCGCGCGGGGCGCCGCCGTCCAGTCGCCGCGGACCCGCACCCTCGAGGCGCGCACGCACGGCGCGGACGAGGTCGTCAAGTCGGTGTGCCCGTACTGCGCGGTCGGCTGCGGGCAGAACATCTACGTCCGGGACGGGCGCGTGACCCAGATCGAGGGCGACCCCGACTCGCCGGTCTCCCGCGGACGGCTCTGCCCCAAGGGGTCGGCGTCGACGTCGCTGGTCACCTCCCCGACGCGGGTGACGACGGTGCGCTACCGGCGCCCGTACGGCACCGAGTGGGAGGACCTGGACCTCGACACCGCGGTCGACATGATCGCCGACCGGGTGATCGACGCCCGCCGCAAGGGCTGGCAGGACACCGACGACGAGGGCCGCGTCCTGCGGCGCACGCTGGGCTTCTCGAGCCTGGGCGGCGCGACGCTGGACAACGAGGAGAACTACCTCATCAAGAAGCTGTTCATGGCGCTCGGGGCGATCCAGGTGGAGAACCAGGCGCGCATTTGACACAGCGCCACCGTCCCCGGTCTGGGGACCAGCTTCGGCCGCGGCGGCGCCTCGAACTTCCAGCAGGACCTGCAGTTCGCCGACTGCATCGTCATCGAGGGCTCCAACATGGCGGAGGCCCACCCGGTGGGCTTCCAGTGGGTGATGGAGGCGAAGGCCCGCGGGGCGACGATCATCCACGTCGACCCGCGCTTCACCCGCACCAGCGCGGTCGCGGACCTGCACGTCCCGTTCCGGGCGGGCACCGACATCGCGTTCCTCGGCGGACTGATCCACTACGTGCTCGACAACGAGCTCGACTTCCGCGAGTACGTCACGACCTTCACCAACGCGTCCGAGATCGTCGGGGAGGACTTCGCCGACGCCGACGTCAGCGGCATCTTCTCGGGCTACGACCCCGAGACCGGGCGCTACGACCCCATCTCCTGGCAGATGGAGGGAGGGGTCTACGAGGCCCCGGCCGCCGGCCAGCGCGACCACTGGGAGCCCGAGCTGCGCGAGCACCACGCCGCGCACGCGTCGGACACCGCCGGGGGCGCCGGCGAGCAGGCGCACGCGCCGGCCGCGCCCGAGCGCGACGACACGCTGCAGCACCCCCGCTGCGTGTACCAGGTGCTCAAACGGCACTACGCCCGCTACACCCCCGAGGCCGTGTCGCAGGTGTGCGGCATGAGCGTCGAACAGTTCCTGGAGGTCGCCCGCGCGATCACGCGGAACTCCGGCCGTGACCGGACGACCGCGTGGGTCTACTCCGTGGGCTGGACGCACCACACGGTCGGCGCGCAGTACATCCGCGCCGCGGCGATCCTGCAGACGCTGCTGGGCAACATGGGCCGCCCCGGGGGCGGCATCCTCGCGCTGCGCGGCCACGCGTCGATCCAGGGCTCCACCGACATCCCCACGCTGTACGACCTGCTGCCGGGCTACATCCCGATGCCCAACGCGCACCTGCACACCGATCTGCAGAGCTTCCTCGACGCGGACGCGGCGAAGACGGGCTTCTGGGGCCACATGGACGCCTACCTCGTCAGCCTGCTCAAGGCGTGGTGGGGCGACGCGGCGACGCCGGAGAACGACTTCGCGTTCGACTACCTGCCGCGGCTGACCGGCAACCACGGCACGTACGGCATCGTCCGCGACCAGATCGACCGCAAGACCTACGGCTACTTCCTCGTCGGCGAGAACCCCGCGGTCGGCCACGCCAACGGCAAGATGCAGCGCCTCGGGCTGGCGAACCTCGAGTGGCTCGTCGTCCGCGACATGCAGATGATCGAGTCGGCGTCGTTCTGGAAGGACGGCCCCGAGATCGAGACCGGCGAGCTGCGCACCGAGGAGATCGGCACCGAGGTCTTCTTCCTCCCGTGCGCGAACCACACCGAGAAGTCGGGGACGTTCACCAACACCCAGCGGCTGCTGCAGTGGCGCCGGGAGGCCGTGCACCCCCCGGGTGACGCCCGCTCGGAGCTGCACTTCTACTTCCACCTGGGACGGAGGATCCGGGAGAAGCTGGCCGAGGCCCACCGCCGTGGGACACCCACAGCCGAGCAGATCGAGCGCGACCGTCCGATCCTCGACCTCACCTGGGACTACCCGACGTTCGGGGTGCACTCCGAGCCGGACCCGGAGTCGGTGCTGGCGGAGATCAACGGATTCGACGCCGACGGGAACCCGTTGTCGAGCTACACGCAGATGACGGCCGACGGCTCCACGTCGGGCGGCTGCTGGATCTACACCGGTGTGTACGCCGGCGGCGTCAACCAGGCCGACCGGCGCAAGCCCGGGTCCGAGCAGGACTGGGTCGCGGCCGAGTGGGGCTGGGCGTGGCCGGCGAACCGGCGCACGCTCTACAACCGGGCCTCGGCCGACGCCGAGGGACGGCCGTGGAGCGAGCGCAAGGCCTACGTGTGGTGGGACGCCGACGCGGGGCGGTGGACCGGGCACGACGTGCCCGACTTCGAGGCCACCAAGGCGCCGTCGTACCGGCCGCCGGAGGGCGCGCAGTACGAGGACGCCCTCGCCGGCACCGACGCGTTCATCATGCAGGCCGACGGCAAGGCGTGGCTGTACGCGCCGACGGGGCTGGCCGACGGGCCGATGCCCACGCACTACGAGCCGGTCGAGTCGCCGGTGGCCAACCTGCTGCACGACCAGCAGGACAACCCGGCGCGCGAGGACATCGACCGCGCCTGGAACCGGCTCAACCCGGCGATGTCGGACACCTACCCCTACGTCTTCCTCACCTACCGGCTCACCGAGCACCACACCGCCGGCGGCATGAGCCGCTTCCTGGGCTACCTCTCCGAGCTCCAGCCGGAGTTCTTCTGCGAGGTCTCCCCCGCCCTGGCCGCCGAGCGGGGCCTCGAGCACCTCGGGTGGGCGACGCTGATCTCGACGCGCACGGCGATCGAGGCGCGCGTCGTCGTGACCGAGCGCATGAAGCCCCTGCGGATCGGGGACCACGTCGTCCACCAGATCGGACTGCCCTACCACTGGGGGTCCAACGGCCTGTCCGTCGGCGACCCGGCGAACGACCTGCTCGGCGTGACCATGGACCCCAACGTGCACATCCAGGAGTCGAAGGTGGCCACCTGCGACATCCAGCCCGGGCGTCGACCCCGCGGACCCGCGCTGCTCGAGTTCGTCGAGTCCCACCGGCGCAAGGCCGGGGTGGAGCCGGGAGGCATCACGTGACCAACCTCTTCGATGCGTTCACGGGGACGGCGAACTCGCTGTCCGGCCCGCTGCCCGATCCCCAGACCGACGCCGGCTGGTCGGACGCGCACCCCAAGCGGGTCGGCTTCTTCACCGACACCTCGGTGTGCATCGGCTGCAAGGCCTGCGAGGTGGCGTGCAAGGAGTGGAACCTGGTGCCCGACGACGGCACCGACGCCTCCGACCTCTACCGCCTCACGGGGATGTCCTACGACAACACCGGTGACCTCGGGGCCTCCAGCTGGCGGCACGTGGCGTTCATCGAGGACGTGCGCCCGCACGGCACGGCGACGCCGGCGCACGGGGGCCAGGAGACGGGCTTCCTGCCCGCCGGGCTGCCCGCGGTGCACGGCGGCGGCAACGGTCACACGCCGCGGGACGCGGCGAGTGCGCCGCCGGGCCCGGATCCCGCCCAGCCGGGCACCGTCGACCTGCTCGCCCTGCTGCCCGACGGCGGCGCCCACGGCCAGCAGACCCCGGACGACGAGCGCGACGTGCGCTGGCTGATGTCCTCGGACGTCTGCAAGCACTGCACCCACGCCGGGTGCCTCGACGTCTGCCCGACCGGCGCGCTGTTCCGTACCGAGTTCGGCACCGTCGTGGTGCAGGACGACATCTGCAACGGCTGCGGCTACTGCGTCCCGTCGTGCCCCTACGGCGTCATCGACGTGCGCGAGTCCGACGGCGGCGCCCACAAGTGCACGCTGTGCTACGACCGTCTCGGCGAGGGCCTCGAGCCGGCGTGCGCGAAGGCGTGCCCCACCAACTCGATCCAGTTCGGCGACCTCGACGAGCTGCAGGCCGCCGCCGACGCCCGGCTGGCCGAACTCCACGGGCGCGGGGTGCACGAGGCCCGCCTCTACGGCCGGGACCCCGACGACGGCGTCGGTGGCGACGGGGCGTTCTTCCTGCTGCTCGACGAGCCCGAGGTCTACGGGATGCCGCCGGACCCGATCGTCACCACCCGCGACCTGCCCGAGATGTGGCGCAACGCCGCGCTGACCGCCGTCGGGCTGGGTGCGGCGCTCGTCGCGGCGTTCTGGAAGGGGGGTCGGCGGTGACCGACGCGAACACGGAGATGCCCGAGCGGTTCGGGCACGACCGGGGCGACGACCGCGACCGCGGCAGCGGGAAGCGCCGCGGGCGCAAGGGCGAGCAGCTGCAGGTTCCCGAGGCCGACTTCCGCTCGTACTACGGCCGGCCGATCATCAAGGCGCCGGTGTGGAAGAACCCGGACGTCCCGCTGTACCTGTTCCTCGGCGGCCTGGCCGGCACGTCGGCCGGGCTCGGGGCGCTCGGCGCGGCCACGGGCCGGCCGACCCTGCGGCGCACCGGGCGGCTCGCCGCGGCCGGCGGTGCCGTCGGCGGCACCGCCTTCCTCGTCCACGACCTGCACCGCCCGTCGCGGTTCCTGCACATGCTGCGGGTGCTCAAGCCGACGTCGCCGCTGTCGGTGGGCACGTGGATCCTCTCGCCGTTCGCGACCTTCGCGGCGGCCACCGCGGCGTCGGAGGTGACGGGCCTGGTGCGTCGCGCCGGCGACGCCTCCGGGGTCGTGGCCGCGGTGATCGGGCCGGCGCTTGCCACCTACACCGCCGTGCTGTTCTCCAACACCGCCGTGCCGACCTGGCACGAGGCGCACCGGGAGCTGCCGATCGTGTTCGCGGGCAGCGCCGCCGCCGCCGGTGGGGGCATGGGCCTGGTCGGGTCGTCGGTGCGCGACAACCTGCCGGCCGCGCGCCTGGCCGTCGGGGGCGCGGCGGTGGAGCTCGTCGCGGGCGAGGTGATGGAGCGCAGGCTCGGCCTGCTCGGCGACGTGTACGGCAAGGGCCGCGCCGGGGTGCTGATGAAGGCGTCGAAGGCGTGCCTGGCCGCCGGCGCCGTGGGCGCGGTGCTGGGGCGTCGGCGGCGGTGGTCGGCGGCGCTGTCCGGGCTCGCGCTGATGGCGGGGTCGGCGCTGACCCGCTTCGGTGTGTTCGACGCGGGGATCGCGTCGGCCAACGACCCCGCGCACATCGTCGTCCCCCAGCGCGAGCGCATCCGGGCGCGGCAGGCGACGAACCAGGTGGACACGGCGCCCTCGGATCGGGCCTTTGCCTGATGGCTTGTGAGTGCTTGTCCGTGCTGGGGCACGGACAAGCACTCACAAGCGCGAAGCGCCAAGATGGGCCTCGATGAGTGAGGACCCCCGCCGGCGGGTGCCGCGCACCGACGCCGTGCTCGCCGACGCCCGGCTGGGGCAGGCGCTCGCCACGCTCGGGCGTGCGCGGGTCAAGGAGGTCGTGGTCGCGGCACAGGGCCGCGCCCGAGCCGGAGAGATCGCCCCGGAGGCGGTGGCCGACGAGGTCGTCGCGACGCTGCCGCGCACGGCCGCCTCGATGCGGCCGGTGATCAACGCGACCGGCGTCCTGCTGCACACCAACCTCGGGCGCGCACCGCTGTCCGGCGCCGCGCGCGACGCCCTCGACGCGGCGGCGGGCACCACCGACGTCGAGCTCGACCTCGCGACGGGCGGGCGCGGGCGGCGCGGCGCGGGCGCGCTCGCGGCGCTGGCCGCGGCGGTCCCGGACGCCGGGGGTGTGCACGTGGTGAACAACGGGGCCGCGGCGCTGACCCTGGCCGCGACGGCGCTGGCCGCCGGGGGTGAGATCGTCATCGCCCGCGGCGAGATGGTCGAGATCGGCGACGGCTTTCGGCTGCCCGACCTGCTGGAGTCCACCGGTGCCCGGCTGCGGGAGGTCGGCACCACCAACCGCGTGCGCCGCGAGGACTACGCCGCGGCGGTCGGCCCGCAGACCGGGATGATCCTCAAGGTCCACCCGTCGAACTTCGTCGTCACCGGGTTCACGTCGTCGGTGCCGGCGGGCTCGTTGACCGACCTCGGGGTGCCGGTGGTCAGTGACATCGGGTCCGGGCTGCTCGCGCCGCACCCGCTGCTGCCCGCCGAGCCCGACGCGGCGAGCGAGCTGCGCGACGGCGTCCCGCTGGTGACCGCGTCCGGGGACAAGCTGCTCGGCGGCCCCCAGGCGGGGCTGCTGCTCGGTGACGCCGACCTCGTGCAGGGCCTGCGCCGCCACCCCCTGGCCCGGGCGTTGCGGGTCGACAAGCTGACCCTCGCCGCGCTGGAGGCGACGCTGCGGGGGCCGACGCCGCCGGTGCGGGCGATGCTCGAGGTCCCCGTGTCGGAGCTGCGGGCGCGGGCCGAGACCCTGGCCGCGCGCGTCGGTGGGGCGGTCGAGGTCGTCGCGTGCGACGCCGAGGTCGGCGGGGGCGGCGCGCCGGGGGTGGCGCTGCCCAGCGCGGGCGTGGCGCTGCCCGCCGCGGCGGCGGACGCGCTGCGGGCCGGTGAGGATCCCGTCGTGGCGCGCGTCGAGCAGGGGCGCTGCGTGGTCGACCTGCGGTCGGTGCCGCCGGAGGCCGACGCGCGGCTGGCGGCGGCGCTCGCCCGGGTCCTGCGATGAGGGTGGTCGCCACCGCCGGCCACGTCGACCACGGCAAGTCGACGCTGGTCCGGGCGCTCACCGGGATGGAGCCCGACCGGTGGGCCGAGGAGCGGCGCCGGGGCATGACGATCGACCTGGGGTTCGCGTGGACGAGGTTCGCGGGTCTCGAGGAACCCGTCGCGTTCGTCGACGTCCCCGGCCACGAGCGGTTCGTGACGCAGATGCTCGCGGGCGTCGGTCCGGTGCCGGCGACGATGTTCGTGGTCGCCGCCGACTCGGGGTGGATGCCTCAGTCCACCGAGCACCTCGACGCGCTCGACGCGCTCGGGGTGCGCCACGGGCTGCTCGTCGTCACCCGCAGCGACCTCGCCGACCCGGAGCTGGCGCGGGACGAGGCGCTCGAGCACCTCGCGGAGTCGTCGCTGGGGCGGCTGCCGGCGGTGTGCGTGTCGGGGGCGACCGGCGCGGGCCTCGACGCCCTGCGTGCCGCGCTGGCCGACCTGGTCGGCGGGCTGCCGCAGCCCGACCTGGACGCCGACGTCCGCTTGTGGGTGGACCGCGCGTTCACGGTGCGCGGTGCGGGGACGGTGGTCACCGGGACGCTGGGGGCGGGCACGATCCGCGTCGGGGACGAGCTGGCGCTCGGCGAGCGGACGGTCGTCGTGCGGGGGATGCAGGCGCTCGGGGAGAGCGTCGACCCCGTGCGCGCCGTCGCGCGCGTCGCGCTGAACCTGCGCGGGGTGGGGCTCGACGAGATCGGGCGGGGCGACGCGCTGACCACGCCCGGCCGGTGGCTGCGCGGCGACGTCGTCGACGTCCGCGTCGGGCCGCCGCGCGGCGCGACGGCCGCGGTGGACCTGCCGCAGCAGGTGATGCTGCACGTCGGCTCGGCGGCGGTGGCCGCGCGCGTGCGTCCGCTGTCGCGGGAGGACGCCCCCGACGACCCGTCGGGCGTGACCCGGACGGTGCGCCTGACGCTGCGCGAGGCGCTGCCGCTGCGCCCCGGTGACCGCGCGCTGCTGCGCGACCCGGGCGCGCACCGGGTGCTGGGCGGGGTGATCGTGCTCGACGTGCGCCCGCCCGCGCTGCGCCGGCGGGGGGCCGCGAAGGCGCGCGCCGGGGAGCTGGCGGCGGCCGAGGGCGTGCCGGACGCCGCCGACGAGCTCGCGCGGCGGCGCCTGATGCGGCGTGACGACCTCGTCGCGCTGGGCGCCGAGGTGCCGTCCGACGTCCCCGGGGCGGCGGGCTGGCTGGTCGACCCGGCGTGGCTGACGGTGCTGGCGCAGCGGCTCGTGGCCGCGGTGGCCGCGCACGCCGAGGCGCAGCCGCTCGACCCGGGCCTGCCGGCGAAGGCGGCGGCGCGGGCCCTGGAGCTACCCGACCCCCGGCTGCTCGACCTGGTGCTCGCCGAGCCGGCGGCGTCGTCGCTGGCAGCGGTCGGTGGGCGGGTGCGGGCTCGGGACGCGGGCGGGCTGCCCGACACGGTGCGGAAGGCGGTGGCGACCGTGCTCGC
Source organism: Actinomycetospora cinnamomea (assembly GCF_003096675.1). Lineage (GTDB taxonomy): Bacteria > Actinomycetota > Actinomycetes > Mycobacteriales > Pseudonocardiaceae > Actinomycetospora > Actinomycetospora cinnamomea. The sequence goes on along the minus strand of NZ_QEKW01000009.1, from coordinate 196,533 downwards.
CGACCTCGCCGACGCCCCGTTCCAGGCACCCGAGGCGCACCGGCTCGCCGAGCTGGGGCTGCGGAGTCGCGAACTGGGCGCGGCGGTGAAGGAGGGCGCGCTGCTCAAGGTCGGCGACGGGATCTACCTGGCGCCGGACGCGGTGGAGGTCGCCGTCGCCCGGCTGGCGGACCTGCCCTCGCCGTTCACGCTGTCCGAAGCGCGCCAGGCGCTGGGCACCACGCGCCGCGTCGCCGTGCCGTTGCTCGAGTACCTGGCGAAACAGGGCCGCACCCGCCGCGACGCCGAGGGCCGCCACGCGCTGAAGTGACCGACCCGCGGCGGGCCTTCGTGCTCGAACACGGGGTGTTCGAGCAATGCGGCTTTGCTGGCGTTCAACGCCAGGATCACCACATCGTCGCGGGCGCGACACGCCGGGAATCGCCGGCGCGGCGGGGGGCTACGTCGGCGTCCGACGACGAGGTCGCCGGCTGGCTTCCACCGCGTGCCGGCGCCGAGCAGGATCGCGTCATGGACCTGCGTCGCGACGTCGCGCTCGGCGCGCGGCTGGCGGTCGTTCGTACCGGGGGCCTCGCGTTGGCGCTGGCCGGCGACCCGGTGCTCCGCCTGCTCTACCGGCCCTGGATCGACGACCCCGTGCCCATCCAGCGCCGCCTGCGGGAGGCCGCCCAGCCGTACCCGAGCCGCAGCGGCGTGCTCGTCGTCGCCACCGCCGCCATGTGCCGCGACCTCGTCCGTGACCGCCGGTTCATGGTCCGGACGCGGTCCGGGGGTTCGCTCGGCGGCTCCGTCGACGGCGGGCGTGACCCGCTGCTCGAGCCCGTCGACCTGTCCTTCCTCGGGATGGACCCGCCCGAGCACACGAGGCTGCGGCGGTTGGTCGGCGGCTGGTTCACGCCGGCGCGGGTGAACGCGTACGAGCCGCTGGCCACCCGGCTCGCGGAACGGCTGGCCGACGACGCGGCCCGGCGTGGGCGCTTCGACCTCGTCGCGGACGTCGCGACCCCGCTGCCCGTCGCCGTCATCGCGGAGATCCTGGGGGTCCCCGACGACGACGCGGACGTGTTCGCGCGGTGGGGGCAGGCGGTCGGGGCGGGGCTCGGCGGGGTGCGGTCGCTGCGCGCGCTGCACCGTCTCGACGCCGCCGTCGCCGAGCTGCGGGGGCTGCTGGGCGGCCTGCTCGAGCGCCGGCGCCACGACCCGGCCGACGATCTCCTCAGCCACCTCGCCGCCGAGGACGTCGACACCCACGAGACGATCAGCCTGGCCGCGCTGCTGCTGCTCGCGGGGTTCGAGACGACGAGCACCCTGCTGGGCAACGCCGTCGCCGCGATGACCGACGCCCGCGAGCCCTGGGCGCAGCTCGCCGCCGACCCGGCGCGTAGCGGCGACGCCGTCGAGGAGAGCCTGCGCCTCGACGCGCCCATCCAGTTCACCGCCCGCACCCCGCACGAGACGGTCCGGCTGGGCGAGCGCGACGTCACACCCGGCACGGTGGTCATGGCGATGCTCGGGGCCGCCGGCCGCGACCCGGAGGTGCACGACGACCCCGACGTGTTCGACCTCGACCGGCCGACGAAGGGCGAGCACCTGGCGTTCTCCGGGGGCATCCACTACTGCCTCGGTGCGCCGCTGGCCCGGCTCGAAGGGCGTGTCGCGCTCGCGGCCCTGGCCGAACGGACCCCGTCGCTGCGTCGGGTCCCGGGGGCGGTCCGACGGCGGTCACTGTTGCTGCGGAGCTACCAGAGCCTGCCCGTCACCGTGTGACCTGCGGGCCCTGTTCACGCCCGGCGTGTCGTGCACGCGAGGATGTGGCGTTTCTGGCGTCTGACGCCAGCAAAGCCGCATTGCTCGAACACCCCGTGTTCGATCCGCCAGCGAACGCCGACGTCGGGGTCGGCGCGGGGCTCAGGACGGGGGCGAATCGGTGAGGTCGGCGCGCAGGGTCGCGAGGGTGCGGGTGAGCAGGCGGGAGACGTGCATCTGCGAGACGCCGACGCGCTCGGCGATCTGGGTCTGCGTCATGCCGCCGAAGAAGCGCAGCATCACGATGGTGCGCTCGCGCTCGGGGAGCTTGCGCAGGGCCGGCTGGACGGTCTCGCGGTGCTCGACCTGCTCGAGCTCGGCGTCGGCGCTGCCCAGCACGTCGGCCAGGCGCCCGGACGACGGGTCGTCGACGAGCATGTCGTCCAGCGAGCTCGACCGGTAGGCGTTGGCGGCCTCGAGGGCCTCGAGCACCTCCTCGCGGCTGCGCTGCAGGTGCTCGGCGAGCTCGCCGGCGGTGGGCGCGCGGTTGAGCTGCTGGGACAGCTGCGGCATCGCCGACCCGATGGCCAGTCGCAGGTCCTTGAGCCGGCGGGGCACGCGCGTCGACCACGCCTTGTCGCGGAAGTAGCGCCGCACCTCGCCGGTGATCGTGGGCACCGCGTAGGACAGGAAGTCCGAGCCGCGCTCCGGGGAGAAGCGGTCGACCGCGTGGATCAGGCCGACCGTGGCGACCTGCTCGAGGTCCTCCTGGGGCTCGCCACGCTGGGCGAAGCGCCGGGCGATGTGCCGGGCGAGCGGCAGGTAGCCCTCGACGAGGCGATCGCGCAGGGCCTCGCGCCGGGGGTCGTCCGCCGGCAACCCCGCGTGCTCGGTGAGCAGCGGGACGAGGTGCTCGTAGGAGTCTTCGTTGCGGGAGCCCGACGAGGAGCGCGGCGACGGCCCCTCCGCGTCGCCCGCGAGGGCGCGCGCCGGCTCGCTCACGGGTTGAGCCGTTGCTTGCGCAGGTGGATGCCGAGCCACTCGGGGTCGGCGTCGAGGACCTGGGCGTCGTCGGTGAGCGTGGTGAGCACGCGCCAGCCGAACGTGTCCTGGCGCAGCGTGGCCCCGTCCGACACCGGGACGCGGCAGATCACGTCGATCCGGCCGTCGGCCATGGCGAACCCGCACCGCAGCTGGCCGCCCTCGCGGGCCAGCGGCACCAGCGCCGAGCAGGCCTCGTCGACCGCCATCCGCAGGTCGGACACGGCGTCGAGGTCGAAGTCGGCGCGGGCGGCGAGGTCGGCCGCGACGGCGCGGACCGACGGGATCAGCGCCGGGTCGGCGTGCACGCGGACCTCGACCGGCGTCGGGGTCTCGGCCAGCCCGCCGGGGCCGCCGGCACCGGGATCGGTGGCGGTGGACGAGCGATCACGCTGCTGCGGTTCCGGCGTCTGCACGGCTGCTGATCTCCGTTCGCGGCAGGTGAGGAGGTCGATGGCGGCGCCACCGTATCGGCGGAGCCGGGGAGGGCGGCAGGCCCCCGGCCCGGTCACCCGGCGAGGGCGGCCTCGACCGACGGGTAGAGCGCGAACAGGTCGGTGAGCCCGGTGGCCTGCAGCGGCCGGCTCACCGGACGCGAGTTCGCCACGAGACGCAGCGCGACGTCGCGGTTGCGCGACTCGTCGAGGGCCTCGACCAGCAGCGCCAGGCCGCTGGAGCCCAGGAACTCGACCGAGAGCATGTCGAGCACGAGCACCGAGGGCTTGCCCTGGAGCTCCTCGTTCACCTTCGCGCGCAGCGCGGGCGTCGTCAGCATGTCGATCTCGCCGGCCAGCCGGATCACCGACGCGCCGTTCGACCGCTGCACGTCGACGCCGAGCGGGTCCTCAGCAGTGAGGTCGTCATCGGTGGCCACGACGTCTGGTCCCCCTCCGGTGGGTCGGTCCGCTCCGAGTCGGTCGCGGGACGGCGCCGCACTCGTCGCCCGTCCCGCCGCAACGTAGCGGGTAGTGGGCGACAGCCTACTCGTCACCCCCCGTGGACACCTCGACACGCCGCCCCCGGCCCGGTCACATCCGCACGCTCCACCATCGTGGCGTGTCCTGGGCCGTTCGAGGGTGTTTGCCGCCGCAGGCCCGAGGGGATACCGGCGCCACAGGACCGAGCCGGGGGTACAGCTCCTCCGTCCGGGCCCCCCGACTGGGAGGAACGCCATGGCCGACATCCGCCTGCTGCCCGGCCCGATCATCGACGAGTGGGACTGGCAGCTCCACGGGGCCTGCCGCGGGATGGACTCGAGCTTCTTCTTCCACCCCGACGGTGAGCGTGGCCCGCGCCGCGAGCACCGCGCCGCCGAGGCCAAGAAGGTCTGCGCCTCCTGCCCCGTGATCGAGCCGTGCCGCCGCCACGCGCTCGCCACCCGCGAGCCCTACGGCGTCTGGGGCGGACTGACCGAGGACGAGCGTCGCCTCGCGCTGCGCGGACGGTCCGGCGACGCCGAGCGGGGCGCCGTCGTCTACGAGGCCCGCTGACCCGTCCCGCTGACCCGCCCGTCGACCCGTCAGCCGCCGGCGGCGGCTCACAGGTACTGGCCGCCGCCCTCCCCCGCCGTGGCCGCCCGGCCCGGCACGCCGGCCACCCCACGACCCTGACGCATCTGCTCGAGCTGGCCCCGCGCCGCCATCTGCTGCGCGAGCACGGCGCTCTGGATGCCGTGGAAGAGGCCCTCGAGCCACCCCAGCAGCTGGGCCTGGGCAATCCGCAGCTCGGCCTGCGACGGCGCCACCTCCCCCGCGAACGGCAGCGTGATGCGGTGCAGCTCGTCGCGCAGCTCGGGCGCGAGCCCCTGCTCGAGCTCCTGGATCGAGCGCTCGTGGATGTCGGCGAGCCGCGCGCGTCCCGCTTCGTCGAGCGGGGCCGCCCGCACCTCCTCGACGAGCTTGCCGACCATGCCGGCCACCCTCATCACCGCGCCGGGCGAGGCCACCAGGTCCCCCGTGCCGGCGCCGTCGCCCGCCCCGGAGGCGGCGGCCGCGGCGAGGGCGGAGGAGGGCCGTTCGTCCTGCTCGCTCATGCGCCTCATCATGTCGTGCCGCGGCGCACCCGTCGCGTCGACCCAGCCGCCGCGAGGCGTCGACGAGCCCGTGCTTGGGTGGGGAGACGGCGGGGTACCAGGGGCCGGAGGTGAGTGGTGGACACGAGTATCGAGCTGGCCCTCGAGACGGTGGGGCACAGCGACGCGGACGACGAGGCGGCCGCCGCCGACGGGGATCCCGTCGATCCCGGCGCGCCCGGGACACCGCTCGTCCTCACCCTGCGCGGGCCGCTCTCCGAGCGGACCGCCGGGCCGCTCGTGGACCGGCTCTGCCACCTGCTCACCCGGCACGGCGGCGTGGTCGTCGACCTCTCCGGGGTGTCGCTGACGCACTCCGGCGCCGTGCACGCCTTCTCCGAGGCCGCCGCCCGCGCCGGGGAATGGCCCGACGTGCGGCTCGTGCTCGCCGCTCCCGACGCCACCCTCGCGGCCCTGCTCGTCACCTCCCGCGTCGCCCAGCGCGTCCCCGTCCATCCGGACGTCCCCACCGCGGTCGCCCACCTCGACGACCGCCCCGAGGTACTGCGCGGGTACTGGCACTTCGACGTCGACCCCCGCGCCCCCGGTGACGCCCGCGGCCACGTGCGGCGGGTCTGCCGGCACTGGGGCATCGACGAGGACACGCGCGAGGCCGCTGAGATCGTCGTCACCGAGCTCGTCACCAACGCCGTGGAGCACGCCTCCAGCGCGTCCGTGGTCGAGGTGTGGCGCCGTGACCACTCGCTGCGCCTGACCGTGCGCGACTTCGACCTGACGGTTCTCCCCGAGGCGCACCTGCCCGACCCCTCCGCCCCGCGCGGGCGCGGCCTGGCGATGGTGGCCGCGGTGGCGCGGACCTGGGGCGTCGAGGCGCACCGCGACGGCAAGACCGTGTGGGCGGAGATGGAGACGGTCTGAGCCGGCCGGCCGCAACCGCCGGTCAGGCCGCGGCCACGGCCACCGTGTCGGCGCCGCCGGCGAGGCGTTCGTCGAGCAGCTCGAGGACGGCCCGCTCGATCCGCGCCCGCACGGCGTGGTCGTCGTCCCCGGCGCCCTCGCGCAGGACCCGGGCGATCGTGCGCCCGCTCTCGAAGTGGGAGACGAGCACCGGGTCGACGTAGGAGCGCTTGGTCACCGCCGGCGTGTTGCCGAGCTGCTCGGCGACCGTCTTCATCGTCTTCGTCACCGCGCTGCGGCGGCGGCGCTGCGCACGCGGCGGACAGCCCGACTCGTCGCACTCCCCCGCGAGCGCCACCGCGGCCTGCACCCCGGCATTCCAGGTGCGCAGGTCCTTGGCCGTGAACTCGTCGCCGATCAGCTCGCGCACCGCGTCGTTGACGTCCTGGGCGGTGACGTCGTGCCACGGACCGCGGTCGCCACCGCGCCCGCCGCGCCGGTAGGCCAGCAGGTCCTCGCCGCCCCCGCGACGGCGCTTGAGCGAGGTCACGAGACCGTGGACGTGCTCGTCGTAGAGGGTGACGCGCCGGGGCACGCCGGACTTCGCGGTGTAGCTGAACTCCACGCCGCCATCGCGCCGGGCGATCGCGTGCTCGCGGCGCAGGGTGGCGAGGCCGAACGACGCGTCGCCGGGCGAGTCGTCGCTGGCGTACTCCTCGCCGCCGACGCGGAAGACCCCGAGGTCGAGCATCCAGACCGCGCCGGCGAGCACCCGGTCGCGCCCGAGACCCCGGCTGCCGGCCAGGCGCGCGGTGATCTCCTCGCGCGCGCCGTCGAGCACGTGGCCCAGGCGCGCGACGCGGACGAACTTCTCCTGGTCGCGTTGCCTGGTCCACTCCTCGTGGTACCGGTACTGCCGTCGACCCGCGGCGTCGTTGCCGACGGCCTGGATGTGGCCGTCGGGGTCCGGGCAGATCCAGACGTCCTCCCACGCCGGCGGGATGACGATCGCCTTGATGCGGTCCAGGGTGGCGGCGTCGGCCACCGTCTCGCCGGTCTCCCGGTCGAAGTAACTGAAGCCCTTCCCCCGCTTGCGACGCCCGTAACCGGGGCCGTAGGGCTCCATGTGCACCAGTTCCACCGGGCCGGGCTACCCCCCGGGTGTACGCACCGAACGCCCCGTTTCCGGCGGCGCCCGGTCGGCTACCACCCGCCGGTGACCGACTCCTCCTCCCGCTCCGACGAGGGACTCCTGGGCCCCTGCGGGCCCGTCACCCCCGAGGCCCTGGACGCCGTCGCCGCGGCCACCGCCCGGGTGCTCGGCGAGGGCGCCGAGCTCGGCGACGGCCAGCGCGACGCGGTGCTCGGCGCGCTCGTCGACGACTGCCTGGCCGTCCTGCCCCCCGCCGCCGGCAAGACCGCGGTGTACGCCGTGACCGGCCAGGTGCTGGGCGGACCGACCGTGGTGGTGTCACCGACGCTGTCGCTGCACCACGACCAGGTGTCCCACCTCGTGGACGCGGGCCTGCGCGCGGAGATCCTCAACTCGACGCTGGCGAAGGGGAAGCGCTCCGAGGTGCTGGACGTGTTCGGTGCCGGCGACCTCGACGTGCTCGTCACCTCGCCCGAGCAGCTCGCGCGCGCCGACGTGCTCGACGCGCTGGCGCAGGGCGCACCGCCGCTGCTGGCCGTCGACGAGGTGCACTGCGTGTGCGACTGGGGCCCCGACTTCCGCCCCGACTACCTCACCCTCGCCGTCGCCCGCCGCCGCCTGGGCCACCCGCGGGTGCTGGGGCTGACCGCGACGGCGTCGGTGCCCGCCCGCGGGGAGATCCTCGAGCTGCTCGGCGTCCCCGACGCCTGCGTGGTGGTGCGCGACCCCGACCGCCCGAACATCCACCTCGCCGCCCACCTCGTGCACTCCGAGGACACGAAGTGGGACCGCGTGGTCCGCGAGGTCACCGGGCTCGCCGCTGACGGAGCCGCGGGCATCGTCTACGTCACCACGCGCCGCCACACCGAGCTGGTGCGCGACCGGCTGCGTGACGAGGGGGGTGGTCTTGTCGCCACCGAGGCCTACCACGGGGGGATGAAGGCCGCCGAGCGCGGCCGCATCCAGGACGCGTTCATGGCCGGCGAGGTGCCGGTCGTGGTCGCGACCAGCGCGTTCGGCATGGGCATCGACAAGCCCGACGTCCGCTGGGTGGTCCACGGCGACACCCCGACCTCGATCGACGCCTACCACCAGGAGGTCGGCCGCGCGGGCCGCGACGGGCAGCCCGCGACCGCGGTGCTGTTCCACCGCCCGCAGGACCTCACCCGCCCCAAGCTCTTCGCGTCCGGCCGGGACGCCGGGCCCGAGGCGCTGTCGACGGTGCTCGCCGCCGTCGCCCAGAACCCCGACGGCGTCGACCAGGGCTCGCTCGCCGAGCCGGCAGGGCTGTCGAAGGCCGCGCTGTCCCGGGCCGTGCCGGCGCTGGTCGCGCTGGGGGCGGTGCGCCGTCTGCCCGGGCGCAGGCTCGCCCCCGGCGACGCGCTCGGCAGCGACGGCAGCGACGGCATCGACGTCGCCGAGCTCGCCGCCGAGGCGGCCGGGCTGGTCACGCGTCGTCGGGAGCGCGAGGTCAGCAAGGTCGAGCTGGTGCGCCGCTACGCCGAGTCGACCGGGTGCCGGCGCCGGACGTTGCTCGAGACGCTCGGTGAGCCGCGCGACGAGCCGTGCGGGTACTGCGACGAGTGCGATGCCGGGCACCCCGGCGACCCCGGCGACCGGTCGGGGCTGCACGAGGAGGGCGTCCGGCAGGAGGGTGACCCCGTCCCCGGCGAGGCCGTGCAGCACGAGCAGTGGGGCCGCGGCACGGTCACGACCGTCGCCGAGGAGTCGGTCGTCGTGCTGTTCGACGAGGGCGGCTACCGAACGCTGTCGTTGCCGCTGGTGCGCGAGAAGCACCTGCTCGAGCCCGCGTGAGCGTCACGTTTCCCGTGATCCGCGCCCGCCGATCCCGGGGGCACGACGACGGAAGGTGATCGTGCTCCACGAACCGATCGACACCACCCTGGCCCCGCCGGCCGCCACCCCCGACCTGACCACCACCGACCTGACCACCACCGACCCGGCCCGCTCCACGCCGGAGGCGCCGGACGACCTCCGCGCCCTCGCCCGCCGGGCGCGCCGTGACGTCACGGCCGCGCGGGAGCTCGCTGCGGCGCTGCTCGCCCGCGGCTGGGCCGCCCGCCGTGCCGCGGCGCTGTCCGGGCTCGCCGAGACCGCGGTCGCCGCGTTGGGTCGTGTACGCCGGCCCGGTACGGCGGCGGGCTTCGTCGCCGACGACGTCGCCGCCCGCGCGCGGCGCCGCGCCGACGCCGCCCACACCGCGCCGTCCCGCACCTGACATCCTGCGCACCCCGTCCCGCCGAACCCCGTAGGAGCAGCCGGTGGCCGTCGAGCCCGACCTGGCCGAGCTCGCGTCCGCCCACGGTGTGGCGGTGCGCTATCGCGACGCCGACGAGCGCGAGGTGGAGGTCGACCGCGACGTCGTCGTCGACGTCCTCGCCGCCCTCGACGTCGACGCCTCGAGCCCCGCGGCGCTCGAGGCGTCGCTGCAGCAGCTGCGCGACCGCGATCCCGACGCGCTGCCGCCGACGCTGGTGGTCGACGAGGGCCACGGACGGGCGCTGCCGGCGCCGGGGCGGATCACGCTGGAGGACGGCGGGGTGCGCGAGGTCGGCGGGTCGGTGCCCGCGGACCTGCCCGTCGGCTACCACCGGCTCGCGTGCCGGGGGCAGGACGTCACGCTGATCGTCGCGCCGCCGCCGCTGGAGCCGCCGCCGCCGACGTGGGGCTGGATGGTGCAGCTCTACGCGCTGCGGTCGTCGGGGTCGTGGGGCGGCGGCGACTTCGCGGACCTCCGCGTGCTGCTCGAGCGGTCCGCGGGCGAGCAGGGGGCCGGCGCGCTGCTGGTCAACCCGCTGCACGCGCTGGCGCTGTCCGCGGAGGTGGAGCCCTCGCCGTACTCGCCGTCGACCCGGCGTTTCCTGCACCCGCTCTACCTCCACGTCGAGGACACCGCGGCGTACGGCGCGGCGCCGGCGTCGGTCCGTGCCTCCGTGGACGGCTTGCGACCCGAGTCGGGGGACCTCGTCGACCACGACGCGGTGTGGGCGGCGAAGCGGCGGGCGCTGGAGACGCTGCAGCCGTACGACCCCGCGGCGCCGTCGGACGTGGACGCCCTGGACGAGGAACGCCGCGACGTCGCCACCTGGTACGCGCTGGCCGAACGCCACGGCAGCGACATCGCGGAGTGGCCCGAGGACCTCCGGCACGTGGACGGCAGCGGCGTGGCGCGGGCGCGTGCCGAGCTCGCCGACCGGGTGCTGTTCCACGCGTGGTGCCTCGACCTGGCCGACGCGCAGCTCGCCGCCGCCCACGAACACGCGGCGGGGATGGCCGTGGGGCTGATCGCCGACCTGGCCGTCGGGTGCTCGGCGGGCGGCGCGGACGCGTGGACGCTGGCCGGGGCGCTGGCACCGGGGGTGACCGTGGGCGCACCGCCCGACGACTTCAACCAGCAGGGCCAGGACTGGGCGCTGCCGCCGTGGCGACCGGACGCGCTGGCCGCGTCGGGGTACGCGCCGCTGCGATCGATGATCCGCGCGGTGCTGCGGCACGCCGACGGCCTGCGCGTCGACCACGTCGCGGGCCTGTGGCGGCTGTGGTGGATCCCGCCGGGGCGCGGCGCGCGCGAGGGCGCGTACGTGCACTACGACGCGCGGGCGATGCTCGCCGTGGTGGCGATCGAGGCGTTGCGGGCCGGCGCGGTGGTGGTCGGCGAGGACCTGGGGACCGTGGAGCCGGAGGTCACCGAGGGGCTCACCGAGCACGGGATGCTCGGCTGCGCGGTGCTGTGGTTCCAGCGCGACGACGACGGCGCGCTGCTGCCCCCGCGGCGGTGGCACCCGGACACGCTCGCGAGCATCTCCACCCACGACCTGCCGACGGCGGCGGGGTTCCTGCGCGACGAGCACGTGCGGGCACGTGCCGAGGCGGGGGTGCTCACCGACGTGGACGCGGCGCGGGAGGACGCGTCGCGGGACCGCGCCGAGCTGCTCGACCTGCTGGAGTCCGAGGGCTTCGGCGTCGACGACCCGTCCGACGAGGCCGCGGTGATCGTGGCGATGCACCGGCTGCTCGCCACGGCGCGCTCGCGGATCGTGCTCGCGGCGTTCACCGACGTCGTCGGCGACGTGCGCCAGCCCAACCTCCCGGGCACGGTCGACGCCTACCCGAACTGGCGCATCCCCCTCTCGACCTCCCTCGACGACCTCTTCACCGACCCCCGCGTCACCGCCGTGGCCGCAGCGCTCCGCGCACGTGCGTGATCTTCTGAGCTATAGCTCAGAAGATCACGCACGACAGCCGGCGCAAGGGACCAACGTCCCCTCCCAGCCACAGAGGCGCAGGACGGCCTCGAGCTCGCGGGCCGTCCGGCACGGCGCCTGCGTCACCTCGTCCCAGCCGTACGCGAGCGAGATGGCGCGGGCCAGGACCGCGGCGAGCCCACGGCGACGGTCGAGCAGGGCCGACTCCCTGTCGCGGTGGTATCGATGGCCATCGAGACGGACGATCACCCGACCAGCTGGGCAGTCGTACGCGATGTCCTCGTAGCGCCGCACCCCGTCGACGAGCACCGGAGACTGCCGCCGGCCGACGGGCAACCCGTGGGCGACCTCGACGTCGAAGGCGTAGCGGCGCTCGAGAGCGGAGAGGACGCCGTCACGCAGCATCGCCACGGTGTGAGCGATCGCGCGGCGGTACCGCGGCGGCCGCCGCAGCTCCGACGCCCGCTCCAGAGCGGCGGCCGGGACACCGGCATCGAGCGCGAGCTGGTGAGTACGTCGCATCGCCTCGGCCGCGTCCGGCGCCCCGACGGCCAGGTCGAGCACGGTGTGGGCACGACTGGTCCGTGGCGGCACGGCACCCGGTGCCGCGATGTGGACGAACGCCCGCGACCGGTGGACCCGCAGCCCGTCCGACCGGAACGCCGACGTGCCGTAGGGGACGGTGACGTGGATCGGACGGGCCGCGTCCGGGGCCACGAAGCCGTGGAGCTCGCCCGCCGTCTCGTGGCTGAGGAGCGCGACCCCTCGGCAGGCGAGGAGTGCCGCGATGCGAAGCGCATCCGGGCTCGGTGGCCCGGAGAACAGCGCGTAGACGCCCTCGTGCAACCGCTGCCACCGGCCGGCGTCCACCTGGGCGGCGATGCCGCCGTCGGTGAAGCCCCTGGCCAGGAGCTGGGCGCGGGTGACGACCTCGTGCTGGTCCTCCCGCAACCGTCGCCACTCGTCGAACTCGTCCATGCCCTGTTCGACGTGCATGGTGGACCGTGGGATCCACCGGAGGCCTACGTGCGTGATCTTCTGAGCTATAGCTCAGAAGATCACGCACGTAGGGCGTCGACGGCTGAGACGCCGCGGTCCGGGAGGGCGGTGGGCGATTCCTGGTGGTAGGCGCCCGGCGGGAGGATGCCGGCGGCACCGCGGCGCGCCATCACCCGCTGCTGCGAGTACACGTCCTCGCCGTGCGCGTCGGAGGGCACGTCGCGCCAGAAGTCGAAGCCGCCGGCCTCGAGCAGCGCCTCGCGATCGAACAGCACGCATCCCGCGACCCACGCCACCTTGTACGGCACGTACTCCTCGGGCGGCGGGACCGGGCGCGACGGCCCGTCGACGCCGAGCGACTCGGCCAGGTGCAGCGCGTTGGCGGCGTTGTGCAGCCGCCAGCGCTCCCACCCCGGCCCGTCCTTGACTAGCGTCTCGGGCTCCACCCCGCCCCGCCACACCTCGAACGACGTGACCTCGTGCGGGCGGCGGTCCTCGGCGTGCCCGAGCCCCTGCATCGCCGCGCCGACCATCCCGCACCGCAGCTCCCGCAGCGCCCCGTGCAGCCGCGCCAGCACGCCCGGCTCGAGCCAGACGTCGTCGTCGAGGTAGAGCACCGCCGGCGCCGAGGCGCACGACAGCAGGAACGCGCGCTGCTCGGCCATCCCCCGCGGCGGCAGGTGGCGGTGCAGCGCGACCTCCACCCCGCGCCGGCGCAGCCAGCGGATCAGCGTCCACGCCGGCGGGGTGTCCCACGAGGGGTCGCCGTCGGACTGGTCGGAGATCGTCACCCGGTACGGCACCCCGGTCTGCGCCGCCAGCCCGGCGAGGGTCGTCGCCAGCTCGACGGGCCGCCCGCGGGTCGGGACGAGGACGTCCACCAGCACGTCGGGAGCGGTCACGACGCCGCCCCGCCCCGGATCCGGTCCACCAGCGACGTGGTCGAGCGGTCGGGCAGGTAGTCCAGGATCACCACGCGCCCGCCGTAGGACGCCACCGTCGCCGACTCGCGCAGCATCTCCGGGGTGTAGTCCCCGCCCTTGGCGTAGACGTCGGGGCGCAGCAGCTCGAGCAGCTCGGCCGGGGTGTCGGCGTCGAACGCGGTGACGTGGTCGACGCAGCTCAGCGCGCCGATCACCGCCGCCCGGTCGGCGAGCGGGTTCAGCGGCCGCTCGGGGCCCTTGAGCCGCGCCACCGAGTCGTCGGAGTTCAGCGCCACGACGAGCACGTCGCCGAGGCGCTTGGCCTGGTTGAGCGACGCGACGTGCCCGCGGTGCACGACGTCGAAGCAGCCGTTGGTGAACACCACGCGCCGCCCCGCCACGCGGTGCTCATCGACGATGGCGGCCAGCGACGTCGCGTCGAGCAGCGGGCCCTCGGCCGCGGCCACGCGCTCGGCGAGCTCGCCGGTGCCGCACACCGAGGTCCCGGGCCGGCCCACGACGACGTCGGCGGCGGCCTGGGCGAGCTCCACCGCCGTCGCCGCCGGCGTGCCCGCGGCGAGCGCGAGCACCAGCGCGGCGGTGAACGTGTCCCCCGCCCCGCACGTGCGGCTCTCCGGCGCGGGGCGGGCGAAGGTGCGGTGCGCGGGCGCCCGCTCGTCGCCGGTGGGGTCGGGCAGCAGCAGCGCGCCGTCGCGGTCGAGGGTGACGACGACGGCCGCGGCGCCGGAACGCTCGCGCAGGTCCGGGCCCGCGGCCTCGGCGGCGGCGACCCGGTCGGGCCCGCCGAGCTCGCGGCCCAGCAGCAGCGCCGCCTCCCCCGCGTTGGGGGTGACGAGGTCGGGGCGGGCGGACGCCCAGCGGGCGGGGTCGTGGGCGTCGACGACGAGCCGGCAGCTCCGGTGCCCGGGCGGGCCGACGACCTCGGCGACAGCCGCGACGACCTCCTCGTCGAGCAGGCCCCCGTCGTAGTCGCACACCACCACGGCGTCCGCGCCGTCGACCGCCGCGCGCAGCGCGTCGCGCACCGCCGCGCGCGTGCCCGCCCCGGGCGCCGCACGCGGCGTGGTGTCGAACCGGGCGACCAGGGCGTCGTCGGCGAGCACGCGGCGCTTGGCCGCGGTCGGGCGGGCCGGGTCGGTGACCACGCCGTCGAGACCCACGCCGTACCCGGCGAGCAGCTCGCGCACCGTGGCGGCGTCGGCGTCGTCGCCGAGCACCGAGACCAGCTCGGTGCGCGCGCCGAGGGCGGCGAGGTTGGCTGCGGTGTTGGCGGCGGCGCCGGGCGAGCCGGTGGTGTGGTCGACCTCGACGACCGGCACCGGCGCCTCCCGCGACAGGCGCCGCGACGGGCCGGTCAGCCATTGGTCGAGGACGGCGTCGCCGAGCACGACGACGCGCGGGGCGGCCTGCGCGAGCCGCGCGGGCAGGTCCGCGGCCAGCGGCGCCGACGCGAGCGGCGGCACGGCCGGGTGCGCGCGCAGCGCGGGGTCCGTGCGCACGCGGCTGCGGCGGGGCACGTCGGGGGCTGCCATCAGCGATCCGTCCTTCCGGGGGAACACGCACAGGTCCGGTCGGCGGCGGGCGTTCCCGCCGGGCGGCGCGGGGCGGATGGTCTCGGTACTGTCACCGTTCGTTCCGTCACCGACGGGGTGACCGGCCCGTCCCGGGAGTGCCGATGGCCAGCGACCAGTCCCAGCCCGACACCGCCACCGTGGGCGACGACACGCTGGACGTCTCCGCCCGCCGCGTGACGCCCTCGGTGGCCGTGCTGCGGCCGGTGGGCGACGTCGACACCGCGACGGCGGGCCCGCTGCGCGCGGCGATCGGCGAGCAGGTCGCGGCCGGCGCGGTGCACGTCGTGCTGGACCTGTCGGCCGTGGACTTCATGGGTTCGGCGGGCCTGGCCCTGCTCATCGCCGAGCGCGAGGCGGCCATCGCCCGCGACGGCGAGCTGCGTCTGGCCGGGGTGCCGCGCACCGCAGGGCGGGCGCTGAGCCTCACCGGCCTCACCGAGCTGTTCGACACCTACCCCGACGCCGAGGCCGCGGCCGCCGACCTGCGCTGAGGGCACCGGGCCCGGCACCCGCGGGCTCACGGGTACGAGCCCTCCTCCGACGACGTCACCACGAGCTCGCGCACCTCGCTGCCGGGCGGGCGGGTGAGCGCGTAGAGCACGGCGTCGGCGGTCTGCGCCGGGTCGTTGAGCTTGGCGTCCGCGCCCGGCTTGTACTGGTCGGGGCGGTCGTCGAAGAAGTGGGTCCACATGCCGCCGGGGATGAGCAGCGTGACGCCCACCGAGCCGGCGGTCTCCGCGGCGAGCGCGCGGGTGAAGCCGACGACGCCGAACTTCGAGGCGCAGTAGGCCGTCGCGTCCGACACCGCCTTGACCCCCAGCGTCGAGGAGACGGTGACGACCCGGCCGCGCCGCGACTCGAGCTCGGGCAGCGCGGCGCGCACGACGGCGGCGGTGCCGAGCAGGTTGACCGCGACGACGCGCTCCCACTCGGCGGCGTCCACGTCGACGAGGCGCCCGCAGCGGTCGATGCCCGCGGCGGTGACGACGGCGTCGAGCCCGCCGAGCTGCGCGGAGGCCTGCGCGACGGCGGCCTCGGCGGCGCGGGTGTCGGCGAGGTCGACCTCGACGAAGGCGTGCCCGGCGTCGGGGGCCTTGAGGTCGAGGACGACGGGCGTGCCGCCGGCGGCGACGACGGCCTCGGCGACGGCGGCGCCGAGGCCCGACGAGCCGCCGGTGACGAGCACCCGTCCGGGGCCGTCCCGGCGGTCGCCCGCAGCCGTGGTGGCGGCGGGGTCGGCGGCGGGCACCGGCGATGCGGCGGCGCTGGTCATGGGGTACCTCCGGTCAGGCTGGGGTCGGTTCGGGGTTTCGTGCCGGGCTCGAGGCGGGCGAGCAGCCGGGTCGACGAGCGCCCGGCGTGGTACGGCACGGCGACGACCTCACCGCCCCAGCCGCGCACCAGCGGGGTCTCGAGCAGCTCGTCGGTGGCGTAGTCCCCGCCCTTGACCCAGACGTCGGGCCGCAGGCGGTCGAGCACCGTGCGCGGGTCGTCCTCGTCGAAGACCTCGACGGCGTCGACGGCGGCGAGTGCGGAGATCATCTCGACGCGGTCGGCCTCGGCGACGACGGGCCGGTCGGGGCCCTTGAGGCGGCGCACCGAGGCGTCGGAGTTCAGGCAGACGACGAGCACCCCGTCGTCCCCGGCCAGGCGGCGGGCCGCCTCCAGGGTGCGGGCGTGCCCGGCGTGCAGGAGGTCGAAACACCCGCCGGTGGCCACGACGGTGCCGCCGCGGGCCCGCGCGGCGGTGATGACGTCGTCGGCGGTGATGGCGCCGTTCGGGGAGGAGGGGCCGGGCGCCGGCTCCGGCGGCGCGTCGTCGGCCAGGGCCGCGGCACCGCCGGCGGCGACGAACGACGCGGCGGCGGCCACGGCGGCGCGCACGGCGTCGTCGACCGCGGAACCATCGGCGAGCGCGACCGCGACGGTGGCGGCGAACCGGTCGCCGGCCCCGCACGGGTCGCCGCCGCGGGCGGGCCGGGCGGGCGTCACCGAGGTGCCGGACGCCGAGCGCAGGACCGCGCCGTCGCGGCCGGCGGTGACGGCGACGGTGTCGACGCGCCAGTGCGCGCGCAGCGCGTCGCCGAGCGCGGCGGGTTCGTGCGGGAACCTACGTGCGTGATCTTCTGAGCTATAGCTCAGAAGATCACGCACGTAGCCGCGGGCCTCCGACAGGTTCGGGGTGACGACGGTGGCGCCGGGGACGGGCGGGGAGCCGTTCGGGTGGGGGTCCCACACGAGCGGGACGCGGGCCGCAGCGGCCTCCAGCGCCTCGCGGACGACAGGGTCGGCGGTCAGTCCGCGCCCGTAGTCGCTGACCAGCACCACGCCGGCGCCGGCGATCGCGTCGAGGACGTCGGAAGAGGGCGACACGGCGACGGGCTCCAGCCCGCCCTCGTCCACGCGCAGCAGCACGCGGTCGTCGGCGAGCATCCGGGTCTTGGTCGGCGTGGTCCCGCCCGCGGTCACCGCGACGACGTCGACGCCCTCGAGCAGCCCGCGCACGTCGTCGGCGTCCTGGCCGAGCACGGTGACCAGCCGCACGGGCCGGCGGGTGCTGCGCGCGGCCAGCAGGGCGGTCAGGCCCGCGCCGCCGGGGCGGGCGCGGCGGCGGTCGGCCGCGAGCACGGGGGCCGGCGCGTCGGGGCACAGGCGCTCCACGGCGCCGTGCACGTCGACGTCACGCAGGCAGTCGCCGACCACGACGATCGACTCGCGGGTGCGGGGGCTCACGGGACGAGCTCCTCGGCCTTCGACGCCGGGGCGCTCGGCGCGATCACCGACCGTCCCAGCGTGCGGTCGACCATCTCGCACAGCAGGTGCACGGTCACCAGGTGCGCCTCCTGCACCGACGGCGTCGCGCCCGGCAGGCAGAGGGCCTCGTGGCTCGCGGCGGCGAGCGGGTTGGGGCCGGGGCCGGTCAGCGCCCACACCGTGAGCCCGAGCGAGCGCCCGGCCTCGGCGGCGGCGACCAGGTTGGGGCTGCGCCCGCTGGTCGAGAGCAGGACCAGCACGTCACCGGGTCGGCCGTGGGCGCGGACCTGGCGGGCGAAGACCTCCTCGTAGCCGTAGTCGTTGCCCAGCGCGGTGACGGTGGAGGTGTCGGCGTGCAGCGCGATGGCCGAGAGCGGCTCGCGCTCGCCGCGGTAGCGCCCGACGAGCTCGGCGGTGAGGTGCTGGGCCTCCGCCGCGCTGCCCCCGTTGCCGGCGGCGAGCAGCCGCCCGCCGCGGCGCAGGCGCGTGGCGAGGTCCGCGCCCCAGCGCTCGAGGCGCCGGGACTCCCCCGCCAGCCCGTCGAGCGTGGCGCGCAGCCCGCCGAGGTGGTCACCCACGACGTCGTCGAGGCTCATGCCGGGCTCCCCGTCGTCAGGACGCCGACCCGCGGCGCCACCGCGGACGCCGCCACCGCGGCGTAGACCCGCTCGTGGGCGGCGGCGACGCGGTCCCAGCCGTACTCGGCGACCGCGCGGCGGCGTCCGGCGCGGCCCTGGGCGCGGGCCCGGGCCGGGTCGGCGCGCAGGGCCTCGAGCGCGGCGGCCACCGCCGCCGGGTCGCCCGCGGGCACGTGGTGGCCGGTCACGCCGTCGACGACCGTGTCGGCGAGCCCGCCGACCGCGGCCGCGACGACGGGCCGCGCGCACCCCATGGCCTCGAGCGGCACGAGGCCGAACGGTTCGTAGGTCGGCACACACGCCACGACGTCGGCGGAGCGGTACAGCGCGGGCAGCGCGTCCTGGCCGACCGCGCCGACGAACACCACGCGGTCGGCGACGCCCTCGGCCCGCGCCCGGTCGCGCAGGCGTGCCACCTCGGGGTCGTCGTCGAGGCCGGCGGCGGGCGGCCCGCCCGCGACGACCAGCTCGACGTCGTCGGGCAGCCGGCCGAGCGCACCGATGACGGTGTCGACACCCTTGCGCGGCACCAGACGGCTGACGGTCAGCACGCGGAAGCGCTCGCCCCGCGAGGCCGACTCGCCCCCGGGCGTGAAGTGCCCCACGTCGACCCCGCACGGCACGACGGTGGCCTGACCGGCGGGGACGCCGAGGGCGAGGAGCTCGTCGACCTCCTCGCGGCAGGTGGCGAGCACCCGGTCGACCGAGGCGCCGAGGTCGCTCTCGACCGCGACCCGCCGCGGCGGGCTCGTGTCCTCCGCGCCCTGGTGGCGACGCTTGACCGACCCGAGCGCGTGGAACGTCTGCACGATCGGCACCCCGAGCGCGCGGGCCGCGGGCAACGCCGCCATGCCCGACATCCAGAAGTGGGCGTGCACGACGTCGGGCAGGTCGCAGCGCCAGCGGGCGGCGAGCTCGTCGGAGAAGACGTCCATGTGGTCGACGAGGTCGTCCTTGGGCAGCTCGCGGGCCGGACCGGCGTCGACGTGGTCGACCACGACGCCGGCAGCGAGCGGGACCCGGCGCGGCGTGGTGGGATCGGTCCGGCGGGTATGGACGACGACCTCGTGGCCCGCGTCGGTCAGGGCCAGCGCCAGCGCGCGCACGGCGACGTTCTGGCCGCCGGCGTCGACCCCGCCGAGCCCGCTCGACGCGGCCAGCGGGCTGGCGTGCTCGGACACCATGGCGATCCGCATGCGCACTCCTCCCTCGGTCCCGCGAAGGGACCGGGTGTTCGTTCGGGGACGGCGACTGGCGCGCCGGGACGACGAGGGATCGCGGGACCGTCCCGCGACCCGCCTCAGAGGGCGGGCTCGAGCCGGCCCGGGGGCCGGTCGGTGCCGGCGACGTCGTCCTCGACGTCGCGCCGTCCCCGTGCGGGCGCCCCCTGGACCACCTCGTCCAGCAGGCGGTCCCACTCGACCAGGAAGCGGTCCACCCCGTGCCGGGCCAGGGCGGAGGCCCGGGCCGCGGCGCCGGCGGCGCGCGCCAGCTCGGGGTCGTCACGGTAGGCCCGCAGACCCTCCCGCAGGACCTCCAGGTCGGTGGCGACGACGCCGGCCTCGGCCGGGACGTCGACCGCGGCCTCGGTGGTGGCCAGCGCCACCACCGGCATCCCCAGCATCATCGCCTCGATCAGCGACAGGCCCAGCGACGTCCACCGCACGGGGTGCAGATAGACGCGGTGGCGGGCCATCTCGGTGTGCAGACGGTCCTGCGGCAGGTCGCCGCCGATGGCGACGTCCGGATGGGTCACGGCCTCGCGGAGGCGTTCGCTGCCGATCCCGTAGACGTCGAGACCGACGGTGTCCGCGAACCCCGCAAGGAGGTCCGTGCCGGTGACCCGGCCGCGGCGGACCGGTTCGTTGACGACGACCGCGGCCCGGTCCAGCTCGCCGGTGTAGCGGTCGCCCGGGTCGAGCACGCCGTGCTCGACGACGCGCACCGGGGCCCGGCCCGTGTCCCACATGAGCGCGTTGAAGTGGGTCACGTGCACCACCGGGATGTCGTCCCGGTCGGCGAGCGGGTGGCGCGTCGTCGGCACGTCACCCTTGGGGGTGTTGTGCTCGACGAACAGCGCGGGCAGGTCCCGCCCGGGCCGCCGTCCCGTCCAGCGCTCCGTGAGCTCGATCTCCTCGGGGCGCTGCAGCACCACGACGTCGATCTCGTCGGCACGCTCCCGCATCTGGGCGGGCGTGGCCTCCTGCGCCTGCGCGGGCCAGTCCCACGCGGCCGGTCGACCACCGCCCCACGGTCCGCCCTCGGGCAGCACCGGCAGCAGGCACGTGTGGCGGCCCTGGACGAAGGCCGTGCTCCACGAGCCGTGGACGTGCCAGTGCAGCACGGTGCGCGCCGGGCCCCGGTCTGGTCCAGGGGCCGGCGTCCGGGCGGGCGCGGGGGTCGGGTACAAGGTCACCGGCGAGGTATTGGTTACGCGTCGAACCCATAAACTCCGCCCGGCGAACTACTACTCTCCGTATAGCAATGCGGCGACCGCGTCGACGATATGTGCACCCCGGACCGAGTCCAGACACGGATGACCAGGCACGGGACACGTCCGGGCGCGGGTGCCGCGGCAGGGAGCGTCCTGGTCGCCGAGCAGAATCCGTCGCACTCCGTAAGGGGCCCACCGCTCCGGCGGCACCACGGGGGCGAAGAGGGAGACGACCGGCACACCCACCGCGGCGGCCAGGTGGGCGGGGCCCGTGTTGCCCACCACGACGGCCTGCGCGCCGGCCAGGACCGCGGCCAGCGACGCGAACGAGGTGCGCCCGCCGAGATCGACACCGCGCCCGCCCGGGACGGCCGCGGCGACCTGCGCGGTGAGCGCCCGCTCCCCGGGCGCGCCGGTGACGACCACCCGGTGCCCGGCGGCGGCGAGCGCGGCGGCACCCTCGGCCGCGCGGTGCGGCGACCACGCCCGCGCCGGCACCGAGGCCCCCGGGTGCAGCACGACGTAGCCGCCCTCGCCACCGCCGTCGCCACCGCCGTCGCCACCGCCGTCGCCACCGCCGTCGCCGCCCCCGGCGGCCAGCAGCGCGGCCGCCGCCCGGCGCGCGTCGTCGTCGATGGCCACCGCCAGGCGGCCGTCGTCGCCCGCGGGCAGCACGTACCCGGCCCGGGCGGCCACCGCGAGCGCCCGCTCGGGCTCGGGCAGGTCGTCGGGCAGGTCGACGGTCGGGTCGACCGCGGGGTCGCCGGGACGCAGCCGGGCGTCCAGCAGGCTCCCGGCGTAGTCCACCGACGCCGCGGTGATGCGCGGGACACCGGCCAGGCGCAGGACGAGCGCGGTGGGCAGCGGCGACTGGTGGAACGAGGTGAGCACCACCGCCTCGTCGGCGTGCAGGGCCGCGAGCGCCTCGACCACCGCCTCCGTGTCCCCCCGCGTCACCGGCGGGGGGTCGCCGTCCACCCACGGGCAGCGCCACACCGTCACCGCGTCCACCCCGGGCAGCAGGCCCGCGGCCTGGCGACCCTTCGGCCCGACGACGGCGACGACCTCGTCGGCGCCCGCCGCCACCGCCCGGACCGCCGGGCCGGCGAGGAGCACGTCGCCGTCGCTGTCGAGGCGCACCACCAGCACGCGTGTCACGGCCGGAACCCCAGCAGCGCCACCGCGCCCAGCAGGTCCCCGGCGAGGATGCCGCGCTCCGCGGCCGCCGCCACCTCCTCGCGGCGGGTCGCCGGGGTGGGCACGAGCACCGCGCGGGCGCCCGCCGCGTCGGCGGCCCCGACGTCGGCGGCGATGTCACCGATCACGGCGACCTTTGACGGCGCGAGGCCCAGCGCCGCCGCGGCGTCGAGCACCATGCCGGGCGCGGGCTTGCGGCACGCGCACCCGTCCCCGGCGCCGTGCGGGCACCAGCGCCACACCGCGAAGGGCCCGAGCAGCTCGGCGATGCGGGCGTTGACCGCCTCGACCTGGCCCGGCGCCAGCAGCCCGCGCGCGACCCCGGACTGGTTGCTGACGACGCCGACCGGCACGCCCGCCGCCCGAATCCGAGCGAGCGCCTCCGCGGCGGCCGGCACGGGCTCCACCGCGGCCGGGTCGCCGTTGTAGGGGACGTCGACGACGAGGGTGCCGTCGCGGTCGAAGAGCACGGCGCGGGGTGGGGTGCTCACGGCCTCGGGCACGGACGGGAGCACACCACGAGCCGCGCGGGCGGGCGAGACGGGACACGCTGAGGGCCGGGTGGCGCTCCGGTTTGTGGTCGGGGGCCCCGGGTACACGCCGGGAGACCGGAGCCTCGCCGGTCTGTCCGCGGTTCCGCGGACGTGACCGATCGGGAGGAACCACGTTGATCCGCCCCCAGCCGCCCGATGACCGGGGACCGGGTGCGCCGCGTGACGTGGAAGTGCGCGTGCTGGCCGTCCCGGAAGCGCTGGTCACCGTGCGGACCGTCGCCGGTGACCTCGCGTTGCGCGCGGAGTTCCCCCTCGACGCGGTGGACGACCTGCGTCTCGCCGTGGACGAGGCCTGCACGTGCCTGGCCGAGCTGGCCCGTCCGGGGACGAAGCTGACGTGCACGTTCGTGGTCGACGACGAGCGCCTCTCCATGACCGCCTCGGTGTCGACGACCGGACCGACCGGGCTGCCGACCGACACGTTCGCGTGGCGCGTGCTGACGGTGCTGGCCGACGACGTGCGCGTGCTCTCCGAGGCCCCGACGGCGCCGGGTGAGGCGCACCGGCTCGCGCTGCGCATGACCGTCCGCCGCCCGGACACCACCCGACCGGACGGGATCGCCCCCTCCCGTCGGCCCGCTCCCGATGCCGCCGCCGTCGCGTCGATGCACGATCGTCCCGGGACCTCGGGGCCGTGACGCCCCCGCCCCACGCCGCGGCGGACACCGGTCCGTCCCCCGCAGCGTCCGACCCGCAGGGCCCGCCCACCCCCGACACCACGGACGTGAGCTCCATCGACACCATGACCGAGACCGCTGCGACGGACGCCACCTCGGACGGGACCCAGGACGGGCGTCAGGACGGCGACCAGGACGGTCGGCAGGACCGGTCCTCCGACCGCGACGACGGTCGGCGCAGCTCGTCCCGGGGCGAGTACGACCACCTCATGCCGAAGCTCGCGGAGCACGCCGCGCACGAGGTCGGCAGCCCGGAGCGGCAGCGCCTGCGCGACGAGCTCGTTCGTGGGCACCTGCCGGTGGCCCAGCACATCGCGCGGCGGTTCTCGCGACGCGGGGAGCCGGAGGAGGACCTCGAGCAGGTCGCCACCCTCGGTCTGATCAACGCCGTCGACCGGTACGACCCGGCCCGCGGCACGGACTTCCTGTCCTACGCCGTGCCGACGATCACGGGCGAGGTCCGGCGGCACTTCCGTGACCAGGCCTGGTCGATGCGCGTGCCGCGCCGGCTCAAGGACCTCAACGTCACGCTGTCCTCGGCGATGTCGCAGATGTCGCAGACGCTCGGGCGCGCGCCGAACGCCGCCGAGCTGGCCGAGCACCTGGGCATCGCGAAGGAGGAGGTGCTCGAGGCGCTCGAGGCGTCGAACGCCTACCGCAGCGGCTCGCTGGACGAGATGCTCGTCGACGACCCCGACTCGGGCACGGTCTCCGACCTGCTGGGCGAGGCCGACGCCGCGCTCGAGCAGGTGGAGTACCAGCAGTCGCTGGCCCCGCTGCTGGAGAAGCTGCCCCAGCGCGAGCGCACGATCATCATGTTGCGCTTCTTCAAGAACATGACGCAGTCGCAGATCGCCGAGCGCGTCGGCATCTCGCAGATGCACGTGTCGCGGCTGCTCGCCAAGACCCTGGCCCAGCTGCGCGACGGCCTCGGCGACGCCCGCTGAGCGTGGCGCTGCGCGCTCGTGCGTGCTTGCGCGTCCCCTGACACGGGCAAGCACGCACACGTGACCACCCCGTCCCCGCACGCCGTCGTCCTGCGCGACCTCGGGCTCGGGGACCTGCTCGTCGCCGTCCCGGCGCTGCGCCTGCTGCGCCGGGCCCTGCCCGGGCACGAGATCGTCCTCGTCGCCCCCGCCGCCCTGGCCCCGCTGGTGGCGCGGATCGAGGCGGTGGATCGGCACGTGCGTGATCTTTCGAGCTATAGCTCAGAAGATCACGCACGTACGGACGTCGCCGTCAACCTCCACGGCCGCGGGCCGGAGAGCCACGCGCGGTTGGACGCGCTGGCCCCGCGTCGGCGGATCGGGCACGCCCTGCCGGACGCAGAAGGGCCGGACGGTGACGGGCCGTCCTGGGCCGGGCCGCCGTGGACCGACGACCCCGCCCGCCCGGAACGGCGACGCTGGTGCGACCTGCTCGCCGCCGCCGGTCTGGTCGACGAGGCCACCGCGCGCGACGCCGCCGACGACCTGCGCCTGCCCGGGCGGCGCGCCGCCCCCGCCGGGCCGGTCGTGGTGCACCCCGGCGCCGCCTACGGCGCGAAGCGCTGGCCGCCCGAGCGCTTCGCGGTCGTCACCGGCGCCCTCGCCCGCCAGGGCCACCCGGTCGTCGTCACCGGCGGGGACGGCGAGCGCCGCCTCACCGCCGAGGTGGTCGTCCGCGCCGGCCTGCCGCCCGACGCCGACCTCGGCGGGCGCACCGACCTCGCCGGGCTGCTCGACCTCGTCGCCGCCGCGAGGCTCGTCCTCGCCGGCGACACCGGCATCAGCCACGTCGCCACCGCCTTGGGCACACCCTCGGTGACGCTGTTCGGGCCCGTGCCGCCGAGCCAGTGGGGTCCCCCGCCCGGCGGCCCGCACGTCGTCCTCGGTGACGCCGCCGCCCGCCGCGGCGAGCGCTTCGCCGACGATCCCGACCCCGCGCTCCTCGCGGTCACCCCCGACGAAGTGCTGGCCGCGCTCGCCCCGTTGATCCCTGCCGTTCCCGCCTGACCCCGCCTAGCATCACCTTCCGTGAAGGTGGGCTACGAGCTGCTGGGCTGTTCGCTGCACGGCCACGCGCTCGTCGGCACCGACGCCGCCACCGTGCGTGCCCAGGACGCCCTGCTGGTGCGCGAGGACGCCGACGGCCTGCGCTGGCACCGGTGCCTGCGCTGCGACGCGTGGCTGCCGCGCGCGGCCCCCGCCCGTCCCGCCCGCGCCACGGTGCCCGACCCCGGGGAGGTCGAGGTCCCCCTGCGCGGACGTCCCCTGCGCGACCGGTACGTGCTGCGCCTCATCGCGCTCGACCGCGCGGTGCACGTCGTCGTGCTCACCCTGTTCGGGACCGCCGTCCTGCTGTTCGCCGCCTACCGCGAGGCGTGGGGCCCGACCGCCGGGCAGATCGTCGGCATCCTGCAGGCGGGCATCCCGGGCCCCGTCGGCCACGGTGGTCCGACGCTGCTGGTCGAGGTCGAGCGGGCGTTCGCCGTCCCGGCCGCGACGCTCTACTGGCTCGCCGTCGCGCTCCTCGCCTACGCCGTGCTCGAATCCGTCGAGGCCGTCGGGCTCTGGTACGCGCGGCGGTGGGCGGAGTACCTGACCTTCGTCGCCACCACCGTGCTGCTGGTGCCCGAGGTCTGGGAGATCACCCACGGACCCACGCCCGTCAAGGTCGTCGCGCTCGTCGTCAACGTCGCCGTCGTCGCCTACCTGCTGGTCGCCAAGCGGCTGTTCGGGCTGCGGGGCGGCGGGCGGGCCGAGGAGGCCGAACGCGCTCACGACACGGGCTGGCCGGCCGTGGAGCGCGCGGGACCGGGGACGCGCGCCGCCCCCGTCACGGCACCTCCGGGGCCGTGACCCCCCGGGGCCGCCCTCGGTTGCCGGACACCGGGCGCGGGTACGCAGACGCAGTGCCGAGCCGCCCCCTGTCGTCGACCGCACCGGTGGAGCTCGCCCGCGCGGTGGCGTCCACGCTGCGCGGCCGAGACCTGGCCGCCGTCGCCGCCGGGCTGACCTACTTCGCCGGCCTGGGCGTCGTGCCGTGGTTGCTGCTCGCGGTGTGGGGCGCGTCGGTGATCAGCTCGCCGGAGCAGGTCGCCGTGTGGCTCGCCGACCTGCGGCTGCTCGTGCCGCCGGAGATGGGGGCACGCCCGGTGTTCGACGCCCTCGTGCGTGCGGGGCTCGAGCTGGGTCCGTGGGGTGCGCTGGTGACGATCCTGCCGGCCACCTTCTACGGGGAGGGCCTGCGTCGCGCGAGCCTGCGGCTGTCCCCGCGCCGCGACCGCTTCACCGGCTGGCGCGCGCGGTTGAGCCTGCTGCCGCTGGTGCTCGCCGTGCCGTTCCTCGCCCTCGGGGTGTTCGCCACCGCGCCGCTGCTGGCCCACCTCGCGCGCATCGGCGGGTTCGCGGGCACCCTGGGACAGGTGGTCGTCGCCTTCCACGTCTCGTTCGTCGCGATCGGCGTCGTGGTGACCTGGGGGTTCCGCGTCGTCGCGCCCGGCGGGCCGGCCTGGGTCCCGGTCCTGCTCGGGGCCTTCGGGACGTCGGCGGTGCTCTCGGGCTTCCTCCAGGGCTTCCTGCTGTTCCTCGCGCTGCCGATCGACCTCGGCATCCCCTTCGGCGGGCTCGACATCGTCGGGGCGATCGTCGCGATCGCGCTGTGGATGTTCGTGCTGCACGTGCTGCTGCTCCTCGGGTGGGCGGCCACCGAGGCGCTCGACCGGCGCCGGCGCGGCCACCGTGACGGCGTCCCGGTGGCCGACGAGGCGCCGGGCCCCCAGGGCACCCCGGACACCCCGGACGGCCCGCCGCCGGCCGCCGCGGTGACCGTCGGGGCTGGCCGGTGAGCCCGGCGACCCGCACCCGCACGGTCCTCGGCGGCGTCACCGGCCGCCCGACGCGGCACGCGGTGCCGTGGGCGCTCGGTGCCGGGGTGATCGGCGTGCAGATCGCGTTCCCCCTCACCGGCGGCGGCACCCCGACTCTCACCGTGCTCGCGGTGGCGCTCTTCGCGTGCGCGTCGGTGGCCCACGCCCTGTTCACGCGCGGTCCGGGCGCCGCGGCGGGCCTCGTCCTGGTCGCCGGTGGGGGTGGGCTGCTGGCCGAGTCGGTGGGGCTCGCGACCGGTCTGCCGTTCGGGGAGTACCGCTACACCGGCTCGCTGGGTCACGCGGTGCTCGGCGTGCCGGTGGTGGTGCCCGCGGCGTGGACGATGATGGCCTACCCCTCGCTGATCGTCGGCCGGCGCCTGACCGCCGCCCTGCGGCCCCGTCACGCCCGGCTCGCGACCACCGTGCTCGGCGCCTGGGCGCTGGCCACCTGGGACGTCTTCCTCGACCCGCAGATGGTCGAGGCCGGGCACTGGTACTGGCTCGAGCCGACACCGACGCTGCCGGGGGTGCCGGGCATCCCGGTCTCCAACTTCGCCGGCTGGCTGCTCGTGTCCCTGCTCATGATCGCGGCGCTGGACCGCGTCCTGCCCGACGCGCAGGCCGGCGACGACCGGCTGCCCCTCACGCTGTGGGTGTGGACGTTCCTGTCCTCGACGATGGCCGCCGCCGTGTTCTTCGGGCGCCCCTCGGTCGCCCTCGTCGGCGGCGTGCTGATGGGCCTGGTCGGGGTGCCGCTGCTGGTCGTGCTGCGCCGGCGCGGGGTCAGCCCGTGAGACCCCTCGTCGGTGCCGGCACCGCGCTGGCCCTGGCCTCGCTGGGCCTGACCCTCGACAACCTCCGCCGCCTCCGCACCCCCGACACCAGCGCGGGGCCGCCCACCGAGCGCGTCGCGGTCCTCGTCCCCGCCCGCGACGAGGCCGCCGGCATCCGCGACTGCGTCCGCGCCCTGCTCGACGCGGTCGACGGCTGGCCCGGGCCGGTCGAGGTCCTGGTGCTCGACGACGGCTCCACCGACGGCACCGGGACGCGGGTGCGGGAGCTCGGCGACCCGCGGGTGCGCGTGCTCGACGGGACGCCGACCCCGGCCGGCTGGCTGGCCAAGCCGTGGGCCTGCCACCAGCTCACCGCCGCCGCGCACCCCGACACCGGCGTGTACGTCTTCGTCGACGCCGACGTCCTCGTCGCGCCGGCGGGCCTCGCCGCGACCGTGGACCTGCTGCGCCGGACCGGGCTCGACCTCGTCTCGCCGCATCCCCGCCAGCTCGCCGAGGGCCCGGCCGAGCGGCTGGTGCAGCCGCTGCTCGCCTGGTCGTGGCTCGCGATGCTGCCCCTCGGGATCGCCGAGCGATCCCCGCGCCCGTCCCTGTCCGCGGCCAACGGCCAGGTGCTCGCCGTCGACGCCACCGCCTACCGGGCCGCCGGCGGGCACCCCCGCGACCGGGTCCTCGACGACATCGCCCTGTTGCGCGCGCTCAAGGCGGCCGGCCGGCGGGGGGTCGTCGCCGACGGCACACCCGTGGCGACGTGCCGGATGTACCGCGGCGCCGACGAGCTGCGCGAGGGCTACGCGAAGTCGCTGTGGGCGGCGTTCGGCTCGCCCGGCGGCGCGGTGGGCGTGCTCGCGCTGCTCGGGCTCGTGCACGTCGTGCCGGCGGTCGCGGCGCTCGCCGGGTCACGGGTCGGGCTCGTCGGCTACCTCGCCGGGGTCGCGAGCCGGGCGCTGGCCGCGCGGCGCACCGGGTCCCGCGTCGGCGACGCCGTCGCCCACCCGGTCTCGGTGCTGGCCGTCGCCGCGCTGACCGCCGACTCGTGGCGCCGCCGCCGCGCGGGGACGCTGCGCTGGCGCGGGCGCCCCGTCGAGGCCGCGCCCGAGTCCCGGCCGGCCGCCGCGTGACCGACGCGCGCGTCGTCGTCGTGGGCGGCGGGCTCGGCGGGCTGGCCGCGGCCGCGCGCCTCGCCGCGCGGGGCCACCGGGTGACGCTGCTGGAGCAGGCCGAGCGGGTCGGGGGCAAGCTCGGGACGGTCGCGGTCGACGGGTTCCGCTTCGACACCGGGCCCTCGCTGGTGACCATGCCCCCGGTGCTCGAGCGGCTCTTCGCCGACACCGGCGCCCCGCTGCACGACGTGCTCGACCTGCAGCGCCTCGAGGTGGCCGCCCGCTACCGCTTCGGCGAGGGGGCCGAGCTCGACCTGCCCGGGCGCCGCGACGAGATCGCGCCCGCCCTGGACCGGGCGCTGGGCGCCGGCGCGGGCGCGCAGTGGGAGGCGTTCCTGGGCCATGCCGAGCGCGTCTGGCACGCGACGCACGAGCCGTTCCTGGAGTCACCGGTGTCGGCGGGCGGGCTCGCCCGGCTGTCGCTGCGCGTGCGCGACCTCGCCGCCGTCGCCCCGTGGCGCAGCCTGCGCGGGGTCGGCGCGCGGTACCTGCGCGACGAGCGGCTGGGGCTGCTGCTCGACCGCTACGCCACCTACTCGGGCTCCGACCCGCGCCGGGCCCCCGCGGCCCTGGCCGTCGTGCCGTACGTGGAGCAGGAGTTCGGGTCCTGGTACGTGCGCGGGGGCCTGCGCCGGCTCGCCGAGGCGGTCGCCGACCGGTGCCGCGCGCTGGGCGCGGAGGTCCGCACCGGGGCGCGCGTGGCGGGCATCGACGTCGCGGGCGGGCGGGTGCGGGGGATCCGCACGGCGGACGGGGACGCGCTGCCGGCCGAGGTCGTCGTGGCCAACGCCGACGCCGCGACGGTGTACGGGGGGCTGCTGCCGGCGGGGGTCGGGCGCGCGACACGGTGGCGGCTGGCGCGCACGACGCCGTCGTCGTCGGGGTTCGTGCTGCTGCTGGGACTCGACGGCCGGGACCCGGCGACGCCCCACCACCGCGTGCTCTTCCCGCCCTCGCGCGCCGCGTACGACGCGGAGTTCGACGCCTACCGGGGACGCGAACCGGCGCCCTCCCCCGCCGTCTACGTGCACGCCCCCGACGACCCGGCGCTGCGCCCCGGCGACGCGAGCGAGGCGTGGTTCGTGCTGGTCACGGCCCCGCGGCACGACCCCGGGCGCGGCGTGGACTGGGACGCGCCGGGCCTGGCGCAGCGGTACGCCGAGCGCGTGCTGGCGCTGATGGCCGAGCGCGGGGTCGACGTGCGCCACCGGATCCGCTCGTGCACGGTCCGCACGCCCGCCGACCTCGAGCGCGAGACCCTCTCCCCCGGCGGCTCGATCTACGGCACGTCGTCGGACGGCGCGCTGGCCGCCTTCCTGCGCCCGGCGAACCGCTCGCC
Organism: Actinomycetospora cinnamomea; assembly: GCF_003096675.1. Lineage (GTDB taxonomy): Bacteria > Actinomycetota > Actinomycetes > Mycobacteriales > Pseudonocardiaceae > Actinomycetospora > Actinomycetospora cinnamomea. Next base: position 166,518 of record NZ_QEKW01000009.1, on the reverse strand, counting down.
GGTCGACGGGCTCTACCTCGTCGGCGGCTCCGCCCACCCCGGCGGCGGCCTCCCCCTCGTCACCCTCTCCGCCGAGATCACCGCCGGACTTTGCGCTGCGCGCTTGTGAGTGCTTGTCCGTGCTGGGGCACGGACAAGCACTCACAAGACCGGAGGTCAAAGGCGACGGCGCACCGTCACCAGCACCTGGGTGAAGCCGACGACCGCGAGGACGGCGGCGATGGCCACGGCGATGGTCGCCGCCGGCAGGGTCGGCGTCACCACCGTCCCGAGCAGGCCCAGCGACACGAGGATGACGCGCGACGGCCGCTCCCACACGCTCACGACGCCGACGTCCGGCAGCCGCGCCGACGCGCGCACCGACTCCTGGAGCAGCGTCAGCACCCCCACCCCGACCGCGAGCCACCCCGGCGCCCCGGCCAGCACCAGCGCCACCAGGAACGCCACGTCCCCCACCCGGTCCACCAGCGGATCGAGCACCCTCCCCCACGCCGAGACGGTGTCGGTGAGCACCGCGACCGCCCCGTCCAGCCCGTCCAGCAGCGCGCAGCACACGGCCAGCACCGCCCCCGCCAGCGCACCCCACCGCCCCGCGAGGACCGCCAGCGGCACCGCCACACCGCACGCCAGCGACGCCGCCGTCAGCACCCCCGGCGGCACGCGGCGCCGCACCAGCGGACGCACCAGCACGTGCACGACGCGCAGCCACGCCAGCACCACGCCCCGCGGCGCGATCCCGCCGTGCGCCGCCGACCAGCGCGCCAGGTAGTCCTCGAGCGAGCTCACTGTTCCCGCACGACGTCCGCGGGGTCCTTGTCGACGCGCAGGCCCTGGTAGCGCGGGTGGCGCAGCCGCCCGTCGGTTGTCCACTCGCTGAACCCCACCGCGCACACCAGCTCCGGGCGCACCCAGTGCGCCCCGGACTCGCGCACCCGGTCGGCGAAGGGCGACTCCGCGACCGCCAGCGGGTCCAGCCGCTCCCGCAGCATCGCCAGCGCCGCCGCGTCGAACCCGGTGCCGACCTTCCCCGCGTAGCGCAACGCCCCCGAACCGTCGTGGTAACCCACCAGCAGCGCCCCCAGCCCCTGCCGCGCCCCCGACGGGTCGGTCCAGCCCCCGACGACGAACTCCTGGTCGCGGACGCACTTGAGCTTGAGCCAGTCCCTGGTGCGCGCACCGAGCACGTACGGCGCGTCGGCGCGCTTCGCGATCAGCCCCTCCCAGCCGTCGGCGCACGCCTCGGCGAGCAGCGCGGACGGGTCACCCTCGAGCGTCGGCGAGCGGTACAGCGGCCCCCCGAACCCGACGGCCTCGTCGAGCAGGCCGTGCCGCGCCGACTGCGGCAGCCCCGTCACGTCGTCGTCGCCCAGCACGAGCACGTCGAACAGGTGCGCGTGCACCTCCACCCCGGTGCGCCGCGCCCGCTCCGGGTCCACGACGTGCATGCGGGCCTGCAGGCTCGCGAAGGTCCCGTCGGCGGCGACGATCTCCCCGTCGACGACGAAACGCTCCGGCCCGTGCGCGTCGAGCGCCTCGACGATCTCGGGGTAGCTCGCGTCCATCGGCTTCCGGTTGCGCGACCACAGCCGCGGCGCCTCGCCCCGCTCCCGGGAGGCGATCACCCGCACACCGTCGAGCTTGCGCTCGAACACCCACCCCGCCGCGTCCAGCCCCGCCCGCCCAGGATGCTCCTTCGACAGCGTCGCGAGCATCGGCGCCCGGAACCCGGCGTCGTCGGCCCGGCGCAGCGCACGCTGCTGCTCGGACGGCAGGTCCCGGGAGTCCACCCCGCCCTCCTACCCGACCGCGCCCGCCGCGATGCCCTACCGTCGCGCCCATGAGCGAGCCCCCGAGCGAGCCCCCGAGCGAGCAGCGCCGCGAGGCCGCCGACATCGAGCAGCGCTACGTCGGCGAGTACAACGAGGAGGAGGCGCTCGTCGAGGGCCTCGACCCGGCGCAGCCCCGCGAGCAGAAGACCACCGAGGAGGTCGCCGCGGTCGGCGACCGGGTCGACGAGGACGTCGAGGAGATGGCCGACCCGGATCGATGAGGGGCGCGGTGACCCGCCGGTAACCACCCGTGGCGACGGGAGGTGGCCTGTGCCACGATCCTGCGCCATGCGGTATCTGGTGACCGGCGGTACCGGGTTCCTGGGGCGGATGGTCCTCGCGCGGCTGCTCGCCCGCGACGACTGCGAGGCCGTGTACGCGCTGGTGCGCGAGGGCTCGCGCGACCGGCTCCTGCGGCGGCTCGCCGACACCGAGGGCCACGAGAAGGTCGTGCCCGTCGTCGGAGACCTGACCCGGCCGCGGCTGGGCCTGCACGACGCCGAGGTCGACGGGCTCGCCGGGCGGGTCGACCACGTCCTGCACCTCGGCGCGGTCTACGACATCACCGCCGACGACGAGGTCAACCGCGCCGCCAACGTCGACGGCACCCGCGGGGTCGTCGAGGTCGCCGCACGCCTCGGGGCCTCCTGCCTGCACCACGTCTCCTCGGTCGCCGTGGCCGGCGAGTACGCGGGCACCTTCACCGAGGACGACCTCGACGTCGGGCAGACCTTCGGCAACCCGTACCACGAGACCAAGTACCGCGCGGAGCGCATCGTCCGCGAGGAGTCGACGGTGCCGTGGCGCGTGTACCGGCCCGCGGTCGTCGTCGGCGACTCGCGGACCGGCGAGATGGACAAGATCGACGGGCCGTACTACCTGCTGACCGCGATCTCCCTGCTCGGCCGGTTCGCCCCGGACAACTGGCTCAGTGCCCTGCGCATCGCGGTACCCGAGCTCGGCGCCACCAACATCGTCCCGGTCGACGTGGTCGCCGACGCGATGGTGCACCTCGTCCACCGGCCCGGGCTGGACCACCGCGCGTTCCACCTCGTCCACCCGCGCCCGCAGCCGCTCTCCGAGGTCTACAACGCGTTCGCCGCCGCGCTCGGCGCCCCGCAGCTGCAGGCGACGATGCCCGCGCCGGTCGGCGACCTCGTGCGCCGGGGCGCCGCCGCGGCCCAGCGGCTCGCGCCGGTCGCCGCCGCGCGCGACATCGCGCTGGCCGAGCTCGACATCCCGCCCGAGGTGCTGCCCCACCTGACCTTCGGCGCGCGCTTCACCACCGACGACACCCGCCGCGCGCTCACCGGCAGCGGCGTCACCTTCCCCGAGATCGGCGACTACGCGCCGGCGCTGGTCGCCTGGTGGCGCGAGCACCTCGACCCCAACCGCCACCGCCGCCCCCGCCCGGGCGGGCCGTTGCAGGGCCGCCGCGTGGTGATCACGGGCGCGTCCTCGGGCATCGGGCGCGAGACCGCGTTCAAGGTGGCCCGCGCCGGCGGGGTCCCGCTGCTGGTCGCGCGCCGCACCGAGGAGCTCGAGGAGGTCAAGCGCGAGATCGAGCGCGACGGAGGGCAGGGGTGGGTGTACTCGTGCGACATCACCGACGGCGAGTCGGTGGACGCGCTCGTCAAGACCATGATCAACGACCACGCGGGGCCGGACACCGGCATCGACATGCTGGTCAACAACGCCGGGCGCTCGATACGCCGCGGCGTGCGCCTCGAGCTCGACCGCTTCCACGACTTCGAGCGCACGATGGCCATCAACTACTTCGGCGCGATCCGGCTCACCCTCGCGCTGCTGCCGCACATGCTCGAGCGGCGCTTCGGCCACGTCGTCGACATCTCCTCGATCGGCGTGCAGACGGGGCCGCCGCGGTTCTCCGCCTACGTCGCCAGCAAGGCCGCGCTCGACGCGTGGGCCGACATCGTCGCCACCGAGGTGCTCGGCGAGGGCGTCACGTTCACGACGGTGCACATGCCGCTGGTGCGCACGCCGATGATCGCTCCGACACGGATCTACGACGCCTTCCCCACCGACTCCCCGGAGGAGGCGGCGGACAAGGTGATGCGCGCGCTGATCGACCGGCCCAAGCACGTCGGGACGCTGCTCGGCACCTTCGGCGCGGTGTCCGGCGCGCTCACCCCGCGGGTCAAGGACGCCGTCATGCACGTCGCCTACCGCGTGTTCCCGGAATCAGCGGCAGCGCGCGAGGGTAGTGCTCCGTCCGACCACGACGACGCCCGGACCCTCGACACGGGCCCGCTCTCCCGCGGCGCCCAGGCCATGGCCCGACTTCTCCCTGGAGTGCACTGGTGAAGACCCCGTTCGGCACCCCCACCGAGCTCGCCACCGGGGTGCGGCTGCTGACCGGCGCGGGTGTCGTCGCCCCGATCCCGCCGCACCGGCTGGCGATGTTCCCCCAGGCGCTCTACCGCTACGGGTTCACCCCGACCACGGCCTACGTCGTCTCGCGCTGGCGCCACCCCGACCGCGTCGCGGTCATCGACGACCGCGGCACCGTCACGTTCCGCGAGATCCACGAGCGCACCGACCGGCTGGCCCGCGCCCTCGCCGACCGCCGCGTGGGCCCCGGCTCGCGCGTCGCGGTGCTCTGCCGCAACCACCGCGGGCCGATCGAGACGATGCTCGCGGTGAGCAAGCTCGGCGCCGACGTCGTCCTGCTCAACACCGGCCTCTCGCCCGCGCAGATGAAGGCCGTCGCGGAGGAGCAGGGGATCACGACGGTCGTCGCCGACGGCGACCTCGCCGACCGCCTCGAGCAGGTGCCGTCGGACGTGACGCGCGTGTGGGCGTGGACCGAGAGCAGCGGGCGGTGGGGCGACGACACCCTCGAGGGCCTCATCGGCGCCGACGGCTCGCAGGACCTGCCCACCAAGCCCCCGATCGGCAGGACGATCGTGCTGACCTCGGGCACCACGGGCACGCCGAAGGGCGCCGAGCGGCCGTCGATCAGCGGGATAGGGCCGGTCAACGCGATCCTCTCCCGCATCCCGCTCACCGCCCGCGAGCCCGCGCTGGTCTCCGCGCCCCTGTTCCACACGTGGGGCTTCGCGGCGTTCCAGATCGGGTCGCTGATGGGCTCGACGCTGGTGCTGCGCCGCAAGTTCGACCCGGAGGACGCGCTCGCCGCGATCGCCCGCCACCGCTGCACGTCGATGTTCGCGGTGCCGGTGATGCTGCAGCGCATCCTCGAGCTCGACGACGACGTCAAGGCCCGGTACGACGTGTCGTGCCTGAGCACGGTCACCGCCACCGGCTCGGCGATGCCGCCGGCCAAGGTCACCGAGTTCCTCGACACGTTCGGCGACAAGCTCTACATGCTCTACGGCTCCACCGAGGTCTCCTGGGCCTCGATCGCCAAGCCCGAGGAGCTGCGCCAGGAGCCGGGCACCGCGGGGCGCCCGCCGGCCGGCACCGTCGTGAAGATCCTGGGCGACGACGACCGGGAGCTGCCCGCCGGGGAGACCGGGCGGATCTTCGTGGGCAACGAGATGCTGTTCACCGGCTACACGGGCGGGCGCGGCGAGACCGAGCAGGTCGACGGCATGCTCGGCACGGGCGATCTCGGGCACTTCGACCGCCACGGCCTGCTGTTCATCTCCGGCCGCGCCGACGACATGATCGTCTCGGGTGGGGAGAACATCCACGCGGGCGAGGTGGAGAACCTGCTGGCGGAGATGCCGGGCGTCAAGGAGGCCGCCGTCGTCGGCGTCGACGACGAGGAGTACGGCCAACGCCTGGCCGCCTACCTCGTCCTCGAGTACGGGGCCTCGGTCGACGCCGATCAGGTGCGCGACCACGTGAAGAACAACCTCGCGCGCTTCGCCTCGCCCCGCGACGTCGAGTTCGTCGACGAGCTGCCCCGCAACAACACCGGCAAGGTCCTCAAGTCGGAGCTTGGGCCTTCGGCCTCGTGAGTGCTTGCCCGTGTCCCAGCACGGGCAGGCACGCACAACGCCCAGGCAGACTGGAACCGTGACGACGCCGGAGGCGCCCGGCCCGCGGCTGCGCGCGCCGGCGCACCGCGTCAGTCCGCGCGCCCGCGCCTGGTGGACGCTGCGCTCGGTGATCGGCACGCTCGTCGTGCTGCTCCCCCAGGTCGTCGCGGCCGTCGTGGTCCCCCGGATCGCGGACGTGCTCCTGGTCACCGGCGCCGCCACGCTCGTCGTCGGCGTCGTGCACGGGCTCGTCGTCCCCCGCGTCCGCTACGCGCTGCACCGCTGGGAGATGACCGACGACGCGGTGCACACCCTCTCGGGCTGGCTGAGCCTGGAGTGGCGGATCGCGCCGATCTCGCGCGTCCAGACCGTCGACACCGACCGCGGCCCGCTGCAGCGCCTGTTCGGGCTGTCGTCGGTCACCGTGACGACGGCCTCCGCCAGCGGCGCGCTGGCCATCGACGGCCTCGACGCGGACGCCGCCGTCGCGCTCGCCGACCGGCTCACCCGCGTCACCGAGACCCTCGGCGGCGACGCCACGTGAGCGCCGCGGCCACCGACTGGCGGCGCCTGGACCGCCGCATGCTCGTCGTCCACCCCGTCGTCGACCTGGTCAAGCTCGTCCCCGTGCTGCTCGTCATCGCGATCACCGGCGGCTCCGCCGACGACCGGTGGCGCCTGTGGGGCGGGCTCGCGCTCGCCGTCGCCGTGCTCGTGTACGGCGTCTCGCGCTGGTTCACGACGACCTACCGTGTCGGCGTCGACCGCGTCGAGCTGCGCACGGGGCTGCTGCGCCGCCACCACCGCAGCGTGCACCGCGACCGCATCCGCACCGCGGACCTCACCGCCAACCCGGCGCACCGCCTCTTCGGCCTCGCCGTGGTGCGCGTCGGCACCGGACGGCGCGAGGGGGGCGACGACGCCGAGCTGACCCTCGACGCCGTGCGGCGCGGTGAGGCGGAGCGACTGCGCGCGCTGCTGCTCGGCGGCGACGAGGTCGGGACCGGCACCGACGAGCCGCCCGAGCTGGCGCGCCTGCGCTGGACGTGGGTGCGGTTCGCCCCGCTGACCTTCTCCGCGCTCGCCGTCGTCGGCGCCGTGTGGGTCGGGCTCTTCCGGCTCGCCGAGGAGTTCTCCCTCTGGCCCGACGCCGAGACCGTCGAGGAGACCGCCGGGCAGGCCCCGATCTGGCTCGGCGCGGCGGCGCTGCTGGTCACCGCGGTCGTCGGCGCCGCCGTGGTGTTCGTCGAGGGCTGGTGGGGCTACCGCCTGACCCGCGCCGAGGACGGCGGGCTCGTGCTGCGCCGCGGCCTGCTCACCCGCCGGACGCTGTCGCTGGAGGGCCGTCGCCTGCGCGGGGTTGAGCTCGACGAGCCGCTGCTCGTGCGCCTGGGCCGCGGCGCCCGCCCGCTCGCGCTCACCACGGGACTGCGTGCCGACGGGCAGGGCGAGCACGTCGGCGCGCTCGGACCCGCCATGCCGCGCCGGGAGGCCCACCGCGTCGCGGCCGGTGTGCTCGGCGTGCCGGACGACGAGGGGACGCGGGCGCCGCTGCAGCGCCACCCCCGCGCGGCCGTGCTGCGCCGGCTGATCCGCGGGTTCGGGCCGGCCGCGGTGGTCGCCGCGGTGCTGCTCGCCCTCCCCGAGGCGCCCGCCGACGGCGTCGTCGTGCCGATCCTGCTGGTCGGCGCGGCGCTGCTCGCGCTCGACCGGATCCGCTCGCTGGGCCACGCACTCACCCGTGAGCACCTCGTCGCGCGCCAGGGCGCCTGGGTGCGCCGCACGGTCGTGCTGCGCCGCGGCGGGGTGATCGGCTGGCGGCTGACGCAGTCGCTCACCCAGCGCCGCGCCGGGCTCGTGACCCTGCACGCCGTCACGGCCGCCGGGCGCGGGCGCTACGAGGTGCTCGACGTCGGCGTCGACCGCGCGCTCGAGCTCGTCGGCGACGTCACCCCGGGGCTGCTCGACCCCTTCCTCGTCGACGGTCGAGGGGCCGGGCGCCTCGTGCGGCGTTAGGGTCTCGTCACGTGAACGCCCGGCTCGTGTGGATCGACTGCGAGATGACCGGCCTCGACCTGCGCCACGACGCGCTGATCGAGATCGCCGCGCTGGTGACCGACGCCGACCTCGTGCCGTTCGGTGAGGGCGTCGACGTGGTCATCCACGCGTCCGACGAGGCCCTCGACGCCATGCCCGAGGTCGTGCGCGACATGCACGCCACGTCGGGGCTGACCGACGAGGTGCGGCGCTCGACGGTGACGCTGGCCGAGGCCGAGAAGCTCGTCCTCGACTACGTCCGCGCCCACGTCCCCGAGGGCCGCTCGGCGCCGCTGTGCGGCAACTCGATCGCTACCGACCGCGGCTTCATCGCCCGCGACATGCCCGAGCTCGACGGCTACCTGCACTACCGCATGGTCGACGTCAGCTCGATCAAGGAGCTGTGCCGGCGCTGGTACCCGCGGGTGTACTACGCGCAGCCCGAGAAGGGCCTCGCGCACCGCGCGCTCGCCGACGTCCGCGAGTCGATCCGCGAGCTGGAGTACTACCGGCGCACGGCCTTCGTGCCGCTGCCCGGTCCGACCAGCGAGGAGGCCCAGGCCGCGGCCGCCTCCGTCGTTGCCGACGACCGCGCCGGCGTCGTCGCCGCCGAATCCGCCGAGCCCGGCCCGGCCGGCGGGCAGGCGCCGCCGCCGGGGGCCTGAGTCACGTTTCCGGCCCGCTCCCGGCCGGACACCCTCTTGTCGTACGCCTCCAGCATCGCGGGGCTCGTCCACGTCCACGCCCTGCACGAGGAGGCTGGATGGCGCACGCCGTCACGACGTTGGGGGCCGACCGGTCCCCGGGCCTGGTCGCCACGCCCGAGGACTGCGAGTGGGTCGTCTGGAACGACCCCGTGCGCGGGCGCCTGCGCTGGTGCCTGATCGGCGACGGCGCGGACACCGTGCCGGCTGCCGTCACCACCGGCGTCGCGGTGCTCGACGAGGACGGCTGGATGGGCCGCCACCGCCACAGCGCCCCGGAGATCTACTACATCCACGAGGGCGAAGCCGTCGTCGACGTCGGCGGCGAAGCCGTGTCCGTCGGGCCGGGCGCGGTCGTACACCTGCCGGGCGACGTCGAGCACGGCATCCGAGCCGCCGGCAACGGCTCGGTGCGCGTCTTCTTCGTCTTCCCGACCGCGGCCTTCAACGACGTCGTCTACCACTGGGACGATGAGGGGTCGGTCTGACGGGAGCCGGTCGCAACCGGCTCGCACCCGGCTTGTACGCTGGTCCACGGCTCACCGGGGCGTCCCGGAGAGACCATGGTGGGTGTAGCTCAGTTGGCAGAGCACTGGGTTGTGATCCCAGGTGTCGCGGGTTCAAGTCCCGTCACTCACCCGGACGGCAGTGGACCACCCGCTGTCGGATCGAGATCGCTGGCTTGCTAGAGTCTCGATCACGCGCCGTTAGCTCAATGGGCAGAGCAAGTGACTCTTAATCACTGGGTTCGGGGTTCGAGTCCCTGACGGCGCACCCATCGTTGCAGGTGTCGGGCCTGCGGTGCTTTCCTCCCGGAGATCGACCGGCCGTTTACCGGCCGGAAACTCCTCCGAGCCTCGTCCGGGAGCCTTCGATGGCCCGTCCACCACTCCCCCTCGGCACGCCTGGCGCGATCACCACTAAAGAAGAGTCCGCCGGCGTCTGGGTGGCCCGCTGCCGCTTCCGCGATCACGACGGAGTGACCCGTCGGCTGTGGAAGCAGGGTCCTTCGAAGACGGCGGCGCGGGGCGCGCTGCACCAGACGATCCAGGACCGCCAGCGAGGTTCGGGCGGTGGCAGCACGCTCACTCCCGCGTCGCGGTTCAAGGACGCGGCCGAGCTCTACCTCGCGAAGGTGGACCGCAAGCGCGAGGACTCGACCCATGCGCTGTACGCGTACCACCTCGGCCGTACGGTCCTCCCGGCCCTGGGCGCCCTCCATCTGCGCGAGTGCACCGTCGCGCGCCTTGATGCCTTCCTCGAGGCCCTCGGGCCCCGCTACGCACCCTCCACGCGCCGCACGCTCCGCTCAATCGTCAGCGGTGTCCTCCAGGTCGGGGTGCTCCACGAGGCTCTCCCAACGAACCCGGTGCGGGAGCTCGACCGGATCGAGCAGCCGAGGGGCCAGGCCAAGAAGAAGCCCCGGGGCCTGACCATCGACGAGCGTCAGGCCCTGCTCGACTGGTTCGACCAGACCTCGGACGACGACCGAGTCCGGCGCCTCCAGCGGGTCGCGCGGGCCGCGGAACTGCCGGAGCTAGTGCGCTTCTCTCTCGGCACGGGCCTGCGCATTGGCGAGGCACTGGCGGTCCGTCGGCTCGACGTGAACCTCGACGGCGTGCCGGTCCGCGCCCAGGACGGCCCGATGAGGGTGCCGGTGGTCACCATCGCGGGCAACGTGACGTGGGTGAAGGGCAAAGGCCTCGTGCGCCACGACGGCAAGAGCGAGGCCGCTCTCCGCGTCATCCCGCTTCCTCAGTTCACCGCTGACCTCCTCCGCGAACGTCTCGCCCAGCCGGGCGAGGACCGGTGGCCGCTGTTCCCAGCAGCCGCGCGAGACGGGCGCATCACCTACCGCTGGCCGTCGAACGTGCGTCGCACGCTGCGCTCCGTGCGTGAGGAGGTGGGACTCGGCTGGATGACTCCACACACCTGGCGCCGCACCTACGCCACGATCCTCGACGACGAGATGACGCTTACCGACCGCATGAAGGCTGACCTCATGGGCCAAGCTGACTTCCTCAAGAACACGTATGTCAGCCGCGGCGAGCTCCACGCCGGCGCCGCCGTCCTCATTGATGCGGCCCTGGCTGGATGAGGCGCAGCACAGTTCGACAAGACGGCGCTCTCCGAACAACGGCTTGTAAGACACCGGAAGTTGTGTCCCGAGACTCCTACCAGCGACTTTGTTCTCACTCGCGTCTCTCTGGAGGCTCCAGGAGTCCCCCATAGCCTCCAGTTCGCACCACGATCCACACCACGCGGGCGATCTTGAGTTGCCCTTGGAGCCCGGACCGCAGCTCGCCGCGGTCCACGACAGTGACCGTGCGCCAGTCTTGAGCGTGCGATCATGAGCTCCGGGGCACCCGAGACGACGCCTTCGGGAAGGCTCGCGGACGACGACTGGGCAGGACCGTCCTGGGCCGCCCGACCCCATCACCCCTAGCGGCCGCGGCTCAGGCCACGTCCGCAGGAGCAGCGTGGCTCTTCACCTCGTGAAGGATGTCGACGATCACATCGACGTCGGAGCTCGGGAAGTAGTGATCGATACCCGCCGAGGAGCGGTCGGTGTAAGGCGACTCGAAGAGCCGCCCTGGTTCCATCACGCCGTTGGCGGTCAGCTCGTCGACGATGAGGTTGACGAAGCGAATCTGGTCGACGCTGAACGTGCTGCCGTCGAGGTAGCCGGCGAAGGCCTCGGTCGCCGCTTGCCGATCGAGCCCGATGAGCGAGCGAACGAACAGCCCGAGCCCCTCGGCCTGCTGCGCCGCCGACTCGATGTCGTTCTGCTGTCCAGCGCCACTGGCCAAGAGCATCTCCTCGAGCGACGACAGATCCTCGGGCGTGAGCTGCCTGTTCCGCCGTAGTTTCTGGAGCGCCACGTGGTCATCGTGCTGCCGGAGGTAAGCAGCGGCCTTGGCGCGGAACCGTGCGAAGTCAGTGCTCGGAGTGATGCCGGGCAGGACGACGTCGACGGCGTCGCCGAGCTGGTCGGCGAAGTCGATGTAGACGGGGTTGCGCGAAGTCTTATCGACGAAGCGGACGAGCCCGCGGATGCGGAGACGCGCGAGTTCGAGCATCGGCAGGGTGACGTCGGTCCACCAATGCTCGCCCGCGACCTCGTCGAGCAGTTCCTGTTGCTGGGCCACCGCGGGAATTGCGGTCTTGCCAAGCAAGGCGGCGGCGACGTCCTGGATCTGCTCGCGGAGCCGTTCGGCGGTGACCGCGTCGCCTTCGAGCTGGGCGAGCTGACGACGCAGCACGAGAAGGTCGAAGCGCTTCGCGTCCTCCTCGTCCTTCGCTGCGGCCGACGGAAGGCCGGCGAGGTGGCTAAGGATCTGTTCGGCGTCGTCGTCCGAGACCGTCGTCCAGGCATCACGCTGCGCGAAGCGCTCCACCCATTGGCGGTGCGGACGGACGAGGACGTTGTCCAGGCTCATGCCGGCGACGAACTCGTGGAGAATCGTCGCGGCGCTTTCGCGCAATTCCGCGTGGGTGTGGGCGGCATCGAGGTGTACGACGAGGCCGAGGCGGGCCTCGAAGAGCCGCTGGGTCAGGGACTTCTGCAGTGAACCCTCAGCGCCTGGCAGGTCTTGGCTGAAGAACTCGAGGTTGCCGCAGAAGTCGAAGACGAAGAAGTCCTCCTTCGGGTGGCCCGGCCCGTAGAGGTCGGGGCGAAGCCGCGTTCCGCGGCCGATCATCTGCCAGAACTTGCTCTTCGACCGCACCGTTTTGAAGAAGACGAGGTTGACCACCTCGGGCACGTCGATGCCGGTATCGAGCATGTCGACCGAGACCGCGATGTGCGGGGGCTTCTCGACGGTGGAGAAGTCGTCGATGAGGTTTTGGGCGTAGTCCGAGCCGGAGGTGATCACACGGGCGAACGATCCGGCCAAGTGCGGCCACTGGAGGTCGAAGCGCTTCACGATGAACTCGGCGTGGTGCTGGTTCTTGGCGAAGATGATCGTCTTGCCGAGTCGGTCACCACCGGCGACCTTGTGGCCCTTGTTCATGACGTGTGCGAGGACCTGGTCGACAGTGTCCTCGTTGAACAGGAACCGGTTGACCTCTTCGGCGCCGACTGCGTCGGGCGCGCCGTCCTCTCCCCAGTCGAGCAAGTCCCACTGGTCCTTCTCCTCGGGACTTAGATCCGCGTAGCGGATGCCCTGCCGCAGGAACGTCGAGCCGACGGAGATCCCGCGGGCGGGTACGAGGTAACCCTGCTCCACGGCCTCGTCCAGACTGTAAGCGTCAGTAGGCACCCCGTCCTCGAGGTGGAAAAGGCGGTAGGTGTTGTGGTCAACCTCGTCTTTCGGGGTCGCAGTCAGCCCGACGAGCATCGAGTCGAACCAGTCGAAGATCGCACCGTACTTCTGGTAGACCGATCGGTGCGCCTCGTCGATCACGACGAGGTCGAAGTATCCGGGCCCGAACTTCCGCCGCCCGCCGTCGATCTCGTTGATCAGGTTGAGCATCGTCGGGTACGTCGAGATGTACACGCGGCCGTCGACAGCCTTCTCGGTGACCAGGTTGACAGTCGTCGCCGACGGCAGATGAGCCTTGAAGGCACTCAAGGCCTGGTTCACCAGCGCGGTACGGTCGGCGAGAAACAGCACCCGCTTGACCCAGTTCACCCTCATCAGCTGATCGACGAGCGCGATGACCGTGCGGGTCTTGCCCGATCCAGTGGCCATGACGAGCAGGGCGTCTCGCTGCTTGGCGTCGAACGCGCCGTCCACTGCGCGGATCGCCCGGTGCTGATACGGGCGCTCGACGATTCCGCCGTCAATCGGGGCGTCTGAGAGCGGCGTCCGGGTCTGCCGCCGCTGGATCATCAGCTCCAGCTCGTCGCGGGTGAAGAACCCCTGGACCTCCCGCGGCGGGTAGCCGGCCGCGTCGTCCCACACCCAGTGCTCGTAGCCGTTGGTGAAGAAGATGACCGGGCGGCGGCCGAACTGCTTCTCCAAGCAGTCGGCGTAGAGCCTCGCCTGCTCCTGCCCGTTCGAGGCGCTCTTGGTGGTCCGCTTGGCCTCGACGACGGCGAGCGGAAGACCGTCGGCGCCCCATAGCGCGTAGTCGACGTAGCCGGTCCCGCCGTTGTTCGGCATCCCGGAGACCGCGAACTCACGGTCCCGGGCGTCGGCGAGCGGCCAGCCGGCCTCGGCGAGCAGGACGTCGACGAATAGGTCGCGGGTCTCGGCTTCGGTATAGTCGTGGTCGTCGACCCTCGTCTTGGCCGACTGAGCGGCGCGGATCGTCGCCCGGAGCTCGGCGATCTCGGCGTCCTTCGCCTGCGCCAGCTCGTCCTTCTCCGCGAGCGCCTTCGCGTGGGCTTCGTCCTGCGCTTGAAACTTCTCGGCGAGCTTCGCGACCTCCTGCCGCGAGAGGGGCGCTGCTCTCGCGGCGAGCGCGGGGTCGAACTGCGTCTGCGTCGGCACGGTTTGGGGGTTCGCCGAGTACCGGAACGCGGCCCACACCATCACGTGGTGCAACTCCCGCAGGACGTCCCGCGCGGCTCGTGGAGGGATCGGCTGCGTGTCATGGACCGCGGTGTTGCCAAGCTTCCGTATCAGATTCAGCTTCTGGGCGATGCCCGCTCCGGCGACGGCTTTGAAGGCGGCTTCGTTGATCCGGGCCGAGAGGTCGTCCCTGTAGGGCGCTGGGAGGGCGAGCACGTCGTACAGGTGGCCAACGAGAATCTCCTCCGCGCGACGGGCGTAGAAGCAGGCGGAGCGCGGGTCGCTCGCCAGGTACGACTCGGCCCTCTCACAGTCGGGATAGACCGTCGGCATGGTCTCGCGAACGAAGTCGAAGTTGCCCATCAGAGTTCGCCCCCGAAGGCACGAGACTGCAGAGACCGAAGCATCTCTTCAATTGCCGCCAGAGATCGCTGAGCGTTCGAGCGCTCGATGTCGACCCGCTGCTTTCGCGCTGCGAAATCTCGTTGTACCTCAAGCGGCGGAAGAAGGATGTGGAATCTCTCCGCGACGCGCTGGTAGATAGTTCGATGAATAGAACCGTCACTCGCAGAGAGGAGATGCAGGCGCGAAAAGCGTAGTGCGGCCATCAGGTAGTCCGAGTCGAGTGAGTCGCCGGGGGTCCAATTGTGAAAGTCCTGGGATGTGGCCATGGGCCGCCCTAGCTTAGTCACGAAGCCGACAGATGCGGTCCTGGAGAAGCACACCGTGCCCGCGGGAAGGACCACCGCCGAGGAGTTCGCAATACCCGCTTCAGTAACCTTGGGCTCGACGTCCACGGCCATCCGACCATCAAGCTCTCTGATCTTCGGGAGCGAGACCCAAGGAATATCACCATCCCAGTAGCCTTGCCGCGTCCGATCCGGGGTGTGCCCGGTCGCCATCCGAGCGACGCGATTCAACGGAACCCATTCCCAGCCGGCAGAGTTCTTTCCTCGGCGAGCCGTGGTGACCGAACGCCAGTCGTCGTCTCCGACCAATTCGTGAAAGATTGACCGCTCGAGCAGGTCTAGATGATGGAGGGCCTTAGATCGCCACGAGCGAATCGCATCGACTTTGTCGAGAATCGACGCGATACGATGTTGCTCGACCAGTGGTGGCTTCGGTACGTCGATCCTCTTCAAGAACTTGAAGTGTCGAGAATAGCCTGCACTCGGAAGGTCGTAGGACCGCAAGTAGTGATAGACGAACTTCGGGTAGAATTCGTCGCGACAACGGAGAAGTTTAACACCGTCGGCCCCCATTGCGAATGGAAAGTCCACGTACTTGAACGCTCGCGTGTGGTCGCCGAACACGATGATTGGCCCATTCGTCCTAGCGAGGAGGTCGGCGCTGTCGGTGTAGCCGGCGATGAGCTTCTGTCCCTGATCGACCACGGGGTGGCGGCCATATTCCGAGAACTCTGCCCGAGGAATCTTTCGGTTCCCTGCTGAGACGTCCTCGACGGCGTCGAGAAATGGCACCATTGTGAAATTCACTTGAGCATCGTTCTCAACTCTTCCAGCCCCTCGGCAATCTGCCCTTCGAGGTCCTGGATATCGGCGATTATCTCGAGGGGGGACCGGTGCTCGGTTGCGTCAGTCACGACCTCCTTATATCTACTGAGCGATAGGTCATAGCTCTGAGCGACGATGTCGGCCTTCGTAACGACGAACGACTGCTCGGTGCGTGCGCGACCGTGTTCGGTCGTGGTACGCAAGGTCCAGCGGTTGAGGGCATCGGGCAAGTCGTTGGCCTGGACCGCGTTGCGCTTGTCGTCGAGGGAGAAGCCGTCGGCGCGGACGTCGTAGAACCAGACGTCGTCGGTGCCGCCGGAGTCGGTCTTCGTGAAGACCAGGACCGCCGTCGAGACCCCTGCGTAAGGGCGGAACACGCCCGACGGAAGCTTAACCACGGCGTCGAGTTTCTGGTCCTCGACGAGCGCCTTCCGTATCCCCTTGTGGGCCGTGGACGAGCCGAACAGCACGCCGTCCGGAACGATTACGGCCGCGCGACCGCCCGGCTTGAGCAGCTTGAGGAAGAGCGCGAGGAACAGCAGTTCCGTCTTCTTCGTCTTGACGACCCGCTGGAGGTCCTTCGAGGTCTCCTCGTAGTTGAGCGAGCCGGCGAACGGCGGGTTGGCGAGGATGACGCTGTACTTCGCCGTGTCTTCGCTCGCGCCCTCGGACAGCGAGTCGCGGTAGCGAATGTCGGGCGAGTCGATGCCGTGCATCAGCATGTTCATGCTGCCAATCCGCAGCATGGTCGAGTCGAAGTCGTAGCCATGGAACATGCCGCGGCTGAAGTGCTGCCGCACAGCTGGATCGGTGAGGACCGTGGAGTGGTTCTTCCGGACGTACTCCGAGGCCGCGACGAGGAAACCCGCCGTGCCGCAGGCGGGGTCGCAGATCGAATCCTCGGGGCCGGGCGCCATCATGGCCACCATGAGGTTGATGATGTGACGTGGTGTGCGGAACTGGCCGTTGACTCCGGCGCTGGCGAGCTTTCCGAGTAGGTACTCGTAGAGGTCACCGTTGGTGTCGCGCTCCTCCATCGGGATGTCGTCAAGCATGTCGACGACACGGGAAAGCAGCGATGGGGTGGGGATGGTGAACCGTGCATCCTGCATATGCGCGGTGTAGGTGGACCCGTCGCTACCGAGCTCGCGGAGGAACGGGAAAACCTCTTCGGAGACAACCTGGTACATGGCCTGTGGGCTCCCAAGCCCCTTGAAGCGGCTCCAGCGCAGGTGATCCGTGTCTTGCAGGAAGATCGGGTTCTCGAGACCCTGCTTCGTGACGCGCGCCTTGCGCTCCTTCGTCGTCTGAAGCTCGTCGAGTCGGCGGATGAAGAGCAGGTAGGTGATCTGCTCGATGACCTCGAGGGGGTTCGAGATGCCGCCGGACCAGAAGGCGTCCCACACCCGGTCGACCTTGTTCTTCAACTCGCCCGTGATCACGCGCACAGGGTAGTTGGCCGGTAGATCTCACTCCACGCCACGCGCCGCAAGGACCGGCAGACCGCGGAGCGCGATCGTCACCTCGCCCATCCCGACGGTCCAGCTCTCCCCCTGGCCCGGAAGCACCAGGACGCCGCGCTCGCAGCGGAGGCGCCGGCAGTAGGTGAAGACCTGGAAGAGGTCGTCGGTGCTCGGGCGACCGAAGTGCTTGTACTTGGCGTCGTAGACGGCGACCGGGCGGCCGTCGTCGTCGTACTCCACGACGTCGGCGTGACCGGTTGTGCGGTCCGGCGGCTCAGTGATCGGCACGGGCACCTGCCGAGCGACGCGGTGTTCGGAAGGGGCCTCGTCGGAGATCGCCTTCTCGACGTACGCCTCCCACACCTTCGGCATCGGGAACAGAACGGCGGCCCCCTGTCGGTCGACGCCCTCGGGAAGCAGGCTGGTCCCGCGGACGACGAGCACTGCGAGGTCGAACACGTCTCGGCAGTGGGCGGGCAGCCGGGGTCGCGCGAGGCGGATCGCGCGGTCGACGTCGACGGGCCGGCTGATGGCGGAGAGGGCGGGGACCATCGCCGTCAACCGACTACGAGTGCGTGGGCGCCGCAGCGGTGCTCGCAACAACAGGGCGTGGGCATGGGCCAGTACCTGGTTCACCGCGATGTCCTGGGTGATCCGCTGCGCTCGGGTGACAAGGCGGTCCGCGCGACCGGCGTGTCGGCGCAGGTGGGTGGCGACGTCGGGCCGGCCAGCGAACGGCGGCCGGGTGAAGGTGCGCTCGACGTACCCCTTCGGCAGGCCGCGACCGACGAGTCTCTCGAGCTCGTCGACGAACGCGACGGCGATGAGGTCGACGAGGCCCGCGTCGTCCTCACCGGAGGGGACGGGGTCGTCACGGAGGAGGGACGGCGCGCCGACGTAGGTGGCGAGCAGTGCCGTGAGCTCGGCGAGGTCGAAACGGCTGCGAATGTCGATCACGAGTCCGCTGGGTAGGCGGAGCCGCCCGACGAACGGCCCAGGAACGACGACGTGACGCCCGGTTCCTGTCGGGGTCACCGACTGCAAGACCCGCGCCTCGTCGCCGCGGGTCAGCGCGACGATCGCGCGGAGGTCCTCGGGCGCGAGGTCGGCCTCCTGGGGCGCGTACTCGCGGAGGCGGAGCACCTCAGCTGCCCTCGCCGAGCAGGAGGCCAACCTCCCGATCGAGCTCCTCCAGGCGATTGGGCCGGTCGAACCAGAGCTCTGCGAGGTAAGGGTGCACCTGGAAGGTCCAGGTGCGCTCCAGCGTCGCGGCGTCGTCGCTGTTCATCCAGTAGGAGTGGCCGGGCGCCGCCGGGTCCGCGCCGACCCGTTCTGCGATCAGGTCGAACACCCGGAGGGGCAGGTCGGACGGGTCGTCGTGGGCCTTGAGCCAGTGGGACAGGACCTCCCGGTCCGGGCGCAGACCAAAGGCGTGGAACCGGCGGCGCAAGGCGAAGTCGACAAGCGCGAGGCTGCGATCGGCGGTGTTCATCGTCCCGAGCAACAGCAGGTTCTCCGGTACCCCGAATGGCTCCTGCGAGTACGGGAGCCGGGCGGTCTGCCCCCGGTACTCCAGGAGCAGGAGGAGCTCGCCGAACACAGCTGCGAGGTCGGCCCGGTTCATCTCGTCGACGACGAGGACGAACCGCTCGTCCGGGGAAGCGGCGGCCTCGGCGCAAAGTGCGCGGAACAGCCCCGGCCGCACTGTGTACGTCAGCCCGCCGGAGCCGGGATCGACCTCGGGCCGGAGCCCCTCCACGAAGTCCTCGTAGGAAAAGGCGGGATGGAACTGCACGAGGCGGACGTGCTCGGGCGAGCTGGCGAGGTGGGCCGCGAGGTGTCGGGCGACCCACGTCTTCCCCGTGCCCGGTGGGCCGTGGAAGAACGCCTGCCGGAGCCGTCCCTCCATGAGCGCTCCCACCCAGTCGTCCACAGTCTCGACCGGCAGGTGGCAGGCGCGAGCGACGTCCGCACTCGTGGTCGGCGCGGCGGTCGGTGAGGTCCCCAACGGGCCCGGCGGGTCGACGACCGGATCGGGCGCGGTCTCGCCTCCGTCCTCGCGGGACGCGCGAAGAAGGGCCGTCAGGATGGCGTCGTGCTCCTGCGGAGCGACCTCCCAGGTTCGCCGCCACGCGAGGAGTTCGTCATTGAACCGCGCGTAGCCCTCGCCGCTACGGGCTGAGTAGGGCTTGTCGACGGCCGTCGCCACCCTTAGGCCGCGCATTGTGGCGTTGATGAGAATGCCGAAACGCTCCGGATCGCGGAGGTACATCATCATCGTCAGCAGCGACGAACCAGCGCCGTGGAGTTCGCTCCGGTTCTGGAGAACGCTGCCCACGAGCGTCAGAGCATCGGGCTCCGACGGACCCCACAACACGCGCATGGCGTCGTTCAGCTCGTCGATGCGCTCGGTGGCCCGCAAGATCGAGTAGCCCGTGAAAGCCGGTGAAAATCGGTTGAGCTTCACGACCCCCTGGACCTCATGGCGGTTGAACGCCGACCCGAGTTCCACGAACTCCTCGCGGGTCATGCGCCCAGCCCTAGCGTCGAGAAGACGCCGGGCCTCGTTCTCGGCCTCCACGCGGGCAGCGACGAAGCGCGGCCCGAACTCGTCGCGCACCTGATTCAGGACCTCACGCACGGACGGGTTGGTCATGGGCGCGGAGCGTAGGAGATCGCGAAGCGTGCCCGGGCAGGCCCTTGCGATCGACGGCGGGGCCCGCCCACCCCGCCGACGAGCGTGCTGCCTGCGTCGACGGGAGACTCGCGCACCGTCTCGGCCCGGCCAGTCCGCCCTCGACAGCTCGCGACCCCGAGGGTCTCGATTCAGACATGCTGGGCGCGGCAAGGTTCGAAGCTGCGACTGACGGCTCCCCGACGCCTCCCCGTACACGACGGGCGTCGCCCCTATGCGCTTGCGCGTCACCCGACGCCGAACTTCCTCACGGTGGCCGCTACCGTGCGTGCATCCAACCCATCCGGGGCGCCCGGGCTCCGTGCGGCCGCCCCATTGGAGGTTCGGCCGATGTCGGAGATCACCCGTCAGACCATGACTGATGCACTCGCCCGCCTTGCTCGCGAGGACGTCCCCGGAATGGAGCTGCTGACCCTCGACGCCGTCATGACATGGGTGTTCTCCGACGAGAACCCGCGCGAGAGTTACGACCGCTCACACGCTTCCCTACTCGGTGGCGTGCTGTTCACCGGCCTGGACGACGCGGCGACTGTCGCCCTGAATGACCAGCCGCCAGAAACCGAGACGATCGCCCGGGCACGGGACCGGCTGGTGGAGGGCGCGCACGAGCTCGCGTCCCACGGCGAGGCCGGCCTCGACATGCTCATCGAACGCAGGATCGTACCGGCCACCATCGGAGAGCTGGAGCGCTCCGTGGACAGCCCCACCCAGCAAGGCGCGTGCACCTGGGCCTACTTGCTCTATGCCATCGCAATGGGCGAGCGACAGGACCAAGATGAGCAGATCATGGCCGGCATCTTCGAGTCGTTCGATGCCTGGAACGCGCTGCTCTCGGCACAGTGAGCGTCTGCGTCCGTTGCGGGCAGCGCCGCTGGGTGTAGGGGGGGCGTCCGAACGGCCGGAACTCCGGAAACGATGGCCGCCCCGCTCCCGATCTAGTCAACGGGCCTCTGCTTGCTCGACGTCACCCAGCGCCAGTAGCTGGGCCCGCGCGATGAGATCATGCTGCCCCGGACGAGACCGCTGCCCACCGCCGCAAGCGAGCGTCGATCAGTACCGCCGCCAGGCTCGATGATCGTTACGCGAAGTTACAGGACGCCACTCGTCCAGGGTCGGTGTCGAACCGTCGAAGCCGGAAACAGCCATGGTGTCGAGTGCGCGAGCGGGGGAGGCCAGGTGCCGGACAGGGCCGAGGTAGTGGTTTACGAGGGCGACGACGATGACGACCAGGTCGTGGCCTGGGCTGAAGGCGGTCGGCTCATCGTCACGGGCGAAGCGCTGGCGGTCGATGCCTTCATCGCCGACCTCAAGCCGGACAGGACCCTCGACCTCGAGTCGGTCAGGGCGCTCTCGACAGGGGTCGCTTCCTTCGCCACTCCCCAAGCCGTGCAAGCAGGAATCGTCGCAAAACGCTACGTCGAGCTCGGCGTCGAACGATGGAAGCAGCTCGCGCCAACAGCCGAGACCCGCAGTGAGCTCCGCAAGATCACAAGAAGCGTGAAGACTGGTCGGTTCGTCTCCAACAAGCCCGTCAAGAGCATCGCTACAGCCACTCAGCCCGAAGTTCTCATCGCCCTCGCTGCGATCCAAATGGCGATCCAGTCGCTGACTGACGCTGTCGAGGAGGTGGCGAAGAACGTCGACGACCTCAAGCGTCTCGCCGAGACCACGGAGGTCGGCAACCTCGCAGGCTTGTATCGCGTCCTCGCTAATGCCCGAGCGCAGGTCGATCGGACCGGTACCATCTCCCGCACGACCTGGGAGTCGATCGCGACGCACGAGGTGACCGCCCAGCAGTCGGCGGACCGCCTGCGCGCTTACATCCGCCGGATCCTTGAGGACATGCCGCTGGCGAAAGGCATCGGCGACCGTCAGGATTTCGCCCGCAGGCTCGTGAAGGAAGGGACCATCCGACGCTCGCTGCGCCTCCTCGTGCTCGCCGAGCAGTGCCGGCTGTTGTGGCGCTCGCTGAAGCTGGACGAGGTCCGCGTCGCGGAACCAGAGCATCTCGAGTCGGAGGCGGAAGCTGCGAAGGCGCTGCTCGCCGAGAACGCCAAGGTCGACCTCGAGTTGGTCAACGCGCTCCGCGACAGCGTCGCTCGGCTGACGAAGGTAACCCCCCTCGATGGGGTGCGCCTACGCACCCGGGGCGAACTGCCCGCTGCCGCCACCGAGCTTCGGTCACAGATCGACGAGTTCGCGACAGCTCGGAGCCAGCAATTCGACTCGTGGGCGCCAGATGACACCCCCGGCTTGAAGGATGCAGCTCGCGAGGTTAGGGACATCGCGAGCCGCGCGACGAGGAAGAGCCGACAGATCGTGGGCGGACGTATCGGTGACTTCGCATCGTGGGTATCGGGCCCGGCCGAAGAAGAAGAGAAGGCCGGGGCGAGCCGGCGACCGCGGCCCCCTGATCCCAAGTAAGACACGCCGGCAAGTGAGGCGCTCGGTTGTCACGTGCTCGCCTCGTCACGGTCGGTGAAACGGTGGGCGCGGCAGGATTCGAACCTGCGACCGACGGCTTGTAAGAACTCGGGAAGGCGCTTCTCAAGCCTGCTACCAGCGTCTTTGTTGTCGCTCGCGTGGCTCTGAGCGCTCCACGAACCTCTCGTGGCCTCTAGTTCGCACCACGATCCGCACCACGGGAGCGAAGCCATGGCTCGCCTGACGACGACCAGTCAGAGCACCTGGCCGCCACCGAGCCCGCCCTGACGGCCTGTTCTTGATCTTCGACGGCGAGGACGAGGCCCGCGACCCGCACGACGCTCTGGAGGTGACAGCCAACGCACCTCTGAGTGGCTCGAGTCGCCCCTCGCGGAGAGCCGCCGAACCTCCGCCCTCTGGGGCCGAGCTGCACCTCACCACCCCGAGGGCTTGACCGTGGACTGGCGCCACCGGCCGGCGTGCGGCACGGGAAGCAGAAGCGAGGCGAAGCAGACCTAGCTCGTCCTCGGATGGACGAGCAACGAAGTACTCGCGCCGAACGATGACCAACACGTGCTTGCTCCTAAGAGCCCGTCCGACTGGACCTACCACGGCTACAGCCTTGGTCACGACGTTGACGACGAGCCATTCCGCATCGATGTAGTCACAACCCAGCTCGACGGACCGCCAGATCGGCGCGAGCACCTTCGGAGTCTGTCCCGGGAGGGAGGGCCGTTTAACTGGGGGTACGAGGGCGGCGGGCCGCACAACGCAGCCAACGCTATGCTGGCCGATGCGCTCGAGTTGGACGAAGCGCCACCCGAACTCGTTCTCTGCTACTGCGCCGACGTGGTTTCACAGCTGCGCAGCCCTTGGCGCCTGCGCCGCGGCGCGGTCCTCCGCTACGCTCGCGGTTGGTTTGCAGAGCAGGGGAGCCAAGCGATGCCAGCTGCCTTGCGACAAATCCCACCTGCCTTGCCAACGTGGGATGACTAGTAGCCCGGCGGCTCGTAGGAACAACTGACTCTTGCTCAAGACGCCTCACGGAGACTTGCCCGACGGGAGCGCCGCCACCAAGCACGTGGCAGTGTGCCCGCAGGTTCAGAAGACGCGACAACATCCGCATCAGCCTCGAGGATGGAACGCCATATGACTCGCCGAAACTGGTTCCTGGCGGTTGTGATCGGCTGCGCGTTCACGGCTGTGCTCGGTGGGTGGACTTACTACCTGTCGGGCCAGACTCTCGACGTCATGGATAAATCCTCTAGCATCTTGTCGGGGATCCTAGCAATTGTCAGTCTCTTCGTCACCGCTCTAGCGATCGTGCAAGCGGCTCGCTCTAAGCCAGCGCCGCCGAACAGAGAAGCGACAGAACAATCACGAACTCTTGAGGCCGGCGATGTCTCAAACTCAAACATCACCCTGGGAGACAATAGCCCTATCACTCGACGAGACCGCTGATGGTTCGCGACGGCCGCCGATCAATCCAGATAGAGAACGCTACCAGCTCGTTGATAACCGTCGGCGACAATAGTCCGATCTCGGTGACGAGAGCTGACGAGCCGATCTTCGCACTCCAACCCCTTCAGGCGATCTCGTCGGTCTCCCGAACAGCCAGCCCTGCGCGCCTCCTAACGCCGCGCTACGAGCTTGTGGGTTTTGTCGGACGCGACCAAGCTGTCGGAGCCGCCAAGCAGTGGCTGAAATCCGAAGACAAGCATTCTGCGCGACTGTTAACGGGCGCGGGCGGACAGGGTAAGACACGCTTCGCGATACACTTGGCGAGATTGGCCGCCGACGAGGGATGGGCGACCCTCTTCGCGCGCCACAAACTGGATGGGGGCCTCCTCGCGCCAAGAGCCCAGGATGAGAGTACAACCGAGCGCGATGATTGTGACACCCTAGCAACACTTGTTGTGATCGACTATGCAGAGCGGTGGCCTCGGGACGACCTCCTGGAGCTCCTCAGCAGAGTAGACACGCGTGGCGGCAAGGTTCGATTCTTGCTGCTCGGCCGGTCGGGCTGGTTCTGGCCAACTCTCGCAAGGACTTTGGACGACGCCGGGTTCTCCACCAGCAGAGACAGTCTGCCCGCCTTCAGCGACGTCGACGACCGGTTACGGATGTACCTAACCGCACGAACAGCTTTCGAAACGGAGCTGTTTGGAACGCTCGGGCGGGCAAGCGACCGACAACCCACACTTCATCCGCCTGCTTTCAGCTCGCCGCTTGCGATACAGATGTCGGCCTTGATCGACACCCTTCGAGCCGAAGAGGACGGTCTGAATCCGACGTCTCGCGAGTCTCCCCCTGATGATCCGACATTACTCACGCGCGAACTCTTGGTGCGCGAGGTCCAACACTGGAACGGACTCCGCACGGCCTCGCCACCGCCGATCTCCATCTCGGATCGAGATATGGCCTGCGCGGTCGCCGTCGGAACTCTGTGCAAAGGACTTACCCCAGAAGATGCACTCCATCTACTTCCTGCACTGAACCTCGGTAATGATGCCAAGACCATCGTGCGCGATCACAGTGTGCCGTACCCGTCCGCGACTAGCGGTCAAGTTCTCGAACCACTTCAACCGGATCGCCTCGGGGAGGATTTCTTAGCATCATTCCTTCCTGGAGACAACTACCCTGAAGACAGATTGCTGGACCTACTTCGTGATCCGTTCGCGCCGGACCTACTTGCGGAAGTACTCGATCGGCAGACGCCCGCCCAAGGTCGGGTTGTACCACTTGTGGTCCTGATCGAGGTCGCACGCCGATGGCCCCACGTCGCTGCTCGCTTGTACAACTTCCTAAGTGAAGATCCCGGCAAGTTGATCGCCTACGGCGCTGAAGCAATCGCTCGAGCCGCTCCCATCCCGGCCCTGCGCCCCTTGATGCCACGGCTGGGAGAGGTTATCGGTGAGATCGTTGGAGTCCGCCAGCATGTCGACCTGGATGTGGCGGCACTGCTGGTCCAGGAACAGATCGTCGAGATTGAACGCCTCGACAACCAGGGCCCTACGCCCGGCTTAGCAAGCTCTCTCAACACTCTGTCGATCAGGCGCTTCCGAGTCGGCCAATACGACGAGGCGATTGACGCATCACAAGAGTCGATCAACTTATGGCGTCAGCTCACTGTAACTGACCCCGTCACCTACACGATTGAGTTAGCTCGCGCGGTCGGGAATTTGGCCGCCACTCAGGCCGAACTCGGAGACTTCCGACTTGCCTTCGAGAATTCCGAACTTGAGCTATCTCTCACGCGGCAAGCTGATCGATACCACGGAGGCGCCTTCCGCGGAGAGGTGGCGAGCGCACTCTCAAATCAAGCCAGCTACCTCTCCTCTCAGGGCGAACACGGCCGAGCTCTAGCTATTTCACGAGAGTCTGTCGCTCTACACGAGGCCCTCCTCAGAGAAGATCGTCAGAGTCACCTTTCCAATACCGCAGCGGCACTTGAGAGCTTCGGTCGAGTTCTCCATCACCTTAACGATAAGCATGAGTCAACCAGCACCTTCAGGCGCGCCATGGATATGCGACGCGAACTCGCAGAGATGGACCCACCTAGCCACCTTTCCGGTTTGGCGTCGTCGCTCACCAACCTTGCTATCTCTCTTGAATCCTTCGCTCCAGGCGATGCCTTCGATGTTGCCATGGAGAGCGTTGAATTGTTTCGAACCTTGCATCGTAGAAATGAGCGCGCTTTCGCCGGTAAGTTGGCTTCGGCGCTCCATGTGAAGGCAACGAGTTTAGTTCTACTGAATCGCATAAGCGAGAGTATCGCGATCTTCGACGAGGCCGTCGAACTACACCGGGCAAGCGCGCGATCTCAGCGCGCGGAGTTTGCGGCCCCGCTTGCCGAATCGCTTTTCTCGCAAGCGCTGGCCCTACTGAGCGTCGGGAGCATGCACGAAGCCCTTGCGTCGGCCAGAGAGGCTGTCTCGCTGTACGAGCGCCTGTCGACACGCGACCCGGAACTGTTTGGACCCCGCCACGCTGAGACTAGGCACCTCATCCACGCAATATTGCACGACCTCGACGGACCTGGCGACTAGTGCTCGATGCTCATTCAGCCTCTGCGCGCAACGTGCGAATCTCCGATCAGCAACTGAAAGTTCAAGACCGCCAGCGCAATTATTGCACGGGGCCAATGGGAACCGCGGTTGGTGCTAGTCGTCGCGGTTACGGCCTGTTCCCTGCGCCTGCCAGCACGAGAAAGAGATCGTCAAGTTCTTCGTTGACTTGCAGTACTCAGCGTCGACTCGCATCTGTCGCTGAGCGATGTCATCCTCTGCCGATGGAGGTAACGCAGTCAGACGTCGTCGGGATCCCTGTCGGTAACGTGCGCGTGCCTCGGCAAGTGTTCGTCGCTCAATGGCAGGCTGCGAGCGCTCGTGACGCGGAGCAGGCGGCTCAAGGCGTAACGGACTGGTACGCGGGCGCGGTCGCGTTGACCTGCCGCTGGATGGCGGCTGCCCCGACCCGAACACGGCGTGGCGGTGGTCTAACCCGCTCGCCTGCCACGCGGAGGAGGGCGCTGGCCTACGAGGAGTTAATCGAGGAGGAGTTCCTCGCGGCGCAGGACCTCGAGCAGCGGCGTCCGGACCTTGCCTCTCGCCCAGGGTGGTGTGACGGTGTGCGAGCAACGTTGCGGTGGGCTTGGCGTGCGGAGGGTCCGCCTCCATTGAAGCTGCCGGCGACCGCCCACGGCGACATGATCGATCACACCTCGGCCTGATCGAACGCGTCGACGTCATCGTGGTCGGCGCCCTCGTCAGTGCCCGTCTCGTCGGAGTGGTCGTCGGTCTCGTCCCGCACCTGCCACTCAGCGAGCTGGTCGGCACGGTGTTGCTCTTCCTCGCGCGCGTCCATCTCCTCACGAGACCGCATCTCGGCGAGGGCTCGGTTGGCGCGTTCGATGGCTGCTGAGGTCTCGTCGGCGGTCGGCACCCGGATGTTGTCCTCGGCCACCTGAGCCGGCTCCGCGTCAGCGACCTCGCGGATGTCGGGCCCGGGCGGCGCGTGCGCGCCCTGCTGCTCGTCCGCGGCTGGCTCGTCGTCGAGGACGTCGCTCGCCTCGGGCTGATGCCGCTCCGCCCGGTCCCTTTCCTTGGCGTTGATGTCTTCGGGCCGATCCGTGACGTCGGCATCAGTCACATTGCGGTGGGCCTCCTCGTCCGCGACGGCCTGGCGGTGCGCGGCGAGCCACTCCTCGGCGGTGACCTCGGGCTCGGGCGTTACGTCATCGGCGTGGCGGGCGGCGAGCTCGGCCTTCGCGCGTCCCGCAGCCGCACGAGTCCCGGCGGTATGCGCGAGCCAGCGCGAGCGCGCGTCGTCGAGCTCGGCGAGCTCGCTAGCGCGAGCCGTGAGCGTGCCTGCGAGCGCTTCCGTCGCGTCGGCGGCCTCGCGCAGGCGGGCCTGTTCGGCTTCGTCAGCGGCGGCCTGAGCCTCGGCGCGGCGGAGTTCGGCGTCCTGGCGGGCGCGCTCGGCGGCCTGGTTCGTGCCGGCGAGCTCGTTGGCGACGTAGCGCGGCGCCCAGGCCGCTTCGCGTTCGTGTGCCCGGACCCGGACCCGGAGCTGCCCGTCAGAGAGCTCGAGCTCCTCGCGATCGATGTCGGGGCGGCCGAGCGCTTGCCAAGCCGCGCGGTAGGAGGCGTACGCCTCGACCTTGCCTGGTGCGGGCGCGGGACCGAGGGCGTCGTCGGGATCGTCGTAGCCCTGCAGCTCGCGCCAGTTGCCGACGGTGCCGGCCGCGTCGAGCCACTCCTCTCGTTCCTGCGCCTGGTCGGGCACGGGACCGAGCGACTCGGTCAACCAGGGCGGGGGTGCCTCGGCCAATTGCTCGGCGAGCTCGGCGGAGCGCTGGTCGGCGGCGTCGGCGAGGGTCTCGAGGTAGCGGTTCCAGTCGGCGCGTCCGGTCGCAGGGCTCCATTCGCGCCAGGTCGTGCCCTGCGGGTCGAACGTGTGGGCGTCGCGGATGCGGGCGTGGATGACGTTGGTCAGGTTGCGGGCGCCGTCGAGTGGGCGGTCGGTGACCGCTTCGCGCAGAACCTGTTCCGCGCCCTTGCCGGCGATCTCGGCGCGCCGCAGTACGCGGGTCAGCGAGGCGGCGCCGTCCTCGGCGGCGAGCTGGGCGCGGTCGTCACCGGTGATGACACCATCGGCAGCCAAGCGGTCGAGCCAACGGCCGGTGCGTTCGGTGGCGGCGAGGGCCGCGGCGTCGGCGAACAGCTCGCCAGCGGTGCGGGTCGTCGCGGCGTCGGCGGCAGACTCGGTGGCGATGGCCAGCGCGGACTGGGCGTCGAGGCCGTCGTCCTTACCCATCACTGCGGCGAGGACGGCGACGGGGTCGCGGTGCAGTGAGTGGTCGGCGGCGAGGCCACGGGCCGGGTCGGTGGGTCCGGTGATGGTGGTGACGTGGGCGGTGTTCGCGTCGCGGCCCCGGGTCAGGCCGACGTAGGCGGCGGCGCGGCTCGTGGCCGGCGTGGCGACGAGGTGGCTGGTGTCAACGGTGGCGCCCTGGGCGGAGTGGACGGTGCCCGCGTAGGCGAGAGAGAGGTCGGCGGCGACGTACTCGGCGGGCAGCACGATTTCCTGCTGAGCTGTGGTCGGAGAGGTGTCAGTGAGGACGACGGTGAGCGAGCCGTCGTCGCCGATGGCGGTGACGCGGTAGGTCTCGCGGTTGATCGGGCCGCGTTGGTTGCCGGCGTGGCCGGTGAGTTCCCAGCCGTTGCGGCGGGCGGCGACGAGGTCGCCGATGCCGGCGTAGGTGCCATCGCGACCCAGGAAGGCGCCGTGTTCGGTGACGCGTCCGAGGCGGACGAGCTCGGCGCGTAGGGCGGCGTTGAGCCGGTCGGCTTGGTCATTGGTGTCGACAACGAGGAGCGAGCGGCGCCCGGCGAGGGTGTCGGCGAGCCAGGCGCGGGAGGCGGAGGCTTCCGCGGCGTCGAGGGTGCCGGCGTCGAGGAGGCGTCCGTGGCGGTGGTAGTCGCGCACGACGGTTTCGTCGCCGTCGCGCAGCCGCAGGGAGGCGGGGCCTTCCCAGTCGTGGCGGAAGCGGCGGGCCTCGGCGAGCTCGTAGCGGGTGCCGGTCTGGGCGACGAGGTCTATGGCGCCGCCAGCGCCGACGGCGGCGAGCTGGCGGTGGTCGCCGACCAGCAGCAGCTTCGCGCCGGCAGCCTCGGCACGGGCGTGGATGGCGGTCAGCGCGGCGGTGTCGGTCATCGCGGACTCGTCGACCACGACGAGGTCCCCGGCGTGCAGGGCCCACGGCGCGTCGGCCGGGTGGGGCCGGTCAGCATGGTCCAGTCGGTCTTGGGTCTTGAGCCAGCGGGCGACGTTGCGGGAGGTGAGGCCTTCGTCGGTGAGGATGTCGGTGGCGGCCTGGCTGGTGGCCAGCCCGAACACCCGCCCGGCGCCAGCCCCGCGCAGGTCGGGGTCGGACCAGCCGCGGGCGATCATGCCGACCACGAAGCTCTTGCCGGTGCCGGCCGGGCCGATGAGGGTCTCGACCTTCGCCCCGGAGGTGAGCACCCCGCGGACTGCGGCCTCCTGGTCGGCGCCGAGGTCGATGCCCTCGCCCTGCAACCGAGCGAGGAAGCGGTCGGCGATAGACCGCGGTGCCGCCGCGGCGTCGCCGCGGCGGCCGGCGGCGACGACCGCGCGTTCGGTGTGCACGTGGTCGGGCGTGGCGTAGAGCCGTGCCCCGGGGGCTTGGTAGGCCGACGAGCCGTCGGCCAAGCGCAGCTCGTCGGGCAGCTCGTCGGCACCGGGGCGGGCGGCGTCCAGCGGCGTGGCGAGGGCGATGCCCTGGTCGGTGAGCCGGTCGAGCAGGGTCGCAACGTCCTCGCCGTCGGCGATCCCGAGGGTGTCGGGCAGGGCATCGTTGATCGCCCGAGTGAGATCGGCGCGGGTCCACCCGGCCTTCTTGGCCTGCACCTCGGCCAACGCGGTCTCCAGCACCGCGGTCGGCGACCACGACTGCGCCGCCGGCGGGCCGTCGTGGCGGGCGGCGAGGACGTCCTCGGCGACGCCACGTAGCCCGCCGGCGACCTCGTCGCGCAGCTGGCGGTCGATGCGGTCGAGCAGCTGCTCGCGGGTCTCGCCCTCGTGGGACTTCGCACGTCGGGTGGCCATGGTCGCCTGGCGGGAGAGCCGGTCACGTTCGAGGCCGTTGGCCTCGCGACCGTGGCGGGCCTCGAACTCGGCGATCAGCTCCGCGGCCCTGGCGGTGACCGCGCGGCGGCGCGAGGAGAGCAGTTCAGTGGCGGCCTCGTCGACCCCGATGACCTCGCGGGCCTTGCCGTCGGGCCGCATCGCCAGCCGGACCCCGAGGGTCTGGCTGAGGCGCTCCTCGGTGGTGCGTTCCCCGACCGCGGCGGCGGCCGGGCGGAAGCGGTAGATGCTGCGCCCGTCGAGGGTGCGCCACTGCCCGTCCGGGCCCTCGACCCGGTTGAGGATCGGGTTGTGGATGTGCAGCTGCGGGTCATGATCACGGGAGTCGTGCTGGAAGAACGACGTGACCACCCAGTCGTGCGCGTCGACGTAGCGCCCAGCCGCTCCCCCGTGGTGCCCGACGCGGGCATAGCCGGCGCGCTCGGACAAGTAGGACAGGGCGGCGTTGTTGCCGGCCCAGATGGCGTCCTCGAGGGCCTGGCGGTACTCGCCCCACGCCGCCGCGGCCTCGTCATCACCTGCCGCCTGTGCGGCGACCTCCTGGGCCTCGAACGCGGTGTGCAGCACCGTCACCGACTTCTGAACGCTGAACGTCGCGTCCAGGAAGGCGACGTTGTGGCGGGCCTGCTTGCCCGCCTCGACGCGCAGTTCGGCCCGGCGTTCAGCCGACGCGTCCGGCTCGCGTTCAAGCGCCGCGGCGTACAACTCGTCCTCAGTGGCGTACCGGCGCCCGCGGTGACCGAGGGTCGGGCCCTCGTCCCACCGATCCGGGTCTCGGAAGGCTTCGTGGTGCGGGTCGAGGAAGTGCTCGTAGACCGCGCGCATGTCCTGGGGGTCGACCAGGCCCGTCAGCCCGAGCTTCTCCGCGCCTCTCCCCCACCAGCGACCCGGCGGCTCGCCGTCGGTGACAGCACCGGTGTAGTAGTTCTCGCGGCCGGCGGCCACTTCCTTGAGCAGGTAGTCCGGCGAGTAGCCCGACGCGACGCTCAGCATCCGGACGACCAGCTCAAGATCGATGCCGACTCCGAGCCAAGATCAACGGCGTGCGCGGGTCGATGGCAGCGGTTTCCGGGCCGGCCGAAGGCCGGCTCGTGCCCGGGGATCGTGATGCATAGGTGTGCAGCTCTTGATCTTTCCCTTGATCCTTTCGTTCTTGGGTCTTGTTGCTCGTGTCTGGCCGTCTGTTCGGCGTACTGATCGGTGTCGGGAAGTGATGTCGCTCTTGGCTCTTGCTCTTCTGCTGGCCGGTGGGTCTGGTCGGTGCTGCTGGTCGTGGTGATCGGCGCATCGGTGGTCACGGGTGGGCCTCGTCGGTGGTGTCGGGGTCGGTGGTGTTGATCAGGTGCAGGGGCAGCGGTCGGCCGCGGAGCGCTTTGAGCGCAGCGGCGGCGGTGCCGCGGGAGACGCCGGCGGCGGTCTCGAGCTCGGTGACCGTCGGCCAGGCGCCATGGCGCTGGGCGTGCCGCGAAGCGGCTGCCTCGGCCCGGTCGCGCGCCGGTGACGGCGCGGCGCGGGGCGTCGAGGCGCTCGTCGGAGCGCGGCCGGCGCACTCCGGCTCGGCGTCCTCGACCTCCGCGTCTCCTGGCGGGTGAACGGCGCCGAGGAGCGTGTCGGGTTGTACGAGGGGCGGAGTGAACGGGGGCCGTTGAACGCCGTGGTGCTGAACGGACACCACGGCGAACGCTGGGTCCCGCGGCGGCGGGGGCTGAACGGCGTGATCGGGGTGCGCGGTCGCGAGCAGGTAGAGCAGGTGCGCGACGACCGCCGCCGCGATCGCCGGCCAGGCGCCGACCCCAAACCGCAGTGCCGGCGCGACCTCGACCGCCGGCCCGCCGGCAAGGTAGGCGGCCTGGGCGAGCCCAGAGAGCCCGGCCGCCGTGACGACGACCGACCACGCGTAGCGGGCCGCGCCGTCGCGCAGACGGGCGGTGGCGCTGTAGGCCACCAGGGCGAGCCCGTCGGTGATCAGCGGGTAGAGCCACGCGATCCCGGTCGGCACCCGCGCCGCGACGGCGACCTCGAACAATCCGTGGGCGGTGGCGATGGCCGCGCCGAGCGCAACCGCCAGACCTGGGAGCCAGAGCAGCGCGCCCCTCGCGCCCGCTCGGGGCGCCTGGTTGTCGACGTCGCCCACAGGGTCGGTCTGATTCCCGGCCACCGCGATCACTCCGCGTCGGCGTCGCCGGCAGCGTGCGCGGCGTCGTGGTCGTCGCCGTGCCAGCGGGTGAGTTGCTCGCGGCGGGCTTGGTCCTGGAGGGCGCCGTCCTGGTGGGCGGCCCCGCAATTCGCGTCCCGGACTTTGATGGGCCGTCCTACGGGGTCGCGCGCCGCCTCGCGGTCCAGCTCGGCGACCGCGGCGCGGAGGTCGTCGAGAGAGCCGCAGAAGCAGTGGAACTGGTCCGGCGCGATCGCGCTCATGTGCGCGAAGTAGATGTCGCTGAGGCGGTCCCACTCGGTGCGCTCGGCGGCTTCGCATGCGCGCTGCTCCGCGCGACTCTCGGACTGGTCGGCAGCGGTCATCGCGCCAATCCCTCGCGGCCGCCGGTGCCGTTCATGGCCGTGCTGATGCCGGCCCCGTTCGGCCGGTTGGTGTCCTCGGCCGCTGGCTCCGGGGGCGCGTCATCCCGAGCGGCGGCCCACCACCAGGCGATCGATGTCGCCGCGTCGGCTCCGGGGACAGGCGTGGCGCCGAGCGGGGCGCTGTTCCACCCGGGGCGGGTCTGGTGCCGTTCCCGCGAGCACGACGCAACCGAGGTCTTGAGCCGGCGCACGACCCCGGGGCGCTGGCGGTCGTGCCAGTCCCCGGCCAGTTGGACCGACGCGCCCCGGCCCTCGTAGGCCGCGCGCCATGCGTGCATGAGCCAGAGCAGCTCCTCGACGACGTCGGGGTGCCAGAGCCAGCACTCGGGCAGCACCGCGACCCCGTCGGGGTAGCGCAGGAAGACCGCGTACAGCCACCGGCAGAGCTCGCCGAGCAACGCCGCGAGGGCTTCGGAGTCGGTCGGCGCGGCCAGCCACGAAGACGCGACGGTCGGGCCGGGCCGTGCGGGCACGGCGGCGACGGCGTCGGCGAGCTGGGCGACGGTGCGGGCCAGGTCGTCGACCCGCGTCGGCGTCCCGACGAGCGCCTCCAGGCCGCGACGCAGGCCGTCCACCTCACGGGCGAGGCCGGCGAGGGCCTCGACCCGGGCGAACTCGTCGCCGCCGGTCCCGCCGGGCTGTCCCGGTGGGCGGCGGGTCACCGGGCCCACCCCGGCTCGCCGTCACCGTCGCCCCGCGTGTCCAGCTGCACGTCGGTGGCGCGGTGATCGTCGTCGTGCCAGCGGATCAGCTGGTCGCGGCGCTCACCATCAACGCTCGCTTCCCGACCGGCGATCGTGGCCCGCAGGTCCTCGACGCGCTGGCGCAACCGCTCGGGGCCGTCAGGTTGCGGCGCGTCGTCCGCGGTGACGGGGCCATGAGCACCGGCCGCCTTGGTGGTCACCGCACCGGTCGACGACCCGCCGCTCCTGCTGTCGTCGAAGCCTTCCTTGTGGGCGACGTTCTCGGTGACGTGGCGGTCCTCGCCGTGCCAGTCCTGCACCAATCCACGGTCCGGCTCGTCGCGGCCGATGCGAGGTAGGTCGTTGAGGGCGTCACGCTCGGGCAGCGGGGCGAGCTCGGCGAGGGCCTCGAGGCGTCGGTACTGCGCCCACGCGTAGGGGTCGTGGTCGTGGGCCCAGTCGGAGTGGATCGCCCGCTCGCGGGCGTCATTCAGGGCGTCGTCGACTTCGGTGCTCGGCGGCAGCGACCAGCCCGCCGCGGGCGGGGTGTTCTCCTCGAGCCACGCGGTGCGTGCCACGGCTTCGGCGTCCGAGGCGGGCTCGCGCCAGTCCGGGTCGCCGTAGTCCGCGGCCGGGTTGAACGGCGAGGTCTCGCCGGGCCGGCTGTCGAGGTATGCCTCGTGCTCGCCCGCGGTCCACCGCGCCGGCGGCGTCGATTGGCCGTTGCGGACCTGCTCGGCCAGCGTCGCGCGCTCGTCGGCGGCCAGCGGGCGGACGCCGCCGAGCGCGGTCCGGTCGAGCAGGACGAACCCGTCTCGCTCGGCGATCGCGGAGGACGCCTCCCAACCGACCGCGCCCTGATTCCCCGCCGCGGGCAGCCCGTCGAGGCGGACGACCTGCCCGGTGTCGGGGTCGGTGTAGACGTCGGTGTCTGGGTCGTAGCCCGCGACATCGAGCCCCGCGGCCTGGGCCAGGCTCTGCGCGCGGTCCGCGCGCTCCCCCACCGTCAGCTCGCCGCCAGCACCGCGCGCGGCGGCGGTGCTTGGGATGCGGTCGGCGGCGAGGTCGAGGGCGTGTCCGCTGGACGGCAGCGCGGTGTCGAGCTGCTGGCGCCAGGTGGCGGCCTCGGCGGCCAGCGCGTGGTCGTCGTCCTCGCGGACCAGCCCGATGTAGCCGGCCACCTGCGCCGGCACGCTGACCGGAGGCTGCCCGGCGGCGCGGCGCTCGGCCTCGTCCCACGCGGCGTCGAGGTCGCGCAGCGCCGCGGCCTGGTCGGCGGGGCTGCCGGTGTGGGCGATCTCGTCGCAGTAGGCGGCCCGTGCGATGAGCTCGCGGTCGGTGAGTTGCTCGGGTGGCAGGGTCGGGTCCGGCGTCGGCCATGCGGTCTCGGCCTCGACGGTGCGGGCGTGCTCGTCGGTGGGCTCGTTCATCCAGGGCTCCTGTACGAGTGCGGCGCGCTCGACGCGGTCGAGGTCGTGCCGGGGTTCGTCCGCGCGTCGAGCGGTAGCGGTAGCGGTCGTGGTCGAACTCGGGGCCTGCCGTCAACGCGGCTGCCTCCGCGCGCTCGACCTGCTGGGCGGCGGCAGGTCGGGAGTGGTCATCGCGACCACGTCCGATCACCGCGGTGCTCGTGGTCGTGCTCGCCGAGCACGGGAGGGGCGACGGGCTCGACATCGATCACCAACGGCGGCCCGTCCTGCGTTCGTGCAGGGGGCGCCGAGCTCGTGGTCCGCCGGCAGGCGTTCACCAGCCAGCGCCACCAGGCGTCAGTGCCAGCGATGCGGCGGCGCCGCGGGTCGGCGACCCGACGCCGCAGGGCGGCGAGTCCGACCTCGGCCCACGCGCGGGTGCGCTGCCACCGGCCTCGCCACCCGGTCGCGACCTGCTGACGCTGGGCGCGCACGTCGCTGCGGGTCCAGGCCATGCGCGCCCGGCCGATCACCGGGGCGATCCCGCGCCGGTAGACCACGACCTTCCCCGCCGGGAGGTTCGCGATCTGCGCCGGTGCGAGCACCGGCACCTTGCGCACCGTCCGCGAGGCGACTCGCCCGCGCATGTCGGTGGTGGTGATCCGCTCGTCGCGCTCGCCGGCCAGGGTGGACCAGAAGTGCAGGTCGGCCTGGTCTCGAGTGCCGCCGAACAGCAGCACCGAGCCGGTGTTGTTCAGGATCGTGGCGGTCTTGTGCTCGCCATAGCGGGCGAGCAGCTGAGCCCGCGATTGGAACGGGGCGATGATCGTGACCCCGCGCCCGCCCATGTCCGCGGTCCAGTTCTCCAGCGGCACCGGACTGATCAGCGCGGCCTCGTCGAGCGCCAGCAGCAGCGGCGGGTCCAGCCGCCCGGATGGCTTCTGCACGGCAAGCCGGCGGGCCTCGCGGGCGATGTGCCCGGTCAGCGCGCACACCAGCGGGCCGGTGTCGGCCTCCTCGGCGCCGAGCAGGAACACCGTCGCCCGCGCCTCGAGCAGCTCCTCCACATCGAAGTTGCGCCCGGACGCCGCGGACGCGGCAGCGGGATGGTTCAGCCACCCCAGCGCCGGCATGATCGAGTTGGTGATGCTGGTACGGGTGCGGTCGTTGGTCTCGACGAACTGCTCGGCGGCCTTCTCGAACGACTCCACCTGAGACCGGCGCAGCAACGCCGGCACCTCACGCGAGGCACGAGCGTTGTCCGCGACCCACCCGAGCACGTCGCGCATCGACCCGCCCCCGAGCGCCGCGGCGTGTAGCAGCGCCGCCAGCACCCGGCGGGCCTGGGCGTCCCACCGCTCCGCGTCCCCGTGGGTGGCGCGGGAGGTGGCGGACACCATGTCGGTGGCGCGCTCCATCGCGGTCACCGGGTCCGTGCAGCCGGTCAGCGGGTCGAAGCTGATCGTCGAGCGCAGCCCGCCGAGCCCGACCGGGTTGAACACGAACACCGGGCCGCGGTTCTTCTGCCGGATCGGGGCGCACAGCTCGAGCAGGTCGGTCCGGGTCGAGGTCACGACCGCCGCACCGGGGGCGTCGAGGACCCGGCCGGCGAGCCAGCCGGTCTTGCCGGTGCGCGGGCCGCCGAAAACCAGGGTCACGTCCTCGACCGAGGACCACACCCGCTGCAGCCCGACCCGGCACAGCTCCACCCCGACCGCCGAGGTCGGCGTCGCCCACCCCTCGCGGCGCAGCAGCGGCCCCAGCGACGGCCTCACCGTGCTCCCGCGGCGTCGTGTCGCGACCGTGCCCGCGTGCCGCGCGATGTCGATCGTGGACGCGACCCCCGCGCGGCGTCGCGACCGCGCCGACCATCGCGTGACCGTCGCCCGCGACCGCGACCAGCGATGCCACACGACCAGCGCGAGCACGGAAGTCCCGACCAGCAGCGCCGGCCACGACAGCGCCTGCAGCAGAGTCGTCGCCGGCAGCGCCGCCAGCGCCCCGCACACCATCGCCGGCCGGATTGCCCCGCGCGTCAACGACACCGCTGTCGCCGCGACCAGCAGCACCAAGATCACGAGTGTGCCCATCACCGTGACCACCCGCCGTGGCCGGACGGGGCGCGATCAGCCCCGTCGGCGAGCCAGTAGCCACCGTCGCGATGGCCGAGCTGGAAGCGCGCGCCGTCGCCGAGCATCCGGCGTGCCCATCCCTGGGCCGCCTCGTCGGTCATGAGCTCGTCGGTGCGGCCGACCAGCACCGCGTCGACGAACAGCGCCCACGTCACCGGCCCGCCGGCCGGGACCTCCCCCAACGGCAGCCCGAGCATCGTGGCCGCGACATCGGCACGGACCAGCTCCGTGCCCAGCAGCAGCGGCGCGGTCTGCCCCAGCGCTGCGGTGGGCACCGACCTCCTGCGACCTCTACTCCTCGACATGGGACCCTCCCTCCGTCTCGCGGCGCCACGCCTGCAGGGCGGCGGCCCGTCGGGTGCAGCCATCGACGTGGCCGGTCTCGCGGTCGTCCGGGTGTGAGGCGAACGGGCCGGTGTCCCGCACACGTCCTCGGCACGTCGTGCACGTCCACACCGCCGACCCAGGGCAGCCGGGCTCGCAGGACGGCGCGGGCGGGCGATGCTCGACCAGCCACTCCCACGCCGCCTCAGCGCGCGTCCCGCCCTCGACGAGGGCGGCGGGCAACTCCAACGCCTCGCCGACGTCGTCCCAGGTACGACCGGCACCCCGGGCGCGCAGCGCCCACTCCCGCAGCTGGCCCGCGGCGACGTCGGACACCAGGCGCCCCGCGCGCACCCCGGCCAGCGGGTCGTCCAGCGCCGGACGTGACAGCTCGTGGAACCCCTCGATGGGCTCCCGGTGCTCGATCGAGTCGAACGCGGTCACCGCCACTCCGCGCACGAGCTCGCGGGTCCTCCACGCCGCCTGCTCACGCCGGCTCACCTCGGGCGCGCTCATCGGGCACCTCCCTCGGCTCCGGTCTGCTGATCACGGCGCAGTCGGGACGCCCAGCGCTCGACGGTCCGCACGCTCACGCCGAACAACCGCGCCACCTCGGGATGCGGCCGGCCGGCCTCGAGGAGCGCGCGCCACCGCGGAGCGCCCAGGCCGGTCGCGGGGCGCAGGTGGCGGCGTTCCTGCTCGGTCAGTCCGCCGGCGATCCCGTAGGGCATGCGGCGCAGCGCTTCGGCGAGACAGCTCGACCGCACGGGACAGCGACGACAGACCGCCTTGGCAGCCATGACCTGGGCCTGGTAGGCCGGGCCCAGCGACGCCAGGGGGAAGAAGAGCTCAGGATCCTCGCCGCGACAGGCCGCCCAGGCTCGCCAGTTCTCGCGCGCTGCGCCCGCATCGGTGCCGGGCGTGGAGGGGTTCATCGCGGCCCTCCCTCGGCATCGGCGTCTTGCGTGCCCGACAGGGCCGGGGTGGTGGCCTGGTCGACCGTCGACATGAGCGTGGAGATCGCTCCGGGCAGGCTCTGTCCGGCAGGAGTGCCGATGAAGAGCACCAGGGCGACCAGCGAGAACACGACGGCGCCGGCGGCGGAGCGGGTCTTGGCGCAGATGAAGGCGCCGAGGATCGCGAAGAGGATCAGAAGGCCGACGCTGGGCATCACGCGCCTCCCAGCATCTGGCTGTCGGGGTGCGCCATCGCGGACGCGGCGTCGGACCCGGCCGCCCACGCCTCGGCGATCGCCCGGTTCACGTACCAGCGGTTACCGATACGGCGGGCCGGGAGGACGTGAGGAATGAGCCGCCGAATGCGTTGGCAATTCGTGCTGGCCGAACCGTTCTTCCCGACCTCACCGAACCAGAGGCGCGCCACCTCCTCCACGGTGATGAGTAGTCCGCTGTCGCCGCGCTCGATGACCTCGGGCGCTTTCTTGCGCTCTTCCATGTCCGCTCCCGCTCTCACGTCCCTCGTGCTGCGGCCCTGACGGCCACCACCCGTTGACGTGCTGAACGGTGCTGTGACGAGGCGTCGCGTTGCGACGCCTCAGATGTCGCATCTCCGCCGTGAGCGTCTCCCGACGTTGCGTCCGTGTCTCGTTTCGTCGTACAATTGACGCTTCCGGGAAAGAGTTGGGGAGTCGGAATGGCCGATCCCGTTGTCCTGCGCGACCTACTTCGCGAGAAGCACTGGCAGAAGTACCAGACGTTTCTTCGTGAGTACGACAAGGCCGCGGCGAGCATCGACAGCTCGTTGGTGGGCACGGCGCCGAGTCGTGCGCAGCTGCACCGTTGGCAGTGCGGTGAGCTGAAGGGCCTGCCGCATCCTCAGCACTGCGAGGTCCTCGAGGCGATGTTCCCGGGCCGCAAGGCGGCCGAGATGTTCGTCCCCGCTCAGCGCAGTGCCGCGCCCAGCACCGCCGACCTCGCGGCCGCCGTCGGGGACGGCCTCGAGGGCGTGGCCCCGGTTCCTTCGGCGTGGTCGACGCCCCTCCGTCCCGTGCCCGAGTCCTCCGGCCCGCTGCCGGCCAAGACGCTTCGTGGTCCCGCCCACGACCAGGCCGAATCCCTGGCGAGAGCGCTCCAGCTCCTGGGCAAGCGCCGGCGCATCCCCGACGAGGAGATCGCGGAGCTGGCACTCCTCGCCGGCCACCTCGTCGACCTGGAGATGGAGTGCACCATCGACATCGAGCCCGACGGGTGGTCCTCGGTCACCTACCGGTTCGAGCTCCTCAACCTGACGAACGCACCGATCAAGCGCCTCCTCCGGGAGCAGTGGTTCGAGAACACCGACGGAGTCCGCATCGAACCGCATCCCGACGGTGAGCGACGGGTCTCGATCCAGCGGCTGCACGACATCGGCAACATGACGAAGTTCGCCTGCGTGCTCTCGCCGCCGATCGAACCGGGCGGTATCGGAACGGTCTCATACACTTCCCGCGGGGGCCGCTTCGTCCATGACCATTATTGGCAACAGTCCACTCCGCGGAACACTCGGCACCTCACGCTGACGATTCGTCACCGCGGCGTGGACATGCTGGTGGGTTGCACCGCCGTAGAAGACCAGCCGGATGGCGCGCAGGTCTCCGCCATCGATGACCTGTTCTGCGTCGAGGACGACGAGGGCGCACTCATCACACTGACGCGCGATTATCTCCAGCCCGGCCAATCGGTAACGATTCGATGGGAGGTCGCACGTGGGGGATCGTGACCGCTTAGAACGGCTCGTCCGCGGGTGGCACGACCTCGAGAAGAAGGCCGGCTCGAGCGCGGTCATCGACTTCGACTGTGCGCCCGATGTCGTCGGGGATGACGTCCAGGACAGGTTGGATGTTCTCGACCGTCTCGTCGCGTTGCGGTCCGAGGTCCACGGGGACGACGTCGGTGCCGTGCTGGACGCCCACCTCGCCTACCTGCGGGCGTTGCTCGGCGAACGACTCGCCCTCACCGAGTACGTCGACCTCACTCAGGGCTCGCGCACCAACGGCTGGTCGCCCGACTATGTCGCTGCGGTCGGCGACGTCGCGCGCCGCGCTCTCGCGGACGTCGACGTCGCGTGGGACAAGCAGACGCGGACTGCTTTCGACGCCTTGAGCCCCACCGTACCGGCGGAGGACGCCAGCGACGTGATCCGCGATTACGCGCGCGAGTACGAGGCGCAGGTCAGGAGTCTGACGGGGGCGGAGACCACCTTCGAGCTCGACGTGGAGACGGTGGAGGTCGACGCATACTGGTCGTACTGGCTGGACGGCGATGGCCGACGAGCTCGGCTGCGGATCAACCGGCGCAACGCGTCCTTCACCCAGGTCGACGCCTACCGCTTCGCGCTCCACGAGGTGCTGGGGCACGCGCTGCAGTACGCCAACCTCACCGACGTCTCCGAGCACGCGGAGACGTCTTGGCCCCGGCAGCTGGCCATCCACTGTCCACACCAGGTCCTCTTCGAGGGCCTGGCGCAGGTCCTTCCTCTCGCGGCGAGCCCGGACGACCCCCTCGTGCAGGCGCGGACCCGGCTCGACCACTACGTGCAGCTCGTCAACGCCGAGCTCCACCTCATGGTCAACGCCGGCGCCAGCGCGTCGGCCTGCCGTGACCACGCGCTGTCGAGGTTGCCGTTCTGGCGACCGGCCGACGTCGCGTCCGCCCTTCGCGACCGGTCGCTCGATCCCCAGCTGCGCTCCTACCTCTGGGCGTACCCGGCCGGCATCGACTGGTTCCTCAACGTGCACGATCACGGCGGTAGCCTCCTCGCGGAGGTTCTGCATGCCGGTTA
This sequence comes from Actinomycetospora cinnamomea, assembly GCF_003096675.1. Classification (GTDB taxonomy): domain Bacteria; phylum Actinomycetota; class Actinomycetes; order Mycobacteriales; family Pseudonocardiaceae; genus Actinomycetospora; species Actinomycetospora cinnamomea. The sequence continues at coordinate 125,348 of NZ_QEKW01000009.1, read as the reverse complement.
CCAGCGACCGCTTGTCCCGCGCGAGCTCGAGCAGCTCTGGCCCGCCGGACCGCGGATCGGCGGGAACGCCTGACCTGTTCGTCTACGGCACCCTCGCGCTCGACGACGTGGTGCGGACGTTGATCGACCGTGTTCCGGCAAGCGAGCAGACGAGCGCTCCCGGGTGGCGGGCGGCGCGGCTGCCGGACCTGCCGTACCCGGGTCTCGTCCGAGACCCCGAGGCCGAGGCGACGGGTCGGGTGTACACCGACCTCAGCGAGACCGAGTGGAGCGTCCTCGACGCCTTCGAAGACCCGACGTACTCCGTCGAAGTCGTGCGCCTGAGGTCGGGACGGTCGAGCCTTGCCTACGTCTGGCCCGACGAGGTGCTGGACGACAGCTGGACGACGGGCTCGCTCGTGGGCGCCGACATGCAGGCCTACCTCGAGCGTTGCTCCCGTTGGCGCGCCGGCTGGGAGACCCGCAGCGGAAGTGGCTGAGCGCCGCCTCACCCGCTCGCGCGACATGCCGGTGTCGTCTCCCCGTCGATGTCGGTGGTGCTTCCTACCGTTCCTCCGTGCCCGAGGACTCGCCGCAGGGAGAAGACGCCCGCCCGCTCACCGTGCTCGAGCGGCTCGTGCACGCCGGCATCGGGGAGGAACGGGCGCGCACCTGGATCCACTCGGGTGGTGCTCGGGTCGATGGCGAGCCCGTGACCGATGTGGACTACCCGGCCGCGCCTCCCCGCCGCGTCGTCCTCTACCCCGCGTGACTCCTGAAGTCCTCTCGGCCTCCACGCGACTCAGCGGTCGGTGCTGAGGCGAGCTGTTCGAGGAAGCGGTCGAGACCGACGCGGTCGTAGAGGTCCTTGGCGTCCTCTCCGAGCTCGCCGACGAGCACGCGGGCGTGGGGCAGGGCGACGACGAGGCGGGCGAGGCAGGCGAGCCCCGCGTCGTCGTGGTCGGGGACGATGACGACGTCGGCGCCCTCGAGGACCCGGGTGAGGGTCTCGACGGGTGGGCTGCCAGCACCCCCGGCCCAGGTGGTCGCGTAGACGCCGTGCAGGGCGTCGCAGGAGGACTCGCTCTCGCAGAGCACGACACTCTCGCTGGCGGCCGCGGCCATGCGGACCTCGTCCTGACGGTAGAGGGGCAGGTCTGCCTCGCGGGTGCCGAGCAGGCCCGGGACCCACTCCCCCCGCGCGTTCCGCGACTCCCACCGCATGGTCTTGGAGCCGTCGGCTCGGCGCATCCGTTGCTTCGCGTGGTCGGGGCCGTAGAGGTGCCAGGCCTCGTGGCGGTAGCCGGCCCTCTCCGGGTGGGCGGCGTTCTTCAGCTCCGGCCATTCCCGACGCAGCCCGCGGAGGTGGACGTAGCGGCTGGGGGTGATGTGCGGCGGCCGTTGCAGGTGGTTGGGGCGCAGCCCGAGGGCGCGCAGGACGGCGGTGACCGAACAGCCGGCGTGGCAGTGGAGCCAGGCGCCTCGATCGTCGTCGCGACGGCCGATCGCGAGGGCGGCGGAGTGCAGCCCGGTGTGTCCGTGCGCGGGGCACTGCCACTTAAGTCCGGCACGGCGGCAACCCATGGCCGCGAGCACCTCACCGAGCCAGTGTTCGGGCGAGGGCGTCGGCGTGCCGGGACTGCTGCGTTGGCTGGGGACCCGCGTTGTCGGGCTCGACGTGGTGCGGGCCTCAGTGTCGGTCATGACGTTCTCCTCGGACTTGTTGAGAGGGTCCCCGTCCGAGCGGTGTCCCGATCCGCGTGTGGTGCAGATCGGGGCTCGGGATGATGGGTGGAGGCGCGCTGTCTGCCTCCACCACCCAGCGGGCGCGGTGCGGGCTGCGGAGGCTCGTGGTCCAGTGGCCGGACGCAGTCCGGTCGCGTTGCGACGCGCGGCGCCCTTGACCGCGAGGGCGGCCCGATCAAGCTCCGCCGGGTCCCGACAGGAACAGGGACAGCGACGCGAAGCGGCTCCGCCGCCGGTCCGGAGGGTCGCTCGGCCCGGGCGGCCTTGAGCCCTCACTCGATACCGCCCTGGTCGCGGACGAACTCGGCGACGGCGAGGGCTTCGAATGCAGCAGCGGCGGTCGAGTCCCAGGGGGCCAGGTCGGCGAGCTCCTCGCCGGCGAGCGGATCACCGTCGAGGGCGGCGGCGAAGAGCCGGCCGACGTAGCAGCGTCGCGGCGCGGCCGTGTCGTCCTCCGAGCGGCCAGCGGTGGTGGTCGGCGGAGTGCCGTCGTAGCGCATATCGGTTGGAAGGTCGGAGCCGCGCTCGGGTTCCTCGCCCGCACGGCCCTGTGGACAGGGGCCTCCGGAGCGGCGCCCTCGTTGCGAGGGCGCCGCCCGGCGGGTCAGAGCGGGAACCGCAGACCCCTCGCAGCGGCGGCGGCGCCCATAGCCGCGCGGGCACGGGCGCGCCGGGACTTGAGGGTGCCCTCGGCGACCTCGAGGCGGGAAGCGGCCGCACCGATGTCGAGGCCCTGCAGGTCGACGAGTTCGACGGCAGCGCGCTGCGCGGGAGTTAGCACCGCCAACAAGTCGTCGAGGACTGCGGTCGCCTCCATCTGTTCGACCGTTCCGGGGGCCTCAGAAGGACCGTCGAGAGCGCGCCGCATGTCGGTGGCGACCTGTGCCGGGTCGCCGAACAGCTCAGCCGGGCGGGACTGGGCCCGGCGGGTCGCGTCGAGGGCGGCGTTGTGCGCGATGCGGTAGAGCCAGGTGCCGACGGCGGCATCCCCGCGGAAGGTGTCGGCCTTCGTCGCCACCTTGATCCAGGCGTTCTGCACCGCGTCGTCGACCTCTCCGCGCGCGCCCAGCACACGACGGGCCGCGCCGACCATGACGTCGTGGTACCGGGTCGCCAGCACCGCCAGCGCGCCACGGTCGCCGTGCTCGGCGTAGGCGCTCAACAGCTCGCGGTCCCCCCGCTCGTCGTCGGCGGACGCAGCGACGCGTCCGGTCGTGGGCGTCGTCGCCCTGCGGGCCAGGTCGCTCGGGTGGCACGCCGCGACGGCGTCCGCCGTCCCCGGCTGGCTCAGCGCCGGCGTGCTCCGCTGCGGCGCGGGCTCCACGTCGTCAGGGCGGAGGAACGGCGCGGGAGGAGCGGTCGGTGAGGTGAGAAGTCGCGCGCAGTGGGTCCAGACCTCGGCGAGTCGGCGGGCGGCCACACGGTCACAGATCTGCCAGAGCACCGGTCCCACGCGGACCCAGACGTGGGCGGGAACGATCTGCCCGCTGATCTCGCGGCGGGGCTGGTAGCCGACGGAGCTGGCAGCCGGGGTGTCGTACCGAAGGAGCAGGGTCGGCGGGTACGTGCCGGGCTCGATGCCCAGCCAGGTCAACGACGCGGTCCAGGCGAGCTGCTGGCGCTCGGCCAGGGCCAGGGCATCGGTGAAGGCTCGCGCGATCCCCGCCGCAGCATCGCCGGTGGTGACGTAGGTCAGCGTGTCACCGGCGCGGACCCCGATCTGCTGGGACGGGGTGCCGTAGTGGTGGGCGAACGCTTCCGTGGCGAGCCGTCCGGCCACCCGGGTGGTGACCGAGCGGATGACCGAGGTGTGCGAGCTGGGGTCGACGGACATGCGAGCCTCCTGGGCCATGGCCGGGGCTGGTGGGCCCCGGGGCGATAGGTGGAGGCGCTTGCCTGCCTCCACCGCCCGAAGGGCGCCGACCGGGCCGCCGAGGCTCGCGGTCAAGGGCCGGACGCAGTCCGGTCGCGCAGCGACGCGTAGCGCCCTTGACCGGGAGAGCGGCCCGATCAAGCTCGCCGGGGCCCACCAGACCTCGCCGCGCAGCGGCGTCCGCGCGGGCCGAAGGCCCTCGGCGGGTGAGCGCCCGATCGCGCGTGCCGTCACCGCCGCGTCGACCGAACTCGCGAACCTCGTCGCCGATGAGTACTGATCCTCAATGTTGCGCTGAGCGCTGACCGCTCGGCACCGGACGCCTTCGCGCCGCGGCAACGGACCGTCGCCCGTTCCAGCCTCCCGGACAGCCGCCCGAGCGATGCACGTCGACGAGGCGCGAACACGGCCCGGAGCCCACCCGGACGCCGACGCTCAAGGAGGAACACCATGCAGTAGCTCATCGACGAGGTCTCGGCTACTACGGCTGTGGGTCTGGACTCGGTCACCGGCACGGCGTTACATGGATCAGGTCATCTGTGCTCTCTGTCGGAGGACGGGCTCACGTGTCGGTCGGGGGACGACCTGACGTGTCGGTGGCCAGCGCGGGGTGACTATGGCACGGCGGCTGCCGCAGGGGTGAGGGTTCGGTCCTTGAGCCGATAGCTGGGGCCGTTGATGGCGACGACGTCGCAGTGGTGGAGCAGCCGGTCGAGGATGGCGGTGGCCCAACGTCGTCGGTGAAGACCTGGCCCCACTCGGAGAAGGCCTTGTTGCTGGTCAGGATGATCGTTCCGCGTTCGTAGCGGCGGCTGACCAGCTGGAAGACCATGTTCGCGGCGGCCCGGTCGCAGGGCAGGTAGCCGACCTCGTCGAGGACGAGGACCGAGGGCCGTAGGTAGGTCTGGAGCTTCTTGGCGAACCGTCCGGCGGCTTCGGCGGCGCGGAGCTGGCGGACGCAGTCATCCAGGGTGGTGAAGTAGATCGAGTAGCCGGCCTGGCAGGCCGCGACCGCCAGCGCGACCGCGATATGGGTCTTGCCGGTGCCTGGTGGGCCGAGCAGGGCGACGTTGCTCGCGGTGGCGCTGCTGTGTCGGGGCAGGAACGGCAGGGCCGCGAGGTCGCGGACCTTGCGGGGGTCGAGGTCGGGTTGGAAGGCGAAGTCGAACTCGTCGAGGGTCTTGTGATGCGGCAGCCCGGAGAGCTTCAGGGCGGTGCGCAGGCGGCGTCCTTCGCGCAGGCCGAGTTCTTCGCCGAGGAGCAGGTCGACGAACTCGCGGTAGCCCATGGTGTCGGCCTCGGCGCGGTCGACGAGGGTCTCGAGGTGCTCGGCGAGATGCGGGAGCCCGAGCCGGGTGGCGTGGTCGTGGATGCGGGTGGTGACCAATTCGGTCATGCCGCACCGACCAACGTCTCGGGCAGCGTCGCGGTGGTGTCGAGGTCCGCGACCGGTGTCGGTGTTGGTGGGGTGAGGCCGGCGACGACGTCGTAGTCGGCCAGCGGCCGGTGGACGACCTCGACGGCGAACCCGGGCCTGGCCTCGGTGCGGACCGCCGGTGCCCGGTGGGTGTCCTCGACCGCGACGCTGGTGTCGATCGGGGGCTCGGGGTCGATGGTGGTGGCGCGGGTGTGGCCGTCGGGCAGCTCGGCCCAGTGCGCCGGGTCCACGACGCGCTGAGCTTTGGTGCTGGCGTGTGGGTGGCGGGCGAGCTCGATCGCGGTGCCGGTGGGACTGTCAACGGGTAGCCGACGGATGACCAGCTCGGTGGCCTCAAGGCGCACCTCGACGCGCTGCCCGGCACGGGTGACCCGGCCGTCGCCGGCGCGGGCGGCCACCGAGTAGCTGGAGCCTTCGAAGGAGATCATCGAGTCCCGCCCGACGCGACGCAGGTGCGACTCGGCGACCAGCAACGGGAACGCCGGCAACGCCGCGAGGGCGGCGTGATCAGCCCCGGCGCGGTGACCGATGACCTGCCCGTGGGTGCGATGGACCTGGCCACGCCGGATCGGCACCCACGCCGCGAAGGCGGCGTCGAGCTCGGCCAGCGTGCCGAACTCCCGGCCGGCCAGGACATGGTCGCGGATGATGGCGACCTGCCGCTCCACGCGGCCCTTGCCGGTAGGGCGGTAGGCGGCGAGCACGTCGATAGCGAACCCGTAGTGGGCGGCGAACGCGGCGGCCTGCGGGTGCAGCGGCACCGCCTGGCGGGGGGCGACGTGGCGGCGCACGACGGTCTTGGTGCGGTCGTAGACGATCGTCGCGGGGACCCCGCCGAAGTGGGCGAACGCGCGGCGGTGACAGTCGAAGAACGTCGCCAGGTCCTGGGAGTGGGTGAAGCAGACGAACGGGTCCCGGGAGTAGGACAGCGTCATGTGGAACGAGTAGACCTTCCGCGGCTCACCGGCCGCGGCCAGCAGGGCGCCTTCGTCGCCCCAGTCGACCTGAGCCTGGGCGCCGGCGACGGTCTCGAACCGGCGGTGCACGCTGGCGGACGCTCACTCGGGTCGGCCTCGAGCTCGAGGCGCTCGCGGGCTTCGCGGACGTAGTTCTTGATCCGCTGGTAGTGCCCGGTGAACCCCGTAGTCGGCCAGCAGCCGCTCGTGGATCACCGAGGCCCGCAGCCGCGGCTCGGTCTCAAGCCAGGTGTCGATCACCTCGACAAACGGGTCCACCAACCGCGGCTGGGTCCCGGCCCGCGACGGCGCCCGCGGCGGACCCGCCGGCGCGTCCGGCGAGAGATACTTCCGTGCGGTGCGCCAATCGCAGCCGGCCTCGGCCGCGATCTCGGTCCACGTCGCCCCCGCCGCGCGTAGCGGGGCGAACCTCCTGATGTCCATCCATGCCTCCACAGGCAGGATCACGGGCGACCCCCTCCGGGCTGGTCTGTTTGGCGGCTGACAAGCCCGGAGGGTGGTCCCTCCCTGAGATGAGCAATCGGTCCGACGCGCCGGACCAACGACATGTCAGGTCGTACCTACAGCGACACGTGAGCCCGTCCCCGGACACTCTCCACCCCTGAACGGGGCGGAGCCACAACCGCCTGCCCCGCCGGGCCGTGCTCTCCCCGAACAAAGTGTCGCGACCTCCGGGACCCGCGAGAGGAGCAGATGATGGACGAACGCCCCGCCTGCGCGGCCACGTGGAGCTCGACGGCCGCGAGCTGCGCTCCGACGACGGGCGCCGGTTGATCTCCGCGATCGACGCCCTAGCCGCCGCCCAGACGCGCGTCTCGGCCCCGTCGCTGACCTGTCACTGCAGAGCGACCGCGAGCTCGTGGTCGGAGCCGGCTACGGTCCCGTCACTTCCCGGTCTTCGCGCCCGGTGCACGAGCTCGTGCGCGCCGCTGCCGGCCGGCGCCCCACGCCGTCGCACTGCTTGCCGCATGACACGGGCTCTCCTACGCGACGCTGGCCAGCGCGGCCTCCGTGATCGCCCGGCAGCTCCTCGCCGCGGGTTGGCGCTCCCGACTTCCCCGCTCGGTGGACGCGCTGGCACGGTCCGGCCGCACCCATCCCGACCCGCGGGGAGTCCCCGGGCGACGGTGCCCAGGCGCGCGCTCGACGAGGCAACCGACGGCGTCAGGGCCGCAAGGGCCGAGGTTCTGGGCCGAGCCGACGTGGGCCCTGCCGACACGCTCGGCGACCTGGGCGGGGACTCCCTCGCTGCCACTCGGGTGGCAGCGCGAGTGCGGTCCCGCTGGGGCGACGACGTCCCGCTCCGGCGGCCGCTCAAGGCCAAACCCGTCGAGGACATGGTCGCGGCCGTGCGCGGCACGACCCAATTCTTTCCCGCGTCGGCGAGACGCCGCGACCGACTTTGCCGGCTCGGGGTCGAGCCCAGCGGGATACTCGACGAGCGGCGGTACCTGCTCTTCCAACCCGCCGACGCCGATACCCTGACCTGGGCGTGGCGAAGCGGCGTCGACTCAGTCGACTCCGCTGAGCTGTGGCTGCCCGCGGACCCGTTCGAACCGACCTTGCAGTCGACGAACCCGATCTCGACCCTGCCTGCGCTGCGCGCAGGGCTACCGCGCGGCTCGGAACTGCGCTCGGTCGACCCGCCAGGGTGCACGCCCTCCGCCCGATAATCGACGAGGTCCTCGGCCTGGCCGGTATCAATCTGGACTTCACCCGGGAGAAGTCGGCCTACCTCAGCCTAGCCGGCCTCTTGGACGCTCCACTGGACCCGTCGTCCCGGGTCGCCGTGGTGATCTCCGGATCTCGAAGCTTTCGAACGTTCCTCGACCCACCGGCCCGGTTTCAGAAGGCCATTTGATAGCCTCGAGCTTCAGGTCGGGACGCCGAGCACGCGCAGGGAGGCATTCCGGCAGCGCGACGGTAGCCGCCGCGGAACCGGGTGGTGGCGCTGGTGCCCTACTAATCCGGGCCGGCCAGCGAACGGGGTGCCCGGTCATGCGAACGCGGGCGCATCGTCATGCGGTCGCCCGGGTGTGCGAAGCACCATCGCGCCGGGGCAAATCACCTCGTCGATCGACCGACCAGCCTGGCAAACGCCTGGGGTCGATGGCGTGGGAGTGGGTCGCCCAGCGGCGACCGGCGTAGGCACGTGGTCAGCATGACCTTCCCCCGGCTTCGCGGACACCCACCTGAGGTGGCTCGGGCTGCCGGGGAGGCCGTGCTTGCGGAAGCCACCTTAATCCTGCCCAACGACGACTCTATTTGATCGTGAGCGACCATCCGCCATCAATAATCATGTTCACTCCCGTAACTGCCCGATTACTCGCAAGAAACAACACTGCGTCTGCAATCTCCGCCGGCTCTATCAGCCGACCAATCGGGACACCTTCTAACCACTTCTTCACCTGTTGGGGTTGAACGCCATCAAGATAGGCAGTTCGAACATAACCGGGAATTACGCAGTTCACACGGACCCGTGGTGCCAACGCTCGGGCTAGAGATGCCGTCAAAGATGAAACTCCTGCCTTTGCAGCGGAATACACAGCGCTGTCCGTCGTACCACGATTCTCTAGACCACGGATCGAACCAAGGTTGACGATGACCGCTTCGGCACTACCAACCGAACGCAAGAACTCCTGCGACGCGAATGCCGCGCTCCGCAGATTATTGTCGAGAAGCTCGTCCCACGCTTCCTCAGACCACCCGCCGAGCGGCAATCGAAGGTTCTGACCGGCACAATTGACTAGAATCTTCGGATCCGAAACGTCCCTGAAGAGCGCATGGGCGCCTGCGACGGTCGAGACATCGCTTTGCACAAAATACGAGTCGACCCTCCCCAGGTCCTTAACCGATTCCAAGGTGTCGAGACCGCCACTAGTGTCTGTTCGTGCGTTAACAACTACATCGTAACCCTCCGCTGCAAACGCTAGGCATATTGCTCGACCGATTCCAGTCGAGCCTCCGGTAACTATCGCAGTGGGCAAGGACAATCCCCAATCCCGTGATCGGCCACAATCGCGATTGAGGCCGTGTCTTACGCCCGCTACTTTCCCGGTTGATTCGCGCCGTATTTCGGAGTAGCGTAGCCCCTGTCCACCAAACCTACAAGGTAACCTGCGACAGCGAATCGGAGCCTCCCATGACGGACCCCGACCCTCACCCAGTCGCGATAATACAGCTACCGCCTGACAGAGTTTCGTCGCACCTGAAGCGATCGTTCGACGAACTCGTCCAATCAGCTTGGGTTGAGACGCTCGAGGAGTGCACGAACGAGCAAAAGAGCATCGCACGCATTCTCGTTGCAGCGAATGGAGATTTAGGCCGCAACTCACTCGTCCAACTGCCCAGCCTGAACCTCGTGGTATGTATCGGTACTGCGTACGACAATGTCGATCTCGACTACTGCAAAGAGAACGGCATCGTCGTCGCTAACACACCTGGCTATGCAGGACCGTCCGTAGCGGAACACGCGCTGGCCTTGATGATGTCGCTCAATCGCCGTGTATGTGAGATAAACTCTCACGTTCAGGCTGGTCATGTCGACACCACAGGGTTCATTGCTCGTGACCTGCGAGACAAGACGGCTGGCATTTTCGGCCTAGGAGATATTGGTGGTCGCATCGCTTCGATGGTAGACGCTATAGGCATGAAGGTGATCTTCACGAGCAGGCAAACGAAGACGTTCCCCGGTGCGCGTCAAGTCGATCGAGAAACCTTATTGAGGGAGTCAGACATCCTGTTCCTTTCGGCACCGTTAACGGACGATACTGCAGATCTAGTGAACCGACAAACGCTCAGCAGTATGAAGCCGTCCGCCCAAATCATCAACATCTCGGCCGACGAGCTAATCATCGGCGCGGACCTAGTCGCATCCATTAAGGCGGATCGCCTGGGCGGAGCAGCTCTTGACGTAATTGGGGACCCAGCAGTGTACCGAGGCCAACCCAAGATAATTCTCACGCACCTCAATGGGTGGTGGACGATCGAGTGTCAGGAACGCTGGGCTGAGACCTGGATGAGTTCCGTGCGAGCATACCTGACCCATGGCTCAGTCGGCGCCGTCAACGTGACGGCTGGTGATTAATCCTATGAGTGGTGAATCCGTCGGAGAACAGATTCTTCGTCTGCACCAACAGCTGGACCTCGACTGGCGCACTGTCGGCGAACACGCATTCATCTCCGGTTGGGATTCCGTGAATCCGTTCGCGGATCACTACGTGAGCGCCGGAGATGGAGCTCCTGTGTCGTCAAGTAGCAACTACACCATTCTGAGCGAGGCGAGCGCCCTGCTCGATGCCGTGTCAAGGTTTCACGAAGTGACCGATGGCCTCTCGTACAAGCGAGAAGCGATATATCCGACATCGGGCTCGAGTCCGCTGCTCTTCGCGTTCTTCCTCCGGCTTGCCAACATTGGCTGCCGTGAGGTCTACTACGCGCCACCAATCTACTACTCTTGCTTCTATTTCGCCCGAATGCTCGGAATCTCGCTCATACCCGTCACCGATGAACCCGCGCTGCCTGAATCCGCTCCGCTCCGTTTGCCGGATAAGAAGACAGTAATGCTATTCTGCGACCCTATCTGGGTATTCGGCGTTCCAGTTGCCGCAGAACACTTCGACGCGCTGAAGGTATGGCAGCAGCGAACCGAGTCGACGATTTTGGTTGACGGTACTTTCCAGTACTCCAAGTGGGATGAACGAGACAGGCAGGAGCAGAGTTCGTTGCTCGAACCTGAACTCACATTTCGTCTAGTCTGCCCAACCAAGAGTCTATCGGTACACGGTGTCCGATTTGCCTACATGCTACTGCCGCCGGACCAGAATGAATCGATTAGATACCCATGCTCCAACATCACGGGTTCGACACCTTCCAGTGCTGATGCGGCCGCTACCAGCCTCATGGAGCAACTTCTCACTGAGGAGTCGAATTACCGCCTCCTCCGATATGTGCAAAAGCGGTTCCGTCGATTGCAGGAAGAAGGTTTCCTACTCCCGGGGACTAGAGAGCCCATCGCTAGCTACTACTGCTTCGCAAAGCTTTCGCCGCGAGTCGCCAACGATACACTCAAGATGGACCAGAGGTTCTTCGGTATCAAAGGATGGGAGGACTTTGTTCGGGTGAATATATTGGCGCCCTATTGGGAAGACCTCATAGCTGATTCTACTCTCGATATAACTGATTCTACTCTTGATGGACCTGATCATATGCTGACAGGATAGTATCCAGGCGAGCTCGCGGCACGCCCAGAGGCAGCCGCAAGAAAGGATAGGAAACACCGCGATAATTGGCTGACGACGATACGACGACGTCGTGACGTAGCATCAAATCGTCTGCCAACTTCTCAGGATCCGTGCTGGCGAGGACCGGTAACGCAGCCTGCGTGCCCCCGTCAATCCTCAGCTCGGGGTAGTTACCTCGAGCAAGCCACCAATCTTGGACCTGAGATCGACCATCCGCGACCCTAGCGATCAGCTCGCTGTTTCCAGCATCTAGAAGATCGATTGCGGCCGCCTGACCGAGACCGTTGACTGCAATGCTCTCGTACTCTTGCCGTACTATCAGCTGACCAATCAGATCGCTATTTCCCACCAACCATCCAATCCGAATACCGGGTGCACCATAATTCTTCGACATCGAGTTGACGAAGGTCACGGAAGCGGGGGGCAGCCGACCGTAGTCCCGGACATCGAGCGACCTGGTAAAGCAGTACGAGTCGTATACGGAATCAATAACCACGGCGCTCGCCGTACGTTGCACGTCGGCGATGAGGGAACCAACATCATCCACGTGTAGAACGGCACCGGTAGGATTTTGAGGTGAGCAGAGATACACTACGGCCGTCGACTTCGGGTGTGCGTGAAGGAGGGTCGAAGCTTCATCGACGGACGCTAGGATGGGTCTCAGGTAGGATGATCGAATTAGATCGAATACGCTCCTCAGTACGGGTGCTTGACAGATTACAACCCTGTAGCCAATCCGATGCATATGCCTAAAGTACATACCCAAAGCATTGAATCCGCCGTTTGTTATAAGTATATTCTCGTCGCTGCACCAACCTTTCCCGAATGCGCGCTCACGACGCACCACACGCTTAATTAGATCCGGTGCACCCTGAGTAGATTCGTACAACCAAGGCCGATCGCGTGGCGTAGACAGAACCGGGAGCTTCGACCATTCAGGTACATTCTCGATGCCCATCACCCAGTCTACATCTGCGTGATCGCGAACGTATGCAAGCCTGCGTTGCAGCGGTGTCAGCTCCGGGACGATTGGGGTCATCGCGGCGTGAGGAGAGCGCCGAACTCGAAGCCGGTCGAGTCGACACTCGAATCGGTCGTCTTGATTCCTATCACCTCTAGTCCCGCTCGGTCAAAGAGTCCTTGCCAAAACTCTTTCGTTTCGAGACGTTGCTCAGTAAGTCGGTGTATAAGGAAGTATGGATTGTAATACGCTCGGGCAAGTCCATTCTTCATGTGCTCACCAACTCCCCGCGGTTCGACTTCGATGACAAGAACATGGGCGCCCGGAGAGTGAGCGGCAATCGCGCGGAGTACGTCAACCACCGCCTCCTCCCCACTCTGTTGAAGCATCTCTTGGAGAACGAAAGATGCTACGTAGCACGTCCCGCTGGCCTTGGTGCTGGAGTCTAGTGCTCGAATGTAGGACGCGGCGTCTGTGGCTAGGAACTGGACGTCTCCACCGGCACCAACATTGGAAGCATTTCTTCGAGCGGCCGCTATCGCGTTGGGGTCAGCATCGAGACCTACGCCCGACCGCACGCCCAATGAGCTCATCACCGACAACAGGAATGTGCCGTCTCCGCATCCAATATCGACAAAGCTCGACGGTCTTACGGCGGCCTCGGAGAGGAGGCCCTCCAGTAGAGGAATTGCATCATATTGGCTGATGCCACAACTGCCCTGGGCCACATCACGAACATTGCGTGCGCCGTATTGTTCACCATTAGCAAGAAGTTGTGAAAGCTGCGTCAACGTGACCCCATATCCGCCAATAAGCAGTCTATACCATGGTTCGAAGTGAACAATGTCCTGACCTTTCGAGGTGAACCCAATTCGACCTTCGGCGTCACGCTTCAGAAAGTCCTCGTTTTCGAGGTATACAATAAGAGCGTCAAGGCGATCACCGGCTAGGGCGCATATAGATGAGAGTTCCGCCGCCGTTCTTGAATCGTTTGAGAGTGCAGCGGCGACGCCGGAGTCGAAAAAGGCGTATAGCGCGAATGCGGTAAACGCCCGATTGATCGGCTCTAGCGCCGATACGAGTCTTGATTCAAAGTTGGGGCCGCTCCCCACTGGAAACATCCTTTCGAAGAACTCGATGTAGACTACCTCGATATCAACCAGGTCCAGTAACCGGTCGCGTAGCGCAGAAGCTCGCAACTCTTGCCTTGTGTAGATACGAATGAACGGGCGAGAAGTACCGTCCAGTTCCATCACACTGCCAGGAACAGACTGAACGACGATCTGGTCCCGAAAGTCTAGATCTGCGACCCGAAACTTGATCTCCTCGATGAGAGACTGACACTCCTCAAAACCCTGGCCGTGCATCTCAATCGTTGGCACTAGCACTAACTCCTTTCACGCGTACGGTGAGTGCAAGCGTATAGCCTATGCGCGTCTACCAGTGCCCGCTATCCTCAGGAACCTAAGTGCTACGAAGACCGCAAGCGCAGTCGTACGTTGTTGAGCAATCGACTGGACTCAAGCGTGTCTGGATGACTTCGACCTAGGACCCGGGTACGAGCTTCCAATACGCGTTCGTACTCCACTGCAGCCTCGCGTAGTCGGTCCTGCGCCTCCAACGTCCGGGCAAGACCAGCAAGGTTCGCAAGTGTCGTCGGATGATCAACACCGAGAATCTCGAATCGTGATCCGAGTATCTCTCGGTAGGTAGCCTCCGCTTCGGTCCAACGACCTTGGTCTGCGAGGCTCCTTGCCAGAGCGTCACGGCTTGCGAGAGTCGCGATGTGATCGTCACCGAGGGTGCGGCGCTCAGCCTCGAGGAGAGTTTCAAACAGTTGATTAGCCTCATGCCACTTGCGTTGTGCCGCGAGGGAACGAGCCAAGTGATGTCGCGTGGCTAGCGTCTCTACATGATCTATACCAAGTATTGCGGCCCGCTCCGTAGCGACTCCACGGCACAAGGCTTCGGCCTCGTTCCATCGGCCGCAGTGCGCCACCGCTCGGGCGAAGTCGTGCCGGCACGCTAGGCTCTCACGCTTATGTTCAGCTCCCAAATCCTCGAAGCGCCGAACTATGTCCTTGAACTCTAGTTCGCTCCCGCTCCAGTCACCTCGTCTGCCAAGCTGCAGGGCGGCTTGCTGTCGAAGCAGCAGGGTGCTTGGATTCTGCTCGCCAAGCGTGGCAGTCCACGGGATCGCCGATTCCGTGATAGTCGTGGCGGCATTCAGGCCGCCGCTCCAGTCGTACGACAGCGCAGTCGTCGCTGCCGCTTTGCACAAGAGTGTCAGGTCTTGATGGTTGAGGTGTGGTGCTACCGTCGACAGGGTGGCGTGAAGATGAGGGGTAAGTAGAGAGAACATTGGCCAGTCGGCTGGAGCGCTGAATTGAAGATGCGCAACTGCATCGACGATACATGAAGCTGCGGCTCGATATGCGAGTCTCGCACGCGACGTCTCGTGTTGAGATTCAAGGTGTGCTCGTCCAGCGTCAGCGATCGCGGGGTGTATCACCACGCAGGGCAAGCCGCCCGCCGGAGCCGACGACAAGAGGCCTAGGTGGAGTAACCCTGCTAGGGCATTCTCGATCTCGACATCGAAATTCGCTTGCGGTGCTGTGTCTGTCGGCAACAGGGATCGATCGAGGCTATTGAGTAGGTGCGCAGGAAATGGGGCGGCGGGCGCCATGCACGAGATAATTCGTAAGAGAGGGCGAGCGAGCTTAAGACCCCGTCGGGCGAGCTCGTCCAACGACACTTCCCACGTTTCCAAAACGTTATCCCTCGGATCATCGTGCGACGCGTTGCCAACGTCGAGGCCTGGCCGTAGATCATTGGCATCGTAAGCCGCCAGATACTCTCGGAAAGAGCTGAATCGCGCTAGTGGGTAAGTTAGGTACATTCCGACGACATGGAGCGCTAGTGGAAACCCACCCAACCGCGAAGCAAGAAGTGCCGCGTCGGTTGGAGGCCCAGCATCCGGCGCGAGATTCAACAGCACCTCTGTCGCCGCAGCCAAGTCGAGTGGGGGAACGTCACAAAGTGTCGCGTGGCGACCCCATGTTGAAGAATTGTTGTCACGTGTCGTGACAACTATTGAGCCAGCTTTGGAAGGTCTAAGCCAACCGGTCGCGTCGCCAGGGCGGCTATGCCGAGTTTGTCCCGGCCCCGCAAGAATTGACGGATCATCGGCGTTATCAAAGATGATCAGCCACCTTCCACAAGCTTGCAAGAGACCCCAGAAACGGTCGGGGCCGTCCGCGTCTCCATTGCTTACCGACAATGCGTCCGCAACGCTACCCCCTGCCTGCTTCACAACCGTCACAAGGCCAAGTGTCAAGGTCGTCTTGTCAGTCGCCGAGATCCACCAGATATGCTCAAACCGACGCCAGCGCTTTTCTGCCTCAACCCGGCACAGCTCCGTTGCGATTGTTGACTTGCCAATGCCGCCTGGCCCAGTCAGTACGATGTAGTTTGGCGATTGTCGTGAGTGGTCCCTGATAAAGGCTATAACCCTTTCGCGTCCAAGGACCTCTGGAGGAAGTCGGCCAGTCGGAACGGAGACGGAGCCGCCCGCGACCGAAGGGCTGGGTTGATTATTATGGCGCCTATGTTGTGATTGTCTACTTAGACGTACTTGAACTATGCCCGCAGCAAGTGCTCCGACTCCGGCGACAGAGCCGACGACGGTCCAAAGGAGCGTGTAGTCCACAATGGTAGCGTAGCGGCTCACCGCGTGATCCGCACCGCCGAACGTGCATGCTCTTTCACGCAATCGGCGCCCGTGCCACCAGTAGTCGGGATACGCCGGAGTCCGTATGCTGCCGGCATGGGTCATGAGGCGGAGCCAGAGCGTACCCAAGGTGCGCTCTTTCCTGACAACCAGCTTGTGCCGAAGGGCTGGAAGGAGCCAGCCGACGCATGGGAGTCCGGTCGCCGGCCCGGCCCTGTTCTCGTCAATCGCCCAAATGAACTTGCATCGGCCGGAATCCCGACCTTCATGAAGCTACCGCTCTGCTTGGAAGCAGCCGACCTGCGAGCCGGGCAAATTGACGTGGCGATCGGCGGGGCACCTTGGGATGGGACAACAACGGGAAAGAGCGGCGCGCAGTTGGGCCCTCGAGCTATACGCCAGGCTGACTACCTCGGCGGCTCTGCCACCTCGCTGTTCCACTTAGGGGCACAGATACGAACATTCGATGTAGTGAAGGTCGCCGACTTTGGCGACGCGGACATTCTTGTTGGGAATACCGTCGGAACTTACGAGAACATTCGATGGTTTGTCACGCAGATGCTGGATGGCGGTTCGATTCCCATAGTATTGGGTGGAGATCATGGAATAACGTGGCCGAGCGCCACTGCGGTGGCGGATCGATACGGTTACGGCAAAGTCGGAATTGTACACTTCGATGCTCACGCTGACACGACTCCGAATATGCGCGGCTCGCTAGCGAGTCATGGTACGCCAATGAGGAGGCTCATCGAGAGCGGTGCCATCCCCGGACCGAATTTTGTACAGGTCGGCCTCCGCGGGTACTATCCCGATGAAGAAGTGCTCGGTTGGATGTCGGCCCAGGGTATGCGCTCGCACTTCATGGTCGATATCCTGGATCAGGGTTTTGACGCTATCCTGGATCGGGCGGTAGAGCAGGCGTTAGGTCACGCCGACCATCTCTATATCTCGGTCGACATCGATGTCCTCGACCCGGCTTTTGCGCCGGGTACCGGAACGCCTGAGCCGGGGGGCCTCGGTAGTGCCGAGCTGCTAAGGGCTATCAGGCGCCTCTCGTCAGAGGTCGGCATGGTCGGCATGGACGTAGTAGAGGTAAGCCCGCCGTACGATTCGGGAAACGACATAACTGCACTCGTTGCCCATAGATGCGTGCTGGAGGCCATTACGGGACTGGCAATGAGGCGCCTTGGTTGTCAAACTGAGTAGCGGCCCCCATATCGTCCGCCAGCCAAGCCACAGGGTCGGCAGCTGCCGCACCCGCGTTAGGACGTTGGCCTCGGGCGCGGTAGGGCTTGCGACGCTCGCTGACTGGCACCGTACGATCATTGGGAGTCCTGCTGGCGCCCATCGGCCGTCAGCGGAGGCGACGAGTTGGTCGCGGTGCTGAGGCCGATCGTTTCAGCAACACGTCGACCGCCGGCGACGGTGTCGACCTTCGTCGCGACTTCGACGGCGGCGCGCCGCGCGGGAGTCAGCTCGGCCAACAAGTCGTCGAGGACCGCGCTCCCGGCCATCTGTTCGACCGTCCAGTGGGCATAGCCAGTGGCGTCAGTACCCGAAGGTCGGTTACCACCCTCGGTGGCCGACTACCTGCGGGGCTTGCCCGGTGTGCAGCAGCAAAGTGGATGGTCAGGGGGGGCGCCGGTGAAAGCGGCGCGCGGGCGTGGTGTGGGTCCGCAACGGCGAGGAGGCCTGCCGAGAGTGACCCCCTCCGCGGGCGCTGGCCACACGGGTTCGAGTCCCTGACGGCGCACTCTTTCCGCTGGTCACGGCTCCACGGAGCGATCTTTCAACGTGACTCTCTTTACTTCCGGGCACGCTTACCCCCGCGCGATGATCCTTCAAGCGGTCGTGTGAAGATCGCTAGGAGCTGCCCCGGGGGGGGTGTCGCCTGCCACGAGCATGGGACCGGGTGAGCCCTCGTTCTGCCACGGGCATGGGACCACCTCTTTGCCAGTGATGGGACCACCCGGCGTGGCTCCCGTCCGGTAGGTCGCGCGGCCGTTGTGGTCGCTTGCGTGTCCTACCGGGAGGTGTCCGTGGTCGAGGTGAAAGAGATCCTTCGGTTGTGGCTGGACGGTCGCTCGCTGCGGGAGGTGACCCGGCTGGCCGCCGCGGACCGTAAGACCGTGCGCCGCTACGTCGAGGCCGCCCAGGCCGCCGGGCTCGACCGCGACGACGGGCCGGGCCAGCTTGGCGACGAGCTGTTGAGCACAGTGATCGCCGCCGTGCGCCCGGACCGACCGCGAGGCACCGGCGTGGCCTGGGAGACGATCGCTGGGCACAGCGAGCAGATCAACACCTGGATCGAGCAGGGCCTGACGCTGACCAAGGCCCACGTGCTGCTCGAGCGCCGTGGGGTGGTGGTGCCGTATCGCACCCTGCACCGGTTCGCGGTCACCGAGCTCGGGTTCGGACGACGGCGTCCGACGGTGCCGGTCGCCGACGGCGATCCCGGCGTGGAGCTGCAGGTCGACTTCGGCCGGCTCGGGCTGGTGCCCGACCCGGTCCGCGGGACCCGCCGGGTCACCCACGGGCTGATCTTCACCGCGGTCTACTCCCGGCATGTGTTCGTGTTCCCGACCCACCGCCAGACCCTGGAGGAGGTGATCGCCGGGTTCGACGCGGCGTGGGCGTTCTTCGGCGGGGTGTTCGCGGTGGTCATCCCGGACAACCTCAAGCCGGTCGTGGATCGGGCCGACCCGATGGAGCCGCGGTTCAACGACGCGTTCCGGGAGTACGCCCAAGCCCGCGGGTTCGTGATCGACCCCGCCCGGGTGCGTCACCCGCAGGACAAGCCCCGCGTCGAGCGCACGGTGCAGTACGTGCGGGGGAACTTCTTCGCTGGCGAGGACTTCGTCGATCTCGCGGACTGTCGGGCCCGCGCCGAGGCGTGGTGCGCCCACGTCGCGGGGATGCGCATCCACGGCAGTACCCGCGCGCGGCCTGCCGAGGTGTTCGCCGAGCAGGAGGCGCCGCTGCTGGCCCCGGCGCCGCAGGCGCCGTTCATGATCCCGGTGTTCAGCACGCCCAAGGTGGCCCGGGATCGACATGTCGAGGTGTCCCGGGCGCTCTACTCGGTGCCCGGCGAGCTGATCGGCACACGGATCACCGCTCGGGCGGACGCGGCCACGGTGAAGCTCTATCACCGCGGGCAGCTGCTCAAGGTCCACCCGCGCCAGGAACCCGGCGGGCGCTGGACCGACCCTGCCGACCTGCCCGACGAGGTCTCCGCCTACGCGCTGCGCGATCTCGACGGGCTGGCCCGCCGCGCCGCCGGCTACGGCGAGCACGTCGGCGCCTATGCCACCGCGATCTTGGAGCACCCGCTGCCGTGGACCAAGATGCGCCAGGTCTATCGCCTGCTCGGGCTGGCTCGCCGCCACGGCGCCGCCGAGACCGACGTCGCTTGCGGCCGCGCGCTGGAGGTCGAAGTCATCAACGTCGGGCTCATCGAACGCATGCTCACCCGTGGGCTCGCCGGCGCCGAGACCGACATCGACCACATGGCCCGCGCCCAACCCGGACCGTCCGAGCAGGCCCACGCCGCAGCCGACGCCACAGCCGACGCCACGGTCACTGGCATCACGGTCACCGGCGCTGTCACTGCTACGGCGGTGGTCCCCGCCGCGGGACGGTTCGTCCGCGATCCCGGCGAGTTCAGCACCCGGCGGCCCTCATGACCGCAGCCGGCAAGCAGACCACCCGCAAGACCACCAGACCCGCCGGCACGGCGACCACGGCCGCGGGCCCGGGGCGCATCGAGCCCTCCGGAGAGCTCAAGGAGCTGATGCGCCGGCTCAAGCTCGGCCGGCTGCTCGACACCCTGCCCGAGCGGCTGGCGCTGGCCCGCAGCGGGCAGCTGGCCCACCACGACTTCCTGGAGATGCTGCTCGCCGACGAGGTCTCCCGCCGCGACCGCCAAGCCGCGCACCTGCGCGCCCAGAAAGCCGGGCTCGACCCCGCGATGCTCCTCGAGGCCTGGGACGACACCACCACCGTCGCGTTCGACCGCGCGCTGTGGTCGGAGCTGTGTTCGCTGCGCTTCCTCGCTGATGCCCACAACGCGCTGGTCATGGGACCGGTCGGGGTCGGGAAGACGTTCTTGGCCACCGCGCTCGGGCATGCCGCGGTCCGCCGCAAGCATTCGGTGCACTTCGAACGCGCCGACAAGATGTTCAAGCGCCTGCGGGCCGCACGACTCGATCAGACCTACGACGAGGAGATGCGCCGCCTGCAGCGCGTCGAACTGCTCATCCTCGACGACCTCGCCCTGCACCCGCTCGGACCGACCGAGACCAGCGACTTCTACGAACTCGTCGTCGAGCGTCACCACAGCGCCTCGATGATCACCACGTCCAACCGCGACCCGGCCGAGATCGTGACCATGATGGCCGACCCGCTGCTGGCCCAATCTGCGATCGACCGGCTGCAATCCGCGGCCTACGAACTCGTGGTCGAAGGCCAGAGCTACCGGCAACGTCAGAAGCCCGTCGCCGGCTCCGCCACCGACGACTCCGACACCGCGAGTTGACCACCAGCGCGACCGCGAGCACCCTCCACACCACGGCCCGCGACCACCGAGGTGGTCCCTAGCTCGTGGCAGAGAAGCGGTCCCTTCTCGCTGGCAGGCGACAGGGGGGGAGCTGAGCGGGTCGAGCAGCAGGCCCTGCCGAGGGGGCCGAAGCTGACGTCTTCGCCAATCACGTCGGCCGTTGCGTTCCACTCCCAGGACCTGGCGACGTTCCCATCGAAGTCCGGCTGTAGTACTAGCGGGCAGACGAGGGACTGCCATTGTCAAGGCGCCGACGTACAGATGGGAGTCTCACCGAGTCCCCGGCCAGGTCCTCGCCTGGCGCGCTCACCACCGGACGCAACGTCGCATCGGACCTAGCCTATCTGACACAGGTGCTGAAGGCGCCCTCGCTGCGGCCGCGGTCGAGCGCCTCGCCGAACCCGCCCGGACCGAGTCTGGACCCACGCCGAGGAATTCCCGGCCGCCTGCCTGCAGCGGGAAGTCGCCGTCCGCGAAGCCCACGGCGCCGTGGGCCGCAAACGCGCCGCCCGCTTCCCGGCCCGCAAGTCGTTGGAGGACTTCCAAGTCTCTGTGGGCGTCGACACCGTCGTCGGTCCACGCACGGGCCCGCCACCACCGGCCGTGCCAGTCCTCCCCACGGTCCGCAGAGGTTGGTGGTCTTTGTGCGGTCGTAGCGCTCACCGGCCAACGACGACCAGAAGACACTACCGCACGACCAAACGGGTGTCGCTCCTTCCGATCAGTTGGCTTGACCGCCCACCATTCGAATCTGGCGATGTGAAGTCGACGGTCCGGGGGTAGGCGTGAAAGTTTCGGCGAAACGTGAGTCCAGCACCAACTGCGGTGATCGACCCCAACAGAGCGGGGCCTTCCGGCGCATAGGACGTGCGATGCGGAACGCAGTCGCACTCCACGTGCCGGAGGTCCCGAAGCTCCCAGTACGCAAGGGCGACCTCGCCGACGAGGCCGACCGCGAAGTGGTACTCCACGAGTACGACGCGATCCGGGAAGAGATCGCTACATCGTTGACGGCGCAGGTGGCTATCCTCAGCTTTGGGGCCGCGACCGCCGGATTGCTGGTAGCCGCTGCCGCTACTCTCTGGAAGGACGAGCCGCTTCTTGCTGGCGTTCTCCTGATGTTCGTGGTGCCCACCTCATGCTTTCTCGCCCCTGACCGTCTACGCCGGCGAACTGGTGCGACTAATGCGGGCAGGCCTCTTTCTTCACCACCTCGAAAATACTGTAAACTCGAGCAGAGCCAGTGCCGCTGTCGGAAGCAACCCCGGCTCCCTTCTGCTCTGGGAGCATTGGGGCATTCGCAAGGACCAGGCGGACATCGACAGGTATAACCGAAGCGCGATCACCCTGGTTTTCACCCTACTTGCGTTCGGCTTTTTAGCGGCCGGTTTCCTGCGGTTGTACAAGGCGGACGATCTCGTCTACGAGCAGGTCGCTGTCGCGGGCTTGATTCTGGCCGTGCTGATCGGAGTAGTAGCTCTCAGGTGGGTGCTTCGCCTCATGAGATACGCCTACAGCCACCGGGCAAAGTATTCGGACTGCGCAAGTGGTGAGTAGAACTGCTGTCAGTCCGCGGTGGAAGCGTAACAGCGACCTTTCGCTCAACTCCCCGCCGACTGCCGAGATGTTGGAACCGCCTCACGTCCTGTCAGAGCCGCCGGCCAATGTGCTTCTGAGACACTGCGGCCGCGTTATGGTGCCGCGCCCGCGCCTGATTTGGTCTTCCCGACACAAACTCGTCGAGGACCGTGAGGTGGTGACGGCGCGCTCGGACGGGGCGGCGCAGACGCTCACCGCAGGTGGAGGACTGACCATCGCCCGACCCTGCAGACATCTCCTTTCCGCTACACGTTTGGGTTTCAATGAAAGCTTTACGACAAGGGAGCTCTCAAGAATCCCAGGAACGATTCATCTGGAAGCCGTGCACGAATTGACGAGAGGTCCAGCAAGCTTGCATTAAGGTATCGAGGGAAACATGCCGCGTACACGGCTATTTGCTTTATTCCCGGCGCCGCCGGAAGTCCTCACCGACGGCTTGCACCTCGGGGTGGGAGTGCGCCAAGGCCAACTGGACCAACCTGTCGGTAAGATCCGCGTCGAGCTCGCTATACAGCTCGAGCAGCCGCCGATAGTCCTCCTCGTCGCCCGCCTCGAGTACGGGGGCCGCTGCCCGTTCGATGGAGGCGACCACCCACGCGCGGGGCAGCGACAGAATCGCCCGGCGGACAGCATCGATGTCCGAGTGGCCGACCGACGCGAGGTCGACTAGGTCCTCGAAGAGCTCCATCCGCTCGGCGTCGGATAGGGCCAGGGCCGTCTCGAGCGCGAGTCGCCGGTGCTGCCCCGACAGCGCGGCGCGCAGCGTCGCGACGCGGTCCGTCGCGCCGGAAAGAAAGCGCAGGCGGGCCACGACGAATGCGTCACGCGCGTCGCACACCGCCTGCCAGAGATTCGATTCTGTCATTGTTTGTTCCTGCGCACCCAGGGTAGCCCCGCCACCTTGTCTCGGAATGCCGTGAAGAGCATCCGGACCCGCGGGTAGATGGTGTGGTGGGTCGGGAGGTGGGTACCGCCAACATCCAAGCCGTCTGCGACGATCCCCAAACCGTCGGTGGCCGGGACGACGGCCTTGGGCACGCCGTAGTACCAGCCGGTGAGCCGCGTCTCCCACGGCTTCGCGAACGTCGACTTCCCCTCTACCGAGAGAGTCGGCACGAACGGTTCCTGCGACGCGACGTAGCCGTCGGCGTCGGTTCGGATGTCCTTGGGCGTTCTCACCTCCGCCGGTTTGGTCGTGTTGCCGAAGGCGTACACCTCGTCGGCCCGCTTCTTCTCCTCCTCCCGCTCGCCCGCAGCTAGACCAGCCGCGGCCGCGTGGATCGGCTGGAGGCCCGCCGGGGGCTTCGGGGCGGGGGCCGGCGCCTTCCACGGGCCGGTCAGGACCGGCGCAGCCATCGGCGCAGGCGCCGGGGCGGGCGGCCCGATCAGGGGCTCGGGGGCGATCTTGGGGGCGGCGTTGCCGTCGAACCGAGCGGCGGGGGCGGACGGCGGCGCCGGCTCGGCCAGGGGACCGATACGGGGACGTCGGCTCGCGAGGTCGATCAGCTCGCCTGGCGGCCGGGCGCCGCCGCCCCCGGTCGGCGCCGGCGTGCGCGGGGTCGCGCCGCGCGGGAACAGCGGCCCGGAGAGTCGCGCCTTGAACCCGAAGGCGTTGACGATCGCCATCAGGATGTGCCACACCATGCGCACGAACGAGCGCGACGCCTCAGTGATCTTCCGGGGATCGCCCTGGGCGGTCAGCGCCGTCTGCACCCAGTGCATCCCGTGCTCGACGGCACCGACGACCTCCATCACAACTGAGTACCCGAGGTAGGCCAGCACCAGGATCTGCAGGATCGCGGCGATGATCTGCGAGATCCCGGTCGGCGCGGCACCGAGCCCGGCGATGATCGCCTCGGCGCCGATCAGCCCGCCGGTCACGACGAGGATCTCCGGCCAGTTCTCCTCGACGATCTGCTTGAGCTCCTCGGAGAAGAACTCGGCGATGTGCCGCGGGGACTCCGCCAGCGAGGCGCCGAGGTCGTCAGTCATCTGCCGGTTCTGCGGCAGGTTCAGCCACGCCCCGACCGCGAGGCCTGCAATCGGTCCGCCGAGGGTCGTGGCCCCCAACTGCAGCCCGCCGCGGACCAGGTCGCCGGCCAGGTCGCACTGCAGGGCGCGCTCGCTGCTGCCCGCCGGGACACGCTGCGGTGACCCGGCCGTCGCGACCCGGTCGGCCTCGTGCTCGTGGCGGTCGCCGGGCGACCCGAGGCGCAGGCCGACGTGTCCCGCGCCGCGCTGCTGGACGGTATGGGTGAGCTCGTGGGTGAGCAGGCGACGCCCGGCGCTGCTGTCTGGACGATACCGGCCGGCGCCGAACACGACGTCCTGGCCGATGGTGTACGCATTCGCCCCGAGCGCCGCGGCCGCACGGGCCGCATCGGGGCCGTCGTGCACCCGGACACCGCTGAGATCGTGACCGAGGTGGGATTCCATCACCCTGCGGGTGCCCGCCGGCAGGGGCGCGCTCGGGGTCGATAGCCCGGACGACGCCTCGCGCACCGCAGCGCGGCGCAGGACCGGAGGCGACGGCACGGGGCTCCTCGGAGTGGGCGTCGCGCGGCGGTGGCTCGGCGCGTGGGTGAGAGTCACGGCTGGGCCAACGGCGCGAACCGCGAGCGCAGGTCGGTGCGGGTGAGGTCCCCCTGGCCATCGCGGGTGATCAGGGCGAGCGGGGCCAGGTGGTCCGCGACGCCGAACGGGCGGCGGAAGGCGGGGTCGCCGTCGTCGCGCGGCCATTCGATGTCGCCATCGTCGACGCGGGCGGGAATCAGCCAGTAGTCTCCGCGGCGGTAGGTAGCGTCGGGATCGAACTCCACCTCGATCCCGTCCTCGAGCGCCAGCCACCCGTCGCGTACGCGTACCGCGCCGTCGTCGCCGAGGTCCTCGTCCCGTGGTCGCTGGTCCCAGCGACGCAGGAACGGGTGGGCGTCGCGGTCGGCGCCGGTCGCGGTCTCCGCCACGTTCTGCGGCGGCGGCGCGAGGGTCACCCGGTGGTCGAGACGGTCGACGGCGGCCACCCGGCGCAGCGCCTCGGGACGCCCGGCGTGGACGAGACGGTCGTCGACGATCTCCACCCAGTCGCCGACGTCGAGGCCGAGGCGACGGTCCGGGCCGAGCTCGCGCAGCGTCACCTCGAGCCCGTCGCGGGACTCGATCGCGTAGCAGGCCGACCCGTTCTCGCGGGACATCTTGAACGTCGCCTCCTTCGCCGTCCCGCCGGTGTGGATCTCCACCCGGTAGAGCTGATTCTCCACGCCGCGGTAGGACGACTCGGGGCGAACGCGGCACGGCTCGGGTTCGGGCTCGGGCCGGCGGGCGACGGCGCGAAGCCGGCCCGTCGGGCGCAGCGCGGCCGCCCAGTCCGCCCATGCGGCGCGGACGTCGTCGGCGGAGACGTCCCCGAGCGGATCGTCGGTGCCGGGCGTCCGGTCGGTGACGAGCACCTGCCAGACCACCCGGGTGCGCCCGGCGGTGTCCGGCCCGCCGAGCGCGATCTCGCGGATGTCCGGCACGTCCAGGGACGAGACCCACTGCTCGAACACCCGCAGGTAGACCAACAACGGGACCGCGTCGGGCAGGTCCCCGGGCGCGCGATGGGGCTGGTCGAGGAAACGCTTCTCGTTGGGGTTGTCGCATAGCACGCCGTCGACGTAATAGTGCCCGGCGCCGATCGTCAGGTCGTCGAGGTCGCCACCGACGTCGAGGGTCATGGCGATCCCGAAGCCGGGGGCGTCGCCTGGCCCGCCGTACGGGCCGATCAGGTCGGCGGCCAGGGTGCGCACCAGGTGCTGCATGATCGCGGTCTGCTCGTTGACGTCCGCGTCCACGCTGACCCGACCCTGCTGGAGCCAGAGCGCGGAGAACCCCCGCTCGGCGGCAAAGGTGAGCCGTGAGAAGTCGCCGTACATGAGCCCCTCCCTCAGGTGACGATCACGACGCCGGCGTCGCTCGCCGCGGGCGTGAACTCGTCGAGCCGGGCCCGCAGCGCCGCGAGGCGTTGCGGGATGAACAGGTCGTGCCAGACGCCCATCTCGGAGCGGTCCTCGGCGCCCTCAGTGATCTCCGGGGCGCAGTCAAGAGCCAGCTGCGTGTAGGCCGGGGCGCCGTAGTGCACGGCGGTGAAGCGTGGGGTGACCCGCTGCGTCTCCCGGTCGGCCCCGGCCGGATCGGCGGGATCGACGGCGGCGCGCACCAGATCGGGCTGGCACTGGTAGCGCCGCGGCGTGCGCGACCCGGTTGGTACCCAGCAGAAGCGCACGCACCCGTGCTGGCGGCGTGCGACACGGACCCGACCCATTATGATCGAGTTCTCGGCCCGGGTGAGGGTGTGCGTGCAGATCCCGCCCAGCACGGTCGCGCGGACCACCGACAGCAGCGCGCTCGCCCGCCCCTCCTGCCCGCTGATCGCCTCGCTCACGACGCAGGAATCGGCGTCGTCCTGGTCGTCGGGGTCGCCATCGGGATCGTCGGCGGGGTCGACGACGCTGTCGCACACGGACACCTCAACCGGTTCCCAGGTGTCGATCACCAGCGGTCCGACGATGCTGTGCGACACCGCGAGCGCCGCACCCGTGTCGGAGAGCTCGACCGAGGCCCGACCGGGCTCGGCGGGGGCACAGGTCTCCTCGAGCGACCACCCCGGCACCAGCGTGCAGTGCCGGATCTCGACACGGTCGAGGTGCCCGCTGACCCAGAGACCCCGCCCGGTGACCAGCAGCCCGTCGAGCACCAGGGTGGCGGGCTCGCCGTCGCGGGCCGGCCCGCGCACACGCAGACTGTCGGGCTGCCCGGCCCGCCGGTTGAGCAGACGGATCACCGGGCGGGTGCCGGGCGCGGCGCGCACCTCTAGGCGCTGGCCCGCGGCGAGGTCGATGGCCAGCGGCTCCTCGTAGAGCCCGCTGTCCACGATCTCCACCACCGCCGCGGCGGTGCCCACGGCCCGCCAAGCGGCGAGCGCGGCGGCGACGTCGGCGTGCTCGGCCCCCTCGCCCACCTTCAGGACATCGCCGACCGCCGGCACGGCGGGCCGCCGGTACTCCCCGCCGCCGAGGTCCCCCGGGGCGCCGTAGTGGTACCGCACGCGGATGCCGTGCTCGGGCGCCCCGCGACGGCTGAAGGCGATCCGGCCGAGCACCGGATCCAGCGCCATCTCCTCGCCGCGCGGCCGGTAGGACCAGTCGCGCAGGTCGGCGATCACCACCTGGTCGGCGGGCACCGGGCTCCGCTCGGCGTCCCGCCAGACGAACACGCTCCCGGTCGGTCCATAGACGTCGGGGACGCCGGCCTCGACCCCCCGCCGAGTGAGGAAGCCGGGCACGTTCATCGCGTCGGCGATGTGGGTGGGGTCGGGCTCGGGAAGCGGCCGGTGGATCAGCGGCAGGTCGTGCCCCAGGACGCTGACCATGAACCGTCGGCGGGCCTCGTCGATGCAGAACCCCTCCGTGCCGCTGACCTGGTAGGCCCGCAGTCGCCACACGAACAGGCCCACCGACGCCCGATGGTGGCGGCGCACGGTGCGCCGGGACGCGAGCCGCCCGACGGTGGTGGTGTGGGCGAGGGTGTCGAAGGGCCCGTCCAGCTCGGCGAGCGCCTGCCCGTCGCGCAGGTCGGCGGTCCGCCCGCGGGAGGTCCACAGCGGCCGCGATGCCGCGTCGAGCAGCCGAACCGGCGCGGTGCCCGCGAGCTGGGTGCGGAACTCCACGGCCCGCGCGGGCCAGCCCGCGACGTCGAGCGCGAGCTCCTCGAGCAGCGCCAGGGTGCCCTTGCGGCGGCGGGCCCCGAGGGTGCCGGCCAGGTCGCGGCG
Organism: Actinomycetospora cinnamomea; assembly: GCF_003096675.1. Classification (GTDB taxonomy): domain Bacteria; phylum Actinomycetota; class Actinomycetes; order Mycobacteriales; family Pseudonocardiaceae; genus Actinomycetospora; species Actinomycetospora cinnamomea. The sequence goes on along the minus strand of NZ_QEKW01000009.1, from coordinate 97,441 downwards.
CAACGCCGGTCCGGGCAGGTCGGCGACCGGGCGGTAGCCCACGAGGTCGCCGAGGTAGGGCAGGACCCAGTCGTCGGCGGTCTCGACGAACCAGTTCGCGTACAGGCCCCACAGGTTGTCCTCGACCAGGTCGACCTGTTCCTCGATCACCCCGAGCAGCCCGCGCAACGGCTCGCCGAGCGCGTCGTCGCGGATGCGGTGCAGCGCGGGCAGCAGCGCGTGCAGGCGGTCGGTCACGGCAGGCGCTCCAGGATCAGGGTGTCGGGGACGTCCGGCGAGAGCAGGGCCAGCTGGGCGGGAAGCGGCTCGCGGTTGACGGAGCGGTCGAGCGAGACCGGGATCCGCTCCGGGGGCGCCGGGCCGAGCGGGACACCGACGATGCCCAGCCCGTCGACGTCCACGGCGGTCACGCCGGGCACCGCGGCCGCGGTGGTCAGGACGTCGCTGAGGACGACGTCCTGGCCCAGCTCCCGGCGGGCGAAGCCGAAGCGGTCGAGCAGCGCTCGGCGCACGGCGGCCTCGACGACCTCCCAGCGGTGGTCGGGGTGCACCCCGACCCGGGCTGCCAGCATGATCAGCAGCAGCTCGCGAGGGGCCACGATCACCGGCTGGTCCGCGTCGCCGAGGTCGTGCAGGGCTTGGCGCAGCGCACGGTGCAACGCCGAGCCCGGCGTGACCGGGGTGTCGGCCGTGCCCGCGACGGTCAGGTGGACCACGGATCTCCCCCAGGCCGTGAGCCTACGGGCCGTCGCCTTCGCGATCCCGCTGCGGGCCAGCGCGAAGGCGGCGTGGTCGGCGACCGAGACGACGCGGTCCAGCGCGCCGAGCGCGAGCGGGATCGTGCGCCGGCTGTCCGCCGGACCGTCCGGGTCCGCGCCGCCGGTCGCCGCCAGCGGGTTCGTGACCGCGGAGACCCCCAGCGGGCGGGCGCGCAGCTGGCGGATCGCGCCCGCGTCCACGTTGCCCTGGGCGCCGAGGCCGATGCGGTAGCTCGCGGTGATGTTCTCGGTTCCGCTCGGCGGGCGGACGCCGTGCTCGCCGTCGCCGAACTCGACGGTCGTGAGGCTGTGCTCGTCGACGCGCGTGGTGTACCCGCGCGTCGACGGGTCCAGATCGAGGACGGTGTCCGCCGACCGCCAGCGCACCTCGTCCACCCGGACCTCGAGGGTGCTCGCCGCCCCGCTCGGGCCGGGATCGGCGAGGTGGGTCACCGGCGCGCGCCGCAGCGTGAACGCGGCCCTGGGCACTGCCGCGTCACCACTGCCGAGCACCTCCGCGCCGGACTCGCCGTGGTCGGCGGGCACCACGTTGGCGCACAGCTCCACGCTCGCGCAGCGGTAGGTCGCGCTCAGCGGGGACGCCAGGTGCAGGGTCGTGCGCACCGGGTCACCCGGCACCTGCGGGTCCGCCGCGTGGACGACCCGGGCGACCATGACGGTCTCGGCCCCCGGGATCGCCCCTGGCACGTCGGTGCGCTCGCCGGTGACGATCATCCGGCGCCCCGACCGCAGGCCGTCGTAGAGCCCGTCGAGCTCGATCGCGGCGCCCGCGACGTCGGTGCGGCATGGCCGATCGGCCAGGGCGGCGAGCCGGCTGCCGGCGAACACGGTCGCCGAGCGGGCTGCGGCGAGCGAGTAGTCCTGCGCGCCGAGCCAGTCGTCGGCCAGGGTCAGCGCGGTGACGCGAGACGGGAACTCGTAGGACGACCGGGCCGCCACGTCCACCGCGGTCACCCTGCTGATCACTGGGCCGGCGCCGTCGCCGCGCTCGACGAGCGCCCAGCCCTGCGGCGCGATGCCCTCGTAGACCCCGTCGAGCGCCACCACCGTGCGCCCACCCGCGGGGGGCACCGACTCGACGACGGCCTCGATCCCGTCGCGGCGGCTCGCGCGCAGGCGCGCCCGCTCCCCGACCGGCCTCTGCAGGGTCGCCCCGGGTCCAGGGGCGAGGGCGACGCCCTCGACCGTGACCTCGACGATCGCCGGGGCCTCCATCACGATCTCCTCGCGCACGGTCACTACGCGCTCGACCGCGCCGCCGAGCGTGATCGTGAGGGTGCCCTGGTCCACGGCGGCCTCGACCTCGACCAGGCCGCCGAAGTCGACGGTGGTCGAAGCGGGAGGGGCCAGCGCACCGGTACTCGCGGCCAGCGCACCGCGGGCGAGGTCCACTGTGACGGCACCGAGCCCGTTCGCGACGTTCACCCGCAGCGCGGTGACGTCGTCGAGCAGCCACTCCTGCTCGCCGGTCGCGACGCCGTTCTCGGACCGGATCGTGCGCGGGCGGGCCGTCGCGCCGTGCGGGGCGGCGCGCACGGTGAGCAGCTGCAGCGTCGCCGTCGGGTCAACGTTCCCGGACACCGCGCCGTACGCGGTGTAGAGAAACCGACGGATCGCCGGGTTGAGCGTACCCCGTACCTGCAGCCCAACGTCGGATCCCGGCCCGAACACCGTGGTCGGATCACGCTCCAAAGCGGCCGACGAGACTGGCGGGCGCGAGCCGGGCCGCCCGAGCACATCGAGCACCTCCGTAAGGTCCGGGCGGCGGCGATCGATCGCGCGCGGCGGCGACACCAGCCGCAGGACCGTGCGGTCGTGCTCGGGCTCGGGGTCGAGGGCCTGCACGGTACGGACCTCCTGCGCGCCCGGGCCGTCCCCGAAGACTGCCAGCACCCGGCCGCCTGGGCCGGGGGACGCGACGGCCCCGCTGAGGTACAAGACGTCGGGGACCGACCCCGGGGACAGCACGGTCGGGCGGCTCCGGCGTGCCGGAATCGCGTTCCAGGCGGCGCGCGCCTCGATCGTCTCCCCGGTCTCGAAGACCTGCGGCGCGCCGCCGGCCCCGGGGACGCTGGCCGCCGCGGTGCCCCGCGGGATCACGGTGTCGGTCGCCGGATCGAGGGTGAAGGCGAGCCAGGTACTCGCGGCCACCCCGGGCCGAGGGCGGTGGCCGACGAGCCAGCCGAGCGCGAGCAGGGAGCGGTGCTCGGTGGCGGTACGCAGGTAGCCCTCGTTGGCGATGCGCTCGGTGTAGAAGCTCAGGACGTCGGCGATGACCGCCCAGCCGTCGAGCAGCGCGATCGCAAGGTCGTCGGGGGTGCGGGCGCGCAGGTCCGCGAGCGCCGGGACCTCGGCGAGGTCGGCGAGCATCGAGGCCAGGAAGCGACCGTGCGTCCCGACGCGGTAGGTCAGGGCGTCCAGCCCGGGCGGGTTGGACACCGGCACCGGGGTCATCCGTCGCCGTCCGGTGCAGCACCCGCAGGGCCTCATCGCGCACCATCCACGACGAGGTCGAGGATCCCGTGGTCGGGCCGCGCCGGGTCGGCGTCGAGCCGGGCCACCTCGAACGGCCCGAGCCGCAGCAAGCCCTCGGCGCGCTCCCCCCGATCACCCTCGTGCAGGCGCTCCAGGCGGGTGACAACGACGCTCTCGACGCCGGGCACCGCCGCGGCCGCGGCGACGACGGTGGAGAGCACGACCGGATCGCCGAAGCTCGCGCGGTCCGGGGCGAACAGCGCCCGCAGCGCGGCCCGCAGCGCCACCTCCACGTGGGCGCGCAGCCGCTCAGGACGCGCGCACACCCGCAGCGCCAGGTGCAGCGAGACGGTTCGCGCGGAGCGCACGACCACGTCGTGGCCGATGCGCCGATAGCGGTGCAGCCGGGCGTCGACCCGCCGGAGCAGCTCGGGCGGCGCGACCGGGACGCCGACCGGGTCGATCGCCACGTCGATCACCACCGTGCTGCCCGTCCAGCGACGCTGCGCCGCGGCGCGGTCGACCCCGGGCACGGCCGCGGCGAGCTCGGCGTAGTCGGCGGGGATCACCGCCCGCTCGCGGGTGGCGCGCAGGGTGTGCGGGCCGAGGCGGCGGGCGAGCGCCATCGGCTCCGGGTCGGTGCCGCCCTGGGCCGGGAGCGGGTTGCGGACCGCGGTGATCGCCGGGAACGTGCCCCGCACCCGGTCGATCGCCCCTGCCCCGACGTTGCCGGCGGTCCCGTTCCCGCGTCGCCAGCGCACCGTCACCGGCGCACCGGGCTCGGGTGCGCGCCCGAGGCGGTCGTCGCCAAAGCGCAGGTGCAGGCGGTCGTCGTCGTCGACCTCGGGCACCACGTGGCGATCGTCGGGCTCACTGCCGAGCAGGTCACCGCGTGGCACCCACCGCGCACCGTCGCTCTCCCGCAGCTCGAGCTCCGGCAGCGCCGCCCCGGGGTCCTGGCGCAGCGCCTCGGCCGCGGGGCCGGCCAGGGACGGTGACGTCGCGGCCAGCCCTGCGGCGTAAGCGGCGCCGAACGCCTCGGCCACCGCGTCGACCTCACCGTGGTCGAGCACGGCCCCGGCCCGCGCCCGCGCTGCGCGTCGCGCCAGCCAGGCGAACCGGTCGTGCAGCAGCACGTCCGCCTCGTCGGCCAGCGCCGCCACCACGAGCGCCTGGGCGGCGGCGTCGAGGCCGGCGAGCCCCGCCAGCCCTCGCACTCGGCGCGCCCCGCGGCGGCCGGCCAGCGTCACGAGCTCGGCGCGTTCGGCCTCGTCGAGCAGCCGGCCCACACCGGCCAAAGCGCGAACCCGCTCGAGCGCGCGGCCGGGGATCGCCTCGAGGTGGTCGGCCTGGGCGGCGGCGACGGCGGGGTGGGGCGGGTACGGGGCGCGCCAGGTCACGTCGACGACGTCGGTGGGCACGCTGCGGTCCCGGCCGGAAACCGGGATCTCCCAAGGGGACGAGAGCATCGCCGTGCCGTGGTCGACGAGCACCACGTTGCCGCGGGCGACGGTGACTTCGGTGCACACCGCGAAGCCCAGCGCGTCCTCGACCGCCCAGCGCACGTCGACCACCGGCTGGTCGTAGAGCGCGTCGCGGCCCGGGGTGACCGCGGTCAGCCGGACCGCTTGGCGGTGGGCGGGATCCGCGTCGGCGGCCAGGCCGGTCCCGGGGTCGCGGACCTCCTCGAGCACCAGCACGTCGCCGACGGTGAGGACCGGCTCGCCCGCGAGGGTCAGCGACGTCGCGCCCGCCGGGAGGCAACAGCCCGCGTCGCCCCAGGTCCAGATCGCGATCTCGCCGTTCTCCGGGTGGAAGGTGCGCGGGCCGGGCACGACGGGCGCGAAGATCTCGCCGGCCGCGGTCCCGAGGACGAGCTCGCCGGCGGGGACGTCGAGACGGGCATCGACCGCCACGCACACCCAGGCGCGGGCGTTCGTGCCCTCGTGCACGCGATGGTCGACCAGGCGCAGGTGACGGCGCACCGAAATCCGGCGCCGGGCCGTGTCCAGGTAGGCCTCGGTGGCGATCGCGTCCTGCAGGTAGCTCAGGTGGTCGCCGACGTAGGCGAGAATCTCCACCAGGGTGATCTCGAGATCGGGGGCATGCCGTTCGGTCCACCCCGGCACGAGCAGCGCCATCCGGTCGAGCACGAGACGCCGGAAGCTCGCGTAGTCCTTGGCGAGGTAGGACAGCGCCGGCTCCGGAACCTCCGGGTCCGGGCACTGCGGCGTCGCCGCACAGTCGACGTCGGCGGGGCAGCCGGCGAGGAAGGACAGCTCGACGCGCGCGAACCGGGGATCGAACCCGGGCGCCGGACGGTCGCGCACATCGGCATCGACCAGGGCCAGCGTGTAGGGCTGCGGTCCGCCCGCGCGATCCAGGCGGACGATCAGGCGGTCATCGGCGTACCCGCCGTCCCCGTCGTCCCGCTCGTCGTCCGGCGCCCGCTCCAGCCGGGCGTCGAGCACCCGCAGCGCGGGCTCCCCGATCAGCTCGACGTTCCCGGGAGCGAGCGGCCCGGGCGCGGCCCCGATGAGGGTGACGGTCAGGGTGCGGTGGTCGGCGGAGATCTCGACGGCATCGATCCCGCCGAAGCCGGCATCACGCACGACGCGGCGACGACGCGGCTCGTCGCACCACAGGCCGGCGTCCATCGGCCCGGCGCTCACGGCAGCTCCAGCGTGCGCACCTCGCCGGTCCGCCGCACGCGGTAGCGCACGACGACCTGCAGGGTGACGTCCTGGCTGGCGACGCCCAGATCCTCGACGTCGACCACGTCGCCGAGCCACTGGGCCAGGGCGGCCTGCAGCGTGAACTGCAGCGCCGCCGCGAGCTCCGGCGAGTTGCCCTCGAACACCAGCTTGCGCAGCCCTCCGCCGAAGGTGGGCCGGTTGACCCGCTCGCCGGGCTCGGTGAACAGCAGCTGGTGGACGAGATCGGCGACGTGGTCGTCGCGGGTGGTCGTCGCCGCGCGGCCGGTCGCGTCGACGTGGAACGGGAAGTCGATCTCGACGGCGGTCACGATGCCCGCACCCGACCCTGGGTCGCCGACACCCGCAGCGGGGTACCGCTCGGGGCCGTCGTCGCGCTGCTCTCGCGCTGCAGCAACGGCTGGCCGGAGGCCTTCACCCGCTGCGTGGTCGGGGACCAGGGCGGCGTGTTCGAGGCGCATGGGCCGTTGCCGGCGTTGGGCGGGGGCAGCGTGCAGCCGGTGATCGTGTAGCCGGTGCTCGCGGGGACGACGGCCTCGCCCCCGACCGTGACCCGGCGATCACCGGGGCCGGTCGGTCGCGCGAGACCCTGGTGGGTGCACTGCACGGTGCTCGACGGCCCTGTCGTCAGCAGCTCTCCGGACACGATTCGCCCCCCTCAGTCCACGCTCAGCGCGCCGCCGTTGACGGTCACGCTCTTCCCGGAGAGCCGGATCGAGGCGCCACCGCCGGTGCTGAGCGTGATCTCGGTGCGAGTCAGGACGATGCGCGGTCCCTTGGCGCCGTCGCCCGTCTCGAGCACGAGGCCCTCGCCGGGCACATCGCTGATCACGATCCGGTTGTGCGAGGGCGTCTCGACCACGATCGGCTTGCGACCCGGTGGGGCGGCGAGCACCGGCGCCGGGACGTCGTCGCGGCTCCCGCGCCATGCCCCGCTCCAGACGGCGCGCTCGATGTCGCCCGCCTCGAACTCGACCCACACCCCGGTGCCCTTGGGCGGCACCGCGTAGTGGCCCGCGACCGGGTTGGCCGGGCTCGCCCACAGGCAGGGGTCGTCGCCGAGCACGTCGGGCACGCGCACGAGCAGCCGCCCGGTGTCGTCGAGGTCCTCGACGCTCTCCACGGTGCCCCGGTAGCGCCCGTGGAACAGGGGGCGTCCGACGTCGTCACGCACGTTCACCATCATCGACTCCCGTTCATGCCGGCACCCGGGGGACGTTCGCGACGACGCCGTCGCGCGCGAGCGAGAAGCTCTGGGTGAACCCGCCGCGGCGCAGGGTGCTCGTGACGCTGCGGACGTAGTAGAGACCGTCGTAGGCGAGGCCGGCGCCCCGCACGCCGACCAGCCGGCGGGCACGCAGCACGTGGCCGTAGCGCAGGACGTCGACGCTGCCCGACCCGCTGACCGCGTCGTCGGCCTCGGCGGTGCGCGCCAGGCCGAGCAGCGCGGCCTGAACGGTGCTCAGCCCGGCGGTGTCGGGCAGCGGGCCCTCGCGCAGCCGCCGGGCGGGTCGCGCGGCGAGCGGGGGGCGCAGCAGGCCGACGTCGGGGATCGGGACCGGGATCGCCCGCTTGGTGAACGGCTCGGTGACGGTGACCGACAACTGCTGGGCCGACGTGCCGTCGTAGCCGAAGCTCAGCGACTCGACGTTGCTCACGGTGTCCGAACCGACGGTCAGCGCCGGCTGCGGGACGCCCACCCGCACCTCGGGACCCCAGTACGCGATGCTCGTCCCGGGGGTGGGGCCGGGCTCCAGGTGGAACACGTAGCCCACGTCGCGGGCCAGGCCGCGCACGTAGGCGAGGTCGGTGCTCGACTGGACGGGGATGTCGACGGCCGGGTTGGGGATGTCGGGCTGCAGCGGGGGCACCGGGGCGGGCACGACGCCGTGCACCGCGTAGCGGGCGCAGACCGCGGCGACCCGCGCGTTCGCGGACAGGCCCGGGTAGCAGTCGCGTCGGACCGCGAGGTCCATCAGCAGCGTGAGGTCCTCGCCGGTGAGCGTCACCGTGGATGCGCCCGCCTCCTCGGCGGGCGCGACGTCCTGGCGCGTGAGGACGCCGTCGACCAACACCGTCGGCACCCCGCGCACCACCACGGTGATCACCACCCGCAGCCCGGGGTCGAGGAACCCGGTCGGCAGGAGCACCTGGTGGATCGGCGAGGTCCTCGCCGCGGTCAGGGTGAGCTGGAAGCCCCCGGGCGAGGAGGCGGAGGCGGTCACCTGCACCTCGGTCAGCGCGTCCATCACCGCCCGGGGTGCGGGGACCGGCACGACCGGGCCCATCATCAGCAGCAGGGTGAGCTCGCTACCGAACATCGGATGCACCCCCGGCGAACCCCTCGGGCAGGGTGATCCGCAGCCGACGCCCGACGGTCTCGGTGAGCTCGTCGGGTCGCAGCGCCCGGTTGCCGTCCGCGAGGCGCCAGAACAGCTCCGGGTCACCCAGGTGAGCCGCGGTGACGTTGTCGAGCCGGTCGCCCGGTTCGACCTCGTGCTCCCCGACCGCGGCGAGATCCTCCGGGGCGGGCACTACGCGCCGGCGCAGATGACTGACGGGCCGTCCCGCGACGACGGTCTCAGTGGTCTCGACGGCCGCGTAGCGGCTGGTGGGCTCGAACACGCTGCTACACCCCCGGGATCCCGGTCAGTCCCAGCGCGCCCAGCGACACGCCGCGTACCCCGGCGGCCAGGCGCTCCTTCTGCTGCTGGGCCAGCAGCCAGAGCGCCCCGCCGCGGTGCGCGGCCGGGAGGTCGTCGAGGGAGAGGACCCGCAGGCCCAGCGTCACCCGGGCGCGGATCGGGTTCAGGCCGGTGTCGAAGCCCTCCTCGGTAACGCCGAGCTCGGTGATGCGCACCGGCAGCACCCGACCGCGGCCCCAGACGAACAGGCTCAGCGGAGCCTCCACCGGCGCGATCTCCAGTATCCCGGCGTCGGCCTGCGCGTGCGCCGCGCGCACGGCCGCCGCGCTGGGCGACACGATGGTCTCCAGCGCCGCTAGCGCCGGCAGTAGGCCGTGCTCGGCGACGTCGGCGAAACGCTCCGGGGTCTCCAACGCCTCGGTGGCGTCGAGCTCGGCCTCCAGGCGGACCGTCTCGCGTGGCGGCCCGGTCAGCCGCAGCGCCTCGAGCCGGTCCCCCGCCTGGTCCCCCGCCTGGTCCCCCGCGCCCTGCGGCTCGAGGGTGCGGGTCAACGTGTCCGGGTTGTACTGGAAGGCCACCACTCGCGTCACGGCCCCGGTCGCCGGATCGAGCAGCACGAGGCCCCCGCGCGTGAGCCGCGGGGTACCCGGGAACGCGGTCACGACCCACCTCCCAACCGATGCTCCACAGCAGCGACGACCGGGCCCAGCAGCCGTCGCCGCACGACCTCCCGTGGGCGGGGGTGGCGGGCGAGAAACCGGGCCGGTGCCGGGGACAAGCGGTAGTACACGACGATCGCCGCGCGACCGGCGAGGGACGTGCGCAAGACCTCGTCGCGGTAGCGGCGCAGCAGCCGCACCTCAGGCGCGTGCGCACTCCCGAAGCACGCCGTGGCCACGAAACACAGCCCGTCACTACCGCCGGTGTCCGGTTCCGGTTCGGAAACGACCTCGAACGACGGGTACTCCACGGAGAACGCGATGTCCTCCTCGTCATAGCCCAGGTAGTGGGACATCGCGAACGACCCCATCGTGACCGGGCGGTCGATGCGACGGAACATCGCGAGCGGCTTGTCCGCGAGCTCCACCGACACCGGTGACATTCCCATGTAGGAGGTCCCGCCACCGAGCTGCCCGGACACGTCGGTCTGATAGCGCAGCCGGATCGTGACGGTGAGGTAGGCCGCGCGTTCCTCGGCCTCGAGCGCCGCGAGGGCCGGTGCGAGCGGCTCGATCATCGCCGTGAGGCGGGGCTCGATCGCCGCGAGGTCCCGCTGGAAAGCCTCGGCGTTCTTCTCGTCCAGGATGTCCTGGACCATCTTCGAGACGACGATGCTGCCGATGGTGTCGACGAGCGCGGCGCCCAGCGAGGTCGCGCCGTCGCGGACGCCGGACCCGTCGAACCGCCGACAGTGGCGCGCGCCCGCTACCGCCCCCTTTGTCCGGACGCCCGTGGACGCCTTCTTCGAGACCCCCTTGAACGCTTTGACCTCAGGGGACTTCTTGACCTTCGGCGACTTCTTGACCTTCGGAGACCCCTCGGTCTTCGCCGACGACGGCCGAGCCGGAGCCTTGACCACGACGACACGGACCCGCCCGCCCTCGTGCACCCGAAGCTCCTCGGCGCAGTCGGCACAGGGTGTACGGCTCACCGCAACGGCCACGAGCCGGGCGTGGGTCGCCGTCGCCCCCTCGGTCATGAGCTGCTCGGCGTCCTCGGGTGCGCCCACCGCCCCGCGCCCCTCGGTCCTCGGACGCGGGTCCCAGCGTTCGAGGCCCACCTTCTGCGCCGCCGCCCGAAGCTCAGGGTTGGACCAGTTCCCGCTGACGGTGTAGACGACGTGCTGCCCGTCGTCGTCGGTGACCAAGCCAATTGCGAGGGTCTTGTTCCGAGTCACGGTCGCGAACGTCTTGTCGTCGAGCTGGGCGAACAGGTTCAACATCAGTTGCTCCAACCCGCCCGGTGCGGCCGCCGGGTGCTCGGGCGCCACCGCGGCGCCTTTCGGCTGGCGTGCGAGGTGCACCGGCTCGCGTCGGTGGACCCGCCCGGTCAGCACGGCCTGGTCGGCGTCACGCTCGGCGGGCTCGCCCGGCTCTGACGTACGCGCGACCGGCGGCGCCTCGGCGCCGGCCTGCTGGACGACATGGGCGAGCTCGTGGCCCAGGGTGCGGCGCCCGGCCGCGGTGCTCGAGTCGACCGCGGCAGAATCGACCGCAACGTGCTCGCCGACGGTATAGGCGACGGCGTCGACGGTGCGAGCGGAGCGCGCGGCGGTGTCGTCGCAGTGCAGCCGGACCCCGCTGAAGTCGTGACCGAGCAGCTCGTCGAAGTGGCGACGGATGTCGGGCGACAGGGGCCGGCCGGGCCCCTCGATCACCGAGCGCACGACCGCCGGGACCACTGCGGCATGCGCTGCGATGGCGCCGCAGCGGCCGCCAGGCTGCGGCACCGGTCCGTCGTGGCGTGGGTTCGGAACCGGGGCGCGGGTCGTCATGTCGCCCCCGGGATCGCGGGGACAGCGGCGCTGGCGATGCGCGCGCCGAGGGCCTCGGGGCCGGGGCGGTCGGTGAGGTCGACGGGGTGGGCGGCGCGCAGGTGCGGCACGGCGCGGGCGGTGACCGGGAGCTCGCCGGCGACGACGAGCCGGGCGATCTCGGCGGAGACGGCGTCGCGCACCCGTGCGCCGCTCGCGGCCTCGACGCCGAGGCCGTCGAGGACCAGGCGCTCGATGTGCACGTGGACGGTCATCGCGCGGCTCCCACGGCTCTTACGGCAAGGAAGCGCTCGTCGGGGATCGGCAGGCCGAGCTTGCGGCACTCGGTGCGGGCGGCGTCAAGGAGGTCGGCCATCGACACCCGCTGGGTGTCGGGATCCGGCCGGGCGGCCGCGGCGAAGGCCGCGGTGAGCACGACCGCGTTGATGCTGGCCCCGGTAAACGGGAACGCGGCGAGGCGCTCGAGGTCGAGCCCGTCCCGCTCGAGATGCTCGGGGCGGGGCAGGGCGCGTTCCCAAAGCTGCACGCGGTCGCGATCGTCGGGGAACGGGAAGGTCACCACCGAGCGCAGGCGCCGCAGGAAGGCCGGGTCCAGCGCGCTGCGCATGTTGGTCGTCAGCACCGCCAGGCCGCGGTAGGCCTCCATCCGCGCGAGCAGGTCGGCGACACCGTAGTTGGCGTAGCGGTCGTGGCTGTCCTTGACCTCGCTGCGCTTGCCGAACAGCGCGTCGGCCTCGTCGAAGAGCAGCACCGCCGACCCGTCGTCGGCCGCGTCGAAGATCCGGCGCAGGTTCTTCTCCATCTCGCCGATGTACTTGCTGGCCACGGCCGCGAGGTCGACGCGGTAGAGGTCGAGGCCCAGCGCGTTCGCGAGCACCCCGGCGGCCATCGTCTTGCCGGTGCCGCTGGGGCCGGCGAACAGCACGCTGACCCCAGTGCCCCGATCCATCCGCGTCCCGAAGCCCCACTCCTCGTAGACCGTGCTGCGGTAAGTGACCTGGTCGGCGATGGCGTGCAGCAGCGCGAGCTCGGTCTCGGGCAGCACGAGGTCGTCCCAGGTCGCCGCCGGGCGGACCCGCACGGCCAGGGCGTCGAGACGCGGCCGGATTCGCATCCGGCACGCCTCCCAGAGCTGCGCGCGCCGGCGGTCCGCGTCCGCACCCGGTTCGGGCGGGTTCGCCGCCAGCACCTCGGCGATCGCGGTCGGGTCGAGGTCGAACCGCCCAGTCAGGGCGTCGGCCACCCCCACCGCCGCGGGATCCAGCCCCCGAGCCCACGCGGCGCGCTGCTCCGCCCGTTCGGCCCGGGGCACCTCGAGGACGGCGGCCCCGAGGCTCGGCAAGACCTCGCGGGTCCCCAGCAGCACGAGGCCTTCGACGCCGGCCAGCAGCCGCCCCAATGCGTCGTGGGGCTCGTCGGGCATCTCCACGAACAGGACGCCGTCGAGGCGGCGCAGCTCGCGCGAGATCAGCCGCGCCACGGTGTCCAGCTCCTCGCTACCCAAAGGCAACGCGACCGTGGAGAGGCCCAGCACCGGCCGCCCGCACGCGGCGGCGACGGCACGAGTCGTGCCGCGGTGCGGACCGACCAGCTGGACCCGGGGCACCCCCGCCTGCCATCGGCGGGCGATCCCCTCGAGGAGGGCGGCCTGCCCGGCGGCGAGCGGGGCGGCGGGGACCGCGACGAGGTGCCCGGCGAGGCGGTCGTCGGGCTCGTCGAGGCCCTTGATCGCGGCGACGACGCTCTCGTCGGCGCGCAGCGCGCTGGTCGTCAGGGCCCGCCCGGGCGGCTGAGCGATCTCGACCAAGCGCAGGTGCCGCAGCGTGGCCTGCGGCGAGAACGCTGCCCAGTGCGCGTCGGGCAGGGCCTCGAGCGCCAGGGCGAACGTCGGGTGGTCCAGGCGGGCGTCACCAGCCGCGGCGGCGCAGCGCGCGGGGATGCTCGGGTCGAACTCGGCGGCGGCGGCGAACAGGAGCAGGTCGCGCTCGAACGCCGACAGCCTCAGTGCGTCCGCAAGGACCACCAGCGACGGCGCGGGATCCGCCGCGCCCGCCGCAGCCAGGTCAACGTCGGCGGCGGCGATTCGCTTGTCTAGCCGTCCCCGTCGCGCCGCGGAATCGTCGGCCCAGGGCCACCACCAGCGCCTGCGGGGCCCAGCCCGCTGCACGGCGACTCGAGCGAGGCGAAGCCGCAGTCGGTGCAGGGCGGTCGCGAGGTACTGCTCGTCGGGAATCACGTGATCACCACGACCTGCCGGGCGTCGAACGCCGGAGGGTCGGTACGGCGATCGACCGACCGGCTCTCCACCCCGTCAATGCGCAATCGCAGCCGGTGCGTGTCGGCCACGGCGTGGGGCAGCACGACCGAGATCCGGCCGCGGGCGGTCAAAGCCGGGTCCGGGACGGCGCGATCCCCCACGATCACCAGCACGGGCTGGCCGGCGCGCGCCGCAGGGACGCAGTCGAGGACGATGGTGGCCTCACCACGCTGACCGCGCGCGACCTCGAGGGGCAGCGGCGAGGTGATGCGCGGCGCCAACGCCAGCGCGAGTTCGTTGCTCACCCGGTCGGCGGCGTCGCGCACCGCCACCGTGTGAACCCCGGACGGCAGCGCATCGTCCCCGTCAGGCAGGACGACGGCGACCGCCTCGTCCGGCGGCTCGTCCGGGTCGGGCTCGGCGCGCGCCAGCGTCGCCGTCGCTCCGGTGCGCCGCTCCGTGACCATCGCCTCGACGACGTTGCCGAGCGCCCCGCCGCGCAGGACGACACGCTCCCCAGGGAGCACGCCGGACGCAAGTTCCCGCGGTCCGACGGACTCTAACGTCGGCACCGTTGGTGCGGTCTCGGCGCTCGCCACCGGGCCGCTGTCGCCGGGTCCGCGGGTGAGGACCGGCAGCGGGACCGATCCCGGGCGCGAAGCGTCGATGAGGACCACGCACGCCTGGTAGGCCGTCGAGATGCGGTACTGGGTCTGGAATCCGCCCCAGAGCCGGGACATCTCGTCGAGTGAGAGCGCGTGCGGGGTGATCCGGACCCGCTCGGGCTGAGCGTGGACGTCGTTGCCGGCCAGGGCGCGGCGCAGCTCGTCGCCGCCGAGCACCGGGGCGTCGTGCAGGGCGCGCATCGCCAGGCCGAGCAACCGGTGGTCAATTGGGTCGAGCTGGTCGCCCTCGTCGGCGCGGTAGGCGGTGAGCAGGTAGCGCAGCGACAGCGATAGCGGTGCCTGCCCGCTCCCGTCGTCGGCGGCGGGCAGGCCGTGCGAGCGCCGGAACGGCTCGGCGACGGTCTCGTAGAGGAACAGGTTGAGCTGGGTCCCGGTGACGCCGGAGCGGGCCCGGTCAGGCGGGGCGACGGTCACCTCGGTCCCGGCGAGATCCCCCACGGTCACGGCCCCGAAGAGCCTGTTGCGCAGGGTGGCGGTGACGGCGGCGATGGCCAGGGCATTGCTCACGTGCCGCTCACCGCCCGCGGGTGCCTGCGCTCGAGGTACTCCTCGAGCGCAACGGGACGGGGACGGGGGCGCGCGGGCGGCGATGGGGGCGTGCCGGTCGCCCGGATCTCTAGGCGGCCGATCGTGACGTGCACGTCAGGGGCGCCCGCGGAGCTCTCGACCTCGAGGGCGGTGGCGGCGCCGGCGGTGCTCGCCGCGGGACCGGTCGCGCCCCGCGGCCCCCTCGCTCCGGCGACGCCGGGCGCTCCACCGGGTCCCGTGCGTCCGGAGCCGCCTGTCGACCCTGTGCGTCCCGGAGGCCCGGCGACGCCCCGCGCGGACGGCCCCGATGACTGCGGCTCGACCCGGGTGTCGAACGGCGCCTCGAACGGCGCCTCGAACGATGACGCCGGCGGTGACACGATCGCGGGCGGCGTCTGTGACTGTGCGCGTAGCGGGGCGGCCTGCGGATCCGACCGGGTCACGTCGGGAACCGTCCTGGCGAGCGGGTCGTCGGACTCGCCCGCCACGTCGGCGCGGCGCCAGCTCTCGATCGGGTGGCGACCCGCGGGCGGATCGGTACGGGAAGTCGGCGGCGGGCCGGGGAGGGTTGGTGCTGCGGGAGCCGCCGCGCCCGTCCCATCCACCGGGTCGTGCCGCGCACCGCCGGGCTCGTGCGGCCGGCCGATCTCGGAGATCTCCGGGAGGGCCTCGTCGCGCAGCGCGGGCGCGACGAAGGCGATCTCGGGGCGCGGGCGCAGGACCGGCGTGGCGCCTGTGGCGCGGGCGAGGAGACGCTGCAGATAGCTCACGCGGTCATCTCCAGGTAGAAGCGCCGCCGGGCCGGGCCCAGCGCGAGGATGTCGGCCTCGGTCCAGCCGTAGGCGCCGGCGAGCTGGTGGACCTCGGCGAGCAGCCCGCGCGCCCAGGCGTCCACCTCGCGCCACAGGAACGAGGCGATGTCGAAGGCGACCTCGGCGCCCGCGGTGCATACCGGGCAGACCAGGTCGAGCCGCACGTCGGCCTGAGGGTCGGCCGCCTCCATCCGGTTCTCGACGAGGGCGACGACCTCGACGGGGAGCTCGGCGACGGTGATCTCCACGCCGTCGCGAGTGGCGGACCGCACGCAACGGTCCATCAGGGTGGTCGCCGTGCTCCCCGCCATGCTCACCAGGGCAAGATCGGCGGTGTCGGGGAGCCGGAAGGACACCTCGAAGCGCCCGTCGGCGACGGTGAGATCGGTCCCCGACCGGTCCGGGGAGGCCGGCGTCACCTTCACGTCGTCGAGCTCGAAGGCGAGCTCCAGCAGCTCCCCGCACGCCGGGCAGTCCATCGCTCCGCGTACCGGCGTGCCGAACAACGTTGCACGCAGCTCCAGGAGCGCGGCGTCGCGGCGGCCGATGCTCAGATGCTCCTCCACCGGGCGACCCATCGCGGCTAGCAGCGTGAGCGGGCGACCGGCGGTGTCGAGGTTCCCGCGGTCCCAGGCGGCGAGCAGGTCCGCGGCGGGCACGGTCACGCGGGATCCGTGAAGGCGGCCTCGGTCGGCTCCGTCGTCTTCGGGTCGCGGATCCAGCCGTGGTTTTCGATCTTGATGCTGGCGATGAGCACGCCGTTGCCGCTGCCGTCGAGCTCGGAGAGCGCCTGGTACTCCGAGACCCAGCAGTCGTAGACCAGGTAGGAGACTGCCTTCTGCCCGGCCTCGTTGAAGACGTCGATGATGATGTTCTTCTTGTAGTCCTTGAGCGACATTTCCTTGATGCGCTTGTCAGCGTCCGCCTGAGCGTTGGAGTAGTCCCAGACCTTGTTCGCCCAGCGCACGAACTCCATGTCGTGGGCGACCCCCTGCTCGAGGGTGATCGCGTCGTACTCGGTGCGCCCGGGACCCTTGACGCTGCCGCTGTGGTTGCCGCCGTCGCGGTGGGTGATCACCTGGGTGGTGCGCTTGAGCGGGCTGACCTTGCTCACCGCGGCGACGTACTTGTCGTCCCACATGACCCGAAACTTGAAGTTCGGGTACGGCATGAGGCGGCTGGTGTTGACGCTGAACTGGGCCATCACGGGTGTCCACTCATATCTCAGGCCTGGGTCTCGCCGGCAAGCTGCTGGATGTGCACGAAGACGAACTCGGCGGGCTTAAGGGGGGCGAAGCCGACCTTGACGTTCACGATTCCCAGGTCGACGTCCTCGCGCGGGTTCGTGGTCCGATCGCACTCCACCAGGAATGCCTCGTCCGGAGTCGAGCCTTGAAAGGCGCCCTGGCGGTAAAGGGTGCTCATGAACGCGCCCACGTTGAGCCGGATCGAGGCCCACAACGGCTCGTCGTTGGGCTCGAACACCACCCAGCGCAACGCGCGGAACAACGTCTCCTCGAGGAACAGCGCGAGCCGGCGGACCGGCACGTACTTGTACTCGTCAGCGAAGACGTCCGCGCCGCGCATCGTGCGGGCCCCCCACATCACAGTCCCGATCTGCGAAAACGTGCGGATGCAGTTGATCCCGAGCGGGTTAAGGCGCCCGTTCTCCGAGTCAGTCAGAGGCACCGTGAGCCCGCGGACCCCGTCGATCGAGGCGTCGATCCCCGCCGGCGCCTTCCAAACGCCGCGGGTGGCGTCGGTGCGGGCCCAGAGGCCCGCGACGGCGCCGCCCGGCGGGTAGGTCGCGGTCCGCCCGTCGGGGTCGGCCGCGTGGATCCAGGGGAAGCACAGCGCGGCGTTGCGGGCGTCCGGCCCAGTGAGCGGCGGACTGGTGCGAATTCCCTCGGCGGCCCGGCTGACGTCGTCCCACCCGCGCGGCGCGTCGACCAGCAGCATGGCCCGTCGGCGCACGCAGAGGTCGAGCGCCGCGCCGAGCACGACGTCGGTGAGATCGGTGTCGCGGTCCAGCGGCGGGATGCAGAGCATGTTCACGATGTCTGCGTCGAGCAGGGCCTGCATCCCGCTCTTTCTCGCCTCGCTGCCAACGAGGTCAGTCTCGGTCGGCGGACCGCCGTCGTCACCGCCGGCGGCGTCGGTGTACGGCCGCTTGGCGGGGTCGTCATCGTCGACCTGGTTCTCGAGGAAGGGGTCCTTGCCCGCCCGGACCGCCAGGTTCGCCACAGGGCGGTCGTCGCCGAGGGTGTGCGCGGTGACCAGGCGAGAGCTCTGCAGGAGCTTCGGCAGGACGTTCGCCGCGGCCGGGTCGGTCGAGACATTGCGGTAGAGCTCGGTCAGGCCGCTCGCGACGTCCCGCACAGTGAGGTTGTACAGCGCATCGTCCTCGGGGTCGGCGGTGTCGTGGTCGACCCGCGCGCGAAGCCCGTCCCCCCAGATGCCCGGGTAGCGCGCCGCCAGCACGGTCCCGCCGCCGAGGTCGATCGTCGACGCCAGCGCGCCGCCGCCGCCCGCCGCCTCGACGTCGGTCGCCTCGGCCGGCCGCACGTCGAGAGGGATGTCCGCGGCCGGGCGGGCGAGCGCGGAGTCCGCCAGCTTCGCCGCGAGGTTGTCCTCGGCATCCTCGTCGGCGGTGACGGTGTAGGACTCGCTGTCCTCGCCGCGCTCAAGCTCGAGGGTGTATTTGGTGGCGTCGTTAGCGTCGTGGGTGACGGTGGCGGTCATCCCGTTCGCGGGCTCACCTACGGTGATTGTCTCCAGGATCACCCCGCCGCCCAGGTCGATGCGCGCGGGCACCGGGGTGGCGACGACGCGCACGATCTCGGCGTCGCTGCCGCCGTTGCGGTAGAAGCTCAGCACCGCCTGGGCCATCAAGCTGGTCGCGTCCAGGCCGCCGAAGATCCGTTCGAAGTCCGCCCAGCTGGTCAAGTGCACTGACCGGTTCACCGGTCCCCGGCGGGCGGGTCCGACGAAGGCCGCGACCGCCGTCGGCACGCCGACGATCGTGCGGACCCCGCTGGGGACCTCGTTGATGTAGACGCCCGGGTACGTCGGCGTGATCGTCACTCGCCGTCCCTCCTCCGTCACCGCCGGCGCCTCGCCGGTCCGAACGACAGGATCGGACGGCAGCCATCACCGCCTCGTCACCACGGCGTCACTACAGGAGCGATCCCGGAAGAAGGGGATCCGCGGCGGGCAGGTCGGCGCGCGAGACGAGCCGGGCGCGAAGCCCGAGCGCGGCCAGGCCCAGTGCCGGCAGGAACAGCAGGGCCCGCGGCTCGTGCTCGGTGCCCGCATACCGCCTGCGGTGATCGACGAGCACCGCGTGCAGCGCGGCGCGGAACCGGGGCCGCTCGCCCCGCTCCAGGGCCCCCAACGCGTCCGCCATGTGTCCCCGCGCACCCAGGTCCTCGACGGGCGCGTCGTCCCCCGCGAGCAGCGCGCACCACCGCGCGAGCTGCGCCCGCTCGGGACTCGCCAGGGAGTCGTCGGCCTGCCGCTCGGTGCGCGTGGCGCCGTCCGGCGTCACCTTGGCGACTGTCCAGCGCACCGGACCCGGCGCGCGCAGCGCACCCATCAGCGCCCCGGCCGCCCGCGCGAACCAGATCCGGACCTCGTCCGGCCCACCGCCTAGGGCGTGGACCACCACAGCGGTACCCACCGCGAGCTCGCCGGCCAGCGCGTGCTCGGCTGGACTCGGTGCGTCGCGCCCCCGATAGTTCCAGAAGGCGTCCGCCCCGGCCTCGGCGAGCTTCGCGGCCCACGGTACGTCCAGGTCAGGGCCCACCGAAATCGATCAATGTCTTCGGGTAGCGGCCCAGCTTGCCGCTGGTGGTCACGGGCGTCTTGCCTTCCATCTGGTGTAGTACGCCGCGCGCCGCGGCCCTGGTGTCGTTCGGCGAGCAGTGACCGCAGCTGGCCGAGAGTCGAGGTCGAGGCGCCGCCCATCAAGCATGTTGGCCTGGCCAACGTTGCCGTGCATACCGGTGTAGGACGTGAGGACACTGCGCATCACCGACCCGACGTTGACGATCGACCCGCCGTCGGAGATCACGCCGAGCTCGGCGAGCAGGCCTGTGCGGAGCCGCCCAACCCCCAGGACCGGGCGTCGGGAGGTGTCTCATCGCGCTAGACCGTCGGACTCCGCATTGCCGGCTCCGACTTCTCGCCTTCTTTTCGACTCGGCGACTCGCGACGACGGTTCTGGACTTCCCTTGTCTACGTGCCCGACCAGGACGCGGCCATCGCGCTTGCCGAGGATGACGCCAGATCACCGGCGGTAGCATCCTTACCTCTGAGCCGCGCCCCTCGGGCCGGTGACTCACCGGCGAAGGAGAATAGAAGATGCACGTGACGGTAGTCAGTGCCAGCCGACAACTTCACTGACGTTGCCGAAGCCGGTCGACTGCCACGCTTGGTCGTTCAAGCGGATCGTGTGCCACATCGTGCCGTCCTGGGTCAAACCCATCACATGCAGTCGAAACTCAGAGGATGCGGCGACGTCGGTGAACGGGCCCGGGGCGCCCACCACCTCGCTGACGTTGCCGAAGCCGGTCGACGACCACGCTCGGTCGTTCAACCGGATCGTGTGCCACATCGTGCCGTCCTGGGTCAGACCCAGCACGTGCAGCCGGTCGTCATGATCGCAGGATGCGGCGACATCGGTGAACGGGCCCGGGGCGCCCACCACCTCGCTGACGTTGCCGAAGCCGGTCGACGACCACGCTCGGTCGTTCAACCGGATCGTGTGCCACATCGTGCCGTCCTGGGTCAGACCCAGCACGTGCAGCCGGTCGTCATGATCGCAGGATGCGGCGACATCGGTGAACGGGCCCGGGGCGCCCACCACCTCGCTGACATTGCCGAAGCCGGTCGACGACCACGCTCGGTCGTTCAACCGGATCGTGTGCCACATCGTGCCGTCCTGGGTCAGACCCAGCACGTGCAGCCGGTCATCATCGTGATCGCAGGATGCGGCGACATCGGTGAACGGGCCCGGGGCGCCCACCACCTCGCTGACATTGCCGAAGCCGGTCGACGACCACGCTCGGTCGTTCAACCGGATCGTGTGCCACATTATGCCGTCCTGGGTCAGACCCAGCACGTGCAGCCGGTCATCGTCATCGCAAGATGCGGCGACATCGGTGAACGAGCCCGGGGCGCCCACCACCTCGCTGACATTGCCGAAGCCGCCCGGCCACCACTCTTGGTCTTCCACGACGACCTGCCCGCCCCGGATCGTGTGCCACATCGTGCCGTCCTGGGTCAGACCCAGCACGTGCAACCGGTATTCCCTGGTGCGGAGGTTTCCGAACTCGAAACCTGGATTGCGCTGTGACGCAGCTACCGCAGTGAAGATCGATGCATCAGTCGAATCACTCATCGCCATTCTTCCTTTCTTGATTGTCGCCTGCAACTGCTTCAGCGGTCGACACCTTGTCGATTCGCTCCGCGGCTAGGGTCGACAAGTGGCTCGATCGAGCCATTCGCGCTATGGATGCCCCTGCTCGACGCCGTCCCCCCGATCCGCCGGGTACGCGGGTGGCCCCGACGCAAGCCCCGCGAGCTCTATGCCGACCGCGGCTACGGCTTCAACAAGTACCGCTGGCCGCCGGTTGGGCGTGACCGGCCCGCACCGACGGCGAGCGCAGCCACGATTCCACTACCTCGCGATTGCGCGGTGGCACCTCCACCGCCTTCGTCAACGCCACACATCAAATCTCACAACACTCACTACACACCACTCACTCACCTCACCACTCACCACAGGGCAAGCGACATGCCTAACAGAGCCCTAGCTGTGACCCTGCATTCTCCGTAGGAGCCACATCGGGTACGAAACTGAGTTACCGACGCTTCCCCGGAAGCCTTCGGGGAACTTCTTCGAGATGGCGCTGGCAACCTTGAGGAAGTTGCGTTCCACGAGGCTCGGAGTTCCGAAGCTCTCCAAGCCGTACGACCAAGCATCTCGCGACAAATCCGATCCATACTTGATCTCAACGATCTCCAGCTTGCACCCTTCCTGCGCACGATGATCTCGCTGCACTCTAACGACTTGATCGTCGTTGAAGACCTCGTATTTCTGTGTCCACCGAGTCTTCCGGATCAATTGCCACTCAGCGGCACTTCGTATCTCGTCCGGAGTCGGTGTAGCAAGTGGCAATGTCCACTTCGCCCACCGCTGCGCTGTTCCCGCCATTTGGGAATCGGACCAGAGACGCTCCTCAAGGAGCTGCTTCAACTCGATTTTCTCGCCTCCTCGGACCTTGATGCCGACCTGAGGCGACGGAACAAAGTAATTGTCATCGCGGTCTTCTACCTCTGCGTCACTATCCTCAGACCATTCGCGTAGGGCGCTCGGCAACGGAGCTGGCATGAACCAACGAACCTCAAAGCTTTCCGGCATCTGATTCTCCTAGTTGGTAGCTAAACGACGATGCACAGCGACGGCGCCGCTCACTTTGTCCACAGACGGATCATTCGGGTAACTGCGGTCGGCCTGCCACATGTGAAGCACCTCAGGGCGACGTCGCCGATGGTCTTCACCGACGTCAAGAAGAAACCCTCGGAACGGCTCACCAGTGCCTCCTGCAACAAGAGAGCACGACAAGATGTAGAGCATACTTGGCTAATCCATCGCAGTCATCGCCTTAGCTCGTCGCGCATAACCTTGCAGCTCACGCGACGTGACTGCAATTAGCCAGAAGGTAACATTCACGGCGGTCGACGGCGAATAGTTCCGCCCTGAGCTGACAGACCGATACCTCGATGGGCGCGAGCACGAGCTCGGTTTCGCGTCGTCAGCGGCCCGCACCGTCGGCGCGTTTCTGGTGAGCTCGTTCTCCGCTATCTGGTACAGCCACAGCCACAGCGACAGTCGATTGCCCGAGTCGCGGGCGGTCTCGGTCGGGTTGAGGAAGACGATTGCCTCCTCAGTGCCGACGAGTGGACGCACCGTTGCGTCGGCCGAGATCGAGTTCCGGAGCAGCCGCCGGACCCCGCTGCTCACCGCGGCGAGGACCAGATGACTGCTCATGGCGGGGAGTTTTGTGGACCTGCCGTCACCGCAGCGTCGCCGGCGCCTGCCGGAGGGAGGCGCTGCGACGCCTTCGCGGACAACCAGAGCATCCGGAAGGGACCAACGTTTGCTCGGTGCGACACCCATCATTGGCGTTGCGTACGAATCTCGCGGAGTCCGCGTCGCGACGGCGCCGTCACCGATGGACCTGCCGCACCTTCCGCGGACCCTCTGCCCGTCAACTGCACCGGTCACGGTCCCGGGTCGCGCGGCCCGCTCTTCAGTGGTAGGTCGGCGGAGCAGCAGACCACCGAAGCGGACTGCTCGGGCTCGGCGAGGCCGTAGCGCGGATCGCCGTCATGGCGATGACGCGGTGACGATGTCGTGCCGGCTCCATGACGAGACCGATCGATGCTTTCAACCGAGATCGGGCAAGGAGCCAAACGGATTCGCGAATGCTCGGAAGTGACGACTGTGCCCTAAGCGCTCATCAAGGGACATTCCAGCATCGTCGGCGCCGCTCCGGACGGTGATTCGTTCCGCTTCTACCCCGACGACGAGGACGCCTTCAGGACGGCCGACCTGCGCGCGCGGGTCAACACGGGCGGGGGCACACAGCTCCGGCTCGAGGGAATCGACACCCCCGAGACGCACTACACGCCGCCCATCGGCGGGACGCGCCCGCCGCACCAGCCGCTGACCTCTGCGCGGGGCGCCGCGAGCCGCGCCCTGGAGCTGCTCGGATTCACCGACGTCGAGCGGCGGCCTAACTAGACCGTCACTCGGTCCGAGCCGGAGACGGTCCGCTGCCACATCGCCACCAGGCCCACCGACGACTACGGGCGCTGCGTCGCGTTCGCGTTCTCCGGCGAGGTCGCACAGGACGGTCCCGCGTTCTTCCCCACCGCCAAGAAGGTCCGCGAGAGCATCAACCACCACCTCGTGGACGAGGGCTGGGCGTCGTGACCTTCTATTCGTCGCTCTTCCCGACCTGCGTGGCACGTTGGCCGAGGCGGCGTCGAAGGCTCGAGCCGCACAGCAGGGGGTGTGGCGGGACGACGCCACGCTCACGGGGCTGACGCTCGAATCGATCGACATCATCGCTGAAGAGCGACTCGTCCTCCCGAAGCTCTTCCGACGCCTCGCCGACTACCTGGCGGTCAACGACGGCGATCCCGACTTCTCGGGGTTCCTGCCCCACATGGACACTCACGGCGGCCGCGTCATCAGGACCGACACCTCGGCGGTGACGGGGTTCGGCAACGTCCTGCATGTGGACGGACAGACGGTGAAGCTCGTCCTCAACCCGAGCGAGCTGATCTTCCTCAAATAGACCGAGGGGCGCCGATCACGGGGCGGCCCACCGGACGCGGCGGCCGGAGCGGCCTCTCAGGGACATCTGCGTGACTGTGTAGCGGCGCACTCTTCCCCGTGGCAGGGGCTCGGAGTCACCGCACCCCCACCTTGGGTGGCCCGCGAAGTACGCCCGACTGGTGATGCAGCGTGACCGAACTGCGCGTGGCATGGAGGATCCACCCGAAAGGCGCAGCGACCTCCGACGTTTGTGACAGCTCAGTGACGGCTGCGGCCTAGGGTCGAGCGCGCCGTTGGGGACGGGGAGGCTGCCATGGTCGAGGCGACCGAGGGAGCGGCGGGCGCCGCCGAGGGCGCAGCGGGAGGCACCGTGCTGCACATGTTTACGGGTCCGACGGTGACCGTCGACGGTCGCCAGCGCGCGGTGCCCGAGGGCAGCAAGCGGCTGCTTGGCTACGTCGCCCTCCACGGTCGACGCATTGACCGTCGCCAGGTGGCCGGCGCCCTCTGGCCGGACGGTGGCGATGACCGGGCGGGTGGGAACCTGCGATCCGCCCTGTGGCGACTGCGCTGCGCGGACATCGATGTGCTCGACGCCGACAAGTGGACCCTCGGCCTGCACGAGGGTGTGGCGGTGGACATCCGCGACGTCCACGCTTGGGCTGAACGCGTGATCAACGGAGTACCGGGAGTCGAGGACCTCGCCGTCCGGCCGTCCTGGATCGACGCCCTCGACCTGCTGCCGGGGTGGTGTGAGGACTGGGTGCTCTACGAGCGCGAGCGTCTGCGGCAGCGCACCCTCCATGCCCTCGAGTCGCTGAGCCGTCGGCTCGCGGAGGCGGACCGCGCCGCGGACGCCGTCGACGCCGCTCTCCTCGCCGTGGCCGCCGAGCCCCTGCGGGAGAGCGCTCAACGCGCCCTGATCGAGGCGCACATCGCGGAAGGGAACCGCGCCGAAGCGCTTCGCACCTACGAGACCTATCGACGGCTGCTGCGACGCGAGCTCAACGTCGAGCCGTCGCCGGCGCTGCTGGCGCCTCTCAGAATCGGCGTACGCGAGCATTCGCGGACCCCATACCCAATGGCACGAGCATGACGCACACAAACCGTTGATCGCGGTGCGCACTCGGTGACGACCTGTTGACGCTCCGATTTCCGTCGGCGTTGCCGTACAATCGTCACCCGTCTGCGCGGATCTCATCGTCCCTACGGACGTTGATTTCCTCGACGGTTCCTCTGCACGATGATGCCATTTCGTCTCGCGGGGGGTGGCCGATGGTGAGCGCCTCGTCTTCGCACGTGTCCTGCACGGCGAGCGGCGACCGATCGGACGAGCGGCGGTGCGCCCTTCGCCTGCTCGGCGGCTTCCGCCTCGTCGACGAAGGACGCACGGCGACACTCTCCGGGCCCGCCCAACGTCTCGTCGCCCTGCTCGCCCTCCGAGGACCCATGACGCGAAGACGGGTGGCGGGCTACCTGTGGTCGGAGGCCACTGAGCGCCGCGCCCAAGGCAGCCTTCGTACGGCGTTGTGGCGCTTGAATCAGGACACGAACGTGCTGTGCGCCGGTCCGAACGTCGTGGGCCTCGCACCAGACGTATGGGTCGACGTCGACGCCGTGATGAGCGAGATTCGAGCGCTGACCCGGACGGACACCCCCATCGGAGCCACGCTCTGCATGAGCGGTGGAAGAGTCCTCGAACGCCGAGACCTGCTGCCCGAGTGGGACGAAGACTGGGTCGTCCTCGAGCGGGAGCGACTGCGACAGCTCCGCATGCACGCACTCGAGGAGCTGGCGACCCTCTGGGCGGGTGAAGGCCGCTGGCGCGAGGCCCTCGACGCTGCCCTGCAGGCCGTGAGCCTCGAACCGCTCCGCGAGAGTGCTCACCGTGTCGTGATCGGGATACACCTCCGCGAGGGCAACCTCATCGAGGCCGTGCGCCATTTCGACGCCTACCGCCTCCTTGTGCGTCGGGAGATGGGGATTGCGCCGACCAGTCGCCTCACGGAGCTCATCTCAGCGGCTTGCACGGAGAACTCCATTCCCGAGATGCGTGCGCACCGCTCGATGACGAACCGGTGACACCTTCGTGCTTCGCTGGCGCCGTCAACATCATGACCGCGTTACGGTGAACACATGGAAGCGTCCGGCGACCGGAACGACGCGGTGCTCGTGATCTCGGTGTGGCGAGAGCTCGACTGCTGCCCGAGCTTCCGCGGTCGCGTCCTTGCGGGCTCGGCCGACGAACAGCTTCCCGAGGGACGAGCGGTGACGAGTCACGCCGAGATCCTCGACGCCGTGGCCCAGTGGCTGCGCCGGCGGATGCCCGAGGACTGACGTCGCCGTCGGCTCCCGGTGTCCCCACCAGGCCCGAAGACGACGGCGTTGTCGAGGTAGGTGCGTGAACGCGATCGAGCGGTCCGCACAGCTGACGATCACCAGGCAGGCTAATCCGGCGCAGCCCCCGAGATCGCCGGGCAAGTTGGGCTCGGCGTCATGCCTAGAGCGACGATGACTTCTTGGGCCTCTTGGAAAGGGTTGTCATCATCGACATCGTGTTTCCTGGGCGGAGCCGGCCAAGGCGGACAAGCACGCTGGGTGATGGCCGTGGTCATGTCGGCATGGCTGGCCATGAGGGCCGAGCCCGACGTGTCACCTGGCCATCACTAGACGCTGCAACCGCAAGGAGTCGCGCACGCCAACGGCCGGCTCGAGTGGGCGGGACGGCCGCCAACTCGGCGCTGTCCGCAGCGGGTCGCGACCTGATCGACATGAGGTCCACACACGGACGAGGCTGTCAGCTCGGGTTCATCAGGGCGAGAGCGCAGCATCAGGCATGGATGCATTGTCGCCGGGCCTTGGTGAATACCCGGCTCGTTGATCATTGCGGTTCACCGGGCAGCACCGAGCACTCGAGCACCCGTACTGCGCGCCCGCGACGGCACCGTGACGCGCCGAGGCGACAATCCTTTGCGGATTCCCCGGAGGCCGACAATGACGTCAATAGGCCCAGAGGCGGGCAGAAGCCCGCTACCGACACTGCGGCGCTCGCACAACGGTCGGGGCTGTCGGCGCCTACTCCGCCGATCGGCGCGCGCGATTGCCGCGACGCTGATAGTCGTCGGGTCCGCGGCGCCCAATGCCAAGCCCTCGGCCGGTACTGGCGTGGAATCCCGGCCTCCGCTCGCCGCTCCGGCCGTCGGCGTTTCCCGATTTCCAACGACGCCCACGATCCCTGAGGGACTGGTCTTGCCGTCGCTCGGCGTCGCCGCTCCCGTCCGCCCTGTCGCCGTCCATGTCGACGGATCCCTTCAAGTTCCCGACGATCCCCAGGTCCTCGGGTGGTGGCTGGCGGGCGCTCACCCTGGCGACTCCAGCGGCGCGGTCGTCGTCGTCGGTCACGTCGACTCCCGGCGATACGGACCGGGGGCGTTGTTCCGACTGGCCCACACGCTCCCGGGAGACGTCGCGGTCGTCTTCGCCGCCGGCGAGGCGCGATTCCGTTACTTCGTCCGCGAGGTCCGCCGATACCCGAAGGCGGCGTTGCCGCCACACCTCTTCGACCCAACTGGCCCGCCACGCCTAGTGATCATCACCTGCGGTGGGGAGTTTGACCGCACGACACGGCAGTACGCCGACAACACCGTGGTGACGGCGACGCCCGGGTGACGATGGTTCGCGACGATAGAAGGTAGCGGAGAGAGGGGAGCCACCATGACCACCGACTCGGCTACCGCACAGCGGCCCCGGCGGGGCCGCGCGCTCGCTCCCTGGCTGGCCCTGCTCCTGGCTCTGATCGCGATCATCCTGCTCCTGCTCTTCTGGTACCGGCCTGTGTATGTGTACTGCGGGCCTCCCCCGGCGGCGGATGCTGCGTCGCAGTGCCCGGACCCCGCCAACACCGTCGTCGGCCCCAAGGGCGACCCGGGGGAAACGGGTCCGATGGGCCCGCCCGGGCCGATGGGGCCCCCTGGGCCGGCAGGCCCGCCCGGCGTGACGCTGCCGTCCGGTGTCAACGCCGGTGATGGCGGTCAGGCGCCAAGATGACCGATCCAGAAGTAGCCCGGACTCGCGCGACCTCTTTCGTGAATCGGCTGCCACGAGACCTGCGCGAGACCCTGGCCAAAGGCCGCTGGCTACCCGTCCTGGGAGCGGGCCTGTCGGCGTGCGCGACGACCAGTGACGGACGCAGGCCGCCGGTGTGGGGCGAGCTCGGCCGACGGTTCGCCGACCTGGTCGGGATCAGCTCGACCAACCCAATCGACAGCCTCTCGACCTACGCTGCCTACTACCGCCGTGCCTACCTCATCGAACGCCTCTACGAGCTGCTGCTCATCGACGACGTCGAGACCAGTGAGGTTCATCGACGTTTCGCGCAACTGCCATTCGAGATCGTAGTCACGACGAACGTCGACTTCCTGCTCGACCGCGCGTACGCGGAGCAACGGCGGCCATGCGTGCCGATGATCGGAGAGTCGCAGCTGGCGATCTCGCGACGACAGGCGGCGACCTACTTGTTGAAGCTACATGGCGACCTGAACCACCCCAACGACCTCGTCGTCACCGAGGAGGACTACGACGGTTTCCTCGAGCGCAACCCCGTACTGGCCACGTTCCTCTCCAGCGCATTCCTGACCAGCGATCCGGTTCTGATCGGTTACAGCCTCGACGACGCCGATCTTCGGGAAATCCTCACGCTGCTCCGGGAGCGGCTCGGTCGGATGACGCGGCCCATCTGGGCGATCCTCGCGTGCGATCCCGACAACACCGCGTCGCGCTTCGAACGGCGTGGTGTCACGCCCGTGGTGCTCGATCCTGGGGCGCCGAGGGAGAAGCGACCGGAGATCCTAGCCGACTTCTTCGAGCAACTCCGGAGCGAATGGGAGCGGGCCGTCGGACCACTGATCGACGCGCGCCTCGACGCCTCCACAGCCGAGCTCCAGCGCAACAGCGGCATCGCTCCCCAATTGGCGCTGTTCGCGGCCAATAGATCGACGTCGAACCTCCTCCGCGACTTCGTCTTTCCTGCCGTGCCGCGCGCCGGCTTTATCCCGCTCGGGATAGACGACGTTCGGGCTCGGGATGTCCGCGTCGGTCCGATGGTTACAGACATCGCGCTCGCCAAGGCGGCCGCCGTCGTCTACGACACCGCACCGGGGAACCCCGTACCG
The DNA here is from genome assembly GCF_003096675.1 of Actinomycetospora cinnamomea. Taxonomy (GTDB): domain Bacteria; phylum Actinomycetota; class Actinomycetes; order Mycobacteriales; family Pseudonocardiaceae; genus Actinomycetospora; species Actinomycetospora cinnamomea. The sequence goes on along the minus strand of NZ_QEKW01000009.1, from coordinate 68,530 downwards.
CTGGATTACGTCGCGGCACGGCGTGGCGACCGTCCTCTGATCATCGTAACCGACCGGCACAACCAGCGGAGCCGACTCGTGGCGCCAGATATGACGCTCTCCCGACCGGCTGAGATGTCCGGCTGGGACCTACTGACGGACGAGCTGGTGGTCAAGCTCCAGCAGTGGCGGGCCCTGGAGCCGCCGTCACTTGCGGGACTGAACGACGACCGCGAAGTGCTCCTCACCTCGCTAGCCCTGCTCGAAGCGCAACTACGGGGTGCCGACGCTCCTGCAGATGCCCCCACCGTCATGGCGGTGGGTGGACGGATGCACCGGCTCCGCTCCTTCTTCGACACCGACTTCGACGCGATCGTCAACGGCGTACGGCTCCGACACGACCTCCTTCAAGACCTGCCAGTCCCACCGAAAGAACTGAAGGAATCGGCGCACGCCCTGTCGGCGGTCGCCGTGGAACGAGGCGTTGCACGATGAACTCCTCAGAAACACTGCTCAGCGTCGAGGTGGCCGTAGCCAGCCCGGCCGAGTCGCCCTTTGCGTCGCTGTTCTCCACGACCGCCCGACCGAGTTCCGCGACGGTCCGCGATCTGCATGTCGAACCTGGCCAGCTCGAACAGGCCGCGAGGGAACTCGCCCGCCTCGGCTTCCGAGTTGTGGCGGTGTCACGGCTGTCAGTGTCGGTCGAATGCTCACCGAGCCTCTTCACGGAGACCTTCGGAACCGAGCTAGCCGAATGGAACGTCGAACCGGTGGGGCTGGCGCGCGCCCGTCCCTCGGCAACGACACGACCTCGAGGCCGTGGCCACGAAGCCTCCGGGCTGCCGCGGCCACATCTGCCTCCGAGCGGAGACCCACCACGACAGAGACCACATCCCGACCGGTCACAAGCCACATCCCTCGCCAATAATGTCTCGACAAGACCAGGAACTGAAACCGCCGACTGGGCTTCTGACGGTCCGCCGACACCTATCCTAAGACAACTGAACCGTCCCGGCGTGTTCGGATCGCTTGACGTCCTAGGTAGCGCGGAGTCACGTCGCTGGGTCTACGATCCTCTACCGCGAGAGGATCGCCAGCCCGTGTCGAGATTGACAAGCACTCGCGAAGACCGGAGACAAGGCATGTACCACGCCCCCAGAGCTAGCCCTTGCTTGCCTGTGGGCACCTCGTAGAAGGTGTGATTGCTTTGAGCTTCTCTCGACACTTTATCTCAGATAAGCCTGACTCAGTCTCGCCTGGAGGCGGGGCGGAGATCCGCCTCATTCTTCAAACAGAAGCCGGCGACCTCGCTCATGCCGTATGTCCAGCAGGACAAACGGCCCCGACCCATGAGCTTCCCGAGCTCGACGAGGCCTACTTCATCTTGGCAGGTCGCGGTGAGATATGGCGTAGGTATGACGGACATGAAGGAATCAGCAAGCTGCGCGCGGGGATATTCGTATGGATGCCAGCTGGAACGCAGTTCCAGTATCGCGCAAGCGGGGGTGAGTCACTGGTCTTCCTCGTTGCGGTGATGCCGTCCTGGCGACCTGAGCTCTTCCACACTATCGAGGCAGGCCCATGGCACGACGGCGCCACCGAACCAGATGAGGCTTCAGCCGACGACTTGGTTGCCGACTGGATGTCGGGCGCACTCCACCACGCCCCAGACCACATCGCGCCGGATGGTTCGGAGATTCGATCGCTTGGTGGCGTGGAGAATGGCAGCCTCGCACACTGTTTACTCCCTGCCGGGGCATGTTCCGCTCCCGTGCGCCATCGCTCCGTTCATGAGATCTGGTACACGATCGCCGGGCATGGCGAACTTTGGCGCGCCTCTGATGAGGGCGGCCATATCGACGTCCTTTGGCCTGGTGTCGGCGTTGACATCGCCCCCGGAGTCGCCTTTCAGTTTCGCACTACTGGATTCGAACCCTTGCAGCTCATCCTCCTGACTGTGCCCAAGTGGCCGGGGCCCGATGAGGCAATCAACCTTGATGGGGGCTGCTGGCGGCCAAGAGCGGCCGTGGCGCCAGGGCCCTTGTCGTAACATGACCCGGCATCAACGCCCGCTCTGCGACCCGCAGCGCGAGCAAGATGGGACGGCTGCCGCACCTCTGCTTGGTCGCAAGACGCGCTGGACAACAGGGTCTCCACTTTCGATGTACCGGCGATGGCCTGAAAATCCTCATCCTCACCACGCCCGTTTGGCTAGGGCCCGGAGAAGCTGAGCGCCCGAGCGAGAACAGCGACGATGACGTTTTCGGGCTCGGCGAGGTCAGTCGCCGCGCTCTGACCGCAGTCGCCGCAGCACCTTCTTGAGGCGGTCGCTCAGGTGGTCGACGTGGTCCGCGGTCCACCGGAACTTGTCCCGGTGGTCGCCCTCCGACGACTCGACGATGATCGCCGGACGGTCGAAGTCGAAGTGCTCGCGGGTGTCGTGGAGGTTGTCGAATTGCGGACGCTCGGCGTCGGGACCCAGCGTGAGCCCCTGCTCCCACGGCGAGATCCTCGGGTCGCGCTCGGGGCGGGCCCGCATCCAGGCAAGCAGGACCAGGAGCGTGCAGGCGGTCGACACCACGGCACTGACCATGACAACGCTTCGGGAAGGCTCCGGGACGAAGGTGACGTAGGCGCCGACGGAGATGAGCAGGAAGACCGACGCCGTCGCGGCCGCACGGACGCTGGTGACGAGCCTGCTCGCCATCTGGTGCTCGGTCGGCTGAACAATGAAGATCATGACCGCTGCGGTGACGGCGAGGAGCGTAGCCGCGACCAGGGACGCCTGGCTGGACTTGACGGCCGCGGCCCAGGTCGCCCAGAGAGGCTCGCCCATTGGCGTGAGCAGCACCCGTGGCGCATCACACGAGCTCCAGAGTCAACCAATCTAGGAGAAGATTCATGGACGATCATGCACCTGAGAGTAGCAAAAATCGGCGACAGGTCACGCGTCGGCAGAAATCTATCCCTTATTCGCGCTCATCGGAATGATTGCTGGTCTTCTAGAAGTCGTGGAGCACTTTGGCTCGCTATGTCCCTCGGGGCGGGTGGCAATCAGCTAGCGTACTTTGGCGCAGCCGCGAGCCCTATCGTCGCAATCGGCAGCGCCTATTTTGGGATTCAAGCCACTGCTTACTCGGCAGAAGATGCGCACAACACTAGTCAGAACCTGACAGAGAAACTGCAGGGCGGCGTGGACTCTTAAGACTCTTTGCAGGCTCTTCCGGATTCAGCGGGGTGGAGAGGGTCGCGCCTGGGCGCTTCAGTATTGCTTCGAGCACGCAGATCAAATTTCCACTGTGCCGCGCGGCGCGTGCGGGTGGCCCCCGGGTCGGTGCGCGGCGAGGAGGCCGGTGATGCTCGAAGAAGACCCCGAGAACGAGGAGATCATCGCGCGGGTCGCGGCCTACGACATCGCGAAGGCCGAGTTGGTGTGCTGCGCGCGACTCCCTCACGAGGACCGCCCGGGGCGACGGCAGCAGTAGGTCACGACGTGGTCGACGATGACCCGCTCGCTGCGGGGGATGGCCGATCACCTGCGGTGCGCCGGAGCGGGCTGCGATGATTTGTCGCCTCCCAGCAAGAAGGGAACCCCGGGCGCCGAGACCGAGACCGAGATCGGCGAGGCAGGCCCGCTTTGGGTACCGCTTACGTCACACGACGGCCGCTCACGGCTCGCCACCGCCAATGATCTCCTGCGACACCGCCGCCGACCAGCACAAACGAGCACTACACATCACGTGAAAAGACATGACTCTCGTCCACTGGGTTCGGGGTTCGAGTCACTGACGGCGCACTCTTTCTTCTGGTCACAGGTCTATGGAGCGATCTTTCAAGGTGACTCCGTTTACTTTCGGGCACGCATACTCCGGCTGGTTGCGCCGCTCAAAGATCATCAATGCGAGGATGCGCCGTGCCGGCCGTCAGCCCTTCGAGGGGTATCGGCACACCCTCGGCGGTCGTAGATCGGGCGCCTTACGTTGCCAGCTGTGCGTGCAAGGAGATCTTGTCTGAGCACGATGGCGGTATCGGGCGCCATGGCTCTCAGTGTCTGCGTGACGGGATGTGCGTCCCAGCCTCCGGCGCCCACCGTCCCGACACCTTCGGCCCGACTGCCGGCAGTCAGACTCTCCTCCCGGGGCGGGAAGTCGCGCCGGGCCTAAGAGCTTAGAGGTTCGCTGGAGAGCATGGTGGTCCGCGACCGCATTAGAAGCAATCTGCTTCATCTCGGCGAAACCGTCTTCGCCGCCTTGGCAGCTTCGACGATCTCGCCCGAGTGGATGAGAACGAAGATCCAGGCCACGCCAAAGGCCACAGGGATGAGACAATCCATAAGGACCCCCCACCATGTCGTGACACTTCGGACTCCCCACTCCGCACGATCAGGTTCGCGTCGACCGCAGATCCAGCGGATGCACCGCTTAATCCAGCAGATCCGTTCGCCCGGCTCGCGACCCCTCAAACGCTCACCGGTCGAACCGAGGATGCGGGAGGCCTTGTAGTCGCTATGGACGAACCGCTTCGCCCTGAAGTTCCCAACTAGACCCAGGAGCCCGATTGAACAAAGAGCTAGGCCCACGTAGGCAATAATATCCACCATCCGAAGAACAAGCGCCTGAAGTGTCAGACCGAGTGCAGCGAAAAGGATGGTTTGAGACGTTAGCAACCATGTAATCTTGCGATTGATCAAGTCGTGCTCAAATTCCAGGGCCTTCGAATAGTCGCCGGATGTCATCGGCTCGTCCGTCCGACCGCCGCTCTTCTCGATTTCCGGAGCAGGCTCGTCCTGGCCATCCCCGCTCGATATATTCGTCGCCACGACTCCCGCTCCTAACGGCCACCCAGTGAGAGCCCTTACTCGACCACAAGACCGGTTCCCCCAGTGCCCACTGAAAGAGAGACGCGCGAGAGGAACCACACAACGGCCGCGGACCGGCGCTTGGAAATTAACCGAATCACGACCCGGCGTGCTATCATTGCTCTGTAATCCTTTGAGCACATGCCCTTTCCTGTACTTCTAAACGCCCTGCTGTGACTGGATGCGTCTCGGCGGCGGCCTGAGCCACGAAACCAGCGTAGTCGGCCTCGCCGACCGTGCGCTCGGCGCTCGCGCTTACCCGCGCGGCCCGGCGGGAACATGCGGCGACTGGAAGGGCTGGTCCCAATCCATCATCGCTCTTGAGCCGCGCTTCAGTATCCGATGGTTCCATGCGAGAGCACGCTTGCAGTATCCGCGGATGAGCTGGCAGACGGCGCGTTGAAATTCCACCGCCGGTAAACCGAGATCGTCGTATCTGACTCAAGCAGTGCCAAGCGCTAACACCACCGCGTCGCACCACTGCCGGAACCGTCAGAGGTGAGGCCCACACAGTCACCCCCAAAGTGCTGACAGCCGTAGCCTTGTAGAGAGCAACATCAAAGTCGAGGTACGCCACCTGATTGAACCATTAAAGTGATGGACCAGTGATTGGTGATCACCCTGGACCGCCTCAACTCGCCGCGCCAGCCGGAGCCCGGAGCCAGATTTCGCTGGCCTAGCTCCCACCGGACCTCGAACGGGCGAGCTGAGACGCCCGACTGCCATCAGAAGCGAGGTCGAGGCTCGGTCCTTGCGTTGCACGACACTACGCGTCGCGGAGCGCTGTTCCTGGCCGCCGAACTCAAGCTGGTCGCATGCACCGTCGGCGAATTCTGGGCCGCCACAGGGTGCCAGGGCTGGCGCCGATCGATCACCGGCGAGCCGGTCCGGCACGGCCGGGGCGTGCGCGCTACGAACATCGCCGCCCGGTGAGCTGCTCCACGTTGACGTGAAGAAGCTCGGCCGGTGCATGATGGCGTCGGCTGGCGGGTCCAAGTCGCCAGGCAGTTCACGGCTGCAGGATCGGACATGTCTACCTGCACGTCGCGGTTGACGACCACTCCCCGGGTGGCCTATGTCGAGGCCCGACGAGCGCGATCCGACCTGCGCTGCGTCTTCTGCGCCGCATGGCGAGCTGTTCAACGACCACGCCCTGCGCGTCGAGTGCGTCGGGGACCGACAACGCGATGAGCTACCGTCGCGGCGGGAGCAGGGCGCGGCGATCTGCTTCGGCTGGGGATCCCGGACGGTCTCGCTAGTCGTCAGTCTTGCCGGCGGTGACACGGCGGTGGGCAGTCATCCCCGCCCCTCACGAACCTCGTTCGGCGACGCGAGACGGACTGTCGTTCGCCCGCGGCTTGCACCAAGATCGGTCTAGAGGTCCCGGTTTGGGTACCGCTTACGTCACGCCATCGTCGGGCATCGGGCTTGACCGCAGATGATCCAGATCGACGAGCACCATCATTGAGCAGCATGAACGTCTATGAGGCGTCACCGTCGACGCCGTGACTCTCGTCCACTGGGTTCGGGGTTCGAGTCCCTGACGGCGCACTCTTTCCGCTGCTCACAGCTCCGTGGAGCGATCTTCGATGTGACTCCAGATCGTTCCAGGGCACGCTTACTCCTGGCGATCTCGCCCAGGAAAATCGTTCGCGCTGGCTCCAACCGGCTTGAAGGTCGCCGCCTTCGAGCGGTGTCTGTCGCTGCTGAAGGGCTGTCGGAGTGGACCTCCCAGAAGCCAGCCGCTCGCTGTGACTTGCGCCGGGGTCACCAGGCAAGTGCGACTCATGTGGACAGGCGCTGTTGGGGGACCTCGACCAGGCGGGGACCGTCGGCGGACAGCGCCTCCTTCACGGCGGTGGTGAGTTGGGTGAGGCTCGTGACGCGGGTCGCCGGTATCCCGTACCCGCCGGCAATGTGGGTGACATCGATGTCGGGGAGGTCGAGGGCGGGAACCCTCCCGAACTGCATCACCTGGGCGAAGTTCTTCAATGCGGCGTACTCGCGGTTGCGGGCCACGACGAACACGACCGGCACGCGGTAGTGCGCGGCGGTCCAGAACGCGCTCACGGTGTAGTGCAACGCGCCGTCGCCGAGGACGGCCAGCACGCGCCGCGACGGGTCCCCCAGCTGCAGACCGATCGCGGCGGGAAGGCCCCATCCCAGCGCCCCCGCGTCGGGGAAGAACAGGCTGCCCGGACGGGAGAGATCGAACCGGTCCCAGGTGGTGTCCACCGAGGTCCACTCGTGCGCGATGACGGTGCTCTCGTCCTTGGCGGCGTCGAGCGCGTCGATGATGGCCTCGGCGCTGAAGGCCGGACCTGGTTTGTCGAGCGGACGGGGCCGGGCGAGCGCAGCAAGGGGCGCCCGCTCGCCGGAGGGCGTCGTGTCGGCGAGCCGGGACAGGGCGTCGGACGGGTTGCCGATCAGAGCGCGACCGACGGGGGCGCGGGCTGCTTCGTCGGGGTCCGACGTGACGGTCCAGAGCTCGGTGCCCGCGGGGAGGTAGTCGCCGTCAGCGAAGACGTGGTATCGGAAGATCGCGGTACCGAAGGCCATCGCGAGGTCGTGGCCGTCGAGCGCGCTCGCGACACCGGGGATGTCGGAGGGCAGGATGCCCCGGTAGTTCGGATGGCGGGTGGGGAACGGGCAGCGCGACGGACTGGGCGCGACGAACACGGGCAGCGCGAGGTTCTCCGCCAGCCAGGCTGCTCCGTCCCAGCCGGCAGCGTCGTCGGTGCCGGACCCGAGGATCATGACGGGGTTCGAGGCTGCAGCCAGCCTGCTGCGTATCAGCGCCAGCGACGGCTCGGCCAGCACGGGGTCACCGTGGACCGCCCGGATCTCGAGCTGCGAGAGGGCGCCGGGATCGACATCGTGGTCCCAGTCGTCGAGCGGCAGTGAGAGGTACACCGGCCCGGACGGCGCGGACGTGGCGAGCAGGATGCCCCTCGACAGTGCGTGCGGGACATCTTCGGCGCGGAGCGGCTCGTTGCTCCACTTCACCAGCGGCCGTGCGAGCGTCGGCGCGTCGACGTTGGTCAACAGTGCCCCCAGGGCTGCGTAACGACGGGCCTGCTGGCCGGAGGTGACGATGACGGGGACATGCCCGGCCTGGGTGTTGGTGAGGTTGCCCATCGCGTTGCCGGTGCCGGCCGCGGCGTGCAGGTTCACCAGGGCTGGCTGGCCCAAGGCGCGGGCGTAGCCGTCCGCCATCCCGATGGCTGCGCCTTCCTGCAGCGCGTGGATGTACTGGAAGTCGGCCGGCAGGTTGCTCAGCAAGGGCAACTCGTTCGACCCGGGGTTGCCGAAGATGGTGCGGATCCCGTGGGCGCGGAGCACCTCGTAGAACGCGTCGCGAACGTTCACCGTGTGTCACTCCCGGTCCTCGGAGGATGGGGCTGGGGCTCCGGCGTCATCTGCGCCCGGTCCTCGGGCCCACAGGGCGCGCATGTCGCGCAGCACCCACGTGAGTGCGTCGTCGGGGACGAGGTATCCGGCGATCCCGGTGGTGTGCAGCATGTCGTAGGCCCGCCCGGAGACGTCGGCGAGTCGCGCGGGGAGGTCGGCCTCCTGCTCGGGCGGAGCAGGGACGACCGCGGTGATCGTGTCCGGCCGCTGCTCGATGACCTCGATGCGGTAATCGCCGTCGACGATCGCGCCGAAGTACGCAGCGAGAGCCGCCTTCGGGTCGGCCACCAGCTCCGCGCGCTTCTCGGGATCGGTGCTGACCAACCGATAGTGCTCGGCGAAGCGGTCGCCGCTCACTGCTCGTCCTGGCCGGTCCGGCCGCGGAACTGCTCGCGCATGCCCAGCAACGCCAACTTGGCGTCCTGCGACAGAATCCACACGAACTGGTCGCCGCTGCGCCACAGGTCCATCTGGTTGACCACGCCGCCTGGCTCGCCGTCGGGGGACGCGGGTGGGATGACCAGGTACAGGGTGTCCCGGCGCTGGACCCGGACGTCGAGGCGCATGCCGTTGGGGACGTCGACGCCCAGTTTCGACATCGCCGCCGCGGGGTCCTGGAGGACAGCAGGATCGCCCCAGGCGAGCGCCGTGAGCGCCTGTTCGAGATCCGTCATGGCGAACCCTTCTCGTGGGGGCCTCTCACCGATCCCCGGATACGGGCACGGTGGTCACCTCGAGCCAGCTCTCCCCCGCGTAGTGCACGGTGTTGCGGGACAGGTAGGGCGGGACGGGGAGATCGAACTGGGCGTAGCCCTCGCGGACGTCGCTGCGCAGCAGGTCCGAGCGGCTGGCGAGCTCGAGGCGCAAGGTCTCGCCGACGCACAGCCGGGTCGGCGCGGGCGTCAGGCTGAAGCGCAGTACGACCGCATCGCCGGGCACCAGCGGCTCGCGCCGCCCGGAGTCGATCGCGATCTCGATCGCAGTGCTGCGCGCGACGTCCTCGGTGCGGGCCACGGGCCGGATGGCTCCCATCGACAGGTGGTGGAGAGTGCCGGCGGTATCGACGCGCGAGAGCCGGGCGAGGACGTAGGTGTCGATCTCGTTGCTGCTGACGCTCAGCCGGGCGGTGACCGCCCCGGCGAGGTGGAGGTCCTCGGTGATAGGGAGGTCGAAAGCCAGGGTCTGGTTGGCGATCTCGTCGAGGCCGCCGAGAACCGGGACGCCGAACGGCACGGCGACCCAGGAGTTGGCTCCCGGAGGCGTGCGCTGCGCGTCGAGCCGATGCTTCGCGTGATCACCCCCGCCGGAACCGAGGTAGAGGCGCGTCACCTCCCCGTCGGGCGGTGGGAACGCGGTGGAGGTGGCGAACCGGTCGGCGCCGTCGAGCCAGTAACGCACCGGTGGCTGCGCGTCGTAGCCGTTGTCGACGTCGCGCAGGATGTGGTCGAAGAACGCGAGCGCCTCGCCCTGCCAGGCGTACACGGGCAGGTCGAACCGGGGCGGACCGAGGATCATCCACTTGCGGTCGGCGGGGGTCGCGGCGTTCTCGAACAGGTCGTAGCTGCCGAACTGGTGCAGGTTGAAGTACCCGAGGTTCTGCACCACCGTGAACGGGACCTCGATGTCGCCGAGGACGGGTGACGAGCCCTCGGGGATCGTGGACTCCTCCCGCGTCTTCTCGTCGAAGATCCAGTGGGTGTAGACGCGCCGCGCCCACTCGACCGGGGTGCTCGCCATGAAGGAGTCGAACATCCGGTCGGCGTTCCTGTGCACCAGCTTCTCGATCAACGGGTGGAGCGGACCGTTGGTGAGGTGGCTGATCAGAGCCCGGCGGTTCGGCGCCATCCGCTTGGTGTAGTTGGCCTCGGTGTAGTTGCCGCCCATCCACAGAGCGAGGAAGAAGCTGGCCGGCACGCCGCCGAACTGCACGAGGTGCCGGAAGAAGTCGGTGCACATCTCGTTGGCGAAGAACGCCCGCAGGGCGCGCGGTCGGCGGGCGGCGACCAGGGGCTGGGTCATGCCGTAGTACGAGGTGCCGAAGAGCACGACCTGCCCGTTGCACCAGGGCTGCTCCGCCGCCCAGGCGATGACCTTCTCGTGGTCGTCGACGTCCTGGGGGTCGAAGAACATGACCTGCTCACCGGTGGAACGGCCCATGCCGCGGCGCTCGACGATCACCGGGCAGTACCCGCGGTCGGTGAACACCGGCGGGGAGCCGATCTCGTTGGTGCCGGTCGGGATGCCCGCGGTGTGCCATTCGGTGCTGTAGCCGCCGAACGAGACGACCGCCGGGTAGCGGCCGGGCGTCGACGGCGTGTAGACGTCTCCATTGAGCGTCACTCCGCCGCCCACGGGGATGCGCTGCCCGGCGAGGACCTGGTTGCCGAGCCCGGACATCGCCACGGCGCTCGGCTGCCATCCGGCGTACTGCATGCCCGCGGTCGAGCCCTTGAGCGGAATGCTCACGTGGGACGTCATGAGACGACGCCGTCAAGGTGGGACTCCGACGTCGTTCCTGGAGTCGCCGCGTCCGTGGCCCCGGGCGGGATGTTGTGGTTGATCCGGAAGACGTTGCCGGGGTCCCAACGGGTCTTGATCTCCGCGAGACGGGTCCAGAGTTCGGGCTCGTAGGCGGCCCGGACGTCGGCGGGGGTGACGTGGGGGCCGGCGAGGAAGTTGACCAGCGCGCCGCCGTCGCTCCAGGGCGCGAGGTCGTCGAGCAGGGCCTGCTCGGCGGCGCCGTCGGACGCACGAGAGCCGGCGGGGTGCGGGTACGCGGTCGTGTAGACGGTGACCGCACCGTGGCGGTGTCCGACGGCATTGGGCACCGCGGGCTCACGGGCCAGCGCCCCGCCGAGCTGTCGGAGCTCGACGCCGAACGACGCGTCGGGCCCGGCGTGGCGCAGCACGGTCGCCACGGCGTCGTCGTCGGCGCTGTGCAGCACCAGCGAGCGGGTGTTGGTCGCCCGCGGGGTGGTGGGGTCGTTGTGAATGGTCCCGACATCGGTGACCGGCATCGTCCGCACGGTGTCGAGCAGCGGGGTCGCTGCGCGTCGGAGCGGTGCGATGACCTGCTCGCAACGCTCCGAGGTACCCGTCGAGCTGACACGGACCTGGCAGCACCAGCGGCCCCGCACCGCCGACGGCACGGTCGCGAGATCGGGGAAGAGCATCAGGGCAGCCGACAGGCTGAGCTCGTCGGGGGCGTCGCGGCCGACGGCGAGCAGCGCGGAGAGGACCTCAGCAGCCGCCTCGCCAGGGAAGAACAGGCCACCGCCGTAGAGCTCGGCCAGCTCCACCAGCTCGACCTGCATCCCGGTGACGACCCCGAAGTTGCCGCCGCCTCCGCGCAGCGCCCAGAACAGGTCCGGGTGCTCGTCGTCCGTGACCACCCTCGGCCGGCCGTCGGCGGTGACGATGTCGAGCCGGCGCACGTGGTCGGCCGAGAACCCCCACCGTCGACCGAGGACGCCGAGCCCGCCGCCCAGGGTGTAGGACACGGCGCCGACCGCGGGCGCGGAGCCCGCCAGCGGCGCCAGGCCGAACGGTGCCGCCTCGTGCAGCAGCCGGCTCCAGAGCGCCCCGGCCTCGAGCCACGCGGTCCGGTCGGCGGGGTCGACCCGCACCGCGTCGGCACGGCGCGTGGTGATCAGCAGAGCGTCGTCGGCGGGCACGGTGATGCCGTGACCGGTCGCCTGCGCACCCACAGCGAGACCCGCGTCGCGCGCGTAGCGCACCGCGGCGATCACATCGGCCGGGCCCGTCGCCCCCACGACGATCGCGGGCCGTTGGCCCACCGCCAGATCGAAGCCCGCGAGCTCGTCCTCGTAACCCTCTTCCCCGGGCCGCAGGACAGCGCCCGCCACCCGATCGGCCAGGTCGCCGACCGCCGTGGCGGTCATGCCGGGCACCGGTCCGTCGACGCTTGGAGCGACACGCGCGCCAACCCCTCCGCCGGCGGCAGCGAAGCCGGACAGCGGGGCGACGGCGCCGGGCCATCAGCCTCAGCCGCAGTGCTCCCAACGCAAACGGCGATGCATCCCGGCTCGCCGCTCCTCGACACGTCTCGGTTCGACGTCTTCATCACGTGCCCACGCCCCCTGTACTCGCCGTCGATATCGACCAGGTCTCGCTCCACAGCTCCGCCGTCGGCACCGCATCGCGCGGCTTACATCTCCCTCCACCGAAGGACTTCACGGGAAGGTCCGGAGGACCCGATCTCGGGGGCCGCGCGCCCCTGACCACCGAGCCATGAACCGTCGGGATGAGGTTGGCCCCTGGCACCGGACACCTCGTCTGAGGTGGACCCGGTCCGCCAGGGAGGACGTCGTTCGTGCCTGCCCCTCACCCGCCGGAGTTCCGGCGTCACGCCGTCGAGCTCGCCCGCCGTGGCGAGCAACCGGTCGCGGCGATCGCGAAGGATCTGCAGATCTCGGAGTCGTGCCTGCGAAACTGGATGGCCCAGGCCGACGCCGGTGACGGCACCACCAGCGACCGGTTGACCAGCAAGGAGCGCGCCGAGCTCGCCGAGCTGCGCAAGGACAAGCGCCGCCTCGAGGTGGAAAACGAGATCCTGAAGCGCGCCGCAGCGTACTTCGCGCGGGAGAACATCCTCCCGAAGTAGTCTTCCCGCTGGTCCACGAACTCGCCGACGGTTTCGACGTCGCGGTGACCTGTCGGGTGCTCGATGTTCGGGCGTCAGGGCTACTACGAATGGCTCGCGGGGTGAAGTCTGTCCGCGCGCAGGAGAACGAGTTGCTGCTCAAGGCGAACTTGGTTTCCGGCTCGTCCAGGCGTCGCGACCGGGCAGAGCCGCCGAGCCGATCGTCTGCGGAACCGGGCGAGGGCCTGACCGACAAGACCAGGACAGCGCTCGAGCGGACCTGCTCCGGTCGCGGCCGCGGCGGGCACTGCGGCTCCTCACCGACTTGCTCCCACAGCCGGCTACCCTCGCGGCCCCCCGGCCGCGCTCGGACAGTGCTTGCTTGCAGCGGAGGGTTCGGGAGCATGGGACGAGCCGTTCCGACGCACAGGTGACGCACAGCCACGACCCAGGCGGCCCCCACCTCGTCGGCCCACCGTTATGAGATGGCAACCGTGACGCAGCCCCGACTCCGCCGTCAGGACGGCAGCGCGGTCCGCGCGCTCGTGGTCGACGACGAGCCGACCCTCGCCGAGCTGCTCACGATGGCCCTGCGCTACGAGGGCTGGGACGTGCGCAGCGCCGGCGACGGGCTGGGTGCCGTGCGGCAGGGACGCGAGTTCCGCCCCGACGTCGTGGTGCTCGACCTGATGCTCCCCGACATCGACGGGTTCGAGGTGCTGCGCCGGCTGCGGGCCGAGAGCCCCGACGTCCCGGTGCTGTTCCTGACCGCCCGCGACGCCGTCGCGGACCGGGTCGCCGGGATCACCGCCGGCGGCGACGACTACGTGACCAAGCCGTTCAGCCTCGAGGAGGTCGTCGCCCGCCTGCGCGGACTCCTGCGGCGGGCGGCAGTGGCCACCGTGGTGCGCGGCGAGCCCAGCCTCACGGTCGGCGACCTCACCCTCGACGAGGACAGCCACGAGGTCTTCCGCGGTGCCGAGCCGGTGGAGCTGACCGCCACCGAGTTCGAGCTGCTGCGCTTCCTCATGCGCAATCCGCGCAGGGTGCTGTCGAAGGCGCAGATCCTCGACCGGGTGTGGAACTACGACTTCGGCGGCCAGTCGAACATCGTCGAGCTGTACATCTCCTACCTTCGCAAGAAGATCGACACCGGGCGGACGCCGATGATCCACACCGTGCGTGGCGCCGGGTACGTCCTGAAGCCGGGCGCGGAGAAGACATGAGCCGCTGGTCGTTGGGGCGGTTCCCGTGGTCGGTCCGGACGCTGCAGGCTCGGATCGTGCTCGCCACCGTCGCGCTGTTGACGGTGGTCAGTGCCGTCGTGGGGGTCGGCGCGGTCTGGTCGCTGCACGGCTATCTCGAGCGCCAGCTCGACGAGCAGGTCAAGGCGGTCTCCCTCTTCCGCACCGCCCCACCGCGGCCCGAGGACGACCGTCGCCCTCCCCCACCTCCCGATGCCGGCGGCGGCTTCACGAGCGGGCCCGAGCGTCCCTACGGCACCCTCGAGGTCCGCGCGACCGACGGCGGCATCACGTCGGCGGTGCTGCTCGGCCGTCGCGGGTCGGACCATCCGGTCGCCTTCGACCAGGTCGCGCCCGTGATCGCCGTGCGCCCAGGCGCGCCGCCGGACACCGTGGACCTCGGCGAGCTGGGCACCTATCGCGTGATGGCAGGCACGTCGGCCACCGCCGGGACGGTGTTCATCGGCATCAACACTGCCGGCCTGGACGCCACCGTGTCCCGGCTGGCCGTCGCCGAGGCGATCATCTTCGGCCTCGGCATCTTGCTGGCGGGGATCGCCTCCGCGTTCACGACCCGGCTGACCCTGCGGCCGCTGCACCGCGTGTCGGCCACGGCGCGCCGGGTCGCCGAGCTGCCGCTGGAGAGCGGCGAGGTCGACTTGGCCGAGAGAGTGCCCGACGTGGACGCCGACCCGCGCTCCGAGGTGGGCCAGGTCGGGGTCGCGTTCAACCGGATGCTCGGCCACGTCGGTGCGGCGCTGGAGGCCCGGCAGGAGAGTGAGACCCGCGTTCGGCGCTTCGTCGCCGACGCGAGCCACGAGCTGCGCACACCGCTCGCCGCGATCCGCGGCTACTCCGAGCTCGCCCGCCGGCGCTCGGAGGAGATGCCCCCGGAGGTGGCCGGCCTGCTCGACCGGGTCGGCTCGCAGACCGAGCGCATGACGGTGCTCGTGGAGGACCTGCTGCTGCTCGCGCGGCTCGACGCCGGCCGCCCGCTGGCCCGAGAGCGCATCGACCTCACCCGCACCGTCGTCGACGCGGTGTCCGACGCCCATGTCGCCGCGCCCGAGCACTCCTGGTCGCTCGAGCTGCCCGGCGACGATGCCGACGGGCTCGACGACGCCACCGGCCTCCACGTCGTCGGAGACCCGGAGCGGCTCCACCAGGTGGTGGCCAACCTGTTGTCCAACGCCCGCATGCACACACCGCCCGGCACCCACGTCACCACGCGACTGGCCCGAGCGGTGTCCGGACGGGGCCCGGCCGTGCGCCTCGAGGTCCGCGATGACGGACCAGGCGTCCCCCCGGGGCTGCTGCCGCATGTGTTCGAGCGCTTCGCTCGCGGCGAGACCGGCCGGGCGCGCACCACCGGCAGCACCGGCCTGGGCCTCTCCATCGTCGCGGCGGTGGTCGCTGAACACGGCGGCGAGCTCGAGGTGACCAGCCGGCCCGGCGAGACCCGCTTCCTCGTGACCCTGCCCGCCGCCGAGACCGCGCACCGGCGGCCGCCGCAGTGGGCCCCGGTACGCGAGAGCCGCACGCATCCCGCACAGGCACCACAGCGCTGACTCCGTCGGACGAGGGGGGTGTCCTTCACGCCCCCAGTCACTGCCCGGGCCCCGGCATCGCACACCTGCCGTACAGCCGCAGCAGGTAGCCCGTGACCAGCGCCGCAGCGGGCTCCCGGATGCAGGCCGCGGCGCCCGCATCCATCGCCTCGACCACCAGCGACGGTGCAGCCTGCCGATCGATCAGCACGACGACGTCGCTGCGCGGCCGGCGTCGCCGCGCCGCGAGGACCCGTCCGCCGCCCGCGTTCCACAGCACCACGAAGCCCTCCGCGCGTCGCCACGCGCGCCAGGAACAGGTACATCGACGAGCTGACGCGATCCATCAAGGGACGATCATCTTCTGCGTTGCATTGCGCAGATTTGCGAACGAATCCAACCATTTCTCGATAACGCCCGAGGTTTTCTCGACTCGCTCTTCCATCAGCGTATAGTGGTTGGCGCTCAGTTCGGTCAGGTCATGTGGCAGATCCCAGCGCGCCCTCCAGTCATAGGAATAGTCGGGTTGTGAGAGCCTTGGGTCGACCATTTCTATAGTGGCCTGCACGAAGAGAGTTGGGACTGCGGTCGCTTCTGGCACCCACTCAGAAAACAGGCGAAGGTAGCCCCCCATCGATATCAGCCGTGTGTCGCTCATGAGGCCGAAAGGTTCCGCTCGCTCGAACATGAGCTCCATCAACTGCGAGCGTTTGCTCAGTTCCACGACCCGTTGCGGCAGATAGGTGTCGATGAGGACAAGGCCGGCTGGACCGCAGTCCAAGCTCTCGAGATGACTGGCTGTGGCATGCGCCAGCCACCCCCCGCTCGAATGGCCAACGAGCACGAAAGGTGCCCGCTCCGCGCACCTCACGACCACCTCGCCCAGGGCTTGAATTAGGACGCCAAGAGACGCAGGGATCCCTTCACCTTCGATGAAGCCTGGGACGGAAACGGCCAACACCTCGCGGCGGCCGTGAAAGCTCGACGCTAGGGCACCGTATTGATTGACATTCGAGGGCGCTGCAATCGACGGCAAACAGATCAAGCGCGGCGCCGTGGCGCCTCCTGACAACTGTGTGACCTGAATCATGCGAGCATTTTCCGACGACGTCTCGTATCTCGGAAGAAGGTCAGCCGCGCCCGCGAGCAGACTGATTCCTTGCCCGTACTTGCCCTTTGCGCACGCTTGGCGAAACAGTGATCCAATGGTTGTATCGAGGCCGCTCACGGAGTTCGCAGGTGCATCAGGCACGCGTACTTGCGGGTCCGCCTGCCGCCCTCCTTGAGTGGACGCGAGCGCCTCTCCAAGCACATGTGGCACGAGTTCGGTAAGCGATGGGTGTTCGAGTATCAGTGTTGTCGGGAAGCAGAGTCCGGTGGCGACGTTGACCCGGTTACGGAATTCGATGGCCATGAGGGAATCGAAACCCTGTTCCACGAAGCTTTGGTGCGGGTCTACGTCCTCCGGACGAGAGTGCCCGAGTACGAAAGACGCATCCGTACGCAACAGCTCCATGACTGCTGCCTGCCGTTCCGTGTCCGAGAGGGCTCCCAGGCGCCCCCGTAGCGTCTCAGCGATCGTCGTTGTGGTGTTGCTCTCACTGGGGGTTCTCGTACCGGGCTCGGGCGGGCTCTGCATCGACGAGGACGCTTCGTTCGGCGTGGCCAGCCAGAAGCTCTGACGCTGAAAGGCGTAGGTCGGCAGATCGACTTGGTGTGCGGGCATGTCGGCGAATACTGAACGCCAGTCGAGACTAGCGCCGTTTACATGTGCTTCGGCGAATGACGTCATAAGTCGTTCTGGACCGCCGTCGTCACGGCGTAGCGAATTGATCACGACAGCGTCACTGCCTTCATCCTCCAGCGTAGACTGCACCCCGAAGGTCAGCACCGGGTGGGGGCTAACCTCGACGAAAATGTTGTGTCCCCGCTCGAGGAGAGTCTTGATCACCTCGTGAAGGCGGACTGGCTGGCGGAGGTTGCGATACCAGTACTCGCCCACCAATGCTCGCGTGTCGAGCAAGCCACCTGTGACCGTGGAATAGTAGGGCACGTGGCCGACGTACGCCGCGATCGGTGAAACGGCTTCGAGTAGTCGCTCACGCACGGCCTCGACCTGCGGGGAGTGCGAGGCGAAGTCGACGGGAATCATCTTCGCCCTCACGCCCTCCGCTACGAGCTCGTCAACCAGGGCCTCCACCGCGCGACTTTCACCCGAGACGACCGTCGACCTCGGCCCATTGATCGCCGCGATGCCGAATCGATCATCCTGGTCTCCGAGTAGGGGCAGGAGCTGTTCCCTCGACAGCGGCACCGACGCCATCGCGCCCCGTCCGGTCAACTCAACGAGGAGCTGGCTTCGTACAGCCACCAGCTGGGCCGCGTCCTCTAGGGAGAGCGCGCCTGCCACGCAGGCCGCGGCGATCTCGCCTTGGGAGTGACCCACCACTGCAGATGGCTCCACTCCGTAGTAACGCCACAACGCCGCCAGCGAAACCATCACGGCGAACAGCGCCGGTTGGACCACGTCGACCCGGTCGAGCTCGGGCGCACCGGGCTCACCAGCAAGCACGTCTAGGAGAGACCAGCCAACATGAGGCGCCAAGGCTTGTGCGCAAGCTCCTATCTGCTCGCCGAATAGATCCGAGGACTTCAACAGGTCCGAAGCCATACCGGGCCATTGGCTCCCTTGGCCAGGGAACATGAAGACAGTACTGGCTTCGCGAGCCACGCCGCTCACCACGCCGGGCGCGGCCCAGCCCTCGGCCAAGGCCTCCAGACCGCTGATGAAGCCAGCTCGATCTGAGGCGAGTACCACACCTCGATGTCCAAAGGTTGAGCGGGTCGTGGCCAAGGAGAAACCCACGTCCGGTGTGGCCAATCCGGCGTCGGCAGCCACAGTGGCGGCCAACCGCTGCGCCTGGGATCTCAACGCCGCCTCAGACCTTCCGGACAGTATCCACGGACTCAACTTCGGGGTCGCGTCCACGCCCAGCTCTGCGGCACCTTCCTTCTCAGCTAGAGGGGCCTCCTCGAGGACTACGTGGGCATTCGTGCCGCTGATCCCGAACGACGACACTCCTGCCCGCCGGGCGCGGACGGGTGTGTGGGGCCATGGGACAGCCTCCGAGAGAAGCCGCACGGCGCCCAATGACCATTCCACGTTGGGCGACGGCACGTCGGCATGCAGGCTGCGCGGGAGCAGACCCTGCCTCATGGCCATCACCATCTTGATAACGCCGCCAATACCGGCTGCAGCTTGGGTATGGCCGATATTGGACTTCAGTGACCCCAACCAGACCGGATTACCGTCTGATCGGCCTTGTCCGTACGTCTCGAGCAGTGCGCGGGCTTCGATGGGGTCGCCCAATCTTGTGCCAGTGCCGTGGGCCTCCACAACGTCCACCTGATCTGCCGAGAGGCGCGCGTCGGCCAGCGCCAGGCGTATCACCTGCCGCTGTGCAGCTCCATTTGGGGCGCTCAAGCCATTACTGGCGCCATCCTGGTTGACGCCACTTCCCCGGACGACGGCCAGCACCCGACGGTTCTGGCGCAGCGCATCGGAAAGGCGCTCGAGCAGGACGACACCTACACCTTCGGCCCATCCGGTGCCGTCAGCACGAGCCGAGAAGGGCTTGCAGCGACCGTCTGGCGCGAGGCCCCGCTGGCGGCTGAATGTGACGAACCACGTCGGGGTAGGTAACACCGTTACGCCCCCGGCGAGAGCTAATGCACAGTCGTGATGGCGTAATGCGCGGCACGCGAGGTGCAACGCCACCAAGGATGACGAACAGGCGGTGTCTACTGTGAGCGCGGGGCCGTCCAGATCAAATGTGTAGGCGAGTCGACCCGAGGCCACACTGGTCTCAGTGCCCGTCATGACATAGCCCTCGAGAAACTCGAGTGCGCTGGCGGTCCCCGACGCATACTTCGCGCGCGCGCCGTAACCCTGATTCATCACACCAACAAACACGCCCGTCTGGCTGCCTCTGAGCGTAAAGGGATCGATTCGGGCGCGCTCAATAGCCTCCCAGGAGGTTTCCAACAGTAAGCGTTGCTGGGGGTCCATCGCCAAGGCTTCCCTTGGGCTGATGCCAAAGAAGGCGGCATCAAACTGATCGGCATCGTAGATGAAGCCGCCCCCTCGCACATAGCACTTGCCTGGCCGGTCCGGATCAGGGTCATAGATGTTCGGCAAATCCCACGATCTATTGGTAGGGAATTCTCCGACCGCGTCCTCTCCAGCCTCTACCAGCCGCCACAGTCCCTCCGGCGACCGCACTCCCCCAGGGTAGCGGCAGCCCATTCCGACGATGGCGATCGGCTCCTCCAGAACCGCGCGAAGCTTACGATTCTCCTGACGCGTTCGCTCTGCCTCCTTCAAGGAAGCTCGCAGCGCCTCAGTAACGTGCTGCTTCGTGATCGTCATTACTCTCTCATATCACTCGAGGGGAAGCTGCGATACCGTCAACGTCTCCGCCATGCAATGCCATCCGGACCAGTTCATCGAGACCCATTTGATCGATAAGGTCGAGCCGGGCGACGGAGTCAGCGTGATCTTGAGCCTCAACCTGGGCGGTGACGGTCGGGACCTTCATGACTTCCGTGCACGTCTGTGTTGACATCATCGCCAACAGATGCTGCACGAGGGCTCGTGGAGTCGACTGGTCGAAGACCAGGGTAATTGGCAGGCGAAGTCCGGTAGCTCCAATGATGCGATCGCGGAATTCGAGTGCAGTGAGGGAATCGAACCCACTGTCCAGGAAGGAACGATCGCTGGCGATCGAGTTGGACAAGGGTTCGTTCAGTACAGCGGCAGCTTCGGTCCGTACCAACTCGAGGAGCAATGAACGTCGTCCTGTATCGGACAGTGGCGCCAGTCGCTGCGCTAGGGCCGTCGATGCAATCTCGGGTACAACACCAGCCTGGGATTTGCGGGTCGACGGGTGCTCGGCTTGGGCTAGCGATGTGTAGAACCGCCCCAGTCCGCCATCATTGCGACGCAAGGACTCGACCACGACGGCCTCAACCTTGGCGGCCTCGAGGACGTGCTGTACGCCAACGGTCAGCAGCGGGTGGGGACTAATCTCGATGAAGGTGTCGTACCCGTGATCGAGAAGCGCCTGGGTGACCCGCTCGAATTGGACTGATTGTCGTTCCGTGCGATACCAGTACTCCGGCCCCAGTTCGCGCGTATCGAGTAGGCCGCCTGTCACCGCCGAGTAGAAGGGAACGCTTCCGGCGGCCGGGCTGATCCAAGACAAGGCGCGGATGAGCGGGTCCCGCACGGTGTCCACCTGGTACGAATGCGATGCGTAGTCGATCGCGACCCGACGCGCGCGGACACCTTGGGTGAAGAGCTCGTCGACCAATTGCTGCACTGCATCAGTGTCACCAGAGACGACCACTGACGCGGGCCCGGAGACCACGGCGATGTCGAGTCGTCGACCGTAAGGCTCTAGACAGGGGCGCAGATCACGGGCCGGCAGGGGCACGGCCACCATCGCCCCCGACCCCGTCAATTCGACGAGGACGCGACTACGCAACGCGACTACTCGAGCGGCGTCTTCCAACGAAAGGGCGCCGGCGGCGTGGGCGGCGGCGACCTCGCCCACCGAGTGGCCAACGACTGCGGCTGGCTCAACCCCGCAGGAACGCCACAACGCCGCTAGTGAGACCATCACAGCGAATAGTCCGGGTTGCACCACATCTACGCGCTCAAGCGTACGTGCGCAGGGTTCACAGGCCAGCGCGTCAAGCAACGACCAGTCGAGGTGAGGTGCGAAGGCTCGGGCGCAGGCGTTCATTTGCTCCTCGAAAACCGCTGACGATCGCAGCAGATCGAGCGCCATTCCCGGCCACTGGCTGCCGTGGCCGGCGAACATGAAGACGGGCTTCTTCTTATCGGCCACGTCATCTAGAGCGGCGTGGACCACACGATCTTCGGCCAGGCCGGTCAGACCGTCAGCGGTGTACTTGCGAGCCGCGGTCGCAGCGCGCTCGGAGGGCAAGGTTGGTAGCACAGCAGCGGGGTCCTGGACCATGAAGTCGGGTCGAGACCCCGATCTGTGGAGTTGGAGGTTCACCGGTCGTCACTTCCCCGGATGGTTGGTCGACAAGAAGGCAGGTCCCGGGAATGCGGTAACGTAGTCCTCTGCCATGATGGGAGCCTGGATCAGGTTCTCCGGAACATCGAGGGCGTGGACAAGGACTTCCAGCGAAGGCAGCAGCAGGTCATAGCATTCGTTCTTCACCGCGGGGATGGCGCTGAGGAAGTCGTTGTTCACCAGCCCTTCGCTAAGGTACCACCCCGCAAATCCTTCGACCCTTTCAATACTGTATAGAATTTGGAGAGGCAACAGCAGGCGGCGACCGTCCGGATCAGCAGTTTCTAAAGCCGCCGAGAACGACTCTAGGAAGGCGACCAAACCGCGGGCCTCCATCAATGTACAGGCGAGGACCAGCACCTCGTTCCAAGCATCGAACTCGCTGGCGCCGAGTTGAAGACTGCTTTCGACGTGTCGGCCGAGCTCGTTCAGGAGTCGATGCTCCCGGAGCCTCGCGAGGGCCAAAAGGGCCGCGGGATCGCGCAGGTCGGCCGCGCCCCGTTCCGAGCTCCGTTCACGCGGCGCACTCGTCAGGTCCCCCGCGAGGACGATGTTGCGCGCCGCGTCGAGGAGGAAGAGTTGGTTGTCGCCCGCAATGGCCTTCCCAGCATGCGCAAACCCTTCGTAGTCGACAAGGCGGTTCGCCAACAGGACCCCTTGCGCTCCGCAGCGTTCCCGACAGCGGGCCGCGACCCGCCCCGTCGCCTCCGTGGCCAGAACCTTGATCAGGGCGAGGTCACGGTTCAGCGCGGTCCACGTTGCGCTCTTCGCGTCTGCCTGACCGCGGCCACCAGCGCCGGTGTCTCGGAAGACCCGACGGCCGTGGACTGTCTCGTTGACAACGAAGGTCAGCGCGTAGGATTCGGCCATTGCGCCGAAGAGTGCTTCTTGGATGTTCCTGTAACACATCACCGGGACCCACCCTGCAAGGCCGCCTGCGGTCTTTCGCTGCTGGACATAGCGCGCGAACACGGCAGCACTGGCTCGTGCGGTTGCCCCTGCCGCAGCAATTAACCCGAGCCACATGTTCTCGACGCCCGCGACCGAGCGAACGAAGCGTTCGCCAGTATCGCCGAGCGGGTCGTGGAAGTCGCCAACAGCGTCGAAGTCCGCGCTGCCTCGCAGCCACGCTTCATAAGGGACGCGCACGTCGTCGAACGACACCAGGCCGTGGTCCAACGAAACCGGACCGGCGTCCCCGAGCCCGACGACATGCACCCCGGTGCACGCCCCTTGGTGGTCACGGATCGGCACGAGGAACGGATAGGTTCCACAAGCGCGATCGTCCTGCATCACCGTCGCATATACGATCCCAATCTTGGGGATTCCTGGTGCAGCCACGTTGGCCATGAATTTCCGCGCGCCGACGTCAGGAGTGCGAAGGAGGAAATCCCCGCTCTCCGAATCGAAGCGCGCCAGCGTCCGACTTGCGCCCTGGCTGGTGCCATGGCCGAGCTCTGTCGTCAGAATGACCGCAACCGCGTTCATCTCGTCGAGTTCGGCCACCATCTTCGAGACGTATGGTGAACGACGGTGATGCTCCAACGTGCCGAGGCAAACCCCATAGTGCACCCCCAAGGCGAGAAACAAGGCTGGGTCCAGCACGGCGACGTGCTCCATCAGGGTCACGTAGCGGTGCGAGTCGGCCACCAAGCTCCTTCCGGGTGCGGCCCAGCCTCCGACGATGCGCATTCGTTCATACGTTAGTGCTACGCGATCAGCCCGAGAAATGTCCTCTTGACGCGCGAAGATGCCGTGGGCCAGCAGCTCCCGCACGGATCGCTGGTGCTCACGCCTTGGATGCAACGTTTGGGTCAATCGACCTTGCAGCTTCTGATCTAACACATCCATGTTGATGGTCCTCTGACGATCTCATATCGGTTGCTCGGTATGGTGTCGTTGGCAGCGGTACTTCCACAACAGGCCGTTCAAATCCGCTGCCCTTGAGGCGCCACTACCCGCAGGAGCCACGACAAAGCGCGTTCACCCGGTGTTGCATTTGCGTGCTGCACAGACGGGAGGGGCAAGGCTTTTACGATCATCGACATCGGGCGCTCCAGTCGTCGCCGGCAAGCCCAAACGAGTGTGACACTCCGCAGTCGGCGCGGGCCTCGACCTCACTCGATAGAACCAAGATTGAGAAGTTGAGGGACACGCAGCGTGGTAGAGCTGCTACTGCGTAGCGTCCGCCCGCTCATGCCCGTCGCAAGGCTGCGCAGAAAGGATCAGTCTCGTCGTCCCCCCGCTCCAACCGCCGCAACCCCCGCCCAAGAAGGCGAAGGGGGCGGGGCCAGCGAGCTCGGTCCGGCCGGCCAGTGGTGAAGTTCCCCCGCGGCATTGGGCCTTCTCCCTCAGGCGAGAGGTCACCTGGTGTGGTGTGGCGCCGAAAGTCCAGCGGCAAGCCCGCTCCCGGCGACACCACGCCGAGACAGTCGCACGACCTGGGGGAAGTTGATTAGCAGGTCAAGAGCCCTAATTGGCGTCATGACTGGAGCTAGCGTCGTAGTCCATGGCCGCGACGAGGAGGCGGTCAGCGTCGTCCTTCATCCGGAAGGGCGTGTGATCGCCCGGTGCATTGCACCGGACCTCGGCGTGTCGCTCGACGCGGCCACTATCGTCCCGGACCACGCCACGCGAGCGGACCCGAAACGATCGACGAGGTGCTGGCTTACCTGCGATCGTCCCCGACTTCGCCCGGCGCGGACGACGTTTCCGCCGTGACGCCCCTCGAGCTCACCCAGGGGCGCGCCGCAAGGTGGACCGACCCAGATGCCGCGTCGGCAACCTGCACCGCCTGAGTCGATCTGGACGTGCCGGCGTCGGAGCGGGAGGACCGGTCAGCTTCCCGCAAGTCCTGAGCGACATGGTTGCCGTCACGGCACCGCCCACTGACCTGCTCGGTGATACGGCGAGTCCGGCCCGGTCGATCAAGCTTGGGGCCGCGCAATGACAACTGCTTACGACACGCCATGACCCGCCGTGGCCCTTCATGGATCGCGACCGCGAAAGACCGACGTTGAACCGCACCTTTGCTGACCAGCACCGACGAGCGCGAGGCATCACTGTCGCCGCTGTGACTCTCGTCCACCGGGTTCGGGGTTCGAGTCCCTGACCGCGCACCCTACCCCCTGGTCACGGGCCTGCGGAGCGATCTTCATCGTGACTCCACGCTGTGCCCACCGCTCGTCCACTCCAGCTGATGGAGCTGCTGGAGATCGTTGACAGCGTATGGAGGTGCCGCCCCTCGGGCATGGAGCTGTCCAGGGCCGACCTCCTGCTGTCGATGGTCGACGCCGAGGCGCCGCTGCCGGTCGTGGCCTCGGGCGGAATCGCCGACGGTCGCGGACTGGCCGCGACCGCGCTGGCCCTGGCCCTAGCCCTGGCCCTGGACGCACCGGCGGTACCGCTCGCAACGCGGTTCCTGTGCAGCGACGAATCGCGCGCGGTGTACAAGGACCGTGTCGTCGAGGCCACCGCCGCCGACACCTACTACACCAAGCTCTTCGACATCGAGTGGCCGGACGTGGCGCACCGGGTGCTGCGCAACCGGATCGTCGACGAGCGGCTGGCGGTCGAGTCGCCCGCCAGCGGCCAGCGGAACGGCGAGGGCGAGCTCACCGGCAAGATGCCGGTCGGCGGGGAGACCATCGAGCTACCGCGGTGCAGCCGTCGGCGTCAGCGGCCAGGACGGCGAGGATGTCGCGGCGGGCCGGGGGCCCGAGACCAGGGAGCGATTCCGACGGCCGCCCGCTGGGAGCCGAAGGCCCGGGACAGGCTGACCACAGTCTTCGGCGAGCCCGCGACCACCCCGGCCTGGAGGACCTCACCACCAAGGGGAGTGGTGTCCTCCTCGGACCGCGCCATCAACCCCGACGTCGAGCGCTTCGGCTACCAGCGCGCGGGCGCGACCGGCGTCGAGCTCGGCCCCTCGCCGGTGGTCGTGCTGTCGGCCCCAAGGAGGTCGCCGACCTCATCGGCGAGCCCATCCGCGCGACCGACCGCTGACGTCCCGCAAGGCTCGCCCTTCCTGAGTTGTGTGATCCGCACTACTGTGATCTCCGTTTGAGCCATACCCACTCTTCCGAACGGGGGAACGGTCGTGGGCAACTCCGCGATGGGCGATCTCTCGAGCCAGCTGCGCGTGGCGCTGCACCGCGTCCAGGACTGGGCCTATCCGGATCAGATCGATCACGAGGCGTTCCGCGCATACATGAAGACCTCGCACGACGTCGGCGGTGAGCCCGACGCCCCCGCCTTGTTCGAGGACAAGGAGGAGGAGCAGTGGGAGCTCAACACGTTCGTCACGTGCGAGGTCCTGGGCTGGCGGGGCATCTGGACGTCGGAGGAACGCCGGAGGATCGGGAACGTCGACCTCGGACGGACCAACTACCTCGGCCTGCCCTACTACGGCCGCTGGCTGTGGGCGATCGCCCGGTGCCTGGTCGACAAGCGGCACATCACTCTCGGTGAGTTGATCGAGCGGGTGAGCGAGGTCCGGGAGCGTTACGTCGACGGCACCGGCGGCCCCGTCGACGCCACGCCCCGCGCCACCGGGGACACCGAGGCCGTCCCCCGGAACCGTCATCACCGGGAAGCGGTCGGCAAGGGTGATCCGCAGTGCTTCTCCGGCACGGGGGGCACGCCCGGGTTCGCGGTCGGGGACGAGGTGGTCGTGCGCGAGTTGCCGACGATCTTCTACACGCGCACGCAGGAATACCTGAGGGGGAAGCGCGGAACGGTGGCCAAGGTCTCGTACGAGAGCCTGGCGCCCGAGGACGAAGCGTTCGACCGCGAGGACCAGGAACCGGAGTGGTTCTACATCGTGCGCTTCCGGATGGCTGACCTCTGGGAGGCATACACGGGGTGTGCGACCGACACGCTCCAGGCAGAGATCTCGGAGCGGTGGCTCCGTCGGGCGGCCTAACCACCGGCCGCGGGGACGAGGAGGAGACGGGATGGCGGAGACGGACCTGGGCGGGTCGGGGCACGACACGCACGAGCACGCCGGTACGGCACCGATGGTCGAGGAGGTCACCGACTTCGAGGTGCTGGAGATCGCTCTGCGCGAGCTCGCCATCGAGAAGGGCCTGTTCACCGCCGAGGACCACCGGCGCTACACCGAGCACGTGGAGCAGCTCGAGCCGGCCGCGGGGTCCCGTTTCGTCGCCAAGGCCTGGCTCGACCCGGACTTCCGGCAGTTGGCGCTGGACGATGCGATCGCCGCCTCCCAGGAGATGGGCGTCGACTGGCTGCACCCGACCGGGTTCGGCACCCCCAGCGACTTCACCGCCTTCGAGGTGCTCGAGGACACGCCGACGGTGCACCACGTCATCGTCTGCACCCTCTGCTCCTGCTATCCCCGTCCGATCCTGGGCATGTCACCGGAGTGGTACCGGACGCCGAACTACCGTCGCCGGATCGTGCGCTGGCCGCGCCAGGTCCTCGCGGAGTTCGGTCTCTACCTGCCCGAGGACGTCGAGATCCGCGTCGAGGACTCCAACTCCAAGCACCGGTTCATGGTGCTGCCGGTCCGACCGGCCGGCACGGAGGGGTGGAGCGAGGCGCAGCTCGCGGAGATCGTGACCCGCGACTGCCTGATCGGGGTCGCCCTGCCCAAGCCCGGGGTGACCACGAACGCGACCCGCCCGTTGCATCCCGCACGCCGTCCGGTGGCGGGCGACTAGGCCGCGGGGGGAGACATGACGACCGACCACGACGTCCCGTCCACCCGGGTGCGGACGCTGGAGCAGATCGTCAAGCACGACCAGACGTGGGAACGGATGGCCGCGCGGTACCGCGTCACCAACCCGGTGCCGCCGTGGAAGTCCAGCCTCGATGCGATGTGCGATGCGCTCGACGAGGAGGGCGCGGCGCTGCCCCTGCTCACCCGTCGCGACGACGAGGACCGCCTCTCCCGGGAGGTGTACAGCTCGCTGCCCCACCCCGAGAACCAGCTCGTCGCCTTGGCGCACTCGCTGGTGACCCGCAACGTCATCGACGAGGCCGAACTGGCCGACCGCCTGGAGGCGGTACGCGCGCGACTCGACGCGGCCGGGGCCACCCACGAGCCCTGACTCCCGCTCGTCCACATGAAACGAGGGTCGGCCCCCACGCCCGGAGGGCTGGCCCCCTGCCGGTCGCCGCGGCTCCGGCGCAGCCTCGGGTCTCACGACAGCCGAGACGAAGGAGGCGAGCGTCATGACCACCGACCACGTCGGACCGCAGCCGACCGCACCGGCGACCTGTGACCGCTGCATCGCACGCGCGGCGTTCCTCGTGCGCATCGCGGGTGGTGGCGAGCTGGTGTTCTGCGGCCATCACCTCCGGGTGCACCACGAGCGCCTCCGCGCGAGCGGTGCCGTGGTGCGGCCGCTGCTCACGCGGTCCGTGATGTACGTCCGCGGAGACGCGGCTTGAATCGCCGAGGGGCGCGGCGCACAGCGCTCGCCGGAGAGTCCCGGCGTCCGCCGTCAGCAGGCGTGTCGCAGGGTGATCGAGGTCCCGTCGCGACCGGGCACGAGGCAGTGCGCACCGGCGAGACGAGCGATCATCGCGAGGCCTCGTCCGCGATGGCCCGGGTCCGCGCTCGGCGGTCGCCAGCACCCGTCGTCGGCGACGGTGACGACGACGGCGCGCGCCTCGCTCCCGTGCTCGACCTCCGCGGAGACGGTGATCGTGCCCGGGGAGCCGCGCCCGACGAAGGCGTGATCCGCGGCGTTCTCCAGCGCCTCGCTGGCCGCGAGGGTCAGGTCGTCGATGGCGTCCTCGTCGTCGAGGACGCCGACGAGCCATCGGCGAAGGGCTCGACGCAGAACCCCGACGCTGGACGCGGTGCCGCCGGCCTGGCGGTGCAGGCGAGGCATCTGTGCGGTCGCGAGCAGTGCGTCACCTCCGTCTTCGGCACGTCGGGTTTCCCGCAGGCCCCACCGCCCAGCCGGGAGAGGCGAGCGCCTCCCCGGGAGCGTGCCGGCGGATGGTGGGTCGCATGTCGGAGGGCATGCATCGTCGGTCAGCGGCGTCCGGGGAGGCTCAGGTGTCGAGCGCCTCCACCCGACCGGCGGCACGCACCACCAGCACCGGCGGGTGGCCGCCACTGGCCAGCGTCACCCGGAACCCGCCCTCGAGCGGGATCAGCAGGCCGAACACGACGGTGCACCAAACTCTGTCGAGGTGAGTCGAGCAGCTCGTCGATGTCGGCCTCGGTGAACCCACCGCGGTAGGGCGGATCGTCGATGTAGCGCGGCGACGGACTGACGAGCACCAGGCGCGAGAACCGCTCCGGGGCCCGCGCCACGGCGAGGACACCGATGATCGCGCTCACCAGTGTCCGACCAGCACGGCGTCGGTCAGGTCGAGCTCGTCGGCGATCTGCAGGACGTCGTCGGCGTAACCGTCGAGGCAGTCGTACCGCTCACGGTCCCAGGCCGAGAGGTCCGAGCCGCCGGCGCCGACGTGGTCGAACAGCACCAGCTGGTGGTCCTCGGCGAACGCCGGCGCGACGAGCCGCCACATGTTCTGGTCGCAACCGAAGCCGTGTGCGAAGACCATCGCGCGGGCGTCCGCGCGCCCGGTCGGGGTCACCCGGTTCCTCGTGCGGATGTCCACGCACGGAGTATTCGCATCGGAACACCCCCACCGGCCGGGATCGCCGACGACGTCGTTCGTGCTCAGGCCATCAGCTGGACGATCCGGTCCCGGTCGGACGGCGACGGGAACCCCCAGTCCGGCCGGTACCCGTACACCTCCGTCAACGGGGTGGCGACGCTCTGGCCGGTGAGGATCTCGATGGAGTCGGCCGGGATGAGTGCGGGGTGCTCCACGCCGGCGGCCTCGGCGACCTTGAGCAGGTCTCGCCGCAGGGTCTTGACGTAGTTCGCGGCCCGCACGGCCTTGAGGTCCGGATCGAGCCCGTGCGCGAGCCAGGCGTTCTGGGTGGCGACGCCCGTGGGGCAGTTCCCGGTGTGGCAGGTCTTCGCCTGGATGCAGCCGACCGCCAGCATCGCCTCCCGCGCCACGTTGACCATGTCGCAGCCGAGGCCGAAGGCGACGACGGCGTTGTCGGGCAGGCCCAGCTTCCCGGCGCCGATGAAGACCACGTCATGGTGCAGGCCGCGCTCCGCGAACACCGAGTAGACCCGGCTGAAGCCCAGCCGGAACGGCAGGCTCACCGAGTCGGTGAAGACCAGCGGGGAGGCGCCGGTGCCGCCCTCTCCCCCGTCGATGCTCACGAAGTCGACCGCGCGACCGGTCTGCGCCATCAGTTCGGTGAGCTCGTGCCAGAAGCCCAGGTCGCCCACCGCGGACTTGATGCCTACGGGCAGGCCGGTCTCCACCGCGAGCATCTCCACCCAGTCGAGCATCTCGTCGGTCGAGGAGAACTCGGTGTGCCGCGAGGGGCTCACGCAGTCCTTCCCCAGCGGGATGTCGCGGGTCTCCGCGATCTCTGGCGACACCTTCGCCGCCGGCAACAGGCCTCCGAGCCCGGGCTTCGCACCCTGGCTGAGCTTGATCTCCAGCGCCCGCACCGGCGACGCGGCCACCCGGTCCTTGAGCCGCTCCAGGTCGAAGCGTCCCTGGTCGTCCCGACAACCGAAGTAGGCGGTGCCGATCTGCCACACGAGCTCGCCGCCGTGACGGTGGTGCGGCGAGATGCTGCCCTCGCCGGTGTTGTGCAGGCACCCCGACATGGCCGCACCCTTGTTCATGGCCTCGACGGCACGCCCGGAGAGCGACCCGAAGCTCATGCCCGAGATGTTGACCACGGAGGCCGGCCGGAAAGCGTGCCGGCGGCCGCGCGCAGCGCCCAGCTCCTTCGCGCACGGCACCGTGCCCTGCACGTCGGGGCCGCGCGTCGAGGTCGGTGTCGTCCGGCCGAACGTGCGGTGGTTGACGATCAGGTAGCCCGGGGTGTGCTCGACGTCGTTGTCCGTCCCGAACCCGAAGTAGTTGTTCTCCAGCTTCGACGACGCGTAGACCCACCGTCGCTGGTCGCGGGTGAAAGGACGCTCCTCGTTGTCCCCGGCCACGATGTACTGCCGCAGCTCCGGGCCGATGGACTCGATGAGGTAGCGGGCGTGCCCCAGCACCGGGAAGTTTCGCAGCAACGCGTGCCGGCGCTGCAGCAGGTCGTGACCGGCGAGGGCCGCGGCCGTCGCAATGACCGGGGCAGCGCGTGAGACCCACTTCACAGGTGCAGTGTGCCCACTCGCACCCCCGCAGCACCGCCGTCGGCTCGTCCAGAGCGGGGACGAGTCAGACCGCGACGATCTCGATCTCGCGTTCGAGCCCTCGTAGGTCGGCCGCGTTGCGGGTGTAGAGCCGACCCGAGTGAGCGTGCGCTGTCGCCGCGATGAGGAGGTCCATGCTGCGGGGCCGCGGGCTGCGCCCCATGCCGGCCACGGCGGACGCGAGCAGCCCGTAGCTGCTGGCGACCGCGTCGTCGACGGGCAACGGGTCGAACAACGAGCGCAAGGCGGTCAGGCGCCGCAGGCGCTCACCCCGGACCTCGCGGTACGAGGCGACGAGGACGCCGTAGTGCAGTTCGGCGACCGAGATCGTGCTGATGGCCAGCTCCCCGTCGAGTGCGGGGACGTCGGCGCCGATCAGGACGCTGGTGTCGAGAATGGCCCTCACCGGGCGGCCCAGGGATCCTGCATCTCCTGGTCGATCAGTGCTCGATCGGACTCCCAGTCCGGATCGCCCGCGCCGGCGAACACGTCGGCGACGTCCTGCCATACGCGCCACCGGTGGGACTCGGTCGGAACGAGGAGCGCGCTCGGCCGACCCGAGACGGTCACCTCGATGCGTTCGCCGGCCTCGACGCGGCGGACGAGCTCGGAGGCGTTCTGTCGCAGCTCGCGCAGTCCCACCTGCTCCATACCGAGATGATAGCACCTGTGCTACAAAGCCGGCTGGATGTCGTGACCCGGTACCTCGTCAGCAGGCGAGTCGGGTGATGGAGGCCCGCCGGGAGTAGGTGTTCCACGCCGTCGACGCGTAGTGCGCGGAGGGCTTGGAGACCCTCTTCCAGCGCTGCGGGCGAGGTGACGTTCCAGGGAGTGTCGCATCCGGCGATGAGGACGCAGCAAAGGCGCGGTGGGGCTGATGGACACCGTGACGTCGCCGTGCACGCTGACCGACCATCCATCAGGTCGAGAGCCAGGGCTCGCCGCCGCTCGGGGTGTACTCCACCGGCACGGCGATCTCGTTGCGACGCCGGAACGGCAGGGTCCAGGGCGGGTCGTAGAACCACGCCACCGCGTCCCCGATGACGTCGACGCCGTGGTCGCTCAGGGTCGTCAGCAGTTCGTCGGTTCGGGCGGCGACGGCTCGAGGACCGCGGTCGCCGCGGAAGCGCAGCACGGCCACGGTCTCCCCCGGCACCGTCACCAGCCTGACCTCGTCGTCGTCGGGGACGGGCAGGGTGTCCATGGTCCAACGCGACGGCATGAAGAACCGGATTCTCCACTCACCGTCGCCCTCGCGGGACTGGGCGACCGGTGCGGTCATGGCGATCTCGTCGCCCCCGGCCGACTGCTGCGCCACCGGCGCCGTCATCGCGATCTCGTCGCCGCGGTGGTTGGCGCCGAAGATGTAGCGCGCCAGGCGGCGGAACCCGAGGTTGCGGGCCTGACCCTCGTCGGCCACCACCACGGTCTCCGCCGCGACCCGCGGGCCGTAGCGCCGAATCTCGACGCGCTCCGTCAACGGCCGACGCAGGAAGTGCGGTTCCTCCGTGCCGACCCGGATGCCCCCGATCGACAACACGGACTCGACCACCTGCACGGCGAGCTTGCGGACCTCCACCTTGCCCTCCTCCCGACGGCCACCGGTCTACTGCAGCCCCCCGCGGCGGGCACGGTGACGACCGGCGCGTTCAACCCCGACGCGCCGGTGTGGTCGGTCTGCGCAGGCATCGCGGCGCCGATTCCGTCCGCGAAGTGTGACCGACAGGGTCGCGTGAGTGATGCACTCGTTCAGCGTCTACCTCGGGCGTCGTGCGCAGCGCCAACCTCTGCGCATCACCCAGGGGGTAGCGATGACCGCGCCGATGACCGACATGACCGAGACGCTGAGCATCGAGATCATCATCGACAGCCCGACGGGATCGAGCGCGCCGACGTTGCTCTCCACCGCCGCGCGACCGCGCAGCGACACCGTCGGGGACCTGCAGGCGGATCCCGGTCAGCTCGACCGGGCGGCGGCCGAGCTCGCCCGTCTCGGCTTCCGGATCCTCGCGACCTCGCGACTGTCCCTCTCGATCGAGGGGTCGCGGGGACTGTTCGCCGAGACGTTCGGGACGGAGATGACCGAGTACACGGTCCCGACCCCGGAGTCCGCCTTCACCCGGCCGTCGGCCATGTCGTTCGCCGCCCCGGCGGTCGGTGCCGCGGTCGAGCCACCCCCGAGCCTGTCGGGCCTGGTCGCGGGCGCCTACGTCCAGCCCCCCTTCGTCTACCTGAACACCGTGCTGCCGCCTCGCCGCACCAAGCACCACCTGGTCGTGCCCGGGGACGTGGCGGCCCTGACGAACGCCTCGGCGGTGCACCGCGAGGGCACCACGGGCCGCGGCGTGACCGTGGCGATGATCGACAGCGGCTTCCGGATCGACCACCCCTACTACGTCGCCCACGGCTACACGATGTCGCGCATCCTCGGGCCGGGAGCGAGCGACCTGCACCGCGACGAGGTCGGGCACGGCACCGCCGAGGCGGCCAACATCCTCGCCATCGCGCCCGACGTCACCTTCATCGGCGTGAAGTCCGGACCGAGCCTCGCGGCCGCGTTCAAGGAGACCGTCAAGCTCGGCCCGGACGTCATCTCGGTCAGCCTCGGCTTCGACCTGCGCGACCCGGCGACCGGCCTCCCGCTGTCCAGCCTCCCCAACCTCCACAAGGCGCTGGAGGCGGAGATCGCCCAGGCCGTCGCCGACGGGATCGTGGTGGTCTTCTCGGCCGGCAACGGCCACATCGCCTTCCCGGGAATGCACCCCGACGTCATCTCCGCCGGCGGGGTGTCGGTCGACGCGTCCTCCCACATGCAGGCCTCGGACTACGCGAGCGCCTTCGTCAGCCGCATCTACCCGGGTCGCGCGTGCCCGGACGTCTGCGGGCTCGTGGGGATGAAGCCGCACGCCGACCTGATCCTGCTGCCGCTCGAGCCCGGGTGCGACATCGACCGGGACACCGCAGCCCACGACGGCACCGTCGCCGACGACGGCTGGAGCGTCATCAGCGGGACCTCGGCCGCGGCCCCACAGCTGGCCGGGGTCGTCGCCCTGCTGCTGGAGAAGAACCCGGGCCTGAGCCCAGCGGAGGTGAAGACCGCGCTGCGCACCACGGCCCGGGACGTCGTCAAGGGCAGCGCCAACGGGATCTCCAACCCGGTCCGGCAGAACGGCCAGCTCACGCATGTGGGGCTGCGGGCCGGTCAGGGCCTCGACAGCGCGACCGGCAGCGGCCTGGTCGACGCACTCGCCGCCTGGAAACAGGTGTGAGCGCCGACCGGCCTCACATCATCATGCGGGGTGGCTCGGCGATCTCCACCGCCTCCACCTCGTCGGTGAGGTCGGCCGGGACGTGCAGCGGGCGCGCCGCGCGGTACGCCGTCCGGGCACCCGCGGGCCCGAAGTCCTCGACACCGGGCGGTGGACCGGCCGGGTCGAGCGCGGTGTCGAAAACCGCCTCGATCCGATCGGGCGGCGCCTGGACCGACACCGAGGAGCGCCCCACGGCGAGGACCTCGAGCCCGTGGTCGGCGAGCTTGCGGGCGACGTCGGCGCCGGCCGCCTCGGGCCGGAGCACCACCTCGGCCGGGACGACATCGGGACGGCTCATCGCGACCCCTCCCCTCCCTCGGGCCTGCCCGGACGAGCGTAGGTGTTCGGTACGGCCCCGAACACCGGACCGGGTGGGGGGACGGTCGTGACCGGCGAGCGGTGGGTCGCTCGCCTGGACGCGGCCGGCGGCGACGTCGCCGGCCTGCTCGCGCACGCCGGGGGGCTGGACGTGTGGGAGCGCCACGACGAATCGATCGTCGTGGCGGCGGACGAGGACCACCTGGCGGAGCTGGAGCGCCGGGGCCTCGCCCGCGTCGAACGACTCGAGCCGGTGACGGAGTTCCTCGACCGGCACCAGGGGGAGACGAGATGACCATCATCGTGAGGATCACGGCCACGGCGCCGCGGCTGTCCATGCAGCGGGTGCTCGACGCCACGCTCGGCCTCGACGTGTGGGAGGTGCACGACGACCACGTGGTCGCGCTGGCCACCGAGCCCCAGGCCGAGCGGCTCCTCGCCATGGGCTACGGCGTCGAGGAACTCGCCGGCGCGGAGGCTTTCGTCACGCAGTTCGGCGACGAGGCGGCGGCCGCGGCCTACCACTCCGCGCAGAGCCTCGAGGACGACCTGCGGCGCCTGTCGGAGGAGCACCCGGAGGTCGCCGAGCTCCGGGAGATCGGCCGCAGCGTCGAGGGCCGCCCGATCTGGGCGCTGCGGGTCGGGATCCGCCGCGGCGAGCAGCGTGACGGGACGACGACGTTCCTGGTCCTGGGCTGTCACCACGCCCGCGAGTGGCTCGCGGTCGAGGTGCCCTACCTGCTGGCGTCGCACCTCGTCACCGCGGCGGGCGAGGAGCCGGTCGCCTCGTGGCTCGAGCAGGGCGAGGTCTGGGTGGCCCCGATGGTCAACCCCGACGGTCACGAGTACACCCGCACCCACGACCGCCTCTGGCGCAAGAACCGCCGGCCGAACCCCGACGGCACCGTCGGCGTGGACCCGAACCGGAACTACGGCTACATGTGGGGCACCCTCGACGTGGCGACCTCGAGCCACGTCCCGGCCGATGCGACCTACGTCGGTCCGCGGGCCTTCTCGGAGCCGGAGGTCCGCGCGGTCCGGGACCTCGTCGCGCGGGAGCAGGTCGCGGGCGTGCTGACCTACCACAGCTACTCGCAGCTGATCCTCTACCCGTGGGGCTACACCCCCGACCCGGTCCCCGACGGGACCGACCGGCAGCAGATGACCGCCATCGGGCAGGAGATGCAACGCCTCATCCACGACGTGCACGGCCGGACCTACACCGCGAAACAGTCCTCCGACCTGTACCCGACCGCGGGCGACACCGCGGACTGGACCTACGGCGAGAACGACGCGCCCTCGCTCACCATCGAGCTACGCCCGGCCGGCCAGGCCGACGGCGGCTTCGTCCTCCCACCCAGCCAGATCCAGCCCGCATGGGAGGAGAACCGCGAGGCGGCGTTGCACTTCATCGGGCAGATCCTGGGCAAGCCCTGAGAAGTCCGTCGCGGCGCTACGCGGGCTCGAGCGTGTAGCGCACCGTCTGGACCCGGATGGAGTCCCCCGCGAAGACGAAGGTGTCGATGCCGTCCATCGCCTTCGTCTTCGCGGAGACCGCGGACCACTCGATGAAGAGGACATCGCCCTCGAAGATCTGCAGCGGCACGTCCCACTGGGCGTCGGGCAGGTCGCCCAGGAGCGTGGTGAAGGCCTGTCGAACGCCGTCCTTGCCTCGATGCACGCCCTGAGGGGTGATGAACACGGCGTCGTCGGCGTAGTCGGCGACGATCTCCTCGACATCGCCGGCCATCAGCGCCTCGGCGTGGTGCGCGAAGATCTCCCTCGGTGTGCGGGCCATCGGTCCTCCTCGTCGGTGTCTCTCTCCCAGCCTGGCCCTTCGCGAGCGCGGAGCGCCAGGGATCCGACCTCCGCGCCACGCGGCCACCGGACCACTGAGCCAGACAACGTGAGCACCGTCAGCGCCGTCCCCCAAGGTGCCCACGATGGCGGGAATCAGCTCAGGTCGTACCGGTCGAGGTTCATGACCTTGTTCCACGCGGCCACGAAGTCACGCACGAACCTCTCTTGCGCGTCGTCGGCGCCGTAGACGTCCGCGATCGCGCGGAGCTCGGCGTTCGAGCCGAAGACGAGGTCGACGGAGGTGGCGGTCCACTCGAGCTCGCCGGTGGCGCGATCCCGGCCCTCGTAGACGTTCTCCGCCGACTCGGAGACCTTCCACTCGGTATCCAGGTCGAGCAGGTTCACGAAGAAGTCGTTGGTCAACGTCCCTGGCCGGTCGGTGAAGACGCCGTGCGAAGCCTGCCCGTGGTTGGCATCCAACACCCGCATGCCGCCCAGGAGGACGGTCATCTCGGGAGGCGTGAGCTTCAGCATGAAGGCCCGGTCCACCAGGAAGGTCTCCGGCGCCAGCTTCTGGCCGGGACGCAGGTAGTTGCGGAACGCGTCCGCCTTCGGCTCCAGCACGGCGAACGAGTCCACGTCCGTCTGCTCCTGCGAGGCGTCCGTACGCCCCGGCGTGAACGGGACGGTGACGTCCTGGCCGGCGTCCTTCGCCGCCTTCTCGACACCTGCGGAGCCGGCCAGGACGATCAGGTCGGCGAGTGAAATCTTCTTCCCGCCGGACTGCGCGCGGTTGAAGTCCTGCTGGATTCCCTCGAGCGTCTGCAGTACGTGCGCCAGCTCGGGCGGGTTGTTGACCTCCCAGTCCTTCTGTGGCGCGAGGCGGATCCGCGCCCCGTTCGCCCCGCCGCGCTTGTCGGTGCCTCGGAAGCTGGCCGCCGACGCCCACGCGGTGGAGACGATCTGTGAGACGGAGAGCTCCGACTCCAGGACCGTCTCCTTGAGGCTCGCGATGTCCCTGTCGTCGACCAGCTCGTGATCGACGGGGGGCACCGGGTCCTGCCACACCTGCGGCTCCGGCACCCATGGGCCCAGGTACCGCGAGATCGGGCCCATGTCGCGGTGCAAGAGCTTGTACCAGGCCTTGGCGAACGCGTCCGAGAGCTCGTCCGGGTTCTCGTGGAAGCGCTTGATGATCGGCGCGTACACCGGGTCCACCTTCAGCGCGATGTCGGACGTCAACATCATCGGCGCGTGGCGCCGCGACGGGTCGTGCGCATCGGGCACGGTCCCCTGCGCCTCGGGATTCGTGGGCGTCCACTGCTTCGCCCCTGCGGGGCTCTCCGTCAGCTCCCACTCGTAGTTCAACAGGTTGTCCAGATATCCGTTGTCCCACGTGGTGGGGGCGCTGGTCCACGCGCCCTCGAGCCCGCTGATGAGCGTGTCCGCGCCCTTCCCGGTGCCGTAGGTGTTGTGCCAGCCGAGGCCCTGCGCCTCGACGGGGCAGGCCTCGGGCTCCGGCCCGAGGTACTCGGGAGCCACCGCGCCGTGGCACTTGCCGACCGTGTGTCCACCGACGATGAGCGCGACCGTCTCCTCGTCGTTCATCGCCATCCGCCCGAAGGTGTCGCGGATGTCGCGGGCAGAGGCCAACGGATCCGGGTTGCCGTTGGGTCCCTCCGGGTTCACGTAGATCAAGCCCATCTGCACGGCGCCGAACGGTTCGGCGAGATCGCGTTCGCCGCTGTAGCGCTCGTCCCCGAGCCAGGTGTCCTCGGGCCCCCAGAAGATTTCCTCGGGCTCGTAGATGTCCTCTCGTCCGAAACCGAAACCGAACGTCTTCAGGCCCATGGACTCGTAGGCGACGTGGCCGGCGAAGATCAGTAGGTCGGCCCAGGAGAGCGCACGGCCGTACTTCTTCTTGATCGGCCAGAGCAACCGGCGCGACTTGTCGGTGCCCACGTTGTCGGGCCAGCTGTTCAACGGGGCGAAGCGCTGTGCGCCCTGACCACCGCCACCCCGGCCGTCGTGGATGCGGTAGGTCCCCGCCGAGTGCCAGGTCATCCGGATGACCATCGGTCCGTAGTGGCCGTAGTCGGCCGGCCACCAGTCCTGCGACGTCGTCAGCACCTCGACGATGTCCCGCTTCAACGCTTCGACGTCGAGGCGCTCGAACTCCTTTGCGTACGTGAAGTCGTCGCCCATCGGGTCGGAGCGGGCCGAGTGCTGGCGGAGGACGGACAGATCCAGCCGGTTCGGCCACCAGTCCCGGTTCGTCCGCGGGCGCTGCGTCGACGGGGTGGGGGAGGCGACAGCCGGGTTCTCGCTCTCGCTGATGCTCTCGGGCATCTCCGTCCCTCTCTCTTCGCTGGGTGAGTGGTGATCTCGGTGGCCCTACCACCGGGACGTGTCGCGCGACGAGCCACGTGCAGCAGCTGCCGTGACACAGCGGGGGCATCGGCCCCAGTAGAAGACCTCGGCTTCGTCGATCTCGTAGCCGGCGCGGTCGGCGGCGGCGAGGTCGGGGACGTCGATGACCGCGCGGTCGACATCGGCGATGGCACCGCACGATCGGCACACCACGTGATGGTGGTTGTCCCCCACCCGGGACTCGTACCGCGCGTTGGAGCCCCTGGGCTGGATGCGCCGCAGGAGCGAAGCCTCTGTGAGAGCGCGGAGCACGTCGTAGACCGCCTGGTGGGACACCTCACCGAACGTCGCGCGCACCGCCTCGATGATCGTGTCCGTGTCCGCGTGCGGAAGGTCGTGCACCGCGGCCAACACCGCGACCCGAGGACGCGTCACACGCAGAGAGGCTCCGCGCACCATGCGCTCGAATTCCAAGGTCGTCGGCACCCGGAAAGTCTGGGACATCCTCTGGAGCTACTCAACAAGCCGCGACCCGACCGAAGTGCCCTTCGAGGTGAAAGTTCCGGCCGATCCCGCAATTCGGGGGAGCGCCGTGCACCGTCTGATCGCCGGTGACGAAGTCGAGCTCCGCCGGCCCGCCGCCGCCCCGCGGGTCTCGAACCACCACTGGTCGGTGGGGCACGATCGCAGCATGTGCCGCAACATCCGGGTCCTGCACAACTTCGAGCCGCCCGCCACCGACGACGAGGTGCACGAGGCCGCGCTGCAGTACGTGCGGAAGATCAGCGGGTCGTCGCGGCCCTCGAAGGCCAACGAGGAAGCGTTCGCCCGGGCCGTCGCGGAGGTCACGGCGAGCACCCGCACGCTCCTCGACGAACTCGTCACCACCGCCCCGCCGAAGGACCGCGAGGTCGAGGCGCACAAGGCGCGGGAGCGGGCCCGTGAACGCTACGCCCGCTGATCGGCGCGGCTCGGTCGTCAGCGCCGCGGGTCCTCCGGCCACGCGTGCTTGGGGTACCGGCCCCGCAGCTGCGCGCGCACCTGCGGATAGCCGGTGTCCCAGAACGACGCCAGGTCGGCGGTCACCGCCGCCGGACGTCCGGCGGGTGAGAGCAGGTGGACGACGACGGGGACCCCCGCCAGGACGGGCGCCCGTTCCCAGCCGAACGCCTGCTGGACGGTGAGGGCCACGACGGGGGCCGCGGGGTCGGTGTAGTCGACACGGACGCGCCGTCCGGACGGGGTCGTGACCGCGGTCGGCGCGAGCTCGTCGAGACGACCGGCCTCCGACCACGGCACGAGGTGGCGCAGCGCGGGCGCCACCGTCACCCGCGCCAGGTCGGCCCGGCGACGCACCCGCGTGAGGTCGAGCCACTCGTCGAGGCGGGCCAGCAGGGCCGCGTCGTCGACCGCGGGCCACGGATCGCCCCGCGCCGCGTGCAGGAAGGCCAGACGGTCCCGCAGCGCCGTCGCCGCGTCGTCCCAGCGCAGCAGCCCGAGCCCCTCGGTGGCCAGGCCGTCGCGCACCGCGGCCGTGACCGCCGCCGGGTCGGGGTGGGCCAGGGGTCGGCGGGCCAGCACGATCGCGCCGAGACGCTCGCGGCGTTCCGCGACGACGTCGCCGTCCTCCCAGGCCACCACCTCGTCGTCGCGCCACCACCCGGTGGCGGCCTCCCGGGCGAGGTCCTCGTCGATCGGCACCGCGAGCCGGACCCGCGCCACCCGGTCGCCCGGACCGCGCGCGGCGTCGGCGACGGCGATCCAGGCGCTGCCGCGCAGCCGTGACCCCGCAGCGAGCTCGACCCCGGTGCCACCCGTCGTCAGGTACTCGCGGGCGTCGTCAGCGCGGGCGCGGGCGAGCCTGTCCGGGTACGCGAGGGCGACGACCGACGCCGCGCCGGAGGGCCGGCCGCCACGGCGAGGGAGCCCGTCCCCCTGGCTCACCCCACGCAGCCGCCGGACCTCGGCGCGCCACCGCGGGTCGTTCGTGGCCCGGGCCGCGCGCAGGCGCTCCTCGAGGTCGTCGGAGTCGCCCGGCACGTCGACCGCGAGCAGCGCCACCACCTCGGTCGCGGTGTCCGTCCCGACGGCCTCCGCGCCGTCGAGCAGGGCGCGCCCGAGCCGGGGGTGGACCCCGGTGGCGGCCACCACGCGACCGCGCTCGGTGATGCGCCCGCCGTCGTCGGGTCGTTCTCCCGTCGCTGCGCTCGCCCCGATGAGCCCGAGCCCTCGCAGCACCTCCCGCGCCGCGTCGAACGCGGCGGTCGGCGGCGGGTCGAGCAGGGCCAGTCCGGCGGCGTCCGGCGTGCCCCACCGCGCGAGCTGCAGGGCGAAGCCGGCCAGGTCGGCGTGGGCCACCTCGGGGGCGTCATCGCGGTCGCGGTGCGCGTGCTCGGCCTCCGACCAGCAGCGGTACACCGTCCCGGGGGCCTCCCGGCCGGCGCGCCCGGCGCGTTGGATCGCCGAGGCCTGCGACGCGA
Organism: Actinomycetospora cinnamomea; assembly: GCF_003096675.1. Lineage (GTDB taxonomy): Bacteria > Actinomycetota > Actinomycetes > Mycobacteriales > Pseudonocardiaceae > Actinomycetospora > Actinomycetospora cinnamomea. The sequence continues at coordinate 27,275 of NZ_QEKW01000009.1, read as the reverse complement.
GCACCGTGACCAGGGCGTCCAGGCCGCGCGCGTGGTCGGTCCACGGCCGCCGGGAGAGCCCCGCGTCGACGACGATCCGGACTCCCGGCACCGTCAGGCTGGTCTCGGCGATCGACGTCGCCAGCACGACGCGACGACCACGGGACGGGCCGGCCAGCACCGCGTCCTGGTGCGCCGCGTCCTGCCCGCCGTGCAGCACGAGGACCTCGGCCCCGACGCCGTCTCCGTCGTCCACCCGGCTGAGACGTCGGGCGACGTCGTCGATCTCCCTCCGCCCGGGCAGGAACACGAGCGCGTCACCGTCGGTCCCGGCGAGGGCCCGCCGCACCACCGCGGCCACGTGGTCGAGCAGGGCCGGCTCCACCCGCATCCCGCGCGGCGGCGGGACGGGGCGCGGGGGCGGGCTCCAGACCACGTCGACGGGGTGCATCGGGTCGGGGGCGGTGACGACGGGCCCGTCGAGGGCGACCGACAGCTCGTCGGCGGCCGCCGTCGCCGACGTCGCGAGCAGGCGGAGATCCGGGCGGAGGGCCGCGCGCGCGTCGACGGCGAAGGCCAGCGCGAGGTCGGTGTCGAGGTGGCGCTCGTGGCACTCGTCGAGGATCACGGCGTCGACGCCCGCGAGCTCCGGGTCGCGCTGCAGCCGAGCAACGAGCAGCCCCGTCGTGACGACCTCCACCCGGGTCCGCGGCCCGGTGCGTCGCTCGCCGCGGATCGCGTAGCCGATGCGTCCGCCCACCGGCTCGCCGAGCAGCCACGCCATCCGCGCGGCCGCGGCGCGGACGGCGACGCGGCGCGGCTCGGCGACGAGGACGCGTCCGCCGACCGACCGGGCGAGCGCGAGCGGCACCAGCGTCGTCTTGCCGGTGCCGGGCGGGGCGACGAGGACGGCAGCCCCGCGCTCCCCCAGCGCCGCCTCGAGCTCCGGAAGCGCCGCGCGCACCGGCAGGTCGAGGTCGACCTCGTCGATCACACCTGCCGGTCTACCAGTCGCGGCGACGCGATCGGCCACGTGCTCGCGGGAACGGCCACGACGCTGTACGTCGACACCACCGAGGTCCCGGCGGCAACTCGGCGGGCATCGAGTTCTCCTCGGTCTCGCGTCAGACGGGGGCGGCTACCCGGTCGTCGGCACCGCCGGCTGTGTGCCCGGGCGCCCTCTCGCGCGCGGCGACCGACCCCGAGCACCCCGTCAGTCGTTGTCGGGGTCGAGGTCGCGGAGCAGTCGGTCGTCGGGGCTGTCGGTCAGGATCGGGGTGTCGTCAGCGACCTTGTCGTTCGGGGTGACGCAGTGCGGACAGATCGCCCGCCCGTCCTCGTCGATCCGCCACGTCGCGAAGCTGGACGCGGTGGTCGAGGTCGTGCGGCCGCAGCGAACGCATCGCGTGGTCTCCGGCATCGATCAGCCCTCCTCGGAGTCCGTCGGGCTCGTGGCAGGGCTCCCAGTCTGGTGGGCGGGTCCGCGGCGCTCATCATCACCGTCGGGGGCGCTCGCGGGAACCAGTTCCTCGTGATGCTCAGCGGATCACGCGTGCGCGCGCCCTGCCGTTCGGGTAGGTGTCGTGGGGCGCGCGGTTCAGCCTCCAGCCCGTTGCCGATCCGGGACGTCGCGAGGAGTGAGGCCATGGCCGACGCACGGGAAGATCTGGTCCGGATCGCGCTGGAGGGCATGCGCTTCCCCGCGGGCCACCACGAGGTCATGACCTACGCCACCGACCGTGGCGGCATCGAGCCCGACGTGCTCGACGCGCTCGGGACGTTGCCCTCCCGGGCGTTCAGCGGCCCCGACGACGTCGTGATCAGCCTGCCGGACCGCACCTGAGGCCCCCGACGCGAACGTGCGCCGGCACGTCGGGGGCAGGCAGGAACGGCGGCGGCGATCGCCTGCCACGCTGTCGGCTCCGGCCGCCGACGAAGCGAGGTCCTCACCATGCCCAGCACCGGGCCCGTACGAGACCGCGGCGGTGACCGGTGGGAGCAGGCCCTCGCGCGGGCGGGCCACGCCCCGCGCCGGGCGGGCAACCGCTTCACACTGCTCCGCGACGGGGCCCGGACGTTCGACCAGTGGTTCGACCGGATCGAGCGGGCCGAGCGGTGGGTGCACTTCGAGAACTACTTCTTCATGGCCGACGACATCGGCCGGCGATTCGCCTCGGCACTGTCCCAGAAGGCGCGGGAGGGCGTGCCGGTGCGCGTCGTGTACGACCCCGTCGGGTCGTCGAGCGTGCCGCGTTCCTACTGGGACGGCATGCGCCGTGCCGGTGTCGAGGTGCGGGCCGCGAACCCGCCGTCGCTGCGCGCGCCGCTGTACTCGCTGTGCCGGGACCACCGCAAGATCGTCGGCGTGGACGGCGTGTACGCGTCCACGGGCGGGGTGTGCGTCTCCGAGAGCTGGGTCCAGCACGCCGACAACGGTCTGATCTACCGCGACACCGCGGTGGGCGTCGAGGGTCCGGTCGTGGCGGACCTCGAGCTGGCGTTCGCGCGGATGTGGGACACCCTCGGCCCTCCGCTGCCTCCGGACGAGCGACTCGGCGACACGGCCGACGACATCGCCGCCGACACCATCCCTCCGACGGACGGCGCGGAGGCGCGCGTCGTGCTCCAGGCGCCGGGCCGGCTCCGCATCCTGCGGGTCATGGAGCTCGCGATCCTCGCGGCCCGGGAACGACTCTGGATCTCCGATCCCTACTTCCTCTCCACTCCCCGGTTGAGCCGGGCGCTGCTGGAGGCGGCCGGGGACGGCGTCGACGTGCGCATCGTGCTGCCCGCGACCAACGACCACCCGTCGATCGGCGCGCTCGAACGTGCCGGGTACGGGCGGGCGCTGGACGCCGGGGTGACGATCTTCGAGTACCTCGGCCCGATGATGCACGCCAAGACCACGGTCATCGACGGCCGCTGGGCACGGGTGGGCTCGACCAACCTCACCGCCGCCAACTTCGTCTCCAGCTGGGACCTCGACCTCCTGGTCGAGGACCGCGGCTTCGCCGGGGAGCTCGAGGCGCTGTTCGAGGACGACTTCGCCCACGCGCGGGTCATCGAGTCGGACAGCCGGTCGCGGTCGGTCACCGCGAAGCCCTTCGGGCGACGCAGCGCGGGACGCGGCACGCCGCTGCGTCGCGCGCCCGGCGTGCCGGCGTCGTTCTCGCGGTTGGGCGGTGAGGTGCTGCGGGAGGCCGAGGCGCCCCACGAGGCCCGCCACCGCGCCGTCGCGGCCGGCACCGGTCTCACGGCGGTCGGGGTGTCCCTGCTCGTGGCGCGCTACCCGCGCCTGCTCGCGTGGCCGCTCGCGGCGCTCGGCGCCGCGGCCGGCGCCTCGCAGGTCCGAGGAGCGCTCCACCGGCGAGCCGCCGACGACGGCGGGTGACCCGCGCCGCTCGACGAGGGGGTGGACCCGAGGTCTCGCCGCGGAGCCCGGGAGATCGCTCTCCGGGATCCGGGATCACGCGCGGCCGAGGCCGCCGCGCTTGACGAGCTGCGAGGCGATGACGTTGCGCTGGATCTCGTTGGTGCCCTCACCCACGATCATCAACGGCGCGTCGCGGAAGTAGCGTTCCACGTCGTACTCGGTCGAGTAGCCGTAGCCGCCGTGGATCCGCACCGCGTTCAGCGCGACCTCCATCGCGATCTCGGAGGCGAACAGCTTGGCCATCCCCGCCTCCATGTCGCTGCGCTCCCCGGCGTCGAAGCGCTCGGCGGCGTGCAGGATCAGCTGGCGCGCGGCGGTGATCTTCGTGCCCATCTCGGCGAGGTAGTTGCCGATCGACTGGTGCTGCCAGATCGGCTTGCCGAACGCCTCACGCTCCTGGGCGTAGCGCAGGGCGTCCTCGAACGCGGCGGTGGCGACCCCGAGGGCGCGGCCGGCGACCTGGATGCGGCCGGTCTCCAGGCCCTTCATCATCTGCGCGAACCCACGGCCCTCGACCCCTCCCAGCAGCGCCTCGCCGGGCACGCGCATGTCGGTGAAGGTCAGCTCGCAGGTCTCGACGCCCTTGTAGCCGAGCTTCGAGAGGTCCTTCGACACCTCGAGCCCGGGTCCGTGCTCGACGAGCAGGATCGACACACCCTTGTGCTGGGGCTCGGCCGCCGGGTCGGTCTTGCACATCAGCGCGACCAGCCCCGAGCGGCGCGCATTGCTGATCCAGGTCTTCGACCCGTCGACCACGTACTCGTCGCCGTCGTGACGAGCGACCGTCGTCATCGCCTGCAGGTCCGAACCGCCGCCGGGCTCGGTGAGCGCCATCGTGGCGCGCAGCTCACCGGTGGCCATCCGCGGCAGGTAGCGGTCCTGCTGGGCGCGGGTGCCGAACTCGACCAGCAGCTTGGCGACCACCGTGTGACCGCCCATCGCGCCCGCGAGGCTCATCCACCCGCGGGCGAGCTCGGCGGTGACCAGTGCGTAGCAGGGCATCGACACCGGCGCCTCACCCCACGGCTCCGGGACCGCCAACCCGTAGATCCCCATCTGCTTCATCTGCTCGATGAACGCCTCCGGGTAGGTGTCGGCGTGCTCGAGCTCGTTGACCCGGGGCCTGACCTCCTTGTCCACGAACCCGCGGACCACGTCGACGACGGCCTGTTCCTCGGTGTCCAGTGCGCCCACGACGGGCCTCCTCCGTGGTCGGTGACGGGTGACGGTCGGGCGCGGTCCAGCGTGCCCCTTCTCCTGCCCGGCGAGCCCGGACACCCCGCCGACTCGGGGGGGATCCGGGCGTTTCGTGATGTCCACGAACCGGCTACGTTGCACGGACCGGTCCACCCCGTGTGCCGGCTCCTGGCCCGACCAGCAGCCCGCACCTGTGAGGTGGTCCCCATGTCCAGGAACGTGTCACTGCACCTGGTGACGGTCCTCGACCGCGCCGCGACCTCGCCCGCGGCCGCCCGGGCCGCCCGGGAACGCGCCCGGACGGTGCGGGCCGAAGCGCTCGTGCGCCGGGTGCGGCGCGAGCCGCTGAGGGTCGATCCGGCCACCGAGGCCGTCCTCCGCGCGCACCTGTGCCGGAGGCCGCCACACAGTTGACGTCTTCACAGCCTGCTGCGACGGCGACCGGTAGGGTGTGTCCTCGGTCGAAGCCACGGCCGTGACCTGGACACGGGGCCGCCGAATCCTCGGTGTGGCCTCGGTCAGTCCCGTTCTTCATGTGCATCCCGACCCCGTCGCGGGGTGGAGGGCAGAACGCAGCGCATGCCGCTCGGTCCTGCCCTGACCAGCGCTGTCGGCCGCTGTCGACTGTTGCCGCTGCTGCGCTCCGTGCCCCTCGCGCCTCATGCGACGGAGAGCACGACCATGGACACCGGACAGGACGAGCAGCTGGTCATCGCCCTGCGCGCGGCCGCGCGCGAGTTGACACAGCGCCGGAGCATCCGCGACCTCGAGCAGATGCTCGCGCGGATCGTCACCTCGGCGGTCGAGACCGTCCCCGGGGTCGACGCCGGCAGCATCTCCATGACCGAGCACGGCCGCATCGAGACCCGCTACCCCACCAGCGAGGGGATCGGCAGGCTCGACCGCACGCAGAGCGAGCTCGGCGAGGGGCCCTGCATCACCGCGATCGAGGACCCGCCCGCGAGCGGTACCGTCGTCGCCCAGGACCTCGCCGGACCCGACGGGCAGCACTGGCCCCGCTTCGCGCCGCTGGCCGTCGAGGCGGGCTTCAGAGCGCTGATGTCGACGGAGCTCTCCACCGACGGCGGGGTCCGCGCGGCGCTGAACCTGTACTCGTCCACCCCGGACGCCTTCGACGCGAACGCCCGCACCCTGGCCGGGTTGTTCGGCATCCAGGCCGCACTGCTGCTCTACGGCTCGCAGCAGGTGCTCCACCTGCAGCGTGCCGTGGACAGCCGGGACCTGATCGGGCGGGCCAAGGGCATCCTCGCCGAGCGGTTCGGGGTCGACGACGAGGCCGCGTTCCAGATGCTGGTCACGTCCTCCCAGAACACCAACATGAAGCTCGTCGCCGTCGCCCAGTGGCTCACCGAGAACACCGCCGGCGCGCGACGCGCCCGGCCCGAGTCGGGCCCGTCCTGACCGGGCGCCCCATCGAGGACGGCGCCGCAACAGCGCGGACTCGGCGGGGCTCCCGTTCGTCGTGGCCGAACACGGGCGTTGACGCCTCCGCCTGCGCCGCGATCCTGGCCTCCTGGTTCGCGGACGGCGTCGGCCGTCGTGCCCGCCGGCGGTGCCAGCGGTCCCGCACTCCCGCCACCCCCCAGCGGGAGGCGGGGCCGTCACCCCCCATTCACTCGTGCCGAGGGTGGAAGAAGCGCCGGCCGGGTGGGTAGCCCTCGGCCACGAGCCGTTGAGCGAGCAGCGACCTCTCTCCTCTCGAGTCGAGACGTTGGGGTCCTGATGGACGTCGAAGCCACACCCGCCGAAGCCGTGGAGACGGGGAACCTGGAGCAACGCCGACGCGTCGCCACGGCCGAAGCCGTCGACGAAGCCCTCGCGGGCGCCCGCTCCGGCCGACCGGTCGTCGCGGTACGCAGGTTCGGCGAGGGTGCTCTGGTCGTCGCGCTGGGCGGTCACGTCGACCACGCGACGGTGCGCCACGTCGAGGCCGTGCTCCGCAATCTGCACCACCTCGCGAGCCGGCACCTCGTGGTCGACCTGACCGCGGTGCGCCGGTGCGACGTCGGCCTCGCGCGCGTGCTCGGGCACGCCCGCATCCGTTGCCTGGTCGACGACGCCGCCGTCACCGTGCAGAACCTGCCCGACGAGCTGCGCGGGGAGTACGGCCACCAGATCGGGCGGCCCGCCTCGACGCCGTAGCCACGGCGCGGTCGCGGGCGCTGGTGCACGCTGCGGTCGGCGTGCGGCCGAGACGGCTGCTCCGTGCCTCGTGGGCGACTGCTCCGGTCGTCCGCACTTGCCCGGCATGCCGTTCCGGCGTCGCGCTCCGGGGGCACGGCCGTGGGGAGACCGTGCCCCGTCGTGAGGAACCTCCATGCCCGCACCAGCGACGTCCCCGCGCCGGGACGCACTCCCGGGCGCCCGCAGCCGCGACGGCACGTGGGTCCGGACCTGGGACAACGAGGGCGCGGGCTACCCGGTCGTGATCAGCAACGGCATGGGCGCACCGCCGTCGGCATGGCCGTTGCTCGCCGACCCGGACTGCGGCGTGCACGCCGTGTCCTGGTACCACCGTGGCCTCGACGCCTCGCATCGGCCCACCGAGGCCGACCGGATCACCGTGGAGGACCACGCGGCCGACCTCGAGGCGGTCATGGACGCCGCCGGGATGGACCGCGCGGTGCTGGTCGGCTGGTCGCTCGGGGTCAACGTCGCCTTCGCCTTCGCCCGCCACCACCCCGAGCGGGTGGCCGGCATCCTGGCCGTCGGGGGTGTGGCCGGGGACCCGTTCCACATCCTGTTCGGCCCCGCCGGCGTGCTCCGCGAGTGGCGCGGGCCCCTCGGCCGAGCGGGCGCCTGGGCGCTGCGGTGGGTGGGCCCACCGGTCGCCGTCGCGGCGTCGATGGTTCCCCCGGTCCTCGACACCTTCCAGACCCTCGTCGCCCTGACCGGGACACCTCCGGCGCCGGGCCTGACCGCCACCAGCGCGGTCGCCCGGGAGTTCGCCACCCACCCGTGGACCTGGTACTCGCGGCTCGTCCTCGCCGCGGGCGAGCAGGAGCCCATGGACACCTCCTTCGCCACCTTCCCCGTGACGGTCGTCGCCGGCGTCCTCGACAACCTCGCCGCGTCCGACGACCTCCGGCACGCCGCGCGCCACCTGCCCGACGCGCGCTTCGTCTCGCTGCCCGGTGGCCACTTCCTGCCGCTGCAGTACCCGGCTCGACTCCACCGCGAGCTCCTCGACCTCGCCCGACGCACCGACCTGCCCGCGCCGCGCCGGGACGCGTGACGCCCTCAGCCCAGCAGCGCGCGCACGGACGGCGCGTCGGGGCACGCCAGCGCCGCGGTGGCCAGGTCGCGGGCCCGCCCGAGGTCGACCTCCCGCACGGCCTGCTTCACCGTGGCGACGGCGGCGGGGGCGACGCTGAGCTCGCGGACACCGAGCCCGATCAGCAGCGCCGCGGCCCGCTCGTCACCGGCCAGCTCGCCGCACACCGCGACGAGGACGTCGTGGTCGGCCCGGGCGGCCCCCTCGACGGTGGCGGCGACGAGCGCGAGGACCCCGGGATCGAGGGCGTCCGCGAGCGCCGCGAGCTCCTCGTTGCCGCGCTCGGCGGCCAGGGCGTACTGGGTGAGGTCGTTGGTGCCGATCGAGAGGAAGTCGACCAGCGGGGCGAACGCCGCGGCCTTGAGCGCGGCCGCCGGGACCTCGACCATGATGCCGACCCGCAGGCCCGCGGGGCGTCCGCGGCCCACGGCCTCGACCGCGTCGTCGAGGGCGCGGCGGGCCGCGACCAGCTCGTCGACCGCGGTCACCATCGGGAACATGACGTCGACCGGGTGGTCGTGGGCGACCCGTACGATCGCGCGGAGCTGGTCGGCGAGCAGCCCGGGCCGCGCGAGCGCCAGCCGGAGGCCGCGGACCCCGAGGAAGGGGTTGGCCTCCCGCGGCATCGACAGGTAGTCCAGGGGCTTGTCGCCGCCCACGTCGAGCGTGCGCAGGGTGACGCGCCGTCCGTCCAGGGCCTCGGCGATCGCCCGGTAGGCCGCCTCCTGTTCGTCGACGTCGGGTGCCGAGTCCCGGTCGAGGAAGCAGAACTCCGTGCGCACCAGGCCGGCGAGGTCGGCCCCCACCGCGGCCCGGGCGTCGCCGGCCGAGCCGACGTTGGCGCCGACGAGCACGGCCGTCCCGTCACGGGTCGCCGCGGGCTCGTGGGCCCGGTGGAGTGCGTCGTCCCGCCGCCGGTCACGCGCCGCGGCCCGGTCCCGGAACGCGCCGAGGGTCGACGGGTCGGGGTCGACGACGACCTCGCCGCTGGTCCCGTCGACTGCGAGCAGGGCGGCCTCCCCGGCGCGCGACGCGAGCGCGGTACCGACCCCGACGACGGCAGGGACACCCCGCGCCCGCAGCAGGATCACGGCGTGCGCGGTGGGACTGCCGCCGGCGAGCACGACCGCCGGCGTCCGGGCCGGGTCGAGCGCCGCGGCCTCGGCGGGCGTCAGGTCGTCGGCGACCAGGATCCCGTCCGGCACCGCACCGCGCTCCACGACTCCGCCCAGGGCACGCAGCACCTGGTCGCGCACGTCGCGGACGTCGCGGGCGCGGGCCCGCAGGTACTCGTCGGCGGCGACGTCGAACGTGCCCTCGATCTCGTCGAGCACCTCCGCCCAGGCCCGCGCGGCGTCGGTGCCCGCGTCGATGTGGGCACCGGTGTCCGCGAGCACGTCCGGGTCGTCGAGCAGCAGCAGCTGCGCGTCGAACACCGCGGCCTCGGCGTCGCCGATCTCGCGCGCGGCCCGGTCGCGGACACCTCGCAGGTGCTCCCGGACGCGGGCGCGGGCGTCGTCCAGGCGCCCGCGCTGCTCGGCCGGGGTGCCCGGCCTGGCCGCGGGCACGGTGACCGGCGCGGCACCCCCCGCCCGGGCCGGGCCGATCCCGATCCCGGGTGAGGCCGGGATCGGCTGCCCCGGCGTCGCCGGAGCCGCGACCGGTGGCGGCGCCGACCGCGCCGATGGGGCGTCGAGCTCGCCGAAGGCGTCGTCGGCGAGGTCGAGCAGGCGACGGACGGCGTCGGCGGCGTCGTCGCCGCGGGCGCGGACGGCCACGTCGTGCCCCTGGAGGGCGCCGAGGGTCGCGACCTTCGACAGGCTGGCGCCCGAGACCTCCGGGCCGTCGAGGGTGAGGTTGCGCAGCCGGACGTCGGCGTCGAGACCGCGCAACGCCTGCACGAGCAGGGCCGCGGGCCGCGCGTGCAGCCCGTGCGCCGGACGCACCGTGAACACGCCGTGCTCCTCCTCGCCCTGCGGCGCGCCCGGTTGCTCCGCCCCCGACGGCTCCGGTGCGGGCTCGCCCCGGTCCGGCTCCTCCGGGGCCAGGTGGACGGTCTTCGCGCCCAGGGCGTCGGTCGCCTCGGCGGCGACGTCCGCCGCCGAGGCGCCGCCGGCGGCGCTGACCGCGGCGACGACGAGGCCCTCGACCAGCGGCGCGGCGCACAGCACGGCGCGCTCGCGGACGTCGTCGTCGACCATCTCGAGGGCGAGCTCGGCGGAGAGCACCGCGCTGCCCATGTCCATCAGCACGACCACCCCGTCGCCCTGATCGGCGCGGGCGATGGCCTCGCTGATCGCCACGGCGTCGGTGCCGAAGCCGCCGTCGTCGAGCCCGGCGGCCACCTCGATCGGCGCGGCGGCACCGTGGAGCATCTCCCCCGCCAGCGCCGTCGCCGCCTCGCCGAGGGCCCGGCTGTGGGAGACCACGACGAGCCCGACGGTCACGACGGGTCGTCCTGCTCCGCGACCGCGTCGGCGGCCGCGGCGACGAGCAGGGCGGCCGACGTGGCGCCCGGATCCTGGTGGCCGGCGCTGCGCTCGCCCAGGTAGCTCGCACGGCCCTTGCGGGCCACGAGCGGGATCGTGGCGTCGCGCCCCTCGTCGGCGGCCGCGGACGCGGCACGCAAGCCGGCCGCGAGCGACTCGCCCCCACCGAGGGCGGCGTCGAGCGCGTCGAGGGCCGGCGCGAGGGCGTCGACCATCGTCTTGTCGCCGAGCTCGGCCTTGCCGCGGGCGACCACACCCTCGAGGCCCGCGCGCAGCGCCTTCGCGAAAGTCTCGGCGTCGAGCGTCGTCGCGCCGCCCGTGGCCGGGGCCATGCGCAGGAACAACGTGCCGTAGAGCGGTCCGCTCGCGCCCCCGACCGACTTGACCAGCGTCATGCCGGTCTGCTTGAGCAGCGCGGCCGGGTCGTCGGAGGACGCGGTGGCCAGCGCGTCGACCACCGCGGTCATGCCGCGGTGCATGTTCGCGCCGTGGTCCGCGTCGCCGATCGCGGCGTCGAGGGCGGTCAGGTGGTCCCGCTGCTCGGCCACGGACGCGGCGAACGTCCGCAACCAGCGCTGGAGTGCGGTGATGTCGACGACGTCGACCGCCATCACATGCCCCACCGCAGGCCGAGCGCGGCGACCGGAGCGTCCCAGAGCCGCAGCAGCTCGTCGTCGAAGCGTGTCAGGGTCACCGAGCAGCCGGCCATGTCCAGGCTCGTGACGTAGGGCCCGACGAGCGAGCGGACCGGGACGACCCCCGCATTGTCGAGGATGGCGGCGATCTCGGCGTACATGAGGTGCAGCTCGAGCATCGGGGTGGCGCCCATGCTGTTGACGAACACGAGCACGCCGTCCCCGCCGGTGAAGTCCAGGTCGGCCAGCAGCGGCTCCATGAGCATCTCGGCGATCTCGCGGGCGGGTGCCAGCGGGACGCGCCGGCGGCCGGGCTCGCCGTGGATGCCGATCCCGATCTCGATCTCGTCCTCGGGCAGGTCGAAGGTGGGGGTGCCCTTCGCCGGGACGGTGCAGGAGGTCAGCGCCATGCCCATGCTGCGGGTGTTGTCGTTGACCCGGCGCGCGAGATCGGCGAGCTCGGAGAGGCTGCGGCCCTGCTCGGCGGCCGCCCCGGTGATCTTCTCGACGGGCACCGCCGCCCCGGTGCCGCGGCGACCCGCGGTGAAGAGGCTGTCCTCGACGGCGACGTCGTCGTTGATGACGACCGCCGCGACCTCGGTGTCGGTCTCCGCGCCGGCGAGCTCGGCGGCCATGTCGAAGTTCATGACGTCGCCGGTGTAGTTCCACACGAGGTGCAGCACCCCGGCGCCGCCGTCGATGTTCTTGGTGGCCTCGGCCATCTGGTCGGGGACCGGGGACGTGAACACCTCCCCCGCGCAGACCGCGTCGAGCATCCCGGGCCCGACGAACCCGGCGTGCGCGGGCTCGTGCCCGGAACCCCCACCCGAGAGCAGACCGACCTTGCCCGAGACCGGCGCGTCGGCGCGGTAGACGATGCGGTGCTCGTGATCGACCCGCAGCTCGGGGTGGGCACGCTCCACCCCGCGCAGCGATTCCGCGACGAGATCGGCCGGATCGTTGAGAAGCTTCTTCATGGCACCGATTCCACCCCGTCGGGCGGAGTCGGGGAACCCCGTGCGACGGTCCGGGAACACCCGTCGACCCCGCACCCCGGAGGAGCACCGTGTACCTCGCGATCGCCAGTGACGGAGTCGAGCTCCGCCAGCCCGAGGTCGTGACCGACCTCTACGCGTCCTACTGGGAGCGGCTGGGACCGGACAGGATCGCCGCCGTGCTGGCGCAGCACGACGCGGGTGAGCTCTCCGAGGACCGCCAGCACGTCATGATCCCCGTGGCGACGCTGCGGCGTCTCGCCGCGGGGAGGGTCCCCGAGGGATGGGACGCCGACTTCGAGGGCATGCTCGCGAAGGCCCGGGAGCGGGGGTGGCTCAACGAGGCCGGTGACGCGGTCCAGGCGCACCTCGAGCGGGAACGCTGACCGGCACCGGCCGGGCCTCCTCGAGATCGACCCGCGTCGGGTGGCAGCGGCGGCGGTCCGCGGTCGGTGATCGCTCCCGTTGCTCCCCCGACCCGATGTCATCGGGTTGCCGGAGCACCGGGGAGGATCATGCGGCGGGCTCGGCCGACGGCCGGGGCACCGAGGCGTCGCCGGTCCCGGGCCGGCGCGGCAGCGTGGCCGCGTACCGCCGCACCCGGCGGGCCCGGAAGAGGGCGAACAGCGCCACGAGCCCGCCGAGCACCGCGAGGGGCGGCTCGAGCAGCAGGAGCCCGGCGGCGAGCAGCGCGCCGGTGAACCCGAGGACCTGCCACTGGCGCTGCGCGGTGAGGCATCGTGCCCGCTCGCGCTCGACCTCGTGGGGCTCGGCCTCGTGGGGCTCGGCCTCGGTCGGCGCGCCCGACGCCGCCGAGCTCCCCTCACCCCGGTCCCCCTGCAGCGCGAGCCATGCGTTGGCCACGCCCGCGAGCACGAAGATCGCCATCCACACCCACGCCCCCTGCGCGGCCCGCACCCCGGCCAGGGCCAGGAAACCCAGCCCGAGCACGACGTAGCGCCACTGCACCGTGGTGCTCACGCGATCACCTCCACCAGCTCGAGGATCGCGATCACGCCGCAGACGGTGAGGAACACCGAGCCGAGCGCGACCAGGGTGCGCAGCGTCCGCCCCATCCGGTAGGGCTCGGGCAGGTTGACCTTGTCGATGTAGAGCAGCCCGGCGCCGTAGATGCCGCAGGCGAAGACGCCGCCCAGGATCGCCGCCGGCGTCACCAGGTCGGTGAAGCTCAGGTCGGCGAGGATCGCGAGCAGGGCGATGATCCCGGTCCAGCCGTAGACGACGGGCCGGATGCCGCGCTGGCCGCGCGCCCGCACCCTCTCCGAGACCGCCGCCAGGCTCTCGTAGGCGGTCCACGAGTAGGCCTCCCAGAGCGCGTAGATCGTGCCGAAGAGGACCATGACGATCGCGACGATGTAGAAGTACTCGAAGACCGGCGCCACGACGCCGAAGAACTGCGACTGGTAGGTCAGGACGTCGTTCTCCTCGGGCACCTGCTGCTGCGCGCCCAGGATCGTCGCCCCGTTCATCATGAACGCGGCGGCGATGACACCGAGCGCCAGGAACGCCGCGAGCATGTCGAACAGCGGTGCCCGGCTCCACGCGCGCGCGGTGGCCACGTCCTCCGGCTCGGTGGACAGCGGGATCGGCGCGCGGTCGTCCTGCGCCGCGAGGTCGTCCTCGATGCGGGCGGCGTCCCGGTGGCCGAGCATCCCCCACTTCTTCTCGCGCAACATGCCGGTGTAGCCGATGTAGTCGTACATCCCGCCGCCGAGACCGCCCATGAACACCGCGAGCTCGACCCACACCGACGTCGCCGCCACGTCGGGGTACCGCTCCGCCACGAACGGGGCGTAGTCGGGGAAGACCGGCAGCAGCCCGCGGAGGGCGGCGAGCCAGTCCGGGTTCGACACGAACACCGCGACGAGCACCAGGACCACCATCAGCCCGGCGATCGCCACCTGCACCTTCTCCAGCACGGCGTAGCCGCCGAGGAAGGACAGGACCGCGGCGAGGAGCAGCACGCCGACCGCCCACAGGGTGGCACTGCCGGCGCCGAGGGCCTCCAGGTAATCCCCGAGCGCGGTCGCCACGCCGCTGGCCCAGCCCGGGAAGGAGGCGAAGCAGATCACCACCAGCACGATCGGGAACCACCCGCGCGGCCCCGGCAGCACCCGGGCGAAGCGCCGCATCGGGTGCTCCCCGGTGAGGGTGATGTAGCGGTTCGAGGCGTAGACGAGGGCGCCCTTGGCGAGGCAACCGACCACGACGGCCCAGAGCACCGCGTAGCCGAAGACGGCGCCCTCGCGGGAGGCGAGGATCGACTCGCCGCTGCCGATCGTGAGCGACGCGATGATCGCCCCGGGTCCGAAGTACCGCAGGGCGGTCGCCACCCCCACCCGTCGCTTGCGCAGCGCCGCCGGCGCCTCGGGCAGACGGAACATCGGGCCCGTGGCCCGGCTCGTCTCGGATGCGGCCATGTCGATCACTCAGATCGTGTAGGAAATTTCCTGTAGGGTGCGTGTGAGCCCGTTCACGCGTCAAGGGGTGGGCCGAGGCCGAGGGGACGGACATGAGCAGCGCAGCGCCGGGGGCGACGGTCGGTCCCCTACCCCGCCGTCAGATGCTGGCCGACGACGTCCACGAGGCGATCAAGGCGCTGATCATGGAAAACGCGATCGCGCCGGGCGCCCGTGTCTCGATCGACGGCCTCGCGCGCCAGCTCGGGGTCTCACCCACGCCGGTCCGCGAGGCGTTGGCGCGCCTCGAGTCGGCCGAGCTCGTGGTCAAGGAACCGCTGCGCGGCTACCGGACCACGCCGCTGCTCACCCGCGAGCAGCTCGACGACCTCTACCAGTTCCGGCTGCTCATCGAGCCGTGGGCGGCAGGTCGCGCCGCCGAACAGGCCGACGACGGCGGGCGGGACAGGCTCGAGGCCGAGATGCGGTCGTGCGCGACCCCCGCGGACGACACCTACGACTCCTACAAGGCGCTCGCCGCGCACGACACCCGCTTCCACGTCCTCGTGGCCGAGCTGGCCGGCAGCACGCAGGTCCGGCGGGCGTTCGAGCGCACCCACTGCCACCTGCACATCTTCCGGCTCCACTACGACCGGGGCCTCGGCGAGCAGACCCTCTCCGAGCACCGGAGGATCACGCGCGCGATCCTCGACCGCGACCCCACCGCGGCGGAGGCGGCGATGCGCGACCACCTCGAGACCGCCTGCTACGAGCGTCTGCGCCCCGTCTCCGAGGAGGCCGGCGGCCCCACGCGGGTCGACCCGCAGGGCTGACCGGCGTCTCACCCCATCCGCAGGACCTCCGACGTGCCGAACCGCTCCGCGACGAGCTGCTTGACCCCGCGGGGGAAGTCGCGCTCGCAGGCGAGGTGGGTCGGGGTGAGCTTGCGCAGGGCGTCGCCGTCGCCGGCGAACGCCGCGGCGCAGAGCTCGGGGGCGACGTTGGCCAGGGCGAGGATGCCGCCCGCGCAGCCGAGCGCCCCGGCCATGTGGAGCAGCGCCGGGTTCCCGGTCCAGACGGGCCCCGCGTAGGAGTCGACGGTGGCCAGCAGGCGGGTCGGGTCGCCCGAGGAGTCCTTGCAGCCCGCGACGGGCAACGAGGGCAGCATCTCCACCGGGATGCCGGGCGGGGACACGGCCGGGAAGTGGTAGGCGAGCACCGGCGTCGCGCCCGCGGCGTCCGCGAGGGCGCGGTAGTAGCCGGTCGGGTCGGCGAGACCGCGCGGGGTCCGGGCGATGACGGCGTCGACGCCGGTGTCGGGGGCTCGGGCGGTGAGCCGCGCCGCCTGGTGGGTCGACGCGGCGCTCGTGCCGCCCACCACGACGGTGTCGCCGACCGCGGCGCGCACCGCGCTGAACAGCCGCAGCCGCTCGTCGTCGTCGAGCGCGTCGGCCTCGCCGGTCGTGCCGGCCACCACGATCGCGTCGGCGCCGAGCTCGACCAGCCGCGCGGCCAGACCGGCCGTGGCGTCGGTGTCGACCTGCCGCCGGTCGTCGAAGAGCGTCACCAGGGCGACGCCGACGCCGGTGAAGACGGGATCCATCTCGTACCTCCTCCGGGAGACGTTCAGTGGGACTCGCGCGGGACCTCGGCTCCGCTGCGGCCGACCAGGAAGTCGAGGTCCGCGCCGTGGTCGGCCTGCAGCACGTGCTCGGTGTAGAGCCGGGTCCAGCCACGGCTGCTCGACGCCGCGGGCGGGCGCCACCGCGCGCGGCGGGCCGCCAGCTCGTCGTCGTCGACGTGCAGGACGAGCCGCCGGCCGGGCACGTCGAGCTCGATCTCGTCCCCGGTCTCCACGAGGGCGAGCGGCCCGCCGACGGCCGCCTCGGGCGCGACGTGCAGCACGACGGTGCCGTACGCCGTGCCCGACATGCGCCCGTCGGAGATGCGCACCATGTCGCGCACGCCACGCTCGAGCAGCTTGCGGGGCAGCCCGACGTTGGCGACCTCGGGCATCCCCGGATAGCCGCGCGGTCCGTTGTTGCGCAGCACCAGCACCGACGACGGATCCACGTCGAGCTCGTCGGCGACCGCCCGGTACTCCTCGGGCGACTCGAACACCAGCGCGCGGCCGCGGTGCCGACGCAGCGCGGGCGACGCCGCCGACTGCTTGATCACGGCTCCGTCGGGGGCGAGGTTGCCCCGCAGCACGGCGGTCCCGCTGCCCGCCGGAGCCATGGGCTCGTCGAACGGGTGGATGACCTCGCGGTTCCAGCACGCGGCGTCCGCGACCGCGTCCTTCACCGTGCCGCCGGCGACGGTGGGGCGCTCGAGATGGAGCAGCGGGGCGATCTCCCGCATCACCGCCGGCAGCCCACCGGCGTAGCAGAGGTCCTCCATGAGGAACCGGCCCGAGGGCTCGAGGTCGACCAGGGTGGGCACGTCGCGGCCCAGCGCATCGACGTCGTCGAGCGAGAACGGCACGCCCAGGCGCCCGGCGATCGCCGTCAGGTGGATCACGGCGTTGGTCGACCCGCCGATGGCCGCGTTGACCCGGACCGCGTCCTCGAACGCCTCCCGGGTCATGATCGTCGAGGGGCGGACGTCGCCCGCGACGAGCTCGACGATGCGCTGCCCCGCCCGCTGCGCGGTCTGGTCACGGCGGGCGTCGACGGCGGGCCAGGTCGCCGAGTACGGGAGCTGCATCCCCAGCGCCTCGGCGAGGCACGCCATCGTCGACGCGGTGCCCATCGTCATGCAGTGCCCGGGTGAGCGGGCCATCGCGCCCTCGGCGACCGCGCACTCGGCCTGCGTGATGGTCCCGGCGGCCAGCTCCTCCTCGAAGCGCCACACCTGCGTCCCCGAGCCCAGCTGGCGGCCCTGGTAGCGGCCGCTGAGCATCGGCCCGCCGGTGACCATGATCGCCGGGAGGTCGACGCTGGACGCGGCCATGAGCAGCCCGGGCGTGGTCTTGTCGCAGCCCGAGAGCAGGACCAGCCCGTCGAGCGGGTTGGCGCGCATCAGCTCCTCGGCCTCCATGGCCAGGAGGTTGCGGTAGAGCATCGCGGTGGGGCGCAGCAGCGTCTCGCCGAGCCCGGCGCACGGGAACTCCAGCGGGAACCCGCCGGACTGCCACACGCCCCGCTTGACCGCCTCGGCCACGCGGTGCAGGTGAGCGTTGCACGGCACGAGCTCCGACCAGGTCGTGGCGATCCCGATGACCGGCCGCCCGTCGAAGACCTCGTCGGTGACGCCCTGGTTGCGCATCCAGGAGCGGTGGATCATCCCCGACCGGCCCTCGGCACCGAACCACGCCGTGCTGCGTCCGCTCATCACCGGCCTCCCGCCGTCGTCAGGTGGGCGCGGACCCACTCCTCGACCTCGACGACGTGCGTGGTGGCGGCGGTCCACGCGGCGAGCGAGTCGCGGGCACGCAGGGCGCGCAGGATCGCCGTGTGCTGGTCGTGGGTCCAGGACAGGACGTCGTGCTCGACGATGGCGCGCCAGATGCGCACGCGTGCCGTGCGTCCGGCGACGGCCGCGGTCAGCGAGGCGAGTGTCGCGTTGCCGGCCGCGGCGGCGATCGCGGCGTGGAAGTCGAGGTCGTCCGCGACGAGGCGCTCGGGCTCGGTGAGCCGGCGCATCCGTTCGAGCCGTTCCTGGAGGTCCTCCAGGGCCGCGTCGTCGATGCGGGTCGCGGCCAGGGCGGTGGCGCCGGGCTCGAGCACGCGCCGGCACTCGAACAGTTCGGCGACCCCCTGCTCGTCGACCAGGTCGAGGAACGTGCCCGTGGCCCGCACCAGCCGCTCGGGACGCAGGTCGGTGACGAACGTGCCGTCACCCCGGCGCACCTCCAGCACGCCCGCGCCGGCGAGCGCGCGCACCGCCTCGCGCAGCGACAGGCGCGACACGTGCAGCTCGGCGGCCAGGTCCGCCTCCGGCGGCAGCCGCTCCCCCGCGGCGAACTCGCCGTTCTCCACGCGGGCGACGAGAGCCCCGATCACCCGGTCGACGACGCTGTCGGTCCGGACGCCGCGGCGTTGCGCCTCCTGGATCGCCACCTCAGCGCCTCCACACCGCGCCGTGGGGGAAGGCGTACGCGGCCCGGGACGCCGGCAGGATCTCCGCGCTGTAGCCCGGCCGGGTCGGTGGGAGGTACGACGCCCCGCGCATCCGGACCGGGTCGACGAAGTGCTCGTGGAGGTGGTCGACGTACTCGATCATCCGATCCTCGCGGGTGCCGCTGACGGCGACGTAGTCGACCATCGACAGGTGCTGGACCAGCTCGCAGAGCCCGACGCCACCGGCGTGCGGGCAGACCGGGACGTCGTGCGCCGCGGCGAGCAGCAGGACCGCGACGGCCTCGTCGACGCCGCCGGGACGCGCCGCGTCGAGCTGGCAGACACCCATCGCGCCCGCGGCCAGGAACTGCTTGAACATCACCGCGTTGTGCGCGTGCTCGCCGGTGGCGACACGGGTGGGCGCGATGGCGCGGGCGATGGCGGCGTGGGCGAGGACGTCGTCGGGGCTGGTCGGCTCCTCGAACCACCAGATGTCGTAGGGCGCGAGCGCCTCGGCCCAGCGCACCGCCGCCGCGGCCCCGAGGGCCTGGTTGGCGTCGATCATCAGGCGCCGGCGGGGACCGATCACCTCCCGGGCGAGCGCACAGCGGCGGACATCGTCGGCGAGGTCCCCGCCGACCTTCAGCTTGACCGCGTCCCAGCCCGCGTCGACGGCCTCCCGGCACAGGCGCACGAGCTTGTCGTCGTCGTACCCCAGCCAGCCGGCGCTGGTCGTGTAGGCCGGGTAGCCCTCCTCGCGGAGCCGCGCCTCGCGCTCCTCGCGGCCGGGGACCTGCTTCTCGAGCAGCTCGAGCGCGGCCTCCGGGGTGAGGGTGTCCCGCAGGTAGCGCCAGTCGACCAGGTCCACCAGCTGCTGCGGGGTCATCTCCGCGAGCACCTTCCACACCGGCTCGCCGACGGCCTTGCCGATCAGGTCCCAGGCGGCGTTGACGACCGCGGCGAGCCCGAGCTGGATCGTCCCCTTCGCCGGGCCGAGCCACCGCAGCTGGCTGTCGGCCTGCAGGTGCCGGGAGAACCCGCCCGGGTCGGCCACGAGCTCGGCGATCGGCCGGCCCCGCGCGCGACGGCCGATCGCCTCGGCGGCCGCGACCGCGAGCTCGTTGCCCCGCCCGATCGTGAACGTGAAGCCGTGACCCTCGAGACCGACGTCGGTGTGCAGGACGACGTACGCCGCCGAGTAGTCCGGTGCCTCGTTCACGGCGTCGGAGCCGTCGAGCGCGCGCGACGTCGGGAAGCGGAGATCCACGGTCTCCACGTCGACGATGACCCCGTTCATGCTCATCGCTCTGACCTCCCGGACACCTGACCCGAACACGTTCAGGGACAACGGGCCGAGCAGCCACCGTGCCAGCACGAGACATCAGATGTCGAGGGCTCCGTCGGGGCTGTCGACGAGCGCGGACCCGGAGATGACTCCGCACCGCACCCCGCCGGTCGGCGACGCTGCGCGCGCACCGGGGAACGCAGAGCGTTCGGCGGGAGGAAATCGAGGAGAACGTCCCGGCCACACGCTCCCGATCACCGACGGGTCCGGGGTACGGTCGCCGAATCCGGGCTCCCGCAGTGCGGCGGGGACCATTCTGCGTGATCGCGCGAACAGTTCGAGGTCCGACGACCCGCACGGGGGAGACGTCGCATGGGAACCATCACGGTCGACGACGGCACGGAGATCTTCTACAAGGACTGGGGCTCGGGTCAGCCGATCGTGTTCAGCCACGGCTGGCCGCTCTCGGCGGACGACTGGGACGCCCAGATGATGTTCTTCGTGCAGCAGGGCTACCGGGTCGTCGCCCACGACCGGCGGGGCCACGGACGGTCGAGCCAGACCGACGACGGTCACGACATGGACCACTACGCCGACGATCTCGCGGCTCTGACGGCGCACCTCGACCTCAGGGACGCCGTCCACATCGGGCACTCCACCGGCGGGGGCGAGGTGGTCCGCTACCTGGCCCGCCACGGCGAGGCCCGCGTGGCCAAGGCCGCGCTCATCAGCGCCGTGCCGCCGTTGATGGTGCAGACCGACGCCAACCCGGGCGGGCTGCCCAAGAAGGTCTTCGACGACCTGCAGGCACAGCTCGCGGCCAATCGCTCGGTGTTCTATCGCGAGGTGGCAGCAGGCCCGTTCTACGGTTTCAACCGCGACGGCGTCGAGCCTTCCGAGGCCATGATCCAGAATTGGTGGCGACAGGGCATGATGGGCGGCGCGAAGGCGCACTTCGACGGCATCGTCGCCTTCTCGCAGACGGACTTCACCGAGGATCTGAAGAAGATCACGGTGCCGGTCCTCGTGATGCACGGCGACGACGACCAGGTCGTGCCCTACGCGGACTCGGCGCCCCTGTCGGCCGAGCTCCTGCCGAATGCGACGTTGAAGACCTACGAGGGATTCCCGCACGGCATGCCGACCACGGAGGCCGAGACCATCAACACCGACCTCCTGGCGTTCATCAGGTCCTGACGCCCGCGGCCTCGCGGACCATCGCCCCGCCTCGGCGGGGTCGGCCGGCCCTCACACGTGCCCGGTCCGGCGGCGAGCATCGACGACGGTGCCGCCCGCCCGCGGCCCGGGATCGACGAGGGGGCCCGGCATGACCGATCGCGAGGAGCGGACGACGAGCACGTCACCGCTCCCCCACCGCGCGGCCTGGCGCGCGGTCGCGCGATGCGTGGCCGTGTCGCTGGGCCTGCTGGTCCGGGGGCGGCTGCGCAGCCCGCGCACCTGGGTGGGCGCACGGGTGCGGTTCGCCGACGGGAGCACCTCGACGATCTACCGCGAGACGGTGGTCGCGGGCGCCGTCGCGGCCCGCCCCTGCGCGCTG
Organism: Actinomycetospora cinnamomea; assembly: GCF_003096675.1. Taxonomy (GTDB): domain Bacteria; phylum Actinomycetota; class Actinomycetes; order Mycobacteriales; family Pseudonocardiaceae; genus Actinomycetospora; species Actinomycetospora cinnamomea. The sequence continues at coordinate 5,928 of NZ_QEKW01000009.1, read as the reverse complement.
GTGGTGCGCTTCCGGTTGCGGGGGGTGCGGGGCCGGGGGCACGCCCTGTTCCGCGCCGAGAGCCTGCTCAACACGCCGCTCTTCGCCGGGTTCCCCGGGTTCGTCGCGAAGTGGTGGCTCGCGGCCGACGAGAACGGCACCTACCGCGGGCTCTACGAGTGGGACGGGGCCGACCGGGCCGACGCGTACGCCCGGGCTCTCTGGCGGGTGCTCGCGCTGGTCAGCGTCCGCGGCTCGATCGCCTACACGGTGCTGCCCGACCGTCACCGGGACGACCTGCTCGCTCTCCCGGCGCCGCTCGACCCGCACCCCGCGCCCGCCGCGTGGTGGCGCCCGGTTGCGAGCTGAGATGTCCCCCGACGTGCTGGTCGTCGGCGCCGGACCCACGGGCCTGGCGCTGGCCCTGCACGCCCATGCGCACGGCTCCCGCGTGCGCATCGTCGACCGTCGCACCGGCCCCCGACCGTCGCGGGCGCTGGTGGTGCACCCCCGCACGCTCGAGCAGCTCCGTCCCCTCGGGGTGGTCGACGCCCTGCGGCGCCGGTCCCTCGAGCACCCGGAGGCGCTGGTGCACCTGGGCTCCCGGACGGTGCGTGTCCGGCTCGACGATCTGGGGATCGACGGCGGGCCGGCGAGCCATCCCTGGATGGTCCGCCAGCAGGACGTCGAGGACGTGCTGGCCGAGGCGCTCGGGCGGCGCGGCGTCCCCGTCGAGCGGGGACCGGCGCTCGCCGGGCTGGACGTGACCGGCAGGGACGGGGCGTGCGCGCTGCTGCGGGGGCCGGGAGGCGAGGAGCGCGTCGAGGCCCGGTGGGTGGCGGGGTGCGACGGCGTGGGGAGCACGGTGCGCACGCTCGCCGGCATCCCCGTCGTGTCCCGTCCCTACCGGCAGGAGGTCCTCCTCGCCGACGTCGACCTGGCCGCCGAGCACGGCACGGACCTCGAGCCCGGGGTCGCCCACGTCGCCGCCGGGCGCGGCGGGTTGCTGTTCGTCTTCGCCCTCGGTGAGCGCGCGTCGTGGCGGGTCCTCGCCACCCGGGGACCGAGCGGCCCCGGGCCCCACGGCCCGCCCGACCGTGCCGAGCTGCAGCAGCTGCTCGACGCGAGCGGTCTCGGGGTCCGGGTCGCCCGGGTGGCCTGGTCGGATCGGCTCCTGCTGGCCCGCCGGCTGGCCGAGTGCTACCGGCGCGGACCGCTCTTCCTCGCCGGCGACGCCGCGCACAGCCACTCCCCCGCGGCCGCGCAGGGGATGAACCTCGGCCTGCAGGACGCGGCCGCCCTCGGGTGGCGGCTCGCCCACGCGGACTCGGCACGACAGCCCGAGGTCCTCCTCGACTCCTACTCCGACGAGCGCCGACCCGTGGCCCGCGCGTCGATCACCCTCACCGACCTCGTGTTCTGGGCCGAGTCCTCACCGGCCACCGTCGCCGGGTTGCTCCGCGGCGTGGTCGCGCCCCTCGCCGCCCCGCTGGCGCCGGCGCTGCTGCGCCGCCGCACGCTCACGGCGCCGGTGCTGCGGCTGCTCGCCGGCCTGTGGGTGCACCACCGGCACAGCGCGTTGTCGCGCGACGACCTCCCCGGACACCGCGGCCTGCGGCCCGGCGACCGGCTGCCGGACGCCGTGGTCGTGGCGGACCGCGGGCCGGTCCGGCTGCACGACCTGACCGCCCGCCCGGGAACCCACGTCCTGCTCGCCCGCAACGCCCGCGACGTCCCGAGCGCAGCCGTGGGTCCGGGGGTGGCTGTGCACCGGCTCCGCGACCGTCCGGGCACGACCATCGACGCGGTCCGCCCCGACGGCTACCTCGGCTACCGGGGCACCGACCCGGCCCGCCTGTGCGGCTGGCTGGGAGACATCGGCGCACTCGATCCGGAGCGGGCACCGACCCACCGGCACCCCGTCTGATCCCTGTCGGGCCCGTCGGATCAGCTCAGCGCGAGGAGGCCGTCGACGACCTCGACCAGGTCGGCACCGTGCACGTCCGCGGGGAGGAAGACGTCGGCGTGCTCGCCCTCGAGGCGCGCGCACCAGCCGGCGAGGGCGCCGGCGCGCGTGGCGCCGTGGCAGTCCCAGGCGTGCACGGCGACCAACGCCATCCGCTCGAGCGGCGTCCCGAGCTTCTCCGCAGCGGTGCGGTAGATGCCCGGCGCCGGCTTCCACACCCCGGCCATCTCGGCCGTGACCACCTCGTCGACGAACGCGGCGAGCCCCGCGCCCTCCAGGAACCGTCGGGTGTTCTCCGGGTTGCCCACGGTCAGGCAGCCCACCCGGATCCCGGCCTCGGTGAGCCTGCGGAGCGCCGGTTCCGCGTCCGGCAACGCCGGCAGGCTCGCGAATCCGTCCAGCACGTGGTCGACGTCGGCCGCGCTCATGGTCTGGCGGCTCTCGACACGCAGGGACGCGCGGGCCACCGCGTCGAACTGGGCGAAGTCCCCGGCGAGCGTGAGAGCCATCGCGTCGCGCTGGAAGCGCATGAACCAGGGACCGAGCATCTCGCGGGGACGGCCGACGGTCTCGAGGCGGTCAGCCAGCGGATCCAGATCGAGCAGGGTCTCGAGAACGTCGAACACCACGGCGTCACAGCGCGGGGACATCATGCTCCTTCGGGTCACGTCGACGGCCGGGGTGTGGGGCTGAGCAGGACGAGGGGCACGCCCTGCTCGGCGTCGGCGCCGAGGCGCTGGTAGGCGGCCGACGAGCCGTCGAGGTTGCGGTCGAGCATGCGCATGAGCGCCGCGGCCGTGCGCGGTCGTCGCACCGCATACTCGGCGAGCAGCCGGCCCGACTCGTCGGACGGCAGCGGGTAGGCCCAGCCGTCGCGCCTCCGCCGACCCACCTGGTAGGTGACCTCGGGGTGCGCGACGACGTTGCGGAACCACTGCGCCCGGCGGCCGTAGCCCGACGCGACGACGTACGACCCGGCCACCGGCCCGCGGCCGACGACCTCGAGCACGACCCGGCGAGGGCGGCCCGTGGTGCGTCCGACGTGGGTCAACAGCACGAGGCGTCGCCCGAAGATCCAACCCAGGCCGCAGCGGTAGACCAGGATGGGCGCCCGGACGAGGGCACGCGTGAGCCGGTGCCGCGCCGGCGCCGCGGTACGCACGGGCCTTCCTCCCTCCGCGTCGGAGCCCGAGTGCACCTCCCACAGGCGGGGCGGCGCCACCGACCCCGCCGGACGTCAGCTGATCGCAAGGCGCCGTCGGCTCCCACACCGGCACACCGCATTCATTCGCATGTGCCGCTCTTCCTCCGAATCGGTGGGCGGCCTCGTCCCGGGAAATCGATACCTCGCGTGCACCGACAACGCCGAGAACGGCGCGCTCCATGCGAACGGCGAAGCTTGCCATCTCCTGACGATCGCTGAGCGTCCGCCTGAGAGTGGTGAGATCCGGAAAGGCGCGCGATTCCGCTGATCGCACCATCACGATGCCGCTGGTCGCGCTCGGCGGACCCGCGAGCGCCGCTCCCACCGATTCTCTCTCAGCCTCGCTCCCGTCCATCGACGGTCTTCCTACGGTCCCCCGACATCGGATCGCCGAGCGTCGTCGCTCTTCCCCTCGATGCCCGTCGCTCGCCTCCGACGCCATGACCGACACCCACCCCTCGAGCGCGGGACGGGCTCCCTCTGGACGTCCAGCCGTCCCGCGTCGAGACGGCCAGGAGGTTCCCGTGCCCCGACGCGGAAGACATCGCACCACCGGACCCGTACGCCTCGTCGCCGCCGCTGCCGCCGTGCTGATGGCCGGCGGTGTCGCCGTGGCCGCCGGCTCGGCGTCCGCCCACCCCGGATCGGATTCCGCCGACGGCTCCGGGGTCCTCAGCAGCCTCAGCGAGACGCTCGGTCCGGGCGAACGCGACGAACATGACGGGGGCAGGGAGGACGCGGAGAACGACCGCGACCGCGGCGACCGGGACGACCGCGACCGCGGCGACCGGGACGACCGCGACCGCGGCGGCCGGGACGACCGCGGGGACCGCGGGGACCGCGGGGACCGCGGCGGCGACCACGGCGACCGCGACCGCGGTCACGAGCGGGACCGCGGCGACCGCGGCGACCGCGGCGACCGCGGCGACCGCGGCGACCGCGGCGACCGCGACCGTGAGGACGGCGACCGTGGAGACGGCAAGGACGAGGGCGAGCAGGGCCAGGACGACGAGGGCCAGGACAAGAAGGGCCGGGACAAGGAGGGCCAGGACGAGGAGCAGTTCAAGGGCCGCGACCAGGCGGCGCCGCCCGACGCCTCCGACTTCGTCGACATCCGAGAGGTCGCTCCCGGTGCGGGCGAGGGTCTCGGCGGGCAGTTCTCCGCGGCCGGCACGTTCCGCGTCGACTGCGGGACGAACGGCGACGGCGCTCACCGGAACAGCGACAACATCGTGCTGGGGCCGGGCAAGCGCAACGCCGCCCAGCACGTCCACGACTACGTCGGCACCACGGCCACGACCTTCGCCTCGTCGGACGAGGAGCTGCTGTCGGCGAGCACGACCTGCACGAACGGCGACCAGTCGACCTACTACTGGCCGGTGATCCGCGACCTCAACAGCACCGGCCCGGACGCCTTCGACGACGGCGGCGGGCTGGACGGCAACTTCGGTGCGATCCTCCCGGTCACGTCGGTCGACCTGACGTATCACGGCAACCCCACCGAGGACGTCGTCGCCGCGCCGCAGGGCCTGCGCATGCCCACCGGTGACGCCAAGGCCGGCACCAACGGGGACGAGAACGCGAACGCGAAGTGGACCTGCACCGGGTTCGAGGACCGGACGACGACGCAGTACCCGCTCTGCCCCGAGGGCAGCGACCTCGTCCGCATCCTCGACTTCCCCAGCTGCTGGGACGGGGAGAACACGGACTCGGAGGACCACCGCTCGCACCTGGTCTTCCCCGAGGAGGACGGGTCGTGCGCCGGGGGCACCCAGGCCGTCCCGGCCCTGCGGATGACGCTGACCTACGACCGTCCCGACGGCCGCGCCTTCGCCCTCGACTCCTTCCCGGAGCAGCAGCACGACCCGGCGACCGACCACGCCAGCTCGATCAACCTGATGTCGGAGACGCTGATGGACCGTGCCGTCGACTGCATCAACGACGGACGGACCTGCTGACACGACCGACTTTCCCAGGGGCCGCCCACCGCGCCGCGGTGGGCGGCCCCTGCAGCTACGAACTTCACGCCGAACGCCCCTGGTCACCCCTCGTGACTCGGATGTCGGTGCCGGCCCGGGCGTCACCCTAGAACGGCGGATCGCCGGGGTCGCTGAGCAGGTTCGGTGCGGTCGTCGTCGCCGACGCGCTGCTCGGGCGGGCCGAGGTGGTCCGTCCGGTGATCTTGGTGAACCAGTCGGGGTCGATGGGTTCGTCGTCGGGCCAGCGGTCGTCGGGCAGGGCACGCCAGGCGGTCACGACCGGCCTCGACCATGCGTGGTGACCCGTCCACCGCCGTCACCGACGCCCCGCGGTCCGCCGCCGCCATGGGCCCCAGTCCCGCGGCGACGTCGAGGACACGACGCTTCTATGTGTTGTCAAGCCGTCCGGGAGAACGGAAGGCTGCGCGGTCCTGTTCGAGGTCAGCTCGGTGCGTTGGTCATGGCGGTGGTCAGGGAACGGAAGAGCTGGCGGGCGATGTAGCGCTTGAGGCAGCGGCGGACTTCTCGGGTCGACTTGCCCTCGGCGGTGCGTCGAGCGACGTAGGCGCGGGTAGCAGGGCAGTCACGCATGCGGGCTCTGGCGATGGTGTGGATCGCCTTGTTCAGGGCGCGGTCGCCGCCGCGGTTGAGCCGGTGGCGGGTGGTGCGCCCGCTGCTGGCCTCGAGCGGGCTGGTCCCACCGAGGGCGGCGAACGCGGCCTCGCTGCGGCAGCGCCCGGGGTGGGAGAACGACACGATGACCTGGGCGGCGCAGATCGGACCGATCCCCTTGTGGTCGG
>NZ_QEKW01000008.1 GCF_003096675.1 Actinomycetospora cinnamomea | reverse complement strand
GATTCTGTCCCTCAGCAAGACAGATCATCGCAGGTCAGGAGCACCTTTCGTCATTCAGACCCCGGTGTCAGAGCCGGTCCGGTGAAAGGCCTGGGCTAGACGCACGACGACCCCGGGAGCATGTGCTCCCGGGGTCGCCGTCACGTGCCTGCTCCGCTCGCGGCCGTGCCATCCCCCGATGGGCACGGTCGCGAACGGCGCGGAGCCCCGCCGCGGGGCCGCCCCTCAGTTGTCGTAGGCGCTGAGGATGCCGAGCTGGTTGATCGGGGCCTGGATGTTCGTGTTGTTGATCCCGATCAGCTGGTCGCCGGTGTTGAGCTGGCCGCGCTGCTCGGCCGAGGCGCCGCCGCCGTCGTTGTCGTCACGCCCACCGTGGCCGTGCCCGTGGCCGCCCCGGCCCCCACGGCCGCCGCGCTCGTCGTCGTCGCCGTCGCAGCCGTCGTTGTCGTAGGCGCTGAGCACGCCGAGCTGGTTGATCGGGGCCTGGATGTTCGTGTTGTTGATGCCGAGCAGCCCCTGGTCGCCGGTGTTGAGCTGGCCGCGCTGGACCGCCGAGGCGCCGCAGTCGGACGAGGAGTGGCTGTGGCCGCGGTGGTCGTGGTCGTCGTCGTGCGCCTCACCGGCGCTCGCGAGGGGAGCGAGGGAGATCATGCCCGCCGTCGCACCCAGGACGACGATTCCCGCCTTCTTCAGCATCCACTGCTCCGTTTCGTGGGTCTTGTTCTGCGGGAATTCGGGGTTCCCGGTCGAACGGTGTTGCCGCACGGACGGTGCGGCTGACGGGAGAAAAGCTATCCGGGCCCGAGAGGCCATTTCCAGCGGCGGCCCACCATCGAGTGATTGACAATTCCGAGAGCGACTTGAGTGGGATATCCGGGTGATCCGCCGATCACGTCGGCCCCGATTTCCGCGGCCGCGGGAGCATTCAGTGTCGCTGCGTCGCGCACCTCGACACCCGCCTGTCGTATCAAGGGCGGGTGGGCACGTGACGAGGCCCCGTCGGAGCACTCGGCGTAACCTCGGTCGGTGGTCGCGGCCGGCACGGGGGTGGACGTCCGGGTGGACGCTCGGGGAGACGCTCGGGTAGACGCGGAGGTGGACCGGGTCGCCCGGGCCTACGTGCGCCTCGCGCTGCGCCTGGACCGGGTGCTGCCCGGCGTCCTCGACGCGCACCTCGGCGACCCGGACGACGCCGCGCGGGTGGCGGCCGAACCCGCACCCGACCCGGACGACCTGGCCCGCGAGACCGACCGCCTGCGTGCCGCCCTGCCGGCCGCGGACACCGGGCGGACCGCCTTCCTCGACGCCCAGCTGCGGGCGTGCCGCGTCCTCGCCGAGAAGGCCGCGGGACGCGACGTCGGGTTCGTCGAGGAGATCGAGCGCTGCTTCGGGGTGCGCGTCGCCCGCGGGGAACCCGATCGCTACCGGGAGGCCCACCGGGCCCTCGACGCGCTGGTCGACGGGCCGGGGCCGCTGCCCGAGCGCCTCGCCGCGTTCCGCGACCGTGACCGCCTCCCCGCCGAGCACCTGCCGGTCGCGCTGCGCGCCGTGGTCGACGCCCTGCGCGGACGCACCGGGTCGACGGTGGGGCTGCCGGCCGGCGAGGAGGTGACGCTGGAGGTGGTCGACGCCGCGCCCTGGAGCGGGTTCAGCCGGTGGCTGGGCCGGTGCCGCTCGGCCGTCGCGGTCAACGGGGGCATCGGGCACCGCGTCACGCACCTGCCGCTGCTGGTGGCGCACGAGGCCTACCCGGGCCACCACACCGAGCACTGCCGGGTCGCGGCGCACCGCGGCGCGGCGTCGGCACGCCCCGAGCGCGAGGTGTTCCTCGCCCGCACCCCGCAGAGCCTCGTCGCCGAGGGTGCCGCCGAGCTGGGGCTCGAGGTGGTGGTGGGGGCGGGCTGGGGGCGGTGGAACGCGGAGGTCCTCGCCGCGGCGGGTGTGCCGGTCGACCTCGCGCACGCCGAGCTGGGGGAGGCCGTCGAGACGGTGATGGCGCGGCTCGCGCCGGTACGGCAGGACGCCGCGCTCATGCTGCACGCCGAGCACCGGCCGGCCGAGGAGGTCGTCGCGCACCTGCGCCGCTGGCTGCTCGTCGACGAGCGCCGGGCCCGCCGAATGCTCGAGTTCCTCGCCCATCCGCGCTGGCGCACCCACACCACCACCTACGTCGGGGGTGTGCGCCTGCTGCGGCCGTGGTTGACGGAGGGGCTCACCGACACGCCCCGCGAGCTGGTCACGGGCCGTCTCGCGCGCGTGCTCGACGACCCGCCCACCCCCGAGGCGCTGCGCGTCCCGTCCCCGCCGCCTGAGCGGCCGGCGCGGCGTCCACCCCGCGCGGGGTGGGCGCCGTGGCTGCGCCGGACGGCGGTGGGACGGCGGGCCGCGCCCCGAAACCGGTGACCCAGGTCACCAAGTCGCCCCGCTCGGCGCGCGACAACGACCGGCTACCGGCGGTAGCGTCCGCGCCGACGGACCCGCACCGGATGCGGGGCGTCCGGGGAGGCCGGTAGTGGCAGATCGGAGCGGGACGGGGACGTCCACCGCTCGCGGACCCCGCGCCGTCACGGCGCCGCGGTCCGCGACCGGCGCGGCGCGACCGCCCTGGTCCGGTCCCGGGGGAGGGCCGGCACCCGGTCCTGCCCCGCGATGGCGCAGGACGGCCCCCGGGCCGCGCCACCGCGCCGTCGAGCCGCCGGACTAGCCGACCCGTTCCGACGAGGAACTGTGGTCGCGGTGCCGCGGCCGCTCGAGGGAGTAGTCGTGAGCGCAGCACCAGCCGAGCGTCCCGCTTCCGTGAGCACCACCAGCACCCCCGACGGGCGCCGCTGTTACGTCATCGACACCTCGGTCCTCCTCAGCGACCCGTGGGCCCCGACCCGGTTCGCCGAGCACGAGGTCGTCCTCCCGCTCGTGGTCGTCTCCGAGCTCGAGGCCAAGCGTCACCACTCGGAGCTGGGGTGGTTCGCCCGGGAGGCCCTGCGCCTGCTGGACGACCTCCGCATCCGCCACGGCCGTCTGGACCAGCCGCTGCCGATGACGCCCGAGGGCGGCACGCTGCGCGTGGAGCTCAACCACTCGGACCCGTCGGTGCTCCCCGCGGGCTTCCGCACGGCGGAGAACGACAGCCGGATCCTCGCGTGCGCGCTCAACCTGGCGGCCGAGTCCTCGCCCGCCCGCCCGGACCGGGTCACCCTCGTCACCAAGGACATGCCGCTGCGCGTCAAGGCCGCATCGGTCGGCCTGCCCGCCGACGAGTACCACGGTCAGGACGTCACGACGACCGGGTGGACGGGCACCGCGGAGGTCGCGGCAGCCCCGGACGAGGTGTCCTCGCTGTTCGCCGACGGCGTCACCGACGTCGAGGCCGCCCGCGAGCTCCCGTGCCACACCGGGCTGCGCCTGCTCGGCGGCGGCTCGTCGGCGCTCGGGCGCGTCACCCCGGACAAGCAGGTCCGGCTCGTGCGCGGCGACCGCGACGTGTTCGGGCTGCACGGCCGCTCCGCCGAGCAGCGCATCGCGATCGACCTGCTCACCGACCCCGAGGTCGGCATCGTGTCCCTCGGCGGCCGCGCGGGCACCGGCAAGTCGGCGCTCGCACTCTGCGCCGGCCTCGAGGCGGTGCTCGAGCGCCAGCAGCACCGCAAGGTCGTCGTGTTCCGCCCGGTCTACGCGGTCGGGGGCCAGGACCTCGGCTACCTGCCCGGCGGCGAGAACGAGAAGATGGCGCCCTGGGCCCAGGCGGTGTTCGACACCCTCGGCGCGCTGGTGTCGACGAACGTCGTCGAGGAGGTCATCGAGCGCGGGATGCTCGAGGTCCTGCCGCTGACCCACATCCGCGGGCGCTCGCTGCACGACGCCTTCGTCATCGTCGACGAGGCCCAGTCGCTGGAGCGCAACGTGCTGCTCACCGTGCTCTCGCGCCTGGGCACCAACTCGCGGGTCGTGCTCACCCACGACGTCGCCCAGCGCGACAACCTGCGCGTGGGTCGCCACGACGGCGTCGCCGCGGTGATCGAGAAGCTCAAGGGCCACCCGCTCTTCGCCCACGTCACGCTGACCCGCTCCGAGCGCTCGCCCATCGCCGCCCTCGTCACCGAGATGCTGGAGGGCGAGCGGCTGTAGCCGGCCCCGGTGTTGCAGCGAACGGGTATCTCGCTGCTTCCAGGCGTACGAGACACCCGTTCGCTGCCACCGGTGGTGCGCTCACCAACCGGCGGGCAGCGGGCGACCCTCGGCGAAGCCGGAGGCCGACTGGACGCCCAGCACGGCGCGGGCGTGGAACTCCTCGAGCGTCGCGGCGCCGGTGTACGTGCACGCCGAGCGGACGCCGGCGGTGATGCTGTCGAGGAGGTCCTCGACGCCCGGGCGCTGGGGGTCCAGGCGCATGCGCGAGGAGGAGATGCCCTCCTCGAACAGCCCCTTGCGCGCGCGGTCGAACGCGGAGTCGCCGCGGGTGCGGGCGGTGACGGCGCGCTTGGACGCCATGCCGAACGACTCCTTGTAGGCGACGCCGTGCTCGTCGCGCTGCAGGTCGCCGGGCGACTCGTAGGTCCCGGCGAACCACGAGCCCACCATCACCGCCGAGGCGCCGGCGGCCAGGGCGAGGGCGATGTCGCGCGGGTGGCGCACGCCGCCGTCGGCCCACACGTGCGCGCCGGCCTCCCGTGCGGCGGCGGCGCACTCGGCCACCGCCGAGAACTGGGGACGCCCGACGCCCGTGGCCATGCGGGTCGTGCACATGGCGCCGGGGCCCACGCCGACCTTGACGACGTCGGCGCCCGCGGCGACGAGGTCACGGGTGCCGTCGGCGGTGACGACGTTGCCCGCCACGATCACGGCGTTCGGCGCGGCCTCGCGGGCGGCACCGAGCGCGGCGAGCATCTTCTCCTGGTGCCCGTGCGCGGTGTCGACGACCAGCACGTCGACGCGGGCCGCGACCAGCTCCTTGACCCGCGTCGCCACGTCTCCGTTGACCCCGAGCGCCGCGGCCACCCGCAGGCGCCCGTCGGCGTCGAGCGCGGGGCGGTAGACCTCGGCGCGCAGCGCGCCGGTGCGCGTGAGGATGCCCGTGAGTCGGCCGTCGTCGTCGACACCCAGCGCGGGGGCGCCGGCGTGCGCGGGGACCGTGCCCGACCCTCCGGCGAGGGCGTCGAACACCTCCCGCGGCGGCGTCGTCACCGGCAACGTGACGGCGGGGGAGAGGACGTCGGCGAGGCGGGTGAAGCGGTCGACCCCGGCGCAGTCGGACTCGGCGACGACGCCGACCGGGCGCCCCGCGTCGTCGACCACCACGACCGCGCGGTGAGCGCGCTTGGAGACAAGGTTGAGCGCGTCGGCCACGGCGTCACCCGGGTGCAGCACGACCGGCGTGTCCCACACGTGGTGCCGCGACTTGACGCCGGCGACCGCCGCCGGGTCGACGTCCTGCGGGATCACCGCGAGCCCGCCGCGGCGCGCCAGCGTCTCGGCCATGCGCCGCCCGCTGACCGCCGTCATGTTCGCCGCGACGACGGGGATCGTCGCCCCGGACGGGTCGGCGACGGAGAGGTCGACGTCGGAGCGCGACGACACGTCCGACCGCGTCGGCACGAGGAAGACGTCGTCGTAGGTCAGGTCGTGGGGCGGGCGCTCGCCGTCGAGGAACTGCACGTGTCACGACCCTACGTCAGCGCAGCGGTCGCCGCGGCGGCCAGGCTGCCGTCGTGACCGTGCTCGACGCCCGGGCGCTGGGCCGCGCGGCGCTGGCCCGCCAGTTCCTCCTCGCGCGCGCCGAGGTGCCGGTGCTCGACGCCGTCGCCCACCTCGCGGGGATGCAGGCCCAGGAACCGCAGGAGCCCTACGCCGGGCTGTGGTCGCGCCTCGCCGCGTTCGACCCGACGGAGCTGTCGGCCCTGCTCACCGACCGGCGGGTGGTGCGCACGCACCTCATGCGACGCACGGTGCACCTCGTCACCGCCGACGACGCGCTGGCCTGGCGCTCGCGTCACGACGCGATGCTCGTGCAGCGGATGCTCGGGGTGTACCGGCGCACGCTCGGCGACACCGACCTCGCCGCGCTGGCCGCCGACGGCGCGGCGGCGCTGCGCGACGAGCCCCGCACCATGCCCGAGGTGGGCCGGCTCCTCGCCGACCGTTGGCCCGGCCTCGCCCCGCGCGAGATCGGCGACGTCCTGACCTCACTGGTCCCGCTCGTGCAGGTCCCGCCGCGCGGGGTGTGGGGCGCGACCGCGCCGGCCCGCTGCGTCCTCGCCGAGACCTGGCTCGGCCGTCCCGTCGACCCGCCCGCCACCGGGGGCGACCCGGTGGGCGAGGCCCTCGTCCTGCGCTACCTGGCCGTGTTCGGGCCCGCCGCGACCGCCGACCTGCGCGCGTGGTCGGGGCTGGCCGGGCTCCCGGGCGCGGTGGACGCGGTGCGCGAGCGGCTCGTGGCCTCCCGCGACGGGCGGGGCCGCGAGCTGCTCGACCTCCCCGACGCCCCGCGGCCCGACCCGGACACCCCGGCGCCCGTGCGCTTCCTGCCCGCCTTCGACAACCTGGTGCTGGGCTACGACGACCGCTCGCGGTTCGTCGACGACGCCCACCGGGGGCTCTCGGTGTCCGGCGCCCGGTTCGTGCTCGTCGACGGGCGGGTCGCGGCGACGTGGTCGGTGGAGGAGGGGACCGTCACCGTCACCCCGCTGCGCGCGTTCTCCCGCGCCGACCGCACCGACGTCGGCGAGGAGGGGCGGGCGCTCGCGCACTTCCTCTCCGGCGGGGAGAGCCGGCGGGTGACGATCGCCGCGTCCCCCCGCTGACCGCGGCCCCGGACGGGCAGAGTGGGTGCCGTGTCCACGGTGCTCCCCCGCTCGCGCACGGCGGTCCTCGCGCGCGTGTTCCGTGCCGTCGCGATCGCCGAGGCCTGCTCGTGGATCGGGCTGCTCGTCGGCATGGCGTTCAAGTACCTCGTCGTGTTCGACGACGTCGGTGTGCGCGTGTTCGGGCCGATCCACGGGGCGCTGTTCGTGGCCTACGTGGTGATCGCCCTGGTCACGGCGCGGGTGTTCCGGTGGAGCCCGACGACGACGGTCCTCGCGCTGCTCGCGAGCATCCCGCCGGCCGCCACCGTGTGGTTCGAGCGCCGCGCGGTGCGCCGCGGCGAGCTGGGCCCGACCCCGCCGCGAACGGGGAGTTCGCGCGCATAGAGGCAGCGAACGGCACGTTCGCTGCACCCACCTACGGCAGCAGGGCCCGGACGGCGTCGATCGTGTCCGCCTCGGCGGCGGGCTTGTCGTCGCGATAGCGCACGACGCGGGCGAAGCGCAGCGCGACGCCGCCGGGATAGCGGGTGGAGGTCTGCACGCCGTCGAGCTCGATCTCCACGACGATCTCCGGCCGGAGGTACACCGCCCAGGCGTCGCGGTGCGTCTCGTACCGCGGGAAAGTGTCGGTCTGCCAGCGCAGGGTCTCGTCGGTCATGCCCTTGAACGTCTTCCCGATCATGACGAACCCGTCCCCCTCACGCGCTCCGAGGTGGATGTTCGACAGCCAGCCCCGGCGTCGGCCGGACCCCCACTCACAGGCCAGGACGACGAGGTCGAGGGTGTGCGACGGCTTGACCTTCTGCCAGGCCCGGCCGCGCCGGCCCGCCGAGTAGGTCGAGTCCAGCGCCTTGACCATCGAGCCCTCGTGCCCCGCGGCCAGCGAGGCGTCCACCGCCTCGGCGGCCTCCTCGGCGCTCGGGCGGACGACGCCGGGCATGACGTGGTCGGGCGCGATCGCGGCGAGCTCGGCGCGGCGGCGCTCCAGGGGCTCGTCGACGAGGTCGAGGCCGTCGCGGTGCAGGCAGTCGAAGAACCACGGCCGCAGACCCGTCGACCCGAACGCCTTCATCGTCTCCTGGAACGGCCGCGGCCGGCCGTCGTCGTGCAGCGCCAGGATCTCCCCGTCGAGCACCACCGACTCCACCGGCAGCGACCGCAGCAGCGCCACGGTGTCGGGCACGCCGCCGGTGATGTCGCGCAGCGTGCGGGTGAACACGCGCACCTCGTCGCCGCGGCGGTGGCACTGGATGCGGGCGCCGTCGAACTTCTGCTCGACGACCACCTCGGTGCCCAGCTCGGCCAGCGCCGCGTCCAGCGAGTCGCCGGGCGAGGCCAGCATCGGACGCACGGGCCGGAGCACCTCGAGCCCGATCGCCGCCAGGTCGGCGACCGGGTCCTCGCTGGTCAGGGCGACGTGGGCCGTCGTGGGCAACCGCCCCGAGAGCATGAACGCCCGACGCACGGCGTCCGCCGGGACCTCCACCCGACTGCCCGTCGCGTCGCTCGCCAGGGTGGCGGCCGCGGCGACCGCCTCGATCATGACCCCCTCGAGAGCGCCCTGCCGGAGCTCGCCGCCGAGCAGCCGCACCAGGAAGCGACCCTCGTCGGAGGTGGCCGCGTCCATCAGCGCGCCGAGCTCGGCCGCGCGTCGCGCCCCGACCCCGCTGCCCGAGCCGGCCAGCGCCGCCAGCCGCTCGAGGGCGGCGTCGACGTCGGCGACGGTCAGCGTCGAGGTCGCCGCGGGCGTCGGGGTCAGCGCCTGCAGCGTCCGCCAGCCGATGCCCGTGCGGCCCTGGAGCATCTCGCCGGCGAGCCACGCCGTCGCCGGCCGGATCTCCGCCGGCTCGAGGCGGGCGAGCAGCGCCGAGAGCGTCGCGGTCTTGGCCTTGCGCGAGCGGGTCGCCGCCACCTCGCCCGAGGCGGCGACGACCTCGCCCAGCAGGGTCACCGGCGTGCGGGGGTCACTGGTCGACCCGCGTCATCGCCAGCACGTCGAGGGCGTCGTCGAGCTGCTCCTGGGTGATCCGGCCGCTGGAGACGTAGCCCTCGTCCTCGATGACCTCGCGGATCGTCTTGCGCTCCTTCATCGCCTGCTTGGCGATCTTCGCGGCCTCCTCGTAGCCGATGAGGCGGTTGAGCGGCGTGACGATCGCCGACGACGACTCGGCGTACCGGCGGCACGCCTCCTCGTCGGGCTCGGTGCCCTCGAGCACGCGGTCGGCCAGCAGGCGCGCGGCCGCGGAGAGCAGGCGCGCCGACTCGAGGACGTTGTAGCCCATCACCGGCATCATGACGTTGAGCTCGAGGTTGCCCTGGCTGCCCGAGAACGCGACGGTCGCGTCGTTGCCCATGACCTGGGCGGCGACCATCATCGTCGCCTCGCAGATCACCGGGTTGACCTTGCCGGGCATGATCGACGAGCCGGGCTGCAGGTCGGGGATGCGGATCTCGGCGAGGCCGGTGGACGGGCCCGACGACATCCAGCGGACGTCGTTGGCGATCTTGTAGAGGCTGACGGCCACCGTGCGCAGCGCCCCGGACGCCTCGACGAGACCGTCGCGGGCGCCCTGGGCCTCGATGTGATCGCGGGCCTCGGTCAGCTCGGGGATCTCCGTGGCCTGGCGCAGCCGCTCGACGACCTTGCCGCCGAAGCCCTCCGGGGTGTTGATGCCGGTGCCCACCGCGGTGCCGCCGATCGGCAGCTCGCCGAGGCGGGGCAGGACGGCGCGCAGGCGCTCGGTGCCGTGGCTGCACTGGGTGGCCCACCCGCCGGCCTCCTGGCCGAGGGTGATCGGCACCGCGTCCATGAGGTGGGTGCGCCCGGCCTTGACGACGTGCTTCCAGTCCTGCGCCTTGCGGTTGAGCACCGCGCCGAGGTGGTCCAGCGCCGGCACGACGTCGCGCACGATCGCCTCGCTCGCGGCGAGGTGGATGGTGGTCGGGAAGACGTCGTTGGAGCTCTGCGAGGCGTTGACGTGGTCGTTCGGGTGGACGTCGCGCCCGCTCACCCGCGAGGCCAGCGTGGCGATGACCTCGTTGGCGTTCATGTTCGAGCTGGTGCCCGAGCCGGTCTGGAAGACGTCGATCGGGAACTCGCGGTCGTGCGCCCCGGAGGCCACCTCGTCGGCCGCCGCGGCGACGGCGTCGGCGATCTCGGCGTCGAGCACCCCGAGGTCCTTGTTGACCCGGGCGCACGCGCCCTTGACCAGTCCGAGCGCCCGGATCTGGGCCGGCTCGATGGGGCGTCCGGAGATCGGGAAGTTCTCCACGGCCCGCTGGGTCTGCGCGGCCCACAGCGCGGCGGCCGGCACCCGGACCTCGCCCATCGTGTCGCGCTCGGTCCGGTACTCCTGCTCCTCGGTCATACCGGGAAGTCTCGCACCGCTCTCACCGCACCACCTGCACGGTGTCACCCGGCGAGAGGTTCGCGAAGAACCGTTGCGAGGCGGTGCGCCCGAGGTGGATGCAGCCGTGCGAGCGCTCGGACAGGCTGCCCTGGTGGAACGCGATCGCCGGTGCGAAGAACACCGAGTTCGGCATGTCGGCGTCGTAGAGGTTGCTGCGGTGCTCCCGGTCCTTGTAGTCGACCGAGAACGTGCCGGTCGGCGTGGGGTCCCTGCGGGTGCCGCCGAGCGCGCCGACCGGGCCGTAGGTGACGTTGCCGGCGCCGTCGAGCAGCCATGCCTGCTGCGAGGAGAGGTCGACGCAGGCGTCGGCCGTGCTCGAGCACGGGGTCCCCGTGGCGAGCGCCTGGGCGGCGGGAGCAGCGGGGGCCGGCGACGGCTCGGCGGCGGGAGCGGGTGCGGCGGCGGGAGCGGGTGCGCCGGCCGGCGCCGTGACCGCGGCGGGCTCGACCGGCGGCGCGGCGACGGGGGCGGGAGCGGCCGGCGCCGGGGCGGGGCCGCCCGTCCCGACCGCCAGCACCCCGAGCACGCCGAGCAGGGCGACGAGCATCGTCACCAGCGTCTTCTCCGAGGGCGGGCGCAGGGGTGACACGAGGACCTCCGTGGACCGGACTGGACCGGGCGTTGGTCGCAACGACGACCCCCCAGAGGCGGCCATCATCCCCACCGTGACCGCCACGGTGCCGACCACCACGCCGTTCGACGGGCGCGTGCCCCGCGTTACAGGGTCGAGTGCTCGGGTCCCCAGACGGGCACGTCCTCCTCGCGCACGCCGGGGCCGAAGTCGACGTTCGAGTACTCGCGCAGCTTGTGCAGCCGGTGCCACGCGTCGATCATCCGCACCGTCCCCGACTTCGAGCGCATCACCAGCGACTGGGTCGACGCCCCACCGGCGCGGTAGTGCACGCCACGCAGGAGGTCGCCGTTGGTGATCCCGGTGGCGCAGAAGAAGATGTTCTCGCCGTGGACGAGGTCGCGGGTGGACAGGACACGGTCGAGGTCGTGGCCCGCGCCCACCGCCTTCTCACGCTCCTCGTCGTCCTTCGGCCAGAGCTTGGCCTGCAGCACCCCGCCCATGCACGCCAGCGCGGCCGCCGTGATGATCCCCTCCGGCGTGCCGCCGATCCCGAGCAGCACGTCGACGCCGCTCTCCGGACGGGCCGCGGCGATGGCGCCGGCGACGTCGCCGTCGGAGATGAACCGGATGCGGGCACCCGCGTCGCGGATGTCCTGCACGAGCTGCTCGTGACGGGGCCGGTCGAGCACGACGACGGACACGTCGGAGACGTTGACGCCCTTGGCCCGTGCGACCGCCCGGAGGTTGTCGCGGACGGGCCGCTCGATGTCGACGACGTCGGCGCACTCGGGGCCGACGGCCAGCTTCTCCATGTAGAACACCGCGGACGGGTCGAACATGGCGCCCCGCTCGGCGACCGCGAGGACGGCGAGCGCGTTCGGCATGCCCTTGGCCATCAGGGTCGTGCCGTCCACGGGGTCGACGGCGACGTCGCAGTCCGGCCCGTCGCCGTTGCCGACCTCCTCGCCGTTGTAGAGCATCGGGGCCTCGTCCTTCTCGCCCTCCCCGATGACCACCGTGCCGCGCATCGACACCGAGCCGATCAGCTTGCGCATCGCGTCGACCGCGGCGCCGTCGCCGCCGTTCTTGTCCCCGCGGCCCACGAAGCGCCCGGCGGCCATGGCGGCGGCCTCGGTGACCCGGACGAGCTCCATGGCCAGGTTGCGGTCGGGGGGCTCGTGGGTCCGGGCGTCGGCGGCGGAATCCTGCGGGCTCACCGGGGGCACCTCCGTGCGGGTCTGCGGGGCGTGCGGCATCCGTGCGGCCCGGACGGGCGGGCCCGCGCCGGGCCGCCATCCTCGCAGACCGCGCCACCCCGGGCGCCTGTTCGCGACGTCACCAGCGGTCGCGCGGCGGCGGGCCCCAACCCTCGTCGGTGTCGGCCGGCACCCCGACCTGTGGCGCGTCGCGGCCCTCGCCGGTCCAGGCGCCGTGGGTGTCGACCGCCGGGCCGGCGGTCGGGAGGGCGCCCGAGGGAGGGGGGTCGGCGGGGTGCCCGGCGCCCTGGTGGGCGGCGGCCCGGCCCGGCTCCCGGACCTCGTGCCGGTTGTCCCGGTTGTCCCGGCCGTCCCCCCAGCTCGTCGGTGGCTCCTCGCGAGGCGCCGACCAGGCGCCGGTGGCCGGCCCGGGTCCGGCGGGTTGCGGCGCCGGCCCCTGCAGCGCGACCGCGACACCCTCGCGGGACAGGGAGTGCACGCTCTCGCGCAGCGCCCGGGTCGCGGCGGCCCGCAGCTCCGCGGAGAAGCGCGGCGCCGGGGCGAAGCGGCCGAAGGTGTCGCGCAGGAAGTGCAGCAGCAGGGTCGCGGTCGAGCGCGAACGCCACATGGTCCAGCCGACGTAGAGGTCGCGGCCGTAGGGCTGGACGAGCAGCATCGCGCGCTCGCTATACTGGCGGAACAGCAGCACCGGCACGCCGGCCACGGTCGACGGCGAGACCTCGGCGGGGCTGCGACGCGCGGCCGCGGCGGCGCGCACGTGCTCGTAGGCGCTCGCGGCGGCGTCGCCCCGGTTCTCCAGGAGGCGGGCGTGCTCGGCGATCGGCTCCTTGGCGGGCGCGAAGAACGAGGCGATGCCCGCGAGGTAGAGCACGACGATCAGCACCCCGAGCAGCGCCGACACCGCGTCGGTGAACCCGTCGGGCGTGGACATGGACGCCAGGTAGTCGATGACGACCTTGACGAGCAGCAGCACCGTCGGCGCGACGAGGAAGAGCAGCGTGCGCATCAGGTGCGGCGCGAGCATCCGGTAGGTGACGACGTCGTCGACCAGGCCGTCGGGCTCCGCGTGCTGCTGGATCTCGCGGTGGTAGTCGGCGTGCGCGCCGGACACCGCGCGGTCGAGGTCCCGGTCGCTGCCGGGAGCGCCGTGCGGACTGCTCATGGTCGTCGAGTCTGAGGCATGACCGACCCGGATCGGGGGCGCATCACCCGCGCGCCGTGCCCTCCTCGTCCGCGCCGGCCTCGTGCAGCACCGTCTCGACCCGCTCCCGTGCCCCGGCGAGGTGGCGCTCGCACACCCGCGCCAGCGCCTCGCCCCGCTCCCACAGCGCCAGCGAGTCCTCCAGGCTCAGCCCGCCCGCCTCGAGCCGCGCGACCACCTGCGCGAGCTCCTCCCGCGCCTGCTCGTACCCCGGCTCGTCGTCGCTCTCCGTCATGCCCGCCATCGTCCCTCGTGTCAGCGGTGGGCCATCGCTGACACCCAGTGTCCGTGATGCCCCACCGCTGACAGAGACATGATCACGAGTCGTCGCGGTCCGTGACGATGGCGTGGACGGCGCCGTCGGCGAGGCGCACGCGCAGGTGGTCGCCGGCCGCGGGCGCCCCGGCCGACCGCAGGACCGGCGCGTCGACGCCAGGAGGACGCCCATCGGCCCCGTGCTGGACGATCGCGTAGCCGCGGGCCAGCGTCGCCGCGGGCCCGAGCGCGGTGAGCGACGCGCGCAGGTGGCGCAGGTCGGCGTCGCGGGCGGTGAGCCCCGCGTCGACCACATGGCGGGCGCGGGCCCGGAGCGCCGCGACGGCGTCCTCGCGCGCCGCGATCGGGCCCAGCGGGTCGGCCAGCACGGCCCGGCGGCGCAGTGCGGCGAGCGCCGCGTCCTCGCGCTCGACCCACGCGTGCAGGGCACGGTGGGCCCGGCGGCGCAGCTGGGCGAGGTGCGCGGTCTCCTCGGCCAGGTCGGGCACGATCCGCTTCGCCGCGTCGGTGGGGGTCGCCGCGCGCACGTCGGCGACGTGGTCGACCAGCGGGGTGTCGGGCTCGTGACCGATCGCGGACACCACCGGCGTGCGGCACGCCGCCACGCCCCGGCAGAGCGCCTCGTCGGAGAACGGCAGCAGGTCCTCGACGCTCCCGCCCCCCCGGGCCAGCACGATCACCTCGACGTCGGGGTCGCGGTCCAGCGCGCTCAGTGCGTCGAGGATCTCCGGGACGGCCTGCGCGCCCTGGGTCGGCGTGTTGCACGTGCGGAACCGCACCGCCGGCCAGCGCCCCGTGGCGACCGTGACGACGTCGTGCTCGGCGGCACTGGCCCGCGAGGTGATGAGCCCGACGCAGCGCGGCAGCCGCGGCGGGCGGCGCTTGCGGGCTGGATCGAACAGGCCCTCGGCGGCGAGCAGGGCGCGCAGGCGCTCGATGCGCGCGAGCAGCTCGCCGACCCCGACGGGGCGGATCTCGTCGACGCGCAGGGACAGCGTGCCGCGCCCGAAGAAGTACGACGGCTTGCCGTGCACGACCACCCGTGCGCCCTCGGCCAGCGGCGGCGCCGCGCCGCGCACCATCGACGTCGGCGCGGTCAGCCCCAGCGAGACGTCCGCCGCCGGGTCGCGCAGCACGAGGAACGCGGTCGACGAGCCCGGCCGCGCGGTGACCTGGGTGAGCTGGCCCTCCACCCACACCGCGCCGAGCCGGTCGATCCAGGCGGCGATCTTGCGCGCGACCGTGCGGACCGGCCAGGGCTCCTCGGCACTCGTGGGCGGCGCGGGGGTCGTCGCCGCCGGCGGGCCGTTCACGTCGGCACCGCTCAGGACTGCTGGGCCTTCAGCGTGGCGATGCGGTTGCTCAACATGGTGACGAACGGCGGGCGGTTGGCGTGCGCCTGCTCCCACTCGAGCAGCTCGTCGACCTGCTCGACGCTCAGCGCGCGCAGCTTCCCCCGCAGCTGCGCGATGGTCATGGTCTCGTAGCCGGGCAGCGCGTCCGGGGTGACCGACGGCGTCACGCCGGCCTCACCCACGACACCCAGCGCCGGCGCGTGACCGTTGACGCGCGGCGGGGGGCCGGGGAGGTCCGGCTCGTCGTCCACCGAGTAGGAGTCGTAGCCGGTGGGCAGCGCCTCGGGCAGGTCGTCGTCGAACCGGGCCCACGAGGGGGCCTCCTCGACCGGGCGCATCCCGTCCAGCGCGGTGTCGCCCTTGATGGCCAGCTCGGTGACGACCTGCTGGGCGCGCATCCCGAGCTGCAGCACCCGGCTGACCGCCGTGATGGGCAGGCCTGCGACGGTGCGCGGGAGATCCCGCGCCTCCTCGACGGCCGTGACGACCAGACCGGCGGCGACCCGCACCGGGAACGGCAGGGAACTCATGTGCACAGGGTGCCACCAGCCGGCGCTCGATGTGCGCACGACCACCCACGGCCGCCGACGGCCGATCGGTGATGTGGATCGCCCGTACGCTGGGAGGTATGACCGGTGAGCACGAGGCAGGCGAGCCCACCCCGCGGGTGCTGCTCGCGAAGCCCCGCGGCTACTGCGCGGGTGTCGACCGGGCCGTGGTGGCGGTCGAGAAGGCGTTGGAGACCTACGGCGCCCCGGTGTACGTCCGCAAGGAGATCGTGCACAACCGCCACGTCGTGAAGACGCTGGCCGAGCGCGGCGCGGTGTTCGTCGAGGAGACCGACGAGGTGCCCGAGGGCGCCACCGTCGTCTTCTCCGCCCACGGCGTCTCCCCGGCCGTGCACGCCCAGGCCGCCTCCCGCGAGCTGCGCACCGTCGACGCGACCTGCCCGCTGGTGACCAAGGTCCACCAGGAGGCCAAGCGCTTCGCCCGCGACGACTACGACATCCTGCTCATCGGCCACGAGGGCCACGAGGAGGTCGAGGGCACGGCGGGCGAGGCGCCCGAGCACGTGCAGCTCGTCGACGGGCCCGGCGCGGTCGACCAGGTCACCGTGCGCGACCCCGAGAAGGTCATCTGGCTCTCGCAGACGACGCTGTCGGTGGACGAGACGCTCGAGACCGTCCGCGCGCTGCGCGAGCGCTTCCCGTCGCTGGCCGACCCGCCGTCCGACGACATCTGCTACGCGACGCAGAACCGCCAGGTCGCGGTGAAGCAGATGGCACCCGAGTGCGACCTCGTGCTGGTCGTCGGCTCGCGCAACTCCTCGAACTCGGTGCGCCTCGTCGAGGTCGCCCTGCAGGCCGGCGCGTCGGCGGCGTACCTGGTCGACCATGCGGGCGAGATCGACGCGTCGTGGCTCGAGGGCGTCACGACCGTCGGCGTCACCAGCGGCGCTTCGGTCCCGGAGATCCTCGTCGGCGAGGTGCTGCACTGGCTGGCCGACCGCGGCTGGGCCGACGTCGAGGAGATCACCACCGCCAACGAGAAGCTGACCTTCTCGCTGCCGCGCGAGCTCAAGCGCGACATGAAGCCCCAGGCGGTGCGCTGACCACGCGGCGTTGAAGTCGGCGGCGGGGCACCGCAGAGTGTCCCCGTGCTGCTGGCCCTGACCCTGCTGACCGGGGGTGCGCTGCTCACCCTCGTGCTCGGGGTGCTCGGTGGGGGCGACCCCGTCGCCGTCCTGCCGCTCGGCGTCGCGTACGCGCTGCTCGCGACCCTGGGTTTCCGGTGGGTCCAGCGCCGGGACCGGCGGTGGTGGTCCGGCGCGTACGTCCTCGTCGGGCTCGTGCTCGCGTCGATCGTCTTCGCGCTCGCCCCCGGCGTGGGCGCGACGCTCTTCCTCGTCGTGCTGGTCAGCCAGTGCGTGCTGCTGCTCCCGCTGCCGGTGACCGCCGTCGTCATCGCGATGGTGCCGATGGTGCACGCCGGGATGCCGCTGATCGAGGGCGTGCGCGAGGGGCTGGGAACGCTCGTCGCCGTCGTGTTCGCGGCCGTGGTCACCGAGCTGCTGCGCCGTGAGCAGGCGATGCGTCGCGAGCTCGCCACGGCCCACCAGCAGCTGCGGGACCGGACGGCGGAGGTCGAGCGCCTTGCCGCCGCCCAGGAGCGCAACCGGCTGGCGCGCGACATCCACGACGGGCTCGGGCACTCGCTCACGGTCGTCGCGATGCAGCTGCAGGCGGCTCGCGCGCTGCTGGCCCACGGGTCCGACGAGCACGGACCCGTCGACGGCGTGCTGGCCAAGGCCCAGCACCAGTCACAGTCCGCCCTTGCCGAGGTGCGGCGGTCGGTGCGGGTGCTGCGCGAGCCGCGGGTGGTCCCGCCGCTGCCGGAGGTGCTGCGCGACCTCGCCGCCGAGAGCTCCGCCGCGGGCCTGCCGACCGCGCTGACCGTGGTCGGCGACGAGCGCCCGGTCAGCGAGACCGTGCACGAGGCCCTGTTCCGGACCGCGCAGGAAGGCCTGACCAACGTGCGCAAGCACGCCGCCGCGAGCCGCGCGGAGCTGGTGCTCGACTACGCCGCGGCGGCCGTGCGGGTCGAGGTCCGCGACGACGGGCGGGGCGCCGGCACGCCCGACCCCGACGACACCGGGGTCGGCCTCCTCGGCCTGCGCGAGCGCGCCGAGGACCTCGGCGGGCGCCTCGAGCTCGCCGCGGCGCCGGGTGGCGGTTGCGCGCTGACCGTCGAGGTACCGGCGTGAGGGCACCGGGACCACGGGTCGATCCGGGCCGCGCCACGTCCCCCGTGCGGCTCTTGCTCGTCGACGACCAGGCCCTGTTCCGCGAGGCGCTGGCCACGCTGCTCGGGGTGCGCGACGACGTCGTCGTGGTCGGCGAGGCCGGCGACGGCGAGGAGGCCCTGCGCCGGGTCGCCGAGCTCGCGCCCGAGGTCGTGCTCATGGACCTGCGGATGCCCGTGCTCGACGGCGTCGCCGCGACCCGCCGGCTGCGCGTCGAGCACCCGGAGGTCCGCGTCATCGCGCTGACCACGTTCGACGACGACGAGGACGTCTTCGCCGCGCTGCGGGCCGGGGCCGTCGGCTACCTGCTCAAGGACGTGTCGTCGGCGCGTCTGGTCGACGCGGTGCTGACCGCGGCCGGCGGGGGCTCGGTGCTGGAGCCCTCGGTCGCCGCGAAGGTCGTCGCCCGCGTCGCGCGGCTGCCCGCCGACGAGCCCGCCCGCCGTCCGCAGCCGCTCGTGGTGCCGCTCTCCGAGCGGGAGGTCGACGTCCTGCGCCTGCTCGCCGACGGCCGCAGCAACCGGGAGATCGCGCGGACGCTGCACCTCGCCGAGGGCACGGTGAAGAACCATGTGACCAACGTCCTCGGCAAGCTCGGCGCGCGCGACCGAACCCAGGCCGCCCTGCGCGCCCGCGCCCTCGACCTGCTCTGAGGCGGGGTCATGCCCCGTCGTGACCCCGGGTCATGACCTCCGGCACGTCTCCCGCGGGCCGCCGGTCGCGAAGCTCGTCCGCGTCGTCGTCCGGCACCCGCGGAAGGACCCGCCATGACCACCCTGCCCACCACCCCCGCCGCCACCACCGCCACCACCGCCACCACCGCCACCACCGCCACCGCCGTGCGCCCCCGGTCCCGGCGCGTGCTGCGCTTCGCCCTCCACTACGTCGAGATGGTGATCGCGATGTTCGTCGGGATGGCGCTGCTCATGCCGCTGACACCGGCGGCGTGGGTGGCCATGCCGGCCGTGCACGCGCTGGTCATGGCCGCGACCATGACGTTCGGCATGGCGCTGTGGATGGCCGTCCGGCGCCACTCCGCCCGGCAGATCACGGAGATGTCGGCCGCGATGTGCGCGCCGTTCGTGCTCCTGCTCGCGCCCTACGGGCTGGGCCTGGTCTCCGGCGGCACCGTGATGGCCGCCGGCCACGTGCTCATGTTCCTGACCATGCTCGGCGCCATGCTCCTGCGCCGCGACGAGTACGCCCACTGAGGCGGCGCGGCGACGCAGCAGGCGGCGCGGGACGCAGCGAACCCTCTCGGCGTGCTCCCCTCGATTCGCTGCGTCCACGCGCGCGAAGTCCCCGTCGATCAGTGGAGACGCGGGGTCAGCGCCGGTCGTCCGGTCCTTCGACGCGGCGCGGCACGCGGCGCACGCCCGGCCCGAACTCGTCGTCGGGGTCCTCGGGACGCACCGGGCGCCGTCGCGGGTCGCCGCCCGAGGGCCGGCGGCGGTCGTCGCGCACCGGTCGCATCTGGATGGGCTTGCGCGGGCGGTCGCGGGGGTCCCGGTCCCGGTCGCGGTCCCGGTCGCGGGGGTCCTTGCGGTCACGCGGGTCGCGGTCGCGGGGGTCGCGCCCACCGCGGTCCCGCGGGTCGCGCCGACGATCGCGGTCGCCGGGATCCCTGTCACGGGGGTCCCGGTCGCGGGGGTCCCTGTCACGGGGGTCCCGGTCGCGGGGGTCCCGGTCGCGGGGGTCCCGGTCGCGGGGGTCCCTGTCGCGGGGGTCCCTGTCGCGGGGGTCGCGGACCGGGCGGGCGTCGGGGTCGAGGTCGTCCTCCGGGCGCGCGTAGGGCTCGAGGCGCGTCCGGACGAACCCCAGCGCCAGGCAGATCGCCGTGGTGACCGCCAGCGTGGGGAAGCCGTTCACCAGCGGGCCGCCGATCGCGAGCAGCGCGGCGGTCGTCCCCCCCGAGCGGGGCAGCGACCCCGACGCGACGACCACCGCGGGCACCGCGGCGGCGAGCAGCAGCGGCGGCTGCACGAGGGGGACGAACAGCGAGTCGCGGCGGGCCCAGGCGGTCGCGAGGATGCAGCCGCCCGCGAAGCACGCGGTGAACACCACGTTCAGCTCGCCGGACGCCATCAGATCGACCGCGACCCCGGCGACGGAGAGGACCGCGGCGAGCGCGACCGCCGACCACCAGTGCAACCCGCGCAGCGAGCGCACCACGGATCGCTCGCCGGGGCCCACCGCCCCGGTGGCGGTGTCCTCCCGCGCGCTGGTCATGCTCCCAACGCTAGCGGTCGTTCAGTTGCCCGCCGTTCGCCCGCCACGAGGTGCGGCGCGTGGCGTGACGTGTACCACCGGGACGGGGCACGTCACCCCGTCTCGGCCGGGGCGCGCGGCCGCCGCTCGACCTGGTCGGGTCCCTCGAGATCGCCACTGGTCACCGACAGGTCGGTGAAGCGGCGCGCGCTGACCAGCACCCGGGACTCCAGCGAGCTGACCGTGTCGTTGAACGAGCGCACGCTGCCGTCGAGCGAGCGTCCGAGGCGGGCGAGGTGCCCGGACAGCGTGGCGAGCCGGCCGTGGAGCTCGCGACCCAGCGCGTGGACCTCTGCGGTGTTGCGCGCCAGGGCCTCCTGGCGCCACGCGTAGGCGACCGTGCGCAGCAGCGCCATCAGCGTGGTCGGGGTGGCGATGACGACGTCGGCGCCGAACGCGTGCTCGAGCAGCGTCGGGTCGGCCTCCAGCGCGGCGGAGAGGAACACCTCGCCGGGCACGAACATGACGACGAACTCCGGCGTCGGGTCGAAGCGCCGCCAATAGGCCTTCGCCCCGAGCACGTCGACGTGCGCGCGCACCTGCTTGGCATGCGCGGCGACCCGTTCGCGGCGCGCGGTGTCGTCGCGGGCCTCGGTGGACTCCAGGTACGCCGCGAACGGGACCTTGGCGTCGACCACGATCTGCTTGCCGCCCGCGAGGTGCACCACGAGGTCGGGGCGCTGGGCGCCGTCGTCGTCCCCGCCGGGGGCGTGCGCCTGCCGGGTGAAGTCGCAGTGCTCGACCATGCCGGCGAGGTCGACGACGCGCTCGAGCTGCAGCTCGCCCCAGCGTCCGCGCACGTGCGGGGCGCGCAGGGCGCCCACCAGCGCCCGCGTCTCACCCGCGACGCCCTGCGCGCCGGCCGCGACCGCCCCGACGTGCTCACGCAACGACGCGAACGCCGCCTCCCGTTCGCGCGCGGCCCCGGCCATCTCCTGCTCCATGCGCTGCAGCGCCGCCGCCACCGGCTCGATCACGCGATCCAGCGCCTCCGACGACGCCGCGCGCGCCGCCGGAACGACGGCGCGCGCCCGCTCGCCGGCTCCGCGCCGCTCGGCGTCGAGCTCGGCCCGGGCCGCGGCGACCTCCGCCCCCGCGCGCCGCACCGCCTCGGACACCGCGGCCTCGCGTCGCGCGGCCGCCAGGTGCAGCGCCGCCCACGCACCGACGCCCGCCCCCAGCACGAGCCCGAGCAGCAACCCGGCCAGCACTCCGTCCACCGTCACGAGGCCGAGGATGGATCACACCCCCGACAACGACGCGTCACCGCGGCCGTGGCCCTCCGGCGCGTCGCACCAGGAAGCCTCCATCGCCAGCAACCGCTCCTTGAGATCCAGCCCCCACCGGTACCCGCCCAGTCCGCCGCCGCGGCGCAGGACCCGGTGGCACGGGACGAAGAGCGTCGCGGCGTTGTGGACGCACGCCCGGGCGGCCAGCCGGTGGCCCCGCGGGTAGCCGGCCGCCGTCGCGAGCTCGCCGTACGTCGTCGGCTCGCCCGCGGGCACCGCACGCAGGCGCTCCCGGATCGCCGTCGTCGCCGGCCCGCTGACCTGGCGCACCGGGATCGCCGCCGCCGGCGCGGGATCGCCCCCGTGGAACGCCGCGACCGCCGCCGTCACCTCGCCGAGGTCGGCGCGCCGGCCCGGGTCGGCCGGTCGCAGGTCGGCGTGCACGAGCGCGACCAGGCCGTCGGCGTCGTCGGTCCAGCCCGACGCGAGCACCGCGCCCTCGTCGTCGACGAGCGCGGTGAAGGGGCCGAGGGGAGTGGGGACGGTGGCGAGGGCGGACACGGGGGCCTCCGGGATCGGGTGGAAGGGTTCTCACCCTGGTTGGACGCCGCCGCGGCCCGTCCGGATCCGTCGCTGGCAGACTGGGATCCCGTGAGCTTGACCCTCGGCATCGTCGGCCTGCCCAACGTCGGCAAGTCGACGATGTTCAACGCCCTGACCCGCAACGACGTGCTCGCCGCGAACTACCCCTTCGCCACCATCGAGCCGAACGTCGGCGTGGTGCCGCTGCGCGACCCGCGCCTCGACCGTCTCGCGGAGATGTTCTCCTCGGAGAAGGTCGTGCCGGCGACCGTGTCGTTCGTCGACATCGCCGGGATCGTCGCCGGGGCCAGCGAGGGCGCCGGGCTGGGGAACAAGTTCCTGGCCAACATCCGCGAGGCCGACGCGATCTGCCAGGTCGTGCGGGTGTTCTCCGACGACGACGTCGTGCACGTCGACGGCCGTGTCGATCCCGCCGCCGACATCGAGACGATCGCCACCGAGCTCGTCCTCGCCGACCTCCAGACGATCGAGAAGGCCCTGCCCCGCCTGGAGAAGGAGGCGCGGGTCAAGAAGGAGACCAAGGCCGTCGTCGACGAGATCCAGCACGCGCAGGGCGTGCTGAACGAGGGCCGCACCCTGTTCCAGGCGGGCCTCGACTCGCCGCGGCTGCGCGAGCTGAACCTGCTGACGGTCAAGCCGTTCCTCTACGTCTTCAACGCCGACGAGCCGGTGCTGACCGACGACGCGCGCCGCAAGGAGCTCGCCGAGCTCGTCGCCCCGGCCGAGGCGGTGTTCCTCGACGCGAAGGTCGAGGCGGAGCTGCTCGAGCTGGACGCCGAGTCCGCCCAGGAGCTGCTGGAGTCGATCGGGCAACCGGAGCCGGGGCTCGACGCGCTGGCCCGTGCCGGGTTCCGCACCCTCGGGCTGCAGACCTACCTCACCGCGGGCCCCAAGGAGTCGCGGGCGTGGACGATCCGCAGGGGCGCCACCGCCCCCGAGGCCGCGGGCGTGATCCACACGGACTTCCAGAAGGGCTTCATCAAGGCCGAGGTCGTCTCCTACGACGACCTCGTCGAGGCCGGCTCCATGGCCGCCGCGCGGTCGGCGGGCAAGGTCCGCATGGAGGGCAAGGACTACGTCATGGTCGACGGCGACGTCGTGGAGTTCCGCTTCAACGTCTGAGCGAGGACCCCGGACCGGTGCCGGACCGCGGCCCGGGGGGAGGGGACGCGCGGTCCGGCACCGGCGGCAGCCGCCCGGCGACGGCCGGAGAGCGACGTCGCTCGTGGGGGCTGCCCGCTGCTGCGCGGCATGGCCGGCAGCAGGCTCGTCGATTCCCGGACGCGGGTGTGGGACGTCGTGCGTCCGGGAACCATCCGGTGATGGAGCCCTGACCGGCTGTTCGGTCAACCGGCCAGGGCGTGGAGCCGGCGCCGCGCGAACAGGGCCGTGGACCCGAGGCAGCGGGCTCCGCCCGGGTGGGGACCCGGGAGCTGGAGCCCTGACCGGCTGGTGGGTCAACCGGCCAGGGCCTGGGAGCCGACGACGGGGCAGGGAGCATCCTGGCGCCCCCGGCGGCGGCTCCTCCCGGGGTGGAGCCCGGGAGGTTGTGCTGTGTGGCGTCCCTCAGACCCTGGGCGTGGTCCCGGCGGCGACGTCCTCGTTGAGACCGCGGGCCAGCTCGACCAACTTGATCCGCCGGTCGTTGGCCGTGCGCACGAGGAGGCTGAATGCGTCGGCGTCGCCGAGGCCGTAGCGGGCCATGACGATGCCCTTGGCCCGCGCGATGAGGTCACGTGTGGCCAGCGCCTGACCGATGTTCTCGGCGTGCTGGGCGCCGAACAGGGCGATCGCGGCGTGCGAGGCGAAGAGCGCCCCGATCTCCAGGGCGAGCTCGTCGAACGCATCGGGTCGGGGCGCGTAGAGGTTGAGCGCCCCGGCGCTCCCGGGATCGGAGAACAACTGGAACGCCACCATCGACCGGAACCCGCGTTGCACGGCGGTCTCCGCGAAGCGGGGCCAGCGTTGCGTGTCGGCGTCCAGGTCGGGCACCGTCACCTGGCGTTCCTCGAAGATGGCGTCGACGCAGGGCCCTTCGCGCAGCCGCGCCTGCATCTCGTCGAGGTCGCGCACGACCTCGTCGGTCGGGGCGCAGGTGGTGACCGCCCCGCTGCGGCTGACCAGCGAGACCCCGGCCTGCGCCGCCCCGGGCACCGCCTGCAGGGCACCCTTCACCACGAGGTCGAGCGTGTCGTCCACGCCGCGGTGGGTGAGCAGGTCGCGGGCGGCGGCATCGACGATGTCGATGACGTACTGCACGCGCTCGGCGCCGTCCGGCGAACGCGGCGATGCGGACCCGGTGCTCATCGGCACCATCCATCCCCGCCCGGCGACGATGGTTCGGCCGCGTGGCGGGATCGGCTCGTGCGCCCACCCTGCGCGCAGCACGATTTCCGATCAGATCGACCCCGCCGAGGGCCGGGACCACTCCCGGGCAGATCGACGCAGCCATCAGGAGTTGACCACTCGCGGCCTGCTGTTAGGGCGCTGGGCGCGGAGCGTAGCCGTTGTCCGTCGGCGACGCTACCGCGTCAGGCGTCGGCGTCCTGGGCCACTTCGCCGACGAGCCACTCCGCCACGCCGGCCAGCTTCATGTTCGTCTGCTGCGAGGACTCCACGAGCATCGAGAACGCCCGCGCCGGGCTGACGTGGAAACGCTCCATGAGGATGCCCTTGGCCTGTCCGATGACGTCGCGGCTGTCCAGGGCGACGTGGAGTCCCTGCACGCGCTGTGCCCCGTGCAGCGCCAGCGCCGCCTGCGCGGCGAACAGGGCGCCGACGTCCGCCGTGGCCTCGTCGAAGACGTAGGGATCGGTCGCGTACAGGTTGAGGGCACCGGCGCTGCCGCTCCTGGCGAAGAGCTGGAACGACAAGAGCGACCCGATCGACCGCTCCCGGGCCGCGGGGGCGTAACGGGGCCATCGGTCGTGGGCCTCGGCCATGTCCTCGACCAGCGTCCGCTGCTCGTGCCAGATGGCGTCCAGGCACGGTCCCTCGGCGAACTGGGTCTGGAGCTCGTCGAGCTCTCGCACCACCCGGCTGCTGGGGGCGTGGGACTCGACCCGTCCGCCGCGCTCCACCAGCGAGACACCGGCCTGCTCGACGTGCGGGATGGTGTCGATCGCCCCTCGCACGATCAGCTCGAGGGTGTACTCGACGGTCTCCTCGTCGCCGCGTTCGAGCAGCTTGCGTGCCGCGTCGTCGAGCGCCCGCGCCAGCCCGGCTCCGACGCGCTCGTCCCGATCTCCGCGTTCCAGCGTGGACGTCATGCGAAGGGGCGTACCCCCGGAACGAAGGGGATGACACCCGTTCTCGAGCTCAGCGCCAGCCGAGTTCCGGGGCGAGGTGGGTCAGCACGCTCTCGACGACGTGGGCGTTGTAGTCGACGCCCAGCTGGTTGGGCACCGTGAGCAGCAACGTGTCCGCGGCGGCGACGGCCTCGTCCTCGGCCAGCTCGGCGATCAGCTTGTCCGGCTCGCCCGCGTAGGTCCTGCCGAACCGGGCGTCGCCGCCGTCGAGGTGACCGACCTGGTCGGTCGAGTGGCGCTCGCGCCAGAACAGCTGGCGGTCGAGCTCGCTGACGATCGGGAAGATGCTACGGCTGACCGAGACGCGCGGCTCGCGGTCGTGCCCGGCCGCCGTCCACGCGTCACGGAACCGCTGGATCTGCTCGGCCTGCAGCTGGTGGAACGGCACCCCGGTGTCCTCGGTGAGCAGGGTCGAGCTCATGAGGTTCATGCCCTGCTCGCCGGCCCACTCGGCGGTCGCGCGACTGCCCGCGCCCCACCAGATGCGGTCGCGCAGCCCGGGCGCGTGCGGCTCGATGCGCAGCAGGCCCGGTGGGTTCGGGAACATCGGCCGCGGGTGGGGCTGGGCGAAGCCTTCGCCCTTCAGCACCTCGAGGAGGACGCGAGTGTGCTCGCGCGCCATGTCGGCGTCGGTCGAGCCCTCGGCCGGCGCGTGGCCGAAGTAGCGGAACCCGTCGACGACCTGCTCGGGGGAGCCCCGGCTGATACCCAGCTGGAGGCGGCCCCCGGAGATGAGGTCGGCGGCGCCCGCGTCCTCGGCCATGTACAGCGGGTTCTCGTAGCGCATGTCGATCACGCCCGTGCCGAGCTCGATCCGGCGGGTCCGCGCCCCGGCGGCGGCGAGCAGCGGGAACGGCGACGCGAGCTGCTGCGCGAAGTGGTGCACCCGGAAGTAGGCGCCGTCGGCGCCCAGCTCCTCGGCGGCCACGGCGAGCTCGATCGACTGCAGGAGCGAGTCCTGCGCCGAACGCACCTGCGAGTGCGGCGACGCCGACCAGTGCCCGAACGACAGGAACCCGATGCGCTTCACGGTTCAATCAACCTCCGGCTACTGTCCGGCATTCCGCATAGGAGGCGCGGGGGACGGCGGTGTCGGTGCCCCGGTCCGCCGGTGCTGGTGCGCCTAGGGGTGAGGACGTGAGGACCGTCGTCGATCTCCCGCCCGCCGTGCACCGGCGGGCGCAGGAGATCGCGACGAGGCGCGGTCCGCCGTTGTCAGCTGTGATCGCCGAGTTGACGGCGCGAGGACTCGGGCAGCTCGACGATCCGGGGACGTTCGGCGTGGACGAGCGGTCCGGGTTCCCGGTCGTCAGCCTCGGGCGTGGGGTCACCGATGAGGACGTCGCAGCCGCGCTCGACGGGGCGTGAGCGCCGAGCGGACGGTGTCCGTCCCGCCGGCGATAGGCCGGCGCGGTCAGCCCGGTGCGTCCATGTGGAAGATCTCGAGCTGCACGTTGTCGGGATCGCGGAAGATCAGCGCCGAGTACGGCATCGGGTCGTCGGTGTCGTTGACGCCGGAGTGGGCGATGCCGAGCGCGTCGAGCCACGACGCCCAGGCCTCGAGGTCCCCGCGGGACGGCACCTGGAAGGCGACGTGGTCGAGCCCGCACCGCCGCTCGTCGGCGGGCTCGCCGGTGTTGTCGCGGTGGTGGTGCAGACCGATGCAGAGGCCCGTGCCCGGGTCGAGGAGGATCACGCCGTAGCCGCTGTCGGGATCGCCGTAGTGCGGGAACGGCGCCGGGACGCGGGACATCCCGAAGACCCGCTCGTACCAGGCGGCGCTGGCCTCGACGTCGCTGACGGTGGCGGAGAAGTGATGGAACCCGGCCAGGGCGGGTCGGGTCTCGGTACTCGTCATCGCGCATCTCCACGTTCGGCTCTCGGTGCACACCCAGTGTCACGAGCCGCGGTGGCTCTTCGCGACGGCAGCCACCCGATCGTCCTACGAGTCACCCGAGGACGGCGCCGCCGAAGGGGTTGTCGATCACGTACCTCCACGTGCCGTCGGCCTGGCGGCGGGTCACCTCGGCCGAGGTGTGTTCGAGCACCCCGCCGCCGGGGATGTCGATGCGCCAGTGGCTGTGCGTCAGGGCCAGGTCACCGTTGACGGTCTCGGTCGTCGAGACGATCGAGGCCGTCCCCTTCGTGTCGAGGAAGGCCTGGAGCGCCGCCCGCAGTCCCGCCGCGTCGGTCAGGACCGTGCCCGGTTCCGGGATGAAGGCCGCCCCGCCCTCGTAGAGGGAGACGAGACCGTCCAGGTCGCCCGAGTTGAAGTACTTCGCGAACTCCTCGATCAGGTTCGGTCCGGTGGCAGCCATCGTCGTTTCCCGTCGTCGACATCGTTGTCGCTGATTGTGGCCGCCCTCCGAGAGGGCGGATCCCGTTGTTCGCTCGAAGAGCGCAAGGCTTAGTGACACTGTCTGGCGTTCGGTGATGTGATCCGCACCTACTGTGGCGGTCGAGGGATCGAGGTCGATGCGTGTTCCGCGTGCTCACCCGCTCGCCGTCGGTCCCGGGCAGTCGGTGCGGGTCCGCCACTCCCCGCCGCCCTGGGCCGCGACGTAGGCGTCGGCACGGGTGCGCCCGAGGTTCCAGGCCAGGGCGTCGTCGACCTCGCGCTCGTCGATCCGCAGCGCGCACTCCGCCAGCGGCCTCGGCAGCCCGTCGAGGGCGGGGACGGCGTCGTCCGAGAGATCGCGCAGGTACTCCCAGTCGATCGTGCCGGTGACGGCCCAGCGGTCGAGGTTCTGCCGCGCCACCCAGGCGTCGGGGTTCGCGATCGCCAGCCCCAGCAGCAGCACGACGCCGCTGACCAGGCCGAACCGGGGCAGCCAGCGGGCTCGCAGCGCGAGGGCGGCGGCGATCACCGCGAGCACGAGCAGCCCGAGCCAGCTCTCGAGCACCGCGACGAGCAGGCGCGCCCGGGTCAGGCCGTAGGCCTGCTCGTAGAGGGACATCCGGTACAGCGCCGAGGCGACGACGACCAGCGTCGCCGCGCACAGCACCCCGAGGGCGACGCGCAACCAGACGCGGTCGGCGCGCATCGTCCGGGGCGCCTTGCGCGACGCGGCCCACACGACCAGCAGGGTGAGCAGGGTGGCCAGGGTGAGCTGGCCGAAGCCCTGGTGCACGTACTCGGCGTAGGTCAGGCCGGTGGTGCGCTCGAGGTGCTCGTGCCCGCCGAAGAACGCCGTCACCTGGGCGACGAGGAACAGGACGAACACCGCGTCGACGACGAGCACCGGGGCGAGCCACTCGAAGCGGTGCGCGACCGGGCGCGCGGGGCGGGCGATCTGCCCGGCCGGCGGCGGGTTGAGCGCGAGGTAGGCGCCGCACAGCACGACCCCACCGACGGCCACGGCGACGAACGCGCGGACGGCCACGTCCTCCGAGCCGAGGTCGGGCACCACCGCGTCGACCCATTCCGCGAACAGCGCGTCGGCCGAGGCGAAGAGCAGCGCGAACACCGTCACCCCGAGGATCGACCACACCGCGGTGCGCAGGAGCGCCGCCCCGTTGCCCAGGCCCGTCAGGGCCCGCGCCGTGCGCCCGAGCCACGGCAGGCCCCGCAGCGCGGCGAGCGGCCACGCGGCCACCGCGACGAGGAACGACGGCACGCGCCGCCCCCGGACCAGGCCCACGGCACCGGTCCCGGCGGCCGCGAGGAGGCACAGCCCGACGATCCACTCGGCGTCGCGGAGCACCACCACGCTCGACAGCGCGAGCGAGAGCCCGGCGCAGGTCAGCGTGAACGGGTCGCGGCGGTGACGGCTCGCGGCGAGCAGGACGCCCGCCGCGGCGAGGAGGACGAGGAACGTCGCGAGCCCCGGGTCCCGGAACGGCAGCAGCACCCCGGCGAGCACCCCCACCCCGAGCGCGCCGGCGAGCACCCGGACGTTGCCGGGGACAGCGCGGTCGGGCCAGGCCGCGCCGAACAGCGCGTCGGTCAGGGAGGGGACGGGCGGGTGGTCGGTGTCGGGGGGCGCCGGGTCGGGCTGCGCGGTGACGACCGGGGTCTCGGGCACGGCGGTGTCCTCCTGCCGGGTTCGGGTGGGCACGACCGGCAGATCGGCCACGACGCGGGCGCCGTGCGTGCCGGGCGCGGGGTCGGTGAAGCCGATCGACCCGTCGTGGAGGTCGGTGACCCAGCGGGCGATGGCGAGGCCGAGGCCGGTGCCGGCGTGCCCGGAGCCGCCGGCCTCGCGCAGCGTGCCGAAGCGCTCGAACGCCCGGTCGCGGTGCTCGGGAGCCACGCCCGGGCCCTCGTCGAGGACCTCGAGGTGCCAGCGGTCACCGTCGGTGTGCGCCCCGACCGTGACGCAGCCGCCCGGCGGGCTGTGGCGCGCCGCGTTGTCGAGCAGGTTCGCCACGAGCTGGCGCAGCCGCGCGGGGTCGCCCTCGACGGTCAGGTCGTCCGGGTCGACGTGGACGGCGTGGCGGACGTCGCGGCCACCCACGCGGGCCTCGGCGACGGCCGCGTCGAGCAGCGGGCGCACCGCGACCGGCCGGCGGGCCAGCGGGGCCTTGCCGACGTCGACGCGGGAGAGGTCGAGCAGGTCGCCGACCAGCCCGGACATGCGCTCGCCCTGGTCCAGCGCGGCGCGCAGGGTCGCCGGGTCGGGGTCGGCGACGCCGTCGGCGAGGTTCTCCAGCACGGCGCACAGCGCGGCCAGCGGCGTGCGCAGCTCGTGGCTGACGTTGGCGACGAGCTCGCGGCGCTGCCGGTCGACCCCGGCGAGCTCCTCGGCCATCGAGTTGAACGCCCGCGCCAGCTCGCCGACCTCGTCGCGCGACGTGGCGGTGACGCGCACCGCGTGGTCGCCGGTGGCCATGCGCCGGGCCGCGGCGGTCATCTCGCGCAGTGGCGAGGTCATGCCGACGGCGAGGAGCTGGGTGACGCCGAGCGCCACGGCGACCGTCACCGGGATCGAGAGCACGACCGGCACCCCGCCGGCGGCCCCGATCGTCGCGATGACCGACGCGAGCACGACGCTGGCGGCCACCAGCAGCCCGAGCTTGACCTTGACCGATCGGACCGGGTCCAGCGCGCGGAGGCCGGCGGTGTCGCTCACCGGCCCGTCTCCAGCGCGTAGCCGACGCCGTGCACGGTCCGCACGCGCTCGGTGCCGATCTTCGCGCGCAGCGCCTTGACGTGGCTGTCGACGGTGCGGGTGCCGGACGCGCCGGGCCAGTCCCAGACCTCGCTGAGCAGGCGCTCGCGGGTCAGGACGACGCCGGGGCTCGCGGCGAGGCGGAGCAGCAGGTCGAACTCGGTGGGCGTCAGGTGCACCTCGTCGTCGCCGGCCCAGACCCGCCGCGCGCCGGCGTCGATACGCAGACCGCCGAGGTCGGTCGTGCCGGGTGCGACCAGCTCCGTCGCGCGCTCGACCCGGCGCAGCAGCGCGGCGACGCGGGCGACGAGCTCGCGCATGCGGAAGGGCTTGGTCAGGTAGTCGTCGGCACCGACCGCCAGCCCGACGAGGACGTCGGCCTCGTCGTCGGCCGCGGTCAGCATGAGCACGGGAACGGGCCGCTCGGCCTGGATGCGCCGGCACACCTCGTGCCCGTCGAGTCCCGGCAGCATGACGTCGAGGACGACGACGTCGGGCTCGCTGGCCCGGAACTCGGCGACGGCGCCGGGGCCGTCGAAGGCGCGGACGACGTCGTAGCCCGCGGCGGCGAGCCGGTCGGTGACCGCGCCGTTAATCACGGGTTCGTCCTCGACGACGAGGACGCGGCGGGTGGTGCCCATGGCCGGCGAGACTAGGAGCGGCCATGGTCGGGATCGGGGGTCGTCCTGTGCAGATCCCGTGCAGGTCCGTCTTGACACCCACTGACGGGGCGGTCGACCGTGCGCGGACGATCGTGGGCTCGAGGAGGAGCGCCGTGGGTGAGCGGGACGTCGACGTGGTGTCGGACGGGTGGTCGTTCCTGGAGTGCCCCCGGTGGCACGAGGGCCGGCTGTGGGTCTCGGACTTCTACACCGGGAAGGTCGTCGCGATCGACGACGCGGGCCACCACGAGGTGATGGCCGAGGTCCCCGGCCAGCCCTCCGGCCTGGGGTTCCTGCCCGACGGGCGCGCGCTGATCGTCTCCATGCGCGAGCGCCGCGTCCTGCGCCGGGAGCGCGACGGCGAGCTCGTGGAGCACGCCGACCTCTCGGGGCTCGTCGGCTCGCTGCTCAACGACATGGTGGTCGACGACCGCGGCGGCGCCTACGTCGGCAACTTCGGCTTCGACCTGATGGCCGGAGCGCCGATCGCCGCCACGACCCTGGTCCACATCGACCCCGACGGCACCCCGCAGACCATCGCCGACGACCTCCTGTTCCCCAACGGGATGGTGCTGCGCGGCGGCGTGCTCGTGGTCGCCGAGACCTTCGGCGCCCGGCTCACCGCCTTCGACGTGGCGGCCGACGGCGGGCTCGCCCACCGGCGGGACTGGGCGCGGTTCTCCCCGCCGCCGACCACGGCCGACGTCGACGAGGCCCTCGGCGGGCTGGCCGTCGCGCCCGACGGGATCGCCGGCGACGCCGAGGGCGCGATCTGGGTCGCCGACGCCCTGCACGCGCGCCTCCTCCGGGTGGGCGAGGGCGGCGAGGTGCTCGAGGAGCGCTCGACGGGAGGCATCGGGGTGTTCGCGTGCATGCTCGGCGGCGAGGACGGGCGCACGCTCTACGCCTGCGCCGCGCCGTCGTTCGCCGAGCACGAGCGCCGGGACGCCCGTGAGGCCGTGCTGCTCGCGACCCGCGTCGACGTGCCGCACGCCGGCCTGCCGTGACGATCAGGTGGGCGGTGTGCCCGCGGGCAGCGTCGCGGGCAGGCCGGCCATCGTCACGTGCTCCGTGCCGATGAACGCGGTGACCCCGGCGATCCGCCCGTCCGGGGCGAGAGCGAGCACGTCGAGCACCATGCCGTGCCAGACCTCCTCGTCGGCGTCCCAGGAGTAGCACCCGACGGCGAGCTGGCCGTTCGCGCGCGCCGGGACGTGGCGCCACGGCACGGTCAGCGGCCCGTCGCGCAGGAACGCGGTGACGGCGTCCGTGCCGCGGAACCAGGCCGCGCTGGGCGGCATCGCCCAGGTGACGTCCGCGGTGAGCAGCGCGACCAGCGCGTCGGCGTCGCCCGCCTCGAGCGCGGTGGCGTAGCGCGTGACCGTGGCGGCGAGCGCCGCGTCCGAGAGCGCCCGCAGGGTGCGCTGCTGGCTCGGCGCCGTGACCTTCGCGGCGAGCGTCGCCCGGGCGCGCTGCACCGCGCTGTTCACCGACGCCGTGGTGGTGGCCATCGTCGTCGCGACCTCGGCCGCCGAGAACCCGAGGACCTCGGTCAGCAGCAGGGCCGCCCGCTGGTTGCCGGGCAGGTGCTGGAGCGCGGCGACGAACGCCAGCTCGACCGACTCGCGCTCGGCGACGGTGGCGTCCGGGTCGTCGGGGTAGGGCCCCAGCCAGGCCACCTCGGTGCGCGGCGGCTCGTCGGTCGGTCCCTCGCTCGCAGGCCCGAGGTCCATGGGCAGGGCACGCCGCCCGCGGCGCTCGACGGTGTCGAGGCTCGCGTTGGTGGCCACCGTGTGCAGCCACGCGCGCAGCGAGCCCCGCCCCGGCCGGCTCTCGAACCGCCCGATCCCGCGCCACGCCCGCAGCAGCGCGTCCTGCAGCGCGTCGTCGGCGTCGTGGACCGAGCCGAGCATGCGGTAGCAGTGCGCGTGCAGCTCGCGGCGCAGCGGGGCGACGAGCCGGTCGAACGCCGCGCGGTCGCCGGTCCGCGCGCGTTCGAGGTCGTCGGTCGGCCCGTCCGCGGAGGTGACGCGCGTGGTGGTGCCGGGCTCGTCCATGGGCGTCGAGTCTGCCCCGTCGGTGCGTACGACGGGGGCCGGTGACCAGGCGCGACGGGCGGTCGCTCCGCTCGGCGTAGATCCCTGACCCGGCCGGGCGCACCGTTCGACGCCGTGTGCTGCCGTCCGGGGACTGCTCGCTCGGGTGGGGGACGGTCCTGCCTAGGCTGTCGCCGTGCGCTCGGAGCGGTGGTCGCCTCGGACCGCGGACCTGACGCTGCCCGAGCGGGTCGCGTGGGTCCTCGGCGACGACGACGGCCGCCCCGTGTCCACGCTCACCGAGCCCGCGGGCCTGCTCGTGGCCGCGGCGATGGTGGAGCTGCTGCTCGACGCGTCCCTGCTGGACGCGGGCACCGCGTACCGCCGCGGGCCGGTCGGGATCGACGACCCGCTGCTCTCCTGGGTCGCCGACAGCCTGCTCGCGCACGGCGGCGCGAAGTCCGACCTGCAGCACGCGGTGACCGGCAACCGCGGCGCCCAGATGATCCGGCGGACGATGGACCGCCTGGTCGAGCGCGGGCTGGCCGGCCGAGAACCGCGGCGGGTGTTCGGCTACCTCGCGATGCCGGTGTTCGGCTCCGCCCTGCGGGTGCACGAGGTCGACGCGCTGCACCACGACCGGGCCGCCGTCCGCGCCGTGCTCGACGGCGAGGAGCCCGACGAGGCGGTGGCGATGCTCGTCGTCCTGCTGCACCACGGGCGCCGCGTCCGCGCCCTGAGCCCCGCGGACCCCGTCCTGGCCGCCAAGCGCGCGCGGGCCGTCGCGATGGGCCACCACGTCCCGCTCGGGGTCTCCCAGGACATCCGCCGGCTGGTGTCGCCGACGGTCGGCGCCGTCCTCGCCGCTCTGACCGCCACCACCGTCATCGGTTCGGAGCGCTGAGCGAGCCCGTCCTCCGATTCGCTCGTCCGGACCCCCTGCCATGGCGGCGGAATCGGACTACGGTGGGACCATCCGACCGGGCGAGAGGGCCCGGGGCCGGGAAGGGAGCTTCCCATGACGTCCACACGCCCTCCGGAGGGCCTGCCCGTCCTCGAAGCCGGCGCCCACCGCGATGCGGAGGCCGGCAGCTGCCTCATGGAGTACGTCTCCGTGCTCGCCGGCGAACGGTTCACCGATCGCCCGCGGTGCACCCATCCCGCCCTCGCCGCCGTCGCGTGGCAGGTCAACGACGCCGTCTCGTCCACCGCACGCCAGCAGCTCGCCACCCGCGCGGTGACGTTGATCGGGCTGGGGCGCAGCACCGAGGTCGAGGTGCGGCCGATCGTGCTCGAGACCATCGCGCGCGCCGGCCTGGCCATCGACCCCGGTAACCGCTTCTTCCCCCGTCTGCTGCGCCGCCTCGAGCGGCGCGCGGCCGCCGGGCCCCGACGTCGCGGACGCGGCGAGGACGGGCGCGGCGGACGGATGGCGACGCTGCTGCACGTCGGCCCGGTCAATCACGCCTGCGCACACCTGCTGGTGGCCGCCCGCGTGGCCGACCTCGACAGCGCGGCCCGCGACCGCATGCTGATCGCCCTGCTCGACGACACGATCGCCGCGGTGCGGGACGCCGAGCGTGCGGCCACGCCGTCGGCGCGGGAGCGCGTCACCACGTCCTGACGCTCACCCCAGCCCGACGCGCACGCACTTCCCGAGCAGCCATTCGACGCACACCCCGGCGCGCACGCCGCCGTCGTCGTTCGACGAGGCGCCGCTCGAGCCCGACCCGCCCGAGGAGCCACCCGAGCTCGTGGACGAGCCGGACCCGCCCGACGCGCTCGATCCGCCGGACGAGCCCGGGTCGCCGGAGCCACCGGAGCCGGCAGGAGAGCCGCCGGATCCGCCCGAGCCGCGTCCGGACGCGCCCTCGGGCGTCGGTTGCCCGGCCGACCGGGATGCTGCCGCGCCCCCGTCGGTGCCGCCCGCGGTGCCCACCGGGCCGACCGCGCCCGGCGTGGTCGCGCCCACCGGTCCGGCGGGAAGCGGCGCGGAGGCGGCCGGAGCGCCCGGAGCGAGAGGCGGGGGGACGACCGGCGTGACCACGCCGGAGAGCGCGGGGGGTGGCGCCTGTCCCGACGGCGTGGGCAGCGTGGACGGCGTGAGGTAACCCGCCTGCGCGGAGCCCATCATCACCACCGCGCCGAACAGCGCCGAGAACAGCACCTTCTTGAGCACGCCCGCCTCCGTCACCGGGACGCCGACCCGCCGCGGGCCGGCACGCGCTCATCGCGAGCGTCACTGGGCCCGTGAGCAGCGACGACGCGGACTCGCCCGAACGCCCGCGGAGACCACTCGAGTAGGTGTCCTCCCGCCACTCGTGGGTGCCACTCGCGTCCGTCCGGGTGATCCGGTAGCGCCGCTGTCGGGTGAGGACGGCAGTGTCATCGTGATCGGGTGGGGATGCGGGGTCGTCCGCCGGGTCTTCGTTGTCGTTCGGGGTCGATCCAGGGTGGGGGCGTGAACCACGGCAGCCCGTCGAGGATCATGAAGAACTTCCCGGCGGAGGCCGCCGGCGACCACCCACCAGCGACGACGAGACGATGACGACGAGGCCATGACGACAAGGCCATGTCCGTCTCGATGCGATCTTGAACCTAGGTCACCTCGGTCCCGCCGCAGCACCGGGAGCTCAACTGGGTCGCCTTCGAGGACGCCGGCGAGCTCGTCGAGGTCCACCGGGTGAACGATCGAGCGCCGCCAGCCCGGCGACGATCACCGCCCCGTCGCCTCGGTATACGGCGCCGCGCAGCGCGTTCCTCGATTCCACCGCCTCCATGCGCCCCGAGTCTGCGCCAGATGACGAGACCCCGCGAGCACCCGGAGCACATGCACGGGTGCTGCGGTCACCGAAGCACCGTCACCTCGCCCGCGTCCCCTCCCTGCGCGGCCGCCGGGCGGCGATGGGCGCGACGAGGAGGCACGCGCCGGCGGCGATGACGAACGCCGCCGCGCCGCTGAGGCCGCCGAGCACCGCGGCGAGGGCGGCGGCACCGAGGCCGGTGCCGGCGTCGTAGGCGGTGTTCCACCACGTGCTCGCGGTGCTCGACCGCTCGGGGCCGGCACGGGCGAACAGGGAGAGCAGGGTGTCGTTCTGCACCGCGCCGAACCCCAGCCCGACGAGCCCCGCACCGGCGAGGACGACCCAGCCGGCGCTCGTCCCGCCCAGTCCCACCACGGCGGCGCCGAGGGCCACGACCCCGAGCCCCACGAGCGTGATCACCGGACCCGCGGGCCGCGCGCGGTCCGCGATCTCCCCGGAGATCCCGCGCCCCAGGAGCTGGCCGGCGGTGAGGACGGCGAGGGCGACGGCGGCGACGACCGTGCCGCCTGCGAGCCCGGGCGTCCCCGGCGCGGGGGTCCACAGCGGCAGCACCGTGATCACCCCGCCGGCCGCGGCGGCCGACACCACCATCGCGGTCCAGGGCCCGGTCACCGCATCCGCCGGCAGCGCCCGCCGGGACGGCGTCCCGTCCGTCGCCGCCACGGAGCGCCCCGGGAGGCGCCAGCACGCCGGCGCCGCGGCCACCGGCAGCAGCGCGCCCGCAAGCAGCACCCAGGCGCCGTCGAGCGCCTCGTAGGCCCACACCCCGCCGCTGAGCAGGGCGAGCTGCGGCAGGCCGACCGCGAGGCCGTAGAGGCCGGTGGCGCGCCCGCGTCGCGCGGGCGGGGCGAGGTCGGCGACCAGGGCCGCACCGGTCACCGTCACCAGGCCGAACCCGAGCCCGCGCACGACCGCCACCGCGAAGAGCACCGGCAGGGCGGCGGTGACCACCATCAGCACCGCGGGCGCGCCGAGCGCCAGTACGCCGACGACGAGCCCGGCGCGCGGTCCGATGCGGCGCAGGACGGCCGGCACCGT
Source organism: Actinomycetospora cinnamomea (assembly GCF_003096675.1). Taxonomy (GTDB): domain Bacteria; phylum Actinomycetota; class Actinomycetes; order Mycobacteriales; family Pseudonocardiaceae; genus Actinomycetospora; species Actinomycetospora cinnamomea. The sequence goes on along the minus strand of NZ_QEKW01000008.1, from coordinate 221,899 downwards.
GAGCTGCGCGGCGACCGTGGAGGCCATGAAGACGCCGGTGGTCGCGCCCGCGGCGGCGGGCGACGCCCCGCCCGCGGCGGCGTGCAGCGGCACCACGGGCAGCATCAGCGCGTAGCCGCCGAAGGCGAGGACGGTCGCGGCGAGGACCGCGACGAAGGGGCCGGAACGCAGGGACTCCGGCGGCGCGGCGCTCAGTCGGCGCCGCGTCGGTCGAGGACGGCCGAGATCTTCCCCGCGAGGTCGGTGTCCTTCGCCGTGAGGCCACCCTCGGAGTGCGTCGACAGCTTGAACTTCAGGCTGTTGAAGCGGATGTCCATGTCCGGGTGGTGGTCGTGCTCCTCGGCGAGGTCGGCCACCTCGTCCACCGTCGCGATCGCCTCGCGGAAGCTCGGCAGCTTCGCGAACCGGACGATCGTCGCCTCGTCCTCGCGCTGCCAGCCGGGCAGGCGCCCGAGGGCCTCGCTGATCGCGTCCTCGTCCAGCAGATCGGCCATGACCCGCATCCTGGCACGGGCTCGGGGGGCCGCACACTGATCGACGTGGCGCGCATCGTGGTGGGGGCCGCCGTCGTGCGCGACGGCCGGGTGCTGGCGGCGCGACGGACCCGGCCGGCGGCGGCCGCGGGCCGGTGGGAGCTGCCCGGCGGCGCGGTCGAGCCCGGCGAGGACGAGGCGGCCGCCCTGGCCCGCGAGCTGCGTGAGGAGCTGGATCTGGACGTCGTGGTCGGCGACCGGGTCGGTCCGGAGGTGGCGCTGCCGGGCGAGCGCGTGCTGCGGATCCGGGCCTGCCGCACCGGCGGCGAGCCGACGGCGCTCGAGCACGACGCGTTGCGGTGGGTGGCCCCCGAGGAGCTCGAGGGCCTGGACTGGCTGGACGCCGACCGCGCGGTCCTGCCCGACCTCGGGGACCTGCTCAGGCAGCCCGGGCCTTCTTCAACGCCTTCTTGAGGTCCTTGCCGCTGACGCCGGCGTCGGCCAGCCGTGCCGCGCGCATGAGCAGGACGGGGCAGCCCTTGCAGCGGGGCGAGGACCGGCAGCACTGCTTCTTGATCTTCTTGGCGCCGGTGAGCGGGGCGGCGTGGGCGTACGCGGCGAGGTGACCCGGCACCTTCGGTGCCTTCGGCTCACCGGAGTCCTTGTCCTTCTTCCTGCCCACGAAGGTGAGGCTAACCTCGCGCTCCGCTCCGGGACCAGACCCCTCGGCGTTGTGCGCCCGGCGACCGTGCCACGATGAGGTCGCCGGACGGGCGGTCCCCTCCCGGGGCGCCCGGCCGTGGACGACCCAGGCGATCCTCGAGGAAGAAGGGCCCGGACGAAGGCTGTGAGTGGTCCCCGGCGCGCCGTCGGAGTCCTCCCCGCCCTCCTGCTCGCCCTCGCGATCCTGGCGGGTTGCTCCGGCGCCCCGCCGCCCGTGGTCGGTCAGGTGCCCACCCCGGCACCCGCCCCGACGCCCCAGCTCGAGCCCGACCCGACCGAGCTGCGCCTGGGGGTCGACGACCTCGGCGTCGGCTTCAACCCGCACCGCGTCGCCGACGACACCCCGACCGCCCGCGCGATGGCCTCGCTCGTGCTGCCCTCGGCGTTCCGCCCCGGACCCGACGGCGAGCCGCGCCTCGACACCACCGTGGTGACCTCCGCGCGTGTCACCGACACCGACCCGTACACCGTGTCCTACGAGATCGCCCCGGCGGCGAGCTGGTCGGACAACGCCCCGGTGGCGGCCGAGGACTTCGTCTACCTCTGGCAGCAGATGCGCAGCCAGCCCGGCGTCGTCGGCGCCGCGGGATACCGCGCGATCAGCGACGTCCGCTCCCGCGCGGGCGGCAAGGCCGTCGACGTGGTGTTCGACCGTCCCTTCCCGGCGTGGCCGACGCTGTTCGACCACCTGCTCCCGGCACACCTGCTCAAGGACGCGCCGGGCTCGTGGGGCGGCGCGCTGACCGACAGCATCCCGGTCTCCGCGGGGCCGTTCGTGGTGCGCGTCGTCGACCGCATCCGCGGGCAGGTCACGCTGGCCCGCAACGACCGCTACTGGGGCACGCCCGCGGTGCCCGACGAGATCGTCTTCCAGGCCGCCGACGCCACGTCGCTCATCGACCGGGTGCGCTCCGGCGACGTGGTGGCCACGCAGTTCCGCGCCGGCGCCGACGACCTCGCCGCCCTGGCCACGGCCGGCTCCGAGCTGACCGTCCGTACCCTGCCGGAGCCCGCGCTCGTGCAGCTCGCCCTGCGCAGTGACGACGGACCGCTGGCCGACCTGCGGGTCCGCCAGGCCGTGGCGGCGTCGATCGACCGGGACGCGCTGCGCAGGGTGGGCACCGACGGCGGCCCCGCCGCGGACCTCCCGGCCGACGCCTTCTCCCGCGCCCCGTCGCAGCCGGGCTACCGCGCCACCCTGCCCGCGGACTCGCCGGCCGCGGGCCGCGACCTCGGCGAGGCCGCGCGCCTGCTCACCGAGGCCGGCTACACCCGCGGCGAGGACGGCACGTGGACCCGCGACGGCCGCCCGCTCGTCCTGCGGCTCGCCGCGCCGGCGCAGGTGGCGCCGTTCGGCCGCCTCGTCGCCACCCTGGGCACGCAGCTGCGGGCCGCCGGCATCCCGTCGGTGGTGGTCGCCGACGCCGGGACCACCGACTTCCCGCCCGGACGGGGGCCCGTGTCGACGACCACCACCGGACCCCGCCCGGTCACCCCGACGACGCCGACCACACCGACCACGCCGACCACGCCGACCACGCCGACCACGCCGACCACGCCCAGCGTGCCCCTCCCGGCGGGCAGCACCACGGCGTCGAGCACCACGTCGAGCACCACCTCGACGACCGTGCCGCCCACGCCCAACTCGCCGTCGGACCTCGCGGTCGCCGACATCACCGTCGTGGCCCTGCCGATCGGGGAGGACCCCCTGACCGACCTCGCGTCGATGGTCGGCTGTCCCGGTGGGCGCGCGCCGTCCACCTCCGGTCAGACCGGCGACGACCCCGCCGTCGACCTCGCGGCCGCCGCGGCGACCCCGGCCGCCCCGGGCGCCACCGCCGCCGCGCCCAGCACCCCGGCCGCCCCCACCAGCACCTCGCCCCCGACCAGCGCGGCGCCCGCGGCCTCGGCGACCGGTGCGGCGCCGACGTCGACCGACGCCTCCGCGCCGACGGCCGACGGCGCCCCGGCCGACCCCGAGGACGCCGCCGAGGAGACCACCGAGTACCTCGAGGAGCTCACCGACCCCCAGGCCTCGGAGGCCCTGACCGCGACCGGCTTCTGCGACCCGGCACTGCAGTCCCTGCTCGACGCCGCCTCGGCCGGCGCCGTCTCCACCGACACCGCGCTCGCCCTCGCCGAGCCCGTGCTGTGGTCGGCGCTGCCCACCGTCCCGCTGTTCCAGGCCGCGTCCGTGCTGGTGGGGCCCGCCGAGCGCACGGACGTCGTCGTCGGCCCCCTCACCGCGAGCCCGTTCGCCGGCGCCGACCGCTGGGTCCCGCCGCCCCCGACCCAGCGCGGCGACGACGGCCTCAACTGACTCCTTCGTCCGGTTCCACCTGACGAGAAGATGACGTTTCGACGGTCGTCCTGTGGGCAACGGGCGAACGTCTTGCCGACTTCTCAGGTTGTCCCTAGGTTTCCCGCGCCGGATCACACGCGGTGAACACGTGCCTCCGAAGCGTGGCCCCCGCGAGGGACCCGGAGTCCCGACACCACGAGGAGGAACGTTGTCGCTGCGCCGCCTGGCCACCACCGTGGCCGCGCTGCTGGCCGTGGTGCTGGTCGCCAGCGCCTGTGGCGGGGGAGGGGACGACCGGTCCTCCGAGACCGTCACGCTCGACTGGGGCGAGCCGGAGAACCCGCTCGTCCCCGGGAACACCACCGAGCAGAACGGCGGCGACGTCATCGGCGCCCTGTTCGCCGGCCTCGTCCGCTACGACGTCGACACGGCGCGCCCCGAGCTGGAGACCGCGGCGGCGATCGACACCACGGACAACACGACGTTCACGATCCGGCTCGAGCCCGGCTGGACGTTCCACGACGGCACCCCGGTGACCGCCCAGAACTACGTCGACGCGTGGAACTGGACGGCGTACGGCCCGAACGCCGCCCAGGCCCAGTCGTTCATGGAGAAGATCCAGGGCTACGACGAGGTCAGCACCGAGGCGCCGACGGCGCGGACGATGAGCGGGCTGCGCGTCGTCGACCCGCAGACCTTCACCGTCACGCTCGAGCAGCCCTTCACGATCTTCCCGACCACCCTGGGGTACTCGGCCTACTACCCGCTGCCGACCGCGTTCTTCCAGAACCAGCAGGCCTGGGAGGAGCGGCCCATCGGCAACGGCGAGTACCGCTTCGAGGCGCGGACGCCGAACCAGAACCTGACGCTGGTCCGCAACGACCAGTACGCCGGCGACATCAAGCCCACGGTGTCCCGGCTCGAGTACCGCGTCTACAGCGAGCTGCAGACCGCCTACGACGACCTCGTGTCCGGCAACCTCGACCACGTCAAGGCGATCCCCTCGTCGGCCCTCTCCGGCGGCCGGTGGCGCCAGGACCTCGGTGACCGCGCCCACCTCAAGGAGGGCCTGAGCACCACCACGCTCACCTTCCCGCTCTACGACCCGCGCTTCGCCGACCCGCGGATCCGTCAGGCCTTCTCCATGGCCATCGACCGCCGGTTGATCGTCGACCAGCTGTTCAACGGGGTGTACAACCCGATGGACGGGCTGGCCACTTCGGCCGCCGAGGGCTACCTGCCCGACCAGTGCGGCGTGGCCTGCCGGTTCGACCCGCAGCGCGCCCGGCAGCTCCTGGCCGAGGCGGGCGGCTTCCCGGGGCCGCTGACGCTGACCGCCAACTCCGACGGCGGGCACGACGTGTGGATGCAGGCGGTGACCAACCAGCTGCGGCAGAACCTCGGCATCGACGCCCGCTACACCCCGGTGCCGTCGTTCTCCGAGCTGCGCCGACTGGCGAACAGCCAGGGGTTCACCGGGCTCTTCCGGACGGGGTGGATCGGGGACTACCCGAACCTGGAGACGTTCCTGACGCAGCTCTACCGCACCGGGGCGTCCTCGAACGACGGCGGCTACTCCAACCCGGCCGTGGACGCCCAGCTGTCGGCGGCCGACCAGGCCCCGACCCGGGAGGCCGCGGTCGCGGGCTACCAGCAGGCGGAGCGGATGATCCTGGCGGACATGCCCGTCATCCCGATCTACACCCGCCCGATCCTCTACGGCGACTCGCAGCGGCTCGTCTCGGGTGAGCGCAACCCGCTCGACCGCCTGGTCACCACGTCGTTCCAGCTCGCGCCGCAGGACTGAGGCGCCCCCTCATGGGCCGCTACACCGCGCGGCGCCTGCTGCAACTCGTTCCCGTCTTCCTCGGCACGACGTTCCTCGTCTACTTCCTGGTCTGGGGGATCTCCGACGACCCGTTCGCCGGCAAGTGCGGCCAGCGGGCCTGCTCGCCGGCGTACATCGCCGAGATGACCGAGCGCTACAACCTCGACGACCCCCTGGTCGTCCAGTACCTCAAGTACCTGGGCGCCCTGCTCACGGGCGACTTCGGGCAGACGTTCTCGGGCACCGAGGTGTCGACGCTGATCGCCGACGCGTACCCGATCACGATCAAGCTGGCCCTGGTCGCCGTGGCCATCGAGGCCGTCATCGGCATCGCCGCCGGGGTGCTCACCGGCCTGCGCGGGCGCGGGTTCGTCGACAACCTCGTGCTCGTCTCGACCCTGGTGCTCATCGCCCTGCCCGTCTTCGTGACCGGCCTGGTCCTGCGCCAGGTCCTCGGGGTGGAGCTCGGCTGGATCCGGCCGTCGGTCCCGGGCGACCCGACGATCGGCCAGCTGCTCGTCCCGGGACTCGTGCTCGGCGCGCTGTCGATGGCCTACATCGCCCGCCTGACCCGCACGAGCCTCATGGAGAACCGCCGCGCCGACTTCGTCCGCACCGCGGTCGCCAAGGGCCTGACCCGGCGTCGCGTGGTCGGGGTGCACATGCTGCGCAACTCGCTGATCCCGGTCGTCACCTTCCTGGGCTACGACGTCGGGGCGCTCATGGGCGGGGCGATCCTCACCGAGGGCGTGTTCAACATCCGCGGCATCGGCGGGCTGGTGTTCCGCGGCATCCAGCAGCAGGACATCGCCACCGTGGTGGGCATCGTCGCCCTGCTCGTCATCGTCTTCCTGCTCGCCAACCTGGTCGTCGACCTGCTCTACGCCGTGCTCGACCCGAGGATCCGATATGACTGACACCGCACCGGCCCTGCGGGCGCGGGGCGCCGAGCCCGACGAGGCGGCAGCGGTCGACGAGTCCGCCGGGAGGGGCGGCCTCTGGGTCGACGGCTGGGCGCAGCTGCGTCGGCGGCCGCTGTTCTGGATCGCGTCGACGCTCATCCTCGTGCTGCTGGTGATGGCGCTGTGGCCGTCGCTGTTCACCTCGGTCGACCCCCGCGTCGCCGACCTCGCCCTCTCCGGGGCCGACCCCTCGCCGGACGCCGTCCTCGGGCGGGACCTGCAGGGGCGCGACATCTACGCCCGCGCGATCCACGGGGCCGCCCCCACCCTGACCGTGGGGCTGCTCGCCAGCCTGGGCACGGTGCTGGTCGGGGCGATGGCCGGTCTCGTGGCCGGGTACCGCGGCAGCTGGGTCGACGGCCTGGTCTCCCGGGTCGGCGAGGTCTTCGCCGGGCTGCCCTTCATCCTGGGCGGCATCGTCATCCTCACGACCTTCAACCAGCCCGGCCGGATCGTCGGCGAGGTCCGCATCGTCACCCAGGTGGTGCTCACGATCGTCGTGCTGTCCTGGCCGCTGGCCATGCGCATCATGCGGGCGGCGGCGCTGGAGATCAGCCAGCAGGACTACGTGAAGGCCGCCCGCGCCCTCGGTGCCGGCCCGCTGCGCATCGTCGGGCGGCACATCCTGCCGAACACCCTCGCGCCGGTGCTGGTCTTCGCGACCATCCAGTTCGGCGTGTTCATCGGCGCCGAGGCCGCGCTGTCGTTCCTGGGCATCGGCCTGCGCGACCCGGTCGTCTCCTGGGGCGTGATGATCTCCGAGGCGCAGGAGCGCGTGGCGGACATCCCGCAGGCGCTGTTCTTCCCCGCCGCCTTCCTGGTCGTCGCGGTGCTCGCGTTCGTCATGCTCGGCGACGCCGTCCGCGACGCCTTCGACCCGAGGGGACGGTGACGGCGATGGACGAGCACCTCCTCGAGGTCGACGACCTGCGCGTCGAGTTCGGCCGGGGCCGCGGGACCGCGTCGGTGCTCAACGGCGTGAGCTGCCACGTCGACGAGGGCGAGACGCTGGCCGTGCTGGGCGAGTCCGGCTCGGGCAAGAGCGTCACCGCCCAGACGATCATGGGAATCCTCGACACGCCGCCGGGGCGGATCACCGGCGGCGCGGTGCGCTTCCGCGGCGAGGAGCTGCTCGGCGCCGACGAGGAACGGCGGCGGCTGCTGCGCGGCGAGTCGATGGCGATGATCTTCCAGGACGCGCTGTCGGCGCTGAACCCCGTCTACTCCGTCGGCTTCCAGATCGCCGAGCAGTTCCGGTTCCGGCGCGGCATGTCCCGCCGGGACGCGATGGTCCGGGCCGCCGAGATGCTCGACCTGGTGCGCATCCCGAACGCGAAGCAGCGCGTGAAGGAGTACCCGCACCAGTTCTCCGGCGGCATGCGGCAGCGCGCCATGATCGCGATGGCGCTCGCGCTGGACCCGGAGCTGCTCATCGCCGACGAGCCCGCCACCGCGCTCGACGTCACGGTGCAGGCGCAGATCATGGAGCTGCTCGACGAGCTGCGTCGCGAGCGGGGAACGGGCCTCGTCCTGATCACCCACGACCTCGGCGTGGTCGCCGAGGTCGCCGACCGGATCGCGGTGATGTACGCCGGGCGGATCGTCGAGCACGCCGACGCCGCGACGCTCTACGCCCGCCCCGGGCACCCGTACACCCGCGGGCTGATGGACTCGGTGCCCCGCGTGGACGACGCGGGTGTCGGGGGAGCGGGCGCCGTGCTGCGGCCGATCCCCGGGCTGCCGCCGAGCCTGTCGGCGATCCCGCACGGCTGCCCGTTCCACCCGCGGTGCGCGTACGCGCAGGACGTGTGCACCGACGAGGTGCCACCCCTGCGGGAGGTGGGCGCGCCGGATCACCGGGCCGCCTGCCACTTCGCCGAGCAGTTCGTGGCCGAGGGGCCGGACCGTCCCGCGACGCAGGATGTGGTGTCGGGATGAGGGAGCCGGTGCTCTCCGTCCGGGACCTCGTCAAGCACTTCCCCGTGACGCGGGGCGTGCTGTTCCGCCGCACGATCGGGCACGTGCGCGCGGTCGACGGTGTCTCGCTGGACCTGGCGCCGGGCGAGACGCTCGGCGTGGTCGGGGAGTCGGGGTGCGGGAAGTCGACGCTGGCCCAGGTCCTCATGCGCCTGATCCCCCCGACCAGCGGCACGGCGCAGTTCGAGGGCGAGGACCTCTTCGCCAAGCGGGGCGCGGCCCTGAAGGCGTGGCGACGGGACATGCAGATCGTCCTGCAGGACCCGTACACCTCGTTGAACCCGCGTCGCACGGTCGGCGACATCGTCGGCGAGCCCTTCGACATCCACCCGGAGGTGGCGCCGAAGGGCGACCGCCGTCGGCGGGTGCAGGAGCTGCTCGAGGTGGTCGGGCTCAACCCCGAGCACATCCGCCGCTACCCGCACCAGTTCTCGGGGGGCCAGCGTCAGCGCATCGGCATCGCCCGCGCGCTCGCGCTGCGGCCGAAGGTGATCGTGTGCGACGAGCCCGTGTCGGCCCTCGACGTCTCGATCCAGGCACAGGTGCTGAACCTGCTCTCCGACCTGCAGCGCGAGTTCGGGCTGGCCTACCTGTTCATCGCCCACGACCTGGGCGTCGTGCGGCACCTCTGCGACCGCGTCGCGGTGATGTACCTGGGCTCGATCGTCGAGACCGGCACGGCGGAGGAGATCTACGCGCGGGCGAGCCACCCCTACACGCAGGCGCTGCTGTCGTCGGTGCCGGTGCCGGACCCCACGGTGCGGCGCGCGCGGATACGCCTCGAGGGCGATGTCCCGAGCCCGGCCGACCCGCCGTCGGGCTGCCGCTTCCGCACCCGCTGCCCGAAGGCCCAGGAGGTCTGCGCCGAGCAGCCCCCGGCCCTCGGGCTCCGCCCGGGCACCGGGCACGCCACCGACCACCCCACGGCCTGCCACTTCGCCGAGCCCCCGCGCCTGGTGCGGGCCGAGTAGGGCGCGTCAGGGCATCTGCCCGTCGCGCGCCACGGTGCGCCCGGCCGGCCAGTCGGCGAGGGGGCGGCCCGCGGCATGCACCATCGCCGGGTCGTGGTCGGTCACGCCGCGGTGGTCGAGGGTGATCGTGCGGACGGCGACGTCGTCGAGGCGCGTCCAGCCCGCCGCGCGGTAGAAGCCCTCCACGTCGGGGCCGCAGGTCAGGAAGCCGAAGGGGGTGTCGAGACCCACGAGCGTCTCGACCACCCGAGCCAGCAGCGCCCGCCCGAGCCCCCGCCCGTGCTGGTCGGGGTCGACGGCGACGAGGCCCACGTCGCCGACCAGGACCTCGCGTGCCGGGCCCTCGTCGGGGAGCGCCCGCAGGAACCGGCGGATGATCCCCGCGTGCGCCACGGGGACGCCCGTGCGCCGGGCGACGACACGCAGCTCGGGTCGCGCGCCGGTCCAGGTCCACCCCGCGCCGAACCGGTGGGCCTCGTGCGGGTAGGCCCGGGCCAGGAGCCCGGCCAGCGCCGGGTGCTCCGCGTCGTCCAGCTCGGTCTCCCACGAGACCGACCAGGTCAGGTCGTCCATGTCGTGCCCGTACCCGGTGGGCGGCCCCGACCCGTCGAACACCTACCGTTGCGTGCTCGTGAGCCCCGGTCCGCTGCTCCTCGTCCACGCACACCCGGACGACGAGACGATCACCTGTGGCGGGCTGATGGCCCTCGCCACGGCCGCGGGGGTGCCGGTGACGCTCGTGACGGGCAACCGCGGCGAGCAGGGTGAGGTGATCCCGCCGGGCCTGCAGCACCTGTCCGGCGACGCGCTCGGCAGGTACCGCGAGGGCGAGCTCGCCCGGGCCTGCGACGCGCTCGGGGTCACCGACCAGCGCTGGCTCGGCGGCGCGGGGACCTGGCACGACTCGGGCATGGTGCGGGTCGGCGAGGGCATCCACGCCGCGGCGCCGGTCACGATCTCCCCCGACGCCTTCGCCGCCCCCGGCACGGCCGACGCGCAGGTCGAGGCGCTGGTCGCGGTGCTGCGCGAGGTCTCACCGGGCGTGGTCGTCACCTACGACCGGGACGGCGGCTACGGCCACCCGGACCACGTGCGGGCCCACGAGGTGACGATGGCCGCCGTCACCGCGGTGGACCCCGACGCGGCGACGATCACCGTGGTGGCCACCGCCGCGCCCCGCGACGAGGTCGCCGCGGGGCTGGAGGCGCTGCGGCGCCGCGGCGGGCTGCCGTGGCCGGTGCCGCCGGTCGAGGACCTGCCGACCGTGCCCGACGCGACCATCACGACGCGGGTCGAGCTCGCGGGCGCCCGCGTCGCCAAGCTCGCGGCCCTGCGCGCCCACGCCACCCAGATCGAGGTCCACGACGACGGCCACGAGCCGCCGGTGTTCGCGCTGTCCAACGGCCTGGCCCAGCCGGTGCTGGGCGTCGAGAGCTTCGTGCACCTGCGTGGCCCCGAAGGCGGCCTGGACGCGCTGGTCGGGTCGACGTGAACGGGGCCGAGGTGGGGAGCGAGGGACGCCCTGGCTGCGTGGGAAGCAGCGAGGGCGACCCTCGCTCCTCCCCGACGCCCCCCCGCCGCCGCACGGTCCTCGCCGCGATCGCCGTCGCCGTGCTCGCGGTGGACGCGGTGCTGCTCGCGTGGACCGAGATGGCGTGGCTGACCCTGCGCGTCGGCGACGGGGGCGTCCCGTTGCCGATCGCGGCGCTGGTCGCGGCCCTGACCACACCGGTGTTGGTGCTCGGCGCCGACGCCGTCCTGCCCGGGTCGCGGGCGCCGCTGGTGCCGCTCGCGGTCTGGACGCTGACCGTCCTGGTCGCCGGCCTGTGGAGCCCCGCCGGTGCCGGCGTGCTGCCGCCGGACTGGCGGGCGGTCCTGCTGCTCGCGGCCGGGGTGGTGCCCGGCGCGCTGGCACTGTCGTGGCGCGGCGCCCGGCACCGGGTGCACGGCGCCCCCGGATGAGCGCGCGCGGTTGAGGAACGGCCGCGTCGGGAAACGTGGCGCCATGCCCGCCATTCCCGACGAGCACGTCGTCCGCGTCCTGCGCCCCTTCGTGGCCGCCACGGGGCCGGTGCTGCGCGGACTGCGCGACGCCGACCCCTTCCGGCTCGGGCGCCTGGCCCGGCGGCGCGCGATCGAGGTGCAGGACGGCGCGGGCGACACCGAGCGCCTGCCCGCGCCCAGCACGCGCCGCGGGAGGATCGGGCGCGCCTTCCGCGCGGCGCGGGCGCGGGTGCTCGACCGCCTGGCCACCTCCAAGCTGCCCGGCACCCCGCGCTGGCAGGCGATGAGCCCGGAGGAGCGCGACCGCTGGTGGGTCTCGCGGGTCGGGCGCTTCACCTCCGCGGTGGCCTCGATCCCCGGCATCGGCGGCGCCCTGGCGCGCCGGCTGCCCGTCTCGGACATCCTCGGGCTGGGCGCGCAGGGCCTGGTCGTGTGCGCCATCGCCAGCGAGCACGGCGTGGACGGCCGCGACGAGCAGGTGCGCCTGCTGGCCGCCGTGCTGTTCGGCCGCGACGTCGACCCGACCCGCCACGGCGACCCGCACGGCACCGACGTCGAGCGGGAGGCCGGCGACCTGAGCGGCGGTGTCGGGTCCGGCGAGCACGAGGAGGAACGGGGCCGCCTCGCCGCCCTGGCCCGCGCCGTGTGGCGGATGGGTCGCACCCTGTGGGGCCTGCAGCAGGAGCTCGACCGGCGCCCGCAGGGCCGCACGTTCTGGCGGGTGCTGGCCAACCTGCCCGTGGTCGGCGCCCTGGCCAGCTACCGCAGCGAGCGCTCGGGGCTCAAGCGGGCGGCCCGCGCGGCGGCCGCCTGGGTGGCGCGGGAGCAGGGCCGCAGGCGCTGACCTGGGCCGGGTGTGACGGCCGCCATGGCACGCGAGGCCGATCGGGGCGCCCCCGCACGGGCGCTCGGGCGACGCGACCGGGATACTCGCCGGGGCGGACCGGGCCCGCGTGACACCACCGCGGCCAGGGCCGGTCCGCCGACGACGTGAGTGAGGAGCAGGAGCAGACGTGACGTACGTGATCGCCGAACCGTGTGTCGACGTGCTCGACAAGGCGTGCATCGAGGAGTGCCCTGTCGACTGCATCTACGAAGGGGGTCGGATGATGTACATCCACCCCGACGAGTGCGTCGACTGCGGGGCGTGCGAGCCGGTCTGCCCGGTGGAGGCCATCTACTACGAGGACGACGTCCCGGACCAGTGGTCGGTCTACACCCAGGCCAACGTCGACTTCTTCGACGAGCTGGGCTCCCCGGGCGGCGCCTCCAAGGTCGGCAAGGTCGACCGTGACGCGGGCCCCGTGCCCGACCTGCCGCCGCAGGGGGAGTGACCAGCAGCTCGACCGGGACGCGGCGGGCGCTGCCGGACTTCCCCTGGGACAGCCTGGCCGGCGCTGCCGCCGTCGCCCGGTCGCACCACGGCGGGGTGGTCGACCTGTCGGTCGGCACCCCCGTCGACCCGGTGCCGGATGCGGTCGGCGAGGCCCTGCGCGCGGCGTGGGACTCGCCGGGCTACCCGCAGACGTGGGGCACCCCGGCGTTGCGGGAGGCCGCCGTCGGCGCGCTGGCCCGTCGCCACCGGGCCGGGCTCTCGGACACCGAGGGCCTGGACCCGGACGCGGTGCTGCCCACCATCGGCTCCAAGGAGCTGGTCGCCTGGCTGCCCACCCTGCTCGGGCTGGGTGCCGACGACGTCGTCGCGTTCCCGCACCTCGCCTACCCGACCTACGAGGTCGGGGCGCGGCTCGCCGGCGCCGGCACGGCGGCCGTCGGTGACGACGAGCCGCTGCCCGCGGGGACGCGCCTGGTCTGGCTGAACTCGCCGTCGAACCCCACCGGCCGGGTCCTCGACGCGCCCGCGTTGACGGCCAGGGTCGCCGAGGCGCGCGCGCTCGGCGCGGTCGTCGCCTCCGACGAGTGCTACCTCGCCCTGCCCGGCCCCGGCGTCCTCACGACCTCGGTGCTCGACCCCGCCGTCCACGGCGGTGACCTCACCGGCCTGCTCGCCGTGCACTCGCTGTCGAAGACGTCGAACCTCGCCGGGTACCGCGCGGGCCTCGTGCTCGGCGACCCCGCGCTGGTCGCCGACCTGCTGGCCGTGCGCAAGCACGCCGGGATGATCGTGCCGCGCCCGGTGCAGGAGGCCATGACGGTCGCGCTGGGCGACGACGAGCACGTCGCGGCCACCCGCGCCCGCTACGACGCCCGGCGGGCCGTGCTGCGCCCGGCACTCGAGGCCGCGGGGCTGCACGTCGAGCACTCCGAGGCCGGGCTCTACCTGTGGGCCACCGCGGGCGAACCGTGCCGCGCCACCGTCGACCGTCTCGCCGCGCGCGGCATCCTCGTCGCGCCCGGCGAGTTCTACGGGCCCGCGGGGGCCTCGCACGTCCGCGTCGCGCTCACCGCGTCCGACGAGCGCGTCGCCGCGGCCGCGACCCGTCTGGCCGAGTGACCGCCCCGTGACCTCCGGGGCTCGCGAACGGGGGGCTCGCGCGCATCGACGCAGCAAGAAGGGGAGCACGCCGATCGGGCGGGCGCTGCAGCCGGGGTGCCGCGTGAGGGCCGCCGACCGGCCCGTCCGGCCGGCCGTGGTGCTGCTCGCGGTGCTGGCGCTCGGGATCAACCTGCGGGCCGCGCTCTCGGTGTACCCGCCGCTGCTCGAGACGGTCCGCGCCGACCTCGGGCTCTCCGCGGGCCTCGCCGGGGTCGTGCAGGCCGGCACGGTGCTGATGATGGGCGCCGGCTCGTTCGCCGCGCCCGCGCTCGCGCGCCGGGTCGACCGCGAGCGGGCCGCGGCGATCGGCGTGGCCGCGGTCGCGCTCGGCAACCTCGCCCGCGGGCTCCCGGCCGCCGTCACGCTCATCGGCGGCAGCCTGGTGATCGGGCTCGGCATCGGGGTCACCGGCGTCGCGATCACCGGCGTGGTCCGCGACCACCTGCCCGAGCGCGCGGGCGTGGCCACCGGCCTCTACACCGTCGCGATGATGGGCGGTGCCACCGTCGCGTCGCTGACCGCGCTGCCCCTGCGCGACGTGCTCGGCGGCTGGTGGTGGGCGCTGGCGGCGTGGGCGCTGCCCGCGGTGCTGGCGCTCGTCGTGTGGTGGCCCGTGACGCGGCGGCTGCACGACACCTCCGCCGTGCCCGTGACGCCCGTGGCCCTGCCGTGGCGCAGCCGCTTCGCCCGCCTGGCGCTCGCGTTCCAGGCGATGTCGTCGGTGCAGTTCTACGCCTGGTTGACGTGGCTGGCGCCGTTCTACGAGGCGCAGGGGTTCTCGCCCGCGGCGGCGGCGGTGGTGCTGAGCATGTGGAACGTCGTGCAGATCCCCGCGGCCCTGCTCGTCCCGGCGCTGGCCGAGCGCCGCCGCGCCTGGGGCCCGTGGGCCGCACTGTGCGTGGTCGCCGGCGGGGTCGGCGTCGGCGGGATGCTGGCCGCGCCGGTCCTGCCCGGGCTGGGACCGTGGCCCTGGGTGGTGGCCACCGCGATCGGGGTGGGAGCCGGCTTCCCGCTGGGCCTGGCCGTCGTCGCCTGGCGCACCCCGGACGGCGCGACCTCGGCGTCGGTCTCGGCGCTGACCCTGGGCGCGGCCTACGTCGTCGCCGCGCTCGCCCCGCCGGCGATGGGCGTGCTCATCGACCTCGCCGGCTTCCGCGCCGCGCTCGTCGTCGTCGCGGTGGGCGTGGTGGTGCAGGGCGTGTCGGTGGTGCGACTGGGCCCGCGGCGCGTCACGTGGGAGGGCGAGGCGGCCTCCCACGTGACGCGCCGTTCCTGAGGCCCCGGCGGCGCTCAGGCCGGCGTGGACCGCAGGCGGCGGGTGAGCGCCCCGTGCACGGGCTCGACGACCCGGGCCGCCACGGGACCGAGGACCGCCATCAGCAGCACGTAGGTGGTGGCCAGCGGCGCCAGGCCCGGGTCGACCGCGCCGGTGGTGAGGGCCAGGCCGGCGATGACGATCGAGAACTCGCCGCGCGCCACCAACGCCGCCCCGGCACGCCAGCGTCCCGGCGGGCCGACCCCGATCTGGTGCGCGGCGAACCAGCCCGCCGCGAGCTTCGTGGCGGTCGACACCACGGCCAGCACGACGGCCACGGGCAGGACGGCGGGCACCTGCGACGGGTCGGTGTTGAGGCCGAACACCACGAAGAAGACGGCGGCGAACAGGTCCCGCAGCGGGGCGAGCACCCGCACGGCGTTCTCGGCGGTGTCCTCGGCGATCGCGATGCCCAGCAGGAAGGCGCCGACGCCGGCCGAGACCTGCAGCTGCGACGCGACGCCCGCGACGAGCAGGGCGATGCCGAACATCCGCAGCAGGAACACCTCGGTGGTCGGCGACTCGACGATCGCCGACACCGCCCGGCCGAACCTCAGCGCCACCACGAGCACCACGACCAGGAGCAGCACGGCGATGGCCACGGTCCGCAGGCCCGCCACCCACCCGAGCGCCGCGAGGGCCGCGGTGGTGATCGGGAGGTAGAGGGCCATCGCGAGGTCCTCCATGACGAGCACCGAGAGCACCGCGGGGGTCTCGCGGTTGCCGAGCCGTCCCAGGTCGGCGAGCACCTTGGCGACGATCCCCGAGGACGACACCCAGGTGACCCCCGCCATGGCCAGCGCGCCCAGGGGACCCCAGCCCAGCACCAGCGCCGCGATCGCGCCGGGCGCGGCGTTGAGCACCATGTCGACGACCCCGGCCGCCCACGACCGCCGCAGGCCGCCGACGAGCTCCGACGCCGAGTACTCGAGTCCCAGCAGCAGGAGCAGGAGGACGACGCCGACCTCGCTGGCCACGGTCGTGAACGGCTCGATGCCCTCCAGCGGCAGCAGTCCCCCGGTACCGAACGCGAGGCCCCCGAGCAGGTAGAGCGGCACCGGGGAGATGCCGAGCCGGTCCGCCAGCCGCCCGAGGAGCCCGAGCCCGAAGAACAGCGCGCCCAGCTCGATCAGCGAGAGGGCGACCGAGTGCACGGGACGGTCAGCCGTCCTCGAGGATCGTCGCGGCCTGGCCGAGACCCTCGCCGGTGCCGACGACCACGACGAGGTCGCCCGCCCGGAACACGAAATCCGGTCCCGGCGACGGGGAGACCACGTGGTCGCGCACGACGGCCACGATCGACGTGCCGGTGCGCGTGCGCATGGCGGTCTCGCCGAGGGTGCGCCCGTCGTAGGGCGAGCCCGCGCCGATCGGGAACTGCGCGGTCGAGACGCCCTCGACCTCGCGCTGCTGGTCCTGCAGCTGCGCGACGAGGTTGGGCGCGCCGAGCAGCGTGCCCAGCGCCTGGCCCTCGGCATCGGTGAGCCCGACCGAGGCGCTGCACGCGTCCGGGTCGTCCCGACCCGAGACGAGCAGCTCGCGGTGACCGTCGCGGTGGGTCAACACCCCGAGGCGCCGCCCGGACGCGGTGGTGAACTCCTGCTTGGTGCCGATCCCCGGCAGCCGGGTGACCTCGACGTCCACATGACCAGCCTACGACCCGGTGCGCGCGTCCACGGCCCGCGGGGAGGCCCACGCACGGGGGGTGCCGCCCCGGGGCCGGGCACGTCCCCGCCCCGTGGAGCGACCCGTCACGCGCCGCCGAAGCGGCGGGACAGCGCGGTGAAGGCACCGGGCGCGATGCCGTGGACGACGGACGCGGCGCGCAGCCAGCGGGGGACGAAGACCTCGGCCCGGCCGCGCTCCACCGCGCGCAGCGTGGCCTCCGCGACCCGGCCGGGCGGCACCGGGCGCGGGACGGCACGGGCGTAGCCACGGCGGGCGAGGAACGGGGTGTCGACGGCGCCGGGCAGGACGGTGGTCACCCCGACCGCGCCGTCCTCGAGGCGCAGGGCGTCGGCGAACGCGCGCAGGCCCGCCTTCGCCGCGGAGTACGCGGCCTCGTCGGCGACGCCGAGCGCCGCGATCGAGGAGACGACGACGACGTGACCGCGGGCAGCGCGCAGCGCCGGCCACAGCGCGCGGGTGAGCTGCACGGGCGCGGCGAGGTCGGTGGCGAGGACGGTGTCGACGTCGGCCGCGGAGGTGCCGTCGAGCGGCGCGGCGACGCCGGCCCCGGCGGCGTGGACGACGAGGCCGACCTCGACGCCGACGGCATCGGTCACCGCGGCCCGGCCGGCGGGGTCGGTGAGGTCGGCGACGACGGCGCGCCCGCCGGTCGCCGCCGCGACGACGTCGAGGCGGGTCCGGTCGCGCCCGGTCAGGACGAGGGGGCGGGCGCGGCCGGCCAGCCGGCGGGCGATGGCCTCACCGATGCCCGAGGACGCGCCGGTGACGAGCGCGGGCGCGCCGTCGGGCCTCATCGACCGCGATCCGTGGGCGGCCGCGTGCCCGGGTCGGCGGACGACGGCTTCTCCCAGACCGCCGCGTCCTCCGGGGCGTCGCCGCGCCGCAGGAGCACCTCGCCGCGCAGGGTCACCGCGGCGATGCCGGCGAGGACGACGAGGCCGGCGACCACCTGGCCGGCGATCGCCGGGCCCGAGGTCTCGAGGTCCTCGCCCAGCCACGCGATGCCGGCGAACACGCTGACCACCGGGTCGGCGGAGGTGATGATCGCGACGGACGGCGAGACGAGCCGGCCCTGCTGGAACGTGTTCTGGCTCAGGAGGAAGCCCACGGGCCCGACGACGCAGGCGGCGTAGAGCGCGGGGGAGGTCGCCAGCTCGCCGAGCCCGGCGCGCACCGCCGATGTCACGGACTTCATGAGCGCGGCCGTGATGCCGAAGAGCACCCCCGTGGTGAGGGCGAGGGCGAGCACGCGCGTCGAGTGCGACGTCAGGCTGGCGTAGACCAGGCACCCCACGACCACCACGACCAGGACGACGAGGAAGGCGGGGGAGGCGGTGACGTCGAGGCGCCCGCCCTGCGCGGGGGTCGAGGGGCGGGCGAGGAGCAGGAACGCGGCGAGGCCTGCGGCGGTGACCAGGCCGCCGAGGACGACCCAGCGGTCGGGGGCGCGGCGGTGCAGGAGCGCGGCGAAGACGCCGGCGAAGACCACGCCCGTGACCAGCAGGGGCTGCACGACGGCCAGCGGGCCGAACGCGAGCGCGACGAGCTGCATCGCCAGCGCGAGCACGGTCGCGACCAACCCGATCAGCCACCACCGGTGGCGGACGAGGTCGACCAGGAGCCGGGGGTTCAGCGTCGCCGTCATCGGGACCTCGTGGGTGGCCCGTTGCTGAGCGGCACTGGCCAGCCCGAAACCCGCCGCCCCCACGACGGCAGCGGGGACGGCCACGATCAGCGAGACGGCTCCGGTCATCGCGATGCGCCTCCGACGGGCGGACCCACCGGGCGGTGGGGGCCGTGTCGAGCCCTACCTTCGGTGCCCATCCTGCCGTGCCCGCGCCGGGCGCGCTCCCCGCACGACGGCGTCCCACGCCTCGTCCACCCGCGCGGGGAGGCCCTCGTCCCCGAGGACCTCGTCGTCGAGCGTGATCCCGATCCCGAGCGTGCGGTTCCAGCGGATCGCGCCCACGGCCAGCCCGACCCCCTCGGCCAGCGGCAGCACGGGCACCACCTCGCGGACCAGGGCGCCTCCGACGTGCACGGGGCGGCCCAGCCCCGGCATGACCGAGACGATCAGGTGGAAGAAGCGCGCGCGGTAGGTGAGCCGCGCGAAGGCCCGCGACACGGCCCCCGGCGCCCACCCCAGCGCCGCGAGCACCGCCGCCGCCCCGTCTGCCTGCCCGGAGGCCCGCGCGCGCTCGACGGCGGCGTGCACGGCGGCCACCCGCGCGTCGACGTCCTGCGGGCCGACGGGCAGGTCGACGGCGACGGCCGCGGTGCGGTTGCCGGCCGCCCTCGAGCCGGCGCCCGGCCCGGTCGTGAGCCGGGTCGTCAGCGGCACCATGGCACGGACCGGCCGGGTGCCCGGGCCGGCGAGCGCCTCGGCCACGACCGCGAGCACGAGCACCGTCGTGCCCGTCCCGTGCGTGCGCGCCGCGGCCCGGACCTCGGCGGCGTCCCGGACGCGGGTGACGAGGCGGGTGGTGGCCGCGCCCCCGCGGGTGGGATCGCCGAGCGCCCCGCGCCGTGCGACGCCTCGCCGTGCGAGCGCGGCGATCCCGGCGATCCCGGCGAGCCGGCGCCCGATCGGGACGCGGTCCGCCGGCGTGCCCCCGTTCGTCCGCGTGGCGACCGGGGTCCCCGTGCCCTCGTCGGTGAGCAGGCGGGTCAGCGCGTCGGTGACGGCCAGACCGTCCCCCAGGACGTGGTGCGCCGCGGCGAGCACGGACACCTCGCGGGGCCCGGTGCGCACGACGGTCAGTCGCCAGCCGACGTCGCGAGGGTCGAGCGGGGCGCCGACCACCGCCGCCGTCGTCGCGGCATCCGGGTCGGACGCCTCGCGCAGGGCGGGGTCGACGTGGCGGGCGGGGTCGGGGACGGTCGGCACCCAGCGCAGCGGACCGGTGTCGTCGAGGCGGCGGGCGAGCACCTCGATGCCGCCGGCCCGCTCGCGGACGCGGCCGGCGACGAGGGCGGGCCAGTCGGTGGT
Organism: Actinomycetospora cinnamomea; assembly: GCF_003096675.1. Taxonomy (GTDB): domain Bacteria; phylum Actinomycetota; class Actinomycetes; order Mycobacteriales; family Pseudonocardiaceae; genus Actinomycetospora; species Actinomycetospora cinnamomea. The sequence continues at coordinate 202,169 of NZ_QEKW01000008.1, read as the reverse complement.
GTCGTCGGCGGGTGTGGCGAGCACGATCCGGGCGCCGAGCACCTGGGGCACGCGGGCGGTGGACGCGTGCCAGAACAGGGCGTCCTCGGGCCGCACCCGGGTCACACCGGCCGGTCCGGTGAGGGCGGACGCGAGGTCCTCGCCGGGCGGGCGGTCGCGCAGCGCGGCGACGCGTGCGGCGTGGACGGCGGGGTCGGCGAGGCGGCGCAGCGCGGCGGTCAGGTCGGCGGGCCGGGGGCAGAGCTCGGCGAGGCCGGCGCGGGCCAGCAGCCGGGCGCCGTCCCGGCCGTGGCCGGGGATCGGGTCGGCGACCAGCAGCGGCCGTGTGCACGCGAGGGCCTCGAACGCGCTGGCCCCGCCGCCGGTGGTGACGACGGCGTCGACGGCGCGGGTGACCGCGGCGGGGTCGTCGATGCGCCGGCGGACCTCGAGCCGGCCGGGGTGGGCGGCGGCGAGGGTGTCCAGGCGGGCCCGGACCCGGGGGTCGGGCGCCGCCACCACCGCGTCCCACCCCGCGGCGAGCACGGCGCGGGCGAGCGCCGGCAGGTCCCCGAACCCCAGCGACCCGCCGGCCACCAGCACCCCGTGTGAGCGATGTTCCCGGCCATCACCGGGAACATCGCTCACATGGGGTGGGTGGAAGGCGGAGACCACGGGCCAGCGGACGACGCGGACCTCGGCACCGGGGGCGGCGCGGCGTACGCGGCGGGCAGCCTCGTCGGTGGTCACGAGGTGGACGTCGAGGTCGGCGTCGCACCACAGCGGCTGGGGGGCGGGGTCGGAGAGCACCACGACGGCGCGGGCCGGCAGACGCCCCGCCCGGCGCAGGTGCGCGAGCCCCTGGACACCCTCGGGCACGGTGGCGACGACGAGGTCGGGGCGGTGCTCGGCGAGCAGGGGGGCGATCGCGCGGGCGGTCCACCGCCCCACGACCGCCCGCGTGCCGGCGCGGAAGAACGCGGCGTGCACGAGCAGCGCGTAGTACGACCCGTAGAGCCACGGCAGCGTCCGCACGCAGGCGGCGTACACACCGGAGAACGCCTGCGGCGCCCCACGGCCCATGCCCGCCAGGACGTCGCGCGTGAGCACCTCGGCGTCGGGCCACCGTCCGGCGAGCGCCTCGCCGACGGCGGCCGCGGCGGCGTCGTGACCGGCGCCGATCGAGCCGGTGAGCAGCAGGACCCGGTGCGGGCCATCCGCGTGCTCGCCGGCGTGTCGTCGTGACAGCGCCTGCTCCGTCACCACGCCGCGTCCTCCTGCTCTCCGCGCCGGTGGGTGAGGGCCATGTCGGTGCCGCGCGGGCGATGGCGGCCCGGATGCGCGCGGTGTGGCCGGACACCGAGGTCACCGAGGTCGAGACCGTCGCCGGGAGCCCGCGGCGCACACGCCTGCTGGAGGTCGCCTACCGCGTCGTGATGCGCCGCGCGCCGGTGCTCTACGGCGTCGCCTACGACGTGCTGCGCCGCCGGCCCCGCGTCGCCGCGGTCTTCCAACGCCTCGGCGCCCCCGCGACCGCCCGCGCGCTGCGCCCGGTGCTGCGCCGCCACGCGCCCGACCTCGTCGTCTGCACCTACCCGGTGACCTCGGGCGGGCTCGCCCTGCTGCGGCGACGCGGCGAGCTCACCGCGCGGACGGTCGCCGTGGTCACCGACGCCGCCGTGCACCCGTTCTGGGTGTGGCCCGACGTCGACGAGACCTGGACGATGCTCGACGCCGCCGCCGACGCGGTGCGCGAGCTGGCTCCGGACGCCGCGGTCCGCGTCGTCCCCCCGGCCGTCGACCCGCGCTTCACCCCGGCGCCGCCGCCCGCGCGCGAGGTCGGGCACCCGGGCCTCACCGTGCTCGTCACCGGCGGCTCGCTGGCCTTCGGGCGGCTCGACGCGGTCGTCGACGCGGTGCTGGCAGCGGGCGACGGGGTGCGGGCGGTCGTGCTCTGCGGGCGCCACGAGGCCCTGCGGCAGGCGCTGGCCGCCCGCCGCGATCCCCGCGTGCGGGCGCTGGGCTGGACCGACGCCGTGCCCGCCGAGATGGCCGCCGCGGACGTCGTCGTCACGACCGGCGGCGGCATGATCGCCAGCGAGGCGCTGGCGGTGGGCCGGCCGCTGCTCTTCGTCACCCCGGTGCGGGGCCACGGCCGGGCCTGCGCGGCCGCCCTGGCCGCCGCGGGCCTCGCCCTCGTCTGCCCGCGACCGGCCGACGCCACCCGCGTCGTCGCGGACCTGCTGGCCGACCCGGCACGGCGCGAGGGTCTCGCGGCGGCGGCGCGGGGCTTCTCGGGTCGCGACCTGGACGGTGAGCTGGCGGCGCTCGCGCGCCGGACCGTCTAGGCGAGCGCGCGCCGCGGGGCCCAGCGCAGGCGCACGCCCTCGCCGGCGAGCGAGGCGCGGAACCACCACAGCGAGATGCCGATGCCCAGCGCCACCACGGAGTACGAGCCGGCGGTGGTCACGACGAGGTAGTCGTCGACGGTGGCCACGGCCAGGGTCGTCACCGTCATCACGCCGTTGATCATGAACACGGCGGCCCACAGCAGCGACACGCGCCGGAAGAACCGCTGCACGTTCGGCCGCGAGGTCAGCGCCTCGGGCATGGGCACGAAGTCGTCGGCGAGCCGGGCCAGCAGCGGGCGGCCCCCGCCGGCCAGCGTGACCAGCAGCGCGGCCGCGAACAGGAAGTTCTGGGCCGACGGCTGCAGGAAGTACACGAGCGCGCTGCCGGTCCACAACCCCACGGCCGTGCGCACGAGGAGGATCAACGTCGAGATGACGAGGATCGCCGGCAGGGCACGGCCTCGCAGCAGGCGCGCCGCCACCGCGAGCCCCGACCACGACAGCGCCGCCCACAGGCCCGCCTCGAACCCGACCGTGTGCAGCAGGAGCGCGAAGAGCCCGAGCGGGATGAGCGTGGACTCGCACAGCGGCACCACCGCGTGTCGCGCCGTGTCCCGCCAGTGCGGCAGGTGGATCGTGGTGCGGTGGTGTCGGGCCACGTTCGTGCGCCTTCCGACCGGGGAGCGGACACCCGCGACGGTACCGGCTCCGGTCGCGGCCGACCGTCGGCTCCCGGGCCGTCCCGGGGGCACGGGGTCTGTACCCCGGGCCGCGGCCGCTCACGCCCCCACCGTGTCCCTGGCGGCGCGGATCGACTCCCGCAGCGAGCCCATCGTCGCGAGCACGGCCGACGGCTCGTACCCGCAGTGGGCCATGCAGTTCTCGCACCTGGGGTTGCGGCCCCGGCCGTAGGACGACCAGTCGGTCTCGTCGAGGAGCTGCTGGTAGGTCTCCGTGTAGCCGTCGTCGAGCAGGTAGCAGGGCTTCTGCCAGCCGAGCAGGGAGTACGACGGGATGGCCCACGCGGTGCACTGGAAGTCGCGGCGGCCCTCGAGGAAGTCGAGGAACAGCGGCGAGTGGTTCAGCCGCCAGCGCTCCCGCCGTCCGTCGGCGAACGCCGCACGGAACAGCTCGCGGGTCTGGTCGACGGCGAGCCAGTGCTCCTGGTCGGGCGCCCGCTCGTAGGCGTAGGCCGGGGAGATCTGCATGCAGTCGACGCCGAGGTCGTCGTTGAGGTAGTCCAGGACGTCGACGACGTCCTGCGGGGTGTCGGTGTCGAAGAACGTGGTGTTCGTGGCCACCCTGAACCCCGCCGCCTGCGCCTGCCTGATCGCCTCGACCGCGGCGTCGAACCCGCCGGCCTTGCGCACCGACGCGTCGTGACGCTCCCGCAGGCCGTCGATGTGCACCATCCACGCGAAGTTCTTGTGCGGCGCGAACCGGTGCAGGTGCTTCGGCAGCAGCAGCGCGTTCGTGCACAGGAAGACGATCTTGTTGCGGTCCAGCAGCCGGCGGGTGATCTCGTCGATCTGCGGGTGCATCAGGGGCTCGCCGCCGGCGATCGACACCATCGGCGCGCCGGACTCCTCGACCGCGCCCACGGCCTGCTCGACCGGCATCCGCTGCTTGAGCAGCGCCGCCGGCTGCGCGATCTTGCCGCAGCCCGCGCACTTGAGGTTGCAGGCGAACAGCGGCTCGAGCTCGACCAGGATCGGGAACCTCTCGTTCCCGCGCAGCTTCTGCGCCGCCAGGTAGGTGCCGAGGCGGATGCTCTGGCGCAGGGGGAAACCCACTTCTCAGCTCACTTCCTTGGGGAGGGTGAAGCGGACGTCCTCGGTCGTGGCCGACCGGGGCGTCACGGTGACGGGGCCGAGCCCGCGCAGGAGGTCGACGACGCCGTCGACCAGGCGGTCCGGGGCGGACGCCCCGGCGGTGACGGCGACGCGCGGGGCGCCGGCGAGCCAGGCGAGGTCGAGCTCGTCCGCGTGGTCGACGCGGCGGGCGTCGGCGCCGGCGCGCGCGGCGACCTCGACCAGCCGCACCGAGTTCGAGGAGTTCGGCGATCCGACGACCACGAGCCGGTCGGCCTCGGCGGCGACGGCGCGCACCGCGGCCTGCCGGTTGGTGGTGGCGTAGCAGATGTCGGCCGACCGCGGCTCGACGAGCGCGGGGAAGCGCCGGCGCAGCACCGCGGCGATCGACTCGGCCTCGTCGAGCGCCAGCGTGGTCTGCACGGCGGACGCCACCCGGTGCGGGTCGGGCGCGCTGACGGCCTCCGCCTCGGCGACGCTGCCGACGACGACCACCCGCTCCGGCGCCTCACCGAGGGTGCCCTCGACCTCCTCGTGGTCGGCGTGGCCGATGAGGAAGACGGTCGCGTCGCGCTCGGCCTGCCGGCGCACCCCGGCGTGGACCTTGGCGACCAGCGGGCACGTCGCGTCGACGACGGCGAGGCGCCGCGCGCTCGCCGCGGCTCGGACCGCGGGTGCCACACCGTGGGCGGCGAGGACGACCACCGAGCCCGGCGGCACCTCGTCGACCTCGCGCACGAACACTGCACCCCGGCGCTCGAGGTCGGCGACGACGTGGCCGTTGTGCACGATCTGGCGCCGCACGTACACCGGGGGACCGTGCCGCTCGAGGGCCCGCTCGACGGTCGCGATCGCCCGGTCCACGCCCGCACAGAACGAGCGGGGCTCGGCGAGCAGCACCTCGCGGGCGCCGCAGGCCGCCACCCACGTGGCAAGGGCGGGCACCGACCGGCGCAGCACGCGCAGCGCCGCGACGCCGCGCCGCACCGTGCCCGGGTGGACCAGGGGCGCAGCCGGTGTGTCGACCACCGCGCGGACCACGGCGAACGGTCCGCCCGCCGCGCCGGCGGCGAGCCACGCGGACTCGGTGTCGACCGCGAGCGCGCCCTGCGCGGCCAGGGCCCGACGACGGGCCCCCACGACCGGGCGCCGCGCGGAGTGGACCGGGCCGACGTGCACGGTCAGGCCGAGAGCACGCAGTGCGGCGGCGAGCGCGGTGGCGGACGGCACCGGGACGGGCGCGCGGCCCTCGGCGCGCACCTCGTCGGCCACCACGAGGTCCCCGGGGGCGAGGGCGGCGTCGAGGCCGCCCGCCACGCCGGCCACGAGCACCGGGCGGGGCCCCGCGGCGGCGAGGCGGCGCGCGGTGGCGCCGGACCGGGCGGGGCCCGGGCCGGAGCGCGCGACGGCCGCCCGGCCCACGTGACGCCCCAGCGCGCGCCGCTCGACCCGCAGCGGGGCGCACACGACGGCGGGCCTCACGGGTCCCACCCGTGCACCCAGCGGCCCAGGGCCGAGATCGGGAAGACGACGCGGTAGAGGTGGTAGGCGATGTAGAAGTCGCCGGGGAAGCCGGTGCCGGTGTACTGCTCCTCGTCCCAGCCGCCGTCGGCGCGCTGGTGCTCGACGAGCCACCGCACCCCGCGCTCGGCCGCCGCCGAGCGGTCGCCGGCCGCGACGAGCGCGAGCAGGGCCCAGGCGGTCTGCGAGGGGGTGGACACGCCCCGCCCGATCCAGGCGGGGTCGCGGTAGGAGCGCAGGTCCTCGCCCCAGCCGCCGTCGTCGTTCTGATGGTCGTGCAGCCAGCGCACGGCCCGGCGGACCGGTGGGCTCGACGGGTCGACCCCGGCGGCGACCAGGGCGGGGACCACCCCGCCGGTGCCGTAGAGGTGGTTGGCCCCCCAGCGACCGAACCACGACCCGTCGGGTTCCTGGTGGTCGAGCAGCCAGCGCACCCCGCGCGCGCAGTCGCGCCCCTCCGCGGCCAGGGCCTCCACGACGTGGGCGGTGACGTCGGCCGAGGGCGGGTCGATGACCTCGCCGAAGTCGCAGAACGGCAGCCGGGTGACGAGCGCGCGGGTGTTGTCGGCGTCGAACGCGCCCCAGCCGCCGTCGGCGGAGGCCATCCCGGCGGCCCAGTCGAGGCCGAGCTCGACCGCGCGGCGCAGGCGTGCCCGCTCGGCGTCGGGGAGGCCCGGGTGCTCGGCGCGGCGCAGGGCGAGGACGACCTCGGCGGTGTCGTCGGTGTCGGGGTAGACGTCGTTGGCGAACTCGAAGGCCCAGCCGCCGGAGGGCAGGTCCGGCCGTCGGACCTGCCAGTCGCCGTCGGCGGTGACCTGCTCGTCGAGCAGCCAGCGGACACCGGCGACGACGGCGGGGTCGTCGGCGGCGACCCCGCCGTCGCGCAGGGCGCTGACCGCGAGGCACGTGTCCCACACCGGCGACTGGCAGGCCTCGAGCCGGATCACGGGGCCGTCGGGCGACCCGGTGGTGAGCGTGAACCCCTCGAGGCCCGAGATCGCGGCGACGACCGAGGGGTGGTCGCGCGGGTAGCCGAGCAGCACGAGCGCCATCACCGAGTAGACCCACGGCGGCTGGATGCCGCCCCACCCGCCGTCGGCCTCCTGCCGGGCGAGGATCCACTCGCCGGCCTTGCGCATCGCGCCGCGGCGGATCACGGCGAGCGGGCCGCGACGCGCGACCCGGGCGTAGGCGTGCAGGGCGACGTCGAGGCGCTGGAAGAACCCCGACCAGGTCCGGATCGGGTCCCTCGGCGGCGCCGGGGTGCCGGCGTGCAGCTCGTCGATCCCGAACGGCACGGGGAAGGACGGCTGCAGCGTGCAGACCACGGTCAGCGGGACGACGGTCTGGCGGGCCCAGCACGCCCAGTCCGACACGTTGAGCGGGAACCACCGGGGCAGTCCGATCAGCTCCGGCGGCATCGCGGGCAGGTCGTCCCAGCTCCAGAGCCCCACCAGCGCCAACCAGATGCGGGTGAACACCCGCGTGCCCTCCACGCCCCCGTCGGCCCGGACGAACGACGCCGCCCGCGCCATGTGGCCGTCGGTGGGGTCGTCGCCGGCGAGCCGCAGCGCCACCCAGGCCTCCACGGTGGTGGAGAGGTCACCCGGGCCGCCGGGGAAGGTCGCCCAGGTGCCGTCGGCACGCTGCTGCGAGCGGATCCAGCGAGCGGCGCCGGCCGTGCGGTCGGGGTCGGTGATGCCGAGGACGTGGCGCAGGAGCAGGTCCTCGGCGTCCATGGTCACGTTGGTGTCGAGGTCGCCCTTCCACCAGCCGGCGGCGTCCTGGCGGCCGCGGAGGTGGGCGACCGCCGCCGCGAGGGCGTCCGCGGCGGTGCGCGTGCCCGACGGGGTGGGCAGGGACAGCGTCACCTCAGGCCTCCCGGTCGGCGAGATGGCGACCGAGCGCGACCAGCTCGGCCCGGGCCCGGTGGGTCGGGGCGTCGGTGGCGGGCAGGTGCTCGTCGAGCGTCGCCAGCGCGGCCTCGGCCGCGGCGAGCCGGCGGCGGGCCTCGGCGCCGGCCCAGGCGCGCCCGCCGCCCGCCTCGACCAGGGCGGCGCCGCGACGCAGGACCAGCTCGTCGTCGGGGCCGGTGTCGGGGTCGTCGGGGCGGGCGAGCCAGGCGGCGAGCTCGTGGCCGGCGTCGCCGCCGTGCACGACCGCCCACGTCACGGGCAGCGACTTCTTGCGCTCCCGCAGGTCGGCGAGCACCGGTTTGCCGGTGACGGCGGGGTCGCCCCAGATGCCGAGCAGGTCGTCGATCAGCTGGAACGCGAGGCCCAGTTCCGCCCCGAACGTCCGCAGGGCCGCTCGCGCGGGCGCGGGCGCGGCGGCGAGGACGGCGCCGATCTCGGTGCTCGTCCCCAGCAACGTCCCCGTCTTGCCGTGCGCCATCGCCAGGCACTCGTCGACGCCGACGTCGTCGCGGTCGGCGAAGGCCACGTCGGCGACCTGGCCGCCGACCAGCTCCCGCACCGTGCGGCTCAGCAGCAGCGCCGCCTCCGGGCTCCCCCGACGGGTCGAGCTCGACGCGGTCCCGTCTCCCGCCGCGTCCCCTGCTCCGTCGAGCAGCACCTCCTGGGCCAGCGCGAGCAGCGCGTCACCGGTGAGGATCGCCGAGGGAGCGCCCCACAGCGCCCAGACCGTGGCCCGGTGGCGGCGCTCGGTGTCACCGTCGATGAGGTCGTCGTGCAGGAGCGAGAAGTTGTGCACCAGCTCGACCGCGACACCGCCGGGCACGGCGACGCGCTCGTCGGCGCCGCACGCGCGCGCGGTCAGCAGCGCCAATGCCGGGCGCAGTGCCTTGCCCCCCGCGCCCCCGCCGGGAGCCGGCGCGCCGTCCCGGCCGGTCCAGCCGAGGTGGTAGCCGGCCTGCGCGCCGGTGGTCGGGTCGAGCCGGGCCACCGCCGCGCGCAGCGCCGGGTCGACGAGCGCCCGGCAGCGTCGCAGGACGGCGGGGACGTCGACGAGCGCCGGATCGGTCCCGGGCGGCCGGCGCGTCGGGCCCACGACGGCGGTCACGCCGCGACCTCCGCACGGTCCCGGTGGTGCGACACGACCGCGGCCGCGGCCTCCCCGCTGCGCACGGCGCCCTCCATCGTCGCGGGCCAGCCGGTGTCGGTCCACGCGCCGGCGAGCGCCAGGCCCGGCAGCGCGGTGCGGGCGACCGGGCGCCGCGCGGCGGTGCCCGGAGCCGGCCGGAACGTCGCCCGGGGCTCCCGGGTGACGAAGCCGTCGAGGAGCCGGGCCTCCCGCGCTCCGGGCAGGAGCCGGGCGAGCTCGGCGCGGAACCGCTCGACCAGCGCCGTCGCACCCACCGGCAGGTAGGCGTCCGCAGCGGACAGCGACACGACGAGGTACTGCGCGCCCTCGGGCAGCGCGCCGTGCGCCGCCGAGCGGTCGAACACCCACTGCACCTCGGTGTCCAGCCCGGCGGCGAACGGCACCGGCAGCACCGGGCGGTCCCACACGAGGTGCACGTCGACGATCGGGCTCGCTCCGAGCGCGTCGGCCGACGCCGCGAGCCGCGGCCCGAGCGGGGCGGGCAGCACGGACGCGGCGACCTCGGCCGGCAGCGCGCACACCACGGCGTCGGCGTGCAGGACGTCGCGCCTCCGGTCGCGGCCCGCCACCGTCACCCGCCGGTCGGCCCCGACGTCGAGCACCGTCGTCCCGAGCCGCACCCGCACGCCCGCGTCCTCCAGCGCGCGGCGCGCGGCGGTGTCGTGCAGCGCCCCGAGCGGCACGGCCGCCCAGCCGATGTCGGCGGCGCCGGCGTCGGAGAGCAGCCCGAGGCGGAAGACGGTCGCGGCGAGCGCGAGCGAGGCGTCGTCGGCGCGCGCGTTGAGGGTCGGGGTGCCGATGAGGTCCCACAGCGCGCGGACCGCCGCCGGGCCCTGCCCGTGGTCGCGCAGCCAGTCGCCGAACGACCGCGCGTCGACCGCGACGTCGGCCGGGTCGAGCCGGCGCAGGGCGGCCGCGGCGCGGGGCAGGGCGAGGCGGTCGCGCCAGGACAGCGGGTCGTAGCGCAGCAGGGCGCGCCCGAGGTGCCACGGCGCGGGCAGCCGGTCGCGGCGCAGCCGGGCCGGCCGGGCGTCCGGGCGCAGGACCGTGACGTCGAGCCGGTCCTGCAGGGTCACCGAACCGGCGACGCCGAGCCGGTCGAGCAGCCCGCGGTAGGCGGTGCAGCAGCGCAGGAAGACGTGCTGGCCGGTGTCGACCGTCGCGTCGCCGCGGCGGAACGAGCCCGCCAGCCCGCCCAGACGCGCCCGGCGCTCGACCAGCGTCACCTCGTGCCCGGCGTCGGCGCACCGCAGCGCCGCGGCCAGACCCGCGAGCCCGCCGCCGAGCACCACCACCGATGTCCCGACGGGGGTCCCCCCGGGTGTCCCCACGAATGTCCCCACGAATGTCCCCACGAATGTCACCGCCCCCACCCCGTCAGCGCGCGGGCTGCGACCAGCGCCTTCTGCCGCCCCGACAGGCTCAGCCGCCGGTCGTAGACACGACGGGGGTCGGCGGCGATGTCGTCGAGCAGGTGCCGGTAGATGCCGGCCATCGCGGTGGTGCACGCGGCGCTGCGGCGATCGAGGAGCGGCACCAGCTCCAGGCCCTCCGCGTAGAAGGCGCGGGCACGGTGGGCGGCGTCGCGGACGAGGTCGGCCAGCGCCCCGTCGGGGTCGTCGAGGGCGCCGTCGCCGCGCAGGCGCAGCGTGACGCCGGCTGCGGCGAGCTCGTCGGCCGGCAGGTAGATCCGCCCGTGCACCAGGTCCTCGCGGATGTCGCGCAGGATGTTGGTCTGCTGGAGGGCGAGCCCGAGGGTGTCGGCGAGGCGCGCCGCGTCTCCGGCGGGGTCCGTCCGGGTGCCGAAGACCCCGAGGCAGAGCCGCCCGACCGAGCCCGCGACGCAGCGGCAGTACCAGAGCAGGTCGTCGAAGCTCCCGTACGGCGCCGCGGGGGCACCGGTGCGGGCGGCGGTCTCGTCCGCGGTGACGTCGGCCTCCACCCCGTCGACCAGCTCGCCGAAAGCGGCGATCGGGACCGGGTGGCGGCGGGCGGCGTCGGCGACGGCAAGGAGCACCGGGTCGTCGCCGACGCCGCCCGGCCCGTCCGGCAGCAGGCCCACCTGCGCGCGCAGCGCCGCGAGCGCGGCGCGCTTCGCCGCGGTCTCCCCGTGCTCGTCGCCGATGTCGTCGATGCGGCGGGCGAGCGCGTAGACCGCGCACAGGGCCGCGCGGCGTTCCGGGGGCAGCAGGCGGATGCCGTAGTGGAAGTTGCGGGCCTGGGTGCGGGTGATGGCCTCGCAGGTGGCGTAGGCCCGGGACACCCGGACGTCGGTGGTGGCCATCGTCACGGTGCTGGTCTCCCTCCGGGCGGACGGATCGCGAGCCGGGCCAGGTGCCGTGCGACGTCGCGGCGGCGCGGGCGAGCCGTGTGGGCGAGGACGTCGCCGCCGGTGCGGTCGAGGGCGTCCGCGGCGGCGAGCCCGCCGGCGGCGTAACCGGCGACGGCCAGACGCGCCGCGCCCCGCAGCCGCCCGACCAGCGGAATCCCGGAGACCAGCAGCGCCCGCGCCGCGGCCGTCTCCGCGCGGACGAGGCGCGCGAGGGCGGGGGAGGCGGCTCGGGCGTCGAGGTCCTCCTCGGCGACGCCGCCGGCCGCGCGGGCGTCGGCGGGCAGGTAGACACGGCCGCGACGGCGGTCCTCGGCGACGTCCTGGAGGTGCTCCAGCAGCTGCAGCGCCGTGCAGATCCGGTCGGACTCCGCGACGGCGGCCGGTGGGACGTCGACGGCGAACGCGGCGAGCACCAGCCGCCCGATCGGCACCGCGGAGAGCCGGCAGGAGTCGAGCAGGTCGTCCCGTGTGGCGTAGCGGGTCGTCGTCTGGTCGCGGCGGTTCGCGGTCACGAGATCGTGGAACGGCTCCGCGCTCAGCAGGCCCGTGTCGGGCGCGAGCGCCGCGACCACCGGCGAGCGCGGACGCCGGCCGGCGAACACCGCGTCGAGGTCGTCGTCGAGCTCGTCGAGGGCGGCGAGCCGCTCGGCGGGCGGGACGTCGCCCTCGTCGCCGACGTCGTCGATCGTGCGGACCACGGCGTAGACGCGCCGCAGGGTCGCCCGGCGCGCGGCCGGGAGCGCGCGGAGGGCGACGGGGAAGTTCTCGGAGCGTTCGGCATCGCGCAGCCGCCGGTCGTCGCCGGACGTCACCGCGTCGCGGGCCTCGACGTCGTGGCGCACGCCCCGATGCTGCGTGTGGGAGGCAGGACAACTCTTGACCCGGACGGCCAGATCCGGCTAGTGCTTCTTGTCGTCGCGACACCAATGACCCCGGGAACCGTCGTCCGGGGTGGCCGCGCCGCCGACACCGCGCGGCCGCCACGCCAGAGGTGGTGTGTGATCGTGAGCTCCGCGGCCCTGACCACCGCGATCGAGCGTCGCGTGCCCGAGCTCCTGGCCGAGGCCCGCGAGGCGCTCGCGTGCCGGGTGCCCGACTACGCGCGCTTCCTCGTCGAGCACGAGCAGGAGGTGACCGCGGGCGTCCTCGCGGTACTGGGCCGGGTCCTGTCGCGGGCCCAGGACGGGGAGGCCGAGCGCGCGGAGGAGCGGGAGTTCTTCGAGGAGCTCGGCCGCTCGCAGTGGCGCGAGGGCCGGGACCTGCCCGACCTGCTCGCCGTCTACCAGATCGGGGTCCGGGTCTTCTGGCACCACGTCTCGGCGGCCGCCCTCGAGGTGGGGCTCACGCCGGACGCCGTGGCGGCCCTCGCCGAGACCGTCTTCTTCTTCGTCGACCGGCTCTCGTCGGCGTCGGCACACGGCTACGTCCTGGAGCAGGAGGAGGCCGGGGCGCTGCGCGAGCGCCACCGCGAGGAGCTCGTCGACGTCATGCTCGCCGAGCCGGCCGACCCGGCCGCGGTCCGCGCCGCGGCCCGGCGCGCCGACTGGCCGGTGCCGGAGAAGGTCGCGGTGGTCCTCGTCGAGCCCGAGGACGCCACGGGGCGCCGCGCGCTCTCCCGGCTCGACCCGGACGCCCTGCCGATCCGCCGCCCGCCGCTGGTCGGGGCGGTCGTGCCGGCGCGCTCCCGCGCGGGCGGCCGGGCCGCGCTCGCGGGACTGCTGCGGGGCGCGCACGCGACCGTGGGCGCCCCGGTGCCGCCCGAGCGCCTCGCCCAGAGCCTGCAGCTGGCCGAGATCGCCGCGCGGCTGACGAAGGAGCACCTGCTCTGCGACGACCCCGTCTTCGTCGCCGACCACCTCGACGCAATCATCGTCCACCGCGACCGGCGGCTGCTCGACGCGCTCGGCGAGCAGGTCCTGGCCCCGCTCGAGGCCTGCCCGCCCTCCTCGCGCGACCGGCTGCGCGAGACCCTGCGGTCGTGGCTGTGGCACATGGGCGACCGCCGGGCCATGGCCGAGGAGCTGCACGTCCACCCGCAGACGATCCGCTACCGGCTCGGACGCCTGCACGATCTCTACGGCGACGCGCTCCACGACCCCGAGGTCCGGGCCCGGTTGACCCTCGCCCTGGTCTGGCGGGACTGACTCAGTCGTTGGCGTGCAGGGCGGTGTTGAGCTCGACCTTCGCGCCCTCGGTACGCGGCAGGGCGTGGACGGCGCCGCTGACCGAGTCGCGGCGGAAGAGCAGTCCGGAGCGCCCGGAGAGCTCGACGGCCTTCACCACGGCACCCGTATCGGCGTGCTGATCATCAAAGAGGGTGACCCGGGTGCCGGCGGTGACGTAGAGGCCGGCCTCGACGACGCAGTCGTCGCCCAGCGAGATGCCCAGCCCGGCGTTGGCGCCGACCAGGCAGCGCTCGCCCACCGAGACGACCTCCTTGCCGCCGCCCGAGAGCGTCCCCATGATCGACGCGCCGCCGCCGACGTCCGAGCCGTCGCCCACGACGACCCCGCCGGAGATGCGCCCCTCGACCATCGAGGTGCCCAGCGTGCCGGCGTTGAAGTTGACGAAGCCCTCGTGCATGACGGTGGTGCCGTGTGCGAGGTGCGCGCCGAGGCGCACGCGGTCGGCGTCGCCGATGCGCACGCCGGACGGGATGACGTAGTCGACCATCCGCGGGAACTTGTCGACCGCGTAGACCGTGACCGGCCCGCGGCCGCGCAGGCGGGCGCGCACGCGCTCGAAGTCGGGCACGGGGCAGGGGCCGTGGTTGGTCCACACCACGTTGGCGAGGTGGCCGAAGATGCCGGACAGGTCGACCTCGTGCGGGCGCACCAGCCGGTGGGAGAGCAGGTGCAGGCGCAGGTAGACGTCGTAGGCGGTGGCGGGCGGGCCGGTGAGGTCGGCGACGGTGCGCACCGCGACGACCTCGACGCCGCGGTCCTGGTCGGTGCCCAGCGCGTCGACCAGCGACGGCTCGAGCTCCCCGGCCGGGACGACGACGGTGCCCGGCTCCTCGGCCATGCCCCCGCCGACGTCACCGCCCGCCTCCGTCAGCTCGGGCAGCGGGTACCAGGTGTCGAGGACGGTGCCGTCGAGGGCCAGTGTGGCCAGGCCGACGCCGAGGGCGCGGGTGGGGCGCGGGGCGGGGGTGCTCATCGCCCGTCAGGCTATCCCGGTGGCGCATCCTCACGCGGGACAGCGGGGGCCGGTCCGGGTGGCGACGGCGTCGACGCTGCTCGCGGCCGCCGCCGGCGTGGTCGACCTGTGGGCGGTGACGAGCCTCGGCGGGCCGTTCGCCGGGGTCGTGACCGGCAACCTCGTCACCCTCGGCGGCGCGGCCGGGCGCGGTGACGGGACGGCGCTCGTGTCGCCGCTGGTGGCGGTGCTCGGGTTCGCCCTCGGTGCTGCGGGGTGGTCGTTCGCCGGACGCCGCCGACCCGCGGCGCTCGCCCGGCCGCTGGCGGCCGAGCTCGTCGTGCTCGTCGGGCTCGCGGTCGCCTGGCCCCTGGTCGTGCCGGGGCCGACGGTGCTGCTCGTCCTGCTGGCGGGCGCCGCGCTCGCGATGGGGGCCCAGAGCAGCACGGCGCTGCGGCTCGGCGAGTCGACGACCTACCTCACCGGCACGCTGACCGGCGCGGTGGCCGTGCTGGTCACCGGTGGCCCGCCGCGGCGCGTCCTGGCGCTGCGCCAGCTCGTCGCGCTCGTGCTCGGGGCGGCCGTGGCGGCGGTGCTGCTCGGGGCGGCGCGATGGTCGGTGCCCCTGCTCGCCGTGGCCCTGGTGGTCGCCGCGCTGCTCGTGCTCGGGCGCCCGCCCGCCGACGCCGACGGGTGAGGGCGGGCGACACACCACGCACACCGACCGAACGCCCCGTTAGCCTCCCGCCCCGTGAGCGCCCCGCCCGTCACCCTGGACCTGCTCGCCGACCCGGTGTCGTTGACCGCCGCCCTGGTCGACGTGCCGAGCGTGTCGGGCGACGAGGCGGCGCTGGCCGACGCCGTGCAGTCCGCGCTCGCGGCGCAGGCCCCGCACCTGGAGCTGCTGCGCTCCGGGGACGCGGTGCTCGCCCGCACCCGGCTCGGCCGTGCGCGGCGCGTGCTGCTGGCCGGGCACCTCGACACCGTCCCGATCGCCGACAACGTCCCCTCGCGACGGGAGGGCGCGACGCTCTACGGCTGCGGGACCAGCGACATGAAGTCGGGCGTCGCCGTGATGACCCACCTCGCCGCCGCACTCGCCGAGCCCGCCCTCGACGTGACGCTGGTGCTCTACGACTGCGAGGAGGTCGAGGCCGCGCGCAACGGGCTCGGGCGCCTCGAGCGCGAGCATCGCGACTGGCTCGACGCCGACCTCGCGCTGCTCGGCGAGCCGACCAACGGGCAGGTCGAGGCGGGGTGCCAGGGCACGATGCGCGTCGTGGTGCGCACGTCCGGGCGGCGCGCGCACTCGGCGCGGTCGTGGCTGGGCGCCAACGCGATCCACGCCGCGGCGCCGGTGCTGGCGCGGCTGGAGAGCTACCGCGCCCGCGAGGTCGACATCGACGGTTGCGTCTACCGCGAGGGCCTGCAGGCGGTGCGCATCGCGGGCGGCGTCGCGGGCAATGTCGTGCCTGACACGTGCGAGGTGACGGTCAACTTCCGCTTCGCCCCGGACCGGTCGCTCGACGATGCCCGCACGCACCTGGGCAAGGTGTTCGACGGGTTCGACGTCACCGAGACCGACGCGGCGCCCGGGGCGCTGCCGGGGCTCGCGGAGCCCGCGGCCGCCGACTTCGTCGCGGCGACGGGCACCACCCCGGTGGCCAAGTACGGCTGGACCGACGTGTCCCGCTTCGCGGCCCTCGGGATCCCGGCGCTGAACTTCGGCCCCGGCGACCCGAACCTCGCCCATACGCGCGAGGAGTCGGTACCGGTCGAGGCCGTCACGGCCGCGACGGACGTCCTGCGCGCCTACCTCGGCCGCGGCTGAACGGAGCAGCCTGGAGTTGTCAGCGGTGTGGCACCGCAGACGTTCAGTGTCCGTGGTGCCACACCGCTGACATCGAGGGCTCGGCCGAACGGCTCAGACCGCGGCGACTTCGCTGCGGCCGGCGACGAGCTGGCGCGTGACGGTCGCGATGCGCTCGCCGGCGTACTGCGTGGCCTGGCGCGTCTCGTCCGAGATCGGGATCGAGCCCTGGCCGTCGACGTGCGAGGGGCCGTAGGGGTTCCCCGTCCGGAACTGGATCGGGTCGGTGTAGCCCGGGGTCACGAGCACGCCGCCGAAGTGGTGGATCGTGTTGTAGAGCGCGAGCAGCGTCGACTCCTGACCGCCGTGGGCGGTCGCGGTCGAGGTGAACCCGGAGTACACCTTGTCCGCCAGCTGACCCTGCGCCCACTGCGGGCCGAGGGTGTCGATGAACTGCTTGAGCTGCGCGGTGACGTTGCCGTAGCGGGTCGGCGTGCCGAACACGACGGCGTCGGCCCACAGCACGTCGTCGGCCGTGGCCTCGGGGACGTCGGCGGTCTCCTCGAGGTGGCGCTGCCAGGCCTCGTTGGACGCGATCGCCTCCTGCGGCGCGAGCTCGCGCGCCTTGCGGATGCGCACCTCGGCGCCCGCGTTCTCCAGGCCCTTGGCGTACTCCTGCGCCAGCGCGTGGATCGTGCCGGTGGAGCTGTAGTAGATGATCGCCACCTTGGGCGTGACCGTGGCCACGGGGGTGCCTCCCGGAGTCGAGAACTGTTGTGCGTTCAACAACGGGTGCCACGGGATCCCGGGCGCGAAACCGGCGATCAGCCGGACGCGGGGCTCACTCGTGCTCCGGCGCGGGGAGGTGCTCGCCCGCGAGCGCGGTCACCGCAGCTGCGGCCCCCGCCCCGACGACGAGAGGGACGAGCGCCGAGAGCGGCAGGAAGACCAGCAGGATCAGCACGACCGCGAGCGGGCGGCGCAGCACCACCCCGACGGCGGCGGCGGCACTGGCGGCGAGCAGCGCGGTCACCGGGGCCGTGGGCGCGAGCGCCCCGACGGCCAGGCCCGTCGCCATCCCGGCGAGGACGACCGGGAAGATCTGCCCGCCGAACCAGCCCCCGGCGAGGCAGGACAGGGTGGCGACGATCTTGAGCAGGGCGAGCCCGAGCAGGGCGCCGGCGCCGGCACCGGCCGCCACGAGCGCCTCCACCTCGTGCTCGCCGGAGAACAGGGTCAGGGGCACCGCCGCCCCGCAGACGCCGAGCAGGAGGCCGGCGACCGCGGCGCGCAGCACCGGGGAGGGGAGGGCGCGGGCGGCCAGGCGACGCAGCGGGCCGGTCGCGAGCGCCACCGCCAGCCCGACGGCGAGGCCGGGCAGCGCGGCCACCACCGACCACCCCAGGATGCCGAGCAGGGCGCTCGCGGATCCCGACGGCAGCTCGGGCAGGTCGTAGCGCAGCCCGTGCCCGTCGGGCAGCACGAGCAGCAGGGCGACGAGACCGGTCACCGCGGCGACGAGCCCGGGGCCGAGCAGGCGGACCGTCCGCGCGCGCCCGCCGGGCTCCGCCGCCAGCGCCACGGCCCCCAGCGGCCCGCCGAACAGCCCCGAGAGCGCCCCGGCGGCCGAGATCGTCACCGCCTCGGCCCGCGACAGCCGCAGGATTCGCGCCACACGCTCGCCGACCCCGGCGGCCAGCAGCAGCAGCGGTGCCTCGGGGCCCAGCGACGCGCCGGCGCTCAACGACACGATCCCCAGCACCCCCGCGCGCAGCAGCCAGGTCGGCTTGCGTAGCGGGGGCGGTCCCGCGTCGGCCTCGGGAGCGCTCAGGTCGGCGTCGAGGCGGGCGAGGGCGTCGTCGAGGTCGTGCGGGGTGTCGGCGTCGTGGCGCCGCCGCAGGAGGCCCACGACGAGCCCGCCCGCGACGCACACGGCGGGGGTCACGAGCCACACCGGCCCCGGCAGCCGCGGGCGGTAGCCGTCCCAGACGAGGTCGATGCCGAGGCGCACGAGCAGGAGGTAGACCCCCGCGAGCGCGCCGACGGCGGCGCCGAGCAGGGCCGCGAGCCCCAGCGTGCGTGCCGTCGCCATCCCCGTCCTCCGCCGCGACCGTGACGCGGGTGGGCAGGATAGCCCGGTCCCGCCGGTCCGAGGCCTGCGCTTCCCCGCGCGGTGGGCCCACGGCCGGGCCCCGTTCGGGTCGGGCTCCTAGGCTCCGGGGCATGACCGGGAGACGCAGCGGAGGTCGACCCATCCGGCGCGCGGAGCCGCCCCGATGAGCGAGCGACCGGACCTGCTGCACGACGACCCCGCCGGCCGGGACGCGACCTCGCCGCGCCCGACGACGATCGACCGCCGGCGCGCCGAGCACCGCGACCCGGCCCGGCTGTCGTCCACCACCGACCAGCGCCTGCTCGACTCGCGCGGCCCGGCCGACTGGGTGCACTCCGACGCCTGGCGCATCCAGCGCATCCAGGCCGAGTTCGTCGAGGGCTTCAGCGTGCTGGCCGAGATCCCGCGCGCGGTGACGGTGTTCGGCTCGGCCCGCACCTCGCCCGGACATCCCGACTACGAGCGCGGCGTCGCGCTCGGCGGGGCGCTGGCGCGGGCGGGCTACGCCGTCATCACCGGCGGGGGACCCGGCGTGATGGAGGCCGCCAACCGCGGCGCGTCCGAGGCTGGCGGGCTGTCGGTCGGGCTGGGGATCGAGCTGCCCTTCGAGCAGGGCCTCAACCCGTGGGTCGACCTCGGCGTCGGGTTCCGCTACTTCTTCGCGCGCAAGACGATGTTCGTGAAGTACGCGCAGGCCTTCGTCTGCCTGCCCGGCGGGTTCGGGACGCTCGACGAGCTGTTCGAGGCGCTGGTGCTCGTGCAGACCGGCAAGGTCACCCGGTTCCCGGTGGTGCTGCTCGGCACCGAGTACTGGGGCGGGCTCGTCGAGTGGCTCGCCGGCCCGGCCGTCGACGCCGGGACGATCAGCAAGGGCGACGTCGAGCTGATCCACCTCACCGACGACATCGACGAGGTCGTGACCATCGTCGAGGAGGGGTTCCGCGAGGTCGTGGGGTCGTGAGGATCTGCGTGTTCTGCGCGTCCGGACCGGTGCCGGACGCGGCGCTCGACCTGGCCGCGGAGGTGGGGACGGCGATCGCCGCGCGCGGCTGGAGCCTGGTCTCCGGCGGTGGGCGGGTGTCGATGATGGGTGCCGTCGCCCGCGCCGCCCGGGCGGGCGGCGCGGGGACCGTGGGCGTGATCCCCGAGGCGCTGGTGGCCCACGAGGTCGCCGACGACGAGGCCGACGAGCTCGTGGTCGTCGCGGACATGCGCATCCGCAAGCGGGAGATGGACGAGCGCTGCGACGCCGTCCTCGCGCTGCCCGGCGGGCTGGGCACGCTCGAGGAGCTGTTCGAGGCGTGGACCTCGCGCGCGCTCGGGATGCATGACAAGCCGGTGGTGGTGCTCGACCCGGAGGGTCACTACGACCCGCTGTTCGCCTGGCTCGACGGGCTTCGTGGCACCGGCTTCGTCTCCGCGCGCGGAATGGCGGGCGTGGTGCGCGTCGCGGGGATCGGGGCCGCCCTCGACGCGCTCGACCCGGCGGTCAGCACGTCGCGCGTGTCAGGATCGGGGTGATGTCCGCTCGTCCCGACCGGCCGCTGCTGCCCGACGACGGGCGGATCGCGGTGATGGCGATCGTCAACCGCACGCCCGACTCGTTCTACGACCGGGGCTCGGCGTGGGACCCCGGTGCGGCGCTGCACGCGGTGGACCGCGCGGTCGCCGAGGGCGCGGACGTGATCGACGTCGGCGGGGTCAAGGCAGGCCCCGGGCCCGGGGTGGGCGTCGCCGAGGAGCTGCGCCGGGTGCTTCCGACCGTCGAGGCCGTGCGCGCCCGGTACCCCGAGGTCGCGATCAGCGTCGACACGTGGCGCGCCGAGGTGGCGCGCGAGGTGTGCGCGGCGGGCGCCGACCTGCTCAACGACACCTGGGCGGGCGTGGACCCGCGCCTCGGCGAGGTCGCGGCCGAGTTCGGGGCGGGCATCGTGTGCTCGCACACCGGCGGCGCCGTGCCGCGTACCCGCCCGCACCGCGTGCGCTACGTCGACGTCGTGGCCGACGTGGTCGCCGAGGTGACCCGCCAGGCCGAGGCGCACGAGCGCGCGGGGGTCCATCCGTCCCGGATCCTCGTCGACCCGACCCACGACTTCGGCAAGAACACCTTCCACGGTCTCGAGCTGCTGCGTCGCCTCGAGGAGATCGTGGCGCTCGGGCGCCCGGTGCTCATGGCGCTGTCGAACAAGGACTTCATCGGCGAGACCCTCGGCACCAGCGAGGTCACCGAGCGCCTCGAGGGCACCCTGGCCGCCACGGCCGTCGCGGCCCGCGCCGGCGCGCGGATGTTCCGCGCCCACGAGGTCGCCGCCACCCGTCGGGTCGTCGACATGGTCTCCGCCATCCGCGGCGACCGCGCCCCGGTCCGGACCGTCCGTGCTTTGGCCTAGCGGCCTCGTGAGTGCTTGTCCGTGCCGGGGCACGGACAAGCACTCACGAGCGCGGAGCGCAAAGTGAGGGCCGCGACGGAGGAGTGGTTCGCGCGGCGGACGTGGCCGCGGCCGCCGTGGACCGCCGGGGAGCTGGTCGCCGCCAAGCGGGGGCGGACGGTCTCCGTCGTGCTCCCCGCCCTCGACGAGGAGGCCACGGTCGGCGGGGTCGTCGCCGCCGTGCGCCCGCTGCTCGGCACGCTGGTCGACGAGCTCGTGGTCGTCGACTCCGGCTCCACCGACGCCACCGCCGAGCGCGCCCGCGCGGCCGGCGCGCGCGTCGTGGCCCGCGACGAGGTGCTGCCCGACGTCCCGGTGCGCCCGGGCAAGGGCGAGGTGCTGTGGCGCTCGCTGGCCGCGACGTCCGGCGACCTCGTCGTCTTCCTCGACTCCGACCTCGTCGACCTCGGCCCCGGCTTCGTCGTCCACCTGCTCGGGCCGCTGCTGACCGCCGACGGGGTGGCGCTGGTCAAGGGCTTCTACCACCGACCGTTGCGGATCCCTGCTCCCGGTAGGACCGAGGACGACGCCGCCCTCACCGGCGGCGGGCGGGTCACCGAGCTCACCGCCCGCCCCGCCCTGGCCGCCCTGCGTCCCGAGCTCGCCGGGGTCATCCAGCCCCTCGGCGGCGAGTACGCCGCCACCCGCGAGCTGCTCGAGTCCCTGCCCTTCGCCGCCGGCTACGGCGTGGAGATCGGGCTGCTGCTCGACACCCACCGCGAGCGGGGCCTCGATGCCATCGCGCAGGTCGACCTGGGCGTCCGCAAGCACCGGCACCGCGGCCTGCGCGCCCTGGGCGCCACCGCGGCCGAGGTGCTCGACGCCGTCCTGCGCCGCTGTGTGCCGGCCCACCCGGGCAGCGACCCGCTGACCCAGTTCGTGCCCGTCGACGGCGACTGGCTCCCCGACGAGCAGCACGTGGCCACGGCCGACCGCCCGCCCCTGGCCACCCTGCGGGCCACCGGCGCCTGACGCCCTCACCCCTACGATCGGGGGCCATGGGCAGCGCGCTGGTGTACGTGATCGTGGTCGGCCTCGTGGCCGCCGCGGTCTACCTGGTCGCCGCCTTCGTCTTCGGTCGCGGCGAGGAGCTGGCGCCCATGCCGCCCGGCGCCACGCCGACGCGCCTGCCCGCCCGCGACCTCACCGGCGGCGACGTCCGCGACCTGCGCTTCCAGCAGGCCCTGCGCGGCTACAAGTGCAGCGAGGTCGACTGGGCGCTGGAGCGCCTCGCGGCCGAGGTCGACGCCCTGCGTGCCCGCCTGGAGGCGATGGAGGGTGCGGCCGAGGCGACGCCGACGACCCGCAACGGGCACGCCGCTCCGTCGTCCGCCCCCTCGTCCGGCGGGCTCGCCGACCCGTCCCCGACCGACCCGACCGTGCGCGCGGGGGCCGACGGTGGTGATGCCGGCGGCTCCGGCGCGTCGTCGGGGGCGTTGCGGGGAATGACCGGCGTCGAGGGCCCGCGGCGCTGAGCCGCGGGGGAGACGCGGCAGGCAGGAGCCCGGCGTGGCACGAGCAGAGATCGCGGTGTCGGTCGACATCGACGCCCCGGTCGAGACGGTGTGGCGCGAGGTCATGGACTGGGAGTCCCAGGGCGAGTGGATGATGGGCACCCGCGTGCGCGTCACCCACGGCGACGGGGTGAGCCCGGGGACCCGCGTGGCCGCCTTCACCGGCGTCGGGCCCGTCGGGGTCACCGACCACATCGAGCTCGTCGGGTGGGAGCCGCCGCACCGCGCCACCGTCCGCCACG
This sequence comes from Actinomycetospora cinnamomea, assembly GCF_003096675.1. Lineage (GTDB taxonomy): Bacteria > Actinomycetota > Actinomycetes > Mycobacteriales > Pseudonocardiaceae > Actinomycetospora > Actinomycetospora cinnamomea. The sequence continues at coordinate 179,866 of NZ_QEKW01000008.1, read as the reverse complement.
TCGGGCGGATCATCCGCGGCAGCGGGGTCTTCACCGTCGCCGAGCGCACCACCGCCGACGGGCGCAAGGGGTCGACGTTCACCATGAGCGAGTACCTCGACCTGCCCCTGGGTCCCCTGGGCGCCGCCGGCTGGCCGCTGGTCAAGCCGGTCTTCGCCTGGGGGCTGCAGCGCTCGCTCGACGAGCTGGCCCGCCGCTGCGAACGGGCGGCACGGTGACCCCGTGACGGCCGCGGTCGTCGGCCCGGACGGCGTCGGCCGCTGCCCCTGGGGCGCGGGGGACGGCCTGCTCGCCGAGTACCACGACACCGAGTGGGGCCGGGCGCTGCGCGGCCGCGACGCGCTGTTCGAGCGCATCAGCCTCGAGGCGTTCCAGTCGGGGCTCTCCTGGCTCGTCGTGCTGCGCAAGCGCCCCGCGTTCCGCGCCGCGTTCGCGGGTTTCGACCCCGAGGCCGTGGCGGCGTTCGGCGACGACGACGTCGCCCGCCTGCTCGCCGACGCCGGCATCGTCCGCAACCGCGCCAAGATCGCGGCGACGATCGCCAACGCCCGGGCGGTCCTCGGTCTCGCCGAGCGGGGCGAGGACCTGGACACCCTGCTCTGGTCGTTCGCGCCGCCCCCGCGCGAGGCGCCGCCGGCCGACTTCTCCGACGTCCCCGCCACCACCGCGGAATCGACCGCCATGGCGACGGCGCTGCGCGCCCGCGGCTTCCGGTTCGTGGGCCCGACGACGTGCTACGCGCTCATGCAGGCGACGGGGATGGTCGACGACCACGTCGCCGGGTGCTTCCGCGCGGTGGACGCCGCGGGGCCGCGCAGCGGCCCCTGACCGGGGGCGGACACGCCCGGGTGATCGCTCCGGTGTCGTGCCGGTCGGGTGCATGGTGAAGAATCGTCGCCTGTCACACGGCGCTCGCTCCCCGGGGTGACCCGGGGGACGGGGACGACGCAGCTCGCGGAGGGAGCACGCTATGGCGGCCATGAAGCCCCGGACCGGTGACGGTCCCCTCGAGGTCACCAAGGAGGGGCGCGGCATCGTGATGCGCGTGCCGCTCGAGGGTGGGGGGCGCCTCGTCGTCGAGATGACCGCCGACGAGGCGGGCGACCTGCGGGAGGCCCTGCAGGGCGTGATCGGCTGAGCGCCCCCACGCCGGGCGGGGGCGAGACGGTGTCCGCCACCGCGGCCGAGACCGTGCCCTTCGCCGCCCCCGCCCTGCCCACCCCGCTCGCCGAGCTCACCCCCGCCCCGCCGCCGGAGGCCGTCGCCACCCTGCGCTGGCGGCGCCGTGACGAGCCCGCCGCCGAGTCCTCCACCGGGTCCTCCACCGACGACCCCGGCCCTGCGGTCGAGGGTGCGCCGCCCGGCTGGAAGCCGTCGGCCGGCGCGGTCGTCGCGCTGCCCGGTCCGGCGCCCGGCCACTGGCTGGTCGGCGTCGGGGAGGGCCGCGGCCGCGACTGGCGCGCGGCCGGGGCCGCGGCCGTCCGGGCCCTGCGCGACGCCTCGTCCGCGGCCCTGGACGGCAGCGGCTCCCACAGCAGGTCCGACGGCGACGGTGCCGAGCGCCGCGTCGCCGCCCTGCGTCCCGACCGGCCCGAGGACGCCCCCGCCACGGCGGACGAGTGGGCCGCCCTGGCCGTGGGGGTCGTCCTCGGCTCCCACCGCTTCACCGTCCGGGCGGGGGACCGCCCGGCGCTACGCGTGCACCTCGACGTCCCCGCCGAGCACTTCGGGGTCGTCAACCGCGCCGTCGAGCTCGCGCACGCCACCGCCCGGGCCCGCGACCTCGCCGACACCCCGTCGGGCACCAAGTCGCCCGCCTGGTTCGCCGCCACCGCCACGGCGCTGGTCGCGGACGCCGACGGCCTCGGGGTCATGGTCCGCGACGAGACCTGGCTCGCCGAGCAGGGCTTCGGCGGCGTGCTGGCCGTGGGCGGCGGGTCGTCCCGCCCCCCACGGCTGCTCGAGCTGAGCTGGGCGCCCGACGACGCCCGCGGCGAGCACGTCGTGCTCGTCGGGAAGGGCATCACGTTCGACACCGGCGGCATCTCGATCAAGCCGAACGCGGGCATGGCCGACATGCGCACCGACTGCGCCGGCGGCGCCGCGGTCGTGGCCGCGCTGCGCGCGCTGGCCCGGCTGCGCGTCCCGGTGCGGGTCACGGGCCTCGTGCCGCTCGCCGAGAACCACGTGTCGGGCTCGTCCTACCGGCCCGGCGACGTCGTGCGGCACCGCGGCGGCACGACCACCGAGGTCACCAACACCGACGCCGAGGGCCGCATGGTGCTCGCCGACGCCATCGCCTACGCCCTGGACGAGCTCGCGCCGGACGTGGTGGTCGACGTCGCCACGCTCACCGGGGCGATGAAGGTCGCGCTCGGCGTGCGCACCGGCGGGGTGTTCGCCAGCGCCCCCGCCCTGCGCACGGCCCTCGTCGACGCCGGCGACGCGACGGGCGAGGCGTGGTGGCCGATGCCGCTGTCGGCCGACCTCGACCCGGACGTCGACTCGACCATCGCCGACGTGCGCCAGGCCCCGGGCGGGCCCGGGGCGATCGCGGCCGCGCTGTTCCTGCGCCGCTTCACCGCGGGGCGGCCGTGGATCCACCTCGACATCGCGGGCCCGGCGCGCTGTGACAGCCCCCACGAGGAGGTCGCCAAGGGCGCCACGGGCTTCGCCGCCCGCACCCTCGTCGAGTTCTGCGCCTCCCGCGCCTGACGCGTCCACTCGCCGAGTCGCAGGACGAGCATCGGCGCTGCCCCCGAGCAGGTCCCGGCACCGGGCCATCAGGGTCCGCGCGCCGTCCTCGGGCGGTGAGGTGGTCACGGGGTTTCGACGTGCCGGCCGCGCCGACGATTCCGTCTGCCTGCCGGGCCGAGGCGTCCCGGCCGACCTATGGCCAAGATCGCGCCGCGGCCGACGAGCTCGTGGGGCCGTGGTGGCTGCTCGACGGTCCCGGGAGCTAGGCACAAGATCGCATCGAGAGCGACAGCTCCGGGCCGGCGCGCCTGCGCTCGCCCCCGCCGACCGAGGCCACGAACGGCCCGTTCGCTCCACCGTATGCAGCGAACGGCACGTTCGCTCAACTGGGAGCGCGGAGCAAGGGCCGCCTTCGCCGCGTCGGGCACCGCGAGGGACGCCTTGGCTGCTCGGCGCGCAGCGAGGGACGCCTTCGCTGCTCGCTCCGGGGCGCTCGCGCGGTGCCGAGCTCGACGCGATCTTGTGCCGAGCTCCCGCCGGACCGGCGGGGCCGCCTCCCCGGGCGTGCGCCGCGAGGACGTCGGCCCCGACGCGATCTTGTGCATAGGTCCGCCGGACTCCGACGCCGCGGGCCGGGATCAAGTCGTCAGGGCCCGGTGGAGCAGCGGCCCGCCGGGACGAGCCCGGCCCCGGCGATCCCGAGCCACAGGACCGTCGGCGGGAGGCGGCCGGCGATGGCGGGGTCAGCGGCGGGCGGCGCAGAGCAGTCCGTGCGCCACGGGCAGCAGCAGCGGCACGAGGCGCTCGTCCTCGCGCACCGCGCGCACCGTCTCCCGCAGGGCGCCGAAGACGGCCTCGCGGCGCACCGGGTCGGCCACGCGGCCCTGCCAGAGCACGTCGTCGAGCACCACCACGCCGCCGGGGCGCAGCAGCCGCAGCGAGGCCTCGAGGTCGCGGGGGAAGTCGGTGGTCGCACCGTCGACGACCACGAGGTCGTAGCCGGCGTCGGAGAGCCGCGGCAGCACCTGCCGCGACGAGCCGGCGATCATGCGCACGCGCCCGGCGGCGAACCCCGCCTCGACGCACGCGGCCCGGGCCTGCGCCTGGCGCTCGCCGTCGGGATCGATGCTGGTCAGCAGGCCGTCGGCGGGCATTCCGCGCAGCAGCGCCACGGTGCCGAGCCCTAGTCCGGTGCCGATCTCGACGACGGCGCGCGCCCGCGTGGACGCGGCCAGGAAGGTCAGCGCGGCCGCGGTCGCGGGCGCGACGGGGACGACCCCCGCCGCGACCGAGCGCTCGCGCAGGCGTGCGAGCAGCTCGTCCTCCTCGACGAAGGACGACGCGCGCTCCGCGACGCGGGTGGCCGCCCGCGTGTCGTCGCCGACCGGGACCTCGGGGGCCGGGACGTCCGCGGGGTCGTCGGCGTCGGCAGGGCGGCGGACCGCGCGCAGGGCCCGGGGCGTGCCGCGCAGGCTCCCGCCTCGCCCCCCGTGCCCCCCGCGCCCGCCCGGGCGTCCCGTCGCCATCAGGGCAGGCTAGATCGTCCCCGGGCCCGGGGCGGCGTGCCGCGCCGACACGCCGATGACCCGGTCGGGCCACACCCCGGCTCCTCCGGAAACTCAGCCGCCTCTCAGGCCGACCTCACCTCGGTGACATGCCCGCCCGAGAGGGTGGGGGCCACGTCGGCGCCCCGACCGACGCCCGCACGAGCGAGGAGCCCGTACGCCGATGGCCGACCGCCCCGCCCCTGCCGCCGACGCGCTCCCCGGCACCGCGCCGGAGGGGCACGGACCGTCCGCGCGGGGGACGGCCACCGCGCTCCTCGAGCGGGAGGACGCGGTCGACGCCGACGACGGTCCCGAGGCGGAGACCCCCTGGGTGCCGCCCACCTGGGACGACGTCGTGCGGCAGCACGCCGACCGCGTCTACCGTCTCGCCTTCCGCCTCACCGGCGACGCCCACGACGCGGAGGACCTGACGCAGGAGACCTTCATCCGCGTCTTCCGCTCGCTGGCCGGCTACAAGCCCGGCACGTTCGAGGGCTGGCTGCACCGCATCACCACCAACCTCTTCCTCGACATGGTCCGCCGCCGCGCGCGCCTGCGGATGGAGGGCCTGCCCGAGGACACCGACCGGCTGCCCGGCGGCGGGCCCGACCCCGAGCAGGTGTGGTCCGACGCCCACCTCGACCCCGACCTGCAGGGCGCCCTGGACGCGCTCGCCCCCGAGTTCCGCGCCGCCGTCGTGCTCTGTGACGTCGAAGGGCTCTCGTACGAGGAGATCGCAGCGACGCTCGGTGTCAAACTGGGGACCGTGAGGAGCCGAATCCACCGTGGGCGCCAGGCGCTGCGCTCCGCGCTCGAGGCCCGCGCCGCCGAGAGGTCGGCCGCACCGGGGAGCGCGACGTGATCGCCGGACGCGGCGGCTCCGGCTGGTCGCGCCGCTTCACCGATGCGGGTCACCTCGCGCTCGACGCCGTCGTGGCCTTCGTCGACGACGAGCTCCCGCCCGGGCCGGCCCACCGCGCGGCGGCGCACGTCGATCGGTGCCTGTCCTGCGCCGGCGAGGTCGCCGCCCAGCGCCAGGCGCGTCGCCGTGTGCGCACCGCCGAGTGCCCGTCCGTGCCCAGCGGCCTGCTGACCGCCCTGCGCTCGATCCCCGACGCCGCGCCGCTGCCCGAGCCGCCCGCCGGTCTCTCGGTCGACTCCGACGGCTCGCTCGTGGTGCCGGTCGGCGCCCCCGACGGGAGCGCCGACGCCCGCCGGCGCCGCCGCGGTCGCCGTCGCGGGTTCGGCGTCCCGGTCGCGGTCGGCTCCGGGGTGGTCGTCGGCGCTGCGGCGCTGGTTGCGATCACCGGGCCGGCCGTGGTGGCCGGCGGTTCGAGCAACGGGGCGCCCGCCGGCGCGTCGGTGCGTCCGAGCTCGACCGCGGCCGCCACGGACCTCACCGTGCGCCGGGACGGCGGCGCCGCGCCGGTGGCCCCGGTGTCCGCCGGCGCGCCGGCCCCGACGCCCGCCCCGACCCCCACGCCCGCCCCGGCACCGGCGTCCGGCCCGGCGCTGCACGGACCCGGCGCGCCCTGAGACCGGCACACCGCTGACGGCTCCTTCACCCCCACGGTCGCAGGCTGTGACCGTGTCGACGCGGGTCCGGCCGCGAGGCTCTACGGTGGAGGGGCCATGAGCACCACGAGCCTGTCCACCCCGGGTGACGTCCGGGAGGCGCGATGACCGGACCCACCGACGACCGGGGCGAGGCGACGAACGGGCACGGCACGCCCGCGCGGCCGTCCCGCAACGGCCACGTCGCGACCGGGCAGGTCGCGGGCGGTGTCCCCGCCCACGGTGGCTCCGCGAACGGTGCCCCGACGAACGGGCACGAGGCGAACGGTGCCCTCACGAACGGGCACGAGACGAACGGGCACGAGACGAACGGGCACGAGACCAACGGGCACGGCGCCGGCGAGCGTGAGCTGGCCGCGGTGTTCGGGCGCCCGGCGGGCGTGGAGGGCGCCTTCGGCGGGCCCCCGAGCGACACGGTGCGCCACCCACCGCCCGTCCGCCGCGAGCCCCCGGCCCCGGCGCTGGTGGCCGCGTTCGGGCGGCCCGAGGGCGGCGCCGCCACCTCGCTGCAGCGCCCCGACCGGCCCGCCGACCGTCGTGCCGACCGCCGGGCCGACCGCGAGGACGAGCCCGGCGACTTCTGGGACGGCGGGACCGCGTCCGCCGACCCGTGGCGCGACCCCGACGCGGCCGCCGAGCTCGGCGGCCCGGCGCTGGGGGAGCAGCGGACCCGCAGCAGCACCCCGCCCGTCGGGCCCCGGCTCTCCGCGCGGGAGCTGATCCTCGGCCGGCGCGTGCAGCCCACCGCGCTGGCCCTGCTCGCCGTCGTCGCGCTGCTGCTGGGCGCGGTGGGCGGCGTCACCGGCTGGGCGGTCGCGGGCGGCGCGGACAGCCTCGTCGACCCGGGCGCCACGCTGACACCGGTCGAGCCCGGGCGGGAGCGCCCGCCGGGGTCGGTGGCCGAGGTCGCCGGGCGGGTCGCCCCGGCCGTCGTCTCCCTCGAGCTGCAGGCCGGCACGAGCGGCGGCACCGGCTCGGGAGTCGTGCTCAGCCCGGACGGCTACATCGTCACCAACAACCACGTCGTCGAGCTCGCCGCCACCGACCCGCGGGCGAGGCTCGAGGCGGTGTTCGCCTCGCGTCTGCGCGCGCCGGCGCGGGTGGTCGGGCGCGACCCGCAGACCGACATCGCCGTGGTCAAGGTCGACCTGGCGAACCCCGTCGTGGCGCAGCTGGGCCGCTCGTCGGCCCTGCGCGTGGGCGACGGCGTCATCGCGATCGGCTCGCCCCTGGGCCTGGCCGGCACGGTCACCGAGGGCATCGTGAGCTCGCTCGACCGCCCGGTGCGCCTCGACGCCGAGTCCGCCGAGGCCAACCCCGTCATCGACGCCATCCAGACCGACGCGGCCATCAACCCGGGCAACTCCGGGGGCGCGCTCGTGGACACCTCGGGCGCGGTCGTCGGCATCAACACCGCCATCCGCACGCTCGGCGGCGGCGAGGGCGGCTCGATCGGGCTGGGCTTCGCGATCCCGATCGACGACGTCCGCGTGATCGCCGAGTCGATCATCCGCACCGGCGGTTACACCCACAGCGACCTCGGCGTGAACGCGAAGTCCGTCACGGACGGAGCCGCGGACGGTGCGCAGGTGCTCAACGTGCGCCAGGGTGGACCCGCGTCGCGCGCCGGGCTGCTGGAGGGCGACGTGGTCCTTCGGGTCGACGACCGCCCGATCGCCTCGGCCGACGAGCTCGTCGTCGCCGTCCGCGACCACCGGCCGGGGTCGGTGGTCACGCTCGGCGTCGTGCGGGAGGGCCGGCCGCTGGCGCTGCAGGTCACGCTCTAGGAGGTCGGGTGTTCGACAACATCGGCTGGCCGGAGCTGCTCGTCCTCGCCCTCGTCGGGCTGTTCGTCCTCGGGCCGGAACGGCTCCCGGCGGCCGCGGCGTGGGTCGCGAACACGGTGCGGACCATCCGCGACTACGCCACCGGCGCCCGCGACCAGCTGCGCTCCGAGCTCGGGCCCGAGTTCGACGACCTGCGCAAGCCGCTGGAGGACCTGCGGTCGGTGCGCGACCTCGACCCCCGGCGCGCGGTGCGCCAGCACCTGTTCACCGAGCCGCCCGACGACGGCACGTGGAGCGGGTCGCCCACGCCCGGAACGACCGGCACGCCGGTGACCTCCCTGCCGGCGACCTCGGGACCCGGGGCACCGGCCACCACCCCGGCGTCCCCGCCCGCCCGCGACCGCCGCCCGCTCGGCCCGGGCGAGGTCGCCCCGCTGGACCCGGACGCCACCTGATGCCGGGTGTCCTCCCTCACGAGGCCCCCGTCGTGGCCCGGTTCGCCCGGCAGTAGCTGTTACCGTCGGTAACGTGATCGGTCGCCACGGGGATCCGGTGCGCCGCCGCTTCCGGCTGGCCGACCGTCTCGACAGCGACCCGCGCCTGCTCGCCGCCCTCGAATGGGCCCGCGCGTGGCTGCCCGGCGACAGCGGCTACGGCGACCCGCTGTCGACCGGCGACGACGCCGTCGGCCGCCTCGCCGCGCAGCTCGCGCCGCTGGCCGCGACCCGCCCGAGCGTGCTGCGCGAGCTCGGGCTCACCGCGCTGCAGGTGTGGCAGGCGCACGCCGGGGTGGACGAGCGACCCAGCGACGAGCACCTCGCCGTGCTGTTCACCGACCTCGCGGGCTTCTCCGACTGGACGCTCGAGGTCGGCGACGACGTCGCGGTGCGGGCCCTGCGCCGGGTGGGTGCGGAGGTCGAGCCGCTCGTGCGCCGGCGCGGCCGGGTGGTCAAGCGCCTCGGCGACGGGCTGATGGCCGTCCTCCCCACCGCGGAGGACGCCGTCGAGGCGGCGCTGGCGGCCCGCGACGCGGTCGAGGGGCTCGAGGTCGACGGCCACCACCTGCACCTGCGCGCAGGCGTGCACGTCGGGCGGCCCCAGCAGCTCGGCGGCGACTACTACGGCCGCGACGTCAACATCGCCGCCCGCATCACGGACGTGGCCGGGCCCGGCGAGGTGTGCGTGTCGAGCACGGCCCGCGCCCACCTCGACGGCCGGTTCGCCGTGCGCGCCCGGCCGTCGCCGCGCGGCAAGGGCGTGCCGCCGGACATCACGCCGTGGTGGGTCGATCACCCGTCTCGTGACGCAGCGGGTTCGCCCGCAGGGCGCCCGACGGGTCCAGCCGTCCGAGGATGGCGGCGGTGACGCAGGCCAGCGACGCGACACCGTCGCCGTCCAGCGCGTCGAAGATGAGCCGACGCACCTCGGCGGCGTGTCCGGGCGCGGTCGCGACCACCTTCTCCATGCCCGCGTCGGTGAGCCGCGCGACGGTCACCCGTCCGCTCTCGGGCGACGGCTCGCGCGTCACCCAGCCCTGCGCCTCGAGCCGCGCCACGACGTGCGAGAGTCGGGAGAGCGACGAGTTGACGGTGGCGGCGAGGGCGCTCATGGGCATGGTCCGGCCCGGTTCCTCGGAGAGCATCGCGAGGACCAGGTAGGAGAACTGGGTGAGCCCGGCGTCGCGCTGCAGCTGGGCGTCGAGCGCCGCCGGCAGCAGCGTGATCACCGCCGCGGTTCGCCGCCACGCCCGTTGCTCGTCGTCGTCCAGCCAGGGCCCCTCGTTCATGGGACCAGGTTACTTGATGCTTCAACTCACGTCGCGCACCTTTCGCGGTTGAAGCAACAAAGAGGCGCGCGGTGAGGGCGTCCTCGTCGCCGGGTCGGGCCTCATGACCCACGGGCTGCCCTGCCTCACGCCCGAGATGCTGGCCGGGCGGAGCACGCCGGGCTGGACGGGCGACTTTCGACGCCTGGGCCGCCGAGGCGCTCGACCGCATGGACGGGCACATGTGGGGCCTGTCGCGACGCTCGCTGCAGGTGGCCTGACGGGCGGAAACGGGTGGCGCGCGCCCGCGCCGCCCCGGCACGCTCGGCGCGTCCGTCCCGCACCTGATCGAGGAGATGCCATGGCCGCCCGGTACGGGCGCCATGAAGGCGCCGCCGCCCTCACCTCCTGGTGAGCCCGCCGCCCGCGCCGCGGTCGGGGCGCGCCGGGATCCTCTCCTCGAAGGGTCTCCTCCGTTGTCCCCTGATCTCTCACCTGATCCGGCCCCTGTCCTGTGCCGCTACGGCTGGGACGCCTCCTGGGCGCAGCTCGCCCTCGCGCACCTCGAGTCCGGGCACGTGCCCGGGCGGGTGGCGCGCGTCGACCGCGGCCGGGTCGACGTCCACACCGAGCACGGGCGGCTCCGTGCCGCTCCCGGTCGCGAGGTGCCGGCGGTCGGCGACTGGGTCGTCCTCGCCTCGTCGGTGGTGACGGCCGTCCTGCCCCGCCGCACCGTTCTCACCCGCGCCGACGCGTCGGGCCGCTCCGAGGGCCAGGTCCTGGCCGCCAACGTCGACACGGTCCTGATCGCGGTCCCGGCGGAGGTCGGGTCGCGCCCCGGACGGGTCGAGCGCCTGCTCGCCCTGGCCTGGGAGAGCGGCGCGACGCCGGTGGTCGTGCTCACCAAGGTCGACGGGCTCGAGGATTCCCCGGCCGCCGTCGCCGACCTGGCCCTCGCGGCCCCGGGCGCCGAGGTCGTGGCGGTCAGCGCCGTGACCGGCGAGGGTCTGGACGTGGTGGCCGCGGCCGCGGCGCGTGGCACGACCGTGCTCGTCGGGCCCTCCGGGGCCGGCAAGTCGACGCTGGCCAACGCCCTGCTCGGCGAGGAGGTGCTGGCGGTCGGCGAGGTCCGGGCCCGCGACGGCAAGGGCCGCCACACCACGGCGCACCGGGAGCTGGTGGCCCTGCCCTCGGGCGGCGTGCTGATCGACACCCCCGGACTGCGCGCCGTCGGCGTGCGTGACGCCGCCGAGGGCATCGACCGCGCCTTCACCGACGTCGTCGACCTCGCCGACGCGTGCCGCTTCGCCGACTGCGCCCATGATCACGAACCCGGGTGCGCGGTGCGGGCCGCCGTCGAGGCCGGCGAGCTCCCGGCGCGGCGGTGGGCGGCGTACCGCAAGCTCGTGCGCGAGGACGAGTGGGCCGCGGCCCGCACCGACGCCCGCCTCGCGGCCGAGCGCCGGGCGCGATGGAAGTCGATCGCCAAGGCCCAGCGCGCGGCGTACCGGGAACGGGGGCGATGAACGTGCGGGTGGGCGGGTGACGGTGCGGGTGGGCGGGTGACGGTGCGGGTGGGCGCGGGTGGAGGGAGCGAGGGACGCCCTGGCTGCGTGGGAGGCGGTCGGGGACGCCCTCGCTCCGCCCCGCGCGCCGGACCACGACCCCCGCCACGTGGCGGAGGCGGGGCGCGGCCGGGCAACCACCGCGTGCCCACCGACCGATCGGGTATCCGGCGCGCCCCGATCGACGACGGAGGGAGTACGCGGATGAGCGACGACGGCACGGTGCCGGACAGCGGCATGCAGACCGGCAGCGACGGGGGCGAGCCCGGGGAGAGCACCGTGGGCCCCGCCGACCGCGAGGAGATCGCCGCACTGGAGGCGGAGCCGCCCGGCGAGGACGTCGGTTCCGCCGTCGAGGACGACCCGCGCGTGGCGCAGGCCGCCGCCGACGACGCGCCGCTGCCCGACCAGGCCGCCGCGGGCCCGTCCCCGGACGGGGAGGACCCGGCCTTCCTCGGTCCGGACTAGGCTGCCGAGCCCGAGCTCAGCGGCCCGCGGGCGAGATGTTCAACGACATCCCCGCGAGGCCGCGGGAGCGGACCGAGAGCTTCTCGGCGACGGCGCGCAGCGCCGCGCCCGCGGGCGAGTCGGGCTGGCTGAGCACCAGCGGGACACCCGCGTCGCCGCCCTCACGCAGGCGGGTGTCGATCGGGATCTGGCCCAGCAGCGGCACGGAGCCACCGACGCTCTTGGCCAGCGAGTCGGCCACCACCTGACCGCCGCCGGAACCGAACAGGTCCATCCGCGAGCCGTCGGGCATGTCCATCCACGACATGTTCTCGACGACACCGGCCAGGCGCTGGCGGGTCTGCAGCGAGACCGCCCCGGCACGCTCGGCCACCTCCGCGGCGGCCTGCTGCGGGGTGGTGACCACGAGCAGCTCGGCGTTGGGGATGAGCTGGGCGACCGAGATGGCGATGTCGCCGGTGCCGGGCGGCAGGTCCATGAGCAGGACGTCCAGGTCGCCCCAGAAGACGTCGGCGAGGAACTGCTGCAACGCGCGGTGCAGCATCGGCCCGCGCCACACCACGGGGGTGTTGCCCGGGGTGAACATGCCGATCGAGATGACCTTCACGCCGTGGCTCTGCGGCGGCATGATCATGTCGTCGACCTTGGTGGGCCGGTCGTCGGTGCCGAGCATGCGCGGCACCGAGTGGCCGTAGATGTCGGCGTCGACGACGCCCACCGACAGGCCCTTGTCGGCCATGGCGGCGGCCAGGTTGACCGTCACCGACGACTTGCCGACCCCGCCCTTGCCGGACGCCACGGCGTAGACCCGGGTGAGCGACCCGGGCTGGGCGAACGGGATGACGGGCTCGTCGGCGTCGCCGCGCACGGTCTTGCGCAGCTCGCGACGCTGCTCGTCGTTCATGACGTCGAGGTCGACCGAGACGGCCGTGACGCCGGAGACCGCCGACACCGCGGTGGTGACGCGGGAGGTGATGGTCTCCTTCATCGGGCAGCCGGCCACGGTGAGGTAGACGCCGATCTCGACCTTGCCGTGGTCGAGGACGTTGATGTCCTTGACCATGCCCAGTTCGGTGATCGGACGGTGGATCTCGGGATCCTCGACACCGGCCAGTGCGGACCGGATCGCGTCGACGGACGGTGCTGCGGCCATCGGACCCTTCTTGTCTCGGCGGACGGCGGTCCCGGGGAGGAATCCGCACTCCAGGCCGGGGGACGGCGGCGCTTCGGCCACCGTCGGCTCACCACCATGCTACGTGTCCGTCGGCAACGCTCGCCCCGTGCGGGGAGCGTCCCCCGTCACGCCCTGCTCACGGCGCGCTCACCGCCCGTTGGCGCGCTCCGCGTCCACCGACAGCGCGCGTTGTTCGAGCGCGCGGACCAGCGCGCGCTCGACGGCGTCGTCCAGCGACCGGTTGACGGCGCGGTCGACGGCCTTGCCCACCGCCTTCTCCAGGCTCTTGTCCGACTTGCCGGTGCCGTCGCCCCGCGCCCCCCGGACCTGCTCGAGCTCGCCGCGCAGGTAGTCGCGGGTGACCACGTCACCGAGCTGCAGGCGCATCGACGCGAGCTCGCGGGCGAGGTACTCGGTCTCGGCGGAGAGCCGCCCGGCGCGCGTGCGGTCCTCCTCCAGGGCCACGCGGTCGCGGTCGTCCTGGCGGTTCTGCGCCAGCAGGATCAGCGGCGCCGCGTAGGCGGCCTGGGTGGAGAAGGCCAGGTTGAGCAGGATGAACGGGTAGGGGTCCCACTGCAGGCTGATCGCGAAGACGTTCAGCACGATCCACGCGACGACGAGCACCGACTGCCACAGCAGGAACGTGCCGGTGCCGAGGAACCGGGCGAGGCGCTCGGCGAACCGCGCGAACCACTCGGTGTCGACGGTGAGGCGCAGCCGGGCCGTTCCGGCGGGCTGGTCGAGGCGGCGGCGTGGGGTGGGCTCAGGCACGGCGGCCTCCCGGTGTCGGGGCCGGCGGGGTCGGGGCGGCCCCCGCACCGGGAGGGCGCGCCGGCGGCTCCGGGTCGGGCTGGGAGCGCCAGTCCTCGGGCAGCAGGTGGTCGAGGACGTCGTCGACGGTGACGGCGCCCAGCAGGTGCCCGCCCTCGTCGATGACGGGGCCGCACACGAGGTTGTAGGTCGCGAAGTACCGCGTGACCTCGGCCAGTGAGGCCTCCGGCCCGAGGCGGGTGAGCTCGGAGTCGAGCACGCCCGCGACCAGCTCGGACGGGGCCTCGCGCAGCAGGCGCTGGGCGTGGACGCAGCCGAGGTAGCGCCCGGTGGGCGTCGCCGAGGGTGGCCGGCAGACGAACACCATCGACGCCAGCGCCGGGGTGATGTCGGGGTTGCGGACGTGCGCGAGCGCCTCGGCGATCGTCGCCCCGGGGGCCAGGACGATCGGCTCCGGGGTCATCAGCCCGCCCGCGGTGTCCGACGAGTAGGTCAGCAGGCGCCGCACCGACTCGGAGTCCTCGGGCTCCATGAGGCCGAGCAGCTCCTCGGACTCGGCGCCGGGGAGGTCGGCGAGCAGGTCCGCGGCGTCGTCGGGGTCCATCTCCTCGAGCACGTCGGCGGCGCGCTCGGTGGACAGGTGCCGCAGGAGGTCCTGCTGCTGCGCCGAGGGCAGCTCCTCGAGGACGTCGGCGAGCCGGTCGTCGCCCAGGCCGTCGGCGACGTCGTGGCGGCGCCGCTGCGGCAGGTCCATCAGCGCGTGCGCGATGTCGGCGGGGCGCATGTCCTCGAACGTCGCGAGCAGCTGCTCGGTGCCCTGGCCCTCCTCCGACAGCGACAGCCCCGACACCGCGGCCCACGGCAGCACCTGCACCGGCCCGCGCCGGCCCAGCCGCCCCACCAGCTCGCGCACCGCCAGCCGCGTCACCAGCCAGTCGCGGCTGCGCTGGTGCTCCATCAGCACGTCGACGACGACGGCGTCCGCGTCGTGGTCGACGACGCGGACGCGTGCGTCGAGCATCTCGCCGACGACCAGCACCTCGTTGGGACGCTGGGCGAACGCCCGCAGGTTCACCTGGCCGGTCGCCAGCGTCACCGCGTTCGCGTCCACCGCCGTGACCCGCAGCATCGGGACGAAGATGCGCCGGCGCGACCCGACGCCGACCACGAGCCCGAGCACCCGGGGTGGCCGCGGACCCACCGAGACCGCACAGACGGCGTCGCGGACGCGCCCGATGCGCTCCCCGTCCGGGCCCAGGACGGGCAGCCCGACCATGCGCGCCACGAACACCCTGGTCATGGCGGTAGTCACGGCAGCAGGCTAACGGTCTCCGAGGGCCGGTCGTGCCGTGCGGCTGTATCGAGACGGATCCTCGCCGGGGTGAGAGGGTCGCCACCTCGACCGATGGTGCGTGACCACCCGTGTCAGCATCGGCCCCCAGCAGGCGGCACGGAGCGCGGCGGAGCTGACGCGCCGGAGGCCGATCGCAGACGAGGAGGTCAGCAGCCAAGTGAGTGTGGAGAACCGTCCCCGCCGGTCGTGCCTGGCGGTGCCCGGGTCGAGCCAGAAGTTCATCGACAAGGCCCGCACCCTGCCCGCCGACCAGATCTTCCTCGACCTCGAGGACGCCTGCGCCCCGCTGGTGAAGCCCGAGGCGCGCAAGACGATCGTGGCGGCGCTCAACGAGGGCGGCTGGGAGGGCAAGACGCGCGTCGTGCGCGTCAACGACTGGACCACCGAGTGGACCTACCGCGACGTCACCGAGGTCGTGGAGGGCGCCGGGGCCAACCTCGACGCGATCATGCTGCCCAAGGTGCAGAACGCCGAGCAGGTCCAGGCGCTGGACATGCTGCTCACCCAGATCGAGAAGACGATGGGCTACGAGGTCGGGCGCCTCGGCATCGAGGCCCAGATCGAGAACGCACGGGGGCTCAACAACGTCGTCGCGATCGCCGAGTCGTCGCCGCGACTGGAGACGATCGTCTTCGGCCCGGCCGACTTCATGGCCTCGATCAACATGAAGTCGCTGGTGGTCGGCGAGCAGCCCCCCGGCTACACCGAGGGCGACGCGTACCACTACATCCTCATGCAGATCCTCATGGCCGCGCGGGCCAACGACCTGCAGGCCATCGACGGGCCCTACCTGCAGATCCGCGACGTCGACGGCTTCCGCCGCGTGGCGAACCGGGCCGCGGCGCTGGGCTTCGACGGCAAGTGGGTGCTGCACCCCGGCCAGATCGACGCCGCGAACGAGACGTTCTCGCCGTCGCAGGAGGACTACGACCACGCCGAGAACATCCTCGACGCCTACGAGTGGTTCACCTCGGAGGCGGGCGGCGCCAAGGGCTCGGCGATGCTCGGCGACGAGATGATCGACGAGGCCTCGCGCAAGATGGCGCTGGTCATCGCGGGCAAGGGCCGTGCCGCCGGCATGACCCGCGGCGAGCGCTGGACGCCGCCGGAGAGCTGATGCCTTGGGCCTCCGGCCTCGTGAGTGCTCGTCCGTGCTGGGGCACGGACAAGCACTCACAACCACCGAGCCGGGGCGCATACTGGCCGGTAACCACTCACGAGCAGGAGCACGACGCATGGCACGCCTCGCCCAGACCGCCGGCCTGACCGATGTGCAGCAGGAGATCCTGTCCACGGTCCGCGACTTCGTGGACAAGGAGATCATCCCGCACGCCCAGCAGCTCGAGCACGACGACGTCTACCCGCAGGACATCGTCGACGGGATGAAGGAGATGGGCCTGTTCGGGCTCATGATCCCGGAGGAGTTCGACGGTCTGGGCGAGTCGCTGTTGACCTACGCGCTGGTGGTCGAGCAGATCGCCCGCGGGTGGATGAGCGTCTCCGGCGTCATCAACACCCACTTCATCGTGGCCTACATGCTGCGCCAGCACGGCACGCCCGAGCAGAAGGCGCACTACCTGCCGAAGATGGCCACCGGTGAGATCACCGGCTCGTTCTCGATGTCCGAGCCCGACCTGGGCTCCGACGTCGCCGCGATCAAGACGAGCGCCAAGGCCGATGGCGACGACTACGTCGTCAACGGCGCCAAGATGTGGCTGACGAACGGCGGGTCCTCGAACCTGTCGGCGGTGCTCGTCAAGACCGAC
The DNA here is from genome assembly GCF_003096675.1 of Actinomycetospora cinnamomea. GTDB lineage: Bacteria > Actinomycetota > Actinomycetes > Mycobacteriales > Pseudonocardiaceae > Actinomycetospora > Actinomycetospora cinnamomea. Next base: position 163,397 of record NZ_QEKW01000008.1, on the reverse strand, counting down.
GAGGGCGCCGAGAAGCCGTACCAGAACCTGACGACGCTCCTCGTCGACAAGGAGCGCGGGTTCGGCAAGGTCGCCGAGGGCCTCAGCATCCCCGGCAAGATCGACAAGATGGGCTACAAGGGCGTCGACACCACCGAGATGGTGTTCGAGGGCTTCCGCATCCCGCAGTCGCAGGTCCTGGGCGCGGCACCCGGCAAGGGCTTCGCCCAGATGATGGACGGCGTCGAGGTCGGCCGCGTCAACGTCGCCGCCCGCGCCTGCGGCATCGCCATCCGGGCCTTCGAGCTCGGCATCGAGTACGCCCAGCAGCGCTCCACGTTCGGCAAGCCGATCGCCGGTCACCAGGCCATCGCGTTCAAGCTCGCCGAGATGGCCACCAAGGTCGAGGCCGCGCACCAGATGATGGTCAACGCCGCCCGCCTCAAGGACCGCGGCGAGCGCAACGACGTCGAGGCCGGGATGGCCAAGATGCTCGCCTCGGAGTACTGCAAGGAGGTCACCGAGGAGTCGTTCCGCATCCACGGCGGCTACGGCTACTCCAAGGAGTACGAGATCGAGCGCCTCATGCGCGAGGCGCCGTTCCTGCTCATCGGCGAGGGCACCTCGGAGATCCAGAAGACCATCATCAGCCGCGGTCTGCTCAAGGACTACAAGCTGCGCTGATCGGCGGTACCGTCTCGCGTCACATCGGCACCCGGCTCGGGCACTCCCGGGCCGGGTAGACCGTTGTACGGGACGGAACCGTCGAGAGGACAGCGAGGAATCGTCGTGACTGCGCCGTTCACCGGGAACCGCCCCGGCGCCCAGCCGGGGCTGCCCAATCTCCCCGAGCCGCCGTCGGGCTGGCCGGTGGGCTCCTACGCCAAGTACGAGGAGGCCCAGCGCGCGGTCGACCACCTGGCGGACAACGAGTTCCCCGTCGCCGACGTCACGATCGTCGGCGTCGACCTCATGCTCGTCGAGCGGGTCATCGGCCGCCTGACCTGGGGCCGCGTGCTGCTCACCGGGGCGGCGTCCGGCGCGTGGCTCGGTCTGTTCGTGGGCCTCGTGCTCTCGCTGCTCTCGCCCACCGGCGGGCTGGCGTCGATCCTCACCGGCCTCGTCATCGGTATCGTGTTCGGCGTCGTGTCCGGGGCGATCACCTACGGCGCCTCGCGCGGCCGGCGCGACTTCACCTCACAGAGCCAGCTCGTGGCCGGCCGTTACGACGTCCTCTGCCAGCCCCGCAACGCCGAGAAGGCCCGCGACATGCTGGGCAAGCTGGCGATGGGCACCGAGGGCTGACAGGGCCGCGGCCCCGGACGGCGCGGTAACCCCGCGGGGACGATGCCATGACCTCGCTCGGGGACCTCGCGGCGCGCGGGGACCTGCGCGGCGTGCGTGAGCGGCTGGACGAGCTCGACGTCACCGAGATCGTCGAGATCGTGGCGGCCGAGCTCGGTCGGCGCGGCGGTGGCGCGGCGGCGTCCCTCTTCCGGTCCCTTCCCAAGGACCTCGCGATCGCCGTCTTCGAGGCCCTCGAGCCGCCCCTGCAGGGTGACCTCGTCGGTCGGCTGCGGGACGAGACCGAGATCAAGGTCCTGCTCGAGGGGCTCGACCCCGACGACCGGGCCGAGCTGCTCGAGGAGCTGCCGGCGAAGGTCACCAAGCGGCTGCTCTCGGGTCTGAGCCCCGGCGAGCGCTCGATGACCGCGGCGTTGCTCGGGTTCCCGGCCGGCTCGGTGGGTCGGCGGATGTCGCCCGAGGTGGCGACCGTGCCGGAGACCGTGACCGTCGGCGAGGCGCTGGAGCGGGTCCGCCGCGAGGGGGACCGGGCCGAGACCATCTACCTCGTCCCGGTGGTCGGCGAGGGACGCCGGCTGGTCGGCGTGGTCTCGCTGCGCCGGTTGCTGGTCACCGGCCGGGACGTGCCGGTGCGCGACGTGTGCGCCGAGCCGGTGTCGGTCCTCCCGGAGGACGGCGAGGAGACGGCGGCCCGCACGGTGCGCGAGAACGGGCTGATCGCGCTCCCGGTGGTCGACCACGAGCGGCGGCTGCTCGGGGTGTTCACCGTCGACGACGCCATGCGCGCCCTCGAACGGGCCGAGAGCGAGGACTCGGCGCGCGGAGGAGGCACCGAGCCGCTGCGCCGGCCCTATCTCTCGGCCGGCGTGCTGCGCGTCGTGCGGTCGCGCATCGGATGGCTGCTCGGCCTGGTGGTGGGCGCCACGCTCACCGTCACCGTGCTGGACTCCTTCGAGGACGCCCTCGAGCAGGTGGTGGCGCTCGCGCTGTTCGTGCCGCTCCTCATCGGCACCGCCGGGAACGCCGGCGCGCAGGCGGCGACCACGGTGGTCCGCGCCATCACCACGGACGACCTGCGGCTGCGCGACCTCGGGCGGGTGGTCGGCCGCGAGCTCGCCACCGGCTTCCTGCTCGGCGCCGGCCTGGCCGTCGTCGGGTTCGGGCCGGCGTGGTGGTTCGTCGGTCTCGACATCGCGGTGGTGCTGGCGCTGACGGTGGTGGCCATCTGCATGCTCGCCACCGGCACCGGGGCCGCCGTGCCGCTGGTCGCCCGCGCGGCCGGGGTGGACCCGGCAGTGGTCAGCGCCCCGTTCATCACGACGTTCGTCGACGCCACCGGCCTGATCATCTACTTCACGACGGCGACACTGCTCCTCGGGCTGTGAGGAACTGAGGCCGCGGGCGGGGGTGGCACACGGGGTGTTGCCAGCAATGCGGCTTTGCTGGCACTCAATGCCAGGATCGCCACATCTTCGCGAGCGCGACGCGCCGGAGCACGACGACCACGGGCGTGTGGACATGCTCTCGACCGAGCGCTCGCGACGGGTGAGCCCCTTCGCCGGGCTCGTGCGACGCGACTCCGGACCGACGGGTTCCCCGCCCGTTCGCCCGGCGCTCGGGGCCGTATCCGCTGACGAGGGCAACCTCGGCCCCCCACCAGGGGCTGTGCGCGCTTGTCCGTGCCCCAGCACGGGCAAGCACGCACGAGAGCGGAGCTCAAAGCCAGCGGTTGCGACGGAACGTCCGCCAGAGCGTGCCGCAGATCAGCAGGATGAACAGCAGCACGGCGGGATAGCCGAACTTCCACTGCAGCTCGGGCATGAACTCGAAGTTCATGCCGTAGATGCCGGCGATCATGGTGGGCACCGCGAACAGCGCCGCATAGGACGTGATCTTGCGCATGTCGTTGTTCTGGCGCAACGTGATCTTCGCGAGCACGGCGTCGACCAGCGTGGTGAGCAGCTCGTCGAACGACGAGACGCGCTCGGCCACGGTCGCGAGGTGGTCGTCGACGTCGCGGAAGTAGCTGCGCACCTCCGACGGCACGAGCGGCGAGTAGCCCTCGGTGAGCCGGCGGATCGGCGCCACGAGCGGCGTGACCGCCCGGCGCAGCTCGAGGACCTCGCGCTTCATCAGGTAGATCTGCTCGGCGCCGACGTCGCTGTAGGGGGCGAAGACCTCGGTCTCCATCGTGTCGATGTCGCCCTCGACGCCCTCGGACACCGCGAGGTAGGCGTCGACGATGTGGTCGGCCACCGCGTGCAGCACGACCGCCGGGCCGAGCGCGAGGTGCTCGGGGTCGGCCTCGAGCTCGCGGCGCACGCGGCGCAGCCCCGAGTGCTGGCCGTGGCGCACCGTCACGACGAAGTCCCGACCCAGGAACACCATGAGCTCGCCCGACTCGACGATCTCGTTCGCGGTCGTCGGCGACGCGTGCGCGACGTAGCGCATGGTCTTGAACACCGAGAACAGCATGTCGTCGGACTGCCCCGCCGCTCCGCTCGCCCCGGAGTAGCGCTCGATCTTCGGGCGCTGGTGGGCGTGCACCGCGTCCTCGACGGCGAGCGGGTGCAGCCCGAACACCTCGGCGATGTCCTGGATCTGCTCGGCGTCGGGCTCGTGCAGCCCGATCCAGACGAAGCCCTCCTCGCGCCGGCGCACCTCGGCGATGGCGTCGCGGTGGTTCCACCGGCCCTCGAGGCGCTTGCCGTCGACGTAGACGGCGCAGTCGACGACGAACGCCGCCAGGGGCACGTGCGGGACACGCGGGTCCTGGGGGCGGAGCCGCCCGGGACGGATCACGCGGGAACCGGCGTTGCGCAGCGTGGGCAGGCTGGGCATGGGGACCTCCGGGGACCGGACGCGCAGGTGGGGGCTGGCCTCTCTCGTGGGCTCACGTGGAGCCTCGATGCCACCGCGTCCCTCCCCGGGGTACCCGCCGGCGCGGTCAGCGCGCGGTCGTCGCGGGGGAGGGGACGCGGCCCGTACTGGAGGGCAGGGCGTCGGCCCTGCTCGAGGAGTCGTCCACGTCTCACCTCCCTGGCCTCGCACGACACGGCGCCGGACGATCCGTCATCCTAACGACCTTCGTCGACGGCGCCGGACGGAGGACCCCGGCCGGGCCGTCTCGCCCAGAGACGTTCAGGAGGCGGATCCGTGCAGTTCGGTCGGTACTTCGAGGAGTTCGAGGTCGGTGCGACCTACAAGCACTGGCCGGGCAAGACGGTCACCGAGTACGACGACCACCTGTTCTGCCTCATCACGATGAACCACCACCCGCTGCACCTGGATTCCCACTACGCGGAGGGCACGCAGCAGGGGCGCAACGTCGTCGTGGGCAACTACGTGTACTCGCTGCTGCTGGGCATGTCGGTGGCCGACGTGTCGGGGAAGGCGATCGCGAACCTCGAGGTCGAGTCACTGCGCCACGTCAAGCCGGTGTTCCACGGCGACACGATCTACGGCGAGTCGACGGTGCTGGACAAGAAGGAGTCGTCGTCGAAGAACGACCGCGGCGTCGTCCAGGTCGAGACGATCGGCTACAACCAGGACGGTGTGGTGGTGTGCATCTACCGCCGCAAGGTGATGGTGCCCAAGCGCCCGGCGTCCGAGGGCAGTGACGAAGCCCGCTCCGACCAGATCTTGGCTGAGGCCGAGCAGCCCCGCCGTCCCGTCCCCCGGCGCGACTAGCGCGGCAGGCAGTCCCACCCCCGCAGGGCGACACCGAGCCCGGAGACCAGCTCGCCGGCGGCGTCGAGGGCATCGAAGGCGGCGGCGTCGACCCAGCGGGCGTCGGCGGCGTCGTCGCCCGCGCGGGGGACGGCGGCGGGGTCGAGCGGGCGGCAGCGGAAGTCGTGGATCGCGAAGATCCGGCCGTCGGGGGCGGGGCGGCGCACGGTGCCGACCTCGTCGCCCACCGCCACCCGCAGCCCCGTCTCCTCGGTGACCTCACGGGCCGTGGCCTCGGCGGCGGTCTCGCCCGGCTCGACCCGCCCGCCGGGCAGCGACCAGCGGCCGGCCTCGGGATCGCGGCCCCGCCGGACGAGCAGGACACGGCCGTCCGCGTCGACGACGATGCCCCCGACGCAGGGAATCTCGGGCGACGCGCCGGGCGCACCCCGGGGGTCACGCATCGTCACACCAGTTCACCCTAGTATCACCCCGTGCCGGATTCCCGTCCCGGCCCGGACGAGCCCATACTGCCGACGACACACGTCGACCCGACCTACCGCGAGGAACACTGGTGAACGCGAAGAAGTTGGGCATCATCGCGGGCGTCGCGTTCGCGCTCTTCTTCGTCATCTCGCAGCCACAGGGCTCGGCCGACCTCGTGCTCAGTATCCTGACGATATTGGGTGACGCGGCCGCCGCCGTGGTCGAGTTCATCCGCGCCCTCTTCTGAGGCGCGCCCGCTCGAGGTCGGGAGGTCCGACGTGCTGGCACCCCGCGAGGTGGACGAGTACGTCCTGCCGACCGAGCGCCGTGTCATCCGCTTCCGGCGCCACTGGGCGGTGATCGTCGGCGAGGTGCTGCAGGCCGTCGTCCTGTTCGTCCTGCTCGCGCTCGGCGCCGCGTTCCTGCCGCAGAACGTCGTGCTGGACAACCTCTTCTGGTACGGCGCCCTGCTCGTGCTGCTCAAGACCAGCTACAAGGTCAGCGAGTGGTGGGTCGAGAAGGTCGTCGTCACCGACAAGCGGGTCATGCTCACCAAGGGGATCATCACCCACCAGGCCGGCATGATGCCGCTGACCAAGGTCACCGACCTCACCTTCGAGCGCAGCCTGCTCGGCCGCATGCTCGGCTACGGGACGATGGTCATCGAGTCGGCCGGTCAGATCCAGGCGCTCAACCGCATCGACTACCTGCCCGACCCCGAAGAGGTCTACGAGGCCATCTCCGAGTTGGTGTTCGGCGACAAGCGCCAGACCCGCTCGTACACGCTGCCCGGGTCGGGCTTCGGCGGCGCGCGCGGTCGTCGACGGTGAGCCCGCGGATCGACCTCCACACCCACTCCACGGCCTCCGACGGCACCGACACCCCGGCCGAGCTCGTCGCGGCCGCGCACGCCGCCGGGGTCACGGTGCTCGCGCTGACCGACCACGACACCACGGCGGGCTGGGACGAGGCCGTCGCGGCGCGGCCCTCCGGCACCGCCCTGGTCCGCGGTGCCGAGTTCTCCACCGAGAGCCCGGACGGGCGCGGCGGCACCGTGACCGCGCACCTGCTGGGCTACCTGTTCGACGCCGGGGCGCCGGAGATCCTCGCGGAGCAGGAGCGGCTGCGGGCCTCGCGCCGCGACCGGGTCCGGGCGATGGGGGAGCGGATGGCCGCCGGCGGGCTGCCCGTCGACGCCGACGGGCTGCTCGCCCGGCTGCCCGCCGACTCGCCGGCCGGGCGCCCGCACCTCGGGCAGGCGCTGGTGGACGCCGGCGTCGTGGGCTCGGTGTCCGAGGCCTTCGCCGACATCCTGCGCAAGGGCGGGCCGTACTACGTCGAGAAGGAGAACACGCCGATCACGACGGCGATCGCGATGATCCGCGCGGCGGGCGGCGTGCCGGTGTTCGCGCACCCGTTCGCGCGGCGGCGCGGGGACGTCGTGGAGGCCTCGGTGCTCGCGGACCTCGCCCGCCAGGGCCTGGCGGGCATCGAGGTCGACCACCCCGACCACTCTCCCGCCGACCGCGCCACGCTGCGCGACGTGGCCGCGGCGACAGGGCTGCTGGTGACGGGCTCGAGCGACTACCACGGCACGAACAAGGCGACGCCGATCGCCGCGGAGACCACGGCACCGGCGGTGCTCGACGCCCTCGTCGCGCGGGCGACGGGCGCCGAGGTGCTGGAGGGCTGAGGAAGGCGCAGCGCCTAGGGTGAACGGCGATGAGCATGCAGCTGGGTCTGGACGGCATGCCCGCCCGCCTGGTCCGCGTGACCCCGTCGCGCCTCGCCACCTGGGAGGACTGCCGGCGCCGGTACCGCCTGACCTACCTCGACCGGCCGGCGCCGCCGCGGGGCGGGCCCCGCGCGGCGAGCACGCTCGGCGCCGTGGTGCACAACGCCCTGCACGCCGTGTTCGGCGAGCCGCCGGCCCGGCGCAGCCCCGCGCGTGCCGCCGCCGAGGTCGATCGTCGCTGGTCGGACGAGGGCTTCCGCGACGACGCCCAGGCGGCGGTGTACCGCGAGCGCGCCCGCGGCTGGGTGTCCGACTACGTCGAGCGCCACGCCGTCGCCGACGCCCCGGAGCCCGCCGGCGAGACGGTGGGCCGCGAGCGCTGGCTCAGCGCACCCGTCGGCACGATCGTCGCCGAGGGCCGCGCCGACCGCCTCGACGATCGCGACGGCGAGATCGTCGTCGTCGACTACAAGACCGGCCGGCGGGTGCCCGACCGCGACGACGTCGCCCGTGCGCCGGCGCTCGCGCTCTACGCCCTCGCGGTGCGCCGGGTGCTGCGCCGGCCGTGCCGGCGGGTGGAGCTGCACCACCTGCCCAGCGGCACGGTGGCGGCCGCCGACCACGACGAGGACACCCTCGCCGCGCACCGCGCGCGGGCCGAGGCGTCCGCCGCGGGGCTCGCGGAGGCCGCGGACGCGCTGGAGGCGGCACCCGGGCGCGCCGAGGCGCTCTTCCCGCCCGCCCCGGGGCCGCGCTGCGCGGCCTGCGACGTGCGCCGGCACTGCCCGGAGGGCCGCGCCGCCGCGCCGCCCGACGCCGCGTGGGCCGGGCTGGCGCCGTGAGCCACGCCCGCCCCGAGCCCCCCGAGAGGCGGCCCTGGCCACCGCGCGAGGCCCCGACCCGCCCGTACGGCGGCGGGACGCCGCGACGGGGCCGGCGTCCCACCCCGCCGTCGGGATTCCCCGCGCCGGCGCCCGGGTTCTCGACGGCGGGCATCCCGCGGGCCGAGCGCCGCGACCGCCTCGCCCGGCCCCGCCGCCGGCTGGTGGGCCTGGCCCGGGTGCTCGCCGGGGGCCTCGTCGTCCTCGCGGTCGTGGTGCTCCTCGCGCCGTCCCTGCTCGGCGGTCCCGGACCGGGCACCGACACGGTCGTCGGCCACGTCGTCGGCGCCGTCCTCGCCGTCGGCGCCACGGCCGTCGCGGCCCACCCGCGCACCCCCTCGGGACCGGCGGTCGCGGCCGCCGCGGCGGTGCCGGCGCTCCTGCTGGTCGTGCTGTGGTCCTTCTGGTGGGCCTGACCCGCCTCAGCCCAGGTCGTCGCGCAGCCAGGTCCGCCACGTCGGGAGGAGGACGTCGAGCAGCGCCGCCGGGTTCTCGACGTTCGGGGCGTGCGCCGCGTCCGGCACGGCGGCGAACTCCGCCTCGAGCCGGTCGGCCATCGAGCGCTGCACGCTCACCGGCCAGGCGTCGTCGTCGAGCCCGCACACGACCAGGCACGGGATGCGTCGGGCGCGTGCGGCCGCGACGAGCTCGGCGGTGCGGTCGGGCTCGGCGCGCAGCGCGTCACCCTTGCCGAGCAGGCCGGCGGGGGCGGAGCGCAGGAGGCGCTCGCGCAGCAGCGCCACGACCTGCGGGTCGGTCGACGACCACTCGCCCGACGCGTCGCGCAGCTCCACGACGGCCTCGAGGCCGCGGCGACGCAGGACGGGTTCGAGGACGTCGAGCGCGGTGCGGCGCCGTCCCATGGGCAGCTCGCTCGGTCCGGAGTCCATGAGTGTCAGCCCGCGCACCGGGGCGCCCGCGATCACCGCGGCGCGGGCGACGAGCCCCCCGAACGAGTGCCCGAGCAGCAGCACGCGGCGCCCCGTGGCGACCTCGCCGGCGACGATCTCGGCGAGTACGGGCCCCAGCTGAGACGGCCGGTAGTCGGCCTCGGCGTCGGGGCCGGGGGACTCGTACTGGCCGGGCAGGTCGATGGCGAGCACGCCGATGCCGGCCGCCGCGATCGGGTCGATCAGCGGGGCGAAGTCCTCCTTCGAGCCCGAGTACCCGGGCACGAGCAGCGCCGTCGTCGGCGGCCCGCCCACCCCGGCGTCCCCGTCCGGGTCCGCGCGCAGCGCGGCGAGGGGCCCCGGCCGCGCGTCGACGCTCACCCGCCGCGCCCCGTGCGGATGGCACTGCGCCTCACCACGCGCCGGCGCGACGGTGGCCGGGGTGGCGTCGGGCGGGTGCGCGGCGTCGGGGTCGTCGGGTGGGCGCACCCCGGTCACTCTGCCGCATGCCCCCGCGTCGTGGCGCGGTTCGCCTACCCGGGCGGCCGCAGGGCGACGACGGTCGTGCCGCGCAGCTCGACCACCGTGGTCCCGGCGGCGGCCACGGCGACCGGGGTGCCGGGCGGCAGATCCCGCGCGACGGGGATCGTCGGACCCCGGGGCGTGCCGGTCGCGGCGTCGAGCACGGCCAGACCGTCGGGCACCGGGACGAGGGCGACCGCCGCGGGCGCGCTGCCCGGCCAGGCGGCGCCCGCGCCCAGCGCGCCGGGCACGGTCCAGCGCGGGCTCAGGTCGCCGGCGTCGAGGGCGACCGTCGCGGTGCCCGTCCACCACAGCAGGACCGGGCCGATCGGCCGGACGGTGGCGGCGAGCCCGGGCGGGTCGGTCGTGGGCCCGGCGGCCGGGCCGAGGGGGTACACGGCCTCGGCCGGCGCGGCCGGGTCCGCGGTGTCCGGTGAGGTCGGGATCACGTGCAGGGTGCCGTCCGGCGCCGCCCACGCGGCGCGCTGGTCGGTGAGCGCGACGAGCCGCGCCCCGCGCACGCCGAGCAGGGTGCTGGCACGCTCCTCGGGCTTCTCCGAGCTCGACGGGTCGGCGTCGACGACGGTGAGGCGGTCGGAGTCCTCGCCCGGGCAGCGCTGCACCATGCCGACCGTGCCGCCGCCGACGGCCACCGAGCCGTTGGTGCACCCGGCCCGCGGCTGGGCCTCGGGGGGCTGCACGGGCGTCTCCACCCGCCCCACCTCGGTGGTGAGCACGAGATCGGAGCGCCAGGTCTCCACGTGGTCGACGCCCGTGGCGGTGACGTGGTCGCGGTCGGCGAGCAGGCGGGTGCCCTCGCGCAGGTCGGCGTTGCGCGCCGGGCCGCGCGCACCCGACGCCGGCTCGAGCGCCGCGACGTCGGAGCACCACGTGCCCAGCGCGCCCTCGGTGCGGAACACGGCGAGGACATCACCGAAGCCGCTGCCCACGGTGCACGGGGGCTGGGCCCGGGCGTACCGCCAGGCCTCGCGCCCGGTGGCGGGGTCGCGCCCGACGACACCGTCGGGCCCGGCGGTGACCACCGCGGGGCCGATCGCCAGCGGCGCGGGCGTGGCGGGGCTCTCCGCCCGCCACGCCTCGCTGAGCGCGGTGGGCACCGGCCCGTCGGGCGCCGGCGCCAGCGGGGGCGAGGCCACCTGCGAGGTGGTGCCCGCCCCGTCGCCGGTCGCCAGCACCAGCACGGTGCCGACGACGGCGGCGAGGACGATGAGCGCGATCGCGACCAGGTCGCCCCGGCGCCGCCGCTCGGGGGCGGGCAGGTCGAACGGGCGGCGTCGACCGCCGGTGGACGGGTGGTCCCCCGGCGGGGCGCCCGGCGAGGACGTCGGCGAGCTCACCGGCGCGGGAGGAGCTAGTCGGCGGACGCCACGGACGCGGCCGCCGGGGCCTCGTCCGGCGTGGTCTCCGCCGCGCGAGACCCGGAGCCCGAGCCGCGGCCCCCGCGACGACGACGCCTGCGGCGGCCGTTGGACCCGGCCTCCCCCGAGGCGTCCTCGGTGCGCTCCGCGGCGGCGTCGGTGCCCTCGGTGCCCTCGGTGCCCTCGGACTCCTCGGTCGTCCCGGTGTCCCCGGCCTCCGGCCCGGACACGACCTCGCCGCCGCGGCGCCGCGTACGCGAGCGCGAGCGGCGGCGCCGGCCGGGCCCGGTGTCGTCGCCGGAGCCCTCGCCGGAGCCCTCGCCGGAGCCCTCGCCGGAGCCCTCGTCGGGGGTCCCCGCGGTGGCCTCACCGCGCGAGCGGCCGCGGGACCGGCCCCGGCCGCGGCTCTCCCGGGTCTCGCGCTGCGGCCCGTCCTCGGCCTCCTCCTCCGCGGGGCGACGACGGCGCGCGATGCGCCCACCGGCCGAGGAGGGGATCCCGAGGTCCGCGTAGAGGTGCGGCGAGCTGGAGTAGGTCTCCGGCGGCTCCGGAGCGCCGAGCCCCAGGTCGTCGGAGATCGTCTTCCACTTGGGCAGGTCGTCCCAGTCGACGAGGGTGATCGCGATGCCGGTCTTCCCCGCGCGGCCCGTGCGCCCGATGCGGTGGATGTAGGTCTTCGCGTCGTCGGGGCACTGGTAGTTGACGACGTGGGTGACCCCGGTGACGTCGATGCCGCGCGCGGCGACGTCGGTGCACACCAGCACGTCGATGCGGCCCTCGCGGAAGGCGCGCAGCGCGTGCTCGCGGGCGCCCTGGCCGAGGTCGCCGTGCACGGCGCCGACGGCGAAGCCGCGCTCGGCCAGCTCCTCGGAGACCTTGCTCGCGGTGCGCTTGGTGCGGGTGAACACCATCGTCGGGCCGCGGTCGGTGGCCTGGAGCGTGCGGGCCAGCATCTCGACCTTGTCCAGCGCGTGGGCACGGTAGACGAACTGCTGGGTCTTCTCCCCGATCGCGCTGGCGTCGACCTGCTCGGCGCGGATGTGCGTCGGCTGGGTCAGGAACGTGCGGGCCAGCGTGATGATCGGCCCGGGCATCGTCGCCGAGAACAGCATGGTCTGGCGCTGCTCGGGGAGCATTCCCAGGATGCGCTCGACGTCGGGCAGGAAGCCCAGGTCGAGCATCTCGTCGGCCTCGTCGAGCACGAGTCCGCCGATCTTGGCGAGCACGAGGTGGCCCTGCTGGGCGAGGTCGAGCAGCCGGCCGGGAGTGCCGACGACGAACTCGACGCCGCGCTGGAGGGCGGCGATCTGCTGCTCGTACGGTCGCCCGCCGTAGATCGAGACCACGCGGGTGCCCAGGTCCTTCGACGCGTCCTCGATGTCCTTGGCGACCTGGACGCAGAGCTCACGGGTGGGGACGACGATCAGCGCACGCGGCGTGCCGTCCTCGGTCGGGCGGCCGAGGCGCTGCAGCAGCGGGACGCCGAAGCCGAGGGTCTTGCCGGTGCCGGTGCGCGCCTGACCGATGACGTCCTCGCCGGCCAGCGCCAGCGGCAGCGTCAGTTCCTGGATGGCGAAGGTGCGCTCGATGCCGGCCCGTGACAGGGCGCCGACGATGGCGGGGTCGACGCCGAGCTCGGCGAAGGTGGGGGAGTCCTCGGTGACGGGGGCGCCGGCCCGCAGGGGCGCGGCAACCGGCTCGTCGTCGGCCTCGCCGGGGCCGGGATCGGACGTGGCGGTGTCGGTGGTGACGGTGGTCAGGGGTCTGCCTCTCTCGCGGCTCGTGCGCACGAGGCGGGCCGGCTGGCTCGACCACGTCGGGGTCGGCGACGCTGCGATCGTTCGGCTCCGTCGTCGGAGCAGCCACGTCACCGGACGCGGGAGAGCCGGGGGAGGCGCCCGCACGCTCGGTTGCGTTCCGCGGAGCGAGACGGCGACCGGGTGGTCGGCGACGGTGCAAGCCCCCGCGGGACGACACCATGGTAACGGTTGGCACGGCGTGCCCGCGTCACCGCCGGTCCGGGTGTCCGGGCCCTAGGGTGATCGGCCGTGACCGAGCCCGATCCGCCCGAGGCCGATCCCGCCCCGCCCGTCGACCTCCTCGGCGCCGTCGCCTACGGCGCGCTCACCGCGTTCACCCGGCTCGCGGCGGACGCGGCGCTGGCGCCCGACCTCACCGGGCGCGCCGAGATGGCCGCGCTGGCCGCCGTCGAGATGGCCCACGTCGAACGGGTCCGCGCCCACCTGGCGGCGCGCGACGTGGACCTCGTCACCGCGATGGCGCCGTACGCGGCGCTCCTGGACGCCTTCGCCGCGCGCACCGCGTCCCGCGACTGGGGCGAGGCACTGGTCGGCGCGTACGTCGGACGCACGCTGGCCGTCGACCTCGTGGCCGCCACGGGTGCCGCCGAGGCGGAGGGCGAGGCGGCCGAGCTGCTGCGCGGGCCCGACGCCGGGCGGGAGGCCGCGGGCGAGAGCGGGTTCGACACCTTCGCCGAGCGGGCCGTGGCCGACCTCGTCGCCGACGAGCGCACGCGGGCGCGGCTCGCGATGTGGGGCCGCCGGCTGCTCGGCGAGACCCTGGCCGCGGCCGCGGAGGTCCTCGACGAGCACCCGACCGCGGCGTCCGCCCTGCTCGGTGGCGCCTCGCGGAACGCGGTGTTCAAGGCGCTGAAGTCGCGGCACTCGCGGCGCCTGCACGCCCTCGGCCTGTAGACCGACCCGCGCGCCCCCGGTGGACTAGCCTCGCGCGGGCACCACGACTGGAGCGGAGGAACGCGTGGAGGTCAAGATCGGCGTGGCGGAGAGCCCGCGCGAGCTGGTGGTCGCGAGCGACAGGACACCCGACGAGGTGCAGTCGCTGGTCGACGAGGCGCTGGGTTCGAAGGGCGGCACCCTGGTGCTGTCCGACGACAAGGGTCGCCGGTACGTCGTCCCCGCGGCTCGCATCGCCTACGTGGAGATCGCGCCCCAGGAGGGGCGTCGCGTGGGCTTCGGGGTCGGGAGCTAGCAGACCGGGAGCAAGGGTGGCCGGGGCGGGTGACCGCCCCGGTCACCCTCCTGACGGTCACCCCTCCTGACGGTCACCCCTCCTGACGGGGGAAGCCGCCGATGCCGCGCCACGCGAGCTGGGACATCAGCGTGATCGCGTCCTCGCGCGGGGGCTGCAGGCCCGCATCGAGCCAGTAGCGCGCCGCCGTCGTCGAGAGCCCCACCAGACCCACCGCGAGCAGGCGCGCCCGCTCGGGCTCGAGCCCGGCGTCGGTGGTCACGGCCTCGGTGACCGCGTCGATGCAGTCCGACGTCGCCCGGTCGACCAGGCCCGCGACCTCCGGCGTCGCGCGGGTGTCGGTCTCGAACACCAGGCGCATCGCCCCGTCGCGGGACGAGACGACGTCGAAGTAGGCCTGGATCGTGGCCTGGACGCGCGCCTTGTTGTCGGTGGTGGAGCGGATGGCGGCCCGCACGGTGCGCACCATGTCGTCCGCCGCGCCCTGCACCAGCGCCCTGTAGAGGTCGAGCTTGCCCGGGAAGTGCTGGTAGAGCACCGGCTTGCTGACCCCGGCGCGCTCGGCGATCTCGTCCATGGCCGCCGCGTGGTAGCCGCGGGCGCCGAACACCTCGCGCGCGGCCTCCAGCAGCTGCGCGCGGCGCGCCGACCGCGTCATGCGCGGACGCCCCGCGGCGATGCCGGGGCTGTCCGGGCTCATCTGCCCACCCATGACCCCGCCCCCGATCAGGCCTCCTGCGGGCGGCACCGGTCTCGACCGCCCCGAGACCGCGACCCTACCCACCGGGTGACCTCCGCGCGTCGGTCGCCACGCAGGCGGTCGGCGGATGCCCTCCGTTCAGCCCGGGGTCACCGTGACGCCATCGGCGGGACACCGCATCATGGCGGGCATGATCGCCCGCCCGGTGCCGTCGGCACCCCCGCCCCTGGCGCCGGCGGCGGCGCTCGCGCCGCTGGGCACCGCGGCGGCGCCGACGCCCTACTGGCCCGGACGGGAGGTCCGGGTCGGGGGGACGACCCTCCACGTCCGGGAGACGCCCGGCCCCGAGCACGAGACCGCGGTGTACGTGCACGGGCTCGGTGGGTCGTCGAACAACTGGACCGAGCTCGCCGGCGCGGTCTCGGGGCGCTGCCGCGGCCTCGCGCTCGACCTGCCCGGCTTCGGGCGCACCCCGCCGCCGGCCTCGCGCGACTACCGGCCCGCCGCGCACGCCGCCGTCGTCACCGCCTACCTCGAGGACCTCCGCCGGGCCGGGCACGGGCCCGTCCACCTGCTGGGCAACTCGCTCGGCGGGGCGGTGACGCTGCTGGTGGCCGCGTCGCGTCCCGACCTCGTCCGCACCCTGACCCTGGTCAGCCCGGCGATGCCCGACCTCCGCCCCCTGCCCTCCCGGATCGGGGGTGCACGGGCGGCGCTGGCGCTCGTGCCGCTGCTCGGCGGCCGGGCGCGGGCCGAGCAGGACGCCCGCTCGCCGCGCGAGCGCCTGGCGCACACGATGGCGCTCTGCCACGCCGACCCGGAGCGCGTCGGGCCGCACGCGTTCGCGATGGCCGCCGCGGAGGCCGAGGAGCGCGCGGGCCTGGCCTGGGCGCCGGAGGCCCTCCACCGCTCGTTCGCGGGGCTCGTGGGCACGTGGCTCGCACCGCCGCCGCGCTCGCTGTGGACGGCCGCGGCCCGCGTCACGGCACCGACGCTCGTGGTGTGGGGCGAGGTCGACCGTCTCGTCGGGGTGTACCGCGCCGCCCGCACCGCCGCGACGCTGCCCGCCGGGCGCCTCCTGCGGCTGCCCGACGTCGGGCACGTCGCGCAGATCGAGCGGCCGGAGACCGTCGCGCGGGCCGTCCTCGGGCTGGTCGACGCCGCCGCCGACGGGTCCTGGCCCGCCGCGCGGGCGGCCGAACGGGCCGGGGACGGCGTCGGTCGACGGGTGCGGCGGCGCGTGGCCGTGACGGCGACCGGCCGTGCGGCGTGTGGGACAGTGCCCGTGTGACCCGGCCGGCCAGGCGCACCGCCGACGGGGAGGACGCGCTCGCCGACTCCCCGCCCGACGCGGTACCCACCGGACGGTCACGCCCCGGTGGTGGGCTCGAGGACCCCCTCCCGCCCCGTGACGCCCCGCGCCGGCGTCCGGAGCCGGCCCCCCGCGGGCGGGGCCCCACGGTCTCGTCGGTGCTGCGGTCGTGGCGGGTCTGGGCGATCCCGGCCCTGGTCGTGCTCACCGTGCTCGCGGTCGTCGACGCCGTCTCGCCCGACGGCGACGCCGGCTCCCCGTCGCCGCTGCTCACGCCGCCCGCCACCCCGCCGCCCGTGGTGGGCGAGGCCCCGCCGGGCGTCGGGCGGAACGTCGACATCCCCAGCGCCGAGCTGCCCGCCGGCGGCACCTTCCCCGTGACCGGCGCGGGCACCTGGCACGTCGTGCCGGGCACCACGGCGCAGGCCGGCACCGGTCGCGTGTGGACCTACACCGTCGAGGTCGAGGACGGCGTCACCGTCCCCGAGGGTGAGCAGGCGTTCGCCACGGCCGTCGACGCGACGCTGACCGACCCGCGCAGCTGGGTGGGGTCCGGGCAGATCGCGGTGCGGCGCATCGACAGCGGCGTCCCCGACTTCCGCGTCAGCCTGTCCGCGCAGATGACCTCCCGTGGGCAGTGCGGCTACGCGATCGGGTACGAGGCGTCGTGCTGGAGGTCCGACCTCGGGCGCGTGCTCATCAACGGCGCCCGCTGGGTGCGCGGGGCCGGCGCCTTCGACGGGCAGCTGGGCCTCTACCGGCAGTACGCGATCAACCACGAGGTCGGGCACGTCTTCAACAACGGGCACGTGCCGTGCCCCGAGAACGGGGCGCTCGCGCCGGTGATGATGCAGCAGAGCTTCGGCACGGCGAACGATTACCTGGCGCAGCTGACCGAGGAGAACCCGCAGGGCACGCAGATCCCGCGTGACGGGAAGACGTGCGCCCCGAACGCCTGGCCCTATCCTCAGGGGCCCGTGCCCGTCCCGGGCTGAGGCCCGGGAGGACGTCGGGAACACGGCGGGCACCGCGGAGGTTGTGCGCGGTGAGGACCCGAATTCCAAGCACGCCGATAGGGAGTTGAGCGCCGCCATGGCATCCCTGCCGCCCCTGGTGGAGCCGGCCGCAGAGCTGACCAAGGACGAGGTCGCCCGGTACAGCCGTCACCTGATCATCCCCGACGTGGGCGTCGACGGGCAGAAGCGCCTGAAGAACGCCAAGGTGCTCGTCGTCGGCGCGGGCGGCCTCGGCAGCCCGGCGCTGCTCTATCTCGCCGCCGCCGGCGTCGGGACGCTGGGCATCATCGACTTCGACGTCGTCGACGAGTCGAACCTGCAGCGCCAGGTGATCCACGGGCAGTCCGACATCGGCAAGTCCAAGGCGCAGTCGGCCAAGGAGTCCGTCGCCGAGATCAACCCGCTCGTGACGGTCAACCTGCACGAGACGCCGCTGGACTCGTCGAACGCGCTGGACATCTTCCGCGACTACGACCTGATCCTCGACGGCACCGACAACTTCGCCACGCGCTACCTGGTGAACGACGCCGCCGTGCTGCTGGGCAAGCCGTACGTCTGGGGCTCGATCTTCCGCTTCGAGGGCCAGGTGTCGGTGTTCTGGGAGGACGCCCCGAACGGGCAGGGCCTCAACTACCGCCACCTCTACCCCGAGCCCCCGCCGCCGGGCATGGTGCCGTCCTGCGCCGAGGGCGGCGTGCTCGGTGTGCTGTGCGCGTCGATCGGTTCGATCATGGTCACCGAGGCGATCAAGCTGATCACCGGCATCGGCGACACCCTGCTGGGCCGGCTGAAGATTTACGACGCGCTGGACATGGACTACCGCGAGGTGAAGATCCGGCGCGACCCGAACGCCGCCGAGATCACCGAGCTCATCGACTACGAGGCCTTCTGCGGTACCGTCTCCGACGAGGCGCAGTCGGCGGCCGCGGGCAACACGATCACCCCGTCGGAGCTCAAGGAGAAGATCGACGCGGGCGACAAGTTCGAGCTGATCGACGTCCGTGAGCCCCACGAGTGGGAGATCGTGCGCATCCCCGGTGCCAAGCTGATCCCGAAGGACAAGATCCTCTCGGGCGAGGCGTTCGCCGAGATCCCCCAGGACCGCCAGACGATCCTGTACTGCAAGTCGGGCGTGCGCTCGGCGGAGGCGCTCTCGGCGCTGCAGAAGGCCGGCTTCTCCGACGCCGTCCACGTCGGCGGCGGCGTGACGGGCTGGGCACAGCAGGTCGACACCTCGCTGCCGACGTACTGACCGGGCGGGGTGATCGGTGCGCCACGCCGGGCGGGATCGCGCCGCCCGTGCGGGGCGCGCCGAGCCCGGGGGAGCGAGGGACGCCTCCGCTGCGTCCCACGCAGCCAGGGCGTCCCTCGCTGCGTTCACCCGGGCACCTGCGACCCCGGCCCTCGCGTCGAGCCGCACCCCGCACGTGACACGAACGCGCCGTTCGCTGGCGTAGAAGCAGCGAACGGCGCGTTCGTTCGACGCCGGGGCCGGCCGCGACAGCCCGATCAGCCCGATCAGCCCGATCAGCCCGACGACGCGCCGGCGGTGACCGGGGTGCGCTCGGTCCGGCGCTCGGCGTCGTCGTCGAGGTCGTTCTCGACGCTGCCGTGGTACTCCTGCTCGATCGCGTCGCGGACGAGCGACGGGTCGTCGAGGGCGGCCTGGAAGCGCGCGTCGTCGCGCTCGCCGCACCAGCCCGCGACGACCATGACCGCGACGGCGTTGCCGATGACGTTGGTCAGCGCGCGGCCCTCGCTCATGATGCGGTCGATACCGGCGATGATCGCGATGCCGATGGCGATCGACTCCGTCGTGTAGAACTCGCCGCCGAACGCCTGCAGCGAGGCGGCCAGGGTGACCAGGCCCGCGCCGGAGACGCCCGCCGCGCCCTTCGACGTCAACAGCATCAGCGCGACCAGGCCGAGCTGCACGGCCCACGGCAGGTCCTGCCCGCCGGCCTGGGCGATGAACAGCGCCGCCATCGTCAGGTAGATGCAGGTGCCGTCGAGGTTGAACGAGTACCCGGTCGGCAGCACCATGCTGACCGTCGAGCGCGACGCTCCCGCCGACTCGAGCTTCGCCAGCAGGCGCGGCAGGACGGTCTCGGACGAGGACGTTCCGACGATGATGAGGATCTCGTCCTTGATCATCCGGATCATCTTGAAGACGTTGAACCCGGAGAACGCGGCGACCGCGCCGAGGACGACGACCACGAACAGCGCACACGTGCCCCAGAACGTGAGCATCAGCGCGAGCAGGTTGCCGAGGCTCTCGCCGCCGAGCGCGCCGACCGTGTAGGCGATGCCGCCGAACGCCGCGATCGGCGCGAGGAACATGATCAGGCGGATCATGCCGAAGATGACCTTGGCGAACAGGTCGATGCCGCCGACCACCCGGCGGCGCAGCGACGGGGCGAGCATCGAGGTCGCCGCGGCCACGAGGATCGCCAGCACGAGCACGCGCAGGATCTCGTTCTCGACGAACGGGCCCACGAAGCTGTCCGGGAGCAGCGTGTTCTCGATGAAGCCTATGGCCCCGCCCTCGTCGGCGCCGCCGGCCACGTCGGCCTGGGCCTCCGCGAGCGTCTCGGGGTCGGGCGGGATGGGCGGGAAGCCGGCGCCCGGCTGCACGATGTTGACCACGAGGAGCCCGAGACCGAGCGCCACCAGGGTCATGAGCAGGAAGTACGCGAGCGCCCGCACCGCGATGCCGCCCGCGGCGGCGAGGCTGCCGATCGAGGCGATGCCGACGATGACGGTACAGAAGATGACCGGCGCGGTGATCATCTTGATGAGCTGGATGAAGATGTCGGGCAGGAACTTGAGGTCCGCCGCGAACGACGGCGCCGCCAGGCCCACCACCACGCCCGCCGCGATGCCCACGACGACCCAGAACCACAGCTGCGTCCACACCCGGCCGCGGCCCGGCGACCCGCCCTGGGGCTCCGGCGCGGACCGCGCGCCCGCTTCCTGTGTCGACATCGTCGTCTCCTCCCGGTGCGAGGTGGCGTGGATCTCACCCGGGGGGCGACGCTAGGGCGCCGTGCACGCACGGTGCGACGCCGACGACGAGGAGTTGGGTTTCTGTTGAGGAAGGGGGCGGGGCCGTGAAGGTCGTGCTGGTCGAGGACAGCGAGGCGGTGCGGGACGCGCTGACGGCCGCGCTGCGCGCCGCCGGCTACCGCGTCCGGCCCGTCGCCAGCGCGGCGGCGGCTATCGAGGCCGTGACCGGGCCGGATGCCGCGGCCGACCCGCCCGACCTCGTCCTGCTCGACCTCGGCCTGCCCGACCTCGACGGCGTCGAGGTGTGCCGGCGGCTGCGCGCACGCTCGACGGTGCCGATCATCGCCGTCACCGCGCGCGGCCACCAGCAGGCCCGCGTGCTGGGCCTGCGCAGCGGCGCCGACGACTACGTGGTCAAGCCGTTCGCGATCGACGAGCTCACCGCCCGGATCGACGCGGTGCTGCGCCGCAGCGCCGGGCACGTCGTCGCGCCCGTCGTCGTCGCGGGACCGCTGCGCATCGACCTCGCGCGGCGCGTCGTCGAGGTCGACGGGCGCGAGGTGACGTTGCGGCGCAAGGAATTCGACCTGCTCGCCGCCCTCGCCCGCCGCGACGGCGCCGTCGTCCCGCGCACCGACCTGCTCGACGACGTGTGGGGCCTCCCCCCGGACGACCCCGGCCGCGAGGCGGGCCTGCACACCCTCGAGGTCCACGTCGCCGCGCTGCGCGCCAAGCTCGACGTACCCGGCGCCGTGGTCACCGTGCGCGGGGTCGGCTACCGGCTCGCGGCGGTCGATCCCGAGCCACGCTGATCCACCGGCCCGGCCACCGGCAGCGTCACCGTGAACACGGTGCCGCCGTCGGTCCCGGGGCCGACCTCGATCGCCCCGCCGCGGCGGTCCACCACGCGCCGGACGAGGGCGAGGCCGAGACCGCGCTGCTCGCGTCGTCCGTCGTCCTTGGTCGACCAGCCCGGCGTGAACGCGGACTCGGCGTCGGCGAGGCCCGGCCCGTCGTCGGTCACCCGCACCACGACGGCACCCCCACCGGCCTGCACGTCGAGCTCCACCACCCCGCCGCGCCCGGCGTGCGCGCTCTCCAGCGCCGCGTCGAGGGCGTTGTCGAGCAGGTTGCCCACGACGGTGACGCGGTCGGTCGAGGCCTGCTCGTCGCCGGCGTCCGCGGCGTCGAGGGCCGTCGCGGGCGTGATGCGCAGCTGCAGGCCCCGGTCACGCGCGTCGGTCGCCTTGTCCAGCAGCAGCGCGGCCAGGGCGGGATCGGCGAGGCGTTCCCGCAGGTCCGCGTCGTCGTCGATGTCGGGGCCCAGCAGGTCGCGGCTCCAGCGCTGGGCGAGGTCACGGGCGTCGTCCTGCGCGCCCAGCTCGATGAGCGTCGACACCGCCTGCAGGTGGTTGGCGTGCTCGTGCGCGGCGAAGCGCAGCGCGCGGGTCACCGAGCGGGCGTCGTCGAGCTCGCGCGTCATCGCCTCCAGCTCGGTGCGGTCCCGCAGGGTGACCACGAGGTCGGGGTCACCGCCGTCCTGCCCCGCGAGCTCGGTGCGGTTGACCAGCAGGAGGCGCTCACCGACGAGCACGGTCTCGTCGGTGACCGGGGAGCGGTCGGCGAGGCGTTCGCGCAGCGCCGGGTCGACGCCGAGCTCGTCGAGTGTGGGCCCCGCGCCCCGGGACGGCGTCACGGCCGCGGGCAGCCCGAGCAGACGCGCGGCCTCGGCGTTCACGACGACGACCCGCCCGGTGGCCGCGTCGAGCACCAGCAGGCCCTCGCGCATCGCGGCCATGACGGCCTCGTGGTGGCGGTGCAGCGCGGTGATCTCGCGCGGTTCGAGCCCGAGCGTGTCGCGCTTGACCCGGCGCGCGGCGAGCACGGCGAGCCCCACACCCAGCGCGATCGCCGCTCCTGCGGCCAGGGCGAGCACGGCGAGCTCGCGGGCGACCCGGTCGGCCACCTGCACCCGCAGCTGCCCCACCGCGACCATCCCGACCACGGCCCCGTCGGGCGCCCGCACGGGGACGATCGCCCGCACCGAGAGCCCGAGCGTGCCCGGGAACGTCTCGACCAGCGTCGCGCCGGCCGCCGCGGGGACGAACGTGCCCTGGTAGGTCTCGCCGATCCGCGCGGGCTCCGGGTGGCTCAGCCGCGTGCCGCGCGGGTCCATGACCGTCACGAACGACACGCCGGAGCCCCGCCGCACCGCCTCGGCCGCCGGCTGCACCCGGGTGACGTCCCGCGCCGCGACCGCCTCGGCCAGGCCCGGGGCCACGGCGAGCGTGGCGGCGATCGACCGCATCCTGTCCGCCGCGTCCCGCTCGATCGTCTGGCGCGTCGTCCAGGCGCTGACCCCGCCCGCGATCACCGCGGTGAGCACCACCGTGACGATCTCGAGGGCCAACAGCCGCCGCACGAGCCGCGAGCCCCGCGGCGCGGGACGGGGGGACGGGGTCACGCGCTGACCGTCGCGCCCCGGGACGCCGGGCGCAAGCACGTCCTCGACGGTCACGCAGCGCGACGTCCACCGGCCGTGGCGCCGCCGTGGGCGGGCCGGTGCACCGGGCCCCAGGGCCGGGACCGCGCCGCTCGTGCGCGGTCGGGGTGTGGGGTGCCCGCCTCCCCACGGCCCGCCCCCGGTGCCGTGGCCGTCCGGCCTGTCGGTGGCCCGTGTGCTGGGCCGACGGGTCGAAAGGGACGCCGCGGGACGGAGGGGGACGGACCCGGCGCGACCTCTCCGCGGCGGGGTCCCACGGCGCGTGACGCCGCGCGCCGGATGGTTATCGTTCGGTGCACGACGAGGTGACGGCGCGGACACAGGGCGGTCACGGACTCCGGGGGGCGATGACACACGGTGACCAAGGCTCGCGCACGTCGGCCCCGTCGCTGGGGGATCTGGGCGATGACGGCCGTCGCAGTGGCGATGGTGCTCACCGTGCTCACGGTCTCCGGGCTGGTGAACGCGAGCGTCGGCAACGACGCGCACGCCCGCCCCTCGGAGGGCCACGACGCCGTGCCGCCCGCGATCAGCGCCGGCGGGCCGGTCATCGACGCCCGCACCGACCCGGTCCGCTCCGCCCGGCTGCCCGAGCGGACCGTCGCGCTGACCTTCGACGACGGTCCCGATCCGCGGTGGACCCCCGAGATCCTCGCCGTCCTCGCCCGTCACCGGGTGCCCGGGACGTTCTTCGTGGTCGGCTCGATGGTCGCGCAGCACCCGGAGGTGGCCCAGCGGATCGTCGCGGCGGGCTCGGAGCTCGGCGTCCACACGTTCACCCACCCCGACCTCGCCGGGGTCTCCGGCTGGCGCCGCGAGCGCGAGATCGCCGACACCGAGCTGGCCATCGCGGGCGCCACCGGCGTCTCCACCCACCTCGTGCGCCCGCCGTTCTCGTCGACCTCCGACGCCCTCGACGACCCGGGCTACGGCACGGTCGTCGCCGCGGGTCGCGCGGGCTACGTCACGGTGCTCACCGACGTCGACGGCGAGGACTGGCAGCGCCCCGGCGTCGACGCGATCGTGCGCAACGCGACCCCGCGCGACGGGGCCGGCGCGACCGTCCTGCTGCACGACGCGGGCGGCGACCGGTCCCAGACCGTCGCCGCGCTCGAGCGGCTGATCCCGCAGCTGCAGGCGCAGGGCTACCGGTTCGCGACGGTCTCCGACGCCGCCGGCCTGGGCCCGTACGGCCGGGCCGCCCCGCCGCGCGACCGGCTGGTGGGCCAGGGCCTGCTGGCCACGGTCGGGGTCGCGCAGGGCGTCGTGGTGCTGATGCGGGTCGCGCTCATCGGGGTCGGCGCGCTGGTGATCCTCCGGCTGGCCGTCATGCTCGTCGTCGCCCGTCGCCATGCGCGCCGCCGCAGGGACCCGGCCTTCTCCTGGGGCGAGCCGGTGACCGAGCCGGTGTCGGTGGTGGTGCCGGCGTTCAACGAGGCCGAGAACATCGAGGCCACCGTGCGGTCGATCCTCGCGAACGACCACCCGCTGGAGGTCGTCGTCGTCGACGACGGGTCGACCGACGGCACCGCCGACCTCCTCTCCGACCTCGCGCTGCCCCGCGTGCGCGTGGTGCGCCAGGCCAACGCGGGCAAGTCCGCGGCGCTCAACCGCGGCGTCGCCGCCGCCGAGCACGACATCGTCGTCATGATCGATGGCGACACCATCTTCCAGCCGGACACCGTCGCCGAGCTCGTCGCCCCGTTCGCCGACCCGGCCGTCGGTGCGGTCGCCGGCAACGTCAAGATCGCCAACCGCGACCGCCTGATCCCGCGGATGCAGCACCTCGAGTACGTCGTCGGCTTCAACGTCGACCGGCGCGTCCAGGACTCGTGGGGCTCGATCTCGACGATCCCCGGTGCGGCCGGGGCCTTCCGCCGCGAGGCCGTGCAGGAGGTCGGCGGGCTGTCGTCGGACACCCTGGCCGAGGACACCGACCTGACGATCGCGCTCGGCCGGGCGGGTCGGCGCGTCGTCTACGCCGACCGTGCGCTCGCCTGGACCGAGGCCCCGGCGACCGCGGGCCAGCTCTGGCGCCAGCGCTTCCGCTGGAGCTACGGGACGATGCAGGCGCTGTGGAAGCACCGACGCGCCCTGCGGGAGCGCGGGGCGTCCGGACGGATGGGCCGTCTCGGGCTCGCCCACATCGCGGTCTTCCACGTCGCCCTGCCACTGGCCGCGCCCCTGGTCGACCTGCTGTTCGTCTACGGGCTGCTCTTCGGCGACCCCGCGGTGGCGCTGCTGCTGTGGGGATCGATGCTGCTGCTGCAGACCGTCGCCGGGCTGCTCGCGTTCCGGATGGACGGCGAGCCCGTCGGTCCGCTGTGGGCGCTGCCCGTCCAGCAGCTCCTCTACCGCCAGCTCATGTACGTCGTGCTGGTCCAGGCGGTGATCAGTGCCCTGACCGGAGCCGGCGTGCGCTGGCAGAAGCTCCAGCGCGTCGGCGCGGTCGCCGAGCACCTCGCCGCACCCGCGGGTGACGACGGGCGCTCGCGGCCCGCCGGCGACCGCCTGCCCGTGCCGGCGACGACCCGCGGACCGGCGCCGGACGACGCGCCCGCGGTTCCGGCGGCGACCCGGGCGCCACGCACCGGCGGCGGGCGCGAGCGCTGGCTGGACCTGCTGCGGGCGGTGGCGCTGCTGCGCGTCGTCACCTACCACGCGTTCGGCGGCGGGTGGATGAGCATGGTCTTCCCGTCGATGGGCGTGATGTTCGCGCTCGGCGGGTCGCTGATGGTGCAGTCGCTGCGCCGCGGCAGCTCTGGTACCGCCCTCGACGTGATCGGGCACCGGCTGCGCCGCCTGCTGCCGCCGCTGTGGCTGTTCGGGCTGATCGCCGTGCCGGTGATGCTCTGGCGCGGGTGGCCCGCGCAGGACGCCGACGGCACCGTGAACTCGCCGCTGGTGTGGTCCGAGCTCCTCTACTGGGTGTTCCCGCTGGTCGACCCGCCCGGCAGCGACTGGGGCGCCGATGCGGTCATCGGGCTCTGGTACATCCGCGCCTACCTGTGGTTCGTGCTGCTCACGCCGCTGATGCTGTGGTTCTTCCGGCGCCGCCCGCTCGTGGCACTGGCGGTCCCGCTCGTGGTGGTGGCGCTCGACGCCGTGCTCGGCTCGCCGCTGGGCGAGTGGGGCGCGATCGGTCCCGTGCTCGTCGACGGGGCGACGTTCGCCGCGTGCTGGATGCTCGGGTTCGCCCACCGCGAGGGGACGCTGCGCCGGCTCCCCGTGCTGCTCGGGACGGGCGCCGCGGCGGTGCTCGTGGCCGGCGGCCTGGCGTGGGCGTTCACCCACCCCGCCGGTGACGACGGCGTCGACCTCAACGACATCCCCCTCGCCCAGGCCCTCGTCTCCTTCGGTGCGGTGCTGCTGGTGCTGCGGGTGAACCCGGCGATGGCGTGGCTGGAACGGGTGCCGTTGCTGGGCCGGTTCGTCACGGTGGTCAACGCCCGCGCGATCACCATCTACCTCTGGCACAACGTGGCGATCGCCGCCGCCGTCCCGATCGGCGACCGGCTCGGGTGGAGATCGGGGGGCCAGTACTTCCTCGTCGCGCTCGGGCTGGTCGTCGTCGCGGTGCTCGCGGTCGGGTGGGTCGAGGACCTCGCGGCGGGCCGGAGGCTCGCGCTGCTGCCCGACAGCCGTGCCACGCGGCGTCCGGCGCGCCCCGCGCCCGTCGGTCCCCGCCCGCCGGTGATCCCCACCGACGTCGAGAACGGCGTGACCTCGGCCCTGTCGCAGGGGTCGCTGCGGACCCAGGGCCTGCGCGCCCGCCTGGGCCGCGCCGTCGGGGTGGCGCCCCCGCCGCCCCGCCAGGCACCGCCGACGCCGTCGGCACCACCCGCCGACCGCGTCGCCGCCGTCGTGCCCCCGCGGCGGGGGCCGATGCCGCACATCCCGGTCGGTCCGCGCCGCGGTCGGGCCACGCCCGCGCCGCTCCCGGCGCCGATCTCGCCGCCGAGCGGTGTGGCGATGCCCGTGGGGGTACGCACCTCGGGCGACGGGCGCTACACGCCCGTCCCGGACGGTGCCGCGCCCGTCCCGGCGCCGCCGCCCCCGCTGCCCGCCCCGGCGCCCGGGCCGGCGACGCCCTGGCCCGGTCGGGCGCCGCGGCCGACGGCGCCCCGGCCGACGGCGCCCCGGCCCGTGCCGTCCGCGGACCGCGCCGGGCACGTGCCCGCCCCACCGCAGCCCTCCGGCCACCACCACCGGACCGGCGACGACGAGGGACCCCGGGCGCGCTGAGACGTCGCTCGGGGAACGAATCTTGTACACAGATTCGGGTTGTGGGGCCGCCGTTTGCGCATGAACCCCTTGTCACCGCTTCACGCCTTCCTTAGCTTGTACACAAGCGCGAGGGAGGTGTGCGGTGTCACAGTCGGCGGTGCGGGTGCACGCGGAGCTGCGGAGTGACATCCTCGGCGGCCGCTGCCAGCCCGGCGCGCGGCTGCGCGAGGAGGAGATCGCGGAGCGGTTCGGCGTCAGCCGCACGCCCGTGCGCGAGGCCCTGCGCCGGCTGGAGGCCGACGGTCTCGTGGTCGTGACGCCGCGCCGCGGTGCGGAGGTCGTGCGGTGGCGCGACGACGACGTCGCCGAGCTCGTCGAGCTGCGCGCGCTGCTCGAGGGCCACGCCGCCCGGCGCGCCGCCATCGACGGCGGTGTCGACCTCGTCGTCCTGCGGGAGCTCTGCGAGCGCATGGAGGCCCACGCCGAGGGCGACGCCGAGACCCGCGGCGAGCGGGGCGCCGACGAGATCACCCGCCTGAACATGGAGCTGCACCGCACGGTGCACCGCGCCGCCGGGCGGTTGTTGCCCGACCTGCTGGTGCGGCTGATCGACGTGCCCGTCGTGCGCCGCACCTTCCACACCTACTCCGAGGCGGAGCTGCAGCGCAGCTTCGCGCAGCACCGTGAGCTCGTCGAAGCCCTCGCCGCCGGCGACGGCGACTGGGCGGCCGCGGTGATGCAGGCCCACATCCGCGCCGCGGGCGCCACCCTGCGCTCGCTGCGCGACCCCGAACCGGCCCGGCCCCGGTCGGGCCCCGACCCCGGCGGTCGCTGACCGCCCAGCACGACGGGAGCACCCATGGACCGACGACGATCCGACGGGCCCGGGACCACCGCGGATCATTCCGCGGCGGCCCGGCCGCTGCGCGAGCCCGTCCGCAACCCCTGGCTGTGGGTCGCCATGGCCCTCGTGGTGCTCGCGGGCGTGCCGTTGTACCTGCCGACCGGCTCGATCCGGCCGCTCGTGGGCGGCGTGCCCTACTGGCTGCTCATCAGCGTCGCCGCCACGGTCGCCTTCAGCGCGCTGACCTGCTGGGTGTGCCTGCGCGGCTGGAACCTCGCCGAGCCCGCCGAGGAAGCGGCGCGTGAACGGGACGCGGAGGTGCGCCCGTGACCGGCCTGTCCTTCTCCGGCGTCAGCGGGGTCCTCGTCCTCGGCGCCTACGCGATCATCATGCTGCTCATCGGCTGGTGGGCGGGCCGCGGCACGACGTCGAGCTCCGCGCGCAGCTACTACCTCGCCGGCGGCGGCCTCGGGTTCGTCGCCCTGTTCTTCACGCTCTACGCCACCCAGTACAGCGGGAACTCGATCGTCGGCTACGCCCCCGAGGCGTATCGCTCGGGCTTCTCGTGGTGGCAGTCGGTGCCGTTCATGGTCGCGGTCATCGCGGTGTACCTGCTGTTCGCGCCCCGCCTCTACGTGGTGGCCAAGCGCGAGGGCTTCGTCACGCCGACCGACTGGGTCCGCCACCGCTTCGGCTCGGGCAAGCTCATCGTGCTCGTGGCGATCCTCATGCTCTGGGGCCTGGCGAACTACCTGCTCGAGCAGCTCGTGGCGATGGGCCAGGGGATCGCCGGGCTCACCGGCGCGACCATCCCCTACGAGATCGGCGTCATCGCGTTCGTCCTCGTCATGCTCATCTACTCCTGGTCGGGCGGGATGCGCGCCGTCGCGCTCACCGACGTCATGCAGGGCATCGCCCTGCTGGTCGGTGTGGGGGTGCTGCTGTTCGGCGCGCTCTACCTCGTCGGCGGCGACGTCGCCGGGGTCACCACCGCGCTCGCGGACACCGACCCGGAGAAGGTCGCGGTGCCGTCGACGACGACCTCCGTGGAGTGGCTGTCGATGATCGTGCTCATCGGCTTCGGCGCCTCGGTCTACCCGCACGCGATCCAGCGGATCTACGCCGCGCGCAGCGAGCGCACGCTGAAGCGGTCGCTGGCCGTGATGGCGTGGATGCCGCTGCTGACGACCGCGGTCGTCTTCGTGGTCGGGATCGTCGGGACCCAGATCTTCCCCGGGCTCTCCGAGGACGACTCCGAGCAGCTCGTGGGCATGATCGCCAACGAGGTCGCCGGGATCAACCTGTTCTTCTACCTGATGATGATCCTGCTGTTCGGCGGTGTCGTGGCCGCGATCGTGTCGACCGCCGACTCCGCGCTGCTCGCGTTCTCGTCGGTGGTCTCGCGCGACATCTACGGACGCTACGTGAGCCCGGATGCGCCGGAGAAGCGCCAGGTGCTCGTCGGGAAGATCGCGGGCATCGTGGCCGTCGCGATCCTGCTGGTCATCGCCTGGAACCCGCCCGGGACGCTGTACGACATCTTCGTCCTGAAGTTCGAGCTCATCGTCCAGCTCGCCCCCGTGTTCGTCCTCGGCCTGTACTGGCGACGGATGGCGGCCGGACCGGCGTTCTGGGGGATGCTCGCGGGCGCGGTGATCGCGGGCGGCCTGACCCTCGCCGGCGTCGACGACTTCGGCGGCGTGCCCGGCGGCCTCGTCGGGCTCGCGGTCAACGTCGTGATCTGCGTCCTCGGCTCGCTGGCCGTCGGGCGACCCGATGACCACCCGTCGGAGGACCCGCTGGCCCCGGAGGCCCGGGCGACGGCCCCCGCGAGCTGACCCGCGACCCGGGGCCGGGCGACCCCGTCCGGCTCCGGGGCACCCCGCGGCGTCCGTTTGTCGCATCGACCCGCCCGGGTAGCGGCCACCGTGGACACCGTGCTCTCGCTCCTCGCCGGGGCCGTCCTCGTCCTGGGTCTCTCCGCGCGCCTGCTCAAGCGCAACTCGCTCTCGCCGGTGCTCCTCGCCCTGCTGTTCGGGATGGCGGTGGGGCCCGCCGCGCTGGGCTGGGTGGACCTCACCGCGACGATCCCCCGGGGGACGCTGCTGGAGGAGCTCACACGGGTCGCGGTCGCGCTGTCGGTCGCGGACATCGGGCTCAAGTTGACGCGGCAGGACCTGCGGAGCAACACCCGACGGCTGGCGCTGCTGCTCACCGTCGGCATGGTCGGCATGTGGCTGCTCACCGCGGTGGGTGGGTGGCTGGTCCTCGGCCTGCCGCTCGTCCTGGCCCTGCTGCTCGGCGCCGCCCTCACCCCCACCGACCCGGCCGTCGCCTCGACGCTGGTCAGCGGGCCGCTGCCGCAGCGGATGCTGCCGCGACGGCTGCGCAGCAGCCTGCAGGCCGAGTCGGGCGCCAACGACGGGCTGGCCCTGCCCTTCGTGCTGCTCGCCGGCCTGCTCGCGACGGAGGCGTCCGGGTCGGCGGTGACGCACTGGCTCGCCGAGGCCGCACGTGAGCTGGGCCTCGCGGTCGCCGTGGGTGTGGCGCTGGGCTGGCTCGTGGGGCGCCTGCTGCGGTTCTCCGCGCGCGAGGAGCTCGTGGCCCAGAGCTACCTCCCGCTCGTCGGCGTCGCCCTCGCGCTCCTGACCCTCACCGTCGCGCACCTGCTCGGCGGCAGCGGCGTCCTCGGGGCGTTCCTCGCGGCGACCACGTATGTCGCTCACCCTGCCCGAGGAGCTGCGCGACGCGCTCAGCACGACCCTCACGGCGGCCGCCCGCCTGGCCATCGTCGCGGTCTTCGGGGTGTTCGGCACCGTGGTGCCCTGGTCGGGGTGGGCCGAGCTGGGCGTGCTCGGGGTGGTCTTCGCGTTCTGGGTCCTCGTCGTGCGGCGCCCGCCGG
Source organism: Actinomycetospora cinnamomea (assembly GCF_003096675.1). Lineage (GTDB taxonomy): Bacteria > Actinomycetota > Actinomycetes > Mycobacteriales > Pseudonocardiaceae > Actinomycetospora > Actinomycetospora cinnamomea. Next base: position 133,032 of record NZ_QEKW01000008.1, on the reverse strand, counting down.
TCGTCTGGCTCGCGCTCCGGCCCACCGACACCGGACGGTCCTCCCGCGCCTTCCTCGCCTGGTTCGGGCCCCTCGGCGTGGCCGGCATCTACTACCTCGCCTACATCGAGCGCTACGGCCTGGCCGAGTACGAGCGCCTGTTCGCCGCGGGCTCGCTCGCGATCTGCGCGTCGGTCGTCGTGCACACGCTGACCTCGACGCCCGGGGTCTTCGGCTTCGCCCGCCGCGCCGGCACCGAGCGCCGCGAGGGCGAGTCCGTGGAGGTCGGCGGACCGCTGCCGTGACCGGGACCCGGGATCAGTAGTACCAGGGGAACGGGCTCCAGTCCGGCGCGCGCTTGCCGAGGAACGCCTCCTTGCCCTCGGTGGCCTCGTCGGTCATGTACGCCAGCCGGGTCGTCTCGCCGGCGAAGAGCTGCTGGCCGACGAGGCCGTCGTCGGGGAGGTTGAACGCGTACTTCAGCATCCGCTGGGCCTGCGGGGACTTGCCGAGGATCTCCCGTGACCACTGGATCGCCGTCGTCTCGAGCTCCGCGTGCGCGACGGGCTCGTTGACCGCGCCCATCGCGTGCATCTGCTCGGCGGTGTAGGTGCGCCCCAGGAAGAAGATCTCGCGGGCGAACTTCTGGCCCACCGCCCGGGCGAGGTAGGCCGAGCCGAAGGCGGCGTCGAAGCTGCCGACGTCGGCGTCGGTCTGCTTGAAGCGCGCGTGCTCGCGCGAGGCCAGGGTCAGGTCGGCGACGGCGTGCAGCGAGTGCCCGCCGCCCGCGGCCCAGCCGTTGACGACGGCGATGACGACCTTGGGCATGAACCGGATGAGGCGCTGGCACTCGAGGATGTGCAGCCGCCCGGCGCGGCCCAGCTCGGCGGCCGACACCTCGGTCTCGGACTCCGCGTACTGGTAGCCGGTGCGCCCGCGGATGCGCTGGTCGCCGCCGGAGCAGAACGCGTGCCCGCCGTCGCGGGGTGACGGCCCGTTGCCGGTCAGCAGCACGACACCGACGTCGGCGCTGGTGCGCGCGTGCTCCAGGGCCGAGGCGAGCTCGTCGACGGTGTGGGGCCGGAAGGCGTTGCGCACCTCGGGACGGTCGAACGCGATCCGCACGCAGCCCAGCTCGACGTGGCGGTGGTAGGTGATGTCGGTGTACGCGGCCACCTCGCGCCACTGGGAGGGATCGAAGAGCGGGGCGTCGACGTCGACCATGGTCGGGGAGCGTAGGAGGCCCGCTGTCGGTGCGACGCGCCATACTCCGACCGTGGCCCACGACCCCGAGCTCGCCCAGCGCCTCCGGGCCCTGCTGGCCGGGCACGACGACCTCACCGAGAAGCGCATGTTCGGCGGCCACGCGTTCCTGCTCGGCGGGCGCATGGCCATCTGCGCGGGCAGCCGTGGCGGGCTCATGGTGCGCGTCGACCCGGCGCGAGCCGAGGCGCTCCTCGAGCGCCCGGGCGCCGAGCCGACGATCATGCGCGGGCGCCCGATGCGCGGCTGGCTGGACGTCGAGGGCGAGCTCGACGACGACGCGCTGCAGGGCTGGGTGGACGAGGGCGTGGGCTACGTGCGGTCGCTGCCTCCGAAGCAGGACGCGAGGTAGGCCCGCACCGCCGCGCGGTCCGGCTTGCCGATCCCGCGCAGGGGGAGCGCGTCGAGCACCGCCACCGCCCGGGGCGCCGCGCGCCCCAGCCCCGGGGCGACCGCCACGCGCAGCGCGTCCCCGTCCAGCCCGTCGCCCACCACCGCGGCGACGACCCGGGCGCCCCACTCGGGGTCGGGCAGCCCGACCGCGCACGCCTCGCGCACCCCGGCCTGCGCGAGCAGGGCCCGCTCGACGGTCGCCGGGGCCACCTTCTCCCCGCCGGTGACGATGACGTCGTCCGCCCGGCCGAGCACCCGCAGCCGGCCGTCGGGGGTCCACGCCCCGACGTCGTTGGTGCGGAACCCGTCGGCGGTGAACGCGGCGCGGTCGGCGTCGGACACCGCGCCCCGGTAGCCCGCGGCGAGCGTCGCGCCCGAGAGCCGGATGCGGCCGTCCTCCTCGAGCGTCACGGTCACGCCCGCGAGCGGGCGCCCCTCGTACACGCAGCCGCCGCAGGTCTCGCTCATGCCGTAGGTCGTGACCACCGGCACACCCGCGGTGCGGGCCCGCACGAGCAGGACGGGGTCGGCGGCCGCCCCGCCGAGCAGCACCGCGGTGAACGACCGCAGCGCGTCCGCCGCCGGACCGCCGGCGTCCAGGAGGCGCAGGAGCTGGGTCGGGACGAGCGAGGTGTAGGACGCGCCGGCGTCCGCCGCGGCGGCGGCGAACGCGTCGGGGCGGAAGCCGTCGCGCAGGTCCATCGCCGCGGCGGGCACCCCGGCCCGCGCCGAGCGCAGCAGCACCTGCAGGCCCGCGACGTGGTGCGCGGGCAGGGCGAGCAGCCAGCGGCCGGGCGGGCCGATCCGGGCGTACGTCGCGTCGGCGGAGGCGCGCAGCGCCGCGGCGGGGAGCAGCACCGCCTTCGGGGCGCCCGTGGAGCCGGTGGTGGTGACGACGGCGGCGACGGCGTCGTCGACCGGCGTCCGCAGCTCCGGGGGAGGGGCCGGCTCGTCCGGGCCGGTCGGCAGCACCGCGGGTCCGTCGCCCTCGACGGCCGCGGACGCGAGCGAGCCCAGGCGTGCCGCCGCCTCGGGGCTCCCGTCGGTCGGGACGGTCTCCACCGCGCGCACCGACCTAGGGTATGTCCGTGATCGGGACACCGCCGGTGGTCGCGCTGCCGCTGCGGACGCGCTTCCGCGGGATCACCACGCGCGAGCTCGCGCTGGTCGAGGGGCCCGGTGGCTGGGGCGAGTTCTGCCCGTTCGTCGAGTACGACGACGCCGAGGCGCGGGCCTGGTGGCGCTGCGCGCGCGAGGCCGCGGAGGGAGGCTGGCCGGCGCCGGTGCGCGAGCAGGTCGAGGTCAACGCCACCGTGCCGGCGGTCGACCCGGAGCACGCGCACCGCATCGTCACCGCGTCCGGCGCGCGGACGGCGAAGGTGAAGGTCGCGGAGAAGGGCCAGGACGCGCGCCACGACCTCGCCCGCCTCGAGGCCGTCCGCGACGCGCTGGGTCCTGCAGGTCGGGTGCGCGTGGACGCCAACGGCGGGTGGGACGTCGACGGCGCGGTGGCCGCGATCCGGGCGCTGGACCGGGCCGCGGGCGGGCTGGAGTACGTCGAGCAGCCGTGCGCGTCGGTCGAGGAGCTCGCCGCCGTGCGCCGGCGGGTCGACGTGCCGGTCGCCGCCGACGAGTCGATCCGCCGCGCCGAGGACCCGCTGCGGGTGGCCCGGGCGGGGGCGGCCGACGTCGCGGTGCTCAAGGTCGCGCCGCTGGGCGGGGTGCGCGCGTCGCTGCGGGTGGCCGAGCGGATCGGGCTGCCCTGCGTCGTCTCGTCGGCGGTCGAGAGCTCGGTGGGCCTGGCCGCGGGGCTCGCGCTGGCCGGGGCGCTGCCGGAGCTGCCGCACGCCTGCGGGCTGGGCACCGCCGACCTGCTCGCCGCCGACGTCGTCGCCGACCCGCTGCACCCGGTCGACGGCGTGCTGCCCGTGCTCCGCCGCCCGCCCGCGCCCGACCCGGCGCTGCTCGCGCGCCACGCCGCCGACCCGGACCGCCGTGCCTGGTGGACCGACCGCCTGCGCCGGGTACAGGGGCTCGCGGACCCCGCGGACAGCGTCGTCCCCCCCACCCCCGACGTGAGGAGCACGCCGCCATGAGCGACAAGGACGACCGCCTCGAGGCCGGCCGCGAGATCGTGCGGGCCAAGGAGGCCGCGGGCGTGAGCTGGGCCGAGCTCGCGAAGGCCCTGGACCGGTCGCTGGTCTGGACCACCTCGGCCCTGCTCGGCCAGCAGCCGCTCGACGCCGACCAGGCCCGGACGATCGGCGAGGCGCTCGACCTCGACGACGAGACCGTCGAGGCGCTCACCCTGCCGCCGGTGCGGGGGGACGTGGCCCTCGACCCCACCGAACCCGTGACCTACCGCCTGCAGGAGGCGCTGCAGGTCTACGGCACGAGCATCCACGAGCTGATCCGCGAGGAGTTCGGCGACGGGATCATGAGCGCCATCGACTTCACCCTGGACTTCGAGCGCGTCGAGGACCCGAAGGGCGACCGGGTGAAGCTGACGTTGAACGGCAAGTTCCTGCCGTACAAGGTGTGGTAGACGCCGACACGCCGGGTCGGGCTGAGGGGGTGGCCTCCCGCGCGCGAGTAGCGTGCGGAGCGTGACCGCCGCGCCCCCGCACAACACGGCGACCTCGCCCGACTCGTCGGCCGAGGGCGCCGCGGCGGAGGCGGCCGGGTCCGATCCGCGTCTCGAGCACGGGCCGCCCGAGCACGTCCGGACCGCGTTCGGCGTGCGGGAGGCGGTGCCGCACCCGCGGCCCGACCTCCCCGGTCCCGCCTGGCGCTGCGACGGGCTCGTGCTGCGCCCCGTGGCCGACACGGTGCTCGCGGCGTGGTCCGCGGGCGCGATCGAGGAGCTGCTCTCGGGCGGCGGGGTCGACGGCCTGCGCCTGGCGCGGCCGGTGCGTGCGAGCGACGGGCGTCGTGTGGTGGCCGGCTGGGCCGCCAGCCACGATGTCGCCGGGCGCGTCGAGCCGCGCCACGACGACGTCGTCGCGGCGTCCCTGCGCCTGCACCGCGCCACGGCCCGGCTGGGTCGCCCGCGTCTCGTCGACGACCGCGACGACCTGCTCGCCCGGGCGGACCGCGCCGCCTTCGGCGAGAAGGAGGTCCCGCTCGACGCGGAGACCGGCGGGACGCTGTTCGCGGAGCTCGCCCGCCGGCGTCGCCCGCTGACGCGCCCGTCGCAGCTGGTGCACGGTGACCTGTTCGGCACCGTGCTGTTCGACCCCTCCGACCCCGGTGCCCCGCCCGCGGTGCTCGACCTCGTGCCGTTCTGGCGGCCGGTCGAGTGGGCGGCCGCGGTGGTGGTGGTCGACGCGCTGGCGTGGGGCGGGGCCGACCCCGGCATCCTCACGCGCTGGTCCCACCTCGCCGAGTGGCCGCAGGTGCTGCTGCACGCCCTGCTCTTCCGTCTCGCCGTGCACGCCCAGCACCCCTCGTGCACGCGCGAGTCGCTGTACGGGCTCGAGCACGCCGCGCGCCTCGTCGGCAGCCTGCTCCCGGCGTGACGGGCGCCGCACCCGCCGTCGTCCCGTCGCAACACGCGGTCACGTGACGGCAACACCGGCTACCTAGCGTCACTCCGGTCGAGGGACCGCCACGGTCCCCGCGAGATCGGGGAGGCGAGCGCATGACCGCAGCGCCGGCGCGGACCCGCGGCAGCCTGCTGCGCGGACGCTGGATCGACGACTGGCGTCCCGAGGACGAGGCGTTCTGGCGCTCCACCGGCAGGCGGGTCGCGAACCGCAACCTGTGGTTCTCCGTCTTCTCCGAGCACATCGGGTTCTCGATCTGGACGTTGTTCTCGGTCCTGGTGCTGTTCATGGGGCCCGCCTACGGCATCGACGCGGCCGGCAAGTTCGTCCTGGTGTCCGTGGCCACGTTCGTCGGGGCCGCCCTGCGCCTGCCCTACAGCCTCGCCGTCGCCGTGGTCGGGGGGCGGAACTGGACGCTCGTGAGCGCGGGCCTGCTGCTGGTCCCGACCGTCCTCCTCGCCGTGTACATGGAGCCGGGCACGTCCTACACGACGTTCGTGGTGCTCTCCGCGCTCGTCGGGGTCGGCGGCGGCAACTTCGCCTCCTCGATGACCAACATCAACGCCTTCTTCCCCGAGCACCGCAAGGGCGCCGCGCTGGGGATCAACGCCGGCGGGGGCAACCTCGGCGTGGCGGTGATCCAGCTCGTCGCACTGTTGATCATCGGGACGGCCGGCACGGGCGCCCCGCGCCTGGTGCTGGCGGTCTACATCCCGCTGATCGTGCTGTCGCTGGTGGGTGCCGCGCTGTTCATGGACAACATCTCCTCGGTGCGCAACGACACGGGCGCGCTGAAGGAGGCCTCGCGGGACGCCCAGACGTGGGTGATGTCCTTCCTCTACATCGGGACGTTCGGGTCGTTCATCGGCTACAGCTTCGCCTTCGGCCTCGTCCTGCAGAACCAGTTCGGTCGCACGCCGCTGCAGGCCGCCTCGGTGACCTTCATCGGACCGCTGCTCGGTTCCCTGATCCGGCCCGTCGGCGGGTGGCTCTCCGACCGCATCGGCGGGGTGAAGGTCACCTTCTGGAACTTCGCGGCGATGGCGGCCGCGACGGCGATCTGCATCGGCGCGTCCGGGATCGACTCGCTGGCGCTGTTCACCGTCGGCTTCGTGCTGCTGTTCATCACCTCGGGCATCGGCAACGGGTCGACCTACAAGATGATCCCGTCGATCTTCCGCACCAAGGCGCTCGCCTCGGCCGAGGACCGGGGCCAGGACCGGCAGGAGGCGCTGCTGTGGGCCCGCCGCGTCTCCGGGGCGGCGATCGGCATCACCGCGGCGATCGGCGCGTTCGGTGGCCTGCTCATCAACCTGGCGTTCCGGTCGTCCTTCCAGTCCGCGCAGTCGGGGGCGCCGGCGTTCTGGGCGTTCCTCGGGTTCTACGCCGCCTGCATGGCCGTGACCTTCCTCGTCTACATGCGCCACGCCCGCACCGCGACCGAGCCCACCACCGGCGCCCGGCTGTCGTACGCCGAGGTCTGAGCGTGGCGACCTATCCTGGTCGGGTGGGCGTCGTCGAGGTGGGTCACCCGTGAGTGCTCCCCTGGCCGGGTGGCGGGTCGGGGTGACGGCCGACCGCCGCGCCGACGACCAGCTCGCGCTGCTGCGGCGCAAGGGCGCCGAGGTGCTGCACGGGCCCACGATGCGGATCGTGCCGCTGGAGGACGACGCGGACCTCGCGGCGACCACGCGGGCGCTGCTCGCCGACCCGCCGGCGATCGTCGTCGCCACCACCGGGCAGGGGTTCCGGGGGTGGCTGTCGGTCGCCGAGCACTGGGGGCTGGGCGAGGCGCTGCACGCGGTGCTGGACTCGGCGACGCTGCTCGCGCGCGGACCCAAGGCGCGCGGGGCGATCCGCGGGGCGGGGCTGCGCGAGGCGTGGTCGGCCGACGCGACGGAGTCGTCGCCCGAGGTGCTCGAGCACCTGCTCGCGTCGGGGGTCGACGGTGCGCGCGTCGCGGTGCAGCTGCACGGCGACCCGATGACCGACTTCCTCGCCGCCCTGCGCGCCGCGGGCGCCGACGTGGTGACCGTGGGCGTGTACCGCTGGGAGCCACCGCCGGACCTGCCCGCGGTCGACACGCTGCTCGACGCGATCGTCGCGCGCGAGGTCGACACCGTGACGTTCACCAGCGCGCCCGCGGTGGAGGGGCTCGTGCACCGGGCCGCCGAGCGGGGGGTGCGCAACGCGGTGCTCGAGGCGTTGCGGTCGCACGCGGTGCTGGCCTGCTGCGTGGGGCCGGTGACCGCGGCGCCGCTGGCGCGCCTGGGCGTGGAGGGCATCGCGCCGGACCGCTTCCGGCTGGGGGCGATGGTGAAGCGCCTGGAGGAACACGCGGACGCGCGGCGCCGCGGAGCCGGACCAGCCTCCGTGCCGGTCTCGTCGTGACGGCGCCCGCGCTGCTGCTCCTGGCCCACGGCACCTCCGACGCCGCCGGCCGCGCGACGTGGGAGCGCCTGCTGCTCGCCGTGCGCCGCGCGCTGCCGGGGGTCGAGGTCCGCCTCGCGTACGCCGACGTGGTGAGCCCGACGATGGCCGAGGCGCTGGCGGAGCTTCCGGGGCCCCCGGACGCGCCGCGCGGCGGGGCCGGACCGGCGGTCGTGATCGTGCCCGCGTTCCTGGCCGCGGGGTACCACGTGCGCGTCGACGTGCCCGAGCAGCTGGCCGCGACGGGGCGCACCGACGTCGTGGTCGCCGAGCCCTTCGGACCGGATCCGGCGCTGGTCGGCGTGCTGCTCGACCGTCTCGAGGAGGCCGGCGCGGGGCCGGGGGACACGGTGGTGCTCGCCGCGGCCGGGTCGCGGGACCCGGGCGCACAGGAGGACCTGCGGACCGCGGCGGCGCTGCTCACCGCGCGGGTGGGACACGAGGTTCCGGTCGGCTACGTCGCGGGCGGCGAGCCACGGGTCGCGTCGGTCGTGGCGTCGGCGGCGCCGCGGGGACAGCGGGTGGTGCTCGCGAGCTGGCTGCTCGCGCCGGGCGCCTTCCACCGGTGGCTGGCCGACGCCGGGGCGGCGGTCGTGGCCGAGCCGCTCGGCGACCACCCGGACGTCGTCGGCGTCGCCGTCGCGCGGTACCGGGCGGCGGTGCCCGCGGAGGTCGTGCCGTGAGCAGCCCCGTCGGGCTCGCCGTGCACCTCTACGCGTCGGACGGTCGCTGGATCGCGTGGTACCGGCCGGGGCTGCCGTACCTGTGGAACACCGTCGACCGTTGGATCGGCTGGTTCCCGTGGTGCGACGAGCCGACGCCGGGAGTCCGTGACGACGTCCTCGACCCGCACGACGCGTACCTCGGCACGGTTGTGGGCGACCGCCTGCTCGCGCGCACGGCCCGCCTGCCCCGCCCGGTGCCGGCGCGCGTCCCGGAGCCCCAGCGTCCGGTCGGCCCACCCGATGTCGACCGGACGATCGCCGTGCCGCCCCCGATCGGGTACGTCGACGTCGCAGCTCACCGATTGGTCGGCGACTGAGCGCCACCCCGGTGTTTACCGATGGTCACGTTGGGGTGATGCTGTGGTCGTGCTCGCCCGCGTCATCGGAACCATCGTGATCATCCTCGTGCTGTTCGCGATCATCACCGAACCCCAGGACTCGGCGGAGAGCGTGCAGAGCGGGCTGTCCACCGCCGGCGACGCGGGCTCGTCGCTCACGGTCTTCTTCAGCAGCCTCGTCAGCGACCTCGAGTCGATCAGTGTCTCGGGGTCGTCGTCCGGCTCGTCGTCCGGCTCGTCGTCCGGCTCGTCGTCCGGCTCGAGCTCGTCGAGCTACCCCGCCGGCGGTGTGGAGACAGGCGACGGCTCCGCCCCGCCCACCCCCTGACCTCGCCGATCCCGCGCTCGCCCGCCGAGTGGGGCGGCCGCACACGGGGTGTGCGAGCAATGCGGCTTTGCTGGCGTCCAACGCCAGGAACGCCACATCCTCGAGCGCGTCAGGCTTCCCGCGGCATGTCGTCGACGTAGCGGACATCGGGCGCCGGGAGGAGGGCGGCCACGGCCAGGCCGTCGAGGATGTCCTGCTCGACGCCGTCCCCGTCGTCGCGCACCTGTGTCGGCCGCGAGCCGACGACGACCAGCCCGGCGCCGCGCAGCAGTCGCCGACGCCGGGCCGTCGCCTCGACCTGGTCGGGCGTCGCGAAGTGGGCCTCGACCGAATCGATCTCCCAGCCGAACCCCACGTCCTCGACGATCACGTCGACGATGCCGAGGAGGCGGCCCCGCGGGTCGAGCACGCCGACGTTGAACCGGGCGTCGGGCAGTCCCCGCGCGATCCACCAGTCCCGTGCCTCGAACTCCGCCGCCGACCACACACCGGCGAGCAGGGATCGGACCACGACCCGCGGCGCCGCCGTCCCGCGACGGCACCCGGCCTCGAGCTCCTCGGCCAGCTGCTCGGGCACGAGCATGCGGCGCTGGACGGGTTCGGCGAGCAGCGCGGCGATCAGGGCGGGGTCGCGGCGCCGGCGCGCCTCGTCCAGCGCCGCCCGCACCAACGGCGCGACCGCCAGCCCGTCGCGCTCGAGCGGCCGCGGGAGGCGGGTCGTGCGCTCGATGACGACGAACCCCGCGCTGCGCACCTGCCGGTCCGCCCGCACGAGGACGTGCACGGTCTCGCCCTTCTCGTCGACACGGCGCAGGCCGTGGTGTCGCAGAGCCGCGAGGCCCGTCAGGACGGCGAAGTCGCCGGCGTACAGGAGCGCTGCGATCTCCCGCTCGCGCCGCGTCGGGGTGCCGTTGTGGAGCAGGACGATCCCCGGCAGGAGACGCTGCCACGGCCCACCCTGGCGGCAGCGACGGTAGGCGGTGGTCTCGTCGACGCCCAGGGCCACCAGCGCCCGGACCGAGATGACGCCCTCGGTGCTCGCCGCCATCAGCAGGTCGGGGCTGACCGCCCACTCTCCTCGTCGCATGCCGCCCACGGTCGGCCCGGCGCGTGCTCGGAGCCGAGCGCCGCCGGCGTCCCTGTGGACCGCGGAGCGGGGTGGGGACGGACGCGGCTCGCGATGGCCGCCGCGTGCGCCCGTGGGGTGTAGTGCGCTCCGCCTGCTGCGCCCGCGCGTCGCGTCGCCGCTCACGGCGTGTCGTCGCGACGAGGATGTGGTGATCCTGGTGTTGGACGCCAGCAAAGCCGCATTGCTCGAACACCCCGTGTTCGAGCCGTCCACCCGTCCCCCGGACACGTCGGGACGAGGGTCACCGCCGTGAAACACGGGGCGGAGGACGACCCGCCCTCGTAGTCACGAGGAAACACTTCGGCAACGGCCGGTTGGTGAGCTGAGCGCAGCGAGGAACCGGCCGATCACGCGGCCGGCAGCGCATCCCCGAGTTCACCTCGTACCCGGCCGGCGTCGGGTGCCGAGGCCGCTCCACCCCGCGTCCCCGAGGGAGAACACCAGCATGACCAGCACCGAGCTCTCCGACGTCGAGAAGAAGAGCCTCGAGGAGATCCCGCACCCCTCGCTGCCCGAGGGGTCGAGCATCTACGGCGGCACGAAGGTCTTCCCCGACCTGCAGGCGGAGAACGGCGAGGCCTACTTCACCCTCGTCCACGGCATCGCCCACGAGTCGTCGGTCAGCTTCGTCGCCGTCCTCCAGGCCACGCGCGCGCTGCGCAAGGGCTTCGAGTCGGCGATGTACTTCTACGGCCCGGGCTCGCTGAACTGCCTGGCCACGCGCGGCTTCCCCACCACGGGCACCTCCGCGTTCCCCGGCGAGCACAACATCAACGACCAGCTCAAGACGTTCATGGGCGAGGGCGGCAAGGTCTACTGCTGCCGCTTCGGGCTGTCGTTGCACGGCGCCCGGGAGGAGGACCTCATCTCCGGTGTCATCCCGACCCACCCGCTCGACGTCCAGGACGCGCTCATCCACTACGCCCGCAAGGGCGCGATCATCAACTCGACCTACCAGCTCTGACGCGCCCGGCGGGGGTGCGGGCCGCACCGACACCGCACCCCGCCCGCGACGCCCGAGTCGAGCGCCCAGGAGGTCCGCTGATGTCGTCCCCCCAACCCGACCTCGGGTTGTCCGCCCGCTCCGCAGTGGCCGTCCGCGGCGTCGCGCTCGACCTCCCCGACACGGCGGGCACCGGCCCCGTCGACCTCGGCGCCACCATCCCCCTGCGCCGCCCCGGCGGGGCCGGACCGTCCGCCGACGGCCACGTCCTCGTCGACGGCCTCAGGACCACGATCCCGATCGACCCGGCGAGCCCCTACCGCCTGCGCGACGGCCGCCTGGTGCGCACCGGCCCCGACGGCGGCGTCACCGACCTCGGCGTCGAGGTCGCCACCATCGGGCGCCCTGCGTTCTACGACCTCACCACCGCCGACGGCGTCCCCTACGCGAAGATCGCGCGCCTGCACGGGGACGACGTGCTCGCGACGACGGTCGTGCAGACCTGCGTGCGCTACGGCGAACAGGACCGTTGCCGCTTCTGCGCCATCGAGCAGTCGCTGCGCAGCGGCGCCACCACCGCGGTGAAGACCCCCGAGCAGCTCGCCGAGGTCGCCGAGGCCGCGGTGCGCCTCGACGGCGTGCGGCAGATGGTGCTGACCACCGGCACCTCGCACGGTCGGGACCGCGGCGCCCGCCACCTCGCCCGGTGCGTGCGCGCGATCAAGGTCGCGGTGCCCGGACTGCCCGTCCAGGTGCAGTGCGAGCCGCCCGCCCCGTCCGACCTCGCCGTCCTGCACGAGCTGCGGGAGGCCGGCGCCGACGCCATCGGCATCCACGTCGAGTCGCTCGACGACGCCGTGCGCGCCCGGTGGATGCCGGGCAAGGCCACCGTGCCCCTGAGCCAGTACCGGCTCGCGTGGGACGAGAGCGTGCGCCTCTTCGGCCCGAACGCCGTCTCCACCTACCTCATCGTCGGTCTCGGCGAGGACCCCGACGAGCTGGTCGCGGGCGCCGCCGACCTCGTCGACCGCGGCGTCTACCCCTTCGTCGTGCCCTACCGCCCGATCCCCGGCACGCTCGCGTTCGCCGACGGCGACCCCGCGCCCGACCCCGAGCTGCTCGCCGAGGTCACCGCCCGCGTCGCGAAGGTCCTGCAGGCCGCCGGCATGCGCGGCGCCGACCAGGCCGCCGGCTGCGCGGCGTGCGGCGCGTGCTCGGCGCTGTCCGCGGCGGGGGGCTGACCGCGGTGCCGCTCCTCGACGATCACACCGTCGCGTTGGGTGCCGCCGACGAGATCCTCGGTGGGCGGGCGCGCCGCCCCACCCGCGACGTGACGATCGCCGAGGCGCCGGCCGTCGACGCGCGTCACCCCGACGTGCGCGCGCACCGGGCCCTGCGCCGCGCGGTGTTCGTCGACGAGCAGGCCCTGTTCCGCGACGACCCGGTCGGCGACCTCGACGAGCACGACCACGACCCGCGGGCCGTCGTGCTCGTCGCCCGGGACGCCGCCGGCGCGGTGCTCGGCGGGGTGCGCCTCGCGCCCGCCGACCCCGACGCCTCCCGGAACGACCTCGGCTGGTGGGCCGGCAGCCGCCTCGTCGTCGCCCCGACGGCCCGGCGACGCGCCGGGACGCGTGTCGGCGCGGCCCTCGTGCGCGCCGCCTGCGCCCGCGCCGAGGCCGCCGGCGTCCTGCGCTTCGAGGCCGACGTCCAGGCCGCCAACGAGAGCCTCTTCCGCCGTCTGGGCTGGCAGCGGGTCCGCGCGACGACGGTCGCCGGCCGGCCGCACGTCCGGATGCGCTGGCCGGTGGGCCGCGTCGCCGACCTCGTGGCGGCAACCAAGGCCCCGCTCGGCGAGCTCGTCGTGGGCCTGGCCGGCTCCGGCGTGCACCTCGGCGACGACGGCGCGCCGGTGCCCGGCAGCGACGTGGTCGCCGCGTGCGACGCGGTCCTGCCCGCGATGGTCGAGCGCGACCCCGAGTGGGCCGGGTGGTGCGGCGTGCTCGTCAACGTCAACGACCTCGCGGCGATGGGCGCCGCGCCGGTCGCGCTGCTCGACGCCGTCGGCGCGCGCGACGCCTCCTTCGCCCACCGCGTGCTCACCGGCGTGCGTGCCGCCGCCGACGCCTACGGGGTGCCGGTGATCGGGGGGCACACCCAGCTCGAGGTGCCGGCGTCGCTCGCGATCACCGCGCTCGGGCGGACCACGCCGACGGGTCCGGCTGCGGCGGGCCCCGCGTCCCGGCGGCCCGTCCCCGCCGCGGGCGGGCGGCCCGGGATGGCCGTGCGCCTCACCGCCGACCTCGGTGGCACCTGGCGCCCGGGCTACACCGGCCGCCAGTGGGACTCGACCTCGACGCGCGCGCCCGCCGACCTGCGCGCGATGGTCGCCGCGATCGGGCCCGACGCGGCCCACCGCCCGGCCGCGGCCAAGGACGTGTCGATGGCCGGTGTCGTCGGGACGCTCGGGATGCTCGCCGAGGCCTCGGGCACCGGCGCGGTGCTCGACGTCGCCGCCGTCCCGCGACCGGTCGGGGCGAGCGTCGCCGATTGGCTGACCTGCTTCCCCGGCTTCGGGCTGCTCACCGCCGACGAGCCCGGCGCGCCCGCGCCGTCGGCGGGCCCGGCGACGAGCGCGGTGTGCGGGGAGCTCACCGGGACCGCCGGGGTGGCCCTGCGCTGGCCCGACGGCGAGGTCACCGAGGCGATCTCCGGTGGCGTGACCGGGCTCGGCAGGGCACCTCGGACGGAAGGGAACCCATGACCCTCAGGACGTTCGCCGCCGCGGCCGCGGGCTTCGGCCGCGACCTCGACGAGGACTTCGCGACGATCGCGTCGCTGATCAGCCGGGCCCGGGCGGCGGGCGCCGACCTGCTGGCCCTGCCCGAGGCCGCGCTCGGCGGGTACCTGTCGTCGCTGCACGACGACCCGGCCATGAACGATCCGGCGGACGTGCCACCACAGCTCGAGGTCGACGGGCCGGAGGTGGCCCGTCTGGTCGCCCTGGCCGGGGACCTGGTCGTCACCGCGGGGTTCTGCGAGCGCGGGGACGCGGCGTCGGGGTACCGGCCCTACAACAGCGCCGTGGCCGTGACCGGCGACGGCGTGCTCGGGCACCACCGCAAGGTCCACCAGCCGCTCAACGAGAACACCTCGTACGCCGCGGGCGACCGGTTCACCGCGTTCGACACGCCGATCGGCCGGCTGGGCATGGTGATCTGCTACGACAAGGCCTTCCCCGAGGCCGCCCGCGCGCTGGCCGTCGACGGGGCCCGCGTCGTGGTCTGCCTGTCGGCCTGGCCCGCGTCGCGCACCGACCCCGCGCCGGTGCTCGCCGACGACCGCTGGACCCGCCGCTTCGACCTGTTCGACCGCGCCCGCGCGCTGGAGAACCAGATCGTCTGGGTGTCGGCGAACCAGGCCGGGACGTTCGGCGACATGCGGCTGGTGGCCAGCGCCAAGGTCGTCGACCCGGGCGGGGAGGTGCTCGCCACCACCGGCACCGAGGCGGGCCTGGCCGTCGCGTCGGTGGACGTCGACGACGCGGTGGACCGGGCGCGGCGGGTCATGGGCCACCTGCGCGACCGGCGCCCCGCGTCGTACGCCGCGCTGCCCCTCCCGGCGCGGGCCGGCTAGGGGCTCGCGGGTGGTCCGCCTCGCCGCCGCCGCGGCCCACTTCACCCGCGACATCGGGTTCGACCTCGACCGCATCAAGATGATCGTCTCGCACGCGCGGGACGCCGGGGTGGCGGTGCTCGCGCTGCCCGACGGGGCGCTGGGGGGCTACCTCACCGACCTGCGCCACCCCGACGAGACGTGCCTGCCGCCGCTGCTCGACCCCAACGGCGACGAGGTCCGTTCGGTGATCGACATCGCCGGCGAGATGGTCGTCTGTCTCGGCTACAGCGAGCGCGGGCGGGACGCCGGGCCCGCCGACGGGGCGCCGGTGCGCTACGACGCCGCGGTGTGCCTGTCCGGCGACGGCATCCTGGGCCGGCACCGCAAGGTCCACCTCCCGGCCGGCATCGCGCCCCTCTTCGCGCCCGGCGACGCGTTCCGCGCGTTCGACACCCCCGCGGGGCGGATGGGCCTGCTCATCGACCACGACAAGACGTTCCCGGAGGCGCCGCGGACGCTCGCGCTCGACGGCGCGGAGCTCATCGCCTGCCTGTCGGCGTGGCCGACGTCGCTGACCAACCGGGCGCCGCGCATGGCGCAGGACCGCCAGGCGCGGTTGTTCGACCTCTACGACCAGGCGCGGGCCGCCGAGAACCAGGTCGTGTGGCTGTCGGCGAACCAGAGCGGGCGCCACGGCGCGCTGCACTTCCTCGGCCGGGCGAAGGTCGTCGGCCCCGGCGGGGAGATCCTGGCGCGGACGTGGTCGAAGGGCGGGCTCGCCGTGGCCGAGGTCGACCTGCCCGGCGTCGTGGGCGCCGCCCGCGGGGTGCTGCACCACCTCGCCGAGCGCCGCCCCGAGGCCTACGGGTCCTGACATGCGGATCGCGCTGCTGACGTACTCGACGAAGCCGCGCGGCGGGGTCGTGCACACCCTCGCGCTGGCCGAGGCGTTCGCACGGGCGGGCCACGACGTGACCGTGTGGGCGCTGGCCCGCGGCGGCGACACGGGGTTCTTCCGGCCGGTCTCCGCCGACGTGGACGTGCGGCTGGTCGCGGTGCCGGAGGTCGACGGCGAGGCGGTGGGGGAGCGGATCCTGCGGTCGATCTCGTTGCTGGCCGCGGCGTTCGGTGCTTCCCCCGCCCTCCCCTACGACGTGGTGCACGCGCAGGACTGCCTGACGGCGAACGCGGTGGGGCGGGCGCGGGGCTACGCCGGGCTGTGGCGGACCGTGCACCACGTCGACGCGTTCACCACCCCCGAGCTCGCGGCGTGCCACGAGCGCGCGATCGCCCTGCCCGGCGGGCTGGTGTGCGTGTCGGCGGCGGTGGCGGGCGAGGTGCGGTCGGGCTGGGGACGCGCGGCGACGGTGATCGCGAACGGGGTGGACGCCGCGCGGTTCGCGGACGCGGCCGCGTCGGGGGCGGGGGAGCCGTGGCGGGCGCGGTACGGGCGCTACGTGCTCGCCGTCGGCGGGATCGAGCCGCGCAAGGGGACGCTCGAGCTGGTCGAGGCGATGGCGGTGCTGGGGCGTCCCGAGGTGCCGCTGCTCCTGGCGGGCGGGGACACGCTGTTCGACTACCGGGGCTATCGCGACGAGGTGTTCGCGCGCGCCGCGGCGCTGCGCGTCGAGCCGGTGGTGCTCGGGCCCGTGGACGACGTGGAGCTGCCGGGGCTCGTGGCGGGCGCGGCGGTGTTCGCGTTCCCGTCGACCAAGGAGGGCTTCGGGCTGGCGGCGATGGAGGCGCTGGCCGCGGGCGTGCCACTCGTGACGCGGGACCTGCCGGTGCTGCGCGAGGTCTTCGGCGGCGCGGCGCGGTTCGCGGAGGGGCCGGCGGGGTTCGCCGAGCAGATCGCGCGCGTGCTCGACGGCGGTGGTGTCGGTGGCGACCCCGAGCGCGACCCGGCCCACGCCACCGTCGGCCGGGCCCTCGCCGCCGCCCACACCTGGGACGCCGCGGCCCGCGCTCACCTGGCGCTCTACCGCCGCGGGGCTCCGGGCGCGTGAGGACACGCGTCCGAGCCGCGGGCGCGAGCGGAGCGACAGAGCGTTTCGCACACGGGGTGTGCGAGCAATGCGGCTTTGCTGGCGTTCAACGCCAGGATCGCCACATCCTCATTCGCGCGACACGCCGACGCGAGGCGTGTCGTCCCCGCGAACGTCAGACATCAGGAGCGCGGCTCCCGCCGGCGAGGCGGTGGTTCGCGAGGACGACGCGGCCGTCGCGGATCTCGACGCCTTCTGCACGGAGGCGCGCGTGCTGCTCCTCGACGAGGTGCGGGGCGCAGGTGCCGTCGGAGCGCAGCACGCGATGCCAGGGCAGGTCGGCGCCGTCCTCGCGCAGCACGTGCCCGACCACCCGGGCGGAGCGCTCGCCGGCCGCCGCGGCCACGTCGCCGTACGTCGCCACCCAACCCTCGGGGATCGCTGTCACCGCCGCACGGATGCGCTCGTGGCGCGCCTCGTCCACACGCGCAGTCCAGCACGACGCCCGGAGTGTGCGCACCGGACCTCGGCGACCCGTGCGGGCTTCCCGACGTCCGGTGGCCGTCAGACCGGCCACGACGTGCCCGGCGTGTCGCGACGGCGAGGATGTGGCGATCCTGGCGTTCAACGCCAGGAAAGCCGCATTGCTCGCACACCCCCGTGTGCGCCCCCACCGGGCACGCCGCACGCTCGCGCCGACACACACGCCGACCCGGCACGGTGTTGTCGGGGGGTCGTGGTGGAGTGGTGGACGTGAGCCACCCGACGAGCGCCGGCCGTGCGCCCGAGCTGCGCCGCGCCGCGCCGTGGGTGCCGGGCGAGCTGGTGCTCGACGACGCCGCGCGCCGGGTGCTCGAGCACGACGCCGGGTTCCTGCGCGTCCTCGGCGGGCCGGGCACGGGCCGCACGACGCTGCTCGCCGAGCGGGTGGCGCGCCTGCTCCACGCCGAGCCCGATGCCCGCCCCCTCGTCCTGGTCGGCGACCGGCGGGCCGCCGCCGCGCTGCGCGAGCGGATCGCCGCGCGCCGCCGTGCGCTCGCGGGCCAGGACGCGGGCCGGGAGCCGGGGGCCTCCGCGGTGGGCGAGCCCTTCGTGCGCAGTGTCCACTCCTACGCCTTCGCCGTGCTGCGCCGGCACGCCGCCCGCCGGGGCGAGGCGCCGCCGCGCCTGCTGCCCGGCGCCCAGCAGGACGCCATGGTGCGCGAGCTCCTCGCCGGCGAGGTCGCGGGCGCGGGCGTGCCGTCGGGCTGGCCGGTGCGGATGCGCCCGGCGCTCGAGGCGCCCGCCTTCGCCGGCGAGGTGCGCGATCTCCTGCTCCGCGCCGCCGAACGCGGGCTCGGGCCCCGCGAGCTCGCCGACCTCGGCAAGCGCCACCACACGCCGGCCTGGGTCGCGGCGGGGCGGTTCTACCGCACGTACGAGGAGGTCACGCTCCTGCGCGCCGCGGCCGGGTCGGCCAACCCGCTGGCCTCGGCCCCGCCGCTGGACGCCGCCGAGCTCGTCGCCGCCGTCCTCGACGCCTTCGTCGCCGACCCCGAGCTGCTCGAGGCCGAGCGCGCCGCCGTGCGCCACCTGGTCGTCGACGACGCCCACGACATGGATCCCCAGCAGGTCGAGCTCGCCCGCGCGCTCGGCGAGGCCGCCGACGACTGGGTGCTCGCCGGCGACCCCGACTCCTCGGTGCTCGGGTTCCGTGGCGCCGACCCGGCCCTGCTGCGCGACGCCGACCCCGGTGGCCTCGCGACCGTGGTGCTGCGCGCCGACCACCGCAGCCGCCCGGCTCTCCGCGACGCCGTCGCCCGCGTCGTCGCCGCCCTGCCCGGCGCCGGCCCGGGGCGCACCCGCACCGCCCCGCCGGGGCACGACGACGGGCCCGAGGGCGCCGTGACCGTCGACGTCTTCGCCACCCCGGGCCGCCAGGCCGCGGCCGTCGCCGACCGCCTGCGCCGTGCCCACCTCCAGGACGGCGTGCCCTGGTCGCGGATGGCCGTGCTCGTGCGCTCGGTGGCGGGCTCGCTGCCGCCGCTGCGCCGGGCCCTGCTCGCGGCGGGCGTGCCGCTGGCCGTCCCCGCCGACGACACCCCGCTCGCCGCGCTGCCCGCCGTGGCCCCACTGCTCACCGTGCTGCGCTGCGCCGCCGACCCCGCGCGTCTCGACGCCGACACCGCGCTCACGCTGCTCGCGTCCCCGCTCGGCGGCGCCGACCCGCTGGCCGTGCGCCGCCTGCGCCGCGGGCTGCTGCGGCTCCACGAGGCCGGCGGGGGCGCCGCCGACACCCCGAGCGACGCGCTGATCGTCGAGGCGCTGCTCGCCCACGTCCACGAGGAGAAGAACCCCCTGGCCCTGCTCAGCCCCTCCGAGGCCGACCCGCTGGCTCGCGTCGGCGAGCTGCTCGCCGCCGCGGCGCACGCCATCCGCGCGGGTGCCTCGGTGCCCGACGTGCTGTGGGCGGTGTGGGAGCGCAGCGGCCTGCAGCGTCGGTGGGTCGCGGCCAGCGAGCGCGGCGGGGTCGCCGGGGCGCAGGCCGACCGCGACCTCGACGCCGTCGTGGCCCTGGTCGAGCGTGCCGCCCGCTTCGTCGAGGACCTGCCCGGCGGCACCGTCGCCGGGTTCGTGGCCCAGGCCGACGACCAGCGCATCCGCGCCGACACCCTCGCCCCGCGCGCCCCGGACGGCGAGGCCGTCGCCGTCCTCACCGCCCACGCCTCCCGCGGCCGCGAGTGGGACGTCGTCGTCATCCCCGACGTCCAGGAGGGCAGCTGGCCCGACCTGCGGCGACGGGGCACGCTGCTCGGTGTCGAACGGCTGGTCGACGTCCTCGCCGGCGTCCCCGACGACCCGGCGGTGTCCGGCCAGGCGCCCCTGCTCGCCGAGGAGCGGCGCCTGTTCGCCGTCGCCCTGTCCCGGGCCCGACACGCGGTGCACGTCAG
Source organism: Actinomycetospora cinnamomea (assembly GCF_003096675.1). Lineage (GTDB taxonomy): Bacteria > Actinomycetota > Actinomycetes > Mycobacteriales > Pseudonocardiaceae > Actinomycetospora > Actinomycetospora cinnamomea. The sequence goes on along the minus strand of NZ_QEKW01000008.1, from coordinate 113,426 downwards.
CGCCGTCGAGGCCGAGGACGTCACGCCCTCGCGGTTCCTCGACGACGTCGACGGCGGCCCGGCCGCCGCTCCGGACGACCCGGCCGCGGCGCAGCGTCCCCGCAGCCGCCCCGGACGCGCGCTCGTGATGGCCGAGCTCGTCGGCGAGCTGCGCCGCGTCGTCACCGACCCGGACGCCGACACGGAGCGCCGCGGACGTGCCGCCGACGGCCTCGCACGCCTCGCCGACGCCGGCGTGCCGGGCGCCGACCCCGCCGACTGGTACGGCCTGCTCGCGCCCTCCACCGGCGAGCCGCTGCGCCCGCCCGGGACGCCGGTCTCGGTCAGCCCCAGCGCGGTGGAGACGATCCTGACCTGCCCGCTGCGCTGGGCGCTGCAGACCCACGGCGGGGACGACTCCGACTCGCTCGCCTCGGTCACCGGTTCGCTCGTGCACGCCCTGGTGCAGCGTGCCGCCGAGGGAGCCGACGAGCGCGAGCTCACCGAGGCCCTCGACGTCGCGTGGGCGTCGGTGGACGCGGGCGCGCCGTGGTTCTCGCGGCGCGAGCTCGCCAACACCCGGCGGATGCTGGCGTCGTTCCTCGCGTGGCGTGAGCAGACCCGCGCCCATCTCACCGAGGCCGCGGTGGAGCGCGAGCTGGAGGTCGCGGTGGCCGAGGGCGTGCGGGTGCGCGGCCGGGTCGACCGCCTCGAGATCGACCCGCACGGCCGCCCGGTGATCATCGACGTGAAGACCGGCAAGACGCCGATCTCCAAGGCCGACGCCGAGGCCCACCCGCAGCTCGCGGTCTACCAGCTCGCCACGGCCCTCGGGGCCTTCGCCGAGACCCTCGCCGGGCCCGACCGCACGGCGGCGCGCACCGCGCCGGGCGGCGCCCGCCTCGTCTACCTCTCGCGGGCGGGGGGCGCGGCCAAGGAGCGCGCCCAGGCCCCGCTCGACGACGAGGGCCTGGCCCAGTGGCGCGACGCCGTCGCCGCCGCGGCCCGCGCCACCGAGGGCCCGGCCTTCGTCGGGCGCGAGAACGACGCGTGCCCGCGCTGCCCGGTGCGCACCGCCTGCCCGGTGCACGTGTCGGGGAGGCAGGTCCCGTGACGCTCGTGGCACCCCCGGGGGCCGAGCTGGTCGACCCCGTCGAGCTCGCCGAGCGCCTCGGCCTGCGCCGCCCCACCGAGGAGCAGGCCGAGGTCATCGGCGCGCCGTTCGAACCGGCGCTGGTCACCGCCGGGGCGGGCTCGGGCAAGACCGAGACGATGGCGGCGCGGGTGGTGTGGCTCGTCGCCAACGGCCTCGTGCGCCCGGAGCAGGTCCTCGGCCTGACGTTCACGCGCAAGGCCGCGGGCCAGCTCGCCGACCGGGTGCGGCGCCGGCTGCGGGTGCTCGCGGCCTCGCCGCTGCTCGACGAGCTCGACCCCAGCGGCGACCGCCGGCTCGCAGCCCGCGCGGGCGAGCCCGCCATCTCGACCTACCACGCCTACGCGGGGCGCCTGCTCACCGAGCACGGCCTGCGCCTGCCGGTCGATCCCGGCGCCCGGTTGCTCTCGCCCACCGCGTCCTGGCAGCTCGCGCACCGCATCGTGTCCACCTGGGCGGCCGACCTCGACACCGACCGCGTGCCCGCCACCGTCACCGCGCTCGTCCAGGCGCTCGCCGGCGAGCTCGGCGAGCACCTCGCCGACCCCGAGGCGCTGCGCGTCCACGCCGAACGCTTCGCCCGCGCCGTCGAGGACGCTCCCCGGGCGAAGGGCCAGCGGGCGGCGCTGCCGCAGGCGCTGGCCAACCAGGTGGCCGCCCAGCGGTTCCGGGCGGCGCTGCTGCCGCTGGTCGAGGAGCTGGCCGCGCGCAAGCGGGCCGAGCGCTGCCTCGACTTCGCCGATCAGATGGCCGCGGCGGCCCGCCTGGCCGAGCAGCACGAGGAGGTCGGAGCCGCCGAGCGCGAGGGCTACCGGGCCGTGCTGCTCGACGAGTACCAGGACACCGGCCACGCGCAGCGCATCCTGCTGCGGTCGCTGTTCGCCGGCGACGAGGCGACGTCGGTGACCGCGGTCGGAGACCCCTTCCAGTCGATCTACGGCTGGCGGGGGGCCAGCGCGGCCAACCTGCCGCGCTTCGTCACCGACTTCCCGCGGACCGACGCCGACGGCGAGCCCGTCGCCGCCGCGCGGTACGGCCTGCTCACGAGTTTCCGCAACCCGCCCGAGGTGCTCGCGCTGGCCAACGGGATCGCCCAGCCGCTGCGCGCCTCCGGGGTGCCCGTCGACGAGCTCCGGCCCCGCCCCGGGGCGCCGGCGGGCGACGTGCGGGTCGCGCTGCACGCCGACGTCGAGGCCGAGCGGGCGTGGACCGCCGACGCGATCGCCGACCGCTGGCGCGCCGCCGCCGACGCGGGCGAGGAACCCCCGACCACGGCGGTGCTGGTGCGCCGGCGCGCGGACATGAGCGCGCTCGCCGCCGCCCTGCGCGCCCGCGACCTGCCCGTGGAGGTCGTGGGCCTGGGCGGGCTGCTCGACGAGCCCGAGGTCCGCGACGTCGTCTCGGCGCTGCGCCTCGTGGTCGACCCACTGGCGGGCGGGGCCGCGGTCCGGCTGCTCACCGGCGCGCGCTGGCGCATCGGCGGCGCCGACCTCGCCGCGCTCTGGCGGCGGGCGCGCGAGCTGGCGGCACCGGCCGACCACCCCGCGACCGTCAGCGACGCCGTCCCCGACCCGGTCGCCGCCGCGCTGCCCGGCGAGCACGCCGAGCGGGCCGGGCTGGTCGACGCGCTCGACGACCCGGGCCCGGCGGCGCGCTACTCGTCTGCGGGCTTCGAGCGCCTCACGCACCTCGCCCGCGAGCTCGCGATGCTGCGCCGTCGCGTCACTGCGCCGCTCGTCGACCTGGTCGCCGACGTCGAGCGGGTGCTGCTGCTCGACGTCGAGACCGCCGCGCGTCCCGGACCGGTCGGGCGGGCGCACCTCGACGCGTTCGCCGAGGTCGTGGCCGACTTCGCTGCCGGGGCCGCGTCGTCGGGCGGCGCGGCGACGGTCACCGCGCTGCTGGCGTATCTCGACGCCGCCGAGGAGGCCGAGGACGGCCTGACGCCCGGCGAGGTGGATGTGGCCGATCCGGCCACCGGCGGCACGCGGGTGCAGGTGCTCACCGTGCACGCCGCGAAGGGCCTCGAGTGGGAGCTCGTCGCGCTGCCCCACGTCGTCGACAAGGTGTTCCCGGCCTCGAAGCGCTCCGGGTCCTGGCTGACCTCGGTCGCGTCGCTGCCCGTGCACCTGCGCGGCGACCGCCCCGACCTCCCCGAGCTCGAGCTCGACGGCGCCGCCGACCGCAAGGAGGTCCAGGAGCGCCTGGACGTCCACGAGCGGGCGTTCGACGACCGCCGCCTCGTCGAGGAGCGGCGCCTGTTCTACGTCGCGCTGACCCGCGCCGAGCGTGCCCTGCTCGTCTCCGGGCACTGGTGGGGCGAGACCGGCGACACCCCGCGCGGGCCGTCCGATCTGCTGGCCGAGGTCGGGGAGCTCGCCGCGGCGGGCGATGGGCGATGCGGGGTCGTCGACACCTGGGCCGAGCCGCCGGCCGAGGGCGACACCAACCCCCTGGCGGCCGCGGTGCACGAGGCCGGGTGGCCCGTCGACCCGCTGGGCCACCGCCGTGCCGCCGTCGACGAGGGCGCCGCCCTGGTCCGGGCCGCCCGCCGGCGCCGCGCGGAGGCACCCGGTGACGGGCAGGCCGAGGACCCCGACGGCTGGGCCGCCGACATCGAGGTCCTGCTCGCCGAGCGGGCCGCGGCGCGGGACCGCCACGCACGGGTGCTGCTCCCGCCGCAGCTCTCGGTCAGCCAGCTGGTCGACCTCGCCGCCGATCCCGACGCGCTGGCCCGCCGGCTGCGCCGACCCGTACCGCGGCCACCGGACCCGCGCGCGCGGCGGGGCACGGAGTTCCACGCGTGGCTGGAGCGCTGGTTCTCGGCCACCGAGCTGCTGGAGTTCGACGAGCTCCCCGGCGCCGCCGACGCCGACGCCGCCGACGCCGCCGACCCGGCGGGCGCCGCCGACGTCGCGGAACTGCGCGAGCGGTTCACCGCCAGCCGCTGGGCCACGCGCACGCCCGTGGCGGTCGAGGTGCCGTTCGAGACCGAGGTCGCGGGCACGTTGGTGCGCGGGCGCATCGACGCGGTGTTCGCGGACGCCGACGGCGGCGCGACGGTCGTCGACTGGAAGACGGGCGCGTTGCCGCGCGACGAGGCCCTGCCGGCGCTGGCCGTGCAGCTCGCGGCCTACCGGCTGGCGTGGTCGTCGCTGTCGGGGATCCCCGTCGAGCGGGTGCGCGCGGCGCTGCACTACGTGCGCCACGACCACACCGTGGCCCCGGCCGATCTGCTCGACGCCGCGGGCCTGCGCGCACTCGTCGCCACGGTCCCCGAGGAGCAGCGTGTTCCCGAGGGCGACCCGGCGGCGCCTCCCGGGGCCGGCCCCGACCCCGACGCCGACCACGGGCCGCCGCCCGACGTCGACCCCGAGCCGCGGTGAACCGGAGGAGGATCGGGGCGTGAGCAACACCGAGATCGCGCCGCCCGAGGTCCACTGCGCGCCCGGGGGTGCGGCGCCGCAGGTCGAGGTCCTCACCCCGCGCGCGGTGCCGCTCGGCGGCCCGCGGGCGATGTCCGTGCGGCGCACGCTGCCCCAGCGGCAGCGCTCGCTGGTCGGCGCGTGGTGCTTCGTCGACCACTACGGCCCCGACGACACCTCGGCCTCCGGCGGCATGGACGTCCCGCCCCACCCGCACACGGGTCTGGCCACGGTGAGCTGGCTGTTCACCGGCGAGGTCGAGCACCGCGACAGCCTGGGCGTGCACGCGATCGTGCGCCCGGGCGAGCTCAACCTCATGACCGCCGGGCACGGCATCGCCCACTCCGAGGTCAGCACGCCCGGCACCACCGTGCTCCACGGGGTGCAGCTGTGGGTCGCGCTGCCCGAGCACGCCCGCGACGCCCCGCGCGACTTCGCCCACCACGTGCCGGCGCCGGTGACGCTGGAAGGGGCGACGGTGCGGGTGTTCCTCGGCGACCTCGCCGGCGCCTCCTCGCCCGTCGTCACCACGACCCCGCTGCTCGGGGCGGAGCTGCTCGTCGACGCCGGCGCCCGCCTCGCGCTGGACGTCGATCCGGCCTTCGAGCACGGCCTGCTCGTCGACGGCGGTCGCGTGGCACTGCAGGGGCAGCCGCTCGGGCCCGGCGAGCTGGGCGTCGTCGACCCCGGTCCCCGCAGGCTGGAGATCACGGCGGCGGACGGCCGCGCGCGTCTCGTCCTGCTCGGCGGCCCACCGTTCGGGGAGCAGATCGTCATGTTCTGGAACTTCGTCGGCCGCAGCCACGAGGAGATCGTCGCGTTCCGGGAGGCGTGGGAGGCCGGCAGCGAGCGCTTCGGCGAGGTCGAGGGCTACGTCGCGCGCGACGGGCGGCGCGGCGCCGCGGCGCGCCTGCCGGCGCCCGCCCTGCCGAACGCCACGATCCGTCCGCGCGGCAACCCGCGGTGACCAGGCTGCGCCTCCTGATCTCACTCTCCGTACCGAACGGACCACGGGACTCGGGCTTGTTGCACGTACAGTGACTCCCTACCGTGGGTCGCCACTGTTGTCCCCACTTCTGGGCGATGACGTCGAGGACACGGAGCGTGCGATGACCGAGCTGGGCGAGAGCGCCGCCACGACGACCGGCCGGGTGGAGGTGAGCGTCCTGGCGGAGCTGCGCCGGGCGGTCGCCGGGCCGGTGCTCGGAGCCGGCGACGTCGAGCTGGTCGCCGAGCTGGCGGGCTACAACCTCGCGCTCGAGCACGCCCCCGTCGCCGTCGTCGGGGCGACGTCGGCCGACGACGTGGCCGCCGCGGTGCGGTGGGCGGCCGCGCACGACATCCCGGTCGGCGTGCTGGCCACGGGACACGGCGACCTCTCCCAGCGGGGCACCCTCGCGATCACGACGCGTCGGCTGGACCGGCTGGAGATCGACCCCGTGTCCCGGAGCGCCACCGTCGGCGCGGGCGTGAAGTGGGCCCGGCTCGTCGAGGCGGCCGCGCCGCTCGGGCTCGCCGGGCTCAACGGCTCCTCGTCCGACGTCGGCATCGCCGGCTACACCGTTGGCGGCGGTGTCGGACCGTTCGTCCGGCGCTACGGCTTCGCGAGCGACCGCGTGCGGCGCCTCACCGTCGTCACCGGGGACGGCGCGGTCCGCGACGTCTCCCGCGAGGCGGACCCCGAGCTGTTCGACGTGGTGCTGGGCAGCAAGGACGCGGTCGGCATCGTCACCGAGCTCGAGTTCGAGCTCATCGAGGGGCCGCGCATGTACGGCGGCAGCGCCTTCTGGGAGGCGCCCGACATCCCCGCGGTGCTGCGCGCGTGGCGCGAGTGGGCGCCGACGCTGCCGGAGGAAATGACCACCTCGGTCGCGATCCTGCGCGCACCCGACATCGAGGCCGTCCCGCCGCCCCTGCGCGGCCGGACGCTGGCGCACCTGAGGGTGGCGTACCTCGGGTCGGCCGAGGAGGGCTGCGAGCTGCTCGCCCCGATGCGCGCGGTGGGGCCGCCGATGATGGACATGATCGACGAGATGTCCTACGCCGCGATCGACACCGTGCACCTCGACCCGCCGGACCCGATGCCGTTCTGGGCCGACGGCTGCTTCCTCGCCGAGGTCGACGAGGCCTGCCTCGAGGCCGTGCTCACCGCTGCCGGCCCGGACCGCGACATCCCGCTCTTCCTCGTCGAGGTGCGCCACCTGGCGGGTGCCCTCGAGCGCGAGACCCAGGGCCTCGCGCCCCGGGACGTGCGCTTCCTGATCGGCGTCGTCGGACCGATGATGCCCGGGCTGGAGGAGGTCGTCCCGGCCCTGGGTCGCGGGCTCATCGACTCCCTGGCGCCGTGGGCCGCGTCGCGCACCGGTCTGAACTGGGTGAACCCGTACGCCGTCGCCGCACGACCGGAGCTCGCGTGGGGCCCGGCGGAGATCGAGCGCATCGGGGCCGTGCGCCGCCGTGTCGACCCCGGCGGCGTGCTCGCGGCGGCACGCATGGGCGTGGCCGGCTGACGCCGACCAGGGGCGGGGGGACGGTTGGGGGGCGGGCCGCGGGGCCGGCGTCAGCGGGCCTCGCGGCTCACCCGCAGCGCGTGGACGATCATCGGCCACTGCAGTGGCAGGCGCCCGTAGGCGATCGCCCGGTAGGGCCACGGCCGGTGGCGCCAGTCCCACGCCATCTGCACGTTCGCCGGGAACACCGCGACGAAAAGCGCCGCGGCGACCAGCGCGCCCGCCCGCCGGGTGCGCGGCGCGGCGACGGCGGCGCCGACGGCGAGCTCGGCGACGCCGCTCGCGTACGTCCAGAACCGCGCCGAGCCCGGCAGCCACGGCGGGACGATCGTGTCGAACGGCCGCGGGGCCACACCGTGCAGGACGCCCGTCGTCATCAGCGCCCCGGCGAGCGCGGCCGGGGGCGCGGTGGACGAGGGGCGGCGGAGGCGGATCACGTCGGCACCCTGGCAGAGGCCTCCACCGGAGCGCAGCACGCCGGATTCTGCTCCTGTTTCAATACTAGAAAGTATTGACGCAGCACCATGGGTGCGCCAGGCTCTCCCCACCGCACCCCGGTCCCGAGGAGACACGATGACCACGACGTCCGCGCCCGTCCGCACCACGCGCTCACGACCCGCGACGATCGCGCTCTGGACGCTGCAGGTGCTCCTGGCGCTGATGTTCGTCGTCGCGTCCGGGGCGCCGAAGCTGATCGGCGAGGCCTACGCCGTCCAGATCTTCGAGGACCTGGGCACCGGCCAGTGGCTGCGGATCGTCGTCGGCCTGCTCGAGATCGCCGGAGGCATCGGCCTGCTGGTGCCGCGCCTGGCGGGCCTCGCTGCGGCGTGCCTCGTCGCGCTCATGGTGGGGGCCACCGGGGCGCAGCTGTTCTTCCTGTCCGAGGGCTACTGGTACACGCCGGCGATCCTCGGCCTCCTGCTCGCTGTCGTGGCCTGGCTGCGCCGGGCGGAGATCCGCGAGGTGCCCACCCTGCTCGCACGCCGCTGACCCGTCGGCGCCCCGGCGGGTTTGCGTTCGAGCGCGCTCGAAGACCTAGCGTCGACACCGTGATCGAACAGCAGCGCCCCCTCGGTTCCGGCTTCGGCAAGGACACCACCACCGCCGCCGAGGTCCTCGACGGCCTCGACCTCGCCGGCCGGCTCGCCGTCGTCACGGGCGGCTACTCGGGCCTCGGGCTGGAGGCGACGCGCGCCCTGACCTCGGCCGGCGCGCACGTCGTCGTCCCCGCCCGACGCCCGGACCAGGCGAAGGACGCCCTCGACGGCCTCGAGCGCACGGAGGTCGACGCCCTCGACCTCGGCGACCTGGACAGCGTGGCCGCCTTCGCCGACCGTTTCCTCGCCTCCGACCGCGCGATCGACATGATGATCGACAACGCCGGCATCATGGCCACGCCGGAGACGCGCGTGGGCCCGGGCTGGGAGGCGCAGTTCGCCACCAACCACCTCGGGCACTTCGCGCTGGTCAACCGGCTGTGGCCGGCGATCGCCCGGGGACGCGACGCCCGCGTCGTCTCGGTGTCCTCGCGCGGCCACCACCGCTCTCCGGTGCGTTTCGACGACCTCGACTGGCGCGCGGAGCCCTACGACAAGTGGGCGGCCTACGGGCAGTCGAAGACCGCGAACATCCTCTTCGCCCTGCACCTGGACACGCTCGCCGCGCCGCACGGCGTCCGCGCGTTCTCCCTGCACCCCGGCGGGATCCTGACGCCGCTGCAGCGCCACCTGCCGCGCGAGGAGATGGTCGCCCTCGGCTGGATCGACGACGAGGGCAACCCGACACCGGAGGCCGCTGCGGGCTTCAAGACACCGGGAGCCGGCGCCGCGACCGAGGTGTGGGCCGCGACGTCGCCGCAGCTCGCGGGCCGCGGCGGGCTCTACCTCGAGGACTGCGAGGTCGCGGGGCCCGCCGAGGAGGCCGGCGCCCAGGGCGTGCGGCCCTACGCCGTCGATCCCGACGCCGCCGCCCGCCTCTGGGCGGTCTCGGCGGAGCGGACCGGGGTGGACGCATTTGCCTGACGGCGTGTGCGTGGTTGTCCGTGCCCCAGCACAGGCAAGCACGCACGAGGCGTCAGCCAAAGGTGTGACGCCCCGGCCGGCGTGTCGGGTGGTGGCCGGCCGGTCACCCGCCCGTCGCAACGACCGCCGAGGGGGTGACCGACCGGCACCGCCGAGCGGGGTGCCCGCGGGGCGCGGAGCGTCGCGACGTCCCCGGATCGCCCTAGCAGACGCCGGATCGTGAGCAGTGCGGATACCTCGATCGTGGGGGCGTCGCGGGTGTTTGAATCCTGCCCGTGTCATCCACGAGGGCAGCGGCGGGGTCGGCTCTGGATCGTTCCCACCTGGTGCGCGGCGGGCGTCGCGCCCCGGTGCCCGTCGCGCGGACAGGGCGCGGGCGGCCGGTGCTCGCGCTGCTGCTCGCGCTGGCCCTCGGCGCCGCCGTGGCGCTCTGGCTGATCCTCGCAGGTTCCCTCGGGGCGCACGCCGAGGGCGGCCGCGAGACCGGCGCGGGGGCGGCGGCCGCGCCGCCGGCACCCGTCGAGCTCGTCGGTCCCGCCACGGTCGTGGCCACCAGCTCGTGCGTCGGCGCGGACCCCCGCGACACCGTCGCCGTCGACGGCCCGGCCGGACGCCGGCTCATGCCCCTTGACGGTTGCGGGAGCCCGCTGGGCGCGCGCATGACCGTGCGGATGGCGTTCGTGGGCGGCGAGCCCGCCGACGCCCCGGCGCGGGTGCTCGGCACGGGCTCGTCGGCGGCCCTCGTCACCGAGGGGGCGGGGACCTCCCCGCTGACCGGCCGGCTGGCGATCCTGCTCACCGGCGTCGCGGGCCTCGGGATGGCCGGCCTGCTCGTCGCCGTGGTGCACGAGCGCCGGCGACGCGCGGCCCGCGCGGCGGCCCCGGCCCGCCCGACGCGCCCGACGACCACGACCCGGCGCACGCGCGACGACGGCCCCCGACGCACCGCCCACCGTCCGGCGGCGCGCCCCGCACGCTCCACCCGCGCCGGCCGACCGGCCGGACTCGACGCCGGACGCCGCGTCCCGGCCCAGCGCACCGGCTCCTCGCGCAGCACCCGCGCGCGGGGCGCCGGCGGGGGCGGCACGCGCCGTCCGGCCGCCGGACCGCACCGCGGATAGGGTCTCGCCGTGTGACCTCCAGCGTGACCGCCCCCCACGGCACTGAGAAGGGGCTGCACCGCCGCGAGCTCGACAACGGGCTGCGCGTGCTCCTGGTGCCCGACCCGGCCGCCCCGGTGGTGGGTGTCGCCGTCCACGTCGACGTCGGCTTCCGCTCCGAGCCCGAGGGGAGGACCGGCTTCGCCCACCTCTTCGAGCACCTCATGTTCCAGGGCTCGGAGAGCCTGGAGAAACTCGCGCACTTCCGCCACGTGCAGTCCTCGGGCGGCGTGTTCAACGGCTCGACGCATCAGGACTACACGAACTACTTCGAGGTCCTGCCGTCCGCGGCGCTGGAGCGCGCGCTGTTCCTCGAGGCCGACCGTCTGCGCGCGCCGAAACTGACCGCGGAGAACCTGCGCAACCAGGTGGACGTGGTCAAGGAGGAGATCCGGCTCAACGTCCTCAACCGCCCCTACGGCGGCTTCCCCTGGATCCTGCTGCCTCCGGTGCTCTACGACACCTACCCGAACGCCCACAACGGCTACGGCGACTTCACCGACCTCGAGCAGGCCGACCTCGACGACGCCGCCGCCTTCTTCGACGCCTACTACGCGCCGGGCAACGCGGTGCTGACCGTCGTCGGCGACCTCGACCCCGACGAGACCGCGGCGCTGGTGGAGAAGCACTTCGGCGACATCCCCGCGCGCCCGGTGCCGTCGCGCCCGAGCTTCGCCGAGCCCGCACCCGACGGGGAGCGTCGTGACGCCGTCACCGACGCGCACGCCCCGCTGCCCGCGCTCGCCCTCGGCTACCGCCTGCCCGACCCCGGTGCCGACCTGCACGGCTACCTCGCCCACGCGGTGCTCGCGAGCCTGCTCACCGACGGCGAGGCCGCGCGGCTGACCCAGCGCCTGGTCTACGGCGACGAGCTGGTCACCGACGTCTCGGCCTCCTGCGGGCTGATGGGCGCGCCGCTGGACGCCCGCGACCCGGACACGTTCACGATCACGGCGGTGCACCCCGGGGACGTCGACCCGCAGCGGATCACCGCGGCCGTCGACGACGAGCTCACGCGCCTGGCCACCGACGGCCCCGACGCCGAGGAGCTGCGCCGGGTCACCGCGCGCTGGGCGTCCTCGCTGCACCGGGAGCACGACCGGCTGATGAGCCGCATGCTCGCCCTCGGCGCCGCCGAGCTCGTCCAGGGCCGCGCGGAGCTCGCCGACGAGCTGCCCGGCCTGCTCGCCGCGGTCGAGCCGGCCGCCGTCGCGGACGCCGCCGGACGGCTGCGTCCCGACGCCCGCGCCGTCCTCACCGTGACGCCCGGGGGTGCCGCGTGACGAGCACCTCGACACGACGCGGCGCCGACGAGATCGGCAGCACCCCCGCCGGCCCGCGCCCGCTGCCCCCGCTCGGTCCGCAGCGCTCGGTGCCCGCGCCCGAGGAGGTCGACACCGTCCTCGACTCCGGCCTGCGCGTGATCGCGGTGCGTCGGGCCGAGGTGCCGATGGTCGAGCTACGCCTGCGCGTCCCGTTCGCCGACACCAGCGGGCGCGAGGAGTCCGACCACGCCGCGGTGGCCGAGGTCCTCGCGACGACGATCCTCTCGGGCACCGCGAGCCGCGGCCGGGTCGCCGTGGACGACGAGCTCGCGGGCGTGGGCGGGGAGCTCGGGTTCTCGGTCGACCCCGAGCGCCTCACCGTCTCCGGCCACGCGCTGGCCGACGGGACGGACACGCTGCTCGCCGTCCTCGCCGACCTGCTGCTCTCGGCCACGCACCCGGACGACGAGCTGGCCCGCGAGCGCGCGCGGCTCGTCGAGCGGATCGAGCTGGCCTTTGCGCAGCCGTCGGTGATCGCCCGTCGAGCGCTGCAGGAGCGCCGCTACGGCGCCCATCCCGTCACGCGGGAGATGCCGCGGCCCGAGGAGGTCACGCGCGTCACCGCCGACGCGGTCCGCGCCCTGCAGGCGTCGGCGTTGCAGCCGGGTGGCTCGGTGCTCGTGCTCGTCGGCGACCTCGACCCGGCCGACGCGGTGTCGCGGGTCGAGCGGGCCCTCGCCGGGTGGACCGGTGGGCGGGCCGCGGAGCTGCCGGCCCTGCCCGCACTCACGGCCCGCGACCTGCTGCTCGTCGACCGGCCGGGCGCGGTCCAGTCGCAACTGCGGCTGTCGGCCCCGGCCGTCGGGCGCACCGACCCGCGGTACGCCGCGCTGCAGCTGGCGAACCTGGCGCTGGGTGGCTACTTCTCGTCCCGGCTGGTGGAGAACCTGCGCGAGGACAAGGGCTACACCTACCACGCGTCGTCGAGCCTGGAGCTGGACCCGCACGGCGCGGTGCTGGTGGTCGAGACCGACGTGGCCTCGGAGGTGACCGCGCCGGCGCTGCTCGAGACGCGCTACGAGCTGGGCCGGCTCGCGGTGGTGCCGCCGACCGCGGACGAGGTCGAGTCGGCGCGGCGCTACCTCGTCGGCTCGCTGCTGATCTCGATGACCACCCAGGCCGGCTACGCCTCGACCGTCGCCGCGCTGGCCGCGCACGGGCTCTCGTCGTCGTGGGTGCGCGAGCACCCGGCGCGGATCGAGGCGGTCACCGCCGACGAGGTCGCCGCGGCCGCTGCCGAGTTCTTCGCCCCCACCGCGTTCACCGGCGTGGTCGTCGCCGACGCCGCCCGGGCCGGGTACGGGTTGCGGGCGCTCGGCGGGGTGGAGACCCCGTGACCGGGACGGCCGGCCCCGACCTGCGCGCCGCGTTCCACCTCGACGCGGACCCGGCGCTCTCCCGCTCGACGGTCGACCGGCGCGAGCAGCTGCGCGTCGACCCCGACCACGTGCACGCGCTGTGGCCGGACGCTCGGGTGGTGCTGGTCGACCCGCACGGGCGCACGCCCGTCGAGCGGGGCGACGACGGGACGCTCGCGCTGACCCTCGCCGCGACCCCGGCGATCGGCGACGCGGTCCCCGACGGCGCGGTGCTGCTCGGGCAGGAGGACGGCACCGCGTACTGGGCGCTGCGCGTGCCCGACCCGACCGAGGCGGAGAGCAACGACGCCGGTTCGGGGTTCCTCACCGAGGAGCAGTGGGCGCGCAGCGGCGGCGGGCCGGACCACGAGAACTGGACCGACCTGCGCTCGTCGGGCGCCGACCTCGACGCCCGCGGCGCCGGGCTGCTGACCACCGCGGTGGCGCTGCTGAACTGGCACGACCGCAGCCGCTTCTGCGCCCGCGACGGGTCGGCGACCTACGCGGTCAAATCCGGGTGGGCACGGCTGTGCACCGCCAACGCACACGAGGAGTACCCGCGCACCGACCCGTCGATGATCTGCCTGGTGCACGACGGCGCGGTGGGTGACGATGCCCGCGTGCTGCTCGCGCGTCAGCCGATCTGGCCGGCGGGCCGCTACTCGGTGCTGGCCGGCTTCGTCGAGGCGGGGGAGTCGCTCGAGGCGTGCGTGGCGCGCGAGTGCGCCGAGGAGGTCGGTGTCGACGTGCACACGATCTCGTACCTCGGGTCCCAGCCGTGGCCGTTCCCGCGCTCGCTGATGATCGGGTTCGCGGCCGTCGCCGACCCCGACCAGCCGCTGAAGCTGCAGGAGGGCGAGATCGAGAGCGCGCGCTGGGTGACCCGCGCGGAGCTGCAGAAGGCCCTCGCCGCGGGGGAGTGGTCGCACCGCGACGGGCGACGGCAGAGCGCACGGGGCGTCGGCGGGACGGCGTTCGAGGCGGGCTCGGGCCGCGAGCTCATCCTGCCCGGCGGGGTGTCCATCGCCCGCGCGATGCTCGAGGCCTGGGCCGCCGCGGGCTGAACCGCCCGCACCCCGGTCCCGTTCGCGCCCCCCGGACGCAGCGAACGCGCTGTTCGTACGCCTAGAAGCAGCGAACAGCGCGTTCGTCCCGTCACACGGGGTGCGTCAGGAGGCGGCCTCGACGCGGGCCAGGGTCGACTTGACCTCGCCGAAGGTGGGGTTGGTGGCGGCGGTGCCGTCGGGGTAGACGACGGTCGGCACGGTCCGGTTGCCGCCGTTGACCTGCATCACGATCTGCGCGGCGTCGGGAGTGCGCTCGATGTCGACCTCGTCGTACCCGATGCCCTCGCGGTCGAGCTGCATCTTGAGCCGACGGCAGAAACCGCACCAGCTGGTCGTGTACATCGTCATCTGCGCCATGTCCCGTACAACGCGTCGTGCCGACGATCTAGTCCGGGACGGCGCCGCCCGCGTCCTCGACGTGACCGAAGCGATGGCGCGTGCGGCTGACCGCCTGTTCGCGCAGCACCGTGAGCATCTCCCGCCGCCCGTCGGCCACGACCGGCGTGTCGACCAGCGACGCGCCGACCGACGCGGCCGCGCGGCGCAGCGCGTCGGGCGCCGTGCCCACGACCCGCAGCCGTTCCGCCGGGCCCGGGTCGACGTCGGGGCCCACCACGGTCACCGGCACCCCCGCGCACGCCGCCGCCAGCCGCACCCGCAGCACGTCGCGCGGTGCGACGTCGGGCGCCGCGACGACCCGCAGCGACGGCAGCGGCCGGTACCGGAACACGTTGGCCTCCGCCCGCAGGCCGGTCGGGTCGTGCTCGACGGCGAACTCGTCGCGCCACGCCGCGGCGTCCGACCCGGCCGCGGCGCGCAGCCACGTCAGGTCGTCCGGCCCCGACTCCCGGGCCGCCGTCGCCAGCAGGTCCGCGACCGGCGTGGACAGTGGTGCCGACGCCAGCGCCTCGAGCGGACCGTCGTGCCACGTGCCGAACTGGGCGACGTAGTTCGGTCCGCCCGGTTTGGCGCCCGGTCCCACGACCGAGCCCTTCCAGCCCCCGAACGACTGCCGCTGGACGATCGCGCCGGTGATGTGGCGGTTGACGTAGGCGTTGCCGACCTCGACCCGCGCGGTCCAGTGGGCGATCTCGTCGGGGTCGAGTGCGTGCAGCCCGCCGGTGAGCCCGTAGCCGGTGGCGTTCTGGAGCTCGAGCGCCTCGTCGAGCGTCGCCGCGTGCATCAGCCCCAGCACCGGGCCGAAACACTCGGTGCGGTGGAACCAGGAGCCCGCGGCCACGGGCTCCTTCACCCCCGGTGTCCAGAGCGTGTCCTCGAGGCGACGGGGTTCGACGAGCCACCGCTCGCCCGGGTCCAGGCGGGTCAGGGCCCGCTCCAGCTTCTCGTCGGGCGGGCCGATGAGCGGGCCCATCGTCGTCGACGGGTCGGTGCCCCGGCCGACGCGCAGGGTGCGGACGGCGTCGACGAGCTGGCGGTGGAACCGCTGGCCGGCGGGCGTGCGCGTCGAGGCCACCGAGCCGACGAGGATCGCCAGCGACGCGGCCGAACACTTCTGCCCGGCGTGGCCGAAGGCGGAGCGGACGAGGTCGGCGACGGCGAGGTCGGGGTCGGCGCTCGGGGTGATCACCAGCGCGTTCTTGCCGCTGGTCTCGGCGACGAGGCGCAGGTCGGGGCGCCACGACCGGAAGAGCTCCGCGGTCTGCGACGCGCCGGTGAGCACGACGTGGTCCACCGACGGATGCGTGATCAACCGGCGCCCCGCGTCCCCCTCGTCGGTGTGCACGAGCTGCAGGGCGTCGGCCGGGACGCCGCCGCGGTGCAGGGCGGCGACGCCGACCTCGGCGCACGCCCGCACCTGCGGCGCCGGCTTGATGACCACGGACGCCCCGGCGGCCAGCGCGGCCACGCACCCGCCGAGCGGGATGGCGATCGGGAAGTTCCAAGGAGGGGTGACGACCACGACGCGGTCGGGTGTGAAGGGCGCGCCCTCGAGCTCGGCGGCCCGGTCGGCGTAGTAGGCCGCGAAGTCGACGGCCTCGGAGATCTCCGGGTCGGCCTCGGCGATCGTCTTGCCCGCCTCGCCGACCATGACCGAGAGCAGCTCACCGCGAGCCGCGACGAGGGCCCGGGCGGCGTCGCGGAGCACGGCCGCCCGCTCGCCGGGCGAGCGCTCGCTCCAGGGGGACGCGGCGGCCCGGTCGACGACGTGGTCCACGGCGTCGGGGTCGGTGAGCTCCGGCTCGCGGACCCGCGGCACCGGCGCGCCGATCGCCCGCCGGGCCCAGTCGCGGTTGGCGGCGAGCGAGGGGTCGGTGTCGGGCTCGTTGCGGAAGGTCCCCGGGATCGTCGGCGTCTCCGTCGCGCGGTCCTGCGTCCGACGAGGCGTGGCCGGCACCGCGTCGCGGTCGCGTACCGACGCGCGGAACCGCTCCTCGTACGACGCCGGGCCGGCGTCCGAGAACAGCGCGTAGAGGTAGTTCTCCGGCGACGCGTTCTCCTCGAGGCGGCGCACGAGGTAGGAGACGGCGGCGTCGAAGTCGCCGGCGTGCACCACCGGGGTGTAGAGCACGAGCTGCTCCCGGACGTCGCGCGCCACCACCCGGGCCTGCGCCGGCGCCATGCCCTGCAGCATCTCGACGTCGAGCTGACGCTCGGCCCCGCGGTCGGCGGCGAGCTCGACGGCCAGGGCGACGTGGTGCAGGTGGTGGCTCGCGACCCCGAGGCGCAGGGCGTCGGTGAGGTCACCGCCGATCGCGCGGTCGAGCAGCCGCACGTAGTTCGCGTCGACCTCGGCCTTGGTGGGGTACGGGGCCTGCGGCCAGTCGTGCAGCTCGGCGTCGACCTGCTCCATCGACAGGTTGGCACCCTTCACCAGCCGCACCTTGATCGGCGCCCCGCCCGCGGCGACCCGCTCGCGGGCGAACGCCGCGAGCTCCTCCAGCGCTCCCACCGAGTCGGGGAGGTAGGCCTGCAGCACGATCCCCGCCGGGAGGTCGTGGAACTCCGGCCGCGCCAGCAGCGTGGTGAACAGGGCGACCGTGAGGTCGAGGTCCTTGTACTCCTCCATGTCGAGGTTCACGAACGACCCCGTCTCCCGCGCCAGCCGGTACAGCGGGGTGAGGCGCTCGACGAGCCGGTCACGGCTGCCCTCGAGGTCCCACGGCACGAGCTGGCTCGCCACCGACGACGCCTTCACCGACACGTAGTCGACGTCGTCGCGGCGCAGCAGGTCCATCGTGCGCGCGAGCCGCCGATCGGCCTCGTCCTCGCCCAGCACCGCCTCGCCGAGCAGGTTGAGGTTGAGCCGGAAGCCCTCGTCGCGGGCCTCCTGCAGCCGCCGCGTGAGCCCGCGGCCGCCTGCGTCCACGATGAGGTGCCCGACCAGCTGCCGCAGCCGACGCCGTGCGAGCGGCACCACCACGTGCGGTGCCCGGGGCGCGAGCACCGCGCCGGCCCGCAGCAGCGCCCGGTCCGCCCCGCCGACGAACGACGGCAGGGGCGCGCCGGGGCCGGTGAGACGAGCGAGCTCGCGAGCGGCGACGCCGTGGTCCTCGGGACGGGCGACACGGTCGACGAAGCGCAGGGTGAAGTCGACGCCGTCCGGGTCGTGCATCAGCGCCGCGAGCTGCGCCGACGGCCCCGGGTCGTCGCCCGTCGCGGCGGCCCCGGCGCGCGCCCACTGGTCGGCGCGGGCGACCGCCCGCTCGACGAGGTCGTCGGGGATGCCGCCGGTGCTCCCGGGGACGGGCGCGAGCTGCTCGGTCATGGGTCCATGGTGGCCCCGACCACCCGGCGGGGTCTTGTCCGGATTCGGCGCTCCGGCCGCGGGATCGGCACCACGGCCACCGCTCGGGCCCGGCGCGGCAGGGGCATGCTCGGCGGGTGCCCCCACCGCCCGCCCCACCGCCCGCCCCGCCGCCCGCCCCGCCGTCAGCCCCGCCCTCGACCGAGGCCCTGCTCGAGCTGTTCGGCGAGCTCACCGGGGTGATGTTCTGCGCGAAGGACGCACAGGGCCGCTACACCGACGTCAACGAGGCGTTCGTCCGCCGCACGAACGAGCGGACCCGGGCGGCCGTCGTGGGTCGCCGGGCGAGCGACCTGTTCGCCCCCGCCCTGGCCGAGCGGTACGAGGAGCAGGACGCCGCGGTGCTGGCCACGGGGCGCCCCCTGCGCCACGAGCTCGAGCTGATCCGCCGCGGCCGCGGCACCGCCGGCTGGTACGTCACGACGAAGATCCCGGTGCACGGCCCGGACGCGGTGGTCGGCGTGGTCAGCGTGTCGGAGGATCTCCGCAGCCCGGAGGACTCCGACCCGGGCCTGCCCGCGCTCGCCCGGGCCGTCGAGCTGGCCGCGTCCCGGCCGGACCGGCCGCCGCGGGTGGAGGAGATGGCGGCTGCGGCCGGCTGCTCCACCTCCACCCTCGAGCGGCGCATGCGCCGGGTGTTCGGGCTCGCGCCGACACAGTTCGTGCTGCGCACCCGGATCGACCACGCGCGGGCCCTGCTCACGGGCACGAGCGTGCCGCTGGCCGAGATCGCGGCGGCGTGCGGCTTCCACGACCAGCCGGCCTTCACCCGGCAGTTCGCCCGCCTGGCGGGGGAGACGCCCGGCCAGTACCGGCGCCGGACCCGGTAGGGGCTCACACCCGCGTGCGCAACGCCCACACCGCGAGCGGGCCGAACACCGCCGCGAAGGCGACGCCCCACAGCAGCGTCGCGACCGCGTTGGCCGCGACCGGCCCGCCGACGAGCAGCCCGCGCAGCGCGTCGGCCATCCGCGACACGGGGTTGATCGACACCCACGCCTGCAGCCACCCCGGCATCGTCCGGGTCGGGGCGAACGCGTTGCTGGCGAAGGTCAGCGGGAAGAGCACGGTGAACCCGTAGATCTGAACCTTCTCGGGGTCGCGCGCGAGCACGCCGAGCAGCACCGACGTCCAGGAGAACGCCACGCTGAACGCGACGAGCAGGCCGAAGGCGGCGACCACGGCCAGCGGGCTCGTGGTGATGCGGAACCCGAGGACCACCCCGATCGCGAGCAGCACGACCAGCGACCAGAGCTGGCGCAGCACGTCACCGAGGATGCGCCCCGTCAGCGGCGCGGACCGGGCGATCGGCAGGCTCCGGAACCGGTCGAAGGTGCCCTTCTGCAGGTCGGTGGCCAGGCCGGTGGCCGTGTAGATGGTGAGGAACAGCGCGTTCTGCGCGATGAGCCCGCCCAGCGCGAACTGCAGGTAGTCGTCCGCGGAGCCGCTGATCGCCCCGCCGAACACGAACGTGAACAGCAGCACGAACATGATCGGCTGGATCGACAGGTCGAGCAGCTCGGAGGGGTTGTGCTTGATCTGGACGATGCTGCGCCAGGCCATCGTGACGGACTGGCCGGCCCACTGCGCGGGCGTGACGCGCCGCGGCGGGTCGCCCGCGCGCACCGTCGGCGCCGCCGTGTCCGGCAGATCCCGGATGGTGCTCACACCGCCTCCTTGGCGTCGTCCTGGGTGACCGCGCGGTGGCCCGTGAGCGCGAGGAAGACCTCGTCGAGCGTCGCGCGGCGCAGGGTCAGCTCGGCCAGCCGCACCCCGACGTCGTCGAGCCGGCGGACCACGGCCGGCATGAGCGCCTCGTCGCCGGCGGGCACCGACACCGTGCCCTGCTCCACCGTCGGCGCCGCGCCCGCGACCTCGCCGGCCACGCGCGCCACGATCGGCACCTGCTCGGGCGCGGTGGGGCGCATCTGCAGCACCGCGGCGCCGGCGCGCGCCTTGAGGTCGTCCGGCGTGCCCGTGGCCACCACCGCACCGCGGTCGATGACGACGATGTCGTCGGCCAGCTGGTCGGCCTCCTCGAGGTACTGCGTGGTGAGCAGCACCGTGACCCCGTCGTCGGTGAGCGTGCGGACCATGCCCCACAGCTCGTTGCGGCTCGCCGGGTCGAGCCCCGTGGTGGGCTCGTCGAGGAACAGGATGCGCGGGCGGCCGACCAGCGACGCCGCGAGGTCGAGCCGGCGGCGCATCCCGCCCGAGTAGGTGCGTGCCGCGCGACCGCCCGCGTCGGTGAGCCCGAACTGCTCGAGGAGCTCGGCCGCCCGGGCGCGGGCGGCCCCGCGGCGCTGCCCGAGCAGGCGGGCGATGAGCACGAGGTTCTCCGTGCCGGTGAGCGCCTCGTCGACCCCGGCGTACTGGCCCGTCAGGCCGATCAGGCTGCGCACCCGGTGCGGCTCGACCAGGACGTCGTGGCCGCCCACGAGGGCCCGTCCCTCGTCCGGGGTGAGCAGCGTCGCGAGCACCCGCGTGGCGGTGGTCTTGCCGGCCCCGTTGGGACCCAGCACGCCGAGCACGGTGCCCTCGGCGGCGGACAGGCTCGCGCCCGCGAGCGCGGTGGTGGCGCCGAAGCGCTTGACGAGACCCTCGGCCTCGATGGCAGGTGGCACCCCGACACCGTGACAGAGGGGTCCGACAGTGGTCATGGACATTTCGGCGCCGGGCCCGTCCCGGCCCCGGACGTCGGTCCGGATTGAGAGCATGGCGGGGTGGGCAGGGGCGACGGTGCGGGTGGGGGTGCGGGGTCGGACGCGGTGGCGGGGCTGGATCCCGAGCAGCGCGCGGCGGTGCTGGCGCCGCGGGGGCCGGTGTGCGTGCTCGCCGGCGCCGGCACGGGCAAGACGCGCACGATCACCCGCCGCATCGCCCACCTCGTCGGGGCCGGCCACGTCGGCTCCGGCCAGGTACTCGCGGTCACGTTCACCGCGCGGGCCGCGGGGGAGATGCGCACCCGCCTGCGCGCGCTCGGCGTCGACGGGCCCGGGCGCCCGCCGGTGCAGGCCCGCACGTTCCACGCCGCGGCCCTGCGCCAGCTGCGCTACTTCTGGCCGCGCGTGGTCGGCGGGGCGCCCTGGGAGGTCCTCGACGGCAAGCTGCGCCTCGTCGGGCAGGCCGCCCAGCGGGCCGGGGCGCCCACCACGCGCGAGTCGCTGCGCGACCTCGCCTCGGAGATCGAGTGGGCCAAGGCCTCGCTCGTCCCGGCCGACGACTACGCAGGAGCCGCCGGGAGGGCCGGGCGCGACGTCCCCGCGCCCGTCGAGCAGGTGGCGGCGGTGTACGCGACCTACGAGTCGCTGAAGAACCGCGCCGAGGTGCTCGACTTCGACGACCTCCTGCTGCACACCGCCGCAGCCCTCGAGGAGCACCCCGAGGTCGCCCACGAGTTCCACGAGCGCTACCGCTGCTTCGTCGTCGACGAGTTCCAGGACGTCACCCCCGCGCAGCACCGCCTGCTGCGCGCCTGGCTCGGCGGGCGCGACGACCTCACCGTGGTGGGCGACGCCAACCAGACGATCTACTCGTTCGCCGGGGCCAGCCCGTCCTACCTGCTGGACTTCCCCCGCGTGTTCCCCGAGGCCACCGTCGTGCGCCTCGTGCGCGACTACCGCTCGACCCCGCAGGTCGTGGCCGCGGCCAACACGGTGATCGGCGCCGCCCGCGGCTGCGCCGCCGGGTCGCGGCTGCGCCTCGAGGGCCAGCGCCCGCCCGGGCCGGCGCCGGACTTCGCCGAGCACGACGACGAGCCCGCCGAGGCCGCCGCCATGGCGGTCGCGGTCCGCGAGCTGATCGACGACGGCGTGCCGCCCGCCGAGATCGCGGTGCTCTACCGGGTCAACGCGCAGTCCGAGGTCTACGAGCAGGCCCTCGGTGACGCCGGCATCGCCTACCAGGTCCGCGGCGGCGAGCGCTTCTTCGGCCGCACCGAGGTCCGCACGGCCGTCGCCGCCCTGCGCACCGCGGCCGCGCGGGCACCCGAGGACGCCACCGGCGCGGGCATGGTGTCGCTGGTCCGCGCGGTCCTCGGCGAGCAGGGGCTCACCGACGAACCCCCGGCGGGCGCCGCGGGCCAGGGCGCGGCACGGCAGCGCTGGGAGTCGCTGCGCGCGCTCGCCGAGCTGGCCGAGGAGCTCGTCGCGACCGTGCCGGACGCCGACCTGGGCGCCTTCCTCGCGGAGCTCACCACCCGCGCGCAGGCCCAGCACCCGCCGACCGTGCAGGGCGTCACGCTCGCGTCGCTGCACGCGGCCAAGGGCCTCGAGTGGGACGCCGTGTTCCTCGTCGGGCTCACCGACGGCACGCTGCCCATCCAGCACGCCGAGGGCGACGACGCCGCGATCGAGGAGGAGCGGCGGCTGTTCTACGTCGGCGTCACCCGCGCCCGCGTGCACCTGCGGCTGTCGTGGGCGCTGTCGCGCAACGCCGGCGGGCGGCGGTCACGGCGGCGCAGCCGCTTCCTCTACGGCCTCGTGCCCGACGAGCACCCGGCCGCGCGCGTGCCCACGGGCCGCGGGGACGGCGGGTCACGGGGCAAGCCGGTGTGCCGGCTGTGCGGCAAGCCGCTGCCCGACCCGGCGTCGGCGAAGCTCGGGCGCTGCAGCACCCACCCCTCCGACGTCGACGAGGAGCTGCTCGAGGCCCTCAAGGCCTGGCGCTCGGCGGAGGCGAAGGCGCGTTCGGTGCCCGCGTACGTCGTGTTCACCGACGCGACGCTGATGGCGCTGGCCGAGCAGCGGCCCCACGACCCGTCGGGGCTCGTCGCCATCCCGGGCATCGGGTCCTCGAAGCTCGAGCGCTACGGCACCGAGGTGCTCACCCTCCTGCGCGAGCACGCGTCGTAGGCCGACGGCACCCGCCGTCCGCGCTCGGCGAACCGGTCGGGAACTTCTCGGAAAATGCGTTGCCGCGACGCGCGGCCTCCCCCTACGGTCGATCGCACACCGGCGCACGAGGCTGCCGGTCGGGCGGCACACCGCCACGTGGCACCAGGAAGGGGGCCCGTCGAGATGAGCATCGTCACCTTCGCGGGCACCGGGAGCCACGTCGCGGGCTGGCGCTCCCACACCGTCGCGATGCCGCTGCGCGGCGTCGTCGTGTGCGAGCAGCAGGTGTCGGAGCCGTTGAGCTCCCGCCTGCGCCAGCGCGATCTGCTCCCGACCGACCCGCAGCGGACGTCCGCGCCCCGTCGGTGGGGTCCCTGACACCCGGGAACCCACCCGACCCCACGAGGCCGCGGACCCGCTCAGGGACCGCGGCCTTCGTCGCCCGAGGTGACGACGCTCCTGTCGCGGCTCCCGGCCCCCGCCGACCCGCCAACCGGAGGTAGCACCGTGTCCCCCGCCGGACTCGCCGTTCCCCCGTCCGCCCCCGAGACGGGATCCGGGATCCCCGACCTCGACCTCTTCGACGCGCTCACCACCGCCGACCTGCCGTGCCGGCAGGCCGCCGAGGACCTCTGGTTCTCCGACACGCCCGCCGACCTGGAGCGGGCCAAGGTGCTCTGCGGTGACTGCCCCGTCCGGCGCGCCTGCCTCGCGGGCGCGCTGGAACGGCGGGAGTACTGCGGCGTCTGGGGCGGAGAGATCTTCGACCGGGGTGCCGTGATCGCCCGCAAGCGTCCCCGGGGCCGGCCGTCGAAGGCCGACCTGGCCCGCGACGCCGAGCTCGCCGCCGCCCGGGCGGCCGCCGGGGTCGCCTGACCCGACCGTCGAGGTCGGAGCGAGGGAGCCCCTGGCTGCGTGTCACGCAGCCAGGGCGTCCCTCGCTCCACCACGGGAGCCCCGGGTCGGGTCAGGCGCGGAAGCCGGGCTGCCACTGCTCGAAGACCGAGCGCAGCGGGATCTCCGCATCGAGCTGGCAGAGCACCGCCACCGACGCGAGCGTCACGCGGTGCACCAGCAGGTACTGCGGCGGCAGGTTGAGCCCGCGGCCGGTGTTGAACTCGGGGCGTCGCAGGTCGCCCAGGCGCTCGGCCTGCCCGCGGATCCAGGCGCGCGTGAAGTGGAACTTCTCGGTGCGCAGCGGGTCGGTCAGCGGCCCGAGGTAGGTCATCGCCTCGTCCGGGGACATCTCGACCCCGGGCAGCACGAAGTTCAGCTCGCGCAGCAGCTCGAGCAGCTCGTCGGCGCGGTCCTCGACGGCCAGGCGCAACATGTGCCCGAGCTCGTAGGGCAGCCCGTCGGGCAGCCGGGCGACGGCCCCGAAGTCGATCACGCAGAGCCGCCCGTCGGACAGGAGCTGGAAGTTGCCCGGGTGCGGGTCGGCGTGCAGCAGCCCGACCCGGGCCGGCGAGGAGAAGTGGAAGCGCGCCAGCAGCATCCCGACGCGGTCGCGCTCCTCGGGCTCGCCCGCGCGGATGATCGCCGACAGCGGTGTGCCCGTCACCCACTCCGAGACCATGGCCTTGGGCGCCGACGCGACGACCCGCGGGATCGTGATGTGCTCGTCGCCGTCGTACGCCGCGGCGAACGTGCGCTGGGCGTCGGCCTCGTCGCGGTAGTCGAGCTCCTCGGCCATGCGGTCGTGCAGCTCGGCGAGCAGCGGCTTGATCTCCATGCCGGGCACGAGCGGCTGCACCATGCGGCTGAAGCGCTGCAGCTGGCGCAGGTCGGCCATGACGGCCTCCTCCGCGCCCGGGTACTGCACCTTGACGGCCACCTCGCGCCCGTCGTGCCACACCGCGCGGTGCACCTGGCCGATGCTGGCCGAGGCCGCGGGGGTGTCGTCGAACTCGCGGAAGCGCTCGCGCCACCCGCGCCCGAACTGCTCGGCGAGCACCCGGTGGGTGCGCGCGACGGGCATCGGGGGCGCCGCGGTCTGCAGCTTGGTCAGCGCCTCGCGGTAGGGCTCGGCGAGCTCGGGCGGGACGGCGGCCTCGAACACGGACAGGGCCTGGCCGAACTTCATGGCCCCGCCCTTGAGCTCGCCGAGCACCGCGAAGAGCTGCTCGGCACCACGGCGGGCGACGTCGGCGGAGATCTGTCCCTGGTCGCCCCCGGCGAGGCGCCGGCCCCAGCCCGCGGCCGTCCGGGACGCGAAGCCCAGTGGCAGCGAGGCCAGCCGCGCCGATCGCTGGACCGACCGACGGGGGATGTCATCGGGCACGATCTCCATTGTCCCCCGCTCGCGCGCGGACGGCGCGGCCAGGTCGCGCGACCTCCGCCTCTCTCGGGGCCTCCGGAGCCGCCATCGACCGCGGCGCGGGGCCGGGCCGGCGGGCCATCACGTCGCAGCCGCAGGCGGGATGGCGGCGCACCGCCCGGTCGTGGCGCGTGCCGTCCGCGCCGAGCCGGAGCGTCGCGCCCCACGACGCCGGGCCGGCGTCGTCGAGCAGGGCGAGGACCTCGGCGGCGGCGAGGGCGGCGGTCGCCGCGGCCAGCGCCACCGGGGCGGGGTCCCGTCGCCGGCCGAGCTCCGCGGCGACGCGCGGCCATGCCGGATCCTCCTCGGCGCGCACGAGGTCCTCGCAGCGCAGGCACGGCGTGCGACCGGGGACGACGAGGGGACCGACCGTCCCGGCGCCGCCGTCGGCCGCGACCGGCAGGTGGCGGCGCCCGTCGAGGACGAGCCGCTGGGCGGTCACCGGGTCGGGACGCGCGGCGTCGGCGAGGACGACGAGATCGGCGCGCGCCGCGGCGGCGCGCCGGGCGCCCGGGCGGTGGTCGGGCGGGATGCGGCCCGCGGTGCGGGCGACGGCCTCCGCGGCGGCGATCCGGGCGGGCCGTCCGACGTCGTCGGGGAGCAGCCCGGTGCCGGTGTCACCACGCACGACCGTGCCCTCGGCCTCGACGAGCACCCGGCCCACGCCGGCCGCGGCCAGCAGGCACGCGACCGCCACCGCGACCCGTCCGCCGCCGTGCACCACGACCCGCCGCCGGGACGGGGCGCGGCTCCCGTCGGGCGCGTCCGGCGCGGCGAGCAGGCCCGCGGTGTGCAGGCAGTCGAGCAGGCCCCGCGCCGCGGTGGGTGAGGCCCCCGTGGCGACGGCGTCGGCGAGCACCCGGGCCACGGGGCGGGAGCCGTCGAGGGCGTCGATCATCCGCGCCAGCGGCGGGGTCAGGCCGTCGAGGACGAGCGCATCGGGCGGGTCGACGCCGAACTGCAGGACGTCGGGCGCGCGGTGCAGCGCCGGGTGCCGCAGCCGCGGTCGGGCGGGCAGGGGAGGTCGCGCCGCCGGCACGGGAGCCGGCGGCCGGTCGGGGAGGATCACGGGAGCTGGGAGCACACCGTCTTGGACGCAGCGGGAGCCCCTCCGGATCCGCTCTCTACCCTCGCGATGTGAGCGAGCCCCGTCCCGAGGTGGAGGTGCGCCGCAGCGCCCGCCGCACGCGCACGGTGTCGTGGCGGCGGGAGGGCGCGACCGTCGTGGTCAGCATCCCGGCCTCGATGTCGCGCACCGAGGAGCGGCGGTGGGTCGACGAGGCACTGCGCCGCCTCGAGCGCAGCGACGCCCGCCGCCGGCCCGGCCGTCGCGCGGGCGACGCCGACCTCGCCGCGCGGGCCGACGCGCTCGCCCGCGCCCACCTCGACCCGATCGCCCCGGACGGCCCGTGGCCCCGCCCGGCGTCGGTGCGCTGGACGCGGCCGATGCGCACCCGCTGGGCGTCCTGCACGCCGGCCGAGGCCACGATCCGCGTCAGCGAGCGCCTCCGCGACGTGCCGGGCTGGGTGCTCGACCACGTGCTGGTGCACGAGCTGGTGCACCTGCGCGAGCCCGGTCACGGGCCCGCGTTCCGGGCGGCCGAGGCGGCCTACCCGCGCAGCGAGCGCGCCATCGGCTACCTCGAGGGGCTCTCCGCGGGCGCCGGCCCGGAGATCACCGGCACCGACGAGGGCACCGACGACACCGAGGACGCCTGACCTACGACGACGACGGGCCCCTGCCCTCGCCGCCCTGCCCGCCCTCGCCGCTCTCCCCGGAGTCGTCGGAGTCGCCGGAGTCGCCGGAGTCGCCGGAGTCGCCGGAGTCGTCGGCGGACCCCTTCGCCTCCTCCTCGGCCTGCATCTCGGCCTCGAGGCGGGCGAGCGGGTCGTCGAGGTCGGTGAAGCTCTGCGCCTCGCCGGACGTCTCGCCGGCCTCGACGCGACCGCGCCCGCCGACGAAGGAGGTCGGGTCGTCGAGGTCGTCGGCGGTGGGCATGAGGTCCGGGTGGGACCACACGGCGTCGCGCCCGGCGATGCCGCGCTCGTCGGTGAGCCGCCGCCACAGGGCCGCGGCGTCGCGCAGCCGGCGCGGACGCAGCTCCAGCCCGACGAGCGTGGCGAAGGTCTGCTCGGCGGGGCCGCCGGAGGCGCGGCGCCGGCGCAGCGTCTCGCCGAGCGCGCCCGCGCCGGGCAGGCGGTCGCCCACCGCGTCGGCGACCACGACGTCGACCCAGCCCTCGACCAGGGCGAGCAGGGTCTCCAGGCGCCGCAGCGCGGCCTTCTGCGACTCGGTGGTCTGCGGCTCGAACATCCCGGAGCTCATGAGCTCCTGCAGCGACGCGGGGTTGGTGGGGTCGACCTCGCGGGCGAGCTCCTCCATGCGCGAGGTGTCGATGGAGATGCCGTGCGCGAACTCCTCGACGGTGGCGAGCAGGCGCTGGCGCAGCCACGGCACGTGCCCGAACAGCCGCTGGTGTGCGGCCTCGCGGGCGGCGAGGAACACGAGCACCTCGCCGGCGGGGCGGTCGAGGCCCTCGGTGAACGTCGCGATGGCTCCGGGCAGGAGCGCCGCCGTGCCCTCCGGGCCGAGCGGGAGCCCGACGTCGGAGGAGGTGAGCACCTCCTTGGCCAGCTGCGCGAGCCCGGCGCCGAGCTGGGAGCCGAACGCCATGCCGCCGACCTGAGAGATCATGCCCAGCATCGGCCCGGCCATCTGGCGGGCCTCCTCGGGCAGGCCCTCGACCCACGCGCCGGCGACGCGGCGGGCCACCGGGTCGCACAGGCGCTGCCAGGTGGGCATCGTCGTGTCGATCCACTGCGCCGGCGACCACACGGCGACCTGCGAGGTGCCCGACGGCAGCGTCGTCGCGTCCTCGAGCCACAGCTCGGCGAGGCGCACCGACTCCTCGGCCGCGCGCCGCTGCTCCTCGGTCGGGGCCTGCGTGCCCTCCGCGCCGAGCTGTTGGTGCGCCATCTGCGTGGCCAGCTTGTAGTTCACCGGCCCGTCGGAGCCGGGCCCGGACGACTGGCTGAGCATCTGCCCGAGCTGGGTGAGCATCTGCCCGAGCTGGCCCATGTCGAACCCGCCCGCGCCGCCCTGGCCCCCGGGGAGACCACCCATGCCGGGCAGGCCGAAGCCCATGGGCCCGCCGGGACCCCCCGGACCGGAGCCGGATCCGCCGGGACCGGAGCGGCGGGACTCGTCGTCGGGGTCGGACGGCCCGAAACCGAAGGGCAGGTCACTCATGGTGTCGACGGTACGCGGACGCAGGGCTGATCGGGGGCCCGGCGGGCGCCGGGACGCACGCCCACGGCGAACGCACAGGGGCCGCTCAGGAACCGGCCCGCGCTCGCCCACGACCACCGGATCACTACCCTGTCCGGCCGTGACCCGGCTGCGAGCGACCCTGGCGCTCGGACTCGTCCTGGCCGGGGTGCTGGGCCTGCTCGGCGCGACCGTGCGCGTCCCGTTCGTGGGCCTCGGCGACGGGCCGACGTTCGACGTCCTCGGCGCCGGCGCGGACGGCCGCACCGTCGTCGAGGTGACGGGACCGGTGCCCGTCTACCCGCCCGCCGGGCAGCTGCGGATGACGACGGTCGCGGTGACGACACAGGTCACGCTGTTCGGGGCGATGGCGATGTGGGCCTCGGGCCAGGAGCAAGTGCTCCCGCGCGAGGCGGTCTACCCGCCGGGGCGCTCCAGCGAGCAGGTCGACCAGGAGAACACCCGCCAGTTCGTCCAGTCCGAGACCGACGCCGAGGCCGCGGCGCTGCGCTACCTCGGCTACCCGACCGCGGTCCAGGTCGGCTCGGTGCTCGACGGGTCACCGTCGGCCGGCCTGCTCGCGCCCGGCGACCGGATCGTCGCCGTCGACGGGCGCCCGGTCTCGACACCGCAGGAGGTCGTCGACGCGCTGGCCCCGACGCGGCCGGGGCAGACCGTCACCGTGACGATCCAGCGCGGCCCGCTCGGTGCGCCGGGTCCGCGCACCGACGTGCGCGTGGTGGCCGCGGCCCGTCCCGACGGCGACCCGCGCGGCTTCCTCGGCATCACGCCCACCAACGTCGTCGACTCGCCGGTCGACGTGCGGATCAGCCTGGGCGACATCGGCGGGCCGTCCGCCGGGCTGGTCTTCGCCTCGGCGATCGTCGACAAGCTCACCCCCGGCGACCTGACCGGCGGGCGCGTGGTCGCGGGCACCGGGACGATCGACGCCCTCGGGCGCGTCGGCGACATCGGCGGGATCCGCTTCAAGATGGACGCGGCGCGCGAGGACGGCGCGACCGTGTTCCTCGTACCCGCGGGGAACTGCGCGGAGGCCGTGGGCGCGGCGCCCGAGGGCCTGGAGCTCGCCCGCGTGGGGACGCTCTCGGAGGGGATCGCCGCGCTCGAGGCCGTCCGCGAGGGACGCCCGCCGGTTCCCTGCTGAGCGTCCGGCGGGAGCGTCGACGTCGCTGGTGAGCGCGGGGACACCGCCCGGACCCGCGCCGACCGAGCCTCCGAGCAGGGCACGAGCGGATCCGGACATCCGGGCCACGGCGATCCCACACCGTGTTCGTAGAGTGGCGTCCGCACCGCGCGACCGGACGCGCCGGCGCACGACCTCGTTCTCCAGGAGTGTGACCCCGTGGCCAACCGGCCCCCGACGGCGACCCCCCAGCTGTCGCGACGGACCAAGACGCTGCTGATCGCCGGCGCGGTGGCGCTCGTCGTGCTGCTCGGTGGGGCCCGTCTGGTCGACGTCTACGTCGACTGGGCGTGGTTCGGCGAGGTCGGCTTCCGCGGCGTGTTCACGACGATCCTGTGGACCCGCGTGCTGCAGTTCGCCGTCGCCGCGGTGCTGATGGGCGGCCTGCTGGCGCTCAACCTCGTCATCGCCTACCGGGTGCGTCCGGTGTTCGTGCCCGTGGCCGGCACCGGCGCGGACGACCCGGTGGCCCGCTACCGCACCGTCGTGCTGGCGCGGCCCCGCTGGTTCGCGATCGGCATCCCCGCGGTGGTCGCGCTCATCGCCGGCCTGTCCGCGCAGGCCGACTGGCAGACCGTGCAGCTGTTCCTGAACTCGACGCCGTTCGGGATCCAGGACCCGGTCTTCGGCAACGACATCGCCTTCTACGTCTTCCAGCTGCCCTTCTACCGGTGGCTGCTGAGCTGGCTGTTCGTGGCGATCGCGGTCAGCTTCATCGCCGCGCTCGTCGCCCACTACCTCTTCGGCGGCATCCGGCTCGCCGGGCGCAACGGCTCGGTCGCCCCCGCGGCGCGGGCCCACCTGGCGGTGCTCGCCGGGACCTTCGTGCTGTTCAAGGCCGTGGCGTACTTCTTCGACCGCTACGAGCTGCTGTTCAGCGACCGCAAGGCCGCCGAGGGCGGCGCCAACTTCTTCGGCGCCACCTACACCGACCTCAACGCCGCGATGCCGGCCAAGCTCATCCTGCTCATCATCGCGCTGATCTGCGCCGCGGCGTTCTTCTCCGCCGTCGTGCTGCGCAACCTGCAGATCCCCGCGATCGCGCTGGCCCTGCTGGTGCTCTCGAGCGTGCTGGTCGGCGCGGCCTGGCCCGCGGTGCTCGAGCAGTTCTCGGTGCGCCCCAACGCGATCGACCGGGAGGCCGAGTCCATCTCGCGGAACATCACCGCGACGCGCAACGCCTTCGCGCTGAACAACGTCGGGGTCGTGCCCTACGCCCCGCAGGTCGCCTCGGCCGCGGGGAGCGCCACGGTGCCCCCGCAGGACGTCGCCAACAGCCAGGCGACGCTGGACAACATCCGCATCCAGGACCCGTCGCGCCTGAACCGGACGTTCGCGGTCCAGCAGCAGCTGACGAACTTCTACGCGTTCGCCCCGCAGCTCGACATCGACCGGTACACCGTGAACGGGCAGCGCCAGGACTTCGTGCTCGCGGCCCGCGAGATCAACCCCGACGCCCTGATCGGGAACCAGCAGGACTGGATCAACCGTCACCTCGTCTACACGCACGGCCAGGGCATCGTCTCGGCGCCGGCGGACCGGGTGAACACCCCGAGCAACGCCGAGGCGAGCCAGGGCGGGCTGCCGCAGTTCGAGGTCAGCGACTCGAGCAACCCCGGCCCCTTCGGCCTGAGCCCCGACGGGGCGCGCATCTACTACGGCGAGTTCGTCGGCGGCGCCGACGACTACGCGATCGTCGGCGCCAACCCGGGCTCCGCGCCCGGCGAGTTCGACGGCCCGGGCCGCCCCGCGTTCACCTACACCGGCCCCGGCGGCGTGCCGCTCGGCAACTGGGCCCAACGAATGATCTTCGCCGCGGCCTACGGCGAGCGGAACATCCTGTTCAACGGCTCGATCGGCAGCGAGTCGCGGATCATGTACAACCGCACCCCGCTGGAGCGGGTCGAGAAGGTCGCGCCGTGGCTGCGCACCGACGTCGACCCCTACCCGGCGGTCGTCGACGGGCGCCTGCAGTGGATCGTCGACGGCTACACCACGCTGCCGCGCTACCCCTACGCCCAGCAGGTCGACCTCGGGCAGGCGACCGCCGACTCGCTGCGCCCGGCGACCCCGGCCGGCTCGGCGGGCTACATGCGCAACTCGGTGAAGGCCACCGTCGACGCCTACAGCGGCGAGGTGCGGCTCTACCAGGTCGACGAGCAGGACCCCGTGCTGCGCGCCTGGATGGGCGTCTTCCCGGACGTCGTCCGGCCAGCGTCGGAGATCTCGCCGAGCCTGCGGGCGCACTTCCGCTACCCCGAGGACATCTTCAAGGTGCAGCGCGAGCTCCTGACGCGCTACCACGTCGAGAACCCGAGGGACTTCTTCTCCACCCAGAACTTCTGGACCATCCCGGAGGACCCGACGCGCGAGGCCAACGCCTCGATCCCGCCGTACTACCTGCTCGGCGGTGACCCCCGGCCCGGCGCGCCGCCGGACACCCAGTTCCAGATGACCAGCACGCTGCTGGCCCTGTCCCGCCCGAACCTCTCGGCCTACCTGTCGGTGAGCTCGGAGCCGGAGACCTACGGCCAGATGACCGTGCTCGAGCTCCCGGCCCAGCTCACCGGTGACCAGCGGGGTCCGCAGGGTCCCCAGCAGGTCCAGGCCGAGCTGCTGACCAGCAACTCGGTCAACCAGGGCCTGTTCCCGCTGCGCCAGTCCGGCGCACCGGTGCAGGTGCAGTACGGCAACCTGCTGACCCTCCCGGTCGCGGGCGGGCTGCTCTACGTGGAGCCGATCTATGTCGAGCGCAACGCCCAGACCTCGTTCCCGCAGCTGTTCGGCGTCATCGCCCGGTTCAACAACGGCGACATCGGCTACGCGCCGACGCTGCAGGGCGCGCTGCAGGCCGCGTTCGAGGGCGTCCCGCTGCCCCCGGGCCTGACGGTGCCGGGCCTGGGCGGCACGCAGGCCCAGCCGGCGCAGCCCGCGCCCGGCGCCAACACGGGCAGCGGCCCGCTGCCCAGCGGCGCCCCGGGCCAGACGCTGAGCCCGGAGCTCTCGGAGGCCGTCACGGCGATGAACGACGCCCTCGACCGGCTGGCGCAGGCCCAGGCGGCGCGGGACTTCCGGGGCATCGGGGACGCCGAGGCCGCCCTCGACGCCGCGATCCAGCGGTTCCGCAACGCGACGGGCGCGGCGCCGGCGGCGACCGCCGGCGGCTGACCGGCCGGGCCGCGGGGGTGGGCGAGCGACCCACCCCCGCCCCCGGATCGTCCGGAGGCGGCGTGTACCGTAGGAGGCACAACGCAGCGCGGGGTGGAGCAGCTCGGTAGCTCGCTGGGCTCATAACCCAGAGGTCACAGGTTCGAATCCTGTCCCCGCTACGACACCGGCGCCGGGAGTGATCCCGGACGCCGGGAACCCCCGGCCCGGGGCCAACGGGCAACGACGCGGGGTGGAGCAGCTCGGTAGCTCGCTGGGCTCATAACCCAGAGGTCACAGGTTCGAATCCTGTCCCCGCTACGCGACGGCGACGGCCCCCGACCACACGGTCGGGGGCCGTCGTCGTATCCGCCCGGAGCGTCAGCCCGGGCCGCTAGGGCGACGCGATGGCCGGCGGCGGGCGGAAGCTGCCGTCCGGCTCGGGGACGAGGTCGTGCACGGCGACGACGGCGTCGAGCACCAGCGGGCCGTACGCGTGGGGGAACCAGGGGCCGCGGGGATCCTCGCCGCCCTGCGGGCCGACGCCGGGCTCCCAGCGCACGGTCACGCCGTGGGCGGCGAGCCGGGCCGGGTCGACGACCAGCACGACGACGTCGGTGCGGCCCGCGTAGAGGCGCGAGGCGGGCAGGTGCACGGTGCCGGGTTCCGAGCAGTGCACGAACCCGACCTCGTCGAGCGACGGCGGCCGGCGGGCCCCCTCGGCCCGCGCCGCGGCGAGCTCGTCGCGGGTGCAGAGGTGCAGGATCACGGGCGCGTCAGCGCCGGATGGACGAGGCGGCGGCGGGCACGTCCGCGCGGGTCGGCCGGTGGGCCTCCCAGCGCCACACCTTCCCGCGCACCGCGCCGCCGGGCCCGGACTCGTCGCGCCGCCGGGCCTGCACGCGAACCAGCCCGTTGGCGGTCAGCACGCTGCCCGCCGGGGTGCGCTCGGCGAGGGTGTGGGCGACGACGGTCAGCACCGTCGGGTCGGCGAACGCCCGGTTCACCAGCGCCCGCGTCATCGCCGTGGCCCAGCCCCGGCCCTCGAACGGCGGGAACGTCCAGAACGCGATCTCCACCCGGCCCGCGCGGACCGGGCCGCGGAACCCGCAGGTGCCGACGACCTGGCGGTCCTCGGGGTCGACGGCGAGGAACGTGCGCGGGCGGACGACCTCGTCGGTCCCCGCGCGGCACGGCGCGTCGGGCCACCCCGGGTCCGTCCCCGCATCCGACTCCGAGCGCAGCACGGCCTCGACCAGCGACTCGACCCCCGTCGTGCGGATCTCGGCGAGACCCGGGGCGGCCGGACCGGTCAGCCGCTCGTCGACGGGCACCAGGACGACCACGTCACCTCCAGTCCGCGTCCGGAACGGGCCGGTCGACGACGGTAGCCGGTGCTGCCCTCCCACCGGGCGCGGACCCACCCGCCGAGGAGACCGGCGTGACCGGTGGAGCGCCGCGTCAGGCACTCTGGACCCATGGAGCTCGCCCTGCTGCTCGTCTACTACGCCCTCTTCCTGTTGTGGCTCTTCATCGTGGGGCGGCTCGTCGTCGAGATCGTGCGCAGCTTCGCCCGCGACTGGCGTCCGGCGGGGGCGACCGCGGCCGGGCTCGAGGTGCTGTTCATGGTGACCGACCCGCCGGTCAAGCTCCTGCGCCGCATCATCCCGGCGGTACGCATCGGCAACGTCAGCCTCGACCTGTCGATCCTCATCCTGCTGCTCGTGACCTTCATCCTCATGCGCGTGGTCGACCCGCGCTGACCGCCCCTCGGGTGGGCGATCCGGATGCGGAGCTGCCACTGTGTCCGCTGTGAGCCCCGTTCGCGACCTCGTCACGTTCCTCTCCTCGGCCGTGCGCTCCCCGGCCGTCATCGGCGCGGTGGCCCCCAGCGGGCGGGCCCTGTCCGACCTGCTGGCCTCCGTGGTCCCCGCCGACGGGCGTCCCGTCGTGGTCGAGCTCGGACCCGGGACGGGTGTGGTCAGCGGGGCCGTGCGCCGCCGGCTGCCCCTGGGCGGGCGCCACCTCGCCGTCGAGATCGACCCGGGCATGGTCGAGCACCTGCGCGGCACGCGCCCGTGGCTGGAGGTCGTGCAGGGCGACGCGGCCGACCTGCAGAAGCTGCTCGCCGACGCCGGGGTCGACCGGGTGGACGCCGTGGTCAGCGGCCTGCCGTGGACGCTGTTCCCGGAGAACGCGCAGCGCGGCATCATCGAGCAGGTCACCCGGGTCCTGGCGCCCGGCGCGCCGTTCACGACGTTCGCCTACAGCCACGTGCGGGTGCTACCCACCCAGCGACGGTTCCGCGCGGTGCTCGAGGAGGCGTTCTCCGAGGTGCGGGTGACGCCGACGGTGTGGCGCAACCTGCCCCCGGCGTTGGCCTACCAGTGCCGGCACCCCCGGTAGCGGGACCTCAGGCGCCGCGGGAGGCGACGCGCGGCCCGATGCTCGTGACGTCGAGGTCGGCGGGCGCGGTGGCGTCGCAGAAGTCGGTGAGCAGCGCCGCGAAGCGCTCCGGCTCGTCGCAGTGCGGGAAGTGCCCGGCACGCCCGAACAGCTCGAGGCGCGCGTGGGGGATGAGCGTGGCCGCCCTCCGGGCGTGCCCGACCGGGATCACCGGGTCGCGCGCGCCCCACACGACCATCGTCGGCAGGCCCTCGGTGAGGTAGAGCCGGTCGGTGCCGCTGACCCGCTGCCCGCCCGGCCCGATCACGGCCCGGACCGTGTCGACGAAGGCGTCGAGGTGCGCCCGCTCCGTGAGCGAGGCGGCGTGGCGGGCGGTCTCGCGCAGCGACACCGCCTCGGCGGCCAGGCCCGGCAGCGCCGCGGCCGTGCGCAGCGCCCGCACCCCGAGCCCGAGCAGGCCCGAGGACGCGAGCACCGGCAGCACCCACTCCGCGCCGGGCAGCGAGGCCAGGCGCAACAGCGGGCTCACGCCGCGACCCAGGCCGCCGGAGGAGACCAGCACCAGCCGCGAGCACATCTCCGGGAACTGGTAGGCGAACTGCATGGCCACGCCGCCGCCGAGCGAGTGCCCGACGAGCGTGACCCGGCGGTGACCGAGCACCGCGAGCAGGTCGCGCAGCCCGTTGGCGTAGGCGCCGAGGGAGTGGTCGCCGCCGACGCCGGCGGACTCCCCGTGTCCGAGCAGCTCGGGCGCGAGCAACAGCCGATCGCAGCCGGAGCGCTCGAACGCCTGCAGGACCGGGGTCCACGTCTCGGCGCTGCCCGCGACGCCGTGCACGAGAACGACGACCTCCGGATCGTCCGTGCCGCGCACGGCGTCCGGGCACGCCTCCACGTACGACATCCGGGCCCCGTGCAGCGTCCGGGTCCGGCGTGTGGTGGTCATGCGGCGCCCGTCCCTCCCCGTCTGCTGGCCACCGGGGGCCGGTCGCCACCAGGTGCCCCGTGCCCGTACGGCACAATCCCGGCACCATGCCCGGTGCCCGCGCCGCCACGTCCGGCGCCCCCTCCCGCGTCCTGGTCGCCCTGGCCGCGGCCGTGCTGGCCCTGGCGCCCGCCGCCTGCGGCGCGGAGCCCGCCGCGCCGCCCCCCGCCCCGGGCCCGTCCGGGGCGCCCGGCGCCCGCTCGGCGCCGACGTCGCCGACCGCGGCGGCCCCCGTCGACCCGGCCGTGGCGTGCGTCGACGCGGTGCTGGGCCGCCTGGACACCCGCGGTCGGGCCGCCCAGCTCGTCATGGCCGGGGTGCCCGCCGACGGCCTGACCGAGGGCGGGCGCGCGGCCCTGGCCCAGGGTGCGGGTGGGGTGATCCTCACCGACGCCGCGGGCGGGGAGGCGTCGGCCACCCAGGTCGCCGCCACCGTGCGCGAGGTGCAGGAGGCCGCCGAGATCCCCGTCATCGTGGCGGTGGACCAGGAGGGCGGGCGCGTGCAGGACCTCGCCGGCGACGGGTTCTCCCGCATCCCGGCGGCGGCGACCCAGGGCCGCGACGTCGCGGGGCTGCGCGCCGACGCGCAGGACTGGGCGCGGGAGATGGCGGGCGCGGGCGTGACGCTCGACCTCGCCCCCGTCGCCGACGTCGTCGACCCCGCGCTCGGGGAGGACAACGAGCCGGTCGGGGCCCTGGACCGGGGCTTCGGCACCGACCCGCAGCGTGTCGGGCGTGCCGTGGCCGCCTTCGTGGAGGGCATGGAGGCCGGCGGGGTGGCCACCACGCTCAAGCACTTCCCGGGGCTCGGGCGCGTGCGGGAGAACACCGACTTCGCCGACGCCGCCGACGACGTCACCGGGGTCGACGATCCGGGGCTCGCGTCGTTCCGCGCGGGCATCGA
This sequence comes from Actinomycetospora cinnamomea, assembly GCF_003096675.1. Lineage (GTDB taxonomy): Bacteria > Actinomycetota > Actinomycetes > Mycobacteriales > Pseudonocardiaceae > Actinomycetospora > Actinomycetospora cinnamomea. Next base: position 76,596 of record NZ_QEKW01000008.1, on the reverse strand, counting down.
GGCCGGCGCCCCCGTGGTGATGATGTCCTCGGCGGTCTACGAGAAGATCGACCCCGACCGCCGGGCCCTGTTCTCCCGGGCCGTCGTCACCGACCTGCTGCGCGGACGCCTGGGCTTCACCGGCGTGGTGACCACCGACGACGTCGGCGCCGCCGCCGCCCTGGCCGACGTCCCGGTCGGCGAGCGGGCCGTGCGCTTCGTCCAGGCCGGAGGCGACCAGGTCCTCACCGTCCGGCCGGGCGACGTGTCGCCGATGGTCGCGGCGCTGGCTGCCGAGGCCGCCGACGACCCGGACTTCGCCGGGCGCCTGGAGGAGAGCGCGCGCCGGGTCCTCGCCCTCAAGGCCGACCGCGGGGTGATCGGCTGCGAGGCTCCCCCTACCGGTCGGTAGGCCCGGTCCTGCGACGACCCGGGGCTTCTGCCAGGGTGGCGCCGTGGACCTGAGCTACACCGCCGAGGAGGAGCAGTTCCGCACGGAGCTGCGCACCTGGCTCGCCGAGAACATCCCGGCCGAGTGGACCGTGCCGGGCTTCTGGGAGTCCCTCGACCCGGACGAGTCGTTCCGCCTCCGGCGCGAGTGGGAGGCCCGCAAGACCGCTGCCGGCTTCTCCGGCATCCAGTGGCCGACCGAGTACGGCGGGCGCGGCGGCACGCCGGGCATGAAGGCGATCTACGACGAGGAGACGGTGCGCGCCCGCGCGCCACAGACCGTCAACGTCCTCGGCCTCACCTTCCTCGCGCCGACGATCATGGCGATCGGCACGCCGGAGCAGAAGGCCGAGATCATCGGCCCGATGCTGCGCAACGAGGTCATCTGGTGCCAGGGCTTCTCCGAGCCCGGCGCCGGGTCCGACCTGGCGGCGGTGTCGACCCGCGGGGTGCGCGACGGCGACGAGTTCGTGGTCAACGGCCAGAAGATCTGGACCACGAACGCCATGCACGGCGACAAGATCTTCACCATCGTGCGCACGGAGCCGGGCTCGGAGCGCCACAAGGGCCTGTCGATGCTGCTCATCGACATGGACCAGCCCGGCGTGGAGGCCCGCCCGCTCAAGCAGATGAGCGGCGCGAGCGAGTTCGGCGAGGTGTTCTTCACCGACGCGCGGGTCGAGGCGAGCGACTGCCTCGGCGAGATCGGCGAGGGCTGGCGCACCGCGATGCTGCTGCTCTCCTTCGAGCGGGGTGCCTCGGGCGTCGGGCAGTACACCGAGTTCCGCCGCCAGTACGACGAGATCGTCTCCCACGCCCGGCGCTTCGGCCGGTCGGACGACCCGGTGGCCCGCCAGAAGCTCGCGCACTGCCTCGTCGAGCTGGAGTGCCTGCGCTACCACGCGATGCACATCCTCACGCAGGTCGAGCAGGGCCGTGACCTCGGCGCCGAGTCGTCGATGACCAAGCTGCAGTGGTCGGAGACGTTCCAGGACCTCTGGGAGGCCTTCGACGACGTGCTCGGCCCGGAGTCCTCGCTCGCCGCCCCGCGTCCCGACGTCGACCTCGCGCCGTTCCAGCACCAGGCCATGTGGTCGCGGTCGGTCACCATCTGGGGCGGCTCGTCCCAGGTCCAGCGCAACATCGTCGCCGAGCGCGTGCTCGGCCTGCCCCGATAGGAGCGTCGGCGTGTTCTTCGCGCTCACCGACGACCAGCAGGCGTTCGCCACCACGGTCCGGGAGTTCCTCGCCGACCGCTTCGACCTCGACGCCGTGCGCGGCGTGGTCGAGGATCCCGACGGTGACGGGCACCCGCTGACGCTGTGGAAGGGCCTCGCCGAGCAGGGCGCCCTGGCCGTCCTCGTCCCCGAGGAGCACGACGGCCTGGGCCTCGGGCTGCTCGACGCGCAGGTCGTGGCCCGCGAGCTCGGCGCCGGCGTGGCGCCCGGGCCCTGGACCGCGACCGTCCTCGCCGCCGAAGCGGTGCGCCTCGCCGGCTCGGACGAGCAGCAGGCCCGCCGGCTGCCCGCGCTGGCCGCGGGCGAGACCGTCGGCACGGTGGCGCTGCGCGGCGAGGCCGGGTCGTGGGACGGCAGGGGCATCACGGTGGACGCCGCGGGCGCCTCCGACGCGGTCCGTCTCTCCGGCACGGCGTCGCCGGTCGACTATGCGAACGTCGCCGGGCTGATGGTCGTCGCGGCCACCGACCCGTCGGGCGCGCCCGGGCTCTACCTGGTGGAGGCCGGTGCGCAGGGCCTCGCGGTGCGCGACCAGCGCACGTACGACGGCACGGCCCGCGTCGCGGCGGTCGAGCTCACCGACACCCCGGCCGAGGCCCTCGCCGGTGGCGGCCTCGCCGGGGCCGACGCGGTGTCGGCGGTGCTCGCCCGCGGCGCGGTGCTCACCGCGGCCGACCTCGTCGGCCTCGCGCGCGAGGCCCTCACGCGCACCGTCGACTACGACCGGGACCGCAAGCAGTTCGGCGTGCCGGTCGGGTCGTTCCAGGCGATCAAGCACACGATGGCCGACCTGCACGTCGGCGTGACCATGGCCGAGCACGCCGTGCTCTTCGCCGCGCACGCGGTGGACTCGGCCGACGCGGGCGACCCGGCCACGGACATCGCGGTCTCGGTGGCCAAGGCCAAGGCCGCCGACGCCGCGTGGGCCGCCACCGGGGCGATGATCCAGTTCTTCGGCGGCATCGGCTTCACCTGGGAGCACGAGGCCCACTTCTTCTACAAGCGCGCCCGGCGCCGGGCGCCGCTGTTCGGCACCGCCGACGAGCACCGCGAGCGCCTCGCCGCCCTCACGATCGAGTAGATCGGACCCGGACCACCCCCTTGTCGTGATCTCGGTCACTCATGTGGACTGAGGGTGTCGGCGCGATGACGGGCCGCTGGATCTCCCGTGGCCCGGCCGCCGACGGCGGATTCGACGCGCGGCGAGGTGGTCGTCATGGGTGGCACGAAGGCAGGCGACAGCACACGGAGAGCACGGGGCGGGCGGACCGGGGACGGGCTGGCGCCCGACGACCCGGCCGCCCTGCGCTCGGTCGCGATCGTCGGCCCGATGGCGGCGGGCAAGACGACGCTGGTCGAGGAGCTGCTGGCGTGCGCCGGCGCGATCCCGCGGGCCGGCTCGGTGACCGCCGGGACGACCGTCACCGACCACGACCCGGACGCCCGGCGTCAGCAGCGCTCGGTCGCGCCGGCGGTGGCCTCGCTCACCCACCGCAACATGAAGATCAACCTCGTCGACACCCCGGGCTGCCCCGACTTCCTGGGAGAGGTGCGCGCGGGCCTGCGTGCCGCCGACGCCGTGCTCTTCGTCGTCGGCACGGCCGACGCCGCCGACGGCGCCGCCGCCCCGACCTCGGCGCTGCTCGCCGAGTGCCGCCGCGCCGGGCTGCCCGCGGTGCTCGTGCTCTCGCGCCTCGACCACCAGCGGGCCGACGAGGCCGCGGCGCTCGCGACGTGCCGGGAGGTGGCGGCCGGATCGGGGGAGGTCCTCGTCCCGGTGACGCGCACCGAGCGGGCCGCGGACGGCACGGTGACCGCCGTCCGTCCCCTGCTCGACCCCGAGGGCCCCGACCCGACGGCGGAGGACACGGCGGAGGACGAGGACGACCTGCGCCGCGAGCTCGTCGAGACCCTCATCGAGCAGAGCGAGGACGAAGCGCTGCTCGAGAGCTGGATCTCCGGGGAGCCCGTGTCGCTCGCCGCCCTGCGCACCGACCTGGCCACCGCGGTGGCGCGGCGCTCCCTCGTGCCCGTGGCCGGCGTCTGCGCACCCGCGGGCGCGGGCCTCGAGACCCTGCTCGACCTCGTCGTGGACGCCGTCCCGCCGCCGACCGCCCACCCGCCGCTGCCCGCGCACGCCCCCGACGGCGCCGGGCACGACCCGGTCGCCCCGGACCCGGACGGCCCGCTGGTCGCCGAGGTCGTGCACACCGGCACCGACGCCCAGGGCAGCCGGGTCTCGCTCGTGCGCGTGTTCTCGGGCCGCCTGACGCCGGACACGACGCTGAACGTCTGCGCCGACCCGCTGCGCGTCCCGGCGCCGCGCGACGGCGAGGACCCCACGGGCGCCGCCGACGCGGGCCACGGCGCCCGGGAGACCGTGCGCGTGAACCGGGTCTACGCCCCGCTCGGCGCGACGCTGCGGGAGGTGCCGTGGTGCGTCGCGGGCGACGTCTGCGCGCTCACCCGGCTCGGCGCCGTCGCCACGGGTGACACGCTGTGCGGCGCCGAGGACCTCGTCGGTCTCGACGGCTGGGAGCTGCCCGAGGCGCTGCTGCCCGTCGCGGTGACGGCGGCGGACCGGTCGGCCCAGGACGCGATGGCCCGCGGGCTCGCGCGCCTCGCCGCCACCGAGACCACGCTGCGCGTCGAGCGCAACGAGGACACCCACCAGATCGTGCTGTGGTGCACGGGCGAGGCGCACGCCGACGTCGTGCTGGCGCGCCTGCGGGCGGCCGGGGCCACCGTCGAGGTGACCGATGTGGCCGTGCCCGAACGCGAGACCGTCGCCGGGCCGGCGTCCGGCCTGGGCCGGCACGTCAAGCAGTCCGGCGGGCACGGGCAGTTCGCGGTGTGCCGCATCGAGATCGAGCCGCTGCCGCGGGGGTCGGGCGTCGAGTTCGTGGACAGGATCGTGGGCGGGGTGATCCCGCGGGCCTACATCCCCGGCGTCGAGAAGGGCGTACGCGCGCAGCTCGAGGCGGGCGTCACGCCCGGGCGGCCGGTGGTGGACGTGCGCGTGACGCTGGTCGACGGCAAGGCCCACAGCGTCGACTCCTCCGACCAGGCCTTCCAGACCGCCGGGTCGCTGGCGGTGAAGGAGGCGGTCGCGGCGGCGGGCACGATCGTCATGGAGCGGCTCTACGAGGTCGAGGTGACCGTCGACGACAGCCAGCTCGGGACGGTGCTCGGCGACCTCGCGTCCCGGCACGGCCGGGTCGTGGGCACCGAGCCCGCGGGCCCCGGCAGCACCCTCGTGCGCGCCGAGGTCCCCGAGCAGGCGCTGCTGCGCTACGCGGTGGACCTGCGGTCGCTCACCTCGGGGACCGCGAGCTTCACCCGGCGCTTCAGCCGCTACGAGCCGGTGGCGGGGGGCTGAGCCCCGGGGCACGTCGGTGGGGTCTTCCGCGGTGTCGGTCCGGCTGGCTACCGTCCCCGCGCCACCGACGAGGGAGCCCGCGATGACGCAGAGCCCGGCCAGCAGGTCCCGCGACGAGGAAACCGAACCGTCGCCGGGCGACGTCCGCCGGGTCGCGCTCGCCAGCCTCGTGGGCACGACCATCGAGTGGTACGACTTCTTCATCTACGCCGGCGCGGCGGGGCTGGTGTTCAGCCAGCTGTTCTTCACCGCGCTCGACGCCAGCTCCGCCCTGCTCGTGTCGTTCGCGACGATCGGGGTGAGCTTCGTGGCGCGCCCGCTGGGCGGGATCGTGGCGGGACACCTCGGCGACCGCTTCGGGCGCAAGGGGATGCTGGTCGCCACGCTGCTGCTCATGGGCGTCTCGACCGTCGGCGTCGGCCTGCTGCCCACCTACGAGAGCATCGGTGTAGCCGCACCGATCCTGCTGGTGGCCCTGCGGCTGCTGCAGGGGCTCTCCGCGGGCGGGGAGTGGGGCGGGGCCGCGCTGATGGCCGTGGAACACGCCCCGGAGGGGCGACGCGGCTTCTTCGGCACGTATCCCCAGGTCGGGGTGCCGATCGGCCTCGTCCTGGCCAACCTGGTGTTCCTCGTGGTCTCCACGTCGACCACGCAGGAGCAGTTCCTGGCCTGGGGCTGGCGGGTGCCGTTCCTGCTGTCGATCGTGCTCATCGCCGTCGGGTTCTTCGTGCGGGCGCGGGTGTCCGAGAGCCCGGTCTTCGCGCGGCTGCGCGAGCAGCGGGCACGCCGCACCGCGCCGCTGGTCGTCGTGCTGCGCGACCATCCCCGCGCGGTCCTCGTGGCGATCGGGCTCTTCGTCGCCAACAACATGATCGGCTACCTGCTGATCGCCTTCGTCACCTCGTACGGCACCCGCAGCCTCGGTGTCTCCAGCGCGACGATGCTCGCCGTGGGCATCGTCGGTGCGGTGGTGTGGGGCGTCGCGATCATGACGAGCGGCGCCTGGTCGGACCGGGTGGGCCGGCGCCGGGTGTACCTCGTGGGCACGGTCGGGCTGCTCGTGTGGTCGTTCCCGTTCTTCCTGCTGCTGGACACGGCGTCGCTGCCGCTCATGCTGCTCGCGGTGGCCGTGCTGGGCGTCGGTCTCGGCCTGACCTACGGTCCGCAGGCCGCGGCCTACGCCGAGCTCTTCCCCGCGCCGGTGCGCTACAGCGGCGCCTCGTTCGCGTACGCCCTGGGCGCGGTGCTCGGCGGCGGCTTCGCGCCGCTGATCGCCCAGGCGCTCATCGGCGCGACCGGGACCTCGCTGTCGGTCTCGGTCTACATGGTCCTGGTCTGCCTCATCACGCTGGCCGCCGTCCTCGCGCTGCGCGAGGGGTCGGCCGCCGAGCGCGAAGAGTTCGTGGTGGGGGCCCGGGCCGGCGACTAGAACGGCGGCGGGTCGTCGACCGGTCCCGCAACGAGCCGGAACGGCTCCCCGGCAGTCACAGCACGGTGACGTCCTCCCGCTCGAGGGCGGGCGGGCGAACGCCGCCGCGTGCTGGCGCGACCAGGTCGCGTCTCTCGCCGAGGCGCGCCGGGCGAGGGGTACGTTCCGCATGATCAGGAGGCTCGCGGGCCTGCCCGAAGGTGCCTCTCGCGAGCCGCCGGCCGGTCACGTCGCACCGCCGGCCGCACCGCCGCGTTGGAGGTCGCGGCGTGCCGAGCGATTACGCTGGGGGAGTGGACGACGCGACCGCGACCGAGTTGAAGGACCTCGCCGCCTCCCTGGACAGCGTCGAGGCGGCGATGGACCTCGAGGGTCTGCGGCGCGAGGTGGCCGAGCTCGAGCAGCAGGTCGCCGCCCCCGACCTGTGGGACGACGTCGAGACCGCGCAGAAGCTGACCAGCGCCTTCACGCACAAGCAGGCCGACCTGCGCCGCGCGGAGTCGCTGCGCTCTCGCCTCGACGACCTGGGCACGCTCTACGAGATGGCCGACGAGTCCGAGGGCGCCGAGGCCGCGGAGCTGCGTGGCGAGGCCGACGGCGAGCGGGCCTCGCTCAAGGCCGACGTCGACGCGTTCGAGGTGCGCACGCTGCTCTCCGGCGAGTACGACGAGCGCGACGCGCTGGTCACCGTGCGGGCCGAGGCCGGCGGCGTCGACGCGGCCGACTTCGCCGAGATGCTCATGCGCATGTACCTGCGCTGGGCCGAGCGGCACGGCTACCCCACCGAGGTCTACGACACCTCCTACGCCGAGGAGGCCGGCATCAAGTCGGCCACGTTCAAGGTCTCCGCGCCGTACGCGTACGGGACGCTCTCGGTCGAGCAGGGCACCCACCGGCTCGTGCGCATCTCGCCGTTCGACAACCAGGGCCGGCGCCAGACGAGCTTCGCCGGCGTCGAGGTGGCCCCGGTGGTCGAGTCGAGCGACCACGTCGAGATCGACGAGAAGGACCTGCGCGTCGACGTCTACCGCTCGAGCGGCCCCGGTGGGCAGGGCGTCAACACCACCGACTCGGCGGTGCGGCTGACCCACCTCCCGACCGGCATCGTCGTCTCCTGCCAGAACGAGCGCAGCCAGCTGCAGAACAAGGCCACGGCCCTGAGCGTGCTGCAGGCCAAGCTGCTGGAGCGCCGCCGGCAGGAGGAGCAGGCGCTGCTGGACTCGCTCAAGGACTCCGGCTCGAGCTGGGGCAACCAGATGCGGTCCTACGTCCTGCACCCCTACCAGATGGTCAAGGACCTGCGGACCAACCAGGAGACCTCGCAGACCTCGCAGGTGCTCGACGGCTTCATCGACGACTTCCTCGACGCGGGGATCCGCTGGCGCAAGCAGTCCGGGACCGCCGCCTGACGGCCTGACGGGCACCCGGGGTACGGCCCAGTAGCATCCCGGGCCGTGATCCGGCTGGAGAACGTCTCGAAGGTCTACCCGACCTCCACGAGGCCGGCCCTCGACGACGTCAGCGTGGAGATCGACCGGGGCGAGTTCGTCTTCCTCATCGGCCCGTCGGGCTCGGGCAAGTCGACGCTGCTGCGCCTGCTGCTGCGCGAGGACGTGCCCAGCCGGGGCAGCGTGTGGGTGGCCAACTGGAACGTCGGCCGCCTCGCGAGCCGCCGGGTGCCCCGGCTGCGCCAGCGCATGGGCGTGGTGTTCCAGGACTTCCGGCTGCTGCCCAACAAGACGGTGGCCGAGAACGTGGCGTTCGCCCTCGAGGTGATCGGCAGGCCGCGGCACACGATCCGCACGGTGGTGCCCGAGGTCCTCGACCTCGTCAGCCTCGCGGGCAAGGCCGACCGCATGCCCTCGGAGCTCTCCGGCGGCGAGGCCCAGCGCGTCGCCATCGCCCGCGCGTTCGTCAACCGCCCGCTGGTGCTGCTGGCCGACGAGCCCACCGGCAACCTCGACCCCGAGACCTCCACCGGGATCATGACGCTGCTCGAGCGGATCAACCGCACCGGCACCACGGTGGTCATGGCCACCCACGACCGCCAGATCGTCGACACCATGCGGCGGCGGGTGGTCGAGCTGTCGTCGGGCAGGCTCGCGCGTGACGACAGCCGCGGCGTCTACGGGGTCGGGCGGTAAGCCTCCGCCGAAGGCGGGGTCGGGCGTGACAGAACAATGGAGCACGCCGATAGGGACCGAGACGGCGGTCGGCTTGGAGGATCTTCAGTGCTCTTCGTGTGGCGCGAGGCGCTCGTCGGTCTGCGGCGCAACCTCACGATGTCGATCGCCATGGTCATCACCACCGCGATCTCGCTCGGCCTGCTCGGTGCGGGCCTGCTCGCCGTGCGCACGATCGACCGGACCGAGGACCTCTACTACTCGCTCGTCGCGGTGCAGGTCGCCCTCGACGAGCCGACCAGCGCCGCCGACCCCGACTGCTCGAGCCCGGTGTGCACGGGCCTGCGCGCGGAGCTCGAGGCGAATCCGTTGGTCGCCGGCGTCGAGTACGAGAGCCGCGCCGCGGCGTTCGAGCGCTTCCAGCGCATCTACGCGGGCCAGTCGATCCTGCAGCTCGTGCGCCCGCAGAGCCTGCCCGCGACCCTGCGCGTGACGATGGCCGACCCGTTGCGCGGCACCGAGATCGTCGAGCAGTTCACCGGGCGGCCCGGCGTGCGCAACGTCGTCGACCAGCGCAACACCGTCGCGGACCTGTTCGCGTTCCTCGGCAACGTGCGCAACGCGACGTTCGGGCTGGCGATCGTGCAGGCGCTCGCGGCGCTGCTGCTGATCTCGAACACCATCCAGCTCTCGGCGTTCACCCGGCGGACCGAGGTCGGGATCATGCGTCTCGTCGGCGCCAGCCGCTGGTACACGCAGGTGCCGTTCCTCATCGAGGCGGTGGTCACCGGCGTGGTCGGAGCCCTGCTGGCGACCGGCGGGCTCGTCCTCGGGAAGGTCTTCTTCGTCGACCGGCTGCTGTCCGGGCGGCTGCTGGCGAACACGATCCCGCCGATCGGGATGAGCGACGTGCTCGGATACGTTGGACCGGTGTTGGTGATCGTCGGTGCGGTGATCGCCACGCTGACGGGGTACGTGACGCTGCGGTGGTACGTGCGCACCTGAGCATCCGGGGAGGGGAACTGTGGCGAAGACCAGGACGGCACCCGCCAAGGCCAGCAGCAACCGTCCCGAGGAGCGGCGCAAGGTCGTCGCGACCAACCGCAAGGCGCGGCACGACTACACCGTCCTCGACGTCTACGAGGCCGGCATCGCGCTGCAGGGCACGGAGGTCAAGAGCCTGCGCGCCGGGCACGTCTCGCTGAACGACGCGTACGCGACCGTCACCGACGGCGAGATCTGGCTGCGCGGCCTGCACATCCAGGAGTACGACTTCGGCTCCTGGACCAACCACGAGCCCCGCCGCGCCCGCAAGCTCCTGCTGCACCGCAGCGAGATCGCCCGCCTCGTGGGCAAGACGCGCGAGAGCGGCCTGACCCTGGTGCCGCTGTCGCTCTACTTCTCCGGCGGGCTCTGCAAGGTCGAGCTCGCGCTGGTGCGCGGCAGGGCGAAGCACGACAAGCGCGAGGCCATGGCCGAGCGTGACGCCAAGCGCGAGGCGGAGCGGATCGTGGGGCGGCGGATCAAGGGGTGGTGAGCCCTGCTCGCGACCCGCTGGTGAGCCCTCCTGTCGACGACGCCGACGTCCCGACGTGGGTGGCCGCGACGGGTGTCGACGGGCTGGTCGACCTCCACGTGCACTTCCTGCCCGACCGGATGCTGCAGAAGGTGTGGGCGTACTTCGACGACGCCGAGGAGCACTACGGGCGGGCATGGCCGATCCACTACCGCGAGCCCGAGCAGACGCGGCTCGACCTGCTGCGCGGGTTCGGGGTGCGCATGTTCGCGCCGCTGGTCTACCCGCACAAGCCGGACATGGCGGCGTGGCTGACGTCGTGGGCCCTGGAGTGGGCCGCGGAGGTGCCCGAGGCCGTCCCGACCGCCACGCTCTATCCCGAGGAGTCGGTGACGACCTACCTCGGTGACGCCCTGGACGCCGGTGCCCGAGTGGTGAAGGCGCACGTGCAGGTGGGCGCGTACGACCCGCGCGACCCGCTGCTGGACCGCGCCTGGGGGCTGGTCGCCGAGGCGGGCGTGCCCGTGATCGTGCACTGCGGCGACGGACCGATCCCGGGCGCGTACACGGGCATGGACGTCTTCGCCGAGGTGCTCGCCCGCCACCCGCGCCTGACCGCCGTCCTCGCGCACGCCGGACTGCCCGAGTACGACGCCGCGCTGGGCCTGCTCGAGCGTTTCGAGAACGTGCACCTCGACACGACGATGGTCGGCACGCCCTTCACCGAGGCGTTCGCCCCCGTGCCGCCCGACTGGCCGGCGCGGCTCGTCGCCGTTGCCGACCGCGTGCTGCTCGGCACCGACTTCCCGAACATCCCGTACGGCTACCACGAGCAGCTGGCCGCCATCGCCTCGTGGGCCGCGGCGGACGACCGCCTGGGTGCCGGGTTCCTGCGCTCGGTGCTGCACGACGCGCCGGCGCGGCTCGTGGGCCGGGACGGTCCGAGCCCGGACGGAGCCGTGCGGCGGGGATGAACCGGGCGCGGCGGCGCGTTATGATCGGTGGCCGCCCGCACGGTGCGGGCCCGAGGGGGTGACTGGTTTCGACTCCGAGTGGTTCATCAGGAGAAGCGTGCCGAGGAAGGCGACGATGATCTCGTTAACCATGCGTCGCAACGCAATAAGCGCCGACTCTAGTCAGCGCGACTTCGCTCTGGCTGCCTGACAGCCAGAGGTGAGGTCTGTCGGCCCGGGTTCGTCACCGACCCGGTCGCCGGCATCGACTAGGTGACTCACCGCCGGGCCCGGTCGCGGGGCCCGTCGGGACATCGCACAGCGACTGGGATCGTCACACCGGCCCGTCCGCAGGACCGGTGGATCCGAGCAGAGACGAGGCGGACTGCGCACGGAGAAGTCCTGATTGCTGATCGGAGGACCCGGGTTCGATTCCCGGCACCTCCACCGAGGTCACCACACCGAAGGGCCGGAGAGCGACGCTCTCCGGCCCTTCCTTCGTTCCGAACCCCTCGTCCTTTCGGCCGGACGGCTCTGGCCGATGGGCCGGTCGACTCAGCGTGACGCCGCGCGCTACCGTGGTCATCGCGCTCACCCGTCCGGCTGAGCGCCCGAGGTGGGGAGGTGCGGGCATGACCACGGCTTCGGGGGACGGGGACGCGTCCTGCTCGGGCCCGCACGAGGAGCGTCCCGCCGGGGTGGACGACGCCGGCCCCCAGCAGGTGCCCGGCGCGGGCGCCGTGGACGACGCCACCCGCGGCCTGGACGCCGTGCTCGGCCGCGAGGTCGCGATGGTCACGCTGCCGCCCGTGCGCGGTGAGGACCTCGTCGTGCGCACCGAGCAGGTCCGACGCCTGGCGGGGCTGCACCACGCCCACCTCGTCGAGGTGTTCGACGTCGACGGGCTCGCCGAGGACACCGAGAGCACGCTGGTGCTCCAGAGCGTCGCCGGTCGCGGTCTGGACCCGGAGGGCGACCGTGGCGCCTGGTCCCCGCTGGTCGTGGCCGACATCGGGGCGCAGTGCGCCTCGGCCCTGGCGCACGCCCACGGACGGGGCGTGGTGCACGGGCGCATCGGACCGGCCAGCATCGTGGTCGGCGGGACGCCGGGCGCGCCGTTCGCGTGGCTCACCGGCTTCACCGCGGCGCTGCGCCCGACCCCACCGGCCGACCCGGTCGGGACGGACACGCCGGCGGTGCCCCCGGCCCACCCCGACGCCGACGTCGCCGACCTCGGCGACGCCCTCGCACTGGTCCTCGACCCGACCGCCCCCGCGGCGCCGGCTCTGGAGCGGGCGCTCGCGGACATGAGCGGCGGGCGCACCACCGCCCGCGAGGCGGCCGAGACGCTGGCCCGCACCACCGAGATCCTGCGCCGCGTCGACGAGGACGAGACCGGGATCGTGCGCCGCGCCGTCCCCGCTCCCGTCCCCGACGCGGTCCCCGTGCCGGCGACCGTGGCGCCGGCGGCCGCAGCGGGTGCCACCGCGGTCGCCCCGGACCCGGCGCGCCCGCGTCGACGGGCCCGGCGCGGCGTGCAGATGGCGGTGCTGGGCGGTGCGGCGCTGGCGCTGGCCACGGCGTCGGGGATCGTGCTCCTGGCCGCCGAGGGGCCGGGCCGGCACGACGTGGGCGTCTCCGGCCTCACCACGCCGGACCGGCCCGCGGTCCCGCCCGCGGCGTCCGGGCCCGGGCCCGGTCCCACGGGGAGTGCGTCGACCGGCTACCCCGAGGACGACGAGGGGACCGACCGCGCGGTCCGGGAGACGACGACCCGCAGCGCCATCACCGACGTCACCACGGTCCCCTCGTCCCCCGACGTGCCGCTCCCGCCGTCCGTGGCCCCGACCGTCTCGTCCACGGTCCCCGTGCCGCCGACCGTCCCGCCGACGACCGGGACGACGGCCCCGACCACGGGTCCGACGACCGGACCCACCACCGGGCCGACGAGCCCCACAGGCCCCACCACGGCTCCGACCACCACGACCAGCGCGGCCCCCGGCGCGGCCACCCTCGCCGCGCCCTGACGGGCCCCGAGGTGACGTGGGCCGCGCGCGGCCGGCGAGGGGGAGGGGGAGACTGGGGGCGCCGTCGCCCCCCACCATGAGGAGCCCCGACCCCTGATGGGTGCCGCACCGCAGCGGGACCGCGTGCCCGGCGATCGTCCGGACGACCCCCCGCAGGCGGCCCTGCCGTGGGAGGTCTGGGCGCTGCTGGCGGGGAGCTTCCTCGTCGCCGCCGGCTACGGCATCGTCGCGCCCGCCCTCCCGGTGTTCGCCAGCAGCTTCGGGGTGGGGGTGACCGCGGCGTCGGCCGTGGTGAGCGCCCTGCCGGTGATGCGGTTGCTGTTCGCGCCGGTCTCGGGGCGGCTGGTCGCCCGCACCGGCGAGCGCACGATGTACCTCGCGGGCCTGCTGGTCGTCGCCGCGTCCACCGGGGCGTGCGCGCTGGCCACGAGCTACACCCAGCTGCTGGTCTTCCGCGGCCTCGGCGGCATCGGGTCGACGATGTTCACGGTCTCGGCGTTCTCGCTGATGTTCCGCCTGGCCCCCGAGGGCCGCCGCGGGCAGGCGAGCGGGCTGTTCACCGGCGCGTTCCTGCTCGGCGGGGTCACCGGCCCCGCCTTCGGCGGCGCGCTCGTGGCGGTCGACCTGCGCGCCCCGTTCGTGGTCTACGCGATCGCCCTCGTGCTCGCGACGATCGTGGTCGGCGCGCTGCTCGCCCGCTCCCGCAACGTCGGGGTGCGCCGCGACGGTCAGGAGGAGACCCCGCTGACCCTCGGCGCCGCGCTGCGCCTGCCCGTCTACCGGGCCTCGCTGGTCTCCTCGCTCGCCACCGGTTGGGCCGTGCAGGGCGTGCGCATCGCGCTCGTCCCGCTGTTCGTGGCCGTCGCCCTGGGCCGCGAGCCGCTGTGGGCGGGCATCGCGCTCACCGTCTTCGCGGTCGGCGACGGCCTCGTCCTTCTCGCGACCAGCGGCCTGTCCGACCGCCGGGGGCGCCGCCCCGTGATCGTCGCGGGACTCGGGCTCGTCGCACTGGGCACGGGCTCGCTGGGCCTCGCGACGCTCCCCGGCGCGGCGGGCCTCGCCGTCCTGCTCGGGGCCTCGGCGATCGCCGGCGCGGGCGCCGGGCTGCTGCAGCCCGCCCAGGGCGCGGCCGTCGCCGACCTCGTCGGCTCGCGGCGCTCCGGCGGGCCGGCGCTCTCGGGGTTCCAGATGGCCGCCGACGTCGGGGCCATCGTCGGCCCGATCGCCGCGGGGGCCCTGGCGCAGGGGGCCTCGTTCGGCGCCGCGTTCGGGCTCTCGGCCGCGATCGCCGTCGCGGCGCTGCTCGTCTGGGTGCGCATGCCCGAGACGTCCGGAGGAGCACGCCGTTAGGGGGAGCACGCCGATAGGGGGAGCACGCCGACAGGGGGTTCACCTCCCGGGGACGCGGGCACCCGCCGCGCATGACGCGCCGCGCCGCTGTCGGGGCCGTGCCCGAGGGCGTGCTGGAGACCCACGGGCCGGGCGTGGACGCCGCCCTCGAGGAGTCCGGCGCCCCCGCCGACGCGCCGCTGTGGTTGTTCGGCGACCAGCTCGGCCCCGCCGTGCACGGCCTCCCGCAGCACGCGGAGCGCGAGGTCGTGCTCGTGGAGTCGTCGGCGGTGCTGCGGCGCCGCCGTTACCACCGCCAGAAGCTGCACCTGCTGCTCTCGGGGATGCGCCACCTCGACGCGGAGCTCGGTGACCGGTCCATCTACCACCGCACGGCGACCTACCGCGAGGCGCTGGAGAAGGTCGGGCGCCCGGTGGTCGTGCACCAGCCGACCTCGCACACGGCGGTGGCGTTCGTCGAGCAGCTGCAGACCGAGGGCCTGGTGGCCGCGGTCCTGCCGACGACGACGTTCGCGCGCCCGCGCGCGGAGTTCGAGGCGTGGGCCGGGGACGACACCTCGTTCACGATGGAGAACTTCTACCGCAACCAGCGCCGGCGCTTCGACGTGCTGATGGAGGGCGAGAGCCCGGTCGGCGGGAAGTGGAACCTCGACCACGACAACCGGGAGCCCCCGCCGAAGAACGCGCGGACCCTCGGGGTGACCGAGCCGTGGTGGCCGACCGAGGACGACGTCGACGACGGCGTGCGGCGCGACCTCGACGGGATGGACCTGCCGACCGTCGGGCGCGACGGACCCCGGCTGTTCGCCGTCACCGCCGACGAGGCGCGCACCGCGCTGCGGCACTTCGTCGACCACCGCCTCGAGGAGTTCGGACCCCACGAGGACGCGATCCTCGCCGGCGACCCGTGGATGGCGCACTCGCTGCTCTCGGTGCCCCAGAACCTGGGCGTGCTGCACCCGCTCGAGGCCGTGCACGCCGCCGAGCAGGCCCACCGCGACGGCGAGGCCCGCCTGAACTCGGTCGAGGGCTTCGTGCGCCAGATCCTCGGCTGGCGCGAGTACATCTGGCACCTGTACTGGCACTTCGGGGTGGGCTACACACGCCGCAACGAGATGGGCCACCGGCAGGGGCTGCCGGACTGGTGGACCGAGCTCGACGGCGACGCCGTCACCGCGGCCTGCCTGTCCGACGCGCTCGACGGCGTCCGCGACCGCGGCTGGGTGCACCACATCCCGCGGCTCATGGTGCTCGGCAACCACGCCCTGCAGCGCGAGTACCGGCCCGGAGCGCTGTCGGAGTGGTTCACGACGTCGTTCGTCGACGGCTTCGCCTGGGTGATGCCGCCCAACGTCGTCGGGATGAGCCAGCACGCCGACGGCGGCAAGCTCGCCACCAAGCCCTACGCGTCGGGCGGGGCGTACATCAACCGGATGTCCGACCACTGCGGCGGCTGCGCCTTCGACCCGAAGGTGCGCGTGGGGGAGAAGGCCTGCCCGTTCACCGCCGGCTATTGGCAGTTCGTGCACCGCCACCAGGACCTGCTGCGCGCCAACCAGCGCACGGCGCGGGCGGTGGCGACCATGGACCGGCTCTCGGACCTGGAGGCGGTGCTGGAGCAGGAGCAGCACCGGGAGCGCTTCTAGGTCGAGCCCGCCACCGCGTCCCGGACGAACACGAGCCCGTCGATGCTCTCCAGGTGGGCCGGGTCCAGCGGGGCGTAGCCGAACCACGGGGACACCCGCGGCGTCACGTCCCCGACACGTGGGGCCAGCCGGCGGGCGTCGACGAGGCGGGCCTCGAGGAGGCGGGCCTCGAGGAAGCGGTGGTCCTGGCCGTGGTCCGGCGGCAGGGCGGCGAGGAGCCCCTCGACGGTGTCCGGCGGCGGGTCGTCGACGCCCCGGTGACGGATCGTGCCGAGAGCGGTGGCGAGAAAGGCGTAGTCCCCGCCGAGGTGGGCGGCCACGAGCGCGCCGGCGCTCCACCACGCGACCGGGTGCTCGCCCAGGCGCATCGAGCTCTGCTCCCGCTGCAGGTGGGCGTTGTGGGCGAACGTCAGCACCGGGCCCCGCTCGGCGAGCGCGAGCAGGTTCGCGGCCATCATCCGGTCCCGCAGGCCGAGCATCCGCGCCATGCGGCCGGGTGAGGTGCCGGCCATCGCGTGGTGGTAGAGCAGGAGGCCGGCGGCGGTGCGTCCGTGCAGGCGCGCGCGGTGCCACGCGTCCCGCGACGTGGCCGCGATCGACGCCGGCGTCTGCTCGTCCAGCAGCGCCACGAGGTCGTCGGCGACGAGGCGCAGCCGGTCGGCCTCGGGCGTGCGGCCCACCGACCGCGACGGGTCCCGCATCGCGGCGGGGTCGGTCCACCGCTCGTCGGCCCCGAGCAGGTGGTCGAGCGTCTCCGCGGTGACGGGGAGCAGGTCGGCGTCGACCACGGCCGCGAGGTGCTCGTCCAGGGCCGTGAGAGCCTCCCGCGGGCTCGCCGCACCGGTGATCTCCAGGGGGCCGTCGACGCCCGCGAAGCGCACCTGCTCGTCGGCGGGCCGGCCCTCGTTGTGCGCCCGCATCCACGCCACGAGCTGCCGGTTCGCCGGGGAGGCGCCGAACCCGTGGCTGAAGCCGTGCGCCATGACATCGTCGAGCGTGCCCCTGCCGGTGGTGACGTGGTCGTCGACGAGGAGGCCGCGCAGGCAGTCGCTCTCGATCGCGATCGTGCGGTAGCCCTGCTGTTCCACGAGCTGCCGGAAGAGGTGGTTGCGCACGTGGAGGAGCGTGTCCTCGCCGTGGGTGGGCTCACCCAGGGCGAGCAGCCGCGGGCGGGCCGGGAGGAGGTCGACGAGCGCGGCGGCGTCGACGGGGTGGAGGAGGTCGTCGAGGGTGGTGGTCACGCCCCTCGACGCTATCGTTGAACCTCCGGGTGAGACTTCAGAGCGGAAATCGGCAGGATCGTGGGACCAAACCTTCAACAAGGCGGTCGGCTCCGGCCGGTGGATCTGGCGCGCGCGCACGGTCTGTCCACCCAGGCGGTCCGCAACTACGAGGCGGCGGGGATCCTCCCGGCGGCCGAGCGCGGGCCGCAGGGCTACCGCAGCTACACGGCGCGCCACGCCCGCGCGCTGGACGCCTTCCTCGCGCTCGTGCCCGGCCACGGGCACGCCGCAGCCGCCGCGATCCTGCAGGCGGTCCACCGCGGGGCCACCGCGGACGCGCTGCGGCTCGTCGACGAGGGCCACGCCCGGCTCCTCGACGACCGGCGGACCCTGACGTCCGTCGAGGCCGCGCTCCGCGACCTCGACCCGGTCCCGCCGGAGCGCGGCGACGTGTTCGTCGGCCCCCTGGCGCACCGGCTCGGGGTGCGCCCGGCCACGCTGCGCAAGTGGGAGCGCGCCGGGCTCGTCCGCCCGCGCCGCGACCCGCGCACGGGCTACCGGGTCTTCGGTGCGGCCGACGTGCGCGACGCGCGGCTCGTCGCGCAGCTCCGGCGCGGCGGCCACCTGCTCGAACGGATCGCCCCGGTGCTCGACCGGGTCCGCTCCGCCGGCGGCGTCGAGCCCCTCGCCGCGACGCTGACCGACTGGCACGCGCGCCTCACGGCCCGCGGACGCGCCATGCTCCGCGGCGCAGCGGCCCTCGACGCCTACCTGGAGGGATGATCGCCGCACCCCCCTCGTCGGCCGCGGGCCACCGGCGTGTAACGTTGCGTCGTGTTGGGGCTGTGGCGCAGCTGGTAGCGCATCACACTGGCAGTGTGAGGGTCAGGGGTTCGAGTCCCCTCAGCTCCACCCACGACGCACACACCGACGGGCCCGTCGCCGCTGGCGACGGGCCTTCGTCGTCCCCGGTCCCCGTCCGTTCGTGACCGGGCGGCATCGGGTAATGCCCGATCCGACGTCCGCGCAGGCCGAGCCGAGCCACCGAGCCGCCCGCGCCCGCCGCGCCGCGGCGTGCCCTGTCGAGGGCGCCTGCGCGCCGGCCCCGCCGAGTCCCGAGGAGGCCTCGTGACGACCTCGATCGCGCACCAGGACGACGCCCGGATGGGCGGGCCGCTGAGCATCCTGACCCTCCAGCGGCGCGACCACGAACGCCTGGACCGGCTGATGGACCGCGCCCGGCAGACCCTCGCCACCGGGGGCGTGGAGCACGAGGTGACGCTGCGCGCCCTCGCTCGCCTCGTCTTCACCCACGCCTTCGCGGAGGAGGCCGTGCTCTTCCCCGCCGCGCGCAGGGTGCTGGCGGAGGGCGACCCGCTGAGCCTGCACATCGAGTCCGAGCACCAGGAGGTCGACGAGCTCGTCGCCCGGCTCGACCGGTCGAGCCCGTCCGACCCCGAGCACGCCGACCTCATGGAGCGGGCCTTCGCCGCCCTCGACGAGGACGTGCGCTCCGAGGAGGACGAGCTCCTGCCGCGCCTGCAGCAGGAGCTCTCGGTGCGTCGCCTGCAGCTCCTCGGCCTGCAGTGGGGCCTGCTGCGCCTGACCTCGCCGACGCGGCCGCACCCCGTGGTGTCGCGGCGCCCGCCGGGCCAGGTCCTCTCCGCGCTGCCGCTGACGGTCCTCGACCGCGCCCGCGATCGGCTCCAGCAGCTCGGCGAGGCCCTCGGTGGCCGGGGTGCCGGAGTGCTGCGCACCGTGGACGGCGCCCTGGCCGGCGCGGCCGGCGCGGTGGAGCGGTTACCGATCATCCGCACCGGGGAGCGACCCGAGACCTCGCGCGGCACGGCCCCCGACCGCGACCGCACCGACGACGTGGCGCCGGTCCACCGGCAGGACCGCACGCGAGCCGAGCGCCCCGTCTGACGGGCGGGTCGGCACGGGGGGTGCACGGGGGCCGGGAGCCCTCCTACGACTGCTCGTCGTTGATGACGTCACCCGGCGAGCCGGGGGGCCGGACGGCGGTTACGATCCCTGCTGTCCGCGCACGTGCGGCCCACGGCCGCCGGGGTGGAGGAGACACACCGTGAGCAGGAGGCCCTCGTGACCGCCGTCGCCCCCAAGCCGATCTCGACCACGCCGTACCCGGCGCGGGAGTCGAAGCGCGGGTCGCTGATCGGACGGATGCTCCGGACGACGGACCCCAAGGACATCGCGATCCTCTACATGGTCACGTCGTTCGCGTTCTTCCTGATCGGCGGGCTGATGGCGCTGCTCATGCGCGCCGAGCTGGCCCAGCCCGGGCTGCAGATCCTGTCGGTGGACCAGTACAACCAGCTGTTCACCATGCACGGCACGATCATGCTGCTGCTCTACGCGACGCCGATCCTCTTCGCCTTCGCGAACTACATCGTGCCGCTGCAGATCGGGGCGCCCGATGTCGCGTTCCCGCGGCTGAACGCCTTCTCGTACTGGCTGTTCCTCTTCGGCGGCACCATCGTCGTCTCCGGGTTCTTCACCCCGGACGGCGCCGCCGCGTTCGGCTGGTTCGCCTACACCCCGCTCTCGAGCGTCATCTACTCGCCGGGTGTCGGCCCCGACCTCTGGATCGTCGGCCTGGCGGTCTCCGGTCTGGGCACCATCCTCGGCGGCGTCAACTTCGTGACGACCATCGTCTGCATGCGCGCCCCGGGCATGACGATGTTCCGGATGCCGATCTTCACCTGGAACATCCTCGTCACCGCGGTGCTCATCCTGCTGGCGTTCCCGATCCTCACCGCCGCCCTCTTCGGCCTGCTGGCCGACCGGCACCTCGGCGCCCAGATCTTCGCGCCCGAGGCGGGCGGCGTGATCCTCTGGCAGCACCTGTTCTGGTTCTTCGGGCACCCCGAGGTCTACATCGTGGCGCTGCCCTTCTTCGGCATCGTCACCGAGATCTTCCCGGTGTTCAGCCGCAAGCCGATCTTCGGCTACAAGACCCTGATCTACGCGACGCTGGCGATCGCGGCCCTGTCGGTGGCCGTCTGGGCCCACCACATGTACGCCACCGGCGGAATCCTGCTGCCGTTCTTCGCGTTCACCACGTTCCTCATCGCCGTGCCGACCGGCATCAAGTTCTTCAACTGGATCGGCACGATGTGGCGGGGCCAGCTGACGTTCGAGACGCCGATGCTGTTCTCGGTCGGCTTCCTGGTCACCTTCCTGTTCGGCGGCCTCACCGGCGTCCTGCTGGCCAGCCCGCCGCTGGACTTCCACGTGTCGGACTCGTACTTCGTGGTGGCGCACTTCCACTACGTGCTGTTCGGCACGATCGTGTTCGCGACCTACGCCGGCATCTACTTCTGGTTCCCGAAGATGACCGGCCGGATGATGGACGAGCGGATCGGCAAGTTCCACTTCTGGGCGACGTTCATCGGCTTCCACCTGACGTTCCTGGTGCAGCACTGGCTGGGCAACGAGGGCATGCCGCGCCGTTACGCCGACTACGCGGCCACCGACGGCTTCACCACGCTGAACACCATCTCCACGATCGGCGCGTTCATCCTCGGCGCCTCGACCCTGCCGTTCCTGTGGAACGTGTTCCACAGCTACCGCTACGGGCGTCCCGTCGAGGTGGACGACCCGTGGGGCCACGGCAACTCGCTGGAGTGGGCGACGTCCTGCCCCCCGCCGCGGCACAACTTCACCGAGCTGCCGCGCATCCGCTCCGAACGCCCCGCGTTCGAGCTGCACTACCCGCACCTCACCGAGCGCATCCGCCTCGAGGCCCACGTCGGTGGCGGCCACGAGAGCATCGGCGAGGCCGCGGCCGGGCGCACCGGCCAGGAGCACATCCCGGGCTCCGACCCCCGGAACAAGTGACCCGGGCCGTCCCCGACGACCAGCCCGACGAGCAGATCCCGGGAGCGCTGCCCGTCGTGACGGAGTCCACGGTGCGCGCCGTGCCCTCCGGCGCGGCGGGCGCGGGTGCCGAGCCGGTGCCGGTCCTCGTGACCGTCACCGGTCCGGACTTCCCCGGGGTCAACGCCGCGCTGTTCGCGGTGCTGGCCGAGCACTCCGCGGAGATGCTCGACGTGCAGCAGGCGACGATCCACCGGCGGATCACGCTCAGCGCGCTGGTCACGCTGCCCGGTGACCCGGCGAAGCTGCAGGCGGCGCTGGACCTCACCATGCCGTCGCTGGGGCTCTCCGTCACCGTCGAGATCGGCGGGGACGCCTCGTCGGTGCACCCGTTCTCGACCCACGTCGTGCTCGTGCTGGGACGCCCGATCACCGCGGCGAACTTCGCGGAGGTCGCGCGCGGGCTGGCGGCGATGCGGGTGAACATCGACCGCGTCCGGCGGATCGCCGACTACCCGGTGACCGGGCTGGAGCTGCGGGTCTCGCTGCCGGCCCAGGACCCGCCCAGCGACACGGCGCTGAGCCAGGCGCTCGCGGCGGCGGGGCGGCGCGCGCGGTGCGACGTGGCGGTCCAGCGCGTCGGGCTCGCCCAGCGCGCCAAGCGGCTGATCGTCTTCGACGTCGACTCGACGCTGGTGCAGGGCGAGGTCATCGAGATGCTCGCCGCACGCGCCGGGTGCGAGGACGAGATCCGGGCCATCACCGAGTCCGCGATGCGCGGCGAGATGGACTTCGCCGAGTCGCTGCACCGCCGGGTCGGGGCGCTGGCGGGGCTGTCGGCGAGCTGCCTGGACGAGGTCGCCGACGAGCTCGAGCTCACCCCGGGTGCGCGCACCACGGTCCGCACCCTCAAGCGCCTGGGCTACCGCTGCGGGGTCGTCTCCGGCGGGTTCACCGCGATCATCGACCGGCTCGTCGACGACCTCGGCCTCGACTTCGCCGCCGCCAACGACCTCGAGGTGGTCGACGGGCGCCTCACCGGCCGGGTCGTCGGCCCCGTCATCGACCGGGCCGGCAAGGCCGAGGCCCTGCAGCGCTTCGCGGCCGAGGCCGGGGTGCCGCTGGAGCAGACCGTGGCGGTCGGCGACGGCGCCAACGACCTCGACATGCTGGCCACCGCCGGGCTCGGGGTGGCGTTCAACGCCAAGCCCGTGGTGGCCGCGGCGGCCGACACCGCGCTGTCCCACCCGTACCTCGACGCCGTGCTGTTCATCCTGGGCGTCACCCGCGACGAGATCGAGTTCGCCGACGCGGCCGAGGGGCTCCTGCGCCGGGTGCCCCTTTGACCTCCGGTCTTGTGCGTGCTTGCCCGTGTTAGGGCACGGAGAAGCGCTCACACCCGCCCTGGCCCCGCTCGCCGCGCGGGTCTGCCCCTGGCTGGTGGACACGCCGGCGCCGGGGTGGGACGAGCCCGAGGACGGGGTCGCGCGCGCGATGACGCTGGTGCTGCGCCTCGAGCGGGACGCGCCGGCGCGCACCACGGTGCTCGAGTCGGCGGCGGCCGCCGCGCTCGCGCTCTGCCTCGACGAGCGCGCGGCCCCGGGCGGGCCGTGGTTCGAGGCGGTCGACGCGTGGGCGGGTGCCGGGCGGATCCGCAAGCTCACCCGCCGGGCCCGCACCGCGCACTGGCGGGCGGTGCAGGGGATCGACGGCGTGACCCTCGGCCCCGACGGTGCCGAGGTGCGCGCGCTCGTGCCGGGCCCGGTCGACGAGGTGCCCCACGAGGTGCGGCGGCTGCAGATCGGCGGGACGGAGCTGCCCGCCGACCAGCCCGGCCCGCCACCGCCGGGCGCGGCCGTGATCTGGCTGAACCCGGAGGTCGAGCAGACGCTGGGCAAGGCCGCCGCGCAGGTCGGGCACGCCAGCATGATCCTCGCGACCGTCCTGGCCGCCGAGGGTGCCGACCCGGCGGTGGTGCTGGAGGCCGGCGTGCGTCCCGCGGTGTCCGAGGACTGGGCGCGGTGGTGCCGCGCGCTGGCCGACGACCCGTCGGGGCGCACGGCGTGGGAGGAGCACGGCGTGGCGCCGGTGCGCGACGCGGGGTTCACCGAGGTCGCGCCCGGGACGGTGACCTGCATGGGCGCACGGCCGGCGTCGTGACCCGGGTCCTCGTCGCCGGCTCGCGGGGATGCGACGCGCGCGCCGACCGCGAGACCCGACCGCTGCTCGACGCGCTGGCCGTGCGGGGCGTCGACGCCTTAGCGACCGCCTGGGACGACGACACCGTCGACTGGGCGGGCGCCGACCTCGTCGCCGTGCGCACGACCTGGGACTACACCGCGCGCCGCGACGCCTTCCTCGCCTGGGCCGGGCGCGTCCACGCCGCGACCCGCCTGCTCAACCCGCTGCCCGTGCTGACCTGGAACAGCCACAAGCGCTACCTCGTCGAGCTCGCGGCGGCCGGTGTGCCCGTCGTCCCGACCACGCTGCTGGAGGCCGGCGGGCCGGCACCCGCGTCGCTGGGCGAGGGCACGCTGGTGGTCAAGCCCGCGGTGTCCGCGGGCGGGCGCGGCGCCCGGCTGGGGCCCGCCGAGGACCTGCGGGACACCGTCGCCGAGCTCCTGGCCGGTGGCGACGTCCTCGTCCAGCCCGCGGTGGAGAGCATCGGACGCGACGGGGAGGTCTCGCTGATCCGGCTCGGTGACGCGTGGTCGCACGCGGTGCGCAAGCTGCCCGCCGCCGGCGGGTTCCTCGTGCACGAGAAGCACGGCGGGCGCCTGGAGGACCACACCCCGACCAGTCGCGAGGTGGCGGTCGCCGAGGCCGCCCTGGCCGCCGCGCCGGGCCCGGTCGCCCCCGCCCGCGTCGACCTCGTCCGCCTCGAGGGGGAGCCGGTGGTCATGGAGCTCGAGCTCGTCGAGCCCGAGCTCTTCCTGCCCCGCGCTCCCGGCGCCCCCGGCCGCCTCGCCGACGCCCTCCTCGCGACCCTGCCCTGATCCCTACCGCCGTCGGGCGGTGACCAGCAGGTACTCGGCCTCGTAGGCCGTGCGGCCCGGGGTGTCCGAGCCGTTCCACGCGGTGAGGAACTGCAGGAACGCCTCGTCGAGCTCGGCGACGCGCTCCGGGTCGCCGGACTGGTAGCGGTAGACCGCGATCGTCGGACCGTAGTTGCGCTTCCAGTACTCGCGGAACGCCAGCGGGTCGGGGGCGTGGTCCATCACGATCCGCTGCCGCACGGTCTCCAGGTCGGTCACGCGGTCGCCGAACAGTTCCGCGACGTGGCCCTCGTCGCCCCAGCGGGGCGGCGGGGTGGCGCCGGGCGGGGGTGGCGGCGCGTACGGCCCCATCGTCTTGAACAGGTGACCGATGAAGCCCTCGGGCGTCCAGTTGATCATGCCGATGGTGCCGCCGGGACGGCACACCCGCACCAGCTCGTCGGCGACGAGCTGGTGGCGTGGAGCGAACATCGCGCCCACGCAGGAGGTCACCACGTCGAACGTGGCGTCCGCGAACGGCAGGGCCTCGGCGTCCGCCTCCACCCACTCGATCTCGACGCCTCGCCGGGCGGCGACCGCCCGTCCCGCGTCGAACAGCTCGGGAGTGAGGTCGGACGCGGTGACGGCGGCGCCACGCACCGCGGCCGGGATCGCCGCGTTCCCCGAACCGGCGCCGACGTCGAGCACCCGCTGGCCGGCACGCACGTCACAGGCCCGCACGAGCTCGGGACCGAGCTGCGGGATCAGCTCGGCCGCGACCGCGGGGTAGTCGCCCGACGCCCAGAGCGCACGGTGCTTGGCCTTGAGCGCGCGGTCGGCGTCGGTGGTCGTGGTGGTGGTCGTGGTCATGATCGTGTCCTTCCTGGTGGGTCGGTCCCGCGTGCCGATGATGGCGAGGTCGTGCTCCGGGATGGTTGGACGGCGGTGAAATGCGCTGGTCAGGGGCCGAGCAGGGCCGCCGCGTCCCAGGACCAGGCCTCGGTCAGGGGCAGGGTCACGGTGAGGACGGCGCCGTCGCGCGCGAGGCTGCAGATCGGGAAGACCCCACGCAGGAGCGCGAGGACCGCGCCGTTCTCCGCGAGCACCTCGGCGGTGAGCTCGCGTTACCCCGCCGCGACGGCGCGCTCGCGCAGCGCGCGCAGCAGGACCGTGCCCACACCGCGGCCGTGCCAGGCGGGGCCGGCCGCCCTCCGACGGGGGACGGGCGCGTCCCGGCGGCGGGCGCTTCCGGAGCACGGCGGGACGCCGGGTCCCCTGCTCGCCGGTGGGCCGGGCGCCGGGCTGCGGGACGGTCGTGGTCATGGTCGTCCCTCTCGGGTGCGGGACCGCCACGAGCGGGGTCCGGTTCCCGCACGGTGCGCCGCCCGGGCCCGGGAAGGTCTGGGGACGCGTGAAGCGCGCACGCCACGGCCCCGCCGTCACACCCCTCCTGACCAGGACGTTTCATGCTCGTCGAAGCGGTGCCGACCGTGCGCGGCGCACCCTCGTCACCGATGCGCGGCCGCACCGGGGAGGACGAGATGGGACAGGCGCCACCGACGGACGGCCGTCGGCTCACGGTCGGACCCGTGGTCGACCGCACGGAGCTGTCGCGTCTCGCGTACGGCTTCATGGCCTCGAAGGCGCTGTTCGCCGCGCTCGGGATCGACCTGTTCAGCCGGTTGTCCGACGGACACCGCACGGTCGCGGCGCTGTCCGCCTCCACCGGGGTCGCCGCCAACCGCCTGGAGACGCTGCTGCACGCGCTCGCCGGCATCGGGCTGGTCGTCGCCCACCCGGACGGGTACGTCAACGCGCCCGCCGCCGAGCGACACCTGGTGCGCGGGGTGCCGGGCGATCTCGGGCCCTACTTCCGGCTGCAGGTCTCCCAGCAGGTCTACCCCGCGCTGGTGCACCTGGACGCGGGGCTGGCCGGGACGGGCGCGGCCTTCGACACGTGGGCCGGCCTCCTCGCCGACCCGCGCGAGGCGCGCACCTTCACCGAGGCCCAGCACGCCGGTTCGCTCGGCGCCGCCCGGAGGCTCGCGGACCGGCTCGCGCTCGCCGGGCCCTGCACGGTGCTGGACGTCGGCGGCGGCAGCGGGGCGTTCTCGATCGCGTTCTGCGAGCGGGACCCCGATGTCCGGTCGACCGTCCTCGACCTCCCGGCGGTCGTGGACGTCGCGCGGGAGTACCGGGACGCGGCCGGCCTCACCGACCGCGTCGCGCTGCTCGCCGCCGACGCGGTGCGCGACCCGTGGCCGGACCGACAGGACGTGGTGCTGATGTCGTACCTGCTCAGCGCGCTCGGCGACGGCGAGATCGACGTGGTGCTCGCCAAGGCCCACGCCTGCCTACGGCCCGGCGGGCTGCTCGTCGTGCACGACTTCATGCTCCACGACGACGAGCCCGGCCCGGCCCCGGCGGCCCTGTGGTTCCTCCAGTACGTCGCGTGCCGCCCCGACGCCGTGTCGTTCTCGGGCGCCGCCCTGGCCACGCGGCTGCGGGGCCACGGGTTCGAGCCCCGGAGCGCCGACGTCCTCATCCCGGAGATCACCAAGGTGGTGCTCAGCTCGACGGTGGTGCCGACGTGACCACCCCGACGACGGAGCTCGAGGCACGGCCGGGTCGACCCGGCGACCGGCACCGGGCGGCGAGGCGGGCCCGGGCGAGGGCGACGGCACCGGAACCGGTGAGGGCCGATCCCCGTCGGGCGGCGGCGGCGAACCCCTCGTCGCCGAGGGCGGCCGCGGCGTGGTCGAGCCGCCGGGCGTCGAGGGGCGACGGCTTGCCCGCCGCGACGAGGGCGTGGTGGAGGACGACGGCGTCCTCGTCGGCGCCGACCCGGACGAGCAGCCGCACGACGTAGCGGAGGTTCAACCACTGCTGGGTCCAGTCGCCGACACGGTCCCAGTGGTCGAGGACCACGGCGAGCGCCGCCACGCCCGTGGCGGGGTCGGCGTGCACGGCCCGCGTGGCCGCCGCCTCCATCAGTGCGATGCCGTACCACCAGAAGTTGCGCACGGAGGCGGCGAGCTCCGCGGCCTCGTCGAACTGCGCCAGCGCCCGCTCCGGGTCGGACTTCTTCAGCACGAGGCCCAGGGCGTAGCGCGCCATCGACAGCGCCGTCGGGTTGCCGGTGGTCCCGGCCACCTCGACCGACTCCCGGGCCGCGGACATGCCCTGCTCGGGCGTGCGCAGCACCGCGCGGCAGACCGCGACGTAGTACAGGGTCCACACCAGCCGGACCGGGTCGCCGTCGGCACGTGCGCGTCGCACCTCGCCCTCGTAGTGGTGCAGCGCGGTGACGGCGTCGCCCTCGTAGAGCGCGACGTCGGCGAGGACGTCCCCCGGGTAGGCGATGCGTGCGGTGCCCCGCCCGGGCACGGCCCCGCCGGCCCGCTCGGCCAGTGCGCGCGCCGCGGCGAACTCGCCGCGGTTCCAGGCCCCGGGGCGGCGGCGCCCACGGCCGCGACCCGCAGGGAATGGTCGCCGTGCACGAGCTCGAGCGTGCGCTCCGCCCAGCCGGCCCACTCGTACCCGACCCGCAGGTGCACCAGCTCGGACACCGACGTGACCAGCACCAGGGCGGTGTCGACGTCCCGGTCGGCGACGGCCCGCTCGAACGCCGTCCGCAGGTTGTCGTAGTCGGGCAGGGTGCGCTCGACCCATGCCCGCTCGTCGCGTCCGTGCAGGGCGCGGGCGACCTCCCCGCCCAGCGTCGCGAAGTACCGGGCGTGCGCCTGCCCGATCTCGGCCTCCGCCCCGGCCTCGCGCAGGCGCTCGCGACCGAACGCCCGCAGGGTCTCCAGGACGCCGTACCGGGACCGCTCCGACGCGGTGCGCACCGTCACCAGGGACTTCTCGACCAGCCCGGCGAGCAGGTCCAGCGTGTCGTCCTCGACGGCGCCGGGGTCGCCGCACACACCGTGGGCCCCGGCCAGGTCGAACCCGCCCGTGAAGACCGACAGCCGCGCGAACAGCGTCTTCTCGGGCTCGGAGAGCAGGCGGTAGGACCAGTCGATGGTGGCCTTGAGGCTCTGGTGGTGGGGGAGGGACCCCCGCGTGCCGAGGCGGAGGAGCCGTCCGCGGTCGAGGCGCCCGGCCACCTCGGCGGGGCTCATGACGCGCACCCGGGCGGCGGCCAGCTCGATCGCCAGGGGGAGACCGTCGAGCCGGCGGCACACCTCCGAGACCACCGCGGCGTGCTCGCCGTCGAGGCGCAGGTCCGGGCGCGCGGTGCGGGCGCGTTCCGCGAACAATGCCGCACCGTCCCCGGCCGACAGGGGAACCAGCGGCAGGAGGCGCTCGCCCTCGACCGCGAGGGCCTCCCGGCTCGTGGCGATGACGACCACCCCCGGAGCGTGCTGCACCACCTGGTCGACCAGCCGGGCGGTGGCCTCGAGGACGTGCTCGCAGTTGTCCAGCACGAGCAGCAGCTCCCGGCCGCGCAGGTACTCGATCACGGTCTGCTCGATCGTGAGGCCCTGGCGTTGTCGCACCCGCAACGCGACCGCCACCGCGTCGCTGACCGGCCCGTCGTCGTCGAGCGCCGCCAGCTCGCAGAGCCACGCGCCGTCGGGGAAGCGGGACTGCTCGCGCACGGCGCACTCGACGGCCAGCCGCGACTTGCCCACCCCGCCGACCCCGGTCAACGTGACGAGCGGTCCGTCGCGCAGCGCGGCGACGACGCGGGCCGCGTCGGCCTCCCGTCCGACGAAGCTGGTCACCCTGCGGGGCAGGTTGCCCGCGGGCCCGGCCGGCCCGGGTGGCGGTCGCGCCGGGCCCCCCGGCGCGGGGTCGGCCACCGGCGCGACCCCGACGGGCACGGGGGCGCCGGCGTCGCCGGCCAGGACCTGCTCGTGGACCTCGCGGAGCGCGGCTCCCGGATCCGCGCCCAGCTCGTCGCGGAGCCGGCGGCGCATCTGCTGGTAGGTGTCCAGGGCGTCGGCCTGCCGGCCGCTGCGGACCTGGGCGAGCATGAGCTGGCCGGCGAGGCGCTCGTCGAGCGGGTGATCGCGCAGGGCGGCGGCGATCTCGGCGAGCAGGTCGGCGTGCCGCCCGGCGCGCAGCGCGGCGTCGTTGCGGTCGAGGGTGGCCGCGAGGCGTTCGGCGACCAGGGACGTGCGGAGGCCGTCGAACCAGGGGGTGTCGATCGTGGCGAACGGCTCCCCGCGCCAGAGGCCCAGCGCCCGGTCGTGGAGCGCGAGGGCGTCGGCGGGACGGTGCGCCGCGCGGGCCTCGGCGACCAGGCGCCGGAAGCGGTGCAGGTCCACCGCCAGCGGGTCGGTCCCGAGGGCGTAGCCCCCGGGGCCCCGGGTGATGCGCACACCGGGGACGCCGGCCAGGAGGTGGCGCAGGCGCGATACGTAGGCCGAGAGGGCGTTGCGCGCCCGGTGCGGGGGCCGGTCCGCCCACACGCGGTCGATCAGTTGGTCGACCGGGACGGCACGGTCGACGTCGACGAGCAGGGCCGCGAGGACGCAGCGCTGCCGGGCGTGACCGATGTCGAGCTCGTGGCCGCCGAGCCGGACGTCGATCTCGCCCAGCAGCCGGAACTCGACGGCCATCGCGCCTACCTCCGAGCGCCGGGACCCGGTCGGGCCTCGAGCACCCGTTCCTACTCCTCCTGCGTGACCCTGACCAGGGCGTCCCAGGACCGCCCCGTACCCGCACGCGGGAGTGCCGACCGCACACGGGGTGTGCGAGCAATGCGGCTTTGCTGGCACTCAACGCCAGGATCGCCACATTCTCGCGGCGGCGACACGCCGGGGCGTCAGGTCGCGGCGCGCGGGCGGATGGTCAACGCGGTGATGCGCCCGTCGGCGTCGAACGCGAACGCGAAGTCCAGGCGTACCGGGCTGCCGGGGAAGTCGCCGGCCACGACGGCGTCCGCGTGCGCCACGCCCTCGCCGGGCTCGATCGCCTCGACATCGTAGGTCACGGCGGGCACGTCGCGGCGCCACGCGCGGAGGTCGTCGCGGCGGCCGCCGTCGTCGACGACGACCGCGTCGTCGGCGAACAGCGCGACGTAGCGCTCGACGTCATCGTCCACGGCCGTGGCGAAGTACCGCTCGACGAGTTCGGTGGTGGTCACGGGTGCGCTCCCAGGTCGTCTCGGTGGGGACGCGACCCAGGCTCGACCCTCCCCCGGGGAGAGGGTCCAGTCTGGGCAGGTGCCCGGACGCATGACGATCGGCGAGTTCGCGAGGGTGACCCAGCTCAGCGTGCGCACCCTGCGCCGCTACCACGAGGCGGGGCTGCTGGCGCCCGAGCACGTCGACCCGCACACCGGCTACCGGTACTACGCGACCGCGCAGGTCGGCACCGCGCAGGCGATCCGCCGCTTCCGCGCGCTCGGGATGCCGGTGGCCGAGGTCGCGCAGCTCGTCGCGACGGGCGACGACGACGCGCGCCACGCCCTGCTCGCCGCGCACCTGCGCCGCCTGGAGGTGCAGCTCGAGACCACGCGCGAGGCCGTCGCCGCCCTGCACCGCCTGCTGGACCCCACCCGCGAGCGCGTCCACGTCACGCGGCGCGCCGCTCCCGCGAGGACCGTCGCCGCCGTCGTCGCCGAGGTCGACGGTCCGCAGGCGGAGACCTGGTACGGCGAGGCCATGGCCGAGCTCGACGACGCCCTCGCCGCGCACGGCGCCGTGCCGGACGGGCCGCCCGGCGGGCTCTACGACGACGCCCTGTTCACCGGCGGCCGCGGCTGCGCCGTCGTGTACGTGCCCACCGCCGCACCGCCGACCCGCGGGCGCGTGCGCCCCTTCGAGCTGCCCGCCCGCGCGCTGGCCGTGGCCGTCCACCCCGGCCCGCACCACGACGTCGACGTCACCTACGGCGCGTTGGGGACGTGGCTCGTGGGGCAGGGGCTCGCGGTGGACGGCCCGGTGCAGGAGACCTACCTGGTCGGGCCGCGGGACACCGACGACGTCGCCGTGTGGCGCACGGAGCTCGCCCGTCCCGTGCTCACGACCGGCTGAGCCGCTCCAGCGCCCCCCGCACGACGGCGGGGTCCTGCGTCGTCCAGAACGGCGGCAGGGAGCCGCGCAGGAAGCCCCCGTACTGCTTGGTAGCCACGCGCGAGTCGAGCAGG
The DNA here is from genome assembly GCF_003096675.1 of Actinomycetospora cinnamomea. GTDB lineage: Bacteria > Actinomycetota > Actinomycetes > Mycobacteriales > Pseudonocardiaceae > Actinomycetospora > Actinomycetospora cinnamomea. The sequence goes on along the minus strand of NZ_QEKW01000008.1, from coordinate 45,366 downwards.
GCGACGACGCCGCGGTCGCCCGTTCCGCGTAGCAGCCGCCCCGCGCCCTGGGCGAGCAGCAGCGCCGCGTGGGTGGCCGAGACGGTGAGGAAGCCGTTCCCGCCGCGGGCGTCCACCGCACGCTGACGGGCTGAGACCAGCGGGTCGTCGGGCCGGGGGAACGGGATGCGGTCGATCATCACCAGCTGCAGGGACTCGCCGGGCACGTCGACGCCCTGCCACAGCGACAGCGTCCCGAACAGGACGCTCTCCACGTCGGCGGCGAACTTCGTGACCAGCGTGCCCGTCGCGTCGTCGCCCTGGCAGAGCACCGCGCCGTCCCAGCGCCCCCGCAGGTCCTCGGCGGCCTGCTTCGCCGCGCGCATCGACGAGAACAGGCCCAGTGCCCGCCCGCCCGCGGCGCGCACGAGGCGCTCGATCTCGTCGAGGCACGCGGGGGAGAGGCCGTCGCGCCCGGGCGGTGGCAGGTGGCGGGCCACGTAGAGGATGCCGGCCTTGCCGTGCGCGAACGGCGAGCCGACGTCGAGGCCGTGCCAGACGAGGTTGGTCGCCGGGTCGTTGGCGTGCCCGCCGCCGTCGTCGGGGATGGGTTCGGTGGTCTCGCGCGAGCCGCCCGCGGGCAGCCCCCACTGCCGGGCCAGCGCGTGGAACGACCCGCCCAGCGCGAGCGTCGCGGAGGTCAGCACGACCGTCGAGCGTCCGAACAGCCGACTGGCCAGCAGCCCGGCGACCGACAGGGGCGCGACGTGCAGCGCCCGCACCGTCTTCGAGCCCACCTCGCGATCGCTGCACCACACGACGTCGGGGCGCGTGGCCGGGTCCTCGCGGTCGAAGGCGGTGAGCAGGCGCCCGGCGACGTCGTGGACCTCCTCGACCAGCGCCAGCGCGAACTTCCGCGCCGTCGCGTCGTCGTCGCGGCCCTTGTCGCGGTCGGGCCCCAGCGCCTGGCGGCACGACCAGGCGGCGTCCCGGATCGCTGAGAGCATCCGCCCGACGCCCTCGGGCATCCGCTCCCAGCGCCCGGGCGCGGCGTCGGAGAGCACCGTGTCCAGGCCCTCACCGGCGTCGAGCAGCGCGTCCGGCAGCGCCTGGTCGACGAGCTTGCCGCAGCGGCGCGCGGCCGCCGTGACCGTCGCGCCCGTGAGCTCGCCGGTGGCCACGGACGTGACCCGGTCGACGAGGTTGTGCGCCTCGTCGACGACCACCACGTCGTGGTCGGGCAGCACCGCGCGGCCCTCGATGGCGTCGATGGCGAGCATCGCGTGGTTGGTGACGACGACGTCGGCGCCGGCGGCGACGCGTTTGGCGTGCTCCGAGAAGCAGTCCTCGGCGACGGGGCAGCGGGCGGCGCCGAGGCACTCGCGCGCGCTGACCGACACCTGGCGCCAGGCGCGGTCGGTGACGCCCGGGACGAGCTCGTCGCGGTCGCCGGTGGTGGTCTTCTCGGCCCACTCGTGCAGGCGGGTGACCTGGCGGCCCAGCGCGGAGACCTGGAACGGGTCGAAGAGCTGCTCGTCGACGGGGTCCTCGGCCTGGGCGCTGGTCTCGATCTTGTGCCGGCACAGGTAGTTGGCGCGGCCCTTGAGGATCGCGAACGTCGGCTCGCGGCCGAGCACCGGCTCGAGGGCCTTGGTCAGGCGCGGGAGGTCGCGGTCGACGAGCTGGTTCTGCAGCGCGATCGTGGCCGTGGCGACGATCACCGCCTGTTCGCCGGCGAGGGCGTGGCGGATCGCCGGTACGAGGTAGGCCAGCGACTTGCCCGTGCCCGTACCCGCCTGCACGGCGAGGTGCTCGCCGGTGCGCAGCGCGCGCTCGACCGCCGCGGCCATCTTCTGCTGGCCCTCGCGCTCGCTGCCGCCCAGCGCCGACACCGCCGCTGCGAGCAGCTCGGACACCGGAGGCGGCCCGGTCACCGTGTCCGTGCTCGCTCCCACGAGGGTTCAGACTACGAGGCGGCCCGATCGGTTCCCTGACGCCTCGCATCTGCGTCGGGGAGCCGCGGCCGCGCGTGATCGATGCGGCGTTGCTGGCGTTGAACGCCAGCAAAGCCGCACTGCTCGCACCGCCAGGTGCGTCCCCCGTCCCCCGGTTACGTGATGAACGTGGTCGGGATCGCCGGTTCGCCGCGGGAGAGCTTGAGCCCCTCCCACGGGACGGCGACGAGGCCGCGGCGCAGGTGCTCGCGGGACTCGTCGAGGGTCGGCAGCTCGCCCGCCGGCTCGCCCTTGACGAGCAGGGGGACGGGGACGACGCGGTCGTGCTCGCCGACCTCCACCTCGGCGTCGACGCGGTGCACGACCTCCTCGACGGCCGTGCCGGTCGGGCGGTGGCGGCGCACCGCCGACTTCGCCCCGCCCCGCGACTCCTTCGACGAGCTGCGCTTGGCCACGGGCCGCCCGTCGACCTCGACGAGCTTGTAGACCATGCCCGCGGCCGGCGCGCCCGATCCGGTGACGACGGCCGTGCCCACCCCGTAGGCGTCGACCGGCTCGGCGCGCAGCGCGGCGATGGCGTGCTCGTCGAGGTCGCCGGAGATGACCACGCGCGTCCCCGTGGCGCCGAGCGCGTCGAGCTGGGCGCGGGCCTGCTGGGCGAGGACGCCGACGTCGCCGGAGTCGATGCGTACCGCGCCGAGCCCGGTGCCCGCGATCTCGACCGCGGTCGCGATGCCCTGGGTGATGTCGTAGGTGTCGACCAGCAGCGTCGTCGAGACCCCGAGCGCCTCGACCTGCGCGCGGAACGCGTCGGCCTCCGAGTCGTGGAGCAGCGTGAACGCGTGCGCGCTGGTGCCGGTGGTGGGGACCCCGAAGCGCCGGTGGGCCTCGAGGTTCGACGTCGCCGCGAACCCCGCGAGGTAGGCCGCGCGGGCCGAGGCCACCGCCGCCTCCTCGTGCGTGCGCCGCGAGCCCATCTCGATCAGGGGGCGCCCGTTGGCCGCGGTGGCCATCCGGGCGGCGGCGGAGGCGATCGCGCAGTCGTGGTTGAGCACCGAGAGCACGAGGGTCTCGAGCAGCACGCACTCGGCGAAGGTCCCGCTCACCGAGAGCACCGGCGAACCGGGGAAGTACAGCTCGCCCTCCTGGTAGCCGGTGATGTCGCCGCCGAAGCGGTGCCCGGAGAGGTACTCGGCCACGCGGTCGCGCACGCCCGCGTCGCACAGCACGCGGATCTCCTCGTCGCCGAAGGTGAACCGCGCCAGCGCGTCGAGCAGCCGCGGGATCCCGGCGACGACCCCGTAGCGGCGCCCGTGGGGCAGGCTGCGCGCGAAGACCTCGAACGTGCACCGCCGCGAGGCCGTGCCGTCGGCGAGCGCGGCGTCGAGCATGGTCAGCTCGTACTGGTCGGTCAGCAGCCCGGTACTGGGCAGCCCGGTACTGGGCAGCGCAGTACTGGGCACGGTGCTCGGCCGGGTCACCGTTCCAGCCTAGGCGGGAGTGGTGCGCCCCCGTGCGGCACAGCCCGCCGGGGTGCCACGATGGACACATGCAGTCCTCGGTCCTCGGCGCGCCGGCTCCGCCGCGCTCGGTGCCGTGGGTCCGCCTCTCCGCACCGGCCGAGCCGGATGTCGACGAGCGTGCCGAGGAGGCCGTCGACGAGGCGACCCTCGCCGACACGCCCTGGCAGACCATCGTCTGGAACGACCCGGTCAACCTCATGTCCTACGTGACCTACGTGTTCCAGAAGCTCTTCGGCTACGACAAGGCGAAGGCGACCGCGCTCATGCTCGACGTGCACCACAAGGGCCGGGCCACGGTGTCGTCGGGCAGCCGGGAGAAGGTCGAGGGCGACGTCGCGCGCCTGCACGCGGCCGGCCTGTGGGCGACCATGCAGCGGGCGAGCTGACTCGTGTGAAGGCATGGAAGAGGCAGGGCCGCGGCGACCGCGTGCGCTACGTCGCGGTGCTCGAGCGCCCCGAGGCGCAGGTGCTGCGCGGCCTCGTGGGTCAGGTCGACCAGATGCTCACCGGGCGGGGCGCCGCCGCCCCCGACGACGAGCTCGCCGCCCTCACCGGCATCCGCACCGGCCCCTCCACCCCGCCGGACGACCCGGTGCTGGCGCGGTTGCTGCCCGACTTCGCGTCCTCGAGCGAGCGGGACGCCGACCAGGTCTCGGCGGCGCTGCGCTCGGTGCGCGAGCCCGAGCTCATCGAGGCCAAGCGGGCCGCCATCGCCACCGTGCTGACCACCTGCCCGGCCGGGGGCGGGCGGGTGGAGCTCGCGCCGTCGCAGGCCGAGGAGTGGCTCGCCGCGGTCAACGACGTGCGGCTCGCGCTGGGCGTCGCCCTCGAGGTGACCGACGACATGCCCGAGCAGCTGCCGGCCGACGATCCCCGCGCCGACCACCTGCCCGTCTACCACTGGTTGACCTGGCTGCAGGACTCGCTCGTCACGACCCTGGCCGGGTGACGACGCTGACGGGCTGAGCTCCGCCGGGGTCCGTAGACTCGGCGGTGTGCTGGTGATCCGCGCCGACCTCGTGGAGCAGATGGTCGCGCACGCGCGCCGGGACCACCCGGACGAGGCGTGCGGCATCCTCGCCGGCCCCGACGACGGCTCCGACCGGCCGCAGCGGTTCGTGCCGATGGAGAACGCCGAGCGCTCGCCGACGTTCTACCGGTTCGACTCCATGGAGCAGCTGCGCGTCTACCAGGAGATGGACCGCAACGACGAGATCCCGGTCGTCGTGTACCACTCGCACACGGCGACCGAGCCCTACCCGTCGCGCACCGACATCAGGCTGGCGAGCGAGCCGTTCGCCCACTACGTGCTCGTGGGCACCCGGGATCCCGAGCAGCACGAGCTGCGGTCCTACCGGATCGTCGACGGCGAGGTCACCGAGGAGGAGGTGCAGGTGGTGGAGAGCTACATGTTCGCCCACACCGGCACCCCCGACGTCCCCGACAAGGCCGACGTCCCGGACCCGCGCGCCTGACGCGGCGGGCCCGCCCGGGCCACACCGCGAGGTCAGCGGAATGTCGCGGCCCCGTGCGACGCTGTCCACCTGGTACCGACGCAGTACGTGCCGTCCACCCACTCCTCGGAGGGATTCCGTGTCCGCCACCGTCTCGATCCCGACCATCCTGCGCACCCACACCGGCGGCGAGAAGCAGGTCAAGGCCGAGGGCTCGACGCTGCAGGAGGTCATCACCGACCTCGAGGCCAACCACCCCGGCATCAAGGACCGGCTCGTGACCGACGGGTCGCTGCACCGGTTCGTCAACGTCTACGTCAACGACGAGGACGTCCGCTTCGCCGGCGGTCTGGACGCGCAGGTGCCCGACGGCGGCACCGTGACGATCCTGCCCGCGGTGGCGGGCGGTGCCCGCTGACCAGCGCCGTGACGCGCTGAGGAGAGCCAGGAGCCATGGCCCGGTACGAGTCCCTGATCGACGCCCTGGGTGACACGCCCCTCGTGGGCCTGCCGTCCTTCTCGCCCGCGCCGCACGTGCGGCTGTGGGCGAAGCTCGAGGACCGCAACCCCACGGGTTCGATCAAGGACCGGCCGGCGCTGCGGATGATCCAGCAGGCCGAGGCCGAGGGCCGGCTCACGCCGGGCTGCACGATCCTCGAGCCGACCTCGGGCAACACCGGCATCTCGCTGGCGATGGCGGCCAAGCTCAAGGGCTACGAGCTGGTGTGCGTCATGCCCGAGAACACCTCCGCGGAGCGGCGCCAGCTGCTCGAGATGTACGGCGCGCGGATCATCTTCTCGCCGGCCGCCGGCGGCTCCAACCAGGCCGTCGCGACGGCCAAGGAGATCGCCGCGCAGCACCCGGACTGGGTCATGCTCTACCAGTACGGGAACCCGGGGAACGCGCTCGCGCACTACGAGGGCACCGGCCCGGAGATCCTGCGGGACATGCCGACGATCACCCACTTCGTCGCCGGCCTGGGCACCACCGGCACGCTCGTGGGCACCGGCCGCTACCTGCGGGAGCACAAGCCCGACTGCCAGATCATCGCCGCCGAGCCCCGCTACGGCGAGCTCGTCTACGGCCTGCGCAACATCGCCGAGGGATTCGTGCCCGAGCTCTACGACCCCGACGTGCTCACCGGCCGCTACTCGGTCGGCGCCTACGACGCGCTGCGGCGCACCCGCCAGCTCGTCGAGCAGGAGGGCATCTTCGCGGGCATCAGCTCCGGCGCGATCCTGCACGCCGCGCTGGGCCAGGCCGAGAAGGCCGCGGGCGGGGGCGACGAGGCGGACATCGTCATGGTCGTCTGCGACGGCGGGTGGAAGTACCTGTCCACCGGCGCGTACACCGGCACGCTCGAGGAGGCCGCCGAGGCCCTCGAGGGCCAGCTCTGGGCGTGAGGACCCCGAGGAAACCCAGGGTCGCGACCCACGCGGATCCCGCGCCGGCGCCCGTAGTGTCGAGGGCGTGACCAGCCCGTCCGGTGTCCCGGCCCGCCCCGCGCCACGGGTGTGGCCCGCCCAGCCCCTGCGCGCCGCGCTGTTCATGCTCGGCGTGGTCGCCCTGCTCTGGCTCGTCGAGCTGGCCGACCGCACCGTGTTCGTCTCGCTCGACCCGCCGCAGGGCCTCGACGACGACGGCATCGTGCCCCGCACCGTCGACGGCCTCGGGGGCATCCTCTGGTCGCCGCTGCTGCACGGCGGTTTCGACCACCTCGCGAGCAACACGGTCCCCCTGCTCGTCTTCGGCTTCCTCGTGCTCGCCGGTGGCATCGGGCAGTTCCTCGCGGTCACCGCGACGATCTGGATCGTCAGCGGCGTGGGCACGTGGCTGATCGGCAGCCCCGGCTCCACCATCGGCGCGTCCGGCATCATCTTCGGCTGGTTCGCGTTCCTGCTGGTCCGCGGCTTCTTCGCCCGCTCGGTGGGCCAGATCGTGCTCGCGGTCGTCCTCTTCCTGATCTACGGCGGCCTGCTGTTCGGGGTGCTGCCCAGCACCCCGGGCATCTCGTGGCAGGCCCACCTGTGCGGCGCGATCGGCGGCATCCTCGCCGCTCGCTTCACCGTGGCGGCCGACCGCCGTCGCCGCGTCGGACCCGCCGCGGCATGATCGAGCCGATCCCTGTGACACCCGTCTCCGATCCGTGACCTGACCGGCGCGATTGCCCTGTGCGATCGGGTAGGTCGGGCCCGTAGGGTGCGCCCGTGGAACTGATCGTCCTGGGGTGCTCCGGCAGCGGTGCCGGGCCGCACTCCGCGGCCTCCGGCTACCTGGTCCGTGCGGACGACACGACCCTCGTGCTCGACCTCGGCAACGGGGCGTTCGGGGTGCTCCAGCGGCACATCGACCCGTTCGACCTCGACGCCGTCGTCCTGTCCCACCTCCACCCCGACCACTGCGCGGACGTCTCGGGGCTGATCGTGCACCGGCGCTACCATCCCGACGGGCCGGGCAAGATCCTCCCGCTCCACGGGCCCACCGAGTCCGAGGTGCGCCTGGCCGTCGCCTACGCGCCCTCGTCCGACGAGCGGGTGGCCACCGACCTCTCCGACGTCTTCGTGCACCGGCCGTTCGCCCTCGGGCCGGGAGCGGTCGGGCAGATCGCCCTCTCGACCTCGCCGGTCGACCACCCCTGCGAGGCCTACGGGGTGCGCCTCGAGCACGAGGGCCGCACCCTCGTCTACTCCGGGGACACCGGTCCGTGCCGCGAGCTGGTCGACCTCGCCCGCGGCGCGGACGTGCTGCTGTGCGAGGCGACCTGGACCGACTCGCCCGAGCGCCCGATGGGCGTCCACCTGTCCGGGCGCCAGGCCGGCCGTGCGGCCCGCGAGGCGGGCGTCGGGCGGCTCCTGCTGACCCACGTGCCGGCGTGGGCCGACGGCACCGCGCTGCTGGCCGAGGCGCGCGAGGAGTTCTCGGGGCCCAGCGAACTGGTCGTGCCCGACGGGAAGTACTCGATCTAGGACGGGCTAGACGCGGGCGGGCTCGGGGCTGCCCCTGCGTGCCGGCGCCGGGACCAGCAGCGCGACCAGTGCCGCGACCCCCACGACGACGGCCGCCACCGTGAACGCCGCCGTCGTGCCCGCCGTGGACGCGGCCGGCGCCGGCGCTCCGGAGGCCCCGACCGACGTCGCGCGGGCGACCGCGAGGGTCGACAGCACCGAGAGCCCGATCGCCCCACCGATCTGGCGCGACGTCGTCACCAGGCCGCTGACCAGGCCGGCGAGGCCACCGTCGACCCCGCTCGTGGCCGCCGTCGTCACCGCGGGGAAGACCAGGCCCATGCCCAGCGACACCGCGATGCCCGGCCCGAGGACGCCGGCGACCCAGCTCGTGGTCGGGGTGAGGAACGCGAACCAGGCGAAGCCCGCAGCGGTCAGCGCGGCTCCGCCGACGAGCAGGGCGCGGGCACCGACGCGGGGGAGCAGGCGGGACGAGATCTGCGAGCCGATCACCACCGACCCCGACTGCGGCAGGAACGCCAGACCGGCGGTGAGGGCGTCGAAGCCCAGCACACCCTGCATGTGCAGGGAGACGAAGAACCACATCGAGAACATGGCCGACGACACGAGCAGGATCACGACGTTGGCCGTCGTCACCGAGCGGATGCGGAACACCGACAGCGGCACCAGCGGGTCGCGCACGCGGCGCTGCACCAGCACGAACGCGGTGAGCAGCACGGCGGCCGCGACCAGGCTCCCGAGCACCGGCACGGACGTCCACGGCTCGGTCTCGGTGGACACCACGCCGTAGACCAGGGCGACGAGTCCGGCCGTGACGAGCACGGCGCCGGTGACGTCGAGGCCGGGCCGTCCGGCGGCACGGGACTCGCGGACCACGGCGACGGTCAGCACCGCGGTCAGGACCACCACGGGCACGTTGACCAGGAAGATCCAGCGCCAGCTGAGCAGCCCGACGAGCACGCCGCCGGCCAGGCCGCCCGTCGCCCCGCCGATGCCCCCGACCGCCGACCACCAGCCGAACGCCCGTGACCGCGACGCCCCCTCGGGGTAGGTCGTCTGCAGGATGGCCAGCGACGCGGGGGAGAGCACCGCGCCGCCCAGACCCTGGACCGCGCGTGCCGCGAGCAGCAGGGCGGGATCGTTCGCCAGCCCGCCGATGAGGCTCGCCAGGCCGAACAGCCCGAGCCCGACGAGGAACACGCGGCGGCGCCCGAACAGGTCCGCGGCCCGCCCGCCGAGCAGCAGGAATCCGGCGAACGCCAGCGTGTAGGCGTTGACCACCCACGCCAGGCCCTCGGCGTCGAACCCGAGCGCCGTGCGCATGGCGGGCAGGGCGACGTTCACGATCGAGACGTCGAGCACCACCATGAACTGCGCGAGGCAGCTCGCCAGCAGGACGAGCCCCGTCCGGCCCTCGGTACGCACGACCGCCCAAGTTAGCCCGACGACCAGGTGGGCGCCGGACGGCTCCTAGGGTGGTCGCCCGTGGCACGCAGCGACGGCAGGGCGGACGACGAGCTCCGCGAGATCAGCATCCGACGCGGGTTCCAGCAGCACCCGGCAGGATCGGTGCTCGTCTCGTTCGGGCAGACGACGGTGCTGTGCGCGGCCAGCGTCACCGAGGGCGTCCCGCGCTGGCGCCAGGGCAGCGGGCTCGGCTGGCTCACCGCCGAGTACGCGATGCTGCCCTCGGCCACGCACACCCGCAGCGACCGCGAGTCGGTCAAGGGCCGCGTCGGCGGGCGCACCCACGAGATCAGCCGGCTGGTCGGGCGGGCGCTGCGCGCCGCGATCGACCTGCGCGCGCTCGGCGAGAACACCATCCAGGTCGACTGCGACGTCCTCCAGGCCGACGGCGGCACGCGCACCGCCGCCATCACCGGCGCCTACGTCGCCCTCGCCGACGCCGTGACCTGGCTGCGCGCCCACAAGCGTCTCGCCGACCCGCAGCCGCTGTCGTGCTCGATCGCCGCCGTGTCGGTCGGGGTCGTCGACGGTCGCGTGCGCCTCGACCTGCCCTACGAGGAGGACTCGCGCGCCGAGGTCGACATGAACGTCGTCGCCACCGACACCGGCACGCTCGTCGAGGTGCAGGGCACCGGCGAGGGCGCGACCTACACGCGCGCCACGCTCGACGCGATGCTCGACTCGGCGCTGGTGGGCTGCGCGCGGCTCACCGAGCTGCAGACCGCCGCGCTCGCCGAGCCGTACCCGGGGGAGCTGCGATGAGGGTGCTGCTGGCGACCCGCAACGACGCCAAGCTCGCGGAGCTGCGTCGTCTGACCACGTCCCAGGACATCGAGATCGTCGGCCTCGACGACGTTCCCGCCTTCCCGGAGGCGCCCGAGACCGGCGCGACGTTCGAGGAGAACGCGCTGGCCAAAGCCCGTGACGCCGCCGCGGCGACCGGGCTCGTGGCCGTCGCCGACGACTCCGGACTCACCGTCGACGCGCTGAACGGGATGCCCGGGGTGCTCTCGGCGCGGTGGTCGGGACGTAGCGGCGCGCGGGCGGAGCGCGATGCGGCGAACCTCGCGCTGGTCCTCGACCAGATGGCCGACGTCCCCGAGGAGCGCCGCGGCGCGGCGTTCGTCTGCGCCGCGGCGGCCGCCCACCCCGACGGCCGCGAGGTCGTGGTCGTGGAGCGCTGGCCGGGCACGTTGATCCGCCTGCCGCGGGGCACCAACGGCTTCGGCTACGACCCGGCGTTCGTGCCGGAGGGCGAGTCCCGCACCTCGGCGGAGATGGCGCCGGAGGAGAAGGATGCCGTCTCCCACCGCGCGCAGGCGCTGCGGTCCCTGATGCCGAGGTTGCACGAGTTGTCGTGACCGACCAGTACTTCAGCGAGCAGCCCACGTCGGCCTCCGACCCGGTCTCGTTCCGGCTCGAGATCGGCGACGTCGCGCTCGACCTCACCACCGACGCCGGCGTCTTCTCCCGCGGCCGGCTCGACAAGGGCACCCGCGTGCTGCTCCAGAACGCCCCCGAGCCCGCCGAGGGCGACCTGCTCGACCTCGGCTGCGGCTACGGGCCGATCGCGCTGTGGCTCGCCGTCCGGCGCCCGGCGTCGACGGTGTGGGCGGTCGACGTCAACGACCGCGCCCTGGAGCTGGTGCGCGCCAACGCGGCGGCCGCGCGGGTGGGGAACGTCCGCGCGTGCCGCCCCGACGAGGTGCCCGCGGACGTGCGCTTCGCGCAGATGTGGTCGAACCCGCCGATCCGCTCGGGCAAGGCCGCGCTGCACGAGCTGCTGCTCCGCTGGCTGCCCCGCGTCGACGGGACGTCGTACCTGGTGGTGAGCAAGAACCTCGGCTCGGACTCGCTCGCCCGCTGGCTGGGCGAGCAGGGCCACCCGACGTCGCGGTTGTCGTCGCACGCGGGTTTCCGCGTTCTCGCCGTGGACAGATCGGAGAGCGTCACGTGATCGCGTACGCCCACGAGGGCCACGGCGTGCCCGTCGTCTGCCTGCACGGCTGGCCCGGCGCCGCCTCGGACTACCGCGCGCTGCTGCCGCTGCTGGAACGCGACGCGCAGGTCGTCGTGCCGGACCTGCGCGGCTTCGGGGCGTCGTTCTCGGCGGGCGACGAGCAGCGGCCGCCGTCGGACTTCGGGCGCGACGCCCAGGGCGCCGCGGTGCTCGAGCTGATGGACCACCTCGGGTTCGACGACGCGGTGCTGGTGGGCTACGACGTGGGCTCGACGACGGCGTCCCACCTCGCCCGCACCCGACCGGAGCGTGTGCGGGCGCTGGTGCTGGGCAACGCGGTGCACCCGGGGTCGGCGGGGGCGGCGCTCGACGACGACCACCGCGCCGAGTTCTGGTACCAGGACTTCCACCAGCTGGCCCTGGCGTCGAGCTTGATCGACGGGTCGGCGGACGCCGTGCGGACCTACCTCGAGCACTTCTGGTCGCGCTGGGGGCATCGCGGGATCGCCGCGGAGGACGGGGTCACCGACGACCTCGTGGCGGCCTATGCGCGGCCGGGCGCCTTCACGGCGTCGCTGAACTGGTACCGCTCGGGCTCGGCGACCGTGGCGATCGCCCTCGCGGCGCGCGGCGCCGACCCGGCACCGCCGGTTACCGTGCCGACGACGGTGCTCTGGGGCGACCGCGACCCGCTCTTCCCGCCCCGCCTCGCCGAGGGCCTGGAGCAGGCGTTCACCGACCTCCGCGGCGTCCACCACCTCGAGGACGTCGGCCACTTCGTGCCCCTGGAGGCCGCGAACGAGGTCGCGGCGGCCGTCCGGGCGCTTCTGTAGGCAAGATCGCCCCCGGTGCTCCTCCGACCTCGTCACATCGGGTCGACGGAGCACCTGGAGCGATCATCGCCGCCCTGCTCGCGTCGTCAACGATCGGCCTCGTATCGTCGACTCAGCAGCCACCGGCCGGGCAACTCGTCCGAACGGCGGGCCGGCGTACGCCAATCGGCAGAGCGGACGGCTTTAGATGCCGTACAGTGCGGGTTCGAATCCCGCCGCCGGCACTCCCTACAGCTTCAGGTCGCGCAGCAGCCGGCCCACGTGGCCGGTGGCCTTGACCCCGTACTGGGCCTCCTCGACGTTCCCGTCGGCGTCGACGAGGAACGTCGAGCGGATGACGCCCGTGGTCGTCTTCCCGTACATCGTCTTCTCGCCCCACGCGCCCCAGGCCTGCATGACCGACCGGTCCGGGTCGGAGAGCAGCGGGAAGGTCAGGCCCTCCTTGTCGCGGAACTTCGCGAGCTTCTCGGGCTTGTCCGGCGAGATCCCCAGGACGGTCACGTCGGCGTCGTCGAACGTCGCGAGGTTGTCGCGGAAGTCGCAGGCCTCCTTGGTGCACCCCGGGGTGCCGGCGGCCGGGTAGAAGTAGACGAGGACGCGGTGGCCGCGGAAGTCCGCGAGCGACACCGTCTCGCCCCGATCGGAGGTCAGGGAGAAGTCGGGCGCGGGTTGACCGGGGGTCAGACGGGTATCGGCGGGCACGGGCGGGCAGGATAGCCGCCGACCACCGGCCGGTCGCGAACGAGCGACGGTCAGCGCGACCGACGACCACACAGGAGGTGCCGTGGCACGGGACACGGACGCCATCGAGAAGGACATCCAGCAGGCGCGCGAGGCGCTGGCCGGTGCCCTCGACGAGCTCTCCGAGCGGGCCAACCCGCAGCGACTCTCGGAGCAGGGCAAGGAGATGGCCGCCCAGAAGTGGGCCGACCCGCGGGTCAAGTACGCCGTCTACGCCGCCGGCGCGCTCGTGGGACTCCTGATCCTGCGCAAGCTGTTCAAGTAGGCGGGTCCGGCGCCGTGGGCGAGGTGGTAGAACCGCCTCGCCACCGGCTGCCAGGGTCGGAGAGTCGAGGAGGTCCCGCAGTGCCCGAGCTGAGCAAGGCCGCGAGCGAGTTCCGCCGGGCGCGGGATCTGCTGCTCGAGCGGCGCGAGGACTACGACGCGGCCATGCGCGACTTCGCGTGGCCGCACCTCGACGAGTTCAACTGGGCGCTGGAGCACTTCGACGCCATCGGCGCCGACCCCGGCACGTCCCAGCGGCCCGCGCTGTGGATCCTCGAGGAGGACGGCCGCGAGGCGATCTACAGCTTCGCGGACATGAGCGAGCGGTCGAACCGGGTCGCGAACTGGCTGCGCGCGCAGGGTGTCGCCCGCGGCGACCGGATCATCCTGATGCTCGCCAACCAGGTCGAGCTGTGGGACACGATCCTCGCGGCGATGAAGCTCGGCGCGATCCTCATCCCGTCGACGCCGATGCTCGGCCCCTCCGACCTGCGCGACCGCATCGACCGCGGGCACGCCCGCCACGTCGTGGTGCGCGACGTCGACGTCGACAAGTTCGACGACGTGCCCGGCGAGTACACGAGGATCGCCGTGGGCTCGGGGACGGAAGCCCGCATCACCGAGCCCTGGCTCGACCACGCCGCCGCCTACGACGCGCCCGCGGAGTTCACGCCCGACGGCGTCACCAGGGGCGACGACACGCTGCTGCTGTACTTCACGAGCGGCACCACGGCCAAGCCCAAGCTCGTCGAGCACACGCACACGAGCTACCCCGTCGGCCACCTCACGACGATGTACTGGATCGGCCTGCAGCCCGGCGACGTGCACCTCAACGTCGCCTCGCCCGGCTGGGCCAAGCACGCGTGGTCGAACGTCTTCGCGCCGTGGTGCGCCGAGGCGACGATCTTCATCTACAACTACACGAAGTTCGACGCCGACCGCCTGCTCGACGTGATGGTGGAGAAGGGCGTGGCCACGTTCTGCGCACCGCCCACGGTGTGGCGGATGCTCATCCAGGCCGACCTCTCCCGCGTGCAGGTGCCCGTGCGCGAGCTCGTGGGCGCGGGGGAGCCGCTGAACCCCGAGGTGATCGAGCAGGTCCGCGAGGCGTGGGGCATGACGATCCGCGACGGGTTCGGGCAGACCGAGACGTCGCTGCAGATCGGCAACACACCGGGCCAGCCCGTCAAGGACGGCTCGATGGGACGGGCCGTGCCGGGCTTCTCGATCGTGCTCGTCGACCCGGTCACCGGCGAGCGCGGCGACGAGGGCGAGATCTGCATCGACCTCGCGGCGCGTCCGGTGGGGCTGATGGTCGGTTACAAGGACGACCCGGAGCGCAACGACGAGGTGATGCGCGACGGCGTCTACCACACCGGCGACGTCGGCTCCCGCGACGAGGACGGCTACATCACCTACATCGGCCGGTCCGACGACGTGTTCAAGGCGTCGGACTACCGGATCAGCCCGTTCGAGCTGGAGAGCGTGCTCATCGAGCACGACGCGGTCGCGGAGGCGGCCGTCGTCCCGTCGCCGGACCCGCTGCGCCTGGCCGTGCCGAAGGCCTACGTCGTGCTCTCGTCGCGCTACGAGCCCACGCGGGACACGGCGCTGGAGATCCTGCGCCATGCCCGCGAGCACCTGCCCGCCTACAAGCGGGTGCGACGCCTGGAGTTTGCGGAGCTGCCCAAGACGATCTCCGGGAAGATCCGACGCGTCGAGCTGCGCACGCGCGAGACCGACCTGCGCTCGGACCCCGCGGGGGGCAGCGCGCCCGAGGGCGAGTACCGCGACGAGGACTTCCCGGAGCTCCGTGCCTGAGGCGTTCGCGTTCCCCGTCGTCCCGCGCTACGCGGAGATCGACCAGCAGGGCGTGGTGTTCAACGGCCACTACCTGACGTGGTTCGACGAGGCGTTCACCGGCTTCCTCGACCACGTCGGGCTGCCCTACCCGCAGCTGATCGCGGCCGGCTACGACGTGATGGTCGTGCACTCCGAGCTCGACTACGGCGGCTCGGTCCGCTGGCGGGACGACGCGCGCGTCGAGGTGACGTGCGAGCGGCAGGGGACGACGAGCTTCACCCTCGGCTTCGCGGTGTACCGCTCGGCCGAGGAGGTCGCCGTCACCGGGCGCAACGTCTACGTCGTCCTGGCCACGGACACCTGGACGAAGACGCCGATCCCCGAGCCGCTGGCCGCCGCGCTCGGCGGGAGGTGACGAGGGCGCGGCCGGACCACGGGGCCGGTCCCCGCCGTCACGTCCCGACGAGGTCGACGACGGCCTCGACCGGCCGGCGGGGCGCCGGCGCCGGGGGATTCGTCGGGCGGCCGAGTCGCAGGACGACCTGTGGGTGGCCGGGGCGGTCGAGGACCTCACGGAGTCGGGGGCGGAGCTCGGGGACCTGGCACGGCTGGTTCAGGTAGCCGGCGTGGACACCGTGGGCCGCCGACGCCAGCAGGACGTGCTGGAGGGCCTCACCCGCAACGAGCCGATCCCGGACACGGTCCTCGGTGGTCCCCAGCACCGCGAGGACCGGGGCCGCGACGGCCAGGTGGTGGTCGCGGCGCGCCGCCGACCGTCCGAGGTCGAGATGGCGAACGACACCGCGCGCGACCGGGACGACGAGCGACGGCACGGCGAGTCCGTCGTCCGCGCGGCGCGCGCACAACCAGGAGGCGAGCTCATGGCGCCACCGCGGGTCCGCGAACTGCGTCCGGTCGCCCTCGGCGATCAGCGCGGCGACCGGCGCGCGCCGGCGTTCGTCGACGAGCTCGAGCCAGGCGCCGTGGCCGGCAACGATTCCGGCGAGCTTTTCGAGGAGTTCCGGAGCCGGCTGGTCGTCGGTGAACCCGCCTCGCGTGGTGCGGCGCGCGTGGACGGCGCGGTACAGGGTCTCGATGTCGCTCCCGGTGTCGGAGACCGCGCCACCGGACAGCGACAGGCGGTACAGCAGATCGGGCTTCTCGCCGTCGGGGAGCCGTTCCACGATCGGGACCAGACCGGCGTGCCGGGCGGCCACCTCGAAGGTGAAGGCCGCCGCTCCGCAGCTGATGATCAGCTCTCGGTCATCGGGGTCGTTGACCGGGAGGCGCCGCGTTCGGTCGGCCCCGACGAGCACCTGATCGTCGCCGATCACGAAACGCCACGGTTGTGTGTTGTGCGACGAGGGCGCCGTCGTCGCCACCCGGACGAGCTCGTGCCGTCCGGTCCCCTGCACCGGTCGCCTCCCGGCCTCGGCCCGCTCCCTGAGGCCCAGGAGCATCCGGCGTTCCATGACGAAGTTCAGTGGTTCGACGAGGTGCCACAGGACGGCTTGCCCGTGGCCGTAGGTGCACCGTTGCCGCACGAGCAGTCGGGTGCGTCCACCTCCGTCGACCGGCTCGAGGTGCCACTGCCAGGTGGAGGCCACGTACCCACCCGGGGGCTCGCCGTGGACGATCTCGGGGACGACGACGTCGGCGGGAGTGCCCGCGCCCTGGAGGACCAGGCTGTGCGGTGGGTCCACCTCCATGACGACCCAGCACGGGAAGCGATCCCTGCCCCCCGAGCGGATCACCTCACCCGGGACGAGGTGCTGGTGGGTCTGCAGGACCCGGTCGGTGCTGTGGATGTCGCAGCCGACGAGGTTCTCGAGCGCGTCATAGCTGTAGAAACCGCCGCGGTCCTGCCCGAACTGCACGAGCCACGACCACACCTCCTCGGGCGGCGCGTCGATGGTCACGGCTCGCGTGTAGCCCAGCTTCGGTCGCTCGACGAGCTCGTCACCGGGCAGAGGACGGGCGACCTCGTCGTCGGTGGCGCCCCAACGGTTGTACCGGGAGCGCAGCAGCGGCGCTCCGACGAGCGTCGCCCCGATCAGCGCCCCACCGACGAGAAGCTCGCGGACGGTGGCCACCCGGGTGCGTGCCGGCATGCCACCTCCGTCCCCGAACCTCGATCCGTCGTGCCGACCGTAGGGACGCCGCCCACCACGCTCACGGCCCGGGCGACCTGACCCGAGTGGCCGAACGTCCCTTCCGGCTGCGGTTCGTCGATCGCAGCCGGACCCGGACGATGGGCCGTACCCGCGTCAGGCGACGGGCGAGCGCTCACCAGCGCGGAGCGCGAACGGCAGGACGGCGCCGCGACGCAGGGCGTCGGCGTCGATCGAGGTCAGCGACGGGAAGCGGTCGAGCCGGGAGGCGGCAAGCGCCACTGGGTCGTCGACCGCGTCGGCGCGGCCGGTGAGGTAGGCCCACTCGTGCTCGTCGGAGCAGTACGGCAGCACCGTGGTGAACACCTCGTCGAAGCGCCGGGTCATGCGCTGGAGGGTGTCGTGGCGCCACACCGTCGGGCAGCCGGCCTGCGAGCACACGACCCCGCCGGGGGTGAGGACCTCGAGGCACCGGCGCAGGAACGCGCTGCCGTAGAGGCGGGCGTGCTGGGCGGGGTCGGTGACCTCCACGGGCTCGTCGGGTAGGTCGACGATCACGACGTCCCAGCGCTCGCCCCGGGCGGCGGCGTCGGCGAGGAACTGCCAGCCGTCCGCGTAGTGCATCCGCACCGGCCCCTCGCCGGCCTCGGCCGCCGCCAGCTCGGCGGGCGTGTAACCGTAGGGCAGCAGCTCGGCGCACCGCCGCACGCACTCGGTGTCGATGTCGACGTGGTCGACGCGGGTGGCGCCGGCGTTCACCGCGAGCTGGGACACGACACCCTCGGACGAGCCGATCACCAGCACCGAGCGCAGCTCGTCGGCCAGCAGCATCGGGGGCACGGCCAGGGCCTCGTGGTAGACGAGCTGGGTGGCCTCGGTGGACTGGCGCTCGCCGTCGCAGAACAGGGACACCCCCTGCGCGGTGCGGGCGACCACCATGTCCTGCCACTCCGTACGCCCCCGCCAGAGCACCTCGTCGAGACGCCAGCGCCGCCGCATTCCCGGCGCCAGCGGCTCGTCGACCTCGCGGCCGCCCGCGGCGGGCGCGAGCCCCGCCCCGCGGGCCACCACCTGGGCGCGCACCTCGGTGGCGCCGAGCTCGTGGCCCAGTGCGTCCACCACCGTCTCCGGGTCGGCCTGCACGCCACAGGTGAACACGTCCACGAACGCCGCGGAGGCCTCGGGATAGGCGTGCACCGAGGCGTGCGACTCCGCGAGCAGCGCCATCACCGTGGTGCCCTGCGGTTCGAACCGGTGCGCGACGACGTCGAGGACCGTCGCGCCGCCGGCGTCGAGCGCGCGGCGCAGGGCCTCGGTGACCCGCTGCTCGTCGCCGAGGACGGCGGCGTCGACGCCGCGCAGCTCGGCGAGGACGTGGCGGCCCGCGAACGACGCGGGGTCACCGGTCGGGGCCGGGCGCATGGTCGGGGTCGTGGACGTGGTCGTCAATTCCACCTTCCTCCGGGTTCTCGTGGGTGTGCACGGGCAGCGGGGGCAGCCCGTTGAAGCCGATCGAGGCGTAGCTGGCGGTGTAGGCGCCGGCGCCGAGGAACTCGACGACGTCGCCGGGCGCGAGGTCGACGGGCAGGCGCACGTCGGTGTCCCGGTAGAGGACGTCGTCACCGTCGCAGGTCGGCCCGGCCAGGACGGCTCGCTCGGTTTCCCCGCACCGGCCGGGTGTACGCAGGCGGTACACGATCATCTCGTCCTCGGTCTCGGCGAGGCCCTGGTATCGCCCGACGTCGAGGTAGACCCACCGTCGTCCCGCCCGCTCGGCGACGAGCACGACCTCGGCGCGCAGCACACCGGCCTCGGCCACCAGCGCCCGCCCCGGCTCGGCCATCAGCCGTGGCCGCCACCACGAGGCGTGGACGGCGAGGGCGCCGCGGATCGCGGTGGCGCACGCGGTGACGTCGGGGGTCGGTCCGTCGGCGTGCGGGGTGGGGAAGCCGCCACCGAGGTTCAGCTCCGTCGGCGCGTGGTCGCCGAGGCGGGCGGCCACGCGGGCGGCGGCGTCGATCCCGCGCGCCCACGCCGCCGCGTCGCGCTGCTGGGAGCCGACGTGGAACCCGATGCCCGCCGCGTCCAGGCCCGCCGACCGGGCACGGCGCAGGAGTGCGACGGCCTCGTCCTCGGTCGCGCCGAACTTGCCCGCGAAGGGCGTGGCCGCGCCGTCGTCGCCCACCGCCAGCCGCACCCCCACCGTGGCGCCCGGCGCCTCCCTGGCGAGCAGGTCGACGTCGGCGGGGGCGTCGGTGGTGAACCGGGCGACCCCCGCCGCGCGGCCCGCGCGGACGTCGGTGACCTTCTTCACGGGGTTGCCCCACGACAGGCCGGCGGGGCGGGCGCCGGCGAGCAGGCAGAGATCGAGCTCACCCGGGCTTGCGAGGTCGAACGAGGCGCCCTCGGCGACCAGCAGGGCGAGGACGTCGGGATGCGGGTTGGCCTTCACCGCGTAGCAGAGCTCGACCTCGGGCAGGGCGATGCGCATCGCGCGATAGGCGCGGCGCACGGCGGCCAGGTCCAGGTCGAGTCGGGGGGTCGGCGCGTCCGGGATCGGGGGACGCGCGACGTCGCTCGTCCCGGGAAGGGCACCCACGCCCTCCATCGTGCCCGACGGGTGTCCCGGGTTCCCCGCGGAACGGCTGACCCGGGACACCCGGGCGGCGTACCGTACGGATCTCCGGGGCCGAGCGGTCCTGGCCGCTGTCGGGGGCGGGCTGGTTTCGAAGGGGGTTGCATGCCGTCCACCTCGTCCCGAGGCTGGAACCCGGCACCGCGTCCGCGACCGTGGCCGTTCCGCACGCCGCGCAACATCGTGGTCACCACGCTCTTCACCGTCGCGCTCGTCGCCGCCCTGGTCGGGGTCGGCAGCACGGTGGTCCCCGGCCCCCGCGACGACGCCACCGGGCTCACCGGCGGCGCCACCGACGTGCCCACCACGTCCGAGACACTCGACGGCGGTGAGGGGTCCGGGGACGCGGACGAGCCCGAGCCCGCGCCGCCCGCCGACGCCCGGGCGCTCCCCGACACCGCCCTCCCGGACGACGTCGCCCCGCCGCTGACGCCGATCCCGCTCCCCGGCTCACGTCCGCTCGGCCCGCCGTCGACCTCGCCGGGCGAGCCCGCACTGCCGGGCGCCGAGCAGCCCGTCACGCCACCGCCGGGGTTCGACCAGCTCGGGCCGAGCCTCGACCCGCTGCCGCTGCCCGGCGCGGAGAGCTCGCCCGACCCCGTCGAGCCCCTCGAGCCGCCCGTGGCCGTCGACGTCCCCGAGCCCATCGCACCGCGCGACACCCCTCGCGACCCCGGCCCGCGAGAGACGCCGACCGCCGCCGACGACCCCGGCCCCATCCTCGACCTGCCCCTCATGCCCGACCCCACCCGCGACGAGCCCACCGGTTCGCCCGACGGCCGGGGCGGCGGCAACGGCGGGGACAACGGCGGGGACAACGGCGGGGGAGGTGGCGCCGGCCGCGGTGAGGGGAGGGGCGACGGCCGCGGTGACGGCGATGACCGCGGCGACGACGGGGAGCCCGGCGGGCGCCTGCTGCCCGACCTCCTGCCCGACGCGCCCGCGGACACGACCTCGGCGCGTCCGGAGCCGTCGACCGGCGCCCCGTCGACGACGCCGGACGGGCGGCCGACGCTCGAGCTGCCCACCGGCGGGCCGGCGGCCACGGACGACACGACCATCCCGGACACCACTCCTCACGCCACGACACCCGAGACCGCGGAGAGGTCCCTGCCCCGCACCACGCCCGAGGGCTGGCCGCTGCCCACGGATGCCACCCCGGCGACGTCGGGCACGACCGCGCCGACCACCACGTCCGGCGGAGGCGCGGCGGAGCGTCCGGCGCCGCGCACGACCCCCGAGGGCTGGCCGCTGCCCACCGACCTCACCGACGCGAGCGACCTGACGACCACGGCTCCCAGCACGGCTCCCAGCACGGCCCCCACCACGACCACCGATCCGTCCACCGGCGTCACGAGGACGACCGACCCGACGACGGGCACGACCACCACCGTCGACCCCACCACCGGCGCCTCGCTGACCACGCGCAGCAGCCCCGACGTGGGCGACGACGGGTCCCTGCTGCCCGGCCTCGACGAGCCGACCTCGACCTCGTCCCGGACCACCGAGGCCACCACCGACCGCACCACGGCGCGTAGCACCGAGCCGACGAGCGAATCGGCGGAGCGCACCTCCACCCGCACCACCACCCGCACCAGTGCCGAGCCCACCGAGTCGTCGTCGGGCTCCTCGTCCGACCCGAGCGCGCGGGCCACCACCACGGAGCGAGCGACCGAGGAATCCACCGAGGAATCCACCGAGGAATCGCCCGAGGAATCGACCGAGGAATCGACCGCCGACGAGACCACCGTGCGGGCCACCGCGGACGGCGATCCGTCGTCGGGGTCCTCGGAGCCGACCTCGCGGCGCACCACCGTCGGCGGCGAGACCGCGTCGTCCGGGGGGGACGGCTACGTGATCGGCGAGACGTACGCCGTCGAGCCCCAGGCCGCGATCCCCACCACCTCGCCGCTCGACCCGCGGTTCTGGGTGTGGCTGGCCGACACGGTGCAGCGGACCCAGGCGGCGCCGCCACAGGGCGGGTGATCACCCGCGCGCCGGAGCCGGGCACGATCGTGTCCATGACCGTCACACCGGCCGACCTGCACGCCCGGGGCGAGGAGTTCGCGCAGTTCTGGTCCGAGTACCACCTGTGCACGCTGACGACCCTGCGCCGCGACGGGTCGCCGCACGTCGTGCCCGTGGGCGTCACGCTCGACCTGGACACCGCGACCGCCCGCGTCATCACCTCGGGCACCAGCGCGAAGGCCCGCCACGTGCGCGCGGCAGGGGAGGACGGCGCACGGGTGGCGGTCAGCCAGGTCGACCGCGCGCGGTGGTCGACGCTCGAGGGGAGGGCGGTGGTCCGCGACGACCCCGACAGCGTCGCCGACGCCGAACGCCGCTACGCGCAGCGCTACCGCACGCCGCGGGAGAACCCGCGCCGCGTGGTGCTGGAGATCGCGATCACCCGGGTGCTGGGGAGCCGCTGAGCGTCGTCTCGAGCGGGACGAGTGCTCGACGAACCCGTCGAGGAACTCCGACCACGACCCGGGGGCCACACCGGGGCGGACGACGAACTTGGTGATGCCCTCGTCGACGAAGCGCTCGACCTGCCGCCGCGCCGCGTCCCAGCCGTCGGCGACCAGCTCGCGCGGGTCGACCTCGGGACGCCGGTGGGCGGCCGCGGCCCGCGCCCGGTCGGCCTGGTCGTCGGCCGCGCCGGGCGGCAGGACGAGCAGGTTCGTGCCGTAGTGGTCGTCCTCGACCTCCCGGCCCGCCTCCCGGGCGGCGGCCGCGATCGTCGCCCGGGCGGCGCCGGCCTCGGCCGGGGTGACGAACGAGGCCACCCACCCGTCACCGAGGTGCCCGACGCGTCGCAGGGCGGCCGGCACGAGACCCCCGAGCCAGAGGTCCAGGGGCCGGGCGGGTCGGGGCCCGACCGTCGCGTCCTCCAGCACCACGTGGCGGCCGCGGAAGGTCACCGACTCCTCGCTGAGCAGGCGCCGCACCGCTGTGAGGGACTCCTCGAAGACCTCGGCGCGCGGACCGGTGACGGGGTAGGCGGTGCGCTCCGCGGCGGTGGCGGAGCGCAGGCCGAACACGGGCGGGATGCGCCGCGGCGCCAGCGCGGCGAGCGAGGCCAGCTGCGCGGCGACCACCGCCGGGTTGCGCCCGGGCAGGACGACGACGCCGGTGCCCAGCTTGAGCGAGCGGGTCCGCCCGGCCGCCCAGCCGAGCGCCACCAGCGGCTCGAGGCTCGGCGCGGCGATGCGGTCGGGGAACCACACCGAGTCGATGCCACGGGCCTCGCTGCCGTCGACGAGCTCGCGGACGTCGGACTCGCCGACGTCGGACTCGCGGACGTCGGACTCGAGGACATGGGACGCCGTGGCCTCCGCCGGCGTCGCGCGTGACGACCCCGTCCCGATCCCGAGCCGGACCTTCATCCCCGCCGCGCTCACGCGGCCGACTCGCTGCGGAGCCCGGCGCGCGCGGCGAAGGCGTCGAAGAGCACCCGGCTCGCGGCCCGTGACTCCTCGGCGCGCGCGACGGTCTCGGCGCGCAGCGCCACGGGGTCGATGCCGAGGTCGGGCAGCCGCTCCTCCAACGGGGTGCCGGTCCAGCGGTCCACCCAGAGGTCGAACTCCGCCGGGGTGATCTCGGGATGGAACTGCACCCCGAGGTGCGCGCCCTGGCGGAACGCCTGGGTGCAGCGCTCGGAGACGGCGAGCACCTCCGACGATGCCGGCGGGGTGAACGTGTCGAAGTGGAACTCCATCCACGGTCCGGGCACGACCACCTCGGGCGCGTGGGTGGTGACCTCCTGCCAGCCGTTCTCGCGCCGCTCGGACGCCGGCTCGGCGCGCCCCCCGAGGACGCGCGCCAGGAGCTGGCCACCGAAGCAGATGCCGAGCACCGGGATCCCGGCCGCGATGGCGGTCCGCAGGTAGGCGATCTCCGCGCCCAGCCAGGGCACCGCGTCGTCCCACGCCCCCTGCACCGAGCCGAGGACGGCGATCGCGTCGACGGCCGCCGGGTCGGGCAACGGGCCGGTGGAGCCGGTGCCTCTCATCGCGACGGGTACGACGCGCACGTCGCGCTCCGCCGCCCACGACGTCAGCGTGCCGGCCTGGACGGGCACGACGTCCGGATCGGTCTCGTGGCCGATGACGAGCAGGGTGGGCGCCTCCATGCCCGTCCCAACGCTCGGGGCGGGCCGATCCATCCGCCGCCGGGCACGCCTGCGACGCTGCGCGGTGTGAGCAAGCCCTGCGCGTTCTGCGCCGTGGTCGCCGGCGACGCGCCCGCCGACGTCGTCCACGCCGGTCCGTCGACCCTGGCCTTCCTCGACACCAAGCCGGTGTTTCACGGTCACGTCCTGCTCGTCCCGCGGACCCACGTCACCACCCTCGCCGACCTGCCCGCCGACGAGCTGCCCGCCTTCGCCGCGCTCGCGCAGCGGCTGGAACGGGCCGTCGAGACCGCGATGGACGCGCCGGGCTCGCTGGTGCTCGTCAACAACGTGATCAGCCAGTCGGTCCCGCACCTGCACCTGCACGTGATCCCGCGGCGGCCGAAGGACGGACTGCGGTTCTTCCTCGGACCCCGCCACCCGTACGCCTCCCCGGACGAGTCGGCCGACGTCGCTCGGCGTATCGCAGCTGCTCTGGACGCGAAACCTGAGAACGTTGAGGACGAGGACCGATCGACAGGACGAACGGCCGACGCAGGGCGGTGAACGGTCATCGCTGCCGCTCGACGGTCAGTGGACGGCGCCCGACGGTCGATCCTCGGACCTCCGATCGAGTGAGGCGCTACCCGTCGATCGGCCCGAGCTGCCATCCTCGAGGAGAACGCACGCGGTGCACCATCGAGCACGCTCGGTCACCGCGGTCCGCTCCCCGACGTCGGAGGTGTCCGTGCCGGTCCTCATGTGGGTCGCGGTCCTGGTGGTCGGGTGGTGCGTCGCGTCCGTCGTGACGGCGCTCGCCCTCGGTACCTGGCTGCGACGGCGCGCGGAGGCCACCGACCCCGAGGGGGCGCTGCGCCCGCTCGACACCGGCCCGCTGCGCCTCTGGTTGGGTGAACTGCCCGACGTGCCGGAGACCCCCGAGGAGATGGGGCGGCGCGGCGGCTGGGACGGGCTCGTCGCCGGCCTGCCGGCCCCGCGGCGTCACGCCGAGTCGACCGGCGACGTCCTGCGTGGGGGCGCGGCGCCGATCGGCTGAGCGGGAGCCGGTCTCAGACCTCGACGCCCACGGCCCGGCGCACCCCGCGCAGCACGCGCGACGCCTGCTCGCGGGCGATCTCCCCGCCGCGGGCGAGGATCGCGTCCAGCTCGCTGTCGGGGGCCACCAGCTCCTCGTAGCGCGCCCGCAGGGGCCCCAGCTCGTCCTCGAGCACGTCGGCCAGCTGGTTCTTCAGCTCGCCCCACCCCACGCCGCCGGCCTCGAGCCGCTTGCGGGTGTCGGCGACGACCTCGGGCTCGGCGAACTGGGCGAGGATCTGGAACACTGCCGACGAGTCCGGGTCCTTGGGCGCCTCGACCGGCGTGGAGTCGGTCGGGATACGACGCACCAGCTTCTTGAGCTTCGACGCGGGCAGGAAGAGCGGGATGTAGTTGTCGTAGGACTTGCTCATCTTGCGGCCGTCGAGGCCCGGCAGCGTGTGGCCGGTGGTCTCCGGCGGCACGACGGCCTCGGGGATGCGCAGCCGGAAGCCCTCGCCGTAACGGTGGTTGAAGCTGCCGGCGACGTCGGCGGCGATCTCGACGTGCTGGAGCTGGTCGCGTCCGACCGGCACCAGGTCGGACTCCATGATCAGGATGTCCGCGGCCATGAGCACCGGGTAGTCGTAGAGACCCAGGTTGATGCCGGCGTCCGGGTCCTCCCCGGCGGCGACGTTGCGGTCGCGCGCCGCCTTGTAGGCGTGCGCCCGGTTCATCAGCCCCTTGCCGGTCACGCAGGAGAGGATCCACGTCAGCTCGAAGGTCTCGGGCACGTCGGACTGCTTGTAGAAGACGGTGCGCTCGGGGTCGAGGCCCGCGGCGATCCACGTGGCGGCCACCGAGCGGGTCCACGCGGCGATGTCGCCCGCGGCCGGGGTGCCGGTGAGGGCGTGGTGGTCGGCGATGAAGTACCGCGAGTCGAAGTCGGCGGTACGGGCGAGCTCGAGTGCGGGCCGGATCGCGCCCACGTAGTTGCCCAGGTGCGGCTCGCCGCTGGGCTTGATCCCGGTCAGGGCGATCCTGCGCCGTTCCGTCTCCGCCACGCCCGCGAGCCTATCGGCTGCCCGCGAACGGGTTCCGGCGTCGTCGCCGGGGGACGCGGCACACTGCAGACGTGACCGCCGAGCCCGCCGCACCAGATCCTCCGGCCAGCTTCCCGCGCCGCCAGGCCGCCACCCGGCGGTTCACGCTCGGCGCCCCCCGCCGCCCCACCGTCTCGCCCGACGGCGCGCGGGTCGTGCTGCTGCGGAGCAAGGGCGGCGACGACCCGGTCACCTGCCTGTGGCTGCTCGACGTGGCGGCGGGGGAGGAGCACCTGCTCGTCGACCCGCGTGAGCTCGACGTGCCCGGGGAGGACGATCTGCCGCCCGAGGAGCGGGCCCGCCGCGAGCGGGTGCGCGAGCAGTCGGGCGGCGTGGTCGAGTACGCCCTCGACGCGTCCGGACGTCTCGCCGTCTTCGTGCTCGCCGGGCGCGCGTTCACCGTGGACCTCGTCCCGGGCGCCCGCCCGGAGACGGTCCCCGTCGAGGGCCCGGTCGTCGACCCGCGGCCGGACCCCACCGGCGCCCGGATCGCGTTCGTGCGCGGGGGCGCGCTGTACGTCCACGAGCGCGCCACCGGCACCACGCACCTCCTCGTCGGGGCGGGTCCGGGCGGCGACGCCGACGAGGACGGCCCGACGGTGACGTGGGGGCTCGCCGAGTTCGTGGCCGCGGAGGAGATGCACCGCTACCGCGGCTACTGGTGGTCGCCCGACGGCTCGCAGCTCGCCGTGGCCCGCGTCGACGACGCCCCCGTGGCCCGCTGGTGGATCGCCGACCCGGCACGTCCCGACCGCACCCCGACCGAGACCGCGTACCCCGCAGCCGGCACGGCGAACGCGCTCGTGTCGCTGGCCGTGGTCGACCTCGACGGCACCCGCGTCGACGTCGACGCGGGCGAGGACACCGAGTACCTCGCGGGCGTCACCTGGGACGTCCACGACCTGCTGGTCACCGTGTCCACCCGCGACCAGCGCCGCGTCGACACCCGCCGCGTCGACCCCGACACCGGCGCCGCGACGGTGCTGGCGAGCGACACCGACGACGTGTGGGTGGACCTCGTGGTCGGCGTGCCCGCGCACCTGTCCGACGGCGCGCTGGTGCGATGTGCCGACCGCGACGACACGCGGTGCCTGGTCGTCGACGACGAGCCCGTCACCCCGCCCGGACTCCAGGTGCGGGGCGTGGCCGACGTCGACGGCGACACCGTGCTGTTCACCGCCGCCGAGCGTCCCGAGGACGTGACGCTGTGGGCGTGGTCGCGGGCGGGCGGTGCGGCGCGCGTGAGCCCGCAGCACGG
Organism: Actinomycetospora cinnamomea; assembly: GCF_003096675.1. Classification (GTDB taxonomy): domain Bacteria; phylum Actinomycetota; class Actinomycetes; order Mycobacteriales; family Pseudonocardiaceae; genus Actinomycetospora; species Actinomycetospora cinnamomea. The sequence goes on along the minus strand of NZ_QEKW01000008.1, from coordinate 18,164 downwards.
CGTCTGGTCCGGGCGCCGCGCCGGGGGGACGACCGTGCTCGCCGGCGGCGACCTCGACACCGACGGCACCCGCACCAGCGTCCTGCGCGCCGACGGGTCGGCGGTGCCGGTGGCTTCCTACGCCGAGTCGCCCGGCCTGGAGCCCGCGGTGCGCCGCGTCGCGACGGCCGAGGGCGGGCCGTCGGTGGCGGTGCTGCTGCCGCGCGACCACGTGCCGGGTGCGCGCCGCCTGCCCGTGCTGCTCGACCCCTACGGCGGGCCGCACTCGCAGCGGGTCCTGGCCGCGCGCGGGGCCTTCCTGACCAGCCAGTGGTTCGCCGACCAGGGCTTCGCGGTCGTCGTCGCCGACGGGCGCGGCACGCCCGGGCGGGGGCCGGCGTACGAGCGCGCCGTGCACGGCGACCTCGCGACGCCGGTGCTCGACGACCAGGTCGCGGCCCTGCACGCGGCGGCCGAGCAGGTCGGCGACCTCGACCTCGACCGCGTGGCCGTCCGCGGCTGGTCCTTCGGCGGCTACCTCGCCGCGCTCGCGGTGCTGCGCCGCCCCGACGTCTTCCACGCCGCGGTCGCCGGCGCGCCGGTGACGGACTGGCGGCTCTACGACACGCACTACACCGAGCGCTACCTCGGGCACCCCGACGAGCACCCCGAGGCCTACGCCCGGTCCTCGATCGTCGACGACCCCGGGACGCGGGCGCCGGCGCGGCCGCTGATGCTCGTGCACGGGCTCGCGGACGACAACGTCGTCGCCGCCCACACCCTGAGGCTGTCGTCGGCGCTGCTGGCCGCGGGCCATCCGCACACGGTCCTGCCGCTGTCCGGCGTCACGCACATGACCCCGCAGGAGGTCGTGGCCGAGAACCTGCTCCTGCTCCAGGTCGCCTTCCTCCGCGACGCGCTGGGGTAGCCGGCGCGCGTTTGCGATCGCGAACACTTCGACGGACTGCGCGGAACCGCACCCACGCCTCGCCGGGCCCGCCGATGCTGTCCGGCGAGGCGGCCCCGGCATCCCGGCCGGGCCGCCGCCGGGTGGAGGGCGGGCAGGGATGCGGCGGTCGGTGCGGGGCGGTGGCGCGTGAGTGCGGGGGAGCGCCTGCTCGTCGACCGGTTCGGTCGCCCGGTGCCCGCCGAGCCGGTGGTGCGCCTGCGCGTCGACCGCCCGGCCGGGCGCGTGCCGCTGCGGGTCGACGGCGTGGCGGTCCCGCTCGCCCGCGGCGCCGACCCCCACCGCGCCGGGCTGGCCGCCGCCGCCCGCCGGGCCCGGGAGCTCGGCCGGCCGGTGCGTGTCGAGATGGCGGGTCCCTGGAGCTGCTGGCCCCTCGTGGTGCACCCCGACGGCGCGGTCGACGACGGGCGGGGCGGGCGCCCGCGTCCCGCGTCGGGCAGGGCGTGGTCGGGTCGGCGGCGCACGGCACCGGTGCTCGGAGGTCTCACCGCGCGGCCGCGGCGCCACCCCGTCGGCGTCCTGGCGGCCGCGGCCGCGCTCGTGTCGGTGGTGCTCGTCGGCACGGTGGTCGGCACGGCGGGCACGGGCGTGGCGACGGTCGCGGCCGCGGCGCCCGCCGCGTGCCGGGACGTCACCCTCTTCGCGGTCAACGGGGCGGGGGCGTCCGGGGGCGAGACGCTCGCGGCCGTCACGGATCCGCTGGTGCAGGAGGTGGGTGACCGCCTGGCCGTGGTCTCGCTGGCCGGGCCCGAGGTCGGCGCGTCGTACGAGGTCGACCAGCAGCAGGCGGTCACCGCGCTCGCCGACCAGGTGGTCGCGCAGCTCGAGGCCTGCCCCGCGAGCCGGACGATGCTGTTCGGCTACTCGCAGGGCGCGCACGTGGCCGGCGACCTGGCCGCCCGCGTCGGCGCGGGGCAGGAGCCACGGGTCCCCGCCGAGAAGGTGCTCGCGATCGGGCTGTTCGGCGACCCGGCGCGCGACCCCGAGGCCCGCACGGTCCCCGACGGCGCCACCGGCCACGGCGTTCTGCCGGCCCGCGAGGGCGGGTTCGGGGCCCTTGCGGGACGCACCATCCAGGTCTGCGCGCCCGAGGACCCGGTCTGCGCCACGCCCGCGGGCTCACCCGCGCCGCCGCTCGAGCAGGCGGTCGCCGCCGGGGCGCACACCGGCTACGCGGACCTCGCGGTCGCGCCCGACACCCCGGCCCCGCGCTGGGCCTCGGACTCCCTCAGCCGGCTGATCACCTCGCTCCCTGCGGGTGAGGCCGCCGAGGGCGCCCCGACGAGCGCGGCGCCGGGCACGACGGCGCCGGGCACGACGGCGCCGGGCTCCACCGGAGAGTCCGGCCCGGGGGACGCGGCGTCTCCCGAGGAATCGGAGGCCTACCCCGACAGCCGTGCCGGGGCGCCGGCCTACCCCGACGACAGCGATGCATCCGGCGGCACGGGAGAGCCGGGCGCCACCACGGCCTCCGGGACGACGGCCACCGGGACGAGGGCCACCGGGACGAGGGCCACCGGGACGTCTGCACCCACGACCACCCCGTCGGCACCGGAGACGCCGGCACCGGAGACGTCGGCACCGGAGACGTCGACAGCGGAGACGTCGGCGCCCGTCACCACCCGAGAGCCTGCACCGGACGGCGAGGCGTATCCCCAGGACACGGAGGTCTACCCCGATGGTTCGGGGCCGCAGGCCTACCCGGAGGGCGGGGACGGGTCGTCGGCCCACCCCGACGGCGGCGACGCCTCCGGCACCGCCGCGCCGACGACCCCCACGCCACCGGGCACCGGCTCGGACACCGCTGCGCCGACGACCACGGCGAGACCGGACACCGAGACCGGCGGGGCCGGCGCCGGGACCGGCGCCGGGACGGAGGACGACACCGGCGCCACGGGCCGGGACGGCGCCGGCGCGGACACCGGTGCGCTGTGGGCGCTCACGTCGGGCCTGGCCGGGTTCCAGGACTCGAACGGCGGAAACGTCGAGGGCGGCGGCCTGGTGCCGGAGGAGGTCGAGAGCCCGAACGTGCCCGGCCGGCGGGTGGTCAAGCTCGAGGTGCCCGAGGGCGCGAAGCGCTCGGAGGTCCGCCCCGAGGAGGCCCAGGACATCCGCGAGGGCGAGCACCTGTTCTTCGGTTACAGCGCGTTCCTGCCGGCCGACTTCCCCACCGACACCCGCAGCTGGCAGGTCATCTGGCAGCTGCACGACGGCGGGACGAACACCTCGCCGCCGGTGGCCCTGGAGATCCAGGAGAACCGGTTGTGGCTGTCGAACGTGGGCGAGCGCGTCCGCGACCTCGGCCCGGTCCGGCCGGGGGAGAACCTCGACGTGCAGCTCGACGTCCGGTTCGCGATCGGCGGTGGCGAGGTGTCGGTGTACCGCGGCGGGCAGCCGGTGCTGCAGGGCTTCCGGCCCCCGCGCGGCACGATGATCGACGAGCTCGACTTCCTCAAGACCGGCATCTACCGCGACGCGAGCGCCGAGGCCGAGCCCGCGACGATCTTCCTCAACGACCTCAAGATCGGCGAGACGCTGGAGTCCGTGTCCGGGCTCGCCGGAGTGGAGGGGACACCCGTGGCTCCCCTCGTCCAGGGCGCACGGTGACCCTCACGCGTGAGACCCGTTGCGGGTGTGCCCACCGATCGTCAGCAGCACCGCGGCGTCCTCGAGCGCCTCGAGGCTGTGCCGCGCCTGGGGAATGACGATGTGGTCCCCCGTCCGTCCGTCCCAGGTGTCGTCGCCGGCGGCGAGGCGGACCCTCCCGGTGAGGACCTGCAGGGTCGCCTCGCCGGGGTTCTCGTGCTCGGCCAGTCGCGCCCCCGCCGTCAGCGCGATCACCGTCTGGCGCAGGACGTGCTCATGGCCGCCGTAGACGGTCCGTGCGCTGCGACCGCTGGCGGCGGCGGCGGCTCGTTCGAGCTGCTGGCGGGCGAGGGCGACCAACGACATCTTCTGCACGGTTCAGACGTCTCCTGAATTCAGGGGTGGTTCAGTGCGGTCATGCCGCAACCGACGCGGTGCGGCTCCCAAAGCGCCACGCCGCGTAGACGAGGCCGGCCAGGGCGACGTCGGAGAGCAGCATGAGCCCGATCGCGTAGTCGTCGGTCGCCTGGTACACCGCGCCCATGACGATCGGTGGCAGGAAGCCGCCGAGTCCCCCGGCGGCGCCGACCACACCGGTGACGGAGCCGACCTGGGAGGCAGGGACCCGCTGGCCGACCAGGGCGAAGATGGCGCCGTTAGCGAGGCCCAGCGCGGCGGCGATGGCGAGGAACGCCACGGTGGCCAGCGCGATGTGGGGGCCGAAGGCCGCGACCACGGCGCCGACGGCGACCACGGCGAGCGCGCCGACGATGAGGTGGTGGGGTGGGCGGCGGTCGGCCAACCACCCGCCGAGTGGCCGGGTCAGGGTGGCGAGCACGACGAAGCCGGCGGCGCGGGCGGCGGCGTCGGCCACCTCGAGCTCGTAGGTGTCCCGGAGGTACGTGGGGAGGTACACGCCGAAGGCGACGAACCCACCGAACGTGATCGCGTAGAGGGCGGCGAGATCGATGCTCAGGCGCAGCCCGATGGCCTGGCGGAACCGGGGCCAGAACGGGGCGGTGGCCGGTTGCCAGCCCGGCGCGTTGCGTCCGACCGCGATGAACGCCACGGCGGTGAGGGCGAGCAGGGCGGCGACCAGCAGGAAGGGCGCGACCGGACCCTGGGCGGCCCAGATGCGGGGGGTGAAGAAGTTGGACAGCGCGGTCCCGGCGTTGCCGACGCCGTAGACGCCGAGCGCGAACCCCCGCTGATGCGGGGGGAACCAGGCGTTCACGAACGGGATCCCCACCGCGAACGAGGCGCCCGCGAGCCCGAGGACCAGGCCGCCGGCGAGCAGGGCCGGGTAACTGTCGAACAGGGCGAGGAACAGCACCGGGAGGATGGCCACGGCGCTCAGGGCGGCGAACACGATCCGTCCGCCGAAGCGGTCGGTGGCGGCACCGAGCGGGATCCGCCCCAGCGAGCCGACGAGCACCGGCACGGCGACCGCGACCGAGAGGGCGAAGGGCGAGAGTCCGAGCAGCTCCCGGTACTGGGGACCGAGCGGGTTGAGAAGCGACCAGGCCCAGAAGTTGACCGTCATCCCGAGCGTCGCCAGCACCAGCGCGCGGTACCGCCCCGGCGCCCCCGACTCCTCGGCCGAACGGCCCGCGGCCGTTCCCGCCGCCGGGGTCCGGGTGTCGGCGGGCTCGTTCACGATCCCGTCCGTTCCCATCCGCGACGCGGCGCGCGGCTGCCCAGGTGAGCGTCGCGGCTGCGGTAGACGATGTAGGGGCGGGTCAGGTAGCCGACCGGCGCGGTGAAGGCGTGGACCAGCCGGGTGAAGGGCCACAGGGCGAACAGCGCGAACGCCGCGACGGCGTGCAGCTGGAACCCGATCGGGGCTGCCGCCATGAGCGCGGGGTCGGGCTGGAAGTAGAAGATCCCCCGGAACCACACCGACAACCCGGTGCGGTAGTCGTACTCGCTGCCGAGGATGTTCGCGACGGCGGTGTTGGCCAGCCCGAGCACGATGACGGTGGTCAGCACGGCGTACATGACCTTGTCCATCTTCGTGGTGGCCGAGAACACCGGTCCGACGGTGCGCCGCCGGTAGATCAGGATCGCGATGCCGGCCAGGGTGCAGAACCCGGCCACGGTGCCCAGCGCCACCGCCATGACGTGGTAGGCGTGCTGGGAGATCCCCACCGCGTCCGTCCAGCTCGCCGGGATGAGCAGCCCCATCACGTGCCCGAGCAGCACGACGAGGATCCCGAAGTGGAACAGCGGGCTGCCCCAGCGCAGGAGGCGGCGCTCGTAGAGCTGGGAGGAACGGGTGGTCCAGCCGAACTTGTCGTAGCGGTACCGCCACACCAGCCCGCCGACGAGGATCACGAGGCAGACGTAGGGGAAGACCAGCCACAGCAGGATGTCGACGGTCGAGTCGGGACCGGTCACCGCGCACCTCCGGCGTGTTGGGCACCCGCGGGACGCCCACCCATGTACTCGGGCGGGGCGAACGCCTCCCGGTAGGGATCGAGACCGACGTCCTCGGCCGGTGGGCCCTCGCGGGCGAGGGCGAGCACCGTCTCGCGGTCGCCGGCGGGCAGCGCCGGCAGCGTGCGGCACACCGCGTCGACCGCGTGGTGGTAGACCGACCCGGCGTCGGCCAGTGCCAGGCGCAGCAGCTCCAGCCCCGTGCGGTGCTCCCGCAGCAGCGCGTCGGCGGCCGCGAGGTGCGCGCCGGGCGGGTCACCGGCCGCGGCGAACTCGAGCAGCACCGCGAGGTGATCGGGCAGCTCGTCGTCGGCCAGCTCGAGCCCGGCACCCCGGTAGGCGCGCTTGAACGCCAGCAGCGCCATCCCGCGCTTGCGGGTGTCGCCGTACACGTAGTACGTCAGGTACGGGCAGCAGCGCCGTTGGAGGTCGAAGGTGGCGACGTAGTCCGCGGCCAGCGCCGTCGGCGACCCCGCCGCCAGGTGGTCGCACAGGCGCTGCAGCGGCTCACCCACCTCGACGGGGAGCCCCTCGAGCGCGCGGCGCAGCACCGGCAGCGTCCCGAGCAGCCCGGCGTCGGGGTAGCCCAGCAGCAGCGATGCGGCCTGGTAGGCCACGGCCCGCTGTCGGTCGGACAACGTCACCCGGGGGGCTCCGGTCGTCGGCGGGGTCACGGCCGGGGCTCCACATCGCCGTGCGGGTCGGTGCCCTCCATCAACTGCGGCGCGGCCGGACGCTCGGCCGGCGGGGTGGGGAACAGCCCCTCGGGGCGGCCCTTGCCGTCCCAGTTGAGCAGGTTCACCCGGTGCACCCGGTCGGTCGGGTCGGCGGGGGCGTCCGCGGTCTGGCGGTCCTTGAGCATGTGGAAGTTCTCGACCGCGATGGGGGCCGGGCCGCCCGAGCCCTCCCCGAACGGGCCGCCGCCCACCATGCCCGGCCCGCCCTCGTAGTCCAGGGCGCACTCGGTGGCGCTCTCCTCCAGCGCGTGGGCCAGCGTCGACGGGTCGCCCAGCTCGGTGTGCGCGGTGGGGATGACGTAGCGCTCGTCGTAGGGCGCGAGGGCCAGCAGCCGGTACATGTCCTGCACCTCGTCGCCGGTCATGCCCACCGCCGCGGCGATCGACTCGTCGGTGGGCCGGCCGAGGTTGACCTCGCGCATGAAGGAGCGCATCGCCGCGAGACGCCGGAGCACCGCGGTCACGGGCGCGGGATCGCCGGCGGTGAACAGCTCGGCGAGGTAGCCGATCGGGATGCGCAGCGCGTCGATCGCGCCGAACAGGTTGCCGGCGTCCTCCCCGTCCACCCCGGTCTCGCGGACCACGTCGACGACCGGCGAGAGCGGCGGGATGTACCAGACCATCGGCATCGTGCGGTACTCCGGGTGCAACGGCAGCGCCACCCGGTAGGTGTTGATCAGCGCCCAGATCGGTGAGCGCTGTGCCGCCTGCACCCAGTCCCGGGGGATCCCGGCCCGCTCGGCCTCGCGGGCCACCACCGGGTCGTTCGGATCGAGGAACACCCGGCGCTGGGCCTCGTAGAGGTCGTGCTCCTCGGGGGCGGAGGCGGCCTCGGCGACGCGGTCGGCGTCGTAGAGCATCACCCCGATGTAGCGAAGCCGCCCGACGCAGGTCTCGGAGCAGACCGTCGGCAGCCCGACCTCGACCCGCGGGAAGCAGAACGTGCACTTCTCGGCCTTGCCGGTGCGGTGGTTGAAGTACACCTTCTTGTACGGGCAGCCGGTCACGCACATCCGCCAGCCGCGGCAGCGGTCCTGGTCGACCAGCACGATCCCGTCCTCGCTGCGCTTGTACAGCGCTCCCGACGGGCACGAGGCGACGCATGACGGGTTGAGGCAGTGCTCGCAGATGCGCGGCAGGTAGAACATGAAGGTCTTCTCGAACTCGAGGCGGACCTGCTCGTTCGCTCGTGCCATCGCGGCCAGCACCGGGTCCGAGCGCGTGAGCTCGGGTCCGCCGCCGAGGTCGTCGTCCCAGTTGGCGCTCCAGCGGACCTGCGTGTCCTCGCCGGAGATCAGCGACTTCGGGCGGGCGACCGGGACGTGCTCACCCGGCGGGGCCTGGACGAGGTTGTCGTAGTCGTACGTCCAGGGCTCGTAGTAGTCCTCGAGCTGCGGTTGCTTCGGGCTGGCGAAGATGGTCAGCAGCTTCTTGAGCCGCCCGCCGGCCTTGAGGGCCAGCCGCCCCCGGCGGTTGAGCGTCCACCCGCCGAGCCACCGCTCCTGGTCCTGGTAGGTGCGCGGATACCCCTGGCCGGGGCGGGTCTCGACGTTGTTGAACCAGACGTACTCGACACCGCTGCGGTTGGTCCACGCCTGCTTGCACGTCACGGAGCAGGTGTGGCAGCCGATGCACTTGTCCAGGTTCATGACCATGCCCATCTGGGCCATCACGCGCACCGGGAAACCCCCTCTCAGTACTCGACGTCCTGGCTGCGGCGCCGGATCACCGTGACCTCGTCGCGCTGGTTGCCGGTGGGGCCGAGGTAGTTGAACGCGAACGACAGCTGGGCGTAGCCGCCGATCAGATGGGTGGGTTTGATCAGGAGCCGGGTCAGGGAGTTGTGGATGCCGCCGCGGCGCCCGGTGGTCTCAGCGAGCGGGACGTCGATCAGCCGGTCCTGGGCGTGGTGCATGTAGACCGTGCCCTCGGGCATCCGGTGGGACACGACCGCGCGGGCCACCACCACGCCGTTGCGGTTGACGGCCTCGACCCAGTCGTTGTCGCCGATCCCCACCCGGGCCGCGTCACCGGGGCTCATCCACACCGTGGGCCCGCCGCGGGAGAGCGACAGCATGAACAGGTTGTCCTGGTACTCCGAGTGGATCGACCACTTGTTGTGCGGGGTCAGGTACCGCACCGTGATCCCGAGCTCGGACTGCTCGCCGACCCGGGGCTCGTCGAACAGCTGGGTCATGTTCAGCGGCGGCCGGTAGACCGGTAGCTGCTCGCCGAACTCGGCCATCCAGTCGTGGTCGAGGAAGAAGTGCTGGCGTCCCGTCAGGGTGTGCCACGGCACGCTCCGCTCCACGTTCTGCGTGAACGGGGAGTAGCGCCGCCCGCCGGTCTCCGAGCCCGACCACTCCGGGGAGGTGATCACCGGCACCGGGCGGACCTGGGTGTCGGCGAACGTGACCTGGGTGCCCTCGTGCTCGGCGGCCAGGTCGGCCAGCCGCGTGCCGGTACGGCGCTCGAGCGCGTGGAAGCCCTGCACCGCCAGGTGCCCGTTGGTGGTGCCCGACAGCGCCAGGACGGCCTCGCAGGCGTGGGTGTCACGGGTCAGCAGGGGGCGCCCGTCGGCCGGGTTGCCCGGGGCGCGGACCACCCCGTTCTTCGACTTCAGGTAGTCCACCGCCCCGGACACGTCGAAGGTGACGCCCTTGGTGGTCGCCCCGAGGCGGTCCAGCAGTGGGCCCACCGACGCCAGCTTCGCCGCGACGTGTGGATAGTCGCGCTCGACGACGGTCAGGCGGGGCATCGTCACCCCGGGCACCGGTGCGACCTCGCCGGCGGCCCAGTCGCGGACCGCCCCGCCGGGGGTGGCGGTCTCGTCCGGGGTGTCGTGGAGCAGCGGGGTGGCGACCAGGTCGCGGCGGACCCCGAGGTGGCGGGTGGCCAGGTGACTGAACGCGCCGGCGATGGCGTGGAAGGCGTCGAAGTCCGTGCGGGCCTGCCAGGGCGGGGAGATCGCGGGGCTGAACGCGTGCACGAACGGGTGCATGTCGGTCGAGGAGAGGTCGTGCTTCTCGTACCAGGTCGCCGCGGGCAGCACCACGTCGGAGAACACGGTGGTGCTGGTCATCCGGAAGTCGAGGCTCAGCAGCAGGTCGAGCTTGCCCCGGGGCGCCTCGCCGTCGGCGTCCTCGCGCCAGCGCACCTCGGCCGGCCGCCGCCCGGGTGGGGTCTGCTCGGCGCGCACGGCCTCGTCGGTGCCGAGCAGGTGCTTGAGGAAGTACTCGTTGCCCTTGGCCGACGATCCCAGCAGGTTGGAGCGCCAGACGGTCATCACCCGCGGCCAGTTCGCCGGCGCGTCCGGGTCCTCCCCGGCGAAGTGCAGCCGTCCGGCCTGCAGCTCGCCGACGACGTGGGCGGCGGCGTCTCCGCTCGCCTCGGCCTCGTCGGCCAGATCGAGGGGGTTGCGGTCGAAGGTGGGGTACGAGGGCATCCAGCCCATCCGCGCGGACTGCGCCAGCACGTCGGCGGTGGCCCTGCCCGCGAACCGGCCGGAGCCCAGCGGGGAGGACAGCACGTCGGCGCCGAAGGCGTCGTAGCGCCACTGGTCGGTGTGCAGGTAGAAGAACCCGGTGCCGATCATCTGCCGGGCCGGTCGCGACCAGTCCAGCGCGTTGGCCAGCTGGGCGTGCCCGGTCACCGGACGGACCTTCTCCTGCCCCACGTAGTGCGCCCAGCCCCCGCCGTTGACGCCCTGGCAGCCGGTCAGCGTGGTCAGGGTGAGGAACGCGCGGTAGACGGTGTCGGAGTGGAACCAGTGGTTCGTCCCCGCGCCCATGACGATCATCGACCGGCCGCCGGACTCCTCGGCGCTGGCGGCGAACTCGCGGCCGATACGGGCGGCGGCCGCGGCGGGCACCGAGGTGATCTCCTCCTGCCACGCCGGGGTGTAGGGCTGGGTCGCGTCGTCGTAGCCGGTCGGCCACACTCCCGGCAGCCCTGGCCGGGCCACGCCGTACTGGGCGCACAGCAGGTCGAACACCGTGGTCACCAGCCGCCCGGCGACCCGGCGCACCGGCACCCCGCGGCGCAGCACCCCGGCGGCCCCGCCGGTGCCGGGCTGCGGGTCGAAGCGCGGCAGCAGCAGGGTCGCGGTGTCGCCGGTCCCCGAGCCGTGGAGCGTGAGCAGCGGGTCCACGTCGCCGAGATCGAGGTTCCACCGGCCGACCCCGGAGTCGGTGAAGCGGAACCCCAACGACCCGTTGGGCACCGCCGGCGCCCCGGTGGCGGCGTCGAGGAGCACCGTCTTGAACGCCGCCCCCTCACCCCCACCGGCCTCGTGCTCGTCGGCGAGCGCGTCCGCGGTCAGGAAGCGGTCCGGGACGTACACCGGGGCGCTCCCGTCCCCCTGCGCGCCGTGCTCGCGCAGCGTGACGAGGAACGGCAGGTCGGTGAAGCGCTGGGCGTACTCGGTGAAGCGCGGCGTGCTCCGGTCGACGAAGAACTCCTTGAGCACCACGTGGCCCATGGCCATCGCCAGCGCCCCGTCCGTGCCGGGCTGGGCGGGGAGCCACTCGTCAGCGAACTTGACGTTGTCCGCGTAGTCCGGGGAGACCGCCACCACCTTCTGGCCGCGGTAGCGCGCCTCGGCCATGTAGTGCGCGTCCGGGGTGCGGGTCACGGGGAGGTTCGATCCCCACATGATCAGGTACGCGGCGTCCCACCAGTCCGCGGACTCGGGCACGTCGGTCTGGTCGCCGAAGACCTGCGGGGAGGCGACCGGCAGATCGGCGTACCAGTCGTAGAACGAGAGCATAGGCGCACCGAGCAGCGAGAAGAACCGCGCCCCGACCGCATGGCTGACCATGCTCATCGCGGGGATCGGCGAGAACCCGGCGATCCGGTCCGGCCCGTAGGCCTTGACGGTGTGCACGTGTGCGGCGGCCACCATCTCGACCGCCTCGTCCCAGCCGGCCCGCACGAGCCCGCCCTTGCCGCGAGCCGCCGTGTAGCGGCGGCGCCGCTCGGGGTCACCGGTGATCTCCGCCCACGCGTCCACCGGGTCGCCCAGCCGCCGCCGCGCCTCCCGGAACATCTCGAGGAGCACCCCGCGCACGTAGGGGTAGCGGACGCGCGTGGGCGAGTAGGTGTACCAGGAGAATGCGGCTCCGCGGGGGCAGCCGCGCGGCTCGTACTGCGGGCGATCGGGTCCGACCGAGGGGTAGTCGGTCTGCTGGGCCTCCCACGTGATGATCCCGTCCTTGACGTAGACCTTCCACGAGCACGACCCGGTGCAGTTCACCCCGTGGGTCGAGCGCACGACCTTGTCGTGCGACCAGCGGTCCCGGTAGAAGCTGTCCGCGTCGCGTCCGCCGGCCCGGTAGAGCGCCCGGGTGTCGGCCGAGATCTCGCCCGCACGAAAGAACCGGCCCATGCGCAGGACCGCGTCGGTGGCCGGGCCGTCCATCCCGGCGTCGCCGCCCCCCGCGCCGGGGCGGCGACGTCGGGTGTCGCCGCCATTGCCGGTGCGCCTGCGAGCCACGCGGTCCTCCTGCTCGATCTCTGAGGGGTCGGGCTAAGCGGAGTCGGTGCAGTATGGCGGACGGTCTTCCTCCGAACCAGGGTCGACGCTCGGCGTCGCTTCTGGAGCCGGATCGGTCGAGGGGGAGGCGGCTCCCAGCCGACGTCCCGTGACCTGCTCGGACCGGATGCGGATGACGTGCGCGGTACGGCCCGGTGCCCACGGCCGCCGCGCCGGGTCAGCCAGCGCGACCAACTCGTCGATGTCGTTGACGATCTCCGCGTGACCGACGATGACCACGCTCCAGCCGGCGTGGGTGTCCGCGTCGAAGTCGTCGGCCTCGAACGCAACGGTGCCATGGCTCATGGCCGCGGCCAGCTTGCCGCCGCCGCTCGTCCGCAGGATCACGTCCTCCCCGGCCAGGGAGAAGTTCACCGGATGCACCATCGGCACGGTGCGGTCGGTAAACACCATGCGGCCGACCCGGAGCCCTCCGAGGAGGCGGAAACACTCTGCCCGATCCATCTCCACGAGGTCCGTGCGCTCCTGCATCGTGACCCTCCCGTGGTGTTCATCGCGTCGGTGGTGGGCGAGTATGGCGGATAATCATCCGCTAAACCAGCACCCACGTCGGGAGGGGCCTTGTGACCTACGTGATCGCCGAGCCGTGCATCGACGTCCTGGATCGTTCGTGCATCGAGGAGTGCCCGGTCGACTGCATCTACGAGGGAGCCCGCGCTCTCTACATCCACCCTGACGAGTGCGTGGACTGCGGTGCGTGTGAGCCGGTCTGCCCGGTGGAGGCCATCTACTACGAGGACGACGTGCCCGAGCAGTGGTCGCCCTTCATCGAGGACAACGTCCGGTTCTTCACCGAGCCGCTGCCGGGCGCCGGGGAGGCGCTGGGTTCACCCGGCGGTGCGGCCAAGGTGGGACGTGTCGGCGCGGACACGCCGTTGGTCGCCGGGTACGTGACACGGAAAGATTGAAGGGTGGACGACCAGCCCGGCACCGGTGACCTGCACGCCGCCCAGGCATCCCCGTCCCGACGCCGACTGCTGCGCCTGTTGCGGGAGAGCGAGTCGGCCCAGGACGCGCACCAGCTCGCGGCCTCGGTAGGTCTGCACGTCACCACCGTCCGGTTCCACCTGCAGGTCCTCGAGAAGGCGGGTCTGGTCCGCAGTCGTCCGCAACCACGCGGCAGCTCCGGTCGCCCCCGCACCGTCTACGCACCGGTCGGGCGGTCCGACGCCGAGCGCAGCACCTCGCCCTACGAGCAGTTGGCCAGACTGCTCGCGGCCCACCTCGACGAGACCGTGGCCGGTCGCACCGCACGGGCGGAGCGGGCCGGAGCCACCTGGGCCACCCAGCTCTTGCCGGCCGCCGGCACGTCGGACGCGAGTTCGGCCACGAGCGTCGAGACCGCGACCCGTCACGTGCACGACGTGTTCGAGGACCTCGGCTTCGATCCCGAGCTCACCACCACGGGGGATCTCCGGCGGATCGCCCTGCGGGCCTGCCCCTTCCGCGCGGTCGCCCGGGAGCACCCCGAGGTCGTCTGCTCGATGCACCTCGGGCTGTTGCGCGGTGCGCTCGCCCGCCTCGGCACGCCGCCCACGACGGTGGAGCTGCTGCCCTTCGTCGAACCCGAGCTCTGCGTCGCCCATCTGGCCCCCGCCGGCTGACGGATCTCCGGATCCACGGCGGGTGTCGCCCCCGAGGGGTGTGCCGAGCCCGCGTCATGGGCACCTGACCGTGGTCCGACGCGCGCCGACACGCCGGGGAGTGGGACTGACCGATGAGGGCCAGCGACCTGTTCATGCGATGCCTCGAGGCCGAGGGCGTCGAGTACGTCTTCGGGGTGCCGGGCGAGGAGAACGCCGACCTACTCATGTCCATGCGTGAGTCGTCGGTGCGCTTCGTGCCCACCCATCACGAGACGGGCGGGGCCTTCATGGCCGACGTCTACGGCCGTCTCACGGGGCAGGCGGGCGTCTGCCTGTCGACGCTCGGGCCCGGTGCGGCCAACCTCGTGACGGGTGTGGCCAACGCGAACATGGACAACGCGCCGGTCGTGGCGATCACCGGGCAGGGCGCCACGACGCGCCTGCACAAGGAATCGCACCAGGCGATGAACGTGAACGAGATGTTCGCGCCGCTCACCAAGTGGACGACGTCGCTGCGCGACGAGAGCACCATCCCCGAGGTCGTCCGCAAGGCGTTCAAGCTCGCCGTCGCCGAGAAGCCCGGCGCCACGCACGTCGAGCTCCCCGAGGACATCGCCAAGCACGAGGTCGAGTCCGCGCCGATCGTGCCGCCGGAGAAGGTCCGCCGGCCCGTGCCCGACGACAAGTCGATCAGCGCCGCGCTGGACCTGATCGCCCGGGCCGAGCGTCCGGTGCTGCTGGTCGGCCAGGGCTGCGTGCGCACCCGGGTGAGCCGCCAGCTCCAGCGCTTCGTCGAGGCCACCGGCATCTACGCCGGCATGACGTTCATGGGCAAGGGCGCGCTCTCCGACCGTCACGAGCGCAGCCTCTACGCCGTCGGCCTGGGCTCGCGGGACTACGTCACCGAGGTGTTCGAGGCCTCGGACCTCGTCATCGCGGTCGGCTACGACATGGTCGAGTGGCCCCCGTCGCACTGGAACATCGGCCGCACCAAGCGCCTGCTGCACATCGACTTCGACCCCGCCGAGGTCGACATGTCGTACCGGCCGACCGTCGAGATCGTCGGCGACGTCGCGGCCACACTCTGGGCGATCAACGAGGGCCTCACCGACGCGCACCGGTTCCCCGACTTCGAGGGCCACGCGCGCGCCCGCCGCAATCTCACCGAGGAGATCACCGAGGCCGGGGCGAGCGCCGAGCGGGAGACCGGCGACTTCCCGATGAAGCCGCAGCGCGTCCTCGCCGACCTGCGCGCCGAGATGGACGACGAGGACATCCTCATCAGCGACGTCGGCGCCCACAAGATGTGGATCGCGCGGCACTACCCGACGTACGCGCCGAACACCTGCATCATCTCCAACGGCTTCTGCTCGATGGGCATCGCCGTCCCGGGCAGCGTCTCGGCGTCGCTGGTGGCCGGGGACCGCCGCGTGGTCGCCATCTCCGGCGACGGCGGCTTCCTCATGCACGGCCCGGAGCTGGCCACGGCCACCCGGCTGGGCGTCGCCCCGGTCAACCTGGTCTGGGAGGACAACGACTACGGACTGATCTCCTGGAAGCAGGAGATCGAGTTCGGGCGCCACTTCGGCACGGAGTTCAAGACCCCCGACCTCGTCAAGATCTCCGAGGGCCTCGGCTGCCACGCGCGGCGGCTCGGCAGCGCCGACGAGCTGCGGCCCGCCCTCAAGGAGGCGTTCGACCAGCGCGACAAGCCGTCGGTGATCGTGGTGCCGGTGGACTACTCGGAGAACGTCAAGCTGACCAAGCGCCTCGGCCAGTTGATCGCCCGGTGACCCCGCGGGCCGCCCTCGCACGACTCCAGGGGGTCGGCCTCCGACCTGCACGTCACACCTTCGCGTGCGTCGCGGATACTTTGCTGGTCCGCGACCGTTCCCGACCGCTCGAAGGTGCCCCGCGATGCCCCTCCACCGCCCGTCGGACACCGGCGAGATCGACAGCGGGCTCGCGCAACCCTTCATCGCGCTGGCCGACGCGTTGCTGCGGGTGCCGCGGGACGCGGGGGTGCTCGGCGTCGTCGAGCGGGTGATCGAGGCCGCGCGGGCGGTGGTGCCGGGCGCCGACGTGGTCTCGGTGGTGCTGCGCGGCCCCGACGGGCAGCTGGACACCGTCGCGTCGAGCCACCCGGTGGGCCAGGAGGCCGACGCGTTGCAGGACGAGGTGGGCGAGGGCCCCAGCCACGAGGCGATGCACCAGGACGGGGGTGGGCGCCTGCATGGCCCGCACCGCCGGCCCCGACACGCCCTGGCCGACGTTCGGCACCCGCGCCGCCGAGGAGCTGGGGCTGAGGGCCGTGCTGAGCACCGGCATGTTCCCCGGCGGGGAGCCGCCCCGCTTCGGCGCCGTGAACTTCTGGTCCCGGTCCGCCGACGGTCTCGACCGGGCGGACCGCGACCTCGCCCTCGTGCTGGCCGCCCACGCGGCCACCGCGATCTCGGCGGTGCAGGCCCGTACCGCCGCCGAGCTGCGCGAGACCCAGCTGCTCGAGGCCCTGGAGAGCCGCGACGTCATCGGTCAGGCCAAGGGCGTGCTCATGGAGCGGCGTGGCCTGTCCTCCGACGAGGCCTTCGACGTGCTGCGCCGCACGTCGCAGGACCTCAACGTCAAGCTCCGCGAGGTCGCCGTGACCCTCGTGACCCGCCGCGACGAGCTCTGAGGGTGCGCGCTCACGGGCGCGGAGCGCACGTCACCGGCAGCGCGTCGAGGCCGCCGGTGAGGCGCTCGGTGTGCAGGGAGAGCTCCGACGGATCGACCGCCGTGTGCAGCCCGGGCAGGCGCGTGAACAGCGTCGACAGCCCGACGCGCAGCTCGGTGCGCGCGAGGCTCGCGCCGATGCAGAAGTGCGGGCCGTGTCCGAACGACAGGTGCGGGTTGGGTGCGCGGTCGGGGTCGAACGTGTCGGCGTCGTCGAACGCGCCCCGGTCGCGGTTGGCCGCGCTGGTCACGATCACCACGGCGTCGCCGGCCGGGATCGTGACCTGCTCGTCCCCCTCGCCGACGACCACGTCCTCGTGGGCGTAGCGCAGCAGCCCCATCCCGCCGGGCTCGGCGAGGCGCAGCACCTCCTCGACGATCCCGTCGACCTCGCCGGCGGGGTCGGCGACGAGCCGGTCACGCGCCTCGGGGTTGACCAGCAGCAGGAGCACGCCGAGCGAGAGCCGATTGACGGTCGTCTCGTGCCCCGCGAACAGGAGCCCGGCGGTCAGTTCGGCGACCCGCTCGTCGGTCAGCCGCGGGTCCTGCGCCTGCGCGGCGACGAGGTCGGAGATGACGTCCTCACCGGGCTCGGCGCGCTTGGTCTCGGCGAGCGTCGCCGTGTAGCGCTGGAGCTCGTCGCGCGCCACCGCCGGGTCGTCGCCGGTCAGGGTGGCCAGACGCTCGGAGAGGTCCTTGAAGTACGCCCGGTCCTCCACCGGCACCCCGAGCAGCTCGCAGATGACGAAGATCGGCAGGGGCACCGAGAAGCCGGCGTGCAGGTCGACCGGGTCCTCACCGCGCTCGTGGGCGGCCACGAGGTCGTCGACGAGGGCCTCGGCGAGCTCGGCGACCCGGTCGTGCAGCAGCCGCATCCGCTTGGCCGAGAACGCGGGTGTGAGCAGGCGGCGCATGCTGGCGTGGTCGGCGTCCTCGTGCTCGTGGTCGCCGGTCGGCCCGGCCATCACGCCCGCGTCGGACACGCGCGCGGCCTCGGCGGGGCGGGGGTGCGAGCGCCCGAGGCGCCGGTCGGCGAACAGCGCCTTGGCCTCCTCGTAGCGCGAGACCAGCCACGCGACGTCCCCGGCCGGCGTGCGCACGCGGGTGACCGGCCCCGCCGCGCGCAGGCGCTCGTAGAGCGGCGAGATCCGCAGGACGTCCTCGCGCGGGAAGGGCAGCTGGGGCAGATCGGCGGTGTCGTCGTGCGCGATCGAGCTGGCGGTGGTGGTCACGGGCTCTCCTCGGAGCGGTCGTCGGTGGGGCCGGTGCCGTCGATGCGGGCGGCGAGGCGGTCGAGCCAGGCCTGCTCGTCGTGGATGCGGCGCAGCACCTCGTCGAGCACCAGCACGGCCCACGGGTCGCCGGCGTCGGGATCGTCCCCGTCGCCGCCCCCCGGGGCCGCCGCCTCGGCCAGTCCCGCGACGCGGGCACGGCGCTCGCGCAGCACGCGGCCCCGGGCGTCGAGCAGGTCAGCGTGACCTAGTGTCGCGCGTCTGAAGTTCGTTGACGCGTGGCGTGGGGCAGGATCTCTTCGGCGGTCTTGGTCCACGTGAAGGGGTGGCAGCGGTCGTTCCAGCCGTCGATGAAGGTGCGGATCTTCTCGATGA
>NZ_QEKW01000007.1 GCF_003096675.1 Actinomycetospora cinnamomea | reverse complement strand
GTCGAGGACGTGGTGACCGCGACCCTGGAAGAGACACCGACCAACGCGACGCACTGGTCGCGGGCCTCGATGGCCGCCCGCACGGGACTGTCGAAATCGACGATCGGGCGGATCTGGCGGCGCTTCGAGCTCAAGCCGCACCGCCAGGACACCTTCAAACTGTCCACTGACCCGCAGTTCGTGGACAAGGTCGTCGACGTGGTCGGGCTCTACCACCATCCGCCCGAGTCCGCGGTGGTGCTCTGCGTGGACGAGAAGTCCGGCATGCAGGCCCTGGACCGCTCCCAGCCGGTGCTGCCGATGACCCCAGGCACGCCCGAACGAGCCAGTCACGACTACATCCGCCACGGCACCTCGAGTCTGTTCGCCGCGTTCAACATCGCCGACGGCACCGTGATCTCGCAGTTGCACCGCCGCCACCGCGCCGCCGAGTTCCGCAAGTTCCTGGTCGCCATCGACAAGGCCGTCCCCGCCGAGCTCGACGTGC
Organism: Actinomycetospora cinnamomea; assembly: GCF_003096675.1. GTDB lineage: Bacteria > Actinomycetota > Actinomycetes > Mycobacteriales > Pseudonocardiaceae > Actinomycetospora > Actinomycetospora cinnamomea. The sequence continues at coordinate 292,773 of NZ_QEKW01000007.1, read as the reverse complement.
ACCTGGTCTGCGACAACCTCGCCACCCACAAGACCGCCACTGTGCGCGACTGGCTCGAGCGTCACCCCCGTTTCCATCTGCACTTCATCCCGACCGGGTCCTCGTGGCTCAACCAGGTCGAACGCTGGTTCGGGCTGCTCACCGAGCAGCTCATCCGCCGCGGGGTCCACAAGAGCGTCATCGACCTCGAGCGCGAGGTCCGCGCCTGGATCGACAACTGGAACCAGGACCCGCGCCCGTTCACCTGGACCAAGTCCGCCGACGAGATCCTCACCTCGCTCGCCAAATACCTCAACAAGATCGGGCCAGGACACACAGAAATCAATAATGAACTAACCCGCGACAACTCTGACGCAGGACACTAGGTGATGCCGCTCCCTACCAGCATGCCGACAGCGTAGGTCAATGCGGCGGCGACGCCGCCGAGCAGGAGCTGTCGCGACCCGGTCCACCACCACGAGCTCACGGTGACAAGGGAAACGAGGGCACCGGCGCCGAAGAGCCCGACCCCCGACACAACCAGCGCGGGCAGTAAGTTGGCCGCGCCGAGCAGGTAAGGCAGCACCGGCAGTAGCGCGCCCGCAGTGAATGCCAGGAATGAGGCGACGGCGGCGAGCAGTGGCGAGGGCAGGTCGCCGGGATCGACACCGAGTTCGTCGCGGGCGTGGACCGAGAGCGCTTGTTCTGGATCCCGGGACAGCTGGCGCGCGACCTCCCGTGCGACACCGACCTCGACACCGCGCTCGATGTACCGCTGCGCGAGCTCCTCCTGCTCGAGCTTCGGCGTGCCGGCCAGCGCCTGGCGCTCGAGTGCGAGTTCACCTCGAGCGAGTTCAGATTGGGAGGCGACTGAGGTGTACTCGCCCGCGGCCATAGAGAACGCTCCAGCGGCCAGTCCGGCCATGCCCGCCAACACGACCGCGCCCGTGTCACCGCCTGCGCCGGCGACTCCGCCGGCCACGCCCGCGACCAGAGCGAAGTTCGACACCAGACCGTCCATCACTCCGAAGACAGCTGGACGCAACCAGCCTCCCGTCACGTCGGGGTGGGAGTGCTCAACAGGTACCGCCCCACCCTGGTTCCTCGCCTCGCTCATTCCTCACCTCCCCGAGGCCGTGTGGCTGTCGAGACCGTGGGCTACTCGGTCGTCCCCCGCTGCTTCGGCCGGTTCGTCGCCGCCTCCCCCATCACGGTCACGGTGTCCTGCGACGCGCAGCTCGTCGCCTCCCAGGTAGCCCAGGTGCTCGCTCATCTCCGCTCCAGGGCGGTCTCGAACACCGTCTTCCACCTGGGCCATCCCGTGCTCGTCGTGCCTGAGGGCATGGCCCAGGGCCTCGACGGAGTCAGGTTCGGGGGCCGTCCCCCGAAGGCGGGGCCGGCCGTGTAACCGATTCCACGACAGGGCAGCATGGGGCAGACCCGCGGCTGTCGCCTACCCGGGAGCGAGCGGGACCGGCGAAACCTGCCGGCACCGCTGCGGGGACGCACCTGTCGCCGCCTGCCATCAGGAGCTCATGTCCGAGGACAAGAAGCCTTCCGGTGCTCTGACGTTTCCGCAAGTGGCGGCGGGAGCGCTGGCGGCGGCGACGGCGGCGATCCTCGGCTCGTACCTGGGGGTCCTGGGCACGGTCGGGGGCGCGGTCGCGGTCTCGGTGGTCACCACGGTGGGCTCGACGCTCTACCGGCGGTCGCTAGAACGCACCCGGGACAAAGTCAAGGAGGAGCTGGGCGGGGGCGGTCCCGCCGCAACCAAGCTCGCGGGCGTGGTGGCTCGGGTCACCGCAGGGTTCCGGACGGCCGGCTCGGCCGCGCCACGGGGAACGGCCGGCGCGACCGGCGTGCGCTCGGGGGCGCCGGGCACCGCCGTCGGCCCGCCGGGCGCGATGCGGCCGGTCCCCCCGCCGCACCCTCGCGCCGCCGGGCCCGCCCCGTCGTCCGCGCCCCCACCGTCGTCCGCGCCCCCACCGTTGTCCGCGCACCATGACGGGCGGGCCGCCACCGCGCACGCGTCGGGACCGGGGACCGGGGTACACCCCGCGGGCGTCCCGCCCACCGCCGCCGTACCGGGGGCCCACCGCTGGTGGGCCGACGGGTCAGCCGCCGGCGGCTCCGGGCGCCGGTGGAAGCCGCCGCTCGAGGTGCCCCCCACTGCCCGGCTGGGACCGGGCCGGCCCCCTGGTTCCCGGGGCACGGCGAGGACCGGGGTCGTGACCGCGGGAGCGCCGCCGTCTCGGCGTCGAGGGGGACTGCAGCGCTGGCTGATGCTGGCCGGGTTGGCCGTGAGCATCTTCGCCATCGGACTGCTGGCCAGCATGGCCGTCGAGGCCACGGTCGGACGCCCGCTCTCCGGCGGGACAAGCGGCACGTCGGTGGGAAGCCTGTTCGGCCAACCCACCCGCAGCTCGCCCGTCTCCCGCACCGCCCCGAGCCCGCAGGGCACCCACCCGGCGACCCGGACGTCCTCGCCCGAGCAGAGCAGCGCCACCCCGAACCCCCCGCCAACCCGGCAGGCCACGACGACAAGCCAGTCCGCTCCGGGCGCCACCTCCAGCGAAAGCCTGGTACCCCAGACCGGTCTCGGCGACCGCCCCACCGGCTAAAGGACGAAGTCGTGCATGGGCATGTTGGTCGTTTCTGGTGCGGTGCGCGGTGTTATTGCCCTGGCAGCTCGATTCCGCGTTCTTTCGCGAACTTCATTATGTTCGGCATCATCACCGCGGTTTGCTGCCTCGCTTCCTCGGTGGGAGTGAAGGCCACATACTCACATCCGGCGAACACGATCGGAATGTGTCCAGCCTCGAGGACGAACGCATCGCCGGCCTCGAAGATTTCCTCGATGCCGTCAGCTCTCCGGACACCGAACTTGCCTTTGAGGATGTAGCCCATGTGGGTCGCCTGGCATTGATCATTCGGTGCGCCCTCGAAGAACGGCGCCACGTCCATATCGGTGAAGTGGCTTTCTATGCTGACCGTCCAGCCACCAATCTCCTGCTCGTATGCATCGACCAAGCCTGGAAACACTTGGTGAGACGAAGCGGTGGCCTTCGATACTTTCGACATATTCTTCTCCCTCCGAGTGGTGGACTGGCGCCGAGTACGTGCCGTGGTACGCGATCGTCCGTTGGCCCGCGAGCTGAGCAGGTCGACCCCCAGCGTCTGGCCTGCCCCGACCATCCGCCCGAGCTGGGAACCGGGTTAGGGCGCGAACCATGTGTGCGGTAGGGCCGGAAGGTCCGAGCACGAGCACCGGGTGAGGGCGTTGCGTCGTAGGGCTTCGAGGCGGCCGTTGATCAACGTAAGGCGCCGAACGCAAGTGCGGAAGGCGCCGAAGGCGGGGTCCGTTGCCCCGCAGCTTCGATACAGGAACTCTCAACCCTCGCCCGAGAGTGAGACGCTCCCGTGCAGCCTCTCGGCCGGCGAGCCTGGGTCGTGCCGAATCGCGTTCTCTAGGCTTCAGCAAGCGGGCCAAAGTGCTCGCGAAGGTCCTGCTTTGTCAGCAGCATACGATCCCAGAAATCCATGAAGTCACGGACGTTGTCACGGTCGACCATGTTCCCCCAGTAGTGCCGCACATGGTCGCGTTCCGCCGCGGTGGAGAACTGCCCGGTCTTCGCGGTGTACATGTAGCGGTCGCAGTGCGGCAGGTAGAGCCAGAGGTCGCCGTCGCGGTCGACGTAGTCCGGGTGGGTCGGTTTCGGGGCCTGTTGCGTGTGCGTCTCGGTGAGCACCCGTTCCTGGTGTTCGCGCATCTCCTTCCACATGTGTGCCCACCAGTACGGAGCCGTGGTGGGGTCGAAGGGACCGAATCCGCTCATCGGTGATCTCCTCGAAAGTCCTCGGTCGCTTATCGTCGTCAAGGTGGGAGGCATGCTTCGGGAGGCACTGCTGTTTGGCCCCACATCCGCAGCAGACATCGGGAGGGCTCTACCGGCCAGGGCCGCAAGTCCCACACCCGACGGGCGACCGGCTCCCGAGGGCGGGCGACGCCGTGACGGGCGAGCGGGGTGGATCGCTACCGGCGGGGGTCAGGGCGCGAGCTCGGCCCGGGTGATGAGGTCCAGAAGCTCGGCGTGGACCGCGTCGGGCTGCTGCACGGGGACGACGTGGCTGCCCGGCAGGGCCACGAAGCGGGCGTCGGGCATGGTGGCGGCGACCGCGCGGAGGCGTCGGTGTCGACGAACCCGTCGATGTGGCCGGCCACGACGGTGACGGGAAACGGCGCGGCGGCCATGTCCAGCGCCGGCTGGCGGCCCGCTTCGACGACCAGACGGGAGAACCAGGTCCAGTCGTGGCGGGTGAAGGTGTTGATGGTGTCCAGCAGCGGCGCCAGGTGGGACGCGCGCCCTCCCGGAGCCGCTGACGCCGCGGCCGACCACATCGACGCCGTCGCGGCAAGCGGGGGCCCGACCACGCGCAGCATCCACGCGCTCGTCTGCCCGAGGACATCTCGCGCCTGTGCCGGCGTCCCCGGCGGAACCCGCAGGAGCTGGAACGCTGCCCCCGGGCCCCCGCCAACGGCCAGGATCCCCGCGACACGCCCAGGTACGCGTCGAGCGACCTCGAAGGCGATGCCCACCCCCAGCGACCACCCGACGAGGACCGCCCGGTCGAACCCCGCTTGGTCCATCACCGCCTCGAGATCGTCGGCGTGGTCGGCGACCCCGATCCGTCGCTGGTCGCGGGGCCGCTGCGAGCCACCCAGGCCGCGGTGGTGCCACCCCACGGCGTGGACCCCACAGTCGGGCGCGGCGAGGTGAGGCCAGGAGCCGTACGAGGCGCCGATCCCGTTGCTGATCACCACCGGCGCCCCGAGCGCCGCGTTGTCCCACATGCGCAGCGCCGTGCCATCACCACTGCGGACCACACCCTCGCGCACCGGGCGAGACCACCGCAGCCCGCCGTCGCGCACCAGGGACGCACGGCCCGCGACGGCGATCCCATGGTCGGGCCTACCCGGGCGCACCCGTCGCGGTCCAGCGCGGCGGGCGCGCCGGCGAGTGCGCGCCCCGCGCGCCACGGCGGGCGCCCCGGTCTCGGGCCCCTTGGCGCGAAGTGCTCCGCTGGTCCTTCGGCAAGCGCCGGGATCGCGGTCGAATCGCAGCACGTGCCCGACCGGCGCCGACGCTCCGCTGCACGGGGTCACCGGGCGTACGGCCGGTGTCCTTCGCCGCTCGCACGCGGAGGCCCCGCTGCCCTGCGTTGGTGTCGTTGAGGCCGCCCGCCGGGTACAGACGCGTTGGTGTTCCTGCACGAGGAGGTGCTGGCAATGACCGATCCGGAGCAGCCGCTGCAGCGGGAGGCCCTCCGCTACACCGAGCAAGGCCAGGCGGCCACGGCGAACCTGATGAACGCGCTGTCGGAGAACTGGTCGGCCGTGATGCGCGCCGCTGGTGGCGTCGGGTCCAGCGCGGCGACGTCCCCGCCGAGTCCGGCCGAGCTCATCGACCGCAGCTTCGACTTCACCATCCGCATGATCGAGACGCAGCGGGCGTTCGCTCATCAGCTGCTCGAGGCGGGTATGCCCGTCGCCCAGGCCATGGAGCAGGCCACCGACTCGGTCACCGACAAGACCCAGCATGGGACCACCCAAGGACCCGGCGGCGCCTCGGACAGAACCCCTGGTTAGAACCGCCTCGCGTTCACCGCGCTGCGCTACTCCACCCTCGACGGCAGCGACTACCCCTCCCACACTGCCCAGGAGAAACGCGATCGCCGGCCACATCCGCGGGCGCAACCGACACGCCACCCCGAAACGACGCTTCGCTGTCGACTCCAAGATCCGCCGACACGATTACCTACCCAACGTTGCCTGATGCGGCACCAATGCGTGACACGGCACTCGCAGCGCCTACAGGTGCGTTGGCGGCGCTGGGCGCGTCTCTCGGCGTCCTCCGTGTCGTGTAGTTCGTGCCACAGGCCGTGCCATATTGTGTGCCGCTCGACCAAGGCAGTGCGCCGGCCTCCGTCACGAGCACCCGGCGGCCACAGCGTCAGGGGCCGGGAGACCAGCGCTTAAACGCGCCGGCGACGGTGCGCTCGGCCTCGTCGACCGCAAGCCGTTCGTCGTCGATCCCGTCCGGCCCATGCAGAACAGCGCGATGGCGTCGTTTGGGCCCGTGATGGTGCAGACAGGCAGCGCGACATCGCCGCCGGGCACGACGCTGACCGTCCCCGCCGGGGCGAGGAGCCGGTACGCGTGGGTCGATTCCCCGGGATCGGCGCGACGGGCGAGCATGCCGGCGAGGCCGTGGAAGAACCCGACGAAGGTGGCGGCGACGTCGGCCGGCAGGGCCGACGCCTGCCCGAGCGCGGTGCGGGCATTGTCGACGCGCATGTGGGCGGCGTCGCCCTCGATGGTGTGTGAGGAGCCGAAGCACCTCGTCGCCCACGGCTACGCCGAGGTCCGCGAGTCGCCGGTCGGACGCCGTCCCCGCTCGAGCTACTCGATCACCCCGGCGGGGCGGCGGGCGTTGGCGGCGTGGCTGGCCGAGACCCCTGCGCCTCCCGCACTCCAGTTTGAGGGCATCCTGAAGGTGCTTCTCGCCGACCAGGGCGACGCGTCCACCAACGTCAACTTGCTCGAGGCGATCGAGAAGCAGGCCGCCGACGCCCGAGCCATCGCCGTCGAGCGGGGCCGCGGCTACCGGGACGGCGAGTATATCGCCGGGGTCGACCTCGAGGCGCGGGCGGTCGTGGTGGCCCAGACCCTCGCCTTCCTCGCCGAGTTCCACGCCCTGGTCGAGCGGTGGGCGGCGTGGTCCGCCGACCTGGCCCGGTCACCGGACGCCGGCGAGCGGGCACAGCAGACATTCGTCGCCGTGGCCGCCGGCGGGAGGCTGCTCCGCTGGCCGGGTCGACCTCGTACCCGCCGGGCGCGATGGCCGTCACGGCCGAACGTTCTGTCGGGCAAGCGGCGCTTTCTCCTCGGGTGACCAGACGCGCTCGCCGCGTGGCTGCTCAGGGAGCGAGCACCAGACGGCCGACCGGCTTCCCCGAGCGCAGCCGGTCCAGTGCAACGTTCACCTCAGCGAGTGGCAGCACGTCGTCCACCGGCGGCAGCTGGCCGGCTTGGGCGAGCGCGACAGTGGCCGCCAGCTCCGGCAGGGTGTTGCCGACGCTGGTCAGGATGCGTTGCTCGGGCACCACCATCGCCAGCGGGCTGACGGTAAGCGTGTCGGCGCTGTAGCCCACGAACACCAGCCGGCCCCGGCGCCCGAGCACCTCCGTCGCGACGCGCATCGTGGCCTCGACCCCGGCCATCTCCAGCACGACGTCGGCGCCCTGCCCGCCGGAGAGCCGTGCCACCGCCGTCGGCAGACCGGCGAGGTCGACGACGGCCGCGGCCCCGGCGACGGTGGCCGCCCGCCGCCGGGCCTCCCGGCGGCTCACCGCCACCACCGTCGCGCCCCGGCGATGCGCTTCGGCGACCGCGGCCAGGCCCACACCGCCCGCGCCGAGCACCACGACGAGCTCCCCATGCGCTACGTCGGCCTCGTTCAACGCGTGCACGCTGGTGGCGCCCGCGCAGCACAACGGCGCGGCGCTCTCGAACGGGATGTCGTCGGGCAGCGTGACCAGGCATCGGGCCGGCACCACGAGGTACTCGGCGAAAGCCCCGTCGGCAGCGAAGGCCAGCACCCCGCGGGGCCGCAGGCACAGGTTCTGCCGGCCGGCGAGGCACCAGCGGCAGGCGCCGCAGAACAGGTAGTAGTCGACCACCACGCGGTCGCCGGGTGACCGGTCGGCCACCTCGGCGCCGACCGCGTCGACGGTGCCGACGGCCTCGTGACCCAGCGTCGTGGGCAGCGAGGCCGGGGCGTAGAGGCCCTCGACGAAGTGCAGCTCGGTGCCGCATACCCCGGCCGCGGCGACCTTGACCCGGACCTCGTCGGGGCCGGGCTCGGGGGTCGGAACTTCCTCGAGCACCATCGGCTGGTGGGGAGCGTGGAAGCGAGCGGCGCGCATGCCCCTGTCCTTATCGCTCGGCGCTTGTCGGGTCGAGATGGGGGACGCCGGCGCCCCGGTGTGCCACGCGCGAAGGGCGTGATGGGGGTCGTGTCCAGGGCACGGCTTACGCCTCGGGTCGGGGCAGCCAGTTGGTGCGTCCAGTCGGACAGAAGAGCACCCGGCCACTCTGGTAGCAAGAGTGTGTGCCGCCCCAGGAGGTCCCGAGGGCTCCGCGGGTGGACGTGGAGCGCAACCGAGCGCGTCTGTTGGAGGCCGCGGCCGAGGCGATGGCGCAGAACCCCGGCTGGTCGATGACCGACGTGGCGCAGGTCGCCCGCCTTACCCGTGCCACCCTCTACCGGCATTTCGGCACGCGGGAGAAGCTTCTCGCGGCGTTGCGCGCCGAGGCGCTGAACCGCGCGGCGGAGGCAATCGCGGGATCCCGTCCAGACGAAGGCGACGCCGTCGACGCGTTGCGCCGCGCGGTCGAGGCGGTCGTGTCCCATGGCGCGCGCTTCCGGTCGCTGCTCGTCGAAGACGCCGATCAGGATCCGTCATTCGGCAAGGAACGGGAGCGGGTCTTCGCGCCGCTGCTGAGCGTCATCCGGCGAGGGCAGGAGACCGGGCAGATCAGGCGGGACCTTCCGCCGGAGTGGGTTCTGACGGCGATGACGTCGCTGCTCACCGCCGGTGTCCGGGCTACCCGATCGCCCTGGTATGGCGACAGCAGCGTGGCTGATCTGGTGCTCACGGTGCTGATTGAGGGCGTCGGACCACGTCGCTGATCGCAGCTCGGCCGTTGCGACCCGGCGGTGGCCTACGATGAAGCTAGACTCCTGTGTCTCACTTTCGTCGTACCCTGGGTGCTGTCCGCGCCGCGCCGAGAGGTCCGAGGCCGGAACCGACGAGGTGAACAGGAAAGATGCCTGATGAAGCGCGCCGTGTGGCCGAGCCGAGAACCCGGGTCCTGGCCCGATGCCGGTCGCAACGGCGCGCGGCCTGACCCCCAGCCCGTGGAGGACCCCGTCGAGGTCGATGTGCTGGTCGTCGGGGCCGGCCCGACGGGTCTGACCGCGGCGGGCGAGGCGGTCCGCCACGGCCTGACGGTGAGAATTGTTGATCGCAAGCCGCAGCGCGCCACGTTCTCCAAGGCTCTGGTCGTGCACGCCCGCACCCTCGAGGTCTTCGAGGCGATGGGGGTGGCCGAGGCCGTGCTGGCCGAGGGCAGGCCGTTCGCCGCCCTCAACGTCCACGCCGGCAGGGGGCGTCGCGCCACCAGGATCGACCTCCTCGGCCTGCCCTGGGGGGACACCGCTTATCCCTTCTGGCTCTCGATCCCGCAGTACGCCACCGAAGGGGTGCTCGAGGGCCGCCTCGACCGGCTGGGTGTGGCGGTGGACTGGGGCGTGGCACTCGACCGGCTCGACGACCGCCGCAGCCACGTCGAGTCGAGGCTCGAACACGCCGACGGCACGATCGAGCTTGTGCGCTCGCGCTGGGTCATCGGCTGCGACGGCGGCCGCAGCCGGACCCGCGAGCAGGCGGGCCTGCGGCTCGAGCGCACGGCCGCAGGCGTGACGTTCCTGCTCGCCGACGTCACGACCACCGCGTTACCCGCGCAGGACGAGGGGCACGTGTTCCTCGGGCCGGACGGTCTGCTGGTCATCGTGCCGATGCCCGAGCCCGGCCGGTGGCGCGTCATCGCCCAGGAGCCTCGGGCCGACGCTCACCCGCCCCACAGCATCGACACGGCCCATGTCGACGAGGTGGTCCGCAGCCGGGCCGGACTCGATCTCCGCTGCCACGACCTGCTCTGGGGGTCGAGGTTCGAGCTGAGCCACGGGGTCGTGGACCGGTACCGGCGAGGCCGGGTCTTCCTCGCGGGCGATGCGGCCCACGTCCACAGCCCGGTCGGAGGGCAGGGCCTCAACACCGGCGTGCAGGATGCCCACAACCTGCTCTGGCAGCTCGCGCTCGCACGCCGGGTGCCAGCTCGTGGCCGAGAGGAGCTCCTCGACAGCTACGAGGAGGAGCGGCGACCCGTGGCCGCCGCGATGGTGGCGGGAACCGGCAGGGCGACCAGGCTTCTCACCATGCGCAACCGCGCGTTCCGCAGGCTGCTCGGTGTTCTCGCCCCGCTTGTCATCACCCATCCGGCGATACGGACGAAGTTTGGGCGCACCGTCGGGATGCTCGAGGTCGGTTACCGGTCCGGTCGCTCCCTCGGAGGGGGGCGGCGGATGCCCAACCCGGAGCTGCGCGGCGGTGGGCGACTCTACGAGCGGCTGGACCCGGTGCGGCCCACCTGGGTCGTCCGGCACAGCCCTGGCGAGACGCCTCCGGCTCCGCAGGCCGCGGGATGGCGCGGGCTCCCGCTGCTCGAGCTACCCGAAGAGGATCTCCCCGACGAGAGTCTGTCCCGCGTGACGCTGGTCCGCCCGGACCGATACGTCGCGCTGCGAGGAGAGACCGCCGAGGAGGCGTGGGCGCTGATGGCCCACCTTCCCTTCGCGCGGTGAGGGGCCGCGCCTCGGCGTCGCTCGACATCGGCGGCGCCGGGCCGCGCGGCCTGGCCGGCCACCGCCCGGGGGGCCAGCGAGGCCAAGCGCCTCCGTCGCCAGGGTGGGTGCGGCGAAGGCGACCGGGGCCGGTAGGGCGACGGCGCCCGTGCCGCCGGGCACTTCGCTGGACGAGCGGGCGTCGCCCTGCGGGTTGGCGTCCTCGCTCAGGCCTACGCAGTACGCCAGGAAGGCGAGCGTCTCCTGGTCCTGTGTCCCCGCTCGCCAGGTCGCGGCACCGGTCCGCGATCGGCGCGACACACCCGCCGTGTCTCCGTAGTGGAGTTGCTCTCCGAGCACAGTGGTCCGCGGCGCCGGGGGCGGGTGCGGCCAAACCACGGTCGTCGTGGCCGCTCGGGGTCCAGCTCGCGGCCTTTGGCCGCTTCCGACCCGGTACGGCCCTCGGCGCGAGTACTGCCGCCATGATCTTCGTCGGCGCCGCTGCGGGCGTGGTCAATGGCCCAGCCACCGACGCGCCGCTGCCCCCGCTCCTGGTCGCTGCCACCGCGCGGGACGCCGACGAGCAGGGGCGGGAGCTCGTCGGAGGACGAAGCCCGTTGCGGCCGCCAGGCCCACGACCACCACCGCGGCGACACCGAGCCACGGGTGCCGGATCAGCCACGACACCACCGGTTCCGCGCCCAGGGCCGTGATGCTCGACGTGCCGGGGTCGTGGCCCACGGAACGCGGAGCACTGGCTACCCAGGTCGGCGCCACCATCACTCACCGGGTGCTGGCCAAGTGTCCTGGCCCCGCTTGCTGATGGCCCGCCGGGTCGGGCCCGCGTCAGGCGGCGTTTCGTAGGTGGGCCAGCACCGCACCGACCGGGGCGCTGATCATCAGGACCACCAGCAGGCTGTGGTAGGCCCAGGCGGCCAGCCGGTTCGAGCCGGGTACCGGGTAGCCGGCGGTCTCCCGGGATTCGGTGGGCCGGTCATGGCGCAGCGCGTCGGCCAGGGCGACGGCCAGGGCGATCACGAGGAGCGGCACGCCCACGTCGACGATGATCGCAATTCCAGTCATCGCTCCGGTGATCACGGCGGCGTTGGCCAAGCTCCAACAGCCCAGCTGAGTCAGGCTCCAGGCCTGGGGCATCGGCGTCGGTGCGGGGCGTGCCTGCATGGTGCCGATCGCGTACGCGCCCACGCCGCACACGAGCACAAGATAGGCCGCCAGCCAACTGCCGTTCTCCAGGCCGAGCGGCCCGGTGATCGCGGCAACCAGGCCGCCCAGGATCACACAACCCGCACCGCCGGCGACCATGAACCGCGCTACATCGGTCTGCTTGTCGACAGGCGCGGCGGGTGGCGCAGCGTCCATCACGATGCCCCTTCGGTCGTGAGGTGAGCCAGACAGAGGTCTGGTTCGACGAACGGCTCGAGACCCTCGACCGCCACCGGTGACCGCCACGCCTCCATCGCACCCTGCATCAACCCGAGGTGTACCGGGCAGACGATCGCCGATCGGGTCTGCGCGAGCTCCAGGAACGGACAGTGCCGCAGTCCGATCCGCCGCTGCGCCCCGTCTCCTTGCTCTTCGGGCGCAAAGCCGATCTCGGCGAGCAGCCCGATCAGACGAGGGACGGAATCTCCGGAACCGCCCGCGGTGGCGGTCTCGCCCTCGCTCGAGGTCGCGGCCCGCCGACGACCCCAGGCGCGACCGGCCTCGACGGCACGGGCACTCCCACCCGGAGCGTTCGCCAGGCCGTCTCCCAGGAGTTCGGCCAGCAGCTGGAACTGGCGGGGGCCGGTCGGGTCCATCCCTGGGACCGGCCGGAACCGCAGCGGCGGCCGACCGGTCGGGCGTTCCGGGCGTCGATCTGCCTCGACCTGCTCCACCTGACCGTTCTCGACGAGCGTGGCCAGATGGAAACGCACCGTGTTCGCATGCACGCCCAGCTGATCGGCGATATCGCTGATACTCAATGGGCCCGGTGCCCGTATGAGGGCCCGCAGCACGGCCAATCGCCGACCCACCGCCAGCCCCCCGTCGTGCTGACCCGACACGATGATCAAACTCCCTCGGCAACGGGCTCGGTCCGCGGTGGCCGGCCCTGACGTCCTGACACCACTGCCCGGACGGTCCGCCGTGCGCTAAATTTTACACCACAGGGACTTGGAGAAACTCGACGCAGGAGAACCACGATGGCCTCCCACGGATCCGATGCCGAGACGGCGCGGGAGCTGGACGTCCGGCCGCTGCGCAAGCCCGACAAACATCCCGCCATCTTCGCCACGTACGCGAGCCTGCCGGTCGGGGCGTCGTTCGTGCTGGTCAACGATCACGACCCCAAGCACCTGCGCGATGAGTTCGAGGCCGACCATGCCGGCAGCTACCGGTGGGAGTACTTGAGCACCGAACCGAGGGACTGGCGGATCGAGATCACCAAGCTCACCTCCACCCCCCTGCCCCGCATCCTCGCCGACAGCACCGCGATCGGCGCCCAGCCCGACGACCCGGACGTCACCGGCGCGGTCTGGAAGCTCGCGGTGCGCGATCGTGACCTGGATTCCAACATCATCGCCCTTGCGCCCGGCGGGGTCATCGACGCGCACGCGGGTCCCGACCTCGACGTCCTGATCCACGTCCTGACCGGGAGCGGGCAACTCACCACCGAACGTGGCGTGCTCGACCTCCGACCGGGTGCGCTGTTGTGGCTGCCCCGCCGCTCCCAGCGACGCTTCGACGCCGGCCCCGAAGGCCTGCGCTATCTCACCGTCCACCAACGCCGGCAATCCCTGGTCCTGGACACCAGCCGCATCGGGGTGGATTCATGAACCGCACCGAACCCGGCGGCCCACCGGTCAGCGACCGAGACGACCGCACCATCCTGACCCATCCACGCCAGGTGCAACGGACGTTGGACAGTCCCAGCGCCGACGGGGTGGAGGTGGGCGTCGGTGCGCCGACCCGCCGACGCGCCGACCCGCCGACCTGGCCATGGCCACCCGAGACCGGGAAGCTCTGTCTGGCGCTGACGGTGACCCGCTGAAATCTCGGGCACGGCGTGGGGAGGTGGGACATGTCCGGTGGTCACGGCCGGTCGCATCACTACGGCCATCCCGATGGTGTACCTGCGACAGCTAGACGCGGCCACAACGCTCAGTGATGTCGACGCCTGCGAGGTGATCACGATGACTGCCACCACCCCCAAGCCCATCACCACCAAGCCCTATCCGCCGCGCCAGACGCGGCGCGGCTCCGGCCTCGCGAAGTACCTGCGGACGACCGACCCCAAGGACATCGCGATCCTCTACATGGTCACGTCGTTCGTGTTCTTCCTGCTCGGTGGGCTGATGGCGCTGCTCATCCGCAGCGAGCTCGGCTGGCCCGGGCTGCAGATCCTGTCGGTGGACCAGTACAACCAACTGTTCACCATGCACGGCACGATCATGCTGCTGCTCTACGCGACCCCGATCGTGTTCGGCTTCGGGAACTACATCATGCCGCTGCAGATCGGGGCTCCCGACGTCGCGTTCCCGCGGCTGAACGCCTTCTCGTACTGGCTGTTCCTCTTCGGCGGCACCATCGTGATCTCCGGGTTCTTCACCCCGGACGGTGCGGCCTCGGCGGGGTGGTTCGCCTACACCCCGCTCTCGGACGTCGAGTTCACGCCCGGGCTCGGCACCAACCTGTGGATCGTGGGCCTGGCCGTCGCCGGTCTGGGCACCATCCTCGGTGCGGTCAACTTCGTGACCACCATCGTCTGCATGCGTGCCCCGGGCATGACGATGTTCCGGATGCCGATCTTCACCTGGAACATCCTCGTCACGATGATCCTCATCCTGATGGTGTTCCCGATCCTCACCGCGGCCCTGTTCGGACTGCTCGCGGACCGCGTGCTTGGCGCGCACATCTACGACCCCGCCAACGGCGGCGCCGTGCTCTGGCAGCACCTGTTCTGGTTCTTCGGCCACCCCGAGGTCTACATCGTCGCGCTGCCCTTCTTCGGCATCATCACCGAGGTCATCCCGGTGTTCAGCCGCAAGCCGATCTTCGGCTACAAGACGCTGATCTACGCGACGCTCGCGATCGGCGCGCTCTCGATGGCGGTGTGGGCGCACCACATGTACGCCACCGGGGCCATCCTGCTGCCGTTCTTCGCGTTCACCACGTTCCTCATCGCGGTGCCGACCGGCATCAAGTTCTTCAACTGGATCGGCACGATGTGGCGGGGCCAGCTGACGTTCGAGAGCCCGATGCTGTTCGCGGTCGGGTTCGTGGTGACGTTCCTGTTCGGTGGCCTCACCGGGGTGCTGCTGGCCAGCCCGCCGCTGAACTTCCACGTGTCGGACACCTACTTCGTGGTGGCGCATTTCCACTACGTGCTGTTCGGCACGATCGTGTTCGCGACCTACGCCGGCATCTACTTCTGGTTCCCCAAGATGACCGGCCGGATGATGGACGAGCGCCTCGGCAAGTTCCACTTCTGGGCCACGTTCATCGGCTTCCACCTGACGTTCCTGATCCAGCACTGGCTGGGCAACGAGGGCATGCCGCGCCGCTACGCCGACTACGCCGTCACCGACGGCTTCACGGTGCTGAACACGATCTCGACGATCGGGGCGTTCATCCTCGGCGCCTCGACGCTGCCGTTCCTGTGGAACGTGTTCCACAGCTACCGCTACGGCCGTCCCGTCGAGGTCGACGACCCCTGGGGCCACGGCAACTCGCTGGAGTGGGCGACGTCGTGCCCGCCGCCGCGGCACAACTTCAGCGAGCTGCCCCGCATCCGCTCCGAGCGCCCCGCGTTCGAGCTGCACTACCCACACATGACCGAACGGCTGCGGACAGAGGCCCACATCGGCACCGGGCACGCGAGCGTCGGTGAGGCCGCGGCCGGGGCCACCGGACAGGAACACCTCCCCGGCTCCGACCCGCGCAACCGCTAACCGCACACGGCCCGGTCGACGACCGCCGACCACGCCGCGACGCGGCGTGAGGTAGTGACGCACAGTGGTGTGCCAGTAGTCGCCCGAAGTGTGACGATCCCGCCGCCGGATACCAGGACGCAACGGAGACCCGGAACTCATGGCCGACCCGCTCGGACGACCGCACACCCCGACCCGGCCGGTGGAGGTAGCCGGCGCCGAGGTCTACACGCCGCGCGATCATGTGATCGTCGAGCTGACCAGCGCCGAAGCCGCGGTCGTGTTGCACGCGCCGGTGTCCGCTCGCGAGCAGCCTGACGCCGAGGTCCGCCTGTCCACGACGGACCGGGCCGCGCTCGCCCGCGCCACGCAGAAGCTAACCGAAACGGTGCGCGCCCAGCTCAGCGTTGGCGGCGTGGGGTGAAGTTCCGGGCCAGGCGCCCCATCCCGCCCCGCAGCTCCACGAGGCACGCCACCGGTCGTGGCCAGAACCACCGCCACGTTATTGAAGCCTCGGCGACCGGGGCTGGGCGCTGAAGGTACCAATAGCGTGGCCTCTTGAACTGCGTGCTGCTCTGCCGCCACCAGCTGATCCACCACCGACACTGGACCGTCGAGATCCTCGACGGGCTGCCGTGGTTCACGCCCCCACCCTCGATCGACCCCGAACGACAACGAAGACCCGGCGGACGACCGCATTGCCACGTAGCAGCGATCGCTTGACCTCGACCTTCGTCGAGTTCCTAGCGTCGCCGTCATGACGACGATCGTGGTGACCGGGGCGACGGGCAGTGTCGGGGGACAGGTCGTGGCGCAGCTCGCGGGCCGCCGCGGTGTCGAGGTGCGGGCGGTCGCCCGCAACGCACGGGCGCTCGGTGATCTGGCACGCCGCCACGGAGTCGAGCCGTGCGTCGCCGACCTCACCGCCCCAGAGACCCTCGCGCCCGCCGTCGAGGGCGCCGAAGCGGTGTTCCTGGTGTATCCCTCGGTGGCCGGTGACGGCGTCGCTGCGGACACGATCGCCGCGCTCAGTCGGGCGCGGCGGCTCGTGTACCTGTCGGCGATCGGGGTCCCGCCGCGACCCGACGACACCGCGAGCGGCATCCTCGCCTCGCACGCCCTCCTCGAACGGCTCGTCCGGGACGCGGCGAAGGAGTGGACGTTCGTGCGCGGCGGCGGCTTCGCCACCAACACGCTCGCGTGGGCCGAGCAGGTGCGCCGGGGGGACGAGGTCCGGTGGTTCGGGCGGTCGATCGCCCGACCGCTGGTGCACGAGGCGGACCTGGCCGAGGTCGCGGTGCGGGCCCTGCTCGAGGAAGGGCACGAGGGTGCGGTGTACGAGATCACCGGTCCCGAGCGGGTCACCCACGAGCAGCAGGTGGCCGCGATCGGCGCGGCGCTCGGGCGGCCGCTGCGGTTCGTCGACGTGGGGAGGAGAAGGCGCCGGCGTTGTTCGACGGCGTGCCGCCCGACCTGGCGCGGGGCATCGTCCGGGCGCAGATGGCGATGATCGACGACCCGGAGCCCGTCACCACCGACGTCCGGCGGCTGCTCGGTCGCCCCGCCCGGACCTACGCCCGGTGGGCGTGGGACCACGCCGCCGACTTCCGCTGACTCACGCCGGCCGCAACCCGCGCACGAGCTGGTCCACGACGGTCCGGGCGAAGGCCTCGGTCAGCGGCTGGTCGGGGATCAGCAGGCGGTGGTAGCAGGCGCCCCACAGCTGGTCGACGACCGCCTCGGCGTCGACGTCCGGGCGCAGCCGGCCCCGGTCCCGCGCCTGCTCGATCGCCGTCACGGCGAGCGCGCGGCGGGGCGCCGAGTAGTGCTCGCGGTACGCCGCGGCCAGCTCGGGATCGGTCTGCGACCACCCGATGAGCTCGGCGATCACCCGCCCCGCGGCCGTCCCCGTGACCAGCCGCACGAAGGCGGTGAGCTGGTGGGTCAGGTCGGCGGCGATGTCGCCGGTGTCCGGGAAGGCGAGCGTGGTCTCGACGGTGCGGAAGTAGGCCTCGGCCGCGAGCGCGCCGCGCGACGGCCACCACTTGTGCAGTGTCGTCCGGCTCGCCCCCGACAGGGCCGACACCCGCTCGAAGGTGAAGCCGCCCATGCCCTCGCCGAGCAGCAGCTCCCCGGCGGCGGCGAGTACCTCGCCCCGCACCTCGTCGGCGGGGCGACGGCCACGCCCGCGCCGCCGGGCCTGCTGCTCGGTCACCGCGGTCACGCTAACGGTCACGCGCCGGGCTGCTCGGGTCGACGGGGGTGCGGCAGGAGTCCTACCGGCGCCCGTGCGCCGGTAGGACTCCGCCCGGGCGCGGTCGCCCACGCGGTCGACCACCTCCGCGCCGTCCCCGGCGGGATCGACGTGCATCCGGAACGGGCCGGCTCACGCGAGCCCGCCGTTGGCGAAGAGGGTCTGGCCGTTGACCCAGCGGCCGGGTCCGGCGAACGCCGCGGCCATCTGCTCGGGGTCGGCGACGTCGCCCCCGACAAGATCGCCGGCCCGGGCCGGCGGGGGACGACGCGGCCTCGATCGTCGCAACGACCTCCTGCGCCCGCGTCTTGTTGCCCGCGTAGTGCACGCCGACGGCCATGCCGTCGCGCGCCAGCCGCTCCGCCACGGCGCGGCCGATCCCGCCCGAGCCCCCGGTGACGAGCGCGGTACGGGGGTGTCTCGCTGCTGCTCATCGTGTCCCTCCGCTGCCGATGTGAACGAACTGGACATATACACCACGATAAGGACGTCGTGTCCGCAAAATCCCTGTCGTGGAACGGGCTTGTCCTGTATACCCCCAGGGGGTATACCGACCACGTCACCGTTCCAGGAGGTCACCGTGTCCGACACCCACGTCCACCCGTCCGGCCGCATCTCGGTGCCCTGGTCCACCGCGGCGCAGGCCACGCTGCACTGCCTCACCGGATGTGCGATCGGCGAGGTCCTGGGCATGGTCATCGGCACCGCGCTCGGGCTGTCGACGTGGGCCACCGTCGCCCTGGCCGTGGCCCTGGCGTTCCTCTTCGGCTACGCGCTGACGATGCGCGGGGTGCTGCGCGCCGGCGTCGGGTTCCGGCAGGCGGTGCGGGTCGCGCTGGCCGCCGACACCCTGTCGATCGCGGTCATGGAGATCGTCGACAACGCGGTCATGGTGAGCGTCCCCGGGGCGATGGAGGCCGGCGTCACCAGCGTCGTCTTCTGGGGCGCGCTCGCGTTCGCCCTGCTCGTCGCGTTCGTCGTCACGCTGCCGGTGAACCGGTGGATGATCGGCCGCGGCCGCGGTCACGCCGTGGTGCACGCGTACCACGGGCACTGATCACCCCGGGTCTCGGCGCCGCCGTGTCCCGCTCAGCCCGCCGCGACCTCGAGCAGCGTCCCGCCGGTGAGGGCGAGGAGCTCGTCGGCGGTGGTCGGGAACATCGAGTGCTCGTCGCCGGCCCCGGCCCAGACGGTCGGGTGGGCGGTCAGCGCCACGTCGACGACGCAGGGCAGCGGGGCGGGGTGGCCCACCGGGGCCACGCCGCCGACGCGCTGCCCGGTCGCGCGCAGGACGGTGTCGGGGTCGGCGCGCTTGACCCGACGCTTGGCGACGCCGAGGTGTCCGGCCACGCGCCCGGGGTCGACGCGGTGCGCGCCCGAGGCGAGGACGAGCACGACGCCCTCGCCGGCGGTGAAGACCAGGCTGTTGGCGATCGCGCCGACCGCACAGCCCAGCTGCTCCGCGGCCGCCGCTGCCGAGGGCACCGGCGTGTCGAATGTCCGGATCTCCCGCGGCGCGCCGGCCGCCTCCAGCGCCCGTCGGACGGCCTCCCGGCCCGTGGTCGTCTCCACGGCGCGGAGGCTAGGGGGCGCCCGACCGGCCCGCGAGCGGGATCCCGGTCAGGCCGTGAAGACCGTCTGGATCCCGGTGTGGCGCCCGCCGTCGGCGAGGGCGACGAGGTGGGCGGGCGCGTCGGCCAGCGGGACGCGGTCGGTGACGACATGGGCGACGAGGTCGTCGCCGCGGGCGGTCAGGAGATCCAGGGTCGCCGCCGAGAGCCGGTCGCGGTCCCACGCCCCGCGCAGCGCCCGCGGCACACGGCCGATCTGGGCACACCGCACCCCGAGCCCGTTGTGGTGGAACTCCTCGCCGAGGCGCACCGCCTCGGCGCCGTCGGCGTAGAACGCCAGGTCGATCACCGTGGCCTGAGGCCGCAGCAGGCGCAGCGCCGTCGCGAGCGCCGCCGCCCGCCCGCGGCACTGGAAGACGACGTCGGCGCCGTGGTCGCCGGGTCCGTGGCGCCAGCCGCGCTTGAGATCGGCCACGGCCGTGGGATCGTCGGGGTCCCGGGTGGCCGGCCCGAGCGCCTCGGCGACGGCCCGGCGCCCCGGGGTCGGGTCGAGGACCGTCACCGAGGCGGCGCCCAGCTCGGCGGCGAACAGCGCGGTCAGCAGGCCGACCACGCCGGCGCCGACGACGGCCACGATCCGGTCGCGGACGCCGGCGCCCAGGTCGTCCGACCCCTCCTCGGCGGCCGCGTGCAGGACGCCGTTGGCGCAGATCGGGCCCATGTGCGCGGCGTAGATGCCGAGCACCGGGTCGAGGTCGCGGGGGAGGGGTACGACCCGCTCGGCCGCCGGCTCGACACGGTGCGCGGTGCGGTGCCCGTAGGTCATCGCCACGAGGTCGCCGACCGCACGCCCCGACGACGGGCCGGCCGCGGTCACCTCGCCGACCTGCATGTAGCCGACCTTGCGCACGGGATAGCCGGCGCCCGGGCGGGTCTCGTCGAACAGCCCCAGCTCCGCGTCCCAGGCGCGGGAGAGCATCGGGTTGGTGCCCTTGACCCAGCTCAGGTCGGTGCCGGCCGAGAGCCCCGAGAACCGGGTCGTCACGTCGAACCCCGCGGCGGGCAGCGGACCGGACGGCGGGTCGGGCACGAACCGCACCCGACCGGGGCCGTCGACGACCAGCACCTGCGCCTCACGCACCGAGCACCACCGGTGCGCCGGAGGCCACCGACTCGGACAGCGCGCACGCGAGCCGGTGGGTGCGCAGGGCCTCGGCGTAGTCGACGAGCACGCCGGAGCCGGAGGGCTCGCGCCCGGTGACGTGGTCGACGAACGCCCGGTCCGCCGCGGTGCGGGCCTCGGCCGGGTCCACCTCGACGCTCCAGGAGCCCTCGCCGTCGCGGACCGCGAGCTGCTCCTCGGTGACGGTGAGGGCCAGGTCGTCGGCGTAGAGCTCCACGCCCGCGCGGTGCTTCCAGCCCAGGCGGCAGGTGGCGGCGAGCGTGCCGACGGCGCCGCCGGCGAAGCGCAGGGTGCCGGCGGTGGCGGAGTCGACGTCACCGCCGTCGGGTGGCGCGTCGTCGGCCACCGCGTGCACCGCGGTGACCTCGCCGGCCAGCAGGCGGGCGAGGTCGAGGACGTGGACGGCCTGCTCGACCACCTGCCCGCCCGACGACCCACGCCGCGCCCACCACGGCACCGGCGGCACCTTGTCCAACCAGGTCGCGCTCACCAGCCGCACCGTCCGGCCCGCGAGCAGCCCGCGGGCCCGGGCGACAGCGGTCGACGAGCGCCAGTGGTGGCCCACCGACGTCGGCACCCCCGCCGTCGCCACGGCCGCGGCCACGCGCTCCGCGGCCGCGACGTCGAGCCCGAGCGGCTTCTCGACGAACAGGGCCACGCCGGCGGCCGCGACCCGTTCCTCCACCTCGCCGTGCGCGAACGGCGGCACGCAGACCCACACCGCGTCGAGGCCCCGCGCCAGCAGCGCGTCGAGGTCGCGGGCCGGCGTCGCACCCACCGCTCCCGCCAGGTCCTCGGCGCGCTCGGCGTCCGGATCGGTGACGCCGACCAGCGCCACGTCCGGCATCACCGCCAGCGTCCCGGCGTGGCGGCGCGCGACCCCGCCGGCCCCGACGATCCCCACCCGCAGCCCGCCGCCGCTCTCCGTATCGATCACGAGCGCGCTGGTACCCGGTCGCGCGGATCGGGCACCACGCAGCGTGCTCCCCGAGGTCCGCCGCTGGCTCTCCCACCGCACGAGCCGCACCGAAGACTGGCCGGTCGACCGCATGGCCGCCCAGAAGGGCGGCCGGCGGGTGACCGTCGTGCTGCCCGCCCGCGACGAGGCCGCGACGATCGGCCGGATCGTCACCGTCGTGCGCGAGGCCCTCGTCGAGCGCACCGGGCTCGTCGACGAGATCCTCGTCGTCGACTCGCGCTCGCGCGACGCCACCGCCGAGGTGGCGGCCGCCGCCGGGGCGACCGTGGTCGACCAGGACGCGGTGCTCGCCGACGTGCCGCCCGCGCACGGCAAGGGCGAGGCGCTCTGGAAGGGCCTCGCCGCGAGCACGGGCGACCTGGTCGCGGCGGTCGACGCCGACCTGTACGACGTCGCGCCCGCCTTCGTGACCGGGCTGCTCGGGCCGCTGCTCGACGACCCGGACCTCGCGTTCGTCAAGGGCTTCTACCACCGGCCGCTGGTCGGCGACGGCACCGTCGACGTGGACGGCGGGGGACGGGTCAGCGAGCTCGTCGCCCGCTCGCTGCTCAACCTCGCCTGGCCCCGGCTGGCGGGCTTCGTGCAGCCGCTGGCCGGCGAGTTCGCCGCGTGCCGCGACCTGCTCGAGGCCATCCCCTTCGCCACGGGCTACGGCGTCGAGCTGGCGATGCTCGTCGACGTCCTCGAGCACGCGGGCCTCGACGCCATGGCCCAGGTCGACCTCGGCGTGCGCGTCCACCGGCACCACGACCTGCAGACCCTCGGGCGGATGTCCGCGCAGATCCAGCTCGCGGCGTCGGCCCGCCTCGCGCGCCAGGGCGTCCTCACGCGCGTGCCCACGGCCACCACGATCGTGCAGTACCGGCGGCCGTCGGTCCCGGGTCCGGGCGGACTCGACCGCGAGGTGGTCGTCACCGACGTGGCCGTCGACGAGCGCCCGCCGCTGCGCGAGGTCCTCGACCGGTCCCGGCCGGTGGCGTGATGGGCCCTCCCGGCGGAGCCGGTCCGCTGACGGTGCTCGTCGACGCGGGGCCGTGGCTGCCGGTGCCGCCGTCGGGCTACGGCGGCATCGAGGCCGTGCTGGCCACGCTGGTCCCGGAGCTGCGCCGCCTCGGGGTGCGCGTGGTGCTGGCGACGGTCGGGGCCAGCCGGCTCGCGGTGGACGAGCGGGTCACGACGTTCGCCGAACCCCGCTTCGCCGACATCGCCGCGCCCTACAACCGCGTGATGGGCGTGGCCGCCGCGCACGTGGACCGGGTGCTCCGCGAGCTCCGGGGCCGGGACGACGTCGACCTGGTGCACTCGCACCTCGAGGCGTGGGGACTCGTCGCCTACGCCGACGCGGGCGTGCCGGTGCTGCACACCCTGCACTGGGATCTCGCCAAGCACCCCGAGCTCTACGGCGGGCTCGACGGGCGGGGGCGGGTGTTCGTCAACGGCGTGTCCGCGGCCCAGCTCGCCGGCGCGCCACCGGCGCTGCGTCGCCACGCCCTCGGGCACGTGCACCTCGCGACGCCGCTGGCCGACGACCCGCCGCCCGCCGTGGCGCGCGGCGACCACCTCGTCGTCCTCGCCCGGCTCACCGCGGCCAAGGGGCAGGACGTCGCGGCCCGCCTGGCCCGGCGCACCGGCCGCCGCGTCGTCCTCGCCGGACCCGTCGGGCCGCACCACGACGCGGCGGCGCTCGAGCACGCGCTGGCCACCGACCCGCGGGCACGCGAGCACCCCGACGTCGCCTGGTTCCTCGACGAGGTCGCGCCGCTGCTCGACGGCGACCGCGTCCGGTGGGTCGGCGCGCTGCACGGCGCCGCACGCGACGGCCTGGTCGCCTCGGCGTCCGCCCAGCTCTGCCCGCTGCAGTGGGAGGAGCCGGGCGGCACGGGCGTCGTCGAGTCCCTGGCGCTGGGCACGCCCGTCGTCGGGTACGCCCGCGGGTGCCTGCCCGAGCTCCTCGACCCGGGACGCACCGGCCTGCTCGGTCGCCCGGACGACGAGGACGCGCTCGCCGGGCTGCTCGCCGCGGGCGCCGACCGCGATCTCGACCGCGACGCCTGCCGGGACGCGGCGCGACGCCGCTTCACCCCCGCCGTGATGGCCCGTGGCTACCTCGACCTCTACCGCGAGGTGCTGGCCCGGGCGGAGCGGCCGGGCCGCGCGCCGCTCGTCGCCGTCGGCCCACCGCCGACCGCGGGGTGAGCCTGCTCCGGCCGCCACGGCCGGGTGGGCCCATCGGCGTCGTTTGTGGCACCGGGCCGCGGGGCGATCCTGCTGACCATGACCACGACGGCCTCCCGCCGCGCCACCGGCTCGCGCGCCCGCATCCGTGACCGCGGGCAGGTGGACGCCATCGTCCTCGCGGCCCTGGCCGACGGGCCGCTGCGCCAGGACGAGATCGCGGACGTGCTGCGCTCGCAGGTGGGCGACGCCCTCGACCTGCCGTTCTCGCGCATCGTCCCGACGCTGCACCGTCTCCAACGCAACCGCCTGGTGAGCCGGCCGTCCCAGGACCCCCGCCGCTACCGCCTCACCGACACCGGCACGCGGTCCCTGGCCGCCCGCCGCCGCGCCGCCGACGCCTTCGCCGCGTCGCTGCACCACCTCGCCGACGGTGGGGGCCGCTAGCCTCCCGCCGTCGAGGGGAGGTGCGGTGGAGGAGCGCGATCACGAGGGCCCGGACCGGCCGGACGGTCCGGCGGTGCGCGAGGAGGTCGAGGAGCTGCCCGACGGGCGGCCGATCCGGTTCTACTCCTGGGTGACGACCATCGACCCGGTCACCGAGGGCTCGTGAGCGAGCGCCGCTTCGACCCCACGCACGGCGAGTGGGTCACGGTCGCGACCCACCGCCAGGACCGCACGTACCAGCCGTCGGCCGCGTCCTGCCCGCTGTGTCCCACGCGCCCGGGGCACGAGCCCACGGAGGTCCCGCGCGAGCACTACGAGATCGCGGTGTTCGCCAACCGGTTCCCGTCGCTGTCGACCCGCCCGCCGGAGCCCGACGTCGAGGGCACCGCGCTCGTGCCGGTGGAGCCGGCCTATGGGCACTGCGAGGTCGTGGTGTTCACCGACGACCACCACGCGACCCTGGCCGACGTCGGGGTCACCCGGGTGCGCCTGCTGATCGAGACCTGGGCCCGCCGCGTCGCCGACCTCGGCGCCGACCCCGCCGTGCGCTACGTCCTGCCGTTCGAGAACAAGGGCGAGGCGGTCGGCGTGACGCTGCACCACCCGCACGGCCAGATCTTCGCCTACCCCGACGTCCCGCCGCGCCCGTCCCGCGAGCTGGCCGCCGCCCGCCGCCACCACGACCGCACCGGGCGGTGCGTGTTCTGCGACGTCGTCGCCGCCGAGGCCGGCGGGGTGCGCGAGGTCGTCGCCGGGGAGCACTTCGTGGCCGGGGTGCCGCCGTGGGCGCGCTTCCCGTACGAGGTCGACGTCTGGAGCCGCGCGCACGTCCCGTCACTGCCCGAGCTCTCCGCGCATGCCCGCGGCGACCTCGCCCGCGTGCTCGCGCGGGTCCTCGCCGGATACGACCGCTTCTTCGGTGTCTCCACCTCATACCTGCTCGGCGTGCACGCGGCGCCCACCGACGGCACCGACCGCGACGTCTCCCACCTGCACGTCGAGATCTGCCCGCCGCACCGCGGCGGGGGCAAGCTGAAGTACCTCGCGGGCTCGGAGACCTTCGGCGGCGCGTTCCTCACCGACGTCGCGCCCGAGGTCGCCGCGGAGCGCCTGCGTGCGGGGTGCGCGAACGTGGAGGTACCGGCGTGACCGACCCCGCCGAGGCCCTGGCCGCGGCCTTCCGCGTCACGGTCGGCCGCGACCCCGAGGGCGTGTTCTCCGCGCCCGGCCGGGTGAACCTCATCGGCGAGCACACCGACCACAACGAGGGCCACGTCCTGCCCTTCGCGATCGACCGGCGCTGCCGCGTCGCCGCCGGTCACCGCGACGACGACGTCGTCACCGTGCGCTCCGCGCAGGCGCCCGACGCGCCCGTCACCACCACCCTCGACGCGCTTCACCGGGCCCGGGGCTGGTCGGCGTACGCGCTGGGGACGCTCTGGGCGCTGCGCGAGGAGGGCCCGGCGGGTGCCGGGTGGGACCTCGTGGTGGCCGGGGACGTGCCGCTCGGCGCCGGGCTGTCGTCGTCGGCGGCCCTGGAGTGCGCGGTGGCGCTGGCCGTCGCCGAGTTGTCCGGCGCCGACCTCGACCGCCCACCCTTCGATCGCCCACCCTTCGATCGCCCACCCTTCGATCGAGCAGCCCTCGCCCGCGCCGGGCGCCGCGCGGAGAACGACGTCGTCGGCGCCCCGGTCGGGATCATGGACCAGGCGGCGTCGCTGCTGTGCCGCGAGGGCAGCGCGCTGCTGCTGGACTGCCGCACGCTGGAGGCGCGGGACGTCGCGCTCGGGCTGGAGGACCGCGGCCTGGTCACCCTGGTCGTCGACACCCGGGTGCGCCACGACCTCGCCGACGGCGGCTACGCCGACCGCCGCGCCGCGTGCGTCGCGGCGGCCGCGGCACTGGGCGTGCCGGCGCTGCGGGACGCGACGCCGGAGATGCTCGACGTGCTGGACGACGACCTCCGGCGGCGCGCCCGCCACGTCGTCACCGAGCAGGCCCGGGTGCACCGGGTCGTCGAGCACCTGCGCGCCGGGCGCCCCGCCGACGTCGGACCCGAGCTCACCGCCTCCCACGCCTCGCTGCGCGACGACTTCGAGGTCTCGGTCCCGGCCCTCGACGCCGTCGTGGAGACCGCGTGCGGGCACGGCGCGCTCGGTGCCCGCCTGATCGGTGGCGGGTTCGGCGGGTCCGTCCTGGTGCTCGCGCCGGTCGACGCGGTCGGGGAGATCACGGAGGCGGTGACGCGGCGCGCCGCCGCCGACGGGCACCCCGAACCCGTGACGCGTGCGGTGCACCCGGCCGCCGGCGCGCGGCGGGAACGCTAGCGGGTACAGGCCCCACCGTGCCCCTGCTGCGCGCGCCCGAGCTCCTGCCCGCGCCCGACGTTCCGACGGCGGTCGCCGTGCCCGGCCTGGGCCTCACGGTCGACGCGTGGCGGGCCGTCGCGCAACGGCTCGCCGCTGCCGTGCCCACGGCCGTGCTCGGCATCCCGTCGGCGGGGCTCCCGGCTGACCGCGACAGTCCGGTCACCCCCGTCGCACAGGCCGACCGCCTGGCGCGCCGCCTCGCCGAGCGGGGGCTGCTCGACGCCGGGCCCGTGGTGCTGCTCGGCCACTCGGCGAGCTGTCAGGCGGTGGCCGAGACGGCTCGGCGGCACCCCTCTACGGTCCGCGGACTCGTCCTGGTCGGGCCGACGACCGACCCCCACGCCGTGCCCTGGCCGCGCCTGATCGGGCGGTGGCTGGCGACCGCGGCGCACGAGGACCCGCGGCGGTTCCCGGAGATCCTGCGGGAGTACCTCACGACGCGCCTCGCCGGGTTCCTGCGCACGATGCGTCGGGCCCGGTTCCACGACCTGCGCGCCACCCTCGCCGGCTCGCGCGTCCCGGTGCTCGTGCTGCGCGGCCCGCACGACCACATCGCCCCCTCCGCGTGGCTCGCCGAGCTGGCCCGGACGCGGCCGGGCATCGAGGTCGCGACCCTGCCGGGCGGTGCGCACATGGTGCCGGTGACCCACCCCGTCGACGTCGCGCGCCGGGTGCGGTGCTGGGCGGCGGACGCACTGTGACGCGGGCACCGTGTCGCCCCGCCGTGCCGCGGGGTAGCCGGTCCCGATCCCCGTCCCGTCACCGCTCCCGGAGGCCCGACATGGCGGCACCCTCGCGACCCACCCGCGTGACCCTGACCGAGGGTGGTCCGGTGCTGGTCGAGGGCCCGGTCGAGCTCGAGCTGCCGGACGGCACCCGGGTGACCAGCGAGCGGCCGGTGGTGGCGCTGTGCGCGTGTCGGCGCACCAAGCGCTACCCGTTCTGCGACACCAGCCACCGCCGCAAGGAGCGCCGGGCGGGGGCCCCGAAGGACCAGACCCCGAAGGGTCAGGCCGCGGAGGACCCGACGGGGGACTGAGGCGCGGCCGGCGGGGTCCGCAGCGCCGACTCCCCGGCCGACCAGCAGCGCACGAGGTGATCGGCGAGGTCGTCCTCGAGCAGCGTCGAGGCCTGGATGCCGAGCACGACGTCGGCGGCCAGTTCCGGCTCCCGCTCGAGCAGCCCGGCCAGCAGGTCCTTGCGCACGAGCTGCTCGTGCACGGCGTCGGCCTCGACGTGCTCGGCGTAGAACTCGCTGACCTCCGGGGGGAGCCCGAGCCGCTCGATCGCCGTCACGAGCCGCGCGGCCCCGGGCGGGGACGTGATCTCGATCAGCGCGAACTGGCCGACCGACGCACCGCGCCAGCGCCGGTGCAGCCCGAACAGCGACATGATGTTGACGGTGGCGAGGACGGGCGCCGGCGCGACGTCGAGGTAGGCGCCGTACGTGGTGTCGAGCCCGAGGCCCTCCATCATGTCGGCGTAGATGCGCGCGTGGACGCGCTCGGGTCGCCCGGCGCCGTACTCGTCGTGCTCGACGGTCATCAGCGAGGCCTTGGCCCGCCCGGCGACGCCGTCCAGCCGCGGGATCACCCACGCCTGGGGGTCGGCCTCCTTGAGGTGGTACAGCGATCGCAGGGCGACGTACTCGTCGAGCTGGGCCCGCTCGCCGACGCGCGCCAGGTGCCAGGACGGGCCCGTCCCGTCGGCCGGCTCGACGAGCAGGGCCTCGACGGCCGCGTCGACGTCGTCGCCGCCCGCGACCCGCGCGCGTACGGCGTCGAGGAACGGGCCCTCGAGACGCGCGCGCAGCGCCAGCAGGTCGGGGTCCCACTCGAGGTCGTCGGCCACGCCGTCGAACGAGCGGTAGTGGAGCTCGTAGCAGAGGTAGAGGGCGAGCTGGAGGTCGTCGCCGAAGGGGTCCTCGACGTGTCCCGTCAGGTCGAGGTCCGCGGCCGCGCGGCGGCCGGCGAGGACGTCGAGCACGGCGGCCGAGACCGGGCCGCGGGCACGGGGCAGGACGGGCACGGATCGCTCCCTGGAGCAGGCGCCATGCGGCGTGTCGTGGACGTGGCGAGATCCGGTGGTACCCGGTCGACCGCGCCGCGAGACCCGCCGTGCGGCGTGACGTGCACGACGCTGAACGGGCGGCACGCGGGGGATCGGTGGTTGCCCGCGATCGGGTAACGCCTCCGCCGGGTCGACGACGCCCCGCCGCCTCGCGGCCGGGCCGATCGGTGCCGCCGGCACTCGGCGACCCGACTCGCCCCCCGAGCCCGACGAGGAGCCCGATGACGACCGTCGCCCCGGACCCCCGCCACACCCCGGTGCCCGGTATCCGCCCGCACCACCGCGTCTTCCGGGTCCCGGGCGTGTATCCGGTGCAGCGCGACACCTGGCTGCTCGCCGACGTCCTGCGCCGCGAGCTCACCGACCACGGCTGCGGCGCCGACCGCCCGTGCCGCGTCCTCGAGCTCGGCGCCGGCGCGGGCGCGCTCTCCGTGGTCGCCGCTCGCGTGCCGCACACCGACGTCACTGCGGTCGACCTGTCGCGTCGCGCCCTGCTCTCCACGCGCGTCAACGCCGCCCGCCACGGCCGCCGGGTCCGCACGCTGCGGGGCGACCTCACCGCACCGGTGGCCGGCGAGCAGTTCGACGTCGTCGTCTCCAACCCGCCCTACGTCCCGACCGCGACCGACGACCTGCCCGAGCACGGTCTCGCGCGGGCCTTCGACGGCGGGTGCGACGGGCGGCTGGTGCTCGACCGCGTGTGCGCCGAGGCGTCGCGCGTGCTGCGGCCCGGCGGCCGGCTGCTCGTCGTGCACTCCGCCTTCAACGACCCCGCGCTCACGGTGCGGCGGCTGCAGGAGCGGGGCATGCACGCGGAGGTCGTGCTCCGGCACGAGCACCCGTTCGGCCCGGTGCTCACCGCGCGCCGCGCGCTGCTGCGCGAGCGGGGGCTCGTCCGCGAGGACCAGGACACCGAGGAGCTGGTGGTCGTCCGCGCGGTGCGGCCCTCGTCGTCCCCCACCGAGCGCTGAGGAGCGGCGGGTGCACCACCAGATCGACGTCACGGTTCCCGCCGGGGCCACCGACGAGCTGGTCGCGGAGCTGGAGAAGCACGACGGTGTGCTCTCGCTGACCCTGCAGCGCGGCGGCTCGGTGAAGCCGGCCGGTGACGTGCTGACCGCCCACGTGCTCAACCGCTCCGTCGACTCCGTCCTGTCCGTCGTGGAGCGGGCCCGCGAGCACGGCCCGCTCACCGTGGGGACGTGGCGCACGGAGACCGTGGTGTCGACGGGCGCGGAGCGCGCGATCGAGGACGACGCCGACGAGTCCCCGTGGGAGGAGTTCGAGCGCACGCTGCGCCACCACGGGCGCACGAGCCTCAACTACCTCGCCCTCATGGGCCTCGGCGGTGGGCTCGCGGTCGCGGGACTGTTGTCCCCGGCCGTGCCGCAGGCGCTCGCGCTGGCCGCGTCGGCGATCATCGCGCCCGCGTTCGAGCCCGTGGCGAAGCTGGCGCTCGCGCTGCTGCGGGGCAGCCTCTACCGCATCCGGCGCGCGCTGGTCTCCGTCGTCGTCGGGTACGCCCTCCTCGCGGCCGGCGGCGGCGTCGCGTTCCTCGTGCTGCGGGCCCTCGGCCTGGCCGGGCCCGGTGTGCTCGCCTCCAGCCAGGGTGTGCACATGGTCGTCGATCCGACCGCGGCGGACTGGCTCGTCGGCGCGTGCGGCGCGCTGGCCGGGCTGCTCATCGTCACGTCGTTCCGCGAGGCGGTCCTCGCCGGCGCGCTGATCGCGCTGGCGCTCGTCCCCGCGGCGGCGCTGGTGGGCGTCGGCGTGGTCTCCGGGGACGTCCCGCTCGCCCTCGAGGGCCTGCAGCGCACCGCTGCGGACATGGGCCTCGTGGTGGTGCTGGGCGGGGCCGTGGTCCTCCTCAAGGACCGGTTCGTGCACCACGGCCGCCGCCCGCTGGCCTGACGCGGGCCCGGAGCACCGCGAGATCAGCCGCGGTCCCCGGCGCGCTCCTGGCCCTGCGGTCCCTGGGGACCGCCCCACTCGCCGCTCGACCCCTCGCTGCGGTCCGGCTCCGGCGACGCCGGCGTCGGGCCCTCCGGCTGCTGCCCGTCCTCGCGCTCGATGGCGCCGGGGTAGGGGAGCGACCCGGGCGGGGGCTCGACGATGCGCGCGCTCGACACCATGAGCACGATGAACCCGAGGATCGCGAGCACCCCGTGCAGGACGTGGTCGGGGGTGTTGAGCGCGAGGAACGTCGAGCCGCCCGTGCTGACGCTGAACGCCGAGCCGAAGACGAACAGCAGGATGTAGACGACCGCCTGCGTGATGGCGAACGCGCGCAGGGAGCTGCGCTTCAGCGTGCACGCGGCGCCGGCGACGGCGGTGACCAGCAGCAGGACCGAGTGCGCGGGGTTGAGCCGCAGGGCCAGCACGGTGTTCGGCACCTGCTCGGTGAAACCGGCACCCCAGCTCGTGACCAGGCCGGCGATGCCGACCGCGGCGAGCACGACGGCCTCGCCGAGGACGATCGCGACCCCGATCCGGCCCAGCAGCCCCTCGTGGGGCACCGAGGGGACCGGGTTGCCCTGCTCGTCCCGTCCCGGCGGGGCGTACGGGCCCGCCGCCCGACCCTGCTGGTCGTGCTGCTGCGGGGTGTCGTTGGCGTCGGGCTGCGGGGGTTCGCCTCTGCGGTTCGCCGGCTGCGTCATGCCCGCCGGGATGCCCAGCCGACCCCCGCCCGGGAACCCCCGGCCCGAGCGTGGTCCGGACGTCGGCGGTCGAGCCCTACACCACCGGCGTCGCACGGGTCACACCCGTTTCCGACGAATACGTGGCGCCGGGGCACGGGTAGCCGAAGCGTGACCGGCCGGGAGGCCGGACAGCGAACCACACGCACGCAACCGGAATCATCACGAGGAGAAGTGTGAGCACTCAGGCCCACCTCATCGCCCAGCTCCGCTCGATGCTGCAGCTGACCCAGACCGAGGTCCAGGTCGCCCGCATCCGGGTCGCGCAGGCGCGGACGGACGCGGTGCGCCGTGAACTGGTCGAGAATTCCCTGAACGCCGAGCAGCGCACCGCGGAGATCACCCGCGAGCTGCAGCGCCTCGGCGGCGTGGCCGACGTCGTGTCGCCGCTGGTCGGGCGCGTCGGCGCGGTCGTGAAGAGCACCGTCGAGCAGGCGGGCCCGGTCGACGAGGCCCTGCTCGGCGACCTCACCCTCGAGCACCAGCTGCGTGACCGCGCCGTCTACCTGCGGGCGCTCGCCGAGGCCGCGAAGGACGACGACGTCCGCCGCCTGGCCGACCGCCTCGAGGAGGCACACGCCGCCACCATCGAGTGGCTGACCACCGTGCTCGCGGAGCACGCGCTCGGCGGCCCGCCCGCGCTGAAGCCGACGCCGGTCCAGATGGTCGTCGGCGGCGCCACCCGCGCCGTGCGGCTGCCGGTCAACTTCGCCCGCGAGCAGATCAGCCGCTGGGCCGCCCGCGTGCAGCAGGGTGGCGAGCAGGTCCGCACGGTGGTGGCGGACACCGCCGACCGCGCTGCCCGCTTCGGTGACGACGCCCGCGAGGTCGTGACCACCGGCCGCGACGCCGCTCTCGACCGCGCCGAGCGCGTCAGCCGCCGCGAGGGCGCCGGCGACACCGCCGAGGCCCTGCACGAGGCCCGGGCCCGTCTCGGCGCCCTGCACCCGTCGGAGCTGCCGATCCAGCGCTACGACGAGCTCGGTGTCAACGACGCGGTCTCGAAGATCAAGCAGCTCGACGACGTCGAGGACCTGAACAAGGTCATCGTCTACGAAGAGGCGAACAAGAACCGCTCGGGGATCATCTCCGCGGCCCAGACGCGCCACGCCGCGCTGGCCCAGGAGGTCGCCGGCATCCGCTGAGCGGACGCTCGGTGGTTCGGCCGGGTCCCTTCCGGGGACCCGGCCGTTCGCGTGTCTCCCGGAGGTGGTCTCGCCCGTGCAGGTGCTCCAGGTGGTCTCGACCATCGCGCAGACGGTGTCGCCGCTGCTCTACGGCGCGTTCATCGTCGTCATCTGGTTCCAGCTGCGCGCCGCGCGGGAATCGGTGCAGGAGGTCCGCCAGGAGTTCCTCGCCGGCGGCCGGCCGGTGGTCGCGGTCCACGACGAGTACGACCACGCCACCCGCGCGCTGAGTCTCGCCGTCGAGAACGTCGGTCAGGGTCCGGCGAAGTCCATCAGCTTCGCGTTCTCCCACCCGATCGAGAGCTCCGACGGCGTGGTGGTGTCCGGCCTGCCGTTGTTCTCCATCGGCCTGACCTCGCTGTCGCCGAGCGCACGCATCACCTGCTGGTGGGACCACCTCGACGACCAGATGGCGTTCCTGCGCGAGAACGGGCTCGACGGCGAGGACTTCCAGGTCACGGTGCACTACACCGACCTGACCGGCGCCCAGTACTGGAACACCTGGGACATCCAGCCCGCGATCTACGAAGGACTCCGCCCGCCCCACCGTCCCGAGCAGCACTCCCACGACCAGGCCGGCGACGTCACCGACCGCACCAACGGGGCCCACAGCCCGAACGGCGAGTCGCCCGCGGAGTCGGCCGCGTCGACGAGCGGTTCGTCGTCCCCGGAGGGGACCTGAGCCCCGCGGCTCAGCCCCGTACCGCCCCCACGATCGCGGCGATCAGCAGGACCAGCCCCAGCACCAGCAGCAGGACCGGCGAGAGCACCGCGAGCAGGATCAGCAGGAGCCCTACCGCCACCCTGGTGCCCGGGCTCATCGCCGAGAACCCGCCCTTGATCCCCGCCCACACCGGATTGCGGCCCTGCATCTTGGCCAGCCCGGCCTGCAGCGCGGCGTTCGCGCCGACGCCCAGACCCGCGCCGCTGCCCCCGAGGGCGCCCTTCGCGGCGTCCGCGGCCACGTCGCCCAGGCGGTCGGCGACCTCGTCGACCTTCGCGGTGGCCGCCGCGGCCAGGCGGTCGACGGCGACCACGACCAGGGCGCGGAGACGCTCCGAGGCCGAGGGTGTACCTCCCTCCTCGGCGACGGTCCCGAGCGCCGGCGCCGGCGGTCGGTCGTCGACCTGGGGGGTGGCGGCCGCAGCCGTCATGGTGTGCTCCTCGTGAGGTGGTGGCGGCCCCCTGGTGGACCGCCCGGGCGCGGGGTCCCGCAGGTCAGCCCTGGTCGCCCTGGGTCTCGCCGATCCGGCGGGCCAGCGCGATGCCGTCGCGCATGCCCTCGGCGTAGGACCGGGTCTCGCGGTCCTCGACCGTCGGGTCCGACGCGGGCTCGCTCTCGATGAGCGTGGTCAGCACCGCCTCGACCTCGGCCACCCGACCCGCCTCCACCAGCTGGTGCAGGCCCTGCAGGACCTGGTCGGTGCGGTCGGTCCCGTCCTGCGACGCCTTCGCCACGGCGGACCTCCTTCGTCGTCGGATGCGGGCGGTGGACACACCCCGTCGTGGACAACCAACCAGCCGTGACGGCCCCCGAGAAGGACGCCACGCCAGGTGGCGTCCGACGGCGGGGCGGGTTCGGCCGTTCGACCGGGCCACCTGACCCGCCCGGCCCAGGCCGCGGTCAGAGGTTCTGGACGTGCTGGAAGCCGAAGCGGCCCTTGATGCAGAGGTGGCCGTGGGTCACCGAGTGGTCGGCCGGGCTGGTGACGTTGACGATCTCGTTCTGCTGGACGTGCAGCTCGAGGTTGCAGCCGACCCCGCAGAACGAGCAGACGGTGGTGGACACCGTCTGCTCCTCGGGGTGCCAGTCGCCGGCCTCCCGCAGCTCGTACTCGCGTCGGGAGATCAGTGCGCCGGTGGGACACACCCCGATGCAGTTGCCGCAGTAGACGCACGCGGACTCGGGCAGCGGGTTGTCGTACTCGGTGGCGATGCGGGCGTCGAAGCCCCGCCCCGCCGCGGTGATCGCGAACGTGAACTGGGCGTCGCTGCCACAGGCGTTGACGCACTTGTAGCAGAGCACGCAGCGGGAGTAGTCGCGCACGTAGAGGTCGTTGTCGACCTTGACCGGCTGGTGCACGGTGGCCGCCGTGGCCCCGTCCGGGGCGTGGTGGTGACCGGCGTGACGGCGGTCGCGCTCGCCCGCCGCGGCCGGGGGAGCGGGCGGTCCGTAGCGCTGGGCGTCGACCCCGTACTCGTCCATCCAGCGCTGGACGTCGGCGCTCGCGCGGTCCATGTCCACCGAGGACGCGAGCAGCTCGAGCACCATGCGCCGGCTGTGCTTGACCTTCTCGGTGTCGGTGCGCACCGCCATGCCGTCCTCGCACTGGCGCGCGCAGGAGGGGACGAGCGCCCGGGAGCCCTCGACCTCCACCACGCACACCCGGCAGGCGTTGATGGGGTCCATGTTGGGCGCCCAGCAGATGGTCGGGGTGTCGGCCTGCTCGGGGGTGCCCTCGTCGTGCAGCGCGTCGAGGATCGTCGCGCCCTCGGGGACGCGGACCTCGCGGCCGTCGAGGGTCAGGCTCACCCGCCGGCGGATCGGGCCGAGCATCACCGGCCCGCTGCTGAGCCGCTCCTCGGGCCCGCGGGCGGGCGCGACGGGGTCGACGACGGTCGGCCCGACCGCCGTGGGCACGCGGGTGTCGCCGTCGGTGCGCTCGCCGGGCGGTGGCCCGTCGTGGAGCGCGGTGCTGCCCGCGGCCTCGCTCGCGCCGTCGACCGGCAGGTCGGCCGGGGCGGTGGAGCCCCCGCCGGGGCCGGCCGGACCCTTGCCCGTGGTGGTCATGGGGTGGGCACCTTCCCGTTGCGGGAGCCGTTGACGGAGGTGGTGGTCGGCCGGTCGAGCAGGCCGAGGTCGAGGGCGGAGGTGACCGCGGCCGGGGCGGTCTGGCCCAGGCCGCAGATCGAGGCGTCGCGCATGACCCGCGCCAGGTCGTCGAGCAGCGCGATCTCGGTCTCCCGCGACCCGATCGGGGCGTCCCGTTCGAGCCGGGCGAGCGCCTCCTCCTGGCGCACCGTGCCCACACGGCAGGGCACGCACTGCCCGCACGACTCGTCGCGGAAGAACGCCGCGATCCGCCGCAGCGTGCCGGTGAGGTCGGCGTCGGTGTCGAACACGAGCACCACCCCCGACCCGAGGGTGGCGCCGATGTCGCGCGCGCCCTCGAGGGTGAGCGCGACGTCCAGGTTCTCCGGCATGACGAACCCGCCCGCGGCGCCGCCGAGCAGCACGGTGCGCAGCCTATCGGCGTGCTCCCCTGATCCGCGGGTCCCGCCGGCGAGGTCGAGCAGCTCGCGCAGCGTCGTTCCGAACTCGACCTCGTACACCCCGGGTGTGCGGACCGCGCCGGAGACGCAGAACAGCTTGGTGCCCGTCGAGCGCCCGCCGCCGACCTCGGCGAACGCCTGCCCGCCGACCTCCAGGATGCCGAGCACGTTGTAGAGCGTCTCGACGTTGTTGATCGCGGTGGGCTTGCCGAACAGGCCCTTGACGCTGGGGAACGGCGGCTTGTTGCGGGGCTCGCCTCGGAATCCCTCGATGGACTCCAGCATCGCGGTCTCCTCGCCGCAGATGTAGGCCCCGGCGCCGCGGCGCAGCTCGATGTCGAAGGTGAAGCCCTCACCCATGACGTCCGCGCCGAGGAACCCCCGGGCGCGCGCGGCCGCGATGGCGTTCTCCAGCCGGCGGGTGGCCAGCGGGTACTCGCCGCGCAGGTAGAGGTAGCCGACCTCGGAGCCCGTGACGTACCCGGCGATCGTCATCGCCTCGATGAGGGCGAAGGGGTCGCCCTCCATGAGCACCCGGTCCTTGAACGTGCCGGGCTCGGACTCGTCGGCGTTGCACACCAGGTAGTGCGGGCGCTCGGGCGCACCGGCGACGCCCTTCCACTTCACGCCGGTGGGGAACGCGGCGCCGCCGCGGCCGGTCAGCGACGAGTCCTCGAGCTCGGTGATCACACGCGTCGGACCGAGGTCGACCGCGCGGCGCAGCGCGGCGTAGCCGCCGTGGGCGCGGTAGTCGTCGAGGCTCGTGGGGTCGACGACGCCGATGCGGCGCATCAACCGCAGGGGCCCGCCCGACGGCATGCGCCCGCCGGGCGTCTGCGGGGCGCTGGTGCGGCTGTCGGCGAACGCGGCGTCGGCCTCGTCGGCCAGCGCCGGGTCGTCCGAACGCGCCGCCGCGACCACGTCGTCGGGACCGGCGGGCGCCTGGCTGAGATCGGGCTCGCCGGTGCGCTGGTGCAGCACGGCGGGCGCGCGCTCGCACAGCCCGAGGCAGGGGCTGCGCACCCAGCAGACGTCCTGTCCGGCTCCTTCCTCACCCAGCTCGTCGGTCAGACGCGCGGCGATCTCCTCGCCGCCGTTCGGCCCGCAGGCGACGTCGTCGCAGACGTGCACCACGCGCGGGGCCCGGGGCTCGACGGCGAACATCGCGTAGAACGTCGCCACCCCGTAGATCTCCGCGGGGGGGACCGACAGCGTGACCGCGATGTGGTCGAGGGCCCCCGGCGAGATCCATCCGACGGCGTCGGACACGGCGTGGAGCACCGGCAGCAGCAGGTGCCGCCGGGCCCGGGCGTCGTGGCCGGCGTGGTGCGAGCGCATCGGTCGGTCGCCGTTGGTGCCCGGTGGCGGGACCGCGCGCGCGAACGCCGCGTCGATCGTCTCGCGCTCGAGGTCGGTGGGCTGCGCGCCGGAGAGGTGCAGATCCACGCGTCAGGCCCCCGCGACGGGCATCGGGCTGGGCATCGGGCTGCTGACGGGAGCGAGTTTCTCCACCCGGATCGCCGTCGCCTTGAACTCCGAGGTGCCCGATTTCGGGTCCCAGGCGTCGTTGGTGAGCACGTTGACGTCGACCTCCTCGGTGAAGTGCGGGGTGAACGACGCGAGCCCCGGGCGCAGCGACGGGTCGATCCCCACGGGCGCCTCGACGGCCCCGCGGCGCGACACGACCCGCACCCGCTCGCCGTTCGCGATCCCGAGCCGCGCGGCGTCTCCTGCGTCGATGCGCAGCGACTCGGGCACGCGCAGCGGGGACGAGTAGCCGCCCGACTGCACGCCCGAGTTGTACGCGTCGAGCAGCCGGACCGTGGTGAGCCGGATCGGGAACTCGTCGTCGAGCGCGTCGACGGGCGCGACGTGCTCGACCGGCGTGAACGGCGCCGGGCGGCCCCGCTCGGCGGGGTCGTCGGCCCACAGGCGCGCGTGCATCAGCGGCGTGCCCGGGTGGTCCTCCGACGGGCACGGCCACTGGATGCCGCCGAGGGCGTCGAGGCGGGCGTAGCTCATGCCGGCGTGCCAGTTCAGCGACACCGACCGCAGCTCGTCCCACACCTCCTCCGCGGTGGGCTCGCCCCAGTCGTGGCCGAGTCGTGTCGCGAGCGCGCAGATGATGTGGGTGTCCGGGCGCGCCTGCCCGGGCGGCTCGATCGCCTTGCGGACGCGCTGCACCCGCCGCTCGGAGTTGGTGACCGTGCCCTCGTACTCGCACCAGTCGGCCGTCGCCGGGAACACCACGTCGGCGAGCTCGGCGGTCGCCGTGCGGAAGATGTCCTGCACGATCAGCGTGTCCAGGCCCTCGAGCAGGTGGCGGGCGTGGGCGGCGTTGGCCTCGGACTCGGCGGGGTTCTCGCCGATGCAGTACAGCGCCCGCATCTCCCCGCGCTCCATCGCCTCGAACATCTGCGACAGGTGCATGCCGGGCTCGCGCGGGTAGTCGTCGCTGCCCCACACCGCGGCGTACCGGGCGCGGGCCTCCTCGTCGCCGACGTCGTAGCCGCCGGGCAGCTTGGCCGGGATCGCACCCATGTCGCCGCCGCCCTGCACGTTGTTCTGCCCGCGCAGCGGCACCAGCCCCGAGCCGTAACGGCCGACGTGCCCGGTGAGCAGGGCCAGGTTGATCAGCGCGAACACGTAGTCGGCCGCGTTGTGGTGCTCGGTGATCCCGAGCGTCCAGCAGATCTGTGCGCGGTCGGCGCGGGCGTAGGCGTGCGCGAGCTCGCGGATCGTGGCGGCCGGCACACCGGTGATCTCCTCGGCCCGTTCGAGCGTGTAGGGCTCGACGGTCGCGGCGTAGTCGTCGAACCCGGTGGTGGCGCGCTCGACGAACGCCCGGTTCACCAGGCCCGCGTGGATGATCTCCCGCCCGATCGCGTTGGCCAGCGCGATGTCGGTGCCCACGTCGAGGCCCAACCAGGCGTCCGCCCACCGCGCGGTGGAGGTGTGGCGCGGGTCGACCGAGTACATGCGCGCGCCGTTGCGGAGCCCCTGCAGCACGTGGTGGAAGAAGATCGGATGGGTCTCACGCGCGTTGGAGCCCCAGAGGACGAGCAGGTCGGCGTGTTCCGCCTCGACGTAGGCGGAGGTGCCGCCGCCGGCACCGAACACCGTCGTCAGACCGACGACGCTGGGAGCGTGTCAAGTGCGGTTGCAGCTGTCGACGTTGTTGCTGCCCATCACCACCCGCGTGAACTTCTCCGCGGCGTAGTTCATCTCGTTGGTGGCCTTCGAGCAGCTGAACATGCCGAACGCGTCGGCGGGGACGCCGCGCAGGCCCTCCGCGGCGCGGTCGAGTGCCTCGTCCCAGCTCGCCGGCCGGAGCACGCCGTGCTCGCGGACCAGGGGCTCGGTCAGCCGGACGTGGCGGGGCTTGCGCAT
The DNA here is from genome assembly GCF_003096675.1 of Actinomycetospora cinnamomea. Lineage (GTDB taxonomy): Bacteria > Actinomycetota > Actinomycetes > Mycobacteriales > Pseudonocardiaceae > Actinomycetospora > Actinomycetospora cinnamomea. Next base: position 253,803 of record NZ_QEKW01000007.1, on the reverse strand, counting down.
GGTGTCGACCTCGTGATCGGCGTCGTCGTTGCTCCGCTCACCATCGTAGGTGTCGTTGCGACCGGCGTCACACAAGTGGAACGACATCGATCGCGCACAACCGTGCGGAGCAGTCGTCGCTCACCTGTTTGGGGGTGTGTTCGTCCGGGAAGGGACGAGCACCCGACGTGCATCGGCGCACGAGGACGAGGAGGAGCGATGGCGGGCAATCCGACGGTCGAATCGGTGGTGGAGCAGGTCCGGGACCTCAACGAGCGCATCGTGAGCAGGGCCCGGCAGGGCGGGGAGGAGTCGCTGCGGGCCTACCGGCAGCTGCTCGAGAACGTCGCCGAGGCCGAGGAGGCGGCGGGCAACCGTACGGCCGAATGGGTGCAGGCGTTCGCGCGCGCCCAGGCCGAGTTCACCCGCGAGCTGGCGGAGTCCTTCCCCGCGCTGCTCCAGCGCCTCGGCACGGGCATCGGCGGGGCGGCGGGCGCCGCGGCCCAGCAGGCCCGCCGCGTGCCGGGGGCAGCCACCGCCGAGGGCGAGGCCAAGGGCGCGGTGTCGGTCGAGGACGACCTCCCGATCGCGGACTACGACTCGCTGCGCGTCGAGGACGTCGTCGCGAAGCTCGACGGGATGTCCGCGACCGACCTCGGCAAGGTCGACGCCTACGAGCGCCGCACCAAGAACCGCAAGACGATCCTCGACCGGATCGCCGCGTTGCGCTGACGCGCTCGTGCGCGCTCGTGCGTGCTCGTCCGTGCCCCGGCACGGACGAGCACGCACACGGGCGCTCAGCGCAGACGGCGGTTTGCCCGCGGCCGGGGGTCGGCAAGACCGTGCACCATGACGCAGCCACCTCCGCAGGAGCAGACCTATCCCGGCAGCACCGGGGCGATGGACCCCGAGCCGAACGACGAGATGCGCGGCTACGCCGGGCGCGACCTCCTGGCCGGCCGCAAGGCGCTGATCACCGGTGGTGACTCCGGCATCGGGCGCGCCGTGGCGATCGCCTTCGCCGAGGAGGGCGCCGACGTCGCGCTCAGCTACCTCTCCGAGAGCCGGGAGGACGGGGACGCCACCCACACCCAGTCGCTCGTCGAGGCCAAGGGCCGGCGCTGCGTCAGGGTGCCCGGCGACATCGCCGACCGCGATCACTGCCGGCGGATGGTCGAGCGGGTCGTCGACGAGCTCGGCGGGCTGGACATCGTCGTCAACAACGCGGCGGTGCAGACGCCGGTGGGCGGCCCCGAGGAGCTCTCCGACGAGCAGTGGGACCGCACGTTCGCCACCAACGTGTCCAGCTTCTTCTGGGTCACCAAGGACGCGCTGCCGCACCTGCCCGACGGCGCCGCGATCATCAACACCGGCTCGGTGAACGGGCTGCGCGGCAACAAGTCGCTGCTCGACTACTCGGCGGCCAAGGGGGCCGTCCACGCGCTGACCATGTCGCTGGCCCAGCAGCTGCTGCCGCGCGGCATCCGGGTCAACTGCGTGGCGCCGGGCCCGGTGTGGACCCCGCTGATCCCCGCGACCATGCCCGAGGAGAAGGTCGACTCCTTCGGCGCGCAGGCCCCGATCGGCCGGGCCGCCTCGCCCGACGAGATCGCGCCGTCGTACGTGTTCTTCGCGGCGAACCAGCTCTCGTCGTACTACAGCGGCGAGGTGCTGGCCCCGACCGGAGGCGAGACCCTGCCCGGCTGAGTCACATCCGTGTCCGCGGCGCGGGCTGCGGGGTAGCCGATTCCATGAAGGTGGTCTACGTGTCCTACCCGCCGTCCGACGCCGTGGACGGTGACGTCCCGGCGAGCGCCGACCAGGCCCTCGGCCTGCAGGAGTTCCTGTCCGAGCGCGGCCACGAGCTGGTCACCACCACCGACACCGGTGAGGGTCTCGACCGCGAGCTCGGCGACGCCGAGGTGCTGATCACGACGCCCTTCTGGCCCGTCTACCTCGAGGAGGACAGGGTGTCGAAGGCGTCGAACCTCAAGCTGGTGATCACCGCCGGCGTGGGCTCCGACCACACCGACCCCGAGACCGCGCGGCAGCACGGCATCACCGTCGCCGAGGTCACCGGCAGCAACGTCGTCAGCGTCGCCGAGCACAACGTCCTGCAGATCCTCGCGCTGGTCCGCAACTTCGTCCCGGCCCACGCGAACGCGCGCATGACGGGGGAGCACGCCGACAGGGGGTGGGACGTCGCCGGGGTGTCGGCGCCGTCGCACGACCTCGAGGGCAAGACCGTCGGCATCGTCGGGCTCGGCGCGATCGGCGCCCGCACCGCGCTGCGGCTCAAGGGCTTCGACGTGCGGACGCTCTACTACGCCAACCACCGCCGCTCGCCCGCCGAGGAGGAGACGCTCGGCGTGCGCTACGCGCGGCTCGACACCCTCGTGCGCGAGTCGGACGTCATCTGCCTGGCCCTGCCGCTCATGGAGGGCAGCCAGGCGCTGTTCGGACCCGAACGCCTGCAGGCGATGAAGCCGGGCTCGTGGCTGGTCAACACCGCCCGCGGCGCGATCGTCGACCGGGACGCGCTGGTCGAGGCGATCGAGTCCGGTCACCTGGCGGGCTACGCCGGCGACACCTGGTACCCCCAGCCCGCGCCGGCCGACCACCCGTGGCGCTCGCTGCCCGAGGGTTCCGAGGCGATGACGATCCACTGCTCGGGCATGACCCGGGAGGCCCAGGACCGCATCGCCGAGGGCGTGCGGGAGATGCTCGAGGCCCATGTCGACGGTCGTCCCCTGCCCGACGACTTCGTGATGGTCTCGCCGGACTCCTGACGTACGTGCGTGATCTTCTGAGCTATAGCTCAGAAGATCACGCACGTGGGGTCACGCCGCGACCGGCTCCGGCACGCGCGGCTCCCCGGTCATCCGCGGGGTCGGGGCATCGGCCCCGGGCTGCGGGGCCGGCTTCTCCCGCCCGGTCAGCCGGTCCACGAAACGCCTCAGCTCGCCCGCCACCGGCAGCGAGAGCTTCCAGATCGACCGCGTCGACTGCCAGAACTGCCTCGGGAACGGGCCGGTCGTGTAGGGCAGGTCCCAGCGGGCGCAGATGTCCCTCACCCGCTCCGCGATCTCCGGGTACCGGTTGGACGGCAGGTCGGGGAAGAGGTGGTGCTCGATCTGGTAGCCGAGGTTGCCGCTCATGAGGTGCATGAGCTTGCCGCCGGTGAAGTTCGCCGAGCCCAGCAGCTGGCGCAGGTACCACTCGCCCTGCGTCTCGCCCTCGAGCTCCTCCTCCGTGAACACCTCGGCGCCGTCGGGGAAGTGCCCGCAGAAGATGATCGCGTAGGACCACACGTTGCGGACGAGGTTCGCGGTCGCGTTGGCCGCGATCGTCGCCGGGAAGAACGGGCCGGACAGGGCCGGGAAGAACACGTAGTCCTTGAGCGCCTGCCTGCCGGCCTTGCGCCCGATCTGGCGCAGCTTGGCCTTCATCTCCTCGGGGTCGGCGTCCATCTTCGCCGCTCCCTCGATGTCGAGGTCGTGCAGCGCGACGCCCCACTGGAACAGGACCATCAGCAGCGCGTTGTAGAGCGGCTGGCCCAGGTAGTGGGGGTGCCACGGCTGGTCGGAGCGGACGCGGAGGATCTCGTACCCGACGTCCTTGTCCTTGCCGATCACGTTCGTGTACGTGTGGTGCAGGTAGTTGTGGGAGTGCTTCCACTGCTCGGCCGGGCAGACGTTGTCCCACTCCCAGGTCGACGAGTGGATCTCCGGGTCGTGCATCCAGTCCCACTGGCCGTGCATGACGTTGTGGCCGATCTCCATGTTCTCGAGGATCTTGGAGGCGGCCAACGCGGCGGTGCCGGCGAGCCACAGCGGGGGCAGGACGCTGCCCACCAGCGCCACGCGTCCGCCGATCTCGAGCCGGCGCTGGAGGGCGATGACGCCCTTGATGTACGCGGCGTCCTCCTCGCCGCGCGACGCCTCGACGTCACGGCGGATCGCGTCGAACTCACGCCCGATGGCGGCGACGTCGGCCTCGCTCAGGTGCGTGAACTCCTTGATGTCCGAGATGGCCATGTCGGCGGGTCCCTCCGGGTGGAATCGAGTACCTGAAGTACGCGGTACCGACGGTACCGATCGGAACGCACGCCGGCTGCTGGGAGCGCTGTGTCGCTGGGCACGGCGGGTGACGTGGTGGCGGTCACGGCCGGCGAGGGCGGGCCGGGCGTCGCTCCGTCGGGGGAATCAGCCAGGATGCCGTGAGGTCCGGGTAACGGATTGGTCACGGCCGCCGATACGCCGTCACGGAGCAGAGCGCGACGACCACGGCGAGTGGGGAGGAGGGGCATGTCGACACCGACCTCGGTGCCGAGCGCCCTCGGGGACGGACGGGCCACCATCGAGCCGGGACGCCGGGTGGCGGGGCGCTACCTCCTGCTCGCGCCCGTCGGCCGGGGCGGGTCGGGCGCGGTGTGGCGGGCCCACGACGAGCTCCTCGATCGGGACGTCGCGATCAAGCGTCTGCACGGGGGCCGCGCCCTCGACCCCGCCCGCGCGCGCCAGGTGCGCGAGCGGGCGCACCGGGAGGGTCGTGTCGCCGCCCGCCTGCACCACCCGCGGTTGGCCGCGATCTTCGACATGATCGAGCTCGACGGCGAGATCTGCCTCGTCATGGAGTACGTCGCGGCGCCGTCCCTGGCCGATCTGCTCGACCACGAGGGGCCGCTGCCGCCCGCGCGGGTCGCGGCCATCGGCACGCAGATCGCCGAGGGTCTCGCGGCCATGCACGACCGGGGCATCGTGCACCGGGACGTGAAGCCCGCCAACATCATGATCGGTGCCGGCGACGTCGTGACGGTCACCGACTTCGGCATCGCGGTCGTCGACACCGACCCGGGGACGTCCGACCAGCTCGTCGCCGGGACACCGCACTACATGGCACCCGAGCTCGCCCGCGGCGGCACCGCCACCGCCGCCGCCGACGTGTTCTCGCTCGGCGCGACGCTGTACACCGCGCTGGAGGGCCGGCCGCCGGCCGGTGAGGGTGGCAACGCCCTCGAGGTGCTCTCGCGCGTCGCCACCGGCCTCGTCCAGCCGACGCGGCGGGCCGGCGACCTCACGCCGGTGGTGCGGATGCTCCTCGACCACGACCCGGCGCGCCGACCCCTCGCCGCGGTGGCGGCCCGGCTGCTGGCCGGCGAGGACGTCTCGGCCCAGGAGCTCGCCGCGACGGCCCTGCCGGGCACGGGGCACGACCCCGAGGACCCCTCCCGCGCGGGGGCGGACGACGGGGCTGACGACGAGGTGGACGGGGCGGATCATGCCGCCCCCACCGGCCCGATCGCCCTCCCCGTGCCGGCGCGTCCGACCCGGACCCGTCCGGTCACCTCGCCCGCCCCGTCGGGGACGACCCGGCGCCGACCCGGACGGCGGGCGGTCGCGGTCGGGGCCGGGCTCGTCGGCGTGCTCGGTGCCGCAGGTGTCGCCGGGGCGGTCGCCGCGCGCTCCGACACGGCCGACCCGGTCCCGGTGGCCGCGCCCGAGGCCGGCGTGCCCCTGGCCGCCACGCCCGTCCCGGTGGCCGCGCCGCCGGTCATCCCGGCCGCGCCCTCGGCGACACCGAGCACCACGTCGCGCACCACCGTGACCTCGACCCCGATGGAGGAGGCGGCGTCGTCGAGGTCGTCGGAGTCCCGCGCGGAGCGCCAGCGCGAGGCCTCGCGGAGGGCCGCGGCGTCCTGGGAACGCTGGTGGGAGCGCTGGCGTGACCAGGCGCGCGCCGAGCGCGGCAACGGGAACGGCAACGGGAACGGCAACGAGGGCCGGGGCCGCGGCCGGGGCGGCGGCCGCGACGGCTGATCCGACGGGCCGGTCAGGCTCCCCGGCGCTCCTCGTGACGACGCTCCTCGTGATGGCGCCCCTCATGACGGGACCGTTCGAGGCGCTCCTCCCGGGCGGGGGTGCGCGGCGCCGGCACCCGCGGGAACGGCGGCTCGTCCCGTCGCGGCGCCGGAACGGCCGGTGACGGGGTCCGGTCGGTCGAGCTCGGCGCTGCGTCTGCCGCCGGCCGGCGGGCGACCCGCCGGATGCGGGGTTCATGGATCAGGTGGTCCTGCGAGCGGCCTCGCATCGTGCCCTCCCGTGCGTCCGACGGTGGAGGTCCCGCCCCGAAGGCTAGGACTCCCCGACGGCGCCGCGCTGTACGTCTTTGTGCGTACCTGCGGCCCTCGCGACGCGATCTTCCGGGCCGGGCGACCGCCCGGTACGTTCCGTCAGCAGGGCCGCCGGTGCGGACGAGGGGCCCGCACCGGCATCGGCCCGGGACGTCGCTCACGACGCCGCGCGCAGCACCTCGCTCAGCACCTCGCACAGTGCGAGCGGGTCCGCGTCGGCCGGGACGGGCAGCGCCGCCCAGCGTGGCGACTGCCGGCGGGCCGTGTCCGCCGTGGCCTCCCACCCGCCGTCGGGCGACCAGCGCAGCGCCCGGACGCGACGGGGCGGGTCGGCGTGCACCAGCAGCGCGAATCCGCTCCCGGCGCCTTCCGGAACCGTCTCGACGTCGTCGTCGTCGAGCAGGTCCAGCGCGGTGGCCACGGCCTCGGCGCACGCGGTGGCGTGGGCGAGCAGCCAGGGCTCGGCGGGCGTGGTGGTGGGTGCGGTCATCGGTCGGTCACCTCCCGGCGGTCCGTCGGACCACGTGGTTACCGACCAGTATCCCGCCGAACGGCGGTGGTCCCACCCCGGGTCGTTGTGGGAACGGCCACGCGCCTCGCGTCGACCTCGTGCACGCGCGCCGGGGTGAGGGACGGCTACCCGAGGGGACGGAGCAGGGCCGTGGCCACCCGGCTCACCGCGACGGCGGCCCGTCCGACGGCGTGCCGCCCGGCCGTCGCGGAGGTGCCGGCGACCGCGCCCGCGGTCCGGACGACCTCGCCGCGCAGGGCCGCCAGGGCGTCGCCGGCCGCGTCCAGCGGGTGGCCCTCGTCGACACGGCGCGCCGCCTCGCGCAGGGCGCGCAGCGAGCGCCCACCCGCCGCGAGGACCTCGCCGACGGCCTCCTCGACGATCTCCTCGACGTCCTCGCCGATGGTCACCGCGGCCTCGACGATCTCCTCGACCACCGCCTGCGCGAGCGAGGCCGGTAGCGGGCGGGCGCCGTCCGCGCCCAGGTCGGCCGACCGCGCGACGGCGTCGCCGGAACGGTCGTGGGCAGGCGGGGGTACGACGGCCAGCCGGCGGGGAGCGGGCGGGCAGGAGGAGACGGACACGACGCTCCCGCGGCTTCGGGGACGGGGATTCCCGGGGTGCCCCGCCGCCCGCGGACGAACCGCGGGAGCGGCCGTCGGGTGCGCGCGCGGATCGCCCCCGAGAAGGTCGGGGCCGCGGATCGGGGTGAGACCGGGGATCGACCCCGAGGTCGGGCGTCCCCGGCGACGGCACGCTCGGGGCCATGACCACTCCGGAGACCACTCCCACCCCGTCCGGCCCCGTCCTCGGCTTCCGCCGCAGCCGCTCCGACCGGTGGATCGCCGGTGTCTGCGGCGGCATCGCCGCCCGGACGGGCCTCGATCCGAACCTCGTGCGTGTCCTCGCGGTACTGCTGGCCGTCTTCGGGCACCTGGTGGGTCTGATCGCCTACCTGGCCGCCTGGGCGCTGGTGCCGGAGGAGGGTGCGGAGGTCGCGCCGACGGCCCCGCCGTCGGGGCCGACGCCGACCGACCCGACGAGTACGGCCTGACGGTCCGGCGCGGGCGGGCGATCTAGGCTCGCCCGCGCCGTCCCGTCAGGAGGTCACGTGCCCCACCCGCCCTTCACCTCGGTCTACCACCAGGGATTCGTGCGGGTCGCCGCCGCGACGCTGCGCACGACGATCGTCGAGCCGGCGGCCAACGCCGCGTCGCTGCTCGCGGTGGCGCGGCAGTGCCACGACGACGGCGTCGGCCTCGCGGTGTTCCCCGAGCTGACGCTGTCGGGCTACTCGATCGAGGACCTGCTGCTGCAGGACACGCTCCTCGACACCGTTGTCGCCGCCCTGGACGACGTCGTCGCCGCGTCGGCCGAGCTGACCCCGGTGCTGGTGCTCGGCGCGCCCCTGCGCCACCGCCACCGCGTGTACAACTGCGCGGTCGTCGTGCACCGCGGTCGGATCCTCGGCGTGGTGCCCAAGACGTACATGCCGAACTACCGCGAGTTCTACGAACCCCGACAGATGGCGTCGGGCGCGGGGGAGGGCGGGACGATCGCCCTGCTCGGCGAGGACGTGCCGTTCGGCTCCGACCTCCTCTTCGCGGCCGCCGACCTCGACGGGTTCGTCCTGCACGTCGAGGTGTGCGAGGACATGTTCGTCCCGATCCCGCCGAGCGCCGAGGCGGCGCTGGCCGGGGCCACGGTGCTGGCCAACATCTCGGGCAGCCCGATCACGGTGGGTCGCGCCGACGACCGCCAGCTGCTGGCGCAGTCGGCGTCGGCGCGCTGCTCGGCGGCCTACGTCTACGCCGCCGCCGGCGACGGCGAGTCGACCACCGAGGTCTCGTGGGACGGGCAGACCAGCATCCACGAGAACGGGCGGCTGCTCGCCGAGACGGAGCGCTTCCCGGCCGGCGAGCAGCACGCCGTCGCCGACGTCGACCTGCGCCTGATCCGTTCCGAACGCCTGCGCATGGGCACGTTCGACGACAACCGGCGCACGTGGGATCCGGCGTTCCGCACCGTCGACTTCACCCTCGACCCGCCGACCGGCGACATCGGCTTCCGCCGCGACGTCGAGCGCTTCCCGTTCGTGCCCGCCGATCCCGCCCGCCTCGAGCAGGACTGCTACGAGGCCTACAACATCCAGGTCGCGGGCCTGCTCCAGCGGCTGCGGGCGATCGGCGACGCCAAGGTCGTCATCGGCGTCTCGGGCGGGCTGGACTCCACCCACGCGCTGATCGTCGCGGCGCGGGCGATGGACCGCGCCGGGCGCCCGCGCTCGGACATCCTCGCCTTCACCCTGCCCGGCTTCGCGACGGGCGAACGCACGAAGTCCAACGCCCAGCGCCTGGCCGAGGCCCTGGGCTGCACGTTCGAGACGATCGACATCACCGAGACCGCGCGGATCATGCTCCGCGAGCTCGGGCACCCGTTCTCCCAGGGCGAGCCGCAGTACGACGTGACGTTCGAGAACGTCCAGGCCGGCCTGCGCACCGACTACCTGTTCCGGGCGGCCAACCAGCGCGGGGGCATCGTGGTGGGCACCGGCGACCTGTCCGAGGCGGCGCTGGGGTGGTCGACCTACGGCGTCGGCGACCAGATGTCGCACTACACGGTGAACAGCGGGGTGCCGAAGACGCTGGTCCAGCACCTCATCCGCTGGGTGATCAGCTCCGAGCAGTTCGACGACGACGTCGCCACGGTGCTGCAGGACGTGCTCGACACCGAGATCAGTCCCGAGCTCGTCCCCGCGGACTCCGACGAGGAGATCCAGTCGAGCGAGCAGCAGATCGGGCCGTACGACCTGCAGGACTTCACCCTCTACTGGGTGCTGCGCCACGGGTTCCGGCCCTCGCGGATCGCGTTCCTGTCCTGGCACGCGTGGCGGGAGCTCGACGCCGGCGTGTGGCCGCCGGGCTACCCCGAGGCCGACCGGCGGGCCTACGACCTCGGCGAGATCCGGCGTTGGCTGCAGGTGTTCGCGCAGCGGTTCTTCGGGTTCGCGCAGTTCAAGCGCTCGGCCCAGCCCAACGGGCCGAAGGTCGTGGCCGGCGGGTCGCTCTCGCCGCGCGGCGACTGGCGGGCCCCGTCGGACTCCTCGGCGACGATCTGGCTGCAGGAGATCGACGACCACGTCCCCGAGTCCTGAGCGCTGAGCGCGCCGGAAGACGTCGGTGCCACGGGCGGGATCGTCGTCGGGCACGCGGCCGCGCGTCCAGCGCTCCCGCACACCGGAACCGGACTCGACGCGGCCGTGCGCATCTGATCTTCTGTCGTCGCCGACAGGGGCGACGAGGAGGACGCGTGGGCGAGGTCGATCTCGCGGCGGTGGCGGCCGACTGGTCGCCGGCGCCGGAGTCGACGACGGGTGCGACGACGGCCTGGGCCGTCGCCGCGTTCTCGAGCCTGCTCGACCTGCCACCCGTCGCCGCCGAGGGCGAGGAGCTGCCGCCCTTCTGGCACTGGTTCGGCTTCCTCGACCACCCCCGCCAGGACGAGCTCGGCGACGACGGCCACCCCGCCGCCGGCACGTTCCTCCCGCCGATCCCGCACCGGCGTCGCATGGTCGCCGGCGGGCGCCTCGCGGTGCACCGCCCGATGCGGGTGGGGGAGACGCTGCGGAAGACGTCCTCGCTGGTCCGCCGCGAGGTCAAGCACGGCCGCAGCGGGGCCATGCTGCTGGTGACCCTGCGCCACGAGTTCGATCGGGACGGCACCGGTGACGAGGTGCTCGTCGTCGAGGAGCAGGACGTCGTCTACCGCGCGCAGCCGCCGGGCACGGCGCGGGGGACGGTCCCGGACGAGGAGCCCGGCCCGGCGCCGGACCCGAGCCCCGAGGCCGTCGAGCTGTTCCCGTCGGAGACGCTGCTGTTCCGCTTCAGCGCGCTGACCCACAACCCGCACCGGATCCACTACGACGCGCCGTACGCGACGGCCGTGGAGGGCTACCCGGGTCTCGTCGTGCACGGACCGCTGCTCGCGCTCATGCTGGCCGAGGTGCCCCGCCGACACCGCGCCGGCCGGGGCCTCGCCCGGTGCGACTACCGCCTCGCGCGGCCGGCGTTCGCGGGGGCGACGGTCCGCGCCGACCACCTCCCGGACCCCGCCCCCTCCGACGGCACGGCCGACGGCGGCACCGCCCTCCGGGTCGCGGGCGGTGTCCCCGGAGCACCTCCCTCGATCACCGCCACCATCACTCTCGACACCCAGGAGCACCGGCGATGACCATCACCCCGCCCAGGTCCGGCTCGATCTTCGGTCACTCGGTGAAGCGCACCGAGGACCAGGGGCTCATCACCGGCGCGGAGCGCTACACCGGCGACCTGCCGATCGAGGGCGCGTACCACGTCGTCTTCGTGCGTTCCCCCATCGCCCACGGGACGCTGAACAGCGTCGACGTGGAGGAGGCCCGCGCGAAGCCGGGCGTGGTCGGCGTCTACACCGACGGCGACCTCGAGATCGCCGACCGTCCCGGCCTGCCCGGCGTCGTCCCCGAGGCGATGTCGCGCCCGCCGCTGGCGCGCGGGCGCGTGCGCTTCGTCGGCGACATCGTCGCCGCGGTGGTCGCCGAGACCGCCGGGCAGGCGCTCGACGCCGCGGAGGCGGTGTTCCCCGACATCGAGCCGCTGCCCGCGGTCGTCGGCATCGAGGAGGCGCTCGCCGAGGACGCCCCGGTGGTCTTCTCCGAGCACGGGTCGAACGTGGTCGCCGGTGCCGGGACCGGCGAGGTCGAGGGCATCTTCGACACCGCCGACGTCGTCGTGTCCGGCACCTTCCACAACCAGCGCCTCGCCGGCGTGCCGATGGAGCCCAACGCCTGCGTCGCCGTGCCCGGTGAGCCCGAGGACGGCGTCACCCTCTGGCTCTCGGTACAGACCCCGCACGGGGCGCGCGACGCCCTGGCGTCGGATCTGGGGCTGGACGCCGAGCAGGTCCGCGTCATCGCCCCCCGGGTCGGCGGCGGGTTCGGCCCCAAGGCCACCGCGTACCCGGAGTACTCGATCGCGGCCCGCGCGGCGATGGTGCTGGGCCGCCCCGTGCGCTGGACCGAGACCCGCTCGGAGAACATGCTCTCGATGGTCCACGGCCGCGCCCAGGTGCAGCACGTGGAGCTCGGCGTCAAGCGCGACGGGCGCATCGTCGGGCTGCGCGCGTCGGTCACCGGCGACGGCGGCGCGTACCCGGCCGTCGGCACGATCCTGCCGAGCCTCACGCAGCTGATGGCCCAGGGCGTCTACGACATCCCCGCCATCGACTTCTCGTGGAGGACGGTCACCACCAACACCACGACGACGGGCGCCTACCGCGGCGCCGGGCGCCCCGAGGCCACGCAGCTCCTCGAGCGGATCATCGACATGGCCGCCGACGAGATCGGCGTCGACCCGCTCGAGATGCGGCGGAAGAACTTCCTGCAGCCCGACGCGTTCCCGATGACCAGCCTCACCGGCGCCGAGTACGACAACGCCGAGCACGAGAAGGCGCTGGAGGCGGTGAAGCGGGCCGCGGGCTACGACGACCTCCGCGCCGAGCAGGAGCGCCGCCGCGCCGCGGGCGGGCCGACCGTGCTCGGCATCGGCGTCGCGTCGTACGTCGAGGTCACCGCGCCGCTCGGCCTGGACGGCGAGTACGGCTCGGCGCAGGCCCACCCCGACGGCACCTTCACCGTCATGGCCGGCACGAGCGCCCACGGGCAGGGCCACGAGACCGCGTACGCGCAGCTCGCCGCCGGGGTGCTCGGGGTGCCGATGGAGAAGGTCAAGGTCGTCCAGTCCGACACCGCGCTGGTGCGCAGCGGGGCGGGGACGCTGGGCTCGCGCTCGCTGCAGACCGGCGGCAGCGCGATCCACAACGCCTCGGAGCAGCTGGTCGGGCGGGCCCGCGAGATCGCCGCGCACCTGCTCGAGGCCGCGGTCGAGGACATCGAGCAGACGGACGGCGGCTTCGGGGTGCGCGGCATCGCCGACCGGGAGATCACCTGGGCGCAGGTGGCCACCGCGGCCGAGGACGGGACGGGCTCCGAGGACGGGGCGAAGGGCCCGCTGCTCGAGGAGCTCGACTTCAAGCAGGGCCAGTCGAGCTTCCCGTTCGGCTCGCACATCGCCGTCGTCGAGGTGGACACCGACACCGGCATGGTGCGCCAGCGTCGCCACGTCGCCGTCGACGACGCGGGGCGCATCCTCAACCCGATGCTCGTCGCCGGCCAGCAACACGGGGGCATCGCGCAGGGCATCGCGCAGGCGCTCTACGAGCGGGTGACTTACGACGAGGACGGCAACCCGACCTCGGGCAACCTCGCGTCCTACGTCATCCCGTCGGCGGCCGACCTGTGCTCGTTCGAGGTGTCGAACACCGAGACCCCGACCCACCTCAACCCGATCGGCGCGAAGGGCATCGGGGAGTCGGGGACGATCGGCTCGACGCCGGCGGTGCACAACGCCGTCGTCGACGCCCTGTCGCACCTGGGCGTGCGGCACATCGACATGCCGTTGACCCCCGAGGCCGTGTGGCGCGCGATCCAGGGCGCGTCCCAGGACCAGACGGCGGAGGACCCCGCCGAGCGCCAGGCCGCCGGCCCCGAGTACGCGGGCGAGCCGGCGTCGCAGCACTGACGACCCACGTGCGTGATCTTCTGAGCTATAGCTCGGAAGATCACGCACGTGGGGTCAGCCGGGGAGCACCCAGCCGACGGGCTCGGCCAGGCGCTGGGCGTCCTTCGGTCCCCAGCTGCCGGGCTCGTAGGGCTCCGGCTGCCGATGGTCGTCGAGCACGTCGGCGGCCGCGATCCACACGTCCTCGAGCCCGTCGGGGCGGGTGAACAGGGCCCGGTCGCCGAGCAGCACGTCGTGGATCAACCGCGTGTACGGCGGCAGCGGGTCGCCGCCGGAGAGGCTGTCCAGCGGGATCTGGGTCCACGCGGTGCCCAGCTCCATCGTGGCGCCGGGGGTCTTGACGTTCATCGACAGCGCCAGCGCGCCGTCGCCCGCGAGGTCGAAGCACAGCACGTTGCCGCGGTGCGGCAGCCCGCCCTCGGGCAGCGGGCAGTCCTCCGGGTCACGGAACACCAGGTTGACCTTCTGGTGGCTCGCGGCCATCCGCTTACCCGTGCGCAGGAGGAACGGCACGCCGCGCCAGCGCTCGCTGTCGATCCAGAGACGGGCGGCCACGAACGTCTCCGTGGTGGAGTCGGCGGCGACGTCGGGGATGTCGCGGTAGCCGTCGAACTGCCCCCGGACCACCTCGTCGCGCGTCAGCGGGCGGAAGGCGCGCACCGCCTCGGCGCGGGCCTCGGAGACGTCGTCGGCGTCCAGCGACGCCGGCGGCTCCATCGCCACCTCGGCGGCCACCTGGAAGAGGTGGGTCACGAGCATGTCGAGCGCGGCGCCGGTGCTGTCGTAGAACTGGGCGCGGTCACGGACGTCGAGGGTCTCGGGCACGTCGATCTGCACCGCGGCGACGTGGTGGCGGTCCCAGGAGCTGCCGAACAGCCCGTTGGCGAAGCGCAGCGCCCGCAGCTCCTGCGTCGCCTCCTTGCCCAGGAAGTGGTCGATGCGGAAGACCTGGGACTCGTCGAGCACGTCGTGCACGACCTCGTCGAGGGCCCGGAAGCCCTCCAGTGACGTCCCGAACGGCTTCTCGTACACCACGCGGGCGCCCTCGGCGACGCCGTGCGCCCCGATGGCCCGCGTGTAGTCGGCGAACGTCTGCGGCGGCAGGCCGAGGTAGTGCACGAGGCGCGCGTCCGCGCCGATCTCGTCGCGGGCCTCGCCGATGCGGTCGAGGAGGTCGCCCGGGTCGTCGGCGGTGAAGCCGCCGCCGGCGAAGCGCAGCCGCGCGGAGAACGCGTGCCACGGCCCGTCGGCCGGCCTCGTCGAGCCGAACTCCTCGAGCGCGGCGTGCACGTCGTCGCGGAACTCGTCGTCGGTCTTGCGGCGACGTCCGCTGCCGATCAGGCGCCACTCCGCCGGCAGCAGGCCCTCCAGTGCGAGGCGGAAGAACGACGGCAGGACCAGGCGCCGGGCCAGGTCGCCGGTCGCCCCGAACAGGACGAAGACGATGGGGTCGGGGGCCTCGGGTGCCTCGGGTGCCTGGGATGCCGCCACGAGGAGACCGTATCCCGGTCGCGGGCGCCCGACACCGGGTGCGGCCCGCGGGCGCCCCGGCTCAGCCGTCCGGGCGCAGGTCGGCCTGCATGAGCACGGTGTCCGCCCACTGGCCGGTCTTGTAGCCCACCGACGGCATGCGCCCGACCTCGACGAACCCCAGCCGGCGGTGCAGCACCGTCGAGGGGGTGTCGTGCCGGGCGCCCGCGAGCATGGCGATCACCGCCACGACCTGGCGGACCTCGGTGCCGCGCAGCGCCTCGAGGAGGCCCGCGAGCAGGCGTGAGCCCAGCCCGCGCCCGGCGGCCTCCGGCGCGATGTAGATCGAGTCCTCGACCGTGTAGCGGTAGGCGGCGTGCGGGCGGAACCGCGCCACGTAGGCGAAGCCCTCGACCTGGCCGTCGACCTCGGCCACGAGGAACGGCCGCCCCCGCCCGGCGTCGGCGATGCGCTCGCGCCAGACGTCGTCCGGCGGCGGGTCCTCGACGAACGTGGCGATCGAGTGCAGGACGTAGCCCGCGAAGATCGCGGCGACCCGCCCGGCGTCGTCGGCGACGGCTGGACGCAGCACGCCCGGGGTCTCGGTCTCGGGGCCGGTGCCGGTGCGCTCGGTGGACACGGTGGGCGATCCTGCCCTACTCGATGCGGACCAGCGTGAACTCCCACTCGCCGGCCTCGTTGTAGTTCGTCCGCTCGTAGATGACGTGCTGCTGCGCGCCGACGCTGTCCGACACCGTGCGCCGCAGCCCGTGCTCCTGGCTCGGCAGCGGGATCCGCTGGAGCAGCGGGGGCTCCTCCCCGGCGTCGTCGGGCACCGTGATGGCGCCCTGGCCCTGCAGGGGGCCGTTGACGTAGCGGACCGCGAACTCCATGTGTCCTCCCAGACGGTTCGCGCCAGCCTACGACCCCGTCGTGCGATCGTCATCGCCGCCGGCGCGGGTGCGTTGCCCCGATCGGCCCCCTGCTGAGCGTTCGAGTACCACGTAGCGTGGCGGGGTGCGGTCTGCTCTCCTGTTGTTCGGGGGCCTGCTCCTCCTCGCCGCCGGTATCGCGGTGCTCGCGCTCGGGGTGCCCGGCGCGCTCGTCCTCGGCCCGGCCCTCATCGTCGGCGGTCTCCTGGTCAAGATGGCCGGCGTCCTGCTGACCGACCCGGGCCCCACGCCGCCCGCGGGGTCGGGGCGCACGATCACCACGCTGGGTACGGCACCGGAGCGCGTCCGCGGGGGACCGGCGGCGGGACGGACGTCGGCGCTGCGACGGGCGCGGACGGCCCGCGCGGCGCGGGCCACCGTCCGGGCCACCGAGACCGCGCGCGCCGCCGCCCTCGAGGGCGCGCCGCGTGGGCGCCGCGGTCGGCGCGCGTCCTGAGCCGAGGGCGCGGTTAGGGTCGGCCGGTGGACGCCTGCTGGGAGTACGCGACGCTGGAGATCTCCGCGGTGGGGCTCGACGACGGCGACGCCGCGGCGGGCGAGCGGGGCGACAGCGCCGAGTGGCAGATCTACGCGATCGGGCCCTCGGGCGAGCTGATCCTCGAGGAGTACCGGCCCTACCGGGTGGCCTGGGCCCGCGTGTACGCCGAGCAGCTCAACCGCCTCGGGAAGCAGGGCTGGGAGGTCGTCGCGTTCGCCGGCCCGCAGAACGCGCTGGTCCCGAGTGCGCCGGGGCTCGGAGTCGGCACGGCCCCCCACGTCGTCGAGACGCGGTTCGTGCTGCGGCGACCCGCGGGGTGACGGCTCAGACCGGCCAGGTCTCCTGGCGCCACGCGGCGTCCCAGAACATCCACTCGTAGCGGCAGGTCGTCACGTAGTGCTCGCGGACGCGCTCGCGCTCGGCGTCGCCGAGGGCCGGCCCGAGGCGGTCGGTCAGCGCCAGCACGGCGTCGACGACGGCCTGGAACTCCTCGCCGCCGTACATCGCGATCCAACGGGCGTAGAGCGGGTCGGGGGACGACCCCTCGAGCAGCGCCTCGCCGACGCGCGCGTAGATCCAGTAGCACGGCAGCACGGCGCCCAGGCCCTCGGCGAACGACCCGCCGTGGCACGTGGCGAGGAGATAGCTCGTGTAGGCCGTCGTCGTGGGGGCCACCGGCTCGGCGGCCGCCTGCTCGGCGGTGAGTCCGAGCGCGTCGGCGAGCTCGGCGTGCATGTCCTGCTCGGCCGCGATCGCGCCGGCGGCGTGCTGGGCGAACATCACCGTGTCGGCCTCGCCGGGCGCGCGGGCCCCCAGGAGGGCGAGCGCCCGCGCGAACCCGCGTAGGTAGTGGGCGTCCTGCACGACGAAGTGCCGGAACGCCGCGTGGGGGAGCGTCCCGTCGGCCAGCCCGGTGAGGAAGGGGTGCTCGCGGACCCGTTCGTACACCCCGGCGCCCGAGGTCCAGAGTTCGTCGCTGAAACCCACGGCGACCACCCTGTCACGCGACCGCCTGCGATCATGGCGGCGTGCGGGGTCGACGTCGTCACAGCGCGCTCGCGAGGGGCACGGTGCGCATGATCGACGGGCGCCGGCCCCTGCGCAGCGTGCCCCTCGCGCGCACGCGGGCGCTGGGCCTCGCGCTCGGGGTCCTCGCCGACGCGCTGCTCGGCGACCCACGGCGGGGCCACCCGGTGGCGGCGTTCGGCCGGGTGGCGACGTGGCTGGAGCGGCGGTGGTGGGCCGACCGACGCGGCCCCGGCGTCGCCTACGCCGCGGCGCTCGTGGGCGGGGCGGTCGGCCTGGGCGTCCTGGCCGAACGCCGGGCACGCCCCGCCGTGCACGCCGGGCTCACCGCGCTCGCCACCTGGGCCGTGCTGGGTGGGACGTCGCTGGCGGCCGAGGGGGCGGCGATGGGCGCCTCGCTCGACCGTGGGGACGTCGCCGCCGCCCGTCACCGGCTGCCCCACCTGTGCGGGCGCGACCCCTCCGCCCTCGACGCCGACGGCCTGGCCCGCGCGGCGCTCGAGTCGGTCGCGGAGAACACCGCGGACGCGGTGGTCGCGCCGCTCGTGTGGGGTGCGCTCGCCGGGGTGCCGGGCCTGCTGGGACACCGGGCGGTGAACACCCTGGACGCGATGGTGGGGCACCGCTCGGCGCGGTACGCCCGCTTCGGCTGGGCCTCGGCGCGGGCCGACGACATCGCCGGCGTGGTGCCCGCGCGGGTGTCGGCGCTGCTCACCGCGGCGTGCGCCCCGCTGGTCGGCGGGCGTCCCGCGGCGGCGTGGCGTGCGTGGCGCCGCGACGCCCCGGCCCACCCGAGCCCCAACGCCGGGCCCGTGGAGGCGTCGTTCGCCGGCGCGCTCGGCCTGCGCCTCGGCGGGCGCACCGTGTACCCCTACGGCGTGCAGGACCGGCCCGTGCTCGGCGACGGCCGCCCCCCAGCCGTCCCCGACCTCGCCCGTGCCGTCCGCCTGTCCCGCCTCGTCGGGCTCGCCACGGCCCTGCTCGGCGTGGTTGCCACGCTCGCGTCGGACATCGGGGGAGCCCCCGCTCAGCGCCGCCCGTAGCGGTCGGCGAGCTTCTGTTCCGTGCTCGTCGGGCGCGCGTCCCACGGCGTCCCGTCGGCGGCGTCGCGGGGGTCCTGGTCGTCGCGCCGGGGGCGGGGGTCGAGGCCGCGGGCGCGCCGGTACTCCAGGCGCGCGAAGTAGATCCACGCCCCGACGGCCATCAGCCCGAAGATCAGCCACTGCCAGGCGTAGGAGTACGACGGGTTCGGGTCGGGCGGGGGCAGCGGGACGGCGGTGATCACGCCCGGCTGGTCGGGGAGCAGCTGGAGGTATCCCGGGCTCGCCGGGACGCCGCCGGCCTCGGACACGGCCGCGGCGTTCGCGGCGTAGACCTGGCGCCGGCCGTCGTCGACGACCATGGGCCGGCTGGGCGCGCCCTCGTCGAGGCGCTGGTAGCCGGTGACGGTCACGGTGCCGCCGGGTGGGGGCGGGATCGGCGGGAGGGTGCCGGCGCTGTCGGTACGCACGTACCCGCGGTCGACGAGCACGGTCTCGCCGGCGGTGGTGGTCAGCGGTGTCATGACCTCCATCGCGGGGTGGCCGTCGACGCTGCGCAGGCGCACGAGCACCTCGCCCTCGGGGCGGTACGTGCCGGTGACGACGACCTGGCGCCAGGCCGCCTCGGCCGGCGGCGCGGTGCCGGGGGCCACGAGGTCGCTGCGGGGGACCGGCGCCGTCGCGACCCCGCGGGCGAGCGCCGCGTTGACGCTGTCGCGCTCGTCGCCGCGGTGGAACTGCCACGGCGCGAGCAGGTAGTAGCAGGCGAAGGCGAACGCGGCCACGGCGAGCGTCAGCGCGATCCACCCGGGCCGGAGCAGGAACCGCACGGGCTCAGGTTACGTGAGCGGATGTCGCGGTCATGAACGTGAGATCCGCTCACAGACGGACAGCGCCCGCGCCCCGTAACCGCCGCCGAACAGCACCGTGTGCACGAGCAGCGGAAAGAGCTGGTGCAGGCCCACGCGGTCGCGCCAGCCGTTGGCGAGCGGGGCGGCCTCGTCGTAGGCGGCGAGGATCCTCTCCAGCCCGGGCGCGCCGAACAGCGCCAGCATCGCCAGGTCGGTCTCGCGGTGCCCGCCGTGCGCCGCGGGGTCGATCACCCACGCCGTGTCACCGACCCACAGCACGTTCCCGGTCCACAGGTCGCCGTGCAGGCGCGCGGGCGGCTCGGGCGGGCCGGCGACGTCGCCGAACCGGGCGCACGCCCGCTCGACCAGCGCCAGGTCCTCGCCGGAGAAGGCCTGGCGGGCGTAGGGCAGGACGCGGTGCGCGGCGTACCAGGCGGGCCAGTCCGCGCCCGTCTCGTTGACCATCCGCGCCTCGCCGATCCACGCGTGCACCGGCCCGCCGGGCGGCGGGGAGCCGAAGGCCGGGGCGCCGGCGGCGTGCAGCGCGGCCAGCCCACGTCCGAAGCGCTCCGCAGCGGCGTCGTCGGCGCGCGCCTCGGGCACCCGGGTCGACACCATCCGCCCCTCGGCCTCGCCCAGCACCGACGGCACGCCCACGGTGCCGGGCTCGGCCAGCCAGCGCAGGCCCGCGGCCTCGGCGGCGATCGCCGACGGCTCGCCGGACTTGACGACCACCTCGGTGCCGTCGTCGAGCGTGGTCATCTGCACGCCGCGGCGAGCGGGACCCGCCAGCAGCGACTCGACCGAGCTCACCGCACCCGCTCCACCAGCCCGGGCATCGCGGCCTCGACCATCGCGATCACCTCGTCGAACCCGCCCGGTCCGCCGTAGTACGGGTCGGGCACCTCGGCGCCCTCGGGCGCCTCGGGGTCGAACGCCCGCAGCAGGACGACGCGCTCGGGGTCGGCGCCGTTCGCGACGAGGTCGCGCACGTGGTCCTCGGTGGCGGCCACGAGCAGGTCGGCGCGGAGCTGCCCGGCGTCGATCCGCCGCGCGGTGTGGGTGGTCTCGTAGCCGGCGCGCTCCAGCGTCGAGGCCGCGCGTCGGTCCATGGGCTCGCCGACGTGCCAGTCGCCGATGCCCGCGCTCGACACGGTCACCGCGTCCTCCAGCCCCGCCTCGGCGAGCCGGGCGCGGAAGATCTTCTCGGCGACCGGGGAGCGGCAGATGTTGCCCGAACACACGAACACGACCGACTGGCACCTTTTGTCCTCGTCCACGACGACGATCCTGCCGTGCCCGGCACCGGCCCTCCGGGTGGGCAATCTTCACTCGGTTGCCGACCCGGCCCACAACAACGGGCCGTAATGCGCGCGTCCCAACGACCGATGCCTCAGTCAATGCAGCTGCGGTCGCAGCCGCCAAGCTCGGGGGGAGCAGTGACACATGGTCAACGGCGTCCATCCGCCTCCACGGCCAAGTCAAGTGAGCACCGGTCGCGGGCTGAAGTGGGCCGCCATCATTATCGTCATCCTCTTGATCGCCCTATGGGTCAAGAGCTGCGCCACGGGACGCCCCATCGTGGAGAACAGCGCAACCGCGGCGCCACCATCACCGACTGCTGTTGTGACCCAGGTCCTATCGCCTGCCAACCTCGTGTTCGCGGACGGCCGGCGGGCTCACGTCACCCGCATGAACGGCTCTCCGGCTACTGACCAGTGTGAACACGACGCCGACCTGGCGCTGGCCACCCGGCTGGTGCTCGGGAAGACGATCACGGCCACTCGCGCGCTCACTCGCGATGCGCCCGGCACCGCACCCCCCGGTTTCGTAGAGGCTGACGTCTACACCCCGCGGGGCGAGAACTACGCCGACGTGTTCGTCAACCAACGAGCTGACAACCGTCTCGCCGCGTGTCCTCTGCCGACGGTCTCGAGCACACCCCCCACGTCGGCGTCGTCCGAGCCAAACGGCGACACCTACGTGGAGGTGGAGGAAGACGATGACGACGGCGAGTCGCGGTTCTGCTCAAGGCGTCGGTGGTGCTGACCCTGGGCTCCGACGGGCGGGGCGCTGCAACCCCAAAGAGGAAGACGGCCAGGCTGATCGAGAACACCTGGGCAGGCCGCTGACCTCGCCTCGTGTTGATCCTCCGGGCGCGCACTTGTGGTCAGTCTGGCGCGTCGCCGCCGGGGTACGCGCACCTCACGCACCGACCGTGAATGAGTCGGTCTGCCCCGCGAGGCGCGTCTGGCACCCCTGGCCGTCCGCACCTCTCACATTGGCCTGTGGCGCGAGACGGGGGCCCGGCGAGCGGAGGGTTCGGGTGGGCGCCGACGGTGGCCGGCGGCCGGTCTTCGCCCCAACTCGGCTGTCGCGGTGCTGGCACCGCCACACGCGCTGCCATCTCCTCAGCGGTGACGACGCGCGTGTGCGGGTTGGTGCGGGTCGCGGGATCATCGTGCAGAGGAGCGATGGCGCCATCGAGGTACTCGTCGAGCGCGCGCCCGTCCTCGGCGCTGACTACGCACGCCTCAATCCGCTGCCTTCCCGGGCGAACGATGACCAGGTCACCGATCGGAAGTCGCTCCCCGACATCCCCGACGGTCAAGGAGCCGCGCTCCACCCAGGGGGTGAACCAAGGGTGCTCCTTGCCGCAGTACGTAGCCCTGCTGCCCTTGGGTAGCTCCGGGCAGCGCTGCCACGGACCGCCGGCCCGGCAGCGAAGAAACTCGATCACCCGAGGGCCTCGGGCGATCGGCAGGTGGCGAGGGTGCGGCCGCCTGATCGGCAGCTCGTTGACCTCGGTGTGCGGGACTCGGTTGGCATACGGGGGGTTCGGGCGGTCGGCGCAGAAGAGGGTGGCGGCCACGCCCAGGGCGCGGTCCGAATCCCACTTGCGTCGCGCGGTCGCGAGGCTGCGGGTGGTGTGGTCGCTCTCGACGACGTAGAGATTTCCGTTCCGCTCTGCGCAGACGTCGAACTGGCGATTCCCAAGGCGGCGCTCCTGCTGGACCGTGCATCCGCCGTCCTCGTAGGCCTGCTGCCAGATGTCCTTCAGGAGCCGGTGGGCCGGACCCTCCACGTCCGTCAAGTCGTGGTCCGCGAGGCGCACGTCCTTGCGATCGAAGGGGTAGTGGCAGAGCAGCAGTCGACCGTTCCGCTCCTTCACGTACATCCAGATGTCGTGCACGCGGCCATCAGCGTCTCGGAACTCGGCGAGCCGCCCGTCGTTGTCGTGGGCTCGGCACTCCACCCGCCGCCCCTCAGCCGTCTTGGACGTTGTCCCGCGGGTGTGCACCTCACGCAAGAAGTCGACGGCCTCCTCGGACAGCGGCACAGTGATCTCGATGTCGCGATCTCGATGGAGGTCAGTGATCCAGAACGGGTCCCGTGCCACAGCGCTCTCCATCGGTCACCACGCGCGCCTCGACATGGCGCATCGTCAGGGATGTGAGCTTCGCACGCACCCCCGACAGCGCCGAGGTGCCGCGGAACATCTCGGTCTTCATCTCGCTGGTCACAACCGTCGTTCGTCGTGGTGGCGAGCGACCGACCGCCCACCCGGGCCAGGCCGACGCATCCCGGTGACGAAGCGCCGTCGGTAGCCCTCCTGCACCTCGCTCACGCGGTCCGCGACGCGCAGCCGGTGCCGGTCCTGCTCGGACATCTCGT
Source organism: Actinomycetospora cinnamomea (assembly GCF_003096675.1). Taxonomy (GTDB): domain Bacteria; phylum Actinomycetota; class Actinomycetes; order Mycobacteriales; family Pseudonocardiaceae; genus Actinomycetospora; species Actinomycetospora cinnamomea. The sequence goes on along the minus strand of NZ_QEKW01000007.1, from coordinate 231,073 downwards.
CGACCGTGTCGACGCCGCGCAACGCGAGATCGTCGACCAGCACGCGCATCGGCGACGGCCACGACTCCCGGCCGGCCCACCACTCGGCGACGTCGTCGAGGTCGAAGCCGAGCCACTCCAGCAGCGCCCGGTCGAGGCCGGTCGGCGCGCTGGTCGACGTGGTCGACGGATCGATCGGCGTGCTCATGCGTCGACCAGCCCGTGATCGATGAGCCACCGGTGCCGCGCCGCCGTCCACGCCGAGCGGCGCTTCTGGTCGACGTAGCGGTGCTGATCGGTCCCGAAGTTGCCCGGCGTGGGGACGTCGAGCCAGTCGACCTCGCGGTACTCGGCGAGGTGCCGCGGGAGCACCGGCCCGCCGCCGTCGTCGCCCCTAAGCCGTGCCACGACGCTTCCCGTCCCATCGGGCACGCGCCGACCGGCGCGCCGCCGCCGACACCGACTCCGTCGAGAGCCCGCCGCTCGAATCGCTGTCGGGGAGGTGCAGCCCGCGCAGCAGCCCGGCGAGGACGCCGCGGTGCTGACGAAGCTCGGAGACGAACGGGCTCGCGACCTGCTGACCCTGCGAGCCCTTCACCGTGAGCGGCGCGTCGCGCTGCGCCTCCTCCAGGCGCTCGATCAGGTCGCACTCGCGGGCGGCGTCCTCCAGGGTGCGCAGCTCGTCGGGACGCAGCTCGTAGGTGCCCGTCACCGCGCGCCAGAGTGCCCGGCCGGCGCTGGCGAGCGCCTTGGGCGCCTTCGGCGCCGTCTGATCCGGCATCGTCGATCTCCTGTCGATTCTCAAGGCGTGCTGCACGCACAAGGGGCCGGGCTATGCCTCCCGGCGATCTCGGTCCCCCGGGCCAGGGGGTCCCTCCCCAGGGGTCCCGGTGGCCGCGGCGCTTCGCCTCACCGCGGCCACCGGGTCGTCGGGTGTGCGGCCCGACGTGGCTCGTCGTGGCATCCCCGCGCAAGGACCACGACGAGCGGCCCTCATCGCGAGCGCATGGCTCGCTCGCCCCACTGCTGTCGTGCTCGGGGCCAGCGACTCACGACCGGCGTCGTGTCGATCGTGAAGGCGCGAGCCGACTCACGGTTCGCGAGACGACGCAGCGCCTCGGCCTGTCGCTTCGAGAGGAACACACCGCCCGGCGCCACCTGACCCGAGAAGGGACCGACAGCAGCAGCGCCACCGGGTCCAGTCGGGGCCGAGTAGGCCGTGGCCGCCACGTCGAGCACGACCCACGCCGCGCCCTCGGGGAGCGGGCGCACGATCGTCTCGGCCGCCTGCTCGGCCATCGTCAGCAGCAGCGCGGCCCGTGACTGATCGATCTCCTCCTGGCCGAGGTACGCCTCCAGGTCGGCGACGCCGAGTAGCACTTCGATCAGCCCGAGATGTCGGCGATCTTGACCAGGCCGGGCGCGGTGTCGAGGGCGAAGCCGATCCGAAGCGTCCCGCGCAGGAGTGTCACGTCGCGCGAGAACGCGGCGTCCCGGCTCGTGTCCACCTGGACGTCCTCGCGCAGCACCACGTACGCCCGAGCCTCCGGGACGCCCCACACGAGCCCCTCGGGGACGTGGCGGGTCTCGAGGATCGGCCGGCCCTCGATGAGCCGGCGCGTGGGCATCGCGGGGTCGACACCGAGCAGCGTGCGCTCCGAGCCCTCGCCCTCGCGCAGCAGCGCGTAGGTCAGCGCCGTCGCCGGGTTCATCACCCAGCTCGTGAGCGTGGCGCCGACCTGCGCGGCGTCGCTGACGGCCTTCGCGAACGGGTCGAGGCCCGAGTGGTCGGTGCCGATGAGGATCACGTCGTCGTCGGCGAGCGCGCCGAGCCCGGACGGCGCCGGGGCCGGGAGGGCGCCGAAGAACGCCTTGTCCACCGCGTTCACGAGCGCCGCCGCGATCGAGTCGCCGACGAGCGCCGCGGCCTCGGGCGAGGAGTCGGCGATGAGCTCGTTCGAGGCGCTGGTGATCGCGCCGACCTTGCTCGGGCGCACCGTCACCTCGTCGAACGAGATGTCGTCGACGGCCAGCTCGGCCCCCTCCTCGGCCCACTGAGCCTCGATCTCGCTCGTCTGGCGGGGGAAGTGGACCTCGTGGGCGCCGGTCGTGATCACGGTCGCGCACTGCATCGCGACCGACTGCTCCCGCAGCGGGAGAATGATCAGTTCGCGGACGTCGGCCGGCAGGATCGCGCCCGTGCCGTTGGTGGTCGTGAGCATGGGGGGCATGGGGCACACCTCTGTCATCGAATGGTCGAGTCACATCCGACGCAGAGCCATCACGCTCACGCTCGCCACCGCGATTACGTCGCGGCCCGGCAACACCGTCGCCCTGAACTGCGGTTTCGTCGGCGTGGTCGCCCGGCAGGCCCGGCAACACGCCGTCAACACCGGTGGCCTTGCCGGCAACACCGACCAGCCGGACGCCGAACCATCGGCGCTCGATGCGCCCCGTCCGACCGGCGCCGAGGGCACGCCCCCGCTTCGGGAGGTCGTCGGTGTTGACACCGAGCAGCGCGCGCAGTGTCGAGGTGAGCTGGTGATCCTTCGGGGGTTCGACCCCGCGCTCGTAGACGGCCATCCAGCGGACCAGCTCGCGGCGCACCTCGGCGTTCGTCGGCCGGTCGTCGTCGTCGCCGGTGTAGGTCAGGCACTCTTCGACGAAGCGGGCGAGGTAGTCCGACTCCGAGCGCGCCTCGGCCGTCGCCACCTTGACCGCCGCGGGCGCGGCGAGGCCGCGGGCCAGGTAGTCGCGAGCCCCGGCGAGGACCCGGTTCAGCACGCCGGGCAGCTCGTGGTCGGAAATGTGGGGCTCCAGCGTCGGGTCCTCGTGGCCCTCAATGGACACCTCGAAGGGCACCTCGCGGTAGCGAGACCAGAAGGCGCGCTCGTCGGGGTCGACCTCGGGCCGGTTGTTCGTCGCCATGATCAGGACGTGGCTCGGGACGAACTCGATGTCGTTCTCCCGCATGAAGTGGCCGACGAGCCGGTCGCCGCCGGTCCAGGACTTCACCCGAGCCACGTTGAGCCGGACGCGCTTGTCGGTCTCCTCGGCGGTCGCGAGTCGCTTGCCGCGCAGCTTCGCGACCTCCTGCGAGTGCTTGTCGAACTTGCGCTCCAGCAGGGCGGCGGCCTCGACCTTCACCGCGGCAGCGCCGAAGAGGTGCTCCATGATCCGGATGAGGGCGCCCTTGCCGTTGCGGCCCTCGCCGATGAACACGGGGAAGACGTGCGCGTCGGCGCGCACCTCGCCGAACAGCGCCACGCCGAACAGGCGCATCACGTACTCGCGCACTCCGGGGTCCGGGAGCACCTCGTCGAGGAAGGCGTCGAAGCGCGGGCACGTCGCGGTCGGGTCGTAGATCACGTCGGAGCCGCTGGTGAGCAGAAGGTCGGGGTCGGGCTCGCGGAACTCGAAGTCGAGCAGGTCGACCACGCCGTTGCCGGCCGCCCACAGCCGCGGGTGTGCATCGAGCTGCTCGGGACGCACGAGCAGCGGCGCGGCGCCCTCGGCCATCGCCCGGACGTTGCCGACGCGGCGGTGTGAGCGCAGCCCGGTCGCCACGGCGCGCAGCTTCTCGGCGTCCTCGTCGTCCCCGGCGATCTCGGCGCGCGCCTCGTACGCCTCGGCGACGGCCCGCATGTGCTCGCGGACGCTGAGGTTGACCGCGGAGGGGCCACAGCGCTCCCACCGGCCGAGCCGGTAGCGCAGCCACACATCCTCCCCGTCGAGCCACCGGAAGCGGTCGGCGTGGCCCTTGGCCCACGCCTCGGCGAGACGGTCGTCGTCGTGGAACGGCAGGCCGTCGTCGCCGACGGGCGTGACCGTCTTCCGCTTCGGCTTCGGCCGCCGGTCGGCCGGCTTCTCCAGTCGCGTCAGCTCACGGGCGGTGTCCGGCAGGGTGAGCAGGCGTGCGACGTGCTCGGCGCGCTCACCCACGGTCGCCCTCCGGAATCGAGGCGAGGTAGTCGTCGACCCCGCACTTCCCGCTCACGGGCAACCGGGGGAAGTACACCGACGCGGCGCCGTAGCTGCGCAGCGCCGCGGCGAGCGCCATCCCCGCCTCGTAGACGTCGAGGTTGCTCGCGGCGTCGCCGTCGAGGATCACGAGCACGTCGTGGCCCTTCACGTACCGCAGCCGTGGCGTCGGCGTGCCCTCGTGCGACCAGCCCCAGCAGCCGGGGATGGCGAGCACCGTGACGTCGTCGGGCGCGTAGCGGGCCAGCGCTCGGGCCTGGCTCGTGCCTTCGACGATGGCGATCAGGCGGGGCCGGCCGGTGGCCTCGCGGACCAGCCCGAGCCCGGGGCCCTCACCCCGGACGAACCCGTACTTCGGGAAGTCGCCCGGCTCGTCGGCGTGGTACTGGATCACCGGCGGCTCCTCGCCGTGCGGGTCGTCCCAGCGGGCGGTGAAGCCGGGCGTCGGGTAGTTCCCGAGTCCCTCGGGGAGATCGGTGACGTCGGCGACGGGCTCGATGCCCAGCGACGGGGCCGATTCCTCGTCGACCGCGCGGTCCGCGAGGTACTGACGTGCCGCGTCGGAGAAGCCGCTCACGGGGGCCGCCTCGCGGCCGGGTCCGCCATACGATGTCGGGGTCATCGTGTCTCCTTCGATGAAGAGATCACGCACCTCGCGCGGGGTGTAGCCGGTCCGCACACCGACTACGACGGGCCTCGCGCATCAGGAGCGTGGTCGTGAGGTTCGGCGGCCCGGGGTTGATCGGCCTCGGGCCGCACTCATGTCCGGGGTCAGGCGCTCCTCGCTCGTGGCGCCGGCACGTCGGCCGCGCGGTCGCGACGCAGCAGCAGCCCACGCAGGCGCTCGCGCTGCTCCTCGCTCAGCGGCGGCGCCGACTCCGCGCTCTCGCGGGCCGCGCGCCTCGCGACCTTGGTGAGGGCCACGTCAGCGACCCGTGAGCCGAGCGAGGTACTCGTCGACGGCGGCGGGGGTGATGCGGCGGTGGCGCCCGACCCGGATGGCCTTCAGCTCACCGCGCCGGATCGCGTCGTCGACCTGACGGACCGGAACGCGGATGCCGTGAGCCACCTCGTCGGGGGTGTAGGCGAGGACGAGGGCGTCGGCGGGAGCCGCGTCGTCGGTGACCGGGATCGTCACGGTGTGTCCCCTTCCTGGGTGCGACCGCCCGTGTTGGGCGACAACCACAGATCAGGGGCTTTCAATCATGTTTCCAGGCGCTAAAGGCCGTCTGATCTGCGAAAACGTGTCACTTGGATACGCTAATACTGTGTCACAAGGCACCCGGGCGCCGGCCGTGACCTGCGGCTTTCGATCACTGCGTGTAACGATGTCACGCTTTCGATCAGGTGACGCAGCTCACTACTTCCATCCGATGATGATCGACTCCGGGTCGAAGTAGGCGCCGGACGAGTTCCGGCCCGGCGTCCCGCGGCGCAGCGACACCGTCGCGAGCAGGTCGACGACCGCGCGCCGCCGCTCGATGCTCGCCTCGCGGAACGCGGCCACGGGGTCGTCGGCGTCGGCGATGCCGGCGAGCGCGGTCCCGGTGTGCTGCCGACCCAGCTCGGCCTCGATATCGCGCATCTCGCCCTGTACGCGCTCGTTCGCCCGGCGGAACTGCGCACCGGTCATGTCGCCGTCGCCGAACAGGGCGGCGATCTCGTCGGCGCGGGCGCGCAGCACGTCGAGGCGCTCGCGCAGCGGTCCGGGGTCGGCCGGCGTCGGGGCGAGGAGGTCGGCGACGTCGGGTCGCTCCAGCCGCGCCTCTACGGCGACGGTGACCATCTCGTCGACCGGCTCGGCGACCCGGCGCACGTGCGAGGACACCGCCGTGCAGGTGTAGCGCGGGCGTCCGGCCGCGGAGTTGCCGCCCGAGCGCACCAGCGCGCCGCACCAGCAGTGGAAGAGCCCCGAGCCGAGCAAGCGCAGCGACGTCCCGCGATGCGTCGTCCGCGAGGGGTCGGAGAGCAGCGCGACGAGCGCCTGCCACGCCTCGCCCTCGACGATCGCGGGCCACACGGCGGGGCCGACGACGCGACGGGCGCGGTTGCCGACGAGCCCGGCGTTCCGGGGTCGAAGAAGCATCTGACGGACCCTCGTGGCGTCCCACGGGGTGCCGGTCGTGGTGGTGAGCCCGCGGACGTTCCACTCGCGGACGATCGAGCGGATCGACTCCCCGGCGAGGATGCGGCGCGTGGCGTCGCGGATGGCCTCGGCCTCGACCTCGCGGACCGTGGCGCCGTCCGGCTCGAAGCCGAACGGGCGGCGCCCGCCGGTCCAGCGGCCCTGCGCCTGCGCCTGCTGCTTCTGCCGCTTCACGCGCTCGCCCTTCTGCTCGCTCTCGTGCCGGGCCACTGCGCCGGTGATCCTCGCGGTCATGCGCCCGGCGGCGGTGCTGAGGTCCAGCTCGCCGGCCCGCACCGTCCGCGTCGGCAAGCCCCGGGGCTCGCAGACCGCGATGTAGCGCTCCAGCTCGGTCGGGGAGCGGTGCAGCCGGTCGGTGTGCCAGGCGAGGACGGCGGTGATCCGGCCCGCTTCGAGGTCGGTCAGCGCGCGCTCGTACTGCGGTCGCGGCTTGCCCGAGTAGGCGCTGAGGTCGTTGTCCACGTAGACGTCGGCGACCTCCCACCCGAGCGACGCGGCGAGGTCGCGGCAGTCCTGCTCCTGGCGCTCGACGCCGAGCCCGGCGCCGACTCGATCACGGGAGATGCGGCAGTAGACGCCGGCACGCGTGGTGGTCACAGCAAAGATGCTAGCGCGAGTCTTCGCACAGACGAAGACCACGTGCACGCCGCCATCGTCCCGCCCGCCCCCTCGGTGCCCCCGCGGCGGGTGGGCAGAATGGGCGGCCATGACCCGCACCGTCGCCGACGCCGTCGCCGCGCTCGAGGCCGCGTACCCGCCGGCGCTGGCGCAGGACTGGGACGCGGTGGGGCTGACGGTCGGCGACCCCTCCGAGCCGGTCCGCCGGGTGCTGGTCGCCGTCGACCCGTTGCCCGCAGTGATCGACGAGGCGATCGCGACGGGTGCCGATCTCCTGGTCACCCACCACCCGCTGCTGCTGCGCGGCGTGCACGCGGTGGCGACGACGGCGCCGAAGGGCTCGGCGATCCACCGCCTCATCCGCGCCGGGATCGCGCTCTACTGCGCCCACACCAACGCCGATGCGGCGAACCCCGGGGTGTCCGACGCGCTGGCGGACGCGCTGGGGATCACCGTGGAGGCCCCGCTCGCCCCCCAGGACGACGCGCCGGCGGACGGCACCGGGGTCGGGATCGGCCGGATCGGCCGCCTGCCCGAGCGCGAGACGCTCGCCGCGTTCACCCGCCGGGTGGCCGACGCCCTGCCGCCCACGGCCTGGGGCGTGCGCGCCGGCGGCGACCCGCAGCGCAGCGTGGCGCGCGTCGCGGTCTCGGGCGGGGCCGGTGACTCGATGCTCCACCTCGCCCGCGCCGCCGGGGTCGACGTCTACGTCACCGCCGATCTGCGCCACCACCCCGCCACCGACCACCTCGCCGAACCCGGCGCTCCCGCTCTGGTCGACGTCGCGCACTGGGCCTCCGAGCACCCCTGGTGCGCGCAGGCCGCGGGCGTGCTGGGCGCGCTCGACGACGCGCCGGAGATCACCGTCTCGACGATCCGCACCGACGCGTGGAGCCTCGGCCACGCCTCGCCCGCCACCTCTGCTGCAGGAGCCGTGATCTCGTGAAGGCCGATCCCACCGTCCAGCGGAAGCTGCTCGACCTCGCCGCCCTGGACGCCGAGCTCGCGCGGGCCGAGCACCGGCGGCGCACGCTGCCCGAGCAGACCGCGGTGGAGGAGGCCGAGACCGTCCTGCGCGCCCGCCGGGACGCGGTGGTGCGCGCCCGCACCTCGGTCAGCGACCTCGGCCGGGACGTGGCGAAGCTCGAGCAGGAGGTGGCCCAGGTCAGCGCCCGCGAGCAGCGCGACCGCGGGCTGATGGACTCGGGCAGCGTGTCGGCGAAGCAGATGACCGACCTGTCCCACGAGCTCGACACCCTCGCCCGGCGCCGCGGCGTGCTCGAGGACTCCCAGCTCGAGGCCATGGAGCGCCTCGACGCCGCCGAGACCGACCTCGCCCACGAGCAGGCGGCCCTGGAGGAGGCCGAGACCGTGCTCGCGGACGCCGTCGAGCGCCGCGACGGGGTGCTCGGCGACATCGAGGTGATCGAGACGCGCCGCGGCGCCGAGCGCACCGAGCTCGCCGCGTCCCTGCCCGAGGACCTCCTTGCCCTCTACGACCAGCAACGCGCCCGCAGCGGTACCGGCGCCGGCGAGCTCATCGGCGCCCGGTGCGGGGCGTGCCGGCTGGAGATGGACCGCAGCGAGCTGCGCGACATCGCCGCGGCCGCCCCGGACGACGTCGTGCGGTGCGAGCAGTGCGGGGCGATCGTGGTGCGGACTTCGAAGGCGGGGAACGCATGACGACGGCCGGGTCCTGGACCGGGCGCGGCACGACGATGCCGACCCGCGTGCTGCTCCTGCGCCACGGGCAGAGCCCGCTGTCGGTGGAGAAGCGCTACTCCGGGCGGGGCGACCCCGAGCTCACCCGCGAGGGCCTCGAGCAGGCCGCGGCCGCGGCGACCGCGTTGGCGGCCCGGCACATCGGCGACGGCGACATCCGCGCGGTCGTGAGCTCCCCGCTGCTGCGGGCGCGCCAGACCGCCGAGCCGGTCGCCGGGGTGCTCGGGCTCGGCATCGGCGTCGACGAGCGCCTCACCGAGACCGATTTCGGCACGTGGGAGGGCCTGACCTTCGCCGAGGCCGCCCAGCAGGACCCCGAGGTGCACCGGGCGTGGCTCGGCGACAGCTCGGTCAGCCCGCCGCAGGGCGAGAGCTTCGACGTCGTCGCGGGCCGGGTGGACACCGCCCTCGACGACCTGCTGCGCCGCCACCCGGGGCAGACGGTCGTCGTGGTCAGCCACGTCACCCCGATCAAGCTGATCCTGCGCCGCGCCCTCGACGCCGGGCCGCAGATGCTCTACCGCCTGCACCTCGACCTCGCGTGCCTGTCGGTCGTCGAGTTCTGGCCCGACGGCGGGGCGTCGGTGCGGCTGGTCAACGACACCAGCTATTTGGCCTAGCGGCCTCGTGCGCGCTTGCCCGTGCCAGGGCACGGACAAGCGCGCACACGACCGCAGGTCAAAGCCACTCCAGCCACCCCCCGCCGGGGTGCGCGAGGCCGAGCACCGCGCCGGTCGTCGTGCCGTCGCGCGCGATCGAGACGTGGCCGATCACCCCGGTGACCCCGGCCCGCGACGCCTCCCGCGCCCGGGGCGGCACGGGCAGGCCCTGCACGCTCTCGGTGCCGTCGGGTCCGAGCGGGGTCAGTGGGTCGACCGAGATCCACTCGACGTCACGGTCCAGCTCCGGCAGCCGCCGCCGGAACGCGGCGCGCTGGGCGTCGCTGAGGAACACGTGGACGTAGGTGTCGACGAGGACGAGCAGCGCGTCGCGGGGCATCCCGTCGCACAGGGCGAGCAGGTCCTCGACGGCGTCGCCGCGCACCATCGGCGCCGGGTGCTCGCGGACGACCTCCGAGGCCGCCGCAAATCGGTCGACCGCACCGGCCTCGGGCGGGATGCAGGCGGCGAGCCAGTCGCGCACACGCTGGTCGTCGAGGTCGAGCGGCTCCACGTCGACACCGAGGCGGGCGGCGATGGTCGGCATCCGCGAGGGCAGGGGTGCGGGACGCCCGCGCAGTCGGGGCGCGATCGTCAGCGCGGCGTCGGGGTCGCCCACCGCGCGGTCGCCGAAGACGAACCGGTAGCGGTCGAGGTGCAGCCCGAGTCCCGCGCCGGTGCCGAGGTCGACGAGCGCGATCGGGCGCTCGGGGTCGACGTGCCCCAGGACGGCGAGGACGTCGGCGCTGCGGGCCACCTCGTTCATCTGGTAGCGGTGCTCGGCGCACAGCGCCGCCAGCTCCCCCGCGTGCTCTCGGACGAAGGCGGTCAGGGCCGGCCGGAAGCCGCGGTCCAGCGGCGGCTGACCCGAGCCGGGGGTGGGGAAGTAGCGGGCGAGCCCATCCTCCCGCCGCCGCCCGACGAGGTAGCGCACGGCCGCGCTGAGCAGCAACGGCGGGAGCCGGTCGGCCGGGATACGCGCGCCGAGCGCCAGCAGCTCGGGCTCGGTGGCGATCGCCCGGAACAGCTCGGCGGTCAGCGCCCAGGTCGGCGGCGCGTCGGGCGGCGACCAGCCCGCGGCGATGCCGAGCGCCTGCTCGCGCACGCGGGCGCGCGACTCGGCCTCGGGGGACGTCACGAGCCCGTAGCGTGCCGAGCGCCGGGTCGGTCGTGCAACACCGACCCGCCTGCTCGCGGCAGATCAGCCCGTCAGGGTCAACACGAGCCACAGCGCCGCCGTCGCGCCGACCACGCCCGCCGGAACGGTCAGGAGGCCGGCGCGCGTGAACGTCCCCAGCGGCGCCGGGATCCCGCGCGCGGCCAGGACGCGACGCCAGAGCAGTGTGGCGAGCGAGCCGACCGGCGTGAGGTTCGGCCCGACGTTCACCCCGATCAGCATCGCGAGGACAAGCCCGACCGGGGGCGTCGGCCCGAGCGCCGCGAGCAGGACGAGCGTCGCGGGCAGGTTGTTGACGAGGTTGGCCAGCATCGCCGCCAGCCCCGCGACGGCCAGGAGCTGCGGGAACGAGGTGCCGGCGGGCAGCAGGCCGGCGAGGAGGTCGCCGAGCCCGTGCTCGGTGACCGCCGCGACCACCACGCCCAGGGCCAGCACGAACACGCAGAACACCGGCGAGGCCGCGGCGAGCACGTGACGGGGCTCGGCGCATCCGGTCACGAGCGTGCGGGCCGCCAGCAGGGCCGCGCCCGCCACGGCGACCCACACCGGCTCCACACCCAGCGATGAGGCGGCCGCGAACCCGACGAGTGTCGCGGCGAGGACCGCCACCGCGAACCGGGGCGGCGGTGCGGCGTCCCCGGTCGGCGTGCCGACCGGGTCGACGGCGAGGTCGGAGCGGAACGTCCACCGCAGTCCGACGTACTCGACGACCAGCACCGCGAGCTGCGGCAGCGCCATCATCGCGGCGAACCCGAGGAACGGCAGCCCGGTGGACTGCAGGGCCAGCAGATTGGTCAGGTTGGCGACGGGCAGCAGCAGCGAGGCGCTGTTGGCCAGGTGCGCGCACGCGAAGGCGTGCGGGGCGGGCCGGGCGCCGAGGCGCCGGGCGGTGTCGAGCACGACGGGCGTGAGCAGGACGACGGTGGCGTCGAGGCTGAGGACCGCGGTGGTGATCGTCGCGGCGACCACGACCAGCAGGAACAGGCGCCGCGGCCGGCCGCCCGACCGGCGCGCCAGTACCCCGCCGGCCCACCGGAACACGCCCTCGGCGTCGGCGAGGCGGGCGAGCACGAGCACCGCGGCGAGGAACCCGACGGTCGGTGCGAGCTCGCGGACCTCGTCCCACGCGACCGCCGTCGTCACCAGCCCTGTCACCAGGACGACGGCGGCCGCCGGCACGGCGCCCGTCGCCTCGGGCAGCCCGCGGGGGCGGGTGACGGCGACGACGAGGACGGCGGCCAGGAGGCCGACCGCGAGCGCCGTCACCGCAGGAACAGGTAGACCGCCACCCCGACCCCCAGCACCACGACGCTCCAGCGCAGCACGCCGTCGGGCATCTTCTTGGCGACGGCCATCCCGAGGTAGCCGCCGGCGAGCGTCGTCGGGGCGAGCAGGAGCACCGCGAGCCAGTCGACGGGTGCGAACAGGGCGAAGAGCAGCACCGTCACCGTGCTCGTGACCAGCGACAGCAGGACCTTCACAGCGTTGAGCCGCTGCAGTGTGTCGTGGGCCAGCAGCGAGAGCACGGCGATCAGCACGACGCCCAGCGCGCCACCGAAGTACCCGCCGTACACCGCGGCGAGGAAGGTCGCCGGGAGGAGTGCCCTCGGGTTGTCCGCGCTGCGCTCCTCCCGCTGCGTCCAGCTCTTGATCCAGGGCTGGGCGCCGAGGGTCAGGCTCGCGAGCAGCACCAGCACGGGCACGACCGCGTCGAACACCGACTGCGGCAGCGTCAGCAGCAACGCGCATCCCGCGCCCGACCCGAGCGCGGCGACGACGCTCGTGGTGACCAGCCGGCGACGCTGACGCCGCAGGTCGGTGCGCGCGTTGACCGTCGACCCGGCGTAGCCCGGCCACTGCGCGACCGAGTTGGTGACGTTCGCGGGCAGGGGCGCCATCCCGGTCGCGAGCAGGGCCGGGAAGACGATGAGCGACCCGCCGCCCGCGATCGCGTTCACCGCGCCGGCGAGGAGCCCCAGCCCGCCCAGCAGCACGATCTGGAGCACCGACGGGTCCGACACGGTGAGCGACGCTAACGGTCGTGCCGACGCGTGTCCTGGGGACGTGCCCGCCCGCGAGGGGCACGTCCGGCATGATCCACGGCCCGGAGCGGGTGCGGTACGTGCCCCTCGCGGCGGCGTCGTATCGTGGGTGTGGCGGACGAGTCGGCCGGGCGACCGCGGCGGGCCCACGAGGCCCGTCGAGGAAAGTCCGGACTCCACAGGGCAGGGTGGTTGCCAACAGCAACCCGGGGTGACCCGCGGGACAGTGCCACAGAGAACAGACCGCCACCGGGTTCGCCCGGTGGTGAGGGTGAAACGGTGGTGTAAGAGACCACCAGCGTCCTGGGTGACCAGGACGGCTCGGTAAACCCCACCCGGAGCAAGGTCAAGAAGGCCGGTCCGCGAGGACCGGCCGCGCAGGTCGTCCGAGGGCTGCCCGCCCGAGACCTGCGGGTAGACCGCTGGAGCCCGCCGGCGACGGCGGGCCGAGATGGATGGTCGCCACCCACGGGACCGCGAGGGCCCGTGGGGACAGGATCCGGCTTACAGGCCGACTCGTCCGCCCCACACCCTGTGACCTGCATGTTCCTACCCGGACCCTTCCTCGGTGCCCTGGTCGGGGCACATCGGGGGCACAGCAGGCCGTCGGAGCACCGAGTCCACCGCCTCCCGCGTGCGGTCGTCCGAGTCCGGCCACAGGTGCGAGTAGGTGTCCAGGGTCTCGGCCGCGGTCGCGTGCCCCAGCCGGCTCTGCACCGTCTTCACCGACTCGCCGTGGCGGATCAGCAGCGACGCGAAGTAGTGCCGGAGGTCGTGGAACCCGGTACCGGCCGGAGCACCGGCCACGGAGACCATCGGGCGCCAGACGCGGGAGAACACCGTCCGCCGCAGCCCACTCCCGTTCTCGACGGTGAAGACCAGGCCGTCGGGGTGCGACGACGCGAACCGCCGCACGTGCTCGGCCAGCTCCTCGACGACGACCTGGGGCAGCGGGATCGTCCGGTGCGAGGCCGATGTCTTTGGTGGCGCCAGGAACGTGGACTTCCCGGGCATGAGCACGAGCTGTTGGTCCACGCGCAGCGTCCGGCGCAGGAAGTCGATCCGGTCGAGCGCGAGCCCGAAGCACTCGCCCTGTCGCATCCCCGTTCCGGCTCCGAGGACGACGAGCGCCCGCAGGCGCGGGGGAGCGGCCGAGATCAGCGCCTCGACCGTCTCCGTCGCGAGCGGGACGATCTCGCGCGGCAGCTTCTTGGGCAACCGCGTGCCTTCGCACGGCGAGGACGAGACCAGCCGGTCACGGATCGCGGCCTTGTAGATCGACGCCACGATCCCGTGGACGACCTGCACCGTGGAGGCCGAGAGCGCGTCCGGTTCCGACGACAGCCGGCTCACCCACGCCTGCACCTCACTCGGGCGGACGGAGGCGAGCCGGCGGTCACCGAAGTACGGGTAGACGTTGCGCCGGAGGTTGGTCTCCACATGCGCCCGCGTAGTCGGCCGGTGCACCTGCGCGAGTCGCCACGACTCCGCGTAGTCGCGGAGAACCGTCTTGTCGTTCGGGTCGACGTACGACCCACGGACGAGATCGGCCTCCACCGTCGCGAGGAAGCGTTGCGCGTCGAGCTTTCGTGGGAACGAACGCTTGCGCTGCTTCCTCGACGGGTCGCGCCAGCGGGCGATCCACGTGGTGTTGCCGTCGCGGATGCGTTTCTCGATCGACGACATCAGGCGGCGTCGTCGAGTTCGGCGAACCAACGGCGCACGTCTCGCGGGTCGTATCGGACGTGACGGCCGACGCGCCGGCCGGCGGGCCCGATGCCCTGATAACGCCATTGATAGAGCGTGCTCACCGGCACGCCTAGGAACGCCGAGACGTCGGCGACTCCCCACAGCCGTTCCGGTTCCTCGTTCTGCATCGTCCTTCCCTTCTCGTTGGTCATGCGGTGATCGAGCCGAGCGCGTCGCGAGCCGCCTGCTTCCTAGCGCGGGCGTTGGCGGCGGCGGTGTTGGCCATGAGGGCGTCGGCGGTGGTGTGCCAGCCGATCCCGGCGAAGGTGAGGGAGGCGACGACGACCTCGGTGCTCTCCTCGTCGGCCTGGTCGTCGTGCTCGTCGACCTCGGGGCCAGCGCTGCGCGCGTGGGCGCGGGCCCAGTCGCGGCGCGCCGAGCGGAGGGCGGTCATGGTGGTGGAGTAGCGCCGGGAGCGGGTGGAGAAGTGGCCGCCGAAGCCGAGCATGTGCGCCCAGCGCCGCAGCCGACCCCAGCCCTGGCGCCAGTCATGGGCGTCCGGCGGCGGGGCGTCCTCGAGATCGGGGCGGGTGCCCAGGCGCCAGCAGGCGGCGATCTGCCGCCCGACGTGAGAGGTGGGGTCGGCGTAGGCCGAGGCGGTGGTGTCGTCGAGGCGGGTGGAGACGTGACCAGCCATCTCGGTGGCTTTGGTGGCGTACTTGGCGAGGTAGCCGGCCACCGCGCCGTGGGTGATCTCGCCCGCGTCGTCGACGTCGCGGACGGTCAGGCGGACGGGGCGGGGGTCGCACTGCTCGCCCCAGCCGATCGACCAGCCGTCCGGCTGCTCGGGGTGGGCTTCGGTGCGCCAGGTGGCGCCGTGGACGGCTTCGCCCAGCAGCAGCGCGACCTGCCCGGCGCGGATACCCGCGGGCGGAGTCAGGATCGCGGGCGAGTCGTCGGGGTCGCGGCCATCGAGACGCACGAGGGCGTGGAAGTGCACGGCGCCGCGGCTCT
Organism: Actinomycetospora cinnamomea; assembly: GCF_003096675.1. Lineage (GTDB taxonomy): Bacteria > Actinomycetota > Actinomycetes > Mycobacteriales > Pseudonocardiaceae > Actinomycetospora > Actinomycetospora cinnamomea. Next base: position 216,046 of record NZ_QEKW01000007.1, on the reverse strand, counting down.
GGTACTCGGCGACCTTCGTGTAGGACAGCCGCAGCTTCGCCCCCGGCTGCTCGAGGCGACGCAGCGCGCGGGTCGCGGTGACCATGGTGCGACGCCACAGCTCCCCGGCGGAGTGGTTCCAGACGGCTTGGTGGTCGTGGTCGTAGCAGTCCAGGCACAGCGGGCGCCCGACCTCGGGGGCGTGCTCGTCGTGCCGATGCCAGCACACGAGGTCGTGCCCGTGCTCGCACTGCTCGACCGTGCGGCGGGGATGACACGGCAACGCCCGGCCCTTCGCGTCCGTCCTGGAGGTGTGGACGGGCCCGAACGACGGGGCGGTGCAGGTCAGGAACACGCACGGGTGCTCGGTGACGGTGGCGGGGACGCCCTTGCCGCCGAGCAGCCCGGCGGTGACGAGTTGGTAGGTGTCGGCGCGGTAAGTCTCCGCGCACGAGGCGCACACGTTGGCGCGGCGGTTGCCGCACGGCACGTAGAGCGCCGCGTCCGGCAGATCGGCCGTCGAGGTCTCGGCGGTGATGCGCCCGGTCGCCTGCTCGACGGTGGTCATCGAGCCGGCGAGGCGGATCGGGTGCGAGCAGCCCGCCACGGCGCCGCCAAGGTGCGCGAGCCAGCCCGACCAGTCCGCGCGGGCGTGGCGGGTGAACTCCGCCGAGGCAGTGGTGGCGGCGGCGCGCGCGAGACGGCGGCGCCCGAGCTCGTCGACCGTCGTGCCGGTGGTGCTCACCGTCGATCACCTCTCGCGCCGGCCACGGCGTCGTCGGCGATGCGCCGGCCCTCGCGAAGCCAGGCGGCAGTGGCGGCGAGCGCGTCGACCTGCTGGTCGGACAGGAACGCCGACTTGATCCGGGTCGGCTGGCCGCCTTCGGCGAGCAGCAGGCCGATGCCCTTGTCCTCGGGCGGGATCGCGGCGGCAGAGTGGCCGCGGGCGGCCCAGCCGTGCCCGAGGACGATGTCCGAGCTGGCGTCGGTGGTGCAGCGGAACGCCCACCGGTAGCCGAACAGGTCCCGCAGCGACGTAGGGATGATGTCGCTGCTGGGGCGTTGGGTGGCGGCGATGACGATGATCCCGGCGGCGCGGCCGCGGGCGACGAGGTCACGCACGAGCACCGAGAACGCCTCGCGCTCGGCTTTGGTGCCGACGGTGGCGGAGTAGTAGGCGACCTCGTCGAAGACCGCGACGATCGGTGAGAGCCCGTGGGCGGCGTCGTCGGGGGTGATCTTGCGGCGGCGGCGGGCGTCGAGCCAGTCGTACCGGGTGTCCATGTCGGCCTGCAGCTCGCGGAGGGCGTCGATGGCCTCGGTGAGGTCGGGGCCGACGAAGCCGTCGGCGGCGGGGCGCCAGAGTCCGAGTTCGACGCGTTTGCCGTCGAAGAGCCACAGCGAGCAGTCGGTGGACAGGGCGGCGTGCGCGGTAGGCAGGTTCAGACCGACGGACTTGCCGGCGCCGGGCTCACCGGCCAGCAGGGCGTTGCGGTAGGCGAGGGTGACGCGGACGGGGTGGCCGTGCTCGTCGATGCCGAGGTGGATCGGGTCCCAGATCGACGGCGGCGCCGGCGCCTCCACGCACGGCGCGGACGGGGTCCGGACCGAAGAGGTCCACGAGCGCAGCAGGTCCCGGAAGCGGACCGGCTCAGACATAGTCCGACCAATCCCCACCGCGCTCCGGAACCGCCACCGGCTCCGGCGTCGCCGCGGGTACCGGATCGGCGTGCTCGATGACGACCGACGGGACGTTGTCGTGCTCGTCGAGCGTGGCCCGAGGGGTCGGGCAGTGGTCGGCGCGGTTGCCGGTGCCGGACCAGTGCTGGTTGCCGGGCTTCGGGGGGACGACCTGCGTGCCGCGCGGGGGTGCCTGGCCGGCGATGGCGGTCCAGTCGTCGAGTTCGGAGGCGATCAGGGCCTGGGCAAGGGGGTCACGACGGATGACCTCGACCCGCACGAGCGCAGACATGCGGCGGACCGGGGTGACGCGGGCGTCGCGTGCGAAGCACCCGGAGGCGATCCACTCGGTCTCGTTCTCGACGTCACTGGGGCTGATCCCGGCGCGGAGCAGGAGCCAGACGGTCTCGCCGACCTCGGTGGGGTGCGACCAGAGGAACAGCGGGGCGGAGCGGGAGAAGTTCAAGCAGCGCCGTTCGACGAGGACCTGACGCAGCCGGTGGCGGGTCATGACCGCCGAGGCGCGGTGGGACACGAAGCGGCGCAGGGCGGGAACGGCGAGGACCACGGCGACGGCGACGGCGACGATCGCGGAGACCGCGACTGGCGGCAGCCAGCCGAGCATCAGCGCGTACGCGGCGACGAGCCCGACGACGACGGCGATCTCGGCGCGCAGCCGGATCAGGAGTCCGAGGACTCGGGCGGCGGGGTGCCGGGTGGGTGCGGTGATGACCTCGAAGGAGTCGGTGCGGGCGCGGCGGATGATCGGGCGGTTGGCCGGGCGGCTGTTGTTGTTCGCAGACATAGCGGGTCACTCCGGAGCGGGAGGGCCGGGCGGGCACCGGCCGGGCCATGTGGGGAGGGGTCGGGGCTGCGGGGAAGCCAGCCCCGACCCGGGTAATGCCGGTGGGCGGTTCAGTCGGGGTAGGCGAGGGCGGCGCAGATGCCGAGGCAGGCGAAGACCTGCGAGCCGGTTCCGGAGACCCCGACCGGGACGGCGGGGATGCCGGCCGGTCCGGAGCGGGTGCCGGGGACCGGGTTCGGGCGGTGCTGGGCGGGGACCTCGGGCCAGACGAACGAGGTCTCGCACATGACGCACTCGTGGCCGCCGGCCTGCGAAGCGTTGAGCCCGGCCCCGCGGGTCTCGGTGTGTTCGCGGGCGGCGGTCACGCGGCACCGCCCTTGCCGGTGGGTACCGGGGCGTGCTCGATGCTGTCGGCCTTGAACGCGACGCCGGAGCGCTGGCCCTGCTGCCAGGGGATCGCGATGAGGTTGACCGGGCGGACCTCGGCGCCCTGCCCGACGTCCGGCTGACCGGGGGTGGTGACCGCGACGATCTCGGCGCCGTCGTCGTCGAGCTTGACCAGCTGGGTGACGTACAGCGGGGTGCCGGTGAGCCGGTCGGTCCGCTGCCGGCCCTCCATGTCGTTCTTGGGCTTGGGCTCGACGCCGACGCTGTAGCGGGCTCCCGAGATGTCGACCTTGATCATTGCCATGGTGTCCTCCGAGGACTTCGGTGATGGCCCCTGGTCTCGGGGCACCACGAAGACTCCGGAAATCGGTGGGACGCCCACACCAACTCACGTGACGTTTCAGGACGTCCCGCGTACGCTCGAAAACGTCCCCGAACGTGCGGGAGGGTCGTCATGGCGAACGAGCGACTACGCGACGCGATGATGGCCGCGGGCGTCACCACCGATCACGCCGCCGACCGGCTCGGGCTCGACCCGAAGTCGGTGGAGCGGTGGATCACCACGACCCGCACCCCGCACGCACGGAATCGGCGGGCGCTCTCCGCGCTGGTGCACCAGCCCGAGTCCTACCTGTGGCCCGCTGCGATTCCGGCGGCGCGTCAGGCCGAGATCGCGCAGTCGGAGATCGTCGCGGCGTTCCCGCACCGCGGGTCGGTGCCCTCGGACCTGTGGGACAAGCTGATCACCGACGCGTCCGATCGGATCGACATCCTGGTACACGCCGGCCAGTTCCTCGCCGAACGCCCCGGGTTCGTGCGGACGCTCGCGGAGAAGGCCGGCCAGGGCGTCACGATCCGGATCGACTTCGGCGACCCCGAGGCCGAGGCGACCGAGCGGCGCAGCCAGGAGGAAGGACTGGGCGAGGGCGTGTTGGGCGCCCGCATCCGCTACGGCCTGGTCCCGTACCGGGCGCTGCTCGAGGTGCCGGGCGTGGAGTTCCGGTTCCACGCGGCCACGCTCTACAACTCGATCTTCCGGTTCGACGACCAGATGATCGTCAACACCCACGTCTACGGGGTCCCGGGAGCGCATGCGCCAGCGCTGCACCTGCGCAGGCTCGGCGCGGGGGACCTGTTCGACACCTACTCCCGCAGCTTCGTCGACGTGTGGAGTCGCTCGACGCCGGCCACGTGGTGAACTAGCGGGCGATGAGCCGCGTCGACCACTTCCGCGACCCCGAGGCGCCCGCGCCCAACAGCATCGTCATCGCAGTGAGCACGTTCGTCCTGGACGACGCCGGTCGTCTGCTGATGATCCGCCGGACCGACAACGACCTGTACGCGCTGCCCGGCGGGCGGCACGAGCTCGGCGAGACGATGACCGAGACCGCGGTCCGCGAGACCCGCGAGGAGACCGGCTACGACGTCGCCGTCACCAGCCTCGTGGGCATCTACTCCGACCCCGAGCACGTCATGGCCTACGACGACGGCGAGGTCCGCCAAGAGTTCTCCATCTGCTTCCGCGCCGAGCTCACCGGCGGCCAGGCACGCACGAGCAGCGAGTCCAGCGAGGTCGTGTGGGTCGACCTCGACCACCTCGACGACATCGAGGTTCACCCGTCGATCCGGTTGCGCATCGAGCACGCTCGCACTGAGGACCCGGCGCCGTACTACACGTGATCGAGACCCGCTGAGGAGAGCCAGGCTGTCGCCCGCTCCACGGCCCCGACACGCTCAGGCATCCCGAGGTCAAGCGCCCGGATCACGTAGTGATCGGACGGGTAGCGCTCCCGGACCTCGTCCATTCGCTCGTCAAAGCTCAGGCGCTGGCCGTCCGGACCAGTAGTCATATCGAGGAACCAGAGCAGGTCCCGAGTGAGTGTCCGCTCGTCCTCGAACTCCGCCAGTCCGTCTGCCACACCGAAGACCTTGGCTTCAGCGGCAGCCGATGAATGGAAGGCAACTAGCCCTACGATGCGAGGCTGCACGCCTATTTTGCGTAGATAGCAGGCGCCGTCGAGCGGGTGAAACGCTGTAACCACTAGAGGGCTCGCGTATCCTACATCGTGCACCCATGCAACAGTCTCTAGAACTGCATCGTCCCCTCGGGCCGAATCCAGTTTACTGGCCCGCTCGGCGACTGCCTGGACATGCGCCCATCGCTGCGGCAGTTCGTCTGCCAGGAGACTTTCTGCTAGATCACGGAGCTTCACTGGTAAACAGCGAGGACGCTCAAGATAAGAGCTGGCCCTTCAATTTCGTAGTCTTGGGCTGCGTTCGTCCCCTTGGATCGCCGCTCCTTGCGGTTCATCTGTCGGCTGCCAGGAATCTCCACGAGGGCGTGCCGCGTCCGCGCCGGAACCTTCTCGCTTACACGTCCGACGACTGTGGCACGTCCACGGTACCGATCGATCCGCTGACGACTCATCTCGGGGTCTAGATTTAGTACGGTCTTCGGGTGATCCGGATGCGTCTCCATCACCACCGGGAGATTGTGGCCAATCGCTTCATTGATGGATGCCAACCCTTCGAGCATCTCGCGCTGCTCCTGTGTCACGTCGAAGACGCCGGCTCGCTGAAACGCCTCGCCGATCTTTGAGTACTCCTGGCTGTTGGCCAGGGCTATGACGATGTCAGAAACGCTCAGGTCCCCCGTGAACTTGACAAACGTTCCTTCATCGGCTTCGGTCCACGGGTTAGTGCTAGATCGATTAGCTTCAACAACCTGCTCATCTTCGTCGGCCTCGATCTCTCGGGCAAGCCGGGTGAAACGAGCCTCGGCGTTCTGTCTCATCGACCGCATACGCTCATGCTCACCTGTTGAGCCACCGCCGCCCGAGACACCGACCGGACCAGCGTTCACGTTTCCGTGTGCATCCCAGCCGGTCCCGCTGGTGTCGCGCTGATCCTCTGACTCGTAAGTGCCGCCCTCGACGCCCGACAGCAGGCTCTCGACCGCAGCGTGGTCGATATACAGAAAGCTCCTGAACCGACTCATGAGATCAGTGTGCCAGCAATCTTCACTCTTGCCAAAGGGGGCACTGAGCACCTGTCGCGGCTGTCCAGTCCCAGGAGACGTTTGACAGTTCGGCCTCAGGACATCGTTGACACCGAGCCTAGGAAACATAGGTCTGCCCGGTCTTCCGTGGGCGGTGGGCCTTGATGCTGCGGACCGGCTGGGTGGTAGTCCGAGCAACGGTGCGGACGTCGCCGTCGAGCTCGACGCTGATGGTGGTCTCCGCGACGTGCAGGGTCACCACGCGGCCGGCGTAGCCGCGCCCGAGGGCGATCTTCTGCCCGGCGACCATGATCACGCCAGTGTTGGAGGCGCGGCGTTGGACGGTGATCGGCTCGACCGGCGGCCGGGGCGGTGGGCCGGCGGGACGGGCGCCGCGCAGTTTGCGGGCCTGCTCCCAGGACAAGGGGTTGGGGCGGGTGCGCAGCAGCTCGCGGGTCTCGGGGTCGAAGAACGACAACACCTGCTCGTCGACCCGGACGGTGACGCGGCGTCCGCCGAGTATCTCGGCGGCCAGCACGATGCTCGACCCGAGCGAGATGGTGCCCGCGCGGCTGACGGTGCGGTCGACCTCGAGCGCGGCCCCGGGCTCGGCCGGCGGGAGAGGCGGGGGTCCGGCGGCGCGCCCGCCGTCGGCGGCCAGGGCAGCGAGGTCGGTGCTCGACAGGTGCGAGCGCACGGTCTTGACCCTCGCCCCGGCGATGAGCAGGTGGATGACCTCGTCGTCGGCCCAGAACGTCACCGTCACCCCGGCGCGGACGGGCCCGAGCCAGAACTGCTTGCCGCAGACCCCGAGGTTCCCGCTCGCCGGCACCACCCGGTCGAACTCCACCGGGCCACCGGTCCAGGGCGTCACCGCCGGCTCGACCACGGGGTCGGGTTCCGGCTCGACCGGTGCCGACACCGACGAGGCGGTGTCGGACGGGACGAGCGTGTTGGTGCTGGTCAGCGCGGGCGGCAGCCGCAGCGGCAACAGCTCCTCGCCGGCCCGAGACTCGGAAAGCTGGGACGGCCCGAACAGCTCGGCCGGGCGGGCCATGTCGAGGGCCTGGTGCGGGCGGGAGCAGTTGTAGTCGCTGACCCAGGACTCGACCGCGGCCTGCGCGGCCAGCAGCGAGGCGAACGGGTTCGCCGTGTCGTGGTCGTCGAGTAGTTCGCGGCGCAGGCTCTGGTGGAACCGCTCCACCTTGCCCGTCGTGGTCGGGCTGGCGGGCTGGGTGAGTCGGTGGGTGATGGCGTTGTCGCGGCAGATGCGGTCGAACAGCACCTCCCCGCCCCGGCCGAAGCGGGCGGTGAACTGCTTGCCGTTGTCGGTGAGGACCTCCTCCGGGACGCCCCACCGCGCCAGCGCGTCGGCGAAGGCCAGGCACACCGCCCGGCCCGTGGCGCGGGCGACCACCGCGGCGATCACGCAGAACCGGGAGTGGTCGTCGACCCCGGTGACGACCTTGGCCTCGAAGGTGCCGCCGGCGCCGTCGTCGACCAGGACGCCGCCGACGATGTCGAGCTGCCAGAGCGCCATCGGCGCCTCCCGCTGCCAACGCCGGTAGTCCGAGCGCCGCCGGCGGCGGGGACGGGGATCGACCAGGCCGTGGCGCAGCAACACCCGGTGCACCGTGGTCCGTGACGGCACCGGGGACACGCCCCGTTGCTGCAGTTCGTGGGCCAGCCGGCGGGCGCCCCAGCGGGGGTGCTCGCGGCGCATCTCGCAGATCAACGCCTCCACCTCCACCGACGTCTGCGACGGGCTGGTCTCCGGCCGTCGGGGCTGGTCCACCAAGCCCGCGAGGCCGTCGTCGCGGTAGCGACGCAGCCAGTTCTGCACGCTCTGGCGCGAGACGCCGAACTGCGCGGCGACCACTCCCGCGGTCTCACCGGACTGCACGGCCAACACGGCGCGGTAGCGCTGCTCGACCACCGACATGTCCACCAGGGCCAATCCGGCCTCCCGCGCATCCCGCCGACGACGGGAGCACAACGAGGCCGATCACGGCCGGTGTCAAAGATGTCCTGAAAACGCGGTGTCAAGCATGTCCCGAGACAGGACAAGCACCTGTCGCGGCTGCCGGTGAGAACTTTCTGTACGTCTTCAAGCCGGCCCTGACGGGCCGGACCGGTGTCCGTGGCCATGAAAAAGTCCCCGCTGGTGGCCAAGTGGAGGTCCCCGCGGGTGGCCAAGTGAGGTCCCCGCTGGTGGCCAGGTAGGAGTCCCCGGTCCCTCGTCGTGTCGTCCCGACGGTCGGGCCCTGGGCGGTGACGGTGGCGGTGCCACCCAGCTCACCGCACCGCCCAGGGGTCTGCCATTGAAGTCTGCGAGGGAACGTATGGACATCATTTCGGCCTATCGCGAGGTCGGCAGTTATCGCGGCGCGGCCGCGATGTGCGCAACGACGCCGAAGACGGTGCGTCGGGTGATCGAGCGCCACGAGGCCGGCGGCGCCGGACCCGAGCGCAAGGCGCGGGAGCGCAACTACGAGCCGGTCGCCGAGCTCGTGGCCGCGAAGATCGCCAAGACCCAGGGCCGGATCTCGGCGAAGCGGCTGCTGCCTGAGATGCGCGCTGCCGGCTATGAGGGCTCGGCGCGCAACTTCCGGCGCCTGGTCGCCGAAGCGAAGGCCGACTGGCGCCGGACCCATCACCGCGGCCGGCGCCCAGCGGTGTGGACCCCGGGTGAGCACCTGGTCATCGACTGGGGCGTGCTGGCCGGGCTGCACGTGTTCTGCGCGGTGCTGGCCTGGTCACGAGTGCGGTTCGTGCGCTTCGCCGTCGACGAGCGTGCCGCGACCACGCTCTCGCTGCTCGCCGAGTGCTTCGAGACCCTCGGCGGGGTCCCCAAGGTCGTCCTCGCCGACCGGATGGCCTGCCTCAAGGCCGACGTGGTCGCCGACCGGGTCGTCCCGACCCCGGACTATGTCCGGTTCGCCTCGCACTACCGGTTCCGGCCCGACTTCTGCCACGGCGCGGACCCGCAGTCCAAAGGCATCGTGGAGAACCTCGTCGGCTACGCCAAGACCGACCTGATCATCGGCTGCGGCCTCAACCAGGGGGAACGGCCAGTGGACCTGGCCGCAGCGAACGCAGCCGCCGCGGCGTGGTGCACCGAGGTCAACGCCACGGAGCACTCCGAGATCGCCGCGGTCCCGGCGCAACGGCTGGCCGAGCACGAGGCGGCGCTGCTCGGCGGGCTGCCGGCGTTGCGCCCCCGCGTCGGCGGGCCGGCCGTCACTCGCAAGGTCGACCGTCTGTCCTGTGTCCGCTACGGCTCGGCGCGCTACTCGGTGCCGACCACCGCGATCGGCACCCAGGTCGAGGTCCGCGTCCACGGCGACCAGCTCACCATCCTGTCGGGCACCCACGGAGCGGTCACGGTGCTGGCCGAGCACCGTCTCGTCGGGCCGGGCGAGGCCTCGGTGCACGACACCCACTATGGCGGGCCGCGCCCGGCGACCCCGGCGCGGGCGATCCGCCCGAAGACCGCGAACGAGAAGGCGTTCTGCGCGTTGGGCCGGGTCGCCGAAGAGTTCCTGGCCGGCGCCGCCGCGGCCGGATCGACCCGCCTGGGCGCCGAGCTCGCCGAGTTGCTCGCGCTGCGCGACGCCCACGGTGAACAGGCGCTGCTCGAGGCGTTGGCCCGGGCGACCGCGTTCGGTCGCTGGCGCGCCGACGACGTCCGCTCCATCCTCGCCGCCGGCACCGCCGCCCCCCGTCCCCGACCCGCCGGGGACGCACTGATCGTCGAGCTGCCCGCGGTCCCGACCCGCTCGCTAGTGCGTTGACCATGAACGTTGACCGGTTTCGCGACACGCCGTCGTAGGTTCAACGCTTTGCGCTGGAGCAAGATCTCATTCCCGGTGTCGACCGCAGGACGGGACCGGGAGTGGGGGCGCGATGGCGGAACCAGTACGAGCACGACGACTCACCGATCAGGAGGGCCAGCGGCTGGCCCAGATCGTGCGCCGCGGGAAGGGCAGCTCGATCCGGGTCCGCCGGGCCACCATGATCATGGCCTCGGCGTCGGGGACGCCGGTGCCGGCGATCGCACGGCTCGTGGCCGCCGACGAAGACACCGTGCGCGATGTGGTCCACGCGTTCAACGAGCGGGGGCTGGCCGCGCTGGACCCTCAGTGGGCGGGAGGCCGTCCCCGCCTGATCACCGATGAGGACATCGCGTTCATCGTCGCGACGGCCACCGACCGCCCCGCGGTGCACGACCTGCCGTTCACGCACTGGAGCGTGCGCATGCTTGCCGCGCACCTGGCCCGCTGCCACCAGCACCGCATCGTGATCAGCCGCGAGCGGCTCCGGCAGGTCCTGCGTGAGCACGCGGTGTCGTTCCAGCGCACCCGGACCTGGAAAGAGTCCAACGACCCCGACAAAGACGCCAAGCTCGACCGCATCGAGCACGTCACCAGCCACTACCCGAACCGGTGCTTCGCCTTCGACCAGTTCGGGCCGCTGTCGATCCGCCCCGGCCACGGCACAACCTGGGCCCGCGAGTCTCACCCGGCACGGCTGCCGGCGACCTACCGACGCACCCACGGCATCCGCTACTTCCACGGCTGCTACAGCCTCGGCGACGACCAGCTATGGGGCGTGGCCCGCCGCCGCAAGGGCGGCGAGCACACCCTGGCCGCGCTGCGCTCGATTCGGGCCGCCCGCCCCGACGGCGCCCCGATCTACGTGATCATGGACAACCTGTCGGCGAACAAGACCCCGGCGGTCCGAGCCTGGGCCGGGAAGAACAAGGTCGAGCTCTGCTTCACCCCGACCTACGCGTCCTGGGCCAACCCCATCGAGGCCCAGTTCGGGCCGCTGCGCACCTTCACCATGGGTGCCTCGAACCACCCCAACCACACCGTGCTCGCCCGACGGCTGCAGGCCTACCTGCGCTGGCGCAACGCCAACGCCCGCCACCCCGACGTCCTGGCCGCCCAACGCCGCGAACGCGCCCGCATCCGCAGCGAACGCCAACACCGCTGGGGCCGACGCCGAGCCGCATGACCCGGTGAACGTTCGTGGTCAACGCACTAGCCGACTACGCCATCGACCGACCAGCTCCCGGCGCCACGGTCGAGGCCGCGGGGGACGCGTCATGACCGCCACCACGCCACCGGCGCTGGACGCCGACCTCGAAGCGGGCCTCAAGCGGCTCAAGCTCGCCGCGATGCGCCGCCTGGCCCCCGAACTGCTCGTCACCGCCCGCACCCAACGCTGGCGCCCCGAGGAACTGCTGCGCACGTTGATCGAGGCCGAGATCGCCGCCCGCGAGGCCTCCAACACCGCCCACCGGCGCAAGGCCGCCGGGTTCCCCGTCGCCAAGACCCTCGAGGAGTTCGACGTCGCCGCCTCCAGCATCCCGCGAGCCACCTTCGACTACCTCGCCTCGCTGGAATGGACCCGCGGCAGCGAGAACCTCGCCCTGGTCGGCCCCGCCGGCACCGGCAAGTCCCACCTGCTCGTCGCCCTCGGACACGCCGCGGTCGAGCACGGCCACCGGGTCCGCTACTTCACCGCCGCCGAACTCGTCGAATCCCTCTACCGCGGGCTGGCCGACAACTCCGTCGGCCGCCTGATCGACCACACCCTGCGCCACGACCTGATCATCATCGACGAGATCGGGTTCGCGCCGCTGGACGACACCGCCGCCCAGCTGCTGTTCCGCCTCGTCGCCGCCGCCTACGAACGGCGCAGCCTGGCGATCAGCTCCCACTGGCCCTTCGACCAATGGGGCCGCTTCCTGCCCGAACACACCACCGCGGTCAGCCTGCTCGACCGGCTCCTGCACCACGCCCACGTCGTGGTCACCGACGGCGAGTCCTACCGCATGCGCCAAGCCCGAGCGAAGGGAGCAACCCCCGTGACCAGCAGCTGAACAACCCCGGACCGGGGACTTTTTCCTGGCCACCAGCGGGGACCACGAACTGGCCGTTGACAACCGGGCGGCTCCGCAGCCGGCACGCCTCTACCTCCGGCCCGGCGGCCGGCGCGGGCACGCCCGGCCACCCGCGGACCAAGCGAAGGCGCCAGGTCTTCACCGCGTGCGCGAACTGCTCAGCCAACCTGCTCGACGACCGGACATATCGACGCGTCGGTACCGTCGTCAACGCCAACTCTCAACCGCTCGCGCGCCGCGCCGAGACTCCGACGAAGGCCCTCCAGCTCAAAGATGGCCTCGTCCACCTCAGCGATCCGCTGGTCGAGCCGCGGGGCAAGCCGGTCACACGGAGCCTGGCCCTCGCGGCTCACCGCCAGCAGTTCGGCGATGTCCTCCAGGTGCAGACCCATCGTCCGAGCGCGCCGGATGAAGGTCAACACCTGCACGTCACCAGCGTCGAACATCCGGTAGCCACTCGCTGTCCGGGCGGGCTCCTCCAGCAGCCCCTTGCTCTCGTAGACCCGGATGGCCTTCCGCGTCACCCCAGCCGCCTCGGCAGCTTCCCCGATCGACAGTCCGCTCTTGTGCATGACTACATCGTCCCAGCCGCCGACGACACGGGGTTCCTCGCGACGCGATTCGACCTTCACCCTGGGGTCGGGTCATAGCGTCGTCACCAGTTCCGGACCGGAATCCCGAGAGGAGATCGTGATGGCGTTTCGCGAGGGTCAGGTCTACCGCTGCCCCGAGCCGTCCTGTGGCTGCGAGGTCACCGTCACCAAGGGCGCACCCGCCGACTGCTCGGGCGACCAGAACCCCACCTGCTGCCGGGGCCATGTGATGGAACTGGTCACCGGCGCGTGACACCAGCTCCGACACGAGCGGGAGCGCTCGCCGCCCCCCGCACCCCCAGGCGACCTCCGGGGAGGGGGCAGGTCTCCCCGCCGGCCACCGCGAGGGCGTAGCACCCCAGGGCCAGGGGGCCAGGTCGTTCAGCGCGTCGGGTGCTCCACCTGGCCCCCTGGCCCTGCCGCGCTTCGGGAGGACCTGGCCGACGGGGAGACCACACACCGGCCGTCATGTCTGGACGACGTCGACCAACTCGGACACCGTGCCGAACATGACCGAGGAGGAGCAGGCCACGGCCCACGGGAGGTGAGGGACCCTCGATCTGGAGTGCCCGCCAAACGACACCACCGCATCTCAGGAGGTAGTGAGCCTTAGGCTAGATCTTGAGGTCGGACGACGCCGAGGAGGCGTCCGTCGGGGTCGGTGACGATGGCGTAATGCAAGCCCTTTTCGGTCAGACGGGCATGGACAGACTCCGCGAGCTCGTGTGGTCGCAGCGTTGAGGGGCCGGGCTCCATCACGGCGGCTGCGGTGGAAGTGTCGCTAGTGTCTTCCAGATGACTGGCTCGGAGCCGGCCAATTAGGACACCGGACTCGGTGATTAGCGCGATGGAGTGCGGAGACGCTGCGACCCGGGCGCGTACAGTGGCGATGGCCTCTTCGGGTGCGGCTGCGACCACATCGTCAAGAAGGAATCGGCCAATGGTCGGAGCGTTGGTCCCGGCACCTTCAACGGGAAGGTTCCGCGCCAGCCAGTCAACCTTGCCAGGCATGTAATCATAGACCTGTGTGAACCCGAGTGTCTGGAGCCGGCACGCGGCTCGTGGGCTCATGTCTCAAAGACCGTCCCAGCAATAAACGACAACAGGTTGATCACGGTCCAGGCCAGCGGTCGTGGCCTCATCGAGGTGCTTTAGTGGAATGTTGACCGCACCAGGCAGGTGCATCTCCGCGTACTCCTCCGCCGGGAGCACTTCGACAAGCTGCACGCCTTGGTCAAGCAACTGTCGTAGCTTCGGGTAGTGAATTGGCATCACCGCTGGCCGTCCCTTCTGCCTCGTGTCGCAGCCGTCTTGGTGGGCGGCGGTGACCAAGTAGCCAGCACACGTACAATCTCTGCGACACGGGCCCATAGCGCTAGTCCCCCATAGCCGCTCAACGCGGCCAAGACCAAGCCCTCGGCGGCGGCCACTCGTCGTGGCCTACGCCTCAACATCGCTAGTCTCCTCCGTTCCGTGTCGACGGAGCATCTCCAAGACCGAGCTGTCCGGTGGCGCACCGCTCAATCCGGACGGGCCGGCGTAGAGGCGGCAGCTCAGGCCATAGTCGCGGCTCTCGACGGCGCCGGGGTCGACGTCCCGACCATCAATTCGGACCGTCGGCGAACCGAGGAACTCCTCGCGCTGCGCTTGCGTCGGGTCCGAAATGAGGCGTACCTGTACCGGCTCGCTCACCCCAGCGTCGGCGACGAGCTGCCGCAGTCGAGGCAAGTATGTCGCGGCGTTCGCGCACTCCTCGGTGTGCAAGAGCTCGATTGTCATGCAATGTCTCCATTCGCGTCCACGGCCGGAGCAAGTAACAGGCCAAAAGAGAAGCGAGCGATCTCGAGCGCTGATCTTGGCCCAGCACCAGCGCCGTCAGGTTTGATCGGCCGTGAAGATGGGCCTCGGCGCCGTGCCGAGTCCGGCGAAAGGTGATTCTGGGCACAAGCACTCGGCGGCAACGCCGCACTCCGCGGACGAGGCCAGCAGCACGACCGTCTCCGCCGGAGCCCAACGCCAGCTGCCACCGGTGCACTCGACTCGGATCGGCTGCCCATCGAGCGGGTCAGCCGACTCGATGACCCCGTCTCGCCCTGCCAACATCGGGATACCGAGGGCGTCGATCGCGCACATCGCCTGCAGCACGGGACCGGCGTCGACGCGCACGGTTTGCCCGGTGATCCGGGCGGCGAACGGATAGGCCACGACCACTCGCCCCTCCGCGTCCAGGTGTACCAAGTCGACCTCGTCAAGCAGGTCCAACGCCTCGTCCACCTCGACCCCGCACGAGTCCGGTAGATCACGACGATGGGGAGCGTCGCCGCTGTTCAGGAACGCGCGAAGCACCATGCGGTGCACGTCCTGCGCCGCGGGCGGCAGAGCGCTCTGCTGGGCGGCGACGCCGCCCCCGTCCCTGTCGCACAGCAATTCGATTCTCAGCGGTCCGCTGGCGGCGGTCATCGGTGTACCTCCTTGTCGCTGTCGTCGCTGATGTCGGCCAAGATCGGGCAGTCCCGCCGCTCCCGGGGCTGATCGCAGGTCTCCACCAGTCGCGCGAGACCTGCGCGAATCGCCTCCAGGTCCGCGATTCGGCCTTGCAGGTCCGCCATCTTGGAGGTCGCCAGCCGGCGAGTGGCCTCGCAGCGGTCGGGACCGCCCTCAGCCAGCTCCAACAGTGACTTGACCTCATCGAGGGCGAAGCCGAGATCTTGGGCCCGCTTGATGAACCGCACCAGCCGAACGGCTTCCGATCCGTACGAGCGGTATCCCGACGAGGACCGTGCCGGGTCTGGCAGCAGCCCTCTTCTCTCGTAGTACCGCAACGTCTGCGGGTTGACCCGCGCTTGGGCGGCTACCTCGCTCGTCCGCATGCCCCGAGCATGAACCCTGTACTCGGGTACGGGGTCAAGTCGCACCCCGCACACCTTCGGGCGATGGTCGACACATGGTGTCGTCATGGAGTTGTCAAAGATCGTCCATCGCGCCGTGCGATGAGCGTGCGATTGGAAGCGGTCAACGAGGGTCACGACCGGCAGTGCCTGCCGGCTCTTCCCGAGGTCGTACGCCAACACCGTGAGCCCGGCGCGGCCTTCCCAAGGCGGGGCTCAGCGTCGGCGGTGATCGACTCTTGGGGCACGCTGGGGGCACGGGAGCCCTCAACGAGGCGCGAGACGCCCATAACCACGAGAAGGTCAACAGCCAGGTCAGGGCCAGGACGAGCCCTGGCGGCCCTGGTCGCTCCGACCGACGAACACGCTCCGGCTTACAGGCCGGCTCGTCCGCCCCGCACGAACGGCATCGGAGCGACGTCGGCCCCGGCGTAGCCTCGGTCGCGCGCCGTCGGAGGGAGTCGACGCCATGACCAGCGCCCGGGGACACGCCCGTCACGAGCACGACGACGAGGTGCCGCCGACCCCGCGCCCTCAGGTGCCTCGCGTGGCGGAGCGTGAGGTCCCCGAGCTGCCGGAGGAAGAGCTCCCGCCGGTCCCGGAGGACGAGACCGTCGAACCGCCGGAGCCGACGATCCCGCCGGTCGACGCCCGCCGGTCGCGGGAGACCGACGACGCCGGCGTCTGAGGTCGAGAGACCTCAGTCGGACTCGGCCGCGCGCGCGTGCAGGAAGTAGGCGCCGATCGCGCCGGCGAGGGTCGCGAAGACGGCGACGGAGTACACGGCGAGGACCACCTCGAGCACCCGGGCGACGCCGTCGTCGGCCGACAGCGGTTCCCCGGTCACGGTCGCCAGCGCCGCCTCGTGCAGGGCGTCGAGGTAGCGGGTGTAGGCGCCGAGGACGTAGAGCAACTGGCTGGCGGCGAGCACGACGATGCCGGTGACGACGCCCAGCCAGCCGATCCGCCCGGACAGCAGCCGGCCCGTGGACCGCGAGCCGCGGACCGCCGCCGACAGCACGCTGCCCACCCGCGAGGCCCGCAGCACGGAGAGCAGGGGGAAGAACCGCAGGAACGGCACCGCGAGGAAGACGAGCTGCCACCAGTTCCGCGCCCAGAACCGGCGTTGGTCCCTCGCGACGTAGGCACGCAGGGCGAACTCCGTCACGAAGACCAGCCACAGCAGCCAGCCCGCGACGGTGAGTGCCGTGACGAGACGCCGGTCCTCGGCGAGGGACTGGCCGAGCACGACGAGCAGGAACACCACGCCGATGGCCCCCATCGGCTTGTCGAGCCGGCGGGCCAACCGCTCCGCCTGGCCCGGGTCCCGCAGCGGGCGCGGCTCGCTCTGCTCGGCTCCTGCCATCCCCATCACCAGGCAGTACCCGCGGACCGGGCCGCGACCGACGTCGGGGCCGCTCCACGGGCCGGGGTGCGCGCGATTCGGCCTCGGCGTCGGATATCGCGACGCGCGCATGGGTGGCGGGGAGGATCGGGCCGACCGACCGCCACGCCGAGGAGGCAGACATGACCGCGAGCACTCGACGCATGCAGAAGGGCGACCTGGCCGCCGCCCCGGCCGACACCCACGGCGCCATCTCCAAGAAGACCGTCGAGCTGGACGGGGTCAGTGTCACCGAGGTGACCTTCGGGGTCGGCGCAGTGTGGTCGAAGGACCTCAAGCCCGACGTCGGCACGGAGTCGTGCGAGCTGCCCCACGTCGCGCTGGTCCTCTCGGGCACGCTGCACGTCGTCATGGACGACGGGTCGGAGGAGGACTTCGGTCCCCACTCGGTGATGCTCCTGCCGCCCGGCCACGACGCCTGGAGCGTGGGCGACGAGCCCTGCACCTTCGTCGAGTTCTCCCGCGGGAACGACATCTACGGCTGAGCCGGGTTCCCGCCCCCGTGCGTCCATCGCGCGATCCCGCGCTCATGGTGGGGCCAGTGCGGCGATGAACGCCGGGAAGAACGCCGCGTCCGTCACCCGTCGAGGTCGGCGTTGTCAGCGACGTCGCGGTCGACGTCGCGCCCTTCCTGGTCGGCGCCCTCCGCGTCCGCGTCGGTGAACGGGGAGGCGGCCTCGGGCGCCGGCTCGTCCCGCCGGGACGAGCCTTCCTCGCGCTTCTCGCTGGTCGGTCCGGTCATGGTCCCGGGCTGCCCGTCTCGACGGTCCGGCAACCGGCGCCGACGGGGTCAGTGGCCGCCACGAGGCACCCGCCCTCCACGAGCGGTCAGTGACCGGACCCACCAACCCGTCGGGTTGCCGTGGACCTGGGGGCTGGGCAGCCTCGGGTCGATCCCTGGTTTCGGGGGTCCTGGACGAGCGGCGCCGTACCCAGACCGCGACAAGACGGCGACTTCGTTGGAGGTCGAGCGATGTCGTGGGTCGTGCTGGTGCTGTCCGGTGTCCTCGAGGCGGTGTGGGCTACCGCGCTCGGCAAGGCGGAGGGCTTCACCAGGCTCGTGCCGTCGATCGTCTTCGGTCTCGGGCTCCTCCTGAGCATGTGCGGGCTCGCCTTCGCCATGCGGGAGCTACCGACCGGTACGGCCTACGCGGTGTGGGTAGGGATCGGTGCCGTGTTGACCGCCGCCTACGCGATGGTGAGCGGCGACGAGGCCGTCTCGCCAGTGAGGGTCGCCCTGCTGCTCGGCGTCGTCGGCTGCGTGGTCGGGTTGAAGGTCCTGCAGTGAGACCCGTCGTGCCCCGATGACGACCGACCCCGCGGCGGCGGCCGGCGCAGCCCGTCGCCCCCGGAGGCCGTGATCAGGACTCGTGGGTCGCGCGCCGACCCAGCCTGCCCTCGGCCACGAGGACACCGAGCACATCCATGATCGCGCGACATCCGAGCTGGGCGGTCGAGTCGCTGGTGTCGTACGGCGGGGAGATCTCGATGACCTCCATCCCACAGATGCCCTCCTTGGCGATCGTGCGCAAGGCGTGCAGCGCCTCCCGGGGGAGCAGCCCGCCGGGTTCGGGCGAGCCGGTGCCCGGGGCGATCCCGCCGTCGACCGAGTCGATGTCGAAGGAGAGGAAGACTGCGGCGGCGTCCTTCCAGGCCACCTCGAGCGCGATCTCCGTGGCCTTGTCGATGCCCAGCTTCTCGACGTCGCCGATCGTCATGACGGTGGTGTCGCGTTCGTAGGCGACGGAGAGGCCGGGCCGGGAGCCGTACCAGCCACCGATCCCGATCTGGACGAGGTTCTCGGGCGGGACGTTCGGGATGTTCGTGGCGTGGAACCAGTGGGTCGTGTGCATCCGCTCGTCCATGTCACGTTCTTGGATGTCGATGTGCCGGTCGAAGTGGATGATCCCGACGTTGCCGTCGACGTGCTTCGCGATCGCTCTGACATCGGGGTAGCCGATGGAGTGGTCCCCGCCGATGATCACGGGAAAGACGCCCTGGGACACGACGTGGGAGACGGCCCGGTCGATCTGGTCGAAGGTCTTCTCGATGTTCGACGGGATGACGAAGACGTCCCCGGCGTCGCAGAGCGCGAGCTCCTCCTCCAGATCGACGGCGAGGTCGAGGCTGTACGAGTCGTAGACGGCGGAGATACGCCGCACCGCCTGCGGCCCGAAACGGCACCCCGAGCGATATGTGGTGCCCATGTCGAAGGGGACCCCGATGATCGCGGCGTCGTAGCGGCCGATCTCGCGCACGTCCTCGCAGTACGGGGCCTTGAGGAACGTGTTGATCCCGGCGAAGGCGGGCTGGGCGCCGCGGGAGAACGTGCTGATCCGGCGGTCCTGGACCGACGGTGCGGCCTCGAGCCCGAACTCCAGCCCCTGCTGGACGGCGCGGTGCTGGGCGGTCTCCGGGATCTGCGCGAGCCTCCGCAGCCCCTGCATGCCCTGCAGGGTCGATCGGTCGAAGCCGTGCGTCTGGTCAGGGGCGTCCGTCATTCCTGAGTCCCTCCCACGTTCGTGGCCGTCGATGCGCTCTGTTGCTCCGCCGACGCGGGAGGCGGTGCCTCCCCCATCGACACGCTCTCCTCGACGAACCTGCGGTCGGGGCGGGTGGCGAAGAAGTACACCAACCCGACCGTGCCGAAGCACCCCAACCCGAGCAGGAACGCGTAGGTCTGCCACCACGGCAGGCCGAGATCCCGTGGCCACGCGATGTTCACGAGCTCGAAGACCAGCCACGCCACCGCGACGACGTTCACGATCACGCCGATCTTCCCGAGCCCGCGCCGCCCGTCCGGGTCGCGCCACCGACCGCGCAGGCGGAGGTAGAGCAGGGCGGCCACCGGGGCGAGGAAACCGACGTAGTAGGCGCCGGTGGCGAAGGCAACGAGCACGGACAGGGCGTTGGCGTAGACGAAGGCGAGCGCCGAGAGGATGGCGACCAGGGCGACGGCGTACACCGGCGCCTGGTTGCGGGTCGACACACGCCGCCAGACCCGGGACAGGGGCAGCATGCCGTCCCTCGCGAACGAGTAGACCACCCGGACCCCCGTGGCCTGCACGGCGATCCCGCAGGCGATGAACGCGACGACGACGACGACCAGGAAAGGCTTGGCCGCCCACTCGCCGAGGCCGGCCACCACCGCCTCGGAGACGGGGTCGGCAGACTGTCCGCTGACCACGGCGCCGATGTCGGGGTGCGCGAGCACCAGCGCGACGGCCGCGAGGATGTCGACCGCGCCGACGGTGATCAGTGAGACGACGATCGCGCGCGGCACCTGGCGCCGCGGCTCGCGGGTCTCCTCGGCCACGCTGCCGCAGGCGTCGAAACCGAGGATCACCCAGCCGCCGATGGCCAGTGCGGCGATGAACGCAGGGAAGAACGCGACACCGTCGGGCGTCGCCGAGGTGTCGGTCAACGTGCTCACCGGCTGCACGCGGAACAGCGAGATGAGGACCACCGCGATACCGATGCTCGCGATCAGTTCGCAGGCGATGCCGATGTTGACCACCCACCGCAGCAGGTGCAGGCCCGCCGCATTCACCGCGGTGAAGATCGCCATGACGATCAGTCCGAGCAGCACGCTCTCGGCGGTGGACGGTTCCTCCCATCCGAGCAGCTGCCCGAGGAAGAAGCCGCCCCCGTAGGCGACGGTCGACAGGGTGAGCACCAGGGCCCACATGTAGATCCACCCGGCCCACCACCCGTACGCGGGTCCGATCAGTCGGCGGGACCACTGGTAGATGCCCCCCGCCAGCGGCCACCGACGGGCCAGGTGCGCGTAGACGAGCGCGACGAGGAGCTGGCCGAGCACGACGATCGGCAGCACCCACACCCAGGCCGGTCCCGCCGTCTGGGCGCCGAGGGCGACCACCGTGTAGAGGCCCACGATCGGCGAGATGAAGGCGAAACCGAGGGCCCAGTTGGTCCAGAAGCGCAGGACGCGGGGCAGCTCCTGACGATAGCCGAACTCGCTGAGCAGGCGATCGTCCTCGGAACCAGGTCGTGCCGTCGTTGACGCGGAGTCGTCGCCCATGGGCCCGTCCTGTCCGTTCGCTAGAACAAGTGGGCCTGTCAGTAGAGGGACCTCGGACGATGATGTCAAGGCCCTCCCAAGGCGCTGAGCAGCGCATATGCGGGTGGTGGGCCGCCGCGGGAGGCGCCTGACGTGGCTCTTGTCACGTCGGTAGTTGTATGGTTGTCCTATCAGATCAGATCCGCAGTGAGTGGGAAATCGCGAGGTGGAGCGGGATGTTCCCCACGGGCGCCTGCGCGCTTGACCGGACGAGTTTCGTGCCGCTGTACTACCAGCTGCAGGAGCTGCTCAAGCAGCAGATCGAATCCGGGACGTGGCGGCCCGGCGACATGCTGCCGTCCGAGCCCCAGCTCGCCCGTCACCTCGGTGTCAGCCGCGTCGTCGTCCGCCAGGCACTCGCGATCCTCGAGGACGACCACCAGATCCACCGCGTCCGGGGTCGCGGAACCTTCGTCGCCCCGCCCAAGCGCGCCTTCCGCGCCGGGGGCCTCTCGCGGCAGCTCGGGTCATCGGACGCCGGTGATCGGGTCCTCATCCTCGACGTGGGCGCCCCGACAGTGGAGCGCAGCATCCGGGAGCGTCTCGACGTCGCCGAGGGCGAGGACGTCCTGCGGGTCACCTCGTTGCTCACCCTCGACCAGACCGCGCTGGCGATCGCTTACTCCTTCTTCCGCCGGGTGGACGCGCGGTGGCTGGAGGAGCGCCTGCACGTCGGCCGGCACCTGCCCGAGGACCTGTCGCTCTCCGACCACGGCGTGGCCCTCGGTCGCTCCCACGTGTCGATCGAGACGAGTCAGTGCGGTCAGTTCGAGGCGGACCGCTTCGGTGTGCCCCACCGGACCCCGGTGTTCCTGGTCCTGTGCACCGAGTACCGCACCACCGCGTCCGGGGACCGGCCCTTCGAGGTGGCCAGGGTCGAGTACCGAGGCGACGTCGTGCAGCTCCGCCTCGACACCGGGGCCGACCGGTCCGCGGGCCTGGAGGCCGTCGTCGGGCCGGTCGAGCCGGACCGACGCCCCTCGGTCTCGCCGCGCGGCCCGGCCGGACCGTGACCGGCGGGGGAGATCAGGCCCCGGCCAGCGCGCGCAGGACCACCGCGACCGCCTCGGCGCCGGCGTCCGGGTGCCCGTGGGCGCGCTCGCCCAGGTAGCTCGAGCGGCCGCGGCGCGCGGTCATGCTCGCGGTCGCCTCGGCGCCGTCGGCGGCGGCCGAGGCCGCGGAAGACATCGACCCGGACGACGCGAGCTCGTCGGCGGCGGGGTAGAGGGCGTCGAGCAGGGTGCGGTCACCGCGGCGCGCACCGCCGAGGTCGGCGATCCCGTCGGCCGCCGCGCGCAGCGTCTCGTCGGAGCTGCCGGCGGCGTCGAGGTGCTCGGCCGCGTGCAGGAGCGCCGTGGCGAGCAGCGGGCCCGAGGTGCCACCGATGGCGCGCCGCACGGACGCGGCGACCGCGCGCAGCGTCGCGACGGGGTCGTCGAGGTCGGTCGTGTCGAGGTCCTCGAGTACTCCGGTCGCCCCGCGGGTCAACGAGGTGCCCAGGTCGCCGTCGCCGGTCGCGGCGTCGAGCTCGGTGAGGTGCTCCTCGGCGTCCTGCACCGCGCGGCAGACCGCCTCGACGGCCGCACGCAGACGCCCCGTGCCGTCCCCGGAGCGGACCTGCGAGTCCTCGGCCACCGCGATGGTCGGCACGGGCTCCGACGCCGGGCCCGACAAGCGCCCCGATCCCGACGGCCAGCCCGCCGACCGGGCCGGCGCGTCGATCAGCTCGAGGCGCTCGTCGTCGACGGGCAGCAACGCCACCGAGACGCCGGCCATGTCGATCGACGAGAGGAAGGTGCCCGACCAGCAGCGCTCGACCCGCACGCCCCGACCGCCGAGGTTCTCCACGACCCGGCGCAGCACGATCGAGAGCTCCATCGGCGGCGTGGCTCCCGTGCCGTTGACGAGGACGACGACCCGGTCACCGTCGCCGATGCCGCGATCGGCGCACACCGTCTCGACCAGCTCGTCCACCAGCTCGTCGGCGGGACGCAGCGACTCCCGTCGCACGCCCGGCTCCCCGTGGATGCCGAGCCCGATCTCGATCTCCTGCTCGCCGAGGGAGAAGCCGGCTTCGCCGCCCGGCACCGTTGCCGGGGACAGCGCGAGGCCCATCGTGCCCACCGCCCGCGCCGCGTCCTCCGCCGCCACGGTGACCTTGTCCAACGACCACCCGGCGGCCGCCGCGGCCCCCGCCACCTTCGTCACCAGGACCGTGCCCACGAGCCCACGGCGTCCCGCGGTGACGTGGTCGTCGGCGTCGAGGGCGACGTCGTCGGCGACCGTGACCATCGCGCACTCGCGGCCCTCCGCGCGGGCGAGCTGGGCCGCGAGCCCGAAGTTCAGCCGGTCGCCGGTGTAGTTCATGACCACGAGCAGCGTCGGGGCGTCGACGGCGCGGATGCCGGCGAGGACGGCGTCGACGCCCGGTGAGGCGAAGACCTCGCCGCACACGGCGCCGTCCAGGTGCCCGGGGCCGAGGTAGCCGCTGAACGCGGGCTCGTGGCCGGACCCCCCGCCGGAGAGCACCGCCACCCGCCCCTCGTCCCGGGCGGTGCGCACGAGCACCTGGTGGCCGTCGACGAGCGCGGCGCCCTCGGTGGCTCGGGCGACGCCGGTGAGGGACTCGGCGACGACGCGGGCGGGGTCGTTGATCAGCTTCTTCACCCGCGGGGTCTTCCCAGGCCGGCCTCACGGCATACGAACGGCCCCTGCGCGGATCGTCCGGGGCCCGGTCGCGGGCCGGACACGACATTCACTCGATCAGACCTGCAGGGTTCACTCGCGGCTCACTCCACCGGCGCTCTATGGTGTCCGACGCTGTGACTCCTGTGATGCCTGTGACTGATGGGACGGCAGAGACGAATGCTCACTCCTCGGCAGCGCATCATCCTGCGCCAGATCGTGAGTCCGCCCTACATCTATCGCTGGGCCGGACTCCTCACGACGGTCGGCCTGATCGTCGGGGTCGCAGTGGTGGTGCTCGCCGACACGCGGACGTCCGCCGTGCTGGCCACGAGCGCCGGACCGGCCGTCGCGTCCCCGTCCGGCATCCGGGCGCGCACCGCTGAGGACGCCCCCGCACGCGGCATGCCGGGCGTCGCGCGCCCGGCCATCACGTCCACACGTCTGACCGTCACCTCGACGACGACAGAGCGCCCGACGGTCGCGCTGACGTTCGACGACGGGCCGAACAACGTGTACACCCCGCAGGTGCTCGACCTGCTCGCCCAGTACCGGGCGCCCGCAACCTTCTGCATGGTCGGCAACCAGGCGGCCGCGCACACCGAGATGGTGCACCGGGTGGCGGCCGAGGGGCACCGGCTCTGCGACCACACGATGACCCACGACGCGACGGTCGGCTACCACGAGACCGACCTCATGGGCCGGCAGCTCGACTTCAGCCGCACCTCATTGGCCACGGTGTTCGACCCGCCCGCGCCGATCGACTATTTCCGTGCGCCCGAGGGCGCATGGACCCCCATCCTCGACGAGATGTCGGCGCGCACCGGCATGCGCCCCCTCGGCTGGTCGGTCGACACCCTCGACTGGACCCAGCCCGGCGTCGACGCGATCGTCAACAGCGTCAAGCAGTCGGTGCACCCCGGCGCGATCATCCTGTTCCACGACGGCGGCGGGCCGCGCGAGCAGACCGTCGAGGCCGTGCGGCAACTGCTGCCGTGGCTGCAGGAGCAGGGGTACGCGTTCACGTTCCCGAACTGACTCTCGGGCTCAGTGCTTCCGGAGCACCGTCTCCTCCCCGCCCTCGCGCCACGTGGTCACGTCCATGTGGTCGTCCCCGACGGCCACCGACGCGGCCCCGACGACGTCGGCACGGTAGAACGGATCGAACGGCTGGCCGCGCAGGTCGAGCCCGATCTCGGAGTACACGGCCTCGGCGAAGCGCTGGTGCAGGGCCTCGTCGCGCACGTCCTCGACCCGGCCCCAGATCTTCGCGTCGCCCTGGGTGACCTGGGCGTCGACCGTCGCCGTGTGCAGCGTGAAGCGGGGATCGCGCTGCAGGTCGGCGAACTTCGCCGTGCCGGGCATGCCCACCAGCCACAGGTCGCCCTCGAGGAAGCGGGGCTCCATCGGGCTGATGCGCGGCCAGCCGTCGGGACGCAGCGTCCCGAGCATGCACAGGTTGCCCGCGGCGGCGTGGCGACGGGCGAAGACCTCGGCGATGCGGGGCGCGGCGGTGGCGAAGTCGGTCCAGAGAGCCATGACCGTAAGGTAGGGCCACCCCCCGACACTGGTGGCCGAGTCAGTGCTCGGGCTTGTGCGGGGCGAGCGTGGCGGGCTGGGGAAGTCCGACCTCGGCCTCAGTCGGAGATCCCCTCGGGTGGCCCGGGCGCAACGATGTCCTGGCCGTCGACGTGCAGGTACGGCCCGCGATCTGTGCCGTCGTGGCCTCGGTCGGAGGGCGTCGCCGTCCTCGCCCTCGGCAGCGATCCCGGCCTCACCCGACCGCCGAGGGCGGCCGGTGGGCCGTCGTTGTCGGGGGGTGGCGATAGTCTGCGGTCGTGATCGAACAGGTGTTCGCATCGTTGCCCGAGGGGATTGCCACGACGCCCCCCGGCGCGGCGCTGGGTGCCCTGTTGGAGCAGGTCGACCCGAGGGCGGTGTCCCCGCACGACGCGGTGACCCTGGCCCGGGCCTGGCGCCGCCAGCTCTCCCACCACGAGGCCCGGTTCGCCCTGGCCGCCCGCGAGGCCGCGCTGGCCGACCCCGACCGCCCCGGCGGGCGCCGGGAGGGCTACGGCGAGTTCAGCGCCGACGAGCTACGCGCCGCGCTGGTCGAGTCCCGCACCCGGGTGAGCAAGCTGCTCGGGCAGGCCGACACCGCGATCGCGGCCATCCCGCCGCTGTGGGCGGCCTGGGACGCCGGGCGCATCGACACCGACCGGGTCCGGTTGTGCATCACCTGGACCTCCTCGCTGTCGGCCGAGCACGCCGCCCGGGTGGTGCGCCGGGTACTGCCCGATGCCCCGCGGCTGACCCTGTCGGGGCTGGTCGAGCGCCTCCAGCAGCTGGCCACCGCCATCGACCCCGGCTGGGCGGCCCGGCTCTACGACAACACCCGTCGCCAACGCCGGGTCCGGTCCCGGCGCACCGAGGCCGGCACGGTCAACCTCTCCGGGCTCGACCTGCCCCTCGACGCCGCCGCCCGCTCGATCGCCCATGTCGAGACCCTCGCCCTGCGGGCCAAGGCCGCCGGCCACCCCGGGCTGATCGACACCATCCGCGCCGATGTCTACCTCGCCCTGCTGCGCCCCCGCACCGCCGGGCTCGACGACGAGGCCCTCGTCGCCGCCGTCGTCGCCGCCGCCGATCCCAGCGACCACCGCGGCCGCCCCGCCCCCCAACACATCCACCGACCCCACCCCGACGCACCCACCGACGGCCCACCGGACCAGTCCGACCAGCCGGCCGAGCGCGACCCACGCGCCGAGCCCGCCGAGCCCGCCGAACCCGCCGAGCCCGCCGAGCCCGCCGAACCCGCCGGGACGGCTGCCTCCCGGGGTCGAGGTGGGGGCACCCGGCGCTCGCGCATCGAGTTGCGGGTCGGGCTGGCCACGCTGCTCGGGCTCGACGAGAAGCCGGCGATGATGCCCGGCCACGGCGTCGTGCACGCACCCCTGGCCCGCCACTTCGTCCGCCAGCTGTGCACCGCCCAATGGCGGGTCGCGGTCACCGACCCCCACGGCCTGCCGATCGCCGCGCTCCTGCCGCGGCGCCGGCCCCGCGGCTACGCCACCACCCCCGCCGACGACGCACCGATCACCCCCCGCCCGGTCCTCGAGATGCACATCGACGCCGCGGCACTGGCCCGGCTGCGCCCCGACGACCACCCGGGCTGGAGCGAGGTCCTCGACGAGCTGCACCACCAGCTCCGCGCATGGTCCCCACCCGACCCCCGCACCCCCGAACAGACCGCGCGCCGCGTCCCGTCCCCGGCCCTGGCCCGCTGGATCCAGATACGCGACCGCAGCTGCGTGTTCCCCCCGTGCCGGGCCTCGGCCCTCGTGGCCGACCTCGACCACACCCTCGCCGTGGCCGCCGGCGGCCAGACCCTCGAGGTCAACCTCGGCCCGGTCTGTCCCCACGACCACCACCTCAAACACGCCCCCGGCTGGCACCTCGAACAGACCGCCCCCGGCGACTTCACCTGGACCAGCCCCACCGGCCACACCTACCGCCAACCCCCACAACCGGTACGCCCCGACCTCCCCGACCCCGCCCCCGGCCAGTGCCGCTCGAACACCACCCCCGATCAGCCCGCCACCGACGACGCACCGATCTGGATCAACGACCCCTACCCCGACACCGGAGGACCCCCCGCGCCACCACCCACCCCCCACCCCCGACCGCCCCACCGCCACGGCCTGCCCGACGACCCACCCTTCTGAGACGACGGCCCCGTGGGTGCACATGGCGATCCGCACGGCGAAGGCCCTGCCGGACGTCACCATTGCTGTGCGGCCGCCCTCTCGGCCCACGCGTCCCCGACGATCCGGTCGATCGCCGAGCGCCGCGGCACCCAGCCGAGCTCGTCGCGCGCCGGCACGGGGTCGACGACGACGGCCTGCGGCTCGGGAGCGGCCTCGCGGTGACGGACGGCCACCGGCCGACCGGTGGCCCGCTCCGCAGCCGCGATGACGTCGCGGACGGCGACCGGCCGCCCGCTACCGATCGGGAGCGTCCGGTGCCGGCCCGGCTCCGCGGCCCCGAGCGCCGCGACGAAGGCCTCGGCGACGTCCGCGACGTGCACGAGGTCCCGGACGGCCGAGCCGTCGCCGTTCACGGTGAACTCCGTGCCCTCGAGAGCGGCCCCGAGGATGGCCGGGACCAGCCGGGTCGGGTCGGCGTCGCCCGGACCCGCGACGTTGGCCAGGCGCAGGACCACCGCGCCCAGCCCGCGGGCGGGAGCCGCGTCCCGGACCGCCCACTCCGCCGCGAGCTTCGACGACCCGTAGGGATGGTCGGGGAGACCGTCGCCGACCGCCGCGGTGGAGGCGAGCACCAGGCGCGTGCCGCGGGGGAGGGCCTCGAGCACGGCGAGGGTGCCGCCGAGGTTGGTGCGCCAGGTGCCGAGCGGGTCGGTGAGTGACGCGCGCACCCGAACCACGGCGCCCAGGTGGCACACCCCGTCCACGCCGGCCAGCGCGTCGGCGAGCGAGGCGGGCCGGTCGAGGTCGGCGATCCGCATCCCGGCCGCAGGATGCGACCGCACCAAGCCCACGACCTCGTGCCCGGCGGCCACGAGCGCCGACACCACCGCGCGGCCGACGAACCCGCCCGCTCCCGTCACCGCGACCCGCACGGCCCGGCAGCCTGGCGAGTCCCGGGAAGCGCCGACGAGGTGAGGGTAGCCTTACTCGCCGCCGGACCCTAGTGTCGTCCCCGGTGGGCCCAGCGACACCGGAGGCGGACCGTGAGCGAGCACCAGCCCTTCTCCCAGGTCCTGCGTCGCGCGACCGCCGCGGCCCACGAGCGTGCGCACCACTCGACCTACATGGAGGCCCTGCTCGGCGGGCGGCTCGCGCTGGACGACTACGCGACGCTGGTGACCCAGTACTGGCACGTCTACGGCGCGCTCGAGGACGGGGCCGACCGCTTCGGCGACGACCCGGTGGTCGGCGGGTTCGCCGTCGACGCGCTGCGCCGGCGCGACGCCCTCGCCGCCGACCTCGCGTTCCTCCGCGGGCCCGCCTGGGCCGACGACCTCACCCCGCTGCCCGCCACCGCGACCTACGTCGACCGCATCCGGGACACGGTCGACCGGTGGCCCGGCGGCTGGGTCGCCCACCACTACACGCGCTACCTCGGCGACCTCGCCGGCGGGCAGGCCGTACGCGGGCTGCTGCGGCGCACCTACGGGGTGACCGGCGACGGCTCACGGTTCTACGACTTCAGCGCGCTCGGCCCGGTCCCCCTGTTCCGCACGCACTACCGCTCACTGCTCGACGCCGCCGCCTGGGACGACGTCGAGCGCGCCCGCATCGCCGACGAGGCGTGCCACGCCTTCGAGCTCAACATCGCGATGCTCGCCGAGCTCGCCGGCACCGTGCCGCCGGAGCACCTCGCGGCCTGAGCCCCTGCCGCCCGAGCCCCCGCCGCCCGAGCCCCCACCGCCCGACGCACTGTCAGAACCGCCGCGCGACCGCGAGCCACGCGGGCAGGTCGACGTGCCCGCCGACCGGCACGTCCAGCAGGTCGGCCTGCTCCTCGTCGGGCACCCGGCCGCGGTAGGTGCTCTCGCGCACCTCCTCGACGGTCCAGCCGGGGCGGGAGAAGGCGGTGCGGATGTCGTCGTCGGACACCTCGGGTCCGAACGCCGGCCCGGGCGCGAGGCCGAGCAGCACGACCCGGCCGCCGGGGACCACGACGTCGCGCAGTGCGTCGGCGTACCGTGCCCGATCGGCGGCGTCGAAGATGTGGAACAGGGCGCTGTCCAGCACGGTGTCGAACCCGCGCAGGCCCGCCGGGTCCAGCGCGTCGGCCTCGACGAAGCGCGCCGCGACGCCGCGGGCGGCGGCGACCGCCCGTGCGCGTTCGAGCGCCGCCGGCGCGGAGTCCACGCCGACGACGTCGTAGCCGCGGGCGGCGAGAAGGACGGTGTGCTCGCCCGTGCCGCAGCCCAGGTCGAGCACCCGCCCGCGCAGCAGGCCGCCGGACTCGGCGGCCACGACCGCGGGCTGCGGCTCGCCGATCACCCACGGCGGCTCGCCGGCGAGGTAGGCGTCCTGGAAGCGCGAGGGAGCGGGCGTGGACATCGGGGCCTCCGGGGCTCGGTGCGTGCTGTGATCCACCGAGCCTGCGACCTCGACCGTCCTCGAGGTCAAGGAGCCACCACGCGCGACGGCCCCGGATCTCGGACCGTTCGGGGTGGTCCGTGACCCGGGGCCGTCGCCGGGGGAGCGGGGAGGTCAGACGCGCGCGTGCTTCTCCACCACGGTGCCGAGGCCGGGGAGGGCCTCGACGACGTTCTCCTGGGCCTTCGGGCGCAGCTTGCCGTAGACCGAGGTGATCGCCGCGCGGCTGCTGCGCTCGGCGCGTCGGTCGGTCACCGACAGCAGGGCCTCGGAGGCCTCGTGCGGGCGCGCGGCCAGGAAAGCGCCGAAGTCGCCGCCGGTCTCGGTGGAGTACGCGGCCCAGAACGGCTCGAGCTGGTCGACGAACTCGTCGAGCATCTTGTCGATCGCCTCGGGGATGATGCCCGGCTTGACCTTCTTGACGGCGGCGTAGCCCGTCTTCACGACGCCACCCGACAGTCCGCTCTTGTTCGCGACCTCGCTGTCGACCAGACCCTGCAGGTCGGTGACGACGGCGGGGCGGCGGTCGGAGTCGAGAAGGCGTGCCTTGAGCGTCTCGGCCATCCGTGTCCTTCCTCGGGGAGCAGGGAGCGGCGCCGACCGTACGGCAGCCCCGCGGCGGGGTGAGCGGGAGGGGGCCCGTTGAACAACATCGATGTCGTTCGCCCTCGAGGTGTGCGCGCGGCACCCGCGCGGGCACCACCGCCCGACTGCTGTCCCGACCGCTGTCCCGACCGCTGTCCCGACCCGGAGGAGCCGCCCGTGTCCGCGTCCACCACCCGAGACCGCCTCGACGCCGCCCTCGACGGCCTGTCGTTCCCCGCCGACCGCGACCGGATCGTCGCGGCCGCCGAGCGGACCGGCGACGAGCAGACCGTGCGCGCGCTGCGCGCGATCCCGCCGGTCGAGTACGGGAGCCCGGCCGACGTCGTCGCCTCGGTGTCGCTCGCCGAGGACGACCACCCCGACGAGATCCCGCCCGAGGCGCGCTGACCGGCACACCCCCGCAGGTCGCACGAAGGGCCCCTCGCCCGGAGCCGGGCGAGGGGCCCTTCGCGTGGGACTCCGGTCCGGCGTACCGGCTGACCACGTGCCGCTCGTCGGGGACGCAGTGGGTCATGACCAGACCCTCGACGTCCCGACGCCCGTTGTTGCCGAGGTCGGCCAGGCGCTGCTGGTCGGACTCGGAGAGCGTCTGGCTCTCCAGCGGCTCGAGGTGCGACACGTCGGAGGCCTTGATGCCCAGGCCCTCTCCGACCCGCTCGCCCAGCTCGTCCTCCACCATGAAGAAGTGCCAGACCATGCGCTCCTGCACGTCGCGCTCGCACTGGCCGAGGAGGGTGACGAAGTTGTTCACGAGATCGTCGCGCTCCCAGTCCTCCATGAGCAGGTAGCGCTGGCCGGCCTGCAGGTAGTCCTGGGTGAGCGGGATGCGCTTGCGCGTCAGCCGGCCCTCGATCACCGGGCCCTGCTCGTCGTGCTGCGGGTACTGCGCCTCCCGCAAGCCGCCGTGGATCGACGGCTCGTAGTTGACGTGCGGGTTCGTGCCCGGAGCGTGGTCGACGTGGTACTCCATCTGCCCGTCGCGCTGGTTGGTGGCCACCCGGGCGTTCTTCGCCTGGTTGACCGGCAGCTGCAGGTAGTTGGGCCCGCCGCGGTACCGCTGGGTGTCGGAGTACGAGAACGTCCGACCGACCAGCATCTTGTCGTCGGAGAAGTCGAGACCGTCGACGAGCACGCCGGTGCCGAACGCGATCTGCTCGTTCTCCGCGAACTGGTTGACGACGTTCCGGTTCAGCACCATCTTGCCGACGGGCTTCGCCGGGAAGTCGTTCTCGGGCCAGGTCTTGGTGTCGTCGAGTGGGTCGAAGTCGAGCTCCGGGTGCTCGCCGTCGGCCATCATCTGGACGCGCAGCTCCCACTCGGGGTAGTCGCCGTTCTCGATGGCCTCGTACAGGTCCTTGGTGGCGTGCCCGAGCTCGTACGCCTGGATGTTGGCGGCGTCCTCCTCGGTCATCGAGCGAACGCCCGGGGTCGGGATCCAGTGGTACTTGACCAGCACCGACTCGCCGTTCTCGTCGAGCCACTTGTAGGTGTTGACGCCGAAGCCCTGCATGTGGCGGTAGTCCGACGGGATCCCGCGCGGGCTGAACAGGTTCATGAGCATGTGCATGCTCTCCGGCGTCTGCGACATGAAGTCGAAGATCCGGTTCGGCTCCTGCCGGAACGTCACGGGGTCCGGCTTGAGCGCGTGGATGACGTCCGGGAACTTGATGGCGTCACGGATGAAGAAGACCGCGAGGTTGTTCCCGACGAGGTCCCAGTTGCCGTCCTCGGTGTAGAACTTCACCGCGAAACCGCGCGGGTCGCGCGCGCACTCGGTGGAGTCGCGCCCGCCGATGACGCTGGAGAAGCGGACGGCGACGTCGGTGCGCTTGCCCTGCTCGGCGAACAGCTTGGCGCGGGTGTAGCGGCTGATGGGCTCCGCGTCGTCACCGGTGCCCCAGGTGCCGTAGGACTCGAAGTAGCCGTAGGACAGGGCGCCGCGGGCGTGCACGACGCGCTCGGGGATGCGCTCCCGGTCGAAGTGGCTGATCTTCTCGAGGAACTGGTAGTTCTCCAGCGTCGCCGGCCCGCGGGCGCCGACCGTGCGCTGGTTCTGGTTGTCGTAGACCGGGTGGCCCTGCCGGTTGGTCAGCACCGCGGCGCCAGGGTCGTTCTGGCTGTCGCCCGGCGCCGGACCCTTGCTGGACACGTCGGTCATGGAG
Organism: Actinomycetospora cinnamomea; assembly: GCF_003096675.1. GTDB lineage: Bacteria > Actinomycetota > Actinomycetes > Mycobacteriales > Pseudonocardiaceae > Actinomycetospora > Actinomycetospora cinnamomea. The sequence goes on along the minus strand of NZ_QEKW01000007.1, from coordinate 183,735 downwards.
GAAGTCCTCGTGGTGGGGATGGCGCGAACCGGCGGGGCGTACCCGACCGCGCGCGAGCCCCTAACCCGCGTCAGTCGCGCTCGTGCGCGGTGAGGAAGTCCTCGAGATCGCGCCACGAGCTCTCCCGGGCCCGGCGGCCGGCCAGCACGCCCAGGTGGCCTCCTGGACGGACGACGAAGCGCAGGTCGGGGCTCCCGGTCAGCAGCTCGGTGGCGCGTTCGACGGCGGCGACGGGCGCGATGACGTCGTCGGCGCCCGCCACGAGCAGCACCGGGACCCGCACGTCGGCGAGCCGCACCGGGCGCCCGGCCAGGCGCAGCTCGTCCTGCGCGAGGTCGTTCGACCGGATGACGTGGTGGTAGATCTGCCCGAACGCCCGCCCCGGGTAGGCGGTCATGTTGTCCATGAGGACGTCGACGGCCTCGATCTGCTCGAGCAGCTGCCGGTCGTCGAGGTGGGTCAGCAGGGTCACCGGTTTCGTGAGGTAGCGCTCGACGCTGGTCAGCTGGAACGCCCACTTCACCGCCGTGGCGGGGAACGAGCCGAGCGTGCGGTAGGCCGCCGAGAAGATGCGACCACCCGTGTACTCGGCCACCGAGCGGAACGGTGCCACCAGGGGCACCGCCGACACGTCGACCGGCGAGGCGAAGGCCGTCACCGAGCGGATCGGGGCGCCGGAGACCCCGCTCGCCGCGGCGAGCAGGGTGAACAGGCCGCCGAGGCTCCAGCCCACGAGGTGCACAGGGGTGTCGTCGTGGCGGCGGGACACCGCGTACAGGGCCGCCGGGACGATCTCGTCGACCCACAGCTCCAGCCCGCGACGGCCGGCGGCCCGCCCGGTGGACTCGTAGGTGACGATGCAGACCTCGCGCCCGGTGGCCAGCAGATCCTCGACCAGGCTCGCGCCGCGGCGCAGGTCGAACGCGAAGTCGGGCGCTCCGAGCGGCGGGACGAGCAGCAGCCGGGCGAGGGCCGGGTCCGGGGCGACGGTCGGCTCGTAACGGTGCACCGTGTAGCCGTCGCCGTGCAGGATCGGCAGGCGGGGCATGCGCCGGGTGTCGGCGAGATGGCCGCCGTGGACGACGTAGTCCCGCACGTTCTCCCAGGCCTGCGTCGCGCTCAGCGCGAGCCCGGGGGCCGTCGCCCCGGGCGGGCGTCCGCCGGTCGGGGCGGGCGCCGCGTCGTCGCGGTGCTCCTCGGGCAGCTGCTCAGCGGTCACACGGCGAGATGGTAGGGCCGTCCGGGGCCGCGGACCCCGCCGTGTCACTCACGCGTCGTGATCGGTCCTCACCCACGGTCATCGCGTGTGGTGGTCGTCGGCGGCGTCCGCGCTGGTCAGCATGGCGTTTGCGCGCCACGGTGCTGGGCCGTCCGGGCTCACGAGGCTCCGCCCGATCGTCCGAGCCACGGTCACACCTTCGTCGCGTTGGATCAGGTGGCGCCGCCCCGGGACCGCCCCCCGGGGCGGCGTGGCGCACCACGAGGAGAGGGAGGCCCGTTGACCGAGCCCGTGTTCGGACCCCCGCCGGGGCTCGCCTCCGAGACGCCGTGCGACGCGGCGCCGCCCGAGCCCCGCGGCGTGCGCTCGCGGATCGCGGCGGGTCTCGGTGTCGGGCTCGTCGGGGTCGCGTCGCTGAGCACGGCGGTGTACCAGACGATCACCCAGGCCTCGACCACCGTCGGCGTGCCCGACACCGTCGCCGAGGTCGACACGCCGCTGCCGTGGGGCACGCCCGTGGCCGCGCCGGCGCTCCCGGCGTCGACGGGACCGACGACGATCACCCCGACCGTGGCCGACCTCGACCTGCGTGCCGACCGCCGGCCGCTGCCCGAGCCCGTCGAGTCCGCGGTCCCGCCGGCCGCCGGCGCCCCGGCTCCCGTCGGCGCCGCCCCCGACCCGCGACCCGAGCGCCCCACCTCGAACGGGGACCGGCGTCCCGTGACCTCGCCGGGGACATCGCCGGGGACCTCGACGGGCACGACCCGGCCCACGACCCGGCCCACGACCCGGCCCACGACCCCGCCGAGCTCGACCCCGCCCTCGTCCGAGCAGCCCCCGTCGGAGTCCCCGTCGGAGTCCCCGTCGACCAGCCCGTCCCCCCGGGAGGCGCCCGAGCCCCCGACCACGGAGCCCCCGGCAACGGAGCCCCCGACCTCGACGCCCTCGGCGGGCTGACGCGGGACTTGGCGCTCCCCGGAGACCACGCGCGACGCCGGGCCCGCAATGCCGACGGCCCCGCTCCCGAGGGGGAGCGGGGCCGTCGGTGCGTTCGCGGCGCCTTCGCGGGCGGTCAGACGCGCCGGCGCCGCAGCAGGGCGCGGTTCTCGGGGCGCAGCTGGTGCACGACCGCGGGCAGCACGACGAGGGCCACGAACGGCAGGCCGACCATCGGGAGCACGAACAGCAGCGCCAGGCCGAGGAGCATGACGACGAGCGCGGTCACCGGGCTGGTCGCGCCCGCGCCGAGGCGCACGAGCGTGGGGTTGCTGCGCGCGGCGGTGATCACGCGCGTCGTGAGCGAGGCTTCGGCCCCGGAGGGTCGGGCCGGGGCCGCCTGCGAGACGGCGGGGACGGGGCGGGGCAGGGTGGGCGTGCTGTGCGGCCAGGGCAGAGCCATCGGGGTGTGTCGGTCCTTCGGGTCGTGATGTCCAGCGGGGCGCGTCGGGGGCCGCGCCGGCGTCCGGGCGGCCGGGCAGGGCCGGGGAGCGCCGGGGCGTCGCGGGGATCGACACCGGAATGACGTCCACGGCGCCCGCGAGGTTCCGTGGCTTCGGTATCGATTCGGCAACGGTGGGATGGCGACGTGGAGGCATTGTTCTCCGTCACCTGTGCGGCCGGCATGGCCCGAGCGGGTGGTTCCCCCGGCCGGGATGCCTAGGCTCCCCCGGGTGAGTGCGGAACCCGACCACGAGACCTCCGGCCGCGCGCCGCTCGACCCCGACGTGCGCGCCCTGCTCGACCGCTGGGCCGATCAGCCGGGGATGTTCGAGGGCCCGGTCGCCGAGGCGCGCGAACGTTTCGCCACGCAGCTCGGCGAGGTGTCCGGACCCGCCCGGCCGCCCGAGGAGACGCGGGTCGGCAGGGTGGCCGTCCGCCGGCACCGGCCGGCGGCGCCGACCTCGGACGCGCTGGTGGTGTTCGTGCACGGCGGCGGCTGGGTGCTCGGCGGGGGCGCCGCGTACGACGCGGTCGCCGCGCGGCTGGCGGACGACGTGGGCGCGGTGGTCGTCGCCGTCGACTACCGGACGGCCCCCGAGCACCCGTTCCCGGCGCCGCTGGAGGACACCCTCGCCGCGGTCCGGGCCCTGCTCGACGACGAGGGCCCGTCGCGCTGGGCCGTGGTCGGCGACAGCGCCGGCGCCAACCTCGCCGCGGTCACGGCGCTGACCCTGCGCGACGAGGGGCGCGGGCCGACGGCGAGCCTGCTCGTGTACCCGCCGCCGGATTTCGAGGCGCGCTACCCGTCCCTGCGGGAGAACTCCGAGGGCTACTGGCTCACGGCGGGTGACGTGCGCGCCTGCTCGATGCTCTACCTCGCCGGCCACGACCCACGTGGCGACGCCCGCCTGTCGCCGTTGCGTGCGCCGACCCTGGCGGGGCTCGGGCCGACGATCGTCGCGACGGCGGGCTACGACCCACTGCGCGACGCCGGGCACGCGTACGCCGACGCGCTCGCCGCGGCGGGTGTGGACGTCCGCCGTCGCGAGCACCCCACGCTCGTCCACGGCTTCTACGGGTTCACCGCTGCGGTGCCCGTCGCCGACGCCGCGGTGACCGCGCTGCACGCCGAACTCGCCGGGCTGCTCGCGCCGTGATCGTGGTAGGAACAGTCCGATCTGACCGTTCGCGCCAGGGAGTGACCGCGTGACCGCACCGTCCGAGGCGATCGACCCGACCACGCTCACCGTCGGTGTGCTCGGCGGCACCGGCAACCAGGGCCAGGGCCTCGCGCTGCGGTGGGCGCAGGCGGGGATCGGCGTCATCGTCGGGTCGCGCGCCGCCGAGCGCGCGGAGAACTCGGCCAAGGAGTACCGCGAGGCCGCCGGGGTCGACCACGTCCGCGGCGCGGACAACGCGACCTGCGCGGCCGAGGCCGACGTGGTGATCGCCGCGGTGCCGTGGGAGTCGCACGCCGAGACCCTGCGCGGGCTGGTCGAGCCGCTGAAGGGCAAGATTCTCGTCGACTGCGTCGTGCCGATCGGGTTCGACAAGAAGGGCCCGTACCCCCTGCCGGTCGCGGAGGGCAGCGCCGCCCAGCAGGCCGAGCAGATCCTCCCCGAGTCGCGGGTGACCGCGGCGTTCCACAACGTCTCCGCGGTGCTGCTGGCCGACCTGGAGCAGCCGAGCGTCGACTGCGACGTCCTCGTGCTCGGCGACGACCGCGAGGCCACCGACGTCGTCCGCGCGCTCGCCGACGCCATCCCGGGCGTGCGCGGGATCTACGGCGGACGGCTCCGCAACGCCTACCAGGTGGAGTGCCTGACGGCGAACCTGATCGCGATCAACCGGCGGTACAAGGTCCACGCCAGCATCAAGATCACCGACCTCGACTAGTGCGGAGCGCACCTACTTCAGGGGGTCGTGGCCCCAGTTCATGAGGGAGTAACGCCACTTCGAGGTCTCGATGTCCTCCTTCTTCGGCTTCTGCTCGAGGTGGCGCGCCACGTAGCCGTGGACCTTCTTCATGGCCGCGAGGTCGTCGTCGTCGAGGTCGTCGGCCTTCTTCTTCTGGATCTCGACGATGCGCCGGCCCATGGAGTGACCCGTCGACTCCTCGCCGTCGCCCGACGACTGCCCGACCGACTGGGACTCGTCCGTAGCCAGCCAGTTCTCGAGCTCCTTCGGACTCATGTTGACGACGTCGTCGAACTCGTCACGGATCTGCTTCGTGTCCTTGTCCGCCATGGGCCGCGTGTACCCCCGCGCCGGCCTCCGACATCGGCGGGTACGGCGATCGGCAGGTGTGAGTGCTTGCCCGTGCCCCGGCACGGGCAAGCACTCACCAGACGTCAGTCAAAGCTGTGCTCGGGCCCCGGGAAGGTGCCCTCGCGGACCTCCTGGGCGTAGGTGCTCGCGGCGTCGGCGAGCACGGAGCCCATCTCGGCGTAGCGCTTGACGAAGCGCGGGGTGCGCCGCGCCGGGTCGGACAGCCCCGCCATGTCGGTCCACACGAGGACCTGGGCGTCGCACTCCGGGCCGGCGCCGATGCCGACGGTGGGGATCGGCACCTCGGCGGTGACGCGCTTGGCGACGTGCGCCGGGACCATCTCGAGCACCACGGCGAACGCGCCGGCCTCGGTGACCGCGCGGGCGTCGGCGAGCAGCTTCTCCGCGCCGTCGTCGCCGCGTCCCTGCACGCGGTAGCCGCCGAGGGCGTGCTCGCTCTGCGGGGTGAAGCCGAGGTGGGCCATGACGGGGATGCCGGCGTCGACGACGGCGCGGATGCGGTCGGCGTAGTGCGCGCCGCCCTCGAGCTTGACCGCATGGGCGCCGGCGCTCTTCATGAACTCGACCGCCGTGGTCACGGCCTGCTCGACGGAGACCTGGTAGCTGCCGAACGGGAGGTCGGCGACCACGAGCGCGCGCGGGGCGCCCCGCACCACGGCGCGGGTGAGGACCAGCAGCTCCTCGGTGGTCACCGGCACCGTCGTGTCGTAGCCGAGCACGGTGTTGCCCGCGGAGTCGCCGACGAGCAGGACGGGCACGCCCGCCTCGTCGAAGATCCGCGCGGTGTTCACGTCGTAGGCCGTGAGCATCGGCCAGCGCTCGCCGCGCGCCTTCATCTCCTGCAGGTGGTGCACGCGGGTGCGGCGGGGGCGCCCCGGAGGAGTCGTCGCGGGTGCCTGGGGTGACGTCATCGTCGTCCGTCCTTGCCTCGAGGCCCACCGGTCGCGGTAGGTCCCCGGGTCGTCGGGGTTGGCGCTGAGCACACGGTGTCACCGCGGAGGCACGGACGGCCGCTCGCTGGGACCAGTTTCACAGCACCGGCCCGTCACCGGGCGATCACCGGGGAGATGGCAGGGTGGCCGCCGTGCGCGCCATCGCCGGTCGACGTCCCGGGACCCGTGTCGTCCGCGTCCTCCTCGCCCTCCTCGGGGCGGCACTCGCGCTCGGGGCGTGCGCCCAGGTCGTGCCCGGCGTGGCGGTGCCCGACCCGGCGGCGAGCGCCCCGCCCGGGCTCGAGCGCTTCTACGGCCAGGAGCTCGCCTGGGGACCGTGCGCGCCGTTCGCCACCACCGAGCAGGACCGGCAGATCTACGCCGACCCCGCGCTGCAGTGCGCCCGGCTGGAGGTTCCGCTCGACTACGCCGAGCCGGAGGGCCGCACGGCCACGATCGCCGTCCTGCGTCACGTGGCCCCGACCTCGCCGGAACGCATCGGGTCGCTGGTGCTCAATCCCGGCGGGCCCGGCGCGTCGGGCATCCAGACCGCGGCGTACCTGTCGACCTCGCTCGTCGGCACCGAGGTCGGCCGCCGCTTCGACGTCGTCGGCTTCGACCCGCGCGGCGTGGGCGCGAGCGAGCCGAGCATCCGCTGCCTCACCGGCCCCGAGCGCGACGCCGACCGCCGCGACGACGACACCGACTCCTCGCCGGCGGGGGTGGCGCAGACCGAGGCCGAGGAGCAGCAGATGGTCGGCCTGTGCGCCCAGCGCACCGGCACCGACGTGCTCGCCAACGTCGGCACCCGCGACGTCGCCCGCGACATGGACGTGCTGCGCGCGGCGCTCGGCGATGCCCGGCTGACCTACCTGGGCTACTCCTACGGCACGCGCATCGGCTCCACCTACGCCGAGCAGTTCCCGCGCAACGTGCGGGCGATGGTGCTCGACGGCGCCCTCGACCCCGACCAGGACCCCACGACGGAGCTGATCGAGCAGGGCCGCGGGTTCCAGGGCGCGTTCGACGCCTTCGCCCGCGACTGCGCGTCCCGCCCGAACTGTCCGTTGGGTCAGGACCCGGCGCAGACCACGCGGGCCTATCAGGAGCTGACCCGGCCCCTGATCGACGCGCCGCTCCCGCTGCCCGACGGGCGAGTGCTGTCCTACGCCGACGCCCAGCAGGGCACGATCAACGCCCTGTACGTCGAGGCGTACTGGCCCCGGCTCGTGCGGGCGCTGAACGACCTGCGCGCGGGCCAGGGCAGCGCGCTGATGACCCTCTCCGACGAGTACTACGAGCGGAACCCGGACGGCACGTACGACTCCTCGCAGGACGCGTTCGAGGCGATCCGGTGCGTCGACGACCCGCGCGTCACCGACCCCGCCCGGGCGCTGGCCCGCGCGCAGGCCTACAACGAGGCCGCGCCGTTCCTCGACAGCGGGCGCGGGGCGTCCGGGGCGCGCGACAGCTGCGCGTTCTGGCCGGTGCCGCCCACCAGCCAGCCGCACCTCCCGCAGGTGGAGGGCCTCGCCCCCCCGCTGGTCGTCTCCACCACCGGCGACCCGGCGACGCCGTACCAGGCCGGGGTCGAGCTGGCCCGGGCGCTGGACGGGGCGCTGCTGACGAAGGTGGGCGACGACCACACGGCGGTGTTCCAGAACTCGCAGTGCGTCGACGACATCGCCACCCGCTACCTCGTCGACGGCGTCCTGCCGCCGCCGAACGCGACGTGCCCCGCGACGTGATCACGGACGTGACCCGGCCCCGCCTACCGGGGGCCTCGACACCCACCTAGGGTCGGGCCCATGGATCGCCAGCAGGAGTTCGTCCTGCGCACGCTCGAGGAGCGCGACATCCGCTTCGTGCGGCTGTGGTTCACCGACGTGCTCGGTTACCTCAAGTCGGTCGCCGTCGCGCCCGCCGAGCTGGAGGGCGCGTTCGCCGAGGGCATCGGGTTCGACGGCTCGGCGATCGAGGGCTTCGCGCGGGTCTACGAGTCCGACATGGTCGCGAAACCCGACCCGTCGACGTTCCAGGTGCTGCCGTGGGAGACCGCCGGCGGCGGGCACTACTCGGCGCGCATGTTCTGCGACATCACCATGCCCGACGGCTCGCCGTCCTGGGCCGACCCGCGTCACGTCCTGCGCCGCGGGCTCTCGCGGGCCGCCGAGGCCGGGTTCACGTGCTACGTGCACCCGGAGATCGAGTTCTACCTGCTGCGCGACCTGCCCGGCGACGGCACGCCCCCGGTACCGGCCGACACCGGCGGCTACTTCGACCAGGCGAGCCACAACACGGCGCCGCACTTCCGGCGCCGCGCGATCGAGTCGCTGGAGGCGATGGGCATCTCCGTGGAGTTCAGCCACCACGAGGGCGGGCCCGGCCAGCAGGAGATCGACCTGCGCTACGCCGACGCCCTGACGATGGCGGACAACATCATGACCTTCCGCTACATCGTCAAGGAGGTCGCGATCACGCAGGGCGTGCACGCGTCCTTCATGCCCAAGCCGTTCACCGAGCACGCCGGGTCGGCGATGCACACCCACATCAGCCTGTTCGAGGGCGACCACAACGCGTTCCACGACTCCTCGGAACCCTACGAGCTGTCGAAGACGGGCAAGGCCTTCGTGGCCGGGGTTCTGCGCCACGCCCGCGAGCTCTCCGCGGTGACGAACCAGTTCGTCAACTCCTACAAGCGCCTCATCGTCGGCGGCGAGGCCCCGACCACCGTGTGCTGGGGGCACGCCAACCGCTCGGCGCTGGTCCGGGTGCCGATGTACTCGCCGGGCAAGGCGTCCTCGCGTCGCGTCGAGGTGCGCACGATCGACACCGCGGCCAACCCCTACCTCGCCTACGCGGTGATCCTCGGCGCCGGGCTGCAGGGCATCGCCGAGGGCTACGAGCTGCCGCCGGCCGCCGAGGACAACGTCTGGATGCTGTCGGAGGGCGAGCGCCGGGCGATGGGTTACGAGACCCTGCCCCAGAACCTCGACGGGGCGCTCGCGGCGATGGAGCGCTCGGAGCTGATGGCCGAGATCCTCGGCGAGCACGTCTTCGACTTCTTCCTGCGCAACAAGCGCGCGGAGTGGGACGCCTACCGCCGCAACGTCACCCCGTACGAGCTCGCGACGTACCTGCCGACGCTGTAGCGGGAGGTGCGCGCGCGACCGTTCGTCCTGGCGGTGGCGCTCGCGATGGTGCCGGCGACGGCGCAGGGGCTCTCCCGCTTCGGCTACGGGCTGGTGCTGCCCGTCATGCGCGAGGACCTGGGGTGGTCCTACGCCACGGCGGGGTCACTGAGCACGGCGAACGCGATCGGCTACCTGGTCGGCTCGGTCGGCGCCCTGGCGGTGGCGCGGCGCCTCGGGACGGTGACGACGTTCCGGGCCATGATCGTCGCGGTCGTGCTCACGATCGCGGCGGGCGCAATCACCGGGGAGCTCGCCGTCCAGCTCGCCCTGCGGTTCCTGGCCGGCGTGACCGCGGCGGTGGCGTTCGTCCTGGGAGGATCGGCGGCGAGCCGGTTACGGACCGCCGACGGTCGCCCGGGCCCGTTCTACGGCCTGTACTTCGCCGGCGCCGGGGCCGGCGTCGCCCTCAGCGGGGTGGTGGTCCCGCTCGCCACCGCCGCGGCGGGGTCGCCGGCGGCGGCGTGGCGGTCCGCCTGGCTGGCGCTCACGGTGCCGGCGCTCCTCCTGATCCCCGTCGTCTGGTGGGCGTTCCGGGGTGCCGACGTGCCGGCCGCGGCCCCGCACCGCGGGCGGTCCCCGCTGCGGAGCATCGCCCCGATCGTCGCGTCGTACACGCTCTTCGGGGTCGGTTACATCGGCTACATGACGTTCGTGCCCGACCACCTGCGCGGGCAGGGGGTGGGCGACGCCGGCGTCGCGGTGTTCTGGATCGGGCTCGGGCTGGCGGGTTTCGTGGTGCCCCCGCTGTGGGCGCCGCTGCTGCGCCGACTGGCGCCCGGCGTCGGGGTCTTCGGTCTCGTCGCGGCGACCGCGCTGGCCGCGGTGGTCCCGGTCCTGACGAGCGGTGCCGCTGCGGCCTGGGTCTCCGGGATCGTCTTCGGGGCCTCGTTCCTCACCGCCATCGGCGCGCTGACCGACGCCTCCCGCCGGGTCCTCGACCCGGTGCACTGGACCGCGGCGCTGGCGGTCCTGACCGTGGGGTTCGCGCTCGGGCAGTGCCTGGGACCGGTGCTCTCGGGGTTGGTCTCCGACGCCGGGGGCGGCCTGACCGCCGGGCTCTCGGTCTCGGCCGGGGTCCTCGGCGTCGCCGCCCTCGTGGGCCTGCTCCAGCGCGCCCCGGCCGACCCGGGTGGGAAACTCTGACCCATGACCGAGTCCGCCACGTCGTCCGCCCCGACGAGCCGGCGCCCGGACCGGACGGGACGGGCCCCCGCGCGACTCGGCCTCACCGACCCCGACGCCGGCCCGCGGCTGGCGGCGCTGGGCTGGTGGGACGGTGACGCGCCGGTCCCGGGCACCGAGCTCGTCGTGTGGGCGCTGGCCCGCAGCCCCGACCCCGATCTCGCGCTGCTGGCCGTGGAACGCCTGCGCGAGGCACTCGGCGAGCAGGAGTGGGCGGCGCTCGACGAGGCGCTGCGCACCGACCAGGGCCTGCGTGGGCGCCTGCTCGGGGTGCTCGGCGGCTCGACCGCCCTGGGCGACCATCTCGTCGCGCACCCCGAGCGCTGGCGCACGCTGCGCAGCGAGGGCACGCCGGGCCGCACCTTCGACGCCTCCCAGCTGCCCGACCTCGCCGAGCGCACCCGCACGCTGCTCGGGGCCGTCGGCGCGGACCCCGACGCCGACCCCGGCGCCTCCGGCCCACCGCGTGCCACGGTCCTCGAGCCCGCCGGCATCGGCGTGCTGCGCCTGGCCCACCGCGACGAGGTCCTCGCGCTCGCCGCCGCCGACCTGCAGGCCGTGTGCGAGCCCGAGCTCCCGGTCGTGCCGGTCGAGGTCGTCTCCGCGCAGCTCGCCGACCTCGCCGCGGCCGGGCTGCGGGCCGCGCTCGCCGTCGCGGACGCCACGATCGCGGACGCGCTCGGCGGCAAGGACGACCGCGAGCGTGACGGGGGTGGGCGGGAGAAGGCGCTGCCGTGCCGGCTCGCCGTGATCGGCATGGGCAAGTGCGGGGGACGCGAGCTCAACTACGTCAGCGACATCGACGTGATCTTCGTGGCCGAGGGCGCGACGGACGTGGCCACGCGCCTCGCCTCGACCATGATGCGGATCGCGACCGAGGCGTTCCTCGAGGTCGACGCCAACCTGCGGCCGGAGGGACGGCAGGGCGCGCTCGTGCGCACCCTCGACGGGCACGTCTCCTATTACGAGCGGTGGGCGAAGACCTGGGAGTTCCAGGCGCTGCTCAAGGCCCGGTGGGTGGCCGGCGACGAGGAGCTCGCCGCGCAGTACCGCGAGGCCGTCGAGGAGATGGTCTGGACCGCCGCCGACCGCGACGACTTCGTCGCCGACGTGCGCGCCATGCGCCGCCGCGTCGAGGACCACATCCGCGCCGACCACGCCGACCGCGAGCTGAAGCTCGGCCGCGGCGGGCTGCGCGACGTGGAGTTCGCCGTGCAGTTGCTGCAGATGGTGCACGGCCGCGGCGACGAGACGATCCGCAGCCCGAACACCCTCGAGGCGCTGGCTGCCCTGGCCGACGGCGGCTACGTCGGCCGCGACGACGCCGCCAACCTGGCCGCGTCGTACCGGTTCCTGCGGATGCTCGAGCACCGCGTGCAGCTGCAGAAGATGCGCCGCACCCACCTCTTCCCGACCGACGACGACGTCGCCGCCCAGCGCTGGCTCGCGCGGGCGGCGAAGCTGCGCGCCGACGGCTCACGGGACGCGGTGGGCGTGCTCCGGCACGAGCGCTCACGGCACACGGTGCGCGTGCGGCGCCTGCACGAGAAGCTCTTCTACCAGCCGCTGCTCGAGTCGGTGGCGCGCGTGCCCGGCGAGGCCCTGGTGCTGACCTCGGACTCGGCGATGCGCCGGCTCAAGGCCCTGGGGTGGACGTCGCCGCAGGGCGCGCTGGGCCACCTGCAGGCGCTGACCAGCGGCGTCAGCCGCGCCAGCCGCATCCAACGCGCGCTGCTGCCCGTCCTGCTCGACGAGCTCGGGCGCACCGCCGACCCGGACCACGGACTGCTCGCCTACCGCAAGGTGTCCGAGGCGCTCGCCGGCACGCCGTGGTTCCTCGGCTACCTGCGCGACGAGGGCATCGCCGCCGAGCGCCTCATGCGCGTGCTGGGCACCTCGCGGTGGGTGGCCGAGCTGATGCCGCGCACGCCCGAGGTGCTGCGGCTGCTCGCCGGCGACGGCCCGGACGCCGAGCTGGTCGCGCGCCGGCCCGAGGAGGTCGCCGCCTCGCTGCGCCGGGCGGTCGCCCGCCACACCGACCCCGACTCGGCGGGCCAGGTCGGCCGGTCGATGCGCCGGATCGAGCTCGTGCGGGTCGCCTGCGCCGACCTGCTGGGGCTCATCGACGTGTCGGCGGTGTGCTCGGCGCTCTCGAGCATCTGGGTCGCGGTGCTGCAGGCCGCCCTCGACGCCGCCGAGCGCGGGCAGGTCGGCAGTGGCGACGGTGGGGGCGCCCGCCCGGCCCGCATCGCCGTGATCGGGATGGGGCGGCTCGGCGGGGCGGAGCTGGGCTACTCGTCGGACGCCGACGTGCTGTTCGTGTGCGAACCGACCGACGGCGTCGACGAGTCCGAGGCGGTCCGCTACGCCAAGGCCGTCGCCGAGGCCACCATCTCCGCCCTCGGGGCACCGAGCCCGGACCCGCCGCTGGAGGTCGACACCAAGCTGCGCCCCGAGGGGCGGGGCGGGCCCCTGGTCCGGACGCTGGACTCGTACCGGCAGTACTACGCGAAGCTCGCCGAGACGTGGGAGCACCAGGCGCTGCTGCGCGCCCGCCCCGTCGCGGGCGACGAGGCGCTCGGCGCGGCGTTCGTCGAGGCGATCGACCCGGTGCGCTACCCGGCGGACGGCCTGCCCGACAAGGCGGCGGTGGAGATCCGGCGGATCAAGGCGCGGGTCGACAACGAGCGCCTGCCGCGCCGCGCCGACCGGGCCCTGCACACCAAGCTCGGCACCGGCGGGCTCTCCGACGTCGAGTGGACCGTGCAGCTGCTGCAGCTCCAGCACGCGGGGGCGGTGGAGTCGCTGCGCACGCCGTCGACGCTCGAGGCCCTCGACGCCGCGGCGAAGGCGGGGCTGGTGGAGCCCGCGGACGCCGAGGCGCTGGCGGCCGGCTGGACGATGGCCACCCGGGCCCGGGGCGCCGCCACCCTCGTGCGCGGCAAGCCGACCGACGAGGTCCCCCGCTCCGGCCGGGAGCTCGCCGCCGTGGCCGCGGCGCTGGGCCACGACCCCGACGCCGACCCGGGCGAGTTCCTCGACGAGTACCGCCGCACCACCCGCCGCGCCCGCGCCGTCGTCGACCGGATCTTCTACCTGGTGGACTGAGTCAGCCGTCCAGATCGAGCGCGGCCATATCGACGGTGACGGCGCACGGCCGGGTGAGGTGGAGCGTCGTCCCGACCGCGACCTCGTGGTAGGCACCGCCGGCGAGGGTGTGGAGGTGGCCGACGGGGGCGTCCGCACCCATCTCGATCCGGAGGAAGGTCGGGATGCCGGCCTCGGCGTACAGCTGGGGCTTGATCGCCCGGTCCATGACGGCGTTGCCCGGACTGACGATCTCGACAGCGAGGAGCACCGCCGCCGCGTCCGACACCACGGTGGAGCGCGTGACGCCCTCGACGACGGCGACATCAGGGATCACGAGGCGGTTCCGACGGAGGCGGACATTGATCGGTCCGATCGCCCGCCCGCGGGGGAGCACGGCGTTCAGGACCCCACACAGCTGGATCGCGAGCCACTGGTGGCGGTGTGCGCTGTGCGGGCTCAGGAGGAGTACTCCGTCGAGCAACTCCACCCGCTGTGCGGTGCGCAGCTCGAGCACGTCCTCCTCGGACCACGGACCGGGTCCGAACGGATCCTCGACGGCTCTCTCGGGTGCGGCCACGGCTCCTCCTCCCCGGTGCGCGCTGCGGCCATGGTGGCACCGTGGCAGGGACCCCCGACAGTGGGTGAGCTGCGCCGCGGACGGCGGGACACGCCGCGGCGCGGGTGGCGTTCCGGCTCTCCATCGCCGACCATCGAACATGTGTTCGACGATCGGGGGCCGGCGCAGCGCCGCAACGACCGGTCCGGCGCCTTGCAGCGCGACGAGGTCAAGCGGGTCTGGGTCGACCTCGCGGTCGCCTACCCGCGTCCCGGCGGCCGGCCGGTCCGACCGATGCCCGAGGGCGTCGACCTGCAGAGCCGCGTCCCCGGCGAGCTGCTCGCCTGGCGACGGACGACGACGGGGGAGTGGGTCGGCTGGGTCTGCCTGCCCGTCCGGCGGGGGGAGGAGATCCGCTACGTCTACCAGTACGTCCTGGCCGCGGCGCTGTCCCCGCGGGAGGACGTGCCCGACCGGCGGGACCGGTCGTGACACCGGAGGGCCCACACGCACGACGGCCCGGTACCCCCGAGGGGACACCGGGCCGTCGCGGCTGGACCTGCTCAGCAGTTGAAGTACAGCTCGAACTCGTACGGGTGCGGCCGCAGGCGCAGGCCGGTCACGTCGTCGCGCTTGAGCTCGATCCACTTCTCGATGAGGTCCGAGGTGAACACCCCGCCCTCGAGGAGGTAGTCGTGGTCGGCCTCGAGGTTGTTGACCGCGGCGTCGAGGCTGGCCGGGACCTGCGCGATGTCGGCGGCCTCCTCGGGCGGGAGCTCGTAGAGGTCCTTGTCGATCGGCGTCGGCGGCTCGATCTTGTTCCGGATGCCGTCCAGGCCGGCCATCATCATGGCCGCGAAGGACAGGTACGGGTTGCCCGACGAGTCGGGGCAGCGGAACTCGAGGCGCTTGGCCTTCGGGTTGTCGCCGGTGATCGGGATGCGGACGCACGCCGAGCGGTTGCGGTTCGAGTACACGAGGTTGATCGGTGCCTCGAAGCCGGGCACCAGGCGGTGGTACGAGTTCGCCGTGGCGTTGGTGAAGGCCACCAGGCTGGGCGCGTGGTGCAGGATGCCGCCGATGTAGTGGCGGCCGAGGTCGGACAGGCCCGCGTAGCCGTTGGCGTCGTAGAACAGCGGCTCGCCGCCCTTGAACAGCGACTGGTGGCAGTGCATGCCCGAGCCGTTGTCCCCGGCCAGGGGCTTCGGCATGAACGTGACGGTCTTGCCGGCCTGCCAGGCGGTGTTCTTGACGATGTACTTGAACAGCTGCAGGTCGTCCGCCGCGTGCAGCAGCGTGTTGAACTTGTAGTTGATCTCGGCCTGGCCGCCGGTGCCCACCTCGTGGTGGAGCTTCTCGAGCTCGAATCCGGCGTTGATGAGGTTGGTGCCGATCGCGGCGCGCAGGTCCGAGCTCTGGTCGGTCGGCTCGACGGGGAAGTAGCCGGCCTTCATGGCGATCTTGTTGCCCTTGTTGCCGCCGAGCTCGTCGCGGCCGGTGTTCCAGTGGCCCTCGACCGAGTCGACCTCGTAGAAGGTGCCGTTGGCCTTCGAGTCGTAGCGCACCGAGTCGAAGATGTAGAACTCGGCCTCGGGGCCGAAGAAGCACGTGTCGGCGACGTCGACGGTGGAGAGGAACTTCTCGGCCTTGCGGGCGACGTTGCGCGGGTCGCGGCTGTAGGCCTCGAGCGTCAGCGGGTCGTGGACGAAGAAGTTGACGTTCAGCGTCTTCTGCGCCCGGAACGGGTCGACGCGTGCCGTCGCCACGTCGGGCAGCAGCGTCATGTCCGACTCGTTGATGCTCTGGAACCCGGTGATCGACGAGCCGTCGAAGGCCAGCCCCGTGGTGAACACGTCCTCGTCGAACTCCGACGCCGGGACGGTGAAGTGCTGCATCTGGCCCGGCAGGTCACAGAACCGGACGTCGACGTACTTCACCCCCTCGTCGGAGATGTACTTGAAGACCTCGTCCTGATTGTTGAACACCCTCGGTGGCTCCTTCACACGCTTGCCGGGGACGGCGGGGGTCGGGGCGGCACGGTACCCACTGATCGGGGGTCCCGACCGTGACCGGTCCAGGTGATCCCGACGCTATGGGGGTGCTGTTGCTCGTCCGTCACCGACATGTTTCACAGCAGTTAACGCGCGCAGGGTGGTCGGGCGGCGACGGTCCGGCGCGCCCTGCCGTGATCTGCGACCGCCGTAGCCTGTCACGGTGACGTGGTTCCGGGAATGGCTCGAGGGCGGGGGAGACGACCGCCGCACGGCGGACGACGCGGAGCGGTCAGCCCGGGGCACTCCCCGCACCGCACCGCGGTCCGTTCCCCGCGAGGACGCCGCGCCGAGCCCTCACCGCGCGGCCGAGGGAGCCGACGAGGGGGCCGACGACTACCCGGGCGCCCGGTTCGGCCTGCCCGAGTCCGGCCCGGGCTCGGTGGCCACGCTGCCGCGCCGCGCCGGGCAGTTCGCGCTCGACGCGCTGCTCGCCGGCCTGCTCGCCCTGCTCTTCACGTTCCCCACGCCGCCGCAGAACTGGAGCCTGCTGACCTGGGCGTTGATCATGGTCGTGCCGGTCGCGGTGATCGGCGCGACGCCCGCGATGGTGCTGCTGGGGCTGCGCGTCGTGCGCCTCGACCGGCCGGACACGCCCGGGGTCGGTCTGTTGTGGTCGCTGGTGCGCACGGCGTCGGTGTTCTTCGTCGTGCCCGCGCTGATCCTCGACCGTGACTCCCGCGGCCTGCAGGACCGCGCGAGCCGGACGATCGTCGTGAACGTGCGCTAACGACGTCGGGCGGTGCGCTGCATGCCCTTGAGCTGCTGGGCGTTGCGGGGCACCGGACCCTTGGGCATGGCCGGGCCGGCGCGGTTGGCCAGCGCGGCGAGGCGCTTCTCGACGGTCTCCATCTGGCTCTTGTCGATGTTGCGCGGCAGCTTGGTCATGTGGCGCTGCAGCCTGGCCAGCGGCACCTGGCCCTCGTCCTCGCCGACGCTGACCTCGTAGATCGGCACCTGCCCGATGATGCGGGCGACGCGCTTCTTCTCCTGGGCGACGAGGCTCTTCGTGCGGTGCGGGGCGCCCTCGGCCACGAGGACCACGCCCGGCCGGCCGATGACGCGGTGCACGGCGTCGAGCTGCGTGGTGCCCGCGACGGCCTGGGTGACGCGCCACTGACCGCGCATGTTGTCGAGCGCCCAGCCGGCCGCCCCGGGCTGGCCGGCGGCCTTGGCGTAGACGTTCTTCTGCACCCGGCGCCCGAAGATGATGACCGCGAGCAGGACGCCGAGCAGGATGCCGGTGGGCAGGAGGAACCACTCCTGGCCGATGAGCAGCCCGACGAGGAACAGCACCAGCGCGGTGCCCAGCACCGTCCCGACCATGATCGGCACCAGCGCCTTGTCCTCGCGGCGCTGCATCTGGAACGCCTGCCAGATCTGGCGGAACCGCTCCCGGCGCGCGGCCTTCGCCGCCTGCTTGGCGGCCTTCTTCTCTTCCTTGCTCGCCGCGCCGGAGCCCCGCTTCGCCATGGCGTCCATTCTGCCTCACCGGGCCGTCACGGCCCGCCGGTGCCGTCCGGGGAGCTCAGGAGCGCGTGCGCGCCAGCACCTCGCCGACCTCCTGGCGGGCCGGGCCCTCCTCGGCCAGCTCGGCCATGCCCGCGGGCAGCTCCTCGCCACGGGCGATCTTGGCCTGCGCGTAGAGCCGCCCGGCGCGGTAGGACGAGCGCACCAGCGGCCCGGCCATGACGCCGGGGAAGCCCATGGCCAGCGCCGCGTCGCGGTGGGTGACGAACTCCTCGGGCTTGACCCAGCGCTCGACGGGGTGGTGGCGCAGGCTCGGGCGCAGGTACTGGGTGAGCGTGAGCAGCTCGCACCCCGCGTCGACCAGGTCCTGCATCGCCGCGGTGACCTCGTCGGGGGTCTCGCCCATCCCGAGGATGAGGTTCGACTTGGTGACCAGCCCGGCTGCGCGGGCCTTCCGGATGACGTCCAGCGAGCGCTCGTAGCGGAACCCCGGCCGGATGCGGCGGAAGATGCGCGGGACGGTCTCGAGGTTGTGCGCGAGCACCTCGGGGGCGGCCTCGAACACCGGGCCCAGCTGGTCGTCCCGGCCGTCGAAGTCGGGGATGAGCAGCTCGACCCCGGTGCCGGGGTTGAGCTCGTGGACCTGGCGGACGGTCTCGGCGTACAGCCAGGAGCCGCCGTCGTCGAGGTCGTCGCGGGCGACACCGGTGATCGTCGAGTACCGCAGGCCCATCTGCCGGACCGACTCGGCGACCTTGCGCGGCTCCGTCACGTCGAGCGGCGAGGGCTTGCCGGTGTCGATCTGGCAGAAGTCGCAGCGCCGGGTGCACTGCTCGCCGCCGATGAGGAAGGTGGCCTCGCGGTCCTCCCAGCACTCGAAGATGTTGGGGCAGCCCGCCTCCTCGCACACGGTGGCGAGGCCGGAACCCTTCACCAGGCCCTTGAGCTCGGTGAAGTTCGGGCCGGTGGCGACGCGGGTGCGGATCCACTCCGGCTTGCGCTCGATGGGCGTCTGGGAGTTGCGGACCTCGAGCCGCAACATCTTCCGTCCGTGCGCGAGATCCTGGCTGGGGCCGACCGTCACGACCCCGACCCTACGCCGCGCGCCGCGTCCCGTCGGCTCGTCGGTGCGCGACGGGTGCGCACCGGCACGGTTCGGACCGTGATCGGGTGACTACCCTGATCGTGTGGACCTCCGGATCTTCACCGAGCCGCAACAGGGCGCTGCGTACGACGACCTGCTGCGTGTGGCACGGGTGGCGGAGGACGCGGGGTACGACGCCTTCTTCCGTTCCGACCACTACCTGGCCATGGGTGGCGCCAACGGGCTGCCCGGACCCACCGACTCCTGGGTGACGCTGGGCGCCCTCGCCCGCGAGACCACCACGATCCGGCTCGGCACCCTGATGACCGCGGCCACGTTCCGCCTGCCCGGTCCCCTCGGGATCGCGGTGGCCCAGGTGGACCAGATGTCGGGCGGGCGGGTCGAGCTCGGCCTGGGCACCGGGTGGTACGAGGCGGAGCACCACGCCTACGGCATCCCCTTCCCTCCCACCGACGAGCGGTTCTCCATGCTCGCCGAGCAGCTGGAGATCCTCACGGGGTCGTGGCGGACGCCGGTCGGCGTCCCCTACACCCACGAGGGCGAGCACTACCGCTTCGCCGACAGCCCCGGGCTGCCCAAGCCGCTGCAGACCCCGTACCCGCCGATCATCGTGGGCGGCAACGGGCGGCGTCGGACTCCGGCGCTCGCCGCCGAGTACGCCACCGAGTTCAACATGCCGTTCGCCGGCCTCGACGACCTCGTCGCCGGCCGCGACCGCGTCGAGGAGGCGTGCCGCGCGCGGGGCCGCGACCCTGCGACGCTCGGGCGCTCGACGGCGCAGGTGCTCTGCGCCGGCCGTGACGAGGCCGAGGTGGCCCGGCGCGCCGACGCCATCGGCCGCCGACCCGAGGAGCTGCGCGCCAACGGCATCGCGGGCACCGTGCCCGAGGTCGTCGACAAGCTCGGCGCGTTCGCCGACCGCGCGGGCCTGCACCGCGTCTACCTGCAGGTGCTCGACCTCTCCGACCTCGACCACCTCGAGCTCGTCGCCGCCGAGGTGGCCCCGCAGGTCGCGGCGGCCTGAGGACGGACTACCGGCTCGCGCCGACCCGGACGGTCAGCCCGCCGACGGTGACCTCCTGCGCCTGCGCGGGATCGGGCAGCGAGCGCTCGGTGACCGGGAGCCGGCCGTCGAGGGCGTCGAGCACGGCCGCGCGCACGGCCGGGCGGACCTCGTCGACGGCCACCCGACGGCCCAGCTCGGCGGACAGGCTGGTGACCCCGGCGTCGCGGATCCCGCACGGCACGATGGCGCCGAACGCGGCGAGGTCGGGATCGGCGTTGAGGGCGAACCCGTGCAGCGTGACCCCGCGGGCCACCCGCACCCCGATCGCGGCGATCTTGCGTGCCGGCCCGCGGTCGTCGGCGGGCAGCCACACCCCGCTGCGCCCGGCGATCCGCCCGACGCCCAGCCCGTAGGTGTCGCACACGGTGATCAGCGCCTGCTCGAGACGGCGGACGTGGTCGACGACGTCGAACGGCTCGGCCAGCCCGACGATCGGGTAGCCGACGAGCTGGCCCGGCCCGTGCCAGGTGATCTTTCCGCCGCGGTCGACGTCGATCACGGGCGTGCCGTCGACCGGCCGCTCCTCGGGCAGCGTGCGCCGCCCGGCCGTGTAGACCGAGGGGTGCTCGAGCAGCAGGAGCACGTCCGGCCCCGTGCCCGCGACGCGCGCGGCGGCGTGCTCGCGCTGGCGGTCCCAGGCCTCCTGGTACTCGACGGTGCCGATCTCGTGCACCTCGACGGGCTCGGCGGCGGCGCGGCTGGAGCGGCTCACGGGTCCGACGCTACCCCGGTCACCGCGTCCCGGCGGAGAGGTACGCGAGCGCCTCCTGCGCCGTCCGTCGCCCGCTGACCAGCGCGCCCTGCACGGACGGGGTGTCCCGGTGGTCGCCGGCGACGAACAGGCCCTCGCCCAGGGACACGGGGTGGCGCAGCCCCGCCGGGGTCGGGGGCACCGCCGCCGGCAGCGCGCGCGGCACCCGTACCGTCGCCAGCTCGTCCCACGCGCCCACCGGCGTACCCCAGAGCCGGGCGAGCTCGCGGCGCAGGTCGCGCTCCGGCAGCGGCTCGGGGCCCAGGACGGTGCTCTGCACGAGGTGGCGGTGGTCGGGGGAGTACGACGGGGCCGCGGCGGTGAGCGCCAGGGTGTTGACGATCGGTCCGCCCGCCCCGTCGAGGTGCAGCAGCGCACGACGCGTCGGGGGCTCGGCGGTGACGTGGAAGTGCGTGGTCAGCGCGAAGGTGCGCGGCGCCGGGATGCGCCCGTCGAGCAGCTCGGCGGCCGCGGTGCCCTCCGCCGCGACGATCACCGCGCCCGCGCGGACCGTCCCGTGCGGGGTCTCGACGCGCCCGGGCGCCACCCGGCGCGCGGGCGTGTGGAGGTGCACCGTGTCCGCCGGCAGCCGGGCGGCGAGCTGCGCGGGCAGGGCGCCGATGCCGCGCGAGGGCAGCGTCAGGTCCCCGAGCGCGAAGCTGCGCCAGAACAGCGAGAACACCCGCGACGAGGTCTCGAGATCGCGGTCGCCCAGCACACCGTTCAGGAACGGCCGCAGGAACGTCTCGGTCGGCGTGCCGTCCAGGCCCCAGCGGGCGAGCTCGTCCGCCGTCGTGCGCTCGGGGGCCCGGGCCTGCCGCGACGGCGGCACCACGAGCGAGCGCAGCGCCAGCCCGGCGACGCGTGCCTTCGCGAGCGGCCCGAGCAGCGGGTCGAGGGCCGTCCGCGGCGCCCAGGAGGGGACGCGGCGGGGGTCGGCGAGGCGGTGCAGGCGGCCCTCGGCGTCGCGCACGGCGGCGCCGGGCACGAAACGGCGCAGGTCCAGGGCGTCGAGGTCGATCTCCCTCCGGAGCGCCGGGTAGGAGGTGTTGAGGATCTGGAACCCGCGGTCGACGAGGAAGCCGTCCACGACGTCGGTGCGCACCCGCCCACCGACCCCGTCGGTCGCCTCGCACACCGCCACCGAGCGCCCGGCACGCGCGACCGTGCGCGCCGCCCGCAGCCCGGCGAGCCCGGCGCCGACCACGACGACGTCGACGGCGTCGGGCAGGGACGGACTCGTCATCCGTCGAGCACCGCGTGCAGCGCCTCGCCCAGGGTCTTGTGGCGGAAGGCGTAGCCGTCCTGTTCAAGCTTCACCGGTAGAGCGCGCTTGCTGGTCAGGAGGGCCTCGTCGGCGAACTCTCCGAGCGCCACGCGGAGGGCGATCGGCGGAGCGAACCATGGTGCAGGCCGGCCCATGTGCTCGGCGAGGCACCGCGTGAACTCGGCGTTGGTCACGGGCGCCGGTCCCGTGGCGTTGATCGGCCCGGTGAGCGTCTCGCTCTCCAGTGCGTGCGTGATCACGGCGACCTCGTCGTCGAGGGTGATCCAGGGCCAGTACTGCTTGCCGGAGCCGAGCCGAGCGCCGAGGCCGAACCGGAACAACGGTTTGATCCGCCCCATCACCCCGCCACTGGGCGAGAGGACGAGGCCCGATCGCAGGAGCACCACCCGCGCGCCGGCGTCGGAGGCGGGTGCCGTAGCACGCTCCCAGTCGCGGCACAGCGCCGAGAGGAAGCCCGTACCGGACCGGGCGTTCTCGTCGATCGCCATGTCGCCCGCGTCGGCGTAGTAGTCCACCCCCGAGGCGCTGACCATCACCGGGATGCCCTTCTCGGCAACGGCACGCGCGAGCAGATCGGTGGGTATCAGGCGGCTGTCCCTCAGCTCCTGTTTGAAGGCGCCGGTCCACCGCTTGTCACCGACACCCACGCCGTTGAGGTTGACCACGGCGTCGGCCCCGTCGAGCGCGCCGGGCTCGATGTGGCCCGCCGATGGGTCCCATCCGCGCTCATCAGGACCGTGCGGGGTGCGGCGCACCAGGCGGACGACCTCGTGACCGGCCTCCCGCAGGCGTGGGACCAGGGCGGTGCCGATGAGCCCGGAGGACCCGGCGATGACGACGCGCATGGGGTGATCGTCGCGGAGTGTCCTGCTCGCCGCGACCCGGGGGCGTCGGTGGGCGAACGACGGACGGCGCGGGAGCGAGGGTCACCTTCGCTGCGTGGGAGGCAGCGAGGGCGCCCCTCGCTCACTCGGGCGCAGCGAGCCGTGAGGCAGCGAGGGACGCCCCGACGGCGTGCCACGCAGCCAGGGCGTCCCTCGCTCCCCGCGGAGTGGGCGGTAGCGCCGGCTACAGACCCAGCTCGCCCTCGAAGGCGCCGCCCTCGAGACGGTCCTTGACCGTGTTGAGGAAGCGGGCGGCGTCCGCGCCGTCGACGATGCGGTGGTCGTACGACAGGCACAGGTACGCCGTCGACCGCACCGCGATCACGTCGCCGCCCGAGTCGTCCTGGAGCACCATCGGCTTCTTCACCACGGCGCCGGTGCCGAGGATGCCGACCTGGGGCTGGTTGATGATCGGCGTGTCGATCAGCGCGCCCCGCGAGCCGGTGTTGGTGATCGTGAAGGTGCCCCCCGAGAGCTCGTCCGGCGTGATCTTGTTCGCCCGGGTGCGCTCGGCGACGTCGGCGATCTTGCGAGCCAGCCCGGCGAGGTTGAGGTCCCCGGCGTCGTGCACCACCGGCACGATCAGGCCCGCCGGCGAGTCGACGGCGATGCCCAGGTGCTCGGCACCGTGGTAGGTGACCTCGCCCTTCTCGGTGTCGATCATCGAGTTGACCGCCGGGTGCGCCTTGAGCGCCTCGACCGTCGCCAGCGCCATGAACGGCAGGAAGGAGAGCTTGACGCCCTCGCGGCGCTGGAACTCGGCCTTCGCCCGGTCGCGCAGGCGCGCGATGCGGGTGAGGTCCGCCTCGACGACGGTCGTCAGCTGCGCGGAGACCTGCAGCGACTCGACCATGCGCTTGGCGATCGTCGCCCGGCGCCGCGAGAGCTTCTGCGTCGTGCCGCGCAGCCCCGAGGTGTCCGGCGCCGCCGCCCCCGACGCGCCGCGGGCGCCCGCCGCCGACGGCTTCTGCACCTCGCCGCCGTGCACCGCGCCGTCACCCGAACCGCCCTGCGCGGCGGCGGTGGCCGGGGCGTCGCCCGCGGGCTGCGAGCTCGCCGACGCGGCGCGCTCCTGCTCCTCGGCGGCCTTGACCACGTCCTGCTTGCGGATGCGCCCACCCACGCCGGTGCCGGTGAGCGACGAGAGGTCGACCCCGCGCTCGGCGGCCAGCTTGCGCACCAGCGGCGTCACGTACGGCGAGCCGGCCTCGGTGGACGGGGCGGAGGGCGCCGAGGCGCCGTTGCCCTGCGAGGTGTCCGCGCGCGGGTGCAGCGCGCCGGCGTTGGCCGGGCCCGTCGGGCCGGTCGACTGCTCGGTCTCGTGGGAGACGTAGTCGTCGGCGCCGGACGCGGCCTGGGCGCCGCTGGGCGCCTGCGCGGGCTCCGGCTCGGCGGGACGCTCCGGCTCGGGCCGGGGGTCCTGCGAGGTCTGCTGCGGGGCCGGCTGCGACTCCTGCTGCGCCTCCTGCGGGGGCGCCGGCTCCGGCGCCGAGCCGCCGCCCGACGCCTGCGAGGCGTCACCGATGACGGCCAGCGCCCCGCCGACCTCGACGGTGTCGTCCTCGTTCGCGCGCAGCTCCAGCACGGTGCCGGCGACCGGCGAGGGAATCTCGGTGTCGACCTTGTCGGTGGACACCTCGAGCAGCGGCTCGTCGACCTCGACGGTGTCGCCGACCTGCTTGAGCCAACGGGTGACCGTGCCCTCGGTGACCGACTCGCCCAGCGCCGGCATCTCGACGGTCGTGCCGCCCGACGAGCCCCCGGCGGACGCGCCCGACCCGTCCGAGGACGCCACGGGCTCCGGGGTCGGCTCGGGCTCCGGGGTCGGCTCGGGCTCCGGCTGCGAGGTCTGCGGCTCCTCGCTGGTCGACGGGGCCGCCGCGTCGGTGTCGCCGCCGGAGGGCCCCGCGGACTCGCCCTCGTCGCCGATCACGGCCAGCTCGCCGCCGACCTCGACGGTGTCGTCCTCCTGGGCCACGATCCGCTGCAGCACGCCCGCCTGGGGCGAGGGGATCTCGGTGTCGACCTTGTCGGTGGACACCTCGAGCAGCGGCTCGTCGACCTCGACGTGGTCGCCCTCCTGCTTCAACCACCGGGTGATGGTGCCCTCGGTGACGCTCTCCCCGAGGGCAGGCATCTGGACGGAGTAGGCCATCGTGCTCGGGCTCCTCGCTCGTGTCTCGGGTGGTGGGTCAGCCGTTGCCGGGATCAGGAGTGGCTGTGCAGGGGCTTGCCGGCGAGCGCGAGGTGCGCCTCCCCGAGGGCCTCGTTCTGCGTCGGGTGGGCGTGGACGAGGTTGGCCACCTCGTCGGGCAGGGCCTCCCAGTTGTAGATCAGCTGCGCCTCGCCGACCTGCTCGCCCATCCGCGTCCCGATCATGTGGACGCCGACCACGGGGGCGTCGTCGCCGGTGCCGCCCTTGACGAGCTTGACGGCGCCCGCGGTCTTGAGGATCTGGGACTTGCCGTTGCCCGCGAGGTCGTAGGTCATGGTCGCGACGTCGCCGTAGAGCTCCTTGGCCTGTGCCTCGGTGAGCCCGACCGACGCGACCTCCGGCTCGCAGTAGGTGACGCGCGGGATGCCCTTCTCGTCGATCACCGGCGGGTTCAGCCCGGCGATCTCCTCGGCGACGAAGATGCCCTGCTGGAAGCCGCGGTGGGCCAGCTGCAGGCCGGGGACGATGTCGCCGACGGCGTAGACGTTGCCGACGCCGGTGTGCAGCCGCTCGTTCGTCGGTACGAAGCCGCGGTCGAGGGTGATGCCGTTCTCCTCGTAGCCGAGGTCGGCGGTGTTCGGCCCGCGGCCCACGGCGACGAGCAGCAGGTCGGCCTCGATCTGCTCGCCGTTCTCCAGCGAGATGGTCACGGAGTCGGCGGTCTGCTCGACGCCGGTGAACTTGGTGCCGGTCTTGAACGCGATCCCGCGCTTGCGGAACTGGCGCTCGAGCGACTTGGAGAGGAACTCGTCCTCGTTCGGTACGAGGTGGGGCAGCGCCTCGACGATGGTGACCTCGGAGCCGAAGCTCTTCCACACGCTGGCGAACTCCACGCCGATGACGCCGCCGCCGAGCACCACCACGCGGTCGGGGACGTAGTCGAGGTTGATGGCCTCGGTGGAGGTCAGCACCCGGCCGCCGAGCTCGAGCCCGGGCAGCGTCTTGGAGTACGAGCCGGAGGCCAGCACGATGTTGCGGCCCTGGTAGCGCTGGCCGTCGACCTCGACGGTGTCCTGGCCGACGAGCTTGCCCGCGCCCTCGATCAGCGTGACCTTGCGGGCCTTCACCAGGCCCTGCAGGCCCTTGTAGAGGCGGGCGACGACGTTGTCCTTGTAGGAGTTGACTCCGCTCATGTCGATGCCCGACAGCGAGCTCTTCACCCCGAACTGCTCGCCCTCGCGCGCGGAGTCGGCCACCTCGGCCGCGTGCAGGAGCGCCTTGGTGGGGATGCAGCCGCGGTGCAGGCACGTGCCGCCGACCTTGTCCTTCTCCACCAGCGCGACCGAGAGGCCGAGCTCGGCGGCGCGGAAGGCGCAGGCGTACCCCCCGGAGCCCGCTCCGAGGATGATGACGTCGTACGTGTCGGTCACGGCTGCTTCTCCCGCGTCGGCGTGTGGCGTGCGGTGCCCGTCAGAGGGGCGCCGGTGCTGACGGTCCCGGTGACGGTGATGTCCGGGGTCATCCTTCCATCCGTGTCACCACTCGGCTGCCCTCCGTGCTGACGATCCCGCGTCAGCCGTGGCGGGCGATGTCGTCGAGGACCGCGACGATGGTCCGGACGGGTACACCGGTGCCGCCCTTCGGCGTGTAGCCGTGGGGCCCGCCGGTGTTGAACGACGGGCCGGCGATGTCGAGGTGCACCCACGGGACGTCGTCGGCGACGAACTCGCGCAGGAAGATCCCGCCGACGAGCATGCCGCCGAAGCGGTGGTTGGTGACGTTGGCGAGGTCGGCGACGCGGGAGTCGAGGTCGGCGCGCAGCTCCTCGGGCAGCGGCATCGCCCAGCCCCCGTCACCGGCGGCCACCGCGAGCGTGGCCACCCGGTCGCGGAACGCGTCGGTGCCCATGACACCGGGCGTCCGCGAGCCGAGCGCGACGAGCTGGGCGCCGGTGAGCGTGGAGGTCTCGAGCAGGTAGTCGGGGGAGTCCTCGCAGGCCCGGGCGATCGCGTCACCCAGGACCAGCCGGCCCTCGGCGTCGGTGTTGAGCACCTCGACCGTCGTGCCGCCGTACATCCGCAGCACGTCGCCCGGGCGGTAGGCCGTGCCCGACGGCATGTTCTCGGCCATGGGCACGGTGGCGACGACCTCGACGTCGAGCCCGAGCTCGGCGGCCAGGCAGGTCGCGGCGACGACCCCGGCGGCCCCGGACATGTCCGAGGTCATGTGGTCCATGTTCGCCGCCGGCTTGATCGAGATGCCGCCGGTGTCGAAGGTGATGCCCTTGCCGACGAGGGCGACCTTCTTGACCGGGTGCGCCGGCGCGTACGTCAGCCGCACCAGCCGCGGCGGGCGGGACGACCCGCCGCCGACCCCGAGCACCCCGCCGTACCCGGCCTCGGCGAGCGCGTGCTCGTCGAGGACCTCGACCGAGACGCCGGCCGCCTCGGCCAGCGTCCTCGCCCGCTGCGCGAAGGCGTCGGGGTAGAGGTCGTTGGGTGGGGTGTTGACGAGGTCGCGCGCGGCGGCGACGTAGCGCGCGACCGTGGTGGCCCGGGTCAGGGTGGCCTGGCCGCCGTCCCCGACCAGCGCGACCCGGGTCAGCTCCGTCGGCGCGCTCTCTGGCGCCTTCTTGTACGCGGTGAACTCGTAGTCGCCGAGCAGCGTTCCCTCGATCGCGGCGGCGAGGTCGACTCCCGACAGCGTGGTGACGACGTGCGCGGCCTTGCCGTGCAACGCGCGGGCGGCGGCGCCGGCGGCCCGGCGGACCTGCTCGGCGAGGTCGGGCGTCTCGCCGGCGGTGTCCTCCCCGGCGGGCTCCTTCCCGAGCCCGACCGCGAGCACCACCGGGGCCCCGATCGCCCCGCGCGTCGGCACCTGCGTCGTCTCCTCGGCCTTGCCGCTGCCACCGAGCAGCGCGACGAGCCCGGGCAGCTCGTCCGCGAGCTCGCCGAGGACGGATGTCGGGCCGACCAGGACGGGGTCGGACGCTCCCTCACCGGGGCGGACGCCGACGACGAGGGCGTCGGCGTCGGAGAGCGCGTCGGCCCCCGGCTCGGCGCCGAGGAGCTCGAGGTCGGGGCTGCTGCTCACGTCGGGTGTCTCCCTCTGCCGGCGGTGTCGATCACATGCTAGGACCGCACCCGCTCCCGTACGGTGCGGCGGGTGTCCGAGACCGTGACCGCCGCGCCCACCCCTGCCCGCCGCAGCCCGCTGCACGACCACCACGTCGCCCTCGGCGCGTCGTTCGCCCCGTTCGGCGGCTGGGAGATGCCCGTGCAGTACAGCCGTGACGGTCGAGGGGGCACCGTCGCCGAGCACACCGCCACGCGCGAGGCGGTCGGACTGTTCGACGTCAGCCACCTGGGCAAGGTCCGCATCAGCGGTCCGGGCGCCGCGGCGTTCGTGGACCGGTGCCTGACCAACGACCTCTCGCGCATCGTGCCCGGCAAGGCGCAGTACACGCTGTGCTGCGCCGAGGACGGCGGCGTGGTCGACGACCTCATCCTCTACCTCGTCGGCCCGGACGAGGTGTTCGCCGTGCCCAACGCCGCCAACTCCGCCGGCGTGGGGCGGCGGCTCGCCGGGGTGGCCCCGGCCGGGATCACCGTGGCCGACGAGCACGACGCGCACGTGGTGCTCGCCGTGCAGGGCCCGGTGTCGCCGGCGGTGCTCGCGGAGGTGGGTCTGCTCGCGGAGGACGCCGAGCTGGACTACATGGCCTTCGTCGACGCCGAGTGGCAGGGGCGTTTCGTACGGGTGTGCCGCACGGGCTACACCGGGGAGCGGGGCTACGAGCTCATCGCCCCGTCGGACGGTGCCGGCGAGCTGTGGGACGCGCTGGCCGCGGTGGTCGGCGAGCGCGGCGGCCTGCCGGCCGGCCTCGGCGCCCGCGACACGCTGCGCACCGAGGCGGGGCTGCCGCTGCACGGCCAGGACCTCGGCCCCGACATCACGCCGCTGCAGGCGCGGTGCGGGTTCGCGGTCGGGTGGCGCAAGGAGGAGTTCTGGGGTCGTGAGGCGCTGCTCGCCGAGCGCGCAGAGGGCCCGCGACGCCGCTCGTGGGGGCTGCGGGCGACCGGCCGCGGCGTGCCGCGCGGGCACATGACGGTGCGCCGGGGCGACGACGCGGTGGGGGAGACGACCTCCGGCACGTTCTCGCCGACGCTCAGGACGGGCATCGCGCTCGCCCTGCTCGACACCGCCGCGGGGATCGACGAGGGCGATGTGCTGGCGGTCGACGTGCGCGGGCGGGCGCTCGAGTGCGAGGTCGTCACGCCGCCGTTCGTGGCCTCGAAGGTGCGGTGACCGGGTGAGCTTCCCGACCGAGGTCCCCGCGGCGGAGCCGGGCACCTACCGGTTCCGTGCCGACGTCGAGCAGGCCGGCCCGGCCGTGTTCACCGCGCCGTCCGACGTGGTCGGCGGCGGCTTCGGGCTCTTCGAGAGCTCCACCGAGCCGGGCCGTCTCGGTGCCGTGCCGCACTACCACCAGGGTTTCTCCGAGTCGTTCTGGGTGATCTCGGGCCGCCTCGCCGTGATGAGCGGGAGGGGCTGGGAGGTGCTGGGCAGCGGCGACTTCGCGCACGTCCCGGTGAACGGCGTCCACGCCTTCGCCGCCGTCGGCGACGAGCGCGCCCGCTTCCTCATCCTGTTCGTGCCCGGGGCGCCGCGGGAGCACTATTTCCGCGGCCTGGTCGACCTGTTCTCCCGCGGCGCGAGCACCGAGGAGATCGACGCCTTCGCCCTCGAGTGCGACCAGGTCAACCTCCGCGACTGGGAGCACGACCCGATCCCGACGTGACCGCGGTGCCGCTCACGGGAGGGCGGCCGCGCGGGCGGCCAGGTAGCGCTGCTCCGGACCGCTCCGCGTGCGCCGTGCCGCGCGCCGGTAGGCCTCCGCGGCCGCGACGTGGTCGCCCCGGCGTTCCGAGCAGGTGGGCGCGGACGGCGTCGACGCGGTGGTGCACGGCGAGCGACGGCGCCAGCACGTCGAGGCGCGCGAGCCCGGCGTCCGGGCCCTCGACCATCGCCAGCGCGACGACGCGGTTGAGGGTCACGACCGGCGAGGGCGCGAGCACCTCGAGGGCGCCGTACAGGCCGAGGATCCGGGGCCGGTCCGGGTCCTCGGCCGACCGGGCGTCGTCGTGCACCGCGGCGATCGCGGCCTGCACCTGGAGCGGGCCCAGCTCGGCCTCGGACAGGACCCCGTCGAGCAGCGCCACGCCCTCCGCGATCGCGGTGCGGTCCCAGAGGTCCCGGCCCTGCTCGGCCAGCGGCACCAGCGCCCCGTCGGGGTGCTGCTCACCGACGCCCGGCGCGCGTCGGTGAGCAGCATGAGCGCGAGCAGCCCGAGGTGAAGCTGGCGGGTCAGCCGGATCGCCTCCGCGCTGAGGTCGGTGCGCAGCACGGCGTCGCCGGAGCTCGCGGTGTGCCTCTCCGTGAAGATCCGGTAGAGGACCTCGAGCACGACCGGCAGCCGCTCCTCCCGCTCGGCGGGGGACGGCTCGGTGAACCGTGCTCCGGCGGCCGCGACGCGGGCCTTCGCCCGGCTGATGGGCTGGGCGACGGTGGACTCGGCGACGAGGAGCCCGCGGGCGGTGCTCACCGACGGCGACCTGGCCGTGGTCCACGGCCTGACCCGCCTGACCGCAAGGCCGGTCGGCGAGCCAGAGCCCCTCACGCTGTGGTTCCGCTCGACCTACGCCCTGCGTCGGGTCGACGACGCGTGGCGGATCGTCCACCAGCACCAGTCGGTGCCGTTCCACATGGACGGTTCCTTCCGCGCGGCCATCGAGCTCGGCCCGGGCTGACCCCGGCCGACGGTTCCGGGGTCAGGGTCGTGCCCGGGAGCGCTCGCTCACACTGACGTGGACGTGGTCGTAGTGCCCGCCGGTGGCGTCCTGCGGGTCGTACACCCCGCCGCCGCGGTAGGGCCGGCCCCAGCCGTTACCGGCGTCGGACGAGCCGCGAACCCAGATGCGGCCCTGCCAGATGACGTAGCGGACGTCGAGCTCGCGGGCGTTGTCCCGCAGCCACTGCGCGACGGCCCAGCCGGCGGCGAGGTCGTCGCCGGTGGGGAACGTGCCGGATGCGGCGGGGAAGAAGTCGCAGGCGCGCCCGACGGGGTGGTCGCTCGACGGGTTCCACGCGTGCTCCGACCAGCAGGTGATCGAGCGGATGGGGGCGCCACGCCCGGGCTCGCCGAAGCGGGCGACCGCAGCGTCGTGGAGGCGCAGCGCGGTCGGGGTGAGGCAGCCCGACGTCGTCGGGTCGTCCTGCGAGCAGGGCTCCGGCGGCGGGTCGACGACCTCCCACAGGTCACGAGCGGTGAACCCGCGCTCGGCCGCCGCCCACCACAGCGCAGCCCCCAGCAGCGCGAGCACCAGCAGCACCGCCGTCACGACGGCCGCCCGGGTCCTCGTCCGCACGGTGATCACGCTACGGACGGCGGTGCGTGGGAGCGGTGAGCGCGGCGGGGGCTCAGCGGCGGCGGCGGCCCGGGCGGTCGGCGGTGTCGTCGAGGTCGACGCCGACGTGCTCGTCGAGCCACTGCCCGAGGGGTGCGAGGCGCCGCCAGGTCGTCGCCACCCGGTCGCGCAGGGCCGGGCCGTGCAGCTCGTCGGACGGCGGCCAGGAGCGCCACCCGTAGAGGCTCTTGTGGCGCAGGAGCTCCAGCCGCGGGTGGTCCGGGTCGGCCCCGCGTGGGCGCGTCCTGAGCTGCTCGCCCGAGACGCTGAACCCCTCGGCGCGCAGGTCGTCGACGATCGCCGCGAGCGCCGTCCCGTGGCGCTCGTCGCCCACGGCGGCGCGGTACCGCGCGATCTGGGCGGAGGTCATCGCGTAGTAGCCGGCCGCGACCATGAGCCCTTCGGCGGACACCTGCACGTACCGCGGGCCCGCCGTGGCACCGATGTGCGTCTTGTAGGGCGTCTTGTCCGCCGAGAACCGCAGGTCGCGGTAGGGACGAAAGATCCTGCCCTCGCCGAACTCCGGTTCGAGGTCGGCCAGCAGCGCCACCATCGGGGCGCGGACGTGCTCGTCGTAGACCGCCTTGTGGTCGGCCCAGTACGCCTTCGAGTTGTCGGCCTCGAGACCCTCGTAGAAGTCGACGACCGCCTCGCCGAAGCCCGTGAACGTCACCGGGCCAGTTTGCGCTCCGCGCTCGTGAGTGCGTGCCCGTGCCCCGGCACGGGCAACCGCGCACACGCGCGCAGCGCAAAGGGCGTGTAGACACGCGACGTGTCCGGGAGCGTGCACGAGTCGGTGCTCGACGCCATCGGCGCCACCCCGCTGATCCGGCTGCGCCGGGTCGTGGCGGACCTGGCGCCCCGCGTCTACGTCAAGGCCGAGTGGCAGAACGCCGGCGGCAGCGTGAAGGACCGGGCGGCGCTGGCCATGGTGCGCGCCGCCGAGGCGGCGGGCGTCCTGCGTCCGGGCGGGGTGATCGTCGAGGGCACGTCGGGCAACACGGGCATCGGGCTGGCGCTGGTCGGCGGGGTCCTCGGCTATCGCACGATGATCGTCGTCCCGGACACCACGGCGGCCGAGAAGATCGCCGCCCTGCGCGCCTACGGCGCCGAGGTCGTGAGGACGCCCGGCGGGCTCACACGCGAGGACCCGCGCCACGTCACCAACCTGGCCGCGCGGATCGCCTCTGAGACCCCGGGCGGGTGGCTCGCCGACCAGTACGGCAACCCCGCCAACCCGCAGGCCCACCGCGACACGACCGCGCCGGAGATCTGGGAGCAGACCGGCGGCCGGGTGACGTGCCTCGTCGCGGGCATCGGCACCGGCGGCACGCTGTCGGGCACGGGCGCGGAGCTGAAGGCGCGCGGACCGGTGCGCGTGGTCGGGGTCGACCCGGAGACCTCGGCGTACGGCGGCGGCGACGGCAGCCCGTACTACGTCGAGGCG
This sequence comes from Actinomycetospora cinnamomea, assembly GCF_003096675.1. Lineage (GTDB taxonomy): Bacteria > Actinomycetota > Actinomycetes > Mycobacteriales > Pseudonocardiaceae > Actinomycetospora > Actinomycetospora cinnamomea. The sequence continues at coordinate 151,149 of NZ_QEKW01000007.1, read as the reverse complement.
ATCGGGCACTACCGCCACCCCGACACCGTGGACGACCCCTGGCCCGCCAACTGGGACCGCGGGGTGGCCGACGAGGTGGTCCGCGTCGACGACCGCACGACGATGGCCACGGCGCGGCGCCTCGCCCGGGAGGAGGGCCTGCTGCTCGGCGGGTCGTCGGCGACGGCGGTGGCCGGCGCGCTGCGGGTGGCCCGCGACCTCGGGCCCGACGACCTCGTCGTCGTCATCGCGCCCGATTCGGGGCGTGCCTACCTGTCGAAGTACTTCGACGACGGCTGGCTGCGCCGGCTCGGGTTCCTCACCGAGGCCCACGGCGACGGACCGCTGGTCGGGGACCTGCCGGTGCGACGTGCCGGTGGTGCGGGCGTCGTGGACGGTCGGGCGGGCGCGGGACGTGCTGGCCCGCGTGCCCGGTCCCGCGCCGGTCGCGCACGACCGCGAGGGTCCGGCGGCGCCCGCGGAGATCCTCGGGGCGGTGACGGCCGCGGGCCTGGAGGGGCTCGCCGAGGACGAGCCCGTGCTGGCGCACGTCGACCCCCCGGCGCCCGGCGTCGGGGCGGGGGAGGGGATCGAGACCGCCCGGGCGAGCCTCGGCGACGCCGACGCCGCCTGGGTCGTGCGCGACGGGCGGGTCGCCGGACTGGTGACGCGGGCGGCGCTGGGTTCGCCGGAGAGCCTTGCCCCGGGCGACTAGTCTGGCCCCATGAGTACGACCTTCGCCCGCACCCCGCACCCCGCCCCGGCGACCGCGGAGCGCGTGGCGGAGGTACTGGCCGCGCCCGGGTTCGGCAAGCACTTCACCGACCACATGGTCACCGCCTCGTGGGACGCCGTCCGGGGCTGGCACGACGCCGAGGTCGGTCCGTACCGGCCGTTGTCGATGGACCCGGCGTCCGTCGTCCTGCACTACAGCCAGACGATCTTCGAGGGGCTCAAGGCCTACCGCTGGGCCGACGACTCGATCCACGCGTTCCGGCCCGCGGCCAACGCGGCCCGCATGGCTCGCTCGGCCGAGCGGCTGGCGATGCCGCCGGTGCCCGAGGAGCTGTTCCTCGACTCGCTGCGCGAGCTCGTCGCCGTCGACGAGCGCTGGGTCCCGGCCGCCGGCGGGGAGGACTCGCTGTACCTGCGGCCGTTCATGTTCGGGTCGTCGTCAGGGCTGGGGGTGCGGCCCAGCGAGGAGTACCTCTACCTGCTCATCGCCTCCCCGGCCGGCGCCTACTTCCCCCGCGGGCTGGCCCCGGTGACGGTCTGGCTGTCCACCGACTACGTGCGCGCCGTGCCCGGGGGCACCGGCGAGGCCAAGTGCGGCGGCAACTACGCCGCCTCGCTCGCGGCACAGGCCCAGGCGTCGGCGCAGGGCTGCGACCAGGTCGTGTGGCTCGACGGCTTCGAGCACCGGTGGATCGAGGAGATGGGGGGCATGAACCTCTTCTTCGTGTTCACCGACCCCGCCGGCCACGTCGAGGTCGTCACCCCCGAGCTGTCGGGCTCGCTGCTGCCCGGCGTCACCCGCCGCTCGCTGCTCCAGCTCGCGAAGGAGGAGGGCGCCACGGTCACCGAGCGTCGGATCTCCACCGAGGAGATGGAGAAGGAGGTCGCGGCGGGCCACCTCACCGAGGTGTTCGCGTGCGGCACGGCCGCGGTGATCACGCCGGTCGGCACGGTGAAGCACGAGGGCGGCGCGTACGACATCGGCGACGGCACCCCGGGCCCGATGACCCAGCGGCTGCGCGATCGGCTCACCGCCATCCAGCGGGGCGCGGCGCCCGACCCCCACGGCTGGATGGTGCGTTTGCACTGACGCACGTGTGCGCGCTCGTCCGTGCCCTGGCACGGACGAGCGCTCACAAGCACGCAGTGCCAAGGGTCGCGGTGACGGCCAGCTCGGCGCAGGCGCCGAAGACGTCGCCCGAGACCCCGCCGAGGCGCCGGCGGGCGTGGGCGGCGGCGACCACGACCACGACCGCGGCCGCGAACGCTGCGCCGACGGCGTGGAGCTCCAGCACCGGGGACGCCGCCCCGGCCAGCACGACGAGCCACGCCGGTGCGACCCACATCGGCTGGGTCCCGGCGACGAGCGCGCCCAGGCCGTCGGGCGACGCTGCCGGCACCCCGCGGCGCGCCACCCAGGCGAACGCCGCGCGCCCCAGCCCGAGCGCCAGGCCCCCGGCCACCGTCGCGACGAGCACCCCGCGCTCCGCCAGGGCACCGAGCGCCGTGGCCTGCACCGCGAGCACCACGACCAGCCAGATCACCGCGAACGCGCCGACCCCGGGATCGCGCATGATCGCCAGGGTGCGGGCCGCGTCGCCGTGGCCGCCCAGCCCGTCGGCGAGGTCGGCGAGCCCGTCGAGGTGCAGCCCCCGCGTCGCCGCCGCACCCAGGCCGACCGCCACGAACCCGGCGAGCAGCCCCGGCGCGCCGGCCGCGACCAGCCCCGCGGCCACGGCGCCCAGCCCCGTGCCCAGCAGCACGCCCACCACCGGCACGACGGCGACGGCGACCCCGGCCGCGGCGCGGTCGATGCGCGGGGCGCGCAGCGGGACGACGGTGAACATCGCGACGGCCAGCGCCAGCCCGCCGCGGACGGGCCCGGTCACCTCACCCCGTCACGGAGACCGCGGCGCGCAGCAGGCCCACGGCGGCGAGCGCCCCGGTGCCCTGGCCGGCGCGCATCTGCAGGTCGAGCAACGGCTCGAGCCCCAGGACGTCGAGCGCGAGCGCCTGCGCGGGCTCGGGACAGCGTGTTCCCGCCACCCACCAGGCCCGCGCGCCGGGGGCGTCGGCGTCGGCGAGCAGGGCGGTCACGGCCGTCGCTGCACCGTCGAGCACCACCGGGGTCCGCCGGCGCGCGGCCTGCGCGAGGAAGCCGGTGAGCGCCGCCAGGTCCGCCCCGCCGGCCACGCGCAGCAGGCCCCGCGGGTCGCGGCCCACCGCCCGGGTGCGCCACAGCCCGTCGCGGACCGCCGCCGCCTTGACCATCCACACCCGGTCGTCGATCCCGCTGCCGCGGCCCACCACGGCCACCGGCTCCCGCCGGGTCATCGCCGCGGCGAGCACCGCGGTGGGGGTGCTGACGCCCACGGCGAGCTCGCCGACGACCAGCAGGTCGGCGCCCTCGTCGACCTCCTCGTCGGCCACCTCCCGCCCGCTGCGCAGGGCGGCGAGCGCCTGCTCCTCGGTGAGCACGTCCTCGACGTCGAGCCGCCCGCTGCCGCGCGCCACCGCGCGGTCGTCGCGCTCGTCCCCGGGTGCCGCGGCGGCGAGGCCGACGTCGACGACCCGCAGGCCCGCGCCGGCGGCCTCGGCGAACCGGCAGACGGCGGCCACGCCGTCGCGGACGGCCGCCACCCGCGCGGCGGTCTCGTCGGCGGCGTGGGCGGAGACACCGGCCGCGGCGATGCCGTGGTCGGCGGCGAACAGCACGGCGCGCGCCCGCCGCGGTGCCCGGGCCGGCGCGCGGCCCTGGCAGGCGGCGAGCCACGCCGCGAGGTCCTCGAGCCGGCCGTACGTGCCACCCGGCAGCGCGGCGGCCGCCTCGCGGCGGGTCGCCTCGTCCGGGGGCGCCACACCGGGCGGCGCGGAGCTGCCAGCGCCGGTCGCGACCGGGTGCACGCGGGTCCCCTCCTCGATCCGGGCGATCAGCCGCGACGGTAGCCGGTGGCGCTCACCGCAGCCGCAGCGGCAGCCCGGCCACCAGCAGCCACACCTCGTCGCAGACGGCCGCGAGGGACTGGTTCAGCGCGCCGAGCTCGTCGCGGAAGCGTCGCCCGGCGCTGGTCGAGGGCACGACCCCCAGCCCGACCTCCGCCGACACGAGCACGAGGTGCCCCTCGTAGCCCCCTACCGCCGCCGTGAGCGCATCGCGCCCGGCCGCCACCGACGGCGCGTCGCGCGCCCAGCCGGCGTCGTCGAGCAGGCCGGTCACCCAGGTGGCGAGGTCGTCGACCAGCACGGGCTCGTCGCGGCGCACGGCGAGCACCGCCGGCAGGTCCGCGTCCTCCACGGTGCGCCACGACGACGGGCGCCGGGCGCGGTGCACCGCCACGCGGTCGGCCCACTCGGGGTCCGCGTCCGGGTCGACACCGCGGGCGGTCGCGACGTAGAGCGCGGGCCCCGCGGGGTCGAGCATCCCCTCGGCGTACGCGGACTTACCCGACCGCGTGCCGCCGAGGACGAGGGCCCGCGGGATCAGGCCACCTTGGTGCCGCGCGCGACCCGGGGCGCGGGCATGCGCAGCCGGCGCAGCTGGGTGGCGCGGGTGAAGGCGTACCAGCCGTAGGACAGGCCGCCGATCTGCTCGTCGGGGAACTTGGCGCGGACGTTGGAGACGACGTAGCGGCCGAGCAGGACGCCCTCGAGCGCCATCATCACGAGCATCACCAGGCAGATCAGGCTGCCCAGGGTCTGCACCTGCGGCACGGGGACGATCACCGTGATGAAGATGACCACCGCGAGCGGCATGAACAGGCCCATGAGGTTGCGCCGCGAGTCGATCAGGTCGCGCGCGTAGGCCCGGGCGGGACCGCGGTCGCGGGGCAGGAGCACCGCGTCGTCGCCGGCCATCATGCGCTTGCGGCGATCGGCGGCGGCCTTGCGGCGGTCGTCCTTGTTGCCGCGCAGGGCGCGGGCCCGCTTCATCGCCTCCCGCTGGGTCTTCGGCGCCGGCGCCACCGGGCCGCGCCGCTTGCCCTGCGCGTCGCGTCGCGACGGCGTCGGGCGTCCCTTGCCCGCCGTCCGCGCCCGCTCGCCGACGACGACCGTCTCCCGGTCCTCGGCCTCGGCACCGGTCGCGGTGTCGGCAGCCTCGGAGGGGGACGCGGAGCCAGACGACGAACCACGGCGCAGGAAGTTCACGTCGCCCAGGATAGGGCACCTCGTCCAGGGTCGAGCTCCGCTGCGCTCCGTCTCCCGCGCGACCCCCTACCGTGCTCGCCATGCGCGTGCTGCTCGCCCCCGACTCCTTCGGCGGCAGCCTGACCGCCGCCGAGGCCGCCGCGGCGATGGCGCGGGGATGGGCGCGGTCGGTCCCCGACGACACGTGCGTGCTGCTGCCCCTCGCCGACGGCGGCACCGGGTTCGTCGAGGTCCTCCACACCGCCCGTGGCGGCACCCGCCACGACGTCGAGGTGACCGGCCCGCTCGGGGCGCCCACCGTCGCGACCTGGCTCGAGCTCGACGGGGCGGGAGACGGGGCGCGGCGGAGCTCGACGACCGCCTACGTCGAGTCGGCCTCGGCGTGCGGACTGCACCTCGTCGCGGAGCGCACCCCGGACACCGCTTCGGCGGCCACCAGCCGGGGCGTCGGCGAGCTGGTCGCGGCCGCCGCCGCGCGCGGGCCGTCGACGATCGTCGTCGGGCTCGGCGGCTCGGCGTGCACCGACGGCGGTGCGGGGATGCTCGCCGCGCTCGGCGCGACGGCGCGTGACGCGGAGGGTGGGGCGCTCGCCGACGGGGGAGGGGCGCTGGCGCGGGTCGCCCGGCTCGACGACCTCGCCGCGGTGCACGAGCGCCTCGCCGGCGTGGGGCTCGTCGTCGCCGCCGACGTCGACCACGTCCTGACCGGCCCCGAGGGTGCCGCCGCGGTGTTCGGGCCGCAGAAGGGCGCGGACGCCGACACCGTCGCGGCCCTCGACGCCGCGTTGCGGGCGTGGGGCGCGGTGCTGGCCGAGGCCTGCGGGCGCCCCGACCTCCCCGAGCAGCCGGGGACGGGCGCGGCGGGCGGGCTGGGTGCGGCGCTGGCGGCGCTCGGGGCGCGACGGGTCGCCGGCGGCGAGCTGGTCCGCGAGGTCGCCGGCCTCGACGAGGCCCTCGCCCGGGCCGACCTCGTGGTCACCGGCGAGGGCCGGCTCGACGGACAGTCGCTGCACGGCAAGCTCGTCTCGGTCGTGGCCGCCCGGGCCCGCGAGCGGGGCGTGCCGTGCATCGCGCTGGCCGGTCAGGTCGACCTGAGCACCGGCGAGGCGCTGGAGGCCGGTCTGGAGGGCGCCTACTCGGTGGCCGCCGACGCGGGGTCGGTCGAGGCCGCGCTGGCCGAGCCCGCCGCCCGGCTGGCCGACCTCGCCGAGGGTGTCGCCCGGCGGTGGGGAGCGCGGCCGCCGGGGTGAGCGCGCTCGCAGGTCGCGGCGCGCGACGTGTGCGACGATGGACGTCGGCCGCGGGGCACACCGGGTGGGCCCCGAGGGAACACACGGCACCGCGACCGGGTTGTGCCGAGCAGGAGTGTGCACAGCGTCCGTCCCGGGAGCTCAAGGGAGAACCATGACCGTCGAGAACCCCGCAGCGCCGACCGAGGTCGAGGCTCCGTCAGCTCAGCCGCACGGCGTCGAGCTGACCGACGCCGCCGCCGGCAAGGCGAAGGCCCTGCTCGACCAGGAGGGTCGCAACGACATGTCGCTGCGCATCGCCGTCCAGCCGGGTGGCTGCGCGGGCCTGCGCTACCAGCTCTTCTTCGACGACCGCTCGCTCGACGGCGACCTCGAGCGCGACTTCAACGGCCTGACCGTCGCGGTCGACCGCATGAGCGCGCCGTACCTGCAGGGCGCGGTCATCGACTTCGTCGACACCATCGAGAAGCAGGGCTTCACCATCGACAACCCCAACGCGGGTGGGTCGTGCGCCTGCGGCGACAGCTTCAACTGACGCGCTGACACACACGGGCCCCGGACCTCGATCGAGGTCCGGGGCCCGTCGTGTGCGTGCGCGTCAGCGCACCTCCAGGCCTGGGACCAGGGCGGCGACCTTCTCGCGCAGGCCCTCCGGCGGCTGCGCACCGAGCTGGGCGACGACGAGGGACGCGGCGACGGCGCCGATCCGCCCGCAGGTCGCCAGATCGAGCCCGCGGGTCCAGCCGTAGAGGAACCCGCCGGCGTAGGCGTCGCCGGCGCCGGTGGTGTCGACGAGCTGCTCGGCCGGGTGCACCAGGACGTCCTCGACGACGCCGCCCGGGGCGTACACCGTCGACCCCTTCTCCCCGTGGGTGACGATCACGAGCTCGCAGTTGCCGCCGTTGCCCCGCAGCAGCGAGGTGGCCGGCTCATCACCGACCAGGGCCGCCATCTCGTCCTCGTCGGCGATGATGATCTCGACGTTCTCACGGGCGAGCTCGCGGAAGTACTCGCGGTGACGGTCGACGCAGCCGGCGTCGGAGAGCGTCAGGCCCACCCGGGCCTTGCTCTTCGCGGCGGCGTCGACGACCTTGCCGATCGTCGCGCGGGCCTGCTCGGTGTCGGCGAGGTAGCCCTCGATGAGGCTGACCCTGCTGCCGGCGACGTCGTCCTGCTCGATGTCGTCGGGGCCCAGCGCCGTGCAGGCGCCGAGGAACGTCGACATCGTGCGCTCGCCGTCCGGGGTGACCATGACCAGACAGCGGGCGGTCGCCGGGCTCCCGGAGAGCGCCGGGGTCGTGAAGTGCACCCCGTGCGAGCGGATCGACTCGGTGAACGAGGTGCCGAGGCGGTCGTCCGAGACCTTCCCGACGTACCCCGCGTCGGCGCCGAGGGCGGCCGCGATGGCGATGGCGTTGGCGACGCTGCCACCCGAGCGCTCGGTGGTCTCACCGGCCTCGGTGTAGAGCTTCTCCGCCTGCGTCTCGTCGATGAGCGTCATGCCGCCCTTGGGCAGCTCGTGCGCCCGGATGGTGTCGTCGTCGGTGCGGAAGAGCACGTCGACGATCGCGTTGCCGATCCCCAGTACGTCCATGGATGCCTCTCGAATGGCTTACGTCCTTCGGACCAGCGATCGACCCTAGGTGAAACCCGGGGCGTCCGGGACCGCACCGTTGCGTGGGGCACGTTCAGGCATACACCGGGTAGTTCGGCTCCGGGATCTCCGGACGGATGCGCTCCTCGACGAAGATGCCGTGCCACAGCATGAAGACGAGCAGCGTCCAGATGCGTCGCGAGTGGTCGACGGGACCGGTGCGGTGCTCGTCGATGAGCCTCAGCACCGCCGCCTTGTCGAGGATCGCCTCGGTCTGGGAGTCGCGCACGATCCCGCGGGCCCACTCGAGCATGTCGTGGGCCAGCCAGAAGCGGATCGGCACCGGGAACCCGAGCTTGCGCCGGTGCAGCACGTGCGGCGGCACGATGTCCTCGATTGCACGGCGCAGGGCGTACTTCGTCGTGCCGTGCGCGACCTTCTGCTCGGTCGGCAGGTGCGACGCCACCTCGAACACCTCGCGGTCGAGGAACGGCACGCGCAGCTCGAGGGAGTTGGCCATCGTCATCTTGTCGGCCTTGACGAGGATGTCCCCGCGCAGCCAGGTGAACAGGTCGACGTGCTGCATGCGCGCCACCGGGTCCCAGCTGCCCGAGTCGGCGTAGATCGGGCGGGTCACGTCGACGTGCGAGAGCTCGGGGTCGTGGCCGCGCAGGACCGCGCCGAGCTGGTCGTCGCGGAAGATGCGGGCGTTGCCGTAGTAGCGCTGCTCCAGGGGGAGCGCGCCCCGGCGCAGCAGGTCCTTGCCGCGCATCCCGTCGGGCAGCTTCGTCGACAGCGCCCCGGCGAGCTTGCGCACCGCGCCGGGCAGCTTCTCGAACGGCGCGAGCGACAGCGGCTCCTTGTAGATGGTGTAGCCGCCGAAGAGCTCGTCGGCGCCCTCCCCGGAGAGCACGACCTTGACGTGCTTGCGCGCCTCGCGGGCCACGAACCACAGCGGCACGAGCGCCGGGTCGGCCACGGGGTCGTCGAGGTACCAGACGATCAGCGGCAGCGCGTCCATCATCTCCTGGGCGCTGACCGTCCGGACCACGTGCCGCACGCCGATCGCCTCGGCCGACTCGCGGGCGACGTCGGCCTCGGAGTAGCCCTCCCGCGCGAACTCGCTGGTGAAGGTCATGAGGTCCGGGTTGTGCTCGCGGGCCAGCGCCGCGATGACCGTCGAGTCGATGCCGCCCGAGAGGAACGAGCCCACCGTGACGTCGGCGCGCATGTGCTTGGCCACCGAGTCGCGCAGCACCTCGGTGATCTCGGCGTGCACGCGGGTCTCGTCGTCGACCGGCTTCACGTCGAACGTGGGGTGGAAGTACCGCTCGGTGGCGAGCGGCTCGCCGGGGGAGACGGTGAACGACGTACCCGACTCGACGCGGCGGATCGCGCGGTGCAGCGTGAGCGGCTCGGGGACGTACTGCAGCTGCAGGTAGTGCTGCAGCGCGGCGGGGTCGGGTGCCGTGGTCGGCTCGCCGAGGGCCTTGGCCAGCTCGAGCAGGCTCTTCTTCTCGCTGGCGAAGGCGACGCCGTTCGGGCCGGCGGAGACGAACAGCGGCTTGATGCCGAACGGGTCGCGGGCGCCGAACAGCACGCGCTCGTGGGTGTCCCAGATGAGGAACGCGAACATGCCCCGCAACCGTCGGACGGCGTCACGGCCCCAGACGTCGTAGGCCGCGACGATGGCCTCGGTGTCGCCCTCGGTCACGAACTGCACGCCGTGGTCGCGGGTGAGCTCCTCGCGCAGCTCGAGGTAGTTGTAGATCTCGCCGTTGAACACGATCCGGTAACGGTCGCTGGCGTAGGTCAGGGGCTGGTGGGAGCCCTCGACGTCGATGATCGAGAGCCGGTTGAACCCGAGCACCACGTCGTCGTCGTGCCACTCACCGGATTCGTCGGGTCCCCGGTGTCGCATGCAGACGAGGCTGTGGCGCACCGCTTCGGCGCGCGCCGCGCCCTCGCCGCCCGGCGTGATCAATCCCATCAGCCCGCACACGCGTCCGCTGACACCTCCGGTTCCTCCGGTCACGTGCCCCGCCACCACGCGCGGGGCGTGTTCAGTATGACGACCCCGGTGTGCCGACCCGTGCCGCCCCGCGCGCCCCTCCGACAGCGCGTAGTGGCTGGCTCGGCTAGTCTCCGCAGCGACGTCGGGGCCCGGGTCGCCGGGCCGCTCGCCGCACCGTCCGGGGCCGTCCGTGCCCCTGATCGGGCGGGGGCACCGCGCGAGGAGGAAGGCAGCAGCAGTGCGCCGAGATGGGACGCCGCCCCGGGCCCGCACCGGTCGCGCGCGCCGGGTCCTGGGCCTGGCCGCGGCCGCCGTCGTGGTCGCGGTGACCACCTCCGGGTGCTCGGTCGACGAGGTGCTGCGCTTCGGCTGGCCGGTCGGGGTCACGCCCGAGGCCGAACAGATGCGCACGCTGTGGACCGGCGCCGCGATCGCCGCGCTCGTCGTCGGCGCCATCGTCTGGGGCCTCACCGCGTGGACCGTCGCGTTCCACCGCAAGAAGGCCGGCGCGTCGGACCTGCCCCGGCAGTTCCAGTACAACCTCCCGCTCGAGCTGGTGCTCACGGTGATCCCGCTGATCATCGTGGCGGTGCTCTTCTACTTCACCGTGGTCGTCCAGAACGTCGTCGACCGCGCGCCCACGGGCAACGAGCTCCGCGTCGACATCACCGGGTTCCAGTGGAACTGGGAGTTCACCTACCCCGAGACCATCGCGCCCAACGGCCTGCCGGCCTCCGTCGTCGGCACCACGAGCTCGGTCCCGATCCTCGTGCTGCCCACCGACCGGCCCATCCAGTTCACCCAGGAGTCGAAGGACGTCATCCACTCCTTCTGGGTGCCGGAGTTCCTCTTCAAGCGCGACGTCTTCCCGTACCCGGAACAGAACGACCAGAAGAACAGCTGGATCATCGAGCGCATCGAGCGTCCCGGCGCGTTCGTCGGTCGCTGCGCGGAGTACTGCGGCGCCTACCACTCGATGATGAACTTCGAGGTCCGCGCCCTGCCGCCGAACCTGTTCGACCAGTTCCTGGGCCTGCGCCAGCAGGTCAACCCCGTGACCGGGCAGCCCTACACCACGAACGAGGCGCTCGGGGCGATGAACTGCGGCGAGCTCTGCAACCCCGAATCGATCACCACCTACGTCTACAACCCGGACCCGACGGCCCAACAGGCCATCCGGTAGCGACGTTGCGCACCCGTCCCATCCACCCGAGAGCGAGGACCCGGTGAGAGTCGAATCCCGCATCTTCGAGATCCTCACGGTCTTCTGCTTCGTCTGCGCGATCGTGTACGGCGTCCTCTCCGGAGAGGAGGTCGGCATCGTCGCCCTGACGCTGACCGGTGGCCTCACCCTGATCATCGGGACGTACTTCCGGTTCGTGGCGCGCCGGCTCGAGGAGCGCCCGGAGGACAACCCCGAGGCCGAGGTCTCCGACGGCGCCGGCGACCTGGGCTTCTTCAGCCCCGGCAGCTACTGGCCCATCGCCGTCGCCGGTGGCGCCGCCGTGACGGGTCTGGGTGTGGCCTACTGGCAGTGGTGGCTCATCATCACCGGTGCCGTGGGCCTCATCATCGCCATCTGCGGTCTCGTGTTCGAGTACCACGTCGGTCCCGAGGCGCACTGACGCGCGCACCTTCCCGGCCTCTCCACGGCCCCGCTCCGCCTGCCGGAGCGGGGCCGTGGTGTTTCCCCGGGCCGGCTGGACGGGCTCTCGGGTGCAGCGAGCGCGCTGTTCGCTGCTTCTCGCCAGGCGAACGGGGCGTTCGTGGCACGCACGGGGTGGGTGGCGGCGGTGCCCCGGGGGCTCGAGGACGTGATCGATGCCGGCGGCGGTGAGGACGCGTCCGGTGCCTTCGGGGTGGGGCCGGGGGAGCGGGCCTCCTCCCGGACGGTCGCGCGAGGGGCACGGACGGCAGCGGAGGAAGCCCGATCCGGATGCCGGACGTGCCCCTCGCAGTGCTGCGGGGCCCAGGATCGCGAAAGCCTGGCTCGCGGGGGTGGGTGGTCCTTTTGGGGGCCGTGCTCGGGGTTGTGCCTCGGGCCGTGCTCGGGGCCGTACTCGCAGCCGTCGTCGGCGTGTCGCCGCGGCGTGGCTGTGGCGATCCTGGCGTTGAACGCCAGCAAAGCCGCATTGCTGGCACACCCCGTGTGCCACAGCAGCGGTAGGGGAGCGCGGGAAGCGCGGGGGTGTACGACGACGACGGGCCGGGAGCGTCGCGGTGACGCTCCCGGCCCGTCGGCGGTCGTGCGGTGTGCTACTCCTGGATGTCGCGTGGACGCCCGGCGTCGGGACGTCCGGCGAGCTCGCGGCTCTCGCCCGGCTCGACCTCCATCGGGTCGCCGCCCCGTGGCCCGCTGGTGAGCTTGTCCTGCTCCTCGGCGGGGTCGGGACGGAACCAGCCGCCCTTGAGCGGCTCGCCGGCCGAACCCAGGTCGTTCATGCGCTTCGGCACCTTGGCGCCCTGGTAGGCCAGCGGCACCGCGTGGCCGTGGTCGTCGACGCCGCCCAGCGGCTGGTGCACCTCCACGAACTCACCGTGCGGCAGGCGCTTGATGTGGCCGGTCTCGATGCCGTGCTCGAGCACCTCACGGTCGCTGCGCTGGAGGCCGAGGCAGATCCGGTAGGTGGCGAAGTAGACGATCGGCGGGCCGACGAGCAGCCCGATGCGGCCGATCCACGTCATCACGTTCAGGGAGATGTCGAACGTGTAGGCGATGATGTCGTTGCCGCAGGCCACGAGCAGCCAGAAGTAGAAGAACATGGCCATCATGCCGGTGGCCGTCCGGACCGGGACGTCACGCGGGCGCTGCAGCAGGTTGTGGTGCGCCTCGTCGCCGGTCAGCTTGCGCTCGATGAGCGGGTAGAGCGCGAGCAACGTCGTCAGCAGACCCATGCCGATCACGGCGGGGAAGAAGATCGCCGAGACGGTGTACCGGCCGAAGAGGTACATCTCCCACGCCGGCCACAATCGGACCGCCCCGTCGAAGATGGCCATGTACCAGTCGGGTTGCGAGCCGGCCGACACCTTCACGGGGTTGTAGGGCCCGAGGTTCCAGATCGGATTGATCTGGAACACGCCGCCCATGATGGCCATGAAGCCGATCGAGACGACGGTGAAGCCGCCGGCCTTGGCCGCGAACGTCGGCAGGATGCGGACACCCACGACGTTGCGCTCGGTGCGCCCCGGCCCGGGGAACTGGGTGTGCTTCTGGAACCACACCAGCGCCACGTGCAGCGCGATGACCGCCGTGATGATCCCGGGCAGCAGGAAGACGTGGACGATGTACAGGCGCGGGATGATGATGTTGCCCGGGTACTCCCCGCCGAACACGACCCAGTGCAGCCATGTCCCGATGACCGGGATCGACAGGATGATCGCGGAGACGCCGGTGCGGATACCGGTGCCGGAGAGCAGGTCGTCGGGCAGCGAGTAGCCGAGGAAGCCCTCGATCATGCCGGTGAGCAGCAGGACGACGCCCAGGACCCAGTTGGTCTCACGCGGCCGGCGGAACGCCCCGGTGAAGAACGTCCGCATCATGTGCGCGATCATCGCCGCGACGAAGAGCAGCGCCGCCCAGTGGTGGACCTGGCGGATGAAGAGCCCGCCGCGGACGTCGAACGAGATGTTGAGGGTCGACTCGTACGCCCGGGTCATCTCGACGCCCTGCAGCGGGACGTAGAGCCCTTCGTAGGTCACCTCGGCCATCGAGGGGTCGTAGAAGACCGCCAGCCACGTTCCCGAGATCAACAACACGATGAACGCGTAGATGTTGATCTCGCCCAGCATGAACGACCAGTGGGTGGGGAAGACCTTGTTGATCTGCCGACGGAGAGGTCCGGCGGGGTGGAACCGGCTGTCCGCCTCGTCGGCCGCGGTGCCGACGAGCTTCATCGCCGTGCTGCCGCCCTTGCGGGTGGGTGTGGTGATCGCACTCATGAGTTCCGCTCCCAGAACGCCGGACCCACCGGTTCGATGAAGTCGCTGCGTGCGTACAGGTACCCCTGATCGTCCACCGCGATCGGCAGTTGCGGTAGAGGACGGGCCGCCGGGCCGAAGATGGGCTTGGCGTACTCGTTGGCCAGGAACTGCGACTGGTGGCAGGGGCAGAGGATGCGGTTCGTCTGGTCCTCGTACAGCGACGTGGGGCATCCCATGTGCGTACAGATCTTGGAGTAGGCGAACAGCGTGCCGTAGTTGAAGTCCTGCTGGCCCTCCCGCTTGATCACGGTCACGTTCGGGCGCAACCGGATCAGCATGACCGGCGAGTCCGGCGACTTCAGGACGTGGGCCAGCTCCTCGGGATGGGTCCGCATGGACTCCTTGAAGGGGTAGACCGTCTCCATCGATCCGGGCTCGAGGTCACCCGGACGGACGAGGACGACGTCCTCGGCCACCCCGGTGTTGCGACGGAGGTAGACGCGCTCGCCGTCCTCGGAATGCCAGTCCGTGACCAGCAGGGGCGAGTTCGGGCCTTCCTTCCACGGGTTCTTGATGAACCCGCCGAACGCGGCCACCAGGACCCCCACGCCCAGGACGCCGCCGGCGGCGCCCACGGAGCGGACGACCATCTTGCGGCGGGTGAGGCCGCTGCGCTGCCCCGTCTGCACCAGGCGCGCGGCGGCCGTACGTCGATCCACCTCGGGGGACCGGCCGTCGTGGCGCTGCTGGATCGTCAGGTCCTCGGGCAGCAGCTTCTTCGAGTAGGCGATGACGCCCATGCCGAGGGCGAAGACCGCGAAACCGAACGTGAAGCCGATGACGGGGGTGTAGAGCGTGTACCAGAAAGCGCCCTCCTCGAAGGGCGCCACGTACTCCCACGGCCACGCGATGAACGCCACGAGGAAGGCGATGCCGCTGAGGGTCGCGAGGATGAACCAGCCCGCGACCTGGCGCTCGGCGCGCTTCTCGGCGCGCGTCCCGGGCACCGGGAAGCGATCACGCTCCGAGACGATCTCGATGTCGTCGAGCCGGTTGCCGAGGCGCACGAGGTCCTCGGTGCTCATCCGGGCGAGCTCCTCGTCGGACGGGACGCGCGGCACGGCGTCCGACGGGTGCGACTGCATGGGCGATGCCGCGTCCTGGTCGGGGCGAGTCACTGGCGGGATCCGATCCACAGAGAGATACCGATGAGGGCGGCGAGACCGACGAAGAACGCCACGGCGCCCTCCGGCACCGGACCGAAGCCACCGAGCCCCGCGCCGCCCGGGTCGGTCGCCTCGTTCGCCGCGCCGACCGACTTGATGTAACCGATGATGTCGCGCTTCTCGTCGGGGCTGAGCTGGGAGTCGGCAAAGGTCGGCATGTTGGCCGGGCCGGAGAGCATCGCCGCGTAGATCTGTCGCTCGCTCGCCGGGTCGAGGTTCGGCGCGAACTTGCCCGACGAGAGCGCCCCGCCGCGACCCGTGAAGTTGTGGCACTGGGCGCAGTTCAGCCGGAACAGCTCGCCGCCGCGGCCGAGGTCGTTCCCGCGCAGCTGCTCGCCCTGGGCGACGACCGGCGTCACGGGACCACCGCCGTTCGCCTGGATGTAGGCCCCCAGCGCGTCGATCTGGGCCTCGTTGAACCGCGGGGGCTTGCGCTCGGCCGCCGCGCCCTGCGCCGCGAGCGGCATCCGGCCGGTGGAGACCTGGTAGTACACCGACGCCTCGCCGACGCCGATGAGGCTCGGCCCGCGACCCTCGACGCCCTGCAGGTTGGTGCCGTGACAGGTGATGCAGGAGTTGTCGTAGATCTGCTGGCCCTCGCGGACGATCGCCGGGTCGGCGGCGAGCGCCGGCTCGGGGTCCGGGGTGATCACGGTGTAGAGGCCGCCGACGGCGACCAGCGCGACGCCCAGGGCGAGGAGGCCGGACAGGCGGCGCCGCATCTTCGACCCGCGGCGCGCCCGGGTGCGGGCCGTGCGGGGCTTCTCGTCACTCATGGGGTGCCCAACCTCGAGCTCTCCTCGCTGGGGATGCTGCGGGTCCTGCGGTGTGGTGGTCACGGCGCTCAGCGGATGAAGTAGATGACGGCGAACAGACCGATCCAGACGACGTCCACGAAGTGCCAGTAGTACGAGACGACGATCGCCGCGGTGGCCTGTGCCGGGGTGAAGCGGCTCAGGAACGTGCGGGCGACGAGCAGGACGAACGCGACCAGGCCGCCCGTCACGTGCAGCGCGTGGAACCCGGTGGTGATGTAGAAGACCGAGCCGTAGGAGCTGCTGGCAATCGTGGTGGCGTGCTCGGTGACCAGCACCGAGTACTCGTAGACTTGGCCGAGCACGAAGATCAGGCCCATCACGAACGTGACCGCGTACCAGCGCCGCAGCCCGAACACGTCCCCGCGCTCGGCCGCGAACACGCCGTACTGACAGGTGAACGACGAGGCCACGAGGATGATCGTGTTCACCAGTGCGAACGGGACGTTCAGCTCGGTGGGGTAGGGCGGCCACTCCTCGGCGTTCGCACGCGCGACGAAGTACATGGCGAACAGCCCGGCGAAGAACATCAGCTCGCTGGCGAGCCAGATGATCGTCCCCACGCTGACGACGTTGGGCCGGTTGAGGGAGTGAATCCTCGCGCTGAAGGAAGGCGCCGGCGCACCCTGAGCGGTCGTCACGCGGGTCATGATGACACTTCCGCCCGACACCAGCCCGTCGGGGCGAGACCGTGATCCGCGGGGTGTGCACCCGTGTCGACCTGCACCGCCTCCCACCTGCGGGTTCTCCTACCTCCCGTCGTACGTCGGGCCGTCGTACCCGTGTGGCGGCCGCTCGTGGCCCCGGGGGGCGACCGCTAGCATCCCGGCCATGACGGACGCCCAGCGACGCGGTGCCGGGGCCTCGCGGTGACCGCCCCCGGACCCACCCTGACGGTCGTGGTCATGAGCCACCGCCCCGAGGTGCGCGAGGCCATCGCGAGCGCGGTCGGGCGGCGCCCGGCGCCCGACCTGCCGCGCCTGCGCTTCGTGGAGGCGGCCAGCGTCGCCGACGTGCTCGGCGCCGCCGACGCGGGCGAGATCGACCTCGCGGTGCTCGACGGCGAGGCCCAGCCCACCGGCGGCATGGGTGTCTGCCGGCAGCTGAAGAACGAGAGCGACGACCCGCCTCCGGTGATCGTCGTCGTGCGCCGGCGCGACGACCACTGGCTGGCGACGTGGTCGCAGGCCGACGCGGTGCTGGTGCAGCCGCTCGACCCGGTGACCGCGGCCGAGACCGTGGCCACCGTGCTGCGCGAGCGGGCCCGTCCGGCCGTCCGCGGGTGACCGGGCGGGCGGGCGGCGCGGCGGTCGCGCCCCCGAGCTGGCCCGGGCTGCTCGGGCGGTTGCTGGCGGGGGAGCACCTCGCCGCGGACGACACGGCGTGGGCCATGGACCAGGTCATGTCGGGCGAGGCCACGCCGGCGCAGGTCGCCGGGTTCGTGGTCGCGCTGCGGGCCAAGGGCGAGACGGCCCCGGAGATCGCGGGCCTCGCGCGCACGATGCTGGCCCACGCCCGTCCGGTGCACGTGCCCGGCCCGGTCGTCGACGTCGTGGGCACCGGCGGAGACGGGGCGCACACCGTCAACATCTCGACGATGGCCGCGGTGGTCGTGGCCGCCGCCGGCGCGCGCGTGGTCAAGCACGGCGGGCGGGCCGCGTCGTCGCGCAGCGGGTCGGTGGACGTGCTCGAGGCCCTCGGCGTGCCCGTCGACCTCGGTCCGGCCGCCGTCGCGCGCTGCGTGGACGAGGTCGGCATCGGCTTCTGCTTCGCCCAGGTCTTCCACCCGGCCATGCGCCACGCCGGCCCGGTGCGCGGCCAGCTCGGGGTGCCGACGGCCTTCAACCTGCTCGGGCCGTTGACCAACCCGGCCCGTCCCGGGGCGGCGCTCATCGGCTGCGCGGACGTGCGGTTCGCGCCGATCCTCGCCGAGGTCCTCGCCGCGCGCGGCGACCGCGCGGTGGTGGTGCGCGGCGACGACGGGCTCGACGAGGTCACCACGGCCACGACCACGACCGTGTGGCACGCCGGTCCCGCCGGGGTGCGCGTGGAGACGCTCGACCCGGCCGCGCTCGCGGTACCGCGCTCGGGGCCCGAGGCGCTGCGCGGGGGCGACGCCGCGCACAACGCCGCGGTGGCCCGGGCGGTGTTCGCGGGCGAGCCCGGCGCGGTGCGGGAGGCCGTGCTGCTCAACGCCGGAGCCGCGCTGGCCGCGCACGACGAGGCCGTCTCGGACGCCGCGGCGCGCGACCTGCACGAGGCCGTGGCCGCCGGACGGCGCCGGGCGGCCGAGGCCGTCGACTCCGGCGCGGCCGCCGACCTGCTGGCGCGCTGGTCGGCCGTGGCCCGGCAGGCCCGCGAGACCGACCCGTCGAGCTGAACGAGCTAGTCGAGGCCGACCGCGAACGCCGACGCGTCGTCGCGTGACGAGTACGACCGGAAGGCGATGTGGGTCGTCGTGCTGCGCACCCCGCCCACCTTGCTCAGGCCGCCGGCGATGACGTCGGCGAGCTGCTCGTGCTCGCGGACGCGGACCACGGCCACGAGGTCGACGTCGCCGGCGCAGGAATAGACCTCGGACACGCCCTCGAGGTCCGCGATGGCCTGGGCGGTCTCGGGGATGCGGTCGGCGTCGGCGTGGACCAGCACGAAGGCCGTGATCACGGGCCTTCCTCCTCTCCGCGGCGGGACCGGATGCCCCGGGTGGCGGGCAGTCTAGGGCGGCTCCCCGCGCGCTCCCACGTGCTCGGGGCGGTGGTCCGCGTGGCGCGCGTCGCGGGCCCGGCCCACCCACGCACCCCAGGCGCCCGCGCCGGACGCGGGCATCGCCCACGGCGTCGTGGTGCGCACCATGCGCGTCCCGGGGCGCTCGAGCCAGCGCGTCACGACGGCGACCTCCTCGGGCGGCGCCCCACGCAGTGGCCCGTCGCCGGGGCGGACCGTCTCCGCCGTGGCCACCAGCGTCTCGACGACGGGCATCGGCGGCACCCCGCGGCGGGCCCGTCCCGCGGCGGCGAGGCGCCCGTGGCGCACGACCGCGAGGTCCCACCCGCGCTCGCCGTCCGGCCGGGCGGCGATCATCTCGGGCGCCCCGGCGACCGCGGACAGGCGCTGGACCCGGCCGAGGGCGGCGGCGAGGTCGGCCAGGCGGTCGCGGTGGGCCGCGGCGTCCTCGAAGCGCTCGGCCGCCGCCAGCTCGGTGACGGTGAGCGAGAGCCGGCGCAGCCCCGTGTCGTCGGCGCCGCGCACCAGGGCCCGGGCGTCGTCCACGACCGGCCGGTAGGCCTCGACGTCGACGTGACCCGCGCACGGCGCGGCGCAGCGGCGCATCTCGTGCAGCGCACAGGGAGTGCCCGCGGCGCCGCGGGCGGGAATGCGTTGGGTGCACGGGCGCAGCGGCACCGCGTCCTGGAGGGCCTCGACCGCCCGCACCGCGTCGGGCCGGCGCCCGAAGGGGCCGATCGCGTCGGCGCGAGGGGTGCGGACCACCGAGAGCCGGGGGAAGGGTTCGTCGGTGAGCGCGACCCACCACCCGCGGTGCGGGAAGCGGGAGCGGCGGTTGTAGCGCGGCGCGTGCCCGGCGAGCAGGCGCAGCTCGCGGACCTCGGCCTCCAGCGCGTGCGCGCACACCACCCAGTCGACCCGCTCGGCCAGGCCGACCATCTCCGTGATGCGCGCCCGCTTGTCGCCGCCGGTGAAGTAGGAGCGCACGCGTCGGCGCAGGTCGCCGCTGGTGCCGACGTAGAGCACCTCGTCGCCCGGCCCGCGGAAGAGATAGACCCCGGGCGCCTCGGGGACCGCGTCGGCCAGGTGCCGCTTGGCCCGCTGGACCGGGCTGACCTCGACCTGCAGCGCCAGCAGGTCCTCCAGCGTCGACACCCCGCGGCCACCGACCCGCTCGAGCAGCCCGTGCAGGACGTCGACGGTGGCCCGGGCGTCGTCGAGGGCGCGGTGGATCGGGCGTGTACCGCACCGGAACAGGGTGGCGAGCGCCGAGAGCCGGCAGGACGGCGCCTCCTCACGCGTGAGGACGCGGCGCCCGAGCCGTGCCGTGCACACCACGGCCGGCCGCGGCCAGGGCGGACCGTGGCGCCGGCACGCCGCCCGCAGGTGCCCGACGTCGAACGGGGCGTTGTGCGCGACGAGCACCGCCCCCGCGCAGAACTCCATGAAGGCGCCCAACACCGAGCCCAGCCGCGGCGCGCCGGTGACCATCGCCGTCGTGATCCCGGTGAGCGACACGATCGCCGGTGGGACCGACGTCCCGGGGTCGACCAGCGTCGCGAACTCGCCGACGACCTCGCCCCCACGCACCTTGACCGCGCCGATCTCGGTGATGGCGTCGGAGTCGGGAGGGCCGCCGGTGGTCTCCAGGTCGACCACGACGAAGGTGACCGCCGACAGCGGCGTGCCGAGCTCGCCGAACGAGAGCTGGGGGTCCGGGCCGGTGACCGGACGGGCGGGAGCGTCCATCGGGGCGGACGGTAGGGCGCGCCCCCGACAGCGCCCCCGACAGCGCCCCCGACAGCGCCCCCGACAGCGCCCCCGACAGCGCCGCGGCGCGCGCCCGGCCCGCGGCCGTCGGCGGGTCTAGCCTGACCGGTCATGACGGACGGCGGCGGCGACCCGGGCGCGCCGGGCGACCGCGCCGACGGCGCCGACGGCGCCGTCGCCGCTGACGCCGCTGACGACGCGGCTCGCTCCGCCGTCCGGGCACGGCTGCTCGACCGGGCGCCCGAGCCCGTGCGCGCCAAGGTGGCCGAACTGACCGCCACCGCCGTCGGCCACCTCCCGGTCCCGGACCTGCCGCCGTCCGTGCGGGCCGTCGCTCGCTTCGCCCCCGCCAAGCGCGCCCGGGTCGGCGCGGCGCCGCTGCTGGCGGCCGTGGGGACGGCCGACGGCTTCGCCGCGCAGGTCGTCGAGTGGTGGACCGAGGAGCGACCCGAGCGGTGGGCGGAGACCGAGCCGTTGCACGCGGCGGCGGTCGCGGTGCTCGAGGGCCGCGAGGACGGATCGGAGCTGGTCCGCGACGTCACAGACCGCGCGGACGCCGCCCGCGCCCGCGCCGAGCGCGACACCGCGCTGGCCCGCGCCGAGCGGCTCGAGGGCGAGGTGCGCCGCCTGACCGCCGAGCGTGACGAGGCGCGCTCGGCGGTCGAGGCGGCGGCGCAGGAGAACCGCGACGAGATCGCGAAGCTGCGCGCCCGCCTGCGCGAGCAGGGCACGCGGGTGCGGCGCGCGGAGGACGAGGCCGCCGAGCTGCGCGCCGCGCGCGAGGAGGGCGAGGGCGGGCTGCGGGCCGAGCTGGAGGAGCTGCGCCGCGAGCGGGACCGCGGTCGGGAGGCGGTGGCCGCGGCGGAGGAGCGTGCCGCGCGCGCGGTCGAGGAGCTCGCGGGCGCCCGCCGGGCCGCCCTCGACGCCCGGCGGGCCGACGACGCGCGCCTGGCCCTGCTCGTCGACACCGTCGCGGGTGCGGCCGAGGGCCTCCGGCGCGAGCTGGGGCTGCGCGCCGGCGACCAGGGTGCACGCCCCGCGGAGCTCGTCGGGTCGGGGGCGGGCACGGCGCCGAAGGCCCGCGTCACGGACCCGGCCGCGCTGGACCGCCTGCTCGCGCTGCCCGAGGTGCACCTGCTCGTCGACGGCTACAACGTGACCAAGACCGGGTGGCCGGACCTGTCGCTGGCCTCGCAGCGCGAGCGCCTGGTCGCCGCCGTCGCGCCCCTGGCGTCCCGGACGGGCGCCGAGACCACGCTGGTGTTCGACGGGGCGGGGATCACCGGGGTGCCGACGCACTCGGTGCGCGG
This sequence comes from Actinomycetospora cinnamomea, assembly GCF_003096675.1. Classification (GTDB taxonomy): domain Bacteria; phylum Actinomycetota; class Actinomycetes; order Mycobacteriales; family Pseudonocardiaceae; genus Actinomycetospora; species Actinomycetospora cinnamomea. Next base: position 129,665 of record NZ_QEKW01000007.1, on the reverse strand, counting down.
GGTGCGGGTGCTCTTCAGCGAACCGGGCGTGCTCGCCGACGACCTCATCCGCTCCCTGGTGGGCGCCGAGCCGTCGGGTCGGCCACTGGTGGTCGTCACCTCGGACCGCGCGGTCGTGGAGTCCGTGCGCCGCCGAGGCGCGCACCCGGTGCCCTCGAGCGTCCTGCTGCACCGGTTGGCGCGGATCTGAGCAGCCCTGGGCACGGACCGGCCCGGCGTTGTCGGGGGGCGCTCCTAGCGTGCGCGCCACGACCCCGGACCCGCCGGGGACCGAGGCCGGGAGGCCGACGTGCTCATCGATTGCGACACCTGTGCCGTCCGCGACGTGGCCTGTCACGACTGCGTGGTCGGGGTGCTGCTCGGCACGCCCACCGTGCCCGCGGCGAGCGCCGCCGGGCCCTCCGACGCCGCGCCCGGCGGCCCGCTGCCGCTGGACTTCGGCCCCGTCGAGCAGCGGGCGCTCGAGGTGCTGGCCGACCACGGGCTGATCCCCCGGCTGCGCCTCGTGCTGCCGGCGCCGGCGGCGCCACCACCGGCCCGCGACGGCCGCGCCGCGCCGCGCCGGGCCCGGGACGTGGGGTGAGCGCGCGGCTTGTTTCCCGGGGCGGACCGTCCGCCGCCCGGGCGCCCACCGTTCGGCGCCGTCGGTGCGAGCGTCCGCCAGGGGCTCGGCTACAGTGTCGCCGCCCACCTACTGCCGGGTACGGCGTGGTGGATCCCGGATGGAGGCCGTCGGGGGCCGACGCGTCCGGTCCGGGCACGGGCCACGAGGGCCGGTCCCCGGTCCGGAGGGTCGGCTGTGCCGCGCAGCGCAGAGAGGACCCGACGAGGCCGTGGCGTCCCCCCGTCCCGCGGTTGGCACCACCCCGCACGCCAGCGAGGCCGGTTCTCGCCCCCCCCCGGGCTCCCGCACCGTCCCGTGGCCCGTCCCCCGGGGGCCCTCGTCGCCTCGCTGGTGGCGGCCCTCGTCGCCGGGCTGCTCGCGGCCGGTGCCGCACCCGCCACGGCCGACCCCATCGTCCCGCCCGGCGCCTCCGACGCCGTCACGGCCCTCGCCCAGGCCAACGCCCGCGCGGCCGATGCCACGGAGGCGTCGCTGGACGCGGCCGAGCAGCTCGAGGTCCGGCAAGGGGAGGCCGACCGCACCCGTCGGGAGGCCGACGACGCCCGGGTGGTCGCCGACGCCGCCCGCGCGGAGCGCGACCGCGCTTTCGTCGACGTCGATCAGGTCTCCCGAGCGGCGTATCAGGGGGGCCAGCTCGACGCGCTGGGCGCGCTGCTGGGCAGCGAGTCCCCGCAGGCCTACCTCGACCGCACCGCGCTGCTCGACAGCATCTCCGAGGACAACCGGGCGATCGTCCAGCGCTTCCTCGACGCGACCGCGGCGGCCGAGGGCTCCGAGCGCGACGCCGCGGCCCGCGCCCTCGACGCCGAACGCTCGGCCTCCGACGCGCAGCGCACCGCCGACGACGCCGCCCGCCGTAAGGTCGACGCCGACCGCGAGGTGGCCGCGGCGGAGCGCGCGCTCGCCGAGGCGTCGCCGGACACGCTGGCCGCGCTGCGCAGTGGCGGCACGACGGCCTATCCCACCGACATCCCGGGCGTCGGCATCGCGATGGACGCGTTGCGGGTGGCGCTCACCCAGCAGGGCAAGCCGTACGTCTGGGGTGCCACCGGCCCCAGCACGTACGACTGCTCGGGCCTCGTGCAATGGGCGTACCGGCAGGTGGGCGTGGGGTTGCCGCGGGTGTCCCGGCAGCAGGCGCTGGTGGGTGTCCCCGTCGCTCCCCAGGACGCGCAGCCCGGCGACCTGATCTTCTTCAACAGCCCGGTCAGCCACGTCGGCTTCTACGTCGGTGGTGGCAAGTTCCTGGAGGCGCCGCAGTCCGGCGACGTGGTGAAGGTGTCGAACGTGCGCAGCAATGTCACCGGGGTCCGGCGGATCGTCCTCTAGACGGGTCGCGCCCCTGGGCGTCCCGAGCGCTCGTTGACACCGTCGTCGCGCGCACCAGACGATCCGTCGTGGGCCCGCCGTGGCCTCAGTGGTCGGCGACGGGATCGTGGCCGCCGACCGACTCCTCCAGGAGGCAGCCCGTGGGCGTCGCCCAGACCCTCTCCGTGCCCCACCTCGGCGGTTCGAGCATCGGGTACGCCCTCGGCGGAGGGTACGACGCGTCGCGGCCGACGCTCGTCATGGTCAATTCCTTCAGTACGTCGGTGGAGCTGTACCGGCCGCAGTTCGCCGACGAGGAGCTGCTCTCGACCGCCAACCTGCTCGCGGTCGAGCCCTACGGCCACGGTCGCACGCGCGCCGGGTACGAGGACTTCACCTACTGGGACAGCGCCGTCGCCGCGCTCGAGGTCCTCCGCGCCCTCGACATCCCGCAGGCCTTCGTGCTCGGCACGTCGCAGGGCGGCTGGGTCGCGGTCCGGATGGCCCTGCTCGCGCCCGGCGTCGTCCGCGGTGTCATACCGCTGGGCACGTCGATGGACTCCGAGAGCCCGCGCAGCCGGGAGCTCGGGTGCTGGGACGGCGTGGCCTTCTGCACCCCGGCCATCGACGCGCTGGCAGAGCCCGTCGACGACGACTGGGTGATCCCCACGGATCTGGTCGACGCGGTGCTCGAGGCCGGGTTCGACGCGGACGTCGACGCGGAGACGCGAGCGTTCTGGCATTCGACGCACCAGCAGAACTACCGCGGCGACGCCGGGCGGCGCCGGCTGAGGACGAGTTCGATCAACCTGCGCGACCGCGACGGCCTGCACGGCCGGCTGGACGGCGTGCGGTGCCCGGTGCTGTGGCTCCAGGGCACCGCGGACGAGGTGTACTCGGTGGCGAACGCCGAGGACGAGATCCCACGGTTCGTCAACGCTCCGCAGGCCGAGCTTCGCGTGGTCGACGGCGGGCAGCACTTCCTGAGCGCGTCGCACCCCCGCGACGTCGACGCGGCCACCGTGGAGTTCCTCCGACGCTGGGCGTGACGCCCGTGCCGGGGACCCGGCGGCGCGCGTGCGAGGCTCGCGCCCGTGCCGCGCACGCTGCTGGTCACCAACGACTTCCCGCCCCGGCCCGGCGGCATCCAGTCCTATCTGCACGCGCTCGCCACGCACCTGCCCGCCGACGAGCTCGTCGTGCTCGCCTCCACCTGGGCACGCTCGCCCGAGGCCCGGGAGGCGTGCCGACGCTTCGACGCCGCGCAGCCGTTCGAGGTCCACCGCCTGCCGACGACGATGATGCTGCCCACGCCGGTCGCGACGCGCCGAGCGGCCGAGCTGGTGCGCGCGCACGGGATCCACACCACCTGGTTCGGGGCGGCCGCGCCGCTGGGTCTCATGGCGCCGGCCCTGCGCCGCGCGGGCGCCGCACGGGTGCTCGCGAGCACGCACGGTCACGAGGTGGGGTGGTCGATGTTGCCGGGTAGCCGCCAGCTGCTCCGGCGGATCGGGCGCGGCAGCGACGTCGTGACGACGGTGAGCCGGTACACCCGCGGGCGGATCGCGCCGGCGCTCGGCCCGGACGTCGCCCTCGAGCCGTTGCCGTCGGGCATCGACACCGCGCGCTTCCGTCCCGACGCGGGTGCGCGCGAGGAGATCCGGCGCCGCCACGGGCTGGGGGAGCGACCGCTGGTGGTGTGCGTGTCGCGGCTGGTGCGTCGCAAGGGCCAGGACGTGCTGATCGCCGCGCTCCCGCGGCTGCGCTCGGCGGTGGCCGGCGCGGCGCTCGTGGTCGCCGGCGACGGACCCGATCGCGATCGGCTGCGCCGCCTCGCCAAGGCCCACGGCGTCGCCGACCACGTCGTGTTCACCGGGCCGATGACCCCCGACGAGGTGCCGGCCCACCACGCCGCCGGTGACGTGTCGGCGCTGCCCTGTCGCACGCTCGGCGGGGGCCTCGATGTCGAGGGGCTCGGGATCGTCCTGCTCGAGGCCCAGGCGACCGGCGTGCCCGTCATCGCGGGGCGGTCGGGTGGCGCGCCCGAGACCATCCGACCGGGGGAGACCGGCCGCCTCGTCGACGGCCGCGACCCCACCGACGTCGCCGACACCCTCGCCGACCTCCTCGCCGACCCCGACTCCGCCCGTGCGATGGGCGCGGTCGGGCGTCGGTGGATGCGCGCCGACTGGACCTGGGAGGCCCGCGCCGCCCGCCTCCGCGCCCTCGCCCGCGCGTGAACGGGGACTTCGAACGCATAGAAGCAGCGAACAGCGCGTTCGCTGCCACGGACGTCAGCGCTCGTAGACCGCCTCGATGTCGGCGGCGCGCTTCTCGGCGATGACGTTGCGCTTGAGCTTCATGGTCGGGGTGAGCTCGCCGCTCTCCTCGGTGAAGTCGCTGGCGAGGATGCGCCACTGCCGGATGGCCTCGGCGCGGGAGACCGCCTTGTTGGCCTCCTCGATGGCGCCGGCGATCTCGGCCTGGAGGTCCGGGTCCTCGGCGAGGGCGGACGCGTCGGCGCCCTCCTTGCCCTGCTCGGAGCTCCAGCCGGGCAGCGCCTCGGCGTCGAGGGTGATCAGCGCCCCGACGTAGGGCCGGTTGTCGCCGACCACGAGGGCCTGGCTGACCAGCCGGTGGGCGCGGACGCGGTCCTCGAGCACGGCGGGGGCGACGTTCTTGCCGCCCGCGGTGACGATCAGCTCCTTCTTGCGCCCGGTGATCGAGAGGTAGCCGTCGTCGTCGAGGTCGCCGAGGTCGCCGGTGTGGAACCAGCCGTCGACGATCGCCGAGGCCGTGGCGTCGGGGTTGTTCCAGTAGCCGCGGAACACCACGTCGCCCTTGGCGAGGATCTCGCCGTCCTCGGCGATGGCGATGGTGACGCCGGGGATCGGCTTCCCGACCGTGCCGACCTTGACCGCTCGGTTGGGGTTGGCGGTGATCGCCGCGCTGGTCTCGGTGAGCCCGTAGCCCTCGTGGATCGGCACGCCGATGCCGCGGAAGAAGTGCCCGATGCGCGCGCCGAGCGCCGAGCCGCCGGACACCGCGCCCTGGCACTGCCCGCCGAGCGCTGCGCGCAGGCGGCTGTAGACCAGCTTGTCGAACAGGGCGTGGCGCAGCCGCAGCGCGATGCCCGGGCCGCCGTGGTCGAGCGCCTTGCTGTAGTCGACGGCCGTGGCCTCGGCCATGTCGAAGATCCGGCCCTTGCCCTCGTTGTGGGCCTTGACCTTCGCGCCGTTGTAGACCTTCTCGAACACGCGCGGCACCGACAGCAGGAAGTCGGGCTTGAAGCGCGGCAGCTCGGTGGTCAGCTTCTTGGTGTCCGCGAAGTGCCCGATCGTGTAGCGGTACTCCATCGCGGCGCACTGGATGACGCGGGCGAAGATGTGCGCGAGCGGCAGGAACAACAGCGTGGCGTTGCCGGGCTGCATGAGGTCGGAGAACGTGTCGGCGACCGCGCGCACCTCGAAGAGCAGGTTGCGGTGGGTGATCTCGCAGCCCTTGGGTCGCCCGGTCGTGCCCGACGTGTAGATCAGGGTCGCGAGGTGGTCGGCGTGCACGCCCTTCCGGCGCTCCTCGAGCGTCGCGTCGTCCACCCCCGCCCCGCCGTCGCGCAGCGCCGCCACGGCCCCGTCGGCGCCGTCGATCTGCCAGACGTGCTGCAGGTCGGGCAGCTTCTCGCGCAGCGACTCGACGATCTCGCGGTGCGCGTCGTCCTCGACGATGACGCCCCGCGCGCCGGAGTCGGACAGGCACCACTCGACCTGGTCGGACGACGAGGTCTCGTAGATCGGCAGGGTGACCGCGCCGGCGGCCCAGAGCGCGTAGTCGAGCAACGTCCACTCGTAGCGCGTCTTCGAGATCAGCCCGACCCGGTCGCCCGGCTGGAGTCCCGCGGCGATGAAGCCCTTGGCCGCCGCGGCGACCTCGTCGCGGAAGGTCGCGAACGTGACGTCCTGCCAGTCGTCGCCCACCAGGCGGCGGTAGGCGACGTCACCGCCGTGCGCGTCGGCGTTGGCCCAGGGGGCGGCGGTGAGGTTGTCGTCGTCGGCCACCTTCGCGACCGCCGGCTCCGCGTACTGCTTCATCTCTCTCCACTCCTGCCCCGGGCGCCTCGCTGCGTTCCGGCGTGACCTTAGTCGCGTCCCGCGCGGGTCCACTACCTCCAAGTAGCCGGACGAATCGGTCAACCGGCCGGACGCGTGTCCGCGGGGGAGAGCCTGTCACGCTGGGTGTGTGGCGGCGGTGGACGTGGTGGACGAGACCTTCCTCGCGGTGCCCCCCGAGCGGCTGGCCCGGGAGTTCGCGGACCCGGCGCGGTGGCGCCGCCTCTGGCCGGACCTCGACCTGCGGGTGTTCGCCGATCGCGGACCCCAGGGCGTGCGGTGGAGCGTGGTGGGTGACGCCTGGCGCGGGAGCATGGAGGTGTGGCTGGAGGCCGTCGGGGACGGCACGGTGCTGCACTGGTTCCTGCGTGTCGACCCGGTCGGCGCCCCGCTCGGGCGGCGGGCGGCGACCCGCGAGGCCCAACGACGCCAGCGGGCGGCCAAGGTCCTCGCGTTCGCGCTCAAGGACCGGCTGGAGGCGGGCCGCCCGCCGGGCGTGCCGCCGGCGCACCCCGACGAGGGCCCGATCACGTTCGCGTGACCTGCTGAGGGCGTCGTCACGCCGCACGGGGCCGGGCGCACCGCGCGTGCCGCCCGGCACCGCCCCGGCGGTAGCCTCTGCCGCCATGGCCGACGAGTCGACCCAATCCATCACGATCGCGGCGCCGGCGTCCGACGTGCTCGGGGTCATCGCCGACTTCGAGCGCTACCCCGAGTGGGCGGACGCGATCACCTCGGCCAGCGTGCTGACCCACGACGACGAGGGCCGCCCCGAGCAGGTCCGGTTCTCCCTCGACGCTGGGCCGATCAAGGACACCTACGTGCTGGCCTACGACTGGGTGGACGACGGCGTCACGTGGGACCTCGTCTCCGGGCAGATGCAGCGCTCCCAGCGCGGCCGGTACCGCCTGTCGGAGGACGGCAGCGCCACCGAGGTCACCTATACGCTCTCGGTGGACCTCGCAGTGCCCCTGCCGGGCCTCCTCAAGCGCCGGGCCGAGAAGCGGATCATGGATCAAGCGCTGACGGGACTGAAGCGGCGCGTGGAGGGCTGAGTGCGGGTCCTGCTGTTCACGGGCAAGGGCGGCGTCGGCAAGACGACCGCGGCGGCGGCGACGGCGGTCGCGCTCGCCCGCGGCGGGCGCAAGGTGCTCGTCCTGTCGGCCGATCCCGCCCACTCGCTCGGTGACGCGTTCGCCGCCCGCCTCGACGGCACGCCGGTGGAGGTGGCGCCGCGCGCGTATCCCGGGCTGTTCGCCGCCCACATCGACACCCGCGCGCTCGTCGACGACGCGTGGGAGCCGCTGCGCGCCCAGCTGCGCACGCTGCTCGCAGGCGCCGGCGTCGACGAGATGGTCGCCGACGAGCTGACCGTCCTGCCCGGCGTGGAGGAGCTGCTCGCCCTCGAGGACGTGCGCCGCGCGACCGTCGACGGCCCCTGGGAGGTCGTCGTCGTCGACTGCGGGCCCACCGCCGAGACCCTGCGCCTGCTGGCCCTGCCCGAGGCGCTCGGCTCCTACCTCGAGCGGCTGTTCCCGGCCCACCGCCGCGCCGTGCGGGGGGTCCTCGCGGGCCTCGCCGGCAGCAGCGCGACGGTCGCGAAGTGGGACACCGCCGCGGCGTCGCTCTCGCGCCTGGCCGAGCAGCTCGCCGGCCTGCGCGACCTGCTCGCCGACCACCGCACCACGACGATCCGCCTCGTGCTCACCCCTGAGCGCGTCGTGGCGGCCGAGACCCGCCGCACGCTGACCGCGCTGGCTCTGCACGGCCTGCACGTCGACGGCATCGTCGCCAACCGCCTGGTGCCCGACGCCGGCCATGGTCGCGGCCCCGCTGCGTCGTGGGTGCGGGCTCGACGTGAGGAGCAGGAGGCGGTGCTCGCCGAGCTGTCGGGCGTCGGCGGCGACGTCCCGGTGCGTCGCGTGCCGCACGAGGCCGGCGAGCCGGTGGGCGTCGAGGCGCTGGCCGAGCTGGCCGAGGTCATCTACGGGGGTGACGACCCGCTCGACGGACCGGTCGGGCGCGCCCTGGTCGCGGTGCGGCGCACCGGCGGCGTCGGCACGGCGCCGGACAGCGAGTTCGTGCTCGACCTGCACGTCGTCGGCATCGGCGACGCGGCGGTGGACCTCGCGCGGATCGGCGACGAGCTCGCCGTCACCGTCGACGGCCGGCGCCGCGCGGTCGCGCTGCCCCCGGTCCTGCGCCGTTGCGAGGTGACGGGTGCCGATCTGGAGGAGGACGTGCTGTCCGTCGTCTTCCGCCCCGATCCCGCCGTGTGGATGCGGTGAGCGGGCCGCAGGGGGGCGGGTCGAGCGACGCCGCCGGGGACGCCGGTCGCGCCGCGCAGGAGCGGCTGACCGAGGAGGCGCGCGCCACGGCGTCCGCGCTGCTGGACTGGCTGGGCACGCGGGTGGACCGTGCCCCCGGCGCGCCGGGTCCTCGCCCCGCTCAGAGCGCCGGGCCGTGCACGTGGTGTCCGCTCTGCGCGCTCGTCGCCGCCCTGCGCGGGGAGCAGCCCGAGCTGACCGCCCGCCTCGCCGAGCACGCCTCGGGCGTCATGGCGCTGCTGCGGCTCATGGTCCAGGCCCACCAGGACCCGGGCCACGCGCACCACACTCCGACGTCCACGGCCCACCCCACGCCGCCGCCGGGCGGCGATCCCGGGCCCCCGCCGGGCTGGCCGCCCGAGTGGGGCGCGTGGGACGGCTGGGGCACGGGGCCGCCCGCCACACAGGCCGCGGCGCGCGAGGAGCCGCAGGACGCCGCCGCGCCCCGGGACGAGCACGCGGTCCCGACGGACGACGCGCCCACCGCCGACGCCACCGCCGACGCCACTTCCGACGCCACTTCCGACGCCACCGGCGCGCCCGGCGCCGACGCCACCGCCGAGCCGCCCGGACCGCCGTCCGCGGGTGGGCGGCGCCGGCCACCGGTCCGGCGGGCCTCGCCCCGCTCCGCCGCCTTCCGCGGGCTGGGCGTCCCCGGCACGGACGGGACGACGGAGGTCCCGCCGACGGGCGCGCCGCCCGATCCCGCCCCGGAAGCCCCGCGAGCGGCGCGGCCGGCGCGGGGTGCCCGCGTCGCGCCCCCCGCGTCCGGCGGCACCGCGCGCCCCTCGGTGCAGCGGATCGCGATCCGCCGCCCACCCCGACGGGACGGCGCCGAGGGCCCCGACAGCGGCGCCTCGTGCTGACCGTCGGCGTCGACGTCGGCGGGACCTCCGTGCGCGCCGGGGTGGTGGACGGCGAGGGCACGGTCCTCGCCGAGGCGTCGGCTCCCACCGCGGACGACCCGGACGCGCTCGACGACGCGGTCGCCGGGCTCGTCGGCCGGCTCGGCGCCGGCCACCCGGTGGCGGCGGTGGGGCTGGCGGTCGCCGGCTTCGTCGACCCCGACCGGCGCACCGTCGCCTTCGGCGCGCACCTGCCGTGGCGCGACGACCCGGTCGCCGACCGGCTCGCCGCACGCCTCGGGCTGCCCGTGGTCCTCGAGCACGACGCCAACGCCGCGGGTCTCGCCGAGCACCGGGTGGGCGCGGCCGCCGGGGCGTCGGTGGCGGTGCTCGTGGCGCTGGGTACCGGGATCGGGGCGGCGCTGCTCCTCGACGGCACCGTGTTCCGCGGTGCCCACGGCGTCGCCCCGGAGCTCGGGCACCTCACCGTCGTCCGTGACGGCCGGCCCTGCCCGTGCGGCAAGCGCGGCTGTCTCGAGCGCTACTGCAGCGGCACCGCGCTCGGCCGCTCGGCGGAGGAGCTGGTCAACGCCACCGACGACTTCTCCCTGTTGCGCGCCCCGTGGGAGCGCGCCCAGCCGATCACCGGCCGCGACGTCGCCCGGGCCGCCGAGCAGGGCGACGAGCTCGCGTGCCGGGTGGTCGACGAGTTCGCCGACTGGCTGGGCCAGGCGCTGGCCCTGGTCGCCGACGTGTTCGATCCCGATGTCGTCGTCGTGGGCGGCGAGGTGTCCGCGTCGGCCGACCTCTACCTCGAGCGTGCCCGCCGGCGGTACGTCGAGGACGTCACCGGCGGGCGACACCGACGCCTGGCCGCCGTGCACCCGGCGATGCTCGGAGGCCGCGCCGGCATGGTCGGCGCGGCGATCGACGCGCGGGAACGCGGGTGGAGCTAGCCGGAGCCAGCCGGGGTTAGAGGACGGCGCCGTCGTCCGAGCCGTGCGTGCCCTCGTCGCGGCCGCGGCGCAGCCCGAACACGAGCCAGCCGAGGCCGGCGGTCATGGCCAGCAGGCCCGGGACGATGCCGAGACCCACCGGGCCGCCCAGCAGCCCGGGCACGGCGAGCAGCACGACACCGATCACGAGCATGCCGAGCCCGAGCATGCTGCTCAGACCCAGGCGCGGCAGCGGCGGCGGCTCGGGCGGCACGAAGTGCTCGTCCTCGGGCGGCGGGGTCGGCCGCGCCGCCGGGGGCTTCGGGGGCACCGGCGGCGTGGGGCGCACCTCGCCCTGGGGCCGCGGGGCGGGCGGGGCCGGCGGGGCGGGCGACAGGTCGGTGCCCTGCGAGCCGAGCTCCGCGCCGCCGGGCGGCGTCGCGGTACCGAGGCCGGACGAGGGGCCGTCCTCGCGACGGACGTCGGGGTCGAACGGCTCGTCGGGCCAGCGCGGCGCCCCGGCCGCCGCCCAGTCGGCGACGATCGAGGCGAAGGCCGCGTCGATGTCGTCGGGCAGGCCGGGACGGCGGGAGTCGTCGGGCCCCGTCGGCTCCGATCCGCTCTGGGAGCGGGCCGTGTCGGGGCGCGCGGAGTCGGGACGGCCGCTGTCGGGGCCGGGGTCGGGTCGGGTGTCGTCCGGATCGGGCGGCGTCATGCGGGTGTCCCTGGGATGGAGCCGGCGGGGTCGGCGGGGTTGCCGGTGCGGGCGGCGTGCACACGGCGGACGAACGCCACGCTGTCGGCGAAGATCGTCGGGGCGTCGTTGTCGAGGGTGGCCACGTGGTGGCTGTCGGCGAGCACGACGTCGGTGACGTCGTCCGAGCCGATGCCGGAGAGCACGAGCTCGCTGCTCAGCGGCTCGACCACGTGGTCGCTGGGGGAGCGGAAGAGCAGCACCGGGCAGCGCACCCGGTCGAGCTCGGCCCGGACCAGCCGCCAGAGGGCCGTGAGCGAGACCGCCGCGCGGGTGGGCAGCCGGTCGTAGGCCAGCTCGGTGACCCCCGGCTTCTTGATGTCGTTGGCCACGCCGGGCACCCAGGGCACCAGCCACTGGATGTACGGCGCGACCGCGGCGTCGCGGCGCAGCGTCGTCACCGACGGGTTGACCAGCGCGATGCCGGCGAGGTCGTCGCCCCGCTCCTGGGCGAGGCGCAGCGTCAGGGTGCCGCCCATCGACTGGCCGAAGACGAAGACCGAGCGGTACTCGCCGCGCAGTTCGTCGACCGCGCGCTCGACGGTGGCGTACCAGTCGGGCCAGCGGGTGCGGTTGAGGTCCTGCCACCGGGTGCCGTGCCCCGGCAGCCGCGGCCCGCGGACTCCGATGCCGTGGGCGGCCAGGTGCTCCCCCCACGCCCGCATGCTCTGGGGCGTGCCCGTGAGTCCGTGGCTGAGCACCACGCCGATCTCCCGCGAGCCGTCGCCGGGGTCGGAGGCGAAGGGCTCGGCTCCGGGCATGACGGGCACGTGGTCCTCCGGATCGCGCACTCGGACGAAGGGGCGGGGAGCGGTGGGAGAACCCCATCGTGGCACGTCCCACACGGTCGGGTCACGCGGCGGGGGGCCCGGCGCGCCGGGCGGTCCGCACGCTGGTCCGGACGGGCGCGCGGCGGTCGCGGCGGGGTCCTCCCGTGGAGCCCCCGGGTGGGTGCAGGTGACACCATCACGGCGGCGCACCCGTGGTGCGCCTCGACGGCGCCGGGGGCCGCCCCCGGGGGCATGACGCCGACGCGGGCTCCAGGGCGTCGGGGCGGGCCGGTGCTGCTGCTGGTGCTGTGCGCGGCGCCGGGCGCGTGACACCTCGGTGACGACGTCCGCGCCTATCGCGGACTTCGTCACCGGAGGCCGGGGAGCCACGCCGGCAGCACACGCGCCCGAGCTCCGCGGGCGCGGCGAGGAGGTCGTGGCGGGGCAGGACCCCCCACACGGTTCTCGGCGCCTCGAGCACCGGGGGGTCCGCACCGGGCGGCGGGCGCGTACCACTGCTCGACGCCGCGCGGCGCGTCGAGGGGTCGTCGTCGCCCGACTCCGGGCCTACCCTGACCCCCCGGTCGAGGAGCACGGGACGGGAGCGCGCGGTGCTGTACTGGCTGATGAAGTGGGTGCTGCTCGGACCCCTCATGCGCGTGGCGTTCCGGCCGCGGGTCGAGGGAGCTCAGCACCTCCCGCGCCGCGGCGGGGCGCTGGTCGCGTCGAACCACCTGGCGGTGATCGACTCGTTCGTGCTGCCGCTGATGGTGCCGCGGCGGATGTCCTTTCCCGCCAAGGCCGAGTACTTCACCCAGCCCGGGGTGGTCGGCACGCTCAAGCGCTGGTTCTTCACGGGCATGGGCCAGATCCCGATCGAGCGGGGCAACGGGCGCGCCGCGCGGGCCGCGCTGGACACGGGGATCGGGGTGCTGCGCGAGGGCCGGCTGTTCGGCATCTACCCGGAGGGCACGCGCTCGCCCGACGGCCGTCTCTACAAGGGCCGGACCGGGGTGGCGCGCATGGCGCTCGAGGCGGGCGTGCCCGTCGTCCCCGTCGCGATGATCGACACGGACAAGGCCAACCCCGTGGGCTCCCGGTTCTGGCGGCCCCACCGGATCGGGATCCGCATCGGCGCCCCCCTCGACTTCTCCCGCTACCACGGCATCACCGACGACCGGCAGGTCGAGCGGGCGATCACCGACGAGGTCATGGACGCGATCCGGGTGCTCTCGGAGCAGGAGTACGTCGACGTCTACGCCAGCACCGCGAAGAAGGAGCAGGAGGCCCCGGAGGCGGCCTGACCTGCGCGTGACGCGACAATGGAGGCGTGGCCCGGTACTTCTACGACTGCGAGTTCATCGAGGACGGGACCACCATCGAGCTGGTGTCGCTCGGCGCGGTCGACGAGCAGGGCCGCGAGTTCTACGCGATCTCCACCCAGTTCGACCCGATGCGGGCCGGCCCGTGGGTGCGCCGCAACGTCCTCGACAAGCTGCCCCCGATGTCGGACCCGGCGTGGCGCAGCCGGCTGGCCATCCGCGAGGCGTTCTACGAGTTCGTCACCGCCGGCGAGGGCCCCGCCGAGCTGTGGGCCTGGTACGCCGCCTACGACCATGTCGCGATCGCCCAGCTGTGGGGAGCCATGCCGGACCTCCCGCGGGCGCTGCCGCGCTTCACCCGCGACCTGCGCCAGCGGTGGGAGGACGTGGGCCGCCCCGAGCTACCGACGCCGCCGGCCGACGCGCATGACGCGCTGGCCGACGCCCGCCACAACCTCGCCCGGTGGCGGGTCATCGACGCCCACTGGCGGCGTCTGCACGGTGGGGAGGACCCCACCGGGACGTGACGGGTCCGCCCCGCGAGGACGAGGGACGGCTCCCCGCACGCCGCCGTTAGGCTGGCCGGCGTGAACTGGTCCGTCGACCTGCCCGTGGACACCCTGCCCGGCCTGCCCCCGCTGTCCCCGCACCTGCGTGACCGCCTGGACGCCGCCCTCGCCCGTCCGGCGGCCCAGCAACCGGACTGGCCGGACCCGCAGGCGGTCGCCGACGTACGCACGGTCCTCGAGCACGTGCCGCCGATCACCGTCCCCGCCGAGGTCGACCGGCTGCAGTCCCAGCTCGCCGCCGTGGCCCGGGGCGAGGCGTTCCTGCTGCAGGGCGGCGACTGCGCCGAGACCTTCGCCGACAACACCGAGCCCCACCTGCGCGGCAACATCCGCACGCTGCTGCAGATGGCCGTGGTGCTGACCTACGGCGCGTCGCTGCCCGTGGTCAAGATCGGGCGCATCGCGGGGCAGTACGCCAAGCCGCGCTCGTCCCCGGTCGACGCGCTGGGGCTGCCGTCCTACCGCGGCGACATGGTCAACTCCCTGGCCGCGCACGCCGAGCGCCGCGTCCCCGACCCGGGCCGCATGATCCGCGCGTACGCCAACGCCGGCGCGGCCATGAACCTCGTCCGTGCGCTGACCTCGGGCGGCATGGCCGACCTGCACGAGGTGCACGACTGGAACCGCGAGTTCGTCCGCACCTCCGCCGCGGGCGAGCGCTACGAGGCCGTGGCCGCTGAGATCGACCGGGCGCTGCGCTTCATGAACGCCTGCGGCGTCACCGACCACTCGCTGCACTCCACCGAGATCTTCGCCAGCCACGAGGCCCTCGTGCTCGACTACGAGCGCGCCCTCCTGCGGCTGGACTCCCGGGTCGAGGCCACGAGCAGCGAGGACGCCCGGCTGTTCAGCCTCGGCGCGCACTTCCTGTGGATCGGCGAGCGCACCCGCGCCCTCGACGGCGCCCACATCGCCTTCGCCGAGCTGCTGGCCAACCCGATCGGGATCAAGATCGGGCCGGGCACCACGCCCGAGCAGGCCGTCGAGTACGTCGAGCGCCTCGACCCGCACGACCAGCCGGGCCGCCTGACGCTGATCTCCCGCATGGGCGCGGGCAAGGTCCGCGACGTGCTGCCCGCCATCGTCGAGAAGGTCACGGCGTCGGGCCACCAGGTGATCTGGCAGTGCGACCCGATGCACGGCAACACCGTCGAGGCGTCCACGGGCTACAAGACGCGCCACTTCGATCAGGTCGTGGACGAGGTGCAGGGCTTCTTCGAGGTCCACCAGCGCCTCGGCACCCACCCCGGCGGCATCCACGTCGAGCTCACGGGTGAGGACGTCACCGAGTGCCTCGGCGGCGCCCAGGACATCTCCGACACCGACCTCGCCGGTCGGTACGAGACGGCCTGCGACCCGCGCCTGAACACCCAGCAGTCGCTCGAGCTCGCCTTCCTCGTGGCGGAGATGCTGCGCGGGTAGGCGCGGGTCGGCGCAGGTAGGCGCGATCAGGGCAGGCCCAGCCCCCACCCCGCGGCGCCCGCGGCGACGGTCGCGGCGCTGACCAGCACCAACCAGGCCGCGAGCAGGCGCCGGGACCGGGCGCGGGCGCGCCGGCGTTCGATGGTCTCGATGGCCACGTCGACGTCGTCCACCGGCGCGTCGGGGCTGCGGCGGCCGCGGCGGCCCGTCCGGGCGGGCCCGTCGTCCTCGGGCTCGTCCTCGGGCTCGTCCTCCGCGAGGTCGTCGAGGTCCGCCTCTTCCTCGAGGTCCTCGTCGAGGTCGTCCCACGGCCCGCGGCGCGGCGGGTCGCCCGGCCCCTCGTCGAGGTCGAGCAGGCGCGTTCCGCGCAGCGGCCGGGATCCCGCGCTCCCGGCGCGTCGCCGCGGCGGCGGGACGGGGTGGAAGGGCAGGTCGGCGTCGATGCGCACGCCCCGCGCGGCGGCGAGGAAGGCGCCGGCGTCTGCGAGTCGCGCCTCGGGGTCACGGCTGGTCGCGGCCAGCACCAGCCGGTCGAGCGCGCGCGGGATGCCGCCGACCAGGGCCGAGGGCGGCGGCACGTCGGAGTGCACGTGGCGGCGCGCGACGGTGACGGCGTCCTCCCCGCCGTGGGGCGGGGCGCCGGTGAGCAGCTCGAACAGGACGACGCCCGCGGCGTAGAGGTCGCTGCGCGCGTCGGCCCGGCCCTCGGCGACCTGCTCGGGCGCCAGGTACGCCACGGTGCCGAGCACCATCTCCCCGTTTCCCTCGGGGTCGTCGGCACCGTCGGTCTCCCACGCCGCGGCGACCAGACCGAAGTCGGCGACCTTGACCGTTCCGTCCAGGCCGACGAGCACGTTCTCGGGCTTGACGTCGCGGTGGACCAGGCCGCGGTCGTGCGCGACCTGCAGCGCGGTGACCACCTGCTCGGCCACCGTCAACGCCGTCGCCGGGTGCAGCCGCCCCTCGTCGCGCAGCACGTCGCGCAGGGTCCCGCCCTCGACCAGCTCGAGGACGAGGAAGACGGTGCCGTCGGGGTCGCGCCCCTGGTCGTGGACGGCGACGACCCCGGGGTGGGCCAGGCGGGCCGCCGCCCGCGCCTCGCGCTCGAAGCGCCGCACGAAGGCCGGGTCGGCGGCGAGCGTGCGGTCGAGGATCTTGATCGCGACGGGCCGGTCGAGGCGCAGGTCGGAACCCCGGTGCACCACCGACATCCCGCCGCGCGCCAGCAGCCCGTCCACGCGGTAGCGGCCCTCGAGCACCGTCCCCGCGGGGTGGACGGTGGGTGCGGCCATGGCCCGATGCTACGAGGACCGCGGTGACCTGGGCGGATCCTCGCGCCCGACGCGCGGCACCCCGGACGGGTGAGGAGCTCTACGGTGGCGCCCGTGACGACGTGGCTGCTGCTGCCCGGAGCCGGTGGGGCGGGCTGGTACTGGCACCGGGTGATCGAGATCCTCGCCGCGCGCGGCGACGAGGCGATCGCCGTCGACCTGCCCGCGGAGGACCCGACCGCGGGCATCGAGCGCTACGCCGAGGTCGCCCTCGCCGCGCTGGGCGACCGGTCCGACCCCGTGGTGGTCGGCCAGTCGCTGGGCGGGTTCACCGCGGTGGAGGTGGCCCGGCGGAGGCCCGTGGAGCGGGTGGTCCTGGTCAACGCCATGATCCCGGCCGTCGGCGAGACGCCGGGACAGTGGTGGACGCGCTCAGGGCACCGGGAGGCCAAGGAGGCCGCCGTCCGCGCGGCGGGCCGGGAGGAGGCCGGCTTCGACCCGGCCACGAGTTCCTCCACGACGTCCCGCCGGAGGTCGTGGCCGCGGGCGCGGCGCACCAGCGCGACCAGTCCGACCGGCCCTTCACCGACGGCTGGTCGCTGCCGGCGTGGCCGGAGGTGCCCGTGACCGTGGTGGTCGGCCGCGACGACCGCTTCTTCCCCGCCGACTTCCAGGTCCGCCTGGCCCGCGGGCGCGCCGGCGTCGAGCCCGTCGTGCTGCCCGGCGGGCACCTCATCGCCCTCGCCCGGCCCGACGTGCTGGTGCGGGAGGGGCTGGACGCACCCGGAGGGACGCCCCCTCTGGCACAGTGACGCGCGTGACCGAGTCCATCGCCGCCGTCGTGGGCCACGACGTCGAGGTCGTCACGCTCGCCCAGGTCGCCGAGCGCCTCGGCGTGCCCCGCACGCGCGTCAGCCAGATGATCAAACAGGGGCAGCTGCTGGGGGTCCGGGAGGGCGACCGCTGGCTCGTGCCCGCCGCCTTCCTCGTCGCCGAGGGTGTGGTCAAGGGCCTGCCCGGCACCATCCAGGTGCTGCGCGACGGGGGCTACGCCGACGCGGAGATCCTGCGCTGGCTCTTCGCCGACGACGACTCGCTGCCCGGCACCCCGATCGACGCGCTGCGCTCCGACCGCGGGCGCGAGGTCAAGCGCCGGGCCCAGGCGATGGCCTTCTGAGCGGTCCCGGTAGCACGCCCTTCGCCGCGGCCCCCAGCACGCCGTGGGCCCGGAGGGCCCCCGCCAGCCGGGCGGCACGCCGCACGCCGAGCCGGCGCACGAGCGCCGCGGCCAGCGCCGGGCCGGTCCAGGCGCGGATGCGGTCGGCGCCGTCGGTGGGCACGATCTCCAGCAGCGTCGGCACGTCCCCGGCGACGCCGGCCTCGGCGCACCAGTCGCGCACCCGGTAGTCGGCCAGCGGCAGCACCTCGAGTTCCGGGCCCACCGACCCGACCGCCTGCGCGACCGTCGCGCCCACGGCCCGGCAGCGTCCGCAGGCGGCGTCGACGCCGAGGACGAGCGTCACGCCACGACGCGCCGGCGCCACCGGGTGCCGACGGCCCGTGCGAGGTGGGGCAGCGCCACGGCGGCGCGCCGGCCGTTGCCGACCGCGACCCGGCGGCGCAGCACGTCGTAGTCGGCGGCGACGATCTCGTCGAGGATGCCGCCGTAGAGCACGCGGGCGGTGCGCACGCAGGGCCGCGAGACGGGGTGGAGCAGGGCGATCCCCTGATCGGCGCGCCGGTAGACCGCCCGGGTGCGGGCCACGAGGTGGGCCAACGCCCGGCGCACGCGCGCGTCGGTGTGCCCGCGGGCGCGGCACCACGTGAGCAGGTCGCGGTCGACGCCGAACGCGGCGAGCTCGGCGTGCGGGAGGTAGACGCGGCCGCGGTCGAGGTCCTCGCCGACGTCGCGCAGGAAGTTGGTCACCTGGAACGCGACCCCGAGGTCGGCGGCGTAGGGCTCGGCCTCCTCGCGCGGACCGACCGTCCCGAGCACCGGGAGCACCTGCAGCCCGATGACCGCCGCCGAGCCGTGCACGTAGCGGGCGAGGTCGTCGAAGGTCGGGTAGTCGGTGACGGTGAGGTCCATGGCCATCGAGTCCATGAAGTCCTCGAGGTGGCGGTGCTCGATGCCGTGGCGCGCCACGGTGTCCGCCAGCGCCGCGACCACCGGTTCGCCCTCGGCCACCAGCGTCCGCGGGTCGGTGCCGTCGAGTCCGCGGCGCATGCGGGCGCGGACCTCCTCGAGCCGCGCGGCGACCGCGGTCGGCGAGGCGTCGGCGTCCGGGTCGTCGACGACGTCGTCGGCCATGCGCGCGAACCCGTAGAGGGCGTGGATCGCGGGCCGCTGGGCGGGCGCGAGCAGGCGCGTGGCCAGGAAGTAGGTGCGGCCGTGGGCGGCGTTGAGCGCGCGGCACGTCGTGTAGGCCTCGCGCAGGGCCGGGTCGGTGATGCCCGCGGCGTCGAGCTCGCTCACCGGCTCACCCCGTGATCCGCGCGGCGGCCAGCTTGCCCGAGACGAGGACGGTGGGGACGCCGACGCCCGGGGTCGTCCCGCACCCGGCGAGCACGACGTTGCCCTCGCCGCGCACGAGGTTGCCCGACCGGAACGGACCGGTCTGGGCGAACGTGTGCGCGGCGGAGAACGGGGTGCCCGCCGCCAGCCCGAGGTCGGACCAGTCGGCGGGGGAGATGGTGTGCTCGACGACCGGATCCCCGAGCTCGATGCCCCGCCCGGCGAGAACCCCGCCCAACTCCTCGCGGTAGCGGGGGCCGATGCGGTCCCAGTCGAAGGGCCCGACCTCGGTGTTCGGGCAGGGCGCGAGCACGCTCAGCAGCTCGTGGCCCTCCGGGGCCAGCGACGGGTCGGTCGCGGTCGGGTGCGTGACGAGCAGCGACGGGTCGGACATCAGCCTCCCCTCGGTGATGATCTCGTCGAACGTGCTCGCCCACGCGTCGCCGAACGAGATCGTATGGTGGCCCAACCCCGTCCCCGCGGGCACGCCCGCGTGCCAGACGAACGCCGAGGGCGACCAGCGCAGCGGCACCGCCCGCCGCGGCGTGCGCCCGAGCAGCGCGTGGGCGGCGGGGAGGTCGACGGACAGGACGACGGCGTCGGCGGCCAGGCGGTCGCCGTCGGCGCCCGGGTCGGCGGTGGGCACGGTGCGCACCGCGCGGACCCGCCCGGCCGAACGCTCGAGCCCGGTGACCGTGGTGCCGTAGCGGAACTCGGCGCCCGCGTCGGCGGCGGCGTCGGCGAGCGCCTGGGGCAGCGCCCGCACCCCGCCCACGGGGAACGTCACGCCCGCGATCGTGTCCATGTAGGCGATGACGGCGTACGCGGCGAGCGCCCGGGCCGGCGGCACGCCCGCGTACAGCGCCTGGAACGAGAAGATGCGGCGCAGGCGCTCGTCGGCGAGAAACCTCCCGATCCGCGGGCCGAGCCGCCCGAACCCGCCGAGGGTGGCCAACCGGGCGAGGTCGGGGGAGAGGACGTCGAGCGGGGAGTCGAAGTTGGCGTCGATGAACGTCGCCATCTGCACCCGGTAGAGCTCGGTGAGCCAGGCCCGCAGGCGCCGGTAGCCCTCCGCGTCGGCGGCCGAGACCTTCTCCCGGATCTCCTGCTCCATCGCGCCCGGGTCGGTGTGCACGTCGATGGCGCTGCCGTCGGCGAAGCGCGCGTGGTAGGCGGGGTGGAGATCGATCAGCTCGAGCCGGTCGCCGAGCTTCTCGCCGACCGCGGCGAGGGCCTCCTCGACCAGCTCGGGCATCGTGATGACCGTCGGGCCGGTGTCGAGGCGGAAGGTACCGCCCGCGCCGTCCAGGTCGAGGCGTCCCGCGCGGCCGCCCGGAGTGGGGTCGCGCTCGACGACCGTGACCCGGCGCCCGGCGCCGAGCAGGTGCAGCGCCGTGGCGAGCCCGGCGAGGCCGGCGCCGACGACGACGACGTGGTCGCTGGGGGACTGGACGGTGCGGGTCACGTCGGTCGGTGGCCTCTCGCGGGGGTCAGCGGGCTCGCCGGGTGGCCGCGACGGCCAGGTCGGCGAGCCGCTCGGGGGCGGGCGCGGTCAGAGCGGGGGCGTCGGGGCCGCGCACCGCGTCGAGCGCGGACGCGGTCAGCTCGGCGATCCGGCGCTCGACGTCGTCGACGACCCCGAGGGCGACCAGCGCCTCCCGGGCCGCGTCGACCCCGGCCGCGTCGAGGTCGGGGTCGCCGACCGCGCGCTCGACGACGGCGGCGGTGCGGTGGTCGGGGTGGGCGCGGGACAGGGCGACGAGGAGGGTCAGCTTACCCTCGCGCAGATCGTCGCCCGCGGGCTTGCCGGTGACGGCCGGGTCGCCGAACACGCCGAGCACGTCGTCGCGCAGCTGGAAGGCGATGCCGAGGTCGGTGCCGTAACGGCGCAGCGCGCTGATCGTGGCGTCGTCGGCGTCGGCGAGCGCGGCCCCGAGGTGCAGGGGACGCTCGACGGTGTACGCCGCCGTCTTGTAGCGGCTGATCCGCAGCGCCGTCTCGGGGCGGGAGTCCGACGACGCGTGGCCCTGGACGTCGAGGAACTGGCCCCCGAGGACCTCCGTGCGCATCGCGCGCCACACGGGACGGGCGCGGGCCAGCGCGGCGGCGTCGAGGCCGGACTCGTGGAGCATGTCGTCCGCCCAGGCCAGCGCCACGTCGCCCAGCAGGATCGCCACCGCGGCACCGAAGCGCGTCGGGTCGCCGGCCCAGGAGGCGTCGGTGTGCCGGGACGCCCACCGCGCGTGCACGGTCGGCTCACCGCGACGGGTGGCCGAGTCGTCGATGAGGTCGTCGTGGACGAGCGCGCAGCCCTGGATCAGCTCCAGCGCGCTCACCGCCCGGAGCACCGACGCGGGGGCCTCGAACCCTCCGGCGGCCCGCCAGCCCCACCACGCGAACGTCGGGCGCAGGCGCTTGCCGCCCGCGAGGACGAAGCGTGTGAGGTCGTCGACGGCGCCGGCGAACTCCTCGGCCACGTCGAGGCAACCGCGCCGGCGCCCGGCGAGGTAGTCGGCGAGATCCGCGTGGACGGCCGCCGGCAGGTCGTGCTCCAGGGCGGCGACGGTCTCGAAGGTGCCGTCCTCGCTGGTCAGGACGTCCTGCTCGGCGTCGCCGAACGGGTCGCGGGGACCGGCGTCCGCCGTCGTCGAGGCTCCGCCGACCGTCATGCGCGTTCATCCCTCCGGACGGGTGCCGTGCCCGGAAGGAGAGCGTAGGGCCGCTCGGCGTACCCGGCTGATCGGGCGGTCCCGGTCACATCGGACCTCCGGACGGACGCCCCGTCACCGTAGGGTCGCCGGATGGCTACTGTGACGGAGCGCATCCAGCGCGGGGTGCCCACGTTCTCTGTGGAGTTCTTCCCTCCCAAGAACGACGAGGGCGAGGCCACCCTGTGGCGGACCATCCGCGACCTCGAGCCACTCGACCCGGCCTTCGTCTCGGTCACCTACGGCGCCGGCGGCTCGAGCCGGGACCGCACGATCCGGACGACCGGGCGCATCGCCACCGACACCACCCTCACGGCGATGGCCCACCTCACGGCGGTGGACGCCTCGCTGGAGGACCTCCGCCAGGTGATCGGGTCCTACCTGGCGGCGGGCATCAGCAACGTCCTCGCGATCCGGGGTGACCCCCCCGGCGACAAGGACGCGGACTGGGTGCCGCACCCCGCGGGCCTGAGCTACACCGAGGAGCTCGTGCACATGGTGCGCCGGCTCGGTGACTTCTGCGTCGGCGTGGCCGCCTTCCCGTACCTGCACCCGCGGTCGGTCGACGAGGACACCGACACCCGCTACTTCATCCAAAAGGTGAAGGCGGGCGCCGAGTTCGCGATCACCCAGATGTTCTACGACGCCGACCAGTTCCTGCGGATGCGCGACCGCATCGCCGCGGCGGGCTGCGAGATCCCGATCATGCCGGGGCTCATGCCCGTCACCACCCCGAGGTCGGCCGAGCGCGGCGCCGACTTCTCGGGCGCGCCGCTGCCGGCGGCGATGCTCGAGAGGCTCGAGCCGCTGGCCGAGGACGCGACGGGCTACCGCGAGGCCGGCATCGACCTCTGCGTCGAGCTGTCGCAGCGGATGTTCGACGAGGGCGTCGAGAACATCCACTACATCAGCATGAACCGCTCGCCCGCCGTCGTGGACGTCGTCCAGCGCCTCGGCATCGCGGCGCGCCCCGGGAGCTGAGCCGCGTGCCCCGCCGCTGACCGTGCGCGTCAGCGGCGGGCGCGCGTGCGGGGCTCCGTGCGGGACGCCGCGGCCAGGAGGAAGACGATCGCGGCCGCCACGCCGACGACGAGCAGCAGGAGCAGCGACCAGGCGATCCACGACGGGGCGTTGGGGTCGGGGTACTCGACGACGGCGTTGACGTCGGTGACGGTGCCGGGCTGGAACGTCCAGGTGATGACGCCCTGGGCCGCGGTGCCGTCGGTCTGCCGGATCGTGCCCGGGAACGCCATCTTGAGCTGCACGTCGGAGCTCTCGGGGGCGACGCGCGTCAGGTCGACCTGGCCGCTGACGACCACGCGGTCGCCCGCGCGGCGCATCTGCACTCGGATCGCCTGCGTGCTCGTGGGGCTGATGGACGGCAGCACGCGCGTGACCTCGTCGAACGACAGGTCCTCGAAGCTCACCCGCGAGCCGATGTAGCCGTCCTGCTCGTACCGCTCGACGCTGACGTCGCCGCTGAGGTCGTCGGGCACCTGCAGCGGCGGGCCCTGCCCGGCCGGCGCGCCGTCCGGGGTCGCGATGTCGACCACGCCGGAGACCCGGTCGTCCGGGGAGACGGCCATGCCGGCGCGCACCCGGACGCAGCCCGTGCCCAGCAGGCCCACCAGGGCCAGCATCACGGCCAGGAGCACGAGGTGCCGACGGCGTCCCGGCCGCTCCGGTCGCCCCGGTCCTCGCGGGGTGTCGGCGGCCTCGATCGGGGCGGGACGGGGGATCGCGGGCACCCGCGCATGGTGCCAGGCGCCCCCGACGGCGGTGGCCGGGCGCCGGTCAGGTGCGGCCCCACGGCACGGCGCCCCCGCGGGCCGGGGCCGGGACCGGGGTGTGCGGCGGGTCGAGCGGGAGCTCGCGGCCGAGGACGGCGAAGGGCCGCGGGTCGCTGGTGAAACGGTGGTGGCGCAGGAGGTCGCGGAAGCCCAGGCGCCGATACAGCGACCAGGCGCGTGTCGGGTGCTCGGCCTCCGGGGTCGAGAGCAGGACGTGGCGGTCAGTGGGGCGGGTCAGCAGCCGCCGCGCGAGGGCCTCGCCGATGCCGTCGCCCTGGACGTCCGGGCGCACGTGCAGCTCGGTGAGCTCGAAGTAGTCCTCGAGCACGGTCCCCGCCAGCTCGCGGCCGTGGTCGCCGGCCGCGAGCAGACCACGGCGCACCTCCTCGAACCACCACTGGCCGCGCGCGCCCGGGTAGCCGTAGGCGATGCCCCACAGCGACCGGTCGGGGCCGAACGCGCCGACCGCGTGCCAGCCCGCGCGCCGCGAGTGCTCCACCCACATCGGGCGGCGCTGCCGCACCGTGCCCGCCGGGTAGCCCATCGCGCGGACGTAGACGGTCAGCGCCTCGTCGAGCCGCACCGCGAGGTCCTCGGGCGTCAGGTCGACGACGGAGGCGCGGGCGGGCGCGGCGGTCACACGCTCATCACACCACGTCGCGCCGAGCGGTCCACCCGGCTCCGCCCGCCCGCCGGTGTGGTCCTCCGGTGGGTTCCTCGCGTGTCCGTCCCGGACCGACTTGACGGCCCCGCGGCGAGCGGGTTCACTGGTCCGCATCGAACACCTGTTCGATGGCCCGGGCGGCGGGACGGGGGAAGCGTCCCGCCGCCCGGGCACGCCGCCGGCTCCCCACGGTGGCAGGCATCCGCTCGGCCCGGGCCACGGGTCGAGGAGCACGAGCCCGCCCGTGGAGGACGCATCGTGGTGCGCAGTCCCTCGCCGGTCCAGGTCCGCTGCGCGGACGGGGACCCCGTCGAGTTCCATCGCCGGCCCAACCGGCGTGACAGTCACTACCTGGTCACCGAGGTGCGCGAGCGCTGGATCGAGGAGTCCCGGTGGCCGTTCCTGTCGGCCATGCCGGTGGGGGGCGACCGCTGCCGCTGCTGGCGTGTCCTCGCGCGCCGGTCCGACGAGCCACACCTGCCGCCGGGCGAGTTCGTCCTGCGCATGCGCTCGGGGCCCGGCGTGTGGGACCTGCGCTGGGCCGGCGCCTGACCCCGCCCGACACGCGAACCCGAGGAGATCTCCCGTGACCAGCGCCCTCGCCATGCCCGGCCTGTTCGACACCACGCCGACCGACCCGTCCGACGCCGACCCCGGCCGCGGGTCCTCCGCCGCGCGGCCCGCGGTGCCCGCCGCCCGGACGCGGTCGGCCACGCGCGGGGCCACCGCGCGTGCAGCCGGACCCCCGGCCCCGCCCGCCCCGCCGCCCTCGCGCACGGTGGTGCAGCTGCTCGGTGCCGCCCGCGACGAGCTGCGGGCCGCGCAGGCCGAGGGCGACCCGGCCGAGCGTTTCCGCTCCGCGCACCTCGGGGCGCTGCGGGCGGCGGCGGCCGTGCTCGCGCTGCGCGCCCGCTCCAAGCGCTCGCCCCGCCCCACCGACGCGTGGACCCTGCTCGCGTCCGTGGCGCCCGAGTACGGCGAGTGGGCGGCGTTCTTCGCGGCGCACTCGGCGACACGGTCCGCAGTCGAGGCCGGAGTGCGGGGCAGGGTGTCCCAGCGCGACGCCGACGACATGGTCCGTCAGGCCGACCTGTTCCTCGCCCTGGTCACCCGGACGGTGGCGGGGCGGGGGCGCTGAGCCGTCGGGCGCGTCACGTGGGTCAGGCGTCGGGCACCTGGCGGGCCCGGGCGCGGTGCGAGCGGGCGGCGCGCGAGCGCACGATCCGCCCGAGCAGGGAGTCGAACTGGCCGGAGATCTCCCGGGCGCCCGGGGTGTCCCACCGCTGGATGGGCACGCCGGCGCCCTGGGCCTGCTGGATCGCGCTGCGGTCGGGCAGGACGCCGGAGAGCACGAGGGGGCCGAAGAGCTCCCGCAGCTCGCCGACCCGGAACTCGTGCTCGGCGGAGCGCGTGCGGTAGCGGTTGATGAGCACACCGAGGGGCTGCAGGTCGGGGTTGTGCTCGCGCTCGGCCTGCACCGCCTCGAAGGCCCGCTGCACGCCGGACACGGCGAAGATCGTCGGTTCGGTCACCAGCACGGCCCGGTCGACGGCCACCAGCGCCGAGCGGGTCAGCTGGCCGAGCGAGGGCGGGCAGTCGATCAGCACGAGGTCGTACTTCGCCAGGCCCGTCGCCGTCGCGGCCTCGTCGTCGCGGGGGAGGGCGGCCAGCAGGCGCGCGAGCCGACCCAGGCGCTGGGAGTTGGGGTCCGGGTGGTTGTGGCGCTCGACGTCCTCGGAGCCGACGAGGACGTCGACCTCCTCGCCCCAGGCGCTCTGGGCGATCGACGAGGCCAGGAGCGCCGCCGAGGGCCGCTCCATCGCCTGGGCGATCGTCGTCTCGGTGGGCCCCGGCTCCAGCGCGGTGGTCGCGTTGCCCTGCGGGTCGAGATCCACCACGAGCGTGCGCAGGCCGACCCGCAGGGCGGACCCGGCCAGGCCCAGCACGACGGTCGTCTTGCCGACCCCGCCCTTGAGGCTGAGGACCCCCGTGACGTGCACGGGGGGAACCTACCGGCCGGACGCGCAGCCCGCCGGAGCCGGACCAGTGAGTCGGTGCGCCCGCGCACCGCGCACCCCTCGGACGTTCTACGGTGTCGCGGTGAGCCGTGCTCCGTCGTTCGCCCCGGTCGACGTCGTCGCGCGCACGTTGCGGGTCGAGCTCACCGCCGCCCGCGCCCGGCGCGGCGGCGCGGCCCCGCGCGTGCTCGACGTCGGCGGCGGCAGTGGCACGTGGGCGGTGCCCCTGGCCGCCGACGGCTGCGAGGTCACCGTCGTGGACTCCAGCGCGAACGCGCTCGCGGTGCTGCGCAGCCGCGCCCGCGACGCCGGCGTCGCCGGCGGGGTGCGGGCCGTGCAGGGCGACGTCGACGCGCTGGCCGACGCGGTCGCCGACGCACAGGCCGACCTCGTGCTGGGGCACGGGCTGCTCGAGTACGTTGACGACCCGGCCGAGGCGTGCCGCGCCCTCGCTGCCGCGGCCGCACCCGGCGCGGCGGTGTCGCTGCTGGTCGCGGGCCGCTTCGCCGCCGTGCTCTCGCGCGTCGTGGCGGGGCGGCTGACCGAGGCGCGGCGCCTGCTCGTCGACCCCGCCGGGCGCTGGGGTCCCGACGACCCGCTGCGCCGGCGGATGGACGTCGAGGAGATCCGCACGCTGGTCGAGGTCGACGGCCGGCTCGCCGTCGAGCGGGTGCAGGGGCACCGGGTACTGGCCGATCTCGTGCCCGACGGGGTGGTCGAGCCCGGCGGCGGCCCGCCCGACGCTCTCGCCGAGCTCGAGGACATCGCCGCCGGCACGCCACCGCTGCGCGACATGGCCTCCAGCCTGCACGTGCTCGCCCGTCGGCCGGTCTGAGCCGCCTTCGCGCCTCGACGGCCGCACCGCGGATGCCGTGCCACCACGGGATGCGCGAGCAGTGGCGCTCGAGATCAGGTCCGCCGAACTTCACCACGATCACACGCACGCGCACCCTGCCGCGCTCGCCGACCTCGCCCGGGACCCGCACGCCACCGCGGCCGATCTCCACGACGCGCTCGGTGGGAGACCCGCCGGTGCGGCTGGTCGGTGTGCGGGTCGAGGACCTCGGGTCGGCCGGCCGCGCGCCCGAACAGATCCTCCCCGGCGAGCCCGATCACGGGTGGTCCCACGCCGAGCATGCCGCTGACATGCCGCTGACCAGGCGTGACACCGCTCCGGCGTCGCAGGAGCTCCCTCCGGCGACCCTGCTGGGTGATCGCGATGCGGCCCGCGCAGGGTCCCCCGCCGAGGCCGCCGATCCGGCGCGTCGCGATCACCGAGCGCAGCGGGGTGCTCCTCGTGCAGCTTCGCGACCGGAGCCGAACGGATGATCGCGACCGCAACACGCCGGTCCGGGTAGTGGGACCGACGACGGACTCGTACGATGGTCGTGGGACATCACGACGATGCCCGCCGGACCTCCCCTGGTCGGGCGTACTTCCATTCCGGTGCCGGAGGAGAACCATGCCGCTCTCCGAGCACGAGCAGCGACTGCTCGAGCAGATCGAGCGCGCTCTCTACGACGAGGACCCGAAGTTCGCGTCCACGGTTCGGGGAGGCAAGCTCCGACGTCCGTCGCGTCGGCGCCGTATCCAGGGCATCGCGCTCTTCGTGATCGGCGTCGTGATGCTGGTGCTGGGCGTCGTCTTCAGTTCGTCCACGGTGGGCATCGTGGTCAGCGTGGTGGGCTTCCTCGCGATGTTCGGCGGTGCCGTCCTCGCGATCACGTCGTTCGGCGCGCGCAAGAAGGAAGCCGCCGCAGCCGAGGGAGCCGCCCAGGGTGCGGCGACCGAGAAGGAGCGCAGCCGCTTCACCTCCCGCATGGAGGAGCGCTTCCGCCGCCGCTTCGAGCAGGAGTAGCCCCCCGCCACTCGTCTCGCGACGCGCCGTCGACCCGCCGGGTCGGCGGCGCGTCGTCGTTATGGGGGCTGCCCGCGGTGAGCACCAGGCCCGTGCGGTGGATGTCGATCTCCGGGCGCGCGGCACGGGCCTGGTGATCCCCGGGTCGGCATCGAGGAACGCATGCGGTCGGTGTCGATCTCCTGGGCGACCGCCGGGGCCTCCCTGACCACCGGCGCCCCCACCCCGCCCCACCGGCGCCCCCACCCCGCCCCACGAGCGCCCCCACCCCGCCCCACGAGCGCCCCCACCCCGCCCCACTCCAGGCCCACGTCCGGGCGCGGGGGCTGCTCCGTCGCAGGCCAGGGCCCTGCTCGACCGGCGTGAGGACGGTGGGGGAGCCGGGGACCGGCGTGTCGACGTGATCGCCACGGTCGTCCGCGTCACGCTCGGGCTCGAGCTTCCCCACTTCTCCCCACCGGTCCTGACCTGGGAGAACTGCCCCGATCGGGGGTCTCCTCGCCCGCAGGACGGTTTGGCTGTGGGGGAGTGTGGGGTATGGTGGTGAGCAGTGGGGCGGACGGGGCCTCACCGGGGAGGTGCGGGCCGTGTTCCTCGGCACCCACACCCCGCGGTTGGACGACAAGGGCAGGTTGACCCTGCCCGCCAAGTACCGGGACGAGCTCGCAGGGGGGTTGATGATCACGAAGGGCCAGGACCACTGCCTCTACGTGTTCCCCCGGGACGAGTTCGAGCAGATGGCCCGCAAGGTGGCCGAGGCGCCGTTCACCGACGAGCGGGTGCGCGCGTACCAGCGCTACCTGTTCGCCGGCACGGACGAGCAGCGCCCCGATTCCCAGGGCCGCATCCCGATCGCGGCCGAGCTGCGGCGCTACGCCGGGCTCGGCAAGGAGTGCACGGTCATCGGGGCGGTCAACCGCCTCGAGATCTGGGACAGCGAGGCCTGGGCGCGGTACCAGGACGAGCACGAGGCCGGCTACGCGCAGGCCCAGCAGGAAGTGCTGCCCGGCGTCTTCTGACGCCGACCGCACCGACAACACGAACACGGGGCGTCCCGCGAGGACGCCCGGCCGGGTGCCGTGAGGCCCCGGTCCGCAGGGCGACGGCCCTGGCGCACCTTCCCCGGCGCCAGGTCCGTCGATCTGCGGGCCGGGACGTGACGGCATCGGGCGCAGGACGGACGGGCCGCACGGCGGCGCGACGCGACGAGTCGGTGGAGGGGTGGGGTGGACGAGCAGCACGCGGACGACTCCGCCACCCCCGACGACGGCCGGCGCCACGTCCCCGTCCTGCTCAACCGCGTCCTCGCCCTGTTCGAGCCCGCGCTCGCCGACCGCGACGCCGTCCTCGTCGACGCCACCCTGGGGGCGGGCGGCCACTCCGCCGCGCTGCTTTCTCGGCACTCGAGACTCACTCTTGTGGGTGTTGACCGTGACGTCTCGGCGTTGCGCCTCGCCGAGCAGCGCCTCGCGCCCCACGCCGACCGCACCCATCTCGTGCACGCCGTCTTCGACGCGCTCCCCGAGGTCCTCGACGATCTCGGCTATGCCACGGTCCACGGGGTCCTCTTCGACCTCGGTGTCTCGTCGATGCAGCTCGACGAGGACGACCGCGGCTTCTCCTACGCCCGCGACGCCCCGCTGGACATGCGGATGGACCCGAGCACGGGCCCGACGGCGGCCGACGTGCTCAACACCTACGCCCCGGGCGAGCTGATCCGGGTGCTCCACGACTACGGCGAGGAGCGCGCGGCCCGACGCATCGTCGAGGCCGTCGTGCGGGCCCGGCGGCGGGCTCCGTTGCGCACCAGCGCGGAGCTCGTCGCCCTCCTCGAGGACGCCATCCCGGCCGCCGCCCGACGCACCGGCGGGCACCCGGCGAAGCGCACCTTCCAGGCGCTGCGGGTGGAGGTCAACCGCGAGCTCGACGCGGTGGCCGCCGCCGTGCCGGCCGCGGTGCGCGCGCTGGCGGTCGGCGGCCGGGTGGTCGTCCTGTCGTACCAGTCCCTCGAGGACCGCATCGTCAAGCGTGCACTCGCCGAGCACAGCCGTTCGAAGGCGCCACCGGACATGCCGGTCGTGCGCCCCGAGGACGAGCCCGAGCTGCGCCTGCTCACCCGGGGCGCGGAGAAGGCCGACGACGACGAGATCGCCGCCAACCCGAGGGCGGCGTCGGTGCGGCTGCGGGCCGCGGAACGAGTGCGGGAGGCGGCGTGACCGCGACCCTGAGCGAGCCCCGGACCGGCACCCGGACCGTGACCGCGCCCGCGCGCCGGGACACCGCGCCGTCGCGCCGCCCGTCGACGACCGCCCGGCCCGCGGCCGGACCCACGACGGCGACGAGGCCCGCGACCACCGGCGACACCCGGGGGACCGCGCCCTTCGTCCTGCTGATCATGGTGCTGCTCACGGGCGGCCTGGTGGCGACCCTGTGGCTCTCGACGGCCGCGGCCGCCGACTCCTACCGCCTCGACGAGGCACGGCAGGTCGCCCGCGACCTGTCCGAGCAGAGCGAGCGCCTGCACCGCGACGTCGAGGCGGCGCAGTCGGCACCGGCGCTCGCGGCGGCGGCGCGGGCGCAGGGAATGGTGCCCGCGGGGGAGCCGGCGGTGCTGCTGGTGGCGCCGGACGGGACGACGCAGGTCATCGGCGACCCCCGCCCGGCCGAGGCGATCGCACCGCCCCCGGCGCCCGCCGCCCCGGTGCCGCCGGTGGCCACGAACAACGGTGCCCAGGCGGCCACCGACGGCCGGCCCGCCCCGGCACCTGCGGGAGCCGCGGCGGCCGAGGACCAGCTCGTCGCCGTCCCCGACACCACGCCCGACGCCGCCGCGGCGGCGACCACGCCCGACGCCGCGTCCGCCGCCGAGGCCCCCGCCACCGGCGATGCGGCCGACGGTGCCGCCGACGATGCCGCCGACGGTGCCGCCGACGCGCCCCCCGCCGACGACGCTGCTGCCGCCTCCACGGCGGGCGACTGATGCCCCGCGGCCCGGCGACCCTGAGCCGCCCGCCCTCGCGGGCGCACGGCGTCCGGGGGCCCGGCGGGCGCCGGCCGTCGCCCCCGCCGCCTCCCCGGGGACCCGCACGCCGTCCCGCGCCCCGACCGCCCGACCCGCGGCGTCGCCTGCGCGTCGGCCGCGTGCTGCTCATCGTCGTGCTGCTGCTGTGCACGGTGAAGCTCGTCGAGGTCCAGGGCCTGCGCGCGGGCGAGCTGTCCGACGACGCGGCTCGCCAGCGCACCACCAGGCTGGTCGTACCCGCCGAGCGCGGCGCGATCCTCGACCGCTACGGCACCCCGCTCGCGTTCAGCGTCGAGGCGAAGGCGCTGGTCGCGAACCCGCGGCGCATCACCGAGGACTGGAACGACCCGGCGGTGCGCGCCCAGCCCGGCGCGCCGACCCCGGAGCAGCGCAAGTCGGCCATCGCCCTCGGCATGGGCCGGATCCTCGGGGTCGACCCCGGCCCGATCTTCGCAGCGCTCACCTCGGACCGCTCGTACGTCGTGCTGGCCCCGCTGGTCGACCCGGGGGCCGCGCGGCAGGTGCGCGAGGAGTTCCCCGAGATCGCCGAGGAGGACCGCGAGTCGCGTCAGTACCCGGCGGGCGACGTCGCGGCGACGGTCGTCGGCACCGCGTCCTGGAACATGGACCGCCAGAAGATCCGAGGTTCGATCGGGCTGGAGAGCGCGCTCGACTCCACCCTCGCCGGCACCGACGGCTTCCGCGTGGTCGACACCGCCGAGGGCAGCGACGCCGTCATCCCCGGCACCACCCGTGCCGAGCAGCCCGCCCAGGCGGGACGCGACGTCGTGCTCACGCTCGACGCGGATCTGCAGTACGCCGTGGAGCAGCGCCTGCGCGACTACACCGCGCGGGTCGGCGCCCGCAGCGGCAGTGCGGTGGTGCTCGACGCCCACACGGGCCAGGTGCTCTCGATGGCCAACTCCGGCTCGTTCAACCCGGCCGCGCCGGGTGCGCCGGGCGCCCAGCTGAGCAACCCCTCGGTGACGTCGCCGTTCGAGCCGGGCTCGGTGAACAAGATCGTGACGATGGCCGCGGCGCTCGAGGCGGGGCTGGCCCGCCCCGAGGACGTGCTCGAGGTGCCCGGCAGCATCCGCGTCGCCGACCGCACGATCAGCGACGCCTGGTCGCACGGGACGATCCGGATGACGCTGAACGGCGTGCTCGGGCGTTCGTCCAACGTCGGCACGCTGATGACCGCACAGCGCGTGGGGCCCGAACGCTTCGCCTCGATGCTCGAGGCCCTCGGCGTCGGCACGCGCACGGGGATCGAGCTGCCGGGCGAGAGCTCCGGGTCGGTGCCGTCGCGGGAGGACTGGTCGGGCTCGACGTTCGGCAACCTGCCGATCGGGCAGGGCCTGTCGATGACGACGCTGCAGATGGCGAGCATGTACCAGGCGGTCGCCAACGACGGCGTGCGCGTGCCGCCGCGGGTGGTGGAGGCCGAGGTCGGCGCCGACGGCGTGCGCAGCCCCGCGCCGGTGCCGGAAGGCGTCCGGGCGATGAGCCCCGAGACGGCGCGCACGCTGCGGGACATGCTGCAGTCGGTCACCCAGGACGGGCGCGGCGACGACCGCGGTACCGGACCGGACGCGGCGATCCCGGGCTACCCGGTAGCGGGCAAGACGGGCACGGCCCAGCAGGTCGACCCGGGCTGCGGCTGCTACTCGCAGTCGGACTACTGGATCACGTTCGCCGGGATGCTCCCCGCGCAGGACCCGCGGTACGTCGTCGCGCTCATGCTCGACCGCCCGCCGGGCGGCGACTCGGCGGCCCCGTTGTTCCACGACATCGGCGCCTACCTGGCCCAGCACGGTGCCGTGCCGGTGTCGACCGCGCCGCCGCGCGTCGTCCCGCTGACGCTGCCCTGAGCTGCACGCCGCGGGACGGAGCCGGCGCCCCGAGCGGGCCCGTGCAGGCCACAGGCCCTGCGAGGAGGCCGAGGGGACGGTGAGTAGCCTTCGCGACCGTGCCAGCCGCACCGCCGAGGACCGAGGACAGCTCCGACGGGACCGCCGCCGGAGTCACCCGCGGCGCGGTCGCCGTCGGCTCCCCGAACGGCCGTGACCAGCGCGTCGAGGGCCCGCTGCGGCCCGCCCGGACGGCGCCGGTGACGATCACCGAGGTGGTCGCCCGCGTGCAGGAGGCCCGGCCCGACGACGGCCCGGTGGAGCTCCGCGGCGACGACACCGCGCAGGTCACCGGGGCCACCCTGCGGGCCCACGAGGTGCGGCCCGGCGATCTGTTCGCCGCGCTGCCCGGCGCGCGGGCCCACGGGGCCGACTTCGCGGCCGAGGCGCTGTCCCGCGGCGCGGCGGCCGTGCTCACCGACGCGGCCGGTGCGGGGCGCGCGACGCTGCAGGGGACCGGTGTCCCGGTGCTCGTGCACGCCGACCCGCGCCAGGCCCTCGGGCCCGCCGCCGCCCGCGTCTACGGCGATCCCTCCGCCCGCCTCGACGTCCTCGGCGTCACCGGCACCAGCGGCAAGACGACCTCGGTCTACCTGCTCGAGGCGGCGCTGGCCGCCGCCGGCGCGCGCACCGGGCTCATCGGCACGGTGGAGACGCGCCTGGCCGGGCGCCGGCTGCCGAGCGCGTTCACCACGCCGGAAGCGCCCGACCTGCAGGCCCTGCTCGCGACGATGACCGACGAGGGCGCGACCCACGTGGCCATGGAGGTCTCCAGCCACGCCCTGGCGCTCGGCCGCGTGGGCGGCACCCGGTTTGCGGTCGGCGCGTTCACCAACCTCTCGGCGGAGCACCTCGACTTCCACGCCGACATGGAGGACTACTTCGCGGCCAAGGCGCAGCTGTTCGACGGGCGCTCGGCACGCGAGGTCGTGTGCGTCGACTCCGCCTGGGGCCGCCGGCTGGTGCGCGTGGGCGGCGAGAACAGGACCATCACCGTCGGCGCCCCCGACGCCGACTGGCGCGCCGAGGACGTCGTCGCGCTGCCCGACGGCACCCAGCGCTTCACCGTGCACGGGCCCGACGGGCTCACCCTGCCCGCGATGCTGCGCCTGCCCGGCGCCTTCAACGTGACCAACGCGCTGCTCGCCCTGGCCTGCGGGCAGGCGGCGGGCCACGACCCGGCCGCGCTCGTCCGCGGGCTGGCCGAGGTCCGGGTGCCGGGGCGGATGCAGCGGATCGAGGCCGGCCAGCCCTTCCTCGCCGTCGTCGACTACGCGCACAAGCCCGCCGCCGTCGCCGCACTGCTCGAGACGCTGCGGGCGCAGACCGAGGGCCAGGTGCTCACGGTGCTGGGCTGCGGCGGCGACCGCGACCGCGCCAAGCGCCCGGTGATGGGCCGGCTGGCCGCCCAGCTCTCGGACCACCTGTGGGTCACCGACGACAACCCGCGCAGCGAGGACCCGGCCGCGATCCGGGCGGAGGTGCTGGAGGGCGCCCGCGAGGTGTCCGGCGCGGTGGTCGACGAGATCGGCGACCGCCGCGCGGCGATCGGTGCCGCCGTGGCCGAGGCGCGTCCCGGCGACGTCGTGGTCGTGGCCGGCAAGGGCCACGAGACCGGCCAGCAGGTCGGCGACGAGAAGCTGCCGTTCTCGGACTCCGAGGAGCTCGAGCGCGCCCTGCGAGCCGGTGGTCCCGCGTGATCGAGCTGACCCTCGCCGACGTCGCCCGCCTCACCGGCGGGTGGCTGCACGGCGCGACGGGGGACGAGCGCGTCACCGGCACGGTCGAGTTCGACAGCCGCGCGGTCACCCCCGGCGGGCTCTTCGTGGCCCTGCCCGGCGAGCGGGTCGACGGGCACGACTTCGTCGGCGCCGCGGTGGGCGCGGGTGCCGTGGGGGTGCTCGCCGCGCGGGAGGTGGGCGGGGCGCCCACCGTGATCGTCCCGCCGGTCGAGTCGGTGCCGGGCTCCTACGTCCTCGCCGCCGACCGCGAGGGCGCCGGAGCCGGGGTGCTCGCGGCGCTGGCCCAGCTCGCGCGCCACGTCGTCGACACCCTCGTGGCGGACGGGCTGCTGGTCGTGGGGATCACCGGGTCATCGGGCAAGACCTCGACCAAGGACCTCGTCGCCCACCTGCTCGAGGGTGCGGGGGAGACCGTCGCCCCGCCCGGGTCGTTCAACAACGAGCTCGGCCACCCGTGGACCGCCCTGCGCGCCACGCGGAGCACGCGCCACCTCGTGCTCGAGCTCTCCGCCCGCAACCGCGGCCACGTCGCCGCGCTCTGCCGCGTCGCCCCGCCGCGGATCGGGGTGGTGCTCAACGTCGGATCCGCGCACCTCGGCGAGTTCGGCTCGCGGGAGGCGATCGCGCAGGCCAAGGGCGAGCTGGTGGAGGCGCTGCCGGCCGGTGAGGCGGGCGGTGTCGCCGTCCTCGGGGCCGACGACCCGGTGGTGGCCGCGATGGCACAGCGCACCGACGCCCGCGTCGTGCACGCCGGGCGGGCGCCGGAGGCCGAGGTGCGCGCCGCCGACGTCACCCTCGACGACACCGGGCGCGCGTCGTTCCGCCTGGTCGCTCCCGCCGGCGAGGCGCCAGTGACGCTGGCACTGCACGGCGCCCACCACGTCGACAACGCCGTCGCCGCCGCGGCGGTGGCCCTCGAGGCGGGGCTGGACGTCGCCACGGTGGCCGAGCGCCTGGGCGCGGCGATCCCGCGCTCGCGCTGGCGCATGGAGCTCACGGAGCGCCCCGACGGGGTCCGGGTGCTCAACGACGCCTACAACGCCAACCCGGAGTCGATGCGCGCCGCGCTGGCGACGCTGCGCTCGATGGGCGGGCGGCACACGGCCGTCCTCGGCGTCATGGCCGAGCTCGGCGAGGACGCCCCGCAGGCGCACACCGAGATCGGGCGCGAGGTCGCCCGCACCGGGGTCGACCGCCTCGTGGTGGTCGGCTCGGGCGACACGGACGACACGGACGACGCGGCCACCCGGCTGCACGCGGCGGCGGCGGAGGCCGGGGTCGACGCGCAGCTGGTGCGCGACGCTGCGGCGGCCGCCGCGGTGGTGGCCGAGGGCGTCGCGCCCGGCGACGTCGTACTGGTGAAGGCGTCGCGATCCGCGGGGCTGGAGCGGGTCGCGGAGACCCTGGTCAACGGGGGAGGAGCCCGATGAGGGGCGTGCTGGTCGCGGCGGGGGTCGCGCTGGCCGTGTCGATCCTGCTGACCCCGTACGTGATCCGGCTGTTCATCAAGCAGGGGTTCGGCCAGGAGATCCGCGAGGAGGGGCCGCAGAGCCACCGCGGCAAGCGGGGCACGCCGACCATGGGCGGCGTCGCCATCCTCACCGCGGTGTGGGCCGGGTACCTCACCGCGCACCTCGTCGGCGACGTCGCGATCTCCGTGTCCGGCCTGCTGGTCCTCATGCTCATGACGTCGTTGGGGGTCGTGGGCTTCCTCGACGACTTCATCAAGATCCGCCGACAGCGCAACCTCGGGCTGAACAAGACCGCGAAACTCGTCGGCCAGTTCGTCACCGCGGTGCTGTTCGGCGTGCTCGCGCTGCAGTTCCCGGACGAACAGGGGCTGACCCCGGCGTCCCCCAACCTCTCGTTCGTCCGCGACATCGCGGTGGTCAGCCTCGGCGCGGTCGGGTTCGTCGTCTTCTGCTACCTCGTGGTGACGGCCTGGTCGAACGCCGTGAACCTCACCGACGGGCTCGACGGCCTCGCCGCCGGCACGTCGGCGATGGTGCTGGCGACCTACCTGATCGTGTCGTTCTGGCAGTTCCGCAACGCCTGCGGCATGCAGATCGAGGCGGGGTGCTACCAGGTCCGCGACCCGCTCGACGTCACGCTCGTGGCCGCGGCGGCGATGGGGGCCTGCATCGGGTTCCTCTGGTGGAACGCCGCGCCCGCGAGGATCTTCATGGGTGACACCGGCTCGCTCGCGCTGGGCGGCCTGTTCGCGGGCCTGTCGATGGTGACGCGCACGGAGCTGCTGCTCGTGGTGCTGGGCGGCGTGTTCGTGGTCGAGGCGCTGTCGGTGGTGCTGCAGGTCGCCGTGTTCCGCACGACGCGACGGCGACCGTTCCGCATGGCCCCGTTCCACCACCACTTCGAGCTCGCCGGCTGGGCCGAGACCACGGTGATCATCCGGTTCTGGCTGCTGGCGGCGATCTGCTGCGCGCTGGGGCTGGGCCTGTTCTACAGCGAATGGTTGGCGGCCTCGGGTGGTTAGCTGGCACGACCGCCACGTCCTCGTGGCCGGCGCGCGCCGTACCGGGGTCTCGGTCGTCGACGTGCTGCTCCACCTCGGCGCGACGGTGACCGTCGCCGACGGCGACCCAGCCCAGCTCGAGACGCTGGGCGACCGGCCGGTGGCGCGCACGCGGGAGCTGACGGCGCTGCCCGAGGGCACGGATCGTCCCGACCT
Source organism: Actinomycetospora cinnamomea (assembly GCF_003096675.1). Taxonomy (GTDB): domain Bacteria; phylum Actinomycetota; class Actinomycetes; order Mycobacteriales; family Pseudonocardiaceae; genus Actinomycetospora; species Actinomycetospora cinnamomea. The sequence goes on along the minus strand of NZ_QEKW01000007.1, from coordinate 92,495 downwards.
CGTCGTGACCAGCCCCGGGTTCCGCACCGACTCCCCGCTGGCGCTCGCCGCGCGGGAGGCCGGCGTGCCGATGGTCGGCGAGCCCGAGCTCGCGTGGTGGCTGGGCGACGACCCCGCGGTGTGCCCGGACGGGCCGCCCCGCTGGCTCGCGGTCACGGGCACCAACGGCAAGACCACCACCACCACGATGCTCGAGGCGATCCTGCGCGCGGCGGGCGAGGACACCGTCGCCTGCGGGAACATCGGCCTGCCCGTCGTGGACGCCCTGCGCGCCGGGCACCGGGTCCTCGCGGTGGAGCTGTCCAGCTTCCAGCTCGAGTGGTCGCCGTCGGTGCGCCCGTTCGCGGGAGCGGTGCTCAACCTCGCCGAGGACCACCTGGACTGGCATGGCTCCATGGCCGCCTACGGCGCGGCGAAGGCGCGGGTGCTGCGGGGCGAGATCGCGGTCGCGGGCCTCGACGACCGCGAGGCCGCCGCCCTGCTCATCGCGGCGCCCGCCCCGCGGCACGTCGGCTTCACCCGCGGCGAGCCGGGACCGGGCGAGCTCGGGATCGTCGACGGGTGGCTGGTGGACCGGGCGTTCGGCGACTCGGTCGCGCTCGCCGCCGTCACCGACGTCGCCCCGCCGGGCCCGCCGGGGGAGGCGAACGCCCTGGCCGCGGCGGCGCTGGCCCGGGCCCACGGGGTGGCGCCGGAGGCCGTGGCCGCGGGGCTGCGCACGGTGGCGCCGGGCGCGCACCGCGGGGCCGTGGTCGCCGAGGCCGGCGGGGTGCGCTGGGTCGACGACTCCAAGGCGACCAACCCGCACGCCGCCGCCGCGTCGCTGGCCGCGCACCCGCGGGTGGTGTGGGTGGCCGGCGGGCTGCTCAAGGGCGCCGACGTCGCCGACCTCGTCGTCGCGCACCGCGCCCGCCTCGCCGGCGCCGTCGTCCTGGGCCGCGACCGTGACCGCGTGGCCGCCGCGCTCGCGCGACACGCCCCCGAGGTCCCCGTCCTCGACGTGGGCGGGGGCGACGATGGCGCCGTGGACACCGCGAGCGACCCTGACTCCGCCGACGGCGGCATGCTGCGGGCGGCGCGGGCGGCCGCCTCCCTGGCGCACCCCGGCGACACCGTGCTCCTCGCGCCGGCCGCGGCGTCGATGGACATGTTCCGCGACTACGCCGCCCGGGGCGAGGCCTTCGCCGCCGCCGCGCGCGCCGTGGCGGGCGGGGTGGGCCCGCACGGCGCGGTCACACCACCCGATCCCCGCATCACGACGGGCACCGCGAACGGCTCGGCGTGAGCGCGCCGGCGCGGGACCGGGCCTCCCGCCCGTCCCGGCGCCCCGGGCCGGTGGCCGCGCTGCGGGGTGCGCTGCACCAGTGGCTCGAGCGGCCGCTGACCTCGCTGCACCTCGTGCTCGCGGTGTTCGGGCTGCTCACGGCGCTGGGGCTGGTCATGGTGCTTTCGGCGTCGGCGGTGTCGGCGTACGCCGCGGGCGGGTCGTCGTACGGGGTGTTCGCGCGCCAGGCCGCGTTCGCGGTCATCGGGCTCGTCCTGTTCTGGCTCGGCCTGAAGATCCCGCCACGCAAGCTGCGCGCGGCCAGCCCGTGGCTGCTCGCGGGCTGCCTGGTCCTGCTCGTGCTCGTGCTCGTACCCGGGCTCGGCGCGACGATCAACGGCTCCCGCAGCTGGTTCCGCGTCGCCGGGCTGTCGCTGCAGCCCTCGGAGCTCACCAAGATCGCTCTGGCGCTGTGGGGCGCGCACGTCCTCGTGCGGCATCGGCCCCACCCACGGACCTGGCGGGCCGCGCTCATGCCGCTGCTGCCGGTGTCCCTGCTGGTGCTGGCCCTCGTGCTCGCCCAGCCCGACCTCGGCACCACCGTCTCGCTGATGATCATCGTCTTCGCCCTGCTGTGGTTCGCCTGCGCGCCGCTCGGATTGATGGCGTTCATCGTCTCCTCCGGCGTCGTGGCCTCGGTGGTGCTCGGCACGGTCGCGACCTACCGCCAGAGCCGCATCACCGCCTTCCTCAACCCGGACGAGGCCGACCCCCTCGGCCCCGCCTACCAGGCGCGCCAATCGCTGTACTCGCTGGCCGACGGCGGGCTGTTCGGCGCCGGGCTCGGGCAGGGACGCGCGAAGTGGGACTACCTGCCCAACGCCGACAACGACTTCATCTTCGCGATCATCGGCGAGGAGCTCGGGTTCGTCGGGGCGGGCGCGGTGATCGCGCTGTTCGCGACGCTGGCCTACGTGGGCCTGCGCATCGCCGCCCGCAGCGCCGACCCCTGGATGCGCGTCGTGGCCGCGACGTTGACGGTCTGGCTGGTCGCGCAGGCCTGCATCAACATCGGTTACGTCGTCGGCCTGCTGCCCGTGACCGGCATCCCGCTGCCGCTGGTGTCCGCCGGCGGCACGTCGCTCGCGCTCGCGCTGCTCTCCGGCGGCCTACTCGCCAACTTCGCCCGCCACGAGCCCGAGGCCGCCGCCGCCCTGCGCGCCCACGGCCAGGGTCGCCTCGCCCGGGTCCTCGGCCTGCCCGAGCCGTCGCTGCCCCGCGCGGCCGCGACCGACCGGCCGACCCCCCGCGACCGCGGTCGGTGAGCCCCCGGAGGATGGGGGCATGACGGACAGGGGAACCGGTGGGCTCTCGGTGGTGGTGGCCGGCGGCGGCAGCGCCGGCCACGTCGAGCCGGCCCTGGCCACCGCGGACGCGGTCCGGCGGCTGCGGCCCGATGCTCGCGTGACGGCGCTGGGCACCGAGCGGGGGCTGGACACCCGCCTCATCCCGGCCCGCGGCTACCCGCTCGAGCTGATCCCCCCGGTGCCGCTGCCCCGCAAGCCGAACGCGGACCTGGCCCGGCTGCCCTACCGGGTCGTGCGCTCGGTGCGCCACACGCGGCGGGTGCTGCGCGACGTCGGCGCCGACGTGGTGGTCGGGTTCGGCGGCTACGTGGCGCTGCCGGCGTACCTGGCGGCGGCGTCGCTGCGGCTGCCGATCGTCGTGCACGAGGCCAACGCGCGCGCGGGGGTGGCGAACAAGGTCGGCGCCCGCCTCGCCCGCGAGGTCCTCGCCGCGGTGCCCGGCAGCGGCCTGGCCGGCGCGCGCGTCATCGGCATTCCGCTGCGCGAGGCCATCACCGACCTCGACCGCGCCGGGCTGCGTGCGCAGGCCCGCGAGCACTTCGGCCTCGACCCGCAGGCCCCGGTGCTGCTCGTCTTCGGGGGCTCGCAGGGGGCGCGCTCGCTGAACGAGGCCGTGTCCGCCGCGGTCCCGGCGCTGGCCGAGGCCGGGGTGTCGGTGCTGCACGCCCACGGACCGACGCACGCGCCGACCGTGGAGGCGCTGCCCCGGTCCCACCCGCCCTACGTGCCCGTGCCCTACCTCGAGCGCATGGACCTCGCGTACGCCGCCGCGGACGTCGCCCTGTGCCGGGCCGGCGCCATGACCGTCGCCGAGGTCTCCACGGTCGGGCTCCCCGCGATCTACGTGCCCCTGCCGCACGGCAACGGCGAGCAGGAGCTCAACGCCCGTCCGGTGGTCGACGCCGGCGGCGGGATGCTGGTGCGCGACGCCGACCTCACCGGTGAGCGGGTCGTGGAGCTGGTCACGGGTCTCGTCGGCGACCCCGACCGGCTGGCCGCCGCCGCGGCGGCGGCCCGGCGTTCGGGCCACGCGGGGGCGGACGAGACACTGGCGCGGACGGTGCTCGAGGTGGCGGCGCACCGCGGCGGACGCACCGCCGGCGCGACGGGGAGGAACGCGGGATGACGCAGCAGACGGAACAGGCAGGGACGGACGCCGGCGTGCCGCCCCTGCCACGGCTGCTGTCCCGGGTGCACTTCATCGGGGCGGGCGGCGCGGCGATGAGCGGGATCGCCCGCATCCTGCTCGCCCGCGGGGCGATGGTGTCCGGCTCGGACGCCAAGGACTCCCGCGCGGTGCTCGCGCTGCGCACCCTGGGTGCCGAGGTGGCCGTCGGCCACGACGCGCACAACCTCGACCTGCTGCCCGGCGGACCGACCTGCCTCGTCACCACCAAGGCCGTGCACCAGGCCGATCCCGACAACCCCGAGCTGGTCGAGGCGGCGGCGCGCGGGATCCCCGTGCTGCACCGGTCCGCGGTGCTCGCCGAGCTCATGGCCGACCACCGCGCCGCCTGCGTCTCGGGCAGCGCGGGGAAGACGTCGACGACGTCGATGCTGGTCGTGGCGCTGCAGGCCTGCGGCGAGGACCCGTCGTTCATGATCGGCGGCGATCTGCTGGCGTCGGGGTCGAGCGCGCACCACGGGCTGGGCGACGTGTTCGTCGCCGAGGCCGACGAGAGCGACGGCTCGTTCCTGGCCTACTCGCCGGCCGTGGCCATCGTGACCAACGTCGAGCCCGACCATCTCGACCACCACGGCACCGCCGACGCCTACGTCGCGGTGTTCGACGCCTTCGCCGCGCGGATCGAGGCCGGCGGGGCGCTGGTCGTGTGCGCCGACGACCCGGGTGCGGCCGCGCTCGGCGACCGGGCGCAGGCCGCCGGGGTGCGGGTGCGGCGCTACGGGCGCGCCGCGGGCGGGCCCGAGGACGCGCGCGTGCTCGACTACCGCGCCGAGGGCTCGACCGGCGTGCTGCGCCTGCACGTGGCCGGCCAGGACGTCGAGCTGCGTCTCGGCGTCCCCGGCGAGCACCAGGCCCTCAACGCCTGCGCCGCCCTGCTCGCCGGCCTCGACCTCGGCGCGCCGCTCGAAGGGCTGCTCGGCGGCCTCGCCGGGTTCGACGGGGTGCGGCGGCGCTTCGAGTACCGCGGGACGGCCGACGGGGTGCGGGTGTACGACGACTACGCGCACGCACCCACCAAGGTCGCCGCCCAGCTGCGCGCCGCCCGCCCGGTGCTCGGGGGATCGGGCCGGCTGATCGTGGCCTTCCAGCCGCACCTGTACTCGCGCACCCGCGACTTCGCCGCCGAGTTCGGCGCCGCCCTGTCGCTGGCCGACGAGGTCGTCGTGCTCGACGTCTACGGCGCCCGCGAGCAGCCGGAGCCGGGCGTCAACGGCGAGCTCATCGCCCGCCAGCTGACCCTGCCGCCCGAGCGCGTGCACTACGAGCCGTCGTGGGGCCAGGTGCCGGCGCTGCTGGCCGACCTCGCGCGGCCCGGCGACCTCGTCGTGACGATGGGCGCGGGCGACATCACCGTCCTCGGTCCCGAGGTGATCTCCGAGCTCGAGCGCCGCGCCGACCACGCCGCGCACGCCGGGACACCGGGAGCGGCGGAGCCCGACGCTCCGGCCGGCCCCGAGGGGCCGGGCGTGCCGGGCGGCTCCGGGGCTGCCGGGAACGCGCCGCGGTGACGGGCTCCGCCCGCCCCACCGGACGCCGCGAGCGGGCGGGCCGGTCGGGACGGGCGGGCCGCCGCGAGCACGCCGACCGGGCGGACCGTCCCGACCGCGAGGGCCGCGGGCGCCCCTCCGGCGCCGCGGGCGCACGGCCGGCCGGGGCCGCGGCGGGATCCCCGGGCCGGACACGCCGCGTCGCCCGGGGTGCGCGACCGGGTCCCGGCCGCCGGCGCCGACGTCTGTGGGTCGGGCTGGTCGTCGGCGTCCTCGTCGCCGCCGCCCTCGTGTACCTCACCGTCTTCTCGCCGCTGCTCGACGTCCGGGAGGTGCAGGTCGTCGGCGCGGCTCCCGACCAGGTCGAGGCCGTGCGGACCGCGACCGCCGTCGCCCCGGGGACCTCGCTGCTCTGGCTCGACGGCGACGACGTGGCCGAGCGGGTGCGGACCCTCCCGCGGACCGCGTCGGTGGACGTGTCCCGCGACTGGCCGGGCACGCTCGTCGTCACCGTCGCCGAGCGCGAACCGGTGCTCGCCGTGCACGCCCCCGGCGGGGTGCTGCTCGTCGACCGCACCGGCTTCGGCTACCGCACGATCGCGGAGCGACCCGCGGGCGTCCCGCTGCTCATGCTGCCGCCGGGGGTCCTCCCGTCCCCGGACGAGGCCGCCACCCGGGCGGCGGCCGACGTGGTCGTCGCGCTGCCCCCGGCCCTGCGTGCCGACGTCCTGGAGGTGCGCGCCCACGGCCGCTTCGACGTCTCCTTCGTGCTCAGGGGGAACCGCGAGGTCCGCTGGGGCGCCGACGCGGACAACGAGCGCAAGGCCGCGGTGCTCTCCGCGCTGCTCACCCGGCCGGGCTCGGTCTACGACGTGTCCACCCCGGACCTGGCCGTGGTGCGCTGACACCGCAAACCCTCGAGCGCTCGTCGAGGGTTCCCGCCTGCGTGACGACCGCCCGCCGAGTGGCTGAGGACCAGGTGCGACACGCCCGGCGCGCCTCGTGGAAATGCCGTGCCGCGCCTGCCTACCGTGCGCACGTCGCTGGCACCCCTCACGATAAACCTCGAGCTGAGGTCGAGGGTTGCGACACGCCGGACCCCGACGACGACCGTCGCCCAGCCCCAGCTCGAAAGGCGGATCCATGACGCCCCCGCACAACTACCTCGCCGTGATCAAGGTGGTCGGCATCGGTGGCGGCGGCGTCAACGCCGTCAACCGCATGATCGAGGTCGGCCTCAAGGGTGTCGAGTTCATCGCGGTGAACACCGACGCCCAGGCCCTGCTCATGTCCGACGCCGACGTCAAGCTCGACGTCGGCCGCGAGCTCACCCGCGGCCTCGGTGCCGGCGCGGCCCCGGACGTGGGCCGGCGTGCCGCCGAGGACCACCGCGAGGAGATCGAGGAGGTCCTCAAGGGCGCCGACATGGTCTTCGTCACCGCGGGCGAGGGCGGCGGCACGGGCACCGGCGGCGCTCCGGTGGTCGCGAGCATCGCCCGCAAGCTCGGCGCCCTGACCATCGGTGTCGTGACGCGGCCCTTCAACTTCGAGGGCAAGCGGCGCGCGACGCAGGCCGAGAACGGCATCACCGAGCTGCGCAACGAGTGCGACACGCTCATCGTCATCCCCAACGACCGGCTGCTGCAGCTCGGCGACGTGGGGCTGAGCCTCATGGACGCCTTCCGCAGCGCGGACGAGGTGCTGCTCTCCGGTGTCCAGGGCATCACCGACCTCATCACCACGCCCGGTCTGATCAACCTCGACTTCGCCGACGTCAAGAGTGTCATGTCCGGGGCGGGCAGCGCCTTGATGGGCATCGGCGCCGCGCGGGGCGAGAACCGCTCGGTGGAGGCCGCGGGCAAGGCCATCAACTCGCCCCTGCTCGAGGCGAGCATGGATGGCGCGTACGGCGTGCTGCTCTCGATCGCCGGCGGATCCGACCTCGGCCTCTTCGAGATCAACGAGGCGGCCTCGCTGGTCCAGGAGGCCGCGCACCCCGAGGCCAACATCATCTTCGGGACGGTCATCGACGACTCCCTGGGCGACGAGGTCCGCGTCACCGTCATCGCCGCCGGCTTCGACTCCGGATCGCCCACCCACAAGAAGCTCGAGCCGCACGCGCTGGGCTCGGGGGCGGCGTCCTCGACGGTGTCGGCGCAGGCCGGGCAGGTGCAACGCTCGGGCAACGGCGCGGGCCGCGCCGACGCGGGCGGGCCCACGCCGGCCGTGTCGGCGGCCCCGACCGTGCCGCAGGCCCCGGCGGTGGAGCGCTCGTCGGTGGAGCGCCCGGCCGCCCCGGCCGCGGCGCCGGACCCCGCGGCTCCGTCCACCCCGGCCCCCGCGCCGGCCGGCAGCACGCCGGCGAGCGATTCCGCGGAGCGTCCGGCGGCCGAGACCTCGGCCCCCCGCGAGGCCCCCGCCGCCCGCAGCGGGGACGAGGACGACGTCGACGTCCCGTCCTTCATGAGACGCTGAGGGGCGTGGGACGCGCAGCATCAGGGGAGCACACCGAGGGGCAGAGCCGCACCGTCGGGCACGCGGCTGCCCCCGGCGCCTCCGGGCCCGACGTCCCCCGCGCCGCCCGCCCGCCCGCCCGCATCCGCCGTGTCGTGACCACGCGCGCCGGCGGGCGGTCCGCCCCGCCGTTCGACGCGTTCAACCTCGGCGACCACGTCGGCGACGACCCCGCCGCCGTCGCGGCCAACCGCCGCCGGCTCGGCGAGGGCATCGGCCTCGGCCCGGAGCGGGTGGCCTGGATGCACCAGGTGCACGGCACCGACGTCGCCGTCGTCTCCGACCCGGCGCAGGACACGCCGACCGCGGACGCGCTCGTCACCGACCGGCCCCGACTCGCGCTGGCGGTCGTCGTCGCCGACTGCGTGCCCCTGCTGCTCGGCGACCCGGTCGCCGGGGTGGTGGCCGCCGCCCACGCCGGGCGCCGCGGCGCCGCGGACGGCGTCCTGGACCGGACGCTCGCCGCGATGACGGCGCTGGGCGCGGAGATCCCGGACGTCGAGGTGCTGCTCGGGCCCGCGGTGTGCGGCGGGTGCTACGAGGTCCCCGCGGAGATGCGTGACGAGGTCGAGGCGGCCCTGCCCGGCAGTGCCTCCACCACGCGCGTCGGCACGCCCGGGCTGGACCTGCGGGCGGGCCTGCGCCGCCGGCTCGCCGCGCTCGGGGTCACGCGTGTCGACACCGACGCGCGGTGCACCTTCGAGGACGACCAGCTGTTCAGCCACCGTCGCGCGCAACCGACCGGACGCCTCGCCGCCGTGACGTGGTGGGAGTACGCCCGGCCGTGACCGCACCGCAGGACGATCGGCGGGCCGAGCTGGCCGAGGCCCTTGCCGCGGTACGCGAGCGCCTCGCCGCGGCCGCCCGCGCCGCGGGCCGCGACGCCGGCGAGGTCCGGCTGCTCGCGGTCACCAAGACCTGGCCCGCGTCCGACGTCGCGCTGCTCACCGACCTCGGCCTCGACGCCTTCGGGGAGAACAAGGAGCAGGAGGGCGCGGCGAAGGCCGCCGAGCTCTCGGCGCTGCGCCCCGACGCCGTCGCGCGCTGGCACGTCGTGGGCCGGCTGCAGCGCAACAAGGCCCGCAGCCTCGTGCGCTGGGCGCATGCGGTGGACTCGGTCGACTCCGCACGCCTCGTCGACGCCCTGGAGTCGGCGGCGGCGAAGGCCGTGGACGCGGGGGAGCGGACCGATGCGCTCGAGGTGCTGGTCCAGGTGAGCGTCGACGCCGACCCCGGCCGCGGAGGAGCACCGGTCGCGGAGGTGCCGGCGCTGGCCGACCGGGTCGCCGGCTGCGCCCACCTGCACCTCGGCGGGGTGATGACCGTGGCCCCGCAGGACGTCGCGCCGGAGGAGGCGTTCGCCACGGTGTGGGAGGTGGCGCAGCGGGTACGGGTGGCCCACCCGCACGCGACGACGCTGTCGGCGGGCATGTCGGGGGATCTCGAGGCGGCCGTGGCACACGGGTCCACGTGCGTGCGTGTCGGTACGGCGTTGCTCGGCCGACGGTAGCTAGCGTTCCGTGTGAGTGAACGACACGGATGTGACTCACGGGCCGGATGGTGCGAGGGGTCCCGTCGGACAGGGAGAAGGCCATGACCACTCTGCACCGGGTGAAGGCGTACTTCGGCATGGTCCCGGCCGACGAACTGGACTCGTACGACGGATACGACGACCGCTACGACGCCCGTGACCGGCACGCGGCCGACCGCCACTCCTCGGACCGGCACCGCTACGGCGCCGACCGTTACGACGACCGCTACGACAGCCGGTACGACCGCTACGACGAGTCCTCGTACGAGCGGCCCCGCTCGCGGTACGCCGACGAGGACCGGCCGGACCGCTACGACCGGTACGACGACCGGGACCGGCGCACGCCGCGTCCGCGTGACCCCGAGGTCACCGAGGTCCGTCGCGACGAGGAGCCGGCCACCGAGACGGTGCCCCGCGCGGGCCGCGGCCGCAGCTGGGCGGCCAACACCGGCCCGAGCCACACCTCGGTGCGCCCCACCACGCCCCGCACGCCACCGTCGCTGTCCTCGGTGTCGTCGAGCGGGTCGTCGAGCGGATCGTCGGGGTCCTCCGGGTCGTCGGGGTCGTCGGGCACCGCCGCCTCGTCGTCCGGCTCGACCTCGGTGCCCGCGCTGGGCCCCGGCGGCAGCGTCCCGGCCCAGGCCGAGCCCGACCCGGTCAGTGCCCCGGCCGAGATCACCTCGCTGCAGCCCAAGAGCTACAACGAGGCCCGTGTCATCGGTGAGCGTTACCGCGACGGCATCCCGGTGATCATCAACCTGACCGAGATGGACGACGCGGCGGCCAAGCGCCTCGTCGACTTCGCCGCCGGCCTCGCCTTCGCCCTGCGCGGCTCGATCGAGAAGGTCACGAACCGGGTGTTCTTGCTCTCACCGCCGAACGTCGAGGTCTCCGCCTCGGACCGGCGCAAGCTGGCCGAGAAGAACTACGCCTCGACCTCCTGAGACGATCACCGAGCCGTCACGTGTCACGCTCGCGGGCGCGCAGACGATGAGGGGGACGCGGCGTGTCCGACCGCGCGTCCGTGCGGGCGGAATGCGGCCGATCGGGCGACCGACGGCGTGGCGCGCCGGGTGGCCCTCCCCGTGCGCCGAGCGTGCCGCGCCCCGGCCCGCGGCCCCGGCCGTCCCCGGATCCCTTCCTGTCACCGCACGTAGAGGGACACGGACCGTCACGACCCGACCGGCGGATCGCTCACCGGCTCGACGATCGGTAGGTCTGTGGGTTTCGGGGGGCTCTCCCGTGGCGCTGCGTCACCATTCGGGCGTCGAGGGGAGCGCGTCACTGGACCCGTCCATTATGGTTCTGGCGCTCGCAGAGGTCGTACTCTGCGGGCGGCGGAGCTCGAAGAGCCCGAGGTACCTGGGGTTCCGCAGCCGAGGAGTGCTTGAGGAGATCCGATGCCGCTGACCCCTGCCGACGTTCACAACGTCGCGTTCAGCAAGCCGCCGATCGGGAAGAGGGGCTATAACGAGGACGAGGTCGACGCGTTCCTCGACCTCGTCGAAGCCGAGCTCGGTCGCCTGCTGGAGGAGAACAACGACCTCCGGGAGCAGGTCGAGCAGCTCGAGCAGCAGCTCTCGACCGCCCACGCCGACCTCGACGACGCGCGCAGCAAGGCCGCCTCGTCGCAGAGCTCGTCGCAGGGTCAGGGCTCCGGTCCCGCCACCCAGGTGACGGCTCCGCCGCCGAGCCGCCCAATGGAGGACGCCCCGCGCACCGTGCAGCAGCCGATGCCGGCGCAGCAGCCCCAGCCGCAGACGACCCAGACGCAGCAGGCCGTCGTGCCGCCGCCGTTCGGGATGCCGGACCAGAACCAGACGGCCGCCGCCGCCGGTGGCGACCACCACGTGCAGGCCGCCAAGGTCCTCGGGCTCGCCCAGGAGATGGCCGACCGGCTCACCGCCGAGGCCAAGTCCGAGGCGGACGGGATGCTCACGGACGCGCGCACCAAGTCCGAGCAGCTGCTCTCCGAAGCGCGCACCAAGTCCGACAGCATGGTCAACGAGGCGCGCACCCGCGCCGAGACGATGCTGAACGACGCGCGCACCCGCGCCGAGACGCTGGAGCGGCAGGCGCGCGACAAGGCCTCGACCCTCGAGCGCGACGCGCAGCGCAAGCACAACGAGACGATCAGCCTCATCGAGCAGCAGAAGGGCGGGCTCGAGAAGAAGATCGACGAGCTGCGCACCTTCGAGCGCGAGTACCGCACCCGTCTCAAGACCTACCTCGAGTCGCAGCTGCGCGACCTCGAGGGCCGTGGCTCGGCCGCACCGTCGGACAACGCCCGCAACGGCAGCGCCGGCTACGCCACCAGCGGCTACGGCTCGCGCGCCGAAGCCGGCAGCTGACGGACGCGCCGCGCGGCCCGCGCCGGTCCTCCGGGGTCGGTGCGGGCTCGTGGCCCTGACACAAGGGTCCGATCGTGCTGCTCCTCGTCCTGCTCTGCGTGCTGGTCGCCTTCGGGCTCCTCGTGGTCGCGGTCGTCACCTCGGTGGCGACGTGGGCCTGGGGCTCCGTCGTCGCCAGCGTGCTCGCCGCGGCCCTGCTGATCGCCGACGTCGTCCGCCGACGTCGGCGTGAGCGCGAGGCACGTCGCCCCGCGACCCCGTCCTCCGAGGCCCCGGAGTCCTCCGAGGCCCCGGAGTCCTCGGCGTCCTCGGGCCCGTCGCCGGCGGCCACCCCGCCGCCCCTGTCGCCGGCCTCCGGGTCCACCCCGGGTCCCTACTCCTCGGGCCCGGGCTCCCCGGAGGCGACGACGAGCGTCGGGGCGACCGCGGGCGGTGGCCCGACGTCGCCGCCGAGCGGTCCGCCGCCGGGGCGGCCTCCGGGGGCTCCTGGCGGCGCGGGTGGACCGGGCCGCGGTCCGGGCGCCCCGCAGGACGGGCAGGGCGCCGCTCACGGGCGCGGGCGCGCCGGGAGCGAGGGCTCCTCGGCGGCGGGCGTCGGCGCCGCAGCCGGGGCCGCCGGTGGTGCGGCGGCCGCGAGCGGCGGCGGGACGGGGAGCTCGGGTACCTCGGCCGGCTCCCGCTGGGCCAGCACCGCCGCACGGCCGGGCCCGGAGTCCTCCCGCGTCGCGGGTGCGCCGCAGGGCGCCCGGCTGCTGGGGATGCTGCCGCTGCCGGGAACGCCCGCCGAGGCCCGTCTCGGCGGAGCCGCGAGCGCCGCGGCGACCACGGCGACCTCCACGGCCGGCGCCTCCTCCGCCCCGCCGCGCGGGACCTCCGGCGCCGACGGCGGCGACGCGCCCACCACCCGGCTGGACGTGAGCGACCTCGCGCGCATGCGCCAGGTCCCCGGTGACGCAGCCGCGGGCGCCTCGTCCGTCCCGGCCGCCGGGGACGGTGCGCGCTCCCAGGGCCCGGCAGGTCAGCCGCCCGCAGGTCAGGGTCCCACCGCCCAGGGACAGGGCCCCGGCGGCCCGCCCGCGGGCCAGGGCCAGGGCCCGGGCCGCCCGCCGGCCGGGCCGCCGCCCGGCGGCCCCGGCGCCGCGCCCGGCGGACCGGCCGGCGCCGCTCCGCCGCCCCCGCCCCCGGCGTCGCAGCCGGAGGAGGAGCCCGTCGACGACACCACCCGGCAGGCCGTCGCCGGACTCGACGACGAGGTGCTCGTCATCGACGAGGAACCGCTGTTCCACCTCGGGCGCTGCAGCTACCTCTACGGCCGCGAGGTCATCCCGCTGCCGGCGTCGGAGGCGCTGGAGCTCGGCTTCACCGGCTGCTCCTGGTGCACGCCGGTGGCGGCGCTGAGCGCGTCGCGCGGGGCCGACAGCCGCCGCTGACGCCGTGAACCGGCTCACCGGCCGGAGATCCAGGGCGTTCCCGGGCGCCGACGGTCGCTAGGGTCGTCCCCTCCGTGGGCTGGAGGGGGTGCGAGGCGTGGACCAGCTGCCCCTCCTGCTCGGGGCCGGCGCGGCGGTCGTGCTCGTCGCCGTGCTCGCGGTCCGGCTCTCCACGCGGGTCGGGCTCCCGTCGCTGCTGATCTACCTCGCGATCGGCGTCGCGCTCGGCGAGTCGGGCCTGGGCATCGAGTTCGACGACGCCGCGCTCACGCAGGCGCTCGGGATCGCGGCGCTCGTGCTGATCCTCGCCGACGGCGGGCTCTCCACCCGCTGGTCGACGGTGCGTCCGGCGCTCGGGCTGGGTGTCGCGCTCTCGACCGTGGCCGTGGCGGTGAGCATCGGCGTCACCGGGCTCGCGCTCTGGGCGCTGCTCGGTCTCGACGCGCGGATCGCGTTCCTCTGGGGCGCGGTGCTGTCGTCGACCGACGCGGCCGCGGTGTTCAGCGTGCTGCGCAACATGGGCCTCGGCGGGCGCCTGGTCGGCTCGCTCGAGCTCGAGTCGGGGCTCAACGACGCCCCGGTCTTCCTCGCCGTCGTGCTGCTGTCGTCCACCGCTGCACTGAGCTGGCTCGACCCCCTGCTCGTGGTCTACGAGCTCGTCCTCGGCGCGCTGATCGGCATCGTGCTCGGGCGGCTCGGGGCGGCGGGGCTGCGGCGGGCGGCGCTCCCCGCGACAGGGCTCTACCCCCTCGCCACGCTCGCGGTCTGCATCGTCGCGTACGCCTCCGCGCAGCTCGCGCACGCCTCGGGCCTGCTCGCCACCTACGTCGCCGCGCTCGTGCTCGGCAACTCCACGCTCCCGCACCGCGAGGGCACCCGCTCGTTCGCCGAGGGCCTGGGCTGGCTCGCCCAGATCGGGCTCTTCGTGCTGCTCGGGCTCTACGTCTCCCCGGGACGTCTCGGCGAGGCGCTCGTGCCCGGCCTCATCGCCGGCGCGGTGCTGGTGTTCGCGGCGCGGCCGCTGTCGGTCGTCGCGGCGGCGATCGGCTTCCGCGTGCCCTGGCGCGAGCAGGTGTTCCTGTCCTGGGCGGGGCTGCGCGGCGCCGTACCCATCGTGCTCGCCCTCGTCCCGCTGACCGAGGGCGTCCCGGGCGCGGGCCGGCTCGTCGACGTGGTCTTCGTGCTCGTCGTGGTGCTCGTTCTCGTGCAGGGCACGACGCTGCCGCTGGTCGCGCGCACCCTCGGGCTGGCGGGCGACTCGCGGGTCGAGCAGATCGAGGTCGACGCCGCGCCCCTGGAGAGCCTGCGCGCCGACCTGCTGCAGATGACCGTGCCCGAGGGCTCGCGCCTCCACGGCGTCTACGTCCGTGAGCTGCGGCTGCCCGAGGGCTCGGGGCTGAGCCTTGTCGTCCGTGGCGGCACGAGCTTCACCCCGCAGGGCGAGAGCCGGATCCAGGAGGGCGACCAGCTCCTCGTCGTCACCACGGAGACCGCACGGGAGGCGGCGGAGGAGCGACTGCGCTCCGTCGACCGGTCGGGGCGGCTGGCCCGCTGGCACGGCGACACCGGCGGGACGCCCGCGCTGCGGGGGTCGTCGCGGGCGACGCCCCGCCCCGCGCCGGTCCGTGACGACGGCCCGACCGTCACGGGGCCGCGGCCACCCGCCCCGCCCGCCGTCGAGCGCCGCCCCCCGCCTCGCCGGACCGGCGACGGCACGGACGAGGGGAGCGTGGACGACACCGCATCCCGTCCGGCGGGCGGGGCGGCGGACGAGGACTCGGGAGCTGGGACGATGGGACGGTGAGCAGCGCACCCACCGAGCCGGAGAGCGGATCGGACAGTGGGCCCGACCGTGACACGGCGCCTCCCGCCGAGCAGCCCCCGAAGCAGCTCGGCCTGCTCGTCGCCATCGCGGCCGTCGTGATCGTCCTCGACCTCGTCACCAAGATCGTCATGGTGTCCTGGTTGCGCGACGGCGAGCGCGTGCCGCTGATCGGCGACCTGGTCTCCTTCACGCTCGTCCGCAACCCCGGCGCCGCGTTCTCGCTGGCCACCGGCCTGACCTGGGTGCTGACCCTGGTGGCGCTGGCCGTGGTCGTCGGCATCGTGCGGTTCGCCCGGCGGCTGCGCTCGCGGGGCTGGGCGCTGGCGCTGGGCCTGGTGCTCGGCGGGGCCCTGGGCAACCTCGTCGACCGCTTCTTCCGCGGTCCCGGACCGCTGCAGGGCCACGTCGTCGACTTCGTCTCGGTGGGCTGGTTCCCGGTGTTCAACGTCGCCGACTCGGCGATCACCGTCGGCGGGGTCGTCCTCGTGCTGCTCGCGCTGCTGGGCCGCGACCTCGACGGGACGCGGGCGGGGGAGGAGCGCCCGTGAGCCTGCGCACCCTGCCCGTGCCCGACGGCCTCGACGGGATGCGCCTCGACGCGGGGCTCTCGCGGATGCTCGGCCTGTCCCGCACGGTCGTGGCCGAGCTCGCCGCCGACGGGGCGGTGCGCGTCGACGGGGTGGCGGCCGGCAAGTCCGACCGGCTCGTGGCGGGCGCCTGGCTCGAGGTCGAGCTGCCCGAGCCGGCGGAGGCGGGCGGGGGCGGCATCATCACGGCGGAGGCCGTCGAGGGCCTCGTGGTGCTGCACGAGGACGACGAGATCGTCGTCGTCGACAAGCCCGTCGGCGTGGCCGTGCACCCGAGCCCGGGCTGGGCGGGCCCCACGGTCGTCGCCGGGCTCGCGGCGCTGGGCATCCGGATCGCCACGAGCGGGGCGGCCGAGCGCCAGGGCGTCGTGCACCGCCTCGACGCCGGCACCACCGGCGTCATGGTGGTGGCCAAGTCCGAGCGGGCCTACTCGGTGCTGAAGGCGGCCTTCCGCGAGCGGACCGTGGCGAAGGTCTACCTCGCGGTCGTCCAGGGCCACCCGGACCCGAGCGAGGGCACGATCGATGCCCCCATCGACCGTCACCCGAAGCAGGACTGGAAGTTCGCCGTCGTCCGCGACGGGCGGCCCAGCGTCACGCACTACCGCACGGTGGAGGCGTTCCGGGCCGCGTCGCTGCTCGAGGTGGAGCTGGAGACCGGGCGGACCCACCAGATCCGCGTGCACTTCTCCGCGGTGCGCCACCCCTGCGTCGGCGACCTCACCTATGGCGCCGATCCCGTGCTCGCCCGGCAGCTGGGCCTGACCCGCCAGTGGCTGCACGCCCACCGCCTCGGCTTCCACCACCCCGCCGACGGGCGCTGGGTGGAGTACACCAGCGAGCCTCCCGCCGACCTGGCGACGGCCCTGGAGAACCTGCGGGCGGCGAGCTGACCACGCCCGACGAGCCCGACGACGAGGACGACGACGGGCCCCTGCTGCGATGGCCGACCGTGGCGGTCGTGCTGGCCGTCGTCCTCGTGGTGGCGCTGGCGACCGCGTGGGTGGCCGGGTCCTCGAGCGCGCCGGGGGAGGGGACGGGCAGCACCGACGCGACCCGGTTGGGTCCCGGGGCCGGCGAGACCGTCGCGGGCTACCTGGGACGCGCCCGCACCGTGCCGCCGGGCCCGCCCGGGCCGCGGCCGGCGCTGGTGGCGTTCACGACCGGGCAGGACCCGGCCGGCGCCGCCGCGGCGCTCGCGGGAGTCGGTGTCCGGGAGGCGGTCTTCCGGGTGCCGCTGCCGCGGGTGCAGACCGCGTTGCGTCGCGTCTCGGTGGACGACACCGGCGCCGTCGACCTCGCGACCGCGCTGCGCCTCGCCGAGACCCAGGCGGCCAACCGGGCGGGCGAGCTGGCCCGCACGGGGCAGGGCCGGCCGGCGACGGTGGCCGCCACCGAATCCGCGCGGTTGGCGGCGGGCTGCGCGTGCATCGTGGCCGCCGTCGTCGAGATCGATCCGGCCGGTCGGCCCGGGGTACCCGCGCTCACGGCCCGGCCGGGCGTGCGTGCCGTCGAGGTGGCCCCGCCCGGGGCGCGCATCGGTGCGCTCGCGGTGTCGCCGCTGCTCCCCGAGCAGACCGACGACGGGCGCGACCCGCCGGAGACCGTCGGTCCCGTCCCCGACGACGGCCCGGTGCCCCCGCCGTGAGGGCTGTGAGGGTGCCGACAGGTGACGCACCGTCGTGAGCCCCACCGGGCGGCGTGCGGGAGGACGATGCGGGGTAGGTCCCCCATGACCCGCTCGTCGGCTCCGGGGCCGGGACGCGACGTCCCGGCCGGCGCCGACGGGCCCCACGTGAGAGGAGTGCGGCCCCATGAGCGCCGATCCGTCACCCCGGGGCGAGCCCGCGGGGACGTCGATCACGGACGCCGACCCGCGGCCCCACGTCGTCGTGCTCGGTGCCGGCTTCGCCGGCCTCGCCGCCGTCCGCGCCCTGCGGGGCGCGCCGGTGCGCACCACGCTGGTCGACCGGCACAGCTACAGCACGTTCCAGCCCCTGCTCTACCAGGTGGCCACCGGGGCGCTGAACCCCGGCGACATCACCTACGGCGCCCGGGGCTTCGCGGCCCACACGGGAGCCTCGTTCCGCAAGGGCGAGGTCGAGACCGTCGACCCCGAGACCCGGACGATCACCCTCGACGTCGGCCCCGACCTGCACTACGACTACCTGGTCATCGCCAACGGCGTCACCACCAACTACTTCGGGGTGCCCGGCGCGGCGGAGAACGCCTACCCGATCTACACGCGCGCCGAGGCGCTGGCGGTGCGCGACCGGATGACGGGCTACCTCGAGCGGATCGCGGCCACCGGCGAGCGCCGCGGCGCGTCGGTGGTGGTCGTGGGCGGCGGCGCCACCGGCGTCGAGATGGCCGGCACGCTGGCCGAGCTGCGCAACTCGGTGCTGCCCGACCGCTACCCCGAGCTCGACCCGTCCGAGGTCAACGTCGTGCTCGTGGAGATGACCGACAAGATCCTCCCGCCGTTCGCGCCGAAGCTGCGGGAGTACGCCTCGGAGCAGCTGCGCGCCCGCGGGGTGGAGCTGCGCCTGGAGACGGCGGTCCAGGAGGTCAAGCCCGGCTCGGTCGTCCTCGCCGACGGCAGCGAGATCGAGGCGCAGATGACCATCTGGGCCACCGGCGTCGCGGCGCACGACGAGGTGGGCAAGTGGGGCCTGCGCCAGGGGCGCGGCGGGCGCATCGTCGTCGGCGGCGACCTGCGGGTCCCCGAGCACCCCGAGATCCTCGTGGCCGGCGACGTCGGGGTCATCGAGGACGACCCGCTGCCCCAGCTCGCGCAGCCGGCGCTGCAGACCGGGCAGCACGCCGGACGCACCATCCGCCGGCTCGTGGCGGGGCAGCCCACCGAGCGCTTCCGCTACAAGGACAAGGGCACGATGGCCACGATCGGCCGCGGCTCGGCGATCGCCGACATCGCGCACGGACCCAAGCTCACCGGGGTCCTGGCCTGGCTGATCTGGATGTTCGTGCACATCTTCGCGCTCCTGGGCAACCGCAACCGGATCCTCGTGTCGCTCGGCCTGACCTTCCGCTACCTCGCGCAGCGGCGGGGCGTGATGGTGGTCGGCGACCCGGAGGACCGCGCGCCGTCACGACGGCCCGCCTGACCGTGGGCCGCGGTGACCTGCAAGGCTCCGCCGCGGCGATCACCACCCGACCGAGAGGAAGCAGAGCACCGATGGCGACCACACCCGTCAACGTCACCGTCACCGGCGCGGCCGGACAGATCGGCTACGCGCTGCTCTTCCGCATCGCCGCCGGCGACCTCCTGGGCGACGACGTCCCGGTGCGGCTGCGCCTGCTCGAGATCCCGCAGGCGGTGAAGGCCGCCGAGGGCACCGCCCTCGAGCTGCACGACAGCGCGTTCGAGCTGCTCGACGGCATCGACGTCTACGACGACGCCCAGCAGGCGTTCGACGGCACCAACGTCGCGCTGCTGGTCGGCGCGCGCCCGCGCACACAAGGCATGGAGCGCGCCGACCTCCTCGAGGCCAACGGCGGCATCTTCAAGCCGCAGGGCGAGGCCCTCAACGGGGCGGCGGACGACGCCAAGGTGCTCGTGGTGGGCAACCCGGCCAACACCAACGCGTTGATCGCGCGGTCGAACTCCGACGTGCCCGCCGACCGTTTCACCGCGATGACCCGCCTCGACCACAACCGCGCCGTCGGCCAGCTCGCGGCGAAGTACGGGGTGCGGGTGGGCTCGGTCTCGAAGATGACGATCTGGGGCAACCACTCGGCCACCCAGTACCCCGACGTCACCTACGCCGAGATCGACGGGAAGCCGATCGGCAGCGAGGTCGACCAGTCATGGCTGACCGAGGAGTTCATCCCGCGCGTGGCCAAGCGCGGTGCCGAGATCATCGAGGTGCGCGGGGCGTCGTCCGCCGCCTCGGCGGCCGCCGCGGCGATCGACCACGTGTACACCTGGGTCAACGGCACGAAGCAGAACGACTGGACCTCGGCGGCCATCGTGTCCGACGGCTCCTACGGTGTGCCCGAGGGCCTCGTGTCCTCGTTCCCGGTGACGGCGTCGAACGGGAAGTTCGAGATCGTCCAGGGCCTGGAGATCAGCGACTTCTCCCGCGAGCGCATCGACGCGTCGGTGAACGAGCTCGCCGAGGAGCGCGAGGCGGTGCAGAAGCTGGGGCTCGTTTGAGCTTCGCTCTGGTGCGTGCTTTCCCGTGCCCTGGCGCGGGAAAGCACGCACACTCGTCGCCGTGAGCAGCGAACCCGTCGAGGTCTTCCGTGGACCGGAGCTGGCCGAGGGCGACCCAACCCCCGGGATGCAGCGGCAGGTGGCGTTCTCCTCGCAGGCGCTGTGGGCGGGCCTGGTGCACACCGAGCCCGGCGCCTCATCGGGGTGGCACCACCACGGCGAGCACGAGACCAGCCTCTACGTCGTGCGCGGCGCCATGCGCCTCGAGTTCGGCCCCGGCGGCGGCGACGCCGTCGAGGCCGGGCCCGGCGACTTCCTGCGCGTCCCCCCGCACACCGTCCACCGCGAGTCGAACCCGACGGGCGAGCGCTCGACCGCGGTCATCGGGCGCGCGGGCTCCGGTCCGCCCACGATCAACGTCGACGGACCCGACCCGGCGTAGACCCGGACCCGTGCCGTGGGGCAACCTGCAGGCATGACCCTCGGTGCCGTCCTCACCGCCATCGTCACGCCGTTCGCCGCCGACGGCTCGGTCGACGAGGCCGCGTTCGTCGACCTCATGGGCCACCTGTACGCGAACGGCTCCGACGGGCTCGTGGTGTGCGGGACGACGGGCGAGGCCTCGACGCTGTCCACCGAGGAGCACCTGCGCCTCGTCGAGCTGGCCGTCGAGCACCGCCCGGCCGGCGCCACGATCGTCGCCTCCACCGGCTCGAACGACACCCGCCACGCCTGCGAGATGACCGAGCGGGCCACGGAGCTCGGCGCCGACGCGATCCTGTCGGTGACGCCGTACTACAACAAGCCCAACCGGCGGGGCGTGCTCGCGCACTACCGCGAGGTCGCGCGCGCCACCGACAAGCCCGTGGTGCTCTACAACATCCCTTCCCGGGTGGTGGTCGACCTGCCCAACGACCTGCTCGCCGAGCTCGCCCAGATCGAGCGGATCGACTACGTCAAGCAGGCCAACAACGCGAACCTGGCGCCGGTCGACGGGCTGGGCGTCTACGCGGGCAACGACGACCTGTTCGGCTCCGTGCTCGCGATGGGCGGCTGCGGCGGCATCCTCGTCGCCAGTCACGTCGTGGGCCCCGAGATGCGCCGGATGGTCGACGAGCCCGACCAGCGCGCCGAGATCGAGGCCGCGCTCAAGCCGGTCTTCGATGCCCTGGGCGTGACCACCAACCCCATCCCCGTGAAGGCGGCGCTCGAGCTCCTCGGCCACCGCGTCGGGGGCCTGCGCCTGCCGCTCGTCGAGGCCGACGAGCACGAGCGCGAGGTCGTCCGCGCGGCGCTGGCGGGCGTCGGGTTGCTGTAGGGGCGCTGTCGGGGGTGTGGCGCATCCTCCGGACTCGGGACGACCCCGAGGAGGAGCGATGGGCAGGCGCAGGCGGGACGAGCGGCGGACGGCGGCGGCACGCAGGAGGCGCCGCAGGGTGGCGGCGCGGCCGCCGCGGGGGGCGCGTCGCGGGCGTGCGTCGACGGTCGCGCGGCGCCGGGACGGCGGTGGTGCCGCGCCGGGGCTGGGTGCGCTCCTGGACGGGATCGTCGGGGGTCTCGACGACGACGCGTGGGAGGACGAGGCCGACGACGCGTGGGACGACTCGGACGAGGACGACTGGGACGACTCGGACGACTCGGACGACTCGGACGAGGACTTCGAGCTGCTCCGGGATTGGGTGCGCGTCGTGCTGGGGGAGACGGTCGACCAGCGTGACGGCGAGATCGCCCGCGCGTTCGTCACCGGGCTGCGCCGCCCTCCGGCGCTCGCGGACCTCTTCCCGGGGCCCTCACAGGACCGCGTCCTGGTCGATCTCGTCGTCGACTCGTGGCTGGGGAAGGCACGGCGGAGGCATCCGGACGAGGACCTGGCGCGCCGGGCCGTCGCGTGGGTCCGCGAGGTGCTCGGCGAGAGCGGTCCGGTCGTGGAGGACGCCGCGCGCGTGCTTTGGTCGTCGGGCGCCGAGGTGCTCCGGGAGGACTTCCTCCGGACCCCGGACGACGTGCTCGTTGCCCGCCTCTGGCTGCTGGCCGCGGTCCTGGCGCTCGCGCCCGTCGACGACGCGGTGCGGTGCGAGGTCCTCCACGGGCGGTGACCGCGTCGGCGGTGACGGACGAGGCCGGCGCGGCGGGCCGCGCCGACGCGAGGGGCACGTCGCGCATGATCCACAGGCTCGGCGACCTGCCGGACGTGCCCCTCGCGAGCCCGACGACGGGCCCGCGGACACCGGCGGCACCCTCGCCGACTCCGCCCGTGATCAACGCGGCGTTCCTGGCGCCTGACGCCAGCAAAGCCGCATTGCTCGCGCACGGAGTGCGCCGACCCCGGGGCTCGTGTGACGGTTGGGGCGGGCGGGGCGGGGCCCGGATCCGGGCGACACGCCGAGGGTCCGGACACGACCAGCGACGACGATCGAGCGTCGCGGGGAGGGGCGGCGCTGTCGGGGGGCGCGGATACGCTGGACCCGCTCCCGCCGACCCCCGTCCCGCCTGCCGGGGCGGCTCGGCGGCACCCGATCCCGGCGCTTCGAGGAGGTCCCGCGACGTGACCGGCGACTCGTTCGTCCACCTGCACACGCACACCGAGTTCTCGATGCTCGACGGTGCCGCGCGGTTGGACGACCTGTTCGCCGAGGCCGCGCGCATGGGCATGCCGGCCCTGGCGATGACCGACCACGGCAACACGTTCGGCGCCTACGAGTTCTGGAAGAAGTCGCAGGCCCACGGGGTCAAGCCGATCATCGGCATGGAGGGCTACCTCGCGCCGGGCAGCCGCCACGAGCGCAAGCGGGCCACGCTCGGCGGGCAGGTCGTCTCGGACGACAACCCGGGCGAGATGTACACCCACATGACGCTGCTGGCCGAGAACACCGAGGGGATGCACAACCTCTTCCGGCTCTCGAGCCTCGCCAGCCTCGAGGGCTACTACTACAAGCCGCGCATGGACCGCGAGCTGCTCGAGACCTACGGCAAGGGCATCATCGCGACCACCGGGTGCCCGTCGGGCGAGGTCCAGCGCCTGCTCCAGCGCGGCGACTTCGACGGTGCCTGCCAGGCCGCGAGCGACTACCGCGACATCTTCGGCGAGGACAACTTCTTCTGCGAGCTGATGGACCACGGCATCGAGATCGAGCGCCGGGTCCGGGACGACCTCTACGACCTCAAGAAGAAGCTCGACCTGCCGGGCCTGGCGACCAACGACCTGCACTACACCTACGCCAAGGACGCCAAGCCGCACGAGGTGCTGCTGTGCGTGCAGACCGGCAAGACGATGAACGACCCGAACCGCTTCCGGTTCGACGCCCAGGACTTCTACCTCAAGAGCGCCCAGGAGATGCGCGCCCAGTGGGACGGCGTCTTCCCCGAGGCGTGCGACAACACCCTGGCCGTGGCCGAGCGGGTCGACGTCGAGTTCGTCGAGGGCCGCGACCTCATGCCGCGCGCGCCCGTCCCCGAGGGCGAGACCGAGGCGAGCTGGCTGGTCAAGGAGGTCGAGCGCGGGCTCAACCAGCGCTTCGGTGGGCAGGTCCCCGACGGCCACCGCAAGCAGGCCGCCTACGAGATCGACGTCATCTGCCAGAAGGGCTACCCCGGCTACTTCCTGGTGACGGCCGACCTCGTGCAGCACGCCAAGTCGGTGGGCATCCGCGTCGGACCCGGCCGTGGCAGCGCCGCCGGCTGCCTCATCGCCTACGCGCTGGGCATCACCGACCTCGACCCGGTGAAGCACAACCTGATCTTCGAGCGGTTCCTCAACCCGGAGCGCAAGTCGATGCCCGACATCGACCTCGACTTCGACGAGCGCCGGCGCGGCGAGATGATCCGGTACGTCACCGAGAAGTACGGCGAGGACCGCATCGCCCAGATCATCACCTACTCGACGATCAAGGCGAAGGCCGCGATCAAGGACTCGGCGCGGGTGCTCTACGGCCAGCCCGGCTACGCGGTGGCCGACCGCATCTCCAA
This sequence comes from Actinomycetospora cinnamomea, assembly GCF_003096675.1. Classification (GTDB taxonomy): domain Bacteria; phylum Actinomycetota; class Actinomycetes; order Mycobacteriales; family Pseudonocardiaceae; genus Actinomycetospora; species Actinomycetospora cinnamomea. Next base: position 68,810 of record NZ_QEKW01000007.1, on the reverse strand, counting down.
GGCCATGCCGCCGGCGGTCATGGGCAAGGACATCCCGCTCTCGGGCATCTTCGACCCGGGGCACAAGCGCTACTCCGAGGCCACCGAGGTCCGCGCCCTCTACGAGGCCGACCCGCAGGTCAAGGAGATCGTCGACACCGCCCGCGACCTCGAGGGCCTCAAGCGCCAGTGGGGCGTCCACGCCGCCGGCGTGATCATGTCGAGCACCCCGCTGATCGACGTCATCCCGATCCAGCGCCGCGAGGCCGACGGGGCGATCATCACGCAGTTCGACATGGGCGTCTGCGAGACGCTCGGGCTGCTGAAGATGGACTTCCTGGGCCTGCGCAACCTCACGGTCATCGACGACGCGCTGCACAACATCGAGCTCAACGGCAAGCCGCCGCTCGACCTCGACCACCTGGGCCTCGACGACACCCTGGCCTACGAGCTGCTGGCCCGCGGCGACACGCTCGGCGTCTTCCAGCTCGACGGCGGCCCGATGCGCGACCTCCTGCGCCGCATGGTGCCGACGACGTTCGAGGACATCTCCGCGGTCCTCGCGCTCTACCGGCCCGGTCCGATGGGCGCCAACGCCCACAACGACTACGCCGACCGCAAGAACGGCCGGCAGGAGATCAAGCCCATCCACCCGGAGCTGGCGGAGCCGCTGGCCGAGATCCTGGGCGAGACGTTCGGCCTGATCGTCTACCAGGAGCAGGTCATGGCGATCGCCCAGCAGCTCGCGGGCTACTCGCTCGGCGCCGCCGACCTGCTGCGCCGCGCGATGGGCAAGAAGAAGAAGGAGATCCTCGACAAGGAGTTCGTGCCCTTCTCCGAGGGCATGAAGGCCAACGGCTACTCGCAGCAGGCGATCCAGACGCTGTGGGACATCCTCGTCCCCTTCTCCGACTACGCCTTCAACCGCGCGCACACCGCGGGCTACGGCCTCGTGTCGTACTGGACGGCCTACCTCAAGGCGAACTACCCCGCCGAGTACATGGCCGCGCTGCTCACCAGCGTGCGCGACGACAAGGACAAGGCGGCCGTCTACCTCGCCGAGTGCCGCAAGATCGGCATCACGGTGCTGCCGCCCGACGTCAACGACTCGGTGCGCGACTTCGCCCCGGTGGGTGCCGACATCCGCTTCGGCCTCGGCGCCATCCGCAACGTCGGCACCAACGTCGTCGACGCCATCGTCGAGGCGCGCCGTGAGAAGGGCGCCTACACCGACTTCTCCGACTTCCTGCGCAAGGTCCCGCAGCAGGTCTGCAACAAGAAGACGGTCGAGTCGCTGATCAAAGCCGGCGCCTTCGACTCGTTGGGCCATCCCCGCAAGGGCCTCGCGCTGGTGCACGCCGAGGCCGTCGACGCCGTGATGACCACGAAGAAGGCCGAGGCCGACGGCCAGTTCGACCTCTTCGGGAGCTTCGACGGGCCGGACGAGGCGGACACGACCGGGATGTTCGACGTCAAGGTGCCCGAGGGGGAGTGGGAGCCGAAGCACCGCCTCGCCCTCGAGCGGGAGATGCTCGGCCTCTACGTCTCGGGCCACCCGCTCAACGGCATCGAGCAGGTCCTCGCCAGCCGCGCCGACACCCCGATCACCAAGATCCTCGAGGGCGACGTGGCCGAGGGCGCCACGGTCACGGTCGGCGGCATCCTCGCCACGGTCACCCGGCGGGTGAACAAGAAGGGCGAGCCCTGGGCGTCGGCCCAGATCGAGGACCTGGCCGGCGGCATCGAGGTGCTGTTCTTCCCGCGCACCTACGCCGCGGTGTCGATCGACGTCGCCGAGGACGCGATCGTGCTGGTCAAGGGCAAGGTCAACAAGCGCGACGACCGCGTGAGCCTGTTCGTCGAGGACCTCGCGGTGCCCGACCTGTCGGGGGGCGTTGGCGGCGCGCCGGTCAAGGTCGTCATCGAGAGCGCCCGGTGCACGCCCGAGCGGGTCGGCAAGCTCAAGGAGGTCCTCGTCGCCCACCCGGGCCCGAGCGAGGTCCACCTGACGCTGCTCGCCGCCAACGGGGCGAGCCACGTGCTGCGCCTCGACGACGGGCTCAAGGTCACCAACTCGGGCGCGCTCATGGGTGACCTCAAGGCCCTGCTCGGGCCACGCTGTCTGGGTTGAGCACGCGGGAGGAGCGGTGATGAGCGGTCGGGTGGTGCACTTCGAGGTCCCGTTCGACGACGGCGAGCGCGCGCAGGCGTTCTACGGGTCGGTCTTCCGGTGGACCCTGCAGGCGATGCCGGAGATGGACTACACGATCGCGCTGAGCGGCCCCGTGTCCGCGGACGGGGCGCCGAGCGAGGCCGGGTACATCAACGGCGGCATGTTCCGCCGCGGCGACACCGAGCCCCGCAGCCCGGTCATCGTCGTCGACGTCGCGAGCATCGACGAGACGCTCGAGCGGGTGGCCGAGTTCGGTGGCGAGGTCCTGGGCGCCAAGCAGCCGGTGGGCGAGATGGGCTTCGCCGCGTACTTCCGTGACACCGAGGGCAACGTGGTCGGGCTGTGGGAGACGGCGGGCGGGTGACGGCGTGGTCGGCTCCGCCGCCTCGTCGCGGCGGCTCTTGACCGGGACATGTGGCGCGGCGCACGGTCGAGGCATGGCCGCGCCCGTGCACGACGCCCGCAACGCCCCGATCGACGGTGACGCGATCGACGGCGACCCGATCGACGACATGCCCGGCTTCCGTCCCGCTCAGCAGGGCATCCGGATGCCGCAGCCGCCCACTCACTCGACGAGTGCCGAGGAGCGGCTGCACCGCAAGCAGCAGTTGGCGGGCGCGTTCCGCATCTTCGGCCGGTTCGGGTTCGGCGAGGGCATCGCGGGACACATCACCGTGCGTGACCCCGAGGACCCGCACCTGTTCTGGGTCAACCCGTTCGGGATGAGCTTCCGGCACATCCGGGTCTCCGACCTCATCGCGGTGAACCACGACGGCGACGTCGTCCACGGCGACAGGCCGGTGAACCAGGCCGGCTTCGTCATCCACTCCGCGGTCCACGCCGCGCACCCCGACGTCGTCGCCGCCGCGCACGCGCACTCGGTGTACGGCAAGGCGTGGTCGTCGCTCGGGCGCCCGCTCGACCCGATCACGCAGGACGCGTGCACCCTCTACGAGCAGCACGGCGTGGTCAGCGACGGCCGCGGCGCGGTGGTGCTCGACCCCGAGGTCGGGCGCGCGCTCGCGGCCGGGCTGGCCGGGCGCAAGATGGTGTTCCACCAGAACCACGGCATCTTCACCGTCGGGCAGACGGTCGCCGAGGCGGCGTGGTGGTTCGTCAACACCGAGCGCAACTGCCAGGCCCAGCTGCTCGCCGAGGCCGCGGGCACGCCGACGCAGATCGACCACGTCAACGCGAAGTTCACCGCCGAGCAGACGGGCACCGCCTACGCCGGCTGGTTCTCGTTCCAGCCGCTGTGGGACGAGGTCGTGCGCACCGACCCGGATCTGTTCGACTGACCCGGTAGCGTCCGGGCGGTGATCGTCGACGCCCACGTCCACGTCGCCCACCTCGCCCGGCTCAAGGTGCCGTGGGAGCAGTGGATCGGGCCGGCGGGGCCGGTCGACGAGTGGGCGGCCTGCTACGACAGCGACGGCGCGGCGATCCCCGAGAAGGTGTCGGGGTTCTTCGCCGCGGCCGGCGTCGACCGCGTGCTGCTGTTCTGCGAGTACTCGCCGAAGGCCACGGGCTGGCAGACGGTCGAGGACATGCTGCCGCTGGTCGACGCCGACGCCGAACGCTTCCGCATCGTCGCCAACGTCAACCCGCACGTGCACCACCCGGTGGCCCGGGAGGTCGACCGCCAGCTCGACCTCGGGGCGGTGGCGCTCAAGGTGCACCCGGTGCACGCCGGGATCGCGCCGAACGACGCCCAGCTCTACCCGGCGTACGCCCGGTGCCTCGAGCGGGGCGTGCCGGTCATCGTGCACACCGGCCCGTCGAACTTCCCCGGCGCCACCGCCCGGTACGGCGACCCGGTGCTGCTCGACGACGTGCTGCGCGACTTCCCGGGGCTGACGGTCGTGCTCGCGCACGGCGGGCGCGGCTGGAGCTACGAGGCGGCCGCGTCGCTGGCGCTGACCCGCGACGACCTGTGGCTCGACCTCGCGGGCCTGCCGCCGCGCAAGCTGCCCTCCTACTACGAGCGCTTCGGGTTCGAGCGCGTGGCGCCCAAGGCGATCTTCGGCACCGACTCGCCGGCCGCCCACCCCGCGCGCAACATCGCCGCCGTCCGCGCCCTCGGGCTCGACGACGAGTTGACCGCTGGCGTGCTCGGCGAGCACGCCCGTCGCGTCTACCCGGGCCTGGACATCCCGCCGCAACGGGTCTGACCGCGTGTTCGGCGGGCGGCCCGTCGGGTAGTCCGGGGTATGGCCATCGCGACGATCAATCCTGCGACGGGGGAGACGGTCAAGGAGTTCGACTCCCTCACCTCCGAGCAGCTGGAGGAGAAGCTCCAGCGGGCCTGGGACACGTTCCAGACCTACCGCGACACCACCTTCGAGCAGCGCTCCCGGTGGCTGCGCGCCGCGGCCGACATCTTCGACGCGGAGAACGAGCGGCTGGCCGAGCTCGCGACCCTCGAGATGGGCAAGACCTTCGCCGCGGCCAAGGCCGAGGTGACGAAATGCGCCCTGGGGTGCCGCTGGTACGCCGACCACGCCGCCGAGGACCTCGCCGACGTCGAGTGGCCGAAGCCGGCGAACGCGCCGGAGGACGCGCGGATCCTCACGCGCTATCAGCCGCTCGGGCCGGTCCTGGCGATCATGCCGTGGAACTTCCCGTTCTGGCAGGTGCTGCGCTTCGCCGCGCCGGCGCTCATGGCCGGCAACGTGGGCCTGCTCAAGCACGCGTCGAACGTGCCGCAGGTGGCCATGGCCATCGAGGACGTGCTGACCCGCGCAGGCTTCCCGGACGGCGCGTTCCAGACGCTGCTCGTCGGCTCCTCGGTCATCGAGGGGATCATCGACGACCCGCGCGTGCGGGCCGTGACGCTCACCGGCAGCGAGCCCGCGGGCCGGGAGGTCGGCGCCCGAGCCGGGCAGAACGTCAAGACCAGCGTGCTCGAGCTGGGTGGCAGCGACCCGTTCATCGTCATGCCGTCGGCCGACCTGGACTCCACCGTCACCGCCGCGGTGTCGAGCCGGATGCTCAACAACGGACAGTCCTGCATCAACGCCAAGCGGTTCATCGTCCACCAGGACATCGCCGACGAGTTCACGCAGAAGCTCGTGCAGAAGATGGAGTCGCTGACCATCGGTGACCCGATGGACTCCGGCACCGACCTCGGGCCGATGTCGCAGGGCAACGGCGTCACCGACCTCGACGAGCAGGTCCAAGACTCGATCAAGGCGGGCGCGCGGCTGCTCACCGGCGGCGAACGCCTCGACCGGCCCGGCAACTGGTACCCGCCGACGGTCCTCACCGACATCCCGCGGGAGTCCCGCGCCTACTCCGAGGAGCTGTTCGGGCCGGTCGCGCTGGTGTTCCGCGCGAGGGACGCCGACGACGCGATCCGCATCGCCAACGACTCGGACTTCGGGCTGGGCGGCAGCGCCTGGACGAACGACGAGGACGAGATGTGGCGCTTCGCGAACGAGGTCGAGTCGGGCATGGTCTACATCAACAAGATCACCGAGTCGACGCCCGAGGTGCCGTTCGGCGGGGCGAAGAACTCCGGCTACGGGCGCGAGCTCGCGAGCTTCGGCCCGCAGTCGTTCGTCAACGCGAAGACCATCTGGGTCCAGGCCGGCGTCCGGCCGGAGGGCACGCCGACGGCCGAGTGACGCGCTCGTCTCACAGGCCCAGGGCCGTCGCGGCGCGCAGCGCCCCGGCGGCCCAGGCCGTGTGGCGACCGTGGAACACCTCGGCCGCGCGGTGCCCGACCCACGGTGACGGCAGCAGTGCGTCGGGCAGACCCGGGTCGAGGAACGGGAAGCGCCGCCACGCGTCCACCAGCCGGATCTGCGCGGCGAGCACCGCGGCGTCGTCGGCCGGCTCGAGGTCGGCGAACTGCTCGACGAACGCCGCGTAGCGCGCCTCCAGGTCGCCCAGGTCCCAGGCGCGCTCGGCGAGCTCGCCGACCGTGAGCCCCCCGTGGTACTCGCCGGTGACCAGGTGCGCGTCCGCGGGGCCGGTCTCGGTGAGCACTTCGCGGACCTCGTCGAGCCGCCCCGTGTCGGGGGAGACCCACACGCCCGCGGCCGGCGAGCCGAGGCCGGCCCAGGCCAGCCGGGTGCGCAGCCGGTGGCGGTGCGCCCGCTGCTGCTCGGGGACGCTGGCGACGAGCACCAGCCAGCGCCCGTCCCACGACGGTCGGGTCCGCCCGTGCGCGTAGATCCGCGCCGCGCCCTCGGTCAGCAGCCGACGGCCCCACGGGGTGAGGTCCCAGCGGACCCGCCGGCCGACCCGCTCCGAGGACAGCATGCCGTCGGCGGCCGTGCGGGCCAGGGCCTGGCGGGCGGACTTCTCCTCGACCCCGACGAGGCCGAGGACGTCGACGACGGTCTGGGTCCACACCGGGCCCTCGCTGGGCAGCACGATCTCGCCGAGCACGGTGACGAGCAGCGAGCGCGCGCTCGTGGCCGCGACCTCGCGCCGCCGCGAGAACGGGTCGGGGCGGGCGCTCTCGTCGGCGGTGGACATCGCCGCTGATCCTAGGGCTCGCGGGCGCCCGTCCCTCCCGGCCGACCGGGCGGTCTCCACGCCGTCCGGCCGGTCCGGGACTACGGTGCGCCGATGACCGGTGCCCCGACGACACCCGCCGCCGCCCTCCGCGAGAAGGACCGCGCCCACGTCTGGCACCCGTACGGCCCGATGCCCGGTCGCACGGACCCGCTCGTCGTGCGGTCCGCGCAGGGCGTGCGGCTGACGCTCGACGACGGCCGCGAGCTGGTGGACGGGATGGCGTCGTGGTGGGCGGCGGTGCACGGCTACCGGCACCCCGCACTCGACGAGGCCGTGGCCCGGGCGACGGGCCGGATGAGCCACGTGATGTTCGGCGGGCTGACCCACGATCCGGCGGTCGCGCTGGCCGAGCGGCTCGTGGCGATCACCCCGGAGCCCCTGCAGCACGTCTTCCTCGCCGACTCGGGCTCGGTGTCGATCGAGGTCGCGCTGAAGATGTGCCTGCAGTACCAGCGCGCCCGGGGACGGGCGGGCCGCACGCGGATGATGACCTGGCGCGGCGGCTACCACGGCGACACGTTCGGCGCGATGAGCGTCTGCGACCCCGAGGGCGGGATGCACTCGGCCTGGACCGGGTTCCTGCCGCAGCAGGTGTTCGCCGACCGGCCGCCGTCCGCCTTCGATCCCGCCTACGACGAGCACCTGCGCGCGGTCGCCGAGGCCCACGCCGGCGAGCTCGCGGGCATCGTCGTCGAGCCCGTCGTCCAGGGCGCCGGCGGGATGCGCTTCCACGACCCCCGCCACCTGGGCACGCTGCGCGAGATCGCCGACGCCCACGACCTCGTCCTCGTCTTCGACGAGATCGCCACCGGCTTCGGGCGCACCGGCACGCTCTTCGCGGCCGAGCAGGCCGGGGTGTCGCCGGACGTGATGTGCCTGGGCAAGGCGCTGACCGGCGGCTACCTGACGATGGCCGCCGCCCTGTGCACCCCGGCGGTGGCCCGGGCCATCAGCGACGGGGAGGCCGGCGGGCTCATGCACGGGCCGACGTTCATGGCCAACCCCCTGGCCGCCACGGTCGCCGCCGCCAGCGTCGACGAGCTCCTGCGCCGCGACTGGGCCGGCGAGGTCGCGGGGATCGGGGCCGGGCTGCGCGAGGCCCTCGCCCCCGCCCGCGAGCTCCCCGGTGTCCGCGAGGTGCGCACGCTCGGCGGGATCGGCGTCGTCCAGCTCGACCACCCCGTCGACGTGCCCGCCGCCCAGGCCGCGGCCGAGGCGTGCGGGGTGTGGCTGCGCCCGTTCCGCGACCTCGTCTACGCCATGCCGCCCTACGTCACGCCGGCCGGGGACGTCGCCCGCATCGGGGAGGCGATGGTCGCGGCCGCCCGCGTCGCGTGAACGCTGGGTGACGAGTGTGTGAGGCGACGGTGAGACCGGCCGTGTGAGTCGACCGCCCGGAACGCCGGGTTCGCCGATGTCCACCCCGACGGGGGAGAGCCGGCCTCGAGGTGCACGCGCCGGTGGAGCACCGTGGCGCGGAACGCCCTGCTCAGGGCCACGTCACACCCGGACGAGGGACCGGTCTCCTTCATGATCACCGGCGGTCGGAACGCTGCGTCGTGATCATCAGCGCGGCTTCGCAGCCTCCTCGCCCCGTGGTGCAGAGTGATCACAGCGCTCCCGGCAACCGGGCATCGGTGCCCTGCCGGTGACGCGGGGTGATCGTCGCGACGAGGTCCCTCGGCGTCGGACGAGCGCGTCGTCCAGCCCCCGGTGATCGTCGCCGATCACCCCCCGCCGGGCCGGTGCACGGCCCCCGACGGAGGACCCATGACCACCGGAGCGATCACCGTCCCCGCCGAGCGGGACGCCCCCTCGTGGGGCGAGCGCCTGCGCGCCGACGTCCCCGCCTCGCTCGTCGTCTTCCTCGTCGCCGTGCCGCTCTCGCTGGGCATCGCGGTGGCGTCGGACGCCCCGCTGACCGCAGGTCTCATCGCGGCCGCGGTCGGCGGCCTCGTCGCCGGGGCCCTCGGCGGCTCGCCGCTGCAGGTCAGCGGACCCGCGGCCGGTCTCACGGTCGTCGTCGCCGACCTCGTCGGGCGCTTCGGCTGGGGCGTGACGTGCGCGATCACCGTCGCCGCCGGCGTCCTGCAGGTGATCTTCGGTCTGACCCGCACGGGCCGGGCCGCGCTCGCGATCTCCCCGGCCGTCGTGCACGGGATGCTCGCCGGCATCGGCGTGACCATCGTGCTGGGCCAGCTGCACATCGTTCTGGGCGGCGAGCAACAGGACGATGCGGTCGCAGGCGTGCTCGCCCTGCCCGCGCAGCTCCTCGGGCTGCACGGCCCGGCGACGGTGCTGGGGCTCGCGGTGATCGCGATCCTGCTGCTCTGGGCCCGGCTGCCGCGTCGGGTGCCGGCCTGGGTGCGCGGGATCCCCGCGCCGCTGCCGGCCGTCGTCGCCACCACCGGCGTCGCCGGCGTCGCCGCGCTGCCCGTCGAGCGGGTCGAGATCGGCGGCTCGGTCCTCGACGCGATCACCCCACCGGTCCTGCCCGCCGGACAGTGGAGCGCATTCGCCGTCGGCGTGCTGACCGTCGCGATCATCGCGAGCGTCGAGAGCCTGCTCTCGGCCGTGGCCGTCGACCGGATGCCGGCCGCCGACCCCTCGCGGCCACGGTCCGACCTCGACCGCGAGCTCGTCGGCCAGGGCGCCGGCAACACCGTCTCCGGCCTGCTCGGCGGGCTGCCGATCACGGGCGTCATCGTCCGCAGCTCGACCAACGTCGCCACCGGCGCGCGCACCCGCGCGTCGGCGATCCTGCACGGCGTCTGGATCGTGGTGTTCTCGGTGGCCCTGCTCGGGCTGGTCGAGCAGATCCCGATGGCGGTGCTCGCCGGGCTGCTCGTGGTCATCGGCGCGCGCCTGGTGAAGCTCGCGCACATGCGCGAGCTGCACCGCCACGGCGAGCTGCCGGTCTACCTCGTGACGATCGCCGGCGTCGTGCTCACCGACCTGCTCACCGGCGTGCTGACCGGGCTGGGCCTCGCGGTGCTGCTCGTGCTGCGCCGCGTGGTGTGGGCGTCGATCGAGGTCCAGGAGCCCGCGCACGGGGACGACCGGCTGGGCGGCGAGCGCCCGTGGCACGTCGTCGTCGAGGGCGCGCTGTGCTTCCCGTCGGTGCCGCGGTTGGCCCGTCGCCTCGGGCAGGTGCCCGCCGGGGCGCCCGTGGTGATCGACCTCGTCACCGACTACCTCGACCACGCCGCCTACGACCACCTCTCGGAGTGGATCGAGCGCCACGAGCGGGAAGGCGGGCGCGTCCGCGTGGACGAGGTCGGGACGATGGGGCTGCTCGACCGCCGCGCGGCGTCGAACGGCGGTCCCGGAGACCGGCGGCCCGGGCCGGTGCCGCGTTCCTCAGTCCCTGGGCGGTGTGGCAGGAGGGACACGGGCACCTCGTCGAGGTCTCCACCGACGACCCCATCCTCACGGGCCTGCGCGAGTACCACCGCCGTGCCGCCGGCCTGGTCGCGCCGTACCTCTCCGACCTCGCCGACGGGCAGGCGCCGTACGCGCTCTTCCTCACCTGCTCGGACTCGCGGGTCGTGCCCAACGTGCTCACCTCGAGCGGTCCCGGCGACCTGTTCACCGTCCGCAACGTCGGCAACCTCGCGCCGGTGGACGGCGACGACTCGGTCGGCGCGTCGGTGGAGTACGCGCTGTCCGCGCTCGAGGTGCCGACGCTGGTGGTGTGCGGCCACTCGGGGTGTGGCGCGATGACCGCCGCGCTGCGCGGCACGTGCGGCGACGGGGTGCTCGGGCGCTGGCTCGCCGGGGCCGGGGAGAGCGTCGACGCCTGGCGGGCCGGCCACCCGGTGGGCACGTCGGCCGCCGCCCGCGGGGCCTCGGACGTCGACCAGCTGGCGATGGTCAACGTCGCGGTCCAGCTCGACCGGCTCGCGCGCCACCCCGCCGTCGCCCGCGCCGCCGCGGAGGGCCGGGTGCGCCTGGTCGGCCTGTACTTCGACATCGGCACGGCCCGGATGTCGGTGCTCGAGGACGGGCGCTTCGTCCCCGCGTCGCGCGACCGCCTCGGCGCCGGCGCGCCCGGCGCTCCTCCCACGTGCGTGATCTTCTGAGCTATAGCTCAGAAGATCACGCACGTAGGGTGGCGCGGGTGAGCTGGCTGGGGCCGTGGTTGGAGCAGACGGCGCGGGCGCGCAGCGAGGCGGGGCTGCGGCGCGCGCTGCGACCGCGCGAGGCGGCCGACCCGCTGGTCGACCTCGCGTCCAACGACTACCTCGGCCTGGCCCGCGACCCCCGCGTCGTGGAGGCCGGCGCGGACGCGCTGCGGACCTGGGGCGCCGGGTCGACCGGGTCGCGGCTGGTCACCGGATCGACGCGGCTGCACGCCCAGCTCGAGGACGAGCTCGCCGCCTTCACCGGCACCGCGGCCGCGCTCGTGTTCTCCTCCGGCTACACCGCCAACCTCGGGGCCGTCGCCGCGCTCTCCGGGCGCGGCGCGCTCGTCGTCTCCGACGTCGCGGCGCACGCGTCGCTGGTGGACGCCGCGCGGCTCTCGCGGGCGCGTGTCGAGGTGGCTCGCTGCAGCGACCCCGACGCCGTCGACCGGGTGCTCGCCGCCCGCGACGAGGCCCGCGCGCTGGTGCTGATCGACGGCGTCGACAGCGTCGACGGGAGGATCGCGCCGCTCGCCGCGCTGCACGCCGTGTGCCGGGCGCGCGACGCCGTGCTGGTGGTCGACGACGCGCACGGGCTGGGTGTGCGCGGCCCCGGCGGGCGGGGCACGGTCGCGGAGGCGGGCCTCGCGGGCGCGCCGGATCTGGTCCAGACGGCGACCCTGTCGAAGTCGCTGGGCAGCCAGGGCGGGGTGGTGCTCGCCGGGCGTGCCGTGGTCGAGCACCTCGTGGACGCCGCCCGCCCGTTCATCTTCGACACCGGCCTGGCGCCCGCGGCGGTCGGCGCGGCGCTCGCCGCCCTCGGCGTCGTCCGCGACGAGCCCGAGCGCGTCGCGGCCCTGCACACCGCGGCGGCCGCGGTCGCCGCCTCGGCGCGCGCGGCGGCACCCCGGCTCGAGGTGCCCGCGCCGACGGCCGCGATGGTGCCGGTGGTGCTCGGCGACCCCGACGTCGCCGTCGCGGCCGCGGCGGCCTGCGCCGAGTACGGGCTGCGCGCGGGCTGCTTCCGGCCGCCCTCCGTGCGGCCGGGGACCTCGCGGCTGCGCCTCACCGCCCGCGCCGACCTCGGCGCCGACGAGCTGGCCCTCGTCGACCAGGTGCTGCACAAGGTCCTCGGAACCCTCGTCGCCCTGCGCTGAACAGGCGGGCTCGGTCGGCCGATCGGCAGACCGAGCCCCGCACGATGGGGGGAGCCTCGAGGCCGCCGATCTACCCAGCGTCGCGCGAGTCGTCACCCACCGTGTCGGCGCGGTACTCTGTGGGGCCGGACGTCGACCCGGGAGGAAGCGTGACACCGCTGCTGCACGCGCGCCCGGATCCCGCATCGGCGACGTCGGCCCACACCCTGCTCGTCGCCGACGCCGTCGACCAGGGCCGGCGGGGCACCGCGTCCTGGGTCGAGCGGGAGCTCGCCCGCGGGTCGAAGGTCTACTACAAGGGCTGGCTCCCGGACGGCCGCCGCCCCGATCAGCACTGGATCGCCGGCCCGGCCGGGGCCCGCGGGGCCCGCGAGGCGCTGGCCAGCGGGCAACTCGAGTTCCTCGACTTCCCGGCCGTCGTCGAGCGCTGCGGGATCACCGCCGACGGGGTGCTCGGCCTGTACCGCGAGGAGATCGAGCGGGCCCTCGACGGCCAGTGGCCCACGGTGGCCATGACGCAGGAGAGCCCGGCCCTCCCGATGGCCGACGGCGCCGACCTGGTCGGCGAGTACGCCGCCTGGGAGTCCGGCTTCGACGCCTTCACCCAGCGATGGCCGGTCCGGTTGCTCTGCCAGCTCACGGTGCCCGACGAGAACGAGACCGCGGTGTGGGAGACCGTCGCGGTCCATCACCGCGCCGTGCTGGACGGGGCGTGGTCGGCGGTCGGGGACGTCTGCTGGTGGCGGCCGCGGGGCGACCTCGACGCCCACGTCGCCCGGCGCTTCGGGGCGGCGGTGCACGGTGCGCTGCGGGCGGCCCGCGGGAGCGGCGACGGCCCGGATCTCCACCTGGACCTCTCCGAGGTCGACTTCATGGACGTGGCCTGCGCGCAGATCCTCATGCTCGCGGCCCGCTCCGCGCCGGAGGACCAGCACGTCGTGCTGCACGGCGGACCCCGGTTCCTGCGGCGACTGTTCGACGCCGTCGGGCGGCCGGCGTCGGTGCGCGAGGGCGGGGACGCGCCGTGAGCGTGGACGCCCCCGCCCTGCCCGCGTCTCCCTCCGGTCTCGTCCACCTGGGACTGCTCCACGACGGGCCGGACGACCTGGTGGCGGGCGCCACTCCGGCGATCCGGCGGGCGCTGGCCGGCGGCGACGACGTCCTGCTGATCGTCGACCGCGGCACCGCCCGCCGCTTCCGCGAGGCCCTGGGCGCCGACGCCGAGCGCGTCCGGTTCCCGCCGCCGTCCGCGGCGCTCCCGCCGTCCGCGCCCGGCTTCCTGGCCACCGTGCGCCGCTGGGCCCGCGCCGACCGGCGGACGACGGTGCTGGGGCAGTACCCGTCCGCGATGTCCGCGCCCGACTGCGGGTTCGGCGAGGACGCCGTCAACGCGGTGCTAGGTGACCTGCCCCTGACGCTGATCTGCTGCGCCCGAAGCGACCTCCCCCCGGACCTCGTCGCGGTCGCCCGCCGCACGCACCCGCATCTGTCCACCGCCGACGGCCACACCGACAACCCCGACTACCGGGCCCCCGCCACTGCGAGCCCGACGCCGGCCGGGCTCTGGGGCGCCGTCGCGGCGCGGATCGGGGTCGAGGGCACGGGCGACCTGGCCGAGGTGCGCCACTGCGTGGCCGACGTCGCCGGGCAGGTCGGCCTGGTCGGCGACGACGCCCGCGCGGCGGTGCTCGCGGTGCACGAGGCCGCGGTGCTCGTCGTCCGCGGCGGCGACGGCGCCGGGCTCACCGTCGAGGTCCGCGCCCGCCCGGGGCACACGCTGTTCTCCGAGGTGAGCGGGCCGTCCGCCACGACCGCCGCGCGCGACGGCGACCCGCTCGCCCACGTCCGGCCGTTCTGCCGCGACGTCCTGCTCCACGAGGACGGCGTCCGCCGGGCGGTCCGCGTCCTCTGCACCGTCTGATCACGGGGCCGCGGATACCCTCGCCGGATGCGGACCATGATCGTCACCGGCACCGGCACCGACGTCGGCAAGACCGTGGTCGTCGCCGCGGTCGCGGCCCTGGCCCGCGCGGCGGGGGAGCGGGTCACGGTGCTCAAGCCGGCGCAGACCGGCGTCGCCGAGGACGAGCCCGGCGACCTCGCCGCGGTCGTGCGCCTCGCCGGGGCGGTGGACACGCTGGAGCTCGCCCGGTTCCCCGAGCCGCTGGCGCCGGCGACGGCCGCCCGCCGGGCGGGGGCGATGCCGGTCATGGCCGCCCAGGTGGTCGAGGCGGTCCGCGGGCTCGAGGGCACGGCGGACCTCGTGCTCGTCGAGGGCGCGGGCGGGCTGCTCGTGCGGCTCAACGATCTCCACGAGACCCTCGCCGACGTTGCCTCCGGGCTCGCGGCACCGGTGCTGCTCGTCGCGTCCGCCGGGCTCGGTGTGCTCAACAGCGCCGCGCTGACGGCCGAGGCGCTCGCCCGGCGCGGGGTGCCGCTGCTCGGCACCGTCGTCGGCGCCCTCCCGGAGCGCCCGGACCTCGCCGAGCGGACCAACCTCGACGACCTGCCGCGCGTCACCGACGCCCCGCTGCTCGGGGTGCTGCCCGCGGGCCTCGGCGGAGTCGATCACGACGCCTTCCTCGTCGCCGCGCGGTGTGGCCTCGGTCCCGTCCTCGGAGGTGGGTGGTCCCCCCAGACCTCCTCGTGAGGCACACTGCCGCCCGGGACGTCCCCGTCCCCGCGACCCGACGAAGGGAGCCCGGCGTGACGGCCGTGGAGACCGGCGCGAGCACCGAGGACACGCAGGGGGAGGACGTCCTCGCCGTGGCCCGCGAGCAGGTGCTCGAGCGGGGGGAGGGCCTCACGCAGGAGCAGGTGCTGGCCGTCCTGTCGCTGCCGACCGAGCGGCTCGGCGAGGCGCTGGCGCTGGCGCACGAGGTGCGGATGCGCTGGTGCGGGCCGGAGGTCGAGGTCGAGGGCATCGTCTCGCTCAAGACCGGCGGCTGCCCCGAGGACTGCCACTTCTGCTCGCAGTCCGGGCTGTTCGACTCGCCGGTGCGCGCGGCGTGGCTGGACAAGGACCGGCTGGTCGAGGCGGCGAAGCAGACCGCCAAGACGGGGGCGACGGAGTTCTGCATCGTCGCCGCGGTGCGCGGTCCCGACGCGAAGCTCATGGAGCAGGTGCGGGCGGGGATCGCCGCAATCCGCGCCGAGGTCGACATCAACGTCGCGTGCTCGCTGGGGATGCTGACCCAGGAGCAGGTGGACGAGCTCGCCGCGATGGGCGTGCACCGCTACAACCACAACCTCGAGACCGCGCGCTCGCACTTCCCCGAGGTCGTCACCACGCACTCCTGGGAGGAGCGCTGGGAGACCCTGCAGATGGTGCGCGCGGCGGGCATGGAGGTCTGCTGCGGCGGCATCGTGGGCATGGGCGAGACCCTCGAGCAGCGCGCCGAGTTCGCCGTGCAGCTCGCCGAGCTCGAGCCCGACGAGGTGCCGCTGAACTTCCTCATCCCCAACCCGGGGACGCCCTTCGCGCACCTCGAGGTCCCGCAGGGCGCCGACGCGCTGATGACGGTGGCGGCGTTCCGTCTGGCGCTGCCGCGCACGGTGCTGCGCTTCGCCGGCGGCCGGGAGCTGACCCTCGGGGACCTCGGTGCGGAGCAGGGCATGCTCGGTGGGGTCAACGCCATCATCGTCGGCAACTACCTGACCAACCTCGGGCGCCCGGCCGAGCAGGACCTCGACATGCTCGAGGAGCTCAAGATGCCGATCAAGGCCCTGAACGACACGCTGTGAGCGCGCCGGTGGAGCCGGCGGAGGGCCCGGCCGACCGCGACGCGGAGCGCGACGGAGCCGGCGCCGCGTCGGAGCCGTTCTGCGCGTGGTGCGGCCGCGCGCGGGTCGAGGGCGACCACGCGCCGTGCGACCGCCGGCTGGCCACCGTCGACCCGCCGCGGCACTGCCCGGTGTGCGCGCGGCGGATGGTCGTGCAGGTCGACCCCATGGGCTGGACCGCGCGGTGCAGCCGCCACGGCGAGTCGACGGGCGCCGGCGGGTTCGGGCATCCGTGAATGAGCGTCCGGGAGACGCGGCGCAGCGGAGCTCGACCATGACCGTCGACGACGACTTCCTGCCCGGCGAGCCGCCCGCCCACCGGCTGTCGCGCGACGAGCTGCGCGCCGACCTGCCCGCGGGCCTGCGCTACGCCGCGATCCTCGTGGTGGTCGGGCTCCCGCTGGGCGCGCTGTGGGCGTTCCTCGCGCCCGTGGTGCACACCGTCGCGCTGCCCGGCGGCGGGTCGGGTGTCCCGGCGGGGGAGGCCGACCACGCGTTCGACGCCGTGGCGATCCACGTCCTGCTGATCGCCGCGTTCGGGGTCATCGCCGGCGCGGTGGCGTGGCGGCGGCGCCATCGCCGCGGTCCGGTGCTGCTCGTCGCCCTCGTCGTGGGGTCGCTGGCCGGGGCCTGGGTGGCGGGACGGATCGGGGGGCTCCTGGCCTGGGCGGCGTCACCGATCCCGGTGCTCGTCGACCCGGCGGCGCTGGACCGGGCGGGAGCCCCGGGCGGGCCGGTGCCCGCGGTGCTCACGAGCGTGCCGCCGTCGCCGGGCCCGTGGTGGCTCGCGCTGGTCGCCGGGCTCGCGGCCGCGCTCACCTACGTCCTGGCCGCCATCATCGACGGGCACGAGGAGATGGGTCGCGACCCCGCGGCGTCGTGACCGTGCCCTCCACCACCGACCCCGGGAGGCACCGTGGACCCCGTCGACCTGGCGTGTGAGCTGGTGCGTCTCGACACCCGCGGCGGCGGGGAGAGCGCGGCCGCCGCGCTGCTCGCCGAGCGCCTCGAGGACGCCGGCCTGGACGTGACCGTGCACGAGACGCGGTCCGGCCGCGCCAACGTCGTCGCCCGACGCGGCACGCAGACCCCGGTGACGCTCACCGGGCACCTGGACACCGTCCCCGCCGAGGAGTCGGTGTGGTCGTTCGACCCGCTCGCGGGCGACGTCGTGGACGGGCGGCTGCGGGGCCGGGGGAGCAGCGACATGAAGGCCGGCGTCGCCGCGGCGGTGGTCGCGGCCGCCGCGCACGTCCGCGCCGGCGGCAGCGGCGTGCAGGTCGTGCTCACCTTCGGCGAGGAGACCGGCTGCGAGGGCGCCCGGGAGCTCCCGGGCGACGCGCTGGCGCCGTCCGGGACGCTGCTCGTCGCCGAGCCGACGGCCAACCACGTCGTGCTCGGGCACAAGGGCGTGCTGTGGCTGGTGCTGCGGGCCACGGGCGTCCCGGCCCACGGCTCTCGGCCCGACCTCGGCCACAACGCGCTGGTCGACCTCGCCCGCGCGGCGGTGCGGATCCACGAGCACGACGCGTGGCCCACCAGCCCCACGCACGGGGCGACCACCGCGAACGTCGGGATGATGCGGGCGGGCGTCCAGCCCAACGTCGTCCCGGACCACGCCGCGCTCACCGTCGACCTGCGCCTCGTGCCCGGCGACACGGCCGACGCGGCGGAGGCCACGGTCGTCGGGCTCGCCGGCTGCCCGGTCGAGACCGAGCGCCTCGTCGAGCTGCCGCTGATCGACACCGACCCGGCACGGGCGGCGCGCACCGTGGAGCTGCTCCGGGGCGGCAGCGGGAGTGGACCGGGGCGCTACGCCACGTACTTCACCGACGCGAGCGTGCTGGCCTCGGCGCTCGGCGGCGCCGACGTGGTCGTGTACGGCCCGGGCGAGCCGGAGCAGGCCCACGTCACCGACGAGACCGCGCCGGCGGGCCTCATCGCGCCGGCGACCGAGGCCTACCGGCGGGTCCTGGCGGAGCTCACCTAGTTCGGGCTGTGCTCGACGGCGAACTTGGCCGTCGGGGCCCACACCGCCCGGAGCTCGCCGAGAAGGATCGCCTCCCGGGTCATCGAGCGTCGGATGAGGTGCAGCCGTTCCATCGGGCAGGTCTGCTCGAGCAGCTCCTGGCGGTCGGAGAGCGGCAGCAGGCAGTCGCCGGCGAGGATGTGGGCGAGCTCGGCCTCGGTGACGTCGGGCGCGGCCTCGGTCCCCAGCTCGGTGGGCAGCTCGCCGTCGCCGCCGCCCTGCTGGCGCCACGCGGTGGCGCAGTAGCGGCGGTGGGCGGCCCGGGCGGCCATGGCCAGCGGGGCGAGGTCGTGCTCGGTGTCGCCCTCGTCGTCGGGCAGCCACTCGACGTTCGCCACCAGATAGGGGGCGGTGCCGTCGTCGACCTCGAGCAGCCGGAAGCGGCGGTCACCCGTGGTCTGGATGTCGAAGCGGCCGTCGGGCAGGCGCCGCACCTCGCGCAGGCTCGCCGTGCAGCCGACGTCGTGCAGGCCCTCGCGACCGTCGTCGGGACTCCAGCCCTCGCGGACGGCGACCACACCGAATTGCTTGCCGGGGATCGTGCCGGTGACGAGGTCGATCGTGAGCTGGCGGTAGCGGGGCTCGAAGATGTGCAGTGGCAGTGAGGCGCCGGGCAGCAGGACGGTCCCCAGAGGGAACAGCGGCAGCGTCTCGACCACGGCACCACGCTACGACCACTGGGGCCACCCCGCCGGGTGGCGCGGGACGCGCGTCGCGGGCGTCTACCCCGGCTCGCCGGGCGGTCGCAGGGCCGCGAACGGGTCGGTGACGCGCAGGACGTGCTCGGAGAAGCGGAAGACCGCCGCGGGGCGCCCACCCGCGGGACCGGGCGCGGCGGTCTCGCCGGTGGGGACGAGGACGCCGCGGCGGGTGAGGACGCGCTGGAGGTTGGTGGCCGAGACGCGGTGGCCGAGGGCGGCGGCGTAGAGGTCGCGCAGTTCGGAGACCGTGAACTCGGCGGGGGCGAGCGCGAAGCCGATGTTGGTGTAGGAGAGCTTCGCGCGCAGGCGGTCGACGCCGTCGCGGGTGATGGCGCCGTGGTCGAAGGCGGTGGTGGGCAGCGCGTCGACGCGGTGCCAGGCGGTGTCGCCGGGGACGGCGGGGTCGGCGTCGGTGGGCACGAGGCCGAGGAACGCCGTCGCGACCCGTCGGGGCGCCG
The DNA here is from genome assembly GCF_003096675.1 of Actinomycetospora cinnamomea. Classification (GTDB taxonomy): domain Bacteria; phylum Actinomycetota; class Actinomycetes; order Mycobacteriales; family Pseudonocardiaceae; genus Actinomycetospora; species Actinomycetospora cinnamomea. The sequence continues at coordinate 49,879 of NZ_QEKW01000007.1, read as the reverse complement.
GCCCGCGGTGGGGGTCGGAGTACACGCCGAGCTGCTCGACGTGCGCGACCTCGGCGAGGTCGACCTTCTCCGCGAGATGCCGGCGGACCGAGGCCTCGACGTCCTCGTCGGCGCCCAACCGACCGCCGGGCAGCGACCAGCGCCCGGCGTGCGGCTCCCGCGCCCGCTGCCAGAGCAACACGCTCGGTACGACCCCGGTGATGCGCAGGACCACGGCCAGCACGTCGTGCGCGTACGTCCCCGGCTCGCCCGCCGCGGACCCCTGCGTGCCGACGCTCTCCACGGAGCGTGATCGTAGGTGGTGTCAGCGGTGGGCCACCGCAGACACCCAGTGTCCGTAGGGGCCCACGGCTGACACGAGGCACGGTGGCGCTCGCCACGGCGCGTGACGGGTGCTGGCGCGAGGGCGGGGGTGGGAGGTACCGTCGGGCACGTTTTCGACCACGAGGCGAAAACCAGTCGAGGGGCCGGGCCGCGCCGACGAGGACGCGGGACCCGGGGGAGGAGACGGCGATGACCGTCGCCAACGCAGAGATCGCCGGCGAACTCGTCGCGCCGCTGACCGCCGGACCGGGGTGGGCCGAGGAGGTCCGCCGGCTCGCGCGGGAGCGCGACGCCGTGGTGCTCGCGCACAACTACCAGCGCCCCGAGATCCAGGACGTCGCCGATCACACCGGCGACTCGCTCGCGCTCTCCCGCATCGCCGCCGCGAGCGACGCGTCCACGATCGTCTTCTGCGGCGTCCACTTCATGGCCGAGACCGCGAAGATCCTGGCGCCGGAGAAGACGGTGCTCATCCCCGACGCCCTGGCCGGGTGCAGCCTCGCCGACTCGATCACCGCCGACGAGCTGCGCGCCTGGAAGGCCGAGTTCACCGCTTCTGGGCACCCCGCGCCGGTGGTCGTCAGCTACGTCAACACCACCGCCGCGGTGAAGGCCGAGACCGACGTCTGCTGCACGTCGTCCAACGCCGTCGAGGTCGTCGACAGCATCCCCGCCGACCGCGAGGTCCTCTTCCTGCCCGACCAGTTCCTCGGCGCCCACGTCCAGCGGATCACCGGGCGCGCGAACCTCCACATCTGGGCCGGTGAGTGCCACGTCCACGCCGGCATCAACGGCGCCACGCTGACGGCCAAGGCCCAGGCCGACCCCGACGCCGACCTCTTCGTCCACCCCGAGTGCGGCTGCGCCACCAGCGCGCTCTACCTCGCCGGTGCGGGTGCGGTCCCCGCCGAGCAGGTCCACATCCTGTCCACCGGCGGGATGCTCGACGCGGCCAAGAACACCACGAAGGCCAGCGTGCTCGTGGCCACCGAGGTCGGCATGCTCCACCAGCTGCGCCGCGCCAACCCCGAGGTCGACTTCCGCCCGGTCAACGACCGCGCGGCCTGCGGCTACATGAAGATGATCACCCCGGGTGCGCTGACCCGGGCGCTGGTCGAGGGCCGTGACGAGGTCCACGTCGACCCCGACACGGCCGCGCGGGCCCGGGGCGCCGTGCAGCGCATGATCGAGATCGGCCGGCCGGGGGGCGGGGAGTGAGCGGCCGGGAGACCGGCGGGGACGCCGGTTGGGAGACCGCTGCCGACCTCGTCGTCGTCGGCTCCGGGGTCGCGGGGCTGACCGCCGCGCTCGCCGCCCGCCGCGCCGGGGTCCGGGTCGTCGTCGTCACGAAGGACGTGCCCGACGAGGGCAGCACGCGCTGGGCCCAGGGCGGCATCGCCGTCGTGCTCGGCGACGTCACGGGCGACTCGGTCGACGCCCACCTCGCCGACACCCTCGCCGCGGGCGGCGGGCTGGTCGACGCGTCCGCGGCGCGCGCCATCCTCGCCGCCGGGCCCGCCGCCGTCACCGCCCTGCGTGGCCAGGGCGCCGTGTTCGACGCGGAGCCGGACGGCGGGGCGGCGCGTCTCGCCCGCACCCGCGAGGGCGGGCACTCGGCGTTGCGCGTCGTCCACGCCGGCGGGGACGCCACGGGCGCGGAGGTCGAGCGCGCCCTGCTCGCGGCGACGAGCCGGGCGGCGCTCACGGTGCTCGCCGGGCACGCCGCGACCGCGGTGCTCACCGGCCCCGACGGCTCCGTGCAGGGTCTCGAGGTCCGCGACGACGACGGGCGCCCCGGCCGCCTCGCCGCGCCCGCGGTGCTGCTCGCGACGGGCGGGGTCGGCGCGCTCTACGAGACGACCACCAACCCCGCCGTCGCGACGGCCGACGGCTGGGCGCTGGGCCTGCACGCCGGCGCGGCGCTCGCCGACGTCGAGTTCGTCCAGTTCCACCCGACCGCGCTCCACACCGGGCGGGCCGGCCCGGGTCGCGCACCGCTGGTCACCGAGGCCCTGCGCGGTGAGGGTGCGGTGCTGCGCGACACGACCGGCGCCCCGGTCACCGCGGGCGTGCACCCCCTCGGCGACCTCGCCCCCCGCGACGTGGTGGCCGCGGCCATCACCCGCCGGCTCGCGCAGCTCGGGGCCGAGCACGTGTGGCTCGACGCCACCGGCGTCCCCGACGTCGCCGCCCGCTTCCCGACCGTCGCCGCGTCCTGTGCCGCCATCGGCGTCGATCTCGCCCGCGACCCCGTCCCCGTGCGCCCCGCCGCGCACTACGCGTGCGGCGGCGTCGTCACCGACACCCGCGGCCGCACCGGCGTCGCCGGGCTCTGGGCCGCCGGCGAGGTCGCGCGGACGGGCCTGCACGGCGCCAACCGGCTTGCGTCGAACAGCCTGCTCGAGGGCCTGGTGACGGGGCGGCGCGCGGCCGAGGACGTCGTCGCCGCCCTGGCCGGTCCCCGCGCGCTGGGTCGCGTCGACGCCGCCGCCCCGCGCCCCGTGCCCGTCGCCGACCGCGCCGTCCTGCAGGCGGCCATGACGCGCGGCGCCGGGATCGGTCGTGACGCCGCCGGTCTCGCGGCGGCGTCCGACGCGGTCGAGGCCGCGAGCGACCTGCGGGTGCCCACGACCCGCGCCGAGGCCGAGGACGCGGCCCTGACCCTCGCCGCCCATGTCCTGCTCGCGGCCGCGGGTTCGCGCACCGAGACCCGCGGCTGCCACGTCCGCACCGACCACCCCGTCACCGACGACCGCTGGCAGCGCACCTCGAGCACCGTCGTCCTCGACGGTGATGGGCGGCTGCACGTCGGGACGACCGACGCCCGCCGCGGGGGTGCCGCATGACCGCCACGCTCACGCTCCCCGAGTCCCTCGATCCCGCCGAGGTCGACGACGTCGTCGCCCGCGCCCTCGACGAGGACCTGCGCGACGGCCCCGACGCGACGACCACGGCCTGCGTGCCGGAGGGCGCGATCGCGGTCGGCGAGTTCCGCACCCGTCCCGCCGGCACGCTCGCGGGCGTCGGCGTGGCCGTGCGGGTGCTGGAACGGGTCTGCGGGCCCGACCTCGAGGTCCTCGACGCCCGCGCCGACGGCGACCGCCTCGCCGCCGGCGACGTCGCCCTCGCCGTCCGGGCGCCGCTGCGCACCCTGCTGACCGCCGAGCGGACGGCGCTGAACCTGCTCACCCAGCTCTCCGGGGTCGCGACGGCCACCGCGGCGTGGGTCGACGCCGTCGCCGGCACCCGCGCCCGCATCCGCGACACCCGCAAGACCGTGCCCGGGTTGCGGGCGCTGCAGAAGTACGCGGTGCGCTGCGGCGGCGGGGTCAACCACCGCATGTCGCTGGGTGACGCGATCCTGATCAAGGACAACCATGTGGCGGCCGCCGGCTCGGTGACCGCGGCGCTCGCCGCCGCGCGCGCAGCGGCACCGGAGCTGCCGTGCGAGGTCGAGGTCGACTCGTTCGCCCAGCTCGACGAGGTCCTCGCCCTGGGCGTCGGCCTGGTGCTGCTCGACAACTTCACCCCGGAGCAGTCCGCCGAGGCCGTCGCCCGCCGTGACGCCACGGCCCCGGGCACCGGCCTCGAGGTCTCCGGCGGGCTCACCCTCGATGCCGCCGCGGCCCACGCCGCCGCCGGCGTCGACTATCTCGCCGTCGGCGCCCTGACCCACTCCGCGCCGGTGCTCGACCTCGGCCTCGACCTCCGTATGTGAGTGATTTCCCCGGCTATAGCAGGGAAGATCACGCACATGGAGGTCGTCGTCGGCGGCGGCATCGCCGGGGTGTCGGTGGCCGCGGAGCTCGCGCGCGCGGGCGAGGTCGTGCTCGTCGAGGGCGAGGCCGAGCTGGCCCGGCACACCACGGGGCGCTCGGCCGCGAGCTACATCCCCGGCCACGGCGCCGCGCCCACCCGCGCGCTGATCGCCGCCTCGCGCACCCGTTTCGACGTCCTCGCCGAGGAGGCCGGCCACCCGTTCCTGCGCCCGCGCCCCGTCCTCCACGTCGCCCACGAGGCCGACGAGGAGCGGGTGCTGCGCGAGGAGCTGCTGCCCCTCGACACCGTCGACGAGCTCACCGTCGACGAGGCCGTCGCCCGCTGGCCCGCGCTGCGTCCCGACGTGCTGCGGGCGGCCGGCGTCGTCGAGGACGCCCAGGACGCCGACCCGCTCGGCCTGCACCAGCACCACCGTCGCGCCCTGCGCGAGCGCGGCGGGACGATCCGTACGGGCCGGCCCGTCACCGCCCTCGAGCGCACCGGCAGCGGCTGGCGGGTCGGTGTGGGCCACCACGGACACACCGAGTACCTCGACGCCGACCTCGTCGTCCTCGCGGCGGGGGCCTGGACCGACAGGCTGCTCGCCCTCGCCGGCGCCGACCCGGTCGGCCTGCGCCCGCTCCGCCGCACCATCGCCATCGCCCGCATCCCGGACGGCGCGCCCGTGCGCCGCGACGACCCGTTCGTCGTCTCGGCCGGCGAGCGCTGGTACGCCAAGCCCGAGGGCGAGCACCTGCTCGTCTCGCCGTCCGAGGAGACCCCGGCCGAGCCCGGGGACCCGCGTCCCGACGAGCTCGACGTCGCCTCCGCCCTCGAGCGGGTCAACGCCGTCACCATCCTGGGCCTGCGCAGCGTCGTGACCAGCTGGACCGGCCTGCGCACCTTCGTCCCCGACCGCGGGCTCGTGATCGGCGACCGCCCCGAACACCCCGGCCTGCACCTCTTCGCCGGGCAGGGCGGGTCGGGCATCGAGACCGCCCCGGCCGCCGCCGCCCTCGCCGCCGCGGTCATCCGCGGCGAGGAGCCGCCGCCCGACGTCCTCGCCGCCCTCCGGGCGCACGACACCGGGGTGGACGCCCTGCTCGCGCGGCGGCTCCCCACCCACCGCGGCGCCTGAGTCCACCCGATCGATCGGGGGAGTGGAGCTGCCGCACGGGCCGCGGTGAACGTAGCTTCTGCTGCGCCGAACGGTCGAGTAGCGAGGATGAAGGCAGATGAACGGTCGACGTCGGGCGACGAGCGGGATGATCGTGGCAATCGTCGCCGTGCTCGCGGTCCTGCTGGGTGGCAGTCCCGCGCTGGGGACGACGCCCCGCGTCGAGGGCACCCGCGTGTGCGGCAAGACCGAGTCCACCCCGGTGGCGGGCGGACGCTACGAGGTGCAGAACAACGTCTGGGGCGCGGACACCCGCCAGTGCATCACCGCCTTCGACGTCGGCTTCGTCGTGGACCCCGCCGAGCACCACAAGACCGACGAGCCCGCCGCGTACCCCTCGATGGTCTGGGGCTGCAACTACGGCAACTGCACCCGGGACACCCCGTTCCCCAAGCGCATCACCGAGCTCGCCGGCCTGCGCTCCTCGTGGGCGGTCTCCGTCCCGCCCACCGGCGACTACAACGTCGCCTACGACCTCTGGATGGACCCGACCCCGCGCCGCAACGGACGCCCGACCGGCCTCGAGCTGATGATCTGGCTGAAGAACACGCCCCGCGTGCAGCCCATCGGGTCGAAGAAGGCGGAGGTGACGATCGGCGGGACGACGTGGGACGTGTGGCTCGGGGCGATCGACCTGCCGACGATCACCTACGTGCGCCAGCAGCCCACCCTGGAGGTCACCGACCTGCCGCTGGACCGGTTCGTCGCCGACGCGCAGGACCGCGGGCTGGCGAAGCCGGAGTGGTACATGACGAGCGTGCAGGCCGGCTTCGAGCCCTGGATCGGCGGCTCGGGCCTGACGACACGCTCGTTCTCGGCGACGTTGTAGGCCTCCTCAGCCCTGGCCGCGGATGTGGTCGAGCACCGCCGTGAACTCGTCGGTGGGCGAGAAGTCGACGTACTCGCTGTCCTCCAGCGCCACCGGGACGTGGCCGGGCCCCCAGTAGAAGCCCTGCCCGCCGGTGTAGACCTGGTCGCCGGCGGCGGTGCGCATCTTCACCCGCCCGCGCAGCAGGTAGCCCCAGTGCGGGCAGGGGCAGCGGTCGTCGGGCTGGCCCTTCAGCGCCGGCCCGAGATCGGCGCCCTCCGGCAGGCGGATGAACGAGATCGACATCCCGCCGCCGATCTCCTGGACGCGCACCTCGACGCCGTCGCCCTCGATGACCACCGGGACGTCCTGCTGGGTCACTGCGTACATCGTCGTTCCTCTCGTCGTCCGGGTCCGTCGCCCCGGCCGCGGGAGACGCTCCTCCGCCGCCGTTCCCGGAACGTTCCTCAGGCGCGGCGGGCGGCGGCGTCGCACCGGTCGGCGTCGAGCGGGTGCCCCGCGGTGCGGAAGCGGGCGGCCGCCGCGGCGAAGTGCCGGCTCGCCGCGGCGAGGTCGCCGGCGGCCCGCTCCCGGTGCCCGCGGACCTCGTCGAGCGCGGCGTACCAGCCCGGCAGGCGCATGAGGATCGTCGTCAGCGCCTCCACCGTGCCCCGGTAGCCGTCGGCGCGCTCGATGTCGCCCGCCCCGGCCGCGGCGATCGCCGCCGGGACGGCCAGTGCGATCCGGCAGCCCGGGCACGTCTCGCGGGCCCCCTGCACGGCGGACTCGGCCTCGTCGAGCGCGACGAGGGCGGTCGCCGCGTCGGGCGCGGCCGCGATGCGCGTGCCGTAGATCCGGTCGAGCAGGTGGAACCCGATGCTCGACTCCCGGGCCACCGTCAGCGCCTCGTCGAGCAGGACCTCCGCCCGCCCGCGGTCGCCGCGGTACAGCGCGGCCTCCGCGCGGCGTTGCAGCGCGACCGCGGCGCCCGCCGTGGCCCCGATCTCGCGGTGGCGCCGCTCGCCCACGACCAGATCGTCCTCGGCCTCGTCCAGACGGCCGGTCAGCAGCTTCGCCTCCCCGCGGAACGTCGCGGCGAACGCCCGCCCCCGCGCCGCGCCGAGCCGCTCGGCCTCCGCCTCGAGGGCGTCGGCGAAGGCGATCAGCTCGGGGTAGGGACGGCCGCCGTAGAGGAGCCGTTCGACCACGCACAGCTGGCCGTCGAAGACCGTGATCGCCAGCTGCGGCAACGCGTACGTCTCCCGCAGGCCCGCGAGGACGGTGGCGGGCAGGTCGCCCCTGGCGTGGGCGGCCGCGGCCTCGGCCCAGGAGGCGATCACGACGGCCGCCGGGTCGCCCGACGCGACCGCCAGCCGGCGCGTCTCCACGGCCTTCGCGACGCCAAGCTCCGGGTCCGTGCGCCCCATCGCCGCGGCGCCGCACAACGCGAGGGCGTGGGCGAGCCGGCCGTCGAGCGAATCGGCCTGCACCCCGTCGAGCGCGTCGAGCGCCTCCTGGGGACGGCCCGCACGCACGCTGGCGAGCGCCTGACGGGCGCGCACGTCATGCCACGCCGGACCCTCGGTCACGCGAGCGGCGGCGGCGAAGGCGGCCGGCGCGCGGTCGTCGCCCAGCGCCTCCAGCGCCTCGGCGCGCAGGAACAGCGCCCGGCCGTGGCGCGGGTCGTGCGCGAGCAGGCGGTCGAGGTGGCCCAGGGCGTCCCGGTAGGCGCCGAGATCCACAGCCCGCTGCCCGGCCGTGAGCAGGAACGGGACGGCCTCGTCGGGTCGTCCGCCGGCCAGCCAGTGCTCGGCGACCGCGGCCGGCCGCCCGTCCACCGTGGCGAGCGCGCGGGCGATCTCCCGGTGCCGTCCGACGCGCCGGTGCGGGGGAACGCGTTCGACCAGGGCCTGCCGCACGAGGTCGTGCCGGAACCGGTACCGGGCGCCGTCGACGACGAGCACATCGGCGTCGAGCGCGGCGTCGAGCAGGACGCCCGCCCGTGACTCGGGCAGCTCCGCGACGGCGACGGCTTCCGCCGGCCCGAGGTCGTCACCGGCCACGGCGAGCCGCTCCACCAGGTCCAGCGCGTCGGCGTCGAGGTCGACGAACCGCTCGGCGACGGCCTGCCACGCGCTGCCCGCCGGTCGCCGGGCGAGCTCGTGCAGGAAGAACGGATTGCCGCCCGCCCGGTCCACGACCGCGTCGACGTCGACCGTCCCGCGCGCAGCCGTCCGCACCAGGAGGCCGGCGTCCTCGCGGTCGAGCGGCGCGAGGTCCACGGTCAGCGCCGTCCCGGCGCGGACCAGGCGCGCCACCCCGCGCTCGAGCGCCTCCGGTGCGGGTCCCGGGCGGTGGGCGAGGACGACGAGCACGTCGCCCGCCGCGTCGCCGGCGAGGTGCAGCAGCACGTCGAGCGTGGCGTCGTCGGCCCGGTGCGCGTCGTCGATCACCACCAGCGCCGGGGTGCCGTCGGTGTCCAGCACCCGTCGTAGGGCGCCGATCACCTGGTGACGGGTCAGCCCGCCCTCGAGCGGTGGCGCCGGGGCGGCCAGCGCGGTGAGCTCGGCGAGCACCGACCGTGTCCGCTCCGGCAGGCGGTCGAGCAGGTCTCGTTCGCGGGCCAGGACGCGCTCGACCACGGCCACGAGTGGGCTGTAGGGCGCGCTGCGGCCGACCGCGGTCACCGCGGTGACCGTCCAGCCCCGCTCGCGCGCCGTCGCCGCGACCCGCCGGCACACCGCCGTCTTGCCGAGCCCGGCGGTGCCGCGCACGACCAGCGCGCCCACCTCTCCGCGCGACGCGCCGTCCAGGGCGGCCTCGGCCCGCGCGCGCTCCAGGGCACGCCCGACGAGCTCGGGCTCGGCGGGGCGCAGGCCGGCGACGCACTCGTCGTGGAGCGCCTCGGACTCGTGTGCGGGCAGCACGCCGAGCTCGCGCTCGAGGACGCTGCGCAGGCGGCCGTACCACCGGAGGGCCGAGGCCCGGTCACCCCGGTCGAGCGCCGCGCGCATCAACCCCTGGTACGCGGACTCGTCGGTGGGGTCGTCGGCGACGAGCCGCTCCCAGCGGCCGCACCCGCGCAGCAGCTCCCGGTGGCGCAGCCGGAGCGCGGTGCGCCGGTCCTGGGTCCACTCCGCGTAGAGCGCGCCCGGCAGGAGGTCCCCGGCGTAGAGGTCGGCGGCGGCGGCGCACCGCTCCGCGTCGGCGCCGCGCAGGGCCGCCTCCGCGACGTGCTCGAACCGCGCGACGTCGGTCTCCACCGGGGTGTCCGGGAACAGCGCGGCGACCCCGCCACGCAGCACGACCGCGTCCGGCGCCCCCAGGGCCCGCCGCGCGTGGTGGGCGGCCTTGCGCAGGTTGGCCGCTCCCGCCGCGGCGTCCAGGTGCGGCCACAGCGCCTCGAGCACCTGGTCCCGCAGGAGGCGGTGGCGATCTCCGGCGAGCGCGAGGAGCTCGACGAGCTCGGCAGCCCGGCGCGGCCAGGCGTCGAGCGCCACCTCTACGCCCCGCCACCGGATCCGGGCGCCACCGAGCAGCTCGACCCGCACGGACTCGTACGGCCGCATGGGTGCTCACCTCCGCGCCACGGGTCGTCGTCCCCGGGCGTGGTCGTCCTCTCGGGCCTCTGACCTACTCCTTCCGCCACGGCGGCACCAGGGTGTGACCGCAGCGCTCACCCGTCCGGCCCGTCCCGGCGGTCAGGTTTCGCCGGCGTGCTCCCGCAGCGCGTCGATCATCCGCCGGTCCCGCTTCGTCGGGCGTCCCGTGCCGCGGTCGCGCACCGCGACCGGCGCGGGGCGCTCCTCGGGCGGCGGGGGCGGCGGGGTGTGGTCGACGTAGCAGATCACGGCCACGGGCGCGCCGACCCGCTTCTCGATGACCCGCGTGACCTCGACCGTCCGCGGGATCTCGTAGACCCGGGTGCGCACGGTGTCGCCCGGCCTCACGGGCGTGGCGGGCTTCGCCGGGGTGTCGTTGACGCGCACGTGCCCGCCCCGGCAGGCCGCGGCCGCGTCGGCGCGGGTCTTGGTCAGCCGCACCGCCCACAGCCAGCGGTCGACGCGCACGCTCTCCATGGCCGACTCCATCGCGGCCCAGTGTGCCCCGAGCATGGGAGTCCCGGCCGCGGGATAACCGTCGCGACGTGGACCACGGCATCATGATGTTCCCGACGGACTACGCCATCGACCCGGCCGAGCTGGCCAAGGAGGTGGAGGACCGGGGCTTCGACTCGCTCTGGTTCCCCGAGCACAGCCACATCCCGACGAAGCGGGAGTCGCCCTACCCGGGCGGCGGCGAGCTGCCGCGGATGTACGTCCACACCTACGACCCGTTCGTCGCCCTCACCGCCGCGGCCGCCGCAACGACGACGTTGAAGGTCGCCACCGGCATCTGCCTGGTCATCCAGCGCGACACCATCCACACCGCCAAGGAGGTCGCGAGCCTCGACCGGCTCTCCGGCGGGCGCTTCCTGTTCGGCGTCGGCGGCGGCTGGAACCGCGAGGAGATGGCCGACCACGGGACGGATCCGAGGACGCGCATGCGGAAGATGGCCGAGCAGGTCACGGCGATGAAGGCGCTCTGGACGCAGGAGGAGGCCGAGTTCCACGGCGAGTTCGTCGACTTCGAGCGCAGCTGGGCCTGGCCCAAGCCGCTCCAGGAGCCGCACCCGCCGGTCTACGTCGGCGGCATGGGCCCGGGTGTCGAGGACCGCATCCTCGACTTCGGCGACGCCTGGCTGCCCCAGCGTGTGGGGCCGGACAACCTCGACGAGTTCGCGCAGCGCGCGGACGCCCTGCAGCAGCGGGCCGCCGACGCCGGCCGCGACCGCATCCCGATGTCGCTGTTCGGCGCCGAGACCTCGCCCGAGGCCCTCGACGGCTACCGCCGCGTCGGCCTCGAGCGCGCGATCTACGGGGTCAGCTCGGCCGAACGGGACACCGTCCTGAAGGAGCTCGACGACCTGGCGAAGCTCGTCGGCCAGGGCTGATGCCCACCCTCGACGCCGACGACGCGCGCGGCCGGTTCGCGGCGGCGCGCGTCGCGCGTCTGGCCACGGTGTCGGGCGACGGGCAGCCCCACGTCGTGCCCGTGGTCTTCGCCGTCGACGAGGACACCGTGCTCATCGCCGTCGACGCCAAGCCCAAGCGACACCGCGGGCTGAAGCGCCTGCGCAACATCGGCGAGAACCCGGCCGTCTCGCTCCTGGTCGACTCCTACAGCGACGACTGGAGCGCGCTGTGGTGGGTGCGCGCCGACGGCACCGCGACGGTCAGCGACGCCGAGCCCCTGCTCGCGCGGGCGCGTGACGCCCTCGGCGCCCGCTACCCCCAGCACCGCGAGCAGCCGCCCGAGGGCCCGGCGATCGTCGTGGAGGTCGCCCGCTGGACGGGGTGGTCGGCGAGCTGATCCCCGGTGTGCGCGCGGCGCCGGGGTCCGGGCGGGAGCCGATCGGCCCTGGGACGGCGCCCGCCGGGTCGTGACGATGGGGCGACCCGTGTGAGAGGAGTCGCCATGCCCGAGCGCGCCGGCGGGAGCGTGCCGACGCCACCCGGAGCACCGACGTGAGCACGACCGCGGTGGACCCCGTCGGCGAGGCCGCGACGAGGACGGCCGCCACGCACGCCTCGGTGGCCGTTCCGGTCGCCGCCCCGCACGACAGCTGCCGACGGATCCTCGACGAGATGCGGGGGCGCACGTTCGAGTGCGCGGCCGCCGTGGCGATCTGCGCCGCGGACGGGACGCTGGTCGGGATGGCCACCATGGAGCGGCTGCTGGCGGCTGCCGGGGACACGCCGGTCCGCGACGTCATGGACCCCGAGCCGCCGACGGTCACCCCGGCGACCGACCAGGAGGAGGCCGCCTGGCGGGCGGTGCGCCGGGGGGAGTCCGCGCTCGGCATGGTGGACGGGACCGGACGGTTCCTGGGCCTCATCCCGCCGGACCGGCTGCTGGCGGTGCTGCTGGCGGAGCACGACGAGGACGTCGCCCGCCTCGGCGGGTTCCTGGGCTCGTCCGCTGTCGCCCGGTCCGCGGCCACGGAGAGCGTCTGGCGTCGGCTGTGGCACCGGCTGCCGTGGCTGCTCGTCGGTCTCGGGGGCGCGCTGCTGGCCGCGGCGATCGTCGGGGCGTTCGAGCACCAGCTCCGGACACAGGTCCTCATCGCCTTCTTCGTGCCCGGCGTCGTCTACCTCGCGGGCGCCGTGGGCGCCCAGACGGTGACACTGGCGATCCGGGGGCTCGCCGCAGGCGTCGGCATCGGCCGCATCGCGTTCCGCGAGGCGGTCACCGGGCCGTTGCTCGGGGTGATGTTCGCCCTCGTCACCTTCCCCCTCATCACGGTGCTGTGGGACGAGCCCCGGGTGGCCGCAGCGGTGGCGGTGGCCCTGCTGGTCGCGTCGTCGATCGCGACCGTGCTCGCGCTGGCCCTGCCGTGGACGCTGGACCGCCTCGGTCTCGACCCCGCTTTCGGCTCGGGGCCCCTCGCCACGGTGATCCAGGACCTGCTCTCGATCGTCATCTACTTCCTCGCCGCGACCGCCCTCGTGACCTGATCCGACGGGCCCACCGGCCCTGCCGTCGTCGCCGCGGGTGCGGTGTCGTCGCTCCGGGCCGGACGGGAGGAGAACCCCATGATGGGTACGGACGACGACGGGCTGGAGGTCCTCGACGCCGCCTCGTGCCGGGACCTGTTGCGCACGGTCCCGGTGGGACGACTGGCCTGGGCCGGTCCGGACGGGCGTGTCGAGATCCGGCTGCTCAACGTCGGCCTCGACGGGGACGAGCTCGTCTTCCGCGTGGCCGACGGCTCCGTGCTGGACGCCGTGCGGACCGGGTGCCCGCTCACGTTCGAGGCCGACCGGATCGAGGCCGCCCTGCGCACGGGGTGGACCGTCGTGGTCGTCGGGCACGGCATCGAGGACGCCGCGGGAGCCGTGGCGGGACGGGTGACGCCATGGGCCCGCGGAGACCGACCCTGGGCCGTGCGGTTGCGGCCCGAGCGGATCACCGGTCGCCGCGTACGGCTCGCTCCCGGTGGGGTCACCGTCGTGGACCTGCCCGCGGAGGAGGTGGAGCCGTGACGAAGCGGATCACCCGACCTTGCCGACGCCCAGGTGCTCGACGAACCAGTCGCGCGCGGCGCCGGAGCTGACCTCGAAGCCCGGTCCGGTGTAGGCGTCGAAGTGCCCGCCGGGGGCGATGACCAGTCTCTTCGGGTGCAACGCGCGTTCGTACGCGTCGGTCGCGGCCTCGGTCGCGACGAGCCGGTCGCGTGCCGCGACCACCATCTGCACCGGCGTGGGTGCGACGAGCGGGAGGTACACGCCCGCCTCGTAGCCCTGGAAGAGCTCGATCGAGCGCAGCGTCACCTCGTTGCGCCAGGACGGTGCCCGATCGCGCTGGGTGCGGGTGAAGAACTCGTACGAATCCGGGGTCGGCAGGGCAGCGGGTGCCGTCGGGTCCTCGGTGATGACCGGCATCATCGCGGGCTCGCCGCCGCGGGCCCGCTCGAGACGGTCGGCCGCGAACGCCTCCCACGTCGGGTCCCACTGGTCGATGCGCACGAGCGACTCGAACGACCGGCGTCCCGAGACCAGCGGCGCCTGCCCCGACACCGCCTTGACCCGTCGGTCGATCGCGCCGACCACGTACGCGTGGGCACCCGAGTAGCTCGATCCCCAGACACCGATCCGGTCGGCGTCGACGTCGTCACGGCCCTGCGCATAGGTGATGGCGTGCTGATAGTCGCGGACCTGGGCCCAGGGGTCGATCTCCTGGCGCGGCGTGCCCGGTGCGGCGTCGGAGGCGCCGAGGCCGCGGTTGTCGTAGACCACGCACGCCAACCCGGCCGCGGCGAACACCTCGGCGTAGTCGTCGAGGTGCTGTTCCTTCACCGCGGAGAAGCCGTGCGCCATGACGATGCAGGGGTGGCTGCCGGACCCGGCGTCGTCCGGCGCGTAGAACCACCCGCGCAGCGTGACGCCTTCGGCGTCGAACTCGATGTCCTCGCGCATGCACGCCTCCTGTCGTCGACCGTGACGACCCGAGCCTGCTCCGCGGAGTCCGGCGTGGGTACCGCCGCGGACGCCGACCCGGTCACGGTCGGGACACGGTCCTGGGGTCCTCCCCTCGGTGGAGCCGGGGTCGACCGAGCGGACGCGGCGGTGACCGCCCCCCCGACGGGACCGGCGACGGGTCACGGTCACCACCGGAGCAAGATCTGGTTTCGTGGCGCGAACGCTCCGCTGAGCGCAACGCTCGCGCCACGATCCCGGATCTTGCTCGCGCTCACCAGCCGCGTTCGCGCCACTCACCGAGCTTCGGGCGCTCGGTGCCGAGCGTCGTGTCGTCACCGTGGCCCGGGTAGACGTGGGTGTCGTCGTCGAGCCGACCGAAGACCTTGGCCTCGAGGTCGTCCATCAGCGACCCGAACTCCGCGGGCCCGGCGGTCTTGCCCGGGCCGCCGGGGAAGAGCGAGTCGCCCGTGAACAGGTGCCCGTGCCCGGCCGGATCGCGGTAGAGCAGGGCGATCGAGCCCGGCGTGTGCCCGTCGAGATGGATGATCTCGACCTGCGAGCCCCCGAAGCGCACGGTGTCGCCGTCGCCGACCGTCCGGTCCGGGGCGACGGGCAGCTCGGGCGCGTCGGCCTCGCCCGCGTACGTCCTCGGCGAGAGCGCGCCGACGACGTCCTCGAGCGACTGGACGTGGTCCCAGTGCTTGTGCGTGGTGGCCAGGGACCGGACGTGGTCGCGGGAGGCCACCGTGTCGACGGTGTCGAGCAGCCGCTCGGTCTCGTTGGCGGCGTCGATGAGCAGCGCCTCGCCGGACCCGCGGTCCACGAGGACGTAGGCGTTGTTGTCCATCGGCCCGACCGACACTTTGGTGATCGAGACGTCCTGCAGGTCGCGCCGGGCGGCGGGGCCGCCGGGCTCGACGTGGCCGGTGTAGTCGTCGAGGAGGTCCACGCACGGCAGGGTAGTGGCGGTCACGGCTTCGCGGGCCGGTATCCCGCCCGTCGCAGGGCGTCCGGGCTCAGGACCTCACCGCAGTGCTCGCACCGCGGCACCTCGCCGGAGGCGACGACCACGGCGAGGTGGCCGCCCCGTGTGGCGCCGCACTCCGCCCGGCGCCGGTCCGCGTCCCCATCTCCGCTCCAGGTGGTCCGGGACCGCAGCCGCGCCAGATCCGCCGGATCGACCTCGTTCATGGCGACCATGGTGCCCGGCGCGGGGGTCAGGGCGTCCAGAGCGGATCCCGGCCGGCGAGGGCGACGACGCGGTCGAGCAGCGGCGCATCGGTCGGGACGTGGACCGCGGGCCCGAACGCGCCCATGCTCCGGCCGAGCGGGGTCAGCTGGGTCAGCGACGCGTGCACCTCCTCCAGCAGTGCCTCGTCCCACTGCACCGGGCGTCGGAGCGCGGCGGCGAGGTCCCAGGCGTGCAGGACGAGCTCGTCCAGGGCCATCGTGCCGACGACGGCGCCGGGCAGGTCCGAGCCCGCCATAGACGTGGTGCCCGCCCACGAGGCCGGATCGCTCCACACCGCGACGAGGTCCTTGCGTGCGGCGCCGAGCGCTCTCGGCCAGTCGCCCTCGGCCTTCGGCGCGCCGGGCTCGGGCGGGGCGCCGCGGCCCGCGCCGGCGAGCACGGGGGTCCAGGTCATCATGTGCTCGACGAGGTCGCGCACGGTCCAGCCCGCGCACGGGACGCGGGCGTCGAGGTGGTCGGCGGCCGCGGCGACGAGCTCGGCGTGCGGTGCGGCGGCGGGGGCGACGAGGTGCGGGCGGGGCGTGAAGTCTCCGAACACGGCACGGGACGCTAGTGACGTCGGACGGGCCGGTCATGGAGGAACGCGACAGGTGGGCGGGCGGGATCCCCGCGAGCTCGGCGGGCACTGGCGTACGGCGCAGCGGATCGCCGTGCACGAGCCGGACGCCGCGCTCACGCCGTGGGTGGAGCGGCTGTGGGCCGCGTCGTGGGACTACGCGGACCCCTACCGCCAGAAGATCGTCCCGCTGCCGCAGGTCCACGTGACGGTGGTGACGAGGGGCGCCGGGGGCGCCGATGCGGGAGCGAGGGACGCCCTCGCTGCGCGGGAGGCAGCCGGGGACGCCCTCGCACCGCGGGTGGTCGGGCCGGCGAGCCGGCACGTCATCCGTGAGCTGGCCGGACGCGGCGCCGTGGTGGGCGCGGCCTTCCGCCCCGGGGTGTTCCGCGCGGTGGCGGGGCAGCCGGTGAGCGCGCTGGTCGACCGCGCGCTCGACGCCGCCGCCGTGCCGGGCCTCGCGGGGGAGCCGGGGTGGGGCGGGAGCCTGTCCGGCTGGCTGCGCGCGCACCTGCCCGAGGCCGGCCCCGGCCGTGCCGCGCGGGAGGCCGGTGACCTCGTCGCCCGGGTGGCCGCCGACCCGACCATCGCCCGGGTCGAGCGCCTCGCCGCCGCGGCGGGCCTGGGCGTCCGGACGCTGCAACGCCTGTTCGCCGAGCACGTCGGGCTCGGGCCGAAGTGGGTGATCCGGCGGTACCGGCTGCAGGAGGTCGTGGCGCGGCTGGAGGTCGGGGGACCGGTCGACTGGGCGGACCTCGCCGCGACGTTGGGCTACGCCGACCAGGCGCACCTGTCCCGCGACTTCGCCGATCTCTTCGGCGAACCGCCCACCTGGTACGCCCGCCGCTACCCGCCGGCCTGAGCCGGGTGGACGGGCGTGCTCGTCGTCCCGCGGCCCCCGTCCGACGCCCGGATCCCGGCCCGGAGGCCCGTTGTCGGGGGGCGCTCCTAGCATGGAGTGGACCGGGGGAAGAGACATCCGACGTCGCGTGTTCCCACCCCGGCGCGTCACGCCGGAGAGCCTGGAGGCCCTGCACGTGGTCGATCGTCTCGTCGTCAAGGGCGCCCGTGAGCACAACCTCACGGGCGTCGATCTCGACCTGCCGCGGGAGAGCCTGGTCGTCTTCACGGGGCTGTCGGGCTCGGGCAAGTCGAGCCTGGCGTTCGACACCATCTTCGCCGAGGGCCAGCGCCGCTACGTCGAGTCGCTGTCGGCGTACGCGCGCCAGTTCCTGGGCCAGATGGACAAGCCCGACGTCGACTTCATCGAGGGCCTCTCCCCGGCGGTGTCGATCGACCAGAAGTCCACGAGCCGCAACCCGCGGTCGACGGTCGGCACCATCACCGAGGTCTACGACTACCTGCGGCTCCTCTTCGCCCGCGCCGGGACGCCGCACTGCCCCACGTGCGGCGAGGTGATCTCCAAGCAGACGCCGCAGCAGATCGTCGACCAGGTGCTCGCCATGGAGCAGGGTCGGCGCTTCCAGGTGCTCGCGCCGGTCATCCGCGGCCGCAAGGGCGAGTACGTCGACCTGTTCAGCCAGCTCCAGGGCCAGGGCTACTCGCGGGTGCTCGTCGACGGCACGGTGTATCCGCTCTCCGAGCCGCCCACGCTGAAGAAGCAGGAGAAGCACGACATCGCGGTCGTGGTCGACCGCTTGTCGGTCAAGGCCAGCGCCAAGCAGCGGCTCACCGACTCGGTCGAGACCGCGCTGCGCCTCGCCGAGGGCGTGGTCGTGCTCGACTTCGTCGACCTCCCCGAGGACGACCCGCACCGCGAGCAGCGCTTCTCCGAGCGGATGGCGTGTCCGAACGGCCACCAGCTCCAGGTCGACGACCTCGAGCCCCGCGCCTTCTCCTTCAACGCGCCCTACGGCGCGTGCCCCACGTGCACGGGTCTGGGGATCAAGAAGGAGGTCGACCCGGAGCTGCTCGTCCCCGACGACGAGCTCTCGCTGGCCGACGGTGCGATCGCCCCGTGGGCCACGGGCCAGTCCGCCGAGTACTTCACCCGCCTGCTCACCGCGCTGTCCGAGCAGGTCGGCTTCCGTATGGACACGCCGTGGCGCAAGTTGCCGGCGCGGGTGCAGAAGGCGGTGCTGCACGGCTCCGACGAGCAGGTGCACGTGCGCTACCGCAACCGCTACGGCCGCGAGCGCTCGTACTACGCCTCGTTCGAGGGCGTCGTGCCGTTCCTCGAGCGACGGCTCGACCAGGCCGAGTCCGACAGCGCCCGCGAGCGCTACGAGGGCTACATGCGCGACGTGCCCTGCCCGGTCTGCGGTGGCACGCGGCTCAAGCCCGAGATCCTCGCGGTCACCCTGCGCCACGAGACGCTGGGCGACCGCTCGATCGCCGAGCTCACGGCGCTCTCGGTGGCCGACTGCGCCGAGTTCATGAAGGGACTGGTGCTCGGCGAGCGCGAGCAGGTCATCGCCGGCGCCGTGCTCAAGGAGATCGACGCCCGGCTCGGCTTCCTGCTCGACGTCGGTCTCGACTACCTCTCGCTGGCCCGGGCCGCGGCGACGCTCTCCGGCGGCGAGGCCCAGCGCATCCGCCTGGCCACGCAGATCGGGTCGGGCCTGGTCGGCGTGCTCTACGTGCTCGACGAGCCGTCGATCGGGCTGCACCAGCGCGACAACCGCCGCCTGATCGACACGCTGTCCCGCCTGCGCGACCTCGGCAACACCCTGATCGTCGTCGAGCACGACGAGGACACCGTGCGCGCCTCGGACTGGGTGGTCGACATCGGCCCGGGCGCCGGCGAGCACGGTGGGCGCGTCGTCTACTCGGGCCCCGTCGAGGGGCTCGAGCAGAGCGCCGAGTCGCTCACCGGGGCGTACCTGTCGGGGCGCGAACAGATCCCGGTCCCGGAGATCCGCCGCCCGATCGACAAGAAGCGCCAGCTGTCGGTGGTCGGTGCCCGCGAGCACAACCTGCACGACGTCGACGTCTCGTTCCCGCTCGGCTGCCTGGTGTCGATCACCGGGGTCTCGGGGTCGGGCAAGTCGACGCTGGTCAACGACATCCTCGCGACGGTGCTGGCCAACAAGCTCAACGGCGCGCGCCAGGTCCCCGGGCGGCACACCCGTGTCACCGGGCTCGACCACCTCGACAAGCTCGTGCGGGTCGACCAGTCGCCGATCGGCCGCACCCCCCGGTCCAACCCGGCCACCTACACCGGCGTGTGGGACCACATGCGCAAGCTGTTCGCCGCCACCAACGAGGCGAAGGTGCGCGGCTACGGGCCCGGGCGGTTCTCGTTCAACGTCAAGGGCGGGCGCTGCGAGGCGTGCGCCGGCGACGGCACTATCAAGATCGAGATGAACTTCCTGCCCGACGTCTACGTCCCCTGCGAGGTGTGCCGGGGAGCGCGGTACAACCGCGAGACCCTCGAGGTGCACTACAAGGGCAAGAACGTGGCCGAGGTCCTCGACATGCCGATCGAGGAGGCCGCCGAGTTCTTCAAGCCGATCGGCGCGATCCACCGCCACCTGCAGACGCTCACCGAGGTCGGCCTGGGCTACGTCCGGCTCGGCCAGCCGGCGCCGACCCTGTCGGGCGGCGAGGCGCAGCGCGTCAAGCTGGCCGCCGAGCTGCAGAAGCGTTCGATGGGCCGGACGATCTACATCCTCGACGAGCCCACCACGGGGCTGCACTTCGAGGACATCCGCAAGCTCCTCGGCGTCATCAACGGCCTGGTCGACAAGGGCAACACGGTGCTCGTCATCGAGCACAACCTCGATGTCATCAAGGTGTCCGACTGGGTCGTCGACATGGGGCCCGAGGGCGGCAACGGCGGCGGCACCGTCGTCGCGCAGGGCACGCCGGAGCAGGTCGCGGCGGTCGAGGGCAGCTACACGGGACAGTTCCTGGCGAACCTGGTCGCGCCGGAGGTGGCACCGGCACGCCGCGCGCGGGCGAGGAAGGCGGGCTGACCATCGCGGCGACGGTCGGTGACCCTCCGGGCGCGCCGCGTCGCTGACGATCCGCCGGCTCGCGAGGTTCTCCCTCCGTCCCCTTGTCCCGTCACGCACCGTCATGGGACAACCGGTCCGAGGACGCGTGGAGGAGACGGCGAGATGGGCGTGACGGTCCGCGTCGTGGGCGGCCTCGCCGTCCACGACGGCGCGGACGTCGCGTGCCCGGGGGCCCCGATCGCGCTGCCCGGTCGGAAGGCCCGCCGCCTGCTCGCCATGCTCGTCGCCGCGCGCGGCCGGTCGGTGTCGGCGACCGCCGCCGTCGCCGAGCTCTGGGGCGCCCGACCGCCCCGGCGACCCGAGGACAACGTCGCCGTCCTCGTGAGCCGGCTGCGTGCCGGGCTCGGGGCCGACGCGGTCGTCGGGGGCCGCGACGGCTACCGGTTGGGCGGCGAGCCCGCCGTCCGGGTCGACCTCGACCTCGTCGTGCGCCACGCCGCTGACGTCCGCGAGGCGACGACGGCCGGTGATCCCGCGCGCGCCCTGCGTGCCGCCGAGGCCGGGCTCGACCTCCTCGCGCGCGGGGAGGCACTGGAGGGGGAGGCCGACGCGGACTGGGTGGGGGCGCTCCGGGCGGAGGCCGAGGACCTGCGACGGGCGCTGCGCCACGGGCTCGCGGAGGCCGCGCTCGCCGTCGGTGATCCGCCGCGGGCGGTCGCGGCGGCGTCCTCGGCGGCCGCCGCCGACCCGCTCGACGACACCGCGCACCGCCTGCTCATGTCCGCCCACCACGCGGCCGGCCAGCCCGCCCGCGCGCTCCGGGCCTACGAACGCCTCCGCGCGACGCTGGCCGAGGAGCTCGGCGTCGACCCGGCCCCCGAGACCCGCGAGCGCCACCTGGCGATCCTGCGGGGTCGGGCGCCCGCCGCGCCGGGCCCACGGCCGACCGTCGGGCCGCCCGTCGACCGGCGCGGCGCCGCGACCACGGCACGTCCGGACGTCGTCGGCCGTGACGATGAGCTCGCGCGGCTCGTGGCCGCGTGGTCCGACTGCCGCGCACGCGGTGCGGCCCTGTGGCTGCTCGTCGGCGAGGCCGGCATCGGCAAGACCACGCTCGCGGAGACGGTCGCCGAGGTCGCCGCGGGCGACGGCGCCACCGTGCTCCGCGCCCGCGCGCACGCCACGGAGCGGTCCCTGTTCCTGCAGCCCGTCCTCGACGCGCTGATCCCCTCGCTGCGCGCGTGCCCGGCCGAGGAGCTGTGCGTGCTGGCCGGCCAGCACGCCCCGGTCCTGGCCGGGCTAGTCCCCGAGCTCGCCAGGGCGTGGGGAACCCGGGTCGCGGAGGTCGAGGGGGACGTGTTCCGCGGGCGCGCGTTCGCGGCGCTGCGCGGCCTGCTCGAGGCGATGGCCACCCGCCGGCCCGTGCTGTTCGTGATCGACGACCTTCACGAGGCCGGCACGGCCACCACCGAGTTCCTGCACTACGCCGCCCGCCGCCTCGGTCGGGCCCCCGTGCTGCTCCTCGCCGCCGTGCGCGACGGCGAGGGCGACGCGGCCCTCGTCGCCCTCGACGACGTGGCGCGGCGGCTGCCGTTGGGCCCCCTCGGCCCCGAGGCCGTGGCGCTGCTCGCCGCCCGCGCGGGCGTGCCCCGGCACGCCGAGGACGTCGTCCGCCGCACCCGCGGCCACCCCCTCTCCGTCACCGAGTCCCTCCGCGCCCTCGCCGCCGGGGAGGACGGCGTCCCGGGCTCGCTGCAGGAGGCGGTGGTCTCGCGGCTGCGACACCTGCGCGATGCGGTCGCCGACGCCCTCCGGGCGGCCGCCGTCCTCGGCTCCGCGCCCTCCCCGGAGATCGTCGCCGCGATGCTCGACCTCCCGACGGTCGAGGTGCTGCACCGTTTCGAGCGCGCGACGGCCGCGCACGTCCTGCGGCGCACCGAGACCCGGTACGAGTTCGCCAACGACCTCGTCCGCGAGATCGTCTACGCGTCGACGTCCGGCCCGGTCCGTGCGGCCCACCACGGCGTCGCGGCCGACCTGCTCGCCGGCCGGCCCGAGGCGCTGGCCGGGCACGCCGCCGAGATCGGCGACCTGGCCCGTGCGGCACGCGCGTGGCTGGTGGCCGGCCAGCGTGCCCTCGGCCGGGGTGCGGCCGGCGACGCGCTCGCCGTCCTCGACACCGCCCTCGAGGCGGCGGCCGAGGTCGACGATCCCGTCCTGCACGGTCGGGTCCACCTCGTCCGCTCGCACGCGCTCGACGCCCTCGCCGACGCGACGGCGACCGAGGCGGGGGTGAGCGCGGCGATCGCCGCGATGCGGGACGTCCCGGACGCCGATCCGTCTCCGGCCGCGCCCCTCGGCGGCCGCGTCACCGCCGGGCTCGACGGTGCCCGGCGCGTCGCCGAGGCCCGGATCGACCGCTCCGCGGAAGCCGAGACCTGCGGGTGGCGTGCGGTGGCGGCCAGCAATCGCCTGCGCTTCACCGAGGCCCTGGCCTGGGGACGCCGCGCCGTCACCGCCGCGCGGGAGACCGGGGACGACGGCGCGCTGCTCGCGGCCCTGGACGGCCTGAAGACCCCGCTCGCCTACACCGGGGACGTCGGGGCCCTCGGGCGGGTCCTCGCCGAGCTCGCCCCGTTGGCCCGCCGCCGCGGCGAGCGCCAGATCCTCTTCTGGACGATCTTCGAGTCCGCGCTCCCGGTGCTCGCCGCGGGCGACGCCGCCGCGGCCGCGGCGAGGGTCCGGGAGGCGCGCGAGGTGTGCCGTGGCGGTGGACTCGAGGGGTTCGAGCCGTGGTTCGGGGCCCACCTGGCGCTCATGGCCCGGGTGGACGGTCGCCTCGACGAGGCCGTCGACCTGGCGCGCTCCGCCGTGGCCACCGACGAGCGGCACCCGTGGTGGTGGCCGACCGCCGCCTCCCAGCTGGGGACGGCGCTGCTCGCGCGGGCCGACCCGCACGACGTCGCCGAGGCCGTGGAGGTCCTCGGCGAGGGCCTCGCGCTCGCCGAGCAGGGCGGGACCGAGGCCTACGTCCTGCGCTGCCTCGCGCCGCTGGCGCAGGCCACGCGCGACGACGTGCTCCTCGAGCGGGCCGAGCGGCTCGTGGCGGCGATCGACGCACCGCCCCGGAGCGCCTGGTTCGGCGGGGCGGACGCCTACCTGGCGGTGGCCCGGGCGCACGTCGCCCGTGGGGACCGGCATCGAGCCCGCTCCGTGGTGCGCCCGCTCGCCGTCGCTGCCGGGCACCACGGGTGGGTCCTGTGGCGCTCAGCCGACGCGGTGGTGGACGAGGCCCTCGCCGCGTCCCGCTGAGCGGGATCAGAGCAACGACGCCAACCGGGTGGCCGCCCGGGCCGCGCCGCCCGCATCGACGGGGCGGTAGTCCACCGCTCGCGCCACCTCGGTGTGCAGCGCGTCGGCCAGCGCGTCGGGCCGTAGGTCGCCCCAGTCCATGCGGCGGCCGGCCCGGTGGCGCGCCAAGCGGTGGGTGACGTGACGCTGCTGCTCGAAGTGCCGCTGCAACGGGACGTAGAGGAACGGGCGCCGGTGGGCGGTCAGCTCCATGGTGGTGGTCAGCCCGCCATGGGTGATCGCCACGTCGCAGGCCCCGAGGTGGCGGTGGAGGTCGGGGACCCATCCGTGCACCTCCAGGCCGGGGGCCGGAGGCACGGTGTCCGGATCGAGGCGCGGGCCGGTGACCACGACGACCCGCATCTCCGGGACCCGCTCGCGGATCGCCGGGACGGCGTCGACGACGCGGCGCAGCAGCGGCAGCCCGATCCCGGTGCCCCCGGCCGTCACCAGGCACACCGGCTCGCCCGGACGCCAGCCGAGCTCTTCCCGGACGCCCGCCCGGTCGGCCGGGTCCAGCGGCGTGAAGCCGGTGACGTAGCCCGGGAAGGCGTAGTGCTCGCGCGTCCACGCACGGATCGAGGGCAGCCCCGGTCCGAACGCGTCGGGCACGACGTCCTCGACGTCCCCGACGAAGAGGGCCCCGTCGCGCACCCGCGGCAGCCGGTCGACCTGCTCGATCATCCACGCGTTGTGGTCGGCGGCGATCCGCTGCTCCCACGCGTCGTCGCCGTCGATCGGCAGGAAGCCGACGAAGTCGGTCAACCACGCGTACGCCGCCGACTTGAGCTCGGGGTTCTCGTGCAGGAAGTGGTCGAGCTCCCAGGCCTCGTCACCCACCCACAGGTCGTGGTGGTCGGACTCGGCGAGCTCGGCGAGCACATGGAAGTTGTGGACGAGGATCTCGTCCATCGACCGCCACGCCCGGAAGGCGTGCAGGTCGTGCTCGCCGGACTCGCCCTCGACGTGTCCGGCCTCGGAGGCGAGCCACCGTGAGGCGGGGTGGATCCGTTCGCCACGGGCGGCGAGCACCTGGCTCACGGGGTGCTGCGCCAGCCACTCGATCCCGACGTCCGGACGCAGCCCGCGCAGCTCGTCGGCGATCGCGAGGTCGCGCCGCGCGTGCCCGAGCCCGATCGGCGACGACAGGAACAGCGCGCGCCTCGCCCGCTTCCGGGGCGGCGTCCACCGCGGGGTGGGGGACCGGCGGCCAGCCGTCTCCCGGACGAAGTCGCGGATCAGGAGGTTGGTCCGTACCGGCTCCCGAACGGTCGGCACGTGGCCGACGCCCTCGAGCGAGACCAGGCTCCCTGCGGTCCAGCCGGCCACGGCCTCGCCGACCTCGTGGGGGATGAGGGCGTCGTCCGTGCCGTGCAGCACGAGCACCGGGCACCGCACCGCCCGGCAGAGGGCACGCGCGCCCTCGACGTCGGGCAGGGAAGCCGCCCCGAAGAACGACACCAGCACCTCGGGGGTCGTCTCGTGGGCGTACGCCCAGGCGTCCTCGAACGGGTGCAGCGCGTGGTCGTCGGTGAAGCACTGGGCGAAGAACCAGGACACGAAGTCGTCGAAGTCGTCGCGGATGTGGTGGCGGTTGAAGCGTTGGATGCCCTCGTAGTGCTCACGCACCGCCTCGAAGTCGTCGACGGCGAACACGACCGTCGGGGCGATCGCGACGACCCCGGCGACCCTCTCGGGACAGTGGGCGGCGAGCTCGAGCGCGCGACGGCCGCCGCCCGAGACGCCGACGGCGATCACCCGCGCGGTGGCCGTCGTGTCGAGGATCGCGACGACGTCCGCGACGTCCTCCTCGATCGCGTACCCCGCAGGTTCCGTCGGGCGGTCGCTGCGGCCGTTGCCGCGGTGGTCGACCACGAGGACCCGTGCGTGGCGGGCGAGCATCGGGATCTGCAGCTTCCACTGCCGCGCGTGCACGAGCGGCATCGGCGTGACCAGCAGGATCGTCGCATCCGTCGTGGGCTCGTCCCTCGGTTCGTAGACCTCGAACCCCACCCGGACCCCGTCGCGGACGACGACGTCCTCGACGTCGGGATACCTCGCGCGCACCGGACCTCCCCTCGCTCTCACCGGGAGCGTCGCGCACGCCGTTGCAGCGCCACTGCAACGGCGGCGCAACCCCGCCGAGGAACGTCGTCGCGACACCGAGCGGGGAGGACACCGATGGCGACGCACCGGCTGGTCCACGCGCCTCCCTCGGGACGCTGCGGAGGTACGGCGCCTGCTCCCGCCTCCCGGTGTGGCGACGGAACGGAGGAAGACGATGGCACGCTTCGTCCTGGTCCACGGGGGTTTCGTGGACAGCACCTACTGGGGCGAGACACGGGCGGCGCTGGAGGTGTCCGGCCACGAGGTCGTGCTCGCCGAGCTGCCCAGCACCGGGCCCGACCCCGCGGCGCTCGGCGGGCTCGCCGACGACGTCGCCGAGGTCCGGCGGCTGCTGGACGGCGGCGACGGGCGCGCGGTGCTCGTCGGCCACTCCTACGGCGGCCTGGTGCTCACGGAGATCGCCGACCACCCGGGGATCGCGTGCTCGGTGTACGTGAGCGCATTCTGGCCGGCCCGGGGACAGGGCATCACCGACATGCTCCCCGAGCTGCTCGACTGGATGCAGGTACACCCCGGCGGAGCAGCCGTCGGCACCTCCGGGGACCCGGAGGTCACTCGCCGGGGTCTCGCTGCGGACCTCGACGCCGAGCGCTGGCGGCCCTGGCACGACGCGCTCGGCTACTCGTCGCTCGCCGACTTCGCACACCGCGCGATCGCCCCGGACCGACGGCATCCCGTCACCTACCTGATCTGCCAGCGGGACGCCGCGCTCGTGCCCTCGCTCCAGGAGGGCATGGCCGCCCGGGCCGATCGGGTCGCCCGCATCGACACCTCACACTCGCCGATGCTGGTCGACCCGCGTGGGCTCGCTCGTCTGCTCGAGGAGGCGGCGTCCGCAGCCGGCCCCGCTGAAGCCGCCGGCGCGAGGGGGCGGCCCGGCGCGGCGGTGTGAGGGTCCCACTGCCGCGCCGACCTGCCCGTGGTGCAGGGAACACCCGGCGGGAGTGGTACGTTGTGTGATGAGCGACCAGCTCGGCGGATGCAGCGCGTCCACCGAGCGGCAAGTGGAGCCCCGGCTCCCACCCGTCCACCGCGAGGTGAGCGGGTCCGGTCCAGCCGTCGGTGGAACACGCCGTCGGCGCAGGCGTCCTCGCGGACGCCCGGATCGGTCGACCGTGGGCCCCGACGCCGTTGCCGGCGCGGGGCCCGACGTCTTCCGGGGCACCTCGTGTCGGGTCGCAGCGACATCGTCACGACCCGAGGAGAACTCATCAGCGCAGAGACCCGCATCAACGAGCGCATCCGCGTTCCCGAGGTGCGACTGGTCGGCCCGAACGGGGAGCAGGTGGGGATCGTCCGCATCGAGGACGCCCTGCGCCTGGCCCGTGAGGCCGACCTCGACCTGGTCGAGGTGGCCGCCCAGGCCCGCCCGCCGGTCTGCAAGCTCATGGACTACGGCAAGTTCAAGTACGAGAGCGCGCAGAAGGCCCGCGAGTCGCGGCGCAACCAGCAGCAGACCGTGATCAAGGAGCAGAAGCTCCGGCCGAAGATCGACCCGCACGACTACGAGACGAAGAAGGGTCACGTCACCCGCTTCCTCGGTCAGGGTCACAAGGTCAAGGTCACGATCATGTTCCGTGGCCGCGAGCAGTCGCGGCCCGAGCTGGGCTTCCGCCTCCTGCAGCGCCTGGCCGAGGACGTCGGCGACCTCGGCTACGTCGAGGCCACGCCGAAGCAGGACGGCCGGAACATGACCATGGTCCTGGCGCCGAACAAGAAGCCCCAGAAGGCCCCGCGCGCCCAGCAGGAGCCGGCCCCCGAGCCGGCGGGCTGAGCGCGACCGCACGACCGGCCGTACCCCTGCGGGTGCGGCCGGGTTCCCGGGCGCCCGTACCGTCCCGCGTGGGACGGGACGGGCGTCGACCACCCCGGCGGAGCGCACACGGTCCGCACGAGGAGCGAGGACAGGACATGCCGAAGCACAAGAGCCACAGCGGCACCAAGAAGCGCATCAAGGTGACCGGGGCCGGCAAGCTGCTGCGCGAGAAGGCCGGCAAGCGCCACCTGCTGGAGAAGAAGTCCAGCCACAAGACCCGCGCGCTCTCCGGGACGACCGAGGTCGCGCCGCAGGACACCCAGCGCGTCAAGCGCCTGCTCGGCGGCATCTGACACACCCCCGCCCGCCGACCCCACCCCGGACCGGATCTCCTCCGCTCCCTGATCAGATCGAAGGCAGGACCACGTGGCACGCGTGAAGCGCGCGGTCAACGCGCAGAAGAAGCGTCGCACCACCCTGGAGATGGCCAGCGGCTACCGCGGCCAGCGCTCCCGGCTCTACCGCAAGGCCAAGGAGCAGACGCTCCACTCGCTGACCTACGCCTACCGCGACCGCAAGCAGCGCAAGGGCGACTTCCGGCAGCTGTGGATCACCCGCATCAACGCGGCGGCCCGGTCCAACGACATGACCTACAACCGGTTCATGCAGGGCCTCAAGCTCGCGGGCGTCGAGGTCGACCGCAAGAACCTCGCGGAGATCGCCGTCTCCGACCCGGCCGCGTTCACCGCGCTGGTCGAGGTCGCCCGGGCCGCGGTGCCCGCGCAGGACAAGAGCGGGGACGCCGCCTGACCGACGGGCACCTCCTCACCGAACGCACGCCGCGCGTCGCCGCAGCCCGCAAGCTGCTGCGGCGCGCGGCGCGTCTGGAGACCGGGCGCTTCCTCGTCGAGGGCGTCCGTCCCGTGCGGGACGCGCTCGCCTGGGCCGAGGACCCGGCCAGGGAGTCGCCCAGGGTCCACGACCTCTTCCTCACCTCGGCGGTGGCCGAGCGCCACCCCGAGCTCGAGCGTCGCGCCGACGCCGCGGGCGTCCGCGTCGCGCGGGTCACCGAGAAGGCCGCCGCCGGGCTGTCGGACACCGTGACCCCGCAGGGGATCGCCGCCGTGTGCACGACGGTCGCGGTGGACCTCGACACCGCTCTCGCCGGGGAGCCGCGCCTGGTCACGGTGCTGGTCGGCGTCGCCGACCCCGGCAACGCCGGCACCGTCGTGCGCACCAGCGACGCCGCGGGCGCGGACGCCGTCGTCCTCGCGGGGGACGCCGTCGACCCCCACAACGGCAAGTGCGTGCGGGCGAGCATGGGGAGCCTGTTCCACGTCCCCGTGGCCGCGCACCGCGACGTCGACGCCGTGCTCGACGCCCTGCGCGCCCGTGGCCTGGCGCTGCTGGCCGCCGACGGTCACGGCGAGACCGTCCTGGACGCCGGCGCCGACGACCTGCTCGCGCGGCCCACCGCCTGGCTGTTCGGCTGCGAGGCCCACGGGCTCGACGAGCACACGGCCGGACGGGCCGACCACCGCGTCCGCGTCCCGATCCACGGACGGGCCGAGAGCCTCAACCTGGCCACCGCTGCGGCGGTGTGCCTCTACGCCTCGGCCCGTGCCCAGCACGCCTGAGATCGCGTTCGACCTGCTCCGATACCATCGACGGACAGCACCGGGCCGTCACCGGGCCACGGCAGGGCGAGGACAGGGCCACCACCGAGAGCCGCAGCAGGAGCGAGACCACGCCGATGTCCGGCACCAACGATCTCTACGATCCCAAGCAGGTTGCGGCGCTCGATCCCGAGACGCTCGACGCCGCCCGCACCGAGGCGTCCGCGGCGTTCGCCGGCGCCACCACGCTCGAGGCCCTCACGGCGCTGAAGCCCGCGCACCTGGGGGACCGCTCGCCGGTGCTCACCGCGCGCCGCGAGATCGGGGCGCTGCCGCCGCAGGCGCGCTCGGAGTCGGGCAAGCGGGTCAACGAGGTCCGCCAGGCCATCCAGGCCGCGTACGACGAGCGCCACGCCGTGCTCTCCGCCGAGCGCGACGAGCGCGTCCTGGCCGAGGAGGCCGTCGACGTCACGCTGCCCGGCGACCGGCACGCGCGGGGCAGCCGGCACCCGCTGACGCAGATCTCCGAGCGGATCGCCGACATCTTCGTCGGCATGGGCTACGAGGTGGCCGAGGGTCCCGAGGTCGAGTCCGAGTGGCTCAACTTCGACGCGCTGAACTTCCTGCCCGACCACCCGGCGCGCACGATGCAGGACACGTTCCACGTCGAGCCGCCCGCCGCGCGCCAGGTGCTGCGCACCCACACCTCGCCGGTGCAGATCCGCACGCTGCTCGAGCGCGACCTGCCCGTGTGGGTCGTCTGCCCCGGCCGGACGTTCCGCACCGACGAGCTCGACGCCACCCACACCCCGGTGTTCCACCAGGTCGAGGGCCTGGCGGTCGACGAGGGCATCACGATGGCGCACCTCAAGGGCACGCTGGACGCGTTCGCCCAGGCCATGTTCGGCCGCGAGTCCGTGACGCGGCTGCGGCCGTCGTTCTTCCCGTTCACCGAGCCGTCGGCCGAGGTCGACGTGTGGTTCCCGGAGAAGCGCGGCGGCGCCGGCTGGGTCGAGTGGGGCGGCTGCGGCATGGTCGACCCGAACGTCCTACGGGCCTGCGGGGT
Source organism: Actinomycetospora cinnamomea (assembly GCF_003096675.1). GTDB lineage: Bacteria > Actinomycetota > Actinomycetes > Mycobacteriales > Pseudonocardiaceae > Actinomycetospora > Actinomycetospora cinnamomea. The sequence goes on along the minus strand of NZ_QEKW01000007.1, from coordinate 20,146 downwards.
GGACCCGGACAAGTACTCGGGGTTCGCCTTCGGGATGGGGCTGGAGCGCACGCTTCAGTTCCGCAACGGGCTGCCCGACATGCGCGACATGGTCGAGGGCGACGTGCGGTTCACCTCCGCGTTCGCCGTCGAACCCTGATCGCCGGTCCACCGCTGAAGCTCCGACCAGGAAGGCCCTGAAGTCCCGTGCGCGTCCCCGTCTCGTGGCTCCTCCAGCACGTCGACCTGCCGCCCGACGGCGTGCCGTCGGCCGACGCGGTCGGCGAGGCGCTGATCCGCGTCGGGCTCGAGGTGGAGGACGTCGCGCCGATCCCGGCCACCACGGGCCCGCTGGTCGTCGGCCGGGTCCGGTCGATCGAGGAGCTCACGGAGTACAAGAAGCCGATCCGGTACTGCCGGGTCGACGTGGGTCCCGAGCACGGTGACACGGGCGGGGACGCCGAGGGCGAGGGCGCCGGGACGCGGGGCATCGTCTGCGGGGCCACGAACTTCGTCGAGGGCGACCTCGTCGTCGTCGCGCTGCCCGGTGCGGTGCTGCCCGGCGACTTCGCGATCGCCGCGCGCACGACCTACGGCCACGTCTCCGACGGCATGATCTGCGCGCTCGACGAGCTGGGCCTCGGTGACGACCACAGCGGCATCCTCGTGCTGCCGCCCGGCACCGCCGACCCCGGCGACGACGCCACCGCCCTGCTGGGGCTCGACGACGCGGTGCTCGACATCGCCGTCACCCCCGACCGCGGGTACTGCCTGTCCGTCCGCGGCCTGGCCCGGGAGCTGGCGTGCGCGCTCGACGCGCCCTACGGCGACCCGGCGCTGCTGGGCCACGACCTGCCCGCGGCGGACGGGGACGCCTGGCCGGTGCGGCTGGAGCCGGAGTCGGCGTGCCGGCGCTTCGTCGCCCGCCGCGTCACCGACCTCGACCCGACCGCCCCGTCGCCGTGGTGGATGCGCCGCCGGCTGCTGCTCTGCGGCGTGCGCCCGATCTCGCTGGCCGTCGACGTCACCAACTACGTGATGCTCGAGCTGGGCCAGCCGATGCACGCCTACGACGCGTCGGCGGTACGGGGCGACATCGTCGTCCGGCGGGCCGCCGCCGACGAGAAGATCACCACCCTGGACGACGTCCAGCGGGCGCTCGACCCCGACGACGTCGTGATCACCGACGAGTCCGGGCCGATCGGCCTCGCCGGCGTCATGGGCGGCGGGCCGACCGAGGTGGGGGCGGGCACGAGCGACGTCCTGCTCGAGGCGGGGGTGTGGGACCCGCCGTCGGTCGCGCGCACCGCCCGGCGCCACCGCCTGCCCAGCGAGGCGGCGCGGCGCTACGAGCGCGAGGTCGACCCGGCCGTGGCGCGCGCCGCGACCGACCGCGCCGCGTGGCTGCTCGCGCACTACGGCGGCGCGACCGTGGCGTCCGGCGTCACCGACGAGGGCCCCTTCTCCGACCCGGTGCCCACGCCGGCGCCCGTGCTGATGGCCCTCGACCTGCCCGACCGCGTCGCCGGCCGGCGCTACGAGCGAGGTGCGGTCGTCCGGCGCCTGAGCCAGATCGGCTGCGGGGTCGAGGTGGCCGCCGCCGACCCCGGCGACGGCGGGGCCGCGGGCCTGCGGGCCACACCGCCGACCTGGCGCCCCGACCTCACCCGCCCCGCCGACCTCGTCGAGGAGGTCCTGCGGCTCGAGGGCTACGACGGCATCCCCTCCGAGCTGCCCGCCGCACACCCGGGCACGGGGCTGACGCTGGGCCAGCGCCGGCGCCGCCAGGTGTCTCGGGCGCTCGCCGACGCGGGCTACGACGAGGTGCTGCCCTCCCCGTTCGTCGCGCCCTCGGTGTTCGACGCGCTCGGCCTGGACGCCGACGACCCGCGCCGCCGGGCGCTGCGCCTGGCCAACCCGCTCGACGCCGACCGCGCGCTGATGGCGACGACGCTACTGCCCGGCCTGCTCGACGCCGTGGTCCGCAACGTCTCCCGCGGGCTGCGCGACCTCGCGCTCTACCAGGTCGGCCAGGTCGTGCGGCCCGGTGCGGAGGAGCCCGGCTCGACGAACCAGGCCCCGGTGCTGCCCGTCGACTCCCGGCCCGACGACGCGGCGATCGCCGAGGTGCTCGCGGGCCTGCCCGACCAGCCGCTGCGGGTCGGCGCGGTGCTCGCCGGCGCCTGGGACCGGGCCGGCTGGTGGGGGCCGGGACGTGCCGCCGACTGGGCCGACGCGATCGAGGCCGCGCGCCTGGTCGGCCGGGTGTACGGCGCCGATCTCGAGGTGGCCGCCGACCGGCACGCGCCGTGGCACCCCGGCCGGTGCGCGGCCCTGCGCCTGCCCGACGGCACGCTCGTGGGCCATGCGGGCGAGCTGCACCCGAAGGTGCTCGAGACGCTCGGGCTGCCCGCGCGCACGTGCGCGATGGAGCTCGAGCTCGACCGGCTCCCGCTGGTCGAGGTGCGCCCCTCGCCGGCGGTCTCGCCGTTCCCTCCGGTGCTGCTCGACGTCGCGCTGGTGCTCGACGCCGACGTGCCGGCCGCCTCGGTGGCGACCGCGCTGCGCGACGGCGGGGGTGACCTCCTCGAGGACGTGCGCCTGTTCGACGTCTACACCGGCGCGCAGGTCGGTGAGGGCAAGCGCTCGCTGGCGTTCGCGCTGCGCCTGCGCGCCCCGGACCGGACGCTGACCCTCGAGGAGGCCTCGGCCCGCCGCGACGCCGCCGTGGCCACGGCCGCCGAACGCCACGGGGCCCGTTTGCGCTGACGCACTTGTGAGTGGTTGTCCGTGCCAGGGCACGGACAACCACTCACGAGCGCGTAGCGCCAAGCAGCAGCCAGTCGAGCGTGACCTCGAGGTCGGCGCGCAGCTGCGCGGGCGCGAGGGCCGGCCCGTCGGCGGTGGCCAGGGCGGCGTAGCCGATCGTGCTCACGACGAGGGCGCGCACCACGCGACCCGCGGCGTCCCCGTCGAGCCCCAGGTGCCCGAGCAGCACCGTCATCGCCGCGCCCAACGCGCGGGCGTTCTCCCCGCGCGCACCCTGGCGCGCGAGGTAGAGCGGGACGAGATCGGCGTGGACGACCAGCAGGTCGAACGTCGCGAGCATGACGCCGCGCAGGCCGGCGAGCGGTTCGGCGTCGGGCGCCGGCGGGTCGAGGGCGCCGAGCAGGTCGTCGAGCAGGTCGTCGACCAGCGCGTCCTTGTCCGCGACGTGGCTGTAGAGCGCGTTCGGCGCGACGTCGAGCTCCCGCGCGACCGACCGCATCGAGAGACCCGGCAGTCCGCGCTCGGCGAACACGGTGCGCGCCGCGGTGAGGACCGCGTCGCGGGTGAGCCCGGCACGCTGACCGGGGGTCCGGGGCATGGACGTACTGTACAGTGTCCAGTAAGCTGGACGGTGTACAGCGCGATCACGAGGAGCCGCCATGACCACGGAGGTCGAGACCGGTGTCGCCGCCGGCGTGCCCTACGTCCTGCGGGCGCCGGCGGACCGCCGCCCCGACGCGCCGCTCGTCGTCGGCTGGCACCTCATGGACGCGCCGCGCACCGAGGCGGCGTTCGCGGCGGCCCTGCCGCTCGACGGGCTCGACGCCTGGCGGGTGTACCTCGGGCTGCCGATGATGGGCAGCCGGCTGCCCGCGGGCGGGCTGGACGAGGTGATGGGGCGCGGCTACGAGGACGCGGTCCTGCTCCTGCAGGGGCCGGTGAACGCCCAGGCCGCCGAGGAGTTCGACGCGGCGCTGGCCGCGCTGCGCGAGCGGTTCGGGTGCGCAACGGGTCCGCTCGGGCTGTTCGGCGGGTCGGCCGGGGCGGGCGTCGCGCTGGAGGTGGCGACGCGCCGGTCGGACGTCGCGGCACTCGTCGCGATCAGCCCGATGGTGCAGCTGCGCCCGGTGGTCTCGGCGCTCGGCCGGCTGTTCGGGGTCGACTACGCCTGGTCGCCGGCGTCGGACGCCGTCGCGGCGCGGATGGACTACGTCGCCCGCGCCGGCGAGCTCGGGGCCACGCCGGTGCGGTCGATCGTCGGCGAGGAGGACGACGCCGAGGCGTTCCTCCACCCGGCGCAGGCGCTGGCGAAGGCGCTGCCGGCCGGCGAGGTGGTCACCGTGCCGGGTATGGGCCACGCGCTCGCCGAGGAGCCGGGGCTCGAGCCGGCGCCGCAGACGCGCCACGCCGCCGAGGTCGACGGCCACGCCGTGGCGTGGTTCCGGCAGCATCTCGGGGCGTGACCACGCGCGGGGCGTCGGAGGTCGGGCTGCTGCGGCTGGTGGCCCTGGGGCTGGTGCCGCCGGCGACCGACGACGTCGCCGGCGTGGTCCGTCACCTCGGCGCGGTGCAGGCCCAGGACCTGCCCGGGGCGCTGACCTCGCTGGCGCTGCGCACCGCGTCCCGGTCGCGCGCCGCGGTCGTCGCGGCGTGCGACGCGGGCACCGTGGTCCGCAGCTGGCCGATGCGCGGGACGCTGCACGCGGTGCCCGCCGAGGACCTCGGCTGGATGCTCCGGCTGGGCACGCCGCGCCCCCGCGTCCAGTCGGCCCGCAGGCGCGGCGAGCTCGGGCTCGCCGACGTCGATCGGGCCCGCGAGCTGGCGCTGGCCGCCGTGCCCGCGACCCGCGCCGGGCTGTTCGCGGTGTGGGAGGAGGCGGGGCTCGCGCCGGCCGGGGGGCGCGGCTACCACCTGCTCGCCGAGCTGGCCCAGACCGGCGTCCTCTGTTTCGGGCCGATCGACGCCGGCGAGCCCGTCATCGTCGACGTCGCCCGCTGGATCCCCACGCCACGGGTCCTCGACCGCGACGAGGCGCTGGGGGAGTGGGCGCGCCGGTACTTCCGCTCGCACGGCCCCGCGCCCGTCGCCGAGTTCGCCCGGTGGACGAACATCCCCGCCGCCGACGCCCGCACCGCGGTCGCCCTCGCCCGCCCCGCCCTCGCGGCCATGGACGTCGACGGCGTCGAGTACCTCCTCGACCCCGCGGTCCCGGACCTCCTCGCCGCCCACCGCCGGGCGGCGCTCGGCGTGCACCTGCTGCCCGGTTTCGACGAGTACGTCCTCGGCTACCGCCACCGCGACGACGTCCTCGACCCCGCCCACCGCGACCGGGTCGTGCCCGGCGGCAACGGCGTCTTCCGTGCCACCGTCGTCCACCGCGGCCGCATCACCGGGACGTGGACGGCGACGCGCGGGCGGCCGGAGGTCACCCCGGTCCCGACCGCGACGCCACCGTCCGAGACGGCCGTCACGCGGGCGTTCGCCCGGCTGCCGCGGTGACCGCTCATCGCCCTTCCTGAGAGACCAGCGGCCGAGGACTGCGCCGATCGGGGGAACGCACGACCGGTGACCGCGTGGCGGGACGCCGTGGACGGCTCGCGGCGCCTCGCGCTCTCAGCTCCGGGCCCTCCCATGATCGGACTTCGTAGCGTGACCTGGCCGTGACCCGGGGGCTCCCCCTTCGCCCGGGCCGGCCGCCTCGACCCCGACAGCGAGGAGCTCTCACGCATGTCCAGCGCGCCCGAGCCACCCCACGACCCCGAGCCGTCCGCCGGGAGCTCCTGGTCCACCGCGGACTTCGTGGTGGGCCGCGGCACGCTGCTGGTCATCGGGCCGGCCGTCGTCGCCCTGCTGTGGGCGTTCGGCGCGTTGCCGGCGTGGGGTGCGGCGGCCTGCGGCGGGGCCCTGTGCGTCGTCGCGCTCGTCTTCCTCGCCCGTCTGCGGGGCCGGGGCCCGGCCGAGGAGGCCGAGGACGCCGAGGCCGCCGAGGGCGCTCGCGTGCTCGTGGTCGGCGGCGGCTACGCGGGCCTCGTCGCGGCGCGGGCGCTGCAGGCCCGCCTGCCGGGTGGCACGCGCGGCGGCCGCCACCTCGGCCCAGGGGGCGCGGCGTCGGGCATCGCGGGGATCACGGTGGTCGACCCGCAGGCCCACATGACCTACCAGCCGTTCCTGCCCGAGGCGGCCGCGGGCGCGATCGAGCCGCGTCACCTCACCGTGCCGCTGCGCCGGGTCCTGCGCCGGTGCGACGTGATCACCGGGTCGGTCGCCGCGGTGGACGACGCCTCGCGCCGCGCCGTCGTCACGCTGCCGGACGGCGGCACCCGCGAGCTCACCTACGACGTGCTGGTCGTCGCGCCCGGCACCACGCCGCGCCGGCTGCCGATCCCCGGGCTCGACGAGCGCGCGCTGCCGTTCCGGTCGGTCACCGACGCGCTCGCGCTGCGCGACCACGTCCTGTCCCGCCTCGACGCGGCCGCCTCGACCGTCGACCCCGCCGAGCGCCGCCGGCTGCTGACCTTCACGGTGATCGGCGGCGGGTTCGCGGGCCTCGAGGTGCTCGGCGAGCTCGAGGACATGACCCGCCGCGCCGCCCGCCACCAGCCCGGACACATCGCCGAGGAGATCCGCTGGGTGCTCCTGGAGGCGGCCGGGCGGATCATGCCCGAGGTCAGCCCGGCGCTCGCCGCCCGCGTCCACGCCCAGCTGCTGCGGCGCGGGATCGAGGTCCGGGTCGGCGCGAAGATCAGCTCGGCGGAGGGCGGCCAGGTCGTCCTCGCGGGCGGGACGAGCTTCGCCACCGACACGATCGTCGTGGCCGCGGGTTCGGTGCCCAACCCCCTGCTCGAGCGCACCGACCTCCCGCTCGACCCCCGCGGGCGGGTGCGCTGCTCGACGACGCTGCAGGTCCGCGACCGCGCCCACGTCTTCACCGCCGGCGACTGCGCCGCGGTCCCCGACGTGACCGTGCCGACCCCGCGCGACGGCGACCCCGTGACCACGGCGCCGACCGCCCAGCACGCCGTGCGCCAGGCCCGCCTCCTGGCCCGCAACGTCGACGCGTTCCTCGCCGGACGCCTGCTGCGCGGCTACCGCCACCAGAACGCCGGCGCCGTCGCGGGCCTCGGCCGCCGCCGCGGCGCGGCCCAGATCGGACGGCTGCGCTTCACCGGCTGGCCCGCGTTCCTGCTGCACCGCGCCTACCACCTCTGGGCGATGCCGACCGCCGACCGCACGGTGCGGATCGCCCTGGACTGGCTCGTGTCGGGACTGCTCGGCCGCGACCTCGTCGCCGTCGGCCGCCGCGACGCCGCCCCGGTGCCCGAGGCCGACGCGCCGCCGACGGTCGCGCCGCGGGTGGAGGAGACCGGTGAGCAGCCGGCGTCCCCGGCGACCGGTGGAACCCCCGCCTGGGGAGCCGAGCCCCCGTCGCCGCCGACCGGCCCGCTGCCGGTCGCGCCCCGGACCCCGACCCGGACCCCGGCCCGGACCCCGGCACCTACCCCGGCCCCGTCCAGTGCCACCGACTCGCAGGGTCTCCCGGCGTGGCAGATCGCGGCGGCCCAGACGAGCGGCGCCGGGGTCCGCGAGCCCCACCCGTCGGTCCCGTTCGCCGAACCCACGTCCTCGCTGTCGTTCGGTGGACCCGTCGGCGACCCGTTCGGCGAGCCCCACCCCTCGGCCTCGTTCCGCGAGCCGCACCCGTCGTTCCCGCCCGCTCCCGATCGGCCCCGCGAGGACGGCCCCCGCGCGCCCTACCCGTCGACCTCCCGCCCGCGGCACTCCCTGGGCGAGGACCGCAGCCGGGCGAACTGACCCGCCCGCCACGCCGATAACCGGCTGCACCACGAAGCCGGAGCTGGTGGCATGCCGGCGTGCACGTCGAGTTCTCGAAGCGCGCCGACGGCGGCTCGCTGGCGCTGATCGACCGGGAGGACGGCGTCCGGCTGCGGCTGCGGTCCTACGACCGCACCGGCGAGGTGCCGCACGACGCGGTCCACCTCGTCGGCGAGCGCGCCCTCGGCCTGACCTGCGGCCTGTGGGGCTCGCTCGCGGCCGGGGCGCTGTTCGACAGCGTCGAGGTCGTCGCGGGTCGCCCGCGCCACGACCGCCACCGGCGCTCCGACGCCGTCCGCCGCGAGAACGCGGCGCAGCTCCGGCACGCGGAGTCCGTCGTCGGGGTCCTCCAGCAGTGCGTCGACGGGGACGGCGACTCGACGAAGGCGGCGCTGGACGCGGCGTGGGGCATCACCGCGACGGGGGCGAGCCCGTACACCGTCGACCAGGCGGCGACGGCGGTCCGGGAGCTACGTACGCTGCGCGAGCGTTGGCGCCGCCTCGCCGTCGGCGGGACGATCCCGTACACGTGGCCGACCCCACCCCGGGCGCGCCGCCGTCGTTGATTGCATGGTCTTCCGCAGACGTGCATAGTGATGCGTATGCGCATCGCCGTGGCCGGAGCCAGTGGGTACGTCGGGGGTGAGGTGCTGCGACTGGCCCTGGGCCACCCCGAGGTCGAGATCGGGGCGGTGACGGCGGGGGAGTCCGCGGGCTCCCCCCTCGGCGCCCACCAGCCGCACCTGCCGGCGCTCGCCGACCGGACGATCGCCGAGACCACTCCCGAGCAGCTCGCCGGGCACGACGTCGTCTTCCTCGCCCTGCCGCACGGACGCTCCGCGGAGCTGGCCGCGCAGCTGTCGGAGGACGCCCTCGTCGTCGACTGCGGCGCCGACCACCGTCTCACCGACCCGGCGGCCTGGCAGCGGTGGTACGGCGGCGAGCACGCGGGCGCCTGGCCCTACGGCCTGCCCGAGCTGCCCGGCGCCCGGGACGCGCTGCGGGGGAGCCGGCGCATCGCCGTCCCCGGCTGCTACCCGACCGCCGGCACGCTCGCCGCGTTCCCCGCGGTCGCCGCCGGGCTCGTCGAGCCCGAGATCAGCATCGTCGCGTTCTCCGGCACCTCCGGGGCGGGGAAGGCGGCCAAGCCGCACCTGCTCGGCGCCGAGGTCATGGGCTCGGCCGGCGCGTACGGCGTCGGCGGCGGCCACCGGCACACCCCCGAGATCGTGCAGAACCTCGCGGCGGTCAGCGCAGCCAGCACAGTGCCCGTGCGGGTCTCGTTCACGCCGGTCCTCGCGCCGATGCCGCGCGGCATCCTCGCGGTGGCCAGCGCCCCGCTCGCCGCCCACGCCGTGACCGAGGAGCAGGCCCGCGAGGTTTACGCCAAGGCCTACGACGCCGAGCCGTTCGTGCACCTGCTGCCCGCGGGCACCCAGCCGCAGACGAAGTCGGTGGTCGGCGCGAACGCGGTCCAGGTCCAGGTCGCGGTCGACGCCGACGCCGGGCGTCTCGTGGTCACCGCGGCCATCGACAACCTCACCAAGGGCACGGCCGGCGGCGCCTTCCAGTCGGTCAACCTCGCCCTCGGCCTCGACGAGACCGTCGGTCTCCCGACGACAGGGATGCACCCGTGAGCGTCACCGCCCCGCAGGGCTTCCGGGCCGCCGGGGTCCGCGCCGGCCTGAGGGCGCACGGCGAACGCCCCGACCTCGCGCTCGTCGTCAACGACGGCCCCGAGCAGGTCGCCGCCGGCGTCTTCACCCGCAACCAGGTCAAGGCCGCCCCCGTGCTCTGGTCCCAGCAGGTCCTGCGCGAGCAGCGGCTGCGCGCCGTCGTGCTCAACGCCGGCGGGGCCAACGCCTGCACCGGGCCCGACGGCTTCGGCGACACCCACCGCACGGCCGAGAAGGTCGCCGACGTCCTGGGCTGCGGGGCCATCGAGGTCGCCGTGTGCTCCACCGGTCTCATCGGTGAACGGCTCCCGATCGGGCGCCTCCTGTCGGGTGTCGACGACGCCGCCGGGACGCTCGCCGACGGGGAGGACGCCGCCACCGCCGCCGCCACCGCCGTGCTGACCACCGACACCGTCGACAAGCAGGCTGTTCGTCATCACGGGACGCCACCCGCCACTGGGTGGACCGTCGGCGGCTTCGCCAAGGGCGCCGGGATGATGGCCCCGAGCCTCGCGACGATGCTCGTCGTCGTCACCACCGACGCCGTCGTCGACGCGGCCACCGCCGACACGGCCCTGCGCGCCGCCACCGCGATGACCTTCGACCGCCTCGACATCGACGGCTCGACCAGCACGAACGACACCGTCCTGCTGCTGTCGTCGGGCTCGTCCGGGGTCGAGGCGGACGCCGACGCGTTCACCGAGGTGCTCACCGAGGTCTGCGACGAGCTCGCCAAGGGCCTGCAGGCCGATGCGGAGGGCGTCACCAAGCGCATCGCGGTCACGGTCACCGGGGCCCGCGACGACCGCGACGCCCTCGTCGGCGCCCGCGCGATCGCCCGCGACAGCCTCGTCAAGACCGCCCTCTTCGGCTCCGACCCCAACTGGGGCCGCATCGCGGCCGCGGTCGGCGCGAGCGAGGCGTTCGTCGATCCGCAGACGTTGTCGGTGACGGTCAACGGCGTCCTGTTGTGCGAGGCCGCCGCCGCCGTCGGCGACCGCAGCAAGGCCGACCTGTCCGGCCCGGAGATCACCGTCGAGGTCGACCTGGGCGCCGGCGAGGGGCGGGCCACCGTGCTGACCACGGACCTGTCGCACGCCTACGTCGAGGAGAACAGCGCGTACTCGACATGACCGACACCGACACCGACACCGACCCCGACACCGACCGGACGCTGACGTCCATCCCCGTCCCGGCCGACGTCCCCGACCGCTACCACGAGGCCGCCGCCAAGGCCGGCGTCCTCGCCGAGGCCCTGCCGTGGCTGCAGCGCTTCCAGGGCGCGGTGGTCGTCGTCAAGTACGGCGGCAACGCGATGACCGACGACGCGCTGCGCCGCGCGTTCGCCGAGGACATGGTCTTCCTGCGCCTCGCGGGCATCCGCCCGGTCGTCGTCCACGGCGGCGGGCCGCAGATCACGAGCATGCTCGGCCGGCTCGGGATGGAGGGCGAGTTCCGCGGCGGCCTGCGCGTGACCACCCCCGAGACGATGGACGTCGTGCGGATGGTGCTCGTCGGCCAGGTCGGCCGCGAGCTCGTCGGGCTCATCAACGCCCACGGCCCCTACGCGGTCGGGCTCTCCGGTGAGGACGCGCGCCTGTTCACCGCCGCCCGGCGCACCGCCAGCGTGGACGGCGAGCAGGTCGACGTCGGGCTGGTCGGCGACGTCGTCGAGGTCAACCCCGCCGCGGTGCTCGACCTCGTCGCCGGGGGCCGCATCCCCGTCGTCTCGACCGTCGCCCCCGACGTCGACGGCGTCGTGCACAACGTCAACGCCGACACCGCCGCGGCCGCGCTGGCCGAGGCGCTGGGCGCGCGCAAGCTCGTCGTGCTCACCGACGTCGAGGGCCTCTACACCGACTGGCCCGACCGCTCGAGCCTGCGCTCGCAGATCGACGACGTCGAGCTCGAGGCCCTGCTGCCGGGCCTGGCCAGCGGGATGATCCCGAAGATGGAGGCCTGCCTGCGGGCGGTCCAGGGCGGGGTCCCGCGCGCCCACGTCATCGACGGGCGGGTGGCGCACTCGGTGTTGCTCGAGGTGTTCACGAGCGCAGGGGTCGGGACGATGGTCGTCCCGGCCGACGGCAAGGAGGCCTGACGGTGACCCGGACGATCTCGGGTGAGGACCTCCGCCGCCGGTGGAGCACCTCGCTCATGGACAACTACGGCACCCCGCCGATCAGCCTCGTGCGCGGCGAGGGCGCCCAGGTGTGGGACGCCGACGGGCGCGAGTACCTCGACCTGCTCGGGGGCATCGCGGTCAACCTCCTCGGCCACGCCCACCCGGCCGTCGTCGAGGCCGTCTCCCGCCAGGTCGCGACGCTCGGGCACACGTCGAACCTCGTCATCAACCCGCAGACCGTCGAGCTCGCCGAACGCCTGCTCGACCTCCTGGGCCACGCCGGACGCGTGCTCTTCTGCAACTCCGGCGCCGAGGCCAACGAGACCGCGTTCAAGATCGCCCGCCGGACCGGGCGCCCGAAGGTCGTGGCCGCGGAGAACGCCTTCCACGGTCGCACCATGGGTGCGCTCTCGTTGACCGGGCAGCCGGCCAAGCGGACCCCGTTCGAGCCGCTCGTGCCCGGGGTGGAGTTCGTGCCCTACGGCGACGTCGAGGCGCTGCGCGCGGCCGTCGACGACGACACGGCCGCCGTGTTCCTCGAGCCGATGCAGGGCGAGGCGGGCGTGATCGTCCCGGCCGACGGCTACCTGCGCGCGGCCCGGGACATCACCGCCGAGCGCGGGGCCCTGCTGGTGCTCGACGAGGTCCAGACGGGGGTCGGACGCACCGGCCGCTGGTTCGCCCACCAGCGCACCGACGTCGTGCCCGACGTCGTCACGCTCGCCAAGGGTCTCGGCGGCGGGCTGCCGATCGGCGCGTGCATCGGGGTCGGCGCGGCCGGGGACCTCCTCGGCCCGGGTCAGCACGGCACGACCTTCGGCGGCAACCCCGTGTGCTGCGCCGCGGCGCTCGCCGTGCTCGACACGATCGCCTCCGAGGGGCTGCTCGAGCGCGCCACGACCCTGGGCCGCGACGTGGCCGCGCGCGTCGAGGGGCTGGGCCACGGCGTGGTCGACCACGTCGACGCGGTCGGCATCCTCATCGGGATCGCGCTGCGGCAGCCGATCTCCACCCAGGTCACCGGCGCGGCCCGCGAGTCCGGCTACCTGATCAACAACGCCGTCCCGGAGCGCGTGCGGCTCGCCCCGCCGGTCGTCGTCACCGACGCCCAGCTCGACGGCTTCCTGGCCGTGCTGCCCGAGGTCCTCGACCAGGGCGCGGCGGCGGCCGAGGCGGCCGGCTCGTGACCGTGGTGACGAGGGTCGCCACCGGCGTGCGGCACCTGCTGCGGGACGACGACCTGGCCCCGGCCGAGCAGGCCGAGGTCCTCGAGCTGGCCGCGACCATGAAGGCCGAACCCTACGGGCACCGGCCGCTGGCCGGCCCGCGCGCGGTCGCCGTCGTCTTCGACAAGGCCTCGACCCGCACCCGGGTGTCGTTCGAGGTCGGCATCGCCGCGCTGGGCGGCACCCCGGTGATGATCGACGGGAACGCCGCCCAGCTCGGGCGCGGCGAGACGATCGCCGACACCGCGCGGGTGCTCTCGCGCTACGTCGACGCGATCGTCTGGCGCACGAGCCGCGACGAGCGCATCGAGGAGATGGCCGCGCACGCGACCGTCCCGGTGATCAACGCGCTGACCGACGGCTTCCACCCCTGCCAGGTCCTCGCCGACCTGCAGACGATCGTCGAGCGTCACGGGCGCACCGCCGGGCTGACCCTGACCTACCTGGGCGACGGCGCCAACAACATGGCGCACTCCCTGCTGCTCGGCGGCGCGACCGCCGGGTTGCACGTGCGGATCGCCGGACCTGCGGGGTTCACCCCGGCCGAGGCCGTGGTCGACGCCGCGCGGGCGCGGGCGGCCGGGACGGGCGGGTCGGTCGAGGTCACCGACGACCCCGCGGCGGCCGAGGGCGCCGACGTGCTGGTCACCGACACCTGGACCTCGATGGGCCAGGAGGGCGACGGCCGCGACCGCGCGGTGCTCGCCCCGTACCGGCTCGACGGGGCGGCCGTCGCCCGCGCGAAACCCGATGTCACCGTCCTGCACTGCCTGCCGGCCCACCGCGGCGACGAGATCACCGCCGAGGTCATCGACGGGCCGCGCTCGGCGGTGTGGGACGAGGCCGAGAACCGGCTGCACGCGCAGAAGGCGGTGCTGGCGTGGGTGCTGGAGCACTCGTCGTGACCGAGACGCGAGGCATCCAGGGGAGCACGCCGATCGGGACCCGGGCCGCGCGCCAGGCCCGCGTGGTCGCGCTGCTCACCGAGCGCGAGGTCCACAGCCAGGCCGAGCTGGCCGCGCTGCTGGCCGGCGAGGGGGTGGAGGTCACCCAGGCGACGCTGTCGCGGGACCTCGACGAGCTGGGCGCGGTGAAGCTGCGCGGCGCCGACGGCGGGGTCGGGCGTTACGTCGTGCCCGACGACGGCAGCCCGGTGCGCGGGGTCGTGGGCGGCACCGACAGACTGTCGCGGCTGCTCGCCGAGCTGCTGGTCTCCGCGGACCACTCGGGCAACCTCGCGGTGCTGCGCACCCCGCCCGGAGCCGCGCACTACCTGGCCAGCGCGCTGGACCGCGCGGCACTGGCGGAGGTGGTCGGCTGCATCGCCGGTGACGACACGGTGCTCGTCGTCGCCCGTGAGCCCCTCGACGGGGCCGGCCTCGCGAGGCGGCTGCGGGCACTGGGCACCCGGACGACGGCGCGGTCGTCCACCACACACGTGAACGAGCACGAGCAGGAAGAGGGAGAGCAGTGAGCGAGCGGATCGTGCTGGCGTACTCCGGGGGCCTCGACACCTCGGTCGCCATCGGCTGGATCGCCGAGGAGACCGGGCGCGAGGTCGTCGCCGTCGCGGTCGACGTGGGGCAGGGCGGCGAGGACCTCGAGGTCATCCGCAAGCGGGCCCTGGACTGCGGCGCGGTGGAGGCGGCCGTCGCCGACGCCCGCGACGAGTACGCCGAGCAGTACTGCCTGCCGGCGCTGCGGGCCAACGCGCTCTACATGGACCGCTACCCGCTGGTCTCGGCGCTGTCGCGGCCGCTGATCGTCAAGCACCTCGCCGACGCCGCCCGCGCCCACGGCGCCTCCACGGTCGCGCACGGCTGCACCGGCAAGGGCAACGACCAGGTGCGCTTCGAGGTCGGCGTGGGCGCGCTCGCCCCCGACCTCGACGTCATCGCCCCGGTGCGCGACTTCGCCTGGACGCGGGAGAAGGCGATCGCCTGGGCCGAGGAGCGTGCGCTCCCGATCGACGTGAACAAGCGCTCGCCGTACTCGATCGACCAGAACGTCTGGGGCCGCGCGGTCGAGACCGGGTTCCTCGAGGACATCTGGAACGGGCCGATCGAGGACGTCTACGCCTACACCGCGAACCCCGCCGAGCCCCGTGAGGCCGACGAGGTCGTCGTCGGGTTCTCCGCCGGCGTGCCGGTGACGATCGACGGGCAGAAGGTCTCGGTGCTGCAGGCCGTCGAGCAGCTCAACGAGCGCGCGGGCGCCCAGGGCGTCGGGCGGCTCGACATGGTCGAGGACCGCCTGGTCGGCATCAAGAGCCGCGAGGTGTACGAGGCGCCGGGCGCGATCGCGCTGATCACGGCGCACCAGGAGCTGGAGAACGTCACGCTCGAGCGCGAGCAGGCGCGGTTCAAGCGCCAGGTCGAGCAGCGCTGGAGCGAGCTCGTCTACGACGGCCTCTGGTACTCCCCGCTGCGGCGAAGCCTCGACGCCTTCGTCGACTCCACCCAGGAGCACGTCACCGGCGAGATCCGGATGACGCTGCACGGCGGCCGCGCGGTGCCGACGGGCCGGCGCAGCGCCGAGTCGCTCTACGACTTCAATCTCGCCACCTATGACGAGGGCGACCTGTTCGACCAGTCGCTGGCCAAGGGCTTCGTGCAGCTCTGGGGCCTGCCGTCGAAGATCGCCGCCCGGCGCGACCAGCAGTGAGCTCCGCGGGCACCGAGTCCACGGGGCTCTGGGGCGGGCGCTTCGCGTCCGGCCCCGACGCGGTGATGGCGGCGCTGTCGCGCTCGACGCAGTTCGACTGGGTGCTCGCGCCCTACGACATCGCCGGCTCCCGCGCCCACGCCCGCGTGCTGCACGGCGCCGGGCTGCTCACCGACTCCCAGCTCGAGGGCATGCTCGACGGGCTCGCGCGCCTCGAGGCCGACGTGGCGTCCGGGGCGTTCGGACCGGCGCCCGAGGACGAGGACGTGCACACCGCGCTGGAGCGCGGGCTGATCGAGCGGGTGGGGGAGGATCTCGGCGGCCGCCTGCGGGCGGGGCGCTCCCGCAACGACCAGATCGCGACGCAGCTGCGGATGTGGCTGCGGGACACGCTGCGGTCGGTCGTGCGGGGCGTGGCCGGTGTCGTCGACGCGCTGCTGATCCAGGCCCGCGCGCACCCGGACGCCGCGATGCCGGGGCGCACCCACCTGCAGCACGCCCAGCCCGTGCTGCTCGCGCACCACCTCGGCGCCCACGCCCAGGCCCTGCTGCGCGACGTCGGCCGGTGCCGCGACCTCGACCGCCGGCTCGCGTACTCGCCCTACGGGTCGGGAGCCCTGGCCGGGACGTCGCTGGGCCTGGACCCGGCGGCGGTCGCCTACGACCTGGGCTTCGCCGACGCCGTCGACAACTCCATCGACGGCACCGCGTCGCGCGACCTGGCCGCCGAGGGCGCGTTCGTGCTGGCGATGATCGCGGTGGACCTGTCGCGGATCGCCGAGGAGGTCATCCTCTGGGCGACCGCGGAGTTCGGCTACGTGACGCTCGCGGACGCGTGGTCGACCGGGTCGTCGATCATGCCGCAGAAGAAGAACCCCGACGTGGCCGAACTTGCCCGCGGCAAGGCGGGGCGCCTCGTCGGCAACCTCTCCGGGCTGCTGACGACGCTCAAGGCCCTGCCGCTGGCGTACAACCGCGACCTGCAGGAGGACAAGGAGCCGCTCTTCGACTCCGCGGCCCAGCTGGCGATGGTGCTCCCGGCGATGGCGGGCATGGTCAGGACGCTGGAGTTCCACACCGACCGGCTCGCCGAGCTCGCCCCGGCGGGCTTCACGCTGGCCACCGACCTCGCCGAGTGGCTCGTGCGCCAGGGCGTCCCGTTCCGGCGCGCCCACACGGCGGCGGGCGCGTGCGTCCGGGCGGCCGAGGCCCGCGGGGTGGGGCTCGACGAGCTCACCGACGACGAGCTGGCCGCCTGCGACCCGGCCCTGACCCCGGACGTGCGCGCGGTGCTCACCGTCGCGGGGTCGATCGCCTCGCGCGACGCGCACGGCGGCACCGCACCGGAGCGTGTATCCGAGCAACTCGATCGCATCTTCGGCGCCGCCATCGAGGCCCACGCCTGGGCCGGCCGTCCGATCGACCGCCGCTGACCCGGTTCCCCGTGTCAGCGGTGGGCCATCGCAGACACTGAGTGTCCGTAACGCCACACGCTCGATCCGACCTCGCGTCCGTCCGGGCGACGGCCCAGGACGCCGACCGGCCGAACGGCCCGGGCGCTCGCTAGCGTGGGACGACGTGGGCGCGGCACGGGCGACGGGGCTGACGGTGGCGCTCGCCCTGCTCGCGACCCTGGGTTCCTGCGCCGACGCGCCCGGCGCACCCGACGCACCGGCACCGCCGCCCCCGGCGGCCGCGACATCGTCGGCGCCGTCGACACCGCCCCTGCCCGCCGCGATCGGGCCGCACGGCCCCACCGTCCCGGAGGACCCGGTGGCCCTGGCCGGGACGATCGCGCACGCGCAGGACGTGGTCGCCGACCCCGCCCGGTCGCCGGCTGAGGTCGCGGCGGCCGCGCGGCTCGCCCAGGTCGCGCACGAGGAGCTGGCGTTCCACCCCGAGCGCCTGGCCCCCGTGCTCGCGGCCCTGCCGCCGCGGTGGGCCGGCGTCACCGAGCGCACCGTCACCGCCGGCCGCGACCTGCTCGCCATGGCCCGCGGCCGCCCCGGGGACGAGCTGCCCGCCTGGCGGATCGTCGCGCCGCTCCCGCCCGACCGGCTCCGCGCGATCTACGTCGAGGCCGAGGGCCGTTTCGGTGTGCCCTGGACCGTGCTCGCCGCGGTCAACCTCGTCGAGAGCCGCATGGGCCGTATCGCCTCCCACTCCGAGGACGGCGCTCGCGGGCCGATGCAGTTCATGCCCGCCACCTGGGCGAGCTACGGCCTCGGCGGCGACGTGGACGACCCGCATGACGCCGTCCTCGGCGCCGCCCACTACCTGAGCGCCAACGGCGGGGCCTCCGAGGGCGGCCTCGACCACGCGCTGAAGCGCTACAACAACGACGTCCGCTACGTCCGGGCGGTGCGCGCCTACGCCGAGGTCATGGCCGCCGACGAGCGCGCCTTCCTCGGCTTCCACGCCTGGGAGGTCTACTTCCGCACCACCGCGGGCCGCGTCCACCTGCCCGTCGGCTACGACGAGCCGCGGGCGATCCGTGCCGTCGACCACCTCGCCCGGACCTCCCCGCGCTGAGCCCCGACCCCTCCGGGGAGGATCGTCGGCGATGGCCTCCCTCCTCTCCGCCGACGCCCTGCGTGACGACGTCCTGGGCGCGGCGCGGCGCCTGCTCGGCACCGAGCTCGTCGCCGAGGTCCCGGAGGGCGAGGTACGCCTGCGCCTGGTCGAGGTCGAGGCCTACCGCGGCGCCGACGACCCGGGCTCGCACTGCCATCGCGGCAGGACCGCCCGCAACGCCGTGATGTGGGGCCCCGCCGGGCGCCTCTACGTCTACTTCGTCTACGGCATGCACTTCTGCGCGAACGTCGTCTGCCTGCAGGACGGCGTCGCCGGTGCGGTCCTGCTGCGGGCGGGGGAGGTGCTCTCGGACACCGGTCCGGCCCACGTGCGCCGCCCGACGGCGCGGGGCCGCGACGCGGAGCTCGCCCGCGGGCCCGCCCGGCTCTGCACGCTGCTCGGGCTCGACCGCCAGCACAACGGCGTGGATGTGCTCGACCCCACGTCGTCGGTGCGCCTCGAGGTCGGCGAAGCGGTAGCCGACGCCGACGTCCGCACCGGCCCCCGCGTCGGCGTGGCGGCCGGGCAGCAGCGCCCGTGGCGGTTCTGGGTGGCCGGCTCCCCGGCCGTCACGCCCTACAAGGCCGGGCGCGCCCGTCCCGACGGTCCCGACTGGTAGGGCCACCACCCCTGCGACGGGCCGCCGCCGATCGCCAGAATGGACGGCGTGACCGCATCCACCGGGGGCCTGCACATCCTCGACGACCTCGCCTGGCGGGGCCTCATCGCCCAGAGCACCGACCTCGACGCGCTGCGCCGCGACCTCGACACCGGCACGGTCACGCTCTACTCGGGCATCGACCCGACCGCGCCCAGCGCCCACATCGGGCACCTGCTGCAGTGGCTCACGCTCGCCCGCTTCCAGCAGGCCGGTCACCGGCCGATCGCGCTCGTGGGCGGGGCGACGGGTCTGATCGGCGACCCCAAGCCGACCTCCGAGCGCACGCTCAACGACCGCGACGTCGTCGCCGGGTGGGTGGACAAGCTCGGCGCGCAGCTGCGGCCGTTCCTCGACTTCTCCGACGCGCCGAACGGCGCCCTGCTGGTCAACAACCTCGACTGGACCGAGGGCCTGTCGGCGCTGGACTTCCTCCGGGACGTCGGGAAGCACTTCCGCGTCGGGCGGATGCTCGCCAAGGAGGCTGTGAGCCGGCGGATGGAGTCCGAGGAGGGCATCAGCTACGCCGAGTTCTCCTACCAGCTGCTGCAGTCCTACGACTTCCTCGAGCTCTACCGCCGCTACGGCTGCACGCTGCAGACCGGTGGCAGCGACCAGTGGGGCAACCTCACCGCCGGCACCGACCTCGTCCACCGCGTGGAGGGACGGTCGCTGCACGCGATCGGCACGCCGCTGATCACCAAGGCCGACGGGACGAAGTTCGGCAAGACCGAGAGCGGCACGGTGTGGCTCGACCCCGGCCTGACCAGCCCCTACGCCTTCTACCAGTTCTGGATCCAGGCCGAGGACGCCATGGTCGGCACCTACCTGCGGGCGTTCACGTGGCTCTCCCACGACGAGATCACCGAGCTCGAGCGGCTGACCGAGGAGAAGCCCCAGGCCCGCGAGGCCCAACGAGCGCTGGCCCGGGCCGTGACCACGTTGGTGCACGGCGAGGACGAGGTCGCCCGGGCCGAGGCCGCCAGCCGCGCGCTGTTCGGGCGCGGGGAGCTCGCGGCCCTGGACGCCACGACGCTGGCCGCCGCCGTCGCGGAGATCCCCTCGTACACCGCGGCACGGTCCGAGAACCCGACGATCGTCGACCTCCTCGTCGGCAGCGGGCTGTCGGCCAGCCGCGGCGCGGCCCGGCGCACCGTTGCCGAGGGCGGGGCCTACGTGAACAACGCGAAGGTCGAGACCGAGGACTGGACGCCCGCCGACGCCGACCTCCTGCACGGGCGCTGGCTCGTGCTGCGCCGGGGCAAGCGCAACGCCGCCGGCGTCGAGCTCGCCGGCACCTGACGGGGGTTTGCGCGCGCTCCGCGGCGGGAACCCCCTCTGACCAGCGGAGACGCGGTGATCGACCCCCCTCGTGAGAGCACGATTCCGGTGTGTGTAGAGTTCTGCTCATCGCGAGGTCAGGGGTTGTCCCCGGGCCACGCAGGCAAGTAGGTTGGGAGGTCGCCCTCCCGATGGCCCGCTCCCGAAGCGGGTGGTACGGTGGTCGTCACCGCGAGGAACTCGGCCGGAAACGGTCCGGGTGAGTTGCGTGTGGTTGTCCTTTGAGAACTCAACAGTGTGCTGAATGTTTGGTGTGTTTGTCCTCGTCGGCGCCATGGCTTTGTGGTTGTGGTGTCGTGGGGT
>NZ_QEKW01000006.1 GCF_003096675.1 Actinomycetospora cinnamomea | reverse complement strand
TGCGCAGCGCCTCCCACACCCCGTCGACCAGGGTGGTCGACGGGGTGTCGGAGGTGACCGTCATGCCTGCGCCACCGCCCGGTCCTCGACCAGCTCGGCGTCGTCGGGCGACGCCGGCGCGCTGGTGTCCGACGACAGCCGGCACTCGTCGGGCACGGGGATGTCGTAGAGCCGGGCGGCGTTGAGGCCCAGGATCTTCTTCTTCCCGTCGACGCCGAGGCGCGGGTAGTCGTCGTAGTCGTGGCCCTCGGGGTAGTCCCAGTCGACGAGGCCCTCGACCTGCCACTTCGGGGTCCAGATGTTGTAGTCCGAACCGAAGGTCATCTTGTCCTCGCCGACCCAGAACAGCAGCTCGCCCATCACCTTGGCGAAGAAGCGCGGGCGGGCGTGCATGAGGCCGCCGAGCACGACGGACAGGCCCGCGTACACGTTGGGCTCCTGCGTGGCCATGAAGCAGAAGTCCTCGATGCGCGGCAGGCCGACGTGCTCGACGATGAAGTTCAGGCCCTGGAAGTCGGTCGCCGCGTGGTCGACGTCGGAGACGTCGAACGCGTCCTTGTCCAGCGGCCAGATCGTCGGGCCCTTGTGCACGTGGATGTTGCGGATGCCCAGTTCCTGCGCACGCTCGAGGAACCGGTAGCACTCGGGGTCCGAGAGCTTGAACCCGCGCGAGTCGCCGTTCCACTCCGCGGTGTAGAGCTTGGCGCCGAGGGGCTGGTACTTCTCGACGTTGGCCTCGAACTCGCGCATCCCCGCGTCACCGTCGCGCGGGTCGAAGCGCGTGTTGACGCGGAACTTCTCCGGGTGCTTCTTCGCCAGCTCGCCGTTGCGCTCGCTGGTGTTGAAGCCGTCCTTGTACCACTCGCGCAGGTAGGTGGACTGGAAGATGGCCACGTCGACGTGGCCCTCCTCGAACACCTCGCGCATCAGCTGGTCCTCGGAGACCTTCTGGAACTCCTCGAGGGGCTGGTGGGTCTCCTCGGGGCCCAGCGACTGGTAGGCGTGGAAGCACTCGATCCAGCCCTTGGCGTACTGCTCGGCGCCCTGCACCCAGTTCTCGGGAGAGGCGTCCCAGTAGTGCATGTGGGAATCGACGACGAAGTACTTCTCGCCATTCTTCTCGTACATGTGGTGGTGTCCTCCCGACGGGTGGTGGATGGAGGGACGGGACCTCTGCGACGTGGTGGTGCTCGAAACGCGGCCCACATCACACGTGACGACCCCGAGGTGGGCAAGGCCACGGATCCCACGGATCGCCGAAACGGACATAACGGACGACATCGCTGGTCGCGCGTAGGGTCGGGATCATGCGCATCGTCATCGCCGGGGGACACGGGAAGATCGCGCTGCTCCTGGAGCGCCGGGCCGCGGCGCGCGGCGACGCGACGGTCGCGCTGATCCGCGACCCCGCGCAGTCCGACGACGTCCGCGCGGCGGGCGCCGAGCCCGTCGTCGCCGACCTCGAGGCGCTCGACGCGGGCGAGCTCGCGGGCCACCTCACCGGCGCCGACGCCGTCGTGTTCGCCGCGGGCGCCGGCCCCGGCAGCACGGCCGAGCGCAAGGGCACCGTCGACCGCGACGCGGCCGTGCTGCTCGCCGACGCCGCGGCGGCCGCCGGGGTGCGGCGCTACCTGCTCGTCTCCGCGATGAACATCGACAGCCCGCCGGGGCCCGAGGACGACGACTCCGTCTGGGCGCACTACCTGCGCGCCAAGAAGGCGGCCGAGGACGCGCTGCGCGCCCGCGACGATCTCGACCTCACGATCCTGCGGCCCGGGCGGCTCACCGACGAGCCGGGCACCGGCCTGGTCCGTCTCGGGCCGGTCGGTGGGCAGCCCCCGGTCGGCTACGGCGAGGTGAGCCGCGACGACGTCGCCGCCGTGCTGCTCGCCCTGCTCGACGCGCCCGCGTCGGCGGGTGCGGTGCTCGACCTCGTCGGGGGCACCGTGCCGCCCGCGCAGGCCGTCGCCGCCCTGACCGGGGCCAACGCCCCGCGCTGAATCGTCAGGGGGTCAGCCCGGCCTCGCGCGTCCACTCGCGCGCGACGTCGCGGGCGTCGCGGCCCTCGACGGTGATCCGCCGGTCCAGCTCGCGGATCACCTCGTCGGTGAGCCGTGCGGTGAGCGCCCCGAGTACCGCCGCCACCTGCGGGTGTGCGGCGTAGACGGGGGTGCGCAGTACGGGCGCCGCCCCGCCGCGCCCCGGGCCCGGCGTGCCGTCCGCGCCCCGCCCGAAGCCGCTCCGGTCGTCGACGAGGACGACCAGGCCGAGCGCCGGGATGCGTCCCGACGTGTTCGGCACCAGGCCCGCGGTGCACCGCCCCCGGGCCGTCTCGGTCAGCACCGCGCCCGGGTCGAGCGGGCGCACGCGGGCGGGGTCGAGGCCGTAGACGGCGAGGACCCCGCCGAGACCCTGGGGGTCGTCGACGGCCCCCGGCGGGGCGCAGATCGTCGCGCCGGGGGACGCGGCGAGGTCCGACACGGTGCGCATGCCGCCCGCCGCGACCGGCCCGCCGACGGCGAGCGCGTCGGTGTCGGCGAACGCGGTGGGCGCCAACCAGGTGACGCCACGGGCCGCGTCCTGGGCGGCGACGCGGGCGAACGGGGCGGGCACGTCCGCCTCACCGTCGAGGTCGCGGTCGGCCTGGCCGACGTAGGCCCAGCCGAGGTCGACGGAGCTGCGCGCGGGGGAGCGGACGTCCGCCGCGCCGAGCTTGCCGCACTGCTCGGCGGCCTCGGCGCCCGCGGCCTCGACGACGGCGACGGCGAGGTGGCAGAGCAGCACGAGCTGGTCGGTGGGGCCGCCGGCCACGACGTAGCGCGCACCGTGCAGGTCGGCCGGGGGTACGGGGCGGGGAGGCGAGGCGCTGCACGCGGACAGCGCCGGGGCACACCCGATCACGGCGGCCACCACGGCCGCGAGGACCCGGCACCCACGACCGCCGCCACGCACGACGGCGATTGTCCGCATCGCGCCGAGCTAGCCGATCAGCCCCTGCTCGCGGAGGAACGAGCGCGCCACCTCGTCGGGGTCGCGGCCGCCGACGGACACCCGTTCGTTGAGCTGGCGCATCACCGGCTCGGTGAGCGTCGGCGCCACCATGCGGCCCAGCAGCGCCAGCCGCGGCGCCCGGGCGACGACGTCGCTGCGCACGGTCAGGGCCGCGTTGTACGGCAGGAAGTACCCGCGGTCGTCGACGAGCGTCGACAGGCGCAGCGGGTTGATCCGCCCGTCGGTGGCGAACACCTCGCCGAACACGCAGGGGTTCGTGGTGGCGATGGCGTCGTAGATGGCGTCGAGCTGGCGAGTGTGCAGGGCCTGGGCGCCGAGGGTGATGTCGTACGTCGCCAGCAGGCCCTGCAGCCCGTCTTCACGCCCGGTGAACTCCTGGTCGACGCACAGCGTCGCCTGGGGCGCGCCCCGACGCACCAGCGCGGCGAAGTCGGAGATCGTCCGCACCCGCAGCCGTTGCGCGATGTCGGTGCGCACGCCGATCGCATAGGTGTTGTTGAACGGCGTGGGAGTGAGCCAGGTGACCTGGTTGCCCGCGTCGGCGGCCTTGACCGCGTCGTAGAGCACGGTGGGGTCGGCGAGGGTCGACTCCTGGGAGAGGTAGGTCCGCCAGGCGGTCCCGGTGTACTCCCAGTACATGTCGATCTGGCCCGACGTCAGGGCCGCCCGCACGTTGGCCGAGCCCTTGGTGTCGCACCGGTCGACGGCCGTCGCCCCCGTGGACTGGAGCAGGGCGATCGTCATCTTGCAGAGGATGAGCTGCTCGGCGAACTCCTTGCCGCCGACCGTGAGCGTGGTGCCCGTCAGGTCGAGCTCGCGGGCCAGGCTCCCGGGCGGCGTGAGCCGCTCGGCGTCACCGCACGCGGACAGGGCGGCGACGAGCGCGGCCACGAGGGGGACGACCCACCAGACGGGGAGCCGGGCTCGGATCACGGGGCGGCGGACCTTCCGGACTCGTTCGATCGCGTACTACCGGGGTGGCGGAGACGACGACGGCCGGCCGCGATCCCGTGGATCACGACCGGCCGCCGCGTCGTCACACCTTCATCGGCGTCAGCTGCCGCCGATGAAGCCCTGCTGCTGGAGCCACTGGGTGGCCACCTGCTGGGGGTCCTGACCCTGCGAGGACACCTGCCCGTTGAGGTCGAGCATCACCTCGTTGGTCAGGCGCGGGGTGATCGCCTCGAACACCCGCGCGATGCTGGGGTTCCGGTCGAAGACCTGCTGGCGGATCGTCGGCGACGCGTTGTACAGCGGGAAGTAGTTCCGGTCGTCCTGCAGCGTCACCAGGTTCAGGCCGGGGATACGGCCGTCGGTGGTGAACACCTCGCCGAAGTTGCACGGGTTGCCGTTGGCGGTGGCCTGGTAGATGGCCCCCGTGTCCAGCGTGTTCAGCCCGGGCGGACCGGACGGCGGGTTGGTGACGCCGTAGGTGCGGAACAGCCCGGCCAGGCCGTCGTCGCGGCCGGCGAACTCGGCCTCGACGCACAGCGTCGCCGCCGGGTTGCCGCTGTTCATGAACTGGCCCCACTCGGTGAGCGTCCGCAGGTTGTTCTGCTCGGCGAACGGCCGGGTGGTCGCGATGCCGTAGGTGTTGTTGAACGGCGTCGGCGGCAGCCAGACGATCTGGTTCTGCGCCAGGTCGGCGTCACGGACCGCGGTGTACTGCTGCTGCGCGTCCGGGATGGGCGAGGCGTTCCCCAGGTGGGTGATCCACCCGGTCCCCGTGTACTCCCAGTACATGTCGATCTCGCCGCTGGTCAGCGCTGCGCGGGTGGCCGCGGTGCCGGTGATGTTGCAGCGGTCGTTGACCGTGGCGCCCACCGACTGGAGGCTCGCGATCGTCATCTTGCACAGGACGAGCTGCTCGTCGAACTCCTTGCCGCCGACCGTGTAGGTCTGCCCGGCGAGGTTGATGCCGCTCTCGGCCAGGCTGCCGCCTTCGGCCTCCGGCTGCCCGCCGCCCGACAGGCCGCCGCAGCCCGCGGCCAGCAGGGCCGTGGCGGCGAGCGTCACCGCGCCCGCCCTCCAGCCCGAGCGGCGACCGGAACGGTCTCCGCGGAATGTCCACCGCACAGTGTTCTCCTTACTTCTCCGGGGGCGGCCGGGCCTCCTGGGCGGGGCGGACGGCCGAGAGGAAATCGAGGGGTCGGCTGCTAGCCGGACCGGGAGACGACGACCCGCTCGGCGACGCCGGCGAGCCAGTCGATGAGCAGCGCCACCGCGGCGATGATGCCGCCGGCGACGAGCAGGACGTTGATCCGGTTGAGGCGCAGGGCCTGCTGGACGAGCTCGCCCAGCCCCCCGGCACCGATGTAGCTCGCGAGGGTCGCCGTACCGACGTTGAGCACGAGCGCCACCCGCAGGCCGGCCACGATGACCGGCACCGCCAGGGGGACCTCGACGCGGAAGAGCGTCTGCCGCGCCGACATCCCCATGCCGCGGGCCGCCTCGATGAGCGACTGGTCGACCTGCTGCAGACCGATCACCGTGTTGCGGAGCACGGGCAGCAGGGCGGCCAGCGTCAGGCCGACGACGGCCGTGGTCGGGCCGAAGCTGAAGGCGAACGCCATCAGCAGGAGGACACCGAAGGGCGGCAGGGCCTGGGCGAACCCGCCGACGGCGAGCACCGGGCCCTGCAGGCGCCGGGCCCAGCGACGGCTGAGCATGATGCCCACGGGGACGGCGATGACGAGCACGAGGATCGTCGACACCGCCGCGAGCACCAGGTGCTGGCGGAGCAGGCCGAGGACGTTGGCGGGCTCCAGCACGCGCTGCTCGATGGAGTCGAGCTGCTGGGTGGAGATGTAGAGGAAGAGCAGGGCGAGACCGACGACGATGATCGCCGGGAGGATGACGAGGTCGTAGTGCTGCGACCACAGCCTCGCCACCGTGCCCTGCTTCTTCTCCTCCGCCTCGACGGCGGCGTCGGCCTGCGCGTCGACGGTCTCGCTGGTCGCGGTGCTCATGCGTGACCCTGCCGGGTGCGCAGCCCGCCGACGAGGTCGTTCCAGTGCAGGACGCCCTGGGCGCGCCCCTCCTCGTCGACGACGGCCACGAGCGAGGCGCAGCCGTCGAGCATCACGTCGACGGCGTCGTAGACCGAGCCCGAGATCGGCACCGTCACCAGCGGCGTGCCCGCGGCGTCCCGGTCGGGGAGGTGACGCCAGGACACCGGCCTGCCGGAGCCGTCGACCTCGGCCACGGCCACGCCGTTGCGGCTGCCGGCGGCGGTTCCCTGTCCCGTCGCTCCGCTCGTCCCGGCCTCGTCGGTCTCGACGGGGTGCAGCTCGAGGTGGGCCAGCTCCACCAGGCTCAGCCGCCGGACCGCCGCGCCGCCGCCGACGAAGTCGGACACGAAGTCGTTCGCCGGGCGGGTGAGGACCGTGTCCGGGTCGGCGTACTGCTCGAGCCTGCCGGTGGCGAAGACGGCGATCTTGTCGCCGAGCTTCACGGCCTCCTGCAGGTCGTGGGTGACGAAGGCGATCGTCTTGCCGACCGTGCGCTGGATGTCCAGGAACTCCTCCTGGAGGCGCTCGCGGGTGATCGGGTCGATGGCGCCGAACGGCTCGTCCATGAGCATGACCGGCGGATCCGCGGCGAGCGCCCGGGCGACGCCGACGCGCTGCTGCTGGCCGCCGGAGAGCTGGCGCGGGTAGCGGTCGCGGAACGTCGAGGGCTCCAGGCCGACGAGGTGGAGCAGCTCGTCGGCGCGCTCGCGGATGCGCTGCTTGTCCCAGCCGAGCATCTTCGGGACCACGCCGATGTTGTCGGCGATGGAGAAGTGCGGGAACAGGCCGCCCTGCTGGATCACGTAGCCGATCTCGCGGCGCAGCTGGTCGCCGTTGACGTGGGTGACGTCCTTGCCGTCGAGCAGGATCCGGCCCGAGGTCGGCTCGATCAGCCGGTTGATCATCTTGAGGGTCGTCGTCTTGCCGCAGCCCGAGGGGCCGATGAGCATGACGATCTCGCCCTGGGGAATGGCGAGGTCGAGCTCGCTCACCGCGGGCTGGGTGCTCCCCGGGTAGATCTTCTCGACGCCCTCCAGCACGATCATGTCGGGCTTGCCGGCGCCGTGGGGCGTCTCGACGACGGGCTGGTCTGTGGTCTCAGACACGGATCCCCCTGGGGATGGTCAGGCGCTGGACGATGGCGAAGAAGATCTCGAAGACGGCGGCGACGACGAGGCAGAACAGCGTGCCCGTGAGGACCTGGTAGAAGGAGTTCGCCGCGCCGATGCGGGAGATCCCGTTGATGAGCAGGATGCCGAGACCGGGGCCCTGGACGACGGCGCCGACCACGGCGATCGAGATCGAGATCAGCGTGGTGACGCGGATGCCGTTGAGGATGACCGGCCACGCCAGTGGCAGCTGGATGGTGAGCAGCCGGCGCAGGCGGCCGTAGCCGAGCCCGCGGGCGGACTCGAGCACCGCCCGGTCGACGGTCGTGAGGCCGGCGACGGTGTTCCGGAGCACGGTGTAGAGCGTGTAGATGACGAGCACGACGATCGCCGTCGTGACACCGAGGCCGGTGAACGGCAGGAACAGCGCGTAGAGCGCCAGCGACGGCACGGTGAGCAGGGCCGCGGTGAAGACCAGGCCGCCCTCGCGGACGCCGGCGGCGAACCAGTCGAGCGAGAAGCGCGGGGGGTCGGGCTCGCCGGTGGAGACCGCCAGGCCCAACGCGACGCTGATCGCCGATCCGACGCCGACGGCGATGAGGACGACCAGGAAGTGGGCCTGGGTCAGGAAGAGGATCTGCTCTGAGTTGCTGGTGAGGTAGTCCAGGTAGTTCACGACGCTCCTCTCTCGGGAGCTGGGGGAGGGGGCAGGGGGGACACGCCGTCGTGGTGCGCCGCGGGCGGTCCGGCGCGGGCGGCCGTGGCCGCCCGTCCTCCGGAGACCTCCGCGCCGAGGGCCCGCGAGAGATCGGCCGCGGCCCGCAGCACCGCGGCACGGACCTCGTCGATCACGGGGTCGATGCGTGACTCGGGTCCGCTGACGCCGAGGGCCGCGACGACGCTGCCGCCGCTGTCGCGCACGGGAGCGGCGAGGGAGAGCAGGCCGCGGTCGGTCTCGTGGCGGGCCGCCGACCACCCGCGACGTCGCTCGTCGGCCACCCGGGAGACGAGCTCGTCGAGCGAGCGCGGTGCCGCCGGACCCGCCGGGCCGAGCCCCTCCGGGACGATGACGCGGGCGATCGCGGCGGTGTCGAGGTCGAACAGCAGCGCACGCCCGGTGGCGGTGCACGACAACGGGGCGGTGCGCCCGACCCACCCCGAGGCGCGCAGCTCGCTGTCGGGGGCGGCGGTGCTGATGGTCATGACGCTGCCGCCGCTGCGGATCCCCACGTCCACCCGCTCGCCGAGCAGCGCGGCCTCCCGCGACACGGCCGCGTCGGCCTCGTCGCGCAGGCGGCGGTCGACGGCGGTCGCGCCGATGGCGAACAACCGGGTGCCGATGCGGTAGCGCAGGGAGCCCGGCTCCCGGTCGACGTAGCCGGCGTCGGCCAGGAGCTTGAGGAGCCGCGAGACCTGCGACTTGTCCCGTCCGAGCTGGCGGGCGATCTCGACGACGCCCAGCGACGAGGGCCCGCCGGGGGCGCCCAGGAGGTCGAGCACGTCGAGCGCGCGGTGCACCGGGCCACCGGCCTCGTCGCGGCTGCGGCGACCCCGCGGGGACGGCGCGCCCACCGACCCGTCCACGGGCGCACCGGGTTCGGGCGAGCGCGGGGACGGGGCGTCGGGGGCACCGGTACGCGCGCGTGGGCTCACGTCCCGCCTCCCCTCGGCCGCCGGTGCCACGCCCGCACGGGGTGGGGCGTTCGTGGCAACGGGCGTTGTCCCAGCGACAACGATGCGGGGACAGTAGGCGCGCGGGCCGAGGTTGTCACCCCGGCGGTCGGACATTCGAGCGACGGCCGCGTTCCGAGGCGGTCGCGGTCGGTAGCGCCCTGCCGTCCCGCCGCCGTTCACGACCCCCGATCCCGGCAGCTCCGGGCGAGGTGGGACCCGGGAGCGGGAGCGGGCGGGCCGCCGGCCATCACGCAGCGTGAGCAGGGTGTGTGTCGAGATCGTGATGTGTAGCCGGGCCCGGGGTCGTCCGTCCGGGGTAGCGAGCGCGCGCGGACCGTCAGGTCGGGTTGGCCGCGTCCCGGGAATCGATGGCCGTGCGCTGCGGCTCGCCGACGCCCCAGAGCGCCAGCAGGCGGTTCTCGACGCGGTCGAGCTCGGCGCCCACGGCGACGTGCGCGCTGCGCCGGCGCGATCCGGGCATCTGCTCGGCGGCGCGGACGGCCGACTCGAGGTCGGTGAGCCGCTGCTCGGTGTCGTCGACGAACGACCGGACCTCGCCCGCCCGGTCGCTCTGCCCGTTGCCGTAGCGGGAGCGCAGGTCGCGCGCCGAGAGCGCCAGGTTGTGGATGCGGGCGTAGAGCGCCGCCCCGCGGCCCGTGAACTCGTTCAGCTCGTCCGGGGCGATGCCGAACTGGCGCGCGCGGTGGGCGTCCCAGCGGTCCCGGGCCGTGCCCACGGCCTGGTAGACGATCGGCGCGACGACCGGGATGAGGATGCGTGCGATGCCGATGTAGCGCTTGATCTTCGCGCCGGTGAGCGGGTCGGCGGCCGTGCCCTCGAGGCTGTCGTCGTCCTCCTCGGGCTCCGGTCCCTTGGCCTTCCGGCGCTTCCTGACCGCCTTGAGGGCCTTCTTGTCCCCGAGCAGAACCGCCTCCTGGGCCTCGGCGAGCAGGCGCTCGGCGCGGGCCGCGCGCTTCTGCTCCTTCTGCGCGGCGGCCGCGAGGTCCGCGGCCCGCGGGCTGACGACGAACACGTCCTCGGCCATCTCGAGCGCGTCCGCTGCCGTCGCGGGCCGCTCGCGCGAGCGCCGCAGCAGTCCCATGGACCCTCCCCGTCTCGTGCCGGCGGCGCGTCGTGCCCCGGGCGATCGTGCGCACCCTAGTGGGCCGGGGCGTCCGACCGTGGGCACGACGGACGCCGAGTGCCCCGCTCGTGGCGGCCGCACACCCGCGGGGTGTCCTCCCGCTGTCGGTAGGGGTGTCGGGGGCGCGTGGGAAGCTCGGGGGCATGAGCACGACGACCGCACACGGGGCCGGTGACGCGGGGGCGCCCGCGGCCGTCCGCCGCCCGGTCCTGCTCGACGCCGCCGCCACGACGCGCTGCCGCCGCCGGGTCCACCTCGAGCACGTCCCCGTGGAGGACCACGGGGCGGGGCCCGCGCCGTCGGACGAGGACGCCGATCCGGGGGTGGCGATGCGGCGCGCCGACGCGGCGGCGCACCGGGCGGCGCTCGCGGCGCGGTGGGCCGGGATGCTGGGGTCGCGCTGGCGGTCCGTGCCGCCCGCGGCGGGCTCCGCGGCGCGGGCCGCCGCCACCCTGGGGGTGCTCGCCGAGGCGGGCCCGGGGGTCGACTTCGTCGGCGGCGCGGAGCTCCCGGCCGGCGAGGGTCGGCGCGGCGGGGCCGAGGTGCTGGTCCGCGCGGTGCCGGGCGACGCCGCGTCGGGCTGGTGGCCGCTGATCGTCGTGCGCCACCGTGTCACCGATCCCGGCGGCGGCGCCCTCACCTCCCCGCTGGACCGGCCCCATCCCGCGGCCGCCGTCGTGGACGACGTCCGCCGCGTCCGCACGGTCACCCGGGACGTCCTGCGCCTCGCCCACCTGCACCGGATGCTGCGCAGCGCCGGGCTGGCCCCGCCCGAGGAGCCGGGCGCACCGGTGTGGGGTGGCGTGGTCGGGCTCGACGCGGACGCCGTGGTGTGGGTTGACCTCGCGGCGCCGACGGGGCCGGGTGCGCGCAGCGTGCTCGAGACCTACGACCGCCGGCACTCCGACCGGGTGGCCGTCGCCGAGGCCGCGCGCGGCGGTGGCGCCGCGCTCGCCGAGCCCTCGCGCATCACCGAGTGCCGCCGCTGCCCGTGGTGGCCGACGTGCGAGGCCGCGCTGCGGGCGGTCGACGACGTGAGCCTCGTCGTGCGGGGTGACGCCGCGCTGCGGCTGCGCGGGCAGGGCATCACCACGGTGCGCGAGCTCGCGGCGCTCGACCCGGCGGTGGGCCTGCCGGGTCCCGAACCCGACGAGGACGTCGACGTCCCGCCCGACGGGCCGGACCTCGTCGAGGCGGTCGCCCTCGCGCGGGCGTGGCGGCGCGACATCCCGCTGGTGCGCCGCGTCGCCCGGCCCACGGTGGCGCGCGGCGACGTCGAGGTCGACGTCGACATGGAGAGTCTCGGCGAGGACGGCGCCTATCTCTGGGGTGTGCTGCTCTCGGGCGCCGACATCGGCGTCGAGAACGGCTACCGGGCCTTCGTCACGTGGGACCCGCTGCCCACCCGCGACGAGGGCCGCTCGTTCGGCGAGTTCTGGACCTGGCTCGACGACGTCCGCGCCCGGTGCGCGCAGCGGGGCCTGCGGCTGCGCGCCTACTGCTACAACGAGCAGGCCGAGAACCGCTGGTTGCGCGCCTCCGCCGAGCGCTTCGCGGGCATGCCGGGGGTGCCCCCGGCCGGGGCGGTCGAGGAGTTCATCGCCTCCGAGCAGTGGATCGACCTGTTCCCGGTCGTGAGCGAGTCCTTCCTCTGCCCCCACGGCAAGGGCCTCAAGCGCGTCGCGCCCTCGGCCGGCTTCGCCTGGCACGACCCGGAGGCCGGAGGCGAGAACTCCATGCGCTGGTACCGCGAGGCCGTCGGCCTCGACGGGGGCGAGCCCGATCCGGCCCAGCGCGAGCGGTTGCTGGTCTACAATGCCGACGACGTCCGGGCCACGTGGGCGTTGCGCACGTGGCTGACGTCGCCGCGGGTCCTCGAGGTGCCCCACCTCGAGGACCTCTAGCTCACCTGGGCTGCATCCTCAGGCCGCCGTCGAAGCGGATGACCTCGCCGTTGAGGTAGTCGTGCTCGACGATCATGGCCACCAGCTGGGCGTACTCGTCGGGCGTGCCCAGGCGTTGGGGGAACGGGATGCCGGCCGCCAGCTGCTCGCGGAACGACTCCTCGACGCCGGCGAGCATCGGGGTGTCGATGATGCCCGGCGCGATCGTCATGACGCGGATGCCGTACTGCGCGAGGTCGCGCGCCGCGGGGACGGTCATGCCCACCACGCCGCCCTTGGAGGCGGAGTAGGCGATCTGTCCGATCTGGCCCTCGAAGGCCGCCACCGAGGCCGTGTTGACGATGACACCGCGGGCGCCGTCGGCCAGGGGCTCGGTCTGCGCGATCGCCTCGGCGGCCAACCGCATGACGTTGAACGTGCCGATCAGGTTCACGCCGATGACCTGCTCGAACGTCCCCAGGTCGTGCGGGCCCTTCTTCGACAGGACCCGGCCGGCGGTGCCGATGCCGGCGCAGTTCACGACCACGCGCAGCGGCAGGCCCGTGTTCACCGCGGTCTCGACCGCGGCGGCCACCTGGTCGCCGTCGGTCACGTCGGCGCCGACGTACTCGACGCCGTCCAGGGCCTCGGCGCCGTCGACGGCCTTCGGCAGGTCGATCGCGATGACGCGCGCCCCGCCCGCGGCGAGCCGGCGCACGGTGGCGCCGCCGAGGCCGGAGGCCCCGCCGGTGACGATCGCGGCGACGTCGGTGGTGTCCATGCTGTGCGGTGCTCCTCGGGCGGGGTGGGCGGACGGGCGGCTCCGGCGCGAGGCTATCCCCGCGCCCCCGCACCGTACCGGTCAGCCGTGACCGTTCCGGTAAGAGCGCGGCCGGGTGCCCGTTCAGCGCCGGACGATGCGCGGCCGCGCGCGCCGACGACCGCTCGCGCCCGCCCGGGTGCGTTACCGTGCGGAACCTGCCGAGGTCAGCCGGTGACCCTGCGGTGCCCCGAGAGGCCGCGGAGGGAGGTGCGATGGGCGTCCCCGAACAGCTGCGCCGGCTCGACGAGGACCTGGCCACCGGGCGGGTCGACGCCGAGACCTACCGGCGGCGGCGCGACGAGATCCTCGCGGCCCGCCTGGCCCCACCGCCGCCGCCCGCCCCGCGGCCGGGCGCCTCCGCCGACGGCGACCTGGACGACAGCGAGCTCGACGCCGCCGAGCGCGAGCTGGGCTTCGCCCCCGAGTTCGACACGCCGTACCCGGGTCCGGCCCGGCCCGATCGGCACGACGCACCGGGCGGTCCGCCCCGTGATGCGCCCCGCGCGCCGGCGCCCCCGTCCCCGGGGCGAACCGGGTCGACGCCAGCGGGGGCGGCGCACGGTCCGGGCGCCGGTCCCGGGGCTCCCGGGCGCCCGGCGTCGCCACCCGCGCGGGAGCCGACCCCGCCCACCCGCGCACCGGCCCCACCCACCCACGAGTCGGCGCCCCCGCCCGCCGCGCCGGCCGAGGACGATCCGGGTGGGGAGGCGGCCACGGCGGTGGACGCCGACCCCGCCGCCGACCGCGCCGGTGACCCCGAGGTCGCGCACCCGCGGGCCGTCCCCGTCCCGCCGCCGTCGGCCGACGCGCCACCCCTGCCGGGCACGCCCTCGGACGCCCTGCGTCCGCCCCCGCCGCCGGTGGAGGACGACGACGCCGCCGAGACCGACGAGCGTCCGCGGCCGGTCGACCCCTTCCCGCCGCCGTTCCGGTGGTCGGCGCGGGAGGGCGCCGCCGCCGAGGCGTCGCCCGACACCACGCAGGTGGTGCACGGCGGCGGCGCCTCCGCGGACCGCACACAGGTCGTCCCGGCCGGGCGCCCGCCGGAGGAGACGCAGGTCGTCCCGGCGCGTGCGGTGCCCGGCCGGCCCACGCACGGCGCCCCGCCGTCCTGGCCCACCGGCCCCGCCCGACCACCGGCACCGCCCGAGCGCACCCAGTTCGTGCCCGGTGCCGTCCCCGCGCGCGCGGCCGGGGGCGGGGTGGCGCGGCCCGAGGAGACGGCCCCGCCGTGGGCGAGCGCCGCGGCGCGATCCGAGGGCCTGCAGGGGCGCGAGCTCTTCGCCCGCGGCCCCGGGCCGCGGGCGGGCGCGATCCTGGGCACGGCCGCGGTGCTGCTGCTCGTGCTGCTCGTCCTGGTGGCGTCCTTCGTGCTGGCCTGATCGGCGCGAACTAGGGTCGACGGCGTGGCGACGATGGTCACCTTCCACGCACACCCCGACGACGAGTGCATCAGCTGCGGCGGCGTGATGCGCGCGGCCGCCGACGCCGGGCACCGCGTCGTGCTGGTGGTCGCCACGCGCGGCGAGCACGGCGAGATCGTCCCGGGCGTGCTGACCGTGGGCGAGACGCTGGCCGAGCGGCGGGTCCGCGAGACCCACGACGCGGCGGCCGTGCTCGGCGTCGCCCGGGTGGAGTTCCTCGGCTACACCGACTCCGGGATGGTCGGCACCGAGACCAACGACGCGCCCGGCTCGTTCTGGTCCGCCGACGTGGAGGAGGCCGCCGAGCGCCTGGCCGCGATCCTGCGCGAGGAGGACGCGGAGGTCCTCACCGTCTACGACCGCATCGGCGGCTACGGCCACCCCGACCACATCCAGGTGCACCGCGTGGGTCGCCGCGCCGGCGAGCTCGCGGGGACGGCGCGGGTGTACGAGGCGACGTCGAACCGCGACGAGTTCCGCCGGATGATCGAGATGGCGCGCGCGACGGGGGAGGACGTCCCCGACCTCGACAGCGAGGCCTTCGGCTCGCCCGAGTCGGCCCTGACCACACGCGTCGACGTCACCCCGTGGCTGGCCGCCAAGCGGGAGGCCATGCGCGCGCACCGCAGCCAGATCGCCGACGACTCCTTCTTCCTCTCCCTGCCCGACGACCGCTTCGCGCTGGCCTTCGGCACCGAGTGGTTCATCCGTGTCGGCGGCGATCCCGCGCAGCGGGAGGACACGCTGTTCCCCGCGTAGCCCCACGCCGGCGGAGCCCGGCTGCCCGGACGTGCAGCCGGTCGTGGTGATATGGACGCCGACACCGGGCGCGCGAGGGACGGAGCCGGCGGATGGGGACGATCTGACGTGGCCACCGGCCTCGAGCACTCCGTGGACGGCCCGCCCCGGGACGTCCCGACAGTCCCCGACGAGGCCGAGCCGTCAGCCCGGCGGCGACGGTGGTGGCGCTCGTCGACGGCGCTCGTCGCGGCCGGCGGCGGTCTGCTGGGCGCGCTGCTGTTCCTCGTCGCGTACCGCGGGATGCCCGACGACTCCTACATCACGCTGGACTACGCCAGGAACGTCGTCGAGCACGGCCACTGGGGCCTGACCCCGTTCCGGGACGCCAACTCGGCGACCTCGCCGCTGAACGTCTGGCTGCTCGCGGCCGGCATCCTCGTCACCGGGCGCCCGGTGGTGGCGGTGGGCCTGGTGCTCATCGCAACCACGGCGCTCACCGCCGTCTGGGCCGCGCAGCTCGGACGGCTCGTCGGGGTGCGGCCGCCGCTCGTCGCCGGCCTGACCGTCGGGCTGCTCGTCACCTCGCCGGTCTTCGCGGCGGTCGTGGGCATGGAGTCGTTCCTGGTCGCGGCCACCCTCGTCGGCGTCGCGCGGTACGCGGCGGAGCGGCGGGCGGTCGCGGCCGGGGTCGTCACCGGGCTCGCGGTGCTCACACGGCCGGACCTCGTCCTGCCCGCGGTGGTCCTCGTCGTCGTGCTGTTCCTGGTCCGCGGGCCACGGGCGTGGCGCGGGACGCTGCTGGCGCTCGGCGTCGGTGCGCTGGTCACGCTGCCGTGGCACGTCTGGTCGTGGTTCGTGCTCGGGAGCTTCGTGCCCGACAGCCTCATCATCAAGACCAGCGGGGCCTTCCCGGGTGGCGAGGTCTTCGGCAACGGGCCGCTGTTCATGGCGGAGCGG
Organism: Actinomycetospora cinnamomea; assembly: GCF_003096675.1. Taxonomy (GTDB): domain Bacteria; phylum Actinomycetota; class Actinomycetes; order Mycobacteriales; family Pseudonocardiaceae; genus Actinomycetospora; species Actinomycetospora cinnamomea. The sequence continues at coordinate 305,887 of NZ_QEKW01000006.1, read as the reverse complement.
TGGCCGATCCCGATGCTGGCCGTGGGCGTCGTCGCCGGCGTCGGTGTGGTCTCCGTCGTGGCGTCGGCGGTGCGCTGGGTCCGCGGCCGCGACCGGCTCCTCGACCGCGTCGTCGTCGCCGCGGGGCTCGCCGGCGGGGCGCACTACGCGGCCTACGCGGCGATGGGTGTCTCGTCCTACATCTGGTACTACTGCCCGTCGTTGGCGCTGCTGACGCTGTGCGCCGCGGTCGGTGCCGCCGACCTGCGCGCGCGGGTCACCGGCACCGTCGTCACCGGGCTCGTCCTCGTCGCCGGCATCGGCGTCGGCAACCAGGTGGCCCTGGGCGTCCCGTGGCCGCACCCGGCGATCTTCGGCAACTGGGCGAGCGCGACCGACTACCTCCACGCCGGCACCCAGCTCGGGCGCACGTTGCCGCCGGGCCAGAGCGTCCTCGCGCCCGGGGAGATCGGCACGCTCGCCTTCGGCTGCGAGTGCGACATCGTCGACCAGTTCAGCGACCGCGCCCGCCTGATGTCCATCGTCGACTCGCGGCTGGCGACCGCCGGGCCCCTGGAGGGCGCCCTGCTGCGCCTGAACTTCCTGCACGCCGAGCGCCTGCCGGTCGAGGCGCCGGACCGGCAGCTCGTCTACGAGACCGGCCCCGGCCCGGGCTGGCCGACCTACGTCATCGGCCGTGGCGCCGGGCACCTGGTGCTGGAGTAGGCGAGCTTCAGCCCTCGAGGATGTAGCCGCGTCCCCGCACGGTGCGGATGCGCTCGGCCCCGAGCTTGCGGCGCAGGTAGCCGATGTAGACCTCGACGATGTTCGAGGTCGGCGGCCCGCCCCACACGCGGGTGACGAGCTGCTCCTGCGACATCGCCTGGCCGCGCGGGTGGCGGATCAGCGCGTCGACCACCGCGTACTCGGTGCGCGAGAGGCTCACCGGCTTGCTCTCGACGAACACCTGCTCGAGCGCCGTGTCGACCATGATCTCGCCGCGGCGCAGGAAGAGCTGGGCGGTGGGGCGGTCGTCGCCGAGGCGCAGGCGCAGCCGGGCGAGCAGCTCCTCCATGGGGAACGGCGTCACCAGATAGTCGTCCTGCGTCGCCCGCAGCGTCGACACCGTGCGGTCCCGGGCCTCCGGGCTGGTCAGCGCGATGACCGGCGTGCGCGGGCTGTCACGGTGCAGGTCGGCGAGGACCTCCACCGGGCGCAGTCCGGGCATCTCGACGTCGAGCACCACCGCGCGGGCGCCGCTGGCCCGCGCCGTCGCCCCCACGCTCCAGCTCTCGCGCAGCAGCTGCGGTTCGAAGCCGTGGGACCGCAACGTCCCCACCAGGACGCTCGTTGTGCGATGGGAGGGGGCCACGCACAGCACGCGGCCCCGCTCCGCGTCCGCATAACGATCAGGTCTCATCGACGACAGCTTGACGCGCTCTCGGCGCCGGGGCAATCGACGAGCGACGAGCGGAGACGTGACGCACGTCGGCGGTGCTCTCCTGAGAGACGCGCGGTGCGGTCGGGCGAAGTATTCACCCGTTCGGAGCCTTCATCCTGCTGTTCGTCGCGCCGAGCGGGCCTGCGGGCGGCCGTCCGACGACGGATCTCTCAGCTCGGGTCTCGCCCGGCGGTCGTGTCCTTAACGTGACCTCTCGTCGGAGCCCGGTGGCGACGCTCCCCCTTCGTCTGCCGCCGCCGGTGCCTCCGCCGACACATCACGCAGGACACCCGTGCCCCGGCGCCGACCCAGGACGAGCTCCCCCGTCCCGGCGGCCGCGGGCACCGTCAGGAGGTTCCCCGTGCCCCGACGCGGACGGCATCGCGTATCACTGCCTCGACGGCTCCTCGCCGTCGTGGCGGCCCTGCTCATCACCGGCGGCGTGGTCACCGTCGCCGGCTCGGCGTTCGCCGACGACGACTCCGGCTCCGAGGGCGGCCTGTTCAGTGCCCTCAGCAGCGACGACGGCGGTGGCTCCGGCGACTCCGGTGACTCCGAGGGCGGCTCGGACGAGGAGTCCGAGGGCTCCGACGAGCGGTCCGACGAGGGGTCGGGCGATGACTCCGACGGCTCGGAGGACGGCTCGGAGGACGGCCGGGACGGCCGGGAGGACCAGGACCAGCGCCGCGGCGACGAGAAGAACGGGATGACCGAGGACGTCGGCGAGGTCGAGGCCGACAACGAGGGCGCCGAGGTCGAGGCCGCCGAGGCCCGTGCGGCCCAGGAGGACCCTTTCCCGGGTCGTGACGAGGCTGCGAACGCCGACGAGGGCGACTACGTCGACATCGCCGACGTCGAGGCGAACGGCAACATCGGCGAGGGTGGCGTGTTCAACGGCGGGTCGTACAGCGTCGACTGCGGCGTGAGCGACCACAACAACTCCGACAACTACATGGCCGCGCCGGGCAAGCGGAACGGTGCCCAGCACGTCCACGACTACGTCGGCAACCAGACCACCGACGCGAACTCCGACGACGGCCCCCTCCAGGAGGCCGCCGACAACGGCCAGACCTCCTGCGTGAACGGGGACGGCTCGACGTTCTTCTGGCCGGTCCTGCGCGACATCAACGGCCAGAGCCCCGACGAGGGGGAGGACGGCGGCAGCCTCGACGGCAACGTCGGCTCGATCCTCCGCCCGGCCTCGGCCGACCTGACCTTCCACGGGCACGGCGACCGCGAGATCCAGCCGATGCCGACCCACCTGATGTTGATCATGGGGAACGCCAAGCAGGGCGCTCAGGACGGCAAGAACGTCAACGCCAAGTACACCTGCTCCGGGCAGGGCAACGAGAACCGGATCACCGAGCAGTACCCGATCTGCGGCGAGGGCGAGCAGCTCACGCGCATCCTCGACTACCCGAGCTGCTGGGACGGCGAGAACCTGGAGTCCGAGGACTTCCGCTCGCACGTCTTCTTCCCGGACGAGGCGGGCAACTGCGAGGACGACCAGACGCCGATCCCGGCGCTGCGGATCACCCTGAAGTATGACCAGCCCGAGGGCCGCACGTTCCAGATCGACAGCTTCCCGAACGAGCAGCACGACCCGAGGACCGACCACTCCGACTACCACAACATCGCCAGCCAGGCCTCGAACGACGCGGGCGCGGCCTGCATCAACGAGGACCGGACCTGCTCGAACCTACCCCAGTAGAGCGAGCACGACAGCAGGACCGGGCACGACCCGAGGGGCCGCCCGCCGTGATCTCCGCGATCACGGCCGGGCGGCCCCTCGCGTTCGTGCGCCCGCCGATCTACGGTCGTCGGCGTGCGCCGAGAGGCGGCGCTCACGGGAGTCCGGGCCACCGGGCTGAGAGGGGACCTGTCGCGGTCCCGACCGTCAGAACCTGATCCGGGTCATGCCGGCGCAGGGAGGCTGCGAGTTGAGTACGTCCACGTCCACGTCCGGCACGCCCGCCGAGGTCGCCCCCACCCTCGAGGGACCGGTGCCCAAGACCCTCGGCTTCCTCGACCAGGGCGCCTTCTGGGCCAACCTCGGGGTGAGCCTGCTCGGCTTCGCCGGCGTGCTCGCGGTCCTCGCCCCTGCCGGCGCGCCGCCGCTCGCCGTGGCTGCGGCCGTCACGGCGACGGTCGTGGGGACGGTGATCGGCAGCGCGATGGTCGGGCTCTCGGCGATCCCGGGTGCCGCGACCGGCGCGCCGGCGATGGTGCTGCTGCGCGGGCTGTTCGGTGGCGTCCTGTCGTGGATCCCCTCGGTGCTCAACGTCGTGCAGCTCATCGGCTGGGGCACCTTCGAGCTCGTCGTCATCGCCCAGGCCGGCACCCTCGCGCTCGGCGGCCCGACGTGGGCGTGGGTGGTGGGCGCCGGGGTGGTCACCACCGTGCTGACGCTGCGCCCGCTCGGCATGCTGCGGCTGCTGCGCCGGGTGGTGACCGTGCTCGTGGCGATCTCGGTCGCCTACCTGGCCTGGTGGCTGTTCTCGCGGCCGGAGCTCGACCTCCGCGCCGGGGGCGGGTCCTGGTCCGGGTTCTGGGCCGGCGCCGACGCCGCGATCGCCGTCGCGGTGTCCTGGATCCCCGTCGCGTCGGACTTCTCCCGGCACTCGCGGCGCGTCCCGACGGCCTTCGCCGCGGCCACCGTCGGCTACGGCGTCACCCAGATCGTCTGCTTCGTCGTGGGCCTCGCCGCGCTCGCCCTGGTCGGCGGCGACGGCGACGCGGTGTTCGCCCCGATGCTCGCCGCCCCGCTCGGGGTCGTCGCGCTGCTCGTGCTCACCGCCCGCGAGACCGACCAGTCGTTCGCCAACGTCTACTCGACCGCGGTGTCGGTGCAGAACCTCGCCCCGCGCGCCGACCGGCGGCTGCTGTGCCTCGCGATCGGCGCCCTGATCACGGTGCTCGCACTCGGCGTCACCATCGACGACTACGCGGTCTTCCTCGCCGTCATCGGCTCGGTGTTCGTGCCGCTGCTCGGGGTCGGGGTCGGGGACGCGGTGGTCCGCCGCGGCGCCGCGGCTCCGGATCTGTCGCGGTGGGCGCCGTCGCGGCCCCTGATGGTCGTGGCGTGGGCGATCGGCCTCGTGACCTACCAGCTCGTCAACCCCGGGGGCGCGCCCCTCTGGTCGGACGCCTGGACCGCCGTGCGCGACGCGCTCGGCATCGCCCCGCCCTCGTGGCTCTCGGCGTCGCTGCTGTCGTTCCTCGTCGCCGCCGTCGTCGCGGCCGGGCTCGCGCGCGTCGAGCGCCGCGCGCGGTCCACCACGAACGGGTGACGGCCGCCCTCCCCGTGCGGTATGTCTGGGCGGCGGGGTGACGAGGGCGGGGTGACGAGGGCGAGGAGGCGCGTCGACGGTGTCTCGCCTCGACGGGTTCGCGCGCGAGCTCCGTTCGCCGCTCACGATCCTGCTCGTGGTCGCGAGCGTGCTCGGCGGCATCTGGGCGGCCGTCCTGCTGACGCCGCACCAGGAGGTCCAGGCCCTCGGCCAGCAGCTCAGCGTGGGCGCCCAGCCCCCGTCGACCACGCTCTCCGGGCCGCCGCGGATCGTCCAGGTCGGCAACACCAGCCTCGACGTCCCCGACGTCACGATCTACGGGCCGCTGCGCCCCCAGCTGTCGATCGGCCCGGTGCAGCGCAACGAGAGCGCCGGGCGGGCGCTGTCCGCGCTGGCCGAGGGACGCAGCCCCGAGCGGGCGCTCGCGGCGATCGTCGACGGCTTCGAGCGGTGGTACGCGTGGGCCACCCTGGTGCTCGTCGCGGTGGTGCTCGGGCTGTGCGGGGTCGTCGGCTCGTGGCGCGTGCTGGCGGTGCTGCGGCGCACGGCGCGTCGCTCCGGCGCCGGCGCCCGGCCGGCGCGCATCGCCCGCCAGCTCTCGCGGCGGCTCACCCGCGCGACCGTCCTCGCGCTCACCGCGGCGCTGCTGGCCTGGGGGATCAGCGGCGTCCTCGCCGTCGCGGGTGCCCGGGAGCTGCGCGACGCCCGCTCGCTGACCGACCTCACCGGTGCCCACCACGTGAGCCCGTCTCCGGTGGGTCCCGAGGTCTCCGGCGTGCGCGGCGTCGTCATCGGTGACTCGCGGGTGGCCCGCCTCGGCGGCCCGACCCTGCCGGACGCCTCGCCCGAGGACCTCGCCTGCGCCCGCAGCACCGACTCGCTGGCCCGCCAGGTCGGCGCGGCGATCGGCGACGAGGTGCTCAACCTCGCGTGCTCGGGCGCCCGCATCACGGCCGGCCTGCGGGCACCGCAACTGACCGGCGGCGTCGTGGTGCCGCCGCAGATCGGGCGGCTCAAGCAGGTGGAGGACCCCGCGTTCGTCGTGGTGGCCGTCGGCCCCAACGACCTGAACTGGACCGACCTGATCGGCTACTGCTACGCGGTCATCGACTGCGCCGACAACTTCACCGCCGGGGAGTTCCGCTACCGGCTCGCCGCGTTCGACCGCGACTACGCCGACCTCCTCGCCGACCTCGCGACCCTGCCGTCGCGGCCCCGCGTCGTCGTCGTCACGTCCTACGACGTCCTGCGGCCGGACGCCTCGTGCGCGGCCGTGCGAGGCCCGCTGCAGTTCCCCGGGCTGACGCCGGCGGAGGTGCAGCTGCTCGCCGACCGCAACGCCGAGCTGAACGAGGTGCTCACCACCGGCGCCCACCGCTACGGCTTCGACGTCGTCGACCCGCCGCTCGCCCCGCTGTGCACGCCGTCCCCGGACGGCCTCGGGCCCGACCTGCAGTCCCTCGACGACCAGCACCCGTTCCACCCCACCGGCGTCGGCGAGCTGCGCCTGACCATCCCCGTCGTGGACCGCATCGGCGTGCCGGCGGGCGTGCCGCCCGGCTGACCCGCCCGGCTGGCCGGCCTCGCCGTCAGTCGCCCGTCAGTTTGTGGGCGCGCACCGGTTGCCAATCCCCGTGATCCCGTCCCGGACGCCGTGCCGGGACCCGACGACGAGGAGGTGGCTGCCGTGAAGGCCGTCGTCTACAAGGACCCACACTCGGTCGCCGTCGAGGACGTCGACGACCCGCGGATCGAGGCGCCGACCGACGTCCTCGTACGGATCACCACGACCGCGATCTGCGGCTCGGACCTGCACATGTACGAGGGCCGCACCGTGGCCGACACCGGCATCGTGTTCGGCCACGAGAACATGGGCATCGTCGAGGAGGTCGGCTCGGGGGTCACCCACATCCAGCGGGGCGACCGGGTCAGCCTGCCGTTCAACGTGGCCTGCGGGTTCTGCCGCAACTGCCTGGCGCAGAAGACCGCGTTCTGCCTCACGGTCAACCCGCCCTACGCGGGCGGCGCCTACGGCTACGTCGGCATGGGCCCCTACACCGGCGGCCAGGCCGAGTACCTGCGCGTGCCGTTCGCGGACTTCAACTGCCTGCTGCTGCCGCCCGGTGACGAGCACGAGAACGACTTCGCGATGCTCGCCGACATCTTCCCCACCGGCTACCACGCCACCGTGCTCGCCGACCTCAACCCCGGCGAAACCCTCGTGGTGTTCGGGGCCGGGCCGGTCGGGCTGATGGCCGCCTACTCGGCGATGCTCAAGGGCGCGTCGAAGGTGTTCGTGGTCGACAGGGTGGCCAACCGGCTGCAGCTCGCCGAGCAGATTGGCGCGATCCCGATCGACTTCTCGGCCGGCGACCCGGTGGAGCAGGTCGTCGACCAGACCGACGGTGCCGGCGCGGACAAGGGCATCGACGCCGTGGGCTACCAGGCCACCGTGGCCGAGGGGGAGGAGCAGCCCGCGATCGTGCTCAACCAGCTCGTCGAGGCGGTCCGCCACACCGGCCGCCTGGGCGTCGTCGGCCTCTACCTGCCCAACGACCCCGGGGCGCCCGACGAGAACGCCGCCAACGGGCGGCTGCTGTTCAACATCGGCCGCTTCTTCGAGAAGGGCCAGAAGATGGGCACGGGCCAGGCCGACGCCAAGGCCTACAACGCCCAGCTGCGGGACCTCATCCTCGCCGGGCGTGCCACCCCGTCGTTCGTGGTGTCCAAGGAGGTGCCGCTCGAGGAGGCCCCGGACGCGTACGAGCGGTTCGACCGCCGCGAGGAGGGCTATTCCAAGGTCGTCCTCAAGCCGTGAGGCCGCACGTGCGTGGTCTCGGCCCCGGCGGGGCAGAGACCACGTACGTGGGCACACGAGGAGGGCGGACCCCGTGAGGATGCGGACGCTGGGCCGGACCGGCATCAAGGTCAGCCCGTACTGCCTGGGCGCCATGATGTTCGGCGCCTGGGGCAACACCGACCACGACGACTCGATCCGGATCATCCACAAGGCGCTGGACTCCGGGATCAACTTCGTCGACACGGCCGACGTCTACGCCCAGGGCGAGTCCGAGGAGATCGTCGGCAAGGCGCTGCACGGCCGCCGCGACGACGTCGTGCTGGCCACCAAGGCGCACGCCCCGATGGGCGACGACCCCAACCACCGGGGCAACTCGCGGCGATGGCTCGTGCGAGAGGTGGAGAACTCCCTGCGGCGCCTTCAGGCCGACCACCTCGACCTCTACCAGATCCACCGTCCGGACCCGGACACCGACGTCGAGGAGACGCTCTCCGCGCTCACCGACCTCGTGCGCAGCGGCAAGGTCCGCGCCATCGGGTCGTCGACGTTCCCCGCCTCCGAGATCGTCGAGGCCCAGTGGGTCGCCGAGCGCCGCGGCCTCGAGCGGTTCCGCACCGAGCAGCCGCCGTACTCGATCCTCAACCGCGGGATCGAGCGCGAGGTCCTGCCCGTGTGCCGCCGCTACGGCATGGGCGCCCTGGTCTGGAGCCCGCTGGCGATGGGCATGCTCACCGGCAGGATCCGCAAGGGGCAGGAGGCCGGGACGCAGCGGGCGCAGCGCACCCCCGGTCGCTTCACCGACGAGCGCAAGCTCGACGCGGTCGAGGAGCTGATCCCGCTCGCCGAGGAGGCGGGCCTGTCGATGGTGCACATGGCCATGGCGTTCGCGGTCGCCCACCCGGCCGTCACCTCGGCGATCATCGGCCCGCGTACCACGGAGCAGCTCGACGACGTCCTCGCCGGGGCCGAGGTCACCCTCGACGACGAGGTCCTCGACCGCATCGACGAGATCGTGCCGCCCGGGGTCGACGTGAACCCGGGCGACGTCTCCTACGAGCCACCCGCCATCGGCGACGTGGCGCAACGGCGTCGTCCGCGCGAGGAGCGCGGCGCAGCACAGAAGGGATGAGCGTGGGGCCCGCATCGGGGAACTATTTCCCCGGTACGGGCCGATGGCCGCGTGAGTGACGACCCCGGGGTGGGAACTCTGATCACCTGTCCCGGCTCTCGGAAGGGGTCCCGCGATGGGCACCGCAGGTGTCGTGATCATCGTCGTGGTGGTGGTGCTGGTCCTCCTCGGCATCGCCGCCCTCGTCCTCGCACGACGTCGACGAGAGCGCGCGCTCGCCGACGAGTTCGGTCCGGAGTACGAGCGCCGCGTCGCCGAGACCGGCGACCGCAAGCAGGCCGCGAAGGAGCTCCGGGAGCGCAAGGAGCGCCACGACCAGCACGAACTGCGCCCCCTGCAGCCCGACGAGCGCGAGCGCTTCCGCGCCGACTGGCAGCAGGTGCAGCGGGGCTTCGTCGACGACCCCGGCGGCGCGGTCGAGCACGCCGACGCGCTGGTCGTGACGATCATGCGCCAGCGCGGCTACCCCGTGGAGGACTCCCGGCGGCGGGCCGAGGACCTCTCCGTGGCCCAGCCCCACCTCGTCGACGACTACCGGAACGCCCAGCGCATCACCACCGCCCACCGCGACGGCACCGCGAGCACCGAGGACCTGCGCAGCGCGTTCACGTCGTACCGCTCCCTGGTCGAGGCGCTGCTCGACGACGGCGGGCACGACGAGTACGGCGGGCACGGCGGACGCGAGGGCGCGACCGAGCGGATGGCCGGTGGACGGGACGCGCGCGGTGGGCACCCCGAGGCCGGCACGGAACGGATCGCCCCGGGCGGTGGCGGGCCCGGTCAGGGTGCGCCGCCCCCGCAGGGACCGCCGCCCGGGAACGCACCCGGCCCGGGCGGACCCCCCGACGGGGCGCCCGGCCCCGGACGCCCCGCGTCGGCGCCCCGTGCGGCCGGCGGACCCGACGGACACCAGGAGCACAGGCGATGAGCCACCCCGAGCAGGGCCAGCCCGCAGGTCACACCGCCGACGAGCACGAGCGTCCGGGCGGGTACGACGAGGACCCCCGGCAGAACGCCGGGGGGCCGCAGGGCCAGCCGTACGGCGGACAGCCCGGCGGCGGGTACGGCGACCCCTACGGCCAGCACGCGCCGCAGGGCGTCCCGACCGGCACCCCGTACACCGAGCGACACGGCGACCAGCCCGGCCAGCAGTACGGGGGCCAGCAGTACGGGGGCCAGCAGCACGGGGGCCAGCCGTACGCCGGCCAGCAGCCGGGCGGGCAGCAGCAGCCGTACGGCCAGCACGGTCAGCAGTTCGGCGGCCCGCACGAGCAGCAGCACGGCCAGCATCACGGCGGCGAGCAGCACCTCCCCCAGCACGCGCAGTACGCCCCCTCGGGGGGACCGGCGCCGGCCCAGCAGCAGTACGGCGACGCGCCGGGCCAGCCGGCCGGCACCGGCCCCGGTGGTGTGGGCCCGGGACAGGGCGGACAACCCGGTGCCTACCCCGGCCCGCCCGACCACGGTCGGGGGGCGCCGGGCGAGCCCACGGGCGGCCCGGGCCACGACGGGGGTCACGACGCCCCGGTCCAGGCGGGCCAGGAGCAGGCCGGCGCCACCGCCCGGGGCGGGCACGACCAGGGCTCGGACGAGCCCCGCGGCACGATCATCGACCCGGAGCGGGCGTCGCAGTGGCGCTCGCAGTGGGAGGACGTGCGCATGATGTTCGTCGACCGGCCCCAGGACGCGGTGTCGCGCGCCGACGGCCTGGTGGGCGAGGTGCTCGAGGAGCTGTCCCGCACGTTCTCCAGCCAGCGCAGCGCCCTCGACCCGAACCAGCTCGGCGGGGAGCCCTCCACCGAGGAGATGCGTCGCGCCGTGCAGCGCTACCGGGAGTTCTTCGACCGGCTGCTCACGCTGTAGGCCGCCCGGCGCACCACTACGGTGCGCCGGGTGGTCTCCACCCAGGGCTTCGGCCGCGCGCTCGACCGTCTCCGCCCCGTCGTCGGGGCGGTGACGCGCGCCCACATCGCGCTCTACCGCCGGACGGGCGGGCGACTCGGACACACGGCGCCGGGTCTGCCGACGATGCTCCTGCTCGACCACGTCGGAGCCCGCAGCGGGCGGCCGCGCACGACGCCGCTGCTGTACTTCACCCACCCCGACGACCCGGACGACCTCGTCGTGGTCGCGTCGTACGGGGGGCACCCGCGACACCCGGCGTGGTTCCACAACCTGCGCGCGCACCCGGACACCACGGTGCAGGTGCGCGACGAGGTGCGGCCGGTGCACGCCCGCGTCGCCACCGACGAGGAGCGCGCGCGGCTGTGGCCCGCCGCCATCGCGACGTACCGTCCGTTCGCGGGCTACCAGCGCCGCGCCGAGGAGGTCGGTCGCACGATCCCGTTCGTCGTGCTCACCCGCCGTCGGCGCTGACGGTCACCCCCGCAGCCGCACGTGGTCGGGGGTCAGGTCGGCGACACGGGACACCCCGAGCAGGGCCATCGTCCGGCGGATCTCCGCGGTGAGGATCTCGCCGAGGCGGTCGACCCCGCGCTCGCCCCCGGCCATGAGGGCGTAGAGGTAGGCCCGCCCGACGAGGCACCCGGAGGCCCCGAGCGCCACCGCGGCGACGATGTCGGCGCCGGAGGTGATCCCGGTGTCGAGCAGCACCTCGGCGTCGCCGCCGACCTCGGCGACCACCGACGGCAGCGTCTCCAGCGGCACGGGCGCCCGGTCGAGCTGGCGGCCCCCGTGGTTGGACACGACCACCGCGTCGGCGCCGGCGTCGACCACCCGCCGCGCGTCGGCCGCGGTCTGCACGCCCTTGACGACGAGCGGGCCGTTCCACGTGGATCGGAGCCACGCGAGGTCGTCCATCGTGAGCGCCGGGTCGAACATCGTGTCGATCAGCTCGGAGACCGTGCCGCCCCACGACGACAGGGCGGCGAACTCCAGCGGCTCGGTGGAGAGCACGTTGAGCCACCAGTGCGGGTGGCGCGCCATGTCCAGGAGCGTGCGGGGCGTCAGCGCCGGCGGGATCGTCAGGCCGTTGCGGGCGTCGCGCAGCCGCGCCCCGCCGACCGGCGTGTCCACGGTGAGCATCAGCGCCTCGTTGCCCGCGGCCTTCGCCCGGTCGACGATCGCCGCGCTGGCCTCGCGGTCACGCCACAGGTAGAGCTGGAACCAGCGCCGGGTCTCCGGCGCGGCGAGGGCGAGGTCCTCGGGCGAGGTCGTGCCCATCGTCGAGAGCGTGTGCGGCACCCCGAGCCGGGCCGCCACGCGCGCCACGGCCGGCTCGCCGGAGTGGTGCATCATCCGCGTGAACCCGGTGGGCGCGAACGCGAACGGGAGGGCCGAGGGCCCGCCGAGCAACGTCGTCGCGGTGTCGACCGTCGACACGTCGCGCAGCACCGAGGGCCGGAACTCCAGGGCCGCGAACGCCGCCCGTGCCCGCGTCAGCGACACCTCGCCCTCGGCCGCGCCGTCGGTGTAGTCGAACACCGCGCGGGGGGTGCGGCGCCGGGCGATCTCCCGGAGGTCGCCGACCGTGTGCGCCCGGGCCAGGCGACGGCGCACCGGGTCGGGGTCGGGGCGCGCCAGGCGCAGCAACGGGCGCAGCTCCGCGGGCCGCGGCAGGCGGCGGGGGGTCCGGGGGAGTTCCGGCTGGCGGGACGTCATGCGGGCCTCGCTCCTCGTCGCGCGACGGCGGGTCGCGCCCTACCGAACGGCGCCGCGGGGCGTGCGTCAAGGTGGGCTCCGTGCGCGCGGGGGATCGTCCCCCCGTGGCCGGGGCGGGTGCGGTACAACCGACGCTGACGCCGGTGGGCACCGGCGCCCGGCGTCGGGGGAGAGGACGAGGTCGTGAGCTACCCGCAGCGCTCGTGGGACGACGGCGACGTGGAGGTGCTCGGCAAGCGCCTGTGGGCCGGCGGCATCGCCACCGCCGTGGTGGCCGCGGGCATCGCGATCGTCGGCGTCCTCATCATCTCCAACGTCTTCGACCTGGGCATCCAGACCGCGGAGCGCAGCGGCGCGCTGGTCGACAACGCCATGACGATCATTCCGGTGGCCGCGGCGATCGCGGCGCTCGCCGGCACCGCCCTGCTGCACCTGCTGCTGCTGACCACGCCGCGCCCGGCGACGTTCTTCTCGGCGCTCGTCGTGCTGGCGCTCGTGGTCCTGCTCCTTCAGGTCTTCCTCGCCCGCGGCAGCGTCATCGACCACATCGCGACGGCGGTCCTGTACGCGGCCATCGGCCTCGCGATCATCTCGATGCTCTCGGGTGTCTCGCGCACCGCGGTCCGCCCCGTGAGCTCCGGCGGGTGGGGCGGGCGCCAGTACGACGGGCGCTACGACCAGCGCTACGGCACCTACGAGCAGCCGTACGAGCAGCGGGGTCCTTACGCCGACCCGTACCCCGGCCAGGACGACCGCACCGCCCGCTACGACCCGCGTGGGCCCCAGGGCGGTCGCTGGCAGTAGCGGCCCGGTGCCACCGTGACGTTGATTCTATTGACGCCCCATGGCTTGACCCCCGGCGCGGACGCTGACGACGATCGCAGCGCGTGATGCTCTGCGCGGGCGTCCACCTCTGCCCGCGTCCAGCTCCGTCGCCCCCGGTGGGCGACACCTCCGAGGAGAGGTCAGCGATGGCACCGACAGCGGTCAACGGCACGAACGGCAGTCGCGATCACCGGGCGGTCCTCGAGCGGACGGCGACCCCGCCCTCCCGGCACATGAGCCTGGAGGAGGCCCGGACGACGCTGCGGCTGGCCCTGCCGGAGCCGGGAAGCAAGTTCAGCCAGGACGACGAGTGGTGCGTCGTCGCCGAGCCCGACGGCACGTGGCGCGAGTACCGGTTCCACGACTACGACAAGATCTTCCGCATGCCCGGGCTGTACGAGAAGATCTTCTACGACGTCCTGGGCTGCGACTCGCCGCGCTTCATGGTGGGCCTGCTGAACGAGGCCCTGGCCACGGCCGGCGTGCCGGCGGAGACGCTGCGCGTGCTCGACCTCGGGGCCGGCAACGGCATCATGGCCGAGGAGCTCGCCGCGGTGGGCGTGGCGCACACCGTCGGGGTCGACATCCTCGTCGAGGCCAAGGAGGCCGCCGAGCGCGACCGTCCGGACCTCTACGCCGACTACCACGTCGCCGACTTCACCCGGCTGCCCGCGCCGCAGCGCGAGACCCTGCTGGCGCACCGGCTCGACACGCTGACCGTCGTCGCCGCCCTGGGCTTCGGCGACATCCCACCGGCGGCCTTCCGCACCGCCTACGACCTCATCGCGCCCGACGGCTGGGTGGTCATGACCATCAAGGACGCGTTCCTCGAGGCCACCGACACCTCGGGCTTCGCGGGCATGATCGGCGAGTCGATCCGCTCCGGTGCCCTCGAGGTCGTGCGACGCGAGCGCTTCCAGCACCGCCTGGCCACCGACCGCACCCCACTGCTCTACGAGGGCATCGTCGCCCGCAAGCGCGGCCCGCTCGCGGGCTGAGCTGAACGGTCGCGCGTGAGACGGAGACCTCTGACTGGCCGGTAACCGTGTGACCCACGTCGCCTCGGGGCACACTTCCCCCGGGGCGCGCCAGGCGCGGCGCGTTCCGGGGAGCCGACGTGGAGGTCGCCGACATGACCGTGGAGCAGGCGGGAGACGGGGCGCAGCGGAACTCGACCTTCGAGTACCGCAGCCGGACACCCGTGGGCCGCGACGCCGTCGACATGGCGTCCGCCCTCGAGTCCGTGGTGCCCGCCGACGTGCTGGCCGAGGTCGACCCGGCCCTGTGGGGCCGCACGGTCGTCCAGCTCGCGCAGGGCATCGTGACCCACCCGTCCGACGTGGGCCGGGTGATCGCGGGGCACGCCGGTCTCGCCGCCCGGATCGGCACGGCCACGATCGCGCGGGCGCTCGGGTCGTCCGCCGAGGGCCCGGTGCCCGTCGAGAAGGACGGGCGCTTCAAGGACCCGACCTGGGAGGAGAACCCGGTCTACTGGGGTCTGCGCCAGCAGTACCTCGCGCTGGTGCAGACGCTGCACGACCTCGTCGGGGCGGCCGGGCTCGACGAGTCGTCGCGCGAGCGCGCGTCGATGCTGATGGACGTCCTGGGCAGCGTGATCTCGCCGACCAACGTCCTGCCCGGCAACCCCTCGGCGCTCAAGCGGGCGTTCGAGACCGGCGGGTCGAGCGTGCTCACCGGCGCCCGCCAGATGCTCGACGACCTGGCCACCAACCAGGGCCGTCCCCGCCAGGTCGACCGGTCGCAGCTGCGCGTCGGCAAGGAGCTGGCCGCGACGCCGGGCAAGGTCGTCTACCGCAACCGGCTGATGGAGCTCATCCAGTTCGAACCGCAGACCGACGAGGTCCACGAGATCCCGATCCTCGTGAGCCCGCCGTGGATCAACAAGTACTACATCATGGATCTCGCCCCGGGCCGCAGCCTCCTGGAGTGGGCGGTGCAGCACGGGCACACCGTGTTCGTCATCAGCTACCGCGACCCCGACGAGTCGATGGCCGACACCGGGCTCGACGACTACCTCGAGCTCGGCAACCTGGCCGCGCTGGACGTCGTCCAGGACATCACGGGTGCCGAGAAGGTCAACCTCGTGGGCCTGTGCCTCGGCGGCCTCATGGCCACCATCGCCGCCGCGATGCTGCACGCCCGCGGCCAGGGCCACCGCCTCAACTCGCTGACCCTGACGAACACCCTGCTCGACTACTCCGACCCGGGCCCGGTGAGCAGCTTCGTCGACCCGGAGATCGTCGAGCGCCTCGAGCGCAAGATGGCGCGCACCGGCTACCTGCCCTCGGAGTCGATGGCGACGACGTTCGACCTCCTGCGGGCCAACGACCTGATCTTCAACTACGTCGGGCCGAACTGGCTGGAGGGCAAGACGCCGCCGGCGTTCGACATCCTCGCGTGGAACTCGGACTCCACGCGCATGCCGGCGAAGATGCACGCGTTCTACCTGCGGCACTTCTACCTGCAGAACGAGCTGGCGCGGGGCGAGCTCGAACTGCTCGGTGAGCACCTGTCGCTGAAGTCGGTCACCAACGACACGTTCATCGTGGCCGCGATCAACGACCACATCGCGCCGTGGCGCACCTCGTTCCAGTCGACCACCCTGCTCGGCGGCGACGTCACCTTCACGCTGTCCAACGGCGGGCACATCGCGGGCGTGGTCAACCCGCCGGGCAAGAAGGCCAAGTACTGGATCGGCACCGTCGGCGGCGACGCCGCGCCGGACGCCGACACCTGGATGCAGCGGGCGACCGAGGTGAGCGCCTCCTGGTGGGAACCGTGGCGCGACTGGATGGCCGAGCGCGGCGGCGGGATGCGCCAACCGCCGCCGACCGGGTCGGACGCCTACCCGCCGTTGGAGGACGCGCCGGGCTCGTACGTCCTCGGGACGTCGTGATCGGCGCCCGTCGCCGCGGTCGGGCGAGCGGGTGACGGCGGCCGCCCGGCGGGCGATCGACGGTTGACGGGCCGGATCGCGCTCCGTCACGGTTGCGTGGGGCGCACGTCCCGTGCGCTCCGCGCAACAGCCCCGCCCACCTTCACCTCGCGAGGGTGCCCGCATGGACCGTCATGCCTCCGTCGACCTCCGCCACCACGTCGACCGCGCCGTCGGCCCGGGCTACGACCGGGTGTTCCTGCGGCTGGACCTGCTGATGACCAGCCGGGAGGGCCGCTGCGGCTGTGCCGGGTGCGCCTCGTACGTGGCCGAGCAGCGCGCGCTCCTGGTGTCGTCGCTGCCGCCGCTGTGACGCACCCTTATGACGGAGGGTGACTGCCCGGTGACCGCGCTCACCGCAGGGCGGACCGTGGCCGCGTGTGCTTGGTAAACTGAGCAGGTCACCGACGACGGAGGTATCTCCCCCATGGCCACCCCGACCGCCGACGAGACCCGCGACCAGGCTCTCGACATGATCACCCAGGTCCAGGAGGCCGGTCTCCGTCTCGCCGGCTCCGTCGCCGAGAGCTGGGCCACCGTGCTGCGCAGCCTCCCGGGTCTCGCGCCGGGCGTCGCCGACGGCCCCGCCACGGCCGCGACGGCCGCCAACGCCACCGCGCTGCCGCGCACCGCGGCCGAGGCCGTCGACCGGTTCTACGACACCGGCGTGCAGGTGCTCGAGGCGCAGCGCTCCGCGGTCCACCACGCCCTCGGGGCCGTCGCGCCCGCGCTGCGTCCGCTCACGGTCGTCACGCCGCCGGCCGCGCGCCGCTGACCGACGTGTCCGACCCGGGCCGGGCCTGGGAGGACCACCGCCGTGCCCTCGGCGGGTTCATCCGCAGCCAGCGCAAGCTCGCCCGGCTCTCGCTGCGGCAGCTCTCGGCCCTGAGCAACATCTCGAACCCCTACCTGAGCCAGATCGAACGGGGGCTCCACGAGCCCTCGGTCCGTGTGCTGCACGCGATCGCGGAGGCGCTCGACATCTCCGCCGAGACCCTGCTGCTGCAGGCCGGCCTGGTGCGCGAGCAGGCCGGGGGTCATCCCCCGGCCGAGGCCGGCGCGTCGTCCGCCGAGCGGGCGATCCGCGCCGACCCCCGGCTCTCCGACGCCCAGAAGGAGGCCCTGATCTCCGTGTACCGCAGTTACACGGCGGGCGGACCCGACGGGAGGGACGCCCCGTGAGCGCCCTGTCGCTTCCCGAGCCCGCCCCGGAGCCCGCCGCCCATACCGCCCCGCCCGACATCGGCGACGTCACCGACGTCGTCGTCGCCGGGCACCGGCTGCACGTCGCCCACCGTCCGGGCGCGCCCGGGCGCCGACCGCTGGTGCTGGTCAACGGCATCGGCGCGAGCCTTGAGTTCCTCGACCCGCTGGTCGAGGCGCTCGACCCGCAGCGCCCCGTGGTCCGCTTCGACGTCCCCGGCATCGGCGGGTCGCCGCTGCCGTGGGTGCCGCTGCCGATGTGCGGCCTGGCCTACCTGCTCGCGGGGCTGCTCGACCGCCTCGGCTACCGGCGTGCCGACGTGCTCGGCCTGTCGTGGGGCGGCGGCATCGCCCAGCAGTTCGCCCTCCAGCACCCGGACCGCACCGGCAAGCTGGCGCTGGTCAGCACCGGGATGGGCGCCTGGATGGTGCCGGCGCGGCTCAGCGTGCTGACCAAGATGCTCACACCGCGGCGCTACAACGACCGCACCTACCGCCGCGAGGCCGGCGCCGAGATCTACGTCGGGGAGTCGCAGGCCGAGGTCGACGCCGTGTTCTCCCGCGCCCGCGAGGTGGACCCGCGTGGCTACCTGTACCAGCTGATGGCGCTCCTGAGCTGGACGAGCCTCCCCGTCCTGCCGCTGATCGCCGCGCCGACGCTGGTGCTCAACGGGCGGCTCGACCCGGTCATCCCCGTGGTCAACGCGCACATCATGGGCGCCCTGCTGCCGCACTCCACCGTGCACCTGCACGACGGCGGCCACGTCGGCCTCCTGACCCGGCCGCACGAGCTCGGCCCGGTCCTCGAGGACTTCCTCGACCGCTGATCTTCCTCCCCCCCTGAACGACTGTTTAGGGTTCCGGCCATGACGGTGTCGGAGCCGACGGCGGACTGGCGGACCTGGGTGCCGGAGCGGCTCCCGTACCCCGAGGTGCCGGTGGGAGCCCTGCTCGACGGGGCGGCCCGCCGTTTCGGTGACCGTGTCGCGTTCTCCCATCACGGCCGCGAGCTGACGTTCACCGGGCTCTGGCGTGCGGCCTGCGGGTTCGCCCACCACCTGCAGGCGCGGGGGGTCCGGCCCGGCGACGTCGTGGGCGTGCACCTGCCCAACACGCTGGCCTTCCCCGTCGCCTACCACGGGATCCTGCTGGCCGGGGCGACGTTCAGCCCGGTCAGCCCCCAGCTGCCGCCCGAGGGCGTCGCCTCCCAGCTCGCCGACGCGGGCGCGGTGGCGGTCGTGGGACTCGCCGATGTCGGCGCGGGGGTGCCGCTCATCCCGACCGACGGTGTCGGGCTCGGGTCGGAGGACGCCGAGGCCCCGCCCGTGCTCGACCTCGACCCCTCGGTGGCGCGCGCCCATCTCTCCTACACCGGCGGCACCACCGGCCGGCCCAAGGGCGTCGTGCTCACCCACGCGAACGTCGTGGCCAACGTGCTGCAGTACGCGTGCCACACCACGGGCTCGCGCCCGGAGCACGGTGTCGGCGGCGACGTCACCGTCGAGCAGATCGGGCCCGCCGAGGAGTGGCCGGTGCGCCTCGGCGAGGGCGTCGGGATCGCCGTCGCCCCGTGGTTCCACGCCATGGGCACCGTCGGCGGCATGACGGTCCCGCTGGTCACGGGGACGACGGTGATCGTGCACGAGCGCTTCGACCCGGCCCGCTTCCTGGCCGACGTCGAGACCCACCGCGTCACCACGGTGACCGGTGCCCCGCCGCTGTTCCACGCCCTGCTCGCCCACCCCGAGTCCGCGTCGCGCGACCTCACCTCGGTGCAGGGCATCAGCTCGGGCGCCGCGCCGATGCCGGTGGCGCTGGCCGAGCGGCTGGCCGAGCGGATGCCCGAGGCGGTCATCGTCGAGGGCTACGGCATGACCGAGGCGACGATGGGCCTGACCTTCGGCGCCACCGCCCGCTCGGCGCACCGGCGTATCGGCACCGTCGGCGTCCCCGTGCCCGACACCGAGATCGTCGTCGGCGAGCCCGGGGCCCCGGTGCCGGCGGGGGAGCCGGGCGAGGTCTGGGCCCGCGGGCCGCAGGTGATGGTCGGCTACCTCGACCGGCCGGAGGACACCGCCGCGACGCTCGTCGACGGGTGGCTGCGCACCGGCGACATCGGCGTGATCGGCGAGGACGGCCTGCTCGAGATCGTCGACCGGGCCAAGGACATGCTGCTCTACAAGGGCTACAACGTGTACCCGCGCCACCTCGAGGAGCTGCTCGTGGCCCAGCCCGAGGTCAGCGCGGCCGCCGTCGTGGGCCGGGCCGATCCGGCGGTGGGCGAGGAGCCGGTGGCGGTCGTCGTGCCCGCGCCCGGCACCACGATCGACGGGGAGGTCGCCGCGCGGCTGGCGGCGGCGGTGGACGAGCACGTCGCGCCGTACCAGCGCCTGCGCGCGCTGCACGTCGCCGAGGCGCTGCCGGTGTCCGCGGCGGGCAAGGTGCTCAAGCGCGAGCTGCGCGAGCAGGTCGGCGGCGCGGGGGCGCTCGGCGCGCCCGTCTGGCGCCGTGACCAGGGGTAGACCGGCGCTAAGCTGGGCCCGTGGCCAAGATACGCATCGTGCGCGCCGCCGACGGACGGCAGTGGATGGTGCGCCAGAAGCTGGAGTGGACCGATCCGGCCACGGGTGAGGACTTCGAGCACGACATGCAGGGTGGCCAGCTGGCGGCCATCGGCATCGTCTCGATCATGGGCCTGCTGTGGGTCGCGCTGCTCGCCTGGTGGGCCACGGGCAGCCAGGGCGTGGTCGTGCCCCTCTGGGTCTGGGCGATCCTGCTGCTCATCATCGGGTTCTTCCCCGGCCGCTGGGTGCTGCGCCGCCCGCGCACGCTCGTGGCCGAGACGCCGGGCGGCTCCGACGGGTCGTCGCCCGAGCGGTGGGTCGGCTGGGTGCGCGGCACGTCCGCCGCCCGCGAGGAGATGAACCAGACCATCCGCAGCCTCGAGACCCGCGCGACCCCCGCGTACGCCGACAGTCCGCTGCAGCCGGTGAGTTGACGGGCCGGTGAGCTGACGTGCCCGAGCTGCCCGAGGTCGAGGCCCTCGCCGAGCACCTGCGCACCCACGCGCTGGCCCGGCCGGTGGCGCGCGCCGACCTCGCCAGCATGACCGCGCTGAAGACGTTCGACCCGCCGCTGTCGGCGATCACCGGCCGGCTGGTCACCGGCGCGTCGCGGCACGGGAAGTTCCTGGACGTCCACCTCGACGGCCTGCACCTCGTCGTGCACCTGTCGCGGGCGGGCTGGCTGCGCTGGCACGACCAGGCCTCGACGACCCCGCCGAAGCCGGGCAAGGGCCCGCTGGAGCTGCGGGTGCACCTCGAGACGGTCGGCGGCCCCGGCTTCGACCTCACCGAGGCGGGCACGCAGAAGCGGCTGGCCGTCTACCTCGTGGCCGACCCCGCCGAGGTGCCCGGCGTCGCGAAGCTGGGTCCGGACGCGCTGACCATCGGGCGCGGGACGTTCGGCGAGCTGCTGGCCGCCCACCCGTCGACGCGGCTCAAGACGCTGCTGGCCGACCAGCAGGTGATCGCCGGGATCGGCAACGCCTACTCCGACGAGATCCTCCACGTCGCCAAGCTGTCGCCGTTCGCCACGGCGGGGAAGCTCGACGTCGAGGCCGCCGACCGGCTGCACGGCGCGATGATCGCGGTGCTGTCCGGGGCCGTCGAGCGCGCGGTGGGCCAGGACGCGGCCCGTCTCAAGGGCGAGAAGCGTTCCGGGATGCGGGTGCACGCGCGCACCGGGCTGCCCTGCCCGGTCTGCGGGGACACCGTGCGCGAGGTCTCCTACGCCGAACGGTCCTTCCAGTACTGCCCCACCTGCCAGACCCAGGGGCGAGCGCTGGCGGACCGCCGCCTGTCGCGTCTGGTCAAATAGTCGCCGTGCCCAGCTGGCTGACCGACCCGCGGTTGCTCGCGGCGCTCGCCGTCGTCGTGGCACTGGTCGTCGCGGTCCTGGTCTACCGGCGCGTGAAGCGGCGCAACGAGTTCGCGTCGCCGCTGGAGCGCGCGACGTTCTCGACGCTGCACACCGTCTCGCTGGCGGCGCCCGCGCTGCGCGAGGGGCTCTCGGAGTCGTCGGCGCAGTTCGCGGTGCCCTACCTGCGGACGCTGCTGGACACCGAGGCGCTGTCGATGACGGGCTCGGACTGCGTGCCGCTGGCATGGGACGGGGAGGCCGAGCACCACAGCCTGGACGTGCGTCAGTACGCCGAGAAGGTCATGCGCACCGGCCGCCAGCAGGTGGCCAGCCGCAAGGACATCGAGTGCGGCTCGCAGGACTGCCCGGTGCGCGGCATCGTCGTCGTGCCGCTGGAGGTCGACGGCAACGTGGCCGGCACGCTGGCCGCGGTCAGTGCGGACACCCCGGGCCCGGTGCTGCTGCGCGCGTCGGCCGAGGTCGCCCGCTACGTCTCCAGTCAGCTCGAGCTCGCCGACCTCGACGAGTCCCGCGCCCGGCTCAACCGCGCCGAGGTGCGGGCGCTGCGCGCGCAGATCTCGCCGCACTTCATCTACAACGCGCTCAACACCGTCGCGTCGTTCATCCGCACCGACCCGGAGCGGGCGCGCGAGCTGCTCATGGAGTTCGCCGACTTCACGCGCTACTCGTTCCGCCAGGCGGGCGAGTACACGACGCTGGCCGACGAGCTCAAGAACATCGACCGCTACCTGGCCCTCGAGCACGCCCGGTTCGGCAGCCGGCTGACGGTGAAGGTGCAGGTCGCGCCCGAGGTCCTCTCGGTGGTGCTGCCGTTCCTCGCGCTCCAGCCGCTGGTCGAGAACGCCGTACGCCACGGCCTGTCGGGCAAGCCGGGCGGGGGCACCGTGTCGCTCACCGCGGAGGACTCCGGGTCCGAGTGCACCATCATCGTCGAGGACGACGGCGTCGGGATGGACCCGAAGGCGCTCAAGGAGGAGAACCGCGACGCGCACCTCTCCGGCGCGCACGTCGGCCTCGGCAACGTGGACGACCGCATGCGCTCGGCCTTCGGCCCGGACTACGGCCTGGTGGTGGAGACCGAGCGCGGCGCGGGAACGAAGATCATCCTGCGCGTGCCGAAGTTCCGGGCGGGCGTGCGCGTCTGAGCTGATCTCGACGTCACCCGGAGGGCGGCTAGCCTCGAGGCCATGAACTTGCGGTTCGGCTCGGCCCTGTCCTCGGTCCTGCCCGGTCCCCTCGCGGCGGCGACCGGCACACGCACGGTGAGCGTGGTGCGGCTGCAGGGCGTGATCGCGGCGACCACGGGGCCGGTGCCGCGGGCGGTCATCAACATCAACGCGGTGGAGGACGCCCTGAAGCGCGCGTTCACCGCGGACCGGGTCGAGGCCGTGGCGCTGGTGATCAACTCGCCGGGTGGGTCGGCGACGCAGTCCGCGCTGGTGGCCGACCGCATCCGGGGGCTGGCCCAGGAGCACGAGCTGCCGGTGCTGGCCTTCTGCGAGGACGTCGCCGCCTCGGGTGGCTACTGGCTGGCGTGTGCCGCCGACGAGATCTACGCGCACCCCACGTCGCTCGTCGGCTCGATCGGGGTCGTCTCGGGCGGCTTCGGGCTCACCGGCCTCATCGAGCGCTACGGCATCGAGCGCCGGCTGCACACCGCGGGCGAGAACAAGGCGCGCCTCGACCCCTTCCAGCCCGAGAAGCCCGAGGACGTCGAGTGGCTGCTCGGCATGCAGTCCGAGCTGCACGACCTGTTCATCGAGTGGGTTCGCTCGCGTCGCGGGGACGCGCTGCGTGAGACCGAGGACCTGTTCACCGGGGAGGTCTGGACGGGCCGGCGGGCCCTCGATCTGGGGCTCGTCGACGACCTCGGCACCGCCCGCGAGGTGCTGGCCCGTCGCTTCCCGGACGCCGAGCCGGCGACCGTCGAGCCCCGCAAGCCCCTGCTCGCGCGGCTGGGGCTCGGCGGGGTGCTGGGTCCGTCGGGTCTCTCGGCCGCGGGTCTCGACCCCGTCGGCGCGGCGCTGGAGTGGGTCGAGCACCGGGCTCTGTGGAGCCGGTTCGGGCTCTGAGACCCACCGCCGGGGTGGCCCGGGAGCCACCCCCACCCCCACCTCCACCCGGACCACCCGACGACGACCCCGACCCACCGCCGTTCTGACCACCCGAACCGAGGCGAGGGGAGGATTCGCTCCCCACCATCGCCCGGTCGGACCTAGGCTCCCCGCGTCAGGACCTGTGTGCGGGCGCGGGAGGTGGTGGACCGTGCCGGTCCCCGGCGTCCCGTGGGGCGGGCGCGACACGTCGGCGATCAGCCACGAGCTGATCCACCGGTGGGTCCACGACGGCGCCGACCCGGGTGCGATCGACTCGGCCCGCGTGCGCCACGCCGCTCGAGGTGAGGAGCTCCGCGCCGCCGCGCAGCGTCTCGAGCGGGCCCATGTCGAGCTCGGCTCCGCGTGGCGTGGGCGGGACGCCGACGCCGCGAGCGCGCACGTGCGCACGCTCGTGGCGCGCATGAGCCGTCTCGGCGACGCCGTCACCGGGCAGGCCGGGAGCTTGCAGGGGATGCGCGACGCGCTGGCCCGCGTCCAGTCGCTCGTCGGCCCGCCCCGCCCGCCGGCCCTGCCGGTCCTGGGCACGACGCCCGCGACGCCGGGCCTGGCCGGGACGCTGGCGGCAGGCGGCCCGCCCGACGGCTTCGGCGCCTTCCAGACCGCCCAGGCCGAGGAGCGGGCGGCCCAGCGCGCGTACCGCGCCTACCTCGAGCAGACCGGGCTCGCCGCCCGCGGGGCCCCGTCGGCCGCCGACGGCCTCGCCGGGCGCGCGACGCCGGGCGGCCCCGGCCCGCTGCCCGCCACCGCCCGGGGCGGCGGCGTCCCTGCGACGTCCACGCCCGGTGGGGTCGGCTCGGGGGCTCCCGCGGGCGGTGGTGTCCTCGCCCGTGCCGCTGCGCCCGCCGGGTCCACGCCGGCCCCCCGCGCGCGTGTGCCCGGGGTGCCAGGAGGTCCCGCGGGCGGGGTGCCGGGCCGGGCGGCGCCGGGGACCCGCCCGGGTCCCGGTGGACGTGCTCCGACCGGTCCGGGCGCGCCCGCGGATCCGGGTGCGCGGCCGGGTCCCATCGGCCGGTTCGTCTCACGCCTGCGGGGCGGCGTCGAGGCTCCTCCGCCGAACCGCGGGCGTGCGGGTCCCGGCGGCCCGCCCCGAGCGGGCGCCCCGGGCGGACTTCCAGGCCGGGGCGGTGGCCGTGCCGGAGCCGGCACGGGCGGCGCACGGGGACTCCGGGACCCGCGCGGCCCGTCGGCTCCCGTGGCCCCCACCGCCGCCGACCGGCTCGCCGGCGGACCCGTCCCCGGGCGCGCCGGTCCGGCCGAGGGTCGCCGTGACGAGCGCCGGCAGCCGCCCGCAGCCCGTACCGAGGGGCCGCAGCCCGCCACCCCGGGCCCGCACGGCCCCACCCCGGTGTTCCCGGGCCGTGACGACACCGGGCCACCCGGTGCCACACCCACCGGCACCGGCCCGTCCACCGGTGCGAGCCCGCTCGCCGGCACCGGCCCCTCCACCGGTACCGGTGCGTCCACCGGCACGGATCCGGCGCTCGGCGTCGGGGTCCCGCCCGCCCCCGCAGGTCCGGGCACCCCCGCCTCGGGCGCACCCGCCTCCGGCTCGAGCAGCCCCGGCCCGAGCGCGTTCGGAGCCGACGTCCCGTTCCTGCCCCCGACCGGTGGCGCGGCCGGGATGATCGCCGACACGCTGCGCGCCGGCACGTCCGGTGTGCGCCACCCCGAGTACCTCGTCGATGCCGACCCGTGGCGCGACCCGGCCGACGACCCCGACGAGCGCCGCCTGGTCACGCCCCCGGTGCTCGGGGAGCACGACGACCGGTGAGCGTCGTGCTCGACCGTCACGAGCTGCTCTGGGTCCTCGAGCAGTGCGACGCCCCGTGGCCGTACCCCCTGCGCCCGGTGCACTGGTCCGCCGAGACCGACGCCGAGGTCCGCCGCCACCGCACGGACACCGAGCAGGCACTGCGGGGTCGCGGGCTGCTCGAGCCGGCGCCCGCGCGGCTGCTGCTCGACGCCGGGTCCGCGGTGGCGGGGTGGGCGCTCGCCGTCGACCTCGTCCGCCGGGACGCCGCGGCCCCTCTCGCCGCGGTGGCGTGCACCGACGGCCGCACCGGCGCCCTGCTGTCCTCCCCGGAGCGCGCGGGCGCGCCGGTGCGGGTCACGCCGTGTCCACCGGACGGCCTGGCCGAGGCGGTGTTCGCGCTGGTCCCCCCGGTGCCACCCGGGTCGGGGCCGGCCGTCCCCGTCCCGGCCGGCGCCCTGCCCGCCGACCTGCCCGCCACCCGGCGCGCGACCCGCGCGCGGGACGTGGCCGAGGACCTGCTCGCGACCGTCGCCACGATCACCCAGGTCGGGGTGGCCGAGCGCCGGGCCGGTGCCGACCCTCGCCGCGTCGGCCCGCTGCTGTGCTGGCTGGACGGCCCGCGCGGGCGCCACGCGCTGCGCCTGCCTCCGGGTGGCCAGGCGCCGCGTCCGCCGCTGCTGGTTCCCGCAACGGGCGGACAACTGCTGGCCGAGGTCCGTACCGTGCTGTCCGACGCGGCCGTCCCGCGTCCGCCCGGAAGGAGCACGGCATGAGCGCACCGGAGCCGCCCCCGGGCGGGTCGGGCGGCGGGCCGGGCGGGAGTGGCGAGGCGGCCATGCAGCCCGACGAGACGCGGGCCTTCGCCGCGCGGGTGGACGCGCTCGAGCAGGGGGTGGCCGAGGCGCAGGCGGCGCTGGACCGGCTCGCCGCCGAGTCGCTGGCCGTGGGCTCGGGCGAGGACAACGCGGCCATCGCGGCCTGGTACCGCGAGCTCGTGGCCACGGACACGCTGCCGGCCGCGCGCACGCTCGCGGGCGAGCTCGAGGCGCTCCAGGGCGCGGTGCGCCAGAGCGTTGCGATGTGGGAGCAGGCCGACGACGCCGGGGCGCGGTCGCTGCGACCGGACACCGGGCCGTCCTGAGCCCGCTGCGGGCGGGTCGAGGTCATGCGGGCGGAGCAGCGGGGTGCGCCCGATCGGGTGGTCCGTGCCGGGGGCGCCGACCTCGAGGTGCGGCCACGGCGGGGCACGGCAGGGTGGCGAGCCGATCGGGTCCTATCGTGGACGCCGGAACCTCGGCTGGGCAGGATGGCGTGGCAGTGAACACGAGTGAGAACGACGGCCTCGTAGTACTCGCCGTCGACGACGAAGAACCGGCGCTCATGGAGCTCGCCTACCTGCTGGAGCAGGACCAGCGGGTAGGCACCGTGCTGCGGGCCTCCGATTCGATCTCGGCGCTGCGGATCCTCACCGGCGGCGACCGTGTCGATCTCGGCGGCTTCGCGGGCGGCACACCTCCGGCGGGCCTTCCGGCGCCCGCGAAGCAGTCCGACGTGGACGTGCTCTTCCTCGACATCCGCATGCCGGGTCTCGACGGGCTGGAGCTCGCCAACGTCCTGTCGCGCTACGTCATCCCGCCGTCGGTGGTCTTCGTGACCGCGCACGACGACCGGGCGGTCGAGGCGTTCGACGTGGGCGCGGTGGACTACCTCCTCAAGCCCCTGCGCCCGGAGCGGCTCTACGCGTCGCTGTCGCGGATCCTGTCCTCGCGCGGCACCACGGTGCCCGTGGAGCCCGCCACCGACGAGGAGGGCGACGACGAGGTGATCCCCGTCGAGCTCGCCGGCACCACCAAGCTGGTGCAGCGCTCGACGGTGCGCTGGGTGGAGGCGCAGGGCGACTACGCGCGTCTGCACACCACCGAGGGCAGCCACCTGGTGCGCATCCCGCTCTCGGTGCTCGAGGAGCGCTGGTCGGACGCCGGATTCGTCCGCATCCACCGGTCGTACCTCGTCGCGCTGCCGCTGATCACCGAGCTGCGGCTGGCCGGCTCCGGCTACGTCGTGCGGCTGGGCAGCGGGCCCGACGTCGCCGAGCTGCCCGTCAGCCGCCGGCACACCCGGGAGCTCAAGGACCGTCTCGTCCGCTCGACGAAACAGGCCTGGGGACGACGGTGAGCTCCCCCGGCGGTCCCGTCCGGGCCCCGGGTCCGGTGCCGGACACCGCCGGGGAGCACCGGCCGGACGACACCCCGGGAGCCGGCGGCGCCGCCGAGGGCGAGAGCCTGCGGCGCGCGCCCGACCCACCGACGGACGAGGCCGGGCCGGGCGACGAGGCCGGGACGGGCGACCCCGGCGGCTCCTGGGACGGCGCCGGGCCGGACACCGGGACCGTGCGTCGGTCACGTCCCTCGCGCTCGCCCCGTGCCGGCGGCGGCGCCGGTGGCGTGCCCACGCCGCCGAGCCCCATGAACGCGACCACCGGGCCCACCTCGTCCTCCGGCCCGGTCCCCGTGCCCGACCCGCCGCGCCGCCCCGTGCCGCCGACGTTCCCGTCGCCCGGCCAGCCCCCGCCCGGGGTCGCCCGCCGGCGCGGGCGTCACGCCAAGCCCGAGCGGGGAGGCGCCAGCGTCCACACGCCGCCGTCGGGCTACCGGCCCCGCCACGCCGCCCCCGACGCCGAAACCGAGCAGTTCGCGGCCACCCCCGTCACCGGGCCCGGGGGCGTCGGCCCCGCGGCTCTCACCGACTCGCCCGACGCGACCACCGGCAGCACCCCCACCTCCGCCGCGGACAACCCGGCGCTGTGGACCGGCCCGGGCATCGTCGTCCCGCCACCCCTCACCGGCGCCGCCGACCCCGCGGACACCGGGCAGGGCGAGCGGGTGCGGGTCGTCCTGGCCGAGCGCCGGGTGCCGACGCGCGCGGTGCGCACGGTCGCCGAGATCGAGCAGCAGACCGAGACCGGCGAGCTGCTGCTGCGCAACCTGCTGCGCGCCCAGCTCGCGCTCGGGCTGCGGCTGGGCCTGGTCGCCGTGTTCGTGCTCGGCGCGCTGCCGCTGCTCTTCCTCGTCCTCCCGCGCACCGGCACGGTCGAGATCGCGGGCATGAGCCTGCCCTGGCTGGTCCTGGGTCTCGCGCCCTACCCGTTCATGCTGGCGCTGGCGTGGCTCTACGTGCGCACCGCGGAGCGCAACGAGCTCGACTTCGCCGACAACGTCGAGGACTGAGGTCGACGTGGGCACCGCGGGGTGGGTGGCGCTGGCCGCGGTCGTCGTGGTCGCCGTCGTCACGATCGTCATCGGATCGCTGGGCGTGCGGGTCGCGCGCACCACCGACGACTTCCTGGCCGCCTCGCGCACCGTCGGCACCCGCGCCAACGCGGCCGCGATCTCGGGGCAGTACCTGTCGGCGGCGTCGTTCCTCGGCGTCGCGGGCATCGTGCTCAAGGACGGGGTGGACGGCCTCTGGTACCCCGTGGGCTTCACGGCCGGGTACCTGGCGCTGCTGTTCTTCGTGGCCGCGCCCCTGCGCCGGTCCGGGGCCTACACGGTGCCCGACTTCGCCGAGGTCCGGCTCGACTCGACGCTGCTGCGCACGGTGACGACCTGGTTCGTGGTGCTCATCGGCTGGCTCTACCTGCTGCCGCAGCTCCAGGCCGCCGGGCTCGCGCTCACGGTGCTGACCACCGCGCCGACGTGGGTGGGCGTCGTCGCCGTCGGACTGGTCGTCACCGCCAGCGTCACGTTCGGCGGCATGCGCTCGATGACCTTCGTCCAGGCCTTCCAGTACTGGCTCAAGCTCACCGCGCTCGCCGTGCCGGCCCTGGTGCTGGTCTCGGTGTTCGTCCTCGGCCCGACGCGTTCGTCCGAGCCGCCCCCGCCGGTGTTCACCGACGCCACGACCGTCGAGGTGAGCACCCCGGTCACCCTGCAGGTCACCGCGCCGGTGGAGATCGGCGTCCGCGGCGAGGTCGACGAAACGACCGTCAACGGCCCGGTGTCGTGGGCCCCCGGGCCGCACACGGTCGAGGCCGGGACGGTGCTGCGGTTCCCGCCGGGGGCCGCGGTGCCGGTGGTCAGCGACGGCGACGCCGACGCGTCGTCCTGGTCCGCCCCGCTGACCGGGGGCAACGAGGACGGGCACCCCCTGCTCGCGACCTACTCCCTCGGCCTCGCGCTGCTGCTGGGCACGATGGGCCTGCCGCACGTCCTCGTGCGCTTCTACACCAACCCCGACGGGCGGGCGGCGCGCCGCACGACCGTGGTCGTGCTGGCGATGCTCGGCGGGTTCTACCTGCTGCCGGTGCTGCTCGGGGCGATGTCGCGGTTCTACGTGCCGGAGCTGCTCGTCACCGGGCAGACCGACGCCGCGATCCTGCTGCTGCCGACCGCGGCGCTGCCGGGCTGGGCGGGCATCGCGCTCGGCGCGCTCGTGGCCGCCGGCGCGTTCGCCGCGTTCCTGTCGACCTCGTCGGGCCTGCTGCTGTCCGTGGCCGGTGTGCTGTCCACCGACCTGCTGCCCCGTCGGCTGGGTGATTTCCGCATCGCCGCCCACGTCGGCGGCGCCGTACCGATCGTCGCGGCCCTCGGCGCGATCCGGCTGGACTTCTCGCTGACCGTCTCCCTGGCCTTCGCCCTGGCCGCCTCGACGTTCTGCCCGCTGCTGGTGCTGGGCATCTGGTGGAAGGGGCTCACCGACCGCGGGGCGACGGTGGGGATGCTCGTGGGCGGCGGCCTCGCGGTGCTCGCGATCGGCTCGACGCTCGCGGGCCTCGACCCGGGTGGGTGGGTCGGGGTGCTGCTGGCCCGCCCCGCGCTCGTCACCGTGCCCCTGGCGTTCCTCGTGATGGTGCTCGTCAGCCGCTCCTCGCCGCACCGCGTGCCCGCCAACACCGGGCGCACGCTGCTGCGCCTGCACGCGCCGGAGCGCCTCGGTCTCGGCGACGCGCGGCGCGGCTCGCGTCCCTCGGACTGATCTTTCCCGTACGCTCCGGCACGCTCCGTGTGCCGTTTGTCGCGCACGGTGAGATGTGGATGAACAGGACGTATCCCCTGCCGAGCGGTCGGACCACGCTCGTCGGCTCGTCGAGTGAGGCTGCGGTGAGTAGTCACACGAAAGGAGTAATCGGTGTGATGCACATCGGTTTAAGGTTCGGCCCGATCGTGACGTCCGACGACCCCGCGGAGAACTCGTGAGTGCCACTGACGACGGGCAGAGTGGCTCGCCCGCGCTCGACGATCCGACCCCCTACCAAGAGGTCCAGCGCTCACCGGAGTTCGTCGCGCTGCGCAAGCGCTGGCGGCGCTTCATCTTCACGATGAGCGCGATCTTCCTGACCTGGTTCATGCTCTACGTGGTGCTGGCCGACTTCGCGACCGGGTTCATGAACACCCGGATCGGCGGCACCAACCTGACGATCGGCCTCGTGTTCGGCCTGCTGCAGTTCGTGTCGACCTTCGTGATCGCCACGATCTACGTGTGGTTCGCCGACAAGAACCTCGACCCCGAGGCCGAGCGCCTCCGGCTGCGCGTGGAGGAGAAGCTGTGACGACCCCGACCGCTGCGCCGCCCGCGACGCCCCAGGTCGGCTCGCCCGTCCTGAACATCTCGATCTTCGCGCTGTTCGTCGTCATCACCCTGATCATCGTCTACCGCGTCAGCCGCGGCCCGCGCACGGCGAACGACTACTACGCCGCCGGCCGGTCGTTCTCCGGCCCCCAGAACGGCATCGCCATCTCCGGCGACTACCTGTCCGCGGCCTCGTTCCTCGGGATCGCCGGGGCCATCGCGGTCAACGGTTACGACGGGTTCCTCTACTCCATCGGCTTCCTCGTCGCCTGGCTGACCGCGCTGCTGCTCGTCGCCGAGCTCCTGCGCAACACGGGCCGCTTCACCATGGGTGACGTCCTGGCGTTCCGGATGCGCCAGCGCCCGGTCCGGGCGGCGGCGGCGATCTCCACGCTCGTGGTCTCGCTGTTCTACCTGCTCGCGCAGATGGCCGGCGCCGGCGGGCTCATCGCCCTGCTCCTGGGCGTGAACGACAACCCCGACTCGTACTTCGATGGGCAGTCGCTCGTCCTCGTCATCGTCGGCGCCATCATGATCGGATACGTGTTCTTCGGGGGCATGAAGGGCACCACCTGGGTCCAGATCATCAAGGCGACCCTCCTCGTCATCGGTACCGCCGTGATCACCGTGTGGGTGCTCGGCGTCTACGGGTTCAACCTCTCGGCGCTCTTCGAGGCCGCGAACGCGGGCGCCACGGACGACCTGGTGAACGCGGGCAACCAGTACGGGACGAGCACCACCACCAAGATCAACTTCATCTCGCTGGCCATCGCGCTCGTCCTGGGCACCGCCGGCCTGCCGCACATCCTCATGCGCTTCTACACCGTGCCGAACGCCAAGGAGGCCCGCCGGTCGGTGCAGTGGGCGATCTGGATCATCGGCATCTTCTACCTGTTCACCCTCGTCGTCGGTTACGGCGCGCCCGCGCTGGTCCCGGGCGGGACGACGGCCATCGAGAACGCGCCGGGTGAGGAGAACTCCGCCGCGCCGCTGCTCGCCTACGAGCTCGGCGGGACGCTGCTGCTCGGCATCATCGCCGCGGTCGCGTTCGCGACGATCCTCGCGGTGGTCGCCGGTCTGACGATCACGGCGTCGGCGTCGTTCGCCCACGACGTCTACGCGAACATCATCAAGAAGGGCGAGGTCGACTCCCGCGGCGAGGTCCGCGTCGCCCGCATCACCGTGATCGTCATCGGGACGCTGGCGATCATCGGCGGGATCCTCGCCCTCGGGCAGAACGTGGCGTTCCTGGTCGCGCTGGCGTTCGCGGTGGCCGCGTCGGCCAACCTGCCCACGCTGCTCTACACGCTGTTCTGGAAGCGGTTCAACACGATGGGTTCGCTGTTCAGCATCTACGGCGGCCTCATCAGCTGTGTCGGGCTCATCCTGATCTCCCCGGTCACGATGGGGCGGGAGGACGCCATCTTCCCGTTGCAGAACCCCGGCATCATCTCGATCCCGCTGTCGTTCATCCTCGGCATCGTCGGCACCTACGTGGGGTCGCGCGAGGTCGTCAGCGAGCAGCGGTTCGCCGAGATGGAGGTGCGGTCGATGACCGGCGCCGGCGCGGCGGGCGCGGCCGAGGACTAGCACGAGGTCCGGCAGGCTCCGGAGCCCGCCTCCCCCGGTGGGGGGCGGGCTCCGCTGCGCACGGGCCCCGAGGGTGATGGGATGGACCGGTGAGCGACCCCCGCCTGCCCTCGGTCGGCCCCGGCGAGATCCCGCCCGGGGCGACGCTGCTCGACGTGCGCGAGGACGACGAGTGGGTCGCGGGGCACGCGCCCGACGCCGTCCACCTGCCGATGTCGCAGCTGGCCGCCCGGCTCGACGAGGTCCCGCCGGGCCCGGTGGCCGTGGTGTGCAAGGTCGGCGGCCGGTCGGCGCAGGTCACCGCCTTCCTCGTCCAGCGCGGCCACGAGGCGGTCAACGTCAGCGGCGGCATGCTGGCGTGGGAGGCTGAGGGCCGGCCGATGACCGCCGAGGTGCCCGGGCCGGCCCGGGTGGTCTGACGTGGGGACGGGGGTGGGCGGGTGATCTGCCCGCGGTGCGGACGGCCGCAGCCGCCGCAGGACTCGCCGGGCGCGCCCCGCGCGGGCGCGACCCGCTACTGCGTGCACTGCGGCCGTGTCCTCGCCGGCGTGCGCTGGGTGGCCCTGCCGCCCGACGCCCTGCACCCCGGCGAACCGCGCGTCCCGCGACGTCCGTACGCCGGGCCGCCGCGTTACCGGACGACGCCGCGCTGGAGCCTGCGCTCCTGGATGCCCGCGCCGGAGCCCGGCGACGAGGGCCCCCTCGCGACGCCGCGGCCCCGCGAGGCCGAGGAGGTCCTGCGTCGCACCGCCGGCCTGCTCGTGCGGCTCGCGACGACGACGGCCGCGCTCGCCGGGATCGCGGCGGTGGCCGAGGCCTGGCGCTACGGACTGCTCGTCGCCAGCCGCAGCAGCGCGCTCTCGCCCGGCCCGCTGGCGTTCTCCGACGCGCTCGTCACCCTGGTCGGGCTGCTCACACCCGTCGCCGCGCTCGCGACGGGCGGGCTGTTCCTGCGCTGGCTGCACCTCGCCCGCGGGATCGCCGCGTCGATCTCCGGCACCCGTCCGGCGCGGCGCACCTGGGCGGTGATCGTCGGCAGCGTGCTGCCCGGCCCCAACCTCACGGTGCCGGGTGCGGCGCTGGCCGAGGTCGAGCACGCCGCGTCCGGCGAGCCCGCGAGCGCGCGGCCGCGCCCGTCGACGCCGGTGTGGCGGTGGTGGCTGGCGTGGGACGCCAGCGTCGTGCTCGGTGTCGTGGCGGTCCTGCGCGGGCTCGGCGACAGCACCCAGGCCCTCGCCGACGCCGTACTCCTGCACGCGCTGGCGGACGTCGCCGCGGCGGTGGCTGCGCTCGCGACCGTGCGCGTCGTCGCCCACCTCACCGAGCTGCTCGCCCCCGAGCTGCGCCCGGCGGGGCGGGAGGCGGTGATGGGGGTGTCGCCCGCGGCTCCCGCGCCGCGCTCAGCCCCCGCCGAGGACGGCGTTGCCGCCGGCGGCGGGCGGAGCGGTGGGGTCGGTGCCGAGGTCGGGTGACATCTCGCGGGCGACGAAGTCCTCGACGTGGAAGAGGTTGTCGCCGGCCCGCCGCACGATGCGCAGGAGCGTGCTCATCGAGGCGACCTCCTCGACCTGCTCCTTGAGGTACCACTGCATGAACTGCTCGCCGATGTAGTCGCCCTCGTCGCGGGCGGTGCGCGCGAGCGTCTCGATCTGGTCGGTCACCGTGCGCTCCTGCGCGAGCACCAGCGCGACCACGTCCTCCAGCGAGGTGAACTCCGTGCGCACGTCGTCGACGCCCGGGATCGTCACCGGGAGGTCGTTGTCGAGCAGGAACCGCACGATGCCCATGGCGTGGTTGCGCTCCTCGAGCGCCTGCGCGTAGAAGTGCCCGGCCAGCCGGGGCAGATCCTGGTCGTCGCAGTACACGGCCACCGCGGTGTACTGCTGCGAGGCGGTGAACTCGTTGCGGATCTGGGCCCGCAGCAGGTCGTGGAACGTCGACGTCGCGGCGGTCATGGTCGCGAGTCTAGGTCGGATCCGCGGACCTCAGGTGCGCGCGGAACGCCGTCCGTGGCGGCTGCGCGGTGCCGGCGCGTCGGCGCCGGGCGCCGGGACGGGGATCGCGCCCGACCAGCCGAACTGCTCGGTGTGGATGCGTGCCGCAGGGACGCCCAGCTGCTCGAGCGCCGCGAGCGACCCGGCGAGCACCGAGGGCGAGCCGCAGATGAAGTAGTCGAGCGCGCCCCGCGAGGCGGGGTCGTGCGGCAGCACCTCGGCGAGCAGCGCGGCGTCGATCCGGCGGCCCTCGGTGCGGGTGACGCGCAGGTCCAGGCGGCGGCCCAGGGCCGTGAGCTCGTCGGCGAACAGCGGCTCGGTGCCCCGCTCGGCGAGGACGAGGCGGTGCGTGCGGTCGTCGCCGCGGTCGGCGAGCGTGCGCAGCATGCTCATCATCGGGGTGATGCCGACCCCGCCCGCGAGCAGCACGAGCCCCGAGGCGTCCTGGGCGGCCTCGGCGGTGAACGAGCCGTGCGGCCCGTCGAGCCACACCTTGCTGCCGGTGCGCAGGGTGGAGAGCAGTCCGGAGAAGTCGCCCTGGTCGCGGACGGTCAGCTCCAGCCGGCCGGTCACCCGCGCGCTCGAGGCGATCGTGAACGGGTGCTCCTCGGTGCCCACGACGGCGCGGCGCAGGCGCAGCCAGACGAACTGGCCGGGGTCGAACCGCAGGCCGCCGCGGCGCAGGTGCACGGGCGCGAGGACCAGCGTGCTCACGGTCGGGCTCTCCCGCCGCACGCCGTACACGACGTAGGCGCCCTGGCGGGAGAACAGCGGACGCCACACCCAGCGGTGGGCGAGCACCCCGAGCAGCACGAGGACCAGCGCGGAGAGCACCCAGCGCATGAGCGGATCGGTGACGAGGTTGCCCAGCCAGAAGACGTGCAGGCCGGCGAGGACGAGCGCGCCGGCGGCGAGCAGGACGTGCAGGCGCGCCCAGATCTCGTAGCGGGCGCCCGGGCGCCGGCCGCGCACCGCGACGACGCCCACGAGCAGCAGGCCGATCACCGAGGTCCACCCGGCCTGTGCGGCACGCGGCGCCGCCAGCGGGTTCAGCAGCGTCGGGTGACCGATCACCGCCACGGCCACGTGCAGCCCGACGAGCACGACGGCGAGCGTGCCGAGCCACCGGTGCAGGCCCATCACCGTCTCCACGCCGAACGCGCGGGTCAGCGAGCGCACCCGCGACGGCACGACGACCACGACGACGAGCAGGCACAGGGCGAGCAGGCCCAGGCCCACCGAGAGCATGCCGAGCACCGATCCCCCGCCCCGCGAGGCGAGCAGGGCCACCGGGACCACGACGAGGGCCGTGAGGGCGCCCGTCCACAGGGCGCGTGTCCACCGTTGCTGCACGGGCCGGGACGGTAGGCAGCGCGCGACGATCATCCCCGCGCGTCTGAGAGCGCCGCCGTCCGTGGCGCGACGACGGGCGGCCACCGCGCGCTCAGGCGCCGACAATTGGCCCGATCGGGGGAGGGAGTGGTCCGTCTGCTCAGGTCGGCTCTCAGGTTGGCGGGCGGTCGTTCGAGCAATGCGGCTTTGCTGGCGCCCAACGCCAGGATCGCCACATCCTCGGTCGCACGACACGCCGCGCGGCGGGGCGGGGTGTCGGCGTCGGCGGCGTGGCGCAGGTGCGGCGTAGGGCCCCGGCGGGTCCCGGTCCCGGCCCGTCACCCCGTGGGACGCCCGACCGGGCAGGATGCACGTGTGATCCGCGCGCGCAGGACCCGCTCGACCTCCTCCCGTCTCGCGCTCGTCGCCGGCGCGGTGGGGGTGGTGGCGCTCGTGCCGCCGGCCCTGCGGTCGCTGCGGGCGCGCCAGGGCTTCGACCGCTCCGCCGCCGCGGCCGGCGTCTCCGCACAGTTCGACCAGGACGCCGCCTCGTACGACCGGCTCGTCGGCGCCAACCCCGGCTACCACGAGCACCTGCGCCTCTCGGCCCGCCGCCTCGGGCTGCCCGCGGGGGGCGCCGGCGCGGTGGTGCTCGACGTGGGGTGCGGGACGGGGCTCTCGACCGCCGCCCTGCTCGAGACCTACCCCGAGGCGCGGATCGTCGCGGTCGACGCGTCGGCGGAGATGCTCGCGAAGGCCCGCGAGAAGTCGTGGCCCGAGACCGTGCGGTTCGTGCACGCGCGGGCCGAGGACCTGGGGCCGGCGCTCACCGAGGCAGGGATCCCGGGCCCGTTCGACGGGGTGCTCGCGGCCTACCTCGTGCGCAACCTGCCCGACCGCGACGCCGGCCTCGCGGTGCTCGTCGAGCACCTGGCGCCGGGCGCGCCGATCGCGGTGCACGAGTACTCGGTGGCCGACTCGGCGGTGGCCCGCACGGTCTGGACCGCCGTCTGCTGGGCGATCATCATTCCGCTCGGGCGGCGCGTCACCGGCGACGCCTCGCTCTACCGCTACCTCTGGCGCAGTGTGCTCGCCTTCGACGGCCTGGCGCGGCTCGAGCAGCGGCTGCGCGACGCCGGGCTGCGCGAGGTCCACACCCGCCCGGTCGACGGCTGGCAGCGCGGGATCGTGCACACGGTGCTCGGGCGGCGGTAGGGCTCGCACCCCTACCCCGGCGTGTCGCGCGATCGAGGATGTGGCGTTTCTGGCGTCCAGTGCCAGGAAAGCCGCATTGCTCGCACACCCCGTGTGCGATCGCGGGGGGTCGGTCAGCCGCGGCGGCGGGCGGCGCGGACGGCGTAGGTGCGCTCCGCGTACTCGATGTCGTCGGTCCACAGGCGCGTGGCGGCCCACTCCATCACCGGGCGCACGAGCCCCTGCGCGCGGCGGGCGTGGGCGAAGCCCGGGCGGGGGGAGTGGGCGATCGTCGCCTCGACCACCGCGGTGCGCGGGCGGCCGTCGGGGTGCGGGGCCAGCGGCGTCGCGTGGGTCTCGACGACGCTGCCGGCGCCCTCGCCCTCGGTGATGTGCATGACGATCGTGCGGGGCTCCGGGCAGGTGAAGCGCGCCCGCACCGGGATGCCCCAGTTCTTCGACACCCGGAAGGCCACGCGCAGGTCGAAGTGGTCGTCGGACTCCGACGTGTCGCGGCCCGGCGCCCGCTCCACGCGCAGGTCGGCGAACGAGTGCGGGTGGAACCACGCCCCGTGCCAGGGGTCGAGGCGGTTGGCGATGACGTCGGCGGGCTCGCACGTGCCGACCGTCGACGCGACGGCCACCAGGCTCTCGTCCACCGGCGGGCGGACGGGCAGGATCGGGGCGTCGGTGGGCTCCTCGCCACCGACCGCGTCGAGGCGTACCCAGGCCAGGGCGCCGTCGTCGTGGGCGGGCAGGGTGCGCCAGCCGGCGCGTCCCGACGGGCCGAGCGCGAGGCCGTGCCAGCGGCAGACCAGCTCGCAGCCCGACTGCACGGCGGTGGCCATGTCCGCGCCGAGGTGCGGGCACGCGCCGGGGCCGGCGTGGAGCGTGCCCCGCCCCTCGTTCTCGTGGTCGGGCGAGCGCCAGAGCACCACCTCGACGCCCGCGACCGTGGTGCCGAACGGCGTGCCGGCGCGGATGTCGCGGCTCGCGCCGACCACGTACCAGTTGCCCGACGGCCGTGCCGTGGCGCGCGCGAGCGCCGCGTCGATGATGCCGACCTTGGCGTCGCGCCAGGTGGGCTCCATGGCCGCCCACTCCTGGCCGGACAGCCGTCGCAGCGGGTTCGCCGGCGCGCGCCGCTCCGCCTTCTTCAGCACGTCGACGACGCTAGGCCGGGTGCCGTGGTGTCGCAGTCACGGGGAGCGGGCTGTGGCCGGACGCACGTCCGGGTGCGCCGAACGTGCCTCTTCTCACCCGAGTGGGGCACGCTCCCACGGGCACGACAGGCACCGCGGGCCACCACGCCCGGAGCCGAGCTCGAACCCGGCGATCTCCAGGACCTCGATCCCGGCGGCGGCCAGGCGCGCGTTGGTCGTCGTGTTGCGCTCGTAGGCGACGACCCGTCCGGGCGCGACGGCGAGGGTGTTGTTGCCGTCGTCCCACTGCTCGCGCTCGGCGGCCACCGACTCGAGCCCCGTGTCCACCGCCCGCAGCTGGTCGATGCCCATCGCCCGCGCCGCGGCGGGCCGGAACGGCTCGGGCCCGGTGATGCGGAGGCGATCCGGGCCGTCGGGGTGCACCGTCCAGGCCTCGAGGTTCTCGAGCACGCCCGGGTAGATGACCATGGTGTCGACGTCGACCATCGTCGCCACGGTGTCGAGGTGCATCGTCGCCCGGCGCTGGGTGATCGGGACGGCGAGCACGGTGTGCGCGAGCTCGTCGGCGAACATCGCCCGCGCGAACGACTCGGCGCCCGCGGGGCTGGTGCGCTCCCCCACGCCGATCGCGAGCACGCCGGGTGCGAGCAGCAGAACGTCCCCGCCCTCGACCGCGGACGGATCCCGGGGCGCGGTCGGGGCGACGACGCCGAGCTCGGGGTGGTGGCGCTGGGCCAGCGCGACGAGCGAGGCCTCCCGCCGCCGGGCCGGCATCCCCATCGACGACGCCACGACCCGCGGGCCCACCCGCACCGACGAGTCCCGGGTGAACATGAGGTTGGGCAGCGGGTCGACGGCGAAGTCGTGCGGCCCGGCCATCGCCCGCACGAGCGAACGTCCGGTGACCGCGAGCTCGTCGAAGGTCCGCCCGGCGATGAGGGCGTGCGCCAGCGTCGCGTCGTCGAGACCCGCGAGCTCGGTGAACACGGCCGCGCCGAGCTCGCGCCCGAGGGTCCGCTCGTCGACGGCGTCGGCGATGCCCGCCTCCCGGGCGTCCGGGGCGGCGGCGAGCGACTCGGCCAGCACGTCGCCCAGCAGCAGGACGCGCACGCCCTCCGCGCGCAGCAGGTCGGCGAAGGCGTCGTGCTCGTACTGGGCGCGCTGCACCCAGGGGATGCCGTCGAAGAGCAGGCGATCGGCGTTGCGCGGGGTCAGGCGCTCGAGCTCCGGGCCCGGGCGGTGCAGCACCACGGTGCGCAGCACCCCGACCTCGGAGTCCACGCGCGGCGCGTCCGCGTCTCGTGGGAGGTCCACGGTCGGCGACCCTAGGCCGCCCGCTCTACTGTGCGCGCCATGGGACTCCTCGAGGACAAGGTCGTCGTCGTCACCGGTGCCGGGCGCGGCATCGGGCGCGGTGAGGCGCTGGAGTGCGCACGGCAGGGGGCGGCCGTCGTGGTCGCCGAGTTCGACGCGGAGGCCGGCGAGGAGGTCGCCGCCGAGATCAAGGAGGCGGGTGGCCAGGCGGCCGCGGTGCCGGGCGACGTCGCCGACTCCGACGTGGCCGACGCGCTGGTGACCACCGCCGTCGAGCAGTTCGGCGCGCTCGACGCCGTCGTCAACAACGCCGGCATCCTGCGGGACCGGACGCTGGTGAAGATGTCCGACGCCGAGTGGGACGACGTCATCCGCGTGCACCTGCGCGGGCACTTCGCCCCGACCCGGGCGGCCTGCCGCTACTGGCGCGAGAGCCAGCGGCCCGGGCACCTCGTGCACACCGCGTCGACCTCCGGGATCCTCGGCAACTTCGGCCAGTCGAACTACGGCGCCGCCAAGGCGGGCATCGCGGCGTTCTCGACGATCGTGGCGATGGAGATGGCGCGGTACCAGGTCACCTCGAACGCGATCGCCCCCTCGGCGCTGACCCGCATGACCGAGGCCCTGCTGCCCCCGGACGTGCGCGAGGACCGGCGGGAGAGCCTCGAGCGCGGCGAGTTCGACTTCTTCGACCCCGAGAACGTGGCGCCGTTCGTCGCGTACCTGGCGTCGGACCAGTCGTCGCACATCAGCGGCAAGGTGTTCGGCGTCCAGGGCGACTCGGTCGAGCTCTACCAGCCCTTCACCTCGGTCGCCGAGATCCGCGGCGACGGGCACCGCTGGGACGCCGAGGCCATCCCCGACCGGATGGCCGAGCTGTTCGAGCAGGCGGGCATGGACCCGGCGCCGGAGAACATGATGGCGCGTTCGCGGCACAAGATCATCTCCTAGGCGGGCAGGAACGGCAGCACACCGCGCAGGAGCGCCGAGCCGACGAAGGCGACGACGTCGAGCAGGGCGTGGGCCCCCACGAGGGGCCAGAGCCTGCCGGTGCGCTGCCACACCCGTCCGAACACCAGGCCCATGAGCAGGTTGCCGAGCCCGCCGCCGAAGCCCTGGTAGAGGTGGTACGAGCCGCGCAGGACCGCCGAGATCGCCAGCGCGCGGTTCTCGCCGACGCCGAGGCGGCGCAGGCCGTGGAGCAGGTAGCCCACGACCAGCACCTCCTCGGCCCAGGCGTTCGCGCACGCCGAGACGATCAGCGCGGGCACGGTCCACCACTGGTCGGAGAGCAGCGACGGGATCACCGTGGTGTTGAGGCCCAGGGCCCGGGCGGCGAGGTAGAGCGCGAGGCCCGGGATCCCGATGAGCGCGGCGAGCCCCACCGCACCCAGCGCGTCGCGGCCGGGGCGGCGCCCGTCGAGCCCGACGGCGCGCGGCCCGGCGCCGGCGCGGACCAGCAGGTACAGGCCCAGGGCGCCCCACGCCACCAGCGAGAGGGACGACGCGAGCTGGGCGGCCAGGTCGGCCCACGGGTCGCGGGCGAGGGTCTCGTCGATCGCCACCCGCCGCTGGTCGAGCGGCAGCGGCGACGCCAGCGCGTCGAGCAGCGAGACCAGGCTGCGCACCGCGGAGAGGCCGAGCGTCACGGCGAAGACGACGACCAGCTCGGTGCGCAGCAGGCGCCGCTCGCGACCCTCCAGCGGCGCGGCCTCGGGCGGGACCGGGTGCAGCCAGCCCTGCCACACGTCCCGCGCCGTCACGGGCCCACGGTAGGGGGAACCGCCGCCCGGACGTCGGTAACCTCGGAGGCGTGCTGCGACTGCTGGTCACCCCGCGCTGGATCGGGTGGACGCTGTTCGCGCTCGTGGCCGTCGTCGTGTGCGGGGCGATGGCCTACTGGCAGGTCATCCGCGCGGAGTCGCCCGGAGGGTCGCTGCTCAACGCCGGCTACGCGTTCCAGTGGCCGCTGTTCGGCCTGTTCTTCGCCGCGCTGTGGTGGCGGATGCTGCGCGCCGAGGCCCGCGCGCTGGCCGAGGTGCGCGCCCGGCAGGAGCCCGAGGAGGACCGTCCGGCGGCCACGCCGGTGCGGGCCGCGCCTGCCGACTCCCCGTTCGGCCCGCGACCCTCCGGGGTGCGGGAGGGCGGGATGGACGCCGACGACGCCCCCGCGCCGGGTCGGGCCCGGTACAACGCGATGCTCGCCGAGCTGGCCGCTCGCGAGGAGAAGGAGACCGAACCGTCGTGACCACCAGCCCGCCCGAGGCCCCGCCGACCCCCGAGGTCGTCGCCGCGCTGAAGCGCTACCGCGTCGGCGCCTGGGTGGTCGGTGTCGGCCTGCTCGTGCTCGTGCTGATCGGGATGCCGCTGAAGTACCTCGCCGGCGACGGCACCGTGGTGGCGATCGTCGGCCCGGTGCACGGCTTCCTCTACATGGGCTACCTCCTGCTCACCGCCGACCTCGCCTACCGGGACCGCTGGCCGGTCGGTCGCGCCGTGCTCGTCGCGCTGGCCGGCACGATCCCGTTCGTGTCGTTCGTGGCGGAGCGGAGGATCACGCGCCCGTTGCGGGACGCGGCGTAGCCCGCAGGCCGGGGACGTCGCGGTCGCCGGAGCTGCGCGGGCAACCGATGAGCGCCCGCACGGCCTCGCCCAGCTGGCCCGGGCACGACAGCGGGGTCGAGAACGCGAGGCGCACGTCGTGGTCGTCGCGCTCGGTCTCCACGCGCAGGCGCAGGCCGTAGCGGTCGACGCCCAGCGGGGCCAGCCGGTGTCCGGGACGGCGCAGGTGCTCCGGCAGGTGCGGGGCGAGCGCGGACAGGGTGCCCGCGTGGGCGGCGGCGAGGTGCGCCAGCCAGCGGTCTCCCGTGCCGGCCACGGGGTCGACGGGTGCGGAGGCCATCGCGGTGGGGGCGAGCGCCTCGGTGCCCTCCGCGTCGGAGAGCACGACCATCGCCGGCTCGAGGCGCAACAGCGACTCGCCGTGGCCGACGTCGAGCAGGCGCTCGTCGGGCTGCTCGGCGGCGATGCGCAGGGCCGCGCGCCGCGCCACCCGCAGCGGCAGCACGCGGAGCCGCCCGGAGAGCCACAGCAGCCCGCGTACCGGCCGGCGCAGGGTCACCGGCGCGACGTCGACGAGCTCGAGCATGACGGGCAGCAGGGCGTCGCTGCGCTCGCGGGCCCGCAGCACGAGCGGGTGGTCGTCGGGGAACTGCAGCGTGGCGGCCCCGGTCGCGGGCACGTGGTGCAGCGTCGGCGTGGCGCGCAGGTCCCCGTCCCCGCTGGTCGTCCCACCCGGCCCGCGGGCGACCCCGCCGTGCACCCCGTCGATGACGGAGGCGTGCTGGGCCCGGCCGGCCAGCGTCCGGGCCCGCTCGGCGGGCGGGGGGACGGGCGGTGTGGGCGGTCGGCTCCTGGCCATCGGACTCCCTCGGTCGCGAACTGAGGGGAGCCTAACCTCATTTCTCGGCGAGATGCGAGACCGTCCGGACGAGCGCCCTGGATCCTCCGGGCCGGTGCCCGGACCGCCGTGGCCCGCCCGCTACCGTGCGATCGTGTCCACCGTCCCCCAGGCCGGCGGGGCACCGGTCGACGGTGTGCCCCCGCTGCTCCGCGCGATCGTCGACGACGCGACGCTCGTGGCCGAGGGGCCGCGGCCGGAGATGGCCGACGCCGTGGACTCCTACCTCGCCGCCCGGGGCTCCGACGCCGGCAGCCTGCTCGGCTCGCTCGTGGTCCCGGTCTCGCGGCTCTCCGAGCTGGTCGCCGAGCTGGTCAAGCGCCGCCCCGCCGGCCCCGTCCCCGTGGCCCTGTCCGTGGACACCGGCCTCGGCGGCGTGCCGAAGGCGCTGTCGCTCACCTCGTCGCGGGCCGCGCTGCTCGACCCGCGCACGGTGGAGATGCCGGCCCCGCACGACGTCGACACGGTCTGGCTCGAGCGGGTCACCGAGTTCGTGCCCGAGGAGGTCGTCGCGGTCGTGGAGCCGCGGCGCCCCGACGCCGACGGCTCGGAGGACTGGCTCGACGGGGTCCGGCGGGTCGTCGAGCACGGCTGCCGGCCGAAGCTGCGGTGCGGCGGCGGGCGGGCCGGGGCGTTCCCGGGCGTGCGTGACGTCGCGGGGTTCCTGGCCCTCGCCGTGAGGGCCGGGCGGTCGTTCACGGCGAGCATCGGGCTGCAGGCCGCGGTGCGCCACACCGATCCCGGCACCGGCTTCACTCACCACGGCTGGCTGAACCTGCTGGTGGCGACGGTGCGCGCGCTCGCGACGGGCCCCGACGAGGACCCCGAGGAGCGGATCGGCGAGGCGCTGCTCGTCACCGACGGCCCCGGGCTCGCCGCCGAGCTCGCCGGGGTCGACCAGGCCTCGGCCACGCGGGTGCGGGCCCTCTTCTCCTCGTTCGGGTCCACGGCGGCCGCCGCCCAGGGCCCCGAGCTCGCGCGCCTCGGCCTGCTCTGAATCCCGGGGCCGGGCCCCGTACGCTCGGTGGACGTGACCGGACAGCGTGTGGCGTTCCTCGGCCCGCACGGCACCTTCTGCGAGCAGGCCCTGCACACGCTCGGGCCCGGCGTTCTCGATGACGCCCTCGGCGACCCCGAGCCGGAGCTGCGGCCCCTGCCGAGCACCACCGCGGCGCTCGACGCGGTGCGCGCCGGCGACGCCGACGCGGCCTGCGTGCCGGTGGAGAACTCGGTCGAGGGCGGGGTGCCCGCGACCATGGACGGGCTGGTGGAGACGCCGCCCCTGGTGATCGTGCGCGAGATCCTGCTGCCGGTGCGTTTCGCCGTGCTCGTGCGGCCGGGAACGACCGGCGAGACCGTGACCAGTGTGGCGTCGCACCCCCATGGCGAGGCCCAGACCCGGCGCTGGATCGCCGAGCACCTGCCCGGCGCCGAGGTGCGCCTGACCTCGTCGACGGCGGCCGCCGCGGCCCAGGTCGCGGCCGGCGAGGTCGACGCGGCCGTCTGCGCGCCCGTCGCCGCCACCCACCACGGGCTGGAGGCGCTGGCGTCCGACGTGCACGACACCGGCGACGCGGTGACGCGCTTCGTGCTGGTCCGCCGGCCCGACGGCCGCCCGCTGCCCGCCCCCACCGGCGCCGACCGCACCTCGCTCGCCGCCACCACCGTCAACCGCCCGGGGGCGTTGCTCGCCGTGCTCACCGAGATCGCGGTGCGCGGGGTCGACCTCACCCGCATCGAGTCCCGCCCGCTCCGGGACCGCCGCGGCGAGTACTGGTTCTTCCTCGACGGCACCGGGCACGTCGCCGAGCCGGCGATGGGCGAGGCGCTCGCCGCGCTGCGCCGCCGCTGCACCGACGTGCGGTTCCTCGGCTCGTACCCCCGCGCCCACCTCGCCGGGTCCGGCGACGACGCGACGCGCGCGGCCGACCCCGGCCCGGGTCAGACCGTCAAGGACTACACCGAGGCCGG
Source organism: Actinomycetospora cinnamomea (assembly GCF_003096675.1). Lineage (GTDB taxonomy): Bacteria > Actinomycetota > Actinomycetes > Mycobacteriales > Pseudonocardiaceae > Actinomycetospora > Actinomycetospora cinnamomea. The sequence goes on along the minus strand of NZ_QEKW01000006.1, from coordinate 261,245 downwards.
CGCGTGGCTGGCCGCGCTGCGCGACGGGACGGGCGCATGAGCGACCTGCGGCTCGTCCTCGCCCGTCACGGCCAGACCCAGGCCAACATCGACCGTATCCTCGACACCGTCCTGCCCGGGTCGCCGCTCACCGAGCTGGGGCGCGAGCAGGCGCGGGCGCTGGGACGCGAGCTCGCCCACGGGGTCGACGGCACCGTGGCCGGGCTCTACCACTCGCCGGCACGCCGGGCCAGGGAGACGGCCCACCTGGTCGCCGAGCACCTCGGCCTCGATCCCGTCGAGGTCGGCGGGGTGCACGAGGTGCAGGTCGGCGAGCTCGAGGGCCGCAACGACGAGCCCGCCATCCGCGAGTTCCGGCGCGTCTACGACCGCTGGCAGGACGGTGACCTGCACGTCGCCCAGCCCGGCGGCGAGAGCGGCCACGAGCTGCTGGCGCGCTACCTGCCCGTCGTCGCCGACCTCCGTGACCGCCACGTCGACGGGGGCACGATCGTGCTCGTCAGCCACGGTGCCGCGCTGCGGCTGGTCGCCCAGCAGCTCGTCGAGCACGTCGGGACCCCGCGCGGCGAGGAGGAGCACGTCGCCAACTGCGGGCGCGTCGTCGTCCGGCCCCGCGGGAGCGGCTGGGACCTCGTCGCCTGGCGCAGCGCCGTCCCCGGCGGCCTGCCCGCCACCGACGACCCGACCGGCTGACCCTACGTGCGTGATCTTCTGAGCTATAGCTCAGAAGATCACGCACGTAGGCGTCAGCCCCAGCCCAGCCGGTGCAGGGTCTGCTCGTCGATGCCGAAGTGGTGCGCGATCTCGTGCACGACCGTGACCGCGACCTCCTCGCGCAGCTCGTCCTCGTCGGCGCAGACATCGGCGAGGGCCAGGCGGTAGAGCGTGATCCGGTCGGGCAGGACGCCGCCGTAGTCGCTGTAGCGCTCGGTCAGCGCGACGCCCTCGTAGAGCCCGAGCAGCTCGGGGTCGTCGGGATGGCGGTCGTCGACGAGCACGACGACGTTGTCCATCGCCCGCATCAGCGGCTCGGGGAGCTCGTCGAGGGCGTCGGCGACGAGCTCCTCGAAGCGCTCGACGCCCACGTCCACCCGCCCGACGTTAGCCGCCGTTCAGTCCCGGCACCGGCACGGAGGGCAGGGGCAGGCCGGGCCGGCCACCACCGTCGGTCCGGCCCGTGCCGGGCTCGCCGGCCGTGCCCCCGGTCGCGGCACCGTCGTCCGGGGCGGGGGTCGTCGACCCCGGGATCGTCGCCGGCGCGCCCGGGCGCAGGCTCGGCGCCGTCGTGGGCGCCTCGCCGCCGATCGTCACCCCGTCGGCGGCCTTGCCCCGCAGCGGGGCGAAGCCGGAGTTGTCCGACAGCAGCGACCCGAGATTGCAGGTCACCCGCCGGGTGCCGGCGGTCCAGGACTCCTCGGCGAGGTTCGTCCAGTAGACGATGAGCTTGGAGTCGGTCAGCTTCTGCGCCGAGCCGACGTACTGCTCGGCGATCCGCTGGCACGTCGGCTGCAGGTAGTTGTCCTGGTCGTCGACCGACGGGAAGCTCTCCCGGAACTGGGTCCCGAGGTCGACGATGCCCGCGACCTCCGCGGCGTGGGTCTCGCCGCACGCGACGGGGTCGGAGACCTCCTTGCCGACGAGCCCGAGGCACGTGCCCGCGTCGAACACGACGGCCTGGTCGGCGTCGGCGACCCGGCCCTGGGACGGGAAGAGCGCCCCGGTGCGGCCGGGGGCCTGCAGGCCGCAGCGCACGGTGCGGTCACCGCCGTCCCACGCCGCCTGGGTGGGCTTGAGCGCGCCCGCCCGGTAGCGCCCGGCCGGGTCGAGACGGCCCTGCAGGTAGTTCCGCGCGGCCGGCAGGCACTGATCGGTGACGAGCTGCTGCCACGCCGCGTCGTCCGAAAACGGCGCCCCGGGCGGCTGCGCAGCGTTCACCGCGCCCACGCTCTCGAACAGGTGCGGCTGCGCGCAGTCGACCTCGCGCACGTCACCGGCGTCGTCACGGCTCCAGGTCAGGCAGCGGCCGGGCTCGGTGGTCAGCGCCGGGCGGACGTCCTCGTCCTCCTCGGGATCCGCGCCGCCCGCGGCCGACGGCTGCTGGTCGGCGACGCCGAGGACGTCGAGGCCCTGACCGGTGACCGCGAGCGCGGTCGCCGCGACCAGCATGACCAGCGCGCCGGCCAGGACCCCGATGACACCGCGGCGTGCGGCGCGGCGGCGGGGGTCGGCGGCGTCGTCGCGCCCGAGGACGCGGTCGACCCAGCGGCCGCCGCGCGGGGCGCGGTACGAGGCGTCATCGTCGCCGTCGGGGCGGTCCTCGCCGGAGGGCCCGGACTGGCGTTCCCGGAGCAGCATCGCCCTGACATCATGCCGCTCGTGGTCCGCCGGGACGGGTGAGGGCCCGGTCGGGCAGGATCGACGGTGACCGGTACGCGCCGGGCGGTGCCGGTGTTCTGCGGGTGGAGGGGTCATGACAGGGCGAGACGACGAGCGGGCGGACCCGTCCGAGCGCCGGACCGAGAACGTCGACCTGAACGCCCTCGACGCGGACGCCCAGCGGTCGTCGGACGCCGACGACGCCACCCCGCCCTCGGGCGTGCCCGCGGCCGAGGGCTCGGGCAGCGGGACGGACGCCGACGCCGCGTCGGGCGAGGTCGCGGAGAGCTCGCCGGACCGGCGTGGCCGGGTCCGCTACCAGGACCCCGAGACGACCAGGCCGCGCGAGCCCACCGTCGCCGAGCAGCGCGCCCGCCGCGAGGCCCAGCGCCGCGAGCGGGCCCAGCGCGACGCGGCCGAGGCGGCCGAGGCCCGCAAGCGCAAGATTCGCAAGCGGGTGCTGGTCGGCGGCGGGGTCGCGGTCGGCGTGGTGGCCCTCGTCGCCGTCGTCTACGCGGCGAGCCAGCCCGACGAGGTCACCGCGCAGTGCGTCGACGCGCAGGGCGTCGTCGTGCCCGACGAGAACTGCGCCGGGTCCCAGCAGGGCGGCTACTACAACAGCGGCGGAGCGTTCGTACCGATCTTCATCGGCGGCTTCGGCAACCAGTACCACTACAACTACGGCTCCAGCGCCCCCGTCGGCACCGTCGCGCAGGGGGGCACCACCACGCCGCCGGCCGGCGGCACGACGGTGCGCAGCGGCACCTCGGGCAGCACGCTGGGCACCAGCAGCGGCAGCGGCACCGTCAGCCGCGGCGGTCTCGGCGTCGGCGGCAGCTCCAGCGGCACGGCGGGCCGGGGCGGCAGCTCGAGCAGCAGCGGCGGGAGCAGCTCCAGCGGCAGCTGAGCACGGGGCATCGGGCAGGATCGGCGTCGTGCAGCGAGCGACCGGCAGGCCCCGCCCCGACTGGCAGTCGAAGATCGAGGAGCAGGGGCTGGTGTTCGGCACCCCCGCGGCCGGGCGCAACGGCGCCCGCCCGTACTGGGACGAGTCCGTGCACTACGTGTTCGACATGGCCGAGGTGCTCTCGCTCGAGGCCGACGTCGAGCTGCTGCACTCGATGTGCCTGGAGGCCGTCGACCACGTCGTCACCACCGAGCGGTTCCGCGACTTCGCGCTGCCCGAGTGGAGCTGGGAGGCCGTCGCGGCGTCGTGGCGGCGCGGCGACCCGCACCTCTACGGGCGCTTCGACCTGCGTTACGACGGCGCCGGGCCGGCGAAGCTGCTGGAGTACAACGCCGACACCCCGACCTCGTTGCTCGAGGCGTCGATCTGCCAGTGGTACTGGCTCAAGGACGTCCACCCCGACGACGACCAGTGGAACTCGCTGCACGAGAAGCTGGTCGAGCGCTGGGGCGAGATCGCCGACAAGCTGCCCCGCAACGAGGTGCACTTCTGCTGGTCCCAGGCCGACCCGACCGGCGAGGACCACGTCACCGTCGCCTACCTGCAGGAGTGCGCGGCCGAGGCGGGGATGGACACGGTCGGGCTGGCCATCGAGCAGCTCGGCTGGGACTCGGCGCTCGACCGCTTCGTCGACCTCGAGGAGGCGCCGGTCGCGGTCGTCGACAAGCTCTACCCGTGGGAGTGGGTGCTCGGCGACGACTTCGGCAAGCACGTGACTCGCAGCCTCCCCGAGACCGCGTGGATCGAGCCGCTGTGGAAGGCGCTGCTGTCGAACAAGGCGCTGCTCGCCGTGCTGTGGGAGATGTACCCGGGCCACCCGAACCTGCTGCCCGCCTCGCTGGGTGACCCCGGGATGCTCACCGAGTACGTTCGCAAGCCCCTGCTCGGACGCGAGGGCGCCAACATCGCGGTCGTCGCGCCCGGCTACGAGACCGAGACCGGCGGGGTGTACGGCGAGGAGGGCTACGTCTACCAGCTCTTCGACCCGCTGCCGGAGTTCGACGGCTACCGCCCCGCCCTCGGTGCGTGGATCGTCGGCGACACGTCCGCGGGGCTCGGGATCCGCGAGACCACCGGGCTGATCACCGACAACGGCGCGGCGTTCGTGCCGCACCGCATCCCCGACTGACCCTTGCCCTAGTCTGGCGCCCCGTTCGTCCGGTTGGAGGGCCTCGCGCGTGCTCGCTCCCGATTTCTGGTCCACCATGGGCGTGAACATCGGCCTCATCGCGGTCTACGCGGTGATCGGTGCCGTGCTCATGTACATCGGCTACTTCGCCATCGACCTCACGACCCCCGGCGACCTGCGCGGCCTGGTCCGCGAGGGGCGACCGAACGCCGTGGTCGTCGCCGGAGCCGGGCTCGTGTCGATGGCGTTCATCGTCATCGTGGCCATCTACATCTCGTTCGGCAGCTTCGTCGGCGGCATCCTCAACACGACGATCTACGGCCTGGTCGGGATCATCGCGCAGGTCCTCGCGGTACGCGGCCTCGAGGCCGTCGCGCGGCTCGACGTGGACGGCTGCCTGCACGACGACCGGTTCACCGCCGACTCGGCGATGATCGCGGCCATGCACATCGCCCTCGGTCTCGTGGTCGCGGTCGCCATCATCTAGCGGGGGACGTCGGGGGACACGCCCGCACCCCACCCGGTTGACGGGGCCCTCACGACCTACCCTCGGTGACGGTGGCTACTGACCGGTCCGTCCCGTCCGCGCGCCCACGGGGCGTGCGGTGACGATGCTCGTGCGCCCCGACCAGGCGCCGTCCTCGCCGGATCCCGGCGACGTCGCCCGGACCGGGGGCCGCCGCGTCCTGCTGTGGGCGCTGCTCACCGTGCTGCTCGGCATCGCCGTGCCGCTGGCGCCGGTGACGGTGCAGGACACGACGGTGACCTGGCCGGACCCGGCCGCCGCCCCGGGCGCGCCGGTGTCCACCCAGCTCGCCCTCAACCCGCCCCGCCCGCTCGGGTTCAGCGCGACGGTGCCCTGCGCGGCCCTGCGCGTGCCCGGCGACGTCCTGCGCACCCTGCCCGGCGACCCGGCGGGTGGTGGGCTCGTGCTCGCCTCGGCGGGGAGCGGGGCGAGCCTCACGGTCTCGGGCGCCACGGTCGCGGCCGGCCCGGTGCCCGCCGGCGACTGCCGTCTGGCGATCGTCGCCGACGAGGGCGGGCTGCGCGTGACCCAGGACGGCGTGCCGCTGCCGCTGGCGTGCGGACCCTGCACCGACGTGCTGCCACCGCAGGTCGCCCAGCTCACCACCAGCACCGACGGCACCCCGGCGTCCGGCGGGCTCGCGGTGTCGCTGCGCACCGACGACCGCTACGACTCGACTCCCGGCGTGCTCAAGACGGTGCTGCTCGTCGCGCACCTGGCCGCGCTCGCGGTGCTGCTCGTGCTGGTCTACCGGCAGGGACGGTGGCGGGGCGCCCGGGCGTGGCTCGCGCCGCGGGCGTGGCCGGCCCGCCTGCGCCGCCACCTGTCGTGGGCCGACGGTCTGCTCGTCGCGATCTCGGCCGGCTGGGTGTTCGTCGCGCCCATGAACTTCGACGACAGCTGGTACCCCCTGATGGCCCGCGACGCGGGCGAGGCGGGCTACATCGGCAACGCCGTCTACATGTTCAACGTGACCGAGAACCCCTTCGTGGCCTCGCAGTACGCGATGCAGGCCTGGGGGGCGATCGGCGGCTGGGGGCTGGTCTGGCAGCGCTGCCTGCCCCTGCTCTACGGCCTGCTGACCTGGGCGTTGCTGCGCGCGTTCTTCGTCCTGGTCTCGCGGCGCACCGAGGTGCGCCGCGCCTGGGTGCCCTGGGCCCTGCTGATCGGCCACCTCGTCTGGTGGTTGCCGTTCGGCCTCACCCTCCGCCCCGAGCCGCTGATCGTCCTGCTCTCGGTCGTGGTGCTCCTGCTCGTCGAGCTGGCCCGCGACCGCGGCACCCCGATCCTCTACGTGGGGGCGGTGATGGCCGCGGCGCTGGCCATCGCGTGCTCGCCGACCGGTCTCGTGGCCGCGGCGCCGCTGCTGGTGGAGATCCCGCGCGCGTGGCCGGCCATCGTCGCCACCCCGCGCCGCGACCAGATCGCGTTGCTGCTGGTGCTGGGCGCCGCGGCGAGCGTCGCCATCCCGGTCGCGTTCGCCGACGCCTCGCTCGGCGACGTCGTCGAGGCCTCCGCGGTCCACGCCTACTACTACGACACCGTCCCCTGGTACGACGAGCTCGTCCACTACCAGACGCTGCTCGGCCCCGGCCGCACGCCGTGGGCTGCCCGGGCGCCGATCCTGCTCACGCTGGCCCTGGTGCTGCTCGTGGCCGTCGGCAGCGGGCGGCGCGGCCCCGAGGACGACGCCCTGCGCCGCGTGCTGCTGCACGCCGCGGCCACCACGGCACTGGCCTTCGTCCTCGTCGCGGCGAGCCCCACGAAGTGGGTGCTGCACTTCCCGGCCATCGCCGCCTCCGGCACCGTCCTCATCGCGCTGGCCCTGCTGCGCGGCCCGATGCCGCGCCACGACCGGGCGCTGGCGACCGTCGGCGGTGTCGCCGTGCTGGTCATCGCGACGTCGGTGAGCTACGCGGGCTGGAACCTGTGGCGGCCCTACACCGACCGCGGCCAGTTCTTCGGCGACCACGCCGACCCCTATCCGACGCCGCTGAGCCAGAACCTGCTCGCGCCGCACTTCGGCCCGATCTTCCTGCGCAACCCGCTGCTGTGGGTGGCGGTCGCCGTGCTCGCCGCGGTGTGGGCGCACTGGTCGCTGCGCCGCTGGCCGCAGCGGCGGCTGCCCCGCCCGGAGCCCGACCGCGCGCTGCTCGCCGTCGCCGCCACCACCGTCGTCGTCGGGATGATCGGGGTCATGGTGCTCGCGCCCCTGCGCCAGTACCCGGGCTGGACGGTGGCGCTCGGCAACGTCAAGGACGTGGTCCGGCAGGGCTGCGGGCTCCAGGACGACGTCACCGTCCTGCGGCCCGACCCCGTGGCGTTCGGGGCGCCGGTGAACCCGCCGGTGACCACCGGCGACTTCGTCGACGACACCGTCGCCCCGATCCCGGAACCGGTGCCCGGCCTCGGCCGGGTGTGGCACGACGTCACCGACGGCTCCGGCGGGCGCGGCACCCTGGTCACCGGCTGGTACCCGGTGCCGGCGGGGACCGGCGCCACCGACGTGGTGGTGCCGCTGCTGGAGTCGGGCCCGCCCGACGAGCGGGTGTCGGTGGAGTTCGCCGACGGCGCGGCGGAGGCCCCGCGCGTCCTCGGGCGGACGGAGATCGACTATCTCCCGCAGGCCGACGAGCGGACCTGGCAGCAGCGGCCCGTGTCGCTGGTCGACGCGCCCGGCGACCCGACGTTCGTCCGCGTGGTCGTGGACACCACGGCCGAACGCGGGCAGGACCGGCTCGCCGTCGCCCAGCCGTTCCTGGCCCGGCCCGAGCCGATCACGCCGGTGGTCGAGGGCCGCCCGGTGCTGGTCGACCAGATGTCGACGGTGCTCTGGCCCTGCGTCGACCAGGTCGCCTCCCACGACGGCATCGCGCCCGCCTCGGACGTGCGGATCCACGCCGACGAGGACCTGACCTCGGCGTACTACGGGCTGCAGGACCGGCGTGAACGCGGCGGGGTGTGGCGCCTCGACACCGTGGGCGTGACCTACGTCCGGCTCGCGACGGCCGTGCCCCCGGGCCGGGAGGCCGCCAAGCCGTGGGGCCGCGTCGACCTCGTCGTGCGCGACCTCCCCACCGGCCGCTACGGGCTGAGCACCACCGAGCGCTCGAAGTCGGGCTGGGAGCGCGGCCCGACCCTGGCCCGCCAGGAGTACGTCGACGTGGAGCCGCAGGGCGCGGTGGGCTGATCGCTAGGAGCGCTCCTCGACGTCGTGCCGCAGATCCGCGGAGCGGTCGGCGCGCACGAGGGCGGCGGCGAGTCGGGCGAGGTCGTCGCCGGAGACCTGCTCGGCCAGCGTCGCCGGGTCGGTCGGCAGGCCCAGCTTCCCGGCGCCGGCGAGGGCCCGGGCGTCGAGGTGGGGGCGGAACTCGGGCCACACCGCCTGCACCTCGCGCAGGAAGATGTCGGTGCCGACGGGGCCGACCCGCGGCACCGCGGTGAGGAACCCCCTGAGCTCGCCCACGTCCCCGTCGGCGGCCTTGCGCATGCGGCGCAGGTCGCCGCCCCACTCGTCGAGGACGAGCTGCGCGCCCTCGCCCAGGGCCGTGGCGGTCTGCTCGTCCTGTCGCCGGAAGTGGGCCCGGCCCAGGGCGTCCACGCGGTCCTGCCACGAGGCGTCGCGCATGCCCTCCGGCGTGCCCATGCCGGCGTCGACGAGCTCCCGGCAGGCCGCGGTGCCCAGCTCCGCCTGGATGCGGCTCGAGAGCAGGACGGTCAGGACGAGCAGGCGGTAGAGCGGGGCCGGCTTGTCCTCCAGGGCGATCCCGGCCTCGTCGGCGAACGTCCGGCCCGCCTCGTCGAGCAGCGTCTCGATGGTGCTCATGGCCGGCCGGTTACCCGCTCACCTGCTCGCGGACGTCGCCGTCGCGGTCGGCACGGACCAGGGCGGCGGCGAGGCGGGCGAGGTCGTCGCCGGAGACCTGCTCGGCCAGTGTCGCGGGGTCCGTCGGCAGCCCGAGCTCCCCGGCGCCGGCGAGGGCCCGGGCGTCGAGGTGGGGGCGGAACTCGGGCCACACCGCCTGGACCTCGCGCAGGAAGATGTCGGCGCCCACGGGCCCGAGCCGGGGGACGGCGGTGAGGAACTCCCGGAGCTTGTCCGGGTCGCCGTCGGCGGCCTTTCGCATCCGTCGCAGGTCCCCGCCCCACTCGTCGAGCACGAGCCGGGCGCCCTCCTGCAGCGCGGTCGTCGTCTGCTCGGTGCCGGTGTACTTCGCGCGGCCCAGCGTGGCGACGACGTCCTCCCAGGACGCGTCGCGCATGCGCTCGGGCGTGCCGAACCCGGCGCCGACGAGCTCGCGGGCGGCGCGGGTGCCGAGCTGCGCCTGCACGCGGCGCGAGAGCAGGACGCTGAGCACGAGCAGGCGGTAGAGCGGGGCGGGCTGGTCGGCGAGGTGGATGCCTCCCTCGTCGGCGAACGTCCGGCCGGCCTCGTCCAGCAGCGCGTCGATGGTGCTCATCGGGGCGGATACCCCTCCCGCAACCCCATAGTCTCGGTGACGTGCAGAGACCGCGGCTGGTCGCGTCGGACGTCGACGGGACGCTCCTGGGTGCGGGTGACGAGCCCTCGGCGCGCACGCGGGCGGCGGTCGGGCGGATGGTCGACGCCGGCGTGCCGCTCGTCCTCGCGACCGGTCGCCCGCCACGCTGGGTGCCGCGGGTGTGCGAGGCCCTCGGCGTGCACACCCTCACCGTCGCCGCCAACGGCGCGGTGCTCTACGACGCGGCGGCGGACCGGGTGGTCGCGGCCGAGCTGCTCGACGTCGACGTCCTCGCCGAGGTCGTGGCGCGGCTGCGGGCGGCCGTCCCGGGCTGCGGGCTGGCGGTCGAGCGCGTGCGGGTGGGCGGGGGCGCGCTCGACCGCCGGGAGGAGCAGTTCGTCTCCGAGGCCGCCTACGTGCACGCGTGGCCGCTCCCCGACCACCGCCACGTCTCGCCGGGCGAGCTGCTGGGCGAGCCGGTGGTCAAGGTGCTCGCGCGCCACCGGACGCTCTCCAGCGAGGCGATGGCCCGCGCCGCGCGGGACGCGGTCGGCGACCTCGTCGACGTCACGTACTCCGCGGGCGGGGGCCTGCTGGAGTGCGCCCCCCGGGGCGTCACGAAGGCGCACGGGCTGGCCCGTGCCGCCGCGCACCACGCCGTCGAGGCGCACGCCGTGGTCGCCTTCGGGGACATGCCCAACGACCTCGCGATGCTGCGCTGGGCCGGCCACGGGGTCGCGGTGGGCAACGCGCACCCCGATGTGCTCCGCGTCGCGGACGAGGTCGCGGCGAGCAACCTCGAGGACGGTGTCGCGTCGGTACTGGAGCGGTGGTTCTGAGCGACACCCCTGGACCACGTCGGGGGGCCGTGTCAAGAGCCGCGTAACATCCGCGACGAGACCAGGCGAGCAGGAGGGACCACCACGTGCTCGATCGCGCCGAGGGCGCCGGCGTCACCGTCGGCCCGGCACGGGGCGAGGTCGCGGTCCTGTCGGCCGTGCAGCGCCGTCTCGCCACCCCGCCCGTCGTCGGCGTCGCCCGCGCGATGTCCCTGTTCGGTGAGCACGCCGCCGGGTGGATCGCGCTCGGTGCGCTGGGGGCCGCGCTCGACCCGCCGCGCCGTCGCCGGTGGGGCACCGCGCTGGCCGGGGTCGTCGCCGCGCACGGCGCCTCGATCGCCGTCAAGCGCGTCGTGCGCCGCCGCCGGCCCCGGGACCCGCGGGTGGCCGTGCACGTCGGCACGCCCAGCCGCCTGAGCTTCCCGTCGTCGCACGCCTCGTCCACCACCGCCGCCGCCCTGCTCTACGCCGGGCTCGTCGGCGGGGTGGGGGCGGGCGCCGCGGGCGTCGTCGTCCCCGGCATGGCGCTGTCACGCGTCGTCCTGGGCGTCCACTACCCGACCGACGTGCTGGCGGGCTCGGTGCTCGGGGTGGCGTGCGCGGTCGGCGCGCGCCGGGCCGTGCGCCGGGGCTCGATCGGCCGCTGGAGGACCGCATGACCCCTGTGACGCCGCCGAGCTCCACGCGCGAGCAGGCCGACCAAGCCGAGGTGGGCACCGTGACCACCGACGAGTCCACCGCCGAGTCGTCGCCGGCACCCGCGGCCCCGGCGTCCCGGCGTCCCCGGCCCGTGGCCGTGCCCCTGGGGCTGCTGAAGGCGATGCGCCCGCGGCAGTGGGTGAAGAACGTCCTCGTCCTCGCCGCGCCGTTCGCGGCGGGCCGGCTGCTCGACCTCACGGTGCTGCCGGACGTCGCGCTGGCGTTCGTCGCGTTCTCGCTGGCCGCCTCGGGTGTCTACCTGGTCAACGACACCAAGGACGTCGAGGCCGACCGCGCGCACCCGAAGAAGCGGCACCGCCCCATCGCCGCGGGCGTCGTCCCGCCGTCGCTGGCGGTGGTCACCGGCGTCGTGCTGTTCGCCGCGGCGCTCGGGATCAGCCTCCTCGCCGATCCCGACCTGCTCCTCGTCACCGCGATCTACATCGCCGTGCAGCTGGCGTACTGCCTGTGGCTCAAGCACGAGCCCGTCATCGACATCTGCATCGTCTCGTCCGGGTTCCTCATGCGCGCCATCGCCGGTGGTGCCGCGGCCGGGCTGTACCTCTCGCCGTGGTTCCTGCTGACGATGGCCTTCGGCTCGTTGTTCATGGCGTCGGGGAAGCGCTACGCCGAGATGCGCCTGGCCGAGCGCACCGGGGCCAAGATCCGCAAGTCGCTGGAGCGCTACTCCGCGTCCTACCTGCGGTTCGTGTGGTCGCTCTCGGCCACCGTCGTGATCATGGCCTACGGGCTGTGGGCGTTCGGCATCGGCGTCACCACGATGCCGGGCCGCCTGCCCAGCGCCCCGTCGACCTGGGCGATCGTGTCGATCGTGCCGTTCGTCGTCGCGATCCTGCGCTACGCCGTGGACGTCGACGGCGGCAACGGCGGCGAGCCGGAGGAGATCGTCCTGGGCGACCGCGTGCTGCAGGTGCTCGGCCTGGTGTGGGTCGTGCTCATCGGCCTCGCGGTGTACTCGGCGGTCGGCCTGGCGTGAGGGCCCGCGAGCTCGTCGCCGGGCTCGTGCGCTACGGGACGGTGGGTCTGGCCAACGCGGCCACCTACTACGGCACCTACCTGCTGGCCCACCCGCACGCGGGCTACCTCGTCGCCCACGCCGTCGGGCTGGGGGCGGCGATGGTGGTGTCGTTCCTGCTCAACTGCCGCTTCACCTTCCGCGTGCGCCCGACCTGGACACGGTTCCTGCTCTATCCCGCCTCCCAGGTGGTCAACATCCTGGCGACCACGGTCGGCGTGGTGGGGCTCGTGCACCTCGGGGTGGACGAGCGTCTCGCCCCGCTGCTCGCGGCCGGCCTGGCGCTGCCGGTGAGCTTCCTGGCCGCGCGCTTCGTCATCACCCGCGCCGTGCTGTTCCCCGAGCCGTCCCGGGGCGCGCGGGCGTTGGCCGACGCCGTGACCCGTCCGATCCCGGTGGCCGAACGCTGAGCCGCGGCCGGGGCGATCAGCGCCGCTCGACGGTCAGGGTCGTCCAGGCGCCGACGTGGATGGTATCCCCGGAGCGCAGGGGTACCGGCGTGTCCGGGGCCAGCGGGTCCTCGGCGTAGTTCAGCGTCGTCCCGTTCGTGGAGCCGGCGTCCATGACCACCCAGCGGTCACGCGGGAGGGCCAGGAGCACCGCGTGCAGCGCGGAGACCCCGGGGTCGCGCGGCGGGCCGGCGAGGTCGATCTCGGGGACGTCGCCGCCCGCCGGGTCGCGGGCCCGGCCGATGCGCACCTCGTCGGCGCGCAGCACCACCTCACGCGGCGCCAGGGCGGCCGGGAACTCGCCCGGTGTCGCGGGCGCGTCCGCGGGCTGCCGGGCGAGGACGAGCTCGTGGTAGTCGCGGTCGGCCCAGATCGTCACCACCCAGGTGCCGGTCCCGGCATCCTGGGTGGTCTCGACGGGGGGACCCTCACTCACCGGTCGACCACCCCCTCCCCGTCGAGCGGGATGGGGCCGGTGCGCTCGTCGGGGCCCCGCGCGTCGACCACGACCGAGGGCCGGTCCCGGGCCTCGGCCGGGGGGACGATCGGGACCAGGGCCAGCGTCGTGTTGTCGTGCCCGCCGTCGTCGAGGGCCGCGGACAGCAACGCGGACGCCGCGGCCAGCACCGGGTGCGCCTCGTCGGCGTCCCCCTCGGGCGCGTCCGCAGATGCGAGCGCCGGCCCCGCGAGCCGGGCGAGCACCTCGGGGTCGGGAAGGTGGTTCCACAGGCCGTCGCTGCACAGCAGTAGCAGCCCCGGCACGCCGAGCCGGACCCGGCGGGCGTGCGCCGGCCCGCCCGGCGCGTCGCGGCCCAGCCAGCGCGTGAGCACGTGGGCGCGGCGGTCGCGGGCGGCCTCCTCGCGCGTCATCAACCCCGCCGCGGCGATCTCCTCGGCCCACGAGTCGTCGGTGGAGAGCAGGCGCGACGAACCGTCGCCGGCGAGCCAGTAGGCGCGGCTGTCGCCGATCCAGGACACGACGGCGTCGCCGCCGCGCACGACCGCGGCGACGTAGGTGCAGGCGGGGGAGTCGCCGCCCCCGCGTCCCAGGTCGGCGGCGGCGGTCGCCGCGGCGGCGGACGCGGCGGTGGCCAGGGCGTCCAGCTCCCCGCCGAGGCCGGTACCCGACCGGCCGGTCCGCTCTCCCTCGGCGCCGTCCTCACCCGTGGCGGCGTCGCCGACGACGGGGACCGGGCCCGTGTCATGGGTGGCCGAGACGGCCGGGAAGCCGTGGGGCGGCGTGGCGGGCGCCGCCGCGGTCTCCAGCGCCGCGCCCACGGCCGCGCCGGCGGCGGCCAGCGCGGCCTCGTCGCCCCGCCGGGCGGAGGCGACCCCGTCGCACACGACGGCCACCCACGTCTCGACGCCGCCCTCGACGCGGCGTCCCAGCTCGACGGCGTCCTCGTTGCGGCGACGGCGCAGACCGCGGTCGGTCACGGCGGCCGCGGCGCCCACCACCAGCTCCACGTGGTCGCGCGCCGCGGGCCGCTGCCCCCCGCAGGCCGGGCACGTGCCGTCGGCCTCGGCGGGCGCGAGGTCCCCGCAGTGGGGGCAGGGCGCCGACGCGGCGCTCGCGAGCTCCGCGCGCAGGTCGGTGCGCTCGACCAGCGGGCCCCCGCCGGCGTCACCCGAGGCGCGCCGCTCACGCTCCCCGGGGATCGGGGGTGTCCCGGCCATCTCCATCACGGGATCGGTGCTCCTCGAACGTCGCGGGCCACGCGGGCACGGCGGGTCTCGCGGTCACCGCCGCGCCGGGTGGGGTCATCCTCCGGGTCGGACCACGGGCGGGCGTCGCCCCCCACGGCCGTGTCGCCCGGTCGGGCGGGGTAGCGGGCGCGCACCCGGCGGGCGTCGGCGGCGAAGGCCTCGACGCTGCGGTGCCGGCGGGCCGGGTCGGGGTCGGTGGCGCGGCGCAGCAGGGCCACGAGGTCGGGGTCGTCGCGCAGGACCGGGACGCCCGCGGGGTCGGGCAGGCGCAGGGCGAGGTTGCGCTGGTGGTCGAAGTCGGCGAGCAGCACCGCGAGCGTGCGTCCCAGCGCGAACACCTCGGAGGCCACCGACGGGCCGGGGCCGCCGGCGTGGATCTCGGGGGCGACGAAACCGGTGGTCGCCCAGACGTCGCTGTGGCGGTCCCCGACGCGCCGGACGCTGCCCAGGTCGAGCACCGTGATCCCGCCGGGCCCGACGAGCAGGTTGCTCGGGTTCAGGTCGGCGTGCAGGAGCCCGTGCCGGTGCAGCGCCGAGAGCGGGGGCACCGCGCCGAGGACGGCGTCGAGGGCCTCGGCGGGCGGGCACGGGCGGCGTGCCGAGAGCGGCTCGCCGGTCACGTGGTCGAGCACGAGCAGCCGCACGGGTCCGTTCCGCCCAGCGGCACGCGCCACGTCACGCGCGCGCACGAGGCCGGGCACGTCCAGGTCGAGGAGCGCCTCGGTCTCGCGGACCGCCAGGTCGCCCGCGGCCGGCCCCTCGGGACCCTCGAGGCGCCCGAGCACGACGAGGGCACCGTCGCCCTGCCGTGTCGCGGTGTAGGACCACCCGCGCGCGCCCCGCACGAGCGGTGCCCGCACGCGGTAGCGACCCTCCCGCCCGGCGACCTCCGTCCCCGCGGCGAGGTCGGGGCGCACGTCGTAGGCAGCACCGCACCACGGGCAGGTGCCGCGCTCGGGACCCGGACGGCCGGACCGTCCCCGACCCACCGGCCCGTCGCAGGACGCGCAGAACCGCGCCTGCTCGGGGACCGGGGGACCGGCGGCCCCCGGGTCGAGTCCGTCCATCTCGTCTCCTGCGTCCTCCCGCGCGGTGTTCCCGCCATCGTGTCACCGCGGTGCGCGCCGTCGCGCTCCGCGGTCCGGGCGCGATCACTCCGGCCCGGCGGATCCCTCCTCCGTCCGGGTGGTCCTGCGCGTCCGCTCAGCGCAGGCGGCCGTCACCTGCGGTTTCCTTCGGCCCCGGCCCGGAGGGTGGCCGGGCCGGTCGGGCCGTGGCCTGCCATGCTGTCGCCGCACCGAAGCCGATCGGGGGGTTGGTGCCGCGCCTCCGTGGGGGGTCCGGCGCGGCCTTCCGAACGAGAGTCCGGAGGTCGCCGTGAGCGCAGCCGACGACACCGATCGTCCCGTGGGGTCCGACGGGTCCGCCCAGCACCGCCGTCCCGACGGTGACGACCTCGCCGACCGCGCCGACAGGGGCTCGAGCCTGCCCGGTCCGGGGTCCGCCACGCGCGCCGACACGCCGGGAACGTCGCCGTCGGACAGCGGGTTCGGTGACCCGGCGGAGCCCGTGGGGGCCTCGAGCGCCGATGCGTCCGGGACGCATGCCGCGAACACCCCGCGGGAGGCCGGGACCTCCGCCGGGGGCTCCTCGGTCGCCGACGCCGCCGCCGAGGCGGAGCGCGCGCTGGCCCAGGCCGCACGCGACGCCGAGCAGGCCGTGCGCGACGCCCACAGCGACGGCACGGAGGCCGTGGAGAAGGGCTTCGCGGACGCGCAGCGCGCCACCGAGCGCGCCTACGAGGAGGCCGCGTCCCGCAGCGACCGGCCCGGCTGAGCGCGGGCGTCCCCCGACCCGGACGTCGCGCGGCGCCGGCCCGCCCCTGACCACGGCGCCGGTCCGGCCCCCGCGCGCGCCCGGCCCCGTCCCCGGTCCGTCCGCACGAGGCAGGTGAGAGATGGCGGTCCAGCTGCGGATCACCGCGGACGGACTCGTCGTGCGCTTCACCGGGTCGGACCGGGTCTGGGCGTGCTCACGCGGGGTGTACCTGCCCCTGAGCCGCGTGCTGCTCGCCCGACCCATGGCGCGGCGCGACGCGGTGTCGGCCAGCCCCCGCGTCCACCTGCCCGGAGTGAGCGTGCCCCGCGTGCTGCGCGCCGGGTCGTTCGGTGTCGGCGAGCGCCGGCAGCTGTGGGCAGTGCGGGGGGCGACGCGGCTGCTCGCCATCTACCTGCGCGGGGACCCCTACCACCGCGTGGTGGTGGAGGTCCCCGACCCCGAGGAGACCAGCCGCACGATCAACGAGGCCCTGCCGCCCCGGCGCCTGCCGGCCTGATCTACAGCGCGTCCGCGACCAGGGGGGCCAGGAGCAGGTCCGGGTTGTTCTGGGCGACGGCCTGCAGGCGCCACTTGTGCGGGAACAGCGCGAGCAGTTCGCCGTCGAGGCGGCGGGTGAGGACCTCGATCCCGACGGCGCTGCGCAGCGCCTCGGCGCCGGCGGGGTCGGTGCGCCGGGCGAGGGAGTAGTCGAGGCGGTCGAGCTTGACCGGGGCGCTGAACTCGTCGGCCAGGCGGGCGGAGACGACCTCGAACTGCAGGGGGCCGACCGCGGCGAGCACCGGGGCCTGGTCGCCGCGCAGGTCCGAGGACAGCACCTGGATGACGCCCTCGGAGTCGAGCTGTTCGATGCCCTTGCGGAACTGCTTGGTCTTGGACATGTCCGCGACCCGGCAGGCCGCGAAGTGTTCGGGGGCGAAGCTGGGGATGGTGGGGAAGGTGACCGGCTGCTCGGCCCACAGGGTGTCGCCGGGGCGCAGCGCGGTGGCGTTGACCAGCCCGACGATGTCGCCGGGGAACGCCTCGGAGATCGTGGAGCGGTCCCGGCCGAACATGGCCTGGGCGTACTTGGTGGCGAACGGGCGGCCGGTGGCGTCGTGGGTGAGCACCATGCCGCGCTCGAAACGCCCCGAGCACACCCGCACGAACGCGACCCGGTCGCGGTGGGAGCGGTCCATCGAGGCCTGCACCTTGAACACCAGCCCGGAGAACGGCGCCTCGACCGGGCGCGGCTCGCCCTTCTGGTCGGGGCGCGGCCCCGGCGGTGGGGCGAGGTCGACCAGCGCGTCGAGCAGCCGGGCCACCCCGATGTTCGACAGCGCCGACCCGAACATCACCGGGGTCGCGGTGCCGGCCGCGAACGCCTGCTCGTCGTAGCCGGCGCCGATCTCGTCGAGCAGCGCGAGCTCCTCGACCGCGCGCTGCCAGTCCGGGCCCTCCTCGACCGCGGCCCGGTCGGCGTCGAGCACCTGCGAGGTCGCCTTGGCCGCGCCGTGGGCGGCGCGGGTGAAGCGGTGGAAACGGCCGTCGGCGCGCTCGACCAGCCCGTGCAGGTCCCCGGCGATGCCCACCGGCCACGTGATCGGCATCGGGCGCAGCCCGATGGTCTGCTCGACCTCGTCGAGCAGCTCGAGCGGCTCGCGGCCCGGGCGGTCCCACTTGTTGACGAAGGTCAGCACCGGCACCCCGCGGTCGCGGCAGACATCGAAGAGCTTGAGGGTCTGCGGCTCGAGGCCCTTGGCCGCGTCGAGCAGCATCACCGCGGCGTCCACCGCGGCCAGCACCCGGTAGGTGTCCTCGGAGAAATCGCCGTGGCCGGGGGTGTCGAGCAGGTTGATGACCTGGTTGCGGTAGGAGAACTGCAGCACCGCCGAGGTCACCGAGATACCCCGCTCGCGCTCCATGTCCATCCAGTCCGAGGTCACCCCGCGCCGGCCGCCCTTGCCGTGCACCGCCCCCGCCGCCGAGATCACCTCGGCGTGCAGCGCCAACGCCTCGGTCAACGTCGACTTGCCCGCGTCCGGATGGCTGATCACCGCGAACGTCCGACGCCGCCGGGCCTCGGCCCCGGTGTCGCCGGCGGTGGTCTCCGGGCTGGCCTCACCGGTGGACGGGGCCGACACCGCGGTCATGCGCACTCCTCCCTCACGGGCCGCACACCACGGCCCGTGATCGAGGGTACGGCCGTGCTCAGGACGAGGGGCGCAGCGCCCGCAGGGGCTCGGCCAGCTCCTTGGTGAAGTGGTCGAAGAACCCGTCGACGTCCGTGCCGGCGTTGATCAGCGCGAGGTGGTCGTAGCCCGCGTCGACGAACTGCTGGGAGACCTGCAGCTTCTTGTCGGTGTCGGGACCGCACGCGAAGCCCTCGCGCATGTGATCGGCCGTGATCATGGCCGTCGCCGCGTCGAAGTTCACGGGGTTGGGCAGCTCGGACTGCACCTTCCAGCCGGTCAGGCCGAAGCGGAACAGCGCCCGGGCCTGCTCGGCGGCCTCGTCCTCGGTGGCCCCGTAGGCCATCGGGACCTCGGCGTAGCGCGGGCCGTCGCCGCCCGCGTCGGTGAAGGCCTGGATCAGGTCGGCGCGCGGCTCGGTGGTGAACAGGCCGTCGCCGAGCTCGGCGGCGAGCGTCGAGGCCTGCGGGCCCCCGCTGGCGACGATGATCTTCGGCAGCGTCTCGGGCAGGTCGAAGACCTGGGCGTCCTCGAGCGTGAGGTGCTTGCCCTCGTAGCTCTGGTAGCCGCCCTGCCACAGCAGCCGGATGATCTCCAGCGACTCGCGGAACATCTGGTGCCGCACGCTGACGCTCGGCCAACCGCGTCCCACGACGTGCTCGCTGAGCCGTTCGCCCGACCCGACGCCCAGGGTGAAGCGCCCGTCGGAGAGCAGCTGGGTGGTCGCCGCGGCCTGGGCGATGATCGCCGGGTGGTAGCGGATGAAGGGGCAGGTCACCCCGGTGGCCAGCTCGATCCGCTCGGTCTTCGCGGCCATGGCGGCCAGCATCGACCAGGCGAAGCCGGAGTGCTGCTGCTCGGAGACCCACGGGTGGTAGTGGTCGGAGATCTCGACGAAGTCGAAGCCCGCCTCCTCGGCGCGCACGCACTGGCGCACCATCTCGGTCGGCGAGTAGGCCTCGGCGATCAGCTTGTAACCGATCTTCACGGACGGACACCTCCGGGTCGCTGGCGCTCCGCGGGGTGTTCCCGGTGGCTCCGTCGTCACACGCGTCCGGGTCCGGCGGTGCCGCGTAACGCCGTCCCGGCCTCCGGCGACACCCCGGGTGGCCCCGCGGGGTCGTCGGACCCCCGACCCGACGATGCCGCGGGGCCGTCCTGTCAGTTGGCTCCGGCGCCGTCGAGGGGCTTGTCGGGCTCGACGCGCGGCATGTTGCCCCCGCCTCCGCCGCCGCCACCGCCCGAGTCGGGCTCCACCCAGATCGTCACGGCCTCGCCGGCGGGTACCCGCGTCCCCGGGCCGGGCTGCTGGGCGGTCACCGTGCCCTCGACCGTGGGCGGGGTGTCCGGATCCGGGTCGACCGCCACGACCCGGGCCGCCATGGCGACCTCGTGCGCCTGGGCCGCCGGCAATCCGACCAGCGCCGGCACGAGCACCAGCTCGGGTGTCTTCATGGGCACCGACCGTAGTCAGCTCACGGTGGCCGGTGCCACCACAGGAGCACGTGGGTGCCCCCCGGGTCGCGCTGCACGTCGTGCCCGTCGCTCAGCCCCGCGAGCAGCTGCAGACCGCGTCCGCGGTGGCCCGGGTCGGCGGGCGCCGGGCGCCATCCACCCCGGTCGGCGACCTCGATCTCCAGCCAGGGCGACGGGGACACCGCGCGGTTCTCGGCGGGCTCGTCGACGCCGCCCGTCACCGTCAGGCGTGCCGTGACACGCAGTGGCCCGCCGCCCTGGGGGTAGGCGTGGTCGACGACGTTGGTGAGCGCCTCGTAGAGCGCCGTGGCCACGTCGTCGAGACGGTCGGCCAGCGCGGGGCCCTCGGGGCACCCCGCGGTGGCCCGGACCCAGGCCACGAGGTCGCTGCGCAGCCCGCGCAGATCCTCGGCGCGGACGAGGTCGTGGGTGATCTCGTGCGCGACCCGCCGTACGCGGGTGGGCGCGTCGGGACCGGTCCCCGCGTCCGGCCGCGTCTCCGCGCTCGCGTCCATGACTGAGGATCGACGGTCCGGCGCGCGACAAACCCTGCCGGAGGGCCACCATCCGGCGATCGCGGTCACGGGTGGAGCCCTGCGCGACTGCGACGAGCGCACCGGCATGATGGACCGTCCGGCGCAGCCGGCACGGCCCGCGGACGGCAGGGAGAACACATGGCGCAGCGGCACCCGGGCTCGCGGGCGGCCGGGACCGGCCGCGGACGACGGTCCGCGCGCGCCCTGGGGGTCATCGTCGGTGTGGTGCTGGCCGCCGCGGGCTGCGCCCGCGGGCCGGAACCGTCCGTCCCGCCGATCCCGATGTCGTCGACCACCGTCGCGGCCGGGCCCACGGCGACACCCGCCGGGCCGGGCCCGGCGTTCCGGCCGTGCGCGGGCGGGCTCGAGTGCGCGTCGGTGCCCGTGCCCGTCGACTACGCGGACCCCGCCGGTCCCGGGTTGTCGATCGCGATCGCGCGCCGGCCCGCGACCGACCAGGCCCGCAAGATCGGGGTCCTGCTCGTCAACCCGGGTGGGCCCGGCGGCTCGGGTATCGAGCTGGTCCAGGCCGGGGTGCTGCCCCGGGAGGTCACCGACCGCTTCGACGTCATCGGCTTCGACCCGCGCGGCGTCGGCGGGAGCACGGGCCTGCAGTGCCCGCTCGGGCCCGAGACGCCCTACCTCGGCGACCCGGACCCCGGCGACGTCGCCGACGAGGCGGCCACCGACGAGGCGGTCGACCGCTACGCGCTCGCCTGCGGGCAGCGCTACCCGGAGCTGCTGCCCCACCTCGGGACCCGCAACGTGGCGCGGGACATGGATCGCATCCGGGAGGCGCTCGGGCAGGACCGGATCAACTACCTGGGCTTCTCCTACGGCACGTCGATCGGGCAGACCTACGCCCAGCTCTTCCCCACGCGGCTGCGGACGATCGTGCTCGACGGCGTGGTCGACGTGACCAAGCCGGGCCTGGACTCCGCGCAGGCCGAGAGCTTCGAGAACTCGCTGCGCCAGTTCGCCGCGGCGTGCAGCGCCGACGCGCAGTGCCCGGTGCGCGCCGACCCGATCGGTGTCGTCGACCGGGTGGGCGCCCGCCTCGCCGCGGCGCCGCTGCCCGTCGCCGGCACGAGCCCCCTGTCGGCGGGGCTGTTCGAGATCGGCGTCGTCTTCCCGCTCTACAGCCCCACCAGCTGGCCGCAGCTGGCGCAGGCCCTCGCGGCCGCGGACCGCGGCGACGGCGCACCGATGCGCGCGCTCGCGGCCGCCTACTTCCGCGGGAGCAACTCCGACACCTACAACGCCGTGACCTGCCTCGACAACGCGTGGCCCACCGAGGACGCGCAGGTGTTCGCCGCCGCCCGCGCGACCGAGGCCCGTGCCCCGCACTTCTCCGGCAACGTGCTGGTCAGCGGCCTGACCTGCGCGGACTGGCCGGCGCCGCAGCAACCGCTGACCCCGCTCGAGGGCTACGCCGGTCCGCCGATGCTGATCCTGGGCACCACCGACGATCCCGCGACGCCGTACCAGAACAGCGTCGCCCTGGCCCAGCGCCTGCCCCGCTCGGCGCTGCTGACCTACCGCGGCGACGGCCACACCGTCTACACCAACGGCGTGCCCTGCGTCGACGACGCGGTGAACCGCTACCTCGTCGACGCCGTCCTCCCACCCCCGAACACGCTCTGTCAGTAGGGACGGGCACCGCGTTGTCAGCGGTGTGGCACCGCTGACGTTCAGTGTCCGTAACGCCACCCACTCGAAAGGTCGCAGGGGCGCGGGCGTCACGTAGGGTCTCCACGGTGCGCCGGGAAGTCTGGTCGGCAGTCGTTGCCGCACGACCTTCGGAGGTCCCGTGACCCGGTCGACGCCCCGCCTCTTCTCCCGTCGCTCGTGGTCCGAGACGGCGCGCATCGGTGACATCCTGCGGCGCGAGACGGTGGGCGGGATGCTGCTGGTGGGCGCCGCCGCGGTCGCGCTGCTCTGGGCGAACTCCCCCTGGCGCGAGGCCTACACCGCCCTCTCCGAGCTGCGCATCGGCCCCGCCGCCCTGCACCTCGACCTGACCCTGGCCACGTGGGCCGCCGACGGCCTGTTGGCGATCTTCTTCTTCGTGGTCGGTCTCGAGCTCAAACGGGAGTTCGTGGCGGGCGATCTGCGGAACCCGGCGCGCGCGCTGCTCCCGATCGCCGCGGCGGTCGGCGGCATGATCGCGCCCGCGATGATCTACATCGCGATCAACTTCGGTGGGCCCGGCCTCGCGGGCTGGGCGATCCCCACGGCCACCGACATCGCCTTCGCCCTCGCCGTCCTCGCGATCATCGGGTCCAGCCTGCCCGACGCGCTGCGCACCTTCCTGCTCACGCTGGCCGTGGTCGACGACCTGCTCGCCATCACGATCATCGCGCTCTTCTACACCGACCAGCTCGAGATCGTGCCCCTGCTCCTCGCCCTCCTGCCGCTCGCCGCCTTCACCGTGCTCGTGCAGCGGCGCGTCCGCTCGTGGTGGCTCCTGCTGCCGCTGGCCGTGCTGACCTGGGTGCTCGTGCACGAGTCCGGGGTCCACGCCACCGTGGCCGGCGTCCTGCTGGGCTTCGCGGTGCCGGTGATCCGGCGCAAGGAGGGCCCCGGGCCGGGCCTGGCCGAGCACTTCGAGCACCGCTGGCGCCCCCTCTCGGCCGGGTTCGCGGTGCCCGTCTTCGCGTTCTTCGCCTCCGGCGTGACGGTCGTGGGCGGCGGCCTGGGCGCGGCGTTCACGGACTCGATCACGATCGGGATCGTCGCCGGCCTCGTCGCCGGCAAGGCCGTCGGCATCATGGGCGCCTCCTGGCTGGTGCAGCGGGTGACCCGCGCGCAGCTGTCCGAGGAGCTGAGCTGGACCGACGTGCTCGGCCTGTCGCTGCTCGCGGGTATCGGTTTCACCGTCTCGCTGCTCATCGGCGAGCTCGCGTTCGGCACCGCGAGCGCCGCCGACGACCACGTCAAGATCGGGGTGCTGACGGCGTCGCTGCTCGCCGCCCTGCTCGCCACGATCGTGCTGCGCTACCGCAACCGCGTGTACCGGACCATCCACGAGCGCGAGCGGGTCGACCGCGACCACGACGACGTGCCCGACGTCTACGAGGAGGAGGCGCGGGAGCAGGGCCAGTGACCTCCCGGACGACGCGGCCGGACGACTGGGCCGACGGGACGCAACCGCACCACCACGCGGCCCCAAGCGAGGCCCGCGTGGGGTGTCGGCCTTGCCCGCGAACCGACCGCCCCGCACCCTCGCCGCATGACCGGACCGGCGGGCCGCACCGCCCGCAGCGCCACCGGCCGCCGGGGCACCCGCAACCGCACCGGGCGGGCGGCCGAACCGGTCCGCCCGGTCCCCGAGCCCGTGCCCGCACCGGCCCCCGAGCTCGCCCCCGAGTCCGACGGCGACGCCCTCGCGCGCACCATCGCGATGGTCAACGACAAGGGCGGGGTCGGGAAGACGTCGATCGTCGCCAACCTCGCCGGACAGTTCGCGGCCGCCGGCTACCGCTGCCTGCTCGTCGACCTCAACCGTCAGGCCAACCTCGCCGACGACCTCGGCTTCCGTGACGGCCCGGCCGACGACCACGGTGCGGGGCTGCTGCTGAGCCTCGTCGGGGGTACGCCGCTGCGTCCCGTGGAGGGCGTGCGGCCGGGGCTGGACGTCGTGCCGGGCGGGGCGCGGCTGGTCGACCTGGTGCCGCTCATGGTGTCCCGGGTCCAGGAGCGTGGGCGGGAGGCGTTCCGCGCGCTCGCCGAGGTGCTCGCGCCCGTGGCCGGCGACTACGACCTGGTCTTCGTCGACTGCCCGCCCGAGACGACGATCCTCACCGACCTCGCGCTCACCGCCGCCCGCTGGGTGCTCATGCCCACCAAGTCCGACGGCGGCGGTCTCGTCGGCATGCGGCTGGTCGGCGAGCGCTTCGCCCTGGCCCGGGAGCTCAACCCGCAGCTCGGGCTGCTCGGGGCCGTGCTCTTCGCGACCGGCTCGCGCTCGCGCGTCGTGCACGCCGAGGTCCGCGAGGCCGTCGCGCGGGCGTTCGGCGGGCACTCGCCGCTGTTCACCACCACGATCCGCCACGCCGAGCGCACCGCGCAGGACGCGCGACGCCTCGGGAAGCTCGCCCACGAGCTGGAGCAGGAGGTCGCGGCCCAGCCCGCGTGGTGGGCGGCCCTGCGCGCGGGCCAGAAGGAGAACGGCGGGCGACGCCTGTCCCCGACCGCCGCCAGCGTCGCCGGTGACTACCGCGACCTGGGCGTCGAGCTCCTCACGCTGCTGCGTGAGGCCGAGGAGCGTGCCGCCGCCCGTCCCGAGCAGGAGGCCACCTCGTGACCGCCGAGCCCCAGCCGCCGACCGCCCACGACCTCAGCGACGCCTTCGGCCGGCCCGCCGCGGCCAGCCTGCGCGGGCTGTTGCCGCCGCGCCGGCGGCGCGACGAGGAGGACGCGGCCGCGACACGAGAGCTCGAGGCGGGGGCCGATGGGCAGGCCGAGGCGGAGGTCGAGGTGCCCGCCGAGGAGCCCGGTGACGTCGCCGCCGACGTGCCCGCGCGGCGCGAGCCCCGGCGTCGTCCCGCGGTGCCGAACAGGCCCGCCACGACCGGGACCGGGAACCGCCGCTGGGGCCCGGCCCGCCTCGGGTCCCGCGACCACGTCGAGCTGCTCGTCCTCGTCGCGCTGCGCCACGGGCCGGCCGACGGCCGCGAGATCGCCGAGCGGCTGCAGCGCGACAGCGACGGCGGGCTCACCCCGCCGCCCACCACGATCGTGCGGACCGTGCACCACCTCGCCCGGCACGGACTCGTCGAGCACGACAGCGGCTCGACACGCCGGCGCTACCGCCTCACCGAGCCCGGCCGGCGGGCCGAGCGGGCCCGCGTCCGCGAGTGGCGGGCCCTGCGCCGGGCGGTCGACGCCGTCGTGCGGGCCGTCGACGAGGGCTGAAGCGTCCCGTCCTCCGCCGGCCAACGTCTCCGGGCATCGGGCCGTGGGGCGTTCGGCCGTCCCGCCCAGCGGGTCTCGCGCGCTTCGGACGCAGGGTCAGACCCTTGTGATGCAGGCCACGGGCCTGTAGAACTCGATCAGGGACGCGGGGGTCCCCGGGTCGTCCAGCAGCGCGCGATCCGTCCTCGGGCATTCGGCGCACCGACATCTCGGCGAAACTCGTATCGAGCACGACGCGAACGGCGCAGAATGATTAGGCAGAAGAATGGCGTCCGAATGCGCACGCGGACCCCGCGGCCAGTTGATCGAGAAGTGCGCCCGACGGCCGACTCGACATTTGATCTTCCCGGTCTAGCGCTTTCACGGAGAGCGAGATGTAATGTCCGGTCCGTCAGCGGCGGGCTGTGGTCCACCGCACAGGAGGACCATCCGTTCGGAGGTGCACGGTGCCGGCAGGCCTGAAATTGGCCCTCGCGGTCATCGGCGGATATCTCTTGGGTCGCACCAAGAAGATGAAGTTCGCCATCATGTTGGGGGGCGCGCTCGCCGGGAAGAAGCTCCCGACCGATCCCGCCCAGTTGCTCGCCCAGGCCTCCAAGCTGATCCAGGCGTCGCCCGAGCTCCAGAAGCTCGACACCGCCGTCCGCGGTCGGCTGCTCGAGGCCGGCAAGGACGCCGCGCTGGCCATCGCGAGCTCACGCATGGAGGCGCTCACCGACAACCTGGTCAACCGGGTCGAGAACCTCGGCAAGCCCGCCGGAGAGGCGGTCGGCGCCGCGGGGCAGGCCGCGGGCCAGACGGCGGGAGCCGCCGGTGACGCGGCCGGCCAGGCCGGCGGGGCCGTCACCGACGCCGCCTCGACCACCGGCGACGCCGTCGGTGGTGCCGCCGGCCAGGTGGGCAGCGGCGTCGGCAGCGCGGTGGACACCGCGGCGGGCCGGCTGCGCAAGCGGGGTCGCCGCTCCGCGTCGGCCGAGGAGGAGCCCGCGGACGAGCCCGCCGAGGACGTCGGGGACGACGAGGCAGCCGACGAGGCAGCCGACGACGAGGTGACCGACGAGGAGGAGACCGATACGGCCACCTCCGACGAGGGTGAGACCGACGAGTCCGAGCAGGCCGAGGAGGCCGAGGGGGCCGAGGAGGCGCCCTCGCGCGCGGCCGGCTCGCGGCGCCGTTCCTCGCGCAGCTCGTCCTCGAGCGGCCAGTCCTCGAGCGGCCAGTCCTCGACCGGCCAGTCCTCGAGCGGCCAGGAACGTCGGCGGCGCTCGTCGTCGGGCTCGTCCGACGCCGCCGGGTCGTCCACGACCACCCGCAACGGCAGCGGTGGCACGCGCAGCAAGTCCTCGTCCGGGTCGGGCGGGCGGTCGCGCTCGTCCTCGGAGGGTGGCTCGCGCAGCCGCGCCACCGCGGGCTCGGGCTCGCGCCGGGGTGCGGTGAAGCGCGATGACTGAATCCGCCACCGACTCGCGCGCCGCCTCCAACGGCCAGGTGCCCGGGGGCGACGGCGACGGCGGGGGTGTCTCCGACGTCCTCCCCGTCGATCGCCTCAAGCAGGCCGCCCAGGCGTTGCTCAAGGCGGCCACCGACAAGGCCGTCAACGCGGCGCTCGACCAGGTCGAGGGCCTCACCGGCCGGCTCACCGACGTCGCCGAGAACGGCGGGGTGGGCCTCCGCGCGGCGCTCGGCGGCGGCTCCTCCGCCCTGCAGGGCGGCAGCGGGGTCGGCGGGGCGCTCAAGGGGGGGCTGTCGGCCGTGAAGGACAAGGTGACCGACGCGATCGGTCTCGGCGGCGGTGACGACTCCGAGGACGAGGGCGAGGGCGAGGGCTCCGGCGGCGGTGGTGGTGGGGGCAGCGGCCGCGGCAAGTTCAAGTTCATGAACATCTACGAGGTCCAGGACGTCGGGGTCCCGCTGCGCGTGGCCTACGACCAGTGGACCCAGATGGCGGACTTCCCGTCGTTCATGAAGAAGGTCGAGACGGTCAACCAGGAGTCCGACGAGAAGGTCACCTGGACCGCCAAGGTCTTCTGGTCGCGGCGCTCGTGGGAGACCACGATCCGCGAGCAGGTCCCCGACAGCCACATCCTGTGGGTCTCGTCGGGGGCGAAGGGCCACGCGGACGGGATCGTGACGTTCAGCGAGCTCGCGCCGAACCTCACCCGCATCGTCCTGATCATGGAGTACTACCCCCAGGGCTTCATGGAGAAGACCGGGAACCTGTGGCGGGCGGTCGGCCGGCGTGCGCGTCTGGAGTTCAAGCACTTCTGCCGCCACGTCATGATGGACACGCTGATCAACCGCGAGGAACTCGAGGGCTGGCGCGGCGAGATCCGTGACAGCGAGGTCGTCAAGACCCACGAGGAGGCCCTCGAGGAGGAGCAGCGGGCGGCCGAGGAGGGCGGCGGCGAGGACCTCGAGGACGAGTACGAGGACTCCGAGCTCGCCGACGAGGACCTCGAGGACGAGGAACCCGCCGCGGAGGAGGACGAGGACCTCGCTCCCGAGGACGAGGACCTCGACGAGGCCGAGGACGAGTACGACGAGGCCGAGGACGACGAGTACGAGGACGACCTCGAGGACGAGGCGGACGAGGACGACCTCGCCGCCGACGAGGACGTCGACGAGGAGGCCACCGACGAGGAGGCCGCCGACGAGGAGGACGACAACGAGCGTCCCCGGCGCCGCTCGCGGCGCCAGCGCACCCCGGCCTGACCCGCTCCCCGGTTGAGCAGCAGCCGGGCCGACCGTCGCATCACCGGACCCCGGCGCCCGCCGGGGTCCGGTGCCATTCCTCGTCGCACAGAGAGGGGGCACGGTGACCGTCAGCCAACGGCAGGGCGGAGGCGTGCAGAAGGACCCGCAGGGCGGGCTCGCCGAGGTGCTCGACCTGATCCTCGACAAGGGCCTCGTCATCGACGCCTTCGTCAAGGTCTCCCTGGTCGGGATCGAGATCCTCACCATCGACGCACGCATCGTGGTGGCCAGCGTGGACACCTATCTCCGGTTCGCGGAGGCCACCAACCGGCTGGACCTGCACGCCAAGGGCGGCAAGGACCTCGGGCAGGTGATGGGCGACATCAGCGAGAACACGACCCAGGGTGGGGCCAAGGGCAAGACCAAGGGCGTGCTCGAGGCCGGCAAGGAGAAGTGGGACGAAGTGCGCGAAGAGCGCCAGGGCCGTCGCGAGAAGGCGTGAGGGAGGAGTCGTGACCCAGACCGAGTCGTCGCAACAGCAGCAGCAGGGCACCACCCGCGGCTCCTACATCTACGGGATCGTGCCCGCAGGTGTCCGGATCCCCGAGGGCCTCGAGCCGATCCCCGCCGACGACGACGGCGGGCAGCTGGGCCTGGTCACCGAGGGTCGGCTGGCCGCGGTGGTCAGTGACGTGTCGGCCGCCCGGGCGCTCGGCACCCGGCGCGACCTCATGGCCCACGAGGCCGTGCTCAACGCGATCGCGCAGGAGACCCCCGTGCTCCCGATGCGCTTCGGTGCCGTCGTCACCGACGACGACGCCGTGGCCGAGGAGTTGCTGGCGCCGCACGAGGACTACTTCGTGCGCGCGCTCGAGCAGCTCGAGGGTCACCAGGAGTTCCGGCTGCGGGGCGACTACGACCAGGACGTCATCCTCACCCGCATCGTGGAGGCCGACCCGCGCATCCAGCAGATGCGGGAGAAGATCGCGGGCGTCGACGAGGACGCCAGCTACTACGACCGCATCCGCCTCGGCGAGGCCATCTCCCAGGCCATGGACCAGATCCGTGCCGAGGACGCCCAGGCCTGCGTCGACGCCCTGTCGAAGTACGCGGTCGCGACGGAGGTCAAGGAGGTCGGGGGCGAGAACGGGGCCGTGCACGTGGCGTTCCTCGTGCGCACCGACCACCGCAGCGACTTCGAACGCGCGGTCGACGACCTCGGCGACGCCTGGTCGGGCCGGGTGGAGCTGCGCCTCATCGGTCCCACCGCGGCGTTCGACTTCCTCCCCGAGTTCGAGGCTCCCGACGAGGCGCAGGTCTGACGCGTGGGTTTCTTCACCGAGCTGCTCCTGCTGCCCCTCGCCCCCGTCCGCGGGGTCGTCTGGGTGGGCGAGAAGATCTCCGACCAGGTCGACCACCAGATGAACGACCCCGGCGTGATCCGCGCCCAGATCGACGAGCTGGACGCGGCGTTCGATCGCGGCGAGATCACCGAGGAGGAGCGCGACGAGCAGCAGGAAGTCCTGCTGCAGCGCCTCGTGGGCGGGGGTGGCGGGTGACCCGCTCCGCCGACCGCGAGCAGACCGACGACGGCGGGGAGAGGCCGAAGCGCCGGTCCCGCCGCACGTCGGGCGACGCGGGCGCCGGCGACCAGGAGCGTCCGCGTCGCCGCCGTCGCGCCACCGAGGACACCACCGAGGACGAGGCGGCCGCCGAGCGGTCGAACGGTGACGGCGCGGGGGAGAAGGAGCGCCCGCGCCGTCGCCGTCGCGCCGAGGGGTCCGGGGAGGGCTCCGACGCCCCGGAGCAGGAACGACCCCGGCGGCGCCGGGCGACCGAGCAGGGTGAGCAGGAACGGCCGCGCCGGAAGCGCCGTCCCGCGGGGTCCGACGAGGGCTCCGGGGCCGACCAGGAGCGGCCCCGCCGACGTCGGTCGAGTGGCTCCGACGACCAGGAACGCCCGCGACGCCGTCGTCGCGGCGACGCCGACGACGCGCCGGCCGACGCCGGGGGCCAGGAGCGGCCCCGCCGCCGGCGCCGCCGTGAGGAGGAGCCGGCGCCGGAGCCGCCGGCGGCCGAGGCCGACGAGGATCTCGACGAGGACCTCGACGACGAGCCCGACGACGTCGACGACGAGCCCGAGGACCTCGACGACGTCGACGACGTCGACGACGAGGCCGAGGACCTCGATGACGAGGCCGAGGACCTGGACGAGCCGGAGGACACCGCGGAACCCGAGCCGGAACCCGAGCCGGAACCCGAGCCGGAGCCCGAGACGCCCAAGCGCATCCCCGCGCGCAAGATCGCGCGGTGGGCCGCCGAGCAGGTGCAGGAGATGAGCGGCAAGGAGAGCGAGGCGGTCACGTCGGTGCGGCGCACCGACGACGGCTGGGTCGTGTCGCTCGAGGTGGTCGAGAGCCGCAAGATCCCCGAGACCAGCGACATCCTCGCCATCTACGAGGCGGAGATGGACACCGACGGCGAGCTCATCAGCTACCAACGCACCAAGCGCTACACCCGGGGACGCGGCGACGACGAGTGACGGTCGGGGGGACCACACGAGAGGGACACACCATGAGCGACCCGGTGCGCTGGACCGGGCAGATGCCACCCGCCCCCAACCAGGCCGGCGGTCGCCAGCCGGCCCGGAGCGGCGGCGGTGGCGACGGCACGAACCTCGCCGACATCCTCGAGCGGGTCCTCGACAAGGGGATCGTGATCGCGGGGGACATCCAGGTCAACCTGCTCGACATCGAGCTGCTGACCATCAAGTTGCGGCTGGTCGTGGCCTCGGTCGACCGGGCCAAGGAGATGGGCATCGACTGGTGGGAGCGCGACCCCACGCTCTCCTCCGGGCACGCCGAGCTCGAGGAGGAGAACCGCCGCCTGCGCGAGCGGCTCGAGGCGCTGGAGGGCGGCGACGGCCGTGCGGCCCTCGAGCGCGGTCGGGACGGCGAGGGGTCGGCCGATGCCGACGCGGCGGACGAGCTCGAGGACGAGGACGAGGCCGGCGGGGACGACCTCGACGACCGGGTCGAGGAGGACGTCGAGGAGGACGAGCCCGAGCCCGAGCCGGAGCCCGTCAAGCCGCGGCGGAAGCGGAGGACGAGCGGGTG
Source organism: Actinomycetospora cinnamomea (assembly GCF_003096675.1). GTDB lineage: Bacteria > Actinomycetota > Actinomycetes > Mycobacteriales > Pseudonocardiaceae > Actinomycetospora > Actinomycetospora cinnamomea. The sequence goes on along the minus strand of NZ_QEKW01000006.1, from coordinate 230,290 downwards.
AGCGACACGCTGACGTACGTCTACGCGATCGCGCGCGACGTCGACCCTGCCGTCGTGCGCGGGCTCGGCGGGGTGGGCGGCCGGCCGGTGCGCGTGGTGGCGGTCGGCCGGCTGGGCGCGGTGGTCAGCGACGCCGACCGCGCCGAGTTCGAGGAGCGGGCCCTGGAGGAACGTCTCGAGGACCTCGAATGGCTCGCGGCCACCGCGCGGGCGCACCACCACGTGGTCGACACCCTGGGTCGCGACCACCTCGTCGCGCCGCTGGCGCTGGCCACGGTCTACTTCGACGACGACCGGGTGCGCGCCGTCCTCGACGAGGGCCGCGCGACGTTCGACGCCGTGCTCGACCGGCTCGCCGGACGCGCCGAGTTCGGCCTCAAGGTCTACGCGCGCAAGGGCGGCCGGAGCAGCACCGCGACGACGGAGCGGGCGGCCTCGGGCGCCGAGTACCTGCGTCGTCGCCGCCAGGCGCTGCGTGAGGGCGACAGCGCGCTCGACGAGGCCCGCGAGGCCGCCGAGCAGGTCGACACCGCCGTGACCGAGTTGGCGGCGGCCTCGCGCAGCCACCGTCTGCAGGACGCGACGCTCTCGGGCACCTCGGAGCCGATGGTCCTCAACCGTGCCTACCTCGTGCCCGTCGAGCGCGCCGGCGAGCTCGCGGCCCTGGTCGGCTCCCTGGCCGAGCACCCCCGCATCCGCGTCGAGGTCACCGGGCCGTGGGTGCCCTACTCGTTCGCCCAGGCCGACCCGTGAGCGAGCCGGAGTCCTTCGAGCTGACGCCCCGCTCGACCTCGCTGTTCGGGGACGAGGAGGTCGCGCTCGTCGACCTGCTCGACCGCCTCCTCGCGGGCGGGGTCGTGCTGGTGGGGGACCTGACGATCTCGCTCGCCGGCGTCGACCTCGTCCGGATCTCGCTGCGTGCCCTCATCACGTCGATCGCACCCGTCGAGCGGCCGGGCACGCTCGCGGCGCGGGCCGAGCGCGCCGACCGGGAGCTGGAGGCCGGCGATGGCTGAGCGCCCGTCCACCGGTCCGCGCATCGAGATCGACAAGGACGAGGTCCGGCGCGACCTCATGAAGCTGGTGCTCACGATCGTCGAGCTGCTGCGACAGCTCATGGAGCGCCAGGCGATCCGGCGCGTCGAGCAGGGCGACCTCACCGAGCAGGAGGAGGAGGACCTCGGCACGTCGCTGATGCTGCTGGCCGAGGCGATGGACGAGCTCACCGAGCAGTTCGGGCTGACGCCGGCCGACCTCAACCTGGATCTCGGGCCGCTCGGCCCGCTGCTGCCGCGCGAGCGCTGAGCAGCGCCGATCGGGCGGACTCCCCTCCGGTGCCGCGGGGTACTCGGGGTCCATGACCAGCGCTCAGCGTCCGAGCAGCACGCCCTCCAGCCCCACGCCGACCGCCACCTCCGTCAGCGGGGCCGCCGGCGACCCGACCACCGTCGAGGGCACCACCGAGGTCCTGCCGTCGGTCGTGCAGAAGGTGACGGCCTACGCGGCCCGCGAGATCCCCGGTGTGGTGGCCCTCGGGGGCAGCGCGTCGCGGGCCGTGGGCGCGGTCCGCCAGACGCTGACGGGCAACACCGAGAACACCGCGGGTGTGCGTGTCGAGCTCGCCGACCAGCAGGCCCGCATCGGCCTGGACGTGGAGATCGAGTACGGGGTCGGGGCGCGGGAGCTGGTCCGCGCGCTGCGCCGCCACGTGCCCAAGGCCGTCGAGGAGATCGCCGGTGTGACCGTCGTCGAGCTCAACATCGTCATCACCGACGTGCACCTGCCGGGCGCCGACACCGACGCCGACGGCGGCGCGGCGCCGCCCCCGCCGCCCGCGAGCCTGTGACGGCGGGTCAGCCCCCGAGCTCGGCCCGCCGGGCGCGGCACGCCTCGATGGTCGGGAGCATCCCGGCCTCGCGGGCCTCGACGAGGGTCGGTGCCTCGCGGTCCTTCCCGGACAGGACGAGGTCCCCCGCCGCCACGTACCGCTCCCACGGCAGCCCGAGGGCGGGGTCGAGCGGGTCGACACCGTGCTCGGCGGCCGGGTCGTAGGGCGTGGAGCAGAGGTAGCTGGTCACGGTGCCGTCCTCGAGCGCGAGGAACGCGTGGCCGAGGCCTTCGGAGAGGTAGACCGCGGTCATCGTCGCGGGGTCGAGGCGCACGGCCTCCCACCGGCCGAACGTCGGTGAGCCGGTCCGCAGGTCGACCACGACGTCCAGGACCGAGCCGGCCACGCAGTGGACGTACTTCGCCTGCCCCGGCGGCACGTCGGCGTAGTGGATCCCCCGCAGCACGCCGCGGCGCGAGACGCTGGTGTTGGCCTGGGCCAGCTCCAGCGGGTGCCCCACGGCGGCCCGGAAGTGCTCGCCCTGGAAGGGCGCGGCGAACAGGCCACGGGCGTCGGGGAAGACCGGTGGGGTGAACCTCCAGGCGCCGGGCACGGCGAGCTCCTCGGTCTCCACACCGCCGGAGCCTAGGGACGTGCGTGGGAGGATCGTCGGCACGCCCTGCCGAGGGGGACCAGCCGAGGGAGACGATGAGTACGGTTCTGGTGACGGGCGCGGCGGGGTTCATCGGGTCGAACGTCGTGCGGTACTGGCGCGCGGCGCACCCGACCGACCGGGTGGTGGCGCTGGACGCGCTGACCTACGCGGGGGTGCGGGGCAACGTCGAGGGCCTCGACGGCGTGACGTTCGTGCACGGCTCGATCGCGAACACCGAACTGGTGGAGCACCTGCTGCGCAGCCACGGGGTGGACGTGGTGGTGAACTTCGCCGCGGAGTCGCACAACTCGCTGGCGATCCTGCGGCCGAGCGACTTCTTCGCCACCAACGTGATGGGCACCCAGGGGCTGCTGGAGGCGGTGCGACGGGTCGGGGTGTCGCGGTTCCACCACGTCTCGACCTGCGAGGTCTACGGCGACCTCCCGCTCGATGTCGACGCTGCGTTCACCGAGGACTCGCCGTACCGTCCGCGGACGCCGTACAACGCGGCGAAGGCCGGCGGCGATCACGTGGTGCGCGCCTACGGGCTGACCTACGACGTCCCGGTCACGATCACCACCTGCGCGAACAACTACGGGCCCTTCCAGTTCCCGGAGAAGGTGATCCCGCTGTTCACCACCCGCGCGCTCGCGGGGGAGCCGCTGCCGCTGTACGCCTCGACGAAGAACCGTCGGGAGTGGCTGCACGTCGACGACCACGCCCGGGCGATCGACGCGGTGGTCCACCATGGCCGGGTGGGCGAGACCTACAACGTCGGGTCCGGCCACGAGGTCGACATCGAGGGCGTCGCCGACACGATCCTCGACACCCTGGGGCTGGGTCCGGACCTGAAGACGATCGTGCCCGACCGGCCCAGCCACGACCGGCGCTACCTGCTCGACAGCTCCAAGCTTCGCGCCGAGCTGGGGTGGGCCCCGCAGGTCGGCTGGGACTCCGGGATCGCGGCCACCGTCGACTGGTACCGCGACAACGAGGCGTGGTGGCGCCCGCTGCTCGGCCGCTCACCGGTGGTCGAGGGCGCGGGCTGGTCGGGCCCGTGAAGGGGATCGTGCTGGCCGGTGGGTCGGGCACGCGGCTGCACCCGGTGACGCGGGCGGTGTCCAAGCAGCTGCTGCCGGTCTACGACAAGCCGATGATCTACTACCCGATCTCGGTGCTGATGCTCGCCGGTGTCCGCGACATCCTGGTCATCTCCACCCCGGTCGACCTGCCCGCGTTCCGGCGGCTGCTCGGCGACGGGTCCGACCTCGGGGTGAACTTCTCCTACGCCGAGCAGGAGGCCCCCAACGGGCTGGCCGAGGCGTTCCTCATCGGCGCCGAGCACGTCGGCGATGACACCGCCGCGCTCGTGCTCGGGGACAACATCTTCCACGGCCAGGGCTTCGCCACCATCCTCGCCGAGCAGGTCATGCGCCTGGAGCGCGAGAAGGGCTGCGTGCTGTTCGGCTATCCCGTGCGCGACCCCGGCCGGTACGGGGTCGGGGAGGCCGACGAGACCGGCCGGCTGCTCTCGGTCGAGGAGAAGCCGGCCCACCCGAGGTCGAACCGGGCGATCACGGGGCTGTACTTCTACGACAACGACGTGCTCGACATCGCCCGCGCCCTGACCCCGTCTTCACGCGGCGAGCTGGAGATCACCGACGTCAACCAGGCCTACGTCGCCCGCGGCGACGCGCGCCTGATCGACCTCGGCCGGGGGTTCGCCTGGCTCGACACGGGTACGCACGAATCGCTCATCGAGGCCAGCCAGTACGTCCAGGTCCTCGAGCACCGCCAGGGCGTGCGCTTCGCCTGCCTCGAGGAGATCGCCCTGCGCCAGGGCTGGATCACCCCGGACCAGGCCCACGTGCTCGGCGAGCGCCAGGCCAGCTCCGGCTACGGCGAGTACGTCATGGACATCGCCCGACGAGCCCGCCGGGCCGGAGCCGGCGGGGGCTAGTGCTTCTCCACGGGCTCGGTGCCGAGGAAGTCCTGGTAGTCCTGGGGGAGCTGGCTGGTGAAGTTCTGCCATTCACCGTCGGTCAGGGCCGTCTCGAGACCCTTGGCGATGGACCGGGCGTGCTGGCGCGCCTGGGCCACCGTGACGCCCTCGCCCTCCTGCTCGGCGATGCGCTCGTAGAAGGTGTCGACGCCGAACCGCTCGCCGCCACCCTCGTTCGGCAGCGCGTCGGCGAGGCTCCCGGGCAGTTGCGAGGCCAGATCCTTGGCCTCGCCACCCTCGAGCCGCTGGCCGAGGACGGTCAGGGTGGCCTTGATGGCCCGCTCGGCGCTCCGGTTGTCCGGCAGCCCGAGGCTCTCCTTGACCGCCGAGACGAACTCGTGCTCCTGCATCGTTCTCCTCTCGCGTCGTGTCCTGGCCGCCCGGGTGCCCGCGCTCCGGCGCCGTTCACACGTCGCGATCGACCGACCCGTCAGACGAGGGCCTGGAAGAAGTCGACGATCGCGGCGGCGAAGCCCACCAGGATCGCGAGGATGGCGGTGACCGTGGCCGCCGCCGTCTCGGGCGAGCTGATGATCCAGAACAGCACGAGGGCCAGGACGAGAAGCCCTACCACACGTTGCATGCTCCGCACCGTAACCGTCGTGATCGTGTCCGTCACGTCGGACCGGGTCTTGCGGAGGCAGATTCCGCGCAACAGGAGACGCCGATGCGCCGGACGGCGCAGTCGCGCTCAGGCGTCGTCGAGGCGCGCCGAGAGACCGCGATTGAGCTCGGACACCTCCAACGTGCGCGGACCCTCGGAGAACGTCGCGGACGCGATGACGCCGTAGTTCACGACCACGGCCTGGGTGTCGGTGAACGCGTAGCGCTGCACCTCGCCGTCGGTGATGAGCTGCTGGAACCGCGTGACGACGGATTCGAGGTCCTCCTCGAACTTCAGGGTCAGCGGGATCTGCGGCAACGAGACGTAGACCGTCACGATTCTCCTCCACGTGATCCGACCGGCAGAATGGTGAATACGCCGGGCGCCACATCGAAATTGCTCCGAGTGCCGCGCATCGGGACCACGGCGGTTACCGATCCTAGATCGGGACACACACCGGGTGTCCTCGACGGGGAGGGTGCCATGGAGATCGACGGTGTCGAGGTCTTCGAGGAGCAGGAGGACTACGGCTACTCCTGGCACTGGGACGACCCGCGCGGGTTCCAGTCCGAGATCCTCTGGCAGCGCGAGGTCGGCCACCTGAGCCTCGGGACCCGCCAGCTGCCCGGCGGTTGGGTGCACAACCGCCTCGACCCGAACGCGTGGGGCTCCGCCCGCACGATCTACGAGGCGCGTCAGGTCGTGGAGGCGTACGTGACGCAGGCGGCGGCGAAGCCGGGCTGACCGCGGGCGGCGTGCAACATCATGGAGTGAACGGGGTACCCGACGCGCCACCACCGCTCGTCCCGACACCCCGGGAGGCCTCCATGGCGCACGGCGTCGCCCACCAGCTCATCGCGTCCCACCTGGTCGACGGGGAGATGACGCCCGGCCAGGAGATCTCCCTGCGCATCGACCAGACGTTGACGCAGGACGCGACGGGCACGCTGGTGATGCAGGAGCTCGAGTCGCTCGACCTCGACCGGGCCAGGACCGAGGTGTCGGTGCAGTACGTCGACCACAACCTGCTGCAGGCCGACGAGAAGAACGCCGAGGACCACGCCTACCTCCGCTCGGCGTGCCGGCGCTTCGGGCTCTGGTACTCCAAGGCGGGCAACGGCGTCTCACACCCGACGCACATGCAGCGGTTCGGCAAGCCGGGCAAGACGATGATCGGGTCGGACTCGCACACCCCGGCCTGCGGCTCGCTGGGCATGCTCGCGATCGGCGTCGGCGGCCTCGAGGTGGCGCTGGCGATCACCGGCGAGCCGCTGTCGATCAAGATGCCCGAGATCTGGGGTGTCGAGCTCACCGGCGAGCTGCCGCCCTGGTGCTCGGCCAAGGACGTGATCCTCGAGATGCTGCGCCGCCACGGCACCAAGGGCGGCACCAACCGGATCATCGAGTACCACGGGCCCGGGCTCGCGACGCTGACCGCCATGGACCGCCACGTCATCGCGAACATGGGCGCCGAGCTCGGCGCGACGACCACGGTGTTCCCCGCCGACGAGGAGGTCCGCCGGTTCCTCGCCGGTGAGGGCCGCGAGGAGGACTACACGGAGCTCGTCGCCGAGGAGGGCACCGAGTACGACGTCACCGAGGCGATCGACCTGTCGCAGATCGAGCCGTTGATCGCGAAGCCGTCGTCGCCGGCCAACGTCGTCCCGGTCAGCGAGGTCGTCGGGACCCCGGTCGGCCAGGTGGTCATCGGGTCGTCCGCCAACCCCGGCCTGCGGGACTTCGCCATCGCCGCGCACATCGTCGACGGGCGGCAGACCCACCACGGCGTGAGCTTCGACGTCAACCCGACCTCGCGCCCGATCCTCGCCGACCTCACCCGCTGGGGCGGTACGACCTCGCTCATCGCCGCCGGCGCCCGCATCCACCAGTCCGGCTGCATGGGCTGCATCGGCATGGGCCAGGCCCCCGCGCCGGGCACCAACTCGCTGCGGACCTTCCCGCGCAACTTCCCCGGGCGCTCCGGCGGCGGGCCCGACGACCAGGTGTGGCTCTGCTCGCCGGAGACTGCGGCGGCGAGCGCGCTGCGCGGCGAGATCACCGACCCGCGCGTGCTCGCCGAGGAGCTCGACCTCAAGTGGGGCGACCTGGGGCTGCCCGAGCCGACGGTGATCCCCGGCATGCTCGAGGAGCCGCCGCCGGCCGAGGAGGCCCGCCACGAGGAGCTGGTGAAGGGCCCGAACATCTCGGGGCTGCCGGAGTTCGACCCGTTCCCCGACTCCTTCGAAGTGCCGGTGCTGCTCGCGGTCGGCGACGACATCTCCACCGACGACATCTCGCCGGCCGGGGCCGAGGCGCTGCCCTACCGCTCGAACATCCCGGCGCTCGCGCGGTTCGCGTTCACCCGGATCGACCCGGACTACCCGCAGAACGCCGAGGAGATCAAGGACTCGACCGGCCACGCCATCGTCGGCGGCGCCAACTACGGCCAGGGATCGTCCCGCGAGCACGCCGCGATCTGCCCGCGCTACCTGGGCCTGCGGGTCGTCATCGCCGAGTCGTTCGCCCGCATCCACTGGCAGAACCTGGCCAACTTCGGGATCCTCGCGCTCGAGTTCACCGACGCGGGCGACCGGGAGAAGATCTCCCAGGGGGCGACGCTGTCGTTCTCCGGCCTGCACGAGCAGCTGCAGAACGGCACCGAGGTCACCGCGCAGGTCGACGGTCAGGACATCACGCTGCGCCACAGCCTCTCGGACCGTCAGGTCCGGATGGTCCTCGACGGCGGGCTCATCCGGCAGCTGGCGGAGCAGAAGGGCTGACCTCGGGCTCGGTGCGGCCGCTGCCGGGCCGCATCGAGGTCGGGGCGCGGCACCTCGATACGCTGCACGTATCGCGACCGCCAATGAGGAGCCGCCCGTCCGTCGTCATCGACCCCGTCCGGGCGCTCGGCGCCTCGTGGGCACGGCGAGCGCCGGGGTGCTGCTCTCTGGGCTGATCGTCAACGTCTACCTGGCGGTCGTGGCGCGCATCCTGCCTCCGACGGAGTACGCGACGTTCGGAGCGTTCTGGGCCCTGGCTCTCGTGGTGGCCTTCGGAGCTTTCCTCCCGCTCGAGCAGGAGCTTGCCCGGCGGCTGTCGCGGTCCGTGGACCGTCGTGCTCTCCTCAGGGCGGCCGCCGGAGCAGCGGGTGTACTCGCCGGCCTCTCCCTGGCGGCCCTCCTGTTCGCGACGCCGTTGGTACGACGGTCTCTTGACGGGAACGTCTCGCTGTTCCTCGCGCTCGTCGTGTTGTGCGTCGTGTCGGCGGGCCAGTTCCTCGTGCGCGGGACACTCATCGGCACCGACCGCCTCGTCCGCCACGCGGCGGTCATGGTGCTGGATGCTCTGCTGCGCCTCGGCCTGGCGATCGTGGTCTTCCTCCTCGGCGGGGCTGACGCCGCCGCCTTCTGCTGGGCCCTCGTGGCGGCGATCGCCCTCGCACACCTGCCCCAGCTCCCCGCGATCTGGCGGCGGGCAGTCGTCGATGCGCCGGCCGCGCGAGCACAGAGCGAGGTCACCACCCGCCGGGTCACCGCGGCGTGCCTGCCCCTGCTGCTCGGCTCGGTGTGCGCGCAGCTGCTGCTCAACGGACCGCCGGTGCTGGTGGTCGCGCAGACCTCGGAAGACGCGGAAGCAGCGGCCGGTGCCTTCGTCGCGGCGTTTACCTTGATCAAGGCGCCGTTGGCCATGGTGATCCCGCTCCAGTCGGCTGTCGTCCCCACCCTCACACGCCTCATCGCCGACGGCAGGCGCCAAGAGGTGCTCGCGCTGCTGATCAGGGGCGGAGCAGTGCTGGTCGGCCTGATCGCCGTGGCAGTGCCCGCGATGACCTGGCTGGGCCCCTCGATGATCACGCTGATCTTCGGCGAGGATTACGCGGTGGGCGGGACGGACCTCGCCCTCATGGCGGCCGGTGTGCTTGCCCACGTCGGCCTCGTCGTGGTCACCCAGGTGCACGTCGCCCGCGCCACCCACGGGATTGTGGCGCTGAGCTGGACAGCGGCCCTTGCCACCGCGGGGCTCGTCTTCGCGTTGGTCCCCGAACCCGTCCTCGCCGCCGAGGTGGCGTTCCTCGTCGGCTCGGTGACGGGTGCCTTGGTCAGCAGTGTGGTGCTGACCGTGATGCGCCGTCCTGAGAGGAGCATCCCCTGAAACACGACGACGATACGTACGACGAGGACTACTACCGGTTCAACGGGCAGGCCGAGGACCGGCCCGCGCTGAGGCTGTACACGCGGCTCGTGGAGCGGTACACCGAGAGTGGTCCCTACCTCGACTTCGGTTGCGGCACCGGGCACCTCGTCCGGCGCCTGTCGGCGCTCGGCCCGGCCGCCGGGTTCGAGGTGTCCGAGTACTCCGCGGGCCAGGCCCGGCGCAATGCCCCCGGCTGTGCCATCCACACGGACGCAGCCGACCTGCCATCGGCCGGATTCGGGGCACTCACCGCCATCCACGTGCTCGAGCACCTGACCGACGAGATCGCCTTTGAGACCCTCGCCACCTGGCGGCGAGTGCTCCGCCCCGGCGGACAGGCCCTGGTCGTCATGCCCGACCCCGCAGGACGAGGGCGTCGGTTGGCCGGGCAGGCGTGGATGGGCTTCGCGGACCCGACGCACATCAATCTCAAGTCACACGCCGAATGGCGGTCGTTCCTCACCCACCAGGGATTCGTGGTCGAACGGGAGGGCAGCGACGGGCTGTGGGACGTGCCCTACAGCCGGTGGCCGAAGCTGCTCGACGCCGCCGTGCACGCCGTACCCGCGTTCGTCCAGTTCCTGTCCGGACGGATGCTGCTGCGCCCGGGAAGCGGCGAGTCCTCGCTGTTCGTCGTCCGGCGGGTCTGACCCGGCCACATCGCTCCGAATCAGGGAGCACCCGGCACGACGCGACGGTCGAGGCTCAGCTCGTAGCCGCCTGCCGGGTAGGGCTGGCGGAAGTCGAAGACCTGAATGTCGTCGATCTCGTCGCCGACGTCCCGAATGCGCGTGACGAGCAGCGTGACGTCCGCCTCGCGCTGCGCGTGCCCCAGCAGGCCGCCTCGATTCGGATCGAAGGTCCAGTCGCTGAAGGCGGCCTCGGGTGTTGGCCCGAAGCCGATCGCTGCGACGGCGGGTTCGGTGATCCCGTGCTGCTGGCGCGGCTGGCGTTGGCAGGGAAACAGGGCCTTCATCTGCCACGCGACGCCGACCGGGCCGTCGGAGGGCAGGAACTGCGTGAGCGGCACCCAGCGACCCTCCAATGGTGCGGTGAAGGCCAACCAACCACCCGTGGTGGTGCTCTCGTCGACGGCGATCAGACGGACGACGTCGGCGTCGGCTGGCGGGGCGGTCTCGTCGAGCAGCGCCACGGACCGCCAAGCAACGGAGTTCTCCTCGGCCGCGATCGACCGCGTTCCGGTCGGCGTGAACCCCTCGCGGGTCTCGCGCCCGTACTCCGCGCTCAGGGAGACGTCGTCGCCGATGCGCCCGGACATCAGAACGCTGAGCCCGAGGTCCGGTGACGGCTGCGGAAGTCGGAACCAGTCGGTCGTGAATCTACCGGTCCGCGCGTCGGCGTTCGCGCCCTCCCGGGGAACGAGGAAGCTGCCCCACACCGGCACCTCGGACGGCAGGCTCGGTGGCGGCGGGCTGGTGGGCAGCACGGCCCCGGGCACGAACGGCTCGGTGCGCGACTCGGGTGGGGGAGCGTCCGGAGCGTCCAGAGGCACCAGCGGTGGTGGCGGGGCTGTGCCGGGTGGTGCGGCCCGTGGCAGCGCCCGGACGTCGCCACGGTCGAGGACATCGATCTGTCCGGCCAGCCCGCAGCGCGTGCCGGTCGGGTCGCGCAACGCGTCGATCTGGGGCGACCACGTGTCCGAGGTCCGGTACGCGGCGCGGATGTGGTCGCCGAGCGTCCAGCCGGCGAACACCACGAGGAAGACACCGACCATCAAGGGGACCGCCACCCCGAGCGCGAGACGGCGCCACCGTGGAGCGCGGAGGTGGGCGACGAGCGCGACGATGCCGGTGACCCCGACGAGCCCGAGCGCCCACCAGAGCGGCTGATCGAACTCCAGGCCTCGGAACGAGGGGTAGTCGCCGTACGCCGGCATGCCCAGCCCCCAGGCGAAGGGCCACAGGTCCCGACCGTGCCCGGCCAGGGCGAAGACGAGCACCGCCGAGACCGCGGTGGCGAGGAGCGCCGCGGGGGGAACCCGGCGCTCCCGGTCGAGGTCGGCGAGCAGGCGCGGCCCGACGACCAGGAGCAGGGCCAGGAAGACCGCGCCGATCCCGGCGAAGGCGCCGAAGTGGTGGGACGGCTTGCTGGGGGTGGGCAAGAGCAGGACGAACGCCAGGAGTGTGGCCCACCCGACCAGGGGGAGACGCCGCGGGACGACGAGGTCGCGCACGCGTGACGCGACGACGAGCGCGAGGAACCACACGAGTGCCAGGAGGCAAATCAGCACGGCAGCGCGGCGGGCGTAGGACCCGAAGTGGGAGGCGGGATCGAGGAGGCCCGCGTACCGGCCGAGCTCCTGGTACCAGGTCTGGGCCCGCTGGATGGGCGCGAAGATGTCCTGGGCGCGGACGAAGTCGCGGTAGGCTCCGTCGGCGAAGCCGAGCAGGCTCCCGACAGCACCCGGTGCGAGCACCACCACCCACCGGCCGGCCGCCGACCACCAGGTCCCCGAGCCCTCCCGGATGAGCCGCCATACCGCGGGCGTCGCAGCGATCAGCGGCGCGAGCGCGATGAAGCCGGTCGGCGCGGCCATCAGTCCGACCGTGGCGAGTCCGACCGCCAGCCCGAGCAGCACGAGGCGGCGCCGCTCGAGCCCCTCGGCGACGGCGACCAGCGCGGCGAGCGTGAAGAACGCGACCACGGGTTCCGGGCGCACGCCCATGCCGTAGGGCAGCCACCAGGCGAGAAAGGCCGCGGCCAGGGCGGCGCGCGCGAGGGCGGGAGTCCAGCGCCCTGGCTCTCGCTCCGGGCCGCGGAGTGGCGTGCGGGCCACGAACGCCCGAGCCAGGAACCAGGTCCCCAACCCGAGGACGAGGGCGGGGAGCCGGAGCACCACCGGGGCGACCCCGAAGGTGGTCTGCCACCAGGACAGCACGTAGTAAGGCCAGGAGAAGGGTGTGAAGCCCTGGTTGTAGAGCTGGTAGTAGTTCGGGACGTACCCGGAGAAGGGCACGTTGGCCGCCATGGCGCTGTAGTAGCCGTCGTCGTCGGTCATCGAGGCGACGAATAGCCAGACGAGCAGCACCGCCGGCACCACCAGGTCCACCACGCGCGGGAGCAGACGCCGGATCCCCCCGAGCGATGTGACCCGCCGCGACACCCATGCAGCGACGCGTTCCCCGGGTGGACCCCGGTCGCGCTCGGCCTGGCTCGGGTGCCCGGTGTGCACGGCGAGGAGGGACATGGCGACCGCTCCGACCGCCAACGCCAGCACCGTCACCACGATCAGGGCGGACTTGGCCGGCGCCGGCGTGTGGTCGAACACGTCATCGAGCGTCATGCGCACCGACAGGTCGTCGGTGGTCGCGTCCGGCGACCCCGGCACCGAGGTGCGCAGCGCGTCGACCTCGGGCAAGGCGCTGAGCGGTTCCGGGATCGGCTCCAAGTCGGGTAGCTCGCCTGCGTCCGACTCGGACGGCTCGTCCGAGGCCGGTAGCGGTTCGCGGGTCGGGGCCGTCGAGACCACGGAACCGTCGAGGAGGACCTGCATCGCCGCGCCGTCACCGCGGATCACAAAATCGCAATCGTCGGTCGGAAGCGGACCGGCGAACAGGTTCTCACCGCCACTGCGGATACTCACCTCGCCCTCGCGCGACCGGACGATCAACGCCTCCCTCGCTGCGTCCGGCGATGCCGGGCCCATGGTCGAGACCACGACGCCGTCGGGCGCCGTCGCTGCGGCCCGCGCGGCGCGGCAGCTGAACCGGACCTCGATGTCGGCGGGCCGGTAGGCCGTCAGCAACAGCATCGTCGGGGCGGGAGCGCGAGGGTCGGGCGGCCAGCGAACCTCGGGGGTGCTCACGCTGACGGGCATGAACGGCAGGAGCAGCGCACCGACAATCGCGATCAGACCGGTGACCACCGCGAGCCCGCGAGTGACCTTGAGGAGGCGGGATCCGGAATGCGGGGGGACGCCGCCGGCGGCCGAAGCCTGCTCCCGAGGCCGGGCGTCCGTGCTCAACCGTCTCCCACCTGATCGCGCCGAGTGATCCCACGCTAACCGCCCGCTGTACGGGCGCTGTACGACGGCCTCGTATCCTCGACGTCAGCGAACGGGACGGAACGGACGGACGACGGTCGGAGGTCGAACAGTGCCGGAGCGCCCGTCGCCCGTCGAGAACGACCTCGTCGTCGTCCTGACCTACTACGCGCCCTACGTCTCGGGCCTGACCAACGTCGCTCGCGATGTCGCCGAGGGTCTCGCGGCACGGGGGTGGCGGGTCTGCGTCGTCACCAGCAAGCACGACCCCGCGCTGCCCACCCACGACGAGCTGAACGGGGTGCGGATCGTGCGGGCCCCGGTGCTCGCGCGGGTGGGCAAGGGCACCATCGGCATCAACCTCACCCGGATGGCCCTCTACGAGATGCGCCGCTCACGGGTGGCCAATCTCCACCTGCCGTTGATCGAAGCGGGCGTGCTGAGCCGGCTTTCGCCGATCCCGGTGGTGTCCACCTACCACTGCGACGTCACGTTGCCGCCCGGGCTGATCAACGACCTGCAGCGGCGCGCGATCGACCGGGCGAGCACGGGCGCCCTCCGTCGCTCCGCGGCCACGGTGGTGAGCAGCGAGGACTACGCACGGAACAGCCGTTTGTGGTCGGTGATCCGGCCGGCCCTGACTGCGATCCCGCCGCCCTGCATCCCCTGCGGCGAGGGACGACCCGCCTTCCGGGACGGTCCCGGCTTCCACGTCGGCTTCTTGGGGCGGCTGGTGGAGGAGAAGGGCGTCGAGCACCTCGTAGACGCGTTCCGCGCCCTCGACGATCCCGACGCCCGCCTGCTCATCGGCGGGGACTACCTCGGAGTCGCGGGTGGGAGCGTCGTGGACCGCATCCGCCGGCACGCCGGGGACGACCCACGAATCTCACTGCTGGGTTTCGTGCCCGATGACCGCCTGGACGACTTCTACGCATCCCTCGACGTCATCGCCCTGCCGTCGGTGAACGCGTTCGAGGCCTTCGGCATCGTCCAGGTCGTCGCCATGCGGGCCGGGGTCCCGGCTCTCGCCAGCGACCTTCCCGGCGTGCGCACGGTGGTCGGGACCACCGGGTTCGGCGAGATCGTGCCGCCCGGGGACGCCGCCGGTCTGACCGCCGCTCTCGCACGGTTGCGCGACGACCCGCCCGACGCCGAGGCCGGCCGCGCCGCGGCCGTGGAGCACTTCGGCGTCGACACCGTGCTGGACGCGTACGAAGCCGTCTTCATCAAGGCCGCCGACCGATGAGTGGCACGCACCCCCGCGAGGAGCGCGCGATGGGCTTCGACGACGTCTCGAGGACCTGGACCCGCCTCGGCGAGGAGGACCCGATGTGGGCTGTCCTCACCGACGCCGAGAAGTCCGGCGGTCGGTGGCAGGTCGAGGACTTCCTCTCCACCGGTGTCGTCGAGATCGAGGCCGTGCTCGCGCGTCTCCACGAGCTCGGGGTCTCACCGTCCCGGGATCGTGCGCTCGACTTCGGGTGTGGCGCGGGCCGGTTGAGCCACGGTCTCGCCCGAGCCGGGTTCGAGGAGGTGCTCGGCCTCGACATCTCACCGACGATGCTCGCGAGCGCCCGACGGACCGTCGACGCGCCCGCCTGTCGGTTCGAGCAGGTCACCGGCGCGGATCTCGCCGGGGTGGAGACGGACTCCGTGGACCTTGCGTACTCGTGCCGGGTCCTGCAGCACATGCCGCCCCCGCTGGCCCAGGCGTACATCCGCGAGTTCCACCGCGTGGTGCGTTCCGGCGGGGTCGTCGTCTTCCAGCTGCCCACGGGCCCGGCCCTCACGCCCGCCGGTTTCGCGTTGCGACTCTTGCCCGGTCCGGTTGCCATCCGGCTACGCCGGGGCATGGAGATGCACGGGACGCCGGAGGCCGACGTCCGGGACCTGGTGGAGGGGCTCGGGGCTCGAGTCCTGACCGCCGATCCCGACACGAGCGCCGGACCTCGGTGGCGGAGCCGGCTGTACGTGACGGCGACCGCCTGCTGAGCCATCACGATACGAGCAGGCGCTGCGGGTTCACACCAGGTACACCGGCGCCGCGACCTGACCCGTCAACGTCGCACCGCTCAGCGAGCCCCGATCGTCGCGTGTCGACCGATCACTTCCGCAGTTCGAGGCGACTGGACTACTTCTTGACGCAGATGCATGGGCCACGCCGGGCCGGGGACGCAGCCCGGACGTCTGGGTGCACTAGCCTCGGAGGCCAACCGTCCACTGGGGGCACGACATGACCTCTCCGTATCCGGGTACGGAGGACGCCTGGGTGATCATTCCGGTCTTCAACGAGGCAAGTGTCGTCGCGGGTGTCGTCGAGGAGGTCCTGCAGACCTTCCCGCACGTGGTGTGCGTGGACGACGGCAGCAGCGACCACTCAGTATCGGAGATTCTCAAGACCGACGCGCACCTAGTCCGACACCCCACCAACCTCGGCCAGGGCGCAGCGCTGCAGACCGGGCTCGCTTATGCACTGCGCCGCCCCGGCGCGCAATTCTTCGTCACCTTCGACTCGGACGGCCAGCACCGTGTCGAAGACGCACGCGCCATGGTCGACGTGGCGCGCGACGGGGACGGGGACGCGGACGTGGTGCTGGGGTCGCGGTTCTTGAACCACGCCCGCGATATCCCGGCCCTCAAGCGCCTCGTGCTCCGGACAGTCATGGCCCTGAGCGTCGCCGGCCGCCGGCTCCGCCTGACCGACGCGCACAACGGCCTGCGGGTGTTCACCCGCGCACCCGCCCAGGACATCCGGATCACCATGAACGGGATGGCGCACGCGTCCGAGATCGTCTCTTATCTCGCGCGGCGCCGGTGGAAGGTCGTCGAGGTCCCCGTGAGCATCCGGTACACGGACTACTCGCGCAGCAAGGGTCAGTCCCTGATCAACGGGGTGAACATCCTGTTCGACCTCTCGATTCGACAGCGTGGAGCCTGAGGTGCTCGTCAAACTCATCCTGATCGCGGCGGTCCTCGGCCTTTTCGTCGCGTTCCTCCGAAGCAAGCCGGGTGTACGGATCCAGGCCGGCAAGCGGGTGGCGGTCATCCTCTTCGCCGCCGTCAACATCTACGCCATCGTGCGCCCCGGGGACGTCAGCGCCGTTGCAAATCTGATCGGCGTCGGCCGTGGCGCCGACCTCGTCCTCTACGCGCTGGTCATCGCCTTCCTCATGGGGATGCTGAACTTCTACGTGCGGTTCAAGGCTGTGGACCAGCGGTTCACCGCGCTCGCCCGCGCCATGGCGTTGCGCGAGGCCGAGGCAATCAACCGGGAGCGTTTCCCGGACGACGACGTGTGCGCCTCGACCGCCGTGGGCCCGGGCCGAGGCGACGCGGAGCGCGGCTAACGATGTCCCTCGAGCGTCGCGGATCGACCCTGTGGACCGGGCACGTCTCATGACCGGCGACCCGACCCTGCAGTCGCTGCCCCGGCAGGCGACCTCGGCGCCGCGAGACGGTCCACCGGTACCGCCCACGGCGATCAGCCGGAGTTCGCCGTGACCGGCGTCGACGCCGGGAGCGGCCCCGCCGCCCCACTGCGGCTCCGGCCGGTGTGGTTCAGCACTGGGCTCTCCATGGCGCTGGGGCTGGGCCTCGTCGGGCTGGCGGGCTACGCCTTCGTGGCCATCGTCGGGCGGGTCTTCGGTGCGGGAGCGGACCCGAACGACCTGACTGCCCTCACGTCGATCTACCTCCTGACGAACATCATCGGCCCCGGCCTCTTCGTGGCGCTCGAGCAGGAGATCAGCCGATCAGTTTCGCACCGTTCGGCGACGGGCCGCTCGATCCGCCCGGCTGCGCTCCGAGGCGCGGTACTCGGCGTCGCAATGGCCGCACCGGCGGTGGTGGTGCTCGTCGCTCTCTGGCGGCCTGCTCTTGGGTCGGTGCTCAACCATCGACTGAGCCTGCTCGCCGCTCTGGCCCTCGCCGTCGTTGGCTCTGGCGTCGTCTACTGGACCCGCGGCGTGCTCTCCGGGCAGCAGCGGTTCGTGGCGTACGCCGGGACGCTCCACATCGAGGGCAGTTCGCGCCTCCTGGGACTGGTCGTGTTGCTCGGCCTCGCGACCCAGGTGCCCGAGGCATACGCCTTCGTGTTCGCCGCGGGGGCAGGCATCGCGGGACTGGCGATGGTGACCACGCTGCGCCTCGGGCCACGCCAGGCGTCCGACTCCACCGACCGCATGGGCCGCTCGCTCATGTTCCTCGTCGGCTCCACCCTGTTGATGCAGCTGATCGCGAATCTCGGACCCGTGGTCGTGACCTACCGGATGCCGTCCGACGCCCTCGCCGCGGGCGCGTTCGCCGCGACCTTCGTTATCGCGCGGGTCCCGCTCTTCCTGTTCGCTCCGGTACAGGCCATGTTGCTGCCCGCCCTGACGCGCTCGGTGGCGACCGGCGACCGGAGTGCCTTCCGCAAACGGGTCCTGCAGACGCTCCTCGTCATCGGCGCGTTCGGCCTGCTCGGCGCGGTGCTCGGCGGTACCGTCGGGCCGTGGGCCGTGGGTACGCTCCTCGGTGTCCCGACGCCGCCCGGGCCGCTGGTCCTTGTCCTCCTCGCCGTCGCGACAAGCCTGCTGATGGTCTGTCAGATGCTGCAGCCCGCTCTGGTGGCGGCCGGACGCCAACGGCAGGTCGCCGTCGCGTGGGTAGCGGGTGCGGTGGTGTTCGTCGGCCTCCTGTTCGCGCCCTGGGCGCCAATTACGGCGGCTCTTGTCGCGCAGCTTGCCGGACCCGCCATCACCGTCGCGGTCGCCGGTCTCGCGTTGATCGGTCTGGCCCGCTCCACGGCGGCGGGCACCACCGTGGAGGCCGACGGATCGGCGAGGACCTGATCGTCCGCGACGTCAAGGCGTGGTCGCGACGAATACCGCGTTGGCGGCTTCGTAGGGGTGGCCGTACCGGGCGGCCAGAGCGCGCTCGGCATCGCACTCAACCCAGTCGAAGCGTGACGTACGCACGTAGTAGGTGCTGCGGTCGAGGGCGAACCGGCCCGAGGCGATGTCGGCGTCGAGCCCCGGGTTCCAGTCGATCGGGATCGTCACCAGCATACGACCGCCCGGGGCCAGCAGGCGCTTCAGGTTGTCGAGCGCTTTGGTGGAGCCCTTCGGGTCCTTCTCCGGCTCATCGCAGCGGACGTGCTCGAGGGTGGAGATCGAGACGATGGTGTCGTACTGGGTGTCCGGGCGGAAGGTGATGACGTCGTCGTTGAGGACGCCGCGCACGTTCTGCTCGTAGCGGTCCAGGACCTGGTGGCCGTGGATGCCGTAGTGGCCGAGGACGTTGCCCACCTCGAGCATTCGTCCGAGTTCGCCCGCGGCGAGGAAGTGGCGCGCGATGGCAACCTCGATGGTCCGCTCGTTGCGCCACGTCTGGCCGTAAAGGGAGTACTCGTAGGGGAGCTCGTCGCCGTCGTACGGGAAACGCGCATCGGCACGGCGACGCCTCAGGAGCGGGAGGGTGGCGTGCTCCCACGCTTGACCTGCGAAGAAGCGGGTCGTGTGAGCTGCGCCGTCCTCGTCGAGCATGCGGCGGGCGCGCTTGACGACCCGCGAGGCCTCGACCCGTACCACGCCGACGCTCACCACGCGAGGGAACGTATCACCCTGCGTCCGGAGCCCTTCGCACGCCGTGACAGCTCGCCGATGCAGTACGGACGGTTACGTGACTAGGAGCAGATCGGTGTATGAGGTCCCGGTGTAGACGCCCTCGAGACGTCCGACGGCGTCGGCCGGCACCCGCACGATCTCTTCGCGCCCCAACGACGCCCGGAGGTCCACGACCATGCGGTAGTGGTCCCGGACGACGTCGTGCAGGAGCTCCAGCCCGTTCGCGCGCCGGAGTCCGTACGGCCAGTACTCGATCACGACCGGGACGTTGGCAGCTACGACTGACCGCGCACCTGCCAGCACTTGTCCCTCGTGACCCTGGGTGTCCACCCAGACCACGCCGACGGAGGCAAGGTCGATAGTCCCCGCCTCGACGAGGGAGTCGAGGGTGACGACGTCGACCTGGCTGACCTCTCGGGAAGACTCATCGTAGCGGGCAGGCGTGCCGGAGGTGGCCGACCGCAAACGGTGGTCGCCCCAGTTCGTCCTGCCGTACTCGAGCGTCCCTGTGCCTACTGTGTCGGAGAGCGCAGCGTTGACCGTGATGACACGGTCCTCGAGTCCGTTGGAGATCAGGTTGCATCGGAGGAGCTTGACATTCTCCGGCGCCGGCTCGACGGCGACCGCGCGTGCGGCTCCGAACCGAGCCAGGGCGGGGATCGTCGCTGTCCCGACGTTGGCCCCGACGTCGACGAACGTGCGGCCCCGGAGTCCGTGCCCGGTCCGCTCCTCGATGAGGCCCAGCGCAAACTCCATGACGTCAAGGTCGAACTCGCCCTCGCTGAACGCCGTGGCGCCGATCGCGCGATCGTGCGTGCTGACCAGGTACCGCTCGCCGGCGATCTGCACCGCGACGATCGGGGTGACAGATCGAGCCAAAATGAAGGCCAGACGTCGCCGGATCGCGCGCCGTCCAGCAGTGCTGGCGGCGCGCCCCAACCCCCAGCGGGCCACCCTTCTGATCCGTTGTGGCAACGGCATGTCCCGCAGGGGTACCTCGGGTCGGAGATCGCTGATGTCCGTCCACTCGACCTGGTCGACACTGTTCCCGGACCTCGTCCCACCGTGCCCCGTCGTCACCGTGGCATCCTCCCGCGAGCCCTTCACGAACAACCTGCGGGGCCTATCCCGTGGGCGCCCGAGAGCGCCGGTGCGTCTTGGTACCGTCGCGCCCTTCTCGGCGTTGAGCCCCCGGGGGAACCAGGTGAGCGGATTGCGCGTCCTCGTGGTCACCAGCTATGGCGATCACACCGCGCTCACCGGTGGGCGGCTCCGGCGGGAGAACGTGGTGCTGGGTCTCCGCGAGAGCGGTCACGTCGTCGAGCGGGTGACCGTATCGGCGCGCCCTGGTCCCCGATCCGCGGTCGGTGCGGCGCGACTCGCGGCGACGAGCGGGTTCCGGCGACGTGCACGCTCCGCAGACGTCGTCGTGCTGGCGGACGTGTTCTGCCTGCCGACGATGCCGGTCCTCCGCCGGCTCGGCGTACCGGTACTGGTCGATCTCGTCGACAGCCCCTACCGGCTCGTCGGATCCGCGCCACGCGTCTCCTGGCGCGACCGTATCTCCGCCTTCGCGCAGGAGGCTCAGCTCGTACCGGTCATGCAGGTGCTGCTACCGATGGCGGACCGCGTCACCTACATCTCGGACGAAGACGTTCGGGTCGACGCCGGTCGGGTCCGACGGATGCCCGCGACGAGCATCGTGCCCAACGGCGTCGACACCGGGTTGATGAACGAGGAGCCGCTCGCACCGCCCGACGACGGATACATCGCCTGGCTCGCCGACTGGGACTACCCGCCCAACCGGGAGTCGCTGCAGTGGTTCGTCCACGAGGTGGGCCCTCACCTGCCGGACGCTCTCCTCCGGCTGGTTCGCCTGTTCGGCCACGGCGATCCCTGGCCCCGGGCGATCGCGGACGAACCGACACGTCGCGTGGCCGCGCTCGTCGAGCGCGCGGGCTTCGTCGACGACCTTGCTGACGTCTACCGTGGCGCTCGAGCCGTAATCGCGCCGGTGACCCGGGGCGCAGGGGTCAACAACAAGGTGGTCGAGCCGCTGGCAGCCGGTCGACCCCTGCTGACCACCTCCGTCGGCGTTCGGGGCCTCCCGGACGCCGTCCGTGACGTCGTGCGGGTCGCCGACGACGGGTCGAGGTTCGCGCTGTACCTCACGGAGATGGCGGCCGAGGACTGGGACCGTGACGGGGCCGCGGCGGGTCGAGGATCCGTGGCCATAATGAGTTGGCGGCGCTCTGCAGAGGCCATGAACGTGGCCCTGCACGCGGTCGTCGCCGAAGCCGTGTCGCGTCAGGGACCGGTTAGCCGATAGATCACGAAGTCAGGGTTCTGGTAAACGAGCTGCAGAGATGGGACTCGACCGAGGTCATCGAGCCCGGGTTGCCTGGTGGCGCCCTCACGCAGGAATCCCTGGCCCAGCACGACCCAGCGTACGTCCAGGCGCTCCGCCGCGGCGCGCACCGCGGGAGCGGTGGCGTACTCGTCGAACCGTTGGCTCAGGAGCGTGACGTCGGGGTCGACCTGCGACTGGTTGTAGTGGCCGGCCACTGGGAGCGCTCCACCGAGCGCGTACATCCACACCGAGCCGTCGCCCGTGTCATTCATCACGCGCTCGCCGGGCCGGACGAGGCTGCCGAGCACCCGGAAGCCCTCGACCTCAGCCGAGGAGACCGCCGGGCCCTCGCCGGTGTTCTTGGTCATGAGGGCCTGGTTCCGCGCGAGGTAGTCCCCGCCGGTGGCCCCGACGAGCGCGACGAGGAGCAGCCCCGCCGTCGACGCGCCGACGACGACGTCGTACCGGCGTGCCCGCAGCCCAGGGACCATCCGGTACGCGAGGCCGATTCCCGCGTCGTGGACCTGCTGCAGCCCGTGCCCCACTAGCACGCAGAGTGGGATGGTGGCGACGCCGATGAGCCGGAACCTGTCGTTCCACCAGGGACGCGTGACGGCCTCGACAATGGGTGCGTCGCTGGCGAAGGCGGCCACGAACAGGCCGACGAACAGCAGCCCCGGCAGGACGATCCAGCGCAGGGCGTCGAGGCGCAGCCAGCACAGTGCGCCGAGCAGAAGCAGCAGCACGAACCACACCTGAACGCTGTCGGCGGCGTGGCTGAAGAGCAGCGCCTCGCCCACCCCGGTGGCCGCCGACCCGGCTTCGGGCCAGTCGGTGGAGCCCTCGCCAACGCTGGCGAGCGAGCTCAGAAGGTGCGGCAGCAGCGCCGCGACGGCGACGACTGCGGCGATCCCGAGCGAGGCGAGATCGCCTGGGATGCGTCGCGGCGAGCGCAGCCACGAGGACGCGATCATCGCTGCGGCGAACGGGGCGGCCGCGATGAAGGCGCCGGGGTGCAGCGCGTAGAGGCCGCACGCCCCGAGGGCGAGCGGGACCAGCGTCGGCAGTCGCCGGGGCACGCGGGGCGCGGCGAGGTAGTCGATCAGCACGACGAGCAGCGCGGGGATGAGCGCGACGCCCGCCGCGAAGGGCAGGAGCGGGCCCCGCCAGAGCATGTCGTAGAACGACGAGATTCCGACTGCGACCACCGCCGACGCTGCGGCGAGCAGGCCCCGGGTCCCGAGCCGGTGGCAGAGTGCAGCGATGCCCAGCGCCAGGATGCCGGGGATCAGCAGGGTGTGGGCGTTGAGGATCGACGGGATGTCCCGACCCGTCAGGTCGCTGATCGACGCGCCAATCAGGTGGTAGGCGTTCGGGTAGTACGGCGAGGGGACGCTGCCGTACCAGTTGATCTGGCTCATTCCCGTCAGCCCGCCGTCGCCGGTGCGGGCGATCCACGCGATGCCATTGGCGTGGAACGCGGCGTCCCAATCCTGGGGGATGGTCGTCAACCGGCGGATACCGCCGAGGACCGCGCCCGCACCGATGAGGGCGGCGACAGCGACGGCCAGGCCGACGCCGACCGTCGTGACGCGTGACCACGGGGAGCACACGACGTCGTCGGGGTCGGCCCAGCGGCGGGTCAGTCGCCGGACAGAGAACCCGAGCAGCGCCGTGAGGACCGCGGCCCCCAGGAGGCTCAGCGGGCTCCACGGCAGCCCGAGCCCTGAGCTGACCGGTCCGGCGACCCCGGCGATGCCGTAGGTGGCGAGAGGAGCGACGGCGAGCGCCGTCCAGCCGCGGCTGCCGGACGCCAGCAGCGCCCCCAAGCCGGGGAGCCAAAGGACGACGACGTAGAGGAGGATGATACCCACGTCTCCCCACGTCACCAGGGGAAACGTCATCGTTCCTCCTCGCGCTCCGGGCCCCGGGCAGCCTATGAGAACGCGGGCGCGCCCGGCCTACCACCCCATGAGGCGGGCGATCTCCGGACCGACTAACGGTGACATGGATCGTGCGTATGTGGCGGTCAGGTGGTTGTTGTCGAGGTAGACGAACACCCCGCCGATCACGGGCGGGCAGACGTCCGCGGTGCAGACGAAATCGCTGAGGTCAAGGAACGAGACGTTGCCAGGGATCGCCCCGGCGCGCTCGTAGGATGGCACGTCCGGGTACAAGGTCGCCCTTGGCGGTGTGCACGGGAAATCGGGCGGCAGTTGGCCCTCGACGCAGGCCGCCGGCGAGTAGTCGAAGCGCGGGTTGTCGCGCACGCCCAGGACCGGGATACCGAGCGCATCGAGTGCTCGCCACCCCTCGACGTACGAGGCCGGCGTGTTCTCGATCAGTCCGGGGCTCACCTCGCGGGACGCGATGGTGACCACGGCGTCGGGCTGCAGGTCACGGACCTCCTGCAGCGCCTGCTCGTTCCACTCCTGGCAGCCGGTCGCCTCGCCCTCCGAGTGGCCGAGGGCGAACGGGCACGCACCCTTGAGGATTGTCATCACCTGCCAGCCCTCGCTCTCCGCGTAGGGCAGGAGGGCGGCGGTGAACTGCTGGATGTGGGAGTCACCAACGAGGAGGAGGCGCCTTACGGGTTCGCCGTCGACCGAGGACGCGCACACCTGCATGGTCGGCTCGTACACCGAGAGTCGGCAGTGCGGCGGGGCCGGCTCCCAGTCCGCGCTGAGAGCGGTGAAGGACGGGATCGGTGTGGTGTCATCCCCGGGCTGACCGTCGGCCAAGGACATCGCGCCACGGTGCTGGGGCTGGCCTACGTCCGTCGCAGCCCGCTGGTCGAGACCGATGAGGCCCTGCCAGCCCAACGCGAGGGCGAGGACCGGAACCAGGAGCACGACCGCGACACGGTGGCTCCCCCAGCGGGGCGAGCGCCCGAAAGAGACGGCGCTCAGCGGCACCTCGACGAGGTGTCGCGTCAGCACTGCGAGGAGGACGGACAGGACGATGACGACCAGCCCGCCCTCGAGCCCGAGTTCGGGCTGGCGGGTCACCGCCAATGCGAACAGCAGGACGGGCCAGTGCCACAGGTACAGCGGGAAGCTGATGTTGCCGAGGTACTGCATCACCGACGAGGACAGAACGCGGTCGGCACCGAGGCGGTGCCGGGTATCGCCGGCCACGAGGACCGCGAGGGCACAGAGCACCGGCCACAGGGCGAGATAGCCGGGGAAGCCTCCCTGGACGTCCAGCACGACGCCGCAGAGCACGAGGCCGAGGACACCGATCCAGCCAGTGGCGATCGCCCACCACCGCGGCAGCGTCATTTTCGCTCCCACCACCGCGAGCAGACCCCCGAGCGTGAACTCCCAGAGACGCGTGGCGGAATGGAAGTACGCGAGCTGCTGGTCGGTCGTCGTCAGCACCACCGAATAGGCCAGGGAGGCTGCGGTGAGCGCGATCAGCCCGACGGTGACAGCCTCGCGAACCTCGGCGCCGACCCGGCGAGCGACGAGCGCCACGAGCACGATCATGAGGGGGAACAGCAGATAGAACTGGCCCTGGATCGATAGCGACCACATGTGCTGCACGACGCTCGCGGTGTTGTTGGCGGCGTAGTAGTCCACGGAGTCCGCCGCGAGCTGCCAGTTCTGCAAGAACAGAGCCGACGCGACGACCTCGCGGAGGGTCTGCGGCCACCGGGAGTGAGGGAGGATCGCGAGGGAGGCCAGAACGACCCCGCAGAGCACGATGCACGTCGGCGCGAGGAGGCGCTTGGCGGTCTTCCCCCAGTACGCGAGGACGTCGATTCGGCCGCGCCCGACGGCACGGGTCATCTGACCGGCGAGAAGGAAGCCGGAGATGACGAAGAAGACGTCGACGCCACCCGATACCCGACCAACCCACACGTGGTAGACGACGACCAGCGCCACCGCGAGCGCACGCAGGCCCTGGAGTTCGGGGCGGAAGCCACGCGGAGCCGGGGCTGCCTCGGTCGGGCGACGTCCCGCGGTGGAAGACGCCGACACCGTCGAGGTCTCGCTCGCAGCCATCGCGCTCCCAGCGTGTCGATCCTCTCCCCCGACGTTACGACCACGGCCACGCCGAGGAGAGCCGGGGTGGTGGGCGGGTGTTCGGTGACTACCCCCGCGTGTTCCGCCTTATGGCCTCGAGGACGGCCGCAGCGACGACCGGTGCGGCGGCATCGGCGAACGTCGCACTGAGGTGATGGGTCCAGGCACACCAGGACGTTCCCTACGACAGTGGGACAGGCCGCCGTTCGTTGACGATCGAGCGGATGACGTCGTTCCCTGCACCGTCCGGGGCGGCCTGGCGTGCCGGGGACGGTGGTGCGCGTCTCCTACCCTGGGGATCGCACACGGTGAGATCGCCCGACCACCCACCGCGGGGAGCACGCACACTGATGACCGACGTCCACACCGTCCGCACGGCCGACCCGACCACGCGCCCGGAGCGCGTCGCGGTCGCGCGCGGGCTGTACGCCGGGCCGACCGCCGAGATCCCCGATGAGATGTATGTGGAGATCGTCCGCGGCCGGGCGGAACGACGACGTCATCGGCTGCGCGTGGGAGCGTTCAGCCACGTCAGCACCAACACCTACTTCGGACGCTTCTCCGCGAGCTACTGGCAGCGCTGGGCCACGGCACGAGAGGTGCGGTTCGAGGGACGGGTCAGCGGACAGGGGCGGGTGATGCTGCGGGCCTCGGACACCAACGGGGTGCCGCGCACCCTCTCCGTCCACGACACCCCGGGCACGGAGCTCGCGCTCACCGCGACGCTCGATCGGTTCCTCGACGGCGGAGGCCTGTGGATCGAGATCACCACCGACGACGACGAGCTCGAGCTGTCCGAGGCACGCTGGACCGTGCAGGCCCCGACGGACAACCGACGCACGTCGATGGTGGTCTGCACCCACAACCGTCCCGGCGACTGCCTGACCACCCTGCGCACGGTCCTCGACGACGAGGACGCGCTCGCGGTCCTCGACCGGATCCTCGTCGTCGACCAGGGCTCCGACCGAGTGAAGGACCAGCCCGATTTCGCCGCCGTGGCCGCGGAGCTGGGGCCGCGGTTGACCTATCTCACCCAGAGCAACCTGGGAGGGGCCGGCGGCTTCACCCGTGGCCTGTACGAGCTGGTCGAGCGCGGCACCGATCCGCGGACCGACGTCCTGCTCATGGACGACGACGTCCGCTGCGAGCCGGAGGTGGTCGTCCGCCTTGCCGCGTTCGCTCGCCACACGGCGGTCCCGACCATTGTCGGGGCGCAGATGCTCAACCTTCTTCACCCCACCCAGGTGATCGCAGGTGCGGAGTACGCCGACCTGGTCGAGCTCGCCAACGGTCGCATCCCGGAGGGCGCCGTCGGCGAGTCGGACGTCACTGGCTACCTCCCCGACGGCAGCAAGAACGTCCAGGATCGCCGCGTCGACGCTGGATACGCTGGGTGGTGGGCGTGCCTGATCCCCAGTGAGGTCACACGCGCGATCGGTTATCCACTCCCCTTCTTCTTCCAGTGGGACGATGTGGAGTACAGCTATCGCGCACGAAGCCGAGGCTTCCCGACGGTCACCCTTCCCAGCGCGGGTCTGTGGCACGCGGACTTCATGTGGAAGGACTGGGACGACTGGCGCCGGTACTTCAACCATCGCAATGCCATGATCACGTCGGCTTTGCACTCGGAGTTCCAGGTCCGCCGGATCGGCCGCGCGCTGCGTGAGCAACTCGTCGCGTACCTCCTGCAGATGAACTACGGACTCGCCGCCGCACTGATCAAGGCGGTGGACGACTTCTTGGTCGGGCCGGGGGTCCTTGCCGACGGTGGAGTGAGCGCGGCCTTCACAGTCCAGGAGGAGCGCCGCCGGTACGCCGAGACGACGGTGCATGACGTGCACGACGTCCCGGGCATGGCGAGCGTGGACATGCCGATCGTCCGCGCCGGCCACAAGCCTTCGCGGCCCCGGCTCGTGAAGCTGAAGCGCGCGGTGCAGCAGGCCACCGGCCGAGTACCGCACCACGGCGGGCTCGTCGGCTCGGGTGAGGCCCACTGGTGGCACGTCTCCCTGTTCGACCGGGTGGCCGTCGTCGACGCCGGGGAGCACGGCGTCCGGGTTCGTCGCCGCGACCCCGACCACCTCATGGCTCTCGCCCGCGAGGGCGCCCGGGTGCTGTGGCGTTTCACCTGCGATGGCTCGGAGGCCGCCGAGCGGTGGCGTGCCGCTCAGGATTCGCTGACAGGGGCCGCAAGCTGGCGGCGTCTCTTCGGCCTCGACGAGGTGTGATGGTCCGCGCCGGGAGGCCGCCGAGCCGTTCCTCGCGGGCACACCGCGTCTCAGCTCAGGGGGAGACGCCAGTTGACGCAGATCGCTGGGTCGGGGCAGCGGGGATCGGTGGCGAGGCGACGACGACGACCACCTGCTCGTTGTCGTGGGTGAAGGCCTCGTAGGAGAACGCCAGCCCCGTCCGCGCGACGTACTCGCGCCAGGCCCGGTGCTCGCCCTCCTCCCACCCGGGGTGGTTGAGGTACTCGTCGAACACGACGACCGACCCGGGACGCAGGCGCGGCCCCACGTGCTCGAGCACCGTGACCGTCGACGAGTAGAGGTCGGCGTCGAGGTGCAGGAGGTCCACCGGACCCGGGTGGGCCGCCAGGAACGCCGGCAACGTGTCGGCGAACCACCCGACGACGAGCTCGGCGCCCGGCACCTCCGGGGGCTCGGCGTCGTCGAAGGTGCCGGCGCCGAAGCCGGCCCGCCAGTCCTCCGGCAGGCCCTGGAACGAGTCGAACCCGTACACGCGGCCGTCGCCCCGGGCCTCGGCGATCGCGCGCAGCGTGGTGCCGGTGTAGACGCCGAACTCCAGCGCCATCCCGCCGCGCGGCGCGAGTCCGAGGGCGTGCGTCAGCGTCGCCCCCGGGTGCGGGAACGTGCGGGCCCCGGGCATCGCGTCGCGGACGAAGCGGGCGCTCGACGCCACGGCGTCCCGCTCGCCCGCCGCGAGCATGTCCCGGCGCTCGCGCACCTCCCGGGCGTGCAGCTCGTCGCGCAGCCCGGCGACCTCGGCGCGGGCGGCCGCGAGCGCGTCGGCGTGCTCCCGCGCCCGTCGCTCGAGGGCATCGAGCCGGGGCGCGACCCGCGCGTCCAGCGCCGCCGCCGTCCCCCGCTCGACCGCGTCGAGCAGGCGGACGTGCAGGGCGTGGCGCAGACGGGAGAAGCGGGGCACGACCGCCATCGAAACGGACGCCGACAGGCGCGTCGAGGTCCGGTCGCGGACCGGTCGGCGGTGACCGGCGGGCGGGTCGTCAGGCCGCGACGGCCGGGTGGGCGGCGAGGGGGACGCCCCGCGGCGCCGTCGGCCGGCGCACCGCCGCCACCGCCAGCAGCGTGTGCCCGAGGCCCAGCATCACCATCGTCGCGACGCCGTAGGGCCAGTAGATGTGGCTGGTCAGGAACGACCAGGCGCCGACGACGGCGAACAGCGCGCCGACCGCGGCGAGCAGGCGCCATGCGCCCGGGGCCCGCACCAGCGCCAGCACGGCCGCGAGCACCGTCGCCGCGAGGTAGGCGTAGACCCCCGGCAGGACGACCTGGTCGGCGATCTCGAACAGCGACGAGACCCACGGTCCGGGGCCGAGGCGCATCGTCTCGTGGCCGCCACCGATGCCGGCCAGGGCGTCGAGCGCGGTGTAGAAGCCCGTGTAGACGACGCCCAGCACGATCGCGAGGCCCTCGAGCACACCGCCGAGGGGACCGCCGGGCCGCGCGACGCGCACCACGGCCCAGGGCCCGAGCGCGAGCAGCGGGAAGAGCACCAGCCCGATGACGTGCAGGTCGCGCCACCAGGGTGCCGACTCGGGGGTCAGCACGGTGGGGTGGGAGGTGCCGAGGACGGCCAGGGCCACGGCCGGGAGGGCGGTGGCGGCGACGGCCGCGGGGAGACGCATCCGGACCATCCTCGCAAGTCGCCGTGCGCGCGCGCTCACCGCTCCAGCGCGGCGGGGAACAGCAGCGACACCACGGGGGCCAGGCTGCGCGCGTAGGACGCCGAGAGGTGGTTGTCGTCGAGGTAGACCATGACGTTGCCGATCTCGGGCGGGCAGACGGTCTCGGTGCACAGGTGGTCGGTGAGGTCGAGGAAGCCGACGTTGGGGGGCACGTCCATCGCCGCGTACGGAGGCTCGGGGGCGTAGAGCTGGTCGCGCGGCAGCTCGCACTCGGGGGCGCCGCGGCCGTGGGTCTCCACGCACTCCGCCGGCCACCAGTCGAAGCGGGGGTTGTCGCGCAGGGCGACGACCGGGATGCCCGCGGCGTCGAGCCTCTGCCACGCCTCGACGAAGCCCGGCGGCGTCTCCTCGGTGAGCCCGGCGCGCACGTTGCGCGTGGACGAGGCGACCACGGCGTCGGGCGGCTCGGCGACGAGGTACTCGATGGCCGCGGCGTTCCACTCCAGGCACGGGACCTCGCCGATGTTGGCGTCGGAGCTGGTCGAGAACGGGCAGCCGGGACGGATCAGCGTCCGGACCTCCCAGTTGCGCTCGAGGGCCAGCGACTCGAGTGCCGGCAGGAACTGCTGCACGTGGGAGTCGCCGACGACCGTGATGACGCGGTCGGGCTCCTCGGCGGGCAGGTAGGTGCACAGCTCGAGGTTCGGCCACGCGGGGGGCCGGACGCAGTCGCGTTCGTACTCCACCCAGTCGTCGACCACCGCCACGGTCGAGGGGCGCAGCGGCGCGTCGGGCTCGCCGTCGTAGACGAAGCCGGGCAGGCGGGCGACCGCGCCGGGGTGGCTGGGGTCCCCGAGATCGACGTACGCGCCCGCGCGCTGGCTGCTCGCCGCGTGCCAGGCGAGGCACACGAGCAGGACCGGGGCGAGCGCCGCGGCCACGAGCACCGCGGGTCGCCACCACGGAGGGCCGCCCGGCTTGACGTCCCGCGCGGGCCGCTCGAGCAGGTGGTGGCTGACGACGGCCAGCACCACCGACAGCCCGACCACGCCCAGGCCGCCGACGAGGCCGACCTCGGCGCGCTCGCGGTAGGACAGGTAGAGGATGAGAACCGGCCAGTGCCACAGGTAGAGGGGGTAGCTGATCTCGCCGAGGTACTGGCCGGTCCGCGAGACCAGCAGCCGGTCGGCGCCGGCGCCGGACCCCGTGCTCCCGGCGACCACGACCGCCGCCGCGGCCGCGACCGGCCACAGCGCGAGGTATCCGGGGAAGCCCGCCCCGACGTCGAGGGCGGCCCCGCACGCCACCAGCGCGAGCACACCGACCCAGCCCAGCAGCACCCGGACGCCGCGGGAGAGCCGGATGCGATCGATGGTCAGGCCCAGGATGCCGCCGATCGCGAACTCCCACGCGCGGGCGAGGGAGTCGAAGTACGCGAAGGGCTGGTCGACGGCGGTGGTGATCACCGAGTACGTCAGCGAGGCCGCGACGACACCGGCGAGGACCACGAGCAGGACCCGCCGGACGTCCGCGCGCAGGCGCCGGGCGACGACCGCGACGAGCAGGACGAGCAGCGGTGCCACCACGTAGAACTGCCCCTGCACCGAGAGGGACCAGAAGTGCTGGGCGACGCTGGCCGTGTTGTTGTCGGCGTAGTAGTCGACGGCGTCGGCGGCCAGCCGCCAGTTCTCCAGGAAGAACGCCGAGGCGAGGAGCTCGGCGATGTTCTGGGGCCAGCGCAGCGGCGAGATCAGCGCGATCGCGGCCACGGCGCTGACCAGCAGCACGAGGCCCGCGGTCGGGAGCAGGCGCCAGAACAGCCGCAACCAGGTGGCCGCGACCCGCAGCCGGCCGCGCTCCACGCTGCGGACGAGCATCCCGACGACGAGGAACCCGGACAGCAGGAAGAAGACGTCGACGCCGCCCGAGACCCGGCCCACCCAGACGTGGTAGATCACGACGAGGACGGCGGCGAGGCCGCGCAGCCCCTCGATCTCGGGCCGGAAGCGCGAGCTCCGCGCCTCACGGCCGACCCGGGGCGTCGTCGCGGAGGAGCGGTCCTTCACGGGATCGACGGGACCGACCGATGTCATGGGCGCACTGGCCTCCCGTCCGATGCCTCCGGCGTTCCGCCGCGACCTGGGGATCGTAGGTGCGGTCCCGTCTGGCCGCGGTGGGCGGAGGCCCGCCGCGACGGACCGGCGGAGGACGATGGCGAGGGCCGCGAGACGACCCGGTGTCACCTTCCCGACAGTCCCCACCTGCGGACTCCGACCTCTCCTCGACCGATCGGGTGACCTCATGGAGATCTTGTCGCGCAGCGTGCCCGGTGGGTGCTGCACTGACCGGGTGATGACGGTCGACCGGGCGCCGACGTGACCGTGCTGGCGGGCGCGCTGGCGATCCTGGCCGCCCTGCTCTTCGCCATCGCCTCGGTGGTCCAGCGCGGCGCGGCCGCCGACGTGCCCGACGACGAGGCCCGCGGCGGGCGCCTCCTGGCCCGGCTGGTGCGCTCGCCGCGCTGGTGGGCGGGCACCGCGGGCGACACCGGTGGCTTCCTCGTCCAGGCCGCGGCCCTCGGCGTCGGGGCCCTGCTGCTCGTGCAGCCCCTGCTCGTCACCACGGTGCTCTTCGCGTTGCCCCTCGAGGCGCGCCTGAACGGCCGCCGGATCGGGCGCGCCGAGGTGCGCTGGGCCGTCGTCCTGGTCGCCGCCCTGGCCCTGTTCGTGATCGTGGGCGAGCCGACCGCCGGGGTCGACCAGGCGCCGTTCGCGACCTGGCTCCCCGCCCTCGTCGGCCTCGCCCTCGTGCTCGTGGCGTGCATCGTGCTCGCCGGTCGCCGACGCGGCCCCCGGCGCGCGGCGCTGCTCGCCGTGGGCACGGGCCTGCTCTACGGCCTCACGGCCGCCCTCACCAAGTCGGTGGTGGACCTGCTGGGCGAGGGCCCGGTCGTGCTGCTCACCTCGTGGGAGACGTGGGCGCTCGTCGGCGCGGCCGTCGGCGGCACGCTGCTGCAGCAGGCCGCGTTCGGCGCCGGCCCGCTCGCCGCCTCGCTGCCGGCGGTGACGGTGGGCGAGCCGGTGGTCGCGGCCGTGCTCGGCGTCGTCGTGCTCGGCGAGCAGGTGCGCGCCGACGGCCTCGAGTGGGGCCTGATCGGCGTGCTCGTCGTCCTCATGGTGGCCGCCACCGCCGCGCTCTCCCGGTCGTCGGCGGCGACCGCCACCCCGCTGCGCGAGCCCGTGGAGTCGGCGTGGAACTGACCTTCACCCTGGACCTCGAGGACCGCGTCGCCGCCGCGTGGATGCTCGGCTCGTTCGTGGTCGTCTTCCTCGCGACCCGGGTGGTCGTGCGGCTCATCCGGGCCGGCAAGGGCCCGTTCCGGAACCAGTCGGTGGGCGGGGTGCACCTGCACCACCTGGTGTGGGGCATCTTCGCCATGCTGATCGCGGGCGTCGGCGAGTTCACCTACCGGCCCGACCCGCCCTGGCAGTACGTGCTCGCGGCGCTGTTCGGGGCGGGCGCCGCCCTGGCCCTCGACGAGTTCGCGCTCTGGCTGCACCTCTCCGACGTCTACTGGGAGCGCGAGGGGCGCCTGTCGGTCGACGCGGTGTTCGTCGTCGCCGCGCTGATGGCCCTGCTCGTCCTCGGGGCCAACCCCTTCGACCCGGACACCGCCGACGGCGTCGTCATCGTCGCCGTCACGATCGTCGTCAACGGCCTGTTGGCGGTCGTCGCCCTGCTCAAGGGCCGCTTCCTGCTCGGGCTGCTCGGCGTGCTCGTGCCGCTGCTGGCCCTCGTCGGTGCCGTGCGGCTGGCCCGGCCGACCTCGCCGTGGGCGCGGCGGCGCTACCGCGAGGGCTCGAGCAAGGCGCTGCGCAGCCTGCGTCGCTTCCCCGAGCGGGAGCGGCGGCGCTGGGACGCGGTCGTCGACGCCGTCGCGGGCCGGCCGAACGCCCCGAACGCGCCGAACGCCCCGGACAGCACCGGCGGCACCGCCGAGACCCCGACCCCGGAGCGCGAGCAGGAGGGAGCACGCTGACCATGGACGCCCACACGGACGCCGACCCCGACGCGCCCACGGACGGCCATCCCGACAGCGACCCGTCGCAGGCCCACGGTGTGCACCTCGGGCAACAGGACATCCGCGCGGCCAAGCTCGCGGCCCGCCGCGCGGCCGGGGAGACCGAGCCGTACCGCTGGCCGGTCGACGGCGGGAGGAACACGGCCCTGGCCGACATCCGCGCCGCCCACGGCGAGCTCGCGCCGGACACGGTGACGCAGGAGCAGGTGTGCGTCGCCGGGCGCCTCATGGGCCTGCGCCGCCAGGGCGGCCTGAGCTTCGGCACGCTGCGCGACCGCACCGGCACCATCCAGCTCTTCGTCGACACCGCCGTCGTCGGGCACGACGCCCACGCCGCGATCGACGACCTCGACCGCGGGGACTGGGTCGGCGTCCGGGGCACGGTGATGACCACCCGCCGGGGCGAGCTCTCGATCCGCGTCGACGAGTGCGCGCTGCTGGCGAAGGCCCTGCGCCCGCCGGCCGGCGGCCATCACGGCTTGGCCGACGTCGAGACGCGCTACCGTCAGCGCTACGCCGACCTCGAGGTCAACGAGCGCACCCGCGAGATCTTCCGCATCCGCCACGCCGCGGTCCGCGCCATCCGCGAGCACCTCGCGGGCGTGGGCTTCACCGAGGTCGAGGGCCCGGTGCTGCAGAGCATCCAGGGCGGGGCGTCGGCGCGGCCGTTCGTGACCCACCACAACGCGCTCGACCTCGACATGTACCTGCGGATCGCCCTCGAGCTGCACCTCAAGCGGCTCATCGTCGGCGGCATGGAGCGGGTGTTCGAGCTCGGGCGCGTGTTCCGCAACGAGGGCGTCGACACCCGGCACAACCCCGAGTTCACGATGCTCGAGGCCTACCAGGCCTTCGCCGACTACCACGACATGATGGACCTGACCGAGGGCATGGTCGTGGCCGCCGCGCGCGCCGCGCTCGGCTCCGAGGACAGCGACATCACCGTGCACTACCAGGGCCAGGAGATCGACCTCCGGCCGCCGTGGCCGCGGCAGCGGTTCGCCGACATGATCGCCGACAGGACCGGCGCGGTGATGCACCCCGACATGCCGATCGACGAGGCCCGCCGGATCCTCGACGGGCTCGGCATCGCCTGGGAGCAGGGCTGGGGTGCCGGCCGGCTGATGAAGGAGGTCTACGACGAGCGCGTCCAGCACGACGTCGTCGGCCCCGTCTTCTGCATCGACTACCCGCGCGAGGTCTCCCCGCTCGCCCGCGCCCACCGCGAGGACCCGGCCTACAGCGAGCGCTTCGAGCTGATCGTCGCCGGATTCGAGCTGTGCAACGCCTACTCGGAGCAGAACGACCCGGTCGAGCAGATGGCGGCGTTCGAGGACGAGGCGCAGGCCAAGCGCAACGGCGACCCCGAGGCCGGCGACATCGACCTCGACTACGTGCGCGCCCTCGAGTACGGGATGCCGCCGACCGGCGGGCTGGGCATCGGTATCGACCGCCTGGTCATGCTGCTGGCCAGCGTCGACTCGATCCGCGAGGTGATCCTGTTCCCGACGCTGCGCCCCGAGTTCGCCCCGCCGCCCGGCGGCGGACCCGGCGGCGCGCACCGCCCCGTCCTGCCGCCCACGGGGCTGCCCGCCGCGGCGCTCGCGGCCGCGACCCCGCAGGCGCCGGTCGCGGTCCCGGCCGGGGCGAGCGCGTCCGCGGTGACCCCGGCGGTGGTCACCACCGACGACGAGGGCCCCGCCCGCCGGCCCGGGATCGTCACGCTCGTCGCCGGGCTAACCGCCCTCGCGGGCCTGCTGCACCTGCTGGTGCACGTCCCGATCGTCCACGAGCGCCTCGGCGACCGGGTGAGCCTGGACCTCGTGCCCCCGTGGTTCGCGGTCACCGGGCACGTGCTCTCCGCCGCGATCGGGTTGCTGCTGATCCTGCTCGCCGACCAGCTGAACAAGCGCAAGCAGGCGGCCTGGCGCGTCGCCGTGGTGCTCTCCGCGCTGGCCGTGGTCGCGCACGTGCTCAAGGGGCCGCACCAGGTCGGGCTCGGCATCAGCGTGCTCATCCTCGCGCTGCTCCTCGTGGCGCGAGGGCACTTCCGAGCGCCCGCCGACCCGCCGTCCCTGCTGCGGCTCGTGCGGTTCGTCCCGATCTACCTGGCGTGCGTGCTCGCCTTCGGCTTCGTGTCGCTCGGGCTGCAGAGCGGGCGGATGACCCCCGAGCTGACGTTCCTCGGCGGGCTCGAGACGATCTTCGGCGGCCTCGTCGGGATCGACGGGCCCTACACGTTCGAGCGCCGTGGCTTCGCCGCGACGTTCCCCGCGGCGCTGCTCGCGCTGGGGATCGTCGGGCTGGTCGTCTTCCTGATACTGCTGTTCCGGCCGCTGACCGCCCGCGACCCACACACCCGCGACGACTGGACGCGGGCGCAGGCGCTGGTGCACACCTACGGCTGGGACACCCTCGCGGCCTTCGCGCTGCGCGACGACAAGAGCTTCTTCTTCTCCTCCGACGGCCGGGCGATGATCGCCTACACCTACCTCGGCGGGTACGCGCTGGCCGCGGGCGACCCGATCGGCGACGAGGCGTCGCTGCCCCGGGTGGTGGACGAGTTCCTCGCCATGTGCAGCCGGCGGGCCTGGACCCCGGCGTTCCTGGCCGCCCGCGAGGAGGACACCCGCGAGGGCGGCCTGCTGGCCTCGCGTGGCTTCCGCTCGTTCTACCTGGGCGACGAGGCGATCATCGACTGCCCGTCGTTCACGCTCGAGGGCCGGGAGCGCAAGAGCGTGCGGGCCGCCGTGCGCCGCGTCGAGCGCACCCACCATTTCCAGATGATCGCCGAATCGGCGGCGTCGCCGAAGCTGGTGGAGGCCCTCAACGCGATCTCGGAGAAGTGGCGCGGCAAGAACCCCGAGCGCGGGTTCACGATGTCGCTGTCGCAGGACATCACCGGTTCCGCGGCCAACAGTGACTTCCTGCTCTGCGTCGCCCTCGACGCCGACGGCGTCCCCGGCGGCTTCCTGCGCCTCGTGCCCGCCCACGGCGGGCCGGCCACCGGCACGACCTTCGGCTACACGCTCGACCTCATGCGCCACGACCCGGGCGCGCCGAACGGGATGACCGAGTTCCTCATCGCCAGGAGCGCCACCGCGCTGGGCGAGCGGGGCGTGACGCGCCTGTCGATGAACTTCGCGATGTGGGGCCGTCTGTTCGCCGAGGACGTGCCGTTCACCGCGACCCAGAAGCTGGCGCGGCGCGCGGTGGGCGTGCTCAACCCGTTCTTCCAGGTCCGCTCGCTGCACGACTTCAACGCGAAGTTCGGCCCGCAGTGGCTGCCGCGGGTGCTCGCGTACCGCAGCCCGGCGGACCTGCCGCGGGTCGGCCTGCTCTACGCCGGCGCCGAGGGCTTCCTCGCCGTACCGGGTCTCGGGCCGCTGTTCGTGCCGGCCGCCGTGGGCGGCGCGCCATCACCCTCGGGCAGCGCCGCGACGGGCTCGGCCACGGACACGGCACGCGCCGCGTGAGCGTCATCGAGGAGCACCCGCGACGCACGCGGGGCAACGGGCTCGGCGACGTCGTCCTGGTCGTGGTGCTGGTCCTCATGGCCCTCGCGATCGTGCTCACCGTGGTGGTCATCGCGAGCGGGGGCGGGCGTTCGCAGCAGGGCCCGCGCGGTGCGGGCGCGCTCGACGCGCTCGAGGCCGACGTCACCGCGGCCGGTCTGACCGTGTGCTCGCGGTCCGACGTGCCCGACCCGCGGGCCACCGACGCCGTCGCCGCCCGGACGCTCGTCGTCGCGACCGGCCCGGGTGCGTGCGGGGGAGGGGACACCGCGCTCGTGCAGGCCGACGCGTTCGCCGACGACGCCGACCGTGACGCGGCCGCGCGCAGCCTCGAAGGCCAGGTACGTCCGCGGGGTGCGGCGACCGTGCGGACCTACGGCGACCTCGTCGTGGTCACGCGCGGCGGCGGGGACGATGCCGCCGCCGAGCGGCTGGAGGCGGCGCTGCTGGCGCATGGCGCCCGATGAACGCCAAGCTGGGCGTCCTCGCCCTCGCGATGATCAACATCGCGGCGATCGTCAGCGTCCGCAACCTGCCGGTGATGGCCGAGTACGGCTGGTCGATGCTGGCGCTGTTCGCGCTGTCGATCGTGGTGTTCCTCGTCCCCATCGCCATGGTCGCCGCTGAGCTCGGCACCGGTTGGCCGCGCGACGGCGGGGTCTACGCCTGGGTCAAGGAGGCGTTCGGCGAGCGCGCCGGCTTCCTGGCCGTGTGGTGCGACTACGCCGAGAACGTCGCCTGGTTCCCCACCGTGCTCTCGTTCATGGCCGCGAGCCTCGCCTACGCGATCGACCCGTCGCTGGCCACCGACAAGCTCTTCCTCGTCGTGGTCATGCTCGCGTTCTTCTGGGCCACGACGATCGTCAGCCTGCGCGGGGTCGGCACCTCGTCGTGGATCGGGTCGGTGGGCACGGTGGCCGGCTCGATCGTCCCCGCGGTCGGCGTGGTCGTCCTCGCCGCGGCCTACCTCGCGCACGGCAACCCCTCGCAGATCCCGTTCTCGGCGGGTGCGCTGGTGCCCGACGTCGCGCTCAACAACCTCGCGTTCCTCGGCGGGATCATCCTGCTGTTCACCGGGATGGAGATGGCGGGCTTCCACGCCCGCGACACCCGCGACCCGGGGCGCACGGTGCCCCGCGCCATCGCCCTGTGCGTCGGCGTGGTCGTGGTGTTCTCGGTCGTGGGCTCGCTCTTCCTCGCGATGGTCGTGCCCGCCGGCGAGATCAGCCTGGTCAGCGGGACGATGGAGCTCTTCTCCCGGGTGCTCGACCGCCTCGGGCTCGCCTGGGTGGTGGCCCCGCTCGCGCTCGTCGTCGCGTTCGGTGGGATCGCCCACCTCGCGCCGTGGATCCTCGGCCCGGCCAACGGCGTCGCCGCCGTCGCCGCGCAGGGCTCGGTGCCCGCGCGGCTGGGGCGCCTCAACGCGCACGGCGTGCCGGTGACCCTGCTGCTCCTGCAAGGGGCCGCGGGCACCGTCTTCACGCTGCTGTTCCTGCTCGTGCCCAGCGTGAGCACGTCGTACTGGATGCTCTCGGCGGTCACCGCGCAGATCGTCATCATCATGTACGGGCTGATGTTCGCCGCCGTCGTGCGCCTGCGGCACACCCAGCCCGACACCCCGCGGCCCTACCGCATCCCCGGCGGCCTGCCCGGGGTGTGGGCGGTGGGCGCCATCGGGCTCGCCGGGTGCCTGTTCGCGTTCGTGCTCGGCTTCGTGCCACCCGGCCAGCTCGCCACCGGCAACACCGTCACCTACGTGGCCCTGCTCGCGGCCGCCGTGGTCGTGCTGTCGTCCCCGTCGTTCGTCTTCGCCGCGCTGGCGCGGCGCCGCGGCCGGCGCGG
This sequence comes from Actinomycetospora cinnamomea, assembly GCF_003096675.1. Taxonomy (GTDB): domain Bacteria; phylum Actinomycetota; class Actinomycetes; order Mycobacteriales; family Pseudonocardiaceae; genus Actinomycetospora; species Actinomycetospora cinnamomea. The sequence goes on along the minus strand of NZ_QEKW01000006.1, from coordinate 191,693 downwards.
GAGCGGGGACGAGCCCGCGCTGGCGTCGGCGTGAGCGTGCGATGACCGTCCGGGGCGTCGCGGAGATCGACATCACGACGGACTCCTTCCTCGGCGCCCTCGCCCTCCTGGCCCTGGTCGTCGTGCTCGTGCTCGTGCTCGTCCTGCGCACGCGGCTGGGGCGGTTCACGCGCCTCGGCCGCGCCCTCGTGGTGCTCGTGACGACGGTGCTCGTGCTGGTCGGTGCCGGGGCCGGGATCAACGCGCACTTCGATTACTTCCGCACCCTCGGCGACGTGATGGGCCTGCCGCCGTCGGACGAGGTCGAGCTGGCCGCCCTGCTCGAGCGCACCGACCGGCCCGCGCAGGGCGTCGTGACCACCACCGACCTGCCGGGCAGGCGGTCGGGGTTCGAGGCGCGCCCGGCGACGGTCTACGTGCCGCCCGCGTGGTTCGCCCGTCCGCGCCCCGAGCTGCCGGTGGTGGTGCTGCTGCACGGCACTCCGGGCACGCCCCAGGACTGGCTGGACGGGGGCCAGGCCGCCGCGACCGCCGACGCCTACGCCGCCGCGCACGGCGGGACCGCGCCGGTCCTCGTCATGCCCGACGTCAACGGCATCCTCGACGCGGACAGCGAGTGCGTCGACGGGCCGGCCGGCCGCGTGGAGACCTACCTCACCGTCGACGTGCCCGCCTTCGTCCAGCAGGTCTTCCACACCGCCGCGCCCGGGCGGGCATGGGCGGTGGCGGGGCTCTCCGAGGGTGGTTCGTGCTCGCTGATGCTGGCCCTGCGCCACCCCGGGACCTTCGCGACGTTCGGCGACTACGCCGGGCTCGCCGGGCCGCGCGCGGGCGACACCAACGCCGACACCGCCTCGGCGATCACCCAGCTGTTCGGCGGGTCGGCCCAGGCCTTCGCCGCCCACGAGCCCGCCGACCTGATGGCGCAGCGCCCGTTCCCCGAGCTGGGCGGCTGGTTCGAGGTGGGCGACGCCGATCCCGAGCCCTACGCCGCCTACCAGGCGCTGGAGCCCGCGGCCCGGCGCGCGGGCATCACCACCTGTGGGGTCGTGGTCCCCGGCGGCGGCCACACCTTCGCGGTCTTCGCCCAGGCGTTCTCCGACTCGCTGCCCTGGATCGCAGGACGCGTCGGTGCCGGCCCGCCGGTGACGAGCTGCCCCTCGGCGTCGAGCTAGCGTCGGCGGCGCGGCGTCGGGTGGACGGCGTCGGCGCCGGCGCCGGCGTCGGAGCGAGGGTCACCCTGGCTGCGTCTCGCGCAGCGGGGGCGTCCCTCGCTGCGTCGCGCCGCGATCAGCCGACCAGCAGCCCCCACTGCGCGGCGCAGCGGGCGGCCGCGGCCCGGTTGCGCGCGCCGGTCTTGGCGAGGACGTGCTCCACGTGCGTGGCGACGGTCCGGGGCCGGACGCCCAGCTGCGCGCCGATCTCGGGGTTGGTCCCCGGGCGACGCCGTCGAGCACCTCGAGCTCCCGCACGGTCAGCCCGTCGGGCGGGGGGACCTCGCGGTGCAGCACGAGGACCCCCGAGGCGGTCGCGTGCACCTCCACACCGACCACCTCGCCGGTCGCCGTGACGAGCAGGACCGGGCCGGGCGGGGGCCCGCCGGCGAGAACGGCGGCGAGGACGTCGGCGAGGGGCGACGACCGGTGCACCAGGTCCGCCCGGGCCTGCGCCGAGAGCGGGACGACCCGGCCTGCGCGCTCGACGATCAGCCCCTCCGTGCCCTCCGCGCCGAGGGTGCCGGTGCGGGCGACCGGCGAGGGCATCGGGTCGAGCGCGGCCGCGAGGTCGGAGGAGAGCAGGTCGAGCAGTGCGACCGTGTCGTCGTCGGGGTGGCGGGCGTCGAGGGTGCTGGCGTTGAGCATGCCGACGTAGCGCTCGTCGGGGGCGAACAGGCAGAGGGTGACGCCGTCGCGGAAGCCCTGGGGCACGATGATGCGGTCGAAGATCTCGCCCCGCCGCAGGGCGGGCTCGAGGTCGCGGACCCGGACCGGGCGCCGGCCCGCCCGTACCGTCGCGAACAGGCGGTCGGTGTGCATGCGCGTGTCGATGAGCGTCGTGACCGCGGGAACGTACGACGAGGCGACCGTGCGGTGCCCACCCGTCGTCGGATCCCACACCGAGAGCGCGACGCAGTCGGCCGGCACCACGTCGCCGAGACCGTCGAGCACCGCCTGTGCGGCACCGGGCGACCGGCTCCCGTGGCGTCGGAGGAACGACCGCAGATCGCGCCGCCGCGACCGCGGACATGCGCGGGAAGTTACGCGCGTCACCCCGGTGGCGGCCAGGGACGGCCGCCCCGCGGATCCGTCAACCGACCGATGTGCGGGGCGGACGGACTGCGCATGCTGCCCGGGACCGCGACCCCGGAGGCCCGCATGACACCCGACGAGTACGCCGAGCTCGACGCCACGGCCCTGGCCGCGCTGCTGCGCAAGGGCGAGCTGTCCGCCGACGAGGTCCACGACGCCGCGACGACCGCCCTGGACGCGGTGGGGCCGCGGTTGGGTGCGGTCGTCGGCGAGCGCTTCGCCGCGCCGCTCGAGCACGCCGCGGACGGACCGTTCGCGGGCGTCCCGTTCGCGATCAAGGACCTCATCGTCCACGCGGCGGGCGTGCCGCAGGGCGCCGGCACCCGCCTGCTCGGGGACGGGATCCCGATGCCCGCGGACACCCACCTCATGACGCGGTTCCGCCGGGCGGGCCTCGCGACCCTCGCGCGGACCGCGACCCCCGAGCTCGGTTTCAACGCGACCACCGAACCGGTCGCGACCGGACCGGTGCGCAACCCCTGGGACACGTCGCGCAGCCCCGGCGGGTCCTCGGGCGGCTCCGCGGCCCTGGTCGCCGCGCGGGCGCTGCCGGTGGCGCACGCCAACGACGGCGGCGGCTCGATCCGCATCCCGGCGGCCGCCTGCGGGCTGGTCGGCCTCAAGCCCAGCCAGGGCCGCACCTCGCCCGGCCCGGACTACGCCGACCCGCTGCTGGGCATGGGCGTCGAGTTCGTCGTGACCCGCACCGTGCGCGACGCCGCCGGGCTGCTCGACGCGGTCCACGGCCACGAGCCCGGCGACCGCTACCTGCTGCCGGATCCGCCGCGGCCCTACGCCGACGAGGTCGGGACGGGCAGCCGGCGGCTGCGGGTGGCCGTCTGCACCACCCCGTTCTCCGGCGCCGGGTCGGTCGACCCACGGTGCACGGAGGCGACCGAGGCGACCGCGCGGGTCCTCGAGGGCCTGGGCCACGAGGTGACCCGGGCGGCGCCGGAGCTCGATGCGGCGGCGTTCGACGACGCCAACCTCGTGGCGTGGACGAGCTTCCTCGCCGACGGCGTCGACGTGCTCGCCGCCGCCCTCGGGGTCGAGCCGGGGCCGGACGTCCTCGAGGCCGCGACGCTGGCCTGCGCGGAGCACGGGCGGGCGCTGCGCGCGGCGGACCTCTACGCCGCCGACCGGGTCTTCAACGCGACCCGCCGCGCCGTCGCCGCCTTCCACCAGCGCTTCGACCTCGTCCTGACGCCCACGATGAACGTGCCGAACACCCCGCTCGGCTACCTCGACCAGGACGACCCCTCGCGCGACGCCCGCGGGTGGTACGACCACATCTTCTCGACGGCCGGTTTCACCGCGCTGTCGAACGTGACCGGCAACCCGGCGATCTCGCTGCCGCTCGGCCGGACCGAGGAGGGCTGGCCGGTCGGCGTGCAGGTCATGGCCCCCTATGGCGACGAGTCGACGCTGCTGGCGCTCGCCGCCGACCTGGAGCGCGCCATGCCCTGGGACCGGCACCGCCCGGCGGGTGGCTCCGCCACGTGAGCACCGCACCCGGGCCCGGTTCGAGCGCACCCGGCGGACTACCGTCGGGAGCGTGAGCACGGATCCGGACCTCGTCGTCGTCGGCTCGGGCTTCTTCGGGCTGACCGTGGCCGAGCGGGCCGCGACCGAGCTGGACAAGCGCGTCCTCGTGGTCGAGCGCCGCTCGCACCTCGGCGGCAACGCCTACTCCGAGCCCGACCCCGAGACGGGCATCGAGGTGCACCGCTACGGCGCGCACCTGTTCCACACCTCGAACAAGCGGGTCTGGGACTACGTCAACCGGTTCACCGACTTCACGGGCTACCAGCACCGCGTCTTCACGATCTTCCAGGGCCGCGTCTACCCGATGCCGGTCAACCTGGCGACGATCTGCGAGTACGCCGGGCGGGCGATGAGCCCCGACGAGGCCCGCGCGTGGGTCGCCGAGCACGCCGCGGAGATCGACGTCGCCGACGCGCAGAACTTCGAGGAGAAGGGCGTCGCGCTGGTCGGTCGCCCGCTCTACGAGGCGTTCTTCGCCGGCTATACGGCGAAGCAGTGGCAGACCGACCCGAAGGAGCTGCCCGCGTCGATCGTGAGCCGCCTGCCGGTGCGCTACACCTTCGACAACCGGTACTTCTCCGACACCTACGAGGGCCTGCCGGTCGACGGCTACACCGCGTGGCTGGAGCGCATGGCCGACCACCCGAACATCGAGGTCCGTCTCGACACGGACTGGTTCGACATCCGCGACGAGCTGGGTCAGGACGTGCCCACGGTCTACACCGGGCCCCTGGACCGGTACTTCGACTACGTCGAGGGCGAGCTCGGGTGGCGCACGCTGGACTTCGAGTCCGAGGTGCTCACCACCACCGGGGACTTCCAGGGCACGCCGGTGATGAACTACGCCGACCGCGACGTGCCCTACACCCGCATCCACGAGTTCCGGCACTTCCACCCCGAGCGGTCGTCCTACCCGAAGGACAAGACGGTGATCGTGCGGGAGTACTCGCGGTTCGCCCGCCACGGCGACGAGCCGTACTACCCGATCAACACCGCCGAGGACCGCGCCAAGCTCGAGCGCTACCGCGAGCTCGCCCGCAAGGAGGCGACGAACCGACGGGTCCTCTTCGGTGGTCGTCTCGGGACGTACAAGTACCTCGACATGCACATGGCGATCGGCTCCGCGCTCACCCTGTTCGACAACCGGATCGCCCCGTGGTTCACCGAGGGCACCTCCTTCGACGACGCCGACCTCGCCGAGGTGTGATCCCGCCGTGCTCGCGCTGTCGGCCTGCGACACCAGCAGCGGGTCCGCACCCACCGGCGGCGGTGCGGGTCACGGGGGCGGGCACCCGGCCCCGCACAGCGGGACCCACCCCACCACCCACCACACGCCGGCCTCTCCGAGCGGCGAGTTCGACCCGCGGAACTGCCCCACGGGCCTGGTCTGCTGAGCGGGGCCACGCACCGGGATCTCCCGGAACGGTCCGCCGGGGTGCTCCCGCGGACGCCGGGTCGGCGCCGCTACCGTCGAGGGTGTGACGAGCACGGTCGACGAGGGACGGCGCCGCGGCGCCAGGAGGACGGCGGGGACGACGGTGCAGCCTGCGGGATCGGGATCGGCGTTGCTGCAGCGCGTCATCCTGCCGCGCCCGGCCGACCCGACCTCCGTGCGGGCGCTCTACCTGGACGAGGGCACCGCGACCTCGGTGACGACGACCGCGCCCACCGCGTACCGCCCGGGCACCTTCGACGACAGCGCCGACGAGTACGTCATGCACGTGCGGCGCAGCGGCTCGCGGGTGGCCGAGGTGACCTCGCGGACCTCGGTGCGCCTGCCCGAGCGCAGCGAGGTGTCGTTCGCCGCGTACTTCAACGCCTTCCCGGCCGCGTACTGGCGGCGCTGGTCGGTGCTCCCGGAGGTCTCGCTGCGGCTGCGCGTGCGCGGGCGTGGCCGCGTCGACGTCTACCGCTCGACGGCCCAGGGGGTCGCCGTGCACCTCGCGGGCGAGCTCGTCGAGGGCGACGACGAGGGCGAGCGGGAGATCGACGTCCCGGTCTCGCTGACCCCGTTCGGCGACGGCGGCTGGGTCTGGTTCGACCTCTCCAGCGAGAGTGCGTCGCTCGAGCTGCTCTCCGGCGGCTGGTACGCCGACCGCCCGGCGCCCGGGCGCGCCGCCGTCGCCGTCGGGATGCCGACGTTCAACCGGCCGGGCGACTGCGTCGCGACGCTGGCGGCGCTCGGCGAGGACCCGCTGGTCCGCGAGGCACTGACCGCCGTGATCATCCCCGACCAGGGCACGTCCAAGGTGCGCGACCAGCCCGGATTCGACGAGGCGGCCGCGGCGCTGGGCGAGACGCTGCGGATCGTCGACCAGCCCAACCTCGGCGGCTCCGGCGGCTACGCGCGGATCATGTACGAGGCCCTGGAGACCACCGACTGCGAGCAGATCCTGTTCATGGACGACGACGTCGTCCTCGAGCCCGACTCGGTCCTGCGGGCGCTGGCGTTCTCCCGGTTCGCGCGCGAGCCGATGCTCGTCGGCGGGCAGATGCTCTCCCTGCAGGCCCGCTCGCACCTGCACGCGATGGGCGAGGTCGTCGACCGCGGCACGTTCTTCTGGCAGATCGCCCCGCACACCGAGGACGACCACGACTTCGCGGTCGACTCGCTGCGCGAGACGCTGTGGATGCACCGCCGCGTCGACGTGGACTACAACGCCTGGTGGATGTGCCTGATCCCGCGCGTCGTGGCCGAGCGGATCGGGCTGCCGCTGCCGCTGTTCATCAAGTGGGACGACTGCGAGTACGGCCTGCGCGCCGGCAGCCACGGGTTCCCCACCGCCACCGTGCCCGGCGTCGCGATCTGGCACATGAGCTTCGTCGAGAAGGACGACAGCTCCGACTGGCAGGCGTACTTCCACGTCCGCAACCGCCTCGTGGCCGCGGCCCTGCACGGGCCCGACAACCCGCGGGCGATGCTCGCCGACTCGCTCAAGCGCACCCTGCGCCACCTGTTCCTGCTCGAGTACTCGACGATCGCGCTGCACCACATGGCGATGCGCGACTTCCTGTCCGGGCCGAGGGCGCTGTTCGGGGCCCTGCCGACGGCGCTGGGTGCGGTCCGGGCGACGCGGGCGGAGTTCCCGGACGGCACGGTGCACCGCGACGCCGGCGAGCTCCCCCGTCCGAACGTGGGCGCGCGAGACGCCCAGCTGTGGCCGAAGCCGCCGGCGGGCCGGCTGTCGCAGGTCGCCGCGCTGGCGCGGGGGCTGGCGCACCAGCTGCGTCCCGTCGACCCCCACGCCCACGAGCGCCCCCAGCGCGACGTCCCCGCCGAGCACGGGCAGTGGTTCCTGCTCTCGCGCCTCGACGGGGCGACGGTGACGACGTCCGACGGGTCCGGGGTGACGTTCCGCAAGCGCGATCGGGAGATGTTCTGGTCGATGCTGCGCGAGTCGATGGCGCTGCATGCCGAGGTGGCCCGCGCCTGGCCGTCGATGCGCCGCCGGTACCAGGAGCACATGGGCGAGCTCGTCAGCCGCTCCGCCTGGCGCGAGCAGGTCTTCGACCGCTTCCGCTGAAGCCCCACAGGGCCCCGGCCGCGGCGCACACGGGGTGTGCGAGCAATGCGGCGTTGCTGGCGTCAGACGCCAGCAACGCCGCATCCTCGTACGCGCGACTTCCTTCCGAGTCGAGGACCGGACCTGTCCGCCTGTCCCCCTAGCGTCGTGGTCATCGAGGACGACAGGAAGGCAGGCCGCCGATGACCGTCACCAGCGCGCAGGAGACCCCGATGACCAGCACGACCACCAGCACCGACGCCGACGAGCGGGCCGACCTCCTCGCCGAGCTGGCCCAGGCCCGCCACTGGCTCGTCTTCCCCACCCGCGACCTCACCGACGAGCAGGCCGCGTCCCGCCCGACCGTGTCGCAGCTGTCGCTCGGCGGCCTGATCAAGCACGTGACCAAGGTCGAGGAGAACTGGATGCGCTTCGCGGTCCACGGCTCCTCGCCGGAGGAGGACTTCGAGCTGCCCGAGGGCATGTCCCTCGACGACTTCGAGGGCTGGATCGCGAGCCTCGACGAGAAGCCGGACTGGCTGGTCGAGCGCGAGAACGAGTTCAGGCTCCTCCCGGGCGAGACGCTCGCGGGCGTCGTCGCCGCCTACCACGAGACGGCGGCGCGGACCGAGCGGACGCTGGCGTCGCTCCCCGACCTCAACGTCCGCCACGCGCTGCCCAAGGCGCCGTGGCACGAGCCGGGCACCACGTGGTCGGTGCGCCGGGTCCTGATCCACATCATCGCGGAGACCACCCAGCACGCCGGGCACGCGGACATGCTGCGCGAGCACATCGACGGTGCCACCTCGATGTGACGGCCGGTCGGCCTGCTCGCTACCGCCGGGTAGTGCAACACTGCCCGCGTGACGGAGCAGACCGGGCAGCGTGGCGAGGTCGAGACCGGGGCGAGCAGCGCGGACGACTCGCATGCCGAGACCAGCCAGGACGAGGCCGACGAGATGGCCGGGCCGAACGAGCAGGGCGGGCACGAGGGCGGCTCCGGCTCGTTGAGTGACGGGTCGGGGTCGTCCGGTTCCTCGGGCGCCCAGAACCCGGGCGCCCGGAACTCGGACGCTCAGGACGCCGGGGCCCAGGACGCCGGGGCCCAGGACGCCGGGGCCCAGGACGCCGGGACCCAGGACTCGGACGACGCGCGCTCCTCCGGGGGCGGCGCCGAGGACTCCGGGTCGAGCCGCGCGCGGGAACCACAGGGGACCGGTTCGTCGCAGGCGCAGGCGGACTCGGGCACGGCGACCGCGACCGCGACCCAGGAGCGGCCGGAGAGCCGGCCGCAGCACGACCACGGCGAGGACGGGGCGGGGCCACGGGGCCGGGCGCGCCGCACGCCGGTCAACGTCGGCGAGCTCTTGTGGAAGACCGCCAACGTGCTCGCGATGGTGGTGCGGATCGTCGCCTACCTGCTCGCCGCGGTCCTCGTCGCCTTCCTCGTGCTGACGTTCATCGGCGTCAACCCGGCCAACGGCGTCGCGCAGCTGATCGGCGGCGTCGCCGACACTGCCGTCCTGGCGTTCCGCGACCTCTTCCTCCTCGGCGACCCCACGTTCGCCGTCGTCGTGAACTACGGGCTCGCGGCGATCTTCTGGGTGCTCGTCGCCGAGTTCGGCTCGCGGCTGGTGCGCTGGCTGGGCGCACGCCTGTCCTGACCGCGCGTCAGACGCGGGCGGCCGCCTCGCCCGCGGCGGCGTGGCCGGCCACGGACCGCACGGGCAGGAACGTCACCAGCCCGAGCAGGAGCACGAGCCCGATGCCCAGGATCCCCCAGCGCTGGGCGCCGAAGACGGCGATGGACAGCGCGAACATGGCGGGCGCGAGGAAGCTGACCGCGCGCCCGGTGGTGGCGTAGAGCCCGAAGAGCTCGCCCTCGCGCCCCGGGGGCACGACGCGGGCGAGGTAGCTGCGCGAGCACGCCTGCGCCGGGCCGACGAACAGCGACAGGAACGTGCCGCCGATCCAGAAGGCGGTGGTCCCGGACGCGAAGAGCATGAAGGCCGCGGTCACCACGAGCGCGGCGAGGCACACGACGATCACGGTCTTCGGGCCGAGGTGGTCGTCCAGCCGGCCGCCGACCACCGCGCCCAGCGCCGACACGACGTTGGCCACGATCGCGAAGATGATCACGTCGCCGGGGCTGAGCCCGAACGTGCCCGCGGCGAGCACCCCGCCGAAGGTGAACACGGCGGTGAGGCCGTCGCGGTAGATCGCGCTGGAGACCAGGAACCCGAGCAGGTGGCGGTCGTCGCGGTACAGGCGCACCAGCCGCTGGACCAGCAGGCGGTAGGACCCGAGCACGCTCACCCGAGCGGCGTCCTCGTCGCCGGGCGGCGGCGGGTAGGGGAACCGCATGAACAGGACCGGGAGCCCGAACACCGCGAGCCACGCCGCGCAGATCACCGCGATCACGCGCACCGACATGCCGGGTTCGGCGAACGTGAACACCGGCGCGTCGGAGAGGAAGAGCACGAAGCAGACGACGAGCAGGACGATCCCGCCCACGTAGCCCGCGGCCCAGCCGAAGCCGGAGACCCATCCGGTGCGTCCGGGCGGCGCCAGGCGGTAGATCAGCGCGTTGTACTCGACCTGGGCGAGCTCGTAGGCGAACGTCCCGACGGCCAGCAGCACGAGGCCGAGCAGCAGCGACGACGGCACCGGCGTGACGAGCGCCATCAGGGCCGTCGCCACCACCGTGATCGCGGTCAGGACGCCGAGGCGCCGCTGACGCCCGTACTCCTTCCCGGCGGCGTCGCTGCGCTGACCCCACACGGGCGCCACCAGCGCGACGAGGACGCCCGAGAGCGCGATGGTGGTCGCGAGCGCCGACGAGCCGCTGGCCTCGTCCACCGCGACCGTCCCGGTCAGGTAGACGGTGAAGACGAACGTCGTGATCACGGCCTGGAAGGACGCGACGCCCCAGTCCCAGGAGGCCCAGGCGAGGAGGGGGCGCCGCACGGAGGTCGTCGGCGGGGTCGGGGCGGTCGGTGACGACACGCCCGAACGGTAGCGAGTGCGGCGCGGCGCCCGTGCGGTTCCGCCAGGGCCGCAATCGGCGTCGTGCATGACCGGCGTGCGGACGGTCGCTTCACCCGTTCAGGCGTACATAGATCTTCGGGCGCAACCGAGGTTCCTCAGCCCTCGTTCACCTCGCGTGACCATGCGGTTACTCCGTGTGGCGAGCCAACCCGATGAATGGAGCAGTGAGATGGCGCGATTCGCCAAGACGGTCCTGGCCACCGCGATGCTGGGCGCGGGCATGAGCGCCCTGGTGCCGGGAGCGGCCATGGCGCACGAGCGCGGCGGTGACGAGCAGACCGGCCTGTTCAACGCCGACGACACCCAGACCATCGTCCCGGTGAACGCCTGCAACAACAACGTGCCGGTCAACGTGCTCGGGGTCCAGGTCCCGATCCAGGACGTCGCGGGCACCATCCCGGTCCTCAGCCCGGCCGAGAAGGGCAGCGAGCAGGCTGCGGGTGTCGCCAAGAACTGCGACAACGACGTCGCGGCCGAGAACGGCTGACGACGCGAGCGCCCGGACCCGGCGGCGCCGCACGAGGCCGCCGCGTCCGGAGGCCTCGGGGCTCCCGAGCATCGGCCGCGGGTGTGAGCGGGACGACCCGCTCCCTCGCCGCCGGCCGTCCCGCTCTGCACGACCCGCTCCCCACGACCCCGCCGAACCCCGGGGTCGCACCCCACCAGCGAGGAGTACCTGCTGTGAACCTTCTGCGTCGCTCCCTGACCGCCACCGCGCTCATCGGTGCCGGCCTGGCCGCCACCACCGGTGCCGCCTTCGCCGGTGACGGCCACCACGACGACGGCCGTACCGAGCAGACCGGCCTGGTCAACGTCAGCGACACCCAGACGATCGTCCCGGTGAACGTCTGCGGCAACAACGTGCCGGTCAACGTGCTCGGGGTCCAGGTCCCGGTGCAGGACGTCGCCGGGAACGTCCCGATCCTCAGCTCGGTCGAGCACGGCAGCGAGCAGGGCGCCGGCATCAGCAAGAGCTGCGAGAACGAGGTCGCGGCCGACAACTAGGCCCCGACGCGCGGAGCCGTCGACCCCGAATCGACGGCGTCCGCCCCCCCACTGCGCGAGCACCCCGCCTCACCACCGGTCGGCGACCGGCCCGAGGCAGGGTGCTCGCGCCGTCTGTGCCCCCGGGAGGCCCCGGGTCGGCCACGGACCCCCGGTGCGAGGTCAGCCGTCGGGGGAGGACCTCGCACCGGGCCCCGGCCCGCCGGCCGTGCCCGATACCCTCGGGCGCGATCCCTCGCCCGACCCGGAGGCCGCCACCCGTGCTCAAGGGATTCAAGGATTTCCTGCTCCGCGGGAACGTCGTCGACCTGGCGGTCGCCGTCGTCGTCGGCGCGGCGTTCACCGCCGTCGTCAGCGCGTTCACGAACGCCTTCCTCAAGCCGCTGATCCAGGTCTTCTCCGGTGGCGGCGAATTCGCCGGTTCGTTCGTCGTGCGTGGCGTCGTGTTCGACTACGCGAGCTTCATCAACGCGATCATCACGTTCCTCATCACCGCCGCGGTCATCTACTTCCTCGTCGTGGTGCCGCTGCGCATCGTCGAGGAGCGACGCCGGCGCGGCGAGGAGTCCGGCCCGTCCGAGCCCACCGACGTCGAGCTGCTCACCGAGATCCGTGACCTGCTGCGCGAGCAGGCCGCCCGCTCCTCCACCGGCGACGGGCGCGACACCGCGGGCGGCGCCGGCGGGCGCATCCCCTACCAGGACCGCTGACGGTTCAGGCCCCCGACACCGCGGGGTCGATCTCGAAGTGCACGGTCGACCACGGGTCGGGCCGCGCGTCGTGCACCAGCACCGCGCCCGGAAAGCCGGTCCAGAAGGCCAGCGCACCGGGCACGGCCGCGTTGGTGTGCAGGCAGACCGGGTCGTACCCCGCCGCGGACGCCCAGCGCGCGGCCTCGGTCGCCAGCATGCGGCCCACGCCGAGCCGACGGTGGGCGGGGTCGACCCAGACCCGGCAGATCTGGCCCACCCGCCGTCCCGCGTAGCGCGCGGCGAGCCATTCCGGGACGTACGCGGGCTTCGGGCCGCCCGGGCGCACCGACGCCGTGCCGGCCACCACGGGGCCGTCCCGCCCCTCGGCGAGGCACACGAACAGCCGCGTCCCCGGGCTCGCGAGGTAGGCACGCGCGAGGTCGTCGACGTCGGCGTGCAGCCGCGGGTCGTAGCCCCCGAGCTCCCGCTCGAGCATGCCCCGCATGTGCACCGCGACCGCCGGCAGGTCGTCCGGGCGCGCGGCGCGGACCACGGGCGGTGCGACGGCGAGGGTCATGGCTCCCACTATTGCAGGGCAGTGGCAACGGGGAAACAGGGCCAACGGCCGGGTTCTCCGAACGGGCAGGGTCTGGCAGGTGGCCGGCCGGCGCCGCCGGTACCCGTTCGCACGACCCTCGACCCGGTGTCACGACCACCCGCCGGTGACTGCTCCGTTCGGGCGTCGGTGACCCAGAGCGATCGCGCGGAGCACACGCGCTCCCGGATCGAACGGCCAATCGACCCAATCCACCGATCGGAGTATCAGGAGACGGCCACTCGGCGCCGTTGACCGGGTCGAGGGTCGGTACACGCCGGCCCAGCGGTGGACGTCGGGGAGGCGCGGTGCGGTCGGTGGTGGGGCAGGACCACGGGATCCCGACGCCGCGGGGTGCGGCCGCGCCCCACCCGACGTCCACCCGGTCCCGGGCCGTCACCGTGGAGATCCCCGCCCTGACCGGCCTGCGGGCGATCGCCGCGGTCTGGGTCCTGCTGCACCACCTGAGCTTCCTGCCCGTCACCGGCTACGCGGGGTGGTTCGCGCCCGTCGCGCCGGTCCTCGCCGCCGGGACGCTGGGCGTCGACCTCTTCTTCGCCCTCTCCGGTTTCCTGCTCGCCCGCTCCTACCTCGACCGGTGGCGGGGTGCTCCCGGTCCGCGGCAGGCGCTGGGCTTCGTGTGGGCCCGCCTGGCCCGCGTCTGGCCGCTCTACGCGGTCGTGGTGGTCCTGGTCGGGCTGTGGTGCGCCGCGCGCGCCGTCCTGGGGAGCGACGGTGTGATCACGTGGCAGGGCGCCCAGCCCGGCCTGGACCCCGTGAGCTGGCTGCGGCAGCTGACGATGACGCAGATGTGGGACTCGGGCGGCATCGACGGCGTCTCGTTCGTCCTGCCGGCGTGGTCGATCAGCGCCGAGTGGGCCGCCTACCTGGCCTTCCCGGTGCTGGCCGGCGCCGCCTGGCTGCTGCGCGGCTGGCCGCGCCCGGTGCTGGCCGTGCTCGCGGTGCTCGCCGCGACGCCGACCGCGGTGGTGGCGGTGCAGGGCTCCCTCGGCGGCTCGTTCGCCGGGTTCTGGGCGGTGCGGCTCGCCGCCGGCTTCACCGCCGGCGTGCTGGCCTGGCTGGTGGTGCGGCGGGTGCCGCGCACCGCCACGGTCTCGCGGTGGGCCCACCGGGTGCTGCTGCTCGTCATCGCCGAGGTCGTGCTGGTCGTGTACTGGGCCGCGACGGCGCCGCCGACCGCCGCGTTCGCCGCCGACGCCCGCGTCTTCCTCGCCGCACCGCTGATGCCGGCGCTGCTGGGCGCCCTGGCGCTCACCGACGGGCCGGTGGCCCGCGCGCTCGGCACCCCCCGCCTGCGCCACGGCGGGCGCATCTCCTACGCGCTCTACCTCGTGCACTTCCCGCTGATCGAGGTGGCGCTCGTCGTCATGACCCGTATCCCCGCGCTCGCCCCGGACACGGCGGCGGCCACCCTGCTCGTGCCCCACCTCGTGGTGGCGTCCCTGGTGCTCGCGCACCTGGCGTACCGCTTCGTGGAGGAGCCCGCGCAGGCCTGGATGCGGGACCGGGACCCGTCGCGGCGCCGGGGCAGCGCGCGCCGCGACGTGCGCCAGGCCCGGGGAGCGGAGGCCACCACGGCCTCCGGGCACCGGGCGAGCGGGCGGCGTGGGGGCAGCCACGCCGCCCGGCCGGCGGCGGCAGTTGCGTGAGGTGCGCTTCGCGCAGGAGAGCAGAACGGCGTGCTCCAGCACGCCGTTCTGCTGACGAGAGCCTCAGCGCACCCCTAGACGGGCAGCCGGCGGAAGATCGGGCGGGGGATGTGGCGCAGCACCGACATCAGCGCGCGCAGCGGCGCGGGCGCCCAGACCTGCTCCTTGCGGTTCCGCACCGCCGCCACGACGACCTCGGCGACCGCCTCCGGCGTGGTCGACAGCGGCGCGGGCGACATCCCCTCGGTCATCTTCGTGTGAACGAAGCCGGGGCGGACCACGGTGACGCCGATGCCCTCGCCGCGCAGGGCCTCGGTCAGCCCGGTGTAGAACGCGTCGAGCCCGGCCTTCGAGGAGCCGTAGACGAAGTTCGAGCGGCGGGGCCGCTCGGCCGCCACCGACGAGAGCGCCACGAGGTGCCCGTGGCCCTGGCGGCGGAACTCCGCGGCGAGCGCGACGCCCACCGACACCGCGGCCACGTAGTTGACCTCGGCGAGCTCGACGGCGACGTCGATGTCCTGCCAGGCCTTCTCCTGGTCGCCGAGGAGCCCGAACGCGACGAGTGCGACGTCGATGTCGCCGCCGGCGAAGGCCTTGCGGACGGCCTCGGTGTGCACGGCGGCGTCGCGGGCGTCGAACTCGACGGTCTCGACGCTCGCGCCGGCGCGCGTGAGCCGGGCGGCGGCGTCGGCGAGACGCGGGGACTGGCGTCCGGCGAGGACGACACGGACCGGGCCGCCCTGGAGGTAGCGCTCGGCGACCGCGAGGCCGATCTCCGAGGTGCCGCCCAGCAGCAGCAGGGACGACGGGTGGCCGACGGCGTCGATCATGGTTCTCCTCAGCGGGTGAGCCGGAGGCGGCGCGACATGTCCGAGGCGAACACGCCGTCGGGGTCGGCGGCGTCGCGGACCTTGCGCCACTCGTCCAGCCGGGGGTACATGGCGGCGAAGGTGTCGGGGTCGGTGCGCGAGTCCTTCGCGGTGTAGAGGCGCCCGCCCATCGCGAGCACGCGCTCGTCGAGGGACCGGCAGAACGCGCCGAGCCCCTCGACGATCGGGAAGTCCACGCAGATGTTCCAGCCGGGCATCGGGAACGACAGCGGCGCGCGGTTGCCCTCGCCGAACTTCTTGAAGACGTTGAGGAACGAGACGTGCCCGGACTCGGCGATGTCGCGCACGATCGCCCGGAACTCGTCCTCGGCGGCGAGCGGGACGATGAACTGGTACTGCAGGAAGCCCTTCGAGCCGTAGGCCCGGTTCCAGTCCCCGAACAGGTCCAGCGGGTGGTAGAAGGCGGTCAGGTTCTGGATCTGGCCCCGCTTGTTCTTCGTCTTGCGGTAGTACAGCTCGCCGATCAACGAGAACGTCGCCTTGTTGGCCAGCCCGTTCGGGAAGACGTCGGGGAGCGTTGCCAGCTGTGGGGCGTCGAACTTCAGCGGGTCGCGTCGCAGCCTCGCGGGCAGCTCGTCGAGGCGGGCCAGTGAGCCGCGACCCAGGGCGGCCCGACCGAGCTTCGACCCCGTCGAGATCGAGTCGAACCACGCCGACGAGTAGTCGTAGGCCTCGTCGGAGCCGTCGGAGAAGCGCTCGATGGTCTCGTCGAGGTTCGCCGTGCGCTCGGTGTCGGCGACGAAGTACGCGGTCTCGGTCTTCGTCATGCGGATCGTGGCGCGCAGGATGACCCCGGTCAGCCCGATGCCGCCGACCGTCGCCCAGAACAGCTCGGACTCCGGGCCGTCGGGCTCGAGGCGGCGGACCTCGCCCGAGGCCAGCAGCAGGTCCATCGACACGACGTGGTCGCCGAAGCTGCCCGCCGTGTGGTGGTTCTTGCCGTGGATGTCGTTGGCGATCGCCCCGCCGATCGTCACCTGGCGCGTCCCCGGCAGCACCGGCACCCACAGCCCGAACGGGAGGGCGACGCGCATGAGGCGGTCGAGCGAGACACCCGCGTCGAGGTCGACCAGGCCGGTCCCGGCGTCCACGTTGTGGATCTTGTCGCGCGCCGTCATGTCGAGCACGAGCCCGCCCGCGTTCTGGGCGGTGTCGCCGTAGGAGCGCCCGAGCCCCCGCGCGATGACCCCGCGCGAGCCCGCCCCCGCGACGGCCTCGGCCAGCGCCTCGGTGGAGGCGACGTCGTCGCCGGTGAGCACGGTGGCCCGACTCGGGGCCGTGCGGGCCCACCCGGCGAGCGTCTTCACGGAGCGTGGCATCCCGGGCGAGTCTAGGGGGTGTCCAGGACGGGAACGCTCGCGCGTCCCGTCCGGGCCCAGCCCGGGACCGTCTCCTCGCCCACCTGCGGCGTCAGCGACCCGAGAGGTAGGCGCGGCACCCAGCGCGCCAGTCCGACGGCGTCGCGGGTCGGCTCGCCGTCGAGGTAGACCGGGAGGCGGACCTCCTCGACGAGCAGCCGGGCGGTGAGGAACGGTCCGCCGGTGGTGGGCGCGACCGCGATCTCGCCCGCGTCGGACAGGCCCGGCGGGGTGACGCGCCAGGGCGGTACCTCGGCCGTGCCGCCGGTCAGGGCGGGCAGGCGCAGGCACGGGAAGACGAAGGCCACGGGCCAGTCGACGAGCGCGGTGCTGCCGGGTGGCACGACCTCGTCGAACGGCACGGTGCGCGGCACCCGCGGCTCGCTGACCGCCAGCGGCAGCTCCGGGGCCTGGCCCGCCGGGCTCGCGCCCTGCGCCGTCCCCGGGTCCCGCGCCGTGCTCGTGGCCCGCACGCGCACCAACGTCGTGCCCTCGGGCGCGACCGCGCGCAGGTCGCGCGGGGCGGTGCCGTCGGTCGGCCCGCCCGGCTCCGCGGCGACGGGGTCGTCCGTCGGCGACGCCGCGAACTCCAGGGTCACCGACCCGCGCGCGAGGCCGCCGCTGGCGGTGACCACCACCGGCGCCTCGCGCTCGAGGGCCCGCGGGGGCAGCACGAACCAGTCCGAGCGGAGCTCGGCCGGCGCGGCCCCCGCCGGCGTCGGCGGCGCCACCCAGCCCGGGAGCTCCCGCCCCCCGACCCGCAACGGCACCGCCGCGGGCGCCTGCTCCGTCCGGACGAACGATGTTGTCAGCGGTGTGGCACCACGGACACTGGGCGTCTGCGATGGCCCACCGCTGACATCGATCGGTTCCGCCGAACGGGGGCCCGGGGGCAGGAGGCCGGCGCGGGGATCCGTCTCGACCGCGAGGTGCGGCGCGAGCCCGCAGGGGTCGCCGCGCAGGGCGGCCAGGGCGTCGGCGCCGTAGCTGTACGTCCCGGCGCGGTCGAGGGTGACCTTGACGAACGAGCCGCCCACGAGCGCGACCACGGCGACGACGAGCACCAGCGCGAGCCCGCCCGGCGCCAGCACGCGAGCGGCACGGCGCGGCAGCCGCCCGCGCGCCCCCACGACGAGGGCGAGGACGACCGTGCCGGCGATGGTCACCGGCAGCGTGACGTCCGCCAGCGGCACGCGCGCGACCTGCGGCGGGATGTCGTTCCAGAACACGCCCCAGGTCGAGGCGTAGGCCCACTGGTTGTGGCCGAGGAGCACGAGCGTCGTCACCAGCCCGAGCCCGCCGAGCACGACGACGAGCGCCGGGCCGCGCAGGCGGGCGACGGCGGCGACGACCCGCGGCGACCAGAGCACGACGAACAGGGTCAGCACCACCGTGCCGACGCCGATGAGCTCCCCGAAGTGCAGCGTCCACTTCGTCGGGCTGACGATCAGCAGGACCGGGCCGAGCGCCGCGACCGCGAGCAGGCGCCGCGCCGGGCCGACCGCCACGCCGACGCGCAGGCGCGCCGCGAGCAGGGCCCACGCCACCGCGGGCAGGGCGAGCAGGGTGAGCAGCACGGGCAGCCGCGCCGCCAGCCCGCCCTGCACGGAGCCCGGGGTGACCAGCTCGACGTAGCGCGCGAGCTCCTGCCACCAGGGCTGCCCGCCGCCGATGAGCTGGCGGACGCGGGTCGCCTCGAGCAGCCCCGCCAGCGACTGGTCGGCGGCCATCGGCAGCACCGCCACCGCGAGCCCCGCGACGACCACCAGCGCCCGCGTCCACCCCTCCCGGCGCCCGAGCCCCGCGCGCGCCAGCGCCGGCAGGGCGACGAGCAGCGGCGCGAGCCCGAGCAGCGCCCCGGGCGTCAGCGCGACCGTGATCCCCGCCAGCACCGCCGCGGCGAGCAACGGCAGCAGCGCCCGCGTGGCGACGGCCCTCTCCGCGCACACCCAGACCGCCAGCACCCCCAGCGCCAGCCACGGCTCGGGCCGCAGCGAGAGGCCGAACGGTGCCCACCAGGCCGCGAACGCGGCCGCGGCCACCCACGTCGGCCCCGGCCGGCGCAGCGCCGGGCCGAGGCGGGGCAGGGCGTGGCGGCGCAGCAGCGCCCAGAGCAGCAGGCCGATCACGGTCGCCGGCACCCGCAGCCACAGCACCGAGGCCTCGCCGGGCGCGAGTGCCGCCCAGGCCCGCATCACCTCGTAGAACCAGCTGAACGGCGCCTCGGGCGCGTTGAGCCAGCGGTAGACGTTGCCCGTGAACCCGTTCTCGCCGCGCGAGCGCAGGATGCCGGCGATGTAGCCGTCGTCGACCGTCGCGGGTCCGACGAGGGCCCAGCCCACGAGCCCCAGGGCGACGACGCCGTCGACGGGACGCGGCCGCGGCCACCGGGGTGCGCGCCACGACGCGCCGCGGACCGCCGCCCCCACCATCCCGGCCAGCCCCACCAGCACCCCGAGCCCGAGCAGGACCTTCAGCACGCCGGGCGTGGTCTGGAAGCGCGTGTCGGTGCGCAGCGCCAGCGAGAGGCCCTCGGTACTCGGCGCCCCGGTCAGCACCGCGGCGACGACGGGCCGCACGTCGCCCTCCCGGGTCGCGACCACCCCGCCGTCCACCGCGACCTGCGTGCGTTCGGGGTCCGACGCGACGCGCAGCGTGCAGGGGCCGCGCGGGACCGGGACCGCCGCGAGGGCCTCACCGTTGCTGGTGACGAGCGCGCCGCCGGGCAGCGGCCGGACCGCGAGGCCGCCGACCGGCGACGGCGGGGTGCCCGGCGGCGTCGTCGCCAGCGTCGCGGCCCCGGGCGGTGTCGCGGCCAGCGCGGCGCAGCTCACCGACGCGTCCAGCGCGACCGGCTGGTACGGCATCAGCGGCAGCGCGACCGCCGTCTGCCCGGGCGCCTCCGGCCAGGTGAAGGTGACGACGGGCTGGGCCACCGGCGCGAGCGGGAACGCGATCGCGCACAGCAGCGTGAGCGCGGCGGACGCGAGGAGCAGCCCGGGACCGCCCGCCGAGGGTCCGGCAGCGCCGCGCTCCGCGTCCGTCCTCGTGGGTCCGGCTCCCCTGCGCTCCGCGTCCCGGGCCTGCTCAGCCGATGTACTCACGGCCCGAGTAGGCCTCCGAGGCCAGGGTCGCGAACCGGTCGAGACCGCCGCGCGTGACCTGGCCGACGGTGAGGTCGTAGCCGTCGGTGGGGTGGTCGTAGACGATCCGGTCGACGTTGCCCCAGAGCAGCGCCGGCACCCCGCCCGGGGTGATCGCCGAGAACGGGCGCACGGTGGCCCACGTCCGCTCCGACTGGACCATGGTGCCGCCCCACGACTCGAATGTCGGGTTGGCGAGGATCCACTCCGGGGTGTTCTCGGCGGCGATGAGGCGCAGCGTCGGTGTGGGCGCGATGCCGTGGCGCACCGCGACCTGGTCCACGCACGGCCACAGCACCGCCGAGAGCTGGTCGGCGAACACCCCGCCGGTCACCCCCGGCGTGGCGCGGGCGGCCGGCTCCGTCAGCGCCGACACCGGCTGCATCCGCGCGAGCTGTGGCGCGGCGACGGCGAGCGCGCTCTCGGGCCCGGCGACCCGGTCCTCGACCTGCAGGCGCACCGCGCTCGGCCGGCTCCCCGGCAGCTGCACCGGGATCTCCTGCCACTGCCGTGCGGTGAAACCGGACACCGGCGTCACGGCGATCGACTCGGCCTCGACCGGGGCGCGCGGGTCACCCGAGCCGAACTGGACGACGATCCGCTGGCGGTCGGGGTCGTTGCCGGCGACCGGGACGACGAGGTGCGTGGGCGCCTCCGGGTCGTCGGCGGGGTCGACGGCGGGCAGCGGGTACCAGCCGGTGGTCAGCGTCCCGAGGCCGGTCACGCCGGGCGCCGTGCTGGGGTCGGCGCCGGCGACGAGCTCGACCTGGTCGTGCCACACCGCCCCCGACGCCGGCGGCGGCACCGGCGCCGGGTCGTCCGCGGCCAGGGCGAAGTCGCCGGTGCGCACCTCGGGTGTCGTGGGCGCGCCGACGTCGCGCTCGGTCCGCGCCATCACCGACACGGCCTCGCCGAGCCCGCATCCGCGCCCGGTCAGGGCCTGCAGCTGGCTGCCGGCCACGGTCCAGCCCGGCGACTGCCGCAGCGGCGCGACCACCATCACCGCGACCATGAGCCCGACCAGCATGCCGGTCGCCGTGACGAGCACGGCCCGCTCCGGCGTCACCCCGAACGTCCGCCGCCGGGCGCGCCGGCGCCACGCCAGCCACCCCCCGGCGAGCGCGGCGACGAGCAGCCACCACCACACGTCGCGCAGGTAGAACTCGCCCCAGTGCGGCGCGAGCCGCTCGAGATCCAGCATCGAGATCTCGGGGTCGAGGTGGTCGCCGAAGGGCTGCCCGCGGTCGCTGTAGGGCTTCCACACGTTGGGCCCGGCGAAGCCGAACACCGTCGCCCCGGTGAGCAGGGCGACGGACGCCCCGGTCACCAGCGCGCCCGCCCGCCGCGGCAGGGGCGAGCGCAGGAGCGTGAGCGCGAGCAGCACGGTGGCCGGCGCGGCGACGGCCCCGAAGTGGTTGACCCACTTGGTGGGGGTCAGGGCGAGCAGGCCGAGCGCGACGGCGGTGGTCACCGCGGCGCCCAGGGTGGCGTCGCGCAGCCGCCCGCCGGCCGGGCCCCGACGTCCGCTGCCGATCGACACCACGACCAGCAGGACCACCGTGAGCAGCACCGGCAGGCGCCGTCCCCAGGTGCCGGTCTCGATGAGCGTCCGGTAGTGGGCCCACTCCTCGTACCAGGGGAAGGTCAGGTAGTAGTAGCTGTGCACGGCGGTGGCCTCGACGACGTCGCCGAGCGTGGCGTCGCCGAAGCCGATCGGGATCGCGATGGTGCCGGCGGCGACGACCGCGCCGGCCGCCCCGAGCCGCGAGCGCCACCCGTGCGCGACGAGCCAGCGCCACAGCCAGGGCAGGGCCACGACGACGGGCGCGGCGGCCACCAGCCCCGACGGGGACACGCTGACCGCCAGCGCGGCGAGGGCCGTCGCCGGGATCAGCGGGCCGACCGCCTCCCGCCGCCGCGCGACCTCGGCGAGCACGAGCACCGCGGCCGACAGTGGGACGATGACCACCTCGGGGCGCAGCGCCATCCCGTACGGCAGCCACCACGCGAGGTGGGCGAGCAGCAGCGCCCACGCCACCGCGGGCAGGCGTCCGGCCCGTCCGAGCACGGTCACGAGCAGGGTCCGCAGCAGCCACCACGTGACGAGCCCGAGGACGAGGGGCAGCAGGCGCATCCACAGCAGACCCCAGCCGGGCAGGCCGAGGGCCTCGCCGAGGTGACCCCACAGCGCCATGAGGTACTGCGAGAACACGAACGGGTTCTCCGTCGTGTTGAACATGTAGATCTGGTTGCCGATGTAGCCCGTCGGCGTCGCGCCGCGCGCCATCAGCAGGTACCAGGAGTCGTCGTTCTGCAGCGGCCCGAGCACGACCCAGGCCGCGGACACGAGCAGCACCACGGCGTCCGCGGGATGGAACCGGGGCCGCTCGACGGCCGGGCCCCGGCCGCGCCAGCGCCGGGTCGCGAGCACGAGGGTCGCGGCCAGGGCGAGCGCGTGGAGCACGAGAAGCATGAGCTTGAGCGTGCTCGGCACCGAGGAGTAGCGGTCGTCGGCGTGCACGGTCGCGCGGAGACCCGGCGTGCCCGGCGCGTCCGTCGCGAGCTGGGCGACCTGGGGCACGAGCGCGCCGGGACGGTCGACGAGCACCTCCCCGTCGCGCTCCACCCGCGTGCCGGCCTGGTCGGCGACGATGCGGTAGGTGCAGTCGCCGAGGGGCAGCAGCTCGTCGAGCAGCGTGTCGCCGGAGCTCGTGACGACGACCCGCCCGCCGCTGTTGACCACGGCCAGGCCGCGACCGGGGGTCCCGGCGGAGTCGGGCTGGGTGCGCAGCGCGTCGCCGCCGGGGCGCAGGGCCGCGCACGGCACGTCGGCGGTCAGCGACAGGGGGCGGTACGGGGTGAGCGGCAGGCTCGTCGACGTCGCCGGCGCGCCCGCCCGGGGCCAGGTGACCACCGGGTCGTCGGCGACCACCGGGGCCAGCGGGATCGCCAGGCCGAGGATCACGGTGAGCGCGGCCAGCGCCGCGAGCCACCACCCGGCGGCCCGCGAGCGGCCCCGCCGCGGCGTGTCCGTCTCGTCGCGGGGGCCCGCGCCCGGGGCCGGGTCGGCCCGGTCCTCCTGCGCTGCCACCACGGCCATGGGTGGCGACGATATCGACGGGCCGACGGCGGGCCCCGACGTGGTCGGCCCCCGTCGCCTCGTACCCTCGACGGATGACCGTGACCGGCCCCGACACCGGCGAGCGACCCGCGCCCCTGGGCCTCAAGGCGCAGATCGTGCGCTTCGTGGCCATCGGCGCCGTCGCGGCGGGCGTCGACCTCGGCGTCTACGCGGGTCTCCTCGCGCTCGGGGTGTGGGCGCCGCTGGCCAAGGCGGTGTCGTTCATCCTCGGCACCACGACGGCCTACCTGCTCAACCGCCGCTTCACCTTCGCCTCCTCGTCGGGCGGCGCGGGGAGGTTCCTCGGCTTCGTCGTGCTCTACGGCTCGACCTTCGCCGTCAACGTCGGCGTCGCGAGCCTCGTGCTGCACCTCATGGACGCGCCGTCGGTGAACCCCGGCCCCCTCGCGGCCTTCCTGTCCTGGTTCATCGCCCAGGGCTGCGCGACGACGATCAACTTCGTCGTCATGCGCACGGTGATCTTCCGCGACTGATCGCCCGTGGTTTCCGCAGCGAACGCGCTGTTCGCTGCTTCTATGCGCGCGAAGTCCCCGTTCGCATCCGCGTGTCGCCGGCTGCTCCGGGCGCGAACGCGGAGTTCGGACGCGTAGAGGCAGCGAACACCACGTTCGCTGCCTCCACCCCGGGCCTCGACACCCCGGGCCTCGACACCCCGGACGTCAGCGCTCCGGCGACGGCGTCCCGGGCGGCGGGTCACCGATGGGGCCCGGGGTGTAGGTGCCCCAGACCTCGCGCTCGCCGCGGACGACGGTCGGCGAGGCGGAGTCGGGCGTGTAGGGGTCGAGACGCTGGACGACGCCCCAGTCGCGCCACGGCTGGCCCTCGAGGTAGGTCGGCAGCTCGCTGCGCCGCTCGAGGACGTCGATCCACCCCTGGGGCCCGCCGGCGCTCGCCTGCGACCAGTTGATGCCGCCCGGACGCAGCTGGCTCGCGTCGGCGATCAGGCGGTAGCGGGCCACCTCGGCGATCCCGTCGTTCACGTCGAACGGGCGCAGGCACGGGCTCGCGAACTGCACGGGCCACTCCAGGTAGCCCGGGTACGCCGGGCCCAGGATCTCGGTCAGCGGCACGAGCTGGGGCCCCCGCATCGGGGCGATCGCGAGCCACCCGTCGGGCCCGAGCGCGCGATCCTGGGCGATGAGGCGCACCTCGTCGGCCTGCGCGCCCAGCCCGCCCGCGAGGTTGAGCCGGATCTCGCGCCACGGCGGTTCGCCGAACGCCCCGTCGTCGATCGGGTCCTGCCCGAGGATCCGCACCCGGCCGTCGGGCAGGCGGTCGGCGTACTGGATGGTCAGGAAGTTCCCGCCGTTGAGGCGCCCGGCGACGCTGAGGACCAGCGGGGTCTCGCCGCTGCGCAGCTCGTCGTCGAGCCGGTACCAGTCGGTGCGCAGCACCCCGGTGCCCGTGCCCTCGGCGTCGTAGGACCCCAGCGCCTGGTCGGCGAGCCCGTTGCGCAGCGAGTACTCGAAGCCCGACACGCCGGTGCCGCCGCCGACGGGCGGCTCGGCGCCGGCCGCGGAGAACCCGGTGTTCGCGGGCTGCGGGTCGACGAGCTGGGCCTCGGGGGCCGACGCGGGCACGGTGCCCGACGGCAGCGGCGCGGGACTCGGGGTCGCCGAGGCGCCCGGCGAGGTGGTGGTGGTGCTCGGCGGGGTCGTGGTCGTGGTCCCGCCGCCGTCGGTGGCCGTCGCGTCGGAGTCACCCGCGCCGCCCGAGCCGCCGGTCGGCGAGGTCGTCGGGGTCGGCGGCGCCACGCTCGGCAGTACGCCGGGCGCGGACGGCGCCAGGCCGGTGGGCGGCGGCGCGGTCTCCAGGACGCCGGCGAGCGTGGACCCCTCGACGCGGACCGCGTCGGCGAGCCCGCAGCTGCCGCCGAAGGGGTGCTCGAGGACGTCGCCGCCGAGGGAGAAGCTGCCCTCCTGTGCCTCGATGCCCTCGGTCATCGACCACATCTCGAACACCAGGAGCGCGGCGCAGACCAGCGCGATGGGGGCCGACCCGATGCGCAGCGCGCGGGCCCGGCGCTCCACGGTCGACCCGCCGCGGGTCCGCCGGAGTTTCCCCAGCGCCTTGCGCGGTGGCGCGAGCACCGCACCGACGGCCGTGGAGGCGGCCGAGGGCGGCCCGTCGTCCTCCCCGGTCGGCTCCGGGCGCGGCACCCCGCGGATGTGCTCGATCCCGGCCAGGATCAGCAGGATCACCGCGACCACGAGGCACAGGGAGTACACCGGCCAGGGCTCGATCCCGAACGGCCAGCCGGTCCAGAACGGGGGGCCGGCGTTGAACGGCACGCCCCAGTTGCTCGTGTACCACCAGGTGTTCGGCCCGGTGAACGCGAGCGCCAGGACGACGAACAGCGCCGCGAGGAAGAGCAGGCGGTTGCGGCGCGAGCGCAGGACGTCGCTCGACGTCGCCAGCGCCGTCAGCGCGGCCATGCCGGCGCCGAGGGCGGCGAAGGCGCCGAAGTGGTGGGTCCACTTGGTGGGCGTCAGCGCGAGCACGGCGAACGCGACGACCGACGACCCGATGAGGCGCTGCGACGGTCCGAGCGCGGCACCGGTGATCTTGTCACGGCGCAGCAGCACGACGATGCACACCGCGATGCCGAGCATCAGCAGCAGCACCGGGAAGCGCCGCGCGAGCGAGCCGTCGGCCGCCGTCCCGAACAGCGACTGGTAGCGCACGACCTCCTGGAACCAGCTCCAGTTCGGGCCCATCAGCGTGCGCAGCCGCGTGGCCTCCCACACCGCCGCCCAGGTCTGGTCGGCGTAGATGACCACGAGCACGAGCAGCCCGGAGGCGAACACCGGCGCCATCACGGGCAGCCATCCGCCGAAGCGCACGCGCTCGGAGACCAGCTTCCACAGGGGCCGGGCGGCGGCGAGGAACGGGGCGACGGCGATGAAGCCGGTGGGCGTCGCGGCGACCGCGAACGCGGCGGCGAGCAGGCCCAGCGCGACCGGGGCCAGCCGCCGCGTCGCCACCCCGCGCTCGACCGCGCAGAACGCCAGCAGCGCGGAGATGACCACGACCGGCTCGGGGCGCAACCCGTTGTTGTAGGGCAGCCAGAACGCGAGGAACACCATGGCGGCGGCCCAGGCCGCCGCCTTCGACCGCCGGACCTGCTGGCCCAGCCGCGGCAGCATCTCCCGGCTGATGAGCAGCCAGGACACGATGCCCATGAGCAACGACGGCACGCGCAGCCAGAGCACCGAGTCGTCGACGCGGATCCACAGCGCGTAGAGCTCGTAGAACCAGCCGAACGGCGCCTCGGGGACGTTGAACCAGCGGTAGTAGTTGCCGATGTAGCCGGCCGACTCGCGGGCCCGCGCGATGCCGAGGATGTAGCCGTCGTCGGAGGTCTGGCTGCCGATCACCGCCCAGATGCCGAGCACGGCGGTGACGACCACGTCCCGCCCGGTCGGCCACCACCAGCCCTTCGGTGCCAGGCGCGGCGCGCGGCGCCCGGCGCGCACGTCGAGGGCGTGCAGCGCCCACACCCCGCCCGCCGTCGCGAGCACGGCGAGGACGCCGGCGAGGTACTTCAGCGCGGTCGGCGAGGTCTCGAAGCGGGTGTCCGGCGTGATCGACACCGCGACGCCGGACACGTCGTCGCGGCTGTCGTCGAGATCGGAGTAGATGCCGACGACCTGCGGGCGGGCGTCGAACGGCAGGCGGATCTCCTGCCCGATGCCGAGGTCGATGAGCGTCGAGCCCGCGTCCGAGGTCACCCGCACCGTGCAGTCGCCCGCCGGCACCGGGGCCGTTGCCATCTGCTGCCCGCGGTCGTTCAGCACGAGCTGGCCGTTCTCCACGCTCAGGCGCATGCCGACCTGGGGCCCGTCCGGCGACAGCGGCGGGTAGGTCGAGACCACGGTGGCCGCGGGGCCGGTGCGGGCGTCGAGGTCCTGCACCGCCCGGCACGGCACCGTGATGCTCATGGTCTCGGGCCGGTAGGCCACCAGCGGGGCGTCGACCGGACGGGTGCCCGTGGTCGCGCTCGGCCAGGTGATCGTCGCGGTGTCCTGTACGACGGGCAGGAACGGGAAGAGCACCGCGAGCACGGTGCCCAGCAGACCCAGCCCGACCGCGAGCAGGCGCAGCCACCGCGGTCCACGGGTGGGACGCCCCGCCTCGGGGGTCTCGGAGATGTCGCTACCCGGGCGCGGCGGGCTGACGGTCTGTTCCGAGGTCAGCACGCTGCGAGGCTAGTCCGGGTGCCGGAGCGCCCCGTGAGGTGTCCCGGTTCGGGTGACCCCGGTCGCACCGCTCACCGTCGGTGGAAGCGCTCGCGGCGGCCGAGACGCACCAGCGACAGCCACTCCCGCAGGGCCTTCGGGTCGCGGCGCGAGACCAGGAAGTACCAGGCGAAACGCAGGTGCTCGATCGCCCCGAAGCGACGCAGGCCGGGCTGGGCCAGCAGGTAGCCGCGGTTGCGGTAGGTGTAGTAGCGCTTGGTGTCGTCGCCCGGGTCCTGGGCGTGCAGCCGCCCGCCGAGCATCGGCCGGAACTCCGCCGACCCGTCGGGGTGCACGTACGCGGTGGTCAGGCACGTGCCGTAGGGCAGCCCGGAGCGCGCGAGCCGGCGGTGCAGCTCCACCTCGTCGCCGCGGACGAACAGCCGCAGATCCGGCACGCCGACCACGTCGAGCGTGGTCGCGCGGAACAACGCGCCGTTGAACAGGTGCGCGATGCCCGGCATCAGCTCGCCGCCGGTGCGCTCCGCGTACTCGGCCAGCTCGGAGCGCCGGCGCGTCCACCGCAGGCCCTGGCGCAGCGGGAACGCGAGGCGCTCGGGGTCGGCGAGGTCGGCGATCACCGGGGACACCTCGGCGAGACCCCGCCGGCGCGCGACGTCGAGCAGCGTGGCCAGGACGTGCTCGTCGGCGGGCCGGCCGTCGTCGTCGGCGAGCCACAGCCAGTCGGTGCCGCGGGCGAGCGCGGTGAGCATGCCCAGCGCGTAGCCCCCGGCGCCGCCGAGGTTGTGGTGCGAGGGCAGGTAGGTCGCGGGCAGCCCGCAGTTCTCGACGACCTCGCGCGTCGCGGGGTCCGGCCCGTTGTCGACGACCACGAGGTGGTCGGGCCGGCGCGTCTGCTTCGCGATCACCGCGAGCCCGTCGACCAGCAGGTCCGCGCGGTGCCGGGTGACGACGACCGCCGTGACGGTCTCCGCCTCGGTCATCCGCCGGCCTCGCCGACCGACCCGACCGACCCGCCCGACCCGTTCGACCCGGCGCCCTCGAGCCGCCGCAGCGTCTCCGGGCTCAGACCCTCGAAGATGTCGCGGCCCTTGTAGTGGCTCACGACGTCGCGCAGTGGGCCCTGCTCGCGGATGACGCCGCCGTCCATCCAGATCGCGGTGTCGCACAGCTCCACGAGGAACTCGTCGGAGTGCGAGGCGAACACGAGCATCCCGGAGCGGCCGACGAGATCCCGCAGGCGGTCGCGCGCCTTCTCCAGGAACGCCGAGTCCACCGCGCCGATGCCCTCGTCGAGGATGAGGATCTCGGGGTCGATCGACGTGACGACGCCCAGCGCGAGCCGCACGCGCATGCCCGTCGAGTAGGTGCGCAGGGGCATGTCGAGGTAGTCGCCGAGCTCGGTGAACTCGGCGATGTCGTTCACCCGGCGTTCCATCTCGCGGCGGGTCATGCCGAGGAACAGACCGCGGATGAGGATGTTCTCCAGGCCGGAGATCTCGGGGTCCATGCCGACCGCGAGGTCGAACACGGGCGCGACGCGGCCGCGGATGCTCGCGTGCCCGCGGGTGGGCTCGTAGATGCCGGCGAGCAGGCGCAGCAGGGTCGACTTGCCCGCGCCGTTGTGCCCGACGAGCCCGACGCGGTCGCCCTGGCGCAGGGTCAGGTCGACGTCGCGCAGCGCCTCCACGACGGGCACCTTCTGCGCGCTGATCCGGCCGCCCGCCCGCCCGAGGACGGACTTCTTGAGCGACCTGTTCTTCGCGTCGAAGATCGGGAACTCGACGCTGGCCCCGCGGACCTCGATGCCGACCATCAGTTCTCTCTCGTGGGTGGCTCACACCCAGTACGCGACGCGGGAGCGGTAGTTGCGCAGGGCCACCAGCGCCAGCGTCCACCCGACGAGGGTGATGCCGCCGGCGACGGCCCAGTGCGTCCAGCTCTGCGCCTGGCCCACCAGGGGCGCTCGGAAGATCTCGATGAAGTGGTAGAAGGGGTTCAGCTTGGCCAGCTGCTCGATGATGGCCTTGATGCTGCCGGGCTCGCCGCCGCGCAGCAGGTCGGTGGTCCAGATGATCGGCGTCATCGTGAAGAACAGCTGCATGAAGCTGCCGACCACCGGCGGGATGTCGCGGAAGCGCGCCGAGATGATCCCGAACAGCAGGGTCACCCACAGGCCGTTGACGACGATGAGGACGAACGCGGGGATCGCGAGCAGCGCCCACCAGCTCAGGCCCGGGTGCAGCAGGCCGGGCAGGTCCTCGGTGCCCGGCACGACGTTGACCATGCGGTAGGGCTCGTCGAGCTGGGTGAAGAAGATCGCGAGCACGACGACGTAGACCACGACGTTGTGCGCGAAGAACAGGATCTGGCGCCACACCGTGCGGAAGACGTAGATCATCAGCGGGGCCGGCAGGAAGCGGATGAGGCCCTCGTTGGCGATGAAGGTCTCGGTGCCCTCCAGCACGCAGGCGCTGATGAAGTACCAGATCATGAAGCCGACGGTCACGTACGGCATGAACGTGCCGATGGGCTGGCCGAAGAGCTGGGAGTACAGCCCGCCGAGCGCCGCGGCCGTCACGGCCATGCTGATGGTGATCCACAGCGGGCCGATCACCGATCGGCGGTAGCGCTGCTTGATGTCCTGCCAGCCGAGATGACCCCACAGCTCGCGCTGCGCGACGGCCTGCCGGATGTCGCCGAACGCGCGCCCCCAGCTGCGCGGGGACGGCGCGGAATCCTCGGGCGCCGGCTCGTCGGCGTCCGAACGCGCGAGTGC
This sequence comes from Actinomycetospora cinnamomea, assembly GCF_003096675.1. GTDB lineage: Bacteria > Actinomycetota > Actinomycetes > Mycobacteriales > Pseudonocardiaceae > Actinomycetospora > Actinomycetospora cinnamomea. The sequence goes on along the minus strand of NZ_QEKW01000006.1, from coordinate 161,815 downwards.
GGGGACGGCCACGTCGCGTGAGCGTACCTGCGCGGGGGGTGGGTTCCCGCGCCCCACGGCCGCCGGGTCGTGCCTCAGAGGTACTGCCCCGTCGTGCCGCCGCCGGGGGTGCCCGACGAGCCGCTGGGCAGGCCGCGCCGCATCTGCTCGAGCTGGACGCGGGCGGCCATCTGCTGGGCCACCAGCGCGGTCTGGATGCCGTGGAACAGGCCCTCGAGCCAGCCGACGAGCTGGGCCTGCGCGATCCGCAGCTCGCCCGCCGACGGCGGCTCCTCGGTGGCGAACGGCTCGACCAGCCGGCCGAGCTCCTCGCGCAGCTCGGGGGCCAGCGCCGTCTCGAGCTCGCGCAGCGACGAGGCGTGGATCTCGCGCAGGCGGCCGCGGCTGGCGTCGTCGAGGTCGGTGGCCCGGACCTCCTCGAGCAGCTGCTTGATCATCATGCCGATGCGCATGACCTTGGCCGGTTCCTCGACCGCGTCCGAGAGGTCCTCACGCTGCGCGTCGGCGCCCTCCGCGCCCTCGTCGTCCCCGCGGGCCTCCCCGCTCGGGACGCGCACGGTCCCCACCGGCTGGCCGTCCGGGCCCACCACCATCACCTGGTCGCCGGACGTGGGGCCTGTCGAGGATGTGGGGCGGTCGCCGGGTGCCTCGCTCATGCCCTCCATCCTCCACCCGTCGGCGAGCGGTGCCCGCCCGGCGCCCCGCGGCGTCAGCCGCGCCGACCACCGTCGCCGCCGGTCGTACCGCTCCGTACCCTCCGAAAGCGTGTCGTTCGACGTCGCCCGGGTCCGCGGCCTCGTGCCGGCGCTGGGTGACGGCTGGGCGCACCTCGACGGGCCCACGGGGATGCAGATCCCCGAGCAGGTGGCCACCGCGGTGTCCTCGGCGCTGCGCGCGCCCGTGTCGCGCCCCGGCGGCGTCTTCCCCGCGTCCAAGCGCGGCGGCGCCATCGTGGAGGCGGCGCGGCGGGCGATCGCCGACCTCGTGGGCGCCGACCCCAAGGGCGTCGTCCTCGGCCCGGGCCCCGCGCCGCTGATCCAGCGGCTCGCCGACGCCCTGAGCGCCGACTGGGCCCTCGGCGACGAGGTGGTCGTCTCCCGCCTCGACGACCTCGCCAACGTCGCCCCGTGGGAACGCGCCGCGCAGCGGGCGGGCGGGCGGCTGCGCACCGCCGAGATCGACGTGGAGACCTGCGAGCTGCCCAGCTGGCAGTTCGACGAGCTCCTCGGCGAGCGCACCCGCGTCGTCGCCGTCACCGCCGCGTGCCCGGCGATCGGCGTGCGCACCGAGGTCGCGGCCATCGCGCGCAAGGTGCACGCCCTGCCGCACCGGAGCACGGGCGTCGAGCCGCTGATGGTCGTCGACGCGAGCGCCGCGGCGCCGTACCTGCCGCTGGACCTCGAGACCATGGGCGCCGACGTCATGGTCCTCTCGGCCGCGGCGTGGGGCGGCCCGCCGGTGGGCGCGCTGGTGTTCCGCACCCCCGACCTGCTCGACCGCCTGCCCGCGGCCTCGCTCGACTCCTCCGCGCGCGGGCCCGAGCGGCTCGAGCTCGGCGACGCGCCGTGGGCGCTGCTCGCGGGGCTCGTCGCGTCGGTGGACTACCTGGCCGACCTCGACGACACCGCCGAGGGCCCGCGGCGCGACCGCGTGCTGACCTCGATGAGCTCGGTGCGCGCGCACCAGGACGAGCTCACCGCCTACCTCGTCTCGGAGCTGCGCTTCCTGCCCGGGGTCATGGTCATCGGCGACCCGCCCCGCCGGATTCCCGTGGTCGCCTTCACCGTCGCCGGCCGCACCGCGCGGGAGGTCGCCGAGCGGGTCGCGGAGCACGGCGTCTGCGTGGTCACCGACACCGGCGACACCGGTGCCCTCGAGGTCCTCGGCGGCGCCGAGGTGGGCGGTGTCGTGCGCGTGGGCCTCGCGCACTACACCACCCGCGCCGAGATCGACACGCTCGTCAGCGCGCTCGCCCGGCTGTAGGGCGCCGGCGCGACGGAGCGAGGGTCACCCTCGCTGTGTGGCACGCAGCCAGGGCGGCCCTCGCTCGCCCCGTCAGGCGCTCAGCACCCCGTCCTCGTCGCGCACCACGAGCACGAGCTTGCCGACGACGCCGCCCTCGTCGAGCGCCGCGTGGGCGCGCGAGGCCTCGGCGGCCGGGAGGTACTCGTGGATCACGGGTCGGACGGTGCCCTGCTCCACGAGCGGCCAGAGCTCCTCACGCACGCTGGCGACGATCGCGCCCTTGCCGTCGGGGCCCTCGACCGGGCGCCCGCGCAGGGTCGTGGCGCCGACCGAGAGCCGCCGGGCCAGCAGCGTTCCCAGGTTGATCTCGGTCTTCGCGCCGCCCATGAGCCCGATGATCACCAGCCGGCCGCCGGTGGCGAGCGAGGCCAGGTTCGCCTTCAGGTTGGAGGCGCCCATGTTGTCGAGGATGACGTCGACGCCGCGGTCGTCGGTGGCGCTCGCGACCTCGCTCGGGAGGTCGTCGTGGTAGTCGATGGCGACGTCGGCGCCGAGGTCGAGGCACGTCTGCAGGCGCTCGGGCGACCCGGCCGTGGCCAGGACGCGCGCGCCGAGGGCCTTGCCGACCTGGATCGCGTGCGTCCCGATGCCGCCCGACCCGCCGTGGACCAGGAGCGTCTCTCCCGCGCGCAGGTGCCCGGTCATGGCGAGGTTCGACCACACGGTGCACGCGACCTCGGGCAAACCGCCCGCGTCGACCAACGAGACGCCCCGCGGCACCGGCAGCAGCTGCGGCACGGGCACGGCGACCTTCTCCGCGTAGCCGCCGCCGGCGAGCAGCGCGCACACCTCGTCGCCGACCGACCACCCCTCGACGTCGGGGCCCAGCGCCGCGATCCGTCCCGAGCACTCCAGACCCGGGATCTCCGACGCGCCGGGCGGCGGCGGATAGTTGCCCTGGCGCTGCAGGACGTCGGCCCGGTTCACCGCCGAGGCGACGACGTCGACGACGACCTCGTTCGGGCCGGGCTCGGGGTCGGGGTGCTCGGTCCACTCGAGGACCTCGGGGCCGCCGGGCTCGCGGATGCTGATCGCGTACACGGTGCGCGACGCTATCGGCGACGGCCTCCCGCCGCGTCTCGTACCCAGAGTAGGTCGAACGCAGTATCCTGCGCGGATGGCCGAGCAGGAGCCGCGCTGGCTCGACCCCGCCGAGTGGCACGCGTGGCGCAACTACATCGCGGGCCAGGCCCTTCTCGCCGGCCGCCTCAACCGCGAGCTGTCCGACCGGCACGGGCTGTCCCTCGCCGACTACGAGATCCTCGTGCGCCTCTCCGAGCAGCAGGACCACCGGATGCGGATGAGCCTGCTCGCCGACGAGGTCGTGGCGTCGAAGTCCCGGCTCTCCCACCAGGTGTCCCGGCTCGAGGCCGACGGCCTGGTGCGCCGCGAGCTGTGCCCCTCCGACGGCCGCGGCGTGTTCGCCGTGCTCACCGACCACGGCTTCGAGGTGCTCCAGCGCGCCGCGCCCGACCACCTCGAGGGCGTGCGCGCCCACTTCGTCGACCTCCTCGACGACACCGAGCGCAAGGTCATCGGGGACGTCTTCGAGCGTGTCCAGACCAAGCTGCGCGCCGACTCCTGACCTGCGCCTACCCTGACGCGCGGAAGCGTGGCAGAGCGGCCGATTGCATCCGCCTTGAAAGCGGACGTCACGAGAGTGACCGGGGGTTCGAATCCCCCCGCTTCCGCCGAACCGGCTCCCGCCGATCACGGAAACGTCCGCACCGGGCCCCGATCCGGGACCGAAGGTCCTACCCCGCCCGCCGGAAGGCGTGTGCGCTCGCCATGCGACGTGGCAAGAGGGTGGAGGCCGGAGATGCTCGACGACCGGGAACGACGAGCGCTGGAGAGGCTCGAGCACGAGCTCGCGTCGGCGGACCCCCTCCTCGCCCGGCGGATGCGCCGGGCGCTCCCGACATGGCGTCGGTGGGCGACCTGGCGCGTCCTGTTGGCGGCGGTGGGTGTCACCCTCGCGGTCGGGCTCGTGGTGCTCGGCCTCGCCGGGCAGGCGCTCCTGGTGCTGGTGATCCTGTCGTGGCCGCTCGTCGCGCACATGCGGGCACAGCGGCCCCGTGGCGACCCGGCCGAGTAGCTCACTCCGGCGGCTCGTCGCCGGGGTCCAGGTCGCGCAGCTCGTCGAGGATCTCGTCCTGGCGATCACGCGGCGGGCGGATCTCGTCGTGCTGCAGCGTCAGCCGCTCGAACTGCGGTGCGAGGGAGCGCCGGATCTCGCTCTTCATCGCCTCGTCGACCGCGCCGGCGAGGGCCGTCTCGTCCGCGGGCTCGTCACCCTCGTCGCTCGGCATCGTGCGCCCCCTCCCGCCGGGTCCGCAGGAGGGTGCCCCGTCTCCGGTGCGGTGAAGCCGCGCTCAGTCGGTGGGCGCCACGACGATGTCGCCGGGACCGATGCGCCGGGGGACGGGACGGTCGGCGCCCGCGTAGATCTCGGCGACGAGGCGGGCGAGCCGCGTCCCGGCGGCGCGGTAGAAGCGCGTCTGCGTCCGGCGACCGAACACCCCGAAGCCGAGGGCGATCACCGGGTTCGGAATCTTCGCCCGGCTCGACGTGCCGGTCATGACGAACTCGACGCGGCCCGTCGAGAGGTTCTTGACGACCTCGTAGACGAGCCGGCCGCGCTCGAGATGGTGCTCCAGGGTGCGGTAGCTCCAGCCCCACGAACGCTCCTGCGTGCCGTCGGCGCGGTCGCGGACCTCGTCGACCTCGGCGTCGACCCGCACCCCCATCGGGAAGCGCAGCACGAGGAACCGGCCCTCGAGCAACATGTCCCGCCCGACGAGCGGGGCCGCGTGATGGAAGTAGGCGTGCATGATCCGCGGCTCGGCGAACTCGTAGTCGAACACGAGTCCGCGGGCGATCTCGTACGGCCCGCCGGGGACGGGCTCGCCGGGCTCCTCGTCGCCGAGGAAGTGGCGCACGCGGTCGTGGTGCCAGCCCCGGCCCTCGGTGTGGGCGGGGTCGTAGTTCAGGTCGTAGCCGGCGATCTCCTGCAGGCCACGCGCCGGGTCGGGGTGGGCGCCGATCCTCACGGGGCGATCCTCACGGCGGGTCTCACGCGGCGGCTCCGATCACGGCGGGGCGGACAGGGTCGGGCGACCGTCACGCACCGGACGGACCGGCGCATGGTGTCACCGCCCGGCGGCTACCCGCTCCACCATGCCCCTGCGTCGTCTGTTCTCCCGGCGCCCCCCGCTCGGACGCCTCCGACGCGGCTGGGGTGCGCTGCTCATGGTCGGGCGACACCTGCGGGCGCTGCCCATCACACGGCGGCGGCGGGAGCGCGGGGACCGCACCGACCTGCCCGCTCCCTGGCCGCTCGCCCTCGTCGACGAGCGCACGAAGACGTTCGCCGACGGCCGCGGTCCCCTGTTCCACCGGGTCTTCACGGTGCGCGCGGTCGCCGCCGAGCACGGGGCGGCCGCCCTGATCGAGACCCTGTCGCAGGACCTCGACCGCGGGGCCCCGCCGCACGTCGTCACGTTCGCCCGAGAGCGGGGGGAGCCCGGCCGGATGCTGCTCGGCGACGAGTACCGGGTGTACATGCCCGCGCCGTGGGACGGGCCGGTGCGGGTGCTGGCGCGCACCGAGTACGCCTTCCGGTTCGGCACCCTCGACGGTCACCTCGAGGCCGGCGAGATCGAGTTCCGGGCCGCGGACTCCGGGCCCGGCGTCGTCGACTTCACGATCGAGGTGTGGTCCCGGGGCGGCGACCGGGTGGCCGCGCTGGTCTACGGCCGTCTCGGTGTGGGCCGCGAGGTCCAGGCGGCGCTGTGGGTGCAGTTCTGTCTCGGGGCGGTGCGGCTGGTGGGCGGCCGGCGGGAGGGCCCGGTGCGCGAGGTCACACGGCGTGTCCCGGCCGACGAGCTGGGGTGAGCGACCTGAGCCGCGCCCTCAGCGGGGGAACGAGCCGGCCGCGGCGAGGAACAGGTCGACCTCCTCGGCCGTGCCGGCGCTGACCCGCACGCCGTCGCCCGCGAACGCGCGGACGACCACCTTGTTCTCCAGGGCGTGCTCGGCGAACTCGGCCGCGCGCTCGCCCAGCGGGAGCCAGACGAAGTTCGACTGCGACGGCGGCACCTCGTACCCGAGCGACCGCAGCTCGGAGGTCATGCGCGCGACCTCGGTCACCGCGCCCGCGCAGTCGGCGTGCAGCTCGTCGAGGTGGTCGAGCGCGGCGAGCGCCGCCGCCTGCGCCACGGCGGACACCGCGAACGGCACCGCGACCCCGCGCAGCGCCGCCGCGAGTTCCGGCGGGGCCACGGCGTAGCCGACACGCAGCCCGGCGAGGCGGTGGGCCTTGGAGAAGGTCCGCAGGACGCAGACGTTGTCGAGCTCGGCGGCGAGTGCGAGCCCGTCGGGAACGGCCGGGTCGGAGACGAACTCGCGGTAGGCCTCGTCGAGCACCACGAGCACGTCGTCCGGGATGCGGGCGAGGAAGGTGCGCAGGGCGTCCTCGTCGACGGCCGTGCCCGTCGGGTTGTTCGGGTTGCAGACGAAGACCAGCCGCGTGCGCTCCGTGACGGCGTCGGCCATGGCGTCGAGGTCGTGGACGTGCCCGGGCGTCAAGGGCACGCGCACCGCCCGGGCGTGGCCCGCGAGCGCCACGATCGGGTACGCCTCGAACGACCGCCACGCGAAGACGACCTCGTCGCCGGGCGCGCAGAGCGCCTGCACGAGCTGCCCGCAGAGGGCCACCGACCCGCAGCCGACGGCGATGCGGGCGGGGTCGACGCCGTGGTGCTCGGCGAGCCGCGCGGTCAGCGTCGTGACGGCGATGTCGGGGTAGCGGTTGCCGGCCTGCGCGGCCCGGTCGACGGCGTCGAGCACGGCCGGCAGGGGCGGCAGCGGCATCTCGTTGCTCGCCAGCTTCACCGCTCCGGGCACGGTGCGACCGGCGACGTAGGTCGGCAGGGCGGCGAGGTCGTCACGGAGTCGCACGGGCACGCCGACCACGGTAGACGCGTCCGGCGGACCGCCGGGACCCTCGCCAGGTGATCGACCGGGCGCGCGGGACGCGGGCCCGACGACGTGGAAGGCTGAGTGCATGACGGGCACCCACACCGAGACCATCCCGCTGGTCGACGAGACGCAGCTGCGGGTGACCATCGGCGAGCCCGACGGGGCCGTCCGCGGCGGGGTCGTGGTGCTGCACGAGTCGCGCGGCATGACCTCGCGGACCGAGGCCATCGTCGAGGCGCTGGCCGGGGAGGGCTGGCTGGCGGTCGCGCCGCACCTCTACCACCGCGACGACCCGGGCATCGACGAGCAGACCGACGACGACGAGGCCGTCGGCCGTGGCGCCGCCGCGATCTCGGGCGAGTCGGTGCTCGCCGACTCGGACGCGGCGTTCGGGATGCTCGCCGAGCGCGGCGTGAGCTCCGACCGGATGGCGGTCCTCGGCTTCGACATCGGCGCCACGGCCGCGCTCGTGGTCGCCGCCCAGCGCTCGCTGGGCGCGGTCGTCACCGTGTCGGCCGCCGGCGTCACGTCGCCGCTGGCCACGGGCCTGCCGCCGCTGATCGACGTGGTCGGCGAGCTGACCTGCCCGTGGCTGGGGCTCTACGGCGAGAGCGGCGACCCCGTCGAGCCGGCGGAGGTCGACCACCTGCGCGAGGCCGCGCACGCCTCCGGGCGCGTCGTCGACGTCGTCGTCTACCCCTCGCGCGAGCACCGCTTCGACGCCGACGAGCGCGCGGCGGCCCAGCCGGATCCCCTCGACGAGGGGAACTCCGAGGAGGCCACCAAGATGGAGGCACGCAGCCGGGTACTGAACTGGCTGGACGCGCATTTGCGCTAGCGCCCTATCGGCGTGCTGTGTTGTCTGTGAGCGCTTGCCCGTGCCAGGACACGGGCAGGCGCGCACACCGACCGGAGGGGACATGGCGTCGGGGGTGCCGACGGGGGTGCGGACCGACCGTCCGAGCGCGGCCGCCGTCGAGGGCCGCTTCGCCCGGTGGCGGGGCCGGCGCATCGCGCGCGTCGTCACCTGGGCCGCGCGGGTCGCCGGGCTGCTGACGATCCTGTCGCTGGCCCTGCCCGTGCTGCGCCGGCACCTGCAGCCCGCGACCTGGTTCGGCTTCCCCGCGCAGGCCTCGCTCGCCGGCACGATCGTCGTCGCAGCGCTCGGGATCGGGCTGATGATGCTGGCCACGGGCCTGCGGCGCCGGAAGCGGCGGGCCTGGCAGCTGGCGGTGCTGGCGTGCGTGCTGCTGGTCGTCTCGCACGTGCTCGGGCGGCAGTCCGTCGTCCCGGCCGTCGTGGTGCTGGTGCTGCTCGCGGGCCTGCTCGTCACCCGCCGGGAGTTCACCGCCCGCCCGGACCCCGTGGGCCCGCTGGCCGGCGTGCGGGTCGTGCTCCAGGTGCTGCTCGGCGGCTTCGTCGTCGTCCTGCTGCTGCTCGTGGTCCGGCCGTCGCTCGTCGAGGGTCGGCCGGGGCTGGGGGAGAAGGCCGCGCAGGCGGCGCTGTCGCTGTTCGGTGTGAGCGGGCCGCTGCGGTTCCGCGCCGGGTGGTTCGACGACCTCACCGCCGGCCTCGGGCTGACGTTCGGCGTCGCCGCGCTCGTGCTCGGCGGCTACTTCCTGCTGCGCTCGGCCGAGCCCCGTCCCGCGCTCACCCGCGGCGACGCCGACCGCATCCGCGACCTGCTCGCCCGCCACGGCCGCGGCGACTCGCTCGGCTACTTCGCCCTGCGCCGCGACAAGGCCGCGGTGTTCTCGCCGTCGGGCAAGGCGGCGGTGGTGTACCGGGTGGTGGCCGGCGTGGCGCTGGCGTCGGGCGACCCGCTGGGCGATCTCGAGGCCTGGCCGGGCGCGATCGCGGAGTTCCTCGCCACCTGCCGCCGCTCGGGCTGGGTGCCGGCGGTGCTCGGGTGCTCGGAGGCCGGCGCGCGGGTGTGGGTGCGCGAGGGCGGGCTCGACGCGCTGGAGCTCGGCGACGAGGCGGTCGTCGACGTGGCCACGTTCTCCCTGCAGGGCCGGGCCATGCGCACCGTGCGCCAGGCCGTGGCCCGGGTCCGGCGCGCCGGTTACGACACCACCGTGCGCCGGCTGCGCGACGTGCCCGGCGAGGAGCCGGCGCAGCTGCGCGAGCTCGTCGCCCGCTGGCGGGGCGGGCCCGCCGAGCGCGGGTTCTCGATGGCGCTCTCCCGCGTCGCCGACGCCGAGGCCGACCCCGACGCGGTGGTGGTGGTCGCGACCTGCGCCGACGAGGTGCGCGGGCTGCTGCAGTTCGTGCCGTGGGGCACCGAGGGCCTGTCGCTCGACCTCATGATCCGCGACCCCGCGGTGCCCGACAACGGCCTCAACGAGCTGCTCATCGCCGACCTGCTCGGCGCGTGCCGGGGTCTCGGCGTCGACCGGGTGTCGCTGAACTTCGCCGTCTTCCGCTCGGCGCTCGAACGGGGCGAGAAGATCGGCGCCGGCCCCGTGGCGCGTCTCTGGGCGCGGGTGCTGCGCACGGCGTCACGATGGTGGCAGATCGAGACGCTCTACCGCTTCAACGCCCGCTTCGGTCCGGTGTGGGTGCCGCGGTACCTGGTCTTCGACGCGGTGCGCGACCTGCCCCGCATCGCCGTCGCCGCCTTCGAGGCCGAGGGTTACGGCGGCCGCCCGCCGGCGCTGCTCCGGCTGCTGCGACGGTGAGGGACGCCCGACCGCAGCGAACGCGCTGTTCGCACCTTCTATGCGCACGAACAGCGCGTTCGTTGCGCACGGCTCAAGGGCGCACGAGCACCTTGAGCGCCTCGCGGTCGTTCATGGCGCGGTAGCCGTCGGCGACCTCGTCGAGGCCGATCGTCCGGTCGAACACCTTGCCCGGCTCGATCTGCCCGTCGAGGACGTCGGGCAGCAGCTCGTACATGTTCGCCTGGGTGGGCGCGATGCCGCCGGCGACGGTCACGTTCTTCATGAACTTCTGCGCGAGGTTCGGCAGCGAGCCGCTCTGCGGGACGCCGACGATGCCGACGTGCCCGCCCGGCTTGGTGAGGTTGATCGCCGAGGTCAGCGACTGCTCGTACCCGACCGCCTCGATGGCCGAGTGCACGCCGTCGGTGCCGAGGATGTCCCGCACCTTCTGCTCGCCCTCCTCGCCGCGCTCCTCGACGACGTCGGTGGCGCCGAACTCGCGCCCGAGGTCGGTGCGGTCCTTGTGGTGGCCCATGAGCACGATCCGCTCGGCACCCAGACGCCTGGCCGCGAGCACCGCGAGGAGGCCCACCGCGCCGTCACCGACCACGGCGACGTCCTTGCCCGGCCCCACCTGCGCCGACACGGCCGCGTGGTGGCCGGTGCCGAAGACGTCGGAGAGCGTCAGCAGGCTCGGCATGAGCGCCGAGTCCTGCGGCACCGTCAGCTTCATCAGCGTCGCGTCGGCGAACGGGATGCGCGCGGCCTCGCCCTGTCCGCCGTCGGTCTCGGCGCCCCAGGCGTTGCCGCTCGGGCAGGCGCTGGTCAGGCCGGCCCGGCAGTACTCGCACGTGCCGTCGGCGTAGTAGAACGGCGCGACGACCAGGTCGCCCTTCTGGATGCGGCTCACGTCCGAGCCGGTCTCCTCGACCACGCCGATGAACTCGTGGCCGATGCGGTCGCCCTGCTCGGTCTGCTCGCGGCTCTTGTACGGCCACAGGTCGCTGCCGCAGATGCACGAGTGCGTGATGCGCACGATCGCGTCGCCGGCGTTCTCGAGCTTCGGGTCGGGGACCTCCTCCACCCGGATGTCGCCCGCTCCGTAGATCAACGTCGCCTTCACGGCGGTCCTTCCTCCGACGATGGTTCAGTTGTGGACTACCCGTCACCCCACGGCTCATGCGGGTCCGTGCACACGTCACGCCGTGCGGCCCGGGGGGCGGGGGGCGGGGGGTGGCGGGCAACGCGGTGGACGAAGGTGTGTACTGTTCGTCCAGGAGGCCCCAGGGGGACCTCGGGAGGCTTCGCCTAGTCTGGTCTATGGCGCCGCACTGCTAATGCGGTTGGGAGTTCGGCTCCCTCCCGGGTTCAAATCCCGGAGCCTCCGCGGCCGCGGTCCGGACAGGGCCGGGGCAACCACAACCACAGACATGCGCCCGTAGCTCAACGGATAGAGCATCTGACTACGGATCAGAAGGTTAGGGGTTCGAATCCCTTCGGGCGCGCGCCGGTCGAGGCAGCTCAGAGGGGTCGCAGCACTGCTGCGGCCCCTCTGTTCATGACCGCTGCTCCACGATCCGATCCACGAGCGTGTTGCCGAGGTCGTCGGATCTGCCCGCCTCCACGCGGGGCCACTGGGCGATCGGGCGCCCGTTCCTCCGGTACGGGTGCCCGCCGTCGGCTCCCCATCGCTGCGGCCAGCCGGCCGGGGATTCCTCCCACGGTTCCTGGCGGCCGTACACCGTCCGGTCCAGCAGCCCGTAGGTGTTGTCCAACGCCTCGACACCCCGGTCCTTCGTCCAGTAGGTCTCGAAGACCCGGTCGCCGTCGCGCAGGTAGCAGACCAGGTGGAACAGGCCGATCCGGCGCCCGACGAGGAGGGAGTCGAGGGAGGGCCGGGCCGAGTACCACGGCACGTCCCAACCCATGAAGTCGCGATAGCGGACGCTCGGTTCGTACGGCCCCTGGCAGAGGACGGCGAACGTGGCGTCGCGGGAGTGCACCTGGGAGAGCTCGCGGACCTGGCCCGTGTAGAAGGTGCAGCCCTCGCACTGCTCGGCCGCCGGGTGCCCGGGGTGCCACATGAAGTAGTACGCGATGAGCTGCCTGCGCCCCTCGAACGCGTCGAGCAGGGTCAGGGGCCCGCCGGGACCGACGAGCGGCAGGCTCGCATCGACCTCCACCATGGGCAGGCGACGTCGGGCTGCGGCGATCGCGTCGCCTTCGCGGGTGTGGGCCTTCTCCCGGGCCCGCAGCCCGTCCACCGCGGTCGTGAAGGTCGCCCGGTCGACGACCGGGGGCCGGCCGGTCGCGTCGGTCGCGTCGTCCGCCGGCGCAGCGAGGCCGGGTCGTCCGCCGGGCTCGGTGGGTGTGCTCTCGCGGGTGTCGTGGTTCATGGCTGTCTCCTCGTGTGCCTTCTGCTCGTCGTGATGCGGGTGGGAGGCCTGCCGGGTGCGCGGGACCGACCGCGGCCGAGCGCACGGGCTCGGCCGCGGGGCAGGCCTGCGGTGGTGGACGGAGCTCAGGAGCGGGGCGGCCGCTCGTCGGGGCGCTCGGCCAGCTCCTTGATCCGCAGCAGCCGGGTCTCCCAGGAACGGCCGATCCGGTCGAGTTCCCGGGCCAGTGCGTTGAGCCGGGCGCCGACGGCGGAGTAGACGACCTCGCGGCCACGCTGCTCGGACTCGACCAGACCGACCTCGCGCAGCACCTCCAGGTGCTTACCGATCGCCTGCCGGCTCACCGGGAGCTCTCGGGCCAGCGCGGAGGCCGACTTCGCGCCCTCCCCGAGCTGGGTGAGGACGTCCCAGCGGGTCGGGTCACCGAGTGCGGCGCACATCGCCGGAAGGTCCTTCGCGTTCACGACCCGCCGTCCGCGCGGGACTCGACGAACGCCTTCGCCGCGGCGAGTTCCTGCGTCCAGCCCTGGTCGTTGCCTTCCCGCTCCTTCAGCCACACGGCGGGGTCCTCGGACAGGCTGGAGAACCCGCTCTCCAGGACCCGCAGCGTCACACCGCCACCAGCCCGCTCCTGGACCCAGAACTCGACGAGCGTGCCCTCGGACGCGTCCCGGAACGGGGTGCCGAGCCAGCGGAAGGCCGCGTAACGCGGCTTGTCCAGCTGCACCGTCCGGAACCGGAACTCCCCGGTCGGGTCCGTGACGACCGCGACGTCGTCCTCGTAGCGCAGGTCGGGCTCGGCCTCGACCGTGCCGTCGTTGATGAACCAGCCCGGCCGCGCGATCAGGTCCCACACGCGTTCGGCCGGCGCGTCGATGTCGATCTCGCGGGCGATGCTGTCCAGTTCGGCCAGCTCCGCGTGGGTGTACGTGGCGTCGTCCATGGCGCTGCTCCTCGTCGAGCGGATATGCAATCAGACGATTGCACACCGAGGGCGCCTAGTGCAACCTAGAGATTGCAGTACGTCCAGGGCGGCGCTTCGACGGGCGCGCGTGCTCCACGTGTCAGCGGTTGCGCGGGTCGGAGCCCGGGAGGTGTTCCTGCCCGGTGCGCCCGGCCGCGGCCTCGCCGATGCTCTTGTGCCCGCCGCCGACGTGGGCCTCAAGGCGCATCCGCTCGCCCACGTGCGGGTAGTGCAGCTCGAACGCCGGCCGCTCGGAGCGGATGCGCGGCAGCTCGGTGAAGTTGTGCCGCGGCGGCGGGCAGGACGTCGCCCACTCCAGCGAGTTGCCGTGGCCCCAGGGGTCGTCCACCTCGACGGGGCGGCCGTAGCGGTAGCTGTGGAACACGTTCCACAGGAACGGCAGCGTCGAGGCGCCGAGGAGGAACGCCCCGATCGTGGAGATCGTGTTCAGGACGGTGAACCCGTCCGTGACGGCGTAGTCGGCGTAGCGGCGCGGCATGCCCTCATTGCCCAGCCAGTGCTGCACCAGGAACGTCAGGTGGAAGCCGATGAACGTTCCCCAGAAGTGGAACTTGCCGAGGCGCTCGTCCATCATCCGGCCGGTCATCTTCGGGAACCAGAAGTAGATGCCGGCGTAGGTCGCGAACACGATCGTGCCGAACAGCACGTAGTGGAAGTGGGCGACCACGAAGTAGGTGTCCGAGATGTGCCAGTCCAGCGGCGGGCTGGCCAACAGGACGCCGGTGAGGCCACCGAACAGGAAGGTGACCAGGAAGCCGACCGCGAACAGCATCGGCGTCTCGAACGTCAGCTGGCCCCGCCACATCGTGCCGATCCAGTTGAAGAACTTGATGCCGGTCGGCACCGCGATGAGGAAGGTCATGAAGGCGAAGAACGGCAGCAGGATCGCGCCGGTGGCGTACATGTGGTGGGCCCAGACGGCCACCGACAGCGCCCCGATCGCCAACGTCGCGTAGACCAGCGTCTTGTAGCCGAAGATCGGCTTGCGGCTGAACACCGGGAAGACCTCGGTGACGATGCCGAAGAACGGCAGCGCCACGATGTAGACCTCGGGGTGCCCGAAGAACCAGAACAGGTGCTGCCAGAGGACGGCGCCGCCGTTGGCCGGGTCGTAGATGTGCGCGCCCAGCACGCGGTCCGCCGCGAGGCCGAACAGGGCCGCGGTGAGGATCGGGAACACCATCAGGATGAGGATCATCGTGACGAGGATGTTCCAGGTGAAGATCGGCATCCGGAACATCGTCATGCCCGGGGCGCGCAGGCAGACGATGGTCGTCACGAAGTTGACCGCGCCCAGGATGGTGCCCAGACCGGCGACGGCCAGGCCGACGATCCAGAGGTTCATGCCGAGTCCCGGGGTGAACTCGACGTCCGAGAGCGGGGTGTAGGCGAACCACCCGGCCGAGGCGGCGCCGTCCGGGGTGAAGAAGCCCGAGATGACGATGGTGCCGCCGAAGAGGAACAGCCAGTACGAGAAGGCGTTCAGGCGCGGGAACGCGACATCGGGGGCGCCGATCTGCAGCGGCATGATGTAGTTGCCGAAGCCGAACACGATCGGGGTCGCGTAGAGCAGCAGCATGATCGTGCCGTGCATGGTGAACAGCTGGTTGTACTGGTCCACCGAGAGGATCTGCATCCCCGGCTGCGCGAGTTCCGCACGCATGAGCAGCGCCATCAGTCCGCCGATCAGGAAGAACGCGAACGACGTGACCATGTAGAGGATCGCGATGTCCTTGGGGTCGGTGGTGCTCAGCATGTGCGTGAACACCGAGCCGCGTCGCGATCGCTGCGCGGTGTAGGGCTCGGTCGTGATCGGCTTCGGGGTGATGATGGAAATCGTGACCACCTCACAGTGCTCGGACCTCGCCGATCGTCGCCGGGCTGTGAGTCGCCACAAGGGTCTTTCGGCCCGCGGAGCGCGACGAGGCGGGCGCCACCCCGACCGGGCGCTCCGCCGGCGTGGACGCCGCGCGATGCTGTACGGGTCCGTACAACGACTGCTACTGTCGCGACTTCTATACGCAGCCGTATAGAAGGAGGCGGACATGGACACGACCCGCGGAGCGGCGAGGACGGGTGCCCGGGCAGAAGGGGAGGAACGGCCTGGCCAGGGCGGTCGCGACGGCCTGCGGCTGCCCCCGGGACAGCGCCCGGTCACCGGGTTCCCGCGCTTCGGCGCCCACCTCCACCACCCGCCGCCGCCGATCCCCGAGGACCACGCCATCGAGGTCGGCGGAGCGGTGACGGCGTCGTTCGCGGTGCCCCTGGCCGAGCTCGCGCGACTCCCGCGCCGGGAGCTCACCGCGGACTTCCACTGTGTCGCCGGGTGGTCGGCGCTCGACCTGCGCTGGGAGGGGGTCGCCTTCGCGACCTTCTACCGGGAGGTGATCGAGCCGGCCGTCGATCCCTCGGCCCGCGTCACCCACCTGGTGTTCGAAGGGCTCGACGGCTACCGGTCGCTCGCGACGATCGAGGACGCGATGGGCGACGACGTGCTGATCGCCGAGAACCTCGACGGGCGGCCGCTCGACGGCGACCACGGCGCGCCCGCCCGGCTCGTCAGCCCGCGCCAGTACGGCTACGTCTGCACCAAGCACCTGCACCGGATCGAGGTCCGCACCTCCGCGCCGACCGACCGCCCCCGGTCCCTCCCGGACCGCCTGCTCGAGGAGCACCCGCGGGCGCGGGTCTGGGAGGAAGAGCGCCACGGCAGCCTCCCCGGCCGGCTCGTCCGGCCGATCTACCGGGTCCTGACCCCGCCGATCCGCGTCCTCTGCGCGCGGGGGGCGGTCGCCGGCGAGCCGCCGACACCGAACCGCCCGCCCGCGTCCCCCGAACGCTGAGCACCCGGTCGGCCCGGTTCACCAGCGCAGCGGGGTCGGCCGGGCGTCACGCGACGCCGGCGACGAGGTCGCTGGACGACCGGGCCGACGCGGGTCAGCTCACGCTACGGATGACGTCGGGACGGGTGCGGCGCAGACGGGTCGCGGCGCTCTCGACGAGCAGGGAGTTGCGGCAGCAGACGATGGCGGTGGCGAGCTCGCGGGCCCTCGCGGCGATGCCGTCGGGGTCCTCCTCGGTGAGCGACCGGGCGGTGCTGCGCTCGACGATCTCGCCGATGGCGACGACGGCGCGGGCCAGCTCGTCGAGGGTGTCGCTGGACCAGTCGAAGCGGTCGACACCGGCGGGGCGGGACGTGCCGTGGTCGACCATGGCGGACAGCGCGTCCGTCACCTGCCGCGCGAGTCTCTCCGCCGCCTCGTCCTTATGCACGTCCGCTCTCAGCTCCGATCGGGAACGCACCGAGGATGACCGCTGCGTGCCCGCCCCAATCACCGGGGCGGCCCGGCGCGCCGTGAGCCACCCGTCGTTCCGAGGAGTGGGGGGACCCGGCCGGCGGGGGGACACCGACCGGGTCCGGTGCCGATCACGGGGGGCATGATCGGCGACGGTGATCCTTGCACGTGCACGTTCATCGGCACACGCGCCCCCACCGTTCCGTGCACCACACGCGTCCGAGGACTGCGTGCCACCATGACCGGGTCAGCTTCGAGACGGAGGTGGGGGGACCGTGCGCATCCGACTCGCCGACGGCCCGTGCCGGGGTGACCACGACCTGACGATCGCCGAGGGGGCGAGCCTGCCCGAGGAGTACCTCGTGCTGGTCGAGTCCGGACCGCGCCAGACGGTCGACGACATCTTCGGCGGCTCCATCCCCGGCATCAACGTGTTCGCCGTCCACCGCCTGGAGCGCCGCGACGGCGACGGGACGCCCGTCTACGCGTTCACCGGCCGGCGGGAGTCGCGCGGCTACTAGGGCTGACGTGCGACGGCCCCGGGGACGAGGTCCCCGGGGCCGTGCGGTGTGGCGAGCCGCTCAGGACTTGAAGGCGTCCTTGATCTTCTCGCCGGCCTGCTTGATGTCGCCCTTGGTCTGGTCGGCCTTGCCCTCGTGGCGGAGCTCCTCGTCACCCTGGACGGTGCCGGCGGTCTCCTTGACCTTGCCCTTGAGCTTGTCGGTCTTATTGTCGATCTTGTCATCAGCAGCCATACCGGCCGGTTACCCCCGATGACCACCCCGTCAACCCGGGCGAGCGGCCTGACGAGCGGGCTCCGCGCCCTATCATCGCCGGTGTGACGTCCACGAGCCCGGAGCCGGTGGATCCCGCCGGCCTGCGTGTCTCCGACGTCGAGCGCGAGCAGGTGCAGCAGTTCCTGGCGCGCGCGATGGTGGCCGGGCAGCTCACGCCGGCGGAATACAGCGACCGCGCCGCCGCCGCGCTCGCCGCGCGGGTGCGCCGCGACCTCGAGGGGCTGCTCGACGACCTGCCGGGCGCGTCGCTGCACGCCGAGCGCGCGGTGGACGTCCTGGATCTGCAGGCCGGGGTCGGCGGGTCCATCACCCGGCGCGGCTACTGGCGGGTGCCGCCGGTGGTGCGGGTGCGCAGCTGGGTGGGCGGGGTGACCCTCGACTTCACCGACGCCGAGTGCACCGCGCCGGTCATCGCGATCGAGCTGGCGACCGGTCTGTGCTCGCCGGTCATCGTGCTGCCCGGGCACGCGACCGCCGACGTCGACTCCCTGCGGATCTCGGCCGGCAAGGTCAAGGACGACACCGTCCACCGGCGCGAGCGCGGCACCCCGCACCTCGTGGTCCGCGGGCGCCACAGCCTCGGCGACGTCGTCCTGCGCCACCCCCGCAGGCCGCGCTGGCGACCCGGGCGCCGTCGCACGGATGTGACGCATGAGGGTGACGGCACGCCGGGACGACGCGCCCGGGGCTGACACGGCACCCCGGTAACGTCGCGGAGGACAGCGACGGGGACCACACGACGGCGGGAGGAGCGGACGTGACGCTGGCGCAGCTCGGTCCCGGCCTGCCGGTGCTCGTCGTGGTCGTCGCCGGTGTGGTCACCGCCCTGGCGATGGCCCCCCTGCACCGGCGGGCCGCCGCGCACCGGCGCACGGCGATGCTCGTCGACCGCGTCGTCACCGATCGCGTCGCCCGGCTGACCGGCGCCGAGCGCCGCCGCGCCCGCCGCCACCTGCAGCGCGCCGCCGACCTGCCCGTCCCGCGGGCGCTCGGGCTCACCGTGCTGACCGCCGCGATCACGGCGACGGTCGGCGCGCTCGTCGTCTCCCTGGTCGCCGACCAGCTGGCCGACGGCCGGCGCGCCGTGGTGCGCGACGTCATCGGCCGCCTCGACGACGCCGGGCTGCCCAGCCCGAGCAGCTCCGGGCCGACGCTGACCGTCGTGGGCCTCGTCGTCCTGGCGCTGCTCTCGCTGGCCACCGTCGGGCTCTACGTGGGCGGGCTCGACCTCGAGCGCCGGCGCGCGATGCCGGTGACCCGGCCGTGGCCCACCGGCACGGGCAAGGCGACGCTCGTGCTCGGCGTGCTGCTCTTCCTCGCCGTGGTGCTGGCCGCCGGCTCGATCGGGGTGCCCGGGGTCGGGCTGGGGGCGCTGCTCTTCCTGCTCGCGCACCAGGTGGTCGCGCGCATCGGACGCCCGCGGGCGTGCCGCGAGGCGCCGGTGGTGCCCGAGGCGCTCCGGGCCGCGCGGCTGCCCCCGGTGCGCGAGCGCCGCCTGCTGCGCGCCCGCCGGGCGGCCCGGCCCGACCAGCAGGTCGCGCCGGCGCCCGCGCCGTCCCGGCCGCCCGGACCGATGGTCGGCCGGTCGGTGCCGCCCGCCCCGCGGCCGCCGACGCGGGTCGCGCCGCCGGTCGTCGGGCCCTCCACGCGGCTGGTGGACCTCGCGACCCCGGAGCAGCCACTCACCCCGCACGACCCACGCTCGGTGGGCGAGTACACGCTCACCGGACGGCTCGGCTCCGGCGGGATGGGCACGGTCTACCTCGGCCACCGCGCCGGCACGCACGGCGTCGTGGCCATCAAGGTGCTCGCGCCGCACCTGCTCGACGACGTCGACGCGCGCACCCGTTTCCTGCGCGAGGGCCAGACGCTGCAGAAGGTCACCGGCGACTACACGGCGCGCGTGCTGGGCGTCGGCTTCGACGGCTCGATGCCCTACATCGTGATGGAGCGCCTCGACGGGCCGTCGCTGCACGCGTTCGTGGCCGCGTCGGGGGCGGTGACCGACGGCGAGATGCTCACCCGCACGGCCATCGCGCTCGCCCGCGCCCTCGCAGCGCTGCACGCGGACGGCATCACCCACCGCGACCTCAAGCCCGGGAACGTCCTGCTGACCTCCGCGGGCCCGAAGGTCGTCGACTTCGGCATCGCCCGCGTCGTCGGCCAGACCCACCACACGCCGGCGGGGAACATGGTCGGCACGCCCGGCTACATGGCGCCCGAGCAGGTCACCGGCAACGGCGCCGTGCCCGCCACCGACGTGTGGGCCTGGGCGTGCTGCGTGGTGTTCGCCGCCCGTGGCGACCACCTGTTCGACGGCGACAACATCCTCGACATCGCCCGGCGCATCCTCGACGGCCCGGGCCCCGAGGCGTTCGCGGCGGTGCACCGGCTCTCTCCGCGGCTGGTGCCGGTGCTGCGGCGGGCGACGGCGCAGGAGGTCGGCGACCGCCCGAGGGACGGGGCGGCGCTGCTGCGGCTGCTCGACCGCAGCGGCGCGACCGCCACCGTGGGCGCCGCCGGCTGGGACCGCCTCGTGAGCGGTGTCGGCGGAGGCGCGCGGTGACCGCCCCGCGCGGCCGACGATCACCGTCGGTCCGCGCTGCTACGGTGCGATCGCTCCGCCCGGCACGCCGTCCGGGCGGTCCCGGCGCCGGGACCGAGAACCAGCGTGAGGACGGTGAGTGGTCGGTGGCCTCGTGGGACGACCTGGTGCTGTGGGTCCGCGTGCGCTACGAGGTGATGGCCCAGGACGCGCAGAGCATGACGTTCCGGCTCCCCACGTCGGAGGACCGGACGCAGCTGGTGTACGTGCACCACAAGGGCGAGGTCGACGGGCACGACTGGCTGCAGATCGAGTCACCCATCGGCCGGTTGGACGAGATCGACGCGCGGCGGCTGCTCGAGCTCGCCGAGGACGCCGTGGTCGGCGGCGCGGCGGCCGTGGGCGGGGTCGCGGTGTTCCGCCACGCCACGCCGCTCGAGGACCTCTCGTTCGCCGAGTTCGACGGCCCGTTCCGGCTGGTCACGCGCATCGCCGACCAGCTCGAGCACGCCCTGACCGGCACCGACCGCTATTAGGAGGACCGGCGTGGACGTGGTCGAGTTCCGGCCCGAGCCGTCGCAGTACGCCTGGACCTTCGGCGGCGCCGCGCCTGTCCGCGAGGTCGAGCCGGGCAGCGTGATGCGCCTGTGGTGCGACGACGCGTTCGGCGGGCGCATCCGGTCGGTGTCCGACCTCGCGAGCGCGAGTCTCGACCCGCGCTTCCTCAACCCCCAGACCGGGCCGTTCTCGGTGCGCGGTGCCGAGCCCGGCGACACGCTGGTGCTGCACCTCGTCGACCTCACCCCGGCGCGCGACTGGGGCGCCTCGACGCTCGTCCCGTTCTTCGGCGGGCTCACGGGCACCGACCGCACGGCGCTGCTGAACCCGCCGCTCGATGAGCGCACCTGGATCTACGAGGTCGACCGCGCCCGCCGCACGGTCACCTTCGTCGCCGGGCGCTCCGACCTGAGCCTGGACCTGCCGCTCGCCCCGATGCTCGGCACCGTCGGGGTGGCGCCGGCCAACCGCGAGGTGCGCTCGTCGCTCACGCCGGACGCGTTCGGCGGCAACATGGACACCCCGGAGATGCGCGCCGGCACCACCTGCTACCTGCCGGTCAACGAGCCCGGCGCGATCTTCTCGGTGGGGGACGGGCACTACCGCCAGGGTGAGGGCGAGTCGTGCGGGACGGCGGTCGAGGGCGCCATGGACGTCACGCTGATCGTCGACCTGGTGAAGGCGCCGGCCGGTCCGGCGCCGCTGTGGCCGCGGCTGGAGAACGACGACGAGATCATCGTGGTCGGCTCGTCGCGCCCGCTCGAGGACGCCTGGCGCATCAGCCAGGTCGAGATGATCGCCTGGCTCGGCGAGCTGCTCGGTCTCGACCGCCTCGACGCCTACCAGCTGCTCACCCAGGTGTCGCTGGCGCCGCTGGCCAACGTCGTCGACACCAACTACAGCGCGGTGACCAAGGTGGCCAAGGCGCTCGTGCCCGGACTGCGTCCGCACGACGGGCTGCACGCGGACCTGCGCGACCGCGCCCTGGCCGTCGTCTAAGTCCCTGACCTGAGGAGCTCACCCGTGGACTTGCAGCTGACCGGACGCACCGCCCTCGTCACCGGTGGCAGCCGCGGCATCGGGCGCGCGGTGGTCGAGGGGCTGGCCGCCGAGGGCGCGACGGTGGCGTTCTGCGCGCGGTCCGCCGACGGCGTCGCCAAGACCGAGGAGGAGCTGCGCGACGCGGGGCACGACGTGCACGGGACGGCCGTGGACGTCACCGACGGCGACGCGCTGGGTGCCTGGGTGCGCGACAGTGCGGCGACCCACGGCGGGATCGACGCCGTCGTGGCGAACGTGTCGGCGCTGGCCATCCCGTCCACCGAGGAGAACTGGGCGGCCAGCTTCACCACCGACATGATGCACACGGTCCGCCTGGTCGAGGCGGCCCTGCCGTCGCTGGAGGAGAGCGACGCCGGCGCGATCGTGACGATCTCGAGTGTGTCCGGCCGCGAGATCGACTTCGCGGCGGGGCCCTACGGCACGTTCAAGGGTGCACTCGTGCACTACACGCAGGGCCTGGCGTACCAGCTCGCCGGCCGCGTGCGCGCCAACACCGTCTCGCCGGGCAACGTGTACTTCACCGGCGGGGTGTGGGAGTCCATCGAGGAGAACGACCCCGACCTCTACGCTCACGCCCTCGGGCTCAACCCGACGGGACGGATGGCGACGCCGGAGGAGGTCGCGCGGGCCGTGGTGTTCCTGGCGAGTCCCGCGGCCACGTTCATCAGCGGCACCAACCTCGTCGTCGACGGGGCGCTCACGCGCGGGGTGCAGCTCTAGGACCGGCGGCGAGGACCCGCGAGGACCTCAGCGGGACGCGGGCGCCGGCACGAGCGCGTCGAGCAGGGAGCGCACCCCGTCCACCGCGATCCGCACGGCGCGGGCGACGGCCCGCACCCACGACCGCAGCGCGCGCGGCACGCCCGCCTCGCCGGCCGCGAGGTCGGCAGCGGGCCGGGGCGCCGGGACCAGCGCGGCGGAGGCCGGGGCCGGGGGCTCGGTCGACGTCGTCACGCCGTCCGGCAGGCGCTCGACGGCGGGGGCACGGCGCGGCACGGGGACGAACGGGTCCCGGGCCTCACCGCCCGGGTCGCCGCCGGCGTCGTGACCCCCGGCGCGGGGCGCCGGGACACGCCGGGGCGGATCGTGGTCCGGGTCCATGGGCCGAGTCCTCTCGCCGGGCGAAACCGTGGGGGTCATCGGTCGGCAACGCTGCGCCGTTAGCGCCCGGTGACCGGGATCGCCACTCAGCGCAAGCATGGGGGACCAAGGGCGGGCGTCCCACTACCGAGTGACATCGCCCCACCACTCACCGCTGCGTGCTGCCCGGTCGTGGACAGCCGCACCGTCCTGCCGCGACCTCCGCGTCGTCGGCGCGTTGCCTGCGTGCGGGTCCGGAACGCACGGCGTCCGGTCCCGACGGTCGGGCCGTCCCCGCGGGTCCGACCAGGACACGGGTCCAGGACCGCGACCGACACGGGAGGTGGTGGCTCGAGTGGCGGGCACACACGCTCGCTCGTCGGGACGGCGCCGTGCCGCCGACGCTGCCGAGGACGCTGCGGAGGACGAGGACGTCCGGCGCAGGCACGACGCCGAGGCGGCCAAGGGCCGGCGCCGGGTGCGCGACGGGCGCGAGGCGTCGGACCGGCCGAGTCAGGACAGCGACTACGGCGACGTCGCCGCGCGCATCGCCGCGAGCCCCGCACCCTCGTCGCCCCCGGTCGGCTTCCCCTCCGCTCCCTCCACCGGCTCGTTCGTCCCCGCGGGCGCTCCGTCCTCGGGTCGCCGCGCGATCACCGAGACCCTCGCGCGGCCCGTCGAGGCCGCCGCGGCCGCGTTGACCGCGAGCCCCGCCGCGGCCGGCGCTCGGCCGCCCGCGGGTCCGTCCGGACCCCCGTCCCGGCCCGCCGCACCGCCGTCCCGGCCCGCGCGCACCCCCGGTCGGGGATCGCGTCCCGCCGTCGCGCCGAGCGCGCCGTCGTCCGCGCCGTCGTCCGCGCCGCCGTCCCCCGCCGCACCGCGCCCGGGCCGTCCCGGCGCATCCGGTCCTCCCGTGCCGGGCGGGCGCGGCCTCGCCGCGCCGCCGTCGGTGCCGCCGCCCCCGGTCGCGCCCGCGGGACCGGCCACGCCGCCGCAGGACGCCCGCCCGGCCCCCCGCTCCGGCCGTACGCCGCCACCCACCCCGACGGGGCCTGCCCGACCCCCGTCGGGCCCCGCACCCGGCGGGCCCCGCGACCGCCAGACCCCGACCTCCCGCCCGCCGGGCACGCCGCCCGGACGCCCCGCAGCCCCACCGGCGCGCCCGCCGGCCGGAGCCCCGGTCGCCGGGCCCCGCCCGCCCGTGCGCGGCGGCGCCCCCGCGCCCCGGCCCGCCGTCCCGCCCATCCCCACCGGCCCCGACGCGCCCGGCCCGCACACGCGCGACGTGGGGGCGGCCCCGGAGAGCGCGCCCGGGAAGGTCCCGAAGAAGCCGTCGGAGGAGCCCTCGGGGCGACCGGAGCCCTCGGCCGCGCCCGCGCGCCGCTCGCGTCCGACCGGCACCGCGGCCATGCCCGCCGTCGGCACCTCCGACGACCCCGAGACCGCGGGGTCGGGCGGCGACGACGCCGGGGCCGCCCGTGCCGGACGCCCCGACCGCGCCGCGGCGGCACGCGGCACCGGGCCGCGGGGGACGACGGCCCGGTCCGGGAGCCGCACCGCCGGCACGGCGGCGCGCCCCACCCGGGCGGTCTCGCGCAGCGAGTCGCCGGGGAACGACCGCGACGACCGTGCGACCGCCGTCCCGCGCGGGCGGATCGCCGCCGTGGTCGCCGCGGTGCTCGCGGTCGTCGCCGCGCGCGTCGTCCGCCTGCCCGGCGGCCCGGCGGCCGTCGCCTTCGGTCGGCGCGTGCGGTCGCGGGTCGTCCTCTACCTCGACGGACCCCACCCGGAGAAGCTCTCGGCGGGGGCCCTGCGCTGGCGCCGGGCGCGCCGCAGCGCCTACGCCGGCGCGGCGGCGATGGCCGCGGCCCCGGTGCTCGCGCTGGTCGTGGGATGGCTGTTCATCCCGGTGCCCACCACCGACGACGCGGTGGAGAGCCAGCTCAACACCGTCTCGTTCTCCGACGGCACCGTGCTCGCGCGGATCGCGCCGGGGGAGCAGGGCAACCGGCAGAAGGTGGAGCTCGCGCAGGTCCCGCCCTCGGTGCGCTTCGCGGTGCTCTCGGCCGAGGACCGCAGCTTCTACTCCAACGCGGGGTTCGACGTCACCGGCTTCGGTCGGGCCGTGTGGAAGAACCTCACCGGCGGCACCGGCGGCGGTTCCACGATCACCCAGCAGTACGTCAAGAACGCGATGGTGGGCGACGAGTACTCGCTGGTGCGCAAGTACAAGGAGCTCATCATCTCCTTGAAGATCTCGCAGGAGCGTTCCAAGGACGAGATCCTCGCTGACTACCTCAACAGCATCTATTTCGGCCGCGGCACCTACGGCATCCAGGCCGCCTCGCAGGCCTACTTCGGCCGTCCGGTGGAGACGCTCTCGCCGTCGGAGGGCGCGCTGCTCGCCGGCGTCATCCAGGCGCCGTCGCGCTGGGACCCCGCCGAGAACCCCGACGACGCCCTCCGTCGCTGGAACTACGTCATGGACGGCATGGTCGCCCAGGGGTGGCTGCCCGCCTCCGAGCGGGCGGCCGCGACGTTCCCGGCGACCGTCCCGCCCCGGCGCGTCGCCGGCGGCGTCCCCGACGACGACCGCGGCCACATCTACAGCGCCGTGCGCGACGAGCTCCGTGCGCTCGGGATCGACGAGGACGCCCTGGTCACCGAGGGCCTGCAGATCCAGACGACGATCCGGCCCGAGGCGCAGCGCGAGGCGGTCGAGGCCGTGCGCTCGAAGATGCGGGGCCAGCCGGGCAACCTGCGCACCGCCACCGTGTCCATCGACCCCGAGACCGGCGGCATCCTCGCCTACTACGGCGGCGACAACGGCGCCGGCCTGGACTACGCCCGCGTCGAGAAGCAGGCGGGGTCGACGTTCAAGCCTTTCGTCCTGCTCGCCGCGCTGCAGCAGGACCCGCCGATCGGCATCTCGACGGAGTTCGACGGGCGTGCCGTCCCCGGCGAGACGGTCCGCAACGTCGAGGGCGCCGACTGCACGAACTGCAGCCTCAAGCGCGCGATGACCCTGTCGAACAACGTCGTGTTCACCGCGCTCGGCAACCGCGTCGGTCCGCAGGCGGTCGCCGCCGCGGCCCGGCAGGCCGGCATCACGCAGCCCATGGAGGACCCGAACAGCGGGATCGCGCTGGGCAACCAGGAGACGACCCCGGTGGACCTCGCCTCGGCGTACGCGACGTTCTCCAACGAGGGCATGTACTTCCGCCCGCACCTCGTCCAGCGCGTGACGACGGCGAGCGGGGAGGTCCTCTACGACCAGTCGACGATGCAGGGCGAGCAGCGCATCGACCCGCGGGTGGCCCGCAACGTCACCGAGGCCATGCGCGACGTGCCGGAGTACGACGGGGTCTCGCTCGAGGGCGGACGGCAGTCGGCGGGGAAGACGGGGACGGTCCAGTCGCACGTCGAGAGCCAGAACAACGACGCCTGGTTCGCGGGCTACACGCCGGCCGCGTCGACGGTGGTCTGGGTCGGCACCGACGACAACACGCCGATCCGCAGCGCCGACGGGCGCCCGGTCTACGGGCACGGGCTGCCCAGCGAGATCTGGAAGACGTTCATGGACGACGCGCTCGAGGACGCGCCGCGCGAGACGTTCGGCCCGTTCACCCCGGTCGCGGGCGCCGATCCGGGCGACACCACGGGCGAGTCCTCGTCGCCGGCGCCGTCGTCCTCGACCTCCGCGCCGTCGTCGGCGACCCCGACGTCGACGACGGCCCCGCTCGTCGAGGAGTCGCCCGTCGAGGAGGTGCCCGGCGAGCTGACCGCCGGCGAGGCAGCGGCGGGCGAGGAGCCGGCCGCGCCCGTCGAGGGGGAGGCGCCGGCGGGCGGCGACCCGCCCGGGGAGTAGCACGGAGCAGCTACGCGAGGGTGAAGTCGGCGTCGTCGAAGCCCGGGCTGACGACGCAGGTCACCAGCACCTCGCCCGCCGCGCCGGGCAGGGGCGCGGCGCGCTGCCAGACCCCTCCCGGGACGAGGGCCTGCGCGGCCTGGCCGTCCTCGACGCGATCGCCGAGGACGACCTCGTGCTCCGCGCCCGGCGCCGGCCCGTCGCCACCCAGGACGAGCGAGAGCGCCGGTCCGCGGTGCCAGCACCACAGCTCGTCGGAGCGCACCCGGTGCCACCGTGACTCCTCGCCGGGCGCGAGGACGTAGTGGATCGCCGTGGCACTCGGTCGCTCGCCGGGATAGCCGGGCGGGTGCAGCGTCGTCGCTGCCGTCCAGGTGCGGCGGAACCAGCCGCCCTCGGGGTGCGGCGCGAGGCCCAGCGCGCGGGCCAGGGGCGGGATCACGCCGCCATGTCCAGCAGGGCGACGACCCGGTCCGGGTGCAGGCGCACGACGAGCTCGCCGGGCACGCCGTTGCGGGCGCCGAACTCCTCGGCGCGCTCGGCGCCCATGTAGCGCCCACCGAGCGCGGTGGCGGCGCGCCGCAGCTCGTCGAGGTCCTCCGAGAGCGTCACCGAGCCCTGCACCTGCACGAAACCGTACGGCGGCTCCTCGAGGTCGACGCAGAGCACGGCGCGCGGATCGCGGGCGAACGCGCGACCTTTGGCGGTGTCGGCGCCGGTGGTGAAGACGAGGGTGCCGTCCTCGACGAGGAACCAGACCGGCGCCACGAGCGGGCGGCCGTCCCTCGCCGTCCAGCCGATCTTGCCGGTGCGCGTGCCCTCGGAGAGGAAGGCGCGGATGTCGGGGTCGGTGAGGTCCGCCATGCTCCGGGAGCCTAGGTCGCCGGGCCCGGGGGCTCACGGGTCGCGCGGGCCCACTCGTCGGGGGTGTTGACGCCCTGCGCGGCCCGCAGCCCGGGGTCGCGGGCCGCGAGGGCGGGGTCGGCGAGGAGGGTCGCGGCGTCGAGCTCGACCACGCGACTCGCGGCGAGGAGTGCGCCGGGGCGCAGCTCCCCCCGCGCCACCAGGTCCGCGGCGCGGGCGCCGAGCGCCGTCGCGTAGGCGGCGAGCAGGGGCTGGCGGTGGCCGTCGAGCACGGGCAGCGCGACCTCGACCGTGCCCACCCGGTGCGCGAGCACCGCGCGCACGAACGGGGCGTGCAGGTGCGGGAGGTCCACCGAGGCGACGAAGGCGGTGTCGGCGCCGTCGTCCGCGGCGGCCCCGAGCCCGGTGGCCAGGCCCTGCAGCGGACCGCGGCCCGGGACGGGGTCGTGCACCACCCGGACGCGTGACCGCCACGGCCGCCGGTCGGTGTCCGGGGGCAGCGGGCGGTCGGCGTCGGCGGCCCCGACGACGAGCAGCGGGCCGTCGACGGCGGCGGCGAGCGCGTCGAGGACGTGGCCCAGCAGGGTCGTCCCTGCCCGCGCCAGCAGGGCCTTGTCGGTGCCCATCCGCCGCGACCGGCCGCCCGCGAGCACCACGCCCGCCGTCACCACGGTCCACCCCCGGGTGATGCATACAACCGATTCGGTGCGCCGGTGCGCGGATATCCGGAGATCGACACGACGAGGAGGTCGACACCATGTTCCGCAGCGATGACCACCGGGCCGAGCCCCCGGACGCGCACCGCGGCTGGGTGGCCCCGACCCCGGCCGACGCCGCCGAGGCCCGCGCCGACCGCGCGATGGCCGCCGCCGAGCGCGCCGTCGCGGAGGGCACCGCGACCGACGAGCAGCGCGACCGCGTCGTCCGGATGGCGGCCGCGCGCACGCACGAACAACGCCGGGCCGCGTTCCTCGGGGACTGAGCTCACGGCAGCACCAGCAGGACGACGGGCAACGTCAGCAGCGAGAGCACCGTGGTGAGCACGACGACCGCGGTGCTCTCGCGGTACCAGGTCCGGTACTGCGCGGTGAGCACGAACACCGTCGCGGCGTCGGGCAGCGCGCACATCACCACGAGCACCGCCGCCCAGGGCGCGGGGACGTCGAGCCACGCCACCGCGGCCAGGGCGAGCAGCGGCATCCCGACGAGCTTGATCAGCACGGCGGCCGCGATCGGCACCCACTGCGCCCGCGCCTCCCGCAGGGCGCCGACCGCGGAGCGCAGCAGGATGCCGAGCGCGAACAGGCCGCCGGGCGCGGCGAGGTCGCCGAGCATCGCGATCGTGGTGGCCACCGGGCGCGGCAGCGGCACCCCCGCCAGGGCGACGACCGCGCCGGCGCCGATCCCCAGCACCACCGGATTGCCCAGCACCCGGCGCGCCAGCAGCAGCGGCAGCGCGACCGCGCCCTCCTCCCCGCGGCCCCGACCGTGGAGCGTGGCGACCACCAGGAACACCCCGATCGCCAGCGCCGTGTGCAGCGTCGAGGTCAGCGACGCCGCGAACGCCGTCGCCGGGCCCAGGACGGCCACGGTCAGCGGGATGCCGAGGTAGCCGACGTTGCCCCACGCGGCGACGAGCCCGGCGGCGTTCGCCTCGCCCCGCGGGCGGCGGGCGAGGCGGGCGGCGAGCCGGCCCAGGGCGTAGGCGACGAGCAGCACCGCGATCGTGGCGACGAGGGCGGAGCCCGGGATGCCGGCGGAGAGGTCGGCCCCGGCCACCGAGGTGAAGATCAGCGCGGGCAGGGCGACCCAGTAGACGAGGTCGTTGAGGACCGTCGCCGTGCGCTCCCCGAAGCGCTCGAAGCGGCCCGCGACCACCCCGACCGCGATCACCGCGAACACGGGCAGGATGCGGCCCAGGAGGTCACCCACGCCGCTCACCCGGCGAGCGTAGGGGCCGGGTCAGGGTCCGGCGGCCACGATCGGGGTCACCGTGCCCCGCATCACTAGCGCGTCGACGCCCCGCTCGAGCACGGTGAACAGCGGCAGCCCGCCCGGCGCGACCGGCAGCATCGGGTAGGAGCGGTGGGCGCCCGAGGCCCAGCCGTCACGGAAGACACGCCAGTCGAGCGTCTCGGTGGCGCAGATCGGGTCGCCGGGCGCGCACGCCTCGTAGACGCGTCCGTCGTACACCTCCAGCTCGCGGGTCGGGCGGGGACCGAGCACCCCGCGGCCCGGGGCCTCGACGAGGTTCGCCGCGTCGGGGTCGCGACGGGGGCTGCCGAGCATCACCGCGCCCGCGATGCGCTCGGGCGGCAGCCCGATGGTGCCCCGTGATGCGCGGTGCACGACGTCGCCGACCACGTCGGCGCCCTGGCTGAAGCCGATCATGGTGATCGTGGTGTCGGGGCAGCGTGCCGCGAGGTCGGCGGCATCATGGGCGAGGCGGTCGGTGCCGCGCAGGACGGACAGCGGGTAGAGCACCGGGCGGTCGAGCGAGGCCGGGTAGGGGACGTAGCGCACCGACAGGGCGTCGCCCCAGCGCGCGGCCAGCGGGTTCGTCAGGCTCGCGAGCAGGCCGACCGCCCGCGCGGGGTCGGCGTCGGCGCGCGTCTCGTTGGTGCCGGGCACGGCGAAGAGGGCGACCGTGGGGCAGGCCGGCACTGATGCCATGGCCGACGCGGCGGGCGCGGTGACGACGCCGGTGCCGAGGACGAGCAGGAGGACGAGCAGCACCCGCGGCACCGGGACATCGTGACGCATCGACCGACATGGCGGGAGATCCGGACCGCGCCGGGCTGACAGATCGCCGTGGTTCTGCCAGCGTGCCCCGGCAGGGAGTCCCCCGGCAGTCCCCGGCGCCGGTGCCGGAGCCGGGGTGACGCGCCAGAGGAGGACTCGCGTGAGCATGCCCTCGGACCTCGACATCGCGCAGGCGGCGACGTTGAAGCCGCTGGACGACGTGGCCCGCCAGATGGACCTGCCCCTCGAGCTGCTCGAGCGGCACGGCCACGACGTCGCCAAGATCGAGCTCGACGCGATCGAGGCGATGCGTGACCGCCCGCGCGCCAAGTACGTCGTCGTGACCGCGATCACGCCCACGCCGCTGGGCGAGGGCAAGACGACCACGACCGTGGGGCTGGGGCAGGCGTTCTCGCACATCGGCCGTCGTGGGGTCGTGGCGATCCGCCAGCCGAGCATGGGCCCGACGTTCGGCATCAAGGGCGGCGCGGCGGGCGGGGGCTACTCGCAGGTCGTGCCGATGGAGAAGTTCAACCTCCACCTCACCGGCGACTTCCACGCGGTGACCAGCGCGCACAACATGCTCTCCGCGGTGCTGGACAACCACCTCTACCAGGGCAACGCCGCGGGGCTGGACCCCTACCGCGTCACCTGGCGCCGCGTGCTCGACGTCAACGACCGGGCGCTGCGCAACGTGGTCACCGGGCTGGGCGGGCGCATGGACGGCGTGCCGCGGGAGTCCGGTTTCGACATCACCTCCGCCTCGGAGGTGATGGCCGTGCTGGCGCTGTCCAACGACCTCGCCGACCTGCGCGCCCGGCTGGGGCGCATCGTCGTCGGCTACACCGGCGACGGTGACGCGGTGACCGCCGAGGACGTCCAGGGCGCCGGGGCGATGGCGGCGCTGATGCGCGACGCGCTCAAGCCGAACCTCATGCAGACCCTGGAGAACACGCCGGTGCTGGTGCACGCCGGCCCGTTCGGCAACATCGCCACCGGCAACTCCTCGATCGTGGCCGACCGCATCGGCATCCACTGCGGGGACTTCCTCGTCACCGAGGCGGGCTTCGGCGCCGACATGGGCGCCGAGCGCTTCTTCAACATCAAGTGCCGGACCTCGGGCATGCGCCCGGACGCCGCGGTCGTGGTGGCCACGGTGCGCGCGCTCAAGGTGCACTCGGGCAACCACCGGATCGTCGCCGGCAAGGCCCTGCCGCCCGCGCTGCTCGAGGAGAACCCCGACGAGGTGCACGCCGGCGCGGCCAACCTGCGCAAGCAGATCGAGAACATGCGCCTGCACGGTGTCTCGCCGGTGGTGTGCATCAACGCCTTCCCCACCGACCACGACAGCGAGCACGCCGCGATCCGCGAGATCGCCGAGTCGATGGGTGCGCGGGCGGCGGTGTCGACCCACTTCTCCGACGGCGGGCGGGGCGCGGCCGAGCTGGCCGAGGCCGTCGCCGAGGCCGCCGAGGAGGAGAGCCACTTCCAGTTGCTCTACCCCGACGACGCCCCGCTGCGCGAGAAGATCGAGACGATCGCGACGAAGGTCTACGGCGCCGACGGCGTCGACTACGCCCCGGCCGCGAACACCTCCATCGACCTCTACGAGCGCAACGGCTTCGGGAGCCTGCCGATCTGCGTGGCCAAGACCCACCTGTCGATCTCGTCGGACCCGAAGCTGCTCGGCGCGCCCACGGGCTGGCGGATGCCGGTGCGGGAGGTCCGCGCCTCGGTCGGCGCCGGGTTCATCTACCCGATCTGCGGCGACATGCGGACCATGCCCGGCCTGGGCAAGAACCCGGCCGCCCACCACATCGACGTCAAGCCCGACGGCACGATCGTGGGGCTGTTCTAGGTGGGCTGCGCCCACTGCTCACGTGCGCCGGAGGCGCACCCGTGATCGGCGATCTCGGGATCGCGCGCTTCGGTGAGGTCCTCGCCGCCAGGGGCCCCGGGCCCGCCGCGGGGTCGACGGCCGCCGTCACCGCGGCCCTGGCCGCAGGGCTCGCCACCAAGGTCGCCAAGGGCGCCGCCGAGCGGGAGGCCGTCACACGGGATCTGGCTGAGGAGCTCGACGCCCTGCGGGCCCGGGCGCTGCGCCTCGCCGACGACGACGTCGAGGCCTTCGCCGGCTTCCTCGAGGCGCGCCGGCTCGATCGAATCTCTGACCGGGGCGCCGGGCCGGCCGCCGCGGAGGCGATCGTCCAGGTGCCCGCCGACGTCGTGGCGGTGGCGGTGCGGGTGGCGGAGCTGGCGGCGCTGCTCGCCGACACCGGGCCCGACCAGCTCACCGGTGACGCGGTCACCGCCGCGTTCCTCGCCGCCGCGGCCGCCGAGTCCGCGGCGGCGCTGGTCGGGGCGAACATCGCCGACAGCGACATCACGACGGGGGACGAGCTCGCCGACCCTCGCGTCGAGCACGTCGAGGAGCGGGCCGCCCACGCGCGGACACTGGCCGAGCGGCTGGTGTAGCCCAGGCCAGGTGAGTTCGGGCGGAGGCCGGGGAAGGAGGTCCGGTCGTGACGGTGGATGCCGTGGGCCAGCAGGGCGACGGGTCGAGCCCCGCTGCGCCGCGTCCCCCGTGGGTCGTCGAGGTCGTGCGCGGGTCGTTCGTCGAGTCCGCGCACCGGGTGTCCGTGGTGGTGATCGAGCCCGACGGGCGGGTCGGGCTCCACGCGGGCCCCACGGAGGCGCCGGTGCTGGCGCGGTCGGCGCTCAAGCCGGCGCAGGCGCTGGCGACCCTGGATCTCGGTGCGGACCTCGACGACCGCGAGCTCGCCCTCGCGGCGGGGTCGCACTCGGGCGAGGCCGAGCACCTGGCCGTCGCGGGCGAGCTGCTCGCGCGCCACGGCCTCGGGGCGTCGGCGCTGGCCTGCCCGCCGGCGCGTCCCCTGGGCCTGGCCGCCGACCAGGCGTGGGGCGAGCGTCCCGCCGACCGGCTGGCGATGAACTGCTCGGGCAAGCACGCGGCGATGCTCGTCGCGTGCCTGGCCCGCGGGTGGCCCGTCGAGGGCTACACCGACCCGGAGCACCCGCTGCAGCGCCACGTCCGGGCGACCGTCGAGCGGGTCGCCGGACCGGTGCGCGGCGTGACCGTCGACGGGTGCGGCGCGCCCGCCTTCGCGACCGACCTCTACGCGGTGGCCCGTCTCGGTCGGCGGCTGGCCGACGCGGCACCCGGCCGCGACGAGCACCGGGTCGCGGCCGCGATGCGCGCCCACCCCGCGCTCGTGGCGGGCAGCGACCGCCTCGACACCGTGCTGATGGCGCAGCAGCCCGGGAGCCTGTCGAAGGTCGGCGCCGAGGGCGTGCTGCTCGCGGTCCTGCCCGACGGGGCGTCGCTGGCGCTCAAGGTCGCCGACGGGGCGGCCCGCGCCGTGGGACCCGTGCTGCTCGCGGTGCTGACCGGACGCGGGCTGGCGGTGCCGGAGCCCCTCCGCGCCGTGGCCGACCCGCCCGTCCGGGGAGGGGGTCACCCGATCGGCAGTCACCGTGTGCGAACCTGACCGCCACAGCGCGGCGGTGCTCGACCCGCGGGCCGGCACTCATCGGGGTGAGGAGCGCGTATGGGTTCGTGCCTGGTGTTCGCCGGACCGACGCCCGCGAGGGACCGTCTCGTCGCCCACCTCTCCTCGGTCTTCGACGAGCTGCCGTGCGTGGACGACCTCCCCGGCCTCGTCGCCGGGCTGGGCGACCGCCCCGACGTGGTCCTCGTCGGCGCCGACGACGGCAGCGCCTGGATGGAGGCCGTCCGCCAGGTCCGTCGCCACGCCCCCGAGACCCCCGTGCTCGTCGTCGGCGAGGCGCCCGACCCGTTCGACGCCCTCGGCGACCGGGCGGTGCCGGAGCCCGACACGGTCGTCCCCGAGGACGAGCGCGCGGCCTGGGCGATGCGTCTCGGCGCCCGCGGCTTCCTGCGCGCCGGCGACCTCGCCGACCCCAGCGCCCTGCCCGGCGCCCGCCCCGTGACCACCGAGCTCTCCGAGCGCGAGATGGACGTGCTCCTCGGGATGACCGAGGGCCTGTCCAACGCCGAGATCGCCGCGGAGCTCGTCCTCGCCGAGGACACGGTGAAGACCCACGCCCGCCGCCTGTTCCGCAAGCTCGGCGCGGGCGACCGCGCCGACGCCGTCGCCCGCGGCTTTCGCCAGGGTCTGCTGCGCTGAACGGCGGAGCCCCGTTGTCAGCGGTGGGCCATCGCTGACACTGGACGTCCGCAACGCCACACGCTCGAATCCGAGCAGTGCGTTGACGGGCGCCACCGCGCGTGGTCGGCTAGCTCCTCGA
The DNA here is from genome assembly GCF_003096675.1 of Actinomycetospora cinnamomea. Lineage (GTDB taxonomy): Bacteria > Actinomycetota > Actinomycetes > Mycobacteriales > Pseudonocardiaceae > Actinomycetospora > Actinomycetospora cinnamomea. The sequence continues at coordinate 127,664 of NZ_QEKW01000006.1, read as the reverse complement.
CGGACGCGGAGGAAGCCGGTGCGAATCCGGCGCGGTCCCGCCACTGTCACCGGGGAGCGGACCCCACCGAAGGCCACGGCCGGCACCCGCCGGCGGGAAGGCCGGGGCGAGCGCCGATCCGGGAGCCAGGAGACTCCGGCCGTCGTGGCACGACCTCAGGCAGACATCGGGCGAGGACCCCGAGGAAGGCCGGCGACGATGCACGCACCCGTGACCCCGCACGCCCGCACCCACCCACCGGTGACCCGCAGCCGGGGCCGCCTCGACCGCGTGGAGGACCGGGTGCTCGCCGAGCTCCGCCGGGTGCTCGCCGGCGCCGGGCAGCTCCCGCTGGACCTGCTGGGCGACGCCCCCGTCCGCGACCGGGTCGAGGCCGCCGCCCGCGTCGACGCCCTGGCCCGCGCGCTCGTCGACCGGATGCGCGGCGCCGGCTGGGACGAGGGCGCCGCCCCGTCCGCGGTGACGTCGGTGCTCGCCGCCTCCGTCCCCGAGGCCGAGACGGTGCTCCTGCGCGCCGCCCGCACGAGGCGCGCGTGACGGTCAGCGTCGAGTCCGGCCCCGACCTGGCCGCCCTGCGCCACCACGGCGACGCGGAGGTCGGGCCCGGCCTGGTCGACCTCGCGGTCAACGTCCGCGCCGGCACCCCGCCGGCGTGGCTGCGCGACCGGCTCGCCGCGAGCCTGGATGGCCTCGCCGCCTACCCGGACCCCGCCCGTGCGGTCGCCGCGCTGGCCGCGAGGCACGGCCGGGACACCGACGAGGTCGTCCCCACCGCCGGCGGCGCCGAGGCGTTCGTGCTGCTCGCCCGCGCCCTGCGCCCCCGCCACGCCGTCGTCGTGCACCCCCAGTTCACCGAGCCCGAGGCCGCCCTGCGCGCCGCCGGGCACGACGTCGACCGGGTGGTGCTCGGCCAGGGGGATCCACGCGGCGACCTGACGCTGGACCCCGCGTCGGTGCCGCCGGGCGCCGACCTCGTCGTCGTCGGCAACCCCACCAACCCCACGTCGGTGCGCCACCCCGCCGACGTCCTGGCCGCCCTGGCCCGGCCCGGCCGCACGCTCGTCGTCGACGAGGCGTTCATCGACACCGCGCCCGGCGAGCCCGACGCCCTCGCCGACCGCCGCGACCTGCCCGGCCTGGTCGTGCTCCGCAGCCTCACCAAGACCTGGGGTCTCGCGGGTCTGCGCGTCGGCTACGCGCTCGCCCCCGCCGACCTCGCCGCCGACCTGCGCGCCGCCGCCCCGCCGTGGCCGGTGTCGACGCCGGCGCTGGTCGCCCTCGAGGCCTGCAGCACCGACGCCGCCCGCGCCGAGGCCGATGCCGCCGCCCGTGCCCTGGCCGGCGACCGCGACCACGTCGTGGCCGCCCTGCGCGCCGTCCCCGGGGTCGAGGTGCGCGGCGCGCCGGCGGCGAGCTTCGTGCTGCTGCGCGTCCCGGGACGCCCGGACGTCCGCGAGCGCCTCCGGGCACGCGGCCTCGCGGTGCGCCGCGGCGACACCTTCCCGGGCCTCGACGCCGAGCACGTCCGCGTCGCCGTGCGGTCCCGCACGATCAGCGACCGCCTCGTCGGCACGCTCGCCGAGGTCCTGGCCTCGTGAGTGCCCTCGAGCCCGGGGACCGCGAGGCGCTGCACCGCGTCCTGCGGGCTCGCCGTGACGTGCGCACCGGCTTCGTCGACACGCCGGTGGACGACGAGCGCCTGCAGCGGGTGCTCGCCGCCGCCCACTGCGCGCCCAGCGTCGGGTTCTCCCAGCCCTGGGACTTCCTGGTGCTGCGCGCCCCCGACCTCCGGGCCGAGCTCGCCGCCCTCGCCCGGCAGCAGCGCGACGCCTTCGCCGCCACCCTCCCCGCCGCGCGCGCCAGGGCCTTCGCCGCCCTGCGCGTCGAGGCGATCCGCGAGGCGCCGCTGGGCATCGTCGTCACCTGCGACGCGACGCGCGGCGGGCGCCACGTCCTCGGCCGCCACACCCAGCCGCGCATGGCCGCGCACTCGGTCGCCGGCGCGGTGCAGAACCTCTGGCTGGCCGCCCGCGCCGAGGGGCTCGGGGTCGGCTGGGTCAGCTTCTTCGACGAGCGCGAGCTGGCCGCGCTGCTGGGCCGGCGGGTGGGGATGCCGCCGCACGTGGAGGTCGTCGCCTACCTGTGCGTCGGGCACGTCACCGCGTTCGCCGACGAGCCCGAGCTCGCGACCTCCGGCTGGGCCCGCCGCCGACCCCTCGAATGGGCCGTGCACACCGACACCTGGGGGCACCACCACGTGGATCCGCTCGACGAGACCCTCGCCGCGCTCGCCGACCTCGACCCCGCCCCGGGGGTCGCCGCGGCCCGCGAGCACCTGACGCGCATGACCGTCCCGCCGGGCGCGCTCGGCGGCGTCGCGGACCTCGGCGTGCGCCTGGCCGGGCTGGCGGGGACCTGCCCGCCGCCGCTGCCCGAGCCGGCCGTCGTCGCGGTCTTCGCCGGCGACCACGGGGTGCACGCCCGCGGGGTGACGCCGTGGCCGCAGGAGGTCACCGCGCAGATGGTCGCGAACTTCCTCGCCGGCGGCGCGGCGGTGAACGCGTTCGCGGCGACCGTCGGCGCGGAGGTGCAGGTGGTCGACGTGGGCGTCGCCGCCGAGCTCGCGCCCGCGCCGGGCCTGCTCCCGCGCAGGATCGGCCCCGGCACCGCCGACATGACCGCGGGCCCGGCGATGACCCGCGACGAGGCCCGCGCCGCGGTGCACGCGGGCATCGAGACCGCCCGCGACCTCGTCGTCGCGGGCAACCGCCTGCTCGTCACCGGCGACATGGGCATCGCCAACACCACGGCCTCGGCGGCCCTGGTCGCCGCGTTCACGGGGACGTCCGCGGACCAGGTCACCGGCCGCGGCACCGGCATCGACGACGCCACCCACGCCCGCAAGACCGCGGTCGTCGCCGAGGCCCTGGCCCGCCACGAGCCCGACCCCGCCGACCCCCTCGCCGTCCTCGCCGCGGTCGGCGGGCTCGAGCACGCCGGGCTCGTGGGCTTCCTGCTCGGCGCGGCGGCGTTGCGCACGCCCGTGGTGCTCGACGGGGTCGTGTCCGGCGCCGCGGCGCTCGTGGCCGCCGCGCTGGCCCCGACCGCGTCACACGCGTGGATCGCCGGGCACCGCTCGGTCGAACCGGCCCATACCCTGGCGCTCGACCACCTCGGTCTGGCGCCCGCGCTGGACCTGGGGCTGCGGGTCGGCGAGGGCACCGGTGCCCTGCTCGCCGTGCCCGTGGTGACCGCCGCGGCCCGGGCCCTCGCCGACGTCGCGACGTTCGACGCGGCGGGTGTGACGGAGAAGAACGGAGGAGACGCACCGTGAGCGAGAGCGCGCGCGTCTACCCGGTCGGCCTGCAGCTGCGGGGCCGGCGGGTGGTCGTCGTCGGCGGCGGCTCGGTGGCCCAGCGCCGGGTGGCCGGGCTGCACGAGGTCGGCGCCGACACAGTGGTCGTCAGCCCGACCCTCACGACCGCGCTCGAGGCCCTCGCCGACTCCGGGGAGATCACCTGGCTGCCCCGCGCCTACGCCGAGGGCGACCTCGACAGCGCCTGGTACGCCGTGGCGGCCACCGACGACGCGGACGTCAACGCCGCCGTCGCGGCCGCGGCCGAGCGGGCCCGGGTGTTCTGCGTGCGCGCCGACGACGCCGACGCCGGCACCGCGGTCACGCCCGCGGTCGGGCGTTACGACGACATCACCGTGGCGGTCCACGGCGGCGGCGACCCGCGCCGCGCCACCGGTGTGCGCGACGGCGCCGTCGAGGCCCTGCGCAGCGGCACCCTCGCCGACCGCCGCCACCGCGCCGTGCGGCCCGGGGTGACGCTGGTCGGGGGTGGCCCGGGTGACCCGGGCCTGATCACGGTGCGGGGCCGCCAGGCGCTGGCGCAGGCCGACGTCGTCGTCACCGACCGGCTCGCCCCGCAGCCGTTGCTGGACGAGCTGCCGCCCGACGTCACCGTCATCGACGCCTCGAAGCTGCCCCGCGGCCGGTACATGAGCCAGGACACGATCAACCAGGTCCTCGTCGACGAGGCGCTGGCCGGGCACCGGGTGGTGCGGCTCAAGGGCGGCGACCCGTTCGTCTTCGGCCGCGGCCTGGAGGAGATCCAGGCCTGCGTCGCCGCGGGCGTCGAGGTCGAGGTCGTCCCCGGCATCACCAGCGCCATCGCCGTCCCCGCGCTCGCGGGCGTGCCGGTGACCCACCGGGGCGTCACCCACGAGTTCACCGTCGTCTCCGGGCATCTCCCTCCGGGGCACGCGCAGTCACTGGTCGACTGGGCGGCGCTCGGGCGGCTGCGCGGCACGATCGTGCTGCTCATGGCCGTCGAGAACATCGGCGCGATCACCGAGGCGCTGGTGGCGCACGGCCGCGATCCGGAGACCCCGGCGCTCGCGGTCCAGGAGGGCGGCCTGCCGGGCGAGACGACGACGCGCGCCACGCTCGCGAAGCTCCCCGGGGCCATCTCCGACGCCGGGGTGCGCCCGCCCGCGGTGATCGTCATCGGGGCGGTCGCGGACCTCGGCTGATCTCCAGGTCGACCACCAGCGCCCGGTGGTCCGACACCGGCGTCGCGACGGCCTCGACCGCGCGCACCGGCGGGGCCTCCGGCGCCCGGGCCAGTACGTGGTCGAACTGGATGCGAGGGCGCTCCGACGGGAACGTCGGGGCCCGACCCAGCGGGTGCCAGCCCCGCAGGACGGCGCCGGGCACCGGCCCGGGCATGTTCAGGTCCCCGAGCAGCAGGACCGGGCCGGGCAGGTCCCGCACCGCCCGCGCCAGCCGCGTGAGCTGCGCGATGTTGAAGCCGGGCGCGAACGACAGGTGGGTGGCCACGACCGTGCCCACCGGGGCCGGCGGGGTCAGCACGGCGGCCAGCGCCAGGCGCGGCTCGTCGGGGATGAGCGCCAGGCGCCGCGCGTCGACGAGCAGCGGCAGCGTCGCGGGGGAGGTCCCCAGCGGGATGCGGCGCCAGCGGGCGACGGGCCACCGGCTGACCAGCCCGATGCCGTAGGTGGGCGCGACGCCGAGGACCTCGTCCGGGTCGGCCGGCCGCCACGTCTCGCCCGGGGTGCCGACGACGGCGGGCACGAAGCGGGCGTCGTGGGCGCCCATCGCCTCGGCGACGAGCGACGTCTGGTCGACCAGGCCCGAGCGCGGCTGCGCGTGGTCGACCTCCTGGAGGGCCAGGACGTCGGCATCGAGGCCCTTGACGGCGTCGCGCAGGCGCTCCGCGTCGACGACGCCGTCGTCGGGGGAGCGGCCGTGGAGGAGGTTGAACGTCGCCAGTCTCATGGTCGCTGCTCAGGTGCCCCGGCCGGCGCGGGTTGACACGGGCTGGCAGGTGGGGCACCACCACACCTCGCGACGGTACGGGGCGCCCGAGCCCGGGGCGGGGCGGAAGCGCACGAGCGTGCCGCAGCGCCGGCACGGCCGGTTCGACCGCCCCGTGACCCAGTGGTTCTCGCCGCGCCGCCTGACGCCCGTGGTCGTCATGCCGGTGCCGTGCTCGAGGCTGTGCCGGATCATCCTGCGGGCCAGCGCGAGGAGGGGCTCGAGGTCGACCTCGCCGACCGGCGTCCACGGCCAGAGACCGCGCAGGAAGCACAGCTCGACGGCCCACAGGTTGCCCAACCCCGACACCCCGCGCTGGTCGAGCAGGGCCTCGACGACCGGGCGCTGCGGGTCGCGGCGCAGGCGGGTGAGGGCGTCGTCCTCGTCGAACCGCTCCTGGGTCGCGGTCGGCTGCCCGGCGAGCACGTCGGGCCCGAGGTGGCCGACCACCCGGTGCTCGTCGCGGGTGCGCAGCAGCTCGAGCACCGGGACGTCGACGCCGACGAGCGAGACGCCGGAGTCGAGAGTGAGCGCCGCCCGCACCGCCAGGTGCCGCGGCAGCAGCGGACGCCCGCCCCTGCCGTGCCGCCGCACGACCGTCCACGAGCCGCTCATCCGCAGGTGGCTGTGCAGCGTCGCGCCGTCGGTGAAGCGCGTGAGCAGGTGCTTGCCGTGAGCCCTCGTCTCCCCGAGCACCCGCCCGGCGAGATCCACGGTGGCGAGCGCCGGGGTGCGGAGGTCACTGCGCACGACCGTGGCGCCGGCCAGGGACGTGAGGCGGGCGGCGCAGCGGTGGACCGCGTCACCCTCCACGCCGTCCCCCCACACCGACCTACTGTCTCCCCAGCCCCAGCCCCAGACGCTCGGCCGCCCACGCGGCCGCGCCGGAGGCGGGTCCGAACGCCGAGACCGCGCCCGGGTCCCCGCCGTGCGCGAGGCCGAACCCGGTGCGCTCGGCGAGCCACTCGCGCACCCGCGGCATCGCGGCCAGGCCCCCGCGCACCAGCATCCCGGGCCGCGGCCCGGTCAGCGTCCCGACGAGGGCGGTGATGCCCTGGGCGATCTCCTCGAGCCCCGGCGCCAGCATCGCGCCGAGGTCGCCGTGCGTGAGCGTCACGACCCCGGCTGGCGGTTCCGGCGGCAGCATCGGCAGCGGGACGGTGACGCTGCCCGTCGCGGCGAGGGTCTCCTTGGCCTCCCGGACGCTCCTGCGCAGCCGGTACCAGGCGCGGTGGGCCTCGAGGTCGCCGCCGAAGCGCACCCGCGCGGCGAACGGGGCCGGCGCGCGGTCGAGGACGAGCTGGGCGAGGGCGTCGTCGAGCACCTCGGCGCCCACGTTGACCGTGCTCACCGCGGCGATCGAGGAGCTCCCGTCGCCGGAGCGGTCGACGACGGCGAGCTCGGTCGCCGCGCCCCCGAGGTCGACGACGAGCAGGCGGCCGTGCCCGCCGAGGCGGTGGGCCGCGGCGCGGGGCCCGTCGAGGAGCTCGACCTGGTCGGGCGAGGTGTAGGGGATGGCCGCGAGTGCCGCGCGGCCCGCCGCGCGCAGCGCCTCGCACGCCGGCGAGGACCACGACGCCGGGTGCAGGAGCACCACCAGGGACGGCAGCGTGCCCCGGCGCCCCGCCTCGGCGTGGACGAGCTTGGCGATCAGTGCCGTGGCCACGTCGACCGCCGTGGTGGGACGCGGCCAGCGCGTGAGCAGCTCCGGCGGGCCGCCCGTGCTGGCCCCGAGGTGCGGGCGCGAGCGCAGCAGCGCCGCCGCCGGGTCCAGCGCGCCCGCCTCGAGCGCCGGGCGGCCGGCGAGCACCGTGCCGTCGGTGCGCGACAGCACCGCCGAGGGCATCGAGGTGGCGCCGTCGACCTCCACGGGCCCCACGCGCACCCAGCCGTCGCGGGGGTCGACGTCCGCCCAGGCGCCCACCGTCTCGGATGTCCCGTGATCGACCGCGAGGGTCCAGCGGGCGTCCGGAGCGGTCACGACCGCAGGGTGTCACAGCGCGAGCGGCACCCGCCGTGCGGTCACGCGGTGGACGCGGTGGCCTGCACGGCCGGCATGGCATCGGTGTCCTCCGTGCGCTCGGCCGCCTCCGGGTCGAGCACCACGGGCAGGTGCTGCCAGGCGTTGACGAGCACGCTGCGCCGCCGCTCGACGGGAAGCGTGACGCCGGGGGCGAAGGCGGGGAAGCGGTCGAGCAGGGTGCGCAGCGCGACCTCGGCCTCGAGGCGCGCCAGCGACGCGCCGAGGCAGAAGTGCAGCCCGTGGCCGAACGCCAGGTGCCCGGTGGTGTCACGTCCGGGTTCGAGGTCGTCGGGCCGCTCGAAGCGGGCCGGGTCGTGGTTGGCCGCGGCCAGCGACACCATGAGCATCGCGCCGCGTGGCACCACGACCCCGTCGAAGTCCACGTCCTCGGCGGCGAAGCGCACGGGGGCCTGGGCGATCGGCGCGCCCCAGCGCAGGAACTCCTCGATGGCAGCGCGCAGCTCGTCGGGGTCGGCGGCGGCCAGCCGGTCGCGCAGCCCCGGGTCACGCAGCATCGCCTCGACAGAGGTCGTGATCAGCGTGGCCGTCGTCTCGTGCCCGGCGATGAGCAGCAGCATCGCCATCGCGACGATCTCCTCGGTGGAGAGCCGCTCGTCGGCCTCGGAGACCTCGATGAGCGCCGAGATCAGCGCCTCGTCCGGCTCGGCGCGCTTGCGCTCCACGAGTTCGGACAGGTACGCGGCGAGGCTCGCGTTGGCCTGCATCTTATCGGGCTCGGGCGTCTCGTCGATCAGCGTCGTCGACCAGGCGCCGAAGGCGTCGCGGTCGTCCACCGGCACGCCGAGCAGCTCGCAGATCACCGCCGTGGGCAGCGGTACCGCGTAGCCCGCCACCATGTCGACCGTCGCGTCGGCGGGCAGGGCCGAGAGCAGCGCCGCCGCCATCGCCTCCACCCGCGGGCGCAGGGCGGCGACCCGCCGCACCGTGAACGCCTTGACCACGAGCTTGCGCAGCCGCGTGTGGACCGGCGGGTCGTTGAGCAGCATCATCTCGCCGCCCGGCGAGGGGATGCCGGGCGCGTGCTCGCGCTGCTCGGGCGGCAGGGTGTTGCGGAAGTCCTTGACGAAGCGCGGGTCGGCCATCACCGAGCGCGCGTCGGCGTACCGCGTGACGAGCCACGTCGAGCCGCCGTCGGGCAGCTCGACCTCCCGCACGGGCGCCTGCTCGCGGACCTCGGCCAGGACGGCGAACGGGTCGCGCCAGTAGTCGTCGGTGAACACCGGGCCGGTGGCCAGGTCGGTCACGGCGGGCCCCTCTCGCGTCGGCCGCTGAATCTCGGTTCACCGACGACCGTACGCGCGCGGGAGGGACCGCGCCGTGTCACCGGGAGCCGGTCGGGGCTCCCCGCTTGCCCATCCCCGCACTCGTGGCGCCGAACGTACGTCCGGTCTTCCGGAACTGCTCCTCCAGACGGGGCACCATCGTCCTGGCCTGGGCGAGGATCGGCAGGTCGCCGAGGCGCGAGAACGTGATGGGGCGCAACGCCGCGACGACGCCGACCGACTTCGGCACGAAGATGCGGCGCTTGCGCTTGACGATCCCCTCGAGGAAGGCGTCGGCGCAGTCGCCGACCGAGGTCAGCGCGCCGAGGGGCCCGGGCAGCTTGCGCAGGGTCTCCTCGAACGTCGAGGAGTCGGCCTTGACGTCGCGGACGAGGTCGGTGTCGATCCACCCCATGTGGGCGGTGCCCACGTCGATGCCCCGGTAGGCGAGCTCGAAGCGCAGGGCGTTGCCGTAGTGCTCCACGCCGGCCTTGGCCCCGCAGTAGGCGGCCATCCCCGGCAGCGCGGTGAACGCCGCCAGCGACGAGACGAGCAGCAGGTAGCCGTTGCGCTTCTCGACCTCGGCCACGGTGGCCGAGACGGTCCGCGAGACGCCGATGAGGTTGACCTCCATCACCCGCGCGACGACGTCGGCCGGGCTCTCGGCGACGGTGCCCTGGTTGGCGATGCCGGCGTTGGCGACGACGACGTCGATCCCGCCGAGGTCGCGCACGGTCGTCGCGACGGCCGCGTCCAGCGACTCCTGGTCGGTGACGTCGCACTCGGCCCAGGTGTGACCCGGTCCGAGCTCGGCGACCAGCTTCTCCAGGCGCTCGGGCTCCATGCCGACGGCGGCGATGTGGGCGCCGCGCGCGGCAGCGCGCCGCGCGGTCTCCTCGCCGATGCCGCGCGCGGCGCCGGTGATGAACAGGACCTTGCCTGCCAGACTGTCGCGCAGATTCATCAGTCGTCTCCTCGGGGTGTCTCAGCGCCGGCCGGCGCGGGCGGGGGTGACGGGGGTCAGCACGTGCTCCTCGGGGCGGAAGCGCCGCAGGCGCCGGCGGAAGGGCATGGTGAACGTCGGCCACAGCGCCGAGTTCTTGCCGTTCCTGTCGAGGTACCAGCTCGAGCAGCCACCATCGACCCAGACGGTGCCCTCGGTCTTGCGCTGCATCTCCTCGACGAACGCGTCCTGGGCGGCGCGCGTGGGCTCGACGGCGCCGACGCCGTGGGAGCGCATGTGGCGCAGGGTGTCCATGACGAGCGCGATCTGGGACTCGATCATGAAGACGACCGAGTTGTGGCCCAGGCCCGTGTTCGGTCCCAGCAGGGTGAACGCGTTGGGGAAGCCCGCGATCATCGTGCCGTTGTGGGCGTGCGGCGAGCCGGCCCAGTGGTCGGCGAGCGTGCGGCCGTCGCGCCCGTGCACGCGGTGGCTGATCGGCAGGTCGGCGATGGCGAAGCCCGTGCCCGCGATGATCGTGTCGACCTCGTGCTCGGTGCCGTCGGCGGTGACGACGGCGTGCGGCCGGATCTCGACGATCTTCTCGGTGACCACCTCGACGTTGTCGCGGTCGAGTGCGGGCAGGTAGTCGTTGGACAGCAGGATGCGCTTGCAGCCCATCGCGTAGTTCGGCGTGATCTTCTCGCGCAGCTCCGGGTCGCGGACCTGGCGACGCATGTGCGCCTCGGCGATCTTGGCGGCCTTCGCCATCCGTCGCGGGTCCTTGAACCCGAAGACGAACGTCTCGCGCGCCCAGTAGATGGCCTCACGCACGAGCCGCTGGGCCGGTGGGACGTACCGGAACAGCAGCTTCTCGGCGCGGGTGATGGCGCGGTCCCCCCGCGGCATGATCCACGGGGGCGTGCGCTGGAAGACCTCGAGCGTGTCCACGACCGGCGCGATCTCGGGTACGAACTGGATGGCCGACGCCCCGGTGCCGATAACGGCGATCCGCCGGCCGCGCAGATCGAGGTCGTGGCGCCAGGTCGCGGAGTGGAACACCGGGCCCTCGAAGTCCTCGAGGCCGGGCACGTCGGGGAACGACGGGTCCGACAACGCGCCCGAGCCCAGCACCAGCACGTCGGCGGTCCAGACGCCCTGGCTCGTCGTCACCACCCAGTGCTGCGCGTCGTCGTCCCACGTCGCGTCCAGCACCTCGTGGCGGTTGCGGGTGAACCGGTCGATGCCGTACTCCGCCGACACCCGCTGCAGGTAGGCGTGGATCTCCGGCTGGGCGGAGAAGGACCGGCTCCAGTCCGGGTTGGGCGCGAACGAGAACGAGTAGAGGTGGCTGGGCACGTCGCAGGCGCAGCCGGGGTAGGAGTTGTCCCGCCACGTGCCGCCGACGTCGTCGTGCCGCTCGAAGATCAGGAAGTTGTCCTCCCCGGCCTGGCGCAGGCGGATCGCCGTGCCGAGCCCGGAGAAGCCGTTGCCGACGATCGCCACCGCGAGGTGCGCGATCGGCGCGCCGGCCTCCGGGGTGCTCTCGGACGGGGCCGGCGCCGGCGTCGGCTCCACCTGCGTCATGGGTCCTCCTCGTGGCGTCGTCGGCGTCCCGGGCGGGCGACCGCCGCGGGCATGGCGCTGGTACGCGACCGTACCGGATCGGCGATCAGTGTGGTACGCGGTGGTACCGTTGTCCAGTGTCCGTTCCGGCCGCGGGTCACGCGGGAGCTGCTGCGGGGTCCGCCCATCGTGACCGCCTGGTCCAGGCGATGATCGGTCTGGTCGCCGAGCGCGGGTACGCCGCCGTCACGGTGGCCGACGTCGTCGCGTCCGCACGGGTGTCGAAGCGGACGTTCTACCAGCACTTCGCCGACCGCGAGGACTGCTTCCTCGCCGCCTACGTCGCCGCCGCCGAGGGCCCGCTGACTCGCATCGCCGAGGCCGTCGCCCCGGCCGTCGAGGCCGACCCCGGGGCGCCGCCCCCGGATCTCGCCGACGAGGTCGACGCCGCCACCCGCGCCTACCTCGACGCCCTCGCCGAGCAGCCGGAGCTCACGCGCACCCTGCTCACCGAGGTCAGCGGCCTGGGCCACCGCGGCTGGCGGGTGCGTCGCGAGGTGCTGAACCGCTTCGCCGACCAGCTCGCCGCCCTCGTCGCGCTCGGCGCCGCGCGGTGGGCCGCGGCGGAGGGCCCCGGGGACGGCACGGCGGACGGCACGGGAGATGGCCCGGGGGACGGCTCGGCGGATTCGCCCGAGCTCGCGCGGTTGCGCGGCCTGCCCCGGCCGATGGCCGTCGCGCTCGTCGGCGGCATCAACGAGCTCGTCCTCGACGCCGTCGAGGACGGACGCGGCGACCGCCTCGGCGAGCTCGCGCCCACCGTCACCGCGCTCGTCCTCGCGGTCCTCGACCGTGCCGCTGGTCCGGACGTGTGACGCCGGCGGGTGCCCCCGCGCCTGCGGGGGGCGCTCGACGGGCCCGTGGCCTGCGTATCCTCACCGATCACGACGGCCCCGCGGCCGGCATCCGAGAGCCGGCCGGGCGTCCAGACCCGGGCGCCGCCCGTCGACGCGACACGCGAGGTGAGGCGGCGATGAACCGACCCGGCGGACCCCCCGGCCGGGGACGACCGGGCCCCGGCGGCCCGCGCGGCGGTCCCGGTGGGCGCGGTGGCTCCGGCGGGCCTGCCGGGCCCGGTGGTCCCGGTGGTCCCGGTGGCCGCCCGCCCGGTCCTCCCGGGGGCCCGCCGCCCGGACCGCCCCCGGGGCAGGGCCCTCCCGCGGCGCGTCCCGGCGGGTTCGCGATGCCGGGTCGCGGCCGCCGCGGCGGGGGTTCCAACGGCGGCGCTCCGCCGGGTCGGGGCGGGGCGCGCCCGCCGCGTCAGCAGCCCACCCGCGTCGGCGCGCCCGACTGGAACCGCGACCCGCAGGTCGGCTTCGACCCCGAGGTCGCGCGGGCGGCCCGCGAGCAGGAGGCCCCGCGCCGGTCGTGGCGCGACCGGGTGCCCGAGCGCCCGGCCTGGTCGCGCGGAACCGGTGGCGGGCGGCGGGGCTGGAGCTGGCCGAAGCGCATCGGCGCGGTGCTGGCGGTGCTGCTGCTGTTCGTCGTCGGGTTCGGGATCTACCTCGACACGCAGATGACACGGATCGGGGCGCTGCCCGAGTACGAGGGGTCGGCGAGCTCCGGCACGAACTGGTTGATCATCGGGTCCGACAGCCGTGCCGGGCTGACCGAAGCCACGGAGGAGCAGCTCAGCACCGGTGAGGTCGACGGCAGCCGCACGGACACCATGATGCTCGTGCACGCCGGCGGGTTCGGCGGGCAGACCTCGCTGACCAGCCTGCCGCGCGACTCGATCCTGCCCATCCCCGGCCACGGCCGCGGCCGTCTGAACTCGGCGTACTCGATCGGCGGGCCGGAGCTCCTGGTACAGACCATCGAGGAGGCGGCCGACATCGAGATCGACCACTACGCGGAGATCGGCTTCGAGGGTTTCGCGGGCATGGTCGACGCGATCGGCGGCGTCGAGATGTGCCTCGACGAGCCGCTCGACGACCCGAAGGCGGGCATCGACCTGCCCGCCGGCTGCCAGGAGCTGGACGGGCCCAGCGCGCTGGGGTTCGTGCGCAGCCGCGCGTTCCCCAACGCCGACCTGCAGCGCATCCAGAACCAGCGCAAGTTCCTGTCCGCGCTGATCTCCGAGGCGTCGAGCCCGTTGGTGCTGCTCAACCCCTTCCGCATCATCCCGTTCGCGAACTCGGCGATCGGCACGCTGAAGGTCGACGACAGCACCCACGTCTGGAACCTCGCGAGCCTGGGCTTCGCGATGCGCTCGCTGTCCGGCGGCTCGGGCGTGACCACGACGGTGCCGGTCGACCTGTCCTCGAGCGTCTCCGGCGGCGTCGTCTGGGACCGGCGGGACTCCCAGCAGTTCTTCGACGCCATCCGGGAGGACGAGGACATCCCCCAGGATCTGATCAGCGGGGGCTGAGCACGCCGTGGTCGATCACGCTGCGGGGTCGACGATCTGCACGACGCCGGTGGAGACGCCCGCGACGTAGAGCCGGCCGCTGGTCGGGTCGACGCCGACGGTGTAGGGGTTCTGGACGGTCGCGACCCGGGCGACCTCGCGCGGTTGCGGGGTCGTGAGGTCGTAGCCGACGACCTCGTTGGTGCCCGACGACGCGACCCACACGCGGTCGCGGACCGGGTCGTAGGTGATGCCGTAGGGCCCGCCGGGCTGCGTGACGCGGGCGACCTCGCGCGGGCCGCCGCCCGGGCCCGTCGTCGGCTCGAACACGATGACCGCGTCGCCGCGGGTGTCGGTGGCGATCATGCGGCCGTGGCGGTCGGCGACCAGATGGGTGGGCCCGGCGCCGGCGGGCGTCTCCCCGACGATGCGCAGGGCGGCCACGTCGTAGGTGGTCAGCGTGTTCTTGCGGACGTCGACCATGCCGACGATGTCGCCGACCGGGACGATGCCGGCCGGCTGCACGGCGTCGGTGAAGACCTTGACCACCTGGTCGCCCCGCACCGCCGACACGGTGCCGCCGAGCTCGTCGGCGGCCATCAGCGTGCCGTTGGGTGCCTGGGTGGCGTCGTGGGGCACCGTGCCGACGGGGACCGGCGCCTGCGCGGTGCCACCGGGCAGGTCCACGCGCACGACGACGTTCGCGCTCTCGACGGGCACGAGCACCGGGCCGCCGGGGCCGGCGAGCTGGAGGTGGCGCACGAAGCCCGGCAGCGGGGTGCGGGTGCGGATCGCGCCGGTGTCGGCGTCGAGCAGCACCAGCTCGTTGGGCTCGCGCTTGGCCACGGCCACGGTGCGGGTCATCGGGTCGACGACGACGCCCTCCGGCGCCGGGCCGACCTCGACCTGGCGGCCGGGCGGGGTGGACGTCGGGGCCGGCGCGCCCTGCGGCTCGGCGGCCAGCGGCAGCGTGTCCGTCGGCGGACGCATGCCCTCGGTGGGGACGCCCGGCGGGATGAAGCCGGTGGTCGTCGTGGGCGGCGCGGCAGGGGTGGGCGCGGCCGCGGGCGGCGGCGCGGGGGCCTGGTTGCTGCAGCCGGCGAGCGCGAGGCCCGCGATCAGGCCGACGGCGGCCAGCGTCCGGGCAGGGCGTCTGCGCATGGCGCCGGAGTCTGCCCGGTGCTCCGTGTCCTCCGCGCGACGACGCCGGCCGGCTCCGTTCGGGGGCCGGCCGGCGTCCGGGTGGTCTCTCGGCCCTCGCTGCCGGTCAGGCCTGGTCGGCCGACAGGGCGTGCGCCGGCTCCGGGGCGTTGGCGAACTCCTCGACCAGCGTGCGGCAGAACGCCGGCAGGTCGTCGGGGTTGCGGCTGGTGATCAGCCCCTGGTCGACGACGACCTCCTCGTCGACCCACTCCGCGCCGGCGTTGCGGAGGTCGGTCGCGATGCTGGGGAACGACGTCATGCGCCGGCCACGGACGACGTCGGCCTCGATGAGCGTCCACGGCGCGTGACAGATCGCGGCGACCGGCTTGCGGTTGGCGAAGAACTGGCCGACGACCTGCACGACGTCCGGGATGGTCCGCAGCAGGTCGGGGTTGGCGACGCCGCCCGGCAGCACGAGGGCGTCGTAGTTCTCGATCTTGACCTGGGTGATGACGGCGTCGACGTCGAAGCGGTCGCCCTTGTCGAGGTGGTTGAAGGCCTGGATGGAGCCGGGCGTCTCGGAGACGAGCACCGGGGTGCCGCCGGCCTCCTGCACCGCCTTCCAGGGCTCGGTCAGCTCGACCTGCTCGGTGCCCTCCTTGGCGCACAGGAACATGACGGTCCTGCCGTGGAGCTGTCCGTTGTCGGCCATGGTCGTGCAGCGCTCCCTCGCGTCGTGGGTACCCTCCGGGGGTATCGCGCCGTCGCCGCTGGGGGACGGTGCGACGGACGCCGGGGGCTCCCCCGGCGCCGACGCCACGAAACGGAGGCACGGCGATGAGCAGCACCACCCTGTCGGTCCCGGAAATCCACTGCGGGCACTGCAAGCAGGCCATCGAGGGCGCCGTCGGCCCGCTCGAAGGGGTGCAGGCGGTGGAGGTCGACGTCGACGCCCGCTCGGTGCGCGTCGAGCACGACGACGTCGTCACCGTCCGGGCGCTCGTCGACGCGATCGAGGACCAGGGCTACGACGTCCCCGAGCAGGACGCGCTGAGGAACTGAGCGCGGACGGGGCTCAGGCGCTCCTGCTGCGTCGCCCCTTGGCCGGCGCGGCCTCCTCGTCCTCGTCCTTCTTCTTCGACGAGGAGCGCCGGGTCCTCTTCGGGGTCTCCTCCTCGAGCTTCTCCTCCGTCTTCTCCTCGGTCTTCTTCGTGCGGGAACGGGCCCGCTTCGGCTTCTCCTCCGCCGGCGTCTCCGTCTCCGTTTCCGTCGCCGTCGCCGTGGCGCCCTGGTCCGACGCCGCCGCGGGCTCCTCGGCAGGGGCCTTGCCGCCGGCCGCCTCGACGCTGCGGCGCAGCGCGGTGAGCAGGTCGGTCATGTCGTCACCGTCGTCGGCGGCGGCCGGCTCGGGGGCCGGGCGCCCCCCGCCGTGCTCGCGCTTGTACTCGATGAGCTCGACCACCGCCTGGCGGTACTCGTCCTCGAACTGGTCGGACTCGAAGTCCCCCGACAGGCTCTCCACCAGCGAGGACGCCATCTGCATCTCCTGCGGCCGGAGGTCGACCTCGGTGCGCAGGGTCTCGAACTCCGGCTCGCGCACCTCGTCGGGCCACAGCATCGTCTGCAGCACGATCGCCTCGTCACGCACCCGCAGCAGCGCCAGCGTCTCCCGCTGCCGCAGCGCGACCTTGACCACCGCCATGCGGTCGGTCTCGCGCAGCGCCTCACGCAGCAGGGCGTACGGCTTGACCGCCTTGTTCTCCGGCTCCAGGTAGTAGCTCTTGTCGAGGAGCAGGGCGTCGATCTGGTCCGACGGGACGAACTGGACGACGTCGATCTCGTGCCCCGTCGCCACCGGCAGCGTCGACAGGTCGTCGTCGTCGAGCATGATCAGCTGGCCGTCGTCGGTCTCGTAGCCCTTGGCGATCTCGGAGTACTGGACCTCCTCGCCGCAGACCGAGCACGTCCGCTTCTGACGGATGCGCCCGCCGTCGCGCTCGTGCACCTGGTGGAAACGGATGTCGTGGTTCGTGGTCGCGGCGTAGAGCCGCACCGGCACGTTCACGAGCCCGAACGACACCGCGCCGTTCCAGATCGCGCGCATCATCGGCCCCTCTCGGCGGGCAGGTAGGTCGGCGCGGTGCGTGGTCGCTCACCGTGCGTCGGTCCCAGCATGCCGCAGCAGCCCCATTCGTCCCAGCCAACGACGCGCCGACCCCGGTCCCGGGCGTTGTCGGCGTGCCGTAGCACGATGGCGGGGTGCTGCCGATGCTCCCCGTCCCCGGCGATTTGCCGGTCGAGGGCGCCTGGAGCTACGAGGTCGACTGGGCGGGCGTCCGGCTGCTCGCCGACGTCGACGAGGGCGTGCTGACCCTGCGCACTGCGGACGGCGAGGACGTCACCGCCCGCTTCCCCGAGTTCTCCGGCCTCGTCGACGCCGTCGCCGACGGGCTGCTCGACGGCGAGGCCGTGATGCTCGACGGGGGCAGCCCCTCGGCCGACGCGCTGGGCGAGCGCCTGCAGGTGTCCGACGCCCAGCGCGCCCGCGCCCTGGCGCGCGCCCGGCCGGCCGTGTTCATGGTCTACGACGTCGTGCGCCTCTACGGCGTGCCGCTCGACCCCCGCCCGCTCGAGGAACGGCGGGCCGTGCTCTCGCGCCTCGACCTGTCCCGGGCCACCCGCATCCAGATCTCGCCGGCCTACGACGACGGCCCGGCCCTGCTCGCCGGGGTGGTCGCCCAGCGCCTGTCGGGGGTCATCGCCAAGCGCCGGGGCACGCCCTACCGCCCGGGCGACTCGGGTGGCGACTGGGTACGCGTGGCCCCCACGGCCCCGACCTCGGCCCCGCCCACGCTGCTGTCCTCGGCGTCGGGCACCGGCGAGGCCCCCGCCACGACCTCGGGCCGCCGTCCCCGGCACGCCCGCCGCGAGCGCACTCCCCAGCACGACACGCTGTTCTGACCACGCTCCCGACACCCGGTCGTCCGCGCCCCGCGACTCAGTACGGCGGATCATCGTCGTGTCCTCGCGTCGGGCCCGTCGTGAGAGGTCGGCGGGGCCGGCCGACGGGCTGGTCGGCGGGCTGGTGGGTGGGCAGCTCGCGGCGGTCCTCGGGTGGCCCGCTCCGGGCGTGCGGGGGGTCGCCGTCGACCCGGGTCTCGGCAAGCTCGCCGGCGGTGCCGGCCGTCGCGGCCAGGAGCACCGGGCGCACCGTGCGGTGGCGCCGGCCCGAGGGAGTGGTCCAGAGGACCGACCCGTCGGTGTCCCGGCGCACCGTCCAGCCCCGCAGGTGCTTGATGACGTGGTGGTGGCGACAGTCGGGCGCGGGCGCCAGGGGGTCCCCGGTCAGGAGCGCCTCGGCCAGGGCAGGACCGGGAGGCACGCCGGGCGCCGCACCCGGCGTCTCGTCCACGAACCCTTCGAACATGTGTTCGATGATGGAGCAGGGCCCCGACAGCGGGGTGCTGTTCCGTGGAGATGGCTCCGCTCGCAGCGGACACCCGGAGTGGCCGCTCGCCGCGGCCGCGTGCGGCGTCGCGGTCGCGACTAGATCCCGAGCGCCTCGTCCGCCGCGTCCAGCGCCTCCGCGGTCCAGCCGATGACGCGCCCGCCCGTGCGGCCCAGTTCGCGCATCGCCTCGAGGAACTCCGCCGGCGTGCCCTCGAGGTCGATCCGCACCTCGCGCCGGGCCCGCCGGGCGTCGTCGAGCGCCGTCCGCCCGTCGTGCCCCGCCGTCAGCGTCGCCAGCAGGCCGCCGGTGGACGCCAGCGAGCCCCGCGCGGCGCCCAGGCGTCCAAGCGCGTCGTCCAGCGACGACAGCAGCGCGGCGCGGTTGCCCACGCACATCGCCGCAGTGAGCTCGGGGCGGGTGGCGGCGACGCGGGTGCCGTCGGTGAACGAGCCGGCGGCCAGGGCCAGCGCGAGCTCGCCCCCGTCGGCGCCGACGGACGCCAGCACGGCGGCGAACAGGTGGGGGAGGTGGGAGATGCGGGCGACGGCGAGGTCGTGCTCGTCGGACGCGGCCGGCACGACGACGGCGCCGCAGGCCAGCGCGAGCGCGGCGACGTCGACCCACACCTCGAGGTCGGCGTCGTCCTCGGTGGCGACCACCCAGACCTTCTCGTGGAACAACTGCAGCGAGCCGGCGTCCCATCCGGAGAACTCGGTGCCGGTCATCGGGTGCCCGCCGACGAAGCGGGTGCCGGGTGCCTGCCGCTCGACGGCCTCGCGCACCGGCTCCTTGACGCTGGTGACGTCGGTGAGCCGGCACCGGGGGGCCTCGCGGGCCACGACGGCGAGCACGTCGTCGAGCGCGGTCAGGGGCACGGCGAGCACGACCAGCGCGTCCTCGGTGGCGGCTCGGGCGAGGGCCTCGTCCACCGTCGCGGTGACGTCGTAGCCGTCGGCGCCCGCCTTCTCGGTGGTGGTCGTCGAGGCCGACGCACCCCACGCGCGCCGGCCGGCGTCGGCGGCGGCGCGCAGCAGCGACCCACCGATGAGGCCGAGGCCGATGACGCACACCGGACGGCTCTGCGCGGCGGCGAGGGTGGCACCTGCGGACTCCACGGCCGTCTCCACGCCACCGACCCTAGGGCGACCCGCCAGAGTGAGGACGATGCGCCCGAACGGGGCCTCCGTCCCTGATCAGGTCGGCCGGAGGGCGTCCAGGACGTACCCCGAGTACAGGGCCACCCCGCCCACCATCGCGTCCTCGTCGAACACCACGCGGTTGGAGTGGTTGGGCGGTGCCTCGGCCGGGTCGACATCCGCGGGGCAGGCGCCGAGGAACGCCAGCGCCCCGGGCACGCGACCCAGCACGTAGGAGAAGTCCTCCGAGCCCATGATCGGGTCGGGCATCGGCTCGACGAAGCGCGAGCCCAGCACCGAGCGGCCGACGTCGGCGACGCGGTCGGCGACGTCGGGGTCGTTGACGGTGACCGGGTAGCCGGCCTCGACCTCGACCTCGCAGGTGCAGCCGTAGGCGGCGGCCACGCCCGTGCACACCTGCCCGACCTCGGCGAGCACCCGGGCGCGGGTCTCCTCGGACAGGGTGCGGACGGTGCCCTCGAGCACGGCGGTCTCGGGGATGACGTTGGTGGTGGTGCCCGCGCTGATGTGCGCGATGGTGAGCACGGCGGGGTCGAACGCGCTGACCCGCCGGGTGACCATGGTCTGCAGCGCCCCGACCATCGCCGCGGCCGCGGGCACCGGGTCGAGCGCGTCGTGCGGCGCCGAGGCGTGCCCGCCCCGCCCGGTGACGCGCACGTGCAGGTCGTCCGACGACGCCATGATCGAGTCAGGGCGCGTCTGGAGCGTGCCGGCGGCCAGGCGCGAGGTGACGTGCAGGGCCATCGCCGACTCCGGGATGCCGCCCGGGCCGTCGGCGGACAGCAGCCCCTCCTCGATCATGGTGCGGGCCCCGTGGTGGGCCTCCTCGCCCGGCTGGAACATGAACACGACCGTGCCGGACAGGCGCTCGCGTCGGTCGGCGAGCAGCCGGGCGGACGAGGCGAGCATCGCGGTGTGCAGGTCGTGGCCGCACGCGTGCATCACGCCGTCGACCTCGGACGCGAACGGCAGACCGGTGTCCTCGGTCAGCGGCAGGGCGTCCATGTCCGCGCGCACGAGCACCGTCGGGCCTGGCCGCGCCCCGCGCAGGACCGCGACGACGGAGCTGGCGCCGCGCCCGGTGCTGATCTCCAGCGGCAGATCCCGCAGCGCCGACAGCACGGCGGCCTGGGTGACGGGCAGCGACAGCCCGACCTCGGGGTTGCGGTGCAGGACGCGGCGCAGCGCGAGCGTGCGCGGTTGCAGGCCGCGAGCCTCGGCGAGCAGGGCCCGCTCGGGGGCGCGATGCGCCGCCCTCCCGCCGGCTCCGCGGCTCCCCGTTCGCCGCTCCGGAGCGCTCACCCGTCCGATCCTGGCACCCCCGCCGTGTGGTCGCCGCGTTCCCGACACCTGCCGGTCGCCGCGTGGAGCACCGGAGGCAGTGCGCCGTCGACCGTCCGGCGCCCGTGACCTCGCAAGACTTCCACTCGACACTGGCCCGGACATACCGTAGTGGCATGGCAGGTCAGGGCCCCGGAGGCTCCGCCGCGACACGCGGCGGCGCGGGCACCGTCGCACCCCTCGACGGGTGGGCGGTGGCGGTGACGCGCGAGGAGGGACGTTGGCGCGCGGTCGCGATGGATCGCGGCAGCCTCGCCGATCTCGACGCGGCCATCAGCGCCCTGCGCGGCCTGCGCTCCACGGGCGCGGTCCTGGGCATGCTCGACGTCGACGACGAGTTCTTCGTCCTCGTGCGCCCCACGCCCGGCGGGGTGTCGCTGCTGCTCTCCGACGCCGTCGCCGCGCTCGACTACGACGTCGCGGCCGACGTGCTCGACCTGCTGCGCCTCGAGGTGCCCGACGAGGACGAGGCCGACGACGACCCGTGGCCCGAGGGCGACCTCGGCATGCTCGCCGACCTCGGCGTCCCGGCCGACGAGCTCGCCGTCCTCGTCGAGGAGATCGACCTCTACCCCGACGAGCAGCTCACCGCGATCGCCCGCCGCTGCGGCTTCGCCGACGAGCTGGCGAAGGTCGTCGAGACCGCTGACGCCTGAGCTGCTCGACCAGCTCGTCCGCCGGGCCCTGGAGGTGGCCCGGGGCTCGGGGGACGACGTCCCGGTCGGCGCCGTGGTGGTCGACGCCGAGGGCCGCGAGCTGGCCGCGGCGTGCAACTCGCGCGAGGCCCTCGGCGACCCCACCGCGCACGCCGAGATCCTCGCCCTGCGCGAGGCCGCCCGCCACCACGGCGACCGCTGGCGGCTCGGCGGCTGCACGCTGGCGGTGACCCTCGAGCTCTGCACGATGTGCGCCGGCGCCGCGGTGCTCGCCCGCGTCGACCGGATCGTCTTCGGCGCCTGGGAGCCGCGCACCGGGGCCGTCGGCTCGCTGTGGGACGTCGTGCGCGACCGGCGCCTCAACCACCGCCCCGAGGTCGTCGGCGGGGTCCGCGAGGCCGAGTGCGCGGCCCTGATGGTCGGCTTCTGGCCCGGTCGTCACCGCGAGGAGAGCGTCCCGTAGCCTTGTCGGCGGTAGCGTGTCCGAGCGGCCAAAGGAGCGCGCCTCGAAAGCGCGTGTGGGTTCTGCCCACCGTGGGTTCGAATCCCACCGCTACCGCCGCGCCCACGGGGGCTCCGCCCCCGTGAACCCCTTGGGGACCGGACGACGAAGGGCCCCTCCCGGCGAACCGGGAGGGGCCCTTCGTCTGTACCGGAGCCTGGCGTCCGGGGGCCTAGACCACCGCCTGACGCGTGAAGTTCGGCGGGATGATCAGGTCCTCGGGCACGAGGTCGTGCACCGAGCGGCGGCCCAGGCCCATGAGCCCCGAGCCGATGCCGCTGCGCAGGATCTCGAAGACGTTCTCCACGCCCGCCTGGCCGTTCGCGGCGAGACCCCAGAGGTACGCGCGCCCGATGGCGACGGCGCGGGCGCCCAGGCACAGGGCCTTGACGACGTCGCTGCCGCGGCGGATGCCTCCGTCCATGATGACCTCGACGTCGCGGCCGACCGCCTCGACGATCCCGGGCAGCACGCGGATCGGCGCCGGGGTGGAGTCGAGGTTGTTGCCGCCGTGGTTGGACACCTGGATCGCGGTGGCGCCCGCGTCCACGGCGCGCTTGGCGTCGTCGATGCGGGTGATGCCCTTGACGCAGAACGGCGAGTCGCCGCCCCACTGCTCGCGCAGCCACGCGACGTCGGCCCAGGTGGGCGGCGGGGTGAACATCCACTGCCCGTAGGCGCCGAAGAACGTGGGCGGCTGCTCGCCCTCCGTGGGGATGTTCGGCACGGTCAGGTCGGGGATCCGGCCCGAGCGCAGGAACTCGAGGCCCCACCGCGGCCGCTGGACGCCCTCGGGGATGTACTTGAGGATCGTCTTCCAGTCCATCTTCTCCGGGATGGACGGGCTGCCCCAGTCACGGCCGTGGGAGAACGACCAGTCGAGGGTGACGATGAGGCCCTTGGCGCCGGCGGACTTGGCGCGCTCGGCGCGGGCGGCGAGGGTGTCGCGGTCGCCCACCCAGTACATCTGGAAGAACGTCTTGTCGTTGGCCTCGACGACGTCCTCGATCGCGCGGCTGGCGAACGACGAGAGCCCCATCGCGGTGCCCGCGTTCTTGGCCGCCCGCGCCACGGCGACCTCGCCCTCGGGGTTGACGGCCTGCACCCCGGTGGGCGAGACCATCACCGGCATCGAGATCTCCTGGCCCATGACCGTCGTGGTCAGGTCCTTCTCGAAGGGCAGGTCGCACACGTGCGGCAGGAACTCCAGCTCGCGGAAGGCCCCGACGTTGTCCTCGAGCGTCGCGCCCGCCTCGCTGCCGGCCACCAGCGCGCCGTACACCGACCTCGGCAGACGCTTGCGCGCGCGCCGCTGCGCCTCGGCGACGGACTCGAACCACTGACCAGCCATGAGCACCTTCCCGAGCCGTGACCTGCAACACCGGTCACCGTAACGTCGCCGGTGGGCCCGCACGGTGTCTGCGCGGACGGTCCGTCACCGTCCGTTCGGAGGGGCCGGACGGTTCGCGGGGGACCGGAGGCGCTCAGCGCGCCGGCGGCGGTGCCGTCGACCCGCGCACGACCAGCTCGACCGGCAGGTGGTGCTCGTCGTCGTGGACGCCGCCGGGGCGCAGCAGCAGCGACGCGGCGAGCCGCCCCTTCTCGCGGTGCGGCTGCCGCACGGTCGTCAGGGGCGGGTGGGCGTCGGCGGCCGCCGGGACGTCGTCGAACCCGACGACGGACACGTCGCCCGGCACCGCCAGTCCCGCGTCGGCGGCCGCGGCCATTGCGCCGAGGGCGAGCTCGTCGCTCATCGCGAGCAGCGCGGTCGGGTGCGGGTCGCGGGCGAGGAGCGCCGCCGCGGCCCGCCCGCCCGCGTCGCGGCCGTAGGGCGACCGTTCCTCGACGGTGACCGCGGCCCAGTCGTGCCCGGCGGCCTCGATCGCCTCGCGGTAGCCCGCCAGGCGTTCGCGGGAGGCGCGGTAACGGGTACGGGCCTGCCGCTCAAGGTCGGCCGTGCCCTCCCGCCCGTCCTCGAGCAGGGGCATCGCCACGACGCCGAACCGCGTGTGACCGAGGTCGAGGAGGTGACGTGCCGCGACCTCGGCGCCGCGACGGTCGTCGATGCCCACGTGGCCGGCGCCCGGCAGCCGCGGACCGTCGACGACGACGAACGGCAGACCCCTCTCGACGATCGTCGCGAGCCCGCCCTCGGCCGGCACGTCGCAGTAGCAGACGACGGCGTCGACCAACGCCACCCGCGCCACCGCGCTGTCCGGCCCACCCGCGATCAGCACCAGGGCCAGGTCCTCGCGCTCGCAGACCTCACTGACGCCCTGCAGGAAGAGGACCGCCGCCGGGTCGCTGAACCCGAACGACATGGGCGCGCCGTGGACCAGCCCCAGCGCGTTGACCCGCCCGCGCGAGAGCGTCGCGGCCAGCGGGTGGGGGCCGGCGTAGCCGAGCTCCCGCGCGGTGTGCAGGACGCGGTTGCGCATCCGGGGGCTGAGGCGCTCGGGGTGGTTGTAGGCGTTGGACACGGTCGCGCGGGAGACGCCGAGCGCGCTCGCCACCGTCGCGAGGGTGACGCGTCGTGCCCGGTCCACGCCCTGATCCTCTCGCGCCGGGCACGGCGCCGGGCACGGCCGCTGCGGTGAACCGGTTCAATAGCACGCGGATCGGAGCCGTCGACCCCTTGCGCCATCCTGCTTTGAACCGGTTTAGTCGGGCGGGACGACGCAAGGAGGACGCCATGGCGGGGCGAGACACGTGGCAGCGGTGGTTCGGGGGCGGGCGCGCGGCCCGGGAGGTCGCGCGCGAGGCCGAGCGGGTCGTCGCCCGGGCCGCGGCGCGCGAGCGGCTGTCCGCCGTGGAGGCAGAGATCGCCCTCCTGCTCGCCGACGAGGACGTGCCGGCCCGCGGGCGGCGCCTCGCGGCCCTCGGGCTCGCCCGCGACGACCTGCTGGCGGAGCTCGGGACGGGGTAACGCACAGACCACACGCTTCCGCGACCAGGACCGATCGGCCGAACCGGCAGCGACCCCCGGGCGAACGTTGACGGGACCGTCGCGGCACCGACGAGGAGGTGTGCACCCGTGGTCACGCCACCCACACCGGGCCGCGGGGCCGCCCACCACCCCGCACCGCCCTCACACTCCCGGGAGCCCGCGTGAGCGCCTGCCCGCGCGCCGCCGACGCCGTCGGCGGCGCGTTCTCCGCGCTCGAACCGGACGAGGACGCTGCGCTCCGGGACCACCTGGCGAGCTGCGCCACCTGCCGGCGTGCCCTCGACGAGGCGCTCGAGGTGGGCGCCGCCCTCGGGGCGGCGGTGCCGCAGGTCGACCCGCCGCCCCCGCTGCGCCGGCGGGTCCTCGACGCCGTGCTCGCCGAGCCCGCGCCGCCGCGGCCCGCGCGACCCGCACCGCCCCGCGTCGCGGGCCCGGAGCTCGACCCGCCCCCCGGTGCCGCCCCGATCGACCGCCCCCGTCGACGGTGGCCCAGCCTGGTGGGCGGGCTCGTCGTCGCCGTCGTGCTCGGGCTCGGGCTGGTGGTCGCCGGGGGCGTGCTGTCCACGCAGGGCGGAGCCCCGGACACCCCGGCCGCAGCTCTCGATGAGCAGGCCGACCGCGTGGTCGCCGACGCCCGCTCCCGCGACCCGTCCCTGCGCTCGGCCGTCCTGCGCGGCGAGCGCGGCGACGCGGCCGCCGTGGTCCTCGACCCTGCGGACGCCGCCGCCCCGGTCCGCCTCGTGCCGCTCGCGATGCCGCCCGCACCACCGGCCCACGACTACGTCCTCTGGGCCACCGGGCTGCCCGGCAACGTGCCCGAGGCCGTCGCAGTCATGGACCCGTCCGACGGCGTGACACGCCCGCTCGGGGCACCGACCGGGCCCCCGGCGCCCGGAGCGCCCGCGCCGCGCGGGTACGCGGTGTCGGTCGAGCCGGCCGGTCCCGTGCCCGCACGTCCCTCGACGGTCGTCGCCGCCGGACTGGCGGCCTGACCCCTCCTCGCCCGGCCGCGCCAGGGACCGTTGCGCCGTTCGTCGCGTCTCGCTGCTCCCCGGTCGCAGCTGCCGCGCGCCGCGTCGCCGAGGACGGTGTCACCGTCGGGCCACGCGGATACCGTGGTGGGTGCCGGCGATCACCCCGCCGGCATGCGGCGAGCCGGTCGGGGGAGGTGGCGCGGGTGGCACGTCTGGCGACCCTCACGGACACCGCGCCGCCCGACGCGGCGAGCACCGAGGCCTCGCCCCACCGTCCCATGATCGCCAGCAGCGGCGACGTCCCGCGCGGCGCGGGCTGGGCCTTCGAGTTCCTCTGGGACGGTCTGCGCTGCCTCGCCCGCACGGAGCCCGACGGCCTGCGCCTGGTCACCGAGGCCGGGCGCGACGTCACGTCGCACTTCCCCGAGCTCGGGGTGCTCGCCCCGTGGACGAGCACCAGCGGGCTGGTGCTCGACGGGGTCGTCGTGGCCCTCGACGGCGTCGGCCGGCCGAGCGCGGGCAAGCTGCGCCGGCGCCACCGCGTGGCCCACCCCTCGGAGGTCCTGCAGGCGCAGGTGCCCGTCTCCTACTACGTCTTCGACGTGCTCGAGGTCGCGGGCGCGTCGACGCGGCGCCTGCCCTACCGGCAGCGGCGCGAGCTGCTCGCCGAGCTCGACCTCTCCGGCAGCAGGGTGGTCATCCCGCCGTGCTTCACCGGGGTCGACGCCGAGGCGGTGATCTCCACGGCGCGGCGCTACGGGCTCGACGGCGTCGTCGCCAAGCGCCTGGAGTCGACCTACCAGGCCGGCCGGCGCTCGCGCAGCTGGATCGAGACGCCGGTGCGGCGCACCCAGGAGGTCGTGGTCGGTGGCTGGCTCCCGGCGCGCGGGCGACCCGACACCGTCGGCGCGCTGCTCGTCGGCGTCCCCGGGGAGTCGGGGCTGCGCTACTCCGGCCGCGTCGTCACCGGCATCACGGCCGGCGCACGTCGCGAGCTCGACGGGCTGCTGGCGACGCTCGAACGCGCGGACAGCCCGTTCGACGCCACCCTGCCCGAGGACGCGAGCGGGGCCGCCCGCTGGCTCGCGCCGCGGCTCGTGGGCCAGGTCGAGCACCGACGCTGGACCGCCACGGGGCTGCTCGAGCGCCCGACGTGGCAGGGCTTGCGTCCCTCGCACCCGGCGACGGTGGCCGCGCCCGTGCTGGCCGCCCCGGTGGTCGACACCGACCTCGAGCTCGACGAGCTCGAGACCACCGACGGCCCCGAGGCGCCGGGCGCCCCGATCCGCCGCGCCGGCACCGACGTCACCGGTAGACGCAGCGACGCCCCGCTCGACCCCTCGATCGTGGCCGCGCCGTCGCCCGCGGACGTCGAGTCGGCGCTGCGCTCGCGCTTCTCGGCCCACTTCGTGCACAACACGCTCACCGCGATCGCGTCCTACGTGCGCACCGACCCGGGCCGGGCCCGCGAGCTGCTCACCGAGTTCGCGGACTTCACGCGCTACTCGTTCCGCTCCGGCGGGGAGATGACCACGGTCGGCGACGAGCTGCACAACGCCGAGCGCTACCTCACGCTCGAGCAGGCCCGGTTCGGTGCCAGGCTGCGAGCCGAGGTCGCCGTGGCGCCCGAGGTCCGCGGCGTCCTCGTGCCGCCGTTCGTGGTGGCGCCGCTCGTGGAGAACGCCGTGCGCCACGGCATCGAGCCGGTGCCCGGCGGCGGGGCGGTCAGCGTGTTCGCCGCCGGCTCCGGATCCGACTGCGTGATCACGGTGTCCGACGACGGCGCGGGCATGGGTCCGGAGGCCACGCGGGCCGCGTCCCAGGTCGACCAGCGCCACGGCGGCATCGCCGAGGTCTCCCGCCGGATGCGCGCGGCGTTCGGCTCGCAGTGCGACGTCCACGTCGACACCCGCCCCGGCGTCGGCACGGCCGTGCGGCTGCGCCTGCCCGCGGTCACCGCGGCCCCGCCGGACCACGTCATGGTCGGCTGAGCAGCACGCGGGACGCCGTGCAGGTGCTCGCAGTGGACTGGTCGGGCGACCAGCGTGCCGCGCACCACCGCATCCGCGTCGCGAGCGCGGTCCCGGGTCGGTTGCTCGAGGTCCGGGGCGGGCTCGACCGCGAGGGCGTGGTCGAGCACCTCCTCGCCCGCGCGGACGCCGGTCCGCTCGTCGTCGGCCTCGACTTCTCCTTCGGGCTGCCGGCGTGGTTCGCCCGCGAGCAGGGGTGCGCCGACGTCGCCGCGCTCTGGGACCTCGTGGAGCGCGAGGGCGAGGAGTGGCTGCGTGCCTGCCGGCCGCCGTTCTGGGGCCGCGGGCCGCGGCCGCGGCCGCCGCTCGACCCGGCGCGGCCCGGCCTGCGGGCCACCGAGGAGGCCGCCCGGGCCGCCGGGTTCGACCCGCGCTCGACGTTCCAGATCGGCGGAGCCGGCGCGGTCGGCACCGGCTCGCTGCGCGGGATGCCGCACCTCGCCCGGCTGCGGGAGGCCGGGTTCGCGGTGTGGCCGTTCGACGACGCCGGCCCCTCGACCGTGGTCGAGATCTATCCGCGCGTCCACACCGGTCCGGTGGTCAAGCGCTCGCCCGCGGCACGCCGCCGGGTCGTCGAGTCCGATCCGCGGGTCCCGCCGGCGTTGCGGGACGAGGTCACCGCGAGCGAGGACGCCTTCGACGCGGCCCTGTCCGCGCTGGACATGGCCGAGCACCGCGACACCCTGCGGGCGCTGCGCGCGGTCCCGGCCGGCCGGCCCGAGACGATCGAGGGCGCGCTCTGGCTTCCCTAGATCCGCGAGCGGGTGCGCACCCGGACACGGGGCTCGGGCTGGCCGACGGCCTCGGGCACCTCCCGGAACGCGTCCCGCACGGCCCGCCGCGGGTCGGCGGACCGGATCTCGGCGAGCGGCTCGCGCAGCTCGTCGAGCTGGCGGCGGACCTCGGCGAGGTCGGCGGCCGAGTCGACCTGCTCGCGCACCGAGGCCGCGTACTCCTTGGCCCTGGTCGCGACGGACGCCAGCGACCGGATGGCGCCGGGCAGCCGCTCCGGGCCGATGACGAAGAACCCGACCAGGGCGAGCAGCACCAGCTCGCCCATGCCCATGCCGAACACGGACTCACCTCCTCGGGGTGGGGATCAGCCGACGGTGTCGGGCAGCGGGGACGGGCGGTCGTCGTCGACGTCGTCCCAGCCCGCGTCCCGGCGGGCGCGGCGGCGGTCCTGCAGCCGGCAGACCTGCACGGCCGCCTCGAGCAGCACGCACAGCACCACGCCCAGGACCGCCATCGAGATCGGGTCGCCGCCGGGGGTGGCGACGCCGGCGAACAGGAACGCGGCGAAGATCAGGCCCCGCCGCCAGCTCGCGAGCCGCTGGTAGGAGACGACGCCGACGCGGTTGAGCATGACCACCACCAGCGGGGTCAGGAAGCCGACGCCGAAGACGACCATCAGCGAGAGCACCAGCGAGTAGTACTCGTCACCCCGCAGCGCCGTGATCTGCACGCTGTTGCCGATCATCAGCAGGAATCCCAGGGCGTGGGCGACCAGGAGGTACGCCAGCACCGCACCGCCCGCGAACAGCGCGGACGCCGTGCTGATGAACAGTACGGCGCCCCGCCGCTCGTGACGCTGCAGGCCCGGGGTGACGAAGGCCCACAGCTTGGCGAGCCAGCCCGGGGCCGACAGCACCACGCCGGCGGTCAGGGCGACCTTGACCCGCAGGAGGAACTGGTCGAACGGGCCGGTGGCCAGCAGGCGGCAGTCGGTGCCGTTCAAACCGGCCCGGGCCTGAGCGGGCAGCGAGCAGTAGGGCTCGATGAGCAGCGCGCCGAGGCTGGGCACGCCCAGCACCGCGTGCTCGTACCAGACGAACGCGGCCGCCGTGCCGATCGCCAGTGCGACCAGCGCCCACGCCAGGCGGCGGCGCAGCTCCAGCAGGTGGTCGAGCACCGTCATCGTCGCCTCGGGGTCGCGGCGCCGCCGCCCGGGCCACCCGCGTGTCCACCCCCGCATCCGCGTGGGCACTCCTCAGACCGTCGAGGAGTTCGTGGTCCGCGTCGCGGGGGCGTCGGCCGTGGCGGGGGAACCGGTCGCGGGGGAACCGGTCGCGGGGGAACCGGTCGCGGGGGAACCGGTGGCGGCCACGGTGCCGGGCTCGAGGGCCGGCTCCGGGTCCTTCTTGCCGTCCTCGGACAGCGCCGAGGTCTCGGCCTTGAAGATGCGCAGCGAGCGGCCGACGCCGCGCGCGGCGTCGGGCAGCCGCTTGGCGCCGAACAGCAGCAGCACCACGACGAGGATGACCAGCCAGTGGGAGGGGCTCAGGGCTCCGGTCACGACGATGTCCCTTCAGGTGGAAGACGGGGGGAGGGTGGGCCGGGCTCACATGTTGTCGGCGCCCTGCTTGATGGCCTCGCGGATGCGGCCGTAGGTGCCGCAGGCGCACATGTTGCGGATCTCGTCGATGTCGTCGTCGGTGACGGTCCCGCCCTCGGCCTGGACCTTCTTCACGAGATCGACGGCGGCCATGATCTGGCCGGGCTGGCAGTAGCCGCACTGCGGCACGTCCCGGTCGATCCACGCCTCCTGCATCGGGTGCAGGTCGGCGCCGACGGTGTCGGGCAGCCCTTCGATCGTGGTGATCTCGTCGGTCGGCGCGATCTGGCTGACCGGCACGGAGCAGGGGTTGAACGCCCGGCCGTTGATGTGGCTGGTGCAGGCCTTGCAGACGTTGATGCCGCAGCCGTACTTCGGCCCGGTGATGCCGAGGAGGTCGCGGAGCACCCAGAGCATGCGCACGTCGTCCTCGGTGTCGACCGTGACCTGCCGGCCGTTGACCTTGAAGGTGTGGGGGGGCATGGGGAGCTCCTCAGCTCGAGGGGTCGAAGGCCGGGCCGGCCGCGGACGGCGCCGGGTAGGCCGTCAGGCCGTCGACGGGCGACGGGGGGAGCGGCGGCACGAAGTCCTTGACCTCGAAGGGCACGTCCTTGGTGTGGCCGATGGGGAAGCTGGTGGGCATCTCCCCGGTCGCCCGGGCGTAGGCGCAGGCCACCGCGGCCGTCGCCGCACCCACGGCGAGCTCGCCGGCGCCGCCGGGGCGGTCGCCGCTCGCGGGCATGACGACGACGTTGATCTCGGTCGGGGCGTTCCAGAACCGGGTGTAGCGGTAGTCGTCCCAGCTGCCCTCGAGGAAGTTGCCGTCGCGCAGGTGGAGGCTGCCGGTGAAGACGTGGGAGATCCCGGTCATCACCCCGCCCTCCATCTGGGCCTTGAGACCGAGCGGGTTGATGGGCAGCCCGACGTCGACCGCCACGGTGACCCTGCGGACCCGCGGCCCGGTGGTGGCCCCGGGGATCTCCCGGCCGGTCGTCTGCGGGCGCGTGTCGACCTCGGCCAGCACGGCCACGGTGCCCTTGTACTCGTTGTGCACCACCACGCCCTGCGCGACGCCGTCGGGCAGGTCCCGGCCCCACTCGCCCTCGTCGCGGACAGCCTCCAGCACGGCCTTCGCGCGCTCGTCCTCGACACGGTCGAGCCGGAACTCCAGGGGGTCCTCGCCCAGCCGCTCGGCGAGCTGGTCGACGACGAGCTCCTGGGCGGGCCGGAAGTCCTGGTTGTTGAGGTTGCGGACGCTTCCGGTGGCGAACCGGTCGAAGTCGAAGATCTCGTTGTAGCCGAGCACGATCGCCCCGAGGTCGTACGGAACGCTGGCGGTCAGCAGGAACACCGTCTGGGAGAGCGTGAGCTCGTTGGCGAACGGCAGCTTCGCGGCCTGCGACGTGATCATGTCGCCGAACGACTCGGTGTAGTCGGTCGCGACGCTCGTCTGCCGCTGCTCGAAGGCGACGACCTCACCGGCGCTCGGGCTGTAGGTGGCGCGCACCCGCGAGATGCACATCGGGTGGACGCGGCCGGCGCGGCACTCGTCGGCCCGGTGCCACATGAGCCGCACCGGCTTGCCGATCTCCTTCGACACCCGCGCGGCGTCGAGCGCGGCGTCGCTGAACAGCCGGCGGCCGAAGGCGCCCCCGCCCCGCGGGACGTGCACGGTCACCTGGCTCTGGGGCAGGTCGAGCACCTGGGCGAGCTGGGTCTGGGTGACGATCGGGATCTGGCTGGGGGTCCAGACCTCCGCCTCGCCGTCGCGCACGTCGGCGATGGCGACGTTGGGTTCCATGGCGGCGTTGCTGCGCCAGTAGAAGACGAACTCCTGGTCGATCGACTCGGTCGCCCCGACCCCGTCGAGGACGTCGCCGACGGGTTCGGTCACGAGCGGGAGCTGTCCGCCGACCTCGTCGAGCGGCGTCGGCGAGGGCAGGTTGGCCGGCGCCGGCGCCTCGCGCAGCTGGGCCAGGATCGACGCGTCGGACTCGCCGTCGACATTGCCCCGGCCCCAGGTGATGTCCAGGGCGTTCACCGCGTCGATGCACTGGCCGAAGGTGCGCGCCCGGACCGCGACCGCCGAGGACGTGGTCCCGCGTCCGGGCTCGGCGTCGGTTGAGATCTCCACGACGTCGGTGACCCCGGGCATCGAGCGGACCTCGTCGAGGTTGTTGACCGACTCGACCGTGCCCTTGATCGTCGGCGGCCGGGCGATCATCGTCGGCAGAGCGTCGGGGACCTCGAGGTCCATCGTGTACTTCTTGCGCCCGGTCACCGCGGCGACGACGTCGTCGCGGCGCTGCTCGGTGCCGATGACGCTGAACTCGTCGACCGGCTTGAGCTCGGTCACGGCCTCCCGCGTCACCGCGTTCGCCGCCGCCGCGGCCAGCTCGGCGAACGGGATGGACGAGCCGGCGGTGGAGAGCACCCGGCCGCCGGTGGTGCGGAGGTTCTCGGCCTCGTCGCCGAGGATCGTGGCCGCCGCCTCGAGCAGCCGCCCGCGGGCCAGCGCGGCCGCGACGCGCACCGGGGTGTAGATGGAGATGACCGAGGCCGAGCCCTGGGTCTGCTGGTTGAACAGCAGCTCGGGTCGGGCGTCGGCGAGGTCGACGGTGACGTCGGAGACGGGGATGTCCATCTCCTCGGCGATCAGCATCGCCGCCGTGGTCGTGATGCCCTGGCCGCTCTCGGCCCGCGGGATCGTGAAGGAGACGGTGCCGTCGGAGTTCACGACGATCGTGATGAGGTTCGCCGTCGGTCGCGTGGAGTCGAGCAGCAGGTCGGACAGGTCGTAGACCTCCGACACCTCGGGCGTGGGCGAGGGCAGCGCCTCGGCCTCGAGGACCGAGTCGGCCGTCAGCTTGACCCCGACGGCGAGCGTCGGTGCGGCGATCAGGTAGCCGAGGAAGCGACGGCGCCTCATGCCGTCGGGGGCGCCCGCGGTGGGGCTCACCCAGCGGTGCCGGGACGGCCCGGGGGCTTCGGTGCGGTGCTTGGCCGGCATCGAGAAGTCCTTTCGGGCGGCCGGAATGGACCGAACGCCGCGGTGGGGGGAGCTTTAAGGACCAACGAGCTTGGTCACGGCAGCGTAACGGGTGCAGGTCAAGATCATTAAACCCGTGTCGTCGGACGATTTTGGGGATCCGCGCGTGGCGCCGCTCACCGCCGAGGACGACCTTCCGGCGCAACCGATGTCCTCCGCGGGGGGGCGATGGATCACCCGCGGGCGGAGACGAGCCCCTCCCACGCCCGCCGGCGTGCCTCGGCCAACGCACCCCGCAGGGGCGCGGTCCCGCCCAGGGCGCCGGCCACCACCGGCACCTCACGTGGGGCGAGCTCGACGACCGTGGCGGCGACGTGGCGGAGCAGGCCCGGGCGCAGGCCGACCGGCCCGCCGAGCACGAGCATCCCGGGATCCACGATCGCGCAGACGGCGACGGCCGCCTCGCCCAGCATGCGCCCCGCGGTGGCCAGGCCGGCCTCGTCCGGGGCGTCCTCGCCGGCGCCCAGCCCCTGGGCGGCCATCGCCTCGCCGAAGCGGAAGCGTTCGGAGCCGCCGCCGAGGGGCAGGTAGCCGATCTCCCCGGCGAGGCCGCGGGCCCCGCGGACGAGGACCCCGTCGACGACGAGGCCCAGCCCGACGCTGTCCCGCTCGCCGACGTGGAGGTACGCGAAGGACGGTGCACCGGTGGCGGCGCCGTGGTCGCGCTCGGCGAGGGCGGCGAAGTTGACGTCGTTGTCGAGCACGACCATCGCCGGGTCGACACCGCGGACGTCGTCGGCGCCGAGCACCCCGGCCGGGAAGGCGGACTCGTGCAGCTCGACGACGCGCCCGGTCGCCGGGTCGACGGGGTTGGCGATCGACACCGCCACCGCGCGCAGCGGCCGCCCCCGGGCCTCCCAGCGTGCGCGCACCTCGGCGAGGGCCTCGTGCAGCCGCGCCAGCACGTCGTGACCGTCGCGGGGCGGGTCGTGGTCGGTGGTCTCGAGCATGCGCCCGAGGAGGTCGCCGACCGCCGCGCGCACCGCGGTCCGGTGGATCTCGACGGCGGCGACGACGCCGACCCCCGGGGCGAGGTCGTAGAGGGTGGCGACGGCGCCCGGCACCCCCGAGCGCGGGCCGACGGCGACGAGCACCCGGCCGGCCTCGAGCCGCCGGACCGCCTCGCTGACGGCCGGGGGCGAGATGGCCGTGCGCCGCGCCAGCTCCGCGCGCGTCAGCGGGCCGCTCTCGGCGGCGACGCACTCCAGGATCGCCCGTTCGGTGGTCGCCCGGCGCAGCCCGCGGTGCGGCGACGTCACGCGCCGTCCCGGTGGCGCGCCCTGGTCCCCCTCCGGCATGGCTCCCCCCTCGTCGTGAGAAGGGTAGGGGCGCGCGCTCGTGACAGCGC
The DNA here is from genome assembly GCF_003096675.1 of Actinomycetospora cinnamomea. Taxonomy (GTDB): domain Bacteria; phylum Actinomycetota; class Actinomycetes; order Mycobacteriales; family Pseudonocardiaceae; genus Actinomycetospora; species Actinomycetospora cinnamomea. Next base: position 93,162 of record NZ_QEKW01000006.1, on the reverse strand, counting down.
GTCACACCGCGGTGTCGTCCTCGCGGAACACGAGCCCGAGCTGGTCGGCCGCCTCGGCGAGCACGCCCTGCACGGCGAGCGTGTCGTCGAGCGGCATCACCGTGCTCTCGGTGGCGCCACGGCGCAGGCACTCGGTGACCTCCACCAGCTCGTGGTAGAGCCCGCGGCCGGTGGCGGGGAGCTCGATGCGCTCGCCCTCGTCGTCGATGCCGTGGTGCAGCACGATCGTGCTCGGGTGGTGGAAGCGGGGCAGCACGTCGATCCAGCCCGTCGTCCCGAACACCCGCGCCTGGCCGGGCGACGGGCTGTGGAACGAGGTCTGCACCGTCGCGAACCGGCCCTCGGGGAACCCCAGCAGCATGGCCCCGTCGGCGTCGACGTCGGTGGTCTCGCGGTTGGCCATGGCGTGGACGCGGTCCGGCGTGCCCAGCACCATCTGCGCGAACGAGACGGGGTAGACGCCGAGGTCGAGCAGCGCGCCACCGCCCAGCTCGAGCGAGAACAGCCGGTCGTCCGGGTCCACGTCGCGCACCGTGCCGAGGTCGGCCTGCACCGAGCGGGGCTCCCCGATCGCGCCCTCGCCGATCAGCTCGCGCAGGCGCACGACCGCGGGCTGGAAGCGGGTCCACATCGCCTCCATCGCGAACACCCCGTGGGTGCGCGCCGTGTCGACCACCCGCCAGGCGCCCGCCAGCGTCGCGGTGAACGTCTTCTCGACGAGCACGGCCTTGCCGGCCTCGAGGCACGCCACCGCGATCGCGGCATGCTGGGGGTGCGGCGTGGCGATGTAGACGACGTCGACGTCCGGGTCCTCGACGAGCGCGCGGTAGCTGCCGTGCCCGCGGGTGTCGGGACCCCCGTGCTGCTCGGCGAAGGCCCGGGCGCGCTCGGGCGAACGCGAGCCGACGGCCGCCAGGGTCGTGCCCTCGACCAGCGCGAGGTCCCCGGCGACGTTCGCGGCGATGCGTCCGGGCCCGGCGATGCCCCAGCGGATGTCCTGCATGGGGCTCACTGTGTCAGGCACCCGGAGGGTCGAGGAGGTCGACGTCACGCGCGGTTCCCGACACCACGAGCACCCCGTCCTCGGCGCGCAGCTCGGTGGCGGTGATGGCGAACGGCAGCCGGCCGGGGTCGACGCTCGTCGAGAAGCCGGAGAGCCGCTGCCGCAGCGCCTGCGCCGCGACCTGGCCCACCGCGCCCTCGCCGCCCTCGGTGCGGATGTCGCGGGCCTGCAAGGTGATCCGCCCGCCGGAGAGCCGGAACGAGGCGATCACCGCCACGTCGATCGACTGCCCGCCGACCGTCGTGGACGAGGTCAGGCGCACCGAGGACGCCGGGTCGACGTCCGCGAGGGCGCGGGCGCTGCCCGAGGCACCGGAGTCGTCGGCCTCGGCCTCGCTGCGCAGGCGCTCGAGGTCGTCGGCGGTCAGGGGCTCGATGGTCAGCTCGCCGACGTCGAGCAGCCGCGCGAGATCGGTCGGGTTGACGCGCGCCGACGCCGTGACCCGCTCGGCGGGGATGCGCTCCACCCGGGCGTCGACGAGGTCCTCCAGCGGCAGCGAGACCCCGGAGAGGTCGGCGGTCAGCGTGAGGTCGCGCAGCTCGCCGTACGCGATCCCCGGCGCCGAGAGCCCGACGTCGTCGTAGCGCCCGTCGAGGGCCTGGGTGAGGAAGGGGAAGCCCCGGACGTCGACCTCGGGCGGGTTCGGCAGGTCGAGGGCGTCCTGCAGGGCCACGGCGACGCGGTCCTCGGCGATCCAGCGCGCCCCGAAGTCGACGCCCACGAGGACGGCGAGGATCACGACCAGGGCGATGAGGAGTCCGCGCACGGGCCCACCGTGTCATCGACGCCGGTGGGCCCCCCGCCGCGGGTCCACGGACCGGACGGCGGCACGGACGGCGGAGGATACGGGATTCGAACCCGTGAGGGGTGTTGCCCCAACACGATTTCCAATCGTGCGCCTTAGGCCGCTCGGCCAATCCTCCGCGGGAGACGATACAGCCCTGCTCCCCGGCGACCCGGGGGCCGGGGGCCGCGCTTCGCCTTCGATACACTGTGACCGGACCCCGCGCGGCGTCCATCCCGTGAACTCCCCCAGGGCCGGAAGGCAGCAAGGGTCAGCGGGCTCTGGCGGGTGCGCGGGGTCCCCCTATCGGCGTGCTCCCCCTATCGGCGTGCTCCCCTGTCCTTCCTCCGGCCGGCGCTCGACCGTCGGAGCTGCCGCGTAGCCTCGCCCTGTGGCTCTGGCGCTGTACCGCAGATATCGGCCGGCGACGTTCGCCGAGGTCGTCGGTCAGGAGCACGTCACCGAGCCGCTGCGCACGGCGCTCGCGGCCGGACGGGTCAACCACGCCTACCTCTTCTCCGGGCCCCGCGGCTGCGGCAAGACCTCCAGCGCGCGCATCCTCGCCCGCTCGCTGAACTGCGTGCAGGGCCCGACTCCCGACCCCTGCGGGGTGTGCGAGTCCTGCGTGGCGCTCGCCCCCAACGGGGCCGGCTCGCTCGACGTCACCGAGATGGACGCCGCGAGCCACAACGGCGTCGACGACGCCCGCGAGCTGCGCGACCGCGCCCACTTCGCGCCGGTGAGCTCGCGCTACCGCGTCTTCATCATCGACGAGGCGCACATGGTGACCACGGCGGCGTTCAACGCACTGCTCAAGGTGGTGGAGGAGCCGCCCGACCACCTGATCTTCATCTTCGCCACCACCGAGCCGGACAAGGTGCTCACCACCATCCGCTCGCGCACCCACCACTACCCGTTCCGCCTGCTGCCGCCGAGCACGCTGCGCGGGCTGCTCGAGCGCATCTGCACCGAGGAGGGCGTGACGGTCGAGCCGGCCGTCTACCCGCTCGTCGTGCGCGCGGGCGGCGGCTCGGCGCGCGACTCGCTCTCGGTGCTCGACCAGCTGCTGGCCGGCGCCGGCCCCGAGGGCGTCACGTACGCCCACGCGGTGGGCCTGCTCGGCGTCACCGACGTCGCGATCCTCGACGACGTCGTCGACGCGCTCGGCGCCCAGGACGGCGCGGCGGTCTTCGGGGCCGTCGACCGCCTCGTCGAGGCCGGGCACGACCCGCGCCGCTTCGCCGCCGACCTGCTGCAGCGCCTGCGTGACCTCGTCCTCGTCCAGGCCGTCCCCGACGCGGGCGAGCGCGGGCTCGTCGACGTGCCCGCCGACGAGATGGAACGCATGCTCGACCAGGCGGCACGGTTGGGCCCGGCGGCGCTGACCCGCTACGCCGAGCTCGTCCACACCGCGCTCACCGAGATGCGCGGAGCGACCGCGCCGCGGCTGCTGCTCGAGCTGGTCTGCGCGCGGATGCTGCTGCCGTCGGCGTCGTCGGAGGACGCGGCGATGGTGCAGCGGCTCGAGGGCGTCGAGCGGCGCCTCGCGCTGGGGGCGGGCGGGGGCGGCGGGACCCCGGCCGACGACGGCGGGGAGCGCTTCACCCGACCCTCCCGGCGTCCGACCGAGGGTGACGCGGACCCCGCCCCGGCCCGGGCCGGCGAGCTCGACGCCACGGTCGTCCCGCCCACCGACCGCCCGACGGCCACCGTCGCGGCCCGTGACGAGCCGCCGCGGGACGCGCCGCCGCGGGAGGCCGCGCGTGCCGAGCCCGCCTCGCGGCCCCAGCCGGCCCCCGGACCCGTGTCGCAGCCCGAACCCGCGCAGCAGCCCACCCGGGAGCCGGCCCCCGCCGGCGCGGTCGACGCCGCGGCGTTGCGGCGGGTGTGGCCCGAGGTCATGAACCAGGTGCGCGAGCGGAACAAGCCCACCCACGCGCTGCTGCAGAACGCCACGGTCACCGCCGTCGAGGGCACGACCGTGACCCTCGGGATGCCGACACCGCCCCTGGCCCGCCAGCTCTCCCAGCCCAACCGCGCCGACCACGTCGCCGCGGCGCTGGGGATCGTGCTGTCGGGGCAGTGGACGGTGCAGGCGGTGCACGGCGCGGGCGGCGACGGTGACGGGCCCGCGCGCGGTGGCGGCCGGTCGGAGGCCCCGCGCACCCGCGCGGAGGCACCGCGGCGCCCGGAGCGGTCGGAGCGCCCGGAGCGGCCGGCACCCTCACGACCCGAGCGGCCCGCCCCACAGCCGCCGGCGCGGGGCGGGGGCGAGGCGCCCCCGCGGCCGACCCGTTCCGGTGAGCCGCCGGACATCCCGCCCCCGCCCGAGCCGCCCGAGGACGATCCGGACGAGCACGTCACCGAGGAGGACATGTACGCCGAGGCCGCCGCCGACCCGGGGGGCACCGGCGGTGGGGTGCGGCGGGATCCCGAGGAGGCGGCGATGGAGCTGCTGACCTCGCAGCTCGGCGCGCGGCGGGTCGACGGGCGCTAGGAGCGGGCCAGCGCACGCCCCAGGAACGCCACCGCGCGCGGGTAGGCGTCGAGCCGGTTGACGCGCTTCGCGAGCCCGTGGCCCTCGTCGTCGTAGACGACCATCTCGACCTCGACGCCGTTCGCCCGCACCGCGGCCGCGACCTGCTCGGCCTCCGACAGGGGTACGCGCGGGTCGTTGGCGCCGTGGATGACGAACAGCGGGGCGCGCACCTCGCCGATCCGGTGGAGTGGCGAAGCGCGCTCGAGGAACTCCCGGTCGCGCTCGAGCGAGCCGTACTCCCGTTCGCGGTGCGCGCGGCGGTAGGGCGAGGTGTTCTCCAGGAACGTCACCAGGGACGAGATGCCGACGATGTCGACACCAGCGGCCCACAGTTCGGGCTGGAACGCGAGGCCGGCGAGCACCATGTAGCCGCCGTACGACCCGCCCCACAGCGCCGCGCGGGCCGGGTCCAGCCCGAGGCGGGGGAGGTAGGCGTGCAGGGCGGCGAGGTCGGCGACCGAGTCCAGCCGGAGCTCGACGTCGTCGAGGGAGTACCAGCGCTTGCCGTAGCCCACCGACCCGCGCACGTTCGGCACGAGCACCGTGTGCCCCTCGCCGACGAGGGCCTGGACGATCGCCGAGAACGAGCGCACCGACTGGCCCTCGGGCCCGCCGTGGACGATGACCACGCTCGACCCGGACGGGTGCGCGGGCGTGTAGACGAAGCACGGCACGGTCTCGCCGTCGGGCGTGGGGACGCCGTGGCTGGTCGGGCCGACGAGGTCGAGGCCGGGAGGGAGCGTGGCGGCGAGCTGATCGCGGGACGTGGCGATCGTCGCCGCCCGCCCGCGTGCGGCGTCGATCAGCAGCACGTCGGCCGGGGTCGCCGGGTCGGACCAGGACAGCGCGAGGCCCGTGCCGTCGGGGGACCAGCGCGGCACGGCCAGGAAGTCGGCGACGCCGCCGAGGTAGCCGGCGGGCAGGGTCACCTCCCGGCGGAACGTGCCGTCGGCGTCGTGGACGGCGAGGCGGCTCGCGCCGTCGTCGTCGGTGACCACGAGCATCGACCGGCCGTCGGGGGACAGGCGCGCGGTGACGTCGTGCGCGTCGTCGGTGACCAGCCACGTCAGCTTCCCGGTCGCCACGTCGAGCCGTGCGACGCCCAGGTGGTCGCGCCCGGAGTCGGTGGTGACGATCGCGGCGTCACCGTCGGGGAGCCACTGCGGGTCCAGGTGGCGGGCGTGCTCGTCGGCGTCGGTCAGCTCGGTGACGGTGCCGCCGCCGAGCAGCAGGACCTGCGAGCTCAGTGCCGGACGGCCGGGCCGCGTCATCAGCGCGCGCGTGCCGTCGGGGGCGACCGCGGCGGCACCGACCATGCCGCCGCCGTCGTAGAGGACGGCCTCGGTGCCGTCGTCGAGGTCGCGCACGACGAGGTCGAAGTCGACGCCGTTGCGGCGGTTCGTGGCGTAGGCGATCCGGCCGTCGGCCAGGACGTCGACGAGCGCGTGGATGTACGCGGGGTCGTGGACCAGGGGGGTCAGCCCGTCCTCGCCGACCGGCTCGTCGACGGAATCCGGGTCGAGCAGCGAGAGCTGCGCGCGCTCGTTGCCGCCCGCGTCGTGCGAGACCACGATCCGTCGCGAGCCGATCAGGTACCGCCCGTGGACGGCGCCGGGCAGCGCCGTGAGCGGCGCGCGCGTGCCCCCATCGGCGTGCTGCCCTGATCCCGGACGCAGCTCGACGAGCTGCACCGTCCCCGAGTCGTCGTGTCCGGCGAGGATGCGGCCCTCGACGTCCAGGTCGAAGGCACGCCAGGTGGTGGCGTCGAGCAGCCGGTGCAGCAGCGTGCTGTGGGTCGAGTCCATCGGGTCCAGCGTGCCCGGTCGACGGCCGGCGGCGCCTCACGGGCGCACGGTTACTGTGGTGACATGCAACCCGGCCAGAACCCCGAAGGCATGGACATGGGCGCCCTGCTGCAGCAGGCGCAGGCGATGCAGGAGCAGCTGATGTCCGCCCAGGCGGAGCTGGCCGAGGCCGAGGTCACCGGTCAGGCGGGCAACGGCCTGGTCACGATCACGCAGACGGCCACCGGCGAGGTCCGCTCCGTCAAGATCGACCCGAAGGTGGTCGACCCCGACGACGTCGAGACCCTCCAGGACCTCATCGTCGGCGCGATCGCCGACGCGGCGCAGGCGGCCGCGGAGCTGCAGGCGGAGAAGATGGGCCCGCTGGCCGGCGGGCTCGGGGACATGGGCGGCGGGCTGGGCCTGCCCGGGCAGTAGTCCGGTGTTCGAGGGCCCGGTCCAGGACCTGATCGACGAGCTGGGTCGCCTGCCCGGGATCGGGCCCAAGAGCGCCCAGCGCATCGCGTTCCACCTCCTCGCCACCGAAGAGGCCGACGTGACCCGGCTGCAGGAGGCCCTGCAGAAGGTCAAGGTCGGCGTGGTGTTCTGCGAGGTCTGCGGCAACGTCTCCGAGCAACCCCGCTGCCGCATCTGCAGCGACGCGCGCCGAGACGCCACCCTCGTCTGCGTGGTCGAGGAGCCCAAGGACGTCCTGGCCGTCGAGCGCACCCGCGAGTTCCGGGGGCGCTACCACGTCCTGGGCGGGGCGCTCGACCCGCTCTCGGGCATCGGGCCCGACCAGCTTCGGGTGCGCGAGCTGCTCACCCGCATCGGTGGCGTCGGCGGCGACCAAGGGGGGGAACCCGAGATCGCCGAGGTCATCCTGGCCATGGACCCCAACACCGAGGGCGAGGCCACGGCCACCTACCTCGTGCGACTGCTGCGCGACTTCCCCGGGCTGACCGTCACCAAGCTGGCCTCCGGTCTGCCCATGGGCGGCGACCTCGAGTTCGCCGACGAGCTCACGCTCGGCCGCGCCCTCGCCGGTCGCCGCGCGTTCTAGTCCGTGCGCAGGTCCCGCGCCGTCACCGGCGTGCGGTAGGCGACGACCTCCGCCCTCGCGAGCTCCAGCTCGCCGCGGTGCAGGCGGTGGGTGCGGCGCCGCGTCGCCTCGCGGTGCACCGAGATGCCCACGAGCACACCCACCACGAACAGGGTCCAGAAGGCGACCACCGCCACGATGATCGTCATGGCGGTCATCGGGTCCCGCGGGTCGTCCCGCGGCTGCGCCATCGGCGCATGCTCCACGTTGTGATCATGTCGTCGTGCCTCCCGTCGAGTCGTGCGCTCCACGGCTCCGGCGATCCGGCCGTGGTCTGAGAGTGCCGCGTGTCACTGCACTGCACAAGTGAGTCTTGCGATTGCACACAACGATTGCGTGACGACATGGCCGCCCGAGGTCTACCGTGTACGGACCGACGTCGGCAGGGGGGCCGGCAACGCCCACGCCCGACCCAGGAGGCGTACGGATGACCTGGTCACCCGGCCCTGTGGTGACCCGCCGCCGCCTCGGCGGCGAGCTCAAGCGCCTGCGTGAGGGCGCGGGCCTGAAGCTCGAGGACGTGGCCCGACGGCTCGAGTGCTCACCATCGAAGATCAGCCGGCTCGAGAACGGCAAAGGCGTCCCGCGCTGGCGCGACGTGCGGGACATGCTCGAGGTCTACGGCGTCGCGGACGACGAGCAGCGCGAGCGGCTGGAGAGCTGGGCCCGCAACGGGCGGGCGCCGACCTGGTGGCAGGCGTACAGCGATGTCCTGCCGCCGGTGATGGCGACGTACGTCGAGCTGGAGTGGGACGCAGCGAACATCAACGCCTACGAGGCGTACGTCGTGCACGGTCTCCTGCAGACCCGGGAGTACGCCCGCGCAGTACTGCGCAACGCCTACGGGTCGACCATGGCCTCCCACGACGTCGAGAAGCTCGTCGAGGTCCGGATGCAGCGGCAGGATGCGCTCGCACCGAGCCACGGCCTCTCGTTCCACTGCGTGCTCGACGAATCCACGCTGTACCGGGTCGTGGGATCGCCGGATGTCCTCCGGGCCCAGATCGAGCACCTGCTGGTCGTTGCCGAGGCCGAGCACGTCGACGTCCGGGTCCTGCCGTTCTCGGCGGGCCTGGTCCCGGGTAGCCGCGAGGCCTTCGCCAAGCTGGACTACTCCGAGGGCATCGAGCACGGCCTCGTCTACGTCGAACGACCCGGGACGGCCGGTGAGTTCCTCGCCGATCCCACCGAGATCGCCGACCACGAGACGTGGCTGAACGGCATCTACCGAGCGGCGTTGAGTGAGCGTGAGTCCGTCCCGCTCATGGAACGAGCCGTTCGGCGCCTCGAGGCCTCGGGCGGGTGATGAGCCCTTCCCCGCTCCGGTGACCCTCAGGAGGATGCCGCAGTGCAACCGCGCCGTGATGCTCTTGTGGTGATCAGGACGAGCAGCTTCTGCAGCGACGGGTCCTGTGTCGGCGTGGCGATCAATCCCGGAGCTGAGGTGCGCGTCGTCGACACCAAGGCCGAGGGCGGGCCGGCGCTGCGGTTCACACCCGCCGAGTGGGCGGCGTTCGTCGCCGGGGTGAAGGCGGGCGAGTTCGACCTCCCGGACAGCTGAGCAAGATCTGAAGGCGTGGAGCGAACGTTACGCTCAGCGCAACGTCCGCTCCGCCATCCCAGATCTTCGAGCGGAGTCGCACACTTCGGTGCCGAATCCCGCGGCACACGCGGGATCCGGCACCGGGGATGAGCACGAGGCCCCGTCCCCGCCTTGTGCGTGCCTCCCCGTGCCCAGGCACGGGAAAGCACGCACGAGCGCGTCAGCGCAGAGCGCGATTGACCGCCGACACGACGGCCTTGAGCGACGCGGTGAGGATCGAGCCGTTGATCCCCACGCCCCAGACCTCGGTGTCGCCGGCCCCGACGCCGACACTGGCCTCGACGTAGGCGGCGGCGCGGGCGTCGTCGCCGGCGGACATGGCGTGCTCGGCGTAGTCGAGGACCCGCACGTCGTAGCCCACCGACGCCAGCGCGTCGACGAACGCGGCGATCGGGCCGTTGCCGACGCCGGTGACCTCGTGCAGATCGCCCTCGACGCGCAGCGTGGCCGAGAGCTCGGCCTTGCCGTCGTCGTGGGTCGACACGCGCGAGCTGACGAGCTCCAGGGGTACGCGGCGCTGCAGGTACTCCTCGACGAAGATGTCGTGCATCTCCTTGGCCGAGACCTCGCCGCCCTCGGAGTCGGTCTGCTCCTGGACCCGGCGGGAGAACTCGATCTGCAGCCGCCGCGGCAGCTCCAGCTGGTGCTCGACCTTCATCAGGTAGGCGACGCCACCCTTGCCCGACTGGGAGTTGACCCGGATGACCGCCTCGTACGTCCGGCCGACGTCCTTCGGGTCGATCGGCAGGTAGGGGACCTCCCACGGGTGCTCGTCCACGTCGTGGCCGGCCGCCGCGGCGTCGGACTTCATCGCCTGCAGGCCCTTGTTGATCGCGTCCTGGTGCGACCCGGAGAACGCGGTGAACACGAGGTCCCCGCCCCAGGGGTGGCGCTCGCCGACCGGCAGCTGGTTGCAGAACTCGACGGTGCGGCGCACCTCGTCGATGTCCGAGAAGTCGATCTGCGGGTCGATGCCCTGGCTGAACAGGTTCATGCCCAGCGTCACGAGGCAGACGTTGCCGGTGCGCTCGCCGTTGCCGAACAGGCATCCCTCGACCCGGTCGGCGCCGGCCTGGACGCCCAGCTCGGCGGCGGCGACGCCCGTGCCGCGGTCGTTGTGGGGGTGCAGCGACAGGATGATCGAGTCGCGGCGCGCCAGGTTGCGGTGCATCCACTCGATGGAGTCCGCGTAGACGTTCGGCGTCGCCATCTCCACCGTCGCCGGCAGGTTGACGATCATCGGGCGCGCGGGCGTCGGCTCCCACACGTCGCCGACGGCGTCGACGATCTCCTTGGCGTAGGAGAGCTCGGTGCCGGTGTAGGACTCGGGCGAGTACTGGAAGCGCCAGTCGGTGCCCGGGCGCTTCTCGGCCTCCTCGCGGACCATCCGCGCGGCGTCGACGGCGATCTTCGTGATGCCGTCGCGGTCGGAGCGGAAGACCACGCGCCGCTGCAGGATCGAGGTCGAGTTGTAGAGGTGGACGACCGCCGAGTGCACGCCCTCGAGGGACTCGTAGGTGCGGGAGATCAGCTCGGGGCGCGCCTGCGTGAGCACCTGGATGCGGACGTCGGCGGGGATCGCGTCCTGCTCGATGATCTCGCGGACGAAGTCGAAGTCGGTCTGCGACGCGGCCGGGAAGCCGACCTCGATCTCCTTGTAGCCCATGCGGACGAGCAGGTCGAACATGCGGCGCTTGCGGGCGGGCGACATCGGGTCGATCAGCGCCTGGTTGCCGTCGCGCAGGTCGACCGCCCCCCACAGCGGGGCCTTGTCGATCACCTTGTCGGGCCACGTTCGGTCCGGCAGCGAGATCTTCTCGACGAGGTCGGCGAAGGGCTTGTAGCGCTGGATCGGCATGCGGCTGGGCCGCTGGGTGTTCCAGGCCGGCTGGTCCGCCGGGATCGCGCCGTCGGGACGGACGACGGTCGAGCGGATGTCGGCGATGGGCCCGTCGTTGATCGACGCGCCGGGGGTGGTGCTCATGGGTCTCGCGCTCCAGGGTCTTGCGTCACTGCGGGGGACGGCGACCGGCAGCGCGCATCACCCGCGGCGAGGGGCCGGTCCGTTCAGACCCCGCCGCGGCGGCGAAGGAGCAGGCCCGTCGTGATCGACGAGCGTGCGGGCGCGAGGAACATCGCCCCCACGGTAACGCCGGCGTGACTCCGGCCGGTACCCCGGCTCCCCGTCCGGTGGCGCCACGCAGGGGTCGTCGAGGCTTCTGTCCTGCGATTTCCTTGCGTCCGTGACGCAGCTCGCATGCCGTGCTACCGACGAGTCATGTGTCATGCCATGATGTCGCGCATGGCGCAGGATGCGAGCACGGACACCTCCGAACAGCGGCGTTCGCACACCTCTGATGACCTCCGTGCGCTCACCCGAAAGGTCCTGACGGTCGCCGCCTCGGTGATCCGGATCCTCACCGTGGTGTTCGCGGGGATCCTCGTCGTCCACGTGATCCTGGCCGTGGCGGGGGCGAACCCGGCCAACGGCATCACGATCTTCTTCCGCGATCTCGCGGACAACCTCACCCTCGGCATCGGGGACCTGTTCCTGCCCGCGAGCGAGTCGCTGCGGATCATCCTCAACTACGGCCTGGCCGCCGTGGTGTGGATCGCGATCGGGATCATCGTCTCCAAGCTGCTCAACGCGCTCGCGCCCTGACGTCGGCGGCGTGGCGCCGACCACCTCGTGATCGCCGGCGCCTCCGATAGGGTCGTACGGACAGCTCGGCCCGCAGGTGGAGGTCAGTCGCGGTGGCACTCGTCGTCCAGAAGTTCGGCGGCTCGTCCGTCCAGGACGCGGAGCGCATCCGCCGGGTGGCCGAGCGCATCGTCCGAACCGGCAAGGACGGCCACGACGTGGTCGTCGTCGCGTCCGCGATGGGTGACACCACCGACGAGCTGACCGACCTCGCGATGCAGGTCCATCCCAGCCCGCCGCCGCGCGAGCTGGACATGCTGCTGACCTCGGGCGAGCGCATCTCCAACGCGCTGCTGGCCATGGCCATCAACGCCCTGGGCGGGCGGGCGCGCTCGTTCACGGGCTCGCAGGCCGGCATGATCACCACCGGCAAGCACGGCGACGCCCGCATCGTCGACGTGACGCCGGGGCGCATCCACACCGCCCTCGCCGAGGACCACATCGCGCTGGTGGCGGGGTTCCAGGGCGTCAGCGCGGACACCCGTGAGATCACGACGCTCGGGCGCGGCGGGTCGGACACCACCGCGGTGGCCATGGCCGCGGCCATGAGGGCCGATGTCTGCGAGATCTACACCGACGTCGACGGCGTCTACTCGGCCGACCCGCGGATCGTCCCGAACGCGAAGCTGCTCGAGCGGATCACCTACGAGGAGATGCTCGAGATGGCCGCGTGCGGGGCCAAGGTCCTGCACCTGCGCGCGGTGGAGTACGCGCGGCGCGAGAACGTCCCGCTGCGGGTGCGGTCGTCGTACAACGACAAGCCCGGCACGACCATCGTCGGGTCCATCGAGGAGCTGAGCGTGGAACAGGCGGTCCTCACCGGCGTCGCGCACGACCGGTCCGAGGCGAAGGTGACCGTGGTCGGGGTGCCCGACCGGCCCGGCTACGCGGCGCGGATCTTCCGGGCGGTCGCGGACGTCGAGGTCAACATCGACATGGTGCTGCAGAACGTGTCACACCTGCAGACGGGCAAGACCGACGTCACCTTCACGCTGCCGGTCAAGGACGGACCCCGAGCGGTCGAGGCGCTCGGCGCCGTGCAGGGCGAGGTCGGCCACGAGGACGTGCTCTACGACGAGCACGTCGGCAAGGTGGCGCTGGTCGGCGCGGGCATGCGCAGCCATCCCGGGGTCACCGCCACGTTCTGCGAGTGCCTCGCCGAGGCGGGCGTGAACATCGAGATGATGAACACCTCGGAGATCCGCATCTCCGCGCTCATCCGCGACACCCAGCTCGACGACGCCGTACGCGCGCTGCACGCCGCCTTCGACCTCGGGGGCGACGAGGAAGCGGTCGTCCACGCCGGAACGGGGAGGTGAACCGATGACCGTGCTCGCCATCGTCGGGGCCACCGGAGCGGTCGGCTCCGTCATGATCGACATCATCGACGCGCGCGAGACCGTGCCGTGGAGCGAGATCCGGCTGATCGCGTCGCCCCGCTCGGCCGGCCGCCGGTTGCGGGTGCGCGGCGAGGAGGTCGAGGTGGTCGCGCTGTCGCGCGAGGCGTTCGACGGTGTCGACGTCGCCATGTTCGACACCCCGGACGCGATCAGTGCCGAGTGGGCGCCGGTGGCCGCCGAGTGCGGCGCGATCGCCGTCGACAACTCCGGCGCGTTCCGCATGGACCCGGACGTGCCGCTCGTGGTGCCCGAGGTCAACGCCGAGCAGGTGCACCACCGGCCCAGGGGCATCATCTCGAACCCCAACTGCACGACGCTGTCGATGATGGCGGCGCTGGGCGCGCTGCACCGTTCGTTCGGGCTGCGCGCGCTGGTCGTCGCCAGCTACCAGGCGGCCTCGGGCGCGGGCCAGGAGGGCATCGACCGGTTGCAGGCCGAGATCGCCGCCGTGGCGGGCAAGGGCGTCGGCAACCGGCGCGGTGACGTCGCCGAGGCCATCGCGGCGGCCGGCCTGCCGTCCGACTCGCCGTTCGGGGTCCCGCTGGCGCTCAACGTGGTCCCGTTCGCGGGCTCGCTCCGGGACGAGGGGTGGACCTCCGAGGAGCTCAAGGTCCGCAACGAGTCCCGCAAGATCCTCGGCCTGCCCGACCTCCGAGTCTCGGCCACGTGCGTGCGGGTGCCCGTGGTGACCACCCACTCGATCGCGGTGCACGCGACGTTCGACGGGCCGGTCGACGTGGCCACGGCGCAGCAGGTCTTCGCCGCCCAGCCCTCGATCGTGCTGGTCGACGAGCCGGAGGCGAAGCGCTTCCCGACCCCCGTCGACGTCGTCGGCGAGGACCCCACCTACGTCGGCCGCGTGCGCCAGGCGCTCGACTTCCCGAACACCCTCGACTTCTTCGTGTGCGGCGACAACCTGCGCAAGGGCGCGGCGCTGAACACCTACGAGATCGCCGAGGAGCTCGTCCGGGGCTGACCCGGGCTCGCCGTCCTTTTCTTGACTCGTTCCAGTCTCGGTGGCACGGTGAGGCCATCATGACCCCACGCACCGGTACCGAGGACGGCCACGTGCCGGTCCCTGCGGACCCGCGTCACCACGTGGCCGATCCCCGTGCCCGTCTGCGGGCGGCCGGCCTGCGGGTCACGGCTCCGCGCCAGGCGGTGCTCGGTGTGCTCGGCGAGCACCCGCACTCGACGGCCGAGGCCGTCGCGTCCGCGGTGCGGAGCCGGTTGGGGTCGGTGTCCACCCAGGCCGTCTACGACGTTCTCGCCGCGTGCGTGGACGCCGGGCTGGTCCGCCGCATCGAGCCGGCGGGCTCGGCGGCGCGGTACGAGACGCGCACCGGGGACAACCACCACCACGTGGTCTGCCGGTCGTGCGGGGCGACCGCCGACGTCGACTGCGTCGTCGGCGAGCCCCCGTGCCTGACCCCGTCGGACGCCGGCGGTTTCGTCGTCGACGAGGCCGAGGTCGTGTTCTGGGGTACCTGTCCGTCGTGCCACGCGGCACGCGTCGGCCTGGCCGGTCCCACGACCGCACGGCGTCCCGTCACGCAGCACGAGAGCCACCACCACGAGGAGAGGCGAACGTGACCAACCCGAATCCCTCCCACGCCACCGACGACGCCGGGATCGTGGCGCCGAGCCACGAGTTCTCCGCCACGGTCGGGACCGACGGTCCGCTGGTCCTGCAGGACCACTACCTGATCGAGCAGATGGCGAACTTCAACCGGGAGCGCATCCCGGAGCGCCAGCCGCACGCCAAGGGCAGCGGTGCGTTCCTGAAGTTCGAGGTCACGCAGGACGTGACTGCCTACACGAAGGCCGCGGTGTTCCAGCCCGGCGAGGTCACCGAGGGCATCATCCGGTTCTCCACCGTCGCCGGGGAGCGCGGCAGCCCCGACACCTGGCGCGACCCGCGCGGCTTCGCCCTCAAGCTGTGGACCCGCGAGGGCAACTGGGACATGGTCGGCAACAACACGCCGGTCTTCTTCGTCCGTGACCCGATGAAGTTCCAGAACTTCATCCGGTCGCAGAAGCGCCTGGCCCGCAACGGCCTGCGCGACCACGACATGCAGTGGGACTTCTGGACCCTCTCGCCCGAGTCGAAGCACCAGGTCACGTGGCTCATGGGCGACCGCGGCATCCCGCGGACCTGGCGCCACATGAACGGCTACTCGAGCCACACGTACATGTGGATCAACGAGGCCGGCGAGGAGTTCTGGGTCAAGTACCACTTCAAGACCGACCAGGGCGTCGAGTGCCTGACCGAGGAGGAGGCCGGCCGTCTCGCCGGTGAGGACGCCGACTACCACCAGCGCGACCTCTACGAGGCCATCGAGCGCGGCGAGTACCCGTCGTGGACCCTCTACGTGCAGATCATGCCGTTCGAGGACGCCAAGACCTACCGGTTCAACCCGTTCGACCTGACCAAGGTGTGGCCGCACGGCGACTACCCGCTGCAGGAGGTCGGGAAGATGACGCTGAACCGGAACCCGGAGGACTACCACACCGAGATCGAGCAGGTCGCGTTCGAGCCGAACAACCAGCCCCCGGGGCTGGGCCTGTCGCCGGACAAGATGCTGCTCGCCCGCGGGTTCTCCTACGCCGACGCCCACCGTGCCCGCCTCGGCGTCAACTACAAGCAGATTCCGGTGAACTCGCCGCGGGGCACGCAGGCGCACCCGTACACGGTTGCCGGCGCGATGCGCGTGGTGAACGCGAAGGACCCGGTGTACGCCCCCAACACGAAGGGCGGCCCGCAGACCACCGAGACGATCCAGCCGCCGACGTGGTACTCCGACGGCCAGATCCAGCGCGCGGCCTACGTGCCGCACGCCGAGGACACCGACGAGGTCCAGGCCCGCACCATGATGATGGAGGTCTGGGACGACGCGGCCCGTGACCGCTTCGTCGAGAACGTCTCGGGCCACCTGGCCAAGGGCGTCGGCGACGATGTGCTGGCCCGCGCGTTCGACTACTGGAAGTCGATCGACCAGGGCATGGGCGAGCGGGTCGAGGCCCGGGTCCGGGAGCTGACCGGCAAGGAGCAGAAGGTCCTCAGCCAGAGCTGACCACCGGCCCTGCAGGAACAACCGCGACCCGTCCCACGCTGAATTGTGGGGCGGGTCGCGGCGTGTCGCGGCGACCCGCCGGGAACCCGACACCAGTACGACGTGCACACGGTCGTGAGAGGAGTCACCACCACATGGCCACCGCACCCATCTCCAGCCCGTTGCCCGACGAGGCCAAGCAGACCGTCGGCAGGGTCCTTCAGGAGAGCCTGGCCGACTTCGTCGACCTGTCGCTGACCGCGAAGCAGTGGCACTGGAACGTCGTCGGCCGCAACTTCCGAGAGGCGCACCTGCACCTCGACGAGCTCGTCGAGCTGGCGCGCACCTACACCGACGAGGCCGCCGAGCGCGCGGCCGCCATCGGCGTCTCGCCCGACGGGCGCGCCGAGACCGTCGCCAAGGCCAGCGGCCTCCCCACCACCGAGGAGGGCTGGCGCGACGTCGAGGACGTCAACAAGGCGGTCGTCGAGACGCTGGCGCGGCTGATCGAGCGCATGCGCGAGCGCGTCGAGCTCACCGACGAGCCCGACCCGATCACGCAGGACATGCTCATCGCCCAGACGGCGAAGCTCGAGGAGGCCCACTGGATGTGGCAGGCCAAGACGGCCTGAGCCGCTGTGGCCCGCCTCAACGCCAGCCGCCTCACCGACACCCGGCCCGCCCGCGTCCCTCGCGGGCGGGCCGTCGTGCGTCTCAGGCCGGGACGGGCAGGCCCAGGGCCCGGCGGGCGAAGGCGATCTCGGCGACGGTGTGGCGGAGCGTCTCGGCCACGACCAGCGAGCCGTGCCCGGCGTCGTAGCGCACCATCGCGTACTCCCGGCCCCGTTCGGCGAGGGCGTCGAGGTAGTTGTCGATCTGTCGGATGGGACAGCGCGGGTCGTTCTCGCCGGCCAGGACGAGCACCGGCGCCCGCACCGCGTCCACCCACGTCAGCGGCGAGGCCTCGCGGTAGCGCTCGGGCACCTCGGTCGGCGAGCCGCCGAACAGCGAGCGGTCGAAGGCGCGCAGGGGTTCCATCTCGTCGGCGTAGGCCGCGAGGTAGTCGGCCACCGGCACGCCCGCGCAGCCCACGGCCCAACGCTCGGGCTGGCGGCCCAGGCCGAGCAGCGTCAGGTAGCCGCCCCACGACCAGCCCTCGAGCACGCACGCGGCCGGGTCGGCGAGCCCCGTCGACACGGCCCAGTCGTGCACCGCGGCGATGTCCTCGAGCTCGGTGGTGCCCGGTCGCCCCTCGATCGCGTCCCGCCACGCCGAGCCGTAGCCCGACGAGCCGCGGTAGTTCACGTGCACCACGGCGAAGCCGGCGTCGACCCACACCGCGCGCACCGGCGACCAGCGGTCCTCGTCGGCCGCCTGGGGCCCGCCGTGGATCATGAAGACGGTCGGGACCGGGCCGGTGGTCCCGTCGGGCCGCGTCCACAGCGCGTGGACGGAGCCGCCGGGGCCGTCCACCCACGCGTCGTCGAGGGCGACCGAGGGCGCGGGCCAGTCCCCGGGCGGGGCGAGCAGCTCGGTGTCGGTGCCGTCGGGGCGCAGCGCCCGCACCGACGACGGGTACGCCGCCGACGACCAGCCGTACTCGATGGTGCCGTCGGGGCGCACGTCGGCGCCGCCGACCGAACCCGGTGCGGTGGGCAGGTCACCGAGCTCACCGGTCGCGAGGTCGTAGCGGTGCAGGGTGGTGCGGCCGGCGCGGGTGTGGGCGACGAGCAGGGCGGTGGCGTCGGGGTAGAAGCCGGCCGAGAGGTCGCCGGGCAGGCCGATGTCCAGCTCGGTCTCGGTGTCGGTCGCGAGGTCCCAGATCAGCAGCTCGTCCCGGCCGCGGCGCTCGTGGCCGACGAGCAGGCGCTGGTCGCCCTCGACGGGCGCGAACTCGATGGGGTCGAGGCCCCGTCCCTGTCCGTCGGGTCCCTCCCCGTCGTGCCGCTCGCCGACCGTGCCGCCGTCCGCGACGCGCACCACCCGCACCGCGGGGTGGCGAGAGTCGCCGTGCTCGGCGTGCGAGATGGCCAGCAGCGTCTCGTCGCGTGACAGCGCGCCGATGCCCGCGTCCTCGGTGTGGGCGTAGAGGACGCGGGCCTCGCCGAATCCCGAACCATCGTCCTCGCTCACCGCCAGCGTCGAGCCGTCGTCGGTCGACCAGCCGACGGCGACGGTCCGCCGGCCCAGGTCCAGGCCGGCCGGGTAACCCGCGACGGCGCCCGCCACCGCGGGCACGGCGTCACCGCCCTCGAACGGCTCGCGGACCCAGACGCCGAACTCGTCGCCGTCGGTGTCGTCGAACCACCAGATCGCGGTGCCGTCGGTGCTCGCCGCGCCCCCGCGCGTGCCGTGCGGGCGGTCGGTGACCCGGCGGTGGGTGTCGGCGGCGCGGTCCCAGGCGTAGATCTCCCAGGTCCCCGTGGCGTTGGAGGAGTAGACGCTGCGGTCGGGGGCGTCGCGGGCCCAGTCGGGCACCGACACGCGCGCCGCGGTGAACCGGCCCCGCCAGCGGGCCTCGACGCCCGGGTCGGCGAACAGGGCCTCGGGAACGTCCGGGACCGGGTCGGGGCGGCGGGCGGGCGACGACGTCATGCCCTGATCCTGCCCGCCGGTGTGCCGCGGCCGCCGCGTGGACCCGGCGGTGGGAGAGGATGGGAGCGCAACGGATCAGGGGGGCTGACGGGTGCGCGAGGAGCCACCGGAACTGGCGGGGCCGACGCCGAACGGCGCCAGGATCTTCGACCACTTCCTCGGGGGGACCGACCACCTCGTCGTGGACTGCGAGTTCGCCGACGAGATCGACCGCGTGGTGTCGGGCATGGGTCGGCTCTGCCATGACCTCCGCCGCTTCTCGCGGACGGTGGTGCGCCATCTCGCCGAGAGCGGCGTCGACCAGTTCCTGGAGCTCGGGTCGGGGCTGCCGACCGTCGACCCCGTGCACGCCGTCGCGGCTCGACACGTGACCGCCCCGCGCGTCGTCTACGTCGACCGCGACGCCGAGGCCGTGGCCCTCGCCTCCCGGATCGCCGCCGGGGTGCCAGGTGTGGCCGTGGAGCACGCCGACCTCACCGACGTCGACGCCGTCCTGGCCACCCCGGGAGTGCGGGAGCTCGTCGACCTCCGCCGGCCGGTCGCCGTCCTGGCGGTGGGCGTGCTCAGCGCGCTCGACGACGAGACCGCGCGCGCGACGTTGCGGCGGTACCGCGACGCGGTCGCGCCGGGCAGCGCGCTCGCCGTCACCCACCCGACCGGTCGCGGGCGTCCGGAGCTGGTGGCCTGGCGCGCCATCCCGCACACGGGCTGGTCCTACGCGCCCGCCCTGCGCGACCCCGAGGACATGGCTGCGTGGTTGGAGGGCACGGAGCTCGTGGGCCCCGGATGGACGTCGGCGCCGGAGTGGGCGCTCGACGACCCGGCGGCGGACCCGGAAGTCACCGGGAGCGGGCTGTGGGGTGTGCTCGCGCGGGTGCGCCGCGTCCGGGGATGATCGCGCCCGTGATGACCCCGTGATCGGCACCCACCGCCACGACGCCGGCGTCCACGAGATCCGCCTCGACCGCACCGAGCGGCGCAACGCCCTCGACACCGAGCACTGCCGCGACCTCCACGCCGCCGTCGACGCGGCGGTGGCCGACGGTGCCCGGGTGCTCGTGCTCAGCGGCGAGGGCACGGCGTTCTGCTCCGGCGCCGACCTCGACACCGTCGGCGACACCGACTTCCTCGCCGCGCTCTACGGGATGCTGCACCGGCTCGCCGAGGTCCCGGTGCCCGTCGTGGCCGCCGTCCACGGCCCCGCGATCGGGGCGGGCACCCAGCTCGCGCTGGCCGCCGACCTGCGCGTGGTCGACACCGCGGGCGTGTTCGGGCTGCCCACCGCGGCGCTGGGGCTGGCCGTGGACCCGTGGACGATCCGGCGGCTGGCGCTCGTCGCGGGCGGCGGGGCGGCGCGGCGCATCCTGCTGGGCTGCGAGCGCCTCGACCACGACGCCGCCCGCGCCGCAGGCCTTGTCGACCGCGTCGGCGACCGGGACACCGCGCTGGCCTGGGCGGGAGAGATCGCCGCGCTGGCGCCCCTGACGCTGGCCTACAACAAGCTCGCCGTCGCCCGGCTGCTCGAGGACGCACCGGTTCCCGACGAGGTGGCCGCGGCGTTCGACGCGTGCTGGGCCAGCGAGGACCTCGCCGAGGGCCGCCGCGCACGGGCGGAGAAACGGGCGCCGGTGTTCCGGGGTGCCTGACGGCTCACATCCGCGTCAGCGCACCCCGTCGCCGGGCCAGTGGGCGAGCGTGTCGATGTAGAGCTGCCGGACCTCCTCGATGCGCTCGTCCAGGTCCTCGCGGGTCCAGGACGACACGTCGATGGGCGGCAGCACGGCCACCTGCACCACGCCCGGGTGGATGATCATCGCGTTGCGGCTCATCAGCTCGCCGGTGTTGCGGAACACCAGCGGCACGATCGGCACGCCGGCCTGCATGGCCAGGTGGAACGCACCCTTCTTGAACCGCCCGGGCGTCGGGGTGGGCGAGCGGGTGCCCTCGGGCGCGATGACCACCGAGGTGCCCTGGCGCAGGCGCTCCACGGCGGGCTCGAGGGCCTTGCGGGCCTGGGCGTTGTCGGCGCGGTCGACGAACGCGGTCTCCAGCAGGCGCATCAGCCCGCCGAAGAGCACGTCGTTGGCGAGCTCCTTCTTGGCCACCGGTGCGAAGTTGCCGCGCAGCAGGCCGCCGAGCACGAGGACGTCGAGCTGGCTCTGGTGGTTGAACAGGAACACCGCCGGCTGGGACTCCCAGATGTGCCGGGCCCCGTGCACGTCGAGCGAGACCCCCGACGCCATCAGCGAGAGGTCGCCACCGAGACCGATGCCGAGGTTCAGCCCGGCGCGCCGCGAGCCCCCGAGCAGGCCGATCCCCAGGCCGGTGGCGAAGCCGCCCATCATCCCGGCGAACGTCGCGGCCGTGCGCGCGACCTCGATCGGCGTGGTCCAGGGACGTCCGGTGAAGTCCAGCGTCGGCCAGCCCCGCTCGGCGGCGGCCCGCCGCAGCGCGCCGCCGGGGTTGACCGCCCGCGGGTGCGCCACGGTCGCCAGGAACGGGACGTCCTCGCCGCCGTTGGAGTAGGCGAAGCTCGCGTCCAGGTCGACGTCGTGGGCGGCGGCGAACTCCTTGACCGCCGCGGCCTTGCCCTCGCCGTAGGGCGAGCGGCCGTCGGGGCGCCCGGTGAGCGTGCCGTCCTCGCCGACCTCCACCGCGGTGTAGATCGTGTGGTCGACGCCGAGGGCCTTCGCGGCGGGTTCGACCTGGAAGCGCGTCGCCGAGCTCGCCAGCACGACGGTGTGGCCCTTCTCGAGGTGCGCGCGGATCAGCCGCCACGCCTCCGGGTAGACGCTCGGGCCGATCTCGTCGCGGAAGAGCCTGTTGCCGATCTTCTCGAGCTCCTCGGGCGTGCGGCCCGCCCAGGTGCGCAGCGTGATGCCGAGGAACTTGCGGAAGTCCTCCTCGTCGTGCAGCCCCTGCCAGCCGCTGGCCAGCGTCTCGAGCGTGGTGCGCGGGTGCAGGTCGAGGTTCCTGACGTGGTGGCGCATGAACGAGGTCACCGAGTAGCCCGCGATGACCGTGCCGTCGAAGTCGAAGAACGCGCCGACATGCGGTCCGTCGGGCGCGGCCTCCACCGCGTCCATCAGCCCCTGGATGGTCGTTTCAGGGTCGGACACCCGCGGACTCCTGTCGGTTGGTCGCGTCGGTCTCGTCGATGGTCACGACCCGTTCCACTACCCCGCGGACCTCCGCGGCGAACGCGCGGCGCCGCTCGCGCAGGTCGGGCTCGCCCTCGCGCCGGGTGTCGGGGGCGAGGAGGCCGCGGTTGCTGGCGAGCCGCACCGCCGACGCGAAGAGCTCCCGCGACAGCGATTCGGGCCCGTGCAGCTTGCCCTGCAGCAGCAGCTGCTGCCCGACGGCGGCGCACCGGTCGAGCAGCGCGTCCTGGTCGACGGGGGTGTCGGGGTCGTGCTCGGCGAGGCGATCGGCCACCACCCACTGGGCGTCGACGAACGAGCGCAGCACGCGATGGGCGCAGAGGAACCGGCTCTGTCGCAGCATCTTGCGGGTGCGCGCGCTGTCTCCGTCGTCGCTGCGCCAGTCGGGGTCGATCAGCGAGAGCTCCTGGATGAGCTCCGCGCGGAAGGTCTCCTTGTCGGGGAAGAAGAACTCGTACTTGAGCAGGTCACGCAGCTCCAGCGCGGCCTGGAAGCCGCGGGCGAGCGCGTCGCGCCCGGTGAGGTCGCCGACCTCGAGGATCGCCAGCTCGACGATCGCGCGGTTGACGAAGTGGTGGATCGCCGAGTTGCGGTAGAACGCCGCGACGATGTGGTGGCCGGGCTCGATGGAGAACACCGGCTCGGAGCCCTCGGTGTAGGCGCTGACGACCTTCTCGCGGCGCAGCGACAGGAGCGCCTCGGCGACGCCGCCGTTGGTGCGCAGCGACTCGACGCCGGTGTGGGGCAGGCCGCGGGCGTCGACGTAGTCGAGCACCGGCTCGACGACGCGGCGCACCTGCGAGAGCGTCAACGCCCGGTCGCGGACGCCGAGCAGCGCCAGCGCGGCCAGGGCGATCGGCGTCACCGGCGTCACCCGGTTGATGCGCACGAAGACCTCGAACGCGGTCTTCTGCAGCGCCAGGCGCCGGGCCGGCGCCTCGGCGGCGTCGTCGGGGTCGTCGGCCGGTCGGGAGTCGAGCGCCGGGTCGTTGGCGGCGGTGAGCGCCGCGCGCAGCGAGAGCGGCTCGCCGAAGCTGACGTGCACCCCGCCGACGGGTCGGCGCTGCGCGCGGGCGTAGCCCATCAGCCAGCGCAGGCCCTCCGGGGTCTTGGCGGCGCCGGTCTGTTCGGCCGCCATCTGGTGCACCTCCTGCAGCTGATCATGGATGATCGACACGGGCACGAGGTAGACGTCCTCGGTGCGTCGCGTCTCCACGGCACTGGCCACGTCGGAGAGCAGGCCGTACTTCGGCGGGCGCAGTTTCCCGGTGCGCGTGCGCCCGCCCTCCATGTACCACTCGAGGTTGAAGCGCTTGGCGCACAGCCAGGAGAAGTACTCGCGGACGACGGCCTTGTAGACGGGGTCGCCGCCGAAGCTGCGGCGGATGAAGATGATGCCGCTGCGCCGCGCCAGGGCCTCGAGGCCGAGGATGCGCAGGTTGTCGCCGCCGAGTACGTGGTTGCGCGGGAAGTCGTTGCTGCGCAGGACGTCGGCCAGCACGAACGGGTCGGTGTAGCTGCGGTGCGAGGGCAGGAAGACCAGCGCGTGCTCGGCGTTGAGCTCCCGCAGCGGCTCGAGCCCCGCGGTGTCGGCGTGCACCGTCCACGCCTTCTCGTGCATCGGACGCAGGACGCCGGAGAACAGGTCGACCGCGCTCGGGTCGAGCGACGCGACGATGCTCTCCAGATCGGCCGCCGCCTCGGTGGCCACCTCCTCCTCGGGTCGTCCCGTCACCGCCGCCAAGCGCTGGATCTCGCGGCTGAAGTGGGCGGAGCCGACGATCTGCCCGGCGACCTCGCGCGGCACCTTGAAGCGGTTGCCGGTGAGGGCGCGCTCGGCGCGGTCGAGCGCGAGCGTCGCCTGGCGGGCCACGAAGCGCACGAAGTCGGCGGTGTCCGGCTGCGCGCGCTCGCGGCGGTGACGGCGCATCAGCTCGCGGACCGTCGCGGGGCGGCCGACCACGACGCGGTGGCGGTGCGGGCCCCGGCGCGCCGCGCGGGCCCGCGCCCGCAGCGCCCAGCCGCGGGTCAGCACGTCGGCGAGGCGCAGCAGCGTGCGGTCGGGCTCCGGGTCGGGCGACCACACCACGCGCACCGGGACGAGCAGCGGGTTGTCGCCCCGGGTGAGGCGGGACGCGAGCTGCTCACCCTCGGCGGGAAGGACCTCGAGACCGCGCCCGTTCCCCGCGCCGTCGCGCACGGCGGCGAGCCAGCGGTCGACGAGACGCCGCTCGACCGTGGAGGGAGCGTCGACGAGGACGACGAGCGGCCGATCACCCGACTCGGGGAGCGTGTCCGTCTCGACCTGCGTGCTCACGCCGCACCTCCGCCCCTCGCGACGCCCGGCGTCGTGACGGGCTCGTCACGGCCGCTCCCTGTCGTGGCGACCTTACCCGGTGGAGTGGCCCGCCGATCGGTGGTGACGGGGCGCCGACCCCGCGGACCCGCGGCCGTCAGACCGGTGCGGTGAAGCGCCGGGCGACCCGCGTGAACTCCCAGGGCGCCTGGGCGATCCCGCTGCAGCCGTCGGCCTCGTCCTCGGTGCCGGGGCACGAGCCGTTGTCCCGGGCGACGGCCCAGAACCCGACCGCCCCGTAGCCCGCCGCGCGGGCGCCGTCCACCACGGCGCGCGCGTCGGCGGGGGTGGTGGTCATGTCCATGTCGTTGCGGCCGAGCATGAACGTGATGCCGGTGCGCCGCCGCACCTCGGCGGGCTCGCTGCCCGGCCAGAGGGCCTCGAGCTGTGCGACCGCGCTGCGGGCGGCGCCCGTCATGGCGTCGGCCCAGCGACCGTCGTAGGTGTAGTTCATGACCATGAGGTTCACCCGCGCGGCCACCCCGGCGGTGGTGGCCTCGCGCACCAGCTCCCGGGCGTCCGCGGACAGGCCCTCGGCGACGCCGTCGATCTGCACCGTCAGCGTCACCCGGGTGCCACGCTCGCGCTGGAGCAGGGCGAGGGCCTCGGCGATGCGCCGCACCGACACCTCGCGGCCGCGGTCGGTCTCGACGTCGACGTCGAGATGGTCGGTGCCCACGGCGTCGAGAGCCGTCGCGTAGGCGCGGGCGAGGGAGGGCGCGTCGGGACACGCGGCCTCGAGGTAGTCACCGAGCGCGCCGCCCGACGAGACGGTCATCGTGCCGCCGCGGGCCTTCAGCGCGGCCAACCGGCCGGCGATCGCGGGGTCGCGCAGCGGCGTGGTGCCGCCCCACGTGGGCGCGCAGGAGCCGTCCGGACCCGCGAGGACGAACGCCAGCACGACGTCGGCCTGCCCGGTCGCGTCGGCCATGTCCGTGAGCACGGGCAGCGGCGGCGTGGTCAGGTCCACGTAGGGCACGACGGCGACCGAGGGCAGCGGGCCGTCGGGCGCGGTGACGCCCGGGCGCCGCGGTCCGGCGGTCTCGCCGACGCCGGTACCGCCGGCCGCCGCGACGTCGGCGACCGTCGGCGCGGGGGTGGGCGTCTCGCCGGTGACCACCGGCGCGGTGACCAGCACCGCGACCACCGTGGCCAGCAGGACGGCACGCAGGGACGGCCGGGCCGTCCTGCGGCGGACGCGGCTCAGGCCTGCGACCCGTCGTCGCCCTGGGCCGGGCCCTGCGGCTCGGTCCGGGGCTCGGCCCGGGTACCGGTCCCGTCGTCGTCGAGGGGCTCGGCGGGCTGCTCCGGCGCCACCACGGCCGCACGGGGCGTCGTCCGGGGCACGCGCGGCGTGGTCGTGCGCGGTGTGCTGCGGGTGGTGGTCGCCCGGGCGCGGGTGGTGGTCGTGGTCGGCTCCACCTCGGCCACGGCGCGGGCCTCGACGCTCGGCGGCGCGGCCACCGGCGTCGGGGCGGGCGGCGGTGCCGGCAGGAGGGTCGGCGCCGCGGTGGGGCCGACGGGGCCCGCCACCGCACCGACGGCGACCACGCCGATGTAGGAGGCGCACACGGCCGTCACGGCGAACGCCGCGGTGCGCCAGCGCCGGGCCCGTCGTCCGGTGCGATCGGCGAACACGGGCACGACCGCGTTCCCGGGCTCGCCGAGTGCCGGTGCGCCGAGGAGGTTCGTCGACTTGCGCGCAGCGATCTCGGCCGGGTCCGAGCGGCGGGCGGCGGGACGCCTGCCCGGCTCCGGGGTGGCGGTGGTGACGCCGGTGGCCGTCGGGGAGGGCTCGGGGTCCCGGTGCGTCGTCGGGGTGAGCGTCGTGCGGGTCGCGGGGACCACGGTCGCCGTCACGGGCGCAGCGGGGCGTGGGGGGAGCGGCGCGGGGCGGACCGCGGTGGGGGTCGGGCGGGCGGGCACCGGCGCCGGGCCGGCGGGGCGATCCGGCGCCGCGCTCGCGGGCACGGGCACCAGGGGGGCGCCGGGCGGCTCGGCGTGCGCGTGACGGGGGTCGGACGCACCCCGGGGCGTCGGGCGGGCGGGCACCGCGGGACGGGCCGGGGACGGGACCGCGACCGGGGACCGCCGCGCGCCGGCGGGCGCGTCGGACCGCGCGGGGTCCGCGGCGGGCGTGGTGCCGGTGGTCAGGCCGGCCCACGGGGACGGGGCGTCGCCCACGGCGGCGTCGGCCAGGACGTCGGCCAGGCGCGGCGTGCGGCGGGGCTCGGCGCCCCCGTGGTCACGCCCGGGGGAGGCGGGGGCGTCGGGCACGGCGTGGAGGCGGCGGCGTGGCGTCGGGGCGCCGGGTGCCGCGGGTGTCGGGGCGGACATGACGGCCGTGACGTGGCGCGTGTGGCGCCCACCGGCCGGGTCGGGCGTCGCGGTGGACGTCGCCGGCGCGGCATGGCGCCCGGGGTGCGGTGCCCGTCCGTGTCCCATCGTGTCCCCGATCCGTGTGCCAGCCCCCGACAGGGTGATCCGAGAGAGGGATCGTCGAGCGACATCGTGTCGTTACCGGACGGAGACCACCAGGTGCTTCCGGCGGACGGGTCCCGTGAGGTTCACGGTCGCGGGGTGGGCGAGGGCTCGGGAACGACGACGGCCCCCGATCCGCGAGGGATGGGGGCCGTCGTCCGGCGTGTCGGGGTGGCGGGATTCGAACCCACGGCCTCCTCGTCCCGAACGAGGCGCGCTACCAAGCTGCGCCACACCCCGGAGGCGATCGCGCGGAGACGACTCTACCCGTTCGCCTCCGAGCGGGCGGACGGGGGCCGCCCCTCGCGCCCGCCCGCCGCCGGTGCCGAGCGGGCGACGCCGGCGGGACGGGGCACGAGCTCGAGCAGCGTGGCCTCGGGGCGGCAGGCGAAGCGCGCCGGGGCGAACGGGGACGTGCCCAGCCCGGCGGAGACGTGCAGGCGCGTGTGTGCGCCCCACCGCGAGGCTCCCCGCGCGCGGGAGCGGTCGACGCCGCAGTTGGTGACGATCGCGCCGTACCCGGGCAGGCGCAGCTGGCCGCCGTGGGTGTGCCCGGCGAGCACGAGGTCGTAGCCGTCGGCGGCGAACGCGTCGAGCACCCGCGGCTCGGGGGAGTGGGTGAGTCCGAGGCGCAGGTCGTAGGGCTCGTCGGCGGGCCCCGCGATGCGGTCGTGGTCGTCGCGACCGATGTGCGGGTCGTCCACACCGGCTGCCGCGATCCGCACGCCGTTCACGGTCAGGGTGTGCCGGGTGTGGGTGGCGTCGAGCCACCCGCGCTCGAGGAACGCGGCGCGCAGGTCCCGCCACGGCAGCTCCGGGCCGAGCACCCGGTGCTGTGGGTTGAACAGGTAGTGCGTCGGGTTCTTCGGCCGCGGCCCGTGGTAGTCGTTGCTGCCCCAGACCACGAGACCCGGCTTGTCGAGCAGGCCACCCAGGGCGCGCAGCACCGCGGGCACGGCGCGCGGGTGGGACAGGTTGTCACCGGTGTTCACGACCAGGTCCGGCTCGAGCGCGGCGAGCCCCTCGACGAACCGCCGCTCCAGCCGCTGCCCCGGCCGCAGGTGCAGGTCCGAGAGGTGCAGGACCCGCAGGGTGCGGCCGGCGGCGGTCTCGGGGTCGAGCACCTCCAGCCGGGTGCGGCGCAGCGCGAACCAGTGGCGCTCGACGCCGAGGGCGTAGCCCAGGCCCAGCGCACCGGTGGCGGTGAGCCCGGCGCCCGCGCGCAGGACCCGGCGGCCGAGCGTCCCCGCGGGGCTCATCCGCCCGCCCCGTTCAGCGCGCCGCCGGCCAGGGGCGGCGGCCCGCTCGGCGGCGACGGCGCGGCCGGCACGGTCCCGTCCGACACCTGCAGCGTGATGACCTCGTCGGGCAGCACCGATCCGCGCGGGTTCTGGCCCACCACCGTGCCGGCGGGAGCGCGGTTGCCCACCTGGACCTCCCGTACATCGAACCCGGCGTCGCGCAGCTCCTCCGTGGCCTCGTCGACCCGCTCGCCGATCACCTCGGGCACCTGCTCGTTCGAGCCGCCCTGCAGGTACCGGGGGCTCGTCGGGGGCAGCGGGGCGACCGGGAGCGGCGCGATCAGCGGGTTCATCGCCTTGAACCAGGTGCGGGCCGGGGTGGTGCCGCCGAAGAGGTTGCCGTCACTGCAGGGGAACGGCGGGCTGCTGCCGCCGCCGTCGCAGAGCGTCCGGGGTGACGACGAGTCGTCGAAGGTGATCACGGCCCCGGAGTACTGCGTGTTGAAGCCGACGAAGGCGGCCGAGCGGTTGTTCTGGGTGGTCCCGGTCTTGCCCGACAGCGGCCGGTTCCAGCCGTTGGCCGAGGCTGCGTTGTACGCCGTGCCGCCGGGCTGGTCGTCCTTGCTCAGCCCCGTCATCAGGGTGTCGGCGAGCGCGGGGTCGACGACCTGCTCGCACGGCTGCTCGGAGAGCGGCACGGGCGCACCGGACGCGTCGGTGATCGACTCGATGGGCGTCGGGGGGCACCACATCCCGCTGGAGGCGAGGGTGGCGCCGACGTTCGCCAGCTCGAGGGTGCTGGTCGGCGTGACGCCCAGGGTGAACGAACCCTGGTTCTGCTCCCGGGCGGTGTCGGCGATCGACACCCCGTTCGGTCCGGGGTCGGCGAGCGAGCGCAGGCCGAGCTTGACCGCCATGTCCACGACCGGGGGCACGCCGGTGATCTCCATGAGCTTCACGAAGCCCGTGTTCGGCGACTGCGCCAGCGCGTCGGTCATGCTCATGAACGGAGCGACACCGGGCTCGGAGTTGCGCACCGGGAACGGACGACCGGACCCGTCCCGGTAGATCGGCGACGCGTAGCCGTCCGGCGGGATCGGCATCTGGTAGTTGATGCCGAGCCCCTCCTCCAGGGCGGCGGCCGCGGTGAAGATCTTGTAGGTCGAACCTGCGCCGAGGTTCACCGGCTCCCACGGCAGGCCGTAGCTGGTCTCCTGGGCGTCGCCGTCGACGCCGAAGACGCGGTTGGCGCCCATCGCGACCACGCGGTGCCTGTCGCGGCCCGGCTGCACCGTCGACATCACGTCGGCGACGTTGCGCTGCCGCGGGGGCACCTCGCTGGTCAGCGCCGCCTGCATCATGTTCATCGCGTTGCGGTCGAGCGTGGTGCGGATCGTGTAGCCGCCGCGGTTGAGCTGCTCGGCCGAGATGCCGGTCTCGCCCAGGTAGTCGACGACGTACTTGCAGAAGAACGCGGCGTTGCCCGCGCCGATGCAGCCGTTGGGGGGCGTGGCCAGCGGCTCGACGATGCCCAGCGGCGAGGCGGCGGCCTCCTGCGCCTGCTGCGGGGTGATCATGCCCTGGCCCAGCATCTGGTTGATGACCTCGTTGCGCCGGCCCGTCGCGGCCTGCGGGTGGCGCGTCGGGTCGAACTGCGTCGTCGACTGCACCATCCCGGCCAGCATCGCGGCCTGCGGGATCGTGAGGCGGTCCGGCGTGGTGTTGAAGTACGTGCGCGCGGCCGCGGCGACGCCGTAGGAGTTGTTGCCGAGGAAGACGATGTTGAGGTAGCGCTCCAGGATCTCGTCCTTGGCCTCCCGCTTGCTGCGCCCGGAGGCGAGCTCGCGCTCGAGCTGGAGGGCGACGCGGACCTCGCGCAGCTTGCGCGCGTAAGTGGGCTCGGTGGCGCGCAGGCGCTCGGACTCGGTCTGCGCGGTGACGTAGAGCTGGTAGTTCTTGATGTACTGCTGCGTCAGCGTCGAGGCGCCCTGCTGGGTGGAGCCGGCGGTCTGGTTGGTCACCAGCGCGCGCAGCGTGCCGGTCCAGTCGACGCCGTCGTGCTCGTAGAAGCGGCGGTCCTCGATCGCGACGATCGCGCCGCGCATCGCCGGCGACATCTGCTGCAGGGGCACCGGGGTGCGGTTCTGCTCGTAGAGGTAGGCGATCGGCGCGCCCTGGTTGTCGGTGACCGTGGTGACCGACGGGAGCTGGCCCGCCGCGAGGTCGGACGACGTGGCGTTGACCGTGTCGCTGGCGTCGTTGGACACCAGCCCGAGACCCCCGACGAACGGGAACGCCATGCCGGCGACGATCACCCCCGCGACCAGGCAGATCGCCAGGAGCTTGGTGATCGGCCGCACCGTCGCCCCGATGTTCCGCTCGCCCCTCGCCACGCCGATCAGGGTACGCGGTGGCCCGACACCGGCCGTGCGGTGAGGATCCCCGGCCCCGGGGCCGCACCGGCGCCCCGGAGATCCTCCGTTTCCGTTGTGGGAGGGAACCGAGCGCTCCTACAGTGCGTCAGACCCCGATGACGGGCAGGACGCGCCCGGGGACCGATCCGGCGCGCGCTCCGTGGCGACGCCTGCGGGGAGGCGTTC
Organism: Actinomycetospora cinnamomea; assembly: GCF_003096675.1. Lineage (GTDB taxonomy): Bacteria > Actinomycetota > Actinomycetes > Mycobacteriales > Pseudonocardiaceae > Actinomycetospora > Actinomycetospora cinnamomea. The sequence goes on along the minus strand of NZ_QEKW01000006.1, from coordinate 62,699 downwards.
CACGGAGACGGGGCCCGCACCGGGAACAGAGGGTGGGGACACGACGTGACGAACGAGTCGGTGCCGTTCGCGGCCGGGACCTCGGTGGACTGGCGGCACTCCGCGCGGTGCCGCGACGAGGATCCGGAGGCCCTGTTCGTCCAGGGCGCCCAGCAGCGTGACGCCCGTGAGGTGTGCAAGGCCTGCCCGGTGCGCACCGAGTGCCTGGCACACGCCCTGGACAACCGCATCCGCTTCGGCGTCTGGGGCGGCATGACCGAGCGGGAGCGCCGCGCGCTGCTCAAGCGCCGGCCCGACGTCATCTCATGGGCGGCGCTGCTCGAGTCCGCGCGTCGCGCGGCCCTCGCGAGCCCCCCGGCCAACCCGGCCGCTCCGGCCCGGACGCGCCGCGCCGGGCGCCCGGGCGAGCCGGCGGCGGGGACGCAGCCGGCCCGCCGCACCGAGGGCGACCGGCGCCACGCCGGCTGAGGCCGGACCGGTCAGGACGCCAGGCGGCGCCCGATCTCGCGCAGACCGTCCAGGTCGTGCACGTCGGTGGCCATCGCGGGCACGTCGATGATCGGCACGCCGGGGTGGGCGCGGGTGAAGCGGCCCAGCACCCGGCGCTCGCGCTCGGCGGTCTCGACGCGGTCCGCGTGCAGGCGCAGCACGGCGGCCGCCATCTCGGAGCCGGGAGACGGAGCGGAGCGGAGCTCGACCCGATCGTTCTGCGAGGCCTCGAGCGTCTCGGCGCCCTCGCGCGCCCGCGCGCCCGACAGCGTCGCGTGCACCGGGTGGGTCCGGTTGAGCACGAGGCCCGCCAAGGGCATGCGCTCCGACGACAGCCGCTCGACGAAGTAGCTGGCCTCGCGCAGGGCGTCGGGCTCCGGCGAGGCGACCACGACGAACGACGTCCCGGGGGCGCGCAACAGCTGGTAGGTCTTGTCGGCCCGCTCCTGGAAGCCGCCGAACAGCGTGTCGAACGCCTGCACGAACGCCGAGGCGTCCGCGAGCAACTGACCGCCGAGGATCGTCGAGACGGCCTTGGCGAACAGGTTGAACGTCGAGCCGACGATCTTGCGCAGGCCGCGGCCGCCGGCACGGGCGGGGGCGGACAGCAGCCGGATCATGCGGCCGTCGAGGAAGGACGACAGCCGCTGCGGGGCGTCGAGGAAGTCCAGCGCCGAGCGCGACGGCGGGGTGTCGACGATGATCAGGTCCCACGCGCCGGTGGCCGTGAGCTGCCCCAGCTTCTCCATCGCCATGTACTCCTGCGTGCCGGAGAACGACGTGGAGATCGTCTGGTAGAAGGGGTTGTCGAAGATCGCCTGCGCGCGGTCGGGCGTCGTGTGCCCGGCGACCATCTCGTCGAAGGTCCGCCGCATGTCCAGCATCATCGCCTGGAGCTCGCCCTCGCCGGTGTCGCCCGCCTCGCGGCGCAGCGCGCCCGGCACCGTGCGCGGCTCGTTGTCCAGCTCCTCGAGGCCGAGGGACTGGGCCAGGCGGCGGGCCGGGTCGATGGTCAGCACGACGACGCGCCGGCCCATCTCGGCCGCACGCAGCGCCAGCGCCGCGGCGGTGGTCGTCTTGCCGACCCCGCCGGAGCCGCAGCACACGAGCACCTTGGTGGCGCGGTCGGCGAGCAGCCCGTCGAGGTCGAGGTGCCGGGGGCGGCCCCCTCGCGTGCCGGCGGCGTCGGTGCGGTCGGCGGCCATCAGCGCACCCCCTGCTCACGCAGCAGCTCGGCGAGCTCGTAGATCCCACCGAGGTCGACGCCCTCGGTGAGCTCGGGCAGGTCCAGCTGGGGCAGGCCCGCGGCGTCGAGGCGCGAGCGGACGGCGGCCTCGACCTGCACCCGCTCGGCGTGTTCCACCGTCTCGCTGACCAGGCCGTCCACCTCGTCGTCCTTGAGGAAGAGCCCCGCGGCCTCCAGCCCGGACCGCAGCTCGGCGCCGACGCCCGCGCCCGTCGCCGCCGCGGTCAGCGCCGTCGCCGGGAGCCGCGAGGGGCGGATGCGGTTGACCAGCACCGCGCCCATCGGGAGCCCGGCCTCGGCGATCTCGTCGACGGTGTCGAGGGTCTCCTGTACCGGCAGGTCCTCGAGCTGGGTGACGATGTGCACCGCCGTCTGCGGCGAGTGCAGCAGCTGCACCACGCCCTCGCTCTGCGAGTGGATCGGGCCGGTGCGTGCCAGCGAGCCCATCGCCTTGGTGACGTCGAGGAACTTCACGACGCGGCCCGTGGGCGGTGCGTCGAGCACGACCGCGTCGTACAGCGGCACGCGCCCGCGGGCGCCACGGCCGTCGCCGACGGTGCGCCCCACGCACTCCTTGACCTTGCCGGTGAGCAGGACGTCGCGCAGGCCGGGCGCGAGCGTGGTCGCGAACTCGATCGCGCCCATCCGCCGCAGGGTCCGCCCGGCCAGGCCCAGGTTGTAGAACATCTCGAGGTACTCGAGCAGGGCCGCCTCGGCGTCGACCGACAGCCCGCGGACCTCGCCGCCGTCGGGCGCGACGGCGATCCGCTGCTCGGCGTAGGGCAGCGGCGGGGTGTCGAAGACCTGGGCGATGCCCTGCCGGCCCTCCACCTCGACGAGCAGGGTCCGGCGGCCGCCGGCGGCCAGGGCGAGGGCCAGCGCGGCCGCGAGGGTCGTCTTGCCCGTGCCGCCCTTGCCGGTCACCACGTGCAGCCGGGCCTCGTCGAGGGCTGCGGGCCAGCGCTGATCGCTCACGCCGTCCAGCGTAGGCCCGCCCGCCGGGTGTCGCGGGCGGTGCGCCCGGGGTCCGGGTCACACCGGGTCACCGCGGTGTCGGACGCCTTCTCTACCCTCGCGGCCATGACTGCGGACGCCGTGAAGTGGGAGTACGCAACGGTTCCGTTGCTGACCCACGCCACCAAGCAGATCCTCGACCAGTGGGGCGAGGACGGCTGGGAGCTGGTCACCGTGCTGCCCGGGCCCACCGGGGAGCAGCACGTCGCGTACCTGAAGAAGCCGCGCGGATGAGCTCCGGCCCGCGTGAGCGGCTGCGGTCGCTGGGGCTGGAGCTGCCGGCGGTGGCGGCGCCCAAGGGTGTCTACGTGCCCGCGCGGCGCACCGGCAACCAGGTCTGGACGTCCGGTCAGCTGCCGCTCGTCGGCGGCGAGCTGCCGGCGACCGGGCTGGTCGGCGCGGAGGTCGACCCGGACGACGCCGCGGCCTACGCCCGCATCGCCGCCCTCAACGCGCTGGCGGCGATCGACGCGCTGGTGGGTCTCGAGGCGATCGCCTCGGTGGTGAAGGTCGTGGGCTACGTCGCGTCGGCGCCCGGGTTCGGCGGTCAGCCCCAGGTGATCAACGGTGCGTCGGAGTTCCTGGGCTCCGTGTTCGGTTCGTCGGGTGAACACGCCCGCTCGGCGATCGGAGTGGCGGCGCTGCCGCTGGGCGCCCCGGTCGAGGTTGAGGTCGTCGTCGACCTCACGTGAGCTGGCCGCACCCCGGTCGACCGGGGGTCGCCGGGAGCAGCAGGTGGATCGGAGCAGAGGTGGACACGAGGACCGCATCCGGTACCGAGGCCGAGCGGGCGTGCCACGACGTCCTGCTGGCGATGGCCGGCCGGCTGCCGGACCGCCAGCTCTGGCGGCTACGTGACTGGCTGTCCTGCGGCGCCCACGTGGCCCTGCGCACCGCCCTGCCGCGTGCCCTGCTGCGCCACCGTGTCGGCGTCACCGAGGACGAGCGCGCCCGTCTGCGCACGGCGGTGCTCGGGTGGGGCGGTCCGGCACGGCTGGTCGACGCCGTCCTGCACGTCGAGGCGGCGCCCGCGCCGGCCGCGGCCTTCGCCGAGCCCGGCGCGGGTCCCGGCTGGGACGACACCGACCTCGTGCTGCGGGCGCTGGCCCCGGTCACCGCGGGCGTGACGGCCGTGCGCCGGGCGTGGCGCTCCGGGTCCGCCGGGGACGCGGTGCGGGTGGTGCTCGTCGCGGCGGACGGCACGGGCGACGCGGCACTCACCGGGGCCCTGCAGCGCGCCCTGCGCGCCCGCGGCGAGGCCGACCCGTGCGTCGAGGTCCTGGGCCCGTCGGCGGTGCCCGCCCCGTACCACCGCGAGGCGCTGGCGGTCGCCGAGGTGCTGTGGCGCCGCGACGCCGGCCGGGTCCCGCCGCCCGCCCGCGCCGGCGTCGTCGCGAGCACGGGGGAGCTGGTGGGCCATGGCTGAGCGCGACATGACCGGCGAGGACCACCAGGACCGCGCCGACGGGTCCCCGCTCGCCCGACGCCGCGGCGACCATCCGCGCATCGGCCGCCTCGGTTTCGAGCGCCTGGGCGGTGACCTGGGCGGCGATCTCGGCGGCGAGCTGCGCGGTCTCGCCGGCGGCGGGGGTGACCTGGCGAACCTGCCGCCGTGGTCCGTCCGCGACGAGGCCGGACGCCCCGACCGAGACCCGGTGGCCCTCGCCGCCTGGCGGCGCGTCGCCGAGCGCCGGCGCCTGCGCGCGGCTGCGGCCGCGGATGAGGCGGCTGCCGACGAGGCGGCGGCGGAGGAGGCGGCGGCGGTGCCGGAGCCCGCCGAGCCGGTCGTCGAGGAGCCCCCCGTCGAGGAGCCCGCCGTCGAGGAGCCCGTGGCGGAGGAGCCCGCCCCCGAGGACGTCGCCGACACCGACGACGCCGACACCGACGACGCCGGCGAGGCGGTGGACGAGGTCCCCGCACCACCGGCGGTGCCCGCGGCGCGGGACGCGCACGCCGAGCCCCCCGAGCGTCCGGCCGGGCCGGCCCGGACCCGCGGGAGCGATTTCCGGCCCGGCACCCCGTCGTCCGTGCGGCCCGACGGGGGTGGGCGGCACGAGGTCCTGCTCTCGCTCGCGGGACGGATCGACGACGACGCCCTGTCCTCGGTGCGCGAGCTGGTCGCCGTCGAGGACGACGCCGCCGCCGCCGAGCTCCTGGGCGGATCGCTGCTGGCCGCCGGCGCCGGGGTGACGCCCCGCGAGCACGCCGTGCTGGGCCGGTGGTTCGCCTCGTCGCGCGTCGATCCGGAGCTGGTCGACGTCCTGCCGCGAGACCCCGAGGCCGACCGGCGCGACGAGCACCGCTTCACGGGCGACCCGCCGCCCGGCGCCGCCGCGTCCGGGGGTGCGGGCGAGGCCGTCGCCCGCGCCGCCGCGCGCCTCCCCGAGGTCCACCGCGTGCGCCAGTGCTGGCGGACCACGCCCGCCGGGGCCGCGCCCGGTCCCGTGCCGCACCGTGTCGTGCTGGTCGAGACGCACTCCGCCGACGACTGCGAGCACGTCGCCCATCACGTCGCCCACGCCGCCCGCGAGCTGGGCGCGGTGTCGGTCGAGGTCTTCGCCGCGGGCGCGGAGCTGCCCGCCTACCACCAGGCGGCGGTGCGGGCCGCCCGCCCGCTGCCCGCCGCGGCGACGCCCCGGTCGGGGGCCCCCGCGGCGACGCCCCGGTCGGGGGCCCCCGCCGGCGGCCACGCCCGGCGGGACCACGTCCCGCCGTTCGGCGTGCCCGGCCCGCCCGCCCCGTCCCGCGCCTCGGTCGAGTCGTCGGAGCCCCGCGCCGAGCCGGCCCGCCGGGAGCCCGCGGCCGAGCCGGTGCTCCCGGTCGAGCCGACGGGGCGCGCCGAGCCGGTCGGGTCGTCCGAGCCGGCCGAGGAGGAGTACCGCACGGTCGCGGCCGCCGGCCGTGACCCGCTCGAGCGGCCGGACCGGGCGGTACCCGACATCGCGGACGTCGAGGACGCTCCCGCGCCGTCGGCACCGCAGCCCGAGACCCTCGCCGCCGAGCCCGAGGGTCTCGAGCCGCCGGCGCCGCCCCCGGTCGACCTCGACCCGGAGACCACTGCCGAGCGGATCGCGGCGCTGTGGCGCACCCCGCCACCGGACGAGATCCTCTCGGACGAGCACCCGATCTCGGCGTGGACCGGGAGCCCCCTCGGTGTCTCGTTCGGCACCGACGGGCCGGCGGCACCCGGGACGGCACCGGCGGAGACCACGGACGACCGTGCGTGGGAACCTCCCGCCGCGGTCGACCCGGACGCCGCCACCGGCGACATCCCCGTCGTCGGCGGCTCCCTGGTGGGGGACCTGCCCGCGGTGGAACCGGACGCCGTGAACGGTGCCCGGCTGCGTCGCGCCCGGCACAGCCGCAGCGAGACCGGCGAGTTCGAGGCACCGCTCGACGCCCCGGCGCCCACCCACACCAACGGCCACCACCACGGGCCCGAGCACGGCGACGGGAAGGGCCACGGGCGAGGCCACGGGCCCGGCGACGCCGCCACCGGGCCGGTGCACCGGCCGCGGCCGTCACCGTCACCGCCGGCCCCGGAGCCGCCCGCGCCGGCCGCACCTTCGTCGGCGCCCCCGTCCGGTCCGGACTCGGTGGACTCGCAGCTCTCCGAGCGCGAGCGCGAGCTGCTCGCCCGCCTGCACGAGGAGCTGGCCTCCCGGGAGCGGCTGGAGGCGGGCGCGCCGGACCCGCTGACGGGCCGGCCCTCGCCGGGCCAGCACGCCCCGCCCGGGTCGGAGGACACCACCGCGCCCCGCCCGCGGCCCACCGGGCCGCCGCACCCCGGACCCCGGCCGTCCGGGCCGCCGCCGGTGGGCGGCAGCAACGGCCACAACCTGCCCCGCCGCGGGGATCACGACGGCGAGGACGGCACGCCCCGCGACGCCTAGGGTGCGGCGGGTGACCACCGACCTCGTCGACCTGCCCCCGCGGTTCGGGATGGACCGGCCCGCCTTCGACCGCCTCGGGAGCCGTCCCCCGGGCGAGCTGCGGCGGGCCGCGTCGGTGCTGCTCGTCCGCGACGCGGCGGGCGGGGGCGTCGAGGTGTTCGTGCTCGAGCGGGCCGCGGAGATGGCGTTCGCGGCCGGCATGACGGTCTTCCCCGGCGGCGGGGTGGACGCAGCCGACCGCGAGGCGCTGGCGCGCGGCCTCGTCGACGAGGCCGCCGCGGGCGAGGCCGCGCAGAGCTGGGCGACGACACCGGGGACCGCCGCGGCGTTGCTGGCGTGCGCGGTCCGCGAGACCTACGAGGAGACCGGCGTCCTGCTCGCCGACGGCACCCCTGGTCCCGGCGTCCGCGAGCGCCTGGTGGCCCGCGAGGTCGGGCTGGGCGACGTCGTGGCGCGCGTCGACGCCGACCGGCTGCGCCCGTGGGCGCGCTGGATCACCCCCGAGGCGATGCCGCGCCGCTACGACACCGCGTTCTTCGTGGCCGCCGTGCCCCCGGGCCAGGAGCCGGACGGGGCGACCACCGAGGCGGTCGGTGCCCGGTGGTGCGCGCCCGCGCAGGCCCTGCGCGAGTGGGAGGACGGCACGCGGGCGCTGATGCCGCCCACGTGGGCGGTGCTGGGCGAGCTCGCCCGGCTCTCCGGCGGCTCCGTCGCGGAGCTGCTCGACGCCGCCGCCGCCCGCCGCCCGGAGCCCGTCACGCCGCGCTTCCGTCCCGCCGGCGAGCGGGTCGGGTTCGTCGTGCCCCCGCAGGCGCTCGGAGCGGGACGGTGAGCGGGCGCGCCGTGCCGGGCGGGGAGGCGCCGGAGCATCCCGCCTACGGCGAGCTGCGAGCGGTCACGGAGTCCGCGTCGGTGGTCCTCGCCGAGAACCCGTCGCCGATGACCCTCGACGGCACCAACACCTGGATCCTGCGGGCGCCGGGCCAGGCGGGCTGCGTCGTCGTCGACCCCGGACCCGAGGACCCGGCGCACCTCGACCGGCTGGCCGCCCTGGGCCCCGTCGAGCTCGTGCTGTTGACCCACCGCCACCTCGACCACACCGAGGCCGCCCGGACGTTCGCCGAGCGGGTCGCCGCGCCGGTCCGTGCGTTGGACCCGACGCTCGTGCTCGGCGCCGAGGGCCTCGGTCCGGGCGAGCGGCTGGCCGTCGCGGGCCTCGACCTGCGGGTGCTGGTGACACCGGGCCACACCGACGACTCGCTGTCACTGGTCGTCGACGGGGACGGGAGCGTGCTCACCGGCGACACGGTCCTGGGGCGCGGTACCACCGTGCTCGGCGACTATGAGGGCGCCCTGACCGACTACCTGGACTCGTTGCGCCGTCTCGCGGAGCTCCCGCCCGGGACGACGCTGCTGCCCGGGCACGGGCCCGACCTCCCCGACGCCGGGGAGACGGCACGGGACTACCTGCGCCACCGTGAGCAGCGGCTCGACCAGGTGCGGGCGGCGCTGCGCGACCTCGGCCCGGCGCCGACGCCGCGCCAGGTCGTCGAGATCGTCTACGCGGACGTGGACGAGACGCTGTGGCCGGCGGCCGACCAGTCGGTCGCCGCCCAGCTCGCCCACCTGCGGCGGACGGGGACCGAGCGGGCCTGAGCAGAACTAGCGGGCCCGGCGGGCCAGGCGGTCGGGCTCGAGGATGAGCACGCTCTTGCCCTCGAGGCGCAGCCAGCCGCGGGCGGCGAAGTCGGCCAGGGCCTTGTTGACCGTCTCGCGCGAGGCGCCGACGAGCTGGGCGATCTCCTCCTGCGTCAGGTCGTGGGTGACGCGCAGGAGGCCCGCCTCCTGGGACCCGAAGCGCTGCGCGAGCTGCAGCAGCGCCTTGGCGACGCGACCGGGCACGTCGGTGAAGATGAGGTCGGCGAGCAGGTTGTTGGTGCGGCGCAGCCGGCGGGCCACGACGCGCAGCAGCTGCTCGGCGATCTCGGGCCGCTGCGCGATCCACTCACGGAGCGCGTTGCGGTCCATCGTGTAGGCGCGCACGTCGGTGACCGTGGTGGCCGTCGACGTGCGGGGGCCCGGATCGAAGATCGAGAGCTCGCCGAACATGTCGGACGGACCGAAGATCGACAGGAGGTTCTCGCGACCGTCCGGAGATCGCCGACCGATCTTCACCTTGCCCGTCGAGACGATGTAGAGCCGGTCGCCGGGCTCGCCCTCGTTGAAGATGACCGTGCCGCGCGGGAACTCCACACGCTCGAGGGACTCCGTGAGCACCTCGATCGCGGCCGGGTCCACCCCCTGGAAGATTCCGGCCCGCGCCAGTACCTCGTCCACAGTCCGCTCCTCGCCGACTCTCGCTCGACCGCGCGCGGTCACGGGCCGTCGCCCCGCGTCCGCACCTGTGTGTCACCAGTCACGTGCGCCGCAGCATAGTCACGTCCATTCCCGTGATCACGCCACGGCGAACCCACCGACTCACCGCATCGGGGCCGATCCACCGTTCTCGTGGCCGCAGTTCGCCCGTTCGGACCATGATAGCGCGCGAGATCCGGCGACGTCGCTGCCGTGCGTGAGCGTCAGGTCCGTTCCCGGGTGCGGCGCGTCCCGAGACCGCCGCGCTTGCCCAGGTTGCGGAGGCGGAACATCTGCAGCGCGCCGCCGATTCCCTGCCGGAACAGCGCCTTGACCTCGTCGGGTCGGGCGCGCTCGAGGAAGTCCTCGACCTCGTCCTCACGCACGGTGCCCGAGCGCAGGCGGGTCTCCAACCGTTCCATCCCGAGCGCGAACACCATCACCAGCAGAGGGATGAGGACGGCGAGCCAGGCGGTCATGGTGCGGGCATCGTCGCGCACCGGCCCGTGGCCTCCGCCATCGGGGTCGCCCCGGCGTGTCGCCCGGAGGATCCGTCGTGCCGGGCCCGCCCGGGCCGTGTCGGCGCGCGTCCTACCCTGGGTGGGTGAGCAGGGCAGCACGCGTCGTCGGTGAGGAGAGCCGCCTGGCCCTCGTGCGGCGGGCGCGGCGGATGCATCGCGACCTCGCCATCGCCCACCCCGACGCGCACTGCGAGCTGGACTTCACCTCGCCGTTCGAGCTGCTCGTGGCCACCGTGCTCTCCGCGCAGACCACCGACGTCACCGTCAACCGCGTCACGCCGGCGCTGTTCGCGCGCTACCCGGACGCGGCCGCGTTCGCCGGCGCCGACCGCACCGAGCTCGAGGAGATCCTCAAGCCCACGGGCTTCTTCCGGGCGAAGGCCGAGTCGGTGACCAAGCTCGGGGCCGCGCTCGTGGAGCGGTTCGACGGCGTCGTGCCCGGTCGCCTCGACGACCTCGTCACGCTGCCCGGCGTCGGGCGCAAGACCGCCAACGTGGTGCTCGGCAACGCCTTCGACGTCCCGGGCATCACCGTCGACACCCACTTCGGGCGCCTGGCCCGCCGTTTCGCGTGGACCGCGTCCGAGGACGCGGTGCAGGTGGAGAAGGAGGTGGGCGAGCTCATCCCGCGCAAGGACTGGACGATGCTGTCCCACCGGATGATCTTCCATGGCCGCCGGGTGTGCCACGCCAAGAAGCCGGCGTGCGGGGCCTGCTCGCTGCGCCGCGACTGCCCGTCGGCGGGGGTCGGCGAGACCGACCCGGTCAAGGCGGCCAAGCTCGTCAAGGGCCCCGACGCCGCGCACCTGCTCGCCCTCGTCGGTCTCGAGCCGTGACGCGTGCGGAGGTCAAGGCCACGCTCGTGGTGGTGGTGCTGGCCGTGGTCGGGGTGATCGCCCTGTGGCCGCGCGACCCCGCACCCGCCCCGGCCGCCGCCGACCCGTCCTCGGTGTTCCAGCCGGCGCCGGTGTCCGGTCCCGACGACCCCGCGGCGCTGGCCGACGCGCGGGAGTCCGCGGACCTCGCCCCCTGCCCGGCGCCCCTCCCCGGCGCCGCGCCGGTGCCCGCGCTCGCGGGGCTGACGCTGGAGTGCCTGGGCGCGCCGGGCACGGTCGACCTCGGCGCCGCGCTCGCCGGGCGGGACACGCTGGTCAACCTCTGGGCGTCGTGGTGCGCGCCGTGCCGCGAGGAGATCCCGGCGCTGGAGGCCTACTCCGCCCAGCCGGGGTCGGTCGCGGTGCTGGGTGTCGACGCCGCCGACCGCGCGACCTCCGCGCTCGCGCTGATGGAGAGCCTCGGCGCGCGCTACCCGTCGGTCAGCGACCCGGCCCAGGTCGTCGGGCCGCGGGTGGGCGCGCCGCCGATCCTGCCGGCGAGCGTGCTCGTGCGCGCCGACGGCACGGTCGTCGACATCCCCCCGCAGGTGCTGCGCACGCCCGAGCAGGTGCGCGCGGCGGTGGACGCGGCCCGGGGCGCGGCCGGATGAGCCCGCCCGATCAGCCCGAGCGCCTCTCCTGTCGCCCGGACGCCGCCCCCGACTGGCTCGCGCCGCTGGTCGCCGCGTGCCGGCGCCTCGGACCCGACGACGTCCCGTTCCGCCGGCGCCTGGCGGACCCGGCGGGCAACGGCCGGCGGGCCGCCGTGCTGATGCTCTTCGCCGACGAGGGGGACGGCCCGGAGCTGCTGCTCACCGAACGCGCCGCGGAGATGCGCTCCCACGCCGGCCAGGCGGCGTTCCCCGGCGGATCCGTCGACCCCGAGGACGCCGGCCCGGTGGCCGCCGCGCTGCGCGAGGCGCGCGAGGAGACCGGGCTCGACCCCGACGGCGTCGTGCCCCTGTGGACGCTGCCGCCGCTGACCATCCCCGTGACCGGCTTCGCCGTGACGCCGGTGCTCGCCCACTGGGCGCGGCCCGCCCCCGTGGCCGTCGTCGACCCGGGCGAGGTCGCGGCGGTCGTGCGTGTGCCCGTCGCGACGCTGGCCGACCCCGCGGCCCGGTTCCGTGTCACGGGGCCCTCCGGCTACACGGGTCCCGCGTTCGCCGCAGGAGGACTGCTCGTCTGGGGCTTCACGGCGGGTCTGGTGGACTGGATGCTCACCCTGGGCGGGTGGGCGAGACCCTGGGACGGTTCCGACGTGCGTGACCTCGACGAGGTGTGGGCGCAGCGGCACGACCTGAGTTCTGCCAGCACGGCGCACGCGCCGGGACGGCCCGACGCGGCCGCCGAAGGAGGTCCGGTCCGGTGAGCTGGGTCGACGTCGTCGTCGTGTTGCTCGCGGTCGCCGCGGGCATCTCGGGCTGGCGCCACGGGCTCGCGGTGGCCGCGCTGAGCTTCCTCGGGGTGCTCGGCGGGGCGCTGCTCGGCCTGAAGATCGCGCCGGCGCTGGTGGAGGGGTTCGAGGGCACCACCTCGCGGATCGTCGTCAGCGTCCTCATCGTCGTCGCCCTCGTGGCGCTGGGCGAGACGCTCGGGGTCTACCTGGGCCGCGCGCTGCGCGACCGGATGCGCCTGCCCGCCGTGCGCACGGTCGACTCGGCGTTCGGGTCGGTGCTGCAGGCGCTGACCGCGCTGATCGTCGCCTGGCTGATCGCCCTGCCGCTGGCCGGGTCGTCGCAGACGGCGCTGGCCTCGTCGCTGCGCGAGTCCCGGGTGCTCGCCGGGGTCGACGCGGTGATGCCCGACCCGCTGCGCGCGCTGCCCTCGGAGCTGCGGGCGCTGTTCGACGCCTCGGGCTTCCCGGACGTGCTCAGCCCCTTCTCCTCGACGCCGATCGCCGAGGTGCCCCCGCCGGAGCAGGCGCTGGTCGAGGACCCGGTGGTGCAGGAGGCCCGCGCGAGCGTGCTCAAGGTCCGCGGGCGGGCGCCGTCGTGCCAGCGGGCGCTGGAGGGCACCGGCTTCGTCGTCGGCGACGACCGCGTCATGACCAACGCGCACGTCGTCGCGGGCACCGACGAGGTCTCGGTGGAGGTGCCGACCTCCGACGGCGACAGCCGCACCCGCGCGGCGCGCGTCGTCTACTACGACGACGAGGTCGACGTCGCCGTGCTCGCGGTGCCCGGCCTCGACGCGGAACCGCTCGAGTTCGACTTCGCGGGCGCGGAGACCGGCGACAACGCGGTGGCGCTCGGCTACCCGCTGGACGGGCCGTTCGCGTCCTCCCCGGCGAAGGTGCGCCAGCGCATCCAGCTGCGCGGCCCGAACATCTACGAGAGCGCGACCGTCACCCGCGACGTCTACACGATCCGCGGGCAGGTGCGGTCGGGGAACTCCGGCGGCCCGCTGGTCGACCCCGAGGGCCGCGTCATCGGCGTGGTCTTCGGCGCGGCCGTCGACCAGGGCGACACGGGCTTCGTCCTCACGGCCGACCAGGTCCGCCCGGCCCTCGAGGCCTCGCCCAACGCCACCGGCCGCGTCAGCACCGGCTCCTGCGCCGCCTGACCCGCGCACGGGGTTCGCCCCGCGGTGCGGCGTTGTGTGTGTGGGTGGGCGTGGGTGGGTCGGCGGGTGGGTGGGTGGCACACGGGGTGTGCCAGCAATGCGGCTTTGCTGGCGCTCAACGCCAGGATCGCCACATACTCGTCGGCGCGACACGCCGGGCGCGCATCACGCGTCGAGGAAGTCCAGCAGTGCGTCGGTGACGTGCTGCGGCGCCTCCTGGTGCGGGAAGTGCCCGACGCCGGGGAGCGTCCGGTGCACGTGGCCCGCGCCGCACCACCGCGCCGAGGCCCGAGCAACGCGCTCGGGGATCCAGGGGTCGTCGGCGCCGTGGACCTGCAGCACGGGCACGGTCACCGGCTTGTCGACGGCCGCGGCGTAGCGCGCCCCGTCGGGGCGGAACTGCGAGCGCACGCTCCAGCGGAAGCCCTCGATCGCGGTGTGGGACACACGCGGCGCGAGCATCGCGGCGCGGTGCCGGTCGGCGACCTCGGCGAACTCCGGCGCCGCCGCCCAGCCCGTGCCCGCTCCGCGGCGCAGGAACTCCACGACCCAGGCGGCGTCGTCGCGGCGCACCCGTCGCTCGGGCAGGCGGGGGAGCTGGGCCGCGGCGAGGATGCGTGACGCGCGCGACCAGGGCCGCCGGCGGACCGCCGCCCGCAGGGCCAGCGGGTGCGGCGCGGCGAGCACGGCCAGGCGGGCGACGACCCCGGGACGCAGCGCCGCCAGCGTCCACGCCACGGCGCCGCCCCAGCCCGCGCCCACGACCGTCGCCTCGCGTGCCCCGAGCGAGCGCACGAGACCGGCGGCGTCGCCGGCGAGGGTCCACAGGTCGTAGCCGCGGGGCGGGCGATCCGAGTCGCCGTAGCCCCGCAGGTCGGCGGCGGCGACCCGGTACCCGGCGGCGGCCAGGCCCGGCAGTTGATGGCGCCAGGCCCACCAGAAGCCGGGGAAACCGTGCAGCAGCAGCACGAGCGGCGCGTCGTCCGGTCCGGCCGTCGCGACGTGCACCTGCACCCCGTTGGCGGAGACCGTGCGGTGGGTCCAGGGGCCGGGGAGCGCGAGCCCCGGGCCCGGGGCGCCGGTGCTCAGGCGGCGTTGCCGCGCGAGTCGGAGCCCCCGCGGCGCAGGACCTCGACCGACTCCTTCGCCGACTCGATCGTGCGCTCGGGCGCCCGGATTTTGCGGACCTTGAGGTAGCCGAGGAACCCGGCGAGGCCCGCGGCGCCGAGCATCAGCCCGAAGGTGACCAAGTAGCCCGCCCACTGCTGGCTCGGCCAGATGAGGTTGAACGCCTCGGCCACGGCGATGAAGAGGAAGAACAGGCTGAACACGGCGATCGCGCCCGCGACGACGAAGAAGACGCTGCCCTGCAGGCCCTTCTTCACCTCGGCGGTGATCTCGGTCTTGGCCAGCTCGACCTCGGCCCGGACCAGCGTCGATACGTGGGTCGTGACCTCCTTGACCAGCGACCCGACGGAGGCGTCGCCGTTCTGGCGCACCGGCTCGGCGTTGAGGGGGATCGACGGCACGACCGGCGGGGCGGACGAGCCGCTGGCGGGCTGCTCGGGGCGGGTCACGGGCCCTCCTGGCGGGGGTCGGTTCGCTCGGGGCGGTGGTGCGAGCGGGTGCTGAGGTCGGTCATCGTGCCACGTCACCGGCGGTGGGCCGCGGCTGCGGCGCCCGTCGTGTGATCACGGCCGTCGAGGTCTTCCCCGTGCCCGCGTGCGGTACTCCGCCGGTTCCCCCGACGGGGTCTACTCCTCACGCGGCGCCCGGCGCAGGGCCTTGACCGCGCCCTGCCGGCGCTTCGCCTCGAGACGACGTCGCCGCGCGGCGCGGGACGGCGCCGTGGCGCGCCGCGCGGGAGGGTCGGGAGCCAGCGCGTCGCGCAGCACCGCCGCCAGCCGCTGCCGGGCGGAGCGACGGTTGCGGCGCTGGGACCGGTCGTCGGCCGCGACGACGGTGAGGACACCGTCGTGCAGGCGACCGGACAGCCGGGCCAGCAGCCGGTCGCGGTCCTGCTCGCGCAGGGGCGCGTGGCGCAGGTCGACCGAGAGCTCGACGCGCGAGTCGGTGGTGTTCACGCCCTGCCCGCCCGGGCCGCCGGCGCGGGAGAAGCGCCAGCGCAGGTCCGCCGCCGACAGCACGACGTCGCGGGTGACCACGAGGTCACCCGCGACGTCGTCACCGGCGGGCTGCACGCCCGCAGGGTGCCCCGTCAGCTGCGCGGGCCCACCGGGAGCACGGTGCGGCCCCACGTGGCGTTGGTGACCACGGCGGCGGAGGCGTACCAGGCGACGAAGGCGGTCACGAGGCCGACGATCCCGCCGATCGTGGCGATGGCGTCGACGCCGGTGAGGTCACCGATGGTGAGCAGCGCGAAGGTCAGGAACAGCGTGGCGAACACGGCGACCAGGGCGCCGGTCGTGCGCAGCGAGGCCACGAGCATGTAGAGCGTGAACAGGGTCCAGCCGACGAGGAAGATTCCGGTCGCCGTGGTGATCGACGACTCCGGCACGCCGCTGGCCGCCAGCTCCGGCTCGATGATCTGCACGTAGGCGGCGAAGGCGATCCAGAACGCCCCGTAGGACCCGAACGCGGTGGCACCGAAGGTGTTGGCCTTGCGGAACTCCCACATGCCCGCGAGCAGCTGCACGATGCCGCCGTAGAACAGGGCCAGCGGCAGGACGATCGGTTCCAGGGCCTCGGGGGCGATGCCGGCGTTGAAGAGGCTGAGCACGAACGTCGTCAGCGCGAACGCGGCCAGCCCGAGCGGACCGGGGTCCGCGATGCTGCTGGTGGGGTCGGGGGCGGGCGTGGGTGCCGTCTGGGTCGTGCGTTCCTCGCGAATGTCCGTCGTGCTCGACATGGTCGCTCCTCTCCGGGCGTGCCGCGGTCGTGTGGCTCCGGTCACGCGGGTCTGCCCGGTGGTCGCTTCCTCACATGCACCTCATCTCGTCGTGACCGGTCAAGGTCCGTGCTGTCGCCCCGGACGAGGTGGTGGGAGGCGTGACGCCGGCCGCGACCGGGCAACTGGAACGATTGGCCTCCGTGGCCGACCCGCTGGAGCCCCTGACCCGCCTGCCCGGCGTCGCCGCCGACGCGGACGCCGTGCGCGAGGCGCTGACGCGCGTGCACAACCACCGCGCGAACCGTCGAGGCTGGCCCAGCACCGCCGCCGAGGCCTCCGTGCGCGCCGCGAGGGCGTCCGCCAGCCTCGACGGCGGGTCGGCGGAGCTGCCCGCCGAGGGACCCGTCACCGACCCCGTGCTCGCCGGGTCGCTGCGGGTGGCCGAGGCGCTGGGCGGGCTGCTCGCCGCGTGGCGCTCGGCGCCGCGGCAGGCGCTGGCGCGGCTGCACGTGCTCGCCGCCGCCGACCTGCCCGGGATCACCGACGACGACCTCGGCCGCCCCCGCCGCGACCCCGGTGTCGGCGAGCGCCTCGACGCCCTCGCCGGGCTGGTCACGGGCGGCACCGGCGTCCCCGCGCCCGTGCTCGTCGCCGTCGTCCACGGCGAGCTGCTGGCCCTCGCGCCGTTCCCGGCGGCCACGGGAGTGGTGGCGCGGGCCGCGGCACGCCTCACCGCCGTGGGCACCGGTCTCGACCCCAAGGGGCTCGCCGTGCCCGAGGTCGGGCACTACCGCGCGGCCGGCGAGTACGGCGAGGCGGCCGCCGCCTTCGCCACCGGCGACCCCGAGGGCCTCGCTCGGTGGTTCGCGCACTGCGCCCAGGCGTGGCAGGTCGGGGCCCGCGAGGGCCTGGGCATCGCAGACGCCGCGGGCGGCTGACGGGACGCCGCCGCTGCGGCGTCCGGCCCTGTCCCCGCGTCAGCGCGACGCGGCTCCGTCCCCATCCCCGGCGTCCGTCCACAGGCGCCCCGCCCGTGCTCCCGCCGACGGTCGGCGTCGGGGCAGCGTGCTCCTCGCCGGCGCGGTAGCGCGCCGCGGACGAGGAGGGCGGGCGGATGACCGGGACGGGCGCGCGACGCGTGGTGGTGATGACCGACGACGAGGATCTCCTCGACGAGGTGGTGCGTCTCGCGGCCGCGGCGGGGGTCGAGCTCGAACGGGTGCCCGACGCCGCCGGCGTGCGGCGCCGATGGCACTCCGCCGGGCTGGTGCTGCTCGACGAGGCCGCCGCGCGGGCCGTCGGACCGCTGCGGCTCGGCCGGCGCGACGGGGTCGTGCTGCTGTGCCGCGACGAACCCCCGGGGACGATCTGGGAGCGCGCGGTCGGGGTGGGCGCCGAGCACGTGGTGTCGCTGCCCGAGGGCGAGGACTGGCTGGTGGGGGCGCTCGCCGACACTGGTCCGGCGCCCGAGTCCGGCCCGGGCCGCGTCGTCGCCGTGGTCGGGGGGCGCGGCGGGGCCGGGGCCTCGGTGCTCGCGGTGGCCGTCGCCGCCCGTGCGGGCAGCCGGGGGACGCGGGTGCTGCTCGTCGATTGCGACCCGCTCGGTGGGGGGCTCGACCTGGTCGCCGGGGCCGAGGAGCTCGAGGGGTTGCGGTGGGGCGGGCTGGCGCTCGGCCACGGGGGCGGCGGCCGGGTGGCGGCGGCGTCGCTGCACGAGGCCCTGCCCTCCCCGGACGGCCTGCTCACCGTGCTCTCGTGCGACCGCGGCGGCGCCGGGCCCGAGCCCGGCGCGGCGGTGGCGGTGATCGAGGCCGGGCGCCGGGCGGGCGAGATCGTCGTGTGCGACCTGCCCCGCCACCCCACGGACACGGCGCTGGCCGTCGCCGACGCCGCCGACCTCGTGGTGCTCCTCGTGCCCGCCGAGGTGCGCGCGGTCGCCGCGGCCACCCGGGTCGCCGAGCCGCTCGCGCACCGCGGCGTGCCGCTGCGGCTCGTGGTGCGCGGGCCCGCGCCCGGCGGCCTCGACGGCGAGGACGTGGCGCACGCCCTCGGCATCGACCTGCTCGTGTCGGTGGCGCCCGAGCCGGGGCTCGCGGCGGCGCTCGATCGCGGTCGCGTGCCCGGGCTGCGCCGCGGTCCGCTGCAGGACGCGGCCGTGGCCGTGCTCGACGCGCTCGAGGCCGTGACCGAGCGGGGACGGGCCGCATGAGCACCGCCCCGGAGCTCGTCGAGCGGGTGCGGGCGCGGCTGGTGACCTCCGGCGGGCAGGCCGGGGTCACCGAGCTCGCGGCGGCCGTGCGGGCGGAGGCGCGGGGGGTGGTCGGCGACGCCGACGTGCTGGCGGCGGTGCGCGGCCTGCAGCGCGAGCTGGTGGGCGCCGGTCCGCTCGAGCCCCTGCTGCGCGACCCTGCCACCTCCGACGTGCTGGTCACGGCCCCGGACGCGGTCTGGGTGGACCGCGGGGCGGGCCTGGAGCGCACGGAGGTGTCGTTCCCGGACGAGGACGCGGTCCGCCGCCTGGCGCAGCGGCTCGCGGGCGCGGCGGGGCGCCGCCTCGACGACGCGAGCCCCTACGTCGACGCCCGCCTGCCGGGCTCGGGTGTGCGGCTGCACGCGGTGCTCGCGCCCGTCGCCGCCGACGGCACGTGCGTGTCCCTGCGCGTGCTGCGGCCCGCCCGTCACGACCTCGCCGCGCTCGAGGCCGGCGGCACCGTCGACGCGGGCGGTGCCGCGCTGCTGCGGGCCGTGGTCGCCGCCCGCCTGGCCTTCCTCGTCGTCGGGGGCACGGGCTCGGGCAAGACGACGCTCCTTTCGGCGCTGCTGGGCGAGGTCGCGGCGAGCGAGCGGATCGTGTGCGTCGAGGACGCCGAGGAGCTGCGGCCGGCGCACCCGCACGTGGTGCGGATGGTCGCCCGGCCGGCCAACGTCGAGGGGGCCGGGCAGGTCCTGCTCCGCGACCTCGTGCGCCAGGCGCTGCGGATGCGCCCCGACCGGCTCGTCGTCGGCGAGGTCCGGGGCGCGGAGGTCGTCGAGCTGCTCGCCGCACTCAACACCGGCCACGACGGCGGCGCGGGCACGGTGCACGCGAACGCGCCGCGGGAGGTACCGGCGCGGCTGGAGGCGCTCGCCGCGCTGGGCGGGCTGGCCCCGGCGGCGCTGCACAGCCAGCTCGCGGCGGCGGTGCAGGTCGTCCTGCAGGTGCGCCGCGGCGGCGACGGGCGCCGCGTCCTCGACGCGGTCGGTGTGCTGCGGCGGCGCGATGGTGCGGGCGAGGTGGCGGTCGTGCCGGCCTGGTCACGGGGCGAGGGCTGGGCGGTCGGGCGGGCCGATCTGGCGGCCGTGCTGCGCGAGCGCGGCGTGGCGCCGCCGTGGGAGGACCCGCCGCCCGACGGTCCGCCCGCCCCGACGTCGCACGCGGTGCCCGTCGCTGCCGGCGTGTCGCTGCTGCACCGGGAGCCGGCGTGAGTGCGCCGGCGCTGCTCCTCCTCGCCGCGGCGCTGGCGAGCTGGCCGCCGCCGCGGGTGGCGCTGCGGCTCTCACCGCCGCGTGGTGCGCGGCTCGCGGTCCCGGGCCGTGCGCGGGAGCTGGTCGGGCGCCGCGCGGTCCTCCTGCCCGCCGCCGCGGTCCTCGGGGGGCTGCTCGCCGGCCCCGGGGGCGCGGTGGCTGCCGTCGTGCTCGCCGCGACGCTGCACCGGCACCGCACGACGGCGCGGGCGGAACGTGAGCGGGCTTCGGCGACGGCCGGGCTGGCCGAGGCCCTGGCCTCCTTCGCCGCCGAGGTGCGGGCCGGCGCTCCTCCGGCCGGGGCGGCGGCCGCCGCGGGCGCCGACGCCCACCCGGCCGCCGCGCGGGTGATGGCGCTGGTCGGCGCGACCGCCCACCTCGGTGGCGACGTGCCCCAGGTCCTGCGCGCCGCGCGGACCCGGGAGCCGGCCGTGGCCGAGCACCTCGACCGCCTCGCCGGTGCGTGGGCCCTGGCCGAGCGCCATGGCATCGCGCTGGCCGGCCCGGCCGGGGCGGTCGCCGAAGACCTGCGGGCCCGGGCGCGCGTCGCCGGCGGTCTGCGGGCGCGCCTGGCCGGGCCGCGGGCGACCGCGGCGGTGCTCGCCGGGCTGCCGGTGCTCGGGGTCCTGCTCGGGGAGGGGATCGGCGCGCGACCGATCGCGGTGCTCACCGGCGGGCTGGTCGGCCAGGGGCTCCTGGTGGTGGGCGTGGGCCTGGCCTGCGCCGGTCTCGCGTGGACCGAGCGCATCGTCGACGGGGTGGCGCGGTGACGGCCGCGGACGCGGTCGGCGCGGCCCTGCTCGCCCTGGCCGCCGCGTTGCTCGTGGCGCCGGGCCCGGTGACCGCCCACCACCGCGCCGTCCCGCGGCCTCCGCGGCCTCTGCGGCCGGCGGCCGGCGCGCGGGAAGGGCTCGTGCCGGGCGCGGCGCTGGTCGTCGTCGGGTTGGCGGCGGGCGTGGCAGGTCTCGGCGCGGCCCCGGCGGCGCTCGCCGTCGGCGCGGGGCTCGCGGTCGCGGGGTTCCTACCGCGGTGGCGGACCCACCACGCCCGTTCGCGCCCCGACCCGCTCGGCCTCGCCGGCGCCTGGGACCAGCTCGCCGCCTGCCTGCGCGCCGGGCTCGCACTCGACCACGCGGCGCGGGCCGTCATCCCGGTGCTCCCCACCGCGGCGGGCGCCGCGCTCGCCCGGGTCGCCGACCTCGTCACCCTGGGCGCCGACCCCGCCACGGCGTGGGCACCGGCCCTCGACGAACCGGACACCGCCCGGCTCGCCCGCGCCGCCCGCCGCTCGGCGCGCAGCGGCGCCGCCGTGGCCGAGGTGGTCGAGGCTGTCGCCGATGACGTCCGGTGCGAGGCGGCGGACGAGGTCGAGGCGCGCGCCGAGCGGGCGGGCGTGCTCGTCACAGGGCCGCTCGGCCTGTGCTTCCTGCCGGCGTTCCTCGCCCTGGGCATCGTCCCGGTCGTCGTGGGGCTCGCCGGTCCGCTGCTGGAGCAGCGATGAGGCCGCACGCCCCGCCGGGGCGTGGGAGGAGAGGAGAGACCCGTGTCCACATCGACCAGTCCGTCGGGCGTGCGCGCCCGCCTGGCCCACTTGCGGGACGACGACGCCGGCATGTCGACCGCGGAGTACGCCATCGGCACGATCGCGGCGGCCGCTTTCGGTGCGCTGCTCTACACCGTGATCACCGGCGACTCGATCGTCGGGGCACTCACCGCGATCGTGCAGCGGGCGCTGACGAGCACGTTCTGACCGCCGACGCGGGCTCGGCCACGGTCGAGGCGGCGTTCGCCGTCGGGACGCTGGTGGTGGTGCTCGCCGCGGTGCTGGCGGCGATGGGCGCGATGGTGCTCCAACTGCGGTGCGTCGATGCGGCCACCGAGGCGGCCCGGCTGGCGGCCCGCGGCGACCCCGAGGGCGCCCGCCGGGCGGCGGCACGGCTGCTGCCCGGCGGGGCGGAGGTGAGCGTCGAGGTCCGCGGGGACGACGTCGTCGCCCGCGTGCGCGCGCCCCCGCTCGGCTCGGCGTTGCCGGCCGTGCGCGTGGCCGCCGAGGCGACGGCGTCCCGCGAGCCGGCGTCGGTCGCCGCGGTCGAGGGACCCGATCCGCTCGCCGGCGCCGCGGACGACGGCGGTGCCGGGACGACCGGGGAGCCGCCGGCGTCGGGGACGCCACCCGCCGCCACGACCGCGGCGGCGGACGTGCCGCCCACCGGTGGGCCGCCGCTCACCGAGCCGCTCCCCGGCCGGCCCGGAGCCCCCCGATGAGCGGCACGGCGGGCGGTCGGTGGCGCCGCGCCGAGGACACCGGCGCGGTCACCGTCCTCGCCGCGGCGGCCGTGGGCGTCCTCGTGCTGCTGCTGGGGCTGGGGCTGCAGGTGGGCGCGGCGACGCTCGCGCGGCACCGGGCCGAGACCGCCGCCGACCTGGCCGCTCTCGCCGGCGCGCGGGAGGTCGTTCGGGGTCGCGACGTGGCCTGCGCCCGGGCCGCCGACGTCGTCGCCACGAACGGCGCCCGGCTCGTCCACTGCGCCGTCGAGGGATGGACCGTGATCGTGATCACGGCCAGCGCCTGCGGGTGCATGCCCAGCGTGTCCGGCGACGCCGCTGGACACGCCCGCGCGGGACCGGTGGCGGCCGAGGGCCCCCCGAGCGGGCGTCCGCCGGTGACCGGGGGCGACCGGTGACGAGCGGGCCCGGGACGAGCGGAGGGCGGTCCCGGCCGAGCGGCGACCCGGTCGGGCAAACGGGCAGGTCCCTCCGGCTCGTCGCGCGCTCGCCCGCTGAGCGGGGCCGAGGGCCACGCTCGGCGTGTGATCACGGCCGATGGGCGATGACGGGTGGCGAAGCGACGTGCGCGAGCCGTTACTGGGAACAGGTCACCGGGCTGGAGGGTTCGGGACCGGGCCGAGGAGGAACCGATGCAGTGGTGGGACAGCTACCGCGCCGTCTACGGCACGGAGCTCCGCGCCGAGGCGATGGTGCTCGCCGACCACGGGTGGGCCGTCGTCCCCGGCACGTTCCCCCAGGGTGAGGTCTGGAGCGGCTGCCCCGACGCCCCCCAGGTCGGGCCGTGCCCCGTGCTCGACGAGTGGGCGCGCCGCGCCTCCACCGACTGCGACCAGATCGCCGAGTGGTGGTCGGGTCTGCCCTACTCGATCATCCTGCCGACCGGCCTGACCTTCGACGTGCTCGAGGTGCCGGCCACCGTCGGTCGCCGGGCCGCTGCGGTGCTCCGTGCGGTCGGGGTCCCGGTCCCGATCGCCGCCACGCCGACCGGCGAGTGGCTGTTCCCGGTGGGCGCCGGCGAGCCGCTGCGCCCCGACCTCGCCGAGCGGGCGGGCATCGTGCTGCACGGCCGCGGCAGCTGGTTCGCCGCACCGCCGTCGACCTACCCGCAGGGCTCGGTCCACTGGCGGGTGCGCCCGTCGGCCTGCGGCTGGAACCTGCCCGACCCGTTCCGGGTGCAGGACGCGCTGGCCGAGGCCGTCGCGCAGCGCCCGACCATCGCCGGCGGCGGCTCGACCTACCGCCTGGCCACCGTCGCGACCGGGGTCCGTTCCTAGACCGCGACCGCGACACCCCCACAACTCCACTCACGGGTCCCCTCGGGGCCGACGCCGACCAGCGAGGCCGTCCACGCGGCACGACGCGCAGCGGAGCTGCGCAGGCCGCCGACAGCCGCGCCCGTCGCCCCACCCGGACACCCCACGCCGACGCGCCGGTGCACCCGTCGCGACCGGCCGCCGGTCCGGCGCAGGGGAGGACCCCGCGGCGGTGGGCGCACGCGATGCGCGTCGCCCACCGCCGCCCCACACGGCGCCGCAGGCCGGGTCGACGATCTCCCCGGCCTGCGGCGTGAAGACCTCGCCGCGGGTCGGGACGGACCGGAGAACCCCCGACCCGCGGCGGAGCCCAACCCTCGCCCCCGATGCAGCGAACGTGCTGTTCGCTGCTTCTACGCGCACGAACAGCGCGTTCGCTGCTACCCCGGCCCCTCCGCCAACCGCCCCAGCACCGCGTCGAGCACCAGGATCGCGCCGGTCTTGTCGAGCGGGTCGTTGCCGTTGCCGCACTTCGGCGACTGGACGCACGACGGGCACCCCGACGGACACTCGCAGGCCGAGATCGCGTCGCGGGTGGCCGCGAGCCACTCGCGGATCGCCTCGTGCGCGCGGTCGGCGAAGCCCGCGCCGCCGGGGTGACCGTCGTGGACGAACACCGTCGGCCGGCCGGTGTCGGGGTGCAGAGCGGTGGAGACCCCGCCGATGTCCCAGCGGTCGCAGGTCGCGACGAGCGGAAGCATCCCGATCGCCGCGTGCTCGGCGGCGTGCAGCGCTCCCGGCCACCGCGCCGGCGGCAACCCCGCCACGACCAGCGCTGACTCGGGGAGCGTGTACCAGACCGCACGGGTGCGCAGGCAGCGCGCGGGCATGTCCAGCGGCACCGAGTCGATCACCCGGCCCGAGGGGAGCTTGCGCAGGAAACCCACGACCTGCTCGGTCACCTCGACGCTTCCCAGACACACCTGGAGATCCCCGTACGACGCGCACTGCTCGGTCTCCTCGACCGTGATATCGATCACCGACCGCGCCTGGGTCGTCCACTCCGGGTCCTCGGCGTGCAGGTGCGCGATTCCCTCGTCGAGGTCGAGGGAATCGACGACGTAGCTCTCGCCCTGGTGCAGGTGCACCGCGCCCGGGTGGATCGTCGCCGGCGCGGTCCCCGGGTCGACGGTGCCGAGCATCCGCCCGGTGTCGGACTCCACGAGGACGACCTGCTCGCCGCCGCTGCCCCGGATGTCGACGCCGGCGTGCGGGCGGTCGCTGGGGTGCCACCAGAACCACCCGCCGCGACGCCGGCGCAGCAACCCCTCGGCCACGAGGTCGTCGACGACCGACAGGGCCGACGCGCCTCCCAGCGCCTCCACGTCCTCGCGCGTCAGGGGGATCTCCGACGCCGCGCAGGCCAGGTGCGGGGCCAACACGTAGGGGTTGGTCGGGTCGAGCACGCAGCGCTCGAGCGGCGCGCCGAGCATCGCCTCGGGGTGGTGGACGAGGTAGGTGTCGAGCGGGTCGTCGCGGGCCACGAGGACAACGAGGGCATCGTCCCCCGACCGCCCAGCGCGCCCCGCCTGCTGCCAGAACGACGCCCGGGTCCCGGGGAAACCGGCCACCACCACGGCGTCGAGCCCGGCGATGTCCACGCCCAGCTCCAGGGCGTTCGTCGTCGCCACCCCGCGCAGCGACCCCGACAGCAACGCCTGCTCGAGGGCCCGGCGCTCCTCGGGCAGGTAGCCGGCGCGGTACGCGGCGACCTGTTCCGCCAGATCGGGATCGACCTCCGCCAGCACCCGCCGCGCCCCGAGCGCGGTCAGCTCCGCCCCGCGCCGCGAGCGCACGAACGCCAGCGACCGGGCGCCCTCGAGCACGAGGTCGGCCAGCATCCGCGAGGTCTCCGCGCCCGCCGAACGCCGCACCGGCGCCCCGTTCTCCCCGGTGACCTCCTCGAGCAGCGGCGGCTCCCACAGCGCGACGGCCCGCGCCCCGCGCGGCGAGGAGTCCTCGGTGACGTCGGCCACGTCCAGGCCGGTCAGCACCGACGCCGAGCGCGCCGGCTCGGACACCGTCGCCGACGCCAGCACGAAGGTCGGGTGCGCGCCGTAGCGCGCGCACACCCGCCGCAGCCGGCGCAGCAGCAGCGCGACGTGTGACCCGAAGAGCCCTCGGTAGGTGTGGCACTCGTCGACGACGACGTAGCGCAGACGGCGCAGGAAGGTCGTCCAGCGCCCGTGCCGCGGCAGGACCCCGCGGTGGAGCATGTCGGGGTTGGTGAACACCCACGTCGCGTGCTGGCGCACCCAGTCGCGCTCGGGGATCGGGGTGTCCCCGTCGTACGACGCGGCGCGCACGCCCTCGACGTCCAGGTCGAGCACGGTGCGCAGCTGGTCGGCGCCGAGCGCCTTGGTCGGCGAGAGGTAGAGCGCGGTGGCGCGGGGGTCGGTGTGCAGGCGCGTGAGCACCGGCAGCTGGTAGGCCAGCGACTTCCCCGACGCCGTGCCGGTGGCGACGACGACGTGCTCGCCCGCCCACGCCCGCTCCGCGGCGGCGACCTGGTGGCTCCACGGCTGCGTCACGCCGTGGGCGGTCAGCGGGGCGCGGACGGCCTCGGGCACCCAGGCGGGCCAGCCCTCGGTCTTGCCCTCGCGGGCGGCGACGAACTCGGCGTGGGTCAGCGGGCTCTCGCCCGCGGGCGTGCCGGCGAGGACGCGGCGCAGCAGCACCGAGCCCCGGCTCGGGCCCTCGAGAACGTCGTCGCTGTGGTTGCCGCCCACGCACGCCGACACTGACACAGCCTCGTCGGTCTCGCCGCCCCTCGTGAAAGAAAGGCACCTCACAGCCACCGGGGGAACTGCTGTGCGCCCTGGTGACACGCACCTCCTACACTGCGGCACCTGTCCACCACCCGGCGTGTCGGGCCGGTGGCTGAATCACGCGCCGAGGTCGCCGCGAGGCCTGGCCGGGCGCGTCGTGCGTTGAAGCCAACCGGGAGGCTGGATGCAAGCGTCCGTCCTCGCCGCGGGGATCTCGTTCTCCGCGAGCGACAACATCGTGGTCATCGTGGTGGCAGCCGTGGCCGCCATCGCGCTGATCATCGGCGTCGTCCTGCGCCAGCAGGTCCTCGCCGCCGACGAGGGCACGCAGGGCATGCGTGACATCGGCCGGGCGGTGCAGGAGGGCGCCAGCGCGTTCCTCAAGCGCCAGTTCAGGACCCTGGCGCCGTTCATCGTGGTCGTCTTCCTGGTGCTCTTCGCCCTGCCCGCGAACAGCACGGGCGAGCTGATCGGCCGTTCGGTCGCCTTCGTCGTCGGCGCCCTCTTCTCGATGGCGATCGGTGCGCTGGGCATGAACCTCGCGACGCAGGCCAACATCCGCGTCGCCGCCGCCGCCCGCGAGCCGGGTGGCCGCGACAAGGGCGCGAAGATCGCGTTCCGGACCGGCGGTGTCGTCGGCATGGCGACCGTCGGGCTGGGCCTGTTCGGCGCAGCGATCGTGGTGCTGATCTTCCACGAGGAGGCCCCCCGCGTCCTCGAGGGCTTCGGTCTGGGCGCGGCCCTGCTCGCCATGTTCATGCGTGTCGGCGGCGGCATCTTCACCAAGGCCGCCGACGTCGGCGCCGACCTCGTAGGCAAGGTCGAGCAGAACATCCCCGAGGACGACCCCCGCAACGCCGCGACGATCGCCGACAACGTGGGCGACAACGTCGGTGACTGCGCCGGCATGGCTGCCGACCTGTTCGAGTCCTACGCCGTGACCCTGGTCGCGGCGCTGATCCTGGGCTCGGTCGCGTTCGGCACCCTCGGCCTGACCTACCCGTTGATCATCCCGGCGATCGGTGTCGTCACCGCCATCATCGGCGTGTTCATCACCCGCACCCGCGAGGGCGAGAACGCGCTACGCGCGATCAACCGCAGCTTCTACGTGTCCGCGGTTATCTCCATCGTGCTGTGCACGATCGCCGCGTTCACCTACCTGCCGTCGAGCTTCGCCGAGCTGCCCGGCGTCGACGCCGCCCGCATCGGCGACCTGGCCGCGGCCGGGAACCCGCAGATCATCGCGTTCGCCGCGGTCGCCATCGGCATCGTGCTCGCGATCGTCATCCTGTCGCTGACGGGCTACTACACCGGCACCGAGACCCAGCCGGTCAAGGACGTCGGCACGAGCTCGCTCACCGGTGCGGCGACGGTGATCCTCGCCGGCATCTCGGTCGGCTTCGAGTCCGCCGTCTACACCGCGCTCGTCATCGGTGCCTCGGTCTACGGCGCGTTCCTGCTCTCGGGTTCGGTGTTCGTCGCGCTGTTCGCCGTCGCCCTCGCGGGCACCGGCCTGCTGACCACGGTCGGCGTCATCGTCGCCATGGACACCTTCGGTCCGGTGTCGGACAACGCGCAGGGCATCGCCGAGATGTCGGGCGACGTCGAGGGCGCCGGTGCGGACATTCTCACCGAGCTCGACGCGGTCGGGAACACCACCAAGGCGATCACCAAGGGCATCGCGATCGCGACGGCGGTGCTCGCCGCGACCGCGCTGTTCGGGTCGTACAACGACGCGATCACCACGGCCTACCGCGAGGCGGGCCAGGCGCTCGGCGACATCTACAACATCACCGCCCCGAACCTGCTGGTCGGCGTGATCATCGGCGCCGCCGTCGTGTTCATGTTCTCGGGCCTGGCCGTCAACGCCGTGTCCCGCGCGGCCGGCGCGGTCGTGTTCGAGGTGCGTCGCCAGTTCCGCGACATCCCCGGGATCATGGACCGCTCGGCGCGTCCCGAGTACGGCCGGGTCGTCGACCTGTGCACCCGCGACGCCCTTCGCGAGCTGGCCACCCCGGGTCTGCTCGCGATCCTCGCCCCGATCGCCGTCGGCTTCGGTCTCGGCGTCGGCCCGCTCGCGGGTTACCTCGGCGGCGCGATCGCGGCCGGCACCCTCATGGCGGTGTTCCTGGCCAACTCCGGTGGTGCCTGGGACAACGCCAAGAAGCTGGTCGAGGACGGCAACCACGGCGGCAAGGGCTCCGACGCCCACGAGGCGACGATCATCGGCGACACCGTCGGTGACCCGTTCAAGGACACCGCCGGCCCGTCGATCAACCCGCTGATCAAGGTCATGAACCTGGTCTCGGTGCTGATCGCCCCGGCCGTCGTCGCCCTGTCGGTCGGCGTGGACGCCAACCCCGCGGTGCGCATCACCATCGCGGTGGTCGCCGTCCTCGGCATCGCCGTCGCGATCTACGTGTCGAAGCGCCGCTCGACCGCGATCGCCGACTCCAACCAGGACGCCCCGGCGACCGCGCAGGCCTGACGGGGCCCGCTCCGCACGACACGAACGGCGCGTTCGCTGCTCGCGAAGCAGCGAACGCGCCGTTCGTTCGTCCAGGGGGAGGTCACGTCAGTGCGGCGAGGTGCCCGAGGACGACCAGCGGCGGGTCGCCTGCTCCGCCGTGCCCGGCAGCCACGACGCCGTGCTGCTCGACCTCCTGCGCGTGGTGGGCCTGCGGACGGTGTGAGGCCCGTGTCGGAGGCGTCGTCCGTTCGAACGCGTGTTCTAGGCTCCGCGGTCGTGGGGCAGCTGTCGTTCTGGTCGGCGGACGCCCGTCCGCGCGGTCTGGGCGACCTCGAGGGTCTGCTCTGCGGTCCCGGGCAGGCGGAGCTGTTCGGCCGCGGGTCGGCGGCGCGGTTGGTGATCGTCCTGGGTCCGCCGCCGCAGCCGGAGGACGACGCCGGGGAGGACGCAGACGCGCGGGACGACGCGGAGGACGACGCGGAGGACGACGCGGAGGACGACGCGGAGGTACCCGATGCGCCCGCCGAGCCGGCCTTCGAGGACCCCGTACCGGACCTCGACGTCGACCTCGAGGACCTGGCGTTCCTCGACCTCGATCCCGACGAGCTTGCCGCCCGCTTCGGGGTGCGCGCCGGCCCGGGCCCGCGCCCGACCGGCGTGTCGCTGCCGCGAGGATGTGGCGATCCTGGCTTTGAACGCCAGCAAAGCCGCATTGCTCGCACACCCGTGTGCGATCGGCCCCCGCAGGCGGAGGACCCGGTGGCGAGGTGGCGGGCGCGGGCGGTGTGCTGCGCGCTGGAAGCGCGGGGAGTGCCGGCGGAGGTGGGGCACGCCGGGGACGGGCGTCCGGAGGTGCGCACGGCGTTCCGGACCGATCTCGCCGACCTCGCCCGCGGCTGGACCACGGACCGGGGAACAAAGGTCCTCCCGCCGGGGTTCGAGCTCGACGGACCGCGGCTGCGGCTGTGGGTGCTCGCGGCCGGCGGGCGCGACGGCCGTGCCTACAGCCTCGGCCTGGACCCCGTCGCCCGGTGCCTCGACGAGCTCCTGCTCACGGCGAGTCGCCGCGCGGGACTCGGTGCGACCCTGGCCGGTGACGGCCGCTCGCCGGCCCTGCGTATCGTCGGCGCCCGACGGCAGGGTCGGCTCGGCGAGCTGGTGGGGCGTCCCCCCCGCGATCTCGTCGAGGGCATCTGGCCGGTGTGAGGCCGCTGACACCACGCCGGATGCTCCGGAAGCGGCCCCGTGTCCAGCGACGATCGGTCCAGGACGAGGGCCGAACGGCCGCCGTCGCCCCGCGTTCCTCCACCCGTGGACGGCGTGACGCCACCGGTGGAGCCTGGCGCCGGGGAGACCGTGAGGCACACTGGCGGCGAGTGGCCATCCGCCACCGGTACGACGAGACGAGGCATGCCCGTGGCTCCGACGAAGGGCTCGACGACAGCACGCAGCGCGACCACCGACACCGCGACCCCCACCGAGCAGGGGTCGACGGGGCGGTCCGGCACGCGCGCGGCGTCGGGCGCCACGTCCCGGGCCAAGGGCTCCGGCGGCGGCAGGAAGACCGGTCGGGGCGGCGCGACGCCCGCCGGCGACGGCGGCCGCCGACTGGTGATCGTCGAGTCCCCGGCCAAGGCCCGCAAGATCGCCGACTACCTGGGCTCGCGCTACATCGTCGAGTCCAGCCGCGGCCACATCCGCGACCTGCCGCGCGGCGCCGCCGACGTGCCGGCCAAGTACAAGGGCCAGTCCTGGGCGCGCCTCGGTGTCGACGTCGACAACTCGTTCGAGCCGCTGTACGTCGTCTCGCCGGACAAGAAGTCGACGGTCACCGAGCTCAAGGACGCCCTCAAGGAGGTCGACGAGCTCTACCTCGCGACGGACGGCGACCGCGAGGGCGAGGCCATCGCCTGGCACCTGCTGGAGACCCTCAAGCCGAAGGTCCCGGTCCGGCGCATGGTGTTCCACGAGATCACCGAGTCGGCGATCCAGGCCGCCGCCGCGAACCCGCGCGACCTCGACCAGGACCTCGTCGACGCGCAGGAGACCCGCCGCATCCTCGACCGGCTCTACGGCTACGAGGTCAGCCCCGTGCTGTGGAAGAAGGTCATGCCGAAGCTCTCGGCGGGCCGGGTGCAGTCGGTGGCCACCCGCGTCATCGTCGAGCGCGAGCGCGAGCGGATGGCGTTCGTCTCCGCCGGCTACTGGGGCATCGAGGCGCAGCTGCGCACCGACAAGGCCCAGGACACCGGCAACACGCCGACCTTCAAGGCCTCGCTGACGGCGATCGACGGCGCCCGGGTCGCCACCGGCCGCGACTTCGACGCCCGCGGGCAGCTCAAGAGCGGCTCCGGCTCCACCGAGGTCCGACGTCTCGACGAGGGCGACGCCCGCCGCCTGGCCGAGGCCCTCGCCGACCGCGACTACACGGTCTCCTCGGTGGAGGAGAAGCCCTACACCCGCAAGCCCTACGCGCCGTTCATGACCTCCACGCTGCAGCAGGAGGGTGGCCGCAAGCTGCGGTTCTCGGCCGAGCGCACGATGCGCACCGCGCAGCGGCTCTACGAGAACGGCTACATCACCTACATGCGCACGGACTCCACGACGCTGTCGGAGACCGCGATCAACGCTGCGCGCACCCAGGCCCGCGACCTCTACGGCGAGGAGAACGTCGCCGAGAAGCCGCGCCAGTACACGCGCAAGGTCAAGAACGCGCAGGAGGCGCACGAGGCGATCCGCCCGGCGGGGGAGACGTTCCGGACCCCCGGCCAGGTGGGAGGAGAGCTCTCCGGCGACGAGTTCCGCGTCTACGAGCTGATCTGGCAGCGCACCATCGCGAGCCAGATGCGCGACGCGCGCGGCACCACGATGAGCGTGCGCATCACGGGCACCGCGGCCACCGGCGAGGAGTGCACGTTCTCCGCCTCCGGGCGCACGATCACGTTCCCCGGCTTCCTGCGCGCCTACGTCGAGACCGTCGACGAGGAGGCCGGCGGCGAGGCCGACGACGCCGAGAGCCGCCTGCCGCGCCTGGCCGAGGGCGACGGCGTCCACGCCGAGGAGCTGACCCCGGAGGGGCACAGCACCAACCCGCCCGCCCGCTACAGCGAGGCGAGCCTGGTCAAGACGCTCGAGGAGCGCGGCATCGGCCGTCCCTCGACCTACGCGTCGATCATCAACACCATCCAGGAACGCGGTTACGTCTGGAAGAAGGGCCAGGCCCTCGTCCCCAGCTGGATCGCGTTCGCGGTCGTCGGGCTGATGGAGCAGCACTTCGGCCGGCTCGTCGACTACGACTTCACCGCCGCGCTCGAGGACGAGCTCGACGCCATCGCCGCGGGCAACACCCAGCGCGAGACGTGGCTGTCGCACTTCTACTTCGGCGCCAACGGCAACGGCGCCAACGGGCACGGGGCCGACACCGGCGCCGAGGGCGTGGAAGCCGCGATGTCACAGGCCGGCGGCCTGAAGAAGCTCGTGGGTGACAAGCTCGAGGGCATCGACGCGCGCGAGGTCAACTCGCTGCGGATGTTCGCCGACGACCAGGGCCGCGACGTCGTCGTGCGGGTCGGGCGCTACGGGCCGTACCTCGAGCGGATCGTCACGGAGGACGGCGAGGAGCGCTCGCAGCGGGCGAACCTGCCCGACGACCTCCCGCCCGACGAGCTCGACCTGGCGCTGGCCGAGCAGCTCTTCGCGACCCCGCAGGAGGGGCGCTCGCTGGGCACCGACCCGGCGACCGGGCACGAGATCCTCGCCAAGGAGGGCCGTTACGGGCCCTACGTCACCGAGGTCCTGCCCGAGGGCGACAAGGCCAAGCCGCGCACCGGCTCGCTGTTCAAGTCGATGACGCTCTCGGAGATCACCCTCGACGACGCGCTGAAGCTGCTGAGCCTGCCGCGGGTCGTCGGCACCGACCCCGAGTCGGGCGAGGAGATCACCGCGCAGAACGGGCGCTACGGGCCGTACCTCAAGAAGGGCAAGGACTCCCGGTCGCTGGACAGCGAGGAGAAGCTGTTCACGGTGACGCTGGAGGAGGCCCAGCAGCTCTACGCCCAGCCCAAGCAGCGGGGGCGGGCCGCGGCCAAGCCGCCGCTCAAGGAGCTCGGCACCGACCCGGCGTCGGGGAACCCGATGGTGGTCAAGGACGGCCGCTTCGGCCCCTACGTCACCGACGGGGCCGGGGTGAACGCCTCGCTGCGCAAGGGCGACGCGGTCGAGTCGCTGACCGACGAACGCGCCGCCGAGCTGCTGGCCGAGAAGCGCGCCAAGGACGGCACCAAGCCGACGAAGGCCGGCACCACGAAGGCCCCGGCCAAGAAGGCCCCCGCGAAGAAGACCACGGCCAAGAAGGCCCCCGCGAAGAAGACCACGGCCAACTCCACGGCCAAGTCCACCGGGAAGTCCGGGTCGCAGCGGGGCACGCCCACCACGTGAGGCCGGGACCGGCCACGGTCCCGGCCCCTGCGGTCACGCCACCCGCGTGAGGGTCTCGGCGACGACCCGCGCCATCGCGCGGCCGACGCCCTCGGCCCGCTCGTGGGCCTGCGCGCGCACCTGGGTCGCGAGCGGGCGCAGCTCGGCCATCGCGGGCACCGTGTCGGCCAGCGTCAGCTCGGCCTCCACGAGCGTGACGTCGCCGCCGAACACGTCGGCGAGGATGCGGACGATCCAGCCGGTGGCGTGGTCCCAGCCGGCGCGGGGCGTGCCCTCGCCGTAGCCGCCGCCGCGTGCGACCACGACCGTGACCGGCGCGCCCGCGAGCGGCGAGGTGCCGGGCGCGAACCGGGGATCGGTGATGAGCAGGTCGATCCAGGCCTTGAGGTGCTGGGAGACGCCGAAGTTGTAGAGCGGCGTCGCGATGACGACCGCGTCGGCCGCGGCGAGCTCGTCGGCGAGCCGGGTGGCGAGAGCGACGGCGGCCTGCTGCTCGTCGGTCCGCCGGTCGGCGGGCAGGGCGCTCGCGAACGCCGCGAGCGGCCAGGCGTCGACCGGGACGGGGTCGGCCAGCAGGTCGCGACGCACGACCTCGTCGGCCGGGTGCTGCTCGCGGTACGCGCGCTCGAGGGTGTCGGCGACCTCGCGGCTCACCGAGCCCTCGGTGCGGATGCTGCTGTCGAGGCGGAACAGGGTCACGGTGTCCTCCGGGAACGAAACGCGCGGTCGACAAGATGTTCTGTCCTACAGACCATCGTGTCAACAGACGTGTTCGCCGGCCGCTAGTCTGTGGGCGTGACCACCCCGCGCGTCGCCGCCGACCTGGGCTGGGCCCTGGGCCGCGTCACGCGCGCCCACCTGCGGACGGTGCAGGAGGTGGTGTCCGACCTGCCCGGCGGCCCGCGCGGCTACCACGTGCTCGCGAGCCTCGAGGAGGGCCCGCCCGCCACGCAGCTCGCGCTGGCCCGCGCGCTCGGCGTCGACCGGACGGTCATGACCTACCTGCTCGACGAGCTCGAGCGCGCCGGGCTCGTCGCGCGGCGCCCCGACCCCGCGGACCGGCGGGCGCGCCACGTCCTGCTGACCGACACGGGTCGCGAGCGGCTCTGCGCCCTCGAGCGGCGGCTGCGGGACGCCGAGGACGAGCTGCTCAGCCCCCTCGACGCGGGCGAGCGCGACCAGCTGCGCGCGCTGCTGCAACGGCTCGCGGTGGGATCGGACGGACCGGCGCCCTGCCAGGTGGCCGAGGAGATCCAGGCCGGCGGGGCCTGCTGAGCGCGGTCGTGTCGCTCGCCCCCGATACCCTCGGGCGGCTGGGACCCGACATGGGGGGGTGATCCGGATCGACGAGCAGCACGGCGGCGCGGCCGCCGACGCGGGGTCCGGCGCGTCCGCGACGCACCGGATCCGCAGCGTGCTCGCCATCCGGCCGTTCCGTCGCCTCTGGACCGTCACGGCGGTCGCGAGCTTCGGGGACTGGCTCTCGCTGCTCGCCCTGACGGCCCTCGCGACGCAGCTGACCGACGGCTACCAGGCGCAGAGCTTCGCCCTCGGCGGCGTGGTCGCCACCAAGCTGCTGCCCGCGCTGTTCATGGCCCCGCTGGGCGGCGTGCTCGCCGACAAGTTCGACCGGCGCACGGTGATGGTCACCTGTGACGTCCTGCGGGCGTCGCTGTTCCTCTCGATCCCGCTGGTCGGCTCCCTGTGGTGGCTGTTCGTGGCCACGTTCCTCATCGAGCTGTGCGCGCTGTGCTGGATCCCGGCGAAGGACTCGTCGGTGCCCAACCTGCTGCGACGCAAGGATCAGGTCGAGACGGCCAACCAGCTCTCGCTGGTGATGACCTACGGCGTGTCGGTGATCAGCGCCGCCGGGGTGTTCGCGCTGATCTCGAAGTCGGGCAACATCCCCGGGTGGGACCCGAGCCCGACCACCACGGCCCACCTCGCGCTCGTGGTCAACGGCCTCGCCGCGCTGCTCATCGCGGCCACCGTCGCCTTCCGCATCCCGGAGATCTCCGGGCGCAGCGCCGAGCGCCGCGAGGCGGCGCCGGGTCTGCTGGCGATGCTGCGCGACGGCGCCCAGTTCGTCTCCACCACACCGCTGGTGCGGGGCCTGGTCATCGGCATCGTCGGCGCGTTCGCCGCCGGCGGTGCGGTGATCGCCAGTGCCCGGCTCTACGCCGCCAGCCTGGGCGGCGGTGACGCCGCGTACTCGCTGCTGTTCATCGCGCTGTTCACCGGGCTGGCGCTGGGCATGGCCACCGTGCCGCGGGTCGCCCAGCGGATGCCGCACAACCGCCTGTTCGGTGTCGCGATCGTCGGCGCGGGGCTCTCGCTGCTCACGGTGGCCGTGGCGTGGCACCTCTACCTCGCGCTGGCCACCGTCGTCCTGGTCGGGCTCTTCGCCGGGACGGCCCTGCTCACCGGCTTGACGATCATCGGCGCGCAGGTGGAGGACGCGGTGCGCGGGCGCGTCGTGGCGTTCGTGCAGTCGATCGTGCGGGTCGACCTGCTGGCGTCGATGTCGGTGGTGCCGCTGCTCGTCGGCCTCGTGCAGTCGCGGACGCTGACGCTGTTCGGGCAGCCCGCCCAGGTCGACGGCACGCGGTTCGTGCTGTTCGGCGCCGGGGTGGTCGCGGCCGCGGTCGGGGTCCTGGCCTACCGGCAGATGGACGACCGGCGTGACCGCACGATCCTCGCCGACGTCAAGCGCGCGCTGCGCCGCAAGCGCCACGGCGAGCCGGGCCTGCTCGTGGCCGTCGAGGGCGCCTCGCGCGCCGACACCGCCGACCAGAGCGACCGCCTCGTGCGCTGGCTGGCCGACCAGGGCGTCGACGTCGTCCTCGCCGGGCGCAGCGCCACCGACACCGCGCGGATCTCGGCCGCGGTCGGGGCCAGTGGGGTCGAGGGGCAGCGCGCGCGGGCGCTCGTCGCCGCCGCCGTGCGCGCCGACGTCCTCGCCCACGAGGTGCTGCCGGCGCTGCGCGCGGGCAAGGTCGTCGTCATCGAGGGCTACCTGGACTCCCCGCTCGCCCGCGTCGGCGACGAGCTCGACGCCGCCGACCTCCAGCGTCTCGGCGCCTGGGCCACCGGCTCCCTGCGCCCGGACGTCACCGTCCTGCTCGACCGCGATCCCCGCGTCCACGACGCCACCCCCGTCACCGGAGGGATCGTGAACGCGTGGCAGGTGCAGCGCACGCTCACCGAGATGGCCGCCGCCGACCCGGGCCGCTACGTCCGGGTCGACGCCGACGGCTCGCCCGACGAGGTCGCCGCGCGCCTGCGCGAGGTGCTCACGCCCGTCGTCGAGCGCGCCCACACCGGGCCGCTGCCGGTGCAGCCGGCGCCCGCGCAGCACTGAGGTCCGTCCACCCGGGCCGTCGGACGGGTGCGGCATCATCGACGTCGTGAGTGTCTGGTCCCAGGTCGTCGGTCAGCCCGCGGCCGTGGAGGCCCTGCAGGCGGCGGCCGCGCACGCCGCGCGGGTGCGCTTCTCCGACGAGCCGGACGACGGCACGCCCGCCGCGAGCGGGGCCATGACCCACTCCTGGCTGTTCACCGGCCCGCCCGGCTCGGGTCGCTCCGTGGCCGCGCGGGCGTTCGCGGCGGCGCTGCAGTGCCCGGACCAGGGCTGCGGCACCTGCACCGCGTGCCGCACGGTCATGGCCGGCACCCACGCCGACGTGCGCGAGATCGTTCCCGAGGGCCTGTCGATCAGCGTCAAGGAGGTGCGCACGACCATCGACGTCGCCGCCCGCCGGCCCACCACGGCGCGCTGGCAGATCGTCATCGTCGAGGACGCCGACCGGCTCACCGAGCAGGCCTCGAACGCGCTGCTCAAGTCGGTCGAGGAGCCCGCGGAGCGGACGGTGTTCCTGCTCTGCTGCCCGTCGGAGCACCCCGACGACATCTCGGTGACCATCCGCTCGCGCTGCCGCGGGGTCCGGCTGCGCACACCGGCGCCCGAGGCGATCGCCGCGGTGCTCGTCGAGCGCGACGGCGTTCCTGAGGCCGACGCGACGTGGGCGGCGTCGGTGTGCGGCGGGCACATCGGGCGCGCGCGTCGGCTGGCGCGCGTGCCGGAGGCCCGCGAGGAGCGCGACGCCGTGCTCGCCCTGCCCCGGGCGCTGCGATCAGCGGCGGACGCCTTCGCCGCCTCGGACGCGATGGTCGGCGCCGCCGAGACCGAGGCCGCCGCCCTCGCCGCGAGCCGGGACGAGGCCGAGCGCGAGGAGCTCGCGGTCTCCCTCGGTGCCGGCGGCACCGGCAAGGGCACGGCGCAGGCCCAGCGTTCGGCCCGGGCCGCGGAGAAGGATCTCGAGAAGCGGCAGAGATCCCGGCTGACCCGCACCAAGCGCGACGCCCTCGACCGCGCGCTGGTCGACCTCGCCGGCTACTACCGCGACGTCCTCGCCCGTGGTCTCGGCGCGTCGGTCACCTCGACCCACCCCGACCGTGCCACCGAGGTCGGCGCCGCGGCACGCGAGAGCACGCCCGAGGCATCGCTGCGCCGCCTGGAGGCCGTGCTGGCCTGCCGCGACGCCCTCGGCGCGAACGTGAAGCCCGAGATCGCCATCGACGCGCTGGTCACGGCTCTGCGGTCGGGCTGAGGGCCGGGCTCGGGGGGGGGGCTCCTCTGCGAGACCTGTGCACGAGATCGCGTCGGCGCCGCCGGGCTGCCGCCGGCGGACTCGACGCGATCTTGTGCGTACATCCCCTCGGGAGCCCCCGCCCCTCCTCCTCGAGGAACACCCGCGCCAGCGGTGCACTGCTAACGTGTTGCCATGCCGGAATCACGGAAAAGCGTACTCGTGGGGATCGCACTGGCCACGGTGCTGCTCGTGCCCGTGGCCTGCTCGTCCGGGGCGCCCACCGGCGCGGCCGGACCAGCGGAGGTGCCGGCCGCCTCGGTCCCGGCCAACCCGCCCCGCCCGACGTCGTGCCCCCCGGCACCCGCCCCCGACCCCACGACCGACGAGGGCTGGCTCGGCCTCGTCGCGTCGGCGCCGGAGGACGTCGCCCTGGTGGTCGACGACGGGCGCGGCGCGCGGGACTCGGTGGTCTCGCACGCGCCCGATCGGCCGATGCCGCTGGCGTCCGCGGTGAAGGTCGTGCACGTGGCGGCCTACGGGCGGGCGGTCGCCGAGGGCCGGGTGGACCCCGACGAGCCGGTCCGGGTCGGGGACTGGGAGCGCTGGTACCTGCCGGCCGACGGCGGTGCCCACGTCGCCTCGCTCGACCTGCTCGGCATCCCCCGCAGCGAGCGGGGCGTCGTCGCCGACCCGGAGCGGACGGTGGCCCTGTCCTCGCTGGTCGCGGCCATGGTCCAGCGGAGCGACAACGCCGCGGCCGACCACCTGCGCGACCGCCTGGGCGATCAGGCGCTGGTCGACGCCGCCGAGGCGGCTGGGTGGCATGACCTCGACCTGCCCTCCGAGCTCGGTGCCCAGCTCGCCCTCGTGCACCCACGGGAGGCGCCCCCGCTCTCCGCCCCGCGGGCGGAGCGCGCGCCCGCGGAGCTCGCACTGGCCCGCCGCTACGCCGCCGACCCTGCATTCCGGGAGGACTCGCAGCGACGTCTCGTCGCGCTGGCCCAGGACACCGAGGCGTTCCTGCTCGAGAACGAGCGGTGGGCGAGGTCGACGTCCACGGGCACGGCGGCCCAGGTCGCCGGACTGTGGCGGGCGGTCATCAGCGGTTCGTTCGGGCCCGGCGCCGACGTGGCGCGGGCCCAGCTCGAGTACGCCGGACCGCGGCCGGACGGCCAGGTCCGGGCGATCAAGGGCGGGTCGTTCGTCGGGAGCGGGACGATGGCCCTGAGCATCCGCCGGCCCGACAGCACCCTCGGGATCGGTGTGGTGCTCGGTCGCGGGTTCGCCCCGACCACCGATCCCGCGGCCGTCGCGGTGGCCCAGACGCGCCTGCTCGCGGCGTCCCTCGAGGACCCACCGGACCGTGCTCGGGTCCTCTGCGTCGCCTGAGACGATCCTGCGGTGCCGGACGACGCCGACGACCGCCTCGCGGCGCTCGAGGCGCGGGTCGCTGCGCTGGAGGAGGCCGCCGGCCGCCGGGCGGAGCCGGACGAGCGGACCGGCGAGGCCGGCGAGATCGCCTACCGCGGGCAGGTGCGTCTGGCCGAGGGTGCGGGCCCGGTGACATGGTCGATCGGCTACGACGCGGCGGCCTCGCTCGCGCTCCCGGCGGGCCCGGTGACCGAGGTCCTCGCCGCCCTCGGCCATCCCGTCCGCCTGGCCCTCGTCCGGCGCCTGCTGACCGGGCCGGCGGGCACGGGCGAGCTGGTCGAGGCGGCGGAGCTCTCCTCGACCGGCCAGCTCTACCACCACCTGCGCACGCTGACTGCCGCCCGCCTCGTCGAGCAGGACGGCCGGCGCTACCGCGTCCCCGCCACCGGCGTCGTCCCGATCCTCGTGGCCCTCGTGGCCGCCGCCGACCTCGGCGGCGCCCTCCCTCGCGGCTGACCCCTCTCGACCCCCCGCCGGCTCCGGCGTTCCTGGCGCACGGGGTGTGCCAGCAATGCGGCTTTCCTGGCACTCGACGCCAGGATCGCCACATCCTCGCTCGCGCGACACGCCGCGAGCTGACAGGCCGTGTCAGCCTTGGCGCGCGCGCCGCCGCGCCCTGTAGGCCGCGACGTTGGCGCGGTTGCCGCAGAGATCGGGCATGCAGTAGCGCCGCCGCCCCGGGCGGGTCGTGTCGATGAACACCCCCGAGCACGTGTCCGACGCGCAGTCCCGGAACCGCTCGGGCCCCAGCGCTCGCAACGCTCCGAGGACCCCGACACCGCCGAGCAACGCCAACCGATCGGCGAGGCCGGCGTCGGCCCGCGAGCGGGCACGCCACTGCAGGTGCCCGCGGTCGTCGGGAGCCAGGTCCACGGTGCCCAGGCCCCTCGCGGCCAGATCCGAGGCCCGGCTGCCGATGGCCTCCGCGTCGCGGAGATCGAGCACCGCGCGCAGCTCGCTGCGCACGCCGTGCACCGCGTCCAGGTCCGGCGGCTCCGGCGCGGCGTCCACCCCGTGCTCGGAGAGGAACGAGGTCAGCGCGGCGACGTCGGGCAGCTGGTCCTCCCCGTGCCAGACCCCGGGCGCGGTGTTGACCATCTCGGTCGCGAAGCCGGCCGCGCGCCCGTAATCGTCAAAAAGTACTTGCAACCCTTACACACCTCTTCTACAGTAAGGCTCAAAGCTCAACTTTACCCCTTCGGAGGAGTCGTGCCCACCGACACCGCCACCTGGCGCCTGCGCGACCGCGTGGACCTGCCGACCGGGACCATCGCCGTCGACGTGCTCGGCGCCGACCGCCCCGGCACCCCCGTCGTCCTCACCCACGGCACGCCGTCGTGGTCGTACCTCTGGCGCCGGGTCGCGCCCACCCTCGCCACGGACCGGCCCGTCCACGTCTGGGACCTGCCCACCTACGGCGACTCGACCGGCGCGCACCCCTCGGTCGCGAACCACGCGCGCACCCTCGACGCCCTCGTCGCGCACTGGGAGCTCGAGGCGCCGGTCCTCGTCGGCCACGACATCGGCGCCGCCACCGTCCTGCGCGCGCACCTCGTCCACGGCACCCCGACGAGCGGGCTCGTCGTCGCCGACGCGGCGGTGCTCCCGCCGTGGGTCACCGACGGGACGCAGCACGTCCAGGACCACCTGGCCACCTACCGGCGGATGCCGCCGTACCTGTTCCAGGCCATGGTCACCGCGCACTTCCGCACCACCGTCGCCGGCACGCTGACCGACGACGTCGAGCGCGCCTACCTCGACCGCTTCGCCGGTCCGGGTGGCCAGCAGCGCTACCTCGACCAGGTCGCGGGCTTCACCGAGGACGACACCCGCGACGTCGTCGCCCGCCTCGCCGAGATCACCGTCCCGGTCGACGTCGTCTGGGGCGCCGAGGACGCCTGGATCCCGCCGTCCGCGGCGGACGCCCTGCGTGACGCGATCCCCGGCGCGCGCCTCCACGTCGTCCCGGCCGCCGGGCACTTCCTCACCGAGGACGCCCCGGAGGCGTTCCTCGACGTCCTCGCGGAGGTGCTGCCGTGAGGTACGGGGAGGTACGGATCACTCTGGCCGGCAGGAAACCAACGAAGATCACAAGCGTCATACAAGACGTAACACCCACGCGTCGTCGCCGACCCGCGACGACCGATCTGGAGCACTGCCCGATGAGCTCGCCCACCCGCCCCGCGCCCTCCGACGTCACCACCCAGACCGCCCACCGATCGAGCTCCGGCGAGACCCCCGTCCTCGTCGTCGCCGCCCGCCCCGACGCCCGCGGCCTCGCCGCCGCGGAGGTCCTGGCGGACCGGCTCGGTGGCGCCGCCGCCCACTCCCGCACCGTCGACCTCGACGCCCGGCTCCGAGGCGCCTCCACGGTGATCGTGCTCGACCCGAGCCCGATCCGCGCCAAGCTCACCCGTGACAGCGCCTTCACCGCGCCGGCCGACTCGGCGGCGCGCCGCGACCTGATCAGCCGCCTCGCGCCGCACCAGAGCCGGGTCCGCTGGATGACCCGCCCGGACCGGGCGGCGTAGGACGGGCTAGAGCCGGCGGTTCGCCAGCACGGGCAAGGCCGCACGCACGTCGGGGACCTGCTCGGGGTCCACGTCGACCACGAGCAGCCCCGGCTCCGCGCCGAGCTCGTCGATCGTCACCCCGAACGGCGAGGCGGCCAGGCTGTGCCCGACACCGCGGGGCGCCTTCCCCGGGTCGATGCCCTGCGTCGTCGGATCCGCCTGATCGGCGGCGAGCACGAACGTCGTCGCGTCGAGGGCGCGCGCCCGCACGAGCAACTGCCACTGCTCGACCTTGCCGGGACCCGCACCCCAGCTCGCCGGCAGCAGCGTGACCGTCGCGCCCTGGTCGGCGAGGGCGCGGAAGAGCTCCGGGAAGCGGATGTCGTAGCAGGTCGCGAGCCCGAGCGTCGTCCCGCCCACCGTCACCGTCGTCGGCTTCGCGCCCGGAGCGACGGTCTCGGACTCGGCGAAGCCGAACGCGTCGTAGAGGTGGATCTTGTCGTAGGCCGTGTCGACGCCCCGACCGGTGACGAGCAGCGTGTTGGTGACGCGGCCGTCGTCGGTCGGGGTGAACATGCCGGCGACGACGAGTACGTCGTTCCGCTCCGCGATGCGCCGGACCTCCGTGGGCCACGGCCCGTCCAGCGGCTCGGCGATCGGCTTCAGCGACACGCCGAAGCGGCACATCGTCGCCTCGGGGAACACCACCACGCTCGCGCCCTGCTGGGCGGCGAGCGCCGTGTGGTCGGCGACGATCTCCAGGTTCGCGGCCGGGTCGTCGGTCGCGAGGATCTGGGCCAGGGCGAGGCGCATGACCCGTGTATACCGGTCCGATGGACGTCACGGCCTACCTGACGCGGATCGGTGCGGCCGCCGACGATCCGCTCGAGGACCTGATGCGGCGCCACCTCGAGGCGGTCCCGTTCGAGAACCTCTCGGTGCACCTGCCCGAGCCGATCCACCTGGACGTCGACGAGCTCGTCGTGAAGATCGTCGACCGGCATCGCGGCGGCTTCTGCTACGAGCTCAACGGCGCGTTCGGCGGCCTGCTCGGTGCCCTCGGGTACGACGTCGCCCTCTGCTCGGCGCGCGTCGCCCGCAACGGCGGCGACGACGGTTTCGGCCCACCCGGCGACCACATGGCGCTGCTCGTCGGCCGGGAGGGTCGGCGGCTGCTCGTCGACGTCGGCTTCGGGCGCTTCGCCGTCGGGCCGCTCGACGTCGATCGTCGCGACGACCAGCCCGACCACGCGGGGACGTACGCCGTGCACGACGCCCCGGACGGTGATCTCGACGTGCTCGCCGACGGGACGATCGTCTACCGCCTCGACCCGCGCCCGCGGATCCTCCCGGACTTCGCCCCGCCGGCCTGGTGGCACGCGACGTCGCCGGAGTCGCCGTTCGCGCTGTCGGTGACCTGCTCGCGGCTGACCCCGACCGGGCGGGTGACGATCTCGGACGACCGTTTGATCGAGACCGGCGACGACGGCTCCCGCGCCGAGCGCACGCTCACCGTGGACGAGCAGCTCGCGACCTATCGCGACGTCTTCGGCGTCGAGCTGGACGCGGTGCCGACCGTGGCGCACCCGAGCTGACCCCGGCGCTCCTCCGGGCGCCCGACTTCGGTGGCAGGAGCCGCGCACCGCGCGGTCCGTCACCGAGGTCGGATCGACGGCCCGTCCGCGGTATACCGGGCAGGTGGCAGTGGCGACGGCGGCGACGTTCACCTGGCTGGGGATGGTGCTGGCGATCTCGTTCCTCGAGGCGCCGGTGAAGTTCCGCGCCCCGGGCGTGACGACGGTGATCGGCCTCGGCATCGGGCGCCTGGTGTTCCGAGCGTTGAACGTCGTCGAGGTCGTGCTGGCGATGATCGTGGCCGCGGCCGTGCTCGTCGCGGACGTGCCGAGCGACGTGGGCGTAGCACTCGTCGTGCTCGTCGTGCTCCTGCTCGTCCAGCTCCTCCTCGTGCGCCCGCGGCTCAACCGCCGCGCCGATCGCGTCCTGGCCGGTGAGGACCTGCCCCGCTCGCGCCTGCACCTGGCCTACATCGCCCTCGAGCTCCTCAAGGTCGCGGCACTGCTGGTGCTGGGTGTGCTCCTGCTGGCCTGACCCCCGCCTGGTCGCTCCGGCCCGGCCCTGCCCTACACTCGGGGACACTGCCGCCTTAGCTCAGTCGGCCAGAGCAACGCACTCGTAATGCGTAGGTCGTCGGTTCGATTCCGACAGGCGGCTCCGTAGGCCAGAGGCCGTTTCGATCGCTCGGAGCGGCGTTCTGGGTCGGCTTTCTTCGGCGCGAGCCAACCGATGCCTGAGCCCGTGCCGCCGACACATCCGCCCGGGTCGGCAACCTCTGGCCTCGCGAGGGCCGTTCGGAACGTGGCTGGCTCGTGGCGCTCGCCCGAGAGCGAACCGGCGGGTCGCCGCTCGGGATGCCGAGGCGGACCAGTGCTCAGCCCTTGACGTACGAGAGCTTCTCCGCGATCTGTCCGTTGCGGACGCGGCATCGACCCGCCGTCGCGATCCCCATATCGCACGTGGCCCGGCTACCGGGCCGGTGTGTACGCCAGCACGACGGCGCCGTTGCCGATGTCGGTCACCCCCGTCAGGTCCATGGAGGTCGGGCCGATGCCCGACAGCAGCGAATCGCCGGACCCCGCGACGAACGGGGAGATGCTCACGTGCAGCGCGTCCAGCAGGCCCGCCTCGACGAGCGCCCGGCTGAACGGACCGTTGCCGTACTTCACCAGTGTGCCGTCGCCGGACTCCTTGAGTCGGGCGACGGCCTCGACGGCGTCGCCGCCGAGTACCTGGGCCTTCCAGGTGGTCTCGCGCAGCGTGGTGGAGGCGACGTACTTCGGGAGAGAGTTCATCTTGTCGGCGAGGACGCCGGTCATGCTCGGCCACGTCGCGGCGAAGCCTTCGTAGGTCAACCGCCCGAGCACCAGACCGGCGGCCTGGTCCAGCAGCCGGAGCTGGTACTCGACCTGGCGGTCCCTGGGGACGAGAGCCATCTGGGCGGCCCAGAAGCCATCTCCGGTGAACCGTCCGTCGATCGAGAGGTGGTCGTATTCGATCAGAGTGCGCATGCCCCGAAGTCGACCATCCCGATGTCGGACCGTCTTGTATCGAACCGAAACTCCGCGTTCAGAGCGCGAGGAACGGGATGCCGGACCTCAGCTCCCCGGGCGTGTGGCCGGTCGCCCACCGCATCGCCCGGCCGAGCTGCGGCTGG
The DNA here is from genome assembly GCF_003096675.1 of Actinomycetospora cinnamomea. Lineage (GTDB taxonomy): Bacteria > Actinomycetota > Actinomycetes > Mycobacteriales > Pseudonocardiaceae > Actinomycetospora > Actinomycetospora cinnamomea. The sequence continues at coordinate 18,341 of NZ_QEKW01000006.1, read as the reverse complement.
TCGTAGTAGCCGCCGACTGCCACCGCGTCGGCGATCGATCCCCTCGCCGCGAGGAGCTGCGCAGCGTGCCGTGCCTGCTCGATGCTGATGAGCTTGCGGCGTGAGACCCCGACGGCCCTGCGGAACCGGAGCTGCGCCGTCCGTTCCGACACGTTGCGTGGCCGTTCGCCGTGACGGATCTCGTCGACGAGCGGATCGAAGAACAACAGACCTGCCCGCACCAGCCTGCTGACGAAGACGTCGACGTTCTGCGCGGTCGGCATCTCCCAGTCGCGGTTGTCCAGCAGGAGCCGGCCGCCCGACACGGTCGGCAACAGGACGTCGTTCAGGTCGGCCAGACCGGACGGCGGGAACAGGGGCACGTAGGCACCGCACTGCAGGTCGACACCGAAGAACTCGCAGCCTTCCGGACACGTCATCTGCGTGGCCCGGGTCTCCGGTCCGCGCAGGTGCACGGTCGTGCCGTCGGCGGTCCGCGCGAACGCGATCATGGAGGAGCCCTTGGCCGCCGAGGTGAACGCGGTCGCGGCGTCACAGCGGGCCGTCCACACCCGTTGCACGAGCGGGACGTCGCCGGCCACGGCGTCGAACACCATCGCCACGACGGGAGTCTAGAGGCGGAAGAGCTGGCCGGTGAGCCGGATTCGTCGGGCCGACGGGCCCACTCTGTGCGCCGCACCCCCGGCCGCATCCCGGATTCGACCGGTACGCCGAGCACGCTCGAGCCGACGTGGGACCACGACGAACTCGCGACGCCGCACCTGCCCTACATCACCCATCCCCGCGAGCTCCTGACCGAGCTCGCCCGCTGACCGGGTGGCGTCATGGCCGTGTCGCGCAGGCGATCCAGGCCGCGGACTCGTAGAGCACTCCCGCGGGGGTCGCGTGGGCGGCGATGTCGGCCCGCAGGTCGTCGAGCGCCCGATCCCGAGTGGGCTGGTCGAGACCGTCGAGCATCCACCCGAGGAGGCCGGCCACCAGGCGGTGGGCGTCCTCGGTGGCGTGCCCGAACCACATCGGTGCAGACATACCCTCCACCGAGATCCGGCCGTAGCCGGCGTCGGCCAGCACGGCACGGATGACATCGGGGTCGGCGAGGGTGAACGGGCCCGGCGCGTCCGGCGGCGGGGTCGGGAGCTCACGACCGGCCGCCAGCGTCGTGGTGAAGGAACGGAACCACTCGTTGTCGGTCGGCGGTTGCCAGGTCAGCAGCGCCACCCGCCCGCCGGGGCGCAGGGCGTGGCCGATGTTGGCCAGCGCAGCCACCCGGTCGCCGAAGAACATGGCGCCGGTGGCGCTGACCGCCACGTCGAAGGCCGCGGGAGCGAAAGCGTGGATCTGGGCGTCGACCTGCTGGAAGCTGATGTTGCCCAGGCCCTCGGCCGCCGCCCGCTCCCGGGCGACATCGAGCATGGACGAGGAGAGGTCGACGCCGAGCGCCGAACCCGCCCACGCGGTCCGGGCCGCGTCGCGGGTCGTCCGTCCGGTCCCGCACCCGACGTCCAGGACGCGATCGTCGGCCGTGATCGCGGCGGCCTCGAACAGGCGCGGGTGGTACGCGGCGAGGGCCCGCTCGAAGTGGTCGGCGTGTGCGGCCCAGTAGGCGCCCTCGTCGCCGTCCCAGGCGCGCAGCTGTGCCGCGTTTCCCGGGTGGACCTGGACGGTGTCGGTGGTGGTCATGGTGGGGCGACCTCCTCCCCCCGCTAATCTCCCTTGGGGAGGAAAAGACTGTCCCGAAGGGAGTATCATGTCAAGTGTCCCGACGTTGACCACGACCTCCTACGCCATCCTCGGACTGCTGGCGGTCAAGCCCTGGACCACACATGAGCTCGTCCAGCAGGTGGACCGCAGTCTGCGGCGCATCTGGCCGCGGGCGAGGAGCAAGCTCTACGAGGAGCCGAAGAAGCTCGTCGCCCACGGCTACGCCCGCGCCACCGACGACTCGGTCGGCCGTCGCCCCCGCACCCGCTACACCATCACCGCCCAGGGCCGGCGTGCCCTCGCCGAGTGGCTGTCACAACCGGGCGACGGGCCCGTGCTCGAGTGCGAGCAGCTCGTCAAGATCCACCTGGCCGACAGCGGGACCAAGGCCGACGTCCTCGCCAACCTCGAGGCGATGAGGACCTGGGTGCTCGACCAGAACGCCGAGAACCTCGCGACCGCCCGGGCCTACCTCGAGCACCGCGGGACCTTCCCGGAGCGGGCCGCCCTGAACCAGCTGCCAGGGCGCTTCCTCACCGACTACTACGTCACCGTCGCCCGCTGGGTCGACTGGGCCACCCGCGTGGTCGAGAACTGGCCCGACGACGTGTCCCAGGCTCCCTTCGACACGGCGGTGGCACAGGACGGCGTGCGCCTCGCGGAGAGCGTGCGGCAGCTGCTCGACCGCCGGGAGGATCCGGAGGCGTGACGCGCCGTCCGATGCGGCGCATCCGACGCCCCCGAACGGTCCCGGCGACCCGGCCCGAATGCGCCTCCGACGTGCCCATTGGTCCCTGGTGTGCTGCTCGATGACGAACCACGATCACCGGCTGTACTCCACGTTGACCAGCTGCGTGCGAGCCGATGACCCGCACCTCTGTTGAGGAGATGAGCGATGCTCTCGCCGACGACGTGGACCGAGATCGCCCCGGACGACTGTGAGGACCTCCTGCGGTCCTGTGCCCACGGACGCTTCCTCTACACCGACCGTGCGCTTCCCGCGATCCAGCCCACCCGCTTCCAGCTGGAGGGATCGCGCTTGCTGTTCCTCGCACCACCACGGCTCAAGATCGCCCAGGGGCACGTCTTCTCGTTCCACGTCGAGGCCGACGACGCCGTCTGGACGGTCACGGCGCACGGCCCGGTGGCGCTTCAACGTCCGGGTCCACCCCAGCCTCGCGGGCGAGCGGGATGCAGGGACACCGAATCGTTCGCCGTCGACCCCAACGAACCGCTGGTCCTGGAGATCAAGCTGATCGTCGGACACCGGATCCAGCGACAGGCCGGGTCGGCCTAGGTCGACGACCGGCAGCGTCGCGTCCTCGCGGGGCCGGGGCCGTCGGGATGGATGCCGACGGGCGCAAGCTCGCGGGGAGGGACGTCGGCTCGGCACTCAGCTCGTGCTGCAGGACCGGCATGGTGGTCCTGGTGGGGCCGACATCGAGCCTGCGGTGACCTCGTGGCCGCACACCGCCGGGAACAGCCCGCGGCTCGATCGTGCCGCGGCGGCGAACTCGTCGAGAGAGACCAGGTGCGAGTAGCCGTCGACCGTGCACGTCAGCTCGAGGACATCAGCCTGCTGGCGAGTTCGGCGCCGATCGCCGGCACGCACGTCACGCACGTCGTCACCGCGCCGTGGGGTCGAGCGGCGCCGACACGCCGCACCCCTGGTGCCACGGGGCAACGGAGCCCGGTCCGGAGGAGTGTCGACGCATCCCACCGCTCCCCGATCGTGCACGGCTGGTGCAAGTGCAATTGAAGAATCGTAGACAGCGTGGTGTGCAGCTGCAAGCTCGGACCGCGGTCGGTGCGTCCTCCGAGTCGGTCGGGTCGCGGGACGGTTCAGAGGGTGGCGCGGGCGGCGGCCACGACGTCTGCGCTCTCCGCCGGGGTGAGGGCGGTCGCGCTCAGCCGGTCGATCACCTCGAGGTACGTCTCGACGTCTTCGCGCTTGTCGACGTAGAAGGCGCTGGTGAGCTGCTCGAGGTACACGATGTCGGGGAGGTCCGGCTCGGCGAATCGCAGCAGTGTGAACGGCCCTCCGGTCGCGACCTGGCCGCTGCGGGTGAAGGGGACGATCTGGACGGTCACGCGCGGCCGCTTCATCATGGCCTGCAGGTGCTCGAGCTGACCGCGCATCACCTCGATGTTGCCCATGGTCCGCCGCAGCGCCGCCTCGTCCACCACGACCCAGAGGTCCGGTGAAGCCGGATCCTCGAGCAGCTGTTGCCGCCTCATGCGCAGGGCGACCCGCTCCTTGACGTCGGCCGGCCGTGCGACCTGGCCCAGCTCGATGACCGACTGGGCGTAGGCCTCGGTCTGCAGCAGGCCGGGGATGAACTGCGCCTCGTAGCTGCGGATCACCGACGCGGCCTGCTCCAGGCCGACGTAGAGCTCCAGCCAGCCCGGCATCACGTCGTTGTAGGGCTGCCACCAACCCGGCTCGTTGGCCCGCCGGGCGAGCCCCAGCACGGCCTCCCGCTCGGCGTCGTCGGTCACCCCGTAGGCGGCCAGCAGGTCCACGACGTCGCGTTGCTTGAAGCCCGTCCGTCCCAGTTCCAGCCGGCTCATCTTGGCTTCGGAGCCCCGGATGATGTCCGCCGCGGCTTCGCGGCTCATGCCGCACTGTTCCCTCAGCCGCCTGAGCTGCGTCCCGACGAGGATGCGCAGCACCGTCGGCCCGCCGCCGCTCGCACGCGGGTTCGGCTGATGGCCGGACCAGCCAGGAGCACCGATGAGGACCACCGCCTGAGTGCAAGGAGTCGTGCGAGTGTGCCAGATCGGGGTGCCCCGAGGCAGCAGTGCGCCGCGCCTTCGCGGATCGGTCGCTAGGGCTTGCGGGCGATGCCCCCGATGACCATCGCGTGCGCCGGGTTGTCGGGGTCGGGGAAGTCGAAGCTGGGGCGCCACTGGCTGCAGGGCACCAGACCGGGCTCGACCAGCTCGAGCCCGGCGAAGAACTCGGCCTGCTCCGCGGTGGGGCGGAAGCACCGGGAGCCCATGTTGTACTCGTAGAAGATCTGGTTGAGCTCGCGGGCGCGGGGCTCGCCCGGGTCGGCGCACCCGGAGTGCACCAGGTAGCTCCCGGACGGCAGGCGGTCGCGGATCGTCGCCACGATCCCTTGCGGGTCCTCCTCGTCCTCGATGTGCATCAGGATGCCGCCCAGCATCACCGCGAGCGGTCGATCGAAGTCCAGGAGCCGCTGGGTCTCCGGATCGTCGAAGATGGCTTCCGGGTCCCGCAGATCGGCGGTGATCACGATGGTGTTCTCGTTGGCGCTGAGCAGAGCCCGGCCGTTCGCGAGGACGATCGGGTCCTTGTCCACGTACACGACCCGGGTCCTCGGGTTGATCTCCTGGGCGATCTCGTGGACGTTGCCGGCGGTCGGCAGGCCGGAACCGATGTCCAGGATCTGGTCGATGCCGGACTCGCCCACGATGAACCGCACGGCCCGGCGGATGAAGCTGCGGTTGGCGGCGGCCAGCAACGTCGTCTCGGGCACCGCGTCGATCATGGCCTCGCTGGCCACCCGGTCGACCTCGTAGTAGTGCTTGCCGCCCAACAGGTAGTCGTACACCCGGGCGATGGACGGGACGGAGGTGTCGATCCCCCCGCCGGCGGGGCCAGCTCCTCCGGTCACAGCCTGGCTGGGGTTGGTCATCGGCTCCGCCCTCCTGCTCATCAGTACCGACAGTGACCCTATCGAGCCCCCCGCCGGGCCGACACGGGCCTCAGCAGTGGGACGCCGCCGCCCGCCCGCATCCGTCAGCTGCTCGGCGCCCGGGCGGCGGGCGTCCAGCGACCATCCGGCGCCGTCACGGGACAGCCCGTCGCAGGCGGGTTGACCGGCGGGAGCGCCCGGCATCTACCGTGCGGATGCAATCGCAGACGAAATTACAGCTGCACGGTCGACGAGCCGGGGCAGCTCCGAGGGAGCGAGATGGCGCACGAAGAACGAGAGGTGGGCGGGGCCTCGGAGGCCGGCCAGCCGTCGCTGATCTGGCGCAAGAGCCGCCGCAGCAACCCCAACGGCGCGTGCGTCGAGATGGCCCGCCGGCCCGACGGGCGGATCGCCGTCCGTGACTCGAAGGACCCGAGCGGTCCGGTGCTGACGTACGCGGCGGCGGAGATCGCCGAGTTGGTCGACGCGATCAAGTCCGGGGAGTTCGACGACCTGATCGCGTGAGACGGGAGCTGCCGACGGCGGAGCCGTCGCGGCCCGACGCTGTCGGTCCCGGGCGTCGAGGAGGTCACGACGAGGCCACGGAGCCGGCGTCGGCGGCACGAGCGCGCGGAACGGTGACGGCGGAGACAACGCAGAGCTCCACCCCGCGGTCCACCGTGGCGGTGGCCGCGTCGTGGCCGCGGCGTCCCAGGCCGCACGAGGCCGCGACGTCCACGTCGTGGCCCACGGCCGACTCGACCGCGGCCAGGATCGACCGGTGCTCCTCGGACGACCGCCGCTCGTGGAGGAAGCCCGCCACCAGGTGGGTCCCGACGGGCAACCGCAGTCGGCCGAGCGGCTCGTAGGCCCGGGGGTCGAGCGACGGGGGTTCCTCGCCGGCCGCGAGCGGGACGTGGATGTAGTCCAGAGGACGTCCGCGCGGCCAGCGGGCGGCGATCGCGTTGGCCAGGATCGTCGCCGGTCCGGCGTCGGCGGGGTGGGCGAGAGCGCGGTGCTGCAGGTCCCCGAGGCAGAGGTGCAGGCCGAAGCGGGCGCCGGTCGGGGCCCGGCGGGCGAGGGAGGCGACGCCGGCGGCGAGCCACCGTGCGACGGCGGGTCGCAGAGGGCCGGGAGTCGTGGCGACGAGCACCAGCTCGAGGGGGATCTCGAGCTGGAAGACGACCTCGGAGCCGTCGGCGGCGTGGATCTCCCGGATCTCGTCGAGCAGGGCGTCCGTGAACGCCCGGCGATGCCGGAGTGCTCCTCTCCGGCCGATGAGGAACGTCGCGAGGTCCAGGTCGCCGGGCAGCCCCACCTGGAACGCGACGTCCGCGGGGACGGCCGCCTCCCGACGGAGCTCGTCGAGGACGAGCCGGCCGGCCCGTTGGGGCTCGACGTGTCCGAGGTCGAGGTCGTGGAGGCGGTGCCCTCGGCGTACCCGGAAGTCGAGCACGTCGTCGTAGGACGTCCAGTGGCCGTCGTGCCGGACGTCGAGGTCGGGGTGCGAACGGAGGCTCTCGGCGATGTTCGCGAGCCATCGCCCTCGCTCGCCGGTCTCTCCATCGGGCATCGAGTTCAGGAAGGCGCCACAACGACGCGCCATCTCCCGCATGGCGTCGTCGGCCGTGGCGGCCGGCCAGCTCCCCACGAGGTGCACACGCCGTGACATCCCTGGATGGTAGAAGCCCCGTCAGGGTGTCACCCTCGTCCGGCCGGCCCAACTTCGGTGACGAGTGACCGCGGAGGGTGCGTTCCTCCCTGGAGAGGCGGGCGTGAGCACCTGTCCGGTGGAGCGAACCGGGATCGGGGGGTAGCCCCGCGCCCATGTGGTTCGACGCGTGGAGTGACCTGGTGCGAGTCCTGCTGGTGGGGACGGCGGCGTACGCGTTCCTCGTCGTCCTGCTGCGCGTGTCGGGCAAGCGGACCCTGGCCAAGCTGAACGCTTTCGACCTCGTCGTCACCGTCGCGCTCGGGTCGACGCTCGCGACCATCCTGCTCAGCACGGACGTCGCGTGGGCGGAGGGGGCGGTCGCGCTCGCGCTGCTCGTGGGGCTCCAGTTCGTGGTGGCGTGGGCGACGACCCGGTGGCCGAGCAGCCGCTCGGCGGTGACCGCCGCACCGACGCTCCTGCTGCACCGCGGCGAGGTGCTCGACGACGCGCTGCGTGCGCATCGTGTGTCCCGGGGCGAGCTGCGTCAGGCGGTGCGGGCGAGCGGCAGCGGCGACCTCTCGCAGGTGGGCGCCGTGGTGCTCGAGAGCGACGGCACCCTCAGCGTGGTGACGGCCTCCTCGCTGGGGGACGCGTCGGCGCTCGCCGACGTCCCGGGGGCGAAGGGCTGAAGGCGCCGGGCACGGTCGATCAGCGGACGAAGGTCTCCTGCTCGGACGGGCGCCGTCGTCGGCCCCTCACGACCGCCACGGCGAGCGAGGCGATCACGAGAAGCAGCACCAGGGTGCCGAGGTTGAACCCGACGCCGTAGATCACGACGAAGGCCAACCCGCCCGCGACCAGGCAGTAGTACGTCATCGGGATGATCGTCATGCGGATGACGTCGCCCTCGCGACCGAGCAGGCCGACGGTCGCGGACGCGGCGACGACGTTGTGGACCGTGATCATGTTGCCGGCGGCGCCGCCGACCGCCTGGGCCGCCACGACCGTCTCGGGGTCGACCCCGATGTTCTGCGCGGTGGCGAACTGGAAGAGCGAGAAGGTCAGGTTGGACACCGTGTTGCTGCCGGCGATGAACGCGCCGAGCGCGCCGATCCAGGGCGCGAACAGCGGCCACGTCCCGCCCGCGACGGCCGCCGCGCCCGCCGCGAGGGTCAGCGGCATGCTCTCGAGGCCCGAGGTGTTGTACTCGGGCCCCGAGTTGATCAGGATGCGCACCAGCGGCAGCGCGAACAGCAGCGCGATCGCCGCACCGGCGAGCTGCCGGCCCGACACCGACCAGGACGTGGCGATCTGCCGGCCGCTCATGCGGTGCAGTGCGTACGTCACGAGGCAGACGACGAGGAACACCGCGCCCGGCGAGTACAGGACCTCGAGCTGCTCGTCGATGCCGGTGCCGAGGATGTCCGACGGGCCCACCGCGACGCTCTGCAGGCCGTCCTTGACCGGCTCGATGACGCGGGAGAGCACCAGGAGCACCGCGACGAGCACGTAGGGCGCCCAGGCCCGCACGTACGTCATCCGCGCGCTCGCGACCGTCGTGTCCGGCTCGATGTTGCCGATCCATCGGTCGAGCCAGCGCTCACGCGGCGGGAAGTCCCAGACCTGCTTCGGCATGAGGAAGCCGCGGCTGGACGTGAACATCACCAGCGCCAGGCCGATCAGGCCGCCGAGCAGCGCGGGGAACTCCGGGCCGAGCAGGGCGGCCACGGCGACGTAGGGGATCGTCATCGCGAAGGCCGAGTACAGGGCGAACGGCGCCACCGCGAGACCGTCGGCGAAGCTGCGGTTCTCGCCGAAGAACCGGGTGAGCAGGCAGACCATGAAGAGCGGGATCAAGGTCCCGGCCACCGCGTGCAGCGCGGCGATCTCCAGCCCGATCTGGGCGAGGTAGCCCTCGCTGGTCAGCCCGAGCTCCGCGGTGCGCGCCGCGGTCTGCGGCGCCCCGGCCAGGCCCTCGCCCACGCCGGTGAGCACCGGCGTCCCGGCCGCACCGAAGCTCACCGGGGTCGACTGGATGACCATGCCGACCAGGACCGCGCCCAGCGCCGGGAAGCCCAGCGCGAGCAGCAGGGGTGCGACCACCGCGGCCGGCGTCCCGAAGCCCGAGGCGCCCTCGATGAACGACCCGAACAGCCACCCGATGATGATCGCCTGCACGCGGCGGTCGGGGCTGATGCTCGTGAACCCCGCGCGGATGGTGGCCAGCGCGCCGCTCTGTGTGAGGGTCTGCAACAGCAGCAGCGCGCCGAAGATGATGAAGAGCAGGCCGAGGGCGATGATCAGGCCCTCGATCGAGGCGGCGAGGATCGTCACCCCGGGCATGCCCCACGCGAACGCGCCGACCAGTGCGGCGGTGACGAAGCCGACCGGCATCGCCCACTTCGCCGGCCACCGCAGCCCGACCAGCAGCACCCCGACCACCAGGATGGGGGCCAGGGCGAGCAGGCTGAGTACGCCGAGGTTGTCCACGGTGACCCCCTGTCGTCGTCCGACGGGACATGCTGGCAGATCGCGGACGCTTCGTCACGAGATCGCTCCGGCCCGTGACCGGTCCGTGCCCACGATCGGGCGGGACTCGACGCGGAGGGCGACCGTTCGTAGCGTCGCCTCCCGTACCCGATGACCCGGACGACGGGGGCGGCGGCGTGCGGGTGGCGATCGTGGGTGCGGGCCCGGCGGGAGCGGCGCTGGCGCTGCTGCTGGCCCGCGCCGGCGCGCAGGTGCGGGTGATCGAACGCGAGACGTCGCCGGGCGGGGTGTTCCGCGGCGAGGGCCTCATGCCGCTCGGGCTCGACGCCCTCCGCCAGATGGGGCTGGGTGAGGTGGTCTCGTCGGCGCCCCACCGGGTCGTGCGCAGCTGGCGGATCTGGATCGACGGCGAGGAGGTCCTGCGGGTCCCGGAGGAGGTCGGGGAACTCGCTGAGCGGTCCTTCCGGGTGGTCTCGCCGACGGCGCTGCTCGAGGGAATCCTCCGCGAGGCGTCACGCAACCCCGATCTCGTCCAGGACCGCGGCACGCGGTTCACCGGGGTGGCGCGCGACCCGACGGGCCGGGTCGTCGGCGTCCGGGTGGTCCGCGACGGCCGGCACCGGGAGCTGCCGTGCGACCTGCTCGTCGGGTGCGACGGGCGTGGTTCCCCGGTCCGCACCCACGCCGGGCTGGCCCTCACACCGGCCCGCGAGGCCTACGACGTGCTGTGGTTCAAGGCCCCGCCCCCGGTGGAGGAGCCCGACGTCTGCGACTTCCACATCATGGTCCGCGCGGGGCAGCACCCGCTGGTCGCCTACACCTCGTGGGACGACCGGTGGCAGTGCGGGGTGATCATGCCGAAGGGCGGGCTGGCGGAGTTCCGCACGGGCGACTGGCTGCCCCCGGCGCTCCGGGCGGCACCGGTCGCGTACGCGCAGCACGTGCTGGACCACCGGGACGGGGTGTCCGGCCCGGTCCGGCTCAACGTGATGGTCGGGCGCGCCCCGTCGTGGAGCGCGCCGGGCGTGCTGCTGCTGGGCGACGCCGCCCACCCGATGTCGCCGGTGCGGGCCCAGGGCATCAACCTCGCGCTGCGCGACGCCGTCGTGGCCGCCAACCACCTCCGGGTGCTGGCGGCGGGCCGCCCGGAGCCCGGTGCGGTCGACGGGGCGTGCGCGGCGATCCAGGCCGAGCGCGAGCCCGAGATCCTCCGCGCGCAGCGCCTGCAGCGCCGCGAGGCGAGGGGACAGGGCGACGCCCGGGCGGGGACGTGGCGGTTCACCCTGGCCAAGCAGGGCGCCCGGGCCCTCGGCCGCTACGGGTGGGCCCGGCGGGCGTGGCTGCGCCGCCAGCACGGGTTGCGCTTCGGGACGACGCGGGTGGTGCTCGACGCGCCCTGACCGGCGCCTCAGCTCCGGGACGCGACGGCGATCGCGGACACGCCGAGCGCGGCCAGCGCCAGCGCCGCGAGACGGTAGGAGTCGAGGGCGAGCGCGGCGGCCGTGCCGACGACCGGGCCGATCGCCATCGCCACCGCCACGACGCCGTGGAAGCGGCCCAGCAGCGTGCCGTAGGACTCCGTCCCCCACCGGTCGGAGACGACCTTGGCCACCGACAGCGTGTGCGCGCCCCGAACCGCGCCGCACAGCACCGCGCTGGCCGTCACGAGCTGCGGAGGGCCCGGTACGGCGGCGAGGAGCCCGATCGACCCGGCGCTCAGCGACACCTGCGTCACCGTGCGCGAGCGCGGGGTCCCGAGGCCGCTCAGGGGCACGAACACCAGGCGACCGAGCACCTGGCCCGCGCCCACCAGCCCGAACGCGAGCGCGGCGTCCTGATAGCCGAAGCCGAGCTCGGTCAGCAGCGGCACCAGGTTCAGCGTCACCGCGTAGAGGCCGAGGGCGGCGACGGCGAGCGCGAGGCGGCTGCGGCGGAACGCCCGGCTCCCGACGATCTCGGCGACGTGGTCGGCCTGCTCGGCCCCGTGTCTCACCGGACGGCGCCACGGGGCGCGCAGGAGCACCAGGGCCGCGCCCCCGCTGACGACGACGTAGCCCGCGCCGAGCAGGAGCAGGGTGGCGCGCGGGTCCCACCGCTCGGCCGTGCGGCTCCCGGTGTCATCCCGCGGACCGGGAGCCGGCCAGGCGCGCCTCGAGGGCGTCCACGTCGGGCTGCTCACCGGCCGGCCGCGGCTGCCCGCACCGGTCGACGCGGAGCTGACGGGCCCGGGTGAGGTGCCGGCGCGCGAGGTCGTCGTCGCCGGCCAGGACCGCCTGGGTCTCGGCCGCGTACGCCAGCGCCCGCGGGTCGCCGGTGGCCGCGGCCGCCCGGTCGGCCAGGTCGAGCAGCGCCGGTGCGTCGGCGGCGGACGTGACCCGGGCGAGCGCTGCGGCGGTGAGCGCGATGCCGGCTGTCGACCCGGCGTAGCGGTACCAGTCGAGCGCCAGCCGGTGGCCGCGCTCGGCACCGACGGTGTCCCCGGCCCGCGCCTGGGCCAGCGCCAGGTTGTTGCGCGACCAGGCGAACATCGACGGCGACCCGAGGTGCTCGGCGAGCGCGACCGCCTCGGCGAGCCTGGCGGTGCCGGTCGCGTGGTCCCCGGTGAGGTGCACCGCGCTGCCGAGGTGGACCGAGAGCTGGCAGCGCCCGTACACCCAGCCGCACTCCGTCGCGATCCGCAGCGCCTCGGTGTACCGGGCCACCGCGTTCGGCAGGTCGGCGCCGGCCTCGTCGAGCGCCGCGAGCAGCTCCAGGGCTCGCATCCGGCCGGCGGCGTCGGCCTGGTCCCGGAACACCTGCTCGGCCCGCTGCGCCTCCTCGCGCGCCCGCCGCGGCTCGCCCGTCGCGAGGAGCAGCCGGCCCCGCACCAGGTCGGCCAGGGCGTGGCCCCACCGGTGACCGGTGGTCTCGACCGCCGGGGCCGCCGCCTCGAGGAACGCGCGCGCCTTCTCGGGCTCGCCGCGCTCCGCACGCCGGTCGGCCAGCAGGAGCAGGGCGAGCCCTTCGTGCGACCCGGTGAACGGCTTGTCCGCGCGGGTCCGGGCCGCGACGAGCCGCTGCGCCTCGGCCAGCGCGATCGGCTCGTCGCGGTCGTGTGCCGCGAGCGCGCAGGCCCAGAGCCGACCGGCGAGCGACCGCGGCGCCTCGCCGTACAGGTCGAGGAGGACGAGCCGGCCCCGCGCCCGGTCGCCGGCGAGCCACCAGCCCCAGGCGCACCGCACCGCGAGGTCGAGGGCGGCGGCGCGGTGCCCGTGCGTGTCGAGCCAGCGGATCATCTCGGTCGGTTCGAGGACGCCCGGCCCCGCGGTCGTCGGCCGTCGCTCACCGTCCTCGGCGGCGAGGATGCGCAGGCGCAGCGACCGCAGCTCGTCGCCGGGCCCGGCACCGGTGCGCTCGGCGAGGATCCGGACGGCGCGGTCGTACGCGGCCAGCGCCTCCGCGCGGCGCCCACAGCGCTCCAGCGACGCGACGAGGAGGATCCACCCGGCCTCCCGCGTGGGGTGCTCGATCGTGCGGGCGCGGCTCGCCGAGAGGGCCCCCTCGACGTCCCCGCTCTCGAGCAGCGCACGGATCTCCACGTCCCGGGCGCGGGCGACGAGGTCGCGCGCCCGGGTCGCGGCGGCGTCGACGGACGGAACGCCGCTCGCGGACCCGTAGGGCTCACCGCGCACGAGGCCCAGCGCACCGCGGACGGTCGCCAGGGCCGCCCCGGCCTCGCCGCGGACGAGCAGGCGCTGGGCGTCCTCGACGGCCTGCTCGAGCACGCCGTCGTCGCGGTCGCACGGCGCGGCGACGAGGCGATAGGAGCCGTGGTCGTGGCGCAGGCGCCACGGGCCGACGAGGCGGCGCAGGTGCGAGACCCGGGCCTGGAGCGCGTTGTGCCCGGGCGGCCGGCCCCACACGGCCTCGGTGATCGTCTCGACGGGGACGCTGCGGTCCCCGGCGGCCAGCAGCACGGCGAGCAGGAGGCGGTCCCGCCGCCCGGACAGCACGACGGTGCTCCCGTCGTCCCGACGCAGCGCCATCGGCCCGAGGACCAGGAACCGGGGCCGCACCGTCATCGCGCCTCCACGGTGATCCTTCTAGAGCCGTGGCCGGTCGCTCCACAACCCGCCCGTGGCCCGGCGTCAGCGCTGCGTCAGCCCACCGGGCGGTCGCTGACGGCCCGCTGACGCGGCGCGGCGCGGTCGTTGCCGCGGTCTCGCCGGCCCGCGTCTCATCACCGGCGACCGAGCCCGGTGGACGAGGCGGTGAGCATGGAGGACGACCCGGTCGAGCTGCCCCCGTACACCGAGCTCCGCGACCGCCTCCGGCGCCACGCGACCCGGAGGCGTCGATCCGCGACGACCACGACGACAGCGGGCGCACCGGCGCTCCGGCCCCTGGGGCCCGGGGACGTCGGTCTCCTGGCCCACCTGGTGGCGCGGTGCTCGCCCGGCACCCTCGCGGCGCGCTTCCTCACCGGCGTCCGCCCGGACCCCGACCGTGTGGTCGCGGCCCTGGCCGCCCATCTGGCCCCGGGGACCCAGCTCGGCGTCGTCGTCGCCGGCGAGCTCGTCGGCTGCGGCGGGCTCGTGCCGGCCGGGCCACGGCATGCCGAGGCGGCGGTCCTCGTCGCGGACCCGTGGCAGGGCTGCGGCCTGGGGCGGCAGCTGCTGCGGCAGGCGCTCGCCGATCCGCGGTGGCACGGGCAGGACGTCGTCGTCCACGTCGCGGTGGGCAACACCCGCGCGCTCCGCGCCGCCCGTGCCGTGCTGACCGAGGTGGCCGGACGCCCCGTGGTCCGGCGCCTGGACCACGGCACCGTCGAGTACCGGGCCCTGGTCGCCACGCCGCACCCGACCATCGGCGGCGGACCGCCGTCGCACCCCTTCGGCACCGAGGAGCCCGCATGACCGTGGACGTCGAACACCACTGGGACGTCGCCACCGTCACCATCCGTCGCGAGGCGAAGCTCAACGCCCTCGACCACGCGACGATCGGCCGTCTGGTGGCCGTGCTCGACGAGGCCGAGGACGACGAGACGGTGCGCGCCGTGGTGCTGACGGGCGCCGGCGACCGCGCCTTCAGCGCCGGCGCCGACGTCCCGTCGCTCGCGGGAAGCATCGCCGGCGGGCGCGAGCAGGCCCTGCGCGAGATCGTGCGCCGCGGGCAGGGGCTGACGCGGCGGATCGAGGAGTACCCGAAGCCGCTCATCGTCGCGGTCAACGGCCTCGCGTTCGGCGGCGGCTGCGAGATCACCGAGGCCGCTCCGCTGGCCATCGCGGCCGAGCACGCCACCTTCGCCAAGCCCGAGATCAGCCTCGGGTTCCCGCCCCCGTTCGGCGGCTCCCAACGCCTGCCCCGGCACGTGGGACGCAAGCGCGGCCTGGAGATGATCCTGACCGGCGACCCGGTCGACGCCCACCGCGCCGCCGAGCTCGGGCTGGTGAACACGGTCGTGCCGGCCGCCGAGCTGCTCGACGCCGCCCACGCGCTCGCCCACCGCATCACCCGTCACGCGCCCACCGCGGTCACCGCCTGCCTGCGCGCGGTGACCCGCGGGATCAACCTGCCCATCGACGAGGGGCTCGCGGTCGAGGCCGCGTGGTTCGCCGGCACCGTCGGGACCGACGGTGTGCGCGAGGGACTCGCACGGTTCCTGGAACGCCGGGGGAGCGGGCGGTGAGCGTGCCGGCGCGCCGGCTCGTCCCCGCCCTGGCGGCCCTGGTGGTGGTGCTCGCGCCGGTCGTCGGGAACGCGCTCGGTGCGCTCGCCGCCCGGTCGGACGACCCGCGCGCCCACCGGGCCGTCGCGACCGTGCTGGCCCACGGGCCGGTCACGTATCCGGACGAGAACGCGCTCGTGCCGTACAACGGCGTGGTGCGCGCGCAGTGGACCGACGGCGAGGGCCGGTCGCACGTCGGGGACCTTTACCTGCCCGAGCGCCCGGACGTGGGCGAGACCCGGCGCATCTGGATCGACCGCCACGGCGCACCCACGGCGCCGCCCCTCGACCAGGACGACCTCGCGCTCGTCGCCACGCTGGTCCTCACGCTCGTCGGCGTGGCGGTCGGTGTCGTCCCCCGCGGCGTCCGGGAGCGACCGTGGTGACCCGCCGCTCGCCGCGGCCCCGCGTCGGCTGGTGGGACGCGATCGTCGGCCCGGGCGCCGGGCCGGTGGAGAACGCGGGCACGGTGACGCTCGGGGTCGCGGGCACGGTGCTGGCCCCGCGGCTGGCGCGCGGCCCGTCCCGGCCCGGTCCCGGCGCCCGCCTGGTCCTGCGTGTGCTCGCCGCGGACCTGTGGGGCGGGGCCTGGTGCAACAACACCCCCGCCGCCGCCCGCTGGTACGGGCAGGAGCCGCGGGCACGGCACCACCTCGCCTTCGCCGCCGCGCACGTGCACCCGTTCGTCGTCGCGCGGTTGGACGCGCAGCCCCGGTGGGACCGGGCGCTCGCCCAGTACGCCTACCTGCTGGCCGCGACGGCCGTGCTGGGTCAGGTCGGACGCCCGGCGCAACGCGTGCTGGCGCTGCTGACGACGGCGGGCGGGCTGGCGCTCGACCGCTGGTGGGGTACTACGGACGCGGCGCCCTGGTTCGGCACCGTCTACTACGTCAAGCTGCTCGCGGGCCATGCCGGCGGAGCGGCGCTCCTGCACCCCGACCCGCTGGCGGCACCGAAAACCCGTGGTGGCCGGCCGCGCCGCCGACGACCCTGAGCCCGTGACCTCGCGGGACCTCGACCAGGAGCTGGCGCGCCGGGACGCCCTGGCGGTGGCCGCACTCCTCGCGGCCGGGTCCCCGTGCACCTCGGAGTCCCGGGTGCGGATCGGCACGGTGCTGCTGCGCGGCTGGTCCGCCGACGCGGAGGTCCGCGACGTGCTCCGCCCCGTGTTCGCGGCGGCCGTGCCCGACCAGCGCGCCCTGATCGCGCTCGGCGACATCGACACCTGGCTGCGCCACGGCCGCATTGCGCGCGGCTGGTGGGTGCAGGCCGCGGCCGGTCCCGACCCGGAGCTCGCGGCCCTCGGCGCGTGGCGCGCCGCCCGGGCCGACCTGCGGGGCCGGCGGGTGGACGACGCGCTGCCGCTGCTGGAGCAGGCCGCGGCCGCGGGCATCGCGGGGGCGGCGCTCGCCCTCGGGCGAATCATCGAGGAGCACGGCGACGACGAGCCCGCAGCGGCGCTGTTCCGCCGGTCCGGCACCCCCGAGGGCATGCTGCGCCTCGCCGAGATCCGCCTCCGCGCCGAGGACCCCGACGGCGCCCAGGAGGAGCTGGCCCGTTTCCGCCCGCCGCCGTTCGTCCCGGGCACGCTCGACCTCCAGGCCTGGGGGGACGGCGTGTGCGGGGAGATCGCGTTCCGGCGCGGCGATCTGGAGGTGGCGGAAGACCGCTTCTGGCGGGCCCGCCACGCCCCGGGTGATCGGGGACGACTCGCCGAGCTGCGGCTCGCACAGATCGCCATCGCCTGCGGCGACGCCTCCACGGCCTTCTCCCGCGCATCGATGCTCGCCGCGGGTACCGATGCCGCCGCCACGCACGCCCGACTGCTCATGGACCTCCATCCCGACCTCATGGCGGAGGGCGCCCGGCTGCTCGAGCAGGAAGAGTGAGGTGGTGGCACCCGCGCTCCACCCGGGCCGGTGGCAGGAACCCGGCGGGGTCCTGGAGCTGGACGAGAGCTTCGAGTCGGCGTCGTCAGCGAGGTCCACGAGGAGACGGGCGTCCACGTCGAGGTCGAGCGGCTCACCGGGGTCTACGAGAACCTCGTGCGGGGCGTGGTCGCGCTGGTCTTCCGCTGCCGCCTTCTCGACGGGACGCCCGGTCCGACGGAGGAGAGCGCGGACGCCGGCTGGTTCGACCTGCACGAGACCGAGCGGCTGCTGGTGCCCGCCGTCGCGATCCGCCTGCTCGACGCCGCGCGTCCCGCCGGCACTCCTCCGGCCAGCCGGGTCCACGACGGCACCGACGTGCGCTGAGCTCAGTCCTCGTCCGCCACCTTCTGCAGCTGGCGCTCGACCGTCGTGCGGTCATGGTGCTCGCGCTCGTGCTGGAGCGCCTGCCGGGCGGTGTCGGGTTCCATGCCGCGGGCCGCCTTGACCGCGTCGTCGGCCTTCATCGCGTCGAGGTGCGCCTCCTTGCGGGCGGTCATGGCGGCGTCGGTGTTCGCGACGTCGCCCTCCCCCTTCTTCGAGGCCTCGCGCTTGCGCTTCCGGGTCTCCTCCTTCTCGGCGTCCGAGAGCTCCTCCCACGCCTTCTTCGGCAGGTACCGGTCGGTGTCTCCGTCGCCGCGGGCCTGCGCGGACCCGTCGGCGGTCTGCCAGTCCTCCTCGGTCCACTGCTCGAGGCTCTTCTGGCCCTCGGTGGGCTGGTCGGGGTAGCGGTAGCCCCCGCCCTGCTTCTCGTACTGCTGCGTGAGCAGCTGGCTCTTGCGCGCCGACCACTTGCCCGACGCGCCGCCCTTGTCGGACTGTTTGATCTCCTCCTTGAGCCGTTCCCTCAGCTCGGGGTCCGTGTAGTCCTGCTCGTAGTCCTTCGCGCCCTTGGCCATGGACGCGGTTACCCGGTCCCCCGGCACCCGGTCGTCCCGGACGGGGGCTGCGCGGCGGTTCCCACGGCGCGTTCAAGGGGCCGGACCGTACCGGGACCGAGGTGACGTAGTGTCAAGATCGCATCGAGACGGACATGGCCTCGTCGTGGTCTCGTCGTCGCTGGTGGGTGGTCGCCGGCGGCCTCCGCCAAGAAGTTCTTCATGATTCTTTGCTGGGTGGTCGTGCGGGTGGGGCGTCGTTGTCGGGGGGTGGCGCTGGATTCGAACGTGAGCGAAGCCGGGGTGGGGGTGGTGGCGCGG
>NZ_QEKW01000005.1 GCF_003096675.1 Actinomycetospora cinnamomea | reverse complement strand
TGCTCAGCCCGCTGGACTACGAAGCCCACCACACCAGCCCCAGTCAAGATCACTGACCCCACACCGTCGGTGTCCGGCGCTGGGGGCCAACCTCATATTGAGTGAACTCCGGGCAGGAAGACTCACAGAGAGTCGTTGCTAGCTTGAGGCGTCTGTGCGCTGAAAGGAGAGCGGACATGAGCATGCCGGGACGGGCCAAGAGACCTTCAAGGATCTATCGTTCGCTTCAGCGCATCCTTGCGGCAACAGCCATGGTCGTTGGTCTTCTTGTCGTACCGGTGGTTACGGCCGACGCTGCCGTTGGTCCTGATCTAACGCCCACGCGCATTACATTTGATGGAAGTTCCCTCCGCGTCGGGAACGCCATCTATTTCGACTCAGGTGTCAGCAATCTCGGAGACGCTTGGACTGGCGTCTTCAACATCAAGTGGCTCGTCGATGGCGCAGAGGTTGGCGCGTACGGAAGCCACAACGGAGTCCCAGCGGGCACCCGTGTGGTGGACGGGAACAGCCAGTTCTCTTGGTCGTTCAACCGGGGCTGCCACGATGTCGAGTTTCTCGTGGACGCTGACAACCATGTCTCTGAGTCAGTCGAGTACAACAACAAGGGCTACGTCAACGTTTGCGTGGATTAGTACGGCGTAGGGCTAACCGGGGCTACGCCCCAGCCCGACCAGGCATGTCGTAGTTGGGCTGGTCAGGGGGCTCCGGTCGGGGGGGGGGAAGTGCGTCCCGAGGGACGGTTATGGGCCGCGCGTGGACGGTGGTTGGCCCGGTGAGCCCGCCCGGTCCCGGCCCCGCCTCGCCCGCCCTCGATCCCAACCCGAACTATCACTCGCCGGAAGACCTCACGGTCGACAGCGGATACGCGGCCGACATCACTCGTCGTTAGGGGAGATTCGCCGTGACCCCGCCGGCTGGTGGGCTGCGTCATCGTCGGTCCCTCAGATCGAGGACCGGCGTCGCCGCACCGCGCGAGCAGTGTCGACCGGCTCCGGCTCCGGCCCCGTCCTTAGAATTCAGGTTCGACTGTGACACTCATCGCAGCGTCTGTCGTCGTTCTGACGCTATCGGCCTAGGAGACCGCTGAAGAACAGGGGGTGGGGGCGGGGCGCCTCGCGGCAGTCGAGCTGCGGTGAGGTCAGCACCCGTGGGTGCGACGAGAGGTCGCCCCGCCCGGGGCTGATCGTGGCGCGTGGGTGGTGTGCTGTCGAGGCCGCAGCCGGGGCGCTCGGGGGTCTTGCTAGATCGCGGCGAGGGTCCAGCGGCCGTGGTCGAGGTGCAGTCCGAGCGCGAGCATCCGTCGCAGGTTGAGTGCGGCGACGCGGGTGTGCAGCCAGGCGTTGTTCTTGATCACGCCGCGGTGCGGGACGCGGCGGTTGCCGCGGGTCAGCCAGGCGATGCAGCGCTCCACCATGGGCCGGTGCCGCCGGTAGCTCTCGACGTGCCCGGGACTGGTCGCCTGGACCCGGTGGGCGCGCTGCAGCGCGTGGTGGGGCCCCAGGGTCAGGCTGCGTCCGTCGGTGGCGGTGGTGCAGCGCTCGCGTAGCGGGCAGCCTCGGCAGAGGCTCTTGAAGCTCACCTTCCCGGTTCGCGTGACGGGGCGGGTGTGCCCGTTCGGGCAGCTCACGGTGTTGCTGGCCGGGTCGTAGGTGAAGTCGTCGAGGGTGAACCCGCCGGGGATCGCGGGCCGTAGCGGCCACGGCTTGATCACCGCGCGGTGCCCGGCAGCCTCGAGCGCGGCGAGCCCGTCGCCACTGCCATAGGCCGAGTCGGCCAGCACCTCGACCGGCTCGCCGGCGGCAGAGTCGATGCTCGAGTCCCTGGCGAGCAGGGCGATGCCGACGGTGGCGTCGCTGTTGTCCGGGCCGGTGGCCTTGGTCAGCCCGGTTGCGGTGATCAGGCCGGTGTCGGGTTCGACCACCACGTGGGCCTTGAACCCG
The DNA here is from genome assembly GCF_003096675.1 of Actinomycetospora cinnamomea. Classification (GTDB taxonomy): domain Bacteria; phylum Actinomycetota; class Actinomycetes; order Mycobacteriales; family Pseudonocardiaceae; genus Actinomycetospora; species Actinomycetospora cinnamomea. The sequence continues at coordinate 346,808 of NZ_QEKW01000005.1, read as the reverse complement.
TCCTGGCGGCGCTCGCGGGACTTGTGGGCATGGCGGGTGTCGGGGTCGACCGTCGAGATCACCCGGTCCGGCGCGGTGCGCCGCGCGATCCGCCAGCGCCCGTCGCTGCCATCCGAGCCCTCCGCGGGCTCGACGTCCTGCCCGGCCACCAGCGCCAACAACGCCACCGCCTGCGTGGCCTTCTCGTCGAGCCCGGCGCTGCCGGGATAGCGGGTCTCGAGCTCGGCGAGCGCCGCCAGCGCATCGCCCACCAGCGCCGAGACCAGCTCGTCACGGGCCTGCGGGTCGTCCCAGGCGATCTGCGGCTTGCCCGGCCGCGCATAGTCGTGCCCGCTCGTCGCAGCAGCGCTGACGACGTCGGCGCCGTCGCCGACCTCGCGGGCGACCCGGCGGATCGCGGCGATCAGCTGGGTGACGGTGTCCTGGCGGGCCACCGCGTCATCCAGGATCGTCGAGTCCAGCGCCCGGCGGGTTTTCCCCGCCACCGCCCCGGTCTCGGCGATCACCGCCGAGACCACCTCGAAGATGCGGTTCGGGCGCTGCGAGGCGGCCAGCCGCCGGCGCCAGTAGGTCAACGTCGAGGAGTCGAACGCGGTGTCGGTGATCGCCAGCCCGCAGGCGGCCTTCCACCGCAGATCGAACGTGAGCGCCTCGACCGCCTCGCGGTCCGACAGCCCGTGCAGCGCTTGGAGGACCAGCACCGTGGCCACCACCTCCGGCGGCACGCTCGGGCGGCCCCGACCACTGGGGAACAGATCGGCGAACAGCTCCGGCGGGAACAACCGGGCCCGGTGGGCGGCCAGGAACGCGAACACACTGCCCGGCTTCAACAGATGCCCGGCGACCGACTCCACATCCAGCAACTCACGCTGATCATCAGAGCGACCCTGCACCCACCAAGGATCCCAACTCTGGCCCCAGCCGCCCGCTCCGACACTCCGCTTTGTTCAGCGGTCTCCTAGAAGGACAGACATGAAGGTTCTTGCCTTCTAACGTTCTGTGACTGTTCCGGCGCATGATGGCATCGCGCTCGTTCCCCGATCGCCGCAACGCAGGCCTCGACCCACGAGCGCACCGAGGGCGCGGGTCACTCTGGGGCCGTGGCCCTGGCAGTCTCTGGTTGGTCCGGCGCGAAAGCACGCCCGCCGGCCCGGGGCGACGTCATCGCACATGCGGCGTTCATCCACGTTCGGTCCGGCGAACGTCGCGCCGCCCTTGAAGTCGACGAGCACGAGGTTCAGCACCTCGGACGAGTGCGTCGTGATCAGGCCCAGCACGAGCGTACGGAGCAGCTCCGACTTGCCCGACCCGGTGGCCCCGACGCACAGCCCGTGCGGGCCCATGCCCTCCTGCGCCGCCTCCTTGATGTCGAGCTCCACCGGCTCGCCGTCGGCCGAGACGCCGAAGGGCACGCGCAGCCGGTCGCGCACGGGGCGGGGACGCCAGGCGGCGGTGACGTCGAAGGTGTCGGGCTCACCGTCGACCCCGAGCAGCTCGAGGATGCCGGGGCTGGTGAGCAGCGGCTCCTCCTCCACGCCGCCGACGACGGCCGGCGTGCGGCACGGCGCCAGCCGCCGCGCGAGGGCCTCGGCCTCGGCCGCGCCGAGGCTGTCCGGGCGCCCGAACCACTCGACGCCCTGCTGTCCCAGCGCGCCGACGCGCGGGCCCTCGGCGTCGAGCACGAGCCCCAGCCCGCGACGCCCCGTGAGCGTGCCGACCGCGTCGGACAGGTCGATCAGCGTGACCCCGGCCAGGCCCTCGGAGAGCACGATCTGCTCGGCACGGGTGACCTCGGCGTCCTCCAGCACCACGACCACGTGCGCCGCGTCGGCCACCGGGGCGGCGCCCCGGGCGAACCGGCCCCGCCCGGCGAGCTCGGGGGCCAGCCACGCCTCCACCGCCGCCAGCGAGGACGTCACCATCCGCACCGGGCCGGCGCCGTCGGCCAGGCGCGGGTGCGCGGCGTGCGGCAGCCACTTCACCCACTCCCACTCCGCGCGCGCCGGTCCCGTCGCGGCGACGGCGACGACGAGGTCGTCGGGGCTGTGGAAGGTGACCATCTGCGCGACGAGCGCCCGCACGAGTCCCCGGCGCGTCGCGGCGTCGGCCCCGGTGACGGCGACCGAGGCGAAGGCGCGCAGGGACACCGCGGTGGGCAGGTCCGGCACGATCGAGTGGGTGCGCACGAAGCGGCGCAGCGCCACCGTCGACACGGGCTCGAGCTCGTCGACCGGCCCGGTCTGCGGCGGCACGAGCGCGGTCGCGAGCCGCTGCGAGCCGCGGCCGACGCGCACGTGGGCGAAGTCGGGGTCCGCCGGGCGGCGCTCCCACATGCGTGGTCCGCGGGCGAGCCCCACGAGCGCGGCCGGGTCGGGGTGGGTCCACTCCAGCGCGCGCCGCTGGTCCGCGGCCGTGTCGCGGGCCCGCCGCCGCATCTGGGCGAGGTAGCGCAGGTAGTCCTTGCGGTCCTCGTCGGCCTCCGCCCGGCGCTGGCCCCCGCCGCGAGTGGCCCCGCCGGCCACCATCCCCAGCGTCGACAGGGCGAACATGCCGCCGAAGAGCCAGGACGTCGGGTTGTCGACGCCGATGACGACGATGAACCCCAGCGACCCGACCACCATGAGCAGCGGCAGCAGGCGCAGCAGCGGCGAGGTGGGCACGAGGCGGGGAATCTCCGGCGGGGCCTCGAGGTGGACCTCGCCCGTGGGCACCGCGGGAGGCGGCAGGCGCGCGGCGCGTCGGAAGACCCGTGTGCCCACCGGCCCTCCCCCGTTCCTCCGATCGCAGCACTCCGCTCGACGGTTCGACCATCCTAGGGAGCCGCGGCGCGCGCCGGGCCCTTCTCGCGGAACCGACGACCGGCCGCCACCGGTGGGCGTTCACCGCCGACCCGGCGGACCTCGCACCTGGCGCGCGCACCGAAAAGCTCGGAACCGGGTCACCGAACTGGTAACGATTCGGCCCCGAGGACCGAAAGACAGCCGACCACAGGGTCATGAGTGGGGGGTCAGTCACCATGGGGGAAGCGGCCGTCATCGGGCGTCCGATCCGCTCGTCCGCCGAGCCGGACAGCAGGACGGGCAGCGAACGGCGCACCGGTGCGTTCTCGCCCGTGCGCCCCCGCCGGGGCCCCGGGTCGCCGGCGCGTCGTCCGTCCCCGATCACCTGTCGGGCCGTGACGATCGACGAGGCGAGCCGGGACCGCCGGTTCCTCGAGCGGTGGAAGGACCTCGAGCAGGCGGCGGTCGAACCCAACCCGTTCTTCGCCCCGCAGTTCGTGATCCCGGCGGCCCGCCACCTCGCGCGCGGCCTCACGGTGCAGCTGCTGGTGGCCGAGCAGGACGAGCGGCTGGTGTTCCTCGTGCCGCTCGCCCGCGTGCGTCCGCTGGGCCGCCGCAGCGTGTCCGGGCGGGGCGCGTGGGTCCATCCCTACTGCTTCCTCGGCGTCCCCCTGATGCGCGCCGGCGCGGATCTCGTGCGCGTCTGGGAGGAGATCATGCGGGGAGGCCGCGCCTGGCGGACGCCCTGGATCGAGCTGCCGCGCACGGGCCACGACGGTCCGGTGGCGTCGGCGGCACGCATCGCCGCGGACCGCTGGTCGACCTCCGTCGTCAGCGCCTCCGTCGGCGACCGCCCGTACGTCTTCCGCCGGCCCGAGCCGAGCTACATGACGGAGTGGGTCACCAGCAAGAACAGGGCGAACCTCGCCCGCCGTCGCCGTCTCCTGTCGCGCGGCTGCGCCGAGCCGCTGCTCACCGTGGACCGTGCCGGCGACGACGTCGGGTCCGCGGTGGAGCAGTTCCTCGACCTCGAGAGCCGCGGCTGGAAGGGACGCAGCGGGACGGACATGCTCTCGCGGCCGGACGCGGCCGCGTTCTTCCGCGAGGTCGTCACCGCCTTCGCCGACGACGACCGGCTCGTGTTCCTCAGCCTCGAGGCCGGCGACCAGGTGTTCGCGCAGACCGTCGCCCTCTCCGCCGGGGCCGGGCTCTTCGGCTTCAAGAAGGCCTACGACGAGGAGCACGCCCGCTGTTCACCCGGCGCGCTGCTCGACACGGACGTCGTGGCGTGGTTCCACGCCGCGCAGGACCTCCAGTGGCTGGACACGTGCTCCGACCCGGGAGCGGCGGCCGGCGGCGTGTTCGGCGACCGTTCGACGGTCTGTACGCTCGTCGTCCCCGTCGGCCGCGTCGGCAGGAGTGCCGTGCCGTACCTCTTCCCTCCGCTCTTCGCGCTCGTCGAGCGGCTGCGGTCCTCCCCGCTGCGCGACCGCCTCCGGGAGTGGCGACGGGCGCTGCCGCGGTGGGGTGACCGGAAGACCGTCCCGCACACCGTCCCCGAGGCCGTCGCGGAGGGCTCGTGAAGATCGCCTGCGTCGGTGGCGGACCCGCCGGCCTGTACTTCGCGGTGCAGATGGCACGACGGGACGACCGGCACGAGATCACCGTGTACGAGCGCAACCCGGCCGGGGTCACCTATGGCTGGGGTGTGGGCTCCTCCGAGCTGCTGGCCCCGTTCGCGACGCAGGATCCGCCCACCGCGGAGCGGCTGGCCGCGGACGCGTTCGTGTGGAGCGGGGAGCTGGTGGGTCGCCAGGGGCGCGGCGCCGTCGAACGTGGCGGGGACGCCGGCGACGGCTACTGCATCGGACGCCAGCGCCTCATCGACATCCTGGCCGACCGCGCCCGCGAGCTCGGTGTCCGCGTCGAGAACGACTGCGAGATCGACCCCTCGGTGCTCGCCGGCCAGGTCGACCTCGTCGTGGCGTCCGACGGGCTGCAGAGCCGGTTCCGCCAGCAGCACGCCGCGGAACTCGGCGCGGAGGTCACGACCGGCCGCAACCGGTACATCTGGCTCGGGACGACGAAGGTCTTCCACCGGTTCACGTTCTCCTTCGTCGAGACCCCCGCGGGGTGGCTGTGGTGCCACGCGTACGGCTACGGCGAGGAGCGCAGCACCTTCATCGTCGAGTGCTCGCCGGAGACCTGGCGGGGACTCGGGCTGGACTCGCTCGGGGTGGACGAGACCCTCAAGCTCCTCGAGGACGCGTTCGCGGAGCTGCTCGAAGGTCACCCGCTGCTCGTCCAGGTGCGCGACGAGGGGGTCATGCCGTGGCTGAACTTCCGCACGGTGCGCTGCGACCGGTGGCACGTGGGCAACGTCGCGCTGATGGGCGACGCCGCGCACACCACCCACTTCTCGATCGGGTCCGGCACGTTGCTCGCGCTGGACGACGCGATCGGGCTCGCCGACGCGGTGGACCGGCACACCGACCTGTCGGACGCGCTGGAGGAGTACGGGGCGACCAGACGGGCCGCCGTGCGTCTCGCGCAACGGGAGGCGTCCTACAGCGCACGGTGGTTGGAGGACGTCGCGCGCTACATGCCCGGTGACGCACGTCGCTTCGCCGAGCTCCACCGGTGGCGCCGCTCCCCGTTCCTGGCCCACATGCCGCCGGCGGCCTACTACCTCCTCCGCCGGAGCCTGGACGAGAGCCGCCTGCTGCGCTCGGCCTGGCGTCGGGTCACGTCCCTCCGCCGATCCCGCTTCCTCCGGCGGAACGCGCGCTGACCGACACCGGGGAACCGCCTCCCCGGTGTCGGTGATCGCGCCACCCCGCCGCGGCGCTCCGGCCATACTGGGCCCGCCGCAGCCCGCGCTCGACACCGGGAGGAGCGCATGAGAGTGACGGCCCGGTCCGGGCGTCGACCGGTGCTGCCCGACGCCCCCGACCGGTCCGCGACCGACGACGGCGACGCGGCCCGACGCCTCCCCGCCGGTTCGGGCACACCGGTCGCCGCCGCGAGCCGGGTGTCGGTCCTGGCCCCCCGCACGCGCGTCGACGTCGCCCTCCCGCCCGACGTGCCGCTGGCCGACCTCCTGCCGGTCCTGCTCGACATGACCGGGGAGAGCGCGTCCGGGGCCCGCGGCGGGGGCACCTGGACGCTCGCACCCCTGGGCCAGGGTCCGGTCGACCCGTCGCGGACGCTGGCCTCGCTCGGCGTCCTCGACGGCGACCAGCTCGTCCTGCGCCGCCGCGCCGACGCCGCCCCGCCGCCGCTGTTCGACGACGTCGTCGACGCGGTCGCCGAGGCGACACCCGCCAGCTACCGGGCGTGGGGCCCCGGACCCGCCCGCGTGCTCGGGCTCTGCGGGCTCGCGGTCGGTCTCGCCGCCGCCGTGCTCGCGCTCGTCGTCGCCGGCCGCGCCCCCGGCACCGGCGGCGGGCTGGGCACCGCGGTGGTCGGTGGTGTCGCCGCCGTCACCGCGCTCGCCGTCGCCGTCGTCGGTGCGCGGGTGCTCGACGAGCCGGGCGCGGGCGCGGTCCTCGCCGTCGGCGCCGTGGGGCTCGCGGGTGCCGCGGGTGTCGCGGCGGTGCCGTGGGGTCCCGCGGCCGAGGGCACCTCGCTCGTCGCGACCGCCGGGGCACCCCAGGTGCTGCTCGGTGCCGCGCTCGCGGCCGCGGTCGCGGGCACCGCCCTGCTCACCCTGGGCCGGGCGGGGCGTGCCGGCGTCGCCGCCCTGATCGGCGCGCTGACCGCCACGGTCCTCACGGCCCTGGCCGCGGGCGCCGCGACCATCGTGGACGCGGGCGACGCCGCGGCGGTGGCCGGCGGGGCCGGGGCGCTGGCGCTCGTGGCGTCGGCGCTGCTGCCGCGCACCGGCATCGCGCTCGCCCGCCTGCCCCTGCCGCGGGTGCCGGGGTCGGCCGAGGAGCTCGCCGACGATCCGGGCCCCGACCACACCGCTGCCGAGCACGCCGACATCGAGCGTCGCGCCGACCGCGCCCACGCCGCGCTCTCCGGCCTGGTCGTCGGATGCGGCACGGTGACGGCGTGCGCGGTCGCCGTGCTGGCGCTCGCCCCGATCGGCGGCTGGCGGGGTGTCGCCGCGTGGACGCTCGCCGCCCTGCTCACCGCCCTGCTGGCCCTGCGCTCGCGGACCTACGCCAACGGGGTGCAGGCCGTCGCGCTGCTGGTGTGCGCCCTGCTCGCGGGCGCCGCGCTGGTGGTGGGCTGGCTGCTCGTCGCACCCCCGCTCGTAGCGGTGCTGGCCGTGCCGACGGTCGCCCTCGCCGCCGGGGCGGGCGCGCTCGCGCTCGGCGTCGTCGTGCCCCGCCGGCGCTTCTCCCCCGTGGCCCGGCGGGCGGTCGACATCGCCGAGGCGATCGGCATCGCGGCGGTGCTGCCGGTGGCACTGGCCGTCATGGACCTCTACACGGCGATGCGGCTGCTGTGAGACCGGCCGGCATGGTGACGGGACTGTGCGCCCCCGCCGTCCTCCTCGCCGTCCTCCTCGCCGTCCTCCTGGGCGGACCGCCCGCGGCGGCCGCCCCCGTGACCGCGCCGATGACAACGCCGATGACAACGCCGATGACCGCCCCGTCGCCGCCGGCGCCCGACCGCGCGGCCCTGGCCGCGCTCCGGTCCGCGCCCGATGCGGTCCCGGGCGCCCGCCGGCTCGCGCCCTGCCCGGACGCCACCCCGCCGGTCGGCACCGGGTTCGGCGACGTCCCGCCCGGCCCCGACCCCGCCGCGGCGTGGAGCGCGGGCCGCGGCGAGGGCCAGCTCGTCGCGGTCGTCGACACCGGGGTCGCGCCGCACCCGCGGCTGGGCGGCCGGGTGGTCGACGGGGGCGACTTCGTCGCGGGCGACTCGGGTCTCGACGACTGCGACGGCCACGGCACGGCGGTGGCCGGGGTCCTCGCGGCCGACCCGGCGCCCGGCGACATGCTCACGGGCGTCGCCCCCGGGGCGCGGGTGCTCGCGGTGCGCCAGACCAGCGCGTTCCTCGGCGTCGACGGCCAGCGGGGCGTCGGCGACGTCACCACCCTCGCCCGCGCCGTCCGCCACACCGCCGACGTCCCGGGCGTGGGGGTGCTCCTCCTGGCGCTGACCGCGTGCCGCACCCCCGCCGAGGTCGCCGACCCGGCCGCCGCCCCGGCCCTCGGGGCGCTGCGGGCGGCCGTGCGCGACGCCGTGGACCGGGGCGTCGTCGTGGTCGCCGCCGCGGGGAACAGCGGGCCGGGCTGCGCGCCGAACACCGGTGGGCCGGTGCGCAGCGTGCCCGTGCCGGCCTGGTTCGGCGACGACGTCCTGGCCGTGGGCGCGGTCGACGACACCGGCGCGCCCGACCCCTCCTCGCTGGCCGGGCCGTGGGTCGACCTCGCCGCGCCAGCACGTGCTCCGGCGTCGCTCGCGGCGCGCGGGGACGGTCTGACCACCACGCTGACCACGCCCGGCGGCGCGTCGACCCCCCTGGTGGGCACGAGCTTCGCCGCCGCACGGATCGCCGGTGCCGCGGCGCTCCTGCGGGCGCGCTCGCCGGGGGCGCCGGCCCGCGAGATCGCCGCCGCCCTCGTGCGCTCCTCGTCGCCACCGCCCGGGCTCGTGCCCGGCACCCGCGACGACGCCGTCGGCTACGGCGTGCTCGACGCGGCGGCCGCCGTGCGCGGGGGGCCGCCACGCACCGGACCCGAGGTGCGGCCCGAGCCGGCGGCCGCCGCGACCGACACCGCCACCGGCGCGGCCCCCGACACCGGCGCCACGACGGTCGTCGTCGGCGCGCTCGCCGTCGGGGCCGCCGGGGCCGCCGGCGCTGCGCTCGCGCTCCGGCGCGGGCGGGGTGCGCGATGAGCGTCGTCGCCGACCGTGCTCCCCGCCCGGAGCTCGCCGCCCGCCGCCGCCCGGCGGGGCCGTCGCTGGGGCCGCTGCCGCTGGCCGCCGTCGTGGTGGTCGAGGCGGGGCTGGCGCTCGCGGTGGCGCTGGTGGCCCTCGACCGTGGCCTCGCACCGCTCGCCGGGGTCGTGCTGTCCGCGGCGCTGCTCGTGGGGCTGCTGCGGGTACGGCGCCGCTGGGTGGTGCAGTGGATCGGCCTGGCGCTGCGCTACCGGCTGCGGGTCCGCGAGCGGGAGGCCGAGCCGCCCGGCGCCGACACCGACAGGGCCGACGCGCGGCTGCGGACGCTGCGTCTGCTCACCGGCGACCTCGCCGTCGCACGCACCCGCGACCACGACGGCCGCGAGGTGGGCCTGCTCGGTCACGGCGGCGGCTGGAGCGCCGTGCTCGCCCCCGACCCGGTGGGCGCCGACGGGGGCGCCGGCCTCGTCGCCGACGACGCCACGGCCGGCTCCGCGTCGTTCCCCCTGGCCGCGCTGGCCGGGAGCCTCGCCGACCGGGGCGTCGTGCTCGACGCCATCAGCGCGGTGTGGCACTGCCGGCCGGTCGCCGGCGACACGCCCGCGGCCGCGGCCTACCGCGAGGTCCTCGGCCCGCTGCCGCCGGTCTCGCGCCGCGAGGCGTGGCTCGTCGTGCGCCTCGACCCCCAGCGCTGCCCGGACGCGGTGGCCGAGCGCGGCGGCGGGGTCGTCGGCGCGCACCGGGCCGTCGTCGGCGCGCTCGCCCGCATCGGCCGCGTCCTGGCCGACCACGGCACGACGGTCCGCCCGCTGTCGGCCGACGAGGTCCTCGACGCCGCGCTCGAGGCCGCCGACGCCGACGAGGGCCCCGGCGAGCGGCTGAAGGAGCACTGGCGGGCGGTGGTCGTCGGGGAGATCGGGCACGCCGCGTTCGCGGTGACGCGCTGGCCGGCCGACACCGCGCCCGCCCGGCTCACCGACCTCACCGCCACCGTGGCGCGCACCTGCACCCTCGCGCTCACCCTCGAGCCGGGGACCCGGGCGGACGAGGCGACGGTCGGGTTGCGCGGCACCGTGCGCCTCACCGCCGACACCCCGGACGCGCTCGACGTCGCCGGCCGCGAGCTCGTGGCCCGCGGGCACGCGCTCGGGGTGGCCCTCGACCCGCTCGACGGGCAGCACGCCGCCGGTCTCGCCGCCACGCTGCCGCTGGGAACCGCGCCGTGACCGCTCCCCCGGGCCCCTCCGGCCGCACCGCCCCCACCCGCGCCGACCCCGAGCTCGCGCCCACCTTCGCCGTGCCGCCCGCCGTGCTCGACACCCTCGGCCCGCCCGTGCGGCCCGCCGGCGTCGTGCTCGGCGCCGACCCGGACGGCGAGCCGGTCACGGTGACCCTCGTGCGGGCGGCGCCCACCCGGGTGGTCGTGCTCGGCGGGCTCTACCTCGCCCGCCAGGTCGTGCTGCGCGCCGCGGGCACGGGCATGCGCGCGGTGGTCGTGACCGGCCGCCCGCCGGCCTGGGAGGCGGTGCGCCGGGCGGCCGTGCCCGCGGGCGACGCGCCGACCGCCGACCACCCCGACGCACCGGTCCGCGTCGTCGCCGAGCCCCCGGCCGACCTCGCCGTGCCCGGTGGCGCGCCCCTGCTCGTCGTCCACGACCGCGGTGCCACCACCCGCGGCTCGAGCCCGGCGCGCCGCCCCCGCCAGACGACTCTCGTCGTGCTGCCGTCGCTCGTGCCCGCGGTGTCCGACCTCGCCGACGACGCCGACCTCGTCCTGCTCCAGCGCATGCCCCCGCACGAGGCCGAGCTCGCCGGACGTCTCTGGCGGCTGACGCCGTCGATGATCGAGAGCCTGCGGACCCTCCCCGACCGCGGTGTCGTGGTGCTCGGCCGCAACCTCTGGCGTCGCGTCGACCTCGTCACCGGACCCCGCGAGACCGCGATCCTGGGTCCCGTCCGCCGCGGCGACTAGTACCGTGGCCGGCGTCACCCCGCTGCCGCCGTGCACGGAGGAGTCGCGATGCCGGAGTCCACGTACACCCCCGTCGCCTCGCTGGAGACGGTGCGCGAGCGGGCGACGACCGCGGTGACGGTCAGTGGCCGGCGCGTGCTGCTCGTCCACGTCGACGGCGAGGTGCACGCCTACGACAACCGCTGTCCCCACCGGGCGTGGCCGCTCGAGCGCGGCACCCTCGCCGACGGGGTGCTGACCTGCGCGAACCACCGCTACACGTTCGACGCGGCCACGGGGCGCGGGATCGACGCCGGCGGCTGCGACCTCGTCGCCTACCCCTGCCGGGTCGACGACGAGGGCACCGTCGCGGTCGCCGTGCCTCGAGGACGCGCGCTTGACCTCGACCGAGGTCGAGGTCCCACTCTCGGGACATGAGCATCGCGCTGAACCACACCATCGTCGAGTCCCGCGACCCGGACGCCGGCGCGGCCTTCCTCACCGAGGTCCTCGGTCTCCCGGCGCCCACCCACTTCGGACCGTTCACCGTCGTCGAGGTCGCCCACGGCACGAGCCTCGACTACATGACGGTCGACGAGCCCCACCCGCAGCACTACGCCTTCCTCGTCCCCGACGAGGAGTTCGGGGTGATCACCGAGCGGCTGCGCGCGCGGGGAACCCCCACCTTCGCCGACCCGATGCACCGCCGCCCGGGCCACAACACCAACGACGGTGGGCAGGGGACCTACTTCGACTCGCCCGAGGGCCACAACCTGGAGATCCTCACCCGGCCCTACGGCAGCGGGGGCTGACCGGTGGGCTCGCCGCGCCGCCGACGGGTGGCCGCGGCCCGGTCGGCGAGCTCGGCGTCGCCGGGGTAGTCGATCCCCGTCAGGCGCAGGCCCCGGGCGGCGGCGACCGTCACCTCGCTCGAACGCTCGCGCGCGGCCAGGAGCTGCGCCGGCCATCCGACGGGGCGCCGGCCCTCGCCGACGGCCAGCAGCGCCCCCACGATCGAGCGCACCATCGAGTGGCAGAACGCGTCGGCCGACAGGCGGGCGACGAGCACCTCGGTCTCGCCCGCCGCGGGCTCCCAGTCCAGCGCCTGCAGCTCGCGGATCGTCGTGGCGCCGGGGCGCGGGCGGCAGAAGGCCGCGAAGTCGTGCTCGCCGAGCAGGCCCCGCCCGGCGGCGTTCATCGCCTCGGGGTCCAGCGGCCGTGGCCAGCGCAGTGTGTCGCGCGCCCGCAGCGGCTCGGGACCCCAGGGCGCGGTGCTCACGCGGTAGACGTAGTGCCGGCGCAGCGCCGAGAACCGGGCGTCGAAGCCCTCGGAGGCCGCCGTCACCGCACGCACCCGCACGTCGGGCGGCAGCATCCGGGCCAGCCGCCCGACGAGGCCCGGGTGGGGCTCCACCTCGGCGGGCAGGTCGACGTGCGCGACCTGCGCGTCCGCGTGCACCCCCGCATCGGTCCGCCCCGCGACCGTCAGCGCGACCGGCACGCGCCAGATCGTCGCGAGCGTGTCCTCGAGGACACCCTGCACGGTCCGCAGCCCGGGCTGGCGCGCCCACCCGGAGAAGTCGGTGCCGTCGTAGGCGAGGTCCAGCCGGTACCGCACCGGAGACGCCGCGAGCCCGCCCCCGGGGTCGGGGGCGGGCTCGCGGGACACGGAGCGGTCGGTCAGGACTTGTCGTCCCCGGTGGTCGCCGAGGAGTCGGCGTCCTCCGACGGGTCCTGGTCGCTGGACGCGCCGGTGTCACCCTCGGATGCACCGGAGTCGGCGTCCTCCGAGGGGTCACGCCCGGCGGAGGTCGCGGCGGGCTCGGCCTCGGGGACCTCCGGCGCGTCGTCGCCGGTGCCCACGCTCTCCTGCGCCTCGACCGCGTCGCCGGCGTCCCCGGGCCCGGCGGTCTCCGGCGAGAGGTCGGACTCCTCGGCCGCCGCGATGGTGGCCGCGGTCGCCGCAGCACCGGTGGCGGTCTCGCCGATCTGGGCGCCCGGACCCGACGGCGACCTGGGCGGCGCGGCCGTGCGAGTCGCCTGCGAGGCCTCCGCGGTGGCGGTGCGCTCGTTCACCAGCTCGATCACGGCCATCGGCGCGTTGTCACCCTTGCGCGGCAGCGTCTTGACGATGCGCGTGTAGCCGCCGGGACGATCCGCGAAGAACGGGCCGATCTCCGCGACGAGGCGGTGCACGACGTCCTTGTCACGGATCTGCTGGGCGATGATCCGGCGGTTGTGCAGGCCACCCTTCTTCGCCTTGGTGATCAGCCGCTCCGCGTAGGGACGCAGCCGCTCGGCCTTGGCGCGGGTGGTGTGGATCCGCCCGTGGGTGAACAGCGACGTGGCCAGGTTGGCCAGCATCAGCTTCTGGTGGTCGGGGGAACCCCCGAGCCGCGGGCCCTTGGAGGGCTGGGGCATGTCACTGCTCCTGTCTCGTGACGCCTTTCCTCCCCGGCCACGCCCAAGATCTGTGGCACGGGCCGGGGAGGGGGCAGCACGTCAGAGTCGCTGGGTTACTAGAGCTGCTCGGTCTCGGCGTAGTCCTGGCCGTCGTCGTCCGGGACCCCGTAGCCGCCGAAGCCGCCGTCGGAGCCGTAGGACTCGAAGCCCTCGGACGGGTAGTCCGCCGCCGCGGCGGACGGGTCGAACCCGGGCGGGCTGTCCTTGAGCGCGAGGCCCAGCCCGGCCAGCTTCATCTTGACCTCGTCGATGGACTTCGCACCGAAGTTGCGGATGTCCAGCAGGTCGGCCTCCGACCGTCCGACGAGCTCGCCGACGGTGTGGATGCCCTCCCGCTTGAGGCAGTTGTAGGACCGGACCGTGAGGTCGAGGTCCTCGATGGGCATCGCGAACGCGGCGATCGAGTCGGCCTCGGCGGGCGACGGCCCGATCTCGATGCCCTCGGCGTCGACGTTGAGCTCACGGGCCAGGCCGAAGAGCTCGACCAGGGTGCGGCCGGCCGACGCGATCGCGTCGCGCGGGCTCATCGACGGCTTGGTCTCGACATCGAGGATGAGCTTGTCGAAGTCGGTGCGCTGCTCGACGCGGGTCGCCTCGACCTTGTAGCTCACCTTGAGCACCGGCGAGTAGATCGAGTCGACCGGGATGCGGCCGATCTCGGCGCCGGAGGCCTTGTTCTGCGCGGCCGGCACGTAGCCACGGCCACGCTCGACCACCAGCTCGACCTCGAGGCGGCCCTGGTCGTTCAGGGTCGCGATGTGCAGATCGGGGTTGTGCACGGTGACACCGGCCGGCGGCACGATGTCGCCCGCGGTGACGGTGCCGGGACCCTGCTTGCGCAGGTACATCGTCGCCGGCTCGTCCTCCTCGGAGCTCACGACGAGCTCCTTGAGGTTCAGGATGATGTCGGTGACGTCCTCCTTCACCCCCGGGACGGTGGTGAACTCGTGGAGGACCCCGTCGACCCGGATGCTCGTCACGGCCGCGCCCGGGATGGACGACAGCAGCGTGCGACGCAGCGAGTTGCCGAGGGTGTAGCCGAAGCCCGGCTCCAGCGGCTCGATGACGAACCGGGAGCGGGTGTCGTCGATGGCGTCCTCGGACAGAGCGGGACGCTGGGAGATCAGCACGTACTCAGAACCTTTCCGATGCGGCGTCCGCTATTTGACGCCGAACCCGACCCCGGTGCACCGAACTGGCACCCGGGGGTACTGCTGGGGGCACGCGGCGGGCGGAGCCCCCGCGTGTCCGCCTACTTCGAGTAGAACTCGACGATCAGCTGCTCCTGGACCGGCGTGTCGATCTGCGCCCGCTCCGGCAGGGAGTGGACGAAGATGCGCAGCGAGTCCGGGACCACCTGCAGCCACCCGGGCACCGGGCGGTCGCCGAAGTTCTCCTTGGCCACCACGAACGGCAGCATGTTCCGGGACTTGTCCCGGACGTCGATGATGTCGTACTGCGTCACCCGGTAGCTGGGGACGTCGACCTTCTGGCCGTTGACCAGGAAGTGGCCGTGGCCCACGAGCTGGCGGGCCTGGCGGCGGGTCTGGGCGAGCCCGGCGCGGTAGACGACCGAGTCGAGGCGCGACTCGAGGAGGCGGAGGAACTCGTCGCCGGTCTTGCCCTCGCGACGGTTCGCCTCCTCGTAGTAGGCGCGCATCTGCTTCTCGAGCAGGCCGTAGGTGAAGCGGGCCTTCTGCTTCTCCTGCAGCTGCAGCAGGTACTCGGACTCCTTGATGCGGATCCGGCCGTGCTGCCCCGGCGGGTACGGGCGACGCTCGAAGGACTTGTCGCCGCCGATCAGGTCGACCTTGAGGCGGCGGGACTTGCGCGTGGCGGGGCCGGTGTAGCGGGCCATGGCTGTTCTCCTCTCCGCCTCAGACTCGACGACGCTTGGGCGGGCGGCAGCCGTTGTGCGGCTGCGGGGTGACGTCGGAGATCGTCCCGACCTCGAGGCCCGCGGCCTGCAGCGATCGGATCGCCGTCTCGCGGCCCGACCCCGGGCCCTTGACGAAGACGTCGACCTTCTTCATCCCGTGCTCGGCGGCCTTGCGGGCGCAGTTCTCCGCGGCCATCTGCGCGGCGAACGGCGTCGACTTGCGCGAGCCCTTGAAGCCCACGTGGCCGGCCGACGCCCAGCTGATGACGTTGCCCGTCGGGTCGGTGATGGAGACGATCGTGTTGTTGAACGTGCTCTTGATGTGCGCGTGGCCGTGGGAGACGTTCTTCTTCTCCCGGCGCCGGACCTTCTTGGCCCCGGCCGCGCCCTGGCGGGTCCTGGGTGGCATTCACATACTCCTGGCTCGGGTTCTTCGATCGGCTGCGCCGCGGGGCGGTGCGCCCTACTTGCGCGTGGCCTTCTTCTTGCCGGCGACGGTCTTCTTCGGACCCTTGCGGGAGCGGGCGTTCGTCTTCGTCCGCTGCCCGTGCACCGGCAGGTTGCGGCGATGCCGCAGGCCCTGGTAGCTGCCGATCTCGACCTTGCGCCGGATGTCCGCCTGGACCTCGCGGCGGAGGTCACCCTCGACCCGGTAGTTGTTCTCGATGTACGCGCGCAGCGCGGCGGTGTCGGTGTCCGACAGGTCCTTCGACCGCAGGTCGGGGTCGACGCCGGTCTCGGCCAGGATCTCCCGGGAACGGCTGCGACCGATCCCGAAGATGTAGGTCAGCGCGATCTCCATCCGCTTCTCGCGGGGGAGGTCGACGCCGGCGAGTCGTGCCATGGGGCGACGTGCTCCTCGTGTCGTCCGGGAGGTCTGGCTCCCCGCCCGTCCCGGGCCGCGTCGTGCTGTGCGGGTCCGGGCCCCGGCCTCCCGTGCCGGGGGTGCTCCGCCGGGGCATCGATCTCTCGAGCCGGCGTAGGTGCGGGGAGGTTGTCCTGTGTGCGGCCCGGGCGGGCCGCGGTGCCCAGGTCGGGCTGCGTCAGCCCTGGCGCTGCTTGTGGCGCAGGTTGTCGCAGATGACCATGACCCGCCCGTGACGGCGGACCACCTGGCACTTCGCGCAGATGCGCTTGACGCTCGGCTGGACCTTCACGTCCTTCTCTTTCTCCGGGGGGCTCACGGGGGGCCGGAGCCCCCCGTGGGTTCACTTGTAGCGGTAGACGATCCGGCCGCGCGACAGGTCGTAGGGCGACAGCTCCACGACGACCTTGTCCTCGGGGAGGATCCGGATGTAGTGCTGACGCATCTTGCCGCTGATGTGCGCCAGGACCTTGTGCCCGTTCTCGAGCTCCACCCGGAACATCGCGTTGGGCAGGGGTTCGATGACCCGGCCCTCGACCTCGATGGCGCCGTCCTTCTTCGCCATGTCCTCCGCATTCTTCTCGACGTACGCTGGCGTCCCGGCCGGGCGCACCGACGCCGGGCGACGGAGGTTCCGGAGGGACCGAGCACGCGAGCGGACCGGGGACCGACACACGAGCGCGCGGGACCGGCACGACACGCGCACCAGCTGTCGAGTGTACGCGGGGCGTGTCGGGACGTCCGTCACCGGGGCCTTCCCCGCGGATCACCGCCGCAGCGGCGCGCTCCCGCACGGCCCGGGCAGCGGGAGGCCGACGCGTCCCGCGAGGGCGCCCACCGCGAGCACGAGGCCCCAGGGCCCGGCCACCCAGATCCACCACGGTGCCACGGGCTCCGCGGTGCCGGCGACCACCGCCAGCCAGATCACGACGTTGAGCGCCGACACCGCCGCCCACACCGCGACCGCGGCCCGCAGCGGCGACGGGCCGGGACGCCGGGGCGCGCGGTCCCGGGGCGGCGCGGCGTCCGGCAGGTCCGGCAGGTCCGCGGTCAGCGGCGCGAGGTCCGCGACGACCACGGCCCCGTGCGCGGCCCGCACCCGCTCGTCGTACTCCCTCAGGGTCAACCGCCCCTCGGCGTGGGCCTGCGCCAACCGCGCGGCCACCCGCTCGCGATCGACGTCGGCCACCCGCAGTCGGCCCGTCCCGTCCACGCTCACCACCCCACTCGCTCGTCTCGCGGCCGAGACTAGCAGAGAGCGGATAGTCCCGCTATCCAGTTTGCGGCACCCGATGGTGGGCAGCGAGGGTCACCCCCGCTGCTTCCCACGCAGCAAGGGCGTCCTTCGCTTTCCGAGAGGGCACGGCGCCGCCGCACAGCGAGGGTCACCCCCGCTGCCTGCGACGCAGCCAGGGCGTCCCTCGCTCCGGGGAGCACGGGCGCCGCGGGAACCGAGCGCGTCAGTCCGCGGGCGCGGTGAGGATCCGGGGACCGTCATCGGTGACGGCGGCCGTGTGCTCCCAGTGCACCGCGCGGCTGCCGTCGGCGGTGACCACGGTCCAGCCGTCGTCGAGCTCGTCGGTCTCGTCGGTGCCCGCGGTGAGCATCGGCTCGATCGCGAGCACCATCCCCGGCCGCAGGCGCAGCCCGGAGCCGGCGCGCCCGAGGTTCGGCACGAACGGGTCCATGTGCATGGAGGTGCCGATGCCGTGGCCGCCGTAGTCGGCGACGATCCCGTACTCGCGGCCGTCGGCGGCCGCGCACCGCCGCGCCTCGGACTCGACGGCGTGCGAGACGTCTCCGAGACGCCCGCCGGGCACGAGGCGCTCGATGCCGGCGTACATCGCCGCGCGGCACGCCGCCGACAGCGCCTCGTCCTCGGGGCGAGGGGTGCCGACGAGCACCGTCACCGCGGCGTCGCCGTGCCAGCCCTCGAGGATCGCCCCGCAGTCGATCGAGACGAGGTCACCGTCACCGAGCACCTGCGAGGCCGCCGGGATGCCGTGCACGACCTGCTCGTTGACCGAGGTGCACAGCGAGGCCGGGAAGCCCTGGTAGCCCAGGAACGACGGCGCCGCCCCGGCGTCGCGGATGACCGCCTCGGCGATCCCGTCGAGGTCGGCGGTGCTCGTCCCGGGGCGCGCGGCCTCGGTCACCGCCGCGAGCGCGGCCGCGACCACGAGCCCGGCGGCGCGCATGGCCTCGATCTGGCCCGGCGTCTTCATCTCCACGGCGCGACCCCGCACACGGTCCGCGAGCCCCCCGACCCGCGCCGAGACGAGCTCGGCGAGGGGGCGGCGGTCCGTCCCCACTCAGTCGTCGGGCTCGTCGGCGAGCGCGTCCATCGCGCGGTCGGTGATCTCCTCGACCGACCCGACCGCGTCCACGCGCACGGCGATGTCCCGGTAGTGCTCGATGAGCGGCTCGGTCTCGGAGCGGTAGACCTCCTGCCGGTGGCGGATGGTCTCCTCGGTGTCGTCCGAGCGTCCGCGGGCCGTGAGGCGCTTGATCAGCTCCTCGTCGTCGACCTCGAAGACCAGCACGGCGTCCAGGCGCTGCCCCAGCTCGTCCAGCACGCTCTCGAGCTCCTGGGCCTGGGCCGCGTTGCGCGGGAAGCCGTCGAGCAGGAAGCCCTCCTGCGCGTCGGGCTGGGCGAGACGGTCCTTGACCATCTTCACGGTGACCTCGTCGGGCACGAGGTCACCGGCGTCGACGTAGCGCTGGGCCTCCTTGCCCAGCTCCGTCTCGTTCTTCATGTTCTCGCGGAAGAGGTCGCCGGTGGAGATGTGCGGGGCGTCCAGACGCTCGGACAGCCGCGTCGCCTGCGTTCCCTTGCCCGCCCCCGGCGGGCCCACCAGCACGATCCTCACGACGACATCCCTTCGCCCGACGTAACCCGTTGTCTTGTCTGTACCCGGCGCGCGGGCCCCGCGCTCAGCGCAGGAAGCCCTCGTAGTTGCGCTGCATCAGCTGGCTCTCGATCTGCTTCACCGTGTCCAGCCCGACGCCCACCATGATCAGAACAGCCGTGCCCCCGAAGGGGAAGTTCTGGTTCTGCCCTTGACCGGTCAGGCCGAGGAAGAAGTTCGGCAGGACGGCGATGATGCCGAGGTAGATCGAGCCGGGCAAGGTGATCCGGGACAGCACGTAGCTGAGGTACTCGGCCGTGGGGCGCCCGGGGCGGATCCCGGGGATGAACCCGCCGAACTTCTTCATCTCGTCGGCACGTTCCTCGGTGTTGAACGTGATCGAGACGTAGAAGTACGTGAAGAAGATGATCAGTGCGAAGTACAGCAGGATGTGCAGCCAGTTGGACTGGTTGGCCAGGTAGGTCTGCACGAACCGGGAGAAGCCCGAGTCCTGGTTGCCGGTGATGCGCGAGAGCAGGTCGGGCAGGTAGAGCAGCGACGACCCGAAGATCACCGGGATGACGCCGGCCTGGTTCACCTTGAGCGGCAGGTAGGTGGACGTGCCGCCGTACATGCGCCGCCCGACCATGCGCTTGGCGTACTGCACCGGGATGCGCCGCTGGCCCTGCTCGACGAACACGACGCTCGCGATGATGACCAGACCGAACAGGCAGACCACCGCGAAGGCGACGCCGCCGGCGCTCGCGAGGATGTTGCCGCCCTCGGCCGGGATGCGCGCCGCGATCGAGGCGAAGATCAGCAGCGACATCCCGTTGCCGACGCCGCGCTCGGTGACGAGCTCGCCGAACCACATGATGACCGCGGTGCCCGCCGTCATCACGATGACGATGACCGCGAGGTCGAAGATGTCGGCGTTCGGCAGGATCGGGAACTGCGAGGGGTCGCAGTCCTGGAAGAGCTGGTTGCGGTCGGCCAGGGCCACGATGCCCGTCGACTGCAGGACCGCGAGGGCGATGGTCAGGTAGCGCGTGTACTGCGTGAGCTTGCCCTGACCGCTCTGCCCCTCCTTCTTCAGCTGCTCGAAGCGGGGGATCACGACCGTCAGCAGCTGCACGATGATGCTGGCCGTGATGTAGGGCATGATGCCCAGCGCGAAGATCGACAGCTGGAGCAGCGCCCCGCCGGAGAACAGGTTGATCAGCGAGTAGACGCTCGCCGCGTCACTGCCCTGGACCTGCCGCAGGCACTCCTGCACGTTCGAGTACGAGACGCCGGGCGCCGGGAGGGTGGCCCCCAGGCGGTAGACCGCGACGATGCCGAGCGTGAACAGGATCTTCTTGCGCAGGTCCGGTGTGGTCAGGGCTGACCGCACGGCGCCGAGCACTCGGACCTCCAGATGTCGTTCGGCCACGGCGCGGAGGCGGGCCGCGCGGGCCGGGTGTCACCGGCCGGGCACGATCGCGGGGCGCCGGCGGCCGGACCGGGTCTCGTCGTGCAGACCCGGGCTGAGACTACACGGGGACACACCACCGGCCCCGGGCCGCTCCTGGGGAGGAGCAGCACGGGGCCGGTGTCGGTGTCACGGGGACGTCGTCAGTCGACGACGGTGGCGCTGCCGCCCGCGGCCTCGAGCTTCTCGCTCGCGGAGCCGGAGAAGGCGTGCGCCCGCACGCGCAGGGCCACCGAGCCCACCTCGCCGGTGCCGAGCACCTTGACGGGGTGGCCGGCGCGCACGGCGCCGGCGGCCACGAGCTCGGCCGGGCCGACCTCGCCGCCGTCGGGGAACAGGCGCGCCAGGTCGCCGACGTTGACGACCTGCGAGACCACCTTGTTGCGGTTGCGGAATCCCTTGAGCTTCGGCAGCCGCATCTGCAGCGGCATCTGGCCGCCCTCGAAGGACGACGGGACGTTCTTACGGGCGCCCGTGCCCTTCGTGCCGCGGCCGGCGGTCTTGCCCTTCGAGGCCTCACCGCGTCCCACGCGGGTCTTCTCGGTCTTCGACCCGGGCGCCGGACGCAGGTGGTGCAGCTTGATCGGGGACCCGGTCGACGATTCAGCCACCGTTCTCCACCTCCTCGACCGTCACGAGGTGACGGACGGCCTTGATCAGGCCGCGGTTCTGGGGGGTGTCCGGGCGCACGACGCTCGCGCCGATGCGCCGGAGCCCCAGGCTCCGCAGGCTCTCGCGCTGGTGGTGCTTGCCACCGATCTCGGACCGGGTCTGGGTGACCTTGAGGTCGGCCATCTCAGACCCCCTGTCCCGCGCGGGCGCGCAGCATGCGCGCCGGCGCGACGTCCTCGAGCGGCAGCCCGCGACGGGCGGCGACGGCCTCGGGCACCTGCAGGGCCTTCAGCGCGGCCACGGTGGCGTGCACGATGTTGATCGCGTTCTGGCTGCCCAGCGACTTGGACAGGACGTCGGCGATGCCCGCGCACTCCAACACCGCGCGCACCGGACCACCGGCGATGACACCGGTACCGGGGCTGGCGGGGCGCAGGAGGACCACGCCCGCCGCCTCCTCGCCCTGCACGGGGTGGGTGATGGTGCCGCCGACGCGCGGGACGCGGAAGAAGTTCTTCTTCGCCTCCTCCACGCCCTTGGCGATCGCGGCCGGCACCTCCTTGGCCTTGCCGTAGCCGACACCGACCATGCCGTCGCCGTCGCCGACGACGACCAGGGCGGTGAAGCTGAAGCGGCGGCCACCCTTGACGACCTTCGCCACGCGGTTGATGGCGACGACGCGCTCGAGGTGCGGGGTGCGGTCCTGCGAGCGGTCGCGGCCGCCCTGCTGGCGGTCCCGGCCGGCGCTGCCGCCCTGACGCTCGCCGCCCTGTGCGCCCGAGCCCGCGGGCCCGTCGCGCCGTGTGCGTCCCGGCATCAGGAGTTCCTTCCGTTCGTGTTCGTGGGGGGCTGGATGTGCATCAGAACTGCAGGCCCCCCTCGCGGGCCGCATCCGCGAGCTGCGCGATGCGGCCGTGGTAACGGCGACCGCCGCGGTCGAAGACGACCGCGTCGATGCCCTGCGCCTGCGCGCGAGAAGCGACGAGCTCCCCGACCTTCGCGGCCTGGGCCTTCTTGTCGCCCTCCATCCCGCGGATGTCGGCCTCCATGGTGGAGGCGTGGGCGATCGTGTGGCCGGCGATGTCGTCGACCACCTGCGCGGTGATGTGCCGGGTGGACCGGGTGACGACCAGACGCGGACGCGACGGCGTGCCGGCGATCTTCTTGCGCAGCCGGACGTGACGCCGCGTACGACCCGCGCGGCGGGTCTCCGAGACGTTCTTGCCCAGGTGCCCCCGGGCCTTGGTGGTGGTGTTCGCCGTGTCTGCAGCCATCACTTGCCCGTCTTCCCGACCTTGCGGCGGATCTGCTCGCCGGCGTAGCGGACGCCCTTGCCCTTGTAGGGGTCGGGACGGCGCAGCCAGCGGATGTTGGCGGCCACCTGGCCGACCAGCTGCTTGTCGATGCCCTGGACCGAGAACCGGGTGGGGCTCTCGACCGCGAAGGTGATGCCCTCCGGCGGCGTGATCTTGACCGGGTGGCTGAACCCGAGCGCGAACTCGAGGTCCGAGCCGCGCAGCTGGACGCGGTAACCGACGCCGTGGATCTCGAGCTTGCGCTCGTAGCCCTGCGAGACGCCCTGCACCAGGTTGTTGAGCAGGGAGCGCGAGAGGCCGTGCAGCGCGCGGCTCTCGCGCTCGTCGTCGGGGCGCTGCACCGAGAGCACGCCGTCGTCGAGCGAGACCGTGATGGGCTCGTCGACCTCGTGGCTCAGGGTGCCCTTGGGGCCCTTGACGGTGACCTTCCGGCCGTCGACGGTGACGTCGACACCGGACGGCACGGTGATCGGGGCCTTGCCGATGCGGGACATGGTGGGTGCCCTCCTCTCCGGTGCCGTTACCAGACGAAGGCGAGGACTTCCCCGCCCATCCGTCGCTGGTGGGCCTGGCGGTCGGTCAACAGGCCCGAGGACGTCGAGATGATCGCGACGCCGAGGCCGCCGAGCACCCGCGGGAGCTCGTTCGACTTCGCGTAGACGCGCAGCCCCGGCTTGGAGACGCGCTTGATGCCGGCGATGCTGCGCTCGCGGTTCGGCCCGTACTTCAGGTCGATGACGAGCGACTTGCCGACGGTCGCGGCCTCGGTGCGGTAGCCCGCGATGTAGCCCTGGTCGAGCAGGACCTGCGCCACGTGGGCCTTGAGCTTGCTGTGCGGCATGATCGCGCTCTCGTGGAACGCCGAGTTGGCGTTGCGGATGCGCGTGAGCATGTCCGCGATCGGGTCGGTCATCGTCATGACCAGGTCACCTTCCTCGCCGTGGTTCCCCGGGTGGCGCGCACAGCGGCTGTCGTCGTGCTGCTGTGCGCGGTCCCGATGGCGGGCCTGCGGCGTGCCGTGCTGCCAGTGCTTCTCGGAGCGGTCGTACGGGGGCGCGTGCTCACCGCCGGGGCACCGTCGAGCAGGTGCTCGCGGTGGGCGACGCGCTGGATGAGGCGCAGAAGCTCGGGAGCGATGGCCTCACCCTCGGTGGGGGCGTCGTCGCGGTGCGCGGGGTCCTCCTCGCTCACCACGCTCACCCCGCTCACCAGGACGCCTTGCTCACGCCCGGGAGCTCGCCCCGGTGCGCCATCTCGCGGAGGCAGACGCGGCAGAGCCCGAACTTGCGCAGGACGGCGCGAGCGCGACCGCAACGGTTGCAGCGGGTGTAGCCGCGCACCGCGAACTTCGGCTTGCGCGCGGCCTTGTTGACCAGTGCCTTCTTCGCCATTCTCAGTTCTCCCTGAACGGGAAGCCGAGCTGGCGGAGCAGCGCCCGGCCCTCCTCGTCGGTCGTCGCGGAGGTGACCACGGTGATGTCCATCCCCCGCGGCCGGTCGATCGAGTCCTGGTCGATCTCGTGGAACATCGTCTGGTCCGTGAGACCGAACGTGTAGTTGCCCTGGCCGTCGAACTGCTTGGGCGACAGCCCGCGGAAGTCGCGGATGCGCGGCAGGCCGATGGTCAGCAGCCGGTCCAGGAACTCCCACATCCGCGCGCCGCGCAGCGTGGCGCGGGCACCGATGGGCATGCCCTCGCGCAGCTTGAACTGCGCGATGGACTTGCGGGCCCGGCGGACCTCCGGCTTCTGGCCGGCGATGAGGGTGAGGTCGCGGACCGCGCCCTCCATCAGCTTCGAGTCGCGCGCCGCCTCGCCGACGCCCATGTTCACGACGACCTTGACGATGCCGGGGATCAGCATCGGGTTCGCGTACCCGAACTGCTCGACCAGCGCCGGCTTGATCGCGTCGTGGTAGCGCTGCTGCAGCCGGGGGCGGGTGGTCTCGGGCGCTGCCTCGAGGGTTCCTGGGCTGGTCACGAGAGGTCCTTCCCCGTGCGCCGCGAGATGCGCACGCGCTTCGGCTCGCCCTCGCCGCCGTCACGGTGACCGACGCGGGTCGGCTTGCCGTCGGCGTCGACGACCATCACGTTCGAGACGTGGATGGCCGCCTCCTGGGTGACGATCCCGCCCGACTGCGCACCGCGCTGGTTGGCCGACTGGGCCGTGTGCTTCTTGATGCGGTTGACGCCCTCGACGAGCACGCGCTCGCGGTCGGGGTAGGCCTGGATGACCTTGCCCTTGGCGCCCTTGTCCTTGCCGGCGATGACGACGACCGTGTCGCCCTTCTTGACCTTCATCTGCTACAGCACCTCCGGCGCGAGCGAGATGATCCGCATGAACCTCTTGTCGCGCAGCTCGCGGCCGACCGGGCCGAAGATGCGGGTCCCGCGGGGCTCACGGTCGTTCTTGATGATGACGGCCGCGTTCTCGTCGAACTTGATATAGGAACCGTCCGGCCGGCGCTTCTCCTTACGGGTGCGCACGACGACGGCCTTGACGACGTCACCGCGCTTGACCCCGGAGGCCGGGATGGCCTCCTTCACCGTCGCCACGATGACGTCGCCGATACCGGCGTACCGGCGGGACGACCCGCCCAGCACGCGAATGCACAGGATCTCCCGTGCACCGGTGTTGTCGGCGACCCTCAGGCGCGACTCCTGCTGGATCACTTCTTCTCCTGACCTGTCACCGAACGTCGTTCGGTGGGGGTTTCAGCCCGGCGAAGCCGGTCCTCGCACTTCCCGGGGGGCTGTTGGGGGGTGGAGCCCCCCGGTTGTCGGTTACTTGGCCTTCTCGAGGATCTCGACGAGGCGCCAGCGCTTCGTGGCCGACAGCGGCCGGGTCTCCATGAGGAGCACGCGGTCGCCGGGGCCGGCGGTGTTCTCCTCGTCGTGCGCCTTGACCTTCTTCGTGCGCCGGATGACCTTCGAGTAGCGCGGGTGCTTCACCCGGTCCTCGAGGCTCACGACGATGGTCTTGGCCATCTTGTCCGAGACGACCAGGCCCTCACGGACCTTGCGCAGGCCGC
This sequence comes from Actinomycetospora cinnamomea, assembly GCF_003096675.1. Lineage (GTDB taxonomy): Bacteria > Actinomycetota > Actinomycetes > Mycobacteriales > Pseudonocardiaceae > Actinomycetospora > Actinomycetospora cinnamomea. The sequence goes on along the minus strand of NZ_QEKW01000005.1, from coordinate 321,734 downwards.
GGTCGTCGTTGCGGGCCTCGCCCGGGGTCTGCTGGGCCTTCTCGCCCTGCTTGACCTCCGAGCGGACCTGCTGCTCCTCGTCACGCTCCGGGGCCGACGCCCCCGAGCTGGACGGAGTGGTCTCCTGGGGCTCGCTCATGCCGCTCCCTCCTCGTCGGCGCCAGATCCTTCATCGGGGCTGACCGACAGGCCGAGCTCACGCTCGCGCATCACCGTGTAGATGCGCGCGATGTCGTGGCGCACGGTCCGCAGTCGACGGTTGTTGTCCAGCTGCCCGGTGGCCATCTGGAAGCGGAGGTTGAACAGCTCCGCCTTGGCCTCGCGGGCCCGGGCGACGAGCTCCTCGCTGGTGAGCTCGCGCAGCTCGCTGGCGGGGGTTCCGGCGGCCATCAGAACGTCTCCTCACGGCTCACGATGCGGCAGCGCATCGGCAGCTTGTGCTGCGCGCGGCGCAGGGCCTCGCGGGCCGTGGCCTCGTTGGGGTAGCTCATCTCGAACATGACCCGGCCCGGCTTCACGTTGGCCACCCACTTCTCGGGCGAGCCCTTCCCCGAACCCATGCGGGTCTCCGCCGGCTTCTTGGTCAGCGGCCGGTCGGGGAAGATGTTGATCCACACCTTGCCGCCACGGCGGATGTGCCGCGTGATGGCGATACGGGCGGACTCGATCTGCCGGTTGGTGACGTAGGCGTGCTCCAGGGCCTGGATGCCGTAGTCACCGAAGGACATCTGGGTGCCGCCCTTGGCGGAGCCCGTCCGGTCCGGCCGGTGCTGCTTGCGGTACTTGACCTTGCGCGGGATCAGCATGGCTCAGGACTCCGTCGGTGAGGTGGCTGTCTGCGTGGTCGCCTCGGGCGCGGCGCCCGCCGGCGCACCGCCGGTGGTCGCACCCGCCCCTGCCTGCTCCGCCGCCGCGCGCCCGGCCTCGGTGCTCGTCCCGGTCGTGCCGGAGGAGCCGGAGCGCCGGCCGCGGGGACGGTCACGGTCGCCACGGCCACGGCCACCGCGCGGGTCGCGCTGCGCGGCGTCGAGCGCCGCCTGACGCTCGGACTCGCGCTTGCCGCCCACGACGTCGCCCTTGTAGATCCAGACCTTCACGCCGATGCGGCCGAAGTTGGTCCGGGCCTCGAACAGGCCGTAGTCGATCTCCGCGCGCAGCGTGTGCAGCGGCACGCGCCCCTCGCGGTAGAACTCCGAGCGCGACATCTCCGCGCCGCCGAGCCGGCCCGAGCACTGCACCCGGATGCCCTTGACGCCCGGGCTGCGCATGGCCGACTGCATGGCCTTGCGCATCGCGCGGCGGAACGACACGCGGTTGGACAGCTGCTCGGCCACGCCCTGCGCGACGAGCTGGGCGTCGGCCTCGGCGCCCTTGACCTCGAGGATGTTGAGCTGGACCTGCTTGCCGGTCAGCTTCTCGAGGTTGCCGCGCAGGCGGTCGGCCTCGGCGCCGCGGCGGCCGATGACGATGCCCGGGCGCGCGGTGTGGATGTCGACGCGCACGCGGTCACGGGTGCGCTCGATCTCGACCTTGGAGATGCCGGCCCGCTCCATGCCCTTGGAGAGCATGCGGCGGATCTTGACGTCCTCGGCCACGTAGTCGGAATACTGCTTGTCGGCGTACCAGCGCGACTTCCAGTCCGTGGTGATGCCCAGGCGGAAGCCGTGCGGGTTGATCTTCTGGCCCATCAGCGGCCACTCCCCTTCGCGCGCGGACGGCCGCCCTTCGCCGGGGCCTCGGTCACCTCGACGAAGATGTGGCTGGTCCGCTTCCGGATGCGGTAGGCCCGGCCCTGCGCGCGGGGCTGGAACCGCTTCATGGTCGGACCCTCGTCCACCGTGATCGTCGAGATCACGAGGTCCGCGGGGTCCAGGTCGACGTTGTTCTCGGCGTTGGCCACCGCGCTGGCGACGAGCTTCGCCACCGGGCGGGCCGCCTTCAGCTGGGCGAACTCCAGCACCGAGGCGGCCTGGCCGACGGGCATGCCGCGCACCAGGTCCACCACGCGACGGACCTTCATCGGCGACATGCGCACGTAGCGCGCCCGCGCGACGGCGCCGCGGGGCGCCGTGTCGGTGTCGGCTGGTGCAGCCATTTCGGACGTACCTTCCTTGGTTCGGGCCATTCGGATGCCGCGCGCTGTTCCCGGCGCCGTCAGCGACGACGGGAGCGGCGGTCCTCCTTGACGTGCCCGCGGAACGTGCGGGTCGGGGCGAACTCGCCGAGCTTGTGCCCGACCATGGACTCCGAGACGAACACCGGGACGTGCTTGCGCCCGTCGTGGACGGCCAGCGTGTGGCCGATCATGTCCGGGATGATCGTCGACCGTCGGGACCAGGTCCGGATGACGGTCTTGCGGTTGGCCTCGTTGAGCGCGTCCACCTTCTTGAGCAGGTGGTCGTCGACGAACGGGCCCTTCTTGAGACTGCGTGGCATCGCTTCGCTCCCTCCTGCTCTCGTCAGCGCTTCTTGCGGTTCTTGCCGGTGCGGCGACGGCGCACGATCATGCTGTCGCTCGGCTTCCGGGTCCGGGTGCGGCCCTCGGGGGTGCCGGCGGGGTTGACCGGGTGGCGCCCACCCGAGGTCTTGCCCTCACCACCGCCGTGCGGGTGGTCGACCGGGTTCATGGCCACACCGCGCACCGACGGGCGCTTGCCGCGCCAGCGGTTGCGGCCCGCCTTGCCCCAGTTGATGTTCGAGTGCTCGGCGTTGCCGACCTCGCCGATGGTGGCGCGGCACCGCACGTCCACGTTGCGGATCTCGCCCGAGGGCATCCGCAGCTGCGCGTACGGGCCGTCCTTGGCCACCAGCTGCACCCGCGCGCCGGCCGACCGCGCGATCTTGGCGCCGCCGCCGGGGCGGAGCTCGATCGCGTGGATCACGGTGCCGGTGGGGATGTTGCGCAGTGGCAGGTTGTTGCCCGGCTTGATGTCGGCCTTGGGGCCGGCCTCCACCGTGTCGCCCTGGCCGAGGCGCTCGGGGGCGATGATGTAGCGCTTCTCGCCGTCGAGGTAGTGCAGCAGGGCGATGCGGGCGCTGCGGTTCGGGTCGTACTCGATGTGCGCGACCTTGGCCGGCACGCCGTCCTTGTCGTGTCGACGGAAGTCGATGACCCGGTAGGCCCGCTTGTGGCCCCCGCCCTGGTGCCGGGTGGTGATGCGCCCGGTGACGTTGCGGCCGCCCTTGTTGTGCAGCGGACGGATCAGCGACTTCTCGGGGTGGTCGCGCGTGATCTCGGCGAAGTCCGAGACGCTCGCGCCGCGCCGCCCGGCGGTCGTCGGCTTGTACCTGCGGATTCCCATGGTCAGCTCCCTGCCCCGGGGGCGCCGAAGACGTCGATGGTCCGGCTCTCGGGCGTCACGGTCACCACGGCGCGCTTGGTGTCCTTGCGCTTGCCGAAGCCGCGGCGGGAGCGCTTGCGCTTGCCCTCGCGGTTCAGCGTGTTCACGCTGGCCACCTGCACGTCGAAGATCTGCTGGACGGCGATCTTGATCTGCGTCTTGTTCGCGTCCGGCCGCACCAGGAACGTGTACTGGCGCTCCTCGAGAAGGCCGTAGCTCTTCTCCGAGATCACCGGCGCGATGATGACGTCACGCGGGTCCGTGATCACTGGACGGCCTCCTGTCCCGCCGTCGTCCGGGAGGCGATGAAGGCCTCGAGCGCCGCGGTCGTGAAGACCACGTCGTCGGCGCGCAGGACGTCGTAGGTGTTGAGCTGGTCCGGCGTGAGCTGGTGGACCGCCGGCAGGTTGGCGATGCTGCGCCGGCCCGCCTCGTCGTCGCGGGCGATGACCGCCAGCACCCGGCGGTGCTCGCGGCTCGGCGCCACGACGCCCTCCAGCGCGGTGCGCGCGCCCTTGGTGGACGGCGCGGTGCCGTCGACCAGCGCGGAGAAGACGTGGATGCGCTCGTGGCGGGCGCGGTCGGACAGCGCGCCGCGCAGGGCCGCCGCCTTCATCTTCTTCGGGGTCCGCTGGTCGTACTGCCGCGGCGTCGGACCGTGGACGGTGCCTCCACCGGTGAACTGCGGCGCGCGCACCGAGCCCTGGCGGGCGCGGCCGGTGCCCTTCTGGCGGTACGGCTTCTTGCCGCCGCCGCGGACCTCGCCGCGCGTCTTGGTGTCGTGCGTGCCCTGGCGGGCCGCCGCGAGCTGCGCGGTGACGACCTGGTGCATCAGCGCGGTGTTGGCCGGCGCGTCGAAGAGCTCGCCGGGGAGCTCCGCGGTGCCGTCCGTGCCGCCGGTCGGCGTGTGCACGGGGACGCTGCGCGTCTCGCCGGCGGCCGCGGCGTGGGCCTCGCGCCGGGCGAGGCGGCGGGCCTCACCGGCCGAGTAGCCACTGCGCCGGGCGGTCGTGGTCTCCGGGGTGCTCACTGCTCACCGCCCTTCGAGGACTGTGTCGTCTCCTGGGGCCTCTTGCTGGCGCTCGTCACGAGGACCAGGCCGCCGCGGGGACCGGGGACGGCGCCGCGGATCAGCAGCAGGCCCGCGTCGGCGTCGACGCCGTGCACGGTCAGGTTCTGGGTGGTCACGCGCTCGTTGCCCATCCGGCCGGCCATCCGCTGGCCCTTGAACACGCGCGCGGGGGTCGCGCAGCCGCCGATGGCGCCCGGCGAGCGGTGCTTGCGCTGCGTGCCGTGGCTGGCCCCGAGGCCGCCGAAGCCGTGACGCTTCATGACACCGGCGGTGCCCTTGCCCTTGCTGGTGCCCGAGACGTCGACGACGGCGCCGGCGGAGAACACCTCGGCGGTGACCTCCTGGCCGACCTCGTAGTCGCTCGCGTCGCTGGTGCGCAGCTCGGCGAGGTGGCGCCGCGGGGTCACGCCGGCCTTGGTGAAGTGGCCGGTCTCGGGCTTGTTCACCTTGCGCGGGTCGATGGCGCCGTAGGCGATCTGGACGGCGTTGTACCCGTCGACCGAGGGCGTGCGGACCTGCGTCACGACGCACGGCCCGGCCTTGACCACGGTCACCGGGACGACGCGGTTCGCCTCGTCGAACACCTGGGTCATGCCGACCTTGGTGCCGAGGACGCCGCTCATCTTCCGCTCCGGCTTCGCCGGCGCTGCAGTCGCTGTAGTCACTGCCGACCTCACTGGATGTTCACGTCGACGCTCGCCGGCAGGTCGATGCGCATGAGCGCGTCCACCGTCTTCGGCGTCGGGTCGACGATGTCGATCAGTCGCTTGTGCGTGCGCATCTCGAAGTGCTCGCGCGAGTCCTTGTACTTGTGCGGCGAGCGGATGACGCAGTAGATGTTCTTCTCGGTCGGCAGCGGCACGGGCCCGACCACCGAGGCGCCGGTGCGCGTCACGGTCTCGACGATCTTGCGAGCCGACGCGTCGATCGCTTCGTGGTCGTAGGCCTTGAGCCGGATGCGGATCTTCTGTCCCGCCATGGTGGCTTCGCCGTTCCTCTTCTCGTCCCGCCCGGGGGTGTGACCCCCCGGCGGCTGGCCAGGTTCTCGAGACGCCCCGGTGCTCGTGCCGCCCGGCCTCGATCCCCCCGAGCCGGACCGTCTCCGGTCCACGCGGTCGGGCGTGTCGAATCCGTCGGCAGGCTCCGCCTCGTGCTCTCGCACTCGTGCGGCCCCGCGGACCCCGCGCTGTTCAACGTGTGTCCGTCCCGCCACCCGCGAGGGCGTCGGCACGGTGGGTGCCGGCCAGGCCGGCGCACCCGGGTCCGGTGGTGTGGCTCTCGGACCCCACTCACAACGGGGCGGCCGGCTCGATACCGCATGAGCCGGCCGCCCCGTGCGAGCTAGGACTCCAGTGTCGCACGGCCGCCGGGGCGGCCCCACACCGGGGGTGCGCAGGAGCAGCTGCTCCTGCGCGGGCCCTACTTGATGATCTTCGTGACCTGACCGGCGCCGACCGTCCGGCCACCCTCACGGATGGCGAACTGGAGGCCCTCCTCCATGGCGATCGGCTGGATCAGCTGGACGGACATCTCGGTGTTGTCACCGGGCATGACCATCTCGGTGCCCTCCGGCAGCGTCACCACGCCGGTGACGTCGGTGGTCCGGAAGTAGAACTGCGGGCGGTAGTTGTTGAAGAACGGCGTGTGCCGACCGCCCTCGTCCTTGCCCAGGATGTAGACCTGGCCCTCGAACTCGGTGTGCGGGGTGATCGAGCCCGGCTTGCCGATGACCATGCCGCGCTCGACGTCCTCGCGCTTGATGCCGCGCAGGAGCAGACCGACGTTGTCGCCGGCGCGCCCCTCGTCGAGGAGCTTGCGGAACATCTCGATGCCCGTGGTGGTGGTCTTCGTCGACTTCGCGCGGATGCCGATGATCTCCACCTCCTCGTTCACCTTGACGATGCCGCGCTCGACGCGGCCGGTGACGACGGTGCCGCGGCCGGTGATCGTGAAGACGTCCTCGACGGGCATGAGGAACGGCTTGTCGGTGTCACGCTCCGGCGACGGGATGTTGTCGTCGACGGCGTCCATCAGGTTCATGATGGCGTTGCCCCACTCGGCGTCGCCCTCGAGCGCCTTGAGCGCCGAGACGCGGACCACGGGGAGGTCGTCGCCGGGGAAGTCCTGCGAGCTCAGCAGCTCGCGGACCTCCATCTCGACGAGCTCCATGATCTCCTCGTCGTCGACCATGTCCGCCTTGTTCAGCGCCACGACGATGTAGGGCACACCGACCTGGCGGGCGAGCAGCACGTGCTCGCGGGTCTGCGGCATGGGGCCGTCGGTGGCGGCCACCACGAGGATGGCACCGTCCATCTGGGCGGCACCGGTGATCATGTTCTTGACGTAGTCGGCGTGCCCGGGGCAGTCGACGTGCGCGTAGTGGCGCTTCTCGGTCTGGTACTCGACGTGCGCGATCGAGATCGTGATGCCGCGCTGGCGCTCCTCGGGCGCCTTGTCGATCATGTCGAACGCCGAGGCCTGGTTGAGGTCCGGGTACTTGTCGTGCAGGACCTTGGTGATCGCCGCGGTGAGCGTCGTCTTCCCGTGGTCGATGTGACCGATCGTGCCGATGTTGACGTGCGGCTTGGTCCGCTCGAACTTGGCCTTCGCCACTGCTCTCGTCCTCCTGGACTGTGTTCTCCTGCCCGTCCCTCGTCGTGGGCCCGGGCCGGGTGGTGCTCGTCGGTTGGGTCCTGCCGTGTCTCGGAGGACCGAGAGGGCCGACACGAGGCTAGCGAAGGCCTCGTGCCGGTCCGTGACGTGGTCCGCGACCCGGGGGTTCACCCGGGTCGCGGGCCCGCCTCACTCGCCGGTCGTCTTCGCTCTGCTCATGGCTCGACTCCGGGCTCGCTCCGCTCCTCGCTTCGGTTCGATGCTCACTCGCCCGTCGCCTTCGCGATGATCTCCTTGGCCACGTTGGCCGGGACCTCCGCGTAGGAGTCGAACTGCATCGAGTAGTTCGCCCGGCCCTGGGTCCGCGACCGCAGGTCGCCGACGTAGCCGAACATCTCCGAGAGCGGGACGATCGCGCGCACGACGCGGCCGCCGGCCCGCTCCTCCATGGCCTGGATCTGGCCACGGCGGGAGTTGAGGTCGCCGATGACGTCGCCCATGTAGTCCTCGGGCGTGTTGACCTCGACGGCCATGACCGGCTCGAGCAGCGCGGGGTCGGCCTTGCGGGCCGCCTCCTTCAGCGCCATCGACCCGGCCACCTTGAACGCCATCTCCGACGAGTCGACCTCGTGGTACTGGCCGTCGAGCAGCGTCAGCTTGAGCCCGACCAGCGGGTAGCCGGCCAGCACGCCGTACTGCATGGCGTCCTGCGCACCCTCGTCCACCGACGGGATGTACTCGCGCGGCACGCGACCACCGGTGACCTTGTTGTCGAACTCGTACAGCGGGCCGTCCGCGGACTTCTCGAGCGGCTCGAGCTTGATGATGACGCGGGCGAACTGCCCCGAGCCACCGGTCTGCTTCTTGTGCGTGTACTCGTACTTGTCGACCGTCCTGCGGATGGTCTCGCGGTAGGCCACCTGCGGCTTGCCGATGTTGGCCTCGACCTTGAAGTCGGACTTCATCCGGTTGACCAGCACCTCGAGGTGGAGCTCGCCCATCCCCGAGATGATCGTCTGTCCGGTCTCCTCGTCGAGGTTGACGCGGAACGTCGGGTCCTCGTCGGCGAGACGCTGGATGGCCGTGGAGAGCTTCTCCTGGTCGGCCTTCGACTTCGGCTCGACCGCGACGGAGATGACCGGCTCCGGGAAGGTCATCGATTCGAGGATCACCGGGTTCTGCGGGTCGCAGAGGGTGTCACCCGTCGTCGTGTCCTTGAGGCCCACCACGGCGTAGATGTGGCCGGCGCGGGCCTCGTCGACCGGGTTCTCCTTGTTGGAGTGCATCTGCAGCAGCTTGCCGATGCGCTCCTTGCGGTCCTTGGTCGAGTTGATGACCTGCGTGCCCTGGGCGATGCGGCCCGAGTACACGCGGACGTAGGTCAGCTTCCCGTAGAACGGGTGCGCCGCGATCTTGAAGGCGAGCGCCGAGAACGGCTCGTCCGTCGTGGCGTGGCGCTGCACGGCGGTCTCCCCGTCGAGCAGCGTGCCGTTCACGGCGGGGACGTCGGTCGGCGCCGGGAGGTAGGCGATGACCGCGTCCAGCATCGGCTGCACGCCCTTGTTCTTGAACGCCGAGCCGCACAGCACCGGGTAGGCCTCACCGGTGATCGTCACGGCGCGGATGCCGTGCTCGATCTCCTCGACCGTGAGCTCCTCGCCGGCGAAGTAGCGCTCCATGAGCGCCTCGTCGTTCTCGGCGATGGCCTCGATGAGGGCCGTGCGGTACTCCTCGACCTGGTCGGCCATCTCGGCGGGGATGTCCTCGACGGCGTAGTCCTCGCCCTTGGACACCTCGCCGCGCCACGTCAGCGCGCGCATGCGCACCAGGTCGACGACGCCGTAGAACTCCGACTCCGAACCGAGCGGGAGCTGCAGGACCAGCGGCCTGGCGCCGAGGCGGTCCTTGATCGTCTGCACGGTGAAGTAGAAGTCCGCGCCGAGCTTGTCCATCTTGTTGACGAAGCAGACGCGCGGGACGTTGTACGTGTCGGCCTGGCGCCACACCGTCTCGGACTGCGGCTCGACGCCCTCTTTGCCGTCGAAGACGGCGACCGCGCCGTCCAGGACGCGCAGCGAGCGCTCCACCTCGACGGTGAAGTCGACGTGGCCCGGCGTGTCGATGATGTTGATCTGGTGGTCTTTCCAGAAGCAGGTCGTCGCGGCGGACGTGATCGTGATGCCGCGCTTCTGCTCCTCCTCCATCCAGTCCATCGTGGCCGCGCCGTCGTGGACCTCACCGAGCTTGTAGTTGATGCCGGTGTAGAACAGGACGCGCTCGGTCGTGGTGGTCTTGCCCGCGTCGATGTGGGCCATGATCCCGATGTTGCGGACCTTGCCCAGGTCGGTCAGCACGTCGCGTGCCACGAGATTCCTCTTCCCGTCGGTTCGTCGCCGCGGGTCCCGCGGCGGGTGTTCTCTCGGATCGGCCGGGGGCCCGGGTGGTTCGCACCCGGGCGCCCCGCTCGATCACCAGCGGTAGTGCGCGAACGCCTTGTTCGACTCCGCCATCTTGTGAGTGTCCTCGCGGCGCTTGACGCTCGCGCCCAGGCCGTTCGAGGCGTCGAGCAGCTCGTTCGTCAGCCGCTCGATCATGGTCTTCTCCCGCCGCGCCCGGGAGTACGTGATGAGCCAGCGCAGGCCGAGCGTGGTCGAGCGGCCCGCGCGGACCTCGATCGGCACCTGGTAGGTCGCGCCACCGACGCGGCGGCTGCGGACCTCGAGGGCCGGCTTCACGTTGTCCAGCGCGCGCTTGAGCGTGACGACCGGGTCGGCGCCGTTGCGCTCGCGGCAGCCCTCCAGGGCGCCGTAGACGATCCGCTCGGCGAGCGAGCGCTTGCCGTCCACGAGCACCTTGTTCACGAGCTGCGTCACGAGCGGCGACCCGTAGACCGGGTCGGCCACGAGCGGACGCTTCGGAGCGGGTCCCTTGCGCGGCATCAGCTCTTGTCCTTCTTCGTCCCGTAGCGGCTGCGGGCCTGCTTGCGGTTCTTCACCGCCTGCGTGTCGAGCGCGCCGCGAATGATCTTGTAACGGACACCGGGGAGGTCCTTCACACGGCCACCACGCACGAGCACGATCGAGTGCTCCTGCAGGTTGTGGCCCTCACCGGGGATGTAGGCGGTGACCTCGATGCCGTTCGAGAGCCGGACGCGCGCGACCTTGCGCAGCGCGGAGTTCGGCTTCTTCGGCGTGGTGGTGTAGACGCGCGTGCAGACGCCGCGGCGCTGCGGGCTCCCCTTCAGGGCCGCGGTCTTGGTCTTCTCGACCTTGTCCTCGCGGCCCCGGCGGACCAACTGCTGGATGGTGGGCATCGAGTGGGGTTTCTTCCGTTCTGCTGGCTGTCCGATCGGGCTCGTGCTCCGCGCCCGGGGCCGGCGTCGCGAACACGCCGAGCCCCGGCGTACCGACCGGCCACACGGGGGGCGCCGTGGTCGTCCCTCGCGAGGGGAGACCGGCGCACCGCACACCCGGGGCACGCGGAGCGACCCGACCACGTCGGGCACTGGACTCCAGGGTACGCGCCTGTCCGAGGGCACGTCGCAGCGGGTCGGATCAGGGTGCCGGTCGCCGCCTCGCGGGCGGTCCGGCGACGCCGTCGGTGTCCTGCGCCGCGGCCCCTCGGACGTCCTCGACCGCCGCGCAGATCGGGCGGCCATGCCGGCGCGGGGAGCGTCACCGCACCGACCGGACTGGCGCCACGATACCGGTGACTCCCTGCCCCGCAACCCGCCGCTCCCCCGGCGCGCCCGTGTCGCAGCGAGGGACGCCCTCGCTGCGTCCCACGCACCCAGGGACGCCCTCACTCCAGGCGGGCCGGCGCGCCCGTGTCGCAGCGAGCGACGCCCTCGCTGCGTCCCACGCACCCAGGGACGCCCTCGCTCCAGGCGCGCCGCCCCGCACACGACGGAGGGCGCCCCCGCGGTGCGGGGACGCCCTCCGGTGTCGTGCTGGCTACGGGCTCAGGTCAGCGGAACTGACCGAAGTCGTAGTCGTCGAGCGGCACGGCGGCCCCGGTCCCCGAGCCGAACACGTCGGGGGCGTAGTACCCGTCGTCGTAGCTCGGCAGGGCGTAGGCGGCCGCGCGGGCCTCCTCGGTCGGCTGGACCTGGATGTTCCGGTACCGGTTGATGCCGGTGCCGGCCGGGATCAGCTTGCCGATGATCACGTTCTCCTTGAGGCCGACCAGGCTGTCGGACTTCCCCTCGATCGCGGCGTTCGTGAGGATCCGGGTGGTCTCCTGGAACGACGCGGCCGAGAGCCAAGACTCCGTGGCCAGCGAGGCCTTCGTGATGCCCATCAGCACCGGGCGGGCCGCCGCCGGGTCGCCGCCCTCGGAGACCACCTTGCGGTTGGCCGCCTCGAACTCGGCGCGGTCGACGACACCACCGGGCAGGAACTCGGTGGCGCCCGAATCGATGATCGTCACCCGGCGCAGCATCTGCCGGACGATGACCTCGATGTGCTTGTCGTGGATGGACACACCCTGCGACCGGTACACCTTCTGCACCTGGTCGACGAGGTGCAGCTGCACCTCGCGCGGGCCCATCACGCGCAGGACCTCGTGCGGGTCGGCGGTGCCCTCGAGCAGCTGCTGGCCGACGCCGACGTGGTCGCCGTCCTGCAGCGGGCGCTCGTTGCCGTCGACGGTCAGCGTCGCGAGCCGCTGGCGCTTGGACAGCTTGTCGTAGACGACCTCCTCGCTCCCGTCGTCCGGGATGAGGGTGATCTTCCAGAACTTGTCGCCGTCCTCGAGCTGGATGCGGCCGTCCACGTCGGCGATGGGCGCCTTGCCCTTCGGGACGCGGGCCTCGAAGAGCTCCTGGACACGCGGCAGACCCGTGGTGATGTCCTCGCCCGCGACGCCACCGGTGTGGAAGGTGCGCATCGTGAGCTGGGTGCCGGGCTCACCGATCGACTGCGCGGCGACGATGCCGACCGCCTCGCCGACGTCGACGAGCTTGCCGGTGGCCAGCGAGCGGCCGTAGCACATCGCGCAGACGCCCTGGGCCGAGTCGCAGGTCAGGACGCTGCGGACGCGGACCTTGCCGACGCCGGCGCCCAGGAGGGTGTCGATCGCCTGCTGGCCGATGTCGGCACCGCGGTCGAGCAGCACGTTGCCGGCGTCGTCGGTGACCGCCGAGGCCGCCGTGCGGGTGTACACGCTGGTGTCGACGTGCACATCGCGCACGAGCCCGTTCGGACCCTCCTCGCCGATCGGCATCGGGATGCCGCGCTCGGTGCCGCAGTCGACCTCGCGGACGATGACGTCCTGCGAGACGTCCACGAGACGCCGGGTCAGGTAGCCCGAGTCGGCGGTCCGCAGGGCGGTGTCAGCCAGACCCTTGCGGGTGCCGTGCGTCGAGATGAAGTACTCGACGACCGAGAAGCCCTCGCGGAAGTTCGACTTGATCGGACGCGGGATGAACTCGCCCTTGGGGTTGGCGACCAGACCCTTCATGCCCGCCAGCTGACGGACCTGGGTCATGTTGCCGGCCGCGCCGGAGGCGACGATCCGCGAGATCGAGTTGTCCTCGGGGAAGTAGTCCTCCATGGCCCGGGCCACCTCCTCGGTGGCCTGGCCCCAGATGCGCACCATCTCGTCGTTGCGCTCCTGGTAGGAGAGCGCACCGCGCTGGTAGCGCTTGTTGACCTGCTCCGCGCGACCCTCGTACTCGTCGAGGATCTCCTGCTTGCGCGGGGGCACGACGACGTCGTCGATGGCGATGGTGACCCCGGAGCGCGTGGCCCAGTGGAACCCGGCGTCCTTGAGCCGGTCCAGGGTCATCGCGACCTCGGTCATCGAGTACCGCTCGGCCAGGTCGTTGATGATCGCGGCCTGGCGCTTCTTCGGGAGCTGGTCGTTGACGAAGGGGTAGTCCTCCGGCAGCAGCTCGTTGAACAGCACCCGGCCCAGCGTCGTCTCGGCCAGCCACGGCGTGCCCGGCTCCCAACCCTCGGGCGCCATGCCCGGGCCCGGGACGGTGGTGCCGTTCAGGCGGATCCGCACCGGCGCCTGGAGGTCGAGCGACCCCAGGTCGTAGGCCATGATCGCCTCGGCGGGCGACGAGTAGGCCTGGCCCTCGCCGGTGGCGCCCTCGCGCCGCTGGGTCAGGTAGTACAGGCCGGTCACCATGTCGAGGCGGGGCATGGCCAGCGGCTTGCCCGACGCCGGCGACAGGATGTTGTTCGCCGACAGCATGAGGATGCGGGCCTCGGCCTGCGCCTCGGCGGACAGCGGCAGGTGGACCGCCATCTGGTCACCGTCGAAGTCGGCGTTGAACGCCTCGCAGACCAGCGGGTGCAGCTGGATCGCCTTGCCCTCGACCAGCTGCGGCTCGAAGGCCTGGATGCCGAGACGGTGCAGGGTGGGCGCCCGGTTGAGCATCACCGGGTGCTCGTTGATGACCTCCTCGAGCACGTCCCAGACCTGGCCGCGCTGACGCTCGACCATCCGCTTCGCGGACTTGATGTTCTGGGCGTGGTTGAGGTCGACCAGCCGCTTCATGACGAACGGCTTGAACAGCTCGAGCGCCATCTGCTTGGGCAGCCCGCACTGGTGCAGCTTGAGCTGCGGGCCGACGACGATGACCGAACGGCCCGAGTAGTCGACGCGCTTGCCGAGCAGGTTCTGGCGGAACCGGCCCTGCTTGCCCTTGAGCAGGTCGGACAGCGACTTGAGCGGGCGGTTGCCCGGTCCGGTCACCGGCCGGCCGCGGCGGCCGTTGTCGAACAGCGCGTCGACGGCCTCCTGCAGCATCCGCTTCTCGTTGTTGACGATGATCTCGGGCGCGCCGAGGTCGATCAGTCGCTTGAGGCGGTTGTTGCGGTTGATGACCCGGCGGTACAGGTCGTTGAGGTCCGACGTCGCGAAGCGGCCACCGTCGAGCTGCACCATCGGGCGCAGGTCCGGCGGGATGACCGGGACGCAGTCCAGCACCATGCCGGTGGGCCGGTTGCCGGTGGCCTGGAACGCCGCGACGACCTTGAGCCGCTTGAGCGCGCGCAGCTTGCGCTGCCCCTTGCCCGAGCGGATCGTCTCGCGGAGGTTCTCCGCCTCGGCCTCGATGTCGAAGGTCTCCAGCAGCTTCTGGATCGCCTCGGCACCCATGGCGCCGGTGAAGTAGTCGGCGTAGCGGTCGTAGAGCTCGCGGTAGAGCGTCTCGTCCGAGATCAGCTGGCCACGGTCGAGCTTGGTGAACGTGGTCCAGACCTCGTCGAGGCGGTCGATCTCGCGCTGCGCACGGTCGCGCAGCTGGCGCATCTCGCGCTCGCCGCCCTCCTTGACCTTGCGCCGCACGTCGGACTTCGCGCCCTCGGCCTCGAGCTCGGCGAGGTCGCTCTCCAGCTTCTGCGCGCGGGCCTCGAGGTCGTTGTCGCGCTGGGTCTCGAGACGCTTGCGCTCGCCGGCGATCTCGTTCTCGAGCGTCGACTGGTCGTTGTGCCGCTGCTCGGTGTTCACCTCGGTGATCACGTAGGCAGCGAAGTAGATGATCTTCTCGAGGTCCTTGGGCGCCAGGTCCAGCAGGTAGCCCAGGCGCGACGGAACGCCCTTGAAGTACCAGATGTGCGTGACCGGCGCGGCCAGCTCGATGTGGCCCATGCGCTCGCGGCGCACCTTGGCCCGGGTCACCTCGACGCCGCAGCGCTCACAGATGATGCCCTTGAACCGGACGCGCTTGTACTTGCCGCAGTAGCACTCCCAGTCCCGGGTCGGGCCGAAGATCTTCTCGCAGAAGAGGCCGTCCTTCTCGGGCTTGAGCGTGCGGTAGTTGATGGTCTCGGGCTTCTTGACCTCGCCGAAGGACCACTGGCGGATGTCGTCGGCGGTGGCCAGACCGATCCGCAGCTCGTCGAAGAAGTTGACGTCGAGCAAAAGGTTCTCCCCTGGATGGGTGAGCTGATTCTCTAGAGGGTCCGCAGTCCCCGGGCCGGCACGGTCGGTGCCGGCCCGGGGCAGCGAGGCGTCAGTTGACGACGTCGTCCACGGAGGGCGACTCGTTGCGCGAGAGGTTGATGCCGAGGTTCGCGGCGGCCCGCTCGAGGTCCTCGTCGTCGCCGTCGCGCATCTCGATGGCGGCGCCGTCCGAGGACAGCACCTCCACGTTGAGGCAGAGCGACTGGAGCTCCTTGAGCAGCACCTTGAACGACTCGGGAATTCCCGGCTCGGGGATGTTCTCGCCCTTGACGATGGCCTCGTAGACCTTCACGCGGCCGAGCACGTCGTCGGACTTGATGGTCAGCAGCTCCTGCAGCGTGTAGGCCGCGCCGTAGGCCTGCATGGCCCAGCACTCCATCTCACCGAAGCGCTGGCCGCCGAACTGGGCCTTACCACCGAGCGGCTGCTGGGTGATCATCGAGTACGGGCCCGTGGAGCGGGCGTGGATCTTGTCGTCCACCAGGTGCAGCAGCTTGAGGATGTACATGTAGCCCACCGCGATCTGGTGCGGGTAGGGCTCGCCGGTACGTCCGTCGAAGATCTGCGCCTTGCCGTCCTCGCCGACCAGCCGTACGCCGTCGCGATTGGGCAGCGTCGAGCCCAGCAGCCCCGAGATCTCGGCCTGGCGGGCACCGTCGAACACCGGGGTGGCGGTGTTCGTGTCGGGCTCCACCCGGCGCATGTCGTCGGGCATGTTCACCGCCCACTCGGCGGTGTTGTCCGGATCGACCTCCCAGCCGCTCTTCGCGATCCACCCCAGGTGGGTCTCGAGGACCTGGCCGATGTTCATGCGTCGCGGCACGCCGTGGGTGTTGAGGACGATGTCCACCGGCGTCCCGTCGGCGAGGAACGGCATGTCCTCGACCGGCAGGATCTTGCCGATGACGCCCTTGTTGCCGTGGCGGCCGGCGAGCTTGTCACCCTCGGAGATCTTGCGCTTCTGGGCCACGTAGACGCGGACCAGCTCGTTGACCCCGGGCGGCAGCTCGTCGTCGTCGTCGCGGGCGAACACCCGGATGCCGATGACCTTGCCGGTCTCGCCGTGCGGGACCTTGAGCGAGGTGTCGCGCACCTCGCGCGCCTTCTCACCGAAGATCGCGCGCAGGAGGCGCTCCTCGGGGGTCAGCTCGGTCTCGCCCTTGGGGGTCACCTTGCCGACGAGGATGTCGCCGTCCGCGACCTCGGCGCCGATGCGGATGATGCCCCGCTCGTCGAGGTCGGCCAGGACCTCCTCGGAGACGTTCGGGATGTCCCGGGTGATCTCCTCGGCGCCCAGCTTCGTGTCGCGCGCGTCGATCTCGTGCTCCTCGATGTGGATCGAGGTCAGGACGTCGTCCTGCACGAGGCGCTGCGACAGGATGATCGCGTCCTCGTAGTTGTGGCCCTCCCACGGCATGATCGCCACGAGGAGGTTCTTGCCGAGGGCCATCTCGCCGTCCTCGGTGCACGGCCCGTCGGCGAGCACCTGGCGGGGCTCGACGCGGTCGCCCTCGGAGACGATCGGCTTCTGGTTGATGCAGGTGCCCTGGTTGGACCGCGTGAACTTGTGGAGACGGTGGGTGGTGCGCTGCCCCTCGTCGTCCATGATCGTGATGTAGTCCGCGGAGAGCTCCTCGACCACACCACCGCGGTCGGTGGCGACGACGTCACCGGCGTCGACGGCGGCCCGCAGCTCCATGCCCGTGCCCACCAGCGGCGACTCCGAGCGCAGCAGCGGCACCGACTGGCGCTGCATGTTGGCGCCCATCAGCGCGCGGTTGGCGTCGTCGTGCTCGAGGAACGGGATCATGGCCGTCGCGACCGACACCATCTGGCGCGGCGAGACGTCCATGTAGTCGACGCGGGTCGGCGCGATGAGGTCGACGTCGCCGCCCTTGCGCCGGACCAGCACGCGGTCCTCGGCGAAGTGCCCGTCGTCGCGCAGCGGCGCGTTGGCCTGCGCGACGACGAAGCGGTCCTCCTCGTCGGCGGTGAGGTAGTCGATCTGGTCGGTGACGATCCCGTCGACGACCTTGCGGTACGGCGTCTCGATGAAGCCGAACGGGTTGACCCGCGCGAAGCTCGACAGCGACCCGATCAGGCCGATGTTCGGGCCCTCCGGGGTCTCGATCGGGCACATGCGGCCGTAGTGCGACGGGTGGACGTCGCGGACCTCCATGCCCGCGCGCTCACGGGACAGACCGCCCGGACCCAGCGCCGACAGGCGGCGCTTGTGGGTCAGGCCCGCGAGCGGGTTGGTCTGGTCCATGAACTGCGAGAGCTGCGAGGTGCCGAAGAACTCCTTGATCGCGGCCACGACCGGCCGGATGTTGATCAGGGTCTGCGGCGTGATGGCCTCGACGTCCTGCGTCGTCATGCGCTCGCGCACGACGCGCTCCATCCGGGAGAGGCCCACCCGGATCTGGTTCTGGATGAGCTCGCCGACGGTGCGCAGGCGACGGTTGCCGAAGTGGTCGATGTCGTCGGTCTCGACCGGGATCGTGCCGGTCTCCGTCTCGACCTCGGTCTCCCCCGCGTGCAGGCGCACGAGGTAGGAGATCGTGTTGATGATGTCGTCCTCGGTCAGCGTGCCGACCGACGGGTCCACCGCCGAGCCCAGCTTCTTGTTGACCTTGTAGCGGCCGACCTTCGCCAGGTCGTAGCGCTTGTCCTTGAAGAAGAGGTTCTCGAGCAGCGTCTGGGCCGACTCGCGCGTCGGCGGCTCGCCCGGGCGCAGCTTGCGGTAGATGTCGAGCAGCGCCTCGTCCTGGCCGGCGGTGGAGTCCTTCTCCAGCGTGGCCAGCAGCGTCTCGGAGAAGTTGAACTTCTCCTGGATCTGCTCGGTGGTCCAGCCGAGGGCCTTCAGCAGCACGGTGACCGGCTGGCGCCGCTTGCGGTCGATGCGCACGCCGACGGTGTCGCGCTTGTCGACGTCGAACTCCAGCCATGCACCGCGGCTGGGGATGATCTTGACGCTGAAGACGTCCTTGTCGGTGGTCTTGTCCACCGTGCGGTCGAAGTACACCCCGGGCGACCGGACGAGCTGCGACACGACGACGCGCTCGGTGCCGTTGATGATGAAGGTGCCCTTGTCGGTCATCACGGGGAAGTCGCCCATGAAGACCGTCTGGCTCTTGATCTCGCCGGTGGTGTTGTTGGTGAACTCGGCGGTGACGAACAGGGGCGCCGAGTACGTCATGTCCTTGTCCTTGCACTCCTCGACCGAGGCCTTGACCTCGTCGAAGCGCGGGTCGGAGAAGGACAGGCTCATGGAGCCGGAGAAGTCCTCGATGGGGGAGATCTCGGCGAGGACCTCCTCCAGGCCACCGACGGGGAGCTCCTCACCCGCCTCCACGCGACGCTCGAACCACTCCTCGCTGCCGACCAGCCACTCGAACGACTGGGTCTGCAGGGCGAGCAGGTCGGGAACCTCGAGGGGCTGGTCCAGCTTGGCGAAGGAGACCCGGGTGGGTGCCCCGGGGAACGACGCGTGGTGGTTCGAGACCTTGGTGGCGCGGGTAACTGCCAAGATGCGTCCTTCCGGAACAACGCTGTCTGAACGCTGTCAGTAGCTTCACCGCCCGGAACGCAGCGCAGCGCGCCGGGCGGCGTGGACGCGGCCCGGGCGTCGGCACACGGGTAGGCGGACAGACGTAGGGCAGCGCGATCCGACAGTCTAGCCACGCACGGTGGCACCTGTCGAACGACCCCCCCTCGTGACACGCCGGGAGGGAACTCCGCCTGGGGCGGGATCGACCTCCGGGGTCGGACGCGGAGGGCCGCGCGCTGCGAACAGAGTGACCGCCCGTGCCCTCCGCGTCAAGTGGGACGCGCCCGGTGTCGTACGAGCGTGGACGCGGTCCGACGCAGGTCAGCGCGCCGGGCGGGCCGCGGGGGCCCGCCCGACGCGCTGTCGCGGGGTGCTCGGGACGGGTCCTAGCGCGGCGCGGGCGGCGGCGCCGTCAGCGGCGTCAGCTCGGCGAGCTTCCACCGCCCGTCGATGCGCTCCATCTGCAGGCGCAGCAGGCCGGGCGCGTTGGTCGACTGGCCGGTGGTCGTGCGCTGCGCGGAGAACTGCGCCAGCGCCATCACCTCGGCGCGGTCGTCCTGCATCCTCATGACGCCGATGTTGACGACGGTGGCGGTCTGGGTCAGCTGCTGCTGCTGCGCCGGCACGCGGATCGTCTGGTCGAACACCTGCAGGTAGCGGTCGGTGAACGGGTTGGTCGACATCGTGCGGGCCGCGTCGACCGAGTCGTCGAGGCGCGTGAAGTCGTACGAGAAGATCCTCTCGACCGCCTCGCGGCTCTGCCCGACGAGCTCTGCGGTGCCGCTGATGTCGACGACGGCCTCGTTGGCGACCGGTCCCTCGGTCCAGGCCTCGCGGCCCTGCCAGAACGCGAGCCCGCCCAGGACGAGGCACACGACGGTGACGACGACGAGCGTGACCGGCAGCGCCCGCGAGCGGCCGAAGCGCACCAGAACGGCCCGTGCGCGGTCGAGGCGGCCCGGCGCCGCCTCGGGCTCGGTGCGCCGCCCGCCCGTGCGGGAGGGCTTCGCGGTGCGCGTCGGAGCGGACGCGTCGCTGGTGTCCCGGCGCTCGCGGGTCGGGGCGGTCGCCGCCTCCGGGCGGGGCGTCATCCCGGCGCCCCGCTTGCGCTTGCGGGTCGGTGCCGCGGTGGTGGCGGTGGTCGCCGGGGCCTCGCCGTCGACCACCGCATCCGTGGCCGGTGTGGTGTCGGCCGGCGTCGCGGCGTCCTCGGTCTCCGCCGTCGACGAGCCGGCCGGGGCGGCCGGGGCCGCCGGGGCGGCCGTGTCGGGCCCGCTCTCGACGGCGTCCGTCGGGTCGGCCGGGGCCACGGGCGTCGCCGTCGCCACGAGCCCCGTCGTGTCGGCGGCGTCCACGGCGTCGGTGCGCCCGTCGTCGCTCTCGCGCGTCGCCGGGGCGTCGGCGGGCGACGGCCCGTCGGGCGCGGTGGCCGGGGCCGTGGCGCGGGCCTCCGGGTCTTCGGCGGCCGGCGCCTCGGGCTGCGGGGTCCCGGTCGTCGAGGTGGAACGGTCGTCGGCGGGGGCCTCGACGGTGTCGAGGGTGTCCGGCGCCTCGACGAGGTCGTGGTCGGTCAGGTCGACGTCCGGGCCCCGGGTCGCGGCGCCCGCGTGGGCGTGCTGGCGCAGGCCGGCGACCTTCGGGCGACGGTTCGTCGCGCCGGGCTTGGTGCGGGAGCGGGACGGCACGGTCACTCCCCCCTTTCTCGGGTCGGCCGCAGCTACTGCTGTCCGGTCGTGGGCGTCGCCTTGGCGGCCTTCCAGCCGTCGGGCGTGCGGATCATCTCGACGAGGAACAGCTGCTGCTTGGCCTGGGGCGGCGCCTGCGCACTGCGGGCGTTGACGTCGATGGCCACGATCGCCGAGGCCGTCCGGCGCTCGGGGTCGAAGGCGGTGAGGGCCGCGGAGACCGGGGTCGCGATGACCTCGGCCTGCGACGTGCGCAGGTTCTCGGCGAAGCGCTCCCGCACCTTCTGGTACTCGCCGAGCATCGGCTCGGTCAGCGACGACTGCGCGGCGTCGAGGTCGGCGTCCAGCGTGGACGGGCGCACCGTGTTGATGTTGACGACGATCTGCTCCGCCGCGTCGATGGCCTCGTCGCGGGTCGCGGCGGCGGCGGCCGTGTCGCTCTGGGTACCCGACCACCAGTAGATGCCGCTCGCGACGGCGGCGGCCAGGGCCAGCACCGTCACCACGGCGAGCACCGTGACGGTGCGGCGCCGGCGGCGCTCGGCGTCACCGGTGCGGTCGGTGGCCTCGTCGGTCTCGGTGGCCTCGTCGGCCGTCGTCGCGGACGTGGCACTCAGCTCCTCGGTGTCGACCGCCGGGCTTCGGGGCACCCGGCGGCGGTGGTGGTGCTCAGGGGCTGGTCAAACCAGGAATGATCACCGGCGGCGCACCTTCCGTCGCGCCCCCCAGGACTCCGCCGGCAGGCAAAGAGGCCAGCGCGGTGGCGTCCTGCTGGTCATTCTGGGACTCGGTGTTCTCACCTCCGCCACCGCCCCCCATGAGCCGGGGGTCGCCGCCGCCCGGCGGCATCCGACGCTCTGGCGTCGGGCTCCCGTCGGGGTTCGGGTGCCACTGGGCACCGCGTGGGTTCACAGGGAGGTCCTCGTTGCAGAACACCCTCGTGTTCATGGGGTAGTAGCCAGAAGCGTCGTTTCGCTGGCCAGCAATGACATCTTCGATCCCAGGCCCGTCCCGACCGTATCGTCCGCCCGGAAGCGCTGCGGACTGCCATGTCGTGTCGGGATCACCGTTGCCGTTCGCCTGCAGGTACCCGTCACGGCAATAGGGTGGGTCGGCGAGGTTCAGCACGAGGCCGAAGTGCACCCGTCCGTCGCCGGGGACCACGGTCGGAGCCGCCGCCGAAAGGGCCGGGTATGTCACCAAGACCTGTTTGAGACCTGCCTGCCGTGGCTCCAAGATGCGCGCAACGACGAGCGTATTCTCGAGAACGCGACCCAGGTCCGGTCCGACGTCGCGAATGAGGCCCTCGATCTCCGCCGCCGCAGGAGGAGCAGCCGTCACGAGACGGCGCAGGTTCGGGTCGTCGGCCTTGAGCTGAGCGGTGAACAGCTGGAGGTCACGGCTCAACGAGGTGATCTGTGGCCCCAGCTGGCTCTGGGTCTCGAGCACGATTCGTCCGTCGCGCAGCAGCTGCAGGGTCTGCGGAAGGTTACGGATGGCGTCGGGGATGAGAGCGTTGCTCGCGTCGAGCAGGCGCTGCAGGTCCGGCCCGGCACGGTCGAACGCCAGGTAGAGCTCGTCCACGGTCTGGCGGAGCTCGGGCAGCGGCACCGACGTCGCGAGCGCGTCGACGTCCGCGAGCAGCTGGTCGACCGGCACCGGCGTCCGCGTCTGCTGGATGGGGATGATCGACTCATCCTCAAGGTACGGCCCGGCGTTCGAGGGCGGCTGCAGGTCGACGTACTGCTCACCGACCGCGGAGCGGTTGGCGATGACCGCCACCGACGACGCGGGCACCTGCGGGGACTCCTGCTCGATCTCCAGGTCGACCTCCAGCCCCTGCGGCGTGACCCGCATGTCGCCGACCTTGCCGATCTCCACGCCGCGGTAGCTCACCGAGGCGTCGGGGAAGATGCCTCCGGACTCGGCCAGCTGCACCTTGACCGTGTACGGGCCGAGCCCGATCAACGAGTCGGCCCCGACATAGCGCAGGGCGACGTACGAGACGCCGACCACCGAGATGACGGCGAACAGCGCAACCAACCGCAGGATCTTCGTGCCGATCATCCGCTGGTCCCTCCGCCGAGGCCGGGGAGCTGGGGGATCAGACCGGCGGTGTTGGTGGTCGGGTCGCCCGGCGCGCCAGTGCCTTCGGTTGCGGTGGTGCCCGGCTGAGGCGTGGTCCCCGGCGACTGTAGGAGATCGAAGATCGCGTCCACGCCCGGGACGGCGGGGCTGTTGAGGATGTTCGTGAGGATGGCCTGGAGGTCCAGGTCCAGGGTGACGTCGATGTTCGCGAAGTCGCCCTTGACAACCTCGAGCGACTCGTCAGCGAAGGGGATTGTGACGAGAATCTGTAGCGAGCCGGGGAGCGCGTCCCCGGCCTCGACCAGGTTCCGCAGGATCGGCTGCAGCGCCCGCAGGTCAGCCACCGTATTCGCCTGACTGTTGCGGATCACGTCAGTGCCCACCACCGAGAGCCGTTCGAGCGACTGCAGGGTCTCCACGAGCAGGCCCCGCTGCTGATTGAGCACGTCGAGGCCCGGTCCGAGGTTGTCGATGACGTTGGCGATCCGGGCACGCTGGTCGACCAGCGTGCGGGTCAGGCGCTCGAGCGAGTCGATGGCCCGCACGATGTCGGCCTTTTGCCGGTCGAGGGTGCCGACGAAGGTGTCGAGGTTGTTTAGCAGAGCACGCAGCTGCACCTCGTTGCCCTCGGTGGCGGCGTTGACCTCCCGAGCAATGGTCTGGATCTTCTCGACCCCGCCACCGTTGAGCAGCAGCGACAGCGCGCCGAGGACCTCCTCGACCTGCGCACCCACGTCGGTGCGGTCGACCGGGATGACCGCACCGGTCGCCAGTCGGCCCTGGGGAGGATCGGTCGGCGAGGGCAGCAGTTCGACGAACTTCTCGCCCAGGAGGCTGGTCTGGCGCAGGCGGGCCGTGGCGTTCGCCGGCAGCACGACCGCGCCGTTGACCTCGACCGTGACCTGGGCGGTCCACCCGTCGGGCGCGAGCCGGATCTCCCGCACGACGCCCACCGGCACGTCGTTGACGCGCACGCTGTTGTTGGGCACGAGGTCGACGACGTTGGTGAACTGCGCGGTCACCGTGTACGGCTCGGGGCCGAGCGCGGCACCGCCCGGCAGAGGCAGCTCCTGCAGCGACCGTACGCCACAGCCGGACAGTCCGATCAAGGCCACCACAAACAGCGCGACCACTCGGACACCCCTCGTCGAACGCATGTACGGCGCGGTCACTCCCCACCTCCCAAGGAGTCGAGGCCGAGGATGCCGGCGCCCGGCTCGGTCGGGGTCGCGGTCTGGTCACTCGTCCCGACAGTGGGATCGGCGCTACCGCCCCCGGTCCCGACCCCCGGAGGTAGGCCCGGGGCAATTTCGGCCAGGTCGAGGTTCGGCTGGTCGCCGAGCAATCCCAGCAACGCCTGGATAGGGGCCAGAGAAAGGCCGAGCGGGCTCTCTGGCCCGGTGCCGCCGAGGATCGCACCGCAGACCACGGACGCCCGCGCGACCTGGGTCACCAGCTCGCTAGGCGGCGTCTGCTGGAGGAATGTCGGCAGGCCAGGCTGGTTGGCCAGCAGATTGCAGAGCAGGGCGCGAGGATCGAGCCCATCGCCGATCAGCTCTGGCGCCAGCACCGGACGGACGTCGAGTGTCCCGGAATTCGCGTTGTAGGAGTTCGTCAGGTTGTTCAGCGCCAACGGGGCGACATCTGCGATCTCGGTGAGCGCGACGCGTTGGCGGGCCAGGATGTCGGAGATGTTGGCCAGGCGACCGACGTCGGTGCGCAGGATGTCGCGGTTATCTCTCACGAAGCGAGCTACGTCGTCCAGGGCCGGCGGCAGATCTGCCAGTACTCGTGAAAGGTCGCCACGCTCCGAGGCCAGGAAGGCGGCGATGTCGGCCAGCTGATTGTTGAGGTCGCGTACGGCGCCGTCGTTGCGGGCGAGCATGTTCGTGAACTGTCCGAGGTTGTCGACCGTCGCGAACAGGTTGTCGCGGTTGTCGGCCAACGTGCCCACAGCGCCGCCCAGCTCGGTGATCGTGCTCTTGAGCAACTCGCCGTTGCCGCCGAGGGCTCCGGCCGAGGACTGTAAGAGCCGATTGAGCGCGCCGGTGGAATTGGCGCCGTTGGGCCCGAGAGCCCGGGCAATGGTGTCCAGGCTCTGGTAGACACGATCGAGCTCGACGGGCACGCCGGTGCGTTCGACCGGGATGACCGCGCCATCGGCGAGCTGCGGCCCGCCCTCGTAGGTCGGGCCGAGCTGCACGTAGCGGTCACTGACCAGGGTGGGCGCAACGATGACGGCCTGCGCGTCGGCGCGGACCGGCGCCTTCTTGTCGACCTTGAGCACCACCCGCACGACGTCGCCCTGCGGGACGATCTCGTCGACCTTGCCGACGGGGATGCCCTGGATCGTCACCTCGTTGGCGACGTACAGACCGATCGTCGACGTGAAGTACGCGGTGACCGTGCGCTGGCTGCCCTGCTGGAGGACGTACCAGAGCCCTGCCGTCGCGAGGAGGGCCAGCACCAACGCCGCCGCGAGCGTGCGCGACGCACTCTCGAAGAACGTGACCATGCGGTCGGCCATCAGCCGCCTCCCTCCTCGCTGTCGCCGGTGGTCTCGCCGGTCGGGGTCTCTTCTGCGTCGCCACCCGCCGGGGCTTCGGCGGCACCGCCGGCCGGCGCACCGGCACCGGGAAGGAGGCCCCTCGCTCCACCGGCGACCGGGCCCAGCGCGCCGAGGAACGCCCCGATGTCGGGCACCCCGTTCGGGAAGAGAATCTGAAGCTGAGCGGGGGTTAGGCCGGGCGTCTCCTCGGTCCCGCCGGCGAGGAGCCCCTGGAGCTCGGTCAGCTGTGCCGGGGTCAGGGCCGCCAGAACGGTGGGCAGCTCATCGATCCCGGGTATCGAGGGCGCCCCGAGCTGGGCCAGGGCGTTCTCCAGGAGCGTTCGCAGATTTGCTGGGTCGAGCGCGCCGAACAGGGCACTTGGATCAAGCCTCGTACCCGGATCACAACCCGGATCGATCAACGTCGGTCCATCCAGGTTGCAGATGTAAGCGTCGAACCAGCGGCCGTTGCCGACCACGTTCGCGAACACACGGTAGAAGGGCCCGAGCAGGCGCAGCCCGTTCTCGAGGTTCGCCGAGTTCTCCTCGAGCGTCGAGAGCACGCCGTCGAGCTCCTCGAGGGTCGGCCGCAGCGTCGCCTCGTTGTCGGCGACGAGCCCGCGCAGCTGCGCAGAGAGTGCGATCGTGCCGTTGAGCAGGTTGTCGATGGCCGCCTTGCGCGCACGTAGCTCCGAGAGCAGCAGGTTGCCGTCGTTGATGAGCCGCTCGACCTCGGCGTCGCGGTCGGCGAGCACCTGGGTGGTCGTGCGGGTGTTGGCCAGCAACCGTGCCAGCTCCTGGTCGCGCGAGGAGATCGTGCGCGAGAGTCGGCTGAGGCCGTCGAGGGCGCCGCGGACCGGGCCGGCCGCGCCGTCGAGCGTCTCCGACAGCACGCCGAGGCTCTCGGCCAGCTGATCGGTGTTGAGGTCCTCCACCGTGGTCGACAGCTGGGAGAACGCCTGGATGACGTCGAAGGGCGCCCGAGTGCGCTCGCGGGGTATCTGCTGGTCGGGGTCCAGCGGGCGGTCGCCGGCCGGCTCCAGCTGGATGTACTTCTGCCCCAGCACGGTCTTGATCTCGATCGAAGCGGAGGTCCGGTTGCCGATCCAGGCGTCCGGCGCCTTGAACGAGATGAGGACGTCGCGACCCTCCAGCGTCAGGTCGGTGACCGTCCCGACGCGGATGCCGGCGACGCGGACGTCGTCGTCGGGTAGGACGCCCGCCGCCTCGGAGAAGCGCGCCGTGTAAGTCGGGCCCTGCCCGATCAGCGGCAGGTCCTTGATGTTGAGGGACGCAGCGGTGAGCAGCAGGAGGATCGCGAGGCTCGCCGCGCCGATCGGGAGCGGGTTCCGTTTCCGGAACGGCTTCATGCGTTGCATCGGAAACCCCCGCCGAGCACTTCAGGAGGCAGGCTCAACTCATCCGGGATGCCGAGCAGACCGAGCGGCGTCTGCGAGATCGGTGTCCCACCGAAGCCGATCGAGACCCCTGCGGAGCAGAGGTAGAAGTTGAACCAGGAGCCGTAGCTCCCGGCGCGGCCGATGTTGTTCGCCTTCTGTGGGGTGTAGCGCAGGAAGTTCTCCACGAGGCCCCGGTTGTCGTTGAGGTTGGCGGAGAGCTGCCCGAGCTGGATGATGTCGTCCCGCAGTGGCGGGCGTGCCTCCTCGAGGAGGCCGGCAGTCGCGGTTGTCAGGTCCGCGATCGGCTGCAGGGTCGAGCCGATTGCGACCCGATCCGCGGCGAGGCCGCTGACGAGCTGCTGCAGCGACACGATCAGGCCGCTCAGCCGCTCGTCACGCGC
This sequence comes from Actinomycetospora cinnamomea, assembly GCF_003096675.1. Taxonomy (GTDB): domain Bacteria; phylum Actinomycetota; class Actinomycetes; order Mycobacteriales; family Pseudonocardiaceae; genus Actinomycetospora; species Actinomycetospora cinnamomea. The sequence continues at coordinate 295,119 of NZ_QEKW01000005.1, read as the reverse complement.
GTTGACGGTGTCGAGCACGCTGTTCAGGTTGGTGATCAGAGAGCCGATCACCGCGTCACGGTCGGCGATGGTCGACGTGAGCGAGGCCGTGCGGGCCAGCAACGAGTTGACGGTGCCGCCCTCGCCCTGCAGCACCTGGATGATCTCGAACGACAGCTGGTTGATGTCGTTCGGACTCAGCGCCTGGAACAACGGCTTGAAGCCGTTGAAGACCACCGTGAGGTTGAGCGGGGGCCGGGTCTGGCTCTCCGGGACCGTCGACCCGGCGGCCAGGACCGCGTTCATCGGCCCGTTACCGCGGGAGATCTCGAGGTACCGCTGGCCGACGAGGTTCTGGTACTTGATCGCGAAGATCGACCCGATGGGGATGCGCCGGCTCTCGTCGACCTTGAAGGTCACCTCGGCGACGTGGCGGTCGACCAGCGCGACCTCGGTGACCTGCCCGACCCGGACCCCGGCGATGCGGACGTCGCTGCCCGCGATGAGGCCGGAGGCGTCGGTGAAGCGCGCCTTGTAGTCGGAGGCGCTGCCGAAGTAGCTGTTCTGGATCGCGGTGAGCAGCACCGCGACCGAGAGCACCGTGACGACCGTGAAGATGCCGAGCTTGATCAGCGGTGCGGCGAGACCCCTCATCGGATCACCGCCGGCGCTCCACGCAGCGTCGCGGCGTTCAGGAAGGGCGCGAAGGAGGGCACCTGCGACGGGGAGATCCCCATCTGCATCGCCGTCACCTCGGTCACCAGCTGGCGCTCCTCGGGTGAGTTCGGGCTGTTGGGCAGGCCGATGTTGGCGCCGTCGACGCGGCCGACCGCCGCCTGGCCCTCGGTCTCGCCGCCCGTGTCGGCGGTCGGGTCGGCCGGAGTGCGCGCCCCCGCCTGCGAGTCATCACCCGTCTGCGAGTCCTCGTCGATCTCCTCGCCCTGACCGCCGGCATAGGCGTCTTGGGTGCTCCGCGAGGGGTCGGGCTGGGTCGAGCCGTCGGCAATGGGGCCGCCCGGCGGGTACTGCGGCGCCTGACCCTCGATCTGGTAGCACCGCGGGCCCCGATCGTCCCGGTACACCGGACGATCTGCGCCCGTGTACTTCGTACGGTCGATGGTGATCTCGGCGTCGATCTGAATGCCGGTCGCTGGGTTCAACACATCGTTGATCTTCGGCGTGAGGTCCGTCAGCTGCCGGAGAAGGCAGGGGAACTCGGAGCTGTAGCGCGCCAATGTCTCGAGGGTCGGTCGCGCCGAGGCGGCGAGCTCGATGATGTTGTCCCGGTTGGCCGCGAGGAACTCGGTCGTCACGTTCGACGCGGAGGTGACCGACCGGAACGTCGACTCGAAGGCAGCGCGCTGCTCGACGAGCGTGCGGCTGGTGGTGACGAGGTTGTCCAGCGCCAGCAGCAGGTCGGGGGCCGCCTGGTTGTAGATGTCTGCGGTCGGCGCCAGGGCCCGCAGGTTGGCCTGCAGGTCGGGCAGCGCCGGCTGGAGGCCCTCGACGTACTGGTTGAGAAGCACGAGGGTGTCGCCCAGCTCCTCGCCGCGACCCGACAGCGTCTGCGAGATCGCGCCGAGGGTGTCCGAGAGCTTCTGCGGCTGCACGGCGGTGAGCACCGGGAGCAGGTTGTTGAGCACCTGCTCGGTTTCGGTGGCGTTCTCCGAGCGGTCCTGCGTGACCGTGTCGCCCTCCTGCAGCGGCCGCGGGCTCGCGTTCGGGGGGATCGACAGCGACACGTAGCGCTCGCCGAAGAGCGTCTTCGGGATCAGCATCGCCGTGGTGTTGCTCGGGATGTTCGGCAGGAAGTCCGGGTCCATCGCCATCTCGATGACGCCGCCGGAGCCGTCGCTGTCCACCGAGGTGATCTCACCGACGATGACCCCGCGCACCTTCACGTCGCCCTGCGGGGAGAGCTGGTTGCCCACCGTCTCCGTGCGCAGGTAGACGGTCTCGGTCGGCTTGAACACCTTGTTGAACATCGCCAGGCAGAAGGCGACGACGAACAGCATGAGGATGACGAGCCCAAGGCCCATCAGGCGGCGGCGCAGGGGGCTCAGCGGCGGCCGCTTGTCCTTGATCGGCGGCGCCCAGTCATCCTGCTGGGTCTCGTGGGTGGGCGCGCTCATCCGGCGATCCTGATCGAGGTCGTGGTGCCCCAGATGGCCAGGGTCAGCAGGTTGTCCAGGACGGTGAACAGCACGATCGAGTTGCGCACCGCGTTGCCGACGGCCACGCCCACGCCGGCGGGTCCGCCGCTGGCGTTGTAGCCGTAGAAGCAGTGCACGAGGATGATCACCAGGGCGAAGATGATCACCTTCAGGAACGAGTAGACGACGTCCTGCGGTGGCAGGAAGAGGTTGAAGTAGTGGTCGTACGTGCCGGGCGACTGCGTGTAGAAGTTCGTGACCAGCAGCCGGGAGGCCAGGTACGAGCTGACCAGGCCGATGACGTAGAGCGGGATGACCGCGATGAAGCCGGCCACCACGCGCGTGGTGACGAGGAACGGCAGCGAGGGCACGGCCATGACCTCGAGCGCGTCGATCTCCTCCGACACCCGCTGGGCGCCGAGCTGGGCGGTGAAGCCGGCGCCGACCGTCGCGGACAGCGCCAGCGCCGACACCAGGGGTGCCACCTCGCGGGTGTTGAAGTACGCGGTGACGAACCCGGAGAAGGCCGAGGTGCCGATCTGGTTCAGCGCTGAGTAGCCCTGCAGACCGACGACGGAGCCGGTGAAGAACGTCAACGTGGCGACGATGACGACGGTGCCGCCGATCAACGCGAGGGCGCCGGACCCGAAGGCGACCTCCGTGAGGAGACGCAGGACCTCGCGCCGGTAGCGGGTCACCGACTTCGGGATCCACCCGAGTGTCCGGGTGTAGAACGACGCCTGGTCGCCGAGGGTGTCGAGGACACCCAGCGGGGCATCGACCGCGCGTCGTACGCGGGAGGTGATCGTCATCGAATCCTGGCCTGGGGAGCGGCGGTCAGAACGTCAGAGCTGCGGTCAGAACTTGCTCGGCGGGACGAGGTTGAGGTAGACGGCCGTCACGATCACGTTGATCGCGAACAGCAGGATGAACGTGATGACGACGGCCTGGTTCACCGCATCACCCACGCCCTTCGGCCCACCCGCGGGATTGAGGCCGCGGTACGCGGCGACGATCCCGGCGGCAAGCCCGAACAACGCTGCCTTGATGAAGCCGACGAGCAGGTCCGACGGCTTCGACAGGGCCGAGAAGCCCTGCACGTAGGCGCCCGGGGTGACGCCCTGCAGAACCACGTTGAAGTAGTAGCCGCCGGCGACACCGACGATCGACACCAGGCCGAACAGCAGCGCCGACACGAGGATGGACGCGAGGACGCGGGGGACGACGAGGCGCTGGATCGGGTTGACGCCCAGCACCTCCATGGCGTCGATCTCCTCGCGGATCGTGCGGGCGCCGAGGTCGGCGCAGATCGCCGAGCCGCCGGCCCCGGCCACCAGGAGCGCGCAGATGACGGGCGCCGCCTGCTGGATGACCGCCAGCGTGCTCGCCGCGCCGGAGAACGACTGGGCGCCGAACTGGCGGATCAGCGACCCCAGCTGCAGCGAGATGACCGAGCCGAACGAGATCGACACCAGCGCCGCGGGGAGGATGCAGACCCGCGAGATGAACCAGCACTGATCGATGAACTCGCGGGTCTGGAACGGGCGCTGGAAGATCCCGACGACGACGTCGAGGCCCAACGCGAAGAGCTTGCCGGTCGCGGTGAGGGCCCCGGCCCCGGGGAAGTTGCCCGCGGCGAGCCGATTGCTCACGAAGCGCTCCGGCGGAACATGCGCTTCAGACCACCCATGAGCCCCTCGTCGTTGTCCCCACGGCCGCGCGGCCCTCCGTCGTGGCTCGTGTCGCTCGTCCCGCTGGTGCCACGGCTCGACCCGATCCCGGAGTCACCGCCCTGCGGGCGACCCGTCTCGTCGGTCGCCGGCGCGGCCTGCTGCGGCGAGCCCGGCCCGCCCTCGGCCGGCGGATCGCCCGCGGCTTCGCCGGACGCGTCGGGGGCGGTGTCCTGCCCCGCCGCGGGCGCCGCCCACCCCGAGCGGTCCGCCTCCCGGCTGCTCCGTGGGGCGGAGCCGCCCTGCTGACCCTCGCCCTCGCGGTCGGGCCGGCGCTCCATCGGCACCAGGCCGGACCCGCCCTGCGCGACCTGCGCGTCCTGGTCCTCGGATTCCTCGCGCCAGTGGTGGCGTCCGCCCGAGGCCGCCGCCGCGGCGCCGGCCGTGGCGACCTGCTCGGTCGGACGCTGGTCGTCCTCGGTGCCCTGTTGGTCGGACTGCTCGGTCTGCTCGGTGGCCTGCCCGGAGTCGTCGCGGGCGACCGGGATCTGCTCGGTCCTCGGCTCGTCCTGGTCCTGCCGGTCGCCCTGCTGCTGACCGGATCCGTCCTGCTGGTCGTCCTCCTGGTCGGAGGGCGAGGCACCGGTCTCGTCGGACTTCTCGGAGTCGTCCTTGGTGTGCTCGCCGGCCTGCGGGAGCACGACGGTGCCCCCCGCGTCCTCGTCGGCGGGGACACCCACCAGCGGCTCGTCGGACTCCGGCGGCGCGGGCGGCGCCTTGCGGGCCTCGGCGTCGGCGTTGGGGTCCCCGGACCCGGCCTGGTCGCCCTCGCCCTCGCCCTCGCCGGCCGGGCTGCCCTCGACCATCGAGTTGTCCTCGGCCTCGGACATGGCCTTGTACCCGAACGGGTCGGCGTCCTCGGGCGGGTTGTTGTAGGTGATCTCGATGAGCTCGGTGCGGTCCTGGTCGCGCGAGATCCCGTAGCGCTCCTGGTCCTCCTCGGTCAACTGCTCGAGGATGGCCGTCTGCGCCTTGTACGGCAGGGTGTGCAGGACCTGCATGACGCGGTCCTTGCGCCGCTGCACCGCCTTGCGCTCGGGCATCCCCTCGCTGACCTCGAGCTGCGGGTCGATGAACGACTCCTCGGACTCCGCCGACCCGCCCTTCTTCTTCAGCTCCTCCATCTCGGCCTCCATCTGGGCCGAGTCCTTCTCCTCGGACATGCCGATCGGGCCGATGCGCCGGCCCTGGAGGAACTGCTGGACCACCGGCTCCTCGGAGGTGAGCAGCACCTCGCGCGGGCCGAACATCACCAGGTTGCGGCGGAACAGCATGCCGATGTTGTCCGGCAGCGACCGCGCGGTGCCCAGGTGGTGGGTGACGATGAGGATCGTCGCGTCGAGCTGGGCGTTCAGGTCGACGATGAGCTGGTTGAGGTACGCCGTGCGCACCGGGTCGAGGCCCGAGTCGGGCTCGTCGACGAGGATGATCTCGGGGTCGAGCACCAGCGCGCGGGCCAGGCCGGCGCGCTTCTTCATCCCGCCGGAGATCTCGCCGGGAAGCTTGTCCTCCGCACCCGAGAGCCCGACCATGTCGAGCTTCTCCATGACGATGTCGGAGATCTCCTTCTCGCCCTTGCGGGTGTGCTCCCGCAACGGGAAGGCGATGTTGTCGAAGAGGTTCATCGACCCGAACAGCGCGCCGTCCTGGAACAGGACGCCGAACAGCTTCCGGATCTCGTAGAGCTTCGATTCCGAGCACCGCACGAGGTCGGTGTCGTGGATGAAGATCGAGCCCTTCTCCGGCTTGAGCAGCCCGATGATGGACTTCAGGAGCACCGACTTGCCCGTACCCGACGGGCCGAGCAGCACGCTCACCTCACCGGCAGGCAGTGTCAGCGTGACGTCGGACCAGATGGTGGAACTGCCGAACGACTTCGACAGGTTCTTGATGCCGACCTCGACGCCCGCCAATGGAGTCCTCCCGCTGTCGTCGTCGTGTCGACGGATGCACGCCCTGTGTTACCGACGCCATCGAGTCGGCACCCCACGAGAGGGGCGTCACGTCCTCAACGACGGATGGCTGAGAAGGTTACTCATCGGGAAACGTGGGCAGCGGGGGGGTCGTGGTCGCCCGGTCACGCTCCGGTGCTGGTCCGAGCGGGGGGCGGTGGGCGGCGCTCCTCACGCGTTCGGCGGACCACCTGCTGCCGCTCGTCGCGCATTCGGCGGCCGCTGGACCGGAGCGGGTGACACCCGGTCGCGTGGTCCTGGAGAGGACTCAGGGACGGACCCGGAGACGACGACGGGGCGGGGACCCGGTGGGTCCCCGCCCCGTCCGTGCTGCGCTCGCGCGCGACGATCAGGTCAGGCTGATCTTCGCGCCGGCCTCCTCGAGCTTGGCCTTGGCCGCGTCGGCGGCCTCCTTGTTGACGCCCTCGAGGATCGGCTTCGGGGCGCTCTCGACGAGCTCCTTGGCCTCCTTGAGACCCAGGCCCGAGACGACCTCGCGGACCACCTTGATGACCTGGATCTTCTTGTCGCCGGCGCCCTCGAGGACGACGTTGAACTCGTCCTTCTCCTCCTCGACCGGCGCGGCGGCGCCGGCGCCGGCGGCGGCGGGCGCGGCAGCGGCGACCGGGGCGGCCGCGGTGACCTCGAAGGTCTCCTCGAACTTCTTCACGAACTCCGAGAGCTCGATGAGCGTCATGTCCTTGAAGGCGTCGAGAAGCTCGTCGCTGGACAGCTTCGCCATGGTGGCGGTTCCTTCCTTCGTTCGTCCCCACCCCGCTACGGGCTGGGTGCGTGCGGGTGGGTGTGTCAGGCGGTGGAGTCAGCGGTGGTGTCGGCGGCCGCGGCGTCGGCGGACTCGACCGCCTCGACGGCCTCCTCCGTGCTGCCGCTGCCCTCCTGGGCCCGCTTGTCCTGCAGGGCCTGGGCGAGACGGGCGATCTGCGACGCCGGGGCGTTGAACAGCTGGGCGGCCTTCGTGAGGTTGCCCTTCATCGCGCCGGCGAGCTTGCCGAGCAGCACCTCGCGCGACTCGAGGTCGGCCAGCTGCTCGACCTCGGTGGCGGAGAGCGCGCGGCCCTCCATGTAGCCGCCCTTGACGACCAGCGCCCTGTTCTCGCGCTGGAAGTCGCGCAGCGCCTTGGCGGCGTCCACGGGCTCCCCGGCGATGAAGGCGATGGCCGTCGGGCCGACGAGCAGGTCGTCGAGCCCTTCGACCCCGGCGTCCGCGGCGGCGCGCTTGACCAGGGTGTTCTTGGCGACGGCGTAGGTGACGTCCGAGCCCAGCGACCGGCGCAGCTGCGAGAGCTGCTTCATCGACAGGCCGCGGTACTCGGTGACGACCATGGCCGAGGCGTCGCGGAACTCCGCGGCGATCTCGGCGACGGCGGCGACCTTGTCGGCAGCCGGTGCTCTCGTCTCAGCAGCCATCCGCGCCTCCTCTCTGCGTTCTCGGGCGACCGCGGTGGCTGTTCCGGGCCCGGAACGACGAACGCCCCGTGCGCAGGCGCACGGGGCGTCGGGACGGCGCGCGGGCCGCTGGTCGAGCCGGGCCCGGCGGGTCACGACCCTCGTCCTCCTGCGCGGGCCGCCCCGTCGTGGGGCCTTCGTCCGACCGGGCGTGCAGCCCGGCGGGGACCAGCGGTCTCGGGTGGATCGGGGTTCGATCTGGTGCTCAGTCTACGCGCGCGCCCGGGCACCCCTCGAGCAGGGGTGCCCGGCACGGGGTCACGCGTCGGCGGCGAGCAGGTTGCGCGTGCGGTTCGGGTCGACCGGGACGCCGGGACCCATCGTCGTGGTCACCGTGATCTTCTTGACGTAGCGGCCCTTCGCCGCGGAGGGCTTGGCGCGCAGGATCTCGTCCAGCGCGGCGCCGTAGTTCTCGACGAGCTTCTCGGTGTCGAAGCTGGCCTTGCCGATGATCAGGTGCAGGTTCGCCTGCTTGTCCACGCGGAAGTTGACCTTGCCGCCCTTGATGTCGCTCACGGCGCGGGCGACGTCCGGGGTCACGGTGCCGGTCTTGGGGTTCGGCATGAGCCCGCGGGGGCCGAGGATGCGCGCGACGCGGCCGACCTTGGCCATCTGGTCGGGCGCGGCGACGGCGGCGTCGAACTCGAGCCATCCGCCCTGGATGCGCTCGATGAGGTCGTCGGAGCCCACGACGTCGGCGCCGGCCGACTCGGCCTCGCGCGCCTTGTCGCCGGTGGCGAACACGATGACGCGGGCGGTCTTGCCGGTGCCGTGCGGCAGGTTCACGGTGCCGCGGACCATCTGGTCGGCCTTGCGGGGGTCGACACCCAGCCGCATGGCCACCTCGACCGTGGCGTCCATCGACGTCGTCGACGTCTCCTTGGCCAGGTTGATGCCCTCGAGCGGGCTGTAGAGCTTGTCCTGGTCCACCTTCTCGGCGGCCTGCAGGTACTTCTTGCTGCGCTTCATGAGCTGTCCTTCGCGGATCAGGTGTGGTCAGGGCGGCGCGGCCCTCCCACGGGTCGTCGGCCGGGTGGTCACCGGCCGACGCGGGTCACTCGGAGACGGTCAGGCCCATCGACCGGGCGGTGCCGGCGATGATCTTGGATGCCTGGTCGAGGTCGTAGGCGTTGAGGTCCTGCATCTTGGTCTGCGCGATCTCGCGGACCTGCTCCTGCGTGACCGAGCCGACCTTCCTGCTGTGCGGCGTCGGGCTGCCGGACTTCACGCCGGCCGCGGCGAGCAGCAGCTTGGCCGCCGGCGGGGTCTTGAGCTCGAAGGTGAAGGACCGGTCCTCGTAGACCGAGATCTCCACCGGCACGACCTGCCCGCGCTGCGCCTCGGTGGCGGCGTTGTAGGCCTTGCAGAACTCCATGATGTTCACGCCGTGCTGACCCAGGGCCGGGCCGACGGGCGGGGCCGGCGTCGCCGCGCCGGCACTGATCTGCAGCTTGACGACCGCGGAGAGCCGTCGCTTCTTCGGGGGCATCGCTTCCTGTTCCCTGTTCTGTCCGTGTGCCGGGTCTAGATCTTCGAGACCTGGTTGAACCCGAGCTCGACCGGGGTCTCCCGGCCGAAGATCGAGACGAGCACCTTGAGCTTCTGGGCGTCGACGTTGACCTCCGAGATGCTGGCGGGCAGCGTCGCGAACGGGCCGTCCATGACGGTCACCGACTCGCCGACCTCGAAGTCGACCTCGACCGCCGGCTTCGCACCGAACGTCTCGGGGCCCTTCTCCGCACCCTTGGCCTTCTTCGGCGTCTCCTGGCGCGGCAGGAGGAACTTGACGACCTCGTCGAGCGTCAGCGGCGAGGGGCGCGAGGTGGCGCCGACGAAACCGGTGACGCCCGGGGTGTTGCGCACCGCGCTCCACGACGCGTCGTTGAGATCCATCCGCACGAGGATGTAGCCGGGCAGCACCTTGCGCTGGACCTGCTTGCGCTGCCCGTTCTTGATCTCGGTGACCTCCTCGGTGGGCACCTCGACCTGGAAGATGAAGTCTTCGACGTCCAGGGTCTGGACGCGCGTCTCGAGGTTGGCCTTCACCTTGTTCTCGTAACCGGCGTAGGAGTGCACGACGTACCAGTCGCCGGGGGCCAGCCGCAGGGAGTTCTTGAGGGCCTGGGCCGGGTCGACCTCCTCCTCGGGCTCCGCGGCGCCCTCGTCGTCGACCTGGATCTCGTCGTCGAGGTCGTCGCGCGCCGCGAGGTCACCGGTGCCGGCCGACTCCTCGGGGAGGTCGGTGTCGTCCTCGTCAACGGGTGCGCCGAGGGCGGTGCGCGCCGCGCGCAGGTCGGCCTCCGGGTCGCCGGCGTCCTGCTCGCCGGCGTCCTGCTCGCCGGCGTCCTGCTCGGTGGCGTCCGCGCCGTCGGTGTCGTCGGCCTCGCGGGCCTCCTGCGCCGCGCGGGCGACCTCGCCGTCGTCGAGCGTCGCCGGGTTCTCCTCGGTGCTGAGGTCCCCGTAGGTGCCACTGCCCTCGCGCACCATCACGCCACGCGTGCGCGACTCACCGACGAGCTCGGGCTCGCCGCCGTCCGGGGTGGTGTCGGGCTCTGCGCCGGATCCTGCGGAGGTCACTTCTCGTCTCACTTCCTTTGCACGGCGGGCACCGCGGACGGTGCCCGGCCGGCCGCTCGGCGGAACGGTCAGCCGAAGAGGGCGAACACGGCCTTGGCGAACACCCAGTCGAGCCCCGCGATCAAGGCGATCATGAACGACACGAACACGAGGACGACGAACGTGTAGACCACGACCTGGCGCCGGGTCGGCCAGTGCACCTTGCGGAGCTCGGCCACCACCTCGCGCAGGAACCGCTGCAGGCGGGCGAACACCGACCCCTGCGGTGCGGCCTGCGCCCGATCGCGGGTCGGGGTCGCGGTGCCCTTGGTGGCCGTGGCCCCGGTGGTGCCGGTGCCCTCGTCGCCGTCCCCACCGCTCCGCCGTCGACGGCCGGCGGCGGTGACCGGACGCGCGTCGTCGTCGTCGCTCGCGCGCCGACGCCGGCTGCTGTCCTCGCTCACTGCGCCGTCCTCACCGTCCTCGTCCACCCGCCCGCCGGTCGGCGGACCTGCCGTCACGTGCTGCAGGGGCGACAGGACTTGAACCTGCAACCTGCGGTTTTGGAGACCGCTGCTCTGCCAATTGAGCTACGCCCCTGTGGCGGCCCCGGAGGACCGCCGGACGACCGCGTGACCTGCGAACCCGCTCGGCGAGCGCGCGAGGGCCACGGACGGACCGCCCTGGAGAACCATGCTACGGCAACCGCCGGTGCCCGATGGCGCCGGGTGCACCCGGGCGGGCGGGGCGGGCCCGTCTGCCAGAATACCGGGACATGGCATCGGTCACGTCCCCGTCCTCCTCGGCCCTGCGGTCGCCCGCGACCGACCGCCGCATCTCCGCCCGTGTCGGCGGGATCGCGGAGTCGGCGACGCTGGCCGTGGACGCGAAGGCCAAGGCGCTCAAGGCCGCCGGCCGGCCGGTGATCGGGTTCGGCGCCGGCGAGCCCGACTTCCCCACCCCGCAGCCGGTGGTGGACGCGGCGGTCGCGGCGTGCTCGGACCCGAAGAACCACCGCTACTCCCCCGCCGCGGGCCTGCCCGAGCTGCGCGACGCCGTCGCGGCCAAGACCGCCCGCGACTCGGGCTGGCAGGTCGAGGCGCGCCAGGTGCTCATCACCAACGGCGGCAAGCAGGCGGTGTACGAGGCGTTTGCGACGATCATCGACCCGGGTGACGAGGTCCTCCTCCCGGCGCCGTACTGGACGACCTACCCGGAGGCCGCGCGGATGGCCGGCGGGGAGCCGGTGCAGATCGACACCGACGCCTCGACCGGTTTCCTGCCGACGGTCGAGCAGCTGGAGGCTGCGCGCACCCCCCGCACCAAGGCGTTGCTGTGGTGCTCGCCGTCCAACCCGACCGGCGCCGTCGCCCCGCGGGAGCTGGTCGAGGCCGTCGGGCGCTGGGCGGCCGAGCACGGCATCTGGGTGATCGCCGACGAGATCTACGAGCACCTCGTCTACGACGGCGCGGAGCACGTGTCGATGCCGGTCGCGGTCCCCGAGATCGCCGACCGCTGCATCGTGGTCAACGGCGTCGCCAAGACCTACGCGATGACGGGCTGGCGTGTCGGCTGGCTGATCGGCCCGGCCGACGTCGTCGCCGCCGCGGCCAACATGCAGTCGCACATGACCTCGAACGTCGCCAACGTGTCGCAGCGCGCCGCCCTCGCCGCGGTGACCGGTCCGCTGGACGCGGTGGACGAGATGCGCGCGGCCTTCGACCGCCGCCGCCGCACGATCGTCGAGATGCTCTCCGCCATCGACGGCGTCGAGTGTCCCACCCCGCGCGGGGCGTTCTACGCCTACTGCTCGGTGGAGGGCCTGCTGGGCAAGGAGCTGCGCGGCGAGCGCCCGCAGACCAGCGTCGACCTCGCCGCGCTCGTGCTCGAGCACGCCGAGGTGGCCGTCGTGCCCGGCGAGGCGTTCGGGACGCCGGGCTACTTCCGGCTCTCCTACGCGCTCGGCGACGACGACCTGCGCACCGGCGTCACCCGCATGGCGGAGCTGCTGGGCGAGGCCCGCTGACCGACGCCAGACTCCGACCGACGGTCCCGCCGGGACCTCTTCGACACCTCCGACACGAGGAGAACCGGTGGGCCGTCGGCCGATCGTCGTGCGCCTGGCCGTCTCGGCCCTCACCGTGCTCGCCGCGTTGCTGGCGGTGCCCGCCGCCTCGGCGGCGCCGGGGCAGGTCTACGTCGCCCTCGGCGACTCCTACACCTCGTCGCCGCTGACCGGCCCCGCCGCCGGGCCCCCGCCGGGGTGCCAGCGCTCGGCCAACAACTACCCGCACCTCGTGGCGCAGCGGACCGGGGCGCAACTCACCGACGTGAGCTGCAGCGGCGCCCGGACCCGCGACTTCGCCGCCCCCCAGGCCGTCCAGGGCGGGCAGAACCCACCGCAGTACGACGCGCTCGGGGCGGCGACGCAGCTCGTGACCATCGGCATCGGCGGCAACGACATCGGCTTCGGGGAGATCGTCCGGTCCTGCGTGAGCCCGAGCCCGTTCGGGACCCCCTGCCGGGACCGGTACACCGCGGGCGGCACCGACCGGCTCGCCGCCCGGATCGACGAGCTCTCCGGGCGTCTCGACGACGTCCTCGGCGAGGTCCGGGACCGGGCGCCGGGCGCCCGGGTGCTGATCGTCGGCTACCCGTCCGTGCTGCCCGCCGAGGGCCCGGGCTGCTACCCCGTCGTGCCGTACACCGCGGGCGACGTGGAGTACCTGCGCGGCGTGCTCGCCGACCTCAACGACACCATCGCCCAGGCGGCCGCCGACGGGGACGCGACCTACGTCGACGCCTTCACCCCGACCGTGGGACACGACGTGTGCACGCTGCCCGGCACGCGCTGGGTCGAGGGCCTCGTCCCCACGGCCCCCGCCGCGCCCCTGCACCCCAACGCCCTCGGCGCCGCCGCGCTCTCGCGGGCCGTGCTCGCGACCCTCGGGGTGCCGGCCGCGGCGTGATCGCCGGGGTTTCGCAACGAACGCGCTGTTCGCTGCTTCTACGCGTCTGAACTCCGCGTTCGCGGTCGGCGCCGGACGTGATGGAGCACCCGCGAACGGGGACTCTGCGCGCGTAGAAGCAGCGAGATACCCGTTCGCTGCGGCGGGGAGCGGGTCAGGCGAGGCGGACGGTGGCGACGGCCTTGCCGAGGACGCCCTTGCCCTCGTGGGTGGCCGTCACGCTCACCGTGCGGGTGCCGTCGTCGGCGACGTCGGTCACCTTGCCGCCGAGCTCGACCGCGGCGCCGGTGTCGTCGTCCGGGACGACCACGGGGCGGGTGAAGCGCGTGGAGAACGCGACGACCGCAGTGGGGTCGCCGGCGAGGTCGGCGACGTAGCGCGCGGCGAGGGCCATGGTGAACATGCCGTGGGCGATGACGCCCGGCAGCCCGACCTCGGTGGCGACGCGCTCGTTCCAGTGGATGGGGTTGAGGTCGCCCGACGCGCCGGCGTAGCGGACGAGGTCGGCACGGGTGATCGTCGCGGTGCGCGGCTCGAGCGCGTCGCCCGGCGCGGCGTCGGCCAGCGCGGTCACGCGTCGTCCCCCGCGCGCCCGACGAGGGTGGCCGTGGTGGTGAGCACGGCCGACCCCTCGGCGTCGGTGACGTCGCAGCGGAAGGTGACGACGTCGTTGCCCGCGAGCTCGCGGACCTCGTCGACGGACACAACGGTGGTCACGACGTCGCCCGCGTACAGCGGCCGCGCCAGCTCGAACGCCTGGTCGCGGTGGACCACGCGGGAGAAGTCGAGCCCGAGCGCGGGGTCGTCGACGACCCGCTTGGTGGCCGGCCAGGTGAAGACCACCGGGAACGTCGTCGGCGCGACGACGTCGGGGTGGCCCGCCGCCCGGGCCGCCTCACGGTCGTGGTGCAGCGGGTGCTCCGCGCCCACGGCCGTGGCGAACTCGCGAATCTTCTCCAGCGAGACCTCGTAGTTCTCCGCGGGCCACGTCCGGCCCACGAAGGAGGCGTCGAGCGGCACGGGGCGCGCGCGTCAGCGGGTCTCGCGGTGGCCGCGGTGGGTGCCGCAGTGCGGGCAGAACTTCTTGATCGTCAGGCGGTCGGGATCGTTCCGCCGGTTCTTCCGCGTGATGTAGTTGCGGTTCTTGCACTCCTCGCAGGCCAGCGTGATCTTCGGACGGATGTCGGTGGTGGCCACGGAGGTTCCTCTCGTCACGATCGTGCAGCGGCGTCCACGGGCGCACCCGTGGGGCCTGGGTGGTAGCGGTGGCCGGACTTGAACCGGCGACACAGCGATTATGAGCCGCTTGCTCTACCGACTGAGCTACACCGCCGCGGTGAGCGATGTGCGACGGACCCGTCACACCACGAAGCCGGCGAACCGAGGTCCGCCGGCTGCTCACCGAGAGCCCCTTTACGGAATCGAACCGTAGACCTTCTCCTTACCATGGAGACGCTCTGCCGACTGAGCTAAAGGGGCCTGCCCCGGGGGGCGTGCACCAGACTACCCCCCGCCTCACGCGATGAGCGTCCGGGGTCCCGCCGCGGTGCCCGGCTCGCGGGGGCGCACGTCGAGGGAGTCCAGCCAGGCGTCGAAGCAGCCGGCGGGCAGCGGACGCGACACGAGGTAGCCCTGCGCGACGTCGCAGCCCATCTCGGCGAGCGCGGCGCGCACCGCGGCCCGCTCGACGCCCTCGGCGACCACCTGCAGGCCGAGCGTGTGCCCCATCTCGACGATCGCCCGGACCACGGCCACGTCGCCGCACTCGGTGCCCATGCCCAGCACGAAGCTCTTGTCGATCTTGACCTGGTCGACGGGCAGCCGGCGCAGGTGGGCCAGGGACGACTGCCCCGTGCCGAAGTCGTCGACCGCGATCCGGCAGCCCAGCCCGTGCAGGCGGCGCAGGACGGGCAGCGCGACCTCCCGCTCGGAGGACACGCCGGACTCGGTGAGCTCGAGGGTGAGCAGCTCGGCGGGCACGCGGTGGGCGACGAGCAGGCTCGCCACCTCGTCGGGGAAGCCGGGGTTGCCGAGGTTGGCCACCGCGACGTTGACGGCCACCGACAGGCGCATCCCGCGGTCGAGCCACCGGCGGGCGGCGGCGAGCGCCTCGCCGAGCACGAACGAGGTGAGCTCGCCGATCTGGCCGGTGGCCTCGAGGACGGGGACGAACTCGTCGGGCAGCAGCAGACCCAGCTCGGGGTGGTCCCAGCGGGCCAGGGCCTCGACCCCGATCACCGTGCGCTCGCCCAGCGAGACGACGGGCTGGAAGTCGACGCGGACGTCGCGGCGCGCGACCGCGGCCGAGAAGCCACGGATGAGGCGCAGGCGCCGGGCCGCCCGCTCCCCCATGCTCGGCTCGTAGCAGCGCACCGGCTCGCCCCCGTCGCGGGTGGCGGCGAGCGCGACGTCGGCGCGGCGCAGCAGGGCCGACGTGCGCTCGGGCCCGGCGGGGACGTCGGCGAGCCACGGTCCGTCGGCGGCGACCCCGACGACCACCGGCGCCTCGAAGCGCACGCCCTCGACGAGGTAGGGCGGGAGGAGGAGCTCACGCAGGACCTCGGCGGCGCGGTGCGCGTCGCGGCCGTCGACGCGGGGCAGCACGACGGCGAACGTGTCGCCCTCGAGACGCGCGGCGACGAACCCGTCGCCGGCCACCCCCGCACCGGCGCCCGTGAGCCGCTCGGCGGCCAGGCGCACGAAGAGCTCGCCGCGGGCGTGCCCGAGGGTGTCGTTGACCGCGCCGAGCAGCACGAGGTCGACCACCGCGACCGCCCCGCCGTCGGCGAGCGGCTCGGCGGCCACGTGCAGGAAGCCCTCGCGGTTGAGCAGGCCGGTCAGCGCGTCGTGGTAGGCGTCGCGCCGCAGGCGCTCGGCGAGGGCGCGCGCCTCGGCGTCGTGACGCCGGCGCCGGACCCGCTGGACGAGCAGGGCCACGACCGAGGCGGCCAGCAGCAGGACGAGCAGGGTGGCGAGGACGAGGAACCCCGTACCGAGGGCGGAGCCGGTGGCGGCGGAAGCGACCCGGATCGGTGTCACGGCACCACATCCCTTCCCGCTCGCCCCCCGCGACGGCCGCCGGCCCGTCGCCGCGCCACCGCCCGCCTCATCGTCGTCTCGTTCACCCTACGCAACAAATCGTGGCCAACCGACCGGAGGGTGATTCACTCCTCCGGCCCATCATTTACCCGCTCCTCCGCACAACGAACACCCAGTGAAACGGGTGCGGCCAGCATGGCACCCCGACCGTGGCGTG
The DNA here is from genome assembly GCF_003096675.1 of Actinomycetospora cinnamomea. GTDB lineage: Bacteria > Actinomycetota > Actinomycetes > Mycobacteriales > Pseudonocardiaceae > Actinomycetospora > Actinomycetospora cinnamomea. The sequence goes on along the minus strand of NZ_QEKW01000005.1, from coordinate 279,057 downwards.
GAGGGCCGAACGGGCCGGTCGGGGGACGCGTGGCGGTCGGTCGGCCGGGACGCGGTCGCTCTGGTGGGATGACCACGACGGCTCCGGAGACGGAGCTCGTCGGTGGATCGAGGGCGGGAGTGCGGTGTGACCGACGACGGGCACGGGGCGCGCGCGGGCGTGCGGGCCGGGATCGTGGCGACGGGCAGCGAGCTGCTCACCGGCCGCATCACGGACCGCAACGGGCCCTGGGTGGCCGAACGGCTCGGCGAGCTCGGGGTCGAGGTCTCGCACCTGCTGCTCGTCGGCGACCGCGGCGAGGACATGGCCGCCGCGCTGCGCTTCCTCGCCTCCGACGGCGTCGACCTCGTCGTCACCACCGGTGGGCTGGGACCGACCGCGGACGATCTGACCGCCGAGGTCGTCGCCACCGCGACCGGGCGCCCGCTCGAGCTCGACGAGCACATGGAGAAGGTCGTCGGCGACATCATCGCCAAGTTCGCCGATCGACTCCGCTGGGACGCCGACGCGCTGGCCGCGGCCAACCGCAAGCAGGCGATGGTGCCGCACGGGGCCACGCCGATCAGCCCCGCCGGCACCGCGCCCGGGCTGGCCGTGCCGCCGCACCCCGAGCGCGGCGGCCCGACGATCCTCGTGCTGCCCGGCCCGCCGCGCGAGCTCGGCGCGATGTGGGAGGACGCGCTGGCCACGGAGCCCGTGCGCGAGGTGCTCGCCCGCACGTCGCCGTACACCGAGACCCACCTACGGCTCTTCGGTGTGCCCGAGTCCGAGATCGCGGCGACGTTGCGCGACGTCGGCGAGCGCACGGACCTCGCACCGCTCGAGATCACGACCTGCCTGCGCGACTTCGCCCTCGAGGTCGACCTGCGCCACGCACCCGGGTCGGGGAAGGCTGCGGCGGCGCGTGACGCGGTGGTCGAGGAGATCGACCGTCGGCACGGGCGCGCGGTGTTCTCCCGCACGGGGCAGACGATCGACGAGCTGCTGTTCGACCTGCTCGACGGGCAGGTGATCGCCACCGCCGAGTCGTGCACCGGCGGCCTGCTCGCCGGGCGGCTGACCGCGCCCGCCGGCGCGTCCGCGCACGTGGCGGGCGGCGTCGTGTCGTACTCGAACGACGCGAAGGCCGACCTGCTCGGCGTGCCCCGGGAGCTGATCGAGGCCCACGGCGCGGTGTCGCCGCAGGTGGCCGAGGCGATGGCCGACGGTGCGCTCGCCCGGTTCGGGGCCACGGTCGCCGTGGCCGTCACCGGCGTCGCGGGGCCCGGCGGCGGCACCGACGCCAAGCCGGTGGGCTACGTGTGCTTCTGTGTGCGGACCGCCGACGGGCGCACGATCGCCCGCGACCCCGTGCTGCCGGGGTCGCGGGGCGACATCCGCGAGCGCTCGGTCGTGCTCGCGATGCACCTCGTGCGCCGGGTGCTCACCGGGGAGTAGGTGCGCTGCACACGCGGTCGAGGAAGGTCGAGACGTCGGCGAGGACCTCGTCGCGGTGGGTCTCGTTCAGCACCTCGTGGCGGGCGCCGGGGTCGATGCGCTCGGTGAGGTCGCTGCCGCGCAGGCGCTCGATCATCGCCCGTGTCGGCTCGAGCGGGACGAGCTGGTCGTCCTCGCCGTGCACCCACAGCACGGGCAGCTCGCCGAACCCCGGACCCGCGCCGACGTCCTCGACCGAGCGCACGAGCGCCTCGAGGGTCGGGCGCTTGAACGGCCCGTGCCACACCAGCGGGTCCTCGGCGTAGGCCTCGCCGACGGCGGGGTCGCGGGAGAGCACCGCGGGGTCGATGGGCACATCGGGGATCTCGTCGTACTCGAGCAGGCCCGCGATCGCCGGGCTCCCGCCGACGATCGGTCCGGTGAGCACGAGGCCGGCGAGGACGTCGGGGAAGCGCTGGGCGTAGCGGGTGGCGATGAGCCCACCCATGGAGTGCCCGAGCAGCACGATCGGCAGGTCCGGGTGCTCGTTGCGCGCCGTGCGCCGCACCTGGTCGAGGTCGTCGACGATCTCGTCGACGTCGTCGACCAGCACGCGCTCGCCCTCGGAGCGCCCGTGCCCGAGGTGGTCGGGCGCGTAGACGACGGCACCGCCCGCGGCGAGGTGGTCGACGACGTGGGCGTACCGCCCGGAGTGCTCGCCGTACCCGTGCGCGAGCAGCACGACCCGCCGCGGCGCGCCGTCGGGCTCGCGTCGCCGGACGACGACGCGCCCGCGGCGGCCGTCGATCTCCAGGTCGGTTTCGGTGCTCGTCATGCGGGCGCCTCCTCGGGGACGGGGTGGTCGGCGGGCAACGGCGCGGGAGGGGCCGGAGGGGTCACGCCGTCCCCGGCACGAGGGCGAGCACCTCGGCGAACCCGTCGGCGAGATCCTGCTCGAACCCCGCCAGGTCGTCGAACGACGCCGCGTCGAGGTTGGCGGCCACGCAGCAGGTGTCGCCGTGGGTGACCATCGCGATCATCGCGGCGCACCCGGGCAGCGGCGCGAAGGGGTAGCTGCGCACGATCTTCGCCCCGGCCAGGAACGCGTCGCGCCGCAGGCCGGGGATGTTGCTCGCCTGCAGGTCGTTGCTTCGGGTGGCGCCGCCGCCGAAGGTGGCGACGAGCGCGCCGGGCAGGCGCGCGAGCCACGGCGTGACGACCTCGACGCTCTCCAGCGCGGGCTCGGCGAGCGCGGCCTTCATCCGCCGGCGCACGTCGACGACCCGAGCCGCAGGGTCGACGATCCCGACCGGCGCCGAGAGCCGCGCGGGCGCGAAGTGGTTGCCGCCCGGCTCGTGCTCCTCGCGGCGCACCGACACCGGCAGCGTCACGGGCATGAGCCGGTCGGACGGCAGCGGGTCGCCGCGCCGCGCGGAGTAGCGGCGGAACGCGCCGAGCAACGACGCGAGGTAGGCGTCGTTGACCGACCCGCCGACCGACTTCCCGGCCGCGCGCAGGGCGGCGAACGGCACGTCGAGCGTGCGGAAGCGCCACGACGGGCTGCGGTGCGCGAGCACCGGCAGCGGCGGCGCGGGCGGCGGCGAGAGCACCCGGGCGGCCGAGGCCACGTACGCGGCGGCGTCGCGGACCGCGCGGTCGGGACGCACCAGCGAGGCGGCGGCCCCGAGCACCCCCCGCGCGGCGCCACCGACGAGGCCGAGGTCGCTGCGGACCTGGCGTGCCAGCTCGCGGCCCAGGGTCGCCGGCGGACCCGTGGGGGGCGGGGGCTGCGGCTTGTCGGTCATCGGCTCGCGGGTGCGCGAGTGCAGCCCGGCCAGCAGCTGCGCCAGGCCCATGCCGTCGGAGAGGACGTGGGACAGCTTGAACAGCAGCGCCGCCCCGCCGTCGGGCAGCCCACCCACCAGCGTCGCCTCCCACAGCGGGCGGGACGGGTCGAGCGGGGTCATCGCGGTCTGCTCGGCCAGCGTGAACAGGTCGGGCAACCCCGCGCCCTCGGGCAGTCGCAGACGGCGCAGGTGGTAGTGCAGGTCGAAGTCGGGGTCGAGCGCCCAGTGCGGCGTCCCGGCACCGAGGAAGGGCGTGACGATCCGCTCGCGGAAGCGCGGGACCACGCGCGAGGCCCAGTCGGTGGCCGCGACGAACCGGTCCCAGTCAGGCTCGAGGTCGAGAGTCTCGACGATGACCACGGTGGAGCGCATCCGCGGGTCGGCCTCGACGCGCCACATCAGCGCCTCGAAACCGGTGAGCTCCTCCGAGCGGGACCAGAGCAGGCGTCCGTCGTCGCCCCGCGGCGGGGTGGGGTCGGGCATCGCGGTGGTGCTCACGGGCCGCCCTCCAGGGTCCGGACGAACTGCTCGCGCACGTCCGCGACGTGCTCGTCGAGCGTGGCCGTGCTCCACCCCGAGGTGTCGATCGGGGGCAGGACGTCGACGTGCACCGTGCCCGCACGCAGCGTCTGGTGCCCGCGCCACATCACCTCGCCGGCGTCGTGGATGACGATCGGCACCATCGGCACGCCGGCCTGCAGCGCGATGTGGAACGCGCCCTTCTTGAACCGCCCGAGCCGGGGCGTCGGCGAGCGGGTGCCCTCCGGGGCGATGGCCAGCGACCAGCCCTCGTCGCGGAGCTTGCGCACCGCGGGTTCCAGCGCCTCGCGGGCCTGGCGGGTGTTGCCGCGGTCGACGAACGCGACCCCTGCCAGCTTGAACATCGCGCCCCACAGCGGGATCGACGCCGCCTCGGCCTTGGCGACGCCGGTGAAGCCGCCGCGCAGCAGCTTCATCAGCAGCGCGACGTCGACCTTGGACTGGTGGTTGAACACGAACACGCACGGGCGCGACGACCACAGGTGCTCCGCGCCGCGGACCTCGACGTCGATGCCGGCGAGGGCGAGCCCGAGGTCGCCCGTGACCGAGCACGTCAGGTCGACCATCTGCCGCCGCGAGCGCCGGGCGAGCCCGACCGCCGCCGCCGTGCTCGCCGCCCCGAGCAGCGCGCCGTAGAACGCCGCGGTGCGCCCGACGTCGAGCGGGCCCGGGAGCGCGCCGCTGCGCGGGGGCACGGGCAGCACCGGGTGGCCGCCGCACGTCGCCGCGCTCCCGGAGGTCACCACGAGCGGGCCGTCACCGGCGGCCAGCAACGCCTCGGAGCACGGCCCGGCCATCACGAAGGCGGGTCGTGCGCCGAGGGCGACCACGGCCGCGGCCTTCGCCTCGCCGCGCGGGCCGAGCAGCACCGGGCCGTCGACCTCGCCGGTGAGCACGCCGTCGCGGACCTCGACCTCGGTGGCGACCAGCTCGTCGACGCCGAGGTCCTCGGCCAGCGCCTCGAGCACGGGTCGGGGCGCGTGCCCGGTGACCACGACGCGGTGCCCGGCGCGCCGGTGCTCGGCGACGAGCGACCAGACCGGCGGCCGGAGGGCGGCGCCGAGGTCGTCGCGCAGGACCGCCCGCGCGCGCTGCGCCACGGTCGCGGCGTCCTCGCCGGCCCACGACGCCACGAGGCGTCGCACCGCCGCCTCGTCGTCCCCGGCGCCGGCAGCGGCACCGGCACCGGCACTAGCAAGGAGCGCGACGTCGCCGGGCAGCGCGCGCCACGCCGTCCGCCCCGCGCGCAACGCCTCGCCGACGTGGGCGGCGACCGCCGACCGCTCCAGCAGGGCGGTCTCGTCGACGATCGCCACGCTGCCCGCCGGGGCGGCGCGGATCGCCGCGCGTCGGGCGTCCAGCACCGCCGGCTCAGTGCCGGCCGTCGTCATCGAACACCTCCGCCCGCAGCGCCTGCTCCCGCTCCCCGGCCCGGCGCAGGCGGTTGCGCACCGCCGCGACCTCGTCGCGCCACGCCGCCCGCGCGGCCGGATCCGCGTCCGCGCCCAGCAGAGCGCGATTCTCCGCCGCCCGCAGCGCCGAGGTGAACAGCTCGCGGGAGACCACGTCGGCACCGTGCAGGAGCTGCTGGCGCCACCACTGCCGGCCGAGCCCGGTGCATGCGTCGAGGAACGACGCGCGGTCGTCGAGGGCGCCCTCGTGCGCGGCCAGCACCGTCGCCACCACCCACTGCGCCTCGACGAACGGCAGCAGGGTGCGGGGCGCGACGAGCAGCTCGGCGCGGGAGAGCAGTTCCGCGGCCCCGCGGGCGGACGCGGGCGCCGACCGGTAGCCCGGCGCCAGGCGGTCGAGCTCGGCGAGCAGCTCGTCGCGGAAGTCGCGCTTGCGGGAGAAGAAGAACTCGTACTTGAGCAGGTCGCGCAGGGCCAGCGCGGCCTCCCAGCACGCCTCGAGGACCCGGTCTCCGGCGAGCTCGCGACCCCCGTCGACCACGGCGAACAGCGCCATCTCCAGCACCGCCCGGGTGAGCAGGTGGTGCAGCAGGCCGTTGCGGTAGAACGCGGCCACGTGGTGGCGGTCGGGGCCGATCGACCACACGGGCTCGGGCCCGCCCTCGAAGCACTCGACCACGCCCACCGACACGAGCCGGCAGAGCGTGTCGACGAGGCCTTCGTCGGTGTCGAGCGTGCCGATCGCCGGCTCGTCGCCGAGCAGCCCGCGCACGGGCGCCACCACGGCGCGCACCTGGTCGAGGGTCAGGGCGCGTCCGCAGGCGCCGAGCAGGGCGAACGTGACCACTCCGGTCGGCGTCGCGGGCGCGGCCCGGTTGATGCCGACCGCGACCCGGAACGCCACCTTCTCCAGCTGCGACGGGCCCTCCCCGGCCTCGGCGAGGGCGTCGCGCAGGCCGATCGGCTCGCCGAAGCGGATGCGCGCCGAACCGATGCGCCGCTGCTGGTCGCGCATGTAGCCCGCGAGCCACGCCAGGCCCTCGGCCTTCTTGCCCGTGCCGCCCTGCTCGGCGGCCAGCGCCCCGACCTCGTGGAGCTGGTCGTAGTTGATCGAGACCGGGACGAGCAGCGGGTCGGCGCCGGCCGAGGCCTCGTCGAGCTGGTCGGCGGCGTCGACGAGGTAGCGCAACAGCCCGTAGCGCGGCGGGCGCAGCTTGCCGGTGCGGGTGCGGCCGCCCTCGATGTACCACTCGAGGTTGAACCGCTTGTCGAGCAGGTGCCCGAAGTACTCGCGGACGGCGAACTTGTAGATCGTGTCGTCGCCGAAGCTGCGCCGGATGAACACGATGCCCGCGCGGCGCCCCAGCGCGCCCAGGGGCCAGAACGCGAGGTTGTTGCCGCCGAGCACGTGGTTGCGGGGGAAGTCGTGCGCGTGCAGCACCTCGGCGAGGACGAGCGGGTCGGCGTAGCTGCGATGCGAGGGCAGGAACACCAGCGGGCGCCGCCGCCCCTCCTCGCGCAGCGCCTCCAGGCCCGCGTCGTCCACGTCGAGATCCCACGCGCGGCGGTGCAGCGGGCTCATCACGGAGCGGAACGCCTCGATCGCCGGCGGGCTCTGTACCGCGGCCATCTCCTCGAGGCAGCGGGCGGTGTGGGCGAGCACCTCGTCGGTGGACAGGCCCAGCTCGTCGGCCACCGCCCCCGCGCGCCGGCGGACCGCCGCCGACGCGACGATCTGCTCGGCCATCAGCCGCGGCACCTTGTAGCGGTCCCCGGTCAGCCGGCGCTCGGCGCGGTCGCAGGCCAGCGTCGCCCGCCGTCGCACGAACGCGACGAACCCCGTCCCGTCGGCCGTCCCGACCTCGCGGTCGCCGTCGCGGCGCAGCTCGGCGAGCGTCGCGGCCTCGCCGGCCACCACCCGGGCCTTCTCCGCCGACCAGCCCCGTAGCCGCGCGTGCAGGTGGCGCAGGCCGCGACGTCGGGCCGACAGCGAGAGCAGGTCGGCGGCCGACGGCGCGTCGGCCGAGCTCCGCTCGGCGGGCGGCCACACGACACGGACCGGCACCACCGCGGTGTCCGGGCCCGCACCCTCGAGCGCACCGGACAGCTCGCGCGCGTCGTCGGCCACGATCCGCGCCGCGTCGTCACCGTAGGTCGAGGCCGCCCACCGACGCACCAGCTCGCGCTCGGCCCGCGAGCGCGCCCCGGAGAGCACGATCGTCGACGGGGAGGACCCGTCGCGGCGGGCCTCCTCCCGTACCGGCTGCACCACGTCGTGCCCCCTGGGTCACCGCGTCCCGTCTCCGGAACGAGCTCAGCCCCCGATCGAGCAGGGCATGGTCTTCACCGCGTGCACGAAGTTGCTGCGCAGCATCTCGCCCTCGCCGACGGTCAGGTCCGGGACCCGCCTCAGGAGCTGCGTGAAGATCTGCCGCAACTGGGTGCGCGCGAGCATGTTGCCCATGCAGAAGTGGGGTCCGCCACCCCCGAACCCGACGTGGGGGTTGGGGTCGCGGGAGAGATCGAAGCGCAGGGGGTCGACGAAGACGTCGGCGTCCCGATTGCCCGACTCGTAGAACATGACGACCTTGTCCCCGGCGGCGACGCGCTGCCCGCCGAGCTCGGTGTCCCGGGTGGCGGTGCGCCGGAACGTCAGCACCGGGCTGGCGTGGCGCACGAACTCCTCCACGGCCGCCGGCATCCGTGCCTCGAGGTCCTCGGCCAGCCACGCCCGCTGGTCGGGGTGCTCGACCAGGCGGCGCATCGAGTGCGCGATGGTGTTGCGCGTGGTGTCGTTGCCCGCCACCGAGAGCAGCACGAAGAACGCACCGATCTCGTCGTCGGTGAGGCGCTGACCGTCCACCTCGGCCTGCACGAGGTTGGTCATGAGGTCGTCCTGCGGGGCGTTCCGCCGGGCCTCCGCGAGCTCCAGCGCCGGCCCGAGGAGCGCCATGAGGGCCTGGCCCGCCGCCTGCAGCGGATCGGAGAGCCCCAGGTTCTCCAGCACGTCGGGGTCGTTGATGGCGACCAGCAGGTCGGCGGCCTCGGCCAGCGCGTCCTGGTGCTCCTCGGGCGCGCCCATGAGGTCGTAGATCGTGCCCATCGGCAGCCGCTTGGCCACGAGCGCGACGAAGTCGCCCCCGGTGCCGTCCGCGAGGTGCTCGATCAGGTCACCGACGATCCGCTCGGCGCGGTGGGCGATGCGGTCCTCCACGCGACGCACCTGCTTCGGGGTGAACGCCGCGCTCACGATCTTGCGTAGCTGCGTGTGCCGCGGGGCGTCCATCGCCAGGAACGACTGCGTCGCCTCGAGCAGCTCCGGGGGTGCGTCCTGGAACTGCACGCCCTGCCCCGAGCAGAAGAGCTGGGGGTTCCTGCTGACGTAGCCGATGTCGGCGTGGCGCACGACGGCCCAGAAGCCGGCGTCGTCCTCGGACGGCATGAGCATGCCCTGCGGCGACCGGTGCCACGAGACCGGGCGTTCGGTACGGAGCTCGGCGAACGAGGCGTCGCGGACGGCCATCGGCCGGCCCCAGAAGTCCAGGGTGGAGAGGTCGACCGGGTCGACCGCGACCGGCGTGGTGGTCACGCACTGGCTCCCTGCTGCTCGGCGGCCTGCCGCGCCTTCTCGGCCCGCTGCTGCCGACGCTGCTCGGCGAGCTCCAGGGCGTCGTCCCAGCTCTTGCGCGCCCCGATGAGGCGCCGGTACTTCATGACCTCGGCGGGCATGTCGACGGCGAGGGCACCGACGATGCGCCCGCCCGCCCGGTAGATCGCCGTGAACGGCCCGCCCTCGGCGTCGTCGCCGGCCACGACCTCGACGTGGTCGCCGGCCGCGATCCCCACGAACTGGACGCGGCCGTCGTACCAGTCCGACCAGAAGTACGGGACGGTCTCGTAGGGCCTCGCGCTCGCCGGGTCGACCGCGTGGCGCGCGGCCCGGCCGCCCTGATCGGCCGCCGAGGTCCAGTGCTCGAGGCGCATGGTGCCCGGGGCGACGTCGGTGAACAGCGCGTTCGGCCAGCGGGCGACGTCACCGGCGACGTACACGCCCGGCGCGGCGGCGAGGGTCTCGTCGGCGACCACACCGTCGTCGAGGGTCAGGCCCGAGCCCTCCAGCCAGTCGGTCGCGGGCCGGGCGCCGATGCCGACGACCAGCACGTCGGTCGTGATCTCGGTGCCGTCGCCCAGCCGCACCGCGCGCACCCGGCCGTCCCGGGAGACGACCTCCTCGACGGCGACGCCGGTGTGCACCTCGGTGCCGTGGCGGCGGTGCAGGTGGGTCAGCGCGCGGCCCATCCGCTCGCCGACGGCGCGGGCCAGCGGGGTCTCCAGCGCCTCGAGGATCGTCACCTCGAGCCCGAGCCTGCGGCCCACCGAGGCCACCTCGGAGCCGATGAAGCCGGCCCCGACGACCGTCAACCGCGAGGTTCCCCCGCGCAGGGCGGCGCGCAGGGCGATCGCGTCGTCGAGGGTGCGCACGGTGTGCACGCCCTCGAGGCCCTCGGTGCCCGGCAGGGTCCGCGCGTGCGCGCCGGTGGCGATGACCAGCCCGTCGTAGGACACCGTGCGGTCGCCGACGGTGACCGTCCGCGCCGCCGTGTCCAGCGCCGACGCCGGCGTGCCGAGCAGGAGCTCGACGTCGAGGTCGCCGGCGAAGGTCTCCTCCTCGCGATAGCGCGGGTCGGGGCACTCCTCGGCGGCCAGGTACTCCTTGGACAGCGGGGGGCGGTCGTAGGGCAGGTGCTCCTCGGCCCCGATCAGGGTCACCTCGCCGTCGAACCCGTCGCGCCGGACGGCCTCGACCGCCCGGAGGCCGGCGAGCGACGCGCCGACCACCACGAGGTGCGTCACGCGTCGATCGGCCCTTCGAGCGACAGCGCCTCGGTGGGGCACGCGGCGACGGCCTCGCGGACCTCGGCCTCCTGGTCCTGCGACACCTCCTCGGTGTGCAGGATCAGCGACCCGTCGTCGTCCACCTCGAAGACGTCCGGCGCGAGGGACTCGCACATGCCCATGCCGGTGCACTTGTCCCAATCCACGACGATCCTCATCGGTGACCTCCTCGTCCTCCGGCGACCGCAGCGGCGGCCACCGTAACGTGCGTCATGCTACGGAGGCGAGACCTGCGTCACCGCCCGATCACCCTTCGTGTGGTGCCCGGGAGTGCCAGCCTGACGGCCACGCCGGCGTCCGGCGCGAACCACCAGCTCGAAGGGAGCCACGGACGTGAGCATGCTCGACCTCGACGCCCCGGCGGCGCCGACGGCCCTCTCCGTCAGCCGCGACGGCGGCGTCGCGACAGTGCGCCTCGAGCGCCCGCAGGCCGCGAACGCGCTGGACCGCACGCTGTGGCGCGAACTGCGCGACACGTTCCGGACGCTGGACGCCGAGGCCGGCGTGCGCGCGGTCGTGCTGGCGGGTGCCGGCAAGCACTTCTGCGCCGGCATCGACCTGTCGATGCTCGCGGAGATCCAGGGGATGGCCCCCGCCGACGCCGACGGGGGGCGCGCCCGGGAGGCCCTGCGCCGACTGATCCTCGACCTGCAGGACGTGCTCACCACCGTCGAGCGCTGCCGGGTGCCCGTGCTCGCGGCGGTCCAGGGCGTGTGCGTGGGCGCGGGGCTCGACCTCGTCGTCGCCTGCGACCTGCGCTACGCCACCCCGCGCACCAGGTTCTCGCTCAAGGAGGTGGACATGGGGCTCGCCGCCGACGTCGGTGTGCTCCAGCGCCTGCCCCGGATCGTCGGCGAGGGCCGGGCGCGCGAGATGGCCTACACCTGCCGCGACGTGCGCGGACCCGAGGCCGAGGCGTGGGGCCTGGTCAACGCCGTCGTCGACACCGAGGACGCCGACGAGCTCGTCGCCCACGTCCAGGACGTCGCCCGGGGCCTCGCGGCGAAGTCCCCGCTGGCCCTGCGCGGCACGAAGCACGCGATCACCTACGCCCGCGACCACACCGTCGCCGACGGCCTCGACCAGATCGCGACGTGGAACGCCTCGGCACTGCTCTCGGACGACCTGACCGAGGCCGTCACCGCCTTCGCCGAACAGCGCGCGCCCCGCTACGCCGACTGACCGACGCACCTGCGGTGCGAGCAATGCGGCGTTGCTGGCGTCAGACGCCAGCAACGCCGCATCGATCACCGCTCCGCGGGCGTCGGCACCACCAGGATCGGTCGGTGCACGCGGTGGAGCACCGCCATCGCCGTGCTCCCCAGCAGCACCTCGCGCAGGGCCGTGCGCCCGCGCGAGCCCACCACGACCACACCGGCGTCCCGCGCCGCGGCCTCCGCGTCCAGGGCATCGGCGATCGCCCGCGCCCCCCACCCGCGCGCGGACACGGTGACGGCGTCCGGCGGGCCGGGCTCGGCGGCCTCGGCCCCTGCGCGGCGGTCGTCGGTGACGTGGACGGCGATCTGCTCACGCCCGGGCAGCAGGGCGCTCGCCGTTCTCTGCGCGTGCTCGGCGCCCGCCGAGCCGTCGTGCCCGACGAGGACCGGGCCCGTGGCCGCGGCGGCGCGTTCCCCGCGGAGCAGCGGGGGCACGACGAGCACGGGGACCGGGCTGTGGTGCACCGCGAGATCGGAGACGCTGCCCAGCAGCGCGGCCGTGCCTCCCAGCCCCCGTGAGCCGACCACCAGCGCCGCCGCGGGGATCTCCCCGGCGAGCCGGGCGAGCACGGCCCCCGCGTCGCCGAAGCCGCGGTGGGTGGCCGGTTCCCCACGCCAGCCCGCGGCCCGGGCCAGCGCCGCTCCGTCCGCGGCGACGTCCTCCGCCGCGGCGGCGCACTCCTGCTCGATCCGCGCGCTGAGCTCGTCGAGGGTGCGGGCGTCGCGGGTGATCCGGCGACGCAGCACCTGGTCCGCGCCCGGTGGCGCCCACACGGTGACCACGCGCGCGGTCACGCCGGGCAGGACCCGTGCGCCGACCGCGATCGCTCCGGCCGCTTCCCGCGAGCCGTCGAATCCGACCAGGACGACCGAACCGGCCACCTGTCCGCTCTGTCCCTCCGCAGCCACGGCGCGAGTATGCCGTTCCCTGCGCACCAGCGACCACGAGGGCGGGACGAACGACGGGGCGGGCGGCCCCTCGGCGCGGCGTGCAGGCCGGGTCGGGAACCTCGCCGATCACCGGTCCTCGCGCGCCGGTTGCTCGTGCCACGGCGCGTCGTCGGGGACCGTCGGATCCCAAATCCCCGAGGAGTGAGCGCGCACGAGCAGGTCGAACTCGTCCAGCAGCGACGACAGGTCGACGCTCGCCACCCCGGCGATCTGCTGGTGCCCCGCGAGCACGGCGACCCCCAGCGCGGCGAGGCGCTCGCGCCGCTCGGCGTCGTCGATCACCGGCGCGAGGACGTCGGCGAGCGCCCGCAGCCGCCCGCGGTCGACGGCGCGCTGCGCGGCGTCGACGACGGGGTCGACGGTGGCCCAGGCGCGGATCGCGGTCTCGGCCTCGTGGGGCACCGTCAGCGCCAGATACTTCATCCGCGTCACGCGCTCGACCGGGTCGTCGCTGGCGTTGACCAGCTCGACGATGCGCCCGACCTCCTCGCGCTCCCAGTGCTCCAGCAGCGCGGCGACGAAGCCCTCCCAGCTGCCGAAGTGGTGGTAGAAGGAGCCGCTGGTGACGCCGAGGGCCGCGCACAGGCGCCCGATGCGCAGGCCGTTGCGGCCCTCCCGCGCGAGCAGACGCAGCGCCTCGTCGAAGTAGGACCGCGGGGTGGCCGTCGGCATGGCTCCCGACCTCCCCCTGCTCGCGCCCGTTCCCCTGCGCCAGAACGTAATCTACTCTACGGCGCGTTTGACCTCCGGTCGTGTGCGTGCTCGTCCGTGCCAGGGCACGGACGAGCACTCACGAGTGCGCAGCACAAAGGAGACCTTGATGTATCCGGGCACCTTCGCCGCCACCCACCCCGACCGCCCCGCGGTGATCATGGCGGAGACCGGCGAGGGCCTGACCTACCGCGAGCTCGAGGACGGCTCGATCCGCCTGGCCCGCACGCTGGTCGAGCACGGGCTGCGGCGCGGTGACGTCGTCGCCCTGCTCACCGACAACCACCCGCGCGCCTTCGAGGTCTACTGGGCGGCCCAGCGCGCCGGGCTCCTCGTCACCGCGGTCAACCATCACCTCTCCCCCGACGAGGCGGCCTACATCGTCGACGACTGCGGCGCCCGGGCACTGGTCGTCTCGGCCGCGAAGGACGGGCTGGCGACGGCCATCGTCGAGGGCACCCCGGGGGTCACCCTCCGCCTCGCCTTCGGCGGACCCGTCGCCGGCCACCGGGACTACGACGAGGTCGTGGGCGCGCAGAGCACCGAGCCGCTGGCCGACCAGCCCCGCGGCGGCGACATGCTCTACAGCTCGGGCACCACCGGCCGCCCGAAGGGCATCAAGCCGAACCTGCCCGACCGGCAGATCGACGAGCCGGGCGACCTCTACATCGCGGTGTTCAAGCCGATGTACGGCTTCGGCGAGGACACCGTCTACCTCTCGCCGGCGCCGATCTACCATGCGGCGCCGCTGCGCTTCGGCGCCACGATCCAGTCGACCGGCGGCACCGTCGTGATGATGCACCGCTTCGACCCCGAGGCGGCCCTCGCCGCGATCGAGCGCCATCGCGTCACCCACAGCCAGTGGGTGCCGACGATGTTCGTGCGGATGCTCAAGCTGCCCGAGGAGGTCCGGGCGCGCTACGACGTCTCCAGCCTGCGCGTCGCCGTCCACGCCGCCGCGCCGTGCCCCGTCGAGGTGAAGCGGGCGATGATCGACTGGTGGGGTCCGGTGCTCTACGAGTACTACAGCTCGAGCGAGGCCAACGGCATCACGTTCATCAGCCCGCAGCAGTGGCTCGAGCACCCCGGCTCGGTCGGGCTCGCGGGGCTGGGCACGATCCACGTCTGCGACGACGAGGGCCGCGAGCTCCCGGCGGGCGAGGTCGGCACCGTCTACTTCGAGCGCGACATCGTGCCGTTCCGGTACCACAACGACCCGGACAAGACGCGGTCGGCACAGCACCCCGGGCACGGGACGTGGACGACCACCGGCGATCTGGGCCACGTCGACGACGAGGGCTTCCTGTACCTCACCGACCGCAAGAGCTTCATGATCATCTCAGGTGGGGTGAACATCTACCCGCAGGAGATCGAGGACGTGCTCACGCTGCACGACGCGGTGCTCGACGTCGCCGTCGTCGGCGTGCCCGACGAGGAGATGGGCGAGTCGGTGCTCGCCGTCGTCCAGCCCGCGCCCGGCCACGAGCCGTCCGACGCCCTCGCCGAGGAGCTGCTCGAGCACGTCCGCGCGTGCATCGCGCGGTACAAGACGCCGCGACGGCTGGTGTTCACCGACGACCTGCCCCGCACGCCGACCGGCAAGCTGGTCAAGCACCGGCTCCGCGAGCGCCACGCTGCGGGTGAGTTCGCGCCCGCGTAGGGCCCGTCAGAACAGCGACCGGAAGAACGTCGCGATCGAGGCCAGCGCGTCCCCGATGATCGCCACGATCGACAGGACGACGTCGGCCGCGCCCTCCGGCTGCGAGATCACGAAGAACAGCAGGACGGCCACCACGACGAAGATCAGGAACCGCCTCAACCCCTTGGACATCGCGCTCCCGCTGCTCCCGTCGTGGCCGTCGGCGCGCCGTGCTCGGTGGGTGGGCGCGGTGCGCACCGACCGTAACGCGACCGCCGCGCTCGGAGGCCCCATTCGCGGGGAGTGTCGTGACCCGCGACAAGATCGACGCGACGCGGCATGCGCGGCACGATCGCCGTCGTGGACTCCTTCACCCGTGACGGCCTGCGCTTCGACGTCACCGACCACGATCCCGGCCCGATCGACGGCGGGCCGCCCGTGCTGCTGCTGCACGGCTTCCCGCAGACCGCGATCAGCTGGGAGCCGGTCGCGCGCCGGCTGGCCGGCGCCGGCCACCGGGTGCTCGCCCCCGACCAGCGTGGCTATTCACCGGGCGCGCGGCCTGCCGCGCGCCGCGACTACCGCATCGAGGAGCTCGTCGCCGACGTCGCCGCGCTGATCGACGCGGCCGGCGGAGAGCCCGTCCACGTCGTCGGCCACGACTGGGGCGCGATCGTCGCCTGGGCTCTCGCCGCTCTGGACCCTGCGCGGGTGCGCACCGTGACGGGCGTGTCGGTGCCCCACCCGGCGGCGTTCTTCCGCGCGATGCGGTCGAGCCGCCAGGCGCTGCTGTCCTGGTACACCTACGTCTTCCAGGTCCCCGGCCTCGCGGACCGCTACCTGAGCCGCCCGGGCGCGCTGGCCGCGGCCCTGCGCCGCACCGGGCAGACACCGCAGCGCGCGCGCCGCGACGAGGCCGCCCTCGCCGCCCGCGGGGGGCTGCGGCCGGCCCTCTCCGGCGGCATGGGTTGGTACCGGGCCGTGCCGCACTGGGAGCACCGAGGGCTGCCGGTGCCGGTCGAGGTCCCCGCGCTGATGGTCGGCAGCGACGGCGACTCCGCGGTCTCGCTCGAAGCGGTGCACGGCAACGGAGCGTGGATGCGCGGGCCGTACCGCCTGGAGGTGCTGCCCGGGGTGAGCCACTGGATCCCGGACGAGGTGCCCGACCGTCTGGCCGACCTCGTGCTCGAGCACGTCGTCGGTTAAGGGGGTTCCGGGAGCGCGGGGGGATGCGCTCCCGGAACCATGGTCGGCCGAGGGGGGCGCGGCCGACTCCGTCCATGTTACTGACGAGTGAGCGTGGCCGGGTGCGATCCACGACACCCGGTCCTCGCGGTGCCGCGTTCAGCCCGCGGCGACCGGCCTCGTGCGTCCCCCGGGTGCCAGCATGGCGGTGGCCTCGGGGATCGGGTCACCGCCATCCGGGAAAGGGTGGCGGCCGCCGCTCCCGTGCCGCAGGAGCGAGTTGCGGTGCGCCACGATCGCCGTCGCCAGGGCCTGGGCGTGGGCCTCGGCACCCGGTGCGCTCTCGCCCGACACACGCTCCACCGCGCGGCCGATCGTCTCGGCCAGACGCGCGAGCTCGTCGAGCACGTCGGCCGACCACGTGAAGGGGTCGACGTCGTCCGGCCGGAGCGATCGGCCCTCGTCGTCGAGACGTCGCAGCGCTTCGATCGCTTGCCGGGCGAGCGCGACGCCTGTGTTCTCAACCGTCACGACCTCGCTGTACCCGCCCGCCGGTCGGACGACGCGGTCGATCGCGCACGATCGAACGCGGCGGCCCGTCCGGCCCAGAGCGGGCGTCCTCCGGACTGCCGCCGTCGGTCGAGCTTCTCCGGGTCGAGCTGGTGACGCAGGCCGCGGGGATCGGGGAAGCTCCGCAGAGGGTCTTCGTCGCCGGACTCGGCGTCGACGCGCACCGAGTCCGAGACCTCCAGCTGCTCGACCCGACGACGCTGCCCGGGGTCGAAGACGTCCACGATCTCCGCCGCGCGTTCTCCGGCTCGTCCCGCCCGCCCGCCGGGGCGACCACGCACCCTCACGAACAGGGCCGCGAGGCCCGGCACCAGGAGTACGAGGATCACGCCCAGGTTCAGGACGAGGCCGATGAGCGCGGCACCATCCACCTGGTCAGTGTGCTCCGGGCCGCAAGTGGGGTCCCGCCATCCGCACCGGGCCGGACCTGCGCCGCGGAGAGCGCCGGCACGAGGCGGCGGTCCCCCGACCGTGCCCGAAGGTCCTCTGGTGCCGAGCTGCCGGAGCCTCGAATCTCCGAACGGTGTCCCGGGCACGGCGCCGGGGGAGGAGGCAGAGATGAGCGTCCCGGATGACCGTCACCCCGGTGCCACCTCCCGGCGGCTCCTCGGCCTACGTCGTCGGCCGGGCCGACTGGCGCTCGCGGTGTTCCGGCTGCCGCTCAAGGCATACCAGCACAACGCCGGACCGGCGGTGGGGCGCACGTTCGTGGCGTTCACCCACCTCGGTCGGGTGACTGGCCAGCCGCACCAGACGGTCGCCATGGTCCTCCGAGACGACCGAGCCTCGGGCGAGGTCGTCATCTGTGCCGGATGGGGACCGCGAACGGACTGGTACCGCAACATCCGGGCGCGGCCGGCAGTCAGGGTTCAGCTCGGCGGCGAGACCTTCACCCCGCACCAGCGGTTCCTCACCGATGACGAGGCGTTCGACGTCGTGGCGCGATTCCGGCGGGAGCATCCGTACCGGGCTCGTCTGATCGGCGCCGTCCTCGGGTGGGGCGACCTGCGCGACGACGCCGCCGCACGGGAGTTCATCAGGGGCCACCCCTTCGTCGCCTTCCGCCCGGTGGGAGGACCGACGCCCGGGCCCCACGGCGCGCCGGAAGCATGATGCCGAGCGACCGCTCCCCTGTGAGCGAGGAGCGCCGCCGAAGCGTGGACTCCGGCCGAGACCGATTGGACCGGACGGCGAGGGTCCAACGTCCCTCCCGAGAGGTCGGGGCCGCACCCACGGTGGGCAGGATGAAGGTCACCGGCAACGACGTCGCAGCAACACTGTCGGTCGCCGTCGTCCTCGTCCTCTATCTCGTCTTCCTCGCCATCGGCCGCGTGTGGTTCATCGACACCGTGCGTGAGATGGCGATCGTCGTGCTGGTCGGTGGCCTCCTGAGCCGTCTCATCGGTGGGCGGGAGGCCTTCCACCCGCGATGGCCGGCGGTCGTGGGCAACTTCGCGACGCTCGGGCTCGGCATCGTTGCCGCGATGACCGGCAGCAGGGCTGTGCTCGCGGTCTTCGTCGTCATGACCGCCGTGCTCGTCGTCGCCGCGCTGTCCATCCAGGCCCGTACCGACGTCGGGTCGGCTGCCGGGGCTGGCGCCACCTCGAAGGAGCCACCGCGATGAGCCCGGACCCGCCCTCCGCACCGCCTCTGCTGGAGGCGATCCTCAACCTCTCCCGTTTCCACAAGGAGCACGAGCGGTTCTACTCCTCCTCCCCGCTCGAGACCGCGATCCGGTTGCAGCGCCACGCGCGAACGCTGCAGGCACTCGCGGACCGATGGGCGGAGGTCGCGCCCTCCACCCGCACCGCGATGAATCCCTACGAGGGCGCCGAGGACCTCAACAGCGAAGCCGCCATCGCCCTCGACGGGGCGCTGTTCATGGAGGGAGAAGGTCGCCCCGCGGAGATCACTGCGATGATCGCCGAGCTGCGGACCGATGCCCAGGGGTTCGCCGCCGGGGGCGAATGGCTCGGCAACGCCATGGAGAGCAGCTGGAAGGTCGCGGCTGCGACGTTGGAGATCGACGAGCTCGCCGACGTCCTGGGGGAGCGGCACCGCATCATCACCAACGACTGGCTGGCGGCGCACATGCAGTCGGTGATGTCGCACATGCTGTTGCGGGCCGCGGAGATGCTCGAGCACGTCGACTTCACCCCCGCCGCCCTGCGCGCCGACCTGGCGGGTGCTCGGATCAGCCCTCGACGTCTGCACTCGACGGCCGAGGTGGTCTCTCGGGCAGCCGATCTCTGTTGCGAGTCGTCCCGTCTCGTGCACGACAACGAACGTCGCTGGCGCGTCTTCCGTGAGAGGGCGGACCGGATCGTGCAGGCGACGGCCGAGGGGTCGGCACCGACTCGTTCGAGCCCGGCCCGACCCGAGTAGTCCCGCCCGCCGGAGCACGAGCCGCGACCGCCGCCGTCCTCAGTGGCTGTCCGTGGCGAGCCGTCCCGCGAATCCGAACAGCGCCACGCCGGTCAGGGTGTCGAGGCTCCGGCGAACCCGGCGGCGCGCGAGCCACGCGCGCAGGGTGTGCAGCGTCGCCACGAGCAGGAACAGCCACGCCAGGCTCATCGCCGCGTGCGTGTACGCGAGCGCGAGACCATGCACGACCGACGACCCGGGCTGCAGGAACTGGGGCAGGACCGACAGGTAGAACACCAGCACCTTGGGGTTGGTGATGTTGGACAGGAAACCCTGCCGCCAACGCACCCAGCGACTCGCGACGTCGCCGACCGGCTCCCCGTCCTCCGGGACCGCCGCCGGTCCTCGCCACGCGGAACGCAGCGCCTGGACGCCGAGCCAGCAGAGGTAGACGACGCCGGCCCAGCGGACGGCCTCGAACAGCGGCTGTGACGCCACGATGAGCGCGCCGACGCCGAGCGCCGCCGCGGTGCCCTGCACGGCGTTGCTCGCCGTCACCCCCACGCTTGTCCACCGTCCATAGCGCCGGCCTCCGACGAGGGCGTTCTTCACGACGACCGCGAAGTCGGGCCCCGGCGCGATGACGAGCAGCAACGCGAAGGCGGCGAACGCGCCGTAGGTGGGCCACGAGAACGAGTGCACGCCCTCCACGGTGACCGTCGCTGCGGAGGTGCTCAACGCCCGCTCCGTCTAGCCGATCTGCCGGCCTTCGGCGTTCTCCCAGTAGGGCTTGCGGAGGTCCTTCTTGAGGATCTTCCCGCTGGGGTTGCGCGGGAGGGCGTCGATCACGTCGACCGAGCGCGGGCGCTTGAAGCCGGCCATGCGCTCCTTGCACCAGTCGAGGAACGCGTCGCTGTCGATGTCGGCGCCCTCGCGCGGCACGACGACGGCCTTGACCGACTCGCCCCACCGCTCGTCGGGGACGCCGATGACCGCGACGTCGGCGACGTCCGGGTGTCCGGAGATGACGTTCTCGACCTCGATGGGGTACACGTTCTCGGCACCGGTGACGATCATGTCCTTGATGCGGTCGGTGAGGAAGAGGTAGCCGTCGGAGTCGAGGTAGCCCGCGTCCCCCGTGTGGAACCAGCCGTCGGTGAGCACCTGCGCGCTCTCCTCGGGACGCCCCCAGTAGCCCGGCGTCACCTGGCTCGAGCGGATCCAGACCTCGCCGACCTCGCCGGGCGGGGCGTCGTCGCCGGTCGCCGGGTCGACGGTCTTGAGCTCGACCCACGGGTAGGCCTTGCCGGCCGAGCGCATGAGGTGGGCGCGCGGCCCGTCCGGGTCGTGGTCCTCCGGGTCGAGCTGGGTGATCGCACCCGTCGTCTCGGTCGACCCGTAGACCTGGAACAGCGGCGCCCGGAACGTCTGCAGCACGCGGCCCAGCACCGCGCTCGTGATCGGCGAGGCGCCGTAGGCGATGGCGCGCAGCTTCGACCAGTCGCGGTCGGCGGCACCGGGCACCTGCACGAGGAACTGCAGCACCGCGGGCACGAGGAAGGCGTTGGTGACGCCCTCGTCGGCCATCGTCGCCAGCAGCTGGTCGGGCACGATGTCGGCGACGAGCACCACGCGGGCCCCGAAGGACATACAGACCAGCGCGAAGCCCGACCCGCCGATGTGGAACAGCGGCATCGCGACGAGGCCGACCGACTCGGTGTCGAAGCCCCAGTGGTCGCCGACCGAGAGCAGCGCCGCGAACTGGGTGTGGGCCAGCACGACGCCCTTGGGCAGGCCCGTCGTGCCCGACGTGTAGAGCTGCAGGACGCAGTCGTCGTCCTCGGCGTCGTCGGGCGGGTCGAGCACCTCGTCGGACGCGGTCAGCCACGACTCGTAGTCGTCGCCGATCACCAGCACCCGCCGGACCGCGTCGATCTTGTCGACGTCGTCGCGCATCTCGGCGAAGTCGGGCCCGAGCACGACCAGCGGCGCGGCGGAGTCCTCGATGATCGCGAGCAGCTCGTCCGGGGTGAGCCGGTTGTTGAGCGGGGCGGTGGCGCCGCGCACGCGGGGAGCGCCGAAGAGCAGGTCGAAGAACTCGGGCCGGTTCTTGCCGAGCCACACCACCCGCGCCCCGGCGCCCAGACCCTCGGCGGCCATCGCCCGACCCGCGAGACCGGCACGGCGGTCGAGCTCGGCGTACGTCGTGTTCCCACCCTCGAACGTCATCGCCACCAGGTCGGGGTCCCGGGGGTCGTCACGGACGTGCTGGCGGACGACGTCGGTGAGCCGGAACGGCACGGGGACCTCCACGGGGGCCTGATCGGGGACCTGTGGTGATGCGGACCACAGGGACGACGAGACCGTAACCACTCATACGGAAGCACGGAAGAGTCAGGGTTGACTGTTACCGGCCGGTGCGGCCACGCTGGTCCTCACCTGCACGAGCACGTCCCCACGAGGAGGGGCCACCCGGTGGAGCGCACGATCTTCTCCGACGAGCACACCGACTTCCGGCAGATGGTCCGGGACTTCCTGGAGAAGGAGGCGGTCCCGCACCACCCCGAGTGGGAGAAGCAGGGCCACGTCAGCCGCGAGGTCTGGCTGGCCGCGGGCAAGACCGGCCTGCTGGCCATGGACGCCCCCGAGGAGTACGGCGGCGGCGGGACGCCCGATCTGCGCTTCCAGTGGATCGTCACCGAGGAGGTCGCGCGCGCCGGCACCAGCGGGCTCGGCTTCACGCTGCACAACGACGTGGTGGCGCCCTACCTCATCGAGCTGACCACCGACGAGCAGAAGCAGCGCTGGCTGCCGCGCTTCTGCACCGGCGAGATGATCTCGGCGATCGCCATGACCGAGCCCGGCACCGGCTCGGACCTGCAGGGCATACAGACCCGCGCGGTGCGCGACGGCGACGAGTGGGTGATCAACGGTCAGAAGACCTTCATCACCAACGGCATCATGAGCGACCTGGTGATCGTGGTCTGCAAGACCGACCCCGACGCCGGGGCCCACGGCTTCAGCCTCATCGTCGTCGAGCGCGACACCCCGGGCTTCGAGCGCGGCCGCAACCTCGAGAAGATCGGCATGTCGGCCCAGGACACCGCGGAGCTGTCGTTCACCGACGTCCGCGTGCCCGCGTCGAACCTCCTCGGCGAAGAGGGCAAGGGCTTCATCTACCTGATGCAGAACCTGCCCCGCGAGCGCCTGTCCATCGCCGTGGCGGCCATCGCCGGCGCCGAGAAGGTCCTCGAGGAGACGATCACCTATGTCAAGGAGCGCACGGCGTTCGGCAAGCCGATCGCGAAGCTCCAGACCGTCCGGTTCTCCGTCGCCGAGATGGCGACCAAGCTTGCCGTCACCCGGCAGTTCGTCGACCGCTGCATCACCGAGCTCGGCGAGGGCAAGCTCGGGCCGGCCGACGCCTCGATGGCCAAGTACTGGGCCAGCGAGACGGCCAAGGAGGTCATCGACTCGTGCCTCCAGCTGCACGGTGGCTACGGGTACATGAAGGAGTACCCGGTGGCCAAGGCGTACCTCGACACCCGCGTCCAGACGATCTACGGCGGCACGACCGAGATCATGAAGGAGATCATCGGTCGCGTGGTGCTCGGATGAGCGCGATGCGGGTGGGCATGGGTCTCGCCTACGCGCAGGGCGGGTTCCGCGAGACCGTCGAGAAGCTCGTCGAGCTCGAGGAGATCGGGCTCGACGCCGTCAGCGTCGCCGAGCTGTACAGCTTCGACGCGGTCAGCCAGCTCGGCTACCTCGCGGCGCGCACCTCGCGGGTGCAGATCGAGTCCGGCATAGTCCAGATCTACACGCGGACGCCGTCGCTGACGGCGATGACCGCGGCCGGCCTCGACCACGTGTCGGACGGGCGCTTCGTCCTCGGCATGGGCGCCTCGGGGCCGCAGGTCATCGAGGGCTTCCACGGCGTGCGCTACGACGCCCCGGTGGGGCGCACGCGGGAGATCGTGGAGATCTGCCGCAAGATCTGGCGCCGGGAGCGGCTCGAGTACGCGGGCAAGTACTACACGGTGCCGCTGCCCGCCGACCAGGGCACGGGCCTGGGCAAGCCACTGAAGATCATCAATCACCCGGTGCGCGCACAGATCCCGGTCATGCTCGCGGCGCTCGGGCCGAAGAACGTCGAGACCGCCGCCGAGCTGGCGGAGATCTGGGAGCCGATCTGGTTCCACCCGGGCAAGGCGCACGAGGTCTGGGGCCCGTCGCTGGAGGCCGGCAATGCCAAGCGGGACCCGTCGCTGGGCGAGCTGCAGATCTCGGTCAACGTGCCGTTCGCGGTCGGCCCCGGGGCGGGCGAGCTGCGCGAGCACGTCCGCCCGCAGCTCGCGCTCTACGTCGGGGGGATGGGCGCGAAGGACCAGAACTTCTACGCCCGGCTCGCCGCCCGCTACGGCTTCGCCGACGAGGCGTCGGAGATCCAGGACCTCTACCTCGCGGGCCGCAAGGAGGAGGCGGCCGAGAAGGTGCCCGAGGAGCTGGTGCACGCCGTGTCGCTCATCGGCAGCGAGGACGAGGTCGCCGAGCAGGTCCGCGAGTTCGCCGCGGCCGGGGTCACGCAGCTCAACATCCAGCCGCTGGACCCCGACCACGACGCGGTGAAGTCGTCGCTGGAGACGCTGAAGTCGCTGCTGTGAGCCCGCTGCAGGTGAGCCCCCCTGCTGCGCGCCCTACGCGTCGGACCCGCCCTCGGGCATGAGCAGCACCCGCGCGAGCTGCTTCCACTGCGCGAGGTGCGGGTCCGTCTGCGGGTCGCGGGGATCGAAGCCGTAGGTCAGCGCGACCCCGCGCATGCTGGTCAGCAGCGTCTCGCGCAGCAGCGCGGCGCGCTGGGGCTCGGCGTAGTCCTCGAAGAACGCGTCGACGGTCTGGCGGATCGCCGCGCCCAGGCGCCGCTCGGCGGGCAGCAGGGCCGACGCCAGCGCCGGGTCGGTCCGCGCCGCGGTCCACAGCTCGACCGAGGCCCAGAAGTAGGCCTGCTGGTAGGTCCACCACATGACCTCGACGGCGCGGTCGAGACGGGTGCCGGGGTCGACGTCGGCGTCGGGCAGGTCGGCGTGCGCGAGGCCGTCCTCGGCGAACCGGCTGGTCGCGAGGTGCTGCGCCGCGGCGACGAGGAGGTTCTCCTTCGACGGGAAGTGGTGCAGCAGCCGCCCCCGCGAGACCCCGGCGCGGTTCTGGATGGTCAGCGTCGTCGTACCGGCGTAGCCCGACTCGACGAGGCACGCGACCGCCGCATCGAGGATGCGGGTGCGGCTGTCGGAGGTCCGCTGCTCGCGGGACCGCCGCTCCGGCTCGGCGGCCGAACGGGTGCTCACGCTGACGCCTCCCTCCCCCGTGCCGTGCGGTGCCCTGCGATCGTGCCGTCGCGAACGCGGACGGTCAAACCTGACTGTCGCGGCGCAGCACGCTCAGGAGCACGTCGACGAGGAGCGCCCGCGTGCCGGCGCGGTCGAGCGTGCCGCGCACCAACCACTCCCGGGACGCGGAGCGCACGAGACCGAAGAACGACCGGACCCGCGCGCGGTAGGGGTCGTCGGGCGCGTCGGGCGCGAGGGCGGCGAGCACGCGGTCGGCGGCGATCTCGTCGGCCTCGGCCAGGATCGCGTCGACGTCGATGTCGCCGGCCGCGCCGGTGCCCACCGAGAGCCACAGCCCGCGGTGCCGCTCGACGGCGTCGAGGAACCAGTCGACCGCCGCGCCGGCGCGCACGTCCACGGTGCCCGGGGGGAGCTCGGAGACCGCGACCTCGGGGATCGTCGTCAGCCGGCGCACCACCTCGAGGTAGAGCGCGCGCTTGGTGCCGAAGTAGTGGTTGATGAGCCCGCGGGCGACGCCGGCCTCGCGGGCGAGGTCGGTGGTCGAGACCGCGGCGTACGGGTGCTCGGCGAACAGCCGCAACGCGCCGGCGACGATCTCCTCGCGCCGCGCGTCGGGATCGAGGCGCCGGCCCCGGACCGGGGCGCTCATCGGCGTGTCGCCGCACCGAGGATGTGGCGATCCTGGCGTCTGGTGCCAGCAAAGCCGCATTGCTCGTCGATCGCGCGGTCGTGCGGCGTCATGCCGAAGAGCATGGCGAAGTCGTGCAGGGTCGCCGAGAGCACGGGGCGGCGGCCGGCGAGGAAGCGCAGGGGCCCGTCGGGGTCGAACGTCCAGTCCGCGTGCAGCAGCCCGAGCCCGTTGCGGCTCGCCACCGGGCTCTCGATCCGCGCGCCGTCGCGGTCCTGGGCCAGCGTGAACCGCACGCGCGGGCGCCCGGGCAGGCGGGCGCCGCGGGTCAGCACCGCGCTCGCGGCGGGCCGGTCGGCGCCCTCGAGGGTCATCGCGGGCCGGCCCTCGGCGAGGCCGGCGAACGTCGCCAGGTCCTTGGGGATGCCCCACAGCTCCCGCCCGCCGTCCCGCGAGGCCGGGCTGTCCACCCAGATGGCGACGACGTGCGGGCGCACGCGGGCGCCCACGCGACCGGCGACCGCGACGAGCAGCTCGTGGT
Source organism: Actinomycetospora cinnamomea (assembly GCF_003096675.1). Taxonomy (GTDB): domain Bacteria; phylum Actinomycetota; class Actinomycetes; order Mycobacteriales; family Pseudonocardiaceae; genus Actinomycetospora; species Actinomycetospora cinnamomea. The sequence continues at coordinate 253,791 of NZ_QEKW01000005.1, read as the reverse complement.
AGCTCAGCATGCCGCCCTCGGCGTAGTCGACCCACGCGGCACCGACGGGCGTGCGCCCGCCGATGACGAGCGGGCGCCAGCCGTCGGGCCAGGTCGCGGCGGGCAGCTCCTCGGGGGGCACGAGGAACGTCGACAGGTCCATCCGACCGGCGAGCGTCCAGGGCTCGGGCGGGTAGGTGGTCACGTGCGCGCTCCGATCCTCGGGTCCGGCAGGTCGATCGTCCTCGCGGTCCGCAGGGCGGCCGGGGCGTCCGCGGGCACCGCGGGGCGGTGCGGCGCGACGGGGTCGAGGCGCCGGTAGGGCTCGCCGGGCGCGGGCCGCGGATCGGGCTCGCCGCGGTTGGGCCACAGCGACATCGCCCGCTCGGCGAGCGCGGTGATCGTCAGTGACGGGTTCACGCCCAGGTTGGCCGGGATCGTCGAGCCGTCGACGACGTGGACGCCCGGGTGCCCGTGCAGGCGGTGGTAGAGCCCACCACCAGCACGTCGTAGTCCGGCTCACCCACGGGCCACAGCCTCACCGCTCGTTGGCAGCGTGTCAACGACACTCCGCGCACGCTACCGGGGAGTAACGCCGAGGTCGGGCGCACGTTGACACGTGGGCGAAACAGTCCATCATGACTGTTGAGAGCAGTCGGCTCACACCCGCGCGAAGGGACCCCCACCCGTGACCTCCTCTGCGTCCGAGGCATTCATCTACGACGCCCTCCGCACCCCGCGCGGCCGGGGCAAGGCGAGCGGGTCGCTGCACGCGACCAAGCCGGTGTCGCTGGTCGTCGGCCTGATCGACGAGCTGCGCAAGCGCAACCCCTCCCTGGACCCCGACCGCATCGAGGACGTCGTCCTCGGCTGCGTGACGCCCATCGGCGACCAGGGCGGCGACATCGCCAAGACCGCGGCCATCGCGGCGGGCCTGCCCGACCACGTCGGCGGCGTCCAGCTCAACCGCTTCTGCGCCTCCGGGCTCGAGGCCGTCAACCAGGCCTCGCAGCGCGTGCGCTCCGGCTGGGAGGACCTCATCCTCGCCGGCGGCGTCGAGTCGATGTCCCGCGTCCCCATGGCCTCCGACGGCGGCGCCTGGGCGATGGACCCGGAGACGAACTTCAAGACCTCGTTCGTGCCGCAGGGCATCGGGGCCGACCTCATCGCCACCCTCGAGGGCTTCAGCCGCGAGGACGTCGACGCCTACGCGGTCGAGTCGCAGACCCGCGCCGCGAAGTCGCAGGCCGACGGGGCGTTCGACCGCTCGATCGTCCCGGTGGTCGACCGCAACGGCCTGGTGGTGCTCGACCACGACGAGCACGTCCGCGAGACCACCATGGAGAGCCTCGGCGGGCTCAAGCCCTCGTTCGCCGGCATCGGCGACATGGGCGGCTTCGACGCGGTCGCGCTCCAGAAGTACCACTGGGTCGAGAAGATCGACCACGTCCACCACGCGGGCAACAGCTCCGGCATCGTCGACGGCGCCGCCCTGGTGCTGCTCGGCACCGAGGAGGCCGGCAGGCAGAACGGCCTCACCCCGCGCGGGCGCGTCGTCGCCACCGCCGTCTCCGGCGCCGACCCGACGATCATGCTGACCGGCCCGACGCCGGCGTGCGAGAAGGTCCTGGCCAAGGCCGGCATGACCACCGCCGACATCGATCTCCTCGAGATCAACGAGGCGTTCGCCGCCGTGCCGATGAAGCTGATGCGCGACCTGGGCTTCCCGCACGAGCGCACCAACGTCGCCGGCGGCGCCATCGCGCTGGGCCACCCGCTGGGCGCCACCGGCGCGATGATCCTGGGCACCGTCCTCGACGAGCTCGAGCGCCGCGACCTGCGTCGCGCGCTGGTCACGCTGTGCATCGGCGGCGGCATGGGCGTCGCCACCATCATCGAGCGCGTCTGACGCTCCCCGGAACGACACCGACCAGACCGTAGGAGCGATCACAGCAGTGTCCGACAACATGTTCCGGTGGGAGGCCGACGGCGACGGCATCGTCACCCTGACGATGGACGACCCCGACGCTTCGGCCAACACGATGAACCAGCGCTTCGGCGACGACCTCGCCGCCACGCTGGACCGCCTCGAGAGCGAGAAGGACTCGATCACCGGCGTCGTGCTGACCTCGGCGAAGAAGACGTTCTTCGCCGGCGGCAACCTCGACGACCTCGTCAAGTACACCCGCGCCGACGCGCAGAAGGTCTTCGACCAGACGCAGGGGATCAAGAGGCTGCTGCGGCGGCTCGAGACCCTGGGCCGGCCGGTCGTCGCCGCCGTCAACGGCGCCGCCCTCGGCGGCGGGCTCGAGATCGCGCTGGCCTGCCACCACCGCATCGCCCTCGACGCGAAGGGCTCGAAGATCGGGCTCCCCGAGGTGACCCTCGGCCTGCTGCCCGGCGGTGGCGGCGTCGTGCGCGTCGTGCGCCTGCTCGGCCTGGCCGACGGCCTGATGAACGTGCTGCTGCAGGGCCAGCAGCGCAACCCGAGGGCCGCGCTCGAGGCCGGTCTCGTGCACGAGGTCGTCGACACCCCCGACGAGCTCGTCACGCGCGCGAAGCAGTGGGTGAAGGACAACCCCGAGGCCGTGCAGCCGTGGGACGAGAAGGGCTACAAGATCCCCGGCGGCACGCCGTCGACGCCGAAGTTCGCCGCCAACCTCCCCGCGTTCCCGGCCAACCTGCGCAAGCAGCTCAAGAACGCCCCGATGCCGGCGCCGTACAACATCATGTGCGCCGCGGTCGAGGGCTCGCAGGTCGACATCGACAACGCCGCGCAGATCGAGTCGCGCTACTTCGCCGACCTCGCCTGCGGGCAGGTGTCGACGAACATGACGCGCGCCTTCTTCTTCGACCTGCAGGCCATCAACAAGGGCGCGTCGCGCCCCGACGGGTACGAGAAGCACACGGCCCGCAAGGTGGTCGTCCTCGGCGCCGGGATGATGGGCGCGGGCATCGCCTACTCCTGCGCGATGGCGGGCCTGGAGGTCGTGCTCAAGGACGTCAGCAGTGAGAACGCCGAGAAGGGCAAGGCGTACTCGCAGAAGCTCCTGGACAAGGCCGTCTCGCGCGGGAAGCAGAGCCAGGAGAAGGCCGACGAGGTGCTCGCGCGTATCACCCCGACCGCCGACGCCTCGGCCGCCGCGGGCGCCGACCTCGTCATCGAGGCCGTCTTCGAGAGCCCGGACCTCAAGAAGCAGGTCTTCGCCGAGATCATGCCGCACCTCGCGCCCGACGCCGTGCTGGGCTCGAACACCTCGACGCTGCCGATCACGGGCCTCGCCGAGGGCGTCGACCGGCCCGAGGACTTCGTCGGGCTGCACTTCTTCTCGCCGGTCGACAAGATGCCCCTCCTGGAGATCATCCGCGGCGAGAGGACCAGCGACGCCACGCTGGCCAAGGCGATCGACATCGCGCTGCAGATCAAGAAGACCCCGATCGTCGTCTCCGACAGCCGCGGGTTCTTCACCAGCCGGGTCATCGGCACGTTCATCAACGAGGCCGTGGCCATGCTCGGCGAGGGCGCGGCGCCGTCGTCGATCGAGCAGGCCGGGTCGCAGGCCGGCTACCCGGCGCCGCCGCTGCAGCTGATGGACGAGCTGACGCTCACGCTGCCGCAGAAGATCCGTCAGGAGACCCGCCGCGGCGTGGAGGAGGCCGGCGGCACGTGGACGCCGCACCCCTCCGAGGCGATCATCGACCGTATGGTCGAGCTCGGCCGCAAGGGCCGCTCGTCGGGCGCCGGGTTCTACGAGTACGACGAGTCGGGCAAGCGCACGCGCCTGTGGCAGGGTCTGTCCGAGGAGTTCGGTGCGGCCCGGGGCGACCTGCCCTTCGAGGACATGCAGGAGCGCATGCTCTTCGCCGAGGCCCTCGAGACCGTGAAGTGCTTCGACGAGGGTGTCCTGCACACCATCGCCGACGCGAACATCGGCTCGATCATGGGTATCGGCTTCCCGGCCTGGACCGGCGGCGTGGCCCAGTACATCGACGGCTACCCCGGCGGCCTGCCCGGGTTCGTCGAGCGTGCCCGCATCCTCGCCAAGGCCTACGGCGACCGCTTCCAGCCGCCGGCCTCGCTGGTGGAGAAGGCCGAGAAGGGCGAGTCGCTGCGAGGAGAGTGAGCGTGGTGGCGTAGCCCGGCCCGTCCCGACCGAGGGCACCTCCGCTCGATCCCTCGAGCGGAGGTGCCCTTTCGTGTGTCCGCGACGACCTGTCCGATGCGTGCCCGAACAAGCGGTCCCGGTGAGGGCCCGTCACGCGCGGAAACAGATCGCGTACGCGATGCGACATTGATCTGGCAATTCTCGGAATAGTCCCCCGATCGGCGCCTGGAACCACTCACTTCCCGCGCGCCACAATCGTCACGTCGTCGACGGTCAGGCATTGTCCGATCGGCTCCGGGGGGTCGACGCGTGAACTACGATTTCGAGGGTCTTTTCATCGAGGCCTGCGACTGTTTCGAACTGTGCCCGTGCTGGGTCGACGACCAGCCGGACGAAGGCCATTGCACGGGCCTCGTCGCCTGGGACCTGACCCGCGGCGAGATCGACGGTGTCGGGGTGGCGGGCACCAGGGTCGTCGCCGTCACCAGCCACGGAAGCGGGCGGCGCGATCGCGGCGCCACGACGGTCCTGCACGTCGACGCCGATGAAGCCGCACAGCAGCGGGTCCTGGAAGCCGCGTTCGCCCCCGACGAGGAGGGCCTCGCCGCCCGCGAGGATCCCCTCGCCGCTCTGTCGACCGTCAACGGCATCGTCCTCGAGACAATTTTCGATCAGCCCATCACGATCGAACAGAAGAATGGTTCCTGGACCGTCAGGGTGGGCAACGACGAGTGCGCGACGGTGCACGCCGAGGGCACGCCGATCACGTTCGAGGAAGAGTCGCACCCACTCACCCTGAACCATTCAGCACTTCATCACGAGCTGCAGATCAAGAACGAATCCGTGGCCCAGCGCAGTGAGTCGATCAGCCTCGCGGTCCCAGCCCTGCGCGGCGGCGGGTACATCGAGGCACGGGCGCGGTCGGGGATGTGCGGCGAGTTCCACTACCGCCATCCGCGCAACAGCGCCTCCGGCTGACAGGCGGACGTCCGATGTCGGTCCTGGCCCCACGCCGGACTCGCCGGGCCCCGACGCCCTCCGTCACCACGGCCGTGCTCGGTGTCGCCGCGGCCGCCTGGGTCGGGGTCGTCGTCAGCCATACCGGCGGGACACCGCACGCGCACCACGCCGACGCGCCCGCGGACGTCGCCGCCCTGCTGACGACCCTCGCGGGGTGGGCGCTCATGGTCCTGGCGATGATGCTGCCGCCCGCCCTTCCCCTCGTCGGTCTGCTCCGGGCGCTGCTGAGCCGACGAGGCCACGTGGCGTGGCGTCTCGCCGTGGCCCTCGCCGCGTTCGTCGGGGTGTGGCTCGCCGTGGGGGTCGTGCTCGTCACCGGCGGCTTCGTGATCGAGACCGTGCTCTCCGGCTCGGTCGCGCCCGCGACGCACCTGCGGGTCGCCGGAGGCCTCGTGGTCCTCGCCGGCGCCTACCAGTTCACCCCGGTCAAGAACGCCTGCCTGACCGCCTGCCGGACGCCGCGATGGTTCGCCCTGCGTTTCTGGGGGCGTCGCAGTCCGACACTCGACGCCGCCACGGTGGCGAGCGCCTACGGCGTCTCCTGCGTCGGCTGCTGCTGGGCGCTGATGCTCCTCTGCCTCGGCACGGGGGCGCTCGCGCTGCCCGTGATGGTCGTGCTGACCGCCGTCATGGCGGCCGAACGCCTCGTCCCCAGGGCGCACGTGATCGCCCGGACCACCGGCGTCGTCCTCCTCCTGCTCGGCACGGCGCTGCTCGCCGGCTTCCTTCCACCCGCTCTGGTCCACCCGCTCCTCGGCGCCTGACGCCGTACCCGTCGGAGGCCCCCATGTCCGTCCGCTCCTACGACGTCACGGCGCTCGAGTTCCCGATCGTCTACACCCACGACGGCGACCACGACCGCAACGGTCTGCTCTACGCGCCGAGCAGCGTCGTCCCGCTCCTGCGCTGGGTGCGCGACCAGTGGCGGCGCGACGATGAGTGGCTCCCCGAGGCGCACCGGCGGCGGCAGCTGATCACCATGCTGCTCGACGGCCTCGACCGCTACGAGGAGATGGAGCGGCTCCTGCGGACCACGCTCGCCGCCCACGCCGACCTCCTGGTGCATCGCGGCGAGGTGATCGCCGCCGACGCGGCCGAGGAGGCCCCCGACCCGTCCATCCGGCCCGGACGCCGCGAGATCGAGCAGCACTACCGGACGACGGTGAACGAGCTGACGTCGATCCTCGACGAGCTCACCGGCGGCGAGATCGACGAGGTCCACCGTGATCCGGAGGTCCGCCGGCGCTGGCGCTGGCGGTGGGGGTCCGCCCGTTCCGTCCTCGAGGACGCGATCGCGCAGCGCCTTGCCGGCATCCACAAGGAGTGGCTCGGCGAGCTTCCCCGGCTCCTGCGGGAGACCGGCCTCACCCGGCCGCAGCTCGAGCAGCTCGCCCTCAACGACGTCATCCCCTCCGTCGGTGCGCGGGCGACCTCGTACAACCGCGTCAACCCCCTGCGCCCACTCCCGGCGGCACGTCCACTCGTCCTGCGCGCCCGCGCCGGGGAGACGGTCGAGGTGACCCTCCGGAACGAGGTGCGGGGACGGCGGGTGGGCCTCCACCGTCAGGGCGCCGGGCTCGTCGGCGGCGTGCGCGAGGCCGACGGCGCACACGTGGGCGCCAACCCCGACACGACGGCAGCGACAGGTCGGACGATCACCTACCGGTGGAAGGCTGACACCGAGGGCGTGTGGCCGCTCAACGACCTCGCCGACGTCCGCGGCACCCAGGACGGGACGAACGCCCACGGCCTCTTCGGCGTGCTGCTCGTCGAGCCCGAGCAGGCCACCTGGCACGACCCGGTGACCGGCGACGACGTCACCGACTCCGACCTGGGCTGCGCCCTCGACGTGGACATCCACCGGAGGAGCGGTCAGGCCGCCACCGAGGAGTACGTCGACCTCGCGACCGACGGCGAGCGCTGGCGCCCGCACCGCGAGTTCACGATCTTCATCCACGACGAGCCCGAGGTGCACAGCGCGCTGCACATCGGAGGCGGCGAGCACACCGTGATGCCGCTGTCGTATCGCGCCGAGCCGATGCCGAACCGCCTCCCGCACCGGATGCGGGAGTACGCGGACCAGACCCGGAGGACCGGCAGCGCGGCGATCCCCGGCACGACGCCCTCCTCGAGTCCCCACGACCTGCGGGCGGTGAAGCGCGCGATCGACCCCCACACGCTCGCCGAGGAGTTCTGGATCGGGCGGCGCTCCGACGGCACGTGGATCGAGCGGGTGGCCGGCGAGGAGCAGCACCACAGCTCCTGGCTCTTCGGCGACCCCGCGACACCGATCCTGCGGGCCTACCGCGGCGACCCCTGCCGGGTGCGGCTGGTGCATGCCGGCGTCAAGGAGACCCACGTCTTCCACCTGCACGTCCACCAGTGGCATGCGATCCCGACCGACACCGCCGCCCCGAGCGCGTGGCGCCCGGGCGCGGAGCGCGGCTCGCAGCTGCTCGACTCCATCTCCATCGGTCCCCAGGCCGGGTTCACGATCGACCCGCTCTACGGGTCCGGCAGCCGCCAGCACTCGTTCGGCGACATCATCTGGCACTGCCACCTCTACCCCCACTTCCACCACGGCATGTGGGGGCTGTGGCGCAGCTTCGACACGGTCGTGGACGGCGCGACGCCCCTTCCCGACGGCACGCCCTGCCCTGCGCTGAAGCCGCTGCCCGGGCGCGGGCCGGAGGACGCACCGCGTCCCGGCCACCCCGCCTTCCCCCTCCCGGCCGGACGCCGCGTCGGCTTCCCGTGGTTCGTCGACGCGGCCGTCCCGCAGAAGGCTCCGCCGCCCCCGGCCGCCGCCCCGGGTCAGGTCGGAGGGCGACGCCGGCTCCTCGAGCTCCCGCCCGCCTCGGCCGCCGAGACGGCGGCCTTCGCACCGGGCGCCGCCCAGCGACCGGGCGCGCCCTTCGTCGCCCTCGACACACAAGCACGCACATGGAACGCCACGGCGGGCGTCCCGGCCGCGAATCGCGTCATCTCCTACGACGTGGACGTCGCCGAGGAGCAGATCACCTACAACCGCATCGGCTGGCACGATCACCACGGCCACTTCTACGCGCTGCGCGGCGTCAGCACGGTCGTGAACGGTCGGCGCACGGAGCACCCGCTGCCGGTCGATCGCGATCCTCGCGAGCCGTTCTTCGTCCGGGCGAACCACGGCGACGTCGTCGAGCTCCGCCTGCACAACGAGCTCGGCACGATCGGCGCCGACCACTTCGACCTGACCCAGCTGCCCGTCGAGTGCGGCCTGCACGTCCACCTCGTGAAGTTCGACGTGCTCGCGGCCGACGGCTCCTCCACCGGCTGGAACTACCTCTCCGGAGCGAGCTGCCGCGAGGCGGTGCCGGGCGTGGGCGACGTCCCCCTGCCCGCCAACGTGAGCCTCCACCGGTGGGTGGTCGACGAGGAGTTCGGGCCCTGCTTCTTCCACGACCACCTGCTGGCGAACTACCGCCAGAAGCGGGGCCTCTTCGCCGCGCTGATCGCGGAGCCGCCCGGCGCCACCTGGGCACCCGGTCCCCCGCTGGTCCGCGCCCTCCCGAGGGCGGACGAGGTGGACGACGGGGACGACGAGTTCGACGAGAGCGCCCTCGGGAACAGTCCCGGCGGGGTCGCCTGGAGCGGGACGAGCGCCGTGGTGACCCCTCGCCGCGAGAGCGCGATCGGCGCCTTCCGCGAGGCCTGCCTCGGCATGGGCGACTTCGTCCCGCTCTACGACCGCGAGGAACGCCCGCTGAACCCGCCGGGCGAGCTCGGTGGCGACGACGACCCGGGCACGATGGCCGTCAACCATCGCTGTGCGCCCCTCACGGCGCGCGGTCCGGATCCGTCCGCCTGGTTTGCCACCGACCACGGACGTCGACGTCGTGCGGACCGGCCGGAACCCGGCCACGCCGGCGAGCTGACGCGCTCCTCCTGGCTGCGCGACCCCGAGACCCCGATCATCCCGACCTACCCCGGTGAGCGGCTGCGGATCCGCCTCATCCAGGGGAGTCACGAGGAGCAGCACAGCTTCGTCACCCACGGCCTGCGGTGGCGACGTGAGTGGCAGAAGACCGCATCGACGCTGGTCAACCAGCAGACGCTCGGCATCTCCGAGGCCTTCACCCTCGACGTCAACGGGGACGGGACGTCGCCGTACGGCGTGGGTGACCACCTCTGGCGCTTCAGCGCGATGGACGACCTGTGGCTGGGGTGCTGGGGCCTCGTCCGCGTCCTCGTGCCCGGCTCCGCACTCCCACGCCTCGACACGGACGAGGCCCTGTCGGAGCCGTTGGAGCGTCCTGGCCCCGGGGAGCGGTACCGCTGGTTCACCGTTCGCGCCCGACGCGTCGAGCACGAGTACGACGGCCGGCGGCTCACCGACCCCTACGGTCTCGTGTACGAGGTGCTCGCCCACGGTGAGACCACGCGGGGGGACGAGCGGGAGGACGAGCGGGAGGACGCCGACGGGACGGGCTCACCGTTCGCGCCGCCGGAGGTCCGTGAGCGCGGTGCCGAGCCCGTGGCGCACCCGTGGGTCGAGGGCGACTGGCGCGTCGGACCGGAGCCCCCGGACGACGCGCCCGAGCCCTTGGTCCTCCGGTGCCGGCCCGGCGAATGGGTGCGGGTCTGCCTCGTCAACGAGGTGAGGCTGCCCCGCGACGGCTTCGAGGCGCGGGACGGCTGGACGGGGCGCTACGAGGACCCGCTGCTCCCCCGCTTCGGCCCGGAGCCACACCCTCCGGCGCTGCCCCTCGACGAGAACCGGCGCACGGTCAGCCCCCGCGTCTCGCTGCACCCCGCGCTGCTGCGGTACGACGTCGTGGCCGACGACGGCGCCCACGTCGGCGCCAACCGTGACTCGACCGTGCGGCCTCTGCCGCTCGAGGACGACCACGGGCACGGACCCGACGACGGCGCGGTCGCCGACCATGACGGCCACGGGCACGACCGGCAGAACTGGCGCTGCTACTGGTGGTACGCGGACCCGGAGCTCGGCAAGGGCGTGGGGCAGGTCTGCTTCCTCCACGACATGGCCGACATCCGCAACCACCGGCACCACGGCCTCGTCGGCGCGCTCGTCGTCGAGCCCGAGGGGTGGGTGCCCGACGACTGGACGGGCACGCGGACGACCGTGCGCCGCCCTCACGGCGAGCACGGCGAGTCCGCGAACGAGCAGGTGCTCTTCTGGCAGGACGGCCTTCGGCACTACGCGTACGGCGACCTGACCTCACCCGTCGCGGACGTCGAGCCCGGCGACGACCCCGAGGACGCCGGCCAGAAGGGCATCAACTACCGGTGCCGTCCGGTCCATCCGCGGACCCGGCTCCACGACATCCCGCCGACACCCATGTGGGAGGCCCGGCAGGGCGACACGCTGTGGCTCCGGCTCGTCGGAGCGTGCGACAAGCCCAGGAACCACACGTTCACCGCCCACGGGCAGCAGTGGGCGATGGGGCCGTGGCTGGGCGGCACCTCGCCGCAGATCGGCGGCCTCTCGGGCCTCACCGCGGATGTCGTTCACGACATCGCCATGGCGGCGGGCCACCCGGGCGACCACGCCTACCGCAGCGGCGCCTTCCGCTGGGCCGTCACGCAGGGGATGTGGGGGTTCGTGAGGGTCCACTGACGAGGCGGGCGAGCGGAACGTCGGCTGACCGATGCCCGCCCACGGGACACCACTGCCCGTCGACCGGGCGGCGCGCCCGCTGGCGCGGGCGGGGGCCGCTCCCCACGCTGGGCCCGTGTCCCTGCTGCGTCGCGCCACGACCGTGATCGCCTGCGTCGTCGCGCTCGTCGCCTGTGCGTCGGGCGCCCCGGCGCCGGGGTCGCCGGCCGGGCCGCCACCCCCGCCGCCGTCGTTCACGCTCGTGGCCGGCGGCGACGTCCTGATCCACTCGACGGTCACCGACCAGGCCGTGGCCGACGGCGGCGGGGTCCCGGACTTCGGTCCGCAGCTCGCCGCGCTCGCCCCGCCGGTCTCGGGCGCCGACCTCGCGCTCTGCCACCTCGAGGTCCCCCTCGCGCGCCCGGGCGGCCCGTACGCCGGCTACCCGTCGTTCAACGCGCCGCCGGAACTCGCCCGCGGGCTGGCCGGGATCGGCTACGACGGCTGCAGCACGGCCTCGAATCACGCGCTCGACCAGGGAGCCGAGGGGCTGGACCGCACGCTGGGCACCCTCGACGCGGCCGGCCTGCGTCACGCGGGCACGGCCCGGACACCGGATGAGGCCGGGGCGACCACGATGTACGACGTCCGCGGCGTCCGTGTCGCGCACCTGTCCGCGACCTACGGCCTCAACGGCCAGACGGTGCCCGCCGACCGGCCCTGGAGCGTGTCGCTGCTCGATCCCGCGACGGTGCTCTCGGCGGCGGCCCGCGCCCGGGCGGCCGGGGCGCAGGTCGTCGTGCTGTCCGCGCACTGGGGCACCGAGAACGACCCGGAGCCGGACTTTCAGCAGCTCCGCCTGGCCCCCGAGCTGCTCGCGAGCCCCGACGTCGACCTGATCATCGGCCACCACGCCCACGTCGTGCAGCCCTTCGAGCGGATCGGCGACGAGTGGGTGGCCTATGGGCTCGGCAACCAGCTCGCCGACCAGGAGACCCCCGGCACCGACGACGGCGCGCTGGCCCGCTTCACCTTCACGCCGGGTGCCGACGGACGGTGGCATGTGAACCGCGCGGAGTACCTGCCCACGTGGATCGACGCCGGCCCGCCGATCCGCGTCCGCGACGTCAGCGCCGCCCCGCCGGGGTCGCCCGCCGCGGCAGCCCGGGACCGCACCGACGCCCGTGTCGCCGGCCGGGGCGCCGTCGCCGCCGGTCTCACCCGGGGGTGAGGCGCTCGTGCACCCATACCGTCAGCGCTGACTGTCTCGTAGGCTCCGGCGCGCAGACGGGACCGCGAGGAGAGCGAGACGGCATGGGTGTGCTGGACGGCGTCAAGGTCATCGAGGTCGCGGGCATCGGGCCCGGACCGTTCGCGGCGATGATGCTCGCGGACATGGGCGCCGACGTGCTGCGCATCGACCGCCCGGCGGGCGGCCGGGGGCTCTCCCTGGGCAACGCGAGCAAGGACGTCCTCGCGCGCGGACGGCGGTCGGTGGCGCTGGACCTGAAGTCGTCCGAGGGCCTGGAGGTGCTGCTCGAGCTCGTCGAGGGCGCCGACGTGCTGCTCGAGGGCTACCGCCCCGGGGTCGCCGAGCGGCTCGGGTTCGGGCCCGACGTCTGCCACGGGCGCAACGAGCGCCTCGTCTACGGGCGCATGACCGGCTGGGGCCAGGACGGCCCGAACGCCGCGCGCGCCGGGCACGACCTGACCTACCTGTCGACGGCCGGCGTCGTCGCGCACATCGAGGGCCCCGACGGCGCGCCCGGCATCCCGATCAACCTCGTCGGGGACTTCGGCGGGGGCGGGATGCTGCTGGTCGTCGGCGTGCTCGGCGCGCTGGTGGAGCGGGCGGCCTCCGGGCGCGGGCAGGTCGTCGACGCGGCCATCGTCGACGGCGCCGCCCTGCAGATGGCCATGGTCTACGGCATGCGCGCGGGCGGCATGTGGCCGAACCCCCGCGGGGGCAACATCCTCGACGGCGGCGCCCCGTTCTACGAGCACTACCGCTGCCGCGACGGCGGCTGGGTCGCCGTCGGCGCGCTCGAGCCGCAGTTCTACGCCGAGCTCATGGCGGGTCTCGGCCTCGAGGGCGAGGACATCGCGACGCACCAGTGGGACATGGCCCGCTGGCCGGAGTTCCGGGCCCGGCTCGCGGAGGTGTTCGCGACCCGCACCCGCGACGAGTGGGCCGCCGACCTCGAGCCCACCGACGCGGTGGTGGCCGCCGTGCTCGACATGGACGAGGCCGCCGAGCACCCGCACAACAAGGCCCGCGGGCTGCACATCGACGCCTTCGGCGTGCGCCAGCCGGCGCCGGCGCCGCGCTTCAGCCGCACCCCGAGCGCCACGCCGACCCCGCCCGCGTCGCCCGGCGAGCACTCGGCGGAGGCGCTCGCCGGCTGGGGTCTCGACCCCGACCGCATCGCGCGGCTGCGGGAGGCGGGGGTCGTCCACCAGGCGGAGGCGTGACGTCGGGGGCGCGAACGGCGGTGCGGGCGGGAGGACACCTCGCGAGCCGCCCGCCTGATCTCATCGAGGCGTGAGACGCCTGGTGCGACGCCCCGACCGGACCTTCTGGATACGCCCCGCGGCGTGCGGTCTCGCCGCGATCGTGGCCGCGTTCGCCCTCACCGCGGTCGACCGGGCGGCCGGCGACGCGGCCACGCGGCTCCTCTTCCCCGGTCCCCCCGAGGGCGCGCGAAGCTTCCTCGGCGCGGTCATCACGGCGATGATCTCGTTCACCGGGTTGGTCTTCTCGATCACGGTCGTCGTGCTCGTCCTGACGAGCGGGCAGTTCTCGCCCCGGGTGCTGCGCCAGTTCCTGCGCGATCGCGCCATCCAGTGGTCGCTGGGGCTGTTCATCGCGACGTTCGTCTACGCGCTGTTCACCCTCCGCGAGGTCCAGGGCACGAACACCGCGGACGCGTTCGTCCCGCGGATCGCCGTCACCGGCTCGTTCCTGCTGGTGCTGGCCTCGGTCGCGCAGTTCATCTACTACATCCACCACATCATCCACTTCATCCAGGTCTCGTCGATCATCCGCCGGACCTCGGACGAGGCCCGCCGACTCATCGAGGTCCGCGTCCCCCGGGAGCCGTCGCCACCGGCCGCCCCGCTGGACCGGACGGGGCGCGAGCAGGTGGTGGTGGCGCCGCAGGCCGGGCCCCTGCTGCGGATCGACGAGGACGCGCTGGTCCGCCGCGCCGAGCGCGACGGCGTCGGCGCGGCCCTGGCCGTCCGGGTCGGGGACTTCGTGCCGGTCGGCGCCTCGCTGATGACGATCTACCGCGGCCCGTCCGCCCCGGAGGTGGACGCCGCCGGCTACGCCCGGAGCGTGACCCAGGGGATCGAGCGGTCGATGGACCAGGACCTCGCCTTCGGCTTCCGCCAGCTGGTCGACATCGCGATCAAGGCGCTCTCGCCCAGCATCAACGACCCGACGACGTGCGCCCAGGCCGTCGACGCGCTCCACGACCTGCTGCGTCGCCTCGTCACGCGCCCGTGGCGACCCGGTCGGCACGGCGATCGGAACGGCGTCACCCGGCTCGAGGTGCCCTCCTGGTCGGTCGGAGAGCTGGTGGTGCTCACGGTGGAGGAGATCGCCCATTTCGGGGCCGACATGCCCCAGATCCCGGCGCGGCTCGCACGGATGCTCGACGACCTCGCCGACGCCGCCCTCCCCGAGCATCGCGAGGCCGTCGCCGCGGGGCGCCGGGCGGCGGGGCTCCACGGCTGAGGACGGGCGCCCGGCCACGGCCGTGGGCAGTGCGGCCCGTCGATCATGCTGCCCACCGGGTGCGGCGCCTAGGCTTTGGCCTTCGGCCGCGTGAGCGGTTGTCCGTGCCAGGGCACGGGGAAGCACTCACGAGCACGCAGTGCAAACGGGAGGGCCCGTGATCCTGACCCCCGCCGGGGCGTGGCGCGCGCTGGGCAACGTGCGCGACCGCGTCCTCGAGGGTCCGCTCGCCGACCTGCGCCGCATGCCGCGCGCGGCGTTCGACACCGGGCCCGGCGACCCGGCGGCCGCCGGGCTCGGGCGCGCGCACGGGCTCGCGCGCTCCGGCTCGGTCAGCACCTACCGCTACGCCGTGCACCCCACCGCGCGGCTGCGGGGCTCGCCGGTGCTGCTCGTCTCGCCGCTCGGGGCGTGCGGCGTCGCGTTCGACCTGCGGCGCGGCAACAGCCTCGTCGAGCACCTCGTCGGCGAGGGCCGCTCGGTGCACCAGGTCGACGACGAGGACCTCGTCGGCCACGGCGGCGCGATCTCGCCCGGGCCGGCGGACCTCGAGCGGTGGGTCGACGAGATCCTCCCCCACGTCGTGCGCACGGTCAGCGCGCACCACGAGGGCGCACCGGTGCACCTGGTCGGCTGGTCGATCGGGGGCCTGCACGCCGTGCTCAGCGCGGCCGGGCACCCGGACCTCCCGCTGGCGTCGGTCACCGCCATCGCGACACCGTTCTCCCTGGACGAGGTGCCGCCGGTGGTCCGCGCGCGCCCGCTGGCCGTGGCCGCGGGAGGCCCGGTGCTCGCGACGCTGCAGACCCTGCTCGCGCTCATGCCGCTGCCGGCGCTGCTGCGCGCGCTGCGCCTGGGCTCCCTCGACGAGCTGCTCACCGCACCGCTCACGGTGCTCGCGCGGCTCGACGACCGCGACTTCCTCGCCCAGCTCGAGGCCGTCGACGACCTCCGGGCGATCATCGGGGAGCAGGCGCGGCTCGTCGGCACGTACTTCCGCGCGATGGTCTCGCCCGGGGACCTCGCGTCCGGGCGGGTCCCGGTGGGACACCGGGTGATCGATCTCGGGGACCTGCGTCGTCCCGTGCTGCTCGTCGCCGGCGAGAACGACCGCGTCGTCCCGCCGCGCGCGGTGCGGGCGGGCGCGCGTCTCCTCACCGGCACCGAGACCCGCTTGACGACGGCGCCCGGCGGCCACCTGGGCGTGCTGGCCGGACGCTCCGCGAGGGTCACGACCTGGGCGCGGCTGTGCGCCTTCCTCGACCGCCACGACGCCCCGGCGACCGTGGAGGGCAGCAGCCCGACCAGCCGCCGTGCCCTGCGCCCCGCCAGCGTCCCCCGCCGCCGCGCCGGCGAGCCCGTGCGGCCGCCGGCGCTGCCCCCCGCCGACACCGACACCGGCTCGCCGTCCGCGCTCCCACCGTCCGAGGACGCGGAGAGGGAGTCGGCGGACCCGCAGGACCCGGACACCGACGAGCAGGGGGCCGCTCGACCCCGCCCGGCGCGCCGGCCCGCGAAGCGGCCCGCGCCGAAGCGCGCGTCACGGACTCCGCGCACCCGCTGAGGGGCGGGTCCGATCGGGTCGTGCACGACCCACCCCGTGGGTGCGGCCTGCGTCACGGGCGCGTCGTCTACTGTGACGGCGTGGTTTCGTTGCGCGATGCCCGCCGTGATCGAGGGTGGTCGCAGACGACGGCCGTGGCGCGGCTGCGCGAGCTGGCCGAGCGCGGTCAGGTCGACGTCGCCAGCGCCGCCAGCCTGAAGACCCAGCTGTCGCGCTGGGAGAACGGCACCGTTCCCGACGAGCCCTACCGCACGTTGCTCGCGGAGCTCTACGAGCGCGAGCTCGGCGAGCTGGGTATCGACGTCACGCCGCACTGGGAGCGCAGCCACGAGATCCCCGGGCTGCTCACCGAGATCCGCGACGAGCTGCGCGAACTGAACGCCCTGCTGCGCGACCAGCGGCGCGACGAGCCGGCGCCCCGCGGCTGAGGCCCGTCAGCGCTGCGTCGTCAGCGGTGGCGCGGTGTCCACCACGCGCAGGTGCGACGGCTGCTCCCCCGTCTCGACGTGCCGGGTGAGCACCAGCCCGAGGGCGGTGACCGAGACGGTGCCGACGGCGGCGACGGCCTCCGCGGTCAGGTCGAGGACATCGGCGAGAGGGCGCAGCGGCGCCAGGAACACGTTCACGAAACCCCTAGGGCGTTCGTCGGTGGAGAACCGGGGCGAGGACCCGCACGGCATCGGCGGCAGCGGCGCCGCCCCACACGGGGGCCTCTCGCGAGCTCGTGACACCATCGTGCCAGCAGGGCGTGCACGCGGAACCCGGCGTCGTGCAGATTCACACTCGAGCCCCAGGGAACTGCGTCGGCCGGTCGACGTGATGCGCCGATCGGCCGTGTCCTTCCGGTCACCGGCAGTACCGATCACTGGGCAGGACGTCCCGGGCGCCGCGCCCTACGGTGGCGGAGATGCGCTACCGCCAGCTCGGTTCGAGCGACCTGCAGGTCTCGGAGATCTCCCTGGGGTCCTGGTTGACCTACTCGGGCGGCGTCGAGGCGGACGCGACCGCCGCGTGCACGCGCGCCGCCTTCGACGCCGGGATCACCTTCTTCGACACCGCCAACGTCTACGGCCGCGGCGCGGCGGAGGAGGCGTGGGGCCGCATCCTCACCGACCACCGGCGCGAGGACTACGTGCTCGCGACCAAGGTCTACTTCCCGATGTCGAACAGCGACCGCGGCCTGTCGCCCGCGCAGATCAGCAAGCAGATCGACGCCTCCCTGCGGCGGCTCAAGACCGACCACGTCGACCTCTACCAGTGCCACCGCTTCGACGCGGACGTGCCGATCGAGGACACGATGGAGGCGCTCGCCGAGGTCGTCCGCGCGGGCAAGGCCCGGTGCCTCGGGTTCAGCGAGTGGACCCCAAACCAGATCCGTGCGGGCCTCGCGGCGTGCCCGGACGACGTGGCGCTGGTGTCGTCGCAGCCCCAGTACTCGATGCTGTGGCGCGCACCGGAGGCCGAGGTCTTCGGCGTCACCGCCGAGCACGGCATCTCGAACATCGTCTGGTCGCCGATGGCCGAGGGCGTGCTCACGGGCAAGTACCGCCCCGGTGAGCCCGTGCCCGTCGACTCGCGGGCGGCGAGCGACGAGATGAACGGCTTCATCAAGCAGAAGCTCACCGACCGGACCCTCGAGGCCGTGCAGCGTCTGGTGCCGATCGCCGAGGGCGCCGGCCTGTCGATGGCCGAGATGGCGCTGGCCTGGGTGCTGCGCCGCCCGGAACTGGCGTCGGCGATCGTCGGGGCCTCGCGTCCCGAGCAGGTGCACGCCAACGCCGCCGCCGCCGGCAAGGAGCTCTCCGCCGACACCCTGGCGGCCATCGACGAGGCGCTCGGCGACGTCCCGGTCACCGGCCCGCAGCTCGCCCCCGGCGCCTCGGCCGGCATCACCCATCGTTGACCTACGTGCGTGATCTTCTGAGCTATCACTCAGAAGATCACGCACGTGGTCAGCGCGGCAGGCGCCGCCAGGCCCAGCGGGGCAGCAGGCGCATCGCCGTGAAGAGCAGGCGCAGCGCGCCCGGGACCCAGACCACGTCGCGGCCCATCCCGCGTGCCGTCGCCTCGGCCACCTGCTCCGGTGTCGACGACAGCGGCGCCGGGGACAGGCCGCTGTCGGCCGTCATGCGGCCGATGACGAAGCCGGGGCGCACGAGCGTGAGGTGCACCCCGCTGCCGTGCAGCGCGTCCGCGAGGCCCGAGGCGAAACCGTCGAGCCCGGCCTTCGCACTGCCGTAGACGTAGTTGGCCCGCCGCACACGCACGCCCGCGACCGACGAGAACACGACGATCTCGCCCCGCCCGCGGGCCCGCAGCCGCGCCGCGACCTCGGTGAGCACCGCGACCTGCGCGACGTAGTCGGTGTGCACGACGGCCACGGCGTGGGCGGCGTCGCGCTCGGCGCGGGCCTGGTCGCCGAGCACACCGAACGCCACGACGACCGTGTCGGGCACCCCGTGCTCGGCCTCGACGGCGTCGAGCACCGCGGGCTGGCCGGCCACGTCGTCGGCGTCGAACTCGACGGCGGCGACCCGCGCGCCGGCCGCGCGGAGGGCCGCGGTCTCGTCGGCGAGGTCGTGGGCACGGCGCGCGGCGAGCACCACCGTGCCGGCGCGTCCCGTGCCCGCGAGGCGGCACGCGAGCGCCACCCCGATCTCGCTGCGGCCACCGAGGACGAGCACGACCGGGGACGGGGAGGGCACGGCGGCAGCGTAGGCAGCGCATGCTCGCCAGCCGGGTCCCGGGCCCGTAGCGTCCCGCGCAGCGGACGACGGGAGGGCTCGGGCCGGTGAAGATGCTGCACGCGCTCGTCCCGCCCCACGCACTCGACGGCGTCCGCCGGGCGTTCGAGCGCCACGCCGTGCTCGGGATGACGGTCGCGGAGGTGCTCGGTCCGGCTACGGACGGTCACCGGTCGGTGCACCGGGGCGCTGTCGTGGTGGACCAGATGGTCCCGTGCCTGCGCATCGAGTCCATCGTCCACGACGAGGTCATCGAGCGGGTCGTCGATGAGGTCGCGGCCGCCGTGCACCCCGAGGGCCGGCTGTGGGTGGTGCCGCTCGAGCTGGTGACACGCGTCCGGACGGGTGAACGCGGGGCCGACGCCGTGTGACGGCGCGTGAGCAGGGGACGGGACCGCCTGTCGCACCGCCTGCTCCACTGAGCGGAGCCGGCTGTCCTCGCGCGAGGCGAACCGGCCAGGATGCGAACCGGAACCGTCGAGCCCGAGGTGGTGAGGAGTGAGGTCGTCGGATTCCGCCGGTCGTCACCACCGTGGCCCGGACACGGTGCTCGAGCACGCAGCGCTCTTCCACGAGGGCGAGGAGGGGCTCGTCGCCGGGGTCGTCGCGCACGTGCGCGCCGGGCTCGAGGCCCACGAGGCCGTGGTCGTGGCCCTGCCGGCGGCCCACCTCGAGCTGGTCGGCGCCGCGCTCGGCGACCGGGTCGACGACGTGCTGCTGCAGGACGTGGCGCGGCTCGGCCGGAACCCCGCGCGGCTGCTGCCGGCGTTGCACCGGTTCGTCGACGAGCGACCCGGTCGCCGGGTCCGTGCCGTGTCGCAGGCCTGGACGCCCGACCGGCCGGACGACGAGCGCGCCGCCTGCCTGCAGCACGACGCGCTGGCCAACCTCGCCTTCGCCGACCGCCCCGTGTCGCTGCTGTGCCCGTACGACACCGCGCGGCTCGGCTCCGCCGCGACCGCGGACGCGCGCGCCGCGCACCCGCTCGTCACCGAGGACGGGGTCGCCGTCCCCAACCCGACGTACGGCGACCCGCTCAAGCTCGCCGAGGCGATCGTCGGTCCGCTGCCCGACCCGCCGGACGAGGGCGAGACGCTCGTCTACGGCGCGCCGTACGGTCCCCGCGCCGTCCGTCTCGCCGTCGCCGAGCACGCGGCGGCCGCGGGGATGCGCCCCGACCGCGTGGCCGATCTGTGCCTCGCGGTGCACGAGGTCGCGGTCAACACCGTCGTGCACACCGAGGGGCGGGGCATCCTCTCGCTCTGGCACACCGACGACCGTGTGGTCGCGGAGATCCAGGACGGCGGCCACGTCGAGGACCCGCTGGTCGGGCGCCACCCGCCGGGGCCGGCCGACGGCCGGGGCTACGGGCTCTACCTCACCCACCGGCTCTGCGACCTCGTACGGCTGCACAGCACCCGCGATGGAGGGACGACGGTGCGGATCACGATGTACCTGGACCAGGGCGGGCGCTAGCTTCCGTCCCGTGGACGGGTGCCGACTCGGGCGGTCGCGGCCGATGCCCGCCGCGCTCGTCGTGCCCGCGCTCGAGCAGGCGTGGGGATCGCGGTTCTACGGCGCGCGGAAGCGTCTCGACGGTCATCGACTCGTCGCGACCGACGCGGACCGGACCTTCGGCGACGCCGACCGCGACCTGCGCGGCCCGGCGGGCGAGCTGCTGCTCGTCGCGACGGGCCGGCCCGCGGGGCTGGCGGCGCTCGAGGGGGACGGCGTCGACGAGCTCCTCGCCCGATTGGCCCAGGATACGCCAACAACTGTGCGGAAGATGCACCAAGTGCGATGATGAATCCTCGCGCGCCACTCTTATGGGGGTCCATCACCCCTGGTCACCGTCTACTCTGTGACTCTCTGTAGTTCGAGCCAGGAGTGCGCGATGTCCACCACTCACCTGCGGACCGCCGAGATCGACGGCGATTTCGTCGTGTTCCTCATCGGCGCGCGCTGGGACCTGCGGCACCCGGTCCGGACGTTCCGGGACCTGGGAGGCCGGCGCGGGATGACCCACATGCTGAAGTACCTCAGCGAGCGTCCGGAGAAGGGCCTACTCGGCTACACCATGGGCTTCCCCGTGATCGTCCAGTACTGGCGCTCGTTCGAGCACCTCGAGGCGTTCGCACGGGACCGCGACGATCCCCACCTGGCGGCGTGGCGCAACTACTACCGCCGCAACGGGGAGACCGGGATCTGGCACGAGACGTACCTGGTGCGCGCCGGGGAGTACGAGGCCATCTACGGCCACATGCCGGAGTTCGGCCTGGGCAAGGCCGGGCGGTGCGTGCCGCTCGCGGAGGCGAGCTCCGCGCGACGCCGCCTCGGACGTGCCGCGCGGACGCCGGTACCGACGTAGACGGCGCCCCGCACGACGACGAAGGCCCGTCGTCCGTGGGGCGACGGGCCTGTGGTGGCGGGTCCAGGATTCGAACCTGGGAAGCTTGCGCGACGGATTTACAGTCCGTTCGAGTTGAAATCTGGTGCCGTTGAAAACGGCGTTCCCGCGACTACATAAGAGCTGGTCAGCGCACCGATCGCGCGTACAAAGTGGACCGCTCCGGACGGCTCCGAACCGCTCCGACCTGGGGTGTGTAGGGGGCGCGTAGGGGGCGACGATCTTGAACAGAGATCCACAACAACCGCCTTCGTGCTTATGGTGTGAACGGGATACCTACTCATCCCCCATGCACCGCCCTAGCGTTCGCCGTCGTGATCAACTTCGTCCGACGGCTCGTGCGGCGACTCCTCGGCCGTGGCCGGCCAGGGCGCCACCGCTCGACCGGGGGTGGGCGCGAGTGGTCGATGAGGGACCGGCGTCGCGGTCGCTGAGGTTTGCGCCCCCGCCGAGACTGGTCAGCCGGGAAGGCACGGCCGGGATGGCGTACGCGTACCTCCGGTCCCAGGCCCGGACCGGTTGACCCCTCCAGCCCCGGTCCGAGCCGCGCCCTCGTGGCCGCGAACCGCGGCCCCTGCCGCTCGGCGCATTACCTGTTCCACTCGGCGCTGTCCATACCCGACCGGTCAGTCTTTCGGACACGATCCGGTCACGGCGTGCTCCAATGGGCACACGTGTTCGAGTACGAGCACGAGTCGCTCCCCAAGGAGAACGTGATGTCCGATCGCCCCCGCGTCGACCCGAGCCTGACGCTGATGGTCCAGTCCGTGAACAAGATGGAATCGAGCGCCAGCGCCGCAATCACGCTGACTCTCCCCGGCCTCATCGTCACCGGAACGATCGTTCCGGCTCATCAGTGGTTCGAGGAGCAGGGCCAGCAGCTCGGACCGCGCAACGACGCGGGCGACCCCAACTGGCTCGTCGACGAGGCCGCCGACCTCCGCAAGCTGCGCGACGAACTCGCCACAGTTGAGAGCAAGCTCGACGAGCTGGGCGACGAGGCCAGCCGGACTATGACCGAGTTGCACCGCGCCACCGAGCCCGAGTACATCCACCTCAGGGAGGCTCGCATCCTCACCGGCTTCTCGATGGCACCGGGCGAGGGGATGTACTGGCGTGGCCGGCTCGCTGACGTGATCGGGTGGACGGCGGGGTCGCTGGTGCTGAACCGCGACGTCCGAGCGGCCGCCTAACGCCCTCTCGTGGACGCTCGCCATGCGAGACGACCGGGCCCAGGGTCGACTCACCCCCACCCCGGTCGAGCCCGCGAGCGTCCACGAGAGACGGCCCGTCGCCGCGACCGACGCGCGAACCGTGTGCGAGGCTGCGGCAGTGGCGGGGGATACCTCATGGCGTAACCAGCTCTACTACGGCGACAACCTCGAAGTTCTTCGGGAGAACATCGCTAGCGAGTCGGTGGACCTCGTCTACCTCGATCCACCGTTCAACTCCAATCGCTCATACAACGTCCTCTTTCAGGACAAGTCGGGTGAGGAGTCACAGGCCCAGATCGAAGCCTTCGACGACACGTGGGTGTGGAACCAGGACACAGAGCAGCTCTTCTACAGCCTGGTAAACGGTGGGGCTCCGATGGCGGTCCAGGACGCACTGGAAGCGATGCACAAGCTTCTCGGCGAGAACGACGTCCTGGCCTACCTCGTGATGATGACTGCGCGCCTCGTCGAACTTCATCGCGTAATGAAACCGACCGCAACCCTCTGGCTACACTGCGATCCGACCGCAAGCCACTACTTGAAGATCATTTTGGACGCGACGTTCGGGCCTCGCAGGTTCATCAATGAAGTCATCTGGCAGCGCGCCCACACAGTGAAGGGCAACTCAGGCCAGGGCGCGCGACACCTTGGCCGAGCGACAGACACGATCCTTGTCTTCGGAAAGTCGGAGAACTACAAGTTCAATCAGCTGTTCGGCGAGTACGACGAGGACTATCTCAAGCGCTTCAAGCATGTCGAGCCGAGCACCGGAAGGCGCTATCGCACGATCAGCATGATCGGCCCCGGCGGTGCTGCGAAGGGCAACCCCAGCTACGAAGTCATGGGGGTGACTCGCTACTGGCGGTACTCGCAGGAGCGGATGCAGGAGATGATCGAGGCAGATCGGGTCGTCCAATCCAAACCCGGTGCCGTGCCTGAGCGCAAGTTCTACCTCGACGAGGCCAAGGGCTCCGCTATCCAATCGCTCTGGACGGACCTGATCTCGATCAACCCGATGGCAGCCGAGCGCCTTGGTTATCCGACCCAAAAGCCGCTTTCTCTTCTCGAACGAATTGTAGAGATTGGCTCCGACAAGGGCGACATAGTCCTCGACCCCTTCGCTGGCTGCGGGACGACCGTGGACGCTGCACAGAAGCTCGACCGCCGCTGGATAGGCATCGACGTTACTACTATCGCCATCGACTTGATCGACGCACGCTTGCGCCACACCTACGGCGAAACGGTCCGCGACTCCTACAGCATCCACGGCATTCCGCGAGACATGGATGGTGCGCACGCGCTCTTCAAGTACTCGCCATTCGAGTTCGAGCGTTGGTGTGTGATGCTGGTCGACGGCACGCCGAACGAGAAGCAAGTCGGCGACAAGGGCATTGATGGCGTGATCCGCTTCCTCATCGACGCAAAGGGCAAGTCGGATCGCGTGCTGGTGTCCGTCAAGGGTGGAACCACGAACCCGGGCCATGTGCGGGACCTGATCGGTACGGTCCAATCGCAGAAGGCGGCCATGGGCGTGTTCATCTGCATGAAGAAGCCCACCAAGGCGATGCTCGACGCGGCGAACCACAGCGGCATCTACAAGCATCCGGGCGACGGCAAGCAGTACCCAAAGGTCCAGATCATGACCGTCGAACAGCTGCTGAACGAGGAGCATCCCAAGCTCCCGGTGACGCTGCTGCCCTACCTTCAGGCGCAGAAGCGATCGAGCAAGGGTGTCGGCCAGGTGATGATGGACTACTCGGAACCTCAAGGGATGTTCGAGATCGACCCTTCCTAGACGCGACAACGCCCCGGTCTCCACAAGAGAGCCGGGGCGTCGGTCGTTGAGGGGAGAGGGGGTCACCAGTCCTCGGCGTCGTCCTCCTCCACCGCGATCCAGTCGTGGAGCGGGGCGACGAGACCGCGCATCGGCATCGAGCTCAGCGTCTCGAAGCGCCACCAGACGCGGCCCTCGCGCTCGACGGTCGAGCCGTCGAACAGCAGGGCCTCGCCGCCGTCGGTCGGGCACCCGTTCTCGTCCTCCAGCGCCGAGAGCGCCGCGCGGCGGGCCAGGGCCGACGGGGGCGGGGTCGAGCCCTCGCGGACGTACGCGCCAGCGGAGACACCCGGAATCGCGGTATATCCGGCGGGCGCCTCACCATTCGAGAGGTACGCCCACGACGCAACGGCGAGCCAGTCGGTCTTCACGGTGTTGATCATGTAACCTACGTTAGTTGCGAACCGTGGAAATGGCTCACAGCAGATGGGCGAACTTCTGCATAGACACGACACCCCCGATACCCGCAAGGAGGCGAAGGGGTACCGGGGGTGTCGTTATGCAGTCCGGGCGGAACTGGCCAGTGGGTGCCCGGACGTTGTCCTACGGCTGGGCCGGGTCCTTCGGCACCAGTCGCACCGGGCCGAGCGCGTGCCCGCGCAAACGCCGCGCGAGAACAGCACGCGACTCGACAGCCGCCGGGGTGTTCGTCCGGACGCCGTCGCCGAACCGGTTGTGCGGCGTGAAGTCCGCCTGGAGCTCCACCGGGTACTCGCGGCCGTTCAGGCCTCGCAGAATCTTCGCCATGATTCCTCCTTTCCTCGCGTCGATTCTACTGAGCCGCGCGGATCGGAATGACATTGTCGTCTGTAGTCCGATTTGTAGTCTTCTCACGCGCTTGCTCGGCGCTAGCTGAGGAGGGGGCGAAGTCCAACGACGACTCCTCGTCCTCGTCCTCGATCCAGTGGGCGTAGATCGTCAACGTCACCACGAACGACGCGTGCCCGAGCCAGCGCGAGACCTTCTGGTACGGCTCGCCGGCCATCAGCTGGAGCGTCGCGTATGTGTGTCGGAGGTCGTGGAGCCGCGTCCCGTCGGGCAGACCCGCAGCCGCGTACGCGGGCAGCACGACGGACTTGTAGAGCGCCGACGGGTTGACCGGCCGGGACCAGTCGAGGACGACCGGCGCGAGGGTTCCGCGCTGGCCCTTCGCCTTCGCCCCGCCCCGCGACTCGACCCGCCCGGGGAACAACGGCGCCGCCGGGTCGGAGCCGTCGGGGTGCACGTCGTCGAGGTACGCCCGGAGGTCGCCCGCGAGCCCCGGCGGGAGCGGGACCGTCCGCCGGGACTTCTTGCTCTTCGGCGTCCCCTCGATGCACTCGCCCGCCTTCCAGCGCTTCGTCCGCGCGACGCGCACCGAGCCCTTTGCCCCACCCCCAGCCCGGGCCACTAGCCGTAGGTCCGCAACCTCGAGCCCCGCAAACTCCGCGGCACGCAGCCCGGTCGACGCGAGGAACCGCACGGCGAGCGCGTACACCTCCGACCGCTCCCCTACCGCAGCGACGACCGCCGCGACCTGATCCCGAGACAGCGGCGTCCCCTCGAAGCGGTAGCCGTCGGCGTGGCCGGAGGTGTCGATGCCCTCGGCCGGATTAATACCGATCGCGTGTCGTCGGGCCGCGTACGCCAGGGCCCACCGGAACACGTCGTACCCGTGCTTCACGGTCGAGCGGGCCAGCCCGCGCTTCACGAGCGCGGCGTGGAACTTCTCGGCGTCGTGCGGCGTG
The DNA here is from genome assembly GCF_003096675.1 of Actinomycetospora cinnamomea. Taxonomy (GTDB): domain Bacteria; phylum Actinomycetota; class Actinomycetes; order Mycobacteriales; family Pseudonocardiaceae; genus Actinomycetospora; species Actinomycetospora cinnamomea. Next base: position 227,858 of record NZ_QEKW01000005.1, on the reverse strand, counting down.
ATCGAGCCGATTGGGCGGGCCGCGAACACCGGCAGGACGTACCGGCGCAACAGGTCCGCGTAGTCGTCGGCCGTGCGCTCCTTCAGCCGCCCATTCGCCACCGCGCTCCGCTTCGTCTCCATCCAGTCCGCAGCGAACGTCCCGAACGTCTCGCGCCCGGCGGCGTGGTCGAGGGTCCGCCCGGTCGTCACCAACTCGCCGTCGATCTTCTTGCGGTGCTTATCGGCGTCGGTCCAGTTGTCGAAGGTCCCGAACGACACGTCCCGCATCACGATCCGGCCGCGTCGGTCCCGGAGGACAGCGCCGGTCGTCTCGTCGTACGCGGGCTCCTTCCCACGCACCTTGTACGACGCACCGCGCTTCTGGACGTAGGCCATTACAGGGCTCCTTCTCGGCGCAGCACCGTCCGCACGGTCGCCGGGCTCCAGTTCGCACCGCCGCTCGGCGGGGGCGTCTTCCCTCGGTCCAGCGCCGCAGCGATTCGGGCGCACGACAGCCCCTCGGTCCGCAGCTTCTTCATCCGGCGCACCACCGCGTCGGGGATGGTGCGTGGCCGGCCAAGCACCGCGCCCTTGCTCCGCGCCGCCGCCAGGCCCTCGCGGGTCCGGCGGGCGATCTTGCGGCGTTCCTCCTGGGCGACGGCGAGCCGAATGTTGATCATCAGCTCCTGCTCCGGGTCGGAGCTGTCGAGCCCGTCGGTCCCGACGACCCGCCAGCCGTGGCGCACGGCGCGGCTCAGCATCTCCGCGCCGTCGAGCGTCCCCCGGCTCGCCCGGTCCAGGTCCCGCACCGCCATCGCATCCGCGAGCCCGGCCCGCAACAGCGCTTCGACCGCCAGCCGGCCATACATCCGCTCCGGGTCCCGGGTGCTCGCGACCTCCGGAACGACAGTCACAAGCTCATGGCCGTTCGCCCGGCACCAGCGGTCGAGCGCGTCCCACTGTGCGTTCAGCCCGTGGCTCCGATCCGTCGCCTGAGCCGCCGTCGACACCCGGACGTACCCGACGAGCCGGAGGCCGGTCGACGCCGTCGAGGACGGCCCGTTCCCGTGGCCCGTTCCACCGCTCCCGCGTTGACGGGGCTTCCGCGTCGCCCGGCCGGGGGTCGGCCGGTCCATCGGCTCTCCGTGGATCTCCGTGGGCGCGCTCACGACGCACTCCCGACGACCCGGACCACGAGCTGTTCCGGGTAGCCGGTCGCCCGGTCCCCGTCCTCGAAGTGCACGACGACCCGGCACGCAGTCACCCGGCGTTCGACCGACTCGACGGTCCGCCAATCGTTCGCGCTCGCGCTCTCCTCGTCCGACAGCGCCGGGTCGTGCTCGGTGATCCGGTCGCCCGCGTCGAGCCAGGCGACCGGGACCACCTCGATCGCAGGCGCGCCCGTCGGGGTTGGGGTGGGGGTCATGGGTCCGCTCCTCGGTTGCGAAGGGAACGGGGTTAACTGGGGGCTTGACGCCCGTCATCCCCGTATTGCAACCGCGACGGTTCGCCACGAGCTGTGCGATGGCGTCGTCCAGATGGGTCGTGTTGATCATGAGCGGGCTGCCTCGCGCCGGGCCTTCGCGGCTCGCACACCGGCGCTGATCCGCGCCCGGCGCCTCGCCTCCTCGCGGTCGGCGAGGGTGGAGCGCTGCACCCGCGACGGGTCGCCCGGGACCGACAGCAGGCCCGCGCTCGACGCCACCTGCTCGCGCTCCGTGGCCCGGCACTCGCGGCACCGCTCCGGGTAGGCGAGCAGCCCGGCGGCCGCGAGCGCGTCGAGCCCCGGGAAGACGGCGCCGCACCCCGCACACACGACGTCGCCGTCCTCGTCGGGCGGGTTGTCGCGGTACGGGTCGACGGCGGTGACGAACCCGCGTCCGTAGCTCCGCATCGCCGTCAGTACCGCTCGTCGTCCATGTCGACAGCGCGAGCCGTGTACTCCTCGTCCACACGCTCCGACGGCGCCCGCATGATCTTCGTCGCGAGCGCTTCGTACGGCTTCGCCGAGTGCATGATGTCGACCTTGTCGGCGGACTTCACGCCCGCGCGGTCGAGCGCGTCGCGCAACGCCACGAGCCGCACCGCGTCCGGACGCTCCGGGTCGAGTGCGATCTCCAGGAGGGCCTGCACAAGACGATCCGTGCTGTTCTGTAGCCGGGCCATCGCCTTCCGCATCACCTGCGGCGCCCGGCCCCCGTGGGTACCGCAGACCTCCGCACCCCTGATCTTGAGCTTCGTGCACCGCTGCCCGTCCTTGGCCCGGTTGGCGGTGCATCGGTCCTCCAGCGGCACGTTGGCGTGCGACGGGTTGCCTTCGCCGGTCCCGCCGTAAGGGCGCAGCTTCCCGCTCTTGGGATCAGGCTTCGTGTAATCGACGCGTCGACCCTTCTTGTTGCTGACGATTGGTTGTTCTGACGACTCCTCCGCAAACACCAACTCGCGGTTCTTCTTTGCTGTGTTCTTAGCCATTGCGAGCCCCGTTCCCCTCACGAACCCGTCGGACGTGATCCGGTCTGTACTTATCTCGTTCCCGCAGAATCGCCCGCCAGCATGAGCGGTTGTCGCTTCCGTCGACGTGGAAGCATCGGTCTAGCTCGACGCTGAACACCGACTCCTCGCCGCACGCCGGGCATCGGTATGTCGTGAGCCCGCACTCGGCCCGGACCTTAATCAGACCGCTCGCAGCAATCTCTTGATCCTTCACACTGTCCGACATTTGCTCCTCCTCCAGCGAACCTCGCCCCTCTCGATAGGGGCGGGGTACGGGTTAGTTCGACCGGCGATCCCCGACCACCCCCGCCCCCTAAGAGGGCGGGGCGAGGTGGTTCGGGGGACCTCGCCCCGACGGCTGGGGCGAGGTAGGGGCGAGGTGGGGCGAGGTACCTACTTCAGCGGTGGAAGCCGGATGCACTTGTCGTCTTCCGGTTGCGTCTTTCCCAGCCTGTAGAGAATCGGACGACCGTCGCCCTGCTCCTCGATCTCGATCCACCCCATCCTGTCCGCGTACTCGATCCCCTCCCGCTTGTAGTCGCTCTTACCGGCCGTCCTGATGAGCTTCTCCAACTTGCTCTTGCCTGCGAAGGTCTTGGTGTTGCTGCTGTAGTAGTTGTCGAGGATTCGCCAGACTTCCTTCCCCGTGTTAAGGGCGCGATCCTCCGCCCGGCCCGTTACTCCGCTCACCACTTCGAGCCGCCGCGAGGTGCTGTCGTAGTCGAGCGTGATCTGGCCGGTGTCGATGTCGCGGCCGTAGGCGGTGAAGTAGCGGCGCGAGTCGGGCGCGATCTGGCCGTGCTCGCCGCCGTGCTGGTAGAACCAGAAGGCGTCCGCGTCGCCCATCTGTTTCGAGTTACCTCGAACACGCGGGAGTCCATCGCCGTTCTCCCCGACGCCGCCATGGCCGGCGTGCGCGACGATCACCACGAGGTCGAGCCCGGCTCGACGCTTGATCCGCTCGACCGCCTTGTACCAGCGGCCCATCTCTTGCGCGCTGTTCTCGTCGTGGTCGTGCGCGCTGCTCGACGGGTCAATGATGAGGACGGACGCGGCTTGCTCGATGAGGTGTCCGACGGCGAAGTCCTCACCCGCTGGCGTCTCGATCGGGATGCCGTAGCCGCGCCAGTGCTCGACGTAGAGCCGTTCCGGATGCTGCGGGTCGAGGTCCCGGACCCAGTCCTGCGCTCGACGTCCGTCCAGCTCGAAGTTCCAGTATGCGACGCTCGTGTCCTCGCGCAGCTCCGTTCCGAACCGGCCCAGGAACTCGCCGCCGTCCGCGAGCGCGACGGCGAGGTTGAAGCCAGCGGTGGTCTTCCCCGCCTTCCACTGCGCGATAAAGAGGATCGTCATGCCGGTGCCGGCCAGTTCCTTCACGACAAAGCCGTTCTCGGGCAGGGGGTTGTCGAGCTGATACCGCATTGACCCGAACGACGGGGGCGGCTCCCAATGCTCCTCGACTACCTCCCGCTTCGCTTGCTCGGCCGCCTTGAGTCGCGCTTTCTGTCGTTCGACCTCTTCCCGATGCCGGTCTCCCGAGTCTCTCCCCTCTGTTGGATCCTCGCCCCGATCCAGCGCTTCCTGCATTCGACGCTGCTGCTCGTATGCACTCCGTTCACCGCGCCTACTTGGAGTAGGGTTCTTGCTAGGCATTCGGTTCCTCTCGGGGAGGTCGGGTGTCTCGCCTAGGCGGTCAAACAGGAGGGCGCCTAGGCGGAGAACGTCGTTAGGGGACAACTAGTGGAGCGGCTCGTCACCGCCTCCCAGCCCTCTCCTCGGTGGCGCGGTTCACCGGGGAGAGGGCACCCCCTACTTCTTGCGCTTCTTCTTAGTTGGGGCGGGCGCTTCCTCGTCCATCCGTTCGAACAAGTCGGCGACCGCCACTCGGACTACACGAGCCATCGACACTTCGTGCTCGTCCGCGAGCGCCCGCAAGCGCTCCACTTCTGCTTCGGTGAAGCGGACGACCAACGTCTCACTCAACGTGGGCGGCTTCTCGGTCAGTGACGTGGGCATAGGTATCCCCTTCTCGGAATAGCGGTCGAACGCCGAATACGCTACCGGATAGCGATTCCTGCGCTTACTTCTTGCGCTTCTGCGAATACCGCTCGACCAACGACAGGGCTGCCCTCGTGCGGAGGTAGCCGCGCGCTTCTGCGGCGGTGTTCTTCTCGGCGATGTACTCGCGCGCGGTCCGGCGTAGGTCCCGCTCTCGCGCCTCCCTGAGCCGATCCAGGCCCTTCCCGGCCCGGAGGTGGTCCCTCGCGTCCTTCCCGGCCGCCGGGGCGGCGACGGTCACCCTCCGGGCGTCCAGGCCCGCTACGTCCACGAGAAGCCCCCGCCGGAGGACCGCGTCAGCCGCGCCCGGCGCGTCGAGGTCTGCGACGACGACAACGCGGCCCCGGAACCCTCGGAACAGCGCCGCCTGCTCGGCGGTCACGTGCGCGGCGCCGCCGTGGTGCGAGGTCGCGGCGGCCGGCCAACCCTCGGTCTGCGTCGCCTTCCACCACCGCGCGATCCGCCGACGCTCAGACTCGACCGCGCGCCGGTACGCGTCCATACCCTTCCCGCGCCGCATCTCGGCCGTGCGGAGGCTGGCGAGGTCCTGGCCTGGGGGTGGGGTTGGTAGGTGGAGCTCTGCGGCGACGGCGTCCGCGTCGCTCTCCCCCTCGCACCAGTAGACGACCGCACCCCGCCCCCCAGCCAGGGCCGCCCTCAGCTCCGGCAACCGATACAACGTCCGGTCCGCGCACGCGGGCTTCTTGCGGAGCCACTGGCCGTCGGGCGGCTGCGGCTGGTGCTCGTACCGGAACGCCTTGTTCACGACCTCCCCGGACGGCAGCACGAGGTTGAAGCGCGCCTTGCGGAACCGGACCCGCGAGCCGAGCGGCGACCGATACTCGACCTGCCCGGCGGGGACCTTGCGCGGGGTGGTCGCGCGCCGCTGGAACTCGTGGAACAGCTCCGCCGCCTCCACGTAGCGCTCGCACAGCCGGACCGCGCCGTCGCCGCCCCGGACCGCCCACGCCTCGCGCTCGTCGTCGCGCCACAGCTCGACGGTCACGACGCGACCCCGGTTCGGACCTTTGGCGCGCGAGCGATTGCTGCCTGAAGGTCGATTGCGACGTCTTGCGTGCGCCGCCGGTCCTCCTCGCGCTCGATCGCGGAGCGCATGTCCCGCAGCGACACCCGCCGCGTCTCGTCCAGCGTGTAGCCCTCGGCGAAGTGGTCGGCGAAGGTCGCGCCCTCCCACAGGTCGCGGGCGGGAGCCCGGAACTGGACCTGGCGCGCGGACAGGACCTCCGTCACCAGGAGCCACCGGCGCCGCGCCTCGAAGGCGCCCGCATCGTCCAGCGTCACGCCGATCAGCAGTAGTCCGGAGAACGGCCGCAACTGCGCGGCGTGCTTGTGGCTGAACTCGCCGAACGACCCGGTGACGCTCTGCCGGGCTTCGCGCAGTGCGTAGAAGTCCTCCTGCGACTCGACACACCACAGGACCGCGTCGGGCCCTTCCTCGAAGGCCTGCCGCAGGAAGTGCGGGCCCATCATCTTGTCGTGGATCATCCGTCTAACGCTCATTAGGTATACTTCCTAGCGGCCCTTTCGAGGGCCCGTCGAGCGCCGGACCGGGGAAACAGAGTCGGCCAAAACTTGTATCTCCCCGGTCCGGCGCGGCCGAATGTCTAGCGCCGTACGGCGGGCGACGACTGCTCCGAGTCCGTGCGGAAGGCGGGCAGGTCATCGGCCGGATGCGGGAGCTGGGGGTACTTGTTGTACATCCGCTCCATCAGCTCCACCGGGTCCTGCGCGCGCGACTCGTTCGCGGCCTGCATCTCCTCGATGCGGGCGATGGCCGCGCGGTTCTTGCGGGCCTGCTTCTCCAACTCGTCGAGCTGATCCGCGACTTCCTCCACGTTCACGATCCGCGACTGGCACGCCTTCGTGATCGCGCGGGCCGCAGCCTGGATGTCGGCGGCCGATCGAGTCACTGTCTCGGCCACGCCGGCCAGGCGCTCTCGCTCGCCTTCGACCATTCGCAGACCTTGCGTCTGGAGCTGCTGCTCGACGCGTCCGACAGCGACCTCTCGCTGGTACTCCTCGGCCTGCGCTCCCGGCGGGCGAGCGGCCCAGATTGCCTTGTAGTTCGCCAGCTTCCCGGGCATCAGCCGTTCCCCCTCGGCATGTAGCGGCTCTCCAGGCGGTCGCGCTTCCGCTGCGATCGGCGCTGTGCGCGGGCGCTGTCGTCCTCCTGATCGGAGAGCGCTCGCCGCGCCTCCATGATCGCCTGTTCCGCCGCGTCGGCGCCCTTGGCGAGCGTCGCCACCTTCACGCGATTAGGCATCGCTCGTCTCCTCTCGTGTCGTCGTACTCATCAGGCCGACTTCGATGTTCATCCGGACCGCTTCCGCAATCGGGACTCGCATGATGATTGCTTCGAGGTCGAGCCGTTCCCACTGCTCCTCGGTGAGCGCAATCTTCAGAGTCCGCTCGAACTTCTTGGGTCGTCCCATCAGCGGATCAGTCCGTTCTGTAGGGCCGGGTACTTGTTGATAAGCGCTTCTCGCGACTCACCGCCCTCGCGGAAAGCGGCCCGATACTTGTAGTTGGAACCTCCGCCCACCCCCGATGACCCGATTGGCGGGGTCCAGCCCTTGTTCTCGTCCTCGTCGTCCTCGACTTCCGGTCGGGCGCCCTTCTGCGAAGGCTCGACGCCGTACGCCGCCAGTATCTCGGCGACGCCATCCCCCACCCCAGCCGACTGCGACGGCTCACTCTCGCGTCGCTGTTCGAAATCCATGAGACCTCCGTTTCCGAGTCGTCGAGAACGTTACGCGACTCGAATACGGCCGGACGATTACTCGCGCTCGAATGCATTAGCGCACGGCGTTTCCGCTGCTAGAGGTCGCCCGGGTCGTCATCCCATAGCGCGGAATCGACAATCTGTCCGATGGCAATGAGGGCTGAATGCGCTTCCGGGTCCCGGTCCTCGGCCCACCGCCGCGCGAGCGCGTCCAGGTCCCCGCCCTCGCCAGCCAGAGGCCCGTACACCGCCGGGTCCGTGCACGCGTCGAGGTAGCGGTCCAGTTCGTCGAGGTCCACCAGCGTCAGGCTCGCGCTCACCCGGACCCGCGAGAGGTACCCGGCGTTCTGTAGCGACTTGATGAGCCGGGCCGACAACCCGCGCGCCTCTATCTCCGCGTCGCCGCGCGTACAGAGACGCCTGTTGAGGGAGGGGTGGGGGTCAACCATCACGCCGCGCTGTCGATGTCGGGGGCGTCGAGCAGCAGCGCGATCCGGGCGACACGCTCGCGGAAGTGGACCGCCAGCGCCTCCCGCCGCTGTGCGTCGCGTTCGCCCTTGATCTGGTGCTCGATCGCGTCGAGGGCCGCGTCCATCCCCTCGAACAACTCGCCGGTCGTCGCGGGCCCGTCCGCCGGTGCAGGCTCCGCGTTGGCTACAGCCGCGCGTCCCTGTCGGTACTCGTCCCACGACAACGACGGGAGCGCGTAGGGCTCGCCGGGCTCGACGTGGGCTGCGTGACCCTCGCGGATCGCCCACTCCCACGCGAGCCGGTACTTCCGGATGGTCTTCCGGTCGGACAACCCTGGGACCTCCAGCCGCGCGAACTCCGCCGCCGACATGGGGAATGGGGACGAGTCCTCATTGGTCCGGCGGTTGTCCCCGCCGCGCCCCTCGTTGGTCGTGCAGGCGTAGGCGATAGCTGCCTTACCCCAGCCGCCGAGCGCGTGGAGCTGATCGAACAGGCCTGCTGCCTCGTGTGCCTCGTCGGGCGTCGTCGGGCCGATGTGCTCGGCCGGGTCGAGCGGGTCGTACATGATCGTCCTCTCGGGTTGGTCGCCGAGAGGAAGCCGACGCGCGAGCGGGCACCACTCGGCGACACACGTGTGTCGTCCTTCGTGATGCCGTTGCTCGGCCGGGCGGGAGGCTCGAAGCGCCCATCTCCCGGCCACTCGCGCGCGTAGCGCGCTCGTCGTCCAACCCGGAGCGTCGATCTTGGGAGTTGGTCGACTCCGTGAAGACCGGTCCAGCGCTGGCGCGAACAGCGACAGGTAGAGCGTCCCAGCGTCACCCGCGTAGGGCAACGTTGGCCGCTCCGGTCCACCCCCGCCCGAATCGGTCCGCGCCCACGCGTCGGGGGCGACGGCGCGACCTGTAGGGGGCGCGTAGGGGGCAACGATCTTGGTCGCCGCCCCTGGTACTACAAGGCCCCCGACCGTTCGTGCTGGTCAGGGGCTTGGTGGCGGGTGAAGGATTCGAACCTTCGAAGCTTTCGCGACGGATTTACAGTCCGCTCCCTTTGGCCACTCGGGCAACCCGCCAGGGCGTGCCGCCCCGCAGGACGGCGTCGGGAAGACTACAGACCGGGGCCCGGCGGCCGTGCAGCCGGGTACCCGGGATGCCCGCCGGCACGTCAGGGAGGACGACGATGGCCAACCCCTCGTTCGACGTCGTGAGCAAGGTCGACCGCCAGGAGGTCGACAACGCGCTCAACCAGGCGAGCAAGGAGCTCTCGCAGCGCTTCGACTTCCGCGGGACCGGCGCCGACGTCTCGTGGGCCGGCGAGGAGGCCATCACCATCAGCGCCGAGACCGAGGAACGCTGCACCGCCGCGATCGACGTCTTCAAGGAGAAGCTGATCAAGCGTGGCATCTCGCTGAAGGCCTTCGACGTCGGCGACCCCTCGCTGTCGGGCAAGGCCTACAAGGTCACCGGCTCGCTGGTGCAGGGCATCAGCAAGGACAAGGGCAAGGAGATCTCGAAGGTCATCCGTGACGAGGGCCCCAAGGGCGTCCAGGCGCAGATGCAGGACGACCAGCTGCGCGTCACGGGCAAGAAGAAGGACGACCTGCAGGCCGTGATCTCCCTGCTCAAGGAGCGGGACTTCGACATCGCGCTGCAGTTCGTCAACTACCGCTGACGTCGATGGCGGGCCTGGTCCGCGACCGCCGGCCCGAGGACCTCGACGCCGTCGCGTCCGCGCTGGTCGAGGTCCACCGGGTCGACGGCTATCCCGTCGAGGGCGTCGACGACCCGCACGCCTGGCTGAACCCGCCGGGCCTGCTGCACGCGTGGGTCGCCGTCGTCGGCGACCACGTCGTCGGGCACGCGCTCACGACGACGGCGCAGCCCGGCGTCGCCGCGGTCGACGCGTGGGTCGCCCACGGCGGGGACCCGGCCACGACGATCGTGGGCGGGCGCCTGTTCGTCGCTCCCGCCGGACGGGGCCACCGGCTGGGGCTCCTTCTCGCCCGCACCATGACCGACTGGGCCGCCCACCACTGCCTCGACCTCGTCGGCGACGTCATGACCAAGGACAGCGCCGCCATCGCGGCCTACGAGCGCCTCGGCTGGCAGCGGATCGGGACGGCGATGCACGACACCGGCCACGGCACGCAGGTCCCGGCGTACCTCTACGTCAGCCCCGCGCCGCTCCACTGACCGGCGGCGGCTCAGCGGAGCTCCTCGGCCAGCGCGACGAGGATCCCCTCGGGGCCGCGCACGTAGCAGAGCCGGTAGACGTCCTCGTACTGCGCGATCGCGCCGACGAGCTCGTGGCCGCGGGCGCGCAGCCGGTCCACGGTGGCGTCGATGTCGTCGACCGCGAACATGAGGCGGCGCAGCCCGATCGTGTGGGCCGGGGCGTCCGGCTCGGCGGTGGTGGCCGTCGGGTGGAGGAACCTCGTCAGCTCGAGACGGCCGTGGCCGTCCGGGGTCTGCACGAACACGATCTCGACGCGCACGTCGTCGAGCCCGACGACCTGGTCGACCCACCGTCCCTCGGCCGGCGTCACCTCGCCGACCTTCTCCATGCCGAGGTCGACGAAGAACGCGAGCGCGCCCTCGAGATCGTCGACGACGACGCCGACGTGGTCCATCCGCTGGATCGTCATGGGTCCTCCTCGTCCGGTGCGGCCGCGGCACGGCCGATCACGTCCCGGGGACGGAGCCGGCGACGCGTTCTCGACACCCGTCGGGTGCGGTAGGCAGAGCGCATGAGCGCGCGGATCGTCGTGGTCGGTGGCGGCTTCGCGGGCACGGGCGTCGCGCGGCGGCTGGAGAAGCTCGTCCCGCAGGCCGACATCCGGCTCGTCTCGCCCGACGACCACATGCTCTACCTGCCCCTGCTGCCGCAGGTCGCCGCCGGGGTGCTGACGCCGCGGGCCGCGGTGCTGTCGCTGTCGCGTCTGCTCCGGCGCACCCTGCTCGTGCCGGGCCGGGCGATCGGCGTCGACCTCGACACGCGGCGGGTGCTCGTCCGCAGCATCACCGGCGAGCACGAGGTGCTGCCCTACGACCGGCTCGTCCTTGCGCCCGGCAGCGTCACCAGGGTCATGGACGTCCCGGGGCTGCGGGAGTTCGGGCGCGGCGCCAAGACCCTCGCCGAGGCGGCGTTCCTGCGCGACCACGTGCTCGGCCAGCTCGAGATCGCCCACGCCTCGACCGACCCCGAGGAGCGCGCACGACGCTGCCGCTTCGTGGTGGTCGGCGGCGGTTACGCCGGCGTCGAGACGGCCGCCAACCTGCAACGAACCGCCGTCGCGCTCGCCCGGCGCCTCCCCCGCCTCGACCCCTCGCTGATCCGCTGGCACGTCGTCCAGCACGGCGGTGAGCTCATGCCGGGACTCGGCGCGCGTCTCAGCGAGGACACCCGGCGCGTCCTGGTCTCCCGCGGCGTGCACGTCGACCTGCACACGAGCCTGGTCGGGGCCGACGACACCTCGGTGACGCTGTCCGACGGGCGGCGCCTGGCCACCTCGACGCTGATCTGGACGGCGGGTGTGGCCCCGAGCCCGCTGGTCGGCCGACTCGACGCCGAGACGGCCCATGGGCGGCTGGTCGTCGAGCCCGACCTGTCGGTGCCCGGCCGGCCCGAGGTGTCCGCCCTCGGCGACGCCGCCGCGGTGCCCGACCTCGCGACCGGAGACGGTGCGGTCTGCCCGCCGACCGCCCAGCACGCCTCGCGCCAGGCGCCCGTCGCCGCCGACAACGTCGTTGCGAGCCTCGCCGGCCGTCCGACGCGGCGCTACCGCCACCGTGACCTCGGCATGGTCGTCGACCTCGGCGGGAGGAACGCCGTCGCCAAGCCCTTCGGGATCGGGCTCGCCGGGACGCCCGCCGCCGCCGTCACCGCCGCGTACCACCTCTGGGCCCTGCACGTGCCGGCGGCGATGGCGCGGGTCGCGACGAACTGGGCGCTGCACGCGGTCCAGGGTCAGAGCGCCGTCCGGCTCGGGTTCCTCACCGGGGCCAGCGGCCGGCTCGCCGAGTTCGAGCACACCGACGACTACCTCGAGCCGGCGGAGGTCCGGGCAGCGGTGGCGGCGGCGCGGTCGAGCTGACGATCAGCAGGCGGCCACACCGACACCGAAGCGGCGCAGGACCTGGGCGGCGTCGTCGGCGCGGTCGGCGAGGACGCCGCGCAGGAGGTGGCGGACACCGACCGGCTCGTCGCCCGCGACGCGGACCGCGGTGTCCAGAGCCGCGACGGCGCCCGGCGTCCAGGGGCGGTACCGGGACGCCGTGCGGTGGGTGCCACGGCGGCGGGCGAGCTCCGCGCGGACGTCGTCCACGTCGACGCCGTCGAGCGGGCCGCCGTCGTGGTCGCGCTCGTCGCGCAGGAGGGCGAGCAGGAGGTGGGCGGTGCCGACGCGCGCGTCGCCGTTGCGGGCCGCCTCCTCGTCGGCGAGGAGGAGGACGCGCGCGACGCGCTCGGTCTGGCGGGCGGTGAGCTGCATGGACCCACCGTCGTGGCCCGGCCGGCGAGGCACCTCGGGGTCGGGCCCGGAGGTCCGTCGGGGTCGCTCACCACTCCTTCACGTAGTAGTAGCTCGGCTCGGTCGCGCCGGGCTCGGTGTGGCTGTAGCCGTGGGCGACGTAGAAGCGCCGGGCGTCGACGTCCTCGCCGTCGACGTTCACCTCGACCACCCGCCCGCCGCGCGCCGCGACCAGCGCCTCGACGGCCTCGATCAGGGCGTGCCCGATCCTGCGCCCGCGCAGGTCCGGGCGGACGTAGAGCTCGTCGAGCAGGGCCACCGGGGCGTCGAACCAGACGTTGGGCCGGAACGACACGACGGCCAGGGCGTCCGGCGGGTCGCCGTGGAGCAGGGCGACGAGGTCGTCGCGGGCCAGGAGCGTCCGCAGGCGCTCGGTCAGGACGGCGGCGCCGGGCGTCGGGGTGTCGAACTCGGTGTTGAAGTCGTGCAGCAGCGCCGCGACGACGGGGGCGTCGTCGACCCCGCCACGCCGGACCTCACCCACCGGAGCCGTACCGGCGGGTGATGATTTCGAGGTGGTGACCCGCGGGGTCGTCGAAGTACAGCCCGCGGCCGCCGTCGTGGGTGTTGTACTGCCCGACCCACCGCTGCCCGGGGTCGGCCCAGTAGATGATGCCGCGGTGCTGCAGGCGGGCGAGGATCACGTCGAAGTCGTCCTCGCCGACGAGGAACGCGACGTGCTGCCCGGGGAAGTCGATCGGCGGGGCGGCGTAGTCGATCGTGAACGTCTCGTCGACGTCGACGGCGACGAACGGCCCGGCCTCGTAGGGCGCGGGCAGGCCGAGGACGTCGGCGAGGAACTGGGCGGACTCGCGGGCGTCGTGGGCGGCGAGCGCGAGGTGATCGATGCGAACGGCCATGGGGTGGGTCACTCCAGGGCTCCCGCGCCTCCATCCGCCGGCCTGACACCGGCCCGGACGCGACGCTGCTCGTGACCCTGGCCCGCACAGGCTTCCCGGTCAAGGCCGGCCGGGGTCAGCCCGCGACCAGGCGGGCGAAGACGATGGTGTTGTCCTCGTAGTGCCCGGCGGCCGGGTCGAAGGCGCCGCCGCAGGTGATGAGACGCAGCTCGGGGCCGAGCGTCGCGCCGTATACCTCGAGCCGCGGGAAATCGGCCTTGGGCACGGTCCGCACGTCCTCTACGACGAAGGTGGGCCGCGTGCCGTCGGCCAGCGTCACGATGGCGCGGTCGCCGGGGCGCAGGCGACCGAGGTCGTAGAACACCGAGGGCCCGTCCCGGGCCGAGTCGACGTGGCCGATGATCACCGACGAGCCGGCGCGGCCGGGCGTCGGCGAGCCCCGGTACCAGGCGGCCTCGTCGTAGCGCGGCCCCGGCGCCGGGACCTCGAGGGTCCCGTCCGGGTCCAGTCCCACCGCGTGGACGGGCGTGGAGACCCCGATCGCGGGGAGCTCCAGGCCGGCCGGCGGGGCTCCCGACCCGGGAGAGGACGCGGCCGGCGTCGGCGGCTCCGGAGTCGGGAGGAACGGCGCCGCCTCGGACCCGGTCGGCGCGGCCGCGCGCGGCGGGCCGGGGTCTCCGCCGAGGCCGACCGCGGCCAGCACGACCCCGAGCAGGGCGAGGGCGGACGCGGCGACCAACAGCCCGCGGCGGGTCGTGCGGGTCATCGGGGCCTCCCGTCGTGGCAGCGGGGACGTGTCCCGCGCCGTGGGCCGCCCGCGGTGCGGACGGCCCACGGCGCGGGTGGGGTCAGCTGCGGGTGCCGGCAGCGCGTCGCCGTGCGGCGAGGGCCAGACCGCCCGCGGCCGTCAGCGCCAGTGCACCGCCGGAGACCAGCACCAGGTCCACGCCGCCCGCGGTCGAACCGCCGCCGGTGTCGACGCCGCCCTCGGGCATCGCGGACACCTGGCCCGGCAGGTCGACCACGATCGTCGCGACACCGACGGTCAGGCCGCCCTGGACCGCGTCGGTGCTGAACGCCTGGTTCAGCGCGTCCGCCGCGGCACCCGAGAGACGGACCGTCGTCCCGGTGAGGGTCGCGGTGCCCGCCGCGGCGTCGGTCTGGATCGGCTCCAGGGTGGAGCCGTCGAGGTCGAACAGCACCGCCGAGTCGGCCACCGTCTCGCCGTTCGCGGTGACGGTGCCCGACAGGGTCGCCGGGTTGCCCGGGTCGATGACGAAGTCGGTGAGCTCGACCCGGGTGTCGCCCTTGGTCAGGCTCAGCCCGCTGCCGTCGTGCTCGATGCGTCCCTGGACGTAGGGGTTCACCGTTCCGGGCTCGTACACGGTGACGTTCCCCCCGGTGATCGGGAACGAGACGCTGCCGTCCTCGAGGGACGCGCCGCCGATGGTCCCCGGCGTGACCTCGAGCGACTCGAGGGCGCCGGTGAAGCCCTCGTCGAGCGCGACCGACGACGACCGGCCGGTGAGGTCGGGGATCTCGGCGACCGGCTCGGCCGCGATCGCGACCCCTGTCGTGAACCCGCTCAGAGCGAGCGCGGCGACGCCCGACACGACCAGCCCGGCGATCTTCCTGGATGTCCTCATCGGAGGCCTTTCCACACGACACCGGCCTCGCCGCCGGCATCTCCCGCCTCGTTCTCCGCGCTCCGCCGCATCGGGGTTCGCCCGTTTCCGGAAGGGGGGAAAATCGAACCGGAATGCGCGCTCGCACGAATACCGGCCTCGACTCCGCCGAGGACGCGAATTCGTCAGGGGAACGTCGGCGGAACCTCACGACGATCCCACACCGGCGTGTCGCGCGAGCGAGGATGTGGCGATCCTGGCGTCGAACGCCAGCAAAGCCGCATTGCTCGCACACCCCGTGTGCGACTCGTACAGGTGACGCGGAGCGGTCGGGCCGGCGCGGGGCACGGCGGTGGAGGGCGGTCCCCAGGGGTCAGCGACCGCCGGCGGCCATGGCCTCCAGGCGGGCGATGCGGTCGTCGAGCGGCGGGTGGGTGGAGAACATCCGCGAGAGGCCCTCGCCCGGGCGGAACGGGTTGGCGATCATCAGGTGCGACTGGCTGACCAGCTTCGGGTCCGGCGGCAGCGGGGCGGCGGCCGTGCCGTACTGCAGCTTGCGCAGCGCCGAGGCCAGGGCCAGCGGGTCGTCGGTCAGCGCCGCGCCGCTGGCGTCGGCCTGGTACTCCCGCGACCGGCTGATCGACATCTGGATGATCCCCGCCGCGACGGGCCCGATGATCGCGACCGCCAGGGTGGCGAGGAGGTTGCGGTTGCCGCCGAAGAGCTGGGCCGCGAGCACCAGGTAGGACACGACGCTCGACAGCGCGCCGGCCACGGACGAGATCAGGATGTCGCGGTTGTAGACGTGGGAGAGCTCGTGCCCGAGGACGCCGCGCAGCTCGCGCTCGTCGAGCAGCGTCAGGATGCCGGTGGTCGCGCACACCGCCGCGTTGCGCGGGTTGCGGCCGGTGGCGAAGGCGTTGGGCGCCTCGGTGGGGCTGACGTAGAGGCGCGGCATCGGCTGGTGCGCATCGGTCGCCAGCTCGCGCACGATGCGGTACATCGCCGGCTGCTCGGCCTCGCTCACCGGGTAGGCGCGCATGGCCCGCAACGCGAGCTTGTCGGAGTTGAAGTAGGCGTAGCCGTTGACGCCGAGCGCGACCAGCAGGGCGATCAGCAGCCCCCCGCGGCCGAACAGCGAGCCGAGGACCAGCACGATCGCGCTGAGCGCGCCCAGCAGCATCGCGGTCTTCAGGCCGTTGCGCACGTGCTCCTCCTCGACGGGATCCGTTGTCCGGATCAACGTCGGGGGACGGGTCGCCGTTCCCGCGTCTACGGCGCCGCGCGCGCGGCCTCGATCACCTCGCGGCTGGCGCCGAGGGCCTCGAGGTCCTCGGGGCGGCTGTGCTTGAGGAAGTGCTCCGCGCCGACCTTGACGAAGAGCGCCCGGGCGGTGCCCGCGACCTCGCCGTCGAGCTCGCCGAGGTAGGCGACACCCGAGGTGTAGACCTTGCGCCCCACCACCGCGTCGACCCGGGAGCGCAGCCACAGCGTCGTCCCGACCGGCACGGGGCGGCGGAAGTCGGTCTCCATCCGCGCCGTGACCGCGGCCCGCACGACCTGCGTGTGCGCGGTGCCGAGCGCGTCGTCGAACGCGGTCATCAACAAGCCGCCGTGCAGCAGACCCGGCCCGCCCTGGTGCTCGTCGAGGACGTCGAAGCGGCTGCGCACCGACACCCCGTCGTCCTCCACCCACGAGCGGATGCGCAGGCTGCCGGGCACGTCGGCGCAGCCCCGGCACTGGCTGTGGTGCTCGCGGGTGCGCTCGCCGGGTCCGGGCGCCTTGGGGTGACGCCGGGGCGCCTCCGCGTCGGCGGGCGGCTCGATGGTGGAGGTCGGCACCCGCCGCACGTTACCCATGCCAACGACCTCCGGGCCGCGAGCCGCGTCACCCCACGGCATGCTGTCGCCCATGGCCGAGCCCGATGTCCGTCTGGAGCGCCTCGACGGCCCCGTCGGGGCCACCGCGCTCCTCACCGTGTCCGACCCGAAGCGCCGCAACGCCATGACCGGCGCGCTGTCGGACCGTCTCGTCGCCGTGCTCGACGAGGTCGCCGCCGACGAGTCGGTGCACGCGGTGGTCGTCACGGGCGACGACGACCCCAAGCCCGCGTTCTGCGCCGGCGGTGACCTCGACGAGCTGGCCGCGGCCGGCGAGGCCGGCCCCGACGCGCTGCAGCGGATCTACGCCGGGTTTCTGGCGCTGGCCGAGTGCCCGCTGCCGACGTTCGCCGCCGTCGACGGGCCCGCCGTCGGGGCCGGGCTCAACCTCGCCCTGGCCGCCGACGTGCGCATCGCCGGCGAGACCGCCCGCTTCGAGCCGGGCTTCCTGCGCCTGGGCGTGCACCCCGGTGGCGGGATGACGTGGATGGCGCAGCGGATCGTCGGCCCGCAGGCCACGACCGCGATGCTGCTCGGTGGCGAGGGTCTCGACGCCGCGCGGGCCGTCGAGCTGGGTCTGGCGCTGAAGGTGGCCACCGGCGACGGCGCCGACGGGCGCTCCCCCGCGGTGGCCGAGGCGCTGCGCATGGCCGCGACCTCGGCGGCCGCCCCGCGCGCGCTGGTCGTCGCCACCAGGGCCAGCATCCGCGCGACGGGACAGCTCGACCGGCACCACGACGCCGTCGCCGTCGAGGTCGGCCCGCAGCTGGAGTCGCTGCGCTCGGAGGGGTTCCGCGAGGGGCTCGCGCGCGTCCGCGCCTCCACCGGGAAGCGCTGAGCACTGGTCCGCCAGGGGGAACGGTGGGGGTGCGCCACCGGCTTGTTCGGTCCAGCGTGTGACCCGCGACCAGCCGCCGGTGATCGGCTCGTCGGTGAGGTTAGCCTGGGTGGTCCGCTCTTCACCAAGGGATGACCCACGAGGACGCGAAGGGACGCGATCGCTCCGATGAGCACTGACACCGCCGTCGGGCCGGCCGGTCGGGAAGTGCGCCAGACCCACCGCGTGGTGATCCGCTTCGCGGGTGACTCGGGTGACGGCATGCAGCTGACCGGTGATCGGTTCACGTCGGAGGCTGCGGCGTTCGGCAACGACCTGGCCACGCTGCCGAACTTCCCCGCCGAGATCCGCGCCCCCGCCGGGACGCTCCCCGGAGTGTCGAGCTTCCAGCTCCACTTCGCCGACTACGACATCCTCACCCCCGGCGACCGTCCCGACGTCCTCGTGGCGATGAACCCGGCGGCGCTGAAGGCGAACCTGAAGGACCTGCCGCACGGCGGGATCCTCATCGTCAACACCGACGAGTTCACCAAGCGGAACCTCGCGAAGGTCGGCTACGAGGCCAACCCGCTATCCGACGACTCGCTGGAACCCTACACCGTCCACGAGGTCGCGATGGCGACGCTCACCCGCGGGGCGCTCGAGCCGACCGGGATGAGCAAGAAGGACGCCGAGCGCGCGAAGAACATGTTCGCGCTGGGCCTGCTGTCGTGGATGTACCACCGCGGCACCGAGGGCACCGAGCAGTTCCTCCGCGAGAAGTTCGCGAAGAAGCCCGACCTCGCCGAGGCCAACATCCTGGCCTTCCGCGCCGGGTGGAACTACGGCGAGACCACCGAGAGCTTCGCGGTCACCTACGAGGTCGCGCCCGCGCGGCTCGCCGAGGGCACCTACCGGCAGATCACCGGCAACCTGGCGCTCGCCTACGGCGTCGTCGCCGCCGGCCAGCAGGCGAAGCTGCCGGTGTTCCTGGGCACCTACCCGATCACCCCGGCCTCCGACGTGCTGCACGAGCTCTCCAAGCACAAGGGCTTCGGCGTCACGACCTTCCAGGCCGAGGACGAGATCGCGGGCATCGGCGCCGCGCTCGGCGCGTCGTTCGGCGGCTCGCTCGGCGTCACGTCGACCTCGGGCCCCGGTGTCGCGCTGAAGTCCGAGACGATCGGGCTCGCGGTGGCGCTCGAGCTGCCACTGCTGATCCTCGACGTCCAGCGCGGCGGCCCGTCGACCGGCCTGCCCACCAAGACCGAGCAGGCCGACCTCCTGCAGGCCATGTACGGGCGCAACGGCGAGGCGCCGGTGCCGATCATCGCCCCGCAGTCGCCGTCGGACTGCTTCGACGCCGCCCTCGAGGCCGCGCGGATCGCGCTGACCTACCGCACCCCGGTGTTCCTGCTCTCCGACGGCGCGATCGCCAACGGCTCGGAGCCGTGGCGGGTCCCGGACGTCGACGAGCTCCCCGACCTGTCGGTCACGTTCGCCACCGAGCCGAACGCCCCCGACGGGTCCGACGAGTTCTGGCCCTACCTGCGCGACGCCGACACCCTCGCCCGGCCCTGGGCGATCCCCGGGACCGCCGGGCTCGAGCACCGCATCGGCGGCCTGGAGAAGGCCGACGGCCGCGGGACGATCTCCTACGACCCGGACAACCACGACCGCATGGTCCGGCTGCGCCAGGCCAAGATCGACGGCATCCCGGTGCCCGACATCGACGTGGACGACCCGTCGGGTGAGGCCGAGGTGCTCGTCGTCGGCTGGGGCTCGTCGTACGGGCCGATCGGGGCCGCCTGCCGCCGGGTCCGCGCGGCGGGGCTCACGGTGGCCCAGGCGCACCTGCGCCACCTCAACCCGCTGCCGCGCAACCTCGGCGACGTGCTCCGGTCCTACCGTCGCGTCGTCGTGCCCGAGATGAACCTCGGGCAGCTCGCGATGCTGCTGCGCGCCCGGTACCTGGTCGACGCGCACTCCTACACCAAGGTCGCCGGCCTGCCGTTCCAGGCCGAGGAGCTCGCCGGCGTCCTCACCGATGCCGTCAAGGGGGATCTGCCCGCATGAGCGCTGTGGAGCTGGGTCAGCCGTCCTTCGGGGGCGGGCTCGACCTCGTGCCGACCACCGACGAGCCGCAGAAGGCCAAGGACTTCACCTCCGACCAGGAGGTGCGCTGGTGCCCGGGCTGCGGCGACTACGCGGTCCTCGCGTCGGTGCGCGGCTTCCTGCCCGAGCTCGGGCTCAAGCGCGAGAACATCGTGTTCGTCTCGGGCATCGGCTGCTCGTCGCGCTTCCCGTACTACCTCGACACGTACGGCATGCACTCGATCCACGGGCGCGCGCCGACGATCGCCACCGGGCTGGCGGTGACGCGCCCCGACCTCTCGGTCTGGGTCGTCACCGGCGACGGCGACGCGCTGTCGATCGGGGGCAACCACCTGATCCACGCGCTGCGCCGCAACATGAACATCACGATCCTGCTGTTCAACAACAGGATCTACGGGCTGACCAAGGGCCAGTACTCGCCGACCTCGGAGACCGGCAAGGTCACCAAGTCGACGCCGATGGGTTCGATCGACGCCCCGTTCAACCCGGTCTCGCTGGCCCTCGGTGCGGAGGCGACGTTCGTCGGGCGCGCGCTCGACTCCGACCGCAAGGGCCTCACCGAGGTGCTCCGCCAGGCGGCGGCGCACCGCGGCGCCTCGCTCGTTGAGATCTTCCAGGACTGCCCGATCTTCAACGACGGCTCGTTCGACGTCCTGCGCAAGGGCGACGGCGTGGCCGAGCGGCTGATCCCGCTGGTCGACGGCGAGCCGATCCGGTTCGGCAACGACGGCGAGTACGGGGTCGTGCGCTCGGCGACGGGGGGCCTCGAGGTGGCTGCCGTCGGCGGACCTGGCGGGGTGGCCGAGGACGACGTCGTGATCCACCGCGCCGGCGAGGAGGACCCGACGCAGTCGTTCGCGCTGTCGCGCCTGTCCGACCAGGACCTGACCCACACCGTCACCGGGATCTTCCGCAAGGTCGACCGCCCGACCTACGACGACGGCGCCCGCGCCCAGGTCGCGGCGGCGAAGCAGCAGGCGACCGACCGCGGCGACTCGCTCGGCGCCCTGCTGCGGGGCAAGGACACCTGGGCGGTCCTGCCGGAGCCCGAGAACGAGCAGTAGCACTTTGCGCTCCGCGCTCGTGCGCGCTTGCCCGTGCTGGAGCACGGGCACGCGCGCACACCCGCGGTGGTGACCTCCGGCCCTTCCGCTGCGTCCCCGGACGTCCGACCATGCCCCGGTCCACCGGATCCGGGGAGGCCGACATGTGCGAGGACGGATCGGACCCCGGGGTCGGGCAGGCGCTGCCACGGCCCGCGCCGGGTGAGGCCGTCGACCCCGTCGCGCTGGAGCCCGTCGACGAGGTCGAGGTGACCACCCTCGTCGACAACGTCTACGACGCCCTGCTCGTGGACGACGAGCGCACCCGGCGGGCGGACTTCACCGCGGGCCGGGCCGTGGCACCCCAGTTCGAGGGCCGCGAGACGGCGGTCGGCCTGGTCGCCGAGCACGGGTTCGCCGCCCTGGTCACCGTCCGCCGCGGCCGCACCACGACCTCGCTGCTCTTCGACACCGGGCTCTCCCCGGACGCCGTCGTCACCAACGCCGACCGGCTGGAGGTGGACCTCGCCGCGGTCCAGGGCGTCGTCCTCAGCCACGGGCACTTCGACCACGCCGGCGGGCTGGCCGGGCTGGCGCGGCGGCTCGGCGCGCGCCGGATGCCGATGGTGCTGCACCCCCGGGCCTGGACGCGCCGGCGCCTCGCCCCGCCGCAGCACGAGCCCCACGAGCTGCCCACCCTGAGCCCGCGCGCCCTCGACGGCGAGGGGTTCTCCCTCGTCGAGCGTCGTGAACCGTCGCTCCTGGTCGACGGCTGTGTCCTGATCACCGGCGAGGTGGACCGGACCACCGAGTTCGAGCGCGGCATGCCGCCCGCCCACCAGGCGTGGACCGGCAGCGCGTGGGAGCACGACCCTCTGGTGATCGACGACCAGGCGCTGGTCGTGCACGTCCGCGGCCGCGGCCTGGTCGTCGTGACCGGGTGCGGGCACGCCGGCGTGGTCAACATCGTCCGGCACGCCCAGCGGCTCACCGGCGTGCGCACGCTGCACGGTCTGCTCGGCGGGCTGCACCTGAGCGGGCCGGCGTTCGAGCCGGTGATCGGGCCGACCGTCTCGGCCCTGACCGAGCTCGACCCGTCCCTCGTCGTCCCGGGGCACTGCACCGGCTGGCGCGCCCAGCACGCGCTCGCCGCCGCGCTGCCCGCCGCGTGGACGCAGGGCAGCTCCGGCTCGTCGTTCCGGCTCGTCGCCTGAGGCTCGACACGGCGGCTGCGGCACGGGTCACGTCCGGCGGAGGTGGGCGGCGACCGGCGGGTCGTGGTGGAGTGCGGTGGTGGCCACCGCCGACCCGACCGTGACGGCGGTCGGCGCGGAGGGACGCGCCGGCGGCACCGGTCGCGGCTACACCGCCGCGGTCGGCGCGTACGCCCTCTGGGGTCTCTCGCCCGCCTTCTGGCCGCTGCTCGCGCCGGCCGACGCCGTCGAGTCGGTGGCGCACCGGGTGGCGTGGACGCTCGTCGGGATGCTCCTGGTGATCACCGTCGCGCGGCGGTGGTCGGACCTGCGGGGCCTCCCGTGGCGGACGTGGGCGCTGATCACGGCCGGGTCGGCGCTGATCGCGGTGAACTGGGGCACCTACATCTGGGCGACGACGAACGCCCACGTCGTCGATGCCGCGCTGGGGTACTACGCCACGCCACTGGTGTCGGTGCTGCTCGCGGTGGTCGTGCTCCGCGAGCGCCTGCGCCCGGTGCAGTGGGCGGCGATCGGGCTGGCGGCCGCCGCGGTCGTCGTCCTGACCGTCGGCACCGGGCGGCTGCCGTGGATCACCCTGGTCCTGGCCGTGAGCTTCGGGGTCTACGGGCTGGTGAAGAACCGTGTGCCGCTGGACCCGATCCCCGGGCTGACCGCGGAGGGGTTCCTGCTCGGCCCGCTCGCGATCGTCTTCCTGATCGGGCTCCAGGTCGCCGGCACGGGCACGTTCACCGGCCACGGCGTGGGGCACGCGTTGCTGCTGATGGCCGCGGGCCCGGTGACGATGGTGCCGCTCCTGCTCTTCGCCGCGGGCGCCCGGCGGCTGCCGCTGGCCACCCTCGGGGTGCTGCAGTACATCAACCCGACCCTGCAGTTCCTGTGGGGCGTGATCGTCGCCGGCGAGGCCATGCCGGTGTCGCGGTGGATCGGTGTCTCGCTGATCTGGGCCGCTCTCGTGATCTTCACGGCCGACGCCCTCCGCGCCCGCCCCCTACGTGCGTGATCTTCTGACCTATAGGTCAGAAGATCACGCACATGGGTCAGCCGGTGCGCGCGACGGTGTAGTCGAGGAGGGCGGCGAGGGCCTGGCGGGCGGGGCCCTCGGGGAGGGCGGCGAGCTCGGCGCGGGCGGCGTCGGCGCGGGCGTCGAGGGCCGCGCGGGCCTCCTGCAGCCCCGCCGATCCCCGCAGCAGCTCGAGCGCCTCGTCGACCTCGTCGTCGGCCAGCTCCCGGCTCCCGACGCCCAGCGCGCGCAGCCGCGCGACCTCCGGCCCGTCGCCGGCGAGCGTGTAGAGCACCGGCAGCGTCGCCACGCCCTCGCGCAGGTCGGTCCCCGGGGTCTTGCCCGAGTCCCCGGACGGCGAGGCGATGTCGATGATGTCGTCGGAGAGCTGGAACGCGGTCCCGATGATCTCGGAGAACCGGCTCATCGCGGTCACGTGCTCCGGCGGCGCCCCCGCGAACATGGCCCCGAAGCGCCCCGAGGTCGCGATCAGCGAGCCCGTCTTCTCGGCCACCACGGCGAGGTAGTGCTCCACGGCGTCCTCGCCGTCGCGCGGGCCCCGGGTCTCGCGCATCTGCCCCGTCACGAGCTCGGCGAACGTCTCGGCGATGATCCGCACCGCATCCGGCCCCAGCTGCGAGACCAGCCGCGAGGCGTGGGCGAACAGGTAGTCGCCGGTGAGGATCGCGACGGTGTTGTCCCAGCGGGCGTTGGCGCTCTCGGCGCCGCGACGCATCGTCGCCTCGTCCATGACGTCGTCGTGGTACAGCGTCGCCAGGTGCACCAGCTCCACCGACGTCGCCGCGACCACCACGTCCTCCGACGTGCCGCCCGCGAGCTGCGCCGCCAGCAGCGTCAGCAGCGGACGGAACCGCTTCCCGCCGGCCTCGATGAGGTGCAGCGACGTGTCGGTCACGAACCGGTAGTCGCTGTGCACCTCGCGGCGCAGCAGGTCCTCCACACGGTCGAGGCCGTCGCCGACCGCGGCCGCGAGCTCCGGGTCGGAGATCGGCAGTCCCGCGACCTGCGTCAGTCGGGGTCCGGACATCAGGTGAGGAAGGACAGGCCCTCGACCCATCCGAGGACGGCGGTCGGCACGACGCCGAGCAGCAGGGTCACCACGACCCCCAGTGTGATCGCCACCGTCGTGAACGGGCCAGGCACGCTCACGGTCGGTCCGTCCGCGGCCGGCTCCGAGAAGTACATGAGCACGATGAGCCGCAGGTAGAAGAACGCGGCCACCGCACTGACCACGAGGGCCACGATGACCAGCGGCGTCATGCCGTCGGCCAGGGCCGCGGAGAACACCGCGAACTTCGCGGTGAAGCCGCTCGTCAGGGGGATCCCGGCCAGCGCCAGCATGAGGAACGTCACCGCGGCCGCGGCCACCGGTGCCCGCTTCGCGAGCCCCGCCCACGCCGAGAGGTGGGTCGCCTCCCCCTCCGGCCCGCGCACCAGCGACACCAGCCCGAACAGCGCGACGGTGGTGAAGCCGTAGGCCAGCAGGTAGAACAGCGTCGCCGACAGCCCGGCCGGCGTGATCGCCATGGCGCCGAGCAGCAGGAAGCCGGCGTGGGCGACCGACGAGTACGCGATCATGCGCTTGACGTCGGTCTGGGTCAGGCCCAGCACCGCGCCGACGACCATCGAGATGATCGCGACCACCCAGAGCACGCCGCGCCACTCCCACACCGTCGACCCGAACGCGACGGTGAAGACGCGCAGGATCGCGCCGAACGCGGCGACCTTGGTGCACGCGGCCATGAACGCGGTCACCGACGTGGGTGCGCCCTGGTAGACGTCGGGGGTCCACGTGTGGAACGGGCCCACCGACGCCTTGAACATCAGCCCGACCACGACGAGCGCGATCCCGGCGAACAGCAGCGAGTCCGGGCGCAGCGAGCCCGCGGCGGCGAGCGAGATGTCCGAGAGCTTCACCGAGTCCGCGTAGCCGTAGAGCAGGGCGAGCCCGTAGAGGAAGAACGCCGAGGAGAAGGCGCCGAGCAGGAAGTACTTGACCGCCGACTCCTGGCTCATCAGCCGCCGGCGCCGCGCGAGCCCGCACAGCAGGTACAGCGGGATGCTGAGCACCTCGAGCGCGACGAACATCGTCAGCAGGTCGTCGGCCGCGCAGAACACCATCATGCCGCCGAGGGCGAAGAGCAGCAGCGGGTAGATCTCGGTGTGGCCCTCGGCGCGGGCCGCGTCGCGGGCCCCTCGCCCGCCGCCTCCCGCCGACCCGCCCGAGGTTCCGGCGGACCGGCTCCCGCCGCGGGACGCGCCGACGCCGACCCGGCTCTCGGCCTCGACCTCGGCCAGCGCCACGGGGTCGGCGACGAACGCGCCGCCCGGCTCCACCGACCGGTCGGCCATCAACAGCACGCTGGGCAGGGCGAGGGCGAGCAGCGTGCCCCACAGGAACAGCGCGGGCCCGTCGACGGCGAGGGCCTCCGCCAGCGTCGAGACCGCGGGGGCGCCCGACGTCGCGCGGGCCACGACGGCGACCAGGGCCGCGACCACGGCGACGAGGGTCAGCCCGAGCTGGACGCGGCTCCGGCCCCGCAGGGGCAGCACGGCCTCGAACAGCACCGCCAGGCACGCCGCGCCGAACACGACGAGCACGGGGGCGAGCGCGGCGTAGTCGATGCTCGGGAAGGTCGGCGCGGTCATCGCGGGACTCCGTTGATCGGGGTGGGCGGGCCGACGGGGTCGGTCGCGCCGACCTCGGCCATGGTCGCCGACACGGCCGGCTCGAGGACCTCGAGGACCGGGCCGGGGAAGAAGCCGAGCACGAGGACCAGGGCGACCAGCGGGGCCATCACCGCGACCTCGCCGCGGGTGAGGTCACCGAAGCGGGCCGTCGTCCGCCGCGCCCAGGAGCCGTCGCCGGTGTCGTCGGTGCCGGACATGGTCGCGGCCGACGCCGCGCCCGGACCGTCGCCGACCACGGCCGCGCCGCGCAGCGGGCCGGTGAAGACCCGCTGGTAGACCCACAGCACGTACAGCGCGGCGAACACGATGCCCACCGTCGCCACGACCGTGAACACCGGTCGCGTCGAGAACGCGCCGATGAGCACGAGGAACTCGCTGACGAACGAGTTCGTCCCCGGCAAGGACAGCGTCGAGAGCCCGGCGATCAGGAACATCCCGGCGAGCAGCGGGGCCGCGCGCCCGACGCCGCCGTACTCGGTCATCGACGCCGTGCCGCCGCGGCGGATCAGCAGGCCGACCGCGAGGAAGAGCATCGCCGTCGCGATGCCGTGGTTGACCATGTACAGCGAGGCCCCGGCGATCGACTGGGACGTGAAGGCGAAGATGCCCAGCGCGATGTAGCCGAAGTGCGCGATGGAGGTGTAGGCGACGAAGCGCTTCATGTCGGTCTGCGCCGCGGCGAGCAGCGCCCCGTACAGCACCCCGATCACGGCGAGCGTGAGCACCAGCGGGGCGAGCTCGCGGGACGCGGCGGGGAACAGCGGCAGCGAGTAGCGCAGGAACCCGAACACGCCGACCTTGTCGAGCAGGCCGACCAGGATGACGGCTCCGGCCACCGGCGCCTCGGCACCGGCGTCGGGCAGCCACGTGTGCAGCGGCACGAGCGGCGCCTTGATGGCGAACGCCGCGAAGAACCCGAGGAAGAGCCAGATCTGGGTCTCGAGCGGCAGCTGCGCGGCCATGCCCTGCAGCGCCGTCCAGTCGAAGGTGCCCTCGCCGAGCCGGGCGTCGCTGGCCACGTACAGCCCGATCACCGACGCCAGCATGATGAGGCCGCCGAGGAACGAGTACAGGAAGAACTTCACCGCGGCGTACTGGCGGCGCGGCCCGCCGAAGCGCCCGATGAGGAAGTACATCGGGACGAGCATCGCCTCGAACAGGACGTAGAACAGGAACACGTCGGTGGCGGCGAACACGCCGACGAGCACGCCCTGGGTGGCGAGCATCAGCGCGGTGAAGCCGGCGCCGGTGCGCCCGGGCGGCAGCTTCTCGGCCCAGCCGAAGCCCAGCACGATCGGCACCAGCACCGCGAGCAGCGCGATCATCGTCAGCGCGATGCCATCGAGACCGAGGGCGAAGCGCGTCCCGAACGCCGGGATCCACTCCACCGACAGCCTGCCCTGGAAGCGGGGCACCCCGGGGCCGGTGCGGAACTGCGCCCAGACGATCGCGACGAGCACGAGCGAGACCGCGGAGAACGCGAGGCCGACCGCCTTGCCCGCGCGGTCCAGGTGTTCCCGCGTGGCCATCACGCCGCAGACGGCGGCGCCGACGAGCGGGACCAGCAGCAGGGCCAGCAGCAGCGCGCTCATCCGAGCCCGCCCACGGTGAGCAGGGCCGCGACGAGCACGACGGAGCCTCCCAGGATGGTCAGGGCGTAGGAGCGGACGAAGCCGGTCTGCGTGCGCCGCAGCCGGCCCGACGTGCCGCCGAGCAGGGCGGCGGTGCCGTTGACGGCCCCGTCCACGCCGCGGTTGTCGAGGTAGACCAGCGCGCGCGAGAGCCAGATGCCCGGGCGGGCGATGACGCCCTCGTTGATCGCGTTGGCGTAGAGGTCGGCTCGCGCGGCCCGCACCGGCAGGCTCACCCGCTGCGGGCGCTCGACCGGCACCGGCCGGCGGCCCACGAGGAGGTACGCGACACCGGCGCCGGCGAGCATCAGCACTGTGGCGACGTAGGGGACCAGCCCCACGTAGAACACGGCCGGGACGTCGTACGGCTCGATCGTCGGACCGATCGAGGCCTCGAGGTAGTGGGCGAGGCGCTCGCCGCCGACGAGGAACGCCCCGGCGCCGATCGAGCCGATCGCCAGCAGCACCATCGGCGCGGTCATCGAGGCGGTCGACTCGTGCGGGTGGTAGTGCTCCGGCGGGTCCTCGAGGTCCGCGGCGTCGATCCGCCGCGGTTGCAGGTCACGCCAGCGCTCGGGCCCGAAGAAGGTCATGAGCATGAGGCGGGTCATGTAGAAGGCGGTCAGCCCCGCGGCCAGCAGGGCGGCCACACCGAGGATCCAGCCGGCGATCGGCCCCGCGGTCAGCGACGCCTCGATGATCAGGTCCTTCGTGTAGAAGCCGGAGAGGAACGGGAAGCCGATCAGTGCCAGGTAGCCGAAGGTGAACGTCCAGAACGTCACCGGCATGTGGCGCCAGAGCCCGCCGAAGCGGCGCATGTCGGTCTCGTCGGCCATCCCGTGCATCACCGAGCCGGCGCCGAGGAACAGGCCGGCCTTGAAGAAGCCGTGGGCCAGCAGGTGGGCCAGCGCGGCGGCGTAGCCGACCGGTCCGAGCCCGACGGCGAGCATCATGTAGCCGATCTGGCTGACCGTGGAGTAGGCCAGGACCTTCTTGATGTCGTCGTAGGCGCACCCGATGATCGCGCCGAGCACCAGGGTGATCGCCCCGACGATCGTGACGACGAGCTGGCCGACGGGCGCGAGGTCGTAGAGCGGGTTGGCCCGGGCGATGAGGTAGACGCCGGCGGTGACCATCGTCGCCGCGTGGATGAGCGCGGAGACCGGGGTCGGGCCCTCCATGGCGTCGGGGAGCCAGGACTGCAGCGGGAACTGGCCGGACTTGCCGCACGCGCCGAGCAGCAGGAGCAGCGTGATCGCCGTGAGCGCGCCCGGCGAGATCTCCCCGGCGCGGGCGAACACCTCGGCGTACTGGGTCGTGCCCAGCTCGACGAACAGCAGGAAGATCGCCAGCGCGAGCCCGACGTCGCCCACACGGTTCATGAGGAACGCCTTCTTCGCCGCGCTGCCCGCCGAGCGGCGTCCGGTGTAGAAGCCGATGAGCAGGTAGGACGCGAGGCCGACGCCCTCCCATCCGAGGTAGAGCGTCACGAACCCGTTGCCGAGGACGAGCACGAGCATCGCCGCGACGAACAGGTTGAGCTGGGCGAAGAACTTCCGCCGGTCCGGGTCGTGGGCCATGTAGCCCACCGAATAGATGTGGATCAGCGACCCGACGCCGGTGATGAGCAGCGCGAACGTCAGCGACAGCGGGTCGATCCGCAGCCCGAACTCGACGTCCAGCGCGCCCACGGCGAACCACTCGTAGAGCGGCAGCTCGCGCACCCGCTCCTCCGCGGGCAGCGCCAGCGACCCGGCGAAGAGCACGACCGCGACGGCGAACGACGCGACGACCGTCAGCACGCCGAGCACGTGGCCCCAGCGGTCGGTGCGGCGCCCTCCGACGAACAGCACGAGCGCGCCCAGCGCGGGCAGCGCGACGAGCAGCCAGGCCACGCTCCCGGTGCCCTCGGCCGGGAGCACCTCGGGGAGCGGCGCGGAGGCCGGGAGCGCCGACGAGATCAGCGACACGACTCGGTGTCCCCCCTCAGTACTTCAGCAGGTTGGCGTCGTCGACCGAGGTGGTCCGACGGGTGCGGAAGATGGCCATGATGATCGAGAGGCCGACGACGACCTCCGCGGCCGCCACGACGATCACGAAGAAGGCCATGATCTGGCCGTCCAGCGAGCCGTTGATCCGCGAGAACGTGACGAGCGTCAGGTTCACCGCGTTGAGCATCAGCTCGACGCACATGAAGACGATGATCGCGTTGCGCCGGACCAGCACGCCGACCGCGCCGATGGCGAACAGCAGCGCGGAGAGCAGCAGGTAGGCCGTGGGGCTCATCGGGTGGTCTCGCTCTCGGTGCTCCCGTGGTCGCCGGCGCTGAGGCGGTCGTGGGTGCTGCCGGCACCGCTGTCCCCGCCGCTCTCGCCGCCGCCGTCCCCGTCGCCCCGCAGGGCCCGGGCGTCCACGTCCCCGGCCGGCCCGCTCTCCGACTGCACGTCGGCGATGTCGGCGTCCAGGCGCTCGCGGCGGGTCGCCTCGATGATGTTCGACAACGACGCCGGGGCCACCGACCCGTCGGGCAGCAGCGCCGGCGTGGCCACCGAGTCGGCGGTGGCGAAGACACCGGGCCCGGAGCGCGAGCCGTAGCCCGACAGCGGCCCGCGCAGGCGCTCGGTGACCCGGGCCCGCTGCGACGACGCGGCCCGCCGGGGACGGCCGGCGAAGGCGTAGACCAGCGCCCCGAGCGCCGCCGCGGTGAGCAGGAAGGAGCTGAGCGCCACGGCGAGCACGTAGTCCAGGAAGATGCTGCTGCCCAGCAGCACGACGTTGCCGCGGGCCTCGGGCCCGTAACCCGGACCCAGCCCCACCGGACCGCCGGCGGTCAACGTGTCGGCCACCGCGGCCACGGCCAGCCCGCCGAGACCGACGCCCAGCACGGCGGCGGCCAGACGCTGGCCGCGCAGCACCTCGACCAGCGAGTCCGAGGCGTCCCGGCCGACCATCATGAGCACGAAGACGAACAGCATCATGATCGCGCCGGTGTAGACGATGATCTGGGTGACGCCCAGGAACGGCGCCTGCTGCACGACGTAGAGCACGCCGAGGCTCAGCATCGTCATCACGAGCCAGAGCGCCGAGTGCACGGCGTTGCGGCTGAAGATCATGCCCAGCCCGCCGGCGAGGGCGAGCGGGCCGAGGATCCAGAAGACGACGGCCTCGCCGGTCGTCATCTCCCCGCCGCCGGTCACCGGGGCGGCGGACAGCACCAGGCCGGCGGCGCTCACCGTGCCGCCCCGGAGATGTCGATCTCGTCGCTGGTGGAGTCGTGGACGTCGCGGCGGCGGGCCATCTCCGGGCCCTGGACGTAGTAGTCCTGCTCGTCCTCGCCCAGCCGCATGGGGTGCGGCGGCTGCTCCATCCCCGGCAGCAGCGGGGCGAGCAGCCGCTCCTTGTCGTAGATCAGGTCCTGGCGGTCGTCGTCGGCGAGCTCGTACTCGTTGGTCATCGTCAACGAGCGCGTCGGGCACGCCTCGATGCACAGGCCGCAGCCGATGCAGCGCAGGTAGTTGATCTGGTAGATCGCGCCGTAGCGCTCGCCCGGCGAGTAGCGCTCCTCGTCGGTGTTGTCGCCGCCCTCGACGTAGATCGCGTCGGCCGGACAGGCCCAGGCGCACAGCTCGCAGCCGACGCACTTCTCGAGGCCGTCCGGGTGGCGGTTGAGCTGGTGCCGCCCGTGGTACCGCGGGGCGGTCACCTTCTTCACCCGCGGGTAGTCCTCGGTGACGACCTTGCGGAACATGGTCGAGAAGGTGACGCCGAAACCGGCGACACCGTCGAACAGGCCCATCAGCGATCTCCCTCCCGGCTCGCGCCGGCGGTGACGGTCTCGCCGCCCTGCTCGGGCTCCTCGCGCGCCGCCGTCACCGCGCGGCGGCGCCGCTTCGGGGTGGGCGGGACCGCGAGGTCGAGCGGGGGCACGGGGTAGTCGGCGACGACCGGGGGCTCGGGGTCCTCCTCGGGCGGCGCCTGGTCGGGCAGCAGCAGCGCCGCGCCGACGAGCACGACCAGCGCCACGCCGCCGGCGATGAGGATCTGCCCGGTGGTCAGCTCGGTGCGCAGCACCCGCAGGGCGGCCACGAGCACCAGCCAGAGCAGGCCGACCGGGATGAGCAGCTTCCAGCCCAGCCGCATGAACTGGTCGTAGCGCTGGCGGGGGAGCGTGCCGCGCAGCCAGACGTAGACGAACAGGAACGCCAGCGTCTTGCCGAAGAACCACAGCAGAGGCAGCCAGCCCTCGTTGACCCCCGGGATCAGCGAGAGCGGCCACGGCGCCATCCAGCCGCCGAGGAACAGCGTGGTGGCCACGGCGGAGAGCGTGACCATGTTGACGTACTCGGCGAGGAAGAACAGCGCGAACTTCAGCGACGAGTACTCGGTGTGGAAGCCGCCGACCAGCTCCGACTCGGCCTCGGGCAGGTCGAACGGGGCACGGTTGGTCTCGCCGACCATCGACACCGCGAAGATGAGG
This sequence comes from Actinomycetospora cinnamomea, assembly GCF_003096675.1. Lineage (GTDB taxonomy): Bacteria > Actinomycetota > Actinomycetes > Mycobacteriales > Pseudonocardiaceae > Actinomycetospora > Actinomycetospora cinnamomea. The sequence continues at coordinate 196,209 of NZ_QEKW01000005.1, read as the reverse complement.
AAGCTGACCGGGAGCAGCCAGATGTACCACCCGGTCTGCTGAGCGGAGACGATGTCGGCGGTGGACAGCGAGCCCGCGTAGAGCACCACCCCGATGATCGACAGGCCGAGGGCGAGCTCGTAGGAGATCACCTGGGCGGCGCTGCGCAGGCTGCCGAGCAGCGGGTAGGGCGAGCCGGACGCCCAGCCCGCGAGCACGATCCCGTAGACGCCGACCGACGAGCACGCCAGCACGACCAGGATGCCGACGGGCACGTCGGTGAGCTGGAGCGCCGTCGCCTCACCGAAGATCGACACCTCGGGCCCCAGCGGGATGACCGACCAGGCCACGAACGCCGGGACCACCGAGAGCACGGGGGCGAGGAAGAACACCGCGCGGTCCCGCGCGGCCGGCAGGACGTCCTCCTTGAACGCCAGCTTGAGGCCGTCGGCCAGCGACTGGAGCAGGCCGAACGGGCCGTTCCAGTTCGGGCCGGGGCGTTGCTGCATCCGACCCACGACCCGGCGCTCGAACCAGATCATGAACAGGGTCACGAGCATGAGCGCCGCGAACACGATGACGACCTTGATCAGGGTCAGCCAGAACGGGTCGTCGGCGATGAGGGTCTGGTAGTACCCCGGTGGGGGCGGAACCGGGTTCACGCCGGGCTCTCCTCGATGGTCAGGTCCCGCTGCCCGCCCGTCACCGCGACGGGGCCGCCGTGGGTGAGGCCGAGCGCGGCCAGGGTGACGACGCCGCCGTCCGGCTGCGGCACCCGGGCCGGCGCCCAGACCACGTCGTCGGGCAGATCGGCGAGCTCGACGGGCAGGTGCAGGGCACCGCGCGGGCCCTCGAGCCCGGCCATCGCACCCTCCACCAGGCCCAGCCGGGTGGCCGTGGTGGGCGAGACCCGGATCCGCGGCGGGCGCGCGGTGCCCGCCAGCTCGGGCTCGTCGACCAGCAGCCGCCCGCCGTCGAGCAGCTGGCGCCAGCTCGCGAGGCGCAGGGCCGGCTCGCCGCCGCGCTCCTCGGCCGGGGTCTGCCGGGCGGCCGCGAGGTGCCCGTGCGCGGCGCTCCGGGCGTCGGTCAGGGCCGCGGCGACGCGGGTGAACTCGGCGGCCGCGACGTCGGGGGTCTGCGTGAACAGGTCGACGTCCATCTCGACGGCCAGGGTGTCGAGCACGCGGCAGTCCGGCAGCGTGATCGCCGCCCGGCCCCCGACGTGCCCGGCCGACCCCCCGGAGGGGTCGATCGTCGTGGCGAAGCGCCGGTCGCGGCCCTCCCAGTTGCGGAAGGTGCCGGACTTGTGGATCACCGGGGCCACGGGCAGCACGACGTCGGCGAGCTCGGTGACCTCGCTGTGCCGCTGCTCGAGGCTCACCACGACGTCGGCCTCGCGCAGCGCCGCGCGCGCCAGCGCCGGGTCGGGCAGGTCGTCGAGCTCGACGCCGCCGACCACGAGGCCGGCGAGCTCGCCGTCGGCCGCCGCCCGCAGGATGCCGGTGAGGTCGCGCCCCGGGGTGGCGGGGAGCTCGGTCCCGGCGAGGCCCCACGCCGACGCGAGCGCCGCGCGGGCCCCGGCGTCGGCGACGGCCCCGCCGCCGGGCAGCAGGCCCGGCACGAGGCCGGCGTCGAGCGCCCCGCGCTCGCCCGCCCGTCGCGGCACCCACGCGACCTTGGCCCCGGTGCGGTTGGCCAGCGCGCCGACCGCGTCGTAGAGGCCGGGCACGTCCGCGGCCCGCTCGCCGACCAGGATCACCGCACCCGGCGCGGCCAGGGCGGCGTCGAGCTCGTCGGGCAGCGCGTCGAGCGCGACCGGCTCCTCGCCCGGCACGGCCCGCACGAGGTGCCCGCCGGTCTTGACCACCGCCGGCGTCGACCACTGCCCGAGGTGGTGCACCCGCGTCCCCGCCCGCGCGGCCTTGCGCAGCCGCAGCAGGACGATCGGCGCCTCCTCCTCGGGCTCGAGGGCCACGCACAGCACGGTGCGCGCGGACTCCAGCGCCCCATAGGTGACGGACGGAGCCCAGACGTGCCCGGGCCCGGTGCCGACGACATGCGCAGCGAGGAAGTCCAGCTCCTCGTCCGAGGACACCCGCGCGCGGGCGTCGACGTCGTTGGTGCCCAGCGCCAGGCGGGCGAACTTGCCGTACGCGTACGCGTCCTCGACGGTCAACCGGCCGCCGGGCAGCACGCCGACCCCGCGCTTGGGCTCACGCTCCGTGTCCTCCTCGCCCTCGCCCGGTGTCAGCGGTGTGGCATCGCTGTCATCCAGTGTCTGCGATGGCCCACCGCTGACACCGAGGCCGTCACGGGCTGCGATCAGGAGGGAGGCGGCGCGTTCGAGGGCCTCGGTCCACGACGCGTCGTGCAGCGCACCGTCGGCACCGCGCACGAGCGGGCGGGTGATGCGGTCGGCGGCCTGGGTGTAGCGGAACGCGAAGCGGGTCTTGTCGTCGATCCACTCCTCGTTGACCTCGGGGTCCTCGCCGGCCAGCACGCGCTGGACCGCCCCGCGGCGCCAGTCACGGCGCACCGAGGCGCCCGAGCTGTCGTGCTCGGCCACGCCCGGCGTGGAGACGAGGTCGAACGGGCGCGAGCGGAAACGGTAGGACGCCGAGGTCAGCGCCCCGACCGGGCAGATCTGGATGGTGTTGCCCGAGTAGTAGGACTGGAAGTCCTCGCCCTCGCCGAAGGCGGTCTCCTCGGTGCCGATCTGCTGGTGCGCGCCCCGCTCGAGCAGCTCGATGAACTGGTCGCCGGCGATCTGGCGGGAGAAGCGCGTGCAGCGCTGGCAGAGCACGCAGCGCTCGCGGTCGAGCAGCACCTCGTCGGAGATCGGCAGCGGCTTGGCGAAGGTCCGCTTCTCCTCGACGAACCGCGACTCGGCGCGCCCCGACGACATCGCCTGGTTCTGCAGCGGGCACTCGCCGCCCTTGTCGCAGACCGGGCAGTCGAGCGGGTGGTTGATCAGCAGGAGCTCCATGACGCCCTGCTGCGCCTTGTCGGCGACCGCCGAGGTCATCTGCGTCTTCACGACCATGCCGTCGGCGACGGTCATCGTGCAGCTGGCCTGCGGCTTGGGCATCGGGCGCCCGTTCATCTCCACCTCGACCAGGCACTGGCGGCACGCGCCGGCCGGGTCGAGCAGGGGGTGGTCGCAGAAGCGCGGGACGACGATCCCCAGCCGCTCGCACGTCCGGATGATCAGCTCGCCCTGCGGGGCGTCGACGATCCGGTCGTCGATCGTGAGGCGGACGTGCCCCTCGGGCACGGGGGGCAGGTCCTCGTCCTGGGTGGTCCGCTCCGGGGCCCTCTCAGACGCGGCGGTCATGCGCTGGCTCCGCTCAGCTCGACGATCCGCTCCACCTCGGGGTGCCGGCGCTGGGCACCGCAGAGGGCGACGAACTCGTCACGGAAGTACTTGATGCCGCTGGTGATCGGCGAGACCGCGCCGTCGCCGAGGGCGCAGAACGAGCGGCCGAGCACGTTGTCGCAGACGTCGAGCAGGGTGTCGATGTCGGCCTCGGTGCCCTCGCCGTCGACCATGCGGCGCAGGATGCCGGCCATCCAGTAGCAGCCCTCGCGGCACGGGGTGCACTTGCCGCAGCTCTCGTGCTCGTAGAACTCGGTCCACTTCATGACCGCCCACGGCACCGAGACGGTCTCGTTGAAGATCATGAGCGCGGTGGTGCCGAGCATCGAGCCGGCCTCGGTGGCGCCCTCGAAGTCCAAGGGGACGTCGAGGTGCTCGGCCGTGAGCAGCGGCGTCGACGACCCGCCGGGCGTCCAGAACTTCAGCGGGATGCCGTCCTTCATACCGCCCGCGAGCTCGAGCAGCTGGCGCAGCGTGGTGCCCAGCGGCGCCTCGTACTGGCCGGGGCGCTCGACGTGCCCGGACAGCGAGTAGATCTTCGGGCCGGGCGAGCGCTCGCGCCCCATCGTCCGGAACCAGTCCTTGCCGCCCGCCACGATCGAGGGGACGGTCGCGATGGTCTCGACGTTGTTGACCACCGTCGGGGCCGCGTAGAGCCCCGCGGTCGCGGGGAACGGCGGCTTGAGACGCGGCTGCCCGCGCCGGCCCTCGAGCGAGTCGAGCAGCGCGGTCTCCTCCCCGCAGATGTACGCGCCGGCGCCGGCGTGGACGACGATGTCGAGATCGAACCCGGTGCCGTGGATGTCCTTGCCGAGGTGGCCGGCCTCGTAGGCCTCGCGCACCGCGGCGTGCAGGCGCCGGATGCAGTGCACGATCTCGCCGCGCACGTAGATCGCGCAGAAGTGGGCGCGGATCGCGTACGCGGTGATGATGCAGCCCTCGATGAGCGAGTGCGGGTCGGCCATCATCAGCGGGGTGTCCTTGCAGGTCCCCGGCTCGCCCTCGTCGGCGTTGATGACGAGGTACTTGGGCTTGGCCGCGGGGCCGGTGGGCTCCTCCCCCGGTTTGGCCTGCGGGATGAAGCTCCACTTCATGCCCGTCGGGAACCCGGCGCCGCCGCGGCCGCGCAGGCCCGCGTCCTTGACCAGGGCGACGAGGTCGTCCGGCGGGGTGTCGAACGCCGTGCGCAGGGCGGAGTAGCCGCCGAGCTCGGTGTAGTGGCGCAGGGTCCACGACTCGGGGCCGAGCCAGTGCTTGGTGAGCACGGGGGTGAGCGGGTCGGTCATGTGTGCGCTCCCTCGTCGGGCACGGGCGGCGCGGTCCAGCCGCGTTCCTCGGCGAGCCGGGCGCCGCGCAGGCTCTCCACGGCCGCGGACGGGCCGGCGACGGCCTCGAGGCCACCGACGGCCGGGTCGTCGAAGAACCCGGCGAGCAGCAGCTCCACCGAGCGGAAGTCGGTCAGCGGGGCCCCGCGCGTCGGGTGCGGCTTCTCCCCGCGCCGCAGCGCGTCGATGATCTCGAGCGCGGAGTCGACGGTCTGCTTGTCGAAGAACTCGTAGTCGACGGTCAGCACCGGGGCGAGGTCGCACGCCGCCAGGCACTCGGCGTGCTCGATCGTCACCGACCCGTCGGCGGCGGTCTGCTCGTGGCCCAGGGGCTGATCCGGCCCGCCGAGACGCTCGCGCACGGCCGCGTAGATGTCGTCACCACCCAGCGCTGCGCACAGCGTGTTGGTGCACACGCTGACCAGGTGGCGGCCGACGGGCTCGCGCTTGTACATCGTGTAGAAGGTCGCGACCGCCGAGACCTCGGCCGTCGTGATCTCGAGGACCTCCGCGCAGAACGCGATGCCGGCACGCGAGACGTGGCCCTCGACGTGCTGGACGAGGTGCAGCAGCGGCAGCAGCGCCGAGCGGGGCTGCGGGTAGCGGGCGAGGATCGCCGCGGCGCGCTCGCGCACCCCGTCGAACACGCTCGTGTCGACCCTCGAGAGCTCGGCGTGCTGGGCGGTGGTGCCGCCCGCCTCGTCGATGGCGTGCTCGGGCTCCACCGGCGGCGCCTCGGGCGGGAGCGGAGTCGGGCTCAACGGTCACAACCCCCCATCACGGGATCGAGGCTGGCCAGCGCGGCGATGACGTCGGAGACCATCCCGCCCTCGGACATCGCCGGGGCCGCCTGCAGGTTGACGAAGCTGGGGTCGCGCACGTGCACGCGCAGCGGGCGGGTGCCGCCGTCGGAGACCAGGTGGGCGCCGAGCTCCCCGCGGGGCGACTCGATCGGGACGTACGCCTGGCCCGGCGGCACCTTGAAGCCCTCGGTGACCAGCTTGAAGTGGTGGATCAGGGACTCCATCGACTGCCCCATGATCTTGCGGACGTGCTCGAGGGAGTTGCCCATGCCGTCCGCGCCGATCGACAGCCGCGCCGGCCACGCGATCTTGGCGTCCTCGACCATCACCGGGCCGGGCTCGAGGCGCTCGAGCGCCTGCTCGATGATCCGCAACGACTGGTTCATCTCCTCCACCCGCAGCACGTAGCGGGCGAAGCTGTCGGCGGCGGTGTCGGTGGGCACCTCGAAGTCGTAGTGCTCGTAGCCGAGGTACGGGTCGACCTGGCGCAGGTCCCAGGCCAGGCCCGCCGAGCGCAGGATCGGCCCGGTGACGCCGAGCGCGAGGCAGCCGTCGAGGGGCAGGTAGCCGACGCCCTGGAGGCGCTGGCGCCAGATGCGGTTGCCCGTGAGCAGCTTGTGGAAGCCGGGCATCCGCTCGCGCATCACCTTGACGAACGCCCGGATGCGCTCCTCGTGGCCGGTCGGCAGGTCCTGCACGACGCCGCCGGGACGGATGAACGCGTGGTTCATGCGCAGGCCGGTGAGGAACTCGAGCAGGTGCAGGACCTCCTCGCGCTCCCGGAAGCCGTTGGTCATGCCGGTCAGCGCGCCGAGCTCCATGCCGCCGGTGGCCAGCGCGACGAGGTGCGAGCCGATCCGGTTGATCTCCATGAGGAGCACGCGGATCGTCGCCGCCCGGTCGGGCACGTCGATGCCCAGCAGCCGCTCGGTCGACAGGCAGAAGGCGGCCTCGTTGAACAGCGGCGCCAGATAGTCCATGCGCGTCACGAACGTGACGCCCTGGGTCCAGGTCCGGTACTCGCAGTTCTTCTCGATGCCCGTGTGCAGGTAGCCGATGACCAGCCGGGCGTCGGTGACGGTCTCGCCGGAGAGCTCGAGCACGAGGCGCAGCACGCCGTGGGTCGACGGGTGCTGCGGACCCATGTTGATGACGATGCGCTCGTCGCCCGCGGTCTGGTCGACCATCTCGTCCCAGTCGCCACCGGTGACCGTGTAGACGGTGCCCTCGGTGGTCTCGCGGCTGGTCGCCGCATAGGGATCCGACGCGGCGTACGGGTCGGTGCGGGTCTCGGTCGTGTTGCCAGGACCGGTCACGTGTAGGCCCTCCGCTGGTCGGGCGGCGGGATCTCCGCGTCGTGGTACTCCACGGGGATGCCGCCGAGCGGGTAGCTCTTGCGCTGCGGGTGGCCGTTCCAGTCGTCCGGCATGAGGATCCGGGTCAGGCTCGGGTGGCCGTCGAAGACGATCCCGAACATGTCCCAGGTCTCCCGCTCGTGCCAGTCGGCCGTCGGGTACACCTCGACCAGCGACGGGCAGTGCGCGTCGGCGACGTCGAGGGCGACCTCCAGGCGCAGCCGGCGCCGGTAGGTCATCGACAGCAGGTGCACGACGACGTGGAGCTGCTGCGGGACACCGTCGCCGTAGTCGACGCCGGAGACGCCCGAGCAGAACTCGAAGCGCAGCGCCGGGTCGTCGCGCAGCGTGCGGGCGAGCCGCACGAGGTGCTCGCGGTCGACGTACCAGGTCATCTCGCCGCGGTCGACGGTGACCTGCTGGACGCACGTGGCGAAGTCGGCGCCGCCGTCGTCGGCCAGGGCCGCAGTGGTCTCGTCGGCGACCTCGTCGAACCACCCGCCGTAGGGGCGCTCGGCGGGCGGCGGCGAGTACGCCGGCAGGCGCAGGCCGGAGAAGCCCGACGTGTCGCCGGAGTCGGTGACGCCGAACATGCCCTCCCGCGCGCGGCCGGCCACGGCGCCGCTGACGTCGGGGCGGCGGATCTCCTGCGGGCCGAACGCGACCGCGCCGGCCGAGGAGACGTTGGACGCGCCGGTCGGCCCGCTCGCGCCGCCGGCGCCGGTGCCGGGCGTCTCCGGCGTGGTCCTCGGCTTCTCGTCCTCACCAGACATGCTCGGCCTGCACCTCCCCGCTCTTCGTCGTCTTGCCGTACTTCTCCGAGGAGGGCAGCAGCTCGAGCTTCTCGCCCTGGGCGCGCCGCTGCGCGGCGAGCTCGGCGCGGACCGGCCCGAGCGGCTCGTTCTGGATCTTCTGGTGGAGCTTGAGGATCGCGTCGATGAGCATCTCCGGGCGCGGCGGGCAGCCCGGCAGGTACATGTCGACGGGCACGACGTGGTCGACGCCCTGCACGACCGCGTAGTTGTTGAACATCCCGCCCGACGAGGCGCAGACGCCCATGGCCAGCACCCAGCGCGGCTCGGCCATCTGGTCGTAGATCTGGCGCAGGACCGGGGCCATCTTGTTGGTGACACGGCCCGCGACGATCATCAGGTCGGCCTGGCGGGGGCTCGGGCGGAACACCTCCATGCCGAAGCGGCCGAGGTCGTAGCGGGGGGCGCCCGAGGTCATCATCTCGATGGCGCAGCACGCCAGCCCGAAGGTGGCCGGCCACAGCGACGCCTTGCGGGTCCAGTTGACCAGGCTCTCGACGCTGGCCAGGACGATCCCGTTCGGGAGCTTCTCTTCCAGTCCCATGTCTAGCTCCAGTCCAGCCCGCCGCGGCGCCACTCGTAGGCGTAGGCGAGCACGATGGGCGCGAGGAACACCAGCACCACCACGAGGCCGTAGAGGCCGAGCGCGTCGATGTTCACCGCGTAGGGGTAGAGGAAGACGATCTCGACGTCGAAGAGGATGAACATCATCGCGGTGAGGTAGTACGCCACCGGGATGCGGCCGCCGCCGGCGATCGGCTGGGGCGACGGCTCGATGCCGCACTCGTAGGAGTCGAGCTTCGCGCGGTTGTAGCGACGCGGACCCACCAGCGGGGCCACCGCCACGGAGAACAGCCCGAACGCGGCGGCGAGCGCGAACATGACGACCAGCGGGACGTAGGGGTCCAGCATCGCCGTCTCCTTTCCTCCCGGGAGCGTCGGGGATCACGTGGTGGAGCGACCCGCGAGCGGGGCCGTGCAGTGGATCACGCCAGACGGGCGGGCACGACCCTAATGAGGCCGGACGGAGCAGCCCGTGGGCAGGGCGCCCTTACCCGTGCTGGCCGGAGGCGGCTCAGGCCGCCACGATGCCCTCCTTCCGTGTGGCCGTCCCGCGGGGCGCGTCGTCCCGCAGCGGCGGCACGAGCCGCAGCGCGAGGTCGAGGGCGCGGTCGCCCGCGCTCCCGTCCCGCCCGTCGGACAGGCCGGCGAACAGCTTGAGCGCGGCGCCCATCAGCCGGTGCCGGGGCAGCCCGAGACGCAGCGCGTGGTGCATGAACCGGGGCCGACCGAGCGCGCCGGCCGCGCGGTTGCCCACCCGGTACCACCGGCCCAGCTCGTGCCGGACCGCCGCGGGGTAACCGGCGAGCGCGCGCTCGCGGCTCGGCCCCTCGGGGCGCGCCATGGCCTGCACGACGCACTCGGCGGCCAGGGCCGCGGACTGCATCGCGTACGCGATGCCCTCGCCGCTGAACGGGTTGACCATGCCGCCCGCGTCACCGACGAGCACCAGACCGTCGCGGTAGATCGGGGTGCGGGACAGGCCCATGGGCAGGGCCGCGCCGCCGATCGGCCCGGTGGCGTTCTCCTCGATCAGCCCCCACTCCGGCGGCAGGCCGTGGGTCCACGAGCGCAGCAGCGCCCGGTAGTCGCGGCGGTCGCCCTGCCGCGTGGCGAGGACCCCGAGCCCGACGTTGGCCGTTCCGTCGCCCATGCCGAAGACCCAGCCGTAGCCGCCGTGCAGGTCGGGGCCGACGCCCGGGCGGTCGTGGAGGCCGAGGTGGGTCTCGAGGTAGTCGTCGTCGTGGCGCGGGCTGGTGTAGTAGCGGCGCACGGCGACGCCGAGCGGGCGGTCGTCGCGCTTGCCGATGCCGACGGACAGCGCCGTGCGGGCGCCGACGCCGTCGCAGGCGACGACGAGCGGGGCGCGGTACGTCGCCGGCGTGCGCTCCGGCCCGCGGCGCGCCGCGACGCCGGTGACGCGGCCGGTGCGCTCGTCGACCGTGGCGCCGGAGACCGAGACGCCCTCCTCGACGCGCGCGCCGGCGGCCCGGGCGTGGTCGGCGAGCATCTGGTCGAAGTCGCGGCGGGGACGCACGAGGCCGTAGCCGGGGAAGCTCGTGAGCTCGGGCCAGTCGAGCTCGAGGACCGACCCGCCGCCGACGACGCGCAGCCCGCGCTGGTGGCGCCAGCCGGCCTCCTCGCGGGTGTCGACGCCGAGGTCGACGAGCTGCTTCACGCCCCGCGGGGTGACGCCGTCACCGCACACCTTCTCGCGGGGGAACGTCGCCTTCTCCAGCACGACGACGTCGAGGCCGGCGCGCGCCAGGTACGTCGCGACCGTCGACCCCGACGGACCCGCGCCCACGACGACGACGTCGGCGTCGGTGTCGGGGCTGCGGCGCGCTCCGGTGGTGGCGGACACGGGCGGACGGCTCCTTGTGAAAGCGTTCACTAGCTCGGCACCGAGGAGTCTAGGAGCCGTGGAGCGTGATCGCCCGCTCAGGGTGGTTTGGAGGGCGCGGCCAGCGGCCACCTGATGAGGTTCCGCGTCGCGAGCGGGGTCGGCGCGGGCGCCTCTCGGCGTGTCGCACGAGCGAGGGTGTGGCGATCCTGGCGTTGAACGCCAGCAAAGCCGCATTGCTCGCACACCCCGTGTGCGACTCGGCTCGGGCTGGCGTCGGGTCAGGTGGGGCGGGTGGCGGTGTGGAGGGCGACGATGCCGCCGGTGAGGTCGCGCCACGCCACCGAGCGCCAGCCGGCGGCGGCGATGCGGTCCGCGAGAGCGGCCTGGTCGGGCCAGGCCCGGATCGACTCGGCGAGGTAGACGTAGGCGTCGGGGTTCGAGCTGACCGCGCGGGCGACGCGGGGCAGGGCCCGCATCAGGTAGTCGGTGTACGCGCGGCGGAACGGCGCCCAGGTCGGCCGGGAGAACTCGCAGACCGCGAGCGTGCCGCCGGGGCGGGTGACGCGGGCGAACTCGGCGAGCGCGGCGTCGGGGTCGACGGTGTTCCGCAGGCCGAACGAGATCACCACGGCGTCCACCGACGCGTCGCGCAGCGGCAGGTGCAGCGCGTCGGCGGCCACGAACGGCACCGGGCTCGACCCCGTGCGGGCCACGAGCCGCGAGCGCCCGGTGCGCAGCATCCCGAGGGAGAAGTCCGTCGCCAGGCAGCGGGCGCCGCTGCGGGCGAGCTCGACGGTGGAGACGCCGGTGCCGGCGGCGACGTCGAGCACCGTGTCGCCCGGGCCGACGGCGAGGGCGGCGCGGGTGGCGCGGCGCCAGCGCACGTCCTGGGCGAACGACAGCACGGTGTTGGTGACGTCGTAGCGGGCGGCGACGCCGTCGAACATGCGCGCGACGGCGTGCGGATCGCGGTCGAGCTGCGCGCGGGTGCCCGTCATCGCGGCGCGGCCCCCGCCATCTCCGGCTCGCCGCCCTCGCGCTCGTCGGACGTCGCGGTGTCGGTGCCGGCGTCGGTGCCGGATCCGGTCTGCCACCGCGCCGCCGCAGCCGTCAGCCGGCGCCGGTGACGACGCCGGGCCAGCGCCCAGGCCGTCGCCCCCACCACCGTCCACAGCCCGAGCGCACCGAGGGCCACCGGCACGAGGCCCTGGGTCCACGTGCGCCCGGCGACGCGGACGAGCTCGGGGTCGGTGCGGTCGTACTCGACCCGCACCAGCTGGCCGGGTTCGAGACCCAGCGGGTAGAACACGCCCTTCTCCGGCGTCAGCACCGCGCCCTCGTCGGTGGTGAAGCGGACGAACACGTGGGGGCGTGAGCCGCCCTCGAGGACCTCGCCGATCGCCCGGCCCGTGGCCGCGTCGATGTGCGCGTCGTTGCGGGCGGCGCCGACGAGGACGAGGGCCAGCAGGACGGTGATCACCACCCCGACGCCGACGACGATCTCGGGAGCACGCCGCCCGGCGGGGCGCAGCATGGCCACGGCCTCGTCGAGGACCGGCCGGATCCGCTCGCGGGCTCGACGAGCCGCCTCGCGCAGGCCTGTCATTCGCCCGAGTCTAGGGACCCGCCCGGGGACGAGCCGTTCCGCCCGTCGCGGCTGCGCCCGGCGGCCCGCTGCGGGCGGTGGGCCGAACCCGCGCCGGCCCGGTCGCCGCGGCCCTCCGCCCCGTCGTCCCCGTCCTCGTCGGTCTCCGGGCTGTCCGGTCCCGGGTCGGTCTCGTCGGCGCTGTCGACGAGCTCGTCGACGTGCAGGAGGTCGCTGCGCACCCCGTCACCGCGGTGGGCGAGCCGGCCGACGACGTGGGCGGTGACCGGCGCGGTGACGAGCTGGAACGCCCCGACGAGCACGAGCATCCACACGTCGACGCTGGTGCGCAGGTGCAGCGCACCGCCGATCACCACGAGCAGCAGGCCCAGGACCTGCGGCTTCGTCGCCGCGTGCATGCGGCTCAGGACGTCGGGCAGCGAGAGCAGGCCGACCGAGGCGACGAGCGTCAGCACGGCGCCGAGCACGATGCTCACCGTGCCGACGGCGTCGAGGACGACACCCAGCGTGCCGTCCGGGTCGGGCGGGGGCGCCGCGCGCAGCGCGCTCACCGTCCCGTTCCCCGCCGCACGAACCGCGCCACGGTCGTCGACCCCAGGAAGCCGACGAGGCTGATCGCGACCACCACCGGCACCAGCGACGAGTCACCGGTCAGGGCGATGTAGACGACGAGGCCGACGAGGAACTCGGCGACGAGCACGTCGAGCGCGACGAGCCGGTCGAGTCCCGAGGGACCGCGCAGCAGCCGCACGGCGACGAGCGCCGCCGAGAGCCCGAGCACGACCAGCACGACGCCGAGGACGGTGTCGAGCAGGGCGGGGAGCGAGCTCACACGGTCTCCTCGGTGTGCGGTGCCGTGGGCCGCCCGAGGGCGGCGACGAGGTCGGCCTCGAGCCGGGCGACCCGAGCGCGGAACGCCGCCACCGCGGCGTCGTCGTCGGCGTCGAGCACGTGCGCGTAGATGGTGCGCTGCTCGGGACGGGCCTCGATGACCACGCTGCCGGGGACGAGCGAGAGCATCTCGACGATCATCGCCATCACGAACTCCGACGACGACGCGAGCCGGACGGCGATGACTGAGCTGCGGATCTCCGGCCCGGGCCGCACCGCCTGCAGCGACTGCACGGCGACCTGCACGCTCGAGACGGCGAGGTCGGCGGCGAAGCGGGCCACCAGGCGCAGCGCCGCGAGCGGACGCACCCACCCGCGCCCGGGCGCCGGCGGCAGCGGGAACAGCGTGAGCACCACGAGCGCGACGACCAGCCCGCCGAGCACGTTGGCCCACGAGAAGGTGCCCCACAGCAGCACCCAGACCAGCACGAGCCACACCACCGGCACCGCGCGGCGCAGCAGGCCGGCCGTGTCGGGCGGGGCAGGGCCCTGAGCGTCGGTCCCCGGCTCGTTCATCGCGACACCCGGTTGTCCACGGTCTGGGCGAACACGGCCTGGATGTAGGGCGTGCGGGCGACGAGGTCGTCGGCGGCCTGGTCGGCGACGGCGTAGAGCGGCCCGGCCACGACGGTCAGCGCCACGCCGACGGCCACGAGCGCGCCGGTGGCCGCGGCCATCACGCGGGGCAGCCGGGGCGACACCTGCCCACCGGGGGCACCGAGGAACCGCCCGCTGAGGGCGGGCGCGCCGTCGGCGGGCGCGAGGCGGGCGACCGGCCAGTCGACCTCCGCGCCGGTGTTGGCGTCCTGGCCGGCCAGCGTCCGGGCCGTGCCGGGGCGCACGGCGGTCATCGCCCCGCCCCGGGGCGACGGCGCGCCCGGCAGCCCGGCGCGCGCCTCCCCGGCGTCCTCGGGGTGGGCCGCGTCCCGCTCGTCCTCCTCGTCCGGGTCGACCGGCGACTCGTCCTCCTGCTCGCTCTCCGGCGTCTCGGCCACGGGGACCTGCTCGGCGGGCCGCCAGAAGGCCAGCACCCACACCTTGGTGACCGCGTAGAGCGTCAGCAGGCTGGTGAGCACCGAGACCACGACGAGCACCCACGCCAGCACCGCACCGTCGGCGACGCCGGCCTGCAGCAGCCCGAGCTTGCCGACGAACCCCGACAGCGGCGGGATGCCCCCGAGGTTCACCGCCGGCACGAACCACAGGATCGCGAGCAGCGGCGAGGCGCGGGCCAGCCCGCCGAGGCGGGTGACCGACGTCGAGCCCCCGACTCCCTCGACCAGTCCGACGACGCAGAACAGCGTCGCCTGCACGGTGATGTGGTGGACGACGTAGAACACCGCACCGCCCACGCCGAGCGGGGTCGCCAGCGCGATCCCGAAGATCATGTAGCCGATGTGGCTGACCAATGTGAACGACAGGACGCGCTTGATGTCGGACTGGGCGATCGCGCCCAGCGCGCCCACGAGCATGGTCAGCGCGGCGGCCACCAGCAGGATCGTGTGGGCCACCTCGGAGCCGGGGAAGAGCAGCAGCTCGGTGCGGATGATCGAGTAGACGCCGACCTTGGTGAGCAGGCCCGCGAACACCGCCGTGACCGGCGCCGCGGCCGTCGGGTAGCTGTCGGGCAGCCAGGCCGAGAGCGGGAACACCGCGGCCTTGATGCCGAACGCGGTGAGCAGCACGAGGTGGATGGCGAGCGCCGTCCCCGGGGACACGTCGGCCATCCGCACCGAGATCTGCGCCAGGTTGAGCGTGCCCACCGCGGCGTAGACCAGCGCGATGCCGACGAGGAAGATCAGCGACGACACCACGTTGACGATCACGTAGGTCACACCCGCGCGCACCCGGGAGCGGCTCCCGCCCAGGGTCAGGAGCACGTAGCTGGCCACGAGCAGGACCTCGAAGCCGACGTAGAGGTTGAACAGGTCGCCGGAGAGGAACGCGTTGGCGACGCCCGCCGCGAGCACGAGGTAGGTCGGGTGGAAGATCGTGATCGGGGTGGCCTCGTCGCGGTCGTAGACGCCCTGCCCGATGGCGTAGACCAGCACGGCCAGGGTCACCGACATCGACGTGAGCAGCATCAGCGCCGACAGCGGGTCGACGACGAGCGTGATGCCCAGCGGCACCGGCCACGAGCCGAGGGTGATGACGATCGGCCCGGACCGCGCCGCCGCCACCAGCAGCAGCGCGGCGATGACGACCACGGCCGCGAGCACGGTGACGCTCGTGATGCGCTGCAGCGTCGGGCGCCGGGAGAGCACGAGCGTGGCCCCCGCGCCGAGAAGGGGCAGCAGCACCGGCAGCGGGATGATCGTCGCGAGCAACGTGGAGCCGGGGTTCACCGCTCGCCCTCCCCGCTCGTGGCACCGGCACGGGCGGGGTCGGGGCCCGACTCCGTGTCGGTGCCCCCGGCCGCGCCACCGACGTCGTCCTCGGGGTCGGTGTCGGCCACGTTCTCGCAGCCGGTGGTGTCCAGCTCCTCCTCGTCCTCCTGCTCGCCGCGGAGCAGGCGCCGGCGCACCGAACGGTCCTCGACGTCCTCGGTCAGGTCGTCCTCCCGCTCCAGGGTCCAGGTGCGGTGGATCAGCGCGAGGAGGAACGCCGTGACGCCCAGGGTGATGACGATGGCCGTGAGCACCAGGGCCTGGACGAGCGCGTCGCTCATCTCCGCGTCCGGCGCCCGGCCCACCAGTGGCGCGGCCCCGGTCGGCCCGCCGGAGACGATCACCAGGATGTTGGTGGCGTTCCCGAGCACCAGGACGCCCAGCAGGATGCGGGTCAGGCTGCGCTCGAGGATGAGGTAGACCCCGGTGGTGTAGAGCACGCCGACGAGCGCGAGCAGCACGATCGGTGACGTCACGACGGGACCTCCTGCCTGCGCGCGACCTCCGTGACCCGGGCCCGCCGCCGGTCCAGCTCGGCGCCGAGGCTGCGCAGCACGTCGAGGACGAGGCCGACGACGATGAGGTACACGCCCACGTCGAAGATCAGCGACGTCACGAACTTGACGTTGCCCAGGACCGGGACGTAGCCCTCGATCACCGCGGACTGCAGGACCTCGCCGCCCAGCAGCAGCGCCCCGATCCCGGTGCCGCCCGCGCAGAGCAGCCCCAGGCCGAGCAGGAGGCCCGCATCGACGGGGACGGCCTCGCCGAGCTCGTGGCGGCCGCCCGCCACGTAGCGGACCACGAGCGCGAGCCCCGCGACGAGGCCGCCGGCGAACCCCCCGCCCGGCGCGTTGTGGCCGGCGAACAGGAAGTAGAGCGAGACGACCATCATCGTCGGGAAGACCAGGCGGGCGACCACCTCGAGGAGGAGCACCCGGTCGCCGTCGTTCCGGCGCGCGGACCGCAGCCAGCCCCCGGCCCGCGTCGACGGCGTCACCACCGGCTGCACCTCGCTGCGGGGCGGGACGCCCGAGCGGCGGTGCAGGAACACCAGGCTCGCCACCCCCGTGGCCGCGGCGACGATCACGGACAGCTCGCCCATCGTGTCCCAGGCCCGGATGTCGACCAGCGTCACGTTGACGACGTTCTGGCCGGCCCCGAAGCCGTAGGCCTGGGCGGGGAACGCCGCGGACACCGGCGGCGCCTGGCGCGCGGCCAGCGCGACCGCGCCGAGGCCGGTCATCAGCACCCCGACCGGGACCGCGACCAGCAGGCGGCGGGCGCGCTCCCGGGGCGTGTGCCGGTCGGAGATGTCGCGCGGCAGGGTGCGCAGCACGAGCACCACGACGACGAGCGTCGCCGTCTCGACGAGCGCCTGGGTGAGGGCGACGTCCGGCGCCCCCGCGAGCGCGAAGATCAGGGCGGTGGCGTAGCCGAGCCCGCCGACGACGATCACCGCGCCGAGCCGGCGACGCACCCGGGTGGCGACGATCGCGCACGCCGCCCCGATGACGGCCGCGAGCACCTGGAACGGGGAGTCGGCGAGGCGGTCCACGCGGATCGCGCCGAGGTCCGCGGCGAGGAGCAGCGCCGCGCCCGGACCGAGCACGAGGACCACGAAGATCACGGTGAGCATCCACGACAGCGAGCCGCGCTGGGTGGACACCGTGACCCGCAGCGCGGCGTTCTCCAGCGCGTGGATCACCCCGCGCCACGTGATCTCCGCCCGGACCGGCGCCAGCGGGTGGCGCGCGGTGAGGAGGTCGCTCACGCGGGGCAGGCCCACGACGAGGCCGAGGGCCACCGCGAGCACCGAGAGCCCGAGGGCCGTGCCGATCGAGGGCACGACCTTCAGCTCGAGCAGCACGGGGTAGCTCGCCGGCAGGGTGTCGGCGTAGGCGACCAGCAGCGGCGCGAGGAACGCGACGCCGACGCCGGCGGCGAGGCCCGCCCCGGCGAGGACGACCGGTGCGGTCGGGAAGAGCACGCCGGCCGGGCGCCACTCGACGGGCTCGACGCCCGGCTTGCGCCAGAACGCGCCCCAGACGAACCGGGCGCTGTAGCCGACCGTGAGGACCGAGCCGAGCACGACCAGGACGAGCAGCGGGACCGCCGCCGCGCCGTAGGCCTCGTGCAGGAAGGCCTCGAACGCGCCCTCCTTGGTCACGAAACCCAGCAGCGGTGGCAGCCCGGCCATCGACGAGGCCCCGAGCACGCCCGCGGTCGCGAGCACCGGGGCGCGCCGGCCCAGTCCCGAGAGCTCGCGCAGGTCGCGGGTGCCCGCGCGGCGGTCGATGACGCCGACCACGAGGAACAGGCACGCCTTGAACAGCGCGTGGGCGACCACGAGGCCGACCGCGGCCAGCGCCGCGTCCCGGGTGCCGGCACCGGCGAGCAGGATCATGAGGCCGAGCTGGGAGACCGTGCCGTGGGCCAGGACGAGCTTGAGGTCGTGCTGGCGCAGCGCCTGCACCCCGCCGAGCAGCATCGTCGTCACCGCGGCGGCGGCGACGAGGGGGCGCCAGGGCTCGACGTCGGCGAGGCCGGGCGCGAGGCGCAGGACGAGGTAGACGCCGGCCTTCACCATCGCCGCGGCGTGCAGGTAGGCGCTGACCGGGGTCGGGGCGGCCATCGCCGAGGGCAGCCAGAAGTGGAACGGCACGAGCGCCGACTTGGTGATCGCGCCCACCAGCACGCAGACGACGCCCGCCGTGATCGCGGCCGAGGTCGCCGCCGGGCCGGTGAAGTACGCGACCAGCCCGGAGAGCCGGCTCGTCCCGGCCGCCTGGGCGAGCACGACCAGCCCGACGAGCATGGTCAGCCCGCCGGCGGCGGTGACCACGAGCGCCTGCACCGCGGCGGCGCGGCTCGCCCTCTTGTGGGAGTCCTGGCCCACGAGCAGGAACGAGAAGACGGTCGTGAGCTCCCAGCACACGTACAGCACGAAGACGTCGTCGGACCAGACGAGCGCGAGCATGGCGCCGGCGAAGGCCGTGAGGACCGCCGCGAACCGGCCCATCCCGCGCGCCCCGGGCGGGAAGTAGCGCGTGCAGTAGACCAGCACGAGCGCACCGACCCCGGTGACCAGCAGGGACACGGTGGCGGCGAGGGGGTCGAGGCGCAGCGCGAGGTCGACGCCGAGCACCGGGATCCACGGCAGCACCTCGGTCGGCGCCGCGCCGGCGAGCACGGCGGGGAGCTGCAGGACGATCCAGACGACGGCCGCGGCGGGCACGACGGCCAGCAGCGCGAAGGCGCGTCGGTCGAGGGCCCGGACGAGGGCGGGCGCGGCGAGCGCCGCGAGGGCGTGCGCCGCCACCAGCACCAGCACCCGCTGCGCTCCTCTCGTCCCGCCCGGCGTCCGGCACCAGTGTCCCGGACGAGCCGTGGTGGCCGCGTGCGGTGACGGTCAGGTCACTGCCGGGTCTCGGGTCCGTCCGTCCCCTCGGCGAGCGCCGCGCGGACCGCGGCGCTGGTCCGCTCGCCCGCCGACCGGCGCTCGGCGCGGTCGACGGCGACCTCGACGACGCGGATCCCGGGCCGTCCCACCGGGGCGAGCGCGGTGGGCAGCTCGTCGAGCGCGGCACGGCGGTGCGGCACGCGGTGGGCCGAGCACAGGGCGGCGAGGTCGGTGCCGTGCGGGGTGCCGAAGACCCGCTCGAAGGCGGCCGCGTACCGGGGCGCGCCCTGCTCGAGGGTGGTGAAGATGCCGCCGCCGTCGTCGTTGGCGACCACGATCGTCAGCTCGCCGCGGGGTTCCTCCGGCCCGAGCAGCAGACCGTTCGTGTCGTGCAGGAATGTCAGGTCGCCGAGCAGCGCGTACGTCGGCCCGGGGTGGGCGAGCGAGACGCCGACGGCCAGCGACACCGCGCCGTCGATGCCCGAGACGCCGCGCGCGGAGAGCACGGTGACGTCGGCGCGCGGGGTCGCGGCCAGCGCGACGTCACGGATCGGGGCCGACGCGCCGACCACGACGTGCGCGCCCGACGGCAGGGCGGCGACGGTCGCGGCGGCCAGGGCGGGGCCGGTGCCCCGACGATCGGTCGAGCCCCGGGTGCGCTCCCCCGCGGCGGCGCCCGCCGCCGTGACGGCGCCGGCGACGACCGCGGACACCCGGTCGTCGGCCTCGGCCCAGGCCCGCGCGAAGTCGGGGTCGGGCTTCCAGTCGTCGGGCGGGGGGAGCGCGCCGACCGCGGTGACCGCGCCCGCGACGTCGGTCCACCCCGGGCGCGGGCGGCCACCGGTCGGGGCCACCGAGGGCACGGCGAGCACGGTGACGCACGGGTCGGCGAGCAGGCGCGACACCGCGCGGTGCAGGGTCGGGCGCCCGAGGACCACGACCTGCTCGGGGCGCAGGTCGTCGCGCAGACCGTCGAGCGCGGCGGGCAGCACCCAGGTCCCCGCGCGCAGCGCCCGCCCGCCGGCCGGGTCCGACCACAGCGGCGACGTCGGCTCGGCGAGCACGGGCACGCCGTCGGGCAGCCGCGTCGCGTCCGGGACGGGGGTGCCGCCGTACCCGGCGACGACGAGCGTGCGCGCCCCGGGACGCGGGGACAGCGGGGCGAGCGCCGAGGCCGGGGGCGCGGCCGTCGTACGGGTCCACGGGGCGCCGTCGGCGCGGCCCGACAGCGCCGGGTCCGGCTCGGGCGGCGCGTGGTCGGTCGGGTCGAGCAGCGGCTCGCGCAACGGCACGTTCAGCTGCACCGGCCCGGGGTCGCCGCCGCTGGTGCCCGCCGCGCGGTCGAGGGCGCGCGCCACCACCGCCCGCCAGGTGCGGGCGGCGCCCGGACGGTCCTCGGCCAGCGGCATCACCACCGTCGCCCGGACCGCGGCGCCGAAGATTCCCACCTGGTCGATCGTCTGGTTGGCCCCGCTGCCCACGAGCTCGACGGGACGGTCGGCGCTGACGACCAGCAGGCCCACGCCGGCGCGGGAGGCCTCGAGGACCGCGGGGTGCAGGTTCGCGACGGCGGTACCCGAGGTCACGACCACCGGCACGATCCGTCCGGACACCGCGCCCAGCCCGACGGCGAGGAACCCCGCGCCACGCTCGTCGATGCGCACGTGCAGCCGCAGCCGGCCCTCCCGGTCGGCGGCGTGGAGGGCCACCAGCAGCGGCGCGTTGCGCGAACCCGGGCAGGCGACGGCGTCGGTGACCCCCGCGCGCACCCACTCGTCGACGACGACGTGGGCCTGCGCCGTCGAGGGGGTCACGACCCGAGTATGGAGACGTCGCGGCCGCTCAGCCCGCTGGGAGGACGCGGGTCACCTCGTCCTGCCCGGTCGCGCGGGCGGCGCAGCCTCACCCCGCGTGGCTGCCGGGGACCGGCGGTGGTCGCCGCCCGGTCTGCGACGCTCACGCCGAGGTCGCCTCCGACCCCCGCTGCTCCCCCACAGGAGCACCGGGGGTCCCGTGCGTCTGCACCACGCACGGCGGGAGGTCGAGCCGACGCGCCGGACGGGGGGCGAAACGCTCGACCGGATGACACGCCATCGAGCGGATCCCGCACCGGACCGGCACCGCGCCCGGGGACCGCACCGTTGGCGGCGACGTGCACACCGACACGGCTGGACCTCACCCGTCCCCGCGCCCGGCGGACGGCGTCGCGGGCCGGCGGACGCGACGGGTGGGTCTCGTCGTGGCCACGGCCGCGCTCGCCGTCGCCCTGACCGCCACGACCACCGCCGCCACCATCCCGGCACGGGCCGAGCCCGGCCCGCCGCCGACGGCCCCGACGCCCGCGGCCGCCGCCGCCGCCGAGGGACCCCAACGCTGGGTGCCGCCGCTGGCCGGGACGACCACCGGCGTCAAGGTCGTCGAGGGCACGGCGCGCCTGAGCACGACCCGGGACGGCACCGAGACCGGGCCGGCCGCCCTGCGCGGCGCCCAGCGCCAGGGCCTGCTCGACCTCGGCGCCCACCGGTTCGCGACCCCCGTGAACCGCATCGACGCCCCGGTGACCGGCGACGTGCCGCCCGGCTCCGCGGTGGCCGTCGACGTGCGCGGGCAGGGCGCGGACGGGCAGTGGAGCGAGTGGGTCCCCGCCGAGCCCGGCGCGCCGGCGATGCTGCCCGAGCCGACGCGCACCGTGGCGGTGCGCCTCGCCCTCGTCGCACCCACGGGGTCGGCCGGGCCCACGGTGCGCGGGCTCGAGGTGCTCGCCGACGCGGTCCCGACCGGGCCGCGCACCGTCGAGCCGCGCGCGAGCTACCGGGTGTTCGCCACGCGCGAGGGCCTCGTCGGCGGCACCACCGCCAACGGGCACCGGATCGTGCCCCACGACCAGTTCGTCGCCCTCCCCTCGCGCCGCGCCCTCTCGCCCCGGGGCCGCGGGGACTACAGCGTGCGCGTCTGCACCGACGCCGGGCGCTGCGCCACCGTGCCCGTCTGGGACGTCGGGCCGTGGAACACCACCGACGACTACTGGAACCCGCCCGCGCAGCGGCAGTCGTGGAAGGACCTGCCCCAGGGCCGCCCGCAGGCCCAGGCCGCGTTCGAGGACGAGTACAACGGCGGCCGGGACGGCTTCGGCCGGCAGGTGAAGAACGGCGCGGGCATCGATCTCGCCGACGGCACCTTCTGGGGCCTGGGCCTGCGCGACAACGCGTTCGTCACCGTCGACTACCTCTGGACCGCTCGCGGCGGGGCCCTCGGCCGCGCGGTCACCGGCGGTGCCGGGCCCGTGATCGAACGGGCGACGCCCGACGCGGCGGGCGTCGACTCCGGGCTGGTGGGCGACGGCGCGCAGGTGGAGCTGCAGTGCCAGGTCGTCGGCACGCCCGTCACCGGGAGCCAGGGCACGAGCAACCTCTGGCTGCGCACACGACCCGACCGCTACGTGCCCGCGGCCTCCATCCAGGGCGCGCCGCCGCTGCCGCCCTGCGCCTAGCCGGCACTAGGCTCGCGGGGCGTGGCGACGGTGACGGAGTGGGTGGAGGGGGCTCGGCCGCGCACGCTGCCCACCGCGGTCGCGCCGGTCCTCGCGGGCACCGGGGCGGCCGCCGGGGTCGGCGGCTTCGACCCCCTGGCCGCGGTGCTGGCCCTCGTCGTGTCCGTGTCGCTCGTCGTGGGGGTCAACTACGCGAACGACTACTCCGACGGCGTGCGCGGCACCGACGACGACCGCGTGGGGCCGCTGCGCCTCGTCGGGTCGGGCGCGGCCCAGCCCTACAAGGTCAAGCGGGCGGCGATGCTCTGCCTCGGGCTCGCCGCGGCGGCCGGCGTCGCGCTCTCGCTCTACAGCGGCTACTGGTGGCTGATCGTCGTCGGCGCGGTCTGCCTGCTCGGCGCGTGGTTCTACACCGGCGGCTCGCGGCCCTACGGCTACCGCGGGCTGGGCGAGGTCGCGGTGTTCGTGTTCTTCGGGCCCGTCGCCGTGCTGGGCACCGAGTACGTGCAGACGGGCCGGGCCAGCGGGCTCGGGATCGGGGCGTCGGTGGGCGTGGGCCTGCTGGCGTGCGCGGTGCTCGTGGCGAACAACCTGCGCGACGTCGGCTCCGACGCCGAGACGGGCAAGCGCACGCTGGCGGTGGTGCTCGGCGACCGGGACACCCGCGTGCTCTACGCCGCGCTCGTCGTCGTGCCGCTGGGCATGACGCTGGTGCTCAGCCTGCGCGCGTGGGGCGCGTTGCTGGGACTGCTGGCCCTGATCCTGCTCGTGCCCGGGCTGCGCCGGGTCCTCTCGGGGGCGACGGGTCCGCAGCTGATCCCGGTGCTGCGCGACACCGCGCTCGGGCTGCTCGTGTGGGGGGCGGCGACGGCGCTGGGGCTGGCGCTGACGTGAGGGTCACCGCACCCGGGGCGCGTCCGTCGCCGGCCCGGTCACGAACCCTCCCCCGCGTCCGGCCCGGTCTCCCCGCGCAGTTCGGCCCGCAGCCGCTCGCGACGCTCGCGACGCGCGGAGGTGGCCGCGTCGATCTCGGCGTTGAGGCGGGCCCGCAGACCGCGGAACAGCACGACGGACAGCGGCAGGGCCACGACCAGCGCCACGAGCATGGCCACGAGCAGGGGCAGCCCCACGGCGACGAGCACCCCGGTGAGCACGGCGACGATCAGCAGGCGCACCCCGACGTACAGCACGATCGCCAGCGCGACGCGTCCCGGCGATCCGGTGGCGCCCGTGGTGGACGGCGCGCCCGGATCGGTCCGGACGCCCTCGCCGGGGCGCGGTTCCTCGGAGGTCACGCCACCAGGGTAGGCATCATCGCGGCGACCCACCCCCGGCGCCGGACGTGTCCCGTTTCGTCCTTTGTGGTCCCTTTACCTGGATACAAGCGTTCGAGTACGTGAGGGGGCGGGTGTCACGATCGTCGTGTCACGTCCGCTCCGCCCGACGGCGGGTGCCCGGTACTCCGAGTGCCACTCGGAGCCGGTCCCTGCACGGCCGACGGCGCGGGCCCACGGGCGAGAGAGGGAAGGTGGACCGACATGTCCGTCGCTCACGAGGCGAACGAGCGGCTCATGACCCCGGGCGAGGTCGCCGCGATGTTCCGCGTCGACCCCAAGACCGTCACGCGCTGGGCGTCGGCGGGACGCATCGGCTCCATCCGCACGCCCGGCGGCCACCGGCGTTTCCGCGAGTCCGAGGTGCGCACCCTGCTCGACGGCCTGACCAGCGAGGCGCACCGGTAGGGGCCGGGCGCCTCCGCTCACCTCCGCTCACCCCGGCCACCCGACCGCCACCCGACGGCCGCCCGACGCACGCCACGCGGACTCCACACGCGACCGGTAGCGTGGTGCCCAACCGGTCCGTGGACCACCCGCGGTCGGCGACGTCGAGAGGCTGGAGGCGTCCCAGTGGTGATCCCGTTCCTCGTGGCCGTGCTGGTCCTGGTCGTCGTGGGGACGTTGCTGTGGAAGGTGATGGCCGCGCAGGCGGCCCAGGCCGGACACGACGGCGGTCCCGGCGGCACGGCCGAGGACGCCCCCACCGGACCCACGCGGGCGGCCTCGCCGCGACGCCCGCAGCGGCCCCGCCGCCCGGTCGCCCCCGACGACGACCCGGAGTTCCTGCGGTCGCTCGACGAGAAGATCCAGCGCGAGGACCCGCCCTCGACCTGAAGCATCCGCGCGGATCAGCACGGAGGGGCGTTCCCGGTTCACCGGGGGCGCCCCGCCGTCGTCTCCGGAGGACCTCAGCGCGGGATGACGGGACGCCGCACGCGGGAGCCCGCCCGGCCGAAGTCGTCGGCCACCGTCGCGGCGAGCTCGAGCAACGCGGAGCGGGTGCGCCCGGCGAGCTTGTCCAGCTCGATCTCGGCGCCCTCCTCGAGGTGCGCGTCGAACGGCATGCGCACCACGGCCCGGCAGCGCGCCGCGAAGTGGTCGGACACGCGGTCGAGGTCGACGTTGCCCGAGGAGCGGCGCACGTAGTTGATGACGGCCACCGACCGGGACACGAGGTCGCGGTAGCCGTGGGCGTCGAGCCAGTCCAGGGTCGCCGAGGCGCTGCGGGCCCCGTCGATCGAGGCCGACGAGACGATGAGCAGCGAGTCCGCGACGTCGAGCACGCCCTTCATCGCCGAATGCATCAGCCCGGTGCCGCAGTCGGTGAGCACGACGTTGTAGAAGTGCTCGAGCAGGGTGACGGTGCGCCGGTAGTCCACCTCGCTGAACGCCTCGGACACTGCCGGGTCCTGCTCGCTGGCGAGGATCTCCAGCCGCGAGGGGCCCTGCGAGGTGTAGGCGCGCACGTCGGAGTAGCGGCGCACGCGGGTGGCGTCGCGCAGCAGGTGCCGCACCGTGGCCGTGGTCTCGAGCGGGATCTTCTGGCTGAGCGTCCCCCGGTCCGGGTTCGCGTCGACGGCGATCACACGGTCGCCGCGCAGCGACGCGAACGTCGAGCCCAGCGTGGTGGTGGTCGTCGTCTTGCCGACCCCGCCCTTGAGGCTCAGCATGGCGATCTTGTAGCAGCCGTGCAGCGGCTGGTTGACCCGCGCGATCAGCTCCCGGCGCGCGGCGTCCCCGGGGCTCTCGCCGGGGTTGACCAGCCCGCCCGTCCCGACGAACAGAGCCCGCCGCCAGCCGGTCTGCGGCGCGCGCTTGCTGGGGCGCAGCAGGTGCGCCGACGACAGGTCGTACGAGGCGGGCCCGTGCGACCCCGGCGCCGGTGTACCGGCGCCGCGGCCGGGCGTGGTGTAGCGGCCGGCCACGGGCGCGCGGTCGCCCGGCGCGGCGCTCCCGGGCGGCCCGGCGACGCGCCCGGTGGGGCCGGCGGCGCCGAGGCGGGGGTCGACGCCGGGGTGGCGGGGCTGGGCGGCGTCGCCGCGGGCGGCCTCGGCCGTGTCGACCCGCCGGGTGGTGTCCGGCGAGTCCGCGGGGGCGGCGACGGACGACCCGTCGCTCCCCGACGGGGACGAGGCGGACGAGGACGGGGACGAGGGCGGGCCGCCGCCCTCGGACGCGGGCGGAGAGGTCGGCGGGCTCGACACGGCCTCGGCGGCGGGAGCGGTGTGCTCCGCCTCCGACGGGGAGGCGCCGGACGGGGCGTCGGCGCTGCGGACCGGGCCGCCCTCGCGCTCCGCGCCGGCGTCGTCCCTGGCTTCCATGTGACGGCCCCTCCCTCGTCGACGGCGCGGAGACCGTATCCCCTCGCGGAGATCCGGACGACCCGGAACGGTCCGTCGGGTCGCGCTCTGCGGCGCTGCGGCGTCGGGCTCAGCCGACGCCGGCGTAGGAGTGCAGGCCCGTCACCACGAGGTTGACGAAGAACAGGTTGAAGATCATCACTGCGAAGCCGACGACGTTGATCACCGCGGCACGCCGCCCGCGCCAGCCCGCGGTCGACCGCGCGTGCAGGTAGCCCGCGTAGACCACCCACGCGACGAAGGCCGTCGTCTCCTTGGGGTCCCAGCCCCAGTAGCGGCCCCACGCGGCCTCGGCCCAGATGGCGCCCGTGATCACCGCGAACGTCCAGATCGGGAAGGCGAGCGCCGTGGCGCGGTAGGCGACGCGGTCGAGCACGTCGGCGCCGGGCAGCCGCGACGTCCACGCCAGCCGGGCCGGGTTCGTCTCGTGGGCCGCGCGGAGCAGGTAGAGGCAGCTCGCGACGCCGGCGAGCAGCAGGATGCCCGAGGCGATGACCGCCGCCGAGACGTGGATGGTCAACCAGTACGAGCGCAGCGCGGGGACGACCGGGGCGGTCCGGGTGTAGAGCACCGTGCCGGCGAGGAACATCAGCACGATCACCGGGAGCAGCACGAACACGCCCAGGCGGCGCAGTTCGGGGCGGCGGCGCAGCACGACCAGCCAGGCGCCCACCGCGACCAGGCAGATCGCCGCGGTGAACTCGTACATGTTGCCCCACGGCACCCGCTGCGCGGCGAACCCGCGCACCACGAGCATCGCGAGGTGCAGGCCGAAGCCGAGCACGGTGAGCGAGACGCCCATGCGCCCGAAGCGCTCGGCGCGGGACCGCGGCGGCCGGGCGGGGCCGCCGTCGTCGGTCGTCGCGGGAGTGTCGGTGCCCGGGGTGCCCGGGGTGCCGGTGCCCGCCGCCCCGGCGGCGGCGACCGGGACGCGGGCCTGCTCGGTGGCGGCCTCGGGACGGCGCAGCAACCCGTGCTCCACCGCGTGCAGGACCATGGCCAGCACGTAGACGGCCAGCGCCGACCCGAACAGCCAATCCCCCCACTGGCCCAGCTGCGCGTCAACGACCATCGTCGTCCTCTCCGTCGTCGTCCCGCGCCTCGCGGGCGGGTGCGGTGCGATCGTCGGCCACCGCGGGGACGTCCCCGGCGACCTCCTCGGGCACCGCCGGATCGGGCACCGTCCGGCCCGTCACCTCGGTGTCGGGCTCCCCGGCGTCCCCCGTCCGACGCGGCGCGAGCTCCGCGGCCAGCCGGCCGAACTCCTCGCCGTAGCCCGCACGGTCGGTGCGGGCGAGACCTCCGAGCATCACCACCGTACGACCATCTGTCGTAGACGGCACGGTGGGGCCCGCGGGGACGGCGCGCACCCAGAAGCGTCGCCGCCGGACGGTCAGCGAGAGGGTCAGCCCGCCGAGCAGGGCGATCGCGGCGAGGAGCACCGCGGTCTGCGCCGGGTCGTGGGACACCTGCAGCGACACCCAGTTCTGCACGTCGTCGAAGCGCACGCGGGTGCCGTCGTCGAGCGTGATCTCCTCGCCGGGCCGCAGGTTCTCCCGCGCGACGCGCACGAGCCGGCCCTGCTCGACCATGCCCTGGTCCACCGAGAAGATCGACTGGGCGCGGCCCGAGTCCAGCCCGAGGTCGCCGCGCAGCACGTCGACGGCCACCTCGGGGTTGTTCAGCGCGGGGAAGACCGACGTCACGAGCCCGCCGCCCGAGGAGGTGGGGGCGAAGAGCCCGGTGATGGCGAGCTGCGAGCGGCGGCGCTGCGCCTCGTCGGTGACGCCCGGCGGGTCGATCTTGGTGGCGCCCTCGGACAGCAGCGTGGCCTGGTCGACCGGGCGCCACTGCACCAGCCCGACGCGCTGCTGCCCGTCGGGGAACGTCACGGTGAACCGCGGCGCGTACCCGTGCCCGAGCAGGTAGACCCGCTCGCCGTCGATGCGCAGGGGATCGTTGACGGCCAGGTCGTGCTCCTGCCAGACGCCGTCGCCGCGTTGGACGGCCGCGGTGTCCTGGTAGCGCACGTCGGCCTCGAACGAGTCCGGCTGGCCGTCCGGGCGGAACGTCGCCCGGAAGCCGTCGACGGTGAGGCAGAAGGGGTCGAGGCCCGTGCCGTCGACCTGCAGGCCCGGGCGGAACGAGTCGTAGGCGTAGATGCCGGAGTTGCAGAACTCGCTGCCGTCGGCCATCACGATGACCTGACCCTCGTAGCCGAACAGCTCGCCGGCGGCGATGCCGCCGAGCAGGGCCACGAGGCTCAGGTGGAACACGAGGTTGCCGACCTCGCGCAGCGCGCCCTTCTCCGCCGACAGCGTCCGCACCCCGCCCGGTTCCGAGCGCACCGCCACCCGCCAGCCGCGCAGCCGCCGGCGAGCCCGCGCGACCACGGCGTCGGGGTCCTCGTCCGACGTGCTCTCCGCATGGTGCGGCAGCCGGGCGAGGTTGCGGGGCACGGCCACGGGCTCGGTGCGGATCCCGCGCAGGTGCTCGATCGAGCGCGGCACCAGGCAGCCGATGAGCGAGACGAACAGCAGCAGGTAGATCGCCGCGAACCACGGGGTGGCGAAGACGTCGAACATCCCGAGGTCGTCGAGGACCGGCGCCAGCGTCGGGTGCTGCCCGAAGTAGTCGTCGACGGCGTTGGGGCTCGGCGTGCGCTGGGGCAGCACCGCGCCGGGCAGCGCGGCCACGGCCAGCAGGAACAGCAGGATCAGTGCCGTGCGCATGCTGGTCAGCCCGCGCCAGGTGTTGCGGGCCAGCGCGAGCGCGCGGCGGAGGCGGCCGGGCCGCGACGGTGGCGGCGGGCCGGCGTCGCCGGCGGACGCCTGCGGGAGCGTGGAGGTCATCGCGTGGTGGTCATGTCTGAGCTCTAGAGCGGGGTGGTGAAGCCGGCGACGGGACCACGCAGCAGGGCGACGATCTCGGCCCACAGCCCGGTGGCGAGCAACAGGCCGACCACGATCAGCGCGACGCCGCCGACGATCTGGATGCGCCGGCTGTGGGTGCGCAGCCAGGCCGTGGCGCGCACCGCCCGGCCGGCCCCGAGGGCGATGAGCACGAACGGCACGCCCAGCCCGACGCAGTAGGCGAGCAGCAGCACGACCCCGCGGACACCGGCGCTGCCGGCATCGGTGCCACTGGCCAGGGCGACGACCCCGGCGAGGGTCGGGCCGAGGCACGGCGTCCAGCCGAGCCCGAACGTCGCCCCGAGCAGCGGGGCGCCGGCGAGGCCGACCTGGGGCACGCGGTGCGGGCGGGTGTCGCGCTGCAGGGCGGGTACCAGGCCGAGGAAGACCAGGCCCATCGCGACCGTGACCACGCCGCCGATCCGCTGGAGGACCGCCTCGTTGGTGAGCAGGGCGTCGGCCAGCCAGACGATCGAGCCGAGCCCGACGACGAACACGACGGTGAACCCGAGCACGAACAGGGCCGCGGCACCCGCGATGCGCCAGCGCCGCAGCGGACGCCGCGTCGCCGTGGCCACGGGCAGCTCGCCGGTGACCGCCGCCCGCCGCTCCGCGTCCTGGACCCGGACCTCGTCCTCGGTGACGGCCGGGGCGTCGGCGCCGACCAGCCCGGCCAGGTACGCGAGGTAGCCCGGCACCAGCGGCACCACGCACGGGGACGCGAAGCTGACCGCCCCGGCCGCCACGGACAGCAGCACGGCGAGCAGCACGGGGCCGGACGTGGCCACCTCGGTCAGGTTCATACGCCGACCAGGGTAGGACGCGCCGGTCGCGCGCGCGTGAGCGCGGGCCTCCATCTCCGACGATGTGTCGTAGATCGTGCCGCTGAGCTGGGGACGCGGCACGGACGCCCCGAAAATCGGTGGCGTGCCGACGAGGGGTGCTCCTAGCGTCCTCGCCGTGGACATCGACTCCTGACGGCCCGGGACCCGTTCCGGTCCCGGCGCCCCTCCGCCGCCCCTCCCGCCGCCCGGCGCGGTGCTCGTGCACCCCGGGCAACGGTCGGGGACTGCGTGCGGCCGGTGTCGATCTCCATGTCGATCTCCATCCCGGCCGTCCGCACTCCCGGATCTCCCGATGTCGGCGGCGTCCGCCCGCACCCCCCCAGGAGGTCACGCATGCGAACCACCCTCGACACGCCCGCCCGTCCGACGAACCGCGCCGAGCGCCGGGCCGCGGCCCGCGGCAAGTCCGCCACCATCGGCGGCGTCCCCGCCGCCCGGGCCCCGCGCCGCACCGGCCCTCCCGAGCACACGAAGCCCGTGCACGCCCGTACCGACTTCGTCGCCCGCCGCGGCGGGTGATCCGTCGTCCCGCCCGGTCCGCACGTCGGGCCGGGCGGGAGCGTCACCCGCCGCGGGCGCCGGGCTGGTGCGGCCCGGGGGCGGTGTGTCCGTTGGTGCCACCGCCCGCGGCACCCGGCCAGGGCGCCGACCAGGGCTGCCCATAGGCCGGCCGCGGGGGCGCCGACCCGGCGGGAGGCATCTGGCGCAGCCGCTCGACCCGGCCCTTCCCGACGGTGGCGCTGAACCCGCAGGCCGTGCACCGGGTGGCGTACCGGGTGCGGATCGGGAAGAGCGGGATGAAGAACAGCGTGAACCTCGTGACCAGCTTCAGCACCGCGTTCGCCGCCGAGCGGTGGCAGTTCGCGCAGGTCAGGACGACCATCGCCAGCTGCGTGACCGTCCGGCGTGTCCCGAAGACGAACAGCATGTGCCCCGCTCACCCCCTCGGCCCGCTCAGCTCGCCGGCACGGGCTCGGCGGCGACCCGGTCGACCACCGGCTGCAGGTCCGAGGCCAGCACCGCGGTGAGGAAGACCGCCGCCACGCGGTGCGAGCGGTCGAGCACGATCGTCGACGGCACGGCGTTGCGCGGGTAGCCGCGCAGCGCGAGCAGCGAGCGCCCCGGCGGGTCGTAGATGGACGGGTAGACGACGCCCCGGTCCCGCACGAAATCCGCCGCGGCCTGGCGCTGGTCACGCACGTCGATGCCGAGGAACTGCACACCCTGCGGCGCCGAGGCCAGCGCCACCTGGTCCAGCGCGTCGGCCTCCGCTCGGCACGGCCCGCACCACGAGCCCCACACGTTGAGCACCACGACCTGCCCCCGGTAATCCGCGGTCGAGAGCTGCCGGCCGGGCTCGAGCAGGCTCTCCCCGCTGACGGGGGGCAGCACGCCGCGGCTCGCGGGCGGGTCGTAGGTGACCGTCGTGCGCCCGCCGGTGCCGCCGAACACGAACGCCCCGTCCGCCGGCCCCGACGACAGGGAGCACCCGGCGACGAGCAGGAGCCCGGCGAGCAGCACCAGCACGGCCCGCACGGTCACGCCCCCGTCGCCGCGGGGTCGCTCGCGCCGCCCGGCTCGGCGTAGGCGATGTCGACGAGCGTCTCGTCGTCGAAGACGAAGCTGGTCACCGAGCCCAGCGAGCACTCCCGCTTGCGGGGGTCGTGCCACAGCCGCTGGCCCGCGAGGAAGCGGCGCAGCGTCCAGATCGGCAGTTGGTGCGACACGCACACGGCCTCGTGGCCCGCCGCGAGCTCTCGGGCCCGGTGCGTCGCACCGAGCATCCGGTGCGCGATCTCCAGGTACGGCTCGCCCCAGGAGGGGCGGAACGGGTTGCGCAGCAGCGGCCAGTACTCGGGACGGCGCAGCGCCCCGTCGCCGACCGACACGTGCAGGCCCTCGAACGCGTTGCCGGCCTCGATGAGCCGCTCCTCGGTCACCGGGTCGACGCCCAGCGCCGCGGCGATCGGCTCCGCGGTCTCCTGGGCGCGCTGCATCGGCGAGACGAGCAGGGCGGTGACGTCGGCCCGCGCGAGGTGCTCCGCCGCCCGCTTGGCCTGTACCCGCCCCTCGTCGGACAGCCCGAACCCGGGCAGGCGGCCGTAGAGGACCTTCTCGGGGTTGTGCACCTCGCCGTGGCGGACGAGGTGGACGGTGGTGCGGACCGGTGTCACGAGCCCTCCGGCGGCGTCGCGGCGGCGGCCGCCTCCGCCGCGGCGGGCAGCGCGTCGGCGATCACCGCGAACGCGTCGTCGTCGAGCGCGGCGGAGATGAAGCACGCCTCGAACACGCTCGGCGGCCAGTACACCCCGCGCTCGAGCAGGGTGTGGAAGAAGGGCGGGAAGCGCCAGGTCTCGGCGGACTTCATGTCGGCGTAGTCCCGCCCGGGCTCGGCCGCGAAGCGGACCGAGATGAGCGAGCCCGCCCGCTGGATCGTATGGACGACCCCGGCCTGCGTGAGGGCGTCACCGACCAGCCCGTGCAGCCGGTCGGCGTTCGCGTCGAGCGCGGTGTACACCTCGGGCGTCGCGTGGCGCAGGGTGGTCAGCCCGGCGGCGACCGCGACGGGGTTCCCGGCCAGCGTCCCCGCCTGGTAGACGGGGCCGGCCGGCGCGAGGTGGGCCATGACGTCGGCCCGGCCGCCGAAGGCCGCGGCGGGCAGCCCGCCGGACATCACCTTGCCGAAGCAGTACAGGTCGCCGGCGACACCCTCGAGGCCGTACCAGCCGGCCGACGAGACGCGGAAGCCCGTCATCACCTCGTCGATCACCAGCAGGGCGCCGTGGGCCTGGCACAGCCGCTTGAGCCCGGCGTTGAAGCCGTCGTCGGGCGCGACCGCGCCCATGTTGCCGGCGGCGGCCTCCGTGATGACGCACGCGATCTCCTGCCCGCGCTCGGAGAAGGCGGCGGCGACGGCGTCGAGGTCGTTGTAGGGCAGCACGATCGTGTCGGTGGCCTGGGCGCCGGTGACGCCCGGCGTGGACGGCAGCCCGAAGGTCGCAAGGCCCGAGCCCGCCTCGGCGAGCAGTGCGTCGACGTGGCCGTGGTAGCAGCCGGCGAACTTGACCACCACGCTGCGCCCGGTGAACCCGCGGGCCAGCCGGATCGCGCTCATCGTCGCCTCGGTGCCCGAGTTGACCAGGCGCACCTGCTCGACCGGCTCGACCCGGCGCACGAGCTCCTCGGCGAGGTCGACCTCCCCGGCCGTCGGCGTACCGAAGCTCAGGCCCGCCGACGCCGCCTCGCGCACGGCCTCGACCACCGCGGGGTGGGCGTGCCCGAGGATCATCGGACCCCAGGAACTGACCAGGTCGACGTAGCGGTTGCCGTCGGCGTCGGTGAGCCAGGCGCCCTGCCCGGACACCATGAACCGCGGCGTGCCGCCGACCGACCGGAACGCGCGCACCGGGGAGTTGACCCCACCCGGGACCACCTGCTCGGCGCGGGCGAAGAGCTCGGCGCTGCGTTCGGGGGTGTGGCCGGCGCCCGCCGTGCCCGCGCTCGTCGTCGCTGTGCTGGTCACGGAACCCAGTGTCCCAGCCGCGCGGTGACGGCGCCGTGGCCGGGCGCGGGGCCGGTGGGTCGGCCGTGGTCGGACCGGCACCGGTCCGCCAACGCACGGGGGTCGAGCCATACCCGCCGCCGTACCCGGCCGGCGGCGGGACGCCGGGCGCCCACGTCTCCCGGTGACGCTCGGGGGCCGCCCTGCGGCCGGTGCTGCGGGGGCCGGGGGTGGCGCGGGCACGGCGCGGGCCGTGCGCCCGTCCAGCGCCGCCCGGGCGGCCTCGGCCAGGACGGCGGCAGGGCCCGCCGAAGCGATCACCCTCGGCGATCGGGACCCGGCGAGCTCGCGGCGGGTGTCGTGTCCGCGGAGTGGCCGCCGTCCGGCGCGGGGTCGTCCGCGACGGTGTCCTCCCTGCCGTGGTCCCCGTGGTCCCCGTGGTCGTCGGGGGACTCGTGGTCCGGGGCGGGCGCCGCCCCGGCGACCGCCGGTGACGGCGAGGAGTCCGGCGAGGAGTCCGGCGGCGCATCCCCGCGCGCCGGGCGCGCCCGCCGGGCCGCGGACACGGCGGCCAGGGCGGTCAGCACGGCGGCGACGCCCGCCGCGGTCCCGGCGAGCAGGAGACCCCCGACGAGCCGCAGCTGGCGGATCGGGGTGACGAGCAGGCCGCCCGTGGTCTCGCGCACCTCGACGCCCGCGACGAGCAGCACGGTCGCCGCGACGGCGAGCACGACGGTCACCGCGGCCAGCACGACGGCGCGGCGACGGGGACCGCTCACGAGGTGGCCCGTGCGCGCAGGAGGTCGTCGAGCGCGCGGCGCAGCCCCGCTGCGTCGCGGGCCCACGCCACGGCCCGCGTCCCGTCGGTCAGCCGCAGCACGACCGCACCGAACCGGCGCGGCACCACCGGGCCGTCGCCGAGCACGCGGATGCCGTGGTGCTCCTCGTCGACCGGGCGCAGCGAGCTGACGTGCGACATCGGCAGGCGCGTGCTGCCCTGCACGAGCGTCGACGGGGTGAGCTCCACCCGCAGGAAGCGCCGCCGGCTGCGGACGAGCACGAGGGTGTAGAGGAAGACCAGCAGGCCCACGCCGAGCCACAGCGGCACCGACGCCCCGCCCGGCGCGAGGCTCTCCAGGGCGATCCCGACGCCGGCGAGCACGGGCCCGAACAGCAGCACCCAGGGACGCGAGCCGTCCTCGGCGAACAGGACGGGCTCGGCGGCCCCCTCCGGCGTGCTCACGGCCGCCGCCGGAAGTGGGCCCGCGCGGCCGGCAGGTGCAGCAGCACCGCGCCCACCACGAACGCGACGAACCACACGCCGCCGACCCCGAGGAACGTGACCTGCACCAACCCGGCGATCGCGAGCACGGCGCCGAGCACCGTCAGGCCCGCCCGCGCCGCGCGGGAGCCGCCGACGAGCCGGCGGGCGGCGACCAGCGTGCCGATCCCCGCCGCGGCGAGCACCACCATCGCGGCGACCACCGCCACCGGCCCGGTGTCCGCCTCGGTGCTCCCGAGCACGAGCCCGAGGCCGAACAGCAGCGCGGTCCCGATCATCAGGACACCGAGCACGCTCCACAGCACGACGGCCGCCGTGACGACGCCCGGGCGCCCCGGTTCCCCCTGGGGCGGGGTGACCGCGGTCCGGTCACCGGCTCGGTCGGTCACGCTCAGCGGTCCAGCCAGACGGCGGCCTCGGTGGCCCAGTAGGTGAGGACGAGGTCGGCGCCGGCCCGGCGGATGCCGGTGAGCGACTCGAGGATCGTGCGCTCGCGGTCGAGCCAGCCCCGCTCGACGGCGGCGGAGATCATCGCGTACTCCCCCGACACCTGGTAGGCCGCGACCGGCACGTCGGCGGAGTCGGCCACCCGCCGCAGCACGTCCAGGTAGGCCATGGCCGGCTTGACCATCACCATGTCGGCGCCCTCGTCGAGGTCGAGCGCCACCTCGCGGGCGGCCTCTCGCGCGTTGCCCGGGTCCTGCTGGTAGGCGCGCCGGTCGCCCTGCAGCTGCGAGTCGACGGCCTCGCGGAACGGGCCGTAGAACGCGCTCGCGTACTTCGCCGAGTAGGCGAGGATCGCGGTGTCGCGGAACCCGGCCTCGTCCAGCGCGGCGCGGATGACCCCGACCTGCCCGTCCATCATCCCGCTGGGAGAGACGACGTGGGCGCCCGCCTCGGCCTGCGCGACCGCCATGGTGCCGTAGATCGGCAGCGTCGCGTCGTTGTCGACGCCGCCGCGCTCGTCGAGCACGCCGCAGTGGCCGTGGTCGGTGAACTCGTCGAGACAGGTGTCGGCCATGACCGGCAGCGCGTCGCCGACCTCCGCCCGCACGTCGCGCAGCGCGACGTTGAGGATGCCCTCCGGATCGGTGGCCCCGGAGCCCACGGCGTCCCGCCGCGCGGGCACGCCGAACAGCATGATCCCGCCGACCCCGGCGGCCGCGGCCTCCGCGGCCGCCTTGCGCAGGGAGTCGCGGGTGTGCTGGACGACCCCGGGCATCGACGTGATCGGACGGGGGGCGTCGAGACCCTCGGCGACGAACACGGGCAGCACGAGGTGCCGCGGGCGCACGTCGGTCTCGGCGACGAGCCGGCGCAGCCCGTGTGTCGCCCGCAGCCGGCGGGGCCGGTCAACCGGGAAGGATCGGGGGGTGAACATGACCTTTGACCTTCGGTCTTGTGCGAGCTTTCCCGTGCCCTTTGGCACGGATCCGATACAGCACGCCGGTAGGGCACGCACGAGCGCGGAGCGCCAAGCTAGCGCTTGCGGGCCTTCGTCTTGCGCGGCGGGGGCAGGGCGCCTTCGGCACGAAGCTTGTTCGCGTGGGCGGCGAGGGCCTCGACCAGCGCGGGCACCTCGGCGACGTCGGGCTTGACGTCGACGCGCAGCCCGAACTCCGTCGCGGTCTCGGCGGTCTTCGGGCCGATGCAGGCCACGATCGTGCGGGCGTGCGGCTTGCCCGCGATCCCGACGAGGTTGCGCACCGTGGACGACGAGGTGAAGCAGACCGCGTCGAACCCGCCGGTCTTGATGGCCTCGCGGACCGGCGCGGGCGGCGGGGCCGCGCGCACGGTGCGGTACGCGGTGATGTCGTCGATCTCCCAGCCGCGCTGCTGCAGGCCTTCGGCGAGGGTCTCGGTGGCGATGTCCGCACGGGGCAGGAGCACGCGGTCGACGGGGTCGAGGACGTCGTCGTGCGGCGGGAAGACCTCGAGCAGGCCCTCGGAGGACTGCTCGGTCTCCTCGCCCGGGACGAGCTCGGGGTGCACACCGAAGGAGCGCACCACGTCCGCGGTGGCCTCACCGACGCAGGCGATCTTGACGCCGGAGAACGCGCGGGCGTCGAGCCCGAACTCGGCGAACTTCTCCCATATCGCGCGCACGGCGTTGGCCGAGGTGAACACCACCCACTGGTAGCGCCCGTCGACCAGGCCCTTGACCGCGCGCTCCATCTGCGCCGGGCTGCGCGGCGGCTCGACGGCGATCGTCGGCACCTCCTCGGGCACCGCACCGTGGACGCGCAGGCGGTCGCTCATCGCGCCGGCCTGGTCCTTGGTCCGCGGCACGAGCACCCGCCAGCCGTACAGCGCGCGGGACTCCCACCAGGAGAGCGTGGCGCGGTCGGTGACGGCGTCGCCGAGGGTCACCACGAGCGGGCCCTCGAGCTCGGCGCCGTCGGCGGCGAGCTTGTCGAGGCTGGTCTCGACGGTGCGCTGGCGCGAGCCGGTGCCCGCGGTGGTGACGAGCGCCGGGGTGCCGGGCTTCCAGCCGTTCTCGACGAGCTGGGCCGACGCGGTGGCCAGGTCGTCGGCGGTGGCAGCCAGCACGAGCGGGCCGGGCGCGACCGACAGGGCGGCCCAGTCGACGGCGTCGCCGGCGGTGAGGTCGACCGTGGTGTGGGCCGGGCCGAGCGCCACCCCGGCGTAGGTCGGCACCGCGGTGTCGGCGGGCATGCCGGGCACGACGTCGAACGGTACGCCGGCCGCGGCGACGGCTCGGACCTCGGTGACCACGTCGGGGCGCGTCAGCGGGTCGCCCAGGACCAGGCGCACCACCGAGGCGCCGCCACGGGCCTCCTGGACGACCGTGCTCGCCAGCGTGTCGGGGTCGGCCGGCGCGGGGCCCGCGCCGGTGGCGGCGGGGTCGTCCGCGGCGAAGCCGGGCGCCACCACGGCGTCGGTGGCGGGGCCACCGGCCGTGGGGTCGTCGCCCGCCTGGCCGACCGGGCGCACCGTCACCGACGACGGCAGCAGGCCGAGGACGTCCGCGGGGACGCCGCGGTCGGCCACGACCAGCGTCGCGGCGGCGAGGGCGTCGCGGGCGCGCACGGTCAGCAGGCCGGGGTCCCCGGGTCCGCTGCCGACGAAGGCGACCCGGCCGGCGGTCGTCGAGGGTGCTGTCATGTCTTCCGTTCCCATCGTGGTGTTCAGGAGGCGGGCGGGGGGTGCGGTGCGTCGCGCACGGGCTGCGCTGCGTCTCCCGCGACCCCCTTCGGTTCCGCCCCGTCGGCGAGCAGCTCGTCGGCCAGCTCCCGGCCGATCCGCTCGGCGTCCTCGGTCTCCCCGGTGGCGGACGCGCGTACCAGCGCGCCGTCCGCGGTGGCGGCCACCGCGCGCAGCGACAGCCGTTCGACGACGCGCCCGTCGTCGTCCAGGTCCTCGACGACCTCCGCGAGCGCCCCGACGGGGGCGTTGCACGGCGAGCCGAGACCGGCGAGCACCGCGCGCTCGGCGGTCACGGCGGTCGCGACGGAGGCGTCGTGCAGCGTGTCGCGCAGCAGCGCGGCGAGCGCTGCATCTTGCCTCTGGCGCGACAGCTCCGCTTCGCTCCGTGCCGCAGGGTCGGCGGCGCGGCATTCGCAGGCCAGCGCGCCCTGGGCTGGGGCGGGCAGCACCTGCAGGGGGTCGAGCACCTCGGTGACCTCGCCCGCGCGCCCGAGGCGGGCCAGCCCGGCCCGGGCCAGCACCACGGCGTCCAGCTCGCCGCGGGTGACCTTCCCGATCCGGGTGTCGACGTTGCCGCGGATCGGCACGAGCTCCAGGCCCAGGCCCAGCGCGCCGATCTGCGTGATGCGCCGCGGCGACCCGGTGCCGACCACCGCGCCGGGCGGCAGCTCCCCCAGCACCATGCCGTCGCGGGCCACCAGCGCGTCCCGCGGGTCCTCCCGGGCCGGCACGGCCGCGAGCACCAGCCCGGGCACACCGGCGGTCGGCAGGTCCTTGTAGGAGTGCACGGCGACGTCGATCTCGTCGGCGAGCAGGGCCTCGCGCAGGGCGGTGACGAACACGCCGACGCCGGTCTGCGCGATCGGGGTGCCCGCCGCCTGGCTGCGGTCGCCCGACGTGGAGATCGTGACGATCTCGACCGTCGCCCCGGCGGCGGTCAGCGCCGAGGCCACGATGTCGGTCTGCGTCCGGGCGAGCAGGCTCGCCCGGGTGCCGATCCGGATGGTGCGCGCACCGGCGCCGGTCAGCGCGTCGGTCGTGCCCGGGGCGGCGGTCATCGACGCCCCCCGGGTGTGCGGGTGTCCACGGCCAGCGCCTGGTCCACGGGCTCGCCGGGCTCGACGCTCGCGCGCGGGTCGACGGTCTCGGTGGCCGCCAGGGCCGCCGGGGTCTGGGGGTCGAGCTCGAACAGCTCGCGCAGCGCCTCGGCGTAGGTGTCGCCGCCGGGCGACTGCGCGAGGCGCTTGACCTGCACGGTCGGGGTGTGCAGCAGCTTGTCGACCACGCGGCGCACGGTCTGGGCGACCTCGCCGCGGGAGTGGTCGTCGAGCTCGGGCAGGCGCCCGGCCAGGCGCAGCAGCTCGGCGTCGACCACCTCGGCGGCACGCCGGCGCAGGGCCGTGACGGTGGGCGTGACCTCGGCGGTGCGCTGCGCGGCGAAGTAGGCGCGCACCTCCTCGGCGACGACGGCGCGGGCCTCGGCGACCGCCCGGCCCGCGCTCGCCGATCGCAGCCGCTCGCCGAGGGCGGCGAGGTCGACCACCGTGACCCCGTCGTGGTCGCCGACGCGGGCGTCGACGTCGCGGGGCAGGCCGAGGTCACAGACCACGAGCCGGGTCGCCGAGGTGTCCCGCCCGGCCAGCGCGCTCCGCACGTCGTCCAGCCCGATCACCGTGCCGATCGCCCCGGTGCAGGCCACGACGACGTCGGCGGTGGCCATCTCGGTGGCCAGGGCGTCGAGGCCGGCCGCACGGGCGGTGGCGCCCTCGGTGCGCAGGGCGACCGCGAGGCGCTCCGCGTTCTCCTCCGAACGGTTGGCCAGCACGATGTCGGCGACGCCGCTGCGGCGCAGGTGCGCGGCGGACAGCGCACCCATCGACCCGGCGCCGACCACCAGCGCGCGGCGGCCGGCCAGGCCCCCGAGCGCCACCTCGGCGTCGGCGAGGGCCTCGCTGACCACCGAGGCGCCGGCGGCGTCGATGCCGGTCTCGGCGTGGGCCCGCTTGCCCACGCGCAGCGCCTGCTGGGCGAGCTCGTGCAGCACGCGGCCGGCCGAGCCCAGCTCGCGGGCGTCGTTGTAGGCGGCCCGGAGCTGGCCGAGGATCTGGGCCTCGCCGACGACCATCGAGTCGAGCCCCGCGGCCACCGAGAACAGGTGCTCCACCGCCGAGCCGGCGTAGTGCACGTAGAGGTGGTCGGTGAGGTCGGAGACCTCGGCGTGCGCGTGGCGGGCGAGGACGGTCGAGACCTCGGTCAGCCCGCCGTGGAAGGTCTCGACCACCGCGTAGATCTCGACGCGGTTGCAGGTGGAGACGAGCATCGCCTCGGTGACGTGCTCGCCGGTGAGCAGGTCGTCGAGGACCTTGCGGGTGTCGTCGGCGGAGACGGCGACCCGCTCGAGCACCGGCACCTCGGCGGTGCGGTGCGAGACGCCGACCAGCAGCAGGCTCATCGGGTGACCGCCTCTCGCGGGGTCGGTGCGGTCGGGGCGGTCGTGCCGGTCACGGGCCCGGCGGCCGGCACGCTGCCGTGCCGGCGGGCGACGTGGAACGAGAGCACCTGCATCTCCACGGCGAGGTCGACCTTGCGCACCTCCACGCCGGCGGGCACCGCCAGCACGGTCGGCGCGAAGTTGAGGATGCTGCGTACGCCGGCGGCCACGAGGTGGTCGCACACCTCCTGGGCGGCCCGGGCGGGCGTCGCCACCACCCCGATGGTCACCCCGCGCTCAGCGCACACCCGCGGGATCTCGGACGCGTGGACGACCTCGACCCCGCCGATCTCGGTGCCGACCAGCGCGGGGTCGACGTCGAA
The DNA here is from genome assembly GCF_003096675.1 of Actinomycetospora cinnamomea. Lineage (GTDB taxonomy): Bacteria > Actinomycetota > Actinomycetes > Mycobacteriales > Pseudonocardiaceae > Actinomycetospora > Actinomycetospora cinnamomea. Next base: position 156,155 of record NZ_QEKW01000005.1, on the reverse strand, counting down.
GAGCGCGGCGACGGGGAAGCCCCGCTGGGCGAACCCGCCGTAGCCCGCGAGCGCGTGCCCGAGGTTGCCCACCCCGACCAGCGCCACCGCGTGGGGCTGCGTGAGGCCCAGCGTGGCCTCGACCTCGGCGGTGAGGCGGGAGACCTCGTAGCCCACCCCGCGCACCCCGGACGAGCCGATGTGCGAGAGGTCCTTGCGCAGCTTCGCGGAGTTCACGCCCGCGGCCGCGGCCAGTTCCTCGCTGGACACCACGGTGCGCCCCTCGTCGAGAAGGGTGGTCAGCACGCGCAGGTAGACCGCCAGGCGGGCGACGGTGGCGGCGGGGACGGGACGCGCGGCGCCGCCGGCGTCGGCGGTCGCCAGGCCCTCCCCGGGCGGCCGGGTCGAGGGCACCGCACGCCGGGTGGGGCGGGTGCCGCGATCGACCGTCACTTCCCGGCGCCTCCTGTCGTGCCTGCTCACTGCCCGCACGGCCCTGTGTGGTCGGGCCCCGCCCACCGCGGGTGCCCGGGGCACGAGGGGCGTCCCACCATGGGGACGCCCTGGATCGTCACCAACGCTAGCGCTCGTGAACGCACGCACAAAATCGCCGCGGACCGCCTCGGCCGTGGGCTCGACCACCCGCCGCGCCGACGCGGACCGCGCCGCGTCGTGCACCGACCGGCGGTGGCTCCCAGTCTGCCAGTCGGCGCGCCGGCCCGCGCTGCGCCGCCACGTGTGGAACAGCACCACGCGGTGCCCGGCCGTTCCCGTGCGCCGTCCGGCCGACCCGCGGGCTCAGACGGTGAGGGCGTCGGTGCCCAGCGCTCCGGCGGTGGGGTCCGCCGGCGCGGTGGGCGGCCGGCCGAGCAGGAACCCGGCGGTGGCGCCGTGCATCGCCGCGACCGGGGCCACCCCCGCCGCGAGGGCGATCGCGCCGGCCTCGGTGAGCTCGCCGGTGAGCGCGGTGACGGTGGCCGCGACCGTCCCGGTGAGGTCGGCGGCCAGGCCCAGCAGGTCCACCGGGGCGAGCGCGGCGTCGAGGCGCTCCCGCACCGCCGGCGCGGCGGTGAGGGGGGAGCCGCTGACCTCGGGGCGCCCGCCGGCGGCGAGCAGCCGGTTCCACGCCTCGGCGTGGGCGACGTGCTGGGCCGCCGCGCCGGACAGGAAGGACGACACCACCGCCGGCACCGCCCCGTACCGGCCCTGGCCCGCGCCGGCCGCGGCCTGGCCGAGGACGTCGCCGGCCAGTCCGGACACCGCCGCACCGAGGGCCAGCAGCGCCGCCTCGCCGGTGTAGGCCGGCGCGGCGGCCGTGGTGGTCGTGGGGGGCGGCGGCCCGGCCGGGGTCCCCGAGGGTGCCGGCGCGCCGGGCGCGGTGTCGGCGCACGCGGCGAGCGCCGCGGTGCCGGCCAGTGCGCCGAGCCCGGCGAGGAAGCGGCGGCGGGGCAGCCCCGGCCTCATCGCCCCGTCCCCCATCGCCCCGTCCCCCATCGCCCGGTCCCTCATCGCACGGCCCCCTCGGTGGCCGGGGACGCCTTCTCGGTGGGGAAGAGGACGTCGGGGAAGCCGACCGTGCCCGCCGCCGGGGGCAGCGCGAGCAGGTCCGGGGGCACCGCCGCCAGCTCGGCTCGCCCGGTGGACAGCAGCGTCTGGAGGGTCAGCAGCAGAGCCTTGCGCTGCGCGGACGCGGCCGCGTGACCCGCGACGGTGCGCCGCACGCCGGGCGCGGAGAGGTCGACGACGTCGGCCACGAGCGTCTGGGCGAGGACGTCCTCGAGGGTGAGCGCGAGGCCGACGACGTCCCCGGGCCCGCGCACGGTGGGCAGCGCCTGCTCGACCACCGGGGCGTACCGGGGGTCCGGCTCGGTCTGCACCCGCCCGCCGGCGGCCCGCGTCGCGTCGGCCAGGTCGGCGCGGGCGCGGTCGAGGGCGTCGACCGCGGCGACGAGCAGGTCACGGACGGGGGCGAGCGCCGTGGCACCGCCGCCGTAGGGCAGCGCGCGGAGCGACGTGTAGGTGTCGGCGGTGAGCACGACCAGCGACGACGCGGTCTGCAGGATCGGCACGTCGGCCGGCGCGGGTGCGGTCACGGGGTCGGCCCGTCCAGGGCGCGCACCAGGTCGGCGGGCTCGAGGCGCCACGACCCGACCTCCACGCCGTCGACCAGCGTGACCGGGATCCGGTCGCCGTACTCGGCGCGCCACTCGGGGTCGACCTCCGGGCCGTCGACGTCCACGACGACGTGCTCCTCGCCGAGCCGCCCGCAGATCTCGCGCACCACGCCCTCCATCCGGTCGCAGGTCCGGCAGTGGGCCCGCACGAGGACGAGGACGCGCGCAGCGGGGTCCTGCTCCGGCTCCCCGGGTGACACGCCACCCGGACGGGCGCCGGGACGACCGCCCGTCGCACCGCCCACCGACGCCGTCGCCCGCTCGTCGGACCGCTCGTCCGCCACCGGCTCGTCGCCCCCTTCCCGACGTCGCTCCGCGCCCCGTCCGGCGGCAGTCTCCCACGCGGCGCGGACCCGCCGACGGCGTGGTCGGCGGCCCCTGAACAGCCGCTCGTCGCACCGTCGGTGCAGGTCGGAGAGGGTGCGCCCCCCGCTGCCCGCGCCGGTGACAGGGGTCCTCACGCCGCACGTATGCTCCCCCGACGACGCCCCCTCGCCGGGGGATCCTTCTCGGAGTCGATCGAGGGAGAGGGCATGTCCGACGTTGCCGGACGTCGCGACCGCGTGTGCGCGCGGGCCGTCGTCGGCACCCTCGTCGCCGTCTCCCCCGCCCCCGGCCGTCGGCCCGTGCCCGGCGACCCGCGACCGCCCGGAGCGCCGTGAGGCGCGCGGCACCCGACCCCGGCGACGAGCCCGGTCCCGGCCGCACCGCGGCCCGGGGCGGCGCCCGCCACGGCGCCACCGGCACCGACACCCCGCCGGGGCGGGTGCTCGACGGGCACGGGCCGGCGGCGCCGCCCACCGCGCCGCTCTACCCCGCCCAGCGCCGCCGCGAGGACACCTGGCCCCCGACGCCCGCGGACGCGACGCCCGCCGTCGACGCGCGGGCGGCCCGCCGCGGACCGCCGCTCGACGAGGTCGACCCCGGCGTCGGCGCGCCGGCGCCCCGTGCCGGGTCGGGCCCGCTGCCGCCGACCGCGCCCCCGGCTCCCGGCGCTCCCGTGGACGGGCACGCCGCCGGCGACGCCCTCGCCGCCGCGCCCACCGCGGCCGTGCCGCTCGTGCCCGCCGTCGAGCCCGCCCGTCCCGCCGCTCCCGGCGCGGCGGACGAGCCCGAGGACGGGCTGCCCGACGACATCGCCGACGCGATCCCCGACGACGACACCGCCGAGGGCTGGGCGCTGGTCCGCGCCGCCCAGGACGGGGACACCCAGGCGTTCGGGCAGCTGTTCGACCGCTACCACGACACGGTCTTCCGGTTCGTGCTCTTCCGTCTCGGGGACCGCCCCGCGGCCGAGGACCTCACGCAGGAGACGTTCGTCCGCGCCTACCGCCGGATCGCCTCGGTGAGCTACCAGGGCCGCGACATCGGTGCGTGGTTCGTCACCATCGCGCGCAACCTCGTGCTCGACCACGTCAAGTCCAGCCGCTACCGGCTCGAGAGCTCGCACGCCGAGGTGGCCGACGTCGCGCCGGCGACCCTGCGTCCGGGTCCGGAGAACGAGGTCATCGCCGGCGCCACCCACGCGGAGCTGCTGCGATGCGTCGCGAAGCTGGGCGAGGACCAGCAGGAGTGCATCGCGCTGCGCTTCCTGCAGGGGCTCTCGGTGGCCGAGACCGCCGAGATCATGGGCCGCAACGAGGGCGCGGTGAAGGCGCTGCAGCACCGCGCGGTGCGCCGCCTCGCTCAACTGTTGCCCGAGGGCCTGCGGTGAGTCACATCGTTGTGGTTCGAACCGCACACCGCAGAGACGTAACCGGTCGCCCGTCCGGTCGTTTCCCTCTGCGACGAGCACGGCGCGCACGCAAGGTGACGCGCGGACGGTGAGGACGGGCGGCATGTCGAGCGGGCACGACGGGGACGACGAGCTGTTCGCTCGCGTCTGGGAGCAGCGGGACGCCACTGGTCACCCAGTGCGTCCGGCGCACCCCGATCCCCGGGCCGGTGACCCCGAGCTCGCCCGCGTCCTCGACGTCGCCGCGGCCCTGCGCTCCGCCGGCCGCGACACCCCGGGGCCCGACGCCGCCGCGAGCGCCCGCATGCGCGCCGCGGTGATGGCGGAGATCACGGGCGGTGCCGCCGACGCGGACGCCCCGCGCGAGCGCACCCGGGTGCTGCGTTCCGCCACGGACTCCGGTCCGGCCGGCGGTCGGGGGGCCGGCCGGACCGGTGAGGGCGCGCGCCGCCCCGCCCGGCGCGGGAGCAACCGTCCCGCCGACGCCCGTCCCGCCGCCCGCGCGTCCTCGCGGCGGCCCGCCACGAGGCTGCTGTCCTCGCTGGTCACCGGCGCGTGCGCGGTGCTCCTGCTCGGCGCGCTGACCGTGCTGCTCAGCCGGGGCGCGCTGCCCGGCGAGATGCTCTACGGCATCAAGCGCGCGTCCGAGTCCGCCGAGCTCGGCCTCACCAGCGGGCAGGAGGCCAAGGGCCTCAAGCACCTCGAGTTCGCCGCCATCCGCCTCGAGGAGGTCTCCGACCTCGTCGGCCGCAGCGGCACCACGGCGGCGGGGGCCGGGCCGGTGGCCGCGGGCCTCGACACCGACCAGGCCGGCCTCGTGCTGGAGAACCTGCGCAGCTTCGACGAGCAGGCGCGCACCGGGTCGCGGCTGATCCTGCCGCTCGCGGCCCAGCCCACGGGCCCGTCGCCCGCCGAGCTCGCGGAGTGGGCACGGACGCAGTCGGCCCGCCTCGACACGCTCCGCCCCTCGCTGGACGAGGACGGGCGCACCGCCGCCGCCGGCTCCCAGCAGATGCTCCAGCGCCTCAGCCAGCGCGCCACCGTCCTCGGCGGACCGGAGCGCTGTGAGGCCGGCACGGCGTCCGACGACCTCGGCCCGCTGCCCACCGGCGACTGCGAGGAGGGCACGGACGCGACGACCGCCGCCCCGGTGACGCCCACCGAGACGTCGACGTCGACGACCTCCAGCACGACGACGACCACGACCACCACGACCACCACCCGGTCGGAGGAGAGCTCGACCGGCACCGGCGACGAGAACTCCGCCCGGTCCACCTCGGAGACGCGCGAGGAGCGCACGTCGCAGCCCGACCCGGTGCAGGTGCCGCTGCCGGTGCCGCTGCTGCCGCAGGTCGACGTCCCGCCGCTGCTGCCCGGCCTGCCCGGTCTCAGCCTCGGGTGATCGCGGGGGCGGCCGGCGAGGCCGCTGCGCGGACCCCGGCGGTCGGGGGTGCCGACTAGGGTGAGCCGCACCGTCGGCGGGTCCACCGGTCCCGCGCCCGGCGGCACGGCTCCGGGACGGACACGACGGGAGGGCGCGGCGGTGGGACGACGGCGCGAGCGCCGGATGCAGGCGGAGCGCGAGGCCGCGCTCCGCGCGGGTGAGGCGTCGGCCGAGGCGGCGCTCCGCGACCCGGCCGTGGCGCCCACCGCCTCCGAACTCCTCGAGACCGTGCCCGAGAGCGCGGGGCCGACCACCGACCCGAGCAGCGGGGAGACCTCGGCCGGCATCGTCACCGCCCCCGCGGGCGCACCCGAGGGCGCGCCGGACGGCGAACTGGCGGGCGGGGGCCCGGCGGCCGCCGCCGCGGCGGCGGACGCCCCGGACATCCACCGCGCGCCGCCGTCGCCGCGGGTCCCGCCCGACCTCACCGCCGCCGCGTTCTTCGACGTGGACAACACGATGATGATGGGCGCGTCGATCTTCCACTTCGCCCGCGGCCTGGCCGCGCGCAACTTCTTCTCCGGCTCCGACCTGCGCGGCTTCGTCTGGCAGCAGCTCAAGTTCCGCCTCGGTGGCGAGGGCACCCCCGACGACGTGCGGGCTCACCGCGAGCAGGCGCTCTCGTTCGTCGCCGGGCAGTCGGTGGCCGAGCTCGTCCGGCTCGGCGAGGAGATCTACGACGAGCTCATGGCCGACCGCATCTGGGAGGGCACGCGCGCGCTGGCGCAGATGCACCTCGACGCCGGGCAGCGGGTGTGGCTGGTGACCGCCACGCCGCTCGAGCTCGCCCGCATCATCGCCCGACGGCTGGGGCTCACCGGCGCGCTGGGCACGGTGGCCGAGAGCGAGGACGGCGTCTACACCGGGCGGCTCGTCGGCGAGCTGCTGCACGGCCCGGCCAAGGCCCACGCGGTGCGGGCGCTGGCCGCCCGCGAGGGCCTCGACCTGCGTCGCTGCGCGGCGTACTCGGACTCGGTCAACGACGCCCCGATGCTGTCCGTGGTCGGCACGGCCGTGGCCGTCAACCCCGATTCGGACCTTCGGCAGATGGCCCGCCAGCGGGGCTGGGAGATCCGCGACTTCCGCTCCGGGCGCAAGGCCGCACGCATCGGCGTGCCCTCGGTGCTCGGCGCCGGCGCGGTCGCCGGCGCCGTCGTCGGTGGCCTGGCGTACCGCCGCCGGCTCGTCGGTTGACCGTCGCTCAGCCCAGGAACGCGTTCCGCCGGCCCGCGAGCAGGCGGTAGAGCGTCTGCTGGATCGTCTCGCGCACCTGGTCGGTCAGGTTGAAGACCAGCATCGGGTCGTCGGCCGACCCCGGCTCGTACGCATCGGTCGGGATGGGCTCGCCGAACTCGATGTACCACTTCGAGGGCAGCGGCACGAGGCCCAGCGGGCCGAGCAGCGGCCAGGTGGGCGTCACCGGGAAGTACGGGACGCCGAGCAGGCGGGCGAGCGGGCCGATGTCGGCGATCTTGGGGTAGGTCTCCTCGGCGCCGACGATCGAGCACGGGATGATCGGCACCCCGGAGCGCAGGGCGGCGGAGACGAAGCCGCCACGGCCGAAGCGCTGCAGCTTGTAGCGGTCGGCGAAGTCCTTGCCGATGCCCTTGAAGCCCTCGGGCCACACGCCCACCAGCTCGCCGGCGCCCAGCAGCGCCTCGGCGTCGGCGTTGCAGGCCAGTGTGTGCCCGGCCTTGCGCGCCGCGGCACCGACCCCGGGCAGCCCGAACACGAGGTCGGCGGCCAGCATGCGCAGGTAGCGCGGCACGGCCAGGTCGTCGTGCACCGCGACCGTGGTCATCAGCGCGTCGAGGGGCAGCGTGCCGGAGTGGTTGGCCACGAGCAGCGCGCCGCCGGAGAGCGGGACGTTCTCGGTGCCGATCGTCTCGACGCGGAACCAGCGCTCGTAGAGAGGGCGCAGCAGCGGCATGACGACGTGCTCGGTGAGGTCCCGGTCGAAGCCGAAGTCGTCGACCGTGTACCGGCCGGTGAGGCGGCGCTGCAGGAACTCGCCGACCTCGGCGACCCGCTCCTCCAGCTCGGTCGAGCTCTCGGGCCGCGGGAGGGTGGCGAGCTCGCCACCGGTGCTCGGCACGGCCTCGGTGGCCTCCCCGTCCTCGGTGAGCCCGCGGGCCGCCGCGGTGCGCTCGGTCAGCGGTCCGACGCCGGGGCGGCTCGCCCGGCGGGGCGCCGGCCGCTGACGGGAGCGGGGACGCCCGCCGTCGGACCGCAACGGGATGACCCGGGCCTCGGGCATGACGTCTCCTCTCCGCAGGTGGCGGTCGCCCGGACGGGGCTGCTCTCGTCCGGGTGTCGGTCGATCAGGTGCCGGAGGGCAGGGCGCGGGCGACGGCGAGCGCCGCGTCCTGCACCCGGCCCAGCCGCGCGGGGTCGATGATCGGGCGCAGTCCGCGCCCGGCCACGAAGTCGTCGAACGCCTGCACCGTCGTCCAGCGTGGCGCGAAGCCGAACTCGGTGCGCAGCTTCGTGGTGTCCACCACGCGACCGAAGTTGAGCAGCCGCATCTGCTCCGGCGAGAAGTCGACGAGGCGGGCCCGGCGGGTGAAGCGGCCGACCAGGGGCACTGCGGGCTGCGGGATCGGCAGCGGTACGCGCCCGGCGCGCCGGATCGCCTGGGAGAGCATGAGCACCCCGTCGCCGCCGACGTTGAACACCCCGGGCAGGTCGTGCGCCGCGGCGCGCTCGAGCACCGCCACCGCGTCCTCCTCGTGCAGCAGCTGCACGCGTGCGTCGTAGCCCAGCACCACCGGCACGACGGGCAGGGAGAAGTACCGCACGAACGAGGTGTCGATCCGCGGGCCGATGAGGTTGACGAACCGCAGCGTGGTCACCGGGATGTCCGGGCGACGGCGCGAGAAGCTGCGGACGTAGCCCTCGATCTCGACCGCGTCCTTGGCGTACCCGCCGGGCGGGATGGCCTTCGGCTCGGTCTGTTCGGTGAACACCGCCGGGTCGCGCGAGCTCGCGCCGTAGACCGCGGACGTCGACTTGACCACCAGCCGACGCACCGTGTCCGACCGCTGGCACGCCGCGAGCAGCTGCATCGTCCCGATGACGTTCATCTCCATCATCATCGAGCGCCCCCCGGACTGGCCGGGGTTGCCCGAGAGCGACGCGTGGACGACGGTGTCGACCTTCGCGGTGGAGATGACCTTGCCGATGAGCGGGTTGCGGATGTCCACGCGCACGAACTCGGCGCGGCCCATCCGCCGGCGCATCTCCCGCGACGGGGGCGTGGTGTCGACCCCGAGGACCCGTTCGACCGACGGGTCGGACGCCAGTCGGGCCGCGAGGTGGCCGCCGAGGAAGCGGCTCACCCCGGTGACGAGGACGACGGACGGCGCCTCGGACATGGCCTGGACATCTCCTGCGGTCGAGCGGACGTGCGGTCCCGGCCGCGCCGGCCGGGGGCTACTTGCCGAGCTTGCGGCGCTGCACCCGGGTCTTGCGCAGCAGCTTACGGTGCTTCTTCTTCGACATCCGCTTGCGACGCTTCTTGATGACCGAACCCACGGGCGAACCTTTCGTGGAGGCAGGAGGGCGACCGGACGGTCGCGGACACACCACCGTACCGGCCGCCGCGTGGACGGCCGGTGTGGAGGGGTACGGCTCCGGGGAGCCGCGCGGGTCAGCCGGCGTCGAAGTACGAGCCCCGGAGGTACTCGTGGACGGCGTCCTCGGGCACCCGGAAGCTGCGGCCGACGCGCACCGCGGGCAGCTCCCCGTTGTGCACCAGCCGGTAGACGGTCATCTTCGACACGCGCATGGCGGCGGCCACCTCGGCGACGGTCAGGAACTGCACCCTCGCCAGGTTGTCGCCCTCGGCCCGCCGAGGGCCGGCGCCCGTCGTGTTGTTCTGGGGCATGGGTCTCACTCCCGTGCACAGGCCGTGCCGCCGGGCTTCCCCTCCCGACGGTTCGACACGCCGTGCTGTGCGGGTGAGGGTAGCGGGACGGGTGTGACGTCTGGTTCGACTCCACCCTCTCGTGCGGTGGCCGCGCGTCGAGGCGCGTCAAGCGTCCACGCCGCGGCGCCGGGGAACGATCCCGTCACGACGAACGGGGCTCTCCGTCCGCCCGGCGCTCGTCAGCCGTACTGGCGTCCGAGCGCGGCCGAGCGGTCCCGGGCGGCGCCCACGGCGCGGGCGAGCGCCGCGCGCAGGCCGTCGGCCTCGAGGGCGGACAGCGCGGCCGCGGTGGTGCCGCCGGGCGAGGTGACGGCCTCGCGCAGCAGGCCCGGGTGCGGCGCCCCACCGTCGCTGTCGCCGCGGCCGTCGCTGCCGGGCGTGGTGAGCAGGCCGCCCGCCCCGTCGACGGTGGCGCTCACCAGCTCCGTGGCCACGGGCCGCGGCAGGCCGAGGGCGACGCCGGCGTCGACCATCGCCTCGGCGAGCAGGAAGACGTAGGCGGGTCCCGACCCCGAGAGGGCCGTCGCGAGGTCCTGCTGGGCCTCCGGCACGCGCACCGTGCGCCCGACGGCCGCGAGGAGCTCCTCGGCCGCCGCGAGCTCCGGCTCCCCCGCCGCCGCGCCGGCCGACAGCACGCACATCGCCCGCCCGACGAGCATCGGGGTGTTGGGCATGACCCGGACGACGGCCGTGTCGACGGGCAGGCGGGTCTCGAGCGCCGTGGTCGGGATGCCGGCGGCGAGCGAGACGACGGTGGGCCGGTCCTCCCCGGGCGCGCGGCCGGCGAGGACGTCGTGCACCGCGTCGAGGGCGCCCGGCACGTCGGCGGGCTTCACCGCGATCACCAGCACATCCGCCTCGCGGGCCGCCCCGGCCGCGTCGACGGCCCGCACCCCCAGGCGCGAGGTCAGCTCCCGGGCCCGCGTCGCGACGGGTTCGACGACGAGCAGCCTCGCCGGCTCGCGTCCGGCGGCGACCAGCCCGCCCAGGAGCGCCTCACCGATCTTCCCGCCGCCCAGGACCGCCACCGTCCGTCCGGCGCCGGCTCCGCCGCGCTCCGCGTCGCTCGCCATGGGGCGATCCTCCTCGACGTACTCGATCATCGCTCCGGCGGCAGGCGGCCGGTCGGGGGCCGGCCGCTCCAGGCGGTGTGCGGGCGTCACCCGCCCCGCCCGCGGACCGTCCCCGACCGGCTCACCACGCCGTAGCTCGCCACGACCACGGAACGAGCCCAACGGCGGCCGGGCGATCGTTACTCCTCTGTGACCTGGGTGGAGGGTCTGGAGGACCACGCCCGAGCAACACCACCAGACGCCGACCCCCACCCCCGCCACCGACGACACCACCGACGACCCCCACCGTTCTAGGGAGGAGGCCGATGTCTCCGCGGTTCAGACGGGCGATCGCGGCAGGTCGGTGCCCAGGTGCAGGCGGGCGAACAGCAGCGACTCGGCGAGCATGTCGAGGCGTTCGTTGCGGGAGCGGGCGCGGCGGGTGCTGATCTCGACGACGACGGCGCCGTCGAAGCCGGACGCGCCGAGGCGTCGGCAGACCTCGGCACAGGGCTGCGTACCGCGCCCGGGCACGAGGTGCTCGTCGCGGGACAGGCCTGTTCCGTCGGCGAGGTGGAGGTGGACGAGCCGCTCGCCCATGCGGTCGAGCAGGGCGAGCGCGTCGTCGCCCGCGGTGGCGGTGTGCGAGAGGTCGAGGGTGTACCAGCGGGCGCCAGGGGTCGTGGGGTCGTGGCCGGGCGTGTAGCTCGACCAGCGCAGGCGCCCCCGGCGCAGCGGGAACATGTTCTCCATGGCGATCCGCACGCCGTGGGCACGCTCGAGCTCCTCGGCCTGACGGCCGACCCCGTGGGCGTAGCGGCGCTGCCAGCGGAACGGCGGGTGCAGCACCACGGTGGGAGCGCCGAGGCTCGCCGCGAGGACGGCGCTGCGGCGCAGGCGCTCGACGGGGTCCGGGCTCCACACCCGCTGGGTGATCGCCAGGCAGGGGGCGTGCACGGCGAGGACCGGCATCCCGGTGCGCTCGGAGGCGCGGGCGACCGAGGCGAGGTGCTGGCTGTCCGGGTCGGTCCACACCATGAGCTCGACGCCGTCGTAGCCCAGCTCGGCGGCGACCTCGAAGGCCGAGTCCATCGGCTCGGGGAACACCGAGGCGGTGGACATGGCGACCGGAGGACCCCCGGAGGGGACGGGGCGGGAGGTCACCGGGTCAGCGGCTCAACAGCACGATCGCGGCCGGTGAGACGGTGACGACGAGGCCGACGACCACGGCGAGCACCGTGGTCTGCAGGTCGTCGGAGCGCCGCAGGGCCCGCACACCGAACACCAGCCCGGTGGTCGCGGCGGCCGCGAGCACGAGCGCGACCACCGGCTGCTCCTGCCAGAGGTAGGAGAAGACGGTCCACAGCACGGCGCCCAGCAGGGCGCCGACGACGAGCTGGACGATCATGACCAGCCAGTCCCGGGCGGACGTGGGGCGGGGCTCGTCGTCGAGGTCCTCGTCGTACTCCTCGTCGTCCTCGACGTCGAGGTCGTCCTCGAGGTCCCGGTCGTCGACGTGCGTGCGCCGCGGAGCGCGCCCGAGGCCGGCGGGCGCGTCCCGGTCGTCGTCCACCCCGTCGTCGAGGTCGTCGAGGTCGTCGAGGTCGTCGGACTCGTCGTCGTCCAGGTCCGGGCGGGCCAGCGGCGAGGCGGCGGTCGACGGTCCGCCGCGGTCGTCGTCGCCGCCCCGGGGCGGAGGCGCGCCCGCCGGACGCGCGGCCGGCGAGGCGGCGGTGGTGGGCCCGGCGTCGCCGACGCGGACGGTGGGGATGACGGTCGGACCCGCGGTGGGCACCGCGCGGGGACCGGGAGGCGGCGGGCCGGGCGGACCGGCGGGCCGTGCGGGCGGGGCGCCGAACGCCTGCGTCCCCGTGGGAGGCGGGCCGGGCGGGCGTCCGGGCGGCGGTCCGGGCGGCGGTCCGGGCGGCTGGGCGGCCCAGGGATCCCGCCGGGGCGGCTCCGTCGGCCCCCAGCCACCGCCCGCGACGCCGTAGCCGTGGTGCCCCGGTCCGTCGTGAGGGCCGCGCCCGTGGGCGGGGCCGTAGAGGCCGCGGTTCTGGCCGGTGTCGCGGTCCCCGGCGTCGTACCGGCGGTCGTGACTCCTGGTGTCGTAGCTGCCGGGGTCGTACCCGCGGTCGTACCCACCGGTCTCGTAGCCCCCGGTGTCGTGACCGCGCTCGTACCCTCCGGTGTCGTAGCCCGAGCCGGGGTCGTAGCCGGCGTCGTACCCGGCGTCGTACCCGGCGTCGTAGCGCTCGTCGGGGCCGTCGTCGTACCGGTCGTCCGCCAGGGGCGGCGCGGCCGGCGCGGGCGGCTCGTCGGGCTCGGCGCTGCGGCGACGCCGGGTCTGCTGGGACTCGGCGCTGTACGCGGCCAGGAGCTCGGCCACGCTGCGCTGGGTGCCCTGGCGAGGCCCGTCGTCCCTGTTCACGCCGCCTACCGTGCCTCGTGCAGTGTCGGCCGTCCAGTCGCGAGGGGGCCGCCGACCGACAGCATCCCACCGCCCGGCTGCAGCTGGTCGAGACGACCCAGGATGATCCCCTCGCGCAGGGCCCACGGGCACACCTCGACCTGCTCGAGGCCCAGCGCGGTCATCGCCTCGTGGGCGACGACCGCCCCGGCGACGAGCTGGTGGCTGCGGCTGGCGCTGACCCCCTCGAGCTCGGCGAGGTCGGCGGAGCTCATGCGGGAGATGAACGCCACGACCTGGCGCAGCCCCGTGGCGGTGAGCGTGCGACGCACCCGCGGGCCGGCGCTGCGCGGCGCCGCGCCGGTGAGGCGCGCGAGCGAGCGGAACGTCTTGGACGTGACCACCGCGCGGTCGGGCGGGCCCTCGCCGAGCAGCGTCTGCGCGGGTGACGCGAGCACCTCGTGCGCGTACTCACCCAGGGCCTTGAGCTCGCGGCGCTGCGGGGGGTCGGCGGTGAACCAGTCGCGGGTCAGGCGCCCGGCCCCGAGCGGCACCGAGATGGCGTGCACCGGCGCCTCGTCGCGGCCCACCGCCATCTCCAGCGAGCCGCCACCGATGTCGAGCACCATGAGGTGGCCCGCCGACCACCCGAGCCAGCGGCGCACCGCGAGGAACGTCAGCGCCGCCTCGTCCGGGCCGGAGAGCACCTGCAGGTCGACCTGGGCCTCGTCGCGGACGCGCTCCAGCACGGCCGGTGAGTTGGACGCGTCGCGCACCGCGGACGTGGCGAACGCCAGCAGGTCCTCGCACCCGAGGTCGAGCGCCTGGCGACGGGCCGAGGCTACGGCCTCCACCAGCGCGTCGGCGCCCTCGTCCCCGAGCCGGCCGTCGCGCACGTGCTCCGCGAGGCGCAGCGCCGTCTTGGTGGAGTGCGTGGGCGTGGGGTGCCCACCGCGTTGGGCGTCGACCACCAGCAGGTGCACGGTGTTCGAGCCGACGTCGAGGACCCCGAGTCGCACGGTCGGGAGTCTAACGGGCCCTACGCGTCGAGCTTGTAGCCCAGGCCCCGGACGGTCACGAGGTGACGAGGCGCCGAGGGCTCGGGCTCGAGCTTGGCCCGCAGGCGCTTGACGTGGACGTCGAGGGTCTTGGTGTCGCCGACGTAGTCCGCGCCCCACACGCGGTCGATGAGCTGGGCGCGGGTGAGCACCCGTCCGACGTTGCGCATGAGGTACTCGAGGAGGTCGAACTCCTTGAGCGGCAGCGGCACCTCGGTGCTGCCGCCGTCGGAGACGACGGAGACGACGTGCCGGTCGACGTCCATGCGGATCGGGCCGGCCTCGAGGACCTGGCGCTCGCCGCCCGCCGGCGCGGCGCCGTCGGCCTCGCTGTCCTGGCCGCGGCGCAGCACGGCGCGGACGCGCGCGATCAGCTCGCGGGCCGAGTAGGGCTTGGTGACGTAGTCGTCGGCGCCGAGCTCGAGGCCGACCACCTTGTCGATCTCCGCGTCGCGCGCGGTCACCATGATCACCGGGACCGAGGATCGCTGGCGCAGCGCCTTGCACACGTCCGTGCCGCTCATCCCGGGCAGCATGAGGTCGAGCAGGACGATGTCCGCGCCGTGGCGCTCGAAGTCGTCGAGGGCGGCGGCACCGGTGCCCGCCACCGAGGTCTCGAACCCCTCCTTGCGCAGCAGGTAGGCCAGCGGGTCGGCGAAGGACTCCTCGTCCTCGACGATGAGCACGCGGGTCATGTCGTACCTCCGGTGACCGACGGGGTCGGGTGCGTGCCCGGCCCCGCCGTGGTGAGGGCGAGTCCGGCCTCCAGGCCGTGCAACGGGGTCTCGGGCTCGTCCTCGGCGGGGGCGGCCGGGACCCGGAGGGTGAACGTCGAACCCACCCCGGGCTCGCTCCACAACCGGACCTCGCCGCCGTGGTTGGCCGCGACGTGCTTGACGATGGCGAGCCCGAGCCCCGTGCCACCGGTGGCGCGGGAGCGGGCGGGGTCGACGCGGAAGAAGCGCTCGAAGACCCGCTGCTGGTGTTCCGGGGCGATGCCGATGCCCCGGTCGGTCACCGAGATCTCGACGCGGTCGCCCTGCCGGCGCCGACGCACCGACACCGGCGTGCCCTCCGGCGAGTAGGCCACCGCGTTCTCCAACAGGTTCGCCAGTGCCGTGACCAGCAGGGTGCGGTCGCCGGCCACCTCGAGCCCGCTGGGCTCGTCGAGCAGGAAGCGTCCCCGGGGGTCGGACCCCGCGTCGTCGCCGCCCGCGCTGGCGGCGGCCTCGGCCGGCACCCGGACGCGGTGGATCGCCTCGGCGAGCACCTCGTCGACGTCGACACGCACCAGCTCGGGCAACCGGTCGGCGCCCTGGAGCCGCGACAGCGAGATCAGCTCGGTGACGAGCGCCCCGAGGCGGTGGGACTCGTTGAGGATGCGGGTGGCGAAGTGCGCGACCTCGTCGGGGTCGTCCGCGTCGAGCACGGCCTCGGCGAGCACGGCCAGCGCGCCCACCGGCGTCTTGAGCTCGTGGCCCACGTTGGCGACGAAGTCGCGGCGGACCGCCTCCAACCGCACCGCCGCCGAGGTGTCGGTCGCGTCGACGACGACGAACCCGTCCCCCAGCGACCGGACGTGCGCGACGATCGTCTGCGGCGTCGAGCCGGGCGGGTGCGACGCCGGCGACAGGTCGACCTCGCACGCCTCGCCACCCGCGGCGACCTTCTCGGCGGCGGCGGCGAGCCGCGGGGCGGGGCGGGCGTCCACGACGGCCCCCAGGGCCTCGGCGCGCTCGTTGGACAGCACGACGTCGCCGAAACGGTTGATGACGGCGATGCCCGACTGCGAGCGGCGGACCAGCCGTGCGAGCAGCTCGGCCACCGTGGGGCCGCGCGAGCGCTCCGGCCCGGCACCCGCCCGGCGGCGGACGGCGGCGGCCCCGACGACGGCGCCGAGCGTCGCGGCCACCAGGGCCACGACGACGGTCACCAGCACCGAAGCGGTCACGTCTACCGATGGTAGGGCGACCGACCACCTGCCGTGGCGCTCTCCGTGACCTGTCCGACGCCTCCGGGGGACAGTCTTGGCCCGCTGTTCGGTCCCCGTTCACCCACAGCCCGTGGGCGCCGCCTCCCGACGGCCCACGTGATGCGGTTCCCGCGTCAGCGTCCCTGGTTGGCGACGGCGGCGATGGCGTCCTGCGCGGCGTCGGGGTCGAGGTAGGTGCCGCCGGGGTTGGTCGGGCGCAGGTCGCCGTCGTCGGCCGTCTCGAGGTCGTAGCGCAGCGGGATCCCGGTGGGGATGTTGAGCCCGGGAATCGTCTGCTCGTCGATGCCGTCGAGGTGCTTGACCAGCGCGCGCAGCGAGTTCCCGTGGGCGCCGACGAGCACGGTGCGACCCGCCCGCAGGTCCGGGACGATCGACGTCTGCCAGTACGGCAGCATCCGCTCGAGCACGTCGGCGAGGCACTCCGTGCGCGGCAGGGCGTCGCCGAGGTCGGCGTAACGCGGGTCGCCGGTCTGGGCGTACTCGTCGTCGGGGTCGATGGGCGGCGGCGGGGTGTCGTAGGACCGGCGCCAGATCTGGAACTGCTCCTCGCCGTACTCCTCCATCGTCTGCTTCTTGTCCTTGCCCTGGAGGGCCCCGTAGTGCCGCTCGTTCAGCCGCCAGCTGCGCTGCACCGGGATCCAGTGCCGGTCGCAGACGTCGAGGGCGATCTGCACGGTGGCGATGGCCCGGCGCAGCAACGAGGTGTGCAGCACGTCGGGCAGCAGCCCCGCCTCGGCGAGCAGCTCCCCGCCCCGGCGGGCCTCCTGCTCGCCGAGGGGTGACAGCGGCACGTCCACCCAGCCCGTGAACAGGTTCTTCTCGTTCCAGTCGCTCTGCCCGTGGCGCAGGAGCACGAGCGTGCCGATCGTTCCCTCCGGGTTCATGGCGGGGACCCTGCCAGCGGCTCGGCGCGGAGGCCACGCCACCGGCCACCGTTTGGCGTGAGATCACCTCGTGCCGGGTACGGCTGGCGGCATCGGCGGAGGACACTGCCGAGCACCCTTCGGGCTCCCGCGGCGCCGCACCACCACGCGCGACCCGCGGGGACGGACCCGGATCAGCGACGACACGGAGGCATCCGACGTGAACGACGACGACATCACCACGAGCGGCAGCGGCGGGCACGGTCCGGCCGACGGCGGGGCCAGCGGCCAGGGTGCCGACGGCGGCGCCGACGGCGCGGCGGGTCACGGCCCGGCGGACGGTGGCGCGGCCGGCGGCGGTGCCGACGGCGGTGCCGACGGCGGGGCCGACGGCGGTGCCGACGGCGGGGCCGACGGTGGCGCCGACGGCAGTGCCGGTCACGGTCCGGCCGACGGTGGCGCGGCCGGCGGCGGTGCCGACGGCGGTGCGGACGGTGGTGCCGACGGCGGTGCGGACGGTGGTGCCGACGGTGGGGCCCACGGCCCGGCGGACGGTGGCGCGTTCGGCAACTCGGCCGACGGCGGCGCGGACGGGTCGGCCGGCCACGGCCCCGCCGACGGCGGCGCCCGCGGCGGCGGCTCCGACGGCGGCGCGGACGGCGGGGCCTGAGCACCCGATGACCACCGTGAGCCCCGGGGCCGACCGGTCCCCGGATCGCGGGCGGGACCGCGGCGCCGGGCGGTCCGACCGTCCGGCGCTGCGGCGCGTCGTCGCCGGCGACCTCGACGATTTCGCCTCGGCGGCGTGGGGCCGGGAGGCGCGGCTCTCCCGGGCCGCGGACCTCGCCAAGCACGCCGAGGCCGACCAGCCGGCGGCGTTCGGCGACCTGTTCGACCTCGCCGCCGTCGACGAGCTGCTCTCACGGCGCGGATTGCGCACGCCGTTCCTGCGCATCGCGAAGCAGGGCACAGTGGTCGACTCTCGCCACTTCACCGGCGAGGGCGGTGTCGGCGCCGAGGTGTCCGACCAGGTGCGCGACGACCGCGTCGCCGCGCTGTTCGCCGACGGCCACACCGTCGTGCTCCAGGGCGTGCACCGCACCTGGGCGCCGGTGGCCGACCTCGTCACCGACCTGGCCGCGGAGCTCGGCCACCCGGTCCAGACCAACGCCTACATCACGCCGGCGTCGTCCCAGGGCTTCTCGGCGCACTACGACGTGCACGACGTCTTCGTGCTGCAGGTCGCGGGCGCCAAGCGCTGGCACGTCCACGCGCCGGTGCACCCCGATCCCCTGCGCTCCCAGCCCTGGAACGACCACGCCGACGCCGTGGCCGCCCGGGCCGCGGAGGAGCCACTGATCGACGAGGTCCTCGAGCCGGGCGACGCGCTCTACCTCCCGCGCGGCTACCTGCACTCGGCCACGGCGCAGGGCGAGGTCAGCGCGCACCTGACGATCGGCGTCCACGTCCTCACCCGCTGGGCGGTCGTCGACGCGCTGCTGAACGCCCTGACGACCGACCCCGAGCTGCGCGGTTCGCTGCCGCTGGGGATCGACGCGGCCGATCCTGCAGCGCTCGCGCCTCACGTCGAGGCCGTCGCCGCGCGCCTGGCCGAGACCCTCGCCGCGCCCGACGCGCAGCGCACCGAGCGCGTCGCGCGCAGCCTGCGCCGGCGCGTGTGGCACGGCAACCGCCCGGAGGCCGTCGCCCCGCTGGCCCAGGCCGCGGCGGCCACGGCGGCCGACGCCGACACGGTCGTGCGCGTGCGCCGGGGCCTGCACCACCGACTCCGGCCCGGCGCCGGCGACACGGCCGTGGTCCTCGAGCTCCCCGACCGCACCATCACCCTGCCCGCGGGCACGCGGGCGGCCTGCGAGCGCCTGCTCGACGGCGGCCCCGTGGCCGCCGGGGGCCTGCCCGGCCTGCCGCCCGACGACGGCGCGGTCGTCGTCCGCCGGCTGCTCAAGGAGGGCGTGCTGGTCGCGGAGTGAGGTCAGCCTCACCTCACTTGCCCGCACGGGGTGGTGTCCGTCCGCGCCCGCGCGGGGTATGACGGGGAGATGACCACGTCGGACCCGGCAGTCCCCGCAGTGACGTTCCGCTGCTCGGAGGCCGCCCGCGAGCGCGACGACCCGTTCGTCGCGACCGCGCCGCCGGCACGGTGCTGGCTGCTCGTCGAGCACCCGGGGCCGTGGGGTCACCAGGCGCTCGGCGACGCGGGCTACGCGCCCGAGGTCGTCGAGGCGATCGACGCGTTCTGCCGCCGCCGCGGCGCCCGCTTCCAGCTCATCCGCCGCTCCCGCGCCCGCGGGGAGCCCGCGGCCGACCGCGGCCGCTTCGCGCTGGTGGACACCACCCCGGGGGCCGAGTCCGTCCGTTGGGGCCGGGTCGCCTCGGCCGACGAGCTGCCCGCGGCGCTGGCCGATGTCGAGGCCGTGACGACCCCGTCGTCGGAGCCCGTCTACCTCGTGTGCGCCCACGGCCGCCACGACGCGTGCTGCGCCATGCGCGGGCGGCCCGTGGCCGCCGCGCTGAGCATGACCCACCCCGACCGCACGTGGGAGACCACGCACACGGGCGGTGACCGCTTCGCGGCCAACCTCGTCCTCCTGCCTCACGGGCTGGTGCTCGGCCGGGTGCCGGCCACCGAGGCCGTCGCGGTGGTCGAGCGCTACGCCGCCGGTGAGGTCGACACCACCTGGGTGCGCGGCCGCTCGTTCCTCTCCGCGCCCGCGCAGGCCGCGCAGCACCACGCGCGCCTGGCGTACGACGAGCCGGGCGTGGACGCGCTGCGCGTCCTCGGCGCCGAGGCCCGCGAGCAGGGCGTCACCGAGGTGACGCTCGACGGCGGACCGGAGCGCGGGACGATCGCCGTCGTCGTCCGCGAGCGCTGGGTCGCCTCGCCGACTCCGCTGACGTGCTCCGCCGGGCGCGCGGCGTCGATGCGCGTCTACGACCTGGTCGGGGTGACCTCCGTGTCCGGCGTGCACGGTCTCGACGTCTCGGTGGCGGGCACCGCCGGATAGACACCCGGCGATGGTCGCAATCGTGACTGCCCGTACGCATGATGTGCCGCCGAGTGGGGCACGTTGCGCATGCGCGAAAGCCGCGCAGTGAGCACTGGAGGCGTGGAAATGGGCACGGGCATCATCGGGGCAATCGTCCTCGGGCTCATCGTCGGAGCCCTCGCAAAGCTGATCATGCCGGGCGACGACCCGGGCGGAATCATCGTCACGACGCTCCTCGGCATCGTCGGGGCGTTCCTCGGGAGCTTTCTCGCCAGCAGCGTCTTCGGGGTGGACGCCACCGGCTTCTGGAACGTCTGGACGTGGATCTTCGGCATCATCGGGTCGCTCATCCTGCTCGGGATCTACCGGGTGATCGTGGGCCGACGCAGCAGAGTCCGACGCTGAGCCTTTCAATTGTGCACGATGTGATCGCGCGCTAGGTTCGCGTCGTGAGCACGGACGAGGGGACGGAGGACGACCTGCTGCTGTCGGAGCAGGCCTGCTTCGCGCTCTACTCGGCGTCCCGCGCGGTCACCGACGTCTACCGTCCCCTGCTCGCCGAGCTGGGGCTGACCTATCCGCAGTACCTCGTGCTCCTGGTGCTCTGGGAGTCCGAGCCGCGGACGGTCCGCGACGTCGGTGCCGCGCTCGCGCTCGACTACGGCACGGTCTCGCCGCTGCTCAAGCGGCTGGAATCCGCCGGGTGGATCGCACGGCGCCGGAATCCCCGCGACGAGCGGACGGTGACGGTGCACCTGACCGACGAGGGGCGCGCGCTGCGCTCCCGCGTCGCCCACGTGCCCCGCACCGTCGGCTGCGCGCTCGGTCTCGACGACCGGGCCCGTCGCGAGCTCATCGTGCTCCTGCGGACCCTCACGGCCTCGACCGTCGCGTTCCGCGGCGTCGACGGCGCGACGTCCGCGAGCTGACCGTCGACCACGACCGACCGGCCGTCACGGGCCGGAGGAGCAGGAGGCCACGATGCCGAGCCGCGACGCGACCACCCACTGGGAGGGCGGCCTGCAGGACGGGAAGGGCCAGGTCACCCTGGACTCGTCCAACGCGGGGCAGTTCAACGTCTCGTTCCCGACGCGCGCCGAGGACCCCCACGGGCAGACCAGCCCCGAGGAGCTGATCGCTGCGGCGCACTCCTCCTGCCTCGCGATGAACCTCTCGGGCGTGCTCGGCGGCGAGGGGCACACCGCGCGCTCGATCGACGTGAGCGCCGAGGTGACGCTGTCGCCCGCCCGGGGTGGCGGCTTCGAGATCAGCGGCATCGCGATCACGCTGCGCGCCGAGGTCGACGGCCTCGAGGAGGGGCGCTTCCAGGAGCTGGCCCGGACCGCCGAGGAGACCTGCCCGGTGTCCAAGGCCCTTGCCGGCACGACGATCAGCCTCGACGCAGCGCTCGCGAGCTGAGCCCGGTGTCGGGGGGCGTGGTTACGGTGACGCCGTGCCACGCCCCCCTATGCCGTGCTGCCTCGCGAGAGGGCCGTCCGGGTCGCGCGCCGGTAGCCTGGGTGCCGACGGCACGACCCGGGAGGCGTCATGGCCGACGGACCAGCCCGAGCTGCCCGCACGGGGCGCCGACGCATCGTCGAGCCAGGCGAGCCGGCGGACGATCTCGCCGAGCGGCTCCACCTCGACGACCCGGCGCTCCAGCGCCGCTACCGCGCCGACCTCGACCGCGTCCGCGACGCCGAGCTGCGCGCGGAGGTCGACACCGAGGGCGTCCGCCTGCACTGAACGGTCCGCTCCGGGGCGCGGATGACCTGGTCGTTCCTGGCCTGGTCGCCCGACGACTCCGCGGGTGCGGTCTACGACGTCACGGTGCCCGGCGCGTGGGAGGAGCTGCTCGACTTCTACGCCGGCGGTGACCGCAGCCGACCGCTCGAGCGCATCGTCGCCATCGCCCGCGAGCACGGGGTGCGCAGTGTCGTCGTCGAGCAGCGCCATCTCGACCCCGACTGGCGCAGCGAGCACGGCGCGTTCCACGGCCGGCTGTTCCGCCGCCGGCCCTCGGTGTGCCACCGCTGGCATCTCTTCACCGACGACGTCCGCGCCGACCTCTCGCGGCTGCGCCCCGAGGCCTACCGCGGCTACGTCGTCCTGCGCCCGCTGGCCTCGACGCCGGTCGGGCGCACGATGATCGCCCCGCCGCCCGGCCTCGACGGCGCGGTGCGCTGCGAGGCCACCGAGCGCGTGTCGCTGTTCGGCCACCCGCTGTGGATCACGGCGATGCCGTTCCTCAGCCAGGACGCCGAGTACCTGCGGTGCGCCCACGCCGTGCTGTGGATGGTGCTGCGCCACGCCCACCTCGCCCACGGCCTCCCCCGCCGGCTCACCGCGGAGGTGCACGACGCCGCGTTGGGCGGGGTCATCGTCGGGCGTCAGGTGCCCAGCGAGGGGCTCTCGGTGCAGCAGATGCTCTCCGGTGCGACGCGGCTCGGCCTCTCCCCCGGGCTGATGCACCTGCCCGCCACGCCCGAGGAGGACGCCGCCGCCGACGCCGCCGGTCCCGCCACGGAGCCGGTCGACGCGGCGGGGCGCGCCGACCCGCGGGGCGGCCTGCTCTCGCTGCGGGCGGTGCTGTGCCGCTACGTCAACAGCCAGCTCCCGCCGCTGGTGATCTCCTCGAACCACGCCTGGGTCGTGGTCGCCTACCGCCGCGACCCGGCGCACGACCGCCGGCTGACGCTGTGGCGCCACGACGACGCCCGCGGGCCCTACCTCGAGGTCGCCGACCCGTTCGCCGAGCCCGAGGACGTCCACCGCCCCTGGCAGACCGCGATCCTGCCGCTGCTGCCCGCGATCTACGTGACGGCCGAGCGTGCCGAGGCCGCCGGGCGGCTGTGGTTCGCCGGCTACCTGCGTCGCGCCGACGACGACGAGCCGGTGGCCCGCGCCGCCGCGGCCGGCGAGCTGGCGTTCCGCACCTACGCGGTGCGCAGCGACGCGTACCTCGAGGGCCTCTCCGCCCGGGGTGTGGACCCGGCGCTGGCCGACCTCTACCGCCTCGCCGCGCTGCCCGAGCACGTGTGGGTCGTCGAGGCCGTGGACCGCGTGGAGCGCCGGGCCGACCGGCCGGACGTGGTGGGCGAGGCGCTGGTCGACGCCACGGCGTCCACCCACCACGAGCCACTGCAGGAGGGCCTCGTCGCCCTGCACGGCGGGCGCCTGGCCCACCGCATCGGGCCCGACCACGGCACACGGCGCGACCTGCACCTCGCCGACCCCGGCCACTACCGCACGGGGCGGCCGGGCCGCCGTTGAGCCGCTCAGCGCGCGTCGTCGGGCAGCGCCCCCGCGATCGCCGGCCCGACCACGCCCGCTGCGGTCTCCCCGCCCGCCGGGTCGTCGTTCCCGGGCGGCGGGTCGGCGTCGGCGCCGTCCGCGGCGGAGGGCAGCACCGGGCCGAGCGTGAGGCGGATGCGGTGGGTGTCGGTGCGCTCGCGCTCGCCGCCGCCCGACACGTCCCCCGAGAGCACGAACCACTTCGCGCCCACCGAGCCCTGCGCCTCGCGGCGCCGACGGACCTCGACGGCGAGCTCGATCTCCACCTCGCGCACTCCGAGCCCGTAGCCCTCGCCGCGGCGGCCGCGAGCGGCGACGAGGTCCCGCCGCAGCGCGAGCAGCACCTCGTCCAGCCCCAGCCCCTCGTCCTCACCCACCGGCCCGTCCACCGGCACGTCCCCCTGGTCGGTCACGGCGTCGACGGTAGCGAGCACCCCCGACAGCGAGGTCATCGTTCTCTTGACAGGACTTCCTCGTATCTCTCTAGGATCGATGCATGGAACCCAGCCCGCGCCGCGTCGTCCCCGCCACCGAGTGGGAGCAGGCCCGCCAGGAGCTGCTCGTGCGCGAGAAGGAGCTGACGCGCGCCGCCGACGCCCTCGCCGCGGCGCGGCGACGGATGCCGGTGCAGCGGATGTCCGACCACGTGCTTCAGGGCGTCGACGGCCCGGTCCGCCTGGTCGACGTGTTCGAGGGCCGCCGCCAGCTCGTCGCCTACACGTTCATGTGGCACGACCCCGAACGCCCCTGCGAGGGCTGCTCGATGTTCGTCGACCAGTTCGGGCACCCGGCGCACCTCCACGCCCGCGACGTCACGCGCGTGGTCATCAGCTCGGGTCCGCTGGCCGAGACGCTGCCCTACCGCGAGCGGATGGGCTGGACCGTGCCCTGGTACTCCACGGCCGGCAGCGACCTGTACGCCGACCTCGGACACGACGGAGGGTTCGCGCTCGACGTCTTCCTCCGCGACGGCGAGGACGTCTACCGCACCTACACCGTCGACGGGCGCGGCGTCGAGAAGCTCGGCAGCGTCTGGTCGTTCCTCGACCTCACGCCGTTCGGGCGTCAAGAGACGTGGGAGGACTCCCCCGAGGGCACGCCGCAGTCCGACCCGTACGTCTGGTGGCGCCGCCACGACGAGTACGAGCCCGCAGGCGCCCGCCCCTGAGCGCCACTCACTCGTCGGCCACCGGCAGCGGCCGGGTGTCGACGCGCGGCTCGTCGTCGGCGAGGTCGTCCCCGTGGCGGTCGAGGAGGCCCAGCGCCACCACCACGACCAGCCCGAACACCACGCCGACCCCCAGGTAGACCAGCGCCGAGGCGACGGTCGGGTCACCGGCCACCGCGAAGGTCAGCCCGGCCTGCGCCGACGCCGCGAGCAGGAACCGCCGCGCGCGCCGCGCCCCACCCCCGCGCAGCAGGAGCGCCTGCCCGACGGCGAGCACCGCGGTGACGACCACGGTCACGACGCCGCTGCCGGCGAGGAGCATCGTCACGACCACGCCCGTCGCGGCGGCGACCGCGGCGACCGTGCGGGCGGCGGTCCGCTCGGGATCGGGCACGCCCACCACGGTACGAGGGTCAGACCATGCGCATGCCCTGCGCCTCGAGGGCCTCCTGGAGCACCCGGACCGCCTTCGGTCCGACACCGTGGAGCGAAAGGACGTCCCGCGCCGGCACCCCGTCCAGCTGGCTCATCCGTGTGTAGCCGGCGTGGACGAGGGCTGCGGTGGCCGGTCGTCCGATGCGTCGTCCGATGCCGCGGGGGAAGTCGGTCTCGGCGTCCTCGTCCATGCCGGCACCGTAGGGCCTACCGAGCCGGAGGTGGGTCCGGGAGCTCCGCCGCCGGAGCACCGCGCCGGACGTCGTGTGCGTCGCCCCGGGACGGGCGAGGCCCCGGCGCGCTCCTGGGGGGAGGGGAGCGCACCGGGGCCAGCTGACCCGGAGGTCGAAGCGATCCCCGAGCGAAGCGATTGTCCCCACAGCGACGCGGCGCACACCAGGGCCCGCTGCGCCGAGCCACCGTCCGTCGCCGAGCGGTTGCTGAGGACGGGCCTGGCGCGTCCCCCATCAGCAGCACGCGGCGCCGAGGCCTGGCGCAGCCGTCAGGCGTTCGCCGTCTCGCGGGCGCGGAGATCCTTGCGCAGGATCTTCCCCGACGCCGACTTCGGGATCTGCTCGACGAACTCGACGGCGCGCACCTTCTTGTGCGGGGCGATGCGGTCGGCGACGAAGGACATGACGTCGTCGGCCGAGAGGTCCGCGCCCTGCTGGAGCACGACGAACGCCTTGGGCACCTCCTCGCCCTCGGCGTCCTTGATCCCGATGACCGCCGCGTCCGCAATGCGGTCGTTGGTCAGCAGCAGCGCCTCGAGCTCGGCCGGCGGGACCTGGTAGCCCTTGTACTTGATCAGCTCCTTGACCCGGTCGACGATGGAGAAGACGCCGTCGTCGGTGACGGTGGCGACGTCGCCGGTGTGCAGGAAGCCGTCGGCGTCGAGGGTCGCCGCCGTGGCCTCGGGGTTGTTGAGGTACTCGCGCATGACGTTGGGTCCACGCACCCACAGCTCGCCGCGCTCGACGCCCTCCTCGCCCGTCTCCGGGTCGACGAGCTTGCACTCCACGTTGGGCAGCGCGTAGCCGATCGAGCTCAGGTCGAGGTCGGGGCGGTCGTCGGGCATCGCGTGGCTGACCGGGCTGAGCTCGGTCATGCCGTAACCCTGCAGCACCTTGCAGTTCAGGCGGCGGCCCACCGCGTGCCCGAGCTCGGCGTCGAGCGCTGCGGCGCCCGAGAAGATGACGTCGATGCAGTCGATGTCGTACTGCTCGACCATCGGGTGCTTCGCCAGCGCGACGGCGACCGGCGGCGCGATGTAGACCCGGTCGATCCGGTGCTCCTGGATCACCCGCAGGAACTCGGCGAGGTCGAACTTCGGCAGCGTCACCACTGCCGCCCGCGCGTGGATGCCCTGGTTCATCATCACGGTCATGCCGTAGATGTGGAAGAACGGCAGGACGGCCATGATCCGCGTGTCGGGCGAGACCGAGAAGACCTCGTCGATCTGCACGAGGTTCGCGACGAGGTTGCGGTGGGTGAGCACGACGCCCTTGGCCCGGCCGGTGGTGCCCGACGAGTAGGGCAGCGCCGCCACGTCGTCGCCGGTCACGGTCACCTGGGGGCGCTCGGCGGTGGTGGAGAGCGCGTCGGCCAGGGTGCTCTCCGGCATCGGCGTGGTGGCGTCGTCACGGGCGTCGTCGAGCAGGATCGTCTCCCGGACCGCCACCCCCTCCTCGCGCAGGGCCGCCCGGGCCCGGTCGAGGAAGGGCGAGACCGTGACGAGGATCTTCGCGCCCGAGTCGCGCAGCTGGTAGGCCAGCTCGTCGGGGGTGTAGAGCGAGTTGACGGTGGTGACCGCCAGGCCGGCGGCGAGGGCCCCGTGGAAGACCACCGGGTAGTACGGGTTGTTGGGCGCGAACAGGGCGAGGACGTCGCCGCGCCCGAGTCCGCGCTCGCCGAGCGCGGCGGCGAAGCGGTCGACCGCGCCCGCCAGCTCCCGGAAGGTCACCTGGCGGCCCGAGGGGCCGTCGATGATCGCCACGCGGTCGGCGGCGTCGCCCAGGTCGCCGAAGAGGAAGTCGGGCAGCCCCACGTCGGGGATGTCGATGTCGTCGTAGGGACTGCGGACGATCATGCGTGAACTCCTCGTCGAGCCGGACGGATCGGGCGATTGTGACCCGGAACCTACCTGCCGGTACCAGAACGTGCGGCCCCTGCGTGATGGGCAGCGACGTCCAGGGATGCTGGGGTCACCCGTCCGGAGCAGAAGGAAGCCTTGTTATCCCTCCTCCGTGGTGGGACAGTGAGCGGTCTGAGGGGGGACGCGTCCGCAACGCGTCGTCGGCCCGCGCTCGGTCCCGAGCGCCCCTCGAACGCCCGCCGCCGGCGTCGGATGCCCCCCGTCCCACGCCGGCGGCGTGGCCCTCACCGCTCGTCGTCGACGAGGTGCGCGAACGCCGAGAGGTTGGCCAGCGACTCCCCCCGCGACTCGCGCCACGCCCACTCGCGGCGGATCGAGGTGACGAAGCCCAGCTCCAGCAGGGTGTTGAAGTCGCCGTCGGCGGCCTCGAGCACCTGGCCGAGGATCCGGTCGATCTCCTCGTCGGTCACCGCGTGCAGCGCCACCCGCCCGACGAGGTGGATGTCGCCCGCCCGGTCGATCGTGTAGTGCACGCCGTAGAGCCGGGCGTTGCGCTGCAGGAGGAAGCGGTAGACCTCCTCGAGGTTCTCATCCGGGTGGCGGCAGACGAACGCCTCGACCAGCAGCGCGTGCGGCGTCAGCACGAGCCAGCAGTGCGTGGCCAGCTTCTTCGTGCCGGGCAGCGTGACGAACAGCCGGCCCGGCCCGCGCCGCAGGTAGTGCAGCTCGCGCTCGTCGAGCGCGTCGACCAGCGTCTTCTCGAGCTCTTCGAGATCACTCACACCGCCACCCCCCGCGTCCGGTCGCGGGCCTGCGCACGCGAGGCCTCGGCGTAGGTGGCGAGCAGCGCGTCGGCCGTTCGCTCCCAGGAGAACATCGTCGCGTGCTCGACGGCGCCGGCGGCGAGGCGCTGGCGCTCGGCGGGGTCACAGGCCACGCGCGCCAGGGCGTCGGCCCAGTGGCCGGGGTCGTGGTCGTGCACGAGCAGGCCGGAGCGGTCATGGGCGACCGCGGTGGGCAGGCCGCCCACCGCCGCGGCCACCACGGGCGTGCCGCAGGCCTGCGCCTCGAGGGCGACGAGCCCGAAGGACTCCGAATGGCTGGGCACGGCGACGGCGTCGGCCGCACGGTAGACCCGGGCGAGCTCGTCGCCGGCGCGGGGCGGGAGGAAGCGCACGACGTCGGCGATGCCCAGCTCGCGCGCCAGCGACACCAGGGACTCCGGCTCGGCGAGCCCGGAGCCCGACGGTCCGCCGACGACGAGGACGACGAGACGCCCCCGCAGACCGGGCCGGCGCCCGAGCAGCGCGGCGGCCGCGCGCAGCAGCACGTCCGGGGCCTTGAGCGGCTGGATGCGGCCCACGAACGCGAGCGCCACGTCGTCGGGCCCGATGCCCAGCGCCGCCCGGGCGGCGTCCCGGTCGGCGTCGGGGGTGAAGGTCCGCAGGTCGACGCCCGGCGCGATCGTGCGGATGCGGTCGGGACAGGCGCCGTAGGCGGTGACCAGGTCGTCGGTCTCGGCCTGGGTGGACGTGACCAGGCGGTCCGCCTCGGCGACCACCTGCTCCTCGCCGACCACGCGCGACAGGGGCTCCGGGCGGTCACCCGCCGCGAGCGAGGCGTTCTTGACCTTGGCCAGGGTGTGGGCGGTGTGCACCAACGGCACGCCCCAGCGGTCGCGCACCAGCCAGCCGACCTGGCCCGAGAGCCAGTAGTGGCTGTGCACCACGTCGTACCAGCCCGGCTCGTGACGGGCCTCGTCGCGCAGCACCCCGGCGGTGAACGCACAGAGCTGGCTCGGCAGGTCCTCCTTGCCCAGCCCGCCGTACGGCCCGGCCGTGACGTGCCGGACGAGGACGCCGGGTGCGAGCTCCGCGACCGGCGGCAGGTCCGACGACGTCGCGCGCGTGAAGATCTCGACCTGCACCCCGCGCTGGGCCATCCGGCGAGCGGTCTCGACGACGTAGACGTTCATGCCGCCCGCGTCCCCGGTGCCGGGCTGGGCCAGCGGCGAGGTGTGCAGCGAGATGACCGCGACGCGGCGGGGACGCCCGGGATGGTGACGGATGACCGAATCGGGGGGCCGGGAACGGGTCGCCGGGGTTGCCAGTCGAGCCGCCGATGCCGTCGTCGCCGCCCGGGTCACCCCGCCACCTTAAGGTCCACGGCCACGGCGCAGCCTCCGCGACCGCGTGTGGGCGACGGACCTAGGGTTCGGGGTGTGAGCACGCCTGACCCCGGAAACGACCGTCCCCTCGTCGTCGTCACCGGCGCCAGCTCGGGCATCGGCGCCGCGTCCGCGCGGGCCCTCGCCGCCGACGGCTGGCACCCGGTGCTCGGTGCGCGCCGCCTCGAACGCCTCGAGCAGCTCGCCGACGAGATCGGCGCCACCGCGCTCGAGCTCGACGTCACCCGCGCCGACTCGGTCGCCGCGTTCGCCGCGGCCGTCCGCGAGCTCGTCGGGCCGACCCGCCCCCTGCGCGGCCTGGTGAACAACGCCGGCGGCGCGCAGGGCACCGAGACGGTGGCCGAGGCCGACGAGGAGAAGTGGCGCTGGATGTGGGAGTCCAACGTCCTCGGCACCATGCGGGTCACCAAGGCCCTCCTGCCCCTCCTGCTCGACTCCGGCGACGGCCACATCGTGACGATCACGTCGATCGCGGCCCTCGAGGTGTACGACGGCGGCTCGGGCTACACGTCGGCCAAGCACGCCGAGGGCGCGCTGCACCGCACGCTGCGCGGCGAGCTGCTCGGGCAGCCGGTGCGCCTCACCGAGATCGCGCCCGGCGCGGTGGAGACCGAGTTCTCGCTGGTGCGCTTCGGGGGCGACGAGACCCGCGCGGCCAAGGTCTACGAGGGCCTGGAGCCGCTGGTGGCCGAGGACGTCGCCGAGGTCGTCGCTTTCGCCATGAACCGGCCGTCGCACGTCAACCTCGACACCATCGTGCTCAAGCCCCGCGCCCAGGCCACGGGGATGCGCTTCCACCGCGAGGGATCACAGGGCTGACATCGCCTGCCACTGGTCCCAGGGGACGGCCCAGTCGTAGATGTCGCCGTCCCGGGCGGAGTAGTCGACCCCGGAGCCGGTGACCTCGACGGGATCGCCGTAGAGCGCGGTGTCGTAGTAGGCGCGGGCGTCGGCCTCGGAGAGATTGATGCAGCCGTGGGTGACGTTGCTGGAGCCCTGGGCGCCCGTGGACGCCGGGTTGGCGTGGATGAACTCGCCGTTGTTGCTGATGCGCACGGCCCAGCGCTCGATGAGGTCGTAGCCGTACTGCGCGCTGGTCATCCGCTTGTTCGTGAACTTTTCGGTGATGACATGGATGCCCGAGCGCGTGGTGCGGTTCGGGTCGGAGTCCAGCCCGTAGCTCGCGGGCACGTCCATCACCTGCCGGCCGTCGCGCTCGACCACCATGCGGAAGCTGTTGACGTCGGCGCGCACGATCTGGGAGCGACCGATGCGGAACGACGTGGTGAGGTCCTCCCGGCCCCACTCGCCACCGCCGAAGGGGACGCCGAGCAGGTCCGCCGCGACGTCGACCTGGGTGCCCGGGCGCCAGTACTCCCTGGGCCGCCAGTGCACCCGCGAGCCGCCGTCCTGGTCCGGCAGCCAGGCCCACGACCCCTCGGTGGGCACCGACGTGCGCACCCGCAGCGCCCGCTCGACCGCCGCCTTGTCCTGCACCGGCGCCGAGAACTGGATGGTGATCGGCGCGGCGACCCCGACCTCCCGGTCGTCACCGATGTTCAGCGTGGCGCGCACCGTCTCCGCCGGCGCCACCGTGGTGAACGAGCCGCTGACCGGTGAGGACGCCCCCTCGGGCCCCGTCGCCGTGCCGCCCCAGGTGTAGGTGGTGCCGTAGGCCAGTGGCCCGTTCGGCGTCCACCGCGTGCGGTCGGACGAGAGCGTGCCGGCGACGGGCCCACCCGGTGACGCCGTGAGCGTGACGTCGGTGAAGGTGCCCTGCGTGGTGGCCGCGACCGGGGCCCGCGGGGCCACGTCCGTCGCGCTGGCCGCCGGCTCCACCGCGACGGGCACGGGCAGCGGCGCGGACGGGACCGCCGGCGTGGAACCCGATCCGCAGGCCGTCACCAGGACCAGCAGCAGTCCACCCAGCACGGCGACCAGCGCCCGACCCATACGTCCCCTCAACCTCGTGCCCGTCGCCCCATCGTGGCACCCACCCCCGACACGCGCCGGGCGCGCACCCGCGTCGGCCCAGGGGCCGGCACCCCGCCGGCGCGGACGAATCGGGACCTTCGGACTCCGCCATGAGGAGCATGGGCCCTGCCCGACCCCCGGTCCGGGCTCCTAGCGTCGAGCGTCGCCGGGCAGCAGCCAGCGTGGGGCGAGGGGGGTCGGGGTGGCGGACATCGGCATCGATCTGGGGACGGGGACGACGGTGGTGTGCCACCCGCGGGACGGGGTGGTGTACGACGAGCCGTCACTGCTCGTGGAGTGGCCGGCACGTCGCGGCCGGGAGCTGATCCTCGGCAACGACGCCGCGGCCCTCGACGGCCGGACACCCCCCGGCGCGCGGACCGGCCGTCCCGTCCGCGGGGGCGCGGTCACCGACCTCTCGCTCGTCCGGACCTACCTGCACGAGCTCCTGCGGCGCACGTCCCGCAACCGGTGGCGCGTCCGGCGCCCGCACGCCGTGCTGAGCTGCCCCGTCGACGCGACACCCCTGGAGCGCCGGGCGCTGCTCGAGGCGGCGGAGGAGGCCGGGCTCGGCCACGCCGACCTGCTCCCGGCGCCCCTGGCCGGCGCCCTCGGGTGCGGCCTCGACCTCGCCGACGCCCGCGTCCAGGCCGTGGCCGACGTCGGCGCGGGTACCGCGGAGATCGCGGTGTTCTGCCGCGGCACCGTGCTGACCCGCCGCTCCTGCCGCCACGCCGGCGACGAGATGACGGCCGCCGTCCGGACGCACCTGCGCGAGCACCACGGGCTGCACCTCTCCGAGGCGGCCGCCGACGCGCTCAAGGTCCGGGCCTCCGCGGCCCGCGAGCCCCTCGCGGCCGAGGGGCGGGACGTCGCGACCGGACGGCCCCGGGTGGTCACCGTCGAGGTCGCCGAGATCGAGGCGGCCCTGGCGCCCGTCGTGCGCCGCGCGGTGGGCGCCCTCGCCGACTTCCTCGACGACGTCCCCGTCGCCGGCATCCCGGACCTGCTCGCCGGCGGCGTCGTGCTCGCGGGCGGCAGCGCGCCGGCGCCCCACCTGCGCGACGAGCTCGAGGCCGCGCTCGGCGTCCCGGTCAAGGTGCCCGACCGGCCGCGGACCTGCGTCGCCGAGGGCCTGGCCCTCGCCGGCGGGCGCCCCGAGCTGCGCGCCCGTCCCGCCTGACCCACCCCCGACCCGACACGACCCGCCCCGGACGCCACGGTGACCCCTGCCCTCGGCCGCCCTCCCGGCCCACCCACTCCCGCCCCCGACGAGGCCGACCGCCCCGCCCCCGCGATCCCCACGGACCGGGTGGTGCGGGCGCCGTCGTTCCCGCCGCCGCGCCCACCCCGCGACGTCCGCGCCACCGGCGCCCGGATGTGGCGCCGGTCCTGGCCCTGGCTCGCCGCGGTCGCCGCGGTCGTCCTGGTGGTGGCCACGGAGCTCGCCCTGCTCCGGGGCCGTATCGAGGCCGACCTGGCGCGCCTGCACGCCGCGGGCGGGGCCCCGACCACCACCGTCGCGGCCCCGGCGCTGCCCCCGGTCCCGGTGATCGCGCCCCCGGCCGCCGGCGACGTCGACGCCGTCCGGCTCCGTGTGGTCGATCCCCCGTGCGACCCGGGCGGCGCCTGCTCCGTCCTCGTCGGGATCGACCCTCACCCCGGCGCCGCCGCGGTGGCCTCACCGTGGACGCTCGTCGTCGCCGACCGCTGCCGCGGCGGGGTCGTGCCCCTCGGGTCGGGGACGAGTCCGGCCGGCGCCTGGGGGACCACCACCGTCGTCGTGCCGCCCGGCCGCGCGCTCGCGCTCCTCGCCGTCACCGACGCGCCCTCCCGAGCCGCCTCCGCGCCCGTGCCGATCGGAGCGGGACCGTGCTGAGCGGCGGCAGCACGGACGGCTGGGACGAACCCGCACCGCGCGGGCCGGCGCCCGGTGACGGCTGGGACCGGGACCGGCGGCGGCCCGGCGTCCGGCTGCGCCGTGCGCTGCGCCGGCTCACCCACCGCCCGGGCCGCCCGAGCAGGGCGGACCGCGCGGAGCAGCGCCGGGCCCGCGCCCGCGCCCGCGACGAGCGCGGGCTCGAGCCACCGCGCGCGGCGTGGGGCGACATCCTCGCGCTGCTGGCGGCGGTCGTGCTGGTCGTCCTGGGCGCGGCCAACCTGGCGGCCATGGGCGACGTGGGGGCGACCACCACGAAGCTCGCGACCGGCGGGCTGGGCCTCGCGCTCCTGTTCCTGCTCGCCGCGCGACGCATCGCGGTCACGCCGGCGCTGGCCTGGACGGTCTACGGCACGACGCTGGCGTTGCTGCTCGCCGTGCTCGTCGTCGGACGCGAGGTGAACGGCGCCCTGCGCTGGCTCGCCGTCGGGGGGATCACCCTGCAGCCGTCCGAGCTCGCGAAGATCGCCGTCCCCCTCGTGCTGGCCGCGGTGCTCACCCGGGGCCGCCCCACCTGGCGGCGCTTCGCCGTGGCGCTCCCGCTCGCCGCCGTGCCGATCGTGCTCGTCGCCGACCAGCCCGACCTCTCCACGGCCACGCTGCTGACCCTCACCACGGCGGCCGTGCTCGTGATCGCCCGGGTCCCCACCCGCTACCTGCTGCCGGTGCTCG
Source organism: Actinomycetospora cinnamomea (assembly GCF_003096675.1). Classification (GTDB taxonomy): domain Bacteria; phylum Actinomycetota; class Actinomycetes; order Mycobacteriales; family Pseudonocardiaceae; genus Actinomycetospora; species Actinomycetospora cinnamomea. Next base: position 122,746 of record NZ_QEKW01000005.1, on the reverse strand, counting down.
CCGCGGCGGTCGTGGCGGCCCCGCTCGCGGTCGGGCTCCTGCGCGACTACCAGGCCGCCCGTCTCGGGACCTTCCTCACCGGGTCCCAGTCCGCCGAGGGGCCGGGGTGGGCCGTGCGCCAGGCCCGGCTCGCGATCGCCCGGGGCGGTTGGTGGGGCGACCGGACCGACCCCGTCCACCTCCTGGCCGCCCGCTACCTGCCCGAGCGCCAGACCGACCTCGCCCTCGCCTCGCTCGCCTCGGGCTGGGGCGCGGTCGCGGCGGCCCTCGCGCTGCTCGCCGGGCTCGTGATCGTGTGGCGGTGCGTGCTCGGGGCGAGGGCCCCGCGCAGCGCCACCGGCCGCCTGCTGTGCGCCGGCTTCGCCGTCCTGCTCGCCGTCGAGCTCGTCGTCTCGACCGGCGGCAACCTGGGCCTGCTGCCCGTCGCCGGCGTGCCCTTCCCGATCCTGTCGGGCGGCGGCACCGCGACCGTCGTGCACCTCGCGGCGCTCGGCCTCGCGCTCAGCGCCCGCCGCGACGGCGCGCGCCGCCAGCTGTGGACGCCCGCCGCCCGGAGCAGTCCCCGGCTGGCCCGGACCACGGTGGCGGCCCTCACCGTCGTGCTCGTCGCGTTCGCGTCGTTCGGAGCGGGAGTGGTGCGCGACCCGGTGGCGGCCGCGGCGAGCGTGGACCAGATGACACGGTGCGTCACGATCCCGGCGCCGCGCGGTGCCGTGGTCGACCGGCACGGAGCGCTCCTCGCGGCCGACGCCGGGGACCGCGGCATCCGCGTCGCGCCGGCGTTGCTGCGCCGCGATCCGGCGGCCGTCGACCGTCTCGCCGCGCTGCTCGGCCGCCCGCCCGGTGAGCTGCACGCCTTGGTGGACCCGGCGCCCGACACCGTCGTCGGGCTCGACGCCGGGACGGTGCCCGGGCCGGTCGGCGAGACCGTGGCCCGCGCCGGGCTGCCGGGCGTCGTCGTCGTGCCGGCGCCCCGCCGCTCCTACCCCACCGGCCCGGTGCTCGCCCCCGTCCTCGGATGGGTCGGCCTCGCGACGCCGAGGCAGACCGCCCTGCATCCCGACCTCGACCCCCGGGGCACCACGGGGCGCGCCGGGGTGGAGCAGAGCTACGACGCTGTCCTGCGCGGGGTGCCGGGCGAGCAGTGCTACTGGGTCGATCCCGTCGGCCGCCCGATGAGCGCCGCCGCGCGGCGGGACCCGGTGCCCGGGGCGACGCTCGCCCTGACCATCGACCTCGGTATGCAGCAGCGCCTCGTGGCCGACGTCGCCGCGTCCCTCTCCGGGAGCGCGCGCGGCGCGGTCGGCGGCGCGGTGGCCATGGACCCCCGCACCGGTGCGGTGCTCGCCATGGCCAGCTGGCCCAGCCACGACAACGCCCTGTACGGGCCGCCGCTCGACACCGCCGCCCTGAGGGCCACGTCGCGGGCGCCCGGCACGCCGATGATCAACCATGCCATCGGCTCGGCCCTGCCGCCGGGCTCCACCTTCAAGCTCGTCAACGCCACGGCGAACATGATCACCTCGACGATCCCGCCGGAACGGGTCCTCCCCGGCGGCGGCAGCTTCACCTACGGCGGCCACTCCTTCGGCAACTGGCGGGTGCTGCCCGCTCAGAACCTCGTGGACGCCCTCGCCTGGTCGAACGACGTGTACTTCTACCAGCTCGCGCTGGCCCTGGGCCCGGAGACCATGATCGACACTGCCCGGGCGCTGGGCGTCGGCAGCCCGACGGGCATCGACCTGCCGGGGGAGAGCGCCGGTTACCTCGGTACGCCCGCGAGTGTCGAGGCGGCCGGCGGCACCTGGTACCCGGGCACGACCGTCATCCTCGGCATCGGGCAGGGACCCCTCCAGGTGACCCCGCTCCAGAGCGCGCGGTGGACGGCCGCGGTCGCCACCGGCGCCCTGCCGACGCCGTACGTCGGGATGGCCGTGGGTACCGGCCCCGGCGCGATCGCCCTGCCGCACCCTGCACCCACCCCGCTGCCCTTCGCCGACCGGCTCGGGCCGGTCCGGGAGGGGATGCGGGCGGTGGTGACCTCGGGGACCGGCCGAGCGCTGGCCGACGTCGGCGTCCCGGTCGCGGCGAAGTCCGGGACCGCCGAGGACCCCTCGGTCCCCGGGGGTGGGGTGGACGACTGGATGACCGCCGTGGCGCCCGCCGACTCCCCGGATCTCGTGGTCACCGCGCTCGCGCAGCGCCCCGAGACCGGCACCTCCCGGACCGCGGCCGTCGTGGCGGCCACGATGCGGGCCCACGGGGCGGGCGCGCCGTAGCCGCGGCCCTCACAACGCGCAGGAGACCAGCACCGGCTCCGGCTGCAGCAGGAGACCGAAGGCGTCGTCGACGCGGTCGCGCACGTCGCGGGCCAGGGCGAGCAGGTCGTCGGTGGTGCCGCCACCACGATGGGTCAGCGCCAGGGTGTGCTTGGTCGAGACGCGGACGGGCGCCTGCGGGCCCGGATGGCCCCGGGGCACGCCGGCGCGCTCGATCAGGGCCGCCGCCGAGAGCTTGACCCGCCCGTCGGGCTGCGGCCAGGCCGTGACCGGCACCTGGCCCGCGGCCTCCACCCGCTGCGCGACGCGGGCCGCGGTGGCCTCGTCGACGACGGGGTTCATGAAGAAGGAGCCGGCGCTGCGACTGTCGGGGTCGCCCGCCTCGGTCACCATGCCCTTGCCGCGACGCAGGCCGAGCACGGCCTCGCGGGCGTCCGCGACGGGCACCCGCGCGCCGGGCTCGACGCCGAGCGCGCGGGCGAGCTCGATGTAGCGGACCGGGGCCGAGAGCCCGTCGGTGGTGAGCCGGAACCGCACGCCGAGCACGATCTCGCCGTCGACGTTGCGGTCGCCCTTGAGGCGGCTGGTGCGGTAGCCCAGACCCAGGTCGGCGGCGGGGACGCTGCCGCGCCGGCCGGTCCGGCGGGCGTAGAGGTCGACGTCGACGAGCACGTCGGCGACCTCCACCCCGTACGCGCCGACGTTCTGCACCGGCGTGGCGCCCGTGCGCCCGGGGATGCCCGAGAGGCACTCGAGACCGCCGAGCCCGTCGGCCACCGTGTCGGCGACCAGCGCGTCCCAGTCGGTGCCCGCCTCGACGTGCAGCACGACCGACCCGTCGTCGCTCGCGACGACGTGGTGGCCGGTGTTGTCGATGAGCAGCGCCGTGCCGGCGAACCCCGCGTCCCCGATGACGAGGTTCGAGCCGCCGCCGACCAGCAGCAACGGCTCGTCCGCCCCGTCCGCCGCCCGGGCCCGCGCCACGACCTCGTCGGCCGTGGTCGCGCGCACCAGCCGCCGCGCCGGGCCCCCGAGCCCGAGGGTGGTGTGCGGAGCGAGGAGAGAGGTGTCGGGGGGCACGGTGGGGTCGGCGCGCGCGTCCTGCGCCGGCGTCGTCCCCGTGGGCGGACCGGGTGGCACGACCCCGACGGTAGCCTCCGGCCCGTGCCCCGCCGCATCACCCACCGCGCCACCTGGGACGCCCCGGCGCGGGACGTCTACTCGTTGCTGGTCGACGAAGACCACCTCCGCGCCCGGCTGCAGGAGATGGGCGGCAACGACCCCGCCCTGCTCGAGCACGCCGTCGACGGCTCCGGCGCCCGCGTGCGGCTGCGGCAGGCCGTGCCCGTCCAGTTCCTGCCGTCGGTGATCCGCCGCTTCACCGGCGACGACCTGGTGCTCGACCGCGTCGAGACCTGGCGTCCGCGTGACGGGGGCGGCTACGACGGCACGTTCGAGGTCACGGTGCGGGGGCTCCCGGGTTCGCTGACCGGGACCCAGCGCCTCACCGACGCCGGCGACGGCGCGGTCACCGAGGTCGAGGGGGAAGCCGACGTTCCGGTCCCGCTCGTCGGTGGGCGCATCGAGGGGATCGTGAACGAGCAGGTGAACGGGCTGCTCGACACCGAGGACGAGTTCACCCGCCGCCGGCTGGCGCAGGGGTAGGCGTGAGCAGACGCCTGGTCATCACCCTGAGCTGCCCGGACCGCACCGGCATCGTCGCCGCCATCACCGGGCGGCTGGCCGCGATCGGGGCGTCGATCACCGAGGCCGCGTACCACGCGGACATCGCCGCGGGCTGGTTCGTCACGCGCCAGGTCGTGGACTCCGCGTCGGTGCCCGGCGGCGCCGACGTGCTGCGGGTGGTGGTGGGGCAGGTGGCCGCCGAGCTCGAGGAGCCCGGCGGCGAGCCCGTGCAGTGGCGGGTCCGCGACACCGCGGAGACCCCGCGGGTGGTGCTGCTCGTGAGCAAGGAGTCGCACTGCCTGCACGACCTGCTGGGCCGGGTCTGGGGCGGAGAGCTCGACATGGACGTGCGGGCGGTCGTCGGCAACCACGAGGTGCTGCGCCCGGTCGCGGAGGCCCACGGCGTGCCGTTCCACCACGTCCCGTTCCCGTCCCGGGAGGAGGACGACGAGGCCCGCACCGGTCGCGACGCCGCGTTCGCGCAGGTCGCCGAGCTCGTCGACGCGCACGAGCCGGCGGCGGTCGTCCTGGCGCGTTTCATGCAGGTGCTGACGCCCGAGCTGTGCGAGCGCTGGGCCGGCCGGGCCATCAACATCCACCACAGCTTCCTGCCCTCGTTCGTCGGCGCCCGGCCCTACCACCAGGCGCACGCCCGCGGGGTGAAGCTCGTCGGCGCCACCTGCCACTACGTGACGCCGGACCTCGACGCCGGCCCGATCATCGAGCAGGACGTCAGCCGCGTGGACCACGCCGACAGCGCCGACGACATGGTCCGCCGGGGCCGCGACGTCGAGAAGCTGGTGCTCGCCCGCGGGCTGCGGGCCCACCTCGAGGACCGCGTCCAGGTGCACGCGGGCCGCACCGTCGTGTTCCGCTAGGTGCGGGCCGGGGGCGACGTGGGAACGCACCGGTGACGTAGGCACAAGATCGCATCGAGGCCGACGAGGGGCCTCCCGCGGCCGACGCCGCCGCAGCGGCGCGCTCCCGCTCGGATCGGAGCGATCGACGTGATCCCGCGCCGAGGTCGCGGGCCTCGCCCCGCCGGTGCTGGTCGGTCTCGGCGCGATCTTGCACCTAGCTCGCGGCCCTCGAGCGGCCGGTGCTGGTCGGGCTCGACGCGATCTTGAGCCTAGCTCGCGGCCCCCGGCCGGCCTTCTCCCGCTCAGCGGCCGAGGCCGTCCACCGGCTCCGCGCCCGGCAGCTCGCCGAGCACCGCGCCCGGCACGAACAGCTTGCTCTCCCGCCGTCCGCTGCCGACGACGACGGCGGGCGCCGCGAGGACGGCGGTGTCGACCAGCAGCGGCCAGCCCGCGGGTAGGCCGAACGGGGTGATGCCGCCGTGGGCCATACCCGTGAGCTCGACGGCCTCGTCCATCGGCGCGAACGACGCCTTGCGGACGTCCAGGCGCTTGCGCACGACGGTGTTGACGTCCGCGCGGGTCGTGGCGAGGACGACGCACGCCGCGAAGCGCCGCTCGCCGGAGCGTGCCCCGGCGACGACGACGCAGTTGGCCGAGGCCTCGAGCGGGGAGCCGTAGGCGTCGCAGAAGGCGGCGGTGTCGGCGAGCTCCGGGTCGATGGCGGCGACGAGGCAGGCGGTGGCGCGGTCGGCGGGCAGCCCGCGCAGCGCGTCGAGCACCGGCGCGGCGAGGAGCTCGGGTCGATCGAGGGCCGGCTCCGGGCGCAGCGACCCGGCGACGTGCACGGCCGGTGAGGTCACCAGCGCGGCCCCTGCTGGATCTCCACGACCCGCGGACGGACGTCGACGATGTAGATGAGGACGGCGATGATGCCGATCAGCCAGAGGAAGCTGTACGGCCCGCTGGTGGAGATCGCGAGGATCGCGAGTCCCACGCCGGTGATGGCGCACCAGACGGGCTTGGTCAGCTTGTCGGCGGCCGTGAACGCGTCGGAGCGCTGCATCAGGGCGTGCACGAAGGCGTAGAGGCCGACCGGGATCCCGAGCAGCCACAGCACCAGCAGCACGTAGGAGTCGAGGTTGTAGAGCACCGACACACCATCAGAGTACGTCCCCCCGCTGCCGCCGCGACAGCCACGCGTCCGGCGGACGACGTACGACGGCCCCGGGACGGCGGAGCGTCCCGGGGCCGTACGGTGCAGAGCGTCACCCGTGGGGTGACCGGTGTCAGGCCTTCGGGGCCTTCTTGGCGCCGCCCGTGGTGGCCGCGGACTTCGGCGCGTTCTTCGGGCCCTGCTTCTTCGGCGCGGTGCGCGCGGCGGCCCTGCGGGTGGCGCTGCGGGTCTCCGCCGCGACCTCGTCGCCGGCCTCCTTGATCTCCTCGGAGAGCTCGGCGCCGGTCTCGGCGACCTCCTCGGCGGCCTGCGCGCTGAAGCGCTGGGTCGCGCGGGCGGCGCGCTCACCGACCGAGCGGGTCTGCTTGGTGACCTCGGCCAGGCCGGCCTCGCCGCGGACGCGGAAGCCCTCGACGGCGTCCTCGAGACGGTGCTCGATCTCGCTCTGGACCTGGTCGACGGTGTCGAGCGCCTGCTTGACCTGCGGCTGCGCCTTGATCCCGTGGTAGGTGACCTCGCCGCGCTTGATGAGGTCGTTGTAGACGCTGCGGACGGCGGCGAGGTAGCTGTCGACCAGGCGGCGGAAGTCCTCCGCGGTCAGCTTGGTGCGCAGCTCCTGCAGCTCGGCGGGCAGGTCCTCGACGCGGGCCTGCACCTCGGTGGCGCCGGCCTGCACGCGGGCGACGGCGTCCCGGCCGGCGGCGACGGCCACGTCGCCGAGGCCGAGCACGGCCAGGGCCGGCTGGCGCAGGGGGTCGATGGCGTCCGAGACGGCCTTGCTGGCCTGGTCGCGGGCCTCGCGGACGTCGAACTTGGTCGGGAAGGTGACAGCCATGGGTGTCCTCACTCGTGTCTCGGTGGTCGTGCGTGAGCGTTAGGCGGTGCCGTCGCCGACGTGCTCGACGTCGGGCACGGCGATGACGGCGTCCTCGCCGACACCGGCGGGGCGGGACCCCGTCGCGTCCCCCGCGCTGTTGCCGCGGCGGAACGACTCGTAGATGTCGGTGAGCACCTGCTTCTGGCGCTCGGTCAGGTCCGGGTCCGCGGCGAGGGCGTCGAGCACCGGGGAGTACTCCCGGGGCTCGAGGATCCCGGCGCGGACGTACAACGCCTCGGCGGAGATCCGCAGGCCGGTCGCGATCTGGGCCAGGATCTCGGCCGAGGGCTTGCGCAGGCCCCGCTCGATCTGGCTCAGGTACGGGTTGCTGATCCCCGCGACCTTGGCGAGCTGACGGAGGGAGACCTCCGCGCCCTCGCGCTGCCGGCGGATGTAGGCCCCGATGTCCTCGACGGCCTGGCCGATCTTCTCGACCCCGTCCGTGGCCACCGGAACCACCTCCTCCGATCTCGCTGACATCCACGCTAACACGAGTGCTAGCTGGTGCAAGCACTCTGCTAGCGCTGATGGCGTGGCCTCACGCACACACGGACGGGTGACGCGGTGGCCACCGGGACGTTGCTGGGCGGCGTCCTCCCGGGGTCAGACGAGCAGCTCGCCGACCGAGTAGATGGCGAGCCCCACGAGTGCCCCGACGAGCGTGCCGTTGATACGGATGAACTGCAGGTCGCGCCCCACCTGCAGCTCGATCTTGCGGGACGCCTCGTGCCCGTCCCAGCGCTCGACCGTGTCGGAGATCAGGGTGGTGATCTCGCGCGAGTAGCGGCCCACGACGTAGCCCGCCGCGTCGACGATCCAGCCGTCGATCTTGTCGCGCAGCTCGGCGTCGGTGTCGAGGCGCTCGCCGAAGCGGGTGACGCCGTCGGTGACGCGCAGCCGCAGCTGCGAGGACGGGTCCTCGGCGGCGTCGAGCAGCATCGCCTTGCCCGTCGCCCAAGCTCGCGAGATGAGCGCCTGGACGTCGGGGTGCTCGAGGAGCTGGCGCTTGATGGCCTCCACCCGCTCGCCGGTCTCCGGGTCGTCCTGGAGGTCGCCGGCGAAGGAGACGAGGAAGCGGTCGATGGCCTTGCGCAGCGGGTGGTCCGGGTCGGCCTTCACCGCCCATGCGAAGGACAGCGCCTCCGCGTAGATACGGTCGGCGATCAGGCCGTCGACGAACCGCGGCGACCAGCTCGGCGCCTGCCGGCTGACCAGGGCCATCACGGTCTCGTGGTTGTTGCGCACCCAGTCGTAGGCACGGTCGCAGATGAGGTCGACGAGCCTGCGGTGCGAGCCGTCGGCCAGCACACCGGCCAGCAGGCGGCCCAGCGGTGGCCCCCAGGGCTGGGCCACGACGCGGCGTGTGACGGCCTGGTCGACCACGGCCTGGATCTCGTCGTCCCGCAGCACCGTGACCGCGCCGCGCACCACCGTGGCGAGCTCGGCCGTGACGCGCGCGGCGTTGCCCGGGGACGCGAGCCAGCTGCCGACGCGCGCGGTGACCTGCGCGGTGCGCAGCTTGTCGGCGACGACGGCCGGCGCCAGGAAGTTGTCGCCGACGAAGCCGGACAGACTCTGGCCGAGCTGGTCCTTCTTGCGCGGGATGAGCGCCGTGTGCGGAACCTTGATGCCGAGCGGGTGGCGGAAGAGGGCCGTGATGGCGAACCAGTCGGCGAGCCCGCCGATCATGCCGGCCTCGGCGGCGGCGCGGACGTAGCCGGTGAACGCGGGTCCGCCGTTGCCCTCCCAGAGGCGGAAGATCACCCAGATGACCGCGGCGCCGAGCAGGAACGACAGCGCCACGGCCTTCATCCGTCGCAGGCGGGCGCGCTTGTCGGCGTCGTCGGTCAGGCCCACCATGCTCATGCCGACCGACGACGTGCGGGTCGCCGACCGGGCTCCGGACGTCGTACGGTCCTCGGGAGCGGGTCCCACGGCGGGTACGTCACGGCCGAGCGGGTCGGTGGGTGGGTCGATCGGCTCGTCGGGGCCCGCGTCGCTGCGTGTCCCGGCGCCGCGGTCGGGGCCCTGGGCGGTCTGCACGGATTCCAGTGTCCCACCGTCGGGGCGCGACCCCCGGAACGCGACCGCCCGCGGACCGGGAGCCGGGGCAGGGCCGCCCGGGCCGCCCGTCGCGCCCCGCTCGTCGCCCACGGGGGTGAACCGGGCGACCGGTCGGCGCGAATCCCCGGCGGGACGGCGAGAGTGCGTATCGCGGGGGAGACCTCGTTCGTTGGACAGATGCCGTTGTCGCCGCAGTTCGCGCCGGAGCCGCCGCGAGGCCGTCACGGCCCGACCACCCGAGCCGTCCCCCCGGGGACGACCCGGTCCCCCGTGCGACCGACCGCGCCCGGCCGCACGGGGTCTCGCGTCCCTCGGTCGCCGTGCTGCCCCACGGCGACCGGGGGGCGCCCCTGCCGGCGGGCCTCGACCTCGCTCGTGTGACCCGGGACACTGTTCCGGTGGACCCGGACGTGACGGTCCGCCTGCTCGGCCGCTTCGCACTGCGCCTCGACGGCGAGGACCCGACGCTCCTCGCGTCCGCACGGGCCGAGTCGGTGCTCGCCCTGCTCCTGCTCGAGGGCGGCGGGCCGCTCCCCCGGGCCTCGATCGCGTCGGCGATCTGGCCCGACTCGACCGAGGCCCAGGCGCGGACCAACCTGCGCCACGTCCTGCACGACCTCCGCCGCGGCCTCCCGGCGATCGACCGGTACCTCGAGGTCGGCCCGCACGCCCTGCGGCTGCACCGCGACCGGCCGCTGCGCAGCGACGTGGCGCTCCTCGAGGACCTGCTCACCGGCCGCGCGAGGGACACGAGCGACCGCGACGCCGCGCGGCGGCAGGAGCTGCAGGAGGCCGTGGCCCTCGGCACGGGGGAACTGCTCGAGGACCACGACGACGAGTGGCTCCGGGAGCCCCGCGAGCGCCTCCGGCACCGGATCCACGACGCCCTCGCCGAGCTCGCGACGCGGTGCGAGCGGTCGGGCGCCCTCACGGAGGCGATCCGCCACGCCGAACGGCTGCAGCGCGCGGACCCGTTGCGGGAGGACGCCTACCGGCTCCTCATGCGACTGCACGTGGCACGCGGCGACCGGGCGCGGGCGGTGCGGGTCTACCACCTGTGCGCCACGACGCTCGAGCAGGAACTCGGTGTCGCGCCCTCGGCCGAGACCCGCGCGGCCTACGACGCCCTCCTGCCGGCGCCCGCGCCCGCCCGCCCCCAGGTTCCGGCCGCGGCGACGGCGGACCCCGGCCCGCTCGTCGGGCGCCGGCGCGAGCAGGTGCGGCTGGAGGCCGTGTGGCACGCCGTCGAAGCCGGTGGCTCACGGCTCGTCCTGCTCAGCGGCGACCCGGGCATCGGCAAGACCCGGCTCGCCGAGGAGCTCGGGACGTGGTGCCGCCGACGCGGGGCTCGTGTCGCCGACGCTCGCTGTCATCCCGCCGACGGGCCGCTGGCGTACGGCCTCGTGACCACCTGGCTGCGGGCGGACACGGTGTGGCCCTCGGTCCTGCGGATGGAGCCCGCCCACGTCTCGGAGGTCGCGCGCCTCGTGCCCGAGGTCCTCACCGAGCGTCCGGACGCCGCGCCGCCGGTGGCGCTCGGCGAGGCCGAGCAGCGCCGCCGGCTCTTCGAGGCCGTCGCCGCCGCGGTGCTGTCCCCGGTGCGCCCCACGCTCCTCGTGGTCGACGACGTCCACGCCGTCGACCGGGAATCCGCGCGACTCCTGCACTACCTGGTGCGCGAGCGGCCCGGTCCCGGCCTGCTCGTCCTCGCCACCGGGCGCCACGAGGAGATGGAGGGCGGCGACCCCGCCCACGACCTGCTCCTGGGGACGAACGCCCGAGGCGCCCTCGAGGAGATCGAACTGGGCCCCCTGAGCCCCCGGGAGACCGTCGTGCTCGCGCGCCGGCTCGCGGGCTCGACACTGACGGCCGCGGAGGCGGACCGTCTGGTCGACGACACCGAGGGCAACCCGTTGTTCGTCGTGGAGGCGGTCCGCGCCGGATGGACGCAGCGCACGGGGACGACCGCACGCGTGCAGTCGGCGGTCGAGCTCCGACTCGGCCGGCTCGACCCACGGACCCGCGAGCTCGCGACCCTGGCCGCCACCATCGGGCGGGAGTTCGACGTCGGCGTCCTGCGCGCGGCGGCCGAGGTCGACGAGGACACGCTCGTTCGCGCGCTCGACGAGCTCTGGCGCCGACGCCTCGTCCGGGAGCGCGCCGGTGGTGTCGGGCACGGCGGGTCCTACGAGTTCAGCCACGGGAAGATCCGTCAGGTCGTGGTGGACGGGACGGGGCCGGCACACCGGCGCCGACTGCACGCGAGGATCGCGGCCGCCCTCGTGAGCGGGCACACCACCGAGGTCGACCGCGTGAGCGCCCGCGTCGCCGCGCACCTCGAAGGTGCCGGGGACACGGAGCGGGCCGTCGGGTGGTGCCGGCGCGCGGCCCGTGTCGCGCGGGCCCTGCACGCCCACCACGAGGCGGTCCGGCTCCTCGAGCGTGCCCTCGCGCTGCTCGCCGACCAGCCCGCCACGACCTCGCGCGACCGGCGGGAGCTCGCGCTGCGGACCGACCTGCTCGCCCCGCTCGTGTCCGTCGCCGCCTACGAGTCACCGCGGATGCGGGCGACCCAGGAGCGCGTGGCCGAGCTGGGCCGCGTCCTCGCCACGGAGCCGTCGCCGCTGCTGGTGCGCTCGCTCGCGCTCAGCGCCCTGACCCGGTCCGACTTCGCGGCGGCCACCGGTTTCGGCCACCGGCTCGCCCGGCTGGCCGACCGCTCCGGCGACCGCGTGCTCGAGGTCGAGGCCGCCTACGTCCTCGGCGTGTCGGCGTTCTGGCAGGCCGATCTGGAGCCTGCGCGCGACCACTTCCGGCGCGCCGTCGCGCGCTACGACCCGGCGCTCGCGACGACCCACCAGCTGCACTACGCGCAGGACCCCAAGGTGGTGTGTCTGGGCCGGCTCGCCAACACGCTCTGGTTCCTCGGGGAACCCGACGAGGCCGGCCGGGCGGCATCGGAGGCGCTGGCGTGGGCGCGACGGCTCGAGCACCCCTTCAGCCGCACGATCGCCCTGACCTTCGCCGCCCTGCTCGCCCTCGACATGGGCGACGAGCGGGCGTTCCGCGAGCACACGGCCGGTCTCCTCGCCACGGCGGAGAGGACCGTGAGCGGGCACGTGACCGAGGCCTTCCGCGGTCACGTGGCGGTGCTCGACGGCCACACGGGCGACGGGCTGGCCCGGGTCCGGGCCGCCGTGGCCGCCACCGGGCCCGTGGGCACGGCACCGGGGCAGCACGCCTTGCTCGTCCGTGTCCTCCTCGCCTCCTGCCTCGCGGCCGGCGACACCGGCGGTGCCCGGGCGGCCGCCGACCACCTGCTCGCCATGGGGGGTCCGGGCCGGCTGTGGGCACCGGTGGCCCGGGCCGTGCACGACGAGCTGGTCCGTGGAACGGCGGCGGAACGCCCTACGGAGCACGCTCCGCGCCCCATCGCGAGGTGAGGCAGGAGGAGCCATGACCAGCACGATTTGCCCCGATCACGGCACGTTCGCCCGCCGCTTCGGCGGGCACGTCGTCCGGCCGGGAGACCCGGACTACGACAGCGCGCGCTCGGTCTGGAACGCGGCCGTCGATCACCGGCCCGCCCTGATCGCCCGGTGCCGCACGGCCGACGACGTCGCGGCCGCCCTGCGCCATGCCCGGGAGTCCGGTCTGGAGGTCGGCGTGCGCGGCGGGGGGCACAACTACGCGGGCAACGCGGTGCCGGACGGCGGGCTGACCATCGACCTCTCACCGATGGTCCACGCCGTCGTCGACCCGGTCGGCCGCCGGGTCCGGTGCGGAGGCGGCGCCCGGCAGGCCGACCTGGACGCCGCGACCCAGCGTCACGGTCTCGCGGTCACCGGGGGGACCGTCAGCCACACCGGGGTGGGGGGACTGACCCTCGGCGGGGGGATGGGCTGGCTGACCCACCGGTGCGGGCTGGCGATCGACAACCTCGCGGCCGCGCAGGTGGTGCTCCCCGACGGGCGTACCGTGCGGGCCGCCCCGGACGAGCATCCCGACCTGTTCTGGGCGCTCACCGGTGGCGGCGGCAGCTTCGGCGTCGTCACCGAGTTCGAGTTCCGCCTCCACGCCGTCGGGCCGACGGTGCAGCTCGGTTTCCTCTTCTGGGAGCTGGCGCGCGGGGGACCGGCTCTGCGGGTGGCGCGGGACGTGGCCGACGGCCTGCCCCGTGACGCCGGTGCCCTCATCGCCGCCCTGGACGCACCGCCCGCGCCGTTCGTCCCGGAGGCCCACCACTTCACCCCGGGGATCGCCCTGCTCGTCGCCGGGTTCGCCGGGGCGCGAGCGCACGCGGAGCTGCTCGCGCCGGCCCGGGACGCGCTGCCGCCGTTGTGCGAGTCCGTCGCCGAGCTGCCCTACATCGGGTTGCAGTCGATGCTCGACGAGGCGGCCCCCTACGGCGTGGTGCACGCCTACAACAAGGCGCTCTTCCTCGACGAGCTCACCGACGAGGCGATCGACGTCCTCACCGGGGCCCTGCCCGCCCGGACCTCGCCCCTGAGCCTCGTCCCGATCTTCCCCCTGGGGGGTGCGTTCGCGGACGTGGACGACGACGCCACCGCCTTCGGCGGGCGCCGCAGCAGCCGCTACGCGGTCAACATGGACGCGATCGCCCCGGACGCCGAGGGCATGGCCGCCGACCGCGCCTGGGTGCGGTCGCTCTGGCGCGACCTGCGGCCGTTCGCCGCCGACGCCGGGAGCTACGTCAACTTCATGACCGACCCCGAGCCCGACCGGGTGCGCGCGTCCTACGGAGCCCGCAAGTACGAGCGCCTCGCGAGCATCAAGGCCGAGTACGACCCGGACAACGTGCTGCACCGCAACGCGAACATCGTGCCGGCGCCGCGCCCGGCGTGAACGCCCCGGGCCGCTACGGCCCCGGCTCGCGCGCCGGGCCCTCGAGCGGCAGGCAGATCTCGAACGTCGTCCCCTCGGGACCGGTGCGGACGCGGATGTCGCCGTGGTGCTTCTTGACCACGATCCGCCAGGAGATGTCCAGCCCCAGGCCCGTGCCCTCGCCGACGTCCTTCGTGGTGAAGAACGGCTCGAAGATCCGTGGGCGCACGTCGGGCGGGATGCCGGGCCCCGTGTCGCTGATCTCGACGATGGCGTTCGGCCCGTCGCGCCGCGTACGGATGGTCAGCGTCCCGGAGCCGTCGCCGTGCGACCGCATGGCGGCCACGGCGTTGTCGATGACGTTGGTCCACACCTGGTTGAGCTCGGCGGCGTAGGCCGGGATCCGCGGCAGGTCGGGGTCGAGCTCCTTGACCACGCGGATGCCCTCGAGCTTGCGGTTCATCATCACCAGCGTCGACTTCAGCAGGTCACGCAGGTCGACCTCCTGGAACGGTGCGCGGTCGAGCTGGGAGTACTGCCGCGCGGCACCGACCAGCGTCGCGATCCGCCCGGTGGCGTCGGTGATCTCGCCCATGAGCGTCTCGGTCTCCACGGCGTAGGCGATCCAGCGCACCGCCGCCTCGATCGAGCCCGCGGGCACGGCGCGCTCGACCTTGTCGAGCCACTCGGCGTCGAGCCCGCCCGCGACCAGCACCGGCGCGAGGTCCCAGGCACCTCCGACGCCGCGCTCGTCGAGCCAGTCACCCAGCTCGTCCTCGGCGTCCGAGGCCTCCAGCGCCGAGAGCTCCGGCGCGGTCTCGGCCCGGTTGACCGCGTCCTCCTGCAGCTCGACGAGCTGCGCGACCATCTCGCCGTCCAGCTTGCCGCAGGCCAGCAGCCCCAGCTTGTGGCGCATGCCGGCGACGCGGCTGCGCAGCGACTCGGTGGCCCGCTGGGCGGCCGCCGCCGGATTGTTCAGCTCGTGGGTCAGGCCCGCCGAGAGCTGCCCCAGCGCGAGCAGGCGCTCGCGCTCGCTGGTGATCGTCGAGGTGCGGCGCATGCCGACCACGAGCCCCTCGAGCAGGTGGATCGGCAGCGGGAACCAGCTGCGGAGCGCCTCGGCCCACTCGGTGGCCGGCAGCGCGAGGAACGTCGAGTCCCGCGTGGCGCGCAGCGTGGCCTGGTAGGTCTGGTCGGCGCTCGGGATGTAGGCCTGCATCGACCCGCCGTAGGCGCCACGCTGGGAGGTGCGGGTGGTCTCGACCTCGTCACCGCGGATGCGCTGGATCATCGCGAGCTCGCCGGTGAGCAGCACCCAGAAACAGCGGGCCGGGTCGCCCTCGCGGCAGACGTCCTCGCCGGCGGAGAACGCGACGACGTCGCCGTGCCCGGCGAGCCAGTCGAGCTGGTCGTCGGAGAGCGACTCGAACAGGAACAGCCCGCGCAGCTCGTCGCGGGTCAGCTTGTCCGGGGTGGACGTGGTCATCCGTTCTCCAACCATCGGTGCACCAGACTCACCGCCATCGCGCCCTCACCCACCGCGGACGCCACGCGTTTGACCGACTCGGCCCGGACGTCGCCGACGGCGAACACCCCGGGCACGGAGGTCTCCAGGTGGAACGGATCGCGCTCCGGTTCCCATCCCGGCGGGCCCTTCTCCTCGGGCCGCCGCGGCAGGTCGGACCCGGTGAGGACGAACCCGCGACCGTCGCGGGCCACCACGCCCTCGAGCCAGTCGGTGCGCGGCGCGGCGCCGATGAAGACGAAGAGCCACGAGGCCTCGACCGTCTCCTCGTCACCGCTGTTCCTGTCACGCAACGTCAGCTTCTCGAGGTGGTCGGTGCCGGAAGCCCCCACGACCTCGGTGCAGGTGCGCACCTCGATGCGCGGGTTGGCCCGGATCTGGTCGATGAGGTAGCTCGACATCGACGCCTCGAGCGACGGCCCGCGCACGAGCATCACCACCCGGCGGGCGTGCCGGGAGAAGTTCATCGCCGCCTGCCCCGCGGAGTTCGCGCCGCCGACCACGTAGACGTCCTGGTTCGCGCACGCGCTGGCCTCGGTGGCCGCGGCGCCGTAGAAGACGCCCTGCCCGGTGTGCTCGTCGAGGCCCGGGCAGTCCAGCATCCGGTACGAGACGCCGGTGGCCAGCACCACGGCGTGCGCGGTGATCTCGGTGCCGTCGTCGAAGCGCACCACCCGGGCCCGCCCGCGCGGCTCGAGCGCCGTGACCGTGCGCGTGGTGATGACCTCGGTGCCGAACTTCTCGGCCTGCAGTCGCGCACGTGTGGTCAGCTGGTCGCCGGAGACGCCGTTGGGGAAGCCCAGGTAGTTCTCGATGCGGCTCGACGTGCCCGCCTGTCCTCCCGTGGCGCGCGACTCGACCAGCACCGTGCGCAGCCCCTCGGAGCCGCCGTAGACGCTGGCGCCGAGCCCGGCCGGCCCGCCACCGACCACGACGAGGTCGTACACGGCCTGCGTCGCGCTGGTCGCGAGCCCCGCCGCCGCGACGACCTCCCCGTCACTGGGCTCCACCAGCGCCTGCCCGTCCGCGGTGACGACGACCGGCAGGCGATCGGCGCCGACACCCGCGGCCTCGAGCAGGCGGGCGCCCTCGGGCTCGTCGACGCGCAGGAACTCGTAGGCGAGCTGGTTTCGCGCCACGAGGTCGCGCAGCTCGTAGGAGCGGGACGACCAGCGGTGCCCGACGATGCGGATCGAGGCCGCCGGCCGGTCGGGCGCCTCCCGCCACGCGGCGAGCAGCGCGTCGACCACCGGGTAGAGCTTCTCCTCCGGCGGGTCCCAGGGCTTGAGCAGGTAGTGGTCGAGGTCGACGACGTTGATCGCGGTGATCGCGGCGTCGGTGTCGGCGTAGGCCGTGAGCAGCACGCGGCGGGCCCGCGGGAACAGGTCCATCGCCCGCTCGAGGAACTCGACGCCGGTCATTCGCGGCATGCGCTGGTCGGCGAGGATCACCGCCACCTGCTCGCCGCGCAGCGCGATCTCGCGCAGCGCCTCGAGCGCCGCGGGCCCGGATTCGGCGCGCACGATGCGGTGGTGCTCGCCGTACTCGCGGCGCAGATCGCGCGCGACGGCGCGGGAGACGCCGGGGTCGTCGTCGACGGTCAGGATCACCGGACGGGTCACGGCGACGAGCCTAGGCGATCGCAGGCCGGAGGCGTCTCGATCGAATCAGCCCGTGACGCACCGGGACCGGCCCCGCGCGGTCAGTCACCGCCACCTCCTCCGCCGCCTCCTCCGCCACCGTCCCCGCCGGAGCCACCGCCGCCCCCGCCGTCTCCACCGCCGGAGTCGGAACTGCCGGTGTCCGTCCACGACGAGTCCCCGTCCCCGCTGCCGCCGGTGAGGGGAGCGTCGCGCGCGGCCCGGATCTTCGCGTCGAGCTCGGCGAGCACGAGGACGCAGAACGCGGCCCCGGCGGGCGAGAGACGCTCGGGCACGCGGGCGTCGGGGTGGACGCGCCCGCGCCCGCCGGCCCGGGGCCGCCCGATCCGCACGAGCCAGGCCACGCCCTCGGCGTCGACCAGCGTGCGGCGCGGGACGGGGTGGCCGCCGCGCACCTCGAAACGCAGGCGTGCACCGTCGGCGGTGATCTCCCAGGAGCGGCGTCCGGCGGGTCCCGAGCGGCGGGCCGTGAAGACCGGGCCGGAGGAGTCGCCCGCCGTCATCACGCCCGCCCGCATCCGCAGCCGCAGCCGCCGCTCGCCGTGCTCGAGACGCGCGACGGGCCCGCCGCGCTCGCGGGAGTCGCGGACGAGGACGGCCGCCGGCGCGTGGTCGACGTCGATCAGGTAGCGGACCCCCGCCGCGGCGTCGTCCGCCCCGGGCGGGCGGAACCGCACCGGCTGCCCGACGCCGTACTCGCGGACGTCGTCGCGCACCCGCCGCCGCACCGCCGAGACGAACTGGTGGATCAGGCCCCAGAGCAGGAACGGGCTCACGAGGATGACGGCGGTCAGCACGTTGACCGCGCCGTCGTCGGGGATCCCGGGCTCCGGCGAGGCGTCGAGACCGACCGCGATCGCGGCCGCGACCGCGGCGAGCACGAGGGCACCGAGCCACCACAGGTAGCGGTGGTGCCCGAGGCGTCGCGGCGACCAGCGGGGCGCGGGTCCGCCGTGAACGGGGCGGAGGGGGCCGAGGGTCGTGGTCATGCGTTCGCCCGTTCGTCGTCGGGGACGGTCTCGGCGGCTCGGCCGGGGGGCGGCCAGCCGGCCCAGGCCTCGGCGACCTCGTCGCGGCGCATCGCACCGACCTCCTGGCCGTAGCTGCGTACGCGCGCCAGGTGCTCCTCGAGCTCGCAGACGAACCAGAGGACGAAGGCGGCCGCGTCCGGGGCGAGCTCCTCGGGCAGGCGTCCGTGCGGGTGGAGCCGGGCCGCGCGTCGCCCCCGGACCTGGTCGACGAGGGAGGGGATGCCCATCTGCAGCAGCCACGCCGTGCCGTCGGGCTCGAGCAGCGTGCGCCGCGGCGGGTCCTGCAGGCCCCGCACGTCGACGTGCAGGCGGCGCCCGTCGAGCACGAGCTCCCACCGGGCGCGGTAGGGCTCGGGCAGCCCCCGGCGCTCGGCCCGGTGGCGCACCGTGCCGTCGCGGGCGGTGGCCGTCAGCCACCCCCGCCCCGAGCGCAGGCGCAGATCCCCGGCGGAGCTCTCGATCCTGCGGTGGCGCCCGCTCCGCACGGCACGCTCGACCACCCGGGCGGCGTCGGGCACGCGGTCGACCTCGACGCGCAGCAGGACCTCCTCGCGGGGCGGGGGCCACGCCGGGGCGCCGGGCTCGCGCCGCGGCACCTCGCTGCGCACGGGCCGGCCGACCCCGTGGGTGCGGACGTCGTCGTGCACGCGCCGTCGCACCGCGGACGAGAGGCTCATGCACAGCCCCACCAGCAGGAACGGCGAGAGCAGGCCGACCGTGGCCAGCACCGCGAGGGCGCCGGTGTCGTGGATGCCCGGCTCGGGCGAGGTGTCCCGGGCGATGGCGACGGCCGCGGCGAGCGCACCGACCAGGAGCGCGCCCGCCCACCAGAGGTAGCGGTGGTGGGCCCACCGGCGGGGGGACCAGCGTGACACCGGTCCGCCCCCGGGCAGGTTCGCGTCACGCGTCGTCGTCGCGGTCATCGTCTCCTCCTCCCGAGGTCAGCTTTGCGGTGACGGAGAGAGACGACAAGTCGGAACGCTGAGCCAGAAGGGTGGACGCACCCCGCGGTCGGCTGTGCCACGGCGACCGTGCGCCACACGCACCGGTGCGCCCGAACGGGCCCCCGGCGCCCGCCGCGCGACCTACGATCGGCGCGTGGAGATCCGCGGGCGCCGGGTGGCCGTGGTGGCCACGGTGGTCACGGTGGCGGTCGCGGTGGTGCTCGCGCTGCTCGTGCCCGTCGTCCCGGCGGCGGTCGCCGCGCCCACCGCGCCCACCGCGCCCACCGCGCCCACCGCGCCCACCGCGCCCGGCGAAGCCCCCGTGCCCCCGCCGCCGGACCCCGCCGCGCTCGCGGGCCTCGACCCCGAGCCCCGACCGTTGCCCGGCGTGCGGCCCCGGGTGGCGTGCGTGACCTCGGTCGGCGGGGGCGACGCCGTCATCCCCGGCGCGCCCTGGTCGCAGCAGCGCCTGCGCTTCACCGACGCCTGGCGCTTCACCCGCGGGGCCGGCCAGACCGTGGCCGTGATCGACACGGGCGTCAGCCGCCACCCGCGGCTCGCCGGGCGCCTCGTCGACGGCGGCGACTTCGTGGCCGACGAGACCGGGCTGCGCGACTGCGACGGCCACGGCACCCTCGTCGCCGGGATCATCGCCGCGGCGCCGGACCCGGCGACCGGCTTCGTCGGTGTCGCCCCGGACGCGCGGGTGCTCTCGATCCGCCAGTCCAGCGCCACCGTGGCGACCACGGCGCCCGACGGCTCGACCACCGCCGGCGGCGGCAACGTCGCGACCCTCGCCGAGGCGGTGCTGCGCGCCGTCCGGCTCGGCGCAGGAGTCATCAACATCTCCGAGGCTGCCTGCGTGCCGACGGCCGACGCGCCCCGGGCGCTCGCGGGGCTGCGGGCCGCGGTGCGCGCCGCGGTCGACGCCGACGTCGTCGTCGTGGCGGCCGCGGGCAACGCCGGGTCGGGCGCGTGCGTCCAGGGACCCGCGGGCGAGAGCTCCGGGCAGGTGGTGGCGCCGGCCTGGTTCGGTGACGACGTGCTCTCGGTCGGCTACACGCGCCGCGACGGCCTGCCCGCGCCGCAGAGTCTGCGCGGGCCGTGGGTCTCGCTCGCCGCGCCGGGTTCGGAGATCGTCTCGCTCGACCCGGCCGGCCCGGGCGTGGTCGACCGCATCGTCCCGATCGGCGCCGACCAGGCGATCCCCGTCGAGGGCACGAGCTTCTCCGCGCCCTACGTCAGTGGCGTGGTCGCCCTGGTCCGGGCGCGCTACCCCGGGCTCGACGCCCGCCAGGTCATGGCGCGCGTGACGTCCTCGGCCGACCGCCCCGCCGCCTCTCCCGCCGCGGGCCACGACGACGCGGTGGGCGCGGGCACGGTCGACCCCGTCGCCGCGGTGGCCGACGTGCGCCCCGACGAGTTCACCGGCACCGATCCGGCGACGGCGTCGCCCGCCGAGGCGGGGCGGGTCGACCTGAGCAACACCCGGGATGCACACTCCGGATCGCGCACGGTGGCGCTGATCGGGTCCGCGGGGGCAATGGCGCTGCTGGGGGGAGCCGGTCTCGCCGTCCTCGTCGCGCGCCGGGCACGCCGGCCGCGCTGAGGTCCGCTGCCGCGCGCCGCCGTCCTGTCCCCGACGCCGTGCGCGGCGCCGAGCCCCCGAGGAGCCCGCGGTGCGCATCACGCTCGCCCAGACCGACGCCACGCTCGGCGACGTCGACGGCAACCTCAAGCGGGTCGAACGGGTGGTCGCCGAGGCCGTGGACTCCGACTCCGACCTCGTGGTGTTCCCCGAGCTGGCGCTCTCGGGCTACCAGGTCGGCGACGTGCCCCACGACCTCTCGATGGCGCCCGACGACCCGCGGCTGCTGCGCGTCTCGCAGCGTGCGGGCGGGGCGGGCGTGCTGCTCGGGTTCCCCGAGGCCGGCAGCCACGGTCTGCACACCTACAACAGCGCGGGCTACTACGAGGACGGGCACCTCGTGCACACCCACCGCAAGCTCTACCTGCCGACGTACTCGACGTTCGAGGAGCGCAAGCACTTCCTGCCCGGCCAGCACTCCCGCGCCTACGGGGTCCGGGGCGGGCGCCACCGCGCGGCCACGCTCATCTGCAACGACGCCTGGCAGCCCCAGGTGGCCTTCCTGTCGGTGCAGGACGGCGCGCACCTGCTGCTCGTCCCCGCCAACTCGGCGCAGTCGATGACGCCCGAGCGCTACGACTCCAAGGAGTACTGGCGCAACATCACCACGTTCTACGGGCGCATCTACCAGCTGTTCGTCGTGTTCGTGAACCGCGTGGGCGTCGAGGGCGGCCTGACGTTCTGGGGCGGCAGCCACATCGTCGACCCGTGGGGCGAGGTCGTCGGCGAGTGCGGCGAGGGCGCCGAGGCCGAGGAGATCTGCACGATCGACATCGACCTGGCCGACGTCCGCCGGCGCCGCCGCGACATCCCGCTGGTGCGCGAGGCCCGCCTGGGCCTGCTGCGCCGCGAGATCGACCGCCTGCTGGACGAGGGCGGCGACCTTTGAGCTGCGCTCTCGTGCGTGCTTGTCCGTGCTGGGGCACGGACAGGCGCTCACACGCCCGCAGGGCGACTAGATCTTCGTCGCCTCGGCGAGCAGCTCGCCCCGGGTCACGGTGACGGCGTCGCCGCGCAGGTAGACGCGGTCGCCGGCCAGCTCGACGCCCACCTCGCCGCCGCGCGGGGAGAGCTGGGCGCCGACGAGGCGCTCGCGGCCCAGGCGCTCGGCCCAGTAGGGCGCCAGGCAGCAGTGTGCCGAGCCGGTCACCGGGTCCTCGTCGATGCCCACCGCGGGGGCGAAGAAGCGCGAGACGAAATCGGGCGCGCCCGGCGCCGGGTCCTCCTCGGCGCGGGCGGTGACGATGACGCCGCGCCCGCTGGCCGCGCGCAGCACCGACAGGTCGGGCTCGAGGTCACGGACCTCCTCCGCCGAGGGGATCTCGACGAGGACGTCGTAGCGGCAGCGCGCGAGCTCGACCACCGCGGCGCCGAGCGCGTCGGCGAACTCGTCGGCGAGGTGCCCGTCGGGCAGCGCCGAGACCGGCACGTCGACGGGGAAGTCGAGCTGGATGCCCCCGCCGGGCAGGCGCTCGGCGCGCAGCACGCCCGATGCGGTGCGGAACGCGATCGGCGAGGGCGCCAGCCCCTGCTCGAAGAGCACGTGCGCGCTGGCCAGCGTCGCGTGCCCGCAGATCTCCACCTCGACCTTGGGCGTGAACCACCGCAGCCCGACCTCGCCCGTCGCCTCGAGGGTCGACAGGTCGACGAACGCCGTCTCGGAGACGTTCACCTCCGCCGCGACGGCCTGCATCCAGGCGGCGTCGGTCGCGTCGGTGAGGCACACGCCGGCCGGGTTGCCGGTGAAGGGCGAGGACGTGAACGCGTCGACCAGGTGGAGCTGCACGCTCCCCATGGTGCCGTGCGCGGCGGCGTCGGTGGTGCGCGGCGCCGGGTTCACGTCAGCAGATCGACGACGGTCAGCACCAGCCCGACGACGGCGAGGGCCGCGCCGCCCCAGGCGAACCAGCGCTGGCTGCCGACCGCGTCCGCGCGCAGTTCGTCCTCGGAACGGGTCGAGACGATGAAGGGGTCGGAGGACGACTCCGGCTTGCCGATGACCAGAGGCCCGATCCTGTCGTGGACCTCGCCGAGGATGTAGAGCGGCCGGCCGGGACGGATGACCCACTCGGTGTAGACCATGCCCAGCGTGTCGCTGCCGTGGCCCATGAAGCCCTGCACCACCGCGGCGAAACCCGACGCCCGCTCCGGCCCGCCCGGGACGAAGTTCTCGTGGACCTTCTCGGGCCCGTCGGGCGCGGTCCCGTTCGGGTCGACGCCGATGATCCCGGTGGCGTCGACGAGGGCGTAGCCCTGGTGCGAGGTCTGGTCGAGGACGGTGTCGGTGCGCTCGCGGCGCCGCCAGTGGCCGTGCGAGTCGCGGTAGTGCTCGGTGTACTTGTGGGCGACGGTCTGGCGGTACCAGACGCATTCGACGCCGCTCTGCGGGGCGCGCAACGGACCGTCGGGGTGCGGGTGCGCCGTGCCGACGACCTCGCAGACCTTGCGGAAGCCCCCGTTCCCCCCGAGGTCGGCGAGCGTGCTCCGGTGCTCCTCGAGCTCGGCGATCGGCAGGGTCTCGGCCGCGATCATGGCGTGCCGCCGGGCGCGGGCGCCGTGGGCCGCGAAGAAGCCCGCGACCCCCAGGGCGAGCAGGACGAGGCCGACGATCCACATGATGAGCTCTCTCCCGTCACGGTCGGCGGCCACGCGGGCCGCTGCTTGTTCACAGAGCGTCACACAGATCGTCGCCGATCTCCACCATCCGACCATCAGGGCATGGTGAGCGCGCTCGTCGTCACTCTGCGCGTCTGAGGTGTCGCGCGGTGGCGCCCGGGTAGCCCGGCGGATGCGACTGCTCGTGCTCGGCGGCGGCGGTTTCCTCGGGGTTCCACGTCGCGGCCGAGGCGGTGCGCGCCGGCCACGCGGTGACGGTCGCGAGCCGGTCCGGGGACGCGCCGCTCGAGGGCGTCGACGCCCTCGCCGTCGACCGGTACGGCGATCTCTCCGGCCTGCGAGGTCGCGCGTTCGACGCCGCCCTGGACACGTTCTCCGACCCCGACGCGGTCGGGCGTGCCGCCGGCCTCCTCTCCGGGGCCGTCGGCGCGTACGGCTACGTCTCGGGGATGAGCGTCTACCACCCCGACGGCCCCGCCGTGCCGTCCGCCGGCGACCCGGTCCGCCGTGAGGGCGAGGCCACCCACGAGGGGGCGGGCGGGGACGGGGCGGGCGGGGAGGACCGTCTGCAGGAACGCTCCGTCGCCAAGCTCGCCGCCGAGGACGCCCTGGCCGCGTTCGACGGCCCGGTGAGCGTGCTGCGCGTGGGGATCATGGTCGGGCCGCGCGACCCGTCGGACCGCTTCACCTGGTGGCCGGTCCGCCTGGCCCGGGCGCTCGCGGGCGAGGCGTCACGCACCGTGCTCGCCCCGGGCGATCCGACACGGGCGGTGCAGTACAGCGACGCCCGCGACATCGCCGCCTTCGCCCTGCACGCGCTGGCCTGCGGGTACGACGGGACCTTCGACACCGTGGGCCCCGGACGTGCGCAGCCGCTGTCGGCGGTGCTCGACGCCTGCCTCGAGGCCGCGGGCGGGCGCCCCGGCGACGTGACCTGGGCGTGGGCGGGCGAGGACGCGCTGCGCGCGGAGCTCGGCGACGTCGAGGAGGAGGCACGCCCGCTGTGGTTCCCGGAGGACCAGATCCCGCAGGACGCGATCGACTCCTCGCGGGCCCTGGCCGCCGGACTGCGCTTCCGCCCCGCCCTCGAGACCGCCCGCGACGTGCTGGCGTGGCACCGCGGCCGGGGGAGCCCCGCGCTCGCCGCCGGCCTCGACCGCGCCCGCGAGGCCGACCTGGTACGACGCTGCGCCACCGGGACTGCCCCGAGGGGGTGAGGGGACCGCCGCTACCGTCTCCCGCCATGAGCACGGTCTTCCTCGTGACGGGTGCGTCGTCCGGGGTGGGCCGCGCGCTGGCGCAGTTCCTCGCGCGCCACCACGTGTCGGTGATCGGGCTCGACCGGCGCGAGCCGCCGGACCGCGAGGTGTCGCACGTGCGCTGCGACCTCGCCGACCCCACCTCGATCGACGCCGCGGTCGAGAGCCTCGACGGCCAGGTCGACGCGCTGGCGAACGTGGCCGGCGTCGCCGGCACCGCACCCGCCGAGACCGTGCTCGCCGTGAACTTCCTGGGCCTGCGCCACCTCACCGAGGCGCTCGTGGGACGCATCCGTCGTGGCGGCTCGGTGGTCAACGTGTCCTCGTCGGAGGGCCGGCACTGGGTGGCCCACCTCGCCGAGCTGCGTCCGCTGCTGGCCACCCGCACCTTCGCCGAGGGACTGCGCTGGTGCCGCGAGCAGCGGCCCGACCGCCCGGTCTACGACGTCTCCAAGGAGGCCGTGCTCGCGTACACGACCGCGTCGTCGACGCTGACCTGGGCCGACGGCGTGCGGATGAACGCCGTGGCGCCGGGCCCGGTGCGCACGCCGTCGCTGCCCGAGGTCGAGCGCTCCACCGACCCGCGCCGCCTCACCCGCTCCCGCTCGACCGCCGGCCGCGACGCCGAGGCCTCGGAGATCGCCTCGGTCGTCGCGTTCCTCATGTCCAACGAGAGCCGGTGGGTCAACGGCCAGACCCTCGCCGCCGACGGTGGTGTCGCCGCCGCCACCACCTGGGCCGCCCTGCAGACGCGCTGAGCGTTCGCCCGTCACCCGGGCGTGACCGAGCCGTTGCACACGACGGAGTGGTCGGTACGGTTCCTGGCTCGGGGAGTGACGGATGGCAGCACGCTCGGTGCGTCGGCTGATGGTCGCGGTGGCGACGGGGGCGGCCGTCGCGGCCGCCGCGTGGCTGGGCGGCCCCGCCGCGGTCGCCGCCCCGGGCGACGGGCCGGTCGCGACCGCACCGGGCGTCCACCCCGGCGTGCAGACCCGCACCGACGGCGCGCAGTGCACCGCGAACTTCGTCTTCACCGACGGCGCCGACACCTACCTGGGGCAGGCCGCCCACTGCTCGGGGACCGGCACGTCGACCGACGTCGACGGCTGCCGGGCGGGCTCGCTGCCACTCGGCACGCCCGTCGAGATCGCGGGCGCCAGCCGGCCCGGCACGCTGGCCTACAACTCGTGGCTGGCCATGCAGGCCGCCGACGAGACCGACCCCGACGCCTGCGCCTTCAACGACTTCGCCCTCGTGCGGATCGACCCCGCCGACGTCGCGGCGGTCTCCGCCGCGGTGCCGGTGTTCGGCGGGCCCACCGGGGTCGACTCCGACGGCGCGCGCCCCGGCGAGGTCGTGCGCAGCTACGGCAACTCCGAGCTGCGCGGCGGGGTCACGCTCCTGAGCCCGAAGGTCGGCACGGTCGTCGCGTCGCGGGGCGGCGGCTGGAGCCACGACGTCCTCACCGCCACGCCGGGCGTCCCGGGCGACTCGGGCAGCGCGTTCCTCTCCCCCGACGGCTCCGCGCTCGGCGTCCTGTCGACGCTGCAGTTCGCGCCGCTGCCCGCGAGCAACGGGGTCAGCGACCTCGCGAAGATGCTGGACTACGCCCGCGACCACGGGATCGAGGACGTCCGTCTCGTGACGGACGGGTCGGTCAGCGACTGACGGCCCGGCGACGACGCCCGCTCGGGGCCCGCGGCGGCGCAGGGGCCGACGGGACCGCGGGGTGGGCCGACGCCGCACGGCGCCGGGCCTCCGCGGCCCGACGCTCCTGGCGCGACGACCACCGGCACGTCGCCAGGTACAACGGCACACCGATGACCAGCACCGAGACCACCAGGAACGCCCCGACCGCCACGATCCACTCCACGCGCACCGACCCCCTGCGTCCGCCACCTCGCGCTCGGAGTCGCACGATCGGGTGACGGTGTTACGGGATCGTCGCCGGGATCTCGCCGAGCGTCCGTGTCCCTCGCCGTCCGGTGCCGGCCACGGGGCGGGCGGTCGATCGGCTCCGGGGTCGCGCGGGGTCAGTCCTCGTCGAGCACCTCGTCGAGCACCAGGCCCGTGGCGATGCCGAGCATCCAGACGTCCTTGGCGATCGTCAGGCCCTGCGGCGACGGCGCCAGGCTGCCCTCCTTGCGCATCCCGGGCGTGCGCAGGTACAGCCCGAGCAGTCCGGCGGAGAACGCCGCGAGGCCCGCGCCGGCCACGGCCGTGGGGACGACGGGCAGCAGCAGCGCGGTGCCCAGCGCGATCTCGGTGGCCGACAGCGCCTTGAGGAAGTCGGCGGGCTTCATCTTGCCGAGGAACGGATAGGTCCCGGACGCCATGCCGTGCATCGCCTGCGCGGTCTCGTCGTCCCCGCGGGCCTTCTCGATCCCCGAGTTCAGGATGAACGCCCCGGTGGCGATCCGTCCGGGCAGGTGGCGCTTCTTGACCCGCAGCTTCACGGCGGCCTCTTCTCATCGGTTCAACCTTCAACGGTGACCCTACGCCGCCCCACCGACACCCCGCGCGACGCCGCCGCTCACGGGCGGCAGGCGCCGACCGGGGCCTCCTCGTCGCGGGCGACCGCGTCCTCCACCACGGGGCGGACCTCGTCGGGGGTGAGGGCGTAGGCGGTGTCGCCGCCCGCCGCGTCGCCGGCGAACACCACACCGCCGACGCGACCGTCCGCGGTGACGAAGGGACCGCCGGAGTTCCCGCGCTCGACGGAGCTCGCGAGGACGAGGACCTCGCGACGGACCTGATCCTCGCCGTAGATGTCCCGCCCGACGGCGTCGATCCGCGTCCGCACCGTCGCCGGTTCCACGACGAGGTCCGTCCGGCCTCCCGGGAAGCCGAGGACGGCTCCCTCGGTGCCGCGGCTCAGCGCCGTGTCGGCCCACGCGATCGGGGGCGCCTCTGTGTCGGGAACCGCGAGGACGGCCAGGTCGAGGTCCGGGTCGACCCCGATCGCCACGGCGGGGTGCGTGCCGTCGGTGTCCTGCACGGTGAGTCGCTCGAAGCCGGCCACGACGTGCGCGTTGGTCACGACGACACCGGGGCGGGTCACGAACCCCGAGCCCGTTCCGATCCGGCCGCCGCACCCCACACCGCGGACCATCACGGTGCTCGGCTGTCCGGCCGCGGCAGCCGCCCGCACCGACGCGTCGGCCGTCTCCGGCACCGGCGCCGCGGTGACGCCGCCACCGAGGTCGGCGAACACCTGCGGGAAGCCCTGACGGTCGAGATGGGCGGCGACGCTCCCGACGACGTCCGGCGGTGAGGGCAACGCGCGGTCGAGGACGTCGACGACGGCCGATCCGCGGATCTGCTGGGAGATCGCGGCCGACGGGCCCTGCACCAGCGCCCCGGCGAGCAGCCAGACCACGAACAGCGTGATGGCGACGCCGACACCGATGCCGGCCACGCGATCGACCGGACCGACCCCGACGCGGTCGGCGCCGCGGCGCAGGCGGAGACCCACGGCGATCCCCACACCCTGTCCGACCAACCCCGCAACGAGGAGCAGGCCGAGGGTCAGCAGGGCCGCTCCGGGCCCGTCGACGATCGCGTCGGCGACACGCGGCGCCAACCACATGCCGGCGAGCAGACCGAGGGCGAGACCGGCGAACGCGGTGAGCTGGGACAGCGCACCCTGGCGCCAGCCGCGGAACACGGCGAGGAACAGCAGCAGGACGAGCACCGCGTCCAGCAGGTTCGGCGCTCCTGTGCTGTTCACCTGACCGACGCTACGGGCGAGCCGGCGGAGCGGACGGGCCCCTGCTGCGATCGTCAGCTCCCTCTCAGGGCCTGCTCAGCTCCAACTGACATCGTCGTCAGCGGAGTGCCGGGAAGCCTGGTCGGCGTCGTGTTGTCCGCCGCCCACGGAGGGGTCGTCCATGACCGCCACGCCCGCCGGCCACGATGCGCAGCCGCCCGAGCGGCGGCCCCTTTCCGAGCACGAGCAGCAGGCGCTCCGCGAGCTCGAGGCCCACGCCACCGAGACCGACCCCGGCCTGAGCATGCGGCTGCGGCGCGCGACGCCGCGCTGGAACTCGGGGATCTCGTCGCGCACCTACAACACGATCGTCCAGGTCGCCGTCGTCTACGTCCTGGCCATCGTCGTGCTGCCGCGTCCCGCGGCGGGCGTGCTGATCGGGCTCGCCCTCGCGCTGCTCCCCGCCCTGCTCGCCGTCTGGTCGATCCACCGGGACTCCCAGCGCTGATCGCGCCGGGACGTCCACCACAGAAGGAGTGATCTCGTGATCCTGACCATCCTCGGCTGGATCGTCTTCGGCCTCATCGCGGGCTTCATCGCGCGGGCGCTGGTGCCCGGCAAGGACGACATCGGCATCCTGCGCACGATCCTGCTCGGCATCGCCGGGTCGGTCGTCGGTGGCCTGGTCTTCGGGCTGCTCACGGTGGGCATCCGTGGCTTCGAGCCGACCGGTTGGATCGGCTCGATCATCGGCGCGATCATCGTGCTGGTGGTCTACAACAAGGTCACCGGGCGCAAGAGCCGGGTCTGACCACACCCTGACCGGGAGAACGGAGCCCACCGAGCGTCCGCGCTCGGTGGGCTCTGGCTGTGGCCAGGGGCGGGGTCGAACCGCCGACCTATCGCTTTTCAGGGGCCCGGAACACGCCACAACTCGTCTAGGTGAGTCTGCTGAGCAGGGCGAACGACAGGAGCAGACGGGGCCGGACACTCCCGAGTCTCGTCCCGCTGGTGCAGGGCTGGTGCAGTGCACCCACGCCGCACGGCACGGCCTCGGGGTCTCTCCCTCGGCGGCGCGGGGTCGCCTCGGACAGGTCGCTCGTGCCGGGGCAAGGGCCACACCGTCGACCCTCTGGACCTTCGTGCTCAGCGTGGCCCTTGCGGTGGTGCGAGCGGGCTGTCAGACCCCGGAAGCGCCGACGGGGGCGAGACCCCGTCCCGACCACCACCACACTCCCGACCCGCTCGACGCTCGCGCCTCGTCTCCTCAGGTCGGTGTCCTGGTCCAGGGCGGAGCGCCTGGTCGCCGAAGGCTCGCACCCATTCGTCCGCTGATCCCGTCCGCCGCCGTCTCGCCGCTCTGACCGCCAGGGCCGCGAGACGGCCCATCTGACGCGCCCACCGCAGACCCCACCGGGTCCTGCGGCGATGCCGCGCGTCCGCATCCGGTCAGACGCCGCGAGACGACCTCGCCGAGAGGTCTCGCCGTGTCCCACTCCCCCACCTTGAGCACCCGGTCCCGCTCGTCCTCGGCGTTGTCGTCGACTCGGTCGTCGCGACGGTCGCTGCCCGCCCTGCCTGATCCCTGGCGCACGTACACGCCGGCGCCCGCCTCCTCGCTGTCGTCGTGGGCGGCCGGGGCAGGAGTGGCCGGCACGCCGCAGCGGGTCGAAGACAGGAGCGACCGGCGTAAGCCGGTCGCGACGGACCCGGCCGCCGCCCCGGCGCCAGCCGAGGGCCGGCCGCCTGGGCTTGTTCTATGTGCCATATCGGGCCGCGGGCCCAGCGACCACGTCGACACCGAGTCTGACGGCCTCGACGAGACGTCGGTCCCGGACTCGATCGCGGGGTTGTGGACCCCGGCGTTCCCCTCTCCGGAGCTCGTCGACGCGGCGGCCGCGATGCTGCCCGCGATCCGCGAGGAGCCCGGCACCTTGGCGGAGGGTCCGCGGTGGGAGCTGACCGTCGGGCCGGGCGTGTTCGCGGTCGCCTGCCGGGACTGGGCTCGGCGGGAACGCACCGAGGAGCGGGCGCGCGCCGCGCACGTGAAGGACGTCGATGCCGCGGTGGCCGCGCACATCGCGACCGACGAGTGGCCCGAGCCCCCGACGCCGCGGACGGCGATCACCTCGTGGTCGCGCAAGAGCAGGGCGAACATGGTGCGGCGGCTCTGCGAGCTGGACTACACGCCGCTTTACGCCTCGGGTCGACTCCCGGCGATGGTCACGCTGACCTACCCCGGCGACTGGCTCACTGTCGTCCCCACCGGGCAGGTGCTCAAGCGGCACATGAAGGCGCTGCGCAAGCGCTACGCCCGCGCCTGGGGCGAGGAATGGGCGTGCGTGTGGAAGCTGGAGTTCCAGCGCCGCGGCGCCCCGCACGTGCACATGCTCTGCACCCCGCCCCACGGCCGCGCCCGTACGACCGGCGAGACGTTCGCCGTGTGGCTCTCTGCGGCGTGGGCCGACGTTGTCGATCACCCCGACCCCGAGCAGCGCCGCCGTCACGAACGCGCTGGCACCGCGCTGGACTACGCCGAGGGCCTGCGCGCCCCCGACCCGCGACGGGTCGCCGCGTACTTCACCAAGCATGGGCTGATGGCTGCGAAGGAGTACCAGCACCACGTCCCGCCTGAGTGGTCCGAGCCCGGCACCGGCCCCGGCCGCTTCTGGGGCGTGTGGGCCCTCCACCGCGCCATACGCACCGTCCGCGTCTCGCCCGACGATGGCATCCGCGCCGGCCGCGTGGCCCGTCGCTGGGCGAAGGCCCAGCGCCGCGCCCAACACACCTGGAAGCCCCGCGTCGACCAGACGACCGGTCGCGTGCGCTTCCGCCGGTCGCGCTCCCGCGTGCGCCTCATGTCAAACGGCAACCGCGGCTGGATCGCAGTAAACGACGGCACATCTTACGCCCTACAGGTCGCCCGGTACGTCGCCTCTGAACCCCATGAGGGAAATCGAGAGCTCCCCACCTCTCAACTCTAGATTCATCTCAAGCCCGGCCGACATCAGTGCCTGCACTTCGATGTGCCTCATGATGGGTACGGCTCCGAGCGAGCGGCGCTCACCACCTGCAATCTCATGCACTACCACAGGTGCTGGAGAAGAAGACAGATCGTCACAGGCAAGCTCAAGGCGGCCGTCTGATGCCGCCTCTTTCCATCCCTCAAGTCGGAACGAGGTCACTCCGCTTCCAAGGAGCTCCTGCAAGATCGACCTATCTTGATCACGACAATATTCGAGAAGCTCCCTAGCGTCGAGGTTGGTAGCAGAAAACCTCTCGCGCCACCCGTCGATCCCCACAGCGCTTAGCCATGCGACCGTGCCGTTTGGATCAACACCCTCATACTCAAAAGCCTCAGCAATGCTGTTGGCAACGTCCCTGGAGTGCACCCCAGACGTCAACAGTTCAACGGCGTGCTTCGAACGTACGCCGTATCTAACCAACGTCGCCAAGTTTGTGGGAAACTCCGCCTCAGCTCGATCAGCCTCAAGATGTGCATTTACAAGGGCCGCCAACGCCGCGAGCATCCATGCGAAGTAGTGCTCACAAAAGTCCGTGACAGTATCAACAGCTTGCTCGATGCGCTTCGTTTCGGACTCAATACGCGAGAAGAGTCGCTCCGATATTCCTAGAAGGCTAGCGCCTGACACCCACTCAGCAAGGAGGTCACCCGGAGAGACCGTGAAGGTCTGGCCATTCTTTCCCTGCTTCGATTGAAACTGAAGACCAGTACGAGGACACTCGTTGAAGTCGAGCATCGCGTCTAGTACCCCTACTTCCTCCAGAAAGGTCAGCACGCTACCGGGGTCCGCCTCGCTTGTGAGGTCGGTCAGCGACCAGGTATCCGCGACGCGTCGAGCAAGGTCGTCGAGACGTCTCGATGTCTGGAGCCCTGCGCCCGTTCGCGACCAGCGGATTCGAGACTCTCGATCTAGCTGTGCATACCTACTCGTAACTGCCTCGACGACCGATTCATAGCGCGCTCTGAGCTCGGCGTCCAGTTGCCGATAGGCCAATGTTCCAGCGAATGCCGTCATCGGGTCGGGCGATCGCTCGGCACTAGTCAGCTCTTCTTGGGCGGCAAGAATAAACCACACGTACTTCGTGAACTCCGCCAATTCGTCGTGGGCGCTCAGTACCGCATCCTCGCCGGCGCGAAGAGCTTCCTCGAACACCGCCAACGCTTCGAGCGCGGACGCCTCCAGCAGGACTGACGAAACCCGAAGGTCATCTTCCGCGGGCTCAAATAGGTCAAAATCAGATTCGGTGGGGGCCGCGTTGCGCGCAAGGATTACCCACCCCTCCGTCTCTTTCGTCGCCCGACCAGCGCGTCCAACGGCGTTAACAAGCCGCGAGCCCGTGAGGTGAGTTTCTGGCGACTGTCCAGGGTAGGAATTTTCTGCGAGTACAACTGTCCGTACGGGCAGATTGACACCCTCAGCGAGGGTAGTTGTGGCCGTCACGTAGTTCAGCAGACCGGCCCGCAGACCATCTTCAATCGCTTCCTGTATATCGATTGGCAAGCCTGCGTGGTGGAACGCCACACCCTTGGCTAATAGCCCAGGTAAGGGATGCTTCTCGCTAAGCTTCTCCCGAGCCATCTCGGCCAAGTCTTCACACTGTTGCAGAGCTTCTAGGCCCTCTCCAACTGCATTGGCCATTGCGACCGCGCCCGCTCGAGTCGACCGGAATACAAGCACGGGTCCGGCTTGTCCAACATGTCGCACGATATCGGCAAGCATGCGGTAGCTAGGTGTACTCTTCGGCCCTTCCGGACTGCTGTCCCTCTCCAGCTGGGCTGTGGCGCGGAAGACAGTTTGCCCAATCGGCTCTGTTGTCTCTACGGCCTGTGATTGCCCATGAGCGGGCCGAAGTCTGACTCTTCCGTAGGTATCGTAAACAAGTCTCTTCGAGAGGTTCCCCCTGGCCCGTGGCACGTCCTGAACTGTATAGTCATTCCACCTGATATCGGTATTAAAGACCGCGTGCAGCCTTCGAGGTCCTCGCCAGTCGGATTCAAGTAGCTTTGCAGGTCCGTCCGACGACATCCACGCCGCAAGCTGCCCGGCATTCCCGAGAGCGGCAGACAGTAAGACGATCTTGTGCTCCGTGTCCCTTGTATGCAAGTGCAAGAATGAGAGCACCGACTCGAGCTTGAAGCCGCGAGACTTCTCCTTTATCAAATGCACTTCGTCGAAGACGAACATTCCATACTGCTTGAGCACGTCGTCCGGGTCCCGTCTCAAAGCTTGGTCGAGACCTTCCGGCGTCATGATGGAAACATCGCCGAGGGCTCGATCAAAGGAGATCGGGAAGATTTCATCTTCTCCAAAGACTTCACGGAAGAACTGGTCGACGCTCGCTGCGAATTCCGGCAGTTCGCGGGAAAGGGACTTACCCAACAGCAAGAGTCGCGAATTAAGATCTCTGCGAATCTCCCGCCCGAGACTCCGTTGTGGCACAACGTAACACACACTGGAGTCTGATCTCGCTAAGAAAGAAACCGTCAGGAGCTGGGATATCAGTGTCTTCCCGGCACTGGTCGGTACCGATAACACGATCCGACGGACATTTTCGTGGAGGGCGTCGAGTGCCTGACCGTCCTCGTTCGTCGTTTCGGGGCGGAGGAGCTCGCGTTGCGGCTTCCAAAGCGCAAGGATCGGGGGAGACGAGAGTGTGAATGCTTGCTTCGCGCTCGCGGGTAGGTCTGGCGGCAGCAGTGACCAAACGCTACCGGCGCCCATTTCGTCCGCCAGGAACCTTAGGTGGGAGGCCACCCATCGTGCGTCGTGGTCTCCCAGTCCTTCTGGTGATGTCAACGCCTGATCGATCAGCTGAAGCGCTGCGTCGAAGTCCTCAGTATCCCCCAAAGCTAGATACTGCAAGAGGTGGTGAATCGCCTCGACTACGCAATAAGTTGGACCGAATATCGTGCGAGCCATGTCGTCGATACCTGTGTCGCCTTGCAGCTGACGCAACTCAGCGCGCCAGCGCCCGAGACGTTGCCGTGTCCGACCTGTGTCGAGTCCAAGAAACGATACACCAGCATCAAGTGCGAGCGATTCAAAGTCGAGAACTGGGGTCGGGCCGGCGACAGACGGTTCAGCGAGAGACTCAGATGGAGCGGGCGTGATCCTAAATCGCCTCTCGAGCGCAATCGCGTTCGGCTCTCGGTCGCTTCTGTGGTATCCAACTTGAGCACCGAACGCCAGCTTCAATCGTTCTCGAGTCGGACGATCGCTCGAGATTGTGGCCAGATCGAAGATGTGAGCACTCAAGGCGAAGGCGTTACGTTGCCGATCAACAGTGTAGAGTTGTGCCGCCGCGTCTGAACTCGCGACTCCGTGCAAATACCACGCGGAGCGCAGGAGTTCTTCCGGGAAGTCATGCTGGTGAAGAAAAAGGGTCACTTCAGTGCGAGCTATTTGAGCCTGGAGTTCCACAGCAGTCGGCAAGGCCGACGTCCAGTCATCCGCGGTCTCTGGCCACCTAGGAGCTGTAGATGGGTCGAACCATTGAACGCGTTGATAGGGGTTCGTCGAATTTTGAGTTAGCGTGGGGTGAGGACCCAAAGCGTTCTCGACAAGCTCAATGTCTAGAGCACGCTCCATACGTTAGCTCGAACCTCCTCGGAGAAGCTTTCGAAGTCCGAGATCGCCACGACGAGGCCCTCAAGCTGCCAATCTCGCCGCTTACCTGGGAAGTATTGGTGCATGGTAGAGAAGCATTGTTGCGGCGCCTTCGCGCTATGAGTTCCCACTGCGATTCCGGCAGCAGACTGTTCGTCGTCGTCGACCCATAGATCTACTAGTCCGGCGTATAGCTGCTGCATCTGCGGGTCGTAGTCGAGCGACGCTGCGATTGCGGTCATCTTCGCCAAATACTCGGTTGCCCTATCGCCGAGTTGGTCGTAAGCCCTCTTGACTGTTGCGGAGACGGCAGCGCTGCCGACGCTATTCTTAATCTCCCACAGGCAGAAGCTGAGCTCGCCGCCGTGCTCTTTGCGCCAGATCGCCAGTCCATCGCCGCCCGGTTCCGTGGCGTGCAAACCGGGTCCTTCAAGCCGTGCCAACGATCGACCTTCGCGATGTCGCTCTTCCGCGCTGATGCAATACCAGAGGAACTCGGCGACCCAACCGCAAACGTGAGAGTCGGGCTTTGGGGTCGCTGGGGTGCCGAAACCAGTGCCAATGAACGGGGTGATTCGCTTCTGGTCCCGCAGGTCTAGAGTCGCGCCTGCTTGGACGGCCTCCCGCCACAAAGGGTAGGCCACATTCGATCCAGCGCACCGCCAGCGCATCGATAAGTCGGCGAGCCGACAAGCTGCCTCGGTCACATCCGCCCCTCGGTCGGCTTCCAAAACAGCTCTAGTCCAGCGGCATCCATTCTTATCGACATAGGACACAGGTTGGAGTAGGTCTGTGAAGGTTCGGTGTACCTGTCCCTGCCGATGGCACCGACAAGCTGGCGCAAACCCGGGAAAGAGGTCGAGGGGATCAATTTGAGGTGGAAGCGCTTCTGTCTCCTGAGTGGTCAACGCCTGCGCTCTCCGGGTCCGTCGGGCTACTAGTTCGACTGCATGTCGCTTGAGTGCTGCTTCTCGTTACAAGTCGCTTGAGGGCCGTGGACGCTGGGCGCCTTTCGATGACGCGGCCAGTCCCGACTGCCTAGCTCGCACAGTCGCATGGGGCTTCGCGAGGGAAGTCCCTTATCTCGCGGAGACGCCCGGCGGCTTCTCGTGCAAGCCAGTCATAAGAGTGGATTGCAACCCGGTGCTCCCACATGAAGTAGGCCAACTTCTCTCTCGTCGTGTCGTCCCGTTGCGATTGCCGCCCGACGAGAATCAATCCCCTCACTTGGTAGGTCAAACCAATCATGCCGAGACCGTTGGCTGCTGCTGGACGTTCGGCGTAGTCTGCGTTTCGCAACAACCATTGGCGCCAGTCCGCTAACTGCGTAATTGCCTCGTTCAGATGACGTCCGGGTACGCCTCTCGAATTAAACGGGGACGCGGTGGGGCTTTGCAGTTCCACAAGCGTCCAAACAACGCCCGTGCTATCTAGACGAGCGACAGCGAAGTCTGGTATCCACTGATTTCCGAGGCGCGGTTGCGGGATAATCCAACGGCATTGGCCGCCGTACTCTGCCGTCAGCATCCCGGGATGCCGTTCTAGGAACTGCTGGATTGGACGCTCATCGGACGCCGCAGCTAGGACCTGCTCATACTCTTCGATCTCATCCTCGGTCGCTTCGCTCCCTGGATCGCTCGAACAAACGCGCGCAACTCCGTCGGCGTTCAGCGCATCACGAGCAGCTGCTAAGTACCTGTCAATCTCAGACACGCGCCAGAACCTATCCCACTGGGAGTCTAAGCGTCAGCTGGTTCTGACGAATTTACGAGGCTCTTCCCGTCATGAGCGCGTACAGCGGGAGCGCCTTCGAGGAAGGCGTCGCTGACCCGAATTGCATAAGCTTCTGTCATCATCTGTGGAATCTCGCTTCGGTGTACCCAGCGCGCTTCAGTAGCCTCATCCGACGAAGTCGTGGAGGTCGACAATGGATGGCAGCGGAAAACAAGGGAGATGATCCCGCGCGGCATATTCTTGTAGGCACCTGTGAGGCGGTCCACCGCTGCCTCAACGCCCGTTTCCTCGAAGACCTCCCGCGCAACGCCTGCCGCTGGGGTTTCGTGTAGCTCGAGCACACCTCCGGGTGGCTCCCATTGGCCGTTGTCGCGGCGTTGGATGACGAGCACGCGGTCACGGTCGTCGATGACGATGCCGGCGACGCTGACCGAGTGCTTGGGCGTGTCTGCCACTGTCGCCTCCTGACGTTCGTGACCGTTCGGTAGCGTTCGGCATTGATGGTAGATGTCCAGTCGTCTGGAGGAGTCGTGCAGCTCGGGGCCATCGACCGCGCAGACGACCGGCCGCCGTATCGGCAGATCGCCGACCACCTCCGGGCCGCGATCGACCGTGGCGACCTGGCGGCCGGCGACAAGCTTCCGAGCGAGGCCGTGCTCATCGAGCACTACGGCGTCGCTCGCATGACCGTGCGCCAGGCCGTCCAGGAGCTGCGCAACGAGGGTCGTGTGGTCGCCGAGCACGGGCGCGGCACGTTCGTTCGCCAGCCCGTTCAGGTGCGTCGGCTCGCGTCGGAGCGCTTCGCCCGACGCCACCGGGAGGCGGGGCTGGCGGCGTTCAGCGTCGAGGCCCAGAAGACCGGGTTCACGCCGAACGTCGATCAGCTAGAGGTGTCGACCGGGCCCGCTACCCCGGAGATTCGCGACCGGCTGCGCCTCGGCGACGGCGAGGAGGTTGTCGTGCGGTCCCGGCGCTACCTCGCCGATGGGCAGCCGGTCGAGACCGCGGTCTCCTACCTGCCCGCCTCCGTCGCCGCCGGGTCGCGCATCGTCGAGGCGGACACCGGCCCCGGCGGCATCTACGCGCGCCTGGAGGACATGGGCTTCGAGCTGGACCACTTCACCGAAGAGGTCTCAGCCCGGATGCCGTCCGCCGAGGAGCGCCGCCGGCTCCAGCTCACCGATGGCGTGCCCGTCGTCGTCCTCGTTCGCACCGCCTACGACACGACCGGCCGCCCGCTGGAGGTCTGCGACACCCTCAAGGCCGCGCCGGCGTACGTGCTCGAGTACGAGGTCCCGGCACGCTGACCCGCGAGAGCAACGGGTCCATAACGCCTCCTGCTAGTCCTCTAGACGTCTATCTCACCGCTGCTAAGGTCGAGTCGTCTAGAGGAGTACGAGTGAGGAGATGCAGTGATCCAGAACTTCGCCATCGACCAGGCCGCGACCTTTGAGTCGCTCCTGTTCCTGTCCTGCGAGCCCAAGACCGCCTTCGGCGACAGCTACCGACAGGAGACGACCAAAGACGGCACCCCGAAGTGGGAGGCCCAGTTCGTCGCCAGGTTCCGTCAGTTCGGCCGGGCCACCAACGAAATCATCAAGGTCGGCATGACGTCCGAGCGGCAGCCCGTCGAGGACATCGCGCCGGC
Organism: Actinomycetospora cinnamomea; assembly: GCF_003096675.1. GTDB lineage: Bacteria > Actinomycetota > Actinomycetes > Mycobacteriales > Pseudonocardiaceae > Actinomycetospora > Actinomycetospora cinnamomea. Next base: position 84,554 of record NZ_QEKW01000005.1, on the reverse strand, counting down.
TACCCCGGTGGAGCTCGTCGGGTTCGAGATCGGCGTCATGGACAAGCGCGACCGCGACGGCAACGTCGCCGGCGCGCAGGTCTGGTACCGCTGCCAGGAGGTCCGCACGACCGCGTCCACGGCTCCGCGTCCTCGTCGCGGTGAGGTTGCGCAGTCCGAGGCGGCGGCGTCATGAGCTGGCAGCGCGACGCGGCGTGCCGTGACGCCGACCCGGAGCTGTTCTTTCCGCCGTCCGAGGACGACACCAGCACGGTCGTCGCCCGCCACCGCATCGCCGTCGCCCCCATCTGCGGGCGCTGCCCGGTCGCCACCGAGTGCCTGCGCTGGGCGCTGGACACCGGCCAGGACTACGGCCTGTGGGCGGCCACCACTCCCACCGACCGCCGCGCCATCCGCCGCGCTCGCCTGGCCGGCATCCCCGACCCGGTCGCCGACGCCGAACCCATGTGTCCCGGGTGCGCGCTGCTGTTCCCCATGCCCGCCGTGGACGGCCAGCTGTGCGCCGCCTGCACGGAGAGGACCATCCGATGACCGCCCTCGAGCACACGCGCCGCCTCGAGCACCGCTCCGGGCGCACCCGCGGGCCCGGCGCGCACCGGCCCGGGCTGTTCGCCCGGCTCCGCGCCGAGCGCGCCCGTCGCGACTACGAAGCATCGGTCCTGGCGTTCGCCGCCTCGCTCAAGGCGGCCTTCCGGGAGGCCTGCACCGGCATCGCCCTCTGCCAATACGTCCAGGTCGCGGCAGGCGTCACCATCCGCACCCCGCGAGTCGGGGAGGTCCGCCTCGGCCCACCCACCTCGTTCACCGTCGAACTGATGGCCGGCCAGGAGCCGGCTGACTTCACCAAGGGCGAGAACGGCGCCCGCCTCGCCCACACCCTCGGCGCCCACGCCCTGCGCGTCGAACCGATCGCGGGCCGCTGGGTACGGCTGCACCTGCTCGATGCCGACCCGCTGCGCGGCGGCTTCGGCCTCCCACCCGTCACCGTCGAGACCGGGTCGGACTCGGTGATCCTCGGGCGCACCGAGGACGCCACCACCCTCGGACACGCCCTCACCGACCCCGCCCACCTCGCGGTGCAGGGCATGAACGGCTCCGGGAAGTCGGTGTTCACCTACGGGCTGCTGGCCCAGCTCGCCGCCGCCCCGGACGTCCTCGTCACCGGCTCGGACATCACCGGTCTTCTGCTCGGCCGCGCCTGGGACGACACGGTGCACCGGCCTCACCAGGTCACCGGGACGCACGACATCGCCGCTCACGCGGTGCTGCTGGAGGACCTGGTCGCCGAGATGGACCGCCGGCTGGCGACGATCCCGCCGCGCCGCGACAAGGTCGAGCCGTCGCCGCAGACACCGACGGTCCTCGTGGTGCTGGAGGAGTTCCCCGGCCTCCTACGGGCCGCTGACGGACTCCCGAAGCCCAAGCGCGGCGAAGGCATCCCGGTCGGCGACCGCATCCGCATAGCCGTGCTGAGGCTGCTCTCCGAGGGCCGCAAGGCCGCGTTCCGGGTGCTGATGCTCGCCCAGCGCTTCGAGGCCACCGCCGTCGGCGGCGGCTACGCCCGCGACCAGTTCGCCCTGAGGCTCAGCTTCCGGGTGCCGGCGGACTCGCTGGAGATGCTCCACGGCACCGACGCCCGCTCGCTCGGGCAGGAGCACGCCAACGCCGACCCCGGCGTGGCTTACCTGTCAGGACTTGGCAGGGACTGCCAGCGCATCCGCGTGCCCTACCTCGGCGACTACGGCGAGTACTGCGACCGGATCGCCGCGCACGGACGGCGGGCGCACTGATGAACCTCATCGCGATCGTGATCATCGCCGGCTTGGTCACCGCCCTGCTGATCAAGAGCCACAAGGCCGCGCCGGCGCTCGTCTCCGGAGTCGTGACCCTCGTGCTGCTCTTCGCCGCCTTCCCGACCCTCGGGCCCGCGGTGTCGAGCAGCGCCGGCGAGTTCGCCCACCAGCTCGGTGCCGCCACCGACCGCGCTGCCGACGTCTCGCCACAGGGGGTGCAGCGATGAGCAACCTCGTCGCCCGCGACATCGAGCGCGCCGCCGAGGCCATCCGCAGCGCCAACCACGCGACCGGGCGCGGCGTGCTCGACGGTCTTGAAGCCTCCGCCGCCGTCGGCGACCTCGCCGAGCTGGTCCGCCGGCTCCCCCAGGTCCTCGACTTCCTCACCCGGTCGCTGCGCCGCGCCGATCCGACCGAGCATTACGACGACCGCGGCGCCGACCCGGCCGGCGCGCTCTGCCGCGCGCACGGCCACCTCAGCGACGCGCGCGGCCTGGTCGACGACCTCGCCCACCAGCTCGACCACGCCCGCACCCACCTCGGCCACCTCGGCCGCCGGCTCTCGGAGGACTGACCCATGGACGCGCTGCTGTTCACGGCCGAGGAAGCGGCCGAGCTGCTCAAGATCAGCCGCTGCAAGGTCTACGACCTGCTCCGCAACCACGACCTCCGCTCGGTGAAGATCGGCGGCTCTCGGCGCATCCCCCGCGCCTCGCTGGAGGAGTACGTCGCGCGGCTCGTCGACGCCCAGGCGGTCGTGTGATGGCCGGCGAGCGCAAGAAGGGCCGGAAGGTCAACGGCGAGGGCAGCATCTTCCAGCGCTCCAGCGACGGCCTGTGGGTCGCCTCGGCGTACGTCTACACGGCGTCGGGCCGCCTGGAGCGCAAGCGCAAGTACGCCCGCAGCTTCGACGACGCTCGCGCTGAGCTCGTCCGGCTGCAGTCGAACAACGATCAGGGCATCCCGATACCGGACAAGTCGATGTCGGTGGCCGAGTACATGGAGCACTGGCTCGCGATCGTCAAGGTCGAGCGCCGGCTCACCACCTACCACGGATACGAGTCCGTGGTCCGGCTGCACATCGTCCCGAGCCTTGGTACGAAGCGACTCGACCGACTCACCGGCGCCGACGTCCGCCACTTCATCAGCACCGTCCGCGCCAAGTGCCTGTGCTGCACCAACGGACGTCACGCGAGACGGAAGCCGAAGCAGCCGGCGTGCTGCCGGCCCGGCCTGCGGTGCTGCGAGCGCCGGGCCACAGCCCGTCAGGTCCAGTACGTCCACGCCGTGCTCCGGAACGCGCTGAGCAACGCCGAGCGCGAGGAGCTGGTGATGCGCAACGTCGCCAAGCTCGTGAAGGTCCCGACACCGAAGTACAAGGTCGGCAAGGGCCTGACCGTGGCCCAGGCCAAGCGCCTGCTCGACGCGGCGAAGGGGACGCGCTGGTACGCGCTCTACGTCACCGCCGCCACGCTCGGGCTACGTCACGGCGAACTGCTGGGCCTGCGCTGGCAGGACATCGACTTCGAGCGCGCCACGCTCACCGTCGCGCAGACGGTCGCGAGAGCGGCCGGTCAGCTCTACGTCGGGCCGGCCAAGTCGGACGCCTCGGAGGCGACGATCCCGCTGCCCAAGGTCACCCGCCGCGTCCTCGAGGAGCACCGCCGGCGTCAGGACGCGAACCGAGCCAAGACGGCCCGGTGGGAGGACCACGACCTCGTGTTCCCCTCAACGATCGGTAAGCCGCTGGAGCCACGGAACCTCAACCGTCACTTCGACGGGTTGCGCGTCACGGCCGGGCTGCCCGACGTCAGGCTTCACGACCTGCGTCACACCGTGGTCAGCCTGCTGCTGGACCTCGGGACGCCGCCGCACGTGGTCCAGGCCATCGCCCGGCACGCGCACGTCGACATCACGATGGCGATCTACGCCCACACCAACCTCGACGCCATGCGCCAGGCGCTCGACGCCATCGAGTGGAAGGACCTGTGATGCCCCGTTGGTGCAGGGACTGGTGCAGACGGCCCGGAAAGCACAACGCCCACCGAGCGTTTCCGCTGGTGGGCGACGGTGGCCAGGGGCGGGGTCGAACCGCCGACCTATCGCTTTTCAGGCGATCGCTCGTACCAACTGAGCTACCTGGCCGGACGGTCGAGGGACCACCTCGACCGGAGAGCGACCCAGACGGGACTCGAACCCGCGACCTTCGCCGTGACAGGGCGACGCGCTAACCAACTGCGCCACTGGGCCTTGATCGTACTCGGTACAGCGTACCCCCAACGGGATTCGAACCCGCGTTGCCGCCTTGAAAGGGCGGAGTCCTAGGCCGCTGAACGATGGGGGCGCGACCCTCTGGCTGAGGACCTTACCCGCAACGGCAGACCCGTTGGGAGCGAGGCCAAGCATAGGCGACGGCCCTCAGGCCTCCGCCACCCACCCCCCTCGCCCGAGGTGCGGCCCGAGCACGGCACCCATGCCGCCCTCGGCCCGGAAGCCCTCCAGCCAGGCCGGGTCGGCGACCGCACCCAGCAGGAGCTCCCAGTTCTCGCAGACGCGCTGCGCGAGGTCGGACAGCTCCGAGACGGCGAGCGAGGCGATGAAGGCCCCGCCGGAGACGTCGACGACGGTCCGCGCCAACGAGGCCGGCTCCACCCGCGGCACCAGCAGCCGGGCGGCCGCGGCCTCGACGAACAGCGCGGTGAACACCTCCTGCCAGAACCGGAACGGCCACCCCGACCGATCGGGGCCGGTGAAGCCGTCCGAGCACAGGCGCTGTCCGGCACGCAGCACCGGACCGTCGAGGGCGTCCTGCATCTCGCGCACGACCTGCGTGGCGGTCCGCAGCGGATCGAGCCCGAGCCCGCGGCAGCGGTCGACCATCGCCCGACAGAGCATCTCCATCTCGTCGACGACGGCGCAGGCGATGCTCTCCTTGGAGACGAAGTGGAAGTACAGCGCGCCCTTGGTGACCTTGCTGCGCTCGAGGATCCGCGACAGCGACGCCTCGTGGTAGGACGCGGTCGCGAACTCCTCGGCGGCCGCGGCGAGGATCGCGCTGCGGGTGGCCAGCGCCCGGGCCTGACGGTGCCCGCCCGGACGCGGCCCGGGGTCGCGGGGAGGGAAGTCGGGCTCGGACATCGGGGATCACGGTAGCGCGGTCACGCCGCGGGACCAGGTGCCCACGCTGGTCGTCAGACCACGGACGATCTGGGTGCGGTCAGCGGCGGACCGGGGGCGGGTCGCCGCCCTCGCCGATGAGCCCGAGCATGTCGAGCAGCTCGCGGCAGTCGTCGGAGTCGAGGGAGTTGCGGGCGACCGCGATGCGGGCCCGGTGCACCTGCTCCTCGCTGACCCCGTAGACGTCGGCGGCGGTGCGCTGCGTGGGGACCGCTGGTTCGTCCGCCGAGGCGCGCTCGGGGTGCGGTCCGTTCGGTCGTCGGCGAGGTCCTGACGTGGCGTTCATGCTGGCTCCCGGTGGCCGCCTGGTCCCGACCCGCTGCAACACATCACGCGGCGGGATCACCCGCGAGAGCGACGCCCCCGGTCACTCCACGTGCCCGAGTCCGTCCCTCGTCCGAGTCGCGACGACGCTACCCAGCCGCCCCCATCGATGCAGCCCCCTCTCCGAGTGACGGACGAGGTGTGCGCCAGGTGACGGTCCAGCCGCGAGGCGGTCACGGGGAGCGACCACTCGGGTGCTCCCTGGCCCGGCCGGACCGTCGCCGTCGCGCGAGCACACGCTGCGTGCCGACGGGGTCGACGCAGAGTCAGTCGACGAGGGCCTGGTACACGAGCCCGCGCAGCTGCGTGCGGATCGGGTGGGCGCTCGAGGGCAGCAACTGGGTGAAGAACATCGCGGTGATGCGCTCGGCGGGATCGACCCAGAAGGCCGTGCTCGCCGCGCCGCCCCACGAGAGCTCGCCGCGGCTGGACACCGTGCGGTACCGGACGGGGTCGATCACCGTCGCGACGCCGAGCCCGAAGCCGACCCCGTGGAACGGCATCTCCGCGAACAGGGGCCGGCCGACCTGCTCGAGGTCGGCGCCGCCGGGCAGGTGGTTCTGCGCCATGTAGTCGACGGTGCGGCTGCCGAGGATGCGCACGCCGTCGACCTCGCCCCGACCGAGCAGCATCTGCGTGAACCGGTGGTAGTCCGCCGCGGTCGACACCAGCCCGCCGCCGCCGGAGAGCCACGTGTCCTCCAGCGCGTCCCGGCCCATCGAGCCCATGCCGGCGGCCTCGGCGCTGAGGTAGCGGCCCGTGGCCGGGTTGGCGACGTAGAGGGTCGCGAGCCGGTCGGGGTCGTCGACGACGAACCGGGTGGCGGTCATCCCGAGCGGGCCGAGCACGTGCTCGTCGAGGAACGCGTCGAGGCGCTGACCCGAGACGACCTCGATCAGCCGGCCCAGGACGTCGGTGGCGTGGCTGTAGTTCCACTCCGTGCCGGGCTGGAAGACCAGCGGCATGCGTGCCCAGGCCTCGACGCAGCCGGCGAGGTCGATCCCGGCCGGGGCCGCCCACTCGAACCCCGCGGCCCGGTAGAGCTCGTCGACGGGGTGGGCGTGGTGGAAGCCGTAGGTCAGCCCGGCGGTGTGGGTCAGCAGGTGCCAGACGCGGATCGGCTCGGTCGCGGCCTCGAGCAGCGGCTTGGTGGACGAGCCCTTGACGTAGACCCGGGGCTCGGCGAACTCCGGCAGCCAGCGGCTGATCGGGTCGGTGAGCTCGAACCGGCCCTGCTCCCACAGGATCATCGCCGCCACCGAGGTGATCGGCTTGGTCATCGAGTAGATGCGCCAGCGGGTGTCGTCGGTGACCGGCAGGCCGGCCTCCGCGTCGCGGTACCCGGCCACCGACGAGTGCACGACCCGGCCGTCCCGGGCCACCACGGTGTGCCAGCCGGCGAGGCGGCCGTCGTCGACGTAGCGGGCGAAGTGGTGGTCGATGCGGGCCAGGCGCGCCGGGTCGAAACCCAGCTCCTCGGGATCGGCGTCGACCTTCAGGGGGCTGCTCATCACCCTCATCCTGCCTCCGTGAGGAACGCCCGCAACTCGTCGACGACCTCCTCGGGCCGCTCCTCGGGCACGAAGTGGCCGCAGCGCTCGACCGCGCGCCCGCGCACGTCGGCGGCGTACTCGCGCCACAGGTCCAGCAGCGACAGCGTCGTGCCCATCACGCCTTCGGCGCCCCACAGCGCCAGCAGCGGCTGCGCGACGCGCCGGCCCGCCGCGTGGTCGTCCTCGTCGTGCCGGGAGTCCACGGCGTCGGCCCGGTAGTCGTCGAAGCCGCAGCGCAGGGCACCGGGCTGGGAGAACGCGCGGACGTACTCGGCGATTGCGGCCGGCTCGAGGCCCTCGCGGGCGTAGGTCCACTTCTCGAGGAAGTAGCGCAGGTAGCCCTCGACGTCGGCGCCGGCGAGCCGCTCGGGCAGGTCGGGCTGCAGGTGGAACAGCCAGTGCCAGTACTTGGCGCCGAGCTCGGCGTCCATGCGCTGCCACGTCGCGCGGGTGGGGGCGATGTCGAGGACGGCGAGCCGCGAGACCTCGTCGGGGCGGTCGAGCGCCCACCGGTGCGCGACCCGCCCGCCCCGGTCGTGGCCCACCACCGCCGTCCGCTCGAACCCGAGGTGGCGTACCAGCGCCGAGATGTCCGCGGCCATGGTGCGCTTGTCGAAGCCGCTCGTGGGCTTGTCGCTGGCCCCGTAGCCGCGCAGGTCGGGGACGATCACCGTGTGGTCGGCGGCGAGCGGGCCGGCCACGTGGCGCCAGCAGTGCCCCGTCTGCGGCCAGCCGTGCAGGAGCACCACCGGCGGGCCCTCCCCGCCGCGGCGGAAGTGCAGCCGGATCCCGTTGACGGCGGCGGTGTCGGCGGTCAGCGCAGGGGTGCTCACGCGGCCGCATCCTGCCCGCGACCGGGCTCAGCCCGCGATCGGCCCGGGCCGGTCCGCCGGGTCCGCGCGGGCCCGCGCCCGCCCGCCGGACGGGGCCGACGGGCCGCCGGAGGACCCCCGCCCGGTGGCGTCGACCACCGCGGCGGTGGCGTCGATCGCGTCGGCGCGCCAGAGCCGGTCGCGCATGCGGCGGAGCAGGCCGTCGCCGTGGCACAGGATGGCGAAGTCGTGGGCGCGCGCGGCGACGGCGGCGCGCGGGGCCGCGCGGACGTGGGCGTACTCGTCGAGCGCGGGCACGATCCGCCCGTCGGCGTGGTCGAACGCCCGGCCCAGCGCCGCGGCGTCGAGCACCTCCAGGGCCACCGCCTGGGCGGTGTGCGGCAGCATCGGCTGCGCCGCGCCGCCGACCACCGTCATCCGGTGTCGCGTGCCGTGCTGCAGGGGTGCGTGGTGGCGGTGGACGGCCACCGGTCGCGTCCCGACGGCCTGGCCGGCGGTGGCGCGGACCTCCGGCGCGGTGCCGTCGAGCAGCCGGGTCAGCAGCGCGGGCATCCCCTCGCGGTGGACCTCGTCGAGGGCGTCGACGCGCACGGTCACCGACACGTGCCCCGTGCCGTCGGGGACCGCGGACTGCGTGACGTGCAGCGACGGCGCCGACCACAGCCGCAGCACGTCGTCGGGCGGGGGCGGCCCCGCGGCCCGGTGCAGCAGGTAGGGCCCGGAGACGGCGTGGCCGCCGCCAAGGTGGGGGCGCACGCGGCTGCCGGGACCGTCGGCGCCGACGAGGGCCTCGGCGCGGTAGGAGGCGCCCGCCTCGTCGGTGACGAGCACCGCGTCGCCGAGGTCCTCCACGGCGGCGGCCCGGCGGCCCCACTCGACCGTGACCATCTCGTCGGCCGTGCACGCGGCGACCAGCAGCGCCCGCAGCACGGCGTGCGGGACGAGCACGTAGGGACGCCCGAAGCGTGCGCGCACCGCCGGCCCGAGGTCGGCGACGCGCAGGACCGCGCCCGACCGTGCGTCGGCGTGCACGAGGCGCCGCGGCTCCCACGCCTCGGCGGTCACGGCGTCGGCCAGACCCAGGACGGCGAGCTCGCGCAGCGCCGACGGGGTGAGCACGGCGAGGCCGGCGTCGACGTCCTCGGGCCGGTCGCGTTCGAGGACGTGCACGGGGAAGCCCTGGTGGGCGAGGAAGAGTGCGGTCACGAGGCCGGAGAAGCGTGACCCCAGCACGAGCAGCGGTACCGCAACCACGGCTCACCTCGTTCACCTCAACGGACGAGGAAAGCCTAAGCAGATCATCACGGACGGAGCAATCACGCGCCGGTTGGTGAGGTGCCGGACGGACGGACCACTCCCTCGGGTGGTGGAGGGCTCACCGACCGACGACCCCGTGCCGTCAGGGACCGTCGCCGAGCCGGGCGGAGGGCTCGTGGTCAGGGGCGTCCCCGAGGCGGGCGCGGGCGTCGAGGACACGGGCGAGCGCGACGCAGGTCGTGGCCAGGGCGGCACCGAGCAGCCAGCCGGCGGTGACGTCGGTGGTCCAGTGGACGCCCAGGTAGACGCGGCTGGCGCCGATGACGGCGGCGCCGACGACGGCCAGCACGACCGCGACCGCGCGGATCGCGCCCGCGCGCGGCGTGCCCACGCTCAGCGCGCTCACCGCCGCGGCCGTGAGGCCCAGCCCGAGCGCCGCCATCAGCGCGTGCCCCGACGGCAGCGAGGCGGTGGTCTCCTCCGCGAGTCGCGTCACCTCCGGCGGCCGCGGGCGCTCCACGGCCAGCTTGACGAGGCGGATGGTGAGCGCACCGACGGCGACGCCGGCCACCCACACGACCGCCGTGCGGCGGTGACCGCGCGCGAAGAGCACCACCGCCGAGACCACGGCGAGCCCGCCCGTGCCGACCGTGCCCCCGACCAGCGAGACCACCTCGGCGGTCGTGGTCAGCCCGGGTGTGCGGTGCGCGATCGCCCACGACAGCACCGGGGAGTCGGCGGCGACGAGGGCCTGATCGGTGGCGACCAGCGCGAACACCGCGCCGGCCGCCGCGACGAGGACAGCCACGACGGCCGTGTCGCGCAGCGCCCCGGGCACGGCCGACAGCGCGCCGCCGGCGAGCCGGTCGGCCAGCACCGCCATCCCGAGGAGCAGTCCGAGGACCAGCAGCGACACGGCGGTGGCGTCGAGGGCCACGAGTCCTCCTGCGGGGTGCGGGACGGGCGGGCGACGCGCCCATCCCCGGCGGCACCACCCCTGCGATCATCCCAAGGCAGACTGGGAGCGTGCTCCTCCTGGGGCTCCTCGCCGCGCTGGCCGCGGCGGGGGCCAACGCCGGCGCCGCCCTGCTCGAGGCCAGTGCCGCACGGCGGGCGAGCCGGCCCGCGACGGTCGTCCTGCACCCCATGTACCTCTCGGGTCTCGCCCTCGACATCGGCGGCTGGGTGCTCACCGTGGTGGCGCTGCGCTTCATGCCGATCGTGGCGGTGCAGGCGATCGTGGCCGGCCAGGTGGCCATCACGGTCGTGGCGTCGCACTGGGTGTTCGACACCCCGCTGCGCCGGCTCGACCTCGCCGCCGCGGTGGCGAACGTGGTCGGGCTCGCGCTGCTGGTGGCGAGCGCCAGCGTCGACGAGGAGCCGCTCGTGCCGACCACCGGGGCGTTGGTGGCGCTGCTGGCGACCTTCGGGGTGCTGGTCGCGGTCGGCGTCCCCGTGGCCGTCCGCAGCCGGCGGGCGATGCTCGTCTCGTTCCTCGCCGGGCTGGCGTTCGGAGGAACCGCGGTGGCCGTGCGGCTGATCGACGTGCACGGCTCGCTCGGCGACATGGCCCAACAGTTGATGGCCGACCCGGCGGTGTGGGCGCTGCTCGGCTTCGCGGTGCTGGGGCTCGCGCTCTACACCGTGGCGCTGGGCCGGGGCCACGTCGGGCCCGTGGTGGCGGTGCTGGCGGTCACGGAGACCCTGGCGCCGGGCCTGCTGGGCCTCGTGGCGCTGGGCGACAGCATCCGGCCGGGCTGGATGTGGGGGTTCGTCCTGGGGCTCGTGCTCGCCCTGGGCAGCGTCGTGCTGCTGGCGCGGTCGCCGGCGCAGGCGTCGCTGGCCGGTGACGACGGCGTCGCCCCGCCGCCGCTGAAGCGGCTGTAGCTCCGCGCGGGGGTCGTCGGCGCGGACACCGACGACCCCCGGCACGCCGCGGCTCAGTCGCGGAACGCGTCCTTGACCTTCTCGCCGGCGTTCTTGAGGTTGCCGACGGTCTGGTCCTTCTTGCCCTCGGCCTCGAGCCGCTCATTGCCGACGGCCCGGCCGACGCCCTCCTTGACCTTGCCCTTCATCTCCTGGACCTTGTTGTCGACCTTGTGCTCCTGCGCCATGACCGCCTCCTCACCGCGCGCCGCGGCCGGCACGCTGTCGAACGGGTGAATACCCGCGGCGGTCCGGGTCAACCCGCGGTGGACCGCTGCGGGCCGGCCAGCACGACGTCGCGCACGACCCGGCCGCCGGTGGACACGTCCACCCACGCCACGTCCGGACGGTGCTCCCCCGCGCGCGTGACCAGCTGGTAGGTCCCGGTCGCGGGCGGCACCAGCCGGAACACGCCGTCGTCGCCGGTCGTCACCACGGCGGCCTCGTCGCCGTCGCGACCCACCAGCGTCAGCGTCGCGCCGCCGACCGCCGCGCCCTGCGCGTCGGTCACCCGCCCGTGGAGCCCCGGCGGGAGCGCCGCCTGGTCGGTCGCGTCGGCGTCGGCGTCGCCGACCTCGGCGGTCTCAGCGGCGGTCTCAGCGTCGGGCTCCGCGTCGGGCGCCGCGCCGGGCGACGGCTGACGGCGTCGCCCGACGAGCAGGTCGACCACCCCGAGCACGAGGGCGAGGACGACGAAGCCGACGGCGCCGAGCAGGCCGAGGCTGATGGCGCGCGACCAGTCGCCGCCCGTACTCGCGAGCTGGCCGAAGAACACGGCGCCGACCGCGGAGATCCCGATCGCCGACCCGACGCGCTGCCCGGTCTGGAGGACGCCGGCGGCCGTACCGCCCTCGCGGGCGGGCACCTCCTCGAGCGCCAGCGTCTGGTTCGGCGCGATGACGAACCCGCTGCCGAGACCGGCGACGAGCAGCGGTCCGGCGATCGCCCAGCCGACCTGCTCCGGGTCGAGGCGCAGGACGATGTCGACCGCGATCAGCCCGACCGCGACGGCGACGAGGCCGCCCACCACCAGCGGCTTGCCCAGCCGCGACACGAGCCGTCCCCCGATCGCCGACGACACGGCCGAGCCGAGCGCGAACGGGGTGAGGGCGAGGCCGGCCTGCAGGGGCGTGTAGCCGCGGCCGGTCTGGAGGAAGAGCGTGGTGACGAAGAAGATCGCGGTGAAGCCGGCGAAGTAGAGCAGGCCCAGGGAGGTGCCCAGCGCGTAGCTGCGGGTGCGCAGCAACGCGAAGTCGACCAGCGGGTGCCCGTGGACGCGGCGGGCGCGGCGCTCCCAGGACACGAAGGCGACGAGCAGGACGACGAACGCCGCGAGCAACCACCACGGCGCGCTCGCCGGGTCCCGCTCGGAGAGCACGAGCGGGATCATCAGCGAGACCACCGCGCCGCCGAGCAGGAGCGCGCCGACCGCGTCGAGGGGCTGCCGCTCACCCCCGGTGACGGTGTCGCGGGGCAGCAGGCGCGCGCCCAGCACGAGGGCGAGGACGCCGATCGGCACGTTGACGTAGAAGACCCAGCGCCAGCCGTCCGCCTCCCCGCCCCACTCGAGCAGCAGGCCGCCGAGCAGGGGACCGATCGCGGTGGAGACGCCGATCGCCGCGCCGAACAGACCGAACGCCCGGCCCCGCTCGCGACCCTGGAACAGCTGCTGGATGAACCCGATGACCTGCGGGTTCAGCATGCCGCCGGCCGCGCCCTGCAGGAGGCGGGCGGCGACCAGCGTCTCCGCGTTCGGTGCGATCCCGGCCGCGGCGCTGGTCAGCGTGAACAGCGCCAGCGAGATGAGGAACATCTTCTTGCGGCCACGGTCGTCGCCGAGGCGCCCGGACGCGACGAGCACGAGGCCGAAGGTCAGCGCGTAGCCGGAGACGACCCAGGACAGCTCGGCGGACGACGCGCCGACCCCCCGCTGCATGGCGGGCAGGGCGACGTTGACGATGCTGACGTCGAGCAACGTCATGAACCCGGCGATGAGGCAGACCGCCAGGGCGCGCCAGCGTCGCGGGTCGGGCTCGGGAGAACTCACGCGGTGGGTCTTCCCGCCGACCGCCGGGTCAATCGTGACCCCGGACGGAGGGACCTGGCGTGGAGATCCTGTCGAGCCGCATCCTCGTGCGCCCGCGCGACTGGGAGGTCTCCCGCGCGTTCTACGCCGAGGTCCTCGGGCTCGCGGTGGCCCGCGAGTTCCCCGGCGGCGTCGTGTTCTTCCTCGGCACGGGCTACCTGGAGCTGTCGAAGGCCGGCGCGGTGACGATCGGCGACGATGCGCTGTGGCTGCAGGTGCGGTCGCTACCGGACACGGTGGCCGAGCTCCGCGGACGCGGGGTGACGATCACCCGGGAGCCGCGCCGCGAGCCGTGGGGGCTCGACGAGTGCTGGATCGCCGACCCCGACGGCCGCGCGATCGTCCTCGTCGAGATCCCCCCGGGCCACCCGATCCGCACCGACACCCGCTGACATGTGCGTGATCTTCTGAGCTATAGCTCAGAAGATCACGCACGTAGGTCGAGCGCGCCCGCCAGCTCCTTCAGCGCCGGGCGGGGGTCGGCCATAGGTCCCCCGCCCGCCCGGTCACCCAGGGCCTGGATCAGCACGTGGTCCGCGCCCGCGTCGAGGTGCGCCGTCACCGACGCCGCGACCGTGTCGAGGTCGCCCATGCCGACCAGCGCCTTCGCGAGCCGCTCGGAGCCCCCGCGGACCAGGTCGGACTCCTCGAAGCCGTGGCGCAGCCACGAGTTCCGGTAGTTCGGCAGCCCCGAGTAGATCTCGAGGTGCTGGTGGGCCCGGCGCAGCGCGTCGTCGGCGTCGTCGCCGACCGCCACGGCCTGCTCGGAGACCACCCACTTGTCCGGGCCCAGCGCCTTGCGGGTCGTGGCGGTCTGCTCCGGGGTGACGAGGTAGGGGTGCACCCCGTCGGTCTCCGACCCCGCCAGCTCGATCATCTTCGGGCCCAGGGCGGCGACGAGCCGCGCCGGACGCCCGGCGCCGGGCTCGACCTGCTCGGGCACCGCGGCCATCCGCTGCAGGTAGTCGCGCATCGTGGCCAGCGGCTTCTCGTAGCGCCCGCCGCGCCCGCGTTCGACCAGCGGCGCGTGGCTGACCCCGAGCCCGAGCACGAACCGCCCCGGGTGCAGCGCGGTGAGCGTGCGCCCGCCGCTCTCGGCGGCGATGGGGTCGCGGGCGTGGATGTTGGCGATGCCGGTGCCGACGACGAGCCGATCGGTGGCGGCGAGGAACGCCCCGGCCTGGGTCAGCGTCTCCTTGCCGTAGGCCTCGCCGTAGAACAGCGAGCCGTAGCCCATCGCCTCGATGTCCCGGGCGACCTGCTGCGCGTCCTGGATCGCCCAGGTGTCGCTGGTCCACCAGACGCCGATGCGGGACGAGAAGTCGATCTGTGCGGCCACGGCCCGGACGCTAACCCTCCGGTGGCGGCGCCGCACCGGAGGCCAGCTCCGCCGACGCGGACTCGTGGGCCATGGTGCGCAGCGCCGAGATGAGCCCCGCACCCAGTACGGTGCCCAGGACCGCGCTCTCGACGACGTCCTCGCGGTCGCTGCGCGCGACGACGGCGCCGACCTCCCGGCGGGCCAGGGGCTCCAGCGTCTCGGCGTAGGTGTCGAGCAGGCCGGCGAGCACGTCGGTGCCCAGGCGCTCGCTGGTCGCGAGGATCTCGACGACGGCGCGCCGCCCGGGGTTGGTCGGTGTGACCCGCCAGCCCCGCCGCGCGACGAGGTCGTCGAGGAGCTTCCCGGCCCGCTCGGTGGCGTCGTCGTCGGTGGCGGCGGGCTCGCCGAGCAGCGCGTCCTGGGTCGCGCCGAGCACGTGGTGCAGCGCGACGTCGTCGGCGTCGACGGCCGCGAGCACGTCGCGGGTGCCCGCGACCGAGAGCCCGCCGACGTCGATGAGCGCCCGGACCAGGCGCAGCCGGCGCACGTGCTCCTCGCCGTACGAGGCCTGGTTGGGGCTCGTGCGCTCGCCGGGCGGCAGCAGGCCCTCGCGCAGGTAGTACTTGATCGACGCGACGCTCACGCCGGTCCGGCGGCTCAGCTCGGCGACCCGCATCCCGCTCCCCTCTGGACGACCACTGCGGATAGTTCTACTCTCCATCTATGGATACTTCCACTATCCGCTCGGTCGTTCGGGACCACCGCACCCTCGCCGCGTTCACCGGGGCCACGGCCGTCCTCACCCTCGTGTGCCTGGCCGGGCTCGCGCTCGACCCACGCCAGCTCGGCGGCCAGCCGATCTGGGCCAAGCCGCTCAAGTTCTCGATCAGCCTCGTCCTCTACTCCGCCACCCTCGCCTGGATGATCTCCCTCGTCACCGCACCACGGACACGCCGGTGGGCCCGCGGCGCCGGCACCGTCGTCGCGGTGGCCGGGACGATCGAGATGGTCGCGATCGTCGGGCAGGTGCTGCGGGGCCGGGCCAGCCACTTCAACGTCGCGACGCCACTGGACACGGCGGCATGGGCGGTCATGGGCACGACGATCGTGGTGCTCTGGGTCGCCACCGCCGCCATCGGGGTCCTGCTGCTGCGCGAGCGCACGCTGCGCGCCGACACCGCGTGGGCCGTCCGGCTCGGCCTGGGGGTGACCCTGCTCGGGATGGGCACGGCCTTCCTCATGACCGGCCCGACGGGGGCGCAGATCGCGGCGGCCCGGGCCACCGGCACGATGCCGACGGTCGGCGCGCACGCGGTCGGTGTGCCCGACGGCGGACCCGGCCTGCCGCTGCTCGGCTGGAGCACCACCGGCGGCGACCTGCGCATCGGGCACTTCGTGGGCCTGCACGCGCTGCAGGGACTGCCCCTGCTGGCGCTCGCGCTCCTCCTCCTCGCGCCCCGCGTGCCCGTGCTCCGCGACGTCCGTGTGCGAGCGCGGCTGATCGGGGTCGCCGGTGCCGCCTGGGCGGGGCTGACCCTCCTGCTCGTGTGGCAGGCCCTGCGCGGCCAGCCGATCATCGCCCCGGACGGCGTCACCCTCGCTGCGGCGGCCGCCCTGCTCGTCGCGACGGCCGGCGCCGCCCTCGCCGTCCTGCGGACGGGTGCGCGTCGCTCGCAGCGCCCGGCCCCGACCGTCCTGGAGCCCCGATGACGACCGCATCCCGCACCCGCACCGGCAGCCCGGCCCTCGTCGGCGTGTACCTCGTCCTGTCGCTCGTCGGGCTGGTCGGGACGTGGTGGTTCAACCTCGCGTTCTTCCTCGGCGGCGGCGGCGACTACCTCGGCGGGTGGTTCGCCAACGCCGCGAGCTCCTCCGCGGCCGTCGACATCCTCGTCGCGGGCGCCGCGGCCTGCGTGCTCATCGTCGTCGAGGGCCGCCGCCTCGGCTTCCGCCCCGTCACGATCGGGCTGCTGGTCGTGCTGAGCTTCGTCATCGCCGTGGCGTTCACGTTCCCGCTGTTCCTGGCCCTGCGAGAGGTGCGGCTTCGCCGCGGCTAGAGCCCCAGGTGACGGGCGATGAGGATCTTCTGGACCTCGCTGGTGCCCTCGCCGATCTCGAGGATCTTCGAGTCGCGGTAGTGCCGGGCCACCGGGTACTCGTTCATGAATCCGTAGCCGCCAAAGATCTGGGTCGCGTCGCGGGCGTTGTCCATCGCCGCGTTGGAGCTCACCAGCTTGGCGACGGCGGCCTCCTTCTTGAACGGCCGACCGGCAGCCATCTTCGCCGCCGCGTCGTGCCACGCGAGGCGGGCGCAGACGGTGCGGGCCTCCATCTCGGCGATCTTGAACTGGATGCCCTGGTAGGTCCCGATCGTCGCCCCGAAGGCCTCGCGCTCGCGGGCGTAGCGCAGCGACTCGTCGACGCAGCCCTGCGCCGCGCCGGTGGACAGCGCGGCGATGGCGACACGGCCCTCGTCGAGGATCGACAGGAACTGGGCGTAGCCCCGCCCGCGCTGGCCGACGAGGTTCTCCTCCGGCACCCGGCAGTCGTCGAACGCGAGCTCGTGGGTGTCCGAGGCGTTCCAGCCGACCTTCGAGTAGCTCGGCGCGACCGTGAACCCCGGCGTGCCGGACGGGACGAGGATCGCCGAGATCTCCTTCTTCCCGTCCTCGCCGCGGTCGGTGACCGCCGTGACCGTGACCAGGGAGGTGATGTCGGTGCCGGAGTTGGTGATGAACGCCTTCGTCCCGTTGATCACCCAGCCCCTATCGGCGTGCTCAGTTGAACCGCCGTCGAGCTTCGCGGTGGTGCGGGTGGCGCCGGCGTCGGACCCGCCTCCGGCCTCGGTCAGCCCGAAGGCCCCGAGCGTCCGGCCGGCGGCGAGGTCGGGCAGCCACCGCTGCTGCTGCTCGTCGGACCCGAAGCGCAGGATCGGCATGATCCCCAGCGACACCCCTGCCTCGAGGGTGATCGCCACCGACTGGTCGACCCGCCCGAGCTCCTCCAGCGCGACGCACAGCGCGACGTAGTCGCCCCCCATCCCGCCGAACTCCTCGGGCACGGGCAGGCCGAACAGGCCCATCTCGCCCATGGTCTTGACGAGGTCGTACGGGAAGCGCTCCTTGATGTAGAGGTCGCCGATGACGGGCGCGACCTCCTTCTGCGCGAACTCCTCGACGGTCGCGCGCAGGGCCTCGTGCTCGTCGGACAACAGCATGATCATTCTCCCGGTTCGGGCACCACGGTGACCAGCGGCGCGTCGAGGGCGACGGCGGCGCCGGGCTTCGCGGCCAGGTCCTTCACGACGCCGTCGACCGGTGCCGACACGACGTGCTCCATCTTCATGGCCTCGACGACGACGAGGCGTTGGCCGGCGGTGACGTGGTCGCCCTCGGCGACCTCGACGGCGGTGACCGTGCCCGGCATCGGCGCGGTCAGCGGACCGTCGGCGTGGCCGCCGGCGGTGCGGGCGGCGCGCAGCCGTTCCTGCTCGCGCAGCGCCCAGGCGTCACCGTCGCGGGCGAGCCACCGGACCCCGTCCGCCACCGCGGTGCGGTAGCCGCGGGTGGCGCCGTCGAGCGTGACGACGAGAGTGGCCCCGTCGCGGTGGGCGGAGGCCCGCCGGTCGCGCCCGTCGACGGTGACGAGTGCCTGGTCCGCCGGGCCGGCGACGGCGACGTCGACGGGGTCTCCGCTCGCCCCGGCCGCGGGGGCGAGCCGCCAGCGGGCGGGCGCCGGGTCGGCGCCGAGACGCCAGCCGCCGAGCCGGTCGAAGGGGGCGTCGCCGGCGGGCAGGTCGAGCAGGCCGGCGAGCGCCGCGGCGGCGAGGACGTCGCCGGGCACGGTGTCGGCCGGCGCGTCGAGGCGGCCGATGAGACCGGTGTCGAGGCGGCCGGCGCGGACGTCGGGGTGCGCCAGCAGCGTGCGCAGCCACGCGAGGTTGGTGCGCAGCCCGAGCACCGTGGTGGACGCCAGCGCGGCGTCGAGACGGTCGAGGGCGGCGGCGCGGGTCGGGCCGCTGGTGATGATCTTCGCGAGCATCGGGTCGTAGCGCGACCCGACCTCCGTGCCCACCGCGACGCCCGCGTCCACCCGTGCGTCGTCCGGCCACACCAGATCCAGCACACGCCCGCCGGTGGGCAGGAACCCGCGCGCCGGGTCCTCGGCGTAGAGGCGCACCTCGACGGCGTGGCCCTCGATCCGGATGTCGCCCTGGTCGTAGTCCAGGGGCTCGCCGGCGGCGACGCGCAGCTGCTCGGCGACGAGGTCGAGCCGGCGGCCGCGGATGCGCACGACCTCCTCGGTGACCGGGTGCTCCACCTGCAGGCGCGTGTTCATCTCGAGGAAGAAGAACTCGCTCGCGTCGGCGTTCGTGACGAACTCGACCGTGCCGGCGCCGACGTAGCCGCACGCGCGGGCGGCCTCGACCGCGGCCTCCCCCATCGCGTGGCGCTGCCGCCCGTCGAGCACCGCCGACGGGGCCTCCTCGACCACCTTCTGGTGACGCCGCTGCAGCGAGCACTCGCGCTCGCCGAGGTGCACGACCGTGCCGTGGGCGTCGGCGAGCACCTGGATCTCGATGTGCCGCGGGTCGGTGACGTAGCGCTCGACGAGCAACGTGTCGTCGCCGAAGGAGCCGCGGGCCTCGCGGCGGGCGGCGGCGATGGCGTCGTCGAGGTCGGCGTCGCCCGTGACGACGTGCATGCCCTTGCCGCCCCCGCCCGCGCTGGGCTTGAGCAGCACGGGGAAGCCGATGTCGCGGGCCGCGGCGGCGACGGCGGCGTCGTCGAGGCCGGTGCCGTCAGCGTTTGAGGACGAGCCGGGCACGAGCGGGACGCCCGCCGGCCCGACCGTGGCCTTGGCCCGGATCTTGTCGCCCATGGCCTCGATGGCCGCCGCGGGCGGGCCGATCCAGACCAGGCCCGCCTGCTCGACCTGGCGGGCGAACGCGGCGTTCTCGGCGAGGAAGCCGTAGCCGGGGTGGACGGCCTCGGCGCCGGCCTGCTGCCCGGCGGCGAGGATGGCGGCGCCGTCGAGGTAGTCGGGCACGCGGACCGCGACGTCGGCGGCCGCCACGTGGGGCGCGCCGGCGTCGGGATCGGTGTACACGGCCACCGCCCGCAGGCCCCGCGCGTGCAGGGTCCGCGTGATCCGCACGGCGATCTCGCCGCGGTTGGCGATGAGGACGCTGGAGAACATGCCCCTCACATCCGGAAGACGCCGAAGTGCGGCGGGTCGAGGGGCGCGTTGGCGCACGCCGACAGGGCCAGCCCGAGGACCGTGCGGGTGTCGGCGGGGTCGATGACGCCGTCGTCCCACAGCCGCGCGGTGGAGTAGTAGGGGTGGCCCTGGCGCTCGTACTGCTCCCGCACGCCCTCGGCGTCGGAGGACCCGACCGTCCCGAGCACGGTCGCCGCCTGTTCGGCGCCCATGACGCTGATCCGCGCGTTGGGCCACATCCACAGGAAGCGCGGCGAGTAGGCCCGCCCGCTCATCGCGTAGTTGCCGGCGCCGTAGCTCCCGCCGATCACCACGGTCAGCTTGGGCACGCGCGTCGTGGCCACGGCGGTGACCATCTTGGCGCCGTCCTTCGCGATCCCGCCGGCCTCGTACTCGCGGCCCACCATGAACCCGGTGATGTTCTGCAGGAACACCAGCGGGATGCCGCGCTGGTCGCACAGCTGCACGAAGTGCGCGCCCTTGAGCGCCGACTCGCGGAACAGCACGCCGTTGTTCGCGACGATCCCCACCGGGTGCCCGTGCAGCCGCGCGAACCCGGTGAGCAGCGTCGTGCCGTAGTCGGGCTTGAACGGGGTGAACGCTGCGGAGGATCCCGAGGGCCCGTCGACCAGCCGCGTGATCACCTCGTGCACGTCGTAGGCGGTGCGCCCGTCGACGGGGACGATGTCGTAGAGCTCCGTCTGGTCGTGCCGCGGCTCCACGGTGGGGCGGCGCTCCCACGGGGGCGGCTGACCGTTCCGTCGCGGCCCGAGCGTCTCGACGATGTCGCGCACCATCGACAGGGCGTGCGCGTCGTCGTCGGCGAGGTGGTCGACGACGCCGGAGGTGCGCGCGTGCAGCACCCCGCCGCCGAGCTCCTCGGCGGTGACCTCCTCGCCCGTCGCCGCCTTCACCAGCGGCGGGCCGCCGAGGAAGATCGTGCCCTGGTCGCGGACGATGATCGCCTCGTCGCTCATCGCAGGGACGTAGGCGCCGCCGGCGGTGCACGAGCCCAGCACCGCGGCGATCTGGGGGATGCCCAGCCCGGACATCGTCGCCTGGTTGTAGAAGATGCGCCCGAAGTGCTCGCGGTCGGGGAACACCTGGTCCTGTTCGGGCAGGAACGCCCCGCCCGAGTCGACGAGATAGACGCACGGCAGCCGGTTGTGCAGCGCCACCTCCTGGGCGCGCAGGTGCTTCTTCACCGTCATCGGGTAGTAGGTGCCGCCCTTGACGGTGGCGTCGTTGGCGACGACCACGCACTCGCGCCCGGCGATGCGCCCGACCCCGGTGATGATCCCCGCGCCCGGCGCGGCGTCGCCGTACATCCCCGTCGCCGCAAGCGGCGAGAGCTCCAGGAACGGGCTCGACGGGTCGAGCAGCGCGTCCACCCGGTCGCGCGGCAGGAGCTTGCCCCGCTCGACGTGGCGCTCCCGCGAGCGCTCCGGCCCGCCGAGCCGCGCGGCGGCCAGCCGCTCCCGCAGGTCGGCGACGAGCGCGCGGTGGCCCCTATGTGCGTGATCTTCTGAGCTATAGCTCGAAAGATCACGCACGTGGTCGGTGCTCGGCGCGGCCACGCTCGACCTCCTCGTCGTGTTAACGCTCATTCACGTTAGCGTTCGTTCACGTCCCCTGGCAAGGGGTCGTAGGGTGCGAGCGTGCCCGTCACGACGTCCCGCCGCGAGCAGATCCTCGCCGAGGCCGCGCGGCTGTTCGCCCGCCACGGCTTCCACGGGGTGTCCATCGACGGCATCGGCGCGGCGGTGGGCGTCAGCGGCCCGGCGCTTTACCGCCACTTCCCGTCGAAGGAGGGCCTGCTCGCCGAGATGCTCGTCGGCATCAGCGAGCACCTGCTCGCCGGCGGACAGGAGCTCGCCGCCGAGCACGGCGACCCGGACGCGCTGCTCGACGCGCTCATCGCGTTCCACACCGACTTCGCGCTGCGCCAGCCCGAGCTCATCACCGTGCAGGACCGGGATCTCGCCAACCTCCCCGACGCCGCCCGGCGCCGCGTGCGGGGGCTGCAGCGGGCGTACGTCGAGATCTGGGTGGACGCGCTGCGGCGCGCGGGGCTCGCGGCCGGCGAGGAGACCGCGCGGGTCGGTGCGCACGCGGCGTTCGGGCTGATGAACTCGACCCCCCGCAGCGCGGGCCACACCCGCGCCGCGGTCGCCGCGCCGGTGCTCGTCGCCATGACGCGCGCGGCCCTGCACGCCCGCCCGGGGTGACGTCGCCCGGGGCGCGATCGCGCGCCGCTACGCTCCGCGCCGTGCAGCCGCAGCAGCAGGACCAACAGTTCCAGTACGGGGGGCAGCAGTACCCGATCCTGCTCTCGACGATGAACGACCTGCCCGGCTACCAGGTCGTCCGCGTCTTCGGCGAGGTCTTCGGCCTCACCGTCCGCAGCCGCAACATGTTCTCGACCATGGGTGCGGGCTTCAAGGCGATGGCGGGCGGCGAGCTCAAGGGGCTGTCGAAGCTGCTGTCGGACTCGCGGCACGAGGCCCTGGCGCGGCTGTCGCAGGAGGCGCTGGCGCGCGGCGCGAACGCGGTGCTGGCGATGCGCTTCGACTGCAACGAGATCGCCAACTCCGCGAGCGAGATCGCCGCCTACGGCACCGCGGTCTACGTGGTGCCCACCGCCCAGCGGTAGGACGCCGGCGCCAGGACGGCGCAGGACGTCACCGCCACCCCGCCGACGGCGCGAGGCCCGCGCCGAGCTCCTGCTCGCGCTCGAGGAGCCGGTTGCGCCGCAGGGTCGCCTCCTCGAGCCGCGACCGCACGGCGATGCGCCGGCTCAGCAGCTCGCGCACGTAGTCGTGCCGCTCCTGCTCGGTCGCGTGGTGGATCTGCTCGGTCAGCTTGGCCTCGAAGCGCTCGAACACGCCCACCTGCTGGTCGGCCGCCCGGCGGCGCCGGACCGCCTCGTCGTACTGCGCGCGCGTCACCGTCGAGGCGTGCTCGTACGGGGACGGGGCGGGACGCGGGCCGGGCACCGGTGGGCCGACGCGGGTCGGCGCCGGGTCGGCGAGCCGCGGTGCGGCCGGTCCGGCCGGCGGCGGGGGGCCGGGCGCCCCGGGCGGCGGGTCGTAGGGGCGGGGCGCACCGATGCCCGTGTACGCGGGCGGCGTGGTGTCGGTCGCCCGGTCGTCGCGACCGGCCCTCGATCCGCGGCCGAAGAGCCGGCCCCATCGTGAGGTCGCCATGGCGCACCCCTCCTCACGTGCCGTGACGCCCCTCACTGTGCACCCGTCTCGGACCGGACGGAAGCCGACACCGCAGCGCGGACCGACCCTCACCCCTGATCGCGGAGCACGTTCTTCTGGATCTTCCCGGTGGACGTCTTCGGCAGCTCGCCGAACACGATCCGCTTCGGGGCCTTGAACCGGGCCAGGTGGGTGCGCACGTGCGCGATCAGCTCGTCCGGGGCGACCTCCTCGCGCACCGCCACGTACGCCACGGGCACCTCGCCCCACCGCTCGTCCGGGGCGCCGACCACCGCCGACTCGATGACCGCGGGGTGGCTGTCCAGCACGCGCTCGACCTCGACCGACGCGATGTTCTCCCCACCGGAGATGATCACGTCCTTGCTGCGGTCGCGGATCTCCACGTAGCCGTCGGGGTGCACGACGCCGAGGTCACCGGTCCGGAACCACCCCCTATCGGCATGCTCTCCCGGAATTCTGGCATCCACCTCGGCGGTGGCCTCGGGGTCGCGGTAGTAGCCGAGCATGACGTCGTTGCCGCGCAGCACGAGCTCGCCCATCGTCTCGCCGTCGGACGGCACCTCCACGCCGGTCTGCTCGTCGAGCACGCGCAGCCGCTGCGCGATCACGTTGCCGACCCCCTGACGGGCCTTGAGCCGCGCCTGCTCGGTCGCGTCGAGGTGGTCCCACTCCGGCTGCCAGTCGTTGACCGCGGCCGGGCCG
The DNA here is from genome assembly GCF_003096675.1 of Actinomycetospora cinnamomea. Classification (GTDB taxonomy): domain Bacteria; phylum Actinomycetota; class Actinomycetes; order Mycobacteriales; family Pseudonocardiaceae; genus Actinomycetospora; species Actinomycetospora cinnamomea. Next base: position 61,135 of record NZ_QEKW01000005.1, on the reverse strand, counting down.
TAGGTCTCGGTCAGGCCGTAGAGGTGGGTGATCGACATGCCGAGCTCGTCCATCTGCGCCAGCAGCGTCGGGGAGGGCGGGGCCCCGCCCGTCGCGACCGTGACGCGCTCGGGCGCCGGGCCCTCCTTCGCGGCCTGCGCGTGGGCGATCATCGTCAGCACGGTGGGCGCCGCGCAGTAGTGGGTGACGCCCTCGGTGCGGATGAGACGCCAGATCTCCTCGGCGTCGATCGCCCGCAGGCACACGTGCAGCGCGCCGGCCGCCGTGACCGCCCAGGGGAAGCACCAGCCGTCGCAGTGGAACATCGGCAGCGTCCACAGGTAGCGCGAGGCGGGCTCGAGCCGCAGGTGGAACGCCATGGCCAGGGCCTGCAGGTTCGCGCCCCGGTGGTGGTACATGACGCCCTTGGGTCGCCCGGTCGTGCCCGAGGTGTAGTTGATCGCGAGCAGACCGCGCTCGTCGCCGACGGGCACGACCCGCTCCGGGGCCTCGGCCACGATCGATTCGTAGCGCTCGCCCTCCTCGACGAGCTCCACGCCGGTCCGCTCGGCGACCGCCCGCGCCTGCGTCACGAGCTCGCGGGTGACGATCAGCAGGCGCGCGCCGGAGTGCTCGACGATGTGGACGATCTCGTCGACCGAGAGCCGGGTGTTCAGCGGCACGAGCACCGCGCCCGCGTAGGGCACGCCGTGGTGGCACTCGAGCATCACGTGGCTGTTCGTGCACAGCGCCGCGACGCGGTCACCCGGCTCGATACCGAGCTCGTGCAGGGCGCCGGCGAGCCGCCGCGAGCGCGCCCCGAACTCGGCGTAGGTGAAGCGGACTCCCTCGTCGACGATCGCGTCGCGGGAGGCGAACGCGTGCGCCGACCGGTCGAGGAAGGCCGTGGGCGTCAGCTCGGTGAAGCTGAAGGGGGCCGGTGTGACGCGCTCCATGGGTGCCGTCCTACACCACACCGAGGCTGTGCACCGCGTCCGCGACGCGCAGGAAGCCGGCGGCGTTGGCGCCGTTCTCGTAGTCGGTGGGGTCGCCGCAGTAGCGCTCGCCGGCGTGACGGGCGCGGTCGTGGATGTCGCTCATGATCCGGAAGAGGCTCTCGTCGACGTCCTCGGCGCGCCAGCGCTCGCGGCCGGCGTTCTGCTGCATCTCCAGGGCCGAGACGGCCACGCCGCCGGCGTTGGCCGCCTTGCCGGGACCGAAGCCGACGCCGGCGTCGCGCAGCACCTCGCGCGCGGCCGGGGTGACCGGCCCGTTGGCGCCCTCGACGACGACCCAGCACCCGTTCTCCACGAGGGTGCGCGCCTCGGCGGGGCCGATCTCGTTCTGCGTCGCGCACGGCAGGGCGACGTCGCACTCCAGCGTGAACGGCGACGCCGAGGAGGTCGTGGCGCCCGAGCGCTTCTCGGCGTAGTCGGCCACCGAGCCGCCCCGGGCCTTGACCTCGCGCAGCGCATCGACGTCGACACCGTCGGGCTCGGAGATCGCGCCGCGCGAGTCCGAGCAGCCCACGACGGTCGCCCCCGCGGTGATCGCCCGGTCCATGGCGTAGGTCGCCACGTTGCCGCTGCCGGAGACGACGACGCGGGCGCCGTCGAGGTCGCGGCCCTGCTCGGCGAGCATGCGCTGGGTGAAGTAGACGACGCCGTAGCCGGTGGCCTCGGGCCGCAGCGCCGACCCGCCGAGCACGAACGGCTTGCCCGTGAACGCGCCGGGCTCGTGGAAGCCGATGATGCGCTGGTACTGGCCGTAGATCCAGCCGATCTCCCGCGGCCCGACGCCCATGTCGCCGGCGGGCACGTCGGTGGCGGCCCCGACGTGGGCGGCGAGCTCGGTCCCGAACGCCTGGCAGAAGCGCATCAGCTCACCCGGCGAGCAGGTCTTGGGGTCGACGTCGGCGCCGCCCTTGCCGCCGCCGATGTCCTGGCCGGTCAGCGCGTTCTTGAACACCTGCTCGAAGCCGAGGAACTTGACCGTGTCGAGGTCCAGCGACGGCGCGAACCGCAGGCCGCCCTTGTAGGGGCCGAGCGCGGAGTTGAACTGGACGCGGAAGCCGCGGTTGACACGCGTGCGCCCGGCGTCGTCGACCCACGGCACCCGGAAGACGATCTGGCGCTCGGGCTCGCACAGACGCCCGACCACGTCGACGTACTCGGGATGCTCGGCGAGCACCGGGCCGATGCTGGTCAGCACACCGCGCACGTCCCCGTGGAACAGCCGCTGGTGCGGGTCCCGGCGCAGCACGTCGCGCCACACTTCCCGGACCTGCGCCGTGACCTCGGCCGGGGGCCGCCGGTCGTCGTTCCTGCGTGCTCGCGCCATCCGGGTTCTCCCACCGACGTCGTCGTCCGTTCGGGTGCGGTCCGTCGTGTACCCGCCGGTAGAGCGCATCAGTCGAGTCCGCTCCGTCAGGGGCGCCCGGTCACCGCCCAGAGCGTCCAGGTGGGGGAGAACGGCGTGGCCGGTGCGACCGCGCCGAGCGACCGCGCCCACGCGGGCGCCCCGGGCGTGCCGAGGGAGGCCCAGCGGGTGCGCACCGCGTCGACGCCGCCGGCCTCGGAGCGCAGGACGACACGGATGCCGTGCCCCGGCGGGTCGGCGAGGGCCGCCGCGAAGCCGTCGTCCGAGGTGATGAGGAAGCGTTCGGGGTGCCGGCTCGCGGCGACCACGGCGAAGCCGCTGCCGGAGTCGACGAGCACGCTCGCCGGGGGGAGGTCCATCCCGTCGATCCGGGCGGCGACCTCGCGGTCCTCGGCCCACATCCCCAGGGCCGACACGTCCGGACCCGCGGCCCCGACCAGCGGGGCGACCCGGTGGTACTCCTGCGTGGCGTCCACCGGCTCGGCGACCATCGCCCGCGCGGAGGTGACGATGCCCGCGCCGAGCACGGCCACCACGACCAGCCCGCCGGCCGACGCCCGCAGGAGTCCGCTCTCCCGACCCCGGTCCTCGTCGTCGCGGGCGAGCAGCAGGCCGAGCAGCACGACCACCAGCGGGATGGCCGTGATCTGGTAGCGCAGGAAGCCGAGCAGGTTCCCGGACAGGTAGGTGACCCACTCGAACGCCAGCACCGTGCCGAACAGCACCACGGGCACCGCGACCAGGGCGAGCGCGCGGCCCCGCCCTGCGGGCCGGGTCCGCCCCAGGGCCCGCGCGAGGACGAGGACCAGCACGGGCAGCAGCGCGGGCGCCAGCCACAGCAGCTGGCGCGCGGGCAGGGCGACGGACACCGCGGCGGCGTCGGCGCTCGCGAGCAGGGTCGCGTTGCCGTAGGCGGAGGTGAACTGCTCGAACGGCGAGCCCACCACCAGCCAGCTCACGAGCGCCCAGAGCACGAACGCCGCCGCCACCGGGCCGGCCACGAGCCCCACGGAACGGGCGGACCCGGACGTCGCCCAGGAGCCCCCAGGTGGTGGCGACGGCGGCGGCGCTCGCGACGGCGGAGAGCAGCGCCGCGAGGTAGCCCTGCGACACCAGTGCCGGCCACAGCACGCGCAGCGGCGTGAACGGGACCATCAGCAGCGCCGGCAGCGGGGTCCAGACGTACCCGATGGCGGTGAGCTCGGGGTCGCTCGACGACCACACCGACGAGGCCGCGGACAGCCGCGCGAGCGCGTCCTCCATGACCCCGTCGTGGACCCCGACCAGTACGACGCCGGCGGCGACGTAGAGGGCCAGGGCGGCGAGGAACCAGGCGCCGGCGGCACCCGGACGCCGGCGGGGCGGGCGGGTCCGTTCCGCCGGCGGCAGGGCTCCGGGCAGGAGCGGGCGGGTCGCGAGGTCGGTCACGCGGCCACCTCCTGCTCGGGCTTCTCGGGCGCGACGTCGAGGCCGTGGGTGGTCTTCTCCCAGTAGGAGGGCGCGGCGACGAGCTGCACCCCGGCCTTGATCGCGGCGAGCGACATGAGGACCCAGTACAGGGGCGCGACGAGCGCGGCGGCGGCGAGGTGGGGCTTGCCGGCCGCGCGCGCGTTGGCGACGCCGGCGAGGATCGCGGCGAGCCCGCCGACCATCCACACCGCGAGCCCCGGGTAGTACACGACCGGGGGAACACGGCGGCGACGGCCGGTGGCCGCGCGAGGATCCACAGGGCGGTCAGGCCCCAGAACACCGGGTTGACCATGGCGAGCACGGGGGTCGCGGCGACGAAGAGCACGAGGCCGAGGACACCGCGGAGCCCGATCTCGCGGGTGAGGGCGACGGGGCGCCGGACGTGCACGGCGAAGCTCTGCAGGTAGCCCTTGTACCAGCGGGACCGCTGCTTGACCCAGTTGATGGCGTCGGAGTTGGCCTCCTCCTCGGTGGTGCTGCCGAGCATCGCCACCTCGTAGCCGCAGCGCGCCAGGCGCAGCCCGAGGTCCGCGTCCTCGGTGACGTTCCACGGGTCCCAGCCGCCGACCGCCACGAGGGCCTCGCGGCGGATGTGGTTGGACGTGCCGCCCAGCGGGATGGGGGCGCCGGTGGCCATGAGTCCGGGGAGCAACCAGCGGAACCACGTGTCGTACTCGACGGTGAACCAGCGCGTCAGCAGGTTCTGCTCGGCGTTGTGGTAGGTCAGCCGCGCCTGCAGGCACGCCACGCGCGGCCCGAGACGGGTGAACGCCACCACCGCGCGGCGCAGCTGCAGCGGCTCCGGCCGGTCCTCCGCGTCGAAGATCGTCACCAGTTGCCCGTGCGAACGCAGCAGGCCGATGTTGCAGGCCTTCGGCTTCGTGCGCGGCTCGCCGGGCGGGACCTCGACGATCGCGATCGGTCCCCGCCGCTCGCCGCCCAGCGCGGCCCGCGCGGCGGCGAGGGTCTCGCCGTCGTCGGCCTCGAGCAGCAGCAGGACCTCCAGCCGGTCCGCGGGGTACTCCAGGGCGGTCATGCCGGCGACGACCCGGGCGATCACTTCCGGCTCGCGGTAGGCCGGCACCAGCACGGTGTAGTGCGGCAGCGCCGCGTCCGGCACCGCCCGGGCGTCCTCGTCGGTGACCTCGATCGTCGGGTCGTCGGCCACGGCGCGGCGGATGAGCTCGAGGCGATGGAGGGTCGTCGCGCAGTGCAGCAGCACGAAGGCCCCGACGACGGTGGCCGCGACGGTCGCCGGCCACAGCACGAGGCAGACCCCGACGACGGCCAGCACGGCGAGGAACACCACGCGGACGCGGCGGCGCAGCGGCCGCGGGCGCGCCGAGAGCTCGGGGTGGGCGTCCGCGAACCCGTCGGCGGTGAGCGCCAGCTGCTCGGCGGGGCTCGTGTACCGCGCGAGGGCGTACCGGGCGGCGATCGTGGCGGGGGCGCTCACGCCGCGGCCCTCGGCGCGGCGACCGTCTCCGCGACCGCGACGGGCAGTGTGGTCGTGACGGGCTCATGCGGGACGACCACGAGGGCCCGGGGTCCGGCGGCCGGGGCCGGTGCCGCGATCCGCGTGGCCGCCGCGCGGCGCCGCGGCGCGACGAGCAGCACGGCCAGCAGGGCCACGACCAGGGCGGTGACCGCGAGCGCCAGGTCCTCCCGCCCGACCCGCGCCGTCACCGGGGCCAGCGCGGCCTCCCACGGCACCGGCCAGGCGAGCAGCAGCAGGAGCGGGGCGGCGCGCTGCTGCCAGAGCCGCCGGGTGCCGTGCAGGAGCGCGCTGAGGCCGACCGCGAGCAGCGGCGTCGCGAGCACGAGCGTGGAGCGCTGCGTCGTCCCGCCGGCGACGGAGCCCGCCGCGACGAGCGTGACCGCGGCGACCGCCACGAGGGCGGCGACGATGTGGTCGAGCTGGCGGTCGTGGATGTCGGGACCCGCGGGGCGGCGGCTGAGGCGCTCGCCGCCGACGGCGAACGCTCCGGGCAGGAGCAGGGCGAGCCCGATCAGAGGGCTGCCGGGCAGCCAGGTCACGAGGAGCACCACGGCGCCGGGCAGCGTGCCGAGGGCGAAGGCGGCGGCGAGGGCGAGGTCCGTCCCCGAGGCCCGTACGGTCCCCTTGAGAACGGCGAGCGGCGACGGTCGGCGATGCCGGGCGGCTTGGTTGCGCACGACAAGTCGACCGTTCAAATACTTCTGTGTGACGACCTTGCGGCGCTCTCCACCTGATCGGGCTACCCGGTCTCGGACTTCTGGTGACGGCGCGTGCTATCACGCCTGCTCGAGCGTGCACCACCAGGTCGTCCGTCCCCCCACCGTGCCGCGCTCCATCGGGGCACCGCAGCGAGGGCACGTCTCGTCCTTCGCGCGGTGCGGAATGACGTCGCCGGTGTGCACGCCGCCGCGGGAGATCGCGCTGCGCGTGGCCTTGCGCAGCTCGCGGCGCAGCGCGTCGAGCTCCTCGGTCGACAGCTCGCCCGCGGGCCGCGCCGGGTTCAGGCGGGCCTGCCAGAGCGTCTGGTCGGCGAGCAGGTTGCCGACGCCGGCGAGCACCGACTGGTCGAGCAGCCGGGCCTTGATCGGGGCCGTGCCCTTGCCGACGCGGGCCCGGAACTCGTCCCGGGTGATCTCGGCGGCGTCGGGGCCGAGCGCGTCGAGGTCGGGCTCGAGGTGCACGCGCCCGAGGCGGCGCTTGTCGAACAGCCGCAGCTCACCGCCGTCGTCGAACGTGATCCGCACCCGATCCCAGTCGGGTCTGTCCGGGCGCTCGCCGGCCTTCCGCGGCATGCCGCCGACGTGCGGGTCGCCGCCGGCGTAGAGGCTGTCGGCGTCGCCGTCCGGGCCGGTGACGAAGACCCGTCCGCCCATCCCGAGGTGGATGCCGAGGTGCGGACCCTCGGCGCCGTCGGCGGTGACCGTGTCGCACCACATCGTCTTGCCACGGCGGTGCGCGGCGACGAGCCGGCCGCCCTTGAGCGCGGTGTCGATCTCCCCGGGACGGTGGGGACGGCAGACGAACTCGTCGCGGTCGTCGACGCCGGTGATCACCCGGTCGAGGGCCTTCTCGACGACCTGACGCGCGTTCTCGACCTCGGGGAGCTCCGGCACGGGGCCCAGCATGCCTCGCGCGCGCCGTTCGGCGTGTCAGCGGTGTGGCACCACGGACACCCAGTGTCCGTGGTGCCACACCGCTGACACCGGCACGTGGCACGGTGAGCCGCGTGATGGAGCCCCGGGACATGCTCGCCGTCGCGCTCGAGGAGGCCCGCGCCGGGGCCGCGGCGGGCGGGGTGCCCGTGGGCGCGGCGCTGTTCGGGCCGGACGGCGAGCTGCTCGGACGCGGGCACAACCGCCGCGTCCAGGACGGCGACCCCGCGACGCACGGCGAGACCGCGGCGTTCCGGGCCGCCGGGCGGCGCCCGCACTACCGCGGCACGACGATGGTGACGACGCTGTCGCCGTGCTGGTTCTGCGCGGGGCTGATCCGCCAGTTCCGCATCCCGCGCCTGGTGGTGGGCGAGGCGGAGAACTTCGGCGGGCAGCACGCGTGGCTCGCGGAGAACGGCGTCGAGGTCACCGTGCTCGACGACCCCGACTGCGCGGCGCTGATGCAGCGCTTCGCCACCGAGCACCCCGAGGCGTGGCTGGAGGACATCGGCGGACCGGAGTGACGATTTCTCCGAGGGCTGTGTCGAAAGCGGTGACCGCCGTTCGACCTAGGGGCAGCACCAGCCCCGAAGCCCACCGGAGGTCACCATGTCCACCGCCACCGCCACCGCCGCAACCACCACCGCGGCCACCTCCACCGAGACCGACGCGCCGGTCCGCTCCCGCCGCCGCACCCGCGCGCTCGGCATCGTCGGCGCCGTCGCCGCCGCGCTCGTCGCCTGGGCGGTCGGCGCGCTCGCCGGCGCCGACTACTGGATCACCGACGCCCAGGGCACGGCCCGCGTCGACGCGCCCACCACCGCCGCGTGCACCGCGATCATCGGCCTCGTCGGCTGGGGCGTGCTCGCGCTGGCCGAGCGGGTCGCGCGGTGGGGCCGCACCGCCTGGACCGTGCTCGCCGTCGGCGTCCTCGCCCTCTCGATGATCCCGGTCGGCCTCGTCGAGGCGTCGCCGTCCACCCGCGTCGGCCTGACCCTGATCCACCTGGCGGTCGCCGCCGTCCTCGTTCCCGCCTTCACCCGCCGCTGATCACCCGCCCCCCGACCGAGGGAGACCACCGTGCGCATCGTCGTCACCCAGTTCACCAGCCTCGACGGCGTCACCCAGGCCCCCGGCGGGCCCGACGAGGACACCGACGGCGGGTTCGCCCACGGCGGCTGGTCCGTGCCCTACTTCGACGAGACCCTGGGCGCGACGTGGGACCGCTCGCTGCGCGACGCCGAGGCCATGCTGTTCGGCCGGCGGACCTGGGAGGTCTCGGCGGCGGTGTGGCCGCACCAGACCGACGACCCGTTCGCCGACCGGATCAACGGGATGACCAAGTACGTCGCCTCCCGCACGCTCACCGGGGCCGACCTGACGTGGGAGAACTCGCGGCTCCTGCCCTCCGACGCCGCCGACGGGGCGATCGGGGCCGTGCGCGACCTGCGCGAGCGGGACGGCGGCGACCTCCTGGTGCAGGGGAGCGCGTCGCTCGCGACCCAGCTCGCGGACGCCGACCTCGTCGACGAGTACCGCCTGATGATCGAGCCGATCCTGCTCGGAGGCGGCAAGGGCGTCTTCCCGACGTCCGGGAACGCGCGGACGCTCGAGCTCGTGTCCGTCGAGCAGGCGACGACCGGCGTGGTGATCTGCTCGTACCGCCGCGCCCGCTGAGCACCCCGAGGGCCCGGGACCACTCGATCGAGCGGTCCCGGGCCCCTTGCGCGCGTGCTCCGTTCGGCGGGACGTCCCGTGGTGGCTGGTCGGGCTGCTGCTCCTGCCGATCCTCGGCGTGCCGGCGGTGGCCTACCTCGTCAGCGAGAGCCTGCCCGGCATCGCGACGCTCTCGCTGCTCGCGATCGCCGTCCAGGGCTTCGTGCGGTTCGCGCGCGAGCGCAGCACCGAGGGCGGGTTCAGCGCCGGTCTCGCCCTGGCCCTCGCGTTCTGCTTCAGTCCGATCACCGTGCCGTTCGCGCTCGCACTCGGCGCCTCGACCGTCTTCCTGGCGCGGGAACGCTTCCGCGACGAGCCCTCCGCCGTCCCCGCGACGGTCGGCGTCGTGGTCTTCCCCGTCGTGTTCGTCATCGCGGCGTGGACGTTCCTGCAGTGGCGCTTCTCCGGCGCGGCGTTCGCGACGCTCGTCGACAGCCCCGGTTTCCTCGCCTTCCCCGGCGGGGTCTGGGCCTCGCTCGGTGCCGCCACCGTCACCGTCGGCCTCGGCCTGCTGCACGCCCCGCTGTATCTGCTCATGGCGGTCTCCATGGGCATCCGCGAACCGCTGCCGCTGATCGGCTACCTCCTGCCCATCGCCGGGTCGGTCGTCGCGGTCTGGACGGGGCTGCTGTTCACACAGGTCAGCACCACCGTGCTGTTCACCCTCCTCGCGCTCATCGCCGTCCCGCGCCGTCCGCGGCGCGGGCTGGTGTTCGCGCTGGCCGTCGTCGCCGTCGCCCAGCTCGCCCTGGGCTGGCTCTGGCCGCCGACCAGCCCCGGCTTCGCGGAGTGGGCTGGTGCGCTGACGCGCGTGTGAGCACTTCCGGGTGCTGGAGCAGTCGAGAGTGCTCACGGGCGCGGAGCGCACACCTCCGCGACGCAGCGCGCGACCGGCCCGTCGGGGTCGGCGGCCGTGGCGGTCTCGTCCTCGGGGACGCCGAGGCCGCGCAGCAGCGTGCGACAGAACTCCGCGGCCACGTCCCCGGGCCGCAGCCGGCCCGCCGGGTCGAACCACGTCCACATCCAGTGCAGCGAGCCGAACATCTGCAGGCTGCGCAGCCGGGCGTCGCCGGGCAGGAAGACCCCGGCGTCGGCCCCGTCCTGCAGGACGGCCACCACCAGGTCGCGGTACGCGTCGCGCTGGGCCCGCGCGGTCTCCATCCCGGGCTCGTCGGTCAGGCGCACGACCTCGCGCTGGAAGGCGACCGTCGTCGCCGGCTCGTCGGTGGAGTAGCGCACGCCTGCGTGCACGAACGCCGCGATCCGCTGCTCCGGCGCGGGCAGCCGCGCCAGCAGGGCGTGGGCCTCGTCGAGGCGGCGGCGCATGTAGCGCTCCTGCACCTCGGCCAGCAACCGGTGCTTGGTGCCGAAATGGTGGACGATCGTGCCCTTGCTCATTCCCAGCTCGGCGGCGACGTCGCCGAAGTTCGCACGGTCGTAGCCGCGCTCGGCGACGTGCCGGGTGAAGGTCGCCAGGATCTCGTCGCGCCGCCCGCCGCGGGCCCGCCCCGGGGCCACCACCGGCTCCGTCATCGCGCCCCCTTGTGAACTGACCGCACGTACGGGCAGAGTAGCCCAGGCCACGCCGGCGTGGGTCATCTCTCGAGGAGGACGGCGATGGACGGTGGGATCGCCGACTGGATCGCGCGGCGGGCGCTGCGGCGCCCCGAGGCGGAGGCGCTGGTCGACGTCGCCACCGGCGCCCGGCACACCTACGCCGCGCTCGACCGCCGGATCGGGGCGCGGGCCGCTGCGCTCGCCGCCCTCGGGGTCGGCGCGGGCGCCCGGGTCGCGCTGCTCGGCGAGAACTCCGCGGCCTACCTGGAATGGCTCTTCGGGGCCGCGAGGCTCGGGGCGATCACCGTCCCGGTCAACCACCGTCTGGCGCCGGGCGAGGTGGCCCACGTCCTCGCCGACTCGGGGGCGACGGTGCTGGTGCGCTCGGCGGCGTTCGCGACGCTGGCCGAGGACGCCCTCGCGGCCGGCGGCGACGCGGTGGGCTCGGTGTCGTCGGTCGTCGAGCTCGCCGAGGAGCCGGGCGACCAGGCCCTCGAGGCGCGCCCGGTCGCGGGCGACGACCCCTGCGTGATCATGTACACCTCGGGCACCACCGGCGTGCCCAAGGGCGCGGTGCTCACGCACGACAACATGCTGTGGAACGCGATCAACATGGTCACCGCGGGGCCGGGCATCGGCGGCACCGACGTGACGATCGCGGCGGCGCCCCTGTTCCACATCGGCGCGCTGGGGCTCTCGGCGCTCCCCCCGCTCTACGCCGGCGGCACCGTGGTCGTCGTGCCGTCGTTCGCCCCGGCGGCGTTCGTCGAGCTCATGGCCCGCGAGGGCGTCACCACCCAGTTCCTCGTCCCCGCGATGTGGGCGGCGCTGACCCGGCTGGCGGCGGTACCCCCGATGCGCGATCTGCGCTGGGCGATCTCGGGCGGCGCGCCCTGCCCCGTCACCGTCATCGAGCACTTCACCCGCCTCGGCTGGACGTTCACCGAGGGCTTCGGGATGACCGAGCTCTCCCCCGCCGCGCTCTTCCTCGACGCGCGCGACGTGCTCACCCACGCCGGATCGGTCGGGCGCCCGTTCATGCACGTCGACGCGCAGCTGGTGGACGGGTCCGGCGAGGAGGTGGGCGTCGGGGAGGTCGGCGAGCTGGCGCTGCGCGGGCCGACGGTGTTCGCGGGCTACTGGAACCGGCCCGAGGCGACCGCCGAGGTGGTCCGTGACGGGTGGTTCCACTCCGGCGACCTCGGGATCCGCGACGCCGACGGCTTCGTGACGCTCGTCGACCGCAAGAAGGACATGATCATCTCGGGCGGCGAGAACGTCTACCCGGTCGAGGTCGAGCAGGTACTGCACCGCCACCCGGGCGTCGCGGACGTCGCGGTGATCGGCGTCGGCGACCCGACGTGGGGCGAGACGGTGGTGGCGGTCGTCGTGCCCGAGGGGTCCGTCGACCCCGACGAGGTGATCGGGTTCGCCCGCGAGCGCATCGCGCACTTCAAGGCGCCGCGGCGCGTGGAGATCGTCGACGAGCTGCCCCGCAACGCCACGGGCAAGCTGCTCAAGCGCGTGCTGCGCGAGCGCTACGCCGGCCGGGCCGAGGCGGTCGCACGGTGACGGCGCGCCCCGGCGACGCGGTCCACGAGCGCAGCGAGGGACGCCCTGGATGCGTGGGACGCAGCGAGGGCGACCCTCGCTCCCCCGGCTCGGCGCACGACGCCTGGGCGACTCCGGAGCGGCGGGCGCTGCGGGCGCTGGTCGCCGAGTTCACCGAGCGCGAGGTCGTCCCGCACCTCGCGCGCTGGGAGGACGAGGGCGCCCTGCCGCGGTCGCTGCACGAGCGCGCCGGCGACCTGGGCCTGCTCGAGCTCGGCTTCCCCGCCGCCGCGGGCGGCGCCGGCGACCACGTCGACTCCCTGCTCGTCGCCGAGCAGCTGATCCTCTCCGGCGGGACGAGCGGCGTGTGCGCGGGCCTGTTCACCCACGGCATCGGCGTCCCCCACATCGCCGCCGCCGGCGACCGCGAGCAGATCGACCGTTTCGTGCGCCCGGCGTTGGCGGGGCGGGCGATCGCGAGCCTCGGCATCACCGAGCCCGACACCGGCTCCGACGTCGCGGCGATCACCACGCGCGCCCGCCGCGAGGGTGACGAGTACGTCGTCGACGGCGCCAAGACCTACATCACCTCGGGGACGCGCGCGGACTTCGTCACCACGGCCGTGCGCACCGGCGGGCCGGGACACCGCGGCGTCTCGCTGCTCGTGGTCGAGACCGACCGGCCCGGGGTGTCGCGCACCCGCCTGCGCAAGATGGGCTGGCACTGCAGCGACACCGCCGAGCTGCGCTTCGACGGCGTGCGCGTGCCGACGTCGAACCTCGTCGGCGCCGAGGGTACGGGCTTCCGCCAGATCATGGTCAACTTCGCCGCCGAGCGGCTGTCGCTCGCGGTCCAGGCCTACGCCACCGCGCAGCGGTGCGTCGACCTGACCGTCGACTGGGTCCGCCGCCGCCGCACGTTCGGCGAGCCGCTGGCCCGGCGCCAGGTGGTGCGCCACCAGGTCGCCGAGATGGCCCGCGAGGCGACGGTCGCCCGCACGTACGTGCGCGACGTGCTGGCGCGGTGGCAGGCGGGCTCGTCCGACACCGACGTCGTCACCGAGCTGGCGATGGCCAAGAACACCGCGGTCGCGGCGTGTGACGCCGTCGTCGACCGCGCCGTCCAGCTGCACGGAGGGATGGGCTACATGCACGGCGTGGAGGTCGAGCGCCATTACCGCGACGCGCGGATCCTCGGTATCGGCGGCGGCACGACCGAGATCATGAACGAGGTCGTGGCGGGCCGGCTCGGGTTGGACGGCTGATGGCCGGGCCCTCGGTCGACGAGCTGCTGGCCGACCTCGACGACGAGCGCGCCGCGGTGATGGCGTTGCTGCGTGACCGGCCGCCCGCGGACTGGTCGCGCCCGACGCGGGCGGAGCCGTGGACGGTGCGCGACCAGGTCGCCCACCTCGCGTGGTTCGACGGCGCGTTCGCCCGCGCGATCTCCACGCCCGAGGCGTTCGAGGCCGAGCGTGACGCGATCACCGACGTCGAGGGCTTCGTCGACGCCGCGAACGCACAGGTGCCGGCGTCCGGGCCGGCGGCGCTCGCGGCCTGGCAGGAGGCGGCCGTCGCCTTCGACCGCGCCGCCCGGGCCTGCGACCCCACCGCGCGGCTGCCCTGGTTCGGGCCGGCGATGTCGCTGCGGTCGGCGATCACCAGCCGGATCATGGAGACCTGGGCGCACGGCGCGGACGTCGCCGACGCGCTGGGGACGCGGCTGCCGCCGTCCGACCGCCTGCGCCACGTCGCCGACCTCGCCGTCCGCGCCCGCGCACAGGGCTACCGCGTGCGCGGGATGGACGTCCCCGACACCCCCGTCCGCGTCGAGCTCACCGGTCCGTCCGGCGCGGTGTGGGGGTGGATGAGCGGAGCTCGCGTGAGTGATCCGGGTCGCCATGACGACCCGGATCGCTCACGTGGCGACGCCATCACCGGCGACGTCGAGGAGTTCTGCCTCGTGCTCGTGCGGCGGCGCCACGTCGACGACACCGGGCTCGTCGTCACCGGCGACGCCGCGCGTGAGTGGATGCTGCTGGGGCAGGCGTTCGCGGGGACGCCGGGGAAGGGTCCGGTCCGCGCATGAGCGTCCCGGAGATCTCGCCCGCCGCGGTGCTGGGCTCGCGGCTCGACCCGTCCTCGCCCGAGTACGCCGCCGACCGCGAGGCGATGCTCGCCACACTGGCCGGTGTCGACGAGGTGGCCGCGACGGTGCTCGAGGCCGGCGGGGCGAAGTACGTCGACCGGCACCACGACCGGGGCCGCCTCACCGCGCGCGAGCGCGTCGACCTGCTCCTCGACCCCGACGCCGCGTTCCTCGAGATCGGTGCGCTCGCCGGCGCCCACGAACCGGACCTGACCAGGCCGGGCGCGGGGCTCGTCGTCGGGATCGGGGCGGTCAGCGGCGTCGAGTGCCTGGTCGTCGCGAACGAGCCCACCGTCAAGGGTGGGTCGATCACGCCGATCGGCGTCACCAAGCAGCTGCGGGCCCTGGAGATCGCCGAGCGCAACCGGCTGCCGGTGATCGCGCTCGTCGAGTCCGGAGGCGCCGACCTGCCCCGCCAGGCCGACCTGTTCGTGCCGGGCGGGCGGACGTTCCGGGAGATGACGCGGCTCTCGGCGCGGGGCATCCCGACGATCGCGCTGGTCTTCGGCTCGTCGACGGCCGGCGGGGCGTACATGCCGGGGATGAGCGAGTACACGGTGTTCGTCCGCGGGCAGGCGACGGTGTACCTGGGCGGGCCGCCGCTGGTGAAGATGGCGATCAACGAGGACGTCGACGACGAGACCCTCGGCGGGGCGGAGATGCACGCCCGCGAGTCGGGGCTCGCCGACCACCTCGCGGCCGACGAGCGCGACGCCCTGCGGATCGGGCGGCGGATCGTCGCCGACCTGGGCTGGCGTCGCGGTGGACCGGGGCCGTCGCTGCCGGCGGACCCGCCGCGGTTCGACGCCGAGGAACTGCTGGCCTGCGCCGCGAGCGATCCGAAGCGTTCGGTCGAGGTGCGCGACGTCCTGGCCCGCGTGCTCGACGGCTCGCGGTTCGACGAGCACAAACCGCTCTACGGCACGACGCTGGTGTGCGGCTGGGGCTCGATCGGCGGTTTCCCGGTCGGCGTGCTGGCGAACAACGGGATCCTGTTCTCCGAGGAGTCGCAGAAGGGCGCGCAGTTCGTCCAGCTCGCCAACGCGCGATCGATCCCGCTGCTGTTCGTCCAGAACATCACGGGGTTCATGGTGGGCTCGGCCTACGAGCGGGGCGGGATCATCAAGGACGGCGCGAAGCTGATCAACGCGGTGTCGAACTCCGAGGTCCCGCACCTGACGCTGATGGTCGGCGCGTCCTACGGCGCCGGGAACTACGGCATGTCCGGGCGCGCCTACGACCCGCGGTTCGTGTTCACCTGGCCCAACCACCGCATCGCGGTCATGGGCGGGACGCAGCTGGCGGGGGTGATGTCGATGGTGCAGCGGCGCTCGGCCGAGCGGGCGGGCCGGGAGTACGACGAGGAGACCGACCGCGCGACCCGCAAGGCGATCGAGGACGCCGTCGAGGCCCAGTCGAACGCGGTGTACGCCTCGGGGCGGATGTGGGACGACGGCGTGATCGACCCCCGCGACACGCGGACGGTCCTGGGGCTGGCGCTCTCGGCCGTCCACTCGGCCCCGATCACCGGTGCGACCCGCTTCGCGCCGTTCCGGATGTGAGCGCGTGCTCGGGTGGGTGGTGGCACACGGGGTGTGCCAGCAATGCGGCTTTGCTGGCGTCAGACGCCAGGAACTCCACATTCTCGAGGTGAGCCAGTGATCAGCACGCTGCTCGTGGCCAACCGCGGGGAGATCGCGCGGCGGGTGATCCGGGCGGCGCGCACCCTCGGCGTCCGCACGGTCGCGATCTACTCCGAGCCCGACGCCGACGCCCCGCACGTGGGCGAGGCCGACCGGGCGGTGGCACTGCGCGGGTCGACGAGCACCGAGACCTACCTCGACGTCGACCAGGTCCTCGCCGCGGCGCGCGCCACCGGCGCCGACGCCGTGCACCCCGGCTACGGGTTCCTGTCGGAGAACGCGTCCTTCGCCCGCGCGTGCGCCGCCGCCGGCCTGACGTGGGTGGGCCCCGACCCGGCGGCGATCGAGGCGATGGGCGTCAAGCACACCGCCAAAGCGCTGGCCCGCGAGGCCGGCGTGCCGACGCTGCCCGACGCGTTGCTCGACACCGACGACCCCGGCGACTGGGCCCGCGCGGCCGACGCCGTGGGCTTCCCGCTGCTGGTCAAGGCCTCGTCGGGCGGCGGGGGCAGCGGGATGCGGGAGGTCCGTTCGTCCGACGCGCTCGCCGACGCCGTCCGCTCCGCCCGCACCGAGGCCGCGCGGAGCTTCGGCGACGGCACAGTGTTCCTCGAGCGCCTGCTCGACGCCCCCCGGCACGTGGAGATCCAGGTGGTGGGCGACGCGCACGGGCGCGTCGTCCACCTCGGCGAGCGCGAGTGCTCGATCCAGCGCCGGCACCAGAAGGTCGTCGAGGAGGCGCCGTCGCCGGTCGTGTCCCCGGCCTTGCGTGAGCGCATGGGCGCCACGGCTGTCGCGCTGGCGGAGAAGCTGGGCTACGTGGGCGTGGGGACCGTCGAGTTCCTCATCGAGGATGCGGAGTTCCTGGCGTCTGACGCCAGCAAAGCCGCATTGCTCGAACTCCCCGAGTTCGACTTCTTCTTCCTCGAGATGAACACCAGGCTCCAGGTGGAGCACCCGGTCACCGAGGAGGTGTACGGCGTCGATCTGGTCGCGCTGCAGCTCGCGATCGCCGACGGGGAGCCGCTGCCGTTCACGCAGGACGACGTGCGGCCTCGGGGGCACGCGATCGAGGTGCGGCTCTACGCCGAGGACCCGGCGGCGGGCGACCGGCCGAGCCCGGGCACCCTGCACCACTACCGCCATGACGACACCCTCCGCTGGGAGGACGCGCTCGGGACGAGCGGCGAGGTCAGCGCGTTCTACGACCCCATGATCGCCAAGGTCGTCGCTCACGCCCCGACGCGCACCGCGGCCGCGAGGAAGCTCGCCGCCGGGCTCGCGCACGCCGAGATCCACGGGCCGACCACCAACCGCGACCTGCTCGTCGCCGTCCTGCGCGACCCCGACTTCCTCGCCGGCGCCACCCGCACCGACTTCCTCGACACCCACCGGGACCTGCGCACCCCGGAACCCGCGACCCCGCGCCTCGTGCACCTCGCGGCCGCCGTCGCCGCCACCACCGCGGCCCGGCGCGCCCACGACCCCCGGGCCCCCCTCGCCCCGCCCGGGTGGCGCACGCTCCGGAACACGCCCCGCCCGGTCATCCGCTGGGCCGGCCCCGACGGCGAGGTCGCCGTCAGCCACCGCCTCGACGCCACCGGCCTGACCCTTACCGTCGACGGCATCGACCACCACCTCGGCCTCCGCGACCTCACCCCGGGGACCGTCCGTCTCACCCTCGACGGCGTGGAGTACCGCTGCCGTGTCGCCCAGCACGACGGCGCCGCGTACGTCGACGACGGCGAGGGTCACAGCACCTGGCGCGAGGTGCCCCGCCTGCCCGCTCCCGACGCCGCGGCGGGCGGGGCGGGGCCGGTCAGCGAGGTGCCCGGCACGGTGGTCGAGGTGCTGGTCCGCGAGGGCGAGCACGTCGTCGCCGGCCAGAAGCTCGTCGTCCTGGAGGCGATGAAGATGGAGCACCCGGCGCTCGCGGCCGCCGACGGGGTCGTCGAGACCGTGCACGTCGCGGTCGGCCAGTACGTCGACGCGCACGCGACGCTGGTCACGCTGGGAGTCGCCGAGTGATCGCGATCGCCAACGTGTCCGGGTTCTACGGCGACCGGCTCGCCGCCGCCCGCGAGATCGTCGACGCCCACCGCGAGGGCCGCGTCCACGTCGACGTCCTCACCGGTGACTGGCTCGCCGAGCTCACGATGGGCCTGCTCGCCAAGCAGCGCGAGCGCGGCGCCGGCGGCTGGGCATCGACGTTCGTGCGCCAGATGCGCGACGTGCTCGCCGACTGCCTCGACGCCGGCATCCTCGTCGTCGCCAACGCGGGCGGGCTCGATCCCGCCGGCTGCGCCGCGGATATCGCCGCGATCGACGAGCGCGCCGTGGTCGCCTGGGTGGGCGGGGACGACGTCACCGACCGTGTGCGCGCCCTGCCGCCCGAGCAGACCGCGCACCTCGAGACCGGCGAGCCGCTGCCCGACACGCCGGTCGTCGCCAACGCCTACCTCGGCTGCCGCGGTATCGTCGCGGCGCTCGCCGACGGCGCGAACGTCGTCGTCACGGGCCGGGTCACCGACGCCGCGGTCGTCGTGGGCCCCGCGGCGTGGCACCACGGCTGGGATGCCGACGACCTCGACGCCCTCGCCGGCGCGGTCGTCGCCGGGCACGTCATCGAGTGCGGCGCACAGGCCACGGGCGGCAACTTCTCGTTCGCCGGCGAGCTCGACGGCACCGAGCACGTCGGCTTCCCCGTCGCCGAGATCGAGGCCGACGGTTCCGCGGTCGTCACCAAGGCGGCGGGGACGGGCGGGGCGGTGACCGTGGAGACGGTCACCGCGCAGCTGCTCTACGAGGTCGACGGGCCGCGCTACCTCACCCCGGACGTCACCGCGCGCCTCGACACCGTCGCCCTCACGCAGGAGGCGCCCGATCGCGTGCGGATCGCCGGGACCCGCGGCGAGGCGCCGCCGGACACCGTCAAGGTCGGCGCGGTCGTGCCCGCCGGCTGGCACAACGAGATGACCTTCGTGCTCACGGGTCTCGACGTCGAGGCGAAGGCGGAGCACGCGCTCGCCGCGCTGTGGGCCGGAGTGCCGGGCGGGCGGAAGGCGTTCGACCGCGTCGAGACCCGGCTGCTGCGCGCCGACCGCCCCGACCCGGCACGCATGACCGAGGCGGTCGCCCTGCTCACCGTGGCCGTCGCGGGCACCAAGGAGGCCGCGGGACGCCTGTCGCGTGCCGCCGTGGAGACCGCTCTCGCCGGCTACCCGGGCTTCTTCGCCACGGCCCCGCCCGGCCCGGGCAGCGCCGCGAGCGTCTTCTGGCCGATCCTCCTGCCCGCCGCCGACCTGCCCCAGCTCGTGGGCCTCGGCGACCGGGTCCGGACCGTCGACCCGCCCGCCGCCCGCCCGAGCAGCGAAGGACGCCCCGACGGCGTCGCACGCAGCGAAGGAGCCCCTCGCACCGAGAACCCTGCCGCCCGCCCGAGCAGCGAAGGACGCCCCGACTGCGTCGCACGCAGCGAAGGCGTCCCTCGCTCCCCCAGCCCCGCCACCCCCAGCTCCGCCACCCCCAGCCCCGCCGCCCCCAGCCCCGCCGCCCGCGTCCCGCTCGGGCGGCTGGTCGGCGCGCGGTCGGGCGACAAGGGCGGCAACGCGACGCTGGGGTTGTGGGCACGGGACGACGCGGCGTACGACTGGCTCGCCGGCTGGTGGGACGACGAGCACGTCACGTGGCTGCTCGGCGAGGACGCGGCGGGCTGCCCGTTGCGGCTCTGGGCGCTGCCGGAGCTGCGCGCGGTGGGGGTGACCGTCGTCGGGTTCCTCGGCCGCGGCGTGGCCGACAACCTCGCGCTCGACCCACAGGCCAAGGGGCTCGGCGAGTTCGTGCGGGCCCGACACGTCGAGGTACCCGAGGAGCTGCTGCGATGAAGGTCGACGCGACCGTGGTGACCGGCGGGCTGGACAGCTTCGCCGACGACGCGGTGACCGCGGAGAAGGCCGGCTACGACGCGGTGTGGGCGTCGGAGACCCAGCACGACCCCGCCGTCATGATCACGCTGGCGGCGACGCGGACCGAGCGCATCACCCTCGGCACGGCGATCTCCGTCGCGTTCGCCCGCACCCCGATGACGACCGCGATGACCGCCAACGACCTGCACCTCGTCACCGGCGGGCGCTACGTCCTGGGGCTCGGCACGCAGATCAAGCCGCACGTCACCAAGCGGTTCTCGATGCCCTGGTCGCGCCCCGCCGACCGGATGCACGAGTACATCCGCGCCGTGCGGGCGATCTGGGACGCCTGGGCCACGGGCGAGCGCCTCGAGTTCCGCGGCGAGTTCTACACGCACACGCTGATGACGCCCTTCTTCTCGCCCGGCCCGAACCCCCACGGCCACCCACCGATCCACCTCGCCGGCGTCGGCCCGCGGATGACCGCGGTCGCCGGAGAGGTCGCCGACGGCTTCATGGCCCACGCGTTCTCCACGGAGCGCTACCTGCACGAGGTGACGCTGCCCGCCCTGCACCGGGGCTTCGAGCGCGCCGGCCGCGACGGGAGCGGGTTCGAGTTCTCGGCCACGGCGCTCATCGCGACGGGCGACACCGAGGAGGAGTTCGCCGCGTCGGTCCGGGAGGTGCGCCGCCAGGTCGCGTTCTACGGCTCGACCCCGGCCTATCACCCGGTGCTCGAGCTGCACGGCTGGGGCGAGCTCGCCCGTGAGCTCAACACCCTGTCCAAGCGAGCGGCCGAGGATCCGACTCAGTGGGAGGCCATGGGCGACGCGCTCGACGACGAGGTCCTGCACACCATCGCGATCGTCGCCGAGCCCGACCAGGTCGGCCCCGCTCTCGAGCGGCGCTTCGGCAGCGTCGCCCAGCGGATCCCGCTCTACGCCCCCACCGGCTCGCAGACCGACCGTTGGGGTCCGGCCCTGGCCTACCTGCACGGGCTCCCGACATGAGCATCTCGGGCCTCCTGCGCACCGCGGCCCGGGACCGCCCGGACGCCGTGTTCCTCCGCGAGGCGGAGCCCGGCCGGCTGCGCTCCGTGGCGCGGGAACCCGGGGCCGTCACTCTCGCCGAGCTCGACGAGCACGTCGACCGGCTCGCGGCGGGACTCGCCGCGCGGGGCGTCGGGCCGGGCGACCGCGTCGGCGTGGCGTTGCCCAACGGGGCGGCGTGGGTCGGCCTGCTGTTCGCCACGACCCGGCTCGGCGCCGTGCTCGTCACCCTCAACGTCCGCTACCGCGGGAGCGAGCTCGAGCACATGCTCGGCGACTCCGGGGCGCGCCTGGTCGTGACCGTGCCCGAGGCCGGCGACACCGACCTCACCGCCCTCTACGCCGAGCTGCGGCCCCGGCTGCCGGGACTCGAGCACGTGGTCACCGACGCGGACGAGCTCGTCGGCGGGGCGCCGGCCGCGGCCCGGGGCGACGAGGCGGGCACCGGCGATCCGGCCGTCCTGCTCTACACCTCGGGCACCACCGGGGCACCGAAGGGCGCGGTGCTCACGCACGGCAGCCTGCTGGCCTCGGCGGGGGCGGAGGCGGAGCACCTCGGGCTCGGCCGCGACGACCGGTTCCTCGCGACCATGCCGTTCACGCACGTCGGCGGGCTGACCTGCACGCTCCTCTCGGCACTCGTCGCGGGAAGCGAGGTCGTGCTGACCCCCGGCTTCTCCCCGGCGGGCGCGCTGCGCGACGTCACCACCCACGGCGTCACGGTCTTCGCCGGCGTGCCGACGATGTGGACGCTGCTGCTCGCCGAGATGGCCCGCGCCGGCGTCGGCACGCTGGAGACGCTGCGCTACGCCGTCGCGGGCGGCTCCAACGTCGAGCCCGCCCTGTGCGCGGCGATCACCGCCGCCGCCCCGCACGCCCGCGTCGTCAACCTCTACGGGTTGTCGGAGACCTCCGGCGCCGCGGTGATGTCGGCGCTCGACGACGACGCCGACACCGTCGCCGGCACGCTCGGTGTACCGCTGCCGGGGATCGAGGCGCGGGTCGTGGACCCCATCGAGGGCACCGACGCCGACGAGGGCGAGCTCTGGCTGCGCGGCCCGTCGGTCGCGGCGGGCTACCGCAACGTGCCCGACGCCGCGACGTTCCGTCCCGACGGCTGGTTGGCGACGGGTGACGTCGTCGCCCGCGTGCGGGGCGACCACCTGGCGCTGCGCGGGCGGCTCAAGGAGATGTTCATCTCCGGCGGCTACAACGTCTACCCCGTCGAGGTCGAGAACGTCCTCGGCGCGCACCCGGGCGTCGCGATGGCGGCCGGGGTGGGCGAGCCCGACGACACCCACGGCGAGGTCGGGCACTACTTCGTGGTCCGCCGCGAGGGCAGCACCGTCACCGCCGACGAGCTCGTCGCCCTCGCCGCCGAGCGCCTGGCGGACTACAAGGTGCCGCGCGTCGTCGAGTTCGTCGACGAGTTGCCGCTGACACCGGCCGGGAAGATCCAGAAAGCCGTCCTCCGCCGGCGCGTGCAGAAGGGGTCGTAGATGGTCGCGTTCACCGAGGAGCACCAGGCGTTCCGCAAGACCGTGCGGGCGTTCGTCGAGCGGGAGATCGACCCGTACGTCGATGCGTGGGAGCGCGAGGGGCGGATGCCGACGCACGAGCTGTTCGGCAAGCTCGGCGACCTCGGCTTCCTGGGCCTCGAGTACGACCCCGCGTACGGCGGCGGGGGCGCGGACCACCTGTTCTCGGTGGTGCTGGCCGAGGAGATCGGGCGCGCGGACGCCGCGGGGGTCGGCATGGCGATCGCCGTGCAGACCGACATGGCGACGCCGTCGCTGGCCCGCTTCGGCAGCCACGAGCTCAAGGAGCGCTACCTCGCACCGGCGATCCGCGGGGCGCACGTCACGGCGATCGCGGTCACCGAGCCCGACGCCGGCTCCGACGTCGCCGGGCTGAAGACCCGCGCGATCCGCCGCGAGAACGATCATGGAGCGGACGAGTGGGTGATCAACGGCTCGAAGCTCTACATCACCAACGGGGTGGAGGCGGACTGGCTCTGCCTGCTCGCCCGGACCTCCGACGAGGGGGGCGCGCGGGGCATCAGCCAGATCGTCGTGCCCACCGACACCCCCGGCGTCAGCGTCTCGCGCAAGCTCGACAAGCTCGGCAACCGCTGCTCGGACACCGCGGAGCTGGCGTTCGACGGCGCGCGGGTGCCGGTGGCCAACACCATCGGCGAGGTCGGGCGCGGCTTCCAGCAGCAGATGGCCCAGTTCCAGAACGAGCGCATGGTGGCCTGCTACGGCCGGGTCGGGGCGTGCGAGCGGGCGCTGGACCGCACGGCGGCCTACCTGCGCACGCGGGAGGCGTTCGGCGGGCCACTGATCAGGAACCAGTACCTGACCTACCAGCTCGCCGAGCTCTACGCCCGCCTCGACATGTGCCGGCACTACAACTACGCCTGCGCCGAGGCCTACCTGCGCGGGGAGGACACCTCGAAGTTCGCGACGATCGCCAAGCTCGCGATCGGCCGGCTCTGCGAGGATGTCGCCCGCACCTGCCTGCAGTACCACGGCGGGCTGGGCTACATGGAGGAGACGTGGACCGCGCGCTTCCTGCGCGACATGCGGATCACGTCGATCGGCGGCGGCGCCGACGAGGTCATGCTCCAGGTCATCGCGAAGATGCACGGTATGTGAGTGAAATTCACGGCTGTAGCCGCGAACATCGCTCACGTGGGGATCGAGGTCGTGCCGCTGCAGCCCGAACAGGCGGTGACGCTGCTGACCGAGCCGGAGGCGTTCGCCGAGCGCTTCGGGCTCACGCCGGTCGAGGGGTTCCTGGCGTTCCCGGAGGCGCTGGAGCCCACCGTCACCGCGCTCGAGGGCGGGGTCGACCCGGCGTGGTTCGCCCACCTGGTCGTCGAGGGGGACGAGGTGGTGGGGCTCGGCGGCTTCACCGGCCCTCCGGTCGACGGCCAGGTCGAGATCGGCTACTCGGTCGCGCCCTCGCGTCGGGGCCGGGGCGTGGCGACGGCGGCGGTCGGGCTGTGGCTCGCGCACGCCACCGCGGCCGGGCTGCGCCGGGTCGTGGCGCACACCCGGCCCGAGGAGACCGCGTCGACGACGGTGCTGCGCCGCCACGGCTTCCTCCGCGACGGCGAGGCCACGGACCCCGAGGAGGGCACGGTCTGGCGGTGGGCACGGGACCTGCGGTGCCCTACCGTGCGCCCGTGACCACCCCCGCCCCGCCGACCCCCGTCGAACGCTCGTTCCGGCTCTGGATCGCCGCCGTGGTCGTCGGCGTCCTCGGCAGCGCCCTCTCGTTCGCGACGATGCCCGCGGCCCCGGGCGCTACCGCGGCCGCGGGGACCATCGTCGGCGCGATCATCGGCCTGCTCTTCCTCGGCGCGATCGTCTACTGCGCGCTGCGCCTGCGCCGCGGCGAGAACTGGGCCCGCATCGCGCTGACCGTCCTCGGCGGCATCTCCGCGGTGTTCACCGTGCTCGGCGTCCTGCTCACCGCGGGCCTCGGCGTCAACCTCGGCCTCCTGTCGACGACCGTCAGCCTCCTGCAGGCCGCGCTCATCGTCGCGGCGATCCTGTTCTCCTTCCAGGCGCCGGCGAACGCCTACTTCCGCTGATCAGGCGTGGTCGACCGTCGACGCCCCGACGGACGCCGAGGCGCAGTGGGCGCAGCAGAAGAACCGGCCATCGGCCTGGTGGCCGTGGCCGACGATCGTGACGCCGCAGTGCTCGCAGCGCGGGGCCATCTTGTGGATCGCGCACTCGAAGCTGTCGAAGGTGTGCGTCGCACCCTGCGCCGTGATCTCGAACGCCAGCTCGTAGTCGTTCCCGCAGGTCTCGCAGACGGCCATGGTGGTCCTCCCGTGTCGACGAGTGGCAGGCCTTCCCACCCATGCGCCGTCGGCAATCATTCGCCGGTCGTCCGGGTGCCGTCGTCGTGCGGTAGAACGGCGGGGTGGCCGCTGACCGTCCCTGGGGGTTCCGCACCCGCGCCGTGCACGCCGGCGCCGTGCCCGACGCCGCGACGGGCGCCCGCGCGGTGCCGATCTACCAGACGACGAGCTTCGTCTTCGACGACACCGCCGACGCCGCGAACCTGTTCGCGCTGCAGAAGTACGGCAACATCTACAGCCGCATCGCCAACCCCACGGTCGCCGCGCTCGAGGAGCGCCTGGCCAGCCTCGAGGGCGCGCTCGGCGCCGTGGCCACCAGCTCCGGGCAGGCCGCGGAGTTCCTCACCTTCGCGACGCTCGCGGGCGCGGGCGACCACATCGTGGCCGCGGCCGCGCTCTACGGGGGCACGGTCACCCAGCTCGACGTCACCCTGCGCCGCTTCGGCGTGGACACGACGTTCGTCGCCGGCGACGACCCCGAGGCCTTCCGCGCCGCGATGACCGACCGGACGCGCTGCGTGTTCGCCGAGATCATCGCGAACCCGTCGGGCGAGGTGACCGACGTGGCCGCGCTGGCCGAGGTGGCCCACGAGCGCGGTCTGCCGCTGATCATCGACGCCACCATGGCCACGCCGTACCTGTGCCGGCCCATGGAGCACGGCGCCGACATCGTCATCCACTCGGCGACGAAGTTCCTCGGCGGGCACGGCACCACCCTCGGCGGGGTGATCCTCGAGTCGGGCCGGTTCGACTGGGGCAACGGCAACTTCCCCCAGATGACCGACCCGATCCCGTCGTACGGCGGGCTGACCTGGTGGGGCAACTTCCAGGAGTACGGCTTCCTCACCAAGATCCGTTCGGAGCAGCTGCGCGACGTCGGGGCGACGCTGTCGGCGCACTCGGCGTTCCTGCTGCTCCAGGGCGTCGAGACGCTTCCCCAGCGGATGGAGGCCCACGTCGCGAACGCCCGGCGCGTCGCCGAGTGGCTCGAGGCCGACGAGCGGGTCGCGTGGGTGAGCTACGCGGGGCTGCCGAGCCACCCGCACCACGAGCGGGCGCGCCGGTACCTGCCGGCCGGCCCCGGAGCGGTGTTCAGCTTCGGGGTCCGCGGTGCCGACGAGGACCCGGTGAACTCGGCCCGGGCGGCGGGCCGGCGGTTCATCGAGTCGGTGCAGCTGTGCAGCCACCTCGCCAACATCGGCGACGCGCGCACGCTCGTGCTGCACCCCGCGTCCACCACCCACCAGCAGCTGACCGCCGACCAGCTGCGCGAGGGCGGCGTGCGGCCCGACCTCATCCGCATCAGCGTGGGGATCGAGGATGCCGACGACATCCTGTGGGACCTCGACCAGGCGCTCACCGAGGCGACGAAGGAGTCCGGCCGATGACGAGCACCGCGGGCACCTGGACCCCGCCGACCGCGCAGGAGCGCCAGGCCGTCCTGCGCCGCACGCGCACCGTCGCGATGGTCGGCGCCTCGCCGAACCCGGCACGGGCGTCGAACTTCGTCGCGACCTACCTGCTCGGGTCCACCGACTACGACGTCTGGTTCGTCAACCCGAATGCGAGCGAGATCCTCGGCCGGCCGGTGTACCCGTCGCTGGACGCGCTGCCGGTGACGCCCGACCTCGTCGACGTCTTCCGCCGTCTCGAGGACCTGCCCGACGTCCTCGACGCGACGATCGCGGCCGGGGCGGCGACGTTCTGGACGCAGTTCGGCCTCTACGACGAGCAGCTCGCGCACCGCGGTGTCGAGGCCGGCCTGACCGTGGTGATGGACCGTTGCCTCAAGGTCGAGCACGCCCGCTTCCACGGCGGGCTGCATCTCGCGGGCTTCGACACGGGGGTCATCAGCGCCCGCAAGCGGTGATCAGCCGCGACGGCGCCGCGCCTCGGTCGCGACCTTCGCGGCCTGCACCCGGCGCTCGAGGCCGAGCTTGGCGAGCAACCGGGTGACGTGGTTCTTGACCGTCTTCTCGGCCAGGTGGAGCCGCTCGCCGATCTGGCGGTTGGTGAGCCCGTCGCCGACGAGGTCGAGCACCGCGCGCTCCTGCGGGGTCAGCTCGGCGGTGGGGTCCGGGGGCCCCGACGGCGTGCGCAACGTCGCCATGACCACGGCGGCGGCCCGGTGGTCGAGCAGGCTGCGCCCCGACGCGACGTCGCGCACCGCTGCGGCGATGTCGCTGCCGCGCACGTCCTTGACGACGTAGCCGCTCGCGCCCGCGAGCACGGCGTCGAGGATCGCCTGCTCGTCGGTGAACGAGGTCAGCATCAGGCAGGCGAGCTCGGGGTGGCGGGACCGCAGCTCGCGGCACAGCTCGACGCCGTTGCCGTCCGGAAGGCGCACGTCGAGGACGGCGACGTCGGGCGCCACGACCCCGATGCGGGCGAGGGCCTCGTCCACCGTGCCGGCCTCGCCCGCCACCGCGAGGTCGGGCTCGCCGGCGAGCAGGTCCGCCACGCCCCGGCGCACCACCTCGTGGTCGTCGACGAGGAACACACGGATCACGCCGCGAGCGTAGGCGGCGAGCCCGCGGTCTCAGGCGTCGGCGGTCTCCGGCGCGCGCACCACGAGCACCGGGCACCTTGCGTGCACGACGACGCCGAGGCCGACCGAGCCGATCAGCCGCGTGGCGAGCGCGCCCCGGCCGCGGTGCCCGACGACGAGCAGCTCGGCGTCGCGGGCGACGCGGCACAGCACGTCCGCGGGCGCGCCCGCGTCCGCGACGACCCGCACCTCCGGGACGTCCACACCCTCCCCCTTCGCCGCCGCGACGGCGTCGTCGACGGTCCTCTGCACGCCGGCGCGGACCCTCTCGCCCACCGCTTCGAGATCGGGCGGCGCCGAGCCGAGCTCGATCGCCCACTGGTCCGACGGCGAGAACGCGGCGACGGCGGTGACGTCGGTGCCCAGCCGCGCGCCCTCGCGAAGCGCCCGGTCGAGCGCGACCCGCGCGCCGGCCGACCCGTCCACGCCGACCACGACCGTGCCGGCTCCGGTCTCGGCGTCGTGCTCCGTGCTCATCTGCGGGTCCTCCTCCCGGCGGCGCCCGCCGCTCGCCGCCCAGCCTCGCCGGGCGACGGTCGCCGGGGGAGGGACCAGCGGGACACCCCCGCCGGGACCAACGGCGCCGGACCAGCCGGCCCGCCCGCCGGCCGGGTTCAGCCGGTCGGGGGCGTCCCACGGTGCTTGGGCCGGCGGGAGCGCGGTTCGGCCGCCGCCGCGTCGTCGACGAGGTGCGGGGCGGCCTCGGCGAGTCGGCCCAGGACCAGCCGCCACGCGTGGTGCATGAACGTGGCCTGCTCCAGGGTGTCCACCAGCTGGTGGACCTCGACGCGCCCCCCCCCCGTCCACGGCGTCGCTGAAGTGGGCGTACGCGCGCTGCTCACCGCCGGGGACCGGCACCTGGTCGTCGGCGAAGTCCCACCACATGACGATCAGCTCGGGCTCGACGACGTGCTCGTAGCGGCCCCGCACCTGCGTGCCCCACTCCAGCGTGGCCGAGACGTGCCCGTCCACGACGCTGACCGGCGCGCCGAGCCACCGCGAGTACAGCTGCGCGTCGGTGAACGCCTCGAACACCCGGCCCCGGGAACAGGCCAGCTCGACCGACGCGCTGGCGACGTGGCCGGTGCGCGCCGAGGCACGCTCGCGCTCGGGGACGTCATCGGCCGGGGTCCAGCGCTCGGTGCCCTGTCCGAGCAGCTCCTGCACGGCGCCGAGCACCGGGCGGCGGGCGCGGTAGCGCCGGAAGCTGCCGTCGCCCCCCATCGCGACCAGGCCGGCCTCGCGCCACACCCGCAGGTGCTCCGACACGGTCGGGGCGGTGACCCGCAGCGCCGCGGCGATCTCGCCGGCCGCGCGCTCCTCGTCGCCGAGCATCCAGAGGATCTCCCGTCGGGTCGGGGACGCCAGCGCCTGCAGCACTCCTCGGCTGTCGTCCACCGCGCCTCCGTCCTTGACCGGCTGTTTCGCCGGCAGTCTCATTCGTCGATGAGCGAAACGAAGCGCACCACGGCCGACACCTGGGACCTGATCGCCACCGAGCGCCGCCGGCTGCACGAGGCGCTCGTGGGGCTCGACGACGCCGCGTGGTCCCGGCCCGCCCTCTGCGAGGGCTGGACGACGAAGGACACGCTCGCCCACATCGTCTCGACCCTCGAGATGACCCCACCCCGGTTCGTCCTCGGCCTCGCGCGCAGCGGCTTCTCGTTCCCGCGGATGGTCGGCCGCAACATCCAGGAGCTCGGCGCCGAGCCCGTCGCGAGCCTGCTCGCCCGCCTCGAGCGCGGGATCCACGCCCGGACCGGACCCCCCGGCCCGACCGCTTCGTGGCTGGTCGAGACCGTCGCCCACGGGGAGGACATCGCCCACCCGACCGGCACGACGATCGCCCACGACGAGCGGGCCCTGCGCGCGGCGGCCGACACCGCGAGCGGCATGCAGCCGCTGGTCGGCGCCCAGAAGCGCATCGCGGGGCTGCGCCTGCGCGCCACCGACACGGACTGGTCGGTCGGCGACGGGCCCGAGGTGAGCGGTCCGCTGCGCCTGCTCGTGCTCGCGATGGTCGGGCGGCCCCCGGTGCTCGACGAGCTCGCCGGTGACGGCGTGGCCGTGCTGCGGGAGCGGTCCTAGGGCTCCCAGTAGACCTCGACGCGGTGGCCGTCGGGGTCCGCGCACTTGAGGGCCACGTAGCCCGGCTCGTCCCACTCCTCGACGATCTCGGCCCCGGCCGCGCGGAGGTCCGCGAGGACGGCGCGCACCGCGTCGGCGTCGGTGAGCCGGAACCCGACGTGCAGGAACGGGTGCAACGGGGCGGCCACGCCCGCGTCGGGGTGCAGCGCGAGGTCGAAGGCGTCGCGGTTGCGGACGATGACCGTGCCGTCGTCGTGGGTGGTCGCCGTGGCGGGGTCGAAGCCGAAGTGGGAGGCGTAGAACGCGACGCTGCGCTCCGCGTCGCGCACCGGAAGACCCACGTGCGTCACGTTCACGGCTCGTCCCGGTGCATCGTCATCCGGACGGTCGTCCCGAGGCTCGGGTCGCTGTGCACCTGCACGAGGTCGCAGAGCTGGTGGGCCAGGCGCAGGCCGTAGCCGCGGCCGTCGGCCGGACCGCAGGGGTGGCGCCCCACGAGCGGGTCGGCGATCCACCCGCTGTCCTGCACCTCGCACACCACCGCGGCCGGCTCCGCCGCCTCCCATCCCGACGCGGAGCCGGACTCCCGCGTCCAGAGCGCGAGCAGACCCGGCCGGCCGGTGTGCACGACGGTGTTCACCGCGACCTCGTACGCGGCCAGGCACAGGTCGGCGACCCGGTCCTCGTCGACCCCCGCACGCAGGGCGTGCTCGGCGACCGCGTGGCGGACGATGCGGGGCCCGTCGGGGGCGCTGAAGACGAGCGTCTCGCCGATCTCGGTGGGCTCGGCCAGGGGTCCGCTGAACCACTGGGCGACGTCGGTGGGGTCGGCGTAGCGCTCGCTGGTGGTGGTCGTGTCCCGCTCGACGACGACGGGGTGCGTCCGGCGGGCGTCGGCGATCACCGCCGGGGCGAGCGCCGTCGTGTCGTAGGGGCAGAGCACCGTCGCCGGCCGGTCCGCCAGCGCCACGTTGATCAGTGCCTCGTGCTGCACGGCGGCCGCGTACTGCTGGGGGCTGCGGCCGGCCCAGATCGGCTCGCCGATGATGCGGACCCGTCCGGCGTGGGCGTGCTCGTCGACGAACGCACGCAGCACCCCGGCGATGATGCGCCCGGGGTTGCGGCCCGCGAGCGTCATGTCGTGCAGGCCGACCTCGGCGGCCACCGGTCCGAGCGCCTGGCGGACCAGGTCGAGCTTCGTCGGCGGCGCCGCCATCATGACCGGCTCCCCGGCCTCGAGCCCCTCGCGCAGGAACGGGACGGTGCCGGCGAGGTAGGTCTGGTCGTCGGCGTAGAACAGCGCGGGATGGACCAACGCCCCGACCGCATCACCATGCCGCCCGTGGTCAGGTCCGGCACTCACTGTCGCCACTCCGGTGATCGGGGTCGTTGCCCGACCCATCATGCCTGGTCGTGGCGGTGATCACTTTCCCTCCCCGTCACTGTCCGCTGAGCGGTACCGGCGGTCGGGGGAACGGCCGACGCACGCGGCGGCAGGGATGCCGCCGTCCGGCCCGTCCCTAGCGCGGCGGGACCCAACCCTTCACGAAGGCGAAGTGGTCGTCGAACCGCAGGACCGGGTCGCGGTAGGCGTGGCGGAACTGGTCGATGCCGGCCTGCAGCTCGTCCTCGGAGAACTCGCCCAGCACCGACATGTAGCGCGACTCGAGCATGCGGATGTAGCGCTCCCGCTCGATCGCGACGTGGAACGTCCGGTAGCTCACCGACGCCCGCAGCCCGGCGGCGGAGACGAGGTCGGCGATCTCGCCGGGCTCGGGCTGCAGCTCGCGGAAGCGCTCGTGGGCCGCCCGGAACAACGGGTGGTGGATGGTCCGCGGGAGCATCACGACGAGGATCCGACCGTGCGGTGACAGCAGGCCGACGAGCCCCTCGAGCGTGGCCCTCCGGTCGGCGACGTGGTGGATCGCCTCCTTCATGACGACCGCGTCCAGCGCGCGGTCGTCCGGCAGCGCCACCCGGCCCGACGCGAGGTCCTCCGCGGACGCGTGCAGGGGCCGCAGCCCCGGGAGGGCGGGGAGCCGCTCGAGCATCGCCGCGACGGGGTCGACGCACAGGACGGGCCGCTCCGGTTCGACGTACTCGCAGAGCCGCCGCGTGTAGAGGCCGGTGCCGCAGCCGACGTCGGCGATCGTGTCGGTCCGGATCAGCCGCAGGGTGTCGGCCATCGCCTGGGCGAAGCGCCGTACGTGGTCGGGGTCGTAGGCCCAGTGGTCGTCGTCGGCGCGTGCGAGGCGCTCGTAGTGCTCCGCGATCCGGTCGGTCACGGTCGGCCTCCTCGCTGCCTGGACGGCTCCGCCCGTGGGGCAGCGTGACAGACCGGCGGGGAGAAGGGGACCCGCGGGCTCGCCCCGTGCTACCGGGCCCCGGTCGCCCCGCGGGTGAACGACCAGGCCGCGACGAGCACCGAGCCGACGGTCAGCACCATCGCGCCGGGGATGTGCACGAGCAGCGGCCCGTAGCTGCCGACGTAGGCCTGCAGGAAGCTCAGGGCGAACACCAGGGCGGCGACGACCAGCGGCCACAGCGCCGCGCCGCCCCGCCACGCCAGCGCGGCCGCGACCATCGTCAGGCCGGACAGGACGTGCAGCACGATCGCCCCCGTCGCGTGGGCCGCCAGGGCGCCCCCGCCCCCGCTCTGGCCGACGAGCCCGCCGGCGGTCAGGAACTGGAACAGCAGGGCGACGACCGTGAGCACCGACAGGACGCGCAGGGCCGTGACGACGGCGGGCGCCGCGGTCGGGCGTCGGGTCGCGGTGTGGGTCATGGGGCTCCTTCGTCGTCGTCGTGCCCGGCGTACCCCGCGGGCGGGGTACTCACCCTGGCCGAACGGCCGACGACGTCGCCCACCCGGCCAGCCGTTCGGCCACCGCGTCGAGGCGCTCGAGGCAACGCCCGAGGCCACCGAGCTCGTCGCGTCCCTCGCGCAGCACCTGCAGCGCGACCGCGGGCGGCAGGCCGGGGAACGGGCTGAAGCGCGCCCCGATCGCGCTGCCCACCTCCTCCAGCGCGGTCTCCAGCCGCCGCCGTGCGGCAGCGTCCCCCGCGCCGGTGCGCACGGTCGGCGCCCCGAGCCGGTCGGCGACGCCGGCGGCCTCGGCGACGGCGCCGATCTCCCGGGCGATCTCGTCGAGGTCCTCGGCGGCGCTCTCGGTGACCTCCGGTGCGGCGTGCCGTCCGGGCGGCACCCGTGACGGCCCGCTCGACGGTCGGCGGATCGTCGTGGCCCCGTCCGGCGGAGGCTCGGGCGCGGGGAAGCCCGCCGGTGTCAGCGGCGGAGTGGGCCGCGCGGGCGGCGCGTGCGGTGGCGGCGACGGGACGCCGGGCCGGGCCGGGTGCCCGCCGGGTCGGCGCCCGCGCGCGGGTTCTCCCGGGAGCCGGACGTGCATCGTCGCGCTCACCGAACCCGGCACGGTCGCGAGCGCCCCGAGCGCGACGACCGCCTTCGGGTCGTCGCGCATCCCGGGCACGTGCCCGAGCAGGTCGGCGAGCAGCGTGCTGATCCGCGGGGTCCGGCTGGTGCTGCCGGTGAGGAAGACGTCGACGAGCGCGTCGGGGGTGGTGCCGGCGCGGCCGATGGTGTCCTGCAGCTCGGCGACGCTGCGGGCGAGCAGCGGCTCGACGGCGCGCTCGTACTCGCGGCGCGTCACGCGGATCTCGTCGTCGTAGCCGGGCACCCACAGGTTCACCGCGGGCAGGCGCGAGAGCGCCTCCTTCGCCTGGGTGACGTCGCGGCGCAGCAACGTGCGGTGACGCTCGGCGACGCGCCCGGGCGCCTCCCACAGCTCGGTCCACCGGTCGGCGTCGAGCGCCTCGGCGTGCTCGGCGAGGATCTCCATGAACGCGGCGTCGAGATCCTCGCCGCCGAGGGCGACGTCGCCGCCGGGCGAGCCCGCGAGCTCGAAGCCGACCCCGCGGCGGCGCAGGACGGCGGTGTCGAACGTGCCGCCGCCGAAGTCGTAGACCCCGATCATGCCGCCGTCGGGCACCGCCTGGTCGTCCGAGCCGCTGCGCACGTAGTGGTGCGCGGCGGCCACGGGCTCGGCGACGAGGTCGGGCTCGCCCAGGCCCGCGCGCTCGGCGGCCTCGGTGAGCCGGCGCAGCTCGAGCCCGCCGGCCTGCCAGCGCGCCGGGTGGGTCAGCACGACGCGTCCCGGACGCCGCCCCGAGAACCGGCGCACGGCCTCCCCGGCGACCCGGTCGAGCACGGCCGCGACGAGGTCGACGGTGGCCACGGTCCGCGGCCCCAGCAGCACGTGCTCGGAGGCGACGAGCGCCCGCTTGGGCACCCGCTCGGTGCGGTCGGGCGCCATCGCCGACTCGTTGAGCGCGTCGCGGCCCACGAGGATCGTGCCGTCGTCGTCGAGGCACACCAGCGACGGCACGTACTTCGAGCCGTCGATCTCCAGCACCTCGGTGCGCCCGTCGACCAGCGTGGCGGTCGTGGTGAACGAGGTCCCGAAGTCGATCGCGAGGTCCCAGCCGCGGCCCGGGGGGATCACACCGCCCCGCCGTCCCACGCGCCGTCCTCCCAGGCGTCCCCGAGCTCGGCCGGCTCCCCGCCCGGATCGCCGTCGTCGTGGACCTCCACCGTCGGGTCGGCGTCCCAGCCCGCCGGGGCGTCGCCCGGGGGGTCGGTGGCGTCCCCGTCGTCGGCGTCGTCGGCGTCGTCGGCGCCGGCGTCGGGCCCCGTCACGACGGCGAGCATGTGCTCCCACACCGCGTCGGGCAGCTCGCCGTCGTCGACCGTGAGCGAGCTCGAGAGCAGGTCCTGCTCCGCCCCGGTGAGCACGGCGTCGGGGTCCGTGTCGGGGTAGCGCGACATGTCCAGCCAGACGTCCCGACCGGCTCCCCCGGCTCCCTGCGCGGTCACGACGACTCCCCTCGGTGGGCCGGCAGCTTCCTGACCAGCTGCTCGGCGGTCTCCCGCAACTCGTTGCGCTTCTTCAGCCGGGCGTCGACCTCGGCCTTGCGGCGGGCCAGCGCGCTCTTCTCGGCGGCCAGGTTCTTCTCGTGCTCGGCCAGGCTCGCGGTGAGCCGGTCCTTCTCCTGCGCCAGCGCGGTGGTGATCTGGCGGCCGAGCACCTCCCGTGCCCCGGTGACCGCCTGGGCCACCACCGGCGGGATCTCGTTGTTCAGCCGCGTGGTCACCTCGCCGAGGTAGCGGCGGGCGTCCTCCCGGCTGCGGGCACCGCGCTCCTTGCTCCAGCGCCGCCAGGAGAAGAACCCGACCGCGCCCAGTC
Source organism: Actinomycetospora cinnamomea (assembly GCF_003096675.1). Taxonomy (GTDB): domain Bacteria; phylum Actinomycetota; class Actinomycetes; order Mycobacteriales; family Pseudonocardiaceae; genus Actinomycetospora; species Actinomycetospora cinnamomea. The sequence continues at coordinate 26,813 of NZ_QEKW01000005.1, read as the reverse complement.
CCGCCAGGATGCCGACCGGCGGGGCGACCACCAGCGCCACGAGGTGCCCGAGCCCCATCCCGAGGCCGGCGGCCATGACGCCCTGCTCGGCGAAGCTCGTGCTGCCCTGGCCGCGGGCGGCCTCGGGCAGCTGCGCGAGCCGCTCGGGGGCGTCGGGGACGACGCCGGAGAGGTCGACCTCGACGCCCTCCAGGTCGGCGAGCAGCGCCTCGCCCAGCGCGGTGAGCTCGCGGCGCAGCAGCGTGTCCATCTCGATCCACAGGGCCTGCGCGCGCGGCGGGAGGTCGGTGGCGACCTCGTCGAAGACCTTGCTGCTGCCGGTGGCGATGCGGTCGCCGACCTCCTTGCGCAGGTCCTCGATCCGCCGCGCGAGCTCGGTGCGCATCCGCTGCTCGAGGCGCGCCGAGCGCTCGCCGAGCGTCTGGCGCCACGTCGCGTTCTGGCCCTGCAGCGCGGTGAGCGCCGCCTTCTCCTTCGTGACCAGCTCGGCGAACTCGCCGGAGAGCGAGAGCGAGAGAGCCCGGCGCACCTGCAGGCCGGAGAGCCGCTTGGCCGTCGCCGTCGCCTGGTGGACGAGGTTGGCCAGGCGGAGGCCGTCGGCGCCCTCGGCGAGCCCGGCGAGGTGGTCGGTCAGCGGGTCGATGCCGCTCGCGGCCCGCTCCTCGGCGGCCTCGGTGAGCTCGCCGTCGGCCTCGGCCTCGAGGGCGTCGGCGGCCGCGCGGCTCGAGACGCCGAACCAGGGCGCGTCGGCGTAGCGCGGGGCGTGCTGCGCGATCAGCGCGACGTCGCGGGCCTGCACCTCCTCCCACGCCGGGAACTGGTCGATCTTGGTCAGCGCGAAGACGACCGTGGCGATCCGCTCGGTGGCGCGCTCGAGGAACGCGAGCTCGGAGGCGGTGATCTCGCTGGAGCCGTCGAGGACGAACACCAGCGCGTCCGCGCGGTCCAGCGTGGCGAGGGTCAGGGCGGCGTGGCCGGCGACCAGCCCGCCGACGCCCGGGGTGTCGATCAGCTCGAGCCCGCCGGCGAGCACCGGCGCCGGCACCCGGACCTGCACCTGGCTGACGTCCTCGTGCTCCGGGGCGCGCGCGCCGGGGTCGAGCGCGGCGTACTCGGCGATGTCGTCGAGCCCCACCTCACGCCCGGTCGGCCCGCCGCCGAGCACGACGGTGGCGCCGTCGGGTCCGTGCGACACGACGATGTGCACGCAGGTGGCGACGTCGGCGTCGACGGGCAGCAGGCCCGGTCGCCCGACCAGCGCGTTGATCAGCGAGCTCTTGCCGCGCTTCTTCTCCCCGACCACGACCACCGCGGCGTGGGCGGCGCGGACGCGGGCGACGTCGGTGTCGAGCGCCTCGGCCGCGGCCTGCTCGCCGTCCTCGACGGCGGCCGCGCGCACGCCGGCCACCAACCGCAGGACCTCGTCGGTCAGCGGGTGGGGCCGCCGCCCGGTCGGCGGCGCGTCAGTGGTGGTGGTCATGCGGGATCTCCGGGGTGCTCCAGCGCGTGGACGACGACCTCGGGGCGGCGCAGGACGCGCCCCCGGTCGGCGTAGCCGGGGCGTTCGGTGCTCGCGACCGTGCGGTCGCGGGCGGGGTCGGTGGTGGGCTCGCGGTCGACCGCGTCGTGCCGGGCGCGGTCGAACGGGCGGCCGTCGGGCTCGAGGGGGACGACGCCGACCTCGGCGAGCCCGCGGTGGAGCCGAGCCCGCAGGCCGGGCGCGGTGGTACGCAGCCGGTCGGCGAGGTCGATGCACAGCGCGATGAGCGCGTCCCGCTCCCCGGCGGCGTCGGCCCCGCCCGGCAGCGTCACCGGGGCGGTGACGCTCTCGTCGGGCGCGGGACCGCGGGCGCCGGGATGCGGGGTCGTCGGCAGTGAGGCCATGGCGGTGTGCGCTCAGAAACCGGCCGGGTCGTGGGCGGCGGTGTCGGCCCGGCCGTCGCGGTCGGTGTCGATCGCGGCGGTGTCGAAGTCGCCGTCGCCGTCGGTGTCCACGATCATCGTGTCGTAGTAGCCGTCGCCGTCGGTGTCCACCACGCCGGTCTCGAAGGTGCCGTTGCCGTCGGTGTCGGAGACCGTCGTGTCGAGCACGCCGTCGGCGTCGGTGTCGGTGGAGACGACGTCCACGCGGCCCGCGTCGTCGGTCTCGTAGGTGCCGATCATCGTGCCGGAGGCGTCGTACACCCCGCCGTCGGCGCTGAAGTACATCTCGCCGGTCGAGCCGCTCATCGTGTCCTGCCCCGGGTGCGCGGGCCCACCGCCGTCGGTGGACCGTTCGCGACTGTGACGTGCCGGGGGCCGGCGGATGTTCCGGCGTCGGGGGAGAAATCTGCGCCGGATCTACCCGCCGAGCGCGGCGCGGGCGGCCGCGGCGAGGGTGCCGACGGTGACGGTCCGCTCGGCCGGTGTCTTCGCGAGCGCCCCGGCGATCACGTCGTCGAACGCGGCGGGCACGCCCGGCCGCTGCTCCGACGGCCGCGGGACCGGGCTCTCGAGGTGCCCACGCATCCGCTCGGGCAGGCTGCGCCCCGGGTAGGGGCGGGTGCCGGTGAGGCAGGTGTAGAGCACGCAGCCCAGGGCGTAGACGTCCTCGCGGTGGTCGGTCGCCCCGCCGCGGAAGCGCTCGGGCGCGGTGTGGTCGAGCGAGAGGCCGTTGCGCGAGACCAGCCCGAAGTCGCCGACGCGGACCTCGGTGGCCGCGGGGTCGGCGAAGAGCACGTTCGACGGCTTGACGTTGCGGTGGGCCAGGCCGCGGCCGTGGGCGGCGGCCAGGGCCCGGGCCGCCTGCTCGACGACGGCGACCGCGCGCTCGGGCGCGAGGACCTCGACGCGGGAGAGCAGGGTGCGCAGGTCGGGCCCGGCGAGCAGCGGCGTCGCGACGTAGAGGCGGCCGTGCTGCTCGCCGTGGTCGAGCACGGGCAGCACGTGCGGCTCGCGCAGCGTGCGCACGATGCCGCACGCGCGGTCGAACCGGGCCCGGTACTCGCGGTCGGCGCCGTCGGGGGCGAGCAGCCGCAAGGCGACGACGCGGTCGTGCGCGGTGTCGTGCGCGCGGACGACCTCTCCGGAGCGCCCGCGGTGGATGACGTCGCCCAGCACGTAGGGCCCGAGGGCGGCCCGCGCAGGGCCGGCACGGGGCGGCACGCCCACCACGGCCTCCTCCCCACGCGTCGACGGCACCGACGGCACCGGGCTCACCGGCTCGGCGACCGAGCCTGCCAGGTCGGCAGGGTCGGCGCCGCTGGTCGGTCCGCGCCGTCCGGCCCCGCGAAGAGGATGTGCTCGCACAGCTCGCGGGCCGTGCGGGCGTGGCGCTGCAGCACCCGCGACGGGCGGGCCTCGAGGCGGCGCCACTGCGGGATCTGCGCGGCGGCCGCGGCGGCCACCGCCTCGGGGCCTGCGCCCGCGTCGAGGCCCAGCCGGCGCGCGTCGTCGGCGCCGGTGGCGAGGTCGCGCAGCCGCACGACGTCCTCGCCGGCGAGGCGCATCCGCCCGGCCTCGAGGTCGACCAGCGCGCCCGCGAGCTCCACCTGGCGCAGGGCGGGCTCGAGGCGCAGCCGGTCGAGGTCGGACTGCAGCGCGAGCAGGGCGCGGCGGTCGACCTCGTCGGGGGCGTCCCACCCGAGGTGCTCGAGCGCGGCGATGCCCGCGCTGGCCCGCAGCCGGTCGGCACCGCCGACGAACACGGTCTCGATCCGCTCGAGCACCGTGGCGATCCCGGAGCGCTGCGCGAAGCCCTCGAGCAGCGCCGGCGTGGAGCGGCGGCCCTCGTCGAGCAGCTCGAGGCCGACGCGGATGCCGTGCAGGCCGAGCAGCTCGAGCAGGCGCTCGCGGTCGCCGGCGTCGACGGGGGCCTCGGCCCAGCCACGGAACCGCTGCACCGTGCGCAGCTTCCGCGCCACCCCGCCGCGGTCGGCGGCGGCCAGCGCGCGCAGGGCCCGCGCGTCGGCCTCGGTGAAGTCCGGTCCGCGCGCCGTCTCGGCGAGCAGCCCGGCCACGGGCACGACGTCGGAGAGCACGGCCCGCAGCTCGCCGGCGTAGCGGTCGGCCACACGGCGGGCCGTCGGCCATGGGTCGTCCTCGCCCGAGAGGGTGTCGACGCGGCTGAGGACGCCGAGCATGTTCGCCGCCCCGAGCCGCAGGCCGCCCGCCCAGCCGCGGACCGCGTCGATGGCCTCGACGTCGCGCTCGCCCGGGTGCGGCATGAGGTAGACCACCGCGTCGGCGTCGCCCAGGGCCGCGAGCGAGTCGGGGTCGAGCCTCGACAGCGAGTCCATGCCCGGCGTGTCCACCAGCGTGTGCCGGGTCAGCGTGTCGTTGGGGGTCTCGACGGTGAGGTGGCCGATCCCCGCGGCGTCCTCGAGCGAGCCCGCCGAGGCGCCCACGCCCCCGCCCGCAGGGAGCGGCAGGACCCGCTCGGTGCCGTCGCGGCGGTGGACGCGGATCCGCGCCTGGTGGGAGTGCCGGAACCACGTCACCAGCCGCGTCGTCTCCGTCGCGCCGGTGGCGGCGAGCCGCTCCTGGAGCAGGGCGTTGACCAGCGTCGACTTCCCCGCGTTCATCCGGCCCCCGACCGCCACGCGGATGCGCGGCTCCCCGAGGCGGGTGATCAGCCCGTCGACGCGGTCGCGCAGCACGGGCGTGCGCAGCCGCTCGCGGGTGCGCGTGCAGACCTCGACGAGCCGCGAGGTGACGGGGCCGACGGGGCCGACGGGGCCGACGGGGCCGACGGGCGAGCTCATGCCGGCTGGACGGCCGGGCGCTCGGTGAGCAGCTCGACGAGGGCCCGGCGTCCGCGGGAGAGCTGCGACTTGACGGTGTCGACCGGGATGTCGCGCAGTTCCGCGATCTCGGAGTAGGACAGGTCGCAGAGCTCGCGCAGCACGACCACGGCCCGGTACTGCGGCGGCAGCTGGGCCAGCGCCCGGTCGACGTCCGTGCGGGCGACGACCGCGGCGTCGGCGCCGCGGGACGGGGTGGGCTCGGGCACCGTCTCGGACGGCTCGGGGGTGCGCTTGCGGCGGCGCACCTCGTCGATCGCGGCGTTGGTGGCGACCCGGTAGAGCCAGGTGCCGACCGCCGAGCGGCCGTCGAACTCCCCGAGCCGCCTCCAGGCAAGGATCATCGTCTCCTGCAGCGCCTCCTGGGCGTCCTGGTCGTGGGCCGTGATGCGCCGGCACACCGCGTAGAGCCGGGGACGGTGCCGCGTCATGAGCTCCGCGAAGGCCGCCTGGTCGCCGCCCGCGGCGAGCACCACGAGCTCGGTGTCCGGTCGCCCGCCTGCCACGCCCACGGTCCCTCCTCCCACCGGTCCCTCCTCCCACCATCGCCCGCCTCCGCGTCACCGGCGGTCACCACCGAGCCCACCAGCATGCGAGACGTTACGCAGCGTCCAACACTGCGACCACTCGACTCACTCTTTGAGCCTACTTCTAGCTTCGGTGCGTGACCAATGAGGGCGGGAACAGCGTTGCGGCTCCGTGCGCTGACAATGGAGGGTCGAGCCCGCCGGAGACCACCGTCCCGTCGTGGTCCCGCCGACGCGGGAGACCCGCGCTCCACACCGCTCGTCCGACAGGAGTCCGCCCTCGTGCCCGCCGCGACCGTCCGGGACACCGACCTCGCCGACCTCGGAACCCTCACGGCGCGCGTCGCCGCCCTCGGACCCGCCGACGAGCACCGCCTGCGGCGGCGCATCGCGGGCGCGGAGCGCATCGACGACGCCGAGCGGCGTGCCCGCACGCTGGCGACGATCGGCGGCGACGTCACCGAGGCCGAGGAGCGGCTGGCGCGGCGGCGGGCGTCGGTGCCGGCCGTCTCGTACCCGGCCGAGCTGCCGATCAGCGACCGCGTCGAGGAGATCCGGGCGGCACTGGAGACCCACCAGGTGGTGGTCGTCGCCGGGGAGACCGGTTCGGGGAAGACGACCCAGCTGCCGAAGATCGCGCTCGAGCTCGGGCGCGGCGTGCTCGGCACCATCGGTCACACCCAGCCGCGGCGCATCGCCGCGCGGACCGTCGCCGAGCGCGTGGCCGAGGAGCTGGGCACCACCGACAGCGACGTCGTCGGCTACCAGGTGCGCTTCACCAGCCGCGCGAGCGAGGACACGCTGGTCAAGCTCATGACCGACGGCATCCTGCTCGCCGAGATCCAGCAGGACCGGCTGCTGCGCCGCTACGACACGTTGATCATCGACGAGGCGCACGAGCGCAGCCTCAACATCGACTTCCTGCTCGGCTACCTCGCCCAGCTCCTGCCGCGCCGCCCCGACCTCAAGGTGGTCATCACGTCGGCGACGATCGATCCCGAGCGTTTCGCCGAGCACTTCCGGAGCCCCTCGGGCGAACCCGCTCCGATCGTCGAGGTCTCCGGCCGGATGTACCCCGTCGAGGTCCGCTACCGGCCGCTCGTCGACCCTGCTGCCGACCCGCCCTCCCAGCCCCGCGACCAGGTCGACGGGATCGTCGACGCGGTCGACGAGCTGCGCCGGGAGGGTCCGGAGGGGGACGTCCTCGTCTTCCTCTCCGGCGAGCGCGAGATCCGCGACGCGGCCGACGCGCTGCGCGAGCACGCCGAGCAGGCCCACGTGGAGGACCTCGACGTCCTGCCGCTCTACGCGCGCCTGTCCGCCGCCGAGCAGCACCGCGTCTTCGAACCCGCGTCGGGCGGGCGGCGACGGGTCGTGCTCGCCACCAACGTCGCCGAGACGTCGCTGACCGTCCCGGGCATCCGCTACGTGATCGATCCGGGCCTGGCGCGCATCTCGCGCTACTCGCGGCGCACGAAGGTGCAGCGCCTGCCCATCGAGCCGATCTCGCAGGCCTCGGCCACCCAGCGCGCCGGGCGCTGCGGTCGCGTCGCCGACGGCGTCTGCATCCGCCTCTACGCCGAGGACGACTTCGACGCCCGGCCCGAGTTCACCGACCCCGAGATCCAGCGCACCAACCTCGCCTCGGTGATCCTGCAGATGGCGGGCGCGAAGCTCGGGCCCGTCGAGGACTTCCCCTTCGTCGACCCGCCCGACCGGCTCGCGGTCCGCGACGGCGTGCGCCTGCTCACCGAGCTCGGCGCGCTCGTCGGCGGCGACGCCACGCGCCTGTCGGACACCGGCCGCCGGCTCGCGCGCCTGCCGGTCGACCCTCGCATCGGGCGGATGGTGCTGGCGGCCGAGGAGCTGGGCTGCCTGCACGAGGTCACCGTGATCGCGGCCGGGCTCTCGGCGCAGGACCCCAGGGAGCGGCCAGGCGGGAGGAGTTCCCCAGGAGGAGAAGGCGCAGCGGCCGACGCGGCGCACGCGCGCTTCACCGACCCGCGCTCGGACTTCCTGTCCTGGGTGCACCTGTGGGAGCACGTGCGGTCCGGCCGGCGCGAGCTCTCGTCGAACCGGTTCCGCAAGCGCTGCCAGGCCGAGTTCCTGAACTTCCTGCGCATCCGCGAGTGGCAGGACCTCGCCGCGCAGCTGCGCCAGCTCACCGATGAGCTGGGCCTGACGCGGAACGAGCCTTCCGACGAGGTCTCCAAGGATCTGGCCGACCGCGTCCACCAGGCGCTGCTCACCGGGCTGCTCTCGCAGATCGGACTGGCGCAGGAGCCGCCGAAGGACCCGAGGACCGGCAAGCCGCGGCGCCGGGCGCTCATCGAGTACGAGGGCTCGCGCGGCGCCCGGTTCGCGATCTGGCCCGGCTCGACGGTGGCGAAGCGGCCGCCGACGATGGTCATGGCCGCCGAGCTCGTCGAGACCTCGCGGCTGTGGGCGCGCACCGTCGCCGGCGTCGACCCGGCGTGGGTCGAGCGTGCGGCCGGCGACCTCGTCACCCGCACGTACTCCGAACCGCGCTGGTCGAAGCGTCGCGGCACCGCCGTCGCCTCCGAACGGGTGTCGCTGTTCGGGGTGCCGCTGGCGATGGACCGCACCGTCGACTACCACCGGGTCGACCGCGAGGTCGCCCGCGACCTGTTCCTCCGGCACGCGCTGGTGCAGGGCGAGTGGACCACCCGCCACGCCTTCGTCACGCGCAACCGTGAGCGCCTCGAGCAGGTCGAGGAGATGGAGCGCCGCGCCCGCCGCGAGCTCGCCGTCGACGACGAGACGATCCTCGCGTTCTACGACGCGCGGGTGCCCTCCGACGTCGTCTCGGTGCGGCACTTCGACCGGTGGTGGCAGAAGGCCCAGCGGCGCGACCCGCACCTGCTCGACCTCGACCCCGCCGCGCTGCTGGCCGGGGAGGCCCCGAGCGCCGAGCAGTTCCCCGACACCTGGACCTCGGGCGGGCTGACGCTGCCGCTGTCCTACGCCTTCGAGCCGGGCGCCGAGACCGACGGCGTGACGGTCACCGTGCCGCTCGCGGTGCTGGGGCAGGTGCGTGCCGAGGACCTCGCGTGGCAGGTGCCCGGCCTGCGCGAGGAGATGCTCACCGCGCTGGTCCGCGCGCTGCCCAAGACCCTGCGCCGCTCGCTGGTGCCGGCGCCGGACACCGCCCGCGCGCTGCTCGCCCGCCTCGCCCACGACGGGCGCCCGCGCGGCGACGAGCCGCTGCTGCCGGCGCTGTCCGAGGCGGTCAGGCGCCTCTCCGGGCTCGACGTGCCCGTCGAGGCGTGGAACGTCGCGAGCCTGCCGACGCACCTGCGGCTGACGTTCCGGGTGGTGGGCGACGACGACGGGGTGATCGCCGAGGGCCCGGACCTGGGCGCGCTGCGCCGCCGGCACGCCGACGCGACCCGCGCCGCGGTCGCGAAGGTCGCCGACGGCGTCGAGCGGCGCGGGCTGACGTCGTTCGCCGAGGTGGGCACGCTGCCCCGGACGCGCGAGCAGCAGCGCCCGGGCGGCACCGTCACCGCCCACCTCGCGCTCGTCGACCGCGGGTCGTCGGTGGACGTGCGGGTGTTCGACTCCCCGCTCGAGGCCCGCGACGCGATGCGCGCCGGCACCCGGCGGCTGCTGCGCCTCGCCGTGCCGTCGCCGGCGAAGTCGCTGGTGCGCTCGCTGGACAACACCGCGGTGCTGCGGTTGCGCGGCGCCATGACCGCGGGCGGCTACCGGGACGTGACCGCGCTCGCCGAGGACTGCGTGGACGCCGCCGTCGACGCGCTCGTGGCCACGGGCGGCGGCCCGGCGTGGGACCCGGAGGCGTTCGAGGCCCTGCGCGCCCACGTCGCGGCGCGGCTGCCGGCAGCCGCGGCCGAGGTGCTCTCGCGCGCCGAGACCGTGCTCGCCGAGGCGGGACGGGTCGAGCTCGCCCTCGGCGAGGTCGCCGCGCGGCCGGGCGGCCTGCTCACCGACGCCGTCGACGACGTCCGCGGCCAGCTGCACACCCTGGTCGGCGACCGTTTCGTCGCGCGCACCCCGGTCGCGCGGCTGCCCGACGTCGCCCGCTACCTGCGCGCGGCGCAGAAGCGGCTGGAGAAGCTCCCGACCGCGCCGCGCCGGGACGCCGAGGCCACCGCGGTGGTGCACCGGGTCGAGGCGGCCTACCGCGAGCAGCGCACGCGGGCGGCGGCCGAGCCGCGCACCTTCGACCGCGACGCCTTCGACGCGGTCGGCTGGATGCTCCAGGAGCTGCGGGTCAGCGCGTTCGCCCAGGAGGTCGGCACGGCCGGCCCGGTCTCCGAGCAGCGGATCACGAAGGCGTTGGCCGGGCTCCGGGCGCCGGCCGGGGGACGGGCGTAACGCTCCGGGGCGTCGGGCACCCTGCCCCGTCGCTGCCGACCTCGACGCGTCCCGGCTCGACCCCGGCGGTGGGTCGGGCGGCTCGTCGCAGCCGTCGCGGGCGAGCGTCCGCAGGAGCACCGTCCTCCAGGAGTGAGCTGATGAGCAACCACGCCCCCGACCGATCCTCGCCGCCGTCGGGCCCACCGGCCGACGCGTCGGTGGGCGAGCTGATGACCCGGCTCTCCGAGCAGACGTCACGGCTGGTCCGCGACGAGCTCGCGCTGGCCCAGGTCGAGCTCAAGGACAGCGCCCGGCAGGCGGGGAAGGGCGCCGGGCTGCTCAGCGGGGCCGGCGTGCTCGCCCTGTTCGGGTTCGGTGCCGCGATCGCCACCGCGATCATCGCCCTCGCCCTGGTGCTGCCCCTGTGGGCGTCCGCGCTGATCGTGACCGCGGCGCTGTTCGTCGCCGCGGGCGTGGCAGGTCTCCTCGGCAAGAAGGAGGTCCAGCAGGTCTCGCCCACCCCCCAGCGGACCATCGACAACGTCTCCCGCGACGTGGAACAGGTACAGGAGGCCCGTCACCGTGAGCACACCCGACCGTCCTGAGCGCCCTACGGGGGCCCGCCCCGCGCCTCCCGGCCCCGACGCCGGAGCCGAGGAGCTGGTCGCGGACATCGAGGCCACCCGCGCCGAGCTGGGCGACACCGTCGACGCGCTCACCCAGAAGCTCGACGTGAAGGCCCAGGCCCGCGACTCGGTCGAGGACGCCCGGCAGCGCGCCGCCGCCCAGGCCCGTCTTGCCCAGGCCCGCGGCATCGAGGTGTACGCGCAGGTCAAGGACGCCGCCCTCGACGACCACGGCAACCTCACCCCGCAGGCCCGCGCCATCGCCATCAAGGTCGCCGGCGGGTTCGTCGCGCTCGTGGTCACCCGGGCGATCTGGAGGAAAGTGCGCCGATGACACAGCAGACCAAGCAGGCCCAGCAGGCCCAGAGGGGCCGGCACGACACGGGACCGACCAGCACCAGCGCGAAGGTCCTCTACCGTCCGGTCGGGATGGTGGCCTCGCTGCTCGGTGGCCTGATCGCCAACATGATCTTCACGAAGATCTGGCAGCGGGTCGCTCCCCACCCGGCGCCACCCGAACCCCCCGACGCCCTGGACAGCGGCACCGACCTCAAGACGATCCTGCTCGCCGCGGGCCTGCAGGGAGCCATCTTCGCGGTGGTGAGGGTCGTCATCGACCGCGCCGGCGCCCTGGCGTTCGAGCGGTGGAGCGGGGAGTGGCCCGGCAACTGAGCCCGGCACGACCCTCGTCGTCCGGACGCTGACGAGGATCCGAGCCCCGTCACGCACAACCGATCCGCCGGGATGGACAATCCGCGCTCGTGGTGAGCGACGCGGAGGAGGCCCTGGTCCAGGAGCAGCTCGAGCAGCTGCACGACCATCACGCCGACCAGCACGACGAGGACATCGTCTCGATCGCGCTGCCCGCCGCCCAGGACGAGGAGGACATCTTCGGCCTGGCCGGCACCGCGGTCGACGGCACCCAGTGGACCGTCGGCGACTGCGAGCACCGCTTCCCGTTGCAGTCCATCTCGAAGGTCGTCACCTACGCGCTCGCCCTCGAGGACAACGGGCGGGAGACGACGCTGCGCCACGTCGGCGTCGAGCCCTCGGGCGACCCTTTCAACGCCATCGCCTTCGACGACGAGCACCAGCGCCCGCACAACCCGATGATCAACGCGGGCGCCCTCGTCGCCGCGTACCTCGTGCACGGCGACACGCTCGACGAGAAGGTCGGCCGGATCCTGGCGCGGCTGCGCGCGTTCACCGGCGTGCCCGACCTCGTCGTGGATACCGACCTCCTCGCCGACCAGCTGGCCTCGGCCGACCGCAACCTCGCGATCAGCTACCTCATGCGCTCGCTCGGCATGATCACCGGCGACATCGAGGACAACCTCGCGGTGTACCTGTCGATGTGCTCGGTGCGGGTCACCACCTGCGAGCTCTCGGTGCTCGGCGCGACCCTGGCGAACGGCGGGGTCAACCCGCTGACCGGCGAGCGGGCCCTCGACGCCGGGCACGTCCGCGACGTCGTCAGCGTGATGATGACCTGCGGCATGTACGACGCCGTCGGCGAGTGGACCACCGACGTCGGCATCCCCGCCAAGAGCGGCGTGTCCGGCGGGATCGTCGCCGTCATGCCGGGCCGCCTCGGGCTCGCGACGTTCTCGCCGGGCCTCGACGCCCACGGCAACTCGGTGCGCGGCCAGGCGGTGTTCCGCGAGCTGTCCGACCGTTACGGGCTGCACATGTTCGCCACCCCCGACCAGACCCGCTTCGGGCGCCTCGGCCGCACCGGAGGGCCCCGGTTGACGCGGGCCTGACGGCGGGACTCCCCCACGGCGGGTGGCCACGGCAGAATGCCGATCATGGTCGACAAGGAGGAGGAGGCGCTCGTCCGGCGGCAGCTCGACGAGCTCCACGCGAAGTACCGGACGTTCGGCGAGGACCAGGTCGTCGGCTACTACCCACCGGACGCGCCGGACGACGAGCGGCACCACTTCGGGCTCGCCGGGACCAACGTCGACGGCACGCAGTGGCAGGCCGGCGACTGCTCGGTGCGCTTCCCGCTGCACTCGGTGTCCAAGGTCTTCACCTACGGGCTCGCGCTGGAGGACAACGGCACGGCGGAGGTCCTGCGCCGCGTCGGCGTCGAGCCCTCCGGCGACCCCTTCAACTCGATCACCTTCGACGAGGCGAACCACCGGCCCCACAACCCGATGATCAATGCGGGCGCGCTGGTGGCGGCGAACCTCGTCGCGGGCCGGGACGTCGACGAGAAGGTCGACCGCATCCTCGCGTGCTACCGCGCGTACTCCGGCAACCCGGAACTGGCCGTCGACCAGCGGATCCTGCGCCAGCAGCTGCGCAGCAACGACCGCAACCTCGGGCTCTGCTACATCATGCGCTCGCTCGGCATGATCGACGGCGACATCGACGAGGTCGTCGAGACCTACCTGTCCGCGTGCTCGATCACGGTGAACGCCGCCGACCTCAGCGTCATGGGCGCCACGCTCGCGAACGGCGGGGTCAACCCGCTCACCGGGGAGCGGGCCGTCGCGCGCGAGCACGTGCGCGACATCGTCAGCGTCATGATGACCTGCGGGATGTACGACGCGGCGGGTCAATGGGCCAGCGAGGTCGGCATCCCGGCCAAGAGCGGCGTGTCCGGCGACATCGTCTTCGTGCTGCCCCGGTACTTCGGGTTCGGCGTGTACTCCCCCGGCCTGGACGTGCACGGCAACTCGGTGCGCGGGGTGGCCCTGTGCCGCGAGATGTCGGCCGTCTTCGGCCTGCACGTGTTCGCCGACCCGCAGGACGCCATCCTCGGCCGGCTCGCCCAGCCCACGCCCGCGGGAGACGCAGCGGAGCCGAGCTCGACCCCGACCCGGGCATGATGGGGTCGTGCAGCGCGACGTACGGGCCTCGGACTCCGAGCGCGAGCTCACCGTGGAACGGTTGCAGCGGGCCGTCGGCAACGGCCGGCTGAGCGTCGAGGAATTCGACCAACGGGTCGCCGCGGCCTACGCCGCGACGACCCGTGGCGAGCTCTCCGACCTCACCCGCGACCTGCCCGGTCACCTCTGGTGACCGGCTCGTCCGCCTCGTCGTCCGTGAACGGCTCGGCGCCGTCGCGGGCGAGCGGCTCGGCGGCCGCCTCGATCGCGCGACGCGCGGCCTCGGGGTCGGTCGCTGCACCCTGACCCGTGCCCTGACCGGTCACGCCCGGCGTGCTCGCGGTCCCCGTCGCCGTCCCGGTCGCGTTCTCGAAGAAGCGCAGCAGCTCCACCGGCATCGGCATGACCAGCGTGGAGTTCTTGTCCGACGCCACGTCGGAGACGGTCTGCAGCAGGCGCAGCTGCAGCGCCCCGGGGGCGGCGCTCATGCGCTCGGAGGCCTGGGTGAGCTTCTCCGACGCCTCGAGCTCGCCCTCGGCCGAGATCACGCGGGCCCGCCGATCGCGCTCGGCCTCGGCCTGGCGCGACATCGAGCGCCGCATGCCCTCGGGCAGCGCGATGTCCTTGATCTCCACGCGGTCGATGCTCACGCCCCAGTCCTCGGTCGGCGCGTCGATGACCGCCTTGAGCTCGCTGTTGATCGCCTCGCGATCGGACAGCAGCGTGTCCAGGTCGGCGCGGCCGATGACCGACCGCAGCGACGTCTGGGCGACCTGGGACGTGGCGCGCAGGTAGTCGTCCACGTTGATCACCGCGCGGACGGGGTCGTCGACGCGGAAGTAGACGACGGCGTCGACTCCGATCGTCACGTTGTCCTTCGTGATCGCGTTCTGGGACGGCACGTCGAGGACGGTGGTCTGGATCGGCACCTTCCGCATCCGGTCGACGAACGGGATGATCACCCGCAGCCCGGGCTGGCGCACGGCGGGCAGCAGCCGGCCGAAGCGCAGCACGATCCCGCGCTGGTACTGCTGGACGGCGTGGATCGCGGATCCCCCCGTGATCAGCGCCAGGAGCCCGATCACGACGAGGACGATCAGGAACGCTTCCATGTCCGACTCCTCTCGGTGAGTCGGTGTCCACCATCCTCGCCGTGCCTGATCGGCGCCTGGTGGGCACCTGACCGGGAGCTGAGAGCGGGCTGAATCACCACGCCTTCGGCATGATCACCCACAGCGCGATGTAGATCACGAACTGCGGGCCCGGCAGCAGGCACGACAGCACGAACAGCAGGCGCACGACCCCGGCCGACATCCCGAAGCGCTCCGCCAGTCCCGCGCACACACCCGCGATCACCTTGTTGTGCTGTGGCCTGGTCAGCGTGGCCATGACGCCTCCGTTCCGTGTGCCCCGGGCCGTTCCCGGGGTCCTCGCTCCCGACACTCCCCCAACGTCCGGCCGGCGGCTTCCGTGCCCGACCCCGGCGTTTCCCGGGGTGCCCCTCGGGACCCCGAGCACCGGGCGGGCCGCACCGCTCGTCGCCGAATCACCGTTTCGACCGCGCACGACCGTTGGTACCTCGGCGGGGGTCCGATCGGACCTGGAGGCTCAGGGTCGAGGAGGACCGCGTGGCCGGAGCAGCACGCACGGGAGTGGCCATCGTCGGGCTCGGTGGCGCGGTCGCCACCACCGCGGTGGCGGGCGTCGAGATGATGAAGCTCGGCGCCATGGGGCGGGACGGTCTGCCCTTCGCCGACGCCGAGGGCCTGGTGCCCTACACGTCGATGGTGTTCGCCGGTTGGGACGTCGACGGCGACGACCTCGCCAAGGCCGCCCACGGGCACCGCGTGCTCGACCCGCGGCAGATCGAGGTCGTTGGCCCGGCGCTCGCCGGCATCGAGCCGTGGCCCGCCGTCGCCGACCCCGAGTACTGCCGCAACGCCCGCGGCAACAACCTCGTCGCCGTCGCCGCGCTGCGCGACCGGGTCGCCCACATCGCCGAGGACCTGCGGCGGTTCCGCGTCGAGCAGGACCTCGATCACCTCGTCGTCGTGAACCTGGCCTCCACCGAGCGCTGGCCGAACCTGACGCTGCCGGCCCTGGCCACGGTCGAGGGTTTCGAGAAGGCCCTGGACGTCGACGACGCCGCGATCACCCCGGGCATGGTCTACGCCTACGCGGCGATCACCGAGGGCTGCCCGTACATCAACTTCACACCGAGCGCGGCGGCCGACGTGCCCGCCCTGCAGGAGCTCGCGGTGGCGCGCGGCGTCCCGGTCGCCGGCAAGGACGGCAAGACCGGCCAGACGATGATGAAGACCGTGCTGGCGCCGGCGTTCCGCTCGCGTGCCCTGACCGTCGACGGCTGGTACTCCACCAACATCCTCGGCAACCGCGACGGCGAGATCCTCGACGACCCGGCGTCGCTGTCCAGCAAGGTCAACACCAAGGGCTCGGTGCTCGACGACATCCTCGGCTACAAGGTCGACGACCACGTCGTGCGGATCGACTACTACCGCCCACGCGGCGACGAGAAGGAGGCCTGGGACAACATCGACCTGGTCGGCTTCCTCGGCCAGAAGATGCAGGTCAAGGTCGACTTCATGTGCCGCGACTCGGTGCTCGCCGCGCCGCTGGTGCTCGAGCTCGTCCGGCTCGTCGTCGAGGCGCAGCGCCGCGGCGAGGGCGGCGCCCAGGAGCAGCTGGGCTACTTCTTCAAGGCACCGGTGACCCGCGACGGCTCGCGTCCCGAGCACGCCCTGCACGTGCAGGAGAAGGTGCTGCGGGAGTGGATCGGCGCGGGCGCCCCGTGACAGCCGGGGCGTCGAGCGGCGTCCTGCCCGCGCCGTCGGGACCCTCGGGGCGCTACGCCGCGGTCCCGGGCCTGCTGCGCGAGGTCGGCGACCTCAAGCGGGTCCGGACCGCGGACGCCGAGGACTCGATGGCCGCCCGGGCGTTCGTCCGCGCGTGGGCGGCCCTCGTCGAGGGGGCCGACCCCGTGTCGGTCGCCGACGCCGAGACCGCGGCGGCCGTGGCCGGCGCCCGGCTGGCGGGGATCGACGCCGGCGTCCTGGCGCTCGCGGGCCTGACCGCCGACGAGGCCCGCGCCGTGCGGGACCGGGCGATCGACGAGGTCGCCGCGGGCGTGCTGCACCCGACGACGCTGGAGCGCCTGCACGCCGCGCCCGACCCGGGGACGACGGCCACCGTGCCGCCGGCGTTCGTCGGCGCGCTGTGCCGCCAGCCGCGTGCCGGGGCGACGGCGCCCGGCCGCCCGCGGCTGATCATCGAACCGCCCGAGGACCACGGCGAGCACTGCTGGGCGGTCGCGGTGTACGGGGCGTTGCTGGCCGAGGACCACGGCGCCGACCGGGGCGAGGCGTTCCTGCTCGGGCTGGCCCACCACCTGCACAACGCCGCCATGCCCGACGCCGGGTTCGCCGGCGAGATGCTGCTGGGCGAGCACCTCGAGGCCGTCGTGGACCGGCTGGCCGAGCGGGAGCTGGCGACGCTGCCGGGCCCGCTCGCCGACCGGGTCCGCGGCCTGCTCGCGGCGCGTGCGGACGCCCACACCCCGCTGGGCGCGACGTTCCACGCCGCGGACGTGCTCGACCGCGTCCTGCAGGTGCACCACCACGCCCGCGCGGCCGCGTTCACGGCCCGCGAGGCGCTGGTCGACCTCGAGCTCGTGCACGCCTCGCCGGTCCAGGCGCACCAGAACGCCGTCCTCGACGCGGCGGGGCTGCTGCCGTGAGCGCGCCGCGTGCCGCGAACGGGGAGTTCGCGCGCATAGAAGCAGCGAACCGCGCGTTCGCTGCCGCCGTGCGGAGCCCGGAGAACGGGGCCGCGCTGCGCGCCGACACCCCGCACAGCCTCACCGACGGCACGACGCGGTGGCCGGTGTTCGCGGGCGTCCCGTACCTGCGGGCGGGGCGGGACGCGGTGCGGGACGCCGCGCTCACCGCCCTCGACGACGGTCGGGAGCGGGACGCCGCGGCCGTACTGCTCGCCGACAACGACGACTGGTGGGACGAGCCCCCGCCGCCGGCCGAGCAGCTGCGCGCCGTCCTCGACGCCACGACGCTGCGGGAGGCCGTGGCCGGGCTCGGCCTCGGTCGGGTGGGCGACTACTTCCTGCACCGCGACCACGACCCGTCGGGCCTCGCGGTGCTCGCCCTCACCGCCGCGCACCCGCCGGCCGGGCGCCCGGTGCTCGACCTCGCGTGCGGGGCCGGGCACCTGCTGCGCCGCCTCGCGCAGGCCCACGAGGGACCCCTGACCGGCATCGACGTCGTCTTCGCCAAGCTCTGGCTCGCCCGCCGGTTCGTCGTCGGCGACGACGTCGCCCTCGTCTGCGCCGACCTCGGCCACCCGTGGCCGGTGTCGCCGGCCGGGGACGCCTACGTGGCCGTGCACGACGTCCTCTACTTCCTCGACGACCCTGCCGCCGTGCTCGCCACGGCCGCGGAGCACGCCGGGGCGGGCGGGGCCGTCGTCGCCGCGCACTGCCACACCACGGGCCGGCCCGGTCACCCGCGCCCGCCCGAGGGCTGGGCCGCACTGCTGCCCGGGGCGAGCACGTACGGCGAGGAGGAGCTGACCTCGGCCACCCTGGAGCGTCGCCTGCCCCGGTCCGCCGACACCGGGGATCTCGGCGACACCGAGGCCGTGGCGCTGGCCCGCGACGAGGGCGCCGCCGTGCCCGAGCCCGGGTTCCTCGACCCCGCGCCGGGCGCCGACCTGCGTCCCAACCCGCTCTACGCCGACGGCGAGCGGCGCTGGCCCAACCCCGTGTGGGGCGAGGAGTACGGGCCGCGCGCGTCGACCTACCTGCCCCGGCGCTGGCCCGACCCGCTGCCCGGCGACGCGGTCGCCCGCCGTCTGCTCGTCGACCTGCCGGAGCCGTGGTGACCGGCTGGGGGGTCGTCGGCGCCGGGTGGGTGGCGCGCGACTTCGTCCTGCCCGCGGTCACCGCCGACCCGTCCGCCCACCTGGTCGGCGTCCACGACCGCGACCCGGCGGCGCTGGAGGGGCTCGCGCCGGCGTTCGGCGACCTCGACGCCCTGCTCGCCGCCCCGGGCCTCGACGCGGTGTACGTCGCCACGCCCAACCACGCGCACGCGCCCGTCGTCGCGGCGGTCGCGGCCGCCGGCATCCCGGTGCTGTGCGAGAAGCCGCTGGCCCACGACGTGGCGACCGCGAAGGAGATGGTGGCGGCGGCCTCCGGGCTGCTCGCCGGCACCGCGTTCGACCAGCGCTTCCACCCCGCGCACGAGGCGATCGCCGCGATGGTCGCCGGCGGCGAGCTGGGCGTCGTGACGACCGTGCGGATCGTCTACGGGTGCTGGCTGCCACCGGACTGGGCGACGCCGACCGGCGGGCGGGACAACTGGCGCGTGGATCCGGCGCGCGCCGGCGGCGGCGCGATGATCGACCTCGCCCCCCACGGCGTCGACCTCACCGGCCGGATCCTCGGCGAGGACCTCGTCGACCTCGTGGCGCTGACCGCTACCCGGGTGCACCACTACGTCGGGACGGCGGCCGACGCCGTGCGGCCCGACGATGGCGCGGTGCTGGCCGGCCGCACGGCGAGCGGCACGTTGCTGACACAGCACGTCAGCTTCTCCACCGCGGACCCGCTGCCCCGCCGGCGTCTCGAGGTCGTCGGGACCCGCGCCCAGGCCGTCGCCGAGGACACCCTCGGCCAGGACCCCGGCGGCCGGCTCACGCGGATCGACGCCGTGACCGGGGTGGCCGAACCCGTCGCGTTCGACGCCGAAGCCGGCCCCTTCTCCCGCCAGCTCGCCGCGTTCGGTGCCGCGGTGCGCGGCGAGACGGCCTGGCCCTACCCGCTCGAGCGCGACCTCGCCCTGCACGCCCTGCTGATGGAGGCGGCATGCCCCTGAGCGCCTGGACCTGCACCAACTGCGGTCACTGGCAGCGCTGGTTCGCGGCGCCGCCGCAGTGCCCGGTGTGTGTCGACGTGCGCAACGCCCTGCCCTCCGACGGGTGGGAGTTCCGCGCGTTCGACGACCTCGCCGTCGGCCGCGAGGCCCGGTGGGAGGAGGTGACGCCCGGCGTCACCGGGTTCTGGTGCGAGCCGCAGGTCGGGCTGGGCACCTGTGGCTGGGTGATCGAGACCGGGCCCCCGGGGGGTGGCACGAGCCTGGTCGGCTGGGAGGCCGCGGGGCTCTACCCGCCGGCGGCGATCGAGGAGCTGCGCCGCCGCGGCGGGCTCGCGGCCCTGGCGTCGAGCCACGTGCACGGGTACGGCGCGCTCTTCCAGCTGCAGGACGAGCTGGACCCGCCGGTGGTGGCGATCGGGGTCCGCGACCTGGAGTGGACCAAGGCCTTCCGGGTCACGTGGCCGCTCGACGACCGCCACGAGTTCGCGCCCGGGCTCGTCGCCCACCGCACGGGCGGCCACTTCGACGGCCACATGGTGCTGCACGACGAGCGCCGCGGGATCCTCTTCTGCGGCGACATGCTCAAGGCGAGCTTCGACGCCGACGGCCGGCCCGTCGGTCTGTCGGCGCACAAGGCGTTCCACGCGCAGATCCCGCTGTCGCACCAGGAGATCCGTGACGCCTACGCGGTGATCGAGCGGCTCGACTTCGAGGCCGTGGCCACGCCGTTCGAGTACGCGGCGGGGATCTCCACCAAGCAGGTCATCGCGCTCTACGACCGGCTGCTCTCCGCCCAGCCGCTGGCCGGCCCGATCCCGCTGGAGGAGCTCTCGTGACCGGGTCGTCGGCCGACGGGACCCACGACCGCGTCACCGCGGACCTCGACGCGGCGCTGCCGCCCGGGGAGGTGGGCGACCACGAGGTCCACGGCGCCGACCGCACGGGCGTCGCGGTGGTGAGCGCCGACTACGCCGACCCGTCCGGGCGGTGGCCGCGCAGCGCCGCCTTCGGTTACGGCTTCTCCGCGTCGCGGGCCCGCGTCGCCGCCCACGCCGAGCTGGCCGAGGAGATGCTGCTCTCGCGGCGCCTGCGCGAGCTGGAGCCGGTGCGCGGGTCGTACACCGACCTGCGCGCGGCCCGCGGCGACGACCGCGTCGCCGACCCCGTGTCCCTCGTGCTGCCCGCGGGCACCGCCTACGACCCCGACCGGCCGCGCTGGTGGCTGCCCACCACGCGGTGGCGCACGGGCGAGGAGGTGCTGGTCCCCGCCGAGTTCGCCGCTCCGTACCCGGTGGACATCGACTGGCAGCCCGCCGACGAGCGGCTGATCACCGTCATCACCAACGGCTGCGGGGCGGGCGACACCGTCGAGCGCGCCGTCGGGCACGGGCTGGGCGAGCTGCTGCAGCGCGACGGCAACACCACGGCGTTCCGCGCCATGGACCGCGGCATCGTCATCGACACCGCCGGGGTGAGCGACCCGGAGACGTGTCGCCTGCTCGACCACCTCGCCGACGTCGGCGTCACGGTGACGGCCAAGCTCGCCTCGACCGACTTCGGCGTCACCGTCCTGCACGTCGTCGGCCACGACACCGACCCGGAGGACGCCCCGCACCCGATCGCGGTGACGGCGTGCGGGGAGGCCGCGCACGCCGACCGGGAGGCCGCGCTGCAGAAGGCGCTGCTGGAGTTCTGCGCGGCGCGGGTCCGCAAGCTCGTGGCCCACGCCGACCTGGACGCCGTGCGGCCGCTGATGGACGCGGACTACTGGGAACGCGAGCTCGCCCGGCCCCCGCACGCCGAGGAGCGCCGGGCGTTCGAGGCGATGGCCGACTGGGTCGGGCGCACCGCCACCGAGCTGCGCGACCTGCTGGCCCCGACCGTGCTGTCGCACCGTGGGACGGTGGCGTTCACCGACCTCCCGCACACCCCCGGGCTGGACGACCCGGGCGCCGTCCTCGACGACCTGCTGGCCCGTCTCGACGGCTTCGACGTGCTCACGGTCGTCGCGGACACGGGCGCGGCGGCCGCGGTCAAGGTGATCGTGCCGGGGCTCGAGGCCGAGACGATGTCCTACGGGCGGATCGGCGCGCGGGGAGTCGAGCGGCTCCTGGCCCGCGGCAGCACGCTGGCCGGCCTCGGCGAGCCGCCGCACGCCGGCGCGGCCCCCGTCGCGTTGACCGCCGAGGGCCGCGAGCGCCTGGGCGGATCCGCGTGGCTCGACCGCGCGGCCGTCGACCGCACCGTCGGCGAGCTCTACCCGCTCTACCGCGAGCCCGGCCGCCACGCGCTCGCCCGCGCCGACGCCGGCGAGCCCGTCGACCTCCGCTGACTGGGAAGCTCGTGGGGCCGGTCCGCGGTGGTCCCCTACGTGCGTGATCTTCTGAGCTATAGGTCAGAAGATCACGCACGTGGGTGGCCGTCCCACATTGAGACAGGCGTCATACCCCGGACGCCCTACGTTCGGGGACGTGGACGACGACGGAGTGGTGACGGGTGGGGGCTCGCGGTCGCTCAAGACCGCGGCGACGGTCCTGCGCGCGCTGCGCCTGCTCGGCGACCACCCCGGCGGCCTGTGCGCCGCCGACCTCGCCGAGTACCTCGGGAAGAGCGCCGCCACCGCCCGCTACATGATCAACACCATGTGCGACGCCGGCTACGCCGAGCGGGACGGCTCGGGACGCTGTCGCCTCACCGACGCCCCGCCGTGGGGCGCGTGGGGCACCACCGAGCCCGCGAGCCCGGTGCCCGGCGACCCCGACCCGGGCGCCGTGCTGGCCGAGGCCGCCACCGAGCTGTACCGGCGCACGCGCCAGCGCGCCTACCTCGTACGACGCACCGGCACCGTGGTCGCGTCGGTCACCGACACCCGCGGCCACCAGGGGCTGGCCAAGCTCCCGGGCCTGGGCCAGCACATCCCGCCGCACCACGCGCACGCCCTCGCGCTGACCAAGGTGCTGCTCGCCACCTCGCCGGTGTACCGGGAGGCGGTGGAGGGCGAGCCGCTCGCCCGGCTGACCCCGGCCACCATCACCGACACCGAGGCGCTGCGTCGCGAGCTCGAGGGCGTGCTCCGCGACGGTGTGGCGGTCGACCGCGAGGAGTACGCCGAGGGCTTCGCCACCGTCGCCGCCCCCGTGGTCGCCCCGTCGGGCACCTCGACGGTGGCGATCGGCGTGTCCTGCTCGGCGCGCCGGCTGGCCGCCGACGGCGACGAGCTCCTCGCGACCGTCCGCGCGGTGGCGGAGCGGGCGACCGTCCAGTGGGCCGGCGAGCTCGCGGCCCGCCCGGTGCCCCCGGTGCCCGACGCGCCGGTCGGGCGGGACGACCTCGTCAGCGGCCCACGTCGGTGATCCCGAAGGCCCGCAGCCGGCGGTAGAGCGTCGCCCGGCCCATCCCGAGGGCCGCCGCGGCCGCCGAGCGGTTGCCGCCCGCCTCGAGCAGGGCCGAGACGATCAGGTCGCGCTCCGCGGCCTCCAGCGGGGTCAGCCGGCGCCGGGTGCCGTGCACCGCGAACTCCGCGGGCAGGTCGGACGGCTCGATGTCGCCGGCCGGCCGCGCGGCCAGCGCCCGGCGCAGCACGTCGGCGAGCTGGGTGACGTTGCCTGGCCAGCGGGCGCCGGCGAGCAGCGCGGTGGTCTCGGCGGTGCACCGCGCACGTCGCGCCGGGGCGAGCCGCGCGAGCAGCGCGGCGGCGAGCAGCGGGACGTCGTCCGGGCGCCGGCGCAACGGCTCGATCACCACCGACGTCGCGAACCCGGACAGCACGGCACCGACGGGGCCGTCCTCCGGCGCGCGCTCGCCGCTGACGAGCCCCACCACCCACCACGTCGACGGGACCTCCCCGAGCAGCGCGGTGAGCGCCCCCGCCCCGGCGGCGTCGAGCGCCTCGGCGTGCCGGACGACCACGGTGGCCGGCCCCGGACCGCCCGCGCCCGCCGGCCCGGCGGGTCCGGCGCGCCCGTGGGTCCCCGACGCCTCCGCGGCGTAGCCGGCGAGCACCACGGCCGCGTCGGGGTCGGCGCCGTCGACGGTGATCCACCGCGCCGTCGGCCGCACCTCGCCGTGCACCGCGCGGACCGCGACGGTCTTGCCGGTGCCCGGCTCGCCCACCACGACGGTGCTGCGCCCCGACCCCGCGGCCGCGCGGAGCCCGGCCGCCGCGGTCCGCCACGGGCGCGAGGTGCCGGCGAGCCCGGGGAGCGGACGGTCCTGGGCCGGCGGTTCGTGGCCGCCCGCGGGCACGGACAGCAGCGCCGGGGGCGCGTCGTCCCCGCCCGCGAGCCGCAGGCTGCTGCGGCTGCGCACGACCTCGACGACCACCCCCGCGGGGCGCCCGGCCGGCACGGGCGTGATCATCAGGCGCGCCGGCCCGTCGGCGAGCAGCACCCGGTCCTGCCGTGGCCGGGCGGGGTGACCGCGCTCGACGGCCCGGACGGCGATGCGCTCCTGGTCCGCGCCCGAGAGCACCCGGGCCGCCCGGTTGGCCATGACCAGATCGTCGGTCAGGGCGAACACCGGCCCGCGGCTGCGCCCGCACGTGGACCGGAACGCCGCCATCAACCGGCGCAGCCCGGCGCCGCCGCGTTCGCGCAGCACGTCCTCGATGTCGGTGGCCGCCTGCTGGGCCAGGAAGCGCATGAGGTCGTTGGCCTCGGCGCGCAGGCACGTGACGTCGAGGATGCCGGCGAGCCCGCCGTCGGGGCCGCGGACCGGCGCGCCGGCGCAGGCGAACCCCTGGAGCCGCTCGCTGAAGTGCTCCGCGCCGACGACGAGGGCCGGCATGGCCCCCTCCAGCGCCGTGCCGACGCCGTTGGTGCCCGCGAACTCCTCGGCGTAGCTGAACCCGGGCGCGAGCGAGATCGCGTCGAGCCGGCGCTGCAGCTCACCCTCGCCGACGCGCCGCTCGAGCACGCGCCCGTCGGCGTCGGTGAGCACGACCGCGACCGACATCCCCGAGAGGCGCTCGGCGAGGTCGTCGAGCACCGGGCGCGCGCAGTTGGCGAGGCTCCCGTCGAAGTCGAGGTCGGGCTCGTAGGGCAACGCCAGCTGGGTGGCGTCCACACCGGCGCGCCGGGATCGCTCCCAGGAGTCGACGATCTCGGGCCGGACCACGCTGCGGGCGTCCACCGCACCGCGGTCGACGAAGTGCTCGCGGGCGCGGCCGAGGTCGCTCTCGGCGCGTCGGTCCATGGGCCACCTCGCCATCTGCGCCCACACCGGAGTGATGCGCAACACGACATGGTACGGCCGGACGGGGCCTCGGAGGAGACCTGCGACTGTCTCGGATCGAGACGACGTCGCAGGTCAGGACCGTCCGACGTTCCGTGCTGGTCAGCCGGGACCGCGCTCCCCGCCGTCCGCGCCCGGTGCCCCGAAGTCCTGCGCCGTCGCCCCCTCGAGGAACTCCCGCATCCGCTCGACCTCCTCGGCGGCCTCGCGTGCCGGCTCGGACCGGTCGCCGCCGAGCTCGGCGAACGACTGGCCGACCGCGTCGAGCACCGCGTCCGCGACCTCGAGGCGCAGCCCCTCCCGCACGCCGACGGCCAGGACGTCGCTGGGCCGGCCGGGCAGGCGCGCGCCGTCGTCGAGGACGAGCTCGGCGCGGAACCGGTCGTCGACGAGCTCCGTGATCGCCGCCCGCTCGAGCCGCCGCCCGACCAGGGCCGCCAGGTCCGCGACGAGGTCCTGGGTCATCCGCCCGTCCTCGTCCCCGTCGTCCGTGCGGGCCCCGCGGTCGATGACCTCGGCCTGCGGGGCACGCACCGACACCACGACGCAGCGATCGCCCCCCGTCTCGACGAGCAGCGCCAACGGCTCCCGGGTCATGCGGTGCACCGCGAGCCGTGCGAACCGGACCTCCGCCACCGTGGCTCCCCCCTCATCGGTCCCGCGACGACGTCGACTCGTCGGCCTCGAAGGCCTCCCGCAGCGCGGCGAGGTCGTTGCGCACGCGCTCGGCGTCCTGGCCCTCACCCCACGAGGGGTCGCCCGGGGTGATCCCGAGCGCCTCGAGCAGCTGGGACGCGGCGGCCGACGGGTCGCCGGACTCCCCGAGCACGGGGTGCAGGCCCTGCTCCGCGAGGTGACGGAAGACGACGTTGACGACCGTCCACGGGTTGTACTTCTCGATCACCTACTCGCTCCCCTCGGTCAGCTCCACCTCGTCCAGCGTCTCCAGCTCCGCCGGGCTCAACGTGCGGGCGCCCTCCAGCACCGTCGCCTGGTGCTCGCCGATGCGGGCGTCGACGAGCTGGCTGAGCTGGTAGGCGATGGCCCCGGTCTGGTGCACGGAGATCGTGTCCGGCAGCGCCTGGCGGGTCGAGGTGATCGCCACGCCCTGCGGCGTCCCGTCGGACACGGCCACACCGACCTCGAAGGTCTCGCGCGGGTTCACGGCCGGGTCGGCGTAGTGCTTCTTGATCTGGCGGACCATCTTGTGCCAGGCCAGCACCTCGCCCTCGAGCTCGAGGCCCTCGACGTCGGCCTCGGTCAGGCCCATCCCGCGGCCGCCGGGCGCGAAGCACCGGGAGTACGACAGCAGCGCGGTGGTCCACAGCGACTCGACGACCACCGGGTCCGGCTCGGGGACGCTCAGCTGCGTCACGAGGCGCTCGCAGCACAGCAGCACGGTCTGCAGGTCGTCGAAGATCGCGGCGAGGTCGGCCAGCGCGGCGGCGGCCGGGGACGCGATGCGCCGGACGGTGCGCGGGGTCTCGCTGGGAGCGGTCATGCGCACATCTCCTCTCGGGGGGCACGGGGCGCGGCGATGCCGCCGCGCCGCGGGCCGTCGGGGGACGGACGGTCCTCGTCGAGCACCTCGTCGAGGACGGCGTCGAGCAGGGCGACGAGCACGACGTCGCGCTGGGGTGTGCACGGCGGCCCGGCGACGGCGAGGACGGCCCACAGCGCCGCGACGAGATCGTCGAGCGCGGCGAGCCCGCAGGCCACGACGGCCCACCGCGGGAGCCGGCGCGCCAGCCCGCGGGGCACCGCCGCACCCCACACCCGCCGGGCCCGGCGGGCGCGGGCGAGGCGCCGGGTCGCCACCGGGTCGCCCGGACGCAGCGCGAGCACCGTCCCGGCGGCCACGGCGACCAGTCGCCACGTCAGCGCCGGGTCGTCGCTGTCGGCCAGCGTCAGGGCCTCCGCCCGGCGCAGGAGCGCCCGGCGGCCGTCGGTCGAGCAGCGGTCGTTGACCTGGGTGGCCAGCGCCGCCACGGCGGGATGGGTGCACCGCGGCCAGGCCCGGAAGGGCTCGCCCGCGAGCACCGAGACGTGCTCCATGAGGCAGCGCCCGGCGCCCGCGTCCTCGTGGTTGCCGGGGTCGAGCCGTACCGGCTCGGACGGCACGGGCGCCATGGCGCGCCCCTCCTCTCGGCGGGCTGCTCTACAGCCCGTAGCGGGCCGCGAGCTGGCCGCGGCAGATGCTGGTGTTCGCGTCGACGCCCACCTGGTAGCTGCGCGCCTTGCGCAGGTGCAGCGGCAGCGCGTCGATCCCGACGGCACGGCCTGCCGCGTCGACCACCAGCGGGGCGTCGTCGTCGGCCGGGATCCCGAGCTCGCGACGCCGGGCGCGCAACCGGGTCAGGTCCTCGCTCGCCGGCGCGTCGGCCAGCGTCATGCCGACCAGCTGCTCCGGCGTCGTCCCCGCCCGCACGAGCGGCCGGACGACGAGGTCGGTGCCGGCCAGCATCGCCCGCTCGGTGAACGTGCGCCGCAGGTCGTGGAGCTCGGAGACCGCCTCGCCCACCTCGCTGCCGGCCATCGAGCTCACGAAACCCGCCCGCGCCGC
>NZ_QEKW01000004.1 GCF_003096675.1 Actinomycetospora cinnamomea | reverse complement strand
CATCACGCCAGTCAGACCAGGAGTCACACCCGCTGCTGCTGATCACCAGCCCACCACGACCACGAGAGCCAGCGAGAACTGACCCTCACAGTCAGTCCTCGGGCGGCGTGAGCGGCACGGTGACGACCAGGACCTCGTCCAGCCCCTCGGCCGCGTGCTCGGCGCGACGGCGGGCGGCGTCGGCCCGCGCCGCCTCGCGGTCGAAGGGACCGAAGGCGTCGGTCTCGCCGGTGACCGGGTCGGCGACGAGCACGACCCAGGCGTCGGGGCACGCGGTGTCGCCGTCGGTGCCCCCGCCCGCTGCCGAGCCGGACACGTCCACCATCCGGAGGAACGTACCGCGCGGTCGGTGCCGCGGCAGGAGGTCGATGCGCCCGGTGATCGGCCGTCAGCGCCGACCGGTGGACAGCTCGTCGATCAGGTAGAGGTTCGGCTCCGCAGCGCGACCATCCGGCCACCGTCCGTGCGCACATCGCGTCACCACGCATGGGCCGGCGAGGGACGGGTACGCCGGGGGCATGCTCCTCGTGGTGGTCCTCGTCCCGATCGCGATCATGATCCTGGCGTGCTCGCTGGAGCGCTACGAGGCCCACACGACCCGGGTGACCCCGACGCCGCGGGCGCCCCGCACGCCGGCACCCGAGCCGGTGCCCGCCGCCGGCTCGCACCTGCGCCTCGTGCCCGGGTCGGGAGCCGAGCGCGCCGTCGCGCTCGACGGGCCCACCGAGCGGCTGCGCACGGCCTCCTGAGCGGCTACTCCGGCCGGGGATGCTCCGGCCGGGATCGGGCCGCCGCCGCGACCGCCTCGTCGCGGTCCATCCCCGTCGCACCGAGCAGGTCCACGAGCATCGATCGCAGCTGGGCGAGCACCACCTCCGCCGAGTAGCCCCCGCCCGCCGCGGGCACCTCCGCCGCCGTGTCGAGCAGTGCCACGCGCGCCCCGTCGGTCGACTCCCCGGTGGTCAGCTCGCGGCGCAGCACACCGACCGCCTCGGCGAGGCGGCGCAGGACCGCGATCAGGTCGGGGTCGGGCTTCTCGCCGTCGCGGATCGCGGCGTCGCCCCGGCGCGCGAGCACCCGGGCGTTGCGCAGGGCCAGGTCGACCGCGGGCACGGCGGTGCGCAGGCGGGCGAGCTCGCCGCGGTGGCGCCGTCGCTGGGGCGCGATGGCGGTGATCTCGAAGCCGGCGTCCACCGCGTCGGCCAGCGCGTCGACCCGGCCCTGGGTCGCCCGGGCGCGCTCGAGCACGGCCCGGGCGGCGTCGCCGTCGCCCGCCTCGAGGGCGTCGGCGACGCCGGTGAGCACGGCACCGAGCTCCTCGAGCAGCGCCGCCAGGCCCCGCCGCGCGCGGGACAGCGGGTGCGACGGCAGCGTGGCCGCGGTGGCCAGCCCGATCGCCGCCCCGATGAGCGTGTCGATCCACCGCGAGAACGCCGCGTCGGTGCCCGGCGGCTGCAGCGTCGCCACGAGCACCGCGGACACCGCCGCCTGGTTGAGCAGCAGGGCGCCGACGTCGAAGAGCAGGGCGGCCAGCAGGGCCAGCCCCACCACGACGCTGATCTGCCACCAGCCGGGCCCGATGACCACGACGATGAGGTCGCCCACCGCCACGCCCACGCTGACCCCGACCGCGAGCTCGACGGAGCGCCGCAGCCGGTTGGTGACCGACACGCCCAGCACGAGCACGCACGCGATCGGGGCGAAGAAGGGCACCGGGTGACCGACGACGTCGCGGGCCACGAGGAAGGCCAGCCCCGCGGCGAGCGCGCACTGCAGGATCGGCAGCCCCGAGTCGCGCAGCCGCCGCCCACGGGTGCTGGCGAGCCGGCGCAGGCGGTCCACGGCGGGCACGGTGCTCCCCGCCCGGTCAGCCCAGGCCGAGGGCCTCGACGGCCTTCGGGTCGCTGTCGGCGAGCAGCGCCGTGCAGCGCTCGACCTCGTCGGTCTCGCCGATGGCCTGCGCGGCGTGGGCCAGCGCGGCGACCGAGCGCAGGAAGCCCTGGTTCGGCTCGTGGTCCCACGGCACCGGACCGAAGCCCTTCCAGCCGTGGCGGCGCAGCTGGTCGAGCCCGCGGTGGTAGCCGGTGCGGGCGAAGGCGTACGACGAGACGTGCTCCCCCGCCGCGGCCGCGCGCTCGGCCAGGGCGGCCCAGCCCGCGCTGTACGTGGGGTGGTCGGCGACGACCGCGGTCGGGTCCTCCCCGGCCGCGATCCGCGACGCCGGCTCGGGCGATTCCGGCAGGTACGTGGGCTGGGGTCCGAGCAGGTTCTGCCCGTGGCCCGCACCGGGCCCGGTCGGGATGGTCATGGACCCCATCCTCCCCGCCGCACGGGGCTCATCGCCCGAGGGTCTGCCCCGTGGAGCGCAGGTTCTCGCAGGCGGTGACGACGCGCTCGGCCATGCCCTTCTCGGCGGCCTTCATGTAGCTGCGCGGGTCGTAGGCCTTCTTGTCGCCGACCTCGCCGTCGACCTTCAGCACCCCGTCGTAGTTCGTGAACATGTGCGCCGCGACCGGGCGGGTGAACGCGTACTGGGTGTCGGTGTCCACGTTCATCTTCACGACGCCGTAGTCGAGCGCCTCGTGGATCTCCTCGAGCAGCGAGCCCGAACCGCCGTGGAACACCAGGTCGAACGGCTTGGCGCCGTCGCCCAGGCCCAGCTTGCGCGCCGCGACCTCCTGGCCCTCCTTGAGCACCGAGGGGCGGAGCTTGACGTTGCCCGGCTTGTAGACGCCGTGGACGTTGCCGAACGTCGCGGCCAGCAGGTAGCGGCCCTTGTCCCCGCCGCCGAGGGCGTCGACGGTGTGCTCGTAGTCGCCGGCGGCGGTGTAGAGCTTCTCGTTGATGTCGTGGGCGACGCCGTCCTCCTCGCCGCCGACGACGCCGATCTCCACCTCGAGGATGATCTTGGCCTTGACGGCCTTCTCCAGCAGCTCCTGGGCGATCTCGAGGTTCTCGTGGAGCTCGACCGCCGAGCCGTCCCACATGTGCGACTGGAACAGGGGGTGCCGGCCGCGGTCGACACGCTCCTGGCTGATCGCGAGCAGCGGGCGCACGAAGCCGTCGAGCTTGTCCTTCGGGCAGTGGTCGGTGTGCAGCGCGACGTTGATCGAGTACTTCTCGGCGACGACGTGCGCGAACTCGGCCAGCGCGCTGGCGCCGGTGACCATGTCCTTGACCGACTGGCCCGACCCGAACTCGGCGCCGCCGGTGGAGAACTGGATGATCCCGTCGCTCTCGGCCTCGGCGAAGCCGCGCAGCGCCGCGTTGATCGTCTCCGAGGACGTGCAGTTGATGGCCGGGAAGGCGAAGCGGTTCTCCTTCGCCCGGTCCAGCATCTCGTTGTAGACCTCGGGGGTCGCGATGGGCATCGTCGTGCCTCCCAGGAGCTCTCGACACGGCCGGTCACCGCGGACGCGGGCGGCGGGACTGCGGCGCAGTATGACCCACGGGCCGCTCCCGGCGCTGCGTCCCGGCGCTGTGACCCGATCGTCGGGATCGTCCCGCGGCGTCCTGGGCCGTCCTGGGCCGCGCGGGTGACGCCGCCGAGGATCTCGTCCCCACCGGGACCACAGGTGGTGAACGGCTATCGTCGGTGACGTGGCTCATCCCGGGGAGAGTGCCGTCGAGCGCACGCTGGGCAGCCTGAGGGCCATCGACGCGGTCGCTCCGGCGGACGCCTCGGTGCCCCATCCCTCGGCCCCACCGGTGGGTGCGTGGCCCTCCGGACCGGCGGCCAGCGCCCCGGTGGCCACCCAGCAGGAGCCCGCGCCGGCCCCGCGCACGCTCGAGGACCTCTACCGCGAGCACCGGATGCGGTTCGTCCGCCTGGCCGTGCTGCTGGTCGACGACCCGGCGACGGCCGAGGACGTCGTCCAGGAGGCGTTCACCGGGCTGCACCGGCACTGGAGCCGCCTGCGGGACGAGAACGCGGCCCTGGGCTACCTGCGCACGGCCGTGGTCAACGGGTCGCGGTCGGTGCTGCGCCGCCGACGCACCGCTCGCGAGTACACCCCGCCGCACACCGCCGACGCCCGGTCCGCGGAATCGCTGGCAATGCTCTCCGCCGAGCACCAGGCGGTGGTGACGGCGCTGGGCAAGCTGCCGCGCCGCCAGCGCGAGGTGCTGGTCCTGCGCTACTACGGCGGCCTCTCCGAGGCCGAGATCGCCGAGGCCACCGGCATCAGCAAGGGCACGGTGAAGTCGACGGCGAGCCGGGGACTCGAGGCCATCGGCAAGCTCGTCGGCGGCGCGTGACCCTCGTCGAACACCCCTGGGTCGCTCCCGTCACCGCCGCTACCATCCCCCGCGATGGATGACGAACGCCTGCTGGCCGAGGCCCTGCGCGCCCACGCCGCCGGCGGGGTCTCCTCCCCCGGCGCGGCGGACGCCCCCGCCGATCCACCCACCGAGGTCGCGGGCGGCGGGTCCGACGAGGGCGACCCCCAGCGTCTGAGCACCCGTTTCCGGCCGCTGACCCGGAGCCGGCCCGGTGACGGCGAGGCGTCGTCAGGACCGGCCGAGCCCGCCACCGGGCGCCGGTCCGCGCCCACGCCCGCGGCGCCGTTCACCGCGCCCACCACCGTGGGACGCGCGGGGCCCCACGCCCCGCCCCACGCCCCGCCCCACGCCCCGCCCCCCGCACCGGGGACGCCACCGCCGGGCACACCCGCACCGCGTTGGCCGCAGGCCGGCCCGAGGGGTGGCGCGCGGCCGCCGGCCCGCCCGGCACCCGTCCGTCCGCAGCCGCCCGGTCCGCCGGGTCCGCCCGCCGCTGCCGGCGTCCCGCACCCCCGCCCCGCGCCCGGGCCGCACGCCGCCGGCGCGGCCGCGCCCCCGCCCCCGGCGGACGACCCGGTCTGGACGCCCGGGCGCATCGCGTGGTGGTCGGGCGTCGCGCTGCTCACGGGCGCGGTGATCGGCGCGCTCACGGCCGTCGGCACCCTGCTGCTGCCCGGCTGACGGGTCTGCCCCCGGACGGCTCGGGGGACACCCCGAGGTCCGCGCGTCCGGCAGCGGCGTACGGTTCACAGGCGTGTCGCCAACGCTCGCCGCCGCCTCGACTTCGGTGCAGACCTCGGTGCAGGCCCTCGGCCCCGAGTGGCTGGACCCGCAGTACATCATCGAGGCGCTCGGCCCGTGGGCCCTCGCCGGTGTGTGCCTGATCATCTTCGCCGAGTGCGGGCTCCTCGTGGGCTTCTTCCTCCCCGGCGACTCGCTGCTGTTCATCACCGGCCTCGCCGTGGTCACCGGCCTGATCGACACGCCGCTGTGGCTGGTCTGCGTGCTGCTGGTGGTGTGCGCGTTCCTCGGCAACGTGCTGGGCTACTGGATCGGGTGGAAGGCCGGGCCGGCAGTGTTCGACCGCCCGAACTCGCGGCTGTTCAAGCGCGAGAACGTGGAGCGCACGCAGAAGTTCTTCGACAAGTACGGCAACCGCGCCATCGTGCTCGGCCGCTTCGTGCCGATCGTGCGCACGTTCATCACGGTGATGGCCGGCGTCGGGCGCATGGACACCCGCCGGTACATGACGTTCTCGCTGGTCGGCGGGGTTCTGTGGGCCGCCGGGGTGACGCTGCTCGGCGCCGGGCTGGGCCAGTTCTCGTTCGTGAAGGACAACATCGAGGCGATGCTCATCCTCGTGGTGCTGCTGTCGATCCTCCCGATCGTCTTCGAGATGATCAAGGCGCGGCGCGAGCGCAAGCTCGGGGCCCAGGGCCTCGCCGAGGACGTCCTCGACGGCGCGACCGACGAGCCCACCCAGGTCATCGACACCCGGCGCACCGACCGCCGCTGAGGCCCCACCCAGGCCCTCACCAGGCCCTCACCAGGCCCTCAACAGGCCCTCACCAGGCCCTCACCAGGCCGCGTCGAGGTCGGCGTGGGCGCGCACCCAGGCGTGCATGGCGATCCCGGCCGCGACCCCCGCGTTGATCGAGCGGGTCGAGCCGAACTGGGCGATCGACACCACGCTGTCCGCGCCCGCGGCGGCCGCCCGCGTGAGCCCCACGCCCTCCTGACCGAACAGCAGCACGCACCGCCGCGGCAGCGTCGCGGCCTCCAGCCGCCGCGCGCCCGGGGCGTTGTCGACGCCCACGACCGCGAGGTCCTCCCCGCGCGCCCAGGCCAGCAGCGCGCCGACGTCGGGGTGGTGGTGGACGTGCTGGTAGCGATCGGTGACCATCGCGCCGCGCCGGTTCCACCGCCGCCGGCCCACCACGTGCACGGCGGCCGCGGCGAACGCGTTGGCGGTGCGCACGATCGTGCCGATGTTGGCGTCGTGGTGCAGGTTCTCGATCGCCACGTGGAACGGGTGCCGGCGCCGGTCGAGGTCGGCCACGACCGCCTCGCGCCGCCAGTAGCGGTAGCGGTCGACGACGTTGCGGCGGTCACCGGCGGCGAGCAGCTCGGGGTCGTAGCGCGGGTCGTCGGGCCACGCCTCCGGCCCGCCGGGCCAGGGGCCGACGCCCACCGGCTCGGGGCCCGTGCGCCACTCGGTGGGGCCGGGCGCGTCGTCCGGCTCGTCCTCGGGGCCGGTCACAGCCCCAGGTCGGCCAGCCCGAGCAGCGAGCGGCAGGCCAGCCCGCGGGCCTCGACCGCCTCCGTCGCCCCGGTGCCCCGGTCGACGACGGTGACGACACCGACCACCTCGGCGCCCGCCTCGACCAGCGCGTCGACGGCGGTGAGCACGCTGCCGCCGGTGGTCGAGGTGTCCTCGACGGCGAGCACCCGGCGCCCGGTGACGTCGGGGCCCTCGATCCGCCGCTGCATCCCGTGGGTCTTCGCCGCCGAGCGCACCACGCAGGCGTCGACCGGCGCGCCCGGCGCGTGCATGACGGCCAGGGCGACAGGGTCCGCGCCCAGGGTCAGCCCGCCGGCGGCGTCGTAGGCCCAGTCGGCGGTCAGCTCGCGGACCAGGCGGCCGATGAGGGGGCCGGCCTCGTGGTGCAGGGTCGCGCGTCGCAGGTCGACGTAGTAGTCGGCCTCCCGGCCCGAGGACAGCGTCACCCGCCCGTGCACCACCGACAGCTCCGCCACCAGGGCCGCGAGCCGGGCACGCGCGTCCGGGTCCACCGCGGGGACGCTCATCCGCGCCCCGATCCGGAGCGCGCGGCCAGGGCGCGCAGCAGGGAGCGCGGCACGAGCCGCGTCACGCCGACGATCGTCTTGTACACCGCGCCCGGCACCGACACCGCCTTCCCGGCCTCGAGGTCGTCCATCCCTTCGGCGACGACCCGCTCGGCGTCCAGCCACGCCCACGACGGGCCGGAACGGCCCTGGCCCAGGCGCTGGTGGAACTCGGTGCGGGTGAAGCCGGGGCACAGGGCCATGACGCGCACGCCGCTGCCCGCCACGGTGAGAGCGAGGTTGCGCGACAGCGCCGTCACGTACGCCTTGCCGGCGCCGTAGACCGAGCCGCGGCCGGGCAGGAAGCCGGCGACGCTGGAGACGTTCACGACGTCGCCGGCGCCGCGTGCGACCATGCCGGGCAGGGCCGCGGCGGTCAGCTCCAGCACGGCGGCCATGTTGACCTCGTAGTTCGCGCGCAGCGCCGCCGGGTCGGTGTCGACGAACTCGCCGGCCGTCGCGTAGCCGGCGTTGTTCACCAGCAGCGCGACGGGCGGCCCGTCGGCGAGCCGCTCGGCCACCCGCCGCCGCCCCGCCGCCTCGGCCAGGTCGGCGACGAGCACGTCGACACGCACGCCCTCCTGGCGGTGCAGCCGCTCGGCGGTGGCCTCGAGGCGCTCGACGTCGCGGGCGACGAGGACGAGGTCGTGGCCGCGGCCGGCGAGGTGCTCGGCGAACGCGGCGCCGATGCCGGAGCTGGCGCCGGTGACGAGGGCCGTGCCCGGACGGGGGCCCCGGGGGCCGCGCCGCGCGCGGGACGGGGCGTGTCCCGCCGCGACCCGGGCGGCGGGGTGGGGCACGAGCCGCGAGACGCCGACGAGTGCGCGGGACGGGACGCCGGGCACGGACAGGGCGCGCCCGGCGGCGTGGTCGGCGAGCGCGGTGGCGGCGACGGCGTCAGGGGTGGGCGGGGCGAGGCGCAGCGGGACCGCCGAGGTCGGCCCGCGGGTCCCGGGCGGGGGCGGGCAGACGGCCGTGATGCCGAGCCCGTCGCGGGCGAGTGCCTGCGCCAGCGACTCGCTGAGCGTGACGACGTAGGCCTGGACCGCGCCGTCGAGGCCCGCCGCGCCGGTCGCGGGCAGGAACGCGGCGACGCCGGCCACCGTGATGACGCCGCCCGGGCCGGGATGGCCGCGGGCGATCATCCCCGGCAGGGCGGCCCGCAGGAGGGCGAGCACGGCGCCGGCGCCGCGATCGAGGGCGGCGCGCAGGTCGGCGGGATCCGCCTCGGGCAGGCCCGCGGTGTGCGCCGGCGCGGGCCCGACGACGAGCAGGTCGATCGGGCGGGTGTCGGCCTGCAGCCGGCGGACGACGAGGTCCAGGTCGTCGGCGTCGGCGAGGTCGCCGGGCAGGACCTCGGGGGGAGCGTGCGCGCCGCCGAGCTCGCCGGCCAGGGCCTCGAGCGCGTCCCGGGACCCGCCGGCGAGCACGAGCTCGTCCCCCGCGGCGTCCAGGCGGTGGGCGAAGGCCCGGCCGATCGGGGTGTCCGCGCCCGTGACGAGGGCCCGACGCGGTGTCGGGCCGGTCACCGTCCGGAGGACGAGCTGCTGCGGGCGCCGGGCCCGAACTCGTCGTCCTCGACGTCGTAGGGGATGTCGGCGGGGTGGTCGCGGTGGGTCGGGCGGGGCGCCTGCTCGGGGCCTGCCGGCTCGTCCTCGGCGGGCTCGGCGTCCCCGGGCTCGTCCTCGTCGCGGCCCGCCGCGTCCTCGAGGGCCACCGACACCTCGACCAGCGCCTGGAGCAGGGTCTGCACCCGCTCGGGGTCGGCCTCGGGGCCGATGGTGCCGAGCACCCAGGTGTCCTCGGCCCACAGCAGCGGCACGTCGTCGCCGACGAGGTCGGCCGCGCGCGCGAGGTCCGGGGTGAGCAGCGGGCGCGCCGGGGCCACCGCGGTGACGAAGGCGTAGCGCTCGCCGACCTGGCCGAGCGATTCCAGCCCGGCGTCGTCGGGCAGCGGCGCGGAGGGCAGGCGCAGCTCGAGGGCGACCGGCAGCGTCGCCACACCGCGCACGGCCGCGACGATGCCGGTGATCTGGCCCGCCTGCTCGTGGTCGAAGACGTGGGCCAGGCGCCGGCCGCCGGGTCCGGGGACCGCGCCGGTGGCGAGGTCGAGGGCGCGGCCGTGGCCGCCCTGGTGCACCGCGCCGTAGCGCCAGCGGCTGGGCAGCACCGGGTCGGCGTCGACGAACTCCCAGCTCTTCTGCTCGGCCCACCGGCGCCGGTCACGACGGTGCCCGTTGGTGCGGGCGCGGTCGGAGAGCAGGAGCAGCGCCCCGCCGCCCGCGGCGAGCACCGCGATGACGAACCAGACCCAGGCAGGCACGACCTGCAGCGTACGACGCCCGGGTCCCCCCTTCGTGCAGCACGTCACCGGCGCGCCGTGCCGAGCCCACGTGCGTGATCTTCTGAGCTATAGCTCAGAAGATCACGCACGTGGGCGGTTAGGGTCGGAGGTCGTGAGCGCCACGCTGGTCGCTCGGGATCTCGCCGCCGCGCACGGCGCCCGGGTGCTGTTCTCCGGTCTCGACCTCGTCGTCGCCCCCGGGGACGTCATCGGGCTGGTCGGGGCCAACGGTGCGGGGAAGTCGACGCTGCTGCGCCTGCTCGCCGGGCTCGAGGCGCCGGACGCCGGGTCGATCACGCCGGCGCCGGCGACGGCCACCGTCGGGCACCTGCCGCAGGAGACCGCCCGGGTGCCGGGCGAGACGGTGCGCGGCTTCCTCGGCCGGCGCACGGGGGTGACGTCCGCGTCGGCCACCCTGGAGACCGCGACCACGGCGCTGGCCGAGGGCGCACCCGGTGCCGACGGGGCGTACGCCGCCGCGCTGGAGCGCTGGCTGGACCTCGGCGGCGCGGACATCGAGGAGCGCACCGCCGAGGTCGCCGACGACCTCGGGTTCCCGGCGGACCTGCTCGACGCCCCGATGACCGCGCTCTCCGGCGGCCAGGCCGCCCGCGCCAACCTCGCCTCGCTGCTGCTCGCGCGCTTCGACGTCTTCCTGCTCGACGAGCCCACGAACGACCTCGACCTCGCGGGCCTCGAGCACCTGGAGCGCTGGGTGCGCGAGCTGCGCGCCGGCACCGTTGTCATCAGCCACGACCGCGAGTTCCTCGCGCGCACCGTGACCTCGGTGCTCGAGCTCGACCTCGCCCAGCAGCAGATCACGCACTACGGCGGCGGCTACGAGAGCTACCTCGCGGAGCGCGAGACCGCGCGCCGGCACGCCCGCGAGGCCTACGAGGAGTACGCCGACAAACGCGCCGAGCTCACCGCACGGATGCAGACGCAGAAGCAGTGGGTGGACAAGGGCGTGCGCAACGCCCGCAAGAAGGCCACCGACAACGACAAGTTCATCAAGCACCACAAGGCGCAGACCTCGGAGAAGCAGGCGTCGAAGATCGCGCAGACCGAGCGGCGCCTCGAGCGCATGGAGGTCGTCGAGGAGCCCCGCAAGGAGTGGGAGCTGCGGATGACCATCGCCGCGGCCCCGCGCTCGGGCACCGTGGTGGCGACGCTGGACGGGGCCGTGGTGCGCCGTGGCGACTTCACCCTCGGGCCCGTCACCCTGCAGCTCGACTACGCCGACCGCGTAGCGATCACCGGCGCCAACGGGTCGGGCAAGTCGACCCTGCTCGCGCTCCTGCTCGGGCGCCTCGCCCCGGTGCAGGGCCGGGCCGCGCTGGGGTCGGGGGTCGTCGTGGGCGAGGTCGACCAGGCGCGGGGCCTGCTCGCCGGCCGGTCGTCGCTGCTCGACGTGCTCTCCCGCGAACCCGAGCTCGACCGCTGGCCCACGGCCGACATCCGCACCCTGCTGGCGAAGTTCGGTCTCGGCGTCGAGCACGTCCACCGCGGCGCCGACACCCTCTCGCCCGGGGAGCGCACCCGGGCGGCGCTGGCGCTGCTGCAGGCCCGCGGCGTCAACCTGCTCGTGCTCGACGAGCCCACCAACCACCTCGACCTGCCCGCCATCGAGCAGCTGGAGTCGGCGCTCGCGTCGTTCGAGGGCACGCTGCTGCTCGTCTCCCACGACCGCCGGCTGCTCGCGGGCGTGGCCACGACCCGCGCCTGGCACCTCGACGCCGGCCGCGTGGTCGAGCAGGAGGCGTCCGCCTCGCGGGGATGACAGCTCTCTCATCCCGACGTCACCCCCGGCTCACCGGATCCGGCGAGAATGGCGCCATGGCTCGACCGACGCTCGCCGCCGCCCTGCTGCTCGCGGGCCTCGCGCTGGGCGCGACCGCGTGCGACACCTCCTCGGGCGTGCCGCTGCCGCCGCCGGTGTCGGTGCCGTCGGCGCCGGGCGGGGCCCCCGTTCCGCCGCCCGAGCAGGACGACGACGGCGACGTGGCGCCGCCACCCGCGGGCGGTCAGGAGGACGGCGATGACGGCCCCGACGACGGCGCTGACGACGGCGCTGACGACGGCTGAGCGTCTCCCGAGCCGTCCCGGGACCGGTCGTCGCCCCGGGGCATGCCTGCGCGCCCGGGGCGTGCCTGCGGACCCGCGATGCCGAGCCCACGGCGTGCGGAGCCGGGGCTGTTCGAGCTCCGCTCTCGTGAGTGCCTGCCCGTGCCGGGAGACGGGGAGACGCTCACAGCGAGCCGGGCGTCCCCTCGCGGTGCGGCGCGAGGGACGCCCTGACCGCCTGCCACGCAGCCGGGGCGTCCCTCGCTCCGGGTCGGGGGCCGGGCGATCCGGGTGGCCCGGCCACCCTTGACCCGCACCGCGCCCGGTGCTTGCATAACTGCACTCATTGCATTACTGCAAGGATCACGGATGGACGAGCGCGACCACCTCGCCGCGAGTTTCGGTGCCATGCGGCGCGCGATGATCCCCGCCTTCCTGCTCGACCTGCTCGCGGTGTTCGACGGCGGGGACGAGCTCTCGATGACGCAGCTCGCGACGCTGTACGTGCTCGACGGCGACGAGCCCGTCTCCCTCGGCACGCTCGCCGAGCGGGTCGGCCGATCGGTCTCGGCCGTCAGCCGGCTCGTCGACGGCCTCGTGCGCCGCGGCCTCGTCGAGCGCCGGGAGCACCCCACCGACCGGCGGGTCCGCCGGGTGGCGATCGCGGAGGACGGCGAGGCCGTGCTCCGCCGCCTCGAGCGCACCCGGGCCGAGGCCCAGCTGACGATCATGGACCGCCTCGACCCCGCGGACCGGGCCCTGGTGGCACGCGCGATGGCCCTGCTCGGCGACGCCGCCCGGCAGGAGAGGAGGACCGCATGACCACCGAGACCGTCGTCCTGCCCCTGGGCGCGATCGACCCCGCCGACCCCGCCAGACTCGGCCGGGTCGGGGGCAAGGCCGCCAACCTCGGCGCCCTCGTCCGCGCCGGCCTTCCCGTGCCGGACGGCGTCTGTGTGACGACGGCGGCCTACCGCGCCGCGGTCGGCGCGGCGCTCGACCCGGTGCTCGCGGACGCGGGGACCACCGACGCCGGCGTCCTCGCCGAGAAGGCCCGGGACGCCGTCCTCGCGGTACCGGTCCCCGACGCGGTCGCCGCCGCGGTGCGCGCGGCGTGCCCGGAGGGCCCGGTGGCGGTGCGCTCGTCGGCGACCGCCGAGGACCTCCCCGACGCCAGCTTCGCGGGGCAGCAGGACACCTATCTGAACGTGGTGGGCGCCGACGCCGTGCTGGAGGCGGTCCGCCGTTGCTGGGCGTCGCTCTGGACCGACCGCGCCGTCGCCTACCGCGCGGCCCGGGGCATCGACCACGCGGCGGTCACGCTGGCCGTGGTCGTGCAGCGGATGGTGGACGCCCGCTGGGCCGGTGTGCTGTTCACGGCCGACCCGGTGTCGGGCCGGCGCGGCCAGGCGGTGATCGACGCGGCCCCGGGGCTGGGCGAGTCCGTGGTCTCCGGCTCGGTCGACCCCGAGCACGTCGTCGTCGCCCCCGACGGCACGATCACCGAGCGGCGCGGCGGCGCCGGCGGCAGCGTGGTGCGCCCCCGGCCGGGCGGGGGCACCGAGACGGTGCCGCACGGACCCGCGGGCGCGGCGCTGCCGGTCGTCGACGTGCGCGGGCTCGCGCGCCTCGGCCGGCGGGTGGAGGAGCTCTTCGGCGCGCCGCAGGACGTCGAGTGGGCGATCGACGCGGACGGCACCCGCTGGCTGACCCAGGCCCGCCCGATCACCACGCTCTACCCGCTCGTCCCCGCACGCCCGGGCCTGCGCGTGTTCCTGTCCGCGAACGTCGCCCAGGGGGTGTTCGGGCCGTTCACCCCCGTCGGGCTCTCCGCGGCGCGGCACTTCGCCTCGGCCGCCGCCAAGCTCCTGGGCGTCGCGGTCGACGACCCCGAGGTGGGCCCGCCGATGCTCTCCGAGGCCGGCCAGCGCCTGTTCGTCGACATCACCGACGTGGTCCGCAGTCGCGTCGGGCGGGCCGGGGCGGCCGGTGTCCTCGGGGTGATGGAGCGCCGATCGGCGCAGGTCGTCGCGAGCCTGCTCCACCGGCCCGAGCTCGCGCTGGCCCGTCACTCGCCCCTGCCGGCGTTGCGCCGGGTGGGCCGCATCGCGCTCCGGTACCGCGTCCCGTCGGCCCTCGTCGGCGCCTGGGTCCGCCCCGGCCGCGCGCGGGAGCGGGCCCTCGCGCGGGTCCGGGCCGCCGAGGCGTCCCTGCCGGCGCCCCCGGACGCCGGGCGGCAGGAGCGCCTCGACCGGGTCCGCTGGATGCTCGCCTGCGGCCCGCCGATGGCCCCGTGGATCGCTCCGGCCCCGGCGGCCGGTTTCCTGGCCCTCGGCCTGGCGGCGAAGCTCCTCGGCGACCGCGCCCGTCCCGGCGAGCTGGGCACCGTGCTGCGGGGCCTGCCGCACAACGTCACCACCGAGATGGACCTCGCCCTCTGGGAGCTCGCCGTCCGGCTGCGGGAGGACGCCGACGCGGTCGCCGCGCTGACCGGGACCGCGCCCGCGGACCTCGCGCGGGACCGTGACGGGTGGCCGCCCGCCCTCACCGCCGGGCTCGGCGCCTTCCTCGCCGCGCACGGCCGCCGCGCGGTCGCGGAGATCGACCTGGGGGTGCCGCGGTGGTCCGAGGACCCCACCCACCTCCTCGGCGCCCTGGCCAACTACGTGTGCCTGAGCGACACCGAGCGGGCCCCGGACGCGGTGTTCGCCCGCGGCGCCGCCGAGGCGGAGGCGGCGACGGCCGACCTCGCCGCGCGGCTCGGCGGGCTGCGTGGACGCCTGGTCACCGCCGCCCTGCAGCGGACCCGCGAGCTCGCCGGTCTGCGGGAGCTGCCGAAGTACTGGCTGGTCACCGTCCTCGCCGCCGCGCGGACCGAACTCGCCGCGGCCGGCGCCGACCTCGTCGCCCGCGGCCTGCTGGACGACGCCGACGACGTGTGCTTCCTGCGGCTGGACGAGATCGGCGAGGACCGGGACGACCTGGACCGCCGCGCCCTGGTCCGCGAACGGCGGGCGGCCCACGAGCGCGAGCTGCGGCGCCGGCACGTCCCACGGATCGTGCTGTCCGACGGCACCGAGCCCGAGGCGCTGGCGGACCCGGGCGCGACGCCCGACGGTGCCCTCACCGGTGTCCCGGCCTCCGCGGGAACGGTCACCGGCCCGGTACGGGTGATCACCGACCCGCAGGGCGCCCACCTCCGGCCCGGCGACGTCCTCGTCTGCCCCTCCACCGACCCCGGGTGGACGCCCCTGTTCCTCACCGCGGGCGGGCTGGTGATGGAGATGGGCGGGTCGAACTCGCACGGCGCCGTCGTCGCCCGCGAGTACGGCCTGCCCGCGGTGGTGGGCGTCCGCGACGCCGTCGCGCGCCTCGCCGAGGTGGCCACGGTGCGGGTCGACGGCACGCACGGGCGGGTGGAACCGATCCTGCGGGACGGCCGGGACGAGCGTCAGCGCTGAGGACTCCGCGCGGGCGACGTGGGGGCGTCCTCGTGCCGGCCGCCCGCCGCCGGCGCGCCGGTCATCGCGGCCAGCCGGGCGCGGGCGAGGTCGACGAGGGCGTCGTCGGCGAGCGCGGCGCCCCGCGCCTCGGCGGCCGCCACCACGGCGTCGCCGGCACGGCGCACGAGCTGCTCGCGGAGGTCGGAGAGCCGTCGCGCGTCGGCGCCGTAGGCCTGCCCGCCGGTGCGGCGCGCGGCCAGCCCGCCGAGGAGCTCGGCCGCCTCCTCGTCGCGCTCCACGCGCGCCAGCAGCTCCACGACGTGGCGCAGGCCGACCCACTGGTGGGTGCGGTTGCCCGCGCCCCGCCAGTGCTCGAGGGTCTCGGTGGCCAGCCGCGCGGCCGCGACGGGGTCGCCGCGCCGGGCCCGCAACGAGGCCGCGGTGACCAGGGCGACGCCGAGCGCGTAGCGGTCGCCGACGTCACGGGCCAGGCGCAGCCCCTCCTCGACGAGGGCGAGCGCGGCGTCGGGGTCGGTCTCGGTGCGGACCTCGCCGGCCGCGTAGGACGCCCACGGCGCCAGCAGCGGATCGCCGAGCTCGGTGCACCAGCGCTGCAGCGCGTCCGCCTGACGGATCGCCGCCGCGCCGTCGCCGGCGTAGGCCGCGACCAGGGCGAGGTTGGACAGGGCGAGCGCGACCGCGCGGTCGTCGCCCGCCGCCCGGCCGAGGCGGGCGAGCTCGTGCCCCGCCGCGGCGGAGGCGTCGATGCGCCCCGCGAGCAGCTCGCACTCGCCGCGGACGAACGCGACGTGCCGGGCCTGCGGGTCGTCGGGGCCCGCGAGCAGCGCCGTCGCCCGCTCGAGCAGCGCGCCGGCGCGGTCCAGGTCGCCGCCGAAGCGGGCGCCGGCCGCGGCGACGGCGAACACCGTCGCCCCGTCCGGCCCGACCGCGGCGGGCTCGGGCGCCGCGGCGAGCAGGCGCTCGGCCCAGCCGAACGCCTCCGGCGGCATGGCCACGTCGGCGTAGTGCACGAGGCCGGCCACGATCGTCGCCGCGAGGGGGAGGTCGGCGTGGGCGGCGTGGTCGACGGCGGCCCGCAGTTCGTTCCACTCGCCGGCGATCGCGCGCATCCGGCGGTCGGTGTCGCGGCCGTTGAGCTCGCCCGTGGCCGCGACGAAGCGCGCGGCCCACCGGGCGTGTCGGTCCCGGGCCTCGTCCGCCTCGCCCCGCGCCTCGAGCCGCTCGCGCGCGTAGGCCCGCACCGTCTCCAGCAGGCAGTAGCGGGTCGGGCCGCCGTCGGGGTCG
The DNA here is from genome assembly GCF_003096675.1 of Actinomycetospora cinnamomea. Classification (GTDB taxonomy): domain Bacteria; phylum Actinomycetota; class Actinomycetes; order Mycobacteriales; family Pseudonocardiaceae; genus Actinomycetospora; species Actinomycetospora cinnamomea. Next base: position 410,690 of record NZ_QEKW01000004.1, on the reverse strand, counting down.
AGGGTGGCGACGACCAGGCAGCGGTCGACGAGGTCGGCCAGGACCCCGTCCGGGTCCTCCTCGGGGCCGTCGGCCGGGCCGGCGACCGCCTCGGCGGCGGGGAGGGTGAAGCTGCCGGCGAAGACGCTCCACCGGTCGAGCAGCGCCTGCTCGCCGGGCGAGAGCAGCTGGTAGGACCAGTCGACGACCGCGTGCAGCGTGCGGTGGCGGCGCTCGGCGACGCGGCGCGGGCTGCGCAGGAGGCGCAGCTGCGACGGGAGACGCTCGACCAGCTCGGCCGGCGACAGCGCGCGCATCCGCGCGGCGGCGAGCTCGAGGGCGAGCGGCAGGCGGTCGAGCCGCCGGCAGGCCTCCGCCACGAGGGCGGTGTTGCCGGGCGTCAGGACGAATCCGGGGCTCGCGGCCGCGGCGCGCCGGGCGAACAGCGCCACCGCCGCGTCGGTCTCCAGCGGCACCACCGGACACACCTGCTCGCCCGTGACACCGAGGGGTTCGCGGCTGGTGACCAGCACGGTCGTGCCGGGGCAGTGCTCCGTGACGGCCTCGACGAGGGCGGCGGTGCCGCCGGCGACGTGCTCGGCGTTGTCGAGGACGAGCAGGAACCGGCGCCCGTGCAGCGCGTCGAGCACCTGGCGCCGCGCGTCCTCCTGGGGGGCGGGCGCGCCGCTGGTCCGCTCCGCCAGCAGGGCGGCCGCGACCAGCGGGGCCACCTCGGCGTCGTCCCGCACGGTCGCGAGCTCCGCCACGACGGACCCGTCGGCGCGCAGCTCGTCGACCGAGGCCAGGACCCGGCGGGCGAGGCTCGTCTTGCCGACCCCGCCGGGGCCGACGAGCGTCACCGGTCCCCGCGCCGCGCGCAGCGCCTCCGCCAGCGACGCGAGGGCCTCGTCGCGACCGACGAGCTCGCCGGGGTCGGCCGGCCGCGACGACGGGAACCGGGGCGCCGGGTCCGGCGACGGGCGCGGGCCCGGCACCGGCGGCGGCTCGGGCTCGGGAGTCCCCGCGAGGACGGCCGCCTCCAGCCGGGCGAGCTCCGGGCCCGGGTCGAGGCCGAGCTCGTCGGCCAGGGTGCGCCGGTAGGCCGCCACCGCCGCGAGCGCGTCGGCCGCACGGCCCGCCCGGTGCAGCGCGCCGACCAGCAGCTCGCGCCGGCGCTCGCGGAAGGGCTCGGCGGCGATCATCGGGTCGAGCCGGGCCACCGCCGCCTCCGGGCGCCCGAGGTCGAGGTCCGCCACGACCCGCTCGTCCTCGGCCGAGGCCCGCAGCTCGGTGAGCCGGACGGCCTCCGGGCGCACCGGATCCTCGTCGGCGAACTCGGCGAACGCCGGCCCCCGCCACAGCGCGAGCGCCTCGTCGAGCAGCACGGCGGCCTCGGCCGGCCCGTCCGCGGCGCGCGCCCGCTCGACGAGGCGGACGAAGAGGGTGGTGTCGAGGTCGGCGTCGGCGAGCTGGAGCAGGTAGCCGGGCGGGCGCGTCAGCAGGGCGTCCTCGCCGATCACACCGCGGGCGCGGGAGACGAGGCTGTGCAGGGCGGCGTCGGCGTGCCGCGGCGGCTCCGCCGGCCACACGTGCTCGACCAGCTGGTCGGCGGCGTGCACCTCTCCCGGGCGCACGGCCAGCAGGGCCAGCAGCCGGCGCACCCGGGCGGAGCGCACCGGACGGTCGTCGACCGCCACCGCGCCCAGCACCCTCAGCCGCATCCCGGTCCTCGCCGCCCTCCGACCTCCGGCGAGCGTAGGGCGGCGGAGGGCCCGCGGGGCAGGGCCGTGCCCGGCTCAGTCCATCGGGACGGCCGGGCCGCTGACGTCGACACCCTGGCGCAGATCGGTCGGGACGTCGACGAGCAGCGTGCTCGGCCGGCCCATCTCCTCGCCCTGGTGCAGCGTCAGGCGCACCGGGGCGACGATCGCGCCCTCCTCGGCGAGGTAGCCGCCGAGCGCGGCGGCCGCCGCCCCCGTCGCGGGGTCCTCGTAGACACCGCCGGGCGGGAACGGGTCCCGCACCGCGAACTCGACCGCGCCGAGGCGGTGCACGAGCTGCACCGTCGTCCAGTCGCGGTCGGCCATGAGCGCGCCGAGGGCGTCCATGTCGTAGTCGAGGGCGGCCAGACGCTCGCGCGTGGCGGCCGCGAGCACGAGATGGTGCGCGCCGGCGTAGGCCACGCGCGGCGGCAGCGCGGGGTCGAGCTCGTCGCGCCGCCACCCCAGCGCGGCCAGGGCGGTGTCGACCTCGGCCTCGTCGACCGGCGAGACCGACGGCGGGACGCTCGTGAGCGTCGCGAGCAGGACCCCGTCCTGCCAGCCGGTGCGCACCGTCACCGGGCCGGACCGCGTGTGCAGCACCTGGGTGCCCGGACCCTCGCGGTGCGCCAGGGCGATCCCCGTGGCGATGGTGGCGTGCCCGCAGAAGGGCACCTCGGCGCGCGGGCTGAAGTACCGCACGGTGTGGTGGTGCGCCCCGTCGTCGCTCGCCGCCTCGGGCGGGGGCGCGAACAGGAACGCGGTCTCGGAGAAGCCGACGTCCGCGGCGATCTCGAGCATCGTCTCCTCGTCGAGCCCTTCCGCGCACAGCACGACCCCGGCCGGGTTGCCTCCGGCCGGGGTCGTCGTGAACGCCGCGTAGCGCAGGATCTCGGGCTCGTCCGGGCCGGTCATGCCGTGCTCCCTCCGCCGGCCGGCAGGGACCCGGAGCCTAGGGGCGCAGGCGGTAGAACCGGAACATGTCGTTGTCGAGCTCGTCGAGCACCTCCACCGCGGCGAAGCCGGCGGCGCGGGCGTACTCCTCGAGCGTGCTGCGCCGCATCACGGTGCCGGTGCCGACCGAGCCCGGTGTGGAGAGGCCGTCGGGCAGGCAGCACAGCAGGGAGAACCCGTAGAAGAGCTGCTCGGCCTCGTCGCCGTTCGGTGCGAAGGTGTCCGCGACCTTCTCGTCCATGATCAGCACGGTGCCGTCCTCGGCGACCGCGCGGCGCATCGCGCCGAGCACCCCGACCGGGTCGGGCATGTCGTGGACGCACTCGAAGGCGCAGACGAGGTCGTAGCCGCCCTCGTCGGCGATCCCCCGGTCGATCGCGGTGGCCATGTCGGCGTGGTGGGCGGCGACGCGGTCGGCGACGCCGTAAGCGCGGGCGTTGGCGCGGACGGCGTCGATCGAGGCCTCGTCGACGTCGAAGGCGTCCACGCGCGCGGTGGGGTAGCCGCCGGCGATCCCGACCGTCGACCAGCCCACGCCGCAGCCGACGTCGGCCACCCGCCCGCCCGCGCGCAGCGCCCGGTCCACGTCGGGCAGCAGTGGCAGGTAGTCGCGGGTCAGGGCCTTGCGCAGCAGGCCGCGGTTCTGGTCGCCCTGGCCCTCCCGCGCGTCGGTGCCCAGCTGTTCCCAGCTCACGCCGCCACCGGTGCGGTAGGCCTCGAGGAGGTCGTCGATGTGACGCTGGGTCGCGGTGAGGAGGCGCGGCATCGCCGCCAGGTTGACCTCGCTGTCGGGGTCCGCCAGCACGGGCACGTGCGCGGCGGGCAGCGTGAAGCGGCGGGCGTCGGGCTCCGCGCCGGGATCGTCGACGGTGAGCAGGCCGCAGACCGCCTGCTGCTCGAGCCACTCGCGGGCGTACCGCGCGGCGGTGCCGGTGCGGGCGGCCAGCTCCGGCGCCGTGGCCGGCCCGTCGGCGGCCAGACTGCGGTACCAGCCCAGGCGGTCACCCAGGTAGAGGGCGGTGATGTTCTCCGCGCCGAGGATCCACCCGAAGACCTTCTCGACGCACGCCGTGGTGCGCTCGTCGTCGGTCTCGGTGGGGACGGTGGTGTCGGGGCGGGTCTCGGTGGTCGTCATGGCGGGAACGGTGCTCGGGGGCCCTGCCGACCGGCTGTCGTCCGGCTGTCGGCCGCGTGCCCGCGCCTCGACGGCCCCGGGCGGACGGCCGAGGATGCGGGCCGTGGCGGTGGTGGTGTGCGGAGCGGGGATCGCGGGCCTGGCGCTCGCGCGGGAGCTCGGCCGCGCGGGCATCCCCGTCAAGGTGCTCGAGCGGGCGAGCGGGCCGCGGAGCGCCGGCTACATGATGGACTTCTTCGGCCCGGGGCAACTGGCCGCCGAGGAGACCGGCCTGCTCCCCCTGCTCGCGCAGGTCGCGTACTCCGTGACCGCCGTGACCTACGTCGACCGCCGCGGCCACCCCACGGCGGAGATCGACTACGCGGCCGCGACCCGCGCCGTCGGGGGCCGCCTGCTGAGCCTGCTGCGGGGCGATCTCGAACGGGTGCTGCGTCACGACCTCGGCCCTCTTGTCGACCTGCGCTTCGGGGTGACGGTCACGGAGGTGGTGCCGCGCGGCGACGGCGTCACCGTGGCGTCGGCGGACGGGACCCGGCTCGACGCCCTCGCCGTGGTGGGAGCCGACGGCGTGCACTCCGCGGTCCGGGCCGCGGTCCACGGCCCCGAGCAGACGTTCCTGCGCCCGCTCGGGCTGCACACGGCCGCCTGGACGTTCCGCGACGCCGCGCTGCGCGCCCGCCTGGGTGACCGGTTCGTCATGACCGACACGGTCGGGCACGGCGCGGGTCTCTACGGGCTCGCCGGTGACGAGGTGGCCGCCGCGGTGTTCCACCCGGCCCCACGGGACGACCCGCTCACCCTGCCCGACGATGCGGCCGGCACGGTGCGGGCCGTGCACCGCGACCTGGGCTGGGTGGTGCCCGACGCGCTCGCCCACTGCCCGGACGGCGCCGACCTGTACTACGACGTCGTCGCGCAGGTCGAGCTGCCGCGCTGGAGCCGGGGCCGGGTCACGCTGCTCGGAGACGCCGCGGGGGCGGTCTCGCTGCTCGCCGGCCAGGGCGCGTCGCTCGCCGTCGCGGGTGCCCACGTGCTGGCGGGCGAGCTCGCGCCCGCGCTCGCGGGGTCCGGCGACGTCGAGGAGGCGTTGCGCCGCTACGAGCACCGCATGCGCCCGGTCACGACCGCGTGCCAGGAGGCGGGGCGGCGCAGCGCCGACTGGTTCCTGCCGCCGACCCGGACCCGCCTGCTGGCCCGCCGCCTCGCGCTGCGGGCCCTGCGCCTGCCCGGGTTCGACCGGCTCGCCGCCCGCCGCCTCGTCGGCACGGCCGGGGCGCTCCCCTGACGGAACGCGGTGCCAGCATGGGCCGGCCGGGCGGTCCACGTCCGTCACGGGTCCCCGGCCCGCGGTGCTCACCCGCCCCAGATGTCCTCGACGAAGCGCCCCTCGCGGCGCATGCCGGCCAGCCAGTCGGCGGCGTCCTGGCCCGATCCGCCCGCGCGATCGCGGTGGATCTCGACCAGGGCCTCGCGGACCGCGGGCGCCATGGTGGTCGCGTTGCCGCACACGAACACCGACGCGTCCTGCTCGAGCAGCTCCCACACCTCGTCGCCCCGGACGCGCATCTCGTGCTGGACGTAGCGGCGCCCGTCCACCGGGTCGCGCGAGTGCACGGAGCGCACGCGCACGACCCCCTGCTTCTCGTACTCGTCGAGCTCGGCGTGGTACAGGTCGTCGACCGCCCCGCGGCACCCGAAGAAGAGCAGCGACGGCCCGATCGGCACCCCCTGGGCGCGGAGCGCGTCGCGCTCCTGCAGGAAGCCCCGGAACGGCGCGATCCCGGTCCCCGCCCCGATCATGATCATCGGGGTGTGCGGGTTCTCCGGAGGGTGGAAGGGGATCGAGGGCGACCGGACGAACGCGAACACCGTCCCCTTCTCCGGCACGCGGGCGAGATACCCCGAGCAGACGCCGGCGAACGTGCCGGTGCCGCGGCGCGCCGGCGCCCGAAGGACCCCGGCGGTCACCGCGGCGACCTGCGGGTCGACCAACGGGGACGAGGAGATCGAGTAGTACCGCGGCCGCAGCGGGGGCAACAGGTCGACGAAGACCTCGAAGGGGATTTCGCAGGCCGGGTACTCCTCGAGCAGGTCGAGCACCGACCGGTTGGCCTCGCCGATCTCGCGACGGTAGCGCGCGCGGGACTCGTCGTCGTCGCCCGCGAGCGCGAGGAGGGCGCGGCGCTGTTCGGGATCGTCGGTGTACGCGGCGAGGGTCTCGATGTCGTCGCGTCCGGCCGGATCCTGGAGCTCCACGCACGCGCCGAGCACGCCGAGCAGGGGTGTCGGCTCGTCGATCGGCAGGTGCGTGTGGGTCCCGCTGCGCGGGCTGATCGTGAGGTACTGCCCGGCGTCCAGCCCGAAGCGGGCCATGACGCGCCAGATCTGGTCGGTGGTGTTGCGGGGGAGCACCCCGAGGTGGTCGCCGGCCCGGTACGTCGTCCCGGCCGGTAGGGCGATCTCGAGGTGTCGCACCGACCGGCCGTCGGCGCCGGTGTCGACCACGAGCTCGCGGTTGTCCAGGACCGTCGCCGCCCGGGCGTCGTAGGAGGTCACCACCGGGTTGGCCTGCTGCCGGTTGGTCACGGTGATCGACAGCCGGGGCCCGGAGGTCGCCGGGGTCGCGGCGGTCGCCGGCAGGTCGAGGGCGGTCGCCAGGTCGGTCCACAGCGACTCGTGCCACGCGCGGTACTGCTCGTCGAAGTCCGCCTCCGCGTCGCCCTCCCCGCGGGGGTGCACCCGGTGGGCCCCATGGGCCGCGAGCTCGGTGTCGAGGAGCGTCGGCACCTTCTGGTAGGTGGCCGACCAGGCCGTGTCCCCGCACCCGAAGACCGTGTAGGCGAGTCCCCGGCCCACGTCCGCGGGTGTCGCCGGGTCCTGGAGCCAGCGGCAGAAGACGGCCGCGTTGTCCGGCGGCGTGCCGTTGTACGACGAGCTCACCACCACAGCCGCGCCCGCCGTGGGCAGGCGGCCCACGTGGTCGTCGAGGGGTCCGAGCGTCACCGCGTAGCCCCGCTCGGTGCCCTCGGCGGCGAGACGGGTCGCGAGGCCCTCCGCCGTGCCGAGGTTCGAGCCGAACAGCACTGCCAGCGGGGTGTCGTGACGGGCCTCGACGGGCACCGGCGCCGTGGCCGGCCGCGCCGCGCGCTCGTCCACCTGCGGGGCTCGGATCGTCGCCGACGGTGGCGCACCGCTGCCCGGCAGAGATCGCCCCGGGCGGGGCAGGACGCGCAGCCGGAAGCCGTCCGGCTTCACGGTCAGCGTGGTGCGGACCTTCAGCTCGTAGTCGAGGTGGTCGACGAACTCGAAGCGCTGCAGGAGCATGCCCAGCACCAGGATGGCCTCCTGCAGGGCGAACTGGCGCCCGATACACGCCCGCTGGCCGGTGCCGAACGGCTTGTAGGCGTTCGGCGGCAGTGCGGCGAGGCGCTCGGCGGCGACGTGGTCGGGGTCGAACTCCTCGGCGTCAGGTCCCCACACCGCGACCGAGCGGTGCAGCATCGGGATGAGCACGGTCAGGGGCGTGCCCGCAGGGATCGCGTACCGCCCACCGAGCACCGTGTCGGCGAACGGGGCCCGGGTGAACAGCGGGGCCGTCGGCCACAGGCGCAGGGTCTCCTCGAGCACCTGCCGGACGTAGGTCAGGCGGTGCAGCTGCTCGTGGGAGGGCCAGGCGTCGTCGCCGAGCACCTCGTCGACCTCCGCTCGGGCCCGTGCCCCGTACTCGGGGTGCTTGACGAGGAAGTAGAGCGCGAACGTCAGCAGGCCGCTGGTCGTCTCGTGGCCCGCGATGAGGAAGGTCAGGCACTGGGCGATGATGTTGTCGTCGGGCAGACCTTCTCCCGACTGCCGGTCGACGCCGGTGAGCATGAGCCCGAGCAGGTCCCCGCGCTCGATCTCCCCGGACGCCCGTCGCTCGTCGATGAGCTTCTGCACGACGTCGCGCATCAGTGCCTGGTCCTCGTCGGCCTGCCGCTCCGCCCGCCGGTGCAGCCGGTTCTGGATCGGCAGGCGTCGGGCCCGGGCCTGGGCGGCGAGAAGCGACCGGACCATGGCCGCGACGAACGGGTGCGGGGTGTCGCGGTAGAACGAGTTGAAGCGGTAGTCGAACCCGCACAGCGCGATCGTGTCGAAGGTCAGCGAGGTCATGTCCTTCGCCACGTCGACGTCCTCGTCGGGGTTCAGCCGTGACCACCGGTCGCAGAGCTGGCCCGCGATGTCGAGCATGCGCGGCAGGTAGCCGTGCATCGCCTGCGCCGCGAACGCGGGCATGAGGATGTGGTGCGCGCGGTGCCACAGCGGGTCCTCGGTGTCCGAGGAGAACAAGCCGTGGCCGGCCACGCTCTTCTGGATGGTCTTCAGCCCGGCGGCGATCTTCTTGTCGTAGTGCTCGTCGTCGCAGATCTCGTCCACGAGGTCGGGCCCGGAGACCATGAGCCGCGTCCCGGCCGGTGTGGCGAGCCGGTAGACCGGCCCGTACTCCCGCGCCAGACGCACGAAACCCTCGATCGGACTGTCGCGGTCGATGTCCAGCAGGTTCCCGAGGTAGGGCAGGCCGCGCGGGCCGGGGACGGCGTCGATCTCGATCGCGGCGGTCATGGGACGTCCTCCCGGGCGTTCCGGTGGTGGGGGGCGCTCCGGTGAACCAACGCCGGCACCAGGCCCCGGACGGCGCCGAGCGCGAGCGAGCGGGGCGGCACCGAGCGACCGTCGTCCGGCTGGACGTCCGGTCCCGTCCGTGTCATGGCTGCTCCTGGCGCCGCGCCGAGCCCGCCTCGGTGACACTCACCGTGGCGAGACGGACGAGATCAGGTCAAGGCAGCGCCGACATCCGGGTGGTCGTGTCGCGAGCGCGTCGCTGTCGCATCACGGACGGCGACCCATTCGTCGCGCGGAGCACCCGGATGGGCGCACGCCGTCACCGCCGCCGGACCGGGTCGACGTCGTGATCCACCCGTGCTGGCGACCGGGTGCTCGGTGGTGGCGTCCTGAGCGGCACCCGTCGAGCATCCGGAGGTCCGTGGTGGAGTCCTGGCGCGCGGAGCTCGTCCGCGAACGGGCCGAGGGCCGGGCCCGGTACGTCGTCGCCGCCCTGCGGATCGTCGCGGGCCTCGCCTTCGTCCTCACCTCGATCGGCAAGTTCACCGACCGGGCGGGCTACACGGCGCTCTTCGAGAGCTTCGGCCTGCCGGGCTCCTCGGCGCTCGTGCTGCTGGTCGGCCTCGTGGAGCTCGTCGGGGGCGTGCTCCTCGTCCTCGGCCTCGGCACCCGCCTCGCGGCCCTCGCGCTGGCCGGGAACATGGTCGGGGCGATCGCCACGGCCGGGGTGGCGGTCGGCGGGCCGATCCACCTGGGCCTCGCACCCACCCTGCTGGTGATCATGCTCGTCCTGCTCTGGGCGGGTCCGGGCGCGGGGTCGCTCGACGCCCGCCTCCTGGTGGTGCGCCCCGGCCGCACGCTCGGGGCGTGAGGAGGTCCGGTGGGCGCGGTCGTGATCTGTGGTGGCGGCGTCATCGGGCTGATGACGGCGACGATGCTGGCGCGGGACGGGCACGACGTCACCGTGCTCGAGTCCGACCCGGCGGGCGTCCCGGAATGTCCCGAGCAGGCCTGGTCCGCCTGGGACCGGCGGGGCGTGGCGCAGTTCCGCCAGCCCCACAACCTGTTCGCCCGCTTTCGCGAGGTCTGCGATGCCGAGCTGCCGGGGCTCACCGACGACCTCCTCGGCGCGGGGTGCGTGCCGATCGATCCCCTCGCGGCGTTGCCGCCCTCGATCACCGACCGCACGCCGCGCCCCGGTGACGAGCGGGTCCGCTTCGTCACCGGCCGCCGTCCGGTCGTCGAGTCGGTGGTCGCCGCGGCCGCCGCGCGGGAGCCGGGCGTCGAGATGCGCCGGGGGACGCGGGTCGCCGCCCTGCTCGCGGGCCCGGAGAGCCTGCGCGGCGTGCCCCACGTCGCCGGGGTGCGCACGAGCGCCGGGGAGGAGCTGCGGGCCGACCTGGTCGTCGACGCCACCGGGCGACGCAGCGTCGCACCGTCGTGGCTCGCCGCCCTCGGCGCCCGGCCCGTCGGGCAGGAGGCGGAGGACCGCGGGTTCGTCTACTACACCCGCTACTTCACCGGCCCCGAGCGTCCCGTCCGGCGTGGCCCGGCGCTGTTCCCGCTGGGCAGCGTGTCCCTGCTGACGCTCGAAGGCGACAACGACACCTGGTCGGTCACCGTGTTCGGCGCCGCGCACGACCGTGCGCTCCGGGCTTTCCGCGACCCCGGGACCTTCACGCGCGTGGTCGCGGCGTGCCCCCTGCAGGCGCACTGGCTCGCCGGCACGCCGATCACCGAGGTGCTCGCGATGGGCGGGATCCTCGACCGGCACCGCCGGTTCAGCACGGGGGGCACCCCGGTCGCCACCGGGTTCGTCGCGGTGGGCGACGCCTGGGCCTGCACGAACCCGTCCGCGGGGCGGGGCCTGTCGGTCGGGGCGGTGCACGCCCAGCAGCTGCGCGCCGTGGTGCGCGCCCACCTCGACGACCCGGCCGCGCTGGCGCGGGCGTTCGAGGAGCGCACGGAGCGGTCGGTGCGGCCGTTCCACGACCACCAGCTCGCCGCGGATCGGGTGCGCATGGCCGAGATGACCGCCGCGCGGCGCGGGGAGGACCCGCCGCCGGCGACGTCACCCCTCGCCGCGCTGGTGCGCGCCGCGGCCCGCGACGCCGACGCCTTCCGCGGGATGATCGACATCCTGCTCTGCCTGGCGTTCCTCGACGAGGTCCTCGCCCGGCCCGCCGTCGCCGAGGCGCTCGCCGCCCACGCGGAGGACCCGCCGCCGCCGACGCCCGGGCCCGACCGGCGTCAGCTCGTCGAGCTGCTCGCGGCCTGACCCGCCGGTGCGCCCGGGGGCGCCGGCGTGCGGGGCGCCGCGACCGCGTGCTCCCGCCACCGGCCGAGGAGCAGCACGCATCCGGCGGCGCCGAACACGGCGGCGACCACCGGGGCCGCTCCCGGCCTGGCGAGCAGCTGGACGGCCCAGCCCGCCGTCGCCGGCCCGAGCAGCCCGCCGATCGCCGCGGACGCGTGCATGACGCCCAGGCGTGCCGCCAGGCCCGTCGTCCCGAACCGCTCCGCCGCCACCGCCGTGCCGAGGCCCACGTAGGCGCCGTGCGCCGGTCCGAACACCAGGGCGAACACGAGCAGGAGCACCGTCCGGTTCCCGGCCACGAGCCACACGCCGAGGACGGCGGTGAGCGTCACCGCGGCCGCCCGGTACAGCGGCCACGCGCCCCAGCGCGCGACGGCCGGCACCACGGCGAGGCGCCCGACGACGCTCGCCGCGCCGACGACGGCCACGAGGGCCGCACCGAACGCCGGACCGAGACCCCGGGCGACCGTGTCCGGGGCCAGGTGCACGAAGGGGACGAACATGGCCGCGGTCACCCCGACCGCCGCGAGGCACAGCCGGCGGACCTCCGGGTCGCGCAGCACCGTGAGCGGCCCCGGTTCCGCCGCCCCCGGTCCGTCCGCCGGCGCGCGCCCGGGGCCGGCCGTCAGGGCGCACCCGACCAGGACGGCGGCGGACCCGGCGGCGAGGAGCAGCAGGGTCCCGCGCAACCCGACACCGTCGAGCAGCGCGAGCACCACCGGCGGCGCCACCACCGTGCCGAGCCCTCCGCCGGCCGTGGCCAGGACGAGCGCGACCGAGCGGTGCCTCCCGAACGTGGCCCCGACCTCGGCGAGCATCGGCACGAAGAGGCACCCGGCGCCGCCGCCCACGCCGAGCGCGAACGCCGCGCCGGCGAGGGCGAAGGGCTCGGTGAGGGCGAGGGCCACCAGCCCGGCAGGCAGGAGCGCCGCACCGGCGAGGGCGAGCCGGCGGGTCCCCCACCGCCCCGCGAGCGGGCCCGCGAGCAGGCCCGTCGCGAGCATGACGAACAACGTCGCCGAGAACATCGACGCGGTGCTCCCCCGGCCGACGCCGTGGGCCGCGGCCAGCGGGTCGGCCAGGGGGCCGGCGCCCGTTGCGAGACCGAGCGCCACCGTCGTGGCGATCACCGCGCGCAGGAGGACGACAACGGGCGCCGCGCCTCGCCCCGCGATCCTCACGACCCGGCCCCCGTCGTCGCCGCCCACCGGAAGTACTCGCCGGCCACCGACTCCCGGTACTGCGCCGGACCGGCGGCGGCCTCGAGCCCGGCGGTCTGGGTGACCTGGGCACGCAGCGCGGCGACCTTGCGGTCGAGGAGCTCGCCGTCGAGCTCGAGGTCGACCACCAGCTCCTCGGCCGGGCAGGGCGCGAAGGCGTCGTCGCTGTCGTCCATCGGCTCGACGAACTCGGCGAACCGCGCGACCCACTCCGCCGTGACCGCCGCGTGCAGCACCCGTGGTGCCCGGGCGAGCCGGCCGACCGCGTGATCGACCCAGGCCGAGACCGCCCGGTGGTCCGAGTGCCCGGTGATGCCGTCCGGTCCGAACGTCAGCACCGTGTCGGGGGCGACCTCGGCCAGGACCCCCGCGAGCTCGTCGATCGTCTCCGTGCCCGGGTCGGGGCGCAACGCGCCGTCGAGGTGGCAGCACCCGCGCCCGAGGAAGCGGTGCTCGATGGACGGGTGCAGTGCCGCGAGCGAGTCGACGATCTCGAGGGCCCGCACCTGCGCGAGGTGTTCCGGCGGGTGCCGCACGGGGTCGTCGGTGCCGTGCTCGCCCCGCGTGGCGGTGACGACGACGACCCGCTGCCCGGCAGCGGCCGCGGCGGCCAGCACGCCCGCGGAGAGGTAGGCCTCGTCGTCGGGGTGTGCCCAGACGCCGACGATGGTGCCGAGGCGGGGGACCGTGGCGGCGGTGCGGATCACGGCACTGGCCTCGATCGTGGTCATGGCGGTCTCCTCGTGACGGTCCGTGGGTGGACGCCGTCGAGGATCGGCCGGGCCGCTGTCAGGGCGCGGGCACGCCACTGTCACGGCTCCGTGCGAGGTGGCGGGCGATCGCTGCCTGCGACAGGGCGATCACCTGCTCGCGGTCCGGCGCCCGCTCCGGCGGGACGCGGCCCGACCCACGCCCGCCCTCGGGGGCGTCCGGGGCCCGGTCGGCGGCCGCGTCGACGAGGTCGGCCGTCTCGCCGTCGCCCAGCTCCCGGAGCAGCTCCGCCAGGTTGCGCAGCGTCACCCAGAGGTGCCCCCAGTTGCCGCCCTCGACCCAGTGGTCGACGACGTCGCGGTAGCCGGCGAGGGCGGCGTCGTAGCGCCCGGCCCGCGAGAGCAGGGACGCCAGTCCCACTGCGGCGATGGCCTCGAGGAAGGTCGATCCCGTGCTCCGGGCGCACGCGATGGCCGTGGTGTAGCGCTCCTCGGCGACGTCGACGTCGCCGGCGACGCTCTCGATCTCGCCCTCCACGTAGGCGACGAGGCCCTGCAGCGTGGGCGACGCACCGGCCGGGATGGCCGCCGCGAGCTCCCGTGCCCGCTGCGGCCGTCCGGCGTAGAGCGCGGCGAGCGCGCCGATCGTCGGGTGGGAGGCGGGCCTGCCGGCCGCGTCGAGCGCCTCGATGTCGTGGGCGACGGCGTCCTCCCAGGCGCCGAGCGTGAGCTCGGCCTGGGCGAGCCCCGAGAGGCAGAGCTGGCGCCCGCGGTGGACACCGTGCGCGGGGAGTCGCGCGAGGCCGGCGCGGGCGAGCCGCTCGGCCCGCGGCGCGTCGCCGCTGATGTAGGCGTCGAAGGACGCGGCCCCGTACACCTCTCCCTCCCCGGGGTGCCCGACCAGCGCCGGGTCGGCCACCAGTTCCGCCGCCCAGCCACGGATCTCCACGAGGTCCCGCCAGTAGGCGTGCTCGATCAGGGCCGTGGCCACCGCGACGGCCGCGTCCAGGTCGCCCCGTCGGCGCGCCTCACGCCAGGCGGCGCGCAGGTTGCCCGCCTCCCGGCGCAGCACCGCGTCGGCGGCGGCCTCGTCGGCGCTGTAGGCCGTGCGCGCGACCCAGCCGGCGAGGTCGACGGCCCAGCGCACGAGGCGGTCGTCGGCGGCGTCGTCCTCGCCCGCGGCGACGAGCCGGTCGCGGCCGAAGGCGCGCAGCGTCTCCAGCATCCGGTACCGGACGCGGCCCGCCGGCCCGTCGTCCCGTGGCGGCGGCTCCGTCGTGGCCTCCACCATGGAGGTGTCGACCAGGCGGGCGAGCAGGCTGCCCGCGTCCTCGGCGAGCGCGAGCTCGGCGGCCACCCGCTCCACCGCGGTGAGGTCGACGCCGTCGGCGAACACCGACAGGTGCCGGAACAGGCGCTGCTCGTCGTCGGCGAGCAGGTCGTACGACCAGGCGACGGTCGTGCGCAGCGTGCGCTGGCGTGCCGGCAGGGCCCGGTTGCCGAGCAGGTCCAGTGAACGGTCGAGCCGGGCGGCGAGCGCGGCCGGCGCGAACGTGGAGAGCCGTCCCGCCGCCAGCTCGATCGCCAGCGGCAGGCCCTCGAGGTGCCGGACGATCACGGCCACGTGCGGCAGCTCGTCGGGGTCGAGCGCGGGCCGCACGCGCGCGGCCCGGTCGAGGAACACCGCGACCGACGGGACGTCGGCCAGCGAGACGTCGACCAGCGGGCCGGCGTCGCGGGCCGGCGGTACGGGCAGCGGCGCGAGGCGGACGACGGCCTCCTCGGCGAGCCCGAGGGGCTCGCGGCTCGTGGTCAGCACCGTGAGCCGCGGGCAGTGCTCGAGGAGGGCGGTGACGAGGTCCCGGGCCGCATCGAGCAGGTGCTCGCAGTTGTCCACCAGGAGCAGGCGCCGACCCGCGCCGAGCACGTCGAGGCACGCGGCGAGGACGTCGCCGGTCACCGAGCCCAGGTGCAGCGCGGCGGCGAGGGCGTGGTCCACGGCGCCGGGATCGGTGACGGGCGCGAGCAGCAGCGTGGCCGCGCCCGGGGCGCGGCGGGCCAGCTCACGGGCCAGCCGCGTCTTGCCCACCCCACCGGGGCCCACGACGCTGACCAGCCGCTCGCCCGCGAGCAGCTCGGCGGTGCGCGCGAGATCGGCCTCGCGGCCGTGCAGCGTCGGTTCCGTCGCCGTGGCGGGTGACGGTGGGGGCGGCGGCTGTGGCGGCTCCCGCGGTGGCGGAGTCGGCGCGGGACCCAGCGCGCCGGCGGCGACGTCCCGCTCCATCGCGGCGAGGGCCGGCGACGGGTCGAGCCCGACCTCGTCGGCGAGCCGGCGGCGGAAGTCGCGGGCCGTGCGCAGGGCCCGCGGGGCCTGGCCGGTGGCGGCCTGCGCGCGCACGAGCAGGAGCACCGCCGGTTCCCGCAGGGGGTCCTCGGCGACGGCGTCGGCGGCCGGGCCCAGCGCCTCCGCGGCGGCGCCGCCGTCGACCAGGGCGGCCACGAGGCGGTCGCCGAGCTCGCGGCGCAGCTGCGTCGCGGCGTCCGCGGCGGCGCGCAGCGGGGGCACCTCGGTCAGGTCGGCGAGCGCCGGGCCCCGCCACCACGCCAGCGCCGCGCGCAGCGGGGCCGCCGCGGCGGCGGGGGCGGTCCCCGCGAGCCGCCGCGCCCGGTCGCGCAGGACCCGCACGCACCGCAGGTCGAGCCCGTCGTCGGGCAGGTCCAGGCGGTAGCCGGCCTCGTCGGTGGCCAGCCGGGACGCCGCGACCCCGAGATCGGACCGCAACCGCGAGACGTGGCTGTGCACGCTCGCCCGCGCCGACTCCGGCGGGTCGGTCGGCCACAGCGCGTCGACGAGCTGCTCGACGCCCACCGTGCGCCCCTCGGCCAGGGCCAGCAGCGCCAGGACCGCGCGCCGCTTGGGCCCGCGCACGTCGACCGGCCCGCCGTCGACGAGGAGCCGCAACGGACCCAGCACGTCGACGCGGACCGACGGTTCCTGCTCCACATCCCGCACCGGCACCACCCTCGGTGAGCAGCATGCCGCGATGACAGCGACGTGCAAGGGGCGTGCCAGCCGTCCGGCGGAGTCTCGCTCGGCGTCGGCCCGACCGGCCGACACGCACCGCGAGCGGAAGGACCCGCCCATGTACGCCCTGCACATCACCTTCACCACGACCCTGTCGGCGGAGGAGCTGCACGACGCCGCGTACGCGTTCGCCGAGGCCGTGCGCACCGTGCCGGGTTTCGTCGCCAAGACGTGGCTGCACCACGGCAGTCACCACGGCGGCTTCTACCTGTTCGCCGACCGTGCCGCGGCCGAGGCGTACCGCGACGGACCGCTCGTCGCCGGCCTGCACGCGACGTTCGACGACGTGGAGATCCGCGGCTGGGACGTCGACGAGGAGCTCGGCGCCCTCACCGGCTCGATCACCCGCGCCGCCGCCTGACCCACCCCTCACGCCACCCCTTCCGGAGGACGCCATGACCACGACCATCACCACCCGCGAGTCCGCCCTCGTGTCCACGCTGCGCGCCACGCTGCGCGGCGACGTCATCGACCGCGCCGACCCCCGCTACGACGAGGCCCGCCACGTCTGGAACGGCCTGATCGACCGCCATCCGAGCGTGATCGCGCGGTGCGCGGACACCGCCGACGTCGTCGCCGCGATCGCCGCCGCACGGATCCACCGGCCACCGGTGAGCATCCGCGGCGGCGGCCACCAGGTCGCCGGCAGCGCGGTCTGCGACGACGGCCTCGTCATCGACCTGTCGGGCATGACCGAGGTGACCGTCGACCCCGACACCCGCACCGCCCGCGTCGGCCCCGGCGCCCGCTGGGCCGACGTCAACACGGCCACCCAGCGCCACGGCCTGGTCACCCCGGGCGGCGAGGTGTCGGTGACCGGGGTGGCCGGGCTGACCCTCGGCGGCGGGATGGGCGTGCTGCAGCGGGCCCTCGGGCTGAGCTGCGACGCGTTGCGCTCGATCGAGATCGTCACCGCTGACGGGGTGGTGCGCACCGCGAGCCGGACCGAGCACCCGCACCTGTTCTGGGCCGCCCGCGGCGGCGGCCGGGGGCTGGGCGTGGTCACCGCGTTCGAGTTCGACCTGTCGCCGCTGGGCCCGGAGGTCGCCATGGCCCAGGTCATCTATCCCGTCGAGGAGGCGGCCACCGTGATGTCGGCCTGGCGGGACCTGGCGCCCCGCATGCCCGAGGCCGTCTCGCCGGAGATCGCGTTGTGGAGCATCCCGCCGGACCCCGCGATCCCGTCGGAGATGCACGGTGCCGAGATGGTGATGGTGGTCGGGCTCTACGCAGGACCCGCGGACGAGGGCCTCGAGGTGCTCGCGCCGCTGGCCCGCCTGGGCACGCCGATGCTCGACGCGACGGCGGTGGTCGACTACGCGACGAGCCAGACCGGGCCGGACCCGCTCTTCCCGGCGGGGGCGCGCTACTTCTTCAAGTCCCACTTCGTCGAGCGGTTCGACGACGACGCCGTCGCGGCGGTGCTCGCAGCCGGGGCGAGCCGCCCGACCCCGCAGTCGCTGGTCATCGTGCGCACGATGGGCGGGGCGATCTCGCGGGTCGGCGCGCACGAGAGTGCGTTCGCCCACCGCGGTGCCCTGTTCAACATCAGCATCGACGCCGGCTGGACCGACCCGGCGATGGACGACGCGGCGATCGGCTGGGCCCGGCAGGGGTGGGAGTCGCTGCGCCCCCACGCCACCGGGGGCGTGTACGTCAACTTCGCCGGCCTGGACGACGACGCCGACCGGACGAGTTCGTTCGGCGCCCACGCCGCCCGGCTCGACGCGATCGTGCGGTCGTACGACCCCGACGGCGTCCTCAGCGGCGCCGCCGCCCGCCCCTGAGCCGTCCGGGCGGGCACGCCGGGCCGCCTGCGCCCGGCCCGGGAGAACGAACGGCGCTCTCGCTGCTTGCGACGCAGCGGGAGCGCCGTTCGTTCGTTCCCCCCGGGACGCGCCTACCTACCCTCGCCGCGGCGAGGGCACCACGTTGCCCGCGGGCACGATGTTCTGGTTGACGCGGAACAGGTTCTCCGGGTCGTAGCGGCCCTTGATCTCGGCGAGCCGGTCGTAGTTGCCGCGATAGGACGCCCGGATGCGGTCCACGCCCTCCTCCATCATGAAGTTGATGTAGGCGCCGCCGGCCGAGTACGGGTGCAGGGCCTCCCAGTAGTCACGGGCCCACTGCGTGATCCGCTCCGCGTTCGCCGGGTCCGGGTCGACGCCGACGATGACGCCGGACCACCCGCCGCTGCGGTACGAGAAGGCCGTCGCGTCCTCGGGCACCTGGGCGGCGGCCCCGTCGATGGGGTAGAGGTGCATGGTCGACTGCCCGCTGGGCAGGGCCTCGGCGAAGCGGCGGTGCACCTCGATCGCCTCGTCGCTGATCTCGGTGAAGACGTCGCCCTTCCAGTACCACTGCAGCCCGGGCGGGAAGAGCGGGTCGAACGCCGACTGGAGCGCCGCGTAGGGCATCGGCTGCAGGCCCACCAGCAGCGGCGACCCGTAGGAGCGGATGGGCTCGAGCACCTCGTCCGCCCGGTCGCCGGGTCCGCTGTAGCACCAGACGATCCCGCACACCGTGCGCGCCCACAGCTCCTCGGGGAACGGTGGGGCCGGGGGGACGGCCATGACGCCGATCCAGCCGCTGAGCTCCGCCGGCAGCGACGGCAGCAGCTCCCGGTACCAGCGCATCACGTCGGCCATGTCGTCCAGCGAGTAGAACACCGGCCCGCCGATGATCGTCCCGGCGTCACCGACGGGGTGACAGCGGAAGGTGAACGAGGTGACGACGCCGAAGTTGCCGCCGCCGCCGCGGAGCGCCCAGAACAGGTCCGGGTGGCTGTCCTCGGACGCGGTCACGAACGAGCCGTCGGCGAGGACGACGTCGGCGGAGAGCAGGTTGTCGATGGTCATCCCGTAGCGGCGGGTCAGGTAGCCCGTGCCCCCGCCGAGCGTCAGGCCGGCGACGCCGGTGGTGCCGACGATGCCCGAGGGCGTGGCGAGCCCGAACGCTCCGGTCGCGTGGTCGACGTCCCCCCAGACGCAGCCCCCGTCCGCGCGGACGGTCCGCTGCTCGGGGTCGACGCGGGTGCCGCGCATCAGCGAGAGGTCGAGCACGAGCGCGTCGTCGGTGACCCCGAGGCCCGCGGCGTTGTGCCCGCCGCCGCGCACGGCCAGTGTCAGGCCGTACTGGCGGGCGAAGTTCACCCCGGCGATGACGTCGGCGACGTCGCGGCACTGCGCGACGGCCGCCGGACGCTTGTGGATCATGCCGTTGTAGACGGCCCGGACGGCGTCGTAGTCGGGGTCGGCGGGCAGGACGATCCGGCCGCGCAGGACGGCGGCGAGGTCGGTCCACGGGACGGTGGCGCGGTCGGCGGTCGTGGTCACGGCGGTCTCCCTGACGGGGTGGACGATCGGAGGAGCCGACGGTCCACGGCTCGCGTTCGCGCAGCGTTCGCGCCGTCCCGCCGGTCACCCGCCCCGGCGTCCGGCGGGGGAACGCTCCGCGTGGCGTCGCGCGCCCGGCAGCTCCCCGTCTCCGGTGGCGGAGGCCGGGACGTGGCCGTCCGGCGCGACACCCCGGGCCCCGAGGTCGCCCCGGCACCGGCGCAGCAGCGCGGTGCTGCCGTGCTCCCGGGCCAGGTCGGCCGCGACGGCCAGGCGTTCGAGCGCCGCCGGGTCCTCGTCGAACGCCGCGCGACGGCGCAGCACCTCCGGCAGCCACCACACGTCGCCCCGCGACCGGGCGTCGGCGATCGCCGCGTCGAGCACGGCGCGGGCCTCGTCCGGCCGCCCCCGACGCAGGGCGATGTCGGCGACCAGCGTGAGCCAGTAGGGCATCCGGAAGAACGCGCCGGTGGCGCGGAGGCCGTCGATGCCGCGCCGGGCGCTCTCCGCACCCGCCCGGCCGCCGCGCGCCCAGCCCGTGAGCAACGGCGCCCACTCCCGGTAGTAGGCGAAGCCGTACCGCTCGCAGAGCTCGGTCAGCTCGGCCACCGACGCCTCGACGGACGCCCGGTCGTCGCGCAGCTGGTGGGTGACCGCCTCGTACGCCAGGGCGATCGCCAGGCTGTAGGGGTGCTCGATGCGACGCGCCGCCGCGACGGCGCCGGCCGCGGTCTCGCGCGCCCGGTCGTCGTCGCCGAGCAGCCAGTGGGCGTGCGCCGACCACCCCGCGCCGTGCACGTCCGGGCGGCTGCCGACGCTCAGCGACACCGTGTCCCCCGCCTCGGCGACGACCGCGAAGTGGCGCAGGCCCTCCCGGAGCCGTCCGAGGCCGAGCGCCGACCCGCCCGCCGCGAAGTGGGCGGGTACGGCGAGCGCGGGGGCGGCGTCGACCATCGCCAGTGCCCGCGCTGCGATGGCGTCGGCCTCGATGACGGCGCCGCCCACGAAACGCGCCGTCCAGAGCCCCACGAGCGCGGACAGCTCGGCGTCGCGGCGTCCGATCCGGTGGGCGAGCGCCACGGACGCCTCCAGCGTCTCCCGCACCGCCGCCGACGCGTAGCCGTGGCGGGCGTTCAGCGGCGCGGCGAGGGCGTTGCGGACGGCGAGCTCCTCCTCGTCGCGGTGCTGCCCAGGGGGCAGCGCGCGGACCAGGCCCAGCGCCTCCCGGAGCAGCCGGATCGCCTCGCCGTGCGCGAACCGTGACGCGGCCACGTCGGCGGCCCGGCGGTAGGCGGCGACGGCGCGCTCCGGCCGCCCGCCGAGGGCGTGGTGACGCGCGAGCCGTGCCGAGACGGCGTCGAGACCGTCGGCGTGCAGCTCCTCCAGCGCGCCCGCCAGCCGGCGGTGCAGCAACCACCGCGTGGGCGGGCTCGCCAGCGCGTCGGCCGCCTCGCGCAGCAGCTCGTGGGAGAAGTCGTAGCCGGGCCCGGTCTCGCGCACGATGCGACGGCGCCAGAGCTCGTCGAGCGCGCGGACCACGGCGTCGGCGTCGAGCTCGCTCGCCTCGACGAGCAGGGCGAGGCTGAACTCCCGCCCGACCGCGGCGGCGAGGGCGGCGACCTCCCGGGCGGTGGGCCCGACCTCGTCGAAGCGGGCACGCAGCATCGCCGCGAGGTCGCCCCGGGCGGGTCCGGCGGTGTCGGCGGCGCCGGCGCTCAGGGCCTCCACGACGTGCAGCGGCAGGCCGCCCGTGACGGCGTGCAGCGCGGCGGCGTCGTCGGGTGGCCGTCCGGTGACGACCGTGGCCAGCCGGGCCGTGCCCTCGACGCTGAGCGGGTCCAGGGGGAGCTCGGACGCGGCGCCGGTCGCACGCACCCGCGGGAACCACTCGTCCACGGCGCCCGGCCCGTCCCGGGCCGTCCCGACGATCAGCAGCGGCGCGTCGCCGGCCCGGCCGAGGAGGTGACTGAGGAAGTCCAGGGTCTCCTGGTCGCCCCAGTGCAGGTTCTCCAGCACCAGCAGCAGCGGGCGTCCGACCTGCAGGAACGCCCGCGCGAGTCCTTCGACGAAACGGTGCCGCCGCCACGCGTCGACCATCGCGCGCGACCCGTCGAGGAGCCGGTCGTCCGGACGCTCGTCGCGGGGGACCAGCCGCTCCACCTCGAGGCGCCAGACGGGGTCGAGGCCCTCGATGGACGCGCGCAGGGCGGGCACGCGAAGCCAGTCGGCGACCGGGGCCAGCGCCAACCGGTCGGAGGTGCCGTAGCAGCCGGACTCGGCCACGAGCCCGTCGCCGTCCCGGACGACCGCGGCGAACTCGCCCACGAGCCGGGTCTTGCCGACGCCGGCCTCGCCGCGCACGAGGACGAGCCCGGGTCCGCCGGCGAGGGCGCGGCGCCACGCCCGGCCGAGGGCGGCGAGCTCGGCCTCGCGGCCCACGAGCGCGTTCCTCGTCCCGTGGGCGCGGCCGGGGGCGGCGGGGGCACCGCCGGCCGCATCGGGTGGGCCCGCACCCGACGCGGTGCCGTGGAGGGACGGGGTGTCGAGGAGCCGGCGCGTCTCCGCGCCCGGTGTCACCCCGAGCTCCCGACCGAGCACCGACGCGCAGCGCTCGTAGGCGCTCACGGCACCGGCGTGGTCGGCCTGCTCGAGCTGCAGCCGCATCAGCGCCCGGTACCCGGCCTCCTCCAGCGGCCGCAGCCGCACGCGGCGGCGCGCCACGTCCTCGGCCGCGCCCGGGTCACCGGTGCGGGCGAGCGCCTCGGCGAGCAGCGAGCACACCCGGGCGCAGCAGGTCTCGCGGTCCTCGCGCACCCGGACCGCCCACTCGTCGTCGACCTCGGGCAGGAACGCGCCGCGGTACTGCGCCAGGGCGGCCCCGCCGTGACTGACGACGGCCGCGGTGTCCTCCCGCGCCGCGGCGTCGACGGCGTCCCGGGCCGCGCGGTCGAAGACGCGCAGGTCGACGGTCACCTCGGCCACGTCCCGCCACGCGAGCCCGGCCGTCTCGGCGCCCAGCACCGGGGCCTGCCCGACGGCGTGGCGCAGGTGGTGCAGTTCCCGGCGCAGGTTCGTGAGCGCCTGGGCGTCGGTGGAATCCGGCCAGAAGAGGGCCGCCAGACGCCGGCGCGGGACGACCGCCCCGGCGTGCGCGACGAGGTAGGCGGCGAGCGCGAGCCCCCGTGACGAGCACGGCCGGTGACCGCCCTCCTCGTCGGCGATCACCTGCTGACCGAGCAGCGCGACGTGCAGCATGGGCGACCTCTCACCGGGCGGTCACCCAGGGTGGCGACGACGTCGGGGTGAGACCAGCAGTGCGCCTGGTCTGTCCGAGTTCGTCACGGGATCGTGACGCCTCGCCCGCGACGGCTGGGCCAGGAGGGCGAGGACCGCCCACGTGCCACCCCGACACGAACGCACGGCGCTCTCGCTGCTCCGGGAGCAGCGAGAGCGCCGCTCGTCCCTCGGGGTACCGCACGTCACGCCGGCGCGGCGTGCCCGGGTCGGCTCAGGCGACCGGCTGGGCCGCGCGCGAGACCACGAGGGCGCCGGTGCCCCCGTCGGCGGACTCGTCGAGGTCGACGGCCACCGTGTCGCCCTCGCGCACCTCGCCGGCGAGCAGGGCCCGGGCGAGCTGGTCGCCGATGGCCGACTGCACGAGCCGGCGCAGGGGCCGGGCGCCGAAGACCGGGTCGAAGCCCTGGAGCGCGAGCCACTCGCGGGCCGCGTCGCTGACGGCCAGCGTGAGCCGCCGTGACGCCAGGCGGGCACCCAGGCGCTCGAGCTGGATGTCGACGATCGAGGTCAGCTCCTCGGTCGACAGGGCGTGGAAGACCACGACGTCGTCGAGCCGGTTGAGGAACTCCGGCTTGAACGAACGCCGCACGACCTCCATGACCTTCTCGCGCCGCCCCGCGTCGTCCAGCGAGCTGTCCATGAGCGCTGCGGAGCCGAGGTTCGAGGTCAGCACGAGGATCGTGTTGCGGAAGTCCACGGTCCGGCCCTGGCCGTCGGTGAGGCGCCCGTCGTCGAGCACCTGCAGCAGCACGTCGAAGACGTCCGGGTGCGCCTTCTCGACCTCGTCGAGCAGCACCACCGCGTACGGGCGGCGCCGCACGGCCTCGGTGAGCTGGCCGCCCTGGTCGTACCCGACGTAGCCGGGCGGGGCACCGACGAGGCGCGCGACCGAGTGCTTCTCGCCGTACTCGCTCATGTCGATGCGGATCATCGCCCGCTCGTCGTCGAACAGGAACGCGGCGAGCGCCTTGGCCAGCTCGGTCTTGCCGACGCCCGTGGGCCCGAGGAACAGGAACGACCCGGTGGGCCGGTCCTCCTCGGCGATGCCCGCGCGGGCCCGGCGCACGGCGTCGGACACGGCGCGGACCGCCTCGGCCTGCCCGACCACGCGGCGGCCGAGCTCGTCCTCCATCCGCAGCAGCTTCGCGGTCTCGCCCTCGAGCAGGCGCCCGGCGGGGATGCCGGTCCAGGCCGAGACGACGTCGGCGACGTCGTCGGGGCCGACCTCCTCCTTGAGCATGACCGCGCCGTGCTCGGCGGTGGCCGCCTCGGCGGCGGCGAGCTCCTTCTCCAGCGCGGGGATGCGCCCGTAGCGCAGCTCCGCGGCGCGGCCGAGGTCGCCGTCGCGCTCGGCGCGCTCGGACTCGCCGCGCAGCGTCTCGAGCTGCTCCTTGAGCGCCCGCGACGAGTCGATCGACTCCTTCTCGCCCTGCCAGCGCGCGGTGAGCGCGGCGAGCTCCTCGCGGCGCTCGGCCAGCTCCGCACGCAGCGCGGTCAGGCGCTCGCGCGAGGCCTCGTCGGACTCCTTGGCCAGCGCCATCTCCTCGATCTCGAGGCGGCGCACCGCGCGCTCGACCTCGTCGATCTCCACCGGCCGCGAGTCGATCTCCATGCGCAGCCGCGAGCTCGCCTCGTCCACGAGGTCGATGGCCTTGTCGGGCAGGAAGCGCGCGGTGATGTAGCGGTCCGACAGCGTCGCGGCGGCGACCAGCGCGGCGTCGGTGATGCGCACGCCGTGGTGCACCTCGTAGCGCTCCTTGAGCCCGCGCAGGATGCCGATGGTGTCCTCCACCGACGGCTCGCCCACGAGGACCTGCTGGAAGCGCCGCTCCAGCGCGGGGTCGTGCTCGATGTGCTGGCGGTACTCGTCCAGCGTCGTGGCACCGACCATGCGCAGCTCGCCGCGGGCGAGCATCGGCTTGATCATGTTGCCGGCGTCCATCGCCGACTCGCCGGTGGCGCCGGCGCCGACGATGGTGTGCAGCTCGTCGATGAACGTGATGATCTGGCCCGCGGAGTCGGTGATCTCCTGCAGGACGGCCTTGAGCCGCTCCTCGAACTCGCCGCGGTACTTCGCGCCGGCGACCATCGACCCCAGGTCCAGGGCGACGACGCGCTTGCCGCGCAGCGACTCGGGGACGTCGCCGGCGACGATGCGCTGGGCCAGCCCCTCGACGATCGCGGTCTTGCCGACGCCGGGCTCACCGATGAGCACGGGGTTGTTCTTGGTGCGCCGCGAGAGCACCTGCACGACGCGACGGATCTCGGCGTCGCGGCCGACGACCGGGTCGAGCGCGCCGGAGCGGGCCCGCTCGGTGAGGTCCTGGCCGTACTTCTCGAGGGCCTGGAACGTGCTCTCCGGGTCGGCGGACGTGACCCGCCCCGAGCCGCGGACCTTGGTGAACGCCTCCTTCAGCGCCTCGGGCGTCGCGCCGTGGCGCGTGAGCACGTCGGCGGTGCGCCCACCGGCGGCGGCCAGCCCGACCAGGAGGTGCTCGGTGGAGACGTACTCGTCGCCCATGTCGGCGGCGAGCTGCTGGGCGTGCTGGAGCACGCGCGCGGTCTCGCGGTCGAACTGCGGCGCCGCGACGCTGGAGCCACTGGCGCTCGGCAGGCCCGCGAGGACCTTCTCCACGTCCGACCGGACGGCCGAGGGGTCCGCCCCGACCGCGCGCAGCAGCGGCTCGGTGAGCCCGTCGGTCTGGTCGAGCAGCGCGGTCGCGAGGTGGGCCGGCGAGACCTGGGGGTGACCGTCGACGGTGGCCGCGCGGACGGCGGCCGACACCGCCTGCTGGGTGCGGGTGGTGGGGGTGAAATCCATCGGTCCTCCTGGTGGCGCGCGGGCGGCCCACCAAGCCGCCCTTCAACTTGAGTCTATCTGGCTCAACCTTGGGGGTGGCCGCTTTCTTCCCGCCGTCCGACCACCCGCCACCGGTCACCCACAGCAACGACGACGAGCGGTCCCGATCCGGTTCGTCGTCGCTGCTCAGCGTGGCTGGGGGCACCGTCCGGCGCGCCGGGAGGCCCGGGCGACGAGCCCATGGTGGGGACCCTGCGTGACGACCACGAACGGGCTGTCATAGTGACCTCGTCGCGCGGGTACCACGGACCCGCGCCGGGGGGCCGGGAGGAACGCCGAGAATGTCCGCGGAGCCGCTGTCGGGAGGCGGTCCGGTCGTGCCGGGCCGGGACCCCGGTCGGCCCGCGCCCCGTCCCGCCGCCCGTCGCCTCACACCCGTGCGCGCCGTGCCGGCGCCCGCGACGACGCCGTTCGTGCGCCCCGGCCGCCACGCCGCCCCCGAAACCGCACCAACCGACGCGGCACCCGACGCCGACGCAGCGAGGGACGCCCCGAGTGCCTCCCACGCCGCCGGGGCGTCCCTCGCACCCGAGCCGGCGCCCACCCGGGAGACCCCGGAGGCGCACGCCGCTCGCCGGGTGCGCGAGACGTGGGACGAGGTCGAGGCGCACGTCGACGAGCTCGCCGACTGGTTCGCCGCGCTGCTGTTCAGCCTCGCCCCGGAGACACGGGCGCTCTTCCCGACGCGGGTCACCGAGCCCGCCCGGCGCCTCGTGCGCTCGCTGGTGCTGCCCATGAGCACGGTCGACCGCCCGGACGAGCTGCGCCGGCTCGTCGAGCCGCTGGTCCGCGAGCACCGGGCGCTGGGCCTGCACGCCGGGCAGTACGAACCGCTCGGGGTGGCCCTCGTCGGGGCGATGCGCCGGTACGGCGGTCAGGCGTGGGACGAGGCCACCGAGCACGCCTGGGTGCGCGCGTTCTCGCTGGCCGCGGGGCCGATGGAGCAGGCGGTGCGCGCGGCCGCGACGCCGGCCGTCACCGCCGGCACGGTCGTGGGTCACCGCCGGCTGAGCTGGGACCTCGCCGTCGTGCACGTCCGCCCGGACGTCCCCGTCCCGCACCGCGCCGGCCAGTACCTCACCGTCGAGGTGCCGCAGCGACCGCGGATGTGGCGGGCGCTCAGTCCCGCGACCGCACCGCGTCCCGACGGCCTGCTCGAGTTCCACGTCCGCGCCGTCGAGGGCGGCTGGGTGAGCCGTGCGCTCGTCGCGCACGCGGCGACCGGCGACCGCTGGCGGCTCGGCCCGGCGTCCGGGCGCCTCGGGCTCGACCCGGGCAGCAGCCGCGAGGTGCTCATGGTCGCGGGCGGCACCGGCGGTGCGCCCGTGCTCGCGCTGTGCGAGGACATGGCACGCCGGCCCGACCCCCGCCCGTGCACGGTGTTCCTGGGCGGGCGGGTGCCCGAGGACCTCACCGTGCTCGACCGGCTCCGCGCGCTCGCCGAGGAGCACTCCTGGCTCGCGGTCGCCGCGGTGTGCGAGGACGACCCCCTCGACGAGCGCACGCTGCCCGGCACGCTGCCCGAGGCGGTGCTGCGCGGGGGCGACTGGTCGGGTCACGACGTCCTGCTCTCCGGCTCGCCGACGATGATCCGGGCGACCGCCTCGGCGCTGCTCGTCGACGGCGTCCCGCTCGACCACATCTCCTACGACCCCTTCGCCGACTAGTCGCCGCGGCTACGGGGGCCCGGCTGCCAGACGACCACCGACTGGGTACGCCGCGCCGGGAGGCGATCGTTGCGCCGGTCGCTGCGCTGGGCCCCGGCCTGCTCGGCCGCGGCGCGCCAGCGGGCGAGCTCCTCGGTGACCTCGGCGAGCCGGTCGCTCAGGACGCCGACCTCGCGCTCGAGCTCGATGATCCGCTTGATGCCCGCGAGGTTGACGCCGTCCTCCTGGGACAGGCGCTGCACCTCGCGGAGCAGCGCGATGTCGCGCACCGAGTAGCGCCGGCCCCCACCGCTGGCGCGGCCAGGGCTGACCAGCCCGATGCGGTCGTAGGAGCGCAGCGTCTGGGCGTGCATGCCCGCGATCTGCGCGGCGACCGAGATGACGAAGACCGGGGTGTCCTCGTCGGCCCAGGAGGGCAGCGCCGGCACGGAGCCCAGCGGCGCGGGCCAGGGCCCGCGCTCGCCGTCCCCTCCGCGGCTCACGACGCCGTCTCCCTCCGTGCGGCGGCCTCGGCACGCCGGGTGAGCTCGGCGCGCGGGTCGTGGTCGGCGGTGGCCTTCGCGTAGGCGTCGAGGGCCTCGCGCGCGGCCTTGTCCAGCCGGCTCGGCACCGCGAGCTCGACGGTGACCAGCAGGTCACCGGTGCGCCCGTCCTTCCGGCGCACCCCGCGCCCGCGGACGCGCAAGGTGCGGCCGCTCTGGCTGCCCGCGGGCACCTTGAGCGAGACCTTGCCGTCCATCGTCGGCACGGTGATCGTCGTGCCGTCGACCAGCTCGGGGAACGTGACCGGCACGGTCAGCGTGAGGTCGTCGGGGTTGCGCTCGGAGCGGCCGAACAGGTCGTCGGCGTTGACGTGCACGACGACGAACAGATCGCCCGGGGGCCCGCCGCGCTGGCCCGGTTGCCCCTGCCCGGCGAGCCGGATGCGCTGACCGTCGTCGACCCCAGGCGGGATGCGCACGGTGAGGGTGCGGGTCCGGGTGCTGACGCCGTCGCCGCCGCACTCGGGGCACGGGTCGTCGACGATCGAGCCGGTGCCCGAGCAGTCGCGGCACGGCTCGCTGAACGCGAACGCCCCCTGACTGCGGGACACCACTCCGGCACCGCCGCAGGTCAAGCACGTGCGCGGGCTGGTGCCGGGCCGGGCGCCGTTGCCGCCGCACGTGCCGCACCGCGTCGGCGACGCCAGCCGCAGCGGCAGGGTGGTGCCGCCGACGGCCTCGGCGAAGTCGATGCGCACGTCGGTCTCGACGTCGGCGCCGCGCTGCTCGCGCGGCCGCGTGCCCATGCCCGGCGTCGGGCCGGCCGTGGTGCCGGCACCGCCGCCGAAGAGCCCGCCGAGCAGGTCGCCGAGCCCCCCGGCACCCGGGGCACCGGCACCGCGGCCCCCACCGAACAGGTCGCCGACGTCGAAGCCGCCCTGGAAGCCGGTGCCGCCCGCACCCGCACCCGCGCCGCGCCCGCCGCCGAACCCTCCGAAGCGCCCGCCCGCGAACAGCGAGCGGGCCTCGTCGTACTGCTGGCGCTTCTCCGGGTCGGACAGCACGCCGTACGCCTCGCCCGCGGCCTTGAACCGGGCCTCGGCCTTGGCGTCACCCGGCTTGGCGTCCGGGTGGTTCTCACGGGCGATCTTCCGGTACGCCTTCTTGATGTCGGCGTCGGAGGCGTCCTTGGCCACGCCCAGCTCGCGGTAGTAGTCCTTCTCGACCCAGTCACGAGCGCTCATGGCCGAGACTGCTCCTTCCGCGGTTCTCCGGTGGTGGGTGGGACTGTGGTGGGCGGGACGATAGGCCTCAGGAGGTGCCGGCGTCCGCCGTCTGCGACGGTTCGCTCGGGGCGCTGCCGTCGGAGTCGGTGACGCCGACCATCGCGGCGCGCAGCACGCGGTCACCGAAGCGGTAGCCGCGACGCATCACCGTGGTGACGGTCGGGCCCGAGACCTCGGGGGACGTCTCGTGGGCGACGGCCTCGTGCACCGACGGGTCGAAGGCGTCGCCCTCGGCCCCGAACGGTGTGAGCCCGGCGCGCTGCAGCGTCTCGATGAGCCGATCGGCGACCACCTTGAACGGGCCGGTGAGGTCGCCGTGGCTCTGCGCCCGCTCGACGTCGTCGAGCACGGTCAGCAGCTCACCGGCCACCGCGGCCTTGGCCGCGGCCACGGTGGACTCCCGCTCGCGCTCGGTGCGCCGACGGTAGTTCGCGAACTCCGCCGACACGCGCTGCAGGTCGGCGGTGCGCTCGGCGAGCTCGGCGCGCAGGCGCTCCAGCGCGGGGTCGGCGCCTGCGGTGTCGTCCGCGGCGGTGCTCGCCGTGGCGTCGCCGGCGTCGGTGGTGGTCGACGCGGCCGCCGACGCACCGGCCGCCGCCGCGGCCGCCCGGGCCTCGCCCTCGAGGCCGTCGAGCCCCTCCGGCGCCGGGTCGACGGCGTCGTCGGTGGCCCCGTCGGCCTGGGGGGTGCCGGGGGGCGTGTCCTGGCCGGAGGTGGGCACGCCGCCGACGCTCGAGTCGGTGCTCGAGTCGGGGGCGTCCGGCCCGACGTCCGGATCCTGCACGGTGACCTCCTCGGGGGGATCGGGCCCGAGGCGCCGGGCCCGATCTTTCGTCTTGTGGTCGAGCGGGGGGACCGGCGGGGTCACCGGGTGGTGTGCCCGGTGACCCCGCCGGCGGGGGTCACTGCTTCTTGTCGTCGTCGACGATCTCGGCGTCGACCACGTCGTCGGCCTGGCCCGAGGCCGCGCCGGTGTCACCGGCCGCCCCGGCGGCGCCCGCCGTGCCGTCCGCCTGCTGCTGGGCGTAGAGCGCCTGGCCGAGCTGCTGGGACTCGGTGGCGACCTTCTCCGACGCGGCCTTGATGGCCTCGGTGTCGTCGCCCTGGAGCGCGGTCTTCAGCTCGCCGACGGCGGCCTGGACCTTCTCCTTGACGTCCGACGGCAGCTTCTCGTCGTTGTCGGAGATGAACTTCTCGGTCTGGTAGACCAGCGTCTCGGCCTGGTTGCGGGTCTCCGCGGCCTCGCGGCGGCGGCGGTCCTCGTCGGCGTGGGCCTCGGCGTCGGCCACCATGCGGTCGATCTCCTCCTTGGAGAGGGCCGAGCCGCCGGTGATGGTCATCTGTTGGGACTTGCCGGTGCCCTTGTCGACCGCCGAGACGTTGACGATGCCGTTGGCGTCGATGTCGAAGCTGACCTCGATCTGCGGCACGCCCTGCGGGGCGGGCGGCAGGTCGGTCAGCTCGAACATGCCGAGCTTCTTGTTGTAGGCCGCGATCTCGCGCTCGCCCTGGAAGACCTGGATCTGCACCGACGGCTGGTTGTTCTCGGCCGTGGTGAAGACCTCGGACTTCTTGGTCGGGATCGTCGTGTTCTTCTCGATCAGCTTCGTCATCACGCCGCCCTTGGTCTCGATGCCGAGGGACAGCGGGGTGACGTCGAGCAGCAGGACGTCCTTGACGTCACCGCGCAGCACGCCGGCCTGCAGCGTGGCGCCGACGGCGACGACCTCGTCCGGGTTGACGCCCTTGTTCGGCTCCTTGCCGCCGGTCAGCTCCTTGACCAGGTCGTGCACGGCGGGCATGCGGGTCGAGCCGCCGACGAGCACCACGTGGTCGATCTGGCCCACCGAGATGCCGGCGTCCTTGATCACCTGGTTGAAGGGCTTGCGGCAGCGGTCGAGCAGGTCGGAGGTGATCCGCTGGAACTCGGCGCGCGAGAGCGTCTCGTCGAGGAAGAGCGGGTTCTTCTCGGCGTCGACGGTGATGTACGGCAGGTTGATGTTGGCGCTGGACGAGCTCGACAGCTCGATCTTCGCCTTCTCCGCCGCCTCGCGCAGGCGCTGCATCGCCATCTTGTCCTTGGACAGGTCGATGCCCTGCGAGCCCTTGAACCGGTCGACGAGCCAGCTGATGATCCGCTCGTCCCAGTCGTCGCCACCGAGGTGGTTGTCGCCGTTGGTGGCCTTCACCTCGACCACGCCGTCGCCGATCTCGAGCAGCGAGACGTCGAACGTGCCGCCACCGAGGTCGAAGACCAGGATGGTCTGCTCGTTCTCGCCCTTCTCCAGGCCGTAGGCCAGGGCCGCGGCGGTGGGCTCGTTGACGATGCGCAGGACGTTGAGGCCCGCGATCTGGCCGGCCTCCTTGGTGGCCTGGCGCTGCGCGTCCTCGAAGTACGCCGGGACGGTGATCACCGCGTCGGTGACCTCGTCGCCGAGGTACGACTCGGCGTCGCGCTTGAGCTTCATCAGCACGCGGGCGCTGATCTCCTGCGGGCTGTACTTCTTGTCGTCGATCTCCACGGTCCAGTCGGTGCCCATGTGCCGCTTGACCGACCGGATCGTCCGATCGACGTTGGTCACCGCCTGGTTCTTCGCCGACTGGCCGACCAGGACGTCGCCGTTGCGGGCGAACGCGACCACCGACGGGGTGGTGCGGCTGCCCTCGGAGTTCGCGATGACCGTCGGCTCGCCGCCCTCCAGGACGGCGACCACGGAGTTGGTGGTGCCGAGGTCGATGCCGACCGCTCGCGCCATGCTGACGTCTCCTCTCGAGACCGTGTGTCCGGTGCTGGTTGAGTGTTCTGCGCTCAAGTATGGCCCGAGCTCTGGGTTTCGCAAACCAGACCTGAGCCGCTTGTACTCAAGTGTGTCATCCCGACCAACGGAGCCTTGCACGGACTTGTTCCCTGCGGGCTCAACTCCGCCGAAGAAATCTACGCGCGGTCGGAGCCCGTGCCCGGCCGGGTGGCGAGCGGCAGCAGCTCGGGCTCGCCCCACCGCACGGCGCGGGTGCCCAGGGGGACGTCGCTCTGCTGGGCCTCCATCATCTGGCCGTTGCCCAGATACATGGCGACGTGGTGGATCGTCTCGGGATCGGACTCGTCGTAGGCCCAGAACAGCAGGTCCCCCGGCTGCGCCTGCTCGACGGGGACGTGGGCGCCCGCCTTGTACTGG
The DNA here is from genome assembly GCF_003096675.1 of Actinomycetospora cinnamomea. Lineage (GTDB taxonomy): Bacteria > Actinomycetota > Actinomycetes > Mycobacteriales > Pseudonocardiaceae > Actinomycetospora > Actinomycetospora cinnamomea. The sequence continues at coordinate 378,828 of NZ_QEKW01000004.1, read as the reverse complement.
TCCCGCGACACCCGCGGCAGGATGATCCCCGCGCGCTCGTAGGCCCGCAGCATCAGCCCGGAGCAGTCGTAGCTGCTCGGCCCGGTCGCGCCCCAGACGTAGGGCTTGCCGGTCTCGCCCGTGGCGAACTCGATGGCCGTGCGCGCGACGCCCTCGGGCAGCGCGGCCGCCGGCCCCGGACCCGCCTCCGCGGCGGGGACGCACTCCTGGATCGCCCCGGTCACGCCCGCGAGGTCGCTGACGAGGCTGTTGGCCAGCGACTCCCACTTGGCGTACGCGTTCGGGAACGCTGAGCGCTGCACGGTCTGCGCGGCCCGGGTGACCGGCATCGTCTCCCACCCCGGCACCGTGAGCAGCCGCTCGAAGAAGGTCCGCGTCGCGTAGACGGGGTCCCGCACCTGGTCCGGGCTGCCCCAGCCCTGGCTCGGGCGCTGCTGGAACACGCCGAGCGAGTCGTGGTCCACCGCGACGTCCATGCCGACGGTGCCCATCTGCGACTCCTGCATCGCCGTGGCCAGGGCGACGACCCACCCGCGCGGCGGGATCGCCATCCCCTTGGCGACCCCGATGATCGTCGCCGCGGTCTGGCGCTGCACGGCGTCCAGCTCGGCCGAGGTCTGCGGGACGTCCTCCGGCGGGGCCTCGCCGGTCCCCGCCTCGCACGTCGTCCCGTCGCCGGCCTCCCCGCCGCCGGGCACGAACTGGCCGACCACGAGCAGGCCGGCCGCGAGCACCACGACCAGGAAACCCGCGAGGGCGGCCACGGGCAGCAGGAGGCGCAGGAACCGCAGACCGGGCGGCAGGCGCGGCGGGGTGATCACCGTGGCACTCCTGGCCCGCCCTCAGGACGCCCGGTCGTAGCCGGAGACGCGCCAGTCACCCGGCCCCACCTGCACCAGCAGCAGCTCGAGGCGCACCGCGTCCGTCGGGACCTGGACGCGCACGGCCTCCGGGCGCACCTCCACCGCCTCCGGCGGCCCGGTGACGGCGTTGCCCGGGACGTTGGCCGGGTCGACCTCGGCGAGGACGGCGAGGTACTCCTCGGTGGTGTAGGGCGCGAGGCCGGCGCTCCACTGCTGGGGCGTGGTCCCCGGCGGGTGCGTGGCCCAGGCGCGGGTCCAGCGCTCGGCGACGGCCAGGGCGACCGGCGGGGCGGCGGACAGCGGCAGGATCCGCGGGCGAAGCTCCGTGACCGGCGGTGCGCCGGGCGCGGGGGCGACGGTGCCGGGCGCCGCGGTGGTGGCGGGGCCGAGCGCGCCGCCCGTGGGCTCCGGGCCGCCGACCGCACCGCCGATCCACGAGATGCCGGCGGCGATCGCCACGACGGCGGCGAGCACCAGGAACAGGCGCGCCGGGGAGTGCAGGGGCCACTCCCACAGCGCGCGGTAGGCCGCCGCGCGCCCGCGCCTAGTCCGTATCGGCACGCGGGCCTCCCCCGCGGGACGGCGACGTGGACGGCCCGGAGCGCCGCGGCAGGCCCGAGGACCCGGCGCCGACGGGACGGCTGGGGCGATAGATGCGGTACACCGGCGCCCCGTCGACCAGCTCGGCGCGCACCGGGCTCCGCGGCCCGCCCGCCTCGCCGCTCTCGGCGGCCCGCGCGGCCACACTGCGGTAGAGGCTGCGGTCGGCGTCGCTGACCTGGGCGCGCGCCGGCGTGGGGTCGCGGTCGCCGCGGGGGTCGCCGCCGGGGACCGCTCCCGCGCCCCGCGGCAGTGCGCGCCGGGCCGCGGTCCGGGACGCCAGGGCCGCGGCGGGGTCGGCGGCGTGGCCCGCCGCCGGGCCCACGCGTTCGCTGTCCACCCGCAGGGGTCCGGGCGCGGCGCCCGCACCGGCCGCGTCCCCGGCGGTGGGCGTCGCGTCGGTGCGCGGGGGAGTGCTCCCCTCGGGACGCCAGACGTCGCCGCCGGCCCCGCCGGCCGCGCGGCGCTCGCTCCACCAGTCGTCCTGCTTCGTCGGCGTCCGCGGGAGGAAGCGCGACAGCACGCCGCCGCCCCCCGCGGGCGGGAGGAAGCCGCCCATCTGGTCCCGGGTCAGCGACACCATCGCCGAGAGCCGGCGGAACGGGCGCGCCACCGCCCACAGCACGATCGTGACGACGCCGGTGACCAGCAGCGCGAGCCACGTGTCGACCCCGGAGCCGGGCCGGAAGAGCGCGATCACCATGAGCGAGTGCAGGCCCGCCATCGCCCCCACGAGCAGGGTGTTCACCAGCGCCGCCCCACCGACGCGCAGGGTCGCGGGCAGCACCTCGGGCTTGAGCAGGGCGAGCACCGCGAGCGCCGGGGCGACCATGACGAGCAGCCGGATGATCAGCATCGAGACGAGGACCAGCAGCTTGCTCATCAGCTGGAACAGCCCGATGCACACGGCCTGGATCAGCGCGAGCATCCCGGCGCCGGTGCGCGAGCCCTGCCGGCCCTGGAAGTAGCTGTACCGGTCGCCCACGCGGTCGGCGACCGCGGTGTACTGCTGCTTCTTCGCGTCCGCCTGGGCCTGGCCGTCCTGGCCGTCGGCGACCTCCTGCTTGGTGAACGTCTGCGCCCGCAGCAGCTCGCGGCCCATGTCGCGGGCCTGGGGGACGTCGGCGGAGCCGAACTGCCCCCGCAGCCAGTTGTTGTAGACGATCTGGTCGGTGAGCACGGTGGGCAGCGTGTTGGCGTCCCCCACGCCGACCTGGGACAGGAAGCCCTGCTGCATCGCGGTCACGCCGTCGAGCAGGACCCCGTCGAGCATGCTCGACCAGCGCACCGGCGCGGCGTAGGCGGCCGCGGCGATGGCCAGCGCGATCACCGCGATCCCCGCCCGCTGGGCCTGGCGCGACAGGTCGCCGCGCATCGCGAGCACCAGCAGGATCGCCGCCAGCACCAGCAGCGCGAGCCCGACCCACGTGGTGAACACCGCGCTGTACATCGCCTGCGTACCCGCCTGGACGACGCCGTCGAGCGGGCGCAGCAGCCCCGAGCCCTGCTCGATGAGGTAGTGCGCCCAGTTGACGCCGCCGACGACGAGCTTGGCGAGGTTGAAGAACTGGTTGCCCAGCCAGGTGTCGGTGGCGGCCGCCGGGTCGCGGGCACCGCCCGGCCCGCAGCCCAGGTCGTAGGTCCACCAGACCTGCCCCGCGTAGCCCACCTCGTGGTAGACGCTGCCCGGGGCGCCGACCCCGAGCGGCGCCGGGTCGAGCGAGCCGACGAGGCCCGTGCCGGGCCGGTCGGGGTCGGGCGCGGCCTTGCAGTCCAGCGGGGCCGCCGACGCGGGCAGCCCGACGAGGACGAGGCCCGTGACCAGCGACGCCACCACGACCACGGCCCGGCGCCGCCCCCGGGGTGCGGAGCGAGGGACGCCCTGGCTGCGTGGGACGCAGCGAAGGACGCCCTCGCTCGCCCAGGCGGTTCCTCGGGCACGCCGCGCCCGCCGCCACCCCACGACCAGGGCGGCGGCGAGGATCACGACGACGAGCGTCACGCGGGCGTCCCGGGTCCGTGCCGGCCCGCCCCCACCCACTCGCCGGCGTCGCGCCGCGCGCCGGGGCCGCGGTCGCCGGGCGCGGTGACGGTGGCGTCGTCGGCCAGCTCACCGACGGCGTCGCCGCTGGCGCCGTCCTCGCCCGTGCCCTCGTCCATCACCCAGGCCTCGGCCCACTCGTCGTCGCCGGCGGACTCGCGGCCCGCCGGGCCGGCCCCGTCGGCGGACCCGTCGGCGGACCCGTCGACGGACCTCCCGGCGAGGTCGTCGTCGAGGTCGGGCACGAGGTCGTCGAGACCCGGCGGCAGGGCCGGGTCGGCGTCGTCCGGCCGCTCGTCGAGCACCATGCCCTCGACGACCGTCCGCTCCACCATCGGGTCCCGGGACGGCGTCACCGGCGTGACCCGCGCGGTGCCGGGCGGCGGGGTCGGCGGGGTCGCGGGCGGCGGACCGGCCGGCGGCGGCCCGGCAGCGGGCACGACGGGCACCGGCCCGGTGCGCTCGGCGTCGGTCTCGGGCGGCACCGGGACGTCCCGCGGCGCGCTCGCCCCTGGCGCGGGCATCGGGCGGACGCGGCGGGCGTCGGGGTTGGTGTCCAGCGCGACGCGCAGGTGCTCGAGGTGCGCTCCCTCGAGATCGATCCGGATCTTCTCCACGCCGCCGTGCCCGTCGGCGAAGACGAACTGGCGCGGGGTGTCGTCGGGCCGGTCGTCGTGGCCGTGTCGCTGGAAGGAGGGCCGCGGCGAGAGCGTGCCGAGCATCTCCTCGTAGCCGACCTCGGTGGGCACGCGCAGCAGCCGCAGCGCCTCGGCCTGGGCCTCCTCGTCGTCGGTACGTCCGACGAACACGGCGTTGACGAGCGAGGCGAACCCGGGCACGCGCAGCAGGTCGCCCGCGAGCTGGCTGGCGAACAGCGCGCGGACGTTGAACTTGCGCGAGTCGCGGGCCAACCGGTCGATCAGCACCTTGCCGGTGGGGATCTGCGACAGGAAGTGGGTCTCGTCGAGCGCGACGCCCTTCCGCAGGTTCCGGTCGGCGGTGTAGATCGTGCGTTGGGTCAGCCAGGACGCGAGGTTGAGCAGCTCGACGGCCAGCGACTCGCCGTCGGTCCACTCCTCGCGCGGGCTGCCCGGCCGCGGCAACGCCATGCCCTGCATCGTCAGCACGGTCAGCCGGTAGTTCTCCTCGCCGACCCAGGGGTCGGCGCGCGGGTCGGTGCTGCCGTCGGGGAACAGCAGCGCCGCCTGGGGCAGCTCGCGGCGCTCCTCCAGGAAATCGGCGACGACGTCGGCGTGCTCCTCGCCCTCGCGCGCGTGGCGGCGCAGCACGGCGATGACCTGCCCCGGGTCGCGGTCCGGGGCGCCGCCCACCTCGCGCACGGCGCGCAGCAGCACGATCCGCGTGTGGGGCATGCGTGCCACGTCGAACGGCAGCAGGCCGGTGAGCACGTCGAGCACCAGGCGCCGCCGGGTGGCCGCGGCCAGGGAGCGCTCGCGACGCCACGCCTTGTCCGGGTCCTCCTCGTCGAGGAAGTGCTCGCGGCGCGGCTCGGCCACCACGCGGTAGGGGTTGAGGATGCCCGGGTCGGCGCCGAGCAGGTGGATGTGCCGGGAGAACGGGGCGAGCTCGGGGAGCTTCGTCAGCTCGGCCAGCGGGCCCGACGGGTCGAGCACGGTCCAGCGGGCACCGGCGCGCAGCGTCTTGTAGACGAGCAGGCCGGTGAGGAACGACTTGCCCGAGCCCAGCCCGCCGACGATCGCCGTCAGCCCCGACGCGCGGCGGACCTCCTGGGCCATCCACGGGTCCCACGCCACCGGGCGGCGCGTGGCCGTGCACGTCTCGCCGAGCATGATCCCGCGCCGGTCGCCCACCGACGCCGACGCCGCCGGCACCCCGGCGGCCACCCACGTCACCGAGCCCCGCCGCCGGTAGGCCGTCGAGGCCAGGGGCTCGCCGGGGATGAACTCGCGGGCGTAGGCGTACTGCGCCTCGGGGTGCTCCATCGCCACCCGCGGGCGGTAGAGGTCGAGCACCTGCTGGGCGCGGGTCAGCGCCTCGCCCTCGTCACGTCCGGACACCGCGACCCGCCACCAGCCGTAGACACGGGTGTTGAGCTGCGTGAGCCCGCCCGAGAGCTCGTCCTCGATCTGGAGCACGCGGTCGGCCTGCCGGGCCAGCGACATCGGGGGGTCGAGGTCGTGGTCGTGGGTGTAGTGCCGGATCTGGCTGCGCACCTTGCCCATCTGGCGCTGCAGCTCGCCCGCGACCTCCTCGGGCTTGCGCACGTAGATGCGCGCCGACCACTCGACGGGGAAGGGCAGGCGGTCGCTGCGCTGCATCCACGGGTCGTCGGCCTCCGGGATGCGCAGCGCGTCCATCAGCCCGACCGAGAGCACCGCGACGTGGCGCTGCACCGGCTGCGTCCCGAACCGCCCGAGCACCTGCACGGTCGGCGCGTACGGCTCCTGCTGCAGCGCGACGCCGTCGGTGAACGCCGCGAGGTCCTCGGTCTCCCAGTGCTCGCCCGACGCCGGGGCCACCGTGCGGGGTGCGGGCAGGCCGAGCGAGCACGAGCGGTGCATCAGCCAGGCCATGTCCTCCGCGGTCGCCGGCACCGCGTCCAGCCCCGCCCGCGAGACGAGTGCCTCCACGTGCGCGATCTCCGACTCGAGCGCGGCCAGCTCCGCCGTCGCGGCCGAGGGCACCAGCCGGCCGAGGATCGGCGCGGCCCCCTCGAGCCAGCGGTCGACGATCGAGCGCCCGGACACCTCGACGCCGAGGAAGACCTCCTTGTCGGACATCGACAGCCCCATGAGGTGGCGCTGCTCGCCCTCGAGGAACTGCTCCCAGCTCAGCGCGCCGGGCACGTCGGGCATCCGCCCGGGCGCGTTGTGGTCGAACGCCTCCGCCCACAGCGCCACCGGATAGGGCCGCGACGTGACCCGGACGTGCAGCCAGCGGCCCTGCAGCTCGCCGAGCTGCGTCGCGATCTGGCGGATCAACGTCTCGCGCTGCGAGTCGCTGCGGAAGCTCCAGGGTTGCGGGGCGAGGCGGTACCAGGCCGTGACCGAGGACGCGGTGCGCGCGAGGTTGCCGTCGATGGCGCGCAGCGCGATCGCGGAGCGGTAGCCCTGGGCGGGGCCCTCGCCGGTCAACGAGCGCGGGCGGCGCCCGGAGGTGCGCGCCGGGGTGCTCCGCGCGGCCCGCAGCCCGCTCCCGCGCGGGCCCGCCTCGAGCGCCTCCGGTGCCGACCCGTCCGCGCGCCGGGCCCTACCGCGGCGCAGCACCGTCGTCCCCCCGCGCGCGGGTGCCGGGGCCGAAGGGCTCGCGGGCTCCGCGGGGTTCGCTGCCGCCGGCGGGCTCGTTCGACAGGGGCCAGCCCGGGCGACGGCGGGGCCGCGCCGGACGGCGCTGGGTGCGGTCGGGATCCGCGTCGGCGGCGCGGTCGGCGGCACTGTTCGTCACGCGGTCGGGGACGCGTCGGGTGCGGCGTGCCGGCACGGGCTCACGGCGGCCGGTCCCGCCGGTCCAGGCCGCCATCGACGCGTCGGCGGCCGCCGTGGTCCGGGCGTCCGGGGCGGGGGGCAGGACGAGCCGGTCCTTCTCCGGGGCACCGACGTCCGCGCCGGCCGGGGGCCCGGAGTCGGCGCCGGCGGTGCGGCGCGCACGGGTGCGGCGGCGCGCGCCGTCCGTGCCCGCCCTCCGCGGTCGGCGGCTCGCGGCCCGCGCGTGGGAGGGGTCCGCGTCCTCGAGCCCGGGCGTGAGGTGCGCGCCGTCCGGTTCCGCCTCCGGCGTCGCCGTCCGCGGTGCCGGGACGGCGGGGGCGTCGACGTCCGCCTCGGCGGGGGCGGCGGGGACGGCGGGGACGGCGGGGACGGCGGGGGCGGCGGGGGCGGCGGGCTCCCCGGCCGGTGTCTCCGCCGCCGGCGTCGAGGGGCGGCCCGCGACGCCCTCCTCGTCGTCGCGGGGCGGCGGGCCCCAGGTGTCGGCGTCGTCCGACGCCCCGGCGCGCGGGCGGACGACGCGCTCGCCGCCGCTCCCCCGCGGCAGCGCGATGGCCCTGGACGCGCCGGTGAGCCTGGGCCGGTCGCGGCGCACGGCGACGTGGCCCGTCGTCAGCGCCCCGCCGATGGTCCGCTCCTTGGCCCGCGGACCGCGCAGCTCGTGGACGAACAGCGTCAGCCACTCCAGCAGCGGGCGCTCGTCGTTGATGCGGCGCGACACGAAGCGGGTGATGGCCACGGTGATCAGCAGGGCCCACGCCACCGAGAAGAACCCGAGGTCGATGCCGAGGCGGCGCTGGACGAACATCACGGCGATCATGACGAGCAGCCCGACGCCGTAGGCCGAGTAGCGGGCACGCCACGGGAACGTCGCCCGCGGTGGGCCGAGCCAGACGGCGTCGACGCGGTACACCTCGTCGTCGGTGCGGATGTGCACCCGCGTCACCCGGTGATGAGCTGGGCGAAGAATGCCCCGACCCGGGCGCCGGCGCCGGGCGTGAGCGCGATGCCGAGGGCGATCAGGCCGATGATGAGACCGATGCTGCGGCGGGCCACACCGGCGTTGTCACCGCGCCCGCCGATCCACAGCATGGTGATCGCGATGCCCAGCAGGATCAGCGGGACGATGTTGTCCTGGATCCAGCCCTGCAGCCCGCCCGTCCCCGGAGCCTGCGCGACGACGTCGGCGCCGAGGAGCGTGACGGTCATGGCGGTTCCTCCTGCGGACGTGCTGGTCAGTGTGCCGGGAGCGGATCTCGACCGGACGAGTAAACATGGCAGCCGCGGGTCATCAAACCCCTTCGCTGCATGCTGCCGGGCACCCCCCGGACACGTCCGGGCACCCGCTCTCCCCGCCCCTCCCCCACAGGCGTCGACACATCGTCCACCCTCCGCCACCGACGGCAGCCGCGACCCGCTCTCCTGGTCCGGATGAGCCTATCGTGATCCACACGCCACGAGCGGTCATCACGCTCCGGCGCGCCGCGGCCGCGTTCGCGATCGCAAAGCGTCGCCCAGCGGTGGCCGTCGCCGGACGCCCGACGCCGGCCACGCTGGTTACCGACGGGTAGCCTCGGTCACCTCTCGCAGCGCCGAGGGCCCTACCGGCCGTTACAGTGCCGCCCACGCAGTCGTTGTTCTCAAACCGGGTCGCCACCACAGGCCCGGCTCACGGGGAGGTCCCGTCGTGGTCGTCCGTTTGGTCCTGGGGCTCGCCCTGACCCTGGTCGTGGCCGCGGTGTCGGCCCGCCGGGCCTGGTGGCTCTACCGCCTGATCGCGTCCGGGCAGCCCGACGCGAAGCGCGCCGAGGGCCTCGGCCAGCGCGTGCGCGCCCAGTTCGTCGAGGTGTTCGGGCAGCGCAAGCTGCTGCGCTGGTCGATCCCCGGTCTCGCCCACCTCTTCACGATGTGGGGCTTCATCATCCTGCTGACGGTCTACATCGAGGCCTACGGCGCCCTGTTCGTCGAGGACTTCCACATCCCGCTGATCGGACGCTGGGCCGTCCTGGGCTTCCTGCAGGACTTCATCGCGATCATGGTGCTGATCTCGATCATCGCGTTCGCGATCATGCGCCTGCAGCAGGCACCGGAGCGCCGCGCCCGGACGTCCCGCTTCTACGGGTCCCACACCGGCGGCGCCTGGCTGATCCTGTTCCTGATCTTCAACGTCGTGTGGACGCTGTTCGCCTTCCGCGGCACGGCCTCCGCGGCGGGCAACCTGCCCTACGAGTCGGGGGCCTGGGCCTCGATCGGCGTCGGCTACCTCTTCTCCGGGCTCTCGGAGACGACGCTGTTCGTCCTGGAGACGATCTTCCTGCTGCTGCACATCGCGGTGGCGCTGATCTTCCTCGTCGTCGTGCTCTACTCGAAGCACCTCCACATCTTCATCGCCCCGATCAACGTCTCGGCGAAGCGCCTGCCGAAGGCGCTCGGCCCCGTGCCGCCGATCGAGCACGAGGGCAAGCCGATCGACTTCGAGGACCCGCCCGAGGAGGCGTCGTTCGGTCGCGGCAAGATCGAGGACTTCACCTGGAAGGGCATGCTCGACTTCGCGACGTGCACCGAGTGCGGTCGCTGTCAGAGCCAGTGCCCGGCGTGGAACACCGGCAAGCCGCTCTCGCCCAAGCTCCTGATCATGGACCTGCGCGATCACATGTTCGCGAAGGCGCCGTACATGATCGGCGGAAAGACCGCGTCCATCGGAGGTGGGCCCGAGGAGGGCGCGGCCACGCAGGCGGGGGCGAACAACCCGGGCGAGCCCGTGCACGACGGCCACGGCGTGCCGGAGTCCGGCTACGAGCGCTACCGCAAGAGCGACGACGTCCAGGCCTCGCGCCCGCTCGTCGGCACGGCGGAGCAGCTCGGCGTCATCGACCCCGACGTCCTGTGGTCGTGCACCACCTGCGGCGCGTGCGTCGAGCAGTGCCCCGTCGACATCGAGCACGTCGACCACATCATCGACATGCGCCGCAACCAGGTCATGATCGAGTCGGAGTTCCCGGCCGAGCTGGGCGTCCTGTTCCGCAACCTGGAGAACAAGGGCAACCCGTGGGGCCAGAACAACTCGGCGCGCATGGACTGGGCGAAGGACCTGCCCTTCGAGGTGCCCGAGTTCGACGGCGAGCTGCGCCCCGAGACCGAGTACCTCTTCTTCATCGGCTGCGCCGGCGCCTTCGACGACAACGCCAAGAAGACCGTGCGCGCGACGGCCGAGCTGTTGCACATCGCGGGCGTCGACTACGTCGTCCTCGGCAAGGAGGAGAGCTGCACCGGTGACCCGGCGCGGCGCTCGGGCAACGAGTTCCTCTTCCAGATGATGGCCGCGCAGACCAAGGAGATGCTCGACGCCGTCTTCGAGGGCCGCGAGCCGGGCACGCGCAAGATCGTCACCACGTGCCCGCACTGCATGAACACCCTCGGGCGCGAGTACCCGCAGCTCGAGGGGCACTACGAGGTCGTCCACCACACGCAGCTGCTCAACCAGCTGGTGCGCGAGAAGAAGCTGGTGCCGGTGGCGCCGGAGTCCTCGCCGGTGCCCGCCGCGAAGAAGCTCGACATCAACCCGGCGACCGGCCTGCAGTACCACGGCCCGCACTCCGACGGCACCGAGCGCGGCCTCATCACCGCGGGCGGCCACGGCACCCCGGGCCACGACGCCGACCAGGCCGCGCCCGCCGGCGTCGCCCTCGCCGAGAAGCACGGCGGGGACGGGGCGTCGAGCGGCGCCACGAACGGCCACGGCGGGACCAACGGCCACGGCTCGTCGCACGGCGAGGGCGCCGCGCGCAAGACCGTGACCTACCACGACCCGTGCTACCTGGGCCGGCACAACGAGGTCTACACGCCGCCGCGCGAGCTCGTGGAGGCCGCGGGGGCCGAGCTCAAGGAGATGCCCCGCCACGCCGACCGGGCGCTGTGCTGCGGCGCGGGTGGTGCGCGGATGTGGATGGAGGAGCACATCGGCAAGCGCATCAACATGGAGCGCGTGGACGAGGCCATCCAGACCGAGACCGACACGATCGCGACCGGTTGCCCGTTCTGCCGCGTGATGCTCACCGACGGCCTCACCGAGCGCCAGAGCGAGGCCACGGCCGTCGGCACCGAGGTCATGGACGTCTCGCAGATGCTCCTCGCGGCGGTCAAGCGCGGGCGGCCCGAGACCGACACCGTCGGCGACTCCGACCCCGACACCGCCGCCACCGCGGGCAACGTGCAGAACCCGTCGGCCGAGAGCTGACGGGCCCCCGCTCCGCCGGGGACGAACGGCGCCCTCGCTGCTTCCCGAGCAGCGAGGGCGCCGTTCGTGTCTCGGGCCCGGCCTATCGGAACGAACGCGCTGTTCGCTGCTTCTACGCGCGCGAAGTCCCCGTTCGCGATGCCGACACGCCGCACGCCGACCGCCTCGATAGGGTCCGCGCGTGCTGCTCTCCGACCGCGACATCCGCGCCGAGATCGCGGCCGGACGCGTCGGGCTCGACCCGTTCGACGCGACGCTGCTGCAGCCCTCGAGCGTCGACCTGCGTCTCGACCGGCACTTCCGCACGTTCAACAACCATGCGTACACGCACATCGACCCCGCGCTGCAGCAGGACGAGCTGACACGCCCGGTCGAGCCACCCGGCCCCGACGAGGCGTTCGTCCTGCACCCCGGCGAGTTCGTCCTCGGCTCGACGTACGAGGTCATCTCGCTGCCGGACGACATCGCCGGTCGCCTCGAGGGCAAGGCCCTCGCTGTCGACACCCCGGTCCCGACACCGACGGGGTGGACGACGATGGGTGACGTGCGCGTCGGGGACGAGGTCTTCGGCCTCGACGGTCGACCGGTACGGGTCATCGCGACGACCGAGGTGATGCTCGGCCGCCCCTGCTACGACGTCCGGTTCTCCGACGGCGAGGTCGTCACCGCCGACGCCGCCCATAGGTGGCGGACGACGACGAAGCCTGCGCGGAAGCGTCAGCATCCCGCTACCGTCAGCACGACGGAGGAGATCGCCGCTAGCTTGCGCTGGCACGACGAGGTCAACCACCACGTCGAGCTGGCCAACGCGGTGCACTGTCCCGAAGCTGATCTCCCGATCGACCCGTATGTCCTGGGCGTCTGGTTGGGCGACGGCACCAGCAGCACAGCGGAGGTGACCTGCGGGCCCGGAGATGAGCAGATGCTCGATGAGATCCGCGCCGCCGGACACGACGTTGGGAAGGCTTCCGGTCGGTACGCGTACCGCGTCGGTGGTCTCTGCCGGGGTCGCGTCGGCCGGACCCGCGACGCGGGCGGGCGCTACAGCGCCGATGGATCGCTCTCGAGCGCGTTGCGCGCACTCGGTGTGCTCGGCAACAAGCACATCCCCGTCGCCTACCTCCGCGGCAGCATCGGCCAGCGCCTCGCACTCCTCCAGGGCCTCATGGATTCGGACGGGTACGTCGACGTCGCTGGGCGCTGCGAGTTCGTCAACATGCGCGAGGACCTGTCGAACGGTGTCGCCGAGCTCGCCGCGAGCCTCGGCCTCCGCCCGCGACAGCGCAAGAAGCGGGCCAACTTCCGCGGCGTCGAACACGGCCTCGCGCACCAGGTGAAGTTCACGCCGTGGTTCGAGGTGTTCCGCCTCGAGCGGAAGGTCGCGCGGCTCAAGACCCCCGACCGCCGCCGTCACCTGCACCGTGGCATCGCCGATGTGCAGGCGACCGGCTCGCGTCCCGTGCGCTGTATCCAGGTCGCGGCAGCGGACGGCATGTTCCTGGTCGGCCGTACCTTCATCCCGACCCACAACTCGAGCCTGGGTCGTCTCGGGTTGTTGACCCATTCCACCGCCGGATTCATCGACCCCGGTTTCTCGGGTCACGTCACGCTCGAGCTCTCGAACGTGGCGAACCTGCCGATCCGGCTGTGGCCCGGGATGAAGGTCGGCCAGCTCTGCCTGTTCCGGCTGTCGTCGCCCGCCGAGCACCCCTACGGTTCGCCCGTCTACGGCTCGCGCTATCAGGACCAGCGGGGCCCGACGCCCTCGCGCTCGTTCGTCAACTTCCGGCGCGGGTTGTCCGAGGACGGGCGCTGACCTACCCCACCAGCCCGCCGGCGCGGTGCACGCGGTTGCGGCCGGAGTTCTTCGCGGAGTAGAGCGCCCGGTCGGCCTCGCTGAGCAGGGCCTCGCCGTCGCCGGCGTGCTCGGGCAGGCCGGCGACGCCGAAGGACGCGGTGACGAGTTGCTTGTCGCCGCGCCGGAAGTCGGCCTCGACGCGGGCGCGCAGGCGCTCGGCGAGCTGGACGGCGTCGTCCGGGCCCCCGCGCGTGACGAGGATGGCGAACTCCTCGCCGCCGTACCGGTAGGCGGTCTCGCCGTCGCGCATGGCCGTGCGCAGGGTGCTCGCGACCTCCTGGAGCACCACGTCGCCCTGCTGGTGCCCGTAGCGGTCGTTGAGCTCCTTGAAGTGGTCGAGATCCAGCATGATCACCGACATCGGCGTGCCGTGACGCTTGGCGTTGGCGACCGCCGAGTCCAGATCGGCCCCCAGCCGCCGCCGGTTGGCCAGCTGCGTGAGCGGGTCGAACTGGGAGAGCCGCTCGGTGGCGGCGTGCAGGCGGCTGGCCTCGATGGCCGAGCCGGACAGCGTCGCGAGCATCTCGACCGCGGACAGGCGCTGGCCCTCGACCTCGCCCTCGACCGAGTCGTAGCACTCGAGGATGCCGATCACTCGCGCACCGACGACCAGCGGCACCGCCACCGCCGCGTCCTCCCCGGTCTCCGGGTCGCCGCGCGAGATCTGCCCGTAACGCGCCGATCGCCCGACGACGCCCACTCCGAGGTGGCAGTGGGTCTCCATCGGCGCGACCGGGCCGCGGTCGGAGTCGTAGGCGAGCTCGAGGCCGTTGCCGTCCTCCTCGAGCAGCCACAGCAGCACGCGACCGTCGGTGACGGCCACCGCCGCCTGGACGGTCGAGTCGATGACGTAGCGGGTGTTCAGACTGCCCGCGATCTCGCGGGTCATGATCAGGATGGTGCGCAGCCGGTCGGTCTGGGCCTGCAGTCGCTCGGCCTGGGCCGCGGCCTCCTCGCGCTGCCGGCGCAGCGCTACGGTCATGTCCGCGAGCCCGTCGCGCAGCGCGACGAGCTCGGCGGAGCCGTCCACGGGGTGGGGTGGGGTCAGCCGGCCCTCGCCGATGTCGCGGACGGAGGCGAGCAGGCCGTCGACGGGGGCGACGACGTGGCGTTGCAGGCGTTGTCGGCCGCGCAGCGCGACGAGCAGCGTCGCCACGCCGACGAGCGTCAGGAGACCGCCGACGATCCACTGCGTGATCACGTTGCTGCGGTCGGCCGCGTCGATCGCGGCGAGGGTGTCCGCGCGCGTGGCGTCCTTGCGGGCGGTGTAGTCGTCGAAGAGCGCCTTGCCCTGCTTGAGGAACAGCTCGACACCACCGGGCGGGGGAAGCCGCCGCGCCTGATCGGCCCACTCGGCGCGCCAGCGCTGCTGAGCCAGCAGGAGGGCCAGCACGTCCTGACGCAGCTGGGGCTCCTCGAGGAGGTTGACCATCTGCGTGTCGGCGGCGGCGAGGACGGGCGCGGCGTCGGTGGCGGTGTCGGCGAAGAACTGGTCGCCGGTGGCGAGGTAGCCGCGCAGTGCCGCGTCCATGTCGAGCATGGCCTGGTGGGAGTCCTCGAGGGCCAGCAGACCGCTCTGCAGACGCTGGTCCGTCGGTGTCGTGACGGCCGCGGACCACACGAGCCGGAAGACGACCAGCACGACGATCACGAGGGCGGCGATCGAGACCGTGAGCCCGAGCCGCTGCACCTCGTGGATCAGCCTGGGTGCTGGCTTCACCGGCTCCCCCTCCTGCCCCCTCTGGTCCACCAGGTCCATCAGGCTTGCGGGGCATGACGTTAGCCGGGAGCGGGTACAGCCTCTACTTTTCGTGCTCTCCTCATCACTGAGTGATGATCGAGCGACCGATTCTCGCGCAGAGTGACGTGCGTCAGGCGGACAGATGCCTCCGCGAGCGATCCGTCGGCAGCCGGACGATCCGAGTACCGTCGCCGCTCGTCAGGCGCTCACGCACGAGGCGCTGGGTGGCGGCCGCGACGCGCACGTCCTCGGGCGGGACACGGCGGGCGTCCTGGGTGGCGACGAGGGCGGCGACGGCCGCCTGGTTCGCGGCCTCGACCGCCGGGACCCCGTCGACGGGGACCGCCACGACCGGGACGTCCCGCCACACCGCCACCTGGGTGGCGGCCAGGGCGCTGGGCGACCCGCCACGGACGAGGACGGCAGCGGGACGGTCGTCGTCGACGAGGGAGTCGAGGCGCGGCAGCAGCGCCGCGATCTCCGCCACGGGCCCGGCGTCGGGACGGTCGACCAGCAGCACGCGGCCGGCGAGGGCGCCGAGGTCGTCGAGCGCCTCGTCGACGCCCATCGGGTCGGGTCCGGTGGCGACCAGGACCGGGCGGACCTCGGGATCACGCACCGCCAGCGGGGCGAAGGCGGTGGCGTCGTCGACCGAGGCCACGACGACGAAGAGCTCGGGAAGGGCGAACTCGTCCTGCTCACGCGCAGTCATGGCGGCCTCCTCCCCGGGGGTCCCGGCTCCCATGGCGCTGACCAGCCAACACGACGCCGACGCCCAGCAGGAGGCCGTCTCGATGGATCTACCCCGACGACGCAACGCGTCGTGACGCTCCGTGCGATCCCGTCGCGCCCAACCCGTGATCGGACCGTGATCGAGCGGCGAACGACACCGATGTGGTCACCGACGGCACCCGAGGACGGGCCCCCGTCGCAGGCGCCGGAGTGCCGTGTAGGCTCTGAGCCAGACGCGCGAGTGTAGTTCAATGGTAGAACATCAGCTTCCCAAGCTGAGAACGCGGGTTCGATTCCCGTCACTCGCTCCAGAGCTGTTCTCGCTGGTCACAGGCCCGCCACCCGATCGCCCGGGGGCGGGCCGCGTCGTGTTCGGGCCCGTCAGCTCGTCGCTGCGCGCAGGAGCGGGCGCACCGTCTCCGCGAGCTCGCGGGGGTGCTCGTCGTACGCGGCGTGACCGCCCGGCGTCATGGCGACGTCCACGCCCAGACGACGAGCGAGACGGGCAGAGATCTCGGCGCGCACCGGATCCCCGTCCGAGCTGACGAGCACGGTCACCGGTACGCCGACGGCGGCGAGGATGGCGTCGTCGGGCAGGTAGAGCTCGTAGGTCCCCAGCTCGACCTCGAACAGGGTCGCGGCGCTCGCACGGAGTCGCTCCCTCAAGGCGACCGGGAGCCGTTCCCACGCGTCCTCGCCGGCCACGGAGCGCCAGAACGCCTCCACCGCTGCCGGTGGCCCACCCGTGGCCATCGCGGCCCCGGTCCGCGCCCTCATCGGGGCCCGCGCGGCGTCGGCGTCGTCCAGCAACGCGAACAGGCCCGGCTCGTGGAGGACCGCCCCACTCACGCACCGCGGATGGCGGACGAGCAGGCACAGCGCGAAGTTCCCGCCGCTGCTCGTCCCGAACACCGCCGCAGGACGCATTCCGAGCGCATCGAGGAGGGCCGCCGCGTCGTCGGCCTGCTCCTCGGGTGAGGTCGTCGTCCAGTGCGGTGGCACGGGGCTGCGCCCGTTCCCGCGCCTGTCGTAGGTGACGACGGTGAACTCGTCGGCCAGGGCGTCGGCGAGCGCGTCGAAGTGGCCGCCGTCCCCCGTCGCTCCCATGACGAGCAGCACCGGCGGCCCCGTGCCCCTCACCTCGTGGTGCAGCTCGGTCCCGTTCACCGTGGCTGTCGGCATGGCGCGGCCCCGGCCCGGGCGTCGCCGTCCGGACGCGGTCCCCTCGGCTCGGATCAGGCCGGGAGTCCGACGGCGTTGACCGCGTCGACCTCGTGGTAGTCGTTCTTGCTGACCTGCCCGACGACCGATTCGACCATCTCGCGCACGGCTTGCTGGTCGGGAGCCTCCCAGAGGCACACGGCGTGCGTCCCGTCGCTGCTGGGGAAGACACCGTGCAGCGCCACGCCCTCGGGCATGGGCTGGCTCATGGCCTCCTGCGCGGCGCTCCAGAACGTCGATGGTTCGGTGATCTCGTGCACGACGGTGATGTACACGGCGAGCCCCTTCCTGACCGCGGTCGACTCGTCCCCGGCCTCGCTCGCTCAGCGTGACACGAATCACGATGCGTTGCTCATGGCATCGCCCGATGAGACGCAGCGGGCCGACCTGCGGTGACGTCTCGTGCACACGACGGTGGGCGCGAGGGCGACGCCGGGGCCGTGCGCCGACCCGACGTCAGCCGTGCAGCGCCAGCACCGCGATCCGCAGCCCCGAGGGCCCGGCGGCGAGGACGTAGCCGGCGGTGAACCCGGCGATCCCCACCCTGCGGCGCCCATCCCGCGGTGCCCACCCTGCGATGCCCACCCTGCGATGCCCACCCTGCCGGGAGTGGTGCGCTACGGGTCGAACCCCGCCTCCCGCAGGACCTCCGCGAGCTCCCCGAGCCCCTGACGTCCGGTGAGCGTGCCCGGCAGGAGCGGGACCCGCACCAGGTCCGGCTCGTCGAAGCGCACCGCCAGGCGGGCCAGGACCTCGTCCTGCTGGGCCCGCCGTCGCGCGAGGACCCCGGTCTCGGTCTCGGGAACGACCCTGTTGACGATCACCTGACCCAGCCGCAGGCCGGTCTCGGCCACCGTCTCCGCCGCCCGCAGCGTCTCCGTCAGCGGGAGGTGCTCAGGGACCAGCACCAGGTGCACGAGCGCCTCGGCCGCGAGCCGCGACCGCACGGCCTCGAGCCGCGCGCGGCGGGCGTGCAGCCGCTCGAGCAGCGGGTCCGGCTGCTCCTCGGCGCGGCCCAGCAGCCCCGCGACCATCCGGTCGGCGTCGCGTGCCTTCGTCCGTTGCCGGGCGAGACCCTCGATCCACGGGGCGAGCAGGGCGGGGAGGCTGAGCAGCCGCAGCATGTGACCGGTCGGCGCGCTGTCCACGACCAGGTCGTCCCACCGGTCGCCGACCTGCTCGACGAGCTCGGTGAGGCGGTCCAGCAGTGCCGACTCCACCGTGCCCGGGCTCTCCGTCGCGCGCGCCAGGTGCCGGCGCACCGCCGGGAGGACCTCGCGCGGCAGCGCCTGCTCGGCGTCGGTCGTGATCTCGGCGATCCGGCGCCGGGCCTGCGCCTCCCCGCTGATCTCGGCCGCCCACAGCAGGGGGGCCACCGCGCGCGGCTCCTCGCCCAGCTCGCCGCCCAGGGCGTCGCCCAGCGAGTGCGCGGGATCGGTCGACACGAGCAGGGTGCGGCGCCCGGCGCCCGCCCGTGCGACGGCGAACGCCGCGGCCAGCGTCGTCTTGCCGACCCCGCCCTTGCCCCCGAAGAACCGGATCAACAGCAGACCCCGGGATCGCCGAAGCTCTCCCGGCCCATCCGCTGGTGCCACGCGTGGAGGTCGGCGACCAGGTACGGGATCAGGTCGAGCGTCTCGTAGGCGACCGGGTTGTCCACCCCGAGCGTCTCCAGCAGCACCAGCGCCCGCAGCGTGTCCTCCTGGCGGCGGGCCTCCCGCTGAAGACCCTGGCGCCAGCGGGCGACGAAGACCTGGTCGTGCCCGCGTTCGAGCGTGCGCCAG
Organism: Actinomycetospora cinnamomea; assembly: GCF_003096675.1. Taxonomy (GTDB): domain Bacteria; phylum Actinomycetota; class Actinomycetes; order Mycobacteriales; family Pseudonocardiaceae; genus Actinomycetospora; species Actinomycetospora cinnamomea. Next base: position 360,287 of record NZ_QEKW01000004.1, on the reverse strand, counting down.
ATCGACGCCAGCCGCGACCGGGCGCTCACCTCTCGCGTTCCGGCTCGCGTTCGACCTCCGGCGTGCGGGTCGAACGCCAGGCCGCACGCAGGCCGAGGCTCGCCTCGACGATCAGCCAGACAGCGAGCACGAAGATGATGAGGTCGAGCGGCGCGAGGACCCAGTCGCCCTCGCCGACGAACTCGACGAGGTTGATGATCAGCGCCCAGGTCGTCATGACCAGCAGGAAGACCAGCGGGATCAGCACCGCGACGGGGTTGCGCCGGTTCCTGGTCACCCACACCGCGATGACGGCCAGGGCCAGACCCGCGGTGAGCTGGTTGGTGGTGCCGAAGAGCTGCCAGAGCACGCCGAAGGTGTAGCCGTCCTCGCCGCCCCCGGGCAGCAGTGCCATCACCAGCGGGACCCCGACCGCGATCAAGCTGGCCAGCGTGGCGTTGCGGGAGAGCTTCGTGGCGCCGGCGACGTCGGCGATCTCCTGGACGATGTAGCGCTGGAGCCGCACCCCGGTGTCCATGGTGGTGGCCGCGAAACTGATGACCACGATCGCCGCGAAGATCGTCGCGATCGAGAGGGGCACGCCCAGGTTGCCCGCGAAGCCGGCCACGCCGTCGACGAAGTTGCCCGTGGCCCCGTCCGAGGCCGTGGCGAAGTCGGAGTAGAGCGCGTTCCAGTCGGTGGTCGACGCCGCCACCCCCGCGGTGCAGGCCAGGATCGTGGCGAGGGCGAGGGAGCCCTCGCCCACCGCGCCGAAGTAGCCGACGTAGCGCGCGTCGGTCTCCTTGTCCAGCTGCTTCGACGTCGTCCCCGACGCGACCAGGCTGTGGAACCCGGACACCGCCCCGCAGGCGATGGTGACGAAGAGCAGCGGGAACCAGCTCGGGGAGTCCGGCGGGGTGTCGTTGACGGCGGGGGCGACGATGCGGTCCATGCCGACCGTCACGCCCAGCGCGATCACCCCGAGGGCGATGAACAGCTGGTGGGAGTTGATGTAGTCGCGGGGCTGGAGCAGGACCCAGACCGGGATGCGCGACGCCACGAACGTGTAGGCGAACAGCAGGATGACCCAGATGTTGCGCTCGGTGAAGAACCCGCTGTCGGCCGCGAGGAACTCCAGCGAGATCGGCACGGCCTGCCCCACGAGGATCGACAGGTAGAGCAGCACGACACCGATGAGCGACGGGACCAGCGCGGCGCTGCGGGTGCGGTAGACGTACTGGCCGATCCCGATCGCCAGCGGGATCTGGAAGAGGATCGGGAGGACCGCTTCCGGGTTCGCCACGAACAGGGTCGCGATCACCACGGCGAAGACCGCGTTGACCAACGTCAGCAGGAAGAAGATGATCAACAGGAACAGGGTGCGCGACCTCTTGTTGATCACGTCCTGGGCCAGCGTGCCGATGCTGCGGGCCCGGTGGCGCACGGAGACGACCAGCGCGCCGAAGTCGTGCACGCCGGCCGCGAAGATCGTGCCGAGCACCACCCACGTCAACGCGGGGAGCCAGCCCCAGAACACGGCGATCGCGGGGCCCACGATGGGCGCCGCCCCTGCGATCGAGGTGAAGTGGTGGCCGAACAGCACGTGCTTGTTGGTCGGCACGAAGTCGACGCCGTCACGCATCGCGTGCGCGGGGGTGGCGAACGCGGGATCGAGGGCGTACACCTTCTCGGCCAGGTACTTCGAGTAGTAGCGATAGCCGAGGAAGAACAGCACGGCGACGGTGAGCGCGACAACGACAGCGGGCATGGCTCACTCCACGGGCAGCGTCGGCGAGGGGTCGCCCGAACGAGCGTCCACCGGGAACTCCGCGTGACGGATCGGGTTCGCAAAGTAACACCGGGGACCTCGACCGAGGAGAATCGTAAGGTGAGCGCAATGTTCGCGTCCTGGCGCCGCGCGATCACCGCCGAGCTGTGCTGGATCGAGCCCGACGGCCGCCCCGTCGCCCTCGCGGTGACGCCGCTGGTGGTCGACGGGCTCCCGGTCGTCGCCCTGCCCTACGCCCACGCACCCGTGGTGAGCGGCCTGCGGGCCGCCGAGCAAGCGGCGTTCGTCGTCAGTGACTCCCGCTCGTTGCGCCGCGACGAGACCGGCCGGGCCGCGATCGGCCGGGTCGAGGTCACCGACGACACCGACGGCGGCCTCCTCGTCGACGAGGTGCTGGGGCAGGAACTGCGGAAGTACCCACCGTCGCGGTCGCTGGTCGACAGCCCCCTGCTGCGCCGGGAGAACTGGTGGTGGCTCCCCCGGATCGTCGTGCGGCTCGACCCCGCCACCGCCGAGGAGGTCGCGGTGCCCCGGCGGACCAACCCGCGCGCGCACCGGCTGCTGGTCCGCGACGCCGGCGACCGGCCCGGGATCGACGTCGTCGAGGTCCGGGGCGGCGGAGAGCGCCTCAGCCTCACCGGCCTCGCGGGGGAGCGGCTGCGCGGGGACGGCGCGGGCGCCACCGTGTTCGGCTACGACTACTCCCAGCCCGACCTCGAGCGCTGGGAGTCGTGGTCGGTGCACGGCACCCTGTTCGGCGACGAGCTGGTGGTGTCGGGCCGGGAGGGCGACCCGGAGCGCGACCTCGGCCCGCTGCCCCTCCTGCGGCGCCTCTCCCGCCACCGCGAGCTCAGCCGGGGCTGCCGGCGGGGGATCGCAGCGGCCGAGCGCGCCCGCCACCGCTGACCGCACGCTCCCCCGACCGTCCTGCCCGGGCGGTCGAGGGGCGCCGCGCGCGTCATCACTCCGCGAGCAGCTCGTCGAGCTGTTCGTAGCCCTCCCGGACCCCGACCTCCATCCCGCTGGCGACCATCGCGTCCCGGGCCTCGATCGACTCGAACAGCGACAGGCCCTCGATCCGGGTGCGGCCGTCGCCGAGGTCGGTGAAGGTCATCGTCTCCAGGGTCACCGAGTCCGGGAAGCCCTCGTAGCTGAACGTCTGCACGATGCGCTCGGTCGGCCGGACCTCGTGGAACGAGCCGTAGAACACGTACTCGCCGTCGTCGTCGCGGTGGGTGTAGCGGTACGCGCCCCCGGTCTCGGCGTCGAAGCGGTGGATTTCCATCGTCAGGTTGCGCGGGCCGAGCCAGCGCTTGACGAGGTCGGGATCGACGTGGGCCCGGAAGACGTTCGCGACGGGCGCGTCGAACTCCCGGGCGATGCGGACCGTGGGCGCCGCGGGGTCGGCGGTGATCGTGGTCTCGCGGGTCGTGGTGCTCATCAGGAGACTCCTCGCTGCGTGTCGGGTCGGGTCTGCTCGGGATCCATCTCGGCGAGGACGTCGTCGAGACGGCGGTAGCGCTCCTCGGCCTGGCGCCGGTAGCGCTCGATCCACTTGGTCATCAGGTCGAAGACCTCCGCCTCGAGGTGGACCGGCCGGCGCTGGGCCTCACGCGTGCGGCTCACGAGCCCCGCCTCCTCCAGCACCTTGAGGTGCTTGGACACGGCCTGGACGCTGACGTCGTAGGGCTCGGCGAGCTCGTTGACGCCGGCGTCCGCGACGGCCAGGCGGGCCACGATGTCGCGCCGGATGGGGTCGGCGAGTGCCGAGAACACCCGGTTCAGCTGGTCGTCCACGCTCACTCCTTGTTCAACCTTGCGGTTGATAAGACAGTAGCGCACGTGTGCGCCGTGTCCAACCCCCAAGTTGAAGACGCGGGGTGGCGGGTGCCCCGGACCTCCCCGAGGATCGGCGCCCATGACCCCCGGACCCGCGTCCCGCATCGACCCCGAGCTCGCCGCGGCGATCGCGCGGCTCGAGGCCGACGGCTGGCTGCCGATGACCCGCGACGACGTGGGCGAGGCGCGCCGGGTGTACCGCGAGCTGGCGCTGGCACGGCGCGGGGACGCCGTCGCCGAGGTCGGGTCGGTGCACGACGACGTGGTACCGGGCACCCCTGATGGCGAGGCCGACGTCGCCGTGCGCGTCTACGAGCCGGTGGGCGAGCAGCGGGCCGTCACGGTGGTGTGGCTGCACGGAGGCGGCTGGGTGCTGGGCGACCTCGACACGGCCGACGCCTCGGCGCGGCGGGTCTGCGCGCACCTGGGGGCCACGGTGGTCTCCGTCGACTACCGCCTCGCGCCCGAGCACCCGCACCCGGCGCCCCTGACCGACGCCCACACCGCGCTGCGCTGGGCCGCGACGCTGCGCGCGGCCGACCGGCTCGTCGTCGGAGGCGACAGCGCGGGCGGGGGCCTGGCCGCCGGCGTCGCGCTGCTCGCCCGCGACTGGGGTCCGCGCCTCGACGCGCAGCTGCTGCTCTACCCCGGCCTCGACCCCTCGATGACCCGGCCGTCGGTGGCGGAGAACGCCGACGGCCCGTTCCTCACCCGCGCCGACCTCGCCTGGTTCTGGGAGCGGTACCTGCCCGACCCTGCCCTGCGCGACGACCCGTCGGTGGCGCTGTCGCGGGCCGGCGACCTCGACGGCCTCGCGCCCGCTGTCGTCGCGACCGCCGAGCTCGACCTCCTGCGCGACGAGGGCCGCGCGCACGCCGACGCGCTCGAGGCCGCCGGCGTCGCGGTGCGGCGGCTCGAGGGGGCGGGGCTGACGCACGGGTGGTTCGGGCTCGGCGCCGCGTCGACCGCCGCCCGCGCGGAGGGCGACCGCGCCCTCGACGCCCTGCGCGCGTTGCTCGCGGCCTGACGGTCCGACACGCAGGACACGCCCGGCGGCGTCCCGCTGCGCCGAAGGGTCCGCGAGCCCCGCGGGGTCGGCACCGGGTCGTCGTGCCGACCGCTCGGCGCCGGCGGGACCGCCCGTCGTCCGCGGTGCTCCGTTCGCGGGTATGCGCGGGTGCGCATCGGCCGACCGGCACCGCCCGTCGGACCTCTCGCCGCCACGACCCGGGTGTCCGGGGACTCCCGGAGCCCTCGGGAGCACCGAGGGGTGCGACGCCGAGCGTCACCGGCTCGCTACGTTGCGGACCGTCCGATCACGGGACGGTCACGACGGCAGCTCCCCTCCGCAACGCCGCCGGTCCGTCCGCCCCCGACGGTGAGCGAGGTGACGGTGGGACGACACGGGCGGCAGGGCCACGGTCCGCGCACTCCGGTCGACCTCGGCGGTACCCGGACCGCCCCGCGCGCGACCTCCCGCGCGCGCACAGGCTCCGGCTCGGTCCTCGTCGCCGCCGTCGCCGCCGGCGCCGTGCTGCCCGCGGTGCAGACCCTGGACACCCACGTCGCCGACGCCGAGGCCCCGCAGGCGGCGCCCGCCGCGCCGGCCACCGCCGCGCTGGCCCTCGCCGCCCAGCACCGTGCCGCCGTCGCGTCGGGGGCCGTCGCCGCCGTCAGTCCCGTGACGATGCCGGCCACGACCGACCGGACCTCCTCGTCCTCGTCGTCCTCCGACGACGACGGGCCGAGCGCGGGGGACGCCGGCGACGTCTCCGCGCTGCTCAAGAGCATGGAGGTCGAGCGCGAGAACGGGCCGCTGGAGTTCGGGCGCCCCTACGAGGCCGGCAACGAGCGCACGCTCGACGGGCAGATCGCCCGGGCGCTGGGTCTCCTGGGGCTGCCGCAGCGCCTGGCGCCGGGCGTCAAGAAGATCATCATGCGGGAGTCCACCGGCGACCCGGACGCCGTGAACAACTGGGACTCCAACGCCGCCGCGGGCACGCCGTCGAAGGGGCTCATGCAGCTCATCGACCCGACCTTCCGCAACGCGGTGCTGCCCGAGCTGGCCGACCGCGGCATCTTCGACCCCGTCGCCAACATCACGGCCGGGATCCGCACGATGATCGCGAACCACAGCATCGACGACGTCATGGCGGGCGGGCTGCGCAACTCGTCGGGCGACTACATCGGCTACGGCGGCGCGGCGATACCCGACGACGGTCTGGGCCGCGCCGACTGACTCGACCCCGGGCGTCCGGGACGTCACTTCACACGGACGACACAATCGTGTCCACCGACCTATGCTCCTCGTGACCGATCGGGAGCGGGGGGTCACGATGACGACGACGTCTCCGGGTGCCGGCGGGACCGCCGGCCCGGACCAGCAGGAACTGCCGCCCGCCGGGGTGGACGACGAGGTGCTCGACGAGCAGCGCCGGCGCTGGACGCCGCTGCGGATCGCGACCTGGACCGCGATCGCCCTGCTGGGCGGTCTGGGCTGGGTGATGCTCGCGCTCATCCGCGGCGAGACGGTCAACGCGATCTGGTTCGTGTTCGCCGCGGTGTGCACCTACCTCATCGCCTACCGCTTCTACTCGACGTACATCGAGCGCAAGCTCCTGCGCCCCGACGACCGGCGGGCCACCCCCGCCGAGTACGCCGAGAACGGCCAGGACTTCGTGCCCACCGACCGGCGCGTGCTCTACGGGCACCACTTCGCCGCGATCGCTGGCGCCGGCCCGCTCGTCGGACCCGTCCTCGCCGCCCAGATGGGCTATCTGCCCGGGACCATCTGGATCGTCGTCGGCGTGGTGCTCGCCGGCGCCGTGCAGGACTACCTGGTGCTGTTCTTCTCGATGCGCCGCGGCGGGCGCTCGCTCGCGGCGATGGCCCGTGACGAGCTCGGACGCGTCGGGGGCGCCGCGGCGGTCGTCGCGACGCTCGCGATCATGATCATCCTGATCGCCGTGCTGGCCCTGGTGGTCGTGCAGGCGCTGGGCGAGAGCCCGTGGGGCGTGTTCTCGGTGGCGATGACCGTGCCGATCGCGCTGTTCATGGGCTTCTACCTGCGCTACCTGCGACCGGGGAAGGTCGGCGAGGTCTCGGCGATCGGCGTCGCGCTGCTGCTGCTGGCCATCGTCGCCGGCGGATGGGTCGCCGAGAGCGGCCTCGCCGAGTGGTTCACGTTCGACCGCACGACCCTCGCGTGGGGCGTGGTGATCTACGGTGTGGTCGCCGCGGTCCTGCCGGTCTGGATGCTCCTCGCGCCGCGCGACTACCTCTCGACCTTCATGAAGATCGGGACGATCGTGCTGCTGGCGGTCGCGGTCATCGTGGTCCGCCCGGACGTCATGGCCCCGGCGTGGAGCGAGTTCGCCGGCGACCCCGCCGGGGGCCCCGTCGTGCCGGGGCCGCTGTTCCCGTTCCTGTTCGTGACGATCGCCTGCGGCGCGCTGTCGGGGTTCCACGCGCTGATCTCGTCGGGCACCACCCCGAAGCTCGTCGAGAAGGAGCGCCAGACGCGCTTCATCGGCTACGGCGGCATGCTCATGGAGTCGTTCGTCGCGATCATGGCGCTGGTCGCCGCGGTGTCGATCGACCGCGGCATCTACTTCGCCATGAACGCTCCCACGGCCGCCACCGGCGGCACCGTGGAGACGGCGGCGCTGTGGGTCAACTCGCTGGGGCTCGCCGGGGTGAACATCACGCCGGACGTGCTCGCCGGCACCGCCCAGGCGGTCGGCGAGCAGAGCATCGTCTCGCGCACCGGCGGCGCGCCGACCCTCGCGCTCGGCCTGGCCAACATCCTGGCCCAGTTCTTCGGCGGCGCCGCGTTGATGAGCTTCTGGTACCACTTCGCGATCATGTTCGAGGCGCTGTTCATCCTCACCGCGGTCGACGCGGGCACCCGGGTGGCGCGCTTCATGCTCCAGGACGCGGTGGGCACCGTCGTCCCGAAGTTCCGGGACATGTCGTGGCGCCCCGGGGTGTGGATCGGGACGCTCGTGATGTGTGGCGCCTGGGGCGGCATCCTGATCATGGGCGTCACCGATCCCCTGGGCGGGATCAACACGCTCTTCCCGCTGTTCGGCATCGCCAACCAGCTGCTCGCGGCCATCGCCCTGGCGGTGTGCCTCGCGATCGTCGCCCGCCGCGGCACCGTCCGCTACCTGTGGATCGTGCTGGTGCCGCTCGTCGCCGTCGCGGTCATCACGGTGACGGCATCGCTGTACAAGATCTTCTCTCCGACGCCCGGGGTGGGGTACTGGGCGCAGCACTTCGCCTACCGGGACGCCATCGCCCAGGGACGCACGAGCATGGGTGCGGCGAAGACGCCCGAGCAGATGGAGGCGGTCGTCCGGAACACGTTCATCCAGGGCACCCTGTCGATCGTGTTCCTCGTGCTCACGCTGGTGGTCATCACCGCCGCCGCGCTGGCCGCGCTGCGCTCGGTCCGGGCGGGCGGGTTCCCGAGCGCCGAGCGGGAGGCCGTCCCGTCGCGGATCTACGCCCCGTCGGGCCTGGTCCCGCAGGCCGCCGAGAAGGAACTGGAGAAGCGGTGGCTGGCCGAGGTCGGGGCGCCGTCACGCACCGGCGGCCACTGATGGAGGCGCTGGTGCGGGCCTGGCGCGGCTGCGCGTGGTGGTTCCGGGGCGTCGTCGGCGCGGACGCCTACGAGCGCTACCTCGCCGCCCACCACCGGGGAGGCCACACCCACCCGCCGATGGGCGAGCGCGAGTTCTGGCGGGCCCACGTCGACCATCAGGAGCGTCACCCGCAGGGGCGCTGCTGCTGAGACGTCGCTGCTGAGACGTCGCTGCTGAGACGTCGCTGCTGAGACGTCGATCCCGAGCCGCGTAGCGGGAGCGGCTCTGGGCACCCGGGGGCCATGAGCGATCGCACCTGGCTGGTGACCGGCGCGTCCCGTGGCCTCGGCCGCGCCCTCGTGGAGGCCGTCCTCGCGGCCGGGGACCGGGTGGTGGCGACGGCACGCGACGCCGGCACCCTCGACGACCTCGCCCGCGGGCACGGCGACCGGCTGCTGACCCGCGACCTCGACGTCACCGACCGCGACGCCGTGTTCGCGGTGGTCAACCAGGTCGCCGCCGAGACGGGCCGGATCGACGTGCTCGTCGCCAACGCCGGCTACGGGCTGGCCGGCGGCGTCGAGGAGGTCACCGAGGAGCAGGCGCGCCGCCAGGTCGAGGTGAACCTGTTCGGGGCGCTGTGGTCGCTGCAGGCGGTGCTGCCGACCATGCGCGCCCAGCGCCGCGGGCACCTGCTGCCGATCTCGAGCGTCGGCGGCGTCGGCGCCTTCCCGAACACCGGGCTCTACCACGCGACCAAGTGGGGCCTCGAGGGGCTGAGCGAGTCGCTCGCGCAGGAGGTCGCACCGTTCGGGATCCGGGTGACCATCGTCGAGCCCGGCCCGTTCCGCACCGACTGGAACGGCACGAGCATGGAGCGCGCGACCCCGATGCACGCCTACGACGACGTCCTCGGGCCCCGCCGGGCGGCCATGGACGGCTCGGCGGCGTTCACCCAGCCCGGGGATCCGCGGCGCGCGGGCGAGGCGATGGTGCGCGTCGTCGACAGCGACGACCCGCCCCGGCGCCTGCTGCTCGGCGAGATGGCCGCCGATCTGGCCCCGCGGCTGTGGCAGCAGCGCATCGACGAGGCCGCGGCCTGGCGCGACGTCGCCGTCGCCGCGGACTTCCCGCCCGACGAGCGCTGACCCCGACCGCCGACCCCGACCGCCGACCCCGACCGCCGACCCCGACCCCGACCCCGACCCCGACCCCCGACCCCCGACCGCAGCGAACGCGCTGTTCGCTGCTTCTACGCGCGCGAAGTCCCCGTTGATCACCAGACCGGCGCGGGCCGCGTCGGAGCGAACGCGCCGTTCGTACGCCTAGAAGCAGCGAACAGCGCGTTCGCTCCGTCGGGCGAGCCTCAGGCGCCCGGGCCCTTCTGGAGGACGGGGCGGAGGGTGTCGAGCACGCTCGCGTCGTCGATGGTCGACGGGACGGCCTCGTCGGCGCCGTCGGCGATGCCGCGCATGGTCTTGCGCAGCACCTTGCCCGAGCGGGTCTTGGGCAGGGCGGGGACGACGGCGACGTCCTTGAACGACGCCACGGCCCCGACCTCGTCGCGGACCATCCTCACGAGCTCCGCGGAGAGCTCGGACTCCTCGCGCTCCACCCCGGCCTTGAGCACCACGAACCCCCGGGGCACCTGGCCCTTCATCGCGTCGTGCACGCCGATGACCGCGCACTCGGCGACGTCGGGGTGATTGGAGAGCACCTCCTCCATCGAACCCGTCGACAGGCGGTGGCCGGCGACGTTGATGACGTCGTCGGTGCGACCCATGACGTAGAGGTAGCCGTCCTCGTCGAGGTAGCCGCCGTCGCCGGTGAGGTAGTAGCCCTCGTAGCGGCTCATGTACGACTCGCGGAAGCGCTCGTCGTCGTTCCACAGCGTCTGCAGGCAGCCCGGCGGCAGCGGCAGCTTGATCGTGATCGCGCCCTCCTCGCCGTGCGGCAGAACGGTGCCGTCGACGTCGAGGATCTCCACCTGGTAGCCGGGCACGATCACCGACGGCGAGCCGGCCTTGAGCTCCATCGGCTCGAGGCCGCGCAGGTTCGCCGCGATCGGCCAGCCCGTCTCGGTCTGCCACCAGTGGTCGACCACCGGGATGCCGAGCTTCTCCGAGGCCCACGTCCAGGTCTCGGGGTCCAGCCGCTCGCCGGCGAGGAAGAGCGTCTCGAGACTGGAGATGTCGTACTGCTCCAGGTACGACGCCTCCGGGTCCTCCTTCTTGATGCCGCGGAAGGCGGTGGGCGCGGTGAACAGCGCCTTGACCCGGTGCTCCTGGACCACCCGCCAGAACTGGCCCGCGTCGGGCGTGCCGACCGGCTTGCCCTCGTAGAGCACCGTCGTCGCCCCCGTGAGCAGCGGCGCGTAGACGATGTAGGAGTGCCCGACGACCCAGCCGACGTCGGAGGCGGTGAACATGACCTCGCCGGGCCCGACGTCGTAGACGTTCTCCATCGACCACCGCAGCGCCACGGCGTGCCCGCCGTTGTCGCGCTGGACGCCCTTCGGCTTGCCGGTGGTGCCCGAGGTGTACAGGACGTAGAGCGGGTCGGTCGCCGCGACCGGGACGCACTCGACCGGCTCGGCGTCGCGCATCGCCTCGGCCCAGTCGAGGTCCCGCTCGGTCATCGTGGCCTCGGCCTGCGGGCGCTGGAGGACGATCGAGCGGCCGGGGTCGTGCGAGGACAGCTCGATGGCCTTGTCGAGCAGCGGCTTGTACTCGATCACCCGCTTGCCCTCGATGCCGCAGGACGCGCTGACGATCGCCGACGGCTGGGCATCGTCGATGCGCACGGCGAGCTCGCGGGCGGCGAAGCCGCCGAACACCACGGAGTGGATCGCCCCGAGCCGCGCGCAGGCGAGCATCGCGATGGCCGCCTGCGGGACCATCGGCATGTAGATGATCACGCGGTCGCCCTTGTCGACGCCGACCGAGCGCAGCACCCCGGCGAAGCGCGCCACCTCGTCCCGCAGCTCGCGGTAGGTGAACCGCTGCCGGTCGTCCGTCACCGGGGAGTCGTGGATCAGCGCGACCTGGTCGCCGCGGCCGGCCTCCACGTGGCGGTCCAGCGCGTTGTGGCAGGTGTTGAGCTCGCCGCCGGCGAACCACCGTGAGAACGGCAGCGCCGAGGTGTCCATGATCGTCTCGGGCTCGCGGTACCAGTCGATCAGCACCGCGGCCTCGCGCCAGAAGCCGTCCGGGTCGGTCATGCTGCGGTCGTACGCGCGCCGGTACTCGCCACTCATGGGGGGCGACACTAGCCACGCATCCCGGCCGGACGCACCGCCTGACCCGACGGTTCCCCCCGATCCCGGATCGGCGCCGGGTGGCCCGCGGTTCCGGGACCTTCGGCCCACGCCGTCGCCGACAAAATGTAGGAACAATAAGCGTGTCCTGCTCCCCGTGAGGAACCGGAGACGCCATGACCACGCCGCGACGGGCCGCCCGGACCCCTCTCCTCGAGCGGCTGGTCCCCCTCGTCGGCTTCGTGCGCCGCTCGGACCGCGCGTCGCTGCGCACCGACGCCGTCGCGGGGCTCACCGTCGCCGTCATGCTCGTCCCCCAGAGCATGGCCTACGCGAGCCTCGCCGGGCTGCCGCCGGTCGCGGGCCTCTACGCGGCGATCGTGCCGGTGGTGGTCTACGCGCTGCTCGGCACCTCGGGGGCGCTCGCGGTCGGGCCGGTGGCGATCACGGCGCTGCTCACCAGCACCGCCCTCGCCCCGCTCGCCGCCGGCGACCCGTGGCGCTACGCGGCCCTCGCCGGCCTGCTCGCGCTCATGGTCGGGGCCCTCCAGCTGCTGCTCGGCGCGCTCCGTCTCGGTGTGCTCGTGAGCTTCCTGTCCCACTCGGTGCTCTCCGGCTTCACCTCCGCGGCGGCCCTGGTCATCGCGGCCAGCCAGCTGAAGGACCTGCTCGGGCTGCGCATCCCGCGCGCCGAGGACTTCGTCGGGATCGTCACCTCGGTGGCGGGCGCGCTGGGGACGACGCAGGGACTGACGGCCCTCGTCGGGCTCGGCAGCGTCGCCGCGCTGCTGGTCCTTCGGCGCTTCGTCCCGCGCCTGCCGGGGCCGCTGCTGGTGGTCGTGGTGGCCACCGCGGTGAGCGCGCTGGCCGGCCTCGGCGAGCGCGGGGTCCGCATCCTGGAGACGGTGCCCGCCGGGCTGCCCGCGCCGGTGGTCCCGCCGCTCGCGGTCGCCGACCTCACCGCCCTCGCCCCGTCCGCCGCGGCCATCGCGCTCGTCGCCTACATGGAGGGGATCGCGGTCGCGAAGGCGCTCGCCGCGAAGGCGGGCCAGCGGGTCGACCCGAACCAGGAGCTGATCGCCGTCGGTGCGGCCAACGCCGCGGCGGGGGTGTTCCAGGCGTTCCCGGTGGCCGGCGGGTTCTCGCGCAGCGCCGTGAGCTTCCAGGCCGGGGCCCGCACCCCGGTCGCGTCCCTCGTGGCCGCGCTCGTCGTGGCCGTGACCGCGCTGGTGCTGACGCCGCTGTTCTTCCACCTGCCGAGCGCGGTGCTCGCCGCGGTGGTCGTCGTCGCGGTCCTCGGGCTCGTGGACCGTGCCTCCGCCGTCTCCGCGTGGCGCACCCGGCGCAGCGACGGCGTCGCGGTCCTGCTCACGTTCGCCGCGACCCTGACCCTCGGGGTCGAGCCGGGCCTGGCCGCCGGGGTGGTCTTCAGCCTCGCCGTGTTCCTCTGGCGCTCGGCGCGTCCGCACACCGCCGAGCTCGGCCGGGTCCCCGGCAGCGCCGTCTACCGCAACACCGCCCGCTACGAGGTGCTCACCGACCCCGCGGTCCTGCTGCTGCGGGTCGACGGGCCGCTCTACTTCGCCAACGCCGAGCGGCTGACCGACCAGGTGACCGGCATCGTCGAGGACCGCCCCGACCTGCGCGCGGTCGTGCTCGACGCGTCGGCGGTCAGCGACACCGACACCGACGGCGCGCACGCCCTCGACGCGCTGCGCGAGCGGCTCGCCGACCGCGGCGTGGCCCTGCACCTGGCGACCGTGCGCGGCCCGGTCCGCGACCTGCTCGCCCGCGCCGAGGTGTGGCCGGCGTTCACCGCGGTCGGCGCCGTGCACCGCGACGTCGCGGCCGCGGTCGAGGTCGTGGACCCCGGCGGCCGCAGCCCGCTCCGCTCTCCCGCCGAGCCCGCGCGGACGGACCTCAGCGGGGTGCTCTGAGGACGAGGGCCGGCGCCGTCAGGCCTTGACCTTCGCCGCCACGCGCCGGGCCCCGGCGAGCACCTCGCCGGGATCGACCCGTGTGGGCACGCCGTCGCCGAGGACCTGCTCGCCCGCCACCCAGACGTCGCGCACGCCGCGGGACCCCGCCGCCCACACGAGGTTGGAGATCAGCTGGACGTCGTCGTCGGGGTCGACGAACGACGCGTCGTCCAGCGCGACGTGCACGAGGTCGGCCCAGGCGCCGGGGGCCAGCACGCCGAGGTCGTCGCGGCCGAGCGCGCGGGCGCCCTCCCGCGTGGCCAGGGCCAGCGCCCCGGAGGCGGTGAGCGCGGTGGCGTCGGCCCCGCGCTGGCGGGCGAACAGCGACGCGAGGCGCTGCTCCTCCCACAGGTCGAGGTCGTCGTTGGACGCCGGCGAGTCGGTGCCCAGGCCGAGCCGGATGCCCGCGGCGCGCAGGTCGGTCAGCCGCGCCACGCCCGCGGCGAGCTTCGCGTTCGACCCCGGGCAGTGGGCGACGGCGACGTCGTGGCGGGCGAGGATGGCGATGTCGTCGTCGGAGAGCTGGATGGCGTGCGCGGCGAGCACCCGTCCACCCAGCGAGCCGGTCGCCTCGAGCATCGCGGGCACCGAGCCGAACTCGGCGCGCACCGCGTCGTCCTCGCCCGGCGCCTCGGCGACGTGCAGGTGCATCAGCGCGCCGCGCTCCCGGGCCAACGCGGCCGTGGTGACGATCGCCTCGGTCGGCAACGTGTACGCGGCGTGCGGGCCGTAGCCCAGCTCGATCCGCTCGCCGGGCCCGAACCGCAGGCCGTCGGCGTCGATCCAGCGGGTGATCGCGTCGCGCATCTGCTGCCAGGTGCCGAGGCGCTCCATGCCGGGCGCGGTGATGATCCCCGGGGTCAGCACGACACGGGACCCGATCTCCAGCACGGCCTCGACCACGTGCTCGCTCTGGAAGTACATCTCGGCGGAGGTGGTGACCCCGCCGCGCAGCATCTCCGCCGACCCGGCGAGCATCCCCGCGCGCACGTCGGCGCCCCCGAGCCGGGCCTCCGCGGGCCAGACGACCTCGAGCAGCCAGCGCATCAGCGGCAGGTCACCCCCCAGCCCCCGCAGGACCGTCAGCGGGGTGTGGGCGTGGGCGTTGACCAGGCCAGGCATCACCAGACCCGCGAGCTGCGTCACCGGTGCGTCGGTGGCCGGCGCCGCGTCCGCCGGTCCGACGTGGGCGATCCGCCCGTCGTCGTCCACGTCGACCACGGCGTCGCGCAGCACCGTCATGTCCTCGTCGCAGGGCAGGACCACCGGGGCGTGCAGGCGGCGCGCTGTGCTCACGGCGCCCATCCTGGCCCACCCCGGCCCGGCGCGAGCGGGGAGTTCGCGCGCATAGAAGCAGCGAACAGCGCGTTCGCTGCACCAGAGGCGGTGCGCTACCGCTCCAGCAGGGAACGCAGGGAGCGCAGCGGGGGCAGCCAGGCGCCGGCGTCGGGCAGGGTGTCGAGGCTGACGCGCGGCAGGGGCTCGCGGAAGACGCCCTCGATGTCCTCGAGGTCGAGGAAGTCGACGATGTCCGACGCCACCGCGAACGCCGCGTACTCGCGGAACCCGATGACCGTGACCGTGATGCCCTCGGCGACCAGGTCCTCGAGCGGCTCGCGGAACGCGCGCCCGTCGCCCGAGGCCACGACGACGTGCGAGAGCCCGCCCTCACTGCGACGCAGCGCGATGTGGGCGAGCATGTCCGAGTCGACGTCGGAGTCGTCGGTGGTCTTCGGCTTCGCGAACACCGCGAACCCGACGTTGCGCAGCGCCTCGACCCAGGGCCGCACGATCTCGGTGGAGCCGGGCACCACGTTGGTGAACACGGTGGCCTCGGCGACCCCGTCCGGGCCCGCCTCGGAGAGCAGCCAGCGTCCGACGGCGTCGAAGCGGGGCCGGAACGCCGAGGTGGGCCG
Source organism: Actinomycetospora cinnamomea (assembly GCF_003096675.1). GTDB lineage: Bacteria > Actinomycetota > Actinomycetes > Mycobacteriales > Pseudonocardiaceae > Actinomycetospora > Actinomycetospora cinnamomea. Next base: position 344,943 of record NZ_QEKW01000004.1, on the reverse strand, counting down.
CGTGCCCAGCAGCGAGCCGAGGCTCATGTCGATGTTGGGGGCGTCCCAGACCAGCAGGGTGCGCCCGGGGACCTCCACGGCCTCGACCGCGCCCTCGTCACCGGCGTCCTCGATCCCCCCGGAGAGCGCGGCGGGCGGGGTGGCGAGATCGGCGGGCGACGGGGACGGCGACACGGGCCCGACTCTAACGGCCCGGCGGCGGACGCGACGGGTGCTCAGGGTCGCCTCCCGGCGGGCTCGGCGTCGGGGGCGACGCGGGTGAGCAGCAGGTCGTGGCTCGGTCGTCCCTCCTCCTCGGCGCGCGTCTCGAACTTGGTGCGCGGACGCCAGCCCGGGCGCGGCGCGAACCCACCGTGAGGGTTGTGCAGCAACGGCTCGGCGTCGGTGACCTCCTGCATCCAGGCGGCGTAGTCGGCGACGTCGGTGGCGAGGTGCAGCGTCGCGCCGGGCGCGAGCCGGGAGGCCATCAGCGTCACGGTCGCGGGCTGGACGAGGCGCCGCTTGTGGTGGCGGCGCTTGGGCCAGGGGTCGGGGTAGAAGACGCGCAGGCCCGCCAGCGAGTCCGGCGCGACGAGCTGCTCGAGCACCACGACGGCGTCGCCGCGCAGCAGCCGCAGGTTGGTGAGCTCCCGCTCCTCGAGGCGCATGAGCAGCTGGGCGAGCCCGGGGGGATAGACCTCGACGGCCACGTGGTCGGTGTCGGGCTCGGCGGCGGCCAGAGCGGCGGTCGTCTCGCCCATCCCGGACCCGATCTCCAGGCGCAGCGGGGCGGTCCGCCCGAACCACGCCGGAGCGGCGAGCCGGCCGTCGGCGTCCCGGGGCGGTGGTGGGCCGTCGCCGTGACGGTCGAAGCCCGGGGCGACGGCCCCGTAGCGCGCCCACAGGCGGTCCCACGCGCGCTGCTGCCCGGCCGTCATCCGCCCGCCGCGGTCGGTGAAGCTCACGACCGAGCGCCGCGGGACGTCCGCGCCGGACGCCGGCAGCGTGTCGTGGTCGGGCCCCATCCCCCGATCCTCACACGCGGGCCACGCAGGGGTGCGGTCCGTGGCCAGGAGCCGATCGTCAGGGGCGGGTCGTCAGGGGCGGGTCGTCAGGGGCGGGTCGTCAGGGGCGGGTCCTCAGGGGCGGCGCAGCGCCTCCAGGGTGGCCAGGTCCGGCGTGATGCGGATCCGGACCGCGTCGGCCGGGACACCGAGGACCCGGCCCACGAGGCGCCGGGCCGCCGCGTCGGCCTCGGCCAGGCGCGCGACCACGACCTGCTCGCCGCCGGGGCCGAAGCGCAGCGTCCAGCAGGACGAGCCGAAGCGGGCGGTCACCGCGTGGACCACGTCGGCGAGCCGGGGCAGCGGCATGGTCATCGGCTCGGCGACGCCACGCGCCGGGCGCCGGGTCAGGGGGACGAGGGTCACACCTGCCCATCGCCGCGTTCTCGAGCCGGGTTAGCGATGCCGGCCCGCATGACCCGGTCGGACGATCGGACGTGTCACCCGCGGCGGCCGCGCGAACGCCCTAACCGCCGGACGGGGGACCCCCCTCGATCACCTGCTGGCGCTGCGTCTGGCGTGCGCGGCGCTGCTGCTCGTACTGCGTGGTCATCGCCGTCTCGATCGACTCGTTGCGGCGCTTGCTGCGGATGCGCGCGAGCAGCAGCAGGGCGAGGCCGTGCAGGACGCCGAGCACCAGCAGGACACCGCCGAGCTGGGTGACGACGATCTGCACCCGGCCCTCGACGTCGAACGGGCGGTAGGTCGAGATGAGGGCGAGGAAGCCGAGCGCGACCAGGTGGAACAGGACGCCGAGCAACCGGTTGGCCGAGACCGCCGCCTCGTCGTCGTCGAAGACGTCGCGCAGGAACCCGATGCCCGACCGCATGAGGATCTGGCCCACCACCAGCGTGATCAAGCCGCCCACGACGACGATGAAGAGGTACGTGGGAGTGTCGAGCACGGCGACTTCCTTCCCTGGTGACGTTTCGTGAGCAGTCTCCCCTGACGGGCGATCACGCGAAACCCTCGGGCGTCTCGCGGAACGGGCCTCACGCGCGCGGGCGGCCGCCTACGCTGCGGTCGCTGTGGGTCCCCTGCGCAGCGCCGTCGTGGCCACCTGCCGCGCCCTGGCCCCCCGGGTGTCGCTACCCACCGCCGACGTCGTCGAGGCCGTGGCCGCGCGGATGCTCGCGACGCCCTCGCTGGTGGTCGCCGGCCCGGTGTCGTCGGGCAAGTCGACGCTGGTCAACGCGCTGGTCGGCCGGCGTGTGGCGCCGACGGGCGCGGGCGAGTGCACGGGCCTGACCGCCCACTACGTCCGCGGGCCGGCCGACCGTCTCGACGTCGTCCTCACCGACGGCACCCGGCGCCCGCTGCCGCTGGCCGCCGACGGGCGGGTGCCGGCCGCGGTCGGCGACCGGCTCGGGGTGCGCGTCGAGGACGTCGACCACCTCCTCGTCACCCTGACCAGCGCCGCCCTCGACGGCCTGACGGTGATCGACACGCCGGGCACGGGCTCCGCGCGGCGTCGCGGTGGGCCGGCCGGCGGACCGGCCGGCGGGTCGCGGGCGGACGCCGCGCTCGTCGTGCTGCCGGCCACCGCGCACGCGGGCGACCTCGACGTCCTGCCCGGGCCGGCCGCGCACGGGCCCGCGGGCGTCGTCGCCGTGCTGGGGCGGGCCGACACCGTGGGTCCCGACGACGGCCGCGAGCTGGCGGTGGCGCTGGGCCGGCGCCTCGGCGACCGCGTCGGGCCGGTGACGCCGGTGATCGGGCTGCTCGCCGAGACCGCGGTGACCGGCGCGCTGCGGGCCGAGGACGTCGGCGCGCTGCGGGTCCTCGCCGGCGCCGACCCGGCCGTGCTCGAGGTCGCCCTGCTCGACGCCGAGCTCTTCACCACCGCCGAGCTGCCGCTGCCCGTCGAGGTCCGCGCGCGCCTGCTCGAGCTGCTCGACCTGCGCGGGCTGGCCCTCGGGCTCGCCCTCCTGCGTGCCGACGCCGCGGCGGGCGTCGGCGAGCTCTGCGAGGCGCTGCTCGCCGCGTCGGGGCTCGCGACGCTGGTGGGTCGGCTGCGCGACGAGGTCCGCGCGCGCACCGACCTGCACGCCGCCACGGCCGGCGTGCGCGAGCTCACCGAGCTCGGCGAGGCGCTGGCCCGGGCGGAGGCGCAGGAGGCCAGCGCCGACACCGGCACCGACACCGGCACCGAGACCGGCGCCGGGCGGTCCGGCGAGGGCATTCGGGTCGCCGACGCCGCCGCCGCGCTGGCGCGCCGGGAGGCGTTCACCGAGCGGGCGCTGCTCGCCGCCCGCGCCCGGTTGTGGGCCGGCGCACTGGGCCTGCCCGCCGAACTGCTCGACGAGGTCGACCGCCTCGCCGCGCCCGCCCCGCCGGACGTCCGCCTCGGACGGGCCGGGGCCGGCGCGGTCGAGCTGGCCGGGCACGCCGCCCGCCGCGCGGCCTGGTGGCGGGCCTACGGGTCCTGGGGGTCGCCGCGGCGCATCGCCGACCTCGCCCACGTCGTGCACCGCACCTACGCCGGGCTGTGGCGGGACCTCACCGTCGGGCGGTCCGCGTGACCGGCGGCATCCCGGCCGAGGTCGCCCGCACCCGCGAGGCGCTGGCCACGCTGCTCGCCCGGCTCGACCCCGACGCCGCCGCCACGGCCGCCGCACCACCCCCGCCGGCGCGACCGGCCGTCGTCCTCGTCGGCGCGCCGGGGCGGGGGCGCGGCGAGCTGCTGGCCGCGCTGCTGGGGCTCGACGCCGTCCCGGAGCGGGACGCCGACGGGGGCGTGTGCGCCACCCACGTCCACGTCCCGGTGCCCCTGCTCGAGGAGCTCGACCTCGTCGTCCCCGGCCCCGGCGCGGACCCGGGCGCGTGGCCGGTGGACGGCGCCACCGCGGCGCTCGTGCTCGCCGGTGCCGCCGCTCCGCTGGGCGCCGAGGAGCTCGAGGCGCTGGCCCGCGCCGCCGGCCGCGTGGACACCGTGGTCTTCGCCCTCACCCGCACCGACGCCCACCGCGGCTGGCGCACCGTCCTCGAGGCCGACCGCGCCCTGGTCGCCGGGCACGTGCCGCGGCTGGCGGGCGCGCCGTGGTTCCCGGTCGCCGCATCGTTGGCACGGCGGGCCGGCACGGCGGCGCCGGGCGCCGCGGCCGCCCTGCGCGCCCGCTCGGGCGTCGCGGCTCTGCAGCGCGAGCTGCACCGTCTCGTGGCGCGCCGGCGGCGCATGCTCGCCGAGGCCAACGCGTTGCGGATGCTCGCGGCCGGTCTCGACGGCGTCGCGGCGCGGGCCGACGCGACCCGGGCGGCGCTGCGGGCCCCGGCCACCGGCGACCTCGCCCGACGTCGCGACGAGCTGCTCGCCGCGCGGTCGGCGCTCCGGCGCGACCACCACACCCGCTGGCGGGCCGAACTCGCCGCCGCGCGGGTCGCGGCCGCCGACGACCTCGCCGCCCGGATGCGGGCCCTCGCCTCGAGCACGCGCGCCCGCATCGACACCGCCGACCGGACGGGGGTGGCCGCGATCCCGCACGAGCTGGCCGCCGAGGTCGAGGCGCTGGTGTCCGCCGTGGTCGACGCCCTCGGCGTGCGGCTGCGCCACCTGGTCACCGCGACGCTGTCCGACCTCGTGCCCGCCGGGGAGCTCCCGGCCCTCCGCGTCCCCGAGGTGTCGGGAGTGGCCGGTCCGGGGCCGGTCCCGCCCCCGCGGGCCCGCCCGGCCGAGGACCGGCTGCTCGTCGTCGCGGGGGCATCGGGCGGGCTCGGGCTCTCGCGGTTGGCGCTGCTCCCGCTGCTGGCGGTGCCGCTGGCCCCGGCGGCGCTGGGCGTCGCGCTCGTGCCGGTGTCGGTGGGGCTGGGTCTGGGCGCGGCGGGGTGGGTGGCGCGGGCCCGCCGGCTCGCCGCGGACCGGGCGCACCTGCGGCAGTGGACCGCCGAGGCGCTCGCGGAGGTGCGCGGCGACCTCGACCGCGTGCTCGCCGACGCGCTGATCGCCACGGAGCGCGAGGTCACCCTGGCCCTCGACGCCGCGCTGGAGGAACGCGCCCGCGACCTCGAGGACGCCCGGGCCGCCGCCGAGCGGGCCGCCCGGCACGCCGGCGCGGATCGCGTCGAGGCGGACCGGCTGGCGGCCCGCACGGCGGCCGAGGCCCGCGAGGGCCGGGACCGCGCCGAGGCGCTGCTGCGCCGGCTCGCGGCGGCGCGGGACCGGGTCGACGTCGAGACCGGAGATGCCCTCGGGGATGTGGCCGGGGATCTCTGCGAACCGCACCCGCGCCCCGCCGGCGCGACCTAGCCTCGCGTCATGGTGGAGCTGCCGGACCTCCTGCACCCCGAGGTCGACCCGGACCCCGCACCCGAGCTCCTCGTCGGCCCGGTCGCGGCACCGCACACGCTCGGGCCCGCCACCGTCGACAGCGACGCCGACGGCCGCGCCGACACCGCCGTGGTGACCGAGCCCGCCGATCCCGACGTGCTGGCCCTGGCCACCGACCTCGACGGTGACGCCCGCGTCGACGTGCTCACCCGCGTGCACGCCGACGGCACGGCCACCACGACCGACCTCCCCGGCGAGCCCCCCGGCGAGCACCCCGGCGAGCTCCTCGGGGACCCGTGGGACGAGGGGCCGACCCCGCCGCCGACGACGATCGACCCGGCGACCGGACGCTGGGTACGGGGCGGCTGAGGCGAGAAACCGGTCGCCCCGCCGGGTAGGTTCGCGGCCCGTGGAGAGTCGCGACACGCCCGCCGTCGACCCCGCCGTCGATCCCGACTTCCTCGCGCTGCCGCGCGCGGCGCTCGCCGACGCGGCCCTCGACGCCGCCCGCCGCGGGGGCGCCGAGCACGCCGACCTGCGCGTCCACCGCCTGCGCACCCAGCACCTCGAGCTGCGCGACGGCCGGGTGGTGGTCGCCGCCGACCAGGACAGCGCCGGGCTCGCGGTGCGGGTGCTGCGCGACGGGGTCTGGGGGTTCGCCGCGCACGTCGACCTCACCCCGGAGGCGGCCGCCGCCACCGCGCGCCGGGCCCTGGACGTCTCCTCGACCCTGGCGGCGCTGGCCACCGAGCGCGTCACGCTGGCCGCCGAGCCCGTGCACGCCGACGCCACGTGGATCTCCCCGTACGACCTCGACCCCTGGGCCGTCGACGTCGCCGACAAGATCGGCCTGCTGACCGCCCGCTCCACGGCCCTGCTCGCCGCGCCCGGCGTCGACCACGTCGCCGCGAGCTGCGTGCAGGTCAAGGAGCAGGTCTTCTACGCCGACACCGCGGGCACGTCCACCACGCAGCAGCGGGTGCGCGTCGACCCCGACATCACGATCACGACCGTCGACCGCGCCGGCGGGGGCTTCGAGACGCTGCGAACCCTCGCCCCGCCCACCGGGCGCGGGTGGGAGTACCTCACGGGCACCGGTTGGGACTGGGACACCGAGCTCGCCGAGCTGCCCGAGCTCCTCGCGGAGAAGGTCCGCGCGCCGGGCGTCGAGCCGGGGCCGACCGATCTCGTCATCGACCCGACCAACCTGTGGCTGGTGATCCACGAGTCGATCGGCCACGCCACCGAGTACGACCGCGCCATCGGCTACGAGGCCGCCTACGCCGGCACGAGCTTCGCCACCCCCGACAAGCTCGGGAGCCTGCGCTACGGCAGCGACGCCCTGACGGTCACCGGCGACCGCACCGTCCCCCACGGCCTCGCGAGCGTCGGCTACGACGACGACGGCGTGGCCGCCCAGGAGTTCGACCTCGTCCGTGACGGCGTGCTCGTCGGCTACCAGGTGGACCGCTCGTTCGCGCCGCGGCTGGGGCTCGAGCGCTCCAACGGCTGCGCGTACGCCGACTCCGCCGAGCACGTGCCGCTGCAGCGCATGGCGAACGTGTCGCTGCGGCCCGACCCCGACACCGACCGCTCCACCGCCGCGCTCATCGACGGCGTGTCCGACGGGATCTACGTCGTGGGCGACCGCTCCTGGTCGATCGACATGCAGCGCTACAACTTCCAGTTCACCGGGCAGCGGTTCCACCGGATCCGCCACGGCCGGCTCGTGGGGCAGGTCCGCGACGTGGCCTACCAGGCCACGACCACCGACTTCTGGGGCTCGCTCGAGGCCGTCGGCGACCGCTCGACGTGGCGTCTCGGCGGGGCGTTCAACTGCGGCAAGGCCCAGCCCGGCCAGGTCGCCCCCGTCAGCCACGGCTGCCCGTCGGCGCTGTTGCGCGGCGTGAACGTCCTCAACACGGGGAGCGGGTCGTGAGCGCGTCCGGGTCCGCGTCCGGATCCGCGCTGGTCGAGCGCGCGCTGGTCGTGGCGGCGCAGATCGCCCCGGGGGCCGGGGCGGTCGCGCTGGTCCGCGAGGTGTCCGAGGCCGTCGTGCGCTGGGCCAACTCCACGCTGACGACCAACGGGCACACGATCGAGCGGCGCCTGTCGGTGGTGATGCTCGTGCCGCTGGACGGGGGCACCGGCGCCGGTGTGGTGACGGTGCCCGCGCCGACGTCGCTGGCCGCCGGGCGCGAGGGTGACGCGGTGCTGCGCGAGGCCGTCGCCGGCGCGGTGCAGGCCGCTCGGCGCGGGGGTCCCGCCCGCGACGCCGCCCCGCTGCCCGAGCCCTCCAACGGCGCGTCCGGTGACGACCCCGCCTGGCACGAGGGCGCGGGCGAGACCTCGATGGCCGCGTTCGGCCGGCTGGCCGGGGAGCTCGGCGCGTCGTTCCGTCCCGACGAGGCGTCGTACGGGTTCGCCGAGCACCGCGTCACGACGTCCTGGCTGGGCACGTCGGCCGGGGTGCGGCGGCGGTGGGTGGAGCCGGGAGGGTCGGTCGAGCTCAACCTCAAGGACCCGGTCACCGGCACGTCGGTGTGGGGCGGCGAGGGTGCGGTCGACCTGCGCACGGTCGACGTCGCCGCGCTCGTGGAGCGGCTGCGGGGCCGGCTGCCGTGGGGACGCCGGCAGATCGACCTGCCCGCCGGGCGCTACGAGACGCTGCTGCCGCCGTCGGCGGTGTCCGACCTGATGATCTACCTCGCGTGGTCCATGGGCGGGCGCCCGGCGCAGGAGGGCCGCTCGGCGTTCTCCCGCGCCGGCGGCACCCGGGTGGGCGAGCAGCTCGGCGCCCTGCCGCTGACCCTCGCCGGCGACCCGGCCGCGCCCGGTTTCCCCGACCTCGCCTACACCCCGGTGCTCGCCACGACCTACTCCGGCGACGAGGTCTCGGTGTTCGACAACGGCGCCACCACCGGCCGCGTGGAGTGGGTGCGCGACGGCACGGTGAACGCCCTGGCCTACCCGCGGGCGGCCGCGGCGGAGTACGGCGCCCCGTTCGCCGCGCCGACCGACAACCTCGTGCTCACCGGCGGCGAGGACGCCCGGCTGGAGGAGATGGTGGCGTCGACCGGGCGCGGCCTGCTGCTGACCTGCCTCTGGTACATCCGCGAGGTCGACCCGACGACCCTGCTGCTCACGGGCCTGACCCGCGACGGCGTCTACCTCGTCGAGGGCGGCGAGATCGTGGGCGAGGTCAACAACTTCCGCTTCAACGAGTCGCCGCTGGACCTGCTGCGCCGCGCCACCGAGGCCGGCGCCACCGAGCGGACCCTGCCGCGGGAATGGAAGGACTGGTTCACCCGCGCCGCCATGCCGCCCCTGCGTATCCCGGACTACCACATGACCTCGGTGTCCCCCGGCCGCTGATCTACGTGCGTGATCTTCCGAGCTATACCTCAGAAGATCACGCACGTGGGAGGCGCATGATGGAGACCGTGGTCCGGTCGGTGATGCGGTACACCGCGCCCCAGGAGGCGTGGGAGGCCCCTGAGGGCACGGTCCCGGTGCACGGGGACGTCGCCGCGCTGGCGACGTTGCTCGCCGAGGGCGGGGCGCTCGTCCTCACCGGCGCCGGCATCTCCACCGACTCGGGCATCCCCGACTACCGGGGCCCCACCAGCGCCGCCCGCCGCCACGCCCCGATGACCTACGAGGCCTTCGTCGGCGACCCCGTCGCCCGGCACCGCTACTGGGCCCGCAGCCACGTCGGCTGGCCGCAGATCGCCGGCGCGCGGCCCAACGCCGGGCACCGGGCCGTGGCGTCGCTGCAGCGCGCGGGCCTGGTGCGCGGCCTCATCACCCAGAACGTCGACGGCCTGCACCAGGCCGCCGGCGCGCGCGACGTCGTCGAGCTGCACGGGGCCCTCGGGCGCGTGGTGTGCCTGGGTTGCCGGGAGGTCCACGCCCGGGGACGCATCCAGGACCGGCTGACGACGCTCAACCCCGGGTTCGGGGCCCGCGCCGCGGCGATCAACCCCGACGGCGACGCGGAGCTCGCCGACGCCGAGCTCGACCGGTTCACCATGGCCGCCTGCCCCGCGTGCGCCGACGGGCCGCTCAAGCCCGACGTCGTCTTCTTCGGCGAGTCGGTGCCGCGCCCGCGCGTGGACCACTGCTTCGACCTCGTCGACCGCGCCCGCTCCCTGGTGGTCCTCGGGTCGTCGCTGACGGTGATGTCGGGGCTGCGCTTCGTCCACGCCGCGGTGCGCCGCGGACTCCCGGTCGCGGTCGCCACGGCCGGCCCGAGCCGCGCCGACGCGGCGGCCACCATCCGATTGACCGATCAACTGGGTCTCGTCCTGCCGGCGGTGCTGGACACCCTCGGTTTGGCCGATCGAGCCTGAATCGTTCAGCTTGATCGTGGAAGTGAGGCCCCCGACAGCACTCGGCGGTGTCCTTCGGGAGAAGTCTCGTTAACGTCGGACACCCCGACGGACGAGTCAGCGGGCACGAGGCCGTGTCCGCCGCCCGTCCGTTCCCGAGGCGACCGGGGCCGCTTCGCGGTCGCGGCGTTCCGGCGAGCGAGCGACCGAGGAGACGCATGACTGCTGTTCCGACCATCCAAGGACTCGAGAACCCGCCGATCCGACGCCGCGAGGTGCTCGACTGGGTGTCGGAGGTCGCCGAAATGACCACCCCCGACCGGGTGGTGTGGTGCGACGGGTCCCGGGACGAGTGGGACCGGCTGACCAAGGAGCTCGTCGACGCCGGCACGTTCGTCCAGCTCGACCCGGCCAAGAAGCCGAACTCGTTCTACGCCGCCTCCGACCCCGACGACGTCGCGCGGGTCGAGGAGCGCACCTTCATCTGCTCGGTCGACCCGGCCGACGCGGGGGTCACCAACAACTGGATGGACCCGGCCGAGATGAAGGCCACCATGACCGAGCTGTACCGCGGGTGCATGCGCGGCCGGACGATGTACGTCATCCCGTTCTGCATGGGCCCGACGAACGCCGAGCGCCCGATGCTGGGCGTCGAGATCAGCGACTCGGCCTACGTCGTCACCTCGATGCACATCATGACCCGGATGGGCCCCGAGGTGATGCGCCTGCTCGACGGCGACACCGACTGGGTGCCGGCGCTGCACTCGGTGGGCGCCCCGCTCGAGCCCGGCCAGCAGGACGTCAAGTGGCCGTGCAACGAGACGAAGTACATCACCCACTTCCCCGAGGAGCGCACGATCTGGAGCTTCGGCTCCGGCTACGGCGGCAACGCGCTGCTCGGCAAGAAGTGCTACTCGCTGCGCATCGCGTCGGCGATGGCCCGTGACGAGGGCTGGCTCGCCGAGCACATGCTGATCCTCAAGCTGATCAGCCCCGAGCAGAGGACGTACTACATCGCGGCGGCGTTCCCGAGCGCCTGCGGCAAGACGAACCTCGCGATGCTCGAGCCGACCATCCCGGGGTGGAAGGTCGAGACCCTCGGGGACGACATCGCCTGGATGCGTTTCGGCGCCGACGGCCGCCTCTACGCGGTCAACCCGGAGGCCGGCTTCTTCGGCGTCGCGCCGGGCACCAACTGGAAGACCAACCCGAACGCGATGCGCACCATCGAGCGCGGCAACTCGCTGTTCACCAACGTCGCCCTCACCGACGACCACGACGTGTGGTGGGAGGGGATGGAGGGACAGCCCGACCACGCCACCTCGTGGAAGGGCAAGGACTGGACGCCGAGCAACGGTGACGCCGGGGAGCCCGCCGCCCACCCGAACTCGCGCTACTGCACGCCGATGAGCCAGTGCCCGATCCTCGCGCCGGAGTGGGAGGACCCGAACGGCGTGCCGATCTCGGCGATCCTGTTCGGCGGGCGCCGCAAGACGACGATCCCGCTGGTCAACGAGTCGTTCGACTGGCAGCACGGCACGTTCCTGGGCGCCACCCTGTCGTCGGAGAAGACGGCCGCCGCGGCCGGCGCGGTCGGCCAGGTCCGCCGCGACCCGATGGCCATGATCCCGTTCATCGGCTACAACGTCGGCGACTACTTCCAGCACTGGGTCGACGTGGGCAAGGGCGCCGACGCCGACAAGCTGCCGCGGATCTTCTACGTGAACTGGTTCCGCCGCGGCGACGACGGCCGGTTCCTGTGGCCCGGGTTCGGCGAGAACGGCCGCGTCCTCAAGTGGATCATCGAGCGCCTGGAGGGCAAGGCCGCAGCGAGCGAGACCGCGATCGGGCACGTCCCCACCGCCGACCAGATCGACCTGGACGGCGTCGAGGAGCCCTTCTCCGACATCGAGGCCTCGCTGAAGGTCGACCTCGAGGAGTGGAAGGCGGAGATCCCGCTCATCGAGGAGTGGTTCGACACCATCGGCGACAAGCTGCCGACGTCGATGCGCGACGAGCTCGAGGCGCTCAAGCAGCGGCTCGGCGTCGCCTGACGGACACACCGCCCGGGACGAACGAACGGCGCGTTCGCTGCTCCGCGCGCAGCGAACGCGCCGTTCGTGTCCCCGCCCCGCCCCGGACCGCGTGATCGGCGGTCCATACTCCGTCGCATGACTCCCGCCGGCACGCTCGCCGACGTCACGCCCGCCCTCGCCGCCGCGCTCGGCGTCGACGGGTTCGCCGATCGCCTGGGCACCGGTCTCGGTCCGGGCGAGGTCCGCGGGGTCGCGCTGCTGCTCGTCGACGGGCTGGGCTCCGAGCTCCTCGCCGAGCACGCCGACCGCGCGCCCGCCCTCGCCGAGCTGGCCGCGGGCGGCCGGACACTGCGGGCCGGCTTCCCGGCCACGACCGCGGTCAGCGTCGCGAGCCTCGGCACCGGGCTGCCCGCGGGCGAGCACGGGATCGTCGGCTACAGCATGGGCGTCCCGCCGCTCGACGAGCCGGGCGCGCCGGCCGACGTCGTGCTCAACACGCTGCGCTGGTGCGCGCACGGCAGCGCCGAGCCGGTCGACCTGCGCGAGCAGCTGCCGCCGGAGCGGGTGCAGGCGGCACCGACGGTGCTCGAGCGGGCGGCGCGGGCCGGGGTCGCGGTCACGACGGTGGCCCCCGAGATCCAGCGCCGCTCGGGGCTGACGCGCGCCGCCCTGCGCGGCGGGCGCTTCCACGGCGTCGCCGCGCTCGGCGATCTCGCCGCCGGGGTCCTCGACGCGCTGGGCCCGGGTGCCGAGCGCGCGTTCTGCTACGCCTACCACGGCGACCTCGACCTGCTCGGCCACGTGCACGGGCCGGGCAGCCGGCCGTGGCTCCAGCAGCTGGGCGTCGTCGACCGCCTCGTCGCCGCCATCGTCGAGGACCTGCCCGCCGACACGGCCCTCGCCGTCGTCGCCGACCACGGGATGGTCGGCACGGACGCGGGCTGGCGGATCGACCTCGACAGCACACCGGAGCTCGTGGCCGGGGTACGCCGGCTCGCCGGGGAGGCGCGGGTGCGCCACGTCTTCGTCGCCGACGGGGCCCTCGACGACGTCACCGCGGCCTGGCGCGGGCAGCTCGGCGACGCGGCGTGGGTGCGCACCCGCGACGAGGCGATCGACGCGGGCTGGTTCGGCGCCGCGGTCAGCGACGCCGCGCGCGGCCGCATCGGCGACGTCGTCGCCGCCGCGCGGGGGAACTGGACGCTCGTGCGCTCGCGGATCGAGCCGAGGGAGACCGCACTCGTCGGGCACCACGGCTCCCTGACCGACGCCGAGCAGCACGTGCCGCTCCTGCTCGCGCGAGGTGCTTAGACTCGGCCGCGATGAGCCACGTGCCGCCCGACCCGTCCGCGCCCGCTCCGGGCACCGCGGCCCCCGGCCAGGAGCCGATCGAGGAGGGGGTTCGCGAGCTCGCGACCCGGGTGTTCAACCTCGCCCGGGCGGGCGACGCGGAGGCGCTCGCGTCCTACGTCGACGCCGGGGTGCCGGTGAACCTCACCAACGAGAAGGGCGACACGCTCGTCATGCTCGCCGCCTACCACGGCCACGCCGACGCGGTGCGCGTGCTCGTCGACCGCGGCGCCGACGTCGACCGGCTGAACGACCGCGGCCAGTCGCCGGTCGCCGGCGCGGTGTTCAAGGGCGAGGAGGCCGTCGTCCGGGCGCTGGTCGCGGGCGGCGCGGACCCCCGAGCCGGGCACCCGACGGCCGTCGACACGGCGCGGATGTTCGAGCGCGAGGACCTGCTGGCGATCCTCGAGCAACGCTCATAGCGCGGCGAGGATGTCCTCCACCCGCGCCTTCGCGTCACCGAAGATCATCGACGTGTTCTCGCGGAAGAACAGCGGGTTCTGCACGCCCGCGTAGCCCACGGCCATCGAGCGCTTGAACACCACGACGTCCTTGGCCTCCCACACCCGCAGCACCGGCATGCCCGCGATGGGGCTGTTGGGGTCCTCCATGGCCGCCGGGTTGACGGTGTCGTTGGCGCCGATGACCAGCACGACCGACGTCGACGCCAGGTCGTCGTTGATCTCGTCCATCTCCAGGACGACGTCGTAGGGCACCTTCGCCTCGGCCAGCAGCACGTTCATGTGGCCCGGCAGGCGCCCGGCGACCGGGTGGATGCCGAAGCGGACGTCGACGCCGCGCTCGGTGAGGCGCCGCGTCAGGTCGGCGACGGGGTACTGCGCCTGCGCCACCGCCATGCCGTAGCCCGGCACGATGACGACCGACGACGCCTCGGCGAGCATCTCGGCGACCTCGGGCGCGGTGACCTCGCGGTGCTCGCCGTCCACCGTCCCGCCCGACGTCCCCGCATCGACGCCGAAGCCGCCCGCGATGACCGACAGGAACGAGCGGTTCATCGCCTGGCACATGATGTAGGACAGGTACGCACCGGACGAGCCGACGAGCGCGCCCGTGACGATCAGCAGGGTGTTGTCGAGCAGGAAGCCCGAGGCCGCCGCGGCCCAGCCCGAGTAGCTGTTGAGCATCGACACGACGACCGGCATGTCGCCGCCGCCGATGGACGCGACCAGGTGCCAGCCGAGCGCCAGCGCCACCGCGGTGATCGCGATCATGAGCCCGAGCGACGGGGCCACGGTGAAGCCGACGGTCAGCGCGGCGAAGGCCACCAGCGCGACGAGGTTCAGGACGTTCTTGCCCGGCAGCGTCAGCGGGCGCGACTTCATCCGCCCCGAGAGCTTGCCGTAGGCGACGATGGAGCCGGTGAAGGTGACCGCGCCGATGAACACCCCGACGCCGACCTCGACGGAGTGGATGCCCAGCAGCTCGGGCGCCACCGTGGTCTGGGCCGGCCCCAGGGCCTCCACCTCCAGGTAGCCGTTCCACCCCACCAGCACCGCGGCGAGGCCGACGAAGCTGTGCAGCAGCGCGATGAGCTCGGGCATGCCGGTCATCTCGACGACCCGGGCGCGCCAGAGCCCGATGCCGCCGCCGACCACCATCGCCGCGGCGAGCAGCGCGATCGCGCCGGCGGTGAGCGACTGCGCCGCGAGCACCACGGTCGCGACGAGGGCGACGGTCATACCGGCGATGCCGTAGGCGACGCCGGCCCGCGCGGTCTCGTGCTTCGACAGCCCGGCGAGGCTCATCACCGTCAGCAGCGCCGCGACGATGTAGGCGGCGGTGGCCAGTCCGGGCACGGTCTCCGGGCTCACTGCGCCGACCTCTCCTGGGCGGGGCCCCTCGTGAACATGGCGAGCATGCGGCGGGTGACCGCGAAGCCGCCGACGATGTTGATGCTGGCCAGCAGGACGGCGACGCCCGCGAGCACCGAGACCACCGTGCCGTGCTGCCCGAACTGCAGCAGCGCCCCGACGATGACGACGCCGGAGATCGCGTTGGTCACCGACATCAACGGGGTGTGCAGCGCGTGGTGCACCTTGCCGATCACGTAGTAGCCGATGACCACGGCGAGCACGAAGATCGTGAGGTTGGTGGCGAGCTCCGCCGGCGCGAAGGCCGTGCCCGCGAAGAGGACCGCGAACGCCGCGGCGATGAGGCCGTACCGGCGGGCCGGGGACGCGGGCTTCGCCGGTGCCACCACCGGGGTCGACGTCTCGGGCTCGACCGGCACCGCGGGGGCCGCCGACACCGGGATGGGGGGCGGTGGCCACAGCACGTCGCCGCGGTGGGCCACGGTCATCGAGCGGATCACGACGTCGTCGAGGTCGAGCACCAT
Organism: Actinomycetospora cinnamomea; assembly: GCF_003096675.1. Taxonomy (GTDB): domain Bacteria; phylum Actinomycetota; class Actinomycetes; order Mycobacteriales; family Pseudonocardiaceae; genus Actinomycetospora; species Actinomycetospora cinnamomea. The sequence goes on along the minus strand of NZ_QEKW01000004.1, from coordinate 329,563 downwards.
CTGCCCGTCCCTGGCCGGCACCAGGAGCTTGAGCAGGTTGAGGAGGTTCGTGCCGTAGAGCTGGGAGGCCTGAACGGGCAGGCGGGCGGCGAGGTTGGTGTCGCCGACGATCGTCACACCGTTCCCGGTGACGACGACCTCGTCGGCCACCGACCCCTCGACGTTGCCGCCCTGCCCCGCGGCCATGTCGACGATGACGCTGCCGGGCTTCATCCGCGCCACGTCGGCCGCGGTGAGCAGCCGGGGGGCGGGCCGGCCGGGGATCAGCGCCGTCGTGATGACGACGTCGACGTCCGCCGCCTGCTCGGTGTACAGCTCCGCGGCGCGCGCGTCGTAGTCCGCCGAGGTGGCGCGGGCGTAGCCGTCGGAGGACTCCTGGCCCGCGTCCCCGGTCCCGACCGCGAGGAACTCCCCGCCCAGCGACCGGACCTGCTCGGCCACCTCGGGCCGCGGGTCGGTGGCGCGCACGACGGCGCCGAGGCTCGTCGCGGCGCCGATGGCGGCGAGCCCGGCGACGCCCGCCCCGGCGACGAGCACCGTGGCCGGCGGGACCTTGCCCGCCGCCGTCACCTGGCCCGCGAAGAACCGCCCGAAGCGGTGCGCGGCCTCGACCACCGCGCGGTAGCCCGCGATGTTGGCCATCGAGCTGAGCACGTCGAGCGACTGGGCCCGGGAGATGCGGGGGACGGCGTCGGCGGCGAGCACGGTGAGCCCACGACGGGCGAGGTCGGCGAGCAGCTCGGGGTTCCGCGCCGGGCCGACCATCGCGACCAGCGTCGCGCCCGGGGTCATGCGGTCGAGGTGCGCGGCGTCCGGCGTCCCGAGCGCGAGCACGACGTCCGCGCCCCAGGGATCGCCGAGCTCCGCGCCCGCCGCCGTGTAGGCGGCGTCGGGGAAGCTCGCCCGCTTGCCCGCGCCGGGCTCGACGACGACCGTCGCCCCCAGCTCGACCAGTCCCACCACGGTGGCCGGCGTCGCGGCCACGCGGGTCTCGTGCTCCCCGGACTCCCGGGGCACGCCGATGCGCACCGTTGCGCTCCTTCGCTCTCACCCGTCTCGCCGACCTTAAACTCACGCGGTCGGAGCAGCCGCGCGGAGGTCCGTCTCGATGTGAGACGAAAGCCGGTGAGCGCGTCGTGAGTGTCGGCGGTGTGACGCCACGGACACCCGGTGTCTGCAGCGCCAGGCCGCTGTCACCGGAACACGGGCCGCGCGGCGCGGCGTTGCACCGGGCATGCGTGACCCCGTGCTCTCGGTCCTCGACCTCTCGCCGGTCCCGTCCGGCACGCGCACCTCGGCGGCGCTGCACGAGACGCTCGAGCTCGCCCGCACCGTCGAACGCGCCGGCTATCGGCGCATGTGGCTCGCCGAGCACCACGGCATCCCCAGCGTCGCGAGCTCGAGCCCGGAGATCCTCATCGGGGCCGTCGCCGACGCGACGACCACCCTGCGCGTCGGGTCGGGCGGGATCATGCTGCCGAACCACTCGCCGCTGAAGGTCGCCGAGACGTTCCGGGCGCTGGCCGGGCTGCACCCCGGCCAGGACGGGGACGGCCGGATCGACCTCGGCATCGGCCGCGCCCCGGGCACCGACCCGCGTACAGCGGTCGCGCTGCGCCGCAGCCGGGAAGCGTTGACCGCGGACGACTTCCCCGAGCAGTTCTCGGAGCTCCGCGGTTACGTCGACGGCTTCCCCGCCGACCACCCCTTCGCCGGCATCGTCGCGATGCCCGATGACGTGCCGCTGCCGCCGGTGTGGATCCTCGCGTCCAGCTACTACGGCGGGCAGGCCGCGGCCGCGTTCGGCACCGGCTTCGCCTACGCCGGCCACTTCGGCGGCGCCCACCCCGGCGAGGCCACACGCATCTATCGCCGGGGTTTCCGCCCGAGCGACGCCGCCGGCGCCCAGGACCCGCACGTCGTCCTCGCCGCGGCGGTCATGTGCAGCGAGGACGCCGAGCGCGCCCGCGCCCTGGGCCGCGCGCACGCCCTGTCGATGGCCCGGCTGCGCACCGGCAACCCGGGCCCGCTGCCCAGCCCCGAGGAGGCGATGGCCCACGACTGGAGCCCCCTCGAGCTCCAGGTCGAGCAGGGCATGGCGCCGAAGATGACCGCCGGGACGCCCGAGCAGGTCCGCGACGACCTCGAGCGCCGTGCCCGCGAGGCCGACGCCGACGAGATCATGCTCGTGACGCCCATCCACGACGCCGCCGAGCGTCGCCGGTCGTACGAGCTGGTGGCCGAGGCGTTCGGCGTCTCCGGTCCCGCGGTGGCGGGCGTCGCACCCTCGCTCGCGCAGGCGTAGCGCCCGTGTAACCGGCGGGAAACGGCGCGCCCGCAGCGTGGGGGGCATGGCCGGATCCCCGACCACCACCCACTGCCCGTACTGCTCCCTGCAGTGCGGCATGACCCTCACGCCACGCGAGCAGGGCGCGGGGACGGTGCTCGAGGTGACGGGCGCGCGCTTCCCCACCAACCGCGGGGGGCTGTGCGAGAAGGGCCGGTCGGCGGCCGAGCTGCTCGGGCACCCCGACCGGCTCACGACGCCCCTGGTCCGCGACGTCCGCGACGAGCCGTTCCGGGCCGCGACCTGGGACGAGGCCCTCCGGCGGATCGCCGACGGCCTCACCGTCGCGCAGGAGCGCCACGGCCCGGACGCCGCGGGCCTGTTCGGCGGCGGCGGGATGACCAACGAGAAGGCCTACCAGGCCGGCAAGTTCGTCCGGGTCGCGCTGCGCAGCGCCTCGGTCGACTACAACGGCCGCTTCTGCATGTCGTCGGCCGCGGCGGCCGCGACGAAGGCGTTCGGGGTGGACCGCGGCATGCCGTTCCCGCTGTCCGACATCGCCCGCGCCGACACCGTGCTGCTCGTCGGCTCCAACCCCGCCGACGTGATGCCGCCCGCGATGCGGTGGTTCGCCGCGGGTCGGGAGCGCGGGGCGACCCATCTCGTCGTCGACCCCCGCCACACCGCCACCGCGGCCGCCGCCGACGTGCACCTCCAGCCCGTGCCCGGCACCGACCTCGCGCTCGCGAACGGGCTGCTGCACCTCGCGGTGAAGCACCGCCTGGTCGACACCGCCTACGTCGCCGGGCGCACCACCGGCTGGCCCGCGGTGAAGCGCGCGCTGCGCCAGTACTGGCCCGACCGCGTCGAGCGCATCACGGGCGTCCCGGTCGCGGTGATGGAGCGCGCGGTCCGGCTGCTCGCCGAGTCCCGGGCGACGATGATCCTGTCGGGCCGGGGCGCCGAGCAGCACGCGAAGGGCTCGGACACCGCGCTGGCCTGGATCAACCTCGCGCTCGCCCTCGGCCTGCCCGGCCGCCCGTACTCGGGCTGGGCGACGATGACCGGCCAGGGCAACGGGCAGGGCGGGCGCGAGCACGGGCAGAAGGCCGACCAGCTGCCCGGCTACCGGATGCTCGCCGACCCCGCGGCGCGCGCCCACGTCGCGGGCGTCTGGGGCGTCGACCCCGACGAGCTCCCGCAGCCCGGCGTCTCGGCCTACGAGATGCTCGACGGCCTCGGCACCGACGGCGGCGTGCGCGCGCTGCTGGTCATGGCCTCGAACGTCGCCGTCTCCGCCCCGCGCGCCGCCCACGTGCGCGAGCGCCTGCGCAGCCTCGACTTCCTCGCCGTGTCCGACCTCTTCCTCTCCGAGACCGCCGAGCTCGCCGACGTCGTCCTGCCCACCACGCAGTGGGCCGAGGAGGACGGCACGATGACCAACCTCGAGGGCCGCGTCCTGCGCCGCCGACGCGTCACGGACGCCCCGGAGGGCGTGCGCAGCGACCTCGCCGTCCTCGCCGACCTGGCCCGGCGTCTCGGGCGCGGCGAGCCCTTCGACGACGACCCGCGCGCCGTGTTCGACGAGCTGCGCCGCGCCAGCGCGGGCGGGAAGGCCGACTACGCGGGCATCACCTGGGAGCGGATCGAGGCCGAGCAGGGGGTGTTCTGGCCGTGCCGCTCGGAGGACGACGCGGGCACCCCGCGGCTGTTCCGCGACGCCTTCCCGACGCCCGACGGGCGCGCCCGCTTCCACGTCGTGCACCACCGCGACGCCGCCGAGACGCCCGACGACGAGTACCCGTACCGCCTGACCACCGGCCGCAGCCGCGCGCACTACCAGTCCGGCACCCAGACCCGGCGGACCAAGGCGCTACTGGACGCCGAGCCGGAGCCCGCCGTCGACATCCACCCCGACCTCGCCGCCCGCCTCGGCGTGGCCGAGGGCGGCGACCTCGAGCTGCGCACCCGCCGCGCCCGCGCCCGGATGCGCGCCCGGCTCACCACGACGATCCGGCCGGACACGGTCTTCGCGCCGTTCCACTGGTCGGGCGAGCAGACGATCAACGACCTCACGAACCCCGCGCTGGACCCGGCCTCCCGCATGCCGGAGTTCAAGGTCTGCGCGGTCGCACTGGAAGCCGCCCGCACCGCCGACCCCCCGTCGCTCCGCTCGCCCGAACGAGAGGACCCCTCCGGATGATGACCACGCCACGGTTCCTGCAGGGCGCGTTCGCCTTCGACGGGAAGGGGCTGGACAAGCCGGCCCTGCTGCACCCGACGCTGACCTACACCGTCCCCGAGGGCGTCACGGGGCAGGTGCTCTACGTGCGCGCGGGCAACTCCTCCGGCGAGCTCGCGACGGTCGTCCTCGTGTTCGACGGCGCGCCCGCGCGGTGGCTGCCGGTCGGGGCGAAGGCCGACATGCACGTGTCGTTGCGCGTGGTCGAGGATCTCCTCGCCGGCACCTCCGTCGAGGTGCACTACACGGCCCCGGCCGGGACCAGCGGCACGCTCGTCGTCGACTGCGGTCTGGTGGAGGTCTGATGCGCCGCCTGGTGGTCGTCGGCAACGGCATGTCCGGCGCCCGCGCGCTCGAGGAGATCCTCGCGCGCGGCGGCGATGAGCAGTTCGCCATCACCGTCTTCGGCGACGAGCCCTACGGCAACTACAACCGCATCCTGCTCTCGGAGGTGCTCGCGAACGCCGCCGACGAGGCGGTGGACGACGACGACGCGGACGACCTCTACCTCAACCCGCTGGACTGGTACGACGAGAACGGGATCACGCTGCACGCCGGCGTCCGCATCGTGCGCATCGACCGGCACGCGAAGGTCGTCCTCGGCGACGACGGCTCGGTGACGCCGTACGACGTGCTCGTGCTCGCCACCGGGAGCCGCTCGTTCTTCCCGCCCATGGAGGGCATGTGGGCGTCGAACACCGAGCTGACGCGCGGGGTGTTCGGGTTCCGGTCGCTGGACGACGCGACGAACATGCTCCGTCACGTCCAGGGCCGGCACTCCGCGGTGGTCATCGGCGGCGGGCTGCTCGGTCTCGAGGCGGCCGCCGGGCTGCAAGCGCACGGGGTCGCCGTGCACGTCGTGCACCCGACCGAGGTGCTGATGAACCAGCAGCTCGAGGCCGAGGCGTCGAAGGTGCTGCGCAGCAAGCTCGAGCAGATGGGCATGCACCTCCACCTCGGGGTGAAGACCAACGAGATCCTGACATCGGACGGCAGCGTCTCGGGCGTCCGCTTCACCGACGGCTCCGAGCTGGCGTGCGACATGGTCGTGGTCACCGCCGGCATCCGGCCCAACATCGGGCTCGCGATGGTGTCGGGGCTGGAGACCCAGCGCGCGATCGTCGTGGACGACACGATGCGCTCGGTCGACGACGACGCGATCTTCGCCGTCGGCGAGTGCGCCCAGCACCGCGGCGAGGTCTACGGTGTCGTCGGTCCGCTGTGGGAGCAGGCCGCCGTGCTCGCGGACGTGGTGACGGGTGCGGACCCGCACGCGGAGTACCACGGCTCGCGGCTGGCGACGAAGCTCAAGGTCGCGGGCGTCGACGTCGCGCAGATGGGCGTCAAGGCCCCGGAGCGCGAGTCCGACGAGTTCGTGCAGTTCTCCGAGACCGGGCGCGGGGTCTACCAGACGGTCGTCATCCGGGACGGGACGCTGATCGGCGCGACGCTGGTCGGGGACGTCAGCAAGGTGGCGGCGCTGACCCAGGCCTTCGACAGCCGCTCCGCGCTGCCCGAGGAGCGCGTCAGGCTGCTGTTCGACCTCGGTGCGGCCGGCGACGCCTCCGCCGCCGCGGACCTGCCCGACGACACCCAGATCTGCCACTGCAACGGCGTCTCGAAGGGCGACCTCGTCGCGTGCGTGGAGCACGGCGCGGAGTCCGTGTCGGCCTGCATGACGCAGACGCGCGCGAGCAAGGGGTGCGGATCGTGCAAGGGCCTGGTCAAGGAGGTCGTCGAGGCCGCGCTCGGCGGGGCCGGCGCCGAGGACCCGGCCGACTCCTACTACGTGCCGGGCATCCCGCTGGACAAGCCGACCCTGATGCGCGAGATCCGCGAACGGGGGCTGCGGAGCGTCTCGGCGGTGTTCGCCGCGCTCGCGCCCGACGGGAACGAGCACGTCGGCTCGAAGATGGGCCTGACGGCGCTGCTGCGGATGATGTGGCCGGACGAGTTCGTCGACGAGCGCGACGGGCGCTTCATCAACGACCGCGTGCACGCCAACATCCAGCGCGACGGCACGTTCTCCGTCGTCCCGCGGATGTCCGGCGGGGTCACCGACGCCGCGCAGCTGCGCCGCATCGCCGACGTCGCCGAGAAGCACGACATCCCGATGATCAAGTTGACGGGCGGGCAGCGCATCGACCTGCTCGGGGTGCCGAAGGAGAAGCTCCAGGAGGTCTGGCGGGACCTCGACATGCCCTCGGGCTGGGCCTACGGCAAGAGCTTCCGCACCGTGAAGACCTGCGTCGGCACCGACTTCTGCCGCTTCGGGCTGGGCGACTCCACGCGGCTCGGGATCGACCTGGAGGAGCGCTACAAAGGCATCGAGGGGCCGGCGAAGATGAAGCTCGCCGTGTCGGGCTGCCCACGCAACTGCGCCGAGTCGATGGTGAAGGACGTCGGTCTCGTCGCCGTGGAAGGGCGGCCCGGGGGATCGACACAGTGGCAGATCTACGTCGGTGGTGCCGCCGGCGCGACGGTCCGGAAGGGCGATGTCCTGGCGACGGTCGACACGCACGCCGACGCGTTGCGCCTCACCGGACGGTTCCTGCAGTACTACCGCGAGAACGCCAACTGGCTGGAGCGCACGTACGACTTCGTGCCGCGGATGGGCCTCGACCACATCATCGGCGTCGTCGTCGACGACACCGAGGGCATCGCCGCCGAGCTCGACGCGCGGATGCAGGAGTCGGTCGACCGCTACGCCGATCCCTGGGCCACCGACCAGGTCGACCGGACGCCCGGGCAGTTCCACGACGCGCTGCCGCTGGTCCCGCTGCCGCAGGTGCCGGTCCGGGGCGCGGCGCGATGAGCACCGAGACGGGGCGCGTCGTCGAGGCGCGGCTGGGGCCGGTGGAGCAGATCCCCCTCGGCGAGGGCCGGGCGTTCCTCGTCGGCGACGAGCCGGTGGCCGTGTTCCGGCCCCGGTCGGGCGGGCTGCACGCGCTGCGGGCGATCTGCCCGCACCGCGGCGGCCCGCTGGCCGACGGCCTCACCGACGGCGAGGTGGTGGTGTGCCCGCTGCACCAGCACCAGTTCTCGCTGACCGACGGCTCGTGCGCCACGGGTGCACCCGACGCGACGGCCTACTCCGCGCGCGAGGAGGACGGCGAGCTGGTCGTGCGTTTGCGCTAGCGCGCTCGTGCGTGCTCGTCCGTGCTGGGGCACGGACAAGCACGCACGAGCCCGGAGGGCAAAGATGGCGCCCATGCTGACGGTGGCCCGCTACCTGGACGAGGTCGTCCTCCACACCACGGCGTTCGCCGACGCCGTGCACTCCTCCGGGCAGGACGCGGTGGTGGCGACCTGTCCGGAGTGGACCGTTCGCGACCTCGCCGAGCACCTCGGCGCCGTGCACCGGTGGTGCGCCGCGACCGTCTCCCGGCCGGGCGAGAAGCTGGTGCGGCGCGGGGTCACCGACCCGCCGATGCCCGAGGCCGACGACGAGGTGTCGACCTGGCTGCTCGAGGGCGCCGCGGTCCTGACGAAGGCCGTCCGCGACGCCGGCGACGACACCCTGGTCGGTGGCTTCGGCGGCCTGGTGCCGGTGTCGTTCTGGGCGCGCCGCCAGTGCCACGAGACGCTCGTGCACCGCGCCGACGCCGAGCTCGGCGCCGGGCGCCCGGTGCTGGCCGACGTCGACCCGATCATCGCGGCCGACGCCGTCGACGAGCACCTGGAGATGGTGGTGCGCAGCGCCAAGAGGCGCCCCGACCTGGGCGCCGACGGCGCGACCCTGCACCTGCACGCGACCGATGAGGGCCTCGACGGCACGGGCGAGTGGGTCGTGACCCTCGAGCCCGAGGGCCCGCGGGTCGAGCACGCGCACCGCAAGAGCGACGCCGCCGTCCGGGGTCCGGCGCGGTCCCTGCTCACCGTCCTCACCAACCGCGAGGGCCCCGAGGACGCCGGTGTCGACGTCCTCGGGGCCGTGGAGCTGCTCGATCGGTGGCGCCGCCACGGCGCCGTGTAGGTCGGGCGTGCAGGTCAGCGCGGGTCGGTCAGAGCCGGCCGGTGAAGACGGCGTGGTCGTGGGAGAAGGACGGGACCACGTCGACCTGCGCCTCGCCGGTGTCGGCGGTGGTGGAGAAGGCGACCTCGTAGGTCAGGCTGCGGCCGGGCTGGAGCTGGTTCTGCGGGGGCAGCCCCGACCGATCGTCGAGGATCTGGGAGGCCGGGGCACCGCCGGTGGTCATCATGACCCGCAGCAGCGTCGGGTCGAACGCGGCGCCGGTGTCGTTCGTGACGCGGACGGTGACGCTGTACGCGTACGGGTTGGTGTGGCCGGCGGCGTAGCTCCCCGGGTCGTAGGAGGTCGGCGCGTCGACCGTGACGGCCAGCCCGTCGGCGTAGGTGAAGGTCCGGCCGAAGGCGACGACCGAGCTCGCGGGGGCCGAGCTCGCGGGGGCCGAGCCGGCGGCCGGCGCCGACCCCGCGGCCGGAGTGGTCGCGCCGATGGCCGAGAGATCCTCGCCGAGCTGGTCCACCGCGGTGGCCACGATGACCAGCCCGGTGATGCCGAGCGCGATCGCGAGGACGCAGGCGACCACGCCGGTGACCGCCGTCCTCGTGTTGGTGGCGACGCGGCGACGGGCGCGCTGGACGCCGACGAGGCCCAGCACCAGGCCGACGACGCCCAGCAGGATCGCGCCCAGCCCGAACAGCGGGATGAGGCCGATCACCAGGCCGCACAGCCCGAGCACCAGGCCGGCGATGCCGAGCCCGTTGCGCGGGCCCACCGGGCCCACCGGGGCGACCGGGCCCACCGGGGCGAGCGGGGCGACCGGGCCCACCGGGACGGGCACCCCCGGAACCCTCGGCCCCACCGGCGCGGCCCCCGTCGGGGCCGGCGGCACCGGGCCCGACGGGGGCCGCGCGGCGTCGAGCGCGGCCCGCGGGATCGGCACCGTCAGCGCCCCGTCGGCCGGCGACGGTGCCACGGTGTCGGCGGGCGCGGAGCGGCGCATCCGCACGATCCGCGGCGTGACCGCCACCGGGCCGGAGGGGTGCGGCTCGCGGCCGAAGCCCTGGGCTCCGGCGGGAGCCCGGTGGCGCGGCGGCTGGACAGCGGTCATGACGGTGATCCCCCGACGAGATGTGTGGTGTCCGCCGTGCGGCGGACCTGCCGCTCATGTCGTCGGGCTACGTGGACCGTTAGCAGCCGTCACCGGAACGAGTGACGCCGTGCCGTTCAGAGCGTGAGCACGAGCTTGCCGAACGTCGAGCCCTTCTCGAGCTCGCGGTGGGCGGACGCGGCGTCCTCGAGCGGGAAGGTGCCGGCGACGCGCACGGTCAGCACGTCCTCGTCGACGAGCCGCGCGAGACCGGTGAGCGCGACGCCGTCGGGCTCGACGAGGAAGTCGGTCACCCGCTTGCCCTCGGCCTCGGCCTGCTCGGCCAGGCCCTCGGGGACGCCGGACGGGACGCAGACCAGCAGGCCGCCGCGACGCATCACCGCGAGCGAGGACGGTCCGTTGACCTCGGTCAGGTCGACGGCGACGTCGATGTCCCGGGTGGCCTCGGCCACCTCCTCGGTGTGGTGGTCGATCGCCTCGTCGAGGCCGAGCGCGACGAGGTCGGCGTGCTTGCCGGCCGAGGCGGTGCCGACGACGTGCGCGCCGCGGGTCCTCGCGATCTGCACCGCGAGGTGCCCGACGCCCCCGCCGGCGGCGTGGATCAGCACCCGCTGGTCGCGCTGGACGTCGGCGGCGTCGACGAGGATCTGCCAGGCGGTCAGCCCGGCGAGCGGGAGGGCCGCGGCGGTCACGTCGTCCACCCCGTCGGGGACGTGCGCGAAGTGCCGCGACGGCGCGGTGACGTACTCGGCGTAGGCACCGGCCTGGCGCGGGAACCAGGGCATCCCGAACACGCGGTCACCGACCGCGAAGCGCGTCACGCCCATCCCGACCGCGTCGACGACGCCGGCCACGTCCCAGCCGACCGTGAACGGCGGGGCGGTCATGTCCCCGCCGGCTGAGCCGAGCCCGGCCCCGCCCGCGCGCACCTTGGTGTCGACGGGGTTGACGCCCGCCGCCGTCACCCGCACCCGGATCTCGGTGGGGATCGGCTCGGGCACGGGCGCGTCCTCGAGGTGCAGGACCTCGGGACCGCCGGGGGTGTCCTGGGTGATCCTGCGCATGGTGGTGGGCATGTCCCCCGGCGTGCCCCGCGATCATCGTGCGCACACCCTGAGCAGGCGGAAAGTGGCGGCGGCCCCGTCGGTAAACTCGACGTCATGGTGCAGTCCCACCCCGGTACGCGCGTGCCCGAGAAGCCGACCCTCGACGGCCTCGAGGACCGGTGGGCGCGGGTATGGGAGGACGAGGGCACCTACGCGTTCGACCGGTCGGCCACACGCGAGCAGGTGTTCTCCGTCGACACCCCGCCGCCGACGGTGTCGGGGTCGCTGCACGTCGGGCACGTGTTCAGCTACACGCACACCGACATCATCGCCCGCTTCCAGCGCATGCGGGGCAAGCACGTCTTCTACCCGATGGGCTGGGACGACAACGGCCTGCCGACCGAGCGGCGCGTCCAGAACTACTACGGGGTGCGGTGCGAGCCGAGCCTCCCGTACGACCCGGCGTTCACCCCGCCGGAGAAGCCCGGCAAGCAGCAGCTCGCGATCTCGCGGAGGAACTTCGTCGAGCTCTGCGAGGTGCTGACCGCCGAGGACGAGAAGGCGTTCGAGGCGCTGTGGCGGCGCAACGGGCTGTCGGTCGACTGGTCGCACGGCTACCAGACCATCGACGCGCGCGCCCGCGCCATCAGCCAGCGCGCGTTCCTGCGCAACGTCGAGCGCGGCCAGGCCTACGTCTCGATGGCGCCGACGCTGTGGGACGTCACGTTCCGCACCGCGGTCGCCCAGGCCGAGCTCGAGGACCGCGAGCACACCGGCGCGTGGCACCGGATCGCCTATCACGGCGGCGATGGCGACGTGTTCATCGAGACCACGCGCCCCGAACTGATCCCGGCCTGCGTCGCGCTGATCGCGCACCCCGACGACGAGCGCTACCAGGCGCTGTTCGGCACGACGGTGCGCTCGCCGCTGTTCGACGTCGAGGTCCCGGTGCTCGCGCACCCGGCAGCCGAGTCCGACCGCGGCGCCGGCATCGCCATGTGCTGCACCTTCGGCGACCTCACCGACGTGGCGTGGTGGCGCGAGCTCGACCTGCCCAACCGCACGGTGATCAACCGTGACGGCCGCCTGGTGCGCGAGACCCCCGAGTGGATCACCTCCGAGCAGGGCCGCCGGCGCTACGAGGAGCTCGCCGGCGCGACGGTGCACACCGCCAAGGAGCGGATCGTCGCGATGCTCACCGAGACCGGCGAGCTCGTCGGCGACGTCCGCCCGGTGACGCGTCCGGTCAAGTTCTACGAGAAGGGCGACAAGCCGCTCGAGATCGTCTCCAGCCGCCAGTGGTACATCCGCAACGGCGGGCGCGACACGCCCGACCACGACTCGGGGACCCGCGCCGAGATGATCGCACGCGGCCGGGAGCTGGCCTGGCACCCGGAGTTCATGCGCCACCGCTACGAGGACTGGGTGCGCGGCCTCAACGGCGACTGGCTGGTCAGCCGCCAGCGGTTCTTCGGTGTCCCGGTGCCGGTGTGGTACCGCCTCGACGCCGACGGCGAGGTCCTGGCCGACCAGGTCCTCACCCCGACCGACGACGCGCTGCCCGTCGACCCCTCCACCGACGTCCCGCCCGGCTTCACCGCCGAGCAGCGTGACGTCCCCGGCGGGTTCACCGGCGACCGCGACATCCTCGACACCTGGGCGACCTCGTCGCTCACCCCGCAGATCGCGGGGCAGTGGAGCATCGACGACGACCTGTTCTCCCGGGTCTTCCCGATGGACCTGCGGCCCCAGGGCCACGACATCATCCGCACCTGGCTGTTCTCGACGGTGCTGCGCAGCCACCTCGAGCACGACAGCCTGCCGTGGACCCACGCGGCGCTGTCCGGCTGGATCCTCGACCCGGACCGCAAGAAGATGTCGAAGTCCAAGGGCAACGTCGTCACGCCGATGGACCTGCTCGTCGAGTTCGGCTCCGACGCCGTGCGGTACTGGGCCGCCGGCGGGCGCCCCGGTGTCGACACCGCGTTCGACCGTGGGCAGATGAAGGTCGGTCGGCGGCTCGCGATGAAGCTGCTCAACGCCTCGAAGTTCATCCTCGGGGTCGGCGTGCCCGCGGGCGTCCCGTCGACCGAGGCCGTGTCGACGCCGCTGGACCGCGCGCTGCTGGCCCGGCTCGCCGAGGTCGTGCACAAGGCCACCGAGGCGCTGGAGGACTACGACTACGCGGTCGCGCTCGAGGTCACCGAGCAGTTCTTCTGGTTCTTCTGCGACGACTACCTCGAGCTGGTGAAGTCCCGCGCCTACGGCGAGTTCGACGAGGCCGGCCGCGACTCGGCGCGGGCGACGCTGGCGGTGGCCCTGCGCGTGCTGCAGCGGCTCTTCGCGCCGGTGCTGCCGTTCGTCGCCGAGGAGGTGTGGTCGTGGTGGCAGGAGGGCTCGGTGCACCGGGCCGCCTGGCCCGAGCCGGTCGAGGCCGCCACCGGTGTCGAGGTCGACCCGCAGGTGCTCTCGGTCGCCTCCGACGTCATCGGCGGCATCCGGCGTGCCAAGTCGGAGCAGAAGCTCTCGATCCGCACGGAGGTCGAGACGCTCTCGGTGCAGGCCGCGCCGGCCGCGCTCGAGGCGCTGCGCGAGGCACTCGCGGACGTGCGGGCCGCGGGCCGGGTGCGCGACGTCGAGCTGGTCGCCTCGCCCGACGGCGAGCTCGTCACGACGGTCGGCGCGCCGACCGCCTGAGCCGCTGACCGGGATGGACGACCTGCTGGCCTGGGTCGGCGACCCGGACGCGGGCTGGAGCGTCGGGACGTTCGGTGCCCTGGCCGAGTTCCTGCGCGACGCCGACGAGCCGGCCGAGGTGGTGCACGCTGCGGGGCGCGCGTCCGTCGTCACCCCACGGGGCGGTCTCGAGGTGCGGGTGAGCGACGACGTCCTGCCCGTCGCGTGGGAGCGGAGGACCGGCGACAGCTGGAGCCAGGCCCTCGCGCTGTGCCTGCTGCTGCCCTCGGGCGGGCGGTCCGTGGTCACCGAGCTCGGCCCCGACACCGGGGCGCTGCGCGAGGAGGACCGCGAGGCCGTGCTGGTCGACCTCGGGGTCGGGGCGCCCCACCTCGAGGCGTGCGTGCGCACGCGCGACGCCGCGCTGCTGGCGACGCTGCGGGCGGTCGAGGGGCGCCCGCTGGCCGAGGCCGGGGCGGTGGCGTCGGCGCTGGTCGAGGCCGGGCCGCACCGGGTGTTCCGCACGGCCGTGGCGCGCCTCGAGGTGTACACGCCGATCCCGCCGCCGGACGGCGCGAGCCCCGACGGCCCGCACACCCACCTGCTGCCGCGGCTGCTCGCCCACGGCCGCACCCACGCGGCGACCGACCCGATCCCGCCGGGTCACGTCCCCGTCGCGACGCTGCACCTACCCCACCCGACGCGGACGGTCGAGGGGCGGCGCACCGCTCCCCGACCGGAGCGTCATCGCCGGGCCCAGGACGTGCTGGCGCGCTGGGGCGACCCGGCCGCGGTGGCGGAGAAGGCGGCGGTGACCGAGGCGCTGGCGACCTCGACGGTCCCGCCGCCCTGGGTGCTGGCACGGGAACACCGCGCGACGGTGGAGCTGGCGCTGCGGCAGTGCGAGGAGCTGGAACCCGACCATCCCCACCTCGAGGGGTGGCGGAGTCGGGTGCCACGGGACCGGGCGGCGGGTGCCGGGGACGACGGGCAGCCCCTCACCCACGACCCGACGCAGTGAGCACGACGGAGGTGCGGGATCAGTCCTGGAGCTCGGACTGCGGCGTGATCGCGAAGCGGAACTCGTCGCCGTCACCGCGCTCGGCGTCCGGGACGCGCTCGACGTCGAGCACCTTGTCGTCGAGGGCCGAGGCGGCCTGGGGCTCGAGGAAGATCACCGCGCCACCGCCCTCGAGCACGGTGTCGTCCGCCGCGGGCGTGGGGGCCACGGAGAGCTCGAGACCCTCCTCGGCCATGTTGGGGGTGGCCGCGATGCGCAGACCCGACCCCTCGGGCATCTCGTTGGACTCGAGGATGGTCGAGATGGCTTCGGCCGCCGTCTCCGTCAGTGCCAGCATGCCTCGTTACCATACGGGTCACGGATAGGTCACGCACGTGGATGCGCGTGCCGTCACGCGACGGAAATCCCCAGCTCAGCCCGAGACCGCTGCCCGATCACGGAGGGGAACGAGCCGATGGCCCTCCCGGTGAGCCCGGATCCCACCGATCGGCGCGCTGCGGTGGTCCGATTGCTCACCGCGTCACCGGAAGGGCTCAGTGACGCGGCGCTGGCCCGGGCGCTCGGGGGGCCGGAGGCCGGCGTGCGGCCGCAGACCGTCAACCACCTGTGCCGGCGGATGGCCGCCGCCGGCGAACTCGAGCGCGTCGGCACCCGCCCGATCCTCAACCGCCTCCCCGCCCGGCCGGGCCGTCGCCGCCGCCGGACCAAGGGCGCGGCCGTCGAGGCGGTGCCGTCGGTTCCCGAGCCGGATGCCGGAACACCCGCCGCGGCCGGGCCGGTCCCCGCGGAGCCGGCCGTCGCCGCACCCGAGCCGGACACTCCCGTCGCTGAGGCATCCGCCGCGCCGACGCCACCCTCCGCCGAGCCGTCGTCGCCGAGTCCCCGCACGACGCTGCGGCTGCCGAAGCATCCGCCGAAGGCGATCGCCACCGCGCCGCGACGGCAGGAGGGCCCCACGTGCGGGCCGCCCCCGTACGACGCGCTGCAGGCGTGGTCGCGGGTCGTCAACGTCCAGGCGCTGGTGGCGAGCTGGCTGGTGCGACGGGGCGCCACGTTGCGCTCGGCGAGCCTCGACGAGGGTCCCGCGCGGGACCTCGTCGCGTCGCTCGACGGTGACGACGTCCACGTCGAGGTCACGGGCTGGCCCGCCGACGGGGCGCGCACGCACCCGACGACGATCGCGGGCGACTGGTTCTCCGCGGCGGAGCAGGCGGCGGCCGAGCGCCGGCGGGCGCACCCGCGGGCGCGGATCGTCATCGCCCTGCCCGACACCCGCCGCTACCGCAGCCTCACCGAGCAGCGGTCGGCCTCGCTGGCGGGGGCGCGGGCCGAGGTGTGGTTCGTCGACGCGGCGGGGGCCGTGCACGCGAGGTGAGGGTGGCCTGCCGGTTGGTCCCCGGCAGGCCGGGGTAGGACCGGGTCGCCACCACGCGAACGAGAGGCCCGCATGTCCGCCGACATCACCGAGATGATCCTCGACGACCACGACTGGTTCCGTCGTCAGTTCCTGCGCCTGGCCGACCTGCGCGAGCAGCCCGAGGAGGCCGCGAAGGTCTGGGACGCGCTGGCGGTCCAGCTCGAGATCCACGCCTCCGCCGAGGAGCAGCACTTCTACCCGTCGATGGCCCGCCGCGCCGACGACGAGGACGCGTCGGCCACCGAGGACGCCGTCGGCGACCACGACGAGATCCGCGAGGGCACCGACAAGGCGCGCAACGCCGAGGTCGGCAGCCAGGAGTGGTGGGACGCCATCGACGAGACCGACCAGGCGAACAACCACCACATGGCCGAGGAGGAGCGGGACGACCTCGCGCCGTTCCGCAAGGTCACGTCGCTCGCGTTCCGTCAGGAGCTCGGCGCGAAGTTCGAGCAGTTCAAGGTCGAGCACGCCGAGGGCTGCGGCCTGTCCTTCGAGGAGAAGGACGCCGAGCAGTACGTGCAGGCCGTCACGTCCTGACCCTGCTCCGCGCTGCGGGCCGCCGTCGAGCTCGCGGCGCCGGGACCACGTCTCCCCCGCGGGGCGTCGCCGGCGGGGTGGACGCGGGCGCCGGGAACGGCAGCACGGTCCGCGGGATGCCGTCGGTGGGCGTCGGGTCGTCGAGGTCGTCGGCCGGGCGCGGCAGGACGAGGGCCGCCGCCCCGGCCAGCGAGCTCTCGTTCTCGGGCGCCCGGACCACGGTGGCGCGCGGAGCGAGGTGCTCGACGATCGCGGTGGGCCGGTCGGCGACGACGACCATCGGGAGGTGCGGGGCCTCCTGGCCGAGGGCCTCGACGACGACGTCGTGCAGCGCGTGGTCGGCGAGCTGCGTGAACTCGTCGCGGTCCAGGTAGACCTCGGTCTCCCCGGCCGAGACCACCAGCTCCTCGTCGTCCGCGCGGCACAGGAGGCGGCGGGCCTCGCGCAGCTCGCGGTCGAGGTGGGCGGCGTCGCGCCGGGCGGCCGCGTCGACCCGACCGCGCAGGGCGTCCGCGAGCTCCGGCGCCACGACCGCGAGCTTGGCGCGCACGACCCCGCCCAGCAGGGTGTCCAGCCGCCCGCCGAGGTCCAGGGCGCCACCCTGCGCGATGGCCACGCCGTCGTCGGCCGTGCACACCGACCACGCGACGAGGTCGTCCCCGCGGGCGTCGACGACGAGCGCGCGCGTCCCCGCGACCCACCCCGTGAGCTGCGCCCCCGCCCACGCCACGGCGTCGGGCAGCCACGACGGCTCGGGCAGGCCGGCGAGGCCGACCGCCTCGGTGAGGGTCGCGAAGCGCTCGACGTCGAGGTCACCGGGCACGACCATGACGACGTGGTCGGGGTGGCCGCCCTCGGCGCACGCCAGCGCGGCGAACGACCGGCCCAGCTCCCCGGCGTCGCCGTCGACCAGCTCGACGTCGACCGGGCGGTGGTCCTGCTCGTCGACCCGGACGGCCGCGAGGCTGCCGGGGACCGCCTCCAGCGCCAGTGTCCACCGGTCCACGTCGTCCCCCTCGCGTCGCGCTGTGGTCCGAGCAGGTGCGCTCGTACTCGCCTGTTCGGCCTACAGTCGCGTTGCGTTAGCCGATCCCGGGATCGTCATCCACGAGTGACACCGCACGGTAGACCGTTCGGCGACCCACGGAACGCACCGAGTGTGCGCGCATGGTGATCGACGAGGTCCGTGGATCACCATCCGAGCACGCTCGGCGTCCATGGTCGGTCGTCGACGACCCCGTGCCCTACGCTCGCGCTCCCCGCCCCGGGAGGTCCCGTGATCGCCTCGTGATCGCCCCGTGATCGCCTCTGCCGCGCGCGCCCGGGCGCACCCCGACCTCGCGCCGCTCTGGCGGGGCCTCGTCGTCTACCGCGTGGTGGCGCTCGCCGCGGCGGTGGTCAACCTCGTCCGGGCGTTCGACGCCTGGGCGCGCCCGGCGCTCGGCGTCGCGGTCCTCGTCGGCATGGCGGTGTGGACGGCGGTGTCCTCGTGGCGCTACCTGCGCACCGGCGACCCGGCGACGGCCGTCGTCGACCTCGGGCTCACCGCACTCGCGACGGCGTCGACGCTGCTGGTGGAGACCCCGGAGCGGGTCGCCGCGGGCGGGGCGGTGATCACGACCGTGTGGTCGGCGGGGCCGGTGCTCGCGCTGGCCGTCGCCCTCGGGTGGCGCGGCGGCCTCGCGGGCGCCGTGGTCACCCTCGGGGTGCTGTTCGGGGTGCGCCGCACGGTCGACGGCGCCCTGCTCTTCGACGCGCAGCTGCTGCTGGTGGCGGGCCTCGCGGTCGGCCTCGCCGCCGACACCATGCGTCGCTCCACCGAACGGCTGCGCGCCGCGGCGGCCCGAGAGGCGGCGACGGCCGAGCGCGAACGGCTCGCGCGCGACATCCACGACGGCGTGCTCCAGGTGCTCGCGCTCGTCCGGCGCCGCGGCGACGAGCTCCCGGCCCCGGAGCTCGCGCGCCTGGCCGGCGAGCAGGAGGTGGCGCTGCGCCGGCTGATCACCTCGTCGCCGGCGCCGCGCGAGGACGGCACCGTCGACCTCGCCGCCCGCCTCGGGGGTGCGCTGCCGGCCCGGGCGTCGCTGGCGGTGCCGGCCGGACCGGTGCTGCTGCCCGCGGCCGACGCCGACGAGCTGGCCGCGGTGGTGCGCGAGGCCGCGGCCAACGCCGCGACGCACGCCGGGGCCGACGCGGGCCTGTGGGTGCTCGTCGAGGACGACGACACGGGCGTCACCGTGAGCGTGCGCGACGACGGCATCGGGATCCCCGAGGGCCGGCTCGAGGAGGCCGCCGCGCAGGGCCACCTCGGCGTCGCCGGCTCGATCCGGGGTCGCGTCGCCGCGCTCGGCGGCACCCTGGCACTGCACACCGCGCCGGGCGAGGGGACGGAGTGGGAGATCCACGTGCCGCGGAGGGAGGTTTGATGGTCCGCGTCATGGTCGTCGACGACCACCCGATCTGGCGCGAGGGCGTCGCCCGCGACCTCGCCGAGCGGGGCGTCGACGTCGTCGCCACCGCCCCCGACGGGGCCGCCGCCGTGCGGATCGCGCCGGCGACGCGCCCGGACGTCGTGCTCATGGACCTGCAGCTGCCGCAGCTCTCGGGGGCGGAGGCGACGGCACGCATCCGGGCGGCGCTGCCCGACACCCGGGTGCTCGTGCTCTCGGCGAGCGCCGAGCACGGCGACGTCCTCGGCGCCGTGCGGGCCGGGGCGTCGGGCTACCTGGTGAAGTCGGCCGGGCTCGACGAGCTGGTCGACGCCGTCACGCGGACCGCCGCCGGACAGGCCGTGTTCTCCCCGGGCCTGGCCGGGCTGGTGCTCGGCGAGTACCGGCGGCTGGAGGGCGTCGGGCCCGACGAGCCGCGCCTGACCCCGCGGGAGACCGAGGTGCTGCGCCTCGTGGCGAAGGGCCTGACGGCGCGGGCGATCGCGTCGCGCCTGACGCTGTCGCACCGCACCGTGGAGAACCACGTCCAGAACTCCCTGCGCAAGCTCCAGCTGGCCAACCGCGTGGAGCTCACCCGCTACGCCATCGAGCAGGGTCTCGACACCGATGACTGACATGTCCTGGTTGACATGTCGCTGCGGACAGGTGGACGCTGGCGTCGTGGAGCAGGAGACGTCGACCACCGTCGAGGCCGACGAGCCGCAGCGCCCCGGGCTGCGCCAGTTCTCGGGGCTGCTCTGGGACGTCGGCGTGCCGCTCGTCGGCTACTACGCGCTGCACCTGCTCGGCGCGTCCGACTGGGTCGCGCTGCTCGTCGCGACGCTCGCGGCGGGCCTGCGGCTGGTGTGGGTGGCGGTGCGGGCGCGCGAGGTCACGTGGTTCGCCGCGGTGATGCTCGCGGTGTTCGGGCTCGGGCTCGCGCTGGCGTTCGTCGGTGGCGACCCCCGGTTCCTGCTGGTCAAGGACTCGTTCGGCACGGCCCTGGTCGGCCTCGTCTTCCTCGCGAGCCTGTTCTCCCGCAAGCCGCTGACGCTCTCGGCGTTCCAGACGTGGCAGCCGCGCCAGGCCCGGGAGATGGAGGAGTACTACCGGACGATCCCGCCGGTACGGCACACGTTCCGGCTCAGCGCGGTGGTGTGGGGCGTCGGGCTGCTGCTCGAGGCCACCCTGCGCATCCCGTTGATCTACCTGCTGCCGATCGACGTCATGGTCGGGGTCTCGACGGCGATGATGGTGACGGTGATCGTCGGGCTGTCGATCTGGAACGGCTGGTACGGCGCGCGCACCGGCGCCAGGGCGCGCGCGTGGGCCGAGGAGCACCACGCAAACGCCTGATCAGCTCGGGACGGTCGCCGCCAGCCGCTCCAGGCTCCAGAGGGCCCAGCCGTGCACGGCCTCGTACTGGCGCACGCCGTACTCGCCGGCCAGCCGACCGAACGGCACCGGCTCGTGCGGGTCGTGCTCGGCGTCGAGCTCGTCCATCAGCGGCCGCAGGCGCTGGAGCTCGCGGGCGCAGTGCTCGGCGATGCCCTCGAGCAGGCGGCGCGCGTCGTCGGGCTCGAGCGACTGGACGAGGAACATGCGCAGCACGGTCTCGTCGCGCACCGTCGTCTGCTCGGGCCAGTGCAGCATCCAGCGGCGCAGCTCCGTGCGCCCGTCGTCGGTGAGGGCGTAGGTCTTGCGCCCCCGCGGGCCGGTCTCGTCGACCACCACCAGACCCGCGTCGGCCATCTTGTTCAGCTCGGGATAGATCCGGCTGTGCCCGGCCTGCCACGCGTAGCGTCCGAGGCTGCCGTCGAAGGTGCGCGTGAGGTCGTACCCGCTGGCCGGCCCCTGCGCGAGCAGACCCAGCAGGGCGTGGCGCAGCGACATGCGACGACGCTACCAGTCCGGGTTGACATGTCCATCGTGACAGGTTGACGCTGGCGGGATGACGAGCAGCCCCACCGAGATCGGCCGGCGTCCCGAGCTGGGCGGGCGCTTCGCGCCGGTGCCCGACGAGATCGACGCCGTCGACCTGCCCGTCGAGGGCACGCTGCCGCCCGAGCTCACGGGCCGCTACCTGCGCAACGGCCCGAACCGGCTGCCCGGCGAGGAGCCGGGCCACCTGTTCACCGCCCACGGGATGCTGCACGGCGTGCGGCTGCGCGAGGGGCGCGCGGAGTGGTACCGGAACCGCTGGGTGCGCACCCGCGCGCTCGAGGGCCACCCGTTCCTGTCCGAGGCGGGCGTCGACCTCACGGCCGTGCCCGCCAACACCCACGTGATCGAGCACGCGGGACGGCTGCTCGCGCTGGTGGAGAACGGGCTGCCGTACGAGGTGGACCGCGCGCTGGGCACGGTCGGTCCCTGCGACTTCGGCGGGCGGCTCACGACGGCGATGACCGCGCACCCCAAGACCGACCCGGACACCGGCGACCTGCACTTCTTCGGCTACTCACCGTTCCCGCCGCACCTGACCTACCACCGGCTCTCCGCCGACGGCACGGAGCTGACCAGCCGGGAGGTCGCGGTCGCGGGGCCGACGATGATGCACGACTTCGCGGTCACCGCCGAGCACGTCGTCTGGCTCGACCTGCCGATGACGTTCCAGTGGGAGCGGATGGCCACCGGCATGCCGTTCGGGTGGGACGAGGCCTACGGCGCGCGGCTGGGCGTGATGCGCCAGGACGACCCAGCGTGCGCGGTGACGTGGTTCGACGTCGACCCCTGCTACGTGTTCCACGTCGGCGGCGCGTCCACCGACGCCGAGGGCCGCGTGGTGGTCGACGGCGCGCGCTACGCGCCGGCGGACGTGGGGGTGATGTGGGGCGGGCCGGTCCCGGGCGACCCGGCCGCGGCCGCCGCGGCCACCGGCGCCGCGCGGATGCACCGCTGGGTGCTCGACCCGCGGGACGGTTCGGTGTGCGAGACCACGCTGGAGGACCGGGGCGTCGAGTTCCCGACGCTCGACGAGTCGCGGGTCGGGCGGGCGTCGCGGTGGCGCTACGCGATCGCCGACCGGGGCGCGCGCGGCGAGCGGGCGGGCGCGGTGGTCAAGGTCGACGCCGACGGCACGCTGACCAGCCACGAGCTGGGCCCGGACGTCACGGCGGGCGAGGCGGTGTTCGTGCCGTCCTCGCCGTCGGGCACGGTGTCCGACCGGGCCGAGGACGACGGCTGGCTGCTGACGATCACGACGACCCGCGACGGCCGCGCCTCGCGACTGCTGGTGCTCGACGCGACCGACGTCGCCGGCGCCCCCGTCGCCGCCGTGACCCTCCCCCGCGGCGTCCCCGCGGGCTTCCACGGTTCCTGGCTGCCCGACCCACGTGCGTGATCTTCTGAGCTATAGCTCAGAAGATCACGCACGTCAGTTGAGGTGGGCGCGCCAGCGGCGGGCGTGGCGGCGCAGGGCGTCGGCGTCGCGGGGCGCCTCGGCCCAGGTGTCGAGGAGGTCGGCCGCCTCGCGGAAGGCCGCGCGCCGGCCCCAGACCTCGGCGAGCTCGGCGACCTCGGTCGCCGACACCCCGGGCAGGCCCAGGCGCATGCGCAGCACCCAGCCCAGCTCGGCGAGGTCGCCGCGCGAGCGGTGAATGCCGCGCAGGTTGGTCAGCATGCGCACGAGCACCGCCTCGGTCCCGATCGGCGCGAGCAGCGCGTCGTCGAACGCCACCTCGCGGCCCAGGCCCGTGGCCTCCCGGAAGCGCCGGACGCACTGGTCGCGGTCGAGCAGCTCGCCGGTGAACGGGTCGAGGTGCAGCGCCGAGCCCACGGGGTGGACGAGGAAGTGGCCCGGCATCCCGACCGGCTCCAGCGCGACGTCGGCGCGCCGCCCGACCTCCAGGCACACGACCGCCAGCGTGATCGGGATGCCCGTGCGCCGGGCGAGCACCTCGGTCAGCGAGGAGTTGCGCGGGTCGTAGTAGTCCTCGCGGTCGCCGTGGAAGCCCTCCTCGACGTAGAGGCGCCGCACGAGCGCGTCGAGGCCGTCCACGCCGACCGCGAGCCGGTCGATCTCGGCCCGCGCCGTGGTGACGTCGGCGGACGGGTCGGCCGCGCGAGCGATCTCCAGCGCGGCGTCGAGCAGGTCCGGCTCGCCCGCGTCCACCAGCGCGCGGAACCGGTCCACGGCGCCGTCGACGGCTGCCCGCCGGCCCGTGTCGTCGTCCACGGCGCGCAGTGTGCCCTGCCCGGCGCGCCGCCGCCGGACGCGCTCACGCCGGTGACGCCACCGCGCCGGTGTCGCGGGACCACGTGAGCCGCCCGTGCTCGAAGTCCTGCTGGCGCCCGTTCGGCACGTCGTACTCCGCACTCCTGGGGTAGCCGAGCGCCGAGGTCTCGGCCCCGGCGGCGCGCCAGTGTGCCGCGATCGCGCCGGTCACCGGCCACGCCCCGGTACGCGGCGACCAGACGACGGTGCCGTGCTCGAAGTCGGTGCTGCGCCCGGTGCCGTCGGCGGTCGGCGACTCGACGCGGACGGGCTCGCCGAGGGCCGCCCGGGCCGCGGACCAGGCCGTGCGCACGTCGGTCGCCGTCTGGTCGATCAGCTGCTGCACCTCGGCCCGCAGGGGCTCGAGCTGCGCGTACCCCGCGTCGCCGGGGCAGGAGGTGTTGCCGACGTCGCGGTGGGCGAACAGCGCGGGCACGGTGGTCGTCTGACCCTTGGGGTACCGGGAGGTCCCGCCCCCGGCGGAGGTGAGCTCGACCTCCTGCCGCGGATCGCGGTAGAGACCGCCGAGCTTCCACGCCGCGAGCGCCGCCACCGAGTCCATCGCGGCCGGCGTCGGGGGTGTCGACGAGGTGTTGCCCATCACCGCGATGCCGAAGGTCTCGCGGTTGAAGCCGCCGGCGTGTGCCGCGACGACGGCGCGGTCGAGGCCGCCGGCGCGCCCCTCGTAGATCGTGCCGTACCTGTCGACCAGCGCGTTGTAGCCGATGTCCCCCCACTCCTGGGTGCGGGCGTGGTAGGCGTAGATCGCGCGGACGATCTTGGGCGAGTCGGCCGGCGAGTAGTCGTTGGACTCGCTGGTGTGGTGGATCGTGACGGCCTTGACCGTCGGCGTGGTCTCCGGCGGCCAGCTCATCATCGACTCGTCGGCACCCCACTGCGCCCGGGTGACGTACGTCGGCGCCGCGGGGCCGCGCGCCGAACCCATCGCGCCGATCGCCTCGTCGTTGCTGCCGAGCCCGGGGTCGATCCGCACCACCTGCACCTGGTCGGTGACCGGCTGCCCGGCGCGCATCGCGCGCACCTCGACCGCGGTGCGGTCGCCGACCCAAATGGGGTCGGTCCCGCCCCGCTGCGGGCCCGCGCCGGGGACGGGGTCGTCGCGCTGGCTGCCGACCGGGTCGAGGTCGGTCCAGGCGCCCCAGGTTCCGGCGGCGTCGGTGGAGCGCAGCGCGACCGAGTCGGGTGCCGGGCCGGTCCACGTGACGGCGACGAGGCGCAGGGGCTCGGGGCTGTGCGCCCGCCGCGCGCCGAAGGCGTCGCGGGCGCCGGGCGCGTAGGTCACCGGCGCGATGCCGGTGGCGACGGGCGCAGCGGGCGGCAGGGCGGCCGGCGGCAGGACGGCGTGCGCCGGGTCGGGCCGGCTGACGGCGTTCCCGGGCGGGGCCGGGTCGGCCGGTGCCGCGGGCGGCGTCGCGGCGGCCGGACCCGGGGGCAGCACCAGGACGGTCGCCGCCACCAGGGCCGCGACGCCGACCGACCGCGCTCGCGCCCTCCTGCGGGGACGCCCCGTCGGACCCCGGGACCCGGCCATCGCGCACACCCCTCCGCGTCTCGCGGCGGCGCCGACCGGCACCGCGTGATCACCACCTTGACCCCCACAGGAGTCACGGCAGTCCCATCACACGCAGAAGGCGCCCGGTCGGGTGACTTCCGGGACGCGAGGTGTCGGGTCAGGGCTCGATCGCGCCGCGGCGGGCGCTGTCGGCGGCGGCGCCGGCGGCGACCCCGAGCAGCCCGCCCGCCATCCACAGCGCCCCCGCCGCCCCGGCCACGCCGGCGACGAGCCCCGCCGCCGCGGGCACCGCGACCTGGCCGACCCGGTGCGCGAGCAGGCGCAGCGCCAGCGCCGTGCTGCGCGACGACGCGGGCGCCGAGCGCACGGTCAGCGTCATCGTCAGCGGCTGGCCGAGGCCGAGGAAGACGCCGCAGAGCGGGAGCGCGACGGCCAGGACCGCCACCCCGGCGCCCGGCCACGCCGCGGCCACCAGGGCCACCGCCGACCCCGCCGCGCTCGCGACCACCAGCACCGGGCGGCTCCACCGGGCGAGCAGCCGGTCCAGCAGCAGGCGCGAGGCCAGCGAGGTCGCCGCGCGGGCCGACAGCAGCACGCCCACCACGGCCGGGGCGATGCCGCGCTGCTCGCCGAGCAGCGGGAGGTACGCGGTGAGCAGGTCGATCGTGGCCAGCAGCGCGAGGCTCACGAGCAGGCCCGGACGCATCCCGGGGCGCCCGAGCAGGGTGAGGACGCGCGTCCGCTCGCCCTCGGGCGACGGGTCGGCGCGGGGCACCGCACGCCGCCGCAGCAGCACGACGAGCGGCAGGGCCAGCAAGGCGGTGACGCCCGCGACCAGCAGCGCCTGGCGGCTCGCGGCCAGCAGCACGTCGCCCGACGCGGTCCCGAGCAGCGCCCCGGCGAGCAGCGGGCCGACCAGCTGGCCGGCCGAGGCGGCGGCGGTGAACAGACCGAACGCCCGGTCCAGGGCGCCGGTCTCGCTGCGCGCCGCGACGGTGCCCTGCGCCGCGATCATGAAGGCGAGGTGCCCGAAGCCCAGGGCCGTGCTCGCCAGCCCCACCGCCCACAGGGTGTCCGTGGCCGACAGCGCCAGCGGCGCGACCCCGAGCAGGACGACCCCCAGCGCCAGCACCGCGGTCGTGCGCCCCGAGCGGTCGGTGACGCGCCCGAGCGGCACCGCGACGAGCACGGGGAGCAGCGCGTAGGCCGCGGTGATCAGCCCGATCGTCGTCGCGTCGGCGCCCAGCGCGATCGCCCGGTACGACACGAGCGGGCGGGCGAGGTTCAGCGCGACCTGGGTCAGCAGCACGCAGCCGAGCAGGGCGGCGAAGTCCCGCGCCATCCCGCGCCCGCGGGCGTGGTCGTGACCGTCGGCTCCGGTCACAGGTGGGCCTGGGCGAACGTCGCCACCGTCCGCATGGCGATCGCGTCCGCGCCGGCGCCGATCGGGCCGGCGACGACCGGGATGAGCTTGGTGACGTTGAGCGCGCCGCGGCGGGTGAAGCGCGAGGTCAGCCGGTAGCCGATCCGCGTGTCGAGCTGCGCGCGCACCTCCGGCGGCAGCCGCCGCAGGCCCGAGAGCAGCGAGGCGTTGACGAGGTCGAGCCCCGTCCGCTCGGCCAGCTCGACGCCGTCGCCGCCGAGCACGCAGACGAGCGCCGCCGTGCGCGTCACGGGGTCGTCGAGGTCGCGTCCGCGGAGGTGGGCGACCGCGGCGGCGAGGCGAGTGCCGAGCAGGTAGAGCCCGGTCATCCCCGCCGGCGCGGTGACGACCAGCGTCGCCGCCCCACCGAGGCTCGTCAGCAGCCCCGAGCTCGCCGCGAGCCGCACGTGCGCGCCGACGATCCGGCGGACGGCGGCCTCGGCGTCGTCGTCGGTGGCCGCCAGCGCGTCCTCGGCCACCGACGCCGCGCCCGCGAACGGACCGATCCCGCCGACCGCGCGCCGCCACAACTCGTCGACCAGGGTGTCGGGCAGACCCCGCGAGCTCGCCACCGGACCAGTGTCGCTCCGATGGTCATCCGCTCACCCGACGAGGTCGCACGCCGCCGCCAGCGTGCCCGCCCAGCGCTGGCCGGCGTCGCGCTCGCGGGCGCGCTCCAGGCGCTCGCGCTGCGGCAGGGCCCGCGCCCAGGCCAGCACCCGCTCGTCGACCCGCGCGCCGTAGAAGGCGTCGACGACCAGCTCGGCGAGGTGGTGATCGGCGCTGGCGATCTCCTTGTACTCCCAGATCGCGAGCAGCCGGTCCGGCGGATCCCCGAGGGCGCCGATGCCGTCGAGCATCGCCACCGCCGTCGCCCCGTCGGGGACGTCCGGGTGGGTGTCGAGCAGCGCCGACCACACCGCGTCGACCACGTCGCGCACCGCGTCGCGCTCGAGGTCGGTCCAGTCCGCCCAGGTCTCGGCGATCCGCCCGAGGACGGTCCGGAGGTCGAGCCGCTCGTCGGTGAGCGCCCGGCGCAGCAGGAACGGGGTGAGCGCGCGGAGGTCGTCCGCGGTCCCGAGCGTGTTGCCCAGGGCGAGGGCGAGCGTCAGCGGGTCCGCGTCGGCGACCCGCACCTCGCCGTGGCAGTGCGGGCAGCCCGCCAGCGACCGCGGGGGCGGGTGCGCCACGAAGGCGGCCTCCAGTCCCCACAGTGCGGCGTCGACCCCCGCGTCCGTCTGCACGTCCATCGAGGGAAATCCTCGTCAGCCGCAACGCGACACGCTGGGCCGTTAGGGCGAACATGACTCAGTTGTGTGACCGAGCGTGGCTCCGCGTACCGCCGAGCGTGTCAGCACGTCCACTCGTCCCGTCACGAGGGGGTCGCCGACCGACGGACGAGAGCCGCGACACGCCCGGGAGCGGCGCGTCCCTCACATCGACGGGCGCCGGGCGGGGCCGCGGGGCAGGCTCGGGATCATGCGCTCCCGTCACCAGGTGCCCGCTCCGGGCCCGGAGGTGAAGACCACCGGCGGCCTCGTCCGCGGCATCACCCGGCGCGACGTCCACGCGTGGCGGGGCATCCCCTACGCCGCGCCGCCGGTCGGGGAGCGCCGCTTCCGCGCACCGCAGCCCGTCGTGCCGTGGGAGGGCGTGCGCGACGGGTCGCGGTACGGCCCGGTGCCGATCCAGGAGCGCGTCGGCGAGTTCATCGGCGCCGGCCGGACGACCCCGATGGACGAGGACTCCCTGACGCTCAACGTCAGCGCCCCGACGACCCCGTCGACCGAGCCACGCCCCGTCATGGTCTGGTTCTACGGCGGCGCGTTCGTCGTCGGCGCGTCCTCGGCCCCGACCTACCGCGGCGACGACTTCGTCCGCCGCGGCGAGGCCGTGTTCGTCAGCGTCAACTACCGCCTCGGCGCCCTCGGCTACCTCGACTTCTCCTCCTACGGCACCCCGGAGCGTCCCGTCGAGTCGAACCTCGGGCTGCGCGACCAGATCGCCGCGCTCGAGTGGGTCCGCGACAACATCGCGGCCTTCGGCGGCGACCCGGACCGGGTCACGATCTTCGGCGAGTCGGCCGGGGCGATCTCGGTGACCACCCTGTTGACCGTCCCGTCCGCCCGCGGCCTGTTCCACCGCGCGATCGCCCAGAGCTCCGCTCCCGGCATGGTGTTCGGCCAGGAACGGGCCCGCGCGTGGGCCGCCCGGTACGTGACGGCGCTGGGGGCCGACGACGATCCCCTCGCCGGGCTCACCACCGCCACCCCGCACCAGCTGCTGGGCGCCGCGCGGGTGCTGCGCGACACCCTCGGCGACCAACCGGGCACCATCCCCACCGCGCCCGTCGTCGACGGCGACCTGCTGCCCGAGGCCCCGCTCGCCGCCTTCGAGGCCGGCCGCGCGGCCGACGTCCCGCTGATCATCGGGACGAACGACACCGAGGGGCGCCTCTTCGAGCTGCCCCGGCTGCGGATGGACGTGCTGGTCAGCGAGGAGCGTGCCGCGCAGATGTTCGCGCTGACCCAGCCGGAGCTGCGCGAACAGGTGCTCGCCGTCTACGGGGGCACGGCGTTCCGCCGCGACCTCGGCGGCGACTACATGTTCTGGTACCCGTCGGTGCGCGTGATGCAGGCCCACCGCGGTCCGGTGTGGGCGTACCGCTACGACCTGACGACGCCGGTGCTCACCCTCATGGGCGTGCGCGCCACCCACGGCATGGAGCTCTTCGGAGTCTTCGGGCTCGCCGACAAGGCGCCCTGGCTGACGCTCCTCGGCGGCCGCCGCGACCTGCGGGCGATGCAGCAGCGGGTGCAGGACGACTGGATCCACTTCGCCCACCACGGCACCCCGGCCTCGCACTGGCCGACCTACGACGCCGACACCCGGCTGACCAAGATCCTCGACCGCGCCGACCGCACCGAGTCCGACCCGCGCCGCGAGCGCCGCCTCGCCTGGCAGGGCTTCCGCGGTTACGACTGAGGACGGGCGCGCCGCCGACGCTGCAGCGCGTACAGGGTGATCAGCAGGGACACCAGCGCGACCACCGAGAAGATGATGCCGAGCACCACGAGGTGCTCGATGAAGAAGAAGATGAGCGCGACGCCGATCGACAGGATCGTGCCGATGGTGCCGATCCCGACGTTGAGCTTGAGCTCGCTCTGCTTCTCCGGCGAGCTGTCCGGTGCGGCGGCGGGGTTGCGCGCCCGGCGGGCCGCGTCGGCGCTGTCCTCGGTCATGTCCGCCTACTACCCGCCCACGGGGGTCGGCTGAACCCTCGTCATCACCGGTGACGCCGCAGCCCGGAGGCGCGGCCGATGGGGCGCGCGATCGCGGCCCGCACGGCCTCCTCGCTGCCGACGAGCCGCACCGTGACCCGCGCCCGGGTGACCGCGGTGTAGAGCAGCTCGCGGGTCAGCAGCGGCGACTCGGCGGGCGGCAGGATCACCGAGACGCGGGCGAACTGGCTGCCCTGTGCACGGTGCACCGTCATCGCGTGCACCGTGGTGACGGCGTCCAACAGGCTCGGAGCGATCGCGATCGGCGCGTTCCCGCGCGCGAACACCGCCCGCGGGCCCTTCGGCGTCGCGATCACCACCCCGGTGTCGCCGTTGTAGACGCCGCGGTCGTGGTCGTTGGCGGTGACCAGCAGCGGACGTCCCGGGTACCACTCCTCGTCGCGGTCGGCGACGGGCCCGGCCTCGAGCAGCCAGCGCTCGACGTCCGCGGCCCAGCGGGTGACGCCGAAGGGGCCGCGACGGTGCGCGCACAGCAACCGGTGCTCGTCGAGGCGGGACAGCGCCAGCGGCGCGTCGCCGTCGAGGGCGGCGAGCTCGGTCTCCGACGCGGCGCCGACGACCTCGTCGCGCAGAGCCCGCAGCCCGGCCGGATCGCGGACGGTGAGGTCGGCGTCCTCGACGAAGACGACGTCGTGCTGCCCCGCGCGCAGCGCCGCGACCGCCGCGTCGGCGTCGCCGGCGCGGATGGCGGCGGCGAGCGCGGCGATGGTGCCGTGGAAGCGCCAGGTGCGGTCGAGCACCGTGACACCACCGGTGACGGGCGGCCCCGGCGCGCCCACGCGCTCGAGGGCGTGGTCGAGGTGCGGCTCGGGGTCGGCGGGGGCGGCGACGAGGTCGCCGAGCACCGCGCCGGCCTCGACCGACGCGAGCTGGTCCGGGTCGCCGACCAGCACCAGGCGCGCGTCGGGGCGGACCGCCTCGAGCAGCCGGGCCATGAGCGTCAGCGACACCATGGACGTCTCGTCGACGACCACCACGTCGTAGGGCAGGCGGCGGTGGCGGTCGAAGCGGAAGCGCGACGACCCGCGGATCGGCCCGAGCAGGCGGTGGATCGTCGACGCGGACGGGCCGGCGAGGCGCTCGCGGTCACCCGGCGGCAGGTCGACCTCCGCCAGCGCCTCCTGCATCCGTGCCGCCGCTTTGCCCGTCGGCGCGGCCAGGGCGATCCGCAGCGAGGGGTCCTGGTCGCGCAGCACCGCGAGCAGCGTCGCGACCGTCGTCGTCTTGCCCGTGCCCGGCCCGCCCGCGAGCACGCTGATCCAGCGCAGGGTGCACACGGCGACGGCGCGGCGCTGGGCGGCGTCGGTGGCGTCCGGGCCCCCGCGGAACAGGCGGTCGAGCGCGGCGCGCAGGCGCGCCTCGTCCACCACGGGCGGCGGGGCGGCGGCGCGCGTGGCGAGCGCGCCGCGGACCTGCTCCTCCTGGCGCCAGTAGCGGTCGAGGTAGAGCAGCCCGTCGACCAGCCGCAGGGGATGCCCGGTGGCCGTCGCGTCGTCGGCGGCGACGAGCGGCGACGCGGCGCAGGCCGCCGTCCAGGACTCCGGCTCGGGCCAGCGCAGGTCGGAGGTGTCGACGAGCTCGTCGCCCTCGGCCAGCACCGTGCGGTCGACGGCGGAGAGGTCGAGGCACACCGACCCGGCCCGCAGCGCGCGCACGGTCAGCGCGGCCGCGAGCAGCACCTGCTCGTCGGTCTCGCCGCCGAGCCGTCCGAGACGGTGCGCGACCTGGACGTCGGTGGCCGCGAGGACCCCGCGGGCGTTGAACTCCGCCAGCAGACCGGTGGCGCGCACCGCGAAGCGGACGCCGTCCTCGGCGAGCAGCGCGCCGGTGGCCGTCGGAACGCTCACCGCGCGCCACCGTCGAGCAGGGCCCCGTCGAGGACGGCACTGAGCTCGACGACCAGCGCGGGCGGCGGGGACCACGCGAACACCCCGCACGTGGTGCCGTCGACCATCGGGGTGTCCGGCCCACACATCCCGCGCAGGAACAGGTAGAGCACCCCGCCCAGGTGGGTCGCCGGGTCGTAGCCGCACAGCCGCCAGCGCAGGAACCGGTGCAGCGCGACGGCGTAGAGGATCGCCTGGAGGGGGTAGTGGGCGGCGATCATGGCGGCGGTCATGGAGGCCGGGCCGTAGTGCGCCGCGGTGAGCGGCTCGCGCCCGGCGGGGCCGACCGGCCCGAGCCAGTTGGTCTTGTAGTCAACGACCACGAACCGCCCGTCCGGACCGCGGAGCACGCCGTCGATGCTGCCGGTGAGGTAGCCGCGCAGGACCTGCTCGCCCAGCCCGTGGGCGTCGTCGAGCGCCTCGGGGTAGCGGGCCAGCGGGTCGTCGGCGGGGAGGTGGCGCCGCAGCAGCGCCGCGACCCGCGCCAGCGTGACACGGGGCTGTCCCGGCCCCGCCGCCCCGGCGCGGTCGCCCCCGGCCAGCGGGAGCTCGAAGTCGAGCTCGGCGAGCCGGTCGCGGGGGGCGACGTCGGCCAGGCACCACGGCCCGCCCGCCGGCGGCAGGGGCGTGGCCATCACCGGCGCGAGCGCGGCGGCCAGCGTCTCCGCGTCGACCTCGGCGTGCGGGCGGTGCGCGAGCTCGGCGGCCGCGGCGTCGCACAGCGCGCGGTGCAGGTCGCCCGTGCCGGTGTCGACCGTCTCGAGGACGGCGTGGACGAGGGTGCCGAACGCGGCGCCGACGGGCAGGTCGGCGAGCGGCGAGGGCACGGGCGGCACCTCGTCCGCGCTGAGCGCCGGCCCCTCGTCGGGGTCGGTCTCGTCGACGAGCGTGCGGTCCTCGGGCTCCGAGAGCGGCGCGCCCGCGTGCGCCCCGGCCGTCAGCGAGGAGTACGACGAGCGCCGCCACGCGAGGTCGAGGTCACGGTCGAACGTGGCCGCCGCGAGACGCCGGGCGGGCCCCGCGTCGGGGACGAACGGCACCGGTGTGCGGGGTTCGACGCGCTCGACGGTGACGTCCTCGCCGGCCAGTTCGCCGAGGCGCTCGGCGATGCGCGCGTCCTCGAGCACCGGGTAGGAGCCGTCGGGGTCGGTGCCCGGCGCGGGCCGCCCGACGAGCAGGCGGTGCACCGCCGAGGACGCGGTGTTCGTCGACGGCGCCCACCAGCACACGACCTGCCCCTGCGCGCGGGTCAGCGCGACGTAGAGCAGCCGCAGGTCCTCGCCGTCCTCCTCCGCGCGAGCGGCCGTGACGTGCTCGGACCACGCGGGGTCGTCGGGCCCGCCGACCGCACGCACCCGCTGCCCCTCGGCGTCGTGGTGGGTCACCACCGACGGGGCGTCGGCGACCCAGCGGTCCCACCCGAAGGGCACGTAGACCACGGGGAACTCGAGGCCCTTGCACTTGTGCACGGTGAGCACCTGGACCGCGCTCGCGTCGGACTCGAGCCGGCGGCTGCGCTCCGGGCGGATCTCCCCCGCCCCGGCGCCGGCCTCGGCCATCCGCGCGCGCAGCCACTCGACCAGCGCGACGACGCCGAGCCGCGACTCCACCGACGCCGCGTGCAGCACCTGGCCGACGTGGCGGAGGTCGGTGATGCGCCGCTCGCCGTCGACACGCGCCAGCACCCGCGCCGCGAGCCCCGTCTCGGCCGACACCGCCTCCAGGAACGCCGCCACCCCCCGCTCGTGGAGCACCGCGCCCCACCGGCGCAGCGCCGCCCCGACCTCGGGCAGCACCTCGTCGGCGTGGGCGTCGAGGTCGGCGGCGCCGTGCCCGAGGAAGGTCGTCAGGGCGGCGGCCCGCACCCGCGGGGGACGTCCTGGCTGCTCGACGGCCTCGAGCAGCGTCAGCCACTCCTCCGCGCTCTCGGTGGCGAACACGCTGGTGGCGCCCGCGAGCACCGAGGGGATACCGGCCGCGGTGAGCGCGCCCTGGACCAGCGTCGCCTGCGCGTTCGTGCGCACGAGGACGGCGACGTCGCCGGGCCCGAGGTCCCTGGGGCCGCCACCGTCGTCCCAGCGGGACTCGGCGGCGACGAGCTCGGCCACGTCGGCGGCGAGGTCCGCGGCGACCTTCTCGCGCACGCCGGACACCAGCGGGAGCTGCGTGCGGTGGTCGGCGCGCAGGCCGGCGCGCGGGAGCACCCGGAGCCGGAACGGTGCCGGCCGCGGCGCGCCCGCCAGCCGGCGTCCGGAGTGGGCGGCCTCGACGGGCGGCACGACGATCCGCGGATCGCCCAGCGCGGCGCCGCCGAGGACCCGGGCCAGGGCCCGGACCAGCGGCGCGTCGCTGCGCCAGTTGGTGGCCAGCCCGGCGCGGGTGTCGGCGGACTCGACGGCGGCGAGGTAGCTGACGACGTCGGCCCCGCGGAACCCGTAGATCGCCTGCTTCGGGTCGCCGATGAAGGTCAGCGCGGGCCGGCGGCCGTCGCCCGGGTCCTCGTGGAAGGCGGCCCGCAGGATGTCCCACTGGATGGGGTCGGTGTCCTGGAACTCGTCGACCAGCACCACCGAGAAGCGCGCCCGCAGGCGTGCGCAGGCGGCCCGGCCCAGCCGCGGGTCGCGCAGCGCGCGGTGCAGCCGGGTGAGCATGTCGTCGAAGGTGAACAGGCGCCGGCGCCGCTTGCGGTCCTCGACCTCCGTGCGCACCGCGGCGGCGAAACCCGCCCGCGCACCCGCCGCGTCCGGGGCGTCGCGGTCGGGCTCGATGCGCGCGCCCGGATCGTTGACGACGGCCTGCCCGATCGCCAGCGCGGTGGCGCGGTCGAAATCGGGCGGCGGCGCGCCGGGGACCGCGTACTTGCGCAGGTAGAAGTCGTCGACGACCTCGGTGACCACGTCGTCGATCCGCTCGACGAACGTGCCGTCCGGGTCGGTGTCGCCGACGATGCCCAGGCCGGTGAGCATGTCCTGGCAGAACTGGTGGGTGGTGGCGATCGTCGCGGCGTCGAAGCCGGCGAGTGCGCCGGCCAGCCGGGCGCGCCGGCGCGCGACCTCCGTGTCGTCGGCGTCGGCGAGCAGCGCCAGCACCGGGTCGTCCGAGGTCCGTGCGGTCGCCGGGTCCGCCAGGCCCCGCTCGGTGTCCACGAACCGCCCGCGCACCCGCTCGCGCAGCTCGCGGGTCGCCTCGCGCCCGAACGTCACGATCATGATCTGCGGCAGCGTCGCGTGGCCCTCGGCGACGTAGCGCGCGGCGAGCGCCGCGATGGTGAACGTCTTGCCGGTGCCGGCGCTGGCCTCGAGCACCGTGGTGCCGTGGGGCAGCTCCCCGGTGACGGTGAACGGCCGGGTCAGCGTCGGGGTCGCGGTCATCGTCGCGGTCATCGCCTCAGGTCCTCGGCCTCGCGGACGGGGGTCCACAGCCGTGTCGCCAGGCTCGCGAAACGGCTGGGCGCGTCACCGCACGGGGCGCCGACCAGGTCGTCGAGCACTCGCCGGCGGCCCCAGACCAGGACGTGTGCGGCGTCGGACTGCTCGCCGCCGAAGCGGCTGGTCCACTGGTCGCGGGCCTTGTTCATCGCCGCGACCTCGCCCTTCGTGGCCCGCTGCTGGGCGTAGGCCTCGGACGTCCGGCACATCAGCGGCAGCGGCTCGAGCAGCCCCTCGGCGTGCAGGGCCAGGAGGTCGGCGAGCACCTTCTGCGCCACCTCGGGCTCCAGCGGGCCGAGCGTGGACGTCAGCACGGGCGCGCCGAACGAGCCACGCCCGACGGTGACCGCGCGCCACGGCCGGTCCGGGTACGCGGCGGCCAGGGCGAGCAGACTCACCCAGGCCCGCAACCGGTGCTTCGGCGCGAGCCGCGAGTACGTGACGGTGACCAGCGTCGTCGCGTGCACGCCGCCGACCGCGCCGACCAGGGCGTCGGAGGTGACGTCGACGTCGGTGGCCGCGGTGTCGCGGAGCCCGTCGACGGCCCGGGTCAGCGGGTCGACCTGGTGACCGACGTCCCGGATGAGCCGGTCGCCGAGCGGGCCCGGGGGCAGCTCGCCGCGGCGGCGCTCGGCGGCGATGCAGGTCGCGATGTCGCGCCCGGCGAGGCGGTCGCGCAGCAGGCGCTCGCCGATCGCCCACGTCGCGAGCCCGTCGGGCTCCACCGGCACCGCCTCGACCGGCTCCTCCTCCTCGCCGCGCGCGTGGATCCCGAGACGCTGGCGCAGGAAGGCGCGCACCGGGTGCTCGAGGAACCGCGCGAGGTCCTCGAGGTCGACCACGCCGGCGGGCCGCGACGGCAGCGGGCCGGGCAGGAACGGCGTCGGCGTCCCCCGCTCGGCGAGCAACGCGCGGGTGCCGGCGAGGGCGAAGCCGTCGAAGGAGAACGGGCCGCGCGCGTCGAAGTCGTCGGCGTCGAAGGGCTGCAGGGGGTTGAGCCGCGTGAGGTGCTTGCGGGCCCGGCGGCCGTCGGCGAACGCGAAGCTCGCGTCGAGGGTGTCGAGCAGCTCTCCGATCGGGACCGCGGGCGGGCGCTCGGCGCCGGTGCGCTCGTCGGCGCCGGAGTGCACGACGACGAGGTGGTCGGTGGCGGCGACGATCGCGTCGAGCAGCAGCTGGCGGTCCTCGGCGGCCGGGTCGCGCTCGCCGACCCGGGGGTCGCGGGCGAGGACGTCGTCGCCGTCGGCGCGGGTCTCGCGGGGGAAGACCTGGTCGTCCATGCCGAGCAGGCACACGACGCGGTGCGGCACCGAGCGCATCGGCATGAGCGTCGCGACGGTGAGCGTGCCCGTGCGGAAGTTCGCGCGCGTCGGCCGGCCGGCGAGACGGTCGGCGAGCACCGCCCGTACGTCGTGCAGCGTCATCGGTGGGTCGTGCGGCGCGCTCTCGAGCACCGCGGCCAGCTCGGCGCGGGCCTGCGCGAGCTGCCAGGCGTCGGCGGGGACCGTGGCCGTGAGGGTGTCGAGGCCCCGGCGCAGCGCGTCGATCCAGCCGCTCAGCGGCCGGTCGCCGTGCAGGTCCTCGACGATCGCGCCCACCCGGTCGACCAGCTCGCCGAGCCGCCCGACCGGCTCGACGTCGGAGGAGTCGACCTCGTCGAGCGGCAGCGCGTCGCCGAGCCAGTCG
This sequence comes from Actinomycetospora cinnamomea, assembly GCF_003096675.1. Lineage (GTDB taxonomy): Bacteria > Actinomycetota > Actinomycetes > Mycobacteriales > Pseudonocardiaceae > Actinomycetospora > Actinomycetospora cinnamomea. The sequence goes on along the minus strand of NZ_QEKW01000004.1, from coordinate 293,355 downwards.
CCGCCGTCGGCCGACATCGCGACCCCGACGAGCAGCCGGTCCAGGCCCTGTGCCCAGGTGTTCTCGCCGAAGCGGGCCAGCTTGAACGCCGCGCGGTGCGCCGCGTCGAGGCCCCAGCGGACCCCGGCGGTCCCGGCGAGCTCGCGCAGCCGCTGGAGGTCCTCGTCGTCGAACCGGAAGCGGCGGCGCACCGGGTCGGACTCGGCGAGGTCGAGCAGCTGGGACGCGGTGATCCGCGCGTCGGCGAGGTCGAGCAGCGTCGCGACCGTCCCGAACAGCGGGTTGACCTCGCGCAACGACCGGTCGGCGAGCCGGACCCGCAGCCGGTGGCCGGGGTGGGCGACCTCCTCCCCGTCGCCGGGCCCGAACGACGCCGTGATCAGCGGGGCGAAGGTCTCGATGTCGGGGCAGAGCACGATGACGTCGCGCGGCTCGAGCGTCGGGTCGTCGCGCAGCAGGCCCAGGATCGTCTCGCGCAGCACCTCGACCTGGCGGTCCGGCCCGTGGCAGCGGTGGACGCGGATGCTGCCGTCGTCGACGGCCGGCACGCCCGCGGGTGCCCGGTCGTGCCGCAGGTCGTCCTGCAGGCGCGCGAGCAGCGTGGTCGGCGGCGCCGCGACCGCGTGGTGGTGATCGGTGCGCGGGGACCGCGCGAGGCGCAGTTGGAGCTCGCGGACGTCGCGGCCGAGGCTCGCGAGCAGCGGGTGCGCCACCGCGTCGGCACTCGCGTCCTCGGCGCGCCGCTCCGCCTCGCGGCCCTCGAGGCGCGCCCAGAGCGCCGGCGACGGGTGCGGCAGCCAGAGGTGCACGTCGTGGTCGACGGCCAGCGCGCCGAGCACCGTGAGCTCGGTGGACGACAGACGCGTGGCGCCGAAGAGCGACAGGCGTGCGGGGAAGCGACCGGGCTCGACCCGCGGCTCGATCTCCGCCGGGCTGGGCTCGGTCAGCCGGGACCTCAGCCGGCGCCACAGCTCGGGCTGCCACCGCAGGTCCTCGGGCGTGTCGGCGTCGTCGCCCGCCGCCCAGGCGCGCACGAGCGCCGGGCGGTGGTCGGCGTAGCGGGTGAACAGCCGGGCGAGGTGGCGCGCCGCGGCGAAGCGGCGTCCGCGCCGTGCGCCGCTCGCGTCGCCGACGCCGAGGAACGCGCCGAGCGGGGCGCACCAGGGCTCCTCGGCGCACGCGTCGATCGTCTCCAGCAGGGGCCAGACCAGCCGTTCCGGGCGCCACGGATCGTGCTCCCCGACGTCGAGCACCCCGGCGACGATCTCCGCCGGCGACGGGAAGACGACGTTGGCGCACACCCCGTCGTCGCCCGCGGTGACGCCCAGCCGGTGGGACAGCCGTTGGGCGAGCCAGCGCTCGATGCCCCGCGTCGGGACGGCGACGACCTCGGGCTCGAAGGGGTCGTCCAGCGGGTCGGCGAGGACGTCGGCCAGCGCCTCGACCAGACGGTCCGCCCGCTCGGCCCGGTGCACGTGCAGCACCCCGCACCTCCCCCGGCCGATCCGATCTCTGCCTGCCCGGGACGCTAGACGAGGGGCCCGACACCTTTGCCCTCCGGGCTCGTGCGCCCTTGCCCGTGCCCTGGCACGGAGAAGCGCTCACACCTCTTGACCTCGACCTTCCTTCACCTCCGAACCTCGACGTGTCGACCGAGTCGAGGAGGAACCGTGCGTGTGGTGCGGGTGGAGGAGTTCGGCGGGCCGGAGGTGCTGCGCCCGGCGGCGGTCGCGGACGTCGAGCCCGGGCCGGGCGAGGCGGCGATCGCGGTGGCCGCTGCCGACGTGATGTTCCTGGACACGCTGCTGCGGTCGGGGTGGGGCGAGGACTTCTTCCCCGTGGCCCCGCCCTACGTCCCGGGCAGCGGGGTCGGCGGCCGCGTGATCGCCGGGCCGTGGACCGGGCGCCGGGTCGTCGCGGACACGAAACAGGTGGTGGGCGGCGCGGAGATCCCGGTCGGCGGCTACGTCGAGCGCGCCGTCGTTCCCGAGACCGAGCTGATCCCGGTGCCCGACGCGCTCGACGTCCAGCAGGCCGTGGCCCTCCTGCACGACGGCCCGACACTGCAGTCGTTGCTCGACGCCGTGGCCGCCGAGCCCGGCCGACGCGTCCTGGTCGCGGCGGCCGCCGGCGGGGCAGGCGTGCTGCTCGTGCAGGAGCTGACCCGGCGTGGGGTCGAGGTCGTCGGCGCGGCGCGGGGTCGCGCGAAGATCGACCTGGTGCGGTCGCTCGGCGCGGTCGAGGTGGTCGACTACGGCGAGGACGGGTGGACCGACCGCGTCGGCATGGTCGACGCGGTCCTCGACGGGGCGGGCGCGGCGCTCGGCCGTGCGGCGTTCGCGCTCGTCCGGGACGGTGGGCGCTTCGTCTCGTACGGCACCGCGGGCGGCGAGTTCGCGTCCCCGGACCTCGAGGAGGCTCGCCGCCGCGCCGTGGCCGTGATCGGCCTGACCGATCTGCCTCGCCTCGATCGCGCCCGCCGCCGGGCGCTGGTCGAACGGACCCTGGTCGAGGCGGCGCGGGGGCACTACCGCCCGGTGATCGGCCAGACCTTCGCGCTGGAGAAGGCGTCGGACGCCCATGCGGCGATCGCGGCGCGCGAGACGGTGGGGAAGACGCTGCTGCTGCCGTGAGCTGACCTTGGGAAGCGACCGAGCGAACCGTGTCCTCAGAACACGGTTCGGCTCGTTGCTACTTCTCGGAGAGCAGGGGCAGCCCGGCGACTATGTGTTCGGCGACCCGCCGCCCCGCGGAGCAAGGATCTACTGCATCGTTGGAACGAGCACTGTACTCGGAATAATTGAGCACAAATCCTTGCCCCTCGGCGGTGCCAACCGTGACGGAACACGACAGCGAGTCGAGGGAGCTCTGCTCAACCGCGGCTGGCAGCCCGCCGACGGCCGAAGGTCGGAATAGCGCGAATTGCCGCACGCGGTACGCGTCTACCAGCACATCCCGACTCGGGACAACGATGAACGACAACCTGCGCTGCCGCTCCGGGCCCTGGCGCACGCACGACCGCTCCCCTGTCGTCAATGTGCGCTGCTCCCCGCTGGCACTGAATCCAAGGCCGGGCCAATTATCACTGATGATGGGGCCGCTGCACGGGTCGTCCGCGAAAGATCGAACATCTCGAGGAGACTCGACCTGGGGAGCACCATAGCGATTGTCGACCGGTTCGTGCTGGGGAGCTTCTTGCCTCCCGCAGCCTGCGAACACAACGAGAAACAACATCGAAACGAGTTGATACTTCACTGCGACCTGTAGAGAGCTAGTGCCTCTTCATCGTTCGCCCGATACGACTCGAACCCCGCTCTCAGTGCGTGTATCAATGCGTCGATCTCCCGAATTCCTTGGTCGAGCGCCTGCATGAACGACGTGGGGCCGTCGACCGCTGTCCGCGCGAGTGCAGCAGCGGCATCAAGGCTGACCTGGTCCCGCGCTGGCGGGTTCACCTGCCCCAGTGTCAGCGCCTCGTCTTTGATGCTTTCCAACTCCTCCCGCGCCGCCTCCAACTCCCGGATCGCTTTCGGCGCTTCGGCGATGTTCACCGCGAAGGCGCCGCCTCCGGCCTCGGGTGGCGGTGCAGACGGTCCGGGCTGGGTCACGGGTCACCGTCCTCGTCGGGAGATCCTCGGGCTCGGCGACACGGTAGCCACCACGACTCCGTCGTGGGGCCGGTTCGGTCGAGCCCGTCGGGGAGGAACCGTGTCCCGAGGACACGGTTCCTCCCCCTCGCCCCTCACCGCCGAGCGGCGTTGGCGTGCACGGCGTCGCGGACGTACTGCGCCAGCCCCACCGCGATGTCCTCGTAGGTCTTCGTGAATCGCGGGTCGGACACGTACATGTCCGAGATGCAGGCGTGCATCTCGGCCGGGCAGTCGTAGAACCACCGCGTGATGTGTTGGCGGTGGGCCTCGGCGGCGTCCACGGCCGCCGGGGAGTCGGCGGGCTCGCCCGTCTGCAGGGCCTCGACGAAGCGGGCGTTGATCTCGTCGCCCTCCGCCTTGATCTCCTGCCAGTCGGCCTTCGTGTACTGCGAGGTGCGCTGCTGGGACTGGCGCCACGCGTCGGTGTCGCCCCAGCGCTCGCGCGCCTCGGTCTGGTACTCCTCCTTGAAGTCGTCCCCGAACAGCTCGCGCTGCTCCTCGGGGGTCAGCTGGATTCCGGACACTTCTGCCTCCAGGGCTCGGTCGATGGCCGTGACGAGCTCGGCGAGCTCGTCCAGCCGGGACATGACCGCGGCCCGCTGCCGGCGCAGGTGCGCGGCGACGTCGGCCTCGGGGTCGTCGAGGAGGACGGCGACCTCCTCGAGCGAGAACCCGAGCCGCCGGTAGACCACCACGTGCTGCAGGCGCACGAGGTCCTCGTCGGTGTAGAGCCGGTAGCCCGACGCACTCCGCCGGCTCGGGCGCAGCAGCCCGATCTCGTCGTAGTGGTGCAGGGTCCGGACCGTCACCCCGGAACGCTCGGCGACCTGCCCCACCGTCCATGTGGTCGTCGCCCGTGCCGTCTCGGTCATGGCACCACCGTGGAGCCTCTCGTCGCGTGAGGGTCAAGCGTCTCCCGCAGACCGTACGAAACCGATGAGCCGCGGCACGACCGTGCGCGGCACGTCCCCGGCGACGTCCGGACGGAACGCGTCGCCGACGACGTCCTCCTCGGGCTCGCCGTACATCTCGAGGCGCTCGACCGTGCAGTGCTCCATCACGGCGGCGATGTAGGGGTCGGACAGCTGCCAGTGCCGCGCGATCGCCGCGGAGTCCGGGTAGAGCTGGAAGCTGTGCGCGACGAGCTGCTCCTCGTCGACGAACACCTGGACCGCGAGCTGCGGGCCGTGCTCCTCGACGAACACCACGGCCCGCTCCACGGCCCGGCGGAACTCGTCGAGGTGGCCGGGCGTGATCCGCATGGTGTTGTGCAGGAGCAGCGGCGCGTGCCGGGTGGATCGTGTCGTCACCGCGAGACCTCCGTGGGTAGCAGGAGCGTCGAGTCGCCGAACTCGTGCCAGAGGTAGCCCTCGCGCACCGCGGCCTCGTAGGTCCGCCCCACCAGCTCCGGACCGGCGACCGCCTCGAGCAGCGCCAGATGGCTCGCCTCGGGCTCGTGCAGCCCGGACACCAGACCGGTGACCGTCCGGGCCGGGCGGTGGGTGCCGAGGACGAGGTCGGTCCAGCCGTGTCCCGGGGACACGGTTCCGTCGGGGGTGGCCACCGTCTCCAGCGCCCGCACCACGGTCGTCCCGACGGCCACGACCCGCGCCCCGGCGTCGCGCGCCGAGTTCACGAGCCGTGCCGTCGCCGACGGCACGGAGAAGCGCTCGGGCGTCGGCGGCTCGTGCTTCTCCGGGCTCGACACCCCGGCGTGCAGGACGAGCGGCGCCACCGTCACCCCGCGCGCCACCAGCCGCACGAGCAGCCGCTCCGAGAGCGGCCGCCCGGCGCTGGGCATCTCGGCGCTGCCCGGGAGGGTCGCGTAGACGGTCTGGTGGTCGGCGAGCGGGAAGCGCCCGCCGAGGTGCCCGTAGGCGATCGGCCGTCCGTAGCGCGCGAGGTAGCCGACCAGGCCGACCGGCGGCCACGGCCGCGCCCGCCACAGGCGTCGCGGGGCGTCCTCGTCGGGGTAGGGCGCGACGAGGGTGAGGGCGACGCCTGGCAGCTCCAGCCGGTCGCCCGCGGCGACGTCGCGTTCCGGGCCGTCCGGGCGCCGCGGCTCGACCACCCAGGTCCCGTCGTCCAGCGCGGTGGCGACGTGCACCGTCATCGCCCGCCCGTCGGCGTGCCGGGCGTCGAGCGCGGCCGCGAGCGTCGCGGAGGTGTTGACGACCAGCAGGTCGCCGGGTTCGAGGACGTCGGCGAGGTCGAGGAACCGGCGGTGCGCCACACCCCCGGGACGCGCGACCAGCAGCCGCACCTCGTCGCGGGCGAGCCCACGGTGCTCCGGCGGCTCGTGCGCCTCGGCCCCGGCCGGCAGGACGAAGCGGGTGGCCGGGACGACGCTCACGACGTCACCGCCACCAGGTCGGCGGCGCGGTGACGGCCGCTCGGGAGGTCGCCGTCGACGAGGGCGCGCAGCGCGGGCACGACCGTCTCGGGCTCGGGCCGGTCGCTGATGTCCTCGCCCGGGAACGCCTCCTGGTGCATGGCGGTGCGCATGTCGCCGGGGTCGACGACGTAGACGCGCCACTGCGGGTTCTCCACGGCCAGGACGGCGGCGAGGTGCTCGAGCGCCGCCTTCGAGGTCCCGTAGCCGCCCCACCCGGCCATGGGCTCGGCGCCCGCGTCGGAGGTGACGGCGAGGATCCGCGCACCGGGCCGCAGCAGACCCCGCAGCGCCTGGACCAGGCCGAGCGGCGCGAGGACGTTCACCCGCAGGACCTGCTCGAGCACGTCGAGGGGGTAGTCGGCGAGCTCCGGCTGCGGGCTGGGCCCGAGCACGCTCGCGTTGAGGACGAGGAGGTCGAGGCCGCCGAGATCGTCGACGATCTCGGCGAGCGCCGTGCGGTGGGCGGGGTCGGCGACGTCGCCGGGGACGTCGACGACCCCGGGCAGGCCGGCGACGGCGTCGGCGAGCTGGTCGCCGTGACGCGCGTCGACGACGACACGCCAGCCGTCGCGGGCGAGGTCGGCGGCGAGGGCGCGCCCGAGCCCGCGGGACGCGCCGGTGACGAGGGCGATGGATCGGTGTGCGGTCATGTCCCGACGGTGCGACCTCTACGAAGGTGCAGGTCAAGCCCGTTCCCCCGCGCCCGCCGGGGCAGTAGCGTCGCCGGGCACGGAGGCGGACATGGACCTACGCGCGCTCCGCTACGTGGTGACGCTGGCGGAGGAGCTGCACTTCCGGAAGGCGGCCGAGCGGCACTGGATCGCCCCGCAGGCCTTCGGGCGGCACGTCCACGCCCTGGAGAAGGAGGTGGGGGCGCGGCTGTTCGACCGGACGAGCCGCCGCGTCGGGCTCACCCCGGCCGGCGCCCGCCTCGTCCAGCGGGCCCGCGACGTCCTGGCGCAGGTCGACGACCTCGCCGCCGCCGCCCGCGACGCCCCGCCGACCGGCGACGACACGGTGGTGCGGGTGGGAGTCCTGGGGTTCGGGGCCGCCGACCGCTGGGCGGAGCTGCGGCAGCTGGTCCACGCGCAGCTGCCGGGCCGCAGCCTCGTGCACGTCGAGCTGGACTGGGACAGCCAGTTCGACGCCGTGCGCGCCGGCGAGGTCGACGTCGCGGTGGTCCACGATGTGGGCCCGGTGGACGGGGTGCGCCTCGACCCGCTGCTCGAGGCCGAGGCGGTCGCGGTCGTCCCCGCCACGAGCCCGCTGGCCGACGCCGAGCGCCTCGAGGACCGTGACGTCGAGGGCTGGGCCTGGGTCCGCCCGCTCGGGCGCCACCCCGGCCTGGCGCGGTGGGCCGGGCCCGCCGGCGAGACGTCGCGGCGCGCGCCGACCGTCCGCACCCCGGCGGCCATCCCGACCGCCGTCGCCACGTCCGGGCTGCTCGGCCTGCACGGCGACCCGGCCCGGCGGTTCTTCCCCCACCCCGACGTGCGGTTCGTGCCGATCGGGTGGCCGAGCGCCCAGGTCTCGCTCGCGACCCGCCCCGGCGACGAGTCACGCGCGACGCTCGCCTTCCGCCAGGCCGTCGGTCTGCTGACCCACGCCTGAGCACGTCAAGGGGCGATCGCAACCGATCCGGCACGTGATCCGACGTCCCACCCGCGCCACGGTGAAACCCACGACCCCGACGTCGTGGGAGGCCTGCCATGCCCCGCCGGCTCAGCGAGCACTTCGGCCACCTCTTCCCGACGACCGCGGTGGGCTCCTACCCCCGGCCGCGGTGGAACACCTTCGACCTCGGCGCCGAGGACATCCGGGTGGCGCTGCGCCGCGGCGACTTCGCCGAGGCCTACGCCGACGGCGTGCGCGCGATGATCGGCGACCAGATCGACGCCGGCCTGGACCTGCCCACCGACGGGCACCTCTGGTACGACCGCCACGAGGGCTTCATCTCCTCGTTCCTGCTCTACCCGAGCTACCACCTCGACGGCATCACCGTGGAGCCCGCGCCGAACCACGTGTTCGCCGCCTTCGGCCGCGAGACCTCCGCCCCCTTCGCCGGCACATGGAGCGAGGTGGCGGTGGACGGCCCCATCGGCCGCGGCACCATGCACCTCGCCGACCTGTGGACCGCGGCCCGCGCCGTGAGCCCCCGCACCGTGAAGTTCTGCAGCGGCATGGGCCCCGCCAACCTGGCGGGCTGGCTGACCGACCGGCACTACGGCGACAAGAAGGCGCTGTACCGCGACCTCGCCGACGCCTACAACGCCGAGTTCAAGGACGCGGTGGCCGCGGGGGTCGAGGTGCTGCAGCTCGACGACGTCGGCTTCACCCTGCACCAGCCCGAGGACTACCCGCTGGTCGTCGAGACGCTCAACCGCGCCCTGGACGGCGTCGAGGCCCTGACGATCTTCCACATCTGCCACCTCGCCAGCGGCGTCCCCGTCGGCATCACGCCGTACGCGGGGTTCCACGAGCTGGTGGCGAGCGACCTCGAGGTCGACGCCGTCGAGTACGCGTTCGCCGAGACCGGGTTCCCCGACGACGACTTCGCCCTCTGGTCGCGCCACCCCAGCGACAAGGGCATCGGTGTCGGCTGCATCGACATCAAGCGGCTGGTGGTCGAGACACCGGAGACGATCGTCGCCGGCGTGCGCAAGGCCCTCGAGCACGTGCCGGCCGACCGCGTGCACCTGACCTCGGACTGCGGCCTGTTCTCGCTGCCGCGCCCGATGGCCCGCGGCAAGCTCGAGTCGATGGCTCTGGCCGCCGAGCAGTTGCGCGCCGAGTTCGCCTGAGGGAGATGCCGTGCGTTGGAGCACCGTCCGTGATCGTGACGGCCGGGAGCGGGTCGGGGTGTGGCGGGGCGACCGCCTGCACCCCGTGCCGGAGGAGACGACGCTGCTCACGCTGATCGCCGAGGACCGGCTCGGCGGGGCGGCGGACGCCGCCGCGGACCAGGAGCCGGTGGGGGACGTCGAGCTGCTCGCCCCGATCCCCCGCCCGCCGTCGATCCGCGACTTCATGGCGTTCGAGGAGCACGTCGTCACGGCGAGCGCGGCGATCGGCCTGGAGGTCGATCCGCTCTGGTACTCCCAGCCGGTCTTCTACTTCACCAACCCCGCGTCCCTGCTCGGCCCGCACGCCGACGTCGCCGTCCCGCCGGGCAGCCAGGCGCTGGACTACGAGCTGGAGATCGCGGCGGTGATCGGCCGTGAGGGCCGTGACCTCGCCCCCGCCGACGCGGCCGGCCACATCACGGGCTACGTGCTGTTCTGCGACTGGAGCGCCCGGGACCTGCAGGGCACCGAGATGAAGCTCAACCTCGGCCCGGCGAAGGGCAAGGACTTCGCCTCGAGCTGCGGGCCGTGGATGCTCACCCCCGACGAGCTCGCCCCCGCTGCGGCCATGACGGCCTCGGTGAACGGCCGGCCGTGCAGCGCGGGCCGGCTCGACACCCTCTACTGGAGCTTCGCGGAGATGATCGCGTACGCGTCCCGCGGGACACGCGTCGTGCCCGGCGACCTCATCGGCTCGGGGACGGTCGGCACCGGCTGCCTGCTCGAGCTCTCCCGCGTCCACGGGGCCGACGCGTACCCGTGGCTGCAGCCCGGCGACCGCGTCCACCTCGAGGCCGAGGGGCTCGGGGCCATCGACGCCGGCGTCGTCCCCGGCCCCGACCCGATCCCGCTGCGCGGAGGAGACCCTAGATGAGCAGCCGCACCGACGACATCACCGTCCCCGGGCCCCCGCGCCGCGAGGAGGTCTCCGACGGCATCCACGCCTACGTGCAGCCCGACGGCACGTGGTGGATCAACAACACCGGCTTCGTCGTCGGGCCGCAGGGCGTGCTCGCGATCGACGCCTGCTCGACCGAGCGCCGCACCCGCGCCTTCCTCGACGCGATCGCCTCCGTCACCGACCGGCCGGTGCGGACGCTCGTGAACACCCACCACCACGGCGACCACACCTTCGGCAACGCCCTGTTCGGCGGCGCGGCGATCATCGCGCACGAGAGGACGCGCACCGAGGCCATCGCCTTCGGCCCCGCCCGCGAGCTGCCCTACTGGCACAACCCCGACTGGGGCGACCTGCCACTCGATCCCCCGTTCGTCACCTTCACCGACCGCGTCGCGGTGCACGCCGGCGACCTGCGCGGCGAGGTCCTCCACGTCGGCACCCCGGCCCACACGACCAACGACTCGATCGTCTGGTTCCCCGACCGCTCGACGCTGTTCTGCGGCGACCTGGTGTTCAACGGCGGCACGCCGTTCCTGCTCATGGGCTCGGTCGCCGGGGCGATCGACGTCCTCGAGAACGTCCTGCTCCCCCTCGACGCCCGAACCACGGTGCCCGGCCACGGCCCCGTCTTCCACGACCGCGCGCCCCTCGACGCGACGCTGGACTACCTGCGCTTCGTCCTCGACCTCGCCGAGCGTGGGCGCGCCGCCGGCGTCATGCCGTTGCAGGCCGCCCGGGACACCGATCTCGGGCGCTTCGCCGACTGGCCCGACGCCGAGCGGATCGTCGGCAACCTCCACCGCGCCTACGCCGAGCTCGACGGGCTCGAGCGCGGCGGGGCGATCGACGTCTTCGGCGCGCTGGACGACATGGTGACCTACCACGGCGGTCCGTTGACCTGCTTCGCCTGATCCCGGCGGCGCCCCCTTGCGTCCCGTCCCCGTGCGGAGTCGACTCGGACCCGCCGACGGGGAGGCGACGATGACGACGATCTCGGGTGCCCGGGTCTTCGACGGCACCGACGCGCGGGGCCTGGCCACGGTGACGGTGGAGGACGGCGTGATCACCGCCGTCGTGCCCGGCGAGCGCGCCGGGGACGTCGACGGGCGGGGCGCGACGCTGCTGCCCGGGCTGATCGACGCGCACGTGCACCTGCGCGGGGCCGGCAACCTCGGCCAGGCCGTGCGCCACGGCGTGACCACGGTGCTCGACATGTTCTCGGCGCCGCCGCAGTTCACCGCGATGGAGCGCCGGCGGGCGGCGGTGCGGAGCGACGAGGCCGACCTGCGCAGTGCAGGCCTCATGGCCGGTGCGGTCGACGGGTGGCCGGCGGTGATGCTGCCGCCCGACCCCTCGGGCTGGCGCATCCCGGGGCTCTCGGGCCCGGAGGACGCCGAGCGCTTCGTCGATGACCGCCTGCGCGAGGGCTCCGACTACCTCAAGATCTTCGTCGAGAACGCGGCCGACGTCTCCCGACCGACGCTCGCGCCGGCGACCGTCGCCGCGCTGTGCGCCGCTGCGCGGGAACGCGGGCTGCTGACCGTCGCGCACGCGCCGACCCGCTGGGCGTTCCGCACCGCGTGCGACGCGGGTGTCGACGTCCTCACCCACCTCCCGCTCGACGGCCCGCTCGACGACGACCTCGCCGAGCTCGTCGTCTGCCCGACGATGACGATGATGCGGGCGCTCACCGACGTCGCGAGCACCGGTGAGCTGCTCGCCGACCGCCGCTTGATCGCGGGCCTCGACCCCGAGGCCGTCGCCGCGATGCGCGCCGGCGACCGCGGCGGGCTGCCGACGAGCTCCGCGGCCGGCGCGTCCTACGAGCACGCGCAGGACAACCTGCGACGCCTCGTCGACGCCGGCGCGACGATCCTCGCCGGCACCGACGCCAACGACGTGCCCGGGCACGCGGCCGCGGTGGTGCACGGGGCGTCGATGCACCTCGAGCTCGCGCTGCTCGTCCGCGCCGGCCTGTCGCCGCGGGAAGCGCTGCGCGCCGCGACCACCACGCCTGCGCGCGTCTTCGGCCTGCCCGACCGCGGGCGGATCGCGGTCGGTGCCCGGGCCGACCTCCTGCTCGTCGCCGGCGACCCGCTGGCCGACATCACCGCCACCCGCGACATCCGGCGCGTGTGGCGGGCCGGCGTACCCGTGGACATCGGGCGGTCTCGCGCCGTCTCGGCTCTGCACTAGACGATCTGATACGACACGATCGTCGATGGCGGACCGGACCTGCCCGCCATCCTCGCGAGGCTCCGACTCATGCCCGTCACCTCGCTGTACCGACCCGAGGAGGACGCCTCGGGGACGGCGCCGTGACGATCTCCCGATATACCGCCGTCTTGCGAGCGAGCTAGAGGGCCCGAGACGACGCGAGAAGCCTCACTCATGGACGACGAGTCCGGTGAGCGGCGGACTCCACAGACCGATCAACGACCATGCGGTCAGCGATCGTGTACTCACGGCTACCGCGGTTGCGCCGTGCGGGTGGCGCCGTTTGACGGCACGGCGGTCCGGCGACGCACAGTGAGGCATGCTGGCCTCCAATCCGCAGACCTTCGTGTCCTGGTCTCAGCAGATGTCCCAGCAGATGGTGCGCTCCTGGTGGGCGATGCTCGGTCTGCGCGCCCCGTGGTCGGGGGACGTGCGTCAGGTGATCGACACCTCGCTGCTGCGGGCGACCGGGACGCAGCTGGGCTTCATCAACATCAACGAACAGGCCGCGGGAAGCGCCGAGCTCGAGCAGCGCATCGTCACCCAGGAGGCCAGCTACGGCCGCCAGCTCGGGCGGATCATGGACGCCCTGGCCGTCCTGATGCGTCATACAGACCACGAGGTACTGGCGCCTGACGAGCGGGCCGCGTTCGACGCCCTCCTGGCGATGCGCGATCGCATCGACGCGGTCAAGGAAACCACGGGTGAGTAGGTCGACAGCCGACCTCGACGACCTCCGGGCCACCGTCGCCGGCGTCTTGGCCGAGCGCCGCATCCCAGGGCTGTCCCTTGCGGTGACCTCCTCCGACCGCCTCCTCCACCACGAGGCCTCGGCGTCGCCGAGCTCGCCACGTTCCACCCGGTCACCACCGCCACCCGCTTCCTCTGGTTCTCGACGTCCGAGGTCGTGACGGCGACAGAGTGGATCGGGGTCGTCCGTGGCGCCCGCCGGGGATTCCCTAACCTGCGGGGGACCCTCGGTCTGGTCCTCGCGAACGGATGCTGTCCTCGAGAGCCTCCTCCCGCCGGCGCTTGCGCGCGGTCTCGAGGCCCAGCACTGCGAGCCCGTACACGGCCCCGAGAACCAACAGGAAGATCCCTGTCTTCGTGATGATCAGCTGAATGCCGTTCAGCCCGAGGTTCGCCGTCGACACCAGGGTCAGCAGACCCAGGGCGATCAGGTGAAACAGGGTGACCAGCAGGTAGTTCAGCGAGGTCGTCCGCGTTCGGTCCCCGTGTATCTCCCTGAGGAAGTCGTACCCCAGCCGGCGCAGGAGCTGACCCACCACGAGGACGATGACGATGCCGATGACCACGGTCACCACGTAGCTGGCTGTCGAGACCTCCACCGGTCACCGCCCTCGCTGAGGTATGGAGCGCGATGGGTCCAGTAGAGAAGTGCAGGAAAGGGCTCAGAGCGCGCGGCGTGCCTCACCGACTACCCCTTCCGGCGCCCTGACCAACCGGAGGGCGACCGCGGCGCTTCACCTCAGGTCCGGCCTCGCTGCCCGTACTCCGACCACGGGCTGGGCCAACGGGTCTCATCGCGTCAGCGCATGCCGCACGAGCTCCTCGTTGCTGACGGCGCGCCTGAGGCGACCCGGGCATTCGAGGGTGTCCTCAAAGCCGATCCGGGTGTCGAGGTCGATGCGCTTGGCGTACTCCAGGACGGGCCAGGCCCCGGCCTCCTCACCGTGCAACAAGATCGGCGCGGGCATCGGCCCGAGCGCGTTGAGGATGCGCACTGCCTCGGCGACCGCGATACCCGGATCGGTCACGGTGACCTCGGCCAGGACCCGGGCCGTGCCCCGCGGTAGGCCGGCCTTCCTGAGCTGCACGGCGTCGCCGGAGGTCCAGACTCCTAGTTCCACCCCGATGCCCACCGCGTCGAGGGCGGCGCACACCCGCTGCCACCCGCGTTCGTGGACGTTGACCGAGGCGAGGTCGGGGCGGGCATGCGCGGGCAGCCGACCCCACTGTCTGATCATCTCGGTGCGTGCGACGGGATCGGGCTCGACCCATCGCGCCGTGGTGACCCCGATCTCCGTACGCGGCGCCATCTCGCGGATCGCGCTGGTCACCGCCCCGACAGTGTCCAGGTCGAGGCTCTCCCGACCGTCCCGGTCGCGGGGATGCACGTGGACGCTGAACACCCCGAGCGCGGACACCGCGCGCGCGTCGCGGGCAAGGCGGTGCGGAGTCACCGGAACGGCCGGGTAGGCATCGGCCGGGCGCGCACCGTTGGGGCAGCACTGCAGCACCGTGCCGTCACCTCCTCCGGCCAGCTCACCGGTCCCCGCCAGCTTCGGCCCCCGACGGGATGCAAGCAACGTCTGCACGAGCGTCTGCACGCTATGACCGAATCTCGCCCTTGGTTCGGGCAAGGGCGACCCCCGGACCGCACGCTCGTGCTCTCCCGGCCACACGGGTTGTCGTTCCCACCCTCACCGCCACGGGCCTCAGCGTGATCGAGTCGTGCCAGCCGGGGCCCCGACGTCCGAGTAGCCCTCTGGGGAGGGAGGTCCCACAGCGAGAAGGTGCCCGCACGGCGGAGGCAGGCCCCGTCCCCGGGACGGGTGATGAGCCCGACCTGGCCGATCCCCGCCGTCCCGCGACGGCGACACTGGGTCCGAGGATGGCCGGGAAGGGGCTACGGGCGCACGCAGGGGGGATCCGATGACGGACGATCTGCAGGTCGCGACGGGCCTCGCACCGCCGAAGGCGTTCGACGCGGCGTGCCGCATGGTCGTCGACTACCTCGTGCGCGTGGTCCCGCTCGACACCTGGGCGGTCACCCGCGTCGCCGACGGCCAGCAGACCGTGCTGGTCACCGCGGACTCCGGCTTCGGCTTCGCGCCCGGCCTGAGCGCGGCGTGGGCCGGCTCAATGTGCCGGCCGATGGCCGCGGGACGGACGCCGCGGATCGTCCCCGACACCCGCGAGGTCCCCGAGTTGGAACGGCTCGCGTCCGAGGCCGCCGCGCAGGGCATGCAGATCGGCACGTACGTCGGCACCCCGATCGTCACCGACGAGGGTGCGCTGTTCGGCACCGTCGTCGGGCTGAACCGCGAGCCGGTGGACCCGACGCTGGTCGACCAGGAGCCGCTGCTCGACCTGCTCTCCAGCCTGCTGTCCTCGGTGCTCGAGGCCGACACCGCCGCGGTCGACTCGGCGCGGGCCCTGGAGCGCGCCGTCAGCGACGCCGAGACCGATCCCCTCACCGGGCTGCTCAACCGCCGGGGCTGGGAGCGCTGGCTCGAGCGGGAGGACGAGCGCTTCCGCCGCTTCGGCGACCCGGCGACGGTGGTGGCGCTCGACCTCGACGGGCTCAAGACAGTCAACGACAGCGAGGGCCACGCCGCGGGCGACCGCCACCTGCGCCAGACCGCCGCCGTCCTCCGCTCGGTCATCCGCAGCACCGACCCGCTGGCGCGCCTCGGCGGGGACGAGTTCGCGCTGGTGGCGCAGGTGGGCACGGAGGACGCCGACCAGCTCGTGGACCGGTTGCGCGAGGCCCTCGACGCCGCCCGCGTCCCGTGCTCGATCGGCGCGGCGCCCTTCACCGTCGTCGGCGGCTTCCCGGGCGCCTGCGCCGAGGCCGACGCGGCGATGTACGAGGACAAGCGCGCCCGCCGCGACGGCGGCCGCCCGACGCCGCAGGTCCCCCACCCCCGCCCGACCCTGCCGACGGCCTGAGGGGGTGCGCCTGCTCGTCGGCGTCCGCGCGGTCCAGCGCAGCGCCGGGTGGGTCATCCCGGCGCTCGCGCGTGGTCGGCGAACCCCGCCCACGGATCGGTCTTGCGGCTCAGCCGACGCGGGATCGAGCGGATGTCGTGCTGGTCGGGGCGGACGCGGCCGAGCTCGTCCCAGTCCAGCGGCGTCGCGGTCGGCGCACCGGGGCGGGCGCGTGGCGAGTACGGCACCACCGCGGTCTGGCCGTAGGCGTTGCGGCCGATGTCGAGGAACGTCCGTCCGCGCCGCGCGTCCTTGCGGACGGCGGTCGTCAGCTCGGAGGGGTTGCCCGCGGCGACGATGTCGGCGATCTCCTGCGCCACGCCCTTGACGTGGTCGTGGCCCGCGGATGCGTCCAGCGGGGCGACGACGTGGTAGCCGCGGCTGCCGGTGCTCTGCAGGAACGGGACGAGGCCCCGGTCCTCGACGGCCCGCCCGACGGCGCGCGCCACGTCGCGGATGCCCGCGAGGTCGGCGGTGTCCCCCGGGTCGATGTCGACGATCAGCCGGTCCGGCCGCTCCAGCGCACCGGCGACGGCGTTCCAGCCGTGCAGCGTCACGGTGCCGAACTGGACGAGCCGGATCAGGTCGGCGAGCTCCTCGACCTCGGGGTGGTGGACGACCTCGTCGGCGCCCGACCGCTGCTCCCGCCGCGGCGTGTCGATGATGTGCAGTCCCTCCGGGGCCCGCTTGCCCGCGTCCTGCTGCACGAACCCTCCGGCGTCGAGACCGTCGGGGAAGCGCTGGAGGGTCAGCGGGCGGCCCGCGAGGTGCGGCAGGACCGTGCCGGCGACCGCCTCCCAGTAGCGGGCGAGATCCGCCTTCGTGACGGGGTCGCCGCCCTCGCGGGCCGGCAGGAGCACCTTGTCGGGGTGCGTCACGCCGACGTCGGCGACGACGAGTTCCTCGCTCCGGGCCATGCCGGGGCGTTTGCCTCCGGCGGGTTCCCGACAAACCCGCCGGCCGTGGACAGGGTGCGGCTCTCCAAGCGCATGTCCCGCGCGCTGCGGCACGACCCGGCGCGGGTGGGACTGGTCCTCGATGCACAGGGCTGGGCCCCGCTCGACGCGGTGTGTGCGGCGCTGCGGGTGTCACGCGCCGATGTCGAGGACGTGGTCGCGCACGGGTCGAAGCAGCGCTTCGAGGTGGCCGGCGAGCGCATCCGCGCGCGGTACGGGCACTCGCTGCCCGGGCACGTCGAGCTGCCGGCGATCGACCCGCCCGCCGTCCTGTTCCACGGGACGGGCGCGGCCACCGTCGAGGCGATCCTGCGCGACGGCCTGCGGCCCGGCGCCCGGCAGTACGTCCACCTCTCCTCGGACGAGGCCACGGCCCGGGAGGTCGGCGCGCGCCACGGCCGGCCGGTCGTGCTGCACGTCGACGCCGGCCGGGCCGCCGCGGACGGACACGTCTTCCTCCGCGGCAACGCCGACACCTGGCTGGCCGACGAGCTCGCGCCCCGCTACCTGCGCCGCGCCTGAGCCAGGACGAGGTCGACGAGGACACGCGGGCGGACGTCGGTGGTGTCCAGGTCGCCGAGGTGGATCCAGCCGACGCCGAGGTGCGGCTCCTGGCTCACCGGGTCGTCGGTGTCGATCGTGGCGGCGAGGACGTGGTTGGTCTCGTGGTGCGCCACGCCGTCGTGGGTCCAGTGGTTCTCGACCCGGCCGAGATCCTCGGTGACCGTGGCCCCCACGTCGAGCTCCTCGCGCAGCTCCCGGACCAGCGCGTCCGCGGGCGTCTCGCCGTCCTCGAGGTGGCCTCCGGGAAAGAACCAGTGGTCCGCGGCGATCTCCTCGACCAGCAGCACCGCCCCGTCCCGCACCACCACCGCCCGGGCGATGTGCTCCACCGCGCGTCCTCCCCTTTCGGTCACGAACAGGTCACGGCCCCACCGAACCGCACCGGCGGCGCGGACGCCCTCCCTACCGTCCGCGGGCATGACCGAGCGCGGGCGGGCGTGGGTGATGGGGCTGGGCCTGGTGCTGCTCATGCCGCTGGTGGCCGTCGCGCTCTCACTCGGGTCGCCGCGCCTCGCCGACACCGTCACGTGGGGCAGCGCGCTCGGGGTCGTCGCGACGGTGCTCATGGCGCTGGTCGTCGTGCTGGTCTCGCGGGTCCGCGGGCTGACGCGGTTGCTCGGCGTGGAGCTGGGCAACAACGTCCACCGCCGCCTCGGCGTCGCGTCCGCCGCGTTCACGCTGGCCCATGTCGTGGCCGCGGTGCTGTCCTCGCCGCGGGGCCCGGCCCTGCTCGACCCGTTCGCCGTCGGTCCGTCGATGCAGGCCGGCATCGCCGCCACCGCCCTCATGGTGGCGGGCGGTCTGGTCCTCCCCCGGCTGTCGGCGCGGCGCTACGGGCAGGTCGCCCGGGTGCACGCCGTGCTCGGGGTGCTCGTGTTCCTGCTGGTCGGCGGCCACATCTGGCTGCTCGGCAACATCGGCGAGAACCCGCTGGTCGGCGTGTCCGGTGCCGCGCTCGCGGCGGTGATGCTGGCCGTGCTGCTGCAGCGGTGGGTGGTGCGTCCGGCCCTGCGTCGGGGCGCCCATCTCGTCACGGCCGTCCGCCCGGAGTCCGCGACCACCTCCACGATCGTCCTCGCGCCGGGCGAGCGGCCCCTCGCCACCCTGCCCGAACCGGGTCAGTTCGTGTGGCTGCGGCTGCGGCGGCTCCCGGTCGCCGAGGAACACCCGTTCACCGTCGCGGCCTCGACCCGCTCGGGCGTGCTGGAGCTGACGGTCCGCGACCAGGGCCCGTTCAGCGGCGGGCTCATCGACCTCGAGCCGGGCACGCCGGTGTGGGTCGACGGGCCGCACGGAGCGTTCGTGCCGGCCGACCGGTCGGACCCGCGCGACGGCGGGCTCGTGCTCATCGCCGGCGGGGTCGGCGTCACCCCGATCATGAGCATCCTGCGCGCCCACGCCGCCGCGGCCGACCCGCGGGCCCATTCGCTCCTGCTCGCCGAGCGCGAGGGCGAGGCCCTGTTCGCGTCGGAGATCCTCGCCCTGTCCCGGCGGCTCGACCTCGCCGTCCTGCGCACCGGCGGGCGTCGCCTCGACCCGTCCATGCTCCGCGCCGTGATGCCCACCGACGTCCCGCAGAGCCACCAGTACTTCGTGTGCGGGCCGCCCCCGCTGGTCGGGGCGGCGATCGACGGTCTCGGCCGCCTGGGAGTCCCGGCGGGCGCGATCACCACCGAACGGTTCGGCTGACGCCGTCCCGGCACCGCCGACGAACCGCGTCCAGGCCGGCGACGAAGATGGGACCGTGGCGTGGAGCGGGTGTCGTGGGCGAGCGCCAGGGGCTCTCGTGGCCCTGCTGGTCGTCCTGCTCCTGGGGCTCGGCGCCTGCTCCACGGCCGCATCGACCCCGGTGCGAGGCGAGACGCTGCGGGTGATGACCTGGAACGTCCAGGGCCACACCCACGAGCCGGACGACTGGGCCGACCTGGTGGCCCAGGTGCGCCCGGACGTCCTCGCCGTGCAGGAGATCTGTACCGACCAGGCTGCGGAGCTCGGCGCGATCCTGCGCCGCGACCACGGCCTGCCGTACACGGTGGTGCCCGCCCCCATCCGGCCGCCGACATCGCAGGAGGCGAACGCGCCGATCAACGCCGCCCTCGGGCCCGTATGCGGCACCGACCCCGACGCCGTCGAGTGGGGGCTCGCGGTGCTCTCCCTGCTGCCGGTGGGCGACGATCAGGTCGTGCTCTACCCGCCCGACCGCCGCGACGAGCAGCGCGGCTACCTGGGGGTGCGGGTCGCGGGGCTCCGGCTGGTCACGACGCACATCGGGCTGAACGGTGTGCAGGCCGACCAGATCCGCCTCCTTGCCGACGCCGCCACGGGCCCGGGTCCCGTCGTCCTGCTCGGCGATCTCAACGTCGGCCCGGGCGCCCCCGAGCTGGCGCCGCTGCGGGCGGCGTTCACCGAGGTCGACCCCGCCGGCGAGCTCACCACGACCGCGCGCGGGAAGATCGACTACATCTTCCACCGCGGGCTGGCGGTGGTCGGGGGTCCCGAGACCCCGGAGGTCACGGCGTCCGACCACCGGCCGCTCGTCGCGACCCTGGTCGTCGCGCAATGAGGACCCCGCCCGTGCGCTCGGGGCTGACGCGCTCACGCCGCGAGAGGGTTCACCCAGCGGAGTTCGGTGAACCGGGCGAAGTCGGTGTCCGCCGAAACAGACCCTGATGCCGTGCTCCACCGCCAGCGCGGCGAGGTGGGCGTCCGGCACGTCGCCGGCCACCAGCTGGTGGCGTTGCAGGAGGTCCCCAAGGACATCGACATGCCGTTCCGTCGGCGTCGACGAGCATCAGGGCGACGCCGGCCCCTCGAGGAGCTCGAGGACCTCGGCGACATCGCGCACGTCGACACGCGCGTGACCCGGTGAGGTTCGTTGCACGAACGCCGGCGGGGCGTCGCTCGACCGCAGGCCACGACGAAGGAGCTCGTCGACGGCGGCGCTGAGCCCGAGCCGCCGCTCCCGCCGGAGCCGCTCGACCGCGGCGAAGGTGTCGTCGTCGAAGGTAACGGTCGTGCGCATGTCATCCGTGCTGCATCTCGATGCTCACCCGCGTCGCACGGCGATGCGACCGCGGACGCCACCCCGTCGCGGCGATCAGTCCCACCAGAACCGCCACCACCGCGCGTTGCGGATCGTCCTGCCGTAGCTGCGTGGGGTGTAGACGGTGCCCTCCATGTCCTGGGGGTCGTGCTGGTCCGGGCAGAAGGCGAAGTGCTCGGTGGCGACCTGCTCGGCCTCCCGGAACGTCCGCGGCGGGTAGGCCACCGAGAGCAGGAGGGTGTCCCGCGCCATCACGGTGAGCACCGCGCCGAAGCGCTCCTCCCAGCTGCGGAGCACCGCGCTGATCCTGACGTTGTCCTGGTGGTCGTAGTTGCACGCCCCGCCCCAGCCCACCAGCGTCGGGACGTCGGCCGGTCGCGTCGACCGGACGACCCCGAGGTTCCCGGTCGCGTAGGTCACGACGTCGTCGGCCATCGCGGTGGCCTCCTGGATGGTGCGCCGTGAGGTCGAGCGGTCCGGACCACCGGCACGGGCGAGCTCCGGGAGCTCCCCGGTGAAGGGCTCCAGGCACGCACACCCGGCGGGGCAGGGCCCCGGCCACCACTCCGCGAGGACGCGGTACGGGTCGTGGGCACGGATCTCCGCGAGGGGATCGTCCGGCACCGGGAGGAGCCCGATGCGGTTGTCGCCCTGCGGATCGAGCCAGATCGGCGTGCGGCCCGCCGTCCGGGCGTCGCGGAGCAGCCCGCGATAGGTGTCCGGGCCGGCGCCGGGAACGCGTTCCACGGCGTCGGAGGCCGAGGTGGAGGCCGAGATGTCAGAAGTGGTCACACCAGCTTCGACGGAGCCGGCGGTCCAACGGTTCCATCCGGTCCCCGGCGCGAGTGGCCCGAGGGGATCACCGCGACGCAGGGTGGTGCTCACCGATCGACCGACGGAAGAGGCGTCCCCATGACCGTCGACTACGGCCCGCACGGATCGAGCCTGCGCGACCTGCCCCGACTGCGGCGCACCCGCCGGCGCCGCGCGTCGAGCTGGGACCGCACTGGCGGCAACGACGACCGCGTGACCCTGCGACCCGGACACGCCGCCACGATGCTCGACGTCGCCGACGCCGGGGTCGTCACCCACCTCTGGATGACCGTCGCCGCGCCGCGGACGCTGCGCCGACCGCGCGGCGGCCCGCCCGACCTGCTGCGCCGCCTCGTCCTGCGCGCCTGGTGGGACGGCGAGGAGCACCCGAGTGTCGCCGTCCCGCTCGGCGACTTCTTCGGCGTCGGCCACGGCCGCACCACCAAC
Organism: Actinomycetospora cinnamomea; assembly: GCF_003096675.1. Taxonomy (GTDB): domain Bacteria; phylum Actinomycetota; class Actinomycetes; order Mycobacteriales; family Pseudonocardiaceae; genus Actinomycetospora; species Actinomycetospora cinnamomea. The sequence goes on along the minus strand of NZ_QEKW01000004.1, from coordinate 271,791 downwards.
TTCGTCTCGCTGCCCCTGCAGATGAGCCCGGAGGACGGCAAGGCGTTCAACTGCTGGTTCGCGATGCCGTTCGCCGCCGGCGCCCGGATGGAGGTGACGAACGAGGCCGAGACCGACGTGGTCGTCTACTTCTACGTCGACCACGAGGAGCTGGACGAGGTGGGCGACGACGTCGGCCGCTTCCACGCCCAGTGGCGTCGACAGCTGACATCCGGTGTCAGGCCCGGCCCGTCGAACGCGCGCTACCAGTTCGGCGGTACGAACCTGACAGGGGCTGGCAACTACACGATCCTCGAGGCCGAGGGCCACGGGCACTACGTCGGCTGCGTGCTCAACGTCCAGAACCGGCGCCGGACGCGGCGGTGGAACTGGTACGGCGAGGGCGACGACATGATCTTCATCGACGGCGAGGAGTGGCCGCCGACCCTGCACGGCACGGGCACCGAGGACTACGTCAACACCGCCTGGTGCCCGACGCAGACCTACTCGGCGCCGTACCACGGCGTGACGCTGCCGGGCGGGCGGAACTGGCGCGGCCCGGTGAGCCTGTACCGCTTCCACGTCGAGGACCCGGTGGTGTTCGAGCGCTCCATCCGCGTGAGCATCGAGCACGGCCACGCCAACCGGCGCAGCGACGACTGGTCGTCGGTCGCGTACTGGTACCAGGCCGAGCCCCACCGCCCGTTCGCGCTCGCGCCGGTGGAGGAACGGCTGCCGTTGCGGTGAGCAGGCATGACGGGGCATGGCATCGGCGTAGTACGCGCGTAGTACATTGACGGTGTGGCCGATGTCCCCGTCCGTGAGCTGAACCAAGACACCGCTCGCGTCCTCGCTCGTGTGAAGGCCGGCGAGCACGTCGCGGTGACCGAGCGGGGCCGCGTCATCGCCCACCTCGTCCCGGCGGCCCCGTCCGCGCTCGCGGACCTCGTCGCCGCCGGCCGGGTCCTCGCGCCCACCTCGAGCGGTCCGCCGCCCCGACCCCGCGGCCCCGTCCGCACCGAGCAGGAGGCCGGAGCGCTCCTCGAGCAGCTCCGGGACGACGAGCGCGCGTAGTGATCTACCTCGACACCGCGGCGCTCGTGAAGCTGGTGCGCCGCGAACCCGAGTCGGACGCCCTGGCGGGGTGGCTCGACGAGCGCACCGACGTGCCGTGGGTGACGTCGGTGCTCGCCGAGGTGGAGCTGGGGAGGGCGTTGCGCCGGACCGAGCCCGACCTCCTCAGCGCCGTACCGGCCGTGCTGGCACGGCTCTACCGCTGCGAGATCGACGCCTCCGTGCGGACCACCGCGGCCGCCTTCACCGACCCGACGCTCCGCACGCTCGACGCCATCCACCTCGCCACGGCGCTCGTCGTGCCCGGTGAGGAGCTCACGGCGTTCCTCACCTACGACCAGCGGCTGCTCGCGGCCGCCCGGGAGCGCGGCGTGCCGACGCAGGCACCGGGCCCGACCGCGTGGTGAGTCCGTCCCGCGACCGACGTCACTGTCCACTCGGGCAGGGTCACACCCCTCTGCGCTGGCAGGACCCGGCGGGCTCCTCGCACCATCGGGCATCGAACTACGGAGGTAGCTGATGGACGACCAGGAGCGCTACGCCCGCTTCCTCTCCGCCCTGGGATTCCGTGCCGGCGTGGGCACCGCGCCCGAGGGTGTGGACCTCACCGACCTCGACGGCGAGCCCGTCGAGCCCGCGGTGCGCCTGCACGTCTGCGCGCAGCGGCTGGCCGAGCACGTGCGGGACGAGGACGGCCTCGTCCCGAGTGCGCGGGAGTCGCTGGACGAGGAGCCGGACGAGCTCGACGACCCCGAGGCCGCCCGCCTGCAGACCCTGCTGGCCCAGATCGAGGAGGCGATCCTCGTCCGCGAGCCGGGCCACGACCACCTCGTCCTCGTCGACGGCGGCGTGCGCGCGGTGTCGTCGTCCGAGGTCGGCTGAGCCGGGCGGGTACCCCGCTCGCCGCGCGGGGTCGTGTCGGTGGCGGCGCGCCGTAACCTGGGTCGGTGGAGGACGACGGCGCCGCCACCCTGCGGGAGCCGGACGAGGGCGAGGCCGCCCTCGTGGATCCGGTCGCCGCCGGTCGCCTCGCCCTGGCGCGGGGCGCCTTCGCCGAGGCCCGCCGCCTGTTCGAGGCGGCCCGGGATGCCGCGGGTGCCCCCGCGCTGGAGGGGCTGAGCTGGGCGGCCTGGTGGTTGGCCGACGACGTGGCGATGTTCGATCTCCGCGAGCGGGCCTACCTCGCCTATCGCACCGAGGGCGACGTCCGCGGGGCCGCCCGCATGGCGACCTGGCTCGGCACCGACCACGTGGACTTCCGGGGCGAGGCGGCGGTCGCCCAGGGGTGGTACGGCCGGGCGCGTCGGCTGCTGGAGGATCTGGCCCCGTGCGAGGAGCACGGCTGGTTGCTCGTGCACGAGGCGGAGAAGCGCCTCTTCGCCAACGACACGGAGGCCGCGCGCGGTCTCGGGGCCCGGGCCGCCGAGATCGGTCGCGCCGGGCGAGCGGTCGACCTGGAGATGATGGGGCTCGCCACGGAAGGGCTGGCCCTGGTCACCGTCGGGGAGCTCGACGCCGGCATGTCCCGCCTGGACCAGGCCGTCGCCGCCGCGGTCGGCGGCGAGTTCGCGGAGAAGTGGGCGATGGTCTGGTGCTGCTGCTACATGCTCAACGCGTGCGAACGGGTCCGCGACTACGACCGCGCCGGGCAGTGGTGCCGCCGCATCGAGGAGCTGACCGCGCAGGCCCGGATGCAGATGCTGAACCTGGCCTGCCGGGCCTACCACGGCGGGGTGCACATCCACCGCGGCGCCTGGGCCGAGGCCGAGCGCACCCTCGTCGACGCGGCCGCCCAGCTCGCCGCGATCCGGCCGCCGATGGTGGCCGAGGCGACCGTCCGCCTCGGTGAGCTGCGACGCCGTCAAGGCCGGCTCGACGAGGCGGCGTCAATCTTCGCGGAGCTCGAGGGGCACGGGCTCGCCCTGCTCGGGACGGCCGAGCTGTGTCTCGATCGTGACGACCCCGCCGGCGCGCGTGATCGTGCCGCGCAGTACCTGCGCGACATCCCGTCCCACATCGGGACGCTCCGGGCGGGTGGCCTGGAGCTGCTGGTGCGCGCCCACGTCGCGCTCGGCGAGCCGGACACGGCCCGCGCCGCGGCGGACGAGCTGGCCCTCATCGCCGACGGGGTCGGCACCGACTCGCTGCGGGCGACGGCCCGCGTCGCCGTGGGCTCGGTGGCCGCCGCCACGGGTGACGCGGGGCTCGCCCGCGTCGCGTTCGAGGACGCGACGCGACTGTTCCACCGGTGCGAGGCGCCTTTCGAGGCGGGACGGGCGCGGATCGAGCTCGCCCGCGTGCTCGCCGGGCTGGGCCGACCCCGGCACGCGCTGCGCGAGCTGCGGGCCGCCGCGGCCACCCTGCGCCGGATCGGCGCCGTGCGCGAGGCCGACCGGGCCGACCGGCTGGCCGGTGACCTCGAGCCCGTGCGCGTCCCTACGCTGAGCCGGCGGGAGTGCGAGGTGCTGCGGCTGGTGGCCGACGGCTACGGGGACCGCGCGATCGCGGCGACCCTGGTGCTCAGCGAACACACCGTGCACCGGCACGTGGCGAACATCCTCGGCAAGCTCGGCTGCCCGTCCCGATCGGCCGCCGTCGCCGAGGCGCTGCGCACCGGCCTGCTCTGACCCCGCCCGTATGGCCGGTTCCGGCCACGCTGTCCGATCCGGCGGATGGCCCGCGCGTGCGATGTCCGGAGCGCTCGACCGGATCACCCTGGGACCTCCGACGAGGAGGCCGAGGATGGCACAGACGATCGAGACCGGGCTGGAGATCCTGCACCCCGGCGGTGAGGCCTACGACGAGGCGCGCACGCTGTTCAACGCGATGATCGACAAGCGGCCCGCCGCGATCGCGCGGTGCTCGAGCGCCGCCGACGTCGCCGCGGCGCTGCGGTACGGGCGCGAGCGCGGACTGGAGATCGCCGTCCGGTCCGGGGGTCACTCGGTGGGCGGGATGTCGGTGTGCGACGGCGGACTGGTGATCGACACCCGGCCGATGCACGCGGTCACGGTCGATCCCGAGCAGCGGCTCGCCCGGGTCGGGGGCGGCTGCTCGTGGGGCCAGGTCGACCGCGCCACCCAGGAGCACGGCCTGGCGACCACCGGCGGTCGCGTGTCCACCACCGGCGTGGCCGGGCTGACGCTGGGCGGCGGCTCCGGCTGGTTGGAACGGCGGCACGGCCTGGCCTGCGACAACCTGGTCTCGGTGGACCTGGTCACCGCCGACGGGTCCGTCGTCACCGCGAGCGCCGACGAGCACCCGGACCTCTTCTGGGGGCTGCACGGTGCCGGCGGCAACTTCGGCGTCGCGACCGCCTTCACCTTCCGGCTGCACCCGGTCGGTCCACAGGTCCTCGCCGGGCTGCTGCTCTTCCCCGCGTCCCGCGGCGACGACCTGCTGCGCCTGCTGCGCGAGGTGGTGCCGGAGGCGCCCGAGGAGTTCGGTCCCGCCGTCCTCTACGTCCGGGTGCCGCCCGAGGAGGTGCTGCCCGCGGAGCTGCACGGCCGGCTGGTCGCCGCGCTGGCGGTGTGTCACGTGGGGCCGGTCGCCGAGGGCGAGCGCATCCTGGCGCCTTTCCGCGCGCTCGGCCCGCTGGCCGACCTCGTGGAGCCGATGGCGTACGCCGACTTCCAGTGCATGCTCGACGACCCGCCCGGGATGCGGAACTGGTGGACCGCGGAGTACCTGCACGTCGTCCCCGACGAGGCCATCGACGTCCTGCACCGGTACTCGCTGAACGCACCGGCCGCCTCGCAGTCGGCGGTCATTCCGTGGGGCGGGGCCGTCGCGCGGGTCGGGGAGGACGAGACGCCGCTCGCCCAGCGCGACGCGACCTGGGTGGTGCACCCGTTCGGTCTGTGGGAGGACCCGGCGGACGACGACGCGGTGATGGGCTGGGCCCGCGGGTTGCGCGACGACGTCCGCCGCTTCTCCTCGGGCGGGGTCTACCTGAACTTCATCGGCGACGAGGGGCAGGACCGGGTGCGTGCCGCCTTCGGTGAGCGCAAGTACCGGCGGTTGGTGGAGGTCAAGCGGCGCTACGACCCCGAGAACGTCTTCCGCGGCAACCAGAACATCCCGCCGACCGCGGACCGGTAGGACCCCGTCGGTCTCCTCCACGCCACCAGCGCCGTCGGCGCGGCGGCGACCGACGCCGTCGGACCCTCCCCCTACCGTGTCCCTCGTAGGGGGAGGGAGGTTGGTGTGCCGCCACCGCACCGGGTGCCCGCGGACATGTTCCGCTTCACCGTCGCCGACCACGCGGAGCTGTACTCGGCGATCCTGGCCGCCTTCGCCGGTGCCAACGAGCGGCTGGAGACCGCGCTCGGGCTCGACGCCGTCCGCGAGCGGCTCTCTGCTCCGGGGTGGCTCGACCCGCTCTCCGACGACGACCTCACGGCCGCCCTCGGGCGCCTGGTGTCGTGGCAGCTGCTCGACGTCGTGCAGGACAACACCGGCAACTACCGCACCGCCGCCGACTACGAGCGGCGGAATCTCCAGTACTCGCTGACCCGGCGCGGCGAGGCGGCCTTCGCCGGCGTGCAGCACGCGCTGGCCACCCTGGCGTCCACCGGCGCCCTGCAGACCGCCGTGCTCGACGCCATCGCCGACCGTCTGGCCGAGCTGACGACGCTGCTCGCCGACCCGGCCTCGTCCGACCGGCGCGTGTTCACGGCGCTCTCGGAGCTCGAGGGCCACCTCGATGCCCTGCGCAACAACACCAAGCAGTTCAACGGCGAGCTCCAGCGCCTGCTGCGCGCCGAGAGCACCGACACCGCCACGTTCTCCGACGTCAAGGCCGCCACCGTGGCCTACCTCGAGGAGTTCCTCACCGACCTCGACCACCGCGCCCACGTCATCGCCGTCGGCGTCGCGCGGGTGGAGTCCCATGGTGTCGCCGTCCTGCACCAGCGGGCCCTCGGGGGTGCCGAGCTCCCGTCGCATCACGGCACCGACCCGGCGCCGGCGTGGCTGGAGCACCGGCAGGTGCGCTGGGAGGGCCTGCAGGCGTGGTTCCGGCCCGCCGACGGGTCGGCCCCGCGGGTGGAGCACCTGCACACGGTGGCCCGCCGGGCGGTGGTGACGCTGCTGCAGGCGCTCGACCGCATGACCGAGTCGCGCCGCCGGGCGAGCAGCGCGGTGGCCGACTTCCGCGAGCTGGCCCGCTGGTTCGCCGCCGCCCCCACCGACGCCGACCTGCACCGGCTGTGGGCTCTGGCCACCGGCTCGGCACCGGCCCGCCACGCGCACCTCCACCACGCCGACCCCGAGCTCGTCGCCCCTGGCACGACCTGGTCGCAGGCCCCGTCGGTGCCGGTCTCGGCGCTGATGCGCACCTCGGGACGCACCGAGCGGTTCACCCGCACCGGACGGGTCCGCGACGTCGCCGCGCTGCGCGCCGAGCGTGCGGCCCGCGCCGCGGCCGAGCGGGCCGAGCTGGAGGAGGCGTGGCGCCGGCTCGACACGGGCGGCCCGGTGCGCCTCTCGGCGCTCGGCGAGCTCGAGCACGACGCCTTCGCACGCCTGCTCGACCTGGTCGGGCGCGCCTTCCACGCCGCCCCGCGCGACGGCCGGCGCCGGGCGGTCACCGCCGACGGTCGGGTGGAGATCGTGCTGTGGGCTCCGGACGACGCCGGCGAGGTCGTCCTGTCCACGCCGCGCGGCACCCTGCGGGGACGTGACCTCGTCGTCGACGTCCGCGTCGCCGGTGCTCCGCAGCGGGCCGCGGCGGTGGTCCGGTGAACGCCCCGGCTCGCCCCGACAAGGCCGACCTGGCCAATCAGCTGGTGCGCGCCGAGAAGGACGAGGTCGCCCGCGGCATCCGGCGGCTGCTCGGCACCCCGATCGTCCACGAGGCCCACGACCCCGAGGCATTCGCGCTGTTGCGCGCCCGCCGCGATCCCCTGGCCAAGTGGTTCGAGTACTACTGCGGCTGGACGCTGACCGTGGAGCCGCGGCTGGGCTACGCCCGGCTGGCCAAGGTGCGCGCCGACGCCGACGGCCGCCGCCCGGCGCGCCGTGAGCGCAGCGGCCGGGCCCCGTTCGACCGTCGGCGCTACACGCTGCTCTGCGTCGTCGCCGCGGAGCTGCTCGCCACGCCAATCACCACCATCGGGCTGCTGGCCACGCGCGTCGAGCGGGCCACCGCGGTCGACCCGGTGGTGCCCGACTTCGACACCGCCAAGCGCTCCGAGCGGCTCGCCTACGTCGACGTGCTGCGCCACCTCGAGCGGATGCGCGCCCTGGAGGTGCAGGACGGCAGCACCGAGGCCTATGTCGAGTCGGCGGAGGCCAAGGTGCTCTACCGGGTGGACGCCACGCTGCTGCTGCGGCTGCTGGCCGGGCCCACCGGCCCGTCGGCGATCGCGCCGCCGCCGGAGGAGATCGGCGAGCGGTTCGACGCCCTGCTCACCCGGTTGACCCACGAGCCGCGCTACGGCGGCGGCGACCGCAGCGAGGCCCAGCACACGCTGCGGCTGCGCCACGCGGTGTTCCGCCGGCTGCTCGACGACCCGGTGGTCCACCGCGACGAGCTCACCGACGCCGAGCTCGGCTACCTCACCTCCCCCACCGGGCGACGCCTGCTGCGCGACGCGGCCGAGCAGGCGGGGATGGTCATTGAGGAACGCGCCGAGGGGTGGCTGCTGGTCGACCCCGACGGCGTCGCCACCGACACCCGCTTCCCCGACGAGGGGCACGCCGGGGTGGCCGCGCTCGTGCTGCTCGACGTCCTGCTCGCCGCGCCGGGCGGGCTCACCGACGAGCAGCTGGTGGTGGAGGCCGAGGGCGTGCTGCGGCGCGAGCCGCGCTGGGCCCAGGCCTACCGCACCGACGACGGCGCCGCCCGGCTGGCCGCCGACGCCGTCGAGGTGCTCGCGTCGTTCGGCCTCGCCCGCCGCGAGCACGGACTCGTCGAGGCCCGGCCCGCCGCTGCCCGCTACGCCCTCACCGGCGTCACCACCCGCTCCCCGGGGAAGGACCCGCGATGACCGTCACCGCGCTGCCCCGCCCGGCGCACTCCACCGCCGGGGGCACGGCCCGCTGGCGGCCCACCCGCGCCGGCCTGCTCAACGTGTGGCGCTACTACGACGAGGTCCTCGAGTTCGCCGGCGGGCGGCTGCTGCTGCGCGGGGCGAACGGCTCGGGCAAGTCGAAGGCCCTCGAGCTGCTCCTGCCGTTCCTGCTCGACGCGAACCTGCGCGCGCAGCGGCTGTCGACCTTCGGTACCGGCGAGCGGACCATGCACTGGAACCTCATGGGCCAGGGCGCGAGCGGCACGACGCGGGTCGGGTACGTGTGGGTGGAGTTCGGCGCCGACGAGCGCGACGACGAGGGGGCCGGCTGGTTCACCGCGGGTGCCCGCCTGCAGGCCAGCGCCCACTCCAGCGGGGTCCACGCCGACTACTTCACCACCGATCAGCGGGTCGGGCACGACCTCGCGCTCACCACCGACAACGGCACCCCGCTGACCCGCGTCCAGCTCGACGAGGCGCTGGCCGGGCGCGGCACCCGCCACGAGCACGGGCACGATCACCGCCGCGCGGTGCGGCAGGCCCTGTTCCCGGGGATGGCCGAGCAGCGCTACGACGCCCTGATCACCGCACTGCTGCAGCTGCGGACCCCGAAGCTCTCCCAGCGCCTCGACCCGGCGCTGCTCTCCACGCTGCTCTCCCGAGCCCTCCCGCCGCTGGGCGAGGGCGAGGTGGCCGACCTCGCGGAGGGCTTCGAGCGGCTCGACCGCCAGCGCGAGCACCTGGCCCGGCTCGACGCGGAGGCCGCCGCGGCGCGCCGGCTGGCCGAGCAGCAGCGCTCGTACGCGCGGCGGGTGCTGCGGGCCCGCGCCGGCTCCGTGGTCCGGGCGACGTCGGACATGGACGGTCGCACCCGCACGGCCCGGCTGTCCGAGCAGCGCCACGCCGAGGCTCTCGCCGAACGCGACGCCGCCGAGGAGCGCGCCCGCGAGCTCGCCGAGCGCACCGAGACGCTCGAGGCCCGGCTCGAGGCGCTGCGCGACAGCGACGCGTACCGCGAGGGCGTGGTGCTCGAGGAGCTGCGGGCGCGGCTCGACGACACCCGCCGGGCCCTGGCCACGTCCCGCGCCGCCCACGAGGTGGCCACCGGCCTCGCGGACGCCGACGCCACGCAGGTCGAGACCGCCCGCGAGCACGCGCGGACCGCCGACGCGCTCGGCGCCACCCGGCTGGAGGAGACCCGGCGCGCGGCCCGCGACGCCGGCCTGGCCACCACCCTCACCCAGGTCGAGGCGGGCGGCGGGCGGGGCCTGCTGCAGGGCGCGGTGGAGAGCCGCCGCCACCTCATCGGCGAGGTGCGCGGCCACCTCGACACCTGGGACCGCGCCGTGGCCGTGCGAGCCGACCGGGAGGCCGACCTCGACCAGGCCCGCGCCGCGCTCGCCGAGGCCACCACGGCCCGCGCCGACGCCGAGGAACGCGCCGAGGCGGCCCTGTCGGCGCAGGCGTCCCGGCTCGAGTCGTGGCTGCGCCGGGCCCGCGAGCTCGGTGGCCCGGAGACGGTCGAGGGCCTGATCGACACCGTGCTCGCCGACGTGGCCTCGGAGGCGGCCGTGGTCGCCGCGGTGGAGGCGGCCGCGGGCGCCGTACGCCGCGAGCTCGACCGCGCCGAGGCCACCGGAGCCGCCGATCGCGACCGCGTCGCCGCCGAGCGCCGGCGGGTGCAGGACGAGCACGACCGGGTGGCCGGCGAGCGCGAGATCGCCCCGACCCCGCCGGCGACCCGCACGGCCGACCGCGCCGGACGTCCCGGGGCGCCGCTCTGGCAGCTCGTCGCCTTCGCCGACGGCGTGGACGAGCGCACCGCCGCGGCCGTGGAGGCCGCGCTGCAGGCCGCGGGCCTGCTCGACGCCTGGGTCACCCCGTCCGGCCGCCTCGAGGATCACGCCGGCCACGACACCCTCGTCACCGAGCTCGCCCCCGCGCCCGGGGCGTCGCTGCTCGAGGTGGTCGTGCCCGACCCCGACGCCGCCACTGACGCAGCGGCCGTGGTCGACCCGGAGGTGCTGCGTCGGGTCCTCGGCGGCGTCGCCTACGGCGACGACCTCGACGCCCATCCCGCCGTCGTCACCCCCGACGGGCGGTTCCGCCTCGCCTCGCTCGTCGGCAGCTGGTCGAAGGACGAGGCCGAGCACGTCGGGGCGCGGGCCCGGGAGCGGGCGCGCGCGCGGCGACTCGCCGAGCTCACCCGCGAGCTCGCCGAGCTGGACCGGATGCTGGCCGACCGCGACGCCGAGCTGGCCCGGCTCGAGCGGCGCCGCGGCCGGCTCGACGCCGACCTCGCCGGCCGTCCCGACCACCGCGAGCTCGACGCCGCCCACGACGCCCGCCGCCACGCCGACGCCGCCGTCGCCGCGGCCGACCGGGCCGTCCGTCGCGGCGTCGACCGCCGCGCCGAGGCCGAGGCCACCGTCGCGGCGGCCTTGCGGGCCCTGACCGCGCACGCCGCCGAGCACGGGCTGCCCGCCGAGCGCGGTGCGCTCGACCAGCTCACCCGGGCCCTCGAGACCTTCGCCCACCTCGCCCTGCTGTGGCTCGACGCGGAGGCCGCGGCCCGGCACGCCCGGGAGCGGGCGGAGCAGGCCGGCGAGGCGGCGCGGCGTTCGGCCGACGCCGCCGAGCAGCGGGCCGGGGAGGTCGAGACGGCGCAAGCCGAGGAGCGCCGGCTCGCCGAGCGGGTGCAGACCGTGCAGGCCACGGTCGGCGCCGACTACCAGGAGGTCCTCGCCGCGATCGCGGCGACGCGGGAGGAGGTCGGCGGCTCCCGACGCGAGGCGGCGACGGTGGCGGCGCGGCGCCGCGAGCTCGAGGGACGCATCGGCGAGCTCTCCGCCACCCGCGCGCACGACCGGGAGCGTCAGGAGGAGGCGGTCGCCGCCCGCGACGCCGCGGCGGAGGGCTTCCGAGCGGTGTGGCACCTGGGGCTGCCGGCCGACGCGGGGGTCACCGAGACGGAGCTCGCCGGCCCGGGGACCAAGGCCACCCTCGAGCTCGCGCGCGCCATCGCCGGGTCGTGGCCCGACGTCCGGCACGAGCCGCGGCACATCGCCGACGCCCTCGGCCGGCTGCAGCAGACGCTCCACGAGTCCCGGGAATCGCTCGGCGCCCGTGCCGACCTCGTGCTCGAGACCGAGGACGACGTCCAGGTGCTGCGGGCGGTGCTCAACGGCCGCGCGGTCGGCGCCCGGGCGCTCGCCGAGGCGATCGGCGCCGAGGCCGAGCGCAGCCGCCACGACATCACCGAGGCCGAGCGGGACCTGTTCGACACCACCCTCACCGGCGAGACCCGCCGGCACCTCGCGGCGCGGATCCGCGAGGCCGACGCCCTGGTCCGCTCGATGAACGAGCGGCTCGGCGGCGTGCGGACCGCCTCCGACGTCGCGGTGCGCCTGCGGTGGACGGTGGCCGACGACGTCGCTCCCGGCACGCGGGTGGCGCGCGACCTGCTCCTGCGCGATCCGGTGCGTCTGACCGACGACGACCGGGCGGCGCTGCACCGCTTCTTCCGCGACCGCATCGACGCCGCGCGCGCCGAGGGCACCGCCGGCAGCTGGGAGCAGCAGCTCGCCGAGGTGTTCGACTACACCCGCTGGCACCAGTTCGTCGTCGAGCTCGACCGTGGCGACGGGGCGTGGCAGAAGCTCACGCGCAAGCTGCACGGCGCGCTCTCCGGCGGCGAGAAGGCGATCGCGCTGCACCTGCCCCTGTTCGCCGCCGTGTCCGCCTACTACGAGTCGGTGCCGGGCTCGCCGCGGCTGATCCTGCTCGACGAGGTGTTCGTCGGCGTCGACGAGATCAACCGCGGCCAGGTGTTCGGGCTGCTCGCCGCGCTCGACCTCGACCTCGTGCTCACCTCCGATCACGAGTGGTGCCTCTACCGCGAGATCGACGCGATCGCCGTCCACCAGCTCATCACCGGCATCGACGACACCGACGACGCGGTCACCACCGCCCGCTGGGTGTGGAACGGGCGCGCGCTGGAGGAGGCGTGATGCTCGACCCGGCGCTGCGCCGGCCCGAGTTCGCGGCGTTGTGGGCGGAGGTCCACGAGCGGCTGAGCAGCGGCCGCCCGGTGTCGGCGGTGACGCTCCGGCCGCGCACGCGCGACGAGGAGCTGGCGCTGGCCGGCCTGCTCGACCTGCGGCTGCGTCCCGACCGCGTCTACCGGGTGTCGCTGGCCAAGCTGGACGCGGTCCTGCTCGACGCCGCCGGCCGCGACGCGCGGGCGGTGGTCGCCGAGATCCACGGTCCGCTGCGCGACGACGCCGCCGACCGCGCCCGCGCCGAGGCGGAGCGGGAGGAGGTCCGGGCCCGGGTACGGGACCACCCCGTGGTCGCCGGACAGCCCGCGCTGGCGGAGTGGGCGGCGTCGGTGCGCTTCACCGACGGGTCGACGTCGGCGACCCGGCGGCTGTGGGAGGACGCGCTCGCCGTGCTCGGCGCCCTGCCCGCCGACGGCCGCCCCCTGCCGGTGCTGGCCCAGCAGGTGCTCGGCCGGCCCCACGCGCTCGACGACGGCACCCGGCTGGCGAACCTCGTGCTCCGCGGCCTCGCGGCGATCCACGACGTCGAGGTGCCGGCCACCGCCGAGGCTCGGCACGCGCTGTGGGAGCGCGCCGGCGTCTCGGGCGACCAACTGTCGGTGACGGTACTCGCGGCCGGCCTCCGGCCGGCCGGCACCGACCTCGTGCCGACGCTGCTGCGGGCCTGCGCCGACGCGGGGCACGCGGCCGCGCTCACCCTGGCCCAGCTGCGCACGGTCGGGTCCCTGGAGGTCGGCGGCCCGGTGTTCGCCGTGGAGAACCCCGCGGTGCTCGCGCTGGCCCTCGAGCGCTTCGGCACCGCGTGCCCCCCGCTCGTCTGCACCGCCGGCTGGCCCAACGGCGCCGCGGTCACCCTGCTGCGCCTCCTGCCTCCGGTGCGGTACCACGGCGACCTCGACGGCGAGGGCGTGCGGATCGCGGCTCACCTCGCGACGACCTTCGGAGCCGTGCCCTGGCGGATGACGGCCGACGACTACATGTCCTCGGTGCCGCAGACCGGACCTCCGGTCGGGCGGGTGAGCGAGGCACCGTGGGATCCCGCCCTCGCTCCCGCCCTCGAGGCCCACCGCGTCGCGGTGCACGAGGAACGGGTGGCGGCCACGCTCCTCGACGACATGGCAGCTGTGGCCCGCTGACCCGAGAGAGCACCGATGCGGTCGATGGGACGTGGAAGAGCCGAGGATCCCGACCCCGAGTCCTACGCCGCCGAGATGTCCACCACCGTCGCGTCGGCGCACGTCGCCGGCTCCGGCACGGACTCGCCCATCTCCCGCAGCGCGGCCACGTGCTCGATCATCGCTTCCCACATCAACTGCTCGGTCTCTCCTCGTGTGTCACCGGCAGCGATGACACCGGGCAGGTCGGGCGAGTAGGCGGAGTAGCCCGACGCCTCGTCGCCTTCGAAGACGACCACGTAGCCCTTCACGACCTCTCCCCTCGAAGCCCCGCCTGCTTCAGGATGCTCGCCTCGGTCCTTCGGCTTCAACGTGCGCTCGGCTTCCCCGCGACCGTCACCAGGCCCGACTTCTGCGGGTGAACGTACTGGCGATGCGAACCAGTGGTGCGACGCAGCAACCAACCGTCCCGCTCGAGGGGTCGGATGATCTCCGCGACCTTCAATGGCACGTCCCGGACGGTAGGTCCGCCCGCCGACATCGCCGCCGACGCCATCGTCGTCTGTCCCGGCGTCGGCGTCGCATCGATCGAGATCAACGGCGCCGTCGTCGAGTACGCCGGCGGAGCTTCGCACCAGCACCTCCAGGGCGGGACGAAGCGCGTCGACCCCGTCGAGCAGGCCCTCAAGGCGAAGCACGCGATGCGAAGCCACCTGCACCAGAGCCCGCGGTGGCGGCGCGAGGACCCGCGCACGATCCACCACTCGGTCCTGCCCCACACCGACCTGGCCGACGACTTTGCGACTCCGCAAGGCCCGCGCGAGGCGATCAGCGGGCGGGCCGACATCGCTGCCCGTCGAGCGGCACCAGGTCGCGGTCTACGTCGAGTGCGCCATCCTCCGCGACCTCTGGAACACCAATCCGCCCGGGGTCATCGCCGACTGCCACGACGCGTTCGGCTACAGCCCCCGCGAGGAGAGATCCGGGCTCTCTTCCTGCCAATATGTATAGGAAGAACAAATGGGCTGTCGCCGTGGCCCTCGACATCAAGAATGCGGCGACGGACCGTCTGGCGCGCGAGCTCGCTGCGGCCACCGGCGAGACGATCACCGAGGCGTTGCGACTGGCCGTCGAGAGCGGCTGGCCCGGGTTCGGCAGCGCGGGCGCCAGGACGTCGAGCAGCACACGCTGGCGCAGATCGTGCGTCGCGGACGCGCGCGCGACGCTCGACGAGCGCCCGTCCGAGGAGATCCTCGGGTACGGACCTGACGGCCTCCCGGCGTGAGCCGACCATGATCGTCGACACGTCCGCGGTCGTCGCCGTCGTGCTCGGAGAGCCCGACGCCGAGCGATACGCCGAGGCACTGACGAGACCCGGTCTCCGTCTGCTCTCCGCGGTCAACCTGGTGGAGGCCGGCATCGTGGTCGAGGCGCGCCAAGGCCCCGACGCCGCACGCGACCTGACCCTCCTCCTCGAGACCACCACGGTCACCGTCGAGCCCGTCGACGACGCGCAGGCTCGGCTCGCCGTCGACGCCTGGCGTCGGTTCGGGAAGGGCAGACACCCGGCCGGTCTGAACCTCGGTGACTGTTTCGCCTACGCGCTGGCGAAAGCGTACGGTGACCCCTTGCTGTTCACGGGCAACGACTTCTCCCAGACCGACGTGGCCTCTGTGCTCTGACCCGGTCGGGCAACATTCGTGCCCTCCCCGGCCCAGATCCGTGGAGCGCTGCTCGACACCGTCCACGGTGTGCGGGGCCCACGCCACCGACCCGGACCGCCCGGCGTCGTCCCGAGAAGCTGCGCGCCGACAAGGGAAGGTCTACCCCCGTTGCCCTCGCTACTTGCACCGGGCCGGGATCAAGGTTCGCTCCCTCCGGCCACTACTGCTCCTCGCCGTCTCGGTCGTCACCTCCGCCACCTCGTCACCCGCTCCGGCCCGTGAGAGGGGATCTCACCGAGTGTCGTGCGTGCACGGTCAACGCGGCCTCCTCGACGGCGCGCGCCACGCTCGCTGAGTCCGGGTCCCAGTCGAGCAGCAGCATTCGGGGCCAGAGGACGTAGTTCGCGATCATGCCGAGGAATTGGGTGGTCACAAGGTCGGCGTCGTCGAACTGCAGGGTGCCGGCGTGCTGCTCGGCGAGCAGGTGGTCGCGCACCGAGTCGAAGAACGGCATCTTGCCCGAGTTGAAGTGCGCACGGCCGAGTTCGGGGAAGCGCGGGAGCTCCGCGATGACGATGCGGAACAGGTCGGCCATGCCGGGACGGGTCAAGAGAGCCGCATAACGGGTGCCGAGCGTCGACAGAGCGGTTAGGGGGTCGCCGGGCACGGGAGGGGCCTGCTCGTCGTCGGTGGCCCACGAGCTGGTCACCATGGCGCTGAACAGCTCGGCCTTGGTCGGGAACTGCTTGAAGAGCGTGGCGCGCGAGACTCCCGCCTCTGCCGCGACCTTCGCGAGCGAGGTGCCGCCGTAGCCGAGATCGAGGAAGAGCCTGCGAGCAGCACCCAGCAGCGCCTCCCGGTTCCTCAAGGCCAGGTCGCGGTGATAGCGCGCCGCGCCCGATGCGGCCCAAGCCGACTCGTTCCCGTCCATCGCGGACCATCCTGCCGGACCTCGCTCCACGAGGCGAGCCGCTTGACTCACTTCTCCCTCGGTGGTTATCTCGGTCGCAAGGTGAGCGGCTCGACTCACCTCAGGGCAAGGAGGGGGCCATGGGACGGTTCGACGGCCAGACAGTGTTCGTGACCGGCGCCACCGGCGGGATGGGGCGTAGCCACGCGCAGACGTTCCACCGCGAGGGCGCCGCCGTGGTGGTCGCTGCGCGTGACGAAGCGGCCGGGATCGCGCTGGCCGAGCAGCTCGGGGAGAGAGCCCTCGCGGTCCCACTCGACGTGACCGATGAGCAGCAATGGGCGGCGGCGGTCACCGCGGCCGAGCAGCAATTCGGGCCGATTTCGATCCTGATCGCCAATGCCGGGATTCAGCACCCGCCGACGCTGATCGAGAACGCCGACCGCAGCCTGTGGGACACCGTCACCGCCGTGAACGTCACGGGCACCGCGCTCGGTATCCGAGCAGTCGCACCGTCGATGCGCCGCGGCGGCGGCGGCGTGATCGTCACCGTTGCCTCGACGATGGCCCACGGTGGTACGGCTGCTTTCGGACCATACGTCGCCTCGAAGTGGGCCGTGCGCGGACTGACCCGAACCGCGGCGCTGGAGCTGGGACGCGACGGTATCCGCGTGGTGTCGCTGACCCCGGGCGTGGTGGCCACACCGTTGATCACCGAGCCGCTCGCCGAGGGAGTACCGGCCATCGCCGAGGTCTTCGACCCCGAGCCGTTCGCCGTCCCGCGGAAAGGTGAGCCGCACGAGATCAGCCGCGCACTCCTGTTCCTCACCTCCCCCGACACCGCCTTCATCACCGGCTCGGAGCTCGTGATCGACGGCGGGCTGCTGCTTGGCCCAGCACTGCCGGCCTG
The DNA here is from genome assembly GCF_003096675.1 of Actinomycetospora cinnamomea. Taxonomy (GTDB): domain Bacteria; phylum Actinomycetota; class Actinomycetes; order Mycobacteriales; family Pseudonocardiaceae; genus Actinomycetospora; species Actinomycetospora cinnamomea. Next base: position 255,062 of record NZ_QEKW01000004.1, on the reverse strand, counting down.
AGCCCTCGCGCGGAAGCCGCACCCCCTGCCTCACTTTCTGGGACCAGGTCTTAGGCCGCATCGAGCGCACCCGCGTTCAGAACTTGCTGGGGCATGGGCCGCTGCAGGCGCCACGTTATCGAGATCGGGCGCTCGCCGTGATGCTCCACGACGCTCGCGATGCCGAGGCAGACGAACGGCGCCCCTCCCCCGAACTCGTCGCTTCGCGCAGCTCGGGTGAACAGCAGGACCCGGCTCGTGCCGCCGATGTAGCGACGGCCGGCCGCCGAGTTGAGAGTGGTGGAATTCTGCGACTCCCAGTGGAAGAGCTCGGCGGAGATCGGATAGTCGCGGTAGCGCGTGGAGGGGGCGAACTCCTTGTCCTCCTTGTGGAGGGTCACCAGCAGCGCGTCCACGTTCGTCGCCTCGCTGTACACGACGCCCGCTGCCTGGCCGCGGGTTTTGCGCGTGCCGTCGGCCCAGCCGATGCCGGCGAGGATCTCGTCGCGGCGGTAGGTGCAGTGCGAGCGGAGCTCGACCCCCGGAATGCCGAGGTCCCCCGGCACGACACGAGCCTCGTCGGCGCCGAGCCGCATCAACGTCATCGCTTCGCGAACGAAAGCGGGGTGCTCCCGCAGCGTCGTCAGCGCGTCCTCGATCAAGGCGTGACCGCCGAGGTCGGGCCAGATCGTGTAGACGAGCATGTGGGCGAGCACGCGCTCGCGCGCCGTCAGATCGGCGAGGCGCGGCCCGTCGGGGAGCATCAGGCGCAAGTAGGTTGAGGCGCGCTCGAGGTCGTCGACGTGCACCAGGCTGCCGACCCGTCGCAGCAGCTCGTCCTCCCGCGGCCCTGGCTCGGCGGTCGGGAAGCCGGCGTCGCGGCGCAGCGCCGTCCAGCTCTCGCCCGCGCGCCCGTAGACGTCCGAGAGCTCGTGGCCGCTCTCCCGCAGGTAGGCGAGGAGCGACAGGTCGCCGTGCGAGCGGACGTCGTCCACGAGCGCCTTCCGGCCCCCGCGCAGTCCCTGCCTCACGTTGGCGAGCACGACCTCCTGGGCCACGCGGTCCAGCAGCAGCCGGCTCCCCGACGGCAGGTAGGGGAACCCGTGCTCGATGTCCCGGACGAGGCCGGCTCGGGTCGAGCCGGTCAGCGCGCGGTAGCGGAGGTCGAAGCGGAACTCGCGACGATGCTGGCCGATGAAGTCGAGCACCGTCAGGACGGCCTTCTCCGGCGCGCGCCGCAGGCCGCGGCCGAGTTGCTGCAAGAAGATCGTCGCGCTCTGGGTGGGCCGCAGGAAGAGCACGGTGTCGACGGTTGGGAGGTCGACGCCCTCGTTGTAGAGGTCGACGGTGAAGAGGCAGGCCACGTCGCCTCGACGCAGGTCGGTAGCAGCCTGGTCCCGGTTGACCGTCGGCGTCTGCCCGGTGACGGCGCGCGACGGGATGCCGGCCTCGCTGAACGTCGCCGCCATGTACTCGGCGTGCGCGACGGAGACACAGAAGCCAAGGGCGCGCATGCCGCGAGGGTCGGTGACGCGGTCAGCGAGTGCGTTGAGGACGAGCCGCGTGCGGGCGGCGTTGCCGGTGTAGAGCTCGTCGAGTGCCTCGACGTCGTAGGAGCCCCGCTTCCACTCGATGCTCGACAAGTCGGTGTTGTCGGCAATCCCGAAGTAGTGGAACGGGCAGAGCAGGTCCTGCTCGAGGGCCTCGCCGAGCCCGATCTCGACGGCGGTGCGGCCGTCGAAGAAATCGCGCACATCAAGGCCGTCAGTACGGTCGGGCGTGGCGGTGAGCCCGAGGAGCTCGTCGACGACGAGGCGCTGCAGCAGCGCGCGGTAGGACGGCGCCTCGGCGTGGTGGAACTCGTCGATGACGGCGACGTCGTAGGCACCGAGGTCGACCTCGCGCAACGACTGCACCGACGCGAACACGTGCCGCCACCGCGTCGGGCGCTGGCCGCCGACCAGCAGCTCGCCGAACGTGCCGTCGCCGAGGACCTCGCGGTAGGTGCGCTGCGCCTGTTCGAGCAGCTCCTTGCGGTGGGCGACGAACAGCAAGGAGCGCTCCGCCCCGCCGAGGCGGCGGTAGTCGAGGGCGGCGACGACGGTCTTTCCCGTTCCGGTGGCGGCGACGACGAGGTTGCGGTGCCGGCCGTGCACGGTGCGCTCCGCGTCGAGCGCTTCAAGGATGCGCTCCTGGTGCGGGCGAGGCCGGACCTCGAGCCCGGAGAGGACGAGCGTCGATGACCCGCCGCCGGCCTGGGCGCCGAGGGCGCGGTCGAGGAGGTCGGCGTCGCGGTCGGGGTCGTAGGGACGGAAGTCGGGGTTGTTCCAGTAGGTGTCGAACGTGGCCTCGAACTTGCGGACGAGGGCCGGCGTCGCGACCGAGGACATACGGACGTTCCACTCGAGGCCGTCGACGAGCGCGGATTTCGAGAGGTTGGAGCTGCCGACATATCCGGTGTCGAACCCGGAGTTGCGCCGGAAGAGCCACGCCTTCGCGTGCAGACGGGTGGACTGCTCCTCGTAGCGAATCCTGACCTCGGCGCCGAAGCGGCGGACGAGCTCGTCGACGGCGCGGCGCTCGGTGCCGCCGAGGTAGGTCGTCGTGATCACGCGCAGCCGCTTGCCGCGCGCACGGAGCTCCTCGAGCTCGTCGGTGAGCAGGCGCATCCCGTGGAACTTGACGAACGCGCACAGCAGGTCGACCTGGTCGGCGCTGGCCATCTCGGCGCGGAGCTCGGCCCCGAGCGAGGGCTCGTCGGGCGTGTTGGTGAGCAGCGCGGTCTCCGACAGCGGTGTCGCCGGGCGGATCACCCGGTGCACGCCGGGCGCGACGCTGACGGCGAGGAGCTGCTCGAGAGCGACCACGGCGTCGTCGTCGGACGCCTCGAGGAGCCCGACGACGCTGTTGACGAGCGCTTCCCGCCGGGCATTGTCGGAGTGGTCGCTCAACGTGCGGCGGACGACCTCGGCGACGTGGCGGGCCAGCACCTCGGGGGCCGCGGCGCTGCCGATCTTGTCCCACACCGCTGCGCCGACCGGAAGGGCCTGGAGCCGGCGCTCGAGGCGGGCCGTGCGCAGTGACTCGTACAGCCCGTCGTCGACGCCTCCCGGCACATCTCGAAGCCTGACATGGACCCGAGGTGTCCCTCTCTCGGACCCCGCGCACAACGCCACGGTCGCCTGACATGTGCGCGGCGCACCGCGCCACGTGCAGACCGTGCTATGTCGGAGGTCCCCGGTGAGTGACACGGGCGTGTCAGCATCGATATGCGATCGATACCGTCGCAGCCGCGAGAACAAGGGGGAACGAGTGGCTGTCGAGCCGTCGGACATGACGCCGGACGACCGGCGGTACTGGGACGCGATCGCGGCGTGGAAGGCCAAGCGGTTGCACTCGACGCCGCGGGAGCTGGTCCCGGCGTCGTGGCGCGCGGCAGTGTCGAAGGCGTCGGGCAAGACCCGGGAAGGGGTCGGCGCCGCCGCGCAAAGGATCCCGAACGCCGAGAAGTTCGCCGAGCTGCTGGCCCAGGCGCTGCGGGGGCTGACCGAGGCCGGCGCCCGCGCCGAGGCGGCATCGGTCCGGACGGAGGCGGTCCTCGAGGGCTACCGGAAACAAGGCTTCGCGGTCGAGGAGCTCGGGGACATTCGGAAGCTCGAGTGCAAGGACGTCCAGAAGGTCAAGGCCGCGACTTTGACCTCGCCTACATCGCCGGGGGCGGAGGGCGCGGGCACCGGCTTCATGGCCTCGGGCGCCACGACCCTGGCCGCGGTCGGAGCGGTCGGCACCGGCGGCGTCGCCGCGGCACCGGGTGTGGGCGTCGTCGTGAGCGCCATGGCTGCAGACGCCGCCGCCAACGTCATCGCGACCAACGGCGCGGTCGCCCACATCGCCGCCTATTACGGCTACGACGTCGACGACCCGGCCGAGCGCATCTACGCCCTCGGCGTGATGAACATGGGCCTCGCGGGAGACGCCGGGAAGCTCGTGGCCTACCGCGAGCTCAACAACATCGTCCAGCAGCTCGCGCGGCGACAAGCCTGGAAGCAGCTGAACAAGAACGGCGTGGCCCGGGTCGTGCAGGCGGTCTACAACGTCTTCGGCATGTCGATCATGAAGAAGAAGCTCGCCGCGGCAGTTCCCGTGGTCGGCGTGGCGGTCGGTGCCGGGCTCAACGCCCGCACTCTGGCCCGCGTCGTCGACGACGCCGAGCACCTCTACATGGAGCGCTTCCTCCGCGAGAAGTACGGGTTGCCGCTGACGGACGAAGAAGCTCCTGGTAACGACGAGCTCGTCGAGATCATCGACGCAGAGATCGTCGACGAGGATCGAGCGGACGACGAGCAGTGAGCCAGGTAGACAGTGGCGGAACAGCGGCCGCCGCACCAATCCTTGACGACCCGCGATGTCGGTCCCGCCCGCTACCGTTGGGCCATGACCGCCTCGTTGCCCGGTGAGCGTGAGGACGAGCATTCACTAGCCCAGGGCGCTTCACCCGCGGCGATCCACGCCGCGCTCCTCCCGGCAGACCGCGAGGTCTTCCTCGCGGCCTACGGCGCCGCCCTCGACCGTGCGCGGTCGATGCTCCACCTCGCACCGGTCCACGAGCTCCTCGAGGAATGGCGGCGTCGCGCAATCCTCCAGTCCGATCCCGCAGCCTTCCGCCGCTCGGTTCGCCGTGCGGCAGAGTTCTTCAGCGGCGAACCCGTCCCCGACGACGAGCCCTTCGAGGTCACCCGCGCTCGCGCCGGCATGTAGCCGCCGATGTACCGGGTGGAGACGGTCGGCGAAGACATCGACGCCGCCATCGATGCCCTCCCCCGCGACTTCGTACCCGCGTTCGACGACCTGCGGTCCTCGCTCCAAGAGGCACCGTGGGACATCGGTCGTCCCTACGTCGCGAGCAACCCGCGCGGTTCGCGTACGGCGACGTTCGGGCCGGAGGGTCGCGGCCTCGTCCTCTACGTCGTGCAGGAGCGCGAGCGCGTCGTCGCCCTGTGGCAGGTCACCGTCGCCCCCATCTGACCGGATCGCCATCGGCGTCTGCGACGGTCAACCGCGTCCTTCGGTGATGACCACACGCAAACGCGCAATGCGCACGATCCTCTCGACCTCGCTCAGCTGGCGCGCCTCGCCCAGCGCCTTCTCGCATGCGTCGGCGTGTTCGGGAGACACCGCACGGAGGGGCGTCCACGACCTGACGCGGCGAGTCGTGGCCTCGTCGTGACCCCACCGCGTTGACGCTGCGTCAGCCTCTTCCTTCTGGACTGGTCAAGATGGGGGAGGAAGCGATGAACAGGCTCGACGGCAAGGTCGCGATCGTCACCGGCGGTGAGAGCGGCATCGGGCGAGCGTCGGCGGGGGCGATGGTCGATGAGGGCGCGAAGGTGCACCTCATCGGCCTCGACGCCGACGCGCTGAAGGCCGCGGCGAACGAGCTCGGCGAGGACCGCGCCGGGTTCACGCGCGCCGACGTCACCGACGAGGACGCCGTCCGGGGCGCGGTCGACGAGGCCGTCTCCCGCTTCGGGCGCCTCGACATTGTGTTCAGCAACGCCGGCAACACCGGGGCGGTCGCGCCGATCAGCGACTACCCGTCCGACGAGTTCGCGCGCACGCTGCAGGTCCACGCCCTCGGCGCGTTCCACATGATCAAGCACGCCGCGCCGCACCTCGGCGAGGGCGCGAGCATCATCATCACCTCCAGCGTCGTCGGGCTCATGGGCTTCGAGGGCATCAGCGGCTACATCACGGCGAAGCACGCGCAGGTCGGGATGATGCGGGCCGCGGCGAAGGAGCTCGCGCCGCGGCGCATCCGCGTCAACACGCTGCACCCGGGGCCGACGTCGACGCCGTTCCAGGACTCCATCGAGATGCGCGCGACCGGGCTCTCGCAGGAGGAGGCGGCCGCGGCGTTCGACCAGCTGATCCCCCTCGGCCGGCACGCCACCCCGCAGGAGATCGCGAAGACGGTCCTCTACCTGGCTTCGGACGACAGCGCGTACATGACCGGCGCGACCGTGCCGGTCGAGGGCGGGCTGATGCTCTGACCGCTCCCGAGCTCCCGGCGGCCGCGATCGAGCCGCCGGGAACTCTTCACACCATCCGAAATATCGCATACCGTGCGCCGCCGTGCCTGTCCCGAGCCGAAGTGCCGCGACGGAGCGCAGCCTGCTGCGTGAGCACGCGTTCCGGACGCTACGGGCCGCGATCGTCGACGGGACGCTGGAGCCGGGAGAGCGGCTGAACGACGCCGAGCTCTGCGCGTGGCTGGGGGTGTCCCGCACGCCGGTGCGCGAGGCGATCGCCCGGCTGGAGCAGATCGGACTCGTCACCGTCCGGCCCGGCAGCTCGACGACGGTCAGCCCGCTCGACGTGCGCGCCACCGTCGAGGCCCAGACCGTGGCCGCGGCGATGCACGAGCTGGCCGCCCGCGAGGCCGTCCCGGCGCTGACCGCCGCCGACCTCGACGCGATGACCAGCGCCAACGGCGCCTTCGCCGAAGCCCTCGAGACCGGGGAGGTCGACGCCGCGATCGCCGCCGACGACGCGTTCCACGGTGTCTTCGTGCGGGTCAGCGGCAACCGCCGGCTCGCCGCCGTGCTCGACGACGTCACCCCGCTGCTGCGGCGCATGGAGCGCACCCGCTTCGCGTCGCTGACCGGCCGCGCGTCTGTCGCCCAGCACGCGCGCATCGTCGAGCTCGCCCGCGCCGGCGACGCCGAGGGCGCCGCCCGCGCCAACCGGGAGAACTGGCTGACGCTGCGCCCGCTGGACAGCCCGGGAGACAGCCCGGAGGACGGCCCCGACCAGGAGGACGCCGATGTCCCTCGATGACTTCCCGCGTTACCCGTTGCTGTTCGGGCCGAGCCCGGTCCACCGGCTCGATCGATTGACCGCGCACCTGGGCGGCGCGGCGATCTGGGCGAAGCGGGAGGACTGCAACTCCGGCCTGGCCTACGGCGGCAACAAGACCCGCAAGCTGGAGTACATCGTCCCCGACGTGCTCGCGTCCGGCGCCGACACGCTGGTCTCGATCGGCGGCTACCAGTCCAACCACACGCGCCAGGTCGCCGCGGTCGCGGCCAAGCTCGGCCTCAAGGCCCGGCTGGTGCAGGAGAAGTGGGTGGACTGGCCGGACGCGGTGAACGACAAGGTCGGCAACATCCTGCTGTCGCGGATCATGGGCGCGGACGTCCGGTTGGACCCGGCCGGGTTCGACATCGGCATCCGCGACTCGTGGGAGCGGGCGCTGGAGGAGGTCCGCGACGCCGGCGGCACCCCGTACGGCATCCCCGCCGGGGCCTCCGAGCACCGCCTCGGCGGTCTCGGGTTCGCGAACTGGGCCCGCGAGGTCGAGCAGCAGGAGGCCGAGCTCGGCGTCTTCTTCGACACCATCGTCGTCTGCACCGTCACCGGCTCGACCCACGCCGGGATGATCGCCGGCTTCTCCGGGCGAGACCGGCCCCGACGCGTGCTCGGGATCGACGCCTCCGCGACGCTGGAGAAGACCCGCGACCAGGTGGAGCGGATCGCCCGCCACACCGCCGAGCTCATCGGGCTGGGGCGCGAGCTGCGCGACGACGAGATCACCGTGCTGGAGGGCTGGGCCGGGGATCGGTACGGCATCCCGGTGGCGTCGACGATCGACGCGATCCGGCTGACCGGCGGGCTCGAGGGGATGATCATCGACCCGGTGTACGAGGGGAAGTCGATGGCCGGGCTGGTCGACCTCGTCCGCGCCGGCGAGATCGGCCCGGACTCGACCGTGCTCTACGCCCACCTCGGCGGACAGCCCGCGCTCAACGCCTACGCGGGCGCGTTCTCCTGAGACGGGATCGCCCGCCGGATCTCTCCGATGTTGTCGGTGGAGCTCGCTATCGTCGTTCCCGCGAGCAACGCCGTGTCTGACCCTTCGTCGGGGGAGCTCCCGGCCCTTCCGCGGGTCGGTGCGTCTCCTCGTCAGGTGCGCGCCGCGCTCCGCCCTGAGCACCACGAGTCGTTCGACCGAGCGCTCCGCGACGCACTCGAGGAGGCGGCGCGGGAGCTCGACCTCGGGCCGGTGCACACGGTGGTCGAACACTGGCGCCGTCGCGCCTGGATCACACGGGACCGCGAGCAGCACCGCCGCATCGTCCGCGAGGCGGTCGAGGAGTTGACGGGCAAGGCTCCACCGGAGGACGCGTCCACACGGGCCTCTGAAGCTCGGCTCTGACGCCGAGGATCTACGGCGCTCGACACGCGTGGGCCTGACGCCGGACGCGGGACTACCGCGACGCCCCGAGTACTGGCGCGGCGAGACGCCCACGACGACGAGGTCACGCGAGGAGCGAACCGATCTCGACGTCGCCTCGCTCCCGGTAACGGTTGGCGCGGGCACAATCTTGCTACACGCCGACAAACAAATTCGCGATGGTCGGAGACGAGCGCGGCCATTCGCATGAGCTGGACTCGGAGGCACGAAGACCCTGGTGTTCACCCCTCACTACGAGGACCATGCGCGCCCACCTCGGAGCCCGTACCCAGGGAGGGATGATGACGGAGGAGAAGCAGATTCGGGTCACCCGCAAGGTCGACGCCAGTCCGGAGACGTTGTTCGCCCTGCTGTCGAGACCCTCTCGGCACCCCGAGATCGACTCGACGAACATGCTGCAGGGGATCGAGGGACCCGACGTCCCGATCAGCGCGGTCGGCGATCAGTTCGTGATGAACATGAACAACCCGATCCTGGGCCAGTACCAGGTGAAGATCACCGTTCGGGAATTCGACGAGAACCGGCTCATCACCTGGGGTGGAAATCTGTACCCGGAGGACGCGTACCGGGACAAGGTCGGCGACATGAAGCTGACCGGCCACACGTTCACCTGGGCCCTCGAGCCCGACGGCTCCGGCACCGAGGTCGCCCTCACCTACGACTGGAGCGGGGTCACGGACGAACAGTTCCGCAACATGTTCCCGATGATCAGCGAAGAGCAGCTCTCCGACTCCGTCGAGCGGGCGGCGGCAGCAGCAGGCTGAACGGCGAATCGGCTCCCGCCACGGGTCGAGTGGTCGACGTCTCGTCCGGTCCCCGTGGGTCCTCGCCTCGTGTGTGCGGTGCACGTATGCCGGGGAGAGCCCACGGGGTACTGGCCGGACGAGAGCAGTCGTCGAGAAGGAGCGATCCGCCGTGTCCCACCAGCCGCCCGATCCCTACGAGTTCCTGCCCGAGGTGGCGTCGTTCACCGTCACGAGCTCGGACGTCAGCGACGGGAAGACGCTCCCGAACGCGCAGGTCAGCGGCATCATGGGCGCCGGGGGCCACGACCAGTCACCGCAGTTGGAGTGGTCGGGTGCGCCCGAGGGCACCAAGAGCTACGCGGTGACCTGCTTCGACCCCGACGCCCCGACCGCCAGCGGGTTCTGGCACTGGGCCGTCGTCAACATCCCGGCCTCGACGACCTCGCTGCCCACCGACGCCGGCGAGCCCGAGAAGGCTCTCCTGCCCCAGGGCGCGATCACGTTGGCCGGCGACGCCGGCGCCAAGCGCTACATCGGTGCCGCACCGCCGCCCGGGCACGGCGAGCACCGCTACATGTTCGTCGTCCACGCGGTCGACGTGGAGGACCTCGGCGTCGGGTCCGACGCCACGCCCGCATTCCTCGGCTTCAACCTCTTCTTCCACAGCATCGGGCGCGCCAGGATCACCCCCGTCTACGAGATCGAGGGCTGACGCGGGTCCGGCCCCGGCGTCGCACCATCACGACGGCGCCGGGGCTAACCGCGACGCTGCAGCCCGCGCAGCACCACGACGGCGTAGACGGCCACGGCCAGCAGCACGACGCCGACGGCCGCGCTCGCCCACAACGCCGTCACGATCCCGTACACCAGCGCGGGGAGCCCGAGGACGACGCCGATCCCGACGAGCAGGCGCAGGCGCACACGCCGGCCGCTGCGGTCGGGTCCGGGCGCGATCACGCCGCGCACGGTACGCGCTTCCGCCGTCCGCCCCGGCGCGCGATGCTCGAGGGCCGTGGCGAACGACGAGCAGGTGCACCCCGAGGACGTCGACGCCTGGCGCCGCTGGCTCGCCGAGCACCACGACCGCGGCACCGGCGTCTGGCTCGTGACGTGGAAGGCCCGCACCGGGCGCGCGACCGTCGGCTACGCGGAGGCCGTCGAGCAGGCGCTGTGCTTCGGCTGGATCGACAGCACGGCGCGCTCGCTGGACGACGAGCGCTCGGCGCAGTGGTTCGCCCCGCGCCGTCGTCGCAGCGGCTGGGCCCGGTCGAACAAGCAGCGCATCGAACGCCTCGAGGCGGCGGGGCTGCTCGAGCCGGCCGGTCGGGCGGTGATCGACGCGGCGAAGGCCGACGGCTCGTGGACGATGTTCGACGACGTCGAGGACCTGGTCGTGCCACCCGACCTCGCCGAGGCCTTCGACGCCCACCCGGGCTCGCGGGAGCACTGGGAGGCGCTCACGAAGTCGGCGCGCCGGATGATGCTCGCGTGGGTCGTCGAGGCGAAGAAGCCCGAGACCCGGGCGAAGCGCGTCGCGCAGATCGCGGAGCGGGCGGCGCTCGGCGAGGTGGCGTTCCCGCGGCGCGCGTGAGACGTGGGCGCCCCGGGGTAGTCGTCAGGACATGATGACCGTGATCACCCACGTCAGCCTCACGCCCGGCCGCGAACCCGAGTGGGACGCGGCGATGCGCGACCGGCTCGAGACCGCCCGCGACCAGGAGGGCTGGCTGGGCAACCAGCTCGTGATCCCGCTCGACGCGCCGAACGAGCGCACGGTGATCGGCACCTGGACCACCCGCGCGGCGTGGGAGGCCTGGCACTCCGACGAGGCGTTCCTCGAGACCCGCGAGCGCATGGAGGGTCTGCAGGACGGGCCGAGCGAGATGACCTGGTACGAGGTGGTCTCCGAGGACCGCGCCTGACGCCAGGATGGCGGGGTGACCGCACCCTGGGTCCTCGACGAGGACGACGCGCTGGAACTGCTCGCCTACCTCGTGACCGCGGCGCGGACGCAGGTGGACGAGGCCGCCGAGTACGGGCCGATGCGCCTGCTGACCGCCGCCCACCGCCTCGCCGAGGCGATGGGCCCGCGCTCGTCGCCGGAGACCGCCGCAGCGCTGGGCGGGCCGCTGGCCGCCATGCCGACGCTGGCCGTGCCGCGCGACCGCACCGAGTACGTCGAGCAGCTCGACGCCGCGTGCCGGTCGCTGGCCGCGCACCTCAAGGCCCGGTACGGCTCGTGACCGACCCCGTGCGCGACCCTGTCCTCGCCGCCATCCGCCGCCGGCGGGTGACGCGCGCCATGACCGACGAGCCGGTCGCGCGCGCGGACGTCGAGACGATCCTCGAGGCCGCGCGCTGGGCGCCGACGGCGGGCAACCGGCACCTGCAACGGTTCGTGGCCACGACCCACCCGGGCACGATGCGCGTGGTGCGCATGGTGTCGCCGGGCATGATCGCCCGGCCGCCCGCGGCGATCGTCATCTGCGTGGATCGCGAGCTGGCCGCGCAGTACGGCTTCCGCCCCGACGTCCCGGGCCCGTGGATCGACGTGGGCACCGCGACGGCGACGATCCTGCTCGCCGCACAGGCCGTGGGCCTGGGCGCGGGGCCGGTGAGCTCGTTCAGCCGCGCGGCCGTGGCCGTCGCCCTCGACCTGCCCGACGGGTGGAGCCCGGAGCTGATCGTCGGCCTCGGCCACCCCGCCCCGGTCCAGCCGGCGCCGATGAGCGCGGGACGTCGGGTCACGTGGCGGGACCTGACGCGGTGGGTTCCCGAAGGCTGATCTCAGTGGCCCCGGAACGCCTCCGCCAGCCACCACGACGGCTCGTCGGCGACGACCTTCGCGTCCACCACCAGAGGGCGCTCCCGCGGGCCGTCGAGCCAGGCCCGCACGCCGTCGAGGTCGTCGACCGACCGCACGACGAGCCCGTCGCACCCGAAGCCGCGGCCGACCGCGGCGAGGTCACGGTCGGGGAAGGTCACCGTGGCGTGGTCGGCGCCGGCGAAGTGGTGCACCTCCGCGCCGTAGGCGGCGTCGTCGTAGACCACCACGAGCAGCGGAGGCCCCAGCCGCGCCGCGGTCTCGAGCTCGGCGACGCCCATGAGGAACCCGCCGTCGCCCAGCGCGGCGACGGTCAGCCGGTCGGGGCGGGCCAGCGACGCGCCGATCGCCGTCGACAGCCCCAGCCCGACCGACTGGAACGCCTGCGTGAAGCAGAAGCCGGCCGCGTCGGGCACCGCGAGGAAGGCGGCGGGGTAGCCCATGAAGTTGCCGGAGTCGGTGGTCACGGTCCGCTCGGCGGGCAACAGCGCGTCGAGGCGTGCCGAGAGCACCCGCGGGTCGACGCGCGCGGTGGTGGAGGTGTCGTCGACCGGCACCTGCGGCCACCGACCCTCGGCCTCGATGCGCGCCGCGATCTTGGGGCTGCGGTAGCCCGGAGAGGCCGTCACGGCGGCCGCCGTGTCGCGCGCGGCCTCGGCGACGTCGGCGCAGACGCCCAGGTCGACCGGGTGGTTCGCGCCGAGCGCGGCCGGGTCGTCGTCGACCTGGACCACGGTCGTCCCGGGTCCGATCAGCGCGCCGTGCCGGGTGGTCCACATCGTCAGCGACGCGCCCCAGGCGACCACGACGTCGGCGTCGGCGACGAGCTCCGCGGCCAGTGGGGTCGCGAACCCGCCGCAGATGCCCAGCGACCACGGCGAGTCCGCGAACAGGCCGTGGGCCACCGCGGACGTCGCGAGCAGCGCGCCGCACCTCTCGGCGAGGGCGGCCACCTCGGGTCCGGCGTGCCGGGCCCCGCGCCCGCCGACGAACACCGGGCGGTGCGCGCCGGCGAGGACCGCGGCCAGAGACGCGACCGAGGCGACGTCGGGACGGCTCGGCGCCAGGGACGGGACCGCGGGAGCGGGCGGCGCGTCGGGGCACGGCTGGGCCTGGACGTCCAGCGGCAGGTTCAGCACGACCGTGCGCCGCTGCTGGCGGGCGGTACGGAAGGCGCGGACGGTGTCGGCGACCGCGGTCGCGGCCGAGTGCACGCGCTCGGGCACAGCGCCGACCGCGCGGGCCAGGCCGTCCTGGTCGACCCGGAAGTTGGAGCGCACCGCGGCGCCGGCCGGCTCGGCGGCGAGCACGATCAGCGGGGTGCGGCTCTTGGCGGCCTCGGTGATGCCGGTCATCGCGTTGGTCAGCCCGCAGCCCTGGTGGAGCGACAGGGCGGTGACCGCGTCGGCGGTGCGGGCGTGCGCGTCGGCCATCGTCGCCGCCCCGCCCTCGTGACGGGCGGCGGTGAACCCGACACCGGCGTCGCGCAGCGCGTTGGTGACCGCGAAGTTGCCGCTGCCGACCAGCCCGTAGACGTGGGCGAGCCCGAGCTCGGCGAGCGTGCGGCCGACGACCTCGGCGACCGACTGATCGTTCACCCCTGAGCTCACCGCTCGACCAGCGCGTACACCCTCGCCGGGCTGCCCGACCCGCCGACGATCGGCAGCGGCGACACCACGACGACGGCGCCGGTGGGCGGCAGCTGCGCGAGATTCTGCAGGCTCGTCAGGCCCCACTTGCCCGCGCCCATGAGGAAGTGGTGGCAGGAGAAGGGCGGGTCGAACCCGCCCGCGGCGCCGGCGTCGGTGCCGACGGTCTCGGTGCCGAACCCGGCGACCGGCGACTCCTCCGCGATCCACCGCGCGCACTCGGCGGACACACCGGGGGTGTGGGGGCCGTGCTCGTCGGCGTTGGTGAACAGCTCCTGGTCGTGGCTGCGGGCGTCCCACCCGGTGCGGTAGAGCAGCCAGCCGCCCTCGGGCAGCGGGCCGTGCTCGTCGACCCACGCCCGGACGTGGTCGATCTCGAGCAGGAAGTCCGGGTCGGCGGCCGCCTCAACGCTCTTGTCGATCACCGCGGCGGGGCCGATGAGCGTGCCCAACGGGGCCTGCGAGACGTCGAGCCCGCCCCGACCCGTCACCCAGTGGTTGGGGGCGTCGACGTGGGTGCCCGTGTGCTCGCCGGTGTGGATGTCGTTCCAGTACCAGGCGGGCCCGCGGTCGTCGTAGCGGCTCAGCTCCTCGAGCCGGAACCGCTGGGTGTTCGCGAACGGCTCGGGCAGCTGCAGGATCGGTGTCGTCTCCGACAGCGGCGCGGTCAGGTCGATGGCCTCGACCGAACCACCACGCAGGGCGTCGACGAGGGCGGGCAGCACGGCGGTCACGTCGTCCGGTCTCCTTCTGGTCGTCCCCGAGCCGGGTGAATCATGCGGCACGCGACGGAGCGCCGACAGGGTCAGACGGCCACCCGGCGCGACACGACCACGACGTCGCTGGAGTTGCCGCGGGCCTGGCGCAGGTCGGGCGGGCGCGGGGTGAAGCCGGGCACGCCGGCGAGGCCGAGGGTCTGGTCGTCGACGCGCAGGGACACCGGGCCCGTGACCTGCAGGTCCACCAGCACCCCCTCGGGCGGGACGTCCTCGAGCCGCAGCGTCAGCGGCCCGGGCTCGAGCGGCGAGGAGAGCACCGGCCGACCCGGGTAGGTGACGGTGACGGCCCGGGCGGCGAGGTCGCCGCGGAGGATCACGGTCGGCGCGCCGCGGGGGGAGACCACCTGGAGCCGGAGGGTGTCGGGCGTGCGGGACAGCACGGTGGCGGTCGGCGGGGGCACCGGCAGCGGGGTCGCCGGGCCCCGGCTCACGGGCTCGTCGCCGTGCCAGGCCTCGAGCGGGGCGGGCGGCTCGCCGACGTAGCCGCGGGTCCAGTCGGCCGGGGCGGTGTCGGTCGTGATCCAGCGCGCCGTCCCGTCCTCGGCGTCGAGAACGTAGGCGAGCTGGCTGCCGTAGGGCGTGCGCGGGTCGGGGTCGTCGAGCTGCAGTCCGCCGCCGGCGAGGATCAGCACCCACACGAACGCCAGGATCGGCAGCGCGTAGCCGCGCGCCATGCCCGGCCGCGGCAGGGCCGACAGGCCCGCCCCGATCGGGATGCCGACCAGCGTGAAGGCCAGGACCGGCAGCCCGTCGGAGATCCCCGCGACGCCGTAGGACGCGACCGCGAACGGGATCAGCAACGCCACGGCCGGGACCGCGCCGAGCACGAAGACCGGGACGGCGAGCCACGGGCGCTCGCCGGCGAACAGCACCACGATCACCCCGAGCGCCAGGCCGACGACGGGCCAGGCCAGCAGGAACACCGAACCGGGCGCCACGACCGCGAGCGCCACGGACAGCAGCGCCAGGACGAGCAGGGCCCCCGCGGCGAGGGCGACCGCACCGGGGCGGCGCCGCACCACGCTGACGACCAGCGTGGTGATGACGAACGCCAGCACTCCGGCGGCGGCCTCGTAGAGCCCCGGGCGGCCGACGAACGGGCCGATGTCGGCATAGGCCGGGCGGAACCACACGAGCCCCTGCCAGAGCCCGATCCCGGCCGCGACTGCGACGACGAGACCGAGGACGTACAGCAGCGCCGCACCGACGACGCCGCCGATCGTGGCCCGCTGGCGCGCCCGGGCGACGACCACGAGGACGACGGCGAGCACCAGGGCGAGCCCCGCCACCGCCCAGGCCCACACGCTCGCGTAGGTCACGAGGACGCCGAGCACGGCGAAGTAGGTGCGGTCGCCGGTGGGCGGTTGCCCGCTCGCGGTGGGGTCGAGCGCGGCGAGGTCGCGGTCGCCGAGCGCGCGGGTGAGCGCGAGCGCGTTGCCGCCGTGGTTCTGCAGCGAGGCCCGGCTGAGGTTCGGCGGGACGTCGCCGGGGGTGTGGTACTGGTACGGCCGGTCGATGAAGGCCGCGTTCATGCCCGGGCGCCCGGCGTCGAGCACCGGCGAGAGGTCGGTGTCGTTGGGCAGGAAGCGGTAGATCTCGACCAGCGAGGAGTCGCCGCGCGGGTGGGGGACGCTCGCGGCCCAGGCGTCGACGAGCCCGGCGTTGCCCGGCGAGGTCTCGAACAGCAGCGACGGTCCCTCGACGCCGCGGGCCTCCCAGTTCAGGACGACGGTCGGCCGGTCACGGGGCAGCTGGTCGCGCACCCAGGCGCGGGCGCCGAGCAGGCCCGCCTCCTCCCCGTCGGTGATCACGACCGTGACGTCGTTGCGCAGCGGCGGGCCCGCGCGCAGGGCCCGGACGGTCTCGAGGAGCGTGGCGACACCGGACATGTCGTCGGCGGCGCCGGGTCCCGCGGTGACCGAGTCGTAGTGCGCCATGAGCACGACGGCGCCGGTCGGGGCCGTGCCCGGGAGGGTGGCGACGACGTTGTCGACCCGCGCCGCCCGGGCCTGGCCCTCCTCGACGGCGAGCGCGGCGGTCGGCTCCACGCGCGGGTCGAGGCCCTCGGCGCGCAGGCGGGCGACCACCGCGTCGCGGGCGACGTCGGAGGCCGGGCTGCCGACGGGCCGGGGCTCGCGGGCCAGCTGGTCGACGGTGGTCGCGGCACGCTCGGCGCTGAACTCGGCGGGCGGGGCCGTCGCCGGCACCGGGTCGGGCGGGCGCTCGAGCAGCACGGCGTAGACGCCGATCACCGCGAGCAGCACCACCGCCACCAGGCGCCCGATCACGGCGTGCACGCTCTCGCACCCCGGAGCGAGCCGCCAGCCGCCCCTCCGATCTTGACGACGATCGTCAGTCGGTGAGGCGTCGCGGCGCCCTCGCGGCCACGACCACCGGCCAGACCGCCTGGGCGAGGACCACGACCCGCTGGGACGGGCCGTACCACGGGCCGTCGGTGACGAGCTGGAACGTGAACCACGCGACGAGGACGGCGAGCACGGCCACGGCGAGCGCCGAGGCCCGGCGGAGCCCGGGGTCGACCGCGGGCGAGCGGGCGAGACCCAGCGGCCACAGCGTGTAGGCGGCCCAGGCCAGGCCGCCCGCGACCATGTGCACCGCGGAGTAGCCGCCGGCGGGCTGCGGGCTCACGCCCGTGACCAGCAGGAACACGGCGCCCGCGCCGAGCAGCGCCCATGCCGCGGTCGGCACGCGGTGGCGCAGCCCGGCGGCGACGAGCACGTGGAGCGCGGCGGCGACGACGAGCGTGACCGTCATGATCCAGCGGCTGGGCGCGGCGAGCCCGGCGAGCGCGCTGAACGACTGGCTCCACGGGTCGGGGCCGGGCCAGGCCGCCTGCGCCGCGGCCAGCCCGACGACGAGGACGACCGGCGCGAGGACGGCGAGGGCGAGCGTGGCCCAGCCGCCGTCCCCGTGGGTGGGCGCGGGCTCGCGCCGGGCGGCGATGGCGACGCGGATCGGCCAGACGGTCTGGGTGAGGATCAGCACCCGCTCGACGACACCCAGCCACGTCCCGTCGGTCCACGCCTGGGCACACAGCCACGCCAGGCCTGCGGTCATCACGGCCGCGGCGACGAGCGAGCCGCGGCGCAGGCCCGGGTCGAGGCTGCGGTCGGCGGCGAGCGGGAGGGTCCAGAGGATCAGGGCGAGGACGGCCGTGACGGTCGCGGCCATGTGCACCGTCGAGCTGCCGTGCGCGGGCTGGGCGGCGAGCGCGGCGACGAGCGCGGCGGCGCCGCCCAGCCCCAGGACGAGGCGCGCGAGCCGGGGCACCCCCCGCAGGCCGGCCGCCACGAGCAGGTAGATCACGCCCATGGCGGCGAGGACGGTGGCCATGATCCAGCGCTCGGCGGCGCCCCGACCCGCGAGCGTGCTGACCGTCTGCCCGGAGGCGTCGTAGGTCCCCGGCGGCTGCGCGGCCTCGGCGGCGAACCCGCCGAGGAGGAACACGACGGGCAGGGCGACGGCCAGCGCCACGACGGCGGAGCCACGGAGATGGTCGACCCGGCGGGTCACGCTCGACGGGCGCGGCGCCATGGGACGGCTCCCTCCCCGGTCGTGGTCGACGGCGTTCTACCCCGACCCGTCGCGGACGCACACCCTCGCGGGCACGTCAGCGGGCGAGCGTCGCGCTCGGCGTCTCCCCGAAGCGGGCGCGGTACTCCGCGGCGAAGCGGCCCGCGTGGGCGAAGCCGTGCCGGTGGGCGACGTCGGCGACGGTGGTGGCGCCGGCGGGGTCCAGGGCGACGAGGTCGCGGTGCACGGCGTCGAGGCGCCGGCGCCGGAGATGGGTCACCGGACCGACGCCGAACTCGGCGTGGAAGATCGCCCGGAGCGTGCGCTCGCTGACCCCGGTGAGACGGGCGAGCTCGGAGGCCGTCGGGGGCCGCGCCGGGTCCTCGGCGGCCCGGTCGAGAACGCGACGGACCACCGTCGACGACGCGGGCGGGGCGGGGGCGCGCAGCGCGTCGCTCGACGAGTGCGGCTGACCGAGCAGCAGCGCCGTGCAGACGGCGTGCTTGAGCACCGACCACACCCGCGACGGCGGGCCCGCCGGCCCGGCCGCGGCGCACGTGCGGCGCACCAGGTCCGCCGGCCCGTCCAGGACGCCGCGGTCGCGGGGGGTCTCGAGGTCGAAGGTCACCGGCCGGTCGACGGCCCGCCCGAGCAGGGCGGCGAGCTCGCGCTGGAGGTCGGCCCGGGCGATCTTGAGCACAAGGAGCTCGAGCCCCGGGTCCCACCGCATCGTCAGCGGCCCGGACGAGGAGAACACCGCGCCTCGACGGCCGTCGGCGCGGACCCGCATCCCCCGGTGCTCGGCGCGGAACCCGCCGCGCGCCGGGAGGTGCACCGTCGCGAAGTCGTCGAGCGGCTGGGAGTGGATCTCGACCTCGGCGCCGTAGGAGAACCGCAGCAGGCCCAGCCCGTCACCGGCGACCCAGCCGACGTCGGCCCGGAACGGGGCGCCGTCGCGGCGCACCGTCATCCGGTGTCCGGTCATGAGCTGCTGGGTGCGCTCGTGGGCGTCCTCGGGGTCGTCGGTGCGGAACCCACCCCGCAGCACGCCGTCCGGGACCGACGTCGGAGCCGTCACGTCGCACCTCCTCGCGCGCCCGACGACGCTGTCGGGACCCCGATCGGGTGTCAAGGAGCCGCCGGAACCGGACGTCCCCGCCGGAAGCGGCTAGGAGCGCCGGCGGGCCGCTCCTAGCGTCGACGGCCACCCGAGCACGAGGACGTGAGCCGGTGACGACCCAGCCCCCACCCACGGTCATCCCCCTCGGCGAGTACGCCGACAACGGGTTCTACCCGGGCTACGAGCCGCGCCTGGAGACCCGGCCGTTCCTGGCCGAGCCGCTCGCGCCGTTCTCCCGGGCGGACGAGGACCGGTTCTGGATGCGCGACTCGCAGCACTTCGCCGAGGGCATCACCCCGGCGAGCATGGGGCTGCTCGAGGACGCCCAGACCTGGGGCACCCAGTACGGCGCCGAGATCGTCGGCATCCCGCCGACCGCCGGGATGGTCAACCGGATCGCCGGCGTGCACGTCTACCTCGGCCAGTGTCCGATCACCTCGCTGTGGCAGATGGGCGCTCGCGCCGAGCGCTTCGGAGCCTTCGCCGCACCGCGCCTCGCCGACTTCGAGGGCTACTGGTCGGGCTACCGCGCCGAGCTCGAGGCCGCGTACGCGCACTTCGACGGCCTCGACGTCGACGCCATGAGCCGCGAGGAGCTGCACGCCGCGCTGCTCGACGCCATCGCCTTCCACCGGCGCGGCTGGGGCGTGCACTTCGAGGTCATGTACCTGCTCGCGGCCAACTACGTCGCGCTGTTCCAGCTGGTCACGGACCTCGGGCTCGAGACCGGGCAGATCCCGAAGTGGCTCGCCGGTGAGGAGACCGCGTACCTGCAGACCGACGAGGGGCTCTGGCGACTCGCCGGGCGCGCCCGCGAGCTCGGCGTCGCCGACGCCCTCGCCGCACCGACCGTCGAGGGCGTCCGAGCGGCGCTCGAGCAGGAGCCGAACGGGCCGGCGTGGTGGGCCGAGCTGGAGGCCTTCCTCGCGGTGTGGGGTCAGCGCACCGACGAGACCGCGACGATGGACCGGCCGTCGTGGGCCGAGCACCCGGCGACGCCGCTGGGCACGATCCGCGAGTTCCTCACCCGCCCCGAGGGACACGACTTCGCCGCGGCGCGACGCGAGGTGCTCGCCGAGCGCGACCGGCTCGTCGACGAGGCCCGTGCGGCGATCGCCGACGACGACCGCGCCCGCTTCGACGAGGCCCTCGCGTCCAACCGCGCCGCCAACTTCGTCTGGTGGAACGAGGAGCACAACTTCCTCATCGACCGGCGCATCCACCTGCCGATCCGCCGTCTCACGCTCGCGGCCGCGGACCGGCTCGTGGCCGACGGGGTGCTGGACGCCCGCGAGGACGTGTTCTTCCTGTTCCGCCACGAGCTGCTCGACCTGCTCACCGGCGGCGGGCCTGCCGACTGCCGCTCGCTGGTCCCCGCCCGCCGCGACTACTACGACCACTGGTCGGCGCGCGGGAACGAGCTGCCCCCCGTCATGGGTACCGTACCCGACGCGGTCAACGACCCGATCATGACCGAGCTGTTCGGCCTCACCCCCGACTACTTCGCGACGATCAAGGGACAGCGGGCCACGGCGACGCTCTCGGGGTTCGCCGCGGCGCGCGGCACGATCGTCGGCACCGCGCGGGTGGTGCGGGCCGCGCAGGACATCGACCAGGTCCGCGACGGCGACATCCTCGTCTGCGGCGGCACCACCACGGAGTGGACACCGGTGTTCGGGCTGGTCGCGGGGTGCGTCACCGACACCGGCGGCACCCTGTGCCACACCGCGATCATCGCCCGCGAGTACGGCATCCCCTGCGTCGTGGGTACCGGGGTGGCCACCTCGACGATCACCACCGGCGACCGGGTGCGCATCGACGGCGACCGCGGCGTGGTCGAGGTCCTGGCGTGACGGTCGTGGCCGAGCGCACGACCTGGGCCGACACCGCCGAGCGCGCGGCACGCGCCGGGGGCGCGGTCCTGCTCGAGCACCGCGGCCGCGTCCACGACGTGCGGCTCAAGGACGCCCGCGTGGACGTGACGTCATCGGCCGATCTCGCGGCGCAGGACGCGGTCACCGCCGCCATCCACGCGGAGCACCCCGACCACGTGGTGATCGGGGAGGAGTCGACCCGGTCGACCGACGACGCCGGCGGGGAGCTGCGCTGGTGGGTCGACCCCCTCGACGGCACCCGCAACTACCTGCACGGAGTCCCGTTCTTCGCCGTCGCGGTCTCGGCCACGGTCGCCGGGGAGGCGGTCGCCGCCGCCGTGTACGACCCGCTGCGCGACGAGCTCTACCGCGCGATCCGCGGTCGCGGGGCCACCTGCAACGGCCGCCCGTTACGGGTCGCGTCCACCGCGCGCGCCGCCGAGGCCCTCGTCGTCGTCCAGGCCCAGTCCGCCGACCCGGCCGTGATCGCCGAGTTCGCACGCCTGATGCGGGCGATGCTCACGGTGTCGGCCGGCGTGCGCTTCCCCGGCGCGCCCGCACTCGTGCTCGCCCACGTCGCCGCCGGCCACTACACCGCCTACGTCGAGCGCGACATGGACCCGTGGGACGTCGCCGGGGGCCGGCTGCTGGTCGAGGAGGCGGGCGGACGGGTCACGGACTTCGCCGGACGCGTCCGCGACGCCTCGACCCGCCACGACCTGGTGGCCAGCAACGGCCTCGTGCACGACGAGCTCGTCGCCGCCACCGGCATGACCTTCGAGGAGGGCGGATGACCGTCAACACCGCGCTGGCCGTGACGACCACCGGCGGGTGGGCCCGTCCCGGTTGGTGGGACGTGGTCGAGCCGGCCGAGGCGGCGGGACGCTTCGGCCCGGACGACGAGACGGAGCTCTACGACGACTACTGCCGGCTCGCCATCGACGACCAGGAACGCTGCGGGCTCGACATCGTCACCGACGGCGAGCACCGGCGCCGCGGCTGGATCGAGAACATCACCGCGGCGCTCCCCGGCCTGGTGCTGCAGCCCGCGCCGCGCCGCCTCGGGGCCCTGGGCTACGACATGCTCGACGTCTGGAAGGTCACCCAGCCGCTCGACGAGCTGACCTGGATGTGGGACTTCGTCGGCGAGTACCGGTTCCTGCGCGCCGCAACCGACCGCCGGCCCCGGGTCGGGATGCCGGGGCCCTACGGGATGACCACCGAGCTGGACTTCCGCGACGTCTACCCGTCGCGCAAGGCCTGCGCGGAGGCGCTCGTGCCGGCGCTGCGCGGACACATCCGCGAGCTCATCGACGCCGGCTGCGACTACATCCAGCTCGAGGAGCCGATCACCCCGGCCGTCGCCGACGACGACCGGAGCCCGGCGTCGATGGTCGAGATCATCAACAAGGTCGTCGACGGGTTCGGCGGCTGCACGTTCACCGTGCACATCTGCTTCGGCTCGTTCCGGCGCCTGCCCTACGCCAAGCGGACCTACCGCTGGCTGTTCCCCACCCTGCTGGACGCCCATGTCCACGGCTTCAGCCTGGAGTTCGGTGGCCGGGAGATGGCCGAGATCGACCTGGTCGGCCAGTGGGACCCCGGCCGCATCCTGAGCGCCGGCCTGGTGGACATCAAGACCCACTACGCCGAGACGGCCGACGACCTCGTCGAACGCCTCCGGACCTGCCTGCAGTACCGCTCGCCGGAGGCCCTGGAGATCTCCACCGACTGCGGGCTGCGGCGGGTGCCCCGCAACCTCGCCATGGCCAAGATGACCGCGGCCGCCGAGGCCGCCCGGAGGGTGCGTCGTGACGGTTGACCTCACCCTGCGCGCCGAGACCGTCGGCAGCCTGCTGCGCCCCCCGGAGCTGCACGCCGCGATGGCCGCGGGTGTCGAGGGTCCGCAGCTGCGGGCGGTGCAGGACCGCGCCGTGCTCGAGGTGCTGGCGCTGCAGCGCGAGCTCGGACTGCCCGTGGTCGGGGACGGCGAGATGCGCCGGCGCATCTGGCACGGCCCGGTCCTCGACGTCACCGACGGCTTCGATCCCGAGGGCTTCACCCGCACGTGGAGCGACCCCGACGGGCGCAGCGTGTCCCACACGTCGCCCGTGGTGGAGGCCCGGCTGACCGAGCGCGGCAGCCTCCTCGACGTCGAGGCCGCCTTCGCGCTGGCCCACGCCGACCGGCCGCTCAAGGTGACCCTGCCGGTGCCCACGAACTTCCTGTCCTACTGGACGCCCGGGGTCTCCGACCGGGCCTACCCCGACCCGCAGGAGTTCCTCGACGACCTGACCGCGATCATGAACCGCCAGGCCCGCGCGCTCGCCGACGCCGGCGTGCGCTACCTGCAGCTCGACGCGCCGAAGTACACCTTCCTCGACAACCGCCGGCTGTTCCCGGACCCGGAGGACTGGCGCGAGCAGCTCGCCGCCCACGTGCGCAACGACCGCCGCGTGTTCGACGGGCTCCCGGCCGACGTGATCACCGGGATCCACATCTGCCGCGGCAACTACCGCAGCATGTACGAGAGCACGGTGCCCTACGACGAGATGGGCGAGGTCCTGCTCTCCGAGGCCCGCTACGACCGCCTCCTGCTCGAGTACGACGACGCCCGCGCCGGCGGCTTCGACGCCCTGCGCCACGTCCGGCCCGAGAGCACGGTCGTGCTCGGTCTCGTGACCACCAAGCGTCCCGAGCTCGAGGACGTCGACGACCTCCGCCGGCGGATCGACGAGGCGAGCGCGTACGTACCGCTGGAGCGCCTCGCCCTGAGCCCGCAGTGCGGGTTCGCCAGCACGTGGGAGGGCAACGAGCTCACCGCCGACGACCAGCGGCGCAAGCTCGAGACCGTCGTGCGGACCGCCGGCCTCGTGTGGTCATAGGGGCGTTCACCGCTGTCCCGACCCGTGCGCACGTTCTGCGGCCGTCGTCGGGACCCGCTCGTCATCCAGCGTCCGGAGATCGGCGACGTAGACCGCGTGCTCGTCGACCTCGTCCGGGTCCGGCAGCCCACCGAGACGCACCGGCGAGCGCGGCACGTGCCCCGTCCGGATGTAGCGCCGCATCTCGCGCACGCGGAACCTCCGTCGACACAGCGTGACCGCCTCGCCGTGCGGGGTGCCCGCGTCGAGCTCGGGCGCCCAGTACAGCGCACCCTCGACCCACACCCGCCCGGACGCGGGGCGCGTCGCCGCCCAGTTGAGCGGGAAGAGCCGGCCGCCGACGTCGAGGACGTCGACCGCGCAGTCGCACGCGCCCGGCTCCAGCGGCGCGGTGACGATGGTGCCGCGCGCGTCGGCGCACCCGTACTCGTCGACGGTGCACCGGTCACGGCCCGAGACGACCGGCAGGTGGGCATCCGCGTAGATCGCGGGCGCGAGCTCCACGTCGTCGCCCACGCGGAACGCGGGCAACGATCCCGCCGCGAGGTAGTGCGGCAGGAGCTGGACCGTCAGCCCGCCGTCCGCGCGCTCGCCGCGCGCCGGCGGTTGCGGCAGCACTCTCCGCACCAGCTCGTCGAGGTCCTCGTGCCGTCGCCCGGCCACCGTCCGCGACCGGTCCCGTCGTGCCCGTCCGGGCTTCGCCATGTCTGCCTCCTCGGTGTCTCCACTGGGTTGGAGACCGCGAGGTGCCGATCGGTTCCGTCCGATGTGCGGCTGTGGACGGTCGGGGACGCCGGCGGCACGGCTCGCCGCATCGATCTCTCGAGAGTGCCGGCAGAGCTGTCGACGCTGGTGACACTCGCGGAGATCGACATGGAGAGCAGGTGGGGTGAGCGGCGCAGCAGGTCTACGTGCGCACGTACTCCGGCAACGCGAAGAGGCACGGTTCCTCGGGGATGAACTGCTGCTCACCATCGAGGACGCGCTGCACATAGTCCTGGACACGATCGGCTGCCTCATCAGCGGTCATGTCCCACACCTCGAAGCCGATCCCTCCGCTGGCCCAGTCACCGCAGACGAACCGTCCATCGCGTACGAGCTCGACCATCATCGGTCCGGTGCGCCGGAGGAGCGGTAGTCGACCTTCTCCGCCTTCGACGATCTTCACCACCGCGATCGCGTGGAACAGATCCAGCGGCTCCTCCTCAGCTTCCCCGAGGAGATCGGCCTTCAGCCGCTCGTCGGCGACCATCAGCGTCCTGCCTTGGGCGTGTGGACCTTAACGACGTCGACGCCCGGGCTGTTGATGTCGACCGCCGACTCACCAGGTGTGCTCCCCGATGATGGCCGCCGGGTCAGGTACGTGCCGTCCTCGAGGAGCACCACGGTGCGGTGCTCATCCACTTTCACGACCTGCCCCCCGACCGCCAGTGCGTGATACACCTCGTCGACCTCCTCGACAGTGCCGAGTTCTCGCGTCGGGACCTTCATCCGCTTCGCACTGCCCGGGCGGCCGATGTGGATGCCGCGGTTGCCCGCGTGCTCCGCCGCCGTCAGGCCGTTGTACCGGCCGAGGGTCGGGGGCGTCGCGGTCCCGCTGTCCGGCGGGTCGGACGGCACGGCCTCCGCCGCGCGGGTCGCGCGAGCGACGCGTCCCGCGGCGCCGGCCCCGCCGAGGGCGGAGAGGGCCGTGCCGGTGAGCACCTCGCCCGTCCACCGCGTGGGGTTGGTGGCCGCCTCGCGCGGGTGGAGTGCCTGCTCGATCGTCTCGCGCGGGTGGGTCGCGGCGTGCGCCACACCCGCACCGAGGTCCTGCCAGCCCTCCACGGCCGCCGCGGGCTCGACGAGGAAGCGTGTCGGGTTGATCTGCCACAGGAACTGGCCGGTGCCCGAGAGCTCCGACCACGCGCCGCCGAGCAGGTCGCCGAGGACCCCGCCGATCTGTTGGCCGACCGACGGCGCGGGCGGGGCGAGGTCGCGGGCGTACGCCACGAGCGGTACGGCTCGGTCACCGGCCGCGGCGACCTCCGCCCGGGCCGCCCGCAGGCGCTCCGCCGCGGCGGTGCGCCCGCCCGCGCCGGCGTCCGGCGCGTCCGGCGGCCGCGGCTGCGCACTCAGCGTGTCCGCCGCGCCCCGGTCCTGCACCGCGGCGGCCGCCTCACCCCGCGCCCATTCGAGGACGTCCGCGTAGTCGCCGAGGGCGTCGGCGGCCTGGAGGAAGGCCTCGCCCGTGCCGATCCACTGGGGCGGAACCGGCTCGAACACCCTGCGGAACGAGTCGGCGGCCTCCCCCTGCCACTCGCCGGTCTCGATGCGCCGGAGCCCGTCCCCCGCGCCCACGAGCGCCGCGCCCAGCCGTGACATCGCGGTGTGAACCGCCCGCACGCCCGCCGGGTCACCGGGCACCAGCACGGCCGGATCGGAGGTCTCCCCGAGCTCGGCCGCCACCGTCACCGGGCCCAGCGGAACCCGTCGACGGCGACGTCCTCGGCCTCGGCGTACGCCCGCGCGGCGTCCACGAGGCCGCGGGCGAGCGCGTTGCCGTCGTCGGTGAGGTTGGCGACGCCGTGGGACCACCGGTCGCAGAAGTCCACCGCCACCGCGCCCAGGGTGCGGTGGCCGAACACCGCGGGAGTCGTGGCCAGGTCGGTGACGTCGTGCGCAGCGAGCTCCGCCATGGCCGCGTCCACGCCGTGGGCGGCGTCGAACAACGCCTGCAGCACCACCTGCACGTCGGCCACGAAGGGGCACGGTAGGCACCGGCGCCGCTCGCCGGGTGCGGTTCCGTCAGATCCGCTAGGGCAGAATCCCGCGGGCATGGACGCGGCACGGGCGAGGCGAACGGCGGACTACACGCGTGCGGTGCTCCGCGTCCCCGCGCTCGAGCTCGTCCTGCGCCCGATGCCGCCCGGTCGGGTCGAGGGCACGTTCCCGTTCGACCGTCCCGTGCACGTCGTCACCGCCCACAACCCCGGTGCCACGCACCTCGACGACGACGAGAACGCCGCGCGCCAGGCCCGTCTCGACGCCGACCTCGACGCCCGCGGGCTCACGCACTGGCGGACGGTCGCGGGCGCCGAGGACGGTGCGCACGCCGAGGCCGGCGCCCTGGTCGTCGGCCTCGACGACGACGCCGCCCGGGCGCTGGGCGTGGCGTGGGGCCAGGACGCGGTGTTCCGGTGGAGTCGCGAGGCGTGGACGGTGCTCGCCTGCGACGATGCGGCTCCGGTGGATCTGGGGTGGAGGGTGGCGTGACCGAGCGGTTCGGGCCCTACGAGCTGTCCGAGCTCCTCGGTCGCGGCGGGATGGGCGAGGTGTGGCGCGCGGTCGACACCCGCAAGGCGCGCACCGTCGCCCTCAAGCGGCTGCCGGCGGAGATGACCGGTGAGCGCGAGTTCGAGGACCGCTTCCGCCGCGAGGCCCACGCCGCGGCCCGGCTGAGCGACCCGCACGTGATCCCGATCCACGACTTCGGCGAGATCGAGGGCCGACTCTTCCTCGACATGCGCCTGGTGCAGGGGAAGGACCTGGGCGCGGTCGTCGCGTCGCACGGCGCCCTCGCGCCCGCCCGGGCCGTGTCGGTGATCGAGCAGGTCGCGTCGGCGCTGGACGCCGCGCACGACGAGGGCCTCGTCCACCGCGACGTGAAGCCGTCGAACGTGCTGCTCACCCCGTCGAAGCGCACGGTCGGGCCGGCCGACTTCGTCTACCTCATCGACTTCGGCATCGCGACCGGCGCGGCCCTGGGCACCCGGCTGACCCAGACCGGCGTGGCCATCGGCACCGCCGCCTACATGGCACCCGAGCGCTTCACCGACGGCGTCGACGCCGACCCGCGCATCGACGTCTACGCCCTCGGCTGCGTGCTCCACGAGGCGCTGACGGGGCGGCCGCCGTTCCCCGGTCGCGACTTCCCCAGCCTGATGTACGCGCACCTCAACACCACGCCGACGGCTCCCTCACGGATCACCGACGGGTTGCCTCGGGGATTCGACGACGTCGTCGCCCGCGCCCTGGCGAAGGACCCCGACGCGCGGTACGCCCGGGCCGGCGACCTCGCCGCGGCGGCCCGGAGCGCCCTGGATGCGGGGGTGACGGGCGGCCCGCAGCGGGGCGTCGAGACCCAGGTCCCGTCGCGTCCGGAACGCCCGTCGCCGCCACCGGCCGACCCCGTCCGGGCGGGCGCACCCCGTCCCCCCGCGGCCGCGGGTCCGCCCGGGTTCGCCACGCCCTGGCACCCGGGCCCGCCGCGCCTCGGACCGACCCCCGTCCCCCTGCCGATGCCGCCACCCACCCGGAGCCCCCGGGGACGTCTCGTGGCGGCGGCCGCGGCGCTACCGGTCGCGGCCCTGCTGCTGTTCGTCTGCCTGGCCGTGGCCGTCTACCTGTTCGCCGAGTGCTCGACCCGGACGCCGTCGTGCGTCGGAGGCGTCGGCGCCGTCGTGGCGTTCCTGGTCGCGGGCGGCGGCACGGCGTCGGCGATCGCGGGCCTGACGATGGCCGGGCGGCGGAGCCCGCGTCGGGCCGGGCTGGCCTGGGCGGCGCTCGGGGGCGCGTTCGTCCTCATGATCCTGGCGGCGGCGCTCGGGGGCTGAGATCGGCAGGATGTGGTCATGAGCGACTTCAACCAGCGGGTCATCGAGGAGTTCCGCGCCAACGAGGGCCGCGTCGGCGGCAACTTCGAGGGCGCCCCGCTGCTCCTGCTCCACCACGTCGGGCGGCGCTCGGGCACCGAGCGGGTGAGCCCGATGATGTACCAGGCGGTGGGCGACGACTTCGCCGTGTTCGCGTCCAAGGCCGGCGCCGACACCCACCCCGACTGGTACCGCAACCTCCTCGAGCACCCGGACGCCGAGGTGGAGGTCGGCACCGAGACCGTCGCCGTGCGCGCCCGCGACCTGCCCGCCGACGAGCGCGAGGCGATCTGGGAGAAGCAGAAGGCCGACTACCCCGGCTTCGCGGGCTACGAGGCGAAGACGTCGCGCACCATCCCCGTGGTGCTGCTCGAACGGCGCTGACATGCCCCGGGTGTGGAACCCGCTCGCCAGCAGGCGCGGCGAGCTCCTCAGTCGCGAGATCGCCCCCGAGGTGCACGCGGAACGCTGGGCGCGGCGCTACGACGGGCTTATCGGCGAGCTCAACCGCTGGGTCGACCACGTCCGGGACACCACCTACGAGAACGTGCCCTACTTCGACCCCGCGGCCGCAGGGTCCGGGGCACGGGTGCTCGTGCTGCTGCAGGACCCGTCGGGCGAGGCCGAGGAGGGATCGGGCTTCGTCAGCCGGCACAACAACGACCCGACCGCGCACAACACCTACCTCGCCGCCGACCGCGCGAAGCTCGGCTACGACGTCTCCCTGCACTGGAACGTCGTGCCCTGGTGGGTCGCGAACCCGGCGAAGCCCGTCCGTCGGCTGGAGAAGGAGGCCGTGCGCGCCCAGCCCTACCTCGTCGCGCTGCTGGAGATGCTCGACCCGCCGCCGAGCGAGGTCGTGCTGCTGGGCCGGCCGGCGGCCCGGGCGTGGACGCGGTTGGTCCGGGCCGGCCTGCCCGACGGGTTGCGGGAGGCGACCGTGGCGACGGCACCGCACCCGAGCCCGCTCGTCTACCCCCGCGTCGACGCGGCCACCGGACGCGGGAACAGCGACCTCATCGTCGAGGCCATGCGGCTGGCCGGGCAGCGGGCCCGCGGGGAGAAGGTGCGCCCGCCCGCGGGTGGGCCGGCGGGTCGGCGACGACCGTTCTGAGGATGCTGCGGTTGTCGAAGCACCCGTAGCTGCCCCGGCTCCCCGAACCCGCAGGCACCCGGACGGGTGGGTGGACATGCAGGCGTCACCTCGCCGATGGGGTCGTGGGTCGTCCGTGTGGGTACCGTCCCGGGGGTGAGCACGACGACCGAGGACACTGCGCCGGCGACGCCCGACGTCTCCCCCGACGACGTCGAGCACTGGCGTGAGGTCGTGCGGTGGAAGGACCGGTCGCTGCACCACTCGTCGACCATGCTCAGCCCGCTGCGCGACGGCGTCGCCGAGATCCGGGCGGGGGTCACCGCGACGCTGCGGCGCATCCCCGGGGTCTCGCAGATCGATGCCGGTGTGAGCGGGGCGCTGCACCAGCTCGCCGCCGCGGGCGCCGGCGCCGGGGCGGCCACGCTGCGCCGCGACGCGGTGTTCGCCGACTTCCGGGCGCAGGGCCACGACGTCACCGACTTCAAGGACATCCGTGACCTCGACGTCGCCGCCGTCCAGGCCGTCATGCCGCGCCTCGACCTCGGCTACACGATCTTCGCGGGCGTGCAGGGGGGCGTCACCGGCTTCCTGACCAGCAGCGGCGTCACCGCGGCGGCCGGCGGGACGAGCGCCACCGGGCTCGGGAGCATCCCGGCCGTCGGGGTGATGGTCGCGACGCTGACCGGGGACGCGCTGCTCACCGTCGCCTCGTGCACCCGGGCGGTCGCGCACGTCGCGGCGTACCACGGCTACGACGTGACGAAACGGTCCGAGCAGATCATCGCGCTGGCGGTGCTCGCCGTGGGGCTCTCGAGCGACGAGGACGCGCCCGGCGCGTACCAGGAGGTCAGCGAGCTGATCACCGCGAAGTCGCAGGAGAGCCAGAAGCGCAAGCAGCAGCAGGCGCAGATCAAGCGGCTCGGGCACGCGGTGCACCAGCGGCTGCTGACCCAGATCGGGCAGCGGGAGGTCGCGCAGCTCGTACCGGTGCTGGGCATCGGGATCGGGGCGGTGCTGTCGGCGCGGCTGCTGGCGAAGGTGGTGGACACCGCCGAGCACCTCTACCGCGAGCGCTTCCTGCACGACAAGTACGAGCTGCCGTTCGGCGTCGAGCTGCCGTTCGACCCGGCGACCTACCAGCCCTACGTCGACCACGCCGAGGTCGACGACGGCGGCGACGACATGGACGACGAGGGCGACGAGATCTTCGCTGGCGCCTGAGACACGCCGCCGCCGCTCGGCGTGTCGCGAAGGCGAGGATGTGGCGATCCTGGCGTTGGTTGCCAGCAAAGCCGCATTGCTCGAACACTCCGTGTTCGCTCGCTGTGCTCAGCCCTCGCTCGCGGCGTCGAGGTGCGCGCGGAGGTCGGGGATCGAGGTGAAGACCCGGTAGCCGAGGGCCCGGAGGCGCTCGCCGGCGGGGGCGGCGAGGTCGGGGTCGAGCACCACGGGCGGGGCGAGGGCGCGGCGGCTGATGCCGGTCGGCCACAGCGCGGCGGCGTCGGTGAGCACGGTCCCGTCGCGGGGGTCGTGCACGCGCGCGTCGCGCCGCGGGGGCGGGAAGCCCTGCGCGGCGAGGTCGTCGACCAGGTCGTCGAGGGTCTCCGGGGCGTCCTCGCCCAGCACCGCGCGGCCCGAGCGCCCACGGCGCGGCCGGTACTCGGCGCGATCCGACGGCGCGGTCTCGACGACGGTGAGGGGCCCGGTGGGCGCCGACGGCGTGATCCCCGCGGCCGTCGCCGCCTCGAGCACCGGGACGATCGCGCCGTCGGGGTCGAGGATCCAGCGCGACTCCACCACGCGCACCACCGGCCACCCGCACCGGCGCAGGTCGTGCTCGGCCTCCACGTCGGCGCGGGTCACCGGGCGGCGCTGCTCGTCGCCGTCGCAGATCACCGCCAGCCGGCCCGTCGCGCCGGTGACGACGAGGTCCAGCGCGCGGCCGTGCACCTCCACCTGCGGGACGACGGCGAACCCCAGCGCGGAGAGCTGCGCGAACACCCGCTGGGCGAACAGGCTCCCGAACGCCGGGTGCCGGTGGTCGGGGTCGACCTGCGCGGGCGCCGGACGGTTCTCGGGCGCGCCGGCGGACCCGTCGGGTTCGCTCGCGGTGACGTGCTCGAGGAGCTTGCGCCGCAGGTCGTTCGGGCCGAGCTCGTCGACGCGCACCGAGTGGAACAGCCACATCTGGTCGCGGGCCCGCGAGGCGGCGACGTTGAACGCCTGGCGGTAGCGCTCGGCGGTCAGCGAGACCACGCGGTGTCCCGGCGCCACGACCATCGACAGCCACACGACGTCGCGCTCGTCGCCCTGGAAGTCCGCGGCGACGCCGACCCGCAGCCGCCGCGCCTCCCACTGCTCCACGCCCAGCCGCTCGCGCAGCAGGTCCTCGACCAGCTCGACCTGCCCGTGCCCCTGCAGCACGACGACCCCGAACGTCGCGCCGGCGTAGGCCGGATCGGCGGCGCACCGAGCGACGGCGTCCGCCAGCGCCGCCGCCTCGGCCTCGTTCGCCAGCGACGACCCCTGCCCCCGCACCGACGCGCCCGGCACGTACGTCCCGCGCAGCGGCGGCAGCCGGTCGGCGCCGAACTGGCGCAGCGGCACCAGCGGCTCGCCGTGCACGCCGGCGTCGTCGGGACCCGCGTAGAACTCCCGCGACGACCAGCCGACGATCTCGGGCATCGAGCGGAAGTGCTCGCGCAGCCGGATCGGCGGCCCGAACGTCGCGCGGAACACCGAGAACACGCTGGCCCGCGGCGTGAACTGGCTGCGCAGGTAGAACGGCACCTCGGGCAGGTCGGTCTCCAGCCGCGCGAACGCCGGCTCGAGCGACCCGACGCCGACGTCGGCGGGGGTGCACTGCCGGTCGTCGCCCACGACGATCACCCGCGGCGCGAGCCAGAGCAGGAACAGGCTGGTCAGGTCGGCCTGGCTGGCCTCGTCGACGATGACGACGTCGAACGCGTCGGGACGCGGCGCCACGACCGAGAGCACCTCACGGATCGGCATCACCCACGCCGGCACGGCGTCGCGGGCGACCTCCACGGCCTCGCGGGCGGCGGCGCGGTAGCGGTCGGCGTGCCGGCCCGTCCCCCGGCCGACGGCGGCGAGCGAGGCGCGGTGGCTCTGCAGGGCGCGCATCTGCTCGGCGCTCACCCCGGTCAGGCACGCCCGCCAGGCGCGCGCGGCGGCGAGCTCCGCGGTGACGCGGGAGAGCTCGACGTCGAGGTCGGCGAGGCGGTCCGGCCCCGCGTCCGCCGCCGCCCACCGCCGGACCCGTGCCGCGGCCCGCGCGAAGGCCCACGCCCGCTCGAAGCGCTCCTCGCGCTCGGGCCACGGCTCGTCGGCGTGCGCGCGCACCCACGCCACGACGCCGGGCGCGGCCGCCTCCAGCCGGGCCGCGAGCGCGTCGGCGCGCCGCTGGCTGCGGGCCTCGTCGTGCGCGGTCTCCACCGCGAGCACCGCGGCGGCGTAGGCGTCGGCGTCCCGGCGGCGCAGCGCGTCGAGGACCGCGACGAGCTCCGGGGCCTGGCGCGCGGGCGGCACGCCGCCCTCCACACGCTCGATCACCTCGTCGAGCTCGGCGCGTGCCAGGTCGGCCGCGCGGGTGTCGTCGACGTCGAGGGTCAGCGTGGCGAGCACCCGCAGCCGGGCGAGCGAGTCGACCCGCGGGCGCTCGGCCGGCGGCAGCGCGGCGAGCAGGCGCCGGACCTGCACCGCGGCCGTGAGCACGGCCCCCACCGCGAGGCAGGTCGCGCGGAGCGCCAGGACCTGCTCGACGAGCAGGGCGCGGTGCTCGGCGCGGCGCAGGGGGTGGCCGAGCGGGCCGAAACCCTCGGAGAGCCGGTCGGTGATCTCGAGGATCCGCAGGTGATGGGCGGTCGCCGCCGCGCCGGACACCGTCGAGGGATCCGCACCGTGCAGGTGGACGCGGTCCAGCCAGGGCTCCACGGCCTTCTGTTCCTCGGGCTTGAACACCCGCCGCACCTGGCCGCCGTCGGCGAGGAACGCCGCGAACCGCTCGAACGCCGGCGCCGCGGCCGCCGCGTCCACCCCGTCGTCGACGCGGACCTGCGCGGACCCGGCCCGGCGGTCGTGGTCGAGCACGGTGTCGACGGCACGCAGGCCCTCCACCGCGCGCGCCCACAGGTGCCCGGCGCGCCCGGCGAGCACGGCGTCGGCGACGTCGTGCGCCCAGTCGGAGTCCTCGCCGGTGTCCTCGAGGCCCGCGAGCGCGTCGGCGACCCGGCGGCTGACCGCCGGCAGGTGCGCGGCCGCGTCGCCCGGCAGCTTCCCCAGCGCGGCGACGACCTCGCCCGCGTCGCCCGACGTCGCGTCCCGGCCGCGGGTGACGGCGGCGGCCAGGTCGGCGACGTGGTCCTCCGGCGGCAGCTCCACCGGCGGGGGCAGCACCTGGCGCGCGCGCTCGCGGCGGGCGGGCGTCTCGGCGGCCAGCAGCCGGCGCAGCTCGGCGAACTCGGCGGTCGACAGCGGCGGCTCGCGGGGCAGGTCGGCGGTGTCGGACGAGACGGCGGTGCCGACGACCTCGGCGAGCCAGCCGTCGCGCTCGGCGCCGGCGCGCACGCGGCGGGCGACCTCGGCGCGGGTGCCGGTCATGCCGGGCCCGAGGTCGCGCTGCACGGTCGCCTCGGCGCGGCGCTCGGCGACGACGGCGTCGAGCGCGGCGTCACGCTCCGCGCGCAGGCCGTCGCGGCGCTCGGTGAGCTCGGCGATCACACGGTCGGCCTCGTCGGCGTCGAACTCGGTGCTGCGCGCGGCGAGCCCGGCGATGCCGGCGCCGTCGCGCTCGTCGTCCCCCTCGACCGGCGAGATGCACAGGTCGCGCATCCCGGGCGGCAGCTTGTCGCGCAGCACGCGCAGGGCCTGCGCCTTCTCGCTGGTCACGAGCACCCGGCGGCCCTCGGCGAGCAGCGCGCAGAGCAGGTTGGCGATCGTGTGGGTCTTCCCGGTGCCCGGCGGGCCCTCGACGACGACGCCCGAGTCGCGGCCCAGCCGCTGCAGGATGCGGCCCTGGGCGGCACCGACCGGCAGCGGGAACAGCGGGTCGGTGACGGGTGGGGCGTCGTGGCCGGTGCGCGCGAGCCAGGCGGCGCGATCGGCGGGCTCGACCGCGGCGACGAGCTGGGCCAGGCCGACGGGCAGGGGCCGGTCGCCCGCACCGGATCCCGCGAGGTCGGCGACCATCGCGTCGTAGAACGTGCGCAGCGCGGCGGCCCCGCGGCGCCGGGCGACGATCGCCGGGGCGGGCACGAGCGCGGTCCCGGGGCCGGTCGGGCCGATCCAGTCGTCGCCGCGGCGGTGCTCGATCCGCAGCCGCCGGTCGGCCCAGGCGGCGAGGGCGTCGACGAGGTCGGGGTCCAGGGGCGAGGCGGGCGGGTCGGGCGCGGCGGCGGTCTCGTCGAGCAGCCCGGTGCCGTCGAGGAGCTCGGCGTCCTCCCACTGCGTGGCATCGCCGGCGAGGGTCACGACCATCGCGTCGCCGCGGTGCTCGATGCGCACCGGTCGGGTCAGCAGGTGCACCCGCACGTCCTGGTCGGGCGCGTGTAGCAGCCCGCCGGCCAGCACCAGCTCGACGGCCTCGGGCTGGTCGGCGGCGGCGCGCATGAGGTCGAACAGCGCGTCGAAGGTCGCGCGGCGGTCGACCGTCGCGCGCAGGACCTCGTCGCCGGCCTCGCGCGGACGGCGGACCGCGGTCTGGTCGGTGACGTCGACCAGGGCCAGCTCGCCGACGTGGTGGCGGGTGTGGCGCACGGGCCGGGACCGGGCGAGGGCCACGCGGCGCAGGACGCCGACGAAGCGCTGCACCCGGTCGCGCAGCTCGGGGTCGAGCTCGGGGTGTTCGTCCGGCCGGTCGAAGGCCGCGATCCTCAGCGGCTCCTGCGGCACGACCACCCTCGCTCCCTCCCGCTCGTGTCGGCCCCCGGCGGACCAGCCTCGCATCCCGTCCCGACCCGGGGCGCGCGCGCCCACCCTGCGGCGCGATGGAACCGTGGGGCGCGGGCGGCCGTCGAACCCCGTGACGGATCGACGAGGGAGGGCGGATGGGCGGGACCGACGACCCGGGGGAGATCGCGCGCTTCGTGACGGGCCTGGCGACGACCGGCGGGCGCGCGCAGCAGGTCGTGACCGTCCTGCGCACGCGCTGGGGCAGCTCGCGGGCGCTGGCCGCGGGGGCGGACCTGGCGCTGCTGGACGCCGCGGACGTGGTGCAAGGCCGCGGGTGGGACCCGCGCGACGTCACCGAGGTGGTGCGCCGGCGCCTGCCCGCCGGGCGGCTCGTGCTCGCCGTCGACGTGCTCGGCGCGGCCGCCGCCCGCCGCCCCCGCGGGGACGCCGCGACCGAGGCGGACCTGGCGGGGTTGGGGGCGTCCCGCCCGGTCCGCGACGTCCCGCTGGTCGAGCAGTGGTCGTCGCTGCGGGGGCTCGACCCCGACGACGCGCTGGGCGCCGCGGTCGCGCTGGTGGCGCTGCTGCACTCGCTGCCCGCCCTCCCCCGGCTCGGGGACGACGCGCGCGCGCCCGACGGGGTCGACGCGCGGGTGCTCGCCCGGGTGCGGGCGCTGCTGGCGAAGGCGGAGTCCACCGAGTTCCCCGAGGAGGCCGAGGCGCTCTCGGCCAAGGCGCAGGAGCTCATGGGCCGCCACGCGCTGGAGCAGGCGGTGGTCGCGGGGCCGGCCGAGTCGGCGCCGCGGGCGGCGGCCCGGCGCCTGTGGCTCGACGCGCCCTACGCCGCGGCCAAGTCCAGCCTCGTGCACCAGGTGGCGGGCGCCAACCGGTGCCGCGCGGTGAGCCTCGACGCGCTGGACATGGTCACCGTCGTCGGGCACGCCGCCGACCTCGCCACCGTGGAGCTGCTGGTCACGTCCCTGCTGGTGCAGGCGGGACGCGCGATGCTCGCGGCCGAGGACGGGTCGGTGCCCCGCTCACGCACGCGCTCGTTCCGCCACGCGTTCCTGCTGGCCTACGCCACGCGCATCGGCGAACGGCTCACCGCCGCGGCGCACGAGGCGCAGGCGCACGCCCGCGCGGAGCTGGGCGAAGGCCTGCTGCCGGTGCTCGCCGCGCGGGCGGAGGTCGTCGAGCGCACGGTCGACGAGCTGTTCCCCCGCGTCACGAAGCGCCGGTTCAGCGTCGGCAACGGCGCCGGCTGGGCCGCCGGGCGCGCCGCGGCCGACGCCGCCAGCCTCACTCCGGGGCGTGACGCGCTCGCGCAGGGGCAGGCGCGAGGATGAGCCCGTGCCCGGCAACCGCGAGCGACGCGCCGCCAAGCAGCGGCGTCGCGACGCGAAGCGCGGGCACGCACCCGCGTCCGCGCTCACCGACCCGGGGCTGGCGCCGGAGGCGCTGCAGGGCGTGCTGCGCAGCACGGCCGCCGACCTCGCCGCCGGCGACGAGGCCGCGCTCACCGAGCTGCGCCACGTGCTGGTCGAGCACCTCGCGCGCCGCCGCGAGCGGGTGCTGGACGCGTGCGACGTGGTCACGGCCGAGGTGCCGGTGCCCGCCGGCAAGGCCGGGCTCGCCGCCGAGCTGGCCCGCGGCGGCAGCGTGACGTCGTGGGCCGACCGTGAGGGCCTGCGCACCGAGGAGGCCGCGGTGGCCACGGTGCGATTGCTCGCGTCCTTGACCTGAACCATTGTCGAGGTTCTAGCGTCGTCGGCATGAGCGAGACCCGACCCCACCCCGGCCAGGAGCTCTCGGTCGGCGAGGTCGCCGCGCGCAGCGGCGTGCCCGTGTCGGCGCTGCACTTCTACGAGCGCGAGGGCCTCATCACGAGTCGCCGCACCGCCGGCAACCAGCGCCGGTTCCGCCGCGAGGTGCTGCGACGGCTGTCGTTCATCCGGATCGCGCAGCGGGTCGGGATCCCGCTGGCGGAGATCCGGGCGGCGCTCGAGGCCCTGCCCGACGGGCGCACGCCCACCCGGAAGGACTGGGAGCGGCTCTCGGAGCAGTGGCGCGCCGAGCTCGACGACCGCATCCGCCGCCTCCAGCAGCTGCGCGACGACTTCACCGGCTGCATCGGCTGCGGGTGCCTGTCGATCGACAGGTGCGGGCTGGTCAACCCTCACGACCGGCTCGCCGCCGACGGGCCGGGGCCGCGGCGGCTGGTCAGCTGAGCACGGTGATCCGCCCGGGCGGCGGCGCCGGGAGGGCGTCGGGGTGCAGGGCGTGGGCGATCGCCTCGATCCCGTCGACGAGCCGCGGCCCGGCGCGGACCACGTAGGAGGCGGAGTCGATCGCGAGCAGCGGGACGCCGGCCATCCGCCGGCGGACCTCCTCGGCCTGCGCGATCGCGTCGTCCAGCCCGAAGCCGCACGGGGCGACGAGGACGACGTCCGGCTGCTGGGCGCGGGCGTCGTCCCAGGTCGTCGCGACGCTGCGCCCACCGTCCACGCCGGCCAGGGGCTCGCCGCCCGCGCGCCGGACCATCGCGGGCACCCAGTGCCCGGGCCGGTAGGGCGGGTCGGTCCACTCGAGGGCGAGGACGCGGGGGCGTCGCCGTCCCGCCAGGGCCCCGTCGATCGCCTGCAGGCGTTGCCGGAGGTCGCCGACCAGCGCGGCCCCGGCGTCGTCCGCCCCGGCCGCCCGGGCCACGGCCTCGATCGCGTCGAGCACGTCGTCGAGGGTGTGCGGGTCGACGGTGAGCACGGCGGCGTCGAGCCCGAGCTCGTCGAGGGCCTCGGCGACCGTCGACTCGGGCAGCGCGCACACGCGGCACAGGTCCTGGGTGAGCACGAGCCCCGGGGCGGCGTCACGCAGCGCGTCGCGGTCGAGGGTGTACTGCGGCAGGCCGCGCGCGGCCCGGTCGCGGACGATCGCGTCGATCTCCGCGGGCCCCAGCCCGGCCGGCAGCGCGCTGTCGACGACCACGGGGCGCGTGGCCCGGACGTCGGGCCGGTCGCACTCGAAGGTCACGGCGACCAGGTCGTTGACCAGCCCCAACGCCCCGACGATCTCCGTGGCCGCGGGCAGCAACGACGCGATCCGCACGGGCCCGACCTTAGGTGCGCTTCGCGCACGTGAGCACATCGAAGTGCTCCAGCACTTCTTGCTCCTCACGCGGACGTGAGCCCACCCCTCCCTCGTGCGTGGATTTCACGGGTACAGCCGCGAAGATCGCGCACATGGAGGTCGTGCAGGGACTGGGCCTGTTCGTGCGCGGGGCGGTGACGGTGTTCCGCTCGCCGCGGCTGCTGCTGCTCGGGGCGGTGCCGGCGCTGATCGTCTCGGTGCTCTATGTCGCCGCGCTCGCGACGCTGATGGCGTGGCTGCCCGACCTCGCGGCAGGTCTGACGCCGTTCGCCGAGACATGGTCGGAGGGCGCGCGGACCACGGCGCGCGTGGCCGCCGGCGCGGCGATCGTGGGGGCGGCCGCGGCGGTCGCCGTGGTGACGTTCGTGGCCGTGACCCTGGCGGTCGGCGGACCGTTCTACGAGAAGCTCGCCGAGATCGTCGACGACGACCTGGGCGCGCCGCCCGCCCCGCCGAGCTCCTGGGCCCGGGCGATCGCGCGGGGCGTGCGCGACGGGTCGATCCTCATCGGGCTCTCCGTCCTCGCGGCCGTCCCGCTGTTCGTGCTGGGGCTGGTGCCCGTGGTCGGCCCGGTGCTCGCGCCCGTCGCGGCGGCGCTGGTGGGCGGGCGCCTGCTGATGATCGAGCTCAGCGCGCCCGCCCTGCAGCGTCGCGGGCTCGCGATGCGCGACCGTCGACGGCTCCTGCGCACCCGCCGCGGCCTGACCTGGGGCGTCGGAACACCGACCTATCTGCTCGCCGCGATCCCGCTCGTCGCGATCCTCGCCATCCCGGCCGGATCCGCCGCGGCGACCCTGCTCGCCCGGGAGCTGCGCGGGGAGCCGACACGGATTCAGGCGTAGGCGTCCCAGTCGGGCATGGGCTCGCCGTGCAGGGACGCCTCGAGGCGGTCGAGGTACCAGCGCCAGCCGGCCTCGACGTCCTCGCGCCGCAGGCCACCGGCGAGGCGCTGGGCGAAGACGAGCACGGCGCCACGGTCGTCGGGCTCGACGCTCAGATCGAGGTGCCACGAGCGCTCGTCGGACTCGGGCATCTCGACGGCGAGGTGATGCGGCGGGTCGCAGGCGAGGATGCGCACGTCGACGGGCTCGGCGACCTCGCCGCCGGCGTCGACCTCGCCGGTCATGGTGAACGCGACCGTGCCGCCGACCCGCGGCTCGCCGGTCCACGTGCCGATCCAGCGCCCGAGACGCTCGGAGTCGGTGATCGCGGCCCACACGTCCTCGACGGGGTCGGGATAAGGGCGACGCCAGACCAGCGTGGTGGTGCCGTCGGGGTCGGTGCGGGTCTCAGCCGGCGGAGCGGTCATCGCGGTCTCCCTGGTCTCCGTGGTCTCCGTGGTCTCGGGCGCGGCGGGCACGCCGGCCGCGGTGCATCTCGGTGTCGAGCGCGTCCAGCCGGCCCGCGGGTCCGGGCGGAGCGCTCGGGGTCACCGGCAGCGGGCGGAAGCGCTCGAGCCAGGCGTCCAGCTCGGCCAGCGGGC
This sequence comes from Actinomycetospora cinnamomea, assembly GCF_003096675.1. Classification (GTDB taxonomy): domain Bacteria; phylum Actinomycetota; class Actinomycetes; order Mycobacteriales; family Pseudonocardiaceae; genus Actinomycetospora; species Actinomycetospora cinnamomea. The sequence continues at coordinate 215,151 of NZ_QEKW01000004.1, read as the reverse complement.
GGCGGTCGAGCGCGTAGATGCGCTGCTGCCCCGCCACTCGCGACCGGACGAGGCCCGCCTCGCGCAGCACGCGCAGGTGGCGGCTGATCGCCGGCCGGCTGATCGGGAACGCTGCGGCGATCTCCCCCGCCCCGACCTCGCCGTCCGCGAGGCGCTCGACGATGGCCCGGCGGACCGGGTCGGCGAGCGCGTCGGCGGGGAACACAGCCAGTCATGTAACCAGACTCTTCATTAACCGTCCAGCTACACGTCGTAACGAGCGTGTGGCGTTGCGGACGTCGAGTGTCTGCGGTGGCCCACGGCTGACACCTCACAGCAGGGTCGGCTGCACGTCCTCGTCGTCACTGTCGGCCACGGTGACCGCCGGCGCGTAGCGGGCCGCGGCGGGCAGGACGCGCAGGGAGCCCTCGGTCTCGCGGACGACGAGGCGCATCGTCTCGAGCAGACCCACCACGTCGGCGGCGAAGCGCTCGGCATCGGCGATCGCGGCCTTGGACCAGTACCGCCCGTACTCCGCGACCAGCTCCGCGAGCACGTCGCGCACCGATGGCCAGGGGATCGGCTCCGGGTCCTCGGCGGGCCGGAACTGGTACACGAGCTCGCTGACCAGCAGCAACGCCGCGTGTGCGACCGTGCCACCACCGGGGAACGCGACGTCGGAGCAGCCGCCGTCGACGTCGAGCGCGGCGAACCCCTCGGCGCGGGCCTCGACGACCAGCCCCGTGCGCGCCTCGATCCGCCGGGCCTCGTCGCCCACGTGGCGGCGCAGCTCGGCGAACCGCGGGGGCTCGAGGTCGTCGGCGTAGACCACCGGGTCCTCGACCAGCCGCCGCCGTGCCGCCGTCGACGTCGAGCCCCGCGCGCGGGCGCGGCCGAGCAGGTCGGCGGCCGACTCGGCCCCGGCCACCGCGCCGGTCGGGAGCAGCGCCATCCGGTCGTTGCGGACCTCGAGCAGCGCGTCGGCGTCGGCGTCGTGCTCGTAGAGCCCCACGCGGCGGTCGAGCTCGCGCACCATCCCGTGCGCGATCAGCCACCGCAGCGCCGTGACCAGCGCCCGCCGCGACGCCGTGTCGGTGTCCATGACGATCCCCGCCTCGGCCGCGGCGGAGTGCACGGCGTTGATCAGGTCGCGCAGGCTCGTCCGCTCGGGCCCCGACGTGGTGGCCGCCAGGACCAGCGCCAGTGCGGTGTACTCCGCCGGCGTGAACGCCCGCGGCGTCGTGGCGATCGTGCGCAGCGGCCGGTCGGCGGGGACGTGGCCGACCTTGACCAGCCGCACGGTGTCGGCCGTGACGACCAGCCGGTAGTTCAGCTCCTGGGTGAACCACGCGTCGAGCGCGTCGGCGTGCCGGCGGACCAGCGCGACGATCTCGGGGTCCTGCTCCGCGGTGCGCCACGGCCGGGTCAGCAGCGCCCGCGTCGCGGCGACCAGCTCGCCGTCGCGCTGCGGGTCGCTCCGCGGCGCGGTCACCGGGCGGCCCCGATGTGGACGGCAGCGAACGGGTATCTCGTACGCCTGGAAGCAGCGAGTTCAAGGGAGCACGCCGATAGGGCGTTCGCTGCGCCACCGCGTGCCCTCACGCCGCCGGCTCCACGGTCAGGGTCAGGTCGCGGACGCGCAGGGCGCCGGCGTGGGTGGGGACGACGACGCACTCGCCGGGCGCGCGGGTCACCGTGCACCGCACCCCGTCGAGCGCCACCGTGCCCGACCCGGCCGCCGGCCCCAGGTCGGCGACGGCCCGGGCGAGCACGCGCTGCAGCTCCCGCAACGCCGGCTCCGACAGGCGCACGTCGAACCCGGCGGCGCCGACCTCGAGCAGCTCCGCGCGCGCCGCGGCCGCCCGCTTCTCGGCCTCGGCGCGGCGGGCCAGCAGGTGGCGACGCTCCTGGCTGCGGTCCTGCACGCGGCTGGTGCGCCCGCGGCTGGTGGTGTCGCCGCGCTCGCGCAGGCTGATCGGGACCTGCGCGGTCGGGGCGTCCCACCACGACACCGCCGCGTCGACGGGGTCGGTGTCGTCGCCGCCCGCGCCCCCGAGGTGCCGGGCGCCCGAGAGCCCGAACGCCGCGGCGGCGAGCTCGTGGGCCGCAGCGGGGTCCCCGCGGTCGAAGAACAGCGCCAGGCGCAGGTAGTCCGCGCGCCGCGATGCCCCCGCGGTCCCGGTGCGCGACAACCGCGTGAGGTTCTGGGTCAGCGTCCGGACGGCGTCGACGGCGTCGCGCTCGAGGACCTGGACGCGGCTCGGCCGCCCGGGTGCGCCCACGAACCACGACGCGAGGTTGTCCCAGTCGGCCCGCGAACCACCGGGCTCCCGGCGCACGCGCACCGACGCCAGCCCCGCGGCCGCCACCCGCGCCGCCAGCCCGTCCGCCGCCCGGTCGACGATCACCGGGACCCGCGGCAGCACCTCCTCCAACAACGCGGCCACCGGCCGGGCCCGCCGCCGCAGCGCCTCCAGCCGCTCGCCGACGTAGCCCACGAGCACCTCGGAGAAGAACGCGAACTCGTCCTCGTCGAGGTCGAAGCGCGACTGCCACTGATTGATCGCCGCGAAGAACTGCGTGATCTCCGCCGAGAAGGCGACGTGCGGGTCGAACACCGCGCGGACGGCCTCGGCCAGCCGGTCGGGAGGCGCCGACCCGGCATCCAGCGCGACCAGCGCCTCGAGCCCCGCCCGCACCTGGTCGAGCCGCCCGAGCGAGACGTCACGGACGTCGTCGACCTGCGAGAGCACGCCCTCGACGAGGTCGTGCACCTCCTGGCCGACACGGGTGATCAGGTAGCGGTTGCGCCGGCGGTAGTAGTCCTCGACGGTCCCGACCTGGCCCACCGACGCCGAGACCTCGAGGTTGCCCCAGCCGCGCAGCGCCTCCAGCCGCGCGGTCACCGTGGCCTCGTCGAGATCCGTGTCCAGCCGCGCGGTGACCTCGGCCGGGGTGAGCTCGGCGAAGAACGTGCCGGCGAACACCGACAGGATCGCCCGGTACTCCGGTGACTCGGTCACGTAGGCGAAGACGGAGGTCCGGACACCGGAGCCCGGGACAGTCACGCCGTCACCTCCAGCGACGCCCCGTCCCACCGGTAGTGCACGAGCGCGATGGCGCGCAGCTCCGGGTCGCGCAGCACTTCGGTGATCGCCAGCGCCGGGACGGTCGGGTGCGTGCCCCACAGCCGTTCGGAGGTGACGACGAAGTCGACGTCGAGGTCGACGAGCAGCCCGAAGAGCTTGGCGTGGTTGTCCTCGCTGACCTTGGCGAACGCGTCGTCGAGCAGCACGAGCCGCGGCGCGCCGACCCCGTGCGGGTCGTGGGCCGCCGCGCTCGCCGCCGCGGCCGCGGCCATGGGCAGCACCGTGACCAGCTTCTTCTCGCCCTCCGAGAGCGTCGTGCGCCGCGTGAGCAGCTCGTCGGACCGCCCCGGCCGCCGCAGGTAGATCCGCATCTCGTGCCAGGTCCGGTAGTCGAGCACCTCGGCGATGACGCTGCGGTACGACGCCTCGGGGTCGCGGAGCCGGGCCTGCTCGACGAGCGCCTTCACCGCCTCGCGGACCTGGTCGTCCTCGTCCGCCGAGCGCCGGTCCGGGTGCACCCCCAGGAGCTTCAACGCCGTCGCCGTCGACGGGTCCAGGTCGCCGCGGGCGCGCCACTCGAGCCGCACGCCGATGCCCTGGCTCGACGTGATCCCGCCCAGGATGCGGTTCATCCGGTCGACGAGCTCGCGCGCGGAGAACAGGGCGTCGGCGACCTCGCGGGCGATGCGGCCGTGCAGGAGGTTGCGCAGCGCCTGGTCCTGCTGGGCCGAGAGGAGGCTGGTCGCGCGACGCCGCTGCACCGCGACGCGGTGCACCATCTGGGCGAGCACGGCCCGTGACGGCCCGCTGACGTGCACCGCGAGCGGCATGCCGTCCGCGCCCCGGCGGCTCTCGATGTCCCACCCGCTGGCGAGCTCGTCGCGCGCCGTGCGCAAGGCCTTCTCCAGCGCGTCCTCGCTCACCGCGCGCCGCGGTGCGGGCAGCCGGTCGCGCAGCGCGGCGACGAGCTCCTCGGCGCCCTCGACCGTGTCGGGCACCGCGGGCAACGGTTCGGGGACGGACCCGGCGTCGTCCTCGGCAGCGTTCCCGCCAGCGTTCCCGGCAGCGTCCTCGACAGCGTCCCGCTCCGCGGCCTGCAACAGCCCCGGCACCGCCGCGGCTTCGGCGAGCCGCGCCCGGGCCGCCCGCGCGGCCTGCCGCTCCTCGTCGAGGGCCCGGCGGGTCCCCTCCAGCGTCATCTCGGCCTTCGACAGCGCCACCGCCGCCGCGGTCTGCTGCTCGCGCGCACCCTCGAGCCGCCCGGCCACCTCCCGCAGACGCTCGTCGAGCTCGGTGACGCGCGCGGCGACCTTGGCCGGCTCCTCGCCGAGCGACTCCTCGATCGTCATGAGCTCGGTACGCACCGCCGCGGCGTGGGACGCGGCGGCGCGGTGCTCGCCCACGGCCGCGGTGTGGTCGGCCGCGTCGCGTTCCCAGGTCGCGACGGCCTCGCGCCACGATCGCGCGGTGCGGGTGACGCGGTCCCGCGCGGAGTCCAGCGCCGCGAGCGCGCGCTCGGCGTCGGCGAGCGCCTCGAGCAGGCCGTCCAACCGGTCCGGGTCGGTGGGGACGCCCGCCTCGGAGGCCGTGCGCGACAGGGTCGCCCAGGCGTCGTCGGCGCGCCGGCGGGCGTCGCTGGCCGCGGCCGCGAGCTCGCGGTGCCGGGCCTCGGCGCCCTCGGCGTAGCGGACGGCGCCCGTCGCGGCGGCGTCGGCGTCCTCGACCCCGCGCGTGCCGGGCAGCTCGGCGACGAGCCGGCGCAGGCCCGCGGCCTGCGCGTCCAGCCCGTCCGCGACCTCCTCGGCCGCGTCGCGCCGGGCCTGCGCCTCCTCGATGGCGGCGACGAGCTCGGCGAGCCGGCGCGCCCGGGACCGGGCGCGCGCCCCGGCGCCGACGTGCTCGGCGGCCGGCTTGGTGTGCCGGCCGCGCAGCGGGCCGGCGCCGAACGTGCCGTCGGTCGCGACCCAGACGGGACCCGAGGCGGTGCCCACCGCGGCCAGCACCCCCGCCACCGCCGCCACCGGCACGGCGCCGGTGTCGACGGGCACGAGCAGGGTGTCCAGGACCGGGCCGCCGGCCGGGGTCCCGGAGCCGACGACGAGATCCCCGGACCGGAGCGTCCCGTCCCCGTCGACCCGCGCCGCGAGCAGCCCCGACGCCTCCAGTGCGGCCTCGAGTCCGGCGCGCTCGGCGGCGTCGAGGTGCTCGCGGAAGTCCACGAGCGAGGCCAGCCGGACGCCGTCGGCGACGTCGTCGTCGGTGTGCCACGACGCCCGCGGCAGCGGCAGCTCAGCGGCGGCCTCGACCCGGGCGTGCTCGGCGCGCAGGCCGGCCAGCTCCTCGTCGATCGCGGAGACGTGGGTGGTGGCGCGGGTGCGGGCGGCGGTCAGGGCGCCGGTGACCTCCTCGGCCGCGTGCCGCGCGCGGCTCCGGCGGGCGTCGGCGGCGCGGCGCAGGTCGTCGTCCTCGGCCTCGTCCTCGTCCTCGGCCGTGGGCGCCGCGAGCCAGCCCGCCGCGCCTCCGGGTTCGGCGGGCGGCGCGGCGGCGGCGTGGTCGGCGAGCCGGCGGGCCCAGGTGCCGACACCGGCGGCGTGGTCGTCCGCGGCGGCCCGGGCGGCGCGGCGCGCGGTGGCGGCCTGCTCGCGGGCGGCCTCGTGCGCGGCGAGCGCGTCGCCGGCGGCGGTGTCCGCGGCGTCGGCGGCCTCGGTCGCGCGGTGGGCGCCGCGGGCGCGCTCCGCGACCTCCCGCACGGTCGTGCGGTGCGCGCGGAGGGCGTCGGCAACGGGGGCCAGGGCCGCGGCGAGGTCCCCGATCGGGTCGTCGTCCAGGTCCTGCGGGACGTCGACGGTGGTCTCCCCGGCCTCGTCGCGGCGGGGCTCGGTGGCCGGGACGGGCGGCTCGGGCAGACGCGCGGCGACCGACGGCGCAGAGGCGGCGCGGGCGGCGACCGCCACCGCGCGGAGCTGGTCCGCGACGCCGGCGAGGTCCGAGTCGAGCTGGCCGCGCGCGGCGGCCACCGTCGCGGCCGCGGCCGTGACCCGCTCGCGGGCCCGCGCCCGGTGGCCGTCGAGGGTGGCGACGTGGGTGTCGGCGCGACCCAGCTCGTCGCGGCGACGCACGAGGTCGGCGTGGGCGGTGTACTCCGGCAACGCGGCGAGCCCGGCACGCTCGGCGGTGGCGGCGGCGTGGTCGTCGGCGAGCTCCGCGGCCGTCCGCGTCGCCGCGTCCCGGGCCGCAGCGGCCTTGTCGACCCCGGCGCGGTCACGGTCGAGTCTCGTGCCGGCCTTCCGGGCGGCGTCGACCGCGCCCGCGGTGTCGTCGACCGCCGCGGCCAGCACGCGGCGCGCGTAGTCGGTGTAGGTCTCGATCGCGCCGTCGAGGGCCTCGACGGTGCGGGCGAGGTCGGTGACGTTGCGGCGGTGGTCCTCGAGGTCCTCGAGCGGCTGCGCGGCGTCGTGCACCGCGTCCTCGGGCACCGGTGGCAGCGCCTCGCGCAGGGTGCGGGGCAGGTCGGTGTCGATCCGGTCGCCGACGCGGGGATTGCGCACCTGGTGCAGCAGCCGGAAGTACGCGCCCGGATCGACGCCGCCGAAGAAGCGGCGGGCGACCTCGGCGCGGTACTCGGCGGTCGACGTGAACACCTGCCCGCGCGTGCCCAGCTCGGAGCGCAGCACGTCGGCCGAGAACGGGACGTCGGTCTCGGTGAGGCGCAGGTCGACGCGGACCCGGCGGTCGGTGGAGAACCACCAGACCGCGACGCGGTCGGTGCTGCGGTTGGCCCGGATGCCGCAGCCGACCGTCCGGTACTCGCCGGCCTTCTCGAACTCGATCCACAGGTAGCCGGTGCGCTGGGTGTCGTCGTGGTCCGAGAGCATCCAGCTGCGCAGGACGCCGCGCTGCTCGCCCGCCGCATCGATCTTGCGGACGTCGGCCTCGAGCAGGAACGGCAGCAGCATGTTCATCGCCGTCGACTTGCCCGACCCGTTGACCCCCCGCAGGAGCAGGCGTCCGTCGGCGAACTCCAGCACCTCGTCCTGGTACTGGTAGACGTTCAGGATGCCGGCGCGGGAGGGCTTCCAGCGCGGCTGATCGTCACGGTGATCGTCCCCCGGCACCCGGACGAGGGTACGGAGCAGATTCAGCGCGGGGGTCAGCCGCCCGCCAGCCAGTCAGGGTCGCCGAGAGTTGCGAGCACCTCCCGGGGGGTGTCGACGAACTGCGGGTCGCCGGCCGACGCGCGCTGCCAGGTCAGGGCGCGGGCGATCGCGGCGGCGCGGCAGGCGGTCTCGGCCAGCCGGACCAGCTCGTGGCGCGGCGCCCGATCGTCGAAGACGGCGAGGTACGCGTCACGCGCCCGGGTGAGGGCACGCTCGTCGGCGCCCGTGCGGCGCAGCGAGGCGAGGGCGACGAGGAGGCTGGCGAACGGGTGGGCGAGCACGGCGTCGCCCCAGTCGGCGAACCGCCCGTCGAGCAGGACGTTGCCGAGGTGCAGGTCCTGGTGGTCGACGCTCGACGGGACGGTGCCCGCGAGCTCGGCGGCCCAGGCGGCGACCGGGGCGGGCGCCGGAGCGATCGTCGCGGCCGCCTCGGCGTACCGCGCCGGGAGCGCCTCCGGCGTCGCGTCGGGGACACCGAGGGCCCGCATCGCGTCGATCTCGTCCGCGACGGCGCGCTGCAGGCGGGCGTAGCGGGGCAGGGCCTCGGTCATGGCCGTCACGGGGTCGGCGGCGGTGTCCCGCACGCTCGGGCCGGTGTCGGGCAGGAGGAGGCGCGCCCCGTCCACGGCGAGCGGGGTGGCGACGGCGTCGGGCACGCGGCGGGCCAGCAGCGCGTGCAGCCCGACCTCGTGGGCCATGCCGGCGCACGGCTCCTTGAGCCAGACGGTCCCCTCGGCCGTCGGCACCCGCAGCACCGTCGACCAGGCGCGGTGGCGCTGGGTGACCTCGCCGGTGGGGCGCAGGCCGGTGACGTCGGTGATCCACGCGAGTGCCTCCTCCCGCCAGGCCTCGGTGCCGCGCCCGTCCACACCGCCATGGTCGCCGGTTACCGTCTCGGGCGTGCTCGTCGTGCTGCCGCCGTCGGAGACCAAGGCCGCGGGCGGCCGCGGGCGCCCGCTGGACCTCGACGCGCTCTCGTTCCCGTCGCTGAACCCGACGCGCAAGGTGCTGGTCGACGAGCTGGTCGCGCTCGCCGCGGACGTCCCCGCCTCCCGGGCGGCGCTGGACCTCTCCGAACGCCAGGACGACGAGATCGCCCGCAACGCCGCGCTGTGGACCTCGCCGACGGCCCCGGCGCTGCGGCGCTACACCGGCGTGCTCTACGACGCGCTGGACCCGGCATCGCTGACGCCGGCCGCGCGGCGGCGGCTGCTGGTGTGCTCGGCGCTGTTCGGGCTGGTGGGAGGCACCGATCCGATCCCGGCGTACCGGCTCTCGGGCGGGAGCGCCCTGCCGGGGCGGGCGGGCGACACCGCGCCGCAGGGCTCGAGCACGGGAACAAGCCTGCGGACCCTGTGGCGGCCCGAGCTGATGCCGCTGCTGGCCGAGGTGGACGACCTCGTCGTCGACCTGCGCTCCGGCCCCTACGCGGCGCTCGGCCCGGCGCGGGGTGCGGTGACGCTGGACGTGCACAGCGAGGCGGCCGACGGTTCGCGGACGGTGGTCAGCCACGCGAACAAGTCGCACAAGGGCCACGCGGCGCGGCTCCTCGCCTCGTCGCGGCGACGCCCGCGGGACGCCGGCGGCGTGCTCGCGCTCCTGCGCGACGCGGGCCTGCGTGTGGAGCAGGCGGGTGAGCACGCGCTCGTGCTCGTCGTACCCCGCTGACTCCCTCGACCTCGCGCGCTGACTCCCTGACCTCGCGCGTTGGCTCCCTCGGCGTGTCGCGTGAGCGAGGATGTGGCGATCCTGGCGTCTGACGCCAGCAAAGCCGCATCGCTCGAACACCGGAGGTGTGCGGTCCGGCCCTCCGAGAGCGTCAGGTGCCGAGGTCGGCGAGGACGGCGTCGGAGAAGGACGGCCAGGCGGACTTCGCCCAGTCGCCGAAGTCCCGGTCGGTCAGCGCCACGCACGCCGCACCCGCGTCCGGGTCGACCCACAGGAACGTGCCCGACTGCCCGAAGTGCCCGAACGTGCCCGGGGAGTTCCGCTCGCCGGTCCAGTGCGGGCTCTTGCCGTCGCGCAGCTCGACCCCGAGCCCCCAGTCGTTGGGCTTCTGGTGCCCGAAGCCCGGGATCGTCCCGTTCAGCCCCGGGAACTGGACGGTGATCGCCTCGCGCACGGTCTCCGGGTGGAGCAGCGTCGGCGCCTGCATCTCGGCGGCCAGGCGCAGGAGGTCGTCGACGGTCGAGGTCGCCCCGTGTCCCGGCGAGCCGTCGAGGGTCGTCGACGTCATCCCGAGCGGGGCGAGCAGGGCCTCGTGCAGGTAGTCGGCGAACGCGATGCCCGTGGCCTCCTCGATCGTCGCGGCCAGCACCTCGAACCCCGCCGACGAGTACAGGCGCCGCGCGCCGGGTTCGGCGACGGCGCGGTGCTCGCCGAACGCCAGGCCGGAGGTGTGGGCGAGCAGGTGGCGCACGGTCGCACCCTCGGGGCCGGCGGGCTGGTCGAGCGTGACCGCCTCCTCCTCGACCGCCACGAGCGCGGCCCAGGCCACGAGCGGCTTGGTCACCGACGCCAGGGGGAAGCGCCGGGCGCTGTCGCCGCGCGTGCCCCGCACGGCGCCGTCCGCGCCCACCACCCCCACCGCGGCGTGCTCGACGGGCCAGTCGTCGATCAGGGCGAGGCTCTGCACGCGAGCGAGGGTAGAGGTCGCCGTCAGCTCGCCAGGGCGTCCCGGACCGCACCCGCCGCGTCGTCCAGCAGCGTGCGCGCGGCGTCGTAGCCGCGCGGCTGGTTCGACAGCAGCACGACGACATAGCGTCCGGCGGCGTCCGGCAGCCCCGCGGAGTGCAGGTCGATGCTCGAGTCGAGGCAGCACAGCCAGCCCTGCTTGGCCACCGCGTCACCCCGGCGGGCGGGGTCGAGCAGGCCGAAGCCCTGGTCGAAGCCGTCCGCCGCGGTCTCCGGTGCCGCCTTGAGCGAGGTGAGCACGAGCTCGCGGTCGGGCGGCGACAGCTCCGTGAGGACGAAGTGGTACAGCTCGGCCACGTCCCGCGCCGAGGTCTCCACCTCGCCCCACTGCCCCACCCGCGCCGGTGGGCTCGTGTCGGCCAGCCCGAGCAGCGCCGACACCCGCTCGATGCCCTCCGGGCCCCCGAACCCGGAGTACAGCGCGTTCATCGCCTCGTCGTCGCTCAGGCTCAGCGCGCGGCGGATGCGCTGCTCGTCGGCCGGGGTCACGGTCGCCTGGCCCGCCGCGCGCCGCGTCAGGATGTCGACGACCGTGAACAGCTTGGCCACCGACGCCGCGCGCAGCGGCGTGTCGCCCTCGGCGTTCGCCGTGATGTCGCCCGTCGTGCGGTCGAGCACCGCCACGGCCAGCGTCACGTTCCGCCTCTCCTGCCCGGCCGACGCCGTGGCGTCCACCGCGGCGCCGGCCAGCGACGGGGCCGGCTCCGGCGCGGACGACGACCCGGCCGGGGACGGCGCGGTCGTCGCCGGGGACGGGGCGGGGCCCGCGGCGGGCGGCGGGGCGGCGGGGTTCTCGGAACGGGCGCACCCGCCCACGAGTGCCGCCACGAGGAGCACCGCAGCCACGAGGCGACCCGGGTGGCGGGTCCCGCCGACGATCACCCGTCGATCATGCGCTCGTTCGTGTGAAGTCCGCGCGTCGGGACGGGCCGCGACGCGCCGACGTCACACGCCCGTCACCCGGCGAGCGCCACGTCGTCGGCACGCAGCGCGGCGACGACGCGTTCGGTCGCGGACCGCTGGACCGCCCACTGGCGCCCGGGCTCGGTCTTGACGGTCAGGCGCAGCGTCATCCCGGACGCCGAGAGCGACTCCACGCCCAGCACCTGCGGCTTCTCCCGCACGTCGCCGCCGTGGCCGTGCTCGACGATGCCCGCCGTGGCGGCCTCCTCGGCGACGGCGGCGGCGCGGGTGATGTCGGTGTCGATGGCCAGCGGCACGTCGACGACGGCGACCGCGTGGTCCTGGGAGCCGTTGCCGACGCGTTCGATCGTGCCGTTGCGCACGTACCAGACCATCCCGGCGACGTCGCGGACCGTCGTGGTGCGCAGCCCGACGCGTTCGATGGTGCCGACGGCGTCGCCGAGGTCGACGTGGTCGCCGACGCCGTACTGGTCCTCGAGCAGCATGAAGATGCCGGACAGGAAGTCCTTGACCAGGTTCTGGGCGCCGAAGCCGACGGCCAGGCCCAGGACACCGGCCGACGCGAGCACCGGCGCGAGGTTCACGCCGAACTGGCCCAGGACCATCATGAACGCGGTCCCGAAGATCAGGATGGTGGCCGCGCTGCCGACGACCGACCCCACGGTGCGCGCCCGCTGCGCCCGGCGGGCGGAGCCGAAGGCCCGGATGCGCTCGGCGTCGCTGATCCCGCGACGACGACGCAGCAGCGTGAGCAGGCCGGGCACGCCGGCGCCGGCGGCGGCGTGCCCGATGACGCGGACGACCACGGCACGCACGGCGACGGCGATCACGACGATGAGGGCGACCGCGGCGCCGGTGTGCGCCAGGACGTCGACGGTCGGGGCGGGGAAGCTCGGCACGGGACCACCTCGGGGGAGCGCGGGGCTGCGGATGCCGGCCCCGCACCGTGCCCGAGCGACCCCGCCGGGGACAAATCCCCTGGTCAGGCGTCCGGTGGCGAGGCAGGTCGTTGCGGGCGGGCGCGTCAGGAGGGTGTGAAACGGCGCAGGAGGGTAGAGAACGGAACGTGTCCACCCCCAGCGCGACCACGGCGCGCCGGCCCGACCGTTCCCCCCTGGTGGTCGCGCTCGCCGCGGCCGTCGCCGTACCCGGTCTCGTGCTGCACGTCGTCGGGATCTCGCTGTCCCACCCGGTCGACGCGCTGCTCTACGGGGTCGCGATCGTCGGGGCCGCCTTCCTGCTGTCGTGGGCGGCGGAGGCCGCGCAGGTCGACATCTCCGCAGGCCTCGCGATCGCCCTGCTCGCGCTGGTCGCCGTGCTGCCCGAGTACGCCGTCGACTTCGTGTTCACCATCCAGGGCGGCGAGGCCTACGCCCAGTACGGGCCGACGTGTCTGCCACCGGGCTCCACGGAGCAGTCACCGTGCGGGCTGGCGCTGGCCAACATGACCGGCGCCAACCGGATCCTCGTTGGCGTCGGCTGGGCGCTCGTGGTGCTGCTCGCGGCGGTCCGGCTGCGGCGCGGCGGTGCCGACGCGGGGCAGGAGGGCGGCGCCGGCACGTCGCACCGGCCGGGCCACCCGACGCGGGTGACCCTGCAGCGCACCGACGCGGTGCCGCTGGTGTTCCTGCTCCTCGCGACCCTCTACTCGCTGACCCTGCCGCTGCGGGTGAGCATCACGCTGATCGACACCCTCGTCCTCGTCGGGATCTTCGTGCTGTACAGCATCCGGGTCGCGAAGGCCCCCGCCGAGGACCCCGACCTCATCGGCCCCTCCGCCTGGGTCGGCCGCATGGACGCCGGGAAGCGGCGCACGGGCTACATCGCGTTCTTCGTCGCGGCCGCCGTGATCATCGTGCTCTGCGCCGAGCCCTTCGCCGAGTCGCTGGTGCAGACCGGCACCGAGCTCGGGATCAGCCAGTTCTTCCTCGTCCAGTGGCTCGCGCCGCTGGCCTCCGAGGCGCCCGAGCTGCTCGTCGCCGGCCTCTACGCGTGGCGGCTCAAGACCACCGACGCCCTGGCCACGCTGGTGTCGTCGAAGGTCAACCAGTGGTCCCTGCTGGTGGGCACGCTGCCGATCGTGTTCGCGCTGTCGGCGGGCTCGCTGCACGGCCTGCCCGTCGACACCGTGCAGCGCGAGGAGCTGCTGATCACGGCCGCGCAGTCGCTGTTCGCGGTGGCGCTGCTGGTGACGTTGTCGATCACCGTGTACGGGGCGCTGAGCCTGCTCGGGCTCTTCGTGGCCCAGTTCGTCCTGGCCGCGACGCTGCCGGCGCCGCTGCAGGAACTCGAGCTGCTCATCCTCTCCGCGGTCTACGTGGCCGCCGCGATCGTGTTGTTCGTCCGACAGCGCCACGCGCTCGTCGCCCTCGTCCGCGACGGCCTGCGCACGCCGTACGCCGAGCTCACCGAGGCGAAGTGATGAACGCGACGTGCGGCGGAACGGAGCCGGCCCGGTGAAGAAGCTCGCGGTCATGCTCGTCCACGGCGTCGAGAGCGCGGGCGACCAGTACGCCGCCCGGGCCATGCAGCTGCTGGGCGGCGAGTTCGAGCGCATCGCGGGCGTGCCGGCCCGCGACGCTCTGGTGATGAAGCCGGCGTTCTGGGCACCGGTGTTCGAGCCGGGGCAGGAGCACCTCAGCGACCGCATCGCGGGCGAGGGATCCCGCTGGCTGGTCAAGGGGCTCGACAAGCTCGCCGCGCAGGCCAGCCAGGGCTCCACGTTGGCGCTGCTCGCGGCGGCGTCGACGGCCGGGCTGCGCTGGCTGCCGGGCCTCGGCGACGCGCACTTCCCCACTCTGCGCTGGCTGATCGTCCACTATCTCGGCGACGCGGTCGCCTACCACTCCGGCGACGACGGGACCGGGCACTACGAGCAGGTGCAGGCCGTGCTCGCCCGCGCACTGCACGACCTCGCCGCGACCGCGGGCGGCGACGCGCCGCTGGCCGTCCTCGGCCACAGCCTGGGCAGCGTGGTCGCCAGCGACTTCCTCTACGACCTGCAGGGCGTGTCCGCCGGGACGCCCCTGGCGCCACAGGCCCGCGCCGTCCTCGGCGACACGCCGCTCGAGCGCGGCGAGACCTTCGGCTGGTTCTACACGCTGGGGAGCCCGCTGGCGTTGTGGGCGCAGCGCCACCCGGGGTTCGGCGTGCCGTTGACGGTGCCCAGCCCGGAGTTCGCGACGCGCCACCCCCGCCAGCGAGGTGAGTGGGTCAACGTCTACGACCCCGACGACGTCATCGCGTCCCCGCTGCGACCGCTCAGCGACAAGTGGGCGGGCGCGGTGGCCGAGGACCGGCGCGTCACCGTCGGCCCGTGGCCCCTGAGCGCCACGCCCCTGGCGCACCCGTACTACTGGAACGACCGCCGCGTCGTCGCCCCCATCGCCTCGGCGCTGGCCCAGGCCTGGCACCGCCTTTGAGCTGCGCTCTCGTGCGGGCATCGCGCCCCGACGGCTGCGGGTCACCGGGACCGCCGCACTTCGCCCGCCCGGCCCAACCAGCCTCGGCGCCGCCCGCAGCGAACGCGCCGTTCGTCGCCGTAGAAGCAGCGAACGGCGCGTTCGCTGCAGCACCGGTGGGCGCGATCAGACCCGTTCGCGGTCCATCTGCTCGACGCGGTCCTCCTCGGCCATCTCGGTGAGCCGGCGCCCCGCCTCGGCGTCGCGGGTGAGGTTGTCGCCCGTCTTGGGATCGAAGATGTGGATCTTACGGGTGTCGAGCCAGAACTCCGCCTCGCGGCCCTCGCGGATGCGGCTGGTGGAGTCGATCGACACGACGGCCTGGGTGCGCAGCTGCTCGGAATCGAGCTCCTCGGAGAGCTCCTTGAGCTGCTCGGCCACCTCCGCCGGGGCCTCGTAGGGGATGTAGGCGTACTGCGCGTCGCCCAGCCACTCGGTGACGTCGACCTGCGCGGTGAAGGTCGCGCCGTGCGGCTTCTTGGCCTCGTCGACCAGGCTCGCGTCCTCGAAGTACTCGGGGCGGATCCCGACGAGCAGCACGTCGTGGCCCCGGACCGTGGCCGCTCGCTCCTCCCCCAGCTCGATATCGCCGAAGGGCGTACGCAGGGCGGTGCCCTCGAGCGACGCGGGCAGGAAGTTCATGGGCGGCGAGCCGATGAACCCGGCGACGAAGAGGTTCACCGGCTGCTCGTAGAGCTCGCGGGGCGAGGCGACCTGCTGCACGAGACCCTTGCGCAGCACGCAGACGCGGTCGCCAAGGGTCATGGCCTCGGTCTGGTCGTGGGTCACGTAGACCGTGGTGATGCCCAGCCGCCGCTGCAGGCGGGCGATCTCGGTGCGCATCTGCCCGCGCAGCTTGGCGTCGAGGTTCGACAGCGGCTCGTCGAAGAGGAACGCGTCGGCGTCGCGCACGATCGCGCGGCCCATCGCGACGCGCTGGCGCTGCCCGCCGGAGAGGTTGGCGGGCTTGCGCTTCAGGTGCTCGTGCAGCTCCAGCACGTCGGCGGCCTGGTTCACCCGCTTCTCGACCTCGTCGTTCGGCGTCTTCGACAGCCGCAGCGGGAACGCGATGTTCTCGTACACGCTCAGGTGCGGGTACAGCGCGTAGTTCTGGAACACCATCGACAGGTTGCGGTCGCGCGGGGCCTTCTCGTTGACCCGGGCGCCGCCGATGCGCATCTCGCCCGAGGTGATGTCCTCGAGCCCGACGATCATGCGCAGCAGCGTCGACTTCCCGCAGCCCGACGGCCCGACCAGGATCATGAACTCGCCGTCGGCGATGTCGAGGCTCACGTCGTTGACGGCCTGGAAGCCGTCGCCGTACTCCTTGACGATGTGGTCCATCTCGATCGAGGACATGAGTTATCCCTTCACGGCGCCGTTGGTGAGGCCGGCGACGATGCGCCGCTGGAAGATCAGGACGAGGACGACGACCGGGATCGTCACGATCAACGCCGCCGCGGCGATCGGGCCGGTCGGCGACTCGAACTGGGAGGCACCCGAGAACAGGCCGAGCGCTGCGGGGACCGGGCGGGACGCCTCGGTCGAGGTCAGCGTGATGCCGTAGACGAAGTCGTTCCAGGCGAGGAAGAACGCGATGATCGCGGTGGTGAACACCCCGGGCGCGGCGAGCGGGACGATCACCTTGCGGAACGCCTGCCACGGGGTCGCGCCGTCGACCTGGGCGGCCTGCTCCATCTCCCAGGGGATTTCGCGGAAGAACGCCGAGAGCGTCCAGATCGAGATCGGCAGGGTCAGCGAGAGATAGGGCAGGATTAGCCCGGGCCAGGTGTCGTAGAGGCCCACCTCGCGCCACAGGTTGTACAGCGGGGTGGCGATGGCGATGACCGGGAAGATGGCCACGGCGAGCGCGGTCGACAGGATGATCTTCTTGCCGCGGAAGTCGATGCGGGCGATCGCGTAGGCGGCGAACATGGCCAACACCGACGAGATCGCGGTGGCGATGAGGCAGATGCCGAACGAGTTGCGCAGCGCCGGCAGGAACAGCTCCGACGCGTCGCCGACCAGGATGCTCCGGTAGTTCTCCCACGAGAGCGCGGTGGGCAGGAACTGGCCGTTGGAGATGTCGGCCGAGGACTTCAACGACAGTGAGATGATCCACGCGATCGGGAAGAGCGCGTAGATGATGATCAGAATTCCGGCGATGATCCACAGGGTCTTCTCGCGGGTGGACATCAGTTCCCCCCTCGGGCCTGCGACAGGTCCACGCGGAACAGCTTGATGAAGCCCACGCAGAGGATGACCACGGTGATGAACAGCAGCACCGACGTCGCCGAGCCGAGCCCGATCTCGAGCCGGGAGATGGTCTGGCGGTAGACGAGGAACGACACCGTCTCGGTGCCCTGCGCACCGCCGGTCATGACGAAGATCGAGTCGAAGACACGGAACGCGTCCAGGCTGCGGAAGAGCACGGCCACCATGATGGCGGCCTTCATGTTCGGGATGGTCACACGCGTCATCCGCTGCCACCAGCTCGCCCCGTCCACCCGCGCGGCCTCCTGCAGCACGTCGGGTACCTGGGCCAGACCGGCCAGCAGCAGGAGCGAGATGAAGGGCGTGGTCTTCCAGATCTCGGCCAGGCAGATGACGAACAGCGCCGAGCCGAAGTCACCGAACCACGCGGTGTTCTCGGTGATGCCGGGGATCCAGTTGAACCAGGAGTTGACGAACCCGGATTCGAGGTCGAAGGCGAACTGCCACGCGAACGCCGAGACCACGGTGATCACCGCGTAGGGGATGAGGATGACGATGCGCAGCACCGGGCGGATCGCCTTGAGCGCCTGCAGCATGACCAGCGCCAGGGCGAACCCGAGCACGAGCTCCACCGCCACGGTGATGACGGTGATGAGCAGCGTGACGAAGATGGCGTTCCACCACACCGCGTCGGTGAGGATCACCCCGTAGTTCGTCAGGCCGGTGAACGACCGGTTGGACGGGTCGGTCAGCCGGTAGTCGAACAGCGAGTACCAGAGCGCCTGCAGGATCGGGTACGCGGTGACGAGCAGCATCACCCCGAAGGCCGGACCGGCGAGCAGCCACCCCAGGCGCCGCTCGCTGCGGGACTTGTCGGTCTCGGTGCCGCGCGCGGCCGGTTCGACCGCCCCGGCGGCCGGCCGATCGATCGTCTGGCTCACAGCCCACCCCCGACCGACGTCAGCATGGGCGCGAGATCAGGACAGCACGCCGATAGGGAGCGACCGGGGTGACGGTCGTTGCGGGGGGTCACAGCAATGCCTCCTTCGCCAGCACCGCCTGGATGAGGTCCTGCGCCGCCTGGTTCGTCGGTCCGGGCACGATGCCGCCGACCGGGTGGAACGAGCGCTGGAGGCCCTCGGAGACCTCGGCGTAGTAGGGGGTCTTCGGTCGCGGCGCGGCCTGCGTGAGCGACTGCCGGATCACCGGCGCCATCGGGAACTCCGCGAGAACCTCGGGGTCGTCGTAGACCGCGAACTTCGCCGCCGGGTTGCCGTTGCTGACCATGTAGTAGGCCGTGTTCTCCACGCTGGTGATGCACGCGGTCGCGTCGTAGGCGAGGTCCGGGTGCGCGGAGTAGGCACCCACCCCGAGGTTGATCCCGCCGTAGGGCGGCGCGCTGGGCAGGCCGGGAACGGTCGCCGGGTAGAGCGTCCACCCGTAGTCGGCCGCGACCTCGGGCGCGAGCGTCCCCTCCTCGACGCCGCTGGTCGCCTGGCCCCAGACGAACGGCCAGTTGACCATGAACGCGGACCGCCCGTCCTGGAAGGCGCTGGCGGTGGCGTCCTCGTCCTGGGTGGAGAAGCCGGGTCCGGCGACACCGGTGTCGACCATGCTGCGCATGATCCGGGCCGCCTCGATCGCGGGCGGCGCCGTCAGGCCCAGCTGGACGAGCTCCGGGTCGGTCTGGTTCTCGCTGGTGATCACCGCGCCGTCCCCGGACTCGATGAGCGCGTTGAGCCAGACCGTCAGCGACTCCGCGCGGGCGCCCTGCGCCCCGACCTGCGTCCCGGCCCGCTGGGCGGCCTGGATGATCTGGTCCCACGTCACCGGCTGCGACATGTCCAGGCCCATCTGCGCGACCATGGACTTGCGGTACCAGAGCAGCTGGGTGTTGGCCCAGAACGGCACGGCGACGAGCTGGCCCTGCCACGTCGCGCCGTCCACCGCCGACGGGACGACACCCTCGGCGGCGCGGGCCTGCACCTCCGGTGGCATGGGCGCGAGGAAGCCGGCCTGCGCGAACTCGGGGACGTAGGGCGGGTCGAGGCTCATGAGGTCGATCGACGAGTCCTCCGCGGCGAGACGGCGCACGAGCTGCTCGCGCTGTTCGGAGGCCTCTCGGGGGAGCTGGCTCGTGGCGATCGTGTAGCGCCCGCCCGACTGCTCGCTGCACCGCTCGGCGATCTCGTCCTGGCCCCCGTCGTCGGGGTTGATGTACCAGGTGAGCACCGGGGGCCCCGGCGGACCGGAGCTGCACGCCGAGGCGAGCGCGGCGAGGACCGCGGCCATGATGGTCATCGACCACCGCAGCCGTCGTCGTGGGTGCATTCGGTCGTCCCCCTCCAGCCGCGGCGTTGGAAGCGCTTCCGGGGGACTGTGGTGATGCGGGTCTCACAAGTCAAGTGCTCTTCGCGATCACACGGTGACGCTGTGGCGTCTGGGGCAACCCGGGCGGGCATCGGAGCCAACGCCGCCACTCGCTCCTGGAACCGCTTGCAGGACCCGTGCGATGCTCCGGCCGTGACGGGCGACACCACGGACCCACAGGGCACGGCCGCCCTGCGGCCCTCGTCGCGCGTCACCCTCGACGACGTCGCGCGCCATGCCGGGGTCTCGTCGGCCACCGCGTCGCGCGCGCTCGGCGACCACCCGCACGTCGCCGAGGCGACGCGCCGCCGGGTCCGCGAGGCGGCGGCGCTGCTCGACTACGTCGCCTCCCCCGAGGCCACCCGGCTCGCCGGGGGGCCGACCGGCCGGGTCGCGGTCCTCGTGCCCCACCCGTCGCGCTGGTTCTTCGGCGAGCTCATCGAGGGGCTCGAGGCCGAACTGCGGGCGGCCGAGCTCGACCTCGTGCTCTTCCGGGTCGGCGGCCCGGAGGAACGGCACGCCTTCTTCGCGCGGCTGCCGGCGCGGCGGGGGGTCGACGCCGTCGTCGTGCTGGCGTTCGCCGTGGACGAGGTCGAGCATGCCCGACTCGCGTCCCTCGGGGTCGTCGTCGTCGCCGCCGGCGGACGGGTCGCGTCGTACCCGTCGGTCGGCATCGACGACCACCGCGCCGGGCGCCAGGCCGTCGACCACCTGCTCCACCTCGGGCACCGGCGCATCGGCATGCTCGCGGGCGGCGACGAGCAGCGCCTCTCGCCCGACCCCGACGGGCGGGCGTCGGCGTGGCGGGCGGCGCTGCGCGACGCGGCCACCGAGCCCGACGACGACCTCGTGGTCACCGTGCCCTGGGACGGCGAGGGCGGCGCGGAGGGCATGTCCCGGCTGCTCGGCCTGCGCGCGCCGCCGACCGCGGTCTTCGCCCACTGCGACGAGATGGCGCTCGGCGCGATGCGCACCCTGCGCCGCGCCGGTCTGCGCGTGCCGGAGGACATCTCGGTCATCGGGATCGACGACCACCCGCTCGCCGCACTGACCGACCTGACGACCGTGGCCCAGCCCGTCCGCGAGCAGGGCCGGCGCGCGGGGGCGATGGTGCTCGACACCCTGCGCGGGGGGCCGCCACCACGGGTACCCCCCGCCGAGATGCTGCCGACCCGCCTGGTGCTGCGCGGCACCACCTCGCCGCCGGGGGTGCCGCGGTGACCCCGCCCGACCTCCGGCTGCGCCGGCCCTCGCCCGGCCTCATCGGCCTGCCCTGGGAGCGGCCGCTCGGCGACTGGGACCCCGACGAGGTCCCGCTGCGCGAGCTGCCCGTCGGCCCGAGCCGCCACCTCGTGCGCTTCGTCGAGGTCGACGGCGGGCTCTGGGCGCTCAAGGAGCTGCCCCCGCGGATCGCCCGGCGCGAGTTCGACGTGCTGCGTCACCTCGAGGAGACCGGCCTGCCCGCCGTGCGTCCCGCGGGCCTCGTCACCCAGCCCGACCACGACTGCTCGATCCTGCTCACCCGCTACCTCACCGGCTCGTGGCAGTACCGCCGGCTCATCGCGCGCCTGCCCCCGAACCGGCCGGCCCACCGCTCGCGACTCTTCGACGCGATGGTCGGGCTGATCGTCGAGCTGCACCGCCACGGCGTCTACTGGGGAGACTGCTCCCTCGCCAACACCCTGTTCTCCCGCGACGGCCAGCTCTTCCAGGCGTGGCTCGTCGACGCCGAGACCAGCGAGGTGCACCCGTCGCTGTCCGACGGTCAGCGCGCCCAGGACCTGGAGATCCTCGTCGAGAACGTGGCCTCGGGGATGGTCGACCTGGCTGCGAGCCTGGGCCGGCCGCCCGAGATCGAGGAACAGCTGATCGCCGAGGCCATGGAGCTCCCGTCGCGCTACGAGGCCCTCTGGGAGGCGCTGCACGCCCAGCCGCAGTTCGCGTTCGGCGACCGCTACCGCATCGAGGGGACCGTCCGCGAGCTCAACGACCTCGGCTTCGTCGTCGACGAGGTCAGCCTCGCGCCCGCCGAGGGCGGCGGTGGCGGCGACGGTGGTGGCGGCGGCGCCGTGCGCCTGCGGCTGCTCGTCGGCGAGCGCAACCACCACGCGCGCTACCTCGAGGAGTTGACGGGGCTCGAGGTGGGCGAGGGCCAGGCCCGCATCCTGCTCGGCGACCTGCGCGCCCACCAGCGCGCGATCGCCCGCGAGCACCCGCACCGGGTGGGCGAGGAGGAGGCCATCGCGAGCTGGATGCACGACGTGCTCACCCCCGGCATGCGCCGGGCGCACGCCGCCGTGCGCCACGTCGGCACGCCGGTGCAGGCCTACTGCGACCTGCTCGAGGTGCGCTGGCTGCTCTCCGAGCAGGCCGGGGCCGACGTGGGCACCGAGCGGGCGCTCGAGGCCCTCGCCGAGCGTGCCCCGACCGACTCCGCGGCCCGCGCTCTGGTCGCCGACACCGCCTCCGAGCTGCCGATCGTCGCGCCCGACCCGGAGGTGCCGCCCACGCCGGACCCGGAGGTGCCGCCCACGCCGGACCGGGCGTGATCAGCGCACGGCGAGCCACGCCGCGGCGTCGGTCCCCAGCCGCCCGTCCTCCAGCGGCGCGCTGGTCAGCAGGACCTCGTCGTGCGCCGGGAGCTCGACGGGCGCGTCCGACAGGTTGACGACGCAGGCGAAGCCCGGTGCGCGGCGCAGGTGCAGCACGGCGTCGCCGGGCGCGGAGACCCAGGTCAGGTCGCCGTCGCCGAGCGCGGGGTGCGCGCGGCGCCGGTGCAGCACCGTGCGGTAGAGCTCGAGCAC
This sequence comes from Actinomycetospora cinnamomea, assembly GCF_003096675.1. Classification (GTDB taxonomy): domain Bacteria; phylum Actinomycetota; class Actinomycetes; order Mycobacteriales; family Pseudonocardiaceae; genus Actinomycetospora; species Actinomycetospora cinnamomea. The sequence goes on along the minus strand of NZ_QEKW01000004.1, from coordinate 193,459 downwards.
CGAGTCGGGGTCGCCCTCCTGGCGGGTGGCGGCGTAGCGCGTCCAGCCCTCGGGCTGCGGGAGCCACGGCGCCGCCGCGCCCGCCGGGCTGAAGCCGGCCGACGCGCCCTCGTCGGACCAGGGCAGGGGCACCCGGGCCCCGTCGCGCCCGCGCACCGTGCGCCCGGAGCGCTCCCACGTCGGGTCCTGCAACGCCTCGTCGGGGATGTCCTCCACCTCGGGCAGGCCCAGCTCCTCGCCCTGGTAGACGTACATCCCGCCGGGCAGCGCGGCTTCGAGCAGCAGCGCGGCCCGGGCCCGCCGGGTGCCCAGCGCGAGGTCGGTCGCGCCCTCCGGCTCGCCCGGCGGCCGGCCGTAGCGGGTGGGGTGGCGCACCACGTCGTGGTTGGACAGCACCCACGTCGCCGCCGCGCCGACCTCGCGGAGGTGCCCGGTGGTGACGTCGATCGTCTCGCGCAGCGCGGCCGGCTCCCACGGGGCGAGCAGGTAGTCGAAGTTGAACGCGGTGTGCAGCCGTCCGGGCGCGACGTAGCGGGCGAGGCGTTCGGGGGCGGGTGTCCAGGCCTCGGCGACGAACATGCGGTCGCCCTCGTAGGAGTCGGCCACGCGCCGCCAGGACTCGTAGACCTCGAGCACCCGGTCCCGGTCGACGTAGGGGTGACCGCCCGCCGGGTAGGTGCGCCCGAGCTGGTCGCTCGCGTCCCCGAGGTCGGGCAGCGCGGGATCCTTGACCAGGCCGTGGGCCACGTCGATGCGGAAACCGTCCACGCCCCGGTCGAACCAGAACCGCAGCACCGCCTCGAACTCGGCGGCCACGTCGGGGTGCGACCAGTCCAGGTCCGGCTGGCCGGGGGCGAACAGGTGCAGGTACCAGGAGCCCGGCCGGCCGTCCTGATCGGGGACCCGGGTCCACGCCGGGCCGCCGAAGTGCGAGCGCCAGTTGTTGGGCGGCTCCTCGCCGTGCTCCCCGCGTCCGGGCCGGAACACGTAGCGGTCCCGGGCGCCGGGCTCGTCGGCCAGCGCGGCCCGGAACCACGCGTGCTGGTCCGAGGTGTGGTTGGGGACGATGTCGGGGATCAGGCGCAGCCCGTGGTCGTGGGCGTCGACGATGAGCTTCTCGGCGTCGGCGACCGTGCCGTAGGCGGGGTCGATGGCCCGGTAGTCCGCGACGTCGTAGCCCGCGTCCGCCTGCGGCGAGGCGTACCAGGGATTGATCCACAGCGCGTCGACCCCGAGGTCGCGCAGGTAGGGCAGCTTCTCGCGGATACCGGCGATGTCGCCGATCCCGTCGCCGTCGGCGTCCGCGAAGCTGCGGATGTAGACCTGGTAGATCACGGCGTCGCGCCACCAGACATCGGGTCGGTCGGTCACCGGGCGGCTCCTGGGTCGGTCGGGGGACGACGCGTCCCACCCTGCCCGATGGCACTGCCCGATGACCGCTACCTCAGACGCCGGCCGTGACGCGCTCCTCGGTCTCGTCCTCCTCGAGGTCGTCCTCGAGGTCGTCCTCGAAGTCGTCCTCGAGGTCGTCCTCGGCGTCGTCCTCGTCGAGGTCCTCCGGCGCGACGACCTCCTCGGGTTCCGGCGCCTCGTCGATACCCTCCGGTGCGCGGCGGGCCCGCAGCTGCTCGGTGGCCCGGCGCAGCATCTCGAGGGCCTGCGACGCGAGGCGCACGATCAGCGTGAGGAGGGTGCGGGCCTGCTCGACGACGAAGGCGAAGGCCGTGCCCATCACGCCCCCGCCCGAGCTCCCGGTCGACGGCGCGGCGGAGGCCCCCTCGTGCTCCGGGCGCTCGCCCGCGCGGTGCTGGTCGAGCCGGTCGGCGAGCCCCTCCACCTTCTCGACCGCGCGGTCGGCCACGGCGGTGAGCACGCGGCCGGCGAGGACCGGCAGCATGCGGCGGGCCGCCTCGGTGAGGATCTGCCCGCTCGCGTCGGCGGACCGGGACGTCGTGCCATCGGTGGTCATCGTCCTCGACGCTAGGCGCGCGCCACCCGGGCGGCATCGGCCGTCGGCACCCACCGCGCTCGCAGTTGCGCGACCCCGGCGCGCATCCGGTGGCACCATGGAGGGGATGCGGCAGCTTGGGCGGGCGGAGCGGTTGGTCGCCGCGCAGGAGCGCGACGGCGACACGTGCCTGTGGTGCGCCCGCCCCCTCACCGGCACCGTCGCCGCCACCACCGACCACGTCGTGCCCAAGATCAAGGGCGGGCCGTCGTGGCTGGAGAACGAGGTCGCGGCCTGCCGGCGGTGCAACGGCGAGCGGGGGCACCGCGGTGCGGTCGAGTGGCTCGAGGAGTGCGAGCGCCGCGGCTGGTGCCCGGACGCCGCGCGCCTGGAGCGGGTGCTCGCGTCCCTGGCGGCGGCCATCGTCGAGCGGGGTGGCCAGCGGCGCGCCCGCCCGCACCTGGACGCGCAGCTGCGACGCCTGCGCAAGCGCCTCCCCTCGGCGGCCTGACTAGGGATACGCGGCGTCGAAGAACGCGAGCTCCAGCTCGACCGCGCGGGTGAACACCCCGGCCATGCTCTCGCGGCCGGCGTCGTCGGTGGCCGCCGCGACGCGGTCGGTCTCGGCACGCAGGAGCCCCACCCACGCCGCGAACGCCGAGCCGCGATGCAGGTCGATCCACTCGCGGTGCAGCCAGTCGCGCGGCGACGGCTCCGGGCGCGCGGCCCAGTCGAGGTAGAGCCATTCGGCGACGAGCAGCACCGCGAGCACGTTGCCGTAGACCCCGGAGCGGCGCGCGTCGTCCATGAGCTCGAGGAAGCCCCGCGTGGGCGGCAGCGGGGTCGCCGGCTCGACGATCCCGAGGCGTCCCAGCGCGCGGGCGAAGTAGTCGTTCTCCTCGCCGGCGACCATGCCCAGCTGGCGGGCGATCGCCATGCGCGCGTCGGTGCGGTCGGCGGCCGCGACGGCCTCACCGAGGAGGGCGACGAAACGGTCGAGGAACAGGGCGTCCTGGGCGAGGTAGCGCCCCATCACCGCGTCGTCGACGGTGCCCGCCCACAGCTGCTCGACGAACCGGTGGCCGGTGGCGGCCTCCCACGTCGTCGCCGTCCGGGTCCGCAGCTCGTCCGAGAAGCTCACGGGTCCAGGGTGCCCCGATACGGCACCGACATGGCGCGGCCCGGACATCGGCGGGCGGGGGCTTCCGCCGATGGCCGGGCCGCGGGGCGTCCCGGCGGCACGCCGGTGCGGGCGCGTGCCGGCCGGGAGACGACTACCGGTCGAACTTGTCCGGGTCCGGGCCCAGACGCTCCGCCTTCTCCATGCCCTCGATCCGGCCCATCTCGGCGACGGTGAGCTCGAAGTCGAAGATGTCGAAGTTCTCCCGCATGCGCTCCGCGGTGGAGGACTTCGGGAAGACGATGTTGCCGAGCTGCAGGTGCCAGCGCAGGACCACCTGTGCGGCGCTCTTGCCGTGCGCCTGCGCGATCTCGGCGAGCTCGGGGGCGTCGAGGAGGCCCTTGCCCTGGCCGATCGGGCTCCACGCCTCGGTGTGGATGCCGTGACGCTCGTGGTAGGAGCGCAGGCCCGCCTGCTGCATGTGCGGGTGGAGCTCGATCTGGTTCACCGCCGGCACGGTCTCGGTCTCGGCGAGGAGACGGTCGAGGTGGTGCGGCTGGAAGTTCGAGACGCCGATCGCGCGCGTCCTGCCGTCCCGCTGGGCCTGCTCGAAGCCCTTCCAGGTCTCGACGTAGAGGTCCTTGCCGGGCAGCGGCCAGTGGATGAGGTAGAGGTCGACGTGGTCGAGCCCCATCTTCTGCAGGCTCTCGTCGAGGGCCGACTGCGCGTCGTCGTAGCCGTGGTTCGAGTTGTTGCACTTCGTCGTGATCCACAGCTCGTCACGCGGGATGCCGGACTTGGCGATGGCCTCGCCGACCTCGGCCTCGTTGCCGTACATCTGCGCGGTGTCGATGTGGCGGTATCCGACCTCCAGCGCGTTCGTCACCGCGTCGGCGGTGTCGGCCGGGTCGATCTGGAACACACCGAACCCGAGCTGGGGAATCTTCGTGCCGTTGTTCAGCTCGATGTCGGGGACGTCGCTCATACGCCCGTGTACCCGGGGTGGTGCGACCCTCAACCGGTTTGGCGCTCCGCGCCCGTGAGTGCCTGTCCGTGCCCTGGCACGGACAGGCACTCACGAGTCACGCAGTGGCAAAGGCGCCCAGGGTGCGATCGGGGCGCACGCCGGCGAAGCTGCGGTGCCACGTCCGGTAGTACGCGACCTCCTCGTCGCTGCGCAGCGCCCAGCCGTGCTCGACCGTCGGGTGCTCGGCGTCCTGCGCTCCCTCCTTGGCCTTCTCCTTCTCGACCAGCGCCGACAGCACGTCCTTGGCGCCCGAGCCGTCGCCGAACTGCTCCTTGCCGCGCCAGATGATGTCGTGGGGCACCATCCCGTCGAACGCCTCGCGCAGCAGCTGCTTCTCGGTGCGCTCGTGGATCTTCAGCTTCCACTCCGCGGGGATCGCGAGCATCTCGCGCATCACCGTCGCGTCGAGGAACGGCACCCGCGCCTCGAGGCCGTAGTTCATCGTCGCCCGGTCGCAGCGCTGCAGGTTGAGCTCGTGGAGCATCTCGATCGAGCGCACCAGCTCGGCCTGCAGGGTGTCCGGGGTCGAGAACTCCTCGCTGTGGACGTACTCGTAGCCGGCGAACAGCTCGTCGGCGCCCTCGCCGGTGAGCACCACCTTGACGTGCTCGACCGCCTCGCGGGCCAGCAGCAGGTTCGGCACGGCCGAGCGCACCAGCGCCGGGTCGAAGTGCTCGATGACGGTGACGGCCTCGTCCAGCGCGGACTCGAGGTCCTCGGCCGTCGGGACGATCTCGTGGTGGTCGGTGCCCAGGTACTCGGCGACCGCGCGGGCGGCGAGCAGGTCGCCCGAGCCCTCGGTGCCGACGGCGAACGTCGGCAGGCGCTCGCCCTTCTCCTCGGCGACCTTGGCGGCGATCGCGGCGACGATCGCCGAGTCCAGGCCTCCGGAGAGGAACACGCCGACCGGCACGTCGCTCATCATGTGGCGCCGGACCGAGTCGGAGAGCACGTCGCGGATGTGCCCCAGGTCCTCCTCGGTCCACTGCTTGTCCGGCGCCAGGCGCGCGGGGCGGACCTCGACCGGGACGGCGTCGGCGAAGCGCACCATGGCGCCCACCGCGTAGTCGTCGCCGGCCCCGCCCACCAGGCCCGGCGTCCACACGTGCCCGGGCGGGAAGGCCTCGACGAGGGGCTGGTCCTCGGGGTCGAACGCGCGCAGCTCGCTGGCGAAGAGCGTCACGCCGTCGCGGCGCGCCCAGTACAGCGGCTTGATGCCGATCGGGTCGCGGGCCACGGCGCCGCGGCCGTCGGTGTGGGCCATGGCGAGCGCGAACATGCCACGCAGGTCGTGCAGGGCGGCCGAGCCGTCGCGCAGCACGAGGCGGAACGCCGACTCGGTGTCCGAGTCGGTGGCGAAGCGGACCTCGGAGAGGACGTCGCGGATGTCCTCGTGGTTGTAGATCTCGCCGTTGCCGACGACGTAGGCGGAGTCGGTGTCGTCGGCGATCGGCTGCTTGCCGCCGCTCACATCCATGATCGAGAGCCGCTGGTGACCGAGCCACGCGTGCTCGAGGTGCACGCGACCGGTGTCGTCCGGTCCTCGGTGGTGGATGCGGGCGAGCATCCGCTCGCACTTCTCGGGGTCGATGTCTCCGTACGCCGCGACGATTCCGCACACGGTGCGTTCCACATCCTCAGTGTTCTCGACTGGACCACGGCTGAGCCGTAGAGCACATTCCAGACAACCACGGGTCGCCCACCGCCGCACCCATTCGTCGCACGCGTCACGGCGCTTGAACGATCCCCGAGGTTGCTCGGACCCTCAGCGCCAGGCGAACACCGGCTGCTCGAGCCCGTCGACGCGCGTGGTCCGCCCGTGCAGCGCCACCTCGCGGAACTGGAGCAGCACCGCGGCGGTGGGGGCGTGGATGGAGTGGCCGACGAGCGGCATCTGCACCACGGGTCGCGGTGACTCCTCGATCGCCACGTAGCGCGGCTCGACGTCGAGCTCGCCGAGGGTGATGTGGAACAGCTCGCTGACCTCGTCCGGCGAGGGACGCAGGTCGGCGACGGCACCGGACGCGGCCATCACCACGGGCGTGATCACGAAGCCGGAACGGGTCGGGTAGTCGTCGAGCAGCCCGAGCACGGCCTCCTCGTCGAGGCGCAGCCCGAGTTCCTCGTCCAGCTCGCGGCGCGCCGCGGTGACGACGTCCTCGCCGGGATCGAGCGAGCCGCCGGGCAGCGCGAACTGACCGGGGTGGTCGCGCAGCCGCGACGTCCGCCGGGTCAGCAGCACGCCGGGGCCCCGCGCGGGGTCGTCGAGGACGACGACGGCCACCGCGGCGTGGCGCAGGTCGGGCCGGTGGACCGCGCGGCGGTCGTCGCGGTGGTGGGCGGTGACGCGCGCGGCCACCGCGGAGGGGGTCGCCGGGGTCATCCCCAGAAGATGCCGGTCGGGTCGGCGTCGACGATGTCGAGCAGCGGCGCCGGCGAGCCCGCCTTCGTCTCGTCGGGGTAGCGGTGCCACCGCCCGCTCGAGTCGGGCCAGAGCAGGATCCAGCGGTCCTCGTGCGGCACCAGGCGCAGCTGGGCGATCGGCTCGGTGGTCCACCCGGTGCCGAGCTCGGGGAACACCGGCGCGCGGCGGGCCGAGATCGTGATGCGGCCGGCGCGCTCGGTGTAGGAGATGCGCAGCTGGTCGCGCTGATCCTCGGGGACACGGCGCGCACACCACTGCCGGACCATGGCGCGGTGTTCGTCGGGGACCTGCACGGGCCTCACTGTGACACGCCGTCCCCGTCCGCTGACAGTGCGCCGTGCCACTCGTGCCCCGGTCCGGCGGTCCCCGGGTCGGCCTGCCAGCATGCGCCGGTCGGGACCACGCGGTGGGAGGCGAGACGGTGGGGTCTGCGGGACGCCGGATGACGGGGGTCGTCCTCGGGATCGGGATCGCGCTGGGGGTGGGTGCCTGCGGCACGCCACCGGGCCCGGGCGCGACCGTGCCGAGCCCCGCGGCGACGTCCGCCCCCGCGACGCCCGACCCCGCCGCGCGGGCCTACTGCGACACGGTCACCCGGGTGCAGGGCGAGCAGGCCGCGCCCGGTGCGGGGCAGGGCGGGGTCCCGGCGTCCTCGGAGCAGGCGCGGCGACAGGTCGCCGACCTCGTCGCCGTCGCCCCGCCCGAGATCGCCGGCGAGTGGCGCACGGTGCAGGCGCTGACCGAGCAGGCCCTGGCCAGCCTCGCGGGCACCGGCGGCGACCCCTCACGCATCGACACCGCCACCCTCGAGCGCCTGCGGCGGGAGGCCCAGCCCGCGGTGACCCGCATCCAGGAGGTCACCCAGCAGCGCTGCGGGATCACCTTCCGCCCGCCGGGCTGACCGCGCAGGGAGCGAGGGTCACCCCCGCTGCGTCCCACGCACCCAGGGCGTCCCTCGCTCCACGACAGCGGCGTCCTCCTGGCCGGGACGCGGTCCGGGTCCTAGCGTGCGCGGGCGTGGACACCCCGGTCAGCCGCTTCCCCGTGGTCGAGCTCGACGACCTCCCCGACGACCTGCGCGAGCGCATCGGCGCCATCGCCGAGCGCTCCGGGTTCGTGCCCAACATCTTCCGCGCCCTCGGGCACCGGCCGGCCGAGCTGCGGGCGTTCCTCGACTACCACGACGCGGTCATGGAGCGGGAGTCGCCGCTGTCCAAGGCCGAGCGCGAGCTGGTGGTCGTCGCGACCTCCGGGGCCAACCACTGCACCTACTGCGTCGTCGCCCACGGCGCGATCCTGCGCGTGCGCAGCAAGGAACCCGAGCTCGCCGACCACGTCGGCATCAACCCCTACGGCGCCGCCCTCGATCCGCGGCGGCGGGCGATCGTCGACCTCGCACTCGCCCTCGCGCTCGACTCCGCGTCGTTCTCGGACCACGACCTCGACGCGGCCCGGGACGCCGGGCTCACCGACGAGGAGATCTGGGACGTCGGGGCCGTCACCGCGCTGTTCGCGATGTCGAACCGTCTCGCGCACCTCACCGCGCTGCGGCCCAACCCCGAGTTCTTCGGCATGGGCCGCCAGCCGCGAGGGTAGGCCGCGGGCATGACTCCGTCCGTCGCCGTCCTCGGTACCGGGATCATGGGTGCGGGCATGACCCGCAGCCTGCTCCGCGAGGGTCTCGAGGTGACCGTCTGGAACCGCAGCACCGAGAAGGCGAAGCCCCTCGCCGACGACGGCGCCCGGGTGGCGGAGTCCGCCGCCGACGCGGTCGCCGCCGCCGACGTCGTCATCACCATGCTCTTCGACACCGACGCGGTCGCGGAGACGATGGACGGCGCCCTGGACCACGCCCGCGAGGGCGCGGTGTGGCTCCAGACCAGCACGGTGGGCGTCGAGGGCACCGCGCGGCTCGCCGCCCTCGCCCGCGACAAGGGCGTCGCCATGCTCGACGCCCCGGTGCTCGGGACGAAGGCACCCGCGGAGAACGGGCAGCTCGTCGTGCTCGCGTCCGGCCCGTCCTCGCTGCGGGAGAAGGTCCGGCCGGTGCTCGACGCCATCGGGCAGAAGACCCAGTGGGTCGGCGAGGAGCTCGGCGACGGCAGCAAGCTCAAGCTCGCGGTCAACGCCTGGATCGCCACCGTGGTCAACGGCGTCGGGCAGTCGATGGCACTGGCCCGCGGGCTGGGTCTCGACCCGCAGCAGTTCCTCGACGCGGTGTCGGGTCAGGCGGTCGACGCGCCCTATGTGCAGCTCAAGGGCAAGGCGATGATCGACGGCGACTTCACGCCGTCGTTCGAGCTCGACGGCGTCATCAAGGACGTGGACCTCGTGCTCGCGGCCATGGACGACGCCGGCACCGACCAGACCCTCGCCCGGGCGCTGCGCGACCGCCTGGCCGCCGCCTCCGCCGCGGGCCACGGCAACGAGGACATGGCCGCGGTCGTGCACGGCTACTGACTGGTCGCCTCAAGGCGTGCGACCCCCGAGGCGGGCTACTCGCCCGGGGTGTTGCGGGCCAGGTCGAGCGCGTACTGCGGCCAGAACTCGCCCGCCGGGGGCGCGCCGCGGCAGTCGCCGTCGGAGTCGCCCGGCTCCTTGACCCACAGGAACGCCGCGACGCGGGGCGACCCGGTGTCGCGGGTGGGCGGGGTGCCCAGCGCGCGGCCCGGCGGGTTGCACCAGGTCGGCTGCTCGGGCCCCTCGTACGCCCCGCGCCCGTTGCGGCTGGTGTCGATGACGTAGCGGGCGCCGCCGACGGCGTCGGAGACCCGGTCGCCGTACTCGCGCACCTGCTCAGTGGTCATGAAGTTGGAGACGTTGAGCGCGAAGCCCGCGGCCTCCTGCACCCCCGAGGTGCGCAGGCCGTCGGCCAGCTCGCCCACGTCGGTGACGAAGCCGGGGTTGCCGGCGTCGATGTAGACCTCGCCACCGGCGCCGGACAGGGTTCGGACGGCCTCGGCGAGCAGCTCCTCGCGGCCCTCCTGCTCGCCCTCGCCCTCGCAGTTGGTGAGCGTCTGGGGCAGCGCGTCGGGCTCGAGGACGACCACGGCGCGGTTGCCGCCCATCCCGCGGGCGAAGGCGCCGAGCCACTCCCGGTAGGCGTCCTCGTTCTCGGCGCCACCGCTGGAGTACAGGCCGCAGTCGCGGTTGGGGACGTTGTAGGCGACGAGGACCGGGGTCCGCCCCGCATCGCGAGCCTGGGACACGACTCCGGCCACCTCACCCTCGACCCCGCCGGTCTCGCCGGTGGGCCAGATGGCGACGGGCTGGCGGGCGATCTTCTCGAGCTGGGCCGCGTCCTCGGTGCGTCCCTCGGAGCGCCACTGCTCGACCTGCCGCGCGGCCGACGACGACGGGTCGACCCAGAACTCCGAGGACGCCGCGTCCACGGCCGGGCCGGCGCCGGGCCCGCCCTCGTCCGAGCCGATGCCGCAGGCGGCGAGACCGAGGGCGGTGATGAGAGCGACCACCGCGGCCGTCCCGGCCACGACCCATCCCCGCGTGGGGCGGCGGGAGCCACCGGGCCGCGCGTGGCCGTCGATCGGGATCGGCTGCGTCGCGGGCTCCGACGGGTCGCCCCCGCCGCGGCGCGCGTCCGGGGTCACCGACCCCACCGCGCGGCCGCGTCGTCCGTGCGTCTCACCTGCCACCGTCGTGCCACCCCCCGGGCGTGTCGTGCGTGCGACCCAGGCTCCCAGGCCCTCCCGTGACGCCCGCGTGGGGGGAGGAACCGCCCGGCTCCGCCCGGCGTCCGCTCACCGGACCGGGCCCCGGGGCGCTCACGTCGCCTCCACGTCGCCGCCGGCCGGCACCTCGATCCAACGGCCCACCGACGGGACGCCGCGCTCGTCGACGAGGAAGAGCATGTAGCGCCCCGGCGGGGCGATCGTGGGCTCCTCGGGCACCGTGATCGACACCCCGCTCGCGGTGCGCGTCATGTCCAGCGCGATCGAGCGCTGGTGGGTGTCGGTGACGTGCGTCGACGCCATGGGCGCCATGAGCCGCGCGGTCGCGATCCGCGAGGCGTCCGGCGTCGCCACGGTGACGGTGTCGCCCGGCGCGACGGCGGGCGGCGCGTCGGCGATGGTCGGCTGGGGCCCCCGGAACAGGTACGGCGGCGTGAAGATCTCGATCCGCTGCTCGAAGGAGCCCGGGATCGTGTTCGCGGCGTCGTCGAAGAGCGGGTCCGAGCCCACCGTCATGACCCGGCCGTCGGGCAGCAGCATGCTCGCCGAGTGGTAGTTGCGTCCGACCTGCGGGTCCGCGGCGTAGTCGAGCGTGTTCGTCTGCGGCCGGTAGATGCGCGCGTTGTGGTTGTCCGAGGCGCCCTTGCCGCGGTAGTCACGCGACCCGTTGCTGATCAGCATCGTGTCGTCGGGCAGCGTCGTGAGGTTGGGGTAGCGCGTACCCTCGGGCAGCATCGGGCCCGGCTGCCAGGTGGGGTTCGGGCTGTCCAGGTCGATCACGTCGATGCGCGCGGTCGAGCGCGGGCTCTCGCCGACGCCACCGCCGCCGACCACGGCGATCCGCTGGTCCTGCACCGGACCGGCCCACGCCGACCCGGCGGTCTCCAGCAGGTCGGGGTCGCGCATCCCGGGGACCGGGGTGAGGAGGTTCGTCCTGAGGTCCCAGAACCCGGGGATGCGGCCCTGCTCGGCCGGCCCGTAACCCGAGTTCGCGCCGGAGTAGAAGAGCACGTCCTCCCGCGCGGTCTGGAAGATCGCCGGGTAGGTCGGGAAGTACTGGGTGAGGTCCTTCCGCTCGGCCCAGGTGCGCGTCGCGGGGTCGTAGATCTCGTTCTGCCCGTAGAGGATCTCCCCGGTGCCGTCGAGGCCTGACACCGCCAGCACGGTGCCGTCGGCGAGACCCGTGAGCGTCGGGTACCAGCGCTTGAAGTCCATGTCGCCGACGCGCTCGTAGGTCTCGGTGTACGGGTTGAACTCGTAGGAGTTCTCGAGACCCTGGTAGTTCTGCTTCTGCAGGGTCATCGCCTGCCCGAGCGCGTAGATGTTCTGCGCCTCGGCCGCGGCCACGCCGCCCACCACGTACTGCTTCGGACCCTGGGCGACGTACCGCGGACCGGGCTCCACCGCCTCGGCGAAGACCGGGGTCTCGCTGGCCGTCACGGTCGCGCCGCGACGCGTCGCCACCTTCGTCGCGGGCTCGACCTCGAACGCGTGGGTGGCGCGGTAGACGAGCCCCTCGGGGGAGCGGAACTCGGTGCCCGCCGGGAACGACTGCACCGGCGAGTCGGGGTTCTCGTTCTTGACGAGGATCCCGCCGCCGGCGTGGGTCACCGCCCCGTCGAGACGCTCGTAGCGCTGGGTCCCGCCGGCCACGAGCAGGTTGCCGGACGCCAGGAAGGTGTGGCCGGAACAGAACATGTCGGCCGGCGTCGGGATGATGCGACTACGGCCCGTCGCGGGGTCGTACACGAGGCTCTTGAACGTCCCCGCGGCGAACATGTTCTCTTTGTTGCCGGACCCCGCGATGAGCAGGATGCGGCCGGTCGGGAGCACCGCGGAGTGGATCGCGTTGACCTTCTGGTCGTCCGGGAGCTCGACGACGTCCCACTTGCCGAACTGCTCCTTGTACTCCTGACTGTTGATCAGCCGCTGGTGGCGGAGCTCGGAGATCCAGGACCACGCCGGCGGGATGTTGACGCCGAGCATGACCGCCGGGACGACGACGAGGAGCAGGAGACGCTTGACGCGTCGGGTCAGCCCCTGCTCGATCAACTCGCCTCCGTCCGTCGTCCCTCGAGGTCCGGCAGCGCACCGTCCTGGGCGTGCTGCGCGGGGCCGGCCACCGCGGCCAGCGCGACCACGCGCACCGCCACCGTCGGCGCGTTCGCCGAGACGGTGTCGGACGCGCGCGCCCCACCCCCTCGTCCGTCGTGCTGCGTTGCCGATTCGTTACCAGTGCTCGACCCGGTCGAGACCGGGGTCACCCCGCGGCCCTCGGCCTCGAGCTCGGACGGGGACGTGAGCAGCATCGGCGGGGTCGCGCGGCGCGGCCCCGGACGGGGTCCGCGCGCCGGACCGCCCTCGGGACGCGGCACCGGCGTCGGCGGCGTGGACCGCGTGCCGGGCCGGACCTCCGGACGCGGGGCGCCGGGCGCGGCCGGGTCGCCGGGCGCGACGTAGCGGGGCCCCTGCTCGGCGGCCGCGGGGCGCTCGACCGGACGACCGGGCGTCACGGCCGGGCCCGGTCGCGGCGTCGGCGTCGGACGGGGCGGACGCGCCTCGGGGGTCCCCGGCTGCGGGCGCGCCCCGGGCGTCGGACCCGGCGCGGGGCGGCCCACCGGCCTCGGCGCGACCGGGGGCTGCCCCGCCGGCGGGGCCGGGTGCCGCGGACGCTCCGCCGCCGGGCGCACGGGCGGGGCGGCCGGCTGCGGGGCCGGCTGCGGGGCGGGCGTGGGTCGGGGGCGCCGCGGCACCGGGGAGGGCGAGGGGTCCGCCCGCGGCGCGTCCTCGGCGGCGGGGCGGGCGCCGTCGGCCGGCGGGGCCGCGTCGGCGCGCCGTCGCTCGCGGCCCGCGAGCGACGACGTCCGCACCCACCCGGCGGGCAGGTCGCCCTCGACGGCGACGCCCGGCCGCGGTCGCGCCCCGACCGTCTCGGGGGACTCGGCACCGGCCGGCGTGCCCGCGCCGTTCGCCCGGGGCGAGCGACGCGTGGTGGACCCCGCGGCGAGCAGCGCGTCCAGGGCCGCGCGCTCGAGGGTCTCGGTGGTGATGCCCGCGCGGCCGTCGGGCAGGACGGGCGCCGGGTCGATGGCCGGCCGGCGCCCGACGATCCGTTCGACGAGGCAGAGCACGGGCGGCGCCAGGCAGGCCGCGAGCGCCACGGACGGCCAGAGCAGCACGGCCGGGGCGGCGTAGCCCTGGACCACCGCCAGCACGATCGCGCCGATGAGCAGCGCCGCCCACTGCAGGTGGCGCCGGAAGGTCAGGATGTGGTCGGCGCTCGACGAGAGGCCCTTCGGCGTGACGACGAACTTCGCGGGCAGCCGCAGCACAGTGGCGATCAGCGACGCCGCGAAGATCGGCGCCGCGAAGATCGACATGAGCATGCCCTTGATGCCCGAGGAGCCCTCGGGCTCGTAGGGGCTCACGTTGTAGCGCCGGTTGCGCAGGTAGACCCAGAGCTGGAAGGCCGTGGCGTCGATGTAGAGCGCGAGCCAGAGCTGGACCGGCACGACCACGCCCTGCACGCCGAGGGCGAGGAACAGGCACGCGTTGACCGCGCCGAGCACCCAGCCGATCGCCATCGACGGATAGAAGGTCGTGATCAGCACGTAGTGCAGCGCGCGGCCCGGCGACAGCCGCGGCAGGCGCAGCCACATCTCCTTGAGCAGGACCTCGAACGTGCCGCGCGACCACCGCATCTGCTGGCTGAAGAAGTCGCCCCAGGACGACGGGCCCTCGCCGACGGCGAGCACGTCCGGCGTGTAGACCGACTTCCAGCGCCGGCCCGAGGCGGGGTTGCGCCGGGTGTGGAACTTCAAACCGGTGGCCATGTCCTCGGTGATCGAGTCGGACAGGCCCCCGATGCCGGCCAGCGCGCTGATGCGCACGGCGTTGTTGGTGCCCACCAGCATCGCCGCGTTGTAGCGGTTGGCGGCGCGCTGGATCAGCGAGTGGAACGGGAACTGCTGGGACTCCGCGGCGCGGGTCACGAACGTCTCGTCGTTCGCGTAGCACTGCGGCCCGACGACGTAGGCCACGTCGGGGTCGCGGAAGTAGCCCAGGATGCGCTCGGCGTAGTTGGGCAGCGGCACGTGGTCGGGGTCGACCGAGAGGAAGACCTCGTAGGACGCCCCGTGCTCGGCCACCCAGGCGTTGTAGTTGCCGTGCTTCGTCTTCGCCTTGAAGGCGCCCTTCTTGCGGTTGTACTTCTCGATGCCCTTGCGGGTGAAGTGGTTGACCCCCAGCTCGCGGCACATCGCCTTGACGTCGTCGTCGTCGCCCTCGTCGAGGATCCAGACGTCGAGGATGCCGTCGTACTGGATGCGCAGGGCGGCCTGCAGCGTCCCGCGCACCACGTCGATCGGTTCCTTGCCCGGGACGATCGTGGTGAGGAAGGCGATGCGCCGGTCGGGCTCGGGCGGCACCGGTACCGGGTCGCGGGCGATCACCGAGGCCAGCGACAGCGAGAGCACGTTGATGAGCCGGAGCAGCTCCATGAGGCCGATCGAGCCGATGACCACCCAGTTCGCGTAGATCGCGAAGTCCGAGCCGGTCACCGCCGGCCGGTGCGACGGGTGCAGCAGCCAGAGGAAGAAGAGGGCCTCGAAGGCGAAGTTCAGGCCGGCGACGAGCAGCGAGCGGGCGACGCGGCCGCGGCCGTGCACCGCGTCGACGCCCCGGTAGGCGACGCGGTAGGGACCGTCGGCGGGGTCCGGCTCCCGGATGGGCCCCGCGAGCTGGGAGAACTCCTGGATACGACGGCCGACGACGAGCTCTGACTCGTCGACCTCGTCCGGGGGTCGCTCGGCAAGAAGGGTCATCGGCCGTTTCGTCTCGATCCTCGCGACACCACCGACGTCACCGCGGCGGCGATGGTCACGAGCCTCCCGTCGTCGTCACTCCTCCCGCGGGCACGCGAGGGGAGCGGTACCGCCGACGTGCCGTCCTCCCGTCGCTCCTCGTCCGGATCACCGGCGTCCCACCGGCCCGGAGAACGTTAAGGCCATCACCCACCGTGCTCACCGAGGGGGACGCCCGCCCGTCCGTTCAGGCGCAGGACCGGACGCCCGCCGCAGTGTTGGCCCGGACGGACCAGGGCGGGCCGGCGGCACACCCCACAGCAACCCGTCCGAGCTCGACGACACACGGTAGTGCGATCACGACCGTACGGCGGCACCGGGTGGGAGGGCGTGTCGTCGGACCGCGACCAGGGCACCGTCACCGACCTCGGCGGTCATGTACGTGCACGCGGGCTGGCGGCGACGTTCGGTGGGCGAGCCGGGGTTGAGCAGGCGCACGCCGCCCGGGGTCGTCGAGTCCCAGGGGATGTGGCTGTGCCCGAAGACCAGGACGTCGACCGGGGTGTCGCCGCCGGGACCGAAGCGGGCGTCGCACCGCCGCTCGCGCCCCGCCGCGGCACCGGTCTCGTGGGTGACGGCGAGCCGCAGGCCGCCGAGGTCCGCGACGGCGGTCTCGGGCAGGCGGGCGCGCAGCTCGTCGCCGTCGTTGTTGCCCCAGCACGCGATCAGCCGGGCGCTGCGGCGCTCGAGCTCGTCGAGCAGGGCGGGGTCCATCCAGTCGCCGGCGTGCACCACGACGTCGGCCTCGTCGACCGCGGCCCAGAGCTCGGCGGGCAGTACGCGGCGGGTCGGCCGGCGCACGGGCAGGTGGGTGTCGCTCATGAGCACGAGGTGCACGTCATCGCTCCAGCAGCAGCGAGTGCAGCGCGACCAGCGCGAGCGGGGCGTAGGGCAGCACCACGAACGCCGGTCCGGTGGTACGCAGCCAGGTGCGCGACCGCAGGCGGGGATCGCCGTCGGCGCGGGCGTCCTCGACCCCGTGGTCCAGGTGCAGCGTGACCGGCCCGACGCCGACCCGCCAGGACCAGGTGCGCGCGGCCTCGTCGACCGCGGTCACCTCGAAGGGCAGGCGCACCAGGCCGGCGGCGCGCACCGTGCCGCGCAGGCCGTTGACCAGCCGCCGGGCGTCCGGCCCCGGCGTCTCCGTCACCGTCACACCCGAGATCTGGGGCGCCCAGTGGCTCCAGCGGTCGAGGTCGGCGTAGCGCTCCCACGCCTCGTCGGCGGGCAGCGGGCCGGTGGCGCGGAGGGTCGTCTGCACCCGGGGGACGTACCCCGGCGCGTGCTGGACGACGAACACATACTCCGAGTATGGTCGCTCTGGTACGGAAACGTACCGAACCTCCCGGGGAGGCCGCCGTGGCCCAGTCGTCGCTGCCGTCGTCGTTGTCCTCGTCCCTCGCCTCGTCGGTCGCGCGCTCGCCGCTGGGCACCACGCTGCGCTGGGGCGCCACCCACGGGCTGATGCGCGCGGCCATCCGGCGCCGGGTGCGGGCGG
Organism: Actinomycetospora cinnamomea; assembly: GCF_003096675.1. Lineage (GTDB taxonomy): Bacteria > Actinomycetota > Actinomycetes > Mycobacteriales > Pseudonocardiaceae > Actinomycetospora > Actinomycetospora cinnamomea. Next base: position 176,890 of record NZ_QEKW01000004.1, on the reverse strand, counting down.
GCAACCCGGACGCGCGCCTGCTGCTCGACCCGACGATGCAGGCCGACCCGTTCCCGCACTACGAGCGCCTGCGCACCACCCGCCCCTTCGCGACGGGGGCGTTCGCGCGCCTGACGGTGCACCACGACGTCGCCACCACGGTGCTGCGCAGCGACGACTTCGGCGTCACCCACCCCACCCAGGTCGTGCCCGCGCCCGCGCGGGCGGCGCTCGCGCTCGCCGGGCCGACGCGTCACCCCGGACCGATCGACCCGCCGTCGATGCTCGCCGTGGACGCGCCCGCCCACCCGCGCTACCGCAAGCTCGTCAGCCGCGCCTTCACGGCGCGACGGGTGGCCGCGCTGCGCGAGCGCACCACCGAGATCGCCCAGGAGCTGCTCGACGACATGGACCGCGACGTCCGCGCGGGCGAGCCGGTCGACCTCGTCGCCCGGTACGCGAGCCTGCTGCCCGTCACGGTGATCAGCGAGATGCTCGGTGTGCCGACGTCGATGCGCGAGCAGTTCCTGGCGTGGGGCGACGGCGCGGCGACATCGCTCGACATGGGACTGACCCGCCGGGCGCACGCCTCCATGGAGCGCAACCTCGCCGCGCTGCACGACTGGATGCGCGACCACCTGCGCCGGCTGCGCCGCGAGCCCGGCGACGACCTGCTGTCCAGCCTGGTCGGCGAGGTCGACGACGACGGGACGGGCCTCACCGAGCAGGAGCTCGTGTCGACCGCGCTGCTCGTGCTGGCCGCCGGCTTCGAGACCACGGTCAACCTCATCGGCAACGGGACGACCCAGCTCTTCGCGCACCCGGAGCAGCGCGAGCGCCTGGTCGCCGAGCCCGAGCTGTGGGCGAACGCGGTGGACGAGGTGCTGCGCTTCGACCCGCCGGTGGAGCGGACCGCCCGGCGGGCCCGGGTCGACACCGAGGTGGCCGGCGAGGCGCTGGCCGCCGGGGACCTGGTGGTCACCGTGCTCGCCGGCGCCAACCGCGACCCCCGCGTGTTCGCCGACCCGCACGTGTTCGACGTGGGCCGCGAGAACGCGCGGGAGCACCTCGCGTTCTCCAGCGGACCGCACTTCTGCCTCGGGGCCCAGCTGGCACGGATGGAGGGTGAGGTGGCGCTGCGGGCGCTCTTCGAGCGCCACCCCCGGCTCGCGCCGGCCGGCGCGCCGCGACGGCGCCCGACCCGCATCCTGCGCGGCTACACCGAACTGCCCGTGCGCCTCACCCCGGCGGTGACGGCCGTCGGGTGACCCCGGGACGGATCAGGTGAAGGCGCTGTAGCCGGTGATCTCCCGACCGACGATCAGCGTCTGCACGGTCTCGGTGCCCTCGAAGGTGTGGATGGACTCGATGTCGGCCATGTGCCGCATCACGTGGTTGTCCAGCAGGATGCCGTTGCCGCCGAGCAGGTCGCGGGCCTCGCCGAGGATCCAGCGGGCCTTGCGGGTGTTGTTCATCTTGGCCAGACCGGCGATGGTCGGCGCCAGGTCGCTGTCCTCGGCGAGCTGGGCGATCTGCATGCAGTACAGCTGCATCCCGGTCAGCTCGGCGAGCATCTTCACCAGCCGCTCCTGCACGATCTGGTTGCGCGCGAGCGGGCGGCCGAACTGGTGGCGGTCGAGCAGGTAGCGCAGCGCCGCGTCGTAACCCGCCGTCGCCGCGCCGAGCGCCATCCACGCGCAGGTCCCGCGGGTGGTGGCCAGCACCCGGCCCGCGTCCTTGAAGCTCTCCGCGCCCGGCAGCCGGTCGCGTTCGGGGACCCGGACCCCGTCGAGACGGACATCGGCCTGCCACACCGCCCGCATCGACGCCTTGCGGGGGATGATCGTGCCCTCGTAGCCGGGGGTGCTGGTGTCGACGAGGAAGCCCAGCACCGCGCGCGTCTCGACGTCGCGCGCCCAGACGACGGTGCGCCCGGCGATGCTGCCGTTGCCGATCCAGCGCTTGCGCCCGTCGAGCACCCAGTCGTCCCCGTCGCGCCGCGCCGTCGTCTCCAGGGCCACCGAGTCCGACCCGTGGTCGGGCTCGGTCAGCCCGAACGCGCCGACGAGGTCGAGACGCGCCATCGCCGGCAGGAACTCCTGCTTCTGCTCCTCCGAACCGAGCATGTCGACGGCCTTCATCGCCAGCCCGGACTGCACGGCGAAGAACGTGGCGAGGCTGCCGTCCCCGCGCGCGAGCTCCATCGCCACGAGCCCGCAGGTCAACGGGTCATGACCGGGGCAGCCGTAGCCGGAGATGTCGTCACCGACGATGCCGAGGTCGGGCAACCCGCGGATGACGTCCCACGACATCTCCGCGGCGTCCCACGCCTCCGGGGCCGCGGGCGTGACGACGTGGTCGACGTAGCGGCGCACGGCCATGAACGTGTCCCACTGCGCCTCGGTGAACCGCCGCCGCACCGAGAAGAAGTCGGTGCCGAGCGCCTCGGTGAGCGGAGCCTGGCTGTCGACGGTCATGGGGGACTCCCTCGCCGGGGGCGGACGCGGACGGCGGGCCCGCCCGGTCCGGATCCGTTCCCCCTCCCCGCGATCCTCACGCCCCCGGGGCGGCCGTCGACCCGGCCCGACCGATCCGGTCGGTGTCGTCCGTGCCTCGCCGACCCCGGCGGGCCGGTCGTGCCCGGAGCGGGCCGGGCGACGCACCGTCGTGTCCGTTCGGCGAACGCCGTGCTCACTCAGCGCAGGGAACCGGCGCGGCGCCGTTCGCCAGACGTCCCGATGGGGTATACACCTGGACCTTCGTCACACCCGTGCGGCCGCACCTACGACGGCCGCACGACCCACGTCGGGCCGCGCCTGGACGCCGTCCACCCCGTCGTGGTGGTCCGCCGGGGGGAGTGGATGGACGGACGAGCACACCCGACCCACGGGCACCGCCACGACGGTGTCCCCGAGTACCTGGTGGTCGTGGTCGACACCGCGGGACGATTCCGCGACGCCTACGGGCCCTACGGTCTCGCCGCGGCCCGCCGCGAGGCCGCACGACGTCGACACGCCCTGTGGGAGGCCGGTGAGCAGGCCGCGGACGTGCGCATCGCGCGCCACCACGCGGTCGCCGTGCCCCGTCCCCGGGGACCGGTGCCCGACACCGACCTCTGAGGGCGGTCGAGGACCGCCGGAATCGCCCTCCTAGGGTGAAACCGTGCGAATCGGACGGCGAGCGCGGGCCGCCCTGGACGTGACCCGAGGCGCGGCGATCGGTGTGGTCGAGACCGTCCCGGGCGTCAGCCGGCCACGATGGCCCTCGTCGTCGGGGTCTACGAGCGGCTCCTCCTCGCCGCGGGGCACCTCGTGGACGTCGTGCGTGGCCTCCCCGACATCCTGCGCGGACGGGGTGACGCGCGCAGCCGCCAGGCCTGGCGTCGCGTCGAGTGGGGCCTGCTCGTGGCGATCCTCGCGGGCATGGTGGTAGCCCTGCTGACGGCCTCCCGCGCCCTGCCGCCGCTGCTCGAGCGCCACCCCGTGGGCACGAACGCGCTCTTCCTCGGGATGATCGTCGCCTCGGTGCTGGTCCCGGCCCTGACCCTCGGCCGGCCCCGCAGCCTCGGGGAGTGGACGGCGATCCCCGTGGCCGCGGTCGCGACGTGGTGGCTCACCGGGCTGCCGAGCCCGGGGGACACCGGCGCGCCGTCGCTGTGGCTGGTCGCGCTCGTGGCGTCGGCTGCGGTGTCCGCGCTGGTGCTGCCCGGTCTCAGCGGGTCGTTCCTGCTCCTCGTGCTGGGGCTCTACGAGCCGACGCTGCGCGCCGTCGCCGAGGCCGACCTGCCCTACGTCGCGGCCTTCGCCGGCGGCGCCGTCGTGGGGCTCGCGTCGTTCGTGTCGTTGCTCCGCTGGCTGATGCGCGAGCACCGCCGCGCGCTGATGGCGGTCGTCATCGGCGTGCTGCTCGGCTCGCTGCGGGCGTTGTGGCCGTGGCAGGACGCCGAGCGCGGCCTGCTCGCCCCGGATGCCGCCGGCGCCGCGATGATCCCGGTCGCGCTCGTGGGCGCCGCCGTGGTGGCCGCGCTGGCGCTGCTCCAGCACCGCCAGGACCGGCGGGCGCTCGCCCCCGACGACCTCGGCCGCCCGCCGACGTGCCGGCGTTCATGAGGAACCCTCGACGAACCGGACGACCTCGGCGGTGTAGAGATCGGTCCCGGTGTCCACGGCCCCATGCCCCTGCCCGGGCATGACCACGACCCGCGAGTCCGGCAGCGCCCCGTCCACGGCCTCGACGGCCGTCCGATACCCGGGCGGGCTCTCGCTCCCGCTCAGCAGCAGCGTCGGTACCGTGAGTTCCCGGAACCGCTCCGGCTCGAAACGGTACGTCGTGACCGCGCGCAGCTCCCGCGGCACCGTGTGCGCCGCCGCCACGCGGGCTCGCCACGCGGGCTGGAGCCGCATGGCGTCCACCACCTCCGGCGGCTGTCCTGCGACCTCACGCGCGGTGGTCGCCACCACCCCGTCCCGGTCTCCCGCCTGTAGCAACCTCTCGAGCCGCTCGATGACCTCGCGAGGATAGATCTCGGTCCCCGCCCCCTCCAACGAGGGCTCGTAGAGCGCCAACGTGCGGACGTTGCGGCTGCGCAAGGCGCCCTCGAGGGCGCACAGCGCTCCGTACGAGTGGCCGACCAGGTTCACCGGCTCCGCGAGCGAGTCCACCACGGCGGCCACGTCCTCGAACTCCCGCGCGATCGCGAAGTCCTCGGCGTCGCCGCTGCCGCCCCGACCGCGACGGTCGACGGCGTGAACCGTGTAGCGCTGCTCGAACGCCGGCAGGACGGGAGCCCACCTGCTGTGGTCGGAGGCCGTCCCGTGCACCAGCACGAGCGGCGGCCCGGCGCCGCTCCGCCAGGAGGCGATCGGCGTGCCGTCAGCGGAGACGACCTCTCCCCGGATCACGACGCGGGCCTCGCCAACTCGGATGCCATCGCGGATCCGCGATGGGCGGATAGCCTGCGGGCGGTTTCTCGAACCGCGTGACCGGGGGAGTCGATGCCGGGATGACGGCCGGGTGGTCGGTGCCGACACGGGACGACGTCCTGGGGTACTTCGACACGCTGTCGAACTGGGGGCGGTGGGGCGACGACGACGAGCTCGGCACGCTGAACCACGTCACCGACGACGTGCGGCGGGCGGCGGCGCGGGTCGTGCGCCACGGCAGGAGCGTGTCGTGCGCCTGGGAGATCGCCGTGCCGGGCGAGATGGAGCGGTCGACGACGACGTGTCCCTGCGCCGCCGACATGCCGGGCGCCGAGGACATGCCGGTGCCCGAGTTCCCCCACGACCGCCGCTGGGGCTTCTCGTCCGAGCGGCTCGGCCTCACCTTCCACGGCAACACCGTCACGCACATCGACTCGCCGTGCCACATCTTCTGGGACGGCGCGATGTACAACGGGCGGCCGCACTCGCTGGTCGACGCCGCCACCGGCTCGGCGTGGGCGGCCGTGACGGCGGCCGCGAACGGGATCCTCACGCGGGGTGTCCTGCTGGACGTCGCGAGGGTCCGCGACGTGCCGTGGCTGGAACCGGGGCAGGGGGTGTTCCCCGACGACCTCGAGGAGGCCGAGCGTCGCCAGGGTGTCCGGGTGCGGGCCGGGGACGCCGTGTTCCTGCGGACCGGCCGTGGCCGCGCCCGCCACGAGGCCGGGGCGGCGCCCGGTGTCGCGCAGGCCGGCTGGCACGCGTCCTGCCTGCCGTGGCTGCACGAACGGCAGGTCGCGCTGATCGGCGCCGACACCCCGCAGGACGTCCAGCCGTCGGGGTACGAGGGCGTGCTGATGCCGATCCACGCCGTGGGCCTCGTCGCGATGGGGCTGTGGCTGCTCGACAACTGCGACCTGGAGGGGTGCGCGACGACGGCCGCCGAGCTCGGCCAGTGGGACTTCCACCTCGCCGTGGCGCCGATCCGCTTCGCCGGTACGTCCGGCAGCCCCGTCAACCCGATCGCCACGTTCTGACCGGAGCGGATCAGGCGATGTGCCGTCCGGAGATGGCGCGGGCGATGACGAGTTGCTGGATCTGCTCGGTGCCCTCGAAGATGTCGTAGATCTTCGAATCGCGGTGCATGCGCTCGACGGGGTGCTCGCGGGAGTAGCCCGCGCCGCCGAGGATCTGGATGGCGCGCTCGGTGGCCCACACCGCGACACGGCCGGCCTTGAGCTTGGACATCGAGCCCTCGCCGGCCTCGAACGCCACGCCGTTGCGCCCCATCCACGCCGCGCGCCACACCAGCATGCGCGCCGCGTCGATCTCGGTCTTCATGTCCGCCAGCGTGAACGCGATCGACTGGTTGTCGATGATCGGACGCCCGAAGGTGACGCGCTCCTTCGCGTAGTCCAGCGCGTACTCGTAGGCGGCGCGGGCGATGCCGATGGCCTGGGAGCCCACGGTGGGCCGCGAGAGCTCGAAGGTCTGCATGGCCGCCGAGCCCTTGGACTTCACGCCCTCGCGGGCGCGCGCGAGCCGCTCGTCGAGTTTCTCCTTGCCGCCGAGCAGGCAGGAGCCGGGGACCTTGACGTCGTCGAGGAAGACGTCGGCGGTGTGCGACGCGCGCAGGCCCATCTTCTTGATCTTGCGGGTGGACTCGAGCCCGGGTGTGGCCGGTGGGACGACGAACGCGGCCTGCCCCCGGGAGCCCAGCGACGGGTCGACGACGGCCTGCACGACGTGGATGTTCGCGATGCCGCCGTTGGTCGCCCAGGCCTTGGCGCCGGTGAGCGTCCACTCGTCCTTGGCCTCGTCGTAGGTCGCGCGGGTGCGCATGGCCGAGACGTCCGAGCCGGACTCCGGCTCCGAGGAGCAGAACGCCGCCACCTTCGGGTCGCCCGCGTCGCCGTAGCACTGCGGGATGAACTCGACCATCTGCTCGGGCGTGCCCGAGGCGAAGATGCCGGCGACGGCGAGGGTGGTGCCGAAGATGGCCATCCCGATGCCGCCGTCGCCCCAGAACAGCTCCTCGTTGACGATCGGCAGGGACAGGCCCGTCTCGTCGCCCCAGAAGCTGGCGAGGGTCTCGAAGTTGTACAGCTCGATCTTGGCGGCCTCCTGGAGGACCGGCCAGGGGGTCTCCTCGCGCTCGTCCCACTCGGCGGCCGCGGGCCGGATGACCTCGGCGGCGAACCCGTGGGCCCAGTCGCGCAGGTCGGTGTGCTCCTCGGACAGTTCCATGGAGAAGGTCATCGCGGGGCTCCCCTCACGCCGACGGGATCGTGAACATCTTCTGCAGCGCGGTCGCGAAGCCGATGTCGCCCGAGACCTTGATCTTGCGCGTCATGAAGAGGGTCACCGGCGAGGCGTTGTTGGTGACGATCTTGAGGAACTGCACGCCGTCCATGGACAGCTCCGTCCGCGGCTCCTCGGTGAGCTGCTCGGACACCTCGCAGGTGCCGTGCTGCATGGCGGTCTGGTAGCTGTCCTGGTCCCCGCCCGGCCTCCCGGTGACGTGCCAGTGCACGACCTGGCGCTTCGCGCTCGATCCCTTCGAGGAGTAGAACTCCGCCATCCGCCCGAAGATGGCGTCGAGCACCGGCCGGCGGACGTCGGAGGACATGACGGCCTCGAGCTGGCCCCTGCCGGTGCTCTTGACCAGCCGCGCGAACAGGGAGGGGTCGATGCTCGTCCCCCCGCCGTCCGCGAGGCCGTCGCGCAGGGCGCCGACCAGCTCGTCCTCGGACAACGACTTCGGGTCGACGCTGCGACCCAGCTCGTTGACGTCGATCTTCTCGGGCACGGGCTCACTCCGGCGTGGTTCGGCGATGGCGCGAGATGTGTCAGGTACTGGCGGTCCCGCCAATGCGGGCTACTTTACGCATCGGTAGTTAGGGTGCAAGCGTGACCTCCGAGACGCCCCGCCGGCGCCTGGCCCCCGAGGTGCGGCGCCGGCAGGTGCTCGACGCGGCCGTGGCGGTGTTCTCGGAGGAGGGCTTCCACGGCGCGTCGATGGAGGCCGTGGCCGCGCGGGCGGGCGTGAGCAAGCCGCTGGTCTACGCGCACGGCGGCAGCAAGGAGGAGCTCTTCGCGGCCTGCCTGCACCGGGAGGCCGATCGGCTGCTGCGCTCGGTGCAGTCGGCGGCCGGGGAGCCCGGCGACGAGCCGCTCGTGCGCCTGCGCCGGGCCCTGCGCGCGTTCTTCCACGCCCTGACCAGCCGCCGCGACGGCTGGACCGTGCTCTGGCGCCAGGCCTCCACGGGCCCGTTCGCCGGCGAGGTCGACGCGCTGCGCCGACGCATCGTCGACCAGGCCGCGGACCTCGTCGCCGGCGGGCTCGGGCTGCCGCGCGGCGCCGTCGTGCCCTACGCCCACACCCTCGTGGGCGCCGCCGAGGGGCTCGCGCAGTGGTGGCTGACCAGCGACGACGCCCTCGACCGGACCGATCCGGCGGACGCGCTCGCCGACATGCTCGTCGGGGTCGTCGGCCCGGGGCTCGCGGCGCTGACCGACACGATCGCGCCGTCTACGGCTGTCTCCGACCAGCGCTAGAGAACGCTAGAGAGCCCGAGGCACGGGCCCCCACCTCAGGCCTGGGAGCCGCCGTAGGTCGCGGGTGGTGGGGCCGGGGGTGCGCCCGCCGGTTCGTCGCGCAGCGGCGTGGTCCAGTCCTGGCGCCCGAAGTAGAACAGCCCGGACACGACCGCGAGGAGGAAGAGCACGGCCATGACGATCGTCCAGGGCCAGGGGCCGAACGCGGCGATCACCGGCATCGCGGCCGCGGTCAGGAGGCCGCCGCCGAAGAACGGCTCGAAGAGCAGCTGCTTGTAGCCGAAGGCCTCGAAGGCGGGCGTCCGGCCGTCCGGGTCGGCGATGCGCATGAGGATGAGGCCGGTCGCCGTGACCCCCATGGACTGCCCGAAGTCGCCGATGCCGCGCTCGAGCCAGTACTGCGGGATGGTGCGCGGGACGAGGAGCATGAGGATGACGACGTTGAAGAGCACGCCCGCCCCGGCGAGGACGAGGAACGGGCCGAGGTTGGCGGCGATCGCCTGCAGGGACAGCGTCGCGAGGGCGCTCACGATGAGGACGTCGAGCGCGAGGCCCTGGATGCGCAGCATCATCGCGTCGTTGAGGATGTGCTCGTTGCCGGTCCGGTCGAGCACGAACTGGACGAGGACGCCGCCGAGCATCGCCAGCGGGAACAGCGGCACGTACTCGAAGAGCTCGAAGCTCTCCGCCCACAGCGCCTGCTCGAGGGCCTGCAGCCCCGCCAGGATGCCGTAGCCGATCATCACGGCCAGCGCGATGAAGCCGAAGTGCAGCGCGAGCGGCTCGATCGACGCCGGCCGGGTCGTCATGATCGCCGCCGGGTACTGCTCGTCGCGCCGGAAGAGGCCCTTCTGCTCCTCGACCGACTGGGTCAGGCCGCCCTTGAGCACCGTGGTCCGGCCGGTGCGGACCGCCCAGTTGATCACCCCGACGCCGATGACGATGCCGCTGACGATGCCGACCGTCGCCATCCCGAGGGCCAGGTCGGCCCCGTCGGGGAACCCGAGCTCGCCGAACACCGAACCGAGACCGGCCGCGGTGCCGTGGCCCCCCTCGAAACCGATCTCGATGAGCGCACCGGACAGCGGCGAGATCCCGAAGACGGGGACCAGCAGCAGGATGGCGAGCAGCATGCCCACGACGTACTGGCCTGCGCCGAACGCCACCCCGACCGACATCTGGGGGCCGACCAGCTTCGCCGCGCGGATCGGGTTGGGCAACGAGTGACCGAGGAACAGCGCCGCGAACACGATGCTGATGAGCAGCCCGGGCAGCTCGGACCACACCTCGAGCACCGGCGCGGTGAACAGCCCGCCCTCGGCCAGCGCGTCGGAGCCGAGGGCCGACACGATGCGGCCGAGGACCTGCGGACCCAGCAGCAGCGCCAGGAAGCCGCCGATGATCGCGGCGGGCAGGAACAGGGTCTGCGCGAGCTTGACGCGGACCCGGATCCACTTGGCGACGAGGAGGACCGCGCCCAGGAGGAGCAGCGCGAACCCGATGACGTCGGCGCTCATGGAAGCCCCCCGGGAGATCGGCGACGGATCCCGGTGAGCGTGGGAGAGGCGGGCAGGACGGACAAGACCGGCAGCGCCCGGCGGCGCGGATCGACACGCAACCGTCAGGCGGGCGGGCGATGTCGCCGTCCCCGCGACACGCCGATGACCTTTTCTCGCGAGGTATCGGGTCGGCGCTAGAGACGCCCATACGCTGCGAGGCGGACGTGCGGAGCGACCGGGAGGTGGGCATGGACCCCGTCCGGAACCCCTATGCCCCCGGCGCCGGCCAGCGCCCGCCCGAGCTGGCCGGTCGCGACCGGGAGGTCGACGCCTTCGACGTCGTGCTCGAACGGGTGGCGCGCGGGCGTCCGGAGCGCAGCCTCGTGCTCACGGGCCTGCGCGGGGTCGGCAAGACGGTGCTGCTCGGGGAGCTGCGGTCGATGGCGGTCCGCGCGGGCTGGGGCGCGGGGAAGCTCGAGGCACGCCCGGACGCCGCCCTGCGCCGCCCGCTCGCGGCCGCCATGCACCGCGCGGTGCGTGACCTGGCGGTCCACCACCGCGCCCCCGACCGCGTGGAGGAGACCCTCGGCGTGCTCAAGGCGTTCGCGCTCAAGGCCGCCCCGTCCGACGCCAAGCTCAAGGACCGCTGGCAGCCCGGCATCGACGTGCCCGTGCGCAACGGCCGGGCGGACTCCGGCGACATAGAGATCGATCTCGTCGAGCTGTTCGGGGTGTGCGCCGAGCTCGCCGCCGACGTCGGCGTGGGCATCGCGCTGCTGATCGACGAGATGCAGGACCTGCAGATCGACGACGTGTCCGCGCTCTGCGCGGCCTGCCACGAGCTCTCGCAGTCGGGCGCGCCGCTGGTGGTGGTCGGCGCCGGGCTCCCGCACCTGCCCGCGGTGCTCAGCGCGTCGAAGTCGTACTCCGAGCGGCTGTTCCGCTACGTCATGATCGGGCAGCTGGACCGCGCCGACGCCGACCTCGCGCTGACCGTGCCGGCCAAGCGGGAGGACGCCGAGCTCACGCCGGCGGCCCTCGACGCGCTCTACGAGGTCTCCGGGGGCTACCCCTACTTCGTGCAGGCCTACGGCAAGGCCGCCTGGGACGCCGCGGTGCAGAGCCCGATCGACGCCGAGGACGTGCGCGTGGCCGCCCCGGAGGCGAGCGCCGAGCTGGCGGTCGGCTTCTTCGGGTCGCGCTACGAGCGGGCCACCCCCGCCGAGCGCGAGTACCTGCAGGGCATGGCCGAGCTCGCCGAGGGACGCGACGAGCCGGTGACCACCTCGGCGCTCGCCCGGCACCTCGGCCGCAAACCCTCGTCGCTCTCGCCGGCGCGCGACAGCCTGCTGCGCAAGGGCCTGGTGTTCTCCGCCGAGCGCGGCTGGATCGCGTTCACGGTCCCGCACTTCGGCCGGTTCCTGCTCGGACGCGACTGAATGAGCCTTCACTAGGCCGGACGAGTGAACTGCAGGAGGGCCGGTAACGTGCCCTCCCGGGTCGCCGACATCCCCGGCGAGCCCCGTGGCGCTGCCGGACCCCCGACCTGGCAGGGCCACGGGGCGTTCCACGTTCCAGGCCTCCCGACGGCTCGTCAGCGGCGTGTGAAGCACCGCTGGCCCGCCGACCGGACCCGACGCGGCTGCCCCGTACGATCCCGCCGTGTCGGATCCCAGGCTGGAGATCCAGATGCTCCACGACCGCGTGATGGTCGCCCCCGTCCAGGGCGAGGGCGAGCGGCGCAGCAGCGGGGGCATCGTCATCCCGGCGACCGCCCAGCCCGCCAAGCGGCTCGTGTGGGGCGAGGTGTTCGGGACCGGGCAGCACGTCCGCAGCGTCGCGGTGGGGGACCGGGTGCTCTACGGCCAGGACGACCACTTCGAGGTCGACGTCTCCGGGCGCACCTTCGTCGTCCTCCGGGAGCGCGACCTGCACGCGGTCGCCAGCGCGACCACCGAGCCGACGCGGAGTTCGAGCGGGACGGGACTGTACCTGTGACCTCACCCGGCGGGCCGACGCCCGAGGAGACCACCGTGGACACCGACGCGCCGCAGGGCGCCGAGGCCCACGACGAGCCCACCCGCACCATGACCGGCGAGGCGGGGCCGGAGCACGACGTCGAGCGCACCGAGTGGATCCCCGTGACCGACCAGGACCGTGGACACACCGCCGACGGGTCCCCCGACGGGTCCCCGGGCCGGCGTCGCCCGGTGCTCATCGGCGCGGCCGTCGTCGGCCTGCTCGCCGTGCTCTACGTCGGCGACCTGCTGTTCTCCTCGACCGCCGTGCCCCGCGGGGTCACCGTCGCCGGCGTCGAGATCGGCGGGATGGGCAAGCCCGAGGCCGAGCAGACGCTGCGCACCGAGCTCGCCTCCCGCGTCGAGCGCCCCGTGACCCTGCAGGCCGGGTCGAACACCGCGACCATCGACCCGCAGGCGGCCGGTCTCGAGCTCGACGTCGAGGGCACGATCGCCGAGGCGGGCGAGCAGCCGTTCAACCCCTGGACGCGCGTCACCTCCCTCTTCACCACGCGCGAGATCGCGCCGGTCACCCGGGTCAACGCCTTCGCGCTCGGCCAGGCTCTCGACGGGGCCCGCCCGCAGCTCGACCGCCCGGCCGTCGAGGGCACCGTGCGCTTCGAGGGCGTCGAGCCCGTCGCCGTGCCGTCGGTGCCCGGGCAGGCCGTGGACGGGCCGGGCGCGGCGCGTGCGGTGACCGAGCACTGGCTCGATCCGACCCCGGTCGCCCTCCCGGTCGTCGAGGCACCGGTCACCGTCACCGCCGAGGGCATCCAGGAGGCCATCGACCAGGTGGCCCGGCCGGCCGTCGCCGGCCCCGTGACCGTCGTCGGCGACGCGAAGAACGCCACGATCACCACCCGGGCGATCACGACCTTCCTCGTGTTCCGTCCCGACGGGCAGGGCGGGCTGGTCCCCGCGATCGACGAGCCCGCCGCCATCGCCGCCGTCGAGCCCCAGCTCGCGACCACCGAGGCCGAGCCCCGGGACGCCACCCTGCAGTTCTCGGGGACCCAGGCCACCGTCGTGCCGGCGGTGGTCGGCCGCGAGATCGACTGGGCGCGCACGTTCAGCGGGCTCGTCGAGGCGCTCGGGCGCCCGGCCGGCGAGCCGGCGCCACCGGTGTTCACCCCGCCGCCCGCCGCGCCCGGTGCCGAGCCGGCGTCGCCGCCGCCCGCGTCGGGCCGCGCGATCAACGCCGTCTACACCACCACCCAGCCCGAGGTGACCACCGAGCAGCTGCAGGCGCTCGGCCCGGCCGAGATCATCGGGGAGTTCACCACGCGCGGCTTCAAGCCCGACTCGGGCCAGAACATCCGCCGCATCGCCGAGATCGTCAACGGCAAGGTCATCGCCCCGAACTCGGTGTTCAGCCTCAACGCGGCCACCAGCCCCCGCAACGAGGCGAACGGCTTCGTCCCCGCCGGGATCATCGACGACGGCGCCCCCGGCCGCGGCGTCGGCGGCGGGGTCTCCCAGTTCGCGACCACGCTGTACAACGCGGGGTACTTCGCCGGGCTCGACGACGTCGAGCACAAGGAGCACAGCTACTACATCAGCCGGTACCCCGCCGGCCGCGAGGCCACGGTGTTCGAGGGCTCCATCGACCTGCGCCTCGGCAACGACGGGCCCGCGCCGGTGTACATCCGCACCCAGTGGACGCCGTCGGCGATCACGGTGCAGCTCTACGGGATCAAGCGCTACGACGTCACCTCCGAGCAGGGCCCGCGGACCAACCAGACCCCGCCCGGCACGCGCGACCTCGGCGGCGACCCGGAGTGCTCGCCGTCGCAGGGCTCGGAGGGCTTCACGATCACCGACACCCGGGTGCTGCGGGACGTGCGTACCGGCGAGGTCCGCCGGGAACCACGCACCGTGCGCTACGAGCCCCAGCCGACCGTCACCTGCAACGGGTGAGCACCTCGTCGGAGTCCTCCGACCGCACCGCGGACGCCGGTGAGACCGTCTCCCGCGCAGCGGACCGCGCCCGCAGCGAGCTCTCCGGGCTCGGTCGCTCGGGCGAGGGCGAGGCGCCCGCGCGGGGCGTGGAGCTCCTCGGGCGCGTCGGGCTGGTCGGCTACGGCCTCGTGCACGTGCTGATAGGCCTGATCGCGGTGCAGGTCGCGGTGCACGGCGGCGGGCAGGCCGACCAGCAGGGCGCGCTGGCCGCCATCGCCGGCGAGCCGTTCGGGTTCGTCGCGATCATCGCGGTCGTCGTCGGCCTGGTGGCCTTCGCGATCTGGCAGGGCCTGGCGGCGGCCACCGGCTTCCGCTGGACCTCGGGCGGCGAGCGGGTGCGCAAGCGGGTCGGCGCGGGCGCCAAGACGATCGCCGTGCTCGGTGTCGCCGTCGTCGGCGTGCGCCTGCTTGTCACCGGCTCGTCCGGCTCGAGCGCCGGGGGGTCGCAGCAGACGACGGCCGGGCTGCTCGCGCTGCCCGGAGGGCAGGTGCTCGTCGGCCTCATCGGCCTCGTCGTCATCGTCGTCGCGGCCGCCACCGGCTACACCGGCATCGCCCGCAACTTCTCCGACGACCTCGATTACTCCCGCCTGCCCGACCGGTGGCGCCGGCCCGTCGAGCTCCTCGGCGTCGTCGGGCACGTGGCGCGGGCGGTGGCGTTCGCGGTCGTCGGTGTGCTGTTCGGCCTCGCGGCGCTGCGGGCCGACCCGGCGCAGGCGAGCGGGCTCGACGGGGCGCTCAAGACGCTCGCCGGCCAGCCCTACGGCGTGGTGCTGCTGATCCTGGTGGCGCTGGGATTCGCGGCCTTCGGCGTCTTCACCCTCGCGGAGGCACGGGCACGCCGGATCTGACGCGGTCGCGCAGCGCGATCGCGTCGAACGGGGCGTGCACCTTGACGTCGTTGTCGAAGTAGACGACGACGTCGCGGCCCTGCGGGGCCTGCGGCGGCGGGTCGTCGGGGGCGGCCGTGTCCTCCGTGACCGGTGCGTCGCCGGCCGCCCAGGCGCGGATGCGCGCCGCCCAGTCGTCGAGCGCCGTGGGCGAGTAGCCGCTCGCGTAGAGCTCGGTGTCGCCGTGCAGGCGCACGTAGACGAGGTCGCTGGTCACGTCGTCGAGGCGCGGGAACGTGCCCGCCGTGTCCGCGACGACCGACGCGACGCCGTGCCGACGCAGCTGCGCGACGAAGGCCGGATCGCGGAAGCTGGGGTGGCGCACCTCGAGCGCGTGGCGCAGCGGGCGCTCGGCGTCGGTCTCCGTCCAGGACTCGGGGACCTGGTCGCCGTGGGCGCCGGCGAGCGCGGCGGCGGCCGTGGTGGTGTGCGGCAGCTGGTCGAGGAAGCCCTCGAGGCGTTCCGGGTCGTAGCGCAGGTTCGGCGGGAGCTGCCAGAGCACCGGTCCCAGTTTCGCGCCCAGGGCGAGGAGCCCGGAGGCGAAGAAGTTCGCCAGCGCCTCCTCGACACCGCGGAGCTTCTTCATGTGGGTGACGAAGCGCCCGCCCTTGACGGCGAAGACGAAGTCGTCGGGCGTGCGGTCGGCCCACGTGCGGTAGCTCGACGCGCGCTGCAGCGAGTAGAAGGAGCCGTTGATCTCGACGGTGTCGAGACGCTCGGCGAGGTAGGTCAGCTCACGGCGTTGCACCAGGCCCTCGGGGTAGAACACCCGCCGCCATGGCGGGTAGATCCACCCCGAGGTCCCGATCCGCACGCTCATGTGAGTGGAGTTCCCGGCTACGGCCGTGACTTTCGCTCACGTACGGGTCAGAAGGCTGCCACGGCGAGCTCCATGATCGAGTTCTCGGCGCCCTCGACGATGGCCTTGCGGGCCGTCAGCTCCGGGAGCACGGTGCGGGCGAAGAAGCGCGCCACGGCGATCTTGCCCTCGTAGAAGTGCTGGTCGCGCCCCGCGGTGCCGGCGTCGAGCACCTGGCCCGCCACCTCGGCCTGGCGCAGCAGCAGCCAGCCGACGAGCAGGTCGCCCACGCTCATGAGGAACCGGACGGCGTGCTGTCCGACCTTGTAGAGGTTGGTGATCTCCTCCTGCGCGGAGGTCAGGTAGCCCACCATGCTGCCGAGCATCGCCTGGACGTCGGCGAGCGCGGTGGCCAGCAGGGCGCGTTCCTCCTTGAGCCGCCCGTTCCCGGCCCCACCCATGTCACCGGCGTCGAGGAAAGCCTGGACCTGGCCGGCGACGTGCATCAGCGCCTGGCCGTTGTCCCGGACGATCTTGCGGAAGAAGAAGTCCTGCGCCTGGATCGCCGTGGTGCCCTCGTACAGCGAGTCGATCTTCGCGTCGCGGATGTACTGCTCGAGGGGGTAGTCCTGCAGGTACCCCGAGCCGCCGAGCGTCTGCAAGGAGTGGATCAGCTGCTCGGACGCGCGCTCCGATCCGACGCCCTTGACGATCGGCAGCAGCAGGTCGTTGACCTTCTCGGCCAGCGCGACGTCCTCGGCGGACACCGGGCCGCCGAGGACGTCGCCCTCCGGCGCCTCACCGAAGCGCACGACGTCCTGGTAGGTCGAGGTGAAGGTGTACACGGCGCGCAGGCCCTCGGCGTAGGCCTTCTGCAGCATGAGGCTGCGGCGCACGTCGGGGTGGTTGGTGATCGGGACGCGCGGGGCGGTCTTGTTGGCCTGCTGGGTCAGGTCGGCGCCCTGGATGCGCTCCTTGGCGTACTCGAGCGCGTTGAGGTAGCCCGTCGAGAGGGTGCCGATGGCCTTGGTGCCGACCATCATCCGCGCGTACTCGATGACTTGGAACATCTGCGCGATGCCGTCGTGCACGTCGCCGAGCAGCCAGCCGATCGCAGGGGTGCCGTGGGCGCCGAACGTCACCTCGCAGGTGGCCGACGCGTTGAGGCCCATCTTGTGCTCGACGTTGGTGACGAAGGCGCCGTTGCGCTCGCCCGGCTCACCCGTCCGCGGGTCGAAGTGGAACTTGGGGACGAGGAACAGCGAGAGGCCCTTCGTGCCCGGCTTCGCGCCCTCGGGGCGGGCGAGCACGAGGTGCATGATGTTCTCGTTGAGGTCGCCGGCATCGCCCGAGGTGATGAAGCGCTTGACGCCCTCGATCGACCAGGTGCCGTCGCCGTTGTCGCGGGCCTTGGTGCGCCCGGCGCCCACGTCGGAGCCCGCGTCGGGCTCGGTGAGCACCATCGTGGCGCCCCAGCCGCGGTCGACCATGAGCTGCGCCCAGTGCTTCTGCTGCTCGGTGCCGTTGCGGTGGACGACCGAGGCGAAGTTCGGGCCGGCCATGTACATGAACACCGGTCCGTTGGCGCCCAGGATCATCTCGCCGGCGGCCCACTGGACCGAGGGCGGCACGCCCATGCCGCCGATCGCGTTGTCGGCCGACAGCCGCCACCACTCGCCGTCCCACATCGCGCGGTAGGACTTCTTGATGCCCTCGTCGAGGTGGGCGGTGTGGGTCTCGGGGTCGAAGCGGACCGGGTTGCGGTCGCCCGATGCGTAGGAGTCGGCCAACGGCCCCTCGGCCATCGACGCGACCTCGCCCAGCAGCGCGCGGGCGGTCTCCTCGTCGGCGTCGGCGAAGGGACCGGAGCCGAACCGGTCCTGCACGCGGAAGACCTCGAAGAGGTTGAACTCGATGTCGCGGACGTTCGCCCGGTAGTGGCCCATGCCGCCTCGCTCCTGTTCACCACGGCGCGGCCGGAGACTTCTACCGGCCGGTAACCGGAGCCTATTACCCAGGGGTAACCCTGTCGAGGTCGCTCCGGTGGTGTTCCTGCGTGGGAGACTCGCTCCCCACCGGCGCGACTGCGGAGGGTGGTCGGGCGGGGTGCGCGGGGTGGCGCTCCGCGTCGAGGAGGAGCGCGTGGCAGGCGCACGGCGGACGGGCTGGTCGGCCGACCTGCGCACGCGCCTGGCGGGCGTGGACCCCGGGCTCGTCCGTCTGCGCCTGGCGTCGATCGCCGTGGCCGCGATGGCCCTGGCCGTCGTCGTGGTGGCCCTGCTGCGGGCCGCGCTGGACCCCGCCGAGCCGGTCACCGTCCTGCTCTTCGCGGGCGTGCTCGCGATGGTGTCCAACCTCGCGGTCAACGAGCCGGACCTGCCGCGGCGCCGCGTGACCACCGCGCTCATGGTGCTGCCGGCGACCGCGAGCACGGTCGTCGGCGCCCTCCTCGCGCCGCACCGGATCCCGGCGGCGGTGGCGTTCGTGCTGGTCATGGTGGTCGCGGTGTGGGTGCGCCGGTACGGCCCGCGAGGGTTCGCGCTGGGCATGGCCGGGTTCATGCCGTTCTTCTTCACCCAGTTCCTGCAGGTCGCGCCCGGCCAGGTCCCGTGGCTGCTCGTGGCCGCGGTCGTCGGGATCGGCGCGACCCTGCTGCTGCGGGGGGTCGTCTTCGCCGAGCGCCCGGAGCGGACGCTGCGCCGCCTGGTCGCCGCGTTCCGGGCGCGGGCGCACGCCGTCGTCGACGCCACCGACGACGTGCTCGCCGCGATCGCCGAGGGCGGGCCGGACGAGCGCACGCTGGAGTCGGGACGGCGCGCCCGCGCGCGCCTGCAGGAGGTGGCGCTGCTCGTCGAGGACACGCTCGAGCAGACGACGGCGGGACGCGTCTGGCCGGGCCTCGACGACGACGTGCTCGCCCTGCGTGTGGCCGACGCCGAGCTCGCCCTGGAGCGGCTGTCGGTCGCCGCGCGACGCCTCGCCCTGCCACCCGCGGGGGGTCCGCGGTCGCTGGACCCCGTGGCGATCGCCGCCCTGCGCACCGGCCTGCGCCACCTGGGCGCCGCGCTCGAGGCCGGGCGCGGGCACGCGGCCGTCCTCGAGGCGACGGCGGACGCGCGGGCCGCGGTCGCCGGCCTCGTCGCCGACACCCGCGCCGGTGGCGAGCGAGTGCAACGCACGGCGTTCGCGGTGCGCCGGGTCGCCGATGCGATCCACCACGCCCAGCTGGACGCCCCGGCACGGCGCGACGGCGGGGTGTCGCCGGACACCTTCACCCCGTACCGGCCCGCGCCGGACCCCCCGCGGGCCCAGCACACCGACCAGGCCCAGCACACCGACCAGGCCCAGCACACGGACCAGGCCGAGGCGCCTGCCGAGGACGACGTCGGCCCGGGGCACGACACGGACCGGCCGCGCGGGATCGCGCTGAGCACGCGACAGGCCGCGCAGGTGGGCGTGGCGGCGACGCTCGCGATCGTCGTCGGGGAGCTCGTCGCCCCCTCGCGCTGGTACTGGGCGGTCATCACCGCGTTCGTCGTCTTCGCCGGCACGAACAGCCGGGGCGACCTGCTCACCCGCGGCTGGGGTCGCATCGTCGGCACGGTCGGCGGCGTCGCCGCGGGCATGGGCCTCGCCGCGCTCGTCGGGGACGACCGGGTGCTCTCGATCGTCCTGCTCGCCGCCTGCGTCTTCGTGGCCCTCTACCTGGTGCGCGTGTCACCGGCGATGCTGGCCTTCGGCATCACGGCCGTGCTCGCGCTGGTGTACGGCCTCATCGGCCAGTTCAGCGTCGAGGTGCTGGTGCTGCGCGTCGAGGAGACGATCGTCGGCGCGCTCGCCAGCATCCTGGCGGCGTTCCTCGTCCTCCCGCGCGGCACCCGCGAGGCGTTCGGGGAGGCGGTGGGCGAGCTCGTCGACGCCATGGACCGCGTGCTGCGCGAGACCACCGACCGGCTGGTCGGCCGGCGGGCGACGGGGCCGGCGCGCGAGGCCGTCCGGGCGATGGACGACGCGCTGACCACGCTGCGCCAGCGCGCCCGACCGCTGACCGACCCCGTCGTCCGCCGGCGCGCCCGCTCGAGCCACCAGCGGGGCCTGCGGGTGCTCGTCGTGTGTGACGTCTACGCGCGCTCGCTGGCCCGCACCGCCGAAGGGCTCCCCGCCGACCCGGGGTGGGCCGCGTCGCTCGACCCGGCGGCCGACCGGGTGCGCGCCAACCTCGACGGGCTGCGCGACGTGCTCGTCCGCGGGCGCCGCGCCTCCGACGGCGGGCGGGTACGCGCCCACTCCGCGGAGGACCTGGTGGACGCCGCCGAGGAGTACGCCGCGCGGGTCACCGACGACCGGCGGACGGCCATGCTCGCGGCGGTGCGCCTGCTGCGGCGCATCGACCAGGCCGTCGTCGGACTGGCCGTCGACCTGGGCGCCGCCGACGACCCCGACGACGACCCCGACGACGATCAGTCGCCGAGCACCTCGGCGAGCTCGGGCGTGGCGAACACCCGCTCGGGGTCGTAGTCGTCGCGGACCCGGCGGAAGTCGGGCAGGCGCGGGTAGGCGCGCGCGGTGTCCTCGACGGTCCAGTCGGAGCGCGAGGCCCAGTGCGGGCGGCCCCCGTGGTCGCGCAGCACCCGCCACGCGCGTTCGAGGACCGGCGCGTGGTCGGTGCCGCGCGGCACCCGCACGGCCACCCAGCCCGTCGCCCGGTCGTGCGCCGGGTGCAGCCACCCGGACTCGGGCGCGCCCACGCGCAGGCGCACCGGCAGCCCGACCTCCAGCCCGTCGTCGGCGAGCGCGGCGAGCAGCTCGCGAGCGCCGGCGGCCAGAGCGGCGCGCGGCAGCGCCCACTCGGTCTGCTCGAAGCGCACCGCGGGCGGGCTGGAGAGCACCCGGTACATCGGCCCGGTCGCCGACACCGTCCGCGCGAGCCGCGACACCGCGCGGTTGAAGCGCGGCACGAGGCGGGGCAGGGCGCGCTCGACGACGACCGCGCCGCCCAGCGCGGTGCGGCCGGTGGCGCCGGCGACGGTGACGCCGAGGCTGCGCTCACGGGCCTCGTCGGCCTCGGCGGCGTCCTCGGTGTCGTCATCGGGATCGTGGGCGAGCAGCGGGTCGGCCCAGCGCGTCAGCGCGGTGGGCGCGGAGGGAAAGACGGCGGCCTCGGCGACGGGGTGGGCGTCCCAGAACCCGTCGTCGAGCACCTCGTCCACCGGCCTCGGCGCCCGGGTGACCCGCACCCGCCCGGCGGGGACCACGGCCAGCTCCGCCTCGAGCACGACCCCGAGGGCGCCGAGCGAGGTGCGGGCCGCGTCGAGGTCCGCGGGCGCGACGTCGCGCAGGCGGCCCTTGCC
The DNA here is from genome assembly GCF_003096675.1 of Actinomycetospora cinnamomea. Lineage (GTDB taxonomy): Bacteria > Actinomycetota > Actinomycetes > Mycobacteriales > Pseudonocardiaceae > Actinomycetospora > Actinomycetospora cinnamomea. The sequence goes on along the minus strand of NZ_QEKW01000004.1, from coordinate 155,915 downwards.
GTCGACGAGGCGCAGGCCGACCACGGCGGCCGAGAGCGAACCGAGCGCGGCCCCGCTGCCGTGCATGCCGACGGCCAGCGCGCCACCGACGGTGGGCGCGGCGAGCTCCAGCGGCGCCTCCAGGGCGAGGTCCCGCGTCGCGAGCTCGGAGTGCAGCTCGCCGAGGGTGGTGCCGGCGCGGACCCGGACGGTGGGGCGCCCGGAGCGCGCGCCGATCGCGGTGACGCCGCGGAACGCGGAGAGGTCGACGTGGACGCCGTCGGTGACGGCCAGCGCGCTGAACGAGTGGCCCGCGCCGACGGGTCGGACGGCCTGGCCCCGCTCCGCGGCACGCCGCACCACGCCGGAGACACCGCTGTCGTCCAGCGGGCGCACCGTCGCGGTCGGCCGGCACTGCAGGCCTCCGGACCAGTTCGTCCACACGGCCGCCACCCTAGGGGCTCGGGATGCGTTCGCCAGACAGGTGCGCGGGGACCGTCCGCCCGGCAGCACCGTGCGGACGGTTCCCGACGGCCTCAGGAGGCCAGCGCGCCGATCGCGACGTCGACGCCGTCGACCACGTTGCGGCGGACCTTGTCCCCGGCGTCACGGAACTTGTCCCCCGCGCCGTCGTTGCTGCTGGTCAGCTCGCTGGTGCGCTCGGCGAGCTTGCGCGCCGCGCGGCGGCCCCGCCAGCCCAGCGACGGCTTGCCCTCGGTGTCCACGGCGGCCAGCACGAGGCCGCCGAGGATGGCGACGTTCTTGAGGAACTGCTGCTGCTCGCCGGCCTTCTCGGTCGGGTCGGACTTCTCCCAGAAGGGGTGCCCGGCGATGGTCGTCGGGATGACGCTCGCGGCCAGCGCCAGCGAGGCCACCCGCGGGAACTTGTTGATGGCCAGCAGCGTCCCGGCCGCGACCTTGACGCCGGCGTCGATGCGCACCAGCTCGCTCGGTTCGGACGGGATCTGGTCGGGCAGTTGCGGCGAGGCCTTCTCGATCAGCGGTGAGGCCTTCTGCACGCGCGGCTCGGGGTTGAGCAGGGTGTCGACCCCGCCCTTGATGAAGATGGCGGCCAGCATGGGCCGGGCGAGACGGCGGATGAGCACGGGGGCGACCTCCACGGGCGCGACTGACGACGGCGGCGGACCCGGGCCCGGCGGCCATCTGGAGCACCGTCGGGGCCGCGCGGGGGACGCAGCATAGCCCTGCCGCCACGATCCCCGGGGTCGCGCTCGCCCGGAGCGCGAGCCGCCCCCGGGTGTGGGGGCGGCCCGTCGATCCATACCCGACGAGCGGCTCAGCGACGCAGCGCGTGCCGCCCGGTGCGTACCTCCTCGCGGCGCCAGGTGTGGCGTCCGCCCTCGCGGTCGGCCTCGCGCGGGGTCTCGCCGGCGCTGCCCAGCGGCCGACGCCGGCGCTCGGCGCGGCGGCGCAGCTCGTCCTCGGGGGACTCGGCGAACTCGGGCGCGACGGGCGGGGGCGGCACGGTGGGGACCTCGCGCAGGCCCCGCCCCCGGCCACCGTCCTGGACGGGCAGCGGGCCGGAGCCGGGGTGCGGCTCGGGCACGGCCACCGCCTCCCGGTCACGCCGGGCGGGGCGACGCGTCACGCGCCGGGACCGGTCGACGGTCAGCTCGTGGAAGATCGGCGTCGGGTCCCCGCGGTCACCCACGCGGTCGTCGTACCCGCGGTCCAGGGTCGCCAGCGCCCGGTCGCCGACGGCGGACAGGTCGCGCCGCGCCCGCTCGTCGTCGCCGCCCCGCGCACGCAGCGCCCCGATCCCCGCGCCCGGCCGCTCCAGCGGCGAGGGCTCGTCCCACACCCACGTGCCGTACGCGTCGAGGCGCCAACCGCCACCCCCGCTCGCTGCCGCACCGGACCCCAGGTCGTCACGCCACACCCACACGTTCCTCAGACCTCCCCGACTGCTGATCCTCCAGCCCGAGCGCGCACACCACCGAACGGCGCATCGACGTCGAGCGTCTGGTCTCCTCAACGGCAGGAACTCCCGGCGACTTGGGCCCCCCGATCCGGCGACACGGCCTTTCATGCGCGACACGCCGACGAATCCCCCGCCCGTGTGTCACCCCTGAGGGGTGTCGGACCTCGTGAGCGTCCGGTCCTGCGCCGCGCGCCGGGTCGGGCCACGATCGGCACGTGCGATGCGTGGTCACCGGAGCGACGGGTTACATCGGCGGGCGCCTCGCGCCACGCCTGGCCGCGGAGGGCCACGAGGTGCGCTGCGTGGTCCGCACACCGGAGAAGATGCGCGACGTCCCGTGGGCGGCGCAGGTCGAGATCGTGCGCGGGGACGTGCTCGACGAGGAGTCGATGCGCCGGGCCTGCCAGGGCGCCGACGTCCTCTTCTACCTCGTGCACTCGCTGTCCGAGAGCGGCTTCGCCGCCGTCGACCGGCAGGCCGCGATGATCAGCGCGCAGGCCGCCCGCGAGGCCGGCGTGTCGCGCATCGTCTACCTCGGCGGCATGCACCCCGAGGGCCTCGACCACACCGAGCTCTCCGAGCACCTGGCCTCGCGCGCCGAGGTCGGCGAGATCTTCCTGCGCTCCGGCGTCCCGACGGTCGTGCTGCAGGCCGCGGTGATCCTCGGGTCGGGGTCGGCGAGCTTCGAGATGCTGCGCTACCTCACCGAGCGCCTGCCGGTGATGCTGACGCCGTCGTGGGTCCACCACCGCGTGCAGCCGATCGCCATCCGCGACGTCCTGCACTACCTGGTCCGCGCCGTCACCGTGCCGCCCGAGGTCAACCGCACCTTCGACATCGGCGGGCCGGACGTGCTGACCTACCTGCAGATGATGGAGGGCTTCGCCGAGGTCGCGGAGCTCCCGCCGCGCACGATGCTGCCGGTGCCCGTGCTGACCCCGCGCCTGTCCTCGCACTGGGTCAACCTCGTGACCCCGGTGCCGCGCTCCACCGCCGTGCCGCTGATCGACTCACTGATCCACGAGGTCGTCGCGCACGAGCACGACATCGACCGGTTCATCCCGCCGCCCGAGGGCGGGCTCACCGACTTCCGCGGCGCGGTCACCCTGGCCCTCCAGCGCATCCGCAACGGCCAGGTCGAGACGCGCTGGTCCGGGGCGAACGCGAGCTACGCGCCCGCCGACCCGCTGCCCTCGGACCCCTCCTGGGCCGGCGGGAGCGTCTACACCGACATCCGCGAGCGCCCGTCGACCGCGTCGGTCGAGCAGGTGTGGCACGTCGTCACCGGCATCGGGGGGGAGCGCGGCTGGTACTCGTTCCCGCTGGGCTGGTGGGCGCGCGGCGTCCTGGACCGGCTCGCCGGCGGCGTCGGCCTGCGGCGGGGGCGGCGTGACGCTGACTCGCTGAAGGTCGGCGACGCGCTCGACTGGTGGCGCGTCGAGGAGTGCGTCGACGAGCACGCACCCGGTGACGTCCGCGCCGGTCTCGACCTCGCCGAGGGGGAGCGGCTGCTGCGGCTGCGCGCCGAGATGAAGGCACCCGGCCTCGCCTGGCTGGAGCTGCGCGTCGCGCCGGCGGGCACCGGCTCGCGCTACCGGCAGCGAGCCATCTTCTTCCCGCACGGGTTGGCCGGGCACGCCTACTGGTGGGTGATCGCGCCGTTCCACGTGCTCGTCTTCGGCGGCATGGAGCGCCGCATCGTCGCCGCTGCCGAGCGTGTGGAGCGCGGCGAGGACCCGGACCCGCCCAGCGGGGCCCTGGCGCGCCTGCGCGACCGCCGCACGCGGCGCGACGCCGAGCGCGCCCGCCCCGCGGTCGTGAGGTGCGCTCCGCGCACGTGAGCACTTCGGCGTCCTGGGGGCACCTGGAAATGGTCACGTGCCCCCAGGGCACCTACGCGGCGGCGTCCAGGGTGGCCACGGTCGCGCGGTCGAGCTCGAGGGCCGCCGCGGCGCAGTTCTCCTCGAGGTGCTCCAGCGAGCTGGTGCCCGGGATCGGGAGCATCACCGAGCTGCGCTGCAGCAACCACGCCAGCGCGACCTGGGCCGGCGTGGCGCCGAGGGCCTCGGCGGCGCGGGCCGCGGCGTGGCCCGGCTCGGCCAGCTTGCCGGCGTCGGCGGGCGCCCACGGGATGAAACCGATGCCGTGCTCGGTGCAGTGGCGCAGGACGTCGTCGGAGGAGCGGTCGACCAGGTTGTAGCGGTTCTGCACCGACGCGACGTCGACGATGCGCCCGGCCGCCTCGATCTCCGCGACCGAGACCTGGCTCAGACCGACCTCGCGGACCTTGCCCTCGCGCTGCAGGTCGGCGAGCAGCCCGAACTGCTCGTCGGCCGCGACGTGCGGGTCGATGCGGTGCAGCTGGAAGAGGTCGAGGGTCTCCACGCCGAGGCGGCGCAGGCTCATCTCGCACTCCTGGCGCAGGTAGTCCGGGCGCCCGCAGGGGATCCAGCGGTTCGGTCCGGTGCGCAGCAGGCCGGCCTTGGTGGCCACCGTGACCTCGCGGTACGGGTACAGCGCCTCGCGGATGAGCTCCTCGCTGACGTAGGGACCGTAGGAGTCGGCGGTGTCGACGAGATCGACGCCGAGCTCCACCGCGCGCCGCAGCACGGCGACCGCGTTGTCCGGGTCCTTCGGCGGACCCCAGATGCCCTCACCGGTCAGCCGCATGGCGCCGTAGCCGAGGCGCCGCACGGTGAGGGTCCCGCCCAGCGTGTAGCTGCCGGAAGCGGCGACCACGGTCTGCTCGTCGGTCATCTGCCCATCCTTCCCGACGGTGCAGTGTCACCGCCGTGGGAACCACTCTGGCACCCGCCGCGGCGCGGAGCGGGAGGTGGTGGCGCATCTCCCACCGACCGTCCGGTATGCCGTCTGCGCATGTCACATGGCGCGCAGCCATCGAGCCGTGAGCTCCAGGCCCTCCTCGATCCCGCGGGCACGGAGCCCCAGCGCGCGGGCCCCGTCGTCGCGCACCCGGTAGCCGCCCAGGTGGCCGTAGACCACCGAGCGGTCCGCGAACGGCGGCGCGTCCCCGTCGAGCTCGCTGCCCTCCGGCAGCGCGGTCACCCGGTGCGGGCTGCCGGTCAGGGCGCAGTAGGTGTCGAGGACCGTCGGGAACGACGCGACCTCGCCGCAGAGGACGTAGCGACGGCCGGTCTCCCCGTGCTCGAAGGCCAGTAGCTGCCCGGCCGCGACGTCCTCGGCGAGCACCCAGCCGATGCGGGTGTCGACGATGGCCCCGACCTCCCCGCGCGCCGCGGCCGCGAGCAGCCCGTTGTAGCTCCACGGCCCGCGCGGCGACGGCCCGTACACGCTGACCACGGTCGCGACGACGGCGTCGAGGCCACCGGCCGCTCCCCCGGCCGCGGCGTCGAGCACCACCGCCTCGGCCTCGGCCTTCGTCGTCGAGTACGTGTCGGTCAGCGCCGTGCCGCCCGCGGCGTCCTCGGCCACGACGCAGCCGGGGCCCGACGGGTCGGGCACGCAGATCGCCGCGCTGGTCGACGTGTGCACGAGCCGGCGCACGCCGGCGCGCCGGGCGGCCTCGACGACCCGGCGCGTGCCGCCGACGTTGAGCTCGTGCGCCTCGGGCCCCGGCGCACCGACCGCGGCGGCCAGGTGGAAGACGCCCTCGCACCCGTCCATCGCCCGTGCGAGGGCCTCACCGTCGGCGAGGTCCGCGGCCACCCGCTCGACGCCGTCGGGCAGGACGTCGGCGCGTGCCGGGTCGCGGACCACCGCCCGTACCGCGTGGCCCCGCTCGTGCAGCAGGGCCACCACGGCCGACCCGACGAAGCCCGTGGCACCGGTGACGAGGAACATCGGCGCATCGTGGCACGGACCGATCGCCGGGAGGCCCCCGATGAGTGCTGACGCCACCACGACCCGCGTCGTGCTGACCACCACCGACTCCGCCGACGAGGCCGAGCGCCTGGCCCGCCTGCTGGTCGACGCCCGGCTGGCGGCCTGCGTGCAGGTCGCCGGCCCCGTGCGCAGCGTGTTCCGCTGGGAGGGCGCGGTGTCGGTGGAGCCGGAGTGGCAGCTCTGGGTCAAGACCGACGCCGGCCGCGTCGACGACCTCACCGCCCGCCTCGTCGCCGAGCACACCTACGACGTGCCGGAGGTGCTCGTCCTGCCCGTCGTCGGGGGACACGGCCCGTACGTGAGGTGGGTGACGGAGGAGGTGGGGGCGCCCACCGGCGGTTAGCATCGGCAACGATGTCCTCGTCGCCCGCGGTCGCCACCGACCCGGCGGCGCTGCGCCGTGGCGAGCCCGGCTTCCGTCCGGTCGCCGTCGGCCTGTTCTTCGCCGGCTTCACCACGTTCGCGCTGCTCTACGCGACCCAGCCGCTGCTGCCCGCGCTGGTCGCGGCGTACGACACGACCCCGGGCACGGCGTCGCTGTCGGTCTCGGTGACGACCGCGGCGCTCGCCCTGGGAGTGATCCCCGCGAGCGCCCTGTCGGAGCGGTGGGGCCGGCGCCCGGTCATGGTGTGGTCGTTGACCGCGGCGGTCGTGCTCGGCCTCGCCGCCGCCGTGGCACCGGGACTGGAGCTCCTGCTCGTGCTGCGCGCACTCGAGGGGCTCGCGCTGGCCGGGCTGCCCGCGGTGGGCATGGCCTACCTCGCCGACGAGGTGCACGGCGAGCACCTCGGCGCGGCCATGGGTCTCTACATCGCCGGGAACTCGGTCGGCGGCTTCGGCGGCCGGCTGGTGGTCAGTGCCGTCGCCGACCTCACCGGGTCCTGGCGCTGGGCGCTCGCGGGCGTCGCGCTGCTCTCGGCGGCCTGCCTCGCCGCCTTCGCCGCGGTGCTGCCGCGCTCGCGCCGCTTCCGCCCCGCACCCGTCGGTCGGCGCGCGCTGCTCGGCGAGGTCCGCGCGCACCTCGCCGACCCCGTGCTGCGCCGCCTGTTCGCCGTCGGCCTGCTGGTGATGGGCGTGTTCGTCTGCGCCTACAACTACGTGACGTTCCTGCTGCTCGGTCCGCCCTTCCGGCTGCCCGCGCTCCTCGTCGGCGCCGTGTTCGTGCTCTACGCGCTGGGCACCGCGACCTCGACGCGTGCCGGGCGCCTCGCCGACCGCCTCGGGACGCGCACGGTGCTGCTCGGCGCCGTCGCGGTCGCCGCCCTCGGCGCCGCGGCGACGCTGACCTCGTGGCTGGCCGTGGTCGTCGCCAGCCTCGCCCTGCTCACCGTCGGGTTCTTCGCCGCGCACACCGTCGCCAGCGCGCAGGTCGGGCGCCGCGCCGCGCACGGCCGGGCAGTGGCGTCGGGGCTCTACCTGGGCGCGTACTACGTCGGCTCGTCGGTGGGCGGGACCCTCGGCGGCATCGCCTACGGCCTCGCCGGCTGGCCCGCGACCGTCGGGTTCATGGTCGCGCTGCTGGGGCTGGCCGCCGTCGTCGCGGTCCCCGTCGGGCGGTGACGCCACGCGGTTGACGCCGCCTTTACGCCTCGGTCATCGGAGGGCCACTGCGTGCTGCGTCACTGGACGGACCGCCACCACCGGCCCGCCCTCGCGGAGGTACGTGACCATGACGCTCGCACGGGACCCCGAGACCACCCGTCGTGACCTGACGATCGTGCGCGGCGCGTGCCCCCACGACTGCCCCGACACCTGCGCGATGCTCTACCACGTCGAGGACGGCCGCCTGGTCGACGTCACGGGCGACCCCGAGCACCCGATGACCCGGGGCGGGCTCTGCGTCAAGCTCAAGGACTTCCCCGAGCACCATTACCAGGCCGACCGGCTGCTCCACCCGATGCGCCGTGTCGGGCCGAAGGGTGCCGGGGAGTTCGAGCGGATCACCTGGGGCGAGGCACTCGACGACATCCGGGCGCGGTGGACGGACATCATCGCCGAGCACGGACCGCAGGCGATCATGCCGCACGCCTATCTGGGACACCAGGGTGTGATCAACGGGCTGACGGCGGGCGATGCGTTCTTCAACCGTCTCGGCGCGACCGTCGCCGAGAAGACCTACTGCGAGTCGGGCTCGTCGACGGCCTGGCACATGACCGTCGGCGGCACCGGCGGGCTCGACATCGAGTCGATGGCGTACGCGAAGTACATCGTCGTGTGGGGCATGAACATGACGAGCACGAACCTGCACGGCTGGCCGTTCCTCCTCGAGGCGCGCAGGAAGGGCGCCAAGATCGTGGTGATCGACCCGGTGCGCACCCGCACCGCCCGGCAGGCCGACTGGCACATCCGCATCCGGCCCGGCACCGACGGCGCCCTGGCGATGGGGCTCATCCACGAGATCGTCGTGCAGGGGCTGGTCGACACCGACTACGTCGAGCGCCACACCGTCGGCTTCGACGAGCTCGCCGAGCGCGCGGTGCACTACCCGCCCGAGCGGGTGGAGGAGATCACGGGGGTGCCTGCCGAGGACGTGCGCGTCCTGGCCCGCGAGTACGCCACCACCCAGCCGGCCGCGATCCGGCAGGGTGTCGCCATCGAGCGCAGCCGCGGCGGCGGCCAGGCGATCCGGGCGATCACCTGCCTGCCCGCGCTCGTGGGGGCATGGCGGTACGTCGGCGGCGGCACGATGGAGATGCCGATCTGGGAGTTCCCGACGAAGTTCGACGCGATCTGCATGCCGCAGTGGATCCCCGAGGGAACGCGGGTGATCAACGAGCTGGACCTCGGCATGGCACTGACCGGCGAGATGGAGCTCGACCCGCCGATCCGATCGCTCTTCGTCTACAACTCCAACCCCGTCTCACAGGGCCCGGCGCAGGCCAAGACGATGGCCGGCCTGATGCGCGACGACCTCTTCACCGTCGTCAGCGACCACTTCGTCAACGACACGGCCAAATTCGCCGACCTCGTGCTGCCGGCGACGATGCAGGCCGAGCAGCTCGACATCATGGTCACCTGGGGGCACCTCTACATCTCGCTCAACCAGCCCGCGATCGACCCGCCCGGCGAGTGCGTCCCGAACTCCGAGCTGTTCCGTCGGCTCGCCCGGACCATGGGGTTCACGGACGACTACTGGGACCGCACCGACGAGCAGATGCTCCGCGACTTCCACGACTGGGACGCCCCCGCGTTACGGGGCATCACCTACGACTCGCTCAAGGAGACCGGCTGGGCCCGACTCGACGTCGGGCTGCCGCACGAGCGCGCGCCGCACGCGGAGGGGAACTTCCCGACGCCGTCGGGCAAGTGCGAGTTCCGCTCCAGCCTCGCCGAGGGCGGCAACTTCGTCGTCCCGGTCTGGCGCTCGATGTACGAGGCGATGCAGCCGGGCGACGAGCTCGACCCACTGCCCGATTACGTCCCGCCGTTCGAGTCGCCCGGCTCCGCGCCGGAGCTCGCGAAGCGCTACCCGCTCAGCATCGTGTCGCCGAAACCCCACGCCTTCCTCAACAGCCAGTACGCGAACGCCGAGAGCAAGCAACGGGCCCAGGGCGACCAGCGGGTATGGATCCACCCCGAGGACGCCGCCGAGCGCGGGATCGTCGACGGCGAGATCGTGCGGGTGTTCAACGACCGCGGGCAGTTCTCCGGCCCGGCCGTGCTCGACGACGTCGTCATGAAGGGCCTCGTCATGGCCCACGTCGGGCACTGGCAGGACAAGGCGTCCGGGTGCACCGTCAACTCGATCACGGCGGACCGCCACAACCAGTTGGGCAACGCCGGCGTGTACTCCGACAACCTCGTCGAGGTCGAACGCGTCGCCACCGACCTCACCCAGACGCCGCCGGCCGGACTCTGAGCGGGCCGTGACCGCATCGGCCGTGCCCGCTCCCTCAACCGCACCGTGCGCTCCGCCCCCGCCACGTCGCACACTGCAGGTCATGGCCTGCCGTGGAGTCGACGTGGTGTCGGGGCGGAGCGTCGCCGACGCGATGTTGGCGCGCCCAAAGGTGGGCACGGCGGACCTGACCGTCGCCGGCGCCCGCGCCGAACTCGCCGACGACCACGTGCACGCCGTGCTGCTGGTGGACGCCGGCGTCCTGGTGGCGGTCGTGGAGCGGGCCGACCTCGCCGACGCTCCGGACACCGACCCCGCGCGACGGTACGGCCGGCTCGGGGACCGCGTCGTGCGTCCCGGTGAGGACCTCCTCGAGACCTGGCGCGCGATGGTGGCCACGCACCGGCGGCGGCTCGCCGTTGTCGACGCGCAGGGCGTCCTGCTCGGCCTGCTCTGCCTCAAGCGCAGCGGGCGGGGGTTCTGCGCGCAGACCGACGTCGACGCCCGCGCCAGGGAACGCGCGGACACCTCCGCCTGACGCCTAACCCCGGGCGATGTCGCTGAAGCGGCTGTAGTGCAGCTGGTGCGCCACGGTGATCGTCGCCGTGGGGCCGTTGCGGTGCTTGGCGAGGATGAGGTCGGCCTCCCCGGCGCGCGGGTCGTCGCGCTCGAAGGCGTCGGGGCGGCTGATGAGCATGACCATGTCGGCGTCCTGCTCCAGCGACCCGGACTCGCGGAGGTCGGAGAGCATCGGCTTCTTGTCGGTGCGCTGCTCGGGACCACGGTTGAGCTGGCTGATCGCCACCAGCGGGACCTCGAGCTCCTTGGCCAGCAGCTTGAGCTGACGGGAGAACTCCGAGACCTCCTGCTGGCGGGACTCGACCTTCTTGCCCGAGGTCATCAGCTGCATGTAGTCGAGAATGATCAGCTTGAGGTCGTGACGCTGCTTGAGCCGCCGGGCCTTCGCCCGGATCTCCATGATCGTCATGTTGGGCGAGTCGTCGATGAACAGCGGCGCCTCGCTGATCTCGCTCATGCGCCGGGCCAGCCGCGTCCAGTCGTCGTCGGTCATGGTGCCGGAGCGCATGTCGGCCAGGCGGATCTTGGCCTCCGCCGAGAGCAGGCGCATGACGATCTCGGTGCGGCCCATCTCCAGGGAGAAGAACGCCGAGGTCAGGCCATGTTTTATACTCGCCGACCGAGCAAAATCCATTCCCAGGGTCGAATTGTGCGTCGGGACCAACGACCGCCCCGCGAGGTAGAGGTGTGCGTCGTTGTCGACCTCGACGCAACGCACGGGCACCGACGGCACCGGCCGGACATCGACCACGTAACGGAGCCGGGTGCGTGTCTCGTCGGCGGCCCGACGACGCTCCTTGTGAGCGACGCGCTTGCGCTCCAGGCGAAACACCTCGTCAGCCGTGGAGAAGGTCACGAGGTAGGCCGTGCTCGTCGCGACGCTGCGGCCACCCACGGCCTTCGTGACCGTCGAGCAGCGCATGCCCAGGCTGCTGATGAGCTCTGCGACGTCGGCGGCCAGCCGGGCGTTGGTGACCGCGAACTGGACCACGCCGGTCGGGAGGACCGTGCCGTCGGTGTCGAGGAGCCCGGCGAGCAGGGCCCGACGCTGCCCTTCCGACGCCCGCAGGTACTCGACGGGGATGTGCTTGTCACCCAGGACACCGAGCGTGCGCAGGCGCGCCTGGACCGTGCCGTGGTGGTCACGGCAGTCCTGACAGCGGACGAGACCGCACGAAGGACCCCCGCAGTCGGGGCACCTCGGTGCAGGCACCGGCGCGGAGAGGAACCGGGCGCGGCCCCCACACGACCGGCCGCACGTGCGGACCTGGGAGGTGGCCGGCCGGAACGTCGCGCCGCACACCACACACTCCCGCTCGGGCGGCGATGGATGAGCAGGCAGGCGCAGGCCGTAGCGCAGCCGTCCGACGAGGGGCGCCTCGAGGCCCTCCGCCTCGACGTGTGCGGCGATCTCCGGGTCGGCGCTGGTGAAGGACGCCGACGCCGACGTCCCGTCACCGAGCCAGACGCCGAGGGCGTACGGGGGGACCAGCAGCTCCCGGTCGGGAAGCTGGAGGGGCGCTGCGGTCCGCACCGAATGGTTGATCCGGCGGTCGGCCGTGGCGCACCGCAGCGTCGCCGCGATCTCTCCTGTGGTCCGCACGCTCGCGGAGACGCGTGGAGAGCGTCGTGACGCCCGGGTGTCGGTGAGCCACTGGTGCGACTCGTCCGCGACGATCACCGTGCCGTCGGAGAACTCGACCTCGTAGCACGGCCGGTCGTGCATGACCTCCGTCGCGGCCACGACCCGCGTCGGCCGGCCCGCCGCGTCGAGCAGCTCGTCGCCGACCGCCACCTCTCCCATCGAGGTCCACCCGGCCGGCGTCGCCAACGGAGTGTCCAGGGCGAGCGCCTTCCCGATTCCCGGCCGGGCCGCGACGATGATCATCTGGCCGGCGTGCAGGCCGTTGGTGACGTCGTCGAGGTCGGTGAAACCGGTGGGTACGCCGAACGAGACGCCGCCGCGCGAGGCGATGGCGTCGATCTCGTCCATGGTCGGCTGCAGGACGTCCTCGAGGGCCACGTAGTCCTCGGTGACGCGCCGGTCGGTGACCTCGTACACCGCGGCCTGGGCCCGGTCGACGACATCGTCGGTGTCGGCGCCCTCGGCGCCGTGGTAGCCCAGCTGCACGATGCGCGTGCCCGCCTCGACGAGGCGTCGCAGGATCGCGCGGTCGGCGACGATCTCGGCGTAGTAGCCGGCGTTGGCGGCCGTGGGGACCGTGGCGATCAGCGTGTGCAGGTAGGGCGCCCCGCCGATGCGCAGCAGCTCGCCGCGGCGCTCGAGCTCGGCGGAGACGGTGACGGGGTCGGCCGGCTCGCCGCGCCCGTAGAGGTCCAGCACGCACTCGTAGATCGTCTGGTGGGCCGGGCGGTAGAAGTCGTCGGGCTTGAGCATCTCGACGACGTCGGCGATGGCGTCCTTGCTCAGCAGCACCGCCCCGAGCACCGACTGCTCGGCCGGGAGGTCCTGCGGCGGCTGCCGGTCGAACTCCGCGGGCGTGGCCCCCGGCCGCTCCGGACCCCGTCCGGACGTCCCCCGATCGTCCAGCACCGCCACGACTGCTCCCTCCGCTCGCACCGACCGGCGGCGCCGGCACGGCTCGCTTCCGTCGAACACCCGTTCTAGCAGCGCCCACCGACAGCCCCGCCGCACCGGCGGTGCGGTGTCGACGACGGCAGCCGTCACGACCGCGCCGACGGCACGCTAGGGCCCCGTCGACGGCGGCCCAAGCCGGTCCTGGGGATGCCCTGGGGACAGAGCCGGGATCGGTCCACCGGGCACACCCCCGCCGTGGGCACACACCTGGGGACAACCTGTTGGCAACCGCTCCTGTCGAGACGTCACCGCAGGTCAGCGGGTTGTGCGCAGTGTGGACAACAAGTGGATGGACGACGCCGCGGCGCGCCGCGGACCGCGTGTCGCCGGTGTGTTCACCCGCTCGCGCAGCGTGTCGAGCCGAGCGGCGGGCCCCGCTCGCCGGGCGGTGACCCCGGTGATCCACCGAAGGACACGGACACCGGGTCCCGGCATCCGGGGGAGCACGCCGAGAGGGCCCCGCCGCTGACGTGAGCGGGCCCCGGACACACGTCGGGCCCGGCACCGCATGGCGGTGCCGGGCCCGAGGTGGGGTGGGTGCGGGCGGGCGACGGCGCGGAGCTCGCCCGTCGGCGCCGTCAGGCGCCCTGGACGTCCAGCGGGAGGTCCACGGCGACATCGGGGTGCAGGCGCACGGTGACCGTGTGGTCGCCGGTCGACTTGATGTGCCCGGCGATGTCGACGAACCGCTTGTCGAGGTTCGGACCGCCCTGCGAGCGGACGGCGGACACGACGTCGGCCGGGGTGATCGAGCCGAACAGACGCCCGCCCTGACCGGCCTTGCCGGTGACGGTCACGGTGCCCAGGCCCTGGATCTGGCCGGCCACCTCCTTGGCGTGGTCGAGGTCGCGGATCCGCTTGCCCTCCTGGGTGCGGCGGATCGTCTCGACCTGCTTCTGCGCACCGCGGGTGGCGACGATGGCCAGGCCGCGGGGCAGCAGGTAGTTGCGGCCGTAACCGTCCTTGACCTCGACGGTGTCGCCGGGCCCGCCGAGGTTGGCGACGTCGGCCGTGAGGATGAGCTTCACGTCGGCCTCCCTCAGCGCGCGGTCGAGGTGTAGGGCAGCAGGGCCATCTCCCGCGAGTTCTTGACCGCGGTGGCCACGTCGCGCTGGTGCTGGCTGCAGTTGCCCGACACCCGCCGCGCGCGGATCTTCCCGCGGTCGGAGATGTACTTCCGCAGGAGGTTGGTGTCCTTGTAGTCGATCAGCTGGTTCTTGTCCTTGCAGAAGGTGCAGACCTTCTTCTTCGGCTTGCGCACCGGCGGCTTCGCCATGGTGTGTCTTCTCCTGGAGATCCTGAGCAGAACCGGGTGGTGAACGAGGTCTAGAAGGGGGGCTCGTCGTCGTAGCCGCCGCCGGAGGAGCCGGCCGCGGGGGCCGAGGCCCAGGGGTCGTCGCCCCCGCCCGACCAGCCGCCCCCGCCGGAGCCGCCGGAGCCGCCGGAGCCGGAGGCCCCGCCGGAGCCGCCGTAACCGCCGCCCCCGTTGCCGCCGCCGTAACCGCCGCCCCCGGAGCCCCGGGAGGCCTTGGTGACCGACGCGGTGGCGTACCGCAGCGACGGGCCGATCTCGTCGACCTCGAGCTCGATGACCGTGCGCTTCTCGCCCTCGCGCGTCTCGAACGAGCGCTGCTTGAGGCGGCCCTGCACGATCACCCGCGTGCCGCGGGTGAGCGTCTCGGCGACGTTCTCCGCGGCCTGGCGCCAGATGTTGCAGCGCAGGAACAGCGCCTCGCCGTCCTTCCACTCGCCGCTCTGGCGGTCGAAGGTGCGCGGCGTCGAGGCCACGGTGAAGTTCGCGACGGCGGCGCCCGACGGCGTGAACCGCAACTCCGGGTCGGCGGTGAGGTTGCCGACCACGGTGATGACGGTGTCGCCGGCCATCAGTTCGCCTTGCCCCGGCGCCCGGCGAAGGCGGGGTCGCGGCGCATGACCTTGGTCCGCAGCACGGACTCGTTGAGCGCGAGCTGCCGGTCCATCTCCTTGACGGTGGCGGGCTCGCAGTTGACGTCGAGGACGGCGTAGATGCCATCGGCATGCTTGTCGATCTCGTAGGCGAGGCGACGGCGGCCCCACACCTCGACGTTCTCGACCGTCCCGCCGTCCTTGCGGACGACGTTGAGGAACGTCTCGAGGGACGGGGCGACGGTGCGCTCGTCGAGGCTCGGCTCGAGGATCACGACCAGTTCGTAGTGGCGCACGAGATCCACTCACCTCCTGTGGGCTGGCGGCCACGGACGATCCGTGGCAGGAGGGTCTCGGTCCGACCAGGCTACCGAAGGGGCCCGGCCACGCCCTCACCAGGTCCGACGCAGCACCCGCGCTGGCGGTTCCACCGCCCGGCGAGGGGTCAGGCGGGGACGGGCGTGCGGCCCACCGCGGCGGGCTGGTCGGCGTCCACCGTGTCCACCGTGTCCACCGTGTCCACCGTGTCCACCGTGTCCGCCCGGTCGCCGGCCACCGCGACGTCCGCCGCGGTCCGCCCGCCGTCCGCGGCGGGCTCCTCGACCTCCTCGGCCTCCTCGGCCTCCTCCGCCACGGGCGCCGTCACCGGCGACGGACGCGCGCCGCCACCCGCGCGGCCGAGGACGATCCGGCGCACGGTGAAGGCCGCGACTCCGGAGAGCACGAGAACCGCGAGGAGCGCGGGAACCCCGACCCCGCCGCGGGTCAGGCCGTCCACGGGCAGGGCCTGGACCTGGCTGGCGGTGGTCACGGCACTGGCGGGGTCGTAGCCGAGGTAGGCCGGTGCGCCGGCGCGCAGGCCCGGGAACGCCGAGCCGAGCAGCATGGTGGGGTCGTAGGCCGCGACACCCGGCGCCGGGCCGGTGGCCGAGCGCAGGAACGACGAGGGCAGCGCACCGAAGGCGGGCGCGAACGCGGGCGCCGCGGCGGCGGTCTGCTCCGGCGTGAGCGTCGGCGCGGCCGCCGTCTCGGTGGTCTCCGCGGCCTCCGCCTCGGTCTCGGCGGCCTCCGTCGCCTCGGAGGACTCGCGGGACGGGGTCAGTACCCGGCCGGTGGTCTCGCCGAGTCCCTCGGTGAGCTGGCGCGCCTGCGGAGCCGCCTGGGCGACCTGCTCGGTCACCGGCTCGACGACGGTCACCTGGACGCTGCAGAGGAGCCCGCCGATGAGCGAGGACAGCGTCTCCGTCGTCTCGGTGACCGTCTTGGTGATCGGCCCGCCGACCGCGGGGATCAGCTTCACCTGCTGGCCCGGCTCGGCGCGCACGGTGTCGCCGCAGCGCGCCTCGACGACGTCGTCCGGCGCGGCGGTCGCGGATCCGGCACCGAGGAGCAGCGAACCCGTCACCAGCCCGCCGGCGAGGAGGGCGGTCAGCAGACGGGGAGCACGCAGGGCCATGGACGGACCTTTCTGGCAAGAACCCGGGGGTGCCGGTCCGACCCCATGGGGGAGTGGGCCGTCCCGGCGGCACGTCGAACCCAACGAGCGAGTAACCCGGTGGTGACGGCCACCCTCACCCGGCTGCCGCAGTCCTCGCGGAGCGACACGCGAGGCGGCGCGGGAGCGCCCTCATCGTGGGACTCCAGTCCGCCGTCGACCACGTCCGAACAGCCCCGCCACGGCGTCCAGGATCGCGTCCGCGCGGGCGAGCAGGGTCGTCCGGTCGGGCGCCCCGTCGAGCACGCCCCCGTCCGGGTCGTCCAGGCCGCGGGAGAACGAGGGATCCCGCGGCGTGCGGACCGGATCGTCCTCGGGACGCAGCACCGATCGCACGATTAGCGCGGCGACCACGAGCACCGCGACGTCGCGCACGATCACCGCGCCGTAGAACCACGGCGCGGGCAGGCCCTTGGCGTCGGTGCCGAGGTAGTAGTACATCCGCGGCGCCCACACCAGGGCGTCCAGCACCATCCACGCCAGCAGCGGGCGCCAGCGCGGGTAGGCCAGGACGGCCAGCGGCACGAGCCACAGCGAGTACTGCGGGCTCCAGACCTTGTTGGTCAGCAGGAACGCGACGACGACGAGGAACGCGATCGCGGCGAACCGCGGGCGTCGGGGCGCCCGGACGACGAGCACCGCGATCGCCAGGCAGCACAGGGCGAACAACAGGGCGCTGACGGCGTTGAGCACCGACGGCGCCCGCCCGGGCGCGAGCGGGCCGTCGAAGCCGCTCCAACCGGTCAGGCCGGCGACGATGTTGTAGAGCGAGTCGGGATCGGCGCCCCGCTCGGAGTTGAGGCGGAAGAACTCCCACCACCCGTCCGGCGCGGCGATCGCGACGGGCAGGTTGAGCAGCGACCAGGTCAGCACGCCGGCCGCCGTCGCCTGCCCCCACGCCCGCATCCGTCCCGCCCGCAGGCACAGCAGGAGCAGCGGATAGAGCAGGAAAAGCGGGTAGAGCTTCGCGGCCGCGCCGACGCCGAGGACCACCCCCGCCAGCACCGGACGGCGGCGGGCCCACGCGAGGATCCCGAGGGTGGCGCCGGCGACCGCGAGCGTGTCGAAGTTCGTGAAGGCGTGCACCGCGACCAGCGGGGACACCGCGGCGAGGGCGGCGTCCCAGGGACGTCCGGGCCGCAGCCGCACGACCGCCCAGATCGTCACCAGCCACGCGAGCGCGAGCCAGAACGCGGACAGGTCGAAGTAGACGACCACCGGCAGCGCGCCCGGCAGCAGGCCCGCCCCGGCACCGGCCAGCCACACGTCGGCGAGGCGGGCGTTGGCCCACTGGAAGAACCCGGTCAGCACCGGGTACTCCATGTAGCGCACCTGCTCGCTGCCGTCGTCGCGCCGGTCGACCCATGACGTCACGTAGGGCACGCCGCCCACGTCGAGGCGCTCGGCGGTGTAGAGCGGGACGGTGTCGGAGTAGCACATCGCCACGTACTGGCGGCCGTCGCGCCAGTCGAGCTCGAGCCCGCGCTCGCCGGGGTACTGCTGCAGGCACGGCGCCTTGGCGAACCACGCCAGGGCGAGCACGACCACCCCGAGCAGCAGCACCACCCGCAGCGGCGTGAGGAAGCGGGCACGGCCCGCCACGGCGTGCTCGCCGAGCGGACCGCCGACCACGGCCGACACCGACGCGACGAACGGGTCCTCGTGCGTGGGTCGGACCCGCTGGTCCGGGCCCAGTGAGGCGGGGTCGTGCGTGCGGGCGCGGCCGGAGCCCGCGGCGCGGGTGGGGGCGCCGCTCATCGATCAGCCATCGGTCCCGTCGCTGCCGCTGCTGTCACCACCGCTGTCGCTGTCGCTGCCGCCACCTCCGCCGAGGCCACCGCCTCCGCCCCCGAAGCCTCCACTGCCAGCAGCGCCGTCACCGCCGCCGCCTTCGCCGCCCCCGTCGCCGCCGCCCTGGTCTCCGCCGAAGTACCCGCCACCGTCGCCGCCGTAGTACGGGTCACCGCCGTAGTACGGGTCGTCGCCGTACTCGTCGCCGCCCTCCTCGGGGTTCTGCGGCGGGCACGGTTGTCCCTCGACGCAGCCCGGCTGCTCGGGCGGCGCCGTCGGGGTGGTCTGGGGAGGCGTCCCGATGGGCCGGAAGTCGGAGAACTGCTCGACCGGGTCGCCGCTCAGGGCGTCGTTCATGAAGCCCTGCCAGATCTGGCCGGGTACGCCGCGCCCGTAGATCGGTCGCCCGTCCCCGTTCTTGATCGGCGTGTTGTCGTCGGTGCCGACCCAGACCGCCGTGGAGATCGACGGGGTGAACCCGACCATCCAGGCGTCGTTGTTCTGGCCGTCGACCGAGGACTGCACGGTGCCGGTCTTGGCTCCCACGGGGCGGCCGCCGGAGAGCGCGATGCCGGAGTGGTCGGCGACCTGGAGCATCGACTCGGTGACGTTGCGGGCGACCTGCTGGGTCATGCGCTGCTCGCCGGCCGGGACGCCCGCGTCGTAGAGCACGCGCCCGTCGAGCGTGGTGACGCGGCTGACGAGGTGGGGCCGGTGGTAGACGCCGTCGGCCGCGAAGGTCGCGTACGCCGACGCCATGTCGCCGGGGCGGACCTCGCGGTCACCCAGCGCGATGCCGCCGCTGGGGTTCGGCAGCTCCGCCGAGACGCCGGCCTGGTGGGCCGCGTCGGCGACGCTCTGCGGCCCGACCTGCACGCCGAGCTGGTAGAAGACCGTGTTGATCGACTGCGTCATCGCCGTGCGCAGGTCGCAGTTCGGGCAGCTCTCGCCCTCGTTGTTCTCGACCTCGGTGCCCGCGATGGTCTGGGGGCTCGACCCGTCGAAGGTCGTGCCGAGACCGATCGGCGGGTTGCGCTCGAGCCCGGCGAGCAGCACGAACGGCTTGAACGACGAGCCCGGCTGACGCCGGGCCTGGGCGTAGTCGAAGCCCGAGCCGTCCTCGCCGCCGTAGTAGGCGAGGATCGCGCCGGTGCGCGGGTCGACCGAGACCAGCGACGTGCGCAGGTTCTGCGGCTGTCCCCGCAGCTGGCGCTCGACGGACTCCACCGCCTCGTCCTGCAGGCTCGGGTCGATCGTGGTGGTGACCTGGAGCCCCTCCTGGTTCACCTGCTGCTCGGTGATCCCGTAGGAGTTCAGCTCCGCACGCACGGCCGAGACGATGTGGCCGCGGTCGTTGTCCGGGATGCCACTGCGCCGCGGCTGCGGCGGGATCGTCGTCGGGAAGGTCTGCGCGCGCCGCTCCGCCGCCGGCAGCCAGTTCTGGCTGACCATGCCGTCGAGCACGAAGTTCCAGCGCTGCTCGGACATCGAGCGGTCCACCGCCGGATCCCAGCGCGACGGCGCCTGGATGAGGCCCGCGAGCACCGCGCCCTCGGAGACCGTGAGCTGGGAGACGTCCCTGCCGTAGTAGGCCTGCGAGGCCGCCTGGATGCCGTACGCCCCGCGACCGAAGTAGATCGAGTTGAGGTAGTTCTCGAGGATCTCCTCCTTCGACTGCTCCTGGGAGATCTTCGCCGCGATCACCACCTCGCGGTACTTGCGCCACAGCGAGTACTCGTCGCCGACCAGCACGACCTTCACGTACTGCTGGGTGATCGTCGACCCGCCGCCGACGCCGCCGGTCGCCTGGTTCCAGACCGCGCGCGTGATCCCGACGGGGTCGAAGCCCAGGTTCGAGTAGAACGAACGGTCCTCGGCCGAGAGGACGGCCTGCTGGACGTGCAGCGGGACCTGGGCGATCGGCACCTTGATCCGGTTGCCCTGCTCGGGGACGAGCGAGGCCAGTGACGACCCGTTGGCGTAGGAGATCGTCGCGACCTGGTTGTTGGCGGCGTCGTCCGGCGACGGCACGCGGAAGAAGATCCAGCCGACCGCGAACGCGAGCACGGGACCGAGCAGGAGCAGCCCGACGAGGACGTAGGCGACGCGGCGGATCCGGCGCCAGCGCGACCGGCGCGGGTCGGGCTCGGGCTCCTCGGGCGCTGGACGGCGCCCGTTGCCCGGCGGGTCGTCGCCACCGCCGCCCGGGCGCGTGGGCACCGGGGCGACCGCGGTGCCCGAGAGGCCGCCGGCGGCCATGGCGGCGCGCGAGGACCCACCCGTCGAGGTGGGCGCCATCGCCCGCGTCGCGCTCGCCCCGCGACCGGGGGCGACCTCGTGGGTCAGCAGGTGCCCGTCGCGCGTGGGGCCTCCGCCGTCGGGCGGGGTGACGGTGCCGACCGCGCCGCGCCGGGTGGCCGCGGCCGACCCGACGGGCCCGGCGGCTGCTCCGGTCGAGACGGTCGGTGCGTCGACGGGGCCGTGGCCGTGGGTGGGGTTCTGCGACGGCGGCACCGCGCGCCAGCCCGAGGGCAGGCCGTCCTCGTCCGGCCCGGGCGGCCGGGACGGACCGCCGCGACCGGGGCCGCCCTGGCCGTACGGGGGCTGCCCGTGCGGGCCCTGGGCAGCACGGCCGTGCGGCGGCCCGGGGCGCGACCCGGGCGGCGGATCCTGGGGCGGTCGGGAGGGTGGGTGGCCGGGAGGTGGGCCGCCTCGGGCGGGCCGGCCGTTCGGGGGCGGCCCGGGCGGGACGCCACGGTCGGGTCGCGGCGGGGGGGCGCCCGGGTGGGACGGGTCGGGACCGGAGGGCCGTGCGCCCCCGCGGTCCGTGCGCCGCTCGTCGTCCACCGATCGCCTCCCGGTGCCGGGTGGTTCTCCGGAGCGCCGTGGTGGCCCCCCGTCGGTCCCGGGGGGCCGTCACGCCCGTGCCGTCAGGTGGTGGCCGTCCGGCGTCGCCGGCGCCCGCCTCCCGACGCGTCGTCGGTCCCCAGGACGTATGACTGTACGAGGTGGTTCCATCGGCACCCGCGGCAGACCTCCACGACGTGCACGGTGAACTCGCTGATCGCATCGGCCAGACGACTGATCTCGTCGGCGGAACGAGCGGATCCGGCGGCCGCGCCAAGACGCTCACCGAAGATCCACAGGACCTCGGTGAGGGGTTCGCGGTGGCACACGGGGCACGTCCGGGCGGTGGGACGGCCGTGGTGGGAGGCGGCGCTGAGCAGGTAGGCCCCGGCGTCGCAGGCCTCCGCGGTGGGCACGCGTCCGGCGGCGACGCCGGCGAGCAGCGCGCGGCGCTGCAGGGCGTAGTCGACCACCTGGCGGGCTCCTGGCACGGCTCCAGCGTAGCCACCACCGCGCCCCCGCGTCCCCTCCTCGTGGCGGGCGCCGGTCCCGGGACGACGTGTGACGTGATCGTGGCTCGGCTACCCCTGATGTATCGCTCCGATACAGTTGGGCACGCTGTCCACCGGGGCGGCGAGGACGCGCGGGATCGGGGGTGGACGTGCTCGAGCTCGCCGTGCTCGGCCTCCTGCACGAGGCACCGATGCACGGCTACCAGCTGCGCAAGCAGCTCCACGCCCGCCTCGGCACGTTCCGGGCGTTCTCCTGGGGCTCCCTCTACCCGACCCTGCGCCGCCTCCAACGCGCCGGGCTGATCGCCGAGACCGACGAGTCCGCCGGCGAGACCGAGGACGGCGCCGAGCCCGCTGCGTCCGGCCGGTCGCGGGGCTCGTCGTGGGGTCGCCGGGGTCGCCGGGTCTTCCAGCTCACGGCCGACGGCAAGGACCGGTTCGACGAGCTGCTGGCCGAGGCCGGGCCGCAGACCTGGGACGACGAGAGCTTCGGCGTCCACCTGGCCTTCTTCTCCCGGACGCCCGTCGACGTGCGGATGCGCATCCTCGAGGGCCGGCGCCGGCGGGTGGAGGAACGCCGCGAGGGCCTGCGCGCGACGCTGTCCCGTGCCGGCGAGCAGATCGACCACTACACCCGCGAGCTGCACCGCATCGGGCTCGAGTCCACGGAGCGCGAGGTCCGCTGGCTCAACGAGCTCATCGACGCCGAGAGGTCCGCGGACGCCCCCGACGACGCCCCGTCGTCCGATACCGACGCCTGAGACCACAGGTCCGTCCAGCACCCACCCCAGGAAGAGTCGTAGAGGAGAACAGACATGGGTTCGGTCCGAGTGGCGATCGTCGGCGTGGGCAACTGCGCCGCGTCCCTCGTGCAGGGCGTGACCTACTACGCCGATGCCGACCCGGCCACCCGTGTGCCGGGTCTCATGCACGTCGACTTCGGCGGCTACCACGTCGGCGACCTCGAGTTCGTCGCCGCGTTCGACGTCGACGCGAAGAAGGTCGGCGTCGACCTCGCCGACGCCATCGTCGCGTCGGAGAACAACACCATCAAGATCGCCGACGTGGCGCCGACCGGCGTCACCGTCCAGCGCGGCCCCACGATGGACGGCCTCGGCCGCTACTACCGCGAGACGATCACCGAGGCCGACGGCGACCCCGTCGACGTCGTCACCGCCCTGCGCGAGGCGCGGGCCGACGTGCTGGTGTCCTACCTGCCGGTGGGCAGCGAGGAGGCCGACCGCTTCTACGCCCAGTGCGCGATCGACGCCGGCGTCGGCTTCGTCAACGCGCTGCCGGTCTTCATCGCCTCCGACCCGGCGTGGGCGCAGAAGTTCACCGACGCGGGCGTGCCGATCGTGGGCGACGACATCAAGTCGCAGGTCGGTGCCACCATCACCCACCGCGTCCTGGCCAAGCTGTTCGAGGATCGCGGCGTGCAGCTCGACCGCACGATGCAGCTCAACATCGGCGGCAACATGGACTTCCGCAACATGCTCGAGCGCGAGCGCCTGGAGTCCAAGAAGACCTCGAAGACCAACTCGGTGACCTCGCAGATCGAGCGCGACATGGGCGCGGGCAACGTCCACATCGGCCCGTCCGACCACGTCGCGTGGCTCGACGACCGCAAGTGGGCCTACGTGCGCCTCGAGGGCCGGGCCTTCGGCGACGTGCCGCTGTCGCTCGAGTACAAGCTCGAGGTCTGGGACTCGCCGAACTCGGCCGGCATCATCATCGACGCCGTCCGCGCGGCGAAGATCGCCATGGACCGGGGCATCGGCGGCCCGCTGCTCGCACCGTCGTCGTACTTCATGAAGTCCCCGCCCGAGCAGTACCGCGACTCGGTGGCCTACGACCGCGTCGAGGAGTTCATCCGCGGCGAGCGCGGCCCGGCCTGACCGGCCGACGACCGGCCGACGACCGGCACGGACACACGACGGGCCCCACCGGGAACCGGTGGGGCCCGTCGTCGTCGCGGGGTCAGCGCACCACGTTCACCAGACGCCCGGGGACGACGATGACCTTGCGCGGTTCCGCGCCCCCGAGCAGGTCGACGACCTTGGGGTCGGCGAGCGCCGCGGCACGGACCTCGTCCTGGCCGGCGGTGGCGGGCACGGTGATGCGCGAGCGGACCTTGCCGTTGACCTGGATGGGGTACTCGGCGGTGTCCTCGACGAGCAGCGCCGGGTCGGCCTCGGGGAACGGCTCGTACGCCAGCGTGTGCGGGTGACCCAGGCGCGACCACAGCTCCTCGGCCACGTGCGGGCACAGGGGGGCCAGCATCAGGACCAGCGGCTCGATCACCGAGCGCGGGGTGCCGCCGTCAGGGTAGGCCTTGGTCAGGTGGTTGGCCAGCTCGATGAGCTTGGCGACCGCGGTGTTGTAGTGCATCGCCGGCAGGTCGGTGCGCACGCCGTCGATCGCCCTGTGCAGCGCGGTCAGGGTGTCGCGGTCGGGCTCGACGTCGGCGACGCGCAGCTCACCGGTCTGCTCGTCGACCGCCAGGCGCCAGACCCGCTGCAGGAACCGGTGCGAGCCGACCACGTCGCGCGTCGACCAGGGCCGCGAGGCCTCCATCGGCCCCGTCGACATCTCGTAGAGCCGGAACGTATCGGCCCCGTAGATCTCGCACATCTCGTCGGGCGTCACCACGTTGCGCAGCGACTTGCCCATCTTCCCGTACTCCTGGCGCACGGGCTCGCCGTTCCACGTGAATCCGGTGGCGGAGTCCGCCGACTCGACGACCTCCTCGGCCGGCACGTACACGCCCCGCGCGTCGGTGTAGGCCCAGGCCTGGACGTAGCCCTGGTTGAACAGGCGGCGGAACGGCTCGGACGACGACACGTGGCCGAGGTCGAACAGCACCTTGTGCCAGAACCGCGCGTAGAGCAGGTGCAGCACGGCGTGCTCGACGCCGCCGACGTAGAGGTCGACGCCGCCCGGGTCGCCCGGCGCGCGCGGACCCAGCCAGTAGCGCTCCACGCCGGGGTCGACGAAGCGCTCCGCGTTGTGCGGGTCGAGGTAGCGCAGGTAGTACCAGCAGGAGCCCGCCCACTGCGGCATCGTGTTGGTCTCGCGGACGTACTCGGCGAACCCGCGCTCGGGGTCCGACGGCAGGTCCTCGGAGAAGCGCACCCACTCGCGGGCCCGCGCCAGCGGCGACTCCGGCGCGCTCTCGGCGTCGTCGGGGGCGTAGGTGCGGGGGGCGTAGTCCTCGACGTCGGGCAGCAGCACCGGCAGGTCCGCGTCGGGCAGCGCGCGCGGGATCGACGGGCCGCCGTCGGTCTCGCCGTCGGCGGCGTAGGCGACGGGGAACGGCTCGCCCCAGTAGCGCTGGCGGGAGAACAGCCAGTCGCGCAGCTTGTACTGCACGACGGCCTCGCCCGCGCCCTTCCCGGCGAGCCAGGTGGTGATCGTGGCCTTGGCCTCGTCGACCTCGAGCCCGTCCAGGCTGACCTCGTCGTTGGCGGAGTTGATCGCCGGGCCGGCGCCGACGTAGGCCTGGCCCCCCGAGCCCTCGAAGCCGGCCGGCGGCTGGACCGTCCGCCGGATGGGCAGGCCGAAGACCGTCGCGAAGTCCCAGTCGCGCTGGTCCTGGCCGGGCACCGCCATGATCGCGCCGGTGCCGTAGCCCATGAGCACGTAGTCGGCGACGAAGACCGGCAGCGGCTCCCCGTTGACGGGGTTGGTCGCCCAGGCGCCGGTGAACACGCCGGTCTTGTCGCGGGCCTCCTGGCGCTCGAGCTCGGAGCGCTGGGCGACGACCCGGCGATAGGCGGCGACGGCCTCGGCCGGGGTGGCGGCGCCGCCGGTCCACCGGCCGTCGAGCTCCTCGCCGGTCGGCGGCGACGGCCACGCGTCCGGCGTCAGCGCATCGACCAGCGGGTGCTCGGGCGCCAGGACCAGGTAGGTAGCGCCGAACAGCGTGTCGGGGCGGGTGGTGAAGACCTCGATCGACTGAGCCGAGGGGGCCGCTCCGCTCCGCTCCGCGTCGGGGCGGTCGACGGCGAACCGCACCTGCGCGCCCTGCGAGCGCCCGATCCAGTTGCGCTGCATCGTCTTGACCGACTCGGGCCAGTCGACCCCGTCGAGGTCGGCGGCCAGCCGGTCGGCGTACGCGGTGATCCGCATCATCCACTGCCGCAGGTTGCGCCGGAAGACGGGGAAGTTGCCGCGCTCGGAGCGCCCCTCGGCGGTGACCTCCTCGTTCGAGAGCACCGTGCCCAGCGCCGGGCACCAGTTGACCGGCGCGTCGGCCAGGTAGGCGAGACGGTGGTCGTCGAGGACGCGGTCCTGCTCCGGGCGGGAGAGCGTCGCCCAGTCGCGGCCGTCGGGCAGCGCGCGGATGCCCGCGGCCAGCTCCTCCTCGAGCTCCGTGATCGGCCGCGCACGGGCGGCCTCGGCGTCGTACCAGGAGCCGTGGATCTGCAGGAAGATCCACTGCGTCCACCGGTAGAAGTCGATGTCCGTGGTCGACACCGACCGGTGCTCGTCGTGCGCGAGGCCGAGCTGGCGGATCTGCTCGCGGTAGCGGGCGATGTTGGCCTCGGTGGTGGCCCTCGGGTGCGTCCCGGTCTGCACGGCGTACTGCTCGGCGGGCAGGCCGAAGGCGTCGAAGCCCATGGCGTGCAGCACCGTGCGCCCGGTCATGCGCAGGAAGCGGCCGAGGACGTCGGTGCCGATGAACCCCAGCGGGTGCCCGACGTGCAGGCCGGCGCCCGAGGGGTAGGGGAACATGTCGAGCAGGTAGAACTTCTCGCCCGCCGGCTCCGGGGCGTCCGGGCCGGGGTTGGCGACCGCGAACGTGCCGGCGGCCTCCCAGTGGTCCTGCCACCGGCGCTCGATCTGCCCGGCCAGCGCGGCGGTGTAGCGGTGCGGGGGCACGCCGGACGCGGTCTCGGCGCGGCTCGCCACCTCGGGCTCGGCGGTCACGGGGACTCCTCCTGGTCTCGACCGGTGGTCCCCGCTCCTGCGTGACCGCCCGGCCGGCACCCGCCCCGGCGTCCGCCGACGACCCGGGCGCCGCGCCCCGGCGGGGGGCACCGCGGATCCCGCGAGGACACCGGCGAGCCTACTCTGGGGGTGTGATCGTCCCGGCCCTGGTCCTGATGGTGGCGGCGCTCGTGGTGGGCGTCGTCGGGGTGCTCGCGTCCGTGTACCGGCTACCGCGCAACCGGGTCATCGGTGTGCGCACGGTGTGGACCATGAGCAACGTCGCCGCGTTCCGGCGCGCGAACCGCGCCGCCGCACCGGCGTTCGTCGGCGCCGGCGTCGTCGGCCTGGGCGCGGCGGTGGCCGCCCTGCTGGCGGCGACCACGCCCGCGGGCGTGGTGATGCTGGTGCTCGGCGGCATCGGGCTCGTCGGGCTGCTGGGGGTCGGCGGGGTCGTGGGTGCGCGGGTCGCGGCGGCCGAGGAGGCCGAGCACGAGGCCCTCGCCTCGTCTCCACCCGCCCCGTGCACGGCGGGGGAGCCGGAGCCCGAGCGCGCGACCTGTGCCCCGGCGGGAGCGTGCGGCGGGTCGTGCGCGATCTGCCCGCGGGCGCAGGCGGAGGCCTGAGCGCCGTCGATCGGGAGGGGCTCGCCGTGACGGGCGCCGTGGGACGATGAGGCGACGCGAGCTCACCGCCGCCGGCGTCGCGTGGGACGCCTGGCGCGCCGTCCGCGGGGGCCCGCCGGCGATCGCCGCGCGTCGGGCGGCGCGGCTGGACGCGGTGGTCCGGCACGCCCGCCGCGCCTCGCCCTTCTACGCCGAGCACTACCGGGCCCTGCCCGACGGTCCCGTCGACCTGGTGCGCCTCCCCCCGGTGCGGAAGCCGGGGCTGATGGCGCGCTTCGACGACTGGGTCACCGACCCCGCCGTGACCCGCACCGGGGTCGAGGCGTTCGTGGGCGACCCCGGACGGGTCGGGGAGGACTTCCTCGGGCGCTACGTCGTGTTCACCACGTCGGGGTCGACGGCGGAGCCGGCCCTGCTCGTCCAGGACCCCCGCGCCGTCGCCGTGATGACCGGCCTGACCTACGCCCGCTCCGCCGGGGTGCTGCCGCCCCGCCTGCTCCTCCGGGTCCTCGCCCGCGGAGCGCGCCAGGCGGCCGTGTTCGCGCCGGGCGGGCACTACCTGTCGGCGACGATGTTCGAGCGGCGTCTGCGGGCCAGGCCGGTGCGCCGGCGCTGGGCCCGGTACTTCTCCGTCCTCGATCCGCTGCCGCAGCTCGTCGCGCAGCTCGACGAGTTCCAGCCGGTGCTGCTGGGGACCTATGCGAGTGCGCTCGGGGTGCTGGCCGACGAGCAGGAGGCCGGCCGCCTGCACATCTCGCCGCTGGTCATCAGCAGCGGCGGCGAGGCCTTGACCCCGACCGTGCGGCGGCGGGCGGAGCGGGTGTTCGGCGCCGTCGTGGTGGACACCTACAACGCGTCGGAGGCGACGCCGCTGTCGCTGCCGTGTCGCCGGGGCCGCATGCACGTCAACGCGGACTGGTTCGTCGTCGAGCCCGTCGACGCCGAGGGGGCGCCGGTGCCGGACGGGCAGCGGTCGGAGACGGTGCTGGTCACGAACCTGGCCAACCACGTCCAGCCGATCATCCGGTACGAGCTCGGCGACAGCGTCGTCGTCGGCGCGGAGCCGTGCCCCTGCGGGAGCCCGCTGCCCACCATCACCGCCGAGGGGCGCACCGACGAGATCCTGCGGATCCCCGGGGCCGACGACGCCGAGGTCGCCCTCCTTCCGATGGCCGTGGCCACCGTGGTCGAGGAGACGCCGGGCGTGCGGGGCTACCAGGTCGTGCAGACCGCCCCGGCGACATTGGCCCTGCGACTGGACGTCGACCCGGGCGCCCGGCGGGACGAGGTCGGGCAGCGTGCCCGTGACCGCCTGGACGAGTACCTGCGGACGCAGGGGGCAGCGCCCGGCGTGGCGATCGAGCTCGCCGACGACCCGCCGCGGCCACATCCGCGGAGCGGCAAGCTCCGGCACGTCCTCCGGTCACTGCCGCCGTCGCCGCTCGGGTGATCCCCGCGCGGGTCAGTCGCGCAGGCGCAGGATCACCTGCGGGCGCCGCGGGCGCCCCAGGAGCGCGCCGACGCGCCCGACCAGGCTGATCACGCGGTACTGCCAGCCGTACTTCGCGGCGATGGCCCGCCGCGGGCACTCCTGCGCCGGCCGGTCGTCGACCACCTCGCCGCGGCCCTCGACGCGCGGCGCGCCGGGGGCCACCTCGCCCCGCCGGTCACACGGCTCCAGGACGACGCGCGGGTCGCGGCGCAGGCGCTTCACCTTCCCGCTGCCGTCGACGGTGGTGACGACCAGCGTGTCCCCGTCGCGCGCCACCCACACCGGCGTCCGCACGCCGTCGCCGCTGCGGCGGAAGGTGGTCAGGGCGACGAAGGGTTCGTCGGCGAGGGCGAGGACGGACGGGGCCGGCACGCGGTCACCAGCCCCAGGTGCCCGCGCCGCCCTTGAACGGCCCGACGACGTCGCGGGTGATCCAGCCGCCGTAGAACCCGCCCGGCTGGGGCTCGACGCGCTCGCCGTCGAGGGTGATCTCGTCGAACGGGCCGGGATAGAGCGCGACGCGGTCGGCGAGGGCGGGGTACACCGCGTCCTGCGGGTACCACCACCCGACGTCGGTCAGCGGCGCTGCACCGGGCACGACGACGTCGACGTAGCGGGCCGTGCCCTTCCACTCGCACACCGTGCGGCGCTGCGCCGGCCGCAGGACGCCGTCGGCGAATGCCGTCCGCGGGAGGTAGTACGTCGGCGGGTGGCTGGTCTCGAGGACGCGGACGACGTCGTCGGTGTCGGCGACGACCGCACCGGCGTGCGTGACCACCGCCCGCCGGCGCACCGCCTCCGCCCGCGGGGGGCGCGGGTAGTCCCACACCGACTCCTGCCCGGGGCCCGGTTCGACGCGTCGCACGATCAGCACGCTAGGCCCGTCCGGGCGGCCCGGCGCGCCGAGCGAACGGGGAGTTCGGACGCGTAGAAGCAGCGAACAGCGCGTTCGCTGCATCCCTAGGCGCGCTCAGTTGCGGCGGGGCTCGGTGACGTGGGTGGCGAGGAGGGCCAGGGGGACGCCCTGGCGGCGCAGGACGCCGCCCCAGAGGTCGTAGCCGGCGGGAGCCAGGACGTCGTCGGGCAGGGCGGGCACCACGAACCAGTCGCCGCGGCGGATCTCGCCGTCGAGCTGGCCCCGGTCCCAGCCCGAGTAGCCGGCGAAGACCCGCAGACCGCGGACGCGGGGGGCGAGGTCGTCGGGGTCGCCGTCGAGGTCGACCAGCGCGACGGGGCCACGGACGCCCACGACGCCGCCGGTGTGGGCGGGGTCCTCGCCGGCGCGCAGTGCGGCCAGGCACAGGGCGGTGCGCTGCTCGACCGGCCCGCCGACGAAGACGGCGTGCGGGGTGCTGGTGTGCGGGCCCCAGGTGGGCAGGACGTCGGCCACCGAGACCTCGCTCGGCCGGTTGAGCACGACGCCGAGCGTGCCCGTCGGCCGGTGGTCGATGACGAAGACCACCGACCGCGCGAAGTTGGGGTCGGTCAGCGTCGGGGAGGCCACGAGGAGCGTCCCCGCCTCGACCTCGGCCTGCTGATGTTCACCCACACCACTGGCCACGCACCCCATCGTCGCACCGAGGCACGGGGTCGCGGCAGGCGCACCGGGGTGGCGCCGGCACCGTCCGGACGCTGTCGCGGATCGGACTGCCGGCACGGACCGCCCCGGCGCGCGGACGCGTAGCGTGGGCGCTCGTGCCCGTCGCGCCCGGACCCATCGCCCCCGCGCGGGCCGCGACGTCCCGGGGGCCGCGGCCCGTCGCCCGGCTGCGGGAACTGCTGGTGCACCCCGGCTTCGGCAAGCTGCTGACCGTCCGGCTGGCCGCGCAGTGGGGCGACGGCGTGTTCCAGGCGGCGCTGGGCGGGCTCGTGCTGTTCAGCCCCGAGCGTGAGGCCGATCCGGTCATGGTCGCGCTGGGGCTGGCGACGGTGCTGCTGCCGTACTCGATCGTCGGGCCGTTCGCCGGGGCGCTGCTCGACCGCTGGGACCGCAAGCGGGTCATGGTGGTCGCGGGCGCCCTGCGCGGGACGCTCACGCTGCTCACCGCTCTCGTGGTGCTCGCCGGCATCACCGGCCCACCGCTCTACCTCGGCGCGCTCGCGACCATCGGGGTCAGCCGCTTCATCCAGGCCGGGCTCTCGGCGGCGCTGCCCCACGTCGTGGCCGACGAGCACCTCGTCGGAGCGAACTCCCTGGTCACGACCTCCGGGGCCGTGGCCGCGGCGATCGGGGCCGGCTGCGCGATCGGGCTGCGCGGGCTCTTCGGCCCGATGGACGCCGACGCCGCCTGGACCACGATGGTCGCCGCGGTCGGATCGATGCTGATCGTCGTCGTGGCCGCCAGGATCCCCCGGGGCTCGCTGGGCCCCGACGAGCGCCGTGAGGCCGCACAGGCCCTGCGCGCCGTGGCGTCCGGCCTCGTCGACGGGGCACGCGCCGCCCGCGAGGCCCCCGGCGTGGTGGCCGCGTTCTGCGCCGTCGCCGCCCACCGCCTGGCCTTCGGCGTCACGACGCTGGTCGTGCTGCTGCTCATGCGCTACGCCCTGACCGACGTCGGCCCGTTGAAGGCGGGCATCGCCGGGCTGGGCGAGGTGGTCGTCGCGGTGGCCGCCGGCCTGGGCGTGGCCGCGGTGGTCACGCCGTGGCTCACCGGGCGCGTCGGACGCGCCGGCACCGTGCGGATCATGCTGGTGCTCGCGGCGGTGGCGCTGCTCGCGCTCGGCCTGCCGATGACCCTGCCCACCATCCTCGCGGGGTCGTTCGTGCTCGGGCTGGTGGGCCAGGCGATCAAGCTGTGCTCCGACGCGGCGGTGCAGCGCGAGGTCGGCGACGCGGTGCGCGGGCGGGTGTTCTCGCTGTCGGACACCACCTTCAACGTCACCTACGTGCTCGCGGTGGCCGGCGCGGCGTTCCTCGCCCCGCCGGACGGGCGCTCACCCCTGCTGCTCGTCCTCGCCGCCGGGCTCTACCTGCTCGGGCTCGTGGTGCACGAGTGGGCGCTGCGGACCCAGGCTCAGGGCGGCACCCAGCCGGCGGCGCCCTCGGCGATGGCCGTGTCCACCGCGCCGTCCGCGTCGGTGTCGACCAGCAGCACGTCCCACCGCGCCGACGGGGACCCGGGGTCCGCGGACAGGTAGGCCAGCTCGGCGCGCCCGTCCCGGTCGTCGTCGACCAGCATCTGCTCGGCGCGCCCGTCGCCGTCGAGGTCGCAGAGCACCTCCTCGCCCGGGACGTGGTCGGCGTCCACCGCGAGGCCGTCGACCACCCCGTCGCCGTCGGTGTCGAGCACGGCCGCCCCGCTGCCCGACCGGCCCCGCACGTCGGACCAGGTCAGCGCCACCCCGGCCGTCGCCCCCGGGCCGGAGTCGAGCGGCACGCGGACGTCCCACACCCCGCGGCCGGACGGGTCGGTGTAGGCGTGGTCGCCGCGGCCGTCGTCGTCGAGGTCGAGCACCGAGCGGTCGGCGACCCCGTCGCCGTCGCTGTCCCAGAGCGCGTCGTCGACCCGCCCGTCGCCGTCGAAGTCGAGCACGACGGCGTCCGGGGCCGCCGACGCGCCGCCGGGCAGGTCGGCGTCGGCCGGGGTGACGTGCCGGTGCACCGGACCGCGTCCGGTGCCGAAGACGTAGCTGATGGCGCCCACACGCGGTTCGACGCGGGCGTCAGCCCTGCGGTTCCGTGCCGCCTCGGGTGCCCTCGGACTCGATCCCCTCCTCGGCCGCCCACCGCAGCAGCTCGGCGCGCGCCTCGTCGTCGTCCAGCGGGCCCCGCTCGAGGCGCACCTCCTTGAGGTGGCGCCACGCCCGCCCGACCAGCGGACCCGGCGGGATGCCGAGCAGCTCCATGATCGCGTTGCCGTCGAGGTCGGGACGCACGCGCGCGAGGTCCTCCTCCTGCGCGATCCGCGCGATCCGCTCCTCGAGGTCGTCGTAGGAGCGCTGAAGGGCCGCGGCCCGGCGCTTGTTGCGCGTCGTGGAGTCCGAGCGCACCAGCTTGTGCAGACGCTCGAGCAGCGGGCCGGCGTCGGTGACGTAGCGGCGCACCGCGGAGTCGGTCCACTCGCCCTTGCCGTAGCCGTGGAAGCGCAGGTGGAGGAACACGAGCTGCGCGACGTCCTCGACGACCTGCTTCGGGTAGCGCAGCTCGCGCAGCCGCTTGCGGGCCATCTTGGCGCCGACCACCTCGTGGTGGTGGAAGCTGACGCGCCGCCCGGGCTCCACCTTGCGGGTCGCGGGCTTGCCGATGTCGTGCAGCAGCGCGGCGAGGCGCAGCACGAGGTCCGGACCCCCGTCATCCGAGCTCTCGCGGTCGATGGCCTGCTCCATGACCGTCAGCGAGTGCTCGTAGACGTCCTTGTGCTGCGCGTGCTCGTCGATCTCCAGGCGCATCGCGGGCACCTCGGGCAGCACGACGTCGGCGAGCCCGGTGTCGACCATGAGCTCGATCCCGCGCCGCGGGTGGGCGCCGAGCAGCAGCTTCGAGAGCTCGGCCTGCACCCGCTCGGCGGTGATCCGCGCGAGCTGGGGCGCCATCGCGGTCATCGCCTCGCGCACCCGCGGTGCGACCTCGAACCCGAGCTGGGAGACGAACCGCGCCGCGCGCAGCAGGCGCAGGGGGTCGTCGCCGAAGGACGTCGCGGGGTCGGTCGGGGTGTCGAGCACGCCGCGGGCCAGGGCCGCGAGCCCCCCGTACGGGTCGACGAAGGTGCGGTCGGGCAGCGAGAGCGCCATCGCGTTGGCGGTGAAGTCGCGGCGGACGAGGTCGCCCTCGATGGTGTCGCCGAAGGCCACGACGGGGTTGCGGCTCACGCCGTCGTAGGCGTCGGCCCGGAACGTCGTGATCTCGAGGGTCTGCCCGCGCCGCGCGGCCCCGACCGTGCCGAACGCGATCCCGGTGTCCCACACGGCCTCGGCCCAGCCCGAGACCAGCCGTTGAATCTGCTCGGGACGGGCGTCGGTGGTGAAGTCGAGGTCGGGCGACGGACGTCCCAGCAGGGCGTCGCGGACGCTGCCGCCGACGAGGTAGAGGCGGTGCCCCGCGTCCGCGAAGCGCTGGGCGAGCTCGTCGGCGACGGGGGCGTAGCGCAGCATCTCCACCACCGCCGCATGGTCGGCGCCGGTGGAGGAGGTGGGGGCCTGCGCGGGTCCGGGCACGGCAGGACAGCGTACCGCGACGGGCCGGGACCTCCGGGACACCGGGATCCGGCCCGGGCGACACCTCGCCGTCGGATCGTCGACACGCCGCCGTCACCGCGCGGGCGCCGTACGATCGCGCACGTGTCCACCCCGTCCCGCCGGTCCGGCGACCGGCGCCGACGGGGCTCCCGGCGGCGGATGCGCACGGTCGACGAGACCTCCGCGGGAGGCCTCGTCGTCGACGCCGCCGGGGCCAGCGCCGCCCTCATCGGCCGGCTCGACCGTCGCGGGCGCCTGCTCTGGTCGCTGCCCAAGGGCCACCTCGAGGAGGGCGAGACCGCCGAGCAGGCCGCCGTGCGGGAGGTCGAGGAGGAGACCGGCATCATCGCGAGCGTGCGGGCGTTCCTCGGCAGCATCGACTACTGGTTCGTGGCCGAGGACCGACGGATCCACAAGACCGTGCACCACTACCTGCTCGACGCGCACGGTGGCGAGCTGTCCGACGCCGACGTCGAGGTCACCGAGGTGGCGTGGGTGCCGCTGGACGAGCTCGACACCCGACTGGCGTACGCCGACGAGCGCCGCCTGGTGCGGCGTGCGGCGCAGATCCTGGAGGAGTCGGCGTGAGCCCTCCCCGCCGCCCGCGGGGAGCCCGTTCGTCCTCGCCGGCTGCCGCGGGAGTCCTGCTGACCCTGGTCGCCCTGCTGCTGGGGCTGCCGACGGCGCCCGCCGCGCACGCCGTCCCCGCCGCTCCCGTCGGCGGCGAGCCGGTCTCCGTGGTGCTCGACGCCATGGCCCCGCGGGTGGTCACCGCCGACGGACCCGGCGAGCTGGTCGTCACCGGCCGCGTGGCCAACCGCTCGGCGGTGCCGGCGCGTGACGTCGGGGTGCGCCTCGAGCGGGGCACGCCGCTGTCGGGGCCCCGGGAGGCGCGGGGCGCACTCGCCGCGGGCGGGTCGACGTCGGCGGTGCGCACGCCGACCGCCGAGATCGCGCCCCTGCTCGACCCGGGGCAGGAGGCGCCGTTCACGGTCCGCGTGCCCCTGACCGGCGCCGGCGCGGGGTCGCTGGCCCTCGCCGCACCCGGCGTGCACCCGCTGCTCGTCGACATCGACGGGGCGCTCGGCACCGCCGGACCGCAGCGTCTCGGCGCGGTCCGCCTGCTGCTGCCCGTGGTCGGCGTGCCCGGGGCGGGGCCGCTCGCCGCCCCGCCGGTGGGCCGGGCGGCGGGTGTGTCGGTGCTCTGGCCGATCGCCGACCGGCCCCGACGCGTGCCCGTCGTGCCCGGCGCGCCGACGCTGCTGCGCGACGACGACCTCGCCGCGTCGTTCGCCCCGGGCGGGCGGCTCGCGGGCCTCGTCGACGCGCTGGGGCGCGCCGCGCCGGCGGGGTCGGCGGCGTCCCGGTCGATCTGCCTCGCCGTCGACGCCGACCTGCTCGAGACCGCCCGGGCCATGGCCGGCGGCTACCAGGTGCTGACCCCGGACGGCCGGACCACCGCCGGCACCGGGTCCGCGGCGGCGAGCCGGTGGCTCGACGCCCTGCGCGCCCAGGCCGGCGGTCGCTGTGTGACCGCGCTGCCCTACGCCCGCACCGACCTCGTCGCGACCGCCCGCGGCAACCTCACCGACCTCACGACGGCCGCCGTGACCACCGGCTCCCGCCGCGTCGCGGGAATCCTCGGGGTCACCCCCGTCCCGGACACCGTGTGGCCCCCGGGCGGGCTCCTCGACGAGCGCAGCCTCGCCGACCTGACCGCCGGCGGGACGCGCGCCCTGCTCCTCGACGCCGACGTCCTCGACGACGGCCTGCCCGCCGGCGCCCTCGCCCGGCTGCCGGGCCCGCCGGCCGACGCACCGGTCGCGGTCGGTCTCGACCCGCTCGCGGCCGCGGCCCTCGCCCCGCGCGCGGTGGACCGCGCCGACCGCTCGACCAGCCCTGCCGGCACCCCGGACGGCCTCGCGGCGCAGGACGCGATCGGGACGCTGGCCCTGCGGGCCCTGCAGGACACCCCGGACGACGAGACCCCGCCCGTGAGCGTCCTCGCCCCGCCCGCCGACTGGGCCGCCGGCCCGGGCGAGGCCGGCGCGCTGCTCACGGCCGTCGAGGACCTCACCCGCCTCGGCCTCGCCCGTCCCGTCGACCTCGGCAGCCTCCTCGCCCCCGTCGGCGCCGCGACCGCGCTGCCCGCCGCGGCCCTGGCGACCCCGCCACCGGCCGTCGACGGCCTGCAGGAGTCGGTGGTCGCCCGCGCCGCCGAGGTCCGGGAACGCCAACGCGAGCTGCTCGCGGCGACCGAGCGGGACGGGATCGGCACCCCCTCGCCGACGGACTTCGTGGAACCGCTCACCGACGGGGTGCTGCGCGCCCTGTCCGCGGCCTGGCGGGACGAACCCGCCGCCCAGGAGGCGGCCGTGGCCGGGGTGGAGCGCCAGATCGACGCGCTGCGCTCGCTCGTGCGCGTCGTCCAGCCGTCGGGCTCGTACTCGCTGGGCACCAACGACGCCCCGTTGCTGCTCACCGTGGAGAACCGGCTGCCGGTGGCCGTGCGGGTCGAGGTCGTGCTGGAGCCCACGAACGGGTTGACCACCGGCCCGCTCCCGGTCATCACCGTCCCGGCGTTCGGTAGCCGGCAGGTGCAGGTCGAGGTCCAGGTGTCCCGGGCGGGGCAGTTCGCCGTCGACGCCCAGGCCCGCACACCGGGGGGTGAACCTCTCGGGCCCACGGCTCGTCTGCTGCTGCGATCGACCGCCTACGGCACGATCACGGTGTGGTTGACCGCGTCCGCAGCCGTCGTGCTGGTGATCCTGGCGAGCGTACGGATCGCTCGCCGGGTTCGGGCGGGGCGCCGCGACCGCCGGTCCCGGCGCAGTCACCACCGTCGGGGCCCGAGCACGCCGCGGGGCCCGCACGACCTGTCGACCCGCGAGCTGCAGAAGCGGTGACCGCGCCCGAGCCCGGCCGGCGACCGCCCGGGGAGGCGCCGGAGGAGAGCCGCGAGGGCGGCCCCGACGCGCCCGACGTCGTCCCCCCGCCGCCTCCGCCCGCCCGGCGCCGTGACGAGGGCGCACCGCCGCCCGGGCCGCCACCGGGTGCCCCACCCGGCTCCCGGCCCCCGCCGGTCCCCGGGGCCCGTCCGGGGCCCGGGGCCGGACCGTCGTCCGGACCCCCGCCGGGCCGACCCGCCGGGCCACCCGCCGGCCGACATCCCGGCCCACCTCCCGGACCCCCTCCGGGTCCGCCCGCGAGCCGGCCCCCCGGCTCCGGCCGCTCCCCGTCGGCTCCGGGCGCCCCGGGCGCCCCGGGACCCGCGGCACCGGGAGCACCGGGAGCACCCCCCTCCGGCGGCCCGCCCGCCGGCCACCGGACCCGCCCGGCGCCGCGCGGCGCCGGGCCCCCGCCGCCGCGCCCGCCCGGCTCTCCGCCCGGCGCCGCGGCCTCCGAGCCGTCCACCACGGGTCTCACCGCCCCCACCGCCGCGGTGGAGGCCGTGGACGCCGTCGACGGCACGTCGAGCCCCTCGGGCACGGGCCCCGCCGACCCGCACCGCACGGAGGTCCTGCCGACGGGCTCCGAGCGCACCGTGCGCGTGGCGCGCCCGGCCCCGCTCGCGTCGTGGAACTACGCGGGGTCGTCCGAGGAGACGGTCCTGCTCCCGCGGCCGCCGCTCGAGCAGGACGCGCCCGCCGTGCCCGCCCCGCGCACGCCCGCCGACGAGCAGGGCCGCGACGACGGGGCGCTCGTCCGCGCGTCGGGCGGGATGGCCGTGGCCACCCTCGTCAGCCGGCTCACCGGGTTCCTGCGCACGCTCGGGCTGACCGCGATCGTCGGCCTGAACTTCGTCGGCAGCGCGTTCAACGTCGCGAACACCCTGCCGAACATCATCTTCGAGCTCCTGCTCGGCGGGGTGCTCACCAGCGTCGTCATCCCCGTGCTGGTCCGGGCGGCCAAGGAGGACGGTGACGACGGCGAGGGCTTCGCCCAGAAGCTGCTCTCCGGCGCCGCCGTCGGCCTGGCCCTCGCGACCGCGCTCGCCGTGCTGGCCGCGCCCCTGCTCATCCGGCCCTACCTCGACCCCGGCACCGACCTCGAGCTCGCGACCGACTTCGCCTACCTGCTCCTGCCGCAGATCTTCTTCTACGGGATGGGCGCGCTGTTCGGGGCGATCCTCAACTCGCGGGCCAACTTCGGGCCCGCGGCCTGGGCCCCGGTGCTCAACAACGTCGTGGCCCTCGTCGCGCTCGGGATCTACGCGTTCCTGCCGTCGCCCGAGGTGGGCATCTCCGACGCCCAGCTGCTCGTGCTCGGC
This sequence comes from Actinomycetospora cinnamomea, assembly GCF_003096675.1. Classification (GTDB taxonomy): domain Bacteria; phylum Actinomycetota; class Actinomycetes; order Mycobacteriales; family Pseudonocardiaceae; genus Actinomycetospora; species Actinomycetospora cinnamomea. The sequence goes on along the minus strand of NZ_QEKW01000004.1, from coordinate 118,069 downwards.
ATCGGCAGCACGCTCGGCATCGTCGTGCAGGCCGCCGTGATGCTGCCCGCGATGCGCCGCGTCGGGTTCCGGTGGAAGTGGCGCTTCGGGTGGGACCGGCGCCTGTCCGCGTTCGGCGGCCTCGCGGCGTGGGTCGTGGGCTACGTGCTGATCAGCCAGGTCGGGCTCGCGGCGATCCTGCGCGTCGCATCGGGCGCCGACGAGGGCGGCCCCGCCATCTACAGCTATGCGTGGCTGCTCATCCAGGTGCCCTACGGCGTCCTCGGGGTCTCCCTGCTCACCGCGCTGATGCCGCGGATGAGCGCCGCCGCCGCCAACGGGCGCACCGACCAGGTCGTCGCCGACCTCTCCCTGGGCTCGCGGCTCTCGACGGTGACGCTGCTGCCGATGAGCGCCCTGCTGACGGTGTTCGGCTCGCAGCTGGGCATCGCGCTGTTCTCGATCGGGCGCTCCGGCCCGGAGGGCGCCGCCTCGCTCGGCGGCGCCATGGCCGCCTCGGCGTTCGGGCTGGTGCCGATGGCGGTCGTCATGCTGCAGATGCGCGTGTTCTACGCGATGAACGACGCCCGGACCCCAACGCTGATCATGGTCGTGATCACCGCGCTCAAGGTCCCGATGGCCTACCTGTGCCCGGTGCTGTTGCCGCCCGAGCAGGTGGTCCTCGGACTCGCCGGGGTCAACGCGTTCGGGTTCGTCGTCGGCCTCGTCGTGGGCAACATCTGGCTGCGAGTACGGCTCGGACATCTCGACACCAAGCGGGTGCTGCGCACCCTCGTGCTCACGCTCCTCGCCTCGGTCGTCGCCGTCCTCGTCGCCTTGCTGGCCGTCACCCTGCTCGAGCGGCTGCTCGACGGGGGCGCCTCCCTGGTGCTGCGGTCCTGGCTCGTGCTCGTCGTCGGCTCGTCGGTGTTCCTCGCCGTGGTCGCCGTGGCGATGCGGCTGCTGCGCGTGCCCGAGCTCGACCCCGTCGTCTCCCGCCTGCGCCGCCTGCTGGGGCGGGGACCGGCCCGCACGACCTGATCGACGCGTGACCCGCCGCCGCGCGGGCAACCCGGACCCGCGCCCCGGCGTCCCCCGGAGCGCAGGTCGTGTCCCGTAGTCTCTGACGGGTCCGAGGGGGAGGTGAGGACGTGGCCGGCGAGCAGTCCGGGGAGCGCACGTCCGCCGGCCCCGCCCGCGAGGCACCCGAGCGCGACACGCCCGGGCGCGACACGCCGTCGCCCGCGCGGGGTCCACGCGCCGCCGGTGCCGGCGTCGACGGGCCGACAGTGCACGTGTCCCGTGCCGCCGACCCGCCCGGTCCCGTCAACGGCTCCAGCCCCACCCACGGCCCCACCAACGGCGCCACCGCCGGCACCGCCGCCCCCGTCCCGCCGGGCACCGCCGGCGGCGCGGGTCGCGGGCCGCGGGGTCCGGCGTCCCAGGGCCCCGGTCCCGGCGGTCCGCCGGCGCCGCCGTCGGGCCCCTTCCCGGCGCCTCCGCGCCGCCCCGCCCGCGGCCCGGGGCGTCCGGCCACCGGACCCGGGTCCGGTCCGCTGCCCACCGCGGGGCGGCTCATGCCCGGCACGCTGCTGGGGGAGCGCTACCGCCTCGTCGCCCAGGTGGGTCGGGACGACGCCGCGGAGGCGGTCCTGTGGAAGGCACGCGACGTGGTGCTGGAGCGCGACGTCGGCATCACCCTGCTCGTCGGCTCGTGGCAGGGCGACGCGCGGGCCGCCGCGGCGCTGTCGCGCGCCACCCGCTCGGCGCACTTCGAGCACCCCCACGCGGCCCGCATCCTCGACGTCGTCCGGCCCGGGGGCAGCCCGCTGCCCGCCGGGGTGCTCGGGGCGGCGGTCGCCGAGTGGACGCCCGGGCGCGACCTCGCCGAGCTCGTGGCCGGCGGCCCGTTGCGTCCCAGCGCGGCACTGCGGGTCATCGAGCCTCTCGCCGACGCCGTGGCCGCGGCACACCGCTCGGGCCTGGTGCTCGGGCTCGAGCACCCGCAGCGGGTCCGGGTCAGCGCCCGCGCGACGACCCGCCTCGCGTTCCCCATGCCCCGCGGCGACGCCACGAACGCCGACGACGTGCACGGCCTCGGCGCCCTGCTCTACCTGCTGCTGACCGCGCGCTGGCCGGGTCCCGAGGGCAGCCGGGCGCCGGCCGGCCTGCGGCTCGCGCCGCACGCGCCGGGTGGCGGTCCCGTCCCCGCGCGCTCGCTGCGGCCCGACCTGCCGGTCGAGCTCGCCGCGCTGGTCGACCGCACGCTCGACGAGGACGGCGGCATCCGCACCGCGGCCGCGGTGCACCGCCTCGTGAGCCAGATGCGCGAGGGCCTCGAGGACGACGGCGTGCTGCTGCCGGTGCTCGAGGACGGGCAGACCATCGACGCCGACGACCCGGCCGAGGTGTGGCACGACGACGCCGTGCCCGAACCCGGGCCGGACCCGTCGGAGCGGCGCAAGCTGCGCATCGGCGTGACCGTGCTCGTCGCGGCGACGCTCGCGATCCTCGGCTTCGTGACCTTCCAGATCGTCTCCGTGGTGGCGGGCGGCGGGTCCTCGGGGCCGCCGGTCGTGGTCATCCCGACCGAGACCGCGGCGCCCCCGCCACCGGCCGGGACGCCCGCGCCGCCCCCGGCCGCGCCCGCCCCGGTGGCCGCGGGCCCGGTGCAGCTCTCGAGCGTCGCCGTCTACAGCCCCGCCGGCACGCCGGACAACCCGACGCGGATCAACCGGGCCGCCGACAACGACCCGTCGACGACGTGGTCGACCTCGGAGTACCGCCAGCAGCTCCCGGCGCTCAAGCCCGGCATCGGGATGATGTCGACCTTCACCGCGCCGGCGGGCGTGGCCGCGGTGACGGTGCGCTCGCCGAGCCCCGGGACGCGGATCGAGATCCGGTCCGCGCCCGCCGCCGACGTGCCGCTGGCCCAGACCCAGCTGCTCGGCGCCGGCACCGTCGAGGGCGACGAGCTGCGCATCCCGTTGCAGCCCGCCCCACCGACCGGCAACCTGCTCGTCTGGATCACCGAGCTCGGCCAGGAGGACGACGACCAGTACGTCAGCGAGCTCGCCGAGGTGACGGTCGAGCGCGCGCCCTGACGCCGGTCGCGACGAGCTCCCCCGAACGGCACCGGCGGGCCCGCGCCGACGGCTAGCGTCCCCGCCGTGCCCGACCCGCGCAGCGACCGCGAGCTCCTCGCCGCGCACGTGGCCGGGGTGCCGGGAGCGTTCGATGAGCTGGTGCGCCGCTACGCCGACCGCCTGTGGTCGCTGGCCTTCCGCATGCTCGACCACCGCGAGGACGCCGCCGACGCGGTGCAGGAGACGTTCGTCTCCGCGCTGCGCTCCGCCGCCCGCTACCGCGGGGAGTCCGAGGTGTCGACGTGGCTGCACCGCATCGTCGTCAACGCCTGCCTCGACCGCATCCGCCGGCGCCGCGCCCGGGCCACCGAGCCGCTGGCGGGTCACGACCTGCCCACGCCGCGCGACGGCATCGACGACCACCTCACGCGGCTCGCGGTCGCCGACGCCCTCGCCGCGCTGCCGGACGGCCAGCGCCTCGCCGTGGTGCTCGTCGACGTGCACGGGTTCTCGATCACGGAGACCGCGGAGGTGCTCGGGGTGCGCGAGGGCACGATCAAGAGCCGCTGCGCCCGCGCCCGCACCCGCCTGGCCGGGTTGCTCGGGCACCTCCGACCCCCCGGGCCCCGCCCGGCACGGAACGCCGCGGGCCCCGACGACGTCCAACAGACGACCGACGCGACCGACCGGAGGGGAGGCGGAGCGTGAGCGACGACGAGCACGCCGCCGCGGCGGGTCCCGGCCGGCCGGACCGTCCGGACGGTCCCGACGCCGTGCTGCCCGGTCCGCAGGACCCCGAGGTGGCCACGGCCCTGGCGCGCACGCAGGCCGACCTGGCCGCCCACGCCGCCCGCACCCCGCCGATGCCCCCTGGCCTCCTCGCCGACATCGACCGTGCGCTGGCGGCGGAACGGTCGCGGACCACATCGCCGGGCGCCCCCGGGATCCCGACACCCCCGCCCCCACGTCGCCGCCGCGGCCGGGTCCTCGCCGCGCTGGCCGCCGCCGCCGCGGTGGCCGCGGTCGTGGCGGCCGTGATCGCCGCCGTCGTCCCCGGGCGCACCGCGGACCCGCCGGCGCCGTCGGCCGCACCGACCGCACCGACCGCACCGACACCCTCGGACATGCCGGTGCTGGCCGGGGGCGACGGGCCGGCGGCGTTGCGCGCCGGCCTCGGACGCTCCGACTACGGGCCGCTCGCCGACCCGGACCGGCTCGCGGGCTGCCTCGCCGCCCACGGCGTCCCCGCCGGGGTGCGGCCCGTAGGGGCCCGCCAGGTGGTCGTCGACGGGCGCCCGGGCGTGCTGCTCGTGCTGCCCACGGGCATCGCCGCCCGGTTCCGGCTGCTGGCGGTGGGACCGGACTGCGCAGCGGGTGTGCCGCTCACCCTGTCCGACACGCTCGTCGGCCGGTGAGCGGCGTCGCGCGGGGAATCCTGGGGGCGTGACGAGCGTTGAGGCCGACGTGAGCGACCAGACCATCCACGACGTGATCATCGTGGGCTCGGGTCCCGCCGGGTACACCGCGGCGGTGTACTCGTCGCGGGCCCAGCTCGACGTGCTGGTCTTCGAGGGCAGCCAGTTCGGCGGCGCCCTGATGACCACCACGGGCGTCGAGAACTACCCGGGTTTCGCGGACGAGATCCAGGGCCCCGAGCTCATGGACCGCATGCGCCGGCAGGCCGAGCGCTTCGGCGCGGTGCTGCGCCCCGAGGACGTCGAGTCGGTCGACCTCCGCGGTGACGTCAAGTCGGTGCACGTCAACGGCACCGACCACTTCGCCCGCGCGATCATCCTCGCGATGGGCGCCCAGGCACGGTATCTCGGCGTGCCCGGCGAGGAGCGGCTGCTCGGCCGCGGCGTCAGCGCCTGCGCGACCTGCGACGGCTTCTTCTTCCGCGACCACGACATCGTCGTGGTCGGCGGCGGCGACTCGGCGATGGAGGAGGCCACCTTCCTCACGCGTTTCGCCCGGTCGGTGACGATCCTGCACCGGCGCAGCGAGTTCCGGGCATCCGGGATCATGCTGGAGCGCGCCCGCCAGGATCCCAAGATCACGATTCGGACGGACACCGTGGTCGAGGAGGTCCTCGGCGACACCACCGTCGAGGGTGTCCGCGTGCGCAACACCGTGACCGGCGAGGAGGAGACGCTGGCCGTGACCGGCATGTTCGTCGCCGTCGGCCACGACCCCCGCTCCGCCCTGGTGCGCGACGTGGTCGACACGGACGACGAGGGCTACGTCCGTGTCGCCCTGCCCGGCACCGGCACCAACGTGCCGGGCGTCTTCGCCTGCGGCGACCTCGTCGACCACACCTACCGGCAGGCCGTCACCGCCGCCGGCAGCGGGTGCCAGGCGTCCATCGACGCCGAGCGCTGGCTCGCGGAGCAGCCCGCCGCGCCCCACCGCGACACCGCGCCGCCGCCCACCCCGGGCGTCGACGGCGCGGAGGTGGACGAGCTCGACTCCATCCACGCCCGTGCCGGCGGCCCCGTCGCCGGCGACGGCCGGGCGGCCGGGGGCTCGGTGGACGAGGGATCGCCCGAGCCCGCCGGCGACGCCGTGCCCGCCCCGTCCTGAACCCCCGCCCGAGAAGCCGACCCCTGAACCCGACCGAGGAGAGCCGCCGATGAGCGCGCCCGTGAACGTCACCGATGCCACCTTCGCCGACGAGGTCCTGGGCAGCGACAAGCCCGTCGTCGTCGACTTCTGGGCGACCTGGTGCGGCCCGTGCAAGATGGTCGCCCCCGTCCTCGAGGAGATCGCCGCCGAGCACGGCGACAAGCTGACGGTGGCCAAGCTCGACATCGACCAGAACCCCGCCACCGCGCGCGACTACCAGGTCATGTCGATCCCCACCCTGCTCGTCTTCCAGGGCGGCAAGCCGGTCAAGCAGATCGTCGGTGCCCGGCCGAAGTCGGCCCTGCTGGACGACCTCTCGGACGTCATCAACTGACATCGACCGGGTCCGTCGCGGACCCGGCACCCGACCCCCGGCGCCGGGTGGCCCCCTTCCACGGTGGCCGCCCGGCGCCGTCGCGTGTCCGGTCGACGCGTCCGAACCGTGACCCGCGGCGGCGCCCCGCTGCACGGCGTGACGTGCCCGGCAGGGCACAATGAGGTGCCAGTGAGGCGCGACCACACCGGGCGACCGGACCCGGGCGCGGACGATCGGGAGCGAACTGCATGCAGCTGCTGAGCCGCGGTGACGCCGGCCCGCCGGTCGCCGAGGTCCGCGCAGCCCTCGAGGAGATGGGCATCCTCGAGCCCGCCGGTCCCGGTCCCGCCCTGTTCGACGATGCGCTGGAGCACGCGGTCCGGGTCTTCCAGCAGCAACGCGGTCTGATCACCGACGGCATCGTCGGCCCCGCCACCTACCGGGCGCTGCGTGACGCGCGCTGGTCCCTCGGCGACCGGATGCTGCTGCTCAACACCCAGTCCCCGCTGACCGGCGACGACGTGTTCTCACTGCAGGAGCGCCTGCTGGAGCTCGGGTACGACTCCGGGCGCGCGGACGGCGTCTTCGGCCGCCAGACCGAGCAGGCCCTGCGCAGCTTCCAGCGCGACTACGGCATGAGCCCCGACGGCATGTGCGGGCCCCGCACCCTGCGCCACCTCGGTTACCTCGGCCGCAAGGTCACCGGTGGTCGCCCCGGCCTGCTGCGCGAGCAGGAGCGGCTGCACCGGGCCGGGCCGCGGCTCTCGGGCAAGCGCATCGTCATCGACCCCGGCCACGGCGGCGCCGACCGGGGCGTCTTCGTCGGCAGCGGGCCCGATGCGGTCACCGAGGCCGGGCTGGTCGCCGACGTGGCCCGGCGCCTCGAGGGGCGGATGGCCGCAGCGGGCATGGAGGCGCTGCTCTCCCACGGCCCCCACGACTGCCCCACCGACGCGGAGCGCGCCGGCTTCGCCAACTCCGCGGGCGCCGACGTCGTGCTCTCGCTGCACGTCGACGCCAACTCGAGCCCGGCGGCGAACGGCCTGGCGGCGTTCCACTTCGGCACCGGCAACGGCGCCACCTCGACGGTCGGCGAGGCCCTCGCGGGCTTCATCCACCGCGAGCTGCTGGCCCGCACCCGCATGCTCGACTGCGGTGTCCACGGGCGCCCGTGGGAGCTGCTGCGGCTGACCCGGATGCCGGCCGTGCGCGTCGAGATCGGCTACCTCACCAACGACCGCGACCGCGCCGCCCTGCTCGACCCCGGCTTCCGCGACGTCGTGGCCGAGGGCATCCTCGTCGCGGTCAAGCGGCTGTACCTGCTCGGTCAGGACGACAAGCCCACCGGCACCTTCACGTGGGCCGAGGTCCTGCAGCGGGAGAACAACCGCCCCGCCGGCGTCTAGCCCGGCGGGGCCTCGTCCCCGGGACCCGCCCCTCAGGACCGGGACGTCACCCGGGCGGGCGCCGGCGCGGCCGGGGCCGTCGAGATGGTCACCGTTCCCAGCAGCTGGGCGATGGCCGCCTCGACGTCCTCCTTCCAGTTGAAGCCGGTGCGCAGCTCGTAGCGCATCCGCGGCCAGCGCGGGTGCGGCGCCACCGTCTTGAAGCCGACGGCGCGCAGGAACGCGGCGGGCAGCACGCACGTCGGCGTGCCCAGCTCGGTGCGGCCGTGGCCCTCGAAGCGCGGGCGCTCGCCGTCGTCGGCGAACGACTCGACGGCCTTCACCCCGCGCCGGGTCAGGTCCCGCACGACGTCCTGGACCAGCAGTCGCCCGAGGCCCTCGCCCGCGAAGTCGGGCAGCACGTGCAGGCCGCAGAGGAGGACCGCGTCGGGGGAGACCGGGGCGGTGGGGAACGCGGCAGCCCGCGGCACCACGGACGGCGGCGCGTAGAACGCGAACCCGGCGGGGACGCCGTCGACGTGGGCGATGCGCCCGCACGAGCCCCACTCCAGCAGCACCCCGCTGACCCACGCCTCCTTCTCCAGCTCGACGGTGCCGAACTCCTCGGCCTGGTCGGCGAGGTGCGGCGGGATCTCCCAGTAGACGCAGCGGCGACACTGCTTGGGCAGCTCCTCGATGTTGTCGAGGGTGACCCCGACACAGCTCCGCGTCACGCGTCCCGCCTTCCCCGACGAATCTCCGGCGCGAGGATACGGTCCCCGCTCATCGACGTCCCGGCCACGGGGTCCCCCGGCCGGACGAACCGCGTGCTCGGCGTCACCGACGAGCCCGCTCCCTACCACCGCCCACGCGTCAGCGTCGATCTCAGGGCGCCCCCAGATCGACGCTGGGCGCCCCGGCGATCACTCCTGGGGTGACGGGCCCGAGGACGGGTCCCGGCCCATCAGGCGCGCGATGCGCTCCAGATCGTCCACCGAGCCGAACTCGACGACGATCCGGCCCTTGCGCTGGCCCAGCTCGACCTTGACGCGGGTGTCGAACGTGTCCGACAGCCGTTCCGCGAGGTCCTGGAGTCCCGGCGCGTGCATCGGCCGCCGCGCGGGCGCCCGCTTGCCCCCGCCGGGGGTCCCGCCGCGGGCGAGCGTCACGGCCTCCTCGGCCGCCCGCACGGACAGCCCCTCGGCCACGATGCGCGCGGCCAGCTCCTCCTGCGCGCCCGGGTCGTCGAGCCCGAGCAACGCGCGCGCGTGGCCGGCGGACAGCACCCCGGCCGCGACCCGCCGCTGGACGGCGACGGGGAGACGCAGCAGACGGATCGTGTTGGTGATCGCGGGCCGGCTGCGGCCGATCCGGTCGGCGAGCTGCTCGTGCGTCACGTCGAACTCGGTGAGCAGTTGCTGGTAGGCCGCGGCCTCCTCCAGCGGGTTCAGCTGGACCCGGTGGATGTTCTCGAGCAGCGCGTCGCGCAGCAACGTGTCGTCCGGCGTGCGCCGCACGATCGCCGGGATGTGTTCGAGCCCCACCCGCTGGGCGGCCCGCCAGCGACGCTCGCCCATCACGAGCTCGTGGGTGAGCGACGGCCCGCCGTCCGGTGACGGCTCGGGCTCGCCGAGCTCGCGGACCACGATCGGCTGCAGGAGCCCGAACTCGCGGATCGAGTGTTCGAGCTCGGCGAGAGCCTCCTCGTCGAACACCTGCCGCGGCTGCCGCGGGTTCGGTCGGATGCCGTCGAGGCGTACCTCGCGGTAGACCGCGCCGGCGACCTCGCTCCCGGTCACCTCGGGCGACGCCGGCGTCTCGTCCCCGCCCTCCGCGGTCGCCGCGGACGACGCGGACGACACGGGGTCCTCGCCCCGCCGCGCGCCGATGACGACGTCCGCCGCCCGCGCGCCCAGGCCGTGGCTTGACGGCGACGGCGCGGGCTCGGTCTCCGGGGGACCGGTGGGGATCAGGGCCGCGAGCCCCCGGCCCAGCCCGCCCCGACGCTCGGTCCGCTCCGTCATCGCGCTCCCTCACCCTCCGGCTGGCGCCGCACGACGGTGCGGGCGGCGACCTCGCGGGCCGCGTCCAGGTAGCTCATCGCTCCGCGCGAGCCCGGGTCGTAGGTCAGCACCGTCTGCCCGAAGCCGGGTGCCTCGGAGACCTTGACGCTGCGCGGGATGACGGTGCGCAGCACGATCTCGCCGAAGTGGTTGCGCACCTCGGTGGTCACCTGGTCGGCGAGCTTCGTGCGCCCGTCGTACATCGTCAGCAGGATCGTGGAGACGTGCAGCTGCGGGTTGAGGTGCGACTGCACCAACGCGATGTTGTTGAGCAGCTGGGAGAGCCCCTCCAGCGCGTAGTACTCGCACTGGATCGGGATCAGCACCTCGGGCGCCGCGACCATCGCGTTCAGCGTGAGCAGCCCGAGCGACGGCGGGCAGTCGATGATGACGTAGTCGACGTCGAGGCGGTCGAGCGCCTCCGTCGTCAACGCGTTCTTGAGCCGCGACTCCCGGTTGAGCATCGAGACGAGCTCGATCTCCGAGCCCGCCAGGTCGATCGTCGCCGGCACGCACAGCAGGTCCGACGAGCGCTCGCACACGGCGGCGGCCTCGTCGATCGTCATCTCCCCGAGCAGCACCTCGTAGATCGAGGGCGTGCCGCTGCGGTGGTCGACGCCGAGCGCGGTGCTCGCGTTGCCCTGCGGGTCGAGGTCGACCACGAGCACGCGCGACCCGTGCAGCGACAGGGCGGCGGCCAGGTTGACCGCGCTCGTCGTCTTGCCGACGCCGCCCTTCTGGTTGGCGACGGTGATGATGCGGCGCTCGGTCGGCCGCGGCAGCCGGTGGTCCTCGGGGTGCAGGACGCGCGCGGCGCGTGCCGCCTCCTCGGCGATCGGCGTCATGCCCTCGTCGGCGCCCGGGTACAGCACCTCCCCGGCGCCGAGCACCCCGGCGCCGGCACTGGCGGCCGCGTCGCTCACCGCCTCGCGCACCTTCTCCGCGGACGGGCGGTCCCCGCGAGGAGTTTCACGTGGAACCGGGCGCTCGGCGACGGCTCGACCCGCCGGGGTGGACGTCGATCGCTCAGTCACGGGCTCGATCCTTCCTGCCGCGGGCGCGGCGCCCGGAACCGGGGGACGTCCCACGCCGCTCGCTCCGGCTTACCAGCACGACCGTCGTGGCCGCGTCTCCCACGCCGCACCGCACCACCCGGCAGTCCTCGCCGCCGGCGGCGCGGATCTCCTTGAGGTCGCGCTCGACCTCGCTCGCGGCGCTCGCGCCCTTCATCGCGGCCAGGGTCCCACCCGGCCGGACGAGGGGGAGCGACCAGGTCGCGAGCCGCCCCATCGGGGCGACGGCCCGGGCGGTGACCACGTCGCTCTCGCCGCACCGCCGCCGCGTCTCGCGCTCCTCGGCCCGGCCCCGGACGACGGTGACCCCGAGGCCCAGCTCGTCCACCACCCGCTCGAGCCACGCGACGCGCCGCGCCATCGGCTCGAGCAACGTGATGGCGAGGTCCGGCCGCGCGAGCGCGAGCGGCACGCCGGGGAGCCCCGCCCCCGAGCCGATGTCGACCACAGTGGCACCCACCGGCAGCACCTCGCCGACCGCCGCGCTGTTGAGCACGTGGCGCTCCCAGAGGCGCGGCAGCTCGCGGGGACCGATCACGCCCTGGTCGTGGCCGGGCCCGGCGAGGAGCTCGACGTAGCGCTCGGCCACCGGGAGCTGGTCGCCGAACACCTCGGCGGCCGCCGGCGGTGTCTCGGGCACCGCCGGCCTGTCCGTGACGTCACCACCCTCGGCCGGCCCGCCGCGGGCGGTGCTCACGGCTGTGTTCCACGTGGAACGTGCGGCCGGGACACGGAGCGGAGTCGAGCTGGACCCCCGGGCACGGTGCTCAGCCCGCCGGGTGGACCACGACGCGACGGCGGGGCTCCTCGCCCTCGCTCTCGCTGCGGACGCCGCCGACCGACGCGACGGCGTCGTGCACGATCTTGCGCTCGAACGGGGTCATGAACCGCATCCGCTGGCTGTGCCCCGTGTCCTTGGCCTCCTGGGCCGCCTGGCGCCCGAGATCGGTGAGCTCGGAGCGCCGCTGGGAGCGCCAGCCCGCGATGTCGAGCATGAGCCGGTTCCGCGATCCGGTCGCCTGCTGGACCGCCAGACGCGTCAGCTCCTGGAGCGCCTCGAGGACGTCGCCGCGGGCGCCGACGAGCTTCTCGAGGTCCTTGCCCCCGTCCACGCTGACGACCGCCCGCCCCGCCTCGACGTCGAGGTCGATGTCCCCGTCGAAGTCGAGGATGTCGAGCAGACGCTCGAGGTAGTCGCCCGCGATGTCGCCCTCGCGGACCAGCTGGTCCTCCGAGCTGCGCTCGGCCCTCGAGGCGTCCTCCGCGGGCGCCACCGCGTCCGCCCGGTCCTCGTCCTGCGACGCCACCGTCTCCGACACGCCGTCTCCCTTCCGCCCGGTCCTGCCGGGGCCTGTCTGGCACGCATCGCGCCGGCATCGCGCGGGCGTGCGGGTCGAGTGGTCCGATCCGTGCCGCGGGAGTTCGCGCACGGGACCGGACGGACGGCGGGGGCGGCGACGTCGCGCCCTCGCCGTGGGGCTACTTCTTCTTCTTCGGCCTCTTGCCCTGGCCCGAAGAGGCGAGCTGTCCGCCCTTGCCGCCGCCGGAGCCGCCGCTGCCGTTGCCGCTGCCCGACGCGGCTCCGCCCTTGCCCTTGCCGCCGCCGGCCCCGTTTCCGCCGGCGCGCGCGACCTTGCCCGGCGCGGCGTTGCCCGAGCCCTGGCGGGCGCCACCGGAACGTGCCGGGCCGACCTTGCCGGGGGACCGACGAGCCGACGGCTTCGCGCCGGGCTTCGGGGCCGCGCCGGGCGCGGGCCGGTCGTCGGCGGGGGCCGTCGCGTCCGGGGCGGCGTCGACCTCGCCGTCGACCTCGCCGTCGACCTCGCCGTCGGTCCCGGTGGTCGCCGGAACGGTGCCGGCGGGACCGGCCGGGCGCTGGCGCTGGGGCTTCTGGCCCGGACGCGGGGCGAGGTTGTCGCGCTGCTCGCGAGCCTGCTCGCGCTTCTCCTCCTCCTCGCGGGCGATCTTGCGGTAGATGAGGAACTGCTGGCCGAGCGTCCAGGTGTTCTGGCTCAGGAAGTAGATGAGGATCGCGACGGGGAAGAACACGCCGAACACGAGCAGACCGGCCGGGAACAGCCACATGGTGATCTTGCCCATGATCGCGGCCTGGGGGTTCGCGGCGGCCGCCGGGCTCTGGTGCTGCTGCGAGATGCGGGCGGTGAAGTGCGTCGCCACCGCCGCGGCGATCATCAGGGGCAGGGCCACCGGGAGCACGTGGGCCTGGAAGTCGCCGAAGGTGAACGAGAGGGTCCCCGGGGCGGGCATCCCGCCGGCGACCGCCTCCGACAGCCGTACCCCGAACAGGTCGGCGGCCAGGAACGACTCGATGTCGCCCCGGTCGAAGACGTAGTTGTACGGGTAGTTCGGCTGGAAGCCGCGCAGCACGTGGAACAGGCCGATGAACACCGGCAGCTGCACCAGCAGCGGCAGACAGCCCCCGAGGGGGTTCACCCCGTGCTCGCGCTGGAGCTTCTGCATCTCCTCGGCGAGCTTCTGCCGGTCGTTCTTGTACTTCTCCTGCAGCTTCTTGATCTGCGGCTGGAACTCCTGCATCTTCCGCATCGAGCGGACCTGGCTGATGAACGGCTTGATCAGCAGCGCGCGGAGCGTGAAGACGAGGAAGATCACCGACAGCATCCACGCGAAGCCGTTCGCGGGCCCGAGGAGGAAGCCGAACACCTCGTGCCAGAACCACATGATGGCCGACACGGGGTAGTAGATGAAGTTCAGCACGACTCTCGCTCCTCGGTGTGGGGGACGTCGTCCCCCGGGTCGGCGGCGCGGCGGGGCCACCCGCACCACGTCCGGGGCCCGCGGGGCGGCACCGGATCCAGGCCTCCAGGGTGCCAGGGCGCGCACTTGGCCACCCTGACCAGGGTCAGGCCCGTGCCGATCACGACCCCGTGCGTGCGCAGGGCCTCGACGGCGTAGGCGCTGCAGGTGGGGTGGAAGCGGCACGACGGCGGGAGCATCGGCGAGAGCCAGCGCTGGTAGAAGCGCAGGACGGCCACCAGCGCGCGCACCGCGACCGATGGCCGGGTCGACCGGTCACCGGTCGGCGTGTCCTGCACCGGGGCTCGGTGCTCCACCGATGCCGTCCTCCTCCTCGGGCCGCGGGCCGCGTGCCCCGGGGGCACCGTCGGCCCGGCGGACGCCGGTCGCACTCGTCGCTGCCATGGTGCCCCTCCCGGCTCCGGGAAGCGACCGTCGACGGGGGCCGGACCCGCCGTCGTGAAATCATCGACGCTGTGTCGATCGACGGAGTGGCCGCCGCCGACGGACGGACGGGGGGCACCCGACGGTCCCGCGCGGTGCGCGCCGTCCTCGCCGCGGGCGCGCGCCGGCGCCTCGTCGTCGAGAAGGAGATCCTCGGCCTGGCCGAGCTCGTCGGGCCGGGTGACGTCTGCCTCGACGTCGGCGCGGAGTTCGGGCTCTACACCCACGTGCTCGCCGACCTCGTCGGCCCGAGCGGCGCCGTGCACGCCTTCGAGCCCCAGCGCGCCGCCCACCGGGCCCTGCAGCTCGGGGTCCGCGCGGCCGGGCTGTCCTGGGTGGCACTGCACCGCGTCGCGCTCGGCGCCGCCCCCGGTACGGCACACCTCTCCGTCCCGCGCCGGCGCGGGCTGCCCGTGCACGGGCGCGCCTACCTCACCGCGGGGGCACGGGACGACGGGCCCAACCGCGAGTTCTCCCGCCACCGGCTCGAGGCCGTGCCGGTCGAGACCGTCGACGCGATCGTCGCCGACCTCGGCCTGCCGCGGGTGCGCCTCGTCAAGGCCGACGTCGAGGGCGCGGAGGGCGCGCTGCTCGACGGTGCGGCCGCGACCCTCGCGCATCACCGCCCGCACCTGCTGCTCGAGATCGAGGACCGGCACACCCGCAAGTACGGGGTGCGCGCGGCGGAGCTGTTCGACCGGCTCACGGACCGGGGGTACCGGGCCTGCACGTGGTCGGCGGGTTGGCGGCCCGTCGCGGGGATCGTCGACACCGAGCGCAACTACCTGTTCAGTCCGTGAGCCGGGGGGCCGCCGCGGAGGAGCCCGACCCGTGGTGGTCGAGGCCGAGCCGGGCGAGCGCGGCGTCGAGGTCCTCGCCCAGCTCGACCGAGGTCGCGTCCGCCGCCGGGGCCTGGGCGCGCACGACGAGGTCGGTACCCGGGGGGAGGGCCTCCAGGCGCGGGCGCAGCAGGTGGCGCAGGCGCCGGCTGACCCGGTGCCGCACGACGGCCGGCCCCACCCCGCGGCCCACGACGAGCCCGGCCCGCGCCGGGCGCGGGATCGACGTGGCGAGCGCGTGCACGACGAGTCGCCGCCGCCCGGCGCGCCGTCCGCGGCGCAGCACGAGGCGGAAGTCCTGGGGCCGGGTGATCCGGAGGGCGCGGGGCAGCACGGTGGGTGGGGGCGCGGCACGGGCGGGCGCGGCGCGCCCGAGACACGACGACGGGACCGCCTCCACGTCGGAGGGGCCCCGTCGGGTGGTCGAGCGCCGGCCCGGCCGGCGACCCGGTCAGGCGCTGAGCTGCTCGCGGCCCTTGCGGCGGCGCGCGGCGAGCACGGCGCGACCCGCACGCGTGCGCATGCGCAGCCGGAAGCCGTGGGTCTTCGACCGCCGACGGTTGTTCGGCTGGAACGTGCGCTTGCCCTTGGCCACTCTCGCGTTCTCCTGCTCCAACGCGTCGCGTGCTCGCGACGCCACGGTCAGTGCCCTTCGTCCACGATGGACGGCGGCTCCGGTCCGTTCCAGGGTAGCCGGTCCACCCCGCGCGACGAGCACCCCGGTCCGGAGTGCCCTCCGAGGGGAGGTTGTGGGCCGGTCGGCTGCCTTGTTAGCGTCCTTCTCCCGCCGAGGACACGTGCCCGCCGACAGTCCCACGCACTGCGTCCCCGGGGTGGATATCGTGCCCGGGCGCCGGGGGGGATCACCGGGACCCACGCGTCACCGTCCGCGCTCCGTCGTGCACAGTTGTGGACAGGACTGTGGACACGCGCGCCCGCGGTCGGACGGGCCGCCGCGTGCCGGGGCAGGGGACGGAGAGGGGTGCCGGATGTCGGACCAGCTCTTCGACCTCGACGAGACGTGGGGTCGTGTCGTCGCCGAGCTCACCGCCGGGTCGGGGGACGGCGCCGCACTCTCCCCGCAGCAGCGGGCCTGGGTCCGCGTGACGCGCCCGCTGGGCCTGCTGGAGGACACCGCGCTGCTCGCCGCGCCGAGCGAGTTCGCCAAGGAGGCCATCGAGCGCGCGCTGCGCGACCCGATCGTCGCCGCACTGTCCCGACACATCGGCCGCCCGGTCTCGCTGGCCGTCCGCGTCGACCACAGCGCCCGCCCCACGCCCGAGATCGGGCCGAGCACGTCCCCGCTGCCCCGCGCCACCGTGCCCTCCGCCGACGGCGGGCACCCGTCGGGCGACGGGCACCGCCCCTCCGACACCGGACCGGACACCGGCTACCTCGCCGCGACCTCCTCGCCCTCGTCGCCGACCTCGTCGCACCGGGCCGAGGCGATCGCGGCGGCCGCCGGCGTCGGGCGGGTGACCCACAATCCCGACCGGTCGCACCCCGAGGAGGAGGTCGACGAGGTCGAGGACGGGCTCGCCGCGGTCCACGAGATCTGGGCGCCCCGCCCGCCGGGGGAGCCGCCGGGCGAGTTGCGCGACACCGGGCCCGACCCGGCCCGCGGCGCGCCGCGGTCCCAGACGCGGCTCAACGAGAAGTACACGTTCGACACGTTCGTCATCGGGGCCTCCAACCGCTTCGCCCACGCCGCCGCCGTCGCGGTGTCCGAGGCGCCGGCCCGCGCGTACAACCCGCTGTTCGTCTGGGGCGACTCCGGGCTCGGCAAGACGCACCTGCTGCACGCCGTCGGGCACTACGCCCAGCGCCTGTTCGCCGGCATGCGCGTGCGCTACGTGTCGACCGAGGAGTTCACCAACGACTTCATCAACTCGCTGCGCGACGACCGCAAGGTGGCCTTCCAACGCCGCTACCGCGACGTCGACGTGCTGCTGGTGGACGACATCCAGTTCCTGGAGGGCAAGGAAGGCACCCAGGAGGAGTTCTTCCACACCTTCAACACCCTGCACAACGCGAACAAGCAGATCGTCGTGTCCTCCGATCGCCCGCCGAAGCGGCTCGAGACGCTGGAGGACCGGCTGCGCACCCGCTTCGAGTGGGGCTTGATCACCGACATCCAGCCGCCCGAGCTCGAGACGCGCATCGCCATCCTGCGCAAGAAGGCCGCCGGCGAGAGGATGGCCGCGCCGCCCGAGGTCCTCGAGTTCATCGCGGACCGCATCGAGCGCAACATCCGCGAGCTCGAGGGCGCGCTCATCCGCGTCACGGCCTTCGCGTCGCTCAACCGCCAGCCGATCGACCTGCAGCTCGCCGAGATCGTCCTGCGCGACCTCATCCCCGACTCCCGCCAGTCGGAGATCACCGCTCCGACGATCATGGCGGTGACCGCCGAGTTCTACTCGGTGTCCATCGACGACCTCTGCGGTCCCGGCAAGACCAAGGCGCTCGCCCTGGCCCGCCAGATCGCGATGTATCTCTGTCGCGAGCTCACCGACCTGTCCCTGCCGCGCATCGGGCAGATGTTCGGCAACCGCGACCACACAACGGTCATGCATGCGGACAAGAAGATCCGCAAGGAGATGGCCGAGCGGCGCCGGACCTACGAGCAGGTCCAGGAGCTCACCGCGCGCATCAAGCAGCGCGCCCGCGGCTGAGTGCGCAGCGAGGGGCGCCCTCGCTGCCTCGCACGCACCCAGGGACGCCCTCGCTCCTCGGTAGCCGGGCTCCCGACGGAGCCCGAGTCGTGTCCCGACGACCCGCGTCGGGCACTCCGGTTCCGCGCGCCGACAACGACACGCGGCTCGATCGATGCGGATTTCGTCACGCTGCGTCCAACGGATCCCGCCCCTCGAGGGACGGAGCGTGACCACAGGAAGCAGGGGCCGGCGGTGAGTCGTCGGGCCCCGGCGCCGAGCACCCACCCCGGTAGCACACCGCGATCGGTCGATTCCCGATCGACCCACAGCTGGGGACAAGTCTGTGGACATCCCCAGCGGTGCGGTGGAAGGCGCCGGGACGAGCAGACGCCGGGACGATCCGTCCACCGGACGCGCCGATCCGTCCCCGGATCCGGGCATCTCCGCCGCCGGGGTGTCCACACCGGATCCGGCCGCCCGACCTGCGACGACGCCCGCCGTCCACACCACGCACAGGACCTACTGGTCCTACTGTCTTTCTCTCTCTAGAGAACTTCCAGAGAAGAGGTGGTGTGGACGGTCGTCGTGACCTCGCCGAGACACGCCGCCGGACCACCTGATCGGCTCGGATGGCGACCGGGCCCGGAGTGTCGGACCCCTGGTGCAGGCTCTACCGTGATGCACCCGCCGGGGGGGCGTCCCCGCCCGACGACGAGATGCCCTCGAAACGGCCCAGCAAGGGGGAGGACCCGCGATGAAGTTCCGCGTCGAACGCGACGCCCTCGCCGACGCCGTGGCCTTCGTCGCCCGCAGCCTCCCGAGCCGCGCGCCCGTCCCGGTGCTCGGCGGCGTCCTGCTCGACACCGAGGGCGACGGCACGTTGACGGTCTCGGGGTTCGACTACGAGGTGTCCGCCCGCGTCGAGGTCCCGGCGATGATCGGGGACGCGGGCCGTGCGCTGGTCTCGGGGCGGCTGCTCGCCGACATCACACGGGCCCTGCCGCCGCACCCCGTGGACGTCACCGTCGACGGGCCCCGCGCGGCCATCGCGTGCGGCAACGCGCGGTTCAGCCTCCCGACGATGTCGGCCGAGGACTACCCGCAGCTGCCCGAGATGCCGCCGGTCGCCGGCGCGCTCGCGCCCGAGGTCTTCGCCCAGGCCGTCTCGCAGGTGGCGGTGGCCGCCGGCCGGGACGACACGCTGCCGATGCTCACCGGCATCCGCATCGAGATCGACGGCTCGACGCTGACACTCGCGGCCACCGACCGGTTCCGCCTCGCCGTCCGCGAGTTCAGCTGGGAGCCCGGCGAGAGTGCGGGCGCCGGCGAGTCGGGCGAGGTCGCGCTGCTCGCCCCCGCCAAGACGCTGGCCGAGGCGGCCAAGACGCTGACGTCGTCGGGCTCGCGCATCGAGATGGCGCTGGCGCGCGGCGACGGGCTGCTCGGCCTGGCCGGCGGCGGGCGCCGCTCCACCACGCGCCTGCTCGACGCGGAGTTCCCGCGCTACCGCCAGCTGCTGCCCAAGGAGCACACCTCGGCCGCCGTGCTCGAGATCGCGCCGCTGGTGGAGGCCATCAAGCGCGTCTCCCTCGTGGCCGAGCGCGGGACGCAGGTCCGTCTCGAGTTCGCCGACGACGTCCTGCGCCTCACCGCCGGCGGCGACGACGAGGGCAGCGCCGAGGAGGAGCTGGCGTGCCGATTCGTCGGCGAGCCGCTCACCATCGCGTTCAACCCGGGTTACCTCCTCGACGGGCTCTCCGCGCTCGGCGCCGAGCACGCCCACATGTCGTTCACCACGCCGAGCCGCCCCGCGCTGCTGCGCCCGGCGACGCCTCCCGGCGAGTCCGGGTCGGAGGGGACCGACGACGCGGAGCCCACCGGTGGCGGGGCGACGACGCCCGAGCCCGGACCGGGTGACGCGGCCGAAGATCTTCCCGAGCCCCGGCCCGGGTACCTCTACCTCCTGATGCCGGTGCGGCTGCCGGGCTGACGCCCGGGCCGCCATCCGACCCGAGCGCAGGTGCATCCCGCGCCGGCCGACGAGAGGAACTCCGACGTGCAGCTGGGGATGGTCGGTCTCGGACGCATGGGCGGCAACATGGCCGAACGGCTACGCGCCGCCGGCCACGAGGTCGTCGGCTACGCCAACGACGGCTCGGGCGACGTCGGGTCGCTCGACGAGCTGGTCAAGGCGCTCTCGGCGCCCCGCACGCTGTGGTTGATGATCCCGGCGGGCGAGCCGACGCACTCGACGGTGCGCAGCCTGGCCGACCTGCTCGACGAGGGCGACCTCGTCGTCGACGGCGGCAACAGCAAGTTCACCGACGACACCGTGCACGCCGAGCTGCTCG
This sequence comes from Actinomycetospora cinnamomea, assembly GCF_003096675.1. Taxonomy (GTDB): domain Bacteria; phylum Actinomycetota; class Actinomycetes; order Mycobacteriales; family Pseudonocardiaceae; genus Actinomycetospora; species Actinomycetospora cinnamomea. Next base: position 98,482 of record NZ_QEKW01000004.1, on the reverse strand, counting down.
ACGCCCACGGCATCCGCTACGTCGACTGCGGGGTCTCGGGCGGCGTGTGGGGACGCACCGAGGGCTACGGCCTCATGGCCGGCGGCGACCCGGCCGACATCGAGCGGATGATGCCGGTCTTCGACGCCCTGCGGCCCGAGGGCCCGCGCGAGGAGGGCTTCGTGCACGCCGGGCCGGTCGGCGCGGGCCACTACGCGAAGATGGTCCACAACGGCGTCGAGTACGGCCTCATGCAGGCCTACGCCGAGGGCTACGAGCTGCTCAACGCCGGCGGCCCGGTCGAGAACGTCGGCGCGGTCATGAAGGCCTGGAGCCGCGGCACGGTCGTGCGCAGCTGGCTGCTCGACCTCATGGTCCGCGCCCTCGAGGATGACCCGCACCTCGACCGCATCACGGGCTATGCCGAGGACTCCGGCGAGGGCCGCTGGACGGTCGACGAGGCCATCCTGCACGCCGTGCCGCTGCCGGTGATCTCGGCGGCCCTGTTCGCCCGCTTCGCCTCCCGCCAGGTCGACTCCCCGGCGATGAAGGCGGTGGCGGCCCTGCGCGCCCAGTTCGGCGGCCACGCCGTGCACAAGGCGGGCGACGCCGCGCTCGAGCCGCCGACGGGCGGCTGATCGCCCGCCTCCCCCCGGGCGAGCGCAGCGACGGGAAGGACCCGGGCGAGCGCAGCGACGGGAAGGATGCCGGGGCGAGCGCAGCGACGGGAAGGATGCCGGGCGAGCGCAGCGACGGGAGGGCGGATGTACGTGCGGGCGCTGTCGGTCACCGACTTCCGCTCCTGGTCCCACGCCGACCTGACCTTCGCGCCCGGGGTTTCGGTGCTGGTGGGGGCCAACGGCCAGGGCAAGACCAACCTCGTCGAGGCCGTGGGCTACCTGGCCACGTTGTCGTCGCACCGCGTGGCCGGTGACGCCCCGCTGATCCGCCGCGGTGCCGCGGCGGCCACGGTGCGGGCGGTCGTGGTCAACGAGGGCCGCGAGCTCACCGTCCAGGTCGAGATCGCCGCCGGACGGGCCAACCGGGCGCGCGTCAACCGCGCGCCGGTGCGCAGCCCCCGCGAGGTGCTGGGCATCGTGCGCACGGTGGTGTTCGCCCCCGAGGACCTCGCGCTGGTCCGGGGCGATCCGGGCGAGCGCCGCCGCTTCCTCGACGACCTCCTCGTGGCCCGGGCGCCGCGGTGGGCGGGGGCGCGCGCGGACTACGACAAGGTGCTGCGCCAGCGCTCGGCGCTGCTCAAGACCGCCCGCCACGCCCGTGGGGACACGAGCACCCTCGACGTCTGGGATGCCCACCTCGCGCGGGCCGGTGCCGTCCTCGTCGCCGGCCGCCTCGAGCTCGCCGCCGCCCTGGCCCCGCACGTCCGGGACGCCTACGCCGAGGTCGCGCCCGAGTCGGTGGCGGTGGACGCGCGCTACCGCTCCAAGGTCGCGACCGTCGACGAGATCGGGGTCGCGGGCGCGGACGTGCCGCCGGTCGAGGACCTGGAGGTGGTGCTGCTCGAGGAGATGCGGCGCCGGCGCAGGCAGGAGATCGAGCGCGGGGTGTGCCTGGTCGGCCCGCACCGCGACGACCTCGAGCTCGTGCTGGGCGAGGGCCCGGCCAAGGGGTACGCCAGCCACGGGGAGTCGTGGTCGATGGCGCTCGCGCTGCGCCTCGGCGGGTTCGAGCTGCTGCGCGGGGAGGGCTCGGAGCCGGTGCTGGTGCTCGACGACGTCTTCGCGGAACTGGACGTCCGGCGGCGCCGGGCGCTCGCGCGCACCGCCGGACGCGCGGAGCAGGTCCTCGTCACCGCCGCGGTGGACGACGATGTGCCCGGCGAACTGCAGGGGGCACGCTACGTGGTCGATTCGGGCACGGTGAGTGAGATTCTGGGCGCAGGTCGGACGACGGGGGGTGTCACTGGTGGTCCGGAAGCGTGATCGTGGCACGGGTGCTGGGGACAGACCTGTGGATGCTGTGGACAACTCGTCCGGGAGATCCGGCGGACGCGATCGTCCGGACCCGGATCCGGGGCGCGAGCAGGGCAGTCGCTCCGAGGACGCTGTCCACACCCCCGGATCGGGCGATTCTCCTGCGGATCCCTTGCCCCGCCGGGGCGCGGACCTCGCTCGCGACGCGCTCGCCGCCGCCCGCGAGGCGAGCGCGGCGAAACGGGCCGCGGCGGGCGGCGGCGCCGGCGGGGTGCGGCGCCCGGTACGGCGCGGTGCGAACGGGCTGGGGCGGACCCGGCGACGCGGGTGGTCCGGCGCCGGCGCGGACGACCGCGACCCGCAGCCGCTGGGTCGCCTCGCCTCCCGGCTCTCGGGCGAGCGCGGCTGGGCCCCGCGCCTGTCGGACGGCGCGGTCTTCGGACGGTGGGCCGAGCTCGTGGGCGCGGAGGTCGCCGAGCACGCCCGCCCGGTGTCGCTGCGCGAGGGCGAGCTGACCGTGCAGGCCGACTCGACGGCCTGGGCCACGCAGCTGCGCCTTCTCCAGCGCCAGCTCGTCGCCCGCATCGCGGCCGGCCTCGGCGACGGCGTCGTGACCCGCATGCGCATCCACGGCCCGACGGCCCCGAGCTGGCGTCGCGGCCCCCGTCACGTGTCGGGTCGCGGCCCGCGCGACACCTACGGCTGAGCGGTGACCGGTCGGTACGCCGCCACCGCCCGCCGAGAGCCGTCGAGAGGGCGTCTCGGGCGGTCGACCCCTCCCGGGCCCGATTCCGGCGCCCTGTGACGCGCTGAGCCGTGTACCGGGGCCGTTCTGGCGAGCGGGACCGGTAGACTGGAGGCAGATCGACCTGCCCGTTCGCCGTCGCGACCGGGCCCCTGCGTCCACGCGAGGGAGACTCCGGAGCCCGTGGCAGCCGCACAGAACTCGGCCAAGAAGAACAACGGCGACTACAGCGCCTCGTCCATCACGGTCCTGGAGGGTCTCGAGGCCGTCCGCAAGCGGCCCGGCATGTACATCGGCTCCACGGGTGAGCGCGGTCTGCACCACCTGATCTGGGAGGTCGTGGACAACGCCGTCGACGAGGCGATGGCCGGCTACGCCACGCGGGTCGAGGTCGGCCTCCTCGCTGACGGCGGCATCTCGGTGGTCGACGACGGCCGCGGCATCCCGGTGGGCATGCATCCGGTGGAGAAGAAGCCCGCGGTCGAGATGGTGCTGACCATGCTGCACGCGGGCGGCAAGTTCGACGACAAGTCGTACGCCGTCTCCGGCGGTCTGCACGGCGTCGGCGTCAGCGTCGTCAACGCGCTGTCCACGGCGCTGGACGTCGAGATTCACACCGACGGCCAGATCTGGACGCAGCACTACGACCACGCGCGTCCCGGGCCGCTCAACCAGGTCGGCAAGACGAAGAAGACCGGCACGTCGATCACGTTCTGGGCCGACCCGACGATCTTCGAGACGACGTCGTACAACTTCGAGACGGTCTCGCGCCGCCTGCAGGAGATGGCGTTCCTCAACAAGGGCCTGACCATCGTGCTGCGTGACGAGCGCAAGCCCGAGGGCTCCGACGACGAGAGCACCGTGATCGACGACGCCCCGGACGCCGAGGGCTACGTCGCCAAGGTCACCGAGCGCACCTTCCATTACCCGGGCGGGCTCGAGGACTTCGTCGCGCACATCAACCACGCCAAGGACCCGATCCACCGCAAGCCGGTGGGGTTCCAGGCCGAGGGCACCGGCCACCAGGTCGAGGTCGCGATGCAGTGGAACTCGGGCTACTCGGAGTCGGTCTACACCTTCTGCAACACCATCAACACCACCGAGGGTGGCACCCATGAGGAGGGCTTCCGCTCGGCGCTGACCGCGACGGTCAACCGCTACGCGCGCGACAAGAAGCTCCTCAAGGACAAGGACCCGGCGCTGACCGGCGACGACATCCGCGAGGGCCTCGCGGCCATCGTGTCGGTGAAGGTGGCCGAGCCCCAGTTCGAGGGCCAGACCAAGACCAAGCTCGGCAACACCGAGGTGCGCTCGTTCGTCCAGAAGGTCTGCAACGAGCACCTCGCCGACTGGTTCGAGGCCAACCCGGCCGAGGCCAAGACCATCATCAACAAGGCGGTGGGCTCGGCGCAGGCGCGTCTCGCGGCGCGCAAGGCCCGCGAGCTCGTGCGCCGCAAGACCGCCGGCGACCTCGGTGGGCTGCCCGGCAAGCTCGCCGACTGCCGTAGCAACGACCCCGAGCGCAGCGAGGTCTACATCGTCGAGGGCGACTCCGCGGGCGGGTCGGCCAAGTCCGGGCGCGACTCGATGTTCCAGGCGATCCTCCCGATCCGCGGGAAGATCATCAACGTCGAGAAGGCCCGCATCGATCGCGTCCTCAAGAACAACGAGGTCCAGTCGATCATCACCGCGCTGGGCACCGGCATCCACGACGAGTTCGACCTGTCGAAGCTGCGCTACCACAAGATCGTGCTGATGGCCGACGCCGACGTCGACGGCCAGCACATCCGCACGCTGCTGCTCACGCTGCTGTTCCGCTTCATGCGGCCGCTGGTGGAGAACGGCCACGTCTTCCTCGCGCAGCCGCCGCTCTACAAGATCAAGTGGAGCGGACGGAACGCGGAGCCGGAGTTCGCCTACTCGGACCGCGAGCGCGACGGGCTGCTCGAGGCCGGGCGGGCCGCGGGCAAGAAGATCAACAAGGACGACGGCGTCCAGCGGTACAAGGGCCTCGGCGAGATGAACGCCAAGGAGCTGTGGGAGACCACGATGGATCCGAGGACCCGGATGCTGCTGCAGGTGACGCTCGACGACGCGGCCACCGCCGACGAGCTGTTCAGCGTGCTCATGGGCGAGGACGTCGAGTCGCGGCGCTCGTTCATCACCCGCAACGCCAAGGACGTGCGCTTCCTCGACGTGTAGTGCAGGTCGAGGGTTCGGTTCCCCGGGGACGTTTCCCGTGGAACCGCGCTCGACGCGCCGTCGGGGGACGCGGGGGCCGACGGCGGCCGTCGGTAGAATCGAGGGGTCGGGCCCCTGGCTGACCAGGGCCGGGTCCGGCAGCACGACCACGCCCCCGTCGAGACGATGCGGTGTCCGCCGCGGCCCCGGGGTGCAGAAGGGGAGACCGACCGCGTGACCGAGACGACCCTGCCTCCCGGCTCCGGCGACCGCATCGAGCCGGTCGACATCCAGCAGGAGATGCAGCGCTCCTACATCGACTACGCGATGTCGGTCATCGTGGGCCGCGCGCTGCCGATCGTGGAGGACGGGCTCAAGCCGGTCCACCGGCGCGTCCTGTACTCGATGTACGACTCGGGGTTCCGCCCCGACCGCAGCTACGTCAAGTGCGCCCGCGTCGTCGGCGACGTCATGGGCAACTACCACCCCCACGGCGACTCGGCGATCTACGACGCGCTCGTGCGCCTCGCGCAGCCGTGGTCGATGCGCTACCCGCTGATCGACGGCCAGGGCAACTTCGGCTCGCCGGGCAACGACCCGGCCGCGGCCATGCGCTACACAGAGTGCCGCCTCTCGCCGCTCGCGATGTCGATGCTCGCCGACATCGACGAGGAGACCGTCGACTTCGTCGACAACTACGACGGCCGCACGCAGGAGCCGGCGGTGCTGCCGAGCCGCGTGCCCAACCTGCTGATCAACGGCTCGGCCGGCATCGCGGTGGGCATGGCCACCAACATCCCGCCGCACAACCTGCGCGAGGTGGCCGCCGGTGCCACGTGGGCGCTGGACAACCCGGAGGCCTCCGAGGAGGAGACCCTCGCCGCGCTCATGGAGCGCATCAAGGGCCCGGACTTCCCCACCGCCGGCCTCGTGGTCGGCACCGACGGCATCGAGTCCGCGTACCGCACCGGGCGCGGCTCGATCCGCATGCGCGCGGTGGTCGAGGCCGAGGAGGACGCCAAGGGGCGCACGATCCTGGTCGTCACCGAGCTGCCCTACCAGGTCAACCCGGACTCGCTCATCGAGTCGATCGCGACGCTGGTGCGCGACGGGCGCATCCAGGGCATCGCCGAGATCAACGACGAGTCGTCGGACCGCGTGGGTCGCCGCATCGTCATCACGCTGCGCCGCGACGCCGTCGCGAAGGTCGTGCTGAACAACCTCTACAAGCACACGCAGCTGCAGTACAGCTTCGGCGTCAACATGCTCTCGATCGTCGACGGCGTGCCGCGCACCCTGCGTCTCGACCAGATGATCCGGCACTGGATCCGCCACCAGATCGACGTGATCGTGCGGCGGACGCGCTACCGCCTGCGCAAGGCCGAGGAGCGCGCCCACATCCTGCGCGGTCTGGTCAAGGCGCTGGACGCCCTCGACGAGGTCATCGCCCTGATCCGCGCGTCGGAGACGGTCGACGTGGCCCGCACCGGCCTCATCGAGCTGCTCGACATCGACGAGCTCCAGGCCCAGGCGATCCTCGACATGCAGCTGCGGCGCCTCGCCGCCCTCGAGCGCCAGAAGATCATCGACGAGCTCGCCGAGCTCGAGGAGACGATCCGCGATCTGCAGGACATCCTCGCCCGGCCCGAGCGCCAGCGGCAGATCGTCCGCGACGAGCTCGCCGAGATCGTCGACAAGCACGGGGACAACCGGCTGACCCGCCTCGTCGGCTACGACGGCGAGGTCGCCGACGCCGACCTCATCGCGGTCGAGGACATCGTCGTCACGATCACCCGCACCGGCTACGCGAAGCGCACGAAGACCGACCTCTACCGTGCGCAGAAGCGCGGTGGGCGCGGCGTCCAGGGCGCGACGCTCAAGCAGGACGACATCGTCGCCCACTTCTTCGTCTGCTCGACCCACGACTGGCTGCTGTTCTTCACCAACAAGGGCCGGGTGTACCGGGCGAAGGCCTACGAGCTGCCCGAGGCCAACCGCAACGCGCGCGGCCAGCACGTCGCGAACCTCCTCGCGTTCCAGCCCGAGGAGCAGATCGCGCAGGTCATGCACATCCAGGACTACGACGCGGCGCCGTACCTGGTGCTCGCGACGAAGTCCGGGCTGGTGAAGAAGTCGCGGCTGACCGACTTCGACTCCAACCGCGCCGGCGGCCTCATCGGCATCAACCTGCGCGAGGGCGACGAGCTCGTCGGCGCCGTGCTGTGCTCGGCCGACGACGACCTGCTGCTCGTCTCCGCCGAGGGCCAGTCGATCCGGTTCTCGGCCACCGACGACGCGCTGCGCCCCATGGGCCGCGCGACCTCCGGCGTCACCGGGATGCGGTTCAACTCCGGGGACGAGCTGCTCTCGATCGGCGTCGTGCGCGACGGCACGTTCCTGCTCGTCGCCACCGGTGGCGGTTACGCGAAGCGCACGCCGATCGAGGAGTACCCGGTGCAGAACCGGGGCGGCAAGGGCGTGCTGACGCTGCAGTACGACCGCCGGCGCGGCACGCTGGTCGGCGCGCTCATCGTCGAGCTCGACGACGAGCTGTACGCGATCACGACCAGCGGCGGGGTCATCCGCACCACGGCGAAGGAGGTCCGCAAGGCGGGCCGCCAGACCAAGGGTGTACGCCTGATGAACCTCGGCGAGGGTGGCACGCTGCTCGCCATCGCGCGCAACGCCGAGAACGCCGCCGACCCCGACGCGGGCGGGCTGACCTCGCCGCCGCAGGTGTGACGCGAACCGACCAGCACTGACGGGCCCCGCCCCCGTCACCGACGACGAGACGAGCCTGTGGTGAGCACACCGAGCAATCCGGACGAGCCGACCGCGTCGTCGGACACACCGGGGTCGGGCGGCGCGCGGACGAGTACGGAGGAGCCGGCTCCCGAGGCGCAGCGCGGCCCCGGAGACGGGGACGGGGAGACGCAGCGCAACGGGGCTCGCGACGTGGAGTCCACGACGCGGGTGCAGGCCGTCGAGGACGGTGGCCCGGCGGGCTCGTCGCGGGACGAGGGGGCCGACGACGCCGAGCCCGACGCGGTCGCGGCCTCCGACTCGACCTCCGGCGGCGGATCGGCCGGCCCCCCTCCGCCGTGGCAGCGCGGCGGCGCGGCCACGGGCCCGCCCTCCGGTCCGATACCCGCGGCCGGGCGTCCGAGCCCGCGTCCCACGGCGCCGCCGAACCCGACCGGTGGCCAGCGGGGCCCCGGCGGTCCCGGGGCGCACCCGCCGTCGGGACCGTTCCCCCGCCCCGTGGGGCCCCTGGGGGTGCCGGGTCGGCCGCCGTCGGAGGGCGCCGCGCCGTCCTCGGGGGGCGTTCCCCTCGCGTCGCGCACCGCGCCCGTCACGGGGGCGGCCGCGCCGGGCGGCACGGCCGAGCCGGGCGCCTCGAGCGCGTCGGGCACGTCGAGCTCGTCGGGCATCGACGCGCCGACCAACCAGCTCTCGCCCGAGCAGCTCGGCATGCGCCCGCGCGAGGACCCCGACGACGGGCGGCGCGAGCCCGACGACGTCGCCGACCTGGCGACGGCGCGCCCTCGCGGCAAGGTGCCGCGGCGCGCGAGCCTGCAGGTGCGCCGGTTCGACCCGTGGTCGGTGCTCAAGCTCGCGCTCGTGCTCGGCGTCGCGCTGTTCTTCGTGTGGATGTTCGCGGTCGGCGTGCTCTACGCGGTGCTCGACGGCATGGGCGTGTGGGCCCAGCTCAACGGCACCTATCAGGACCTGACCTCCGACACCGGTGGCGGTGGCGGTGATCTCATCACCGCGGGCGGGGTGTTCGGTATCGCGGCGATCATCGGCGTCGTGAACATCATCCTGTTCACCGCGCTGGCGAGCGTCTCGGCGTTCATCTACAACATCTCGGCCGACGTCGCGGGCGGCATCGAGGTGACGCTGTCCGAGCGGGAGTAGCGCGGATCCCCGTGCACGGCCGCCGGTGCGCCTCCGGTAACCTGGTGGCCGCACCTCGCGGGGGCCCATAGCTCAGTTGGTTAGAGCGCGTCGCTGATAACGACGAGGTCGCTGGTTCAAATCCAGCTGGGCCCACCCCGATACGACGACGGCCCCGGAGCACCACGCTCCGGGGCCGTCGTCGTGCTGCGGGTCGTGGCGTCACCCGGAGAAGGTGGCCGCCTTGTCGGAGCCCTTGCGCTGGGCCTCCCACGCCTCGACGACGTTGTTGGGCACGCGGCCGCGGTCGGAGACCTCGAAGCCCTGGGCCTTGGCCCACTCGCGGATCTGCTTGGACGTCTCGCGGTCGTACCCGCCGGGCGACGTCGCGCGCGGCGTGCCGGTGCCGGCGCCACCGCCGGCCCGACGACGGCCACCGCTCGCGCGGCGGCCCCCGGTGCGGCGCGCGGCCGCGACGTACTCGGCGAGCGCGTCGCGCAGCTTCTCGCTGTTCTTCTCGTCGAGGTCGATCTCGTAGGTGACGCCGTCGAGCGCGAACTCGACGGTGGTGATGTCTTCGGCCTCTTCGCCGGTCAGGTCGTCGACCAGGGTGACGATGGTCTTCTGGGCCATGGGGGGACTGACTCCTTCACTTCTCCACGCCGACGAGGTGGCGATTTCCTCGCGTCGCTCGCGACATTAGCAAAGGAATGGCGCGGTGATCGCACCCCACTCGATTCGTGCCGCCCGACGTCACGGCGCGGGCGACAAATACGTGACCAGCCCGCTGAGCCCGGTGCCGAAGACATCGCGGCCGAACAGCGTACTCAGGCGCTCGGCCTCGTCGAGGTCGCAGTCGAACAGCACGGACCAGGTCACGACGCATTCCCCGCTCGAGGTCACCGGCAGGACCCGGATCGTCGAGCGGTAGTCGCGCACCGGGAACGGCGAATCGAGGATCGCGTAGGTCAGTCGCCGCTCGCGGTCGTCGAGTGCGACGAGGCTCTCGCGCACCACGCCGCCGTCGCCGAGTGTCAGCCGGCGGACGGCGCCGACCTGGTCGGCACGCGCGTCGCCCTCGAGCTCGCTGGCGCTGATCCCGGGGTGCCAGGCCGGGAGGCCGTCGAAGTCGCGCACGACCCGCCAGGCCGTTTCGGCGTCGGCGGGCACGACGGTGCTGCTGGTGACGTCGGGCATCAGCGGTGCTCCTCGGGGTCGCGGTTGGGTCGCAGGTCGACGAAGGCCCGGGTGGTGGCGGTCAGCGCCTGCTCGGTCGGCAGACGCTCCATGCTGCTGGCGCCGTAGAAGCCGTGGCAGGTACGGGTGCGGGACAGGACGTACGCGGCGTCGTCGGGTGACGACACGGGCCCGCCGTGCACGAGCACGAGGACGTCGTCGCGCACCTCGCGCGCGGCCGCGGCCCACTCGTCGACGAGGGCCACGCAGTCGTCCAGCGACTTGGCCGTCTGCGCACCGATCGACCCGCCGGTGGTCAGTCCCATGTGGCACACGACGACGTCCGCGCCGGCCTCGGTCATCGCGCGGGCGTCGTCGGGGGAGAACACGTACGGCGTCGTGAGCAGATCCGCGTCGTGCGCGGCGGCGACGAGCTCGACCTCGCGGTCGAATCCCATCCCGGTCTCCTCGAGATTCACCCGGAAGGTGCCGTCGATGAGCCCGACCGTCGGGAAGTTCTGCACCCCGGCGAACCCGAGCTCACGGAGCTCGCGCAGGAACCGCGGGCGGATGAGGAACGGGTCGGTGCCGTTGACGCCGGCGAGCACCGGCGTGTGGCGCACCACCGGGATGACCTCGCGCGCCATCTCGACCACGATGTCGTTGGCGTTGCCGTAGGCGAGCAATCCGGCCAGTGAACCCCGCCCGGCCATGCGGTAGCGGCCGGAATTGTAGATGACGATGAGGTCGATACCGCCCTCTTCCTCGCAGCGTGCCGAGAGGCCGGTGCCGGCACCGCCGCCGACGATCGGTTCGCCCCGATCGACCTTCGCGTGGAGGCGTTCGAGGATCTCGGTGCGGGTCGGGGTCACGGGCGTCCTCCGGTGATCTCCTCGAGCGCCGCGACGAGCGCCGCCGCGAACTCGGGGTCGTTGACGTGGTGCGGGCTCTCGACGAGGCGGTGGTCGTCGGTGGCGCGGAACCGCTCGCGCAGGGTCGTGAACAGGGCCTCGTCCGCCTCGGGGTCCGCGAACGGCATGCCGGGCGCGTCGAGGGCCGAGACCCCGCCGGTGGGCAGGACGAGGCGCACGGGACCGGGGCAGGCGTTGAGGCCGTCCGCCAGGAAGGCCGCGGCCGTCCGGTTCTCGTCGGGCGTGGTGCGCATCAGCGTCACCTGGGCGTTGTGCTCGTAGAGGGTGCGGTGGCGGAAGCGCTCGGGCACGGTGTCGGGCGCGCCGAAGTTGACCATGTCCAGCGCGCCGACCGACCCGACCCACGGCACCCCCGTGCGGGCGATCGCTCCCAACCGGTCCTCGGTGGCGGCCATGACCCCGCCGACCACCAAGTCGGCGATCTCGGTGGTGCTGACGTCGACGACGGCCTCGATCAGCCGGTCGTCGACGAGCTTCTCCATCGCGCGACCGCCGGTGCCGGTGGCGTGGAAGACCAGGCAGTCCCAGTGCTCGCTCACCGTCTCGGTCACCGCGGTGACGCACGGCGTGGTCACGCCGAACATCGTCAGGCCGAGCGCCGGCTTGTCCTGGGCCGGCGGCGTCTCCGCGCCGATCATCCCGCCGAGCGCGTGCGCCGCGTTGGCCAGCACCCGGCGGCTGATGCGGTTGAGGCCGGCGACGTCGGTGACCGAGTACATGAGCGTCATGTCGACCGCGCCGACGTACGGCGCGACGTTGCCCGAGGCCACGGTCGAGACCACGAGCTTCGGCACGCCCACCGGCAGGCTCTGCAGCGCGGGCGTCACCAGTGCCGTCCCGCCCGAACCACCGAGCGCGAGGACGCCGGCGACGTCGTCGCGGGCCGGGAGCCAGCGCTCGAGCGCGGCGCTCATCGCCGACACCGAGCTGCCCCGGTCGCCGGTGAACGCCTCGTCACCGGCGACCTGGCGGGGACCGACGTCGGCGCCCGTCGCCTCCGGATCGCTGGTCCCCACGTCGACCGTGGTCACCGCGTGGCCCGCGTCCCGCAGGAGCTCGGCGACGTAGCGCAGCTCCTCGCCCTTGGTGTCGAACGTGCCCACCACATAGGCCCGTCCCGTCGCGCCCATCCGCGCTCCCGTCCTCGACGTCCTCGTCCGCAGGGGTTCCTACCCCGCGGGCGGCGTCCGGCGCGAGCACGCGGGCGCGCGGTACCGTGGGCGGCACCGGAGTCGAGAGGGGTGCGGTGAAGACGTTCGTGGCGCTCGCCCTGGCCGCCGGGGCCGCCCTGCTCGTGCGACGGCACCGGGACCAGAGCCCGGCCAAGGAGGTCTGGCGCGACGCGACGAGGTCCGCCGACGCGTCCTGACCCCGACACGGGGACGTAGCTCAATTGGCAGAGCACCGCCTTTGCAAGGCGGGGGTTGAGGGTTCGATTCCCTTCGTCTCCACCCACCGTGACCTGCGCAAACGCTCTGACGGCGACGTCGCGTGAGGTCATTTCGGCTGTGGCGTGACGCGAAACGGAGCGCTACTCGGTGGCACGGCCAGCCCGTGCGAGCGAGTTCTGGTCGCCCGACCAGCACCTTCTTGATGCGCGACCGCTGTTGAGGGTGCGCTGCCCGAGACGCGCCCGTGACGCGAAATCGAAACGGTGCCGGGCGCCGGGATAGGTGGATGGAGCGCGGACACAAGGTCGGGCGGCCGTGGCCGTCCCGCGCAGCTGCTGTCGGGTCTGCCGACGCGAAAGGTTGGCGGAGACCTCCGCGCGGGAGCGGAGTCCGAGCTTGCGCAGGATGTGGGTGATGTGGGTCTGGACCGTCCGTGGCGAGATATAGAGCCGGGCGGCGGCGGGCAGCCACTCGCTCTGCCCGCCCACGTTGCCGCCCGACCAGCGCAGCACCTGGTAACGCTGCGCGCAACGCTCCGCCACCATGCGGATATCTCGCCGTCGCGTCGGTGGAGGCTTGCCGTGATGTCGTTCACCACGGTCCTCAACAAGAGCTCGTGTCGGAGGGAGCTGAGGTGCGGGCGCCAACAGGTGGATGGCGCAGGGTTGCTACGCGTCCCCGGGCAGGGGCAGGTTCTGCAGCCGCAGCTGTCCGCGGGCCACGAGCTTGCCGTCCCTGAGGCGGGTGATGGAGACCTGCCACAGCTGTTGGGTCCGGCCCTGGAAGAGGGGCTCGGCGAGCACCTCCACGTCGTCCGCGGCGACGGGGCGGAGGAAATCGGTGGTGTTGCTGGTCCCGACCGCGTACATGCCGCGATCGGCCACCGCGGCACACGCACCCTCGCTGGCGACCCCCTCCACGGCGATCGCGTAGATGCCCCCGTGGACGTGCCCGAACGGTTGGTGGTGCGCCTCGCCGAGGGTGAGCGTCGCCCGGACGCGCGAGCCGGAGCGTTCGTGGAGTCGGTAACCCATCGACGAGCGGATCTGCTCGACGATCGGGCCCGAGGGCAGAGGTTCGATCATGGTTCGATCGTGCCCTCGCTCCCCCGGCGCTCTGGACCGACCCCGGGACCGACCCCGGCGCGCTCGCGACGGCGCCGGATCCCGGTCCGGGCCAACTGGTCGCGGGCGGTCTCCTCGGGAACCAGGCTCACGACGCTGATCAGTCGTTCTCGGCGGTTGCGGGCGATCATCGTCCACAACCAGCGGGCGACCGCTTCGAAGCGGTTGCCCCAGCCCACCAGGTAGGCCAGGTGCACGACGCCCCACACGACGAAGGCCGGGAAGCCCGTGAGCCGGAGCTTGCCGACCTGGGCGACGGCGTGGGTCCGGCCGATGATCGCCATCGCGCCCTTGTCCCGGTACCGGAACGGCCCCGGGGCGGGGACGCCGGCCAAGCGGGCGCCGATGACCTCGGCGACGTAGCGGCCCTCCTGGATCGCGGGTTGCGCCACGCCGGGTACCCCGGGGAGGGAGACCATGTCGCCGATGGCGAAGATCTCGGGGTGGCCGGGGACGGTGCAGTCCGGCGAGACGATCAGGCGTCCGGCTCGGTCGGTCTCGGCTCCCGCGGCCTCGGCGAGTCGTTCGGCCAGGGGCGAGGCCTTCACGCCCGCCGCCCAGATGACTGTCTTCGCGGTGATCCGCCGGTGGCTCCCGGTGTCGTCGGCGATCTCGATGCCCTCGGCATCGATGGTCGTGACCGGAGCGGACGTCTGCACCTCGACGCCGAGCTCGTGCAGGTCGTCCCGGGCACGCTGTTGCAGCGGCCGGGCGAACGGACCGAGGACCGTGGGCGCCGCGTCGAGCAGCAGGACCCTCGCGCTGGTGGTGTCGATGCTGCGGAACTCGGCCGGCAGGAGCCGGTGGGCGAGGATTCCGACCTGCCCGGCGAGCTCCACCCCGGTGGGGCCGGCGCCGACGATGGCGAAGGTGAGCCACGCCTCCCGCTCGGCGGGTGTGTCGGCCTGCTCGGCCATCTCGAAGGCACCCAGCACCCGGCTGCGCAGGCGGTTCGCGTCGTCGAGGCTCTTCATGGCGAGCGTGTGTGCTTCCCACTCGTCGCGACCGAAGTAGGAGTGGGTCGCTCCCGCCGCGACGATCAGGGTGTCGTAGGGCACCTCGACGCCGTGGTCCGCGACACCGTGCACGACCCGCCGGTCGAGGTCGAAGCCATCGACCTGCGCCAGCTGGACGCGCACGTTGGGCTTCTTCCGGAAGATGCTGCGCAGGGCCGGGGCGATCTGACCGGGGGAGAGGACACCGGTCCCGACCTGGTAGAGCAGCGGTTGGAAGAGGTGGTGGTTGGTGCGGTCGATGAGGGTGATGTCGACCGGGAGGTGGCTGAGGGCGTGCGCGGCGCGCACGCCCCCGAACCCACCACCGACGATGACCACCCGGTGTCGGTCTCCGGAGGGCGGCTGGGACACGATGTTCTCCTGCCTCCTCAGGTGACCCGCTCGAAGACGGCCGCGAGGCCCTGCCCACCGCCGATGCACATCGTCTCCAGGCCGTAGCGGGCGCCGCGACGGTCCATCTCCCGGGCCAGGGTGGCGAGGATGCGCACGCCGGTGGCCCCGACCGGGTGACCCAGCGAGATGCCCGAGCCGTTGGGGTTGACCCGCTCGTCGGTGACTGGGTCGATGCCCCACTGCTGGGCCACGGCCAGCACCTGGGAGGCGAAGGCCTCGTTGAGCTCGACGACGTCGAGGTCGTCGAGCGCGAGCCCGGCGCGGTCGAGGGCGGCCGCGGTGGCGGGTACCGGCCCGATACCCATGGTCTGGGGCCGGACGCCGGCCAGGCCCCACGAGACCAGGCGCACGAGGGGGCGCAGCCCCAGCTGTTCGGCGCGCTCGGGGGTGGTCACCAGGCAGGCGGCGGCGCCGTCGTTCTGGCCGCTGGCGTTGCCGGCGGTGACGGTGGCCCCCTCGTCGCTCCGCCCGAGGATCGGGCGCAGCGCGGCCAGCTTGTCCAGCGAGGTGTCGGGCCGGATGTGCTCGTCGGCGTCGACCACGGTGTCCGACTTACGCCCCCGCACCGTGACCGGCACCAGCTCGTCGGCGAAGCGCCCGTCCTTCTGGGCGGCCGCCGCCTTCTCGTGCGAGCGCACGGCGAGCCGGTCCTGGTCCTCCCGCGAGATGGCGAACTCGCGACGGACGTTCTCGGCGGTCTCGAGCATGCCGCCCGGTACCTCGTGGTGGCGCCCGCCCGCGGTCACTCGCCCCACCGACAGTGCGTCCTTGAGCTCGATGGTGCCTGTCTTGACACCCCATCGTGGCTGGTGGGAGTAGTGCGCGGCACCAGACATGCTCTCGGCGCCGCCGGCGAGCACCAGGGACGCGCCGCCGGTCTGGACCGCCATCGCCGCGTAGAGCACGGCCTGCAGGCCGGATCCGCAGCGCCGGTCGACCTGGATACCGGGGACGTCGACGTCGAGTCCCGCGTCCAGCGCCGCCACGCGGCCGATCGCCGGGGCGTCCATGGTGGGGTAGCAGTGGCCGAAGACGACGTCGTCGACGTCCGCCGACGTGATCCCGGTGCGTGCGACGAGCTCGCGCACGACCGTCGAGGCCAGGTCCTGCACCGGGACGTCGCGCAGGCCGCCGGCGAAGGCGCCGACCGGGGTGCGGACGGGTTCGCAGATCACCGCGTCGGTCATGAGGACACCCCTGAGGACTGCGCCGCAGCGGACGGGAAGCGGGGTTCGCGCTTCTCGCGCAGTGCGGCGGCGCCCTCGACGACGTCGGGGCCCATGAAGCAGAGCATCTCGTAGGCCGCGGACGCGTCGAAGGTCGGCCCGGCGGTGCGCAGCCAGCTGTTGAGCGAACGCTTGGTCAGCCGGATGGCCTGCTGGGCGCCGGTGGCCAGGGTCTGCGCGACCCGCAGCGACTCGTCGAGCACCTGGTCGCGGGGCAGCGCCTTGGCGACCATGCCGATCCGCTCGGCCTCGGCCCCGGTGAGCATCTCGCCGGTGAGCAGGTAGTAGCGGGCCTTGGCCATCCCCGCGAGCAGCGGCCAGATGATCGCGGCGTGGTCGCCGGCGGAGACGCCCAGCTTGACGTGACCGTCGCCGAGCTTGGCGTCCTCGGCGCAGATGGCGATGTCCGCGAGCAGCGCGATCACGACGCCGGCGCCGACGGCGACCCCGTTGATCGCCGACACGATCGGCTTCTCGCAGTTGATGATGTTGTAGACGAGGTCGCTCATCTCGGTGAGCATGTGGGAGACCCGCTCGTGGTCGCCGGCCAGGCGCTCGACCATGGCCAGGTCCCCGCCGGCGGAGAACGCCTTGCCCGCGCCGGTGATGACCGCGACGCGCGTCTCGGGGTCGGTGGCGACGTCGTTCCAGACCCGGGCGAGCTCGCCGTGGAGCTGCTCGTCGGTGGCGTTGTACTTGTCGGGGCGGTTGATGGTGATGAGCAGGACGCCGTTGTCCTGGCGCTCGAAGTCGAGCTGCTGGTAGTCGGAGAAGTTCATGGCAGTGCTCCTCTGGGGTCGTGAGGTCGGTCAGGGGGTCTCGAACAGGCCCTGGGCGTCGTCCTCGACGGCCTGGGTCCGGGCCCGGTAGTGGACCTTCTTGCCGGTGGCGGTGAGCGGGAGATCGTCGACGAACCGGTAGGCGCGGGGTCGCTTGTAGGGGGCCAGCATCGGGTGCGCCCGGCAGTGGGCCTCGCAGTCGGCGGCGGACAGCGACGGGTCGGTGCGGATGACGTAGGCGACCACGCGCTGTCCCCAGCGCTGGTCCGGAACGCCGATCACGAGGGAGTCGGCGATGTCCGGGTGCTCGTTGAGCGCCTCCTCGACCTGCACCGGGTGCACGTTCTCGCCCCCGGAGATGAGCATGTCGTCCTTGCGACCGACGATCGTCACGTACTCCTGGGCGTCCCAGACGGCGAGGTCACCGAGGTGGACCCAGCCCTCGTGGAACTTCTCCGCCTCCTGGGCCGGCGAGTTGACGTAGGCGTAGCCGGCCTTCGGGGAACGGACGATCACCTCGCCGATCTCCGTGCTGTCCTGGGCGACCCGCTCGTCGGGCCGACCCGGGCGGTCCTCGTGGACCTGGACGACGCGGACGTCGTCGTCGGTGGACGCGCGGCCGGCGGCACCGGCGTGGTCGGGCAGGTCGACCGGGCGCAGGAAGGTGTTCCAGAACGTCTCTGTGGTGCCGTACCCGTTGAAGATTCGGGGCGTGAGCAGCTCCTGGTAGTGCAGGCACGCCTCGCGCTCGAGGGGAGCGCCCATGGTGACGATGCCGCGCAGCGCGGAGAGGTCGCGCGGCCGGTCGGACTGGGCCCGGGCGAGCATCGCCAGATTCGTCGGAGCGCCGATGAGGTAGGTCAGCCCGTGCTCGGCCACCAGATCGAGGCAGCGCTCCGGATCGAACGCGCGCATCGGCACGACCTCGGCGCCCAGGTAGAACGCGGGGTTGGGCCCACCGGAGTACAGCCCGCCGCGGTGGAACCAGGGCGTCATGTTCAGCGTGCGGTCCTCGGGGGACAGCGGGAAGTGCATGATCACGTCGTGGGCGCTGAAGATCTCGACCATGCTGTTGAGCGGGACGCCCTTGGGCATGCCGGTGGTGCCCGAGGTGTAGAGCCGGGTGGTCTCGTCGTAGACCGTGCGCGTCGGTTCCGGCACGGGCTTGCCCGGCGTGACCAGCTCCTCGAACGGGATCGCACCCGGCAGGGGCGCCCCTGGACCGACCGCGGCGATCACGGCCGGACGGTGCCGGGCGCGCTCCAGGGCGGCCGCGACCATGTCCGAGAGCTCGGTGTCGTACACAAAGACGGTGGGCTGGCTGTCGTCGAGGACGTGCGCGGTCTCGCCGGCGGCAAGCCGGAAGTTGACCGGCGAGCCAACCGCGCCACAGGCCTGGGTAGCCAGGTAGAGCTGGGCGAACTCGGGACCGTTGAAGAGCTGGTGGACGACGACGTCGCCGGGGCGCACGCCGGCTGCGGCCAGCCCGGCGGCCAGGGCGTCCACCCGGTGGCCCAGCTCGGCGTAGGTCCAGCGGTCGCCGGTCGCGGGGTCGGTCATCGCGACCCGATCGGCGTAGCGGCGGGTGTTGCGGCGGAAGCCGGCGAGATAGGTGAACTCGCGTTCGAAGTAGTTCCGGTAGGCGGTCGGGTCGTAGGTGAACATGGCAGCGTCTCTTCGTCGAGGGTGGTCCGGGTCGAGCGGGCAGGATCAGGTGAAGGCGGAGATGCCGGTGAGGTCGCGGCCGACGATCAGGGACTGGATCGAGTCGGTGCCCTCGTAGGTGTGCACGACTTCCATGTCGGTGAGGTGCCGGGCGACGTGGTGCTCGATCAGCAGCCCGTTGCCGCCGAGGATGTCGCGGGCGTCGAGGCAGACCTGGCGGGCCTTGCGCGCGTGGTGCATCTTGGCCAGCGAGGCCATCGGGCCGGTGAGGCGGCCCTGTTCCTGCAGGTCGGCCATGCGGAAGCAGTAGAGCTGCATCGCGGTGATCTCGGCGAGCATTTCGGCGAGCTTGTGCTGGACGAGCTGGAAGCTCGCGATCGGCTTGCCGAACTGGTGGCGGTCCGCCGCGTACGCCAGCGCGATCTCGTACGCCGCGATCGCGTGGCCCAGCGATTCCCAAGCGGCTCCGCCGCGGGTGGAGGTCAGGACCCGGGTGGCGTCGCGGAAGGACTGGGCCTCGTCGAGCTTGTTCTCCACCGGCACCCGCACGCCGCGCAACGTGATGTCGGGCTGCCACACGGCGCGCTTGCCGATCTTGCCGGTGATGAGGTCGGCGGAGTACCCGTCGGGGTAGCGGCCGTCGGCGTCCTTCTCCACCACGATCGCCTTGACCCGGCCGTCCTCGACGTCCCGGGCCCACACGACGACCACGTCGGCGAAGCTGGCGTTGCCGATCCACCGCTTGGCGCCGTCGAGCACCCAGTGGTCACCGTCGCGGCGGGCGGTGGTCTCGAGACGGACGGCGTCCGAGCCGTGCCCGGGCTCGGTCAGGGCGAACGCCCCGATCGTGTCCAGGGCGGCCATGCCGGGCAGCCATCGCTGCTTCTGCTCCTCGCTGCCCAACAGGGCGATCGAGCCCATCGCGAGCCCGGTCTGCACACCGAAGAAGGTGTTGACACTCCCGTCGCCGCGTGCCAACTCGCGGGTCAGGACACCGGCCGCGAGGCGGCTGAGCCCCGGGCAGCCGTAGCCGGAGATCGTCGACCCGACGAGCCCGAGCTGCGCGATCTTCGGCACCAACTCGAACGGAAACTCGGCCCGGTCCCAGTAGTCGTTGATGATCGGCAGCAGGTCGCGGTCGACGAACCCCCGAACGCGGTCGCGGACGTCGCGCGCCTCGTCGGTGAGCAGCTCGTCGAGCAGGTAGTAGTCGCTGGAGGAGGTCTCCGGCAGGCCGGAGGTGATGGTCGTCATCGTGGGATCCCGTCGTCCTCGCGGGGGTACTGGGTGCCGTCGTCGGCGTAGCCGTAGAAGCCCAGCCCGGTCTTGCGGCCCAGCTCGCCGCGCTCGACGAGCTCGGTGACCGTGCGGCTGGGCCGGTCGCCCGGGTCCTCGGTCTCGGCGTAACGGGCGAGCTTGGCCCGGTACCCGATGTCGATCCCGGTGAGGTCCATGAGCTCGAACGGGCCCATCGGGTAGCCCAGCGCGGTGCGGCAGGCCGTGTCGATGTCCTGGACCGACGCGACGCCCTGCTCGAGCAGGGAGACCGCCTCGTCGCGGGCCGCACCGAGGATGCGGTTCGCCACGAACCCGGGGACCTCCTTGCGCAGCACCACCGGGTCCTTGCCGAGCCGGCGGGCGAGCGCGGCGGTCGTCTCCACGGTCGCGGCGGACGTCTCGGGCCCGCCGACGACCTCGACGCAGCGCATCACCAGCGCCGGGTTGAAGAAGTGCATGTTGGCGACGCGGTCGGGCCGGGAGGTGGCGTCGGCGATCCGCGAGGAGGCGATCGCCGAGGAGTTGGTGGTCAGGATCGTGTGCGCCGGCGCGAGGGCGTCGAGCCGGGCGAACACGTCGCGCTTGACCTCGAGGTCCTCCGCGGCGGCCTCAATGACGAAGTCGCCGCGCCGCGCCGCCGCGTCGAGGTCGGTGGTGAAGCTCAGGCGCTCGAACGCCGCGGTCACGGCGTCCTCGTCGCGCCGGCCCTTGGCGACGTCGCGGTCGAGCCGGCGGCGCAGCTCGACCGCGGCGCGGTCGATCGCCCCGGTGTCGAGGTCGAAGGCGGTCGCCCGGTAGCCCGCGAGGGCGCAGGCCATGGCGATCTGCGAGCCCATCGCCCCGCAGCCCACGACGAGGACCTCGTGCACCCTGGGCGTGTCCTGGCTGGTCATCGTCGTCACCTCCCCCGGAAGTCGGGTGTGCGCTTCTCGAGGAACGCCGCGGCGCCCTCGCGCTTGTCGTCGGTGGTGTAGAGCAGCGACTGGGCGAGGCGTTCCACGACCTGCCCCGTGCGCTGGTCGGCGTCCATGCCGGTCCGGACGACGAGCTTGGCCAGTCGGACCGCCAGCGGGCCCTTGGCGAGGATGCGGTCGGCGACGGTGCGGGTCTCGACGAGCAGGTCCCCCGGTGCGACCACGGAGGTGACCAGCCCGGCCTGCCGGGCCTCGTCGGCCTCCAGGAACCGGCCCGTGAGGATCAGCTCGATCGCCCGCCCGGTGCCGATGAGCCGGGCCAGCCGCTGCGTGCCGCCCGCTCCGGGCAGCACCGAGAGGTTGGTCTCGGGCAGGCCGAAACGAGCGGTGTCCGCCGCGACCCGGATGTCGCAGGCCATCGCGAGCTCGCAGCCGCCGCCGAGGGCGAAGCCGTTGACCGCGGCGATGGTCGGCTTCTCGAACGCCTCGACGTCGTCGAAGAGCCGCTGCATCTCGGCGTCGAGTCCGGTCTGCGCCGTGTAGTGCTGCAGCTGGGTGATGTCGGCGCCGGCCACGAACGCTCGCTCGCCGGCGCCCGTGACGGCGACGACGCCCACCCGGTCGTCGTCGGCGAGTGCGGTAAACGCTGCCCGCAGGTCGGCGAGGACCTGGCGGTTGAGCGCGTTGCGCGCCTCGGGTCGGTCGACGGTGATCACGGCGAGCCGGTCGGCCACCTCGACGGTGATCGTCTCGTAGCTCATGATGGGGGTCCCGCACTGAAGGCGGGGATGCCGGTGATGGCAGCGCCCATGATCAGGGTGTGGACCTCGTCGGTGCCCTCGTAGGTCCGCACGCTCTCCAGGTTGTTGGCGTGGCGTAGCGGGGAGTGGTCGAGGGTGATGCCGTTGCCGCCGAGCACCGTGCGCGCCTCCCGGCAGATGGCGATCGCCTCGCGCACGTTGTTCAGCTTGCCCAGCGAGATCTGCTGGGGACGCAGCGTCCCCGCGTCCTTGAGCCGTCCGGTCTGCAGCGCGACCAGGATGCCCTTCTGGATCTCCAGCACCATGTCGACGAGCTTCTGCTGGGTCAGCTGGAACGCGGCGATCGGGACGCCGAACTGGCGACGCTCGAGGGCGTAGGCCAGCGCGTCCTCGTAGGCGTCGCGCGCCGCGCCCATGGCGCCCCACATGATCCCGTAGCGCGCCTCGTTGAGGCAGGAGAAGGGCCCGCGCAATCCCCGGGCGTCGGGGAGCACGGCGTCGGCGGGGAGCCGGACGTCGGTCAGCGTGATCTCGGCCTGGATCGAGGCGCGCATCCCGAGTTTGGGCTCGATCGCGGTGGCGGAGAACCCGGGGGTGTCGGCGGGGACCAGGAACCCCCTAATCGATGCTGCCCCCTCGCCCTCGTCCGTCTTCGCCCAGATGACGGCCACGTCCGCGATCGTGGCGAGGCCGATCCAGCGCTTGGCTCCGCGGAGCACCCACCCGTCGTCGACGCGTTCGGCGTGCGTGGTCATGCTGCTCGGGTCGCTGCCCGCGCCCGGCTCGGTGAGCCCGAAGCACCCGATGAGTTCCCCGGCGGCCATGCCGGGCAGCCAGCGCTGCTTGTGGTCCTCGGAGCCGAACTTGTGGATCGCGCTCATGGCCAGCGATCCCTGCACGCTGACGAAGGTGCGCAGGCCGGAGTCGCCGGCCTCGAGCTCCATGGCCGCGAGGCCGTACTCGACGGCGCTGCGGCCGGCGCAGCCGTACCCGCTCAGGTGCATGCCGAGCAGGCCGGCCTTGCCCATCTCCCGGGCGATCTCGCGGGAGAACTGGGCGTTCTCGTACCACTCGGCGATGTGGGGCCTGATGCGCTCCTGCACGAACGCGCGCACGCGGTCGCGGAGCTCGAGCTCTTCGGTCGTGAACAGGCCGTCGAGGTCGAGGTAGTCGTGGGCCAGATCCGTCATGGTCGGTTCTCCTCCTCGCTCCGGCACGGTCAGCTCATGGACAGGCCGCCGCTGACCGACAGCGTCTGGCCCGTGATGTAGGCGGCCTCGTCGGAGGCGAGGAACGCGACGGCGTTGGCGAGGTCCGCCGGCTGCGCTAGCCGGCGCAGCGGGATCGCCTTGATCAGGGCGTCGCGCAGCTTGGGGTTGTCCTGGGTGACCGAGGCGAACAGGGCCGTGTCGGTCGGGCCGGGGCACACGCAGTTGGCGTTGATCTGGTGGCGGGCCATCTCCCGCGCGGTGGTCTTGGTGAACGAGATGACCCCGCCCTTGGCCGCGGAGTACACCGCCTCACCCGAGGACCCGACCCGGCCCGCGTCGGAGGCGAGGTTGACGACCGAACCTGAGCCCTGCTCCGCCATGATCGGGAGTACGGCCTTGGAGGTGTTCAGGACGCCGTAGAGGTTGATCTGGATGGCCCGGTCCCAGTCGGCGGGGTCGGAGTCGACGAACGGCCCCACCTTGTCCCAGCCCGCGTTGTTGACCAGGACGTCGATCCGCCCGAACTGCTGGTGGGCCTGGGCGACCATCGCGTCCACCGACTCGCGGGAGGTGACGTCGGTGTGCAGCCCGATCGCGCCTCCGCCCAGAGCGTCGGCCGTTTCCTTCGCCGTCGCTTCGTTGATGTCGGTCACGACGACCGTGGCGCCTTCGGCGGCGAGCTTCTCGGCGATGCCTCGGCCGATGCCCTGTCCCGCACCGGTGACGATCGCGATCTTGTCCTGCAGCTTGCCCATGGCTCTTCCTGGTCCTTCCTCGAGATATCGGGGTGTCTTTACGGTGCGAGCTCGCGGCCCAGGTACTGCCGGGCGATGATGAGCTTCATGATCTGGGCGGTGCCGTCGCCGATCTGCAGCCCGAGCACGTCGCGCAGGCGCTGCTCGATGGGGAGCTCGGTGCGGTAGCCGTACTGGCCGTGCAGCAACAGGCACTGGTTGATGACGTCGTAGGCGATCTTCGGGGCCCACCACTTGCTCATCGCGGCGTCCGCGGTGTGGGGTCGACCGACGTCCTTGAGCCAGAGCGTCCGCAGGCACAGCAACCGCGCCGCCGACAGCAGCGTCTCGGCCTCGGCCAGCGGGAACGCCACGCCCTGGTTCTTGCTCAGCGGCCGGTCGAAGGCGGTGCGCTCGCCCACGTAGCGCCACGTCTCGTCGACGGTCTGCTGCGCGCACCCGAGGCACTGCAGTCCGATGAGGGCGCGGCTGAAGTCGAACCCCTGCATCACCTGGGTGAAGCCCCGGCCCTCCGCGCCCAGGAGGTGGTCGGCGGGGATGCGCACCGCGTCGAGGTGGGCCGCTCCCCGGCCGACCGCCGTCGTGCCCATGTCGGAGTACGGCTCACGGGAGACACCGGGCGCATCGAGCGGTACCAGGAAGGCGCTGATGTCCTTGCCCCGGGACTGTGATGGTCCGGTCCGGGCGAACACGACGACCGCCGCCGCGTCCCCGGCGAACGACAGGGACTTCACGCCGTCGAGCACCCAGTCGGCCTCGTCCCCGGAGCCGTCGCGGCGGGCCGTGAGCGCCGGCATGCCCGCGTCCGACCCCGCCTGGGGCTCGGTCAGCCCGATCCCGACGATCTCCTCTCCGGCGCAGA
The DNA here is from genome assembly GCF_003096675.1 of Actinomycetospora cinnamomea. GTDB lineage: Bacteria > Actinomycetota > Actinomycetes > Mycobacteriales > Pseudonocardiaceae > Actinomycetospora > Actinomycetospora cinnamomea. Next base: position 74,263 of record NZ_QEKW01000004.1, on the reverse strand, counting down.
TCCGCGGTACCCACGCCTGCGCGATCTCCGGCGTCGCGTTGCCGGCGAGGATCTGGCCGACCAGCGAACCCACGACCTGCAGGTAGGCGACGTTGATGTCGCCCCGGCCGATCTCCTCGGTGACCACGCCGGCGGTGAGTCGGTCCAGACCTCGGCCGCCGAGCTCCGTCGGCAGCTCCGGAGCGATGAGGCCGAGCCGGCCGATCTCACGGCGGAGCTCGGGGTCGATGCGCCCGTTGCGCTCCCTTGCCTGGTAGCCGGGCAGCAGCTCCTTCTCGGCGATGCCGCGAGCACGGTCGCGGTATTCGCGCTGCGTCTCGGTGAGCTCGAAGTCCATGTGGTGCCCCTTCAGTGTGTCTGGTTGAAGACCGTGACAAACTTTGACCCAGTAGTCAATAGACTGGTCAGGATTTGACTCATAGATCAGTGATCGAGACACTGTGGGCATGGACGAGGAGGACCGATGAGCAGTCAGCCGGTGGAGGTCGCTGCGCCGGTCAGCCGTGTGCAGCGCAAGCGGGGACGCCGGGTCCAGGAGATCCTCGCCACGGCCGCCGAGCTGTTCGGCGAGCGCGGGTACGACGCGGTGAGCCTCGACGACGTCGCCGAACGGCTCGACGTCACCAAGGGGTCGCTCTACTACTACTTCCCCGGCAAGGACGAGCTGGCCGTGGCGGCGATCGAGACGCTCGGCGCCGATTGGACGGGCCGCCTGGAGCGGCTGGCCGCGACGGTCGAGGGCTCGCCCCACGAGCGGCTGCGTGCCCTCCTCCGTGAGCACGTCGCCATCGCGGTCGGCGAGTACCCGGCCGCGCTACGGCTCTTCCTCGTGCCGAGCACCTGGCCCGCCGACCCGCGCGAGCGCATCAAGGAATTGCGCCGGCGCCACGACCAGGTGTTCCGCGGCGTTCTCGAGGAGGGCCTGGCCTCCGGCGATTTCGCGGTCACCGGGGTGGACACGACGCTGCAGTGCATGCACGCCGCGATGGCCCAGGCACCGCTGTGGTGCGGCGGGCTGGAGAGCGAGGCACGGGAGCGTGCTCTCGACGAACTCGCCGACACACTCATGAAGCTCGTCGCCGCCGCGGCGCAGTGAGCGAGACGCGAGCCGAGGCGGATCTGACGTTGGCGGAGTCTCGAGCTCGTCGACTCCTCGATCACGTGACACGCCGCGTGACACGAAACGAGGGTCAACGATGTTGCCCCAGGAGCACCGCAAGGCGCCGTGCAGGAACGTTGTCGCCGGTTGAGGCCTTGGTCAACGCGGTCGACGTCGACGGCAGTCGGCACGCCGGAGCCTGCAGAGCGACCTCAGGCAGGCCGAGGCGTTGGGCGTGGGTGAGGGCGCCTCGCCGGTCAGCGGACCGCGCTTCTGTGCATCGCACGCTGATCGGTCTTGACGGTGTTGACCGAGGCACCGGATTTGTCGCGATCTCGGGGGCAGATCGCCACCTCGCGGCGGCGCTCCGGTCATCGACGGCGGTCGTCCCCACTCGGCGACGACATCGCGGTCCGTGTCGCGGACCAGGTCGTCCTCCTCGGGTCCTGCACGCGGCGTTGGGGGTCCTTCCGCCGGTCAGGGGCAGAGCCGCCAGCCCGGGAGGTGGACCACTCGCCGACGGGCGAGTTCGTGCGGGGATGAACGTCCACGTGTCGGACGTAACGGCCCGATCGGCGACCTGGTCCGGTCGCGCGCCCGTCGAGCGCGCACGCCATGGCGACCCGACGGCACCCCTGGCGGAGGCACGCGTCGCGGCCGCACGCTGAGCGGGCACGTCACCGAGCCGTGAGAGGGGCGATGAGGGTGGTATTCCGTATCCAGCCGCACGTCCGGCTGCATGAGTGGGTCGCCGAGGAGCACGGCTTCTTCGCCGCGGAGGGGTTGGAGTACGTCTTCGAGCCGGCCGGCTTCGCGGGCGGGAGCAGCAGCGTGGCGAGGGAGGACGAGGCGCCCTCCGAAGTGCGCAGCGGCGCCCTGGAGGACATGGCCGCGGGACGCTCCGCCGAGGTCTCGAGCGCCTGCCACTGGGCGGTCAACGCGGCCGCCACCGAGCACCACGGCCGGATGTACGGCGACGCCTACTCGGTGTGTCCCGCCGGCATCTACGTCGCCCCCGGCGCGGGCGTCCGGGAGCCCCGCGACCTGGCCGGGGTCGAGGTGGGCGTGGGCTATCACTCGGGCAGCCACTACTCGGCTCTGCAGGGCCTCGAGCCGTTCCTCCCGCGCAGCGAGATCGCGCTGGCGTTCGTCGGGCGGCCCTTCGACCGGGTCCGCCTGCTGCTCGACGGCAGGTTGACCGCGGTGAACGCGTGGGGTGCCGGCGCCTACGTCCTCGAGCAGCGCGGGTGCCCGAAGATCGTTGACACGACGTTCGTGATGGGATTCTTTCTCTCCCCGGACGCGGACACCCAGGACATCGGGCGCTACTTCCGTGCCCTCCTGCGCGCCCAGCAGGAGATCGACCTCGAGCCGCAGCGCTACACGCACTACTGGGCGCGGGAGATGCCCGTTGACCTCCTCGACCTCGTGGACGTCCGGCGCTTCGGCCCGGGCGAGCGCGTCGTGCCCCAGCCCTACACCCGCGACATGTTCGAGCGGTCGCATGCCTGGATGCAGACGTGGGATCTGCTCGACCCCGCGGCCGCCGTCGGCGCCCGCTACGACGACGTCGTGCTCCGGGCGCCGACCACTCCTGCCGGGCACGTCCCCTCGGCTCCCGGGTGACACGACAGCTCGGCGACGTGGAGCTCACCTTCGCCACGTGCTTCCGCGGCCCTGCGCTGGACGGAGTCTCAGCCGATGGTCCCGCCCACGAGCAGGCCGAGGAGGTACGTGAGCGCGGCCGCGCCGGCGCCGATGCCGAGTTGGCGCAGTCCCCGCCGCAGCGGTGGTCCTCCTGACAGGATCCCGACGGTCGCGCCGGTCAGCAGGAGCCCGAGGCCCACGAGCACCATGGCCGTGACCAGAGCGGGAAGTCCCTCGAGGCCGACGAGGAACGGCAGGACGGGGACCGCCGCGCCGGAGGCGAAGAAGGCGAAGCTCGACAGCGCCGCGCCGACCCCGGTGCCGACGACCTCGTGGCGCGGGTCGGGGGTGGGGTCGGGCCGGGCTTCCGCGCCCCGGAGCACGGCCTCGGCCTGCCTCTGCGCGTCCTCGGTGCTCATCCCGCGTGCGCGATAGACGAGGGCGAGCTCGTTGGCCTCGATGTCGAGGTCGGGGACGATTCGTCGCGAGGCCGGGTCCGGTGCCGATGCCTCGAGCAGCTCCCGTTGAGAACGAACGGAGATGTACTCCCCGGCGCCCATCGACAGCGCGCCGGCGAGGAGGCCGGCGAGGCCGGTCAGGAGCACCGTGCTTGCAGCCACGCCACCGCCACTGACCCCGATCACCAGGGCGAGGTTGCTGACCAGTCCGTCGTTGGCGCCGAAGACCGCAGCGCGAAAGGTGCCCGATGTCTGTTCCCTGCCGCGGGCGGCCAGCCCGCGCACCACTTCCTCGTGCACGCGCTCGTCGGCGACCATGGCTGGGGTGGTGTCGACGTCGTCGGCCGCATCCCGAGAGGCACGACGCTCCGCGCGCTGCGCGAGAGCGAGCACGAAGACCGAGCCGAAGTTCCGGGCGAGCAGCGCGAGGAGCCGCAGCCGCACGTCACCACGCGGTGCCGGACCCGCCTCGTCGCCCAGCAGCGCTTGCCAGTGCGCGGCATGCCGCTCCTCGGCCTCAGCGAGGCCGAGCAGTATCTCGCGCTCGTCCGCCGAGGACCGCCGCGCGGCCAGATCGCGGTAGACCCGCGCCTCGGCACACTCGTCCGCGAGCCGCTTGCGACGCCGGCGCGTGATCTCCTCGGACCCGGACATGCGGCGAGGATGCCCGGAAACGTCCCAGCCCCCTGCCAGGGCCCCGAGGCGAGGCGTGGGGCGTCTCGCCAGCGTCGCTCGCCGGTGACGTCGCGGTGATGCGCGACGGTCGGGTCGCCAACGTTCGTCGGCGATGCGGTCGTGCTCGACGGAACACTCGACGGCGACACGGCGAGTGCGCGCTGGGCCGGCTCTCGCTGGCACCCCCGACGGCGTCACCGGTCCAGCCCTGGTGGTGGTCCGGCCCGAGCAGGTGCTCCTCGAAGACCGTGACGGGGTGTCCGCCCGCGTCCTGGCCACGGTGTTCTTCGGCCACGACCGAACCGTCGAGCTGGCGCTCGAGCACTCCGTCCTGACTGCCTCGATCCCGGGTGCGAGGACGTGTTCCTGCCTCGGGGTCATGACACGTCGCGTGACACGAGATGGGGTGCAACGGAGTGCACGACGAGGTTGGTGAGCGTCTCGCAGAGACTGTTGTCGATGGTAGAGGCCCTGGTCAACGTGATCGCCCATCTTTGCAAGGCGGGGGTTGAGGGTTCGATTCCCTTCGTCTCCACCTACTGTGACCTGCGCAAACGCTCCGACGCGTGCGAGCTCATCTCGGCGGTGGTGTGACACGAGAAGGAGCGGTGCCCGGTTGCTCCGACGAGAACCGCCGCTCTGGCCAGAGCCCTGACGCAGGCACACCCGAGTGATGTGGCGCGCATCGGCACCACGACCACATTGACAGCGGCTTCCACGACGACCGCGCCAACCTGGCGCGCGCAATTCTGGACCACAGCCGGCCACGACCGCAGCATCATCCCCACCAGCGTGCTCTGGGCCTCCCACGACCCCGCAGTGCCCGCTCAGCGCCGCGGCTCTGCCGCAGTTCCATCGGGGCTACACCCTCGAGGTGCTGGAGAACTGCGGACACCTCCTCCTCCTGCTCGAGAAGCCCGTCGTCGTCATCGCCCGCTCCCGCGCCCCCAGCTGACGGCAGCGGACCTCGCCGTGCACTGCTCAGCCGGCTCGAGGCCGCCGGCCATCAGGTCCGGAGGAGAAGTCCCAGGGGAGCGAGGCAGTTCAGCTCCGGCCTCGAGCCGGTCTGCGGGCCCTGAGGACTGGGCACGAGCTCGACCTGCGGGCGGCGGACGGGCGGCGGACGGCGCTCCTATCCGACCCAGACAACCTCAGGAACGTCTTTTGTCCGCGCCCTCCCTCGGCCCGTGAAGTGATCCAGGGCACTGTGACCTGGGCAACGCGCGGAGGAACAGTCGATCGAGCTGAGCCCCGCCCGCACACCTCACGGGTTCGAGGAGGAACTCCATGGCCGACGTCCTCGCCGAGGGCTACAACGTCTTCGACACGTCCAAGTCCCCGTCGGGGACGGTCAAGTACCTGTCGTCGCCGTCCGACGTGATCCAGCTGATCCAGTCCGGGAAGCTCAAGGAACACATCCTCCTGGTGCGGGGCGGGACGACGACGTTCCTCGCACCGGCGCTGAGCATGGGCGCCATCGGCGTGATCACGATGTCCGGTGCGCCCGAGTCGCACCCTCGGCATCCTCTCGCGCGAGTTCCAGACCCCCTGCGTCATGACGGCCCACCTGACGAGCAGCGACTCGCGCTACGTCGTCGGCTCCACCGACGAGGCTCACTTTGAGGAGATCGCCCGCGAGCTCGACGGCAAGCAGGTCCGGCTCGACTGCACGGATCACGTGACCGGGCGGGTGGTGGCGGTGTAAGCGGCCGGCCGAGGAGCACCGCGACCAGCCGGCGCCAGCCGACGCCCAGCCGACCATCGATCACGCCAGGAGCTGACAGCACAGTGACCACGACCGAGGGCAAGCGCGCGACCTTCCGCCAGCGCTACGAGGAGGGCGACGACGGCCTCCGCTTCCAGGACCTCACCTACACCGGCAACTTCGTCGGCATGGAGCCCGTCACCGACGGGATCAAGGGCGACAAGATGATGCGGTCGCGCGCCAAGTCCGGCGTGCTGGAGAGGGTCTCGAAGGAGGACGTCCTCCGCGACCGCTTCACGATCGACGAGCTCAACGATCTGAACAACTACCTCGCCTGGAACATCTGGGACGTCCTCGTCATGCGGGCCACCGAGGGCGTCTCCGGCATGATCCCCCGCCAGGAGTACGAAATCCTGGCCTTCATGCACGAGTTCTACCGGTGGCCGGAGCTCATGGCGATGACCACCGAGGCCGTCGGCGGCGCCCAGGGGATCATGGACATCGGGGCGTCGGCGCGCCGCGAGATCGGCACCAAGGTCAACGCGGTGCACGACTGGTGCATCGGCGCGGTCGGTTTCGGCATGGGCCGCTGTGGCCTGCTCGCCCTCGAGGCGATCAAGCCCGACGAGTACGTCGAGGAGTCCAACGAGATCTGAGGTTGGCCCCTGGCACCGGACACGTCAGCTGAGGTGGACCCGGTCCACCAGGGAGGATGTCGTTCGTGCCCGCACCTCACCCACCGGAGTTCCGGCGTCGTGCCGTCGAGCTGGCTCGCAAGGGTGGCGAGCAGCCGGTCGCCGCGATCGCCAAGGACCTCGGAATCTCTGAGTCGTGTCTGCGGAACTGGATGGCCCAGGCCGACGCCGATGACGGCACCAACACCGATCGGTTGACCAGCAAAGAGCGCGCCGAGCTCGCCGAGCTGCGCAAAGACAAGCGTCGCCTCGAGGTCGAAAAGGAGATACTCAAGCGCGCAGCGGCCTACTTCGCGCGGGAGAACGTCCTCCCAAAGTAGTCTTCCCGCTGGTCCGTGAACTCGCCGACGACGGTTTCGACGTCGCGGTGACCTGTCGGGTGCTCAATGTTCGGCGTCAGGGCTACTACGAATGGCTCGCGGGAGCGAAGTCTGCCCGCGCGCAGGAGAACGAGTTGCTGCTCAAGCACATCGAAAAGATCCACGAGGAGTCCCGCGACACCTACGGCTGGCCGCGCGTGCACGCCGAGCTGACCCTCGGCCTGGGCCTGGCGGTCAACCACAAACGGGTCGCCCGCCTGATGCGCGAGGCCGGCATCCAAGGCCTCTACCGGCGCCGACACCGCGGCTGCACCGTCCGCGACCCCGTTGCCGACCCCTACCCCGACCTGGTCGAGCGCCGCTTCAACGTTGAGGCACCGGATCAGCTGTGGCTCACCGACATCACCGAACACGGCACCGACGAGGGCAAGCTGTACTGCGCGGCGGTCCTCGACGCCTACTCGCGAAGAATCATCGGGTGGTCCATCGATGACAACATGCGCACCGCGCTGGTCACCGACGCCCTCGGCATGGCCATCACCCGCCGGCGCCCGACTCCAGCCAACTCCACGATCATGCATTCCGACCACGGCTCGCAATTCACCTCATGGGCGTTCGGGCAACGCCTGCAAGCCGCCGGGCTGCTCGGGTCGATGGGCTCGATCGGTGACTGCTACGACAACTCGATGATGGAGTCCTTCTGGGGTACCATGCAACTCGAGCTACTCGATGCACGGACCTGGAAGACCCGCGCAGAACTTGCCAACGCGATATTCGAATGGATAGAGTGCTGGTACAACCCCAAACGGCGCCATTCCAGCATCGAGATGCTCAGCCCGCTGGACTACGAAGCCCGCCACACCAGGCCCAGTCAAGATCACTGACCCCACACCGTCGGTGTCCGGTGCCAGGGGCCAACCTCAATCCTCAAGTTCATGCAGCGCGTCCTGTGGGGCAAGCGGCAGGACGGCTACATCCTCAACTCGCAGGACCGCTATCGCTGCCGCATCCACGACCAGGACTTCCTCGACTCGATCGTCAACCAGGTCGAGGAGCTCGACCCGGACGGACCGGAGCACGGAGCGTTCAACCAGTACAACGCGGCCGCCGAGCTGCTCGCGTTCCTCGACCACTACGACTGCCGACTCGGGCTCGGCGACACCGGGCCCTACGAGCTGCCCGACGGCAAGCTGCTGATCCTGCGCGACCTCTTCGTCAACGAGGAGGTGTTCCACTGGAGTGACGTGTGCGAGGACGCCGGCCTGCCGCACGTCTACACGCTGGCACTGGTCATCGATCCGGAGATCATGAGCCTGGAGGAGATTCGGGTCAACGACATCTCCACCACCTTCACGCGACCGAAGAACTACCTGCAGGCCGTGGTGGGCGGGGCGGTCTTCGCCCGGGAGAAGTGGGACACGCCGATGGGCGAGGTCTACAACATCCCGATCGAGGACCTCGGCGACCACCTGGGGCGTGTCCAGACCGCGACGCTGAAGCTCTACACGAAGACGTCGAAGATGTGCCGCCGCGACCTGATCTGGAACGGCCAGTACGTCTACTACATCGACATGATCCTCCCGCACATGCGGAAGGCCGGGACGTACGAGAAGGCCTGCCGCGACTACGACCTGTGGGAGATCGACCAGCGCGTCGCCAACTACTACTACGACATCACGAAGAGGGGCTTCGCGCAGGAGACCGTGCCCAGCAAGATCTTCTCGGGCGCCGGTTACCTGCCCTTCCCGGACGGCGTCAGCCCGACCCGGTCGAAGTACCGCTGGCTGTAGGCCCGCGCACCACGTCCGCTGACCGGTGCGGTGCCCTCGGAGGGGTGCCGCACCGGTCGGGCCGACCGAGAGAGGACGCCGATGACCGTCACGACCCTGGCCAAGCCCGACTACGACGTGCTCAACGTCCTGGCCCTCAAGAAGATGGCGGACGCGACGGCGATCGCGGCAGTCACCTCGATGCCCGCCAGTGACGTCGAGGGACGTCTGGAGGGGCTGGCGGGACAGGGCCTCGCCGTCGTCGCCGGAGGGTCCGCTCTGCCCACGGACGAGGCCGAGCCTGCTCTCGCGGCCACGGCGGCCGCGGTCTATGCCCCCGTCCGGGCCGACGACGACGTCCTGGCCCTCGTCGAGAAGTTCGAGACCACCAACTCCCAGTTCCTCGCGGCGATGTCGTCGTGGCAGCAGGTGGAGGTCGGTGGCCGCAAGGTCACCAACGATCACTCGGACGCCGCCTACGACGAGAAGGTGATCACGAAGATCGAGCGCCTGGTCGGCCGCCTCGAGGCGCTGATCGACGCGCTGGCGGGTCACGACGCCCGCTTCGCCACGTACTCCACCCGGTTGGCCACAGCCCTCGAGGCCGTCGACGCCGGCGACCACGACCTCGTCTCCTCGCCGACGCGCGACTCGGTCCACAACATCTGGTTCGAGTTCCACGAGGACCTCCTGCGCACCCTCGGTCGGGAGCGGGCCGAGTGAGCGCACCTCCGGCAGGCACGGGGCGCACCTGGACGCGGGCGTTCACCGACGACGGCCCCGCCGACGTCGACGAGCTCGGCGGCAAAGGGTCGGGCCTGGTCCGCATGACCCGGGACGGGCTGCGGGTGCCGCCCGGCTACGTCATCACCACCGGCGCGTGCCATGTCTACCTCGACCGTCATACCCTTCCCGACGGACTGGAGGACGAGGTCCGCCGCCAGCTCTCGTCACTAGAGACGACGACCGGGAAGACCTTCGGCGCGGGTCCGGAGCCGCTGTTGCTCTCGGTGCGCTCGGGTGCGCCCGTGTCGATGCCCGGAATGATGGACACGGTCTTGAACCTCGGGCTGTCCCGCGAGGCCGCGGTCGCACTCGCTCAGCGCTCGGGCGACGCGCGCTTCATGGCCGACCTCGTCGCGCGCTTCCACACGATGTACTCGGAGATCGTCCTCGGCGCCCTCGACGACCGTCCGGCGGTGGACGCACTCGTGACCGAGACCGACCTTGGGGACGACCCCGGCGCCGTGTACGACCGCGTCTGGGCGGCGGCCGAGGCTGCCCTGGACGAGGAGCTCTCCGCGAGCGTGCCCGCGACCCCGTGGGAACAGCTCGTCCACGCGGTCGAGGCAGTCTTCCGCTCCTGGAACACCCGTCGGGCCTGGACCTACCGCGAGCACCACGGCATCCCGCACGACATGGGCACCGCCGTCGTCGTCCAATCCATGGTGTTCGGGAACCTCGACGACGACTCCGGCTCCGGTGTCGCCTTCACCCGTGACCCCGTCACCGGGGAACCCGGCCTCTACGGCGAGTACCTCGCCCACAGCCAGGGCGAGGACGTCGTCGCCGGCGTCCGCACCCCCGACCGTGTGCAGGAGGCCCTGCCCGCGGACCTCTTGGCCGAGCTCGAGCGCACGGGCGCGGAGCTCGAGGCGCGGCACGGAGATGTGCTCGACATCGAGTTCACCGTGGAACACGGCGTCCTGTACTTCCTGCAGGTCCGCAGCGCCAAGCGCACGCCCGAGGCGGCCGTGCGGATCGCCGCCGACCTCCTCGCGGACGGCACCGCGAGCGCCGCGCGAGCGCTCACCCTCGTGACTGCGGATCAGCTGCGGCAGGCGCAGCGCCCGGGGTTCGACCCGGACGCCCTCGCCACGGCCCGCGATGAAGCGCAGGTGCTGCTCACCGGCATCGGCGCCTGCCCCGGGCAGGTCTCCGGTGAGCTCGTGCTGGACCCGGACCGCGCCCGCAAGCGGGCCGACGCCGGCGCATCGGTCGTCCTCGGGCGTTCGGTGACCAGTCCTGCGGACCTCCACGGGATGATCGCGGCTGCCGGCATCGTCACCGCCACCGGCGGCTCGACGAGCCACGCCGCGGTGGTCGCTCGTGCGCTCGGCACCGCCTGCGTGGTCGGTGCGGCCGACCTCGAGATCGACGAAGCGGCGCGCACGGTCCGGATCGGGAACCGGGTCCTGTCCGAGGGCGACCCGGTGTCGCTCGACGGCGGGTCGGGGGAGCTCTTCGCGGGAGCCTTGCCGACGACCACGCCGGCCGCCGCGAACGAGGCGATGGACACCCTGCTGGCCGCGGCCGCCGACGCCGCCGGCAGCGAGGTCCTGGCCCGGGTGACGTTGCCAGCCGACGTCGAAGCCGCGTGTGCTGCCGGAGCGACCGGCCTGGTGACCGCGATCGACGACGTTCTCGCCGCATCAGGTGACCTCAACCGCCTCGTCGAGACGCTCCTGGAGAAGAGTCTCAACGGCGTCGGCGCGCTGTCCGAGATGCGCGACGCGGTGGCCGAGCACTTCGCGCCCCTGCTCGTGGCGGCGCGGGCAGCCGAGGTGCGGGACGTCGACGTCCGGGCGATCGACCTGCTCGCCGACGAGTCCCGCGAACTGCTCCAGCAGACGGCGGTCACGACCAGGCACCCCGAGCTCGCGCTGCCCCTCGGGGTTCCCGATCTGATCCGCGCGCAGCGCGAAGGGCTCGTCCGCGCCGCCGGCGACGCCGGGTACGGCGGCCGTCTGCGTCTCGCCGTACGCCATGTCTCCGATCCGGCCGAGGCGCAGGCCCTCGCCGCCCTCGACGAGGGCGCCGACGCCCCGGCCGTCGGCACCTACCTGACGAGCCCTCGTGCGGTCCTGGGAGCGGCCGAGCTCGCGGCCCACAGTGGCGTGGTCTGGTTGGAGGTCCGCGCGCTCCAGGCGGCGATGTTCGGCATCCCGGCCCGGCAGTTCCTCACCGCTGAGCCCCTGGACTCCTACCTCGCTCGCGGGTTGCTCGCCGTCGACCCGCGCCACGAGCTCGATCCCGTGGTGGTCCACCTGCTGCGTGACGTGCCCGCGGATACGGGCGTGCGACTGAGCGGAACGGTCGCCGACCAGGTCGCGGCGACGCTGTACGGCCTCGGCTTCCGCCGCTTCGCGGTCGACCTCCCCGAGGTCCGCCCGCTGCTGTTGGGACTGGGGCGGGCGGCGCTCGCCGGGTGAGATCGGTCCTGGTCAGTCGGTGGGCTCGGTGAGGAGCTCCGGAAAGCGTGCCAACAGGGCGGCGTCGATCCCGCGGGTCATCGCCCAGACCCGGCGCACCGCCGAACCGTTCGTCGAGCACGTCGTGCCCGCCATGCACCGTCGACTCGTGGGCCATGGACATCTTGGGGCGCCACGGTCGCCATGTGCGCGCGGTAGCGCGGCCAGGTCGCGAACCGCATCATGACCGCCTCCATGTGGGGTCCGCTGGGGAGGTAGTCCGCGCCGATGGCGTCGCGCTCGACCCCGGCGAGGGCGAGCAGCAGCGCGACGACGAGGCCGGTGCGGTCCTTGCCGGCGGCGCAGTGCACCACCGTCGGCAGGCCGGCGAACGCGGCCGCCGCCCGGACACCCCCCAGGACCGAGGTCGGCGCTCCGAGGTGCTGGAGGGAGAACCACAGCGCCTGTCGTGCGGGCGGCTCGTCGTTCGGCTCGGCCTTGCGCAGTGGGGCGTTGAGGTAGGTGACGTCGCGGGTCACCAGCGGTCCGCGACCCTGCTCGACGGCTTCGGGCCCGACACTTAGGTCGATGACGGCCTCGAGGCCGATGCGCTCGACGAGCAGGGCGACGTCGGCCTCGGTGAGGGCCTGGAGCGTGTCGCTGCGGAAGAGCACACCGGCTCGGGTCCGGCAGCCCGTGCCTGCCGGGAGGCCGCCGAGGTCGCGGAAGTTGAGCGTTGCTTCGGGGAGTCAGCCACGGCAGATGCGGCGCATCGCCTCGAGCACGTCGTCGGACGCGACGGGGTGGCGGCCGTTGGTGTGGTTCCCGTCGGTGTGGTCCTGGCCCGCGGGGCTCTCCACGGCGATGGCCGGAGGGAGAGCTGTCGCGACCGCCTCCCGTCGACGACGGCGTCGCCGCTCCCCGGGCTCCTCGCCCGTGGTGCCGGAGCGGCGGGACGCCGCGCCCGTGCATCCGCACCCACAGCCCGCCGCGCCGGCGCTCGGCGCTGAGACGGCCGCGCCCGGCACGGCGCAGGCGCCGGTCGGTCCGCGGGCGGCGTCGTCGCCGAGCAGGTGGGACAGCACTTCCTGCGGCCACAGTGCGACGAACTCGGCTCCGGCCTCGGCCAGCTCGTCGGCCGAGTGCATCCCCCATGTCACACCGACCACGCGGACCCCGACCTCTCGGGCGTCGCGGACGTCACCGGCGGTGTCGGTCACCAGCACCGTCGTCGACGGGTCGGGGCGCTCGGCCTCGCTCGCCTCGTCGTAGTCGGCCGAGCACCGTCGGCCGTAGCCGCTGCCGGCATCGGCAAGGAAGGCGCGGAGCGCGGCGCGCTTGTCCGGAGCCACGTCGCCGCCGAAGACATGGGCGAAGCAGTACGCCAGCTCGTTCTCGACGAGGACCCGGCGCAGAACCTCCATCGCGTTCGACGACATCACCGCGAGCGTGCACACCGACGCCAGGCGCCGGACCACGGCGTGCATGCCGGGTACGAGGGGAGGGGCGTAGTACGCGCGCAGAGCGGCCAGGAAGTCCGCGGTGGCGGCCCAGGCCTGCTCGTCGTCGGAGCACAGCCCGCGGATCGAGGTGAAGACGTTGCCGCGGAAGAGCTCGAAGTACTGTGCCGGCGTCTCGACACCGAGCCCGTGGCGTCGGCTGATCGGTTCGAAGACCTCCCACGATGCGACCCGTGTCTGGACGAGTGTTCCGTCCAGGTCGAAGATGACCGCCCGTACCGGTCCTGTCATCGGCTGTTGATCTCCCCGAGCTCACCGAGACCGATGAAGTCCATGCACTCGCCGAACCCAGCCCGGTCGTCCCGGTCGTTCGTCCAGCGCAGCAGCACGTTGTGCCCGACCACGCCGGGCTGGGAGAGCCACGGGAACGTCGTGAGCGCGTCGCCGGAGACCGCGATCGACCGGTCGCCAGCGCTCACCTCGATCTCGATGCGCTCGGGGTAGAGCCCGCGCCGTCGGGTGAGGCCGTGACCCTCCGAGAGGCCGTGCATCTGACCGCCCTCGACGAGGTAGCCGTGCGTCAGGCGCAGCGGCGATTGGCCGTCGGGGCCGTTCCTCGTGTCGAAGTCGAACAGACCGTGGACGACGAGGTCCTCGCCGAAATGGGCGTGCATCCAGGACAGGCGAGAGGTCTGGCGCTCGGCGCGCACACCCCAGCTGTGGTCCATCGTGGCGACGCAGTCGATCGGCAGGGTGCGGCCCCGCACCGACACCTCGCCCTCGTAGCGGCCGGACTGGTCGAAGTGCCCGGCGTAGGCGTGGCCCCACGTCTTGGCCATGTCCCGGTCTGCGGCGAGCGGGTCCTGTTCGGGATCATTGATGTCGTAGGCCGGCATGATCGCGGTGTAGCGGAAGTGGATCTCCACGCCCGCCGTCGGGTCGGAGTAGTCGACGTCCCAGACCTGGTTCGGCTTCGTGCACACCACCTTGAGGCCGTTGAGCAATTCGTAGTCGAGCAGGCTGTCGGGCGCCGGCAGGTTCTGGGAGTCCCAGTACTCGGCGGCCCACGGCTCGCGGACCCGCCGAGAGTTGATCGACACCGTGGTGCCGACCATGCCGATCATCTTGCGGTGCAGCGCGTAGAGCCCGATGTTGAGCGGCCGCTCGGTGTCCTGCCCCGCGTACAGGCCGAAGTAGTTGGTCTCCGCCCACAGCGGGTCGTCGCTGGTCGGCGGGTGGAACTGGGCGTCCTCGTCGCGGATCACCGATGACCTCCAGAGCGCGGCACGGTTGTGTCGTGGATCACGAGAAGCGTCCGCGGTCGCCACGGCTCGAGCCAGGGTGACCCGGGACAGCGGAGGCCGCCGATGTTGTCCAGGAGGGATAAGGCCGCTACCCACTCCGCGCCCTAGCGTCCGATCCACAGTACGAGACCTGGCTCACAGGCTCGTGAGGACGACGGGGTCGCGGGGAGGCGCCGGGATGCTGCTCGGTCGCGTGGTGGGCCAGGTCGTGGCCACGGTGCGCTCACCGGGCTTCGACAACGTCTCCCTCCTGCTCGTCCAGGACACGACCGAGGAGGGCTGGGTCGGTCCGACGTGCGTCGCGGTCGACCTCATCGGGGCCGGTGAGGGCGACGTCGTCCTGGTGACGACCGGTAGCGCCGCCCGGGTCGCCGCCGGCTCCGACTCACCGACCGACCGGGCCGTCGTCGCCATCGCCGACTCGGTCATCCGCAACGGCACCGCCAGCTCCCGTACGGCCTGACGCCGCCCGGACCCAGCAGAGACACGGAGGACGACATGGCAACCACGGCGACCACCCCCGCCGGGTCGAGCACGAACGGCGCGGTCGCGATGCGCGGCGCTCTAGGGCTCATCGAGACGAAGGGTCTCGTGGGCGCGATCGAGGCGGCCGACGCGATGGTCAAGGCGGCGAACGTCCAGGTCCTCGGCCACCGCGAGATCGGCGGGGGTCTCGTGACCGTGATGGTGCGCGGCGACGTGGGTGCGGTAAAGGCCGCCACCGATGCCGGTGCCGTCGCCGCCGGCAAGGCGGGCGAGGTCGTCTCGGTCCACGTCATCCCCCGTCCGCACGACGAGACCGAAGGCATCCTCACCGTCCTCGCGCGTCCGAAGGGCTGATCGCCGGCACCACGGACCGAGCACCGAGAGAGGTGGGGAGATGACCGCGACCCTGGACCGGGGGCCGTCGGGAGGACTCGACGCGGACCTCGCCGGCCTGGCGGACGTCCGCGCGAAAGCCCGGGCGGCGCGCGAGGCCGTCCGCCGGCTGGAGGGCGTCGACCAGGAGACCCTGGACAGCTACGTCCGGGCCATGGCGCGGGCCGGGACGAAGGCCGCCGACGAGCTGGCAAGGCTGGCCGTGGACGAGACGGGCTACGGGGTCTACGAACACAAGATCTACAAGAACCGGTACAACACCGGTTTCGTCGCCCGATGGATGCTCGAGCGCCGTGCCGTCGGTGTGCTGTGGACCGACGAGGCTTCCCGCGTCACCGCCATCGGCAGCCCCATGGGCGTGATCGCCGGGATCATCCCCGTCACCAACCCCACTTCGACGGCGCTCTTCAAGAGCCTCGCCGCGGTGAAGTCGGGCAATGCCGTCGTGCACGCTCCGCACCCCCGAGCGGCGCGCTGCACGCTGCGGGCGGCGGAGATCATGGCAGAGGCGGCGGCCGGTGCCCCGGAGGGCGTCGTCTCCTGCCTGGAGTCGCCGACGCTCGCGGCCACCCGGGAGCTGATGCGTCGCGACGAGGTCGCGCTCGTCCTCGCGACGGGTGGGCCGGGCATGGTGAGCGCCGCGTACTCCAGCGGCAAGCCGACGATCGCGGTGGGCGCGGGCAACGTGCCGGCCTACGTGGGCGCCAGCGTGTCCGACGCCGCCGAGGCAGCGGAGATGATCATCACCTCGAAGTCCTTCGACAACGGCACGGCCTGCGTGGCCGAGCAGTCGGTGGTGGTCGCGGAGGCGGTGGCCGGGGACTTCCTGCGGGCGTTCGAGGAGCGCGGCGCGCACTGGATGGACGCCGCCCAGCAGGCGGCCCTGGTCGACGTCCTCTTCGACGACCGCGGGGCACTGCGCCCCGCGAGCGTCGGGCAGAGCGCGCACCGCCTCGCGGCGCTCGCCGGGTTCGGGGTGCCAGACTCGACCCGCGTGCTGGCCTGCGAGCTCGACACCGTCGGTGAGACGACCCCGCTCTCGCGGGAGATCCTCGGCCCGGTGCTGTCGGTCTACCGCGCCCGTGACCCGCAGGCCGGCCTCGCTCGATGCCGGGAGATCCTCGCGCTCGGCGGGGAGGGGCACACCACGGCGGTGCACGCCGCCGACCCTGCGGAGCTCGCCCCGTTCGCAGCACTCCCCGCGGGACGCATCGTGGTCAACACTCCCGCTCTGTTCGGCGGGATGGGCTACTCGACCGACGTCGACCCGTCCTTTCAGCTCGGTACCGGGACGTGGAGCGGATCCATCTGCTCGGACAACGTCACGCCCCTGCACCTAATCAACATCAAGAGAGTCGCCCACGAGGTCCGGCCATGGCGCAGCGTCTACGACAGCGTCGAGGTCTGAGCGCGGTGGCGGGCGGGGATCCGCAGGCCCTGCTCGCCGCGGCGGCGGACAGGGTCGGGAAGCCGCCGAACGGCACACCGGCCCGGCCTCGTGTCGGAGTCGACCTCGGGACGGCCAGCTGTGTGCTCGTCGTGCTGGACGACGAGCGGCCGGTGTGGGTCGAGTCCGCCGGCTCGGGCGCACTGCAAGACGGCGTGGTCGTCGACTTCGCCCGGGCGGCGGCCACGGTGCGCGAGCTGCGCGAGCGCGCGGTGGACGCCCTCGGGATCGAGCTCACGAGCGCCGCCACCGCCTACCCACCCTGCATCCCCGCCGCTGACGCCCGGGCCTGCACCTACGTCTGCGAGACGGCCGGCTTCCGGGACGTCGCGCTCGTCGACGAGGTCACCGCGGCGCAACGCACCCTCGAGATCACCGACGGCGTGGTGATCGACGTCGGCGGCGGCTCCACCGGCGTCGGGGTCTTCCGCGACGGACGCCTCGAGCGCCTCGATGATCGCCCCGGCGGCGGGCACCACCTCGACCTCGTCGTGGCCGGCGCGCTGGGCGTCGACGTCAGCGAGGCCGAGCAGTTCAAACGAGAGCGGCCCGGTGAGGCCCTCCCGATCCTCACCCCCGGCCTGCACCGCATCGCGGAGTCGATCCGCGCCATGACCCGGGGCACGGACGCCGACCTCCCGCTGCACCTGGCGGGCGGCGCCCTCATGCTCCCCCGCGCCGGCGACGTACTGGCGCAGTACCTGCAGAGGACCGTCGTGACCCACCCGCACGCCCTGCTCATCACCCCCCTCGGGATCGCGAGGTCTGCGCCATGACGTCAGCGAACGCTCCGTCCCTGCGGACCTACGCCTTCGTCGATCGCATGCAGCCGCAGTGTGCCGCGCACATCGCCGCGACCAGCCCCGGCGACGTGCCGATCGCCGGCATGGCCGAGCTCTACATCGAGATGGCGCCCGGCAACGAGGTGTTCCGTGCCGCCGACATCGCGCTCAAGGCCGCGGGTGTCCGTCCTGCGCTGCAGATCATCGAGCGTGAGTTCGGCCTGCTGGAGATCCATTCCGAGCAGCAGGCCGAGGTGCTCGCCTCGGGGCAGGCGATCCTCGACGAGTTCGGCCTGGTCGAGACCGACCGCATCCGGCCGACGATCGCGTCGACCCAGTTCATCACCAACGTGCACCCCTACCAGGCGCAGCTGCTCAACAAGTGGCGCAAGGGCAGCATGCTCATGCCGGGGCAGAGCCTGTTCATCATGGAGGTCGCGCCGGCCGCCTACATCTCCGTCGCCGCGAACGAGGCCGAGAAGGCGGCGTCGATCACCGTCATCGAGCTGCGCGCGGTCGGCCGCTTCGGCCGGATGTTCCTCTCGGGCACCGAGAGCGAGGTGCAGTCCGCGCGTGACGCCGCGGTCGCCGCGCTCGAGGAGATGAAAGGTCAGGAGCGGTGACCGCCGTGTGGGGCACGGCCGACGTCGAGGCCGCCGCGGCTCGCGGGGTCGCGCTCCGCGTCGCTCCGGGCGACCTCGTCACCCCGCTCGCACGCGACCGCGCCCAGGAGCTCGGTGTCGCCGTCACGTCCGCCGACGCCCTCGACCGGCCGCCAGCGTCCGCCCTGCCGATGTCGTCGGGGACCACGGACCGGTCGCCAGGCACGACCACGTCGGTGACGACCGCCGGGGCCCGGCCCAACGCTCCCCTCTCGCCGGCTCCCTCGCCGGCGACGCCCCTGCTCCCGCCCTCGGTCGGCTCGCCGGGGACGGGCGGGCCGGTGCGGGCCATGCGGCCGCCGTCCCCGGCGCTGTTTCGACGGGGTGCGCCCCTGCCCGCCGGGCTCGACGACGGTCCCCGACGCACCGGACGCGTGGTCGTCGTCGGTGCCGGCCACGTCGGCATGGTCGCCGGGATGCGCCTGGCCGACGCCGACCTCTTCGACGAGGTCGTGCTGGTCGACATCGACGAGGGACGGGCGGCCGGCATCGCCCTCGACCTCCAGCACACCGCTCCGCTCTCCGACTTCACCACCCGCGTCCGGGGCGTGGGCACCGTGGAGGAGGCCGGCTCCGCGGACTACGTCGTCGTCACCGCCGGCAGGGCCCGGCAACCGGGGATGACACGTGCGGACCTCGTCAGCACCAACGCGGGGATCGTCGGGGACGTTGCACGCCGCGTGGCCGCCACCTCGCCGCAGGCCGTGATCGTCGTCGTCACCAACCCTCTCGACGAGATGACCCAGCACGCCTGGACGTCCTCGGGCTTCCCCTCCTCGCGGGTGCTGGGCATGGCCGGGGTCCTCGACACCGCGCGGTTCCAGGCCCTGATCGGGGTGGAGGGCTCCGTCCGCCCGCGATCGGTCGACGCGATCGCGCTGGGTAGCCACGGGGAAGAGATGGTCATTCCGCTCTCGCGCGCCTCCCACGAAGGCTCCTCCCTGGCGCAGGTCGTGCCTCCGGCGCGCCTCAACGCCGTGGTGGACCGGGCTCGCGGCTCCGGGGCCGAGGTGGTCGGCCTCCTCAAGACCGGCAGCGCATTCATGGCGCCGGGCATGTCCGCGGCGCGGATGGTGCTCGCGATGGTCCGCGAGAGCGACGAGGTGATGTCGGCCGCCGTGCTCGCTGATGGTTCCTACGGCATCCGGGACGTCTACCTCGGGCTGCCCGTCCGGCTCGGCCGCACAGGGCTCCGCGAGATCGTGACGATCCCGCTGGCGCCCGAGGAGATCGCCGCGCTCCGGGCGGCCGGCGAGCGGATCCGCGAGCGCCTCGGGGCGATGGCTGCCGCGTCATGAGGGGGTCGTGGTGAGGGCGGTGGTGCACGCCGGTCGCGGGCAGGTCCGCGTCGAGGACGTGGCCGACCCGCGGTTGTGTTCTCCGACCGACGCGATCGTGCGTGTGCGCCGGGCGGCGGTGTGCGGCACCGACCTGCACGTGCTCGCCCATCCCGACCAGCTCCCGCGCGGGTTCGTCCTCGGGCACGAGTTCGTCGGCGAGGTCGTCGAGCGTGGCGACCAGGTGCGCGAGCACGCGCTGGGCGACCTCGTCGTCGGCGCCGACTACACCGCCTGCGGGCGCTGCTGGTGGTGCCGGCGTGGCGACCACTGGCAGTGTTCCGATCGTCGGTTCTTCGGCACCGGAACGGTGTTCGGGCCGCCGTTGGCCGGAGCGCAGGCAGAGCTGGTGCGCGTGCCGCACGCCGACACGGTTCTCGTCGCGCTCCCTCCCGGCATCGACGCCGATGCGGCCGTCTTCCTCGGCGACACCGCGGCCACCGGCTACGCCGCGCTGCGACGAGCGGGGACCGAGCCGGGAGAGACCGTGGCCGTCCTCGGCGGGGGACCTGTCGGTCAGGTCGCCAGCCTCGTGGCGCAGGCGATCGGTGCGGGTGTCGTCGTCGTGGTGGAGCCGGTGGCCGACCGCCGGGAGATCGCCGCTCGGGAAGGCGCCGTGGCCGCGAGTCCCGACCGGGCGCGCAAGGTCGTCGATGCGGCCACGGACGGCCGCGGCGCGGATGTCGTAGTGGACGCCGTCGGCGGCGAGCGGGGCCTGGGCCTCGCGCTCGATCTCGTGCGCCGGCGCGGGCGCGTCGCCTCGGTCGGCGTCCCGAGCGAGACGATCGAGGTGCCCGCCGGCCGGGCCTTCGCCGACGAACTCGCCTTCTCCTTTGCGATCGGTGACGTCATGCGCGACGCCGAACCCCTCCTCGCTCTGGTGCGCGCCGGGGTGCTGGACCCGAGCGTGGTCGCCACGGAGCGGGTCGGTCTCGACGGGGCCGTCGAGGCGTATCGCCGGACCGCCGAGCGACTTACGCTCAAGACGCTGATCCGCCCGTAGGCGATCGGTTCCCGGAGGTGTTCCGATGAAGCCGGTCGACGCGGACCGCGCCGATGACCGGGCCGAGAGCGCCCAGCGGTTGCGCAGCCTCCTCGCGACAGTGCCCACCTCCGCCGACGCCGCACTCGCCGAGCTCCGGGATGCCGCGTCCGCCGCGATCGGCGGTGAGGTCGCCGTCGAGGTCGATGGCGTGGCGCCGCAGGCGGGCAGCCGCGCCGTCCTGGCTGGGCGGGTGGCGGTGTCGTGGACGATCGAGTGCCCCCGCGCCTCCGACGAGACCCGCACACTGATCGGCCAGGCATGCGTGTGGGCGACGCTCGCCATGGATTGTCAGGACGCGGTGCGCGCGGCGGAGGACGCCGCCGAGGAGACGGTGATCGTCACCGAGGTCGTCGAGCGCTTGCTCTCCGTCCACGACGTCGACCAGCTCCTGCTCTCCATCGCGACGCGCACCCTCGGGCTCCTCGACGCCGACATCTGCGGCGTACTCCTGCGCGAGGGCGACGAGGTCGCGATGCGTTCGTGCGTCGGCCACCGGGTCATCGACACCGCACGGCTGCGGATGCGGCGGGGGATGGGTGTCGCCGGGCTCGTGTTCGAGACCGGACGGCCGGCCAAGGTCGATCGCTATGTCGAGGACAAGACCATCAGCCGCGACTTCGTCGGCCTCGCCGAGCGTGAGCAGACCGAGTCCGCGCTGGCCGTGCCGCTGCAGTTGCCCGAGGAGTTCCTCGGGGTGCTGGAGGTGTGGCGCCGACGTCCCTCGGTGTTCACCGAGCAGGACGTGCGCCGGATGGTGACCTTGGCGAACTTCGCCACTATCGCGCTGCGCAGCGCACGCCTCCACGACGAACAGGTTCGTGTGAACGCCGATCTCGAGAAGGCGCACGCTGCGCTCAAGCACCAGGTCGGGGTGCTCGGGCAGACCGCCGAGCTGCAGCACGCCCTGCTCACGACCGTGCTCGAGGGCGGCGGGCTACCCGCTCTCGCCCGACGCGTCGCGACCCAGCTCGGCTGCCAGGTCGGCATCTACGACGGCGCCGGGGTGGCGCTCGCCGTCCACGGCGGCGCTGTGCCCGGTCAGCTCCCCGTGCGGGCCGGCAAGGGCCGCACCATGCGCCGCACGGCCGGCCTGTCGCCGGCCGCACGACTCCAACCGGTCTACGCCGACGGCGACGAGGTCGGCTGGGTGTGCCTCCTGCCAGCGGAGGACGAGGAGAACTCTGGCGAGGAGATGCTCGACGCGGTCGTCGGCCAGGTCGCCATGGCCTGCTCACTGTCGCTACTCCGTGAACGTGCTGCCAGCCGCGCACGACACGAGGCGCTCAGCGAAGTCCTCTGGGATCTCGTCCAGGGTCCGCCCGAGCACCGGACAGCGGCCCGAGCCCGGGCCCAGCAGATGGGCGTGTCGCTGGGCTGCCGGATGCGCGTCGTCCACGGCCACCTCGACAACGTGGACGAGCTCGAGGCCCGGCACGGTTGGGAGACCTCGCGCGCCGACCGACTGAGGCGCGACGTCGTTCGCGCCCTTCGCGACCGCGAGGAAGGGCCTCGGCTCGCATTGGTCGCGCTCCGGGGTGACCTCGTGGTCGCGATCGCCGAAGCCCTCGACTCGGCCGCTGCGAAGGACCTCGTCCAGCGCATGGTCGACGCCACCCGGGGCGAAGTGTCCGACCTGCGGTCCTCGTGGGGGGTGAGCCGCCCGCACGACGAGGTCGACGCCCTACCGGCCGCCTTCAACGAGGCGCAGACAGCGCTCTCGGCGTCCCACCGGCTGGGCGGGGGCAACATCTCGCTCTACGAGGAGCTCGGCGTCGTGCGCCTGCTCCTCGGCTCGGGTTCCGATCCCGACCTCCAGACGTTCGTCGACGACGTCACCGGACCGCTGGTCGCCTACGACCGCGAGAACGACGGCGCACTCGTCCGCACCCTTCGCGCCTTCTTCGACGCCGATTGCTCCCAGCGTGTGGCCGCCGAGAAGCTCTTCGTCCACCACAAGACGCTGCGCTACCGACTCGAGCGCATCAAGCAGCTCACCGGCCTCGACCTCTCGCGACACGACGACCGCATGCGGGCCGATGTCGCGCTCCGTCTGCTGCAGCTCAACAACGACGGGATTTGAGTCCGCTCAACGGATGTGGGAGACAGCCGCGTCGACGATGCCCTCGGTGTCACCGTGCGGACGCGGGATGATGTGCGACGCATAGAGCTCACCCACGGCAGCCGCGGCCACCTTGCCGGCGTCGACAGCAGCAGTCACCGCGCCGACGTCCCCGCGCACGAGCACGGACACCTGGCCGTTGCGCAGGGTCCGGTAGCCCTCCACATCGACGTTGGCCGCCTTGACCATCGCGTCGGCGGCCTCGATGGCTCCGACCAGTCCCCGCGTCTCGATCATGCCGAGCGCACCGGCGCGTCCAGGCTGGGTCACGGAGTCCTCCCACGTCGTCGCGGTCCGATGCTCGAGCTTCCATCGGCGGCGGCCCATCGACCATCGCCCGCAGGGACAGCGGAATGCCGAGCCCTTGTCCCCGTGGATAGTCCGTGCGACAGGCTCGGGTGCGGCAGAACGAAACGTTCTTGATCGGGCCTCGTCACACGCCTCGTGACACGAGCCAGGGTCGATCATCGATGGCGGACGAGCGTCGAGTGACGGCCTGCGCGAACAATGTTGCTGGTAGGGCCCTGGTCAACGCAGTCGGTCATCTCTTGCAGGGCGGGAGTTGACGGTTCGATTCCCTTCGTCTCCGCCCACCGTCAACAGCGAAGACGCTGGACCGAGCGAACCGTCCTGAGCCGGCTCAGGCCGCGCCGACGCCGATCGGGGTGTGGGCGCCGTCCCGCGGCCCGGACGAAGCCGCCCCCGGGTCTTCCCGGTTGCCGTCGACGGCCGTCCCGCCGGGCAGGGCGAGGCGAGCGATGGTGGCCAGCACGTTGGCGTACTGCTTGTGCAACGGGCCGCTGGTGTACGGCAGCCCGTAGCGCTCGCACAGGTCGCGGACCTTCGGGGCGACCTGGGCGTAGCGGTTGGAGGGCATGTCGGGGAACAGGTGGTGCTCGATCTGGTGGGAGAGGTTTCCGGTCATCAGGTGCATCAGCGGGGAGCCGTCGAGGTTGGCCGAACCGAGCATCTGGCGCAGATACCACTGGCCGCGGCTCTCGCCGTCGAGCTGCTCCTCGGTGAACGTCTCCGCCCCGGCCGGGAAGTGCCCGCAGAAGATCACCGCATGTGACCACACGTTGCGGGTGATGTTCGCGGTCAGGTTCCCCAGCAGCGTGGTCGGGGCGGCCATCCCGGAGAGCAGGGGGAACCCGATGTAGTCCTTGAGCAGCTGGCCGCGGATCTTGCGCCACAAGCCGCCGAGCTCGTCCTTGGCCTGCGCCCAGGGCTTGCGTCCGGCGATGACCTCCTCGAGTTCGATGTCGTAGATCGCGATGCCGTACTCGAACCCGGCGGCCAATCCGATGTTCATCAGTGGCTGGAGCAGGTGCCACGGCTTCCAGGGCTGCTCGGGGTCCACCCGGAACACCGCATAGCCAAGATCCCGGTCCTTGCCCAGCACATTGGTGTAGGTGTGGTGGACGTAGTTGTGGGAGTACTTCCAGCCCTCCGCCGACGAAGCGGAGTCCCACTCCCAGGTGGAGGAGTGGATCTCGGGGTCGTGCATCCAGTCCCACTGCCCGTGCAGGACGTTGTGGCCGATCTCCATGTTCTCCAGGATCTTGGCCACCGACAGCGCGGCGGTGCCGCCCAGCCAGGCCGGCGGGAGCAGCGAGAACTGCAGCATCCCGCGGCCGGCGGCGTCCAACCCGCGCTGCCAGGCGATGACCCTCCGGATGTAGCGGGCGTCGTCGTCGCCGAGGTCGTCCATGACCTCGGCGCGGATCGCGTCGAGCTCCGCGCCCAGCGCCTCGACATCAGCGTCGGACAGGTGCGCCGTCGTCTCGGTCGTCTCGGTCGTCGTGGTGAGGGTGGTGTTGCTCATCGAGGAATCTCCCGGCCCTCGTGAGGGCTCGCCTCTGGGGCAGTCCGGAGGTTCCAGGGTCGGCCTGGAGTCCGGCGTACTCGGGACGCCCACTCCTGACGTGCAGGGGGCATCACCGTCCTGAGTCGGTTTCTCGCCGTCGGCTTCGGCCAAACCGTCACGGGCCCGGCGTGGCCTGCCACACACCGAGAACGGGCAACAGTCCGGCCCGGCCGGTCGTCGCGGACCACAGCGTGCGGACGGACCGCCGACTCGTGAGAGGAGCCGGTGGGGCCTGAGCCGAGCAGGCCCGTCGACCGGCGCGCGCACGTCCGCTTCGGGCGCGAACGCCGAGCACGTCCGGCCGCCCCGTCGTCGGCGGCCGCAGCGGCGGTGGCAGGCCACGACAGAGCCGCAGCGATGCGACCGTCGGGCCGCGACTGCAGGTTCCCGCTCCCGTACCCGAGGGTGGGCTGGCGTCTCCCTGGTCGACGGCCGGCCTCAGTCCACGCCGCGGGGGATCACCACGATCTTGCCCACGTGGTCGCGGCGCAGGAACTGCGTCTGGGCCTCGTGGATGGCCGTGAGGGGGTGCCGCGCCGCGACCCGAGGGCGGATCTCGCCGGCACGGGCGTGCTCGACCAGCTTCGCGAAGTGCGCCGCGGTGTGCATCGTCGACCCGATGAGCCGCCGGTTGTGCAGGTAGAGCCGACGGAGGTCGATCGCGGGCACCGGCCCGGCGACGGCTCCGGCCACCACGGCCCGCCCACCGGGAACGAGCACGTCGATCAGGCGCGCGAGCTGGTCACCGCCGACGACGTCCACCACGGCGTCGACGCCGTCGGGGTGCGCCGCGCGCACCGCCGCGACCACGTCGCGGCCCGGTCCGGAACGGTCGACGGTCTGCGCGGCACCGGCCTCCTCGACCAGGGCCGCCTTCGCAGCCTCGGTGACGGCGGTGACCCGAGCGCCACGGGCGGCGGCGAGTCCGACCGCGGCCAACCCCACGCCGCCGGACGCACCTGTCACCAGCACCGTCTCCCCGGGCCGGATGCCGGCCCGTTCCACCATCCCCATCGCGGTACCGGAGGCGATCGGCAGGCAGGCCAACTGCTCGTCGGTCAGGGGCGACTCGGTGACGTCGTGGACGCGCGCGGCGTCGACGACGGTGTACTCGGCGAACCCGCCGTCGAACTCGCTGCCGAGCACCGCCACGATCGGCGCGTCGGGTCCGTCGTGGGCGTAGCGGGCCGGGTCGACCAGCACACGACGGCCGACGAGCTCCGGCGTGACGTCCAGGCCGACGGCGTCGACGACACCGGCGACGTCTCCGCCCTGTATCCGCGGGAAGGCGATCGGCCCGAGCCAGCCCGCCGGTGCGTCGGGGTCCTCGGCGGTCCCGTACGCCCCTTCGCGGGTCCAGATGTCGGTGTTGTTGAGCGCCGTGGCGCTCACGCGCACCCGGACCTGTGCCTGCCCCGGGTGCGGGACGGGGACGTCGTGCCGGACGACGAGGACCTCCGGACCGCCGAACGCGGTGAGGGCGGCGGCGGTCATCGTGGCCTCGGTGTTCACGGGTCCTGCGCCTCCCTCGGGGGAGCCGATGCCGGCGAGCGACCCGGCTCTGCCCAGCCTATCGGCCCGAGAAGGTGTCCCTCGTCGGCGAGATCACCCGTCCTCCGGCCACCGCCGCCGCGAGCCGGCCCGCCCACGGGTGGTTTGGGTACGCGGCGACGAGGGGATGCCCGCCGGCCCGGTGGTGTGCTGGGACCGGTCCGGGCGGCGTGCCGCACGCACGTCGGAGGTCCGGTTCAGAAGCGCAGCCGGACGGCGGGGCTCCGCTCGTCGGTGGCCCCGCTGCCGGCGACGGGGTTCCGTTGTCCCGGGAGCCGGGCCGTGGCGCGCATCACCCAGTGCCCTGGACCATCTGTCAGACTGCAGAGGCCCCCCAAACGAAGCCGTTGTCCACTTCCTGGCCCATGGGGCAGTCGGGCCGAGGGGATCGACCCGTGCCCGAGGACGATCATCCGAAGATCGACGACGACGTGATCAGCTGTGCGACCGACATCCTCATGCGGCGCTACGGCTGTGACGTCGAGGAGGCCGGCTCGAAGCTCCGGGACTGGTCGCGCGAGACGAACCTGGGCGTCCTGACCGTCGCCGCCTGGTTGATCGAGGATGCCGCCGGAGGCGGAAGCGGCGGGGGGATCTAGGACGCCGCGAGGAGGATCGCGGCGTGTCGGCGCGCGCGGTGCAGGCGTGCCGTCGACCCCTCGAGGCCGGCCCGCGCCATCGCGCCCTCGAGGAGCAGCGACAGGTGCTCGGCGAGACCCCCGACGTCGTCGGCGCCGCGCTCCCCGTCCCGCGGGGTGAGGGCGTCACGCAGCAGGTCCTCGACCTCGGCCTTGTGCCGGGCGACCGCGTCGCGCCCGGGGTCCCCGGTGGCCAGCTCGCCCGCGGCGTTGAGCAGCCCGCAGCCGCGGAACTCCGCGGCCGCCTCCGCGTGCTCGACGTAGGCGTCGAACACGGTCAGCGCGCGCTCGCCGGGTCTGGCACCGGTGGGCAGGGCCTCCCGACGCCGCCGGTGCAGCGCGAGGAACTCCTCCTGGCGCTGCTCGAGATACGCCGCCACGAGCTCCGCCTTGGAGGCGAAGTTGTTGTAGAGGCTCATCTTGGCGACGCCCGCGTCGGCGGTGATCACGTCGATGCCGGTCGAGGCCACGCCCTGGGCGTAGAAGCGGGCGGCCGCCGCCGTCATGAGCTTCGCGCGCGCCGAGCCTCGCCTCGCGGTCTTGTTCCCATCCACGCTAGGTAGATTAGTCTACCCAGCATGACTCTCCTCGATCGGCACCTGCTCGTCGACGGCGTGCGGCTGGCGTACCGCGACCGCGGCGAGGGTGATCCCGTGGTCTTCGTGCACGGGACGCCGTCGTACTCCCACGAGTGGCGCCACGTCGCGCCGGCCGTCGAGGCCAAGGGCCACCGGGTCGTCACCTACGACCTGCTGGGCTACGGCGCGTCGGAGCGTCCCCTCGACCGCGACACGTCGGTCGGTGCCCAGACCGAGCTGCTGGTCGGGCTCCTCGACGCACTGGGTCTCCAGGATCCGAGCCTGATCACCCACGACATCGGCGGCGCCGTCGGCCAGCGGATCGCCGTGCTGCACCCGCAGCGCCTCCGCCGCCTCATGCTGATCGACACCGTCAGCTACGACTCGTGGCCGTCGGCCACGTGGCGAGAGATCATCCGGACGCGGTTGGACGGCGTCGCGTCGATGCCGGCCGAGGAGTTCGAGGAGATGCTCACCCGCCAGCTGCGGATGACCGTCGCCGACGAGGC
This sequence comes from Actinomycetospora cinnamomea, assembly GCF_003096675.1. Lineage (GTDB taxonomy): Bacteria > Actinomycetota > Actinomycetes > Mycobacteriales > Pseudonocardiaceae > Actinomycetospora > Actinomycetospora cinnamomea. The sequence continues at coordinate 46,526 of NZ_QEKW01000004.1, read as the reverse complement.
GAAGATGAGCGGCGACGAGCTGCGCGCCTTCCTGGCACCGCACCGCACGGCGGTGGGACGGGCGTCCTTCGTCGAGCACCAGGTGCGCCACTACGACGCGCGCGACACGGAGGAGCTGACCGACCGGCTCGGGGAGATCGCGGTCCCGGTGCGGCTCCTGTGGGGAGCCGAGGACCGGTGGCAACCCACGCACTGGGCGGAGCGGCTGGTCCGCGACATCCCGCACGCCGAGCTCGTCGTCGTCCCCGACGCGGGCCACTTCGTCATGGAGGACGACCCCGACCGCGTCACCCGCGAGGTGCTCGACTTCCTGGCGAGATAGGCCGGACATCCCTGACACCCGGGGGATGTCGCCGCGGCCGCTGATCCACGACGCTGGACCCCGACACGGCGCGGCACCGAGGCGGCGCCCGGGAAGGGGAGCGGCGAGATGGCGGAGATGAAGGTCGAGCACGAGGTGACGCTGTCGCGCGAGGAGGTCGCCGACTGGCTGGCCGACCTCGCCGACGCGATCCGGGAGGGTGGGACGGCCGAGCTGTCGCTCTCGGGCCCCGTCCTGACGCTGCCGCTGGGCGACGAGATCGAGGTGGAGATCGAGGTCGAGCTCGACGGGGACGAGGTCGAGCTGGAGCTCGAGCTGTCGTGGTCGACGCGGAGCAAGAAGGCGTCGTCGGCCGCTGAGGACGAGACGGACGACGAGGGTGACGACGAGGGCGCCGACGAGGGCGCCGACGAGGGTGACGACGAGGGTGACGACGAGGTGAGCGAGGCCGAGGAGCCCGCCGGCGGGGCCGTGACGTCGAGCGCGACCCCGAGCTCCGGGTCGGATGCCGGTGCGGAGTCCGGGTCGGGCTCGTCCTCGGGCTCGTCCTCGGGCTCGTCCTCGGGCTCGGCGTCGCCGTCCTCGAGCTCGTCGGCGAACCCCGCCGACCCCAAGGGCTCGGCGAAGGCCAAGCAGCCCGCCCGGCAGCCCGTGAAGAGCGGCAAGGCCCCGGCACGCGGCGGCGCCGCGAAGAGCTGAACGTCCGCGGCCGGCCGCCGGTCGTCCCAGGCGGGAAGTCCGAGACATCAGGGGGACGCCGCTCCGGGGATCGACGACGCGCCCCGGGTCGGCGCTCGGGCCGTCGCCCAGGTCCTGCCGGTCGCCGTCGGTGTCATCGGGCGCCGCGCGTCGTACTCGCCCAGCCCCTCGAGCTTCCACAGCACGGCGTCGCGCCCCTGCTGGATCCCGGGGTGCAGGGTCTTCGCGGCCGCCTCGTCCACGCCCGGCAGCGTCTCAGCCGAAGCCGGAGTGCTCCCACCACGTCCGTACCAGGTCGGCGTCGCCGTCGACGACGACCCCCTCCGCCTCGAGGGGACGACGGGCGTAGAGGACGAGGAGCAGCGTCGCCAGCGGCGCCCGCAGGGTGGCCGCGGCGGCGGTGTCCTCGGCGGTGTCGTCGGCGGTGTCGTCGGCGGTGTCCTCGCCCCGGCGGTGGACCATCGTCGGACCGCTCAGGTCGACCAGCCACGCCCCGTCGGCGTCGTCGGTGTCGGTGGCCGCGACGCGGATGGTGCGCCCGGCTCCGAGCAGGCGACGTCGCTCGGGGTGGACGTCGAGCATCTGCGGCAGCCCGCCGAGCTCCATCCACTCGGCGAGGCCGTCGAGAGCGAGGTCGTCGGCCACGTCGACGGGGACTCCGAGCGCGAGGGCCGCGTCGGCGCGGTGCACCAGCGCCTCGTGGGCGAAGCGGCGGGCGAAGAACCCGGACCGGCCCGGGGAAAGCGGGGTCCACATCGCGGTGTCGGCGCCGGCGGCTCGCAGGGTCGCGGCGAGCGTCGCCCCGGCGGCGACGATCCGGTCGGCGCGCTCGGCGGACGTGGTGGCCGGTGCGGGGTCGAGGACACGCATCGCGGTGTCGTCGCCCGGGCCGTCGGCACGGGTGCGCACGAGGGCCTCGACCCAACGGAACCCCTCGTCGACGTGCTGCGTCAGCTGCGCCAGGTTCCAGCCGGGACAGGAGGGCACCGGCGTCGTGAGGTCCGCGCCGACCAGGTGCTCGCCGAGGAGCCGGGACTGTCCCGCGACCTCGTCGGCGTAGCGCTCGACCGTCAGGCGGGGGCGGTACACGTGCGTGACCGTATCGTACGGTCCTTGGACAGGACCACGATCAGCAGTCCTGCGGCTGCTGCCGGCAGTGGGGTGTCGTGCCGGGGAAGCGCCCGCGGTGATCGGCGACCCACCGGTAGGCGCGCTCCTGCAGCCGCGAGCTCGCGCGGTAGACCGCTGAGGGCAGGGCGGTGCCCGTCAGGACGGAGAGCACGGCGTTGACGGCGTCGGCGCCGCCCCGGCGCACGCCGTCGGGGCCCAGCCACTGCACCGACCCGCGGCACTCCTCGACGGTCGCCCCGATCGAGGCGGGCACGCCCTCGCGCTGGTAGGGCTGCACGTCGACCCGGCCCTGCGCGTCGAGGCGACGCAGCCAGTCGACGCAGCGCGTGCAGACGCCGCACTCACCGTCGAAGACGAGGCGGCCGGCGTACCCGTCGGAGCTGCTCACCGTTCCACGATGCCCGTCGCTCGACGGGTCCGCCCCCCGGCGCCCGAGGAGCGCCCGCCGCGGCCCGCCGTCACCCGGGTCCGTGACGTTGGCAGCCTGCCAAAAAGCCGCGCGACCAGCTACCGTCCGCCGCCGTGGAGGAACACAGCGCAGCGGGTCAGCGGGTCGTCGTCGTGGGTGCGGGCTTCGGTGGCATCGCCGCCGCCGTCGAGCTCCGGGACCACGGGATCACCGACGTCGTGGTCCTCGACGGCGCCCCGGAGATCGGGGGCACCTGGTACTACAACAGCTATCCCGGCGCGGCCTGCGACGTCCCGAGCCACCTGTACTCGTTCTCGTTCGCCCAGCGCAGCGACTGGTCGCGGCTGTGCTCCCCGCAGAGCGAGATCCTGGACTACCTGCAGGGTGTGGCCCGCGAGTACGGGATCGAGAGGCTGTTCGTCCCGAACGTGCGGGTCCGCGCGTGCCGCCTCGACGAGGACACGATGACCTGGAGGGTCGAGAGCGAGGACGGCCGGACCTGGGAGGCCGACGCCGTCGTGCTCGCCACGGGCCAGCTCAACACGCCCGCCATCCCCGAGGTCCCGGGGGCGGAGTCGTTCGCCGGCCCCGCGATGCACTCGGCGCGCTGGGACCACGACGTCGACCTGCGCGGCAAGCGCGTCGCGGTCGTCGGCACCGGGGCGAGCGCGGTGCAGTTCGTCCCGGCGATCGCGCCCGAGGTCGGCCGCATGACCGTCTTCCAGCGCAGTGGCAACTGGTTCCTCCCGCGCAGGAACCGGGCCTACCCGCGGTGGTTGCACGCCTTCTTCGCGCGCTTCCCCGCGGTCATCCGCGCCCGGCGCTTCTTCCTCAAGGGCTACCTCGAGTTCCTGACGATCATGATCCGGCACCCGCGGACCGTCGGACGCCTCGGGCGGCTCTACTCGACGATCTTCATGCGCCGCCAGCTCCGCGACCCTGAGGTCCGCCGCAAGGCCTGGCCGGACTACACCTTCGGCTGCAAGCGCATCCTGTTCAGCTCGCACTACCTGCCCGCGCTGTGCCGGGAGAACGTGGAGCTGGTGACCGACCGGGTGACCGAGATCGTTCCCGACGGCGTGCGCACCGAGGACGGGCGCCACCACCCGGCCGACGTGCTGATCTGGGGCACGGGCTTCCGCACGACGGAGTTCATGTTCCCGATGGAGGTCGTCGGGCGCGGCGGCCGGACGCTGCAGGAGGAGTGGGGCGCCGGGGCGCACGCGCACCTGGGGATGGCCGTGCCGGGGTTCCCCTCGCTGTTCGTGCTCTACGGCCCGAACACCAACACCTCCGGCGGTTCGATCATCGTGTTCCTCGAGGCCCAGGTGGCCTACGTGCGTCAGGCGCTGCAGGAGACCGCGCGCCGGCGGGCCGCGGCGCTCGAGGTGCGCCGCGACGTCGAGCAGGCCTTCGACGAGCGCATCCAGGCGGAGTTCGAGGGGACCGCGTGGACCCGCTGCGACTCCTGGTACCGCGACGAGTCCGGGCGCATCGTCGCCAACTGGCCGCGGTACATGGAGGAGTACGTCCGCGCGGTGGCCCGGCTCGAGCCGACGGACTACGAGTTCATCCCGTCCCGGCGGTAGTTGTCCACACCCCTTGTCCACACTGGGGACGAACTACACGGCTGTGATTCCGACGCCGGATCCGGCGGCTGGCTAGTGTCGCGGCATGCTGCGGCGTTCCGAGATCGAGCTCAAGACTTCCGGTGAGGTCGACGCGATGCGCGAGGCCGGCCGCGTCGTCGCCCGGTGCCTGGACGCCGTGCGGGACGCGGCGGCGCCCGGCGTGTCGCTGAAGGAGCTGGACGGCGTCGCCCACGACGTGATGCGCGACGCGGGCGCGGTGCCCGCGTTCCTCGACTACCACCCGCACTTCGCGCCCTCGCCCTTCCCGGGCGTCATCTGCGCGAGCGTCAACGACGCGGTCGTCCACGCCATCCCTGGGGCGTACCGGCTGGACGAGGGTGACCTGCTGAGCGTGGACTGCGGCGCCTTCCTCGACGGCTGGTGCGGCGACGCGGCGATCAGCCTCGTCGTCGGCGACGATCCGGACCCCGCCGACCTCGAGCTCATCGCCACCACCGAGCGCGCCCTGCACGCGGGGATCGCCGCGGCGCTGCCGGGCGCCCGCCTCGGCGACGTCGGGGCGGCGATCGGCGCGGTGGCCCGGGCCGCCGGCTACGGGATGCTCGCCGACCACGGTGGTCACGGGATCGGGCGCGCGATGCACGAGGCGCCGCACGTCCCCAACGAGGGACGGCTCGGCCGCGGGATGAAGATGCGGCCCGGCCTGGTGATCGCGATCGAGCCGATGCTGCACGCCGGCGGGGACGACGACTACGTCCACGACGACGACGGCTGGACGCTGCGCACGTCCGACGGCAGCCGTGCGGCGCACGTCGAGCACACGGTGGCCGTCACCCCGGACGGCCCGCGCGTGCTGACCTTGGCCTGACGGCTCGTGCGCGCTCGCCCGTGCCGGGGCACGGGCTTCCACACACACCCTCAAGAATCGGCACGCGCCCCCGTGCGGCTCTCGCGGTGCCCGTCGGCACTCGACCCGTCGTCCTGCGGCGAGTCGCCCTGGGACGACCCCTGCTTCGGCGCGTCCGCGCGCTCGCGGTGCGCCTCTTCCCACTCGGAGTCGTCGCGGGCGCCGTCCTCGCCGCCGTGCGAGGACGGCTTGCGCCGCACCCCGCGCCGGTCGAGGCGGTGCAGCTGGCCGTTGCTGTCGCGGCCCCAGTGGGTGCCGTGGGAGTCGGTGAACCGCATCTCCGGCACGGCGGGCGCCGAGTAGAGCTCGTCGCGGTCCACGTCGTCGGACCCGAAGGGCAGCGACCGGATCTCGTCACTCTGCGGGGGCAGCAGCGCCATCGAGACGCTGTGCTGCTCGTCGCTCGAGGGCAGGCTGAACAGGCAGCGCACCTGGAACACGGGGGAGTCGCCCCCGTTGTGGATGCAGAGGACGTAGTCGTCGTCGCGGTCGTGGCGGGAACCGTCGTCGAGCCATGCGGTGACGCCCTGGGCCTGCTGTTCCTGCCGGACCTCGACCTGGTCCTTGCGGTTGAGCAGCATGATCCACACGTAGGCGGCGAAGCCGAGCAGCGACCCGGCACTGCCGATCGCCGACACCCACTGGGCCGCGACCTGCGAGCTCATCGGCGGTGTTCCTCCCTGGTCCGGGCTGGTGGGTCCGAGCGGCAAGGTGCCCCGCGGCGCAGCGGTCTACGCTCCTCCGACGTGAGCGCCGCGTCGACCCCGTCCCCGTCCCGGACCAGCCCTGCTCCGGGTCCGCCCCGGCCGACCCCTCCCGCCGGCGCGAGCCCGGCCGCCCTCGTGCGGTGGACGGTAGACGTGATCAACAGCCACGACGCCGAGGCCCTGCGGCAGGTGTTCGGACCGGAGACCTACGAGCGCCTCCCGCCGCGCACGGTCCGCGGCGCCGACGCCCTCGTGGCGTGGTGGGCCGACGTCTTCACCGCCCTGCCCGACCTGACCATGACGATCGTGGGCCTCGCGGAGAACGCCGACGAGGGCGAGGTGTTCCTGCGCTGGCGGCTGACCGGCACCCACACCGGCGGTGACTGGGAGGGCATCGCCCCCTCGGGGGCGCGCATCGACCTCGACGGCATGGACCACTTCACGGTCACCGACGGCCGGATCGCCAGCAACTTCGTGGTGTTCGACCAGATGCAGTTCGCGCGCCAGATCGGGCTCCTGCCGGCTGACGGGTCCCGCGTGGACGTCGGCCTCAAGTGGGCCTACAACGCCTGGCAGCGCCGCCGGCGCTGACCCGCGCTCAGGAGCTGTTGGCGCCGTCCTTGCGACTGCGGCCCTGCGTGCCGCCCCGGCCACGGAACTCCACGCCCGCGTCGACGAGCAGGCGGCGCACCCGTCCGATGCTGTAGCCGGTCTCGGCGCAGATCTCACGGATGCTGGCACCCTTCTGGTACCGCTTGAGCAGCTCGTTGCCCAGCTTGGTGCGCTCCGCCCCCGTCACCCGCTGGTTGCGCGCCAGCTCCGGTGTCTTCGCCATGCGAGGAAGTATCACAGCGCGTGGCGGAATGTCGCCACTACCGGGGATTACCCCTGAGTCAAGCGGTCGGAGGCGTACTGCGAACGAGATCAAGGTCCGCCCGACGGATCAACGCCACGACGCAGCGTCATCGAAAACGTCGGTGCCTGTACTAGCGGTAGGCGGGGTACTGCCGGCCGCGCGGCGCGACGTCGTCGCCCGACTCCGCACCCCAGCTCGTCCAGCCCGGACGCGCGTAGCGCGCGAACATCTCGAGGTAGGGCCCGGGCGAACACGCCTCGATGAGGTCGTAGGCCTCCTCGGGCTTGCGGGAGTGCTCCCGCTTGCGCGTCTCGATCATGTTCACCTGCCGCCGGCCCGGCTCGAGGGTGCGCAACGACCCGCGGACGCCGAACAGGATCAGCTCGGTCACGTTGCGGAAGTAGAAACCCACGCCGCGGCCGTCGGGCCCGCCGTCCTTGCGCCGCTTGGCCCACACGAGGTTGCTGACGTAGCGGAAGCCCCACCCCTGCATCACGGCGAGCCCCTCGGGGAGCAGGGCGTTGGGCACCCAGAGATAGAGGTGCGCGTTGGCCGACACCACGTCGGCCACCGGCAGCGACGCGATCTCCGGGGCGGTCATGGTGTCGTAGCGGTCGAGACGCCGGTGCTCGGGCGCGACCTTGCCCGTCCGGTTGGTGAACCGCCACGGCGGATCGGCGTAGACGCACGACCAACCGCCCGCCGTGCGGGGGAGCTCGACGCTCTCCAGGGGCGCGGCGTCGACGCGCAGGGGCGCCGCGCGCCGGGCACGCGCCGGGGTCGGTTCGGCGTCGGGGTCGGCGGCTGCCGCCAGGGTCATCGCTTCGGGCCTCCTCGCCGGGGTCGGGGCGGGCGGGACGCTAGCGCCGGGGTCCGACAGCCCCTCCGACACCGCCGGGTCGCCGTGGCTCACAGCAACCCGTCGGTGAGCATCAGCGGCGCGGGCGCGGGCGGGCGGGCGCGCTCTCCGCCCGCGGGCGACCAGCAACGCCGCGAGATCGCGACGGCGAGCAGCGGGCAGCCGCCGGCGTCCCCGCGGGTCATCCGCGACTCGAGCTTGCCCAGGTGCGTGGTGGTGGACGTCGAGAGCCGGCTGCGGACCTCGTCGTCGCTGCGCCCCGCGGCGCGGGCGAGCTCGCGGGCCAGCTCGCGCAGGTCGTCGTGGGTGCGCGTGAGCAGCACGGCGCCGTCGATGAGCCCGGCGTCGTAGAGCGCCCGGTAGGCGCCGACGTCGCGGTCGAGGTTGCCGTCCTTGGCGTTCCACTCGACGTCGAGCGCGACCCGGCCCTTCACGTTGTCGACCTTGTAGCCCTCGTTGACGACCTCGCTCTCGCGCACCGTCACCCCGTGCTCGCCGGCGGGCGCCCACGGCTGGACCTGCAACCGTGACGTGACGACGGTGTCGACGCGTCCCTCGCGCCAGCCGCGGGTGCGGAACGCGGCGTTGAGGCGGGCGGCCAGCCGCGACTCGTTCCCGCCGGCCTCGACGAGGTCGCTGGTGGTGAGCACGAAGTCGGCGAGGACGGCGCAGACCTCGGCGAACTCCTGGGGGCTGGTCGCGGCGAGGACGGCCGCGGCGTTGCGGGTCTCGCGCAGCTCGTAACGATCGACGACGGCGGCCGGCAGGGCCGTGGTCCAGCTGCCGGTGAGCTCCATCGGCGGTCAGTGTGCCGTACCGGCCCGGCGGGCACGGGCAGCGCCGTGCACCTTCCGGCCCCCGGCCGGCCCGTCCATAGTGGGTCGGCGGCCCGCGAGCGCCCGGGAGGGACGATGAACGCTCTGCGCCCCTACATCCTCGACGACGCGGCGACGGTCGAGTACCAGCGGCTCGACCTCATGTCGAGGATTCTCGACCCGTGGACGCGGGGCTACATCGACGCCCTCGGCGACCGCCGTGGCTGGCACTGCCTGGAACTGGGCGGCGGCAACGGCAGCGTCTCCGAGTGGCTCTGCGAGACCGTCGGTCCGACGGGGAGCGTCACCACGATCGACGTCAACACCACGCTGCTGGACCTGGTCCCCGCGCAGAACCTCGCCGTGCAGCAGGCGGATCTCCGCACCAGCGACCTTCCGTCCCGCGCCTACGACCTCGTCACCTGCCGCGCGCTGCTGCACCAGATCGCCGAGCACGCCCCGACGGTGCTCCGGCGGATGGCGGGCGCGGTCAGGCCCGGGGGCTGGCTGGTGGTCCAGGAGCCGGACTTCCACCTGGCGCCGACCACCGAGCCCGCCGTGTGGGCCGCGGCGTGGCGGGGGCTGCTCGAGTGGGGCCGCGACAGCGGCGTCGACTGGTTCATCGGCCGTCGGCTGCCCCGGATGGTCCAGACCGCCGGGTTCGCCCGGCCCCAGGCCAAGACCGACGTGCAGGACATCCGCGGCGGCGGCCGCGGCGCGCTCTACTTCAAGCTCTTCTTCGCCGAGGTGCGTGACAGGGTGCTGGACAGCGGTCGCCTCGACGCGGCGACCCTGGACGCCGCCGCGGCGTTGCTGGACGACCCCGACTACTGGACCCAGTGCTGGATGATGACCGCGGTGTGGGCGCGCAAGGACCCGACCGTCTAGTCGTCGCGCAGCACCACCTCGGGCAGGTAGCCGTGCTGGTAGAGCCGCTTCTCGCGCACCATCGGCGAGAACAGCGTGGCCATGAACAGTGTCGAGACCAGCACGAACAGCGGCAGCGCGACGCGCAGCCAGGCCGGCCCGGGCAGCAGCGCGAGCAACGCGGCCGGGGTCGCCTGCACCGCCGAGCGCGCGAGGTGGCGCAGGAACCACGTGCGCGTGGTCAGGTCGTGCAGCACCCACGGCGCGTAGCGCACCGGCAGCCGCGCGCCGAACGCGTAGGCGATCCAGCGCAGGACGCCGGGCCGGATCATGGTTCGGCCTTCGGCCCCGTGAGTGCTCGCCCGTCCCCTGACACGGACTCCCGCTCACGAGGCCGGAGGCCCAACGCCGTCGCGGCGAGGTGGGCCAGGTGCACCGGCTCGTGGCCCGTGTCGTCGAGCTGGCGGATCTGGGTGCGGCACGAGAAGCCGTCGGCGAGCACGGCGGTGTCGGCGCCCGCGCCCCGGACGGCCGGCAGCAGGCCGCGCTCGGCGCACGCCGACGACACCTCGTAGTGGCCCTGCTCGAACCCGAAGTTGCCGGCCAGCCCGCAACAGCCCTCGTCGAGCACCTCGGTCTCGACGCCCAGCGCGTCGAGCACCGCGCGGTCGGCGTCGTAGCCCATCGCCGCGTACTGGTGGCAGTGCACCTGTGCGACGGCCTTCTGCCCCGTGGTGACGACGCCTTCGCGGAGCTCGTCGAGGTGCCCGGCGAGGACCTCGGCCAGCGTGCGCGTGGACGCTTCCAGGCGGGCGGCGTCCTCGTGGTCGGGGCCGAGGAGCTCGGTGAGGTCCTGGCGCAGGGTCGCGGTGCACGACGGCTCGAGGCCCACGACGGGCACGCCGTCGTCGAGCCACGGCTTGACCGCGGCGATGCTGCGGCGCACCACGGCGCGCGCGGCGTCGAGCTGGCCGGTGGTGTGCCACGTCAGCCCGCAGCAGATCGGCCCGGTCGGGAGCTCGACGCGATAGCCGAGGTGTTCGAGCACGGCGATCGCGTCGAGGGCGAGGTCCGGGTCGAACGCCGACGTGAAGGTGTCCGGCCAGAGCAGCAGGCGCGGGCGCTCGCTCGACGCCCGGGCCGGGCGCGGCCCGGCGAGGCGATGTAGCGGGCGAGGGGCCAGTGGCGGGATGTCGCGCTGCGGGGCGATGCCGCCGAGCCGTTTGGCCAGCGACGCGAGCGCCGGTCGGCGGGCCAGCGCGTTGGCCAGGCGCGGCAGTCCGGGCACGGCGCCGGCGAGGCGCAGCCAGCGGGGGAGGTAGCCCATCGACCAGTGGCTGCGCGGGCGCTCGCGGGCCCGGCCGGCGTAGTGCTGGGCGAGGAACTCCGCCTTGTAGGTCGCCATGTCCACGCCCACCGGGCAGTCGCGCTGGCAGGCCTTGCAGCTCAGGCACAGGTCCAGCGCCTCGCGGACCTCGGTCGACCGCCAGCCGTCGGGCACCAGCTGCCCCGAGGCCATCTCGAAGAGCAGCCGGGCGCGCCCGCGCGTGGAGTGCATCTCCTCGTCGGTGACGCGGTAGCTCGGGCACATGTAGCCGCCGGAGTCGGTGACGCACTTGGCGACGCCGATGCAGCGGCGGGTGGCGCGGGTGAAGCTGCCGCGGTCGTCGGTGTAGGCGAGCTCGGTGCGCGGGCCGATCGTGGGCACGCCGACGAAGACCTTGAGGTCGTCGTCCATCTTCCGCGGCTCCACGACCCGGCCCGGGTTCATCCGTCCCTCGGGGTCCCAGGCGGCCTTGAACGCGCCGAACGCGTCGAGCAGCGCCGGGGTGTAGGTGCGCGCCAGGAGCTCGGCGCGGGCCTGACCGTCGCCGTGCTCGCCGGACACCGAGCCGCCGTGCTCGGCGACCAGGTCGGCGGCGTCGAGCAGGAACGACCGGAAGTTCTGCAGGCCGGGGCGCGTGAGCAGGTCGAAGTCGATGCGCACGTGCAGGCAGCCGTCGCCGAAGTGGCCGTAGTAGGCGCCCTGGCGGCCGTGGCGTCGCAGCAGCGCGTCGAACTCGCGCAGGTAGGAGCCCAGCGTGGCGGGCGGGACGGCGGCGTCCTCCCAGCCCGGCCAGGCCTCGCCGCCGTCGGGGGAGCGGGTGACGATGCCCGACCCGTCCTCGCGGACCTTCCACAGCGCCCGCATCGCCCGCGGCTCGGAGACGACCTTGGCGCTCGCCCCGTAGCGCGCCATCTCCCGCCCGATCGCCTCGGCCTTCGCCGTCGCCTCGGCGCGGTCGGCGCCGCCGGTCTCGACGTAGAGCCAGCCCTTCCCCTCGGGCAGCTGCTCGTGGGTGCGGTCGTCGGGGCGGCTCGCGCGCAGCGCGCCGATGACGCCGACGTCGACGCCCTCGATGGTCAGCGGGGCGTGCTCGCGGATGGGCAGGACGTGGTCGGCGGCCACGTAGGCGTCGGGGAAGCCGAGCACGCACAGCGCCCGCGCGGCCGGCGCCTCGACCAGCTCGACGGTCGCCTCCATGATCGTCGCGCAGGTGCCCTCGGTGCCGACGAGCGCGCGGGCGAGGTCGAAGCCCTCGTCGTCGAGCAGCTGGTCGAGGTTGTAGCCACTGACCCGTCGGGTGAGGCCGCGGTGTCGGCTGCCGACGAGCTCGTCGCGGATCACGCCCTCGGTGCGGTCGCGGAGCCGCGCGAGCTCGCGGTACACCGCGCCCTCCCGGCCCGGGCGTCGCTGCGCGGCGGCCAGGTCGGGCGTGCGGCCCACGGTCATCCGCGTGCCGTCGGCGAGCAGGACGTCGAGCTCGCGGACGTTGTCGACGGTCTTGCCCCACGCCACCGAGTGCGACCCGCAGGCGTTGTTGGCGATCATCCCGCCGAGCGTGCAGCGGTTGTGCGTCGACGGGTCGGGGCCGAACGTCAGGCCGTACGGGCGCGCGGCCTCGCGGAGGTCGTCGAGGACCACGCCGGGCTGCACCCGGGCGGTGCGCGCGTCCGGGTCGATCTCCAGGACGCGGCCGAGGTGGCGGGAGAAGTCGAGGACGACGGCCTCGTTCACCGACTGGCCGCCGATGCTCGTGCTCGCGCCCCGCGGCAGCAGCGGCACGCCGTGACGGCGCGCGACGCCGACCGCGGCCTCCACGTCGTCGAGGTCGACGGGCTGCACCACGCCGATCGGGACGTGGCGGTAGTTCGAGGCGTCCGCCGACCACATCGCCCGGCTCGCGGTGTCGAACCGCACGCGGCCGCGGACGACCGACCGGAGCTCCCCGGCGAGGAGGGAATCGGCGGACGGACGGCGCATCGTGGTCATCGCGCACCAGTCTGCGCCGGGCGCCCGGTCCTGTCGCAGCGAACGCGCTGTTCGCTGCTTCTACGCGCGCGAACTCCGCGTTCGCGCGGCGGGAGGTGGGCCACGTGCGTCCGGCACGGGACCGCGGCGCTCGAGGTCGGGACCGACGGCGTCGACCCGCCCGTCGACCACGGCGACGTCGACCGTGCCGTCGGCGGTGCGGGTGTGGACGTCGGTCAGGAGGTAGGTGTCTCGAGCAACCACGACAGGTCCGTACCCGCGGCGAGCTCGGTCGGCTCGTGGCCGCGGCGGAACAGGCGCGCGGTGTGGCCGTCGAGGGTCAGGCGGTCGCCGGACCGGAACAGCCACGCGCCCTCGCGCAGGCCCACGACGGCGAGGGCGTTCTCCTCGTGGAACTCGGCGATCCGTTCCTCGCGGGTCTCGCCGCGGTGGGCCGAGTGCGGGTCCGGGTCGAGGTAGTGCGGGTTGACCTGCACGGGGAGGCGCCCGAGGGCGTCGAGCCCGCCGGGGTCGACGATCGGCATGTCGTTGGTCGTCATGATCGTCGGGCAGGCGAGGTTGGAGCCGGCGCTGGCGCCCGCGTAGCGCAGGTCGTCGCGCTCCCGCAGGGCGGCGAGGACGCCGTTGTCCCCGGTGCGCCGGCGCAGGCGGAAGGTGTTGCCGCCGCCGACGAGGACGGTCTCCCGCGCGGGGTCGGCCTCGCGGATCGTCGCCGCCGGGTCGGGCTCGCGGTGCAGGCCGCGCAGGTCCACCGGGCCCAGGACGTCGGCGAGCGCGTCGGCGACCCAGCCGGTGTAGGCGTCGAGGTCGTGGCGGGCCCAGCCCACGAACCACACGGTTCGGTGGCCGAGGTGGTCGCGCAGCGGGCCCGCGGCGTGGGCGAAGGGCACCTCGGCGCCCGGCGGACGGGAGTTCGAGAACAGCAGGGCGTCGGCCGGCACGCGACGATCCTCGTGCCCTCCGCGCACGTGAGCACTTCGAAGTGCTCTGGCACTCTGAACCGCTCAGATGGCGGAGCCACCTGGGACGGGGGTGCCCAGGGGCACGAGGCGCAGGGCGCCCGGGGCGTCGGCGGGGACGACCGGCGAGCGCGGGGGCACCGGGTCGAGGCGGCGGTAGGGCTCGCCGAGCGCGGGGCGGGGGTCGTGCTCGCCCTTGTTCGGCCAGAACGCCATCGCCCGCTCGGCCTGGGCGGTGATCGTCAGCGACGGGTTCACCCCGAGGTTCGCCGAGAGCGCCGAGCCGTCGACCACGTGCAGGCCGGGGTGGCCGTAGAGGCGCTGGTAGGGGTCGACGACGCCGGTGTCGGGCGAGGCGCCGATCGGGCAGCCGCCGATGAAGTGGGCGGTCATCGGCATGTTGATCGCCTCGCCCCAGGTGCCGCCCGGGTCGCCGTCGAGGATCTCGGCCATCCTGCGCGTCGTCCGGTTCGCCACCGGGATCCACGTCGGGTTGGGCGTGCCGTGGCCCTGGCGGGACACCAGCCGCCCGAAGCGGCGCCGGACGGTGATCGAGTTGTCCAGCGACTGCATGACCAGCGCGATCACCGTGCGCTCCGACCAGCGCCGCTTGTCCAGCGTGCGCAGGAACGTACGCGGGTGGCGCACGATCGCCCCGAGCGTCCTCGCCAGCCGCGGCACCCGCCCGTCGCCGTCGGTCAGCACCGTCGTCAGCAGGCCCATCGCGTTGCTGCCGTAGCCGTAGCGGCAGGGCTCGATGTGGGTGTCCTCGTCGGGGTGCCACGACGACGTGATCGCCACGCCCCGGGTGAAGTCGCGCGGCCCGCCGCGCTCGGGGGCGCGCCGCGCCATGGCCCCGAGCAGCGACTCGGAGTTGGTGCGGGTCAGCTCGCCGAGACGCCGGGAGATGCGGGGCAGCACGCCCGTGTCCCGCAGGCGGTGCAGCAGCGACTGGGTGCCCCAGGTCCCGGCCGCGAGGACGACCTGGTCGGCGGTGTAGGTGATGTGCTGCCGTCGCAGGAGACCAGCACGCCGATAGCGGGTGCCGCGGGTGTCGACCGCGTAACCGGTGGCGGTGGGGCGGACCGCGCGCACCGTCGTCTCGGGGTGCACCACGGCCCCGGCCCGCTCGGCCAGCGCCAGGTAGTTGCGGTCCAACGTGTTCTTCGCGCCGTGGCGGCAGCCGGTCATGCACTCGCCGCACTCGATGCAGCCGGTGCGCGCGGGCCCGGCGCCGCCGAAGAACGGGTCGGGCACGGTGACGCCCGGTTGCTTGCCCTCGGCGCCGAAGAACACGCCGACCTGGGTGGGCGAGAACGTGTGCCCGCGGCCGTACTCCTCGGCGACCTGCTTCATCACCGCGTCCGACGGGGTGAACGACGGCTGCGTGACGACGCCCAGCATGCGGCTGGCCTGGTCGTAGAAGGGGTCGAGCTCCTCGCGCCAGTCGGTGATGCCCGCCCACTGCGGGTCGCGGTAGAACGCGTCGGACTTCGGCCGGTAGAGGGTGTTCGCGTAGTTCAGCGATCCGCCGCCGACGCCCGCGCCGGCCAGCACCACGCAGTCGCGCAGGATGTGGATGCGCTGGATGCCGTAGCAGCCGAGCGCCGGCGCCCAGAGGAAGTCGCGGACGTGCCACGATGTGCGCGGCAGCGTCTCGTCCGTGAATCGTCGCCCGGCCTCGAGCACTCCGACGCGGTAACCCTTCTCCGCGAGCCGCAGCGCCGTGACGCTGCCCCCGAACCCGGATCCGACGACGAGCACGTCGTAGTGCTCCCCCTGGCGTGGTGGCATCGGGAGAAGGTAACCCGCGAGTAGCTGTGACGGAAGGTCACAGGTACGCGTCGCGAGCCCGTAGCCTCTCCGGATGGGCGACGACCACGGCGACGACCACGGCGACGACCACGGCGACGACCACGGCGACGACCACGGCGACGTCGGCGACGTCGGCGACCTGCACCTCGCGACCGTGGTGGTCGACGTGCAGGACATGGCCCGCGCGGTCACGTTCTGGTGCGCGGCGCTGGGCTACCGGGTGCGGGAGGCCGAGCCCGACCCGGAGTTCACGATGCTCGTCCACCCCGACCCGGGACGCCTGCCCGTCTCGCTCCAGCACGCCGACGCGCCGCCACGGGAGCCGGTCCGGGTGCACCTCGACCTGTACACCAGCGAGCAGGCGCGCCACGTCGAGCGCCTCGTCGCGCTGGGCGCGACGCGGGTGGACGACTGGCCCTACCCGCCCCACGCCGACTTCGTGGTCCTGCGCGACCCGGACGGCAACGAGTTCTGCGTGATCGACCACGTCGATCTGTAGGCCCTCAGGGCACGAGCACGACCTTGCCGACCGCCCCGTTCTCCACCGCCTCGTGGGCCGCGACGACGTCGTCCAGGCCGTAGCGCGTCACGGGCAGGGGCGACAGGGCACCGGCGCCGGCGGCCTCGGCGGTCCAGGACACCGCGGTCTGCAGCTGCTCGGCGGGAACGCCGTAGAGCAGCACGTAGTGGATGGCGGCGTTGGCGACCATGAAGCGCCGCGTCGGGATCACCGGGTCCTCCGGCTCGTTCGCGTACACGGCGATGACCGTTCCGGCGCCGGCCACCGCGAGGTCGAGCTCGAGGTTCGCGCCCAGCGCGACCTCGACGACGCGGTCGACGTGGTCGGTGAAGCCCTGCACCCGCTCGACCACGCCGGGCTCCCGGTAGTTCACGACGAGGTCGGCGCCCGCGGCCCGGGCCAGCTCGCCCTTCTCCTCGCTGCTCACCGTCGTGACGACGCGGGCCCCGGCGTGCTTGGCCAGCTCGATCGCGTAGTGCCCCACGGCGCCGGCCCCGCCCGCGACGAGCACGTCGCGCCCGCGCAGCGCTCCCGGCCCGCCCGAGCCGCCGACGAGCAGGCAGTGCGCCGCGGTGACGGCCGGGACCCCGAGGCAGGCGCCGAGCTCGTCGGGGGCGTCCCCGGGCAGCGGGCGGACCCGCGTGGCGGGCACCACGCTGTACTCCGCCGCGGTGCCCCAGCGGTTGCCGAAGGCGGACAGGAAGGTCCACACGCGCTGCCCGGCCAACGACGGGTCGACGTCGTCGCCCACCGCGTCGACCACGCCGACACCGTCCTGGTGGGGAATCTGGAACGTCTCCGGGTCCTGGCCGGTGAGCCCGGCGCGGGTCTTCCAGTCGGTGGGGTTGATCCCCGACGCCGTGATCCGGACGCGGACCTCGCCGGGCCCGGGGTCGGGGACGTCGACGTCCTCGACGGAGAGCACCTCGGCGGCCGGGCCGGTGCGGCGGTAGAGCGCAGCCTTCATGCCGGGCCTGTGCCCGGGATGGCGCCGGGCTATCCCGGGGCTATCGCGCGTCCACCGCTCCCCGCAGCGCGGCGAACGCGGCGGCCAGGCTCGCGGGCGTGTGGTGCGCGTTGAGCCCGCTCGGGTTCGGCAGCACCCACAGCCCTGTGTCGCCCAGCCTCCGCTCCTGCCGGCCCGCCATGGCCTTCCGGTCGGCGAACGCGACGCGGTAGGCGCCGATCCCGACCACCGCGAGCCACCCGGGGCGGAGCTCGGCGACCAGCGCACGTAGGCGCTCGCCGCCCGCGACCAGCTCGGCGTCGTCCAGCTCGTCGGCGCGGGCGGTGGCGCGGGGGGCGACGTTGGTGATCCCGAGCCCCAGCCCGGGCAGCAGGTCCTGCTCGGCGGGCGTGAAGCGCCGCGGGGTGAACCCGGCCGCGTGCAGCGCCGGCCAGAAGCGGTTGCCCGGGCGCGCGAAGTGGTGGCCGGTCGCGGCGGACACCAGGCCCGGGTTGATGCCGCAGAACAGCACCCGCAGGGGTGGGTCGCCGGGTCCGGGGAGGACGTCGGGCAGGAGCCGGTCGCGGGCGGCCTCCAGGTCGTCGGGCGAGGGCGCGGATCTCTTGTCGGCGCGGGGGAGCACGAGGGCGAGTATCCGCCGATCGCCGTCCCCATCGGCCGTGTGCGTCCCCAGGCCGCGAGGCGCCCCGGATCCGTCCGCCGCCGTGCCACGTCGGAACGGGTGTGGACGAACAGGAGGGGCCGGTCGTGCGGCCCGAGGAGCTCGACGCCTCCGGCGGGGCGTGCGTCGCCGCCGCGCTCGCCGTGCCGGTCACGGCCCCGGCGGAGGCGGTGCGCGGCGTGGAGGTGGTGCCCGGCGGGCGCGCGGGTCCCGCCGCGGCGGCGCTGGCCGACCGGTGGGAGATCGCTGTGGCGTTGTGGAGCGCCGACCTCGTCGCGTTCGGCGAGCGCCTCGCCGCGGCCGCCGGGGCCTACGCGCGGGGCGACGCGGACGGGGCCGGCGCCCTCGCCGGGGGCGGCCGGTGAGCGGGCCTGCCGCGGCCGCCGACCGGTTGCGCGCGGCGCGCGAGGCCCTCGCCCGGGCGGGGATGGTGCTGGCCACCGAGCTGCCGTGGCGGGGGTCGGCGGCCGGGGCCGCGACGGCGGCCCGCGCGGCGCTGGACGGGCGTCACCGCGCCCTGCTCGCCGACCTCGACGCGGTGGTGGCGGCCCTAAACGCGGCGGGGCGGGCCGGCGGGACGCCCGTCGCCGACGCGGCCCTGGCCGCGGCCCTCGACGCCGCCGGGCACCCGCCGCCCGTCCCGCCGGCGACCGTGCCCGCGGGCGGGGGGCGGGGCCCTGACGCCGAGGCCGTCGCCCGCTGGTGGGCGGGCCTCGACCCCGACGCCCGCGCGGTGCTGGAGCGCGAGCGGGCCACGCTCGTCGGTGGGCTCGACGGCCTGCCCGCCGCGGTGCGCGACCGCGCCAACCGTGCCGTGCTCGCGGGCGCGCGGCAGCAGGCGGAGCAGGAGGAGCGTGCGACCGCCGAGCGGCTCGCGCGGGCCCGCGACCCGGTGGAGCTCGCGCGGACCGGCCGGCGGCTCCACGAGGTGCGCACGCGCCTCGCGCGGCTGACGGCGGTGGCCACGGCGATCGACCGCCCGGGGCGCGTGCTGCTCGACCTCGAGGTCGGACCCGGCACGACCGAGGGGCAGGGCGTGCGGGCCGCCGTGGCCCGGGGCGATGTCGACACGGCCGCCCACGTCGGGGTCTACACCCCCGGCTTCACCACCGGTGTCGACGAGCTCCCGGCACGTCTCGGCGAGCTGGACGCGCTCGCCGCGGCCGCGGGACCGGGCACCGCGGCGGTGGCCTGGTACGGCTACGACGCGCCGCAGGTGCACGAGGTGCTCGACGCCGACCGGTCGGTGCTCGGGCGCGGAGCGGCCGACGAGGGCG
Organism: Actinomycetospora cinnamomea; assembly: GCF_003096675.1. Lineage (GTDB taxonomy): Bacteria > Actinomycetota > Actinomycetes > Mycobacteriales > Pseudonocardiaceae > Actinomycetospora > Actinomycetospora cinnamomea. The sequence continues at coordinate 27,850 of NZ_QEKW01000004.1, read as the reverse complement.
GGCAGCGTCTCGCGTCGTTCCTCGACGGTCTCGACGCCGCCCGCGGACCCGACGCGCACGTGACGGCGATCGGGCACTCGTACGGCTCGGTCGTCACGGCCGCGGCGCTCGCGCCGGGCGGGGCCGACGGCGTGGACGACGCGGTGTACCTCGGCAGCCCGGGCGTCGGGGACGCTCCCGGACGGCCGCCGGGGCACGCGTGGGTGGTCGAGGCCGCGGGCGACCCGGTGGCCGACACCGCATGGTTCGGCCCGGACCCCAACCGGATGCCCGGTGTCACGGGGCTCTCGGCGCGGGAGGTCGCGCTGCCCGACGGGCAGGTGCTCGACGCGTCCCGCGGGCACGGCGACTACCTCACGCCGGGCTCGGCCAGCGCCGCCAACGTGGCCGCGGTGATCGGCGGGCGCCCGGGCGACGCGGTGCTCGACCGGGGCGTGGATGCCGGGGACCGGCTGCGACGCCTGGTGGGGCGATGAGCCCCGCACGCACGACGGCCCGCCCCCCGACCGGCGATGGCCGGGGGACGGGCCGTGTCGACGAGCGCGGGGGCCGGTGTCAGTCCTTGCCGCCGGTGGCGGGCTTGTCCGAGGTGACCGCACCGTTCGGGCTGGAGCCGCTGACGGCGTCGGTCGACGTGTGCGACGGCACCGCGCCCGAGCCGGGCGCCGTCGACGGGGAGGTCGACGGGGCCGAGGACGGAGCCGACGACGGAGCCGACGACGTGGTGGCCGACGAGGTCGCCGGGCGCGGCCGCGGTGCGGGCGGCGGCGCGGGCGGCAGCTCGGGCTCGCGGCGGGTCGCGACGACGGCGATGCCGGCGCCGAGCACCGCGAGCACGACGAGCCACAGGCCCCAGCGGCGACGCTTGGTCTCCTGGGGCTCGATGCGCGTCGCGAGATCCTTGCGCACCGAGGTCAGCTGCTCCTCGAGCTGGCCGCGCACGGTGTCTCCGAGGTCGCGCAGCTCGTCCGCCGAGGTCGGCACCGACGACTTCTCGAGGCGCTTGCGGGCGTCCTTGGCGTACGCCTTGGCCTGCTTGCGGGCCTCCTTGGCGGCCTGGTTGGCGCGCTTGCGGGTCTCCGCGCGGGCCTCCTGGGCACGCTGGCGGGCCTCGTTCTGCGCCTCCTCGGCACGCTTGCGGGCCTCGGCGCGCGCGTCCAGGACGCGCTGGCGGGCCTCGTCGGCGGCCTGGCGGACGTCCTTGCGGACCTCCGCGCGCTTCTTCGCGCCCTGCTTGCGCGCCTTCTCACGGTCCTTGCGGGCCTGCTCGGCGGCCTTCTGCGCGCGCTTCTCGGCCTTCCTGCGAGCCTTCTGGCCCTCCTTGCGCAGATCGTCCAGGTCCTCCCTGGCGCCGATCAGAGTCTTGCTGCTCAACACTTCACCTCACTCGTCGTGGGGCGGCCATGATGCCCCCGGCCCTGTGCTGCAAGTGCCCGACCCGCCGGGACGTCACACCCGCTACTCCATTCGAAGGTCTCACGGACCTGGTGGCACCATGGCCGGGTGACCACCGCCGAGCACCCGACCGCCACGCTGCACACGTCCAACGGGGACATCACCGTGCGCCTGTTCCCGAACGAGGCGCCCAAGACCGTCGCGAACTTCGTGGGTCTGGCGACCGGCGAGCAGGACTACAGCGAGCCGAACGCCAAGGGCGGCAGCAGCGGGCCCTTCTACGACGGCACGATCTTCCACCGCGTCATCGCCGGCTTCATGCTCCAGACTGGCGACCCCACGGGCACCGGCCGTGGCGGCCCCGGCTACAAGTTCGCCGACGAGTTCCACCCCGACCTGCGCTTCGACCGGCCCTACCTGCTGGCCATGGCCAACGCCGGCCCCGGCACCAACGGCTCGCAGTTCTTCATCACCGTCGCGCCGACCACCTGGCTCAACCGCAAGCACACGATCTTCGGTGAGGTGGCCGACCAGTCCTCGCGCGACGTCGTCGACTCCATCGCCGCCACCGCCACCGGCCCGGGCGACCGCCCGGTCCAGGACATCGTCATCAACTCGGTGACGGTCAACTGACTCGCGAGGTGAGCACGGCGTGACCGCCCCGGGACCCGGGCCCTCGGCGGGGCCGGACGCGTCGCCGCACTGCGTCCGCCACCCCGACCGGCCCACCGGGCTGGCCTGCACCCGCTGCGGGCGTCCGGCGTGCCCCGACTGCCTGCGCCCGGCACCGGTCGGTGCGCACTGCGTCGACTGCATCGCCGAGGGCGAGCGCACCACCCGGACCGCGCGCACGGTCGGGGGCGGCCCGGTGCGCCCGTCGGCGCGGCCCGTCGTCACGACGACCCTGGTCGTCGTCAACGTCGCCGTCTTCGTGCTCACGGCGCTCTCGGCGGGCAGCGCGTGGGACAACGTCGCCTCGCCCCTGGTGGCCGCGGCGTGGCTGGTGCCCGCCGACGTGGCCGCGGGTGAGTGGTGGCGGCTGGTGACCGCGGGCTTCCTGCACGCCGGACCGCTGCACATCGCGTTCAACATGATCGCGTTGTGGATCCTCGGGCGAGACCTCGAGCTCGTGCTCGGCCGGTTGCGCTACGGCCTGCTCTACGGCGTCTCCCTGCTCGGGAGCTCGACGGCGGTGACGCTGCTCGGCGAGCCCTTCCGGCCCGTGCTCGGCGCCTCCGGCGCGGTGTTCGGGCTGATGGGCGCCCTGGTGATCGTGCTGCGCCGGTTGCGGCTCTCGCCGGGCCCCGCCCTGCTGATGGTCGGGATCAACGTGGTCCTGACGTTCACCATTCCCGGTCTGTCGGTGCTGGGGCACCTCGGCGGTCTGGCGACGGGCCTCGCCGTCGCCGCCGTGCTCGTGCACGGCCCGGCACGGTCACGTCCGGCGGCCGGGCTCCTCGCCGTCGGTGGGATCGCCGTGGTCCTCGTCGTGCTCGTCGCCGTCCGCGCCCTGACGCTCGGGGGCTGACCCGGCGGAACCGTGCCGCGGCACCCGCCGGCCCGCGCGGGCGCGGTGGCGCTGGAGTGCGTCGGCCACCTCGACCGGGTCCGTGCCGAGCTCCAGGCGGCCCAGCACGAGCAGCCGCCCGTCGGGGACCTCGTCGTCCCGGGCCTCGATCTCCACGTACGACGCGGGCAGGCCCATCCGCCGCATCCGCACCGTGCGCACGGCGTCGACCCGCTCCCACGGCCAGCGCCGCGTGCCCGTCACCCCGCGCAGCACGAGACCGGACTCGTCGACACCGAGACGCGGCCGCGCCAGCGCGCCGATCCCGGCCGCGACCGCCAGCGCGACGGCGGCGACGCCGGTGAGCAACCGGCCGGGCGGGTCGTCGGCGGCCACCGCCCAGGCGCCCGACCCCACTGCGGCGAGGAGCCCCGCGACGACCGCGGGCCAGGGCGCCGCCCAGGCGACGGGGTCGGCCTCGTCCGGATCAGGCACGGGAGTTGTCCACAGGGTCCGTCCACAGCGGTGGACGAATGACACGCGTGTGGTTCAGCGCCACTTCATGGTCATCAGCAGGGAGACCACGATGAGCCCGAAGCCGATGAGGAAGTTCCACGGCCCGAGGTCCTGCATGAACGGGATGGATTCGGAGGCCAGGTAGTTGACCACCAGCCACGCCAGCCCGAGCAGGCCGACGCCGAGCATCACGACGACGTAGGCGGGGTGCGACGGCCCGGCGGGCGCGGGCCCGGCCTTCGGCGGCGGGGTGTAGGCCGGCTTGCGGCGGACCTTGGACTTCGGCACGGACGGCTCCGGATCGCGAACGGGCGGGACCACTCGACGCCCATGCTAGTGCACTCCACCGTCCCGCCCGGCCGTACGCTCGGGGGATGCGCGTCCTGGTCGTCGACAACTACGACAGCTTCGTCTACAACCTGGTCCAGTACCTCGCGCAGCTGGGCGCCGAGCCCGTGGTGCTCCGCAACGATGCCGACGGGGTGGTCGACCTCGTCGACGAGGTCGACGGCGTGCTCGTCAGCCCCGGTCCCGGCACACCCGAGGACGCCGGCGCGAGCACCGAGGTCGTCCGTCGCGCCGCGACCACCGCGCGTCCGCTGCTCGGGGTCTGCCTCGGCCACCAGGCGCTCGGGGCCGCGCACGGCGCGGTCGTCGAGCGCGCGCCGGAGCTGCGCCACGGCAAGACGTCGCTGGTCCACCACGAGGGCGCCGGCGTGCTCGCCGGCCTGCGGACCCCGTTCACCGCGACCCGCTACCACTCGCTGACCGTGCGCCCCGACACCCTGCCGGCCGCGCTGGAGCCGACGGGGTGGACCGACGACGGCGTGCTCATGGCGATGCGCCACCGCGAGCTGCCGCTCGAGGGCGTCCAGTTCCACCCCGAGTCGGTGCTCACCGAGGACGGCCACCGGCTGCTCGCCACATGGATGGGCGCCTGCGGGCACCCCGTGGACGACCGCGTCGTCCACGACCTCACCGAGGGCCTGCGCGCCCTGGCCCTCGCCGCGGCCCCGCCGACCTAATTGCCGAAGAGGCCGCCGACGCCGTCGTCCCCGCCGCCGTTCCCGTTGCCGTTCCCGCCACCACGGGCGCCCACGACGATCTGGATGGTGTCGTCCGCGCCGGCCCGGCTGCCCGCGCTCGGGCTCTGGCGGAGCACCTTGCCGACCTGCGAGGAGTCCGAGACCTGCTGGGAGGTCTGGGCCACCGACCCGGTGAAGCCCGCGCTCGACAGCGTCTGGGCGGCCTGCGACGGCGTCTGACCGACCACCGAGGGGACCGACAGCTGGTTGCTGCCGCGCGAGACCTCGAGGGTGATCTGGGAGTTCCGGGTCACGGTGTCGCCCGAGCCGGGGGAGGTGTCCACGACCGTGCCGGCGGGCCGGTCGCTGTCGACCTCCGAGACGCTGACGCGCAGCCCGACGCCCTCGAGCGTGGTCGTCGCGGTCTGCCGGTCCTGGCCGACGACGTCGGGCACGCGCAGCGTCTCGCGCTGCCGCCCGATCGTCAGCAGCACGGGCGTGCCGGGCTGGAGGAACTGGCCGGCCGCCGGCTCCTGGGAGAGCACCCGCCCGACCTGGCCGGGGTCGTCGACCTCGCGCTGCTGGGGCACCGGGGCGAGCGTGAGGCCCAGGCGTTGCACGCTGGCCTGCGCCTCGTTCGCGGTCTGACCCACGAGGTCGGGCACCTGCACCGGGTCGGGCCCGCGCCCGACGCGCAGCTCGACGACGCTGCCCGGAGCCACGTCGATGCCGCCCGAGGGGTTGGTGGTGACGACCTGTCCGGCCTGCTGCGGCGTCGACGCCACCGGCACGACGGTGGGACGCAGGCCCGCGTTCGACAGCGTCTGCAGGGCCGCGGCCTGCGGCTGCCCGACCACCGAGGGCACCGCCACGGTGTTGGCCGACGGGGAGAACAGGAAGAAGGCGCCCGCCAGCCCCGCGAGGAGCGCGAGCACCGCGACGAACCCGAGCACGCGCTTCCGGCCACGTCGGCGCCGGGCCTCGGACTGCTCGGCCTGCCACTGCGCGAACTCGTCGACCTCGTCGTGGCGGTCGTCCACGGCGGCCACGGGGTGGCCACCCGTCACGTACTCGGTGCGCTCCTCGGCCGTCATCACCATCGGCGCGCCCGGGCGCTCGCCGTTCAGCACGCGGTAGAGGTCCTCGCGCATCTCGTCGGCGCTCTGGTAGCGGTTCGACGGGTTCTTGGCGAGCGACTTCATCGTGATCGCGTCGAGCTCGGGCGGCACCCGCGGGTTCACCGACGACGGCACCGGCGGGTCCTCGCGCACGTGCTGGTAGGCGATGGCGACCGGCGAGTCTCCGGTGAACGGTGGCCGGCCGGTGAGCAGCTCGAACAGCACGCAGCCGGTGGAGTACACGTCGGAGCGGGCGTCGACCGACTCGCCGCGGGCCTGCTCGGGCGAGAGATATTGGGCGGTACCGATCACGGCCGCGGTCTGGGTGACGGCGGGCTGGGCGTCGGAGAGCGCCCGCGCGATGCCGAAGTCCATCACCTTGACCGCCCCGTCCGGGGTGATCATGACGTTGGCCGGCTTGACGTCGCGGTGGATGATCCCGTGGCGGTGCGAGAAGTCGAGCGCGGCGCAGACGTCGGCGAGGACCTCGCAGACCCGGTAGGGGTCCATCGGCCCCTCGGTTTTGACGATGTCGCGCAGCGTCCGCCCCGCCACGTACTCCATGACGATGTAGGGCAGCGGCACGTCGCTCGACGGCGCCTCGCCGGTGTCGTAGACCGCGACGATCGCCGGGTGGTTCAACGCCGCGGCGTTCTGCGCCTCGCGGCGGAACCGCACCTGGAACTGCGGGTCGCGCGCGAGGTCGGCGCGCAGCACCTTGATCGCCACGTCCCGTCCGAGCCGGACGTCGCGCCCCCCGTGGACCTCGGACATGCCGCCGTAGCCGAGCGCGGGGCCGAGCTCGTACCGGTCGGACAGGAGCCGCGGGGTCGTCATCGTCAGAGCTCCTGACAGGTGACGGTGATGGTCTCCCCGCGGGGGACCTCACCGGCCGGGGAGACGGAGAAGACGCGGCACGCCGACTCGTCGTCGGGGGTGTTGCCGAGCGCCGTCCGGACCTCGGTCTCGAGCCCGAGCTCCTGCAGGCCCGCCGTCGCCGTGTCGGCGGTCCGGCCGAAGTAGCTCGCCGGGTTGACGTTGACCGTGTTGCCGGCGGTCGTCGTGGTGGTCGTCGTCCGGCTGCTGCGCGTCGTCGTCGTCGGGGCCGGGGTGGTGGTCGTCGACGAGGCCGTCGTGGCCGCGGGCGGCGGCGGAGCCGAGGTCTCCGCGGAGTTGATCACCCAGAACACCCCGCCGACGAGCAGCAGCGCGACGAGCGCGAGCGCGGCGACGGTGCCCCACGGGCCCCGTCGGCGGGGTTCCTCGGAGCGCGCGGCCCAGCGGTCGGGCCGCTCGGCGCCCCGCGGTGGCGAGGGCTCGCGGGACATCGCCGGCGCCACCCGGGTCGCGGGGTTCACGCGCTCGGTGGGCGCCGGACCCGCGGAGCCCGGCAGCGGGAGCGGCTCGCCCCGGCGCACGGCGGCGACGGCGTGGGCGAACTCGCCGCCGGTGGCGTAGCGCTGGCGCGGGTCCTTGGCCAGCGTCGCCTCGATCAGCTGCCGGACCACGGGCGGGATGTCGTTCGGCAGCGGCGGCAGCGGGTCGCGGATGTGCATCATCGCGACCGTCACCGCGTTCTCGGACAGGTACGGTCGCCGTCCGGCGAGGCACTCGTAGCCCACGACGCCGAGCGAGTACACGTCCGACGCGGGGCCCGCGTCGCCGCCGCCGGCCTGCTCGGGGGCGATGTAGTGGGCGGTGCCCATCACCATGCCCGAGCGGGTCACCGGCGCCGCGTCCACCGCCTTCGCGATGCCGAAGTCGGTGATCTTCACCTGGCCCGTCGGCGTCACGAGGATGTTGCCGGGCTTGACGTCGCGGTGCACCAGCCCGCGCTCGTGCGCGGCCTCGAGGGCGTGGCCGCTCTGCTCGAGGACGTCGAGGGTGTAGTCGACACCCAGGCGGCCGTGCACCGCGAGGATCTGGGCCAGCGGCTCGCCGCGCACCAGCTCCATGACCAGGTACGCGGTGGGCACCTGCACCGTGCCGCTGGCGGTGGACCACTCGGTGGTGGTCTCGCCGTAGTCGTGCACGGCCGTGATGCCGGCGTTGTTGAGGCTCCCCGCGGTGCGCGCCTCGGTGCGGAAGCGGTGGAGGAACTCCGGGTCGCCGGTCAGCTCCGCCTTGAGGATCTTGACCGCGACCGTGCGGCCCAGCCGCGAGTCCTCGGCCTCCCAGACCTCGCCCATGCCACCGACCGCGATCCGCCGGCCGAGCCGGTAGCGGTCGCCGATGAGGGAGCCCGTCGTGGGTGCCACTACGAGTCCCCTCCCAGGGCGGCGGCGATGACGGCGCGGCCGATCGGTGCGGCCACCGAGCCACCGGTCGCCTCCTCGCCGCGGTTGCCGCCGCGCTCGACGATGACCGACACCGCGATCTGCGGGTCGGGCACCGGGCCGAAGGCGTCGTACCAGGTGTGGGGCGGGTTGGTCTTCGGCGACGCACCCCACTCGGCGGTGCCCGTCTTGGACGCGATCTGGACGCCGGGGATCTTGCCCTCCCCGGAGCCGTTGTTCTCCGAGCCGATCATCAGCTGTGTGAGCGTGTCGGCGGTGGACTGGGAGAAGGCGCGCGCCAGGCGGTCGGGTTCGGTGGTGTCGACGGTCGAGAGGTCCTGGCCCTGGATCTGCGCGACCGTGTGCGGCGACATCGGTACGCCGCCGTTGGCCACGGTGGCGGCGATCATCGCGTTCTGCAGGGGCGTCAGGCGCACGTCGCGCTGGCCGATGCCCGACTGCGCCAGCGAGGCCCCGTCGTCGAGGTCGCCGACCCGGGAGGGCTGGACGGGCATCGGGACGGTCAGGGCCGGGTTCTCGAAGCCCAGCGACGTCGCCATGGCCCGCAGGCGTTCCGGGCCGACCTGCACCGCGAGGTTGGCGAACGGCCCGTTGCAGGACTTCGCGAACGCCGTCGCGAACGGCACCGTCGCCCCCGGTCCGCACGGCTTGCCGTCGTAGTTCTCCAGCTGTGTCGTGCTGTCGGGCAGGGTGATGCGCGGCGCCGCCGTGACCGGGGTCTGCGGGCTGATGAGCCCGGCCTCCAGCGCGGCGGCCGTGTTCACGACCTTGAACGTCGACCCGGGCGGGTAGGTCTCGCTGATCGCGCGGTTCGTCAGCCGCGGCGGGTCGGCCTCGGTGAGCTCCTCCCACGCCTCCTGCTGGACCTCGCCGTTGTGGCTGGCGAGCGGGTTGGGGTCGTAGGACGGCGTGGACACCATCGCGAGGACCTCGCCGGTCTGCGGGCGGATCGCGACGACCGACCCCTGGTAGCCGCGCCGGGTCATCGCCTCGTAGGCGGCCCGCTGCACCCGCGGGTCGATGCTCAGCACGACGTTGCCGCCGGCCGGGTCGCGCCCGGTGATGGCGTCGGAGATGCGGCGCACGAACAACCGGTCGTCGGTGCCGTTCAGGACCGGGTCCATCGCCCGCTCCATACCGCCGGCGCCGTAGATCTGCGAGTAGTAGCCGGTGACCGGCGCGTAGAGCGGGCCCTCGGTGTACTGACGCAGGTAGCGCAGCCGGTCACCCGGGTCGGGGCTCTCGACGCTCTGGGCGAGCACCTCGCCGCCGGCCGAGATCTGGCCGCGCTGGCGCGAGTACTCGTCGAGCAGCACGCGGGCGTTCCGCGGGTCGGCGCGGTACTCGTCGGCCTTGACGACCTGGATCCAGGTGGCCTGCCCCAGCAGCAGCAGGATCAGCACCATGACCGCGAGGGAGACCCGTCGCAGCGGGGTGTTCACTCTCCTCGGGTCCTTCCTCGCGGGGCACGGTCGGTGGGGTCGCCCGGTCCGGGCCGGCCGGCCGGCTGGTGGCCCACGCCGTGCGGGGGTGTGCGCACCTGGTCGCGGGACACCATCTCCGTGCTGGCCTCGGCCAGGGGAGCGAGCGGACCCTGGTGTGGCCCGGGGGCCGCGCCGGGCCGCTTCTCGGCGGCCGGCTGGCGGGCGGCGTTCGACACCCGCAGCACGAGGGCGACCAGAGCATAGTTGGCCACCAGCGACGAGCCGCCGTAGGACACGAACGGGGCCGTGATGCCGGTGTTCGGGATCAGGTTGATGACGCCGCCGACGACGACGAACACCTGCCACGCGATCGCCCACCCGAGGCCGGCGGCGAGCAGCTTGCCGAACGTGTCGCGCACGGCCAGGGCGCTGCGCATCGCGCGGGTGGCCAGCAGGCAGTAGAGCAGCAGCAGCGCGGCGATCCCGACGAGGCCGAGCTCCTCGCCCAGCGAGGTGAAGATGAAGTCGGTGCTCGCGAACGGCACGAGCTCGGGGCGGCCGGCGCCGAGCCCGGTGCCGCCGATGCCGCCGGTGGCCAGGCCGAACAGCCCCTGGCTGACCTGGAAGCCGCGCCCGTTGTAGTCGGCGAACGGGTCGAGCCACACGAAGACGCGGGTCTGGACGCGGGTGACGAACGTCCACGCCGCGAACGCCCCGGCACCGAAGATCGAGAGCCCGATGATGACCCAGGAGATGCGCTCGGTGGCCACGTAGAGCATCACCAGGACGATCCCGAAGAACATCAGGGACGTCCCGAGGTCGGACTCGAAGACCAGGACGGCCATCGCGACGCCCCAGGCCACGAGCAGCGGGCCGAGGTCGCGGGGCCGGGGGAAGGTCATGCCCAGGAAGTGCTTGCCCGCGGTGGTGAACAGGTCGCGCTTGACGACGAGGAACGAGGCGAAGAAGACGACGAACAGGATCTTCGCGAACTCGCCGGGCTGGATGCTGGCCGGACCGATGCGGATCCAGATCCGGGCGCCGTTGACCTCGGAGAGCGAGGCGGGCAGCACCGCGGGCAGGGCGAGCAGCACCAGGCCGACGAATCCCGCGGTGTAGCCGTAGCGCGAGAGGGTCCGGTGGTCGGGGACGAAGGCCAGCACACCGACGAAGAACACGAGGCCGATCGCGGTCCAGCCGATCTGCCGCAGCGCCTCCTGCGTGGGCTCGGAGTTCCCGAGGCTCGCGGCACGCGCGATCCGGGCCAGGTCGACCCGGTGGATCATCACGAGCCCGATGCCGTTGAGCAGCGCCGCGACCGGCAGCACGAGCGGGTCCGCGTACGGCGCGAACTTGCGCACGGCGAGGTGGGCGGCGGCGAGCAGACCGAGGTAGGCGGCGCCGAGGTAGAGCAGCGCCCAGGTGAGCTCCTGCTCCTGGTTGGCCTCGACCAGCACGAGCGCGCCGGTGGTGATGACCGCGGCGAAGGCGAGCAGCGCGAGCTCGACCCCGCGGCGCGTGGAGACGGCCGCCGCCACGGCCGGGCGCATGGCGGTGCGATCGGCCGGGCGCTCGATGCCGGGAGCCCCGGGCGCGCCGGAGTGGGCGCCGGGAGCGGTCGGGCGCGCCATTACGGCACCTGGCGGCAGTCCCGCCCCGGGACCTGCGGCTCGGCGGTGCTGGGTGCGGCGACGGGCGCGGAGCCCGCCACCCCGGGGGCGGCGCCGGGCGCCGGCGTCGGGACCGCGGCCGGGGGCGCGGGAGGGGCGCAGGGCGGGAGCATCTGCTCCGCCGTGAGCCGGGCGACCGTCTCGCGCGCGCCGTCGAGGTCGGCGGCCCGGATGCCCTCGCCGGCGAGCTGCTGGCGGGCCACGGGGGTGAGGTCGGCGAGGCGCGGGCCCGGCTCGCCGACGACCTCCTGCAGCGGCACCCCGAGGAACGACCCGGGCACGCCCTGGTAGATCGCGACCTGCTCGCCGCTGGCGGCCACGTAGTACTGGTTGTCGACGTAGATCTTGGCCGCGAGCACCCCGACGGCGGCGAGCGCGACGACCGCCAGCGCGGCGAGGGCCAGGCGGAGCCGGCCGCGGCGTGGACGCCGGCGCGCGGACTCCGGGGCGGCCGGGGTGGGGCGCGGCTCGGGCTCGCTGCGGGTGAGCGTCGCGGCGGAGGCGCGGGCCGCGGCGGAGTCGCCGGGCGGGGGGTCGGCGCGGCCGTCGCCGGCGGCACCGCCGTAGATCGGGACGTGCTCGCCGTAGTCGACGTCGACGACGTCGGCGACGATGCAGGTGACGTTGTCCGGCCCGCCGCCCTTGAGGGCGAGCTCGATGAGCCGGTCCGAGCAGTCCTGCGGGTCGGGGATCGTCAACGCCTCGGCGAGCGTCTCCGCGCTCACGACGCCGGACAGGCCGTCGGAGCACAGCAGGTAGCGGTCGCCGGCGCGGGCCTCGCGCACGGTCAGCGCGGGCTCGACGTCGTGGCCGGTCAGGGCGCGCAGCAGCAGCGAGCGCTGGGGATGGCTGGCGGCCTCGTCCTCGGTGATCCGCCCCTCGTCGATGAGGGACTGCACGAAGGTGTCGTCGCGGGTGATCTGGGTGAGCACCCCGTCGCGGAACAGGTAGGCCCGCGAGTCGCCGACGTGGACCATGCCGAGCCGGCTGCCGGCGAAGAGCACGGCGGTGAGCGTGGTGCCCATGCCGTCGAGGTCGGGCTCCTCGGCCACGAGCTCGGTGATGGCATCGTTGCCCTGGGCGGTCGCCTCGGCGAGCTCGCCGAGCAGGTCGTCGCCGGGCTCGTCGTCGTCGAGCGGCACGAGCGCGGCGATGACCAGCTTCGAGGCGACCTCGCCGGCCGCGTGTCCGCCCATGCCGTCGGCGAGGGCGAGCAGGCGCGGGCCCGCGTAGACCGAGTCCTGGTTGTTCTGACGTACCAGGCCCCGGTCACTGCGAGCGGAGTAGCGCAGCACCAGGGTCACGGGTCGATCCTGCACGGAAGGGGATGGGACGGGGACACCCGGGTCCGGGTGGCGGACGCGGGTGCCGGGCAACGCATCATGACCGGAGCTCGATGACCGTCTTGCCGATGCGGATCGGGGTGCCGATCGGGACACGGGTCGGTCCGGAGACCTTGTTGCGGTCGAGGTAGGTGCCGTTGGTCGAGCCCAGGTCCTCGACGTACCAGTCGTCGCCGGACTGCGAGATCCGCGCGTGGCGCGTCGAGGCGTAGTCGTCGTCGAGCACCAGCGTGGAGTCGTCCGCGCGACCGATCATGATCGGCCGGCCGTCCAGGGCGATGCGGGTGCCCGCGAGGGCACCGGCGGTGACGATCAGGGCACGGGGCCCGGAGCGACCGCCGCCGCGGGCCGGCTTGGACGTGCCCCCGCGAGGGGGACGTCGGCCGCCGGGCGCCGCGGCCCGCAGACCCGAAGCCGCGTAGAGGTCGCTGCGCACGACCCGCAACGCGGCGAGGACGAACAGCCACAGGAGGGCCAGGAATCCGGCCCTCGTGATCTGGAGGACGAGTTCGGGCACGCCGTCGGGCCTTCGGGCCGTCAGCCCTGCGCGCGGAAGAGCAGCGCGGAGTGCCCGACCCGGATGGTGTCGCCGTCGGCGAGCTGCCAGGTCTGCACGGGCGTGCCGTTGACGGTGGTGCCGTTGGTCGACCCGAGGTCGGACAGGGTGGCCTGCTGGCCGTCCCAGTTGACCTCGAGGTGGCGACGCGAGACACCGGTGTCGGCGAGGCGGAACTGGGCGTCCTGGCCGCGGCCGATGACGTTCGAGCCGTTGACCAGCTGGTAGGAGCGGTTCGAGCCGTCATCCAGCGTCAGCGACGCGGTCAGCTGGCGGGTCTGCACACCGCCGTAGCCGCCCTGCTGCCCGTACTGGTCGTAGCCGCCCTGCTGGCCGTAGGGGTCGTAGCCGCCCTGGCCGTACTGGCCGCCGTAGCCGCCCTGCTGGCCGTAGGGGTCGTAGCCGCCCTGCTGGGGGTAGCCGCCCGGCTGCGGGTAGCCCTGGGGCTGGCCGTACTGGTCGTAGCCGGGCTGGCCGTAGGCCTGGGGCTGGCCGTACTGGTCGTAGCCGGGCTGGCCGTAGGCCTGCGGCTGGCCGTACTGGTCGTACCCCGGCTGCTGGCCGTAGCCCTGCTGCCCGTACTGGTCGTACCCGGGCTGCTGGCCGTAGCCCTGCTGCGGGTAGCCCTGGGGCTGGCCGTAGGGGTCGTAGCCGCCCTGCTGGGGGTAGCCGCCCTGCTGCGGGTAGCCCTGGGGCTGCCCGTACTGGTCGTAGCCGGGCTGCTGGCCGTACCCCTGCTGCTGCGGGTAGCCCTGCTGCGGGTAGCCGCCCTGCTGCTGGCCGTACGGGTCCTGCTGGCCGTAGTTGCCGTCGCGACCCTGCTGGTCGTCCGGGTAGCGGCCGGGTGCCTGACTCATGGGGTGTTCTCCTGCGGTTCGGGGGCTCGCGGCCCGTCGCCGCGACGCGTCGGGGTCAACGGACGACCTGGTGCGGAACTGTCCCGTGTGCAGCGCGTCGGAACGCTCCAGAGAGACTACGACCTCACCGTATGTTTCCCACCCGCCCTCGCCGAGGTGTTCCTCGACGACGTCGATCAGCGAGTGGGTGATGGTCTCCTCGTCGCCGGCCAAGCGTTCGTGGTCCGCGGGACTGAGCACCACCGTGTACTGATTGGGCGCCAGGCGACGCCCACCTGCCAACTCTCGCACGCCGTCCTCCGCCTCACGGCGAAGGGCCTGTGCGATCTCCTGCGGGACGACCTTGCCACCGAACACGCGTGCGAAGGCGTCACCCACCAGACCTTCGAGCTTGCGCTCGAAGCGCTGTGCGCGCCCCACCGCGATCCCTCCTCGTCCGACGTCCGCTCGGCCGCCCCTCGGTCCTGCTGCCCCGTCCGGCATGTCGCCACACCGGTGGGCCGGGGTCGATGGTATCGGTCGCCGCGACGCGGGTGCGGACCTCCTTCGGGGTGGCGGCGCGGGCCCGTGTATCGTTCGTCAGCAGATCACTCCGGGCGAGTGGCGGAATGGCAGACGCGCACGGTTCAGGTCCGTGTATCCGGAAGGATGTGGGGGTTCAACTCCCCCCTCGCCCACCACCACGAAGGCCCCGGTCGGGAGACGGCCGGGGCCTTCGTCGTCCCGGTACCGGCCCGCGCGAGAGGACACCGACCCGGATGCACGACGCACGGCTCCTGCTCGAGCTGGGTGACGAGGCGGTGCGCCGCCTCGCTCGCCGCGGCTACACGCTCGACCTCGCCGGCCTGGAGGCGCTGTCGTCGCGCCGGGCCAGGGCGATCGGACGCGTGGACGAGCTGCGGGCGGAGTCGAAGCGGGCGGCCGGCGAGGTCGGGAGGGCCGCGAAGGCGGGGTCGTCGTCGACGGAGGTCCCCGCCGAGCTCACGGCGCTCAAGGAGCGGGCCCGCGAGCTCAAGGACCGCATCCGTGAGGCGGAGGACGAGGTCGAGGCCGCCGAGGCGGCGCTGCGCGACGTGCTCCTGACGATCCCCAACCTGCCCTCGGACGACGCGCCGGACGGCGACTCGGACGCCGACGCCGTCGAGGTCCGCCGCGTCGGCGAGCCGCCGGCGTTCGGGTTCACCCCGCGCGACCACGTCGCGCTCGGCGAGGCCATGGGCATCCTCGACTTCGGCCGGGCCGCGAAGCTCTCGGGTGCGCGGTTCAGCGTCGCGCGCGGTCCGGGCGCGGTGCTCGAGCGTGCGCTCGCGTCGTTCTTCCTCGCCCTGCACACCGGACGGCACGGCTACACCGAGTTCTCGGTGCCGCACCTCGTGACCCGGGAGACGATGACCGGCACGGGGCAGCTGCCGAAGTTCGAGGAGGATCTCTTCCGCACGGGTACCGGCGATCGGGACCTCTACCTCATCCCGACCGCCGAGGTGCCGCTGACCAACCTGCACGCCGACGAGATCCTCCCGGCCGAGGAGCTGCCGCTGGCCTACACGGCCTGGACGCCGTGCTTCCGCTCCGAGGCCGGCTCGTACGGGCGGGACACCCGCGGCATCCTGCGGCTGCACCAGTTCTCGAAGGTCGAGCTCGTGCGCCTGTGCGCCGCCGAGGAGTCCGGCCGGGAGCTCGAGACGATGCTGGGGCACGCCGAGACCTGCCTGCAGGAGCTCGGCCTCGTCTACCGGGTCGTGCGCCTGGCCGCCGGTGACATGGGCTTCGCCGCCCAGCTCACCTACGACGTCGAGGTGTGGCTCCCGAGCCAGGACACCTACCGCGAGATCTCGTCGTGCTCGGACTGCGGGACGTTCCAGGCACGGCGGGCCGGCATCCGCGCCAAGGACGCCCACGGCGGGCGCGGGCAGGTGGCCACCCTCAACGGCTCGGGGCTGCCGATCGGGCGCACGATGGCCGCGGTGCTCGAGCAGTGCCAGGACGAGGACGGCTCGGTGACGCTGCCCGAGGCCCTCGTCCCCTTCACCGGCTTCCGGCGCCTGCTCCCGGACGGGAGCACCGACTAGCGCCGGATCGCCGCGAGCTGGTGGGCGTGGCCGACCAGCCGGCCCGTCGGGTCCCAGACGCGGCAGTTCTCGTGCATGCGGTCGGCGCCGGCGTGCTCCACCCACTGCGTGACCCGCAGCGGTCCGTGAGCCGGCTCCGCGACGACGTGGGCCGAGAGCGACATGGTCGGCGACCACCCGAGCACGCCCATGTCGAACGTCGCCGGCGGCAGGACGTCCAGGGCCACGAGCAGGCCCTCGGGGGTCCAGGGCTCGCCGGTGTCGAGCGCGACCCACCCGGAGATGCGGCCCTCGCCCGACGGTTCGCCCCGGAGGAAGCCGGTGGTGCGCGGGTCGAGGCGGGTGTCGACGACGTCCATGAGCGGCAGCGACCCGCGGCCGTCGTCGGTGGTCGACGGGCTGCGGGGGCACTGCTCGCGGGGCGTGAGGTCCGGCGGGGGCGGCTCGTGGTCGTGCGGCGAGGGCTCGGCCGGAGGCCCCAGCACGCAGACCGCCTCGACGCAGGGTCCGTCCTGGTCGAGGCGCACCCGCAGCTGGGACGCGCCGCGGCCGGTCCGCAGCACGGCCACGTCGAGCGTCGCCGGGCCGGGCTCGGGCGCCTGCAGGAACGTCCCGGTCACCGCCTGGGGGCACGTGTGCTCCGGGCGCTGCGCGGCGACGGCCTCGCGCGCGGCGCGGGCCGTCACCGCGAGCAGGTAGCCGCCGTGCAGCTTGGGGCCGATGCCCCACTGCGCGTCGAGCAGGATCGAGTACCGGCCCGGCTCGTCGCCCGCCTCGGGGCGCGTGGCCTTCTCGAAGTCAGCCACGGACCGCGCTCGCGGCCCGGATCGTGTGGGCCCGGATGACGAGGACCCGGGTCACGACTGCGGCGGGCGCGGCCAGTCGGCCGCGTCGTCGCGCGGAGGCGAGGTGGGCCGGGTCGGCCGCTCCTGCGGGCCACCGGTGGGCGGGCCGACGGGACCGGTGACGTCCTCCGTGCCGCCCGCGGTGCCGGGAGCCTGCGGCCCCCCGGGCGCCCGGGGCCCGCCGGGAGCCTGCGGCCCGCCGGGGGCGCCGTACCCACCCGCGGCCTGGGGCCCGCCGGGGGGCGGACCCGCGGCGCCCGGGCCACCCGGAGCCGCACCCGAGGGCGGGGTGACCGGCTCGGTGCCCTCACCGGCGCGGGCACCCGGGGCCTGCGGGTCACCGCTCGCGGGGCCGCCCTGCTTGGCCGCCCAGCCGACGCCCTCGCCGACCTTGGCCTCCGCCCGGCCGATCTGGTCGTGGTACTTGCCCCCGGTCTTCTGGTCGAACCACCGCGCGGCCTTGCCGATACCGCCACGGATGCCCTGCTCGTTGTCGGCGACCTTCTTGCCGACCGTGTCGCGCAGATCGTTGAGGAACTGCTTGCCCTGCTTGGCGTAGTCGTCGCGACTCACGGGTCCTCCACGTACCGGGGTGCGGGACAGGACGGTACCCGCGTGACGACCGGGTCCACACCCGTTCGTGAGCGGCCGGAGGTGTCGCCCCCACGGCCGTCTGCGGCAGGGTGGCCGTCGGGCGCGCCGGGCGGCCAGGCACGATGGGCGCGTGGACACCCCGACATCGGGGGTCCGGGAGACGGACCGGACAGGGCACGGGGGACGAGGAGGCGCGCGGGCGTGAGTTCGACGGAGGCGGGCCCGCCGCCCACTGTTGGCGGCGGGCGCTACACCCTCGGCGACCTCATCGGCCGCGGCGGTGCGGCCGAGGTGTTCCGCGCGCGTGACGAGCTCCTCGGGCGGGACGTCGCCGTCAAGCTCTTCCCCGCGGGGGTCGGCGAGGCCGACGAGTCCCGGCGCCAGCGCGAGGTCCAGACGCTGGCCGGGATGAACCACCCGGGCCTGGTGACGATCTACGACGTCGGCCAGGAGCGCGACCGCGCCTACTTCGTCATGCAGCTCATCGAGGGCGAGTCGCTGGCGGACCGCATCCGCTCCGGCCCCCTCGCGCTCGGCGACGTCGTCGCCCTCGGTGCGGCGCTGGCCGACGCCCTGACCTACGTGCACCGCCACGGCGTCGTCCACCGCGACATCAAGCCGGGCAACGTCCTGCTGGACACCGAGGGCCGACCGCACCTGTCCGACTTCGGCATCGCCGTCCTCGCCGACGCCACCAACATCACCGCCACCGGCATGGTGATCGGTACCGCGTCGTACCTGTCGCCGGAGCAGGTGCGCGGCCAGCAGGTCGGGCCTGCGTCGGACGTCTACGCGCTGGGCCTCGTCCTGCTCGAGTGCATCACCGCGCGTCGCGAGTACCCGGGCAACGCGCTCGAGGCGGCCGTGGCGCGGCTGCACCGGGCGCCGGAGATCCCGCCGGACCTCCCCGGGCCGCTCGGGGGGCTGCTCGCCGGGATGACGCTGGACGAGCCGATGGAGCGGCCCACCACCGAGCAGGTGGTCGGCGAGCTGCGCATGATCGCCCGCGAGAGCGGGATGGACGCCCAGACGGTCCTGGCGCCCGCGCCGATCACGGGCAGCGGCGCGATGCGCACGGCGGCGATGGGGCCGGGCACCGGGCCCACCGCCTACGCGCCGATGGGCGGGCCTTCCTCGGGTCCCACCCGCCGGATGGGGACCCCACCCGGCGGCTACGCGGCCGCGGCGGCCGCCGGCGCGTACGGCACCGGGTACGGCGACCCGACCGCGCTGGTCGGTGGCGAGCCGGGCGCGGCGCCGGGGGAGGCGCCCCGCCGTGGACGCCGGCGCGCGGCCGCGGTGCTCGCGCTCGTGGGCCTGCTGCTCGCGGGCGGCATCGGCGGCTACCTGCTGCTGTCGAACCGCGACGAGCCCGCCCCGGCCGCGCCGCCGGTCCTGCCGCCGGTGCTGAGCACGTCGAGCACCACCACGACCACCGTCGAGGAGACGACCGAGCGCACCACGCGGCGCACCACGACGCCTCCGCCGACCACGACCGTCGCCCCGCCCCCGGTGACGACCCAGCCGCCGGCCGAGCCGACGACGACGACCGCCACGACGAGCGCCCCGGCGCCCGGTGGCGGCACGGGTGGTGGCGGTGGCGACGGCGGGGACGACGACGGCGGCGCCGTCGGCGGGCTCGGCGGCTAGGCCGCGCCTGGCGAGAACTCCCCGTCGAGCACGCCGGCGCGGAAGGCGGCCCACTCGTCGGCGCGGAAATGCAGCTCCGCGCCGGACGACGCCTCGCGGACGGTGCGCCCGCCCTCGGCGGTGGCGGTCACCTCGACCGCACCGTTGGCCGACGGGGCGTCGCGGGCGACCTCGTCGAGGAACGCCGACCAGGCCGGCCCGTCGAGGTGCACGACCGGGCCCTGCCCGTGCTGCTTGGTGTCGCGCAGGTAGGTGGCGCGGTCGGCCTCGAGGACCTCGACGCAGCTCGCGCCGTTGGAGCTGTGGCGGGAGGTCCGCCATCGGGGGGTCGTGCCGTGGGTCATGGCCGAGTCTCCTTGCACAGGGGGAGCGGTGGGGCCCGTGCGGCACCGGGCCCGTCGCGACGACCTCGAGGTGTCGTGCGTCAGGCGCCCAGCGCCGCCCGCCGGTCCCGGATCACCTCGCGGGAGGCGTCCTCCGGGAGCGCCGCGTCGCGCAGTCTCGCAGCGGCCGTGCGGTATCCGCCAATCCGGTCAGGATCCTGGACGTAGACGGCGCCGTCCTGGAACTCCACGTAACCGATCGATCGCGCAGCGTCGAAGTCGAGCAGGGTGAACTCGCCGTCCAGCCCGTCGTGCACGGCGACGGCGAGGGGCATCACCCGGATGACGACGTTGTCCTGCTCCGAGAGGGCGAGCAGGTGGTCGAGCTGCTCGGCCATCACCGCGGGCCCGCCCACGTGGCGGTCGAGGATCGTCTCCTCGATGACCGCCTCGTAGCGCAGCGGGCGCACCGGGTCGTGCAGGCGCTGCTGGCGCGCGAGGCGCAGCGCGACGACCCGCTCGACGTCGACGACGGGGACGCGCAGGGGGTCCGCGAGCAGGGCCGTGGCGTACGCACGAGTCTGCAGCAGGCCGTGGAGCAGCAGCGGCTCGTAGGCGAACGACGCCGACGCGAGCCCTTCGAGGCCGACGAAGGTGCGCAGCCAGTCGGGCACGACGTCGGCGAAAGGTGCCCACCAGGTGCCCCGGTCGGCGGCGGAGGCGAGCGACGCGAGGCGTTCGACGTCGCTGGGATCGGCGCCGTAGGAGTGCAGGAGCCGGACGACCTCGTCGGGGCGCTGCTGGTTCTTGCCCTGCTCCAGGTAGTTGATCTTCGCGTGGGTGCAGTCGAGCACGCGCGCCGCGGCGCTCTGCGTGTGCCCGGCCTGCTCGCGGGCCGCACGCAGCTCGTGCCCGATCAACCAGCGCAGCGCGCTGGGGTCGGTGCGGTCGGCCAAACGCCGGTCCTCCGGGGCTCGCGGCGCCGCCGGGTCGGCACCGGTCGGGATGGAGGGTAGCCAGCGCAGCCGCCCCGAACCGGTGAACTACTCTTCGCCCTACATGTAGGCGTGCGGCCAGGTGACGTGGAGGGCCCGGTGTCCGACCGCTCCGTCGACCCCGTGACCGGGGCCGCGTCCCCCGCCGGGGACGCCTGGATCCTGCCCGCCGAGCCGATCTGCGGGACGACGACCACCACCGCCACCGGGCACCGCGCGACCCTGACGCACTGCCGCTGCGGGCTGCCGGCCGGCGGCGAGGGCTACGACGTCGCGGTCGACCCCGAACCCGGCGGCGTCAGCTCGGTGACCGTGCTGGGCCAGGTGCCGGGCGTCGCGCGGTGGGACCGCGGTGCCGACGGGTTGTGGCACCCCGTCCGCACGCGCTACCAGGCCGCCGGCCCGCCGCTGCCCTGGCGCGCGCTGGGCGTGTGCGCGGCGCGCCGGCGCCACCGTCTCGTCCCGGTGGCTCCCCGCTAGCTGTGGCGGCGGAAGAGCGGCGCCCGACCGGGCGGCTGCTCGACGTCGCCGACGTGCGGAGGCGGCGGGACGGCCACGGTGACCGGCTCGTCGACGGCCACCTTCACGTCCTCCTCGTGGTGGCGCAGCTCGAGGGCGTCGCCGTGCTCGAGGGTGTAGGTGGTCTCGGTGCCGCTGACCGCGAGGTGCAGGGAGCGCCCGCGCCACTGCACGCGGAACCGCAGGCCGGAGAGCTGCTCGGGCAGCCGCGGCGCGAAGCTCAGCCCGCCGTCGTGGGTGCGCATGCCCCCGAGCCCCATGACCACGGCCGTCCACGCGCTGCCGAGCGCGGCGAGGTGCACGCCGTCGCGGACGTTGTGCTCGAGGTCGGCGAGGTCCATCTGCGCGGACTCGCACAGGTAGTCGTAGGCGAGGTCGAGGTGGCCGGTCTCGGCGGCCATCACCGCCAGCGTGCCGGGCGAGAGCGACGAGTCGCGGACGGTGATGCGCTCGTAGTAGACGAAGTTGTCGTACTTCTGCTGCGGGGTGAACGCGTCCGGGCACTGGACCATCGCCAGCACCAGGTCGGGCTGCTTGACGACCTGCTTGCGGTACAGGTCGAAGTACGGGTAGTTGAGCAGCAGGGGGTAGGCGCTCTCGGGGGTGTTCTCGAAGTCCCAGACGGCGTGGCGGGTGAAGCCCTCGCTCTGCTGGTGGATGCCGAGCGCGGAGTCGAACGGGATCACCATCGCCGACGCCGCGGACCGCCAGCTCGCGATCTCCTCGGGGCTCACGTGCAGCCGCTCGGCCTCGCGCGGCCAGCGCACGGCGGCGTCGGCGGCACCGCGCAGGTTCTTCTGCGCCATGAGGTTGGTGTAGACGTTGTTGTCGGCCACCGCGGAGTACTCGTCGGGGCCGGTGACGCCGTCGATGCGGAACGCGCTGTCGCTGTCGTGGTGGCCGAGCGAGCGCCACAGCCGGGCGGTGGCCACCAGGAGGTCGACGCCGACCTCCCGCTCGAACTCCTTGTCGTCGGTGGCGGCGACGTAGCGCATGACGGCGTCGGCGATGTCGGCGTTGACGTGGAACGCCGCGGTGCCCGCGGGCCAGTAGCCCGAGCACTCCTCGCCCCGGATGGTGCGCCAGGCGAAGGCGGCGCCCTTCAGGCCGAGGTGCGCGGCGTGGGCGTAGGCGATGTCGAGCGTCGAGTGTCGCCAGCGCAGCGCGTCGGCCGCCGCGCGCGGCTGGGTGTACATGAACACCGGCAGCACGAACGTCTCGCCGTCCCAGAACGTGTGGCCGTCGTACCCCTGGCCGGTGAGGCCCTTGGCGCCGATGGCGCGCTTCTCGGCTCGGGCGCCGGCCTGCAGCACCTGGAACAGGCAGTACCGCAGCGCCTGCTGCAGGCGCGGGTCGCCGTCGATCTCGAGGTCGGCCCGCGCCCAGAACTCGTCGAGGTACGCCCGCTGCGCGGCGACCAGCCCGTCCCAGCCCGTGTAGACCGAGGCGTCCAGCGCGGCCTCGACCTGGTCGACGATCGCGGGCTGCGACCGCGAGCTCGACCAGCCGTAGGCCATGTACTTCACGACGCGCAGGCTCTGGCCGGGCTTGAGCCGCGTGATGACCGTGGTGCGCCCGACGTTGTTCGAGCAGGAGCTGGTGACCTGGGCGTCGTCCGGCCCGTAGACCTGGTGCTCCATCGCGGCACCCACCCGCAGCTCCGAGCGCCGCGTCTGGTGGGTCATGCGGGCGCCGTGGCTGGAGAACGAGTGGTGCTCGGGCACGAGGACGTTCTGCAGCGCCGCCGCCACGCGCGGGTCGCCCTCGATGACGGGCATCTGCTCGTTGGCGAAGAGCTCGGACTGGATGACCAGGAGGGCCTCGGACCCGGCGTCGGGGGGCACGGCGACCTCGTAGGAGATCGCGGCCACCGAGCGCTGGGAGAACGACACCAGCCGCTCCGAGGTCACCGTCACCCGCTGACCGGCGGGTGAGACCCAGTCGACGTGGCGGGTGAGCGTGCCGGCCCGCATGTCGAGCGTGCGGTGGTGCTCGAGCACCTGGCCGTAGCGCACGTCGAGCGGCTCGTCGTCGACGAGCACGCGGATCAGCTTGCCGTTGGGGACGTTGACCAGCGTCTGGCCCTCGTCGGGGTAGCCGAAGCCGCCCTCGGCGTGCGGCAACGGGCGGGACTCGAAGAACGAGTTGAGGTACGTGCCCGGCATGGCGTGCGGCTCGCCCTCGTCGAGGTTGCCGCGCAGCCCGACGTGCCCGTTGGCCAGCGCGAAGAGCGACTCCGTCTGGGGCAGGAAGTCGAGGTCGACGTGGGCCTCGTGGATGGTCCAGGGTTCGACGCGGAACGCGTTGGTGATCACCGGTTCTCCTCGTCCGCTGGAGGACGCGCGCGGGGTGCGCCCTCGGGCCCGCCGGAGCGGCGTCGCTCTCCCGCGGAGGTCGGCGGGCAGCGTAGTCGCTTCCTCCGGTGCCACCCGCCGCGCGTGCCTACGGTGGGGGCATGGCTGCACGCGTCCGCATCCCGCGCACCGACCTCGACGTCCACCCGCTCTGCCTGGGCGGCAACGTGTTCGGGTGGACCGCGGACGCGCCGACCTCGTACGCCGTGCTCGACGCCTACCTCGCGGCCGGCGGGGACTTCGTCGACACCGCCGACTCCTACACGTGGCGCGTCGAGGGCAACACCGGCGGCGACTCGGAGCGGGTGCTGGGCGACTGGATGGCCGACCGCGGGGTGCGCGACCGCCTCGTGGTGGCCACCAAGGTCGGCTCGTGGCCCGAGCGCCCGGGCCTGTCGCCGGACAACGTGCGGGCGGCGTGCGAGGACTCGCTGCGCCGGCTGCGCACCGACCGCATCGACCTCTACTACGCCCACCGGGACGACCCGGACACGCCGGTCGAGGAGATGCTCGCCGTGTTCGACGAGCTCGTCCGCGCGGGCAAGGTCCGCCACGTCGGGGTGTCGAACTACTCGGCGGATCGGCTGACCTCGGTGCTGACCGTCGCCGACCGGCACGGGCTGGTGCGGCCGGTGGCCCTGCAGCCGCACTACAACCTCGTCGAGCGCGCGGGCTACGAGGACGAGCTGGCCGAGATCGCGGCGTCGGCCGATCTCGGGGTGATGCCCTACTTCGCGCTGGCCAAGGGCTTCCTCACCGGCAAGTACCGGCCGGGCGACACGCCGCCCGACACCAGCGGCCCGATGGCCTCGGCCCGCGCCGGCGGCGCCGTGACCTACCTCGACGACCGCGGCGTGCGGGTGCTCGGCGTGCTCGACGAGGTCGCCGCCGGGCACAACGCGCCGGTGGCGGCGGTGGCGCTGGCCTGGCTGGCCGCCCAGCCGACGGTGACGGCGCCGATCGCGAGCGCGCGGAACCTCGACCAGCTCGGCACGATCCTGCCGATGGCCGAGCTCACGCTGGCCCCCGACGAGCTCGCCGCGCTCACCGAGGCCTCGGAGGACACCCGGCTGGACGCCTGATCTGGACTCCCCGGGTCGCACCCGTGTGTCATGGCGGGTGTGAGCGCGCTCTCCTCCGTGCACCGCGCCCTGCAGGTGCTCGAGGTGGTCGCCGCGGCCGGCGACGGGATCAGCGCCAAGGCCGTGGCGAGGCGCCTCGAGTACAACCTGTCGACGACCTACCACCTGCTCGAGAGCCTCGTCGTCGACGGCTACCTCGTGCGCCTCGAGGCCTCGCGCGGCTTCGGGCTGGGGCCCAAGCTGCCGGCGCTGCACGACCGTCTCGTCGCCCAGCTGCCCGTGCCGCGCGGGCTCGGCGCGATCCTGCGCGACGTGCACGCGACCGCCGGCGCGGGCGCGCTCTACGCGGCGTTCCGCGACGACGACGTGGTGGTCGTGGCCCATGACGACTGCGCGGAGCACCCGGTGCCCATGATCTCGACCTGGCGGGGCGCCCTGCACGCGACCGCCGTCGGCAAGCTGCTGCTGGCCGAGGCCGACGACGTGGCCCGGCGCGCCATCCTCGACCGCGACGGCCTGCCCTCGCACGCCTACCGCACGATGACCGACCTCGAGGCGCTCGACCGCGAGCTCGCCGGGGTGCGCCGCCGCGACCTCGCCGTCGACCGCGGGGAGTTCCGCGAGCGCCTGGCGTGCATGGCCGCGCCGGTCCGCGTGCCGGGCCCGCGCGGGGCGCCGGCGCTGGTGGGCGCCGTGGCGGTGGCCGTCCCGGTCGTGCCGGCGGGCGGTCCGGGCAGCATCGCCGACCGCCGCGAGCGCCTCGAGCGCGCCGTCCGGGACGGGGCGCGGCGGCTGGCGGACGCGCTGCGCGATCCGGTTTCCACTGGGTGGGACGACGGGGGCCCGGGCGCGGTCCGGCGCGGATAACCTCCGCCGCATGAGTGCCCGGACCACCGCACCGTTCCGTGCCGACCACGTCGGGAGCCTCCTGCGCCCGCCCGCCCTGCGGCAGGCCCGCGACGACCACGCCGCCGGTCGCCTCTCCGACGCCGACCTGCGGGCCGCCGAGGACGAGGCGATCCGCGACGTGGTGGCGCTGCAGGAGTCGGTGGGCCTGCAGGCGGCCACCGACGGCGAGTTCCGCCGCACGTCGTGGCACATGGACTTCCTGTACCAGCTCGACGGGGTGCGCCCGTCGCAGGACTCGTCGGTCCAGGTCGCGTTCCACAACGCCTCGGGCGACCTGAGCTTCACCTCGAAGGCGATGGTCATCGACCAGCGGATCGGGCTGTCCACCACGATCTTCGGCGACGCGTTCTCGATGCTGGCGTCCACGGTGACCACCGCGGTGCCGAAGCTGACCATCCCCTCGCCGTCGATGCTGCACTACCGCCTCGGGGGCGCCCCGGTGCAGGAGGGCGGGGTGTACACCGACGCCGACGACTTCTGGAACGACCTCGCCGCCGCCTACCGCGCCGAGGTGCACGCGCTCTACGACCTCGGCGTGCGCTACCTGCAGCTCGACGACACCTCGCTCGCCTACCTCAACGACCCCGCCCAGCGGGAGTCGATGACCGCCCGCGGCGAGGACGCCACGACCATGCACCAGCGCTACGTCGACACGATCAACGAGGTGCTCCGCGACCGCCCCGACGACCTCCGCGTCACCACGCACATGTGCCGCGGCAACTACCGCTCGTCGTGGGCGGCCGAGGGCGGCTACGACTACGTCGCCGACGCCGTCTTCGGCGGCCTGCAGGTCGACGGCTTCTTCTGCGAGTACGACGACGCCCGCTCCGGCGACTTCTCGCCCCTGCGCTTCCTGCCCCGCGGCGACCAGCAGGTGGTGCTGGGTCTCGTGACCACCAAGACCGGCGAGCTCGAGGACCCGGACACCCTCAAGCGTCGTATCGAGGAGGCGACCAAGTACGTGCCGCTGGAGCAGCTCTGCCTGTCCCCGCAGTGCGGCTTCTCCTCCACGGTCGAGGGCAACGACCTGACCGCCGACCAGCAGCGCGCCAAGCTCGAACTGATCGTCTCCGTGGCTCGCGACGTCTGGGGCTGAGCGGGTCCGTTGCAGCGAACGCGCTGTTCGCTGCTTCTATGCGCGCGAAGTCCCCGTTCGCTCCCCGTGGTTCGGCGTGTTCAGGTCCGGGCGCCCGTCCCCATCCGCCGAATGCGTCCACAGGCGCGGCGGGCGTCGTTACCGCTGCCGTCGCCAGGCGGGCGAGGCTCGGGCACATGCCCCGACGCGCTCGCCTCGATCCCGTCGCCATCGCCTCCGTCGGCCTGTTCGGGGTGGCGGCGGTCGCCGACCTGACCTCGCTCGGGATGTCGTCGTCGACCATCTCCCGGCGGGTCCAGGCCGGCCACGCCCGGCGAGTCCTGCGCGGCGTCGTCAAGGAGGGTCCGGACGAGCCGACCGACGACCAGCGTGCCGCCGCCGCGCTGCTGTACGCGGGGCCGGGTGCGGTGCTGAGCGGGGGCGAGGCCCTCCGGCGGTACGGGCTGACGAACCCGTCGCCCGCCGGTCGGCTGCTGGTCCTCGTCGACGCACAGCGCCAGCGCACGTCCTCGGCGTTCGTGGAGATCGAACGGACCGAGCGACTCCCCGCACCGGTCGACGTCGGCGGTCTCCCGCTCGCCCCGCTCGAGCGCGCCGTCATCTGCACGGTGCGGCGCCTCGACCGGCGGGACGCGGTCCGTGCCGTCCTCGCCGAGGTCGTCCAGAAGGGTCGGACGACCGTCGCCCGACTGAGGGTGGAACTGGCTGCCGGCTCACAACGCGGGACCGCGCTGCCGCGCCAGGTCCTCGACGAGCTCGAGGCCGGCGTGCGCTCGGTCGCCGAGGCCTGGGCGCGGGATCTCCACCGCGACAGCGACCTCCCGCCGGTGCTGTGGAACCCGAAGCTCTACACCACCGACGGGACGTACCTCGCCCAGGCGGACGCGTACTTCCCCGACGTCGGCCTGGCGTGGGAGATCGACTCGCTCGCGCACCACCTCACGCTCGAGGACTGGGACGCGACGTTGCGCCGGCGCGCGCGGATGCAGGCGGCGGGTCTCGTCGTCGCGCACACCCGCCCGCGCCGACTGCGGCAGGAGAAGGCGGATGTCGTCGCGGAGCTGTGGGGGCAGTACCGGCTCGCGGCCGGTCGTCCCTGCCCCGACATCCGCGTCGTTCCGGTGTCCTGACACACCATCGGAGCGGACGCTCCGCCGCGCACGGGCGCCTCGCGCGCAGGAGAGCAGCGAACAGCGCGTTCGCTGCACCGGGCGCCACCCGCATGCCTCGATGTCCCGGAGGCGAACGCGGAGTTCGAACGCATAGAAGCAGCGAACAGCGCGTTCGCTCCGGGAAACCGGTCAGACCCCGTAGCGCGCCGCGAGCTGGCCGCGGCAGATGCTCGTGTTGGCGTCGACGCCCACCTGGTAGGAGCGGGCCTTGCGCAGGTGCAGGGGAAGGGCGTCGACACCCACGGTCGCTCCGGTGGGGTCGACGACGAGCGGGGCGTCGTCGCCGTCCGGGATCCCGAGTTCCCGGCGCCTGGCCCGCAGCCGGCGGAGATCGCCCGACGGAGGGGCGTCGCCGAGGGTCATCGCCGCGACCTGCTCGGGTGTGGCGCCCTCGCGCATCAGCGGGCGCACGACGAGGTCGGTGCCCGCCATGAGCGCGCGCTCGGTGAACGTGCGCCGCAGGTCGTGGAGCTCGGAGACCGCCTCGCCCACCTCGCTGCCGGCCATCGAGCTCACGAAACCCGCCCGCGCCGC
>NZ_QEKW01000003.1 GCF_003096675.1 Actinomycetospora cinnamomea | reverse complement strand
CGGATGCACCTCCCGGCCACGCCGGCAATCATCACCCACCCCGCACCGAGGCCCTCGTCCGCCTCGACGTCCCAGGACGATTAAGCGACAGGCTCAGATCGACATCGACCGTGCAGGCCCGCTGATCACGGCGAGGGGACGCGAACGGTGACTCCGGACGCACGGAGGCAGCGAACAGCGCGTTCGCTGCGACCAGGGGCTGTCACCGACAGGGGCCGCTACCCGGCCGCGCTCCGCCGCTCGGTCCGCAGGCGTTCGAGCTCCGCGATGAGGGTCGCCGCGTCGTAGGGCCCGCGGTGGCGGCGGGGTCGCGAGCCGCGGATGCCGAGGAAGAAGGTCGGTGTGCCGGGCAGCTCGCTGCCGCGGGCGTCGATCTGGTCGTCGGTGACGCGGCGGGTGACGTCGCCGTCGCGCAGGTCCTCCTCGAGGCGGTCGATGTCGAGGCCGAGGTCGGCGCAGTAGCGGAGCAGGCTCTCCCGGTCGAGGGCGTCGCTGTGGGCGAAGAACGCGTCGTGCACGTCCCAGAACCGGCCCTGCTCGGCCGCGGCCTCGGAGAACTCGGCGGCCGTGCGGGCGTTCGGGTGGTGGTCCTCGAGCGGGAAGTGGCGGAACACGTAGCGCACGTCGTCGCCGAAGTACGCCCGCACCTCCCGCGTGCTGCCGGTGGCCTTGCTGCAGAACGGGCACTCGAAGTCGCCGTACTCCACGAGCGTCAGCGGCGCGTCGACCCGCCCGCGGATGTGGTCGCGGCGTGGGTCGACCGCGCGCAGGAGGATCGACGACACGTCGAACGGCTCGGGACGCAGACGGGCCCCGACGCGGAAGACGAGCGTGCCGAGACCGAGCGCGATCACCGACGCCGCGAGAACCCCGACGCGCGCCTGGTCGGCCAGCGCCGGGTCGGTGAGGGCGAGGTCGACGATGAACAGCGAGATGGTGAACCCGATCCCCGAGAGCGCGGCGCCTCCGCCGACCTGGGTCGCGGTCAGGCCGGGCGCGATGCTGCCCGGGCGAAGCCGCGCCATGAGCGCGGTCGCCCCGCTGATGCCCACGAACTTCCCCACGACGAGGCCGAGCACGACGCCCCAGGTCAGCGGCGAGGTCGCCGCGACGGCGAGGGACTGCGCGGTGAGCGGGACGCCCGCGTTGGCCAGCGCGAAGACCGGCACGATGATGAAGGCGGCGTACGGCTGCCACAGCCGCATCAGGCGCTCGTTCACCGAGACCGCGCGTTCCAGGCCGAGCCGGGCGGCGCGGGCGTAGTCGGGGTTCGGCGACTGCCGGAACGCGCGCGTCAGGGCGGCCGCACGTTCCACCTCCTGTCGCCGCGGCGGGTAGACGGGCAGCAGCAGCGCGATGAGCACGCCGGCCAGCGTCGCGTGCACACCCGAGGAGTAGAACGCCACCCACGTCACCACCGACACGACGAGGTAGGCGCCGCCGCGCCAGACCTTGAGGCGCCGCAGCTGCCACACCACGAGCAGCCCGACCGCGGCGACGACCAGCGGCAGGACACGCAGCTCGTCGGTGTAGACGAGCGCGATGATCGCGAGCGCGCCGACGTCGTCGGCGACCGCCAGGGTGAGCAGGAAGATCCGGAGACGTTCCGCGCGGCGCGGGCCGACGACGGCGAGCGCCCCGAGCAGGAACGCGGTGTCGGTGGAGATCACGACACCCCACGCCGACGCCTGCTCGCCGGTGGGGTTGAGCAGCAGGAACAGCAGCGCCGGCAGCGCCAGCCCGGCCAGGGCCGCGGCCAGCGGGACGGCCGCCTTCGCCCGGTCCCGCAGCTCGCCCATGGCGAACTCGCGCTTGACCTCCAGGCCGATGACGAAGAAGAACAGCGCCATCAGGCCGTCGTTGACCCAGTGCTGCAGGTCGAGGTCGATCGAGAGGTCGCCGACCGAGATCGCGAGGTGGGTGTGCCAGAACGCGTCGTAGGTCTCGCCCCAGGGGGAGTTCGCCCACAGGAGGGCGAGCACCGTCGCCACGAGGACGAAGACCGCGGCGAGGGACTCGCTGGAGTCCCCCCGCCGCGCCTCGGCGATCCGGTCGAGGACGCTGCGCCACCGCGGCGCCTGCACCGCGGTCGTGTCCGTCATGTCCTCATGATCCTCGACCCGTCCAGACCCGGGTACCGGTACAGGCGCTCAGGCGGGGCGGACGAGCAGCGCCACCGGGTAGCGGTCGAGCACCGCGTCCAGCGCCGGCGCCGCGCCGTCGACCGGGCGCCCTGTGATCACGTCGGTCCAGTCGTCGGCGCCGCCGGGCAGGGGCAGCGCGGTGTCGCGCCAGCCGCCCGCGGCCCGCAGCCCCACGGGCAGCCGGGTGGCGACGGCGACGAGCCGCTCCCGCCCGCCCGGACCGCCGCGGGCGAACGCGATGGCGTGGTCGGCGGCGACCCCGGAGGCGGGCAGCGGCGCGTAGCCGGTGAACAGCTCCGGGCGGAACCGGCGCAGGCGCAGGGCTGCCGAGACGACCGCGAGCTTGCCGGCCGCGACCTCGTCGGCGTCGGCGGCGTCGAACGCCGGCACCCACCCGCCGTCGAGGCGCTCGAGCAGGCGCCGCCGCTGGTCGAAGTCGACGGGCCGGCGGTTGTCGGGGTCGACCAGCGAGTACTCGAAGCACTCGGTGCCCTCGTAGACGTCGGGCACGCCCGGCCCGGCGAGCTGGAGCAGCTTCTGGCCCAGCGCGTTCGACCGCCCGTGGGCGTCGATCTGTGCGACGAACGCCTCGATCTCGGCGACGGCCTCGGCGTCGCCCAGCACCTGGCCCGGCCAGGCCGCGATCGCCTCGTCGACCTCGGGCACCGCGTCGACGTGCGCGGTGACGAGCTTGGCCTCCTTGGACGCCTTGGTCAGGTAGCCCGCGAGGCGCTGCTCGGTGAGCGGCCAGGCCCCGAGCACCGACTGCCAGGCCAGGAGCTCCAGCGACGGCGAGGGCAACGGGTGACGGGACGCGGCGGTGCGCAGGAAGGCACCCCACTCGGCGGTCAGCTCGCTGAGCACGGCCAGGCGGGCCCGGACGTCCTCGGAGCGCTTCGTGTCGTGGGTCGAGAGCGTCGTCATCGTCGCGGGGGTCGCCGCCTCGCGGGCGGCGGCCTTCGCGTGGAACTCGACGGGGGAGACCCCGAAGCGGTCGGGCGCCCCGCCGACCTCGTTGAGCGCGACGAAGCGGTTCCACCGGTAGAAAGTGGTGTCCTCGACGCCCTTGGCGGTGACCATGCCGCTGGTCTGCTCGACGCGGCGGGTGAGGTGCCCGTCGGGCTCGGACGTCATCGCCGCGTGGATCGTGCGGAGGATCTCGGCTAGCTCGGGGCGCGCCGTGGCCGCGGTGTCCACCGCCCGGTCCAGCGCGTCGCGGCCCTCGGGCAGGTACGACCGGTAGACGGGATAGGCGCCCAGCAGCTCGGCGACCGCGTCCTGGACCTTCGAGGGGTCGTCCCCGCCGTCACCGGAGCCCGGCACGAGCGCGGCGATGCGCTTGACCTCGGCGACGAGGATCTGGTCGGTGACCAGGCGCTTCGCGGCGTGCTCGGTGATCGACAGGCTTTCGCGGACCCCGGTGTGCTGGGCGGCCACGGCGTCGATCAGCGCCTCGCCCCGCGGGTCGACGAACAGCCCCTGGATCTCGCGCAGCGCCTCGTAACCGGTGGTGCCGTCGACGGGCCACGACAGCGGGAGCGCCTCGTCCGCGCCGAGGATCTTCTCGACGAGCAGCCAGGCCCTCTCGGCGTGCTCCCCTGAATCCAGCGCCGCACGCAGCCGCCGCAGGTACGCCCCGGGCGCGGTGAGGCCGTCGGGGTGGTCGATGCGCAGGCCGCAGAAGACATCGCGCTCGCCGTGGAACCAGCGCAGCACCTCCGCGTGGGTCGCGTCGAAGACCGCGGGGTCGTCGACGCGCACCGCCGCGAGGTCGGAGACGTCGAAGAAGCGCCGGTAGGTCAGCTCGGCGTTGCCGCGCCGCCAGTGCACGAGCCGGTAGTGCTGGCGCTCGTGCACCTCCTGGGCGGTCCCGGCATCGCTCGTGCCCGGCGCCACCGGGTAGCGGTGCTCGTAGTAGCGCAGCTCGGTGCGGTCGTCGGAGAGGGTCAGCGCCTCGACGTCCTCCGGCGAGCCGAGCACCGGGATCAGCAGCGGCCGGGTGAGGTCGGCGTCGTACCAGGACGCGTACGGCGAGTCCGCTCCCTCGCGCAGCAGCGACCACCAGGAGGGGTTGGCCTCGGGCACGGCCACACCCATGTGGTTGGGGACGATGTCGACGAGCACGCCCAGCCCGGCCGCGCGCAGCGCCGCGACGAGATCACGCCGGCCCGTCTCGCCGCCGAGCTGGTCGTTCGCGCGCGTGGGGTCGACGACGTCGTAGCCGTGCATCGACCCGGGCGAGGCCTGCAGGATCGGCGAGCAGTAGAGCGCGCCGACGCCGAGGGCGTCGAGGTAGCCGACCAGCTCGCGCGCCGCCGCGAAGTCCTGCTCCGGGGAGAGCTGGAGGCGGTAGGTCGAGGAGGGGATCACTGCCCGTTCTCCGTCACGTCCGTGCGCTGCAGGAGCAGCATCGACCGCGACGTCACGGTGACGACGTCACCGCCCACGTGGTCGGGCAGCTCGTCGGGCAGCGGCGGGGTGTTCCAGGTCTGGGTGGTGCGCGTGGTGCCGACCACGACCTCGCCGGTGGTCGTGTCGAGCACGACGGCCCACCGGTGCGGGAAGCCCTCGCCGGGCAGCGTGACCTCGCAGTCCTCGTGGTGGGCGTTGAAGATCAGCAGGAACGTGTCGTCCACGACCCGCTGGCCGCGGGGGTCGGACTCGAGGATCCCGTCCCCGTTGAGGAACACGGTGAGCACGGCAGCCTCGCCGGACTCCCAGTCGTGGTCGGTCATCTCCTCGCCCGACGCGGTGAACCAGGCGATGTCGCGCTGGACCTCATCGGTGGGCGCGCCCGCCGCGGGCCGGATGGGGCGGCCGTTGAAGAAGCGGCGCCTGCGGAACACCGGGTGCGACGCGCGCAGCTCCGAGACCTTCGCGGTGTAGTCCATCAGCTCGGAGTCGGCCTTCTCCGGCGACCACTCCATCCAGGAGATCTCCGAGTCCTGGCAGTAGCCGTTGTTGTTGCCGTACTGCGTGCGGCCGATCTCGTCGCCGTGCAGCAGCATCGGCACGCCCTGGGACAGGAACAGCGTGGCCAGGAAGTTCCGGCGCTGCCGTTGACGCAGCTCGAGCACCGCGGCGTCGTCGGTGGGCCCCTCCACGCCGTGGTTCCAGGAGTTGTTGTCGTCGGCGCCGTCGCGCCCGTCCTCGCCGTTGGCCTCGTTGTGCTTCTCGTTGTACGAGACGAGGTCGTTGAGCGTGAAGCCGTCGTGCGCGGTGACGAAGTTGACCGACGCGTAGGGCCGGCGACCGTCGTCCTGGTAGAGGTCCGACGACCCGGTCAGGCGTGATCCGAACTCGCCGAGCGTGCCCGGCGTCCCGCGCCAGAAGTCGCGGACGGTGTCGCGGTACTTGCCGTTCCACTCGGTCCAGCCGGGCGGGAAGTTGCCCACCTGGTAGCCGCCGGGACCGACGTCCCACGGCTCGGCGATGAGCTTGACCTGCGAGATCACCGGGTCCTGCTGCACGAGGTCGAAGAACGTCGACAGGCGGTCGACGTCGTAGAACTCCCGGGCCAGCGTCGCCGCGAGGTCGAACCGGAAGCCGTCGACGTGCATCTCGGTGACCCAGTACCGCAGCGAGTCCATGATCAGCTGCAGGGTGTGCGGCTGCCGCACGTTCAGCGAGTTCCCGGTGCCCGTGTAGTCCATGTAGTACTGCGGCTGGTCGTCGACGAGCCGGTAGTACGCCTGGTTGTCGATGCCGCGCATCGACAGCGTCGGGCCCTGGTGGTTGCCCTCGGCGGTGTGGTTGTAGACGACGTCGAGGATCACCTCGATGCCCGCGGCGTGCAGGTCGCGCACCATCGCCTTGAACTCCTGCACGTGCGCGCCGGGCGCCGGGCTGCCCGTGATGCCGATGCTGGCGTAGCCGTAGTGCGGGGCGAAGAAGGCGATCGTGTTGTAGCCCCAGTAGTTGCGCAGCCCGCGCTGGACCAGCGCGTCGTCGTGCACGAACTGGTGCACGGGCATGAGCTCGATCGCGGTGACGCCGAGCCGCTGGAGGTGGGCGATGACCGCCGGATGCGCGACGCCGGAGTAGGTGCCGCGCATGTCCTCGGGGACGTCGGGGTGCAGGTGGGTCAGGCCCTTGACGTGCGCCTCGTAGATGACGGTGTCGTGGTAGGGCGTGCGCGGCGGCCGGTCGTCGTGCCAGTCGAAGAACGGGTTGATCACCACCGACTTCGGCACGTACGGCGCCGAGTCGTCGTGGTTGACCTCGTCGTTGTCGTCGAAGTGGTAGCCGAAGAGCGCCTCGTCCCACTCGTAGGTCGTCCCGAGCGTGCCGTCGAGCGCCTTCGCGTACGGGTCGATGAGCAGCTTGTGCCTGTTGCAGCGCAGCCCCTGTGCGGGGTCGTGCGGGCCGTCGATCCGGTAGCCGTAGCGCTGGCCGGGCACGACGCCGGGCAGGTAGCCGTGCCAGACGAAGCCGTCACGCTCGGGCAGGTCGACGCAGGTCTCGGAACCGTCGGCGTCGTAGAGGCACAGCGTCACCTTGTCGGCGACCTCGCTGAAGAGGGCGAAGTTCGTCCCGGCCCCGTCGTAGGTCGCCCCGAGGGGATAGGACGTGCCGGGCCAGGGCTGCATCGGGCGTTCCTCCGGGGGTGGGGGTGTGGGCGAGCACCGATACGGGGGGTGCCCGGTGCGCCCTCCGAGGATACGGGGCCGGTCGGACGGCACGGGGGCGCCGAGGGGACGCCCCGCTACCATCCCGGCGTGGCGACCGTGTTCACCAAGATCATCAACGGGGAGATCCCCGGCCGCTTCGTCTGGTCGGACGACCGGGTCGTCGCGTTCCTCTCGATCAACCCGCTCGGCCCGGGGCACGTCCTGGTGGTGCCCCGCGAGGAGGTCGACCAGTGGGTCGACGCCTCCCCGGAGCTGCTGGGGCACATCACGACGGTGGCCCACGCCATCGGCGCGGTGATCCGCGACACCTGGTCGCCCCCGCGCGTGGCGCTGATGGTGGCGGGCTTCGAGGTGCCCCACCTGCACGTCCACGTGCACCCCGCGTGGGGCATCGAGGCGTTCGACTTCACCCGTGCCGCCACCGATCCCGACCCGGCCGAGATGGACCGGCACGCCGAGGCGATCCGCGCCGGGCTGCGGGCCGCCGGGCACGGGTCGGTCGTGCCCCCCGCCTGAGATCACCGCCTGAGATCACCGCCTGAGATCACCGCCTGAGATCACCGCCTGAGATCACCGCCTGAGATCACCGCCTGATATGACCGCCTGAGATCACCGCCTGAGGCCCGACCGATGCAGCTGCTGCTCGTGCGCCACGCGGAACCGCTGGCCGCGGACGCGACCGACGGCGTCGGCGCGGACCCCGCGCTGTCCCCGCGCGGCAGCGAGCAGGCCGAGACGCTCGGGCGCTGGGTGGCCGGCACGCCGGACCGCCACGCGATCGCCGAGGTGGTCGTCTCGCCGATGCGGCGGGCCCGCGAGACGGCCGCGCCCGCCGCGGCGGTGCTGGGCCTGGAGCCGGTGGTCGTCGACGACCTCGCGGAGTTCGACCGCGGCCGCGCCTCCTACCGTCCGGTGCACGAGCGCGACGCCTCCGACCCGGACTGGCAGGCCATCCGCGCCGGACGCTTCCCGTCCTTCGTCGACGCCGACGCCTTCGCCGGGCGGGTGCGCGCGGCCGTCGACGGGATCGTCGAGCGGCACGGGCGCCGCGACACGGTGCTCGTCGTCTGCCACGCCGGCGTGATCAACACCTACCTGACCGGCCTGCTCGGGCTGGAGCTCCCGCTGTACTTCCCGCTCGAGCACGTCTCGCTCTCGCGGGTGCTGGTGTCCGGCGACGGCCGGCGCCGCGTCCGGTCGGTCAACGAGACCCAGCACGTCGAGGACCTGCGGTGACCGAGCCCCGACGCGCGGGAGACCGGGCCGCGCTGGGTCCCGAGCGACTGCTGGCGTTCAGCGACGGGGTGGTGGCCATCGGCCTCACCCTGCTCGTGCTGCCGCTCGCCGACCTCGTCCCCGAGGCCGCGGAGCCCGAGCGTTCCGGTCTGACGATCATCACCGACAACCTCGCGCCGGTCGGCAGCTTCGTCCTGAGCTTCGCCGTCATCGCGCGCTTCTGGGCCGCGCACCACCGGGTGTTCGACGACGCGCCGCGCGTGGGGCCCGGCCTCGTGTGGATCAACACCCTCTGGCTGTTCACGATCGTCGTGCTGCCGTTCCCCACGGAGATGGTGGGCGCCTTCCCCGAGGACGACTTCACGCTGCGCTTCTACGTGGGCACCCTGTTCGCCAGCAGCGCCCTGCTCACCGTGATGACGCACCTCGTCGCGCGCTCGCGTCCCCGGGAGGAGCGCGCGGCGGCCGTGCGGCGCAGCGGGTCGGGCGTCACGGCGCTCCTGCTCCTGCTCATCCTGGCCGTGACGCTCGTGGTGCCGGACCTGGGCTACTGGCCGCTGCTGGTGCTCTTCGCCACCTCGCCGCTCGAGCGCGTGCTCGGGCCGGTCATCATGCGCCGGCTGGGGCACACGCCCGACTGATCGCGCGCTCGCGGGTCTTGAGCGGGGCGCCCGGGTGGACGACGCTCGATCCCGTCGTCGCGTCCGTCGTCGCGTCCGTCGGCGGGGGAGGCCCATGAGCTCGTCGACGACGCCGCGGGCCGGGCGGCGCACGGTCCTCGCGGCGATGACGCTGGCCAACGCGATGATCCTCGTGGACCAGACGGCGGTGCCGCTGGCGCTGCCCGACATCGCCCAGGACTTCGGGGTCAGCACGCTGCTCGTGCAGTGGGTGCTCACCGCGAGCCTGCTGCCGCTGGCCGGGCTGCTCGTGCTGGGCGGCCGGCTCGGTGACCTCCTGGGTCGCCGGCGCGTGTTCCTCCTCGGCGCCGTGGTCTTCGCCGGGGCCTCGGCGCTCGGTGGCGCGGCCCCGGACTTCGCGGTGCTGCTCGCGGCGCGCGTCTGCCAGGGTGCGGGCGGGGCGCTCATGCTGCCGGCGACCGTGGCGATCCTGTCCGCGGCGTTCGACCCGCACGAGCGCGGCCGGGCGCTGGGGGCGATGGGCGGGATCGCCGCGACCGCCGGGGCGCTCGGGCCCACGATCGGCGGTGTGCTGACCTCGGCGTCGAGCTGGCGCGCGGTCCTGCTGATCAACCTGCCGCTGCTCGTCGTCACGCTGTGGGCGACGCTGCGCTCGGTGCCGCCCGACGGCCCGCGGCAGCGCGCCGGCGTCGACCTCCCGGGCGCCGCGCTGCTGGGACTCGTGCTCGTCGGGCTCGTGTTCGGGCTCGCCCAGACCACCACCGAGGGCTGGACGGCGCCGGACGTGATCGTCTCGCTGGTGATCGCGGTGCTGGCCGCCGTGCTCTTCGTGCGCCGTGAGCGCCGCGTCGCCGACCCGCTGCTCGACCTCCGCCTCCTGGGCACGAGCCGCGACTACCGCGGCGCCACGATCAGCCAGGGGCTGGCGGGCATGGCCGAGATGGGCCTCGGGCTGATCCTCCCGCTCGCGCTGGTGCTCAACCTGCGGATGGACCCCGCGCTCGCCGGCCTCGCCCTGCTGTCCACGACCGTCCCGATGGTGGCGGTCGCCCCGCTCGTCGGCCGGTGGTACGACCGCACGGGCGGCCGCCCGCCCCTGGTCACGGGGTTCGCGCTGCTCGCGCTCTCGGGGGTGCTGCTCGCCGCCGCCATGCCCACCAACGCGTTCGCGTGGCTGCTGCCGGGGCTCGTGGTCTACGGGCTCGGCCTCGCCGTGGTGCTGACCGTCAACGACCCGGTCGGCCTGGACACGGTGCCCGAACGCGACCACGGCCAGGCGTCGGGCGTCTCCGCGACCGCCGAGCAGGGCGGCGGCGCGGTGGGCATCGCCCTGCTCTACGCCCTGCTGCACCTGACCTACCTGTCGTCGCTCGCCGACCAGGTCGAGGCGCGGGGCCTGCCGCCCCTGACGCCGGACTCGGGGAGCGAGCTGCGCGATGCCCTCGAGGCCGCCGAGCAGACCGGCCTGCGGATCGACACGTTCGACCCGCGCGTGGTGTCGTACCTCGACGCGGCCGAGCGGGCCTCCGACCACGGCTACATGGTCGCCTTCCTCGCGGTGACGGTCCTGGCGCTCGTCGGGGTCGTCACCTCGGCGCTGCTGGTGCGCCGCCCGCCGGACCCGGCGACCGGCGTCGCCGAGGCGGAGGCACCGGAGGCCCGCTGGGGTGAGGACGCCGAGCCCGGCGCCGCGGTCGCGGCCCCGACGCCGCCCCGCCACCTCGTGCGGCCCGTCCGGCTGCCGCCGTCGCGGGGGCGCGGGCCCGGCACCGTCACCCGCTCGTGACCCACGGACGGGCCGCCGTCCCTACCGTGGTCCCGCCCGCACACCCCCGCGGTCCCTGGAGGAGACGCCCGTGCCCGTCACGCCACCCACCCCGGAGGAACTGGCCGCCCTGGCCGCCCGCGACGGCCTCGGCCTCGACGAGGCGGGCCTCGCGGCCTTCGCCCCGCTCGTCGAGGGCTCGTTCGGGGCCTACGACCGCGTCGAGGAGCTGTGGGCCGCGCAGGCGCCCGTCGCCCCGCAGCGCGAGTGGTCGTGGCCCGCCGAGGGCGAGAACCGCTGGGGCGCCTGGTACGCCCGCTGCCGCGTCGAGGGTGCGGCGGGCGGGCCGCTCGCCGGGCGCACCGTGGCGATCAAGGACAACACCGCCGTCGCCGGCGTGCCGATGGCCAACGGCTCGCGTCTCGTCGACGGGTACGTGCCGTCCCGTGACGCGACCGTGGTGACGCGCCTGCTCGAGGCCGGCGCGACGATCACCGGCAAGGCGGTGTGCGAGGACCTCTGCTTCTCCGGCGCGAGCCACACCTCGCACACGGGTCCGGTGCGCAACCCGTGGGACCCGACGCGGACCACCGGCGGCTCGTCGAGCGGCAGCGCCGCGCTGCTCGCCGCAGGCGAGGTCGACCTCGCCACCGGCGGTGACCAGGGCGGCTCGGTGCGCATGCCGGCGTCGATGTGCGGGATCGTCGGGCACAAGCCCACCCACGGGCTCGTGCCCTACACCGGCGCCTTCCCCATCGAGACCACGATCGACCACCTCGGCCCGATGACGCGCACCGTCGCCGACGCCGCCCTCGCCCTCGGGATCCTGGCGGGGCCCGACGGGCTCGACCCGCGCCAGCCCGACGCCGTCGCGTCCGTCGACTATCTCGCCGAGATCGACCGCGGGGCGCAGGGCCTGCGCGTCGGGGTGGTCACCGAGGGCTTCGGGCACGAGGGCCTGTCGGTGCCCGGCGTCGACGCGAGCGTGCGGTCCGCCCTCGACGTCCTCGCCGGCGCGGGCCTGGCCGTCGACGAGGTCTCGCTGCCGTGGCACCGCCACGCCTTCGACGTGTGGACGGTCGTGGCCACCGACGGCGTCGTCGCGCAGATGATCGAGGGCAACGGTTACGGCCTGAACTGGGAGGGCCTCTACGACCCCGACCTCATCGCGCACTACGGGCGCCGTCGTGCCGAGGGTGGGCACCTGTTCTCCGACACCGTGAAGATGGTGACGATGGCCGGACGCCACGCCCTGACCCAGGAGCACGGCCGGTACTACGCCATGGCGCGCAACCTCGTCCCGACCGCCCGCGCGGCCTACGACGCGGCGCTGGCGCAGTACGACGTGCTGGTCATGCCCACCGTGCCGATCCTGCCGACCACGATCGTCGCCGACGACGCGCCCGTGGCCGAGAGCGTCGCCCGCGCCCTCGAGATGATCGTCAACACCGCGCCGACCGACGTCACCGGGCACCCCGCGACCTCGGTGCCCGCCGCGCCGGTCGACGGTCTGCCGGTCGGGATGATGATCGTGGGCCGGCGCTTCGACGACGCCACCTGCCTGCGCGTCGCCCACGCCTTCGAGCAGGCCGTCGGCGGCTTCCCCGCGCCGCCCGTGGGCGCGGGGGTCGCGGCGGGCTGAGGGACGGCCGGGTGTGCTCAGGTGGTGACCGACAGGCCCTGGCGACGGTGATCTGCACACGCCGGAGCGCGGGACCTGGGCGGTGGTCCTCGGCAGGTGCGGAGAACGCTTCGGGATCCGAAGCGAATTCGTGGTCGAAGCCGGCTGGGCCGCCCGGGGGCCGCCCGTCCTACTGCAGGTAGTCGTGCACCTGCTTCCCGGTCGCCTCGCCCGCGTCGCCGCCGTACTCACGTCCCGCGCGGCGGCGGCGCAGCACGTCCCAGCACTGGTCGAGCTGCTCCTCGATCGAGCGCAGCCGGGCCCGGTCGTCGTCGTCGATCCTCTCGCCGTGCGAGCGCAGGCGATGCTCCTCGTCGACCAGCGCGTGGATGGTCTGCAGGGTGTCCTCGTCGGCCATGGGCACGAGACTAGGTCAGCTGCGCACCAGGGCCACGAGGTCACGGACACGGGCCCGGGGCAGGTAGGCGCGGCCGATGCCGAGGCCGACGCGCGGCAGGTCGGCCTCGTCGCGGTAGACGAGGAACATCGGCGCGTACCGGGGCTGGAACTTCGCCTTGAAGGCGTGCAGTGAACGGAAGCCGTAGTAGGGCTCGAGCAGCTCGCCCATGCGGTCGAGCACCCGGTCGAGCACGTCCCGGCCCTCGACACCGCCCTCGATCTCGCCGGTGCGGGCCAGGGGCGCGCCGGACAGCGACACGAAGCGGGCGCCCTCGGCCTGGAAGGTCAGGCACGCCGACGCGATGAGGTACTCCACGACCGCGCGGAAGCCCTCCTGGCGCCGGCGCATCACGTCCAGGGTCCAGCCGACCACGACGCCGTCGGGCCCGTACACCGGCAGCCAGGACGTGACGCCGTGGATCGTGCCCTCGGCGTCGACGGCGAGACCCGTGCGGACCTCGGGGTCGAGCGCCTCCTCCACGCCGCCGAGGGTGAAGCCCATCTCGGGCAGGCCCTTGTCGCCGACCCACTCCTCGGAGATCGCCCGCACCTGGGCGACGACCGCGCGGGGCTCCCCGTCGAGACGCACCATGCGGTGGGTGATCCCCGCCTTCGTCGCCCGGTTGAGCGCGCTGCGGACGTTCTGCCAGGGCTTGCCCTTGAACTCGAGGCCGTCGAGATCGATCAGGGTGTCCTCGGCGACCTGCAGCGCCCGCCACCCGGCGGCCCGCGCCGCCGCCGCGAGCTCCTCGGTGGTGGAGAACAGGCAGGGCACCCAGCCGGCGCGCTCGGCCGTCGCGCGGAACTCGTCGAGGGCGACGGCGCGCTCCGCGGGGGCGACGATCGGGTCGCCCAGCGCCACGGCGACCCCGGCGTGCACGCGGTACGCGGTCACCCCGGCGCCGGGGCGGCCGTGGGCGAGGTACCGGTTCTCCGGCCACGTCGTCATCCACGACAGCGTCGAGCCGCCGTGGCGGTGCAGCGCCTCGCGGGCGACCTCGGGGCCCGTCGCGGCGCCGCGCTCGCGGCGGCGCAACCGGCGCCGTGACGGCACCGCGAACGCGTGCCGGCCCACGACGAGCCAGACCAGCAGGGCGGCCCACAGCACCGCGTTGGGCACGAACACCGCGAGGCCCACGAGCTCGACCTCGTCCATGCGGCCGGTGAGCTCCGCGACCACCACGACCGCGATGACGACCAGGCCCACCAGCGCGTAGAACGCCCCGAGCACCAGGCCGAGCACCCACGCCGGGCGCCGCCCGCGGCGCAGCCCCTCGGCGAGCAGCAGCGCGACGACCACGGAGACGACTGTCTCGGCGACGGTGGCGTCCGAGGCCGTGTTGCCGAGCGGCCCGACGACGGGCACGACGAGCGTCAGGACACGGATCGCCGCGATGACGACGAGCCCTACGGCGGCGACGAGGCGCCACTCGCGCCGCCCCGGGCGTCCGGCGGACCCGGCGGGCGCACCGGCGATCCGCCGGCCGAGGGGGAGCGCGACGGCCAGGACGAGCGCGTGCGCGACGTCGGCGAGGTGGCCGAGGAACAGCAGCCCGACCGCCGCGACGACCACGAGGACCAGGCGCAGCCGCAGTCGCCAGGGGGCGGCGAGGGTGGCCGACGCGACGGCGACCACGGCGAGCACGCCCGGTGACATCCCGCCCGTGAGGGCGCCGGCGAGCGCGACCGCCCACACCCACCCGGTGGCCGCGAGCGCCGCGACCAGCCCGATCGTCACCAGCGCCGCGGCCAGCTGGCCCACGACGAGCACCACCGCGGTGCGCCGGGACCCGAGCCGGCCCTCCGCCCAGCCCACCCCGACCGCGACGAGCAGGAGGCCGAGCAGGGCCGTCAGGGGATGGACACCGACGAGCCCGCCGCTCGCGACCGTCCACCAGTGGCCCGCCGCGAGGGACGGGACGCCGGAGGCGACCGCGTCGGCCCAGGGGCGGTCGGCGAGCGGGGACCAGAACGCGCCGGTGGCGACGCCGGCGGCGACCACCAGGAGCAGCGCCACCGCGGTGACCGGCCGCCGCCGGGCGACGGCGAGGGCCCGCGCACCCGCCGCCACCGCGCGCGACGGCGCCGGGGTGGTCGTCTCCGGAGGGGCGGTCACCGTCATGGCGATCTCCTCGATGTCACACAGAGCGAAATTTTCGTCGCTCGGTGCGGCTGGACGGGTGAGTTCTGCGACGAGTCTGCGGGGCGAGACGGCCGAAGACAATCCTCTGGGTGACCGACGGTCTCGACGCCGTCCGGTGCGGGCGCCATGATCGCGGGTGTGGAGGGGGACACCGAGGACGCCGACGACCCTGACGTCCGCGACCGACGCCTGCTGCTCCTGTCGGTCTGGGCGTCCGCCGCCTTCGCCGTGATCTCGTCGGTGTGGGGTGTGCTCAGCGGCTCGTCGATGATCGTCTTCGACGGTCTCTCGTCGTTCCTGTCCATCGGGCTCTCGGTGCTGGCCGTGCTCGCGCTGCGCACGTCGCGGCGCGGCCCCGACGACCGCTACCCGTGGGGTCGCGAGGTGTGGGAGCCGGTGACGGTGGTCGTCAA
Organism: Actinomycetospora cinnamomea; assembly: GCF_003096675.1. Lineage (GTDB taxonomy): Bacteria > Actinomycetota > Actinomycetes > Mycobacteriales > Pseudonocardiaceae > Actinomycetospora > Actinomycetospora cinnamomea. The sequence continues at coordinate 448,962 of NZ_QEKW01000003.1, read as the reverse complement.
GGCGGTCGCGCTGGCGGCGCTCTGCGTCTACGCGGTGGTCGGGGGGATCACCGACCTGCTCGCCGGCGGGCGGGAGGTCTCGACGGGCTGGGCGCTGGCCTACGCGATCGTCGCGACGGTCCTCGGCGTCGTCGTCACCGTCCTCATGCGCCGCGGCGGGCGCTCGGACCTGGTGCGCGCCGAGGCCGCGGAGTGGGTCGGCGACACGCTGCTCTCGGTCGGGGTGCTCGTGGGCTTCGTCGTCGCGGTCGTGCTCGTCGCGGCCGGGCGCCCGGACATCGCCGCCTACGTGGACCCCGCGATGGTGGTGATCGTGTCGCTGCTGTTCCTTCGGGTGCCCGCCCGGCTGATCGGCGGCGGGATGCGCGAGATCCTCGCGATGTCCCCGCCGCCGGAGACCCGGGCGGAGCTCGAGGCCGCGGTCGCGGCGGTGCGCGACCAGTTCGGGCTCGCCGAGTCGTTCCTGCGCGCGTCGAAGGTGGGGGGTCGGGTCGACGTGGAGGTGGACTACGTGGTGGGGAAGGGCTCCGCGGTGCACACCGTGGCCGAGTGCGACGTGGTGCGGGAGGCCCTCCACGAGCGGCTCGCGGCGCTCGGGCACGAGCGGTCGGTGGTCGTCGCGTTCACGACCGACCGGCGGTGGGCGCTGTGACCGGGGCGCCGGTGGTCGTGCACCTGCGCCGGCCCGAGGAGCTGCTCGCCGTCGAGCCGCCGACGCTGGACGACGACGCCGCCGCACGGACCGTGCCCGGGGTCGATGAGCTGCTCGACGAGATGCTCGCCCGGCGACGGGTCCCACGTCGCGACCGGGTGGTGCTGACGCTGCCGGCCGAGGCGATCGGCCCCGACCCCGCCGCCACCGAGGCCCGGCTGGTCACCGCGCTACGGCACTGGGCGCGCCGCCGCCTCGTGCGCACCGAGCGCGAGGCGGCCGTGCTGTGGCGTCAGGGGCTCGCCTCGTTGCGTCCCGGCGTCCCGCTGTTCCTCGTCGGCCTGCTGCTCTCCACCGACTTCCTCGCCCCCGACGTCCCCGAGTTCTTCCAGAACCTCCTGGGCAACGGGGTGTTCCTCGTGGTCGCGTGGGTCGGGCTCTGGTACCCGCTCGACCTGCTGTTCTTCGCCCGGCTCCCGCTGCGTCGCCAGCACCGGGCGCTCGACGCGCTCCTGGTCATGCCGGTGGAGCTGCAGGTGGGGGACGCGGTGGGCCGAACGGGTGGTTCGGCGCCGCGGTCCGAGTGACGCCCGGTGCCCGACGCTCGCCCCGAGGAGGATCCTCGCGCGCGCGGGCGGCAGGGGGACGGGGCCGGCGATGGACACCACCCAGCGGGACGGTGCGTGGCTGGACCTCGTCGCCGACCTGATCGCGCGCCCGCTGACCCACTGGCCGGTCGACCGTGTCGTGCCGCTGCTCGTGACGACCTTCGGGGCGCCGGCCGGGGTGTTCTACGACGCGGACCCCTCGGGCGCGGTCGACCAGCGGCCGTGGCCGCCGGGCTTCCACGCGCACGCGCGGGCCGAGATGGAGCGCTGGACGCGCGAGGACGCGCCCCGGGAGCACCCCCTGCTGCGCTACTACCTGGCGACGGGTCGGGCCGAGATCATGCAGGTGGCCGAGGTGCCGGAGCGCATCGCCGACCGGCGGGTGCAGGAGCGGTGGCGGGCGACGTGCGGGGCGGTGCTCGGCGGCGAGGTCGTCGCCCAGGTGTCCCTGCCGGTGCGCCTCGGACCGGCCGGTCACCGGGCGCTCGTCGTGGGGCGCGTCGACGCCTTCACCCCCGGGGAGATGGCGCTCGCCGGGCGCCTGCAGCGGGTGCTCGTCGGTCTCGACCGGCAGATCGCGGCGCACGCGCGCTGGGCGGCGCGGACCGGCGAGCTCGCCGTGCCCGCCGCGGCGGCGGTGGGCCTGACCCCGCGCGAGAGCGCCGTGCTCGACCTGCTCGCCGCCGGCGGTACCGCGCGGGCGATCGCGCGGCGCCTGGCCGTGGCGGAGCGGACCGTGCAGAAGCACCTGCAGCACGTCTACACCAAGCTCGGCGTCGCCGACCGGCTCGCCGCCGTGCAGCGCGCCCAGCTCCTGGGCCTGCTCCCGCCGCCCGAGCTCGACGGCTCGGCCGTGCGTACGTAGTTCCCGCCCCGTCGCGTTCCTCACCTCCCGGCGCCATCGCGCGCGGTCCTTCCCGTCGGGCCGGTGGACCGGCGACGATGTCGGAGGCGTCGATCACGGCGCCGCCCTCGGCCACGGAGGTCCGATGACGTACCGACTGATCGCCGCCTACCACCACCCCGCCGACCACGAGGCGTTCGTCGCGCACTACCGCGACGTCCACGCGCCCCTGGCGGCGAAGCTGCCGGACGTGCGCGCCTTCACCTGGGGCGTCTGCGAGAGCCCCGACGGGTCGAGGTCTCCGCACGCGCTGGTCGCGGTGCTGGACTGGGACACCCGCGAGGCCGCCCAGGCCGCGCTGTCCTCCGAGGCGGGCGAGGCCGCCGTCGCCGACCTGCAGAACTTCGCCCAGGCGGGGGTGGACATGCAGTTCACCGAGGTCACCACCGCCGTGTGACTCAGCGGTCGAGCATGGCCTCCTCGTAGTCCAGCTCGCGGAGCATCTCGCGCAGGACGCCCTCGTCGATGCGGCCCAGGTCCCGGAACCGCACGAACGTCTCGCGCTCGGCGACGAGCATCGCGCGACGCACGCGGGTGAACGCGACCGAGGGCGCTTCGCCGATCTCGTCGTCGGAGCGCCCGAGGCGTTCCCACGCGCCGTTGGCCCGGTGCTGCGCCCAGGTGCGCAGCTGCTCGCTGACGTGCCCCGGCGTGGACTCGTCGGCGAGCTCGTCGAGCCGGGTCAGCGCGGCCTCGGCGGCGGCCTGCTTCACCGCGGCCTCGTCGAGGACGTCGCGCTGGGTGTCCTTGTCCCGCACCTGCAGGCGCCGGATCAGCGTCGGCAGGGTCAGGCCCTGCACCAGCAGGGTGCCGACGGTGATGACGAACGCGGCGAACAGCACGACGTCGCGGCCGGGCATCCCGGGACCGGCGGGGCCGCCGGCGGGGACGGCGAACGCCGCCGCCAGCGTCACCACCCCGCGCATGCCCGCCCACGAGATGACGAACGGCCCGCGCCAGGACAGCGCCGGGGACCGCGCGCGGACGCGCGGGACGAGGCGCGGCAGGTAGATCGTCGGGAACACCCAGACGAAGCGCGCCAGGATCGTCACACCGAGCAGGGCGAGCGAGACCAGCAGGATGCGGGCGGCGTCCTCGCCGAGGCCGTCGACGACGACGCGCAGCTGCAGCCCGATCAGCGCGAACACCAGCGCCTCGAGCAGCGTGTCCAGCGCCTTCCACACCGCCTGCTCCTGCAGCCGCGTGGCGTAGCCGGCCTCGGTGGCCTTGTGGCCGAGGTAGAGCCCGGCGATGACGACCGCGAGCACCCCGGAGGTGTGCAGCTCCTCGGCGAGCAGGTAGATCGCGAACGGGACGAGCAGCCCCACCGAGCTCTCCAGCGCCTCGTCGGCCAGGCGCAGGCGCACCCGGTGGAGCACGAAGCCGGCCACCGCGCCGATGAGCACCCCGCCGACCGCGGCCAGCGCGAACTCCTCGAGCCCGTGGAGGATCGTCGTGCCCGTGCCGATCGTGGTGGACAGCGCCGCGGCCAGCAGCACCCGGAACAGCGTGAGCGCGGTGGCGTCGTTGAGCAGGCTCTCGCCCTCGAGGATCGTCATGATCCGCCGCGGCAGCCCCAACCGGCGCCCGATCGACGCGGCGGCCACCGCGTCGGGCGGGGCGACGACGGCGCCGAGCACGAGGGCGCTGGCCAGCGGCAGCTCGGGCACCAGCAGCCAGGCGGCGAGGCCGACCACGGCCGTGGTGAACACCACCAGACCGACCGCGAGCTGGCTGATGCGCCGCAGGTTCTCCCGCAGGCGCAACGTCGAGCTCTGCAGCGCCGCCGAGTACAGCAGCGGCGGCAGGACGAGGAACAGCACGAGGTCCGGGTCCAGCGGCACGACCGGCACGCCGGGCACGAACGACGCGGCGAGCCCCACGACGACGAGCAGCAGCGGGGCCGAGATCGCCCAGCGGCGGGCGAGGGCCGTGACGCCGAGGGCGACGACGAAGACCGCCAGCAGGACGTGGGGGTCGGTCCCGGTCACGCCGTGGGGGCCCCGCTCGCGGCCTCCGGCGGGATCCAGGGCGTCGTCGCCTGCAGGACGGCCTCGGTGAGCGCGTCGGAGCGCAGGTGCGTGCCCTGCTGGTAGCCGGGGTCGGCGACCATGTCGCTGAACGCCTGCCGGCTCGGGTAGCGCACGATCAGCACCGCGTCCCAGGCCTGGCCGTCCTCGGCCACCAGCGCGGTGCTGCCCTCGCCGAGGTAGAGGATCTCGGCGCCGCGGGGTTCGGCGTACCGGCGGAAGTGCGCGAGGTAGGCGGTGTAGGAGTCCCGCGCCGCCGTGTGGCCGCCCTCGGTGTCGGGGCGGAAGCGCAACAGGTTGAGCATCACCACCGGGCCGCCCGGGTCCTCGGCCAGGAACGTCTTGAGGTCGCGCCCGCGCGGGTCGACGGCCATCAGGGTGCCTCCACTCGGCGATCGGTCAGGACGTGCACGCTGACGGCGTAGCCGCCGCCCGCGTAGGGCTCCCGGCCGGCCCAGTCCGCCGTGCGCTCGCGGAGCGCGAGCCCCGCGGCGGCGCAGGCGGCGTCGTAGTCGGCGAGCGAGGGGAACGGGACGTCGTCGGGCAGCGTGAACGGCACGTGGTCCACGTCGAGGCCGAAGCCCGCGACGAGCAGCCCGCCGGGCCGCAGCTGCCCAGCGAGCACCGCGACGACGGTCGCGTGCGTACCCGGCGTCAGCAGCGGCCACAGGTTGCCCGCCGCGACGACGGCGTCGACCGGCCGGTCGAGATCCAGGGCCCCGGGATCCGCGAGGTCGACCAGGCGCCAGTCGAGCTCGGGCGCCGCGGCACGCGCCTCGCCGAGCATGGAGGCGTCGAGGTCGGCCCCGACGACGTGGTGCCCGAGGCGCGCGAGGTGGATGGCGACCCGCCCGGTGCCGCAGCCGGCGTCGAGGACGGTGCCCGGCCGGCCGTCGAGCAGCGCGTGCACGCGTCGGGCCTCGCCGTGCAGGTCCTCACCCGCGGCCTCGAGGTCGGCGAAGCGGGCGGCGTAGCCCGGACCGGCGGTGCCGCCGGTGACGGCGAGCCAGGGGTTCTCGGCCACCGGGACACTCTAGGCCGCCCCGACGGGCCCGGTGATGATGTCCGCGAGCCCACACCGCACATGCAGAAGTGTGCATGTATCGTCCGGGTCGTGGGACACGGGCACGGTCACGGGCACGCCGGTCGCGACGACCGCCGCCGGCTCGGCCTCGCGCTCGGCGTCACGGTCGTGGTGCTCGTCGTCGGCGCCGTCGGCGCGGTGGTCACCGGGTCGCTGGCGCTGCTCGCCGACCTCGGACACGTCGGCACCGACGTCGTCGCGCTGGGCACGGCGCTCGCCGCCTCCGCGCTCGCGGCGCGTCCTCCCAGCCGGCGGCGCACCTTCGGCCTGGGGCGCGCCGAGGTGCTCGGTGCGGCGGTCAACGCGGTGCTGCTGCTCGGGGTCACGGTGTGGGTCGCGGTCGAGGCCGTCGAGCGGCTCGCGACACCCACCGAGGTCCCCGGCGGCGGTCTGCTGCTCTACGGCCTCGTCGGTCTGGTCGGCAACGTCGTCGCGCTCGCGGTCCTCCAGCGGGGCAGCGGCGGGATGAACGTGCGCGGCGCCGCGCTGCACGTGCTCGGCGACGCGCTGGGCTCGGTCGCGGTCCTGGTCGCCGCCGTGGTCACGCTGTCCACGGGCTGGGCCCACGCCGACACGAGCGCCTCGCTGGTGATCGTCGCCATCCTCCTGCCGCGCACGGTGGCGCTGCTGCGGGAGACGGGGCACGTGCTGCTCGAGGGCGCCCCGGCCGGCATCGACGTCGACGACGTCCACGCCGTGCTCCTCGACGTCGAGGGCGTGGCCGAGGTCCACGACCTGCACGTCTGGGCCATCAACGACCGCAGCCCCGCCGTCTCGGCGCACCTCGTGATCTCCGACGAGGGCTGCGCGACGGCCGACTGCGGCCCGCACGGGGTGCTCGACCGCGCGACGACGCTGCTGCGCGAGCACTTCGGGCTCGAGCACAGCACCCTGCAGATCGAGGCCACGGAGCACGCCGGGCACGAGCAGGCGTGCGACCCGCCGGTGCTCAGGAAGCGCTGACCGCGAACGCCCGCCGGTGCTCCGAGGGCGTGCGGCCGTAGGCGTCGATGAACGCGGTGCGCAGGGTCTCGGTGGAGCGGAAGCCGCAGCGGGCCGCCACCCGGGCCAGCGGGAGGTCGGTGGTGGCGACGAGGTGGGCGGCGGCCTCGGTGCGGGCGCGCCGGACGTGCTCGGCGGGCGTACGGCCCAGGTGCGCGCGGAACAGGCGGGCGAGGTGCCGCTCGCTGACCCCGGCGCGGGCGGCGAGGGCGGTGGCGCCCAGGTCGGCGTCGAGGTGCCCGGCGACATGGTCGACCACGCGGCGGACGACGTCGTCGGCGGGCACCGGGGCCGCGACGTGCAGGCTCATCTGCGCCTGCGTCCCGGGGCGCTGGAGGTAGGTCACCAGCGACCGCGCCACCCGGCGCGCGAGCGCCGGACCGTGGTCCTCGGCGACGAACGACAGCGTGAGGTCCAGGGCGCTGGTCACGCCGGCTGAGGTCGCGATCCGGCCGTCGCGGACGAAGATCGGGGCGGGGTCGACGGTCACCTCCGGGTGGGCGCGGGCGAGGTCGGCGGCGAAGCGCCAGTGCGTCGTGGCCCGGCGCCCGTCGAGCAGGCCGGCGGCGGCGAGGACACGGGCGCCGGTGCAGACGGACGCCACGCGGCGCGCGTCGCGGGCGAGACGGCGGACGTGGGCGACGAGCACCGGGTCGCGGGCCGCCGCCTCGCTGCCGAGACCGCCGACCACGACCAGGGTGTCGATCGGGGCCGTGTCGTGCTCGAGGGCGCCGTGTGCCTCCAGGCGCAGGCCGGGGCGGCAGGTGATCGCCCGGCCGCCGGGGGTGAGCAGGCGCACCGCGTAGGGCGGGTCGGCCCCGACGTCCCCGGCGACGGACAGGGTGCTGGTGACGCAGGACAGGTCGAGCAGCTCGGCGTCCTCGTAGCCGACCACCACCGTGTCCACATCGCGAGCCTAGCGGCGGGCGGGTCCGTCCGGACCCGGTGCGCAGGAATCCGGACACGATGCCTCTACTACCCCCTCGGGGTATGCGCCGGCGGCCACGCTCGCCGTCGTGAACACCCAGGTCCCCGCCCCGTCGCGCCCCGGCGTTCCCCGCGCCCTCGTCCACCGCTGGCCGATCGCGGTCGGCCTCCTCGCCGCCGTCGCGATCGTCCTGCCCGGCGCCGGCCGGGACGAGGTCGCGACGGTGGTGGTCATCGCCGTGTCCTGCTACGTCGCCGCCGCCGCGTCGTCGCGTCCGTGGATGGCGTGGGCGTGGTGCGCGCCGGCGACGGTGCTGGTCGTCGCGGCGCGCCTGCTCGACGTCTCACCCGTCCTCGTCAACGGGGTGGCGGCGGTGGCGCTGCTGCTGGTGGGCGTGCTGCGCGGCGTCGCCCGTCCGGCGCTCGCGCGACAGACGGTGGGGCTGGTGGTCTACGGCCTGCTCGTGCTCCTGGCGCTGGCGATCGCCCCGGCCGCCGGTCTCGTCGTCGCGGCCCTGACCCTGATCGGGCACGGCGCGTGGGACCTGTGGCACCTGCGCTGCCACCGCGACCAGGTCTCGCCGTCGCTCGCGAGGCGTGCGTGGCGCTCGACGTGCCCGCCGGCCTGGCCGTGCTGGTGCTGGCCCTGGTGGTGTGATGAGGGTCGTGACGACCTCGCACACCGTGGTGGACAGCCCGCTCGGGCCGCTGACCCTGCGGGCGGAGGACGGCATTCTCTCGGGGCTCTTCATGACCGCGCACCGCCACGGCCCCGCGGCCGACATGCTCGGCGTGCGCGACGAGAACGGCCTCCCAGCGGTGCGCGAGCAGCTCGCGGCGTACTTCGCGGGCTCGCTCCGCGTCTTCGACCTGCCCCTCGCCCTGCGCGGCACGGAGTTCCAGCAGCGCGTGTGGGCGGCGCTGCGGGAGATCCCGTACGGCGCGACGACGCCCTACGGCGAGCTGGCCGCGGCGATCGGGCGCCCGGCCGCCGTGCGCGCCGTGGGGCTGGCGAACGGACGCAACCCGGTCAGCATCGTCGTCCCGTGCCACCGCGTCGTCGGGGCCGGCGGCGCGCTGACCGGCTACGGCGGGGGCGTGGAGCGCAAGCGGGCGTTGCTCGACCTCGAGCGGGGTGTGGCGGCCGGGGCCGCGGGGCTCGTGCCCTCGACATGATCGCTCCGGTCGACGCGAGGGGCACGTTCGGCACCCGCGGAGCCCTGTCGATCATGCGCGGTGTGCCCCTCGCGGCACGGCTCAGCGCCCTTCGGCCGACCCCGCCCGCGTCGCGCCGGCCTGCTCGGAAGTACCTCGTGCGGCCTCGCCGTCCGGGTCGAACCACGGGTGCCCGCCCGACGACGAGGTGGCGGGCCGCTGACGGTCCTCGGCGGTGGCGTCGGGGGTGGTGTCCGGGGTCTCGTCCGTGTCGGTGACCGCGACGTCGTCGGGGTCATCGCCAGGCTCCTCGACGAGTTCGGTGCGGTCCGCTTCGGCGTCGGCGTCGACCTCGGCGACGAGCGCCGGTTCCGGCTCTGGCTCCGTGTCCGGCGCCGTGTCGGCCTCGGCGTCGGCCTCGGCCTCGGCCTCGAGCTCGGTGTCGGGCTCGACGTCGGTCTCGGTCTCCGTCGGCTCCGCGGGGGCCGTCGCAGCGATGGTGGTGGTGTCCGGCTCGTGCTCCGGTTCCACGTCGGGGTCGGCCGTGGCGGTCTCCGCGACGTCGTCGTGCGCCTCGTCCTCGGTCTCCTCGTCCTCGGTCGCGGCCTCGTCGAGGGATTCCGCCGTGACGGCCGGGGGCTCCTCGCGGGCCAGGTCCTCGTCGGCGTCGTCCGCGCCGGGCGTCTCGGGCCCGACGGCGAAGGTCTCGGTGACCGCCGGCTCCGGCTCGCGCTCCGGCGCGACGGGGAAGGTGGGCAGGGGCCCCGACGTCCCGGGCCTCTCGACCCGGGTGCTCGCCGCCGCGGCGCCGAGGCCCGCGCCCGCGCCCGCCCCGGCCGCGGCGGCGCCGACGGGCAGCAGGGTGGTGCCCTCCTCCGCGATGACCTGGGCACCCTGGTCGTCGAGCAGCGCGTGGCGCCCGGTGGGTGTGCGGTCCTCGGGGGCGGCGGGCAGGCGCCGGAAGAGCGCGAGGAGCAGCAACGTCCAGGACAGGACCTGGAGGACGATCACGGCGAAGCCGAGGATGCTGCTCACGGTGAGCAGTGCCTGGGGGGAGAGGCCGAACAGGCGCAGCGAGCCCTCGGCGACGATGAACGTCGCGGCCAGCAGCGCGACGAGCTGCAGGACCAGGCCGGCGATCGCCGGGCCCGACACCGCCGGCAGCGCCCGCCGACGCAGCACGGCCACCACGAGGCCGACCATGACCGGGATGCCCACGGGCAGGAACGCGGCGGCGATGCGGACGCCGGAGTCGAGCATGCGCCGAACCTAACGGAACAGGCCCGAACGGCGGAGGACCGACCACCTCGTTCCGTGCGCGTCGTCGCGCAGGGTGACCAGGCGTGCGGGGAGCGTCAGGGGAGGACCTGGGGGTCGGTCACGTCGAGATCGGGGAAGCCGAGTCGGCGCGCGACCGCGCGGGCCCCGTCGACGTCGATCACCTCGGCGCCGCCGGCGCCCGCGCCCAGCCACACCAGCGAGTCCGGCTGCGTGCTCGCGTGCCACCGGCCGTCGACGCCCAGGCGCGCCCCGCGCCGCACCCCGCGGCCACGCAGGTCGTAGCGGAGCAGCACCGGTCCGAGCGTGCCCGTGCGGTCGACCCAGAACGAGAAGCGGGACGGCCGGCCACGCCCGCCACCACGGCCGCCACCACGGCCGCGCGTGCTCGCGACGGACATGTCCGCCAGCATGGGTCGGTGTGGGCGGCAGCGCGACCGGCGGACGGGGCGACGTGACGGCCCCGGCTCTGGGCCGGACGGCGGAGCCCGGGCAGGTGCGGGCGGCACTGGACGAGGTCGACGCCGTCGGCGGCTTCTTCGCGGTGTCGACCCGGGGGGCCGAGGGGGCCGACCCGTCGTGGCGCCCGCTCGCGAGGCTGCTCGCCGTGCCGGCCGACGGCCCCGACCCGGTGGGCGAGCGCCTCGACCAGGTCGCCGAGGGGCTGGGGGCGGGACGGCGGGTCGCGGCGTCGCTGCTCGCCCAGTCGCTGGCCTCGCGGTCGGTGTCGGTGCTGCTGGCCGCGGCGGCCGGCGGCGTGCTCCCGGACCTCGGGCCCGCGAGCGTCCTGCACGCGCGCCCGTGGGTGGGCGGGCCCGTGCCGCTGTGGGCCGACCCCGAGCGGCTCACCGGCACCGACGTCGCGGGCGCCGATCCGGAGGACGTCGCCGCGGCCCTGGCCCGGGTGCTCGCGCAGGACCACGTCGCTCCGCTCGTGGCGGGCATCCGGGCGCGGGCGTCGGTGTCACCGCGCGTGCTGTGGGGCAACGCGGCGGCGTCGCTGGCCGGGGCCGTGCGGGTGCTCGGCGACGCGCGACCCGACCGGCACGCCACGGCGCTGGCGCTCGCCCGCGGGGTGCTGGCGCGCGAGCCGTTCGCGGGGCTCGGGCGCTTCGTCGCCGACCCCGCCCACCCCAGCGGGCTCGGCTTCGCCCGCACCACCTGCTGCCTGTACTACCGCGTGCCCGGCGGCGGCAAGTGCGGCGACTGCGTCCTCCGCGTTTGACCTCCGGTCGTGTGCGTGCTTCTCCGTGTGGGGGCACGGGGAAGCACGCACGAGACCGCAGGTCAAACCCAGATCACCAGCAGGCGCCCGGCGCCGAGCAGCGAGAACACGCCGACCAGCAGGAACAGGGCCACCCAGATGCCGGCGGGGACGCCGGTGAGGCGCTGGAGCTGGTCGGCGTCGGAGTCGGGCGCGCGCCGGCGCGCGCGCTTGCGCTGCACCTCGAGCACGGTGCGCAGGCCGCCGAGGATGAGGAACCACGTGACGAAGCACGCGAACCCGTACTGGACTCCTGCCGAGCCGTACGCGGCGACCACCACGAACACCGCGCCGGTGAGCACCACCGAGAGCACGCCGTAGGCGTTGCGCACGAGGATCAGGGTGGCCAGCAGCAGCACGACGGCGATCACGAGCATCGCCGCGATCTCGTCGGCGGCGACCAGGGCCGCCGCGCCGACCCCGAGCACCGGCGGCGTCGCGTACCCCGCCGCGGCGGTGGCGACCATGCCGGGCCCGTCGCGCCGCCCCTTCGAGACGGTGACGCCCGAGGTGTCGGAGTGCAGCAGGATGCGGGTGAGCGTCCGCCCCGAGCAGATCGCCACCAGCGCGTGCCCGCCCTCGTGGGCGATGGTCACCACGTTGCGCGCGAGCCGCCACGTGCCGTGCGCCCCCACGATGAGGAGCGCGACGAGACCACCGAGGATCACCAGCGTGGCCTGGGTCTGGCCGGTGGTGAGCTCGTCGAGCGGGAGCGAGAGGCCGGTCGTCACGATGGGTGCACGGTAGCCCGGCGTGTCGCGGGGCCCGGGTCCGCCTCCTCGGCGGATCGCGTTCCGTCACTGTCGTCCCTAGCGTCCCGTGAGGACTCTCCTGTCCGTCCGGCCACGACCGTCGGGGGACCTCGTTGCCTGTCCTGCGCCCGCTCCTCGCCGTGCTCGCGGTCCTGCTCGCGCTCGTGCCCGCCGGGTGCACCGCGCCCGCGGCGGGCGCGCCGCGGGAGCCCGCCCCACCGCCCGCGCCGCTCGTCGCGACGCCGGCGCCGGCGGTCCTCCAACTGCCGCGCGGGGGGACGACGCTCTTCCCGCAACACCGGGTGGTCGCGTTCTACGGCACCGCCGGCACCGACGCGCTCGGCGTGCTGGGGGAGGGCACCCCGGACCAGGCCGCGGAGCGGCTCGAGCAGGTCGCCGCGGCCTTCGCCACCCCGGGGCGCACCGTCCTGCCCACCATGGAGCTCATCGCGACGATCGCGACCGCCACGCCCGGTCCCGACGGCGACTACGCGACCGCCATCTCCCTCGCCGACGCCCGCGCCTATCTCGCTGCCGCCCGGGCCCGTCAGCAGCTCCTCGTCCTCGACGTCCAGCCCGGCAGGACCGACTTCCTCACCGCCGCCCGCGTCTGGGAGCCGCTGCTGCGCGAGCCCGACGTCGGCCTCGCGCTCGACCCCGAGTGGCGGATGGCGCCGGGGGAGGTGCCCGGCGAGGTCATCGGCGGGGTCGACGCCTCCGAGGTCAACGCCGTCGCGCAGTGGCTGGCCGCCCTCGTCGACGAGGGGGACCTGCCCCAGAAGCTGCTGGTCCTGCACCAGTTCACCCCGGACATGATCACCTCGCCCGAGGCGCTGGTCACCCCGCCCGGGCTCGCCGTCGTGCAGCACATCGACGGGTTCGGGGCGCCGGAGGTGAAGCGGGCCAAGTACGCCGAGCTCCAACGGCCGGCGCAGCTCCACCCCGGCTTCAAGCTCTTCTACGACGAGGACACCCCGGTGCTCTCACCCGCCGAGGCGCTCGCCCTCTCGCCGCCCCCGGACCTCGTCTCCTACCAGTGAGACGGTCATGCTGGACCGGTGAGCGACACCGCCGGGGCCGTCGACGAGGTCCGGATGGGCTCGGCCCGCGGGCGCTGGATCCTCCTGACGACGGTGCTGGGGTCGGGGCTGGCGCTGCTCGACGCGACGGTGGTCAACGTCGCCCTCGAGCGCATCGGCGCCGAGTTCGACGCGAGCTTCGCAGCGCTGCAGTGGACGGTGAACGGCTACACGCTCACCCTCGCCGGGCTGATCCTGCTCGGCGGCTCCCTGGGCGACCGCCTCGGCCGCCGACGGATCTTCCTGGTGGGCGTGGTCTGGTTCGCGCTGGCCTCGGCGCTGTGCGGGCTCGCGCCGTCGGTGGAGTTCCTCATCGCCGGGCGGGCGCTGCAGGGCGTCGGCGGGGCGCTGCTCACACCCGGGAGCCTGGCGCTGATCTCCGCGTCGTTCCACGGCGAGGACCGCGCCGCGGCCATCGGCGCCTGGTCCGGCCTGGGCGGCGTCGCCGGGGCGATCGGCCCGTTCCTCGGGGGCTGGCTCGTCGAGTGGACCTGGCGAGCGGTGTTCCTCATCAACCTCCCGCTCGCGGCGATCGTGCTGGCGGTGGCGCTGCGCCACGTCCCCGAGTCCAAGGACCCCGAGGCCGCTCACCACCTGGACATCCCGGGCACCGTGCTCGCCGTCGCGGGCCTGGGCGCCCTGACCTGGGCCCTGACGGCGGCCGGCGAGGACGGGACGACGCCGGCGGTGCTCGTCACGGCCGCGGCGGGGGTGCTCGCGCTGGCCGCGTTCGTCCTCGTCGAGCGCCGGGCGCGCGCCCCGCTCGTGCCCGGCGAGCTGTTCGCCGACGCGCGGTTCACCGGCGCCAACCTCGTCACGCTGCTCGTCTACGGGGCCCTGGGCGTGCACTTCGTGCTCGTCGTGCTCCAGCTCCAGGTCGCCGGCGGGTTCAGCCCGCTGGCCGCCGGCACGGCGATGCTGCCGATCACGATCATCATGCTGCTGCTCTCGGCGCGGTCCGGGCGCCTGGCGCAGCGGATCGGGCCGCGCTGGCCGATGACGGTCGGGCTGCTGCTCGCGGCGGCGGCGATGCTGTGGCTGAGCCGGATCGGGCCCGGCGCGTCCTACCTCGTCGACGTCCTGCCGCCCGTGGCCCTGTTCGGGCTCGGGCTCGCGGGCACGGTCGCCCCGCTCACCGCGACCGTCCTCGACGCCGCCGACGACCGCCACGCCGGCATCGCCTCCGGGGTCAACAACGCGATCGCCCGGGCCGCGGGGCTGCTCGCGGTCGCGTTCGTCCCGGCGCTCGCCGGCATCTCCGGCACCGACTACGAGGACCCGGTGGCGTTCAGCGCGGGCTACCGCACGGCGATGATCATCTGTGCCGGCCTGCTGGTCGCGGGCGCCGCGCTCTCGGCCGTGCTGCTGCGGCCACGGACCGCGGCCGGCTCGCCGACCCGCTTCCGCACCGAGGACTGCGCCCACTGCGGGATCAGCGCGCCGCAGCAGCACCCCCGCTGAGCGCCTCGAGGGCCGCGTCGGCGTCGTCCGCGGTGTTGTGCAGGTGGAAGCCCAGGCGCGCGGCCCCGTCCCGCGCGGCGGCGCGGATTCCGGCCGCGGCCAGCCGTTCGGCGGCCCCCTCCCGGCGCACCGACACGATCGCCGAGTCGCCCGGCGGCATCCCCAGCCCGGCACGCAGGCGGTTCGCCAGCCCGACGGCGTGATCATGGACGACGCCCGCGTCGAGACCCGCCAGCCACGGGAGGGCGATCGCCGCGCCGACCTGGGCGAGCCAGGCGGGGGAGAGGTCGAAGCGCCGGGCGTCGTCGTGAAGACGCAGCGGCAGGCCGTAGATCGCGTCCCAGCCGCCCGCGTACCAGCCCGCCTGCGCCGGGACGAGCCGCGCAGCGAGCCGGTCGGACACCGCCATCCAGGCCGCGCCGCGAGGAGAGAGCAGCCACTTGTAGCCGGCCGCGACGACCGCGTCGGCCCAGGAGACGTCGGCGGGGAGCCAGCCGAGGCACTGGGTGGCATCGAGGACGACGAGCGTCTCCGGGCCGACCGCGGCACGCAGGGCGGCGAGGTCCACCAGGGCGCCGTCCGCCGACGCGACGACGCTCACGGCCACGACGTCGGCGCCGCGCGCCTGCTCGGGCAGGGCGGCCACGGGCACCTCGACCACCTCGTGCCCGGCGGCGGCGAACGGGAAGGTGACGCTGGTGAACTCCCGCTCCGCAACGAGCACCCGCGACCGGGCGGGCAGCGCGCCGGCGACGAGGGCGACCAGTGCGGAGACGACGGTGCCGCTCGCCACCGCCGTCTCGGGCATCCCGACCAGCGCCGCGTACGACCGGCGCGCGCTCGCGACCGCCTCGTCGAACCCGGCCGGCGCGGTCTCCGCCCGACCCCACGCCGCCACCGACGCGGCCACCGCGTCGACCACCGGCCGCGGCGGCACCCCGATCGAGGGGGTGTTGAGGTAGACGCCCTCGACGTCGAATGTCGTGCCGAACGCCGCGCGCATCGGTCCTCCCGTCCTCGCCCGCCCTGCTACCCCGGGGAGTGCCGCTGTCGAACCCGCGACACGGGTTCGGGCGGGTGGGCGACGATCACGAGGAGCGAGGTGGTGTGATGCTTTCGTGACCTCGCACCGGCCGCCGCCGCGGCCGGCTCCGGACGGGCTCCGCGTCACGCCCCGTCCGCCCGGCACCGGCGGGTACGTCGCCGCCGCCGCACGCCACCGTGCGCCGACGGGACCACCCCCCGGTGGCGTGCTCACGGCGCCGCGGCACGCGCGGGGAGACCCGCCGCCCCGCGCGACCCCCCGGGTGGCTCCGGAGCGGGCGCTGGTCGGCGCCGGGGTGGGGGCCGCCGCGCCGCCGCCGTTCGTCGGGCCGCCGGTGCTCCCGCCCCCGCTTCGTCCCCGACCGCGGGTACCCGCGGCCCCGGACGCCCGGCCCGCCGCCCCGCCGCGCCACGGCCGGGTCCCCGAGCGCCCGGTCGCCCCGGCCCGCGAGGCCCGGCCCGCGGCCGTCGTGCCGCTGGTCGAGGCGCGCCCGCGCCGGCCCGAGCCGGCCCCGGGGCCGCCGCGGCGTCCCGCGCCCGAGCGCGCCACCCCGCCGCTCGCCCCTCGCGCCCGGCGGCGGCGTCAGGGCGGCGGGCTGCCCCGCGGGCTGGGCGCGGCGATGGTCGGCGCGGTGATGGCGGGAACGCTCGTCACCGTCGACGCGGTCACGGGCGCCCACGGTCCGCTGGCCACGCTGCCCCTGCCCGACCTGCCCCTGCCCGACCTGCCGCTGGACGGCACCGAGTCGGTCGCCGCGCCGACGGCCCCGGGCGTCCCCCGCGTCGACCTCGCCGGCGTCGTCTCCGCGGCGGAGGAGGCGGCCGGGGGCGGCGACGTCACCGTCGGTGTCGCCGTGGCCGACATCGCCTCCGGCGAGCTCTCGCCCGGCGTGGCGGGCGACGAGCGCTTCGACACCGCCTCGCTGGCCAAGCTCCTGCTGATCGTCGACATGCTCCAGCGCCAGCGCGACGGCGAGCTGACCCTGGGCCCCCGCGACCTGCGGCTGGTCCATGCGGCCCTCAGCGCGAGCAGCGACCCGGCGATGAACGCGCTGTGGACCCAGTACGACGGCCCGAACGCGATCACGCGGGTGGCCGAGACGCTCGGGCTCGAGGACACCAGCACCCCCGAGGACCCGTCCCAGTGGGGCGAGGTGCAGAGCTCGGCGCGCGACATGGTGACCGTGCTGCGCCACGTGCAGGTCGACCTGCCCCCACCCGACCGCGACCTCGTGCTGCGGGCCATGGGCTCGGCGCCGCCGATCGCCGGCGACGGCTTCGACCAGGGCTTCGGCTTCCTCGACGGCTCCGGCTCGCCGGTCAAGCAGGGCTGGATGTGCTGCATCGCCTCGCGTGCGGAGGTGCACTCGATCGGGGTCGTCGCCGGGCGCTACGTCGTCGCCGTGATGACCAGCCAGCCCCCGGGCTACGACCGCGCCCGCCAGGTCGTCGACGCCGCCGCCGGCGCGGTGCGCGAACGCCTCGGGACGGGTCCCCGCCCCGAGTAGCCTGGAGCCGCACCCGGCGCCAGGAGGGTCAGTGAACGGCTACGCGGGCAACAAGGACGACCACCTGCGGCGGCTGCGGCGGATCGAGGGGCAGGTCCGCGGGATCGCCCGGATGATCGAGGACGACAAGTACTGCATCGACGTGCTCACGCAGGTCTCGGCGGCGACCGCCGCGCTGCAGAACGTCGCGCTCGGCCTGCTCGAGGAGCACATGGGCAGCTGCGTCGTCGATGCCGCCAAGGCCGGCGACGAGCAGGCGGCCGAGAAGGTGCAGGAGGCCTCCGCGGCGATCGCCCGCCTCGTGCGGTCCTGAGCCCGGTCCCGGCGTCGGATCAGGCGCGGGCGGGGAGCGCGCCGTCCACCCGGGCGCGGAGCTCCGCGGCCAGCGCCTCGACGCCGCCGAACCGGCGGTCGACGATCACCTGACCGATCAGCGCCAGCACCACCGCCGGCCACTCGACGAGCCCGGCGATCCCGGCACCGATGTAGAGCCCCTGGAGCACGAGGCTCGTCGTCTCCGGCGTGTGCGCGCGGACCCAGGCGTACACGGCCTCCTCGTCGCCGGCGTCGAGCGCGGCGAGCAGGCTCGGCGCGTCCTCGGGCTGCAGGTCGGCCTCGCCGGGCAGCGCGGGCGTGCGGGTGGGCGTGGCGGCCGGCACGGCCGCGAGGTGCGCGCGGGTCGGGGCGGGGCCGTCGGCCATGGGGTGTCCTCCGGGGATCGGTGCGGTGAACGGGAACCGTCCAGGCCTACCCACCCTAGGCCCGCCTCGCGCGCCGGACGGCGGCCCGATCCGTCCCCTTCAGCCCGGGAAGATCCGGTCCAGGGCCCGGCGCCGCTCGTCGCGGTCCAGCCCGCGGAGGTCGGCCGGCCCGTGCTCGGTGACGACGACGTCGACGTCGTGGGACGGGGTGCTCACCGGCCGCGACAGCTGCGGCACGCGGGTCGAGCGGCCGCGGTGGTGCGACGCGAGCGCGATCACCGACAGGCCGCGCACCGAGCGCGCACCGGCCGCGGCGTAGTCGGGATGGCCGCCGACGCCGCCGACCAGGCCGCTCGCGGTGCCCTCGACGTTGACCTGGCCGTCGAGGTCGATCTCCACCGCCGTGTTCACCGCGACCAGCGGCGGCTCCGCGGCCAGGCGCGACGGGTCGTGGGTGTGCTCGATGCGGTGCACCACCGGGCGTCCGGCACGCCCGCGCGCGTCGGCCCAGGCGTAGAGCTCCGGGGTGCCGACGAGGTAGGTCGCGACCGGGTCCGACAGCAGCAGCCCGGCCTCGTCAAGGGCGACGACCCCGTCGCCGAGCAGGCCCGAGTCGGCGTGCACCCGCACCCCGGCCGCCCGCACCCCGCCGACCACCGCGGCGCCCAGCTGCCCGGGCGCCCACTGCAGGCGCACCCCGTCGGCGAGCAGGTCCGCGACGTGGCGCCCGATCGCCTCGTGCTCGCCGCGCGGGGCGGGCGTGGCGTGGACGTGCGGGCCGCCCGCGGCCTCGCCGAGCACGAACACCTGCTCGTCGGGCAGGGGCGGGCCGGCCGCGGCGCGGGGGAGCCCGGGGTCGAGGACGACGGCCACCGGCACCCCCAGGTCGATCACCGCGCGCACCCAGGACACCTCGGCGCCGAGCACGGGCCCGACCGGGCCCGGCGCCGCCGCGAGCACCAGCAGGTCGGGCCGCAGCGGGCCGTTCAGCAGCGCCGGCATCGCCGCCAGCCGCGCCGGAACCGTGCGCACGTGCCCTGCGTCGGCTGCCCGGCGCAGGCCCCAGCCGGGCATCACCGTGCGGGCGTCGGCGAAGGCGTCGAGGTCGAGCCCGTCGACGGGGCCGGGCAGCCAGCCGGTCACCAGGCGCAGGTCACCACGTTGACGCGCCAGCTCCGAGAGCAGCGGGTACGCCGCGCGCGGGCTCCCGCACCCGTCGGCCAGGGCGATCCGGGCGCCGGGACGCGCGAGGCTCGCGAGGATTCCGCCGTCGAGCGTCATGATCACCAGTCAAGCAGGGGCGCGAGGTGGCTGGCAGCGAGGGTCACCCCGGCTGCGTGGGACGCAGCGAGGGCGTCCCTCGCTGCGCGTCAGCCGCGGGCCGCCGCGCCGAGCACCCCGCGGGCGATGATCACCTGCTGGATCTGGCTCGTGCCCTCGTAGATCCGGAACAGGCGCGCGTCCCGGTACATGCGCTCGACGGGCACGCCGCGCATGTAGCCCGAGCCCCCGTGCACCTGCACCGCGCGGTCGGCGATGCGTCCGACCGCCTCGGAGCAGAAGTACTTCGCCGTCGACGGGCCGAGCGTGGTGTCCGAGCCGTCGTCGTAGGCCTTCGCGGCCTCGCGGACCAGCGCCCGCCCGGCGTGCCAGTCGGTCACCGAGTCCGCGACCAGGCCCTGGACCAGCTGGTACGCCGCGATCGGGTGCCCGCCCTGCTCGCGCACCGTGGCGAACTCGGTCATCTCGTGCACCAGCCGCGCCGCCATGCCCGTGCAGAGCGCGGCGATGTGCAGGCGCCCGTGGGCCAGGCAGCGCATGGCCGTGACGAACCCGCGGTGCAGGCCCCTCTCGCCGCCCACGAGGTTCGCGGCGGGCACCCGGACGTCGTCGAGGTAGACCTCGCAGGTCCACGAGCCGCGCTGGCCCATCTTCGCGTCGTGCTCGGAGAACGAGACCCCGGCGGCGGTGGTGGGCACGAGGAACGTCGAGATGCCCTTGGCCGGGGCCGCACCCGGATCGGTGCGCGCGAAGACCATGAGCACGTCGGCCAGCGGCGCGTTGGTGATCCAGCGCTTGGCCCCGGTGATCACGTACTCGTCCCCGTCCCGCACGGCCTTCGTGCTCAGCGTGGACGGGTCGGAGCCGGCGTCGGGCTCGGTGAGGGCGAAGGACGCGACGACCTCGCCGGTCGCCAGCCGCGGCAGCCACTCCTGCTGCTGCTCGGGCGTGCCGCCGGTGAGCAGCACCTGGCCGGCGATGCCGTTGTTGGTGCCGAACAGCGACCGCAGCGACGGGGTGGTCCAGCCGAGCTCCATCGCGAGCTCGACCTCCTCGGCCATCGACAGGCCGATCCCGCCGAACTCCTCCGGGATCGCGAACCCGTACAGGCCCATCGCCTTGCAGGCCTCGCGCAGCTTCTCGGGCACCTCGTCGGCGGCCTCGATCTCGTCCTCGCGCGGCACCACCTCGTCGCGAACGAACTCACGGACCGAGGCGAGGACGTCGGCGAAGTCGGACGGGTCCACCTTTGACCTCCGGTCTTGTGCGTGCTTGCCCGTGCCCCAGCACGGGCAAGCGCTCACACCCCCTGCGGGCTTCCTGAGACGAACGCTGTCACATCCGCGCCGCCCGCGCCGTCCACCTGGTGATCGCCCCGGAACCCACGTCGACGGAGGTCCTCCCGTGGCCCGCATCCCCCTCGTCGCCCCGCGTGACGCCGGCCTGCTCGGCCGGCTCGCCTACCGGTACGCCCGCCGCCGCTTCGGCGACGTCCCCGAGCCGTTCGCGGCCCTTCGCCACCACCCCGGGCTGTTCTGGTCGTCGGCGGTCGCCGAGTCGCTGGTCGAGAGGGCGGCCACGGTCCTCCCGGCACGGCTTCGCGACCTCGCGGTCTACCGCACGGCCACCCGCGTCGGGTGCTCGTGGTGCGTCGACTTCGGCGAGATGCTCTGGATCCGCCGCGGCCTCGACGCCGACCACCTGCGCCGCGCGGCCGCCGACGACGCCCCCGACGACCCCGGGTTCGACGCCGACGAGCGCGCCGTCCTGGCCTACGCCGACGCCGTGACGGCCCAGCCGCCGACGGTCGGCGACGCCCAGGTCGCCGACCTCGACGCGCGCCTCGGCCACGCGGGGCTCGTCGAGCTGACCCACCTCGTGGCGCTGGAGAACCAGCGCGCCCGGTTCAACGCGGCCCTCGGGCTGCACGCGCAGGGATTCGCGGCGTCGTGCGCGGTGCCTTCTCGGGGGTGAGCACCGCGTGGACCGCGCGGGCACGTCCGTCCGCGACGGTCAGGACGACGACGATCGGCGCCGGTGACGCCGGCACGAGCAGCCCGGCCTCGCCGTTGACCTGGACCGCCGCCGCGCCGGCCAGCACCTCGGGTCCGGCCTCCTGGACGAGGGCGACGAGCAGGCGCGCGACCTTGTCGGCGCCCCGCACGACGCGCCGCGCGGCCTTGACGATCCCACCGCCGTCGGTGTGCAGGGCCGCCTCCGGGTGCAGCAGCGCGACGAGGGCGGGCACGTCGGCGGCGGCGAGGGCGGCGACGACGGCGTCGAGCACCCGACGCTGCTCGGGCTCCGGCGCGGGCTCGGGCAGCTCACCGTCCGCCGCCGCGGCGCGCACCGCCCGCCGGGCCCGGGAGGCGAGCTGGCGGGCCGCGGTCGGCGTGCAGTCGAGGACGCCGGCGACCTCGTCGAACCCGAGTCCGGCCGTGTCGTGCAGCACGAGGGCCACGCGCTGGTCGGGGGAGAGGCGCTCGAGCACCAGCAGGGCGGCGATCCGCACGTCCTGCGCGGCGACGACGGCGTCGAGGACGTCGTCGGGCCCGGACGTCACCAGCGGCTCCGGGAGCCACGGGCCGACGTAGCGTTCCCGGCGCGCGGGCGCCGAACGCACCTGGTCGAGGCACAGCCGCCCGACGGTCGTGGTCAGCCACGCGCGAATGTCGCGCACCGCCGCCCGCCCCTCGGCGCCGAGGCGGTCCCAGCGCAGCCACGCGTCCTGGACGGCGTCCTCGGCGTCGGCCCGCGAGCCGGTGAGGCGGTACGCGACGGCCAGCAGGTGGGCGCGGTGCTCGGCGAGCGGGTCGACGCTCATGCGCCCAGCATCGCGCGCGCGAGCGTGTGGCGATACGGACACTCAACGTCTGCGATGGCCCACCGCTGACACGGGCGGGACCAACGCCCTGCGCTGGACGGTCGTCCCCCGAGGAGCAGGCGACCTAGGGTGGGAGACCGTTCGGTCGTTCTTCACCCGCACCACGCTCGTCGGACGGGCGCAACGGGCACCGGGTGGTTTGATCGTCCCGCATAGCCGAGCGGGCGCACGGAGGGGTGCATGGATCCGGTCCTCATCGTCGTCGTGGTCGCCGCCGTGCTGCTGGTCGTCGGCGTCGTCCTGGTCGTCGTCGCCCGCAACCGGTCCCGGTCGCGACGGGCGGCGCTGCGCAGCCAGTTCGGCGACGAGTACGAGCGCGTCGTCGGGGAGTACGGGCAGCGCGACGGCGAGCGGGAGTTGCGCGCCCGGCTCAAGCGGCGCCGCGAGCTGGACGTCCGCGAGCTCGACGGCGCCGAGCGCGACCGGTTCGGCCAGGCGTGGGAGCAGGCGCAGTCCGCGTTCGTCGAGCAGCCGTCGACGGGCCTGCGGGACGCCGACCTGCTGGTCCAGCAGGTGATGCGCGAGCGCGGCTATCCGACCGAGCGCTTCGAGGAGCGCGCCAAGATGATCTCGGTGGACCACCCCGACCTCGTCGAGCGCTACCGCTCGGCCCACCGCACCTCGACAGAGGTGGAGAGCGGCTCTGCGGGCACCGAGGACATGCGCCAGGCCATGGTCGACCACCGCTACCTCTTCGACGCCCTGCTCGGCGGCGGCGACGCGAACCGCACCCGACGGCTGTGAGCGCGCCCGGGCCGGCCCGGGTCCTGCAGGGCCGCTACGAGCTGCGGGAGCTGATCGGGCGCGGCGGGATGGCCGAGGTCCACCGCGCGGTCGACCTCGAGCTGGGCCGCGCGGTGGCGGTGAAGCTGCTGCCCGCCGAGCACCGCGGCGACGCCGAGTTCGGCGGGCGCCTGCGCGACGAGGCCCGGGCGGCGGCCGCGATCGACCACCCGAACGTCGTCGCGGTGCACGACGTGGGGTTCGCCGACGGTGGCGAGGTCTTCGTCGTCATGGAGTGCGTCCACGGCCGCACGCTGCGCCAGGAGCTGCAGGCCCGGGGCCGGCTCGACCCGGGGGAGGCGACGGCGGTGCTCGGGCCCGTGTGCGACGCGCTCGCCGCGGCGCACGACCGCGGGATCGTCCACCGCGACGTCAACCCGGGCAACATCATGCGCTGCCACGACGGCACCGTGAAGCTCATGGACTTCGGCATCGCCCGCGTGGCCGACGTCGAGGGCTTCACCGGCACCGGGGTCGTCATGGGCACCGCGGCCTACCTCTCGCCCGAGCAGGTGCGCTGCGACCCGCTCGACGGGCGCTCCGACGTGTACGCCGTGGGCTGCACGCTCTACGAGCTGCTCACCGGGCAGACGCCGTTCCGCGGGCCGAGCTCGGTGGAGGTGGCGTCCCAGCGCCTGCGCGAGCCCCCGATCCCGCCGCGCCAGGTGCGCCCCGACCTCTCGCCCGACCTCGACGCGGTCGTGCTGCGCGCGCTGGCGCTCGAGCCCGCGATGCGCCACCACGACGCCCGCGAGCTGGCCGACGACCTGCGGCGCTTCGCCACGGCCGACGCCACGGCGCGCACCGAGGTGCTGGCCAGCGCGCGCTCGGGCGGATCCGGTGGGGGCGGCGGCGCCGTGCCGGCGACCCGGCCCCAGGACGTGCCCGACGAGGGCCCGGACCCGGGCGAGCGCAACCCGTGGTCGTGGGTGCGGGTCCTGGGCCTCGCGCTCGTCGTGCTCGCGGTGCTGGTGCTCGCGGTGGCCGGCGTCCTGCTGGCGATGCGCTGAGCGGCACCTCGCCGACCTTGTCGCCGACCTTGTCCCGGCGACACCCGACACCAGAGGATGGCCGCGGTCCGGGCCACCGGGCCGCCGGTCCACGGATCCCCGGGGAGGAGGCCGCCGTGTTGCGCCGTCGTTGAGCCGTCGCCGTGCCGCCCGGTCGGGCGGCCTTCCCACGGTCGCGGCGGCCGCCGGCACCCTCCTGACGGGTGCGCCCCGGCTCCGCCGTGATCGTTCACCGATCCACGGAGGAGACCCCGTGCCCGTTTCTGCTGCTCCCGCACCGTCCGAGGTGCTCGACGCGGTCGGCGCCGTCGTCGACGACACCGTCGCCCCGGCCGCCGCCGAGGTCGACCGCACCGGCGCCTATCCGCGCGCCGACGTCGAGGCCCTGGCCCGGGTCGGCGCGCTGGGGGTGCTCAGCGGGCCCGACGTCGGCGGCGCCGGCGGCACCCTCGCCGACGTCATCGGCGTCCTCGAGACGATCGCCCGCGCCGACGCCTCCACCGCGATGGTGGTCCTGATGCACTACGCCGCGGTCGCGGTGATCGAGGCGCACGGCCAGGAGCCGGTCCGGCGCGAGATCGCCCAGGGCCGGCACCTGAGCACGCTGGCGCTCTCCGAGCGCGGCTCCCGCAGCCACTTCTGGGCGCCGGTGAGCACGGCGACGGCGGCCGAGGACGGTGTCCGCCTCGACGCGGCGAAGAGCTGGGTGACCTCGGCGGGCGAGGCGGACAGCTACGTCTGGTCCAGCCGGCCGGTCGCCGCGGCGGGCCCGATGACGCTGTGGCTGGTGCCGGCCGGCACGCCCGGGATCGCGGTGACGGGGACGTTCGACGGCTTCGGCCTGCGCGGCAACGCCTCGTCGCCCATGAGCGCCGACGGGGCGGTCGTCCCCGCGTCGGCCCGCCTCGCCGACGACGGCGGGGGCCTCGAGGTCGCGCTGAGCACCGCGCTGCCGACGTTCCTCGTCGGCAACGCGGCGGTCTCGTTGGGGTTGATGGAGGCGCTCGTCGACGAGGCCGCCGGACACCTCACCGCCAGCCGGCTCGAGCACCTCGACCAGACCCTGGCCGACCAGGCCCCGACCCGGCTCGAGTTCGCCGCCCTGCGTACCCGCGTCGACGCGACCCGCGCCTTCCTCGCCGACACCCTCGCGGCCCTGGACGCGGGACGACCGGACGCGACCCTGCGGGTGTTGCAGGTCAAGGCCGTGGCCGCCGAGGCGGCCGCGGAGGTCGCCGACGGGGTGATGCGCCTGTGCGGCGGCGCCGCGTTCCGCAAGGAGCTGGGCATCGAGCGCCGCTACCGCGACGCGCTGGCCGCCCGCGTGATGGCGCCGACGACGCCGGCGCTGCACGACTTCGTCGGCCGCGCCGCGCTGGGCCTGCCGCTGTTCGGGGGTGCGCGATGACGACGCTCATGGGCGGGGTCGCCTACGACCCGAAGGTCGTCACCATCTGGGACGGGTTCCGGCGCTGGTTGCGCGGGCAGGCCCTGGACTTCGACTACGTCCTGTACTCGCACTACGAGCGCCAGGTCGAGGACCTCGTCGCCGGCCACGTCCACGCCGCGTGGAACTCGCCGCTGGCGTGGGTGCGCAGCGCCCGGCTCGCCGCGGCGCGTGGACGGCGCGTGGAGTCCGCGGTCATGCGCGACACCGACCAGGACCTGACCTCGGTGGTGGTGGTGCGGGCCGACTCGCCGGCGCGCGATGTCGCCGACCTGGCCGGCGCGACGGTGGCGGTGGGTGCGGTCGACTCGCCGCAGTCCACGCTGATCCCGCTGTCCTTCCTGCGGGGCGAGGGGGTGCGCGACCTCGCCGTGCGCCGCTTCGACGTCGGCGTCGGCCTGCACGGCGACCACATCGGCGGCGAGCGGGATGCCGCGCGGGCGCTCGTGGCGGGCGAGGTCGACGCCGCCTGCATGATCGACGGCAACCACCTGCTGTTCGGCCAGGAGGGGACGCTGCCGGCCGGGACGACGCGTGTGCTGGCGCAGACCCCGGTCTACGACCACTGCACGATGGCGATCGTCGACACCGCCCCGCCCGAGGAGGCGGCCGAGTTCGTGCGGCTGCTCGGCACGATGTCCTACGCCGACCCCGAGGTCCGGCCGTTGCTCGACCTCGAGGGCCTCAAGCAGTGGGTGCCGGGACGGATGAGCGGTTTCGGTCCGCTCACCCGTGCGGTGGACGAGGTCGGCTTCTACGACGCGAGCGGCGGGGTGACCGCCGCGGAGTACGCGCCGTGACGGGCGAGCGCGCCCCGCTCGATCTGGGCTTCCTCTCCTTCGAGCGGGGCGCCCACCTGCTCGTCGCCCGGGCTCTGCGCGGGATCCCCATCGGCGGGCGGGTGCTGGTCACCGGCGGCGACCCGGCCCTGGGCGTGCACCTGCGCGCCTGGGCGCGGCAGCGGGGCCACGGGTTCACACCCGTCCCCGAGCGGTCCGCGACGTGGGAGCTCGTACGCGGGCCGTCGGAGCTCCAGCGGTGGCAGGGCGCGGAGCGGGCCGGCGGGCCGGGTGTCGACGGCATCGTCGATCGCCCCCCGGCCCGCTGGGGCCTCGCCGCCCGCGGGGCGCTGGTCGAGCCCGGAGGACCGGAGCCGCGCTTCGACATCGACCGCCGCGAGGTGGTGTGGGCCGATCTCGCGCCGCGGCTCTACGCCCACGCCGCGGCGGCGCAGTGGGACCCGGCGACCGCGGTCGACTGGGCCGCGGCGCCCGCCGAGCCCGTCCCGGCCGACGTCGAGGCCGCCGTCGTGCAGGTGATGACCTACCTCGTGGAGAACGAGCAGGCCGCGCTGGTGGTCCCGGCCGGGCTGCTCGCCCGCGTGCACCCCCACTTCCGCGAGGTCCAGCAGCTGCTGGCGGTGCAGGCCGCCGACGAGGCCCGCCACGTCGAGGTGTTCAGCCGCCGCGCGACGCTGCACGGCGGCCCGATGGGCACCTCGTCGGCGGGCGGGCGCTCGTCGCTGGCGTCGCTGCTCGCCGAGCCCGACTTCTCGCTGGCGTCGTTCCTGCTCTCCGTGCTGGGGGAGGGCAGCTTCCTGGCGCTGCTGGGTTTTCTCGAGCAGTACGCGCCGGACCCCGTCACCGCGCGCATCACGCACCTCGCCCGCGTCGACGAGGCCCGCCACGTCGCGTTCGGGGTGGCCCACCTCGAGCACCAGAGCAGCCTCGACCCGACCCTGCGCGGGGCCCTGCGCAGCGCGATCGAGCGCCGTCACGACGCCCTCGTCGACACCGCCGGGCTCAACGCGGACGTCTTCGACGCGCTGGTGCTGCTCGCCGCGGGCGGCTGGACGCCCGCAGCGATCGCCCGCGGCCACGCCCGGGTCCAGGAGCTCCAGCACGCGATGGACGACGGGCGGCGCCAGCGTCTCGCCCGCCTCGGCTTCCCTCCCGACGAGGCCGCCGAGCTCTCCGCCCTGCACACCCGCAACTTCATGTGAGGCCCTTTGCGCTTCGCGCTCGTGCGCGCTCGTCCGTGCCCGGGCACGGACGAGCGCGCACACGCGCGACAGCGCCAAGGGCCTCAGGGCCGGCCGAGGCGCTGCAGCGAGAGCCGGCCGTCCGCCGGGCCGGAGGATGTCCAGGCGCCCGACGCGACCGTCCACGTCCGCCCGTCGTAGGTGACGCTCTCGAGCGCGAGGCGCTCGGCGTGCGCGACCAGCCACGTGGCGATCGCCCAGCCGGTCTCGGTGGGCTGCTCGCCCGACAGCCGGGCGGTGCCCAGCTCGCGGGCCGCGAGGGTGGCGACGTCGTTCTCCGACGGGTCGGTCGCCGGGGTCGCCGGGAGATCCGTGCAGGTCCAGGACGCGGGCGCCTGGCCGAGCAGGGACACCGCGATGAGGCGGGCCTCGGGCTCGTGGTCGGCGTAGGCCTCGGGGAAGCCGCTGCGCTGCACGGCCTGGGCGGCCACGGTGATGTCCATGGTGGCCCAGCCGGGCACCTGCAGGAGTCCCTCGTAGAACATGGTGGTGCTGGTGACCGGGTCGAGGATCTCCTCCGGGGTGCCCCAGCCCTGGCTCGGGCGCTGCTGGAACAGGCCCAGCGAGTCCCGGTCGCCGTAACGCAGGTTGACGAGGCCCGACTCCTGGATGGCCGTCGCCACCGCGACCGTCACCGCGCGGTCGGGGACGCCGAGGCGTCGGCCGACCCCGACGATCGTCGCGGCGCTGTCGGCCTGCTCCGGGGTGAGCGACCACGTGGCGGGCAGGCCGGGGGAGTCGGGCGGGGCGGTGATCGTGCAGCGCCCCCGCGCCGTGGGCTCCCCGGCGAGGACCACGATCAGCGTGATCACCAGCGCGAGGACGGCGAGGACCGCGACCAGCGCCACGGCGAGGCGGGCCCGGTCGGCGAGCGGGCTGCTCAGGGCCGTCCCCCCTCGGCGCGCGACACCTCGGGGCCGGCCATCTCCGCCCGGTGCCGCGCCACGGCGTCGACGACGTCGCCGAGGAAGCGCGTCACGAGGGCGAGCTCGTCGGGGGAGTAGTCGGCGACGACGGCGTCGAGGCGCGTGGCGAGGGGGCCGAACCAGGCGCGTCCGACGTCCGCGCCGGCCGGGTCGTGGTGCAGCGTCACGCGCCGGCGGTCGACGTCGTCGCGGACGCGATGCACGTGACCGAGGCGCTCGAGCCGGTCGACCGCCGCGGTCGTCGCTCCCGAGGACAGGCCGACCTCCTCGCCGAGGCGCCCGGGCGTCAGCGCGGCGCCCGCCCGCTCGGCCCGCAGGACGGCGAGCAGCGCCTGGGCGTCGGTGCGGTGCAGGCCCTGCCCGGCGGCGAAGGCCTGGCCGAGCCGCCCGGCCTCGTCGCCGTAGTCCTGGAGCAGCTCGACCAGGTGCTCGCGCGCCTCCCGGCCCCCGTCGGTCACACCCTGCAGCTTAGCGGCGCGTCGGGTAATCTTCATCATCGAGAGGCTCGACCATGGAGGAGAAGATGACCGCGTCCGTGTCCACGCCGGCCGCCAGGGCCACCACCGCCGACCGTGTCCGGGCCGGCGCGCTCCTGGCGGGAGCGTTGCTGCAGGTGGTCGCCGGTGCCCTGGGCGGCTCGGGGGCGTTCGGGCTCTCGGTCGGTCAGGTGGCGCAGGAGAACACGACGGTCGTCATGCCCGTGCCGGCCGCGTTCTCGATCTGGGGCCTGATCTACGCGGGGCTGCTGCTGCTCGCGGTGCGGCAGGCGCTGCCGGGCCAGCCCGGGCGCGCGGTGCACCGGGCGACGGGCTGGTGGCTCGTCGCGTCGACGGTGCTCAACGCGGGGTGGATCCTCGTGTTCTCGGCGCAGGCGGTCGTCCTCGCGCAGGTCGTCATCGTCGCGCTGCTCGTGGTGCTGGCCGTCGCGCTCGCCCGGCTCACCGCACACCGGGCCGAGGGCGCGGCCGACCGGCTGATGCTCCACGGGCCCGTGGCCCTCTACGCGGGGTGGGTCAGCGTCGCGACCGTCGTCGGCGCCGCCACCACCGGCACGTTCCTCGGCGCCCCGGGCAGGGGCGGTGTCGCGACGGTGCTCGGCGCGCTGGTCCTGCTGGTCACCGGGGCGATCGCGGCCGCGGTGACCGCCCGCGGCGCCGGCGCGGTGGCCTACGCCGCGTCGGTGGTGTGGGCGCTCGGCGCGATCGTGGTGATGGGCCCGCCCCTGGCGGTCACCGTGGCGGCGCTCGTGGCCCTGCTGGCCGTGCTGGCCGTCGCCGTGCGCCGCGTGACCACGGCACCCCGCGGCACCCGCCTCGCCGCCGCCTTCGGCTGACCCCGCCTCCCGGCGCGCGCGGGGTGGACAGGGGTGGAGTGGCACACGGGGTGTGCCAGCAATGCGGCGTTGCTGGCGTTCAACGCCAGCAACGCCGCATCGATCACGGTAGGTCCTGGGTCCCCGGGGTACGTCCTGCGTGGTCAGCACCCGCAACGAGCACGTGGGGGGTCACGGCGCGATGAGGGTCGAGACGGTCGGCGACGGCGTGCACCTCGTGCGCGGGATGGCCGTGAACTGGGTGCTCGTCGCCGACGGCGACGCGGTGACCGTGATCGACGGCGGCTATCCCGGCGACGCCGATGCCCTCGAGACCTCGCTGGCCGCGATCGGGCGGGCGCCCGCGGACGTCGTCGCCGCGCTCGTGACCCACGCGCACGTCGACCACGTCGGCGGCCTCGCGCGCTTCGCCGCCCGCCACGGGACGCCGGTGCGCACGGGTCCGACCGAGGCCCGCCACACCCGCCGCGAGTTCCTCGAGCAGGCCGGCCCGTCCGACGTCGCCCGCAACGCCTGGCGCCCGCGTGTGCTCGCGTGGGCGGTGCACGCCGCGCGGGCCGGGGCGCTGCGCGCGGTGTGCATCCCCGACGCCGCCGGCGACGCCGTCCCCGGCGTCCCGCTCGACCTGCCCGGGCGCCCCGTCCCCGTCGCCACGCCGGGCCACACCAGCGGGCACACCGCCTACCTGCTGCCGGGGGCGGGAGCACTCGTGAGCGGCGACGCACTCGTGACCGGCCACCCGACCACCGCCCGCACCGGCCCGCAGCGCCTCCGCGCGTTCTTCGACCACGACACGGTCCGGGCGGATGCGGCCCTCGACGCGCTCGCCGGGCTCGACGCCGGGGTCCTCCTGCCCGGCCACGGCCCGCCATGGCCCGGCACGCCCGCCGAGGCGGTGGCCCTGGCCTCGGGGCCGCGCTCGTAGCGGGGGGCCACCCGGAGCTGGTGGACTGCCCGCCATGACCGATCGGGGGACACAGGACGTCGAGGACGTCGGCGCGCAGCAGCCGCGCCGGCGCTGGAGCATCGTCGGCCCGGGCATCGTCGTCGCGGCCACCGGTGTGGGTGCGGGCGACCTCGTCGCGACGCTCGTCGCCGGCGCCGAGTTCGGCTACGCGCTGCTGTGGGCGGTGGTGCTCGGCGTGGTCGTGAAGATCGCGCTGGCCGAGGCGACGGGGCGCTGGCACCTGGCCACCGGCTCGACGATCTTCGCGGGCTGGCGGTCGTTGGGGCCCTGGACGACGGTGTACTTCGTCGTCTACGTCGTGATCTGGGGCTTCGTGTACGGCGCGACGGCGATGACGTCGTCGGCCCTGCCGCTCGCCGCCCTCTTCGGCGGCTCGATCCCGGCCTGGGGCATCCCGTGCGGGCTGCTCGGGCTCGCCCTGGTGTGGTTCGGCTCGTACCGCCTCTTCGAGCGGATCATGACGGTGCTGGTCGGCGTCATGTTCGTCGTGGTGGTGGGGCTGGCGATCCTCGTGCTGCCCGACGTCCCTGCGATGCTGGCGGGGCTGCTGCCCAAGCTCCCGAGCGGTTCGGGGGTCTACACCCTCGGTCTCGTCGGCGGTGTCGGCGGGACGATCACGATGGCGGCGTACGGCTACTGGGTCAACGCCAAGGGCTGGCGCGACAGCTCCTGGATGCGGATCATGCGCCTCGACAACCGCGTCGCCTACATCACCACGGGCATCTTCGTGGCCGCGATGCTCGTGGTCGGCGCCGAGCTGCTCCACACCGCGAACATCGCGCTGGTGGACAGCGACCGCGGGCTGCTCGACCTCGACGCGGTCCTCGCCGAGCGCTTCGGCCCGGTGATCGCGACGCTGTTCCTCGTCGGCTTCTTCGCGACGTCGTTCTCGTCGCTGCTCGGCGTGTGGCAGGGCGTGAGCCTGCTGGTCACCGACTTCGTGCGCACCCGTCGCGAGGCGGTCGCGCGCACGCCCGACGAGCTCGCCGCGGCGGGCCAGCTCTCCGACGACGCGACCCGCAGCCTGCCGTACCGCGCCTATCTGCTGTGGCTGACCTTCCCACCGATGGTGCTGCTGTTCCTCGGGCGCCCGTTCGCCCTCGTCGTGGCCTACGGCGCGCTCGGGGCGTTCTTCATGCCGTTCCTGGCGATCACGCT
Organism: Actinomycetospora cinnamomea; assembly: GCF_003096675.1. Classification (GTDB taxonomy): domain Bacteria; phylum Actinomycetota; class Actinomycetes; order Mycobacteriales; family Pseudonocardiaceae; genus Actinomycetospora; species Actinomycetospora cinnamomea. Next base: position 417,683 of record NZ_QEKW01000003.1, on the reverse strand, counting down.
GCTGTGGCTGCTCGGCGGGCGCCGCACGCCGCGGGAGTGGCGCAACGGGTGGCTCTCGACGACCCTGCTCGTCGGCGCGGCGCTGCTGTTCCTCGTGCTCTGCGCGACGGAGCTGGTGGACCTGTTCGCCTGACCACGTGCGTGATCTCCCGAGGTATGGCCGGGAAGATCACGCACATAGGGCGTCAGCCGAAGGTCAGGACCAGCCGGCCGCGCACACCGCCGGCCTCGAGGCGCCGGTGGGCCTCCGCAGCCTTCTCGGCGGGCACGGTGTCGGCGACGCGCATCGTCAGCACGCCCTCCTCGACCTGCCGGCGCAGCGCGTCGAGGCGCGCGTGGTCGGTCGCCACGTCGCGCACGAGCACCGGCGCCCAGGTGATCCCGCGATCCTCGGGCCCCCGGTAGCCGCGGACGGTGACGATCGTCCCGCCGTCGCGCACCGCGTCCATCAGCACGTCGCCCTGCACCGACCCGTCGACCAGCCCGTCGACCCCGCCGGGCTGGCTGTCGCGGATGCGGGCGGCCACGTCGTCGCCCCGGCGCACCACGACATCGGCGCCGAGCGCGCGCACGAGCTCCTCGTCGGCCTCGGAGGCGTCGGCGACGACGGTCAGCCGGTCGGCCTTCGCGAGCTGCACCACGGAGCCGCCCAGGGCGCCCGCGGCGCCCGTGACGGCCACCGTCTGCCCGGGCGCGAGCCCGAGCGTGTCCAGCGCCAGGCGCGCGGTCAGCCCGTTCATCGGCACCGTGGCGGCCTCGGCCGTCGAGGCGTCGGAGGGGATGCGCACCACCGAGCCTGCGGGCACCACGACGTACTCGCTGTACGCGCCGTGGCTGCCGTCGGGCACGACGATCGCCATCGCGGCGTCGCCCACGTGCAACTCGGTGTCGGTGCCCTCTCCGATCTCGTCGACCTCCCCCGCCGCGTCCATGCCCGGCACGTAGGGCGGCGGGTCCTTGCGCTGACGTTCGGCCCGCGCGCCGTTGCGCACGAGGGTGTCGGTCGGGTTCACCGCCGCGGCGCGCACCCGAAGCCGGACCTCGCCGGGCCCGGCGTGGGGTTCGGGCAGCTCGACGACCTCGAGGGCGTCGGGCCCTCCGTACTGGTTCACTCCGATGGCTCGCACGTTCCTGGCCTACCCGTGCGGGTAGACCGGGACGCGTGATCCGCCGTCGCTTCCGTGTCGTCGACAGCCCCCTCGGCCCGCTGACCCTCACGTGGGACGACGAGGCCGGCGCCGTCCGCGGGGTCCACGTCCACGACCAGCGCAGCCACGACCGCATCGGCTCCGATCCCGACCCGGCGTTCGGCGAGCCCGACGACGGCGCGTGCGCCGCGCTGGACGCCCTGGCCGGTGAGCTCGACGAGTACTTCGCCGGCACGCGCCGCACGTTCACGCTGCCCGTCGACCCGCCCGGCACGCCCTTCGCGCGCGAGGTGTGGGCGGCGCTGCGGGAGGTGCCCTACGGCGCGACGACCACCTACGGCGCGCTCGCCGCCGCCGTCGGACGGCCGCGGGCCGCGCAGGCGGTGGGCACGGCGAACGCTCGCAATCCGGTCAGCCTGCTCGTTCCCTGTCACAGGGTGCTGACGGCCGCGGGTCTTCCCTCGGGTGGGGGGCCCGGCGTCGCACGCAAGCGGTTGCTCCAGGAGTGGGAGCACGCCGGTGGCTCACAGCCCTTGACCCGTCGCTCCTCGTGAGTACATTCGGAGGTGTCGATGTGGCAGCGATCACACGAGGTGAAGGCTGATCGCGTCGCGCGACCGACCCAGTTGTATGACCGGGAAGAGGTGATGGATTGGACGCAGGGAGTACCCCGCACCGCATCACGAGGACCCGGTCGACCCGGCGCCGTACCGCGCCAGGGAGCTGATCAACACCAGACTCCACGCCGATGAGCGCATCTCAGCGGACGGCGGGACGACCGGGACCGTGCGGGTCCCGAGCTGACACTTCCTCCCAGATACGAGCCGGCGTCCCCGCGAAGGGGGCGCCGGCTCGTACGTGTCGGGAGTCGCTCAGTTCCAGTCGTAGAAGCCGCGTCCGGACTTCTGCCCGAGCTCGCCGCGCTCGACCTTGTCGCGCAGCAGCTGCGGCGGCGTGAAGCGGGGGCCGAGCTCGCGGGTCAGGTGCTCGGCGATCGCGAGGCGCACGTCGAGCCCGACGACGTCGGTCAGCCGCAGCGGGCCCATCGGCCAGCGGTAGCCCAGCTGCATCCCGGTGTCGATGTCCTCCGGGCTCGCCACGCCCTCCTCGACCATCCGGATCGCCTCGAGCCCCACGGTCAGGCCCAGCCGCGACGTCGCGAACCCGGGCGCGTCGTTGACGACGATCGCGGTCTTGCCCAGCGCGTCCACCCACTCCCGGGCGGCCTGGGTCGTCGCCTCGGAGGTGCCGGCGTGCACGACGAGCTCGACCAGCTTCTGCGCGGGCACCGGGTTGAAGAAGTGCATCCCGATGACGCGCTCGCCGGGCAGGTCGGCGGCGATGGCGCCGATCGAGAGCGACGACGTGTTCGACGCCAGCACCGCGTCGGGGCAGGCGCGGGCGGCGCCGCCCAGCACCGTCTGCTTGATGTCCACCCGCTCGGGCACGGCCTCGACCACCAGCGCGGTGTCGCCCGGCAGCGCCTCGACGCTGGTCGAGAGCGTCAGGCGGGCGAGCAGGTCGTCACCCGTCGTGCCCTCGGGCAGCTTGCCGCGCTGGGCGGCGCCGTCGAAGCCGGTCGCGACGGCCGTCCGGGCGGCCTCGCCGCGGGCGTCGTCGGCCTCCACCAGCGTGACGGGGGAGCCGGCGGTGAGCAGGACCTGGGCGATCCCCGCGCCCATCGTCCCACCCCCGACGACGGCAGCGGCCGGGCGTGCGTCCATGCGTGCGACCTCCAGGTGTGCGTGATCGGCCCGTGTCATAGCACGGCGGGGCCCGCCAGCGCCGCCGCCACGTGGTCGGGCAGGAGGACCGCGGTCCGCGCGACGAGCCCGAGGAACCGGTTGGTCAGCGCGTCGGGCTCGGCCCCGGTGTAGGCGACCAGCTCGCGCTCGACGCGCGGGGCCGGCCGCGCGATCGTGCCCGCGAACACCGGCGGCACGATCGCCGCGGGGACGAGCGAGGGCCCGATGCCGGCCGCGGTGAGCAGGGGCGCGGCCGCGGTCTGCTCGGTGCGCACGGCCACGCGCGGACGGAAGCCCTCGCGCCCGCACGCCTCGACCAGCACGTCGGCCAGGGCGTGGTCGGGCGCGTACTGCACCCACGGCACGGGCTCCAGGCGGCGGAGCGCGATCTCCCCGCCGACCGGGGCCATGACGTCGTCGGCGCCGAGGTTCGGCGGCAGCAGCACGACCATCTCCTCGTGGCCCAGGCTGCGCTGGCGGCCGCGCCATCCGGTGGGCACCGGGCCCACCCCGACGTCGGCCTGCCCGGCGGCGACCGCCGCGGACAGCGCGTCGCCGTGGCGGTGCTCGTAGAGGCGCACGGTGACGTCCGGGTTCTCCGCCCGCCACACCCGCAGCACGCCGGGCAGCAGGCCCAGGCTCACCGAGTGGACGCACGCGATGCGCAGCTCGCCGCCCTCGGACCCGGTGACGGCGCGGGCGGCGGCCCGCCCACGTTCGGCGGCGGTCACGGCCGCGCGGGCGTGGGGGAGCAGCGCGCGGCCCGTCGGGGTGAGCGAGACCGACCGCGGCAACCGGCTGAAGAGTGATCCGCCCAGCTCCTTCTCCAGCGTCGCGATCTGCTGCGAGAGGCCGGGCTGGGTGACGAACAGCTGGTCAGCGGCCCGGGTGAACGAGCCCTCGTCGACGACGGCGACGAAGTACTCGAGCTGGCGCAGCGTCGGCATCAGCTCATCTTATCGACCTGCGCTCTGACCTACTTCGACTTATCGGTGCTGGCCGCGAACCGTGGACGCCGAGGGATGAAGACCAGTCGTCCCCGTGTCGTCCCCGAGGAGCTCCCCGTGCCCCTGGCCCTGCTCGCCCTCGCTCTGGGCACCTTCGGCATCGGTACCACCGAGTTCGTGATCATGGGTCTGCTGCCCGAGGTCGCGGACGGTCTGGGCGTCGGCGTCGCCGAGGCCGGCCACCTCATCTCCGCCTACGCCGTCGGCGTCGTCGTCGGCGCGCCCCTGCTCGCCGGTGCGACCGTGCGCCTGCCCCGACGGCCGGTGCTGATCGCGCTCATGGGCGTCTTCGCGCTCGGCAACCTGCTCTCCGCGGTGGCCCCGGACATGGGCTCGCTGCTGGCCGTCCGCTTCCTCACCGGGCTGCCGCACGGCGCCTTCTTCGGGGCGGCGTCGGTGGCCGCGGCGGCCATGGTCTCCCGCGACCGGCGCGCCACCGCCGTCTCGCGGGTCTTCCTCGGCCTGACGATCGCCAACGTCGTCGGCGTGCCGCTGGGCACCCTGCTGGGGCAGGCGGCGGGCTGGCGCGCGACCTTCGCCGTCGTCGGGGTCATCGGCCTCGTCGCCGCGGGCGCCGTCGCGGCGTTCGTCCCCGCCGCGGCGCCCGCCGCGGCCCGGCGGGGCGCCCTGCGAGCCGAGGTCGCGACCCTGCGCCACCCGCAGGTCGTGCTCTCGCTCGCCGCGGTGATCTTCGGGTTCGGGGCGATGTTCGCCTGCTACAGCTACGTGGCGCCCATGCTCACCGAGGAGGGCGGCTTCTCCGCGGCGACGGTGACCGTGCTGCTCGCCGTGGTGGGGCTCGGCATGACCGCGGGCTCGGTGCTCGGCGGGCGCGCCGCCGACCGGGCCCCGCTGCCCACGCTCTACGGCTGCCTCGTCGCCCTCGCCGGCGTGCTGGTGAGCTTCGTGGTGACCGTGCACCACCCCGTGCTCGCGGTGCTGTCGCTGTTCGGGGCGGGCATGTTCTCGCTGGCCCTGGGCCCGGCGATCCAGACGCGCATCCTCGACCTCGTCGGGGACGCGCCGACGATGGCGTCGGCGGCGATCCAGTCGGCGTCGAACATCGCGAACTCGCTGGGTGCGTGGCTCGGCGGCATGGTCATCGCCGCGGGCCTGGGCTACCTGGCGCCGGCGCTGGTCGGCGCCGTGCTCGCGATCGTCGGCCTCGCCGTCCTCGCCCTCTCCGGCGGGCTCGAGGTCCGCGTCCGTCGGCGTGAGAGCGCGGCCGCCCTTGCCTGACTACGTGCGTGATCTTCTGCGCTATAGCTCGAAAGATCACGCACGTCACAGCGCCACCAGGAGCAGTACGGGCACGCTCACGACGGTCGTGACGAGCGCCGCGTCGCGGGCCAACGCGACACCGGTGTCGAAGCGCACCGCGTAGCCGAAGACGTTCTGCGCGGTGGGCAGCGCGGCGCTGACCACGACCGTGAGCAGCGCCGGCCCGTCCAGCCCGAAGGCCAGCCCCAGCAGCCAGGCCAGCAGCGGGTGCACCAGGTTCTTCAGCGCCACGACCGCGCCGAGGCACACCGGGTCGTCGTCGCGGCCGGGCCGCTGGGCGTGCGCCAGCGAGAGCCCGAACGCCAGCAGCATGGCCGGGACGGCGAGGTCGGCGAGCAGCTCGAGGGGCGCGAGCAGCCCCTCGGGCACCCTGACGCCCGCGACGTTGCACCCCAGCCCCGCCGCGGTCGCGAGCAGCAGCGGGTTGCGCAGCGGCGCCACGACCGCGCCCGCGAGCCCGGCCCGCTCCCCGCGCCGGCGGGCGGCGACCGCGTCCAGCAGCGTCGTGTACAGAGGCGTGAGCACGGCGAGCTGGAAGATCAGCGCGGGTGCGATCTCGGCGGCGCTCCCCAGGGCATAGGCCGCGATGGGCAGCCCCAGGTTGCCGGCGTTGAGGTAGCCGCTGGCCATCGACCCGACGACGGTCTCGCCGCGGGGCCGCCGTCGCAGCATCCCGACCGGCACGTAGAGCGCGCACACGGTGAGCGCCGCCAGCGCCGTCACCACGAGCCCGGTCGAGAGCACCCGGGCGACGTCGGCGCGCAGCAGGGTGACGAACAGCAGCGCCGGGGTGGCCACGAAGAACGCGGTGCGCGAGAGCACCTCGGTGGCCGCGTCGGGCAGCAGGCGCATCCGCCCGACCACGACGCCCACCGCCACGACGACGCCGATGACGAGGAAGCCCTCCAGCACCCCGCTCACCCGCCGATCACCGGACGAGCCTAGGAGAGCCCTCGTGCCCTACGGTCCCGTGACCATGGGCATCCTCGATCGCTTCCGGCTCGACGACCGCGTCGCCGTGGTCACCGGCGCCTCCTCCGGGCTCGGCGTCGTCTTCGCCACCGCGCTGGCCGAGGCCGGCGCCGACGTCGTGCTGGGGGCGCGGCGCACCGAGAAGCTCGAGCAGACGCGCCGGGCGGTCGAGGAGCGCGGGCGCCGCGTCGTGACCGTCGCCACCGACGTCGCGAAGCCCGAGGACTGCCGGGCGCTGGTCGACGCCGCGGTGGGCGAGTTCGGGCGCGTCGACGTGCTGGTCAACAACGCCGGGGTGGGCACCGCCGTCCCCGCGACCAAGGAGACCCCCGAGCAGTTCCGCGACGTCATCGACGTCAACCTCAACGGCTGCTACTGGATGGCCCAGGCCGCCGCCGCGCACATGGCGCCGGGCAGCAGCATCGTCAACGTGTCGAGCATCCTCGCGCTGACGACGGCGGGCCTCCCCCAGGCCGCGTACTCGGCGTCGAAGGCCGGGCTGATCGGGTTGACCCGCGACCTCGCCCAGCAGTGGACCCCGCGCAAGGGGATCCGCGTCAACGCCCTCGCGCCCGGCTTCTTCACCTCGGAGATGACCGACAGTTACACCGAGGGCTACCTCGACACGATGATGCCGCGGGTGCTCGCGGGCCGGATCGGCGATCCGGAGGAGCTCGCGGCGGCCCTCGTCTTCCTCGTCTCGGACGCCGGCTCGTACGTGACGGGCACGACCCTCACCGTCGACGGGGGCGTGACGACCACCTGAGCGGGTTCGCCGCGGCCCACCCGCCGGGTAGGCCCCGCCCATGGACGACACGCTCAGCGAGGAGCAGAAGGTGACCGCGCGGGCGGTGCTCGGGCGCGAGGGCCGCGGGTTCGCCGAGGAGATCGGGCTCGGGCGCACGAACAACCCCGCGAGCCTGTTCGGCCTGCTCGTGGCCGCGGTGCTCGTCGCCCCGCGCGGCGAGGCGGCGGGCCCGGCCCGCGCCGCGCACGAGGTGACCAACCGCTGGCACACGGCCGGTGACCTCGCCGCGGCGTCGGAGCAGGACGTCGCGAAGGAGCTCGGCGCGGCGGTGGAGGGCTTCGACCGCGACGACGACCGCGACGACAGCGCCTCCGACGACGCGGGGACGCTGATCGCGCTCGCCGCAACGTTGAGCGAGACGTGGGGCGGGGACCTGCGCACCCTCCGCGAGGAGGCCGGCCAGGACCCGGCGCGGGAGCGCGCGCTGCTCCTCGACCTGCCCGGGGTGGACGAGCGCGTCGCCGACGTGTTCCTGCGCGAGGTGCAGGTGCTGTGGGAGGAGGTCTCCCCGTTCGCCGACGACCGCGCCCTGCGCGCCGCCTCGGCCCTCGGGCTGGGGGAGTCGGCCGACGACCTCGCCCGTTACGGCGGGGGCGCGGAGAAGATCGGCCGCCTGGCCGGGGCGCTGGCGCGCATCGAGGTCGAGGGCTCCCACGACGAGGTCCGCCGGGCGGCCGCGTCCGCGTGACGACGGTCCTCGCCCGAGCCCATGTGAGCGATATTCACGGCGATAGCCGTGAATATCGCTCACAAGCGCCGTGTGTGATCAGCCCGCCGCCGGCGTCGCGGTCGCCGCGAGGGCCCCGGGCAGCACGTGGGCGGCCTCGAGCAGGCTCGGCCCGTACCAGGTGAGCAGCCGCCCGCTGACCAGCGCGGACGGGGCGTCGAACGCCTCGGGCCCATCGTCGGCGGTGAACCGGTAGGGCTCGTCGGGCAGCACGACGAGGTCGTGCGGGGGGAGCTCGGCGGGGTCGAAACGCGGGTAGCGCTCCGGGCTGTCGCCCAGCACGTTCTCCACCCCCAACCGGGCGAGGACGTCGCCGGCGAAGGTGTCGGACCCGACGGCCATCCACGGCTTGCGCCAGATCGGCACCACGGCGCGGCGCGGGCTGTCGGGCAGGGGGAGGGCGTCCCAGGCGGCGCGGGCGCCGTCGATCCATGCCGGCCGGTCCAGCCCGCACGCGGCGAGCACGCGCTCCAACGAGCGCAGCGCGCCGTCGACGGTGCGGATGTCGGTGACGTAGACCGCGAGCCCGGCCTCGCGCAGCCGCTCGAGCTCGCCGGGCTTGTTCTCCTCGGCGTTGGCCAGGACCAGGTCCGGGCGCAGCGCGACGATCGTCTCGACGTCCGGGTTCTTGGTCCCCCGCACGCGCGTGACCCCGTGGTCGTCGAGGTCGTCGGGGTGGGTGCACCAGTCGGTGGCGCCCACCAGCAGGCCCGGGGCGGTGACCGCCACGGCCTCGGTCAGCGAGGGGACGAGGCTGACCACCCGGTTGACGGTCGCGGGGAGCGTGACGCGGTGGCCCTCGTCGTCGACGACGTTCATGCCCCCAGCGTGCCACCCGAGGGAGTCCGATACCGTCGGTACCGGCAACTTCTGCGTGACCGGAGGCACACCCGTGGACCGTTGGGCGTCGGGCATCGACACCGCCTGGCTGCAGCTCGAGCAGCCGACCAACCGGATGGTCGTGCACGGGGTGCTGTTCTGCGACGGCCCCGTGGACGTCGGGACGGTGCGCGAGCGGGTCGCGCAGCGCTGGGTGCCCCGCTACCCCGGTCTGCGGCAGCGACCGCAGTGGTCGGCGGGCGGTCTCGGGCCGGTCCGCTGGGTCGACGACGAGCCGGACCTCACCGCCCACGTCGACACGGTCCCGCTCGAGACGCCGGGCGACGACGCCGCGCTGGCCCGGCACGTCGGGCAGCTGATGTCGCGGCCGCTGCCCACCGACCGGCCGTGGTGGGCGATGCACGTGCTGACGGGGTGGGAGGGCGACGGGACCGCGGTGGTGGTGAGCATCCACCACGGGCTCGCCGACGGCGTCGCCCTCAACCACCTCTTCCACGCCCTGGCCGACGACCCGCCCGGCACCGACGAGGGCACCCCCGTCGCGTACGCCGCACCCCCGAAGCGGCGCCGCGGGGTGCGGGACGTGCGCCTCGTGCGGCGGGAGATCCCGCAGCGCCTGCGGCGCCTGACCCGCACGGTCGCCGGGTCGTCGCGGCCCGGGGGAGCGGAGGAGCTCGCGGCCACGGGCACCGCGATCGGGCGCTCCACGGCGCTGATCGTGCGCCCGCCCGCCGACGCCGAGACCGCGCTGCGGGGCGAGCTGGGCACCGCGAAGTCGGCGCGCTGGACCCGCTCGGTGGACCTGGCGACGATCAAGAAGGTCGGCGGGGAGCACGGGGCGAGCGTCAACGACGTCCTGTGCGCGGCGATCGCCGGCGCCCTGCGGGAGTACCTGGGCGAGTCCGGGGGCGGGGACGACGTCCCTCGCCTGCGCGCGGTCATGCCCACGAACCTGCGCCGCCTCGACCGGCCGGTGTCGCACTGGCTGGGCAACGAGTTCGGTCTGGTGCTGCCGACGATCCCCACCGACGAGCCCGACCCGGACCGGCGCATCGAGCGGGTGCGCCGCACGATGGCCTCGATCAAGCGGACCAACCAGGCCCTGGCCACCTTCATCGGCATCGCGGCCGCCGGCCACGGACGCTCGGCCTGGACCCAGCGCCTCGTCCGCCGTTACGCCGAGGCGGCCAGCCTCATCATCACGAACGTGCCCGGTCCGGTCCGGGAGCTCACGATCGCCGGCACGCGGGTGCGCGACCTGCTGTTCTGGGTGCCCTGCTCCGGCCAGCTCGCGCTCGGCGTGAGCATCCTGAGCTACGCCGGTCGCGTGCGCCTGGGCGTCGCGGCCGACACCGGCGTGCTGGGCGGTGAGCACGGAGTCGACCGCTTCCTCGCCGCGCTCGACGGGCAGCTCGCGCGGCTCTGACCTTGTCCACCCGGTCGGCCGATGGTTCCCTGAGCGGACACACCGCCGACTCGCGGGATGACGCCATGGCAGGACCGAAGCAGGGTCACGACGACCACCTCCGGCCCGACCTGGCCGCGGTGACCACCGCCCAGCAGCAGACCTGGTCCAGCGGTGATTTCCACGAGATCGCCCGTCAGAACGTCGTGATCGCCGAAGCCTTGTGCGCGGCCGCGGACCCGCACGCCGGGCAACGCGTGCTCGACGTGGCCTGCGGCAGCGGCACGGCAGCTCTCGTGGCCGCCCGTCGCTACTGCGAGGTGACAGGTATCGACTACGTGCCGCACCTCCTCGAGCGCGCTCGACAGCGGGCCCGGGCCGAGGGTCTCGCGATGGACCTCCAGGCCGCCGACGCCCAGGCCCTGCCCTTCCCGGACGCGAGCTTCGACGTGGTCCTCTCGGTGTACGGCGTGCAGTTCGCGCCGGACCAGGCCGCAGCCGCGGCCGAGTTGCTCCGTGTCTGCCGTCGCGGCGGCACCATCGGCCTGGCGGGGCCGGTGCCGGACGGTTGGAGCGGTGACCTCTTCGCGACCCACGCCGAGCACGCGCCGCCCCCCGCCGGCGTGCCGCCACCGTCACGCTGGGGGACGGAGGACGGTGTGCACGAGCTGCTGGGCGGCGGCACGGTCTCGATCGACAACCGGCGCGCCACCGCGCTGCAGTACTACCGCTCGACCCGCCACGCGGTCGAGGTCTTCTCCACCTGCTTCGGGCCCACCCTCCGTGCCCTGAACGTGGTCGGGCCCCAGGGACGCGAGTCGTTCCTCGCCGACCTGGCCGCGGTCTTCGAGCGCTACGACCGCGCGGACGACGGCACGGCCGTGGTGGAGAACACCTATCTGCGGACGGTCGCGGTCAGGGGGTGACCTCGGGCCCGGATGCTCGAGCAGCACAGGTGCTCATCTGCGGTGGAGCCGCGACCTACATCGAGCGCCGGTACTGCCCGCCGACCTCGAAGAACGCGTCGGTGAGCTGGCCCAGGGTGCACACGCGGGCCGCCGACATCAGCTCGGCGAAGACGTTGCCGCCCGAGGTCGCGACGTCCTGCAGGCGGCGCAGGGCCTCGGGGGCGGTGTCGGCGTGCCGGGCCTGGAAGTCGGCCACCCGCTGCAGCTGGGACCGCTTCTCGTCCTCGGTGCCGCGGGAGAGCTCGAGCTCGGGTGCCTCCTGCTCGGCGTCCTCGGGCGGCAGGAAGGTGTTGACGCCGACGATCGGCAGCGTGCCCTCGTGCTTGCGCGACTCGTACAGCATCGACTCGTCCTGAATCTTGCCCCGCTGGTAGCCGGTCTCCATCGCGCCGAGGACGCCGCCGCGCTCGGCGAGGCGGTCGAACTCGGCGAGCACGGCCTCCTCGACGAGGTCGGTGAGCTCGTCGATGACGAACGAGCCCTGGAGAGGGTTCTCGTTCATCGACAGGCCCCACTCGCGATTGATGATCAGCTGGATGGCCAGCGCGCGGCGCACCGACTCCTGCGACGGGGTGGTCACGGCCTCGTCGTAGGCGTTGGTGTGCAGCGAGTTCGCGTTGTCGTAGAGCGCGCAGAGCGCCTGCAGCGTCGTGCGGGTGTCGTTGAAGTTCATCTCCTGCGCGTGCAGCGACCGCCCCGAGGTCTGCACGTGGTACTTCAGCTTCTGGCTGCGCTCGTTCGCCCCGTAGCGGTCCCGCATGGCGACGGCCCAGATGCGCCGCGCGACCCGCCCGATCACGGAGTACTCGGCGTCCATGCCGTTGGAGAAGAAGAACGACAGGTTGGGCGCGAAGTCGTCGATGTCCATCCCGCGGGCGAGGTAGGACTCGACGTAGGTGAAGCCGTTCGCGAGCGTGAACGCGAGCTGGCTGATGGGGTTCGCCCCGGCCTCGGCGATGTGGTAGCCCGAGATCGACACCGAGTAGAAGTTGCGCACCCCGTGGGAGATGAACCACTCCTGGATGTCGGCCATCATCCGCAGCGAGAACTCGGTGGAGAAGATGCAGGTGTTCTGGCCCTGGTCCTCCTTGAGGATGTCGGCCTGCACCGTCCCGCGGACGTTGCGGTAGGCGTGCTCGGCGAGCTCCGCGCGCTCGTCCTCGGACGGCTCACGGCCCTCGCGCTCGCGGAACGCGTCCACCTGCTGGTCGACCGCGGCGTTGAGGAAGAACGCCAGCATCGCCGGCGCCGGGCCGTTGATGGTCATCGACACCGATGTGGTGGGCGAGGTCAGGTCGAACCCGGAGTAGAGCACCTCCATGTCGTCCAGCGACGCGATCGACACCCCGGACGTGCCGACCTTCCCGTAGACGTCGGGCGGCGTGGCCGGGTCGTGGCCGTAGAGGGTCACCGAGTCGAACGCGGTCGACAGGCGCTTGGCCGGCGAGTCCTGCGACAGGTAGTGGAAGCGGCGGTTGGTGCGGAACGCGTCGCCCTCGCCGGCGAACATGCGCGCCGGGTCCTCGCCCTCGCGCTTGAACGCGAACACCCCGGCCGTGAACGGGAAGTGGCCGGGCAGGTTCTCCTTGCGCAGGAACCGCAGGATCTCCTCGTCGGCGGTGAACGGCGGCAGCGCGACGCGGTTGACCTTGTTGCCCGAGAGGGTCTCGCGGGTCAGCTGCGTGCGCAGTTCCTTGTCCCGCACGTGGACGACCATCTCGTCGCCGGCGTAGGCCTCGACGGTCTCCGGCCAGGTGTCGAGCAGCGCCGCCGCCTCGCCGGACAGGTCGCGCTCGGCCTCGGCGAGCACCGCGGGCAGCTCGCCGGCGTCGCGGTCGCCCAGCGCCGCGGCGGCCTCGCGCAGCGCCGCGCGCCGCCGGGCCGCGGCGACCATCGCCTCGGTGTCGGCGTGGTAGCCGCGCACCGTGCCGGCGATGTCGGCGAGGTAGCGGGAGCGCTCGGGCGGGATGGAGGCGGCGTAGTCGGTGGACGTCTTGGTGTCGGGGATGGTCAGCCGGCCCTCGCCGACCGACATGCCGTGCTCGGCGAGCAGCGAGCGCAGGTGTCCGTAGAGCGCGGTGACCCCGTCGTCGTGGAAGGTCGCCGCGCTGGTGCCGTAGACCGGCATGTCCTCCCAGGAGGCGCCGAACGCGTCGCGGTTGCGCACCAGCTGGCGGGCGACGTCACGGCGGGCGTCGTCGGCGCCGCGACGCTCGAACTTGTTGATGGCCACGACGTCCGCGAAGTCCAGCATGTCGATCTTCTCGAGCTGCGACGCGGCGCCGAACTCCGGGGTCATGACGTACAGCGAGGCGTCGACGTGGTCGACGATGCCGGCGTCCCCCTGGCCGATGCCCGGCGTCTCGACGATGACGAGGTCGACCCCGGACGCGCGCAGCAGCGTGATCGCGTCGGACAGGTGCTCGGGCAGCGTCCCCCCCGAGTTCGACCCCCTCTGGCTCCGGCTGGCCATCGACCGGAAGTAGACCTGCGGCCCGCCGAGGGAGTTCATCCGGATGCGGTCGCCGAGCAGCGCCCCGCCGCCCTTGCGCCGCGTCGGGTCGACCGCGAGGACCGCGATCCGCAGCTTGTCCTCCTGGTCGAGGCGGAAGCGCCGGACGAGCTCGTCGGTCAGCGACGACTTGCCCGAGCCACCGGTGCCCGTGATGCCGAGGACGGGCACCGTGCGGCCGTCGAGCGCCGCGACCGCCCGCTCGCGCACCTCGCCGGGCAGGGCGCCGGCCTCGGCCACGCTGATCGCGCGGGCGAGCGTCGCGGGCTCGCCGGTGAACACGCCGTCCCAGCTCGACGGCGGCTGCGCGCCGAGGTCGACGTCGCAGGCCCGGATCATCGTGTTGATCATCCCGGGCAGGCCCATCCGCTGGCCGTCGGTGGGGGAGAAGATGTGGGCGACGCCGTGGGCGTGCAGCCGGTCGATCTCGTCGGAGACGATCACGCCCCCGCCGCCGCCGTAGACCTTGACGTGGCCCGCGCCGCGCTCGCGCAGCAGGTCGACGAGGTAGGAGAAGTACTCGACGTGCCCGCCCTGGTACGAGCTGATCGCGACGCCGTGCGCGTCCTCCTGGATGGCCGCGGTGACGACCTCGTCGACCGACCGGTTGTGCCCGAGGTGGACCACCTCGGCACCCTGCCGCTGCAGGATGCGCCGCATGATGTTGATCGCCGCGTCGTGCCCGTCGAACAGGCTCGCCGCGGTGACGAAGCGGATCGGGTGGGTCGGGACGTACAGCTCGTCCGTCATCGTTCCTCGCAGTCCGGGTCGGCGCCTCGGTCAGAATAGTAGGACGTCATAGCTTTTCGCGGGAGCGACGCCGGTCACTCACACGGTGAAGCTGCTGTTGGGCCATAAGAGTGATGAGAAACCCCCGTGCCGCCGACTCTGATTACTGTGCGTTCCAGCGGAACCACCGTGCCCGCGCCGATCCCCCCGCACCCCGTCCTCCCCGGGAGACGCCATGAGCACCTCCACGCCGCCCTCCGCCTCGTCCGGGTCCGAGGACCCCGCCGCCCGCCCGACGGCCGTCGTGGGCCAGGTCCCCGAGTCCGCCCAGCACACCGCGGTGGTCGGTCAGGTCCCCGGCGCCGGCGCCCCGACGGCGTACGGACCCGTGGGTCCTCCCGGATACCCGCCGTCGGGGTACGACCAGGCCGCGTACGCCGCGCCGCGGTACACCGACGCGACCGTTCCGGCGCCGTACGCCGGCTACGGACCCGGCCGGCCGCCCACCGGCGGCATGCCCTACGCCGGCTACGGCGCCCCCGCGCCGGCGCCGCGGAAGCGCGGCTGGATCGCGTGGCTGATCGGCGGCATCGCGCTGGTGCTGGTGGCCGGCGTCGTCGCGGCGTACCTGCTGCTCTCGGGCGGGGGCACGTTCATCGGGGTGTCGTCGAACCGTGTCGCGATCCCCGACGCCAGCACCAGCGGCGTCACCGACACCGTCGTCCTCGACGGCTCCGGCACGGTGCAGAACGTGCACCTCGAGGCGTCGATCACCCACCCCTACACCTGCGACCTCACCGTCCGCCTGATCTCGCCACAGGGCACCCAGGTCACCGTCGCCGACCCGACCGAGTGCACCCGGTCGAACCCGAACCTGCCCGTCAACCTCGACGGCAGCACGGCCGGCAGCCCGCTCGCGGCGTTCGTCGGGGAGGAGGCCGGCGGCGAGTGGCGCCTGCAGGTCATCGACTCGGTGGGCATCGACCAGGGCACGCTGACCGGCTGGGGCCTGACCGTCCAGGCCGGCTGACGCGCGCACCGAAGGACGCCCTCGCTGCTCCTGACGCAGCGAGGGCGTCCCTCGCTCCTCCTGGTGCGCCGAGTCCCCCGGCTCGCGACGCAGCGAGGGCGTCCTTCGCTGCTCCCGACGCAGCGAGGGCGTCCCTCGCTGCACCCCAGGGTCGGGTCAGCGGGTGCGCTCGGCCTGCAGCGCGAGCACGCCGACGAGCGAGCCGGCGCCGAGGAGCTCGCCGGCCAGCGCGAGCCGGACGGCCTCGGCGAACGGGATCCACCGCGCGCGGCCCGGCTCGTGGGGATCGAGGGGCAGGTCGCCCGGGACGGCTCCGGTCCACACGTGCACCGACATCGGGGCCTGGGCGGCGCCGGGCAGCGGCTCGAAGGCCACGAGCGTGCGCCCCGGCCCGACCGGGCGCCACCCGGTCTCCTCGGCGGCCTCGCGCGACGCCGCGGCCATCGGGTCCTCGCCCGGGTCGACCACACCGCCGGGCAGCTCCCAGCCGTCGCGGTCCACGACGTGGCGGTGGGTACGGAGCACGAGGACCCGATCCTCCTCGTCGAGGACGAGCGCAATGGCCGCGCGGGGAAATATTGCCCGATCGTGAGGGAAACGGTCGCCGGCCGGCGCAGTAACATCCGCCACCTCCACACGAACGGTGCGCCCGGTGTATGCGGTGTGGCGTGAATGTTCGACCCAGGAATGATGGTTCGATTGTGGGGTGTCCTGGGTCATGAACCGGGGTACATGGCAGGCCCGAGCGCTTGATCACCAACTGGTGGAGGAACGAAGTTGATCATTCTGGGTGTCATCCTCATCATTCTCGGAGTGGTGTTGGGCATCAACATCATCACCACCATCGGCATCATCCTCGCCGTCGTCGGGCTCGTGCTGACGATCCTGGGCGCCGTCGGGCGTGGTGTGGGTGGTCGCAAGACCTACTTCTAGGACATGTGTCCGGGCGCCCCGTCTCCTCGCGAGGGGACGGGGCGCTCTGGCGTCGTCAGCCCGCGGGGGGCCTGGTTCGGTCGTCCCGGAACGGGAACGCGCCCAGCGCCTCCCACGGCCCACCGCGGTAGCGCCACAGCCCCACGCCGGTGACCGTCGCGGTCCAGGGGCGATGGGAAGCCGCGAGCTCGGCGAGCGTCGCCCGCGCGGTCTCCGGGTCGACCTTGTTCTGCACGGTGACGTGCGGGCGCCACCGCTGCCGGTCCTGGTGGGTGAGGTCGGCGGCGAAGCGCCGGGCGATCTCCTCGTGCACCCGCACCAGCTCCGGCGCGTCGATGCGGTGCGCCACCCCGTGCCCCAGCGCGAACGGCTCGCCGATCCCCGCCGACGGCGCCGGCCGGTCCGTCACGTCCTCCAGCGCCGCCGCCACCTCGTCGGCCCGGTCGCCGGGCAGGGCGTGGAAGAGGGTCAGGTGGGCGCCGACGATCCGGCGCCCGGGCGGGAACCACCGCCGGCGGCGGGCGTCCAGCTCGGCCTGGCTGTCGGCGTCGAGCAGGGCCGAGACGATCAGGGGATCGGTGTCGGTCACGGCGCCGCCGGGCCTCGGGCCCAGCCGCCGGGGTCGTCCCACGCCTGCAGCACCCGCCGGCTGGTGAATCGGCATCGCCCGCCGGTGCGCGGATCCGGGAACGCGAGCTCACGCGCGAGCAGCTGGAGCGGCGCGCGGAAGTCGTCGAGCGGGACGTCGCGGACCTGCGGGTAGAACGGGTCGCCGAGCAGCGGGAGGCCGAGGGAGGTCATGTGCACCCGCAACTGGTGGGTGCGCCCCGTCCGCGGCGTGAGCCGGTACCGCCCGATCCCGTCGCGCGCCTCGAGGAGTTCCACGAGCGTCTCGGCGTTCGGCTCGCCGGGCACCTCCTGCGCGGTCAGCACGCCGCGCTCCTTGACGATGCGGCTGCGCACCACCCGCGGCAGCGCGACCGCCGGGTCGTGCGGCGCGACCGCCTCGTAGACCTTCTCGACGCGCCGGTCGCGGAAGAGGTTCTGGTACGTGCCGCGCCTCGACGGTTCGACGACGAACAGCACGAGGCCGGCGGTGACCCGGTCGAGCCGGTGGGCGGGGCTCAGCGCCGGCAGCCCGAGGCGGTGCCGCAGCCGCACCAGCGCCGTCTCGCGCACGTGGCGACCGCGCGGGATCGTCGCGAGGAAGTGCGGCTTGTCGACGACGACGATCTCCTCGTCGCGGTGCACGACGTCCGGCTCGAAGGGCACCGGCGCCTCGTCCGGCAGGTCGCGGTGGAACCACACCACGGCCCGCGGCACGAACGGCGTCTCGGGGCCGAGCGGGCCGTCGTGGTCGACGATCCGCCCCTCGGCGAGCATCGCGTCCACCCGCGCGGGCGGCACGGGCAGCCGGTCGACGAGGTGGTCGCGCAACGTCGCCCACGGCCCGGCGTCGGGCAGGCGCACGCGGGCGGGGTCGAGCCCGTCGCGCGGCGGGAGCGGGGGAGCGGCGCGAGGCACGGGTCCGAGGTTAGATGAGCGCCCGCGCCAGCCCCGTGGTCAGCCGGTCGAGGGTGGCCTCCGGCACCGTGCGGTAGTCGGGCCGCCCGCGGTGGCTCCACATCCGCTCGGCGAAGGTCCACGCGAGATCCCTGGTACCGGTGACGAGGATGTCGCCGAGCACGTTGCCCGCGCGGTCGAAGATCGACCCGTGCCCGCCGACGTCCGACCACGGGGCGTCGAAGGAGTTGCAGAGCTCGTCCATGTTCCGCTCGAAGATCGTGTTGATCGCGAGGTAGTCGTCGTACTGCTGGCGGGGCGTGCCCAGCGGCACCCGGTGGCGCTCCCAGACGTCGAGCAGGGCGAACGCGAGGTCGAAGTTGACGTGGGCGTTCACCCCGGCGGCGGCGAAGCGCCACGGGTCGGTCTCCTCGTCCCGTCGGCGCTCGAACAGCAGCTGCCAGCACCCCGGGGCCGTCCCGCCACCGTGGGCGGCCAGGGCGTCGAGGTAGCGCCGGGCGAAGGCGACGTCGAGCTCGAGGATGAAGTCGCCCGGGCAGGAGAACAGCTCGCCCGCGTCGTAGCCGGCGAGGACGTCGACGGTGATCTGGTGGTAGAGCCGGGTGAAGCACGCGATGCCGTCCTCCTCCCCACGCGGCGACAGCACGGCGGCACGCTCGGCGATGCGCGCCAGCCGGTCCACGACGCCGGGCACGTCGGTGGGCCGTGGGTCGGCGAGGGCCGCCAGGGCGGCGAGGTTGTCCTGGAGCGTCTCGGTCACGGTGTCCCCCCGGTGCGGTCGGAGCTGGTCGGGCGCGCGCGGATGCGCTGGAGCAGGGCGGCGGCCTGGGTGCGCGAGCGGGTGCCGGTCTTGGTGAGCACGCGGGAGACGTGCACCGCCACGGTCCGCTCGCTGATGTACAGCCGCTGGGCGATCTGGCGGTTGGAGAGGCCCTCCGCGAGGACGGCGAGGATCTCGTGCTCCCGCGGGGTGAGGCCGGCGAGCTCCGGCGCGCGGCGCTCGGCCGTGCTGCGGCCCGCGGTGCCGGCGCCGCCGCTGACCACCGCGTCGCCGGCGTGGGCGATGTCGATGCGGGCGCGCCGGGCCAGGGCGGCGATCTCGTCGAGGAACGGCCGCGCGCCCATCCCGGTGGCCGTCTCGGCGGCGGCGCGCAGGGCCCGGGCGGCCTCCCCGCGGCGTGCGCCGGTCGCGAGCAGGGCGTCGGCGCGGCGCAGCAGCGCGTAGGCGGCGGGGTAGGGGTTGAGCAGCGCGCTCCAGGTCTCGGCCACCTTCCCCCAGGCCACCGGGTCGGGAGCGCCTGCCGCGCGCCCGGCCTCGGCGTGGCACATGCGGACGTAGGCGAGCACGGTGCGACGCAGGGCGGGGACGGTGTGGGGCACCCGTGCCTCGAGCCGCGTCATGTGCCGGCCGAGGCGTTCCAGGGCGGTCCGGTCGACGGGCACGCCGCGGACGACGGCCTCGGCCTCGGCGCGCAGCCCGTGCCAGACGAGCGGGGCGACGAGGAAGACGTCGTCGGGGGTGCGCTCGGCGACGTCGAGGCCGCGGGCGACGAGGTCGCGCGCCAGGTCGGGGCGTCCCCGCCACATCTCGATGCCCGAGCGCAGGGTCAGCAGCGGCACCCGGTAGCGCGAGGCCACGGTGCCGCGCCGCGGGGTCTCGGCCGAGGCGGCCTCGTCCGGCGCGGCGGCACCCGGCGGCGGGGCCTCCTCGCCCGTCCCGTCGAGGGCGAGCAGGTCGACGGCACGCAGGTCCTCGTCGGCCTCGACGAACTCGCCGCGACCGACCTGCAGGCGGCAGCGGGCGAGCCGCACCTCGAGCGCGTCGGCGCCGGTGGGGCGCAGCGCCCAGGCCTCGTCGACGGCGTCGGAGGCCTCCGACCAGCGTCCGAGGCGGAACAGCCCGTTGGCCGCGGTGGCCAGCAGGCGCACGCCGGTGGAGCGGGCGAGCCCGAGGTCACGCATCCGCGCGACACCCTGCCGGGCGATCTCGACGCCCTCGTGCAGCTCGCCGAGCGGTCCGGAGAGCAGGTCCGCCCACGCCTGGTACGCCCGGCCCACGGCGGCCGCGTCGCCGGTGCGCTCCGCGATCATCAGGCCCTCGGACACGGCCGCGAGCCCGGCGTCGGGGTTCTCCAGATAGGCCAGCGCGAAGCCGAGCGTGGCGAGCATCGCCGCCTGCTCGGCCTGCTCGCCCCCGGCGCGGGACACCGCGAGCGCCTGCTCGGCCTCGCGCCGCGCGCCGCTGACGTCCCCGGTGATCAGCAGCGCCTCGGCGTACGCCGCGTGCACGGCGGCGAGCGCCGGGTCCCGGTCGGTGCCGCCGGCGCGCGATGCCGCACGCCCGGCGTCGTGCAGCACCCGCACCGCGTCCGCGGTGTGCCCCGCGTCGAGCAGCGAGCGCCCCAGCCGCACCACGGCGGGCAGCTCGCCGACGCCCGCCCCGGCGGGGTCGGGCACCAGCCGGCGCAGCAGGGCGACCGCGGCGTCGTACTCGCCGGCGAGCTGGGCGCTGTCGGCGGCCCGGCGCAGCAGCACCCCCGCGTCGCGGTCGGCGGGGGGCAGGGCCCGGGGCACGTGGCCGGGCAGCAGGGACGCGGTGGGGGAGCCCCGGTCGGTCGCGAGGTCGAGGGCGGCCATCCAGTGCCGGTGCGCGGTACCGAACTCGTGCATCCGCTCGGCGAGGTCGGCGGCGTGCACCACCGCGGGCAGCGCGCGCTCGGGGTCGTCGGCGCGCGCCCAGTGGTGGGCCCGCCGCAGCGTCACCGCCGGGTCCGGGTCGCCGCCGTCGGTCGCCTCCTCCAGCGCCAGCGCGTACCGGCGGTGCAGGCTGCGGCGCTCGCCGGGCATCAGCTCGGCGGCGACCACGTCGCGCAGGAGCCCGTGGCGCAACGCGTACGCCTCGCCGTGGTCGACGACGACCATCGCCGCCTCCGCGGCCTCGCGCAGCGCGGCGAGCAGGTCGTCCTCCGGTAACGCCACGACGGCGGCCAGCAGGCGGTGGGCCACCGGCTCCTCGCCGAGCGAGAGCGCGGCCACGACCGTCTGCGCGGGGCGGGACAACCCCGCGAGCCTGCCGAGCACCAGCCCGCGCAGGCCGGGGGACAGGCCGTCGGCGGCGCCCTCGGACACCGCGGCCATCGTCTCGGCGACGATGAACGCGTTGCCCCCGGAGCGGTGCCACACCAGGGCGGCGAGGTCGTCGTCGCCGCCCTCGTCGCGCACGATCTCCTCGACGGCGTCGCGGGGCAGCGGGGCGAGCTCGAGCATCCGCACGGCGCGGTCGCGGGCGAGCTCGGGCAGCATCCGGCGCAGCGGGTGGGCGGGGTCGAGGGCGTCGGAGCGCGCGGTGGCCACGACGAGGACGGGCTCGTCGGCGAGGTGGGCGACCAGGGAGACCAGCAGCTCGCGGGTGGTGCGGTCGGCCCAGTGCAGGTCGTCGACCACGAGCAGGACCGGTGCGGCGGCGGCGAGGTCGACCAGCACGCGCCGTACGAGCTCGAGCAGGTGGCCGCCGGACACCGCCGTCGCCGGCCCGGGCTCGAGCAGCGCGGCCAGCTCCTCGCGCGACTGCTCCAGCGCGGCGCCGGCGGCGCGGACGGCGGGCGGCGCGTCGTCGGGCGCGCGCAGCAGGCGGCGCAGGCCTGTCGCGACGGGCCAGAGCGGCAGCTGCTCGCCGACGTCGACGGCCGCGCCGCTGACGACGACGCCCCCGTCGTCCTCGACACGTGCGGCCAGCCCCCGCACGAGCCTGCTCTTGCCGGCGCCGGCGTCGCCGGTGACCACCACGGTCAGCGCGCCCGCACCGCGGGCGCGGTCCCAGGCGCGGGCCAGCACCGCGGCGTCGGCGGCGCGCCAGGCGGCACCGACCGCCGCGTCCGCTCCGCCCGCCGTCACCGTGGTCCCCCCGGCCCGTCGCGGCGGCAGGCCGGGTCCCGGGGCCGCCGACGTGGCACCTCGGCGACGCTAGAGCGGTCCGCGCCACCCCGTCCAGACGTCTACGCACGGGCCGCGGGGCCTAGTCATTTCTGCTGATGTGGCGTCGCCGGGCGATGGGCGAGGGTGGGCCGCGAGGGCGGGACGACGGTTGTCGGGGCTGGAGAAGTGTCCGTCGCTCCGGCGTCCTCGCTCGCCCAGGGCTGCGGCCGGGCGCGCGACGGGAGGGGGAGGCGGGGCTTCGAGCCCGGCTCCGGGGGGATGTCGGCTCGCCCCGTCTCCCCTTTCCCCGCGCGAGCGTCAGCTCCAGAGGCGTCCGGTGGCGATGGCCGCGCCGGCCGACAGCGCCCGGAACTTCTCCCACACCACGCTCGGGTGCACCTCGGGGGAGTAGCTCGCGCGCGAGGAGAACCCGCAGTCCGCGCCGGCGATGACGTTCTCCCGGCCGACGCACGAGGCGTACCAGCCGATCATGTCGGCGATCAGCTCCGGGTGCTCCACGTAGTTCTGCGCGTGGCCCAGCAGCCCGGGGACGAGCACCGCGCCCTCGGGCAGCGGGATGTCCTGCCAGATCTTCCACTCGTGCATGTGGCGGGGGTTGGCCACCTCGAACGAGTACGCGCCGGCGCGGATCGCCAGCATGTGCGGCGCGACCTCGGCCATGCCGATGTCGTGGACCCGCGGCCCGTGGTTGAGCCCGTAGCAGGTGTGCAGGCGGATGCGGTCGGTCGGGATGCCGCGCAGCGCGTGGTTGACGATCTCGGCGTGCTCGCGGGCGGTCCGCTCGCGCTCCGCGGGCTCCAGCGACGGGTCCGAGAGGATCTCGATGAGCCACGGGTCGTCGATCTGCAGCAGCAGTCCCGCGTCGACGATCGCCAGGTACTCCTCGCGCAGCGCCTCCCCGACGGCCTCGTAGTACTCGTGGTCGGACGCGTAGAACTCGTTGCGCCCGAACCCGCGCGGCGACGTCGACGGCATGAACGCCTCGACCACGCCGCTGACCCCGGCCAGGGCCTTGTGCAGGTTGGCGATGTCGGTCTGCAGCTCCTCGTGGCCGGTGTAGGACACGGGCCCGACGCACGCGACGGTCTGCATCGGGGCGACGGTCTTGGTGTACTTGCCGAGGTAGTCCGCGTAGTACTCGGGGAAGGCGTCGATCTCGACCTGCCACGACGGCGGGAGCAGCCGCTCGCCCGAGTCGGGGGAGAAGCCGTCGAGCCGGCGCTGGACGTAGGTCGCGAAACTGACCTTGCCCATCTCGCCGTCGGTGACGACGTCGATGCCGGCCTCGCGCTGGCGGGCGACGACGTCGGCGACGGCGTCGGTCACCTGGCGGGCGAAGAGGTCGGCGTCGTAGGGCCGCCCGTGCTCCTTCTCCCGCATGGTGTCCAGCAGGGGCTCGGGCCGGGCGAGGCTGCCGACGTGGGTCGTCAGGACGCGGTCGCTGCTGCGCTGCATGTCCACGGACGCTAGGAGGGCCGCGACCCGGGGGCACGGGACCGTTCCGCGAGGGCGAACGCGGGTCAGTGGTGCGGGTGGCCGAGCGCGACCGCGGCGAGGGGCAGGTTTGACGAGGAAGGCCCAGCGCCATCCCTCGGAGGGCCCGCCGAGCGCGACCAGCACGCGCTCGCGGCCCCGCCCGTCGCCGAGCCGGCCGCCGGGCACGAGCGCGAGCCCGAACGTCAGCGTGCAGCCGGCGACGATCCACGACAGGTCCGCCGGCCCGGCGCCGAGGCCCTCTCGCGGAACGCGGGGAGCGCGACGTTCGCGATGCTGACGTCGACGAAGATCATGACCCCGGCGAGCATGCAGACCGCGAGTGCCTTCCACCGGCCGAGGTCGGGGCCTCGGCGGGGTGATCGCTCGCGGGCACGAGGACGTGGCTACCCGTGCCCGCGACGCCTCATGTCCTCGTCTCGTGGCCTCGCCCCTGTCCTCGGCGTGTCGCGGCACCGAGCATGTGGCGATCCTGGCGTCCAGTGCGAGCAACGCCGCATTGCTGGTACGCCCCGCTCAGCTCCGGGCGCGCTCGAGGTCCGCGGAGACCCGCGCCGCGGCCCGGCGCACGCCCTGGACGACGGCGGGCTTGCGAGGCCCGAGCACGCGGGAGGTCACACCCACGATCGACAGGGCCGCGACCGGGTGCGGGCGTCCCCCGCGGGTCAGGGTGATCGGCGCGGCGATGGACGACCAGCCGGGCTCGAACTCCTCGCGCGAGGTGGCGTATCCCTGCTCGCGGGTCTGGGCGAGGATCTGCCGGTAGCGCTGCGGGTCGACCACCGTGAACGGCGTGTACCGCCGCAGGCCGCGCTCGAGGATCGCAGTGACCAGCGCCGGGTCCGCGGCGGCCAGCACGCGCCCGGTGCTCGACGAGTGGGCCGGGTTGCGGCGGTGCTCGCTGCGGAAGCGCACGTTCATGCCGGCGGCCTCGGTGCGCTCGACGTAGAGCACGTCGGTGCCCACGACGACCCCGAGCTGCACCGTCTCGCGCACGAGCTCGCGCAGCTCGCCCATCGCGGGCAGGGCCACGTCGCGCAGCATGAGCCGGTCGACGGCGAGCTGGCCGTACTCGAACAGGCGCAGGCCCAGCCGGTAGCGGCCCGAGCCGGTGCGCTCGAGCAGCCCGCCGGTGGCCAGCGCCGCGAGCATCCGGCACGCCGTGCTCTTGGCGATGCCGAGCCGGGCGGCCACCCGCGTGGCGCCGAGCTCGGCCTCGTCGGCGAAGCAGTCGAGCACCGCGACGGCGGTGGACACCGACCGCAGCGGGGAGTCGTCCTCACCCGTCGTCGCCGTCGCGTCGAGGTCCAGCGGGGGCAGTGACAGGACGGTCATCTCAGGCCTCCCCGGTGTCTTCCCACTGGGGGAACTCGTCGGGCGGCGGGACGTTCACCTCGGTGACCCGGTTGCGGTAGGAGACGAACGCGCTCTGCGCGCCCTCGCGCACCTTGACCCGGATCTCCTCGGTGTTCAACGGCTCGCCCGGGTCGTAGCCGTGCGCCCAGGTGGCGAACGCGCGCATCGGCCCCGAGTGGGTGGCGGCGAGGATGCGCCGGTGGGTGAGGGTGCCGTCGGCCTGCGTCGAGGAGGTGATCAGCCGGTGGAACCCGCGCCAGAACCGGCGCACGCACATGGCCGGCGGCTCGAAGTACATCATCGGGATCGTCAGCCACTCCTGGATCGGGTCCGCCCCGCCCAGCTGCGTGCGGTAGAAGCGGTCGATCTCGACGAGCCAGCGCGGGCGGTCGCCGACGGCGAGGCGCTCGAGGGTCTCGTTGGTGGCCTGGTACTGGCGGAACGCCGAGGTCACGTCGCGCAGGCCGTCCGGGGTCCAGACGCCGAAGTTGCGCAGCTCCGGGATCGGCTCGGGAAGGGTGATCTCGGCCTCGATACCCCACATCGCGAGCCCGTCGGTGACCCCGCGGTAGAGCTGGTCGGCGGTCTGGCGCGCCCGGTTCGTGTCGGCGCAGACCAGGCGCACGCGGTCGCCGTGGTCGAAGCGGCGGGCCAGCTCGTGGCCGCGGCGGTGGGCCTGCCAGCCACCCATGGGTGTCAGCCCCGCGTCGGTGGAGTAGCCCTGGGTGATCCCGTGCCTGATGATCGAGATCTCGCAGACGATCCTCTCCGACGCCCGCCGCTCGATCGGCGCCGCGATCTCCTTGCCGCGGCTCGCCTCGGCCAGGGCGGGCGTGAACTCCCGGCCCTCGTAGGTGACGGTCGTCGTCTCGACCGGCGCCGACCCGCGCTCGCGGAACCGGCGCAGGTACAGCGGCGTGCCGCCCTGGTCGGTGTTCCGGCTGCCCTCGGGCAGCGCCTCCGGGGGGCTCGGCGCCGCGGCGGCACCCGCGCGGTCCGGCTGCGACGAACCCTCGGGGGATGCCTTCCCCCCACCGCGGCGCGAGCGGTAGCGGGACAGGTAGTCCGGGGCCTCGTAGCGGTGGACCGAGCGGGCGTCGGGCCGGTTCTCCACCCCGGTCACGAGTGCACCGTGAAGAAGCGCTCGTTGACCTGGCGGTGGTAGTAGAAGATGGCGCGCCCCATCTCCTCCTCGGTCCAGGTGATCGGCTCGAAGTCGGGGTCGACCCAGTAGCCGCCGGTGAAGAGCTCGTTGCGGTTGCCGGCGGGGTCGAAGAAGTAGGTCGTGTAGCCCCGGGTCACGCCGTGGCGTGTGGGGGCCACGTCGATGGTCACGCCGTGGTAGGCCAGCGCGTCGGCGGCCTCGCGGATGCCGTTCCAGTCGTCCATCCAGAACGCGAAGTGGTGCAGCGCCCCGTTCGGCCCGGTGATGACGGCGATGTCGTGCGGGGTGTGGGAGTGCTCGAGGAACGTCGCGAGCTGGTGGCCGTCGTTGGCGAGGATCTGCTCGGTGAGCCGGAACTCGAGCAGCTCGACGAAGAACGCGGTGAAGGCCTCGACGTCCTCGGCCATGACGAACAGGTGGTCCAGGCGCGGGGGCGCGATCCCGATGAGGTCCTGCGGCCGGGGCGGCGGGTTCGTCTTCGGCAGCATGTTGCCGATGCGCTCGGTGCCGTGCGTGAGCTCGACGAGGTGGCCCGACGGCGCCTCGAACCGGATCGCCTCACCCCAGCCCGGGCCGAGCTCGCGGGCGGCGAAGCGCTTGACCGGCACGCCGGCCGCCTCGAGCTTGGACGTGAAGTGGTCGAGGTCCTCGCGCTCGTTGAGCTTGAACGACATGTGGTCGAGGCCGTAGGTGGGGGCCTCGCGCAGGATCACCGAGTGGTGCTCGCGCTCGTCCCAGCACTTCAAGAAGACACGAGCAGACCCGTCCCTCTCGTCGCGTGCGGTCTCCACGAGGCCCAGGACCTCGGTGTAGTAGGCGGTCGCGAGCTCCAGGTCGGGGACGCGGACCTCGACGTGCTGGAGCCGGATGATCCGGTCGGAGGTGGTGGGCACGCGCTCTCTCCTTCGATGGTCGGACCCTGCAAGCAGGTCCTCTCGATGGTCGGACCCTGCAAGCAGGTCCTCCGTCACGTGTGCATCCGCAGGAAGCGCTGGCTGACGACGTTCTCGTAGTAGAAGAGGCCCTTGCCGAAGTTGTCCTCGGTCCACGTGAGGATCTCGGTGTCGGGGTCGACCCAGTAGCCGCCGGTGAAGACCTCGTTGCGGATGCCGAGCGGGTCGAAGAAGTAGATGGTGTTGCCGCGCGTCACGCCGTGACGCGTCGGGCCCTGGTCGATCTGCACGCCGTTGTAGGCGAGCGTGTCCGCGGCCTGGCGGATGTGGTCCCAGTCGTCGAGCCAGTACGCCCAGTGGTGCAGGGCGCCGTTGGGTCCGTTGACGATGGCGATGTCGTGCGGTGAGCGGGTGTTGCCCGCGAGCCACACGCCGAGCTGGTGGCCGTTGCCGTCGAGCACCTGCTCGGTCATCCGCATCCCGAGCACGTCGATGAAGAACGCCGCGGACTCGGCGACCTCCTCGGCGTTGACCAGCATGTGGTCCATGCGCGGCGGGGCGATACCGGGGAGGTCGGGGGGCGGGACCGGCGCCGGGTTGTGCTTGCCCAGGAGGTTGCCGGTCTTCTCGATGTCCCAGACCAGCTCCATGATCTGGCCGGACGGGACCTCGAACCGGATCGACTCGCCCTGGCCCACCGCCGCGCCGCGGCTGACCCGGCTCGTGGGGCAGCCGTAGGACTCGACCTTCTTCTCCAGCTCGTGGAGGTCGTCCTCCTCCTCGACGCGGAAGGTGAAGGAGTCCATCCCCGTGCGCGGGTGGTAGCGCATCCGCAGGGAGTGGTGGTCCTCCTCGTCCCAGCACTTGAGGTAGACGCAGTCGTCGGTGCGCGCCACCTGCTGCAGGCCCATCACCTCGGTGTAGTACGCGGCCGACAGATCGAGGTCGGGCGTGCGGACGTCGACGTGGGCCAGGCGCAGGATTCCCATGCCTCGGTTCCCTTCTGGGTCCCCTCCGGCTTCCTTGACGAGCCGACGCTAACCGCCCTAGCGTTCCGCAAGGAAGAAGCGTCGTTCCGTATATCGGAACGGCTGGGGTTGACGGGGGTGGGCACCGTGGCGGACCCGATGGCGATGCGCCGCGCGGTCGCCGGCTACGTCGAGGGCATCCACCGCGCCTACCTGACCCAGGCCGCGACGTTCCCGCCCGCCGTGCAGGGGCGCCTGCCGCTGCTGGCCGCCGGGCGCCTCACCGTTGCCGCCGTCGGCGCGCGCAACCTGCACGTCCTCGCGACCACCGAGCCGCTCGGGCCCCCGCGCGGGCAGGAGGTCGAGCTGCCCGGGTCGGTCGAGGGCCTCGAGTGGGTCGTGCGCTTCTACGACCCCGTCGTGGTGCCCGCACTGGGACTCATCGACGAGTCGGAGGGCCCGGCGTCCGAGAAGGTGCGTGCGGCGCTGGGCATCTCGACGGTCGTGTACCACGTCGTCACCCAGCCCGGCTCCGGGCTCTCGCCGCACCACGCGGGGCACGTGGGCTCGGGGCTCGCCAGCGCCCACTCGGCCGCCGCGCGCGACTTCGAGCGCCTGCGCGACCGGGCCCGGGGGCGCGAGGCGCTGGTCGACGAGATGGAGGGCGCGGCGGTCGCGGGGCTGCCGCGGGCCCAGGTGCTGCTGGCCCGAGCGATCCGCCCCTACGACGCCGCGGTCGGCGAGGCCGTCGACGCCTCGCTGCGCCCGGGCGCGACGCCCGACCCGGACGGGGTGCGCAAGGTGCTGCTGGAGTCGTTCACGCAGGAGCCGGCGTGACCGACGCACCGTTGCAGACGGTCACCAACGCCGCACGGCTCCTCAAGGCGTTCCTCACCCGGGAGGAGTCGCTGGGGGTCTCCGAGCTCTCGCGGCGCCTGGGGCTGGGCAAGAGCGCGGTGCACCGGCTGCTGACCACGCTCGCCGCCGAAGGGCTCGTCGAGCAGGACCTGCACACGGGTGGCTACCGGCTCGGCCTGGTCGTCTTCGAGCTCGGCGAGGCGGTGCGCGTGCACATGGACCTGCACGCCGCGGCCGGGTCGGTGCTCGCCCACCTGCGTGAGGAGACCGGCGAGTCCACGCAGGTCGGCATGCTCGACGGCCACGACGTCGTCTACGTCGACCGGCTCGAGTCGAGCCACGCGCTGCGGCTGTTCACCGAGACCGGCCGGCGGGTCCCGGTGCACTGCACCAGCTCGGGCAAGGTGCTCATGGCGTTCGCGCCCGAGCCGGTGCGCGAGCGCTACCTCGCGACGGCGACCCTGGCGCGGCACACCCCGCACACGCTCACCGACCCGGGCGAGCTGCGCCGGGCGCTGGCCACCGTGCGTGCCCGCGGGTGGGCCGACGCCGTCGACGAGCGCGAGATCGGCGTCGCGTCCCTCGCCGCCCCGATCCGCAACGCGCACGGGGTCGTCGTCGCCGCGATCGGCATCGGCGCCCCGGTCAGCCGGTTCCGCGCGATCCCCCGCAAGCGCCTCGCCCGCACGATCGTCGAGGCCGGCGAGGCCGTGTCCCGCCGGCTGGGCTGGTCCGAAGAGGCCCCGGTACTGGAGAAGGAGAGCTGAGTGGCCGTCACCGACGCCGCGGGAGATCCGGTCAAGGCGAAGGCGCGCGCGCTGTACGAGGCGCGGCGCACCCGCGTGCCGATCGCGCCGTTCACCGACAGCGAGCCCGACCTCGACATGGCCGACGGCTACGCGATCCAGCAGCAGCTCGTGCCGCTGCTGCTCGCCGACGGCGACCGGGTCGTCGGGCACAAGGTCGGCGTCACGTCGGCGGCGATGCAGAAGATGATCGGAATCGACACCCCGGACTACGGCCCGGTGCTGTCCTCCACGGTCTACCGCGACGGCGACGCGATCCCGCTGAGCCGCTTCATCCAGCCCAAGGTCGAGGCCGAGATCGTGTTCGTCCTCGGGTCGCGGCTGCAGGGACCGGGGGTGGCGCCCACCGACGTCGCGCCCGCGGTGGCCGGGGTCGCGGCGGCCATGGAGATCGTCGACTCCCGCATCGTCGACTGGCGCATCAAGCTCGCCGACACCGTCGCTGACATGGCCTCCAACGGCGCCGTGGCCGTGTCGTCGCGGCTCGTCCCGCTGGGCGGGCTCGACACCCGGCTGATCGGGATGACGTTCACCCGCAACGGCGAGCTCGTGGACACCGGGGCGGGCGCGGCCGCGCTCGGCGATCCGCTGGCCGTGGTCGCGTGGCTGGCCAACGTGCTCGGCGAGGTCGGCGTCGCCCTCGAGCCGGGCCACATGATCATGACGGGTGCGTTGCACGCCGCGGTGCCGCTGACCGCGGGCGACGTGTTCCGCGCCGAGTTCGACCGGCTGGGGCCGGTGACGATCCGGGTGGAGGGGTCCTGATGGCCGACGTGCACGAGCTCGCGGCGCGGCTGACCAAGGCGGTCACCGGGCGCACGGCGATCGAGCCGCTCAGCGACGACGTCGCCTTCTCCGATCCCCATCCGGCTCTCGACCTCGAGACCGGCTACGCCGTGCAGCGCGTGCTGCGCGAGCAGGCCGGGCCGCGGGTGGGCTGGAAGCTCGGCGTCACGTCGCGGGCCAAGCAGGCGCAGGTCGGGGTGTCCGACCCGGTGTACGGCTTCCTGCCCGGGTCGGCGGCCCTGGACCTCGGAGCGCCGTTGCGCACCGGCGAGCTGATCCAGCCGCGCGCCGAGCCCGAGATCGTCTTCATCCTGGGGCGCGACCTCGCGGGCGAGCACGTCACCGCCGCCGACGTGCTGTCCGCGACGTCGGGGCTCGCGGTCGGCATCGAGGTCCTCGACTCCCGGTTCCGCGACTACCGCTTCACGATGGCCGACGTCGTCGCCGACAACACCTCGGCGGGCCGCTTCGTCGTCGGCACGCCGGTGCCCGCCGCCGGCATCGACGTGCGGCTGGTGGGCGTGCTGCTGGAGAAGAACGGCGAGCTCGTGGCCACGGCCTCGGGCGCGGCGTCGCTGGGCCACCCGGCGGCGGCCGTCGCCTGGCTCGTGCGCCGCCTCGCGGCGTCGGGCGAGGGGCTCGCCACCGGCGAGGTCGTGCTGTCCGGCGGCCTCACCGCCGCCACCCCCGTCGCCGCCGGCGACGTCGTCACCGTCTCGATCGACCGCCTCGGGACGGTCGAGCTGGCCTGTACGTGAGCAATCTTCTGAGCTATAGCTCGGAAGATCACGCACATGCCGACGGAGGAGGCACACCCCATGCCGCTCGTGCAGATCACCCTCGCCCGGGGCCGCAGCCCCGAGCAGCTCGCCGCGCTGGGGGAGGAGGTCACTGCGGCGGTCTCGCGTGCGGTCGGGGCGCCCGCGGAGAACGTGCGGGTGGTCGTCACCGAGTGCGAGCCCGAGCACTGGTTCGTCGGCGGCGAGTCGCTCGCGTCGTTGCGGGCGTCCGGTCGGAGATAGGGCCGGGAAGCGGTGACCCTGATCCGGGTCGACGGGCCGGGCGTCGTCACCAGCGACGACGGCCGGCGCTTCGTCGTGCTCGCGCTCCCCGACGGCCTGCGCGTCGTCGACGCGGCGTGTCCGCACAACGGCGGGCCCCTCGAGCAGGGTTGGGTGCGCGACGGGCGGGCGCTGGTGTGCCCGTGGCACTGGTACCGCTTCGACCTCGACACCGGCGCCTGCGACACCTCGCCCCGGCACGTGCTGGGCGTATACCCGGTCCGCGAGATCGACGGCGTGCCCCACGCCGACGTCGGGGATCCGCCCCGGCCGCTGTCCTGGTCCGAACGGCTGCGCGCGCACGCCCGGGAGTAGCGCGGCCGACCGGAGCGCACGCCGCGGTCGACGATCGGGCGAGCCGGTCTCCGCATGTCTCGCGGACCGTATGCTCCCGCCCGTGTCCTCCCCCTTCGGCGGCTCCGGGTCCGGGGATCCCCACCGCTCCGAGTCGCTCGGGTCCCAGCCCACCGCCCACGGCCCGCAGGTCGATCCCTCGGCGTGGGACCCGCAGGGCCGGTACGGGCAGTCGGGGCCGCAGCCGTACTACGGGGGCCAGCCCTACGGTCAGCCCGGGCACGGCCAGTCCGGTCCCCAGCCGTACCACGGGGGCTATCAGCAGCCCTACGGCCAGCAGCCCTACGGCCCGCCGGGCTACGGGCCGCCGGCGTACGGAGCGCCCTGGGGTCAGCCGGGCTACGGGCAGCCCGGCCACGGGCCGTACGGCCAGCCCGGCCACGGCCCGCAGCCGCCGAGGAGGAACAAGCCGCTGCCCTGGATCCTCGGCGGCGCCGGGGTCCTCGTCGTCCTCGTCGCGGTGATCGTGCTCCTCGTGGCCCTCGGCGGCGGCACGCTCACCGGCGCGTCGTC
Source organism: Actinomycetospora cinnamomea (assembly GCF_003096675.1). Classification (GTDB taxonomy): domain Bacteria; phylum Actinomycetota; class Actinomycetes; order Mycobacteriales; family Pseudonocardiaceae; genus Actinomycetospora; species Actinomycetospora cinnamomea. The sequence continues at coordinate 385,864 of NZ_QEKW01000003.1, read as the reverse complement.
GCGGTCGCTGCCGATCCCCGACGACGACCCGGCCGGCGCCACCGACACGATCACCCTCGACGGCTCGGGCTCGGTGTCCGCGCTCCGGGTCGGGGTGTCGGTCACCCACCCCTACACCTGCGACCTCACGGTGACCCTGCGCTCCCCCCAGGGCGCGTCGGCGACGCTCGCCGACGTGCCCACCTGCACCCGCGCGCAGCCGAACCTCGAGATCCGGGTCGACAGCCGCCAGGACCCGCGGCTCGCCGCCCTGGTCGGCCAGCCCGTCGAGGGTCCGTGGACGATCCAGGTCGTCGACGACCTCGCCGTCGACCGCGGCACGCTGAACAGTTGGGACCTCACCGTCGAGCGGTGACGCGCTAGTCCTGCGGCTCGTGGCCCCGGGCCGTCTCGCCGGTGGTCGTGATCTCGCCGGTCCAGCCGCAGGTGGCACACCAGCAGTAGAACCGGCGCTCGTCGCCCTCCCAGAACTCGGTGGCGAGGCCGAGGTCGCGGGCGCACGCCGGGCAGAACCGGGGCGCGTCGCGGCGGTGGGCCTCGACGTCGGCGGCGAAGCGGCGGTCGATGCGCGCGCCCGCCGATCCGTCGGGAGGTGTCGATGGCGGGCGGGTCACCGCGGGATCCGGCCCGAGTCCACCTGCGCGGACGTGTCGGGGGCGAGGGTCGCCGTGCCGATGCCGCCCGCCGGGAGGAACGACGTCCGCCCGGCCTCGTGGTCGGCCGCCACCCGGTCCGCGGCGGAGAGGTGGACCTGGCGGATGGTCTCGATGGCGGGGGAGTAGCGGGTCGAGCCCATCGCGCAGAAGTCGAGCGCGAACTGGGCGCCGCCGGCGTGGAACTTGTCCTTCTCGCACGGCAGGTCGATGCGCTCGTGCGGCTCGCGGATGGTGCCCAGCGGGTCCTCGCCCTTGGCCACGGCGGCCATCTGCTGGCGGAACATCTTGCGCAGCATCGCGACGCCGATGTCGGAGCGGCCCAGGTGCTCGGTGGTGCGGTCGGTGATCGGGCCCTGCGTCACCCAGGCCATGATGTCCTGGCCCTCGACGTAGTCGACGACGTGGTGGCCGCGCTCGTCGAACACCGGGATCTCGTAGTCCGGGACCGTCTGCTGCGCGACCGGCTCGTAGCCCTCGGGCGCGTGGACGGTGTAGAGCATGAACCGCGTGGTCGTACGGTTGATCGGCACGCGGATCTGCATCTGGTGGATGCCGCCGCCGCCGACGCGCATGTTGTAGGGGAAGACGAGCGGGTGCCCGACCTTCCAGTCGTCGTTGTCCTCCGACGCCCCGGCGAGCACCCGCCGCTTGATGATGCCCCACTGGAACGCGTCGAACCCGATGCGCTGGTGCTTCTTCCCGAACGACGCCGGCGCGGTGAAGCCCTCGTGACGCCCGATGAACTCGAAGTAGCGGCCGTGCAGGTGCTCGACGTGGTGCGGGTCGACCGCGTTCTCCATCACCTGCACGTAGTTGCAGGGGATGTCCGCCCAGCCGATGTCGCGGAACCCGTCCATCACGTAGACGTCGAAGCGCGGCAGCAGGGGTGCGGGGTCCGGGCCGACGTAGGCCCACACCAGCCCGCCGAGCTCCTCGACCTTCCCGGCGGTCGCGCGCACCCGCTCCTGGAAGTTGGTGTTGTCCTTCTCCGCGGGCTGGTCGGTGCACGCGCCGTCGACGTCGAACTTCCAGCCGTGGTACGGGCAGCGCAGCCCGTCGCCCTCGACGACGCCGTAGGCCATCGACGCCTTCCGGTGCGGGCAGGGCTCGGGGATGATCCCGTAGCGCCCGGACGGCGAGCGCCACAGCGCGAAGAAGTCGCCGAGCAGCTCCACACGCTTGACGGGGAACTCCTCGAGCTCGCGGGTGAAGGCGACCGGGTACCAGTAGCGGCGCAGGACCTCGCCCATCGGCGTGCCGGCCTCGACGGCGGTGAGTTCCTCGTTCTGCTCGGCGGTCAGCACGGTGCCCTCCCGGGTGTGTGGCGGTGCCCCGACGCTAGGGAGCCGCCTGAGCCCGGGAGAAGGGCGATGTCCCGCTATGCGGGATGGCTCGCCCCGCGGAACCGGCGCCGGTAGGCCAGCGGCGACAGGCCGACCTCCTCGGCGAGGTGGGCGCGCAGCGACGCCGCGGTGCCCAGCCCCGCGGCGGCGGCCACGCGCTCGACCGGCAGGTCGCTCTGCTCGAGCAGGCGGCGCGCGCGGGCGACGCGCTGGGCGACGACCCACGCGTGCGGGGACGTCCCGGTCTCGGCGCGGAAGCGGCGGGTGAAGGTGCGCACGCTCATCGACGCGCGTGCCGCGAGGGTCGCGACGTCGAGGTCGGCGTCGAGGTGCTCCACCGCCCAGGCCCGCACCGCCCCCGTCGCGCCCGCGCCCGCGGGCGGCACCGGGTGGTCGATGAACTGCGCCTGCCCGCCGTCGCGCCACGGCGCCACGACGAGGTGACGGGCGACGGCGTTGGCGACCTCCGCGCCGTGGTCGGCGCGCAGCACGTGCAGGCAGAGGTCCAGGCCCGCGGCGAGGCCCGCGGAGGTGGCGACGTCGCCGTCGTCGACGAAGAGCACCGACTCGTCGACGTCGAGATCGGGGTGCAGGCGGCGCAGGTCCGCGGCGTACGCCCAGTGCGTCGTCGCCCGCCGCCCGGCCAGGCGGCCGGCCGCGGCGAGCACGAACGCTCCCGTGCAGATCGACATCCAGCGGGCACCGGCCGGCACGGCCGCCAGCGCCTCGTGCACCTCGGGGGGCAGGACGCCGTCGCGCCGTGCCGGCGCGAACCGCGTGCCCGGCACGACGACGGTGTCCGCCGCCGCGAGCGCCTCCGGCCCGTGTTCGAGAGCCAGGGCGAAGCCCGCGGTGGTCGACACGCGCTCGGCGAGCCCGCACACGCGCACGTCGTAGAGCGGGCGGCCGGCCTGCTCGGCCGTGCCGAACACCAGCGGCGGGATCTGCAGGTCGAAGCCGATGACCTCGGGCAGCGCGAGCACCGCGACGACGTGGCGGTCGGTTCCGGGCATGGCCGGATTCTTGCACGAGTTGGCGTTCCGGCCACTGGCTCCGTCGTCGACGGCGATCCATGCTGGCTCCCCGTGACCGAAGCGCGGCCCGACACCCCGCCCGCCGCGAGCCCGCCCGCCCGTCCCTCGGCGTGGCCCTGGGCGGTGGCGGCGACGGCGTTCGTGACCCTGCTCGGGGCGTCGGGCTTCCGCTCGGCGCCCGGGGTGTTCGTCGACCCGTTGCACGCGGAGTTCGGGTGGTCCACGGCGGCGATCTCGTCGGCGGTATCGCTGAACCTGCTGCTCTACGGCGTCGTCTCCCCGTTCGCCGCGGCGCTGATGGAGCGCTTCGGGATGCGCCGGGTCGTCGCGGTCGCGCTCGTCGTCGTCGCCGCGGGCAGCTCGCTGACGGTGTTCATGGAGGAGGTCTGGCAGCTCGTCCTGCTCTGGGGCGTGCTCATCGGGGCGGGCACCGGGTCGATGGCGCTGGCCTTCGTCGCCGTCGTCACCGGCCGGTGGTTCGTGCGCCGCCGCGGCCTCGTCTCGGGCGTGCTCACCGCCGCGCAGGCCGCGGGCGGGCTGGTGTTCCTCCCGCTGATGGCCTCGCTCGCGGGGTCGGTGGGCTGGCGGGCGGCGTCGCTGGTGATCGCGGCGGGCGCCCTGCTCGTCGTGCCGCTGGTGCTGCTGTTCCTGCGCGACCGGCCCGCCGACGTCGGCACGGTGGCCCACGGCGCGGACCCCGGCGACGAGCAGCACGAGGAGGTCGTCACGGCCGGCGCGGCCCGGCGCACGCTCACGGTGCTGCGCGACGCGGCCCGCACCAGCACCTTCTGGCTCCTCGCGGGCGGGTTCGCGATCTGCGGCGCGACCACGGTCGGGCTGCTCAACACCCACTTCGTGCCCGCCGCCCACGACCACGGCATGCCCGCCACCACGGCGGCCGGGCTGCTCGCCGTCGTCGGGGTGTTCGACGTGCTGGGCACGATCGCCTCGGGCTACCTGACCGACCGCGTCGACCCGCGCAAGCTGCTCGCCGTCTACTACGTGCTGCGCGGCGCCTCCCTGGCGGTCCTGCCCTTCCTGCTGGCGCCCACCGCCGCCCCGCCGCTGTGGGCGTTCATCATCTTCTACGGCCTGGACTGGGTGGCCACGGTGCCGCCGACCGTCGCGCTGTGCCGGGAGCACTTCGGACCCCGGGCGCCGATCGTGTTCGGCTGGGTGTTCGCGTCCCACCAGGTCGGCTCGGCGCTGGCGGCCGTGGGTGCCGGCCTGGTCCGCGACCTGACCGGGGACTACGACGGCGCGTGGTGGGGCGCCGGCGCGCTGTGCGTCGTCGCCGCCGGGCTCTCGCTGGCCGTGCGCCGGCGCACGGCCGCGACCGTGTCCTGAGGACGCGGTCCGTCGTGCCGCCCTACCCTTTCCCGCATGACGGGACGTCCGAGCTGGGAGATCGGCTCGGTGCGCAACGCGGCGCGGCTGCTCAAGGAGTTCTCGGTCGCCGACCGCGAGCTGGGCGTGGCCGAGCTCGCGCGCCGGCTGGGCCTGGGCACGAGCACCGTGCACCGGCTGCTCGCGACGCTGGCCGACGAACGCCTGCTCGAACGTGCCCCCGGCGGGGTCTACCGCCTCGGGCTGGCCGTGCACGAGCTCGGCGCCAGCGTCGCGCCGCACGTCGGGCTGCACGAGGCCGCGATGCCCGCCATGGCGGGCCTGCGCCACGCCACCGGCGAGACCGTGCAGCTCGCGGTGCTCGACGGGCTCGACTCGGTGTACGTCGAGCGGCTGGAGAGCCCGCACACGGTGCGGATCTTCGCCCGGGTCGGGACACGGCTGCCGGCGACGACGACGAGCACCGGCAAGGTGCTGCTCGCCGCGCTGCCGCCCGGGGAGCTCGACGCCCGGCTGGACGGGTGGGTGCCCGAGCGCCCGACGCCGCACTCGATCGCCGACGAGGCGCTGCTGCGCCGCCGGCTCGCCGAGATCGCGGCGCGGGGCTGGGCGGAGAACCGCGAGGAGAGCCGCCTCGGCGTCGTCTCGGTCGGCGCGGTGATCCGCGACGGCGCGGGCGCGCCCGTCGCCGCGGTGAGCGTCGCGGTGCCGGTCTCCCGCGCCCCGGCGGCGACCATGCGCCGCTACACGACCCTCGTCACCGACACCGCCGACGTCATCACCCGCCGCCTGGCCCTGTCCTGACCCTACGTGCGTGATCTTCTGGGCTATAGCTCAGAAGATCACGCACATGGCTACCGGCCCGGGATCGGCTTGCCGGAGAAGAGGTACTTCTGGGCCAGGGCGACGGGGTCGTAGGCGGCCGGTGCGGCCTCCTCGGGCGCGGCGGTCACCGTCACCGGGCGGGTCTGGACGATGCAGACCGGGTCGCCCGGGCGCCGGTGCCGGCTGATCACCCACTCCACGTCCACCGGGTGCCCGTAGTGCTCCTCGATGGCCGTGACCGCCGACGCGATCGCGCCGATCTGCTCGGGGTCGAGCACCTGGCGGTCGGCCAGCTTGGCCGGCATGTCGATCTCGGTCACCGCGCCGACCGCGAAGTCGAACGCCGACACGACCCGCTTGTGCGCCACGTCGTAGCGCAGCACCCGACCGTCGGCCTTGCCGATCTCCACGTGGTCGGGGTCGACGAGGCCCTGGACGACGGCCTCGCCCCAGCCCCAGTTGGTCTCGATCACGATCCGGTCGGGCTTGCCCGTCACCGGGTGCACCGAGAACGCCACGCCCGAGCTGCGGGCGTGGATCAGCTCGATGACGCCCACCGCGATCGGCATGTCGTGGTGGCTGATGCCCTTGCGCAGCCGGTAGGCCAGCGCGCGGGTGGTGAAGAGCGAGCCCCAGCAGTTGCGCACCGCGTCCAGGACCCGGTCGATCCCCGAGACACCGAGGTAGGTGTCGAAGATGCCGGCGAACGAGGCGTCGGCGGCGTCCTCCCCGGTGGCCGACGAGCGCACCGCCACCGGGACGTTGACGTCGACCGCGCGCAGGCACAGTTCCTCGTAGGCCTCGGTGAGCCGCTCGGTGAGGTGGGCCCCGATCGGCGTCTCGCAGAACAGCCCGCGGATCGCCGCCGAGGCCGCCTCCACCTCCACGTCGCTCGGGGACGACCCGAGCCGCGCGATGACCGCGTCGATCCGGTCGTCGAGACCCGACTCGCGGCAGTGCCGCGCGTAGGCGTCGACGGTGACCGCGAAGCCCCGCGGGACCTCCACCCCCGACTGCTGGAGCTCGGCGAGCCGGCCCATCTTGGCGCCCCCCGTCGCGACGGCGCGCGCGGGATCGACCTCGTCGATCCAGACCACGGCCTCGCAGCTGTGGACGGCGGTGGTGCCGGCGGTCGTGGACGCGGCGGTGGTGGTCTCGTCGGGCTCGGCGAGCGTCACGGTTACCTCCGGGGCGGCGGTCACCCGGCGACCCCGACGGGGGCGTCGGCGGCGGTGTCCGCGGTGGTGTCGGCGGTGGTGCCGGCGGTGGTGGCCTTCTGCAGCACGGTGACGGTGCCGGTGGTCCCGTCGACCTCGATCTCGTCGCCGTCGCCGATGGAGAGGGTCGCGACACCGACCGCGGTCACCGTCGGGACGCCGTACTCCCGGCCGACGATGGCCGCGTGCGAGAGCATGCCGCCACCGTCGCACACGGCGCCCGCGATCTTGCCGAACGCGGGCGTCCAGTTCGGCGAGGTCGACTCGCAGACCAGGATCGAGCCGGGCTCGAGGCGGTGCAGTTCGTCGGAGGACTGGAGCACCCGGGCGGTGCCGCGGGCGGTGCCCTTGGCGGCGGCGACGCCCTTCATCACCGTCTGCTTCGCCGCGTCCGGGTTCTGCACGGCCTTGATCGACGCGGGGTTGAGCCCGAAGATCTCGATGAGGACCGGATCCTCGACGGCCTCGGGAATGGTGCCGAGCACCTTGGGCATCTCGCCGCGCCTGGCGTGCCAGTGGTCGAAGTACTGGCGGCGCTGCCCGACGAGGCTGCGCAGCTCGCCCGCGTAGGGGCGACGCCCGGACGCCACGTCCATCAGCTCGGGCCAGAACAGGTAGAGCATGTCGTCCTGGTGGTCCGCGCCCTCGCGTCGCGCCAGCTCCTGGCAGCCCCAGCGCAGCGGCAGCATGACCTTGAGGTCGATGTAGTAGTTGTGGTCGTCCTGCCACCACGGGAAGTTCGCCGCCTGGTTGGAGGCGAGGCCGGCGTCGAAGACGGCCTGCTCCTCCCGGGTCAGCCCGGCGCGGGCGTTCTCGATGGCCGCCTCGCGCTCGGCCACCGCGTTGCGGGCGGCGGCCTCGAAGTCGTGCGCGTCGTCCTTCTTGAGGAACGTCTTCACCAGCCCCAGCGGGATCGTGTTGTCCTCGATCCAGCTCGGGACGCCGACGTCGCACGTGGCCTCGGCACGCCAGCCGTAGATCTGCAGGAAGTCGTCGAACTCGGTGAGCCACACCGACGCCGCGCCGCCGTGACGGCCCAGCGCGGCGCGCATCTCGTGCGGCTCGTGGGTCTCGAAGACCTCCGCGAGACCGGCCGCGCGCGCCCGCATCGCGAGCTTGTACAGCTCGCGGTCGGTCTCCATGATCTTGGTGTCCTCGCCCTGGAGGAACTTGCCGATCTCGGCCGGGTCGATCCCCATGTCGGCGCAGGCTCCGTAGAAGCCGAGGAAGTTCGCCAGCATCGGGTACATGACGTCGAAGTGGATCTCCATCGACCGCTTGTGGTACCGGCGGCCCTGGGTGAGCAGACCGGTGAGGTCGGGAGTGCCGGCGAAGTCGACGCCGCGGAAGTACTGCCAGGTGGCCTCGAGCTCGTCGCGCCCGGCCTCCCAGATCGAGCGGTAGTTCTCGAGGAAACGGGGGAGGTTGCGGGCGATGCGGTTGGCACGTGCGCCGATCTCGCGCGGGTCGGTCTCGGGCAGGGCGCACCCGTAGAGGTGCGTGCCCGCGAAGCGCGCGGTGATCCCGCGGCCGGGCGGCAGGGGCAGCTCCTCGGCCGCGTGCTGGGTGCCCCAGCAGTAGCCGTCGGCGCTCCACAACGTCGCGGCCAGGGGGGTCAGACCTCGCGACCAGTGGAAGTCCAGGAACCAGAAGCCCTGCTCGTCACCCGGCTTGAACGGGCTCGCCGGGTCGACGATGTAGGGCGCGGCAAAGTGCTCCGGCTGGTACCCGGGGTACCACTCGCCCGTGGCGAACTCGTCCACCGGCACCACGTTGGCCATCTGATCCTCCTCGACGATGAGCGCACGATCACCGTTCATCCGACCGGCACTGTGAGGCAACCGACACGTTCCACCCCCGGGAACGTTGCCCGCCGCCGAACGGGGCCCTGGGGGCGGTCGATCGCCGCCCCTAGGGTGACGCTGCGTGGGTCGTGTGCTGCTGCTCGACATCGGCGGGGTCGTGCCCTGCTCCCGGTACCGGACGACGGCGCCGGGGGGGACGCCGTGACGGAGGGCCCCGCGGGCGAGCCCCTCGCCGTCGTCGTCGGCGCCACCGGGGCCCTGGGCGGTGCGATCGTCCGCCGCCTGCGCGGGCGCGGTGTGCCCGTGCTGGCCGTGGCCCGGGCGGCCGACGCGCTCGGCGCGCTGACCGCGGACGACGGGGGTGTGGCGGCGTGCGCCGGGGACATCGGCGAGGACATCGGCGACGACGCCGCGGGACCGGCGATCGCCGACGCGGTGGCGGCGTGGGGCGCACCGGTGCGGATGGTGGTGCAGGCCGCCGGGCTGCCGGCGCTCGGCGGGCTGGACACCGTCGACCCGGCGGCGCTGGGCGCGGCCGTCGCGCTGAAGGTGGGCGGCATGCTGCGCCTGGTCCGGGCCGTCGATCCGTGGCTCACCGAGGGGTCCCGGCTGGTCGCCCTGGGCGGGCACTACGGCGCCGAGCCCTCCCCGCACGTGCCGGGCGCGGGCGTCACCAACGCGGCGCTCGCGAACCTCGTCCGCCAGCTCGCCGACGCCTACGGCCCGCGCGGGATCACCGCGCACCTCGTGGCCCCGGGCCCCGCCGACACCGACCGGCTGCGCCGCCTGTCGGCCGAGCGCGCGGCCGCACGCGGGGTCGACGTCGAGGAGATCCTCGCCGAGCGCCGCGCCGAGTCGCCGCTGGGCGCCCTCGTCACCCCCGATCAGGTCGGGTGGGCCGTCGCGACGCTGCTGGACCCGGAGGCGACGGCGCTGACCGGCTCGACGCTGGCGCTGGACATGGGGGCGCGGCGCGGACTTTGACCTTCGGTCTCGTGCGCGCCTGCCCGTGCTGGGGCACGGACAAGCGCGCACACCCTCATCCGAGCGCCTCGGCCTGCCGCGTCACCGCCTCGACGAGGGCCGGCCCGTGCCCGAGCACGGCGTCGTTGTGCTCCGCCCCGGGCACGGCGACGACCCGGCCGTCGGCCGCCGCGGCCACCGCCCGGCTCTGCACCGGGGGGATGAGGGAGTCGGCCTCGCCCAGGACGACGGTCGTGGGCACCCGGGCGCGGGCGATCGGCTCCACGACCGGGAAGCGGTCGACGAGCAGCAGGCGCACCGGCAGGAACGGGTAGACGCGCTCGCCGACCGAGGGCAGGTCGACGAACGGCGAACGCAGGACCACGCCGCCGACCGGTCCCTCCGCGGCGAGCCGGGCGACGACCGCCCCGCCGAGGCTCTCGCCGAGGTAGAGCAGGCGGGACGGCGCGACGCCGCGCTCCCGCACGAGGTGGTCGCGGGCGGCGCGGGCGTCGGCGACCAGCCCATCCTCGGTCGGTCGCCCCGGGTTGCCGCCGAAGCCGCGGTAGTCGAACAGCAGGACGTCCAGGCCCTCCGCGCGCAGGGCGGCCGCCAGGGGCGCGCGCAGCGAGCGGTCGCCCGCGTTGCCGTTCGCCACCAGCACCGTGACGTCGCGGCGCGGCCCCTGCGCGGGGACGTACCAGGCGCCGAGGCGCAGCCCGTCGCCCGTGCTGAGCACGACGTCCTCCGCGCCCGGCAGGACGGTCGCCGCCGGCGGGACCGGGCCGGGCGAGGGCAGGTAGACGAGGTGGCGCTGGAACAGCCACAGGCCCGCGACCAGCACGACCACCGCCACGAGGACCACGCCCGCGGCGACGGCGAGGCGTCCGCTCACCGGGGCAGTGTGCCGACGGTGGGCGATCCGTGCCCGTTCCGCGCGGGCTGGTAGAGATGCGCCGTGGACATCGCACTCGTCGCCGAGGAGGCCGCCGGGGTCCGTGCCCTGCAGCGCGTCGCCCGCAGCGGGCACCGGCTGTCCGTCGTACTCACGGCGAGCGCGCCGACGGGGGCCGGGGCGACGGTGGCGTCGGCGGCCGCGGAGCTCGGCGTGCCGACCCTGCCCGCCGAGCGCGTCCGCGACCCCGCCCTGGCCGACGAGCTGCGGGAGAGGGGTGTCGACGTGCTGCTCAACGTCCACTCGCTGCACCTCGTGCGGCCAGAGATCCTCGGCGCGCCCCGGGTCGGGGCGTTCAACCTGCACCCCGGGCCGCTGCCCGAGGTCGCGGGCCTCAACTCCCCCAGCTGGGCGGTGGCGAAGGGGCACGCCGAGCACGGGGTGACGCTGCACTGGATGGAGGCCGGGATCGACACCGGCGACGTCGTCGACCAGGTCCGCTTCCCGATCACCTCAGACGACACCGCGCTGACGGTCTCGGTGCGTTGCATCAAGCACGGCCAGGAGCTCGTCGACCGGCTCCTGGCGTTCCTCGACGCCGGGCCGGACGCCGTGCCGCGGCACCCGCAGGACCGCGCCGCGCGGCGCTACTACGGGCGGGGCGTGCCGCACGACGGCCGCGTGCCCTGGACCGCACCCGCGCGCGAGGTGCTCGACTTCGTGCGGGCGTGCGACTACGGGCCCTACCCCTCGCCGTGGGGCGTCCCGCGCACGCGCCGGGGCGGCGACGAGATCGGCCTGCTCCGCGCGTCGGCCACCGGGCGGTCCTCCGCGGGCCACGACGCCGGTGTGGTGGACGAGGACGAGGAGGGGCCGCTGGTCGCCACGGGCGACGCGTGGATCCGGCCGCGGCGCCTGCTCGTGGGCGAGCGTGCCGTCGACCCCGCCGAGGTTCTGCGCCCCGGCCACCGGCTGGGCTGACCTCACACCACCTGCAGGCCCAGGGCGCGGCAGAGGTCGGCGGCCTGCGCCGGGGAGATGATCGCGCCGCGCAGCACCGCGGGGGTGTCGGGGGTGAGCTCGCCGAGGTCGGCGCCGCGGAGGTCGGCGCCGTCGAGGCGGGCACGGGTGAGGTCGGTGCCGCGGAGCTTGGTGTCGGTGGCGACGACGTCGCGCAGGTCGGCACCCGAGAGGTCGGCGTCGGAGAGGTCGACGCGGTCGAGGCGCCAGCCGCGCAGGTGGCCGTCGGTGAGCCGGGCCAGCGCGAGCGAGGAGCCGTCGACGGTGAACGTCACCGCCAGGCTGCGCAGCTCTGTGAGGTCCACGCCGATCATGCGGCAGTCGCGGAACGTCGTGTCGACGAGCCGGGCGCCGACGAGCCGGGCGTGCGAGAGGTCGACGCCGTCGAGGACGGCGTCGGTGAGGTCGGCGTCGGTGAGGTCGGCGCCCGCGAGCGAGCCGCCCGTGACCTGCACCCCGTCGAGCACCGCGCCGCGCAGGCACACGCCCGGGGCGCGGACCTGCTCGAGCACGGCGCCCGACAGGTCGACCCCGGCGAGGTCGGCCTCGTCGAGCACGCAGCGGCGCAGGACCCACGGCCGGGCGTGGCCGCGGTCGAGGCGCTCGCGCAGGCGGACGGGGTCGGCGCCGGTCAGGTCGGCGTCGGCGATCTCGGGACCGGCGTCGAGCGCCGCGAGCGGATCGGTCACGACCGCAGTGTGGCGCGGCTCCCCGTCAGCCCGGGATCGGCGCTCCCGAGGGGACCCCGGCGGCGACGTAGGCCTCGTAGACCTGCTCCCAGTCCGGGGTGCGTCCGCCCTCCGGGGCCGCGGGGGTGCCCTCGACCGTGGCGTCGAGCGCGTCGAGGCAGAGGTCCCAGCCGGCGGCGTTGCGCGCGGCGGCGTCGCGCTCGTCGAGGAGGTGGGTGAACGTGAGGCGGGTGTGGCCGCTGCGCAGGGTCTCGACCTCGAAGTGCAGCTCCTCGCCCTCCCACGTGAACGCGACGCGTCGGGGCGGGTCGTGGGCGAGGACCGTGCCCGTGCCGCCGTCGCCGTCGGTCTCGAAGGTGTAGGTGAGGGTCGCGCCCGGGCTCCAGTCCGGGGCGACGACCGTGGCCGGGAACCAGTGGGCGAGCTCGGCGGGGTCGGTGAGCAGGCCGAACACCCGCTCGGCGGGGTGGGCGTACTCGCGGACGAAGCGCAGGGCGGGGCGGCCGTCGATCTCGAGGTAGCTGCCGGTGGGGCTCACGGGGTGTCCTCCGAGGGTTCGTGGGCCGGGTCCTCGACGGCGGTCCCGTCGAGGCGTCGGCCGAGGGCGTCGAGGCTGTCGGACCACAGCCGCCGGTACGGCGCGAGCCACGCGTCGAGCGCGACGAGCGGCTCCGGGTCGACCTCGTAGACCCGGCGCTGGGCCTGCGCGCGCACGCGCACCAGGCCCGCCTCGCGCAGCACCCGCAGGTGCTTGGACGTGCTGGGCTGGCTGAGCTCCAGGGCGTCGACGAGCTCCCCGACGGCCCGGGGCCGCTGCCGCAGCAGCCCGAGCATCGCGCGCCGGTGCGGGTCGGCCAACGCCGTCCACGTCGCGGCGTCCGGCGGGGTGGTCACCCGAGAAGTATGCCGGAACAGGAATATGCCAGGCAAGGCATGGACAGCGACCGGCCCCAGCGGTCACCAGGTGACGTCGAGCGTCTCCAGGCCACGGAAGAAGTAGCTCGCGATGTAGCTCGGCGTGTACCCGTCGGCCAGGCGCATCTCGGGGAGGCGCCGCACGAGGGTCTCGAGGGCGACACGGATCTCGGCGCGGGCCATCGGCGCGCCGGGACAGACGTGGAGCCCGCGACCGAACGCCAGGTGCTGGCGCACGTTCGGTCGGTCGATGTCGACGGTGTCCGGGAGGGGGAAGCGGGTCTCGTCCCGGTTCCCCGAGCCGAACAGCAGGAGCACCATCGTCCCGGCGGGCAGCTCCGTGCCGCCCAGCACGGTGTCGCGGGTTGTCACGCGGAACAGGCCGCGGTGCGGCGCGTCGCGGCGCAGAACCTCCTCGGTGACCTTCGGGATCGTCCTCGCCGGGTCGGCGAGGACGCGGTCGTGGACGTCCGGGTTCTGCAGGATCGCCAGCATCGTCGCCGTGATCGCGTCGCGGGTGGTGTCGAACCCCGCCACGCGCGCGGCCCCGCGGGTGATGTTGTGGACGAGGGCGTCGGACAGCCCCGGGTAACCGTTGGCGCCGTGGACGAGATCGGAGATGAGGTCCTCGCGCGGGTGGGCGCGACGCTCGTCGATGAGGGCCTGGAGGTAGACGGTGTAGTCGCCCATCCGCCCGGCGGACGCGATCCGGTCCTCCAGGGGCGCCAGTGGGTTCCAGAGGGTGGCGACGTCGTCGGTCCAGATCTGGATCTGTGCGGTGTCCTGGGGTGGGTAGCCGATGATCGCGCTGATCACCGATTGCACGAACGGGACGGCGTACTGCGCGACGAGGTCGGCGCGCCCGCGGGCCGGGATGGCGCTCGGCTCTCCTGCGGGGGTGCTGTGCTCGATGCCTCCCGTGGCGAAGGCGTCGACCAGCGAGTCCGCGGTCGCGCGCATCGTCGGCATCATCGCCCGCACCCGCGCGCCGGTGAAGCCGGCGTCGAAGACCCGGCGGATCGGGGTGTGCTCCGGCTCGTCCTCGTTCACGACCGCGCCGGTCTCGGGGACGTTCCCGGCGCGCAGGACCTCGACGACCTCCGGCGGATTGCTGTACATGAGCGGCACTGCGGGCTTCGACGAGTACGTCTCCGGGTCGTCGATCACGGTGACGAGGTCGTCGTACCGAGTGACCATGTAGGCGCCGAGGGTGGGGCTCAGCGCCGGCGGCTGCTCACGGGCGGCCCGGTAGAACAGGTGGGGGTCCTCCCGGTGCGGGCTGACCATGGGGTTGAAGTCCAGGAGGCCGTGGTCGACCGGGCAGGTGATGGCGGGTTCCTCGGCGGTGGTCACGGCGCTGTGCCTCCCCTGCGGTGGACGGTGCCGCGACGGTAGGTGTGATCCACGTCATCGGTCGATCCGCGGAGCGCGGTCCGCGGTGTCGGTTCCGGCAGTGCCCGCGCGGCGCGCTGTGACGGCGGGTGCCTCGCCGAACGCCTCCCGGTGCGCGCGGGCGAAGCGGCCGAGGTGGGTGAAGCCCCAACGCGCCGCGACCGCGGCGACGCCGCCGCCGTGCTCGCGCAGCTCGTCGTGGGCCCGCCGGAGGCGGACCTCGCGGACGTGGGCCATCGGCGAGGTGCCGTGGTGGCGGCGGAAACCGTCCTGCAGGCCACGCGCACTGACCCCCGCTGCCGCGGCGAGCTCGGCGACGGTCCACGGGTGCTCGGGGCACGCGGCCACCGCCTCGACGGCACGACGGACCGAACGCGGTCCCACCGCCGTCGGGGTACGAGCCAGCGCCTCGCGCTCGGGGTGCCCGACGGTGTGGAGCAGCCCCCCGACCACCGCATCGAGGAGCGGGCGCATGACTCGCGGGTCGGTGGCGAAGCCCCGCGGGTCGCTCGCGAGCCCGGCGAGCGCCGCGACCAGGGACCACCATCGGCGCCCCTCCGGCGCCGCGAGATCGATCGTCGGCGCCAGCGCGACCGGCCCGCGGACCGGCCGGTCGAGCAGCACGGCCAGGTGCGCCTCGAGCGCCCGCCGTTCGACCTTGAGTCCGAAGAGCCGTCCACCGTCCGCCCAGCCGTGCAGGCGGGAGGCGCCGTCCGGGCGGTAGACCGCGGCGGTGTGCGTGCTGGCACAGACGTCGACGCTGCCCGACCGGGTCCGCAGGACGCCGTCGAGCGCGACGTTGACCTCGTAGGCGGTGGCGAGCTCACCGGTCTCGATGAGGACCTCGCCGCCGTAGGAGAGCACGCCGGCAGCGACCGGTCCGAGGTCGATCGCGTCCAGCGACATCGCGAAGTCGCGCCGGTCGTGCAGCACCGTCATCCGGTGCGGGAAGAACACCTCGCCGCAGGCCGCCCGCGCGTGCTCCGGGTCCGTCGTGGTCGTCGCGACGGTCCGCGGCACGGCAGGCCCGGTCACCGCGGCCCGGCCGCCCGCGCGGCGATCTCCTCGCGGCGGACCCCGGACGCCGGGACGCCGCCGATGGCCCAGTCGTCGGGCGGGACCTGGATGAGCCGACCGCGCACGCGCGAGCGCGTCACCCCGAGGACGTCGACGACGAGTTCGGTCAACTCCGCCAGGAGCCGGTGGCGCTGCTCGGTGGGCCGGCCCCCCAGGACGACGGCGGTGAAGTACGGCGCCGGTGCGGTGTGCGTCTCCCCGCCGACGGCCCAGTGCTCCCGGGGGTGCAGCGTGGCGTAGGCCCGGACACGCTCCGGCGGGGACTCGAGCACGTCCGCGTAGCGCCGGCTCGTCTCGCGCAGGAGGCGGGCGACGACGTCGGGGGAGTGGTCACCCTCGACGAGGTGGATCTCGAGGATCGGCATCACGCGTCCCCGGGTCGGATGGCCATCACCACCGCCTGGGGCTCGGTGAAGAACTCCCGGCTGAAGTCACCGCCCTCGCGTCCGACGCCGGAGTCGCCCATCCCGCCGAACGGGGCGCGCAGGTCGCGGACGAAGAAGCAGTTCACCCACACCGTGCCCGCCCGCAGCGCGGCGCCGACGCGGTGGGCGCGCGAGAGGTTCTCGGTGAACACCATGGCGTTGAGGCCGAAGGGCGTGTCGTTGGCGGCACGCACGGCCTCGGCCTCGGTGTCGAACGGGGTGACCGACACGACGGGCCCGAAGATCTCCTCGCGCTGCACGGGCGCGTCGGCCGGCGCGTCGACGAGCACCGTCGGGGTCACCGTCCAGCCCTCGCCGCCGCCACCGGTGAGGATCTTCCCGCCGTGGTGTTCCAGCCCGTCGAGGTACGAGCGGACCTTGCGGAAGTGCGTCTCGGACGCGAGCGGGCCGATCTGCGTGCCCGAGCGCTTCGGGTCGCCCACGACCAGCGCCTCGGCCGCCGCGGCGAAGCGCTCGACGAACTCGTCGTACACCCCGCGCTGGACGTAGAGCCGCGACCCGGCGAGGCACACCTGACCGGCGTTGGTGAAGATCGCCTTGATCGACCAGTCGACCGCGCCGGCCAGCTCGGCGTCGTCGAACACCAGGTTGGCGCCCTTGCCCCCGAGCTCGAGGCTGACCGGCACGAGGTTCCGCGCCGCCGCCGCGGAGATGACCCGCCCGGTGCCCGACTCGCCGGTGAAGGTGATGCGGTCGACCCGGGGGTCGGCGGTGAGCGCCGCGCCCGCGGAGTCGGGACCGTAGCCGTGCAGGACGTTGAGCACGCCCGGCGGCATCCCGGCCTCGAGGGCGAGGCGCGCGAGGATCGTCGCCGAGGTCGGCGTGTCCTCCGCGGGCTTGAGCACGACCGTGTTGCCCCAGGCTAGAGCGGGCGCGATCTTCCAGCTCTCGAGCATCAGCGGGAAGTTCCACGGCGCGATGGCCGCGACCACCCCGGCCGGGGGGAAGCGGGTGTAGGCGTGGTGCCCGGAACCCGACGCGTCAGGGTCCATCGGCAGGGCGTCGCCGTGGGCGAGCCGGGCGTGGTCGGCGAAGAACCGCAGGTTCTGGGCGGTGCGCGGCACGTCCTTGCCGCGTGCGTCGTCGATCGGCTTGCCCATGTCGGTGGTGTCGGCGAGCGCGAGCTCCTCGGCGTGCTCGCCGACGAGGTCGGCCAGCCGGTGCAGGATCGCGCCGCGCTCGGTGAACCCCATGCGGGGCCACGGGCCCTCGTCGAACGCCCGCCGCGCCGCGGTGACCGCGCGCTCGGCGTCCGCCGCCGACCCGAGCGCCACGTCGGCGTGGGCCTCTCGCGTCGCGGGGTCGACGGTCGGGAAGGTGGCGCCGTCGAGGGACTCGGTGTCGGCGCCGTCGATGACGTGGGGGACGAACATCAGCCCTGCTCACGCTCGCGGGCCAGCTCCAGCGCCACGTCGATGATCATGTCCTCCTGGCCGCCGACCAGCCCGAGCTCGCCGCAGCGGCGCAGGATGTCGGGGACGGGGACCTTGTAGCGCTCGCCGGCGTGCTCGGCGTGGAGCAGGAAGCTCGAGTACACGCCCGCCCAGCCCTGCGTGATGGCGTTGCGGTCCATCTTCGGCCAGCGGTGCAGGTAGGGGCGCACGACGTCCTCGGCCGCGTCGAGCAGCGCGGTGACGTCCAGCCCGGTGGTGACGCCGAGGCGGTCGAACACCGCGGCGAGCACCTCGGTGGGCGAGTTGCCCGACCCGGCGCCCAGCGCACAGAGCGAGCCGTCGATCTCCTTGACGCCCACCTCGGCCGCGATCACCGAGTTGGCGACGCCGAGGGAGAGGTTCTGGTGGCCGTGGTAGCCGACCCAGGCCTCGTCGCCGACCTCGGCGAGCAGCGCCTCGAACCGCGCCCGCGCCTCGTGCATCAGCAGCGCGCCCGCGGAGTCGGTGACGTACGGGCACTGGCACCCGGCGTCGACCATGATCCGGGCCTGCTTCGCCAGGTCCTCGGGCGGCGTGCGGTGGGCCATCATGAGGAACCCGACGGTCTCCATGCCCAGGTCGCGGGCGACCCCGAAGTGCTGCGGCGAGACGTCGGCCTCGGTGCAGTGGGTGGCGACCCGGACGATGTCGGCGCCGGCGTCGCGGGCGCGGCGCAGGTCGTCGACGGTGCCGATGCCGGGGACGAGCAGCACCGCGATCCGCGCCTGCGTCGCCT
Source organism: Actinomycetospora cinnamomea (assembly GCF_003096675.1). Taxonomy (GTDB): domain Bacteria; phylum Actinomycetota; class Actinomycetes; order Mycobacteriales; family Pseudonocardiaceae; genus Actinomycetospora; species Actinomycetospora cinnamomea. Next base: position 368,071 of record NZ_QEKW01000003.1, on the reverse strand, counting down.
CCTCGCGCGCGGCGGCGATCAGCTCGAGCTCGCTGGTGTGCGAGAAGCCGTAGTTGAAGCTCGAGCCGCCGAGGCCGTCGCCGTGGGTCACCTCGATGACCTCGACGCCGGCGCGGTCGAGCGCGCGGACGGTGTCGCGCACCTGCTCGGAGGTGAACTGGTGGCCCTGCGCGTGGCTGCCGTCCCGCAGGGTGGTGTCGGTGATGCGGACGTCGTAGCGAATTGGGGGTCGGGCACTGCTCTCGGGCCGGCTCATGCCGCCACCTCCGTCATGTCGGCGGCGACCAGCTCGCCGACCTGCGCCGCGGCGGCGGTCATGATGTCGAGGTTGCCGGCGTAGGGCGGCAGGTAGTCGCCGTTGCCCTTGACCTCGAGGAACACCGCCACGCGCCCGCGCCCACCCCACGTCTGCCTCGGCGGGTCGAACTGGGGCTCCGCGCGCATCGTGTAGCCCGGGACGTACTGCTGGACGCGCTCGACCATCGCGTGCACCGAGGCCGCCACGGCGTCGTGGTCGGCCTCCGGCGGCAGGGAGCAGAACACCGTGTCGCGCATGATCATCGGTGGCTCGACGGGGTTGAGGATGATGATCGCCTTGCCCCGCTCGGCACCGCCGACCTCCTCGACGGCGCGGGCGGTGGTCTGGGTGAACTCGTCGATGTTGGCCCGGGTCCCGGGTCCCGCCGACCGCGAGGCCGTCGACGCGACGATCTCCGCGTAGGCCACCGGGACGACACGGGACACCGCGGCCACGATCGGGATGGTCGCCTGCCCGCCGCAGGTGATCATGTTGACGTTCGGGGCGTCGAGGTGCTCGGGCATGTTGACCGGCGGGCACACCATCGGCCCCAGGTGCGCCGGCGTCAGGTCGATCGCCCGGATGCCGGCCTCGGCGTAGCGGGGTGCGTTGGCGGCGTGCGCCTTGGCCGACGTGGCCTCGAAGACCATGCGCGGCAGCGGGTCCTGCGCGAGCAGCCAGTCGAGGCCCTCGGCGGAGGCCCGCACGCCCATCGCCCGCGCGCGATCGAGCCCCTCGGACTCGACGACCCCGACCATCGCGGTGACCTCGATCCGCGCGCTGCGCGCGAGCTTCGCCAGCAGGTCGGTGCCGATGTTGCCCGGGCCGACGATGGCGGCCGGGACCTTCGCGGGCTCACTCATGCCCGGCAGCGTGGCACCGCTCACCGTGGAGGTGGAACCACCACGTTCCGCTCCGCGGGACCGCGGGGCGCCGGCACGGTGGCGGGGCGCGGTGCCGGCGCCGCTGTGGCGGGGACGACGGGGAGGGCGCCGCGGGCTCGTGCGGCGGCGGTGACGACGTCGTCGGCGGTGCGCGCCAGGACCGCGCGGGTGAACAGCGCCGAGGGGCCGGCGACCGAGAGCCCGCCGACCGGCCGGTCGTCGGCGTCGACGACCGCGGCGGCCACCGAGGTCCGTCCGGCCTGGAAGGAGGAGGACACGACGTAGCCGGTGCGGCGTGCGGCCGCGAGCTCGTCGGCCAACCGGGCGCGGTCCGGCGCGGGCACGCCCTCGTCGCGGCACAGCCGCGCGATGCGCTCGTCGACGTCGGCCGGGTCGAGCCGCGACAGCGCGGCCTTGCCGCACCCGCCGCGCCAGGCCGGCGCGCGCAGCCCGACCCGGTTGTCCATCGGCGCGCGGATCGGACCCGCGGCCCGGTGCAGGTAGACGACCCAGCCGCCGACCAGCTGGCCCACGTGCACCTCCTGGCCGGCCACGCGCAGCAGACCCGGCAGGGCGCCCTCGACGGCGGCGACGAGCCCGGTCCGCTCGATGATCTGCCCCGCCAGCCCCACCAGCAGCGGTCCCAGGCGCCAGCCCCGGCCGGGCACGGTCTCCAGGAGGCCCTCGCCGGCCAGGGTCGTGGCGAGCACGTGCACGGTGCTGCGCGGGATGCCGGTGCGGGCCGCCAGCGCCCGGGTGGAGAGCACGTCGACCCCCGGATCGAAGGCGCGCAGCAGGGCGGCCGCCTTGCTCACCGCCTGACTCCTCGGGCCGGCCGACACCATCTGCCGGAGTCTGGGCAGCTCCCGGCACGGTGTCCAGCCCTGCGGGACACGACGCTGGGGCGGCCGCCGCGCCCGCCCCTAGCGTCGCGAACCGTGTCCCGCGTCTTCCACCTCCCCGCCGGCAGCACCCGGTCCGGGGCGCGCCGCGCGGCCGCTTCCCCGTCGGGACCGGGCCCGGCGGCGGCGCCCGGGCCGGGGCCGCGCCGCGGCGGGATCGTCGCGGGCTACCTGGCGCCGCACCCGCCCCACCTTGTGTACGCGGAGAACCCGCCCCAGAACGAGCCGCGCTCGACCGGGGGCTGGGAGGTGCTGCGCTGGGGCTACGAGGAGCTGCGCCGCCGGCTGCGCGCCCACCGCCCCGACGTCCTCGTGGTGCACGCGCCGCACTGGATCACGATGGTCGGCCACCACGTCAACTGCGTGCCGAACCCGCGCGGCGTCAGCGTCGAGCCGATCTTCCCGCACCTTTTCCGCTACCACTACGACTTCCGCACCGACGTCGAGCTGGCCGAGGCCGTCGTCGAGGAGGGCGAGCGCGCCGGCCTCGTCACCAGCGCGCTGCGCGAGGAGGGCGTGCGGGTCGACTACGCGACGATCGGCGCGCTGCACCTGGCCAACCCCGACTGGGACCTGCCCGTCGTGTCGCTCTCGGCCAACAACAACCCGTACTACTACTCCGACGCGTCGCTGGGCGAGATGGAGACCCTGGGCGCGGCCACCCGGCGGGCGATCGAGCGCACGGGACGCCGCGCGGTGCTGCTGGCGTCGAACTCGCTGTCGCACATGCACTGGGACACCGAGCCCGACCTGCCCGAGGACATGGCCGCCGAGCACCCGTTCTCCCACGAGCAGTACGCCGGCGACATGGAGCTCCTGCAGATCGTCCGGGAGGGCCCGACGTCGCGGCTGAAGGACGCGATCCCGCGCCACATCGGCGCGACGGCGTCGGAGACCAAGGCCGGCAGCCTCACCTGGTTGCTCGCGGCCATGGGTTGGCCGGAGGTCGCGGGTGACGTGCTGGCCTACGGGACGGTCATCGCCACCGGCAACGCCGTCGTCGAGTGGGTGGCGCCGTGAACGCACTCCCGGCGGCCCTCGTCCCCGCCATGCCCCACCTGCTCGCCGGCGACCCGACCTCGAGCTGGGCCGAGCTCGCCACGGCGACGCGCACGGTCGGGGACCGGCTGCGCGCCGCGGGCGTCGAGACGGTGCTGCTGCTGTCCACGCACTGGTTCACCGTGCTCGGCCACCAGGTCCAGTGCGACGACCGGCTCCGGGGACGGCGCACCGACGAGAACTGGTACCGCTACGACTACGGCCACCTCGCCTACGACGTCACCGTCGACACCGAGCTCGCGCACCGCTGGGCGGACGCGATCGACGCGGACGGGATGCAGGCCCGGCGCACCCGCTACGACGGCTTCCCCGTCGACACCGGCACGGTCGTCGCCTCGCAGCTGCTCGACCCCCGCGGGCAGGGCCGCTGGGCGATGGTGTCGTGCAACCTCTACGCCGACCCCTCGGCGATGGCCGCCGTCGCGGCCGCCGGGATGCGGGCCGCCGGGCAGCTGGGGCGCCGGCTCGGCGTCGTCGCGGTGACCGGCCTGTCCTCGGGCCTGACCGGGCGCTGGATCGACCCGGGGGAGGACCGCGTCGAGGACACCCACGACCGCTGGAACCGCAAGATGCTCGACGCGATCCGCGCCGGCGACCGGGAGGCGGTTCTGGCGATGAGCCCGCAGTACGCCGCGGCGGCCCAGGCCGACAGCCAGTTCCGGGCCTTCGCGTTCCTCGACGGTGCGGGCGCGGTCGACCGGCCCGGGGAGGTCCTCGCCTACGGCCCGGTGTGGGGCACGGGCGCGGCGGTCGTGTGGTGGGGCGAGCCAACCGAGAGCAGGGAGACCTGATGGCACGGGCAGTGGGGTTCATCGAGGCCGAGGGGTTCGTGCCGGTCTTCGACGCGGTCGACGCCATGGTCAAGGCGACGGAGGTGGAGGTCCGCGGGGCGGTCCGCCTGGGCGGCGGGCTGGTGGCCGTGGCGGTCACCGGCGACCTCGCGACCGTCGAGGAGGCCGTCGAGGTCGGCGAGGAGGTGGCCCGCGCGGTGTCCGGGCGGGCGGTGAAGTCGATCGTGTTCGCGAGCCCGTGCACGCCGGTCCAGGCCCTGGCCGGCGACATGGCGATGGTGGGGAGCTGACCGATGGCGGAACGCGGTGCCGGAGCGATCGGGATCCTGGAGACGCGCGGCGTGGTGGCGCTGGCGGCCGGGATCGAGGCGATGATGAAGACCGCCGACGTCGAGACCGTGACCGTCGAGCGGGTCAGCAGCGGCTACCTCGCCGCGGCGGTCCGCGGCTCGCTCGCCGCCGTGCGCCAGGCCGTCAACGCCGGATCGGCCGCGGTCGAGCAGTACGGCGAGCTGCGGGCAGCCCAGGTCTACCCGAAGCCCCACGGGGTGTCGGTCGGGCTGCTGGAGAACGGCAGCGCCGATCGGCTCGCGCGGGCCATCGAGGCCCGGGGGTCGACGCCGTGATCCTCGGCGAGGTGGTCGGGCGGGTCTGGTCCGAGCGCGAGGTCGACGGGCTCGGTGGCGCCCGCATGGTGCTGGTGCGCGAGCCCGCCTCCGGCGCCCAACGGGTGGCGGTCGACCTGCTCGACGCGGGGACGGGGACGACGGTGCTGGTCGCGACCGACGAGGCCGCGGCGGCCGCGACCGGGCGCGGGTGCGTCGACGCGGCGGTGGTCGCGCTCGTCGCCGGGTGGGACGGCTCGTGAGCAGGGCGGGTGGGCCGGCGTGGGTCATCGGTCTCGACGACCCGGCCGCCGCGGACGCCGCCGTGGTCGGCGGCAAGGGCGCCGGGCTGCACCGGCTGGTCGCGCTCGGGGCCCGCGTCCCCGCCGGTTTCGTCGTGACGACCGAGGCCTTCCGGGCGGCCCTCGGCGACCGGACCGGGGATCTGGAGCGACCCCTGCGGGCGCTGCGGCCGGACGCCGCGATCGACGAGGTCGAGCGGGCCGCGGCGGCGGTGCGCGCGCGCCTGCTGGAGACGGCCGCGGCGGGCCCGGTGCTCGACGCCGTCCGTGCGGCCCACGACCGGCTCGCCGGGGACGCGGTGCGCGTCGCGGTGCGCTCCTCGGCGGTCGGGGAGGATGCCGTCGGCGCCTCCTACGCCGGCGAGCACGACACCTACCTCGAGATCCGGGGCGCCGAGGCGGTGGCCGACGCGGTCTGCCGCTGCTGGGCGAGCCTCTACACCGCGCGCGCCGTCTCCTACCGGGGGCACGCCGGTGTCGGGACGGCGGGCGCGATGGCGGTGGTCGTGCAGGAGATGGTGCCCGCGCGGGCGGCCGGGGTGTTCATGACGCTCAACCCGGCCAACGGCGACCGCTCCACCGTCGTGTGCGAGGCCGTGTGGGGGCTGGGGGAGCCGCTGGTCTCCGGCGCGGTGACCCCCGACCGCTTCGTCCTCGACAAGATCAGCGGCGAGGTGCTGCGCCGCGAGGTCGTCGCCAAGCCGCGGCGGCTCGTGCGCTCCTCCGACGGCGCGGCGTCCGGCCCGACGGAGGTACCGGTGCCGCCGGACGCCCGCGAGCGTCCCTGCCTCGACGACGCCGAGCTCGCCGAGCTGCTCGCCGTCGCGCGGCGGGTCGAGCGCGCGGCCGGGGTGCCCCAGGACGGCGAGTTCGCCGTCGCCGAGCCGGGCGGCCCCGAGCACGTCCACCTGCTCCAGACCCGTCCCGAGACGGTGTGGAGCGCCCGTGCCCCCCGCGCGGCCACCGCCGGCCCCGGCACCCGCTCGGCCCTGTCCGCCGTGCTGGCCACCCTCACCCGCGGGGCCGCCACCCCCGTCGCGAGCCCCACCCCGACCCCCGCCCCGCACGAAGGGAAGCCCGACCATGGCGGCTGACCGGTTCCCCAGCCCGTTCGACATCGAGACCCCGCCCGGCGCCGAGGGCTGGGAGTCGATGTACGACTGGTACCACCTCTTCGGTCCCGAGCGCCGCGAGCTGGACGAGGGCCGGTTCTGGTTCGCCGACCGCCTGCACCACCCCGACGTGCTGCACCCCTACGACGAGATCCAGTGCGAGTGCTGGTGGCAGGCGCTCGGCGCGTTCAACACCCGCATCTTCGCGATGCCGCCGTCGTTCGGGGTCGACCAGCGCATCGTCAACGGGCGGCTCTACGTGACGCCCGTGGCGGCGCCGGCAGAGCAGATCGCGGCCCGCGCCGAGGAGTTCGGCCGCCGCGCCGGGCACTACTACGAGCGCTGGGACGCGATCTACGCGGAGTGGAAGGAGAAGGTGACCGCCAAGCTCGAGGAGATCCGGGGCCTGCGCTTCGACCCCCTGCCCGAGCTCGAGCCCGAGTCCACCGTCTACGAGCACGTCGGGCACTCGGCCGGCTTCCGGATGATCCGGGACTTCGACCGGCTCGTGCTCACGATGTACGAGACCTACCAGTACCACTTCGAGCTGCTCAACATCGGCTACGCGGCGTACCTGACGTTCTTCGCGATGTGCCGCCAGGCCTTCCCGGACATCTCCGACCAGTCGATCTCGCGCATGGTCGGCGGGCTGCGCGTCGAGCTCTACCGGCCCGACGACGAGCTCAAGCGGCTGGCCAAGGAGGCCCAGCGGCTCGGCCTGGCCGGGCGGCTCGGCGGCACCGAGGACGCCGCGACGCTCTTCGCGGCCCTGCGTTCGGACACCGCGGGCGCCGAGTGGGTCGCCGACTGGGAGCGCACCGCCGACCCGTGGTTCCTCATCAACACCGACCCCGGGCACCCCGGTGGGTACCACACCTACCCCACCTGGGCCGACGAGCCGGAGATCCCGCTGGCGTCGGTGCGCGAGTACCTGCGCCGCCTCGAGGCGGGCGAGTCGATCGACCGCCCCACCGACGAGGTGCTCTCCGAGCGCGACCGGATCACCGCGGGCTACCGCGAGCTGCTCGCCGACGAGGAGCGCGCCACGTTCGACGAGACCCTGGCCCTGGCCCGCCAGGTGTTCGCCTACATCGAGGAGCACGTGCTGTACATCGAGCACTGGATGTGGGCGACGTTCTGGGCCAAGTCCAAGGAGCTCTCCCGCGCGCTCGCGGCGATGGGCGAGTTCGACGAGCCCGAGGACATGTTCTTCCTGCGGCGCTACGAGGTCGCGGAGGCGATCTACGACTGTGTCGCGGGCTGGTCGGTGGGCTCGCGTCCCCGCGGGGCCGACCACTGGCGCCCGATCATCACGCGCCGCCGGGAGATCTACGAGGCCCTGCGGGCGTGGGAGCCGCCGCCGGCGCTCGGCCCGCCGCCGACCCAGATCGACGAGCCGTTCACGGTCATGCTCTGGGGTATCACCACCTCCACGGTGTCCGAGTGGCTGCGCGCCGACGGTGACGCCGGCACCCTGCGCGGCACCGCCGGCTCACCCGGCGTCGTCGAGGGGCCGGTGCGCGTGGTCACCCACCCGTCCGAGCTCACCGAGGTCCAGCCCGGCGAGGTGCTGGTGTGCCCGGCGACGTCGCCGTCGTGGGCGCCGGTGTTCGCCCGCGTGGCCGCCACCATCTCCGACGTCGGCGGGATCATGAGCCACACCGCCATCGTGTGCCGCGAGTACGGCATGCCGTCGGTCGTCGGCACCGGCAACGCCGTCGCGACCCTGCGCACCGGCCAGCGGGTGCGGGTGGACGGCAGCGAGGGCGTCGTCACGGTGCTCGCGCCCGCGGACGCGGAGCCCGACGGAGCCGGACGGTCGGGGAGCCCGTGACGTCCTGCGCGCCGCGCCCGCCCGGCGGGCCCGAGCCCGTGCCACCCGACCCCGTGCGGGCCGCGCGGCGCCGGGCCCTGCGCCGGACGCGGGGAGCCGGGGGCACGCTGCTGCTCGACATGGGCGGCGTGGTGATCCCTACGCTGTTCGAGTCCACCGACGTCCCCGGGTTCCCGGCGGGGCCGACGGGGCCCGACGACGACTACCGCGCCGTCGAGGTGGGCGAGTCGCAGGAGCGTGACTACTGGGCCCGCCTCGCCCGGCGCCGCCCCGACCTGGACATCGGCGCGCTGTGGCGCGACTGCTCCTACGTGCGCGGGGAGATCCTCGGGCTCATCGGCCGGCTCGCGGGGCGGGTGCGCGTCGTCGCGTTCACCAACGACATGGCCCACTGGTTCGGCGACGACTGGCCGCAGCGCTTCCCCGCCGTCGCCCGCTTCGACGGGGTGCTCGAGGCGGCGAAGCTCGGCGTCCTCAAGCCCGACCCGGCGGCGTTCCGCGCCGCGGCCGCCGCGCTCGGGGAGGACCCGCGCCGGTGCCTGTTCGTCGACGACCTCGCCGCGAACCTCGACGGTGCGCGCCGGGCGGGCATGGCCGCGGAGCTGTTCGAGGTGACCGACCCGGCGGGGTCGGTGGCCCGGGTGGCGCGGGCGCTCGGCCTGCCCGCCGACGAACCCCGGCGGCGGCGGGTGTGGTCGCCGTGACCGGCCCCGAGCAGCGGCTGGGCGAGCTGGGCCTGACCCTGCCGCCACTGCGCCGCCCGGCCGGGAACTACCGCGGGTGGACGACGGCCGGCGACGTCCTGCACCTGGCCGGGCAGGGCGCCGACGGGCACACCGGCCGCCTCGGCGCCGACCTCGGCGTGGCCGAGGGCTACGCCGCAGCGCGGGCGTGCGCGCTCAACCTGCTCGCCCAGGCACGCGACGCGCTGGGCTCGCTGGACCGCGTCGCCCAGGTGCTCGTGCTGCGGGGCTACGTGGCGTGCACCGACGACTTCACCGACCAGCCCGGGGTCGTCGACGGGGCGTCGGACCTGCTGGCCGAGGTGTTCGGGGCCCGCGGGGAGCACGCGCGCACGGCGATCGGGGTGCGCGCCCTGCCGCGGGGCTTCGCGGTGGAGCTGGACGCGATGCTGCGTGTGCGCTGAGCGGCTCGCCTACGGGCCGGGGGCCCACCAGTTCGTCGACGTGACCCCGGGTCGTCGGCGCGGCACGGTGGTGCTGCTGCACGGCGGCTTCTGGCGCGCCCGGGTCGGGCTCGACCACATCGCCCCGGTCGCCGAGGACCTGCACGCCCGCGGGCCCACCGTGTGGAACGTGGAGTACCGCCGCGTCGGCCAGGCGGCGTTCCCCGCGACCCTCGACGACGTCGAGGCCGCGGTCGGCCGCGCCGTCGCGGCGGCGGACCCGCCGGTCGTGGTGGTCGGCCACTCGGCGGGCGGGCACCTCGCGGCCTGGGTCGCGGCGCGTGTCCCGGTGGCGGGCATCGTGTCGCTGGCGGGTGTCCTCACGCTCGCCGACGCGGCGCGTGACGGGGTCGGCGGGACCGCGGTGCCCGACCTCGTCGGGGGCATGCCCGACGAGGTCCCGGAGCGCTACGCCGCGGCCGACCCGATGGCGCTGCTGCCGATCGGCGTGCCGGTGCGGTGCGTGCACGCGCCCGGCGACGACCGCGTCCCGCCGGCGATCAGCCGCCGCTACGTCGCCGCGGCCCGCGCGTCCGGCGACGACGCCACGCTGATCGAGGTCCCGGGCGACCACTTCACGATCGTCGACCCAGCCCACGAGACCTGGCCGACCGTTCTCGCCCCGATCACCGACCTCCTCGACCACTAGCCGGTGGCACACGGGGTGTGCCAGCAATGCGGCTTTCCTGGCGTTCAACGCCAGGATCGCCACATCCTCGCGGCTGCGACACGCCGTGCCGCGCGAGGCGCCCGGCTACGCGTGCGGGTAGCCCCGTCCCGCGTAGTCGAAGCCGCCGAGTTCGAGGCGGGCGAGGTCGGGGGCCTGGGGCGAGGCGTAGTAGGCGCGGATCTCGGTGATGAACCCGTCCCCGTCGAACTCGTACCACTCCGCGCCGCGCAGGATCACCCCGAGCGAACCCTTGTGGTGGGTCCACTCGCACACGGCCTGCCGGCGCGGCTCGTCGACGACGATCGCGTCGACGGTCCACGACGAGCCGCGCTCGCGCACCGCGGTGGCCCAGCGCTGCGCGATCGTCCGGGCGCCACGCCACGGGCCGTCGTACATGTCGGGCGGGAAGTAGTGCACCGCCTCGGGGGCGAGGTGGGCGGCCACCGTGTCGGCGTCGCCGGCGGTGCAGGCGTCCATGTAGCCGCGCACGGTGGCCTCCAGATCCGCCGCCGTCGTCCCCCGGACCGCCCCTGCCGCTGTGCCCACCGACGCCTCCCTCGAGATCGTTGCCGAGCGAGAATGCGGAGTTCCTGGCGTTGGACGCAAGCAAAGCCGCATTGCTCGCACCGGGACGGTGCGCCCACGCGAGGATGGGACACGTGAGCCAGAGCGGGCGGGCGCGGCAGGACGAGGTGTACCGGGGCGGGATTGCGGGGCGACGGCCGGTGGTGCCGACGGCGTTCCCCGCGTTGGAACGGCGGGCGCGCCGAGCGATGACGCGGCGTGCCTGGGCCTACGTCGCCGGCGGCGCGGGCAGCGAGGAGACCGTCCGCGCCAACCGCGCGGCTTTCGACCGGCACCGGATCGTGCCGCGCGTCCTGCGCGGGGTGGGGGAGCGCGACACCTCGGTCGAGCTGTTCGGCCGCCGACTGGACGCCCCGGTCCTGCTCGCGCCGATCGGTGCGCTCGACCTCGTCTCCCGCCAGGCCGACCTCGCCGTCGCCCACGGCGCCGGGGAGGCCGGCGTGCCGATGATCGTCTCCAACCAGGCCGGCCACGCCATGGAGGACATCGCGCCGTACGCGACGGCCGGCTGGTGGTTCCAGCTCTACTGGTCGACCTCCGACGACCTCGTCGACAGCTTCCTCGCCCGTGCCGAGGCGGCCGGGGCGGGCGCGGTCGTCGTCACCCTCGACACGACCGTGCTCGGGTGGCGTCCCCGCGACCTCGACCTCGGGCACCTCCCGTTCGCCCGCGGGCTGGGCATCGCCCAGTACACCTCCGACCCGGTGTTCGCCCGGCTGACGCGCGAGACCGCCGAGGGCCCCGCCCGCCCGGCACCGCGCCCGACGCCGACGGCCGTGCGCACCCTGCTGGAGATCAGCCGCCACCACCCCGGGCGTTTCGTCGACAACCTGCGCTCCCCGCTGCCGCGCGCCGCGGTGGAGACGTTCCTGCGTGTCTACTCCCGACCCACGCTGAGCTGGGACGACATCGCCACCCTGCGCTCGCGCACGCGGCTGCCGGTGGTGCTCAAGGGCGTCCTGCACCCCGACGACGCCCGCCGCGCGCTCGACGCGGGGGTCGACGGGGTGCTCGTCAGCAACCACGGCGGCCGTCAGGTCGACGGGTCGGTCGCGACGCTCGACCTGCTGCCCGGCGTCGTCGACGCGGTCGGCGACCGGGTCCCGGTGCTGCTCGACTCCGGCGTGCGCAGCGGTGCCGACGTCGCCCGGGCGCTCGCCCTCGGCGCCACCGCGGTCTGCCTCGGCCGGCCCTTCGCCTACGGCCTCGCGCTGGCCGGGGCGGCGGGGGTCGCGCAGGTGACCCGGGACGTCCTCGCCGAGCTCGACCTCACCCTCGCCCTCGCCGGCGCCCGCAGCCCGGGCGATCTCGAGCTCGCGTCGTTCGGCGCTGCGGAACCCGCCGCGCGGACCGCCCGATGATCGCGCCAGGGTGGGCGGCATGAGTCGGGTACTCCTGATCCGCCACGGCGAGACCCACGGCTACTTCGACGACGTCGGGCTCACCGAGCACGGCGAGGAGCAGTGCCGGGCGAAGGCCACCGAGCTCGCGGGCGACCTGCCCACCGGCGCTCGGGTGGCGATGGTGCACGCCCCCACCGCGCGGGCCACCGCGACGGCGCGGACGTTGCGGGAGGTCCTCGCCGCCCGCCGTGACGACCTCGACCTCGGCGACCTGCGCCCCGACGTGCGCTTCGACAGCCTGCAGTTCCTGCACGGCGGCGCCGCCCGGGAGTCGTCGGGGGTCGCGGCGCACCGCCTGCGGTTCAGCGCGAACGGGACGCCGGCCCCGGACTGGGTGCGGGCCTATGACCAGTTCGACACCGACTACGGCGCGGGCTCCCGTCTCGGCGGGCCCATCGACCGCTGGATGACGCTGGTCGGCCTGCACTTCGAGCCGCCTCAGGTGATCGCCTACCGGGCCTGGGCCGGGATCCGTGCGCAGGACCCGGACATGATCACCCTGGTCGCCTCGCACTCCGCGCTGCTCCGGGGCTTCGCCGCCGCCGCACTCGGCCACGACCCCGGCGAGCCCCGCAACCTCGAGCACGTGGACGTCGTGGTCGACGGCGATCACGCCCGCGTTGCCTTCCGCGGCGAGCACGTCGACGTCGAGGTGCCCACCGAGCTGCCGCCGTGGCTCGACCCGTCCTACCTGGACGCGGAGGAGCGCGCCGCCCGTCCCTGGTAGCCGGGAGCGGTCAGGACGGCTGGGTCTGGGCAGCGGCGGGGGTGTCGACGCGTCGGCGGTGCCACCGCGGGAGCATCAGCGACACGATCGCCACGATCGGGCTGGCGATGGCGGCGTGCAGTGCGCCGGACATGCGGTCGACATATTGCAGGGAGCTCCGCCCGCACCGCCCTGACCAGCACCGTTCGCGGTCGAGCGCTCACCGCCGGTTCGGGCGAGGTGCCGCAGCATCACGACCCTCCGTCCGCCGCACGGGGCGCAGGCCGGTGGTGGTGCGCGGGTCCGCGACCCGGACGTGACGTTTCGGGCGTCCGGGGTCCGCACATCCCGAGGGGGTCTCCACCACGTCGAGACCACGCCCGGGAGCCTGCAGCATGTCCCTCTCCGACACCCTCGCCCACTGGCGAGCCCGCCTGACCGGTGAGCGGGGTCCCGTCGGTCCCTCGCCCACCGACGACCCCTCCGAGTCCGATGCCGGCCACGACCCGCGCACCGCCGCGTCGCGCACCACGGGTGGGGCACATCCCGAGAACCGCGGCGACCAGGGCGCCAGCACCGGCACCGGCGACTCCGAGACGTTCGTCGGCCGCACCGCCGGCCGCGATCTCGGCGACGCCGGCGAGACCGGCGCCGAGGCCCGCCACGACGCCGAGCGGGGTGTGCGATGAGCACGCCGGGTGCGGAGCGCAGCAGTTCCCTCCGCCCCGATCACCGCGTCATCTGGATCCATCGTGCGGGCGCGCTCGTCGTCGCGGCCATCATCGCCACGTTCGGTGTGCTCGGCTTCGTCGGCGGGCTCGGCTTCTTCGACACCGAGGGTGAACCGATCCTCGGGATGTCCACCAACGGCGCGCTGTCGACCGTCTCGATCGTCACCGCCGTCGTGCTGGTCGCCGCCGCGATCCGCGGGGGACGGCTCTCCTCGACCGTCATGGTCGTGATCGGGACGCTCTTCCTCGTCTCGGCGTTCGTCAACCTCGCGCTGATCGGCACGGCCTACAACCTGCTGGCGTTCCGCCTGCCCAACGTCTTCTTCTCGATCGGCGCCGGCATGGTGCTCCTGTTCACCGGGGCCTACGGGCGGTTCTCGGCGAAGCTGCCGCCCGACAACCCGTACAAACTCGAACGGCACCCCGAGGACCCCGAGGACCACGCCGACGCCGCCGAGGCCCCGGAGGACGCCCATCGCCAGCCGCGACCCTCGTCGGCGGCCGAGGCGGAGGCGGACATCGCCATGGCCGAGGCTGCCCGCGCGCGCGCCCAGGGCGCCGCGGACGAGGACCAGCGTCGGCGCCTCGACGCCATGGCCGGGGCGCGGACCCATGAGGAGCGCCGCGCGATCTGGATGCGCTTCGACCGGGACGACGCCGAGGGCGACGGCACGGGCCCGGACGGCCCGACGCGCGGCCGCGCGATGGCCTGACCGAGGGCACGTCCGGGTCGACCCGTCCGTTCGGCGGGGCCGGTCCGGCCCGTCACGGCCTGGCCCGTGGCCGTCGTGACTGATAGACGTGGACGCATGACCGTGAGTGCGCCCTCCACCCCCACCCACGAGCAGCCGGCGGATCCGCCCGCCGTGCGGGTCGAGGTCGAGGGGGCGACCGCCGTCCTGACGCTCGCCAACCCGCGACGGCGCAACGCCCTCTCCGTGGCCACGATGCGCGAGCTCACCGCCGCGCTCACCGACGTCGCCGCCCGGGACGGCGTGCGCGCGATCGTGCTGCGGGCCGAGGGTCCCGCGTTCTCCGCCGGGCACGACCTCTCCGAGATGATCGACCGGACGCTCGAGGAGGAACGCGAGGTCTTCGCGGTCTGCACCGAGCTCATGACCACGGTGCACCGCGTGCCTCAGCCCGTGATCGCCGCGGTGCAGGGCGTCGCCGTCGCCGCCGGGTGCCAGCTCGTCGCCACCTGCGACCTCGCCGTCGCCGCCGAGGGTGCCGTGTTCGGCACGCCCGGGGTGAAGATCGGGCTGTTCTGCTCGACGCCCATGGTGGCGGTCACCCGGGCGATCGGCCGCAAGCGTGCGATGCAGCTGCTGCTCACGGGCGAGACGATCGACGCGGCGACGGCAGCCGAGTGGGGCCTGGTCAACCAGGTCGTCGCGGCCGACGAGCTCGACGCCGCGGTGCGGGCGCTCGCCGACAAGGTCGCCGACGCGAGCGCGGTGACGCTGCGCATCGGCAAGGAGGCGTTCTACCGCCAGGTCGACCTGCCCGAGGACGCGGCCTACGAGCAGATGAGCGAGACCATGGCGACGAACGCGATGACGTGCGACGCCCAGGAGGGCATGTCGGCGTTCCTGGCCAAGCGCGCCCCGACCTGGTCGCACCACGACTGATCGTCCGCCCGCCAGACACGAGGCAAAGGAGCCCGTCCCATGGCCTTCCCCGGCCTGCAGCACGTCGCGATCACGGTCTCGGACCTCGAGCGCAGCACCCGGTGGTACAGCCGGCTCTTCGGCGCCGACCCGGTGCTCGACGAGGACGAGGAGGGCGGCGAGTACCACCACACCGTCTTCGCCCTCGACGGCGGCACGCTCTTCGGCCTGCACACGCACCTGGGCCGCGAGTCCGGCGACCGCGCCGACGAGCACCGCACCGGCCTGGACCACATCAGCTTCGGGCTGTCGGGCACCGCCGAGCTCGAGCAGTGGCGCGACCGCCTCGACCAGCTCGGCATCGCCCACGGCGGGGTCAAGAAGGCGCACTACGGCACGGGCATCTCGTTCCGCGACCCCGACAACATCGCCCTCGAGTTCTTCATCGCGCCCGGCACCTGAGGCGCGTCCCGGGAGCGACGAACGCGCCGTTCGCTGCTGTAGAAGCAGCGAACGGCGCGTTCGTTCCGTGTCGGGGTGGGTCGCCCGGGCACGGACCGCCGTAGTCCTAAGATGCTACTTCGCAGGTCGGTAGACGTATCCGGTGGTAGGGTGCCGGTATGGCTGCACGACGGGACTACTTCGACGGCTGCGGTGCCGCCCACGCGCTCGACCTCGTGGGGGAGCGGTGGGCGCTGCTGGTGGTGCGGGAGCTGATGCTCGGCCCCAAGCGGTTCACCGACCTGCGCACCGGCCTCCCGCACGCCAGCCCGAACGTCCTGTCCCAGCGGCTGCGCGAGCTGGAGGACGCCGGGGTGCTGCGCCGGCGCCGGCTGCCGCCGCCCGCCGCCTCCGCGGTGTACGAGCTCACCGAATGGGGCCTGGAGCTCGAGCCGGTGCTGCAGGCGCTCGGGCGCTGGGCCGCCCGCTCGCTGCCCGAATCGGACAGCATCAAGGTCGACTCGTTCATCCTCTCGCTGCGGACGATGTTCCACCCCGAGCTGGCCGCCGACGCCGACGTCACGCTGCAGCTCGTCCTCGACGACCAGCCGTTCCGCGCCCGCATCGCGCACGGCACCCTGGAGATCGAGCGGGGTGAGGTGCCCGGGGCCGACGCCACGGTCCGCTGCTCGCCGACGGTCCTCGCCGGCATCGTCTACCAGGGCCTGCCGGTGGCCGACGCGCAGGCCGACGGCCTGCTGGAGCTCACCGGCGACCCCGCGGCGCTCGGCGCCCTGGTCGACGCGGTGACGCTCCCGGAGCCGCTGCCCGCCTGATCAGGGCCACTCCGGCACCAGGTCGGTGTGGTCACGTGTGCGGCGCAGCGGGAAGGCCGGGGCCCGCTTCTCGAGGAACGCCGTGACGCCCTCGGCCGCGTCGCCGTCGCGGCCGAGCAGGGCGATCGCCCGAGAGTCGAGGGCGTGCGCCTCCCAGGGAGAGGCGGCCGACAGCATCGACCACATCATCCGCCGCGTGACCGCCACCGACACCGACGAGGTGTTCTCGGCGACCTCGCGTGCCAGGGCGTAGGCCGCGTCGAGGAGGTCCTCGTCGGGGACCACCCGCGAGACCAGCCCGCCCTCGAGCGCCTCCCGGGCGTCGAACACCCGGCCCGTCATCGCCCACTCCATCGCGCGCGAGATGCCCACGACCCGCGGGAGGAACCAGCTCGACGCCGCCTCGGGCACGATGCCGCGACGCGCGAAGACGAACCCGAAGCGCGCCGACGCGCCCGCCAGCCGCACGTCCATGGGCAGCGTCATCGTCGCGCCGACGCCGACCGCGGGGCCGTTGATCGCCCCGATCACGGGCACCTGCAGCGCCGCGAAGCGCATGGCCACGACCCCGCCGCGGTCGCGGCCGACGCCGTTCACCTCGCCGTAGCGGGCGGCCTTCGTCTCGGCGGGGTCGCGCGCCCGGTCGTCGAACGTGCTCCCGCCCTCGCCGAGGTCGGCGCCCGCGCAGAACGCGCGTCCCCGGCCCGTCACCACCAGCGCGCGGACGGCGTCGTCGGCGTCGATGGCGTCGCAGGCGGCCACGAGCTCGTCGCACATCCGCCCGGTGAAGGCGTTCATCCGCGCCTCCCGGTCGAGCACCAGCGTGGCGATCCCGTCGCGGACCGCATAGTCGATCTCGGTGAACGCGTCCTGCACGCCGGCCTCCTCGCCCTCGCCCGTCCCGCGGCACCCTCTCGGGCGACACGGGAACGGTCAACCGTGACCGGTCGCGGGGCAGGCAACGAGCCGGTCTCGGGGTGTCGGAGAGCGTGGACTTCGTCCGGTCCGGGTAGGAAGGTCGGATGTCCGGGTCGACGGTGTCGTCAGCCCGCTGCCACACCCGGCGCCTCCGGCGCCCGAGGAGGACCCGTGACCGCCGTGCGTCCCGACCCCGCCATCCTTCCGTCCGCCTCGCCGACCGAGCCCGGCGAGATCCTGGTCGCGGTGCCCGACGGGCCGGGGCGCGACGCCGCGGCCACCCTGAGCTGCCGGCTGCACGGGATCATCGCGGGCGCGGGCGACGCGGCGCCGGTCACGATCGTCGTCGCGGCGGGCGAGCACGCGACCGACCCCCACCTCGCGCGGGTGCTGGAGTGCGCCCGCGAGTGCGCCACCAGCCGCGGCCTCGGGTTCGTCGTGCGCTGACCGGGGACGCGGGGCGTGGTTTCCTGGACCCATGGCGTTCGTCCACGGCCACGCGCGCGAGACGGGGTGGGTGGTCAGTCACTACCGCCGTCCCCAGCGCGCCGGGGACGACCAGCTCGACCTGATCGACCCGGTCCTACCCCGCCCGCGGCGGCGCGAGGACGGCAGCGAGGACGGTGACGATCAGGTCTGCGACAGCAGCCCCGACGACCCCGACGAACCCGCCTGCGTCCGCTCCATCCCGCGGCGCACCGCGTCGACGAGGTAGGGCCGCAGCCGCGCGGGCTGCACCACCTCGTGCACCGAGCCCATCTCTTGGGCACGCCGGACGGAGTGGTGGGTGTCGAACTCGTCGGCGATCTCGCCGAGCTTCTCCGAGCGCACCGCCGGGCGCACCACCGCGAGCCGGTCGCGCAGCTCGGCGACGTCCTCGCCGCGCTCGAGCCCCTCGCTGATGCGGCTCTCGAGGTCGGCGACACGGGGGTCGGCCGCGGTGCGCTTGGCGACCTCGCCGGCGAACACCACCGCCGCGGCCGGGGCGCCGCCGATCACCGAGGCGTAGGACCCCTCCACCGCCGCGATCTCCATCTCGTCGTTGAGCGTCCCGGAGAACACGACGAACGCGCCGCCGTGGTAGCGCGAGACCACGCAGAACACGATCGGTCCGCGGAAGTTGACCACCGCCCGGCCGATCTCCGCGCCGTACTCGAGCTGCAGCCCGCGCAGCGACTCCGGCGAGCCGTCGAAGCCCGACAGGTTGGCCAGCACCACCACGGGCCGGTTCCCGCTGGCCGCGTTGATCGCCCGCGCGGTCTTCTTCGACGAGCGCGGGAACAGCGTGCCCGCGGTCCACTGCGCCGGGCCGTCGACCGGCGGCGGGCCGTGGCGCGGCAGCGGCTTCGACTCGATGCCGATGAGCTCGACGGGGTGCCCGCCGAGATGGGCGTCGAGCACGACCACCGACTCGGCGGCCTGCATGTCGGCCCACCGCTCGAGGGTGGGGTGGTCGTGGTCGGCGACGCCGCTCATCAGCGAGCGGATGTCGAAGGGCTTCTTGCGCTCGGCGTTGACGGCCGGGTCGAAGATCTCTCCGAGGTGGGTGAAGCCGTCGCCGTGGTGCGGGGCGTCCCGCACGTCGCGGTCGTCGGGGTCGGTGGTCGCCGCCGGGCGGGGAAAGCGCTCGCCGGGCACGACGTAGGTGTGCGCGTAGTGGCGCAGCAGCACGTCGACCGCGCCCGACAGGTCCGGCGCCCAGTACTGGGCCTCGCCGTTCGGGCCCATGATCCGGTCGTAGCCGCCGATGCCGTAGTTGTCCTCGGCCGAGACGCCGCCAGAGTAGTCCAGCGACTGCTTGCCAGTGAGGACCATCGCCGAGTCCGGGGTCATCACGAGGATGCCGCGGGTGTGCATGAGCATCGTCGCCTCGGCGTTCCAGTACGGCTGGGCGCCGACGTTGATGCCGGTGACGACGACGTTGATCTCGCCGCCCTCCTGGGTGAACGTGATGATCGCCCGCAGGACCCGGGAGATCCAGTCCATGTTCTCGGTGCCGGAGTCCATCGCGATCTTGGCGCCGGCGGAGACCGCGTACCACTCGATCGGCACGCCGTGCGCCCGCGCCAGGTCGATCGCGGCGAGCACCCGGCGGCACTCCGGCTCGGCGATCGCCCCGAGCGCCCGGGTGGGGTCGCCCATGAGCACCACGCGGGTCAGGCCCTCCGGCTGGCGTCGGGTCGGGGTGGTGACCATGCCGAGCACGAAGTTCGCGGTGTTCGCCCCGTAGGCGCGGTGCACCGGCACCGGGCGCCCGTCCCCGCCGTCGGAGCTGTCGAGGTCGTACTCCGTGAACGTGCCCGGCTCGCCCTCCGGGTCGGGGTTGCGGGTGATGAGCGGGATCAGCTCGTACGGGTAGAGCGCGCCCCGACGGGCGGCCTTGATGACCTTCTGGGTGTAGGCGTCGAGCTCGCCCATCGGGTGGCTGGGCGGCTCGGTGACGCGCAGCGTGAGCCCCGCCCCCGGCGGGCGGCTCATCCGCAGCACGAGCTCGCGCTCGGGGGTGCGGAAGCGCACCATCACCTGCTCGATCCCCAGCGACTCGGTGCGCGGGGCGAGCGTGCGCACGATCCCGTCGAGCTCGCCGAGGGGCACGTCGACCACGGGCCAGACGTAGAGCAGCACGCGGTTCCAGGTCAGCCGGCCGAGCGCGGCGTCGGCGGCCCGCGCCGAGCGCAGGCTGTCCAGCGCCGCGTCGAGCACCGCCTCGACCTGGGGCAGCGCCCGGACCCGCCCGGCGTCGTCGCGCAGGACGGTGAGGTCGCGGACGTCGCCGGTGACGATGAGGCGCCGGTCCTCGGGCACGTGGCGCCCGCGGGCGTCGAACAGGTGGACGTCGGTGGCCGAGGGCAGGCGGGTGAGCTCGAAGTCGCGCAGGCGCCAGAGCCCGAGCCGCTCCGCGACCATGGGGTGCAGGCCGCGCAGGGTCCGGTCCTCCACCCCGAACCCGTCGTCGGCACGGCGGAAGGTGAACCAGCTCGTCGTGCCGCTGCCGTCGCTGCCGTCGCGGTCGGTGCCGCGCACGCCGACGGTCACGCGCTCGACGGACGCCGGCACGACGCCGATCTTGTCCCGGATGCGCGCCGCGCGGTCGTCCGGGCTGTCGGCGCCCTCCGCGCCGCGCGGGGAGGTGACGTACAGGTCGATGAGCACCCGGTCGTCGGAGGGCATGGACTCGACCAGCCGGTGCAGGTCCGTCGAGACCGTGTCCGGAGCGGTGGCGCCCTCGGGCTCGTCGACCTCGGACACCGTGGCGACGACGACGTAGGAGCGCCCCTCGTGCGGGTAGCGCGCGGTGAGCAGCGGGCGCCCGTCGTGCCGGTCGACCCGCACCTCGCCGAGGTCGCGGATGAGCCCGTAGTAGCGCCGGGTCATCACCTCGAGCATCACGGCGTGGTGGCGCTCGGCGAACACCCCGAGGATCGGCTCACCGGACGCGACGATCTCGTCGATCTGCGCGGCGCGGGCGGCGGGGTCGTCGGACAGCTGGTCCAGCTCGGTGCGCACCCGGTCCTGGACCCGCGCGCGCTCGGACTCGATCAGCGGCGCGTCGAAGCAGCGGAAGCGCACCTGCCGCGCGAGGTCGCCGATCTGCGGGTGGCGCACCTGGGTGGCGGCGACGAGGTGGTCGAGCACGGCGCGGTACGCCTCGCCCTCGCGGTCTGGCAGGCCGGGGCGGCGCAGCCGGGCGCGCAGCAGCGCCGCGACCACCGGCTGGTGGGCGCCGGCGCGGCGGTGGGCCAGGAACATCCGGTAGAGCGCGGGGCCGAGCACCTCGGGGCTGCCGGTCAGGTCGGTCACGCCGTAGTGCGCGAGCGCGCGGCGCAGCTTGAGGCGGAACGACTCCGGCAGCACCTCGGCGTCCGGGTCGCGGGAGCGCAGGTAGGCGTAGAGGTACTCCTGCGGGTTGCGCACCGCCTCCTCGTCGACCGCGGTGTCGTCCGCCTCGACCCCGCCCTCGAGGCGGCGGTTGCGGGAGAGCGCGGAGAGGTCGGCGACGATGCGCAGGATGCCGGTCTCGTCGGCGAGCAGATCCGGGTCGTCGGCCGGCAGCTCCTCGCGGGCACGGTCCAGCGCCTCGATCAGCGGCTGGGCCTCGCGCTCGTCCACGTCGTAGCCGAGCACCAGCGCGCGCAGCGCGGCGAGCGCGTCACGGGCCCGGGTGCGGGCGTCGGTCGCCTCGGCCGGGCCGTCGTCGACCAGCGGCGCGAGGCTCGCGCGCGCGTCGCCACCGCCGCCGGCGACGTCGTCGGCGTCGGGCTCGAGACGCACCAGCCGCGTCCCGCCCTCGACCTGGGTGTTGGCGTCGACGAGCACCTCGGCGACCCGCCCCGAGACGGGGGCGCGCAGCGCGGTCTCGAGCTTCATGCTCTCGACGACGGCCACGGTGTCGCCCTCGGCCACGGTGTCGCCGGGGGAGACGGGAACGGCGACGACCATCGCCGGCGCCGGGGCGCGGACCAGCCCGGCCTCGCCGCCGGCGATGCGGTGCACGGCGCCGTCGACCTCGACGAGGTAGTCCGACCCCTGGGTCACCGACAGCACGCCGAAGGTCCGGCCGCCGACGGTGAGGCGGCGCTCGAAGCGCCCGGAGCGCTCGACCACGACGTCCACCCCGGTGTCGCCGTCGACCACGACGCGGTAGTGCGACGGGCGGGTGCGGGCCACGCGCAGGCGGTAGGACTCGCCGACGACGCGGACGTCCGCCTGGTGCCACACCTCGTGGCCGACCTCGGGCCGCCCGCGCTCGGCGGAGAGGAACAGCCGACCCTGCTGGCGGAACTCGTGTGCCTCGTGCGCCTCGACCGCCGCGGCCAGCAGCGCCACGTCGACCCGCCGGGGCGGGGTGTAGCCCCGCGCCATCATCGTGTCGAGCCACGTGGTGTCGGCGCGGCCCTCGGCGACCTCGGGCCGGGCGAGCAGGTCGAGCAGGAACGCCTTGTTGGTCGTGCCGCCCTCGACCACCACCGCGGTCTGGCGGATCGCGCGAACCAGGCGGGCGCGGGCCTCCTCGCGCGTGCGGCCCCACGCGATCACCTTGGCGATCATCGAGTCGTACTGCGGCGGGATGACGTCGCCGGTGGCCACGCCGGTGTCGACCCGGATGCCCGGGCCGGCGGGCAGCACGAGGTGGCGGATCGCGCCGGGGGCGGGGGCGAAGCCGCGCTCGGGGTCCTCGGCGGTGAGACGGGCCTCGATGGCGTGGCCCGAGGCCGGCGGTGCAAGGGGGTCTGCCATGACCCGGTCGCCGAGGACCTCGCCCAGCGTGCCGCCCATCGCCACGTGCAGCTGCAGCTTGACGACGTCCACGCCGGTGACGGCCTCGGTGACCGGGTGCTCGACCTGCAGGCGGGTGTTGACCTCCATGAACGACAGCACGTCGTGCGCCGGGTCGTAGAGGAACTCGACGGTGCCGGCGTTGACGTAGCCGGCGGCGCGCGCGAGGTCGGCCGCGCTGCGGCGCAGCAGCCGGTCGCGCTCGGCGTCGAGGGCAATGGACGCGGACTCCTCGATGACCTTCTGGTTGCGCCGCTGCACGCTGCAGTCGCGCACCCCGAGCGTGACCACCCCGCCGTGCGCGTCGGCGACGACCTGCACCTCGACGTGGCGCCCGCCGCGCACCGCGCCCTCGAGGAACACGGTGCCGTCGCCCGCAGCACGCGCGCCCTCGGCCGACGCGCGGGCCACGGCGTCGTCGAGGTCCTCCGGACGCGCCACGAAGCGGATGCCTCGCCCCCCGCCGCCCGCGGTCGCCTTGACCATGAGCGGGAAGCCGACCTTCTCGGCGGCCGTGCGGGCCGCCTCGGCGTCGGCGACCGGCCCGCCGCTCCACGGCGCCATGGGCACGCCGACGCCCTCGGCGATGCGCTTGGACTCGATCTTGTCGCCGAGCCGGCGCATGGTCTCCGAGCCCGGGCCGACGAAGGTGATGCCGAGGCGCTCGCACAGCTCGGCGAACTCGGCGCGCTCCGAGACGAAGCCCCAGCCCGGCCAGACGGCGTCGGCGCGGCGCTCGACCAGGACACGCTCGAGCTCGGCGAGGTCCAGGTAGGGCACCGGACCCATGTCGTCGGGGTCGTCGGGCCCGATGAGCACGGCCTCGTCGGCCTCGCGCACCGCCATCGCGTGGCGGTCGACCGCGGTGTGCACCGCGATCGTGCGGATCGGTGGCAGCGCCCCGTCGTGCTCGGCGTTCCACTCCCGGACGGCGTTGAGCAAGCGCATCGCGGGCTCGCCACGGTTGACGACGGCGAGGCGCTGGAACGGACGAGGGGGCACGCTCACGATCGCCGACCCTAACCGCGACGGGCCGTCACGCGGATCCTCCGCAGGCCCCGCTACGCCGGCAGGCGGAAGGTCAGCAGGCCCGGCACGCAGCCGACCGGCACCCGCTCGTCCCCCCGGTCGGCGCACGCCGGGTCCGGGTCCTCGCGCTCCGCCCGCAACGCCCGCAGGAGCTCGGCGACCGAGCGCCCGTCGGCCCGGTCGTCGCCGTGCGCGCCGGGCTCCACGAGGGCGGCGAAGATCGGCGTCGGCTCCACCGACGCGACGTTAGCCGCGGGGACCGTCACCCGACCGGAGGCGCCCACGATCGGGCGTCGTCGCGTCGCCCGCCGGGGGAGCGCGCAGGACCCGGACCAGGCGCACCACGGCGCCGACGGCCCCGAGGCCGCCGAGGGCGAGGAGCACGGGTGTGCCCCACCCGTCGAGCGCGCCCTGGATGATCACGGCGTGCCCGACGCCGAGCACGACGACGAGCACGGCCAGGCTGCCGTGCACGAACCGCCACGTCGCCGGCGACCACCGCAGCCGCCGGCGCAGGACGCCGAGCAGCGTGACGACCGCGAGCAGCACCGTGGCGATGAGCGCCATCCGCGCCCGCGTCGGACCGTCGAGCGACATCGAGTACAGGGCGTCGTCGGGATCCTCGACCAGCAGGGCGACGACGTGCACCGTGACGAGCACCGCGACGATCCCGCCGACGCGCAGGTGCCAGCCGACGCGACGGCGGGTCAGCCAGGGCTGCACCGCCAGCGCGGCGACGGCGACGCAGGCGGCCAGCGTGGAGACGACCACGAGCGGCGGCGCGCCCGCGAGGTGGGGGCCGGCGAGGGCCAGGCCGACGAGGACCGCGCCGCCGAGCGCGGCGACGCCGATCAGGATCCTCACGAGGCCGGCACCAGGACGAGGTCGACGACGGCGAGGGTGTCGTCGGTGTCGACGACGTGGCGCTGGAACACGTCGCGCCAGGGTCCCTCGGCGTCGTGGGCGACGTGGACGTTGGGCTCGCCGAACTGGGACACCGCCGGGTCGGTCTCGACCCGGTAGCGCCCGTCGGCGTCGGTGAGCACCGTGGTCCGGTTCTCGCGCTCGCTGCCCGACGCCGTCTGCAGCCACACCTGCACCGGCACTCCGGGCAGCGGTCGGCAGAGGGTGTCGCGCACGACGCCGGTGATCTCCAGGCCGCGGCCGAGGGGCACGTCGCGGGGTGCGTCGGGACGGTAGTTGTTGCGTCCACCGGGGTTCGTGAGGGTGGGAGTGCACGTGCTGCCGGGTCCCACGGTGGCCGCCGCCGCCGGGCCGGCAGCGCCGGCCCCGCCGGTGCTGCCCTCGTCGCGGGCGCCGGTCCCGGACTCGTCGGAGCGCCACAGCGCGGCGGCGATCATCGCGACCAGCAGCAGCACGGCGCCCACCGCGGCGGGGTGGGGACGGGTGCGGGTGGCTGGCACGGCACCAGGGTGCCCCACCGGGCCGCCGGGTTCAGGCGGGGACGCGGGCGAGCACGACCGAGTTGACGACGTCGGTGTGCGGGTGCAGCACGGCGACGGGGTCGAGCCCGCCCAGACCGCCGTCGGCGACGTCGAGCACCGGGTAGAGCAGCGTGCGCAGCGAGTGCGCGCTGCGGGCGAGCACCATCGCGCCCGGGCGCATCCCGGAGCGCACGTGGGCCAGCGCGGCCGCCTTCTCCTCGGGGGCGAGACCGACGAGGGCGGCGAGGCACACGAGGTCGTACCCGCCGAGGTCCCCGAGGGTCAGGACGTCGCCCTCGCGCACCGCGACGTCGTCGCCGAGCGCCCGGGCCAGCGCGGCGCCGAGGGCCACCGCGTCCCGGTCGACGTCCACCGCGTCCACGGCCACGCCGTGACGCGCCAGCAGCAGCGCCGAGAGCGGGAGCGGCCCCGAGCCGACGAACAGTGCCCGGCGCGGCGGGGCCGGCGCGTGCCCGGCGACGGCGTGGAACTCCATGCGCGTGAGGTCGCGGTAGTTCTGCAGGTAGGGGAACTCCTCGAGCGCGGCCGCGGGGTCCGGCGCGGCGAGCACCCGGCGGGCCCAGGACCGCTCGAGCGCGTACTCGCCGGCGGCGCAGCGGGCGCGCAGATCGGGCAGGCGGGCGCGGAGGCGGGGGTCGTCGAGCACCGCGTCCACCACGGCCGCCGGGCGTCGGGCCACGGCCAGGCCCACCAGCCGGGTGAACAGCGCGTCGGTGCGCGGGCCGGGTTCCAGCGTGGGCTCGGCGGCCAGCGCCTCGTGCAGGCCGAGGATCTCGGTGATCAGCGCGGTGTGGTCGCGGCCCGTCTCGTCGTGGCCGCAGGCCTTCACCCCCCGCCGCGGGGCCCGGTCACGGCCGGGCCGCGCCGTCCCGCGTGCCGTGGTGCGGGACGGGGTGTGCTCGCTCGGACTGGTCATCTCGGGCGGACCTCCACCGGGGCCGGGCGTCGTCGTCCGATGGTCCATTCGGCCACGGGCACCCATGCTGGCACAATAGTTCAGCGTGTGCGCACACGAGGACGTGCGAAGGGGTGAGACCTTCGCGCGCCTGCCCCCCGCCGAGCACGTGGACGTCGCGGTCGAGGGCCTGCGGATGCTCGCGGATCCCACCCGTCTGCGGATGCTCTGGCTGCTCTGCGGTGCTGAGCTGGACGTCTCGACGCTCGCCGCGCGTCTCGGGGCGACCCGCCCCGCGGTCTCGCAGCACCTCGCGAAGCTGCGCCTCGCCGGGCTCGTCACCCAGCGCCGTGCGGGTCGTCACGTCCTCTCGCGTGCGCGGGATCACCACGTCGGCGAGCTGCTCGACGTCCTCGTCCACGATGCGGGACACCGGCGGGCGATGACCGGGCACCCGCCCGCCGACCGCCCCTAGGGTGCCGGCCGTGGAACGACCGGGCGGCCCGCTGGGCCAGGTGGTGGCGGCGCTGGCCGCCGGCCGGACCGCGGCGCAGGTGGTGGACGCGGAGGGGCGCCTGGCGTGGGTGTCCGAGCAGATGCAGCTGCTCGCCGGCCTCTCCGACGAGGCCGACATGGGCATCGGGCAGCGCCTCGACGACGTGCTCGAGCGCGAGGTCTGGAACGAGCTCCTCACCGCGGACGCCGCGGAGACCCTCCGCAGCGAGCTGCACCCGCGCCTCGACGACCCCGAGAGCACCCCGCTGTGGGTGCTCTCGCTGGACCTGCAGGTCGGGGGCCGGCACCGCGGTGTGGGCATGCTCGGGGTGACGCTGCGTCACGCCGACGGGAGCCCGCTCGGCGCTGCGCTGATCTACGCCCCGCTGCTGCCGGCCCGTGTCCTCGCGCTGGTCAGCGAGGGCGACGAGGCGATGTTCACGCGCATGGCCGACCTCTCCGAACCCGCCAAGCGGCCCGCGGCGATCGTCTTCGCCGACGTCGACGCGTCGGGCCCGCTGTCGCGCCGCCTGCCCACGGCCGTCTACTTCGAGCTCATCCGCGGCATCACCACCGCGTTCGACGAGCTCGTCGGGCGCCACGGCGGCATCGTCGGCAAGCACGCGGGCGACGGGGCGAGCGCCTATTTCCTCGCCGACGACCACGGCTCGGACCCGGAGGCCGCCTGCGCGGCGCTGCGGACCGTCCAGGCGCTGCCCGACGTCGTGGCCGAGGTGGTCGCCGACCTCACCGAGTCCGGCGCCGACGTCTCGCGCGAGGACTGCCGGCTCAACATCGGCGCGCACTGGGGCGCCGACCTGTTCATCGGCCAGGTCGTCACCGGCGGGCGGCTGGAGGTGACCGCGCTCGGCGACGAGGTCAACGAGTGCGCGCGCGTGGAGCAGGTCGCCACCGGGGGACAGCGGCTGGTCACCAAGACGCTGATCGAGCGCCTCGACGACGCCGCGGCCGCGGCGCTGGGCCTGCGCCCGCGCAGCATGACCTATCGGGTCCTGGCCGAGCTCGCCCGTGACGGCGGACGGGCCGGGGGCAAGGCCGACCGCGACGCCGGCGCCATCGCGGTGCACGACCTCGGCGCATGAGCGCGACGCGCGGGCACGAGCTGGCTAGATTGACGGTGTGAGCGCGGACAAGGCGTCGTTGATCAGCGAGGAGGAGCGGGAGCGGCTGACCACGGCCCGCGACCGCATCCGCGAGGAGTTCCTGTTCTCCCGCGAGCACCGCCCGCCCTCCACGGGCAAGGGCATCCACCACACGGCGCTCATCTGCCGGGACGTGCGCACCACGGTGGAGTGGTACCAGAACGTCGCGGGCTTCCCGGTCACCGTGCTGTTCGAGAACCGCGACCTCGCCGGCTCCACGCACTTCTTCTTCGACGTCGGTAACGGCAACTGCCTGGCCTTCTTCGACCTGCCCGGCGTCGAGCCCGGGCCCTACGACGAGGTGCTCGGCGGCCTGCACCACATCGCGATCTCGGTGCCCGGCACCCAGTGGTACGGCATCAAGCGCCGCCTCGACGAGCGCGGGATCGACTACATGCTCGAGTCCGACGTCTCGATCTACACCCGCGACCCGGACGGCGCCCGCATCGAGTTCATCATGGACCCGCTCGGGGAGATGTACGGCGAGGAGACGATCTAGGCATACCTGCGGCCCGCCGCCCGCCGTCGGATCTCCTTCAGCTGGACGAGCTTTCTCGGCCCTCTTCGCGATGAGGTTCACGGGGTCCCTCGAGGGCTCGCTTCCACTGGACGACTCGGTCAGGACCGCGGCACGGGCAGCCGCCGACCGCCGGGTCGTCGGTGCTGGTGCGGGTCCACCCATGGTGGTGGGGTGAACCAGGGGAGACCACCGAGGATCTCGACGATCCAGTAGCCGTGGTGGATCAGCTTGTGGTGGAACCTGCAGAGCAGCACCAGGTTGTCCAGGCACGTCGGACCGTCGTCCAGCCAGTGGCGCACGTGATGAGCGTGGCAGCGGCGGGGTCGTCGTGAGCACCCGGGGAAGGCGCAACCACCGTCCCGGAGGTCGAGCGCACGGCGGATGCTCTCGGTGACGGTTCGCGAGGCACGGCCGACGTCCAGCGGCACGGACCGGGTCCCGAGCACCATCGGCACGATCTCGGCGTCACAGGCCCAGCGGCGGACGGTCTGCGCGTCGACCGGGGCGCCGGAGGCGAGCGTGCCGTGCCCCACCGCGGCACACAGCCACCGGTGGTCCATCGTGATCGTCAGCAGCGCACGGCGGGCGCTGCGTCCTGGCGTGGGCTGCCGTCCCGCGTCCGGCGGCGGGCCGGACGGGCCGGGTGTCGGGAACAGCGTGCCCTCGTCCGGGCGCTCCGGCTCGGTCTCCGGCTCGGTCTCCGGACCGTGCTCCGGATCGGTCGCGGCGTGCTCCCGGCGGGAGTCGGTGGCCAGCCCCTGGGCGCCGAGGACGTCCTGGACCATGTCCTTGAGTGCGCCGGCGGTGCGGCACGGCTTGTCGCGATCGTCGTGCGGGCCGGCCGGGGCGGAGAGCAGATCGAAGACCTCGACCATCATCTCCGCGTCGAGGGGGTCCCGGATGCGTCCCTTGATCGCCAGCGACCCGTCGCGGCGCCGCACGAGCCGCAGCTCGTCGAACCGGTCCTCGCCGTCCGGCGGCGCGGCGCCGTCGGGGTCGAGCTCGTCGATCAGGCGCTGCGCGACCTTCTGCAGCATCCGCGGTGGCAACCCGGCGGCGGCCTCGGCGAGGATCCGCTCACAGTCGGCCAGGTCGTGCGGGGTGACGGTCCCGACCCGCTCCAGCCGCGAGATCGTCCGGCGGATGACCGCGACGTGGGCGGGCGCGATGCGTCCGTGCGCCAGCGCGTCCGCGGTGTGGGGGCGACGCGGCGGGAGCAGCCCGCCGCGCAGAGATCGCTGCTGGACGAGGTCCTCGGACTCGTCGACGAGCCGCCTCGCCCTCGTGCCGGTCCAGCAACCCGAGATCCTGCAGGAGACGGTCGGTCACGCCGTCGCCGGTCCGGAGGGCGACCCCGAGGCGGTCGAGCTCGGCGATGGCCTCGAGCTGGCGGTAGTAGGCGCCGCGCATGGCCACCATGCGCTCGCGGGCACGGTCGAGCGCTTCCCGCTCGACCGGCCCGACCCCGCCTTCGATCATGTGTTCGAATCTAGCGCAGCCCCCCGACATCGAGGTCCGGTCCGAGCTCCGGCACGAGCCGGGTGGGCTCGTGGGTCGGACACGTCCTAACCGGTGCCGGCGCCCCAGTCGCGGGTGGCGATGAGGATCAGGCCGGGCGAGGCGTCCCGGATGCCCTCGAAGCGCGGCATCGCCCGCACCCCGAACTGCTCCGCGAGCACCCGGGCGGCGTGCTCCTCCTCGGTGCCCACCCGGAAGTAGACGGTGCTCACCGGGATCACGCCGTAGGGGTAGTTACCGACCTCGACGACGTTCCAGCCCCGCCGACGAAGCTCGTCGGCCGCGCGGTCGGCGAGGCCGATGATCGTGGAGTTGTTGTACACGCGGACGGTGACCGCGGAGGTGACGGCCGGGGGGCCGGCGTCTGCGGCGCCGGGCGCGATCGACGGCCCCATCGGCGGCCCCATCGGCGGCCCGCCCGGCGGTGGGGCCGCGGCCCCACCGAGCGCGTTCGGAGCGCCGGGAGGGGCCCCGGGCGCGCTGCCGGGGATGCCGGGGGCACCAGCGGGGACGGGGCCGGGGATCGGCGGTAGGCCGCCGGCGCCACCCGGGGCCCCGCCACCGGGGCCGCCGTCCGGTGCTCCCGCCGCGCCCACCACGGGACCGCCGCCCGGGGGCGGGCCGGGCACGCCACCGGGCGCGGCGAAGGCACCGGGAGCACCGGGAGCACCGGGAGCACCGGGAGCACCGGGAGCAACGGGAGCACCGGGAGCACCGGGAGCACCGGGAGCACCGGGAGCACCGGGAGCACCGGGGGCGCCGCCCAGTTCGCCGGGAGTACGCGCAGGGGCCGCTCCGGGACCGGGTGGCAGGCCACCCGGCCCTGCACCCGGGCCGCCACCCGGCACGATCGGGGCGCCCGCGGGCGGCGGGCCGCCCGGTGTCGCGTCGGGCGCCCCGCCGCCCGCGCCGCCGGGGGAGGGTCCGGCGACGGGTCCGGGGCCGGACGGCAGGCCGCTCGGGACGCCGGTGCCGGGCGGGACGACCCCGGGCCGAGGGCCGGGCACCAGGCCGGGGGAGGAACTCGAGGTGGGCAACGTTCCCGGGGCCCCCGGCGCCGGGCTGGGCGGTGCCGCGCTCGGGCTCTCCGGACCGTCGCCGACCAGCCCGAGCACACCCACGACGGCGGCGACACCGGCGACGGCGAGCAGGACGATGCCCGCGATCCGCCTGCGCGAGACGTCGGCTCTCCCGGGTTCTGCCATCTCCAGCCCTCTCAGCGATGACGGGGCCCCGGCCCCGCGTTCACCCGGCCGTGTGCCGTGGCCGGGGCATGAGAGCACCGATGACGCTCGTCGCCGAGGTGGCGCGCCGTACGAAGCTCGCTCAGTCCCGCGGAGTCAGCGGCCGGAAGACGACGGTGCGCGTCTCGGCCGGCGGTGTCTCCGGGCCGCTCCAGTACTCCTCCCACATGGGGCCCGTGTCGTCGACCCGCCGTCCGGCGGCGGCGGCCCCCCGGCCGAGCGCGTCGTAGGCCTTGTCCAGCTCCTGGTAGGGGCCGATGTGCGTGGTGGTGGCGACCTCGACCTCCGGGAGCCGGAACGGCTCGACGCCCTCGCCCGGCTCGACGTCGCGGTCGACCACGAAACCGGAGGTGACGTGGAAGGCGTCCTCGTCCGCCTCGAAGACGGAGACGGCCGGGCCGGCGATGGGAACGCCGACCCGGGCGAGGTGGGCGGCGACCCGGCGGAAGGCGTCGCCGGCCTTCGGCCCGATGTCCTCCGGCTGGGCTTCGTAGTGCACGGCGGCCAGCCGACGACCGGTCTCGCGGGCGAAGGTGACGTCATCGTTCCTGGTCATGGGGCGTCCTTCCTCCCGGTTGGCTCCGATTCCCTCCACGACGGGACCGGGAACGGGCCGGCCACGCCAGGGACGGAGGTCCCGTTGCTTCGCGGAGCCGAGGGCTCCGGCGGAGCTTCGCGTCGCCGCTGTCCGGCGCTAACCTCGACCGAGGTGGCCGACGCGATACGGCTCCGCGTCGACCCGGGACGGCGGGAGGACGACGTGGGCAGCGACGACGTCGAGACGGTGCGGTCCATCTACGAGGCGTTCGCGCGCGGGGACGTCGACGCCGTCTTCGCCGCGATGGTCGACGACATCGAGTGGGACGAGAGCCCCGGCATGCCCTACGGCGGGGTGTACCACGGGCGGGAGGAGATCGTCAGCAAGGTCTTCGGGCCCATCCTCACCGACGTCGACGGCTTCACCGCCGAGCCCGACGAGATCCTGCCCCTCGGCGAGGACCGGGTGTTCGCGCAGGGTCGGCACGGGGGTCGGGGCGCGCGCGGGCCCGTGGATGCTCGCTTCGTCCACCTCTGGACCGTGCGGGACGGGAAGGTGACGCGGTACCAGCAGCTCGCCGACACCCAACGGTTCCGCGAGGCCGTCGGGCGGTGAGCGACACCGTCACCTCGGCGGGCCCAGGTCCTCCCGCGCGGCGGAGGCGCCCTCGCGGAAGCGGGTGAGGTGCTCGCCCACGAGACGGGCGTCGTGGCTGCGGGGGCGCCGCGGCGGCGGGGGCGCGGCGTGGATCGCGCCGGGGGCGAGGTGGGCCGCGGGCTCGCGCATCGGCAGGCCGGCCGGGGTGACGCGGGTCGTCGGCGTGCGCAGGGCGCTGCGCGCGGCCTCGTGTCCGGGGTCGGCGGGGGAGGACCACGCCGGGGCGTGCGCCCCGGCCTTGCCGGGCGACGGGGCGTCCAGGAACCATGCGGAGAGCTCGTCGAAGATCGGCTCGCCGGAGTACCGGCGGTGGGCCCCACCGGGTCGTCCCGGGGAGACCGGTTGCTCGGCGGCGGCCGGCTGCTCGGGCACCGCGGGCGGGGGGACCGGCGGGGGAACGGCCGGTGGCTCGGCGAGCACGGGCCGCCCGGGGGCCGCTCGCGCCGGCGCGAACGCCGACGGCACCATCGGCAGCGTCGGCGGGTCCCACCGCGACAGCAGCTCCAGCACCTCGCCGTCGGAGTGGTGGCCGACGTGGACGACGGGGACGCCGTAGCGCCGGACCCCGCGCCGGACCCGCTCGGGCAGCTCGCTGTAGGACAGCCCGTCGAGCTCGTCGAGCTGCTCAGCGCCGACGGCCGCCGCGCGCTCGACCGGCAGCTCGTCCCGGACGAAACGCCAGAGGGCGAGCAGGCGCTCGCGACCGTCGACCAGGACGTCGCGCTCGTCCCCGTCGGCGACGACGACCGGGGGGATCGGCCAGCCGCGCAGCACGGTGTCGACGAGGAGCTGCTGGCGCTGTCGATCCCAGGTGCCCGAACCCCACCCGGCGTCGAGCTCGCCGCGGTCGATGCGCGCGAGCAGCACCTCGAGCTCCACGAGGGAGTGCTGGAGGTGCATGACGGGTCCTCCGGGGCCGGCGTCGTCCTTCTCGCCCGACGGTCCGCGCCCGTGGTGTCGAGCGACGGCCCGCATCCTAGGGACGGTGGTCCCCGTGCTGGGCGAGAAGGACGACTCCTGGGGCGTCCGGAGCAACGGACGCGCCCGCCGGTCGGCGCGGCGGGTCAGCGTCCCCGCCAGACGGGCCGGCGCTTCTCGGCGAAGGCCGCCGCGCCCTCGCGGGCGTCCTCGCTCGAGAGCACCGGTTTCAGGATCTCGCCCTGGCGTTCCCACATCTCCGCCGAGCTCCAGTCCGGCGAGCGGACGATCACCTGCTTGCTCGCGCGCACGGCGAGCGGCCCGTTCTCGCCGATCCGTGCGGCCAGCTCGCGCGCCCCGTCGAGCGCGCCGCCGGGCGCGGTGAGCCGGTTGACCAGCCCCCAGCGGTGCGCGTCGGCCGCGCTCAGGGGATCGCCGGTGAGCGCGAGCTCCATGGCCACGGTGCGCGGGATGCGGGTGGGCAGGCGCATCAGGCCGCCGGCGGCCGCGGCGAGCCCCCGCTTGACCTCCGGGATGCCGAAGCTCGCCTCCTCGGACGCGACGACGAGGTCGCAGGACAGGGCCAGCTCGCACCCGCCGGCCAGCGCCGGGCCCTCGACCGCGGCGATGAGCGGCTTCTCGGGCGGCCCCTGGGTGATGCCGGCGAACCCGCGACCCTCGACGTGCGGGCGCTCGCCGCGCAGGAAGGCCTTGAGGTCCATCCCGGCGCTGAAGAAGCCGCCGGCACCGGTCAGGATGCCCGTGACCAGCCCGTCGTCGCCGTCGAGCTCGTCGAGCGCGGCGGCGATGCCCTGGGCGACGGCCAGGTTCACCGCGTTCCGCGCCTTCGGTCGGTCGATCGTGATGACGAGCGTCGTGCCCTCGCGCTCGGTACGGAGAACGGTCTCCTCGTCGGAGGTCGTCGCGGAGTTCATCGGGGTGCCATCCGGATCGCGCCGTCGAGACGGATGGTCTCGCCGTTGAGCATCGGGTTCTGCAGCATCGCGACGGCCATCTGCGCGTACTCCGCGGGGTCGCCGAGGCGCCGCGGGTTGGGCACCGAGTTGCCGAGTGCCTCGCGCACCTCGTCGGACAGGGTCGCGAACAGCGGGGTGTCGAAGAGCCCGGGCGCGATGGTGTTGACGCGGATGAGCTTGGAGGCGAGGTCGCGCGCCGCGCACAGCGTCATCGACACCACGCCGCCCTTGGACGCCGAGTACGCCATCTGCCCGATCTGGCCCTCGAAGGCGGCCACGGACGCGGTCATGATCATGGCACCCCGCTCGCCGTCCACCGGCTCGGTGCGGGCCATCGCCGCGCCGCCGAGGCGCAGCGCGTTGAACGAGCCGAACAGGTTGACCCGCACGACCCGCTCGAAGGCGTCCATGTCGCCCGGGTCGCCGTTCTTCTCCACGACGCGCGTGAGGCTGCCGATGCCCGCGCAGTGCACCAGCGCTCGGAAGGGCCCGGCCGCCTCGGCCACGGCGACGGCCCGGCCCAGCGCCTCGGCGTCGGTGACGTCGGCGGCCACGAACTCGCCGTCCAGGTCGGCGGCGGCCTCCTTGCCGTTCGACGACGGCAGGTCGGCGATCACCACGCGCGCACCCGCGGCGGTGAGCGCCTGGGCGGTGGCCAGTCCGAGGCCGGACGCGCCGCCGGTGACGAGCGCCGAGACGCCCTGCAGATCCATGGTCGGTCCCTTCCGTGGAGCGGTCGTGCCCGGCACCGTAACCAGTCAGGACTGACCGTGTCACCGGGTCCGGCTGCCGGTCCGGTGCTCGTCGGTCCCACCCCGTTTCCCCGGCGCGGCGGACCTTCGGCCCTGCTCCGGGCGACGCGCGCACGGGACGCTGGACACGGTTGACGGAATCGCGGGGCCACGACGAGGGGCAGGGCACATGGGTGGCGCGGAGGGAGCCGTGGTCGTCGGCGTCGACGGGTCCGAGCACGCCGACGCAGCGCTGCGGTACGCGGTGACCGAGGCGGCCCTGCGCGGGACCCGGGTCGTCGCCGTCGTGGCCTGGGGACCCAAGAACATCTTCGGGGGCTACGGCATCCTCGAGGACCCCGACGTCGTCGAGCACCGGCTGCGTGAGCAGGCCGACGCCCACGTCCGCCGGGTCCACGGCACCGTGCCCGGGGGCGCGGACGTGCCCGTCGAGCTCGAGTTCCGCACCGGGTCGGCGGCGGACGTCCTCGTCGAGGTGTCGCGGTCGGCCTCCCTGCTCGTCGTCGGGCGTCGCGGGCACGGCGCGTTCCGCAGCCGGCTGTTCGGGTCGGTGGCGCTGCGCTGCGTGCTGCACGCGTCCTGCCCGGTCACCGTGGTGTCGGCGGTCGGCGATCCGGTGGATGCGGCGGAGGCGACCACGTCTGGACCCGGGCCCGCGTGGGCACACTGCCGACCATGACCGAGCCGCCCGTCCTGCCCACCGCGACCTACGCCGTCACCGGCGCGACCGGCCACCTCGGCCGCCTCGCGGTCGACGCGCTGCTGCGCCGCGGCGTCCCGGCCCGGAACGTCTTCGCGCTCGTCCGCGACCCCGGCCGGGCCGACGACCTCGCCGCGCTCGGGGTCGGCGTCCGCGAGGCGGACTACGACCGTCCCGAGACCCTCGGCCCGGCCCTCGAGGGCATCGAGCGCCTGCTGCTCGTCTCCAGCCCGACCGCGGGCAACCGGATCGAGCAGCACAGCAACGTCATCCGCGCCGCGGACGCCGCCGACGTGGGCCTGGTCGTCTACACCAGCATCCTGCACGCCGACGAGACCCAGAACGCCCTCGCGCCCGAGCACGCGGCCACCGAGGACGTCCTGCAGGGCTCCGGGCTGCCGTTCGCCGTGGCGCGCAACGGCTGGTACGTCGAGAACTACACCGGCCGCCTCGACGAGTACCTCAGCCGCGGCGAGATCGTCGGCGCCGCCGGCGACGGCCGGGTGTCGGCGGCCACCCGCGCGGACTTCGCCGAGGCCGCGGTCTCGCTGCTCACCGGCGACATCGCCGACCAGCAGGGCTACTGGGAGCTGGGCGGCGAGGCGTTCAGCATGGCCGACCTCGCCAAGACGATCTCCGAGGTGACCGGCCAGGAGGTCGTCTACCGCGACCTCCCGCCGGAGGAGCTCACCGACTCGCTGCGCGCGGCCGGGATGGACGAGGACACGGCCGGGTTCGTCACGGCGCTGGAGCTCTCGACCGCGCGCGGTGAGCTCGAGACCGACAGTCCGGCGCTGGAGAACCTCCTCGGCCGGGCGCCCACCTCGCTCGCCGACGCGGTGCGCGCGGCGCGGCTCTGATCGGTCCGGTAGACCACGGGCATGGAGACCTTCCACGGACGCGAGGAGCTCGTCGGGTCGCTCGGGCGCGAGCTCGGGCCGGGGGAGTGGCTGGAGATCGGCCAGGACCGCATCGACGGGTTCGCCGACGTCACCGGCGACCACCAGTGGATCCACGTCGACCCGGAGCGGGCGTCGACGGGCCCCTTCGGCGCGACGGTCGCCCACGGGTTCCTGACGCTCTCGCTCGTCCCGCTGCTGCTCGACGGTCTGCGCCGGGTGGAGGGCACGCGGATGGGGCTGAACTACGGCCTCGAGCGCGTGCGCTTCCCCTCGGCGGTGCGCTCGGGCAGCCGGGTGCGGGCCCGCTCCACCCTCGTCGACGCCACCGACGTCGGCGACGGCGGTGTCCAGCTCGTCACGCGGGTGACGATCGAGGTCGAGGGCTCGGCGAAGCCGGCCTGCGTCGCGGACGTCGTCACCCGCGCCTACTTCTGAGCGAGCAGGGTCCTAGGCGACGGCGCCGACGGCCCCGACCCGCCGGGCGTGGGCGGGATCGAGGAAGCGGGTGTCGACGCCCGCCTGCCGCTCGGGGTGCGCGTGCAGGAACGCCCGCACACGCGGGCAGAGCGGCACGATCCGGTATCCGCGGTCCCGCAGCATCGCCAGCGCCCCGTCGAGCAGTGGCACCGCGTGGGCCTCGTCCACCTCGCTGTAGGCGAGGACGGCGGCGTCGGCGCGCAACCCGTACTCGACGAAGCCGATCGACACCCCGCCGCGACGAATCTCGACGCGGGAGCGCGCCGCCGCGTAGGCGACCTCGAGCACCTCGTCCATCGATCCCCCGACCCTGTGTGTGGCCCTGAACACACAGGGTCGTCGCTGCGACCGGTCGGCGCAAGAGCACGGTCGTTTACCGGGGTGGGGACGGCAGCACAAGAGGCCGACGGTCCTTCAACCGCGGCGAACGGTCCTCGTCCCCGGGGGAGGAGGGGCCGGACGGGCGTGTGCGTGCGATCGTCCGGGTACCCGCGAGTTCGACCGGGTCGCGGAGAGGCGGCGCCGGCCGAGGAGGTGGTCGTCATGGACGCCCCCACCGCGACGTCCGTGCGTCGCTACGAGACCGATCCCACCCCGGCGATCGAGACCCTCCCCTTCCCACCCTGGTGGCTCACCGCCACCGACATCGGCCGCGCGTGGCTCGAGGTCGCCGCGTGGCACGCCGTGCGCCACGTCCTGCCCGACGGCGGACGCGGCGACGGGCGGCCGGTCCTCGTCATCCCCGGCTTCATGACCAGCGACATCACGTGCAACGCCCTGCGCGCGCACCTGCGCACGCGCGGCTTCCACACCCACCGCTGGACCCTGGGCATCAACCAGGGGTTCACCGACGCCATCCTCGACGGGCTGCTCGAGCGCCTCGACGAGGTCCACACC
Organism: Actinomycetospora cinnamomea; assembly: GCF_003096675.1. Taxonomy (GTDB): domain Bacteria; phylum Actinomycetota; class Actinomycetes; order Mycobacteriales; family Pseudonocardiaceae; genus Actinomycetospora; species Actinomycetospora cinnamomea. Next base: position 330,773 of record NZ_QEKW01000003.1, on the reverse strand, counting down.
CGCCACGGGCGGCCCGTGGCCATCGTGGGCTGGAGCCTCGGCGGGCTCATGGCCCGCTGGCTCGCCCAGGTGCGTCCCGACGCCGTCGAGCGCATCGTCTGCCTGGGCTCCCCGTGGCGCCCGGAGGCCGAGATCAACCGCGTGAGCAGGGCGTTCCGCGCCGCCGAGCGGCACTGGGGCTTCTCGGCCGACACCGACGAGATCATCGACCTCATCCGGCGCCCGGTACCCGTCCGCTCCGTGGCGCTGTACTCGCCGTGGGACGGGCTGCTGCACGGCGACGGATGCCGCCAGGACGAGGCGGAGCTCTGCGAGAACGTCGTGATCCCGGGCGGGAGCCACTGCGGGCTCACCCACAATCCGGCCGCGATGGTCGCCGTGGCCGACCGCCTCGAGGTGCCCCTCGACGCGTGGCGACCCTTCAGCTGGGTGCGCGCACTCTCCGACGGCGTGGTCGGGCGGCGGGGCCGGCGTGGCGCGGGACGGCCCGGCCCGGTCCCCGTGGGCGACGCCGTGGCCGCCTGACCCCGCGAGACGGGGATCTCACACCGACACTCGGTGACGAGGTGTACGACGGTCGGTAGGAGGTGTGCATCAATGGCTGATGTCTCCCGGCTGCCGTGGGCGATCAACGACCACTGGGACTGGCAGCGCCATGCCGCGTGCCGTGGCATGAACTCGGAGGTCTTCTTCCATCCCGACGGCGAACGCGATCCCCGGCGCAGCGAACGCGTGGAGGCGGCCGCGCGGATCTGCGCGGGATGCGCGGTGCGCGAACCGTGCCGTGACTGGGCCCGCCGCGTCGCCGAGCCCTACGGGGTGTGGGGTGGCGAGGGTGAGCAGGAACGCCGCGAACACCTCGCCCAGGCCCGGCGCGGCCGCACGGCCTGAGCCCGCTGCCGCGTGGCAGGCTGGGGTCCATGGACGCGCCGGGGGCGTGGGCCCGGGGTCGCCTCCCGGACGGTGACGGTCGCGTGGTGTCGCTGGACATCAACGGCTTCACCCTCGACTGCACCGTTCCCGCCGACGGCGGCGAGCCCGAGGGCGCGACGTCGTTCGGGCTGCTGGCCGCCGCGCTCTCCGCGTGCACCGCGATGTCCGTGCGGACCTTCCTCCAGCGCTTCGACCTCGCCCGAGCCACGGTCGAGGTCGACGTCTCCCTCGAGTCGGGCCCACCGCCGGTGCTGCACCGGCGGGTGGGCCTCGCCGCCGACCTCGACCGGGACAGCCGCGAGCAGCTCGCCGCCGTCGTCGACTCGACCCCGGTGACGGTGCTGCTGCGCGACGCCCTGGTGATCGTCACGCGCCTCGACGTGGGCGCACCGGCCTGACCTACCGCGGGACCTTGGTGAACACCCGGTGCGCCGCGGCCTTGACCTGGTCGGGCAGCAGCCCGTTGACCAGCGCCTGCGCCTTGACCATCGGCGACCCGCCGACCACCGTCGTGCGGCCCTTCTCCAGCGCCGCGTAGCCCTGGGCGGCCACCTTGGCGGGGTCGTCGGTGGCCGACCGGGCGATCAGGGTGCCCTCGAGGCCGGCACGGCGGAAGAAGTCGGTGTTGGTCGGACCGGGCATCAACGAGGTGACCGTGACGCCGGTGTCGCGCAGCTCGTCGGCCAACGCCTCGGCGAGAGACTGCACGAACGACTTCGCGGCGTTGTACACCGGCTGGCCCGGCCCGGGCATGGTCGACGCGATCGACGAGGTCAGCAGCAGCTTGCCGTGCCTGCGCTCCTTCATGTCGGAGAGCACGAGGTGCGCGAGGTGCACCACGCTGCGGACGTCGACGTCGACGACGCGCAGCTGGTCGGCGACCGGCGCGTCGAGGAACGCCCCGCCCTGGCCGACCCCGGCGTTGAGGGCAGCGGCGTCGAGCGGCCGGGGGATGGCGCCGGCCAGCTGGGCGACGCCCTCCTCGGTGGCGAGGTCGGTGCGCACCGCGATGACCTCACCGCCGTGGGTGCGCAGCGCGGTCGCGGCCTCCTCGACGGCGGCGTCCTCGGCGTTGACGACGAGGTCGTAGCCGTGGCGGGCGAACTCGTGGGCGAGCTCGAGGCCGATGCCCCGCGAGGCGCCGGTGATCAGTGCGAGCGGACGTGGTTCGGGCATCCCGAGGCCTACCCGGTCGCGGGTCGGCGTGCACCGAGCGTCAGTGCGGCGGGCGGGCACCCTCGGCGTGCCGGGCGGCCTTGACCGTCTCCGGGTCGTGGGGTTGTCGGCGGCCTGCTGCTGCCCGACGCGCCGCCGGAGACCATCGCGAGGGGACGGGACGTGATGCGCTCGCTCCTGTTCGTCGGGTGCTGCCCGTGGGGGCCGCAGCGCACGCTCTCCGGACCCCGGCGTGCATCAGGCCTTCGGACCGACGACGACATCGAGCGCGGCAACGCCCGCACGCGTCGAAACGGATATGACGTCGCGGCGGGATCGTCGCCAGGGGATATCGAGCCGGTCCAGGACCCGGATGCAGAGGCCGAGAAATGCCCTCCGACTTGTTGGAGAAGTGGTAACGGGGGTACTCGTAGCGGCGCATACCCGACGTCGTCCGCTTGAGCGTCCAATTCACTCCCCGGCATCCGTCGGAGTGGAACAGGCCGCGAAGGAACCGCCCCGGGTACCGATCGACGATCTCGGCCTGCCAGGGCTCCAGCCCGATGCTACGGGTGTGCTTTCTGCCCGATCCGTGCTGTGGGACCAGGCAGGGCCAGTGGGTCGAGTAGCTCTTGATCTCTCCGCACCCGATCCTCGGAACGGTGCACACCGATGAGGAGGGCATCACCGCGCGAAGGGCCCGCCGTACCTCCGAGGCGACGGTCGGCCGGCTATCGGCGCAGTAGACGGACAGCGAGGCGACGGCGCGGCGGCCGATGTTGATGTAGCCGTCGCCGAGATAGGCGCCGAGCAGATAGGCGTACTGCTCCTCGTCGAGGGGGATGGAGCGCAGCGAGGGCAGGTGGCGTCGCGCGCGTACGCGCGGGCCACCCGCCCATCACCACGGCACCAGCGGCCGATCGTGGAGACGGGCACCCCGAGGCGGCGCGCGATCTCGGCGGGACGATCGCCTGCGGCGGCCAGCTCCATGGCCCGGTCGACGATGGCTCTCGGATGCACAACCCGCAGGATGCAGGCCTCCACCGACAGCCCCGGCTGGTCCGCTACGTCCCGTCGGGAACACGCCGGAGCCGCCGCCTATGCTGCCGTGATGACTGCACCGCACGCGGAGGCGAGCGGGCAGTGCTCATCAACGGCCCCCGTAGCCCAAACGGCAGCAGGCAGCGGATTCAAAATCCGTCCAGTGTGGGTTCGAGTCCCACCGGGGGCACGCAGGACCCACGCCGCGGCAGGCGTGACGCGGGGGTCGGCGCGAGGAGCATCACGATCGGCTCCCGCGATCCGGCCGGTACTGTCGCTGAATCGAAACGGCCTGCCCGTCCCGGTCGTGACGGACCGGCGGGCGGACGGCCGCCCGGGCTCGACGCAGCGTGGCGCCATGCGGGGCGGCGCGACGACGCGCGAGCACGAGGAGCCAACCATGAGCCAGTCGGCCGACATCTCCCCCGGGACCGAGGGCGCCGCCGATCCCGAAGGTGCGCCCGCCGCGGGCCTGCGGGTCGTGGTCGCGGAGGACGAGGCGCTCATCCGGCTCGACCTCGTCGAGATGCTGCGCGAGGAGGGCTACGACGTCGTCGGCGAGGCCGGCGACGGCGAGGAGGCCATCCGGCTGGCGCGCGAGCTGCGCCCGGGCCTGGTGATGATGGACATCAAGATGCCGGGCACCGACGGCCTCGAGGCCGCCCGCACGATCGCCGGCGAGCGCCTCGCTCCGGTCGTCATGCTCACCGCGTTCAGCCAGCGCGAGCTGGTCGAGTCCGCGCGGGACGCGGGGGCCATGGCCTACCTGGTCAAGCCGTTCTCCAAGACCGACGTCGTGCCCGCCATCGAGCTCGCCGCCACCCGGTACGCGGAGGTCGCCGCGCTGGAGGCCGAGGTCGCCGGGCTCACCGAGCGGCTGGAGACCCGCAAGGCCGTCGAGCGCGCCAAGGGCCTGCTGATGGCCAAGAAGAAGATGTCGGAACCCGACGCGTTCCGCTGGATCCAGCGCACCGCGATGGACCGCCGCACCACCATGCGCGCCGTCGCCGACGCCGTCGTGGAGACGTTCGGCTGACGCTACGCAGCGTGAGACGTCCGCGGGTGACACCCCGTCGTCCACTCGCTCCGCAACGCCCTGACCAGCACCGACTCGGTGTTCCCGTCCCCGCGTCGGGCGTCCCCCGACGGTGACCTACCGTGGGCCCCCGCCACGAGTCGGACGGGGCGGGGAGGTCGAGGGCGCGTGCGACGGGGTCGTCGGGTCGGGGCGGTGGGAGCCGTCGTCACCGTGGTCGCGCTGGTGCTCGCGGGCTGCGGGGGGTCGGGATCCTCCGGCGACGCCCGCGACTGCGACACCAGCCGCGGGACGCTCGTCGTCGGTCTCGTCGCGCCGCTCTCCGGTGAGCTCGCGTCGGTCGGCCTGGGCATGAAGAACTCCGCGGACCTCGCGGTCAACCAGGCCAACGCGCGCTGCGCCGTGCCGGGCTACCACCTCGCCGTGCAGAGCCAGGACGACCGCGCCGACCCCGCCACGGGCGCCGCCGCGGCCGCCACCCTCGCCCGCGACCCCTCGCTGATCGGGGTGCTCGGTCCGTTCAACTCCTCGGTCGCCCAGGCCGTCGCGCCCGTGCTGGGCGAGGCGGGCATCGTGCAGATCTCGCCCGGCAGCACGGCGACGACCCTGACCCGCGGCGCCAACCCCGTCACCGCGCCGCTGCGCCAGTACCAGACGTTCTTCCGCACCGTGGCCACCGACGCCGTCCAGGGACCCGCGGCGGCGACCTACCTCGCGCGCGTCGAGGGCAAGCGTCGCGTGGCGGTGGTCTCCGACGGCAAGACCTACGGTGAGGGCATCGCCGAGGAGTTCGCCAAGCAGCTCGTCACCGAGGGCGGAGAGGTCGCCGTCCGCGTCACGGCACCGCCGGGGACCCCGCGCGACACCGTCGTGTCCCGGGTGGCCGGCGCGCGGCCGGACGCCGTGTTCTACGGCGGCGAGTACCCCGAGGGCGGGCCGCTGTCCGCGGCGCTGGCCGCGGGCGGGGTGTCGGCGCCCGTCATGGGCGGCGACGGCGTGGTCAACCCGGGCTACATCACGGCGGGTGGTCGCGAGGGCGACCTGGGCACCTCCATCGGCCCGCCCCCGGAGACCGTCCCGGCCGCGCAGGGCTTCGTCGAGGACTACCGCCGCGCCGGCTATCCCGAGAGCTTCGGTTCGTACGGTGCATCCACCTTCGACGCCGCGAACGTCCTCGTGGACTCCGTCGTGCGGACGCTCGGTGAGGATGCCGACTGGAGCCCCGCGCTGCGGCCCGCGATGGTCCGCTCGGTCCAGGGCTTCTACGGGGACGGCATCACGGGGCCCTTGTCGTTCGACCGCTTCGGCGACGTCAGCACCGACGCGGTCACGGTGTACCGGGTGCAGGCCGGCCGGTGGGCGGTCGTCGGCCCGGCCGACTGATCGTCACGGCCCCCGCAGCGGATCTCCGCGCGGATCTCCGACGATCGGGACGTCACGGTGCGGACACCGTGCGCATGCGCTTGCGTCGCAGCGCGCGCACGCCTATATCTTCCACCCGACCGGGCGAGCGGCTTCACGCGGACCCGACGTGGACCTTGACGGCACGTGACGGAGGTGGACGTGATCCGACGACGGCTCGCAGCTGCGGGCGCGCTCGTGGCGGCGGCGGCCCTGGTGCTCAGCGGCTGCGCCAACCAGGGGGGAGGCGAGCAGCAGGGCGGGGGCCCGCAGGCGGCGGCGCCGAGCCAGCCGACCGACGCCGTGCTGCCGGCCGGCAACGGGCAGGGGCGGTGCGCGCCCGGCACGTCGATCGGCTACGCGGGCACCATCGCGGGGCAGAACGCCGCGCTGGGCATCGCCATCGTCAACGCGGCGCAGCTCGCGGTCGACCAGCACAACCAGGCGAACCCCAACTGCCAGGTGACCCTGGTCCGTGCCGACACCGGCGGCACCCCGGACACCGCGGTGGGCCCGACCACGGCGCTCATCAACAACCCGCAGGTCCTCGGTATCGTGGGCCTGCCGTTCTCCGGCGAGTCCCGCGCGGTCGGCCCGGCCCTCAACGCGGCCGGCCTGGTCAACATCACGCCCTCGGCCACCAACCCCGGTCTGACCCAGAACGGCTGGACCAACTTCTTCCGCGGCCTCGGCAACGACGCGGTGCAGGGCCCGGCGATCGGCCGGTACATCCAGGAGCGCCTGGGCGCCCAGAACGTCTGCGTCATCAAGGACGACTCGGACTACGGCATCGGCCTCGCCGGCCAGGTCACCCAGACCCTCGGTCCGGCCGCCTCCTGCCAGGCCGACGTCAAGACCAACCAGCGCGAGTTCTCGGCGATCATCGGCCAGGTCCAGCAGGCCCAGCCGCAGGCGATCTTCTACTCGGGCTACTACCAGGAGGCCGCGCCGCTGATCCAGCAGCTGCGCGACGCCGGTGTCCAGACCACGTTCGTCGGTCCGGACGGCGTGAAGGACGAGCAGTACGTCGTCAACGCGGCCGGCTCGGCCGACGGCACGCTGCTGTCCTGCCCCTGCGTCCCGCAGGAGGGCTTCACCGACTTCACCAACGCCTACCAGCAGGCCTTCGGCGTCCCGCCGCAGACCTACTCGGCGGAGTCGTACGACGTCACCACGATCCTGCTGCAGGGCATCGACCAGGGGATCGCGGACCGGGCCGGCCTGCTCAACCACGTCCGCAACTACAACGGGCAGGGCCTCACCAAGCGGTTCCAGTGGAGCCCGAACGGCGAGCTCGCCAACACCCCGGTCTGGATGTACCGGGTGCAGGGCAACCAGATCGTCACCGACAGTCAAATCGGCTGACCCTGCTGCCGCCGCCCTCGAGGTGATCGACACCCCGGCCGCGTCCCCGCGCACCGTCGCGCGGGGGCGCGGCCGTCGGGTGCCGAGACCCCGGTGACCCGGTGCCACACTCGCGCACGACCTGACCCCGCACCCTCCCGTGCCCGCCGGCGGCGGGCGCCCGACGCCCCCGCAGGAGCGCGTCATCTCTCCCGTCCTCGGTCTGGCGGTCCTCGATCCAGCCGTCCTCGATCCAGCCGTCCTCGCGCCGCTGGTCGCCCCCAGCGAGCCCTGGATCAACTTCGACGTCGGTCTGCTCGTCGACCGGTTCTGGGCGAACACGATCAACGGCCTGGCCTACGGCAGCATCTACGCGCTCGTCGCGCTGGGCTACACGCTGGTCTACGGCGTGCTCCAGCTGATCAACTTCGCCCACTCCGAGATCTTCATCCTCGGGGTGTTCGGCGTGTACCTGACGTTCCTGGCCCTGGGCTTCGAGCCGGGCGCGATCCCCGACCTGCCCCTCGGCTTCATCATCGTCGACCTGATCCTCGCCGGACTGGTGGCGATGGTCGTCTCCGGGCTCGCCGCGGTCCTGCTCGAACGGACCGCCTACCGCCCGCTGCGGCGGCGCAGGGCGCCCCGTCTGGCGTTCCTCATCACCGCCATCGGGGCGTCGTTCGTCCTGCAGCAGCTCATCCGCATCTGGCGGGGTTCCAACCCCGAGGGCACGATCCGCCTGCTGCCGCCCACGCCGGTGTTCGAGATCTTCGGTGCGCCGGTGACGAACCTGCAGATCCTCATCTTCGTCGCGTCCCTGGCGATGTTCGTCGTCGCGGACACGTTCGTGAACCGCACCCGGCTGGGCCGCGGCATCCGCGCGGTCGCCCAGGACCCGGACACCGCGACGCTGATGGGGGTCAACCGGGAGCGCGTCATCACCATCACGTTCCTGGTCGGCGGCCTGCTCGCCGGGGTGGCCGGGCTCTTTTACCTCATGACGATCCCGCAGGGCGCGGTCTACAACGGCGGCTTCCTGCTCGGCATCAAGGCGTTCACCGCCGCGGTCCTCGGCGGGATCGGCAACCTGCGCGGCGCCCTGCTCGGCGGGCTGATCCTGGGCGTGGCCGAGAACTACGGGCAGAGCCTGTTCGGCGGCGACTGGCGCGACGTGGTGGCCTTCGTGCTGCTGGTGGTCGTGCTCATGTTCCGGCCGACCGGCATCCTGGGCGAGTCGTTGGCGAGGTCGCGGGCATGAGACACCGGATGTCGCAGATCTCGGCGTTCTGGAACGCCCGCAGCCGCGTCCAGCAGTGGGGCCTGCTGGTCCCGGTCGTGGTGTTCCTGCTGTGGCTGCCGGTGCTCAACCCCCCGTTGATCACCACCGAGCCGGCCACCGACTTCCCGATCGCCCTGTTCAACGCCGCGGTGCTCGCGCTGATCGCCATCGGGCTCAACGTGGTGATCGGCCAGGCAGGCCTGCTCGACCTGGGCTACGTCGGCTTCTTCGCCATCGGGGCCTACACGACCGCCCTGCTGTCGAGCCCGGACTCGCTGCTCGGGGTGCGCTACCCGTGGCTGGTGATCGTCCCGATCGCCATGCTCGTCACGATGATCTCGGGGGTCATCCTCGGGACGCCGACGCTGCGGCTGCGCGGCGACTACCTGGCGATCGTCACGCTGGGATTCGGCGAGATCGTGCGGCTGCTCGCCGACAACATCGACCCGCTGCGCGGCAACCGGGGCTTCCAGAACATCGCGCGTCCCGAGGCCACCTACCCGGACGGCTCTCCGGTGTTCAGCCAGACCGACGTGCTCGGCTTCTACTGGCTCGCGGTGTGCCTGATCGTCATCGTCCTGATGCTGATGGGGAACCTGGAGCGCTCTCGGGTCGGTCGCGCCTGGATCGCGGTCCGGGAGGACGAGGACGTCGCGGAGCTCACGGGCGTCCCGACGTACCGCTTCAAGATCTGGGCCTTCGCGATCGGCGCCGCCGTCGGCGGGCTCTCCGGCGCGCTGTTCGCCGCCCAGGTCGGGTACGTCAACAACCAGCGCTTCGACGTCGCCACCTCGATCCTCTACCTCGCCGCGGTGGTGCTCGGCGGGTCGGGCAACAAGGTGGGGGTCATCGTCGGGGCGTTCCTCGTCTCCTACATCCCCGACCGGTTCCAGTTCGAGCCGCAGTACCGCTTCCTCGTCTTCGGTCTCGCCCTGATGGTGCTCATGGCCTTCCGACCCCAGGGCCTGCTGGGCATGCGCCAGCACCTGCTGACCTACGGGCGGCAGGCCTACCGCCGGCTCTTCGGTGCGGGGGCGGCGGTCGCGCCGACGGGGATGACCGCGTCGACGCGGGCGGCCGGTGACCTGCCCGAGGTGAAGCCCGACGACCACGCCGGGACCTCGCCGCGTGGGGGTGGCGAATGACGTCCGGGGACACGACGTCCGGGGAGGGGCTGCTCGAGTCCCTCGAGCACATGGGTGCCGCCGAGCGCGCCGAGCACGACGCCGAGGTCTCGGCGGCGGTCGCCCCCGGGCGCGAGATCGCCGTCGGGCAGGGGGAGACCCTGCTCGCCGTCGACGCGCTGACGGTGCGGTTCGGCGGCCTGACCGCGCTCGACGACGTGACGTTCGACGTGCGCCGCGGCGAGATCCTCGGGCTGATCGGCCCGAACGGCGCCGGCAAGACGACCTGCTTCAACATCATGACCGGCGTCTACCGTCCGACGTCGGGCGACATCCGGCTCGAGGGCCGGTCGCTGGCGCGGATGAAGCGCTACCGGATCATCCAGGCCGGGGTGGCGCGGACGTTCCAGAACATCCGGCTCTTCGGCGCGATGACGGCGCTGGAGAACGTCGTCGTCGGCACCGACGCGCGGCACCGCACGTCGATCCCGGGCGCCCTGCTGCGCCTGCCGCGTCACCGTCGCGAGGAGCGCGAGGCCGTCGAGAAGGCGATGGCGCTGCTGGAGTTCGTGGGCATCGCGCACCGGGCCGCCGACCCGGCCACCGCGCTGCCCTACGGCGACCAGCGCCGTCTGGAGATCGCCCGCGCCCTGGCGACCGAGCCCAAGCTGCTGTGTCTCGACGAGCCGGCGGCCGGGTTCTCGGCGGCGGAGAAGGACGCGCTGTCCGAGCTCATCCTGAAGATCCGCGACGACGGGTACACGGTCGCCCTCGTCGAGCACGACATGCGCGTCGTCCTCGGCGTCACCGACCGGATCGTCGTGCTCGACTTCGGGCGCAAGATCGCCGACGGCCTCCCCGACGAGGTGCGGCGCGACCCGGCGGTGGTCGCGGCGTACCTGGGCGGCACGGTCGAGGACGCGGAGGACCAGGAGCCATGAGCCTGCTCGAGCTCGACGACGTGCACGTCGCCTACGGGCGCATCCAGGCCCTGCGCGGGATCACCCTGCGCGTCGAGGAGGGCCAGATCGTCGCCCTCATCGGGGCGAACGGCGCGGGCAAGACCACGACGATGCGCGCGATCTCGGGGATCCTCGGCCTGCAGTCCGGTTCGATGCGCTTCGACGGCCAGGACCTCACGGCGATCCGCGCCGACCTGCGCGTGGTCCGGGGCATCAGCCAGGTGCCCGAGGGCCGCGGCATCTTCCCGGGCATGACGGTGGCCGAGAACATCGACATGGGTGCCTTCGTGCGCAAGGACCGGCGCAGCGCGCAGTTCGACGCCGACCTCGCCCGCGTGTACGAGCTGTTCCCGCGCCTCGCGGAGCGCCGTTCCCAGGTCGGCGGCACGCTCTCCGGCGGCGAGCAGCAGATGCTGGCGATCGGCCGCGCGCTGATGGCCCGGCCGCGCCTGCTGCTGCTCGACGAGCCCTCCATGGGGCTGGCGCCGCAGTTCATCGCGCAGATCTTCCGGGTGATCGAGGAGATCAACGCCGAGGGCACCACCGTCCTGCTCGTGGAGCAGAACGCCACCCAGGCCCTGGGCCTCGCGCACGAGGCCTACGTGCTCGAGACCGGTGAGGTCACCCGCAGCGGCACGGGCGCGGAGCTCCTCGCCGACCCGACGATCCAGGACGCCTACCTGGGCGTGACCTGACGTCGGTCTCCTGTTGCCCAGCCGCGCGAGGTTGCAGCGAACGCGCTGTTCGCTGCTTCTACGCGTCCGAACTCCCCGTTCGCGATGCTGGGTGCGCGGGCGGTCGGTGATCACCGATCTTCTCGCCGACCGCACGGGCTCCCGACCATGGTCACACCGGGGCGAGGGCCGGCGCCGCCTCGTCCACCCGTGCAGCGAGGGGGTCCTTCGCTGCGTCCCACGCAGCGAACGGGTCCCTCGCTGCCCCCGCCGGCGGCCCGAGGCCCAGGGCCAGGGCCACGGCATCGCGCAGGGCCGTCACCGGGTCGGCGGCCGGCTCGTCACGACGCCAGGCGACGTAGCCGTCGGGGCGCACGAGCACCGCGCCGCCGTGCTCGAGCCGGTACGCGCGGGCCAGCCGGCCGCGCGGGTCGGCGAGCGACGGAGCAGCGAGCGCGAGCTCGTCGGCCGCCCGGCGCCAGCCGGCCTCGGCCGTGACGAGCGTGAGCCGCCCGTCCCACAGGTCCAGCGTCGAGCACCGGCGCCCGTCGACGCCGACCCACACGTGCGGCGCGCGCTCGCCCGGGGCCGCGGCCAGGTCCTCGGGGGCGACGAGGGCCGGTGGGTCCGCGGCGAGCACCGGGGAGGCGTACCGGGTCCCGAGGTCGCCGACCATCCCGTCGGCGGGGTCGGGCACCCCGGGACGGACGGAGCGCCGGGCGTTGCGCTCGCCCACCGGTCGCCGCTCCGCGACGTAGCTCGCGAGCAGCGCCTCGCCGGCCCGCCCCTGCACGGCCCACGCGAGCTTCCAGCCCAGACCGTGGCCGTCGTGCACCGCGGTGTTGAGCCCGACCGCGCCGGCCGGGGTCATGCGGTGCGCCGCGTCGCCGACGAGGAACGCCGCGCCGGCGCGGGAGGCGGTGGCGAGCCCGGCGTCGAGGTCGAAGACGGCGGAACCGAGGTACTCGGGTGCCAGGGCCGGGATGCCGGTCGCGGTCCGGAGCAGCGTCGTCCACTCGGCCTCGTCGGCGGGGATGTCGTCGTCGGCCGGACACGGGCGGGCGTAGCCCCAGCGGTCGGTCCCGCCCTGCGTCCCGAACGCGATGAGGAGCCCGGTCGCGTCCGGGTGCGAGAGCGCGTACAGCCCGTGACGCGTCCCGCCGAGCACGGGGGAGAGGTCGGCGCGGAAGAGCATCTGGACGTGGCGCCCGAGGCCGCCGAGGTACGTGGTGCCGATCCCCAGCGCCGCCCGGACACGGCTCCGTGGTCCGTCGGCGCCGACGACGAAGCGGCTGCGCACGACCGACGTCTCGCCGGTCGCCGTGTCCCGGAGCCGTGCCCACGCGCCGCCGTCGTGGACGGCGAGGTCGGTGAGCTCGGTGGAGAACGAGACCACCGCCCCCGCCCGGCGGGCGGCGTCGAGCAGGACGGGTTCGAGGTGATCCTGCGGGCAGCACGCCGGCGCGGACGGGCTCACCGCGAGCGCCTCGCGGGGAAGGGGGAAGCCGAGCGGGTTCTCGGTCAGGTCCGGGTCCGCCAGGGTCGTGCCGGAGGCGACGCGCGGGATGACGGCCGAGCTGACCGGGCGCACGGTGTCGGCGACGCCCCAGCTGCGGAAGATCTCCATCGTGCGGGTGCTGAGGCCCGAGGCCCGCGGATGGATCGAGGTACCGAGGTGTCGTTCGACGACGAGCACCTGCGCGCCGTGGCGCGCGGCGGAGACGGCGGTGGCCAGGCCCGCGGGGCCGGCGCCGACGACGAGGACGTGAGGTGTGTGCTCCATGCCGCCGAGCGTCGGGGTCGCACCACCACGGCGGATCCGTACCGACTACGGAACCACCGCGGCCCGCTGCGCCCACGTCCGTAGGCGTGCCCGGTCCGTCGTCCCGGTCTTGGCCAGCAACCGGGCGACGTGGGACTCGACGGTGCGCGTCGAGAGGTGCAGGCGCGCGGCGATGTCGGCGTTGCCGAGGTGCTCGGTGACCAGGGCGAGGACCTCGGCCTCGCGGGCGGTCACGCCGAGCCGGCGCAGGTCGGGCGGGACGGGGTCCGCGGGGCGCCGGGTGGGCGCGCCGGCGGCCCGCAGCAGGTCGCGGCACGTGCGGGCGAGCGCCCGGGCTCCGGCGTCGTCGCCCCGTTCGTGGACCGCGAGGTCGGCGCGCAGGGCGGGCACCGGATCGCCCCAGCCGTCGCGCACCGCCGCGTCGAGGACGACCGTGCGCAGCAGGCGGTGCCACCAGGGCACGTGCTCGAGGTCGTGGGCCGCCCGGTCGGCCAGCGCCGCGGCCTCCGCACCGCGTCCCGCCCGGCCGGCCGCCACCGCGTCGGCGTAGGTCAGGGCTCCGCGGTTGGGGACGGCGAGCAGCACGTGGTGGCCGCGCAGCAGGTCGCGGGCCTCCGCGTCGCGGTCGCCGACGGCGGCGCGCAGCAGGGGCCAGAGCCCGTAGTAAGGGACGGGCGCGGCGCTGCGGTGCGCGAGCGCCGCGGGGACGGCGCGGTCGGCGAGGGCCGCGGCGCGCGGGAGGTCGTGGGCCAGCAGCGCGGTCAGCGCCGGCACCAGCGGCCCGAGCAGGGCGACCTCGGTGGGGACGTCGGCCCGCGTCCCCGCGGCGGCGAGGAGTGCCTCCGCGCCGGCCCGGTCGCCGGCGAGGGCGGTGCAGGCCGCCGCGAACAGCTCGGCCATGCCCTGCAGCGAGGTGAGGCGCAGGCGCCCGAGCTGCTCGGCCGCGGGCAGGAGGATCGCCAGCGCGGCGCGGGGCCCGTCGACGTCCAGGGCGGCGTCGGCGCGCAGCATGTCGGCCTGGGCGGCGCGGCCCGGCATGCCGTGGCGCTCGGCGAGGTCCCGGACGTGTGCGAGGTCGGTCGCTCGGGAGTCCCCGGCGGACAGGCGCTGCGCGCCGAGGACGAACAGGGCCTCCACGCGCCACGGCGCGAGCCCGTGCTCGCCCGCCACCTGCGCCGCGCGCGTGGCGAGGGCGGGGCCGTCGAGGTCGTCGTCGGTCATCGCGCAGCGGGCGAGCACGAGCAGCGCTTCGCAGAGGGTCGCGGCCGCGTCGGGGTGCCGCGCGACGAGGGCGTCCTCCGCGGCCCGCACCGCCGCCCGGGCCCGCGGCACCGCCACCGTGACGTCGCCCGCGCCGAACGCCGCGTCGGCGGCGAGCACCAGCGAGCGGGGGTCGTGCGGACGGGCCGCGCGGGCGAGCCGCTCCTCCGCCTCGGCCCACCGGCCCCCGAGCACCGCGGTGCGGGCGAGGCGCAGGCACAGCTCGGCGTGCTCGGCGCCGGTGACCGCGCCCGATCCCAGCGCGGCGTCCCCCACGGCGAGCGCGGCCGCGGCCTCGCCGCGCAGGGTCAGCACCCGCACGCGCTCGGCCGCCACCGCGCCGGGCTCCGCGCCCAGGGCCGCGGCGCGCACCAGCAGCTCGTCGGCGTGCCCGAGCGCGCCGCGGTCGGCGTCCCGCCGCGCGAGGTCGAGGAGCAGGGCGGTGGCCCGCCGCGGGTCGCCGGCGTCGGCGTAACGGGCCGCGGCGGCCTCGCGATCGCCGGGCCGGTCCCGCGCCTCCAGGGCGTCGGCGACGTGACCGGCCAGGGCGGCGCGTTCGGGCGGGAGGAGCGCGGCCAGCACGGCGTCGCGGGTCAGCGCGTGCCGCCAGGTCAGGCGCCCGTCGACCGCGACGAGCAGGCCCGCGGTGACGCCCGCGCGCAGCGCGGCCGCCACGGTCGACGCGTCGGTGCCGGTGGCCGCGGCGAGGAGGCGGTGGTCCGGGTCGCCGGGGGCGACGGCGGCGGCCTCGACGACGGCGCGGCCCACGTCGGGCAGCGCGTCGAGACGCCGGGCCACCAGTCCCGTCCAATTCGGCGGCAGGGTGGCGGGCCCTTCGGCGAGGAGCTCCTCGACGAGGAACGGCAGGCCCTCGGAGCGGTGCACGAGCTCGCGGAGCACCCCGGGCTCCCGCGGCCCGTCCCGACGCGCCGCCAGCCGGGCCACCGCGTCCGCATCGAGACGCGCGAGGCGCCGGACCGTGACGTCGGGGTGCGCGGTGAGGGCGCCGACGGTGCCGTCACCCTCGTCGTCCCGCGCGGCCAGGGCGAGCAGCACCGGCGCCCGGACGACGGCGCCGGCCAGGTAGCCGAGCAGGTCGAGGGTGTCCGCGTCGGCCCAGTGCAGGTCGTCGAGCACGAGCACGACCCCCCGGTCCCCGTGCACCGCGGTGAGCAGCGCGAGCACTCCCTCGCCGAGGACGACGGCCGGGTCGGGGACCGGGCCGCTCGGGACGTTGCCGGCCGCCGCGCCGGGCACGAGCCGGGCGAGCGCAGCGCGGAACGGGCGGAGTCGCGGGGTGTCCGGCAGCGGGCCGGTGCGCAGTGGCGGGGCGAGGGCCTCGGTGATCGGGCGGTAGGCGCCGCCGCCCGCGACCGCCCGCCCGGACAGCACCGGCAGGCCCGCGCCGGCGACGGCGTCGGCGACCTCGCCCAGCAGCCGGGACTTGCCGATGCCCGCCTCGCCCGTGAGCAGCAGCGTCCCGCCGGTACCCGCCCGCAGCGCGTCGACCCGGGCGCGGACGGCGGCCCGCTCGGCCTCCCGACCGATCAGCGGGAGCCGGGGCGTGGCCATCCGTCCATTGGAGCGCGCGCCCGCCACGCGGACCAGGCTGGAACGCCGAGTGGGTCGTCGCGGGCGGGGGAGCGAGGGACGCCCTGGCTGCGTGGGACGCACTCGGGGACGCCCTCGCTGCGCTCGCTCGTGGCCGCGGGCGCATCGGGGTCGTCGCGGGCGGGGGAGCGAGGGACGCTCTGGCTGCGTGGGACGCACTCAGGGGCGCCCTCGCTGCGCTCGCTCGCCCTCGGACGCACTCAGGGGCGCCCTCGCTGCGCTCGCTCGCCCTCGGACGCACCGAGGGACGCCCTCGCTGCGCTCGGCCGGCGCCGGGTGTCAGCCCCCGGAGCCCGGGGGCCGCGAGCGGTAGACGCAGGTGAGCTTGGCGGTGCAGACGCGGCGGTCCTCGTCGTCGGTGATCACGATCTCGAAGGTGCCGATCGTGCGGCCGACCGACAGCGGCGTGCAGACCCCGGTGACGAGGCCGTCGAGCGCCGAGCGGTGGTGGGTGCACGACAGCTCCAGGCCGACCGGCGCGCGTTCGGGCCAGCCGTGCAGCGCCGCGGCGGTGGAGCCGAGCGTCTCGGCGAGAACGCCGTTGGCGCCGCCGTGCAGGAGCCCGAAGGGCTGGCGGTTGCCGGTCACGGGCATGGTGCCGACGACGCGGTCCGGCTCCCAGGACGTGATCTCGATGCCCATCCGCGCGGCGAGCTGCTCGTCCGGGTACTGCACGTCGATCTCGGGCACCGCGGCGGACTCGGGAGCGCTGGTCATGCCCGCAGGGTAGGGGCGTGGGCGGTGCCCGGCCGCCCGGGCGGCCCGGGTGTGTCAGGGGTCGCCCCTAGACTCGCGGCGTGGCTCCGACCAGCACCGCGACCCCGCCCGAGACGACCCCCGAGAGCACGCCGGACGCCCCGGCGGGCGGCCGGGGGCGCCTGCTGCTGCTCGACGGCCACTCGCTGGCCTACCGGGCGTTCTTCGCGCTGCCGACGGAGAACTTCAACACCACGACGGGGCAGACCACCAACGCGGTCTACGGCTTCACGTCGATGCTGATCAACCTGCTGCGCGACGAGGAGCCGACGCACGTCGCGGTGGCGTTCGACGTCTCGCGCAAGACGTTCCGGGCCGAGACGTACGCGGCCTACAAGGCCAACCGCACCTCGACGCCCGACGAGTTCCGGGGCCAGATCGACCTCATCAAGGACATCCTGGCCGCGCTCGCGATCCCGGTGCTCGAGGTCGAGGGCTTCGAGGCGGACGACCTCATCGCCACGCTCACCACGCAGGCCGTCGCCGAGGGCATGACGGTCTCGATCTGCACCGGCGACCGCGACGCGTTCCAGCTCGTCTCCGACGACGTCACGGTGCTCTACCCACGCAAGGGCGTGTCCGACCTCGTGCGCTACACGCCCGAGCAGGTCATGGAGCGCTACACCCTCACCCCGGCGCAGTACCCCGACTTCGCCGCCCTGCGCGGCGACCCCAGCGACAACCTGCCGAGCATCCCGGGGGTGGGGGAGAAGACCGCGCAGAAGTGGATCCGCGAGTTCGGGTCGCTCGACGCGCTGGTCGACCGCGTCGACGAGGTGCGGGGCAAGGCCGGCGACGCGCTGCGCGAGCACCTGTCGTCGGTGGTGCTCAACCGCCAGCTCACCGAGCTCGTCCGCGACGTCGACGGCATCGGGGTGGGCCCGCACGACCTCGCGATCCGCCAGTGGGACCGCGACGCGGTGCACCAGCTGTTCGACCAGCTCGAGTTCCGGGTCCTGCGCGAGCGGCTGTTCTCCACGCTCACCGCGGCCGAGCCGGAGGCCGAGGAGGGCTTCGAGGTCCGCGGCGCGGCGCTGGAGCCGGGGTCGGTGGGCGACTGGTTGGCCGACCACGCGCGCGACGGGCGCCGGGTCGGCCTCGCCTTCCGCGGCCAGTGGGCGCACGGGACGGGCGACCTCGAGGGCGTCGCGCTCGCGGCCGCCGACGGCGAGAGCGCCTACGTCGACGTGCGCGCGCTCGACGAGGCCGACGAGTCGGCGCTCGCCGCGTGGCTCGCCGACGCCGCCGTGCCCAAGGCCGGGCACGAGGTCAAGGGCCCGAGCCACGGGGTCCGCGCGCGGGGCTGGCAGCTCGCGGGCGTCACCAGCGACACCGCGCTCGCGGCGTACCTCGCCCGGCCGGGCGAGCGCAGCTTCGACCTGGCCGACCTCGCGCTGCGCTACCTGCGTCGCGAGCTGCGCGTCGAGGAGAACGCCGGTGAGGGGGCGAGCGAGCAGCTCACGCTCGACGGCGGCGAGGAGGAGGCGGACGCCGCGCTCGCGCAGGCCGAGATGCTGCGCGCCCGGGCCGTGATCGACCTCGCGGAGAAGCTCGACGCCGACCTCGCCGAGCTCGGCGGCACGGCGCTGCTCACCGAGCTCGAGCTGCCGCTGCTGGCGGTGCTCGCCGATCTCGAGGCCGCCGGCGTCGCGGTCGACGTCAGCGCGCTGCACGACCTCGAGTCGCAGTTCGGCGCGCGGGTCCAGGCCGCCGCGCAGGCCGCGTACGACGTCATCGGCAAGGAGATCAACCTCGGGTCGCCGAAGCAGCTGCAGGTGGTGCTGTTCGACGAGCTGCAGATGCCGAAGACCAAGCGCACCAAGACCGGCTACACCACCGACGCCGACTCCCTGCAGACCCTGAACGAGTCCCACCCCCACCCGTTCCTCGAGCACCTCCTGGAGCACCGCGACGCCACGCGCCTGCGGGTGACGGTCAAGGGTCTGCTCGACGCGCTGTCCGACGACGGGCGGATCCACACCACGTTCAACCAGACCATCGCGCGCACCGGGCGCCTGAGCTCCACCGATCCCAACCTGCAGAACATCCCGGTGCGCACCGCCGAGGGCCGGCGCATCCGCGACTGCTTCGTCGTCGGTTCCGACTCCGCCGACGGCGCGTTCGGCGAGCTCATGACCGTCGACTACTCCCAGATCGAGATGCGCATCATGGCGCACCTCTCGCGCGACGAGGCGCTGATCGAGGCGTTCCAGTCGGGCTACGACTTCCACTCGGCCACCGCGGCGCGGGTGTTCGGGGTCGCCGAGGACGAGGTGGACCCGGCCCAGCGCGCCAAGATCAAGGCGATGAACTACGGGCTGGCGTACGGCCTCTCCGCCTACGGGCTCTCCGCCCAGCTCCGGATCTCCACCGAGGAGGCCAAGGAGCTGATGGAGGAGTACTTCACGCGGTTCGGCGGCGTGCGCGACTACCTGCACCAGGTGGTCGCGCAGGCCCGCAAGGACGGCTACACGTCCTCCATCCTCGGGCGCCGCCGCTACCTGCCCGACCTCACCAGCGACAATCGTCAGCGTCGCGAGATGGCCGAGCGGATGGCGCTCAACGCTCCGATCCAGGGCAGCGCGGCCGACATCATCAAGGTCGCGATGCTCGGGGTGCACCAGGCGCTGCGCGAGGCCGGCCTCCGCTCGCGGATGTTGCTGCAGGTCCACGACGAGCTCGTGCTCGAGGTGGCGACCGAGGAGAAGGACGACGTCGTCGCGCTCGTGCGCCGCGAGATGGGCGCGGCCTTCGAGCTCGACGTCCCGCTCGAGGTGTCGGTCGGCTTCGGACGCTCCTGGGACCAGGCGGCGCACTGACGTCCGCCGGGTCACACCCGACTGGTACGCGGCGGTACCAGGCGTTAGCGTGGTACGCGTGAGTACCGAGCACCTCGACGTGGTCATCGTCGGCGCGGGCCTGTCCGGGATCGGCACGGCCTGTCACCTCGAGCGGGAGCTGCCCGACCACCGCTACGCGGTGCTCGAGGCCCGCGAGGACCTCGGCGGCACGTGGAGCCTCTTCCGCTACCCGGGCATCCGCTCGGACTCCGACATGCACACCCTCGGCTACCGGTTCCGGCCGTGGAGTAGCGCGACGGCGCTGGCCGACGGACCGTCGATCCTGTCCTACGTGCGCGAGACCGCGCAGGAGTACGGGGTCGACCAGAAGATCCGGTACGGCCACCGCGTCACGCGGGCGTCGTGGGACTCCGACGCCCAGCGCTGGACCCTCGAGGTCCCGGGGCGCGCCCCCTTGACCTGCTCGTTCCTGCTCATGTGCTCGGGCTACTACCGCTACGACCGGGGCTACACCCCGGACCTGCCGGGCATCGGGCGCTTCGCCGGCACCGTCGTGCACCCGCAGCTGTGGGATCCCGAGCTCGACTACGCCGGGAAGCGCGTCGTCGTCATCGGCAGCGGCGCGACGGCCGTGACGCTGGTGCCGGCCATGACGGAGGACTCGGAGGGCGGCGCCGCCGCGCACGTCACGATGCTGCAGCGCTCGCCGAGCTACGTGCTCTCGATCGGGCGCACCGACCCCGTGGCCGAGGCGCTCGGGCGCTGGCTGCCGCGCGCGGTCGCCGACCCACTGACGCGCGCCAAGAACATCGCCCAGATCATCGCGCTGTACCAGGTCAGCCGCCGCTTCCCGCGGTTCGTGCGCGGGCTGCTGCGCAGGGCGACGCAGTCGGCGCTGCCCGCCGGCTACGACGTCGACACCCACTTCAACCCGAGCTACGACCCCTGGGACCAGCGCATGTGCATGGTCGGAGACGGGGACCTCTTCCGCGCCGTCCGCTCCGGGCGTGCCGACATCGTCACCGACCACATCGAGACGTTCACCGAGACCGGCATCCGGCTGCGTTCCGGCCAGGAGCTCGACGCCGACATCGTCGTCACGGCCACCGGGCTGACGCTGCAGATGTTCGGCGGCGCGGAGGTCGTCGTCGACGGCGAGCCCGTGCATCTGCCCGACACCATGGCCTACAAGGGCATGATGCTCTCCGGCGTGCCGAACCTCGTCTACATGATCGGCTACACGAACGCCTCGTGGACGCTCAAGGTGGACCTGGTCGCCGAGTACGTGGTGAAGCTCCTGCGCCACCTGCGGGGCAACGGGCTCGGCGTCGCGGTGCCCGAGCGCGACCCGGCGGTCGAGGAGGCCCCGTTCCTCGACTTCGGCGCGGGCTACGTGCAGCGCTCGATCGACGAGCTGCCCAAGCAGGGCACGCGGGCGCCGTGGCGGCTGGCGATGAACTACGCGATCGACGCGGTCGCCCTGCGCCGCAGCCGTGTGGACGACGAGGTCATGCGCTTCGTCCCGGCGGTCGGGCGCGTCCCCGAGGCCGAGCGCGCTGCCGGCTGACCCGGCGATGATCACCGTCGGCGTCGTCGCCCCGGGCGCGATGGGTGTGGCCCTCGCGTCCTGCCTCGCCGCGGGCGGTCACCGGGTGCTCACCAGCCTGGACGGGCGCTCGCCGGCCACCGCCGTCCGCGCGCACGGCGTGCTGGAGGACGCCGGTCGCCTCGACGACCTCGTGACCGCGGCCGAGGTCCTCCTGCTCGTCGTCCCGCCCGGCGCGGCCCGCGCCGCCGGCGACGAGCTCGCGGCGGCGTGCACGCGCACCGGGGCCCGGCCCCTGGTCGTCGAGATGGACGCGGTCGCCCCGACGACGGTCACCGCGATCGCCGCGGCGCTGCCCGGCGACCTGGTCGACGGCGCGATCTCCGGCCCGCCACCGGGGCCCGACGCCGACGTGGCCACGCGGGTCTTCCTGTCCGGACCCCGCGCCGACGAGGTGGCTCGGCTGGACGCGCCGGGCGTGCGGTGGCTGGTCCTCGACGGACCGGTCGGGGCGGCGAGTGCCGCGAAGATGTGCACGGCGTCGGTGCGCAAGGGACACCAGGCGCTGCTCGCGCAGGCGTTCCTCACCGCGGCCGCGCACGGGGTGCTCGACGCAGTTCTCGCCGACCTGCGCATCGACTTCCCGGACACCGGCGTGGCGTCCGCGGCGAGCGCCGCCACGAAGGCCTGGCGGTTCGTCGACGAGATGACCGAGATCGCGGCCACCCAGGCGGACGCGGGCCTGACGTCGGCGCTGGCCGAGGGCCTCGAGGCGGTCTACCGCGCGCTGGCCACCAGTGCGTGGGGTGGGCGGCGGCCGGAGGACGTGCCCGCGGACCTCGACGACCCGAGTGACCTCCGGCCTCGTCCGTGATCTCCCCGTTCGAGCGTCGATCGGACGCTCAGCGTGGGCGGCGTCGCTCCGCTGGCCGCGAAACGGCGTCGGAGCCCAAGGCGGCGACGAGCTCGTCGAGGGCGTCGAGACGGTGGGCGCTGATCACGGCGTCACAGTGCGGCCAGGCGGCGGCGACGCCGCGAGCGCGGGGCTCGAAGCCGGCGCGGGCGGTGCGCGGGTTGGCCCACACGATGCGGTGGGCGACCCGGCGCAGCCGCGCCATCTCGCGGCCGAGCACCTCGGGATCGCCCGTGTCCCAGCCGTCGGACACGACGAGGAGCACCGCGCCGCGAGCCATGCCTCGGCGGCCCCAGCGGCGGGAGAACTCGGCGAGCGATTCGCCGATCCGGCTTCCGCTGGACCAGTCCGGGGCGAGCGCGGCCGCTCGGGCGAGCGCGACCTCGGGGCGTCCACGGCTCAGCGCCGGTGTGAGACGGGTGAGCCGTGTGGCGAACGTGAACACTTCCGCACGCGCCGAGACGCGCGCGCACCAGAGCAGCTGGAGCAACGCGCGCGCGTAGGGCTCCATCGACCCCGAGATGTCGCAGAGCACGACCAGGCGCCGCCTGCGGGTGCGTCGGGTACGGCGCGCGAGGACGACCGGCTGGCCGGCGGTGCGGCGGGCGCGGCGCAGGGTGGCGCGGAGATCGACCGACGGTCCGGCGGCCGCGGGGCGATAGCGGCGCGCGGGGCGCGGCGGGGTGACGAGTCGGAGCAGGCGCATGGCCTCGGAGAGCGACAGCAACTCGGCGGGGGTGAGTTCAGCGAAGTCCCGCCCCCCGAGCCGCTCGGCCGCGCTGGCGGCGGTGGGGATCGCCCGACGCTCTCCGTCGTGGTCGGAGCCGTCCCCCGCACGGTCGGCGCGAACCTGCGGGGTGGCGCCGGCCGGCCCCGGGCGGACGGACGACCGGCCGGTGACCGGGGGCGGAGCGTGCTGATCTCCGCGCTGGTCGGCGGGGTCGGTGGAATCCAGGGTGCCCCGGAACACCGACGAGAACACGGCGTCGAACACGGGCAACGTCGACTGTTCGATCACCAGGGTCACGCGGGCGACCCAGTACAGCTCGGTGATCCGTCCCGGCGCTGCGGCGAGGACACCGGCCGCGAACCGCGTAGCCTGCTCCGCGTCGACCGACATCCCCGCGTCCCGTAGCGCGCGGGTGAATCGCGCCGCCAGCGTGGCGAGGTCAGCGGCCACCGACCACGGCCTCCAACCCGGCTTCGAGGACCAGATCGCGATCCTCGTCGTACTTGAGCACCGCGCCCAAGGTGCGCCGCGCCACGTCCGCGTCGAGGTCCTCGACGCCCAGGGCGTGCAGCGCTTGTGCCCAGTCGATGGCCTCCGCGACCCCGGGCGGCTTGAGCAGCGGCGGCTCGCGCAGCCGCATGAGGGCACGGGCGACCTGGTCGGCCAGGGTGTCGCCGACCTCCGGGACCCGGGCCCGCACGATCGCCTCGACCGCCGCCGTGCCGGGGTGGGGGATGGTGTGGTGCAGGCAACGCCGTTTGAGCGCGTCGTGCAGATCGCGAGTCCGGTTCGAGGTGAGCACCACGACGGGCCGGTGCACCGCGCGGCGCGTCCCGATCTCGGGGATGGTCACCGAACCTTCGGCCAGGAGCTCGAGCAGGTGGGCCTCGAACTCGTCGTCGGCCCGGTCGACCTCGTCGATCAGCAGGACCGCCGGGCGGGGCCCCGCGTGGGTCACGGCCGCGAGCAGCGGGCGGGCGAGCAGGTAGGCGTCGCTGAAGAGGTCCTCGTCGGTGAGCGTCTCCCCGCGGCTCTCGGCCAGACGGATCGCGAGGAGCTGTCTCGGATGGTTCCACTCGTACAGCGCCTCGGCCGCCGTGAGCCCCTCGTAGCACTGCAGGCGGATCATCACGGTGTCCAGCACCTCGGCCAGGGCGATCGCGGCGCGGGTCTTGCCCACGCCCGGCTCGCCCTCGAGCAGCAGCGGCTGGTGCAGCGCAACGGCGAGGAACAGCGCCGTCGCGAGCCCCTCGTCGGCCAGGTAGCCCGTCTCGGCGAGCCCGGCGCGGAGCGAATCCACATCCTTCGGGATCACGCGCCGGCCACCGGGACGAAGCGGGCGGGGTCGTCGACGAAGGCCTGGCGGCAGCCCGGCCCGCAGAACCACCACGTCACGCCGTCGACGACCGCGCTGGGGTCCGCGGCCGTGCCCGTCACGGCCATGCCACACACCGGGTCGAGTCCCGGTCCCGGCCCGGCCGCCTCGGGAACCCCGGCGGGCGGGGCCTGGATCCGCTCGCGCGCCCCGATCATCTCCGCGTAGATCGACAGGGCGATCTCGGCCGGACTCGTCGCCCCGAGGTCCAGGCCGGCGGGAGTGCGCACCCGGACGCGGTCGGCTGCGGGGACATCGAGGGCGGCGAGGACCGCCGCCCCGCGGACGCGGCTCGCCACCAGCGCCACGTAGGGCACGCCCGCCCGCAGCGCATCCGTGAGCACCTCGACCTCGTCGCGGCCGTGCGAGGCGACCACGACTGCCGCAGCCGACGCCGAGGGCGGGCCCCCGGCACGGACGTCGTAGTCCATCGCCTCACCGATGCGCACGAGCGCCCGGGCGATCGGGGCGTCCCCGTGCACGTGCACCACCGTCGGCGGCACCATCGCCTCGAGGAAGATCTCGAGCGTGCCCCCGGACAGGCACGGGTTGACGACGGTGATCAGGCCTTCCCGGTCGTCGTGCGCGGAGGCCGCGGTCGGCACGATCCGCAGCAGGGAGGAAGCCCGGTCGCGCAGCAGCCGCAATCCTTCGACGCGGACCGTGGACTCGGCGCAGCTCCCTCCGACGAACCCCTCGATGGTGCCGTCGGGGAGCACCAGCGCGCGGTCGCCGGCACGCGCGCTGGTGGGACTCTCCGCCCGGACGACGGTGGCGAGGACGAACGGGGTCCCCTCGTGCTGCAGCGCGCCGGCGCGCGCCAGGACCCCGGCGGTCGATGCGGCGGTGGACACGTCAGGTGATCGCCAGGTCCGTGCGCAGCGGACGGCCCTGCGCCGCCGACCAGACGGCCGCCGGCGTGAGCGGCATGTCGGCGTGGCGGACGCCGTACGGCCCGAGCGCGTCGACCACGGCGTTGACGATGGCGGGCGGCGAGCCGACGGTGGCCGACTCCCCGATGCCCTTGGCGCCGATCGGGTGGTGCGGCGAGGGCGTGACCGTCTCGCCGAGCTCCCAGGACGGGCACTCCAGCGAGGTCGGCAGCAGGTAGTCCATCATCGAGCCGCCGAGGCAGTTGCCGTCGAGGTCGAAGGCGATGCCCTGCATGAGGGCCATGCCGACGCCGTCGGCGAGCCCGCCGTGGACCTGCCCCTCGACGATCATCGGGTTGATCCGGACACCGCAGTCGTCGACGGCGATGAAGCGCCGGACGTTCACCGTCCCGGTGCGGGGGTCGACGTCGACGACGGCGACGTACGCCCCGCAGGGGTAGGTGAGGTTCGGCGGGTTGTAGACGCAGGAGGCGTCCAGGTGCCCTTCGACGCCCTCGGGCAGCTCGAGGCTCGAATGGGCCGCCAGGGCGATCTCGGCGATCGTCTTCGACGCCTCCGGGTCACCCGCCACCTGCCAGCGACCGTCGTTCCACTCCAGGTCGTCGGCCGAGACCTCCAGCATCGCCGCGGCGACGATCCGGGCCCGCTCGCGGACCTTGCGGGCGACCATCGCGGTGGCCGCCCCCGAGACCGGCGTCGAGCGCGAACCGTAGGTACCCAGGCCGAACGGGGTCAGGTCGGTGTCGCCGTGCACCACCTCGATGTCGTCGGGCGACATCCCCAGCTCGGCGGCGACGATCTGCGCGAACGTCGTCTCGTGGCCCTGGCCCTGGGTCTGCGCCGAGATCCCCAGCACCGCCTTGCCGGTCGGGTGCACGCGCAGGTCGGCGCCGTCGGCCATCCCCAACCCGAGGATGTCCATCTCGCGGCGCGGCCCGGCGCCGACGGCCTCGGTGAAGAAGCTCAGCCCGATGCCCAGGAGGTCGACGCGCTCGCCCGCCTCGTGGCGGCGTCGCCGCTCCGCCTGCTCGGCCCGCAGCTCCTGGTAACCGGCCTTGTCGAGCGCGACCTGGAGGGTGTGGGGATAGTCGCCGGAGTCGTACACCCAGCCGGTGGCGCTCTGGTACGGGAACTGGTCGGCGTGCAGGAGGTTCTTCATCCGCAGCTCGGCCGGGTCCATCTCCAGGTCGTGGGCGACGATGTCGACCAGGCGCTCGATGAGGTACACGGCCTCGGTGATGCGGAACGAGCAGGCATAGGCGACGCCGCCGGAGGCCTTGTTCGTGTAGACACCGGTGACGGCGCAGTGCGCGGCCTCGAGGTCGTAGGAGCCCGTGAACACCCCGAAGAAGCCGGCCGGGAACTTCGTCGGCTGCGCGGTGGCGTTGAACGCGCCGTGGTCGGCGAGCACGTCGACGCGCACGGCGCGGATCCTGCCGTCCTTCGTCACCGCGACCTCCCCGCGCATGTGGTAGTCGCGGGCGAAGGAGGTGCTCATGAGGTTCTCCGAGCGGTCCTCCATCCACTTCACCGGCTTACCCGTGACGATCGAGGCGACGATCGCGCAGACGTAGCCCGGGTAGATGCCGACCTTGTTGCCGAAACCCCCGCCGATGTCCGGGGACACCACGCGGATCTTGTGCTCCGGCAGGCCCGCGACCATCGCGTACAGGGTGCGGTGGGCGTGCGGGGCCTGCGTGGTGGTCCACAGCGTGAGCTTGCCGGTGACCGGGTCCATGTCCGCGAGCGCACCGCAGGTCTCCAGTGGCGCCGGGTGCACGCGCGGGTAGAGGACGTCGGCGGTGACGACGACCTGGTCCTCGGCCGCCTCGGCCTCGGCGAACACCTTGTCGGTGGCCGCGGAGTCGCCGGACTCCCAGTCGAAGATGTGGTTGTCGGTCTTGCCCTCCTTGTCGTCGCGCACCACCGGCGAACCCCGGTCGAGGGCCGTCTTCGCGTCGATCACCGGGGTCAGCGGCTCGTACTCGACGTCGATCAGGGCGAGCGCGTCGCGCGCCGAGTACTTGTCGTCGGCCACCACGAAGGCGACCTCCTGGCCCTGGAAGCGCACCTTGTCGGTGGCGAGGACGGCCTGTGTGTCGTAGGACAGCGTCGGCATCCAGGCCAGACCCAGGCCCGCGAGCGTCTCCCCGGTGATCACGGCATGGACCTTCGGGTGCGCCTCGGCGGCGCTCGTGTCGATCGAGACGATGCGGGCGTGGGCCAGCGGGCTGCGCAGGACCGCGCCGTGGAGCATGCCGGGCAGCACGATGTCGTCCACGTAGTGGCCGCGCCCGCGCACGAAGCGCGCGTCCTCCTTGCGCTTCATCGACCCGTAGCCCTGAGGGGTCTCGGGGGCGGCGTGGATCTGGACCGAGGGATCCTGGACGCCGGCGATGCGGGAGTCGTCGATGCTGGTCACGGCGTGACCTCCTCCTTGCTGGCTTCCTTCTCCGCAGTCTCCTCGGCAGTCTCCTTCTCGGCCGCCCAGCGCACCGCGCGCACGATGTTCTCGTATCCGGTGCAGCGGCAGACCTGGCCGGAGATCGCCTCGCGGATGGCCTGGGGAGAGGGATCGGGATCGCGGTCGAGCAGAGCGCGGCTGGTCATGAGCATCCCGGGTGTGCAGAACCCGCACTGGAGGCCGTGGCAGGTCACGAAGCCCTCCTGCACCGGGTCGAGCTCGGCCCCGTGCGCGAGGCCCTCGACGGTGTCGACCGAGGCGCCGTCGGCCATCACCGCGAGCACGGTGCAGGACTTCACGGGCGAGCCGTCGAGGCGCACCACGCAGGCACCGCAGTTCGTGGTGTCGCAGCCCCAGTGCGTGCCGGTGAGGCGCAGCTCGTCGCGCAGGAAGTGGGTGAGCAGCAGGCGCGGCTCGACGTCGCGGACGACCTGCTCGCCGTTGACGCGGACGGTGATCTCCATGTCAGGCCTCTCCTCGGGCTCGCGCGGTCGCCCGCTGCAAGGTGCGTGCGACGAGCTCGGCGACCAGGGCGCGCTTGTAGTCGACCGGGCCGCGCTGGTCGGCGCTCGGTGCGCAATGTTCGGCGGCGATCCGTCCCGCCTCGGTGAAGGCCTCGTCCGTCGCCGGGCGGCCACGCAGGGCGTCCTCTGCCTCTGCGGCGACGAAATGCGACGCGCCGACGGCGGTGAGCCCGATGCCGGCCTCGGCCACCGTGTCCCCGTCGAGGGACACGACGGAGCCGGCCGACGCGACGGCCCAGTCCCCGGCGCGGCGCTCGACCTTCTGGTAGGCGCTGCCGGTGCGCGTCCGGATCGGGACCCGGACCTCGATCAGGAGCTCGCCGTGGGCGACGGCGGTCTCGTACGGACCGTGGTGGAACTCCCGCACCGGCACGACCCGCTGGCCCTCGGCGCCGCGGATGACCACGTCGGCCCGCAGCGCCGAGAACGCCGCGGAGAGATCCTCGGAGGGATCGGCCTGGCACAGCGACCCCCCGACGGTGCCCCGGTTGCGCACGAGCGGGTCGGCGATCGTGCGCTCGGCGTCGGGGAGGATCGGGAAGTGCTCGCGGACGACCGCCGACTCGAGCACCGTCGCGTGGCGGGTCATGGCGCCGAGGCGGACCTGGTCGCCCTCCACCCTGATGTAGTCGAGATCGGTGAGCCCGTTGATGTCGATCAGCGTTGAGGGTTCGGCGAGCCGTAGCTTCATCATCGGGATGAGGCTGTGGCCGCCCGCGACGATCAGCGACTCCGGTCCGTGACGCGCGAGCAGCTCGATCGCATCGTCGACGCTGGTGGCCTTCTCGTAGGCGAACTGGGCCGGGACCTGCATCCGTCCTCCCGGGTGGTGGGCCGGTGATGGTGACGCTGGCGGTGATCGGGGAGCGGGATCACCCTGATGGGCTCGGGCACGCTCGGAAACCCGGGATGAAGTGATTGCTCAACTCGGGCGCTGGTGCGTGCGCCGGGACCTTCGCAGACTGCGGGTATGACGCTGACCCAGCTGAGCGCCTTCGTCATGGTCGCCCGGCTCGGGACGGTGCGTGCCGCCGCGGAGGCCCTCGGGGTGAGCGACTCGGCCGTCTCCCAGGCGCTCTCGGTCCTGCGCCAGCACCTCGGCGACCCGTTGCTGGTCCGCCAGGCCCGGCGGATGGAGCTCACCCCTGCCGGCAGCCGCCTGCTGGGTCTCGCGTCGCAGATGGTGGCCCTGGGCGCCGAGGCGGAGGCCACCGTACGCGCGGCTCACGGGCGTCCCCAGGAGTTGCGCGTCGTCACCACCTCGGTGATGGCCGAGTTCGTCGCGGGGCCTCTGGCCGCTGCCTTCGACGCGCGCACCGGGCGCGCCTTCGAGCTGACGACGAGCGTCGCGTCCACGGCCGAGCTCGAGGTGCTGGTCGGCAATCGGCTCGCCGACCTCGCGCTGGGCCCCGCGCTGCACACCGACCCGGCCCTCCGCCTCGTCAGCGAGCCGATCCTGCGCACGCAGCTCGTCGCGGTCGCCGCCCCCGATCGGCGCCTCGCCGGGCGGCCGTCCGCCTGGCCGTGGCTGGTCGACCCGACCGCGGGCGAGCCGGACAGCGAGACCAGCCGCCTGCTGCGCCGCCTCGCGGTCCCGGAGGAGCGGGTGCGGGTGTTCGCCTCGCACGCCACCGCCTGGGAGGCCGCCGTCGCCGGCGCGGGTGTCGCGATCGCCACGGCGCACCTGGTCAACCCGCAGGTGCGCCGCGGGGACCTGCGCGTCGTCCCCACCACGGCGACTCCCATGCCCAGTCCGTGGCACGCGACGATGCTGCGCCCCGAGCTGCGCTCGGACGGCGCCACGGCGCTCCACCGCTTCCTGACCACGCCGGAGGCGATGGCCCTGATGCGCTCCCCGCACGGCGGGGTCGTCCCGTCGCGGTTCCGTCCGCCGGTGTACGTCACCATCTGGAACTAGCTCAGGGGCGCCGGAGCCGCAGGCTGCTCGCGACGACCACGGCCGAGGACAGCGCCATCGTGGCGCCCGCGACGACAGGATTGAGCAGACCCAGCGCGGCGACGGGCAGGGCGGCGGTGTTGTAGGCGAACGCCCAGGCCAGGTTGCGCCGGATCGTCCGACGGGTGGCGCGGGCGAGGGCGAGAGCGGCGGGAACGACGTCGAGGCGGTCCCGGACGAGGATCATGTCAGCGGTACCCAGCGCGACGTCCGTGCCCGAGCCCATCGCCAGGCCCAGGTCGGCTCGCGCCAGCGCGGGCGAATCGTTGACGCCGTCGCCGACCATCGCCACCGATGCCCCCGCCGCCCGCAGCCGGTCGATCGCGGCGGCCTTCTCGTCGGGGTCCACCCCGGCGACCACGTCGTCGACACCGATCTCCTCCGCGGCGCGGCGTGCGGCGGCCTTGTGGTCGCCGGTGAGCAGAACGGTCCGCACGTCCAGGTCCCGCAAGGTGGCGACCGCAGCGGCGGCCTCGGGCTTCACCTCGTCGACCAGCGCGAACGCCCCGACGACGACGCCGTTTCGACCGACCAGGACCGTCGTCCGCCCGGCGCGCTCCCAGCCCGCGACATCCACGACGTCGGGGTCCAGACCTTCGGCGTCGAGCAGCCGCGCCGAGCCGACGGTCACCGTGGCACCCTCCACGGTGCCGCGGGCTCCGAGCCCGGACAGGCTCGTGAACCCCGTGACCGGCGGTGGGGTCCCGACCGACTCCCGAGCCAGTGCCACCAGGGCAGCGGCCAGGGGGTGCTCCGAGGCGTTCTCCACCGCCGCCGCCCAGCGCACCACGTCGCGGATGTCGACCCCGGGCGCCGCGGCCACGTCGACGACGCTCATCCGCCCCGTGGTGACCGTGCCGGTCTTGTCCAGGACCACCACGTCGACCGCGTGCGCCGCCTCGAGCGCGCGGTGCCCGGTCAGGAAGATCCCTTCCCTGGCACCGCGGTCGGTCGCCGCCATGAGTGCCATCGGGGTGGCCAGCCCCAGAGCGCAGGGGCACGCGATGACCAGCACGCTCAGTGACGCGGCGAAGGCGGGTCCGCCGACGATCGTCCAGCCCGCGAAGGTGGCCGCGGCCAGCGCGAGCACCGCCGGCACGAAGATCGCGCAGATGCGGTCGGCCAGGCGCTGGGCGTTGGCGCGCTCGGTCCGGGTGCGCTCGACCAGCTGGACCATCCGCGCCAGCCCGCTGTCGGTCGCCGCCCGCGTCACACGGACGACCAGGCGACCGCCCACGACGATCGCGCCGGCCTCCACGGAGTCGCCACGGCCGGCCTCGCGAGGAGCGGCTTCGCCGGTCAACACGCTGGTGTCGAGGGCGCACTCGCCCTCGACGACCTCACCGTCGGCGGCGAGGGCCTCGCCGGGGCGCGCCACGATCTCGTCTCCGGCGCGCAGCCACGAGACCGGTACGCGGACCTCCTCGCCGTTCCGGCGCAGCACCGCGTCGCGCGGACGCAACGCCGCGAGCGCCCGCACCGCCTCCCCGGCCCGCCGGCGAGCGCCGGCCTCGAACAACCGCCCGACGAGCAGGAAGAGGGTGACGACGAGGGCGACGTCCAGGTAGAGCGGTCCGGACACGATCGACCCCGCGACGGACGCGATGATGCCGAGCGACACGAGCGTGTCCATCGACGCGGTCCCGTGCCGGAGGTTGACCACTGCGGCGCGATGGAACGGCCAAGCGCACCAGGTGACCACGGGGGCGGCCAGCGTGAGCAGCACCAGGGGCGAACCCGCGAAGCGGAGTGCCGGATCGACCGCGAGGCCCATGGACACGTGCGCGACGGGCAGACCGAGCAGCAACGCCACGGCGACCCGGCGGCGCAGGGATCGCTCGACGCGCCCGTCAGCGGGCGCCGGCGGGCGGTCGTCGGTGACCGGTCGCGCTCCGAAGCCGAGGCGCTCGACGGTCGCGACGAGTTCCTCGACCGCCACGGGCGTCGTCAGGGCCACCCGCGCACGCTCCGCGGCCAGGTCGACCCGCGCCCGCACACCGTCGAGGCGTTCGAGGCGGCGCTCGATCCGCGCCGCACAGGCGGCGCACGTCATCCCCTCGATCGCCAACTCGACGTCGCCTTCGGGATGGCGTTCCGTCGCGGCGAGGGTCATCGGCTGTGCTGGAGTGCGTGCTCGGCGAGCACGATCAGGGCTCGCAGCGAGGAGCCCGGTTCGCGGGCGTCGAGACGGACGAGCGGGCAGCCCGGTTTGAGCACGAGCGCGTCGCGCACCGTCTCGTCGTCGAACTCGTCGGCGTGCGGGAACCCGTTCACGCCCACCACGAAAGGCACGCCGCGGTTCTCGAAGTAGTCGATGGCCGCGAAGGAGTCGTCGACGCGGCGCAGATCGACCAGCACCACGGCACCCACCGCCCCTCGGGCCAGTTCGTCCCACATGAACCAGAACCGCGACTGCCCAGGGGTGCCGAACAGGTAGAGGATCATGTCCTGGTCGACGGTGATCCGGCCGAAGTCCATGGCCACCGTGGTGGTCTGTTTGTCCGGCACGGCCTCGGCGTCGTCGATCCCGACCGACAGGCTCGTCATGTTCTGCTCGGTCGACAGCGGCGGGATCTCGGACAGCGCGTGGACGAGCGTCGTCTTCCCCACGCCGAACCCGCCGGCGATCAGGATCTTCAGTGGCAGCAGCTCCGCCGCCGGCTGGGCCGGGGCCGGCCGGTGCTCAGCGGGCGCGTAGTCCATCGAGCAATCTCTCCAGGAGTTCGCGTCGGGGACGTCCGTCCGCACCGACGAGGGGTAGGTGGACGGCGAGGTGTTCGGCGTTGGCCAGGTCGCTGACCAGCACTCGCGCGACCCCGACCGGCACGCCGAGGAGGTTGCCGAGCTCGACCAGCGACTGCGGGGACGTGCACGCCTCGACGATCGTGCGGTACTCCGGCGGTAGGGCCCCGAGCTGGGCCAGCCCGTGCTCGGTGGCGGTGACCAGCGCCTCGACGGGCAGGTCCCGACCGTCCGAACGGGTTCGTCCTCGGGTGACGGCGTAGTTGGGGACGACGCGGCCCCCGTTCGCGCCTCTCGGCGTACTGCGTTCGTCCACGCTCACGATCCGTCTCCGCCACGCCTCGTCCCCGACGTCACCGGGCGCTGCCGGATCGGGCGGCGGGTGTCAGCGCATGGCCCACCCGGGACGCGAGCATGGTCATCTCGTAGCCCACCAGGCCCATGTCGGCGTTGCGCTCGGTGTAGACCGCCAGCAACGAACCGTGACTGATGGTGGTGAGGAACAGGTAGCCTCCGGCCATCTCGAGGATGGTCTGGCTCACCGGCAGACCGTTCAGCAGCGTCGCTGCGCCGCGGGCCAGGCTGACCAGGCCGGAGGCCGCTGCCGAGAGCTGGTCGGCGAGCACCGGTCCGACTTCGGGGGTCGCGGCGAGACGCAGCCCGTCGGAGGAGACCACCAGCGCATGCACCACCCCAGGGGTGGACCGGGCGAAGTCGGCGAGCAGCCAGTCCAGCTGACCGTGGGGTTCCTGGGCGTCGTTCATGACGACACTCCCTTCTCGGCCGGCTCCCCGGCCGGAGCGGGATCGACATCGCCGATCTCCAGGTGCGCCATGCGCCGACTGGCCTGGTAGCGGGACAGGGCGTTCAGCGGGCTCTCGATCGTCGCGTGCGGATCGAGCGGTGGGCCACCGGGCTCCTCAGCAGGCCGCGACGAACCGAGCAGCGGGTGCTCCGGGAGCGGCGCGGCCGACGGCGCGGGCGCTGCGGGAACCGGCCGGGGGTCGACGGGCTTGGCCAGCTCCGGAGCGAGGTGGGTCTGCGGCACGCGGCGGGTCAGGGTCCGCCGGGGTTCCGCCCGCCCCCTCCCGTTCTCGCCGTTGTTGCTGTCGCCGTTCCCGTTCAGGTGGGGACCGGGCCCCTCCGGGGAGATGCGCGGCGCGGGGGCGGGCCCGTCGACGGTGGTGCTGTCGCCGTCGAACTCGCGGGGTGGCGGGACGACGATCGGGCGGATGAGCCCGCCGTGTTGCCCCGCCCGGGTGGGTTCGAGTGTCCGCTCCCCGTCCGTGTCACCGGACGGGTCGAGCTCGTGGGCACCGACTCGTGGCGCGGGCTCCACCTGCGGCGTCGGCGGGGGCGTGTCGCCCGGCCACGCGTGCCGGCCGTCGATCCGGGCCGGCTCGTGCGGGGACTCGCCCGGGGTGGCAGACGCGGCATTGGTCGCGCGGTTGGGCGGCCCGACCCCCTCCGAGGCGGGCCTGGCGAGGACCGAGGGCACGCTCGGGCGGGACGCCTCGATCCTGGCCGGGAAGAGCTCGGCGGGCAGGACGATCACCGCCGTCAGGCCGCAGCCCGGGGTGGGTGTCAGGGAGACGGTGATGCCGTGTCGCTCGGCCAGGCGCGAGACGACGTGGAACCCCAGCTGCCGGGAGGCCGCGACGTCGACGTCCTGCGGCTCGGTCAGCAGGCGGTTGGCCCGCGCCAGGGCGTCCGCCGGCATGCCCACGCCGGTGTCCTCGATGATCAGCAGGTGGGCGCCGGGGGCGGGGTGGTAGGGCCGGTTCTGCACCGACACCGCGCTCGACGGCGGGGAGTACCGCACCGCGTTCTCGAGGAGCTCCGCGAGGAGGTGGGTGAGGTCGGCGACCGAGCTGCCGACGATCGCGAGGCCCTCGTCGACGGCGAACGTGATCCGCTCCAGGTCCTCGGTCTCGGCGATGGCGGCACGCACCACGTCTCGCAGGGCGACCGGCGCCGACCAGGTGCGCGGTGGCTGCTCACCGGAGAGCACCAGCAGGCTCTCGGCATTGCGCCGCACCCGGGTGGCCAGGTGGTCGAGCCGGAACAGCTCGGCCAGCACGTCAGGGTCGCGTTCCTTCTCCTCCAGGTCGTTGATGATGTCGAGCTGGCGGTGGAACATGCTCTGGTTGCGCCGCGCGAGGTTGAGCAGCAGATCGGAGGTGAACTCCTTCTTGCTGATCTCGGCGCGCGCGAGCTGGCGGTCCACCTCGGTCTTCTGTTCCTGCAGGTCTTCGGTGAATCGCCAGAAGACGAGCACCCCGGCGCAGGCGGCGAGCACGCTCACACCGTGGATGACCGACCACAGCCACGGGTCGCCCTGTCCCGAGAGGTGATTGAAGATCAGATTGGGGGCTACGGCCGAGCCGATCCCGTGACTCAGCACGGTGAAGGCGATGTTCCACAGGAACGGGAACCAGTCCTGGTACAGGGCCAGGAAGCCCACGATGATGAAGAAGTGGAAGTGGGCCTCGATCGAGCCCTGGGAGAGGACCACCAGGGCCACCGAGCACCCGGTCAGGCCGAAGGTGACCAGGAGTGAAGCGGTGCGGCGGTGGTGGATCATCGAAGCCGCGAGGACGACCCCGCCGACGCCGAGGTCCACCAGGAGGATCGCCGCGAGGGGGAACCCCGCCACCAGCCCGACGAGGGCCAGCAACGGGACGTGCAGTCCGAGCACCCAGAGCAGCAGCCGATGGCGGCGAGTCCACTCTTCGTCGCTGAGCATGTTCCCGCGGGGGAGGAACCGGGAAAGACGATCCAGGAGTGGGTCCAGCGTTGCCAAGGACCCGGCCGGCTCGGACAAACGGCACCTTCTCACGATCGATGTCAGCGAGCTATGGAGGCGGAGGGTGGGGGGACCGTACCGCGTGGAACACGCGGAGGAATCGCTCGGGGGAGGGGCGAGCGTTACGCATTCGGTGGCCCTCAGATGTCGTTGAAGAACAAACCAGATTTGTCCGCATGTGCCTATTCGAGAGTCCGCCACAATGGCGAAGTCGGTGGGTAGAATGGTGCAACGCTCTCAGTTTCCCGGCGATGTCGCGCGAACGCGTGTCGGTCATCCGGGGTAGACGGGTTCGCGCTGCGTCTCCGCGCGCGCTCAGCGCAGCGCCGCTGCCGGGCGGACCTCCCACAGCGTCCAGAGGGGCCGGTACCCGTGGCGTGGCCAGAACACGGAGGAGATCGGGTTCGGCGGGTTGTAGTAGAGGTACGTGCCGCGCCCGCCGGGAGGCTGCAGGCCGGGCAGGGCGGCCGTGACCAGCGCGTGCCCGACGCCGGCTCCGCGCCGGTCGGGCAGCACCGACGCGCAGTTGACGTAGCCCCACCGGCCGACCGGCAGCAGGCCGGCGAGCCACGAGCCGGGGCTGACGTCGGTGAGGCCGCACTCGAGCAGGCCCACCGCCTCGCCGTCCTGCTCGGCCAGCCACACCGGTTCGTCGCGGGCGAACCGCTGCCGCAGCGCGGTCCGCTTGACGGCCTCCGCGTCGGGACGCAGGACGCTGCCGCCGACCATGCTCGAGTAGGCGATCTCGTGCATGGCCAGCGCGACGCACGCCTCGAGATCGTCGTCGCGGGCGCGGCGGATCCGCACCGGGGGGCCGCCCGGCGTGACGACCGCCCCGGCGGGCGGTCCGGGTCGACGCACCGCGAGCACCGCCAGCGGGACGAGCCCGTGGTCGAGGAAGGCGCGGGCGGCGGCGACGTCGCGGCTCGGCCAGGTGACCACCGCCGCCGAGTCCGCGACGTGCCGCACCCGCGCGGGCAGGCGCGCGCGCCACTCGGTGAGCAGGCGGTCCACCCCGCCCCGCCCGGCGGCGCCCAGCACCGGGTGCAGCTCGGTCACCTCGGCCGCCGACCACAGCAGCGGGGCGCTGCCCGCGGGCCACGTGTGCTGGGTGAGCACGCCCGCGACCTCGCCGGCGGTGTCGTCGCCGACGACCAGCACCTCGCCCGGCGGCGGCAGGACGGCCGGTGGTAGGCCGGGGTCGACCTCGTGGAAGCGGCGCTGCTGGTCGCCGAGGAGCTCGGTGAGCACCACCTCGGGGGCCCGGCCCGACGGCGTCGTGCGGGAGCGGCCGATCACGGCGGGCCCTCCCGGGTCAAGCCCCGCGGACCGCTCGGCGTGCTCCCCCCGATGCCTCCCGCCCCCGGTCGCCGGCAGCAGAAGATCGCGGTACCGGGGAAGAGCGCGCCGCGCAGCGGCGACCACTGGCCCCACACCGCGTCGAGCCCCTTCGGCCATTCCGGCTCGACGAGCCGCTCGAGCACCAGCCCGGAGGCGACGATGTCGGCGACGCGGTCGCCCAGCGTGCGGTGGTGCTCGACGTAGACGACGCGGCCGTCGTCGTCGACCTCGGCGTAGGGGGTGCGGTCGAAGTACGACTGGGACACCGTCAGCCCGTCGGGCCCGGGGTCGTCGGGGAACGCCCAGCGCATCGGGTGGTTGACCGCGAACACCCACGGCGCCCCGGGCCGCAGCACGCGGGCCACCTCGCGCATCACCGCGGCGGGGTCGGCGACGAAGGGGATCGCCCCGAAGGCGGAGAACGCGGCGTCGACGGTGTCGTCCGCGAGGGGGAGCGCTCCGGCGTCGCCCTGCACGAGCGGGACCGCGGTGCCGGTGCGGGCGTCCGCGGCGCGGGCGTGGCGCAGCATGCCGGCCGACAGGTCCAGGCCGACGACGCGGGCTCCCTCGCCGGCGAGGAACCGGGAGCAGGAGGCCGCGCCGCACCCGACCTCGAGCACGCGGGCCCCGCGCAAGGCCCCGCGCGGGCCGAGCAGGCGGGCGTCCTGCTCGCGCAGGCGCTCGGGGCACCAGACGAAGTCGTCGTCGCCGAGGAAGCCGCCGTGCTCGGCCTGGTAGTCGTCGGCGTCCGCGTCCCACCAGGCGCGGCTCGCCGCGCTGGACTCGGCCGGCCCGACGGCGCGGCGCGCGATCCCGGACGTCCCGAGCAGGGCCTCGGCGGAACTGCCCGACACCGCCTCGTCCTCCGGGTCCGCGGGGGACGGAGGCGTCGGCACGAGGAGCATCCTGACACGCCCGGACGCGGGGGTACCGGCCCCCAGGGCGGGAGGCGACACGCCGCCGGCCGCCGGTGCGACACGCCGGGCACCGCGGCGGGGCGCCCCGATTGCCGGGCCGTGTCCGGCGCGGTTACGATGAAGGTCCACGTCAGTGGTCTCGCCCTGTCCGCGTGCTCCTCGGCAGCGGGTGGGCGGACACCTCGTCTCCGGTCCTGCTCGCGGGCTCGCCGGTGCACGCGTCAGGACGACGGCTCACAGCGTGGTGTCCCTGCACGCTCGATCTGACCATGTTCCCGGAGCCGTCCACCGTATGTCCATCGACACCCACACCGCCCCGACGACGAGCAGCCCCCAGGTGGCTGTGAACGACATCGGGTCGGAAGAGGACTTCCTCGCCGCCATCGACCAGACGATCAAGTACTTCAACGATGGCGACATCGTCGAAGGCACCATCGTGAAGGTCGACCGGGACGAGGTCCTCCTCGACATCGGCTACAAGACCGAGGGCGTCATCCCCTCGCGCGAGCTGTCCATCAAGCACGATGTCGATCCCAACGAGGTCGTCGCCGTCGGCGACGAGGTCGAAGCCCTCGTCCTCCAGAAGGAGGACAAGGAGGGCCGGCTGATCCTGTCCAAGAAGCGCGCGCAGTACGAGCGCGCCTGGGGCACGATCGAGCAGCTCAAGGACAACGACGAGCCCGTCAAGGGCACCGTCATCGAGGTCGTCAAGGGCGGCCTCATCCTCGACATCGGCCTGCGCGGCTTCCTCCCGGCCTCGCTGGTCGAGATGCGCCGCGTCCGCGACCTCCAGCCCTACGTGGGCAAGGAGATCGAGGCCAAGATCATCGAGCTGGACAAGAACCGCAACAACGTGGTCCTGTCCCGCCGCGCCTGGCTCGAGCAGACGCAGTCGGCGGTCCGCAGCGAGTTCCTCAACCAGCTCGCCAAGGGCCAGATCCGTTCCGGCCAGGTCTCGTCGATCGTCAACTTCGGTGCGTTCGTCGACCTCGGCGGTGTCGACGGTCTGGTGCACGTCTCCGAGCTGTCCTGGAAGCACATCGACCACCCGTCCGAGGTCGTCGAGGTGGGCCAGGAGGTCAAGGTCGAGGTCCTCGACGTCGACCTGGACCGCGAGCGGGTCTCCCTGTCGCTCAAGGCGACCCAGGAGGACCCCTGGCGCCAGTTCGCCCGCACCCACCAGATCGGCCAGATCGTGCCCGGCAAGGTCACGAAGCTGGTGCCGTTCGGTGCGTTCGTCCGTGTGGACGAGGGCATCGAGGGCCTGGTCCACATCTCGGAGCTGGCCGAGCGGCACGTCGAGGTGCCCGAGCAGGTCGTCCAGGTCGGCAACGACGTCATGGTCAAGGTCATCGACATCGACCTCGACCGTCGCCGCATCTCGCTCTCGCTCAAGCAGGCCAACGAGGGCATGACGCCGGAGACCGAGTTCGACCCGGCGCTCTACGGCATGGCGGCCGAGTACGACGACGCCGGCAACTACATCTACCCCGAGGGCTTCGACCCGGACACCGGCGAGTGGCGCGAGGGGTACGAGCAGCAGCGCGAGGAGTGGGAGCGCCAGTACCAGGCGGCCTACGCCCGCTACGAGCAGCACATCGCGCAGTTGCAGCGCACCCAGGAGCAGGAGGCGGAGGCCGCCGAGGCGGCGCCGGCCAACTACTCCTCGGGCGGCCCGTCGTCCGACTCCGAGGAGGAGGCCGCGGACCCGGGTCAGGGCCCGCCGTCCCAGAGCGGCGGCGGCGCGCTGGCCAGCGACGCCCAGCTCGCGGCGCTCCGCGAGAAGCTCTCCGGCGGCTGATCCGTCCCGCACCGAGCTCGGCACGGGCCCTCACCCCTCGCGGGGTGGGGGCCCGTCGTCGTTCCCGGGGCTGTCGAGGGTGGCAGCGAACGTGCTGTTCGCCGCTTCTATGCGCGCGAAGTCCCCGTTGATCACTCGGAGGTGGCGCCGGGGCGTGCGGGGTCGGGCGCAGCGGGGGACGCCCCGGCTGCGTGGCACGCAGCGAGGGACGCCCTCGCCGCGGCGAACCGGGGCCCGGCGCAGCGAGGGACGCCCTCGCCACTCAGGTGCAGGCGGAGGCTCAGGCGGCGACGGCGGCGCGGGGTGCCGGGCGCAGGTGCCGGGAGCCGGCGAGGAAGCGCTCGACGAAGCCCCGGCGCGCGATGTGCGGCTCGGCGAGGGCCGCGGCCACCGCGGGGAGCGTGCGGCACCAGACCAGGCCGGGGTCGCCGAGGCGGTGGCGACCGGCAGGGCTGCGACGGAACACGCGGCGACTCCTCGGCGTCGTGGCTGGTGCGGGTGAGGCGTGACGATAGCGGTGCGACGCAAGGGGCACGAGCGACGCACCGTACGGTCTCGACCCCGGGTCGAGTGACGCGCCCGCCCGGTGGGCAGACTGGCGGGGTGTTGAGGCTCGGGCTCACCGGCGGGATCGGGGCGGGGAAGTCGACGGTCGCGGAGACGTTGACCGACCTGGGCGCGGTGGTGATCGACGCCGACCGGATCGCCCGCGAGGTCGTCGAGCCCGGCACCGAGGGCCTGGCGGAGGTCGTCGCCGCGTTCGGCGAGGGCGTCCTCGACGCCGAGGGCGGGCTCGACCGTCCCGCGCTCGGGCGGATCGTCTTCGGCGACGACGCCAGGCGACAGCAGCTGAACGGCATCCTGCACCCGCGCATCGGCGCGCGGACCGCGGAGCTCGTCGCGGAGGCCCCGGACGACGCGGTGATCGTCCACGACGTCCCGCTGCTGGTCGAGAACGGGATGGGCGCGGCGTTCGCGCTGGTCATCGTGGTCGACGCGCCGGTCGGCGTCCGCGTCACGCGCCTCGCCGACACCCGGGGGATGAGCGTCGAGGACGCCCGCGCGCGGATGGCCGCCCAGGCCGAC
Source organism: Actinomycetospora cinnamomea (assembly GCF_003096675.1). Classification (GTDB taxonomy): domain Bacteria; phylum Actinomycetota; class Actinomycetes; order Mycobacteriales; family Pseudonocardiaceae; genus Actinomycetospora; species Actinomycetospora cinnamomea. The sequence continues at coordinate 290,518 of NZ_QEKW01000003.1, read as the reverse complement.
GACGAGGCGCGCCGCGCGGCCGCGGACGTCTGGCTGGACAACGCCGGCGCCGCGGGCGCGCTGCGCGAGCAGGTCGAGCGCCTGTGGAACGAGCGCCTGGTGCCCTTCGCCCAGAACGTCGAGCACGGCTGGGCCGTCCCCGCGCCGACCGAGGTCGTGGCGCCCGCTGACGACCGCGAGCTGGTGGGCCGGCGTCTCGCCGCCCGCCTGGCCGTCGCCGGCGGGGAGTCCGTGCGCCGCGTCGAGCACGTCGGCGCCGGCGCGGTGCCCGGCCTGCCCGCGCCGGACGTCGTGGACCTGCTCGTCGAGGCCGACCGGCCCGGCAAGGAGCTCGCCGAGGCGCTGGCCGCCGCGGGCTTCCCGGCCACCGGGCCCGGCCGTCACGGCTCGGCCGACCCCGCCCGTCCGGCGCGCGTGCTGGTGCTCGACGCGAAGGACCGGCGCCAGGCGAAGCGGGCGCGGTCGATCCTGCAGAGCCGGGACCTGGCCCGGGCGGACCCGGGGCGGGTCGCCTCCGATCCCGCGGCGGTCCGGGCCGAGCTCGCGCTCGACTGATCAGGTCGTGACGGGCCCGATCCCCAGCGACGTCGTCCAGGCGTCGAGGTCGTGCCGGGCGTCGCCGAGCTCGCCGAGCACGCGGTGCACGGTGCTCATGGCCTCGTCCGCGTCGGCGGGGGAGAGGACCCCGCCGGCGACGGCGGCGGCGAAGTCGGCGTCGTGCGCGACGCGGGCGGGACGGCCGGGGGCCACCTCGAGGCCGAGCAGCAGGTCGGTGCACCGCCACTGCGGGCCGTCGACGACGATCCGCACCGCGCCGATCTCCGTCGTGACCGCGGACGGGTCGCCCGACCGCGGGGACCGTCGCCGGAGGCGCACCCCGTGGTCCGGGACGAGCCAGCACGTCTCGGCGAGGACGAAGGGGTCCTCGGGGCTCAGGACCGTGGTCCGCAGGTAGCGATCGGCCACGTGCCATCGATCGAGGGCCTGCTCGAGGACCTGCTCGGGCGCGAGGGGGAGGGTGCGGGTCGCGCTGCGCGTGTCCACGACCTCGACCAGCTGGCGGGAGACGACCGGGCTCACGGCGCAGGACCCTAGGCCACCCGTCAGGGGGACGGGGAAGCACCCCCTACCCGAACGACAGCGGTGTCATTCCTGCAGTGATGCAGATCACACGGGCCAGGTCAGGGCGATGCCGTGGGTCGCCAGCCAGGACTCGAGATCGTGGCCGTGCTCGGCGAGGCCCGCGAGCGTGCGGTGGCTCGTGGTGAGTGCCCGTTCCGCGCGCGGGGGGTCGAGCAGACCGGCCGCGACCGCCTCGGCGAGCTCGTCGAGGTCGAGCACCTCGGTGCGCTCGCCGGTGTGGACGACGAGGTCGACGTAGTGGTCCTCGGTGCGCCAGACCTCGCCGTCGCGGCTGACGTCGACGATGTCCAGGTAGTGGTCCTGCATCCGCTCGTACCCGGGGAGCCACGTGAAGTCGGTGACCCGCAGGCCCAGGTCGGGCAGCAGCCACGAACGCAGGTGGGTCAGCGTGGGGTGGTCGGGCATGGGGCGGCTGAGGTAGAGCCCGTGCGGCGCCTCGCGGTAGAGGTCGACCGCGCGCACGAAGCCCTTCGGGTCGGTGTTCGTGCCGGCCGCGACGTCGAACGTCTCGAGCTTGGGCGGGTGGATCCCCACGGTGGGCGACCATAGTGCCGGGGGCGGCCCCGAGCCCGACCACCGTTGTCGGGGGGCGCGGTTAACCTCGATCCCATGGCGTTCGCGACAGAGGTCCCCGGCTCGGCCCGCGACGGGGACAACCCCGAGGGGCTCCCCGAGGACGCGCTCGCGCACTCCGAGTTCCGCCCCGTGGGCGAGATCGAGCGCACCGGGGGCCACTTCGAGGTCGTCAGCCCGTACGACCCGGCGGGCGACCAGCCCGCGGCCATCGACGAGCTCGAGCGGCGTGTCAAGGACGGTGAGCACGACATCGTGCTGCTCGGCGCCACCGGGACGGGCAAGTCGGCCACCGCGGCCTGGCTCATCGAGCGGGTGCAGCGCCCCACGCTGGTGATGGCGCCCAACAAGACGCTGGCCGCCCAGCTGGCCAACGAGCTGCGCGAGCTGCTGCCGAACAACGCGGTCGAGTACTTCGTCTCGTACTACGACTACTACCAGCCCGAGGCGTACATCGCGCAGACCGACACCTACATCGAGAAGGACTCCTCGATCAACGAGGACGTCGAGCGGCTGCGCCACTCGGCGACCTCGAACCTGCTCTCGCGCCGCGACGTCGTCGTGGTCGCGTCGGTGTCGTGCATCTACGGCCTCGGCACGCCGCAGTCCTACCTCGACCGCTCGGTCGCGCTCGCCGTCGGCGACGAGCTCGACCGCGACCAGCTGCTGCGCGCGCTGGTCGACGTGCAGTACACCCGCAACGACATGGCCTTCGCCCGCGGCACGTTCCGGGTGCGCGGCGACACCGTGGAGATCATCCCGGCGTACGAGGAGCTCGCGGTCCGCATCGAGTTCTTCGGCGACGAGATCGAGGCGCTGTACTACCTCAACCCGCTCACCGGCGACGTCGTCAAGCAGGTCGACGACGTCCGCATCTTTCCGGCCACCCACTACGTCGCCGGTCCGGAGCGCATGGAGAAGGCGGTCAAGGCCATCGAGGCGGAGCTCGAGGAGCGCCTGGCCGAGCTCGAGCGCCAGGGCAAGATGCTCGAGGCCCAGCGGCTGCGCATGCGCACCACCTACGACATCGAGATGATCCGTCAGGTCGGCTTCTGCTCGGGCATCGAGAACTACTCGCGCCACATCGACGGCCGCGGGCCGGGGACGGCGCCGGCCACGCTCATCGACTACTTTCCGCGCGACTTCCTGCTGGTCATCGACGAGTCGCACGTGACCGTGCCGCAGATCGGCGGCATGTACGAGGGCGACATGTCGCGCAAGCGCAACCTCGTCGAGTACGGCTTCCGCCTCCCGTCGGCCACCGACAACCGCCCGCTGACGTGGGAGGAGTTCGCCGACCGTATCGGTCAGACCGTCTACCTGTCGGCCACGCCGGGCGACTACGAGATGCGCATGGCCGGCGGCGAGTTCGTCGAGCAGGTCATCCGGCCCACCGGCCTGGTCGACCCGGAGGTGGTGGTCAAGCCGACCAAGGGCCAGATCGACGACCTCGTGGGCGAGATCCGCACGCGGGTCGAGAAGGACGAGCGGGTGCTGGTCACCACCCTGACCAAGAAGATGGCCGAGGACCTCACCGACTACCTGCTCGAGCTCGGCATCAAGGTCCGCTACCTGCACTCCGAGGTCGACACCCTGCGCCGGGTCGAGCTGCTGCGCCAGCTGCGGTCGGGGGAGTACGACGTCCTGGTCGGCATCAACCTGCTGCGCGAGGGTCTCGACCTGCCCGAGGTGTCGCTGGTCGCCATCCTCGACGCGGACAAGGAGGGCTTCCTGCGCAGCGAGCGCTCGCTGATCCAGACGATCGGCCGCGCGGCGCGCAACGTGTCCGGCCAGGTGCACATGTACGCGGACACGGTCACCGAGTCGATGCAGTACGCCATCGACGAGACCAACCGGCGCCGCGAGAAGCAGATCGCCTACAACACCGAGCGCGGGGTCGACCCCCAGCCGCTGCGCAAGAACATCGCCGACATCCTCGATCGCGTCTACCGCGAGGCCGAGGACACCGAGGAGTCGGTCGAGGTCGGCGGGTCGGCGCGCAACAGCTCGCGGGGCCGCCGCGCGGCGGGCGAGGCCGGGGGCCGCGGCAGCTCGGGCATCGTCGAGCACCGCGACACCTCGGGCATGGCCCGCGCCGAGCTGGCCGACCTCATCCAGCAGCTCACCGACCAGATGATGGCCGCCGCGCGCGACCTGCAGTTCGAGCTGGCCGGCCGCCTGCGCGACGAGATAGCCGACCTCAAGAAGGAGATGCGGGGGATGGACGCGGCCGGGGTGAGCTAGCCCCGACGGCTGCTCGTGCACGGCGCTCGCCCGGCGGTCTTCCCTGACTGAGATGTAGGTCACACAATCGTCGGATGGATGAGTCGTCCGCCGCGGCGGTCCCCGCTGTACCGCCCTGGGCCGCCGAGGCGCTCTCCGAGGTCTACGACCCCTGCTGCCGGGACAAGGGCATCTCCGTGGTCGACATGGGGCTGCTGCGCTCGGTGTCGGTGCGCGAGGGCCACGCCCGGGTCGAGCTGCTGCTCACCTCCGGGTGGTGCCCGTTCGCGTCCCGCGTCCTGACCGACGTGCAGCAGGTGGTCGCCGACCAGCCGGGCGTCGCGTCGTGCGAGGTCGAGATCGTCTGGGACGAGGCGTGGACCAGCGACCGGCTCTCGGAGTCCGCGGTGCGCAAGCTGCGGTTCCTCCCCGAGCCCGCCGCCGTCGCCGACCGCGACGCCTACGTCGCCAGCCACCACCGCACGCCCGAGGAGACCACCTCATGATCGGTGACGCGTTCGTGTTCGACGGGGTCGCCCACCCGTTCAACTTCGACCCGAAGAACGCCTTCAACCGGGACGGCGAGCTCTTCGCCAACCACATCTACGCCTTCCACAACGCGCTGACCCCGGACGACGAGCCCAAGCTGCCCCCGGAGGAGTTCCTGCGCACCTGGACGCCGTCGGAGATCCACGAGATGGTCTACGGCCGGTCCGACACGGACATGCTCGTGGCGATGCCCCTGCCGTTGACCGACCTGTTCCGGGACGGCCTCTCACCGTGGGAGGAGTGCGCGGAGCTCGCCGCGCAGGACCCCGAGCGCACGGTCTTCTGGGGCTCGGTCAACCCGCTGGAGGGGCGCAAGGCGCTCGACCTCATGGAACGGCAGGTCGGGGAGTTCAACGCGCGGGCGTTCAAGTTCTACAACGTGCGCTACGACTTCGGCGCGCCGGTGCCGTGGCGCATGGACGACCCCAAGGTCGCGTTCCCGATCTTCGAGAAGGCGCAGCAGCTCGGGGTGAACCTCATCGGGGTGCACAAGGGTGTGCCGCTGGGCCCGCAGCCCGTCGAGCACACCCAGACGTGGGACATGGACGGGGCCGCGGCGAACTTCCCCGACATCAACTTCGTGATCTACCACGTGGGCCTGCCGTTCCTCGACGAGGTCTGCTGGCAGCTGATCCGCTACCCGAACCTGTACGCCTCGCTCGCCGCCACGATCAACTTCGTGGTCCGGTCACCACGGATGTTCGCGGAGATCCTGGGCAAGCTGCTGTTCTGGTGCGGCGAGGACAAGATCGTGTACGGGTCGGAGGCGCCGATCTGGGAGCCCCAGTGGGCGCTGCGGGCCTTCCGTGACTTCACCATCCCGCAGGACCTCTGCGACGGCTACGGCTACCCACAGCTCACCGACCAGGCGAAGCGAAAGATCCTCGGCGAGAACCTGCTGCGGCTGCACGGCATGGACCCGGCGGAGACCGTGGCGCGGCTCGGGCGCGCTCCGCAGCACTGAGCTGAGCTCTCGCCACGCCGCGGTCAGGCGTGCAGCAGCTCGCCGGCCCGGCGCAGGTCGGCGACGAAGCCCGCGAACATCTCGTCGCGGTCCTGCCCGCGGTCGGGATCGGCCCGCAGGATCGCCGACGGGTGGATGGTGGGCACGAGGGTCAGGTCGTTCCACGGCCGCGGTTCGCCGCGCTCGGCGGTGATGCGGAACTTCGGGCCGAGCAGCGCCTTGCCGGCGGTCGCGCCGAGGGTGAGCAGCACCTGGGGCCTCACCAGCGCCAGCTCGGCGTCCAGCCACGGCCGGCAGGCCCGGATGTGGCCCGCCTTCGGGGTCTCGTGGATGCGCCGCTTGCCGTGGTAGCGGAAGTTGAAGTGCTTGACGGCGTTGGTGACGTAGGCGTCGTCGCGGGCCACGCCGGCCTCGTCGAGGGCCTCGTCGAGCAGGCGCCCCGCCGGCCCGACGAACGGCGCGCCCTGCCGGTCCTCCTGGTCGCCGGGCTGCTCGCCGACCATCACCAGCCGCGCCGACCTCGGGCCGGCGCCGAACACGGTCTGCGTCGTGTCCTGGTGGAGCTCACAGCGCGTGCACCCCGCGGCCTGCGCCCGTAGGGCATCGAGGTCCGGCGGCAGCTCGGTGGTGGTGTCGGCGTCGGCGCCGAAGAGGTCCAGCGGCTCGGTCACCGGCCCGGGGTGCCCGCGACGGGACGTGCCCCAACACGTGGACCCACCTCGTCCGCCCCCTCCGCCGGGCTGCGCACGATGGGCACGGTGGGCACGGTGGGCACGGTGGGCACCGTGGGCACCGTGGGCACCGTGGGCACGGTGGGCACGGTGGGCACGATCGAGCGTGCCGCCGCCTCGACCGCGGCCACGGCGCGGCGGTGGTGCTCGGCGGCGTGCTCGGGCGAGCCGCCGATGGCGGTGAGCCCGAACCGTCCGTCGATGGCGAGGCAGGACAGCATGTGCAGCACGACGCCGGCGCCCGAGCGGGGGTCGAACCCGACGCCGGCCCGCCTGACGGCGTCGATGACCGTCGCGGGCGGGAGCCCCAGCCAGGCCTCGTCGACGAGGTTGTCGGTGCAGACGTACGCGCGGGTGGTCCCGTCGTGGGCGACCCAGGCGCCGCGCTCCGTGTCGTAGCGCCCGGGCACGAGGTTGCGCAGGGCGGTGTACGGGTGGGTGGTGCCGCCCTTGCGGAGGTTGATCTCCAGGGCGTGGATCTCCCAGCGGCCGGAGGCGTCGCGCGCCGCCATGAAGTCCACGCCGGCCCGGCCGACGCAGCCGCGGGCGGCCAGCTCGCGTCCCACGGCCAGGGCGTGGGCGGCGATCTCCGGGGCGTAGGCCGGGTCCGCGGGGAACCGGCACCCGGTGTAGACCTGACCGCCCGCCCCACCGAGGACCTGGTCGTGGGTGGCCAGCACCCGCACGTCCCCGGACGGGGCGAGATCGATCTGGGCGCTGGGGCTCGCGATCACCGGCGCGGTGACCAGCTCCTCGACGATGCCGCCCGCCCGCAGGTCGACCAGGTACGACGGGGACAACGCACCGACGCGGGCCCGGACCTCCTCCCGGCCCGCGCCGTCGGGCAGCGGGACGACGGCGTTGCCGGCGCCGGCGCCGCTGTCGTCGAGCTTGACGACCACGCCGCTCAGCCCGGGCCGACGACGCGCGATCGACTCGACGGCGCCGACGACGTCGTCGACCGTCCGCACGTCCTCGCACCCGGCCGGCGTCGGTACGCCGGCCCGCGCGAGGAGGCGCCGGCCCTCGCTCTTCGAGCCGAGGTGGCGCAGCCGGGGTGAGGTGCCGTTGATCGGTGCTCCGAGTCGTCGTGAGACCTCGACCTCGTCCTCGGTGACGTTCCACGGTTCGATGAGCGCCGGGCGGTCGCCGATCAGGTCGCGGAGCCGCTCGAGGAGGTCGGGACGGTCGAGCAGCTTGGCCGCGACCGACCGGGCGGACGCGTCGGGCACCGTGACCACCCGCCAGCGCCGACGGGCCGCCGCGCGGCGGTGGGACGGGAGCAGGTCCGCGTAGTGCTCGAGGATCTCGGCGTCGGGCGCCTGCGAGCTGACGAAGACCATCTCGCAGGACGGGATGACCGACGTCGCGAACAACGCCAGCAGGTAGCGGTGCTCGAGGGCCGGGATGCGGTCGGCGTAGTGCGACAGCAACGACTCGCCCAGGCTGTAGGAGGGCAGCGCGATCACGACGTGGTCGGTGGTCGACGCCGGGGTGTTGACCGCGAGTACCGAGCCCAGCCGGCCCTGGACCTCCTCGGATCCCTGCCCCACCCCGGTGGCGTCCGTCGTCGTCATCGTGCACCCCCATGGGTCCTTTCCCTGACGGTGCCTGCGGGCATCGCACTGCGTAAAGAGAGGTGGCGTCAGAAGAGGGAGTCCGTCACCCGTATAGCCGTACGCAGGAGGACGACTAGTAGCGGCATGGGTACTCTCCCGGCCTCCACAGCGGGTCCGCCGAAGAAGGGGGGTCCGGAAGGGTGACGGGCGGGACCCTCGGGGACCGCGGGCGGACTCTATGGCGCCGCTCACCACCGCTGCCTAGGCTGCGGCAGGGGCCGCGGGAGGTCGAAGGGTTCGGGATGACGCACGAGGGCGACGGCATCTGCGCGGTCACCCGTTCCACCGACCTGCGCCGCCACGCCCGCCTGCTCCACCAGGCCCACGACGCGCGGCTGTCGGGCAGCCGGCCGACGACGCCGCTGCGGCGCGTGGTCAGCCGCTCGTGGGACCGCGTGCTGTCCTACGGGGTCGCCCCCGACGGGCGCTCGCTCGACGACCCGGCGCCCCCGGAGGTCGTGGAGCGCCGGCGTGCGGAGTCCCCGATCGCCGGCGTCCTGCCCCAGTTGCGCGCGAGCCTCACGGCCGTCGCCGAGGACGCCGAGCACATCATGGTGATCACCGCGGCCGACGGCTTCGTGCTCTGGCGCGAAGGGGCGCTCCGCGTGGGGCGTCTCGCCGACGACCTGGGCTTCCTGCCGGGCGCGGACTGGACCGAGGCCTCGGTCGGCACGAACGCCATCGGCACCGCGCTCGCCGAGCACGCGTCGGTACAGCTCTTCTCCGCCGAGCACTTCGTCCGCGCCCAGCATCCCTGGACCTGCACGGCGAGCCCGATCCACGACCCGCGCACCGGCGAGATGCTCGGTGTCGTCGACCTGTCCGGGCCCGCGCCGACGGTCCACCCGACGACGGTCGCCCTCGTCCACACCGCCGTGCGGCTCGCCGAGACCGGGCTCTGGGCCGCGCACGAGACCCGCCTCGACCGGCTGCGCGCGGTGGCCGCACCCCTGCTCGCCCGCGAGACCGGCCCGGCGCTCGTCGTCGACGACCACGGCTGGGTGGCCGCGGCCACCGGGCTGGCGCCGCGCGACCGGGTGGCCGTCCCGCGGGCGGGGGAGGCGCTGCTCGTGCACGGCCTGGGCGCCTGCCTGCCCGACCGCGTCCCCGGGGGCTGGCTGCTGCGGCCGTCGAGCTCGGCCGGACCCGGGTCGACGCGGCTGCGGCTGGACCTCGACGCCGACCCGCCGGGTGCCGTCGTCGAGGGCCGCGAGGCGTGGCGACACGCCCTGGGTCGGCGCCACCTGCAGATCCTGGCGTTGCTCATGCGGGCGGGCAGCGACGGCCTGGACGCGGCGGCGATCAGCCGCGCGCTCTACGACGACGCCGACCACCTTGTCACCGTGCGTGCCGAGCTGTCGCGGCTGCGCCGCGTGCTCGGCGGGCTGCTCGCGGCCCGCCCGTACCGCATCGCGCCGGGTGTGGAGGTCGTCCCGCCGTCACCGACCGACGTCGCCCGACTCCTCGGTGACGCTGCAACACCGCTGCAACCCTGGCCGTGATCGGGCTCACCCTCGTGGGATGACGGTGAGCCGATCGCACGAGGAGGACCCATGAAGGCTGCGCGGTTCCACGGACGCGAGGACGTCCGCATCGAGGACCTCCCGGAACCCCGTCCGGGACCGGGCCAGGTCCAGGTGGCCGTCGAGTGGTGCGGCATCTGCGGCACGGACCTGCACGAGTTCGAGGACGGCCCGATCTTCGCGCCGACGCCGCAGTCCCCGCACCCGCTGACCGGCGGGGCGGTGCCGATCACGCTGGGTCACGAGTTCTCCGGCGTGGTCGCGGAGGTCGGCGAGGGCGTCTCGGGCGTCTCGGAGGGTGACCGTGTCGTCGTCGAGCCCTACGACGTGTGCGGGCACTGCGTCGCGTGCCGCGCCGGGCGCTACAACATCTGCCGATCGCTGGGCTTCATCGGGCTCGACGGCGACCAGGGCGGCTTCGCCGAGAAGATGGTCGTCGACCAGCGGTGGGTGCACTCGATCGAGGGCCTGTCCACCGAGCAGGGCGCGCTCGTCGAGCCGCTCGCCGTCGGCTACCACGCCGCGAAGCTCTCCGGTCTGCAGCCGGGGCAGACCGCCGCGGTCTTCGGGTCGGGACCGATCGGGCTGGTCACCGCCGCCGCGCTCAAGGCGGTGGGCGCCGGGCAGGTCGTGGTGATCGAGCCCGCCGATGCCCGCAAGGCGAAGGCGCCCGGCGCCGGCGCCGACCACGTCCTCGACCCGACCGAGGTCGACGTGCCCGGCGCCATCCGCGACCTCACCGACGGCGCCGGGGCCGACGTGACGTTCGAGTGCGCCGGCCTCGACCCCGTGCTCGCCCAGGCCGTCGCGTCCACCCGGCCCGGCGGCACCTGCGTCAACGTCTCCATCTGGGGCCACCCGGCGACGTTCGACGTGAACTCGCTGGTGTTCTCCGAGATCCGCCTCATCGGCTCGCTCGCCTACGCCGGGCGCCACCCCGAGGTCATCGACCTCATCCGGGACGGCGTCGTCGACGTCGAGCAGTTCATCACCGGCCGCATCCCCCTCGACGACATCGTCGACCGAGGCTTCCGCGAGCTCATCGACCACAAGGAGACCAACGTGAAGATCCTGGTGCACCCGTGACCGCCGCGGGGACGCGCGTCGCCGTCGTCACCGGCGCCGGACGCGGTATCGGCGCCGCCATCGCCCGCCGCCTCGCCGGCGACGGGCTCGCGGTGATGGTGTCGGACATCGACCCGGACACGGCCCGCTCGGTGGCGCAGGAGATCACCGACGCCGGCGGGCAGGCCGCGTCCGTGGCCACCGACGTCGCCGACAAGGACGCCTGCACGGCCCTGGTGGCCGCTGCCCGCGAACGGTTCGGCGCGATCGACGTCATGGTCTCCAACGCCGGCATCGCGCAGGTCAAGACGCTGCGCGAGGTGACGCCCGACGACCTGCAGCGGATGCTGTCGATCAACGTGGGCGGCGTGCTGTGGTGCCTGCAGGCCGCGGCCGAGGCGATGATCGAGCAGGGCCACGGCGGGAAGATCATCAACGCGGCGTCGATCGCCGGCCACCAGGGCTTCGACCACCTCGGGCACTACTCGGCGTCGAAGTTCGCGGTCCGCGCCCTGACCCAGGCCGCCGCCAAGGAGCTCGCCGGGCACGGCATCACCGTCAACGCCTACTGCCCCGGCATCGTCGGCACCAGGATGTGGGACGAGATCGACGCAGGTCTCGGCGGCTACCTGGGCACGGGCAAGGGGGAGGCGCTGGCGCAGTACTCGCAGCTCATCGCGCTGGGCCGCGTGCAGACGCCCGAGGACGTCGCGTCGTTCGTGTCGTACCTCGCGAGCAGCGACGCCGACTACATGACCGGGCAGGCGGTGATGATCGACGGCGGGATCGTCATGGTGTGACCACCGAGTGCGGGCCGTTCGGCCCTGGGCGTGCGGCGGGTGCGGCGCGCAGGGTGGAGGGCGGACACGGGACGTCGAGGGACGAGGACGCGCCGATGACGGATGGCGTGATGAAGCGCGTCGACCTCGTCGGCCTGCACGTGGAGGCGATGTCGGGCACGCCGCTGGTCATCCTGCGCGAGCAGGAGGCGCCGCACCGCGTGCTGCCGATCTTCATCGGCGGGGCGGAGGCGACGTCGATCGGGATCGGGCTCAGCGGCCACCCGCCGCCACGGCCGCTCTCGCACGACCTCATGGCGGCGCTGGTGGAGGCCCTGCACGCACGGGTGGACGCGGTGCACGTCACCGGGCTGCGCGAGGGCGCGTTCCTCGCCGAGCTCGCCGTGACCGGACCGGACGGCCCGCGACGGCTCGACGCGCGGCCGTCCGACGGCGTCGCCCTGGCCGTGCGGGTGGGCGCGCCGCTGTACGCCAGCGCGGACGTGCTCGACGAGGCGGGCAGCGTGCTGCCCGACCGGCCCGACGAGGAGGCGATCGAGCGGGCGGTCGCCGAGTTCCGCGGCCACCTCGAACGTCTCGACGCGGAGACCCTCTCCGCGGCGCTCGAGGAGCCGGAGCACCCCGAGCCCGGGTCGACGCCCGAGCAGGAGCCACCGTCCGACCCGGACGACGACCCGCCGCGCGAGGGCCCCTCGAGTTGACCATCACCGTGGCGGGGGTAACATCCCCGCCGTGATCGCGCGTCGAGAGGTAGTACTCCGGCGCGCCGGGTGAGCCAGGTCCCCGGCGCGCCCGTTCCGCTCGCCCCCGTCACGCGAGGCTGAGCCCCGAGGCCTGGCTCGGATCCCCTTTCCACGGATCCCCAGGAGCACCCGCCGTGACCACGCTCGAGCCGGCCCGCACCACCCCCGCCCCGCGTCGCGCCTCCCGGCTGCCGCGCCCGTTCACCATCCTCACCACCGGCGGGATGCCGGGGGTCATGGACCTCGCGTCGGCGCTGTGCTCGTTCGGCTACCGCGTCCCGGACTTCTCGGTCGACGTCCACGAGGGCGTCAGCTGCTCGTGCGTCCAGTGCACCGTTGCGCTCACCAGCGCGGAGTGCGCCGAGTTCGCCGACCGCGTCCGGACGCTGCCGGGCGTCCTGTCGGTCGAACCGAGCTGCTAGGCCTGCTCGGCGTCGTGCGCCCGGACGACGGTCCTGGGCGCACACATCCGCCACGCGTCGGTGACGAGCTCCGTGAGCTCCCGCTCGTCGATCGTCGCCAGATGGACGTGGATCCAGCGGTGGCGCCGGTCTCCGACGCCGGGCAGCGTGAACTTGTGCGGCTCGGCCGCGATCGCGGCGTCGCGCTCCTCCCTGGGGAAGGCGCAGCCCATGGTCTGCTCGTCGCGCGAGAGGGCGACGTGGACGAACCGCCCGACGTTGAACCGCACCTGGTCCTGCACGAGCCGCTCGGTCGTCCCCGGCAGCCCGGTCGCGATCTCACGGACGTCGTCAGCGGTGACCATCGTGCGCCGATCGTGAGGGCTGCCCCGAGAGGGCGAGCATGGCGGTGGCGACGTCGTGGGCCGCGGTGTCGCGCAGCGCGGTGCCCATGGCGTCGAGGACGAGCAGCCGCGCGGCCGGGATCGCGGCGGCGAGGGCCTGGCCGTTGCCGACCGGGAAGAACGGGTCGGTGCGCCCGTGCACCACGAGCGTCGGCAGCGTGAGCTCGCCGAGGCGCTCCCGCCAGCGCGGCGCGCAGTCGAGCCGGGCGAACACCGTGCCGAGGTGGTTCGCCTGCTGCACCGCGGGTGCGCTCGATCGTGCGCGGTCCCAGACCCGTGCCGCGGTGGCGCGCGCCTGCTGCGGATCGTTGCCCAGCAGGTCGGCACCGTCGGCGGCGAACGCCGCGACGGCCGCCCGGTCGGTCCAGTCGGGCATCGGCCGCGAGAACAGCGCGGCCATGGTCGTCGCGTCGTGGTCCGGCAGATCGTCGTCCACGGGGCCGGGCGCGACCGGTCGGGTGCCCACCAGCGTCAGCGCGGAGAACGCGTTCGGGTGATCCAGCGCAGCGACCTGGGCGACCATCCCCCCGACCCCGACGCCCCCGAGATGAGCGGTGTCCGCGCCGAGCGCGCCGACGAGCGCCGCCGCGTCGGCGGCGAGATCGCGCAGGTCGTAGGCGGGCGCATCCGGGTCGAGGGTCGTCGACGCTCCGCAGTCGCGCAGGTCGTAGCGGACCACCCGCCGGCCGCCCGCCGCGAGCTGCTCGCACAGCGCATCGGGCCACGACAGCATCGTGGGCCCACCGGCCAGCAGCACGAGCGGATCGTCGTCGCGGCCGAAGGTCTCGACGCCGAGTTCGACGCCGTCCGCGCGCACCGTCGTGCCGGGTGCCTGCCGGTCGGTCTCGCGGTCGCTCATCACCGGCTCCCTGCGGTCGGTAGTCCCGAGGAAGTACTATCACATACTTAACCAGGACTACAGCCCTCGGCGCATGATGGTCGGGTGAGCGACGACGCCCGCCGGGGCCCGGAACGGGACGACCGGTCGAACCCCCTCGAGGACCTGATCGGCAAGCTCGTCGAGGGCATCGGCGACCTCGGGAGCGGGGGCTTCGGCGGCCCGTTCGGCGACGACCGCGGCCGCGACGACGGGCCACCGACGTCGCGGCGGGCCGGTACCCGCACCCCGGTGCTCGACCGGTTCGGGCGCGACCTCACCGCCGCCGCCCGCGTGGGGCGCCTCGACCCGGTCGTCGGCCGGGAGCGGGAGGTCGCGGCGGTCCTGGAGATCCTCGGGCGCCGGACGAAGAACAACCCCGTGCTCGTCGGCGACCCCGGCGTCGGCAAGACCGCGATCGTCGAGGGGATCGCCGCGCGGATCGCGGCCGGCACCGTGCCCGGCCCGACCGGGCGGCGGGTCGTGGCGCTCGACCTCGCCGGGCTGGTGGCCGGCACGAAGTACCGCGGCGAGTTCGAGGAGCGGCTGCGCCGCCTCGTCGACGAGGTCACCGCCACCGACCGGGGCGTCGTGCTGTTCCTCGACGAACTGCACACGGTCGTCGGGGCGGGCGCCGGCGTCGAGGGGACGATGGACGCCGCCGACATCCTCAAGCCGGCGCTGGCCCGCGGGGAGCTGCAGGTCGTGGGCGCGACGACGCTCGAGGAGTACCGGCGCCACGTGGAGTCCGACCCGGCGCTCGAACGGCGGTTCGCACCGATCACCGTCGACGAGCCGTCGGTCGACCAGACCGTGGCGATCCTCGACGGCCTGCGGACCCGGTACGAGGAGCATCACGGCGTCCGCCTGCCCGAGGACACCCGTCGCGCCGCCGTCGAGCTCACCGCCCGCCACGTCCGCGACCGCTTCCTGCCCGACAAGGCGATCGACGCCCTCGACACGGCGGCCGCCCGCGTGCGGCTGCGGCGCGCCGAGGACCCGGGAGCGTCGGCCACGGTGACCGTGGCCGACGTGGCCCAGGTCGTCGCCGACCGCACCGGCGTGCCCGTCGCCCACCTCACCGACTCCGAGCGCACCCGCCTGCTCGGGCTCGCCGAGCACCTGCGCCGGCGCGTGGTGGGCCAGGACCATGCCCTCGAGGCCGTCACCGACGCCGTGCTCGCCGGGCGCGCGGGGATGGGCCAGCCCGGGCGGCCGGTGGCGTCGTTCCTGTTCGCGGGCCCGACCGGGGTGGGCAAGACCGAGCTCGCCCGGGCGCTCGCCGAGGCGCTGCACGGGTCCGACGAACGCCTCGTGCGCCTCGACCTCGGCGAGTTCCGGGAGGCCCACACCGTCAGCCGGCTCACGGGCGCGCCCCCGGGCTACGTGGGGCACGATCGCCCGGGCGAGCTCACCGAGGCGTTGCGCCGAACGCCGTCGTGCGTGGTGCTGCTCGACGAGATCGAGAAGGCGCACCCCGACGTGCTCGCGCTGCTGCTCGGGGTGCTCGACGCCGGGCGGCTCACCGACGGGCGCGGGCGGACCGTCTCGTTCGCCGACGCCGTCGTGATCATGACGAGCAACCTCGGCTCCTCGGCCCTGGCCGAGGACCGCGACCCCGACGCTGCCCGCGAGGCGGTCCTCACGGCGCTGGCCCGGGCCCTGCGCCCGGAGTTCCTCGGCCGCGTCGACGAGGTCGTGCTGTTCACCCCGCTGTCCGCCGACGACCGCCGGGCCGTCGTGGAGCTCTTCCTCGACGGCACCCGCGAACGCCTCGCCGCGCAGGACGTGGGGCTCACGGTGACGCCGGCGGCCGTCGACGCGCTGGTGGTGCGCGGGCACGATCCGGCGCTGGGGGCGCGGCCGATGCGCCGGGTGGTCACCCGCGAGGTGGACCGGGCGCTGTCCCGCCGGATCGTCGCCGGCGCCCTGCGGCCGGGGGGCCACGCGACCGTCGACGCGCCCGACCCCGAGGGTCCGCTGACGATCGAGGTGGGCCTCCGGCCCACGTGAGCAGCGCACCTACTCCACGGTCACGCTCTTGGCGAGGTTGCGGGGCTTGTCGATGTCGCGGCCCAGCACCGCGGCGCAGTGATAGGCGAGGAGCTGCAGCGGGACCCCGAGCAGGATCGGGTCGAGCTCGGGTTCGAGGCGCGGGACGCGCAGGACGGCGTCGGCCAGTCCCTCGGGCAGGTCGGCGTTCGTCACCGCGATCACCGGCCCGCCCCGGGCCCGGATCTGCTCGATCGTGCTGACGTTCTTGGCCACCAGCTCGTCGTCGGGCACCACGACCACGCACGGCATGGACGCGTCGACGAGCGCCAGCGGCCCGTGCTTGAGCTCCGCCGCCGCGTACGCCTCGGCGTGCACGTAGGAGATCTCCTTGAGCTTCTGGGCGCCCTCGCGGGCCACCGCGGCCCCCCGCACCCGGCCCAGGTAGAACATCGACCGCGCGTCGGCGTAGCGGCGGGCCACCGCCTCGACCTCGTCGGACGAGGCCAGGGCCGACTCGACGGCGTCGGGCAGCCGGCGCAGCCCCTCGACCAGACGGGCGCCGTGCGCCGGGGACAGGTCGCGCACCCGCCCGAGCAGCAGCGCCAGCAGCGCGAACGACGTCGCCATCGAGCTGAAGGCCTTGGTCGAGGCGACCGACACCTCGGGGCCGGCGTGCAGGAACATGCCCGCGCCGCACCGGCGCGCGATCGCCGAGCCGATGACGTTGACGACGCCGACGACCCGCCCGCCCTTGCGCTGCAGCTCCTCGACCGCCGCGAGGGTGTCGATGGTCTCCCCGGACTGGCTGACCGCGACGTAGAGCGTGGTCGGGTCCACCAGCGGGTTGCGGTAGCGGAACTCGCTGGCCTGCTCGGCGTCGGCGGGGATGCGGGCGAGCTCCTCGACGAGCCCGGCACCCATCTGTCCCGCGTAGAGCGCCGACCCGCACCCCAGGAACGTGACGCGGCGGATGCCGCGCAGCTCGCGCGGGTCGAGCCGCAGCCCGTCGAGGCGCGCGGTGGCGAACCGGTCGTCGAGCCGCCCGGCCAGCACGCGGCGCAGCGCCGCCGGCTGCTCGTGGATCTCCTTCGACAGGAAGTCGGGGTGGCCGCCCAGCTCGTAGTCCTCGTCGTCCACGTCGACGGTGGTGGGCGGGCCGAGCCGCGAGCCCTCGTAGCCGGCCGCGGTGAGGGTCGCGATCTCGCCGTCGGCGAGGAAGATCACCTGACGCGTGTGCCGCACGAGCGCGGCGACGTCCGAGGCCACGAACATCTCCCCGTCGCCGAGCCCCAGCACGATCGGGCTGCCGTTGCGGGCCACGACGAGCTCCTCGGGCCGCCGCGCGTCGAGCACGACGAGCCCGTAGGTCCCCTCGACGCCGCGCAGCGCCTCCCGGACCGCGTCCTCGAGCGAGCTCGCCCCGCCGTCCAGCGCGCGGGCGATGAGATGGGGGAGCACCTCGGTGTCGGTGTCGGAGCGCAGCACCACGCCGTCGGCGACGAGCTTCGCGCGCAGCTCGTCGGCGTTCTCGAGGATGCCGTTGTGCACGACGGCGATGCGGTCGGACGCGTCGGTGTGGGGGTGGGCGTTGCGCTCGCTCGGCTCGCCGTGGGTGGCCCAGCGGGTGTGGGCGATGCCGGTGCGCCCCGCGGCGTCCTCGTCACCCACGGCGGCGCGCAGGTCGTCGACCCGGCCCACTGCCCGGGTCGTGCGCAGCGCCTTGCGGTGCGCCACGGCCAGGCCGGCCGAGTCGTAGCCGCGGTACTCCAGCCGCGTCAGCCCGTCCACGAGGATCCTCGTGGCCGGGCGCGGGCCGACGTATCCGACGATGCCGCACATGGCGGGCCTCCTCCTGCTCTCGATGGTCAGCCGTAGACGATGCGTCGCAGGCGCCGCTCGCTGACCGGCCCCGGCGCGACCGGGCGGTGCGCGAGCTCGTCGGCGATCACCGTCCAGATCTCGGCGTTGCGACGGTCGCGGGCCTGCAGCTCCCGGTGGCGCCGGCGCACGAACTCCTCGGTGGTCTCCGAGTAGAAGGCGACGACGTCGGCCACCACGCGGGCGGCGACCTCCCCGGGCAGACCCGTCGTCGCGGCGACGTGCCGCACGAGCTCGGGGTCCATGGCCGGCAAGACTGCCGGGCGGGCAAGCGCGAGGGCCAGGATTCTGCCCGCTTTCGGGCAGGGCATGCGCCGTCCGTTGGAGGTCGTGGCCCGGCCCGACGCGCGAGGGGCACGTTGGGCATGATCGTCCGGCGTCGGGGCCTGCGGCACGTGCCCCTCGTGCCGCGACACGCCCGGGCGCACCGTCGCTGGTGATCGATGTGGCGTTTCTGGCGTGGAACGCCAGCAAAGCCGCATTGCTCGCACACCCCGTGTGCGCCGGCGGCGGGTGCCGTCGCCGGGCTAGCTGGTGATGTCCTTGCGGCGGAACCACCAGACCGCGGTGGCGCCGAAGGCGATGCACCATACGAGGGCGGAGAGGACGCCGCGGGCGAGGTCGCCGCCGTCGACGTCCAGGGTGAGAAGGTCGGCGAAGGCGAACACCTCGTGGGTGGGCAGCAGGTTGCGCAGGCTGCCCAGCGCGTCGACCGTGTCGAGGATCTGCGACAGGATCGAGATCAGCACCGCACCGCCGACCGCGCCGAGCGGGGCGTCGGTCACCACCGAGAGCAGCGTCGCGACCCCCGCGACCCACAGCAGGTGCACCGCGAGGTAGGCCACGGCCAGCACGATGCGCACCAGGGCCGTGCCGTAGGGCAGCGACTCGCCGGTGGGGGAGAGGTAGTCGCCCGCCCCGTAGACCAGCGTGCCGAGCAGCACGGCGACCAGCGGCAGCACCACGAGCGTGGCCAGCGAGAGCAGCGCGGCCACGATCGCCTTCTGGCGCAGCAGGCGCACGCGCGGCACGGGGATCGCGAGCAGGTAGCGCAGCGACGACCACGACGCCTCGCTGGCCACCGTGTCGCCGAAGAACAGGGCGACGACCACGACGAACAGGAAGCTCGCCGACGAGAACAGCGCGAAGACCGCGAAGTTCACCCCGGAGGCCTGGGCCAGGTCGGTGAGGCTCGTGGCGGCCGCGCCCTCGTCGGGGGCGTCACCGACCGAGAAGGCGATCCAGAGGATCACCGGCAGCAGGGCGAACAGCGCCAGCGTCACCTGCGTGCGGCGGCGTCGCCACTGGCGGGCGAGCTCGACGCGCACCGGCAGGGTGCGGGATCCGTCCCCGGGCGTGGTCACGGTCATGCGCGCGGGCCCCCCTCGTCGATCAGTGCCAGGAACGCGTCCTCGAGACGGCGGCGGGGTCCGACGCCCCGGACGTCGTGGCCCGCCTCGACCAGCGCGCGGACGACGTCCGCCCGGTCGCTGCCGTGCAGGTCGACGAGCACGACGTCGGCGTCGCCCGGATCGGGCTCGACGCCCATCCCGTTGCGGCCCCGCAGCACGCTGACCGCCTCGTCGCGGCGGGTGGGGTCGACGGACACCGCGACCTGCCCGCCGGCGACGAGCTCGGCGACCTCGCCGGTGGCCACGACCCGGCCGCGGTGCATGACGACGACGTGGTCGCAGGTCTGCTCGACCTCGGCGAGCAGGTGGCTCGACACCAGGACGGTGCGCCCGGTCCCGCGGGCGTACGACCGCAGCACCTCGCGCATCGCGTGGATCTGGGGCGGGTCGAGGCCGTTGGTGGGCTCGTCGAGCACGAGCAGGTCGGGCAGCCCGAGCATCGCCTGGGCGATCGCGAGGCGCTGGCGCATGCCCTGGCTGTAGGTGCGCACCGCGCGGTCGACCGCGTCGCCGAGCCCGGCGATGGCCAGGGCCTCGTCGACGCGGGCCTCGTCGCGCGGGCGCCCGGTCGCCGCCCAGTAGAGCTCGAGGTTGTCGCGACCCGTGAGGTGCGGCAGGAACCCCGCGCCCTCCACGAACGCCCCGACCCGCCCGAGCACCGGCGCTCCGGCGACGACCCGCCGACCGAAGATCCGCAGCTCGCCGGCGGTCGGGGCGATGAGGCCGAGCAGCATGCGCAGTGTCGTCGTCTTCCCGGCGCCGTTGGGTCCGAGCAGCCCGAGGACCTGGCCGCGCTCGACGCGGAAGGAGACGTCGTCGACGGCGACCAGGCCGCTCGACCACGACTTCGACAGCCCACGCACGACGAGCGGGACGTCGGCGAGCCCCTCGGAGAGGGCGAGCGCGCCTCCGGGCTCGAGGTCGCGGCGCCGGCGGCGAGCCGCGAGCACCCGGGCGACGAGCCAGGCCACGAGCACCCCGAGCAGCAGGACGCCGGCGGTGACCAGCGGGGCGAGGGGCACCGAGGTGCCGCTGCGCACGTCCCCGGGCACGGTCGGCACCGCCAGCGCGGCCGTGCCGTCGGGCCCGGCGAGCCCGATGCGGTGCACCGCCGGCTGCTCCGCCGCGGCGTAGGCCTGGTCGGTGGTGCTGACGACCACCTCGAGGCGGTGGCCGGCGGCGAGCGTGGCGACCACCGCGGGCAGGCTGACCGTCACCTCGGTCGGCGTCGGCGTCGTGGCGGGCAGGCGGATCGGAGACACCGCGCTGCCCAGCAGCGTCCGGGTGCCCGGCGCGCCCCCGCCGGCGTCCCCGCCTGCGGCGACGTCGTAGACCTTGGCGAACAGCACCGGCTCGCCCGACGCCCGGCCCGGCACCGCCGCCACCGCGAGCCGCACCTGCGGGGCGCCGGCGACCACAATGCGCGCGGGCAGCGGGTCGGTCGAGAACCGCGCGGCCTGGCCGGGCAGGTCGGTGGCCAGCCGCCCGAGCAGGGCCCCGGCACCACCCGAGCCCCCGCTCGAACCGCCGCCGGGGCCGCCCCCGGAGCCGCCCGAGCCCCCTCCCGAGCCGCCACCGTCGTCGTCCCCGCCACCGGTCGCGCCGCCCGCCAGCCCTGACAGCCCCGGCACCGAGGAGATCGCGGCGGGCAGCCCGCCGGCGGGGGCGACGACGTCCTGGGCCTCGCCCCGCAGCGGCATCGCCTGCCGCGACGCGCCGGCGGTGCCGTCGAGGCCCGGGTAGGCGGCGGCGGTGATGGTGCGCTGGGTGGGCGCGCTGCGGGCCTGCACGCCCGAGGGCACGACGTAGGTGAACGCGGTGCCCGGATCGGGCGCGGTGCCGGCGAGGTGGTGGTCGAACCAGGCCTGCATCCGCGCCGTGGTGCGCCGGTCCGGGCCGCCGCCGTCGTGCCCGCCGGCGAACCAGCTGACCGCGACCGTCCCGCCGCCCGCGGCGATCTGGCGTGCCGTGGCGTCGGCCTGCTCGAGCCCGAACAGCGTGTCCCGCTCGCCCTGGACGAGCAGGGTCGGCGCGGTGATGCGGCCGGCGACGCTCGCGGGCGAGGCCCGGTCGAGGAACGCGGCGAGCTCGGGCGGCTCGCGGCCGGTGGTGATCGCCGAGACGTAGCCCGCGCAGATCTCGGGGAGGAACCGCCCGCACACCTGCGGCGGGGCCTGCTCCTGCCCGGGTGCGGGCCGCGAGCCGCTGCCGAAGAACAGCGCCGCCCACGCCCGCTTGAACACCCCGTCCGGGGCGGCGGCGCTCGCGGCGGCGGTGGCGGCGGGGACCTCGCCCGCGCGGCCGGGGAAGAGGGCCTGGCCCAGGTCGTTCCAGGTGATCAGCGGGATCGTGGCGTCGACGCGCGGGTCGGTGCCGGCGAGCAACAGGGCCAGCGCGCCGCCGTAGGACGCCCCGGTGACGCCGACGCGGGGGTCGCCGGGCGCGTCCCGGCGGACCTCCGGGCGCGCGGCGAGGCGGTCGACGAGCCGGCGGGCGTCGGCGACCTCGTACTCCGGGGAGTTCAGCGCGATCTGCCCGGTGCTCTCGCCGAACCCGCGCGCCGACCAGGCCAGCGCGACGTAGCCCCGCTCGGCCCAGCCGCGTGCCTCCGCGGCGACGGAGTCCTTGCTGCCCCCGAAGCCGTGCGCGACGAGCACGGCGGGCGCCGGCTCGGTCGTCGCGGGGAGCCAGAGCGTGGCGTCGAGGGTCTGGGGCTGGTCGCCCGCCGGCCCGTCGCGGACCTCGATGCGCAGGTCCTCGCTCCGAACATCGCCACCGGGCGCCGGCGCGGCGGCGACCGTCCCGGCACCGAGCAGGAGGGCGGTGAGCACGACCCCGAGGACCCGGAGCGGGCGGCTGATCACCCGCGCCACGCTATCCCGGCCGGTGCGAGTCGGTCGTGAGCGACCGGTCGGGGCCGATGTCGGGTGGGGCGCCGTGGGCGGCGCCACGCAGGGCGGCTGCGCGTCGCGCGCAGGCGGGTGACATGCTCGGTGGCGGAGGGGAGTATCCCCGCGCGCCGGCCTCGTCAGCACGGCCACCGGTCCACCGGTGCCCGGGGCCGCCGGCCGCCCGCGACGACCGACGGGCGGCGGGAGAGACCTCCGGAGGCTTCGTCTGCCCTGATGCCCCGGAGATCGGAGATCCCTCGCATGACCGTGCCCTTCTGGGTGTGGGCCCTCACGATCGTCGGCCTGCTGGCCGTCCTGGCCCTCGACCTCGCGATCGTCGGCCGCCGGCCCCACGAGGTGGGCGTGCACGAGGCCGGCCGATGGGTGGCCGTGTACGTCGCGCTCGCCGCGCTGTTCGCCGTCGGCCTGTTCCTGGTGGCCGGGCAGGACGCGGCGACGGAGTTCGTCGCGGGCTACGTCACCGAGTACTCGCTCTCGGTCGACAACCTCTTCGTCTTCCTGCTGATCATGAGCGCGTTCGCGGTGCCGAAGGTGCTCCAGCACCGCGTGCTGCTGTTCGGCATCCTCATCGCGCTCGTGCTGCGCGGCGCGTTCATCCTCGCGGGCGCGGCCGTGGTGTCGCGGTTCAGCTGGGTGTTCTACCTGTTCGGCGCCTTCCTCGTGCTCACCGCGATCAAGGTGGTGACCGGCGGCGACGAGGACGAGGAGTTCCGCGAGAACGCCGCCCTGCGCCTCGTGCGCCGCGTCCTGCCGGTGACCGACGACTACGTGGGCTCGCGGTCGTTCGTCCGCCGGCCCGACGGGCGGGGGCGCCGGCGGATCTGGGTCACGCCGATGCTCATGGTGATGCTCGCGATCGGCATGACCGACCTGCTGTTCGCGCTGGACTCGATCCCCGCGATCTTCGGGCTGACCCGCGACCCGTACATCGTGTTCACGGCGAACGTGTTCGCGCTGATGGGGCTGCGCCAGCTCTACTTCCTGCTCGGCGGCCTGCTGGCCAAGCTCGTGTACCTCTCCTACGGGCTCGGCGTGATCCTCGCCTTCATCGGGGTCAAGCTCGTCCTCGAGGCCCTGCACACCAACACGCTGCCGTTCCTGAACGGGGGCGAGCCCCTCGACGTCCCCGTCATCGGGATCGAGGTCTCGCTGGCCGTCATCCTCGGTGTGCTGCTCGTCACGACGATCGCGAGCCTGGTGAAGGTGCGGTACTTCCCGGGCCTGCCCGAGGAACCCGACGGCGGGACCGACGGGCCCAGCGACCTGGACCGGACGGCCGACGACCGGTCCGCGGAGACGCCCTCGGCGCCGGCGGGGTCGCCGGACCCGGCCGCGAGCCCGCGCTCCTGACCGCCTCACCACGGGACCACCACCCAGCGGGTTCGGTGGCACCCTCGGGGCGAGATCACGTGAGGGGAGTCGGGTCGTCGGTGACGGTGGGGGCGGGCACGACCGGGGGCCGTGCGCTGCGGTGGGCCGTCGTGGTGCTGGTCGGCGCGCTGCTCGTCGGGGTGCCGGCGGCGATCGCCGCGCGCCCCGGGTCCGCGCAGGCCGACCCGGACGAGCTGCGGGACCGCATCGCGGCGTCCGCCGACGTCCCGTGGACCGGCTACGCCGAGGCGCGCGCGGGCCTCGCCCTGCCCCGCATCCCCGCGCTCTCCGACGTCACCACGCTGTTCTCGGGCGTGACGCGCCTGCGCGGCTGGTACGCCGCCCCGGACCGCGCGCGCACCGACGTGCTCACCCCGGTGGGTGAGCGCGACCGCTACACCACCCCGCGCGGGCAGGCGGTGTGGGACTACGGCGCCGAGCTGCTGACGCTCGTCGCCGCCGACCCCGTCGTGCGGCTGCCCCGCCCCGACGACCTGCTGCCGCCCGCCCTGGCCCGCCGCCTGCTCGCGGGCACCGCGGCCTCCGACCCCGCCACCGCCCTGCCCTCGCGTCGGGTGGCCGGGGTGGACGCGGCCGGGGTGCGGGTCACCGTCGCCGACCCGGAGACCACCGTCGGCGCCCTCGACGTGTGGGCCGACCCGGCGACGGGTCTCCCGGTGGCCGTGGAGGTCCGCGCCCGCGGGGTGGCCGACCCGCTGATCAGCACGGCGTTCGGCGAGCTCGAGCAGGGCCCGCCGGACCCCGCGGCTCTCGAGCCCCGGCGCGGCCCGGGAGCCGGCGTCACCCGCAGCCCCACCTCGGACCTGTTCGGGGTGCTCGGGCGCGGTGACGGCGCGTCGCTGCCCGACCGGATCGCCGGCCGTGACCGCGAGCCACCCGAGGAGGACTTCCCGGCCCTCGGGCAGTACGGCACGACGCTCGGCCAGCTCGTCGCCGTTCCCCTGCCCGCCGACCTCGCCGCCACCCTGCTCGGCGGCATCGACCGGGCCGGCGCCGGCCGCACGCTGCCCGTCGAGGGGCAGGGAGCGGCGCTGGAGACACCGCTGCTGACCCTCGCCGTGGTCCGCAGCAACGACGGTGGACGGGCGTGGGTGCTGGCCGGGCTCGTGCCGGACGCGGCCATCGACGCCGGGGCCGCGGACCTGCTGGCGGGGGGCGCGGCGTGACCCGCCTCGTGATCGAGACCCGTGGGCTGACCAAGCGCTACGGCGGGCGGGCCGCCGTCGACGACGTCGACCTGCACGTCGCGGAGGGCGCGCGCTACGGCTTCCTGGGCCCCAACGGGTCGGGCAAGACGACGATGGTGCGGATGCTGCTCGGGCTCGTGTACGCGACCCGCGGCGAGATCTCGGTGCTCGGGCGGCCGGTGCCGTCACGGGTGGCCGAGGTGCTCCCCGAGATCGGGGCGATGGTCGAGGGTCCCGCCGCGTACCCGCACCTGTCGGGGCGGGCGAACCTCGCGCTGCTCGACGCGTCCGGGCCGCGCCGTGGGCGCGCCGGGCGGCGCCGCGAGCGGGTGGAGGAGGTCCTCGAGCGCGTCGGTCTGGGCGCGGTCGACCGCCGGCCGGTGCGCACGTACTCCCTGGGCATGCGCCAGCGCCTGGGGCTGGCCGGGGCGCTGCTCAACCGACCGCGGCTGCTCGTGCTCGACGAGCCCACCAACGGGCTCGACCCGCACGGCATCCGCGAGGTGCGCGACCTGCTCGTCACGCTGAACGCCGCCGGGACCACGGTGTTCCTGTCCAGCCACCTGCTGGCCGAGATCGAGGCGCTGTGCACCGACGTCGGCGTCGTCGACCGGGGGCGGCTGGTGCTCGAGGACGCGCTGGACGCGGTGCGCGGGCCGACGGGGCGGCTGGTCGTGCGCACGCCCGACCCGGAGGCGGCGGCCCGCGTGCTGGGGCGCGCGGTGGCCGAGCGACACGGCGACACCCTCGTCGTCGACGCCGCCCCGGGCGGCCCGCCCGCGCTGGCGCGCCACCTCGTCGAGCACGGGGTCCCCCTCGACGGGCTGGCCGAGCAGCGCCGGAGCCTGGAGGACGTGGTGGTGGCGCTGACCGGCCCGGGATCGGACACCGCGCGGGGAGCCCGCCGCAACGGGGCGCGCCCCGACCCGACGTCGGGCGGGATCCGCCGGTGATCGGGGTCGAACTCGTCAAGCTGGCGCGCCGCCCCCGCACGTGGGCGACGATCGGGCTGCTGTGCCTGCTCCCCACCGTGGTCGCGGTCTTCCTCGCCACCACGCGCATCTCCCCGCCGCCGGGGCAGGGCGCGGCGTTCCTGTCGGCGGTGCTCCAGTCGGGTTCGCTCTACCCGGCGGCGGCGCTGGCGCTCGTGCTGCCGATCTTCCTGCCGGTGGCCGTGGCGGTGGTGGCGGGCGACGCCGTGGCCGGCGAGTCGTCGCAGGGCACGCTGCGCTACCTGCTGGTGCGACCCGTGCGGCGCACCGCCCTGCTCGGGGCGAAGCTCGTCGCGATCGTGGTGTTCGTGCTCGGCGCGGTGCTCTCGGTCGCCGGGACCTCGTACGTCGTGGGGGTGTCGCTCTTCGGGGCCGGCGACCCGGTGGCGGTGGTGCGCGCCCTGCCGGAGGTCACCGGGGACGACGGCGGCGTCGCGGGCACCGCGCCTGCGGGTGGCCCGCAGTCGACCTCGGGCCCGGCGGGCGGCCAGGTCGGCGGGTCGGACGCCTCGTCGTCCGGCGGCGGGCAGCCCGACGCCCGCGACTCCTCCGCCGTCGACCCCGAGGCCGCCCGCGAGCGCGCGCAGTCGTCGGTGTCCTCGCTGTCGGGGGAGGCGCTGTCCCCGGCCGACCTCGCCGCACGGCTCCTCGGCGCCATGGGCTACGTCGTCGTGTCGATGCTGGGCGTCGCGGCGATCGCGCTGTTCCTCTCGACGGTGACCACCTCCTCGCTGGGCGCGACCCTCGGCGCCCTGGCGGCGCTGATCACCAGCCAGGTGCTGGTCAGCCTCGACGCGGCCTCGTCGGTGACGCCGTACCTGCCCACCCGGTACTGGCTGGCGTGGATCGACTTCTTCCGCGACCCGATCTTCCTGCGCGACATCACCGCGGGCCTGTGGCTCCAGGCCGGCTACGTCGTGGTGCTCATGCTCGCGGCGTGGGCGAACTTCACGACCAAGGACGTCACGAGCTAGCGCGGGCCGGTCGCCCTCGCACTCGGGACCTTCGTTGGGCGCGCGAGGGCCGGTCGGCGGATGGAGGAGCGCGGGACGCCTGGCTACGTTGACCTGCGGACGCACCACCCGAGCCCCCAGCGAGGACCGTCGACGTGCCACGAACCGACCCGCGCGCCGTGGTCGGCGTGGACGTCACGTCCGCCGGGTTCCCCGCCATGGTGGCCCGCTGGGACGCCGACGAGCTCCACGGCTACGCCAACGACGCCTACGCCCGGTGGTTCGGCAAGGAGCCCGCCGACCTGCGGGGGATGACCCTGGAGGACCTCCTCGGCCCGCGGCTCTACGAGGTGGAGCGCCCGGCCGTGCAGGAAGCGCTGGGCGGCCGGACGCGCGTCGTGGTGCGGACGATCGTCGACGAGCGGGGCGAGCCGCGCGACGCCCAGGTGTCGTACGTCCCGGACGTCGAGGGGGGCCGCGTCGTCGGGTTCTTCGTCATCGCGACGGACCTCGCGACCGGCGTCGAGATCGAGGGGGTCGAGCACGACCGGCTCGCGCGGCTCGCCCTCGTCGAGGAGCGGCAGCGGATCGCCGCCGACCTCCACGACACGGTCCTCCAGCGCCTCTTCGCCACCGGGTTGGGCCTGACGCTCGCGCTCAACCGCGCCGACGGGGCGGCGGGTCCCCTGCTCGCCGCGCTCGAGGGCATCGACGACGCGGTGGTGGAGCTCCGGGCCGCGATCGTGACGATGACGGGTGAGCTGCAGCCCGCCGAGCTGGCGTCGTCGATCGCCCGGATCGTGGGGCACGCCGCTCGCTCGCTCCGCAACGCCCCGGAGGTCACGTACCGCGGCCCGCTCCAGCAGGTCCGGCCCGGCGTCGCGCGGCAGCTGCTGGCCGTGCTCAGCGAGGCGCTCTCCAACGTCGTGCGTCACGCCGAGGCGGAGCACGTCGCGATCACCATCACCACGTCCCCGGACGAGGTGCGGCTGGTGGTCAGCGACGACGGCGAGGGCATCCCGGAGACCGCGAACCCCAGCGGCCTGGCCAACATGCAGCGCCGCGCCGCGGCGCTCGGGGGGACCTTCGGATGGCGGGCTCGATCCCCCCGGGGCACCGTGCTCGAGTGGGCGGTGCCGCAGGACGACGGCCCGACGGACGGGGCGTGAACCGCGGATGGGCGCGCTGGTGCTGGTGGTCGAGGACTCTCCCCAGGACGTCGAGGCGGTCCGGCGGACCCTGACGCGGGCGTACCCCGAGGCCCGGCTGGAGTGCGTGGAGGACGGCACGACGGCCCTCGAGCGCCTCGCCGACGAGGAGGGGGAGCGGCCCGACCTCGTGCTGCTCGACCTGAACGTGCCGGGGCTGGACGGCCACGGCGTGCTGACGACCGTGCGCCGACGGTCGCAGCTCGACGAGCTCCCCGTGGTGGTCCTGACGTCCTCCACCCATCCCCGGGACATCGAGGCCTGCTACCGGGCGGGCGCCAACAGCTACGTGTTCAAGCCGGTGGACCTGGCCATGTTCCAGGTCGTGCTCCGGGGGATCTTCGCCTGCTGGCTCGGCACCCCCGCGGACGGCACCGTGAACCAGAACGAGCTGCCCTGACCCGGGGTGCTCTCCACGCCGATCCGGCCCCCGTGACGCTCGATGATCTTGCGCGAGATGGCGAGGCCCATGCCGAGCCCGCGCGCCCGCCCGGGGTGCAGGCGCTGGAAGGGGGCGAAGACATCCTCGCGGCGTTCGGGCGGGATCCCGACGCCGTTGTCGCGCACGTACACCGCGCAGTCGGTCGCGGCCGACCCCTCCGGCACGGGGCCGGGGCCGACCTCCACCCAGCGGGGCTCGTCCCCCGCGTACTTGATCGCGTTGACGAGGAGGTTGGTGAGCACCTCCCCGAGCTGGGCGCGGTCGCCCCGCACCACCGGCAGGCGGCCCTCGCGCCGCAGCTCGACCCCCGCCTCGCGGCACCGCTCGGCGAGCAGCGCGGCGACCTCGTCGAGGACCCCGTCCAGGTCCACCGTCACCGGGTCGAGCTCGCCGCGTCCGACCTGCGAGTAGCGCAGCAGCGAGTCGAGCAGCTCGTCCATGCGGATCGCGAGCAGGCAGATCGACCGCAGGCGTCGGGTCGACTCGTCGTCGAGATCCGCCGCGTCCTCCAGGACGAAGCCCGCGGTCTGGGCGATCGCGCGCAGCGGCTCGCGCAGGTCGTGGGAAGCCGCGTACGCGAACGTGTCGAGCTCGGCGTTGCTCCGTTCCAGCTCCGCGTTCCACGCCGCGAGGTCGGCGCTGCGGCGCGCGGCGATCTCGGCCGCGACCTTCGCGCGGACCTGCTCGTCGACCCGCACGGCGAGCAGCATCACCGTCAGCAGCAGGACGGCGAGCAGCATCTGCAGGTAGACGTGGCTCACCCCCGGGGCCACACCGAGGGTGGCGCCGAACCCCAGGCCCTCGGCCTCCCCCTGCGCGGCGGTCAACGCGGCCGCCAGGCCGACCACCGAGACCGCACCGACCCCGTACCGCAGCGCGACCCACACCAGCAGGAGGGCAGGCACGTAGACCACGACCAGCGTCTGGGTCCAGAACAGGGCGGCCGTCGCGCCCGCGCCGACGCCCGCCGCGGCGGCGGTGGCCAGCACCGTGCGCCGGTCCCAGGGCAGGGTCAGGACGGCGACGACCGCGGTGGCGACGACGAGCACGGCCAGTCCGTCGCCGAGCCACCACCGCGCCACGAACTCGTGCCACGGCCGGCCCGCGCCGACGACGGTGTCGACGAGGGCGCCGATCAGCGCGCCGGCCAGCGGCGCGGCCACGACGGCGCCGGCGACGAAGCCGGTCAGGTCCCGCTGGCGGCTGAGGTCCGGGCGGCCGCCGGCCCGGGCGCGGGCCAGCGTCGCGCCGAGGGCCGGCTCCACGGTGTTCGCGACCGCGAACCCCACGGCGGCCGCCACCGACAGCCCCGCGGCCAGGTCGACCGCGACCTCGGCGGCCGCGACCCCCGCCAGCACCGCCGGCCACCAGCGGCGCTCGAGCACGCACAGCAGCGCCACGGACCACCCGGCGGCGGGGAAGAACGAGGGGCCGACGCCGTTCGGGTCGAACCAGGACAGCGCGGTGAGCGCCGCGACGGCGTACCCCGTGCCCGCCACCAGGAGCACCAGCCCGTGACGCAGCGCGAGCGGGGCGCGGTGGAGGGTCCGCGCGAGGGCGGCCTGGAGCGACATCCGCCCATCGTCGGGCGGCGTCCGCCGACCTCCCAGCCGCCGTTCGGTAGATGACCCGCCGGTAGGGGCGGGCGGCGGCGTATCAGGTGCCGGATCGGCCCTCGGCGCGCAAGGCGTCGCACTGGTCGGCGTCGGCGGCGGGCAGAGGGCCGGAACCGAGGGCGCGCAGGACCAGTCCCACGCTCAGCGGGTCGTTCGGCAGCCGGGAGTGGGTGACCGTCGAGTCGGAGCACACGTCCTGCAGGCGCACCGACCGCGTCCCGGGCAGCTCGGCGGAGTCGGGCGGGGTGACGGTCTCGTCGTCGGCGGTCCAGATCGAGAGCCACGGCAGACCGGGCGGGGCGGTCGCGAGGTCGGTGAGCAGGGCGCTGCCCGGCGCCAGCTGCTGGCACGCGCGGGGGCACGCCCCCGGGACGAGCGCCCCGCCGGCCGCGGCCAGCTCCGCGCCCTGCAGCGGCGAGCCGAGCGTCACCACTCGGCGGACGGCGGGCGCGGTGCGGCCGCGGTCGAGGTAGACGCGGGTGGCGACCCCGCCGGCGGAGTAGCCGACGACGTCGACCGACGGCGCGCCCTCGTCGAGGACCTCGCGCACGGTGTCGTCGACGGTGGCGGCCTGGGTCACGAGGTCACCGGTGCCGCCGGAGGGCAGGTCGACGATGACCGCGCGGCGGTCGTCGGCGCGCAGCCGCTCGGTCAGCGCGATGAACGCGGCCCGGTTGCCGCCGTAGCCCGGGACCATCACCACGGCGCCGGGGACCTCCGGGTCGGCCGGCGGCGGGACGCGGTACTCGCGGGCCACCCCGACGCCGACCAGGACGGCGACGACGACGCCGACCGCGAGCAGGCCCAGCACGAACGCGCGCCGGCGCGGGGCGAGGCCGCCGAGCGGTGCCCGTGCGGGCCAGGACGCCATGGCCCCCAGTCTGCCCTCGGCGGGACGGCGCGCGGCGTGGGACGGTGACCGCCGTGGCCACACCCGCCGACACCCCGGCTGACACCGCCGCCGGTCCCGCCCTCGACCCCGCCGACGCCGCCGCCCTCGCGGCCCGCCTCGAGCCCCTGCACTCGATGATCTACTTCGTGCCCGAGGTGGGGGAGGAGCTCGCGCCGCTGGGCATCACCCGGCAGCGTGACCAGTACTTCGCCCAGCGGTCCGCGGCGATGGGCGCGGTCGGGCCGGGCGTCGTGGCGGCGACGTTCTTCAGCTTCAACCCGGCCCTGGTCGCGCGCTCGGTGCCGGTGGTGTGGGCGCAGGCCTCGCCGGCGGACGTCGTCAACGCCCGCCTGCGCGCGGCGGACACGGCCCTGCGCCGGCTGCTCGGGGACCAGGTCTCGTCGCGCGCGGTGACCGAGTCCGCGGAGCTCGCCCGCCGGGCGTGCGACGGGGCGACGGGGGAGGACCGCCCGCTCTACGCCGCGCACGCCGACCTGCCCTTCCCCGAGGAGCCCCACCTCGCCCTGTGGCACGCGGTCACCCTGCTGCGCGAGCACCGGGGCGACGCCCACCTGCACGCGCTGGTGTCGGCGGGGCTGTCGGGCCTCGAGGCGCTGGTGACCCACACGGCCACCGGGCGAGGCTTCACCGTCGGGTTCGCCCAGCAGAGCCGGGGCTGGTCACCCGAGCAGTGGAGCGAGGCGGCCGCCGGCCTGGCCGAGCGCGGGCTGCTCGACGCCGACGGCGCCCTGACCGAGGCCGGCGTCGCCCTGCGCGCCGAGGTCGAGGACCACACGACGCGCATGTCCCTCGCCCCCTGGCGCCACCTCGGCGGCGAGGGGACGGCCCGGCTCCGCGAGATCTCGGCGCCGCTGACCAAGGCCGTCCTGCCGGCCTTCGCCGTCGACGGCGTGTTCGCCCAGCGGCCACCGCGGCGCTGAGGTAGTGGCAGCGAACGCGCTGTTCGTACGCCTAGAAGCAGCGAACAGCGCGTTCGCTGCACCTCAGGGCAGCCGCGGGGCGTCGCCGCGCGCCGCGCCGACCTCCTTGCGCCGACCGCGCGTCGCCAGCCAGATGCCACCGCCGACGACGAGCGCGGCCGGGACGAGCCAGAGCAGTGCCCCGAGCAGCCACTGCACGAGCGGCAGCACGACCCCGCCGACCACCACCAGCGCGCCGATGCCCACCAGAACCCACACCACGATCCTCATGACACCGATGCTGCGCGCCGCTGCGCCCGCGCGGATCGGGGTGCACCCTGACCCTCGGCTCAGGGTCGGGAGGCGCGGATGAGGGTCACCGTGGTCGGCGCGGGGATCGTCGGGCTGGCGACGGCGTACACGCTGGTGGCGGCGGGCGTGACCGTGCGCTGCCTGGACGCCGGCGCGCCGATGGGCGGGCGGTCGGTGGGCGACACGCGCATCTTCCGCGTCGCCCACGGCGACCCGGAGCTGGTCACCGAGGCCCGCCGCGCCTCCGAGCTGTGGGACGAGTGGTCGATGCGGGCGGGGCGGACGCTGGTCGGCGCCGAACGCCTCGTGGTCAGCGGGCCCCGCGTCCCGGCCTGGGCCGACGCGATGGCCGCGGCCGGCGCGGTGCACCGGGTCGACCGCCGGGGCGACCTGCACGACCCCGCGGGCGGCGTGCTCGACCTCGTCGCCGCCGGGGCGTTCCTCACCGCGGCCACGCGCCCCGAGCGCGCCTCGGTCACGGGCGTGGACGCCGACGGCACCGTGCACCTCGACGACGGGAGCGACGTGCGCGCGGACGCCGTCGTCGTCGCCGCGGGTGCGGACACGCCGGCCCTGGTCGCGCCGCTGGGCGTCGCCGTGCCCGACGAGCTCGAGCACCACGCCCGCTTCACCTTCGCCGGCCCGGCCGACCGCCCGTGCCATCTCGACGGCCGCGAGGACGGGCCGCTGGCGAGCACGTACCAGCACCGCACCCGCGCCGGCCACTGGGCGGTCGGCGGCCACCTGCCCGAGGCCGACACCGCCTTCGACCTCGGCGCCGACGAGGTCGCCCGCCGCTCCCGCGAGGCCGTCGTCGACCACGTCCGACGGAACCTCCCGCACCTGCACCCCGAGCCCGTCGAGGAGCTGCGCTGCACCCCGGGGCGCCTCGGCGACGGCGTCCACCGGGCGCGCGCGGGCGCCGTGCACGTCGTGTGGGGCGACAACCTCGCCAAGATGGCGCCGCGCGTCGGGGCGCTCGTCGCGGCCGACGTGGTGGGCGACACCCCGGTCCCCGCCGGTGAAGGGGATCACGCCCCGTAACCTGGAGGGACCGCGTCCTTCTCTCGGCTGGAGTTCCTGCGTGTCCGTCACCGCCCCCGAGCGTCCCGAGCCCGTCACGGGACGCGCCGACCTGCGCAACGTCGCCATCGTGGCGCACGTCGACCACGGCAAGACGACGCTGGTGGACGCGATGCTGCGGCAGTCGGGCGCCTTCTCCACGCGCACGGAGCCGGTCGACCGGGTGATGGACTCCGGTGACCTGGAGCGCGAGAAGGGCATCACGATCCTCGCCAAGAACACCGCGGTCCACCGTGACGGGATCACCTACAACATCATCGACACCCCCGGTCACGCCGACTTCGGCGGCGAGGTCGAGCGCGGGCTGTCGATGGTCGACGGCGTCGTCCTGCTCGTCGACGCCAGCGAGGGCCCGCTGCCGCAGACCCGGTTCGTCCTGCGCAAGGCGCTCGGGGCGCACCTGCCCGTGATCCTGGTGGTGAACAAGACCGACCGCGCCGACGCGCGCTGCGCCGAGGTCGTCGACGAGTCCCTCGAGCTGCTGCTCGAGCTCGCGACCGACCTCGGGCTCGACGACGACGTCGTCGCCGGCCTGCTCGACCTGCCCGTCGTCTACGCCAGCGCCCGCGCCGGCAAGGCCTCCACCGAGCGCCCCGCCGACGGCACGGTCCCCGACGCCCCGGACCTCTCGGCGCTGTTCGCCGTCCTCGACACCCAGGTCCCGGCCCCGGCCGACGACCCCGAGGGCCCGCTCCAGGCCCACGTGACCAACCTCGACGCGTCGGCCTACCTCGGCCGCATCGCGCTCTGCCGGGTGCGCTCCGGGCGCATCCGCCGCGGGCAGCAGGTCGGCTGGTGCCGCGCGGACGGGTCGGTGACGCGCGTCAAGGTCACCGAGCTGCTGCGCACCGAGGCCCTTGAGCGGGTCTCCACCGAGTACGCCGACGCCGGCGACATCGTCGCGGTGGCCGGCATCGCCGACGTGACGATCGGCGACACGCTCGCCGACCCCGACGACCCGCGCCCGCTGCCGCGCATCACCGTCGACGAGCCGGCGATCGCGATGACGATCGGCACCAACACCTCGCCCGTGGCCGGGCGCGATCCCAAGCCGGGCAGCAAGCTCACCGCGCGCCTGGTGAAGAACCGCCTGGACGCCGAGCTCGTCGGCAACGTCTCGATGCGCGTGCTGCCCACCGAGCGGCCCGACACCTGGGAGGTCCAGGGCCGGGGCGAGCTCGCGCTGGCGATCCTCGTCGAGACGATGCGCCGCGAGGGCTTCGAGCTCACCGTCGGCAAGCCCGAGGTCGTCACCCGGGAGGTCGACGGCAAGGTCCACGAGCCGTTCGAGCGCCTGTCGGTCGACGTCCCCGAACAGCACCTCGGCGCGGTCACCCAGCTCCTCGCCTCGCGCAAGGGCGAGATGCTCGAGATGAGCCACTCGGCGTCCGGGCAGGTCCGGATGGAGTTCCGCGTGCCCGCGCGGGGCCTCATCGGGTTCCGCACCGAGTTCCTCACCGAGACCCGCGGCACCGGCATCGCCAACCAGCTCTTCGACGGCTACGGCCCGTGGGTCGGCGAGCTGCGCGCCCGCATCTCCGGCTCGCTGATCGCCGACCGGGCGGGCCAGGTCACCGGCCACGCCGTCGGCCTGCTCTCCGAGCGCGGGGAGCTGTTCGTCGGGCCGGGGACGCAGGTCTACGCGGGAATGATCGTGGGCGAGAACTCCCGCGCCGACGACATGGAGGTCAACATCACGCGGGAGAAGAAGCTGACCAACATGCGCTCGTCCATCGGCGACGAGCTGGTGCGGCTCACCCCACCGCGGGTGCTCTCGCTCGAGCAGTCGCTGGAGTTCTGCGCCGAGGACGAGTGCGTCGAGGTCACCCCCGGCGCGGTGCGCATCCGCAAGGTCGAGCTCGATTCGCACCTGCGCAACCGCCAGCGCGCCCGCGCGAAGGCCCGCGCCTGATCGGGAACCCGCCCTTCGTGGACGGACGTTGGACGGACATGGCAGCAGCGCCGGGCGGCGGCGGTCTGGCCGGGTGGGCCTCGGACCTGATGTCCACCCTCGGGGCCCCCGGCGCCGGGATCATCGTCGCCCTGGAGAACGTCTTCCCGCCGATCCCCAGCGAGGTGGTCCTCCCGCTCGCCGGGTTCGCGGCCGGTCGCGGTCAGTTCTCCGTGTTCGCGGCGATCGCGTGGACCACGGGCGGCTCGGTCGTCGGGGCGGTCGCGCTCTACCTCGTCGGCATGCTCGCGCCCGAGCACCGGGTGCGGCAGGCGCTGTCGAAGATCCCGATGGTGCACGTCGAGGACGTGCAGCGGGCCGAGGGCTGGTTCGACCGGCACGGCCGCTGGGCGGTGTTCCTCGGGCGCATGGTGCCGGGCGTACGCAGCCTGGTGTCCCTGCCCGCCGGCGCCCGGCGCATGCCGTGGTGGGAGTTCGGCGTGCTCACGCTGCTCGGCAGCCTCATCTGGAACTCGGTGTTCGTCTACGGCGGCTACGCCCTCGGCACGCGCTGGTACCTCGTCGAGCGGTACTCCGGGGTGTTCCAGACCGTCGTGCTGGTGCTGCTCGTCGCCCTGGTGGGATACATGCTCCTCAAGCGCTACCGCCGCCACCGCAGGAAGGTGAAGGCAGTGCGGGCCCAGAACGCGCCCACCGAGGTCATCGAGCGCCCGGAGCGGTGACGGTGTTGCGGCGCCCGCTGTCCGGGTAGCCGCGGCCCCATGGCGGATCTGGCGCAGCTCGGGCGCGACGAGGCCGAGGAGTACCGCGGCGGCAGCGGCCAGCCGGTCGGCTCGCACGCCGCGATGTTGGGGATCTACCTGGTCCTGCTGGCCATCGGGACCCTGGCCGCCCGGGCCGCCGGGCGCGAGCTGCCCGACAGCGTGTCGGTCAAGGACCTCGTCACGATGGCGCTCGGCACCCACAAGATCTCTCGGACGATCACCAAGGAGTCGGTGACGAGCCCGCTGCGGGCCCCCTTCACCGAGCATCACGGGCCCGGCGGCCCGGCCGAGGTGATGGACGAGCCTCGCGGCGAGGGCGGCATGCGCCACGCGGTCGGCGAGCTGCTGACCTGCCCGTTCTGCCTCGACGTGTGGATCGTGAGCGCCTTCGGGCTCGGGCTCGTCGTCGCGCCCCGTCTGACCCGCCTCGTCGCGGGCAGCTTCTCCGCCCTCGCCGGGGCCGACTTCCTCCAGCTCGCCTACGCCCGCGCCCAGCAGGCCGCGTAGGTCACCGCTCCTCCTGCGGGCGTCCCTCCTCGGACCAGCGGGTGTGGAACGTGCCCTCGCGGTCGACGCGGCGGTAGGTGTGCGCGCCGAAGAAGTCGCGCTGGCCCTGGATCAGGGCCGCGGGCAGGCGCTCGGAGCGCAGCGCGTCGTAGTAGGCGAGCGCGGTGGAGAACCCCGGCGCGGGGATGCCGAGCTGGGCGGCGACCGAGACCACGCGACGCCACGCGTCCTGCGCCCCGGCCAGGGCCTCGCGGAACGACTCGTCGATGAGCAGCGTCGGAAGGGCGGGGTCGCGGCGGTAGGCCGCGGTGATCTCGTCGAGGAAGCGGGCGCGGATGATGCAGCCGCCGCGCCAGATCGCGGCCACGGCGCCGAGGTCGATCGACCAGTCGTACTCGGCGGCGCCGGCCTGGATCTGGTTGAAGCCCTGGGCGTAGGCGACGATCTTGGACGCGTAGAGGGCCTGCTCGATGTCCTCGGCGAAGCCCTCGGCCGCCGGGCCCTCCAGCACCGCCCCCGACGTGCCGGGCAGGTCCCGGGCGGCGGTGCGCAGGTCGCGGTGGCCCGACAGCGAGCGGGCGAAGACGGCCTCGCCGATGCCGGTCACCGGCTGGCCCAGCTCGAGGGCGCCCTGCACGGTCCAGCGCCCGGTGCCCTTCTGCTCGGCCTCGTCGGCGACCACGTCGACGAACGGGCGTCCCGTGTCGGCGTCGACGTGGGACAGCACCTCGGTGGAGATCTCCATGAGGTAGGAGTCGAGCCGCCCGGAGTCCCACTGGCGGAAGATGTCGGCGATGGCCGCGGGCTCGATGCCCAGGCCCTTGCGCAGCAGGTCGTAGGCCTCGGCGATGAGCTGCATGTCGGCGTACTCGATGCCGTTGTGGACCATCTTGACGAAGTGGCCCGCGCCGTCGGCGCCGATGTGGGTGCAGCAGGGCTCGCCGTCGACCTTCGCCGCGATGTCCTCGAGCAGCGGCCCCAGCGCGTCGTAGGCCTCCTTCGGCCCGCCGGGCATGATCGACGGCCCGTTGAGCGCGCCCTCCTCGCCGCCGGAGACGCCCATGCCGACGAAGTTCAGGCCCTTCTCGGACAGCGCCTTCTCCCGGCGACGGGTGTCGAGGAAGTGCGCGTTGCCCGCGTCGATGATCACGTCGCCCTGCTCGAGCAGCGGGACGAACTCGTCGATGACGGCGTCCGTGGCCGCCCCCGCCGGCACCATCAGCACGATCCGCCGTGGGCGCTCGAGGGCGTCGACGAACTCCTGCGCCGACTCGGAGCCCACGAACGTCCCCTCGTCGGAGAAGTTCTCCACCAGGTCCCGGGTGCGCTGCGCGGTGCGGTTGTGCACCGCCACCACGTGCCCGTGCCGGGCGAGGTTGCGGGCGAGGTTGCGCCCCATCGTGGCCAGGCCGCTGACGCCGATCTCGGCTTTCGCACTCACGCGGTGCAGAGTGCCCACCCACCCACCCGTCACACCAGGGTGGGCCCCTGATCGACACCGGTCACCCGTCGCCGTCGATCCGCAGCGAACGCGCTGTTCGCCGCCTCTACGCGCACGAACTCCCCGTTGATCACCGTCATGCCGGGGACCGGTCGCCATCCTGGCTACCCTGGTCCCGTGCTGTCCCGGATCGACCTGCGCGACGCCGTGCCCGCCCCCGCCGCCCTGCGGGCGATGCTGCCGCGGGCGGCGGTCGACATCGACGCCGTGGTCGAGCGGGTGCGTCCGGTGATCGACGCCGTGCGCGAGCGCGGTGTCGACGCGGCGCTGGAGTACGCCGAGCAGTTCGACCGGGTGCGGCCCGCGTCCGTACACGTGCCGGCCGACGCCCTGGCCGAGGCGCTCGCGGGCCTGGACCCGGAGGTGCGGGCGGCGCTGGAGACCTCGATCGACCGTGCGCGCACCGTGCACGCCGACCAGCGCCGGGTCGACACCACCACCCAGGTCGTGCCCGGCGGCACGGTGACCGAGCGCTGGGTGCCGGTGACCCGGGTCGGGCTGTACGCCCCGGGCGGGCTGGCGGTCTACCCCTCCAGCGTCGTGATGAACGTGGTGCCCGCGCAGGAGGCGGGCGTCGAGGGGCTGGTCGTGTGCTCGCCGCCGCAGGCCGAGTTCGGCGGGCGGCCGCACCCGCTGATCCTCGCGGCCGCCGCCCTGCTCGGGGTCGACGAGGTGTGGGCGGTCGGGGGCGCCCAGGCCGTCGCACTGCTCGCGTACGGCGGGGTCGACACCGACGGCACGCCGCTCGAGCCGGTCGACGTGGTCACCGGGCCGGGCAACGTCTACGTCACCGCGGCCAAGCGGGTGCTGCGCGGGCGCATCGGCATCGACTCCGAGGCCGGCACCACCGAGATCGCGGTGCTGGCCGACGCGAGCGCCGACCCGGTGCACGTCGCGGCGGACCTCGTCAGCCAGGCCGAGCACGACCCCGCCGCGGCGTCGGTGCTGGTGACGACGTCGCCCGAGCTCGCCGACGCCGTCGACGTCGAGCTCGCCACCCAGGTGGCCACCACCAAGCACACCGAGCGGATCCGCACGGCGCTCTCCGGGCCGCAGTCCGGCGTGATCCTCGTGGCGTCGGTCGAGGACGGGCTGCAGGTGGTCGACGCCTACGCCGCGGAGCACCTGGAGATCCAGACGACCGACGCGCGTGAGGTGGCCACGCGCGTCCGCAACGCCGGGGCGGTGTTCGTCGGCCCGCACAGCCCGGTCTCGCTCGGCGACTACTGCGCGGGGTCCAACCACGTGCTGCCCACCGGCGGCTGCGCGCGACACTCCAGCGGCCTGTCCGTGCAGACCTTCCTGCGCGGCATCCACGTCGTCGACTACTCGGCCGAAGCCCTCGCCGAGGTCGCCGACCGCGTCGTCGCCCTCGCCGACGCCGAGGACCTGCCGGCCCACGGGCAGGCGGTCACGGCGCGCTTCGGCAACCGGAAGCCGGTCTGATGTCCGACGTCGTCGGTGCGGGGGTGACCCTCGACGACCTGCCCCTGCGCGACGACCTGCGCGGGCGCAGCCCCTACGGCGCGCCGCAGCTCGAGGTGCCGGTCGCGCTCAACACCAACGAGAACCCGTTCCCGCCGCCGCCCGCGCTGGTCGACAGTGTGGCCGCCGCGACACGCGAGGCCGCGGCCACCCTCAACCGCTACCCCGACCGCGACCACGTCGCGCTCCGCGGCGCCCTCGCGGGCTACCTGACCCGGGCGACCGGGGTCGCGCTCGCGCCCGAGAACCTCTGGGCCGCCAACGGGTCCAACGAGGTGCTCCAGCAGCTGCTGCAGGCCTTCGGCGGGCCGGGTCGCCGGGCGCTGGGCTTCGAGCCGTCGTACTCGATGCACCCGATACTGGCGGCCGGCACGCGCACCGAGTGGGTCCCGGCCCCGCGCCGCGACGACTTCTCGCTGGACGCGGCGCAGGCGGTCGACGTGGTCGGCGAGAAGCAGCCGGACGTGCTGTTCGTGACCACGCCGAACAACCCCACGGGCCAGTCGACCCCGCTCGACGAGCTGCGGGCCATCGCCGAGGCGGCGCCCGGGCTCGTCGTGGTCGACGAGGCCTACGTCGAGTTCTCGTCGGGCCCGTCGGCGGTCGAGCTGCTCGAGCCGCTGGGCCACAAGCTCGTGGTCAGCCGGACCATGTCCAAGGCGTTCGCGTTCGCCGGCGGACGCCTGGGCTACCTCGCCGCCGCGCCCGCGGTGATCGAGGCGCTGATGCTGGTGCGGCTGCCCTATCACCTCTCGGCGCTCACCCAGGCCGCCGCGCTCGCCGCCCTCGAGCACGCCGACGAGACGCTCGCGCTGGTCGCGACACTGGCCGCCGAACGCGACCGCGTCGCCGCCGCGCTCGCCGACCTCGGCGCACACGTCGTGCCGAGCACCGCGAACTTCCTGCTCTACGGCGGCTTCCCCGCCCGCCACGCGGATGCCCACGCCGCGTGGCAGGCCTACCTCGACGCGGGTGTGCTGGTCCGCGACGTCGGCATCCCGGGCATGCTGCGCGTCACCGTCGGCACGCCGGCGGAGAACGACCGCTTCCTCGAGGTCAGCGCGGACGTCCTGCGGGCCTGACCGGTCCGGCCGGGACCCCCGCGTCGAGCGACGAGGGCGAGGCGGGTGCGCTCGAGGACTATGCGCATGATCGCGTCGAGACCGCCGCCCCGGGCCGACGGCGACCGTCCGCTTCGGGGGCCGGACTCGTTGCTCCCGACGCGATCAACGGCGTAGGTCCCCCGGTCGGGTGCCCCGACCGGGTCCGGCCGGGAGCCCCGACCGGACACGGGTCAGCTCGCCGCCGCGTCGCGAGCGGCCTCGCGCGCGGCCCGGAGGCGCTCGACCACCGGCTCGCGGGGGTGGGCGGGCGCGGGCGCGCCGAGGTGGGTGACGCGCAGCTCGGCCATGAAGTCCTCCCACATGGCCGGCCCACCCTCCTCCAGCAGGCGCGCCCGGACCGCCAGCTCCTCGGTGGTCTCACGGTGGCGCAGCCCCCAGGCGCCGAGCACGGCGAACACCGGCACGAGCGCGATCGAGGACTCGGTGAGGCTGTAGGTCGCGCGCCGGCCGCGTCCGGCGTCCTCGCGGGTGAGCATCCCGTCGTCGACGAGCCGGCGCAGCCGGTCGGCGAGGATGTTGGACGCGATCCCCTCCTGCGAGCCCGCGAGCAGCTCCCGGAAATGGCGCCGGCCGCCGAAGACGATGTCGCGCAGCACCAGCAGCGTCCAGTGGTCGCCCAGCGCCTCGACGGCCTGGTTGATCGGGCAGCCCGATCGTCCTGCGTGGCGCAACGTCCCTCCCGGTATCGAGTGGTTGCAGATTACCACTGCATCGCGCTAGCGTCCTCGCATCCGGTTGCGAAATACAACCACTCGACCGAGGAGGCGCCATGTCCCGCCTGCGCGTGCACGCGTTCACGATCACCCTCGACGGCTTCGGCACTGGCACCGACCAGCGGGAGGACGCGCCCTTCGGCGACGGCGTCGAGGGCCTGCACGACTGGATGATGCCGAGCTTCCGCGGCGAGGGGGCCGGGGTGGACGACGCCGCGTTCCGGGCGGGGGACGAGGGCGTCGGCGCCACGATCATGGGGCGCAACATGTTCGGCCCGGTGCGGGGCCCGTGGCCCGACGAGAGCTGGCGCGGGTGGTGGGGCGAGGAACCGCCCTACGGCCACCCGGTGTTCGTCCTCACCCACCACCCGCGTCCCTCGCTGCCCATGGCGGGCGGGACGACCTTCCATTTCCTGGAGGCCACCCCGAAGGAGGTCCTGGCACGGGCCGTCGAGGCCGCGGGCGGGCAGGACGTCCGGCTCGGCGGCGGCGTCGCGACCGTGCGGGCCTTCCTGGCCGAGGGTCTCGTCGACGAGATGCACCTCGTGATCGCCCCGTTCCTCGCCGGGGCGGGGGAGCGACTGTTCGAGGGCCTGGACGCCCTGCCCGCCGGCTACCGTGTCGAGCGCCTGGTGCCCGGTGAGGCGGGCAACGTGCACGCGACGGTCGTCCGGCGCTGACGGCCGCGGTCGGTAGCCTGGCCACCGTGGGGCGTACGGGACGCGTGGAGCGTGTGACCAAGGAGTCGAGCGTGCTCGTCGAGGTCGACCTCGACGGCACCGGGCACACCGAGGTGGCCACGGGTGTGCCCTTCTTCGACCACATGCTCGACGCCCTGGGCAAGCACGGCGCGCTCGACCTGGTGGTCCGGGCCACCGG
Organism: Actinomycetospora cinnamomea; assembly: GCF_003096675.1. GTDB lineage: Bacteria > Actinomycetota > Actinomycetes > Mycobacteriales > Pseudonocardiaceae > Actinomycetospora > Actinomycetospora cinnamomea. Next base: position 248,824 of record NZ_QEKW01000003.1, on the reverse strand, counting down.
CGACGTCGAGGTCGACGCCCACCACACCGTCGAGGACGTCGCGATCGTGCTGGGGCAGGCGCTGCGCCAGGCGCTCGGCGACAAGGCGGGCATCCGCCGTTTCGGTGACGCCTGGGTCCCGATGGACGAGGCGCTGGCCCAGGCCGTCGTCGACGTCTCGGGCCGGCCCTACTGCGTGCACACCGGAGAGCCCGAGTCGATGGCCGGCTTCGTCGTCGGCGGCCACTACCCCACGGTGCTCAACCGCCACGTGTTCGAGTCGATCGCCTTCCACGCCGGCATCGCCCTGCACGTGCGCGTCACCGGCGGCCGTGACCCGCACCACATCACCGAGGCCGAGTACAAGGCCATCGCGCGGGCCCTGCGGGCGGCGACCGAGCCCGATGCGCGCCTCGAGGGCCCGGCGTCCACCAAGGGCGTCCTGGAGTCGTGATCTGAGTCGTGACCTGGTCCGACCTGCTCGCCGTCGGCCTGCTCGCCGTGGGTGGCCTGCTCGTGGGCGGCGTCATCACCTTCTGGCCCCGCAACCGGCCGGTCGCGGTCGTGCTGGGCGTGCTCGCGGCCCTCGCGGTCGCCGGGGCGATCCTGCGGCTGGTGCCCGCCTGACGCGGGGCGGTTGGGACGGCGCGGACGGGGAACCTCGGATCGGGCACGACGAGGGCGGCGGGAGGCACCGTGGACACGCGCGAGACCGACGCCCGTGGGCGCCTCGCCCTGCTCGCCGAGGCGCCGGACACCGACGCGGTGCGCCGGATCTACGACGACTGGGCGCCGACCTACGACCTCCACGACGTCGCCGGCCTCCTGGGGTACCCGTCGCCGGCGCGGGTGGCCGAGCGCGTCGCCGACCTCGTCCCCCCGCGGGCGGACGTCCTCGACGTCGCGTGCGGCACGGGGCTCGTGGGCGCCGAGCTGGCGCCGCGCGGGTTCGTCTCGGTCGACGGGCTCGACCTCTCGCCGGGCATGGTGCGCGTCGCGCGGCGCCGGCGGGTCTACCACGACCTGGGGCCCGCGGACCTGCGGCACGGTGTCCCGGGGGCGTCCGGCAAGTTCGGCGTGGTGACGTGCGTCGGGGCGTTCGCGCCCGGCCACCTCGGGCCGCCCGCCCTCACCGGCTTCCTGCGCGTGCTGCGCACCGACGGGTTCGTGGTCGCCGCGATCGCCGAGGACACGTGGGCCGCGGGGGAGTTCGCGGCCGCCGTGGACCGCCTCGTCGAGGGCGGCTTCGCCGAGCCCGTCGACGGCCCCGGCGGCTCGGTGGGGGACGGACCGGGGCGGCTGCTCGTGCTGCGGGCGCGCGAGGTCCCGGGGCCCGGGCGCTCGGTAGCGTGGAGGTCGTGACCACCCCGACCACGGCGAGCGCGGCGACCTCCCCGAGCCGACGCCCGTCCCGCACCCCCCACGTCGTCGTCCTCGACTACGGCTCGGGCAACCTGCGCTCGGCCGAGCGTGCGTTGCAGCGGGTCGGCGCCGACGTCGAGGTCACCGCCGACGGGCGCGCGGCGCTGGAGGCGGACGGGCTGGTCGTGCCCGGCGTCGGCGCGTTCGCCGCGTGCGCCGCGGGCCTGCGTTCGGTGCACGGCGAGCGCCTCATCGAGCAGCGCCTCGCCGGCGGGCGGCCCGTGCTGGGCATCTGCGTGGGCATGCAGGTGCTCTTCGAGCGCGGGGTCGAGTTCGGCGAGGAGGCCGCCGGCGCCGGGCAGTGGCCCGGCACCGTCGAGAAGCTGCAGGCCGACGTGCTGCCGCACATGGGGTGGAACACGGTGTCCGCGCCCGCCGACAGCGTGCTGTTCGCCGGCATGGACGCCGACACCCGCTTCTACTTCGTGCACTCGTTCGGCGTGCGCCGCTGGGAGCAGCAGACCCCCGAGCACTTCCGGCCGGCGTGCGTGACCTGGGCCCACCACGGCGAGGACTTCGTCGCCGCCGTCGAGAACGGGCCGCTGTCGGCCACCCAGTTCCACCCCGAGAAGTCGGGCGACGCGGGCGCGGCCCTGCTCACCAACTGGCTCGGCGTGCTGCGGTAGAAAATTCTCCGCCGGCCGTGTCGAACCGCGGCGCAGCCGTTCGACGCGTGGGCGAGCGGCGGGGAAGAGGCCCCGCCGGAGCCGCGAGGAGAGACCGATGCGCTACATGCTGATCATGTCGGCCCCGGAGACGATGAGGATCGGCGGCGCGGACGCCCCGCCCACCGACGAAGCCTTCGAGGCCATGGGCCGGTACAACAACGACCTCCTCGACGCCGGCGTGCTGCTGGCCGCCGAGGGCCTGGCCCCGAGCGCCGAGGGCTTCGTCGTCACCCACGACGGCGAGGGCCCGAGCGTCACCGACGGGCCGTTCACCGAGGCCAAGGAGCTCGTCGCGGGCTTCTGGATCCTCGAGGTCGCCTCCCGCGCGGAGGCCGTGCAGTGGGCACGCCGGTGCCCGATCGGCCCCGGCGTGCGCCTCGAGGTGCGCCGCATCCCGGAGATGGCCGAGTTCGAGGGTCTCGCGCCCGCCGAGGTGCTCGACGCCGAGGCCACCCTGCGCCGGCGGATCGCCGAGCGCGAGCAGGCCTGATCCCCACGACCCCACCGACCCGAGGAGACCGCCGTGCGCTTCATGCTGCTGCTCAAGTACGACGAGGCCGCCCAGATGGCCACGCCGCCCGACCCCGCGATCTTCGAGGAGATGGGCAGGTTCAACACCGCGATGGTCGACGCCGGTGTCCTGCTGGCCGGCGAGGGGCTCATGCCCAGCGCCCAGGGCGCGGTCGTCGCCTTCGACGGCGAGGAGCCCACCGTCAGCGACGGCCCCTTCACCGAGGCCAAGGAGCTGGTCGGGGGCTTCTGGATCCTCAAGGTCGATTCGCTGGAGGAGGCCGTGTCCTGGGCGCGCCGGGCGCCGTTCCGTGACGGCGAGCGCCTCGAGGTGCGCCGCGTGACCGAGGCCGAGGACTTCGAGGGCATCGCGCCGCAGGAAGTGCTCGATGCCGAGGAGGAGCTGCGGGCGCGGGCCGCCCAGCAGCACGGGGGCTGAGTGACCACCACGGCCGATCCCTACGCCGTCCTGGAGACGGTGTGGCGGATGGAGTCCGCCCGGATCGTGGCCGGGGTCGCGCGCGTGGTGCGCGACGTCGGCCACGCCGAGGAGCTGGCCCACGACGCCCTCGTCGCGGCCATGGAGCAGTGGCCGCGCGAGGGCGTCCCCGACAACCCGGGGGCCTGGCTCGCGGCCACCGCGCGGCGCCGCGCGATCGACACGATCCGCCGGGAGCAGACCCTGGCGCGCAAGACCGAGCTGATGGAGTCCTCGGAGGCGGGCGTCGCCCCGGCCGCCGACGCCCTGGTCGGCGACGGGGCCGCGGCGGTGGGCGACGACCTGCTCGCCCTGCTCTTCGCGACCTGCCACCCGGCGGTGGCGCGCGAGTCCCGCGTCGCGCTGACCCTGCGGCTGTTCGGCGGCCTGACCACCGACGAGATCGCGCACGCGTTCCTCGTGCCGTCGCCGACCGTGGGACAGCGGATCTCGCGGGCGAAGAAACGCCTGGCCGGCGTGGGACCCGAGGCGCTCGCCGTGCCGACCGGCGACGAGCTCGCCGCCCGGCTGGGCGCGGTGCTCGAGGTCGTGTACCTGATCTTCAACGAGGGCTACGCCGCCACCACCGGCGTCGACTGGACGCGGCCCGCGCTCTGCGTCGAGGCGATGCGGCTGGGACGCGTGCTCGCCGCGCTGCGTCCCGACGAGCCCGAGGTGCACGGGCTCGTGGCGCTCATGGAGCTGCAGGGCTCGCGGCTGCGGGCGCGGGTGGGGCCGTCGGGCGAGCCGGTGCTGCTCGGCGACCAGGACCGTTCCCGCTGGGACCGGGTGCTCCTGCAGCGCGGCCTGGCGGCGCTGGAGCGCGCCGAGTCCGGGCCGGGCCCGCGCGGGCGTTACACGCTCCAGGCCGCGATCGCCGCCTGCCACGCCCGCGCGCGCTCCACCGACGCCACCGATTGGACCGCGATCGCCGCGCTCTACGCCGAGCTCGCGGCCCGGGCGCCGTCCCCGGTCGTCGAGCTCAACCGCGCCGTGGCGGTGTCGCGCGCCGAGGGCCCGGAGGCGGGGCTGGCCGTGCTCGCGCCGCTGGACGCCGAGCCGGCCCTGGCGCGTTACCACCTGCTGCCCGCGGTGCGCGCCGACATGCTCTCGGCGCTGGGCCGCGTCGAGGAGGCCGTCGCGGAGATCGACCGAGCGCTGGGGCTGGTCCGCACCGTGGCCGAGCGCGAGCTGCTGGAGCGGCGACGCTTTGCGCTCCGCGCTCGTGCGCGGTAGTCCGTGCCAGGGCACGGACAACCACTCACGAGCCCGTAGGGCAGACTCGCGCGCCGTGACCATCGACCTGCTGCCCGCCGTGGACGTCGTCGACGGCCAGGCCGTCCGCCTGGTCCAGGGCGTCGCCGGCACCGAGACCGGATACGGCGATCCCCTCGACGCGGCCCGCGCCTGGGCCGCCGAGGGCGCGGAGTGGCTGCACCTCGTGGACCTGGACGCGGCGTTCGGCCGCGGCTCGAACGCCGAGCTGCTGGCGTCGGTCGTCGAGGAGATCGACATCAAGGTGGAGCTCTCCGGCGGTATCCGCGACGACGCGTCGCTGCGCCGGGCACTGGACACCGGCTGCGCGCGGGTCAACATCGGCACCGCGGCGCTCGAGGACCCGGCATGGTGCGCGAAGGCCATCGCCGAGTTCTCCGACCGGGTCGCCGTCGGGCTCGACGTCAAGATCACCGAGGGGCGGCACCGTCTGGCCGCGCGCGGGTGGGTCTCCGACGGCGGCGACCTGTGGAGCGTGCTCGCCCGCCTCGACGCCGAGGGCTGCGCGCGCTACGTCGTCACCGACGTGGGCCGCGACGGGACGCTGACCGGCCCGAACACCGAGCTGCTCGAGGCCGTGTGCGCGCGGACCGACCGGCCGGTGGTGGCCTCGGGCGGGGTCTCGTCGCTCGACGACCTGCGGGCGCTCGACGCCCTGGCGCCGATCGGGGTCGAGGGCGCGATCGTCGGCAAGGCCCTCTACGCCGGCAACTTCACCCTGGCGGACGCGCTCTCGGCCGTACGTGCGTGATCTTCCCGGCTATAGCCGGGAAGATCACGCACATGGGACGCGGTTAGGCTGGGCGGTATGGGTGTCGCCGTCCGCGTGATCCCCTGTCTGGACGTCGACGCCGGCAGGGTGGTCAAGGGCGTCAACTTCGTCGACCTGCGCGACGCGGGCGACCCTGTCGAGATGGCGCGGCTCTACGACGCCGAGGGCGCCGACGAGCTCACGTTCCTCGACGTCAGCGCGTCGTCCGCCGAGCGCGAGACCACCTACGACGTCGTGCGCCGCACCGCCGAGCAGGTGTTCATCCCGCTGTGCGTGGGCGGCGGCGTCCGAACGAACTCCGACATCGACCGGCTGCTCCGTGCCGGCGCGGACAAGGTCAGCATCAACACCGCGGCCATCGCCCGGCCACACTTCCTCGGCGAGTCCAGCCGCCGCTACGGCTCGCAGTGCATCGTGCTCTCGGTCGACGCCCGCCGCGTCCCGCCCGACGGGCAGCCGACGCCGTCGGGCTACGAGGTCACCACCCACGGCGGGCGGCGCGGCACCGGGATCGACGCCCTCGAGTGGGCCCAGCGCGGCCAGGAGCTCGGGGTCGGGGAGATCCTGCTGAACTCGATGGACGCCGACGGGACGAAGGCCGGCTTCGACCTCGAGATGATCGCCCAGGTGCGTGCGCTCGTCGACGTGCCGGTGATCGCCAGCGGGGGCGCCGGGGCGGTCGAGCACTTTCCGCCGGCCGTCGCGGCGGGGGCGGACGCGGTGCTCGCGGCCAGCGTGTTCCACTTCGGGATCATGCGGATCGGCGAGGTCAAGGACGCTCTGCGGGCCGAGGGGGTCGAGGTCCGGTGAGCTGGACCCTGGACCCGGCGCTCGCGGCCCGGCTCAAGCGCACCCCCGACGGCCTGGTGTGCGCGGTGGCGCAGCAGTACGACACCCGCGAGGTCCTCATGGTCGCGTGGATGACCGACGAGGCCCTGGCCCGCACCCTGGCCACCCGCGAGGGCACCTACTGGTCGCGCTCGCGGGACGAGCTGTGGGTCAAGGGCGCCACCTCGGGGCACGTGCAGAAGGTCGTCGAGGTCCGCCTCGACTGCGACGGCGACACCGTCCTGCTGCTGGTCGACCAGTCCGGCGCCGCCTGCCACACGGGTGCTCACACCTGCTTCGACGCCGACGTGGTGCTCGCGCCCGAGGCCTGAGACGCCTGCGCGGCCTCCCGGGCCGCGTCGCGCTCGGCGGCCACCGCGGTGAACGCCGCGACCGCCGCGTGCACGGCCGGGGTGCCGCGGTCGGTACGCCACACCGCGTCGATGCTGCGGCGCAGCACGGGCTCGGTGATCGCGACGGCGACGCCCGCCGGGAGCGGCGGCCGGGCCAGGCGGGGGACGAGGGCGGCGACGCCCACGCCGGCGACGAGCTCGAGGTGCATGCCGAACCCGCGCACCCGGCACGTCACCCGCGGCTCGAGGCCCAGCGAGCGCAGGGTCTGGAGCAGCCACGCCTGTGCGCGGGTGTCGCCGCCGTCGGCGACCCAGTCGAGGTCGTCGACCTCGCCCAGCGCGACCGGGCCGGGGCCCGCCAGCCGGTGACCGGCCGGCAGGACGAGGTCGATGACGTCCTCGCACAGCCGGGCGCGCGAGGTACCGGCCGGGACGGGGGCGGGCAGGCCCTCCCAGTTCTCGACCACCGCCAGGTCGAGGTCGCCGGCGAGCACGGCCGGCAGGGTCTCCTCGGCCTCGCCGTCGGCCAGCGCCACCCGCAGGTCGGGGTGCGCGGCGCGGAGGCGGGCGAGGGTGGGCGGGGCCAGCGCGTGGACCGACGTCGGGATGGCCCCGATCCGCAGCTCGCCCACCACCTCGTCGCGCAGCCGGTCGAGGTCGAGCCGGGCGGCGGCGACGCGGGCCAGGATGTCGGCGGCGTGCTCGGCGAGCACCCGCCCGGCCGGGGTGAGCCGCACGCCGCGGCCCGCCGGCTCGGTGAGCGCCGCGCCCGCCTCGCGCTCGAGCTTCGCGAGCTGCTGGGACACCGCCGAGGGTGTGAGGTGCAGGGCCACCGCGGCGCCTGCGACCGACCGGTGCGTCGCGAGCGCGTGCAGCGCGCGGAGCCGGTCGAGGGCGAACACGGTAGCGATCGTAACGAGTCAGGCGCAGGGAACCTCGCTGGTGCTCAACGGTGGGCGGGCCGACGATCGAGGGCGTGACGCGCTCCCTCGACCGCTCCGCGGTGCGCCCCACCTCCGTGGTTCCCCGGGTCGACGCCCGTCTCGTCGCCGTGGCCGGGAGCCTGTGCATCGCGTTCTCGCCGATCTTCATCGCGCTGGCCGACGTCAGCCCGGGCACGGCGACGGTGTTCCGGTGCCTGCTCGCGCTTCCGCTGCTCGTGCCGCTGGCGCTGCTGGAGCGCCGGCGGCGGCTCCGGGCCGTGTCCGTCACGGGGAACCGACCGTGGCTGCTGCTGCTCGGCGGCGCGCTGCTCGGCGTGGACATGACGCTGTGGACGGAGTCGATCAGCGCGGTGGGCGCCGGGGTGTCGACGGTGCTGGTCAACGTCCAGGTCGTGATCCTGCCGCTGCTCGCGTTCCTCGTCCTCGGCGAGCGGGTGCGGCGGACGTTCGTCCTCGCCGTCCCCGTGATGCTCGTCGGCGTCGCGCTGGCGGGCGGGCTCGTCGGGGACCCGGAGGCGGTCTCGGGGCCCGCCCCGGTCCGCGGGACGGTGACGGCCCTCATCGCGGCCGCCGCGTACGCGGGCTACCTGCTGCTCGTGCGCCTCGGTGCCGGCGAGGGCCAGCGCTTCGCGCCCGTCGCGGTGGCGACCGCCGGCGCCGCCGTCGCGTCCTTCCTGCTCGGCTCGCTGTGGCAGGGCGTCGACCTCACCCCCGACGTGCGGGCGCTGGCGTGGCTGGTCGTGCTCGCCGTGGTCGGGCAGGTGATGGGCTGGGTGCTCATCGCGTCCGCGCTGCCCCGCCTGCCGTCGTCGACCGGGGCCTCGATCCTGCTGCTGCAGCCGGTCGGCGCGGTGCTGCTCGGCGCCGTGGTCCTCGCCGAGCGGCCGGGCGTGCTGCAGCTGATCGGCTGCGCCGTCGTCCTCGCCGCCGTGGCCGTCGCCGCCCGCATCCGTGCGGCGCCGCCGGAGCCCGCCGGTGAGCCGGCACCGCGGAGATCAACGGGGACTTCGCACGCATAGAAGCTGCGAACAGCGCGTTCGCTGCAACCACGCCGGCACCCGGGCGGGCGGGGCCGTCGGGGGCGGGGGCCACAATGAGGCCCGTGTCCATCTCCGACGCCTCCGCTGCTCCGCTCGGCGCCGTCGTGCCCGACCGCGCGGGGTTCCACGCCCTCGCGGCGCACCACCGCGTCATCCCCGTCACGCGGCGCCTGCTGGCCGACGGCGAGACGCCGGTCGGGCTCTACCGCAAGCTCGCCGGGCGCCGGCCCGGCACCTTCCTGTTCGAGTCGGCGGCGCACGGCGAGTCGTGGTCGCGCTGGAGCTTCGTCGGCGCCCGCAGCGCCGCGTCGCTCACCGAGGTCGACGGCCGCGCGGTGTGGACGGGCACCGCGCCGGCGCACCTGCCGGCCACCCCGGACGGACCCGAGGGCACCGAGGGCTGCGACCCGCTGATCGCCCTGCGCGAGACGCTCGAGCGGCTGCGCACCGACCCCCTGCCCGGGCTCCCGCCGCTCACCGGCGGGCTGGTCGGCTACGTCGGCTACGACGCGGTGCGCCGCCTCGAGCGCGTGCCCGACCTCGCCGACGACGACCTGCAGATCCCCGAGATGGTCATGCTGCTCGCCACCGACGTGGCCGCGCTCGACCACCACGAGGGCACGGTCACGCTCATCGCCAACGCGGTGAACTGGGACGACAGCCCCGAGCGGGCCGACGCGGCGTACGACGACGCGCTGGCCCGGCTCGACCGCATGACCGCCGAGCTCGCCGCGCCCGCGCCGTCCACCGTGGCCGCCGCCGCGAGCACGCCGGCCGGCCCGCCCGCCGGGGTGGCGCGGCGCCGCTCGCCCGCCGAGCACCACGCGGCCATCGAGGTGGCCAAGGAGCGCATCCGCGCCGGCGACGCGTTCCAGGTCGTGCTCTCCCAGCGCTTCGAGTCGAGCACCGCGGCGGACGCCCTGGAAATCTACCGGGTGCTGCGGATGACCAACCCGAGCCCGTACATGTACCTGCTGCGGCTCGCCGACGCGGCGGGCCGGCCGTTCGAGATCGTCGGGTCCAGCCCGGAGGCGCTGGTCACCGTGCGGGACGGCGTCGCCACCACCCACCCCATCGCCGGCACGCGGTGGCGGGGCGCCGACGCCGAGGAGGACACCCTCCTGGCCAAGGACCTCCTCGCCGACGAGAAGGAGCGCGCCGAGCACCTCATGCTCGTCGACCTCGGGCGCAACGACCTCGGCCGCGTCTGCGTGCCGGGCACGGTCCAGGTGCGCCGGTTCTTCGAGATCGAGCGCTACAGCCACGTGATGCACCTGGTCAGCACGGTCAGCGGCCGCCTGGCGCCCGGACGCACCGCGTTCGACGCCGTCGCCGCCTGCTTCCCGGCGGGCACGCTCTCGGGCGCGCCCAAGCCCAAGGCGCTGGAGATCATCGAGGAGCTCGAGCCCACCCGCCGGGGCCTGTACGGCGGCATCGTCGGCTACCTCGACTTCGCCGGCGACGCCGACACCGCCATCGCCATCCGCACCGCGCTGCTGCGCGACGGCGTCGCCCACGTCCAGTCCGGCGGCGGCATCGTCGCCGACTCCGACCCTGTCGCCGAGGACGCCGAGTGCGTCAACAAGGCACGCGCGGTGCTGGCGGCCGTGGCCACCGCGGACACCCTGGCCGCCCCGGCGCCCTCCGCGGCGGCGGACGAGCACGATGCCGAGCACGATGTCGAGGCCCTCACCCCACCGCCCGATCCCGTCCCGGCGACACCGTGACGCCGACCCCGCCGCAGACCCCGCCGACCCCCCCGACCCCGCCGACCGGGCCCCGCGCCGGCAGCCCCGGGCGCCTCCTCGGCGCGGTCGTCGTCCTGCTCGTCGTCGCGGCCGCGGTGCTCTGGGGAGCGTCGCGCGCCACGTGGGTCCGCCAGGTCGTCGAGGGCCTCGCGGGGTCGCGGTCGAGCTCGGCCGACGGAGCGACGGCCGAGCCGATCCTCGTGCCGTGGGCGCTGCTGTGCCTCGCCGCCGTCGGCGGCCTGCTGGCCACCGCGGGCTGGGGACGTCGCGTCGTCGGCACGCTCGTGGCCGTCGCGGGCCTCTGGGCCGTCCTGCGGGGCGCGGCCGGCCTCGTCGCGCCCGCGTCCGCGGCGCTGCCGGTGGGGATGCGGCCGGGGGACCGTCCGCTGCCGCCCGAAGCGGTGCTCGCCGGGCCGGTGCTCGGCGTGGTCGGGGGCCTGCTGATGCTGCTCGCGGGGCTGCTCACGGCCCGGTACGCGGCGCTGCTGCCGCGGCTCGGGGCGCGGTACGACGCGCCCGTGCGCGCGGCTGGGGAGCCCGGGCGGACGCCCTCCGACCCGGACCGTGCGCTGTGGGAGGCGCTCGACGAGGGTCGCGACCCGACGGGCGAGCACCCCGCCGATCCGGGCCCCAATGGGCCGGGTGGACGATCATCGGGGCGTCCCGACGGGGTCGGAGGGGCAGGAGGGGTCGCGGGTTAACATGGAGCGAACTCGGACGGGGGAAAGGGGCAGACCCGGCGTGAGCGTCCTGGAGCAGATCCTCGAAGGGGTCCGGGCCGACGTCGCCGCCCGGGAGGCCGCCGTCCCCTTCGACGTCGTCAAGGACCGCGCCGCGGCGGCGCCGCCCGCGCGCGATGCGCTCGCGGCCCTGCAGGGCCCGGGCATCGGGGTGATCGCGGAGGTCAAGCGGGCCAGCCCGTCGAAGGGCCCCATGGCCGACATCCCCGACCCGGCGTGGCTGGCCGGCCGCTACGTCGACGGGGGCGCCCGCGTCATCAGCGTCCTCACCGAGCAGCGCTGGTTCGGGGGCTCGCTGGACGATCTCGACGCCGTGCGCGCGAAGGTCGACGTGCCGGTGCTGCGCAAGGACTTCGTGGTCGGTACCTACCAGGTGCACGAGGCGCGGGCCCACGGCGCGGACCTCGTCCTGCTCATGTGCTCGGTGCTCGAGCAGAACGCCCTCGACGCGCTGGTCGACCGGGTCGAGTCCCTCGGGATGACCGCCCTGGTCGAGGTGCACAACGAGGAGGAGGCCGACATGGCGCTGCGGGCCGGCGCCAAGCTCGTCGGCATCAACGCGCGCGACCTGCACACCCTCGAGGTCGACCGCTCGGTGTTCAGCCGCATCGCCCCCGGCCTGCCCGGCGAGGTCATCCGCGTGGCCGAGTCCGGGGTCCGCGGCCCGGGCGACCTCATGACCTACGCGGGCCACGGCGCGGACGCGGTGCTGGTGGGCGAGTCGATGGCCACCGCGGAGGACCCGCGGGCGGCCGTGCGCCAGCTGGTGACCGCGGGCTCGCACCCGGCCTGCCCCAAGCCGTCTCGATGACCCGGCTCGTCGACACGGCGCTGAACCCCCTCGCCGCCGCCTCGTAGCATCACGGGGGACCCACCTTCCGCGCGCAGGGAGCAGCACCATGACCTCGGCCCCCACGGCCAGCCAGGGCCTCGCCGGGACGGCGCACGAGCCGGACGACTCCGGCCACTTCGGGCGCTGGGGTGGCCGCTTCATGCCCGAGGCGCTCATCGCCGCGGTCGACGAGGTGGCCGCCGAGTACGAGAAGGCCCGCCGCGACCCCGCGTTCCTCGCCGAGCTCGACCGCCTGCAGCGCGACTACGCCGGCCGCCCGTCGCCGGTCACCGACGCCCGGCGGCTCGCGGAGCACGCGGGCGGCGCGCGCATCCTGCTCAAGCGCGAGGACCTCAACCACACCGGCTCCCACAAGATCAACAACGTGCTGGGCCAGGCGCTGCTGACCAAACGCATGGGCAAGACCCGGGTCATCGCCGAGACCGGGGCCGGCCAGCACGGCGTCGCGACGGCCACGGCGGCCGCGCTCCTGGGCCTCGACTGCGTCGTCTACATGGGCGAGGTCGACACCGAGCGCCAGGCCCTCAACGTCGCGCGGATGCGGCTGCTCGGGGCCGAGGTCGTGCCCGTCACCACCGGCTCGCGCACGCTCAAGGACGCCCTCAACGAGGCCTACCGCGACTGGGTCGCGAGCGTGGGCCACACCCATTACATCCTCGGCACCGCCGCCGGCCCGCACCCGTTCCCCCGGATGGTCCGCGACTTCCACCGGGTGATCGGGCTCGAGGCCCGCGAGCAGGTGCTCGCCGCGTACGGGCGCCTGCCCGACGCCGTCGTGGCCTGCGTCGGCGGCGGGTCCAACGCCATCGGGATCTTCCACCCGTTCCTGGACGACGAGGGCGTGCGCCTCGTCGGTTTCGAGGCCGCGGGGGAGGGCGTGGAGTCCGGCCGGCACGCCGCGTCGATCACCGGCGGCAGCCCCGGCGCGCTGCACGGGGCCATGTCGTACCTGCTGCAGGACGACGACGGCCAGACCCTCGAGACGCACTCGATCTCCGCCGGGCTCGACTACCCCGGCGTCGGCCCCGAGCACGCGTACCTCGCCGACTCGGGCCGCGCGACCTACGAGCCGGTCACCGACGCCGAGGCGATGGACGCGTTCCGGCTGCTGTGCCGCACCGAGGGCATCATCCCGGCGATCGAGTCGGCGCACGCGATCGCCGGGGCGGTGCGGATGGGACCGCGCCTGGTCGCCGAGGTCGGGCCCGATGCGGAGCCACCGCTGATCCTCGTGAACCTCTCCGGCCGCGGCGACAAGGACGTCGACACCGCCGCGCGCTGGTTCGGCGTCGTCGACCCGGAGTCGTTGCCGACCGAGGAGCCCCCACCCGGGACCGACGCCCAGACGGGGGAGCGGGAGCTGTGACCACGAGCAGCGCCGGGACCGACACCGGCATCACCCGCCTCGGCGAGGTCTTCACCGCCGCGAAGGCCGAGGACCGCGCCGCCCTCATCGGCTACCTGCCCGCGGGCTACCCGACGGTGAAGGGCTCGCTGGGCCTGCTCACCCAGGCCCTCGACGCCGGCGCCGACCTGGTCGAGGTCGGCCTGCCGTACTCCGACCCCGTGCTCGACGGCCCGGTGATCCAGCACGCGGTCGATCAGGCGCTGCGCCACGGCGTCCGCATCCGCGACACGCTGCACGTGGTCGAGCAGCTCGCGGCGCGCGGCGGGCGTGCCGTGGTCATGACGTACTGGAACCCGGTGCTGCGCTACGGCGTCGACGCCTTCGCCCGCGATCTGGCGGCCGCGGGCGGGCTCGGGGTCATCACCCCGGACCTCGTGCCCGACGAGGCGGGCGGCTGGCTCGCGGCCGCCGACCGGGAGGGCCTCGCGCCGATCTTCCTCGTCGCACCGTCGTCGAGCGACGAGCGGATCGCGTCCACCACCGCGGCCACCCGCGGCTTCCTCTACGCGGCCTCGACGATGGGGGTCACGGGCGCCCGCGACGCCGTCGCGGACACCGCCACCACCCTCGTGGCCCGCGCGCGGGCCCACACCGACCTGCCGATCGGGGTCGGGCTGGGCGTGCGCAACGGCGCCCAGGCGGGCGAGGTCGCCTCCTTCGCCGACGGCGTGATCGTGGGCTCGGCCCTGGTCAGCGCCGCCGAGCACGGCCGCGCCGCGGTCGCGCGCCTGACCACCGAGCTCGCCGCGGGCGTGCGGGGCCAGCACACGGGTCGCTAGGACGGGTCGCTGGGACGGGTCGCTGGGACGGGTCGCTAGGACGGGTCGCCGTCGGGGATGTCGAGGGCGGCGGTCCCGCTCATGTCGAGCCACGTGTGCCCGGGCGTCCGGACGATCCGCAGCACCACCGCCTCGCACACCAGGCAGCGCACCACCATGCCCGGGGCATCGGCGTACACGTGGTGCGCGCCCAGGGGAGCGGTCGTGCCGCATCCACCGCACCGGGTCCGCGCCACGGTGGCGTCGAAGGCGAACACGTCCGCGAGCCGCCCCGCCGCGGCGTTGCCGTCGAGCCGTCGGGATTCCACCGTCATCTCGCTCTCCCTCCGTCATCCGAAGCGCTCGATCCTGATGGCCGTGGCGTGGTGACCGGCCGCCACCAGGCCGTCCGCGACCGCCTCGACGAACGTGGTCGGACCGCACACGAAGATCCTCGGCTCCGCGTCGGGCGGCCACACGTGGTCCCGCAGGGTCTCCGGGGTCACCCGGCCGCCGAGGCCGGCCCACCCCGGCGGCTGCGTGCGGGTCAGGGCGATCGTCACCCCGACGCCCCGGCCGGCGTGCTGCTCGAGGCGCTCCCGGCCGAGGACGTCGTCGAGGCTCCGCGCCGAGTAGAGGAGCCGGACCGGCACCCCGGAGCCCGTGGCGGCGTGGTGGTCGAGCATCGCCAGGAACGGCGCGACACCCGACCCGCCCGCCACGAGCTGCAGCGGTGCGTCGAGGTCGGCGTGCCAGACGAAGTAGCCGCCGATCGGACCCCGCAGCTCGAGCTCGTCCCCGGCCCGCAGCTCCTCGGTGAGGTACGACGAGACCTCGCCGTCGTCGATTCGCTGCACCACGAGGTCCACGGTCGTGCTCCCGGGTGCCGACGCGATCGAGTAGCTGCGCTGGGCCTGGTAGCCGTCGGGCGCGGTGAGGCGGACGTCGACGTGCTGGCCCGGCAGGTGGCCCTCCCAGCCGTCGATCCGCAGCGACAACCGGCGAGCGGTGCGGGCCTCGGCGGTGACGGCGGCGACGGTCGCGAGCCGCCACGTCAGTCGCCGGCGTACCGCTGTTCCAGCCACGGGTCACCGCGCAGGTGGTAGCCCAGCGTCTCCCAGAAGCCGGGTTCCTCCGTGCCCGACAGGTACAGGCCGCGGACCCACTTCGCGGACTTCCAGAAGTACAGCTCCGGCACGAGCAGCCGGGCCGGCCCACCGTGCTCCGGCTCCAGCGGCCGGCCGTCGAACCGGTCGACGACCCAGGCGCGGCCGTCGGCGACGTCCTCCAGCGCGAGGTTCGTCGTGTAGCCGCCGTCGCAGTAGGCGAGCAGGTGCTCCGCGGACGTGTCGACGAGACCGAGCAGCGTGTCCAGGGCGACGCCGCTCCACGTCGTCCCGAACTTCGACCACTTCGTCACGCAGTGGATGTCGACGGTGACGTCCTCGCGCGGCAGCTCCTGGAACTCCTGCCACGTCAGCCGCACGGGGCCGTCGACCTCCCCGGTGACCGTGAAGTCCCAGTCCTCGGGTGCCGTCCGGGGTGTCGGGCCGGCGGACAGCACCGGGAAGCCGTCACCGACGTCGTACTGGCCCGGGGGCAGCCGACCCGCGTCCCGGCGGGCGTCGCGCCGCCCGACGAAACCCCGCGACAGGAACGTCATGCCCCCGTCCCGCGAGCTCATGTGCGCACCGGGCGGAAGGCGGCCCGCGCCTCGGTGGCGAAGAGCTCCGGCTCCTCCCAGGCGGCGAAGTGCCCGCCGCGGTCGACCTCGTGGAAGTAGGCGGGGTCGGGGTAGACGGTCTCGACCCAGCTGCGCGGCGCCGCCCACAGCTCCCCGGGGAACGTGGTGAATCCGACCGGGACCGCGACCGCCGGCGGGGCCTCCCCGGGCGTCGCCGCGGCCCGGGCCCGGCCGAACTCCCAGTACCAGCGCGCCGCCGAGGCGCCCGTGCCCGTCAGCCAGTAGAGCGTGATGTTGTCGAGGACGGCGTCCCGGGTGAGACCCCCCACGGGCTCGCCGTCGACGAACGCCCGGGACATCTTCAGGTAACTGTCCGTGTCGTGGTCGAGCAACCAGGCCGCCAGCCCGATCGGTGAGTCCACCAGCGAGTACCCGATCGTCTGGGGCCGGGTGGACTGCTCGAAGAAGTAGCCGAAGCCGTCGGTCGTGAACGCGGCGAGCGCCGCGTGCGCCGCGCGCTCCTGCGCCGACTCGGCGGGGAGGCGGTCGACGACGCCCAATGCGCCGGCGAGCAGGTTGACGTGGATGGCGAGCAGCCCCTCGGGTGCCTGGCGTCCCATCGCGTCGGTGACGTCGGCGCCCACGTCGCCGCCCTGGGCGACGTAGCGGGTGTAGCCGAGGCGGCGCATCAGCTCGGCCCACGCGCGGGCGATGCGTCCGGAGTCCCAGCCGAGCTCGGTCGGCTCGCCGGAGAAGCCGTAGCCGGGCAGGGACGGCAGCACGAGGTGGAACGCGTCGGCGGGCGTGCCGCCGTACGCGGTCGGGTCGGTCAGCGGGCCGACGGCACCGAGCAGCTCGATGACGGAGCCGGGCCAGCCGTGAGTCATGATCAGCGGGAGCGCGCCCTCGTGCGGCGACCGGACGTGGACGAAGTGGATGTCGACCCCGTCGATCTCGGTCGTGAACTGCGGCAGCGCGTTCAACCGCGCCTCGCACCGGCGCCAGTCGTACTCGTCGCGCCAGTAGCGGGCGAGTTCCTGCGCCGTGCGCCGTTGGACACCCTGCGATCGGTCCGCGACGAGCTCCGCGGACGGCAGGCGCGTGGCGGCGATGCGCCGGCGCAGATCGTCGATCTGCTCCTGGGGAATGCGCACCTCGAATGCGCGGATGTCGGTCGTCCTGTCGACGGTCGTGGTCATATGGCACCTCCTGGCGTGCGTCGCCCCGCAGGTGCGCACGCACTCGGATCTCGGTGAGGAAGAGCTGATGGCGCGCCGGCTCCGGTGCGCGCTCGTCCCCGCGCCTACCGTGAGGCGCGGACGAACTCCCGCGACGATCTCCGCGAGTGCGGACCCCGGGCAACGGTCGAGCCGACGACGCGCTCCGCGGTCGGCATCCGGACCATTGTTTCGCTCTTTCGCGGGAGAAGGCGACATTTCGCAGGGCATCGAACGCTACGCCCCCGCGCTGCACGACGGCAGGCGCCGACACGGAAAGCGAACAGTTGCCGACCACATTCGACTCGTCGCCGGAGTACGTCTTCGGCCGTCCGCGGGAAACGGCGCGGGAATTGCTCACCGGCCGTGTCGGATCTGCCACGGACGGATTCCGCGGGCCGTACGGGTTCCGGCCCTCAGGCGGACGGGGGCCGCGGAGCGGTGCGGCTCGTCGGTGCCGGCGCCTGCTGCCCCGAGGTGCACGGCTGGTGGAGCCCGGGCAGGACGTGGGTCGGGACACGGGCGCCGCGGCTGATCGTGACGAAGGCGACCGCACCGCCGAGCACGCAGAGGACGGCCGAGACGAGCATGGCCCGCGCGAAGCCGGGGCCCAGCGGCCCGTCCCCGCTGCCGTCGAGGCCGACGGCCAACGGGAGGACGGCCACGGCGAGCAGGCTCGCGACGCGCGAGATGGCGTTGTTGGCCCCGGAGGCGGCGCCGACGCGCTCGGGCGGCACCGAGGCGAGGACCGTGGCGGTCAGGGGGGCCACGGTGACGGCCATCCCGAGACCGAACACGACGACGGCCGGGAGCACCGCGGTGACGTAGCCGGCGCCGGGCACGACCCGGACCAGCAGCGCGAGTCCGGCACCGGCCACGATCGGCCCGAGGGTCATGGGCCAGCGCGGTCCCACCCGTTGGGCGAGCGCGCCGACGCGGCCGGAGAGCAGCAACATGATCACGGTGAAGGGGAGGAACGCGAGCCCCGCGGCCAGCGCCGACCACCCCAGGGTCCGCTGCAGCTGCAGGGCGAGCAGGAACAGCGCGCCGCCGAGCGCGGTGTAGACGGCGAAGGTCACCAGGTTCGCGCCGGTGAACTGCGCGGAGCGGAACAACGACAGGGGGATCAGCGGAGCCGCGGCCCGCAGCTCGATCACCGGGAAGGCGGCCAGTGCCAGCACCCCGGCGACCGTGGCGCCGACCGTCACCACGTCCCAGCCGCGGACCGGGGCCTCGATGAGGCCGTAGACGACCCCGCCGAGGCCGATGGTGGCCGCGATCGCGCCGGCGACGTCGAGCGAGCCGGTCACCGAGGGGTCGCGGGTCTCGGGGACGTGGCGCGTCGTGACCGCGTACGCGGCGACGGCCAGCGGCACGTTGATGAGGAACACCCAGCGCCACGAGGCCGCGTCGACGAGCCAGCCGCCCAGGAACGGGCCCAGGGCGGCGGCGACACCGCTGAGCCCGGCCCACGTGCCGATCGCACGCCCGCGGTCCTCGTGCCGGATGACGGAGTCGATCAGCGCGAGGCTGCCGGGGATCAGCAGCGCGCCGCCGACGCCCTGCACGAGCCGACCGAGGATCAGCGCCTGCCCGCTCGGCGCGAGCCCGCACCCCAGCGAGGCGAGGGTGAACACGACCAGGCCGAGCAGGAAGACCCGGCGTCGCCCGTAGCGGTCGCCGAGTGCCCCGCCGAGCAGGAGCAGCGCGCTGAGCGTGAGCAGGTACCCGTCGAGCACCCACTGGAGGACCGAGAACCCTCCGCCGAGCTCGTCGCCGATCGCCGGCAGGGCGACGTTGACCACGGAGCCGTCGAGGAACGCGATCCCGGAGCCGAGGGCGGCGGCGACCACCAGCCAGCGACCGGCGGCCGACGAGAGCGGCACCGAGGGCGCGGCGGTCACGGCTCGCTCGCCACCCTGCCGCTCGTCACCGTGCACGGCGGGCCTCCCCGACGGTCGGACCACCCGCAGTGTGCCCCGTCCCCCGCCGGGACCGCGTCGACCGACCCGCTGAACGCGCCGCCGGCGCGACGACGCGGACAGCGGCACCCCTGCGCCGGGACGGATGCGTCGGGCACTCCCCGCGAGCACGCACTCACCGACGGCACGCCGACCCGCGCCGATCCGGACCGGCGCGGTCCGGGGCCGTCACACCGGGCGCTGACCGCCGGGCGATAGCGTGGAGGTCGTGCTCTCCGTGGTGCAGACAGCGCTCGTCCTGCCCGCTGCCCTGCCCGCTGCCCTGCCCACCTACCTGCCCAGCCCCCCGCAGGGCGTCTGGCAGGTCGGGCCGATCCCGCTGCGGGCTTACGCCCTGTGCATCATCGCCGGCATCGTCGTGGCGATCCTCTGGACCGAGCGACGTTTCGTCGCCCGTGGCGGGGAGCCCGGCACGGTCACCGACGTCGCCGTGTTCGCGGTCCCGTTCGGTCTCGTCGGTGGTCGGCTCTACCACGTCGCCACCGACTGGCCGACGTACTTCGGGCCGGGCGGGGACCCGGTGGCCGCGCTCTACATCTGGCAGGGCGGGCTCGGCATCTGGGGCGCGATCGCATTCGGGGGAGTCGGAGCCTGGATCGCCTGCCGGCGCCGCGGGGTGCCGCTGACGGCGTTCGCCGACGCGGCCGCGCCCGGCATCGTGACGGCGCAGGCCATCGGCCGGCTGGGCAACTGGTTCAACCAGGAGCTCTACGGCGCGCCCACCACGCTGCCCTGGGGTCTCGAGCTCTACCGCCGCGTCGACCCCGTGACGGGGGCGCCGGACAACCTGACCGGCGTCGCGGTGGACACCACGCCGATCGCGGTCGTGCACCCGACCTTCCTCTACGAGCTGCTCTGGAACCTCGCGGTCGCGGCGCTGGTCGTGTGGGCCGACCGCCGCTTCCGCCTGTCCCGCGGGCGGGCGTTCGCCCTCTACGTCGCCGGCTACACCGCAGGCCGCTTCGTCATCGAGCTGATGCGCACCGACCCGGCCACCCGGGTGTTCGGCGACGTGCGGATCAACGTGGTGGTCTCCGCGGTCGTCTTCCTGGGCGCCGTGGCCTACCTGTGGTGGGTCCGCGGGCCGCGCGAGGTGTTCGGCCGGGCCGCCGAGGCTCCCGACGGCGACTCGGGTTCGGCGGACGACGGTGGGGGTACGCCCGATCCCGTGGCACGCAACGGGAGTACCGGGGATCCGGACGAGGACCAGCGCTCGCAGAACGAGGCCGAGGTGCGCCTCACCGAGAGGTCGCCCGCCTCCGCGCCGGGCGGCAAGGGCGGTTCCGCGGATGCCAGCAGCGTCGACGCCGAGCCCGCCGACCCCCAGCAGGAGAACGACGTGCCGGCGGAGCCCCCGTCGGCCGCCAAGAACTGACGTCCCGAGAACTGACGTCCCGAGAACTGACGTCCCGAGAACTGACGTCCCGAGAACTGACGTCTCCGCCTCACCGGCGCACCCTGCCGCGGGCCGCCCGACCGTCTAGCATCGGTCGGGCACCGCGCAGGACGTCGGGGTCCCGCGCCGCCGGTCCTTGACCGATCCCGATCGCCGGGACCGCGCACGGATCCGCCGCGCACCCGTCCTGGGCCACCGTCGTCCCCGGGTCACCCCACCACCCGTCCGCGTGACGACGAGGAGGCACCGGATGGCTGTATCCCCTGCAGCTCCGACGCCGGGCCGGCAGGGTCTCTACGACCCCGCCTACGAACACGACGCCTGTGGTGTCGGCGCGGTCGCGCACGTCAAGGGAGAGCGCAGCCACGGCATCGTTGCCGACGCGCTCCACGTGCTGCACAACCTCGACCACCGCGGGGCGGCGGGCAGCGAGCCCACCACCGGCGACGGCGCCGGGATCATGGTGCAGGTCCCCGACGCCCTGATCCGGGCGACGGTCGACTTCGAGCTCCCCGCACCGGTCACCGGCCCCGGCGGCTCCGGACCCGACGGCCCCGATGGCCATGGCGATGGGCATGGCGATGGGCGTGGCGGTGGGCGTGGCGATGGGCATGGCGTGCCGGTCACCGAGCTGGCCTACGCCACCGGACTGGCCTTCCTGCCCGTCGACGAGGACGCCCACGCCAAGGCGGTGTCGTTGCTCGAGCGCGTCGTCGCCGAGGAGGGCCTCGTGGTCCTCGGCTGGCGCGACGTGCCCGTCGACCCCGAGGGCGCCGAGGTCGGCTCGGTGGCCCGCGGCGCCATGCCGCGGTTCGCCCAGATCGTCGTCGCGACCCCCGACCGTTCGGTCACGGGCATCGCGCTCGACCGGCTCGCCTGGATCGTGCGCAAGCGCGCCGAGCGCGACTCCCAGGAGGCGGGCTGCGGGCTCTACCTCGCGTCGCTGTCGAGCCGGACCATGACGTACAAGGGCATGCTGACCACCGACCAGCTGCCCCTGTTCTTCGGCGACCTGCGCGACGAGCGCCTGGTCAGCGCGATCGCGGTGGTGCACAGCCGCTTCTCCACCAACACGTTCCCGTCCTGGCCGCTGGCGCACCCGTACCGGTGCATGGCGCACAACGGCGAGATCAACACCATCCGCGGCAACCGCAACCGCATGCGGGCCCGCGAGGCGCTGCTCGGCACCGACCTCTTCCCCGGCGACCTGCAGCGGGCGATGCCGGTCTGCCCCGAGGACGCGTCCGACTCGGCGAGTTTCGACGAGGTCCTCGAGCTGCTCTCGCTCGGGGGCCGGCCGCTGCCGCACGCGGTGATGATGATGATGCCGGAGGCGTGGGAGAACCACGCCGAGATGCCGGCCGACCAGCGCGACTTCTACCGCTTCCACGCCACGCTCATGGAGCCCTGGGACGGCCCGGCCGCGGTGGTGTTCACCGACGGCACGCTCATGGGCGCCACCCTCGACCGCAACGGGCTGCGCCCGGCGCGGTGGTGGCAGCTCGCCGACGACCGCGTGGTGCTGGCCAGCGAGTCCGGCGTCCTCGACGTCGAGCCCGACCAGGTGCTCGCCAAGGGTCGCCTGCGGCCGGGGCGGATGTTCCTGGTCGACACGCGGCGCGGGGCGAGCGGAGCGACGGGGGAGGGTGCTGCGGCGATCGTCGACGACGACGCCTACAAGAGCGACCTCGCCGCCGCCGAGCCCTACGGCGAGTGGCTGCACGCGGGGCTGATCCGCCTCGACGAGCTGCCCGACCGCGAGCACGTGGTGCACACCCACGAGTCGGTGATGCGCCGCCAGCAGATGTTCGGCTACACCGAGGAGGAGCAGCGCATCCTCCTCGCACCGATGGCCACGACGGGCGCCGAGCCGCTGGGCTCGATGGGCACCGACACCCCCACCGCCGCGCTCTCGAGCCGGGCCCGGCTGCTCTACGACTACTTCGTCCAGCTCTTCGCCCAGGTCACCAACCCGCCGCTGGACGCCATCCGCGAGGAGCTCGTCACCTCGATGGCCCGGGCGATCGGCCCCGAGCAGAACCTGTTCCACCCCGGCCCCGCGTCGTGCCGCCAGGTCGTGCTTCCCGACCCGGTGATCGACAACGACGAGCTGGCCAAGCTCATCCACATCAACGACGACGGCGACATGCCGGGCTTCGCCGCCACGGTCCTCAGCGGCCTGTACCGGGTCGCCGGCGGCGAGGAGGCGTTGCGCGAGGCGCTCGACCGCGTGTGCCGGGAGGCGTCGGAGGCGATCGCGCACGGCAAGCGCATCCTCGTGCTCTCCGACCGCGACTCCGACGAGCAGTGGGCCCCGATCCCGGCGTTGCTGCTGGTCTCGGCCGTGCACCACCACCTGGTCGGCACCCGCGAGCGCACCCAGGTCGCGCTCGTCGCCGAGTGCGGCGACGCCCGCGAGGTCCACCACGTCGCACTGCTGCTGGGCTACGGGGCGGCGGCGGTGAACCCGTACCTGGCCTTCGAGTCGATCGAGGACATGATCGCGGGTGGGTGGCTGCAGGGCGTCGAGTGCGCCGAGGCGATCCAGCGCTACGTCGCGGCGCTGGTCAAGGGCGTCCGCAAGGTCATGTCCAAGATGGGCATCTCGACCGTCTCCGGCTACACCGCCGCCCAGGCGTTCGAGGCGCTGGGGCTCTCGCAGGAGTTCGTCGACGAGTTCTTCACCGGCACGTCGTCGAAGCTCGGCGGCGGTGGCCTGGACCTCGTGGCCCGCGAGACCGCGGAGCGGCACCGGCGGGCGTATCCGGACAACCCGGGGGAGCGCAAGCACCGCAAGCTCGAGGTCGGCGGCGAGTACGCCTACCGCCGGGAGGGCGAGCTGCACCTGTTCAGCCCCGAGACGGTGTTCCTGCTGCAGCACTCCACGCGGACCAGGCAGTGGGACGTGTTCAAGCGGTACACCGCGGAGGCCAACCGCCTGATCGAGTCGGGTGGCGCGCTGCGCGGCATGTTCCGGCTGCGCACCGAGCGGTGCACCCCGATCCCGCTCGAGCAGGTCGAGCCGGCCACCGAGATCGTCAAGCGCTTCGCGACCGGGGCGATGTCCTACGGCTCGATCTCCGCCGAGGCGCACACCGACCTCGCGATCGCCATGAACAACATCGGCGGCAAGTCCAACACCGGTGAGGGCGGCGAGGACCCGGTCCGGCTGTACGACCCGTCGAAGCGGTCGTCGATCAAGCAGGTCGCGTCCGGGCGCTTCGGCGTGACCAGCGAGTACCTGGTCAACGCCACGGACATCCAGATCAAGATGGCCCAGGGCGCGAAGCCGGGCGAGGGCGGCCAGCTGGCCGGCCAGAAGGTCTACCCCTGGATCGCGGAGGTGCGGTACTCGACGCCGGGAGTGGGGCTGATCTCCCCGCCCCCGCACCACGACATCTACTCCATCGAGGACCTCAAGCAGCTCGTCCACGACCTCAAGAACGCCAACGAGCACGCCCGGATCCACGTCAAGCTGGTGTCGTCGGTGGGCGTCGGCACGGTGGCCGCCGGGGTGGCGAAGGCCCACAGTGACGTGGTCCTGATCTCCGGGTGGGAGGGCGGCACCGGGGCCGCGCCGCTGACCTCGCTCAAGCACGCCGGCAGCCCGTGGGAGATCGGCCTGGCCGACACCCAGCAGACGCTGATGGTCAACGGGCTGCGCGACCGGATCACCGTCCAGGTCGACGGCCAGATGAAGACCGGCCGCGACGTCGTGATCGGTGCGCTGCTCGGCGCCGAGGAGTACGGCTTCTCCACCGCCCCGCTGGTGGTCAACGGCTGCATCATGATGCGCGTCTGCCACCTCGACACCTGCCCGGTGGGCGTGGCCACCCAGAACCCGGAGCTGCGCAGGCGGTACACGGGCAAGCCCGAGTTCGTCGAGAACTTCTTCTGGTTCGTCGCCGAGGAGGTCCGCGAGCACCTCGCCGAGCTGGGCTTCCGCTCGCTGGACGAGGCCATCGGGCACGCCGAGCTCATCGACGGCCGCGAGGCGGTCGAGAACTGGAAGGCCCGCGGCATCGACCTGACGCCGCTGTTCGCGGTCCCCGACGTGCCCGAGGGCGCGCCCACCGACCGCATCCGCACCCGCCCGCAGGACCACGGGCTCGACAAGGCGCTCGACCGGACGCTGATGCAGCTCGCGGAGGGCGCGCTGGCCGACGCGACCCCCGTGCGCCTGGAGATGCCGATCCGCAACGTCAACCGCACCGTCGGCACGCTCACCGGCGCCGAGGTCACGCGCCGCTACGGGCGCGAGGGGCTGCCCGACGACACGATCCACGTCGAGTTCCACGGCTCGGCCGGACAGTCGTTCGGCGCGTTCCTGCCGCCGGGGATGACCCTCGACCTCGTCGGCGACGCCAACGACTACCTGGCCAAGGGCCTCTCCGGCGGCCGGGTGATCGTGCGGCCCGACGACCGGGCCCCGTTCGCGGGCAGCGTCGACCGTCCTGGCTGCGACGAACGCCACGTCGTCGCCGGCAACGTCATCGCCTACGGGGCGACGGGCGGCGAGGTCTTCCTGCGCGGCCAGGTGGGCGAGCGGTTCTGCGTGCGCAACTCCGGCGCGCTGGCCGTGGTGGAGGGCACCGGCGACCACGCCTGCGAGTACATGACCGGTGGTCGGGTGGTCGTGCTCGGCTCCACCGGCCGCAATCTCGGCGCGGGCATGTCGGGCGGCATCGCCTTCGTGCTCGACCTGCCCGAGATCCGGGTCAACCAGGAGATGGTCGACCTGCAGGAGCTCTCCGACGACGACGCCGACTGGCTGCGGGCGGTCGTGGAACGCCACCGCGACCTCACGGGCTCGCCGCGGGCCGCGGCGCTGCTCGACGACTGGGCCGCGCAGGTCGGGCACTTCACCAAGGTCATGCCGCAGGACTTCCAGCGCGTCCTCGACGCGACCCAGCGGGCCCAGGCGGAGGGCCGCGACCCCGACGAGGTGATCATGGAGGTGGCGGCCGGTGGCTGATCCGCGCGGGTTCCTCAAGTACGAGCGGGAGGACAACCCCAAGCGCCCCATCGAGGAGCGGCGCACCGATTGGCACGAGCTCTACGCGCCGCTCACCGACCCCGCGGTCCGCGAGGGCACGATGGTCCAGGCCGCCCGGTGCATGGACTGCGGCATCCCGTTCTGCCACTCCGGCGGCGCCGGCTGCCCGCTCGGCAATCTCATCCCCGAGTGGAACGACCACGTCCGCCGCGGCGAGTGGGGCCGTGCCTCGGAGCGGCTGCACGCCACCAACAACTTCCCGGAGTTCACCGGCGCCCTGTGCCCGGCGCCGTGCGAGGCCGCGTGCGTCCTCTCGATCACCAGCCAGCCCGGGCCGGTCGCCATCAAGCGCGTCGAGTGGTCGATCGCCGAGAACGGCTGGGCCGACGGGCTCGTCGAGCCGCAGCCACCGTCGAACCACACCGGCAGGCGCGTCGCCGTCGTCGGCTCCGGCCCGGCCGGGCTCGCCGCCGCCCAGCAGCTCACGCGCGCCGGGCACGAGGTCACCGTCTACGAGCGCGACGACCGCCTCGGCGGGCTGATGCGCTACGGCATCCCCGAGTACAAGTTCGAGAAATGGGAGGTCGACCGGCGCCTCGAGCAGATGCGGGCCGAGGGCACCCGGTTCGTCGTCAACTGTGAGGTGGGCGGCGAGCCGGGTGGGCGGGACGGTGGCACTGTGCTGTCGGTCGAACGCCTGCGCGCCGAGTACGACGCCGTGGTGCTCGCGGTCGGCGCGCTGCAGGGGCGCGACGACCGGACGATCCCCGGGCGCGACCTCGACGGCATCCACCTGGCCATGGAGTACCTCGTGCCCGCCAACCGCGAGCAGGAGGGCGACGGGCCATCGCCGATCAACGCGCGGGGCAAGAACGTCGTGATCATCGGGGGCGGCGACACCGGCGCCGACTGCTACGGCACCGCCACCCGCCAGGGCGCGATCGGCGTGCACCAGCTCGACCAGTACCCGCCGCCCCCGAAGACACGCCAGGACTCGAGCTCGCCGTGGCCGACCTGGCCCTACGTGTTCCGCACCCCGCCGGCGCTGGAGGAGGGCGGCGAGCGGCTGTTCGCCACCGCCGTGCGCCGCTTCGTCGGCGACGAGCGCGGCCACGTGCGGGCGGTGGAGCTGTCGTCGGTGGAGGTGCGCCGCGACGCCGACGGACGCCGCGAGGTCGTGCCCACCTCCGAGGAGGTGCACGAGATGCCGTGCGACCTCGTGCTGTTCTCCATCGGCTTCACCGGTCCCGACGACATGCCGCTGCTGCCGCGGCTGGGGCTGGAGCGCAACCCCAAGGGCGCGATCGGCTGCGGCTCGGACTGGCAGACCGACGCGCCCGGCGTCTTCGTCTGCGGCGACGCCCACCGCGGGGCCTCGCTGATCGTCTGGGCCATCGCCGAGGGCCGCTCGGCCGCCGCCGCGGTCGACCGCTACCTCGACCCCGAGGGCAGCACCGACCTCCCCGCCCCCCTGCACCCCGGCGCCCTGCCCCTGAGCGCCTGACCGGCCCGCAGTTGCTAGGGCGCCGGTACGGCCTCGGTCCTGGACGAATCGGTGGCGACGGACGCCGTCACCTCGTCGACGAACGCGACCACGGCGTCGTGCACGGTGTCGCGGTCGTGCTCGTTGAGGACGTCGTGGAGGTCAGCGGGGAAGGTGACGACCCGGGCGTCGGGCAGCTGCGCCGCCGTCTGCCGCGAGTGCTCCACCGGCACGACCGGGTCCGCTTCGCCGTGCACGAGCAGCACCGGGACGCCCGGCCGCCCGTCGGCCAGCCCCGCGGCGATCTCCGGCCAGGTCTGCGTGACCGCGAGCAGCGTCTCGCGACGGAAGCCGCCGTGGTAGGTCAGCGGGTGGTGCATGAGCGCGTCGACGTACTCGGGGTGCGTGCTCAGCGCCTCGCGCGGGTCCTCGGCCGGGGTCTCCGGCTCGCCGGCCGCGAGCCACTCGTGGATCCACTCCTGCGGGCGCAGCGGCGCGCCGGAGAGCACGAGGGCGTCGGCGACCTCGGGCGAGCGCAACGCGAGCAGGGTGGTGGCCACCCCGCCTGCGGAGTGCCCGATCACGGTCAGCGGGACGCCGGGGTCCTCGTCACGGGCGATCCGGGCGAGAACCCGCGCGTCGTCGACGTAGATGTCCCACGTCGGGATCAGCGCGCGCTCGCCGTCGCTGCGGCCGTGGCCCACCGCGTCGAGGGCGTGCACGACCTGCCCGTGCGCCGTGAGCCGGCGCGCCAGGGCGTCGTAGAGCTCGAGGTACTCCCCGTAGCCGTGGAGCAGCACGACGGTTCCGCGGATCTCGCCGCTGGGACGCCACGTGTCGTGGAAGACGCGGCCGGCGGCACCGGTGAACGTGGGCATGACGGTGTCCTCTCGTCGGGTCCGCGCCGCTGGTCCGGCGCGGTGTCCCGACGGTCCCGGGGCCCGCTGTCAGATCGCTGCCGCTCCGCTGCCGACGTCAGGGTGCCGGCGCCTCGACCACGGCGCGCTGGATCTGCACCGGGATGCGCGGCGCCCCGCCGCCTGCCTGGTTCGAGCCGTCGTCGCCCCCGGCGGCGACGCGGTCGAGGACGTTCAGGCCCTCGGTCGCGATCCGCCCGATGACGGAGTACTCGGGCGGCAGCGCCGAGTCGCCGTAGACGAGGAAGAACTGGCTGCCCGTCGACCCCGGCTGCGCGCTCTTGGCCATGGCCACCAGCCCGCGCGCGTAGGTCGACGCCTGGCCCTCGGCGCCGGGGTACGGCGGCAGGTTCTGCGGCGGCTCCTCGGCGTACTGGTATCCGGGCCCGCCCGCGCCGGTCCCGGTCGGGTCCCCGCACTGGAGCACCTGCAGCCCCTGGCTGGTGACGAGCCGGGGGCACGGGGTGTCGTCGTAGAAGCCCTGCTCGGCGAGGCTCACCACCGCGTTGACCGCGCAGGGTGCCGACGCGCGGTCGAGGGTCATCGGGATCGCGCCCTGCGAGGTCTGCAGGGTGACGCCGACCGTACCGGTCGTCGGGGGATTCGGGTCGGGCGGAGTGTTGGGCTTGGCCGCGGGCTCCGCCGGGTTGTACTGGCACACCGCGGGGGCCGCGGCGGGTGGGGGCTCGTCGGAGCCCGACACGGCGAGGTAGATGCCCGCGGCGAGGGCGACCACCGCGACGACGGCGACGACCGAGATCAGCGTCAGGCGCTGCCGACGGCGCCGGGCCCGCTCGGCACGCCGCTCGATCTGGCGTTCCAGCTTGCGCTTGGCGGCCTTCCGGCGCTGCTCGTTCGTCGGCACGGCGGACATCGTAGGAACCGCGCCGCCGGAGCCGGGTGCGCCCCTCGACTAGGGTGGACGGGACCGAGCCGAGCGGCCGGACCGATGCCGAGGAGGACGAGGACGTGCTGGTCGAGGCCTTCGCGGCCGGGGTGTTCCAGACCAACTGCTACGTGGTCGCGCCCGGCCCCGGGGAGTCCTGCGTGGTCGTCGACCCCGGCCAGGACGCCGAGGAGGGGCTGCGCGAGGTCATCGCGCGCCACCGGCTCTCGCCGGTCGCCGTCCTGCTGACCCACGGGCACCTCGACCACATGTGGTCGGTGACGCCGGTGGGCGACGGCGACGACATCCCGGCCTGGATCCACCCCGAGGACCGCTCGATGCTCGCCGACCCGCTGGCCGGTGTCGGACCGATGGGCGCCCAGCTCGCGGCGATGTACCCGGGCCTGGAGTTCCGCGAGCCCCGCCACGTGCGCACCCTCGATGACGGCGCCGACCTCGAGCTCGCCGGCCTGCGCCTCTCCGTGGACCACACGCCGGGCCACACCCGTGGCTCCGTGGTGTTCCGCTCGGCCACCGAGGACGACCGTCCCTTCCTGCTCGCCGGCGACACGCTCTTCCAGGGCGGGATCGGGCGCACCGACCTGCCCGGCGGGTCGATGGACGAGATGATGGCCTCGCTCCGCGACAAGATCCTCAGCCTGCCCGACGACACCGCGGTGCTGCCGGGCCACGGTCCGATGACCACCGTTGGCCAGGAGCGGGACACCAACCCCTTCGTCCAGGGCCTGAGCCACGCCCCCGGACGCCACCTGTGACGGCCGTCCCGCCCGGGGGCTTCCGCGCCCCCAAGGGCATCCCCGAGTACGTCGGGCCCGAGTTCACCGCCGTCCGCGACACCCTCGTCCGCGAGGCCGACCGGGCGGGCTACGCCCACATCGAGCTGCCGGTCTTCGAGGAGACCGCCCTCTACGCCCGCGGCGTGGGGGAGTCGACCGACGTCGTGTCCAAGGAGATGTACTCGTTCGACGACCGCGGCGGCCGCTCGGTGACGCTGCGGCCCGAGGGCACCGCCGGCGTCGTGCGGTCGGTGATCGAGCACGGGCTGGACCGCGGCGGGCTGCCGGTCAAGCTGCGCTACGCCGGGCCGTTCTTCCGCTACGAGCGCCCGCAGGCCGGCCGGTTCCGCCAGCTCCAGCAGGTGGGCGTCGAGGCCATCGGCGTCGACGACCCGGCGCTGGACGCCGAGGTGCTCGCGGTCGCCGACGCCGGCTTCCGCGCGCTGGGCCTGCGCGGCTACCGCCTCGAGATCACGTCGCTGGGTGACGCGTCGACGCGGCCGCAGTACCGCGCGGAGCTGACGCGCTTCCTCGAGAAGCTGGACCTCGACGAGCCCACCCGCGAGCGTGCCCGGATCAACCCGCTGCGGGTGCTCGACGACAAGCGTCCCGAGGTCCGCGCGCAGCTCGAGGGCGCCCCGCTGATGGTCGACCACCTCTCCGACTCCGCGGCCGCCCACCACGCCGAGGTCAGGCGCCACCTCGACGCCCTGGGGGTCGCCTACGTCGAGAACCCGTGGATGGTGCGCGGTCTCGACTACTACACGAAGACGACCTTCGAGTTCGTCCACGACGGGCTCGGCTCGCAGTCGGGGATCGGCGGCGGCGGGCGTTACGACGGGCTGATGGCCGAGCTCGGGGGGCAGGACCTCTCCGGTGTCGGGTTCGGCATCGGCGTCGACCGCACGCTGCTCGCCTGCCGCGCCGAGGAGTCCGGGCAGGGGACGGCCGGGCGGGTCGAGGTGTTCGGCGTGCCGCTGGGCGAGGCGGCCCGCGACCGGCTCGTCACGATCGTCGGGCAGCTGCGCCGCGCCGGGGTGCGCGCCGACCTGGCCTACGGACACAAGGGGCTCAAGGGCGCGATGAAGGCGGCCGATCGGTCGGGGGCGCGCTACGCCCTCGTGCTCGGTGCCCGCGACCTCGAGGCCGGCGAGATCCAGCTCAAGGATCTGCTCGACGGCAGCCAGGGCGCCGTGGCCCTGAACGACGCCGTCGCCGCCGTGGACCGGGCCCTGCACGACGACTGATCGCCACGCGGGGACGGGCGTGCGTGTCGTGGGCCGGGCTCCGGTCGGCCGGGAGCGCGGGGACCTGGGGTCATGATCGCACCGGGTCCGACGACGGCCGCCCGGTCCCCGCCGGTCGGCCTCGACGCGATCTTCGGCGTAGGTCGCCCCGCCCCCACCGCAGGGCGGTGGCGTCCGCGGGGACCCGCGCGTCAGCGCAGCCCGAGCACCCGCACCGCGTTGTCCTTGAGGATCCTCGGGCGCACGTCGTCGGGGACGTCGAGGTCGGCGAAGGCCGCGAGCCAGCGGTCGGGCGTGATCACCGGGAAGTCCGAGCCGAAGAGCACCTTGTCGCGCAGCTGACGGCCCGCGGCCCGCACGAGCTGGGGCGGAAAGTACTTCGGCGACCAGCCGGAGAGGTCGATGAACACGTTGGCCTTGTGCGTCGCGATCGAGATCGCGGCGTCCTGCCAGGGCACCGACGGGTGCGCGAAGATCATGGCGAGGTCGGGGAAGTCGGCGGCGACGTCGTCGAGCAGCATCGGGTCGGAGTACCGCAGCTTGAGCCCGGCGCCGCCCGGCAGGCCCGCGCCGATGCCCGTCTGCCCGGTGTGGAACAGTGCCGGCACGCCGGCCTCGGTGATCGCGTCGTAGAGCGCGTAGTAGGCCGGGTCGTTCGGCGCGAAGCCCTGCAACGTGGGATGGAACTTGAACCCCCGCGCCCCGCGCTCGACCAGCGTCCGTACCCGGCGTACGGAGGCCCGGCCGCCGTGCGGGTCGACCGACCCGAACGGGATGAGCACGTCGGGGAACGCCGCGGCCCGGTCGACGATCTCCTCGCTCGACAGCGGCGGGTGCCCCGTGGCCGCGGGCGCATCGACGGTGAAGACGACCGCGGCCATCGACCGCTCGCGGTAGTGGGCGGCGATCGCCTCGACGGTCGGGGTGCGGTTCTGATCGCTGCGGAAGTACTGCGCCGACGCGTCGAGCAGCTCGTCGGTCAGCGCGTAGCAGCCGTGCGCGTCCTGCTCGACGTGGGTGTGGACGTCGATGGCGGTCAGGGCGTCGAGGTCCATCAGCGTTGCTCCTGCGATCGAGCGGTCAGGACGGCGCGGATCACCGCGTCGCGGCGGGCGAGCAGGTCGGCGGGGTCGGCGCCGTCCACCGCCTGTTGCACCTGCGTGACGAGGCGGTCGGCGAGCTCGGGGGTCATGGTCACGTCCCCCAGGTCGGCCCACAGCGCCTCGGTGCCCGGCCCGAGGTGTTCGAGCACGTGGGCGAGCCCGCCGGCGCCGCCGGAGAGGTGCTGGCCGGTGATCGGCCCGAGGGCGGCCCAGCGCAGGCCGGGGCCCTCGGTGATCGCGGTGTCGACGTCGGCGACGGTCGCGACACCGCGCGCGACCAGCGAGTACGCCTCGCGCCAGAGCGCCGCCTGCAGGCGGTTGGCGAGGTGGCCCGGGAGCTCGGCGCGCAGCCGCAGCGGGGTCCGGCCCACCGAGGCGTAGACCGCCGTCGCGGCGTCCACCGCCGCCGGCGACGTCGCCTCCCCGGGCACGACCTCCACGAGGGGCACGAGGTGCGGCGGGTTGAACGGGTGCCCGACCAGCACGCGCTCCGGGTGCTCGGGGGCGCCGCGGGCGAGGTCGGTGGGCCGCAGCATCGACGAGCTGCTCGCGATCACCACCTCGGGTCGCGTCGCACGGTCGAGCACGCCGAGCAGCGCGTGCTTGAACTCGAGGCGCTCGGGCCCGTTCTCCTGGACGAAGTCCGCGCCGGCGACCGCGGTGGCCGGGTCGTCGGTGAACGCCAGCCGCTCGGCCGCCCCGAGCTCGGCGCGCAGCCGGTCCTCGGCGCCGGGGGCGGGGTCGGTGGCGACGACGTCGTGGCCGTGGGCGAGGAACAGCCGCGCCCAGCTGGCCCCGATGACGCCGGTCCCGACGACGGCGACCCTCACGAGGTGCGCTCCGGGGCCAGCCCCACGAATGCGTCGAGGGCCGAGGCGTCGGCCAGCGAGTCGCGGGACGCGACGGTGTCGGGGTCGGCGCCGAGCAGGATGCGCTTGGCCGGCACCTCGAGCTTCTTCCCGGTCCGGGTGCGGGGCACCGCGGGCAGGCCGTGGACGTGGTCGGGCACGTGGCGGGGCGACAGCGCGGAGCGCAGCTCGGCGCGGATGCGCGCCACCAGCGCGTCGTCGACCTCGTGGCCCGGGGCGGGCACCACGAACAGCAGGAGCTCGCCGGGCCCGCCGGCGGGGTCCTCGAGGTGCACGACGAGGCTGTCGGCGATCTCGGGCATCTCCTCGACGACCGCGTAGAACTCGGCGGTACCCAACCGGACGCCACCCCGGTTCAACGTCGCGTCCGAGCGTCCGGAGACCACCACCGACCCCGTGGGGGAGAAGCGCACCCAGTCGCCGTGGCGCCAGACGCCGGGATAGGTGTCGAAGTAGGCGGCGTGCAGCCGCGAGCCGTCCTCGTCGCCCCAGAACGACAGCGGCATCGACGGCATGGGTTCCCGGATGACGAGCTCGCCGCGCTCGCCGACGACCGCGTTGCCGTCCTCGTCGAACGCGGCCGCGTCCACCCCGAGCTCGGGGCCCGAGATCTCGCCCTCGACGACCTCCTGCCACGGGCCGCCCTGGACGATCCCGGTGCACACGTCGGTGCCGCCGCTGCCGACGAGGAGCAGGACCTCCGGGCCGAACTCGGCGGCGACCCAGCGGTATCCCTCGGGCGGCAGCGGGCTGCCGGCGACGCAGACCTGGCGCAGCGACCGCAGGTCGTGGTCGCGTGCGGGGTGAAGGCCCTCGGCCCGGCAGGCCATGAGGAAGCCGGGGGAGGCGCCGAAGTGGGTCGCCCGGGCCGCCGCGGCGAGCCGCCACTGCCAGGCGAGGTCGGGGTGCAGCGGGTTGCCGTCGACGAGGATCAGCGCCGCGCCGTGCAGCAGCCCGGACACCAGCGCGTTCCACATCATCCAGGCGGTCGTCGTGAACCACAGCATCCGGTCGCCCGGCTGGACGTCCCACGCCAGGCCGTGGTTCTTGAGGTGCTCGACGGTGATCCCGCCGTGGCCGTGGACGATCGCCTTCGGCTTGCCGGTGGTGCCCGAGGAGAAGAGCACGACCAGCGGGTGGTCGAAGGGCACCGGGTCGTAGGCCGGCGCCGCGGGCTCGGCGAGCAGCTCCGACCACGTCACGGCGTCGGGGACCTCGCCGCGGCCGTAGGGCACCTCGACGACGTGGCGCAGGCTCGGGAGCGCGGCACGCAGCGCCGCGACCTCGCGCGTCCGGTCGATCGGCTTGTCGCCGTAGACGTAGCCACCGACCGCGAGCAGGACCGTCGGCTCGATCTGCGCGAACCGGTCGATGACGCTGCGCGCCCCGAACTCCGGCGCGCACGAGGCCCAGACCGCGCCGAGGCTCGCGGCCGCGAGGTGCGCGACCACGGTCTCGGGGATGTTCGGGGCGTAGGCGACGACCCGGTCGCCGCGGCGCACCCCGAGCCGCTGGAGCCCGGCCCGGGCGCGGGCGACGGCGTCACGCAGCTCGCCGCGGGTCCACTCCTGGGGTTCGCGCGTCTGGGAGTGGGCGATCAGGGCGGTGTCCCCGTCGGCGCCCGGCCCCTCGAGCGCCCGCTCCGCGTAGTTCAGCGTGGCGCCCGGGAACCACACCGCGCCCGGCATCTCGCGGCGCGCGAGCACCGCCCGCGGGGCGTCGTGGAATCCCGCGACGAAGAACGTGGCGATCGCGGACCAGAAGCCGTCGAGGTCGGTGACCGACCACCGGTGCAGGGCGTCGTAGTCGTCGAACCGCAGCCCGCGCTCGGCCTCGAGCCAGGCGACGAAGCGGGCGGTCACCGTGCCCTCGGGTGGAGGCGCCATCAGCGGACCTTCCCCGCGTGCCCGTCCAGGAAGGCCGACATGCGGTCCTGGGCGTCGGCGCTGCTCGAGGAGATGGCGGCCATGAGCGACTCCATGAGGTACCCCTCCTCGTCCCGCGCGGCCGCGATGCGGGGCAGGGCCTGCAGGACGGCGAACGTGCTCGTGGGCGGGTTGGCGGCGATGCGGTGGGCGAGCTCGAGCGCCTTCGGGAAGCCGCCGCCGGGCTCGGTGAGATAGGTGGAGATCCCGAGCTGCTGGCCCTCGTCGGCGTCGAGGACCCGACCGGTGAGCATCATGTCGGTCATGCGCGGCACGCCGATGAGCCGGGGGATCCGCACCGAGCCCCCGCCGCCGACGAACAGGCCGTGCCGGGCCTCGGGCAGCGCGTAGAAGGCGCCGGACTCGGCGACGCGGACGTGGGTGGCGGCGGCGAGCTCCAGCCCGCCGCCGACGACCGCCCCCTTGAGCACGCTGACGACGGGCAGGCGGCCGCGTTCCATGCGGTCGAAGACGCGGTGCCAGAAGCGCGAGTGCTCGACGCCGGCGACGGCGTCGGTGTCGCCGAGCTCGGCGAGGTCCAGCCCCGCGCTGAAGTGCTCGCCCTCCGCGTCGAGCACGACCGCGCGGACGTCGGACGGCGGGGCGGCGAAGAACGCCTCGAGGCCCAGGACGGTGGCGTCGTCGAGGGCGTTGCGCTTGGCGGGACGCGCCAGCCGCAGGATCGCGATCGGCCCCTCGCGCTGCAGGGTCAGCGACCGGGGCAGCAGGGCGGCCACCGCGTCGTCGGGTCGCGCCCCGCCGCTCTCGTCCCCGCTCTCGTCCCCGCTCACGGCCTCGCTCATCGGGCTCCTTCCCGGGCGGCGGCGGGCAGCGCACGCTCCCGCAGCTCGACCCGACGGATCTTGCCGGTGGCGTTGCGCGGCAGCGCCTCCACGGCGACCAGGTACTTCGGGATCTTGTGGCGCGCCAGGTGTGCCTCGAGGTGGGCGCGCACGGCGGCCTCGTCGAACGCCTGCCCGTCGCGGACCTGCACGTACGCGGCCCCGACCTCGCCCCAGCGCGCGTCGGGGACGCCGACCACCGCGGCGTCGGCGACCTCGTCGCGGCGCACGAGCACGGCCTCGACCTCGGCCGGGTAGATGTTCTCGCCGCCGGAGATGATCACGTCCTTGACGCGGTCGACGACCTCGGCCCAGCCGTCCTCGTCGACCCGCAGCACGTCACCGGTTCGGAACCAGTCGCCGTCGACGAACGCGGCCGCGGACTCCTCGGGGCGGCCCCAGTAGCCGGAGAAGACGTGGGGCCCGCGCACGAGGAGCTCGGCCGGTGTCCCGGGGAGCTCGTCGCGGGCGCCGTCGCGCAGCATCGCCGTGTCGGTGAAGAAATGCGGCACGCCGACCGAGACGGGACGGGCGGGGTCGCCCCCGCGCGGGACCATGCAGACCCCCGGCGACGCCTCGGTCATGCCGTAGCCCTGCTGGAGGCGCACGCCGCGGTCCAGCCAGGCCCGCGCCACGCGCTCCTGCACCGGGGAGCCGCCGTAGAGCACGGTGTGCAGCGTCCCGAGCTCGGCGGACTCCCAGCCGGGGTGCTCCACCATCATCTGCAGCATCGTCGGCACGGCCGAGAAGCTGGTGATCCCCGCGGCGCCGATGCGGGCGAGCACGGCGCCGGGGTCGAAGCGCGGCAGCGGCTCGACCGACCCGCCCTTGAGCAGGGTGGGCAACGTGATCTGGCCGAGGCCGACGCAGTGGAACAGCGGCGCGATGCACAGCGCGCGGTCGGTGCTCGCGACGTCGGTGTCGGCGAGCTGGTTGATCGTGTTCCAGGTGAGGTTGCCGTGGCTGAGCACCGCGGCCTTGGGGCGTCCGGTGGTGCCCGAGGTGTAGAGCAGCACCGCCGGGTCGTCGGGGGTCACCGCCGGAGGTGCCGCCAGCGGGGCGCCCGCCGTCGCGATCTCGTCGAACTCGCCGTCGGTGCGCAGCATGGGGCAGCTCGGCCCGGCCGCGGCGGCGAGCTCTGCGGCGTCGGGGCCCACGACCAGCAGCGCGGCGCCGGCGTCGCCGAGCATGTAGGCGATCTCGGCGGCGGCGAGCCGGTGGTTGAGCGGGACCACGACGGCCCCGAGCCGCCAGACGGCGAAGAACGTCTCGAGCACGGTGACGGCGTTGACCCCGAGCTGGGCGACGCGGTCGCCGGGCGCGACGCCGCGGGCGCGCAGACCCTCGGCCAGCCGGTCGACCCGGCGGGCCAGCTCGCCGTAGGTCACCGTGCGGTCGGGACCCACGAGCGCGGGACGGTGCGCGGCGGCACGGGCGCGTCGCTCGGGCCAGGACCCGAGACCCGGCACCATCGTGTGACGCGCGGTGGCGGTCATGGCACACTCCTCAGGATTATCAGGAAGCTTGATATTAGGTGGTGGCGCGTCGCAACGGAAGCCGACGGGGACGGGGGATCGACGGTGGGCCAGGACGCGGGGCACCGTGACGGTCCCTCACTGCTCTACGCCGTCAAGCAGGTCGAGCTCGCCGTGCGGGCCCGCCTCGACGAGCTGCTGCGCGCCACCGGCATCACCGTGCCGCAGTGGACCGCGCTGACCGTGCTCGCGCGCCGCGAAGGCCAGACCAGTGCCGAGCTCGCGCGCAACGCGTTCGTCAGCGCGCAGGCGATGGGCGACCTCGTCGCGGCCCTGGAACGCGGCCGCTGGATCGTCCGCCGTCCCGACCCGACGCACGGTCGGCGCCTGCTCATCGGGCTGTCCGACGAGGGTCGGGCGCTGCTGGCGCGGGTGGAGCCCGGTGCCGCGGCGGTGGAGGAGCAGATGCTCGCGGGCCTCGACCCCGAGGACCGCTCCGCCCTGCGTGCCCTGCTCAACCGCTGCCGGACGAACCTGGCGCCCTGACCCATGTGAGCGATCTTCGGTGCGACAGGCCGGGAGATCGCTCACAGGGGATCAGCCGCGGGCCGCGTCCTCGTCGGGGATGACGTCCAGGTCGGCCGCGCCGGCGCGGGCGCCGGGCTCGTAGGCGGCGTAGAGCTCGCGGAACAGGGCGTGGGCGGGCTCGGCGGGCCAGTCGGGCGGCAGGTGCCGGCGGGGCAGGCGCGGGTCGCGGCGGACGGCCTGCAGCCAGTCGGTCTGCAGCAGGAGCTGGGCGGTCAGCGCGTCGGGCGCGGACTGACGCGCCGCCGGGTCGCCCCAGCGGGCGTGGAAGGCCGCGTAGCGCCCGGCGAGGGCCGGCAGGTCCCAGGCGTCGCGGACCAGGGTGTCGACGTCGGTGGGCGCGACGGCGCGGGCGTCGAAGGCCCGCAGGCGCCCCTCCAGTCCGAGCCCCTCACCGAGCGCGGGGACGTCGACCTCGCCGGGCGCGATCCACAGCCCGCCCTGCAGCGGCCCGAACCCGGCCCAGACCAGCCGGGCGCGCAGGAGGTGCCGTTCGCGCTGCCAGGCGTCGGGCAGCGAGAACGACAGCAGGGTCCACGTGCCGTCCCAGCGCGTGTTGACGACGTCGGTGCGCCAGATGCGGGTGTCGCCGTCGCGCAGGACCTCGCGGGTGGACGGAGTCGGGCCGACGTAGACCTGCCGGCCCCGCCGCACGCGGTGCAGCTGCTCCCGGCGGGCCATGCGACTGACCGTCGAGCGGGTCGCGTGCTCGGAGACCCCGGCCCGCCCGAGGACGTCGACGAGGCTGCTGGTGGCCACGTGCACGCCGCGTCCGAGCAGGTAGCCGCCGAGGAAGGTCAGCAGGATCGCCTGGGGGCGGGGGGCGTCGACCGGTTCCTCGACCGCGTCGTCCGGGGCCTCGGACACGGGCGGAGCCTAGCGTCGGGACGATGTTGGGCACATCGTTGACGGCCGTCGGTCGGTTGCCTACATTGGCGCCGACGCAGGTGACCCCGACCACATCAACGGAGGTGCGGCGTGGCCGACGCCGACACCCGCTCGCGGACCCAGCTCCGCCGGGCCGTGCTGTCCAGCTACCTGGGCAGCGTCATCGAGTACTACGACTTCCTGCTCTACGCGACCGCGTCGGCGGTGGTGTTCGCGAAGGTCTTCTTCTCGACGCTCGACCCGCTCGTCGGCACGGTCGCGAGCTTCGGGACGCTCGCCACGGGCTACCTCGCGCGCCCGCTCGGTGGCGTGCTGTTCGGGCACTTCGGCGACCGCGTCGGGCGCAAGAAGATGCTCGTGGTGACGATGAGCCTGATGGGCGTGGTCAGCGTGCTCATCGGCGTGCTGCCCACCTACGCCCAGATCGGGGTGTGGGCGCCGATCCTGCTGGTGCTGCTGCGCGTGCTGCAGGGCGTCGCGGTCGGCGGCGAGTGGGGCGGCGCGGTGCTCATGTCCGCCGAGCACGCGACCTCGCGCCGCGGCCTGTGGGCGAGCTTCACCAACGCGGGCGCCCCGAGCGGCATGGTGCTCTCCACCGCCGCGCTGGCCGGGGCCGCGGCGGTCGCGGGGGAGCAGGGCTTCCTGGCCTGGGGCTGGCGCGTGCCGTTCCTGCTCAGCGCGGTGCTGCTCGCGGTCGGCCTGTTCGTCCGGGCCCGCGTCGACGAGACGCCGGTGTTCACCCGCGCGCAGACTGGTGCGCCGTCGAGGCCCCCGCTGGTCGAGGTGCTGCGCCGCCCGCGCAACCTCGTGCTCTCGATCGGCATCGGCTTCGGCGCCTTCGTCGCGCAGGGCGTGCTCACGACGTTCGTCATCGCGTACGCCGTGCAGGCGGGCTTCGCGCGGCAGACCGTGCTCAACGCGCTGACGGTGTCCTCGATCACCGCGGTGTTCGGGATCCTCGGCTTCGCGGCGCTGTCGGACCGCGTCGGCCGCCGGCCCGTCGTGCTCGTCGGGGCGCTGGCGATGACCGTGTGGGCGTTCCTGCTGTTCCCACTGGTCGACTCCGGGTCCGCCGCGCTGCTCGTGCTCGGCGTCGTCGTCGGGCAGGGCGTGGTGCACGCGGCGATGTACGGCCCGCTGGCCGCGCTCTACACCGAGCTGTTCTCCACCCGCGCCCGCTACACCGGCGCGTCGCTGGGCTACCAGGTCGCCGGCATCGGCGCGGGTCTCGGCCCGGTGATCTTCGCCAGCGTGTTGCAGGGCACCGGCAGCCCGGTGCTGGTGTCGGTGGTCATCGCCGTGTGCTGCCTGCTCACCGTCGGCTGCGTGCTGGCCGCGGGCGAGACCAGCCGCCGCGGCCTCGACGACCCCGCCACGACCCCCGCCTCCGGCACGTCCCACAGTCCGGTCGCCTGACCCGTGTGAGCGAAGGTCCCGGCTACAGCCGGGAACTTCGCTCACCTGGGCGGTCGGCGATCGCAACCCGATCGTCACCCACAGCCTTCACACCTGCCTCACGTTGTGCCCCGGGCTGAGCGGAAGGGGACGTTGATGGCGGAGCAGGTGGACGCGACGTCCGGATCGGGGACACGCAGCGACTACCTGGCGCAACGCCAGCTGCGCGCCGGATCGGCGAGCTGGGTGCTCCTCGCCGGCCTCGGCGTCGCCTACGTCATCTCCGGCGACTACGCCGGCTGGCACTTCGGGCTGGCCCAGGGCGGGTGGGGCGGTCTCGCGATCGCCGCCGTGCTCATGGCCGTGATGTACACGTGCATGGTGCTCGGCCTCGCCGAGATGTCCTCGGCGCTGCCGGCCGCGGGCGGCGGGTACACGTTCGCCCGGGTCGCGATGGGCCCGTGGGGCGGGTTCGCGACGGGCGCGGCGATCCTGCTCGAGTACGCCGTCGCCCCGGCCGCGATCGCCACGTTCATCGGCGGCTACGTCGAGTCGCTCGGCCTGTTCGGGATCACCGACGGCTGGTGGGTCTACCTCGTCTGCTACGTCGTCTTCGTCGGCATCCACCTGCTCGGCGTCGGCGAGGCGCTCAAGGCCACGTTCGTGATCGCCGCCATCGCCCTGGTCGGCCTGATCCTCTTCGCCGTCGGCGGCATCATGTCCTTCGACGCCGCCAACCTCACCGACATCCCGGTGACCGACGCGGCGGGCGCGTCCCCCCTGCTGCCGTTCGGCCTGGTCGGTGTGTGGGCGAGCTTCCCGTTCGCGATCTGGTTCTTCCTCGCGGTCGAGGGCGTGCCGCTCGCCGCCGAGGAGGCCCGGGACCCGGTGCGGGCGGTTTAGCGGGGGATCATCGTCGCGATGGCGGTGCTGGTCGTCTCCGCGGCGGCCGTCCTGCTGCTCGCCCCGGGTGCGCAGGGCGCCCAGGCGCTCTCGGAGAGCGACAACCCCCTGGTCAGTGTGCTGGAGGCCGGCCTCGGCGCGGGGTGGCTGTCGACGACGGTGAACTACATCGGCCTGCTCGGCCTGATCGCGAGCTTCTTCTCGATCATCTACGCCTACTCGCGGCAGACCTTCGCCCTCTCGCGCGCGGGCTACCTGCCCCGCGTGCTGTCGCGCACCAACGGCCGAAAGGCCCCGACGCTCGCACTCGTCATCCCGGCCGCGCTCGGCTTCGTCCTGGCCGCCTTCGGCAACGGCGACATCCTCATCAACCTCGCCGTGTTCGGGGCGACGCTGTCCTACGTGCTGATGATGGTGGCGCACCAGGTGCTGCGCGCCCGGAACCCGGAGCTCCCGCGGCCCTACCGCACGCCGGGCGGGCGGATCACCACCGGGATCGCGCTCCTGCTCGCGCTCGCCGCGGTCGTCGCGACGTTCCTGGTCGACGTCGTCGCCGCGCTCTGCGCGCTCGTAGCGCTCGCCCTGCTCATGGCCTGGTTCGGGTTCTACTCTCGCCACCACCTCGTCGCGGCCGCGCCCGACGAGGAGTTCGCGGCCCTGGCGAAGGCGGAGGAGGAACTCGAGTGAGCTGGACGGGGCGAGCGCAGCGACGGGGGAAGTTCCGGACCACCCTCGGCGGCCACTCCTACACCTTCGACGACCTGCGCGACCTGCTCGCCAAGGCCACGCCCCTGCGCTCCGGGGACGTGCTGGCCGGCGTGGCGGCGGAGTCCGCGGCCGAGCGGGTGGCCGCACAGACCGTGCTGGCCGACGTGCCGCTGACCCACTTCCTGGACGAGGCCGTCGTGCCCTACGAGGACGACGACGTCACCCGGCTGATCATGGACTCGCACGACGCCGCCGCCTTCGCCCCGGTGCGCTCGCTCACCGTCGGCGGGTTCCGCGACTGGCTGCTGTCGTGGGAGGCCGACACCGCCACGCTCGCCGCGCTCGCGCCGGGCCTGACCCCCGAGATGGTGGCGGCGGCCAGCAAGCTCATGCGCGTCGGCGACCTCGTGGCCGTCGCCCGCAAGACGCGCGTCGTCACCGGCCTGCGCACGACGATCGGCCTCGAGGGGCGGCTGGCGACGCGCCTGCAACCCAACCACCCGACCGACG
This sequence comes from Actinomycetospora cinnamomea, assembly GCF_003096675.1. Taxonomy (GTDB): domain Bacteria; phylum Actinomycetota; class Actinomycetes; order Mycobacteriales; family Pseudonocardiaceae; genus Actinomycetospora; species Actinomycetospora cinnamomea. The sequence goes on along the minus strand of NZ_QEKW01000003.1, from coordinate 207,240 downwards.
ACGCCGTCGGGATCACGGCCTCACTGGTAGACGGGCTGCTGCACGGCGCGGGCGACGCGGTGGTGGGGATCAACCCCGCCACCGACCGGCCCTCCACCGTGCGGGCGCTGCTCGACCTCGTCGACGACGCCCGGCAGCGTCTCGACGCGCCGATCCAGTCCTGCGTGCTCACCCACGTCACGACGACCCTCGAGCTGCTCGAGCAGGGGGCGCCGGTCGACCTCGTGTTCCAGTCGGTGGCCGGGACGCAGGCGGCCAACCGCGGTTTCGGGGTGACCCTCGACCAGCTGCGCGAGGCCCGCGAGGCCGCTCTCGCCCTGGACCGCGGCACCGTCGGCCGCAACGTCACCTACTTCGAGACCGGGCAGGGCTCGGCACTCTCGGCCGACGCCCACCACGGGTCGAACGGGGGAGGGGTCGACCAGCAGACCCTCGAGGCCCGGGCGTACGCGGTGTGCCGTGCGTTCGACCCCCTGCTGGTCAACACCGTCGTCGGCTTCATCGGGCCCGAGTACCTCTACGACGGCAAGCAGATCCTGCGGGCGGGGCTCGAGGACCACCTCTGCGGCAAGCTGCTGGGCGTCCCCATGGGGGTCGACGTCTGCTACACCAACCACGCCGAGGCCGACGCCGACGACACCGACACGCTCCTGCTCACCCTCGGCGCGGCGGGCTGCGCGTTCGTGATCACCGTCCCGGGCGGCGACGACATCATGCTCAACTACCAGTCGCTGTCGTTCCAGGACGTGCTGCAGGCGCGCCAGACCCTCGGCCTGCGGCCGGCGCCGGAGTTCGAGGCGTGGCTGGGCTCGGTGGGGCTGCTCGACGCCGCCGGCCGGGTCCCCCGGCTGGTGCCCGAGCCGATCCGCGCCCTGATGGCCTGAGGGAGGACGGGCATGAGCACCGATCCCTGGGAGACGCTGCGGGCCGCCACCCGCGCGCGGGTGGGGCTGGGCCGCGCCGGCGACGGGTTGTCCACCCCGGAGAACCTGCGGCTGGCCGCCGCGCACGCCCAGGCCCGCGACGCGGTGCACGCGCCGCTCGACGCGGACGCCGTCGTCGCGGCGCTGGGGGAGCGGGCGGGGCCGGTGGTGCACTCCCGGGTCGCGGACCGCACCGAGTACCTCCAGCGCCCCGACCTGGGGCGGCGGCTGGCCGACGACCACGGCCTCGAGCGGGGTGACCACGACCTCGCGGTGGTGATCGCCGACGGGCTCTCGGCGCGGGCGGTGCACGACCACGCCGTCGCCGTCGTGGACGCGCTGCTGCCCCGCCTCGAGGGCTGGTCGGTCGCGCCCGTGGTCGTGGCGCAGCAGGCGCGCGTCGCGCTCGGCGACGACATCGCCGCGGCCCTGGGTGCGCGGATGGTGCTCGTGCTCATCGGTGAACGCCCCGGCATGTCCTCGCCCGACTCCCTCGGCGCCTACCTGACGTTCGACCCGCGCCCGGGCCGCCTCGACTCCGAGCGCAACTGCGTGTCCAACATCCGCCCGCCCGACGGGCTCACCTACGACGGTGCCGCCGAGGTCCTGGCCGCGCTGATGACCGAGTCCTTCCGCCTCGGGCTCTCGGGCGTCGGCCTCAAGGACACCGGCACGGCACTGCCGCCCGTCGCGGGCTGAGCCCGTCGTCCGGACTCGGTACGCCCGGTCGGCGTTCCGTGGCTGCGCCGATGAGGCGATCTTGGACGGCCACTCGGCCGGATGGTTTCGTCACCCCTTCGTGTCCGCGTCGTTGTCGACGCGTGGTGGCTCACGCCGCCACATCACCCCAGGGGCGGAAGGACACCACACGCATGGGTCTTCACAGGGCGAAGCTCGGACGTCGGGGGATGGTCGCGCTCGCGGCCACCGGGGCCCTGATCGTCGGCGGCGGAGCCGCCGCGGCGATCGGGACGGGCAGTGCGGCACCGCTGGTGCCGGCGCCCGTCCCGGTGGTGGGCACGACGTACGTGGAGCCGGATCTCGCGCCGTTCGCGCCCGGGGACATCCGCGGGGACGCCACGGCCGAGGTCTCCGACGCCTTCGGCGCTCCGGAGGGCGGAGGCGTGGCCGCGCTGCGGCTGCAGACCCCCGGCGGCTCGGACAAGGCAGCGCTCGCGGTGAGGGAGGAGCCGCCGTCGCCGCTCGCCGCCTGGATCCCGACGGCCGCGTACTCGGCCTACCGGTCCGCTGCGGACAACCCGGTGCAGTTCCCGAGCATGCAGCTCGCCATCGACTTCGACCCGACCTCGGACGCCGGGTTCTCGACCCTCACCTACGAGCCCGTCTACAACCCCGACGACAGCACCACGCCCGAGGAGTGGCACCGCTATGAGGCGGGCGCGGGCAACTGGTGCTCGACGCGAGCGATCCCGGACGTGATCGAGGCCGATCAGACGGCGTGCTCGAACGGCGGCGCGAAGCCGTTCTCGGCCTACGTCGCCGGGCAGCCCGACATCGTCGTCACGGCGCTCGTCCTCAACCAGGGCACGGGCAACCCCGGCCTCGACGCGGCCGTGGACCTCGTCTCGACGCCCAGCACGACCTACGACTTCGAGCTCGTCGCGCCCGAGGTGCCGGGTGAGGAGCCGTGCGAGGAGCCGACCGTGCCCTCCATTCCGATGCCGCACCCCGGTGACGGCGAGGACGAGGGTCACGAGAACGGTGGCCACGAGAACCAGGGCCACCACGACAAGGGCGGCCACGACAAGGGCGGCCACGACAAGGGCGGCCACGAGAACGGCGGTCACGACGGCGGTCACGACGGGGGCCACGAGCCGCGGCCCGAGCCGGAGCCCTGCTCCGGCAACTGATCCGGACACCCGACGGCCCCCTCGCCCTCGCCGGTGAGGGGGCCGTCGTCGTCCGAGTGCCCATGATCACCGGTACGTAGCGCATCCCGCACGGGCCGCGGGCTGACCTGTCGAACGTGCTCCTGATCTCCGCGAGGAGCGCGCTACTGCTCGCCGCGCCGGCGCCCGGGCAGGCGGTCGACCACGCGGCCGAGGCGTTCGGTGGTGCCCTGCAGCGGCGCGAGGGCGTCGGCGAGCACCTTGATCTGCTCGTCGAGGTTGTCGATGCGCCCGGCGAGAGTGCGCAGGTCGGGGCTGACCTTCTGCAGCTCGCCGGCGGCGGTCGACAGCGCCGCGTCGAGGTTGGCCAGGCGCGGCGGCACGTCGGGGAACGTGGTGTCGGCGTGGCGGGCGAGGGCCTCGACGTGCCCGATGGCGCCGGTGAGCTTGCGGACCTCGTCGATCGCGCCCGCCATCTGCCGCAGGGCCGGGGCGGCCTCGGCGAGGTGGTGGAGGTCGTCGACCGCGGAGGAGAGGGCGTGCAGGTCGTCCACGGCGGCCGAGAGCGCTTCGAGGGTCGGGACGGCCTCGGCGAGCCGGGCGACGGTGGGCACGGCGTCCGCGAGCGCGGCGACGGTCGGCACCGCGTCGGCGATCCGCTCGACGGGGCCCGTGGCGTCCGCGATCCGCCCGACGGTGGGGACGGCGTCGGCGAGGCGCTCGATCGTGCCCGTCGCGCCGGCGAGCGCCTGCAGGTCGTCGGTCGCGCCGGCCAGCGTGCCCAGGTGCCCGGCGGCCGTCGCGACGTCCTGGAGCGCCGGGACCGCGCCCGCGATCGTGGCCAGCTCGCCCGCGGCGTAGCCGATCTCCACCAGGGCGGGGGCGGCGGCGGCGATGGTGTGCAGGTCGTCGGTCGCGACGCCGAGGCGCTCGAGGGCCGGGACGGCGCCCGCGAGGTGCTCCAGCGACGGCGCGGCACCGGCGAGGCGCTCGAGGTGGGGGACGGCCCCGCCGAGCTGCTGCAGCGCCGGCGCCGCGTCCGCGAGGTGGGCGAGCACCGGCGCCGCCTCGCCGAGGTGCTGGAGGGCGGGGACGGCGGTCGCGAGCGTGGCGATGTCGCCGCGGGCGTCACCGATCTCCTGCAGGGCGGGGACGGCGGTGGCGAGCGTGGCGATGTCGCCGCGGGCGTCACCGATCCGCTGCAGGGCGGGGACGGCGGTGGCGAGCGTGGCGATGTCGCCGCGGGCGTCGCCGATCTGCTGCAGCGCCGGGACGGCCTCGGTGAGTGCGCGGATGTCGGGCGCCGCGCCGGCGATGGCCTCGAGCGCCGGCACGGCGCCGGCGAGGGCGTGCAGGTCGTCGGTCGCGTCGCCCAGGTGGCCCAGCGCGGGCACGGCCTCGGCGAGCCGGTCGAGCGCGGGCGCGGCCTCGGCGATGCGGGCCAGCGTGGGCACGGCGCGGGCCAGGGCGTTGAGGTCGTCGACGGCGCCGCCGAGGCGGTCGAGGGCGTCGACGGCGTAGGAGAGCCGCGTGAGGTCGGGCGCGAGCTGGTCGAGGGTGTGCTGCAGCCCCGACGCGACGGGGGAGAGCTGCTCGAGCAGCCGCACGAGCCGGGGCACGGCGCGCAGCGCGTCCACGACCATGGGGCTGAGGTCGGCCGCGGTCCCGGCGCCCGTGCGCGCGATGTCGGCCAGCCCCCGCACGATCGACGGTCCCTGCAGCGTGAGCTCGATGGCCGTGCGCGTCGACGCCACCACCAGGGCCCGCGCCGTGTCGAGCACCCCGTTCGGCGCCGGCGTCGGATCCACCGCGCGCGGCAGGGCGGGACGGGTCATGCGGGCTCACCCCGGGTGCTCGGACTGCTCGAACTGACGGCGCGCACGACGACGGCCGCGAGGAACGTGGTCACCGGGACCGAGGCGACCAGCCCGATGCTGCCGACGAGGGTCCGCACGACCTCCTGCGCCACGTCCTCGGCCGTGAGCAGGTCGCCGAGACCCCGCCCCGCCAGCGCGAACAGCAGCAGCAGGGGCAGCGCCGCCCCGGCGTACGCGAGCACGAGCGTGTTCACCGCGGAGGCGACGTGGTCCCGACCGACACGCATGGCGGAACCATAGAGGTCGATCAGCCGAGCGGCCGGGTCCGCGCGGTGCAACTCCCACACGGCGCTGGTCTGGGTGACGGTGACGTCGTCGAGCACGCCGAGCGCGCCGATGATCACGCCCGCGAGCAGCAACCCCCGCACGTCGAGCCCCGGGCCGAGGACGCCGGCGAGCTCCGAGGCCTCCTCGCCGAGCCCGGTCAGCCGCGAGGCCGCCGCGAAGAGCAGCGCGAGCACGCCGATCAGTGCGAGGCTCGCGAGCGTCCCCAGCGCCGCCGTGGCGCTGCGCGCCGACGCCCCGTGGGTGAGCGGGAGGACCACGCCGACGATCAGCCCGCACGCGATGAGGGCCACCGGCACCGGCGACGCGCCGGTGGCGAGGGCGGGCAGCACGAACACCGCGAGGACGCCCAGCGTGACGCCGAGCGCGACGAGGGCGCGCAGCCCCTGCCAGCGCCCGAGCAGGACCACGGCCAGCGCGAACAGGCCCCCGAGCAGCAGCAGCGGCGGGCCGCGCTGGAAGTCGACGAGGGTGTAGCCGAGCGGGTCGGCGGGGTCGCCGCCCGACCACGCCAGCACCACCGGGTCGCCCACCGCGAAGCGCGGTGAGCCCGGGGTCGACGGGGCCAGGGTCGCGATCCTCGTACCGGGCGCCGGACCGCTGTCGAGGCGGACCGTGACGGCGACGCAGCCCTCGCCGGGCGCGGGGGCGGGCAGGTTGGGGTCGGTGCAGTCGACCTCCCCCGCGGCGCGGAGGACCTCCCCGTCGACCGGCGTCTGCCCGCCGAGGCCGGGGACGCCCTGGGCCGACTGGCCCGCGCGCCCGGCCTCGACCACGCGCGCGTAGTCGCCGGGTGAGGGCATGAGCAGCACCAGCCCCGCCAGCACCGCCAGGACGAACGGGGCGAGCAGCAGCGCGAGCAGCCGGCGCACCCGCTGTGCCGACGCGCCCTCCAGCCCGCCGCCACCGTGGCCGTGCCCGTGGCCGACCGCGACCTCCGCACCCGGGTCGGCCGCGCGACGCGGGGGGGACCCTTCGCGTGCCGACGCTTCACGCGAGCGGCGCCGCCGCGGCGCCGTCCCGGACGAGCGGGCACGCGACGGCGCTCCGTCCTCACCGGTACGACGCCGCCCGGTGGCGCCGTCCGGCCGTCCGTCCTCGGCCGACCGGCGTCGGGTCCCCTCGCGCGGGCGCTCCCGGCGGATCGGTCCGGTGTCGTCGTCGGGCGCCGGGGTGCCCGCGCGGCGATCGGGTCGGCGGGGCGCGGTCACCGCCACATCATCGCCGGGCCCCGCGGCACGACCGGGGACGGGGGCTCAGGAGCCGGGCGAGGCGAGCCTGCCGCCGAGGCGCAGCACCGGCTCCGGGGCCTTGTGCGCGAGCTTCATGAAGATCTCGCCGGCGCGGGCCCGGGCCAACGAACCGTGGCCGAACCTGCGGCTCAGCCCGCGGCGGTCCCCGGGCAGGCGGTGGTGCACGGGCTCCTCGGTCGACTCCGGCTCGGACAGCGTCCGCCCGATCACCATGCGCTGGATCTCGCTGGTGCCCTCGAAGATCGTGTAGAGCTTTGCGTCGCGGTACCACTTCTCGACGGGCAGGTCGTCGACGTAGCCCCACCCGCCGCAGGTCTGCACGGCCTGTTCCGCGGCGCGCACGGCGACCTCCGAGGCCTTGAGCTTCGACATCGAGCCCTCGCCGACCTGGAACGGCACACCGTTGGCGGCCATCCACGACGCGCGCCACGTGAGCAGGCGGGCGGCGTCGATGTCGGCGGCGAGGTCGGCCAGGGGGAACGACACGCCCTGGTTGGCGATGATCGGCCCGCCGAACGCCTCCCGCCGGCGGGCGTGGTCGCAGGCGTACTCGAACGCCGCCCGCGCCACGCCGAGCGCCATCGCGGCCACCATCGGTCGCGTCTGCTCGAACGTCCCGAGCGCCGCGGCCTTGCCCTCGCCCCGTCGGGCCTTCTCCAGCTTGTGCTCGAGCTTGTCCTCGCCGCCGAGCAGCTGGTCGGCCGGGATGCGGCAGCCCTCGAACCTCAGCTCGGCGGTATGGCTGGCGCGGTGCCCGAGCTTGCGCAGGCGGCGGACCTGTTCCATGCCCGGGGTGTCCTTCGGCACGACGAACATCGCCTGGCCCTTGGTGCCGAGCTCGGGGTCGACGACGGCGTTGACGATCGTGACGTCGGCGATGCCGCCGTTGCCGATCCAGATCTTGTCGCCGTCGATGACCCAGGAGTCGCCGTCCTTGCGGGCGCGGGTCTGCAGCCCGGCGACGTCGCTCCCGCCCTGGGGCTCCGAGACGGCCAGCGCCGCGAGCTTGATGTCGCCGGGCTCGCCGAACATCTCGGGGGCCCACCGAGCGAGCTGCTCGGGAGTGCCGGCCTGGTTCAGCGCGGAGAGGGCCAGCGCGGGCAGGACGACGGTCAACCCGATGCCGGCGCAGCCCCAGAAGATCTCCTCGAGGAACAGTGGCAGCGACAGGCCCGTGGGGTCGGCGATGAGATCGGCGTAGAACAGCGGGCTGTAGAAGCCCTCCTGCGCCGCCCGGTCGACGATGTCCCAGGGGCACTCCTCGGCCGCGTCGTACCGGGGCGCCGCTGGCCGGATGACGTCCTCGGCGAAGGCGTGCGCACGGCGCACCAACTCGTGGTGGGCGGGCGTCAGCTCGAGGGTGAAGGCGTTCATGTGCCTCCACCCGCCTTGCTCCGCTGGGTCGTCTCCGCCACCGGACACCTCCTCACGGCCCGGAGCCCCTGCTCCGTTCTGCTGTTACCAATCAGTACCGCGTACTGCGAGTACCGAAACGTGGTCGCCGGAGTCAGGAGCGGACGAGGCCGATCGGGTTGCCGGGCGGGAAGGCGTGGGCGGCCACGACCGCGTCGACGAGCGGGGCCAGGAGCTGCGCCAGCCGATCGGTCCGCTCGCGCCCCAGGGCCGTCCACGGGCGGGCGGCGAGGCGGTCGGTGGCCGCCTCGATCTCCTCGTGCCCGATGCGCCCGGCATCGGTGAGGCGGTCCGCGTCGTCGAGCCAACCGCGTTCGCGCAGCTCCGCCGCGCCGGCCGCCCACTCCTCCTCGTCGAAGCGGCGGGCCTGCCGCGTGGTCCAGCCGTTCAGCTCCCCGGCCGCGGCCTTGAGCCGGTGCGCGGCGACCGGTCCGATCCCGCGGGTGACGAGGACCGCGACGTGGCCGTCCCCCCGGTGCTCCCGCAGCGTCGTCGCCGCCTGCCACAACGCGCGGACGGGCTCGTCGGGGCGGGGGAGCGCCTGGTTCGCCGCGCCGAGCACCCGGCCCTCGACGTCGGCCGCGTCGGCGGCCGCGCCCGCCAGCTCGGCGGCCTCGGCGATCTCCGGCCGGTGCGCCACCTCCTCCCCGAGCAGTCGGTGCAGCGCGGCGCCCGCGCCGGCGGCGCGCGCGGTCAGGCAGCGGTCCGGATCCGCGAGGTCCCAGGCGTCGGGCAGCGCGCGCTCGAGCCGAAGGCGGTGGAAGCCGTGGAAGGCGGCGTACGCGACCTCCGGCCCGACCGCGCCGAGCGGCGCCGACCGCTGGGCCACGTAGGCCATCCAGAATCCGCGCAGGCCCGCGGCGTCGGCCGCCGTCCGGGCCTCGACGGTGAAGTAGCTGACCGCGTGCAGCGGCTCGTACAAGGTCCACAGGCGCCGGGCGTCGTCCACGCGGAGAATGGTCCTCCCCGATGACGACTTGCCGCATCATCGAACACGTGTTCGAATAGGTGGGTGCGGTGGGACGAGCAGAAGGTCGCCGGGGGGCCCGAGCAGTTGCCGGGCATGCCGGCGCTCAAGGGGCTGGTCCGCAGCGTCCGGACGCCGGAGTTCGCGGGCATCACCTTCCACGAGGTGCGGGCACGCTCGGTGCTCAACCGCATGCCGGGCGCCTCGCCGATGCCCTTCGGCTGGACGGTGAACCCCTATCGCGGCTGCAGCCACGCGTGCACCTACTGCCTCGGTCCCGACACCCCGGTTCTCATGGTGGACGGCACGAGCGTGCGGCTCGCCGACGTGCGGGTGGGCGACCTCGTGGTGGGCACGGCGATGCGCGGCGGCGTGCGCAGCCTCGTGCCGACGCCGGTGCACGACGCGTGGACCAGCACGAAGACGGCGTGGCGCGTCCGCCTCGCCGACGGGACGGCGATCGTCGCCAGCGCCGACCACCGTTTCCTCACCCCGCGCGGGTGGGTCCACGTGCGCCCCGACGGGTGTGCGGGCGACCAACGGCCCCACCTGCGGGTCGGTGATGCGCTCGTGGGCGCCGAGACCCTCGCGGACGAGGCGTTCCGTCGCCCCGGTTCCCCGCCGGTCGCGCCCGCGCCCCCGGACGACGCGCCGGGCGGGCGCACGGTGGCCGCCATCGAGGAGCTGCCCGGCGAGCGGCCGCTGCGCGACCTCACGACGGGCACCGGCGATTTCGTCGCCGACGGCGTCATCAGCCACAACTGCTTCGCCCGCAACACCCACACCTACCTCGACCTCGACGCGGGCGACGACTTCGACCGCCAGGTCGTCGTCAAGCTCAACGCGCCCGAGGTGCTGGCGCGCGAGCTGCGCTCGCCGCGGTGGACGCGGGAGCACGTCGCGATGGGCACCAACACCGATCCCTATCAGCGGGCGGAGGGTCGGTACGTCCTCATGCCGGGCATCATCCGCGCCCTCGGCGGCAGCGGGACGCCGTTCTCGATCCTCACCAAGGGCACCCTGCTGGCCCGCGACCTGCCCGAGCTCACGGCGGCGGCCCGCGACGTCCCGGTGGGTGTCGGGGTGTCGCTCGCCCTGCTCGACCCCGAGCTGCACCGGCGGGTCGAGCCGGGCACGCCGACACCGCGCGCCCGGCTCGACCTCGTGCGCCGCGTCCGGGACGCGGGCCTGCCGTGCGGGGTCTTCGTCGCGCCGGTGCTGCCCGGTCTCACCGACACCGACGAGGCCCTCGACGCCCTGCTCGGCGAGATCGCCGACGCCGGGGCCAGCGGGGCCAGTGTGCTCGCGCTGCACCTGCGTCCCGGCACCCGCGAGTGGTTCCACGCGTGGCTGGCACGGGAGCACCCCGGCCTGATCGAGCGCTACGCCGCGCTCTACCGCCGCGGCGCCTACGTCGACGCCGCCTACCGGCGCGACCTCGCCTCCCGCGTCCGGCCGATGCTCGAGCGCCACGGGCTCACCGGGGGCGGGCACGCGATGGGCGGGCGGCACGGGGAGGGCCGCGGCGAGCGGCACGACGGCCTCGAGGGCAAGGGCGGGTGGCCGGACGGCGCGATGCCCTCGCCGACGGCACCCGAGGCGGTCGTCACCGCGCCGGCCGAGCAGCTCTCGTTGCTGTGAAGACGGGTTCGCCTGTGGTGCGACGACGGTGCGAGTCCTCCAGCGTCCCCCGGTCGAGTCTGAGGGCCCCGGCCGCGCTAGGCGGCGACCGGCAACGCTCCGAGCTGCGCGAGGGTCGTGAGCAGGTCCAGGAAGTGGCGCTTAGCGATGATCCGCCCGTCCCGGAACGTCACCCACATCACGGCGACCGCATCGAAGGACCGGTTGGACGGCGGCAGCTCACCGGTCGGTCCCTCCAGCGGCCCCGTCTGCGTTCCCGTCCAGCGAATCTCCATCACCGCGTCATCACCCTCGGAGACGACGCGGAGGACCTCACCCTGGATGTCCGGGAACGCCGCCTTCCATCCCTTGAGGACCTCCAGGGCGGCGTCGAAGCTCTCCAGGCGCCGGCCGGTTCCGGTCTCCTCGTAGAGGTAGCCGTCGCCGACCAACTCGTCCCGGTACGCGTCCCAGTCACCGGCGTTGAACAGCTCGATGATCCGTCGTGCGCGCTGCTCGTTTGATGCCTCGGCCATGATGGCTCCCCCTTCTCGTCGGTCGGACTGCGCCGAGGATGGGAGTCCGGCTGCCCGGGGCGCAGGGACCGAAGGACCTGACCCCGCGGAGCGGATCGGCCCCGCTACCCGGGGCTTGCACGGGTTGCATGAGCGAGCCGCGGTAACCGGTGCGGAGGGCACGGAGGCGCGGGGCCCTTCGACCCTGCGGCGGGCACGGCCCGCGTTGTCGCCTCGGACGTGCGCCGGCTGCGAGGGGATGACCAACGATGGGAATAGGCCCGTACGAGCACGCTCACGATCGCGCGACGAAGCCATGGATTCCGGACTGCGCGCTGTGCGTGAAGCAGGCGAAGCAGGGAAAGCGGCGGAAGGCGATGACGCTCATCTCTGGCACCGCGTTGTGCAAGGAGCACGCGCGCGAGCTCATGAATAGCGGTCGCGCGCGTATCGAGGAGTACTTCAAATGACTATCGCTGCCCATTCGTGGTAGCCACGGCTGCTCAAGATCGTAAAGAAATCGTCGTGCTATCACCCGCCGTTCCAGGCGGCGACGAAAAAAGTCGAAGAAGACGAGACGATTGCGGAGACGCTGAGGCCATGCAATATCAGTTAATCGGATAGCTCCTCTCCTTGTGGACTGGTTGCCGGACGCCGCGGTCGTGGCGCACCGCGGCCCGGTCCGGCTGCACGACCTGACCCTCGCCCGGGGACCCACGTCCTGCTCGCCCGGAACGCCCGCGACGTCCCGCGCGCGGCCCTGGGGCCGGGGGTACACGTGCACGGGCTCCGCGACCGTCCGGGCACGACCGTCGTCGCGGTCCGCCCCGACGGCTACCTCGCCTACCGGGACACCGACCGGGCTCCTTGTTCGGCTGGCTAGGCGACGTCGGCGCGCTCGATCGGGTGCGGGCCGTGAGGCGTCCGGTTCAGGATATACCGGATAGCCATCCGGTAAATTAGGGTCGGTCGGGCCTGGAGGGAGAACCTCATGATCGACTGATCGTTGAGCCGTGATCGACGGGGTCGACCGCACCTGCGGCAAGGAAGTGCCCCGTCGACTGCACTTGCGAGGGCGCCCGCGCGCGTACATCCACCCCGACGAGGTGTCGACTGCGGCGCCTGTGAGGCCGTCTGCCCGGTTGAGGCGATCTACTACGAGGACGACCTCCCGGCCGGGGTGGCAGAACTTGACTGCGGAGAACGCCCGCCTTTTCTCCCAGGCGCTGTCCGGGACCGGGCCCCCTGGGCTAGATCGTGGAGCAGGTATGAAGCGCGACATCAGCCACCGCACCGACGTCGACACTCTGGTGCGCGAGTTTTACGCAAGGGCCTTCGCCGATCCCCTGCTGGGCCCGCTCTTTCGCGACGTCGCCAGGATGGACCTCGACGCGCACATGCCGATCATGTGCGACTTCTGGGAGACCGTCCTGTTCCGAGCGGGGCTCTATCGACGCAACGCGCTGCGGGCTCACCAGGACCTCCACGCCCTGTCCCCCCTGACCACCGAGCACTTCGACCGTTGGCTCAGTCTGTGGTCGGCGACCGTCGATGACTTCTTTGCCGGCGAGAAGGCCGAGCTCGCGAAGACCCAGGCCATCCGCATCGCGTCCTCCATCAGGCGCCGGCTCCTCGGCGGGGCAGGGAGCGAGTTCGTCACCATCACCTCTGCGCCATCGGTGACCCGGGCACCGTGACGTCCCCCCCGACCTTCACCGCCCAGGCCCCACCGTCGCGACGACACGACGAGGGACCGGGGACCCCTACGTGGCCACCAGCCGGGACCTCACCTGGCCACCCGCGGGGACCGCCACTTGGCCACCTGCGGGGACTTTCGTGGCCACGGACAGGGGTGGACCCTGAGCGCGCTGCGGGCCGCCGACACTCTTTGCTCTACCTGAACTCAACTTGAGCTATTGTCCAGTCTCGCTTGAGGCTTTGCGGTCGATCTTGGCCAGAATGGTGTCGGTGTCCTTAGTCCAGACGAAGGGTTCGCAGCGCTCGTTCCAGCCGTCGATGAACTGGCGAATCTTGGCCATCAGGTCGCGGACGGAGTCGAAGGTGCTGCGGCGGATGGCCTGCGGGGTGATGATCCCGAAGAAGATCTCGACCATGTTCAGCCACGACGCGCTGTCTTGTGAACTGGGAAGATGTGGCCTGCAAGGGCGAGGACTACGCCTACGCCCAGCCCTCGCTGGTCGCGCACAAGCGGCGCGCGCCTCGGGCGGCGGCACACCCGCCGCTACTTGTGCCGCCGCAGCCCCGATATGGACTCGTACTGGAAGATCGTCGACAAGTCGGCCTGATCGGCCCCCGTCGTTGACCTTCACGGCCGGGGCCCGAGCTGTGAGTGCCGACGATGTACGGCCTCTATGCTGTCGACGGAGCGTGCCATCGGGGACCTTCGGTCGCCGGGTCGGGACGACGAGGGTCGGGCCGGTGGCACGAAACCCCGGTCAAGCTCAGCCGAGTTCGTTTGAGGTAGGCGTTCAGGCTGGCAAACACTGAACTGGCGATCCCCGGCCGGAAGGCCCGGGTTAGCGTGAAGTGGCCTGTTGATCGGGTCCGTCACACCCCGAAACCGCCACCTGAACACTGGGACCGCCACCGAAAGGGCGGGCGCTTTTCCGCTCCGACCGGTCGGAGCCTCGTCCTGGTCGCGATCCCGTTTCCTACTTGGTCTCCCCGGTGCGTCGGCGGCCGGCCGCTCCCCAGTCATCCGGCTCTTGCTGCCTAGTCGGCCGTTCCTTCGGCTCCTGTCGCCTGGTCTGTCGTCCCCTTGGCTCGCGTTGCTCTCCCGCCGGGCTCCGCTCTTCGGCGCGCTTGCGGCCCGCCCGTGTCCGCCGGACCGGACTCCGTTCCTGGTCCGGAGCATCGGCTCGGTCGGAGTCGGCCTGGCTGTCCATGTCGGACTTAGCCTGGGTGTCGTCGTGCGGCTTGGCTTCGGCCTCTTCGCTCGCCCTGTCGCCGACTTCCGAGACGGTGCCGCCGACCTCGGAGACCGTATCGCCGGCGCCCTGGCCGACGTCGGATACGGCCTCGCTGGCGCCCTCGGCGACCTCGGACACCGCCTGCCCGGCGCCCTCGCCGACCCGAGAGACCGCGCCGCTCGCGCCCGCGCCGAGGTCGGACACCGCCTCACCGGCGCCGCGTCCGAGCTCGCCCGCGGCCGTCGCAGCCCCTGAACCGACCTCGGACACCGCGTCGCTCGCGCCCTGGCCCACCTGCTCGACCGCGCGCCCCGCCCCCGACCCCAGCTCCTGGGTGGCCTGCCCGAGCCCGCGGGTCACGTGCTCCAGGATCTGCGGATTGCGGTCGATGGTGTCCAGAACCCGGTCGACGATCCCCGCGACATTGTCGAGGCGGACCTTGAGCGTGGCCTGTGCCTTGACTCCGCGGATGCCGAGGTGAACGCGGCCAAGCGAGGCGTCGACCCCGACGTTGAGCTTGACGAGGTCGAGCACCTCGGCTTGCAGGGACACGTGCGCCCGCAGGTCCTCCACCTCCAGGTCGATCTCGTCGACCTCGAGAACCGGCACGTGCAGGTAGACGTCCGGGGCGGCGTTGTCTCGGCCCTCACCCTGGTCCTCGCCCCGCGCGACGCTCGGTCGGCGGCGGCCCGCGTCTTGACTGTCCTGCTCCGGCTCCAGCTCCCGCTGAGTGGGGACCCTGCCGTCGGTCTGCTCGTGCGGGATCGTGTCCTCGGACATCGTCACCTCGACCTTCATCGCTGGTGAGGGCGGCTCTGCCCAGGCGGCCCGTGCTGCATGCGCCCTCGCGCCGATGTTGGTCCGACGGCACCTGACGCCTCCGCCGGTCGACCACCGCGGGGCGCCCGTCCGTCGGGAAGCACTCAGAGCCCGCACCGCGGCCTCCCATGGCCGGCAGGGCGCCGAGCGGGCCGGCCACCTGGCGGGGTCGGCCGCTGCGGGGGTCGAGCCCTACGCCACCCCCCGGCCCTGCCCGCTCGCCGATCTTGCTGGCGAGGCCGCCAGCGAATCCGGCTGCCGTGCGTGGTCCAGACCCAGCTTGCCGGCGACGGCCAAGCCCGCGATCGGGCCAACCTGTGGGCCGATCCCGGCCCGCTCGCGCACAGCCTGCCCGGGACAGACCCCGGGGGCGGCCCGGCGTTGGCCGTGGTTTCCTTCGACGCCCGCCGAGCGGCTCGCCGGCCACGACCTCCATCTGCTCCGCGGGCTACCCGAGCTGCGGACGCGCATCGGCGGTCCTGCCGAAGGTCGACCGGCTCCTGCGTTCTGTTCGGCTCGGCGCACTACTCGCCGCCCACCACCGTGATCCGCACGGGGTGTCGCGTAGCGTCATAGCGGCGTCAAGACATGAGGCCGTGCTCGTTGTGCCGACGTCGCGCGCCGGCGTTCGCGATCGACGTTCACGGCTGGCAGCATGTCGGACGTGGAGCTGGCTGCGACCCTTGCTGCCGCCGTGCCCGTCGGGGCGTCGGCCTACCTCCTCACCGTCGCGCCCGACGGCCGTCCACACGCGACGCCGACGACCGCCGTCGTCCGGGGTGCGTCCTCCGTCGTCGTGAGCGGACTCGGTCGCCGGACGCGGGCCAATGTCGAAGCGGGCAGCACCGTCGCCGTGCTCTGGTCGCCGCCCGACAGCGACGACCACACGCTCATCGTCGACGGCACCGCCGTGGTGCATGACGACACGCTCGTGGTCCGGCCCACCCGCGCCGTCCTGCACCGACAAGCCCCAGAGCGACCGGCTGCGGCTGGACCGGTGGCGGATGGTGCGTGCACCGCCGACTGCGTCGAGATCGCTCTGGCATGAGGCATCGGCGCTCCACCACCCGGGGGTGAGGTCGTGGAGCGAGGCGTCCAACATCTGCCTGCGCCGTGGCACCGGCAGTCCCGGCAGATTGGATCGCCGCCCCGGAGTGCGCCTGCTCTTCCGCCACCGCCGTCCCGCCCCCGCGGGCGAGGCCTCCTACCGGCGCCTGGACTCCTGCGCCGACTCCCCGGTGCCCGAGCTGCCGTCGGCGTCAGGCCTCCTGCCGCGCGCCGTTCAGGTCCAGCCCGGGGAGCGCGTGGCGTCCGCCCTGACAATGTGAGTCATCAGATGTTGCACGGGCCGGCTTGCGGGCATGACCACGACCTCAAGGACCAGGGCTGGACGCTCACCCAGCCCCGCCCCGGCTGGATCACCTGGACCAGACCCACCGGCCACACCTACCACCGCCCACCGCACGCGGTGGCCGGCGAGCTCCCCGCCCCCTGGCCACCGGCCGTTCCGTCGAGCACCGAACCCGCCCAGTACGCCGACGACGGACCCCGCCTGGGGCAACGCCCCACACCGTCCGGTGGCAGACGCGCCCGACACGCCGCGACGCCCGCCGGTGTCGCCGCGCGACGACTCCCGACCCTCCGCCCTTCCGACCGGACGGAGCGCGGCCTCCGACCTCGACGGTCGGCCGGGCCGCGCCCAGGACGTCGCCGAGACGACGGGAGGACCCGGAGCCGCGGTCTCACTAGCCTGTCGCCATGGACCTGGACGACGCCCGGCAGGTACTGCGCGAGCAGCACCGCGCGGTGCTGGCGACACGGCGCAGCGACGGCGATCCGCAGCTCTCGCCGGTGGTCGTCGGCGTCGACGACGACGGTGCCGCCGTCGTCAGCACCCGCGAGACGGCCCTCAAGACGCGCAACCTGCGTCGCGAGGGCCGGGCGTGGCTGTGCGTGCTGCCCGACGGGTTCTTCGGACGCTGGGTGCAGGTCGAGGGCGGCGTGGAGATCGTCGACCTGCCCGACGCGCTCGAGGGCCTGCGGGCGCTCTACCGGCAGGTCTCGGGCGAGCACCCCGACTGGGACGAGTTCGACGACGCCATGCGCCGCGAGCGCCGGGTGCTGCTGCGGGTGCACCTGGACCGCGCCGGGCCGGACGTCAGCGGCTGAGCGGACGGGTGCGCGGGGAATCGGGCGGCCCACGTCGATAACCTCGACGGGTGGCGGTCGCCGAGGTCGTCACCCGACACACGCGATCCAGGAGCACCCCCGCACCATGATGCGCACGCACCCCGCCGGCACGCTGCGCGCCGAGCACGTCGGCGCCACCGTCACCCTCGCCGGATGGGTGGCCCGCCGGCGCGATCACGGCGGGGTCGTGTTCATCGACCTGCGCGACGCCTCGGGCATCGTCCAGGTGGTGTTCCGGCTCGGCGACGTGGCCGCGGAGTCGCACCGGCTGCGCGCCGAGTTCTGCGTCCAGATCACCGGCGTCGTCGAGCAGCGCCCCGCGGGCAGCGAGAACGCCGACCTCGCGACCGGCGAGGTCGAGGTCAGCGCCACCGCCCTCACCGTGCTCAGCGAGTCGGCGCCGCTGCCGTTCGCGCTCGACGAGCACACCGAGGTCGGCGAGGACGCCCGCCTGCGCCACCGCTACCTCGACCTGCGCCGGGAGGGCCCGGCGTCGGCGATGCGGCTGCGCAGCCGCGCCAACAAGATCGCGCGCGACGTCCTCTCGGACCGTGACTTCCTCGAGGTCGAGACCCCGACGCTGACGCGGTCCACGCCCGAGGGCGCCCGCGACTTCCTCGTCCCGGCGCGGCTCAAGCCCGGATCCTGGTACGCGCTGCCGCAGTCGCCGCAGCTGTTCAAGCAGCTGCTCATGGTGTCCGGGCTCGAGCGGTACTTCCAGATCGCGCGCTGCTACCGCGACGAGGACTTCCGCGCCGACCGCCAGCCCGAGTTCACCCAGCTCGACATCGAGGCGAGCTTCGTCGACCAGGACGACGTCATCGAGCTCGCCGAGGCGATCATGGCCTCCCTGTGGCGGGATCTGGGCGACTACGAGATCCCCACCCCGATCCCGCGGATCCCGTACGCCGAGGCGATGGCGCGCTACGGCACGGACAAGCCCGACCTGCGCTTCGACATCGAGCTCGTCGACCTCACCGAGTACTTCGCCGACACCCCGTTCCGCGTGTTCCAGGCGCCCTACGTGGGGGCCGTGGTGATGCCCGGCGGGGCGTCGCAGCCGCGGCGCACGCTCGACGGCTGGCAGGAGTGGGCCAAGCAGCGTGGCGCCAAGGGCCTCGCCTACGTCCTGGTCGGCGAGGACGGCACGCTCACCGGCCCCGTCGCCAAGAACATCACCGAGGCCGAGCGCGAGGGCCTGGCCAAGGCCGCGGGCGCGGGCCCCGGCGACTGCATCTTCTTCGGCGCCGGAGAGGCCCCCGCGGCGCGCGCCCTGCTCGGCGCGACGCGCGGGGAGATCGCCCGGCGCCTCGACCTGATCGGAGAGGGCTCCTGGTCGTTCGTGTGGGTCGTCGACGCGCCGCTGTTCGAGCGCGCCGGGTCCACCGACGACGTCGCGGTCGGGTCGGGCACCTGGACCGCGGTGCACCACGCGTTCACCTCGCCGACGCCCGAGTGGATCGACCGGTTCGAGGACGACCCCGAGCACGCCCTGGCCTACGCCTACGACCTCGTCTGCAACGGCAACGAGATCGGCGGCGGGTCCATCCGTATCCACCGCCGGGACGTCCAGGAGCGGGTCTTCGCCCTCATGGGTCTGACCCCGGAGCAGCAGCAGGAGAAGTTCGGCTTCCTGCTCGACGCGTTCGCCTACGGCCCGCCCCCGCACGGCGGCATCGCGTTCGGCTGGGACCGCATTTGCGCCCTGCTCGCGGGCGTCGACTCGATCCGCGAGGTCATCGCCTTCCCCAAGACCGGTGGCGGCTACGACCCCCTGACGGCCGCTCCCGCGCCGATCACCGCGCTGCAGCGCAAGGAGGCCGGCGTCGACGCCCCGGCGCCGGCGACCCAGACCCGGCCGGCGGCCCCGGTGAAGCCGCCCGAGCGCCCGGTGCAGTGAGCCCGTGATCCGCCTGCGGGTGCTCTGCCTGGCCGCGCAGGCCGGGCTCGTGGAGCGGGTCCTCGAGGTCCTGACGGCCGAGCCGGGCGCGGTTCACGTCGTGCGCCTGCGCGGGGTCCTGGTGGAGCCGGCCGGCGACGTCGTCGAGGCCGACCTCGTCCGCGAGTCGGTCGACGAGGTGCTCGACGCCCTCCGGGACCTCGGGTGCGTCGAGCACGGCGGGATCGTGCTCGAGACCCTCGACACCGTCGTCTCGGCCGCCGCCGACCGGGCCGAGGAGGCCGCGCCGGGCGAGGGCGTCGACGCGGTGGTGTGGGACGAGCTGCTGGCGCGCACCGGGCAGGGGGCGCGACTGTCGGTGACGTTCGTGGTCATGCTCACGATCGCCTGCCTGCTCGGGGCGATCGGAGTCGTGACCAACTCGCCGGTCACCGTGGTCGGGGCGATGGTGCTGGGGCCGGAGTTCGGACGCGCTGACCAACCTCCCCGGCGTCGAGTTCGTCTACCACGTCGGGCCGCTCTCGTTCGTCGTGGCGCTCCTGGCCGGGGTCGCGGGCATGGTCGCGCTGATCGCCGGAGAGGGCTCGGGGGTCCTGGTCGGGGTGTTCATCTCGGTGACGACGGTGCCCGCGGCCGGGTTCGCGGCGGTGGCCGTGGTG
Organism: Actinomycetospora cinnamomea; assembly: GCF_003096675.1. Taxonomy (GTDB): domain Bacteria; phylum Actinomycetota; class Actinomycetes; order Mycobacteriales; family Pseudonocardiaceae; genus Actinomycetospora; species Actinomycetospora cinnamomea. The sequence goes on along the minus strand of NZ_QEKW01000003.1, from coordinate 188,039 downwards.
CTCGGGGACTGGGGCCGGGCGGCGAGCTCGCTGCTCCAGCTGGCCGTGAACGTCGTGGCCATCGTGTGTTCGGGCGTGGTCGTCCTGCTGCTCGTGCGGGCCGTCCGGCGGCGCCGCCGCCTCCCTGATTCACTCCCGGCGCATGTCGCGGACCGGTAGAGTCCCGTCGCTGATGGCTCCCCTGACGACGGACGACGCGGGCACCGCCGATGGGCGTGCCGCGGACGCGGAGCGTGACGCCGACCACGCGCGGGTGGTCACGCTGGCCGAGGAGCTGCTGACGCGGCGCCACGGGGCGACGGTGCGCCTGGCCGATCCCGTGGACCTCGGTGGCAGCTCGCGCTCGGTCGTGGTCCGCGTGCGCGTGGCCGAGAACCCCTTCTCGCTGCCCCGCACCCTGGTGCTCAAGCACTATCTCGACGAGCCCGGCGCCGGCGAGCCGAGCGCCGACCGGTTCCGCTTCGAGGCCGCGTCCTGCCAGCTGCTCACCGCGATGCCGGCCGAGGACCGGGCGAGCCCCATGCTCGTGGCCAACGACCCGGCACACCGGCTGCTCGTGCTCGAGGACCTCGGCCGGTGCTCGACGCTGGCCGACCGTCTCGACGAGCGCGACCCCAAGGCCGCCGAGCGCGCGCTGCTGGGCTGGGCGCGGGCGCTGGGACGGATGCAGGCGGCCACCGCGGGCCGCGAGCACGACTTCGGAGCCCTGCTGCGCCGGTTCGGCGTCCGGACGTGGCGTGACCCGCTGGCCGACGACGCGCGCGCGGCGCTGGCCGAGGTGCCCGACCAGCTGGCCCAGCTGCTGCGCGTCGAGGCCGCGCCCGCCGGGGTCGCCGAGGCCCGCACGGCCGTGCGGCTGCTCGGCGGCTCGGGCTACCGCGCGTTCAGCCCGGCCGAGATCCGTCCGGACAACTGCCTGCTCACCGGCAGCGGCGCACGGTTCCTCGACTTCGAGTGGGGCTGCTTCCGCGACGTCGCCCTCACCGCGGCGTCGCTGTGCCTGCCGCTGCCCAGCGGCGGCCGGGCGCACGCCCAGCCGCCGGGCATGGCCGAGGCGCTCGTCGCGGCGTGGCAGGCCGAGATCACACCGGTGTGGACCGACCTGGCCGACGCCGAGGTACTGCGCGAGCGGGTGCTGCAGGCCGAGGTGCTGTGGGTGTGGCTGTCGACGCGCGCGCTGCTGCCGGCGGTCGTGGGCACCACGCCCGCGGGGCGGGCGGCGCGCGTCGTGGTGGCGGACCCCGGCGAGGACGCGCCCGCGGTGCTGAGCGCGCTGTGGCGGCGCCTCGGGGTCGACGCCGAACGCGCGGGCCTGGTGGCCACCGCCGAGCTCGCCGCGGCCGTGGTCGGCGCGCTCGGCCGTCACGGCGGGGAGGCCGTGCTGGCGCCCTATCCGGCCTTCGCCTGACGTCCGTGGTGGCCGGCCGGACGGACGGCCCGGACCATCGGGGGACCACGGTGAGGAGGTCACGATGACATCGCTCTACGACCCGACCACCGCTCTCGTGGTGGTGGACGTGCAGAACGACTTCGCGGATCCCCGGGGCGGCCTGTACGTCGCCGGCGGGGAGGAGATCGTGCCCCTGGCGAACGAGGAGATCCGCGCCGCCCGCCGGGCGGGCGCGACGGTCGTGTACTCCCAGGACTGGCACCCCGAGCACACGCCGCACTTCGTCACCGACGGCGGCACCTGGCCGGTGCACTGCGTGCAGGGCACGTGGGGCGCGCAGCTGCACCCCGACCTCGTGGTGGACGGCCCGGTGATCCGCAAGGGCACCGGCGGCGAGGACGGCTACTCGGCGTTCAGCGCTCGTCACCCCACCTCGGGTGAGGAGTCGGCCACCGAGCTCGACGCCGTGCTCCGCGAGGCCGGCGCCCGGTCGCTCGTGGTGGTCGGGCTGGCCGGGGACGTGTGCGTCAAGGAGACCGCGCTCGACGGACGCCGTCACGGCTACGAGGTCACTCTGCTCGCCGACGCCACCCGGCACGTGGAGCTGGAGGCGGGCGACGCCGACCGCGCGCTCGCCGAGATGGCCGACGCGGGCGTCACGGTGCACGGCTGGATGTGACCGCGCCGCGGCGCCGACTCGGTCCCTCGAGGTCAGCCGACCAGCCGCGCCCGGTGGACGAACGCGTCCGCGGCGGTCCCGGACCATGCGGCGGCGCCGTCCGCGGCGAGCGACTCGGCCGGCCGCCGCCCGGCCAGGAGCAGCAGCAGGGCGTCCGCGTCGACCTCGACGACGTCCGGAGCCGTGTGCGGGGCCGGCCCCGCGCACCGCCCGCCGACGATGTGCACGGTGCGTGCGAACGCCGTCGGGTGCTCGCCCGCGGCGCCGTCCGGGCGGCGCACGACCAGGCGCACGGTCGCGTCCCGCGGCCCGAGCGCGGCCACCAGGAGCCGCGGGGCGACGTCGACGATCAGCCGGCAGGCCTCGAGGGCGGCGGCCGGGTGCTCGCCGAGGTCGACGGGGGCGCCCAGCGCGGTCGTGAGGTCGTGGGCGTGCAGGCACAGGTCGAGGCAGTGCGCGCCGAGGACGCGGTCGCCGGCGTGGCGTCCGTCGATGGCCAGCGCCGTGCGGCGTCGAGCGTCGGCCAGCGAGGCCCGTTGCCGGTCGGGTGCGGCGTAGTGGGTGTCCGCGTGGACGCCGGCGAGGTGCGCGACGAGGTCACCGACCGTCGGCTCGGCGCCGGGTGCGGGACGGGACCAGTCCTCGGGCGCGAGCCCGTCGACGGCCTCCTCGGCCACGTCCCACAGCTCGAGCACGGCTCGGGTCGCGTCGTCCATCGGCCTCGCCGCCCACCGGTCGCACTACCGCATCGCTTGTCGGACCGCTCGCTGGGGAGGACACTATGTGATCGCCACCACAGGAGCAACGGTCCCTCCACCACCGCGGGGGCCGGGCGGGAGCCGCCATGGGCGAGTACGAGCCGCGGAACTTCCTCCGACCGTGCCTCCTCCTCCTGCTCCAGGAGCGACCCGCCCACGGCTACGACCTCGTCGAGCGCCTGCACGCGTCGTTCATCGACGACACCGACGCGGGCGGGGTGTACCGGACGCTGCGCTCGTTCGAGCGGGAGGGGCTCGTCTCCTCGTCGTGGTGCCTGTCCACCTCGGGCCCGGCCCGCCGCACCTACGCGCTGACCGCCGACGGCAAGGAGGCGCTGCGCCGCCAGGTGGAGACCCTCGAGGCCACGCACCACCTCGTGCGCGCCTTCCTCGCACGCGCCGGCTCGCTGACCGCGGGGTCCCCGTGAGCGGGCCGGAACCCTGCGACGGGCCGGTGTGCGTCACCTGCTCCGACGAGGCGCTGCCCTGGCGCGTGGTGGCGCTCGCCGACGGCGACCTGGCCTGGGTCGACACCGGCCGGGGCCGCGAGCAGATCAGCGTGGCGCTGGTGGAGGCCGCGGTCGGGGACGTGGTCCTCGTGCACGCCGGGGAGGCCATCGCCCGCCTCGGGGGTGGCACCGGGTGACCCTCGCGACCGGCATGAAGGGCACGGCGGTGCGGGCCCGGTTCACGGTGACCGGGATCGTGCAGGGGGTCGGGTTCCGGCCCTTCGTGCACGGCGTGGCCACCGGTCTCGGGCTCGCCGGCTCCGTCGGCAACGACGCGGCCGGGGTCGTCGTCGAGGTGGAGGGCGCGGCCGCGGACGTCGATGCACTCGAGGCCGCACTGCGGGAGCGCGCTCCGGCGCTCGCGGCGGTCGAGACGGTGACCCGCACGGCGCTGCCGGCCACGGGCGCGGTCGGCTTCACCATCGCGCCCAGCGACCCGTCCGCGCCGGGACCGCGGACGCTGGTCTCCGCCGACACCGCACCCTGCGCCGCCTGCCTCGCCGAGCTCACCGACCCCGCCGACCGCCGCTTCCGCCACCCGTTCGTCAACTGCACGAACTGCGGGCCACGCCTGTCGATCGTCTGCGACGTCCCCTACGACCGCGCGACCACCACGATGGCCAGGTTCGCGATGTGCCCGGCGTGCGCCGCCGAGTACCACGACCCGCGCGACCGCCGCTTCCACGCCCAGCCCGTGTGCTGCCCCGACTGCGGCCCCACGGTGCGCCTCGACGGCGTCGCCGAGGACGCCCTCGACCGGGCGGTGCAGCGCCTCGCCGCGGGCGAGATCCTGGCGGTGAAGGGGCTGGGCGGCTACCACCTGGCGGTGCGCGCCGACCACGAGGCGGGCGTGGCGCGGCTGCGGGCGGCCAAGCACCGGGAGGACAAGCCGTTCGCGCTGCTGGCCGGGGACCTCGCCGTCGCCGACGGCCTCGTCCGGCTCGACCCGGTCGCGCGGGAGGTGCTCGCGGGACGTCGCCGCCCGATCGTGCTGCGCCCGCGCCGGGCCGGTGCGGCCGTCGCCGCCGCGGTGGCGCCCCGCACCGCCGAGCTCGGGGTGATGCTCCCGCCGACCCCGCTGCACCACCTGCTGGCCGCGGACCTCGGCCGCCCCCTCGTCCTGACCAGCGGGAACTCCTCCGAGGAGCCGATCGCCCACCGCGACGACGACGCCGCCGAGCGTCTCGCCCCGCTCGTCGACGGCTTCCTCACCCACGACCGCGCGATTCGCACCCGGGTCGACGACTCGGTGGTGCGCGTGGCGCGGGGCCGCGTCGTGCCCGTGCGCCGCGCCCGCGGCTACGCGCCCGAACCGGTGCCGCTGGGATTCAGGGTGCTCCGGCCGGTGCTGGCGTGCGGGGCCGAGCAGAAGGTGACGATCACGCTCGCCGCCGGCCGCCGGGCGTTCCCGTCCTCCCACATCGGCGACCTGGAGAACCTCGCGACCCTGCGCGCCTTCACCGACGCGATCGAGCACCTCGGCCGGCTGTTCGCGATCACCCCCGAGGTCGTCGCGCACGACCTGCACCCGCAGTACCGCTCCACGTCCTATGCGCTCGGCCGCGACGACCTCGAGCCCGTCGCCGTCCAGCACCACCACGCCCACGTGGCGTCGTGCCTGGCCGAGCACGGGTGGGGGCCCGACGACGGCCCGGCGCTCGGCGTCGCCTACGACGGCACCGGCTGGGGCCCGGACGGCACCGTCTGGGGCGGCGAGCTCCTGCTCGCGTCGCTGTGCGCCGCGCGCCGCGTGGGCCACCTGCAGACCGTGGGCCTGCCCGGCGGTGCGGCCGCGGTGCGCGCCCCCTGGCGGATGGCCGCCGCGTGGCTCGGCGCGGAGGGCCGCGACCTCGCCGTGGCCGGGCGCCACCGCGACCGGTGGGACGCGGTGACCACTCTCGCCGGAGCGTCGGCCACCCTCGCGACGTCCAGCGCGGGGCGCCTGTTCGACGCGGTCGCCGCGCTGGTCGGGGTCCGCGACACCACCACCTACGAGGGCCAGGCGGCCGTCGAGCTCGAGCAGCGTGTCGACCCGGACGAGCACACGGCCTACCCCGTCGGGCCCGCCCGCGACGGCGTGGTGCCCGTGGGCGACCTGGTCGCCGCCGTGGCCGACGACGTCCGCGCCGGGGTGGACCCGGGGCGCATCGCCGCGCGCTTCCACCACGGGCTCGCCGACGCCACCGTCCGCGCGGTCGTGCCCGCCGCGGCCGCCCACGGCGTGGGTACGGCCGTGCTCTCCGGCGGGGTGTTCGTCAACCAGGTGCTCACCGAGCGGGTGCGCGCCGGGCTCGAGGCCGCCGGCCTGCGGGTGCTGACCCACGAGCGGGTGCCGTGCACCGACGCGGGGATCAGCCTCGGCCAGGCCGCCGTGGCCGCCTGCGGGGGGCGCCCGGTCGCCCCGGGAGAGGGGGAGGGGTCATGACGGGAGTGCGCACGCCGACGGCGCAGGACGCGCTCGACGCCGTCGCGCGCCGGAGGGCGGCGACGACGGCGCTGTCCCGGGACGCCGAACGGATCGCGGCGGCGTGCCGGGACGTGGCGGTGCGCTTCGCCCGCGGCGGGCGGCTGCTCACCTTCGGCAACGGCCCGGCCGCGGCCGACGCGGCGCACCTCGCGGTGGAGTTCGTCCACCCGGTGATCGTGGGCAAGCGCGCGCTGCCCGCGCTGTCGCTGGTGGCCGACCCCGCGGTGGTCACCGGACTCGCCCGGCGTGCCGGTACGGCGGACACGGTGGCCGCGTCGCTGCGCGCCCACGCGCGTCCGGAGGACGTCGCGATCGGGCTCTCGGCCGACGGTGACTGCGCCGACGTCGCCCACGGCCTCGCCGAGGCCCGTGACCGCGGGCTGCTCACGGTCGCGCTGGTCGGCGGCGACGGGGGAGCGGTCGGCGCGCTGCCGGGTCTCGACCACGTGCTGCGGGTGTGCTCGCCCGACCCTGCCGTGGTCCGGGAGCTGCACGTGACGATCTACCACGTGCTGTGGGAGCTCGTGCACGTCTTCCTCGAGCACCCGGGAGCCCTGCCCCTGGCGGCTGCGCGATGAGCGGCGTCGAGGCGCTGTACCCGTTCCTCTATCCCGAGGAGGACGACGGGGCGGACGACGACGCGCCGGCGCGCGTGCTGGCGCAGGTGGTCGCCTCGACGCGCGAGAAGGTCGACGAGATCGCGGCCCTGCGCGAGGAGGTCGTCGCGGCGCACGCCGAGGCGCTCGCGGCGTGCGCGGCCGCGATGGCGCACTCGCTCGCCGGCGGTGGGCGCCTGTTCGCGTTCGGCAACGGGGGGAGCAGCACCGACGCCCAGGCGCTCGCCGCCCTGTTCGCCCTGCCGACGGCCGACGACCCCCGGTCGTGGCCCGCGACCGCCCTGGCCGCGGACGTCGCGACGCTCACGGCGCTCGCCAACGACGTGGCCTTCGCGGTCGTGTTCTCACGCCCGATCGCCGCGGCCGGCCGCCCGGGTGACGTCGCCGTCGCCCTGTCGACCAGCGGCGGCTCGGCGAACGTCCTGCGCGGGCTGGCCGAGGCCCGCCGGCGCGGGCTGGTCACCGTCGGGCTGGCCGGCTACGACGGCGGGGCGATGGCCGAACCGGGCGTCGTCGACCACCTGTTCGTCATGCCCTCCTCGTCGGTCCACCGCATCCAGGAGGCGCAGACCACCGTCTACCAGGTGCTGGCCGAGCTCACCCGGAGGGCGCTGGGCTGACCGCTCGCGCTCGCGTCAGCCACCCTGGTCCCCGGTGGGGAGGTCGGGGCTGCCCTCGGTCACGGGCGGGTTGGGGTGCACCCCGCGGGGCTCGTTGCCGCTCCCGTGACCGTAAGGACGGCCCGACGCGCCCTGCTGTCCGGCCTCGTCCTCGGTACCCGCGGCGACCTCCTCGCCCCGGGTGGAGAGGCTCTCCCCGACCCCGAGCGGCGGCTGCGGTTCCGTCTCGGTGTCGCGCATCCCGGCCTCCTCCTCCCGGGACGGCTCGCGCCCCGGCCCGGGCCCGGGGGCGTTCTCCTTCGCACGGAACGCCTTCTCCGCGCCCCGCTCGGCGTCCTTCATCGTCGGTCCTCCTCGTCCGTCTCGGTGGCCCTCTCCGCCAGCGGCGGATCAGCAGATGCGCGGCAGCGGGTCGCCGACGAGGAGGTCGACGATCCGCGTGCCGCCGAAGGCGGTCCGCAGCAGCACCAGCCCGGGCGGGTCGTCGGCGACGTGGCCGATCAGCGCGGCGCCGGCACCGAGCGGGTGGGCCCGCAGCGCCGCCAGCGCCGCCGCGGCGCGCGCGGCGTCGACGACGGCGACCAGGCGGCCCTCGCAGGCCACGTACAGCGGGTCGATCCCGAGCAGCTCGGAGGCCCCGAGGACCTCCTCGCGCACGGGCACCGCGGCCTCGTCGACGACGACCCCGACTCCCGCCGCGCCGGCGATCTCGTTGAGGATCGTCGCGACCCCGCCGCGGGTGGCGTCGCGCAGCACCCGCGCCCCGTCGCCGGCGGCGTCGAGCAGGGCGGCGGCGAGGCCGTGCATCGGCGCGGTGTCGGAGACGACGTCGGCCTCGATGTCGAGCTCCCCGCGGGCGAGCATCACCGTCACCCCGTGGTCGCCGATCGGCCCGGACACGAGCACCGCGTCGCCCGGCCGGACCGTCGCCGCGCCGAGCGTGACGTCCCGCTCGCGCACCCCGATCCCGGCGGTGGTCAGGAAGCACCCGTCGGCCTGCCCGCGGCGCACGACCTTCGTGTCGCCGGTGACGATCTCCACCCCGGCCGCCGCGGCGGCGCGTGCCATGGACGCGGCGATGCGCTGCAGGTCGGCGACCGGGAAGCCCTCCTCGAGGATCACCCCGACCGAGAGGTGCAGGGGGCGCGCCCCGCACATCGCCAGGTCGTTCACGGTGCCGTTGACCGCGAGGTCGCCGATGTCGCCGCCGGGGAAGAACAGCGGCGAGACGACGAAGGAGTCGGTGGTGAACGCGAGGCGGGCCCCGCCCACGCTCACCGCCGCCCCGTCCTCGAGCTGCTCGAGCACGGGGTTGCGGAAGGCGTCGACGAACACGGCCTCGACGAGCGTGCGCGTGGCCTTGCCGCCGGCGCCGTGGGCGAGGGTGATCCGCTCCTCGCGCACCCGCGGCCGGCGACGCCGGGCCCGCTCGACCCGCTCGAGGACCTGCTCCTCGGTGCGCAGGTGCTCGGCGCCGGCATGGGTGGCGACGGCCTCCTCGGCCCAGCCGGCGCGGGCCGGCGCGTTCCCCTGCGGTGCGCTCATCGCAGCACCACCGGGTCGGCGAGCGGGGTCGGCCCGGCGGAGCCGGCACGGACCCGGGAGCGGCTGAACCGGCCGAAGTTGTAGTACGCCGCGCACGCGCCCTCGGAGGACACCATGCACGTGCCGATGGGCGTCTCGGGCGTGCACGCGGTGCCGAACACCTTGCACTCCCAGGGTTCGAGCACGCCCTTGAGCACCTCGCCGCACTGGCAGGCCTTGGGGTCGGCGACCCGTACGCCCGGTACGGCGAAGCGGCGCTCGGCGTCGAAGGCCGCGTACGCGTCCCGCACCTGCATCGCGGACTGCGAGATGAAGCCCAGACCGCGCCACTCGAACCAGGGCCGCAGCTCCATGACCTCCCCGATGACCTCGAGGGCCCGGCGGTTGCCCTGCCAGGGCACGACCCGGCTGTACTGGTTCTCGACCTCGCACCGGCCCTCGCGGCGCTGGCGCATCAGCTGGTGGACGGCCTGGAGGATGTCCAGCGGCTCGAACCCGGCGACCACCAGCGGCTGCCCGTGACGCCGGGCGATGAACTCGTAGGGCCGGCACCCGATCACGGTGGAGACGTGCCCGGGGCCGAGGAACCCGTCGAGGCGCAGGTCGGGGGAGTCGAGGATGGCCTTGATCGCCGGGATGATCGTGACGTGGTTGCAGAAGACCGAGAAGTTCTCGATGCCCTCCCGCGCGGCGCGCAGGACGGTCATCGCCGTCGAGGGTGCGGTGGTCTCGAACCCGATCGCCATGAAGACCACGTGCTTGTCCGGGGTGTTGCGAGCGATCTTGAGGGCGTCGAGCGGACTGTAGACCATGCGGATGTCGGCGCCGGCGGCCTTGGCGTCGAAGAACGAGCCCCGCCCACCCGGCACCCGCATCATGTCCCCGAACGCGGTCATGATCACGTCCGGCTGCTCGGCGATGGCGACGGCGTCGTCGACCCGACCCATCGGCAGCACGCACACCGGGCAGCCGGGCCCGTGCACGAGCCGGATCGACTCGGGCAGGTGGTCCTCGAGGCCGTGCTTGTAGATCGTGTGGGTGTGCCCGCCGCAGACCTCCATGAAGGCGTAGCGCCGGCCCGGCTCGCACAGCGCGGCGATGCGGGTCGCCAGCGCCCGGGCGGTGTCGGCGTCGCGGAACTCGTCGACGAACCTCACAGTCCCTCCCTCCCGACCGCCGAGCCGGTGAAGTCCGCCAGCTCCTGGTCGTAGGCCGGCCCGAGGCCGTGCAGCATCTCCAGGGCGGCCTGCGCCTCCGCCTCGTCGATCTTGGCGAGCGCGAAGCCCACGTGGATGAGCACCCAGTCGCCCACCGCGAGCTCGTCGTCCTCGGTGAGCAGGCCGACGTTCACGCGCCGCCGGACCCCGGCCACCGACACCAGGGCGAGATCGGTGTCGTCGGTGGCCATCTCGATGAGCTCACCTGGGATGCCCAGGCACATCTGCCCACCTCCTCCTCGGTTCGCGTCCCGGCCCCGGGGCCCGGTCCGCGAGGGTGATCGACTCCAGGACCAGGTCGTCGCCGGCCAGGAGCTCCAGGTCGTGCCCGTCGCAGCCCCCGCAGGTGGTGACGAGCCCGTCGGCGGTGGTCGTGGCGCCGCAGTCGCGGCACCGCACGGTCACCGGCACCTCGACGATCTCGACGCTGGCCCCGTCGGCCACCCCGCCGTCGCCGATCAGGGCGAACGCCTGGTCGAACACGGGCCGCTCGAGGCGCTGCAGCGCGCCGACCTGCACCCGCACGGCGCAGACCGGGCGCCCCGCGGCGCGCGCCTCCACGGCGTCGAGTACCCCGGCGGCCACCCCGAACTCGTGCACGGGTCTCACATGTTCCGGATGCGCAGGTAGCGGCGGATGTCGTCGCGCGAGTCCCACAGGACGTACCCGGCGCCGCCGAGCAGGGCGAGGACCAGGATCTTCTTCATCGTGCGGCTCCCGTGTCGGTGCGGATCCCGCTCGCGGCGGGGGTGAAGGGTCGGTCGTCGAGGAGGTGGGCGACGATGCGCGGCACGGCCTCGACCGCCGCGTCGACCGCGTCCGCCACCGCGGGCGTGAGGCCCATGCCGGCGCCGAGGTCGGCGGGCTCGCAGCCGAGCACCAGCACCCGGCGCAGCTCGTGGGTGCCGACCGCACGGGCGAGCGCGCCGACCAGGTCGAGCACCGCGTCGGGCTCCATCCCGTGCGGGTCGAACGACGCTAAGGCGCCGGCGTCGGTGAGGTCGTGCTCGAGCAGGTACAGCGAGCCGGGCGGGCCCCCGCCCCGGGTGGTGTCGGCCACGAGCAGCACCTCGTAGCCCTCCAGGACCTGGTAGGCGAGGTGCATGCCGCGGACGCCGACGTCGACGACGTCCACCGCGGCGGGAAGGCCGCCCACGGCCAGCAGGCGCCGCGCCACCGCCGAGCCGAAGCCGTCGTCGGAGAAGAACACGTTGCCGACGCCGCCGACCAGGATCCTCATCGGGCCTCTCCGATCCCGAGACCGGTCCCGAGCTCGTCGGGGCGGAAGTAGCGGTAGCGGCCGTGGGTGGCCTGCAGGTCGGCGCCGGGGTCGTCGTCGAGCGAGACCGCGACGTGGACCTGGCCGTCGACGTCGTGCACCACGGCCTGCACCGTCGCGGCCGCGCCGTCGAGGAACACGTCCTGCGCGTCGCCGCCGGGGGCGGGCCGCAGCACGACCGCGCTGCCCCGCGACACCGGCCGCCCCTGCACCAGGGTCGTGTCGGTCTCCGGGTCGACCGACGCGTCGGCGGCGGGGTCCCACCAGGGTGTGGTAGGCGGGGGTGTGGCGGGCGTGACGAGGGTGGGGACCTCGTCGGGCGCCCGCCCGTCGGGGCGGATCGTGCCGTGCAGGCGCTCGAACATCGCCGGGCCCATGGCGTCGAGCGCGTCGAGCAGCTCGGCGGCCCGGGGATCGGTGGCCCGCGCCTCCCGCTTCTCGGCGTCGGTGAGCGCGAGGGTCCGCAGGCTGAGGATCTCGTCGTTCTCGGTGCCGTCGAACAGGTCGGTCGGGCTCTCCGGAGCGAGCTGGGGGTGGTCGGCGAGGATGATCGGCGAGGCCAGCACCAGCCGGGCGGTGCCGGGCGCCCCGGCCAGCACCGGCCAGCTGTGCTCGTTGACGCATGCGCCCACCGCCGCGGCGGCCCACTCCGGAGGGTCGGTGCTGGACAGGAACGCGCCGGCGTCCAGCCCGAGCACGCCGTGCGCGGCGACCAGCGCGCGGCGCAGGGCAGCGTCCCTCGTGGGGTCGGGCCGGCACGCGGTGTCGTTGACGACGTCGAGCCGCAGGCGCCACGCCCCGTACGGGCCGGGAACGGGCGTCGCCGACAGCTCGGCGTGGCCGGTGAGCCCGTGGGTCCGCCGCAGGTAGGCGCCGTGCTCGACGCCGGCCGCGTCGACGATCGGGTCGCGCGACTCCGCGCCGGGGAGCGCGATCGGCACCGTGACCGGGCCCTCGCGCAGGTCGGCGAGCGCCACCGCGGCGTCGATCTCGCGGGGCACGCCCTCGTCCCAGCCGAAGTACGGGGTCCCGTCGACCGTCATCTCGTCACGGACCCGGCCCTCGCGGTCGAGGAGGACGCGCTCCTGGACCTGGAGGAAGCGCACGCGCAGGCGCAGCGTGGCCCCGGCCCGCGGCTCGAGCAGGAGCTCGGTGCGGCTGCGGGAGGGCTCGGCGAGGCGCGGCGCGGCCGCCGGGGGCACGAGGACCCCGAACTGCCAGCGCAGCGCGTTCTTCTGCGCCGACGCCCGGTAGGGGTAGAGGAGGTAGCCCTCGAGGAGCACCGCATCGGCGACGGCGGTGACCCCGGCGAGCTCGGCGAAGGGGTCGGTGGTGCTCACGGCGCCCTCCCCCCGCCGTGCCCCTCGGCGGCGGCCAGCAGGGCCGCGACGGTCTGGTCCCAGGAGGGCAGGGCACGCGCCGCGCGCCACGCCGCCAGGTCGCCGGCCGTGCGCTCCGGGAGCCGGATCCAGACGGTGCCGCCGTGGTGCGCGGCCATCATCGCCCGCCACACCGCGACCGGGAGGTGGAACGTCGCCTCGCTGCTCCACGGCACGAGCCCGACCTGGACCCCGGTGTCGCCCTCGTAGAACACGGTGCCACTGAACAGCAGGAGGAGGGGCGCCTCGCCGTCGCTGGTCGCGGCGCCGGGGCGATGCGTCGCCCGGTCGTCGGGGTCGTCGGGGTCGTCGGGGTCGTCGGGGCCGGCCAGGCCGCGGAAGTACCGGGTCGCGGCGAGGTCCGTGTCCGCGGTCAGGGGCACGTCGAGGGTCAGCGTGTGCTCGGCGGTGAAGCCGGGCGTCACCGTGGACACCGTGGCGAGCTGCACCGGGTTGAGCGTGCGGCCCCAGCGCTCCGGCTCGCCGAACAGCTCGACCAGCCGGCGCTGCTCCGCCGCCGAGTAGCGCCGGCGCGCGGGCTCGATCCGGATCTGCGTGCGCAACGCGAGCGCGTGGACACGGGTGCCCGTCGTCTCGGACACCGCGACCCTGAGACGCAGGGTGGGGGCGAGCGCGGCGGGGTCGTGATCGGCCCCGAGGACCGCGAACCGGAGCGCGGGTCCGGGCGCGGCGCGGGGGAAGGGGAGCGTCACGGGTCCACCTCCCGGGCCCGGGCGCGGGCGTCGGCGAAGAAGGCGTCGACGTGCTGCCAGGCCTCGGCGCCCCCGTCGAACCCGCGCCAGTGCCGGCGGACGAGACCGACGAGGCGGTAGCAGGCGTCGATCGGCACGAGCAGGCAGGACGTCGCGGCGCCCGGCTCGGCGTCCCGGCGCACGAGCAGGGCCTCGACGTCGGGCTCGAGCAGGGCCGCGAGCCGCCCCGCGCCCACGCCGTCGGCCCAGGCCCGCAGGTCCAGCTCGCTCTCGGTGGCCCCCGCGGGCCCGGGGTAGCAGGCGACGACGCCACCGGTCGCGCTGCTCTCCAGGAAGAACGCCAACCCCACGGGGATCTGCAGCGCGTCCCACTGCCCGTCGGTGAGCACGAACCGTGAGTCGGCCAGCCAGCGGTCGGGCACGGTCCGGACGCCGTCGGTCCTCCCGCTGAACAGCAGCGCGCACGCCCGGCACGCGCAGCGCAGCGAGCGCTCGCCGGTGTGCACGAGGTGCGGGTGCTCGGCGGGGATCTCCGCCGCGCACAGGTCGCAGCGCTCCGCCGGCGCGGACGCCCGCCCTTCCCGGGGAGCGAGGAACCGGCGCAGCCCCGCGACCTCGCCGACGGTGCTCATGATCCGGCCGCGGGGACGCCCGGGGGTCCCAGCCCGATCTGGAGCAGCGTGGGTCCTGGCTCCTCGGACGTGAACTCGACCGCGGCGATCTCCGGGGCGAGCTCGGTGACCGCGGTGCGGACGACGTCGCGCACGGTCTCCGACGAGGAGCCGCAGCCGGCCGCCAGCGTCACGTGCACGGTGCCGGTGTGGGTGTCGACGCGGTCGAGCGCGACGCCGCCCCCGTGGCTGCCGAGGCGACGGCGTGCGGTGTCGAGGGCGTGCCCGACCCGGACCGGCAGCTCCACGGGGTGCAGGTCGTGCAGCGCCAGCAGCGCGGCGACGAGGGGGTCGGCGGCGAGCCGGTGCACCAGCGCGTCGCCGCCGCCGAGCCGCGCGATCGAGACGATCCGGTCGAGGCCCGCGCCGTAGAACTGCATGAGCACGCGCACGAGATCCTCGCCGACCTCGCGGGCGGCGGGCTCCTCCGCGAGCTCGTCGAGCAGCTCCGCGATGGTCGCGGCCACGGCGCCCGGGTCGGTGCCCTCCTCGTCGGCGAACGGGGACACCATGGCTCAGGGCAGGTTGAGCTGGGTCGGCGAGGTCTCCCGGTGCAGCTGCCTGCCGTTGCCCAGGTACATGTGCACGCCACAGGGCAGGCACGGGTCGAAGCTGCGGACCGCGCGCATGATGTCGATGCCCTTGAAGTTCTCCGGAGGGTTCTCCTCGAAGATCGGGGTGTTCTGCACGGCGTCCTCGTAGGGACCGGGCGTGCCGAACTTGTCGCGCACGCTGCCGTTCCACGGCGTGGGCGGGTAGGGGTGGTAGTTCGCGATCTTCCCGTCCCGCACGACCATGTGGTGGGACAGCACCCCGCGGACCGCCTCGGTGAACCCGCAGCTCACGGACTCGTCGGGCACCGTGAACGACTCCCAGGTCTTCGTGTGCCCGCCGCGGACCTCGGCCAGCGCCTTCTCCAGGAAGTGCATCGCGGCCGCGGCGGCGTAGGCCTGGAAGTAGGTGCGGGCCCGGTCGCGCTCGATCGCGTTGGAGAGGGGGCGTCCCTGCTTGTCCGTGGGCGGGGTCCAGGTGAAGGTGCGCTCGGGCCGGTTGACCGTGCGCGGGAGGTTGATGTCGACGCTGTGGCCGGTGGCCTTGATGTAGCCGATGTCGACCAGCCCGGCGAGCGCGGTCGCCCAGAGCCGCGCGATCGGTCCGCCGCCGGTGTCGAGCGGGAGGTGGTCGGTGCCGTCGAACCAGCGCGGCGACATCGTCCACGAGTACTTGTCGTCGAAGTCGCGCTTCTGCGGCGCCGGGATCGTGTGCTGGTTCCACGGGTGGTCCTGCGACACGGGATTGCCCAGGGGGTCCTGCCGCACGAACACCGGCTGGTCCTCCCAGCCTCGGTAGAACGAGCTGCCCAGAAGGATCCGGATCCCCAGGTTGATCTCGACGAGATCGGTGGTGACCAGCTTCCCGTCGACCACGACGCCCGGGGTGACGAACATCTTTCGTCCCCAGTCGGTCATGGTCCGGTAGTCGAAGTCGCAGTGCTCCGGGTCGTTGAGCGATCCCCAGCAACCGAGGAGCACGCGGCGGCGGCCGACCTCCTCGTACCCGGGAAGCGCGTCGTACATGAAGTCGAAGAGGTCGTCGTGCATCGGCACGACCCGCTTCATGAATTCGACGTACCACATGAGCCGGGTCATGTAGTCGGTGAAGAGCTGGATCGTCGCGACCGTGCCGACGCCGCCCGGGTAGAGCGTGGAGGGGTGGACGTGCCGGCCCTCCATCAGGCAGAACATCTCGCGCGTGTAGCGGCTGACCTTCAGCGTCTCGCGGTAGAACTCCCCGGTGAACGGGTTGAGCGCCCGCATGATGTCGCCGATGGTGCGGTAGCCGTGCTCGGCGGCGCCGCGGGCCTCGGTCCGGTTCGCGAGCTCGAGGACACCCGGGTTCGTCTCCGCGATCATCTTCTCGCAGAAGTCCACGCCGACGAGATTGTCCTGGTAGAGGTTGTGGTCGAACATGTACTCGGCGGCCTCGCCGAGGTTGATGATCCATTCCCCGAGGTGCGGCGGGCGTACCCCGTAGGCCATGTTCTGGTTGTAGACCGAGCAGGTGGCGTGGTTGTCCCCGCAGATGCCACAGATCCGGCTGGTGATGAAGTGCGCGTCCCGCGGGTCCTTGCCCTTCATGAAGATGGAATAGCCGCGGAAGATCGACGACGTGGAATGGCACTCGGCGATGCGCTTCCCCGCGAAGTCGATCTTCGTGTAGATGCCGAGACTGCCGACGATGCGGGTGATCGGGTCCCAGGCCATCTCGACCAGGTCGGTCTTCTGACCCGTGCTCTGCTTCGGCGCGGTGGCGGTCATGACGCGGACCTCTCTGGGCTCGGAACGCTGGCTCTCAGAAGGCGGTGGGCTGGTAGCCGGTGCGCAGTTCCCGCCCCTTCGCCCGCCAGCGCGGTTCCCGGTCGACCGTCTTCGCGGTGATGTCGCGCAGCTTGCGCACGACCGTCCCGTAGGCCCCGCTCGCCACCCCGGACAGCCTGCTGCCGGGCGGGGCGTCCATGAACGGCATGAACTTGTCGGGGAAGCCGGGCATGGTGCAGCCGATGCAGATGCCGCCGACGTTGGGGCACCCGCCGACACCGTTGATCCAGCCGCGCTTGGGGACGTTGCACTTCACCACGGGCCCCCAGCAGCCGAGCTTGACGATGCACTCCGGCGAGCCGTACTCGGTGGCGAACTGACCCTGCTCGTAGTAGCCGGCGCGGTCGCAGCCCTCGTGCACGGTCTGGCCGAACAGCCAGGTCGGGCGGCCCGCTTCGTCGAGCGGGATCATGGGCGCCGAGCCGACCGCCTGGTAGAGCAGGTAGAGGATCGTCTCGGAGAGGTTGTCGGGGTGCACCGGGCAGCCGGGGACGTTGACGATCGGCAGCCCCGCCGAGGACGTCCAGTCCCAGCCGAGGTAGTCGGCGACACCCATCGCGCCGGTCGGGTTGCCCGCCATGGCGTGGATGCCGCCGTAGGTGGCGCAGGTGCCGACGGCGAGGACGGCCAGCGCCTTCGGGGCGAGCCGGTCGATCCACTCGCTCGTGGTCATCGGCTGCCCGGTGTCGGGGTTGTTGCCGAACCCGCACCAGTACCCCTCGGACTTGATCGCCTCGTTGGGGATCGAGCCCTCGACGACCAGGACGAACGGGCCGTCGAGCTCGCCGCGCTCCGCACGGAAGAAGTTCTCGATGAAGGTGTCGGCGCCCTTGTCCGGTCCCGACTCGAAGTCGATCAGCGGCCAGTGCACCGCCACCCTGGGCAACCCCGGCAGCGCCCCGAGCGCGATCTCCTCGATGCTCGGCTGCGTGGCCGCCGTCAGCGCGACCGAATCGCCGTCGCAGCTGAGCCCGGCGTTGATCCAGAGGATGTGCACCGTGGTGTCGTCGTGTGAGGCGAAAGTGGTCACGGATTCCCCCGACCGCTCCACGGCGGCGTGGCAGGTGGTGGTCCGCCGAGGTCAGCCAGGCTGCCAGCGGGGTCGCGACGCGGTAAGTGACCGCGGCACGTAGGGACCGGACGCAGTGTGGGTGCCCTCAGCGGCCGGTGGACGGGGCCCTCGCGGGGTACGGGGACGACCATGAGCACCGCCGACAGCGTGATCGACAAGGCCCGGGAGCTGCAGCGTCTGCACTCCGACCCCGAGCTGCTCGTGGTCGTCAACGTGTGGGACGCGATCACCGCCACGACCGTGGCGAACACCCCCGGCACGAGGGCGCTGGCCACGGCCAGCCACGGCATCGCGGCCTCCCGCGGCTACCCCGACGGCGAGGTGATCCCGCGCGACGAGATGATCGCCGAGGTCGGACTGATCGCCCGGCAGACCGAGCTGCCGGTGACGGCCGACCTCGAGGCCGGCTACGGCGACCCGGGCGGCACGATCGCCCGTGCCATCGACGTCGGCGTCGTCGGCGCGAACCTCGAGGACCAGCTGAGGCCGCTGTCGGAGTCGGTGAAGGCGGTCGAGGCGGCCGTCGCCGCCGCCGAGTCCGCCGGCGTGCCGTTCGCACTCAACGCCCGCACCGACGCGTGGCTGCGCGGCGGCGGCCGGGACCCGCTGGAGATCCTCGACGACGCGATCACGCGGGGGCGCGCGTACCTCGAGGCCGGCGCGACCTCGTTCTTCTGCCCGGGCCGGCTGGACGAGGACACCATCCGCGCGCTGGTCGACGCGCTGGGGGAGCGCAAGGTCAACGTCATCGGGGTGCCCGGGATGCCGGGCACACGGCGGCTCGGCGAGCTCGGCGTCGCCCGCGTGTCCTTCGGCCCGTGGAGCCAGAACGTGGCCCTGACCGCACTCGCGCAGCTCGCCGAGGACGCCTACGCCGGCGGGGGCCTCCCCGAGGGCACCCGCAAGCTCAACTGACCCCCTACGTGCGTGATCTTCTGAGCTATAGCTCAGAAGATCACGCACGTGTGGTGAGGAAACGGCCGATGCGCTCGAGAGCCTCCTCGAGCAGGGGCAGCGCGGTGGCGTAGGAGCAGCGGACGTGCCCCTCGCCCGAGGGCCCGAAGACGTCGCCCGGCACCACGGCGACCTTCTGGGAGTTCAGCAGCGCCTCGGCGAAGTCCTGCGACGACAGCCCGCTCGCCCGGATCGACGGGAACGCGTAGAACGCCCCGCCCGGCTCCGGGCACGTCAGCCCGAGCTCGTCGAGCCCCTTGACGAACAGGCGGCGTCGGCGGTCGTAGTCGGCGACCATCTCGGCCACGTCCGGCTCCGCGCTGCGCAGCGCCTCCACCGCGGCCACCTGGCTCACGTGCGGGGCGCAGAGCATCGTGTACTGGTGGATGCGGTGCATCAGCGCCGCCAGTGGCTCGGGCGCGCACACGTAGCCGACGCGCCAGCCCGTCATCGCGTACGACTTCGAGAACCCGCCGAGCAGCACCGTGCGGTCCCACGCCCCGTCGACCGCGGCGGTGCTCGTGTGGTGGCCCACGTAGGTCAGGCGGTCGTAGATCTCGTCGCTGACCAGCCAGAAGTCCTCGCGGGCCGCCAGCGCGGCGAGCGCGGTGAGGTCGGCCGCCGACTGCGCCGCGCCCGTCGGGTTCGACGGCGACCCGAACAGCACCGCCTTCGTCCGCGGCGTCACCGCGGCGGCGATCCGCTCGGCGTCGAGCCGGTAGCCCTGCGCCGGATCCATCGCCACGGGCACCGGCGTCCCGCCCGCGAACGCCACGCACGGCTGGTAGGCCACGTAGCACGGCTCGGGGACGATCACCTCGTCGCCGGGGTTGAGCAGCGCGCGCAGCGCCAGGTCCAGCCCCTCCGAGACCCCGGACGTGACCAGGCACTCGTCGGCGGGCCGGTAGGTCACCCCGCAGCGCCCGGCGAGGTCGGCGCACACCAGCTCGCGCAGCTCGAGCAGCCCCGAGTTGCTGGTGTACGTCGTCGCGCCGCGGGTCAGCGCGTGGATCGCGGTCTCGCGCACGCCCCACGGCGTCGGGAAGTCGGGCTCGCCGACGCCGAGGGAGATGACGCCCGACATCGTCTGGGCGAGGTCGAAGAACCTGCGGATCCCCGACGGCGGGCACGCCTCGACGACCCGGGACAGCGGCTTCTGCGGGGGCGTCACGGCGTGTACGACAGACGCTGGTCGGGCTCGGGGTCGGTGAGCAGCTGCCCGTCGTCCTTGTAGCGCCGCAGCAGGAAGTGGGTGCTCGTGGCCGTCACGCGGTCGACGCCCGAGAGCTTCTGGGCGACGAAGTCGGCGACCTCCTTCATCGAGGAGCCCTCCACCTCGACCCGCAGGTCCTGCGCCCCGGACACCAGGTAGACCGCCCGGATCTCGCGGAACTTGGCGATCCGCTCGGCCACGTCGTCGAACCCGCGGCCCCGCTCGGGCGCGACGGTGACGTCGACGAACGCCCGGACCCGCTCGTCGCCGAACCGGTCCCAGTCGACCACGGTCTTGTACCGGCGGATGACGCCGTCGGCCTCCCACCCGGCGATCGCCGCGCGCACCTCGTCCTCGGCGATGCCGGTGAGCGCTGCGATCCGCTCGGGGGTGGCGCGGGCGTCGGACTCGAGCACGGTGAGGATCTCGTGCATGGGGAACGACCCTAGCCGTCCCCCGTCGTCGCCGACCCGCGGAGCCGCCCCGTGCCCGTCCAGCCGCCCGTCCACCTCGTCGCCACCGGCGGCACCATCGCCAGCACGGGCTTCCCCGGCCCGCTGGCCCCCGCCCGCGACGGGCGGGCGCTGCTCGCCGACGCCGGCGTCGTCGACGACCTCCCCGCGGACGTCACCGCAGGCGTCACCGTCACCGACCTCGCCACCGCCGGGAGCTTCGCGATGGGGTGGGACGACCTGCGGCGGTTGCACGCGGCGGTGACCGCCGCCCTCGAGGCGGGCGCCGAGGGCGTCGTCGTCACCCACGGCACGGACACGATGGAGGAGAGCGCCTACGGGCTGGACCTCCTGCTCGACGACCGGCGCCCCGTCGTCCTGACCGGCGCCCAGCGTGCCGCCGACGAGCCCGGCGCCGACGGGCCCGCCAACCTGCGCACCGCCCTCACCGTCGCCGCGTCCCCCGAGGTCCGCGGCGACGGGGTGCTCCTGTGCTTCGACGGTGAGGCGTTCGCGGCCCGCGGCGTCGCCAAGCGTCACACCCTCGCGGCCGGCGCCTTCGGTGGCCCCGTCGTGCACCGCGTGCTCGACGGGTCCGTCCGGCGCGTGGCCCGGCCGCTCCGCCGGCCCGCCCTGCCGCTCCCGGCGGGCGAGCCCCCGCGGGTCGACGTCGTCGCCGCCCACCACGGCGCGGACGGCACGCTGCTGCGCGCCGCCGTCGCGGCCGGCGCCGGCGGGGTGGTCCTCGCCGCGGTGGGCATCGGCAACGCGTCCCCGGACGTGATCGAGGCGGTGGGGGAGGCCGTCGACGCCGGTGTGACCGTCCTCGTCGCCAGCCGCGTGCCCGAGGGTCCCGTGTCGGCGCGGTACGCGAGCGGCGGCGCGGCGCTGCTCGAGCGGGGCGCGCGGCTCGCCGGCGACCTGAGCCCCTGGCAGGCGCGGATCCTGCTCGGGCTGGTCCTCGCGGCTGACCCGGCGGATCACCGGGCACTCCTCGACGAGCACCTGAGCTGAGGAGGACCCGCATGGCCAAAGAGATCTTCGTCGCGTTCGGGGTCGACGTGGACGCCGTCGCCGGCTGGCTCGGCTCTTACGGCGGGCAGGACTCGCCCGACGACATCTCGCGCGGCCTGTTCGCCGGGGAGGTCGGCGTGCCGCGCCTGGTGGAGCTGTTCCGCCGCCACGGCATGACCCAGACGTTCTTCTGGCCGGGCCACTCGGTGGAGACGTTCCCCGGCGAGTTCGACGCCTGCGTCGCGGCGGGCCACGAGATCGGCGTCCACGGCTACAGCCACGAGAACCCGCTGGCCATGAGCCGCGTGCAGGAGGAGACGATCCTCGACTACTGCGTCGAGCTCATCGAGCGCCGCAGCGGGCGCCGGCCCACCGGCTACGTCGCGCCGTGGTGGGAGTTCAGCCGGGTCACCAACGAGATCCTGCTCGACCGCGGCATCCGCTACGACCACTCGCTGATGCACCGCGACGTCACGCCGTACTACGTGCGCGTGGGCGACGCGTGGACGCCGATCGACTACGACCAGCCCGCCGAGACGTGGATGAAGCCCCTCGAGCGCGGTCGGGAGACCGACCTCGTCGAGATCCCGGCGAACTGGTACCTCGACGACCTGCCGCCGATGATGTTCATCAAGGGCAGCCCGAACAGCCACGGGTTCGTCAACCCGCGCGACATCGAGCAGATGTGGCGCGACCAGTTCGACTGGACGTACCGCGAGTGCGACTACGCCGCCTTCACGATGACGATCCACCCCGACGTCTCCGGCCGCCCGCAGGTGCTGCTGGCGCTCGAGCGGCTCATCGAGCACATCGACGGCCACGAGGGCGTGCGGTGGGCGACGTTCGACGAGATCGCCCAGGACTTCCTCGCCCGGACCCCGCGCACGTGATGGGGCCCTGATGTGTGCAGCGTGCGGGTCGGGGCGCGTGCGGGCGCCGTGGGAGGACACGGTCGGCCCCCGCGACCCGGGGGCGTCCCGGCGGCTCGCGGCGGCGCTGACCCGCTGGCTGGGACCGTGGCGGTGGCGGGTGACGCCGTGGCCGGGCGGCTACGCCCTGACGGGGCCGTGCGGGGCGCTTCCGCCGGCCGGTGGCGTCGACGAGGTCGTCGCGCGCGCCGGGGCGGCGCGGCCCGGGGAGCTGGGACGCCGGCTCTCCGACGCCCCGCCCGACGGGCTCGACCTCGCCGAGGCCGTGGTGCGGGTGTCGGTGCTGGCCCTCGAGCGCGGGCACCCGGTGGTCCTGGCCGGCCCCGACCCGGGCCGTGCCCGCCGGTTGCACGCCCACGGCGGCGTCGCCGTGGACGTCGTCCCACGACCCGGCGCGGCCTGGAGCGTCGGCTGACGTCACTACCGTGTCTTTCATGGGTGAGGACGGGCTGTTCGAGGTCGAGGTGCCGGAGGCGTCCCCACCCGGCCCGGACCCGGAGCGGCCGGTCACGCGGGGTGTCGTGGACGACCGGCCGGCGCCAACAGGGGAACACGCCGACAGGGGAGTGGCGGTACCGCTGGCGGTGCGGATGCGCCCGGCGAGCCTCGACGAGGTCGTCGGCCAGGACCACCTGCTCTCGCCCGGCGCGCCGCTGCGGCGCCTCGTCGAGGGGGCGGCGCCGGCGTCGGTCGTGCTCCACGGGCCCCCGGGGACGGGCAAGACGACGCTGGCGCGCCTGATCTCGCAGGCGACGGGGCGGGCGTTCGAGGCCCTGAGCGCGCTCAATGCCGGGGTCAAGGAGGTGCGGGGGGTGATCGAGGTCGCACGCCGCCGTCTGGCCGCGGCCGAGCCGAGGCGCACCGTCCTGTTCATCGACGAGATCCACCGGTTCTCGCGCACCCAGCAGGACGCGCTGCTCGCTGCCGTCGAGGACCGCGTGGTGCTGCTGGTGGGCGCGACCACCGAGAACCCCAGCTTCTCCGTCGTGGCGCCGCTGCTCTCGCGCAGCCTCGTGCTGGGCCTGCACGCCCTCGACGACGAGGCGGTCGGCACGCTGCTCGACCGCGCCGTGACCGACCCGCGGGGGCTGGGCGGGGCGGTGACGCTGCACCCCGACGCCCGGGCCCACCTCGTGCGGCTGGCCGCGGGCGACGGGCGCCGCTCGCTCACGGCCCTGGAGGCCGCGGCGGACGCAGTGGGGGGAAGCGGCGAGATCACGCTGGCCGACGTCGAGCGCGTCGTCGACGAGGTCGCGGTGCGTTACGACCGCGCGGGCGACCAGCACTACGACGTCATCTCGGCGTTCATCAAGTCGATCCGCGGCTCCGACCCGGACGCCGCGCTGCACTACCTCGCGCGGATGATCGTGGCAGGGGAGGACCCGCGGTTCATCGCCCGGCGCCTGGTGGTGCACGCGAGCGAGGACATCGGGCTCGCCGACCCCACGGCCCTCCCCGCGGCCGTGGCCGCCGCCCAGGCGGTCCAGCTCATCGGCCTGCCCGAGGTGCGCATCAACCTGGCGCAGGTGACCATCCACCTCGCGACCGCGCCGAAGTCGAACGCCGTGATCACCGCGATCGACGAGGCGATGGCCGACGTCCGGCACGGCGCGGCGGGGCCGGTGCCCCCGCACCTGCGGGACGGGCACTACGCGGGCGCCCAGGCGCAGGGGAACGCGGTGGGCTACGTCTACCCCCACGACGACCGGGCCGGTGTCGTCGCTCAGCAGTACCCGCCCGACGAGCTCGTCGGCCGCGACTACTACCGCCCGGGCGGGCGGGGTGACGAGCGGGGGCGCGCCGAACGGCTCGCGCGGCTGCGCGAGGTGGTGCGGGGGCCGGCCGGGCGCTGACTCTCCCGCGGGTACGTCCCCCGCGGTACCCGCGAGACCCACGACCGGCGCAGCGCCCGGGCCGGCTCGTCGTAGCCTTCCCCCGTGACGCCCGACCGTGACCGCCGGCGCGTCCGGGGGCGTCCCGGACGCCGTCCGGACGCGTCCGACCTGCGAGGACGTCGTCCCCTCCCCGCGGGTGCCGCGTGAGCGCGACGGGTCCGCCGGACACCACGGCGCGGTTCTGCGCCGACTTCCTCGCCGAGCTCCAGCGCCGCGGGGTGTCCTTCCGGCGGGCCGAGGCGGTGTCCGGGTGGGGCAAGTCGACGATCGCGGCCGCCACCCGGGGGCCGGGGCTGCCCAACGTCGACCTCGTCACCGACGTGCTCGCCGGCGTCGGTGTCGAGGCCGACGACGTCGCGGGCTGGCGCAGCCGGCACGAGCGGCTGCGGGAGGCCCACGCCCCACCGGCGGAGGCGGCACCGCCCGCTCCACCACCCGTCCCGGTCGCGCCGGCACCGGCCGCCGACCCGCCCCCGGCACCCCGGCGCTCGACCCGCCGCCGCGTCGAGATCGCCGCATTCGCCGTCCTCGTCGCCCTCGTCGTCGGGCTGACGACGGCGGTGGTCGTCCTCGCCGACGAGGACCCCGCGCCGACACGCACGGTCGTGGTGCAGAACCGTGTGGCCATCGGGCGGGGCGAGCTGATCGAGGACCGCACGTCCTCCTACCTGGCGACGCGCCCGGTGGCGTACTGCGCGAGCATGCCCGGCTGCAAGATCCCGGGCACCGACGTGTGGAGCGGCGCGACCTTCACCGCGGTCTGCTGGCTCACCGGCGAGGCCATGACCAACGCCGACCTCACCTCCACCAACATCGGGCAGAACCCGAACGTCGCGAGCTCCGCGCTGTGGCTCGGCGCGCGGGCGCCCGACGGGCGCATCGGCTACATCTCGGAGGTCTACCTCGCCCCGTCCTACCGGGGCGGGCTGGGCCTGCCGCCGTGCTGAACCGGAGCTGATCAACCGGGCCCCGGAGGCGCGTCGGTGTCGCACGGTAACCTGCCGCCACCTGCGCCAGGTGCCGTCCGGAGACCCGCCCCCGGGCGGTGTCGCCGGGCGGCGGTCCGGGGACCTGTACCGCACCCAGCACCCGAGGAGGACCCGTGTCGGTCGGCCAGATCGCGGCGATCGTCGCCGCGGTGGCGTTCGTGATCCTGGTGGTGCTGCTCGCCATCCCGCTCATCAAGCTCGGGCGTACTCTGGACGAGGCGACGATCGCGATCCGCAAGGCGCACGAGGGCACCGAGCCGCTGCTCTCCGACGCCGGGGTCACGCTGACGACGGTGAACACCCAGCTCGAGCGCGTCGACGGCATGACGGCCAGCGCGCAGGCCGTCGCCGCCAACACGAAGGCGCTCACCACGCTGTTCACCGCCACCCTCGGCGGCCCGCTGGTCAAGATCGCCGCGCTGTCCTACGGGCTGCGCAAGGCCCAGCAGGCGCGCCAGCTGAAGTCGGCGCCGAGGAAGTCGAAGCGGAGTGCCCGCGCATGAAGCGTCTGTTCTGGGTGGGGGTCGGCGTCGCCGTCGGCGTCACCGCCACCCGCAAGGTCAACGAGCTCACCCAGAAGGCCACACCGGCCGGCCTCGGCACCAGCCTGGGCGAGGGGCTGCGCGAGCTCGGTGCCGGGCTCGGCGCGTTCGGCGCCGAGGTCCGCGCCGGGATGAACGAGCGCGCCGAGGAGCTCTACGCGATGGTCGAGGACACCACGGAGATCCCCGTGCGGCCGGATCCGTCGCCGGCCCGCCACGCCCGAGCGCCCCGGCGGGGTGCCTCGCACGCCCGCTGAGGCGTCCGGCCGGACCCCGCGCCACCCCTCGACCGCAGCGCACCCACCCGCACCATCCCTGAGCAGGACACCGTGCAGACCCACGAGATCCGCCGTCGCTTCCTCGCGCACTTCGAGCACGCCGGCCACACCCCCGTCCCCAGCGCCTCCCTGATCCTCGACGACCCGACGCTGCTGTTCGTCAACGCGGGGATGGTGCAGTTCAAGCCGTACTTCCTGGGCGACGCCCCGCCGCCCTACGCCACGGCGACGTCGATCCAGAAGTGCGTGCGCACCGGCGACATCGAGAACGTCGGCCACACCACCCGCCACAACACGTTCTTCCAGATGGCGGGCAACTTCTCGTTCGGCGACTACTTCAAGGAAGGCGCGATCCGCCACGCCTGGTCCCTGGTCACGTCCAGCCAGGACGACGGCGGGTTCGGCTTCGACCCCGAGCGCATCTGGGTCACGGTCTACGAGAACGACGACGAGGCCGAGCGCCTGTGGCAGGACGTCGCGGGCCTGCCCCTCGAGCGCATCCAGCGCCGCGGCGGCGAGGACAACTACTGGGACATGGGCGTGCCCGGTCCCGGCGGGCCGTGCTCGGAGATCTACTACGACCGCGGGCCGGAGTACGGGCTCGAGGGCGGGCCGGTCGCCGACGAGGACCGGTACCTCGAGATCTGGAACCTCGTCTTCATGCAGGACGTCCGCGGCGACTCCAGCCCGAAGTACGGGGCGCCCCCGATCGGCGAGCTGCCGCAGAAGAACATCGACACCGGTCTCGGCGTCGAGCGGGTGGCGTTCCTGCTCCAGGGCGTCGACAACGTCTACGAGACCGACCTGCTGCGGCCGACGATCGACCGGGTCCAGGAGCTCTCGGGGCGGTCGTACGACCACGGCACGCCCGAGGACGGCGTGCGGTTCCGCGTCATCGCCGACCACATCCGCACCGGCACGATGATCATCGGCGACGGGGTGATCCCGGGCAACGAGGGCCGTGGCTACGTGCTTCGCCGCCTGCTGCGCCGCGTGGTCCGCAACGCCCGCCTGCTCGGGATCACCGAGCCGGTGCTCGTCGACCTCACCACCGTCGTGCGTGACGCCATGGGGCCGTCGTATCCCGAGCTCGTCACCGACTTCGACCGGATCGTGTCGGTGATGCGCGCCGAGGAGGAGGCGTTCCTGGCGACGCTGACCACCGGCTCGCGGCTGTTCGACTCCGCGGTCGCGGACACGCGCCGGGCCGGGCGCAGCGTGCTCTCGGGCGAGGACGCCTTCGTCCTGCACGACACCTACGGCTTCCCGATCGACCTCACCCTCGAGATGGCCGCCGAGGCCGGCCTGGACGTCGACGAGGGCGCCTTCCGGTCGCTGATGGACCAGCAGCGCGCCCGCGCCAAGGCCGACGCCAAGAGCCGCAAGCAGGGCAGCGCCGACCACTCGGTGTACCGCCGCCTGCTCGAGGCCCACCCGCCGGGGGAGTTCCTCGGCTACACCGACCTGCAGGCCGCCACGCGCATCGTGGGGCTGCTCGTCGACGGGCAGCCGGTGCCGGTCGCGCGCGAGGGCGACACGGTCGAGGTCGTCCTCGACAACACCCCGTTCTACGGCGAGTCGGGCGGCCAGCAGCCCGACACCGGCGTCATCCGGACCACCGACGGCACGGTGCGCGTCGACGACGTGCAGCTGCCGGTGCCGGGCCTGCGGATCCACCGCGGGGTGGTCACGCACGGGACGATCGGCGTCGACACCGCCGCCGAGGCCGAGGTCGACACCGACCGGCGCAGCGCGATCGCCCGCGCCCACACCGGCACCCACCTCGTGCACGCCGGCGTGCGCAACGCCCTCGGGCCCGCCGCGGCCCAGGCCGGCTCGCTGAACGCGCCCGGCCGCCTGCGCTTCGACTTCACCTCGCCGTCCGGCGGCATCCCGCCCGCGCTCCTCGGGGAGGTCGAGGACGAGGTGAACACGATCCTGCAGGAGGACCGGGACGTCGACTGGTACGTCACCACCATGGACCGGGCCCGCGAGCTCGGCGCCATGATGCTGTTCGGCGAGAAGTACGGCGACCAGGTGCGCGTCGTCGACATGGGGGAGTACTCCCGCGAGCTCTGCGGCGGCACGCACGTGGCGCGCACCGGCGAGCTGGGCATGATCAAGGTCATCACCGAGGGGTCCATCGGCAGCGGCGTCCGGCGCGTCGAGGCCCTCGTCGGGCTGGACGCGTTCCGCTACCTCAACCGCGAGCACGTCCTGGTCAACCAGCTCGCCGAGCAGCTCAAGACGCCGACCGAGGACCTGCCCGAGCGGGTGTCGGGCCTCGTCGAGCGCCTGCGCGCCGCCGAGAAGGAGCTCGAGGCCGTGCGGGCCCGCGAGGTGCTGTCCTCGGCCGGCTCGCTGGTCGACGGCGCCGAGGACGTCGGCGGGGTCGCGCTCGTCGCCGCCCGCACCCCCGAGGGCGTCACCGGCGGCGACCTGCGCTCGCTCGCGGGCGACGTCCGCGGCCGGTTGCAGGGCCGACCCGGCGTCGTGGCGCTCTTCGCGCCGGACGGCGAGAAGGTGTCGTTCGTCGTCGCCACCACCGAGGGCGCCCGCGACCGGGGACTGGCCGCCGGCGACCTGGTCAAGGCGTTCGCGCCCGCGGTGAACGGGCGCGGGGGCGGCAAGCCGGACCTGGCCCAGGGCGGCGGCAGCGGGGTGGCGGGCATCGACGACGCCATCGCCGCCCTGCGCACGGAGGTGTCCCGCGCTGTCTGAGGGACGCCGTCTCGGGGTCGACGTCGGCAGCGTGCGGGTCGGGGTCGCGCTGTCCGATCCGGGGGGAGTGCTCGCCACCCCGCTCGTTACCCTCGATCGTGACGGGACGGCCGGTACCGACCTGGACCGGCTCGTGGCGCTCGTCGACGAGCACGAGGTGGTCGAGGTGGTCGTGGGGCTCCCCCGCACGCTCGCCGGTCGGGACGGACCGGCCGCGCAGTCCGCGCAGGAGTACGCGGCGGCCGCGCGGGACCGGCTCGCCGCCGCCGGGCGCGACGTCCCGGTCGTGCTGGCCGACGAGCGCCTGACCACCGTCGCCGCCACCCGCACGCTGTCCGACCGGGGGGTCCGGGGCCGCAAGCAGCGCCGCGTGATCGACCAGGCCGCCGCGGTCGCGATCCTCCAGGGTCACCTCGACGCGCGCCGCGCGGCCGGCGCCCCGGAGACCTCGTGACGGGTCGTCACGGAGGTCCGGGCCAGCCCGACGGGTGGTCGCCGGGCGGGCGACGGGTGATCCGCATGTCGCCCACCGGTCGGTCGTCGGGGCCGCGTCCCGGCACCGCCCAGGGACGGCCCGTGGGGCGGGCGGTGGCCGGACGCCCGACCGGACGGCACGGTGGTGGCGCGCGGTCCCCGGGGCGGGTGGCGGGGCGGGCGGCGGCGCCGCGGGGCCCCGAGCGTCCGGCACCGACCGACGACGACGTCGAGACCGACACGCACCTCGCGTCCGACTGGCGGGTGCCCGACGTGGAGGAGGAACGGTCCCCGGCGGCCGACGGTGATCCGGGCTGGCTGCTCGGCGACGACGACCGCCGGACCGCCCCGGACGACCACGACGCCGTCACCGAGCTGCTCGCGCACGACGGCCCGGCGCGGCGGCGCCGCCGGTACCTGTGGCCGGGGATCGCGGCGCTGCTCGTGCTCGCGCTCGTCGGCGGGGTGTTCTTCGCCCGCGACCTGATCGGCGTGTTCTTCCCGCCCGACTACGAGGGCCCGGGCACGGGCCGCGTCGTCGTCGAGGTCGCCGACGGTGCCTCGACCAGCGCGATCGGCGAGGAGCTCGCCCGCGCCGACGTCGTCGCGTCCGCCCGGGCGTTCGGGGACGCCGCCGAGGACGACCCCAACGGCCGCGCCATCCAGCCCGGCTTCTACGAGCTGCGCCGCCAGATGTCGGCGGCCGGCGCGGTGGAGGCGCTCCTGGACCCGGCCAGTCGCGTGGGACGCCTGGAGATCCGCAGCGGCACGCAGCTCGACGACACCGTCGGCGCCGGCGACGCCGTCGTCCCCGGGACCCTCTCGCTGATCTCGCGGGCCACGTGCACCGTCGACGAGGCCGGCGCCGAGCGCTGCGCCTCGGTGGACGACCTGCGCGCCGCGATGGCGACCGCGGACCCCGCCGAGCTCGGCGTGCCGTCCTGGGCGCTGGAGGGCGTGCGGCGCGCCGAGCCGAACCGCCGGCTGGAGGGCCTGCTCGCCCCGGGCACCTACGACCTGCGTCCGGGCATCGGGGCGCGCGAGGCGCTCGAGCAGGTGCTGCGGGAATCGGTGCCGCGGCTCGAGGCCGGCGGGCTCGTGCGCGAGGCGGAGGCCCGCGGGGTCGAGCCCTACGACGCGCTGATCATCGGGTCGCTCGCCGAGCGGGAGGGCGTCCAGGCCGACTTCGGGAAGGTCGCGCAGGTCATCTACAACCGTCTCGCGATCCCGATGCGCCTCCAGTTCGACTCGACGGTGAACTACCCGCTCGACCGGCAGACGCTGCTGACCAGCCCGTACGACCGTGCGACACCGGGGCCGTACAACACGTACCTCAACTTCGGGTTGACCCCGACCCCCATCGGCGCGGTCAGCTCCGAGGCGCTCGCGGCGGCGCTCGACCCGACGCCCGGGCCGTGGACGTACTTCGTGAAGTGCCAGCCCGACGGCACCTCGTGCTTCGCGGTGACGGTCGAGGAGCACGACGCCAACCGGCGCCTCGCCCAGGCACGCGGGGCCTACTAGGTGCACGCCGCCGTCCTCGGGTCGCCGGTGGCGCATTCGCGCTCGCCGGTGCTGCACCGCGCCGCCTACGCCGCGCTGGGTCTCGACGACTGGACCTACGAGGCCGTCGAGTGCACCGCCGAGGAGCTGCCCGCCTGGGTCGCCGCGCGCGACGCGTCGTGGGCCGGGCTGTCGGTGACCATGCCGGGCAAGCGCGCGGCCCTCGAGGTCGCCACGACCGTGACGCCCCGCGCCGCCCGCGTCGGGGCCGCGAACACCCTCGTGCGCCGTGCCGAGGGGTGGGCGGCGGACTGCACCGACCTCGACGGGGTCGCGGGCGCGCTGCGGGCCGGCGGGGTCGTCGGGGTGCCCGGTGCCGGGGGCCTGCGGGACGCGGTGGTGCTCGGGTCGGGGTCGACGGCGTGCGCCGCGATCGGCGGGCTGGACGAGCTGGGTGGGAGCGAGTCGGTGACAATCGTCGTGCGCGACCCCGTGCGGGCCGAGGGGACCCTGGCGGTCGCGCGGTCCTTCGGGTTCGCGGCGCGGGCGGTGCCGTGGTCGGCGCTGGCCGCGAGCGACCTGGAGCGGGCCCTGGCGCTGGTCAACACCACCCCGGCGGGATCGGTGGACGAGGCGCGGGCCGCGTTCCTCGTCGGGTCGGTGCCCGACGACACCGTCGTGCTCGACGCGGTCTACCACCCCTGGCCGACGCCGCTCGCCGCCGCCGCCACCGACCGGGGCCTACCCGTCGCGACCGGGCTCGACATGCTCCTGCACCAGGCCTTCGGCCAGGTCGAGCAGTTCACCGGCCTCCCCGCGCCCCGCGATGCCATGCGCGCGGCCCTGGCGGCCACGGTGGACGTGGCCCTGCTGCCCCTGCCGGACTGACGCACGCCGGGGCGCGTCCCGAGCGGGGCAGCGAGGGTCACCTTGGCTGCGTGGGAGGCAGCGAGCGCGTCCCTCGCCCCGACGCTGCGACGCTGACGCCGAACATCCCGCTGCTCCATACGCCCGTCCCCATCGCCCGGATGCGTCCCCAGGGTCGCGAGCGGATCCGTGACGGGGGTCGCGGGCGACGCCAGGCTCGACGGCGTGGTGATCGCGGCGGTGGTGACGGGCGGGGGAGCGGGGGCGCTCGCGGGTCTGGGTGTGCGGGCGGTGCTGGCGCGGATGCGGCGCGGGGTGCTCGTGCCGCGGGCTCCCTGCGCCACGGCGCTCGCGGTGCTGTGGGCGGTGCCGGCGGGCGTGGTGGTCGCGGGAGCGGCGCCGGCGGCGTGGTTGCCGGCATGGCTGGGGCTGGGCGCGCTGGTGGTCGCCGGCAGCGCGACGGATCTCGCCGCGCGCCGGCTCCCCGACGCGCTCACCCGCCCCGCGACGGTGCTGGCGCTCGCGGCGCTGGCGCCGCTCGGGCTCCGGGCCGTGCTGGTCGGCGTGCTCGGCGCCGTGTGCTGGGGGGTGGGGCACGCGGTGGTGCACCTCGTCGCGCCGGGAGCCCTCGGCGCCGGGGACGTGAAGCTGGCGCCGGCGCTCGGCGCGCCCCTGGCGGCGGCGTCGTGGGCCGCGCTGGCCGTCGCCCCGGTGCTGGCGGCGGCCGGGGTGCTCGCGCTGGTGCTGGCCCGCGGCGGGCGGTCGACGACGGTGCCGTTCGGGCCGCCCGTGCTCGGTGCCGCGTGGGTGGCGCTCGCGGCGGTGGTGATCACTCCGTGAGCGATCGGGGGCGCACGGTGACGTGCGACGATGGGCGACGTGTTGCGGTGGTTGACGGCGGGAGAGTCGCACGGTGCGGCGCTCACGGCCGTGCTCGAGGGCATGGTCGCGGGCGTCTCGGTGAGCTCGAAGGAGGTGTCGGCGGACCTCGCGCGCCGACGCCTCGGGTACGGGCGCGGCGCGCGGATGAGCTTCGAGGCCGACGAGATCGAGCTGTCCGGCGGGTTCCGGCACGGCGTGACGCTGGGCAGCCCGATCGCCATCCGGATCGCCAACACCGAGTGGCCGAAGTGGGAGACGGTCATGTCGGCCGACCCCGTCGACCCGGTGCTGCTCGAGGGCCGGGCGCGCAACGCTCCGCTCACCCGCCCCCGGCCCGGGCACGCCGACCTCGCCGGCATGACGAAGTACGACTTCGACGAGGCCCGCCCCGTCCTCGAGCGCGCCAGCGCTCGCGAGACGGCGGCCAAGGTGGCGCTCGGTGCGGTGGCCAAGGCGTTCCTCGGACAGGCCCTCGGGGTCGAGGTGCTCTCGCACGTGGTCAGCCTCGGCACCGCCGACGCGACGCCCGACGTGATCCCGATGCCCGGCGACGGCGAGCGGATCGACGCCAGCCCGGTGCGCGCGGTGGACGAGGCGTCGACGGCCGCGATGGTCGCCGAGGTCGACGCGGCCAAGGAGGACGGCGACACCCTCGGCGGGGTCGTCGAGGTCGTGGTGCACGGGCTCCCCGTGGGCCTCGGGTCGTACGTGCAGGCCGACCGCCGCCTCGACGCCCGCCTCGCGGGGGCCCTCATGGGCATCCAGGCGATGAAGGGCGTGGAGATCGGCGACGGCTTCACGACGGCACGCCGCCGTGGCTCGGCGGCCCACGACGAGATCCATCTCGGTGCCCGCGACACCGGCGTCGCCCGGGCCACCAACCGGGCCGGCGGGATCGAGGGCGGCATGACCAACGGCGAGCCCCTGCGGGCCCGCGTGGCGATGAAGCCGATCTCGACGGTGCCGAGGGCCCTGCGCACGGTCGACGTCGTCACCGGCGAGGGCACCACGGCCCACCACCAGCGCTCCGACGTCTGCGCGGTGCCCGCGGCGGGCGTCGTGGCCGAGGCCCTGGTTGCGCTCGTGCTCGCCGACGCCGCGCTGGAGAAGTTCGGCGGCGACTCGCTGGGCGAGACCGCGCGCAACGCCGCGGCCTACGCGGCCGCCGTCGACCCGCGGCGCGCCGTCGAGACCGGCCAGGACCTCCCGTGAGCCCCGTCGCCGTGCTCGTCGGCCCGCCCGGGGCGGGCAAGTCGACGGTGGGGGCGCTCGTCGCCGAGCGCCTCGGGGTGCGCTTCGTCGACAGCGACACGCTCGTCGAGCAGCGCGCCGGCCGGTCCATCAGCGACATCTTCCTCACCGACGGGGAGCCGGCGTTCCGGGTCATGGAACGTGACGCCGTCGCCGAGGCGCTCGCTGGCCACGACGGCGTGCTCGCCCTCGGCGGGGGCGCGGTGATGACCGAGGCGATCCGTGACCTGCTCGCGGGCCAGCCCGTCGTGTTCCTCGGGGTCGGGCTCGCCGCCGGGGTCCGCCGGGTGGGGCTGTCCACCGCGCGACCCCTGCTCGCCGGGGTCAACCCGCGGGCCACGTTCTCCGCGCTGCTCTCCGAGCGCCTGCCCGTCTACCGCGCCGTCGCCCGCCACGAGATCGCCACCGACGACCTCACGCCCGAGGCCGTCGCCGACGCCGTCCTCGCCGCCGTGGGCCCGGAGGCCGCCGACCGTGCCCGCTGAGACCGGAGCCGGCGCGGTCCTGGAGCGCCTGCACGTCGCCACCGCCGCGCCGTACGACGTGGTCGTCGGCCGCGGGGTCACCGGTGCCGTGGCCGAGACGCTGGCGGGCACGGCCACCGTGGTCGTCTGCCACCAGCCCGCTGTCGCCGCCATCGCCGGGGCGGTGCGCGACGCCCTCGAGGCGCAGGGCACCCGCACCCACCTCCACGTGCTGCCCGAGGGCGAGGACGGCAAGGACCTCACGACCGCCGGCGCGTGCTGGGAGGAGCTCGGCCGCCTCGGCCTGACCCGCTCGGACGCCCTCGTCGCGGTCGGCGGGGGGGCGGCCACCGACCTCGTCGGCTTCGTCGCCGCGTGCTGGATGCGCGGCGTGCGGGTGGTGCACGTGCCCACCACCCTGCTGGCGATGGTCGACGCGGCCGTCGGCGGCAAGACCGGCATCAACACCGCGGCCGGGAAGAACCTCGTCGGCGCGTTCCACGAGCCCGCCGCGGTGGTCGCCGACCTCGACAGCCTCGCCACCGTGAGCCGCCCCGAGCTGGCCGCCGGCCTCGCCGAGGTGGTCAAGACCGGGTTCATCGCCGACCCCGCGATCCTCGAGATCGTCGAGGCCGACCCGGACGCCGCGCTCGACCCGGCCGGCGCCGCGCTCGGCGAGCTCGTGGTGCGCTCGATCCGCGTCAAGGCCGACGTGGTGGCCGCCGACCTGCGGGAATCGCACCTGCGCGAGATCCTCAACTACGGCCACACCCTCGGCCACGCCGTCGAGCGGCGCGAGCGTTACCGGTGGCGTCACGGCGAGGCGGTGTCGGTCGGGCTCGTGTTCGCCGCCGAGCTCGCCCGCCGCGCCGGACGTCTCGACGACGTGACCGCCGATCGCCACGCCGCCGTCCTCACCCGGGTCGGGCTCCCGACGACCTACCCGGCCGACGCCTTCGACGACCTCGTCGCCACCATGCGCCTGGACAAGAAGTCGCGCGGCGCGCTGCTGCGGTTCGTGGTGCTCGACGGCCTCGCGCGGCCGGGGCGCCTCGAGGGCCCGACGCCCGAGGACCTCGCGGCGGCCTACGCCGCCCTCGCCTCCTGAGCCGCTCGCCCCGCGCGGACGTCCGACGCAGCGAACGCGCCGTTCGCTGCGATAGAAGCAGCGAACGGCGCGTTCGCTGCCACCGGGGGGCCCTCGTCGGGGCGTCAGCTTCGCGGGCGCCGCAGGCCGAAGCGACGGCGGGTCCGGGACTCGTGGGAGGCGTCGCCTGTGTCGGCCGAGGCCACGTCGCCCGAGCCGGCGCCCGGTGAGCCGCTGTCCGCCGAGCCGCCGCCCGCCGAGCCGCTGTCCGCCGAGCCGCTGTCCGCCGACGCCGTGCCCCTCGCCGGGGTCTCGGGGTCGAGCGGCCCGCCCGGCATCGGGAACGACGGCAGGACGGCGACGACGGGCGGCTCGAGGGACTCGGGCACGTCGTCGCGGTCCTCCGCCCCGCCCGGGGTCGAGGCCTCGGGGCCGAAGGGCGAGGACACGGTCGGCGACGCGCCCGAGGCCCGGACCGTCGACACGCGGCGCTGCCCGGCGAGACGCGGGGCCTCGGGCATCCGCTCGCGCTCGGCCACCTCGGGCCCCGCCGACCCCGCCGACCCTGCCGACCCCACCGACCCCACCGACCCCACCGCGGCCCGCTCCGGTGTGCGACGTCCGGGCGTCCGCACCCCCGCCACCGACGGCCCGGAGGCGCCGGCCGCCGCCGGGCGCACCCCCACCCGGGCGGCGGCGCGGGCTGCGGCGGCGGCACGGTCGTCCGCGGGGCCGCCGGGGGAGACGTCGGCCCGGTCGAGCGCGGCCCGGCGGGCGACGGCGTCGTCGTCGGCGTCGAGGGCCGGGTCGTCGGCGCCCTCGCCGTGGCGGCGGAGCGACAGCCAGCCGAGTCGCGAGCCGACGAACACCCCGGCGAGCACGAGCAGCGCGGTGAACGAGGCCCGCCCGACGAGCGCGGGCTGAAGGTCGGCGACGCCGGTGCCGTCGACGAAGAGCGCGAGGAGGATCCAGCTCAGCAGGCCCGCGGCGGGCGCCGACACCAGCGCGGCGCCGAACCACGACCACTCCGGGGGTCTGCGGTCGAGCACGACCTCCGCGCCCACCCACACGATGACGACGGCCAGCACGAGCACCAGCAGCAGGGCGCTCCACAGCCGCAGGAGGTCGGGCGACCACGACCGCAGGGCCACGAACAGCGCCTGCGCGACGCCGAAGACCGCGGTGAGCACGAGCGCACGCAGGACCCAGGGACGCGGCCGGACCGAGGTGGCGAAACGCACCCCGACACCGTACGACCCGCCCTCACCTACGCTGACGGGCATGCTCACCGGGGCCCCGACCGACCCCGGGCCGACCCGTCCGGACCGTGCACCCGGCGGACACGCCCGGCGCCGCGACACCCTGCGTGGGCTGCTGCGCGAGGCCCGGCTCGACGCGTTGCTCGTCACCGACCTCGTCAACGTCCGCTACCTGTCGGGCTTCACCGGCTCCAACGCGGCCCTGCTTGTCCACGCCGACGACGCCGCCGACCGCGGCGAGGACCGCACCGTGCTCGCCACCGACGGCCGCTACACCGTGCAGGCCGCGGCGCAGGCTCCCGACCTGCCCGTCCTCGTCGAGCGCGCCTGCGCGCCGGCGCTGCTCGCCGCGTTGCCGGCCGCCGCCGTCGTCGGGTTCGACAGCGCCCACGTCACCGTCGACGGGCACGGCGACCTCCTCGACGCCCTGGCCGCCGGTGAGCTCCGCCGTGCGCCGGGCCTGGTCGAGACGCTGCGCGAGGTCAAGGACGCCGGCGAGCTCGACGCGCTGCGCCAGGCGTGTGCCGTGGCCGACGCCGCGCTGGCGGGGATGCTCGCCGCGGACGGGCTGCACCCGGGGCGCACGGAGCGCGAGGTGGCCCGTGACCTCGAGGAGCGCATGCGCGAGGCGGGCGCCGAGGGCCCGTCGTTCGAGACGATCGTCGCCGCCGGGGCCCACGCCGCGATCCCGCACCACCGCCCCACGGACGCGCCGCTGGCCGACGGCGACCTGCTGACCATGGACTTCGGCGCGCTGGTCGACGGCTACCGCTCCGACATGACTCGCACCCTCGTGGTCGGCACCCCGACGCCGTGGCAGCGCGACCTCCACGCCCTCGTCGCCGAGGCCGCGGCCGCGGGCCGGGCCGCGCTCGTCCCCGGTGTCCCGACCCGCGACGTCGACGCCGCCGCGCGCGACGTCATCGCGAGGGCCGGCTTCGGCGAGCAGTTCGTCCACGGTCTCGGGCACGGCGTCGGGCTGGTCATCCACGAGGCTCCGGCGGTGTCGGCGACGGCGACCGCTACCCTGAAGGTGGGGATGACGGTCACCGTCGAGCCGGGCGTGTACCTGGCGGGCAGGGGCGGGGTCCGGATCGAGGACACGCTGGTCGTCACCGACGACGGAGCCGTACCGCTCACCCAGAGCCCCCGGGACCTCGAGGTCCCGTTCCGGTAACGACGCGTAGGAGAGTGCGCGCTACAGATGGCGACGACGAACGACCTGAAGAACGGCATGGTGCTGCGGATCGACGGCAACCTGTGGTCGGTCACCGAGTTCCAGCACGTCAAGCCGGGCAAGGGCGGCGCCTTCGTCCGGACCACGCTGAAGAACGTGATGACCGGCAAGGTCGTCGACAAGACCTTCAACGCCGGCACGAAGGTCGAGACGGCCAACGTCGACCGCCGCGACATGACCTACCTCTACCGCGACGGCGACGACTTCATCTTCATGGACGCCTCCGACTACGAGCAGGTGCCGGTGCCGGCCACCACCGTCGGCGACCAGTCCCGGTTCCTCCTGGAGAACCAGGAGGTCCAGGTGTCGTTCAACGACGGCGTGCCGCTGTACATCGAGCTCCCGGCGTCGGTCGAGCTCGAGATCACGCACACCGACCCGGGCGTGCAGGGCGACCGCTCCACCGGCGGCACCAAGCCGGCCACGGTGTCCACCGGCGCCGAGATCCAGGTGCCGCTGTTCCTGGAGTCGGGCACGAAGGTCAAGGTCGACACCCGGGACGGGCGCTACCTGGGTCGCGTGAGCGGCTGAGGTGACCTCACCCGCGACACCCCGCAAGGGGTCCCGCTCCAAGGCCCGCAAGCGGGCCCTGGACATCCTGTTCGAGTCCGAGGCGCGGGGCGAGGACGCCCAGGAGGTCCTCGCCCGGCGCATCGCCGGCGCCGACGCGCCGCCGGTGTCGGAGTTCGCCGCCTCACTGGTCGAGGGAGTGATCGCGCACCGCGACGAGATCGACGGCGTCATCTCGTCCTACGCGCGCGGTTGGACGATGGCCCGCATGCCGGCGGTGGACCGCGTGATCCTGCGCATCGGCGTCTTCGAGATCCTGCACTCCGACGAGGTGCCCGACCCGGTCGCGATCGACGAGGCCATCGACCTCGCCCGCGAGCTGTCGACCGACGACTCGCCGCGCTTCGTCAACGGCGTCCTGGCGGGGGTGTCGTCGGGGCGGCCGGGCACGGTCGCGGGTCCGAGCCCCGACCGCGTCGACGTCCCCGCGGGTGTCGAGCTGGCGCCGGCCGAGACCCTGCCGGCCGACACCCTGCCGGCCGACACCCTGCCGCCCGCGGACGACGAGCCGACCGCGGGCTGACCTCGCGCACGAACGGGGAGTTCGCGCGCATAGAGGCAGCGAACAGCCCGTTCGCTGCGACTCGCGACCCGGACTACTCGTCGATCCCGCGCGCGACCCGGGCCTCGGGCGGCAGGACGCCCCAGTCCACGAGCTGGTCGGACAGCTCTCCCGGGCTCATGTCGTAGATGATCGCGAGCGAGCGGAGGTCCTCGTTGCGGATCGAGAGGACCTTGCCGTTGTAGTCGCCGCGCTGGCTCTGGATGGCCGCGGCGTAGCGCGCGAGCGGCCCCGCCTTCTCGGCCGGGAGCTGCTGCAGCCGCTCGAGGTTTATGACGATCTTGGCCGCCGGCTCGGAGCCGGAGGGCACGCGCCCCTCGGGCAGCAGCTCGGCCACGGGCACGCCGTAGAAGTCGGCGAGCTCGGCGAGCTTCTGGACCGTCACCGCACGGTCACCGCGCTCGTAGGAACCGACGACCACGGCCTTCCACCGACCGCCGGACTTCTGCTCGACGCCGTGCAGGGACAGCCCCTGCTGCTGGCGGATGCCCCGGAGCTTCGACCCCAGCGCCTTCGCGTAGTCACCCATCTGGCGGACACCCCGTCCTCTCGCGTCGCTCGGCTCGCCCCGCCCGTGCACCCAGCGAAGTCGATACGGAGAGTGATGATGCGCCCCCGGTCGTCACAAGGTCAAGCCGGGACCTCACGGATCGTCGCCGCTTGTGGCTCGGGGCACTCGTCCGGACACGGACCACGGCGCGTAGTGCCTTGCGCTCACGCCCGGCACGTCCGGTCGCCCGCGGCCGCCACGGAAGGTCGGGATGGTCGCTGATAGTGTGCAGAGAGTCCAGACCGACATCCTTTAAGAACCGTCCGGCGAGGCGGAGAAGGAGGTCCCCCGCGTGCCGTCACGGCAGCGGGGCGCACCCGGGTCGGGTGGCGCGAGTGCCGAGGGTGAGCGCGAGCTGCTCTCCGCGGCGGACCTCGCGCGCACCGTGGCCCGGGTCGCCCACGAGATCATCGAACGCACCGCGCCCGACGGCGGTGAGCAGGCCCCGCCGGTCGTGCTCCTGGGCCTCCCGACGCGCGGCACCTACCTCGCGCGCCGGCTCGCCGAGCGCATCACCGAGATCACCGGCGCCGTCGTGCCCACCGGCACGCTCGACCCCACGCTCTACCGCGACGACCTGCGCCTGCGCCCGACGCGCGCGCTCGCCGAGACGGAGCTGCCGGCGGCGGGGATCGACGAGGCGGTCGTGGTGCTCGTCGACGACGTGCTGATGTCGGGCCGCACCGTGCGCGCGGCCCTCGACGCGCTGCGCGACCACGGCCGGCCGCGCGCGGTCCAGCTCGCCGTGCTCGTCGACCGCGGACACCGCGAGCTGCCGATCCGCGCCGACTACGTCGGCAAGAACGTGCCCACCAACCGGTCCGAGGACGTGGCCGTGCGCCTCGTCGAGGTCGACGGCGAGGACGGGGTGAGCCTGCGATGACCGTCGCGGACGGCACGAGCACCGGCATCGGCCTGCGCCACCTGCTCTCCACCGAGGCCCTGCGCCGCGACCAGGCGGAGGCGCTGCTCGACACCGCAGCCGGGATGGAGCAGGCGCTGACGGGCCGCGCCGTGCGCAAGCTCCCCACGCTGCGCGGGCGCACGGTGGTCACGCTGTTCTACGAGAACTCCACGCGCACGCGGGTGTCGTTCGAGGTCGCGGGCAAGTGGATGAGCGCGGACACGATCAACGTCAGCGCGTCGGCGAGCTCGGTGAGCAAGGGCGAGTCCCTGCGCGACACGGCGGCCACGCTCGGCGCGGCGGGCGCGGACTGCCTGATCGTGCGGCACCCCGCATCGGGCGCGCCGCACCGCATCGCCGCGTGGCTGGACCGCGTCGGGCACTCCCACCTGGGCGCCGAGGGCCACGTCGCCGTGGTGAACGCCGGGGACGGCACCCACGAGCACCCGACCCAGGCGCTGCTCGACGCGGCGACCCTGCGGGCCCGGCTCGGGCGGGTGGAGGGCGCGCACGTCGCGATCGTCGGCGACGTCCTGCACAGCCGCGTCGCCCGCTCCAACGCGCACCTGCTGGCGACCCTCGGCGCCCGGGTGACCCTGGTGTCGCCGCCGACCCTGCTGCCGGTCGGCGTGGAGAGCTGGCCGGTCGCGGTGTCGCACGACCTCGACGCGACCCTGGGCGGTGACGCTGCCGGGGGGGCACCCGACGCGGTGATGATGCTGCGCGTGCAGGCCGAGCGCATGCACGGCGGCTTCTTCCCCTCGGCGCGCGAGTACGCGATCCGGTTCGGGCTCTCGCAGGCCCGCGCCGACCGGTTGGCAGACCACGCCGTCGTCCTGCACCCGGGGCCGGCGGTGCGCGGCATGGAGATCGCCAGCTCGGTGGCCGACTCGAGCCGCGCCGCCATCACCGAGCAGGTCACCGCCGGGGTGCACGTGCGGATGGCCGTGCTCTACCACCTGCTGGCCGGGGAGGACGTGGCGTGAGCACCATCAGGATCAGGAACGTCCGCCCCTACGGCGAGGACCCGACCGACCTGTACGTCCGTGACGGCGTCCTCGTGGACACGGTGGACGACCCCGACGAGACCGTCGACGCCGACGGCCTCGTCGCCCTGCCCGGGCTGGTCGACCTGCACACCCACCTGCGCGAGCCCGGCGGTGAGGAGGCCGAGACCGTCGCCACCGGCTCCGCCGCCGCGGCGCTCGGCGGCTACACCGCGGTGTTCGCGATGCCCAACACCGACCCGGTGGCCGACTCGCCCGTGGTCGTCGAGCACGTGTGGCGCCGGGGCCGCGAGGTCGGGCTGGTCGACGTGCACCCCGTCGGCGCGGTCACGGTCGGTCTCGAGGGCAGCAAGCTCGCCGAGATGGGCATGATGGCCGCCTCACCGGCCGGGGTGCGCGTCTTCTCCGACGACGGTCGCTGCGTCAACGACCCGTTGATCATGCGTCGGGCGCTGGAGTACGCCCGGGCCCTGGACGCCGTGGTCGCCCAGCACGCCGAGGACCACCGGCTGACCGTCGGTGCCCAGGCCCACGAGGGCCCCGTCGCCGCGCGGCTCGGCCTCGCCGGGTGGGACCCGACGGCCGAGGAGTCGATCATCGCCCGGGACGCGATGCTCGCCGCCGCGGCCGGCGCGCGCCTGCACGTGTGCCACCTGTCCACGGCGCGGTCGGCGGAG
The DNA here is from genome assembly GCF_003096675.1 of Actinomycetospora cinnamomea. Classification (GTDB taxonomy): domain Bacteria; phylum Actinomycetota; class Actinomycetes; order Mycobacteriales; family Pseudonocardiaceae; genus Actinomycetospora; species Actinomycetospora cinnamomea. Next base: position 146,464 of record NZ_QEKW01000003.1, on the reverse strand, counting down.
ATCGTGCGCTGGGCGCGGGGGACGCTCGGCGGCGCCCGCAGCGGCTTCCGCGTGTCGGCCGAGGTCACGCCCCACCACCTGCTGCTCACCGATACCGCCGCCGAGGACTACGACCCGGTGCACAAGGTCAACCCGCCGCTGCGCCCGTCCGCGGACACCGAGGCCCTGCGCCGGGCCCTGGCGGACGGGACGGTCGACTGCGTGGCCACCGACCACGCGCCGCACGCGGTGGAGGCCAAGGACTGCGAGTGGTCCGCCGCACGGCCCGGCATGCTGGGACTGCAGACGGCGTTGCCGGTGGTGGTGACGACGATGGTCGCCACCGGGCTGCTCGACTGGCGCGGCGTGGCGCGGGTGTGCAGCGAGGCCCCGGCGCGCGTCGCCGGGCTCGCCGACCAGGGCCGTCCGCTCTCACCGGGCGAGCCGGCCACGCTCACGCTCGTCGACCCCGAGGCCGCGTGGACGGTGCGGGGCGCGGCGCTGGCGAGCCTCGCGGCGAACACCCCGTACGAGGGGATGGAGATGCCGGTGTCGGTGGTGCACACCATGCTGCGGGGCCGGTGGACGGTGCAGGACGGAGCCGTGCAGGAGTCGGGAGAGGTTCAGGGAGAGGTGCAGGATGTCTGACGACGCCGTGCTCGTCCTCGAGGACGGCAGCGTCCACCGCGGCGAGGCCTTCGGGGCCCGGGGTCGCAGCCTCGGCGAGGCGGTGTTCGCCACCGGGATGACGGGTTACCAGGAGACGCTGACCGACCCCAGCTACCACCGCCAGATCGTGGTGGCCACGGCGCCGCACATCGGCAACACCGGCTGGAACGACGAGGACGACGAGTCCCGGCGCATCCAGGTCGCGGGCTACGTGGTGCGCGACCCGGCGCGCCGGCCGTCGAACTGGCGCTCGCGGCGCGACCTGGCCGAGGAGCTCGAGCGCCAGGGCGTCGTCGGCGTCTCCGGCGTCGACACCCGTGCGATCACCCGCCGGCTGCGGGAGGCGGGGTCGATGCGCGCGGGGATCTTCTCGGGTGACGCGCTCGCCGACCCCACCTCGCTGCGCGCCGAGGTGCTCGACAGCCCGGCGATGGCGGGCGCCGATCTCGCCGGCGCCGTCACCACCCGCGAGCCCTACACCGTGGCGGCGAGCGGCCCGACGCGCTTCCGCGTCGCCGCGCTGGACCTCGGCATCAAGGCCAACACGCCGCGCATGCTCGCCGAGCGGGGCATCGAGACCCGTGTGGTCCCCTCGACGGCGTCGGTGGAGGAGCTGCTCGAGGGCGGCCCCGACGGCGTGTTCCTCTCCAACGGGCCCGGCGACCCGGCGGCGGCCGCGCACGCGGTCGCCCTCACCGCGGAGGTGCTGCGCCGCGAGGTGCCGCTGTTCGGCATCTGCTTCGGCAACCAGATCCTCGCCCGCGCGCTGGGGCTGGGGACGTACAAGATGCGCTACGGCCACCGCGGGATCAACATCCCGGTCGTCGACCACGCGACGGGCACGGTGGCGATCACCAGCCAGAACCACGGGTTCGCCGTCGCCGGCGAGCCCGGCGCGCGGGTGGACGGCCCCGCCGGGCGCGTCCACCTGAGCCACTCGTGCCCGAACGACGGCACCGTCGAGGGCCTGACCTGCGAGGACGTCCCGGCGTTCAGCGTGCAGTACCACCCGGAGGCGGCGGCGGGCCCGCACGACGCCGCCGACCTCTTCGACCGTTTCGCTCTCCTGTTGGGGAAGTAGCCATGCCGCGCCGCGAGGACATCCACCACGTCCTGGTCATCGGCTCCGGTCCGATCGTCATCGGGCAGGCCGCCGAGTTCGACTACTCGGGCACCCAGGCCTGCCGGGTGCTGCGCGAGGAGGGCCTGCGCGTCTCGCTGGTCAACTCCAACCCGGCGACGATCATGACCGACCCGGAGATCGCCGACGCCACCTACGTGGAGCCGATCACCGTCGAGCACGTCACCAAGGTCATCGAGGCCGAGCGGGCGGCCGGGACCCCTGTGACGGCGCTGCTGGCCACCCTGGGCGGGCAGACGGCGCTGAACACCGCCATCGCCCTGCACGACGCGGGCGTGCTCGAGCGCTACGGCGTCGAGCTCATCGGCGCGGACGTCGACGCCATCCAGCGCGGCGAGGACCGGCTGAAGTTCAAGGACATCGTGCGCTCGATCGGCGGCGACGTCCCGCGCAGCGAGGTCTGCCACTCGATGGCCGAGGTGCGGGCCACCGTCGCCGAGGTCGGGCTGCCCGTCGTCATCCGCCCCAGCTTCACCATGGGCGGGCTCGGGTCGGGCCTGGCCTACACCCACGACGAGCTCGAGCGCCTGGCCGGCACCGGTCTGTCCGCCAGCCCGGTGCACGAGGTGCTCATCGAGGAGTCCGTGCTCGGGTGGAAGGAGTACGAGCTCGAGCTCATGCGCGACGGCAAGGACAACGTCGTCGTGGTCTGCTCGATCGAGAACGTCGACCCGATGGGCGTGCACACCGGCGACTCGGTGACCGTCGCCCCGGCGATGACGCTGACCGACCGCGAGTACCAGGTCATGCGCGACACCGGCATCGCCGTGCTGCGCGAGGTCGGCGTCGAGACCGGCGGCTGCAACATCCAGTTCGCCGTGCACCCCGAGACCGGCCGGCTCGTCGTCATCGAGATGAACCCGCGGGTCAGCCGGTCCTCGGCGCTGGCGTCGAAGGCCACCGGCTTCCCGATCGCCAAGATCGCCGCCCGGCTCGCCGTGGGCTACACGCTCGACGAGATCACCAACGACATCACCGGCGAGACCCCGGCGAGCTTCGAGCCGACGCTGGACTACGTCGTGGTCAAGGTGCCGCGCTTCGCGTTCGAGAAGTTCCCCGGCGCCGACCCCACGCTGACCACGACGATGAAGTCGGTCGGCGAGGCGATGGCGTTGGGCCGCAGCTTCCCCGAGGCGCTCAACAAGGCGCTGCGCTCGGCCGAGACGAAGGCCGGTGGGTTCTGGACGGTGGCCGACCCCGACGAGACGCCGGGCGAGGCGCTGCACCAGGCGTCGCTGCCGCGCGACGGGCGGCTCTACGCCGTGGAGCGGGCGCTGCGCCGGGGCGCGGAGGTCGACGAGGTCAGCAAGGTCTCGGGCATCGACCCCTGGTTCGTCGAGCAGATCGAGGGCCTCGTGCGGCTGCGCGGCGAGATCGCCGACGCCCCGGTGCTCGACGAGGTGCTGCTGCGCCGGGCCAAGCGTTCCGGGTTCTCCGACGCCCAGATCGCCGCGGTGCGCCCCGAGCTGGCCGGCGAGGCCGGGGTGCGGGCGCTGCGCCACCGCCTGGGCGTGCGTCCGGTCTACAAGACGGTGGACACCTGCGCCGCGGAGTTCGAGGCGCGCACGCCGTACCACTACTCGGCCTACGAGTCCGACCCGCACGCGGAGACCGAGGTCGCGCCGCAGACCGAGCGGCCCAAGGTGATCATCCTCGGCTCGGGGCCGAACCGGATCGGCCAGGGCATCGAGTTCGACTACTCCTGCGTGCACGCGGCGTTCAGCCTGCGCGCCGCCGGGTTCGAGACGGTGATGCTCAACTGCAACCCCGAGACCGTCTCCACCGACTACGACACCTCCGACCGCCTGTACTTCGAGCCGCTCACCGAGGAGGACGTGCTCGAGGTCGTGCACGCGGAGCAGGTCTCCGGCGAGGGCGGTCCGGGGCTGGTCGGGGTCGTCGTCCAGCTCGGCGGCCAGACGCCGCTCAAGCTGGCCGCGGGCCTCGAGGCCGCCGGGGTGCCCATCGTGGGGACGCCGCCCGCGGCGATCGACCTCGCCGAGGAGCGCGGCGCGTTCGGCCGCGTGCTCGCCGACGCCGGCCTGCCCGCCCCGCCCTACGGCACTGCGACCAGCTTCGACGGCGCCCGCGAGATCGCGGCGACGGTCGGCTACCCGGTGCTCGTGCGCCCGTCGTACGTGCTGGGCGGGCGGGGCATGGAGATCGTCTACGACGAGGCCACGCTGGCCGACTACATCGTCCGGGCCACCGAGGTCACGCCCGACCACCCGGTGCTCGTCGACCGCTTCCTCGACGACGCCATCGAGATCGACGTCGACGCGCTGTGCGACGCCGAGGGCGAGGTCTACCTCGGCGGGGTCATGGAGCACATCGAGGAGGCCGGGGTGCACTCCGGCGACTCGTCCTGCGCGCTGCCGCCGATCACCCTGGGGGTGGCCGAGCTCGAGACGGTGCGCGCGTCGACGGTGGCGCTCGCGCGCCGGCTCGGGGTGCGCGGACTGATGAACGTCCAGTACGCGCTCAAGGACGACGTGCTCTTCGTCCTCGAGGCCAACCCGCGGGCGTCGCGCACCGTCCCGTTCGTCTCCAAGGCCACGGGCGTGCCGCTCGCCGGGGCCGCCTCACGGATCATGCTCGGGGCCACGGTCGCCGACCTGCGCGCCGAGGGGGTGCTGCCGCCCGTCGGCGACGGCGCCGACCTGCCCCGCGGGCACCCCGTCGCGGTCAAGGAGGCGGTGCTGCCGTTCCACCGCTTCCGGCGCCCCGACGGTCGCGGCGTGGACTCCCTGCTCGGCCCGGAGATGAAGTCCACCGGCGAGGTCATGGGCATCGACCGGGCGTTCTCCACGGCGTTCGCGAAGGCCCAGGCCGCCGCGTCCGGCCCGCTCCCGACGCGCGGGCGGGTGTTCGTGTCGGTGGCCAACCGCGACAAGCGCTCGCTGATCTTCCCGGTGAAGCGGCTGGCCGACCTCGGCTTCTCGATCCTCGCCACGGCGGGCACCGCCAGCGTGCTGGAGCGCAACGGCATCCCGTGCGAGGTGGTGCGCAAGCACTTCGAGGGATCCGACAACATCGTCGACCGGATCGCCGCCGGCGAGGTCGACCTCGTGGTCAACACCCCGGTCGGGCACTCGGGCCCGCGCATCGACGGCTACGAGATCCGGGCGGCGTGCCTGGACGTCGGGGTCCCGTGCGTGACGACGGTCCAGGGCGCCGCGGCCGCGGTGCAGGCCGTGGAGGCCGCGATGCGCGGCGAGGTCGCGGTGACGCCGCTGCAGGTCTTCCACGCCCGTCTCGCCGAGGCACGCACGGAGGGCACCGAGGGCACCGAGTCGTCCCGCACCCCGGTGGCGGTGGCCGGGTCGTGAGCGGTGTCGACGGGGGCGCCGTGTCCTTCCGGACCCGTCTCCGCGAGGCCGTCGCCGCCCACGGCCCCCTGTGCGTGGGCATCGACCCGCACCCCGGCCTGCTGGCCGGCTGGGGCCTCGAGCCCGACGCGGCCGGGGTGGAGCGGTTCGCCCGCGGGGTCGTCGAGGCCCTCGCGGGGCACGTCGCCCTGGTCAAGCCGCAGGTCGCGCTGTTCGAGGTGCTGGGGTCCGCGGGCCTGCGCGCCCTCGAGCGGGCGCTGGCCGACGCCCGGGACGCCGGCGTGCTCACCGTGGCCGACGCCAAGCGGGGCGACATCGGCTCGACGATGACCGGCTACGCGCGCGCCTGGCTGGCCGACGGCGCCCCGCTGGCGGCCGATGCGCTGACGCTCTCGCCCTACCTCGGGGTCGGCGCGCTGGCGCCCGCCCTCGACCTCGCCGCCGCCACCGGGCGCGGGGTGTTCGTGCTCGCCCGCACGTCCAACCCCGAGGCGGCCGGGGTGCAGTCGGCCCAGGCGTGGGTGGAAGGGCCGGATGGGCGCCGCATGCGCGAGGTGGCGCAGTCCGTCGTCGACGCGCTCGCCGAGCACAACGCCGCCCACCGCGACGGGCCGGGGGAGGGGTCGGCCGGCGCGGTCGTCGGGCTCACCCGGGGCACCACCGGCCGCGACCACGGCCTCGACCTCACGGCCCTGGGCGGGCCGGTGCTCGTGCCCGGCCTCGGCGCGCAGGGCGGCACGACCGACGACGTGGCCGCGACCTTCGGGCCGCCGGACGCGTTGGGCGCAACCGGGGGACCGGTCGTGCCCGTCAGTGCCCGCGAGGTCCTCAGGGCGGGCCCCGACCCCGGAGCGCTGAGAGCCGCCGTCGGCGCGCTGAACGGGGCGCTGACGGGGTAGCCCGCTGCGTGCGCGTTCCCAAGGAGTCGATCTCCGGCCGGTGGGCGCGACGGCCGTCCGATCAGCGGGGCCAGCTCTGCTGCGCCACGTGTCCCGACCTGCGGACACTCCCGCCCCACGGACTGTCGGCCGCGCCCGCGCGCGGTACGTTCGCCAGCACTGGTCCAGCCCATCGCCCACCACGGGAGCCCGGTTCGGCCGGTCCCGTCGTCACGACCCCCGGAGGAGAACGTGGCTTTACCCGAGCTGACCGAGGAGCAGCGGGCCGCGGCGCTCGAGAAGGCCGCCGCGGCCCGACGTGCCCGGGCCGAGCTCAAGGAGCGGCTCAAGCGCGGGGGCACCAGCCTCTCGGAGGTGCTCGAGCAGGCCGACAAGGACGAGGTGCTCGGCAAGATGAAGGTCTCGGCGCTGCTGGAGGCCATGCCGGGGGTGGGCAAGGTCCGCGCCCAGCAGATCATGGAGCGCCTGGAGATCGCCCCCAGCCGTCGCCTGCGCGGGCTCGGCGAGCGGCAGCGCAAGGCTCTGCTCGACGAGTTCTCCGGCGGCGAGTGAGCCGGTGACCGCTTGATGGACGGCGCTTGATGGATGGGGCCCCCGACCACGGGCCCGGCCGGCTGATGGTGCTGGCCGGGCCCTCGGGGGTCGGCAAGAGCACGGTCGTCGCGGAGCTGCGGCGGATCGGCGCGCCCCTGTGGTTCAGCGTGTCGGCGACGACGCGGGCCGCCCGCCCCGGCGAGGTCGACGGGCGGGACTACCGGTTCGTCACGCCCGAGGAGTTCGACCGCATGATCGCCGAGGGCGAGATGCTCGAGTGGGCGGACATCCACGGCGGCATGCACCGCTCCGGCACGCCCCGCGCGCCCGTCGACGAGCACCTCGCGGCCGGCGAGCCGGTGCTGCTCGAGCTGGACCTCGCCGGCGCCCGCGCCGTGCGCGACCAGCGCCCGGACGCCCTGTTCGTCTTCCTCGAGCCGCCCTCGTGGGAGGTCCTCGTCGGCCGGCTGATCGGCCGGGGCACCGAGGCCACGGAGGTGGTCGACCGTCGCCTGGCCACGGCCCGCGAGGAGCTCGCGGCGGCCAGCGAGTTCGACGTCACCGTCATCAACCACGACGTCGGGGAGACCGCACGCCGGTTGGTAGAGTTGAGCGTTGGTCCACCCGTCAGCCGTGCCGGCCGGGGGACCGCACCCACCGACTCATCGACGCTGCCGGACCGATCGCCGTCCGGCGCGACCCCCGCAGGAGCGAGCGAGTGAGCATCCCCACCGGACGGACCAGCACCCTCGAGGGGCCGGAGGGCATCACCAACCCCCCGATCGACGAGCTGCTGGAGACGGTGAGCTCCAAGTACGCGCTGGTCATCTACGCGGCCAAGCGCGCCCGCCAGATCAACGACTACTACGCCCAGCTGGGCGAGGGCCTGCTCGAGTACGTCGGCCCCCTCGTCGAGCCCGGCCCGCGCGAGAAGCCGCTGTCCGTGGCGATGCGCGAGATCCACTCCGGCCTGCTCGAGCACACCGAGGGCGAGTGACACCTGCGGACCGACCCCGGGAGATCGTTCTCGGGGTCTCGGGCGGCATCGCCGCCTACAAGGCCTGCGAGGTGCTTCGGCGCCTGCGCGAGGCCGGCAACCACGTCCAGGTGGTGGCCACCCGGGCTGCGCTGCAGTTCATCGGCGCGGCCACGTTCGAGGCGCTGTCGGGCAACCCCGTGCACACCGGGGTGTTCGAGGACGTCCCCGACGTCGCGCACGTCGCCCTCGGCCGCCGTGCCGACCTCGTCGTCCTCGTGCCGGCCACCGCCGACCTGCTGGCGCGCATGGCGCACGGCCGCGCCGACGACATGCTCACCTCGACGCTGCTCACCGCGCGCTGCCCCGTGCTCGCCGTGCCGGCGATGCACACCGAGATGTGGGAGCACCCGGCGACGGTCGACAACGTCGCGACGCTGCGCCGGCGCGGCACCGTCGTCCTCGAGCCCGCGTCGGGCCGCCTGACCGGCGCCGACAGCGGCGCCGGCCGCCTGCCCGAGCCGCCGGAGATCGCCGAGTTCGCCCGGCTGCTGCTGGAGTGGGGCCTTGCCGACAGCGGGGACGCCGGCGGCATGCCCTTCCCGCTGCCCCGCGACCTCGAGGGCCGGCGGGTCGTGGTCTCCGCGGGCGGCACCGCCGAGCCGCTCGACCCGGTGCGCACGCTGGGCAACCGCTCGTCGGGCCGACAGGGCTACGCGCTCGCGCGGGTCGCGGCCCAGCGCGGGGCCGAGGTGACGCTGGTGGCGGGCACGACCGCCGACCTCGACCCGCCGGCCGCGGTCCACCTCCGCCGGGTGCAGACCACCCGCGAGATGCGCGACGCCGTCATCGACGCCGCGAAGGCCGCGGACGTGGTGGTGATGGCCGCCGCGGTCTCGGACTTCCGGCCCGCCTCGCTGTCGGTCGGGAAGATCAAGAAGGGGGACGAGCCGCCCGCGATCCCGCTCGAGTTCAACCCGGACATCCTGCGCGAGCTCGTCACCGAGGACGTCCCGCGCCGCCTCGTCGTCGGCTTCGCCGCGGAGACCGGCGACGAGCAGGGCAGCGTGCTCGAGTACGGGCGCGCGAAGCTCGAGCGCAAGGGCTGTGACCTGCTCGTCGTCAATGCCGTGGGTGCCGGGCGGGCGTTCGAGACCGAGGACAACGAGGGCTGGCTGCTGGCCGCCGACGGGTCGTCGTCGCCCCTGCCGATGGGGTCGAAGGCGGCGCTCGCGGCCCGCGTCTGGGACGCGGTGGCCGAGCGTCTCCCCTAGACGGGACGCGCCGCACGGGAGCACCCGCCCCTTCCCACGAACCCGCGGTGAACACAACCGTTGTGTGACAGGACTGGCATTTGGGCAGGTCAGCGGCCTCGCGATTCGGGCAGTTGCCGTTAGTGTGGACGGGTCCCATTGTCGAGGCAGGGAGAGATTGTGCCCGCTAGGCGTCTGTTCACCAGCGAATCCGTCACCGAGGGCCACCCGGACAAGATCTGTGACGCCGTCAGCGACGGCATCCTGGACGCCCTGCTGGCCCAGGACCCGAAGAGTCGCGTCGCGGTCGAGACGATGGTCACGACGGGGCAGGTGCACGTCGCCGGCGAGGTGACCACCAACGCCCAGGTCAACTATGTCGACGTCGTCCGCAAGACGATCCTCGACATCGGCTACGACTCCTCGGCCAAGGGCTTCGACGGGGAGAGCTGCGGCGTGTCGATCTCCATCGGCGCGCAGTCCAAGGACATCGCCCAGGGTGTCGACCAGGGCTACGAGTCCCGCGTCGAGGGCAACGAGGACGAGATCGCCAAGCAGGGTGCCGGCGACCAGGGCCTCATGTTCGGCTACGCCGACGCCGACACCCCGGAGCTCATGCCGCTGCCGATCGGGCTCGCCCACCGGCTGGCGCGCAAGCTGACCGCGGTCCGCCGCGACGGGACGCTGCCCTACCTGCGTCCGGACGGGAAGACCCAGGTCACCATCGCGTACGACGGCGACAAGGCCGTCGGTGTCGAGACCGTCGTGCTCTCGACCCAGCACGCCGCCGACATCGACCTCGACGAGCTGCTGACCCCCGACATCAAGTCGAAGGTCATCGACCCGGTGCTCGAGGGCATCGACCTCGACTCGTCGAACACCCGCGTGCTGGTCAACCCGACCGGCCGTTTCGTCACCGGTGGCCCCATGGGCGACGCCGGCCTCACCGGCCGGAAGATCATCGTCGACACCTACGGCGGCTACGCCCGCCACGGCGGTGGCGCGTTCTCGGGCAAGGACCCGTCGAAGGTCGACCGCTCGGCCGCCTACGCGATGCGCTGGGTGGCGAAGAACGTCGTCGCCGCGGGCCTCGCGAAGCGGGCCGAGGTGCAGATCGCCTACGCGATCGGCAAGGCGGAGCCCGTCGGCGTGTTCGTCGAGACCTTCGGCACCGAGAACGTGGACCCGGCCAAGATCGAGAAGGCCATCCACGACGTGTTCGACCTGCGTCCCGGCGCGATCGTGCGCGACCTGCAGCTCCTGCGCCCGATCTACCAGCCGACCGCGGCGTACGGCCACTTCGGCCGCGACGACCTCGACCTCCCCTGGGAGCGCACCGACCGCGCCGACGCCCTGAAGTCGATCGCCGGCTGAGGTCCCGGGCGACTCCGCAGGCATCGCACGGTCCCCGTGCGAGCAATGCGGCTTTGCTGGCGTTGAGCGCCAGGATCGCCACATCCTCACGAGCGCGACACGCCCGGCCCGGTCACCTCGATCATGAGGTGACCGGGCCGGCGTGCGTCCGGGCCTCGAGATCCGTACGGGTGGAGCGATCGTGGCGCTCAGGGGAACGTCCGCTCCACCATTGCGGCATCGTGCGACCGGCCGGTGGTCACGAGGGGCCGGGAGGCGTCGGACGGGTCTGGTAGACCGGGGCGCGTGACGGCAGGCGGGACGAGCGAGGCGCTGTTCGCGGCGCCGCCTGCCGAGGCCGCGACGCCCCCGGTCGGGCCCACCGGGAAGCCCGCCGAGAAGCCCCGCAAGGGCCACCGCAACGAGCGCCTCCCCGCCGCGGCGCGCCCCGTCGCGCGGGTGGCCGTGGACGTCAACCTCGCGCACCTCGACCGCCCGTTCGACTACCAGGTCCCCGAGCAGCTCGCCGGCCAGGCCGTCCCCGGTGCGCGGGTGCGGGTGCGGTTCGCCGGGCGCACGGTCGACGGCTTCGTGCTCGCGCGGGAGGACACCACCGAGCACACCGGCCGCCTGGGCTGGCTGGAGAAGGTCGTCTCGCCGGAGCCGGTGCTGGGCCCCGAGCTCGCCGGACTCTGCCGCGCCGTCGCCGACCGCTACGCCGGCACGCTCGCCGACGTCCTGCGCCTCGCCGTGCCCCCGCGCCACGCCCGCGTGGAAGCCGAGACACCGCGTGAGCGCACGCCCGCCGCCGCCCCGGAGACCACCGGCTGGGACGCCTATCCCCGCGGCCCGGCACTGCTCGAGGCCCTGGCCGCCGGCCGCGGCGCGCACGCCGTGTGGCAGGCGCTGCCCGGTGAGGACTGGCCCGCCCGCCTCGCCGAGGCCGCCGCGACGACCGCCGCCGCCGGCCGCGGAGCGGTGATCGTCGTGCCCGACCGCCGCGACCTCGACCGTGTCCAGGCGGCCTGCGAGGCCGTCGCGGGCGAGGACGCCGTCGTCGCCCTCGCCGCCGACCTCGGCCCCGCCGAGCGCTACCGACGCTGGCTGGCGGTCGCCCGCGGGCACGTGCGCATCGTCGTCGGCACCCGCGCCGCCGCCTTCGCCCCGGTGGCCGACCCGGGGCTCGTCGCGGTGTGGGACGACGGCGACGACTCCCACGCCGAGCCCCGCGCGCCCTACCCCCACGCCCGCGACGTCGCCATGACGCGCGCGCACCGCGACGGCGCGGCCCTGCTCGTCGCCGGCTTCGCCCGCACCGCCGAGGCCGCGCTGCTCGTCGCCAGCGGCTGGGCCCACGACGTCGTCGCCGACCGCGCCACGGTGCGCGCCCGGGGCCCCCGGGTCACCGCGATCGGCGAGGACGACCGCCAGCTCCTGCGCGACCCCGCCGCCCGCGCCGCCCGGATGCCGTCGGTGGCCTTCGAGGCGGCGCGCGCGGCGCTGGCGGCACGGGCGCCCGTCCTCGTCCAGGTCCCGCGCCGCGGCTACCTGCCCGCCGTCGCGTGCGCCCGCTGCCGCGAGCCCGCCCGCTGCCGCCGCTGCGCCGGCCCGCTGTCGCTGCCCGCCGCCGGGCGCGGTGACCACGAGGCGGCCCCCACCTGCCGCTGGTGCGGGCACCCCGACGCCGCGTACCGGTGCGGGGCGTGCGGGTCGCCGCAGCTGCGGGCGCTCGCGGTCGGGTCGGCGCGCACCGCCGAGGAGCTGGGCCGCGCCTTCCCCCAGATCGTCGTGCGCAGCTCGGGCGGCGGCGCCGCGGTGCTCGACACCGTGCCCCCCGGCCCCGCCCTGGTGGTGGCGACGCCCGGCGCCGAGCCCGTCGCCGAGGGTGGCTACGGCGCGGCGCTGCTGCTCGACGGCGCGGTCCTGCTCGCGCGTCCGGAGCTGCGGGCGGGGGAGGAGACGTTGCGCCGCTGGTTCGGCGCCGCGGCCCTGGTGCGCCCGGGGCCCGAGGGCGGGCGGGTGGTGGTCGTCGCCGAGTCGTCGACGCCGGCGGTGCAGGCGCTGGTGCGCTGGGACCCGGCCGGGCACGCCGCCACCGAGCTCGCCGCCCGCGAGGAGCTCGCGCTGCCCCCGGCGAGGCGCATGGCCGCGATCGACGGCCCGCCCGCCGCCGTCGCGGACCTCCTGGCGGCGCTGCCCGACACCGTCGAGGTGCTCGGGCCGGTGGAGCTGCCTCCCGGGACGCGCCTGCCCGGCGCCGAGGAGCGCACCGAGGGTGCCGAGCGCTGCCTCGCCCGCGTCCCCCGGACGCAGGGCCGGGAGCTGGCCCGCGAGCTGCACGCGGCGCAGGCGGTGCGTTCGGCGCGCAAGGAGCGCGAGCCGGTGCGCGTGCTGCTCGACCCGCTCGACCCCTTGTAGACCCGTGCGAGGCCTGCCAGTATTCAACCCTGAGGTTGAGTACGAGGAGGCCGTGATGCCCGAGACCCCCGCCGACCGCCACCGCACGGTTGCGACGATCTTCACCGAGCGCGTGCGCGGCACCGCCGACTGGGACGTGCCGTCGCCGGTGGCAGAGTGGACCGCACGCGACGTCGTGCGCCACCTGACGACCTGGTTCCCGGGCTTCCTGGCCTCGGGCGGCGTCGAGCTGCCGGCCGGCCCGTCGGTCGACGACGACCCGGTCGCCGCCTGGGAGCACCAGGCCGCGGCCGTGCAGGCACTGCTCGACGACCCGGCGCGCGCCGACCGCACGATCGCCAACCCGCACCTCGGCGAGATGACCGTGGGCGGCGCGACGGACATGATCTACACCGCCGACGTCTTCATGCACACCTGGGACCTCGCACGCGCCACCGGCCAGGACGACCGCCTCGACCCCGGGTTCTGCGCGGCGCTCGTCGAGGGCATGGAGCGGATGGAGGAGGCGATCCGGAGCTCGGGGCAGTTCGGCGCGCGGGTGCCGGTGCCCGACGACGCCGACGCCCAGACCCGCCTGCTGGGGTTCATCGGCCGCGACCCCGACTGGAAGCCCTGATCGGAAGACGTACCTACACTGGACGGTCGAACCCCCGAGAGAGGACCGATGACCGTCCAGCCGTTGCGCCTGTTCGGCGACCCCGTCCTGCGGACGAAGGCCGAGCCCGTCGTCGACTTCGACCGCGAGCTGCGCACCCTCGTCGCCGACCTGCACGAGACGATGCGCGACCAGGGCGGCGCGGGTCTCGCGGCGCCGCAGATCGGTGTCGGGCTGCGGGTGTTCACGTTCCGCGCCGACGGGGTCGAGGGCCACATGGTCAACCCGACGTGGAACGCGGTGGACGGCACCGAGCAGTTCGGACCCGAGGGCTGCCTGTCGATCCCGGGGCTGCGGTTCGACTGCCGTCGTTTCGAGCACGTCGTCGCGACCGGGTGGGACGTGCACGGCGAGCCGCAGACGGTCGAGGGCACGGCACTGGTGGCACGCGCGATCCAGCACGAGACCGACCACCTCGACGGCGTGCTGTTCCTCGACAAGCTCGACCCCGAGACCCGTCGCGAGGCGATGAAGGCGATCCGGGCGGCGCCGTGGTTCGACCCGGCCGCCCCGCCGACGCTCAAGCAGAGCCCGCACCCGCTCTTCGGCCGGGCCCTGTAGCGTGCGCGTCGTCTTCGCGGGCACCCCCGAGCCCGCCCTGCCCTCCCTGCGCCGCCTGCTCGCGAGCGAGCGGCACGAGGTGGCGGCCGTCGTCACCCGCCCCGACGCCCCGGTCGGGCGGTCGAAGCGCCCGCAGCGCAGCCCGGTCGGCGCCCTCGCCGACGAGGCAGGCGTCCCCGTCCTCACGCCCGTCAAGGCGAGCGAGGAGGCGTTCCTCGACGCGCTGCGCGCGCTGGCGCCCGACTGCTGCCCCGTCGTCGCCTACGGCAACCTGCTGCGCCGCGAAGCCCTCGACATCCCGCCGCACGGGTGGGTCAACCTGCACTTCTCGCTGCTGCCCGCGTGGCGCGGCGCGGCGCCGGTGCAGGCCGCGATCCGGGCCGGCGACGAGGTGACGGGCGCAAGCACGTTCGCGCTGGACGAGGGCATGGACACGGGCCCGGTCTACGGCACGGTCACCGAGGAGATCGGCCGCCACGACACCGCGGGGACGCTGCTCGAGCGCCTGGCCGAGGCCGGCGCGGCACTGCTCGAGCGGACGCTGGACGGCATCTCCGACGGCGAGCTGGTCCCGGTGCCCCAGCCCGCCGACGGCGTCTCCTACGCCCCGAAGGTCACCGTGGACGACGCGCGCGTGACCTGGACCCACCCGGCGCCCGCGGTGGACCGGGGCATCCGCGCCGTGACCCCCGCGCCCGGCGCCTGGACGACCTTCCGCGACGCCCGTCTCAAGCTCGGCCCGGTGCTCCCCACCGGCGAGGCGCGGCTCGACCCGGGCACGATCCGCGTCGAGCGCACGCGGGTGCTGGTCGGGACGGCCACCGCGACCGTGGCGCTCGGCGAGGTCCAGCCCGGCGGCAAGAAGCCCATGCCGGCCGTCGACTGGGCGCGCGGCGTGCGTCCGGAGCCGGGGGAGCGGTTCGCGTGACCGGGGCCAGCGAAGCGACGGGGTAACGATGACCGGGGCGAGCGAAGCGACAGGGTCCTCATGAGCGGGGCGAGCGAAGCGACGGGCTCCTCATGAGCGGGGCGAGCGAAGCGACGGGGTCCTCATGAGCGGGGCGAGCGAAGTGACGGGGTACGGATGACCGACAGCTCCGTCCCGCCCGGCGGGCACCGCTCCGGACGGGGCCCGCGCAAGCGTCCCGACGACCGCCGGCGCCGTAGCGGCCCGCCGCGTGGCCGGCAGGGTCCGGGTCGCCCGCCGGCGGGCGACCCGGCGCGCGAGGCCGCCCTCGACGTGCTGCGTGCGGTCCGCGAGGACGGCGCCTACGCCAACCTCGTGCTGCCCGGCCTGCTGCGCGAGCGGCGCATCTCCGGGCGCGACGCCGCGCTCGCCACCGACCTGGCGTACGGCGCCTGCCGCGCGCAGGGGCTGCTCGACACCGTGCTGGCCGCCTGCTGCGACCGGCCGCTCGCCGACCTCGACGGCGTCGTGCTCGACGTGCTGCGCCTCGGCACCCAGCAGCTGCTGCGCACCCGCATCCCGCCGCACGCCGCGGTCGGGGCGGCGGTCGAGCTGGTCCGCGCCCGCGCGGGGTCGCGACCGACGGGGTTCGTCAACGCCGTGCTGCGCCGGGTCGCCGAGCACGACGAGGCGACGTGGGTCGACCGCCTCGCTCCCGCCGACACGCTCGGCCGCCTCGCGCTGGCCCACGCCCACCCGCGCTGGATCGCGGAGGTGTTCGTCCGGGCGCTGGGGTCCGAGGACGAGCTGGCCGCGGCCCTCGCCGCCGACGACGCCCGCCCCGCGGTCCACCTCGCGGCCCGGCCCGGCGAGATCTCCGCCGAGGAGCTGGCCGCGATCACCGGCGGCGAGGAGTCCCCGTACTCGCCGTACGGCGTGCTGCTCACCGAGGGCGGTGACCCGGGCGACCTGCCGCCGGTGCGCGAGGGCCTGGCCGTGGTGCAGGACGAGGGCAGCCAGCTCGTCGCCCTCGTCGCGGCGCGGGCGCCCGTCGAGGGGCGGGACACCCGCTGGCTCGACCTGTGCGCCGGCCCCGGCGGCAAGGCGGTGATGCTGGGCGCGCTCGGTGCGATCGAGGGCGCGACCGTCGACGCCGTCGACCGCGCGCCGCACCGGGCCGGTCTCGTCGCGAAGGCCACCGAGGGCCTGCCCGTCCGCGTGCACACCGGCGACGCCCGCGAGGTCGCGCTGCCCGAGGCGGCCTACGACCGGGTGCTCGTCGACGCGCCGTGCACCGGGCTCGGCGCGCTGCGCCGCCGCCCCGAGGCCCGGTGGCGCCGCGACGCGGGCGACGTGGAGCAGCTCGCCGAGCTCCAGCGCTCGCTGCTGCGCGCCGGGCTCGAGCGCACGCGCTCCGGCGGCGTCGTCACCTACGCGACCTGCTCACCGCACCCCGACGAGACCACGGCGGTCGTCGCGGCCGTGGCCGCGGAGACCGGGGCCGAGCTGCTCGACACGGCGGCGTTGCTGCCCGAGGTGCCCGACACCGAGGCCGTCGAGGGCCCGGGCGTCCAGCTCTGGCCGCACCGGCACGGCACCGACGCGATGTACGCGGCGGTGCTGCGCAGGTCGTAGGGGGCGACCCGCCCGGTGCAGTCACCGTTACCATCCGTCACGTGGCGCGCGTCCCGATGATCGCTCCGAGCATCCTGTCCGCCGATTTCGCGCGCCTCGCCGAGGAGGCCGAGGCCGTGCGCGGCGCGGACTGGCTGCACGTCGACGTGATGGACGGGCACTTCGTGCCGAACCTGACCCTCGGGCTGCCCGTGGTGCAGGCGCTGGAACGGGCCACCGACATCCCGCTCGACTGCCACCTCATGATCGACGACCCGGATCGCTGGGCGCCGGGCTACGCCGAGGCGGGTTCGGCCAACGTGACGGTGCACGCGGAGGCGGCCCACGACGCGCGGCGCTGCGCCCGCGACATCCGGGCGGCAGGTGCCCTGGCCGGGCTCTCGGTCAAGCCGGGCACGCCGCTGGAGGACTGGATCGAGGTCCTGCGCGACTTCGACACGTTGCTGGTGATGAGCGTCGAACCGGGCTTCGGCGGCCAGGCGTTCATGCCCCAGGTGCTGGACAAGGTGCGCACCGCCCGGCGGCTGGTGGACACCGGTCACCTGCACGTCCTCCTCGAGATCGACGGCGGCATCAGCGCCGACACCATCGAGCAGGCCGCGGAGGCGGGGGTCGACTGCTTCGTCGCCGGCTCGGCGGTCTACGGCGCCGACGACCCCGGGCGCGCCGTCGAGGCGCTGCGCGAGCAGGCCGCGCACGCGGCGACGCACCTCGGGCAGGGGTGAGAGCGGGGTCACCGCGGTGGTGATGCCGCGCGACGGCGTCGTGAGGATGATGGCGGGCGAGCCCGGCGTTCCGGCCGGGCGGACGAGAGGATCGCGGTGTTCACGGGGATCGTCGAGGAGGTCGGCGAGATCGTCGACGTTGTCGCGGGCGAGGACCCTGCTGGTGGGTCTGCCCGGCTGCGTGTGCGCGGACCGCTGGTCACCTCCGACGCCCGTCCCGGCGACTCCATCGCGGTCAACGGGGTCTGCCTCACCGTCGTCGACCCGTCCGACGGCGAGTTCGGGGTCGACGTGATGGGCGAGACGCTGCGCCGCTCGAGCCTCGCCGGGGCGATCGCCGGCACGCGGGTCAACCTCGAGCGCGCGGTCGCGGCGGGCGCCCGGCTCGGCGGGCACATCGTGCAGGGCCACGTCGACGGCACCGCGACGGTCGTCGAGCGCACCGAGCACGACGAGTGGACGGCCGTCCGCTTCCGTGTCGGCAACGAGGAGGGTGACGGCCCGGGCCTCACCCGCTACGTCGTGGAGAAGGGCTCGATCGCCGTGGACGGCGTGAGCCTCACGGTCACCGGGGTCGACGACGAGTCGTTCGCCGTCGGCCTCATCCCGACCACGCTGCGCGAGACGACGCTGGGGGAGCGGGCCGTGGGCTCCACCGTGAACCTCGAGGTGGACGTGGTCGCCAAGTACGTCGAACGGCTCATCGGAGCACAGGCCGGGACAGCCGGGTCGGGGAAGTAGGGGACGTGGACGGGTTCGAGCACATCGAGCGGGCGATCGCCGACATCCGGGCCGGCAAGGCCGTGGTCGTCGTCGACGACGAGGACCGCGAGAACGAGGGTGACCTCATCTTCGCGGCCGAGTGCGCCACGCCGGAGCTCGTGTCGTTCATGGTGCGCTACACCTCGGGCTACATCTGCGCCCCGCTCACCGGCGAGGCCTGCGACCGGCTCGACCTCCCGCCGGCGCACTCGATCAACCAGGACCGGCACGGCACCGCGTACACGGTGTCGGTCGACGCCCGCGAGGGCGTCGGCACCGGGATCTCCGGCACCGACCGGGCCCACACGATCCGCGTGCTGGCGAACCCCGCGTCCGGGCCGACCGACCTGTCGCGCCCCGGGCACGTCGTGCCGCTGCGCGCCCGCGAGGGCGGGGTGCTGCGCCGGCCCGGGCACACCGAGGCCGCCGTGGACCTCGCCCGCCTCGCCGGGCTGGAGCCCGCCGGCGCCATCTGCGAGATCGTCTCGCAGAAGGACGACGGCGACATGGCGCGCTTCGACGAGCTGAAGGTCTTCGCCGACGAGCACGAGCTCTCGCTGATCACGATCAAGGACCTCATCGCCTACCGGCGGCGCTCGGAGAAGCAGGTCGTCCAGGTCGCCCACGCCAACATCCCCACCGACCACGGCACGTTCGTCGCCTACGGCTACGACTCGACGCTCGACGGCATCGAGCACGTCGCGCTGGTGCACGGCGAGATCGGCGACGGCGAGGACGTGCTGGTCCGCGTGCACTCGGAGTGCCTCACCGGCGACGTGCTGCGCTCGCGACGCTGCGACTGCGGCCCCCAGCTCGACGCGGCGATGGCCGCCGTGGTGGCCGAGGGCCGCGGTGTCGTGCTCTACGTGCGCGGCCACGAGGGGCGGGGGATCGGCCTGATCCACAAGCTGCAGGCCTACCAGCTGCAGGACGCCGGCGCGGACACCGTCGACGCCAACCTCGCGCTGGGCATGCCCGCCGACGCCCGCGACTACGGCACGGGTGCGCAGATCCTCGCCGACCTCGGCATCAAGTCGATGCGCCTGCTCACCAACAACCCGGAGAAGCGGGCCGGGCTCGAGGGCTACGGGCTGCAGATCCTCGGCCGCGTGGCGCTGCCGTCGCGCGCGACGCCCGAGAACCTGCGCTACCTGCGCACGAAGCGCGACCGCATGGGCCACGACCTCGAGGGCCTCGACACGGAGGAGGACGTCGTCGTCGCGCAGCACGCCACGGCCGACGACGACCGGCCGGCGGTGGGCGGGACGCGCTCGTGAGCGGCCAGGGACGCCCGGAGCCGGCGGTCCCCGATGCGGCGGGGCTGCGGCTGGGCATCGCGGTGACCCGCTGGAACGCGGCCATCACCGAGGTGCTGCTCGAGCGGGCCCTCCACGCGGCCGCGAAGGCGGGCGTCGGCGACCCGACGGTCGCGCGCGTCGCCGGGGCGATGGAGCTGCCCGTCGTCTGCCAGGGCCTCGCCGAGGGCCACGACGCCGTCGTCGGCCTGGGCGTCGTCATCCGCGGGACGACCCCGCACTTCGACTACGTCTGCGACGCGGTCACCGCCGGCCTGCTGCGCGTGGGCCTCGACGCCCGCACGCCGGTGGGCAACGGCGTGCTGACGGTCAACGACGAGCAGCAGGCCTGGGAGCGCGCGGGCACGCCGACCTCGAGCGAGGACAAGGGCTTCGAGGCGACCGTCGCGGCCTTGGACGCGGCGCTGACGCTGCGAGGGCTGACGCCGTGACCGCGCCCGGGGAACCGGTGGACATCGGCGAGGTGGAGCTCGAGGTCCGCCCGGTGCGCATCCGTTGGGTCGCCTGGGTCCTCGCCGTGTTCGTGTTCGCGCTCTTCCTCACCGGGGCGCTGCTGGTGTACGTCGAGAACTCGGGGTTCAACTTCCGGTTCGCCGACCAGGTGGCGATGGTCGTGCTCGGGGCGATCCTCGCCGGCTGCGCGCTGCTGTTCACCCGGCCCCGGCTGCGCGCCGGGCCGGGCGGGGTGGAGGTGCGCGCGACGATCCTCACCCGGCGCCTGCCGTGGTCCGAGGTGCTCGCGGTGAGCTTCCCCGACGGCACCCAGTTCGCGCGCCTCGAACTGCCCGACGACGAGTACCTGACGGTGTCGGCGCTGCAGGCCGTCGACCGCGGGCATGCGGCGCGCGGGGTGAGCGCGCTGCGCCGGCTGCACGCGCGCCACCACCGGGTCGACGCCGACTCCCGAGCCGACTCCCCATCCGACTCCCCATCCGACTCACCGGGTCGATGAGGCCCTACGACCTGCTCTTCCGCCACGTCGCGACGCGCATGCCCGCGGAGCTGACCCACTGCGTCGGGGTCAGCGCGCTGCGGGCGGCGGCCCCGCTGCTGCCCGACCGGCCGCGTCCGGGCACGCCGGTGGAGGCCATGGGCCTGCGGTTCGCGAACCCGCTGGGCGTCGCCGCCGGCTACGACAAGGACGCCGAGGGCGTGCGCGCGCTCGCGCGGCTGGGCTTCGGGGCGGTCGAGGTCGGCACGGTGACCGCGCGGCCCCAGCCCGGCAACCCGCGTCCCCGGCTGTTCCGCCTGCCCGCCGACCGGGCGCTGGTCAACCGCATGGGGTTCAACAACGCCGGCGCGGACGTCGTCGCCGCCCGGCTCGCGGCGGTGCGTTCGGGGCCGGGCGCCGGCACCGTGCTCGGGGTCAACATCGGGAAGTCGAAGGCCGCGACCGACGCCGTCGCCGACTACCGCTACTCCGCGCGGGTGCTCGGTCCGTACGCCGACTACGTCGTGGTCAACGTCAGCTCGCCCAACACGCCGGGGCTGCGCGAGCTGCAGGGCGTCGACGCCCTCGAGCCGCTGCTCGCGGCGGTGCGCGAGGAGGTCGGCGCGACGCCACTGCTGGTGAAGATCACCGCGGACCTCGACGACGACGGCGTCGACGCGGTGGCCGACCTGGCGGTCGCGCAGGGCCTCGACGGGATCGTGGCCACGAACACCACGATCGCCCGCGAGGGGCTCGCGTCCCCGGCCGACGTCGTCGCGGCAGCGGGCTCGGGCGGGCTGTCCGGGGCGCCGCTGGCGGGGCCCGCGCGGGCGGTGCTGGCCCGGCTGCGGGCGAGGGTGGGGGACGCGCTGACCCTCGTCTCGGTCGGCGGCATCGACACGGGGGCCGAGGCCCGCGCGCGCCTGGACGCGGGGGCCACGCTCGTGCAGGCCTACACCGGCTTCGTCTACGGCGGCCCGGCCTGGCCCCGCCGGGTGCTCGCCTCCATGTGAGTGATTGTCCCGGCCACAGCCGGGAAAATCACTCGCATGACCGCTCCCGCCCGCCGTCCCCAGGTCGTGCTCTTCGACCTGTTCGAGACCTGCCTGCAGCTGGAGGGGCTGCGGCCGCGCATCGAGGCCCTCGGGCGCCCGGGCCACGAGCTCGAGCTGTTCTTCGCCCGCCTGCTGCACCAGGGCATGGCGATGACGCTGGCCGGCGAGGCCCCGCCGTTCGCCACCGTGGCCGCCGACATGCTGCGCCGCACGTGCGGACGTGACCTCACCGACGAGCAGGTCGCCTCGGTGCTCGACGGCTTCGGTGAGCTGCCCGTGCACCCCGACGTCGAGCCCGCGCTGCGCCGCCTGCGCGAGGCCGGCGTCCCGGCCTACGGCTTCACCCACGGCTCGGCGGAGGTCGCGGCCGCGGCGCTGGAGGCCGGCGGGGTCCGTGACCTGCTCGCCGACGTCGTGTCGTGCGCCGAGCTGAAGATGTTCAAGCCGCCCGCCCGCGTCTACCAGTGGGTGTGCGAGCAGGTCGCGACGCCGCCGGCACGCACGGCCCTGGTCGCCGTGCACTCCTGGGACGTCCACGGCGCGGTCGCGGCGGGGCTGGTCGGCGCCTTCTGCGAGCGCCTCGAGGGCCGGATCCCCGACGCCGTCGCGCGCCCCCACGTCACCGGCCCCGCCCTCGACGACGTCGTCGAGGGTCTCCTGGCCCTCCCGGACGAGCCGTGCCCCTGACTACGTGCGTGATCTTCTGAGCGATAGCTCAGAAGATCACGCACAACCCCGTTGGGCGACGACTAAGACGGCGGGCGAGACTGAACGCTCCACCACAGCGTTCACGGAGGTGTCGGTGCCCCCCACCGCTCCCAACCGCCGCCAGGTCCTGTGCGGCCTCGCCGTCGCCCTCGCCGCGCCGGGCGCGCTCGCCGCGTGCTCCTCGGGCGGGGGCGGTGCCGCACCCCCGAGCCCGGCGGCCCCGCCCGGGACGGCACCCCGTGCCGCCGCGCCCGCCGGCGTCCCCCTCGCCGAGGTCCCGGTCGGCGGCGGCACGGTCACCACCGTCGGCGACCAGAAGATCCTCGTCGTCCAGCCCACGGCCGGCACCGTCAAGGCGTACGACGCGACGTGCCCCCACCAGGGCGCCACCGTCGCCCCTCCCGAGGGCGGCGTGATCACCTGTCCCGCCCACCAGAGCCAGTTCGACGCCGCCACCGGCGCGGTGCGCCAGGGCCCGGCCGAGACCGGCCTCACCGAGGTGCCCGCGCGCGTCGTCGACGGCGTGGTGCAGGTGACCTGAGCCGCGTGCTCGCCCTGCACGCCCTCTGGTCGCCGGGTCGCGGCGTCTGCCTGTGGGCCGAGAACCCGGACCTGCCGGTGCGCAGCACCAGCCGTGCCCGCCGCGGCGCCCGGCCGCACCCGTTCGCGGTGCCGGCCGAGCGGCTGGCGGCGGCGTGGGGCCTGGCGCCGGGCACGCCGACGGGTATCGCCGTGCTCGCCCTGCCCTCGGACCCCGACGGTCCGCGGGACTCCGAGGCCCTGGTGCGCGACGAGTCGTGGCCGGAGGGTGACGACCCGGTGCTCGCCGACTGGAGCGTGCCGGTCCTCGAGCTCGCCCCCGGCGCGCCCCCGCCCGCGCCGCCCGCCCGGACCCGCGCGAGCGCGTCGGTCGATCACCTCCGCGCGGTCGACGCCCTCGCCGCCGACCTCGTCACCCGCGGGCGTCTCCTGCCGGCTCCGGCGGACGACGGGGACCTGCGCGGCCTGACCTGGAGGCCCGTGCTGCAGGGCCCGGACCTCGTCGCCGCCGACACGCTGGCGGCGGCGCTGCCACCGGTCTGCCGGTGCGAGCGGGTGCCCGGCGAGGACACCCCGGCCGCCACCGCGGTCGTCGAGGCCGCCCTCGCCGCCGCCGTCGACGCCCACGCCCGCGCGCGCCTCACCGGCTCGCCCGAGCTCGCCGCCGCCCCCGACTGGGCGCACGCCCTGGGCGACGAACCGGTCCTGGGCCCGGCGTCACCGCCCGACGCCCTCGTGGCCGGGCTGCGGCGCTGGGCCGTGGTCGGCGCCCCGCACGCCGGGCCCGCGCGGGCGTCGTTCCGGCTTGACGAGGTCGTCGTCGACGGGTTCCTGCACGCCCTCGACGACCCGGAGCCGGTGTTCCGGCTGACCTTCGCCCTGCAGTCCGCCCAGGACCCGAGCCTCACCGTCGACGCCGAGGCGGTCTGGCGCGACCCCACGGCGCTGCGCCGCTGGCTCGACGACCCGGCTGAGCTGCTGCTCGGCGAGCTCGGCCGGGCCGCCCGCATCTACCCCGAGATCGGCGACGCGCTGCGCGTCCCGCGGCCCACGGGCCTGGACCTCGACCTCGCCGGCGCCCACCACTTCCTCGCCCACGTCGCCGGCGACCTCGACCGCGCCGGCTTCGGGGTGCTCCTGCCCGCCGGCTGGCGCGCGGGCCCGGCGCGTCTCGGGCTCGCCGGAGCGGGGCACGCGGAAGGCCCGGAGGGCGTCGTCGCGACCGGCGCCCGGATCGGCAAGGACGACCTCGTCGACTTCTCCTGGCGGCTCACCGTCGAGGGCGAGCCCCTGTCGGATGCCGAGATGGACGCGCTCGTGCGGGCCAAGGCGCCGCTGGTGCGCCTGCGCGGGCGCTGGGTGGCGGTCGACCCGGAGCGGCTGCGGGACGGGCTGGCGTTCCTCGCCGAGCGCGGAGCGGGCAGCGACCACCCGAGCGTCGGCGACGTGCTGCACCTCGCCGTCACCCACCCCGACGACGTGCCCGCACCGCTGCCCGTGGACTCGCTGCGCCTCGACGGCCCGCTCGGCGACCTCCTCGCCGGCGGCGCGGCGCTCGAGCCCCTCGACACCCCGCCGGGCGTGCACGCCACCCTGCGCCCCTACCAGCGCCGCGGGCTCTCGTGGCTGGCGTTCCTCGCCCGGCTCGGGCTCGGCGGGGTGCTCGCCGACGACATGGGCCTGGGCAAGACCTTGCAGGTCCTGGCGCTGGAGGCGCACGAGCGGGCCGACGGCTCGCCCGGCCCGACGCTGCTCGTCTGCCCCACCTCCGTGGTCTCCACGTGGCGGCGCGAGGCCGAGCGGTTCGTGCCCCACCTGCGCGTCGCGGTCCACCACGGCGCCGGGCGCGGCGACCCGGGCGCGGCCGCGGGCCGCGAGTTCGACGGGGCCGACCTCGTCGTCACCTCCTACGGCACGCTCGTGCGCGACAGCGACGCGCTGAGCGGGCTCGCGTGGCACCGGGTCGTGCTCGACGAGGCCCAGATGGTGAAGAACAACCGCTCGCGCGGCGCGAAGGCGGTCCGCCGCCTCGACGCCGGGCACCGCCTCGCGCTCACCGGCACCCCGGTGGAGAACCGGCTCGCCGAGCTCTGGTCGATCATGGACGCGGTCAATCCCGGCCTGCTCGGCAGCGTGTCCACCTTCCGCGAGCGCTACGCCGTGCCCGTCGAGCGCCACGGCCGCACCGACGTCGCCGACGACCTGCGCCGACGCACCCGCCCGTTCCTGCTGCGCCGGCTCAAGACCGACCCCACGGTCGTCGACGACCTCCCCGAGAAGATCGAGACCGTCGAGCGCTGCGGGCTGACCACCGAGCAGGCCTCGCTCTACCGGGTCGTCGTCGACCAGGTGCTCGAGAAGATCGACGACGTGCAGCCCGGCATCGAGCGGCGCGGCCGGGTGCTCGCGGCGATGACCAAGCTCAAGCAGGTCTGCGACCACCCCGCCCTGCTCCTGCACGACGGTTCCCCGGTGGGCCGGCGCTCGGGGAAGATCGCGCGGCTCGAGGAGATCCTCGCCGAGGTCCTGGCGGCGGGGGAGCGGGCGCTGCTGTTCACGCAGTTCGCGGCGTTCGGCGACATGCTCGCCCCGCACCTGGCCGCCCGCTTCGACACCGAGGTCGCCTGGCTCCACGGCGGGGTCTCGCGGCGCGCCCGGGACACCATGGTCGAGCGCTTCCAGCGCGGTGGCCAGGAAGGGTCGGGAGGGGGCCCGCCGCTGTTCGTGCTCTCGCTGCGCGCGGGCGGCACGGGCCTCACGCTGACTGCCGCCCAGCACGTCGTGCACCTCGACCGCTGGTGGAACCCGGCGGTCGAGGACCAGGCCACCGACCGCGCCTTCCGCATCGGGCAGCGCCGTACGGTCGGCGTCCGCAAGCTCGTCTGCGCGGGCACGCTGGAGGAGCGCATCGACGACCTCATCGCCGGCAAGCGGGCGCTGGCCGATCTCGCGGTGCGCGACGGGGAGGACTGGCTCGGCGACCTGTCGACCGACGAGCTCGCCCGCGTGCTGAGCCTGGACAGCGAGCCCGACGAGGCCGACGAGGATCCGGAGGAGGCCGACGACGATGGTGCGTGAGCACCGCTCGGGACCCCGGTTCTCGGAGAGGTTCCCCGAGAGCTACGCCGACCACGGCAAGCGCAAGCCCGTGGAGGACGGCATCGTCGCCCGCAGCCGCCGCGGCGCGATCGGGGAGTCGTGGTGGTCCGGGCGGTTCCTGGCCGTGCTCACCGCGCTCGGGGTCGGCGGACGCCTCGACCGCGGCAAGACCTACGCCCGCGCCGGGCAGGTCACGGACCTCGCCATCGAGCCGGGCGCGATCACCGCGACCGTCCAGGGCAGCCGCGACGAGCCCTACCGCGCGCGGATCGGCCTGCGCCCGTTCGCCGACGAGGCGTGGGAGGCCGTGCTCGACGCGCTCGCCGCCGACTCCTGGTACGCCGCGGCGCTGCTCGCCGGGGAGGTGCCCGACGACCTCGAGGACGTCCTCGCGCGCGTCGGGCTCTCGCTGTTCCCCCAGGGTTCGGCAGAGCTGCCGATGGACTGCTCGTGCCCGGACTGGTCGGTGCTCTGCAAGCACCTCGCGGCCGTCGCCTACCTGGCCGCCGAGGAGTTCGACGTCGACCCGTTCGCCCTGCTGCGCTGGCGCGGCCGCGACCGGGCCACGCTGCTGGCCGCCCTGCGCGACCGGCGCGACGCCGGCGCCGGCACGCCCACCGCCCTCGAGGACCTGCTCGACCGCTTCCACCGGCCCTGCGTGCCGATCCCGGAGCCGGTGCGCCCGGCGCGACGGGGCCCCGCGCCGGAGGCCCTGCTGGACGAGCTGCCGCCGCTGCCCCTCGACGGCGGGGTGGACGTGCGGGACGTGCTCCGCCCGCTCTACCGGCGCCTCGCCGAGCCGGACGGGTAGGTTCACCGGCGTGGAGCCCGAGCAGCCCGACCCCACCGAGCAGCTGACGATCCTCTTGATCGTCGCCCACCCCGACGACATCGACTTCGGCAGCGGCGGCTCCGTCGCCACGTGGACCGGCGAGGGCCACCGCGTCGAGTACTGCCTGGTCACCGACGGCGACGCCGGCGGTTACGACGAGGGCATCAGTCGCCCGGAGATGGCGGCGCTGCGCCGCGAGGAGCAGGGGGCCGCCGCCGACATCCTCGGGGTGAGCGACCTGCACTTCCTCGGCTGGCCCGACGGGCGCCTCGCCGTCACCCACGAGCTGCGCCGCGACCTGGCCCGCGTCATCCGCCGGGTCCGCCCGGACCGCGTGGTGACGCAGTCGCCGACCCGCAACCTGCGCTCCATGTACGGCAGCCACCCCGACCACACCGCGGTCGGCGAGGCGGCGATGTGCGCGGTCTACCCCGACGCCCGCAACCCGTTCGCGCACCCGGAGCTGCTCGCCGAGGAGGGTCTGGCGGCGCACACGGTCTCCGAGGTCTGGATCAGCCACGTGGGCGAGGGCGCCGACCACTACGTCGACACCACCGACGCCTTCGACCGCAAGGTCGCCGCCCTGCAGGCGCACAAGAGCCAGACCGCGCACATGGACGACCTCCGCGGGCGCATGTGGGGCTGGGGCCGCTCCCAGGCCAAGGCAGCCGGCTTCGGGGCCGAGCGCCTCGCCGAGGGCTACCTGGTGCTCGACACCCGGTGACCGCCGCCACGGCGTGAGCGACGCGACGCCACCCGGGGTTTACGCGCCGTGTCGGAGCGCCGACCCTGGGACGTACGTGGGGACGACGTCGCCCCCGACGCGGGATACGCCCGCCGCCGTCCTGGCGCGGGTGTGGTCCCTCCCGCGCCGGACAGGTCGCCCGCCCCACCTCCGGGAGGTCGTCCACCCGCCGGCGCTGCTCCCCGGTCGTGAAGGAGACCCCCATGAGCGACATCCGCTGGCTCGGCAACCGCGTGGCCCTGCAGGACATCGACGGCACGGACCTGACCTACCTCGAGTGGCGCCGGCCGTGGCACGGCTCGCTGCGCGGTTACCTCGTGGTCGGCTCCGACGAGCGGGCCCTGCTGGAGGACGCGGTCGAGGACGCGGCGGCCGGGCGTCGCGAGCACCCGCGACTCGACGCCGCGGGCGAGCCCACCGACCTCGAGGCCTTCGTCACCGACGTGCTGGGCCGTCGCCCGGGTGACCCGGCGCCGCAGGTCGACGTGACGCCGTAGCCGGGCCCTCCGGCGGGCCGGTCCTCCTGCGCGGACGCTCCGGTTCCCGAAGCGTTTCACGGGCCTGTTCGGGTCCGCCCGCGGGCCGGCAGGCCCGGACCCCGACGGAATTGTCTTCGCTTCCCGAAGCATTCTCCGAGGCCGTGACGGCTTCTCCCGAACCGCCACCGGCCGCACCTCCGCGTCCGTACCGTCACCGACCGTGGAGGACGGGTCCGCGGACGGGGAGCTGACGGGGGAGCTGCGGGAGGCCGAGCGACGGTGGCCGGCGACGGCCCTGGTCGACCGGCTCGCCGGCGCGCTCCGGCGCCACCACCGCGAGCTGACCCGGCTCCTCGGGCTGCGCGAGGTCGAGCTCGCCTGCCTGCAGCTCGTGGACCGCCCGCGGGCGATGGCGATGACGGCGGTCGCCGAGCGGCTGGGCCTGTCGCGGGCGGCCACGACGGCGGTCGTCGACCGGCTCGTGGCCACGGGTCGCGTCGTGCGGTGGAAGGACCCCGACGACCGGCGACGGGTCATGGTGGCCGCCGTCGCACCGCCGGGGGAGACCGCGCCCTGGCGTGGCCTGACCCGGGACCTCGTCGCCCGCCAGTACGCGTTCACCGACGACGAGCTGCGGGTGGTCGGCCGGTGGATCGCGGTGATGTGCGACGCGCTGCACGAGCGTGCCGGCGACCTGACCCTCGTGCGGACCGTGCGGGAGGACGCGGCACGGCGGGCCCGCCGGGCTCGACGGTGACGGTGCGGCGCGGGAACGACACGCCGCGACACGCCAGCGACACACCGCGCGACACGCCGGAACCACCCGTCCGGGTGCACGCCGAGCCGCCGGACGGACGCGCCTACGCTGGGGTCCACCATGGCCGATCCGCAGACGTACCGACCCGCCCCGGGGAGCATTCCCGAGGCGCCCGGGGTGTACCGGTTCTCGGACGAGAACGGGCGGGTCATCTACGTCGGCAAGGCCAAGAGCCTGCGCAGCCGGCTCAACTCCTACTTCGCCGACGTGGCCGGACTGCACCCCCGCACGCGGCGCATGGTCACCACCGCCGCGGCGGTGCAGTGGACCGTGGTGCACACCGAGGTCGAGGCCCTCCAGCTCGAGTACAACTGGATCAAGGAGTTCGACCCGCGGTTCAACGTCCGCTACCGGGACGACAAGACCTACCCGGTGCTCGCGGTGACGCTGAACGAGGAGTACCCCCAGCTGCGGGTCTACCGCGGTCCGCGCCGCAAGGGCGTGCGGTACTTCGGGCCCTACGCGCACGCCTGGGCCATCCGCGAGACGGTCAAGCTGCTGACCCGGGTGTTCCCGGCCCGCCAGTGCTCGGGCGGGGTGTTCAAGCGGCACGGGCAGATCGGACGGCCGTGCATGCTCGGCTACATCGACAAGTGCTCGGCGCCCTGTGTCGGGCGGGTCGATGCGGAGCAGCATCGCAAGATCGTCGACGATTTCTGCGACTTCCTCGCTGGGCACACCGACCAGCTCATCGGTCGCATCGAGAAGGACATGCAGGTCGCGGCGGCCGAGATGGACTTCGAGCGCGCCGCGAGGCTGCGCGACGACGCCGGCGCGCTCAAGCGCGTCGTCGAGAAGCAGGCCGTCGTGCTCGGCGACGGCACCGACGCCGACGTCGTCGCCTTCGCCACCGACGAGCTCGAGGCCGCGGTCCAGGTCTTCCACGTCCGCGGCGGGCGGGTGCGCGGGCAGCGCGGCTGGGTGGTCGAGACCGAGCCGAACGACGGGGCGGACAGCACCGTGCCCGACCTCGTCGGCCAGTTCCTCACTCAGTTCTACGGCGAGCAGGCCGCGCTGGCCGGCTCCGCCGACGACGCGGTGCAGCCGGTGCCGCGCGAGGTGCTCGTGCCCGCGATGCCGGCCGACGCGGCCGCGCTCACCCAATGGCTCTCGGACCTGCGGGGCTCCCGGGTCTCGCTGCGCGTGGCCCAGCGCGGCGACAAGCGCACGCTCGCCGAGACCGTCGAGCGCAACGCCGCCGAGGAGCTCACGCGGCACAAGCTGCGGCGCGCCGGCGACCTCACCGCCCGCAGCGCGGCGCTGGAGGAGCTGCAGGAGCAGCTGGGACTCGACACGGCGCCGCTGCGCATCGAGTGCACCGATGTCTCGCACGTCCAGGGCTCCGACGTGGTCGCGAGCCTCGTCGTCTTCGAGGACGGGCTGCCGAAGAAGTCGGACTACCGGCGCTACTCCATCCGAGGCGGCGCCGAGGGCGGCGACGTCGCGGCGATCGCCGAGGTGGTGCGACGCCGCTTCGCGCGCTACCTGCGCGAGACCGCCGAGGACGGCCCCGACCACACCGACACCGCGTGCGCCGGGGAGACCTTGACAGGGGAGCACGCCGATAGGGGGGCGCCGGCGACCGGCGAGGTGGCCCCCACCGACGGGCCGCTCGCCCAGGAGCAGTTCAGGCGCGGCATCGACCCGACCACCGGCCGCCCGCGGAAGTTCGCCTACCCGCCGAACCTGCTGGTCGTCGACGGTGGCGCGCCCCAGGTGGCCGCGGCCGCCGAGGTGCTCGGCGAGCTGGGCATCACCGACGTCGCCGTCGTGGGGCTGGCCAAACGCCTCGAGGAGGTCTGGCTGCCCGGCGAGGACGACCCGGCGATCCTGCCGCGCACCAGCGAGGCGCTCTACCTGCTGCAGCGCGTGCGCGACGAGGCGCACCGCTTCGCGATCACCTACCACCGTCAGAAGCGCTCGACGCGGATGACGGCGTCGGCGCTCGACGGCGTGCCGGGACTGGGCGAGGCCCGGCGCACCGCCCTGCTCAAGCACTTCGGCTCCGTGCACAAGCTACGGGCGGCGTCGGTGGAGGACGTCATGGAGGTGCCCGGCGTCGGCCGGCGCACCGCGGAGGCCGTGCTGGCGGCCCTGCAGGACGGGGGGAGCACGTGACGGGACGCACCGAGCCGCCGAGGCCGCGCTCGGGCGGCATCGAGGTGGCGATCGTGTCCGGGCTCTCGGGGGCCGGTCGCAGCACGGCGGCGAAGGTCCTCGAGGACCTCGGCTGGTTCGTCGTGGACAACCTGCCGCCCGAGCTGATCGAGACGATGGTGGACCTCGGCGCGCGCTCGTCGGGGCAGGTCACGAGCATCGCCGTGGTGATGGACGTGCGCAGCCGCGCGTTCACCGCCGATCTGGGTGCGGTGATCAAGGAGCTGGACGCGCGGGGCCACCGGCCGCGCGTGGTGTTCCTCGACGCCTCCGACGCCGTGCTCATCCGCCGCTTCGAGGCCAACCGCCGCTCGCACCCGCTGCAGGGCGACGGGCGCCTGGTCGACGGCATCGCCGCGGAGCGCGAGCTGCTCGCCCCGCTGCACGACCAGGCCGACCTCGTCGTCGACACGTCGAACCGCTCGGTGCACCAGCTGCGCGCGGCCATCGAGAGCGCGTTCGCCGACACGTCGGCCGACGTCGGGCACAGCGTCACGGTGGTCTCGTTCGGCTACAAGCACGGGCTGCCGCCGGACGCCGACCTCGTCGTGGACATGCGCTTCCTGCCCAACCCGCACTGGATCCCCGAGCTGCGCGAGCACGACGGCCGCGAGGCCGAGGTGCGCGACTACGTGCTCTCCCAGGAGGGCGCGGAGGAGTTCCTCGAGCGTTACCTCGAGCTGCTGCGCCTGGTCGGTGCGGGCTACCGCCGCGAGGGCAAGCGCTACCTGACGGTCGCGGTGGGCTGCACCGGCGGCAAGCACCGCAGCGTCGCCATCGCCGAGGAGCTCGCCCGGCGCATGGAGGGCACGGACGGCGTGCGGGTGACGGTGTCGCACCGCGACGTGGGGCGCGAGTGACCGGGGCTCGACCGCTGCGGGCGGTGGCGCTCGGCGGCGGCCACGGCCTGCACGCCACGCTCACGGCGCTGCGGCGGCTGACCGACGACATCACCGCGGTCGTGGTGGTCGCCGACGACGGCGGCTCCTCGGGGCGGATCCGTCGCGAGCTGGACATGCTGCCGCTGGGCGACCTGCGCATGGCCCTGGGCGCGCTGGCCGGCCAGGAGCACCCGGGCCCGGAGAACACGCTGTGGCAGCGGCTGTTCGAGCACCGCTTCGGCGGGCACGGGGCGCTGGCGGGGCACGCGGTCGGGAACCTCGTGCTCGCCGGCCTGCTGGAGGTCCTCGACGACCCGGTGGCCGCGCTCGACCAGGCCTGCCACCTCCTGGGGGTGCGCGGGCGGGTGCTGCCGATGAGCACGCACCCGGTGGACATCGAGGCCGACGTGACCGGCATCCGCGGTCCCGCCGGCGGTGACGAGGGCCGCGACGTCGCGCACCGCATCCGTGGTCAGGTCGCCGTGGCCACGACGCCCGGGCGCGTGCAGCAGGTGCGCCTCGACCCCCGCCGGCCGAAGGCCTGCCCCGAGGCGTGCGACGCCCTGCGCCGTGCCGACGTCATCACGCTCGGGCCGGGCTCGTGGTTCTCGAGTGTGCTGCCGCACCTGCTGGTCCCCGAGCTGTTCACCGCGCTGAACGAGAGCGAGGCGCGGCGCGTCCTCGTCCTCAACCTGGCGCCGCAGCCCGGCGAGACCGCCGGGTTCTCGCCCGAGCAGCACCTCGAGGTGCTGGCCGCGCACGCCCCCCGGCTGCGCCTCGACGTCGTCGTCGCCGACACCGCCGCGGTCCCCGAGCCCGACCGTCTGCGCCGCGGCGCGGAGGCGTTCGGCGCGGAGACCCTGCTGACCACGGTCGGGACGCCCGACGGCAGCGCCCGCCACGACCCCGAGGCGCTCGCCGAGGCCCTGGCCGACGCCGCACACCACCGGATGGAGCACCGCGAGCCCTCGGGTGTCGCGGCCCGGTCCGGCGGCACGGGCACGACCATCGATGGCGGCCCCGACCCCGCCCGCCCGCACCAGGAGGAGGACCGAAGGTGGCCATGACCGCAGCGGTCAAGGACGAGCTCAGCCGGCTCGCGGTGACCAAGACGTGCTGCCGCCGCGCCGAGGTGGCGGCCCTGCTGCGCTTCGGCGGCGGGCTGCACATCGTCGGCGGCCGCGTCGTCGTCGAGGCCGAGCTCGACACCGGTGCCGGGGCCCGCCGCCTGCGCGGGGAGATCCACGACCTGTACGGGCACAACCCCGAGGTCCACGTGCTCTCGCAGGGCGGCCTGCGCAAGGGCACGCGCTACGTCGTCCGGGTGGCCGCCGACGGCGACTCGCTCGCGCGCCAGACCGGTCTGCTCGACCCGCGGGGCCGCCCGGTGCGGGGGCTGCCGCCGCAGGTCGTCTCCGGCGGCGTGTGCGACGCCGAGGCCGCGTGGCGCGGGGCGTTCCTCGCCCACGGCTCGCTCACCGAGCCCGGCCGCAGCTCGGCGCTGGAGATCACCTGCCCGGGCATGGAGGCCGCGATGGCGCTGGTCGGCGCCGCCCGACGGCTCGGCGTGGTGGCCAAGGCCCGCGAGGTCCGCGGCGCCGACCGGGTGGTCGTGCGCGACGGCGACGCCATCGGCGCGCTGCTGACCCGCCTCGGCGCGCACACCTCGGTGCTGGCCTGGGAGGAGCGCCGCATGCGCCGCGAGGTGCGCGCGACGGCCAACCGCCTGGCGAACTTCGACGATGCGAACCTGCGCCGCTCGGTCAAGGCCGCGGTCACGGCCTCGGCGCGGGTCAACCGGGCGCTGGAGCTGCTCGGCGACGAGGTCCCCGACCACCTGGTGCAGGCCGGGCGCCTGCGGGTGGAGCACGAGCAGGCCTCGCTGGAGGAGCTGGGCCAGCTCGCCGAACCGCCGATGACCAAGGACGCGGTGGCCGGGCGCATCCGGCGTCTGCTGGCCATGGCCGACAAGAAGGCCAAGGACATGCGCGTGCCCGACACCTCGTCGGTGGTCACCGAGGAGATGTCGGAGATGGCCGACCGCTGACCGTCTCGTCGTCCTCCATGGCGTTCTGATAGGTCTCGGTGAGGGCCCAGACGCAGGCGACCGCGACCAGCGCCAGCACGATCATGTAGACCGAGATCGCCATCGTCGTGCCGGTCGCGGCGAGCAGGGCGGTGGCGATCACCGGCGAGAACCCGCCGCCCAGCGCCGCACCGATCTGGTAGCCGAGGGACGCGCCGCTGTAGCGCACCTGCGCGCTGAACATCTCCGAGAAGAACGCGGCCTGTGGCCCGTACATCATCGACAGGGCGAGCTGGGCCACGACGAGCGCGATGGCCAGCGCGACCGGCGAGGCGGTGTCGATGAGCAGGAAGAACGGGATGGCCCACACCGCGGTCGCGAGCGCCCCGAACAGGTAGGTGCGTCGCCGCCCGATCCGGTCCGACAGGGCCGCGAAGGCCGGGAGTGCGGCGATCTGGACGATCGAGGCGATGAGGATCGCCACCAGCACGGTGGTGGTGGACAGCCCCAGGTCCTCGGTCGCGTAGTCGAGGATGTAGACGATGTAGATGTAGAACGTGGCGTTGACGACGATGAACGCGCCCGCGCCCAGCAGGATCTGGCGGGGGAACCGGCGGAACGCCTCGACGATCGGCGAGGAACCGCGCTGGGGCGCCGCGGTGCCGGCCTGCTCGGCCTGCTGGGCGCGCAGCTCCTGCAGGTGGCGGAAGGCCGGGGTGTCCTCGAGCTTCTTCTGGGCGTAGACGGCGACCCCGATGAGCAGCACCGAGACCAGGAACGGGACGCGCCAGCCCCAGGCGGCGAACGTCTCCGGCGCCGTCTGCGACGCCAGGACGATGAACAGGACCTGTCCGAAGATCACGCCCAGCGGGACCCCGACCTGCGCGAAGCTGCCGTAGAACCCTCGCCGGTGGCGAGGCGCGAACTCGGTGGCCAGGAGGACCGCGCCACCCCACTGCCCGCCGACGGCGAGGCCCTGCACGAACCGCAGGACGGTCAGGATGATCGGTGCCGCGATCCCGATGGTGGCGTAGGTCGGCAGGACACCGATGAGGGTGGTGCCGACCGCCATGGTGAAGAGCGCCGTGAGGAAGGCCTTCTTGCGGCCCACGCGATCGCCGAAGTGGCCCCACACCACGCCGCCGAGCGGGCGGGCGAGGAACGCGACGCCGAAGACGCTGAAGGTCAGCAGCGCCCCGGCGGTCGGACTCGCCTCCGGGAAGAACAGGTCCGGGAAGACCAGCGCGGCGGCCGTCCCGAAGATGAAGAAGTCGTACCACTCGATGGTCGAGCCCACCGCGCTGATGGCCGCGACCTTCCGGATCGAGCGTTCGTCGAGACGTCCCGCTTCCTCCGCCATGACCTGCTCCTCACGCCGTGAAGCACGTGTGAAGGGAGAGTGCCCGCTCGCGGATCGGGCCATTCGCACGGACCGGGCGGGTGGTGACGACGTCCCGAGGAGGTGTCGCCCACGAGCGGGAGGGCTGGGGCGTCCGCGACCGTTAGGGTGGCGCCCCCACGGGGAACGTCGTCACTCGAGCGCAGCGCGGCGCGGGTGTTCCCCGGCGAGACGACCGACGCACGAGAGGCAGGGCGAGGCGCAGTGACGGTCCGCATCGGGATCAACGGGTTCGGTCGTATCGGACGCAACGTGTTCCGCGCGCTCGAGGTGCAGCGCGCGGCGGGCACCGCCGACATCGAGGTGCTCGCGGTCAACGACATCACCGACAACAAGACGCTGGCGCACCTGCTGCGCTACGACTCGGTGCACGGCCGCTTCGACGGCACCATCGAGGTCTCCGACGACGCCCTCGTCGTCAACGGACAGACGATCAAGGCGCTCGCCGAGAAGGACCCGGCGAACCTGCCCTGGGGCGACCTCGGCGTCGACGTCGTCATCGAGTCCTCCGGGATCTTCACCGACGCCGACTCGGCGTCCAAGCACCTCAAGGCCGGCGCGAAGAAGGTCGTCATCTCCGCCCCGGCCAAGGGCGAGGACCTCACGGTCGTCATGGGCATCAACGACTCGGCCTACGACGGCAGCCAGAACATCCTGTCCAACGCCTCGTGCACCACGAACTGCGTCGCGCCGATGATCAAGGTGCTGCACGACGCGTTCGGGCTCGAGACCGGCTTCATGTCGACGATCCACGCCTACACCGGCGACCAGCGGATCCACGACGCCCCGCACAAGGACCTGCGCCGCGCCCGCGCCGCCGCGTCCAACATCATCCCGACCACCACCGGTGCCGCCCAGGCCACCGCGCTGGCGCTGCCCGAGCTGGAGGGCCGGCTCAACGGCCTGGCCTACCGGGTGCCGGTCAACGACGGCTCGGTCACCGACCTCACCGCGACGCTGAACACCGACGTCACCGTCGAGCAGGTCAACGAGGCGTTCCGGAAGGCCGCCGAGGGCGAGCTGAAGGACGTCCTGGTCTACACCGAGGACCCGATCGTCTCCACCGACATCGTCGGCGAGGCCGCGTCGTGCACCTTCGACGCCGGGATGACCAAGGTGCTCGGCAACCGGACCGTGAAGATCGTGGGCTGGTACGACAACGAGTGGGGCTACTCCAACCGCGTCGTCGACCTGACCACCCTCGTCGGCTCGAAGCTCTGATGCGGACCCTCGACGACCTCGTCGCGGAGGGGGTGCGGGACCGGTTCGTGCTGGTCCGGTCCGACCTCAACGTTCCCCTCGACGGCTACACGATCACCGACGACGGCCGCATCCGGGCCGCGTTGCCGACCATCACCCGGCTGCGGGAGGCCGGGGCCAAGGTGGTCGTCACGGCGCACCTCGGCCGGCCGAAGGGTGGCCCGCCGCCGGGCCGTGACCCGGTCGAGAGCCTGTCGCCGGTGGCGGCGGGGCTCGGCCAGCTGCTCGACGAGCGGGTGCTGCTCGCCAAGGACGTGGTGGGCGAGTCGGCCCGACGGGTCGCCGAGGCGCTGCGCCCGGGTGGCGTGGCCATGCTGGCCAACGTGCGCTGCGACGCCCGCGAGACCGGCGACGCCGACGAGCGGGCGCAGCTGGCGGGCGAGATCGCCGCGCTGGTGCCCGGGGGCGCGTTCGTCTCCGACGGCTTCGGAGTGGTGCACCGCGAGCAGGCCTCGGTGGTGGAGATCGCGCGCGAGCTCCCGGCCTACGGCGGCGACCTCGTGGCCCGGGAGACCGAGGTGCTGCGCCGGCTCGTCGGCGATCCCGAGCGGCCCTACGTCGTGATCCTCGGCGGGTCCAAGGTCTCCGACAAGCTCGGGGTGCTGTCGAACCTGCTGCCGAAGGTCGACAAGCTGCTGGTCGGCGGCGCGATGTGCTTCACGTTCCTCGCCGCGCAGGGCTACGACGTGGGCGGGTCGAAGCTGGAGTCCGACCAGGTCGACACCTGCAAGGACCTGCTGGGCCGCTACGCGGACACCCTCGTGCTGCCCACCGACGTCGTCGTCGCCTCGGAGTTCTCCGCCGACGCCGACACCCGAACGGTGTCGGTGTCGGACATGCCCGAGGGTTGGATGGGCCTCGACGTGGGCCCCGAGACGGTGTCGGCGTTCGGCGCCGCGCTCGACGGCGCGGCCACGGTGTTCTGGAACGGGCCCATGGGCGTGTTCGAGATGGCCCCGTTCGCGGCGGGCACCACCGGGGTCGCCGAGGCCGTCGCGGCGTCGAGCGCGTTCAGCGTCATCGGCGGCGGCGACTCGGCGTCGGCGATCCGCGCGGCGGGCCTCGACGAGGGCCGCTTCGGCCACATCTCGACCGGCGGCGGCGCGTCGCTGGAGTTCCTCGAGGGCCACGTCCTGCCGGGCATCGCCGTCCTGGAGCCCTCCCGTCACTCCGCTCGCCCCGGCGAGGGGACCTGATGGCCGCGCGGAAGCCCCTCATCGCGGGCAACTGGAAGATGAACCTCAACCACCTCGAGGCCATCGGCGTCACCCAGAAGCTCGCCTTCGCCCTGCCGGGCAAGTACTACGACGTGGTCGACGTGGCCGTGCTGCCGCCGTTCACCGACCTGCGCAGCGTGCAGACGCTCGTCGACGCCGACGCCATGCCGATCACCTACGGCGGCCAGGACCTCTCGCCCGAGGACTCCGGGGCGTTCACCGGCGACGTGTCCGGGGCGATGCTCGCCAAGCTCGGCTGCACGTGGGTGGTGGTCGGGCACTCCGAGCGCCGCACGATCCACGGCGAGGACGACGCCCTGGTCAACCGCAAGGTGCGGGCGGCGCTGCGCCACGGCCTGACCCCGATCCTGTGCCTGGGGGAGGGCGAGGACGTCCGCGAGGCCGGCGACCACGTGCGGTACTGCACCGCCCAGCTCGACGGAGCCCTCGAGGGCCTGGCCGCCGACGACGTCGCGAAGATCGTGCTGGCCTACGAACCGGTGTGGGCGATCGGCACCGGGAAGACCGCCGGGGTGTCCGACGCCCAGGAGGTCTGCCACGCGCTGCGCGAGCGGCTGCGCGAGGTCCACGGCGGCCCGGTCGCCGACGGCGTGCGCATCCTCTACGGCGGCTCGGTGAAGTCGGACAACGTCGCGGACCTCGTGAAGTCCGACGACGTCGACGGCGCCCTGGTCGGCGGGGCGAGCCTGAACCCGGAGGGCTTCGCCGAGCTGTGCGCCCTCGCCGCCGGCGGCCCTTTGCCCTGACGGGCTCGTGCGTGCTTTCCCGTGCTGGAGCACGGGAAAGCACGCACACCCTCATCCGTGTGCGCACCGCGTACGCCCGGCCGGAGATCACGGAACGCCGGGGCGTTACGGGGACGTCGCAGGAGCGGGGTATCGTGCCCCATACGCACCGATCCCGCACGGCGGGGCGGTCAGAGCCCCGTCCGGCCCGGACGGGGTCGGCACCCGGAGGTCACGGACACCGACATGCGACTGTTCCTCGACATCCTGCTCATCGCGTCCAGCGTGCTGCTGGTGCTGCTGGTGCTCCTGCACCGCGGGCGGGGCGGCGGGTTGTCGTCGCTGTTCGGCGGCGGGGTCCAGTCGAGCCTCGCCGGGTCGAGCGTCGTCGAGAAGAACCTCGACCGGCTCACCCTGTTCGTGGGTGCCATCTGGCTGATCTCCATCGTCGGCACGGGGCTGCTCGTCAAGATCGAAGGCTGACGGGCGGCCCGGGCCGAGTGCCGGGCCGCCCCTGGACGCGGAGGTACTCCGGCGATGGCGACTGGCAACGCGATCCGAGGCACCCGGGTGGGGTCGGGCCCCATGGGGGAGTCCGAGCGCGGGGAGAGCGCGGCGCGCACCGTGGTGTCGTTCTGGTGCTCGAACGGCCACGAGACCCGCCCGTCGTTCGCCGTCGACGCCGAGATCCCCACCAGCTGGGACTGCCCGCGCTGCGGCCTGCCGGCCAACACCGACGAGAAGAACCCGCCGCCGGCCAAGCGCACCGAGCCGTACAAGACCCACCTGGCCTACGTGAAGGAGCGCCGCTCCGACGCCGACGGTGAGGCCCTGCTCGACGAGGCGCTGGCGAAGCTCCGCGCGAAGCGCGGCGAGAGCTGACACGATGCCGGGCCATGGTGGCCCCGGCAGTCGACACACGATTCTCGCTCGGTCAGTCCGAGATCCCCACGGCCTGGTTCAACGTGGCGCCCCACCTGGCGTCACCGCTGGACCCTCCACTGCACCCCGCGACCCGCGAGCCCGTCGGCCCCGACGACCTCGCGCCGCTGTTCGCCCAGGAGCTGATCGGCCAGGAGATGTCGGCCGACCCGTGGATCGACATCCCGGGCGAGGTCCTCGACGTCCTGCGCCTGTGGCGGCCCACGCCGCTGGTGCGCGCCCGGCGGCTCGAGGCCGCGCTGGGCACGCCCGCGCGGATCTACTTCAAGGACGAGTCGGTCTCGCCGGCCGGGTCGCACAAGCCGAACTCCGCGGTGCCGCAGGCGTTCTACAACGCCCGCGAGGGCATCACGCGCCTGACCACCGAGACCGGTGCGGGCCAGTGGGGAACGGCGCTGTCGTTCGCGTGCGCGCAGTACGGCCTCGAGTGCGCGGTCTACATGGTGCGCAAGAGTTTCGAGCAGAAGCCCTACCGCAAGGTCATCATGGAGACCTGGGGCGGCACGGTCGTGCCGTCGCCGATCGACGACCCCTCGCACCCGGGCTCGCTGGGCGCGGCGATCTCCGACGCGGTCCGTGACGCCGTCGGCCGCGAGGACACCCACTACGCGCTGGGCTCGGTGCTCAACCACGTGCTGCTGCACCAGACGGTGATCGGGCTCGAGGCCCAGCAGCAGCTCGCAGCCGCGGGGGAGACCCGCCCCGACGTCGTGATCGCGCCGTGCGGCGGCGGGTCGAACCTCGGCGGCATCGCGCTGCCGTTCCTGCCGGACGCCTCGGTGCGCCTGCTCGCCGCCGAGCCGGCGTCGTGCCCGACCCTGACCCGGGGCCGCTATGAGTACGACTACGGCGACACCGCGGGGTTCACGCCCCTGATGAACATGTACACGCTCGGCCACGACTTCGTGCCGCCCGGCATCCACGCGGGCGGGCTGCGCTACCACGGCGACTCGCCGATCATCTCCAAGCTGGTCCACGAGGGCCGCATGGAGGCCGTGGCGCACCGCCAGCGGGCGGTCTTCGAGGCGAACGTGCTGTTCGCCCGCGTCGAGGGGAAGGTCCCGGCGCCCGAGGCCGGCCACGGCATCGCCTCGGTGATCCAGGAGGCGCGCGACGCGGCCGAGAAGGGCGAGGACCGCGTCATCCTGTTCAACTACTGCGGCCACGGCCTGCTCGACCTCGCCGCGTACGAGGAGTACCTCGGCGGGCAACTCGTCGACGAGCCCTGAGCCGAGCCCTGCTCACCCGGTGCCGGGGAGCGGCTCCTGCCCGTCGTCGTAGACGAGCTGCTCCCCGGCCCGCCGCACTCCGTCGGTGGGTCGGTGCTCCGGGGTGCGCCCGTCGTGCATGAGGTGGCGGACGGGCACCCCGCGCACCAGCGTCACGTGGTCGGCGACGAGGCGGCGGTGGCAGCGCCACCACACCGACTCCGAGCACAGGATCGCGGTGGGCTCGTCGGCGGCGAGCAGCGCGTCGACGGCGGCGGTGAACGCCGGGGTGCGCATGTGGGCGGCGTAGCCGGCGAACGCGGCGTTGCGCAGGGCGGTGTCGGGCGAGTCCCGCGGGACCGACCGCCGCCCGCCCAGGCGCTCCTCCCAGCGGTAGTCCACGCCGTGCTTGCGCAGCGTCGGGCCCAGGGCCTCGCGCGCCACCGAAGGGTCCCGGCGGCTGCCCGGGTAGCGGCGGACGTCGACGACCGCGGCCACCCCGGCGCCGGCCACGAGCCGCGCGAGGCCCGGGCCGTCGAGCGTGCCGTGCCCGACGGTCCAGAGCGTGTCCACGGCGGAGGGGTACCCCGGGCGTCGTCACCGCGCGGCGTTCCGCGCAGCGGGAGGACGGTCGCGCCGCCGAGCGTCCCCGTGGTG
This sequence comes from Actinomycetospora cinnamomea, assembly GCF_003096675.1. Lineage (GTDB taxonomy): Bacteria > Actinomycetota > Actinomycetes > Mycobacteriales > Pseudonocardiaceae > Actinomycetospora > Actinomycetospora cinnamomea. Next base: position 105,653 of record NZ_QEKW01000003.1, on the reverse strand, counting down.
GAGTGCCCGCGTGACAACCGTCCGCGACGCCTCGCTGGCCCTGCTGCGCGCACACGGGATCACGACGATCTTCGGCAACCCCGGCTCCACCGAGCTGCCGATGTTCCGCGACTTCCCCGACGACTTCCGCTACGTCCTGGGCCTGCAGGAGTCGGTCGCTGTGGCCATGGCCGACGGTCACGCGCAGGCCACCGGCCGGGCGGCGCTGGTGAACCTGCACTCGGCGGCCGGGGTGGGCCACGGGCTCGGCAACGTGTTCACCGCGTTCCGCAACCGCACGCCCCTGGTGCTGGTCGCCGGCCAGCAGGCGCGCTCGCTGCTGGTCGGCGAGCCGTTCCTCTACGCCGAGCGCCCGACCGAGTTCCCCGAGCCGTACGTGAAGTACAGCCGCGAGCCCGCCCGCGCCGAGGACGTCCCCGCCACGCTGGCGCGGGCGATCCACGTGGCGACGACCCCGCCGTGCGGTCCCGTGCTGGTGTCGGTGCCGGTCGACGACTGGGACCGCCCCGCCGTCCCGGTGCCCCCGCACCACGTCGCGGGCACGGTCGCCGGCGACCCGGCTGCGCTGGCCGGCGTCGCCGACCAGCTCGCCGCCGCGGGGACCCCGGCGTTCGTGGTGGGCGGCGAGGTCGACCGCGACGACGCCTTCGACGACGTCGTCGCCCTGGCCGAGCGTCACGCCGCCCGCGTGTACGTCGCGCCGATGTCCCCGCGCTGCGGCTTCCCCGAGCGCCACCGGCTCTTCGGCGGCTTCCTGCCCGCGGCGCACGCCGGCATCCGCGCCGCCCTCGACGCGCACGACCTGGTCCTGGTGCTCGGGTCGCCGGTGTTCCCGTTCCACACCGAGGGCACTGGTCCGGGTGGTGGCGCCGGGGACACCGCCGTGCCGGAGGGCACGGCGCTCGTGCAGCTGACCGAGGACCCGTCGCACGCGGCGTGGACCCCGGTCGGCACGTCGATCGTCACGGGTCTGCGCCACGGCGTGCGGGCGCTGCTGGCCGGCCCGCCGCCCCCCGACCGCCCGCTGCCGGCGCCCCGTCCCGCGGTCGCGCGGGCCGCCGCCGACGGCGACGTCATCACCGAGGAGCTGCTGCTGCAGACCCTCGCCGACCTGCGGCCCGCCGACTCCGTCGTGGTCGAGGAGGCCCCGGCCACCCGCGGCCCGATGCACGACCACCTGCCGTTCGACCGGCCCGCGAGCTTCTACACCTGCGCCAGCGGGGGGCTGGGTCACGGCCTGCCCGCGGCCGTCGGCGTGGCGCTGGCGCGCCGCGAGCGCGTGGTGGCGCTGGTGGGCGACGGGTCGGCGATGTACGGCATCCAGGCGCTGTGGTCGGCCGCGCGGCTCGGGGTGCCGCTGACCGTCGTCGTCGTGCACAACGACCGCTACCGCGCGCTCGACCAGTTCGCCGAGCACTTCGGCATCACCAAGACCGTCGGCCACGCGATCCCCGGCCTCGACTTCGTCGCCCTCGGGGCCGGCCAGGGAGTGCCCGGTGTGCGCGTCGAGCGTCCCGGCGAGCTCGAGCCGGCGCTGGCCGAGGCCCTGCGCGCGTCCGGCCCGGTCGTGCTCGACGTCCTCGTACGCTGCTAGGAGCCCGAGGCGGCGTCGGTGGCGTCCACCGCCCGATTGATCAGCTCGACGAGCTCGGCGTGCACCGCGTCGGGCTGCTGAACGGGGAGGAAGTGGCTGCCCGGCAGCACCACGAAGCGTCCGGCCGGGATCGCCTCGGCGCGTCGCCGCAACGACAGCGGGTCGACGAACGCGTCGAAGCTCCCCGCGACGACGGTGACCGGGAACACTGCCGGCACCGGCTCGTGCGCGGGCGGCCGGCTCGCCTCGAGGACCAGGCGGGAGAACCACTCCCAGTCGTGGCCGGCGAAGGTGCGGATGGTGTCCGCCAACGCCCCGGAGGCGGGGTGATGCCCCGCGCCGAGGTCGACCGACGACACCGAGGACGACCAGACCGAGCCCGCCGCGGCGACCGGTGGGCCGACCCACCGCAGCATCCACGCGCTCGTCCGGCCGAGCTGCTCCCGGGCCGCCGGCGGGGTCCCGGGGGGTACGCGCAGGAGCTGGAAGGGCGCGCCCGGGGCGCCCCCGACCGCCAGGATCCCGGCGACGCGCTCCGGGGCCCTCCGCGCGACCTCGAAGGCGATACCGACCCCCAACGACCAGCCGACGAGCACCGCGCGCTCGAACCCGACCTCGTCCATCACGGCCTCGAGGTCGTCGGCGTGGTCCTCGAGTCGGATCCGGCGCTCGTCGGCGGGGCGTTCCGAGCCGGCCAGGCCGCGGTGGTGCCAGCCCACCGCACGGATGCCGCAGGTGGGCGTGGCCAGGAGGGGCCACGAGCCGTGCGAGGCGCCGATGCCGTTGCTGATCACCACGGCCGGTCCCCGGGCCTCGTTGTCCCACAGCCGGAGCGAGGTGCCGTCGCGTCCCCGGGCCACGTCCTCGCGCATGGTCCCGACCCCAGCGCACGGCGCCGCCGTCCGCCAGGGGCGGACGGCCCCCGGTCGGGCCGAGGCAGTCAGCCCTTGACGTAGGCGCTCTTCTCGGCCACGAGCCCGTCCCGCACGGTGAACAGGTCGACCCCGCGCACGTGGCCGTTCCCCCAGTCGTAGCGCCAGCACGCGACCACGCGGTCCCCGGCCTCGATCACCTCCTCGGTGCGGAACTCGCCGTCGGGCGACGCGCCGAACAACCGCGCCCATGCCGCCCGTACCGCCTCGGCGCCCACGTGCCGGACGCCGTCGGGAGGCGTGGTGTCGTCGAAGACGCAGTCCGGCGTCATCGTCGCCATGATCGCGTCGAGGTCCCGCGTGGCGAAGGCCTCCTGGAACCGGCGCACCGCGGTGCCGGCGCCGATGGTCCTCGTGGCGGTCGTGACCGGGCCTCGTTCGTGGCCGTCGCCCATGACGTCCTCCGTCTCGAGAGGGGTTCGGACGCCGGGCACGGTAGGTGTCCGTCCTTGCGCTTCCCTGGCGGAGGACCACACTGTCGGCGTGCCACGGGTGCACCTCCAGCTGCTGGGGCGCTTCCAGGTGCGCCGGGAGGGTGAGGAGGTGCCGCCGACCGCCTTCCGCGGCCGCAAGGTGCGCACGTTGCTGCGGGTCCTCGCCGTCCACCGCCCGGCCCTCGTGCCCCACGACGTGCTGGTCGAGGCGCTCTGGCCGGATCGCCCGCCGGCGGACCCGGTGGCGAACCTCAACGTGCTGGTCAACCGCGCCCGGCGCGCGGTGGGCGACCCGGCCGCCGTCCGCACCGGGACCTCGGGCTACGCCCTGGGCGATGTCTCGTGCGACCTCGACGGGTTCGCCGCCGCGCTGCACGCCGCGAGGACCGGGCGTGACCCCGCCGCGGTGCTCCGCTCGGCGACGGCGGCGCTCGCGTCGTGGGGCGAACCGCTGGCCGAGGACACCTACGCGGACTGGGCGCAGGAACCCCGCGAACGACTCCGCCGGGAGCGGGTCGAGGCCTGTGAGCTGGCCGCGGAGGCGGCCCTGACCATGGGCGAACCGCGGGCGGCCGCCGCCACGGCGGCCGAGGCGGTGGCGGCCGAGCCCCTGCGTGAGCACGCGGTCCATCTCCTGGCGCGCGCCCTGGACGCGGCGGGGGACCGGGCCCGCGGGCTCGACACGATCGCGCGGTTCCGCGCCCGGCTCGCCGACGAGCTGGGCCTGGATCCGTCACCCGCGCTGGACGCCCTGCAGACCGCCCTGCTGCGCGGCGGCGCGAGCCAGGGCCCGCCCGGGACAGGCGCCGCAGGCCCCCCGACGATCACCGACGTGCCCTTCGTGGGGCGCGAGGACGAGGTCGGCGCCGTGCGCTCGGGCATCGCGGCGCGCCGGGTGGTCGTCGTCTCCGGTCCCGCCGGTGCCGGCAAGTCCCGTCTGGTGGCCGAGGCACTCCGGGGCACGGGTCTCCCGGTGGTGGCGACGCGGGCGTTCTCGTCGGAGCGTGCGGAGAGCTGGGCGGTCGCCCGGGGCCTCGTCGCGGAGGCTCTGGCGTGCGACGTGACGACGGCGCACGACCTCCCGCCCCGGATGCGCGAGGCCGTGGGGTGGCTGCTGCCGGAGTTCGAGACCGCACCGCCTGCGACCCTCGACGGGGAGAGCCGCCGGGCGCTGGTGCTGGCCACCGCGCTCCGGGTGCTGGAGGCCGTGAGCGTCGAGGGCGCGGTGCTGGTCGTCGACGACCTGCAGTGGGCCGACGCCAGCAGTCGCGCCCTGGTCGGGTCCGCCCTGGATCGCCTGCCGTTCCTGACCGCGGTGCTGGCCCTCCGCCCGGACGAGATCGACACTGCCGGGCTGCGGCGGATCGTCGGGGACCGGGCGGCCACCGAGATCCGTCTCGGCCGCCTGCCCCCCGATGCGGTGGAGGCGATGGTCGACGACCCTGCGCTCGCGCGGGCGCTGCGGGCGTCGACCGACGGCACCCCGTTCGCCGTGCTCGAGGTCCTGCGTGAGCTCTGGGCGCGCGGCGTGGTGGGGACCCCCGACGCGGTACCGCTGGCCACCGAGCTCGGCCGGGACGGCCAGCGCCGCGCGATCGTCCGCCGTGTCCGGCGCCTCGACGACGCGGCCGCGACCCTCGTCGCGCTGGTGGGCCTCCTCGGACGTGAGGCACCGGCTCGAGTCCTGGCCACGGCCGCCGGCACCGAACCACGGACGACGCTCGCGGAGCTCTCGGAGCTCGCCCGTCTCGGCCTGCTGCGCCTCGGCGAGGCGGGCTGGGCCCCCGCGCACGACCTCGTGGGCGACGCCGTCCAGGAGATGCTCGAGCCCGCGGAGCGGGTCCGCCTGCACGGGGCGCTCGCCGGCGCGCTCGCGGCCGGGGGCGGCGACGATCCCGAGGTGGCCCGCCACCACCGCGAGGCCGGCGACCCCGTCGCGGCCGCCGAGGCCTACCTGCGTGCGGCCCGGCGGGCGCTCGACCAGCGGGGCCTCCGGGAAGCCCGCGAGCTCGCGACCTCGGGCCTGGCGCTGCACCCCTGTCGCGACGCGCGCGTCGCGCTCCTCGACGTGCGTGCCGAGTCCGCCGCGGCGCTCGGCGACCTCGACGAGGCCCTCGCCGATCTCCGGGACGGCCTCGGCGAGGACGCCCCCGGCCGGCCCCACCGGCTGGCCCGGTCGGCCATGTTCACGTCGGGTGCGCGAGACCTGCGGCGGGCCGCGGAGCTGGCCGAGCTCGCCCTGGTCGAGGCCGGGGACGACGACCCGGCGGAACGTGCCGCGGCGCTGGAGACCGCCGCGGTGCTGGACATGAACCTCGAGCTCCCCGAACGGGCCCGGGTCCGCGCGGACGAGGCGCTCGCGCTGTACCGGCGGCTCGGTGACGGCCGTGGCGTGGCCCGCATCCTCGACGGCCGCGCGATGGCGACGTTCCTCGACGGGAAGGTCCGCGCCGCTGTCGACCTCTTCGCCCGGGTCGCGCACCTGTTCTCCGACTCCGGGGACCTGTTGCGGGTGGTCACGCCGCGCTCTACCCGCGGGCATGGACTGGTGTTCGCCGGCCGACCGGCCGAGGGTCTCGCCGAGACCGACGCCGCCCTGCGCCTGGCCCGCGAGCTCGCCATGCCGGAGGGCCAGGCCTACGCGCTCTGGCACCGTTCGGAGGCGCTCTCGGCGCTCGGCCGCGTCGACGAGGCCGAGGCCGACGCCCGCGAGGCGCTGCGGATCGCCCGGGACGCCGGGCACCGGGGCTGGACCGCGACGGCGTGCCGGGCCCTGGGCATCGCGATGCAGGCCCGTGGTGACCTCGAGGCGGCGACCGCCGCCTTCGCGGAGTCGGCCACCGTCGCCGGCGACGCGTTGAGCCTCTTCGCCTGCTGGGCCGCCGCCCGCTCGGCGCTGGTCGCGGTGGCCCGGGGGGACCTCGTGGACGCCGGACGCGACGTCGACCGCGCGCTCGGCACCGGTCCCGGCCTGGGACGTCACGAGGCGCGCTGGGCCCGGGTCGAGCTCGCCGCCGCGCGTGGTGACCCGCGCTGCGCCCGATGGGCCATCGAGGCACGGCGGGCGGCCGAGGACGCGGGGGCCACGGCGATCGTGCCCCGGCTCGTCGAACTGGGGGCGCGGCCGTCCTCCCGCGACCCGTCGTCAGCAGGACGAGGAGCCGGCGCCCTCCGCGACGGGTCGGCAGCCGGGACTCGACGAGCGTCGTCCTGATCTCACAGCCGGTCACCGTCCACGCGTCGGATGCCGTGTTCGACCTGTGACCGTCGTGGCATCGGCGTGCGGGCGGGTCCTCGGCCGGGTGACGATCGACGGATGCGTTCCGCCGAGGCCCGTCTCGCCGTCGCCGGGGCCGCGGTCGTGGGCGTGGCGTTCGGGATGGGCCGCTTCGCGTTCGGACTGACGTTGCCGGCGCTGCGGATGGACCCGGCACTGTCGGCGGGCGGGCTGGGCGACACGATCCTGGGGCTCATCGCGTCGGGCACCTTCGCCGGCTACCTCGCGGGCATCCTGCTCGCGCCCGTCCTCGCCCGGCGGTTCGGGCCACGCGCGCCCACCACCGTGGGCAGCGTCTGCGGCGCCCTCGGCGGCACCGTCGTCGCCGTGGCACCGTCGGCCGGCGTGCTCGCCGCCGGTGCCGTGCTCACCGGCAGCGCCGCCGGCTGGGTGTGGGCCCCCTACTCCGACCTGGCCAGGGTCGTGGCCGACCCGTCGCGCCGCCCGCGGACGCTCGCCGTGATCAACACGGGGACCAGCGTCGGCCTGCTCGTCGTGGGAGCGGTGGGATTGGTCGCGACCGGTGGCGCGGGGTGGCGGGTGGTGTGGGCGGCCATCGGGTTCGCGTCCGCGGCGGCCGGGCTGCTCAACCTGTGGTGGAGTCCCCGGGCGGAACGAACCTCGCCGCGCGGCGGGCGCGCGGCCCCGAGGGGCACGGTGTGGCGGCTCGCGGTGCCGTCGGTGTACTCGGTCGCCTACTACGTGGGCACCACGACGTTCTTCACCTGGGCCGCCGACACGCTGCGGCGCGCCGGCCTGCCGTCGTCGGCGGGCCCGGTGCTCTACGTGGTGGTGGGCCTGACCGGGCTCGTCGCGCTGGCGACCGGAGGCTGGAGCGCCCGCTTCGGCACCCCCCGGGTGGCGGCGGCGTGCCTGGGCGCGGTCGCCGTGGCGCTGGCTGCCCTGGGTCTCGGCGGCGGGTCGTGGCCGGTCGCCCTCGTCGCCGCCGTCGTCTTCGGGCCCGGCTACATGAGCGGCGCCGCCGTGATCGCGGTCTGGACCACCGAGCTCGTGCCGGAGCGCCCCGGGGAGGCGATGACGGCCGTCGTCGCCGTCGGCGCAGTGAGCGCGGTGATCGCCCCGACCGTCGTCGGCCTCCTGCTCGGCGCCGTCGGGCTGCCCGTCGTCCTCGTGGGTCTCGGCGTGCTGCTGGTGGCGACCGCCGGGGGCGTGCTCGCGGCCCGGAACGGTCGCCGCGCCCGGCCCGGGTGACGGGGGCGCGCGGACCTCACACGACCGTCGTGAGCGTCGCGGTGCCGGCGCCGAGCGCGTCCCAGGCGTCGGCCAGGCGCGCGACCGCGTCGTCGAGCGCGTCGGTGGAGAGGGTGTAGGGCAGGCGCAGGTGCTGCTCGAAGGCGCCGCCGGTGCCGAAGCGGGGGCCCGCCGCGAGGTGGACGCCGTGACGGGCCGCCGCCTCGACCAGCGCGCTCGAGCGGGGCGCGCCGAGATCGACCCACAGGCTGAAACCCCCGGAGGGCGACGGCGCGTGCCACTCCGGGAGCGCCGCGGCGAGTGCGGCCCGCAGGTGGTCGCGACGGTGGGCGTACATCCTCCGGCTCGTGGCGACGATCTCGTCGAGGCGGCCGAGCAGGTTCACGGCGACGAGCTGTTCGAGCACCGGGGTGGCGATGTCGTCGGAGCTGCGCGCCGCCGCGATGCGGCGCAGCAGGGTCCGCGGCGCCCGCATCCAGCCGATGCGCAGGCCGCCCCAGACGGTCTTCGAGAGCGACCCGGTGGTGATCACGGGAGTGCCGCCGCCGGCGGCGGCCGCGTAGGCCCCGAGCGGGGGCGGGCCGGGCGCGTCGAGCCACATCTCGCGCAGGCAGTCGTCGACGACGATCGGCACGCCGTGGCGGCCGGCCGCGGCGACGACGGCCGCGCGCGTCTCGGCGCTCATCACCGCGCCGGTGGGGTTCTGGTGGTCGGCGACGAGGTAGGCCAGCGCCGGCGCCCCCGCACGCATCGCCGCGGCCATCGCCTCGACGTCCCATCCGGGGCGCCCGTCGCGCTCACCCATCGCCACGGGCACCGGACGGGCCGACACGTGCCGCACGAGGTCGATGGCGCCCGGATAGGTGGGCTGCTCGAGCAGCACCCGGTCGCCGGGTCGCACGAGCGCGCGGGCGACCAGGGCGTGGGCGTGCTGGGCGCCGGCGGTGACCATGACCTCGTCGGGTGAGGTGTGCAGCCCCTGGTCGGACAGGCGTGCGGCGATGCCCTCGCGCAGCGCGGGCAGGCCGAGCACGTCGTAGCCGGTGCCCGCGAGGTGGGTGGGCAGCTCGGCGAGGGCCCGGGCGCCGGCCTCGGCCATGGCCTCCATCGGGGCCCACGGCGCGGCGTGGGCGAGGTCGATGACCTCGGGCCCGTCGGGGCGCCGTCCCGGCACCCAGTCGCCCATGGGCGCGAAGGGCGTCACGGGCGCGGTCGAGGCGGCGGCCGGTGCCGTGGCCGGCAGCGCCGTCCACGTACCCGAGCCGCGTCGGCGGTGGAGGTGACCGGACTCGCGCAGCCGGTCGTACGCGGCGGCGACCGTGCCCCGCCCCACGCCGAGCGCCGCCGCCAGCTCGCGCTCGCTGGGCACCCGCGTGCCGACGGCCAGGCGCCCGTCGGCCAGCAGCGAGGTGATGCGCGCGGCCAGGGCGGTGTGCCCCGCCTCGCCGCGCACGGTGCCGTCACGCCACCCGGTCAGCAGCCGCGCCAGCCCGCCGGCGCCCACGTGGTCCTCCATGGACCGCGATGATGCCACTTCTGCCAATCGTTCTGCCACTCGACGAGGATTGGCCCTTGGCGGCGCTGCCACTAGAGGCCAATGTTGGGGACCAGAGAAGCCACTCGGAGGAGGAGACCCCATGGCCACCATCGTGTTCGGCGTCCTCGTCGTCGCCGCGTTCATGGCCGCCACCCGCTACGGCGCCGACTCGCGCGCCGGCGGCGACCCCACCGGACGCGACCCCGTCTGGACGGCCGACCCCACCCGCGAGCACACCCCGCTGCGGGACCTCGCGCTGGTCCGCGCCCTGTCGGCGCGCTGGGCCGCCTACCTGCGGATCTGCGACTCCTACGAGCGGTCGCTGCGTCCGTGGGAGACCCCGCCGGCACCGGTGGAGCGGACGCGCCACCCGGTCGCCTAGTCGGCGACCGACAGCCTCGCGGCGGCCCCGCGGTCGAGCAGCCACAGCGTCCGCTCGGTGCCGCGCAGGCCGGCCAGGGGCACGTCGACCTCCGACGCGCCGGCGTGGGCCCGGGCGAGGGCCTCGGCCTTGCCCTCCCCGGTGGCCACGAGCCAGATCTCGCGGGCGTGCCGGGCGGCGGGCAGGGTCAGGCTGACCCGGGTGGGCGGCGGCTTCGGGCAGTCGCGCACCCCGACGACCCCGGCGCCCCCCGCGTGCACCGCGGGGGAGTCGGGGAAGACCGACAGCACGTGGCCCTCGGGACCGCAGCCGGCGAGCAGCACGTCGAACGCGGGGACCGTGTCGCCGCCCAGCCGCGCCGCGGCCGACGACAGCACCTTGGCGTAGGCGTCGGCGGCGAGGTCCGGGTCGCCGCCGCCGGCGTCCTCCGGGGCGTCGAGGGCGGCCATCGGGTGCACGCGGGCCGGGTCGAGGGGCAGCGCGTCGAGCAGCGCCTCGCGGGCCTGGGCGTCGTTGCGCTCGGCGTCCCCGGCCGGGACGAAGCGCTCGTCGCCCCAGAAGACCTCCACCGCGGCCCAGTCGACCTCGTCGCGACGGTCCGACGACCGCACCTCGCGCAGCATCGCGATGCCCACGCCGCCGCCGGTGAGCACCACCGATACGGTGCCGCGCGCCCGCTGAGCCGCCGCCAGGGCGGTGATCAGGCGGTCGGCGGCGTCGGCGGCCGTGGCCTCGGCGTCGGGCTGGACGACGACCTCCGGCGCCGGGTTCACGCGGACACCTTCTTCGTCGACCGCGACCGCCCCGACGGCCTGTTCTGCGAGGCCTCGAGCGCCTCGGCGAAGATGTCGTCGGGGTCGAGGCGGCGGAGCTCCTCGGCCAGGCACTCGCGGGTGGTGCGCCGGGACAGGGCGACACGGCGGTCCGGCTGGTTGGGCTGGCTGAGCACCGCGCTCTTCGCGTCCAGGCGGCGCAGCTCGACGGCCCCGCTGGGACGCTCGAGGCGCACCGTCGCGATCTGCCCGCCCTGGCCGCCGGGCACGTCCTGGTTCTGCCGCGTGACCGGGCAGCCCAGGCGCGAGGACAGCCAGCCGGTGAGCAGGTCCGCCGACGCGGAGTCGGACGCGCCCGACACCGACGCCTTGGTGACCGGCTCGTGCGGCGGCTGGTCGAGGGCAGCGGTCAGCAGGGCGCGCCAGCTGGTGATGCGGCTCCACGCGAGGTCGGTGTCGCCGGGGTGGTAGCGCTGGCGCAGCTTGCCCAGCGCCTTCGACGGCGACCGGGCCGAGGAGACGTCGGTGATCCGCCTGCCCGCGACCTGGCCCACCGGGTCCTCCGACGGCGACGCCGGTGCCTCGCCCGGCCACCACGCGACGATCGGGGCGTCGGGCAGCAGCAGCGGCACCACGATGGCGCCGCCCTGGTCGGCCAGCGGGCCGTACATCCGCAGCACGATGACCTCGCTGGCCCCGGCGTCCCCGCCGATGCGGATCTGCGCGTCGAGGCGCGACGCCGCCCGCCGGATCCCGCGGGCGAGCACCAGCACGCGGCACGGGTGCTCGCGGCTCGCGTCGTTGGCGGCCTGGATCGCGGCCTCGGCCTCGGGGCCGTCCTCGGTGATGATCAGCAGCGTGAGGACGCGCCCCAGGGCCACCGCGCCCGCGCTCTCGCGCAGGTCGACCATCGTGCGGTTGACCGCCGACGTGTCCGTCGACGGCAGGTCGACGATCATCGGCCCCCCTCCGGGTTCACGGTCTCCTCCAGGTGCGACCGGTGCGCTCGAGCAGGACGTCGGCCGACCGCGGGCCCCAGGTGCCGGCCGGGTAACTGTCCGGCGAGCCCTCCCGGTGCCACTTCTCGATCACGGGGTCGAGGATGCGCCAGGACAGCTCGACCTCGGTGTTGGTGGGGAACAGCGACGGCTCGCCGAGCAGGACGTCGAGCAACAGGCGCTCGTAGGCCTCGGGGGAGGCCTCGGTGAACGCCGTGCCGTAGCCGAAGTCCATCGTGACGTCGCGGACCTCCATGCCCGAGCCCGGCACCTTCGAGCCGAACCGCAGCGTGACTCCCTCGTCGGGCTGCACGCGCACGACCAGCGCGTTCTGGCCGAGCTCCTCGGTCATGGTCTGGTCGAACGGCAGGTGCGGCGCCCGCTTGAACACGACGGCGATCTCGGTGACCCGCCGGCCGAGCCGCTTGCCGGTGCGCAGGTAGAACGGCACGCCGGCCCAGCGGCGGGTGTTGATCTCGCAGGTGATCGCCGCGTAGGTCTCGGTGACCGAGTCGGGCGGGAAGCCCTCCTCCTGCTGCAGGCCCTTGACCTCCGTCGAGCCCTGCCACCCGCCGGCGTACTGCCCGCGGGCGGTGGTCTCGTCGAGCGGCTCGGCGAGCTTCGTCGCCGACAGGACCTTGATCTTCTCCTCGCGGAGGTCGTCGGGGGAGAAGGAGACCGGCTCCTCCATCGCCGTCAGCGCGAGCAGCTGCAGCAGGTGGTTCTGGATGACGTCGCGCGCCGCGCCGATGCCGTCGTAGTAGCCCGCGCGGCCCCCGACGCCGATGTCCTCGGCCATCGTGATCTGCACGTGGTCGACGTGGTGGGCGTTCCAGATCGGCTCGAACAGCTCGTTGGCGAACCGCAGCGCCAGCAGGTTCTGGACCGTCTCCTTGCCGAGGTAGTGGTCGATGCGGAACACCGAGTCCTCGGGGAAGACGTCGTTGACGATCCCGTTGAGCTCCTGGGCCGAGCGCAGGTCGTGGCCGAACGGCTTCTCGATGACCACGCGCCGCCACACGTCCCCCTCGTCGTCGGCCAGCCCCGAGCGCGAGAGCTGCTTGCAGACGGTCGGGAACGCCGACGGCGGGATCGACAGGTAGAACGCGTGGTTGCCGTTGGTGCCGCGCTCGGCGTCGAGCTCGGCGACGCACCGGGCCAGGTTGTCGAAGGCCGCGTCGTCGTCGAACGTGCCCTGCACGAACCGCAGGCCCTCCGACAGCCGGTCCCAGACCTCCTGGCGGAACGGGGTGCGGGAGTGCGACCGGACCGCGTCGTGGACGACCTCGGCGAAGTCCTGGTCCTCCCAGTCGCGCCGCGCGAACCCGACCAGCGCGAAGCCGGGCGGGAGCAGGCCGCGGTTGGCCAGGTCGTAGATCGCCGGCATGAGCTTCTTGCGCGCCAGGTCGCCGGTGACCCCGAACAGCACGAGTCCCGACGGGCCCGCGATGCGCGGCAGGCGCTTGTCGCGGGCGTCGCGCAGCGGGTTGGACCACTCGTCGTGCGCCGAGCCGTGGCCGGTCGCGCCCGACACTCGGGTCACCGGCTCACCTCCCGAACAGCGTTGGCGACGGCCACCAGCCCCGCCGCCCGGTCGGCGAGGTGCAGGCGCAGCACGGGGCGGGCGGTGACATCTCCCTGAGGCCTGCCGTTCTTCGGCGCCGCGAGCACGCCCGCGTCGCCGCGGGCCTGTGCGTGCTCGAGGGTGCCGAACGAGAACGGCTGGCCCGGGATCGCCAGGTCGTCGGCGACCGAGCCCGTGACCTGCAGGAACGTGCCGTTCTGGTGTCCGCCCTTGTGGTACTGGCCCGTGGAGTGCAGGAACCGGGGGCCCCAGCCGAAGGTGACCTGCAGGCCCGTGGCCTTCGCGAGCTCGGGACGCAGGGTGGCGAACGAGGCGTCGTCGAGACGGTCGAGGTAGGCCTGGATCGCCACGTAGCCGGCCTCCGGCGTGGCGTCGACCAGGGCCTGGATCGCCGCGGCGAGCGTGGCCGGGCTACCCAGCCAGCCCGCCTGTTCGGCGGAGCCGGCGACCCGGACCTCGACCGGCCCGTCGGTGAGGACCGGGGCGTCGTCGTGGGTGCCCGCCCCGTCGCCGGAGCCGGCCGCGGCCAGCAGGTCGCGGGTGGCCTGTTTCGCCGACTCGACGTCGGGCTGGTCGAACGGGTTGATCCCGAGGAGGCGACCGGCGAGGGCGACCGCGGTCTCCCAGAGAAGGAACTGCCCGCCGAGGCTGCCGGTGACCGACACCCGAGCGCCGCCGGCGGCCGGCCCGATCGCGATCGGCGTGGCGTCCGGGCCCGCGTCGGCGAAGCCGGGGGCCTCCGGCCCCTCGACCACGACGGGGAGCAGGCCGGTGCCCTGCTTGCCGGTGGACTCGGCGATGAGCTGCTCGGCCCAGTTGCCGAAGCCGACGAGTCCGGACCCGGTGTCGGCGAGCACGACCTTCTCGGCACCGGCGGCGTGCGCGGCCGCCATCGCCGCGGCGAGCACGACGGCCGGGTTGTCCGCGGCGTCGCGGGCCAGCGCCGGCGCCGCCTCGGCGGCCTCGTCGAGCAGCGCGCCGACGTCCACCCCGGTCAGCGCCGAGGGCACCAGGCCGAAGGCGGTGAGCGCGGAGTAGCGGCCGCCCACACCCGGGTCGGCCTCGACGAGCCGGCGGAAGCCCTGGTCGCGGGCGAGGTCGCCGAGCGAGGTGCCCGGGTCCGTCACCGCGACCATGCGCGAGGCGGCGTCGATGCCGTTCGCCTCGAAGACCTGGGCGAAGATCCGGCGCTGGCTGTCGGTCTCGACCGTGCCGCCGGACTTCGACGACACCACGAGGACGGTGCGGCTGAGGTCGCCCGCGAGCGCGTCGGACACCTGGCCCGGATCGGTGGTGTCCAGCACGACCAGCGGGTACGCACCTCCGATCTCGGCCCCCGACCGCGTCGCGCAGATGACCTCGGGGGCCAGCGACGACCCACCCATGCCCGCGAGCACCACACGGTCGACGCCGTCCTCGTGCAGCTCGCGCCGCAGGGCGTCGAGCTCGGCGACCAGCGGCCGCGAGGTGTTGTGCAGCAACGTCCACGACAGGCGCTTCGACGCCTCCGGCTCGGCGTCCGGGCCCCACAGCGTGGGGTCCTGACCCGCGAGCTTCGAGGCCGCCGCGTCACCGACGAGCTTCTCGACCAGGGACGCCGCCGCCTCGGCGAGCCCCTCGTCCGTGATCTCGACCCGGGGCGTGGTCACGCCTGCTCCGGGCTGCGCCGGGTCAGCTGCTCGGACACGGTGTCGGTGAGCTCCTGCCACGAGTCGGCGAACTTCTGGACGCCCTCGTTCTCCAGCGTCAGGTAGACGTCGTCGATGTCGATGCCGACGTGGGCGAGCCCGGCGAACACCTCGCGCGCGGCGTCCTCGGTGCCGCTGACGGCGTCGCCGTGCAGCTCGCCGTGGTCCGCGAACGCCTCGAGCGTCGCCTCCGGCATCGTGTTCACCGTGTTGGGTGCGACGAGCTCGGTGACGTAGAGGGTGTCGGGGTAGGCCTTGTTCTTCACGCCCGTCGACGCCCACAGCGGGCGCTGCGGCTTCGCGCCGGCGCCCTGCAGCGCCGCCCACCGCTCGGTGCCGAACACCTCGAGGTAGGCGGCGTAGGCCAGCCGGGCGTTGGCGATGGCGGCGGTGCCGCGCAGGTTGAGCGCGGCGTCGGAGCCGAGCGCCTCGAGGCGCTTGTCGACCTCGGAGTCGACGCGCGAGACGAAGAACGAGGCGACCGAGGCCATCGAGGTGAGGTCGTGGCCGTTGGCCCGCGCCTGCTCCATGCCGGCGAGGAAGGCGTCCATCACCTGCCGGTAGCGCTCGACGGAGAAGATCAGCGTGACGTTGACGCTGATGCCCTCGGCGAGGGTGCGGGTGATCGCCGGGATGCCCTCGAGGGTCGCCGGGATCTTGATCATCAGGTTGGGCCGGTCGACCGTCTTCCACAGGTCGGCGGCCTCGGCGACGGTGGCCTCGGTGTCGTGGGCCTTGCCCGGGTCGACCTCCAGCGAGACGCGGCCGTCGACGCCGCCGGTGCGCTGCCACACGCCGCGGAACACGTCGCACGCGCGCCGGACGTCCTCGGTGGTCAGCTCACGGATGGTGCCCTCGACCGAGGCGCCACGGGCGGCGAGGGCGTCCAGCTCCTCGGCGTAGTAGTCCGCCTGCGCGAAGGCGCTGGCGAAGATCGTCGGGTTGCTGGTGACGCCGACGACCTCGGACTCCTCGATCAACGAGGCGAGGTTGCCGGACTCGATGCGCTGGCGCGACAGGTCGTCGAGCCAGATGGAGACGCCGGCCGCGGAGAGGTCGGCGAGGGGGGTGCTGCTGGCCATGGGATGTCCTCCTCGAGACGCGGGACCGGGCCTACGACGAACGCTCGTCGCGCTCGGCGGCGCGGGCGAGCGAGCGGCGCCCGGCCTCGACCACGTGCTCGGTGGTGAAACCGAACTGCTGGAACAGGGTCTTGTAGTCGGCGCTGGCCCCGAAGTGCTCGATCGAGACGCACTCGCCGTCGTCGCCGACGAACTTGTGCCAGGTCTGGGCCACCGCGGCCTCGACCGACACGCGGGCCTTGACCTCGGGCGGGATGACGTGGCGGGTGTAGGAGCGGTCCTGCGCCTCGAACCACTCCACGCAGGGCATGCTCACCACGCGGGTGGGGACGCCCTCGTCCTCGAAGACCTTCCGGGCCTCGACGGCGATCTGGACCTCCGAGCCCGTGGCGATGAGCACCAGTCGCGGCTGGCCGCCGGACGCGTCGGCCAGGATGTAGCCGCCGCGCAGCACGCCGTCGGTGTCGGTGCCCTCGAGCACCGGCAGGTTCTGGCGCGTCAGCGCGAGACCGGCCGGCCCGGTCGGGTTGTCGAGGATCGCGCGCACCGCCGCCGCGGTCTCGTTGGCGTCGGCCGGGCGCACGATCGACAGGCCGGGCACGGCCCGCAGGGAGGCGAGCTGCTCGATGGGCTGGTGGGTGGGGCCGTCCTCCCCGAGACCGATCGAGTCGTGGGTCCAGATGTAGGTCGTCGGGAGCTTCATCAGCGCCGCGAGGCGGACCGCGGGGCGCATGTAGTCCGAGAAGATCAGGAACGTGCCGCCGTAGACGCGGGTGCCGCCGTGCAGCGCGATCCCGTTGAGGATCGAGCCCATCGCGTGCTCGCGGACACCGAAGTGCAGCGTCCGGCCGTACGGGCTCATCTGCCCCCACATGGTGGTGGAGACCGTCGACGGCCCGAACGAGTCGGCGCCCTTGATCGTGGTGTTGTTGGACTCGGCGAGGTCGGCCGAGCCGCCCCAGAGCTCGGGCAGCACCGGCCCGATCTCACCGAGGATCTTCTGCAGCGCCTTGCGGGTGGCGACCGGGTCGGAGCCGGGCTCCCAGGTCGGGAGCTTCTCGTGCCAGCCGTCGGGCAGCTGGCGGCGCGCCATGCGCTCGAGCAGCGCGCGCCGCTCGGGGTTCTGCTGCGCCCAGGCGTCGAACCGCTCGTCCCACGCCTCGTGCGCGGCCTTGCCCCGCTCGCCGACCGCCCGCGTGTGGGCGAGGACGTCGTCGTCGATCGCGAAGTGCCGGTCGGGGTCGAAGCCGAGGATCTCCTTGACCGCCCGGACCTCGTCCTCGCCGAGGGCGGCGCCGTGCGCGGCCCCGGTGTTCATCTTCTCCGGCGCGGGATAGCCGATGACCGTGCGCAGCGCGATGAAGCTCGGGCGGCCGGTCTCGGCCCTGGCGTTGGCCAGCGCCTCGCGGATGCCGACCACGTTCTCGCCGCCGCGCACCACCTGGGTGTGCCAGCCGTAGGCCTCGTACCGGCCGACCACGTCCTCCGACAGCGCGACCGTGGTGTCGTCCTCGATCGAGATGTGGTTGTCGTCGTAGATCACCACGAGGTTGCCCAGCTGCTGCCGGCCGGCGATCGAGCTGGCTTCGGCGGTGACGCCCTCCTGGATGTCCCCGTCGGAGGCGATGACGAAGATGTGGTGGTCGAAGGGGCTCTCGCCCTGCGGGGCGTCCGGGTCGAACAGCCCCCGCTCGCGCCGGGCGGCCATCGCCATGCCCACCGCGGACGCCAGGCCCTGGCCCAGCGGGCCGGTGGTGATCTCGACGCCCGGCGTGTGGCTGTACTCGGGGTGGCCCGGCGTCGCCGAGTCCCAGGTGCGCAGCTCCTGCAGGTCCCGCATCTCCAGCCCGTAACCCGCGAGGAAGAGCTGCAGGTAGAGCGTGAGGCTCGAGTGGCCCGCGGAGAGCACGAAGCGGTCGCGACCCTGCCAGTGCGGGTCGGACGGGTCGTGGCGCATGGTGTGCTGGAAGAGCTCGTAGGCCAGCGGCGCGAGCGACATGGCCGTGCCCGGGTGGCCGTTGCCGACCTTCTGCACGGCGTCGGCGGCGAGGACGCGGATCGTGTCGACGGCCTTCTGGTCGAGCTCGGACCAATCGTCGGGGCGGTGCGGTGTGGTCAGGGCCTCGATCTCGTCGAGCGACTCACTCGCGGGCTGCGTGCTGCTCACGTCGGTGGCGGTCACGAACCGTGCCTTCCTCAGCGTCTCGGGAGTCGCGGTCTGCCTGTGCTCCGACCACGGCTCGTCGGTCCTCGTGCCCGGGCTGCGCGTCAGCGGCGGCGCCGGCGTCCGCCCCGGTCAGGGCGATGCTCCCACGGGATCGATTCGGGTCGACCACCGCGCGAGTTCCGGCACACGGCCCAGTGTGGGCGCAGGACACCGATGCGGACCAGGGCTCGATACCGCGTCGTCCCACGTCCGGCCGGATACCCTCGCCACCCGTCGGGGACACCGGCGACCTATGATCGCCGGGTCGTTCGACGACCCGTCCGTGATCCGCCGCGGGACGGTCACCCGGCCGTGACGTGGCGGACACCGCAGCGGGCGGGGACGCCCCCCGCGAGCGATCCGCGCCCGAGGGGTGCAGACTCGTCGACGACAGCGTGTAGGAGACGCGCGGGGTCGTGACCGAAGCAGTTCCTGTCCACCACAGCGAGGTGCCCCCGAGTGAGCACGGCGGTCGGCTCGGCTCCCGCGACGCGGCGGGGCGGTCTCCTCGCCACCCTGCGGGCCTACCTGGCGCTGACCAAGGCCCGGATCATCGAGCAGCTGCTCGTGGTCACGGTGCCGGCGATGATGCTCGCCCAGCGGTCGGTGCCCTCGCTCTGGCTCGTGCTCGCCGTCCTGGTGGGCGGCGCGGGGGCGGCGGCCAGCGCGCACGCGCTGAACTGCGTGGTCGACGCGGACATCGACGCGAAGATGGCGCGCACCCGGAAACGGCCCCTGGCCCGTGACGCCGTCCCGCGCTCGCACGCCCTGGTGTTCGGCCTGGCGCTGGGCGCCGCGTCGGCGGTGTGGCTCGGGCTCACCGCGAACTGGGTGGCCGCGGGCCTCGCGGTCGTCGCGATCGCGTTCTACATCCTCGTCTACACACTGCTGCTCAAGCGCCGGACCTCGCAGAACATCGTGTGGGGCGGCGCGGCGGGCTGCATGCCGGTGGTGATCGGCTGGGCGGCGGTGACGGGCACCGTGCAGTGGCCGGCGCTCGTGCTCTTCGCGATCATCTTCTTCTGGACCCCGCCCCACTTCTGGGCGCTGGCGATGCGCTACCGCGACGACTACGCGGCCGCGGGCATCCCGATGCTCCCCGTCGTGGCCTCGCCCCGGCGCGTCAGCCGCCAGATCGTCGCCTACTCGTGGGCGATGGTGGCCTGGTCGGCGCTGCTCGTGCCGGCGACCTCGTGGATCTACCTCGGCGCCGCGGCCCTCGGCGGCCTCTGGTTCCTGGTCGCGGCGCACCGCCTCGACGCGGCGGTCAAGCGCGACGAGGTCGTGCAGTCGATGCGCCTGTTCCACCTCTCGAACACCTACCTCACCGGCCTCTTCGTCGCCGTCGCCGTCGACTCCGCGGTCGGCTGGCCGGTCTTCGGCTGGCCGTTCTGAGGTATCGCCTCGCGAGGGGCACACCAGGCCGCTCCACGAGCTTCCTGACCTGCCTCCTGTGCCCCTCGCGCCGGGCCGGAACCTCGGCGCACCCGCCGTGGTCCAACAGGGCGTGCAGAGCCCACGCCCGTTCCGGGGCCGGCAGGCCCGCGACGCCGGCCTCGTGACCCGCGGTGTCCTCGCGGGACCCACCACCCGCAGGCTGTTCCCCGACGTGCACGTCGCCGTCGAGGCTCCCGACGACCTGCGCACCCGCGCGATCGCCGCCTCGCTCCTGGTGCCCGGCGCCGTCGTGGGGGGCCACGCGGCCGCCGAGCTCCTCGACGCGTCGTGCGGGCCGGTCGACGCCGCGGTCGACCTGATCGTCGGGCGCCACCGGACGCGCTCGCGACCCGGACTACGGGTCCGCCAGGACGTGCTGGGCGACGACGAGGTCGTCGAGGTCGACGGGGTGCGGGTCACCACGGCGCGGCGGACGGCGTTCGACCTGGCCTGCCGCCTCGAGCACGTGGAGGCGGTGGTGGCCGTCGACGCGCTCGCGCGCGTCGGGCGGTTCGCTGCGGAGGAGCTGCTCGCCCTCCGTCCGGGGGCACGAGGGACGAGGCGGCTGCCGCGCGTCGTGGCCGCCGTGGACCCCCGCGCCGAGAGCCCGCCGGAGACGCGGACGCGGCTGGCGCTCGTCGCCCAGGGGGTGCCGCTGCCGGACCTCCAGGTCGAGGTGTTCGACGCCCACGGGATCTTCGCCGGTCGTGTCGACATGGGCTGGCGACGGGCACGGGTCGGGGTCGAGTACCAGGGTGACCACCACCGCACCGACATGGTCCAGTGGCGGCGCGATCAGGCCCGGCTGGCGGACCTCGCGGCCGCCGGCTGGCTGATCATCCCGGCCACCGCCCGCACCCTGCGCCGGCCGGATGTCCTCGCCGAACAGGTCATGGGCGCCCTGGCCGACCGATCTCGTTGATCAGGAGCACACCGAGCACGTCAGGAGGACGCGGAGGGTGCCTGGTGTGCCCCTCGCGAACGGGGAGCAGCCGTCAGGGCTGCAGTAGCAGCTTGCCCGTGGTGCGGCGGGACTCGAGGTCGCGGTGGGCGTCGGCGGCCGCGTCGAGGGGATAGCGCCCGCCCACGCGCACGTCCAGTTCGCCGGTGGCGACGGCCGAGAACACCGCGTCCGCGCGGGCGGCGAGGGCCTCGGGGGTGCGGACGTGCCAGTGCAGCGAGGGGCGCGTCAGGTAGAGCGAGCCGCCGCTGTTGAGGCGCTGCGGGTCGACGGGCGGGACCGGGCCGCTCGCGGCGCCGTAGAGCGCCAGCACGCCGCGGACACGCAGGCTCGCCAGGGAGGCGTCGAAGGTCGCCCGCCCGACGCCGTCGTAGACCACGGCGACGCCCTCGCCGTCGGTGAGGGCGCGGACCCGCTCGGCGAGGTCGTCGGGATCGGGGCCGTAGCGCAGGGTCTCGTGGGCGCCGGCGCCGCGGGCGAGGGCGTCCTTCTCCTCCGACGAGGTCGTCGCGATGACGAAGGCGCCGGCCGCGCGGGCCATCTGGCACAGCAGCAGCCCCATCCCGCCGGCCCCGGCGTGGACGAGGACGGCGTCGCCGGGGGCCACGGGGTGGGTGTCGTGGACGAGGTAGTGCGCCGTCATGCCCTGCAGGACCACGGCCGTCGCCGTCTCGAGGTCGAGCGCGTCGGGGACGGCGGCGAGCTCCGCGGCGGGGACGGTCGCGAGCGTCGCGTAGGAGCCGAGGGTGTTGGTCCAGGTCACGCGGTCGCCCGGCGCGACGCTGGTGACCCCGGGGCCGACCGCCCGCACCGTGCCGCCGCCCTCGAGGCCGGGCACGAAGGGCAGCGCGGTGGGGTAGATGCCGGTCCGGAAGTACGTGTCGATGTAGTTGACGCCGATCGCCGCGACCTCGACGAGCGCCTCGCCGTCGCCGGGCTCGGGGTCGGGCAGGTCGGCGGGCTCGAGCACCCCGGGGCCGCCGAGCGTCGAGACCCGGATCGCGTGCACGTCAGACCGTCCCGGCGAGCGCGCGGGCGGGGGCGTCGTCCGGCAGCGGGCCGGACACCGGTGCGGGCTCGGCGGTGGCGGCCCAGAGCCAGGCCGTCGCGGCCGTGGTGACGACCGCGCCGAGCACGTGCAGCGCGACGAGCAGCTCGGGCACCCCGAGCGCGTACTGCACACCGCCCAGCGCGCCCTGCGCCAGCGTCACCGCGACGAGCACGCGCAGGCGCACCAGGACCGCGCGGGGCGCCGACACCGCGTGGACCATGAACCCGGCGCCGACGAGCAGGCCGAGGAACGCGAAGAGCAGGTGCGCGTGGGCCGTCGCGAGCGTGGGCAGGGGGATGGCGGCGAGGCGCGGGGTGGCGGCGTCGCCGCCGTGCGGGCCGGCTGCGGTGACCAGGGTGCCGGCCACGAGCAGCGCGGCGAGCACCACCGCAGTGACGGCGAGGAGCCCGCGCAGCGCCGCCGGTACGGCGGGGCGCCACGGCGTCCCCGGCGGGGCGGCCATCGCGGCCGGGGAGGTCTCGCGCACCAGCAGGACGGCGAGCCAGATGAGCGGGATCGTCACGAGGAAGTGGGGCGCGACCGTGTACCAGGCGAGACCGGCGAGCACCGTGATCCCGCCGATCACGGCCTGGGCGACGACCCCGAGCGGCATCGTCGCGGCCAGTAGCACCAGGCGGCGTCGGCGGGGGCGGACGTTCAGCGCCGCGAGCAGGCACGCGCCCGTGACCAGCACCAGCGCGATGCCGAGCAGGCGGTTGCCGAACTCGACCCACTGGTGCAGCACGGCGACCTCGCGGTGCGGCACCGGCACCAGGCTGCCGGGGAAGCACTGCGGCCAGGTGGGGCAGCCGAGCCCGGACCCGGTCACGCGGACCGTGGCGCCGGTGACCGCGATGCCGGCCTGGCCGACCAGGGCGGCGATCGCGAGGCCACGCATGAGGCGGCGCGGTGTGGCAGGGAGGCGCTCCAGCACGACGACGATCCTATGACGGGCGGCGCCGCCGAGCCGGACGACCTACGACGGCGTGTAGGGGACGTTCAGGACCAGCGGACGGTGCGGCTCGCGACGAGCCCGGCGACGAGCGTCCACACGAGCAGCACCAGGACCTGCCCGAGGGTCGGCGTCCCCCCCAGCAGCGCGGCGCGCAGGCCCTCGGCGAGGGCCCCGGACGGCAGCAGGGTGACGACGGCCGCGAGCGGGCCGGGCAGCGCCGCGACCGGCAGCAGCACCCCGCCGGCGAAGAGCAGCACGAACCAGACGATGTTGGCGACGGCGAGCACGAGCTCGGCGCGCAGCGTGCCGCCGAGCAGCACGCCCACCGCGCCGAACGCGGCCGTGCCCAGCACGACGAGCAGCAGCACCCAGCCCAGCGACCCCGTCCCCGGGCGCCAGCCCAGGGCGAGGGCGACGGCGCCGAGCACCACGAGCTGCACGAGCACCACGGCCGCCATGCCCCCGAGCCGCCCGACGACGATCAGCCAGCGGGGGACGGCGGTGGCCGCGAGGCGGCGCAGCACCCCGTAGCGGCGGTCGAAGCCCAGGGAGATCGCCTGGCTCGTGAACGCCGTCGAGATCACCGCGAGCGCGAGCACCGAGCCCAGCACCGACGTCACGCGTGGCTCCGGCAGCGGCACCACCCGCAGCAGGGCGAGGCCCACGAGCAGGGCCAGCGGGATGATCAGCGTGAGCAGCACCTGCTCGCCCTGGCGCAGCGCGAGCCGCGTCTCCAGGCCCACCTGGGTGGCGAGCATCCGGCCGAGCGGCCCGCGACCGGGCGCGGGGGTGAACGTGCCGGGGGCGAAGCGGGGCGCGTGGCCGTCCGTGCTCACGATCCCACCCCCGCCGACGGGCGGCCGGGCGTGACGGAGGAAGGACCGGCGGCCCGGTCGTTGCGGGGGCTCACGAGCGCAGCTCCCGCCCGGTGAGCTCGAGGAACACGTCCTCGAGGCTGCGCCGCGCGACGCGCAGGTCGTCGGCGAGCACCCCTTGGCGCGCGCACCACGACGTCACCGTGGACAGGACCTGCGGGTCGATCGCACCCTCCACGAGGTAGCTGCCCGACGTGGGCTCGGAGACCGTGCAGCCCTCGGGCAGCGCCGACGCCAACAGCCGCAGGTCCATGCCCGGCGCGGCGCGGAAGCGCAGCTCCCGGTCGGCGCCGGCGGCCGTGAGCGACTCGGGGCTGCCCTGGGCGACGACCCGGCCGTGGTCGACGATCACGATGTGGTCCGCGAGCTCCTCGGCCTCCTGCATGAGGTGCGTGGTCAGCAGCACCGCGACGCCGTCGGCGCGCAGGGCGCGCACGAGCTCCCACACCAGCCGGCGGCCCTGCGGGTCGAGGCTCGCGGTGGGCTCGTCGAGGAACACCAGCTCGGGCCGGCCGACGACGGCGCACGCCAGCGCGAGGCGCTGCTGCTGGCCGACCGAGAGCCGCTTGTAGGGCTTGCGGGCGCAGGAGGCGAGGCCGAGGGTCTCGACGAGCCAGTCGGGGTCGAGCGGGTCGGCGGCGCAGGCGGCGACGAGACCGACCATCTCGCGGACCCGGACACCGGGGTAGGCGCCGCCTCCCTGCGGCATGACGCCGACGCGGGAGCGCAGGGTGTCGGGCGCGCCGGCGGGGTCGACGCCGAGCACCGCGACCCGTCCCTCGTCCCGGGACCGCAGGCCCTCGCACACCTCCACCGTCGTCGTCTTGCCGGCGCCGTTGGGGCCGAGCAGCGCCAGCACGCGGCCGGGCGCGAGGTCGAGGTCGAGCCCGTCGACCGCCGGGTGGCCCTGGTAACGCACGACGAGCCCGCGCACCTCCAGCGCGCTCGTTGCACCCGACACGACCGACAGCCTAGGTCGCCGGGGTGCGCGGCACGCGCCCGCGCACGGCCAGCAGCGGGACCACGGCGAGCAGCGCCGCGGCGGTGATGGCCATGGGGAGCTGGTAGGTGCGGAACGAGAAGTCCGCGCCCGTGGGCGGCACGAGCAGGGCCACGATCGCGCACACGGCGACGGCGAAGCCGCGGATGCGCGGGTTCACCACCGACGCGGCGAGCGGGACGATCGCCCACAGCAGGTACCAGGGGTGCAGCACGGGGCCGGCGAGGAACACCGCGCCGAAGCCGTAGCCCATCCCGGCGACGGCGTGCAGGCGACCGTTCAGCACCTGGAACACCAGCCACAGGCACACCAGCGCGGCGACCCCGAGGCCGGCGGCGCGTGTGAGGTCGAGGACGGACTCGGTGTGGTCGCCGAGGCCCAGGACACCGCCGAGCCAGCCTCCGAGCACACCGAGGTCGGTGGTGACCGACAGCCAGCTGCGCAGGAGGTTGGGCACCGAGAGCGCCTGGATCCACCCGAAGCCCAGCCCGCTGCCCACCGACACCGCGGCGACCGTCCCGAGTCCCAGGGCCGAGCACGCCGCGCCGTAGCGGACCAGTCGCCCGAACCCGCCGCCGCGCTCGCGCGCCACGTGGGCGGCGAGGAAGCCCAGCGCCAGCACCGCGGGGATCTTGCCCGAGGCGCCGAGCCCGATGAGGAGCGCACCCAGCACCCACGAGCGGCGCATCCCGATCTCGAGGCCCGCCAGGACGACGCCGAGCATGATCGCGTCGTTGTGGATGCCGCTGACGAGGTGGAACAGCACCAGCGGGCTGACCGCGAGCCAGAGCGCCGCGATCGGCTCGACGCCGGCGCGACGGGCGAGGTGCGGCACGGCCCAGATGACGAGCCCGAGCGCGATCAGCACGAGCACGCGGTGCAGGTAGACACCGAGCACGATGTCGTCGCCCGCGATCCACGTGATGAGCCGGCCGAACGTGAGGAAGCCCGGCCCGTAGGGCGACGGCGTGGTGCGCCAGATCGTGGGGATGCTGGCCACCAGCGGGTCCGACAGGCCGAGCGCCTGGGCCGCGCCGTAGACGTAGGGGTCGAACCCGCGCGAGACCACCTCGGCCTGCGAGAGGTAGCCGTAGACGTCGGTGGAGAACAGCGGCGGCGCCACGGCGAGCGGCGCCATCCACATGACGAGGATCCGCGTCAGCTGGCGCACGGACAGGCGCACCCGCCCCGGCCACGCGAGCCGGCCCAGCCAGAGCCAGGCGAGCACGAGCATGCCCATGCCGAGGTAGGCCAGCGTCAGCGAGACCGTCGGCATCCGCGCCCACAGCCCGAGCACGCGGGTGCCGAGCAGCGGGTTGTACGCCGGGGCCGGCGTGGCCCCGCAGCCCAGCGCGCCGATGGCCATCAGCAGCGCGCCGGTGAACCCGAAACGACGCACCGTGCGCAGCCGGCGGCGCTCGTCGGGCGTGGGTGGGGGAGGCGTGGCGCCCGGGGGCGTGACGGCTGCCGTCGGCGCCGTCGGCCCCGGGGCCCGCGGGGCCTGCGCCGTCCCGGTCACGGGGCGGGACGATACCGAGGGGCACCGACGCGCCTGCCCCCGTCCCCGCACGCTCGCGGCAGGTGAGGTCACCCTGGGTGAGGTCGATCACCATCGGATCCGCCGACCCCGCTTTGCGGAGGGGGCACTAAATACGCAAGACTGGCGTTGTCAAAAGGCGGGACCGGCACGCGCAGGAGGTGGAGGCCATGGGTGGCGACGGGCACGACGGCCGCACCCGGGATCTCATCGTGCGCCGCCTGCTCGAGCACGGGCCGACGACGGCGACGGACCTCGCCGGGGTGCTGGGTCTCTCGGGTGCCGCGGTACGCCGCCACCTGGAGGCGCTCGTCACCGACGGCACCGTCTGCACGCGCGAGGCGCCCCGGACGTCGGGTCGCGGTCGCGGCCGGCCCGCCCGCCAGCACCTGCTCACCGAGCAGGGACGCCGTCGCGCGGGTCGGGGCGAGGACGACGTCGCCGATCTGGCCGTCGCCGCGCTGCACGACCTGGCCGACGCGGCGGGGGAGGAGGCGATCCGCGCCTTCGCCCGCCGTCGCGTGCTCGGGCTGCTGGCCGAGCACCGCGGCGAGATCGGTGAGCAGGCCGACCGTCCGGCCCGGGTCGAGGCCCTGGCCGGGGCGCTGTCCCGCGAGGGCTACGCGGCGTCGTCGCGGCCGACCACGGCGGGCGCCCAGCTCTGCCAGCACCACTGCCCGGTGGCCGGCGTCGCCGCCGAGTTCCCCCAGCTCTGCGAGGCCGAGACCGAGGTGTTCGCCGAGCTGCTCGGCACCCACGTGCAACGGCTCTCGACCATCGCGCGCGGCGACGCCGCGTGCACCACGCACGTCCCCCGACAACCCGGTCCCACCACCACCTCCACCACCACCCTCGTCAAGGGAAGGCAGGTCGTATGACCACCTCCGCGGAGCGGACCACCCCCGCCGCCTCGTCGATCCCAGGGGCCCCCGAGCTCACCCAGGAGGAGACCCTCGCGGCGCTCGGGACCTACCAGTTCGGGTGGCACGACACCGACGTCGCGGGCGCCAGCGCGCAGCGCGGCCTCAACGAGGCGGTGGTGCGTGACATCTCGTCGAAGAAGGACGAGCCGGACTGGATGCTCCAGTTGCGGCTCAAGGCGCTGAACACCTTCGAGAAGAAGCCGATGCCGCAGTGGGGCTCGGACCTCTCGGGCATCGACTTCGACAACATCAAGTACTTCGTCCGGTCCACGGAGAAGCAGGCCGCCAGCTGGGAGGACCTGCCCGAGGACATCAAGGCGACGTACGACAAGCTCGGCATCCCGGAGGCCGAGAAGGCCCGTCTGGTGGCCGGTGTCGCGGCGCAGTACGAGTCCGAGGTCGTCTACCACCAGATTCGCGAGGACCTGGAGCAGCAGGGTGTCATCTTCATGGACACCGACACCGGGCTGCGCGAGCACCCGGAGCTGTTCGAGGAGTACTTCGGCTCGGTCATCCCGGCCGGCGACAACAAGTTCTCCGCGCTGAACTCGGCGGTCTGGTCCGGCGGCTCGTTCATCTACGTGCCGAAGGGTGTCCACGTGGACATCCCGCTGCAGGCCTACTTCCGGATCAACACCGAGAACATGGGCCAGTTCGAGCGGACGCTGATCATCGTCGACGAGGACGCCTACGTCCACTACGTCGAGGGCTGCACGGCGCCGATCTACTCGAGCGACTCGCTGCACTCCGCGGTCGTCGAGATCGTCGTGAAGAAGGGCGGCCGCTGCCGCTACACGACCATCCAGAACTGGTCGAACAACGTCTACAACCTGGTCACCAAGCGCGCCAAGGCCGAAGAGGGCGCGACCATGGAGTGGGTCGACGGCAACATCGGCTCCAAGGTGACCATGAAGTACCCGGCCGTCTGGCTCACCGGGCCGCACGCCAAGGGCGAGGTGCTCTCGGTGGCGTTCTCCGGCGAGGGCCAGCACCAGGACGCGGGCGCGAAGATGGTGCACCTCGCGCCGCACACGTCGTCGACGATCATCTCGAAGTCGGTGGCGCGCGGCGGGGGGCGCACCTCGTACCGCGGCCTCGTGCGCGTCAACAAGGGTGCGCACCACTCGCGGTCCACGGTGAAGTGCGACGCGCTGCTGGTCGACACGATCAGCCGCAGCGACACCTACCCGTACGTGGACGTCCGCGAGGACGACGTGACGATGGGCCACGAGGCGACCGTCTCGAAGGTCAGCGAGGACCAGCTCTTCTACCTGATGTCCCGCGGCCTCACCGAGGACGAGGCCATGGCCATGATCGTGCGCGGGTTCGTCGAGCCCATCGCGCGCGAGCTGCCCATGGAGTACGCGCTCGAGCTCAACCGCCTGATCGAGCTGCAGATGGAGGGTGCTGTCGGATGACGGCGGAGGAGACCGGGCCGGTGGCTTCGAGCGGGGGCGGCGTCATCGACGCCCCCGGCTCCCCGGTCCTCGACGTGGACCCGGGCATCGCGTCGGCGAGCCCGAAGACCGCGCCGTGGGAGGAGCGGCACACCTCCTACGACGTCGAGGCCTTCGAGGTCCCGCGCGGGCGCGAGGAGCAGTGGCGGTTCACGCCGCTGCGGCGCCTGCGCGGTCTGCACGACGGTTCGGCGACGGCCACCGGCCGCGTCGACGTCACGGTGCGCGCCGGCTTCGGCGACAGCGCCGAGGACGACCTGACCGGCTCGGGCGTCCGCGTCGAGACCGTCGGGCGCGACGACGCCCGCCTCGGCGACGGCGGCATCCCCGCCGACCGGGTCGCGGCGCAGGCGTGGTCGTCGTTCACCGAGGCGCACGTCGTGACGATCAACGAGGCGCGCTCGGACGACGCGCCGCTGACCGTCACCGTGACGGGCCCGGGCGAGGGTCGGGTGGCCTTCGCCCACGTGCAGCTGCGCCTCGAGCGCCACGCCGAGGCCGTGGTCGTCCTCGACCACCGCGGCTCGGGCACGGTCGCGGCCAACACCGAGCTCGTGGTCTCCGACGGCGCGAAGCTCCTGGTCGTCGAGGTGCACGACTGGGCCGACGACGCGGTGTACGTCGGTGCCCAGCACCTGTCGGTGGGCCGTGACGCGACGATCCGGCACACGTCGGTGACGCTCGGCGGCGACCTGGTGCGTCTCTCCCCGGTGATCAACTACCGGGAGCCCGGCGGCGACGTCGAGCTCGACGGGCTGTACTTCGCCGACGGCGGGCAGCACTTCGAGCAGCGCCTGCTCGTCGACCACTCGATCCCGCACTGCCGGTCGCGCGTGACGTACAAGGGCGCGCTGCAGGGCGCTGTCGACTCAGCGGGGGGTACCGCGGCGCACACGGTGTGGATCGGCGACGTGCTGATCCGCAAGGCGGCCGAGGGCACCGACACCTACGAGCTCAACCGCAACCTGCTGCTCACCGACAACGCGCGGGCCGACTCGGTGCCCAACCTCGAGATCGAGACCGGCGAGATCGTCGGCGCGGGTCACGCCAGCGCCACGGGACGATTCGACGACGAGCAGTTGTTCTACCTGATGGCGCGGGGGATCCCGGAGGCCCAGGCACGCCGCCTGGTCGTGCGCGGGTTCTTCGGCGAGGTCATCCAGAAGATCCGCGTGCCCGCGCTGCGCGACCGGCTCGAGGCGGCCATCGAGGCCGAGCTCGAGGCCGTTGGAGCTTGATTCTGGCTGGCGCGTGACGGCCACGTCCCCCACCACCACGGACCGCTGAGAGAGAGCCTGATGTCCACCCTCGAGATCCGCGACCTGCACGTCGAGGTCGAGACCGAGTCGGGTCCCAAGGAGATCCTGCGCGGCGTCGACCTGACCGTGAACTCGAACGAGACCCACGCGATCATGGGCCCGAACGGCTCGGGCAAGTCCACGCTGGCCTACTCGATCGCCGGCCACCCGAAGTACACCGTGACCCAGGGCCAGGTCCTCCTCGACGGCGAGGACGTCCTGGAGATGGCGGTCGACGAGCGCGCCCGCGCCGGCCTGTTCCTCGCGATGCAGTACCCCGTCGAGGTGCCCGGCGTCTCGATGTCGAACTTCCTGCGCAGCGCCGCCACCGCCACCCGCGGCGAGGCGCCGAAGGTGCGGCACTGGGTCAAGGAGGTCAAGGGCGCGATGTCCGACCTCGAGATCGACCCGGCGTTCGCCGAGCGCAGCGTCAACGAGGGCTTCTCCGGCGGCGAGAAGAAGCGGCACGAGGTGCTGCAGATGGCGCTGCTCAAGCCGAAGTTCGCCGTCCTCGACGAGACCGACTCGGGCCTCGACGTCGACGCGCTGCGCGTCGTCAGCAAGGGCGTCAACGAGTACAAGGCGCAGTCCGACGTCGGCATCCTGCTGATCACGCACTACACCCGCATCCTGCGCTACATCTCCGCGGACCGGGTCCACGTGTTCGTGAACGGGCGGGTCGCCGAGTCCGGCGGCCCCGAGCTCGCCGACGAGCTCGAGGAGAACGGCTACGTGCGCTTCCTCGGCGCCGCCGAGTCGAGCAAGGAGGAGCAGCCGGCATGACGGTCCTCGCACCCACCGCTGGTGGCTCCTCCGGGGGTGCGACCCTGGATGTCGCGGAGATCCGTGCGGACTTCCCCATCCTGAGCCGCACCGTCCGTGACGGGAAGCCGCTGGTCTACCTCGACTCGGGGGCGACGTCGCAGCGCCCGCGCCAGGTGCTCGACGCCGAGCGGCACTTCCTCGAGACGTCGAACGCCGCGGTG
Source organism: Actinomycetospora cinnamomea (assembly GCF_003096675.1). Classification (GTDB taxonomy): domain Bacteria; phylum Actinomycetota; class Actinomycetes; order Mycobacteriales; family Pseudonocardiaceae; genus Actinomycetospora; species Actinomycetospora cinnamomea. The sequence continues at coordinate 75,473 of NZ_QEKW01000003.1, read as the reverse complement.
CACCGCGGGGCGCACGCGCTGGCCGAGGAGGCCACCGACGCCTACGAGTCCGCGCGCGAGCGCATCGCCGCGTTCGTCGGAGCCGACATCGCCGAGGTGGTGTTCACCAAGAACGCCACCGAGGCGATCAACCTCGTCGCCTACGGCATGGGCAACGCGTCGGTCGGTGAGGGCGTCGATCCGGCCGCCGAGCGCTTCCGTCTCGGGCCGGGCGACGAGGTCGTCACCACCGAGATGGAGCACCACGCCAACCTCGTGCCGTGGCAGGAGCTCTGCCGGCGCACGGGCGCGACGCTGCGCTGGTTCTCCGTCACCCCGGACGGGCGGCTGGACCTCGAGAACGACCCGATCACCGAGCGGACCAGGGTCGTCGCGTTCACCCACCAGTCGAACGTGCTCGGCACGGTGCCGCCGGTCGAGGAGATCGTGCGCCGGGCGAGGGCCGTCGGGGCGTACACGGTGCTCGACGCCTGCCAGTCGGTGCCCCACGCGCCGGTCGACCTCCACGCCCTCGGCGTCGACTTCGCCGCGTTCTCCGGGCACAAGATGCTCGGGCCGTCGGGCATCGGCGTGCTCTACGGGCGCCACGAGCTGCTCGAGGCCCTGCCGCCGTTCCTGACCGGCGGCTCGATGATCGAGATGGTCCGGATGGAGGGCGCGACGTACGCGCCGCCGCCGGCGAAGTTCGAGGCCGGTGTGCCGATGACCTCCCAGGCCATCGGGCTGGGCGCGGCCGTCGACTACCTGTCCGCGATCGGCATGGACGCGGTCAAGGCCCACGAGAACGAGCTGACCGGCGCGGCCCTGATCAAGCTGCAGGACCTGCCGGGCGTGTCGATCGTCGGCCCGCGCACCACCGAGGCGCGCGGCGGGGCCGTCGCGTTCACGATCGAGGGCATCCACCCGCACGACGCGTCGCAGGTGCTCGACGACTCGGGCATCGCCGTCCGCGTCGGGCACCACTGCGCGTGGCCGCTGCACCGGGCCTTCGGCGTGCAGGCGTCGATCCGCGCGAGCTTCCACGTGTACAACACGATGGAGGAGGTCGACGCGCTGGTCGCGGGCGTGCGGCGGGCGCAGGAGTTCTTCGGGACGGTGCCTGAGTGAAGCTCGACTCGATGTACCAGGAGATCATCCTGGACCACTACCGCAACCCCCACGGCCACGGGCTGCGCGAGCCCTTCGAGGCCGAGGTGCACCACGTCAACCCGACGTGCGGCGACGAGGTCACCGTGCGCGTTCACCTGTCCGGTGGCGAGGGTCGGGACGCCAAGGTCGAGGACCTCTCCTACGACGCCCTGGGCTGCTCGATCAGCCAGGCGGCGACGTCGGTGGCCCACGACCTGCTCGTCGGGCACACGGTGGGCGAGGCGTTCGAGACGCTCGACGCCTACCAGGCCATGGTGCAGGGACGCGGGAAGGTCGAGCCGGACGAGGACGTGCTCGAGGACGCCGTCGCGTTCGCCGGCGTGGCCGCCTACCCGGCGCGCGTGAAGTGCGCGCTGCTCGGGTGGCTGGCGTTCAAGGACGCTGTTGCCCAGGCTCGAGGGCCGCAGGCTCAAGCTGGAGGTACCCATGAGTGATGACACCGTGACGCGCGGGGCGGCCGGCATGCCCGAGGCGCCCTCGACCAGCACCGACCTGCCCTCGGTGGACGACCTCGAGGAGGCCATGCGCGACGTCGTCGACCCCGAGCTCGGCATCAACGTCGTCGACCTCGGCCTGCTCTACGGCATCGACGTGCACAGCGACGACGCCGGCCCCGTGGTCACGCTCGACATGACCCTGACCTCGGCGGCCTGCCCGCTCACCGACGTCATCGAGGACCAGGCCCGCGCGGCCCTGACCCAGGGTGCCGGCGGCGGCCTGGCGAAGGACGTGCGCATCAACTGGGTCTGGATGCCGCCGTGGGGTCCGGACAAGATCACCGACGACGGGCGCGAGCAGCTCCGGGCCCTGGGCTTCACCGTTTGAGCTCCGCTCTCGTGCGTGCTTGCCCGTGCCAGGGCACGGGCAAGCACGCACACCCCTGCGGCTGGCCTGGACGGCGGGGCCGCCTCTCGTGATCAACGGGGACTTCGCGCGCCTAGAAGCAGCGAACAGCGCGTTCGCTGCTACTTCTCGCGCACGACGTGCGGGCGGAGGTGGCGGTAGCCGCGCACGGACAGCGGGGGCACGGCGCGGATCTCCAGGTTCAGGTCGGTGGCGCGCAGGGCCTCGGTGAGGTCCTCGTCGACGAGCACCGAGCCCGGGCGGGCCTCGGAGGTCAGGCGCGCGGCGATGTTCACGACCGGGCCGTAGACGTCGCCGTAGCGGGGGAGCACCTCGCCCAGCGCCATCCCGACGCGCAGCTCGATCCGCTCGCCGTCGGGCACCTGCTCGTGCAGGCGGAACGCGATGTCGACGGCGTCCTCGACGCGGTCGCACACGAAGAGGATCTCGTCGCCGAGGGTCTTGACGATCCGTCCCCGCCGGCGGGCGACGATCTCGGTCGACACGGTCTCGAAGCGCTCGAGCAGCGACCGCAGGTCGGACTCGTCGATCTGGCGGCTCAGGCGCGTGAAGCCGACGATGTCGGCGAAACCGACGACCGTGCGGTTGCCCGCCGCTCGGTCCGCGTCGGGGTCCGCGAGATTCGCGAGCATCCTCCCCGCCGTGACGGCGAGGTGACGGCGCCACACGTAGGACTGCAGCTTCTCCAGCGTCGGGACGAGCGCCTCGACCGCCGCGACGACCGCGTCCGGGTCGTCGGCGTGACCGGCGTCCACGATCGTGCGGCGCACCAGGTTGGCCTGCCACTCCGCGAGCCGTCCGAGGCCCTGGCCGAGCGCGCGGGCGACGGCCAGTTCCTCGGCCTCGTCGAAGGCGTCGGCCTCGAGCAGCCGGCCCGAGAGCCCGAGCGCCTCGAGGTCGGCCTCGGCGAAGCCGCGCACGTCGTCGGGCGTGGCGGGGAATCCGAGCGCGCTCCAGAGCCGCGAGGTGTGCTCGGGGCTCAGGCCCGTGCGCTCGTGGACCTCGCCGCGCGTCATGGTCCGCGGGCCGCCCAGGAGCAGGTCCTCGATCCGCTCCTGGGCCCGCGCCCACCGCCCTGGGTCCGTGCCTTCCGGGTCGTCGTCCGGGCCGTCGTCGTCCGGGCGGTCGTCGTCCGGGCCGTCGTCCGGACCCGCCGTCACGTGGTGTGGACGATGAGGACGTCGCTGCCGGCGCGCCGGGAGATGCCCTGGGGGACCGAGCCGAGCAGGCGCCCGGCGAGGCTGTTGAGCCCCCGGTTGCCGACGACCACGAGGTCGGCGCCGCGGTCGGCGACGACCTCGATGACCCGTTCGATCGGGTCGCCCTCCACCGCCACGGTGTCGATCTCGATCGAGCCCTTGGTGGAGGCCCGCTCGCGGGCGTCGCGCAGCGTCTCCTCGGCCGGCGTCGACCCGACGACGTGGAAGGCCGCGTCGTCCCCGAGCGCCTGCTCGGCACCCGCGGTGTTCCTCGCCGGCTTGTAGGCGCAGATGATCAGCAGGAGGGCCTTGCTGTCGGCCGCGATCGTCGCGGCGCGGTCGACGGCGCGGAACGACGACTCCGAGCCGTCGGTGCCGACGGCCACGATCTGGTAGGCACCCATGGTCGGGAGCACCCCTTCTGGTCCGGTGACGGGTCACCGACCCGTCACGATGCCGGTCCGCGAGCGTACCGCTATTGCTCCGTTCGGACGCTGTGGGCCCCGAGCAGCGTTCCCCTGATCAGGTGGAGGCGCAGGCGGGGGGTCAGCCGACCGAACAACGAGGTCATGGCCGCCACCGATGCGGTGACGTCGTCCCGGGCGTCCAGGTAGGCCCGCCGGTGGGCCGGCGGCAGCGTGAAGAAGCGGTCGAAGAACCCGGGCACGTCCTCCGGCGGCATCGCCAGCAGGGTCTCCAGCCCGCGGCGGCGCAGCGCGTGCACGGTCACGGCGGCGGGGGAGCGGACGACCCTCCGCGCGGCGCGGGCCGCGGCGGCCGGCTCGGCCCCGCCGTGCAGCGCGTCGGCGATCACCGCGGCGAGCTGCGGCGCAAGGCGCAGCGAGGTGGCGAGGCTGAAGCCGGACGCCGGGTGCACCAGCGGATCGGCCGCGCCCACCGCGACGACGCCGGCGGGCGAGCGGTGGCGCGGCGAGTCGACCGGGAAGCGCACCTTCTCCACGGCGCCCGGGTCGTCGGGGATCTCCGCATCGGTGAGGCCCGCGGCCCGCAGCCGCGCCCGCAGGCGGGTGCGCAGCTCCGGCATCGGCAGCCCGGGCCGTCGTGCGAGCGAGGTCTCCTCGAGCAGCACCCGCCGGTCGTCCAGCGGCACGGCGTAGAGGAACGTGGGCCAGCCCGGTCGGCCGTGGCGCGGGCGCCAGTCCATGAACAGCAGCCGGTCGCCGCTGACCCGGGCGGCGACCTCACGGTCGACGACGACCCCGAACGCGGTCTGCTCGGCCCGCGGGCCGCCGCCGGTCGCGCCGCGCCGGGCCAGCGCCTGGCGGGCCCCGGTGGCGTCGACGACGACCCGCCCGCTCGCGGCGGTGCCGTCGTCGAGCACCACGGCGGGGTGACGGCCGGGGCCCGCCGCCACCGCCGACACGGCCCGGCCGCGGCGCAGGGCCACCGCCGGGTCGGTGAGGTGCTCCTGGAGGGCCCTGGTGTCGAGGACGACGTACTCGTCCTCGAGCTCGTGGGTGTGGCGGGCGACCACGACGCCGCGCCCGCGCGCGGCGACGACGTCGGCGGGCAGGTCGTCGGGCAGCTCGTGGTGCCAGGACCCGTAGGTGTGGGTCCACGCGTGGTGCGGGCGCGGGTCGACGAGGAGCGTGCGCAGGTCCAGCGCCACGCAGGCACGGGCGAGCGCACGTCCCGCCGGGCCGGCCCCGGCGATCACCACGTCGGCGACGGGGGCGGCCGGGCTCACCGCTCGCGGTCCTCCCCGCGTCCCGAGCCCCGCCCCTGCTGTGACCCCTGCTGTGACCCCTGCTCCGACTCGGCCCGGGCCATCTCCTCGAGCCTGGCGCGGTCGGCCTTCGCGCGGGCGTTCCAGCGCCGCATCTCCGTTGGGTAGCCCGTGACCTGCACGTCGTGGCACGCGACCTTCACCGAGCGGGCGAGCTTCTGTGCGGCGCGCGGTGTGCCGACCCGGCGCCGGGTCCACTCGCCGTCGAACGCCACGGCCACGACGGTGGTGTCGGTGGCCGTGGTCTCGGGTTCGACGTAGAAGGCGACGCCCTCGCGCGTGCGGGCGAACGCCCGCAGGTGCTCGAGGTCGGCCGGCGTGGCCTCCCGGTCGAGCACCTGGCGGCGCTCACCGTCGCCGCCCCCGCCGCGGCGCCACCTGCTGAACAGACCCATGCGGCTCCACCTCCCGATCACCCCCATTCTGCCCGGACCGGCCTGTGGTGCTCGTGGGCTCACGTGCTGCCTGTCGCGAGGAGGCCGCCGTCCACCCGAACGGTCTCCCCGGTGATCCAGGACGCGGCGTCGGAGACGAGGAAGCCGACGAGCGCGGCGACGTCCTCGGGAGTCCCGAGGCGGCGCATCGGGTAGCGCCCGGCGACCTCGTCCTCGCCGTGGGCGTAGAGCGCCTCCGCGAACCGGGTCCTGACCACGGCGGGCGCCACGGCGTTGACGCGGATCGTCGGGCCGAGCTCCCAGGCCAGCTCCTCGGTCAGCCGGATGAGCGCGGCCTTCGACGCCCCGTACGCGCCGATCACGCCGCTCGACCGCAGCCCGCCGACCGAGGCCATGTTGACGATCGCGCCGCCGTGCGCGCCCATCCAGGCCCGGTGGGCCTCCTGCACGAAGCCGAGCGCGGCGACCACGTTGACCTCGAACGTCTTGGAGACCGCCCCGAGGTCGGCCTGCACGAGGGGGCCGTAGTGCGGGTTGATGCCGGTGTTGTTGACCAGGACGTCCAGGGCGCCGAAGCGCTCGACCGTGGCGTCGACCGCCGCCGCCCGCGCGGCCGCGTCGCCCGCGTTGCCGGGGACGGCGAGCACCCGGTCGGGGGCGCCCAGGGAGGCTGCCGCCTCCTCGAGCTCCGGGCGCTTGCGGGCGGTGATCGTCACCGAGGCGCCCCGCTCGAGCAGGTGGCGAGCGACGCCCAGTCCGATGCCGCGGCTGGCGCCGGTGACGAGGGCGACACGGCCGGCGAGATCGGGCGCGGGAGGGGTGGCGTCGGTCATGGGCGCACCCTAGGCGGCCGGGACGACGGGGCCGGTCGCCTACACTGGAGGGGTCCGCGCGGCGTCCGTCCCGCCCGCACCCGACCTCGTCGAGGACTCCTCCCTGTGATCACCGCGTCCGATCTCGAGCTGCGTGCCGGCTCGCGGGTTCTGCTGTCCGGCGCGACCCTGCGGGTGCAGCCGGGGGATCGGATTGGGTTGGTGGGGCGTAACGGGGCGGGCAAGACGACGACGTTGCGCAGCCTGGCCGGGGTGGGTGAGCCCTACGGCGGGGAGGTTCGTGCGACCGGGCCGGTGGGCTATCTGCCGCAGGATCCCCGGGAGGGGGATCTGACGGTGCTGGCGCGGGATCGGGTCCTGTCGGCGCGGGGGCTGGATGATCTGCTGCGGCAGATGGAGAAGACCCAGAGCGCGATGGCCGAGCTGGCCGACGACGCGGCGCGGGACCGGGCGATCGCGCGCTACGGGCGGCTCGAGGAGCGCTTCGCCGATCTGGGTGGGTACGCCGCGGAGAGCGAGGCGGGGCGGATCTGCGCGAACCTGGGGCTGCCCGACCGGGTGCTGGGCCAGCCGTTGGGCACGTTGTCGGGGGGTCAGCGCCGCCGGGTCGAGCTGGCCCGGATCCTGTTCGCGGCCTCGGGTGACTCGGGGGGGAACGCGGGCACGACGTTGCTGCTCGACGAGCCGACCAACCATCTCGACGCCGACTCGATCGCCTGGCTGCGCTCGTTCCTGCTGGCCCACGAGGGTGGGTTGGTGGTGATCAGTCACGACACCGCGTTGATCGAGGCGGTGGTGAACAAGGTGTGGTTGCTGGATGCCACCCGCGGCGAGCTCGACGTCTACAACATGGGCTGGGTCAAGTACCAGCAGGCCCGCGCCGACGACGAGGCCCGCCGGCGCCGGGAGCGGGCCAACGCGGAGAAGAAGGCCGGGGCGTTGCAGGCCCAGGCCGCGAAGATGGGCGCCAAGGCCACGAAGGCGGTGGCGGCCAAGCAGATGGCGCGTCGGGCGCAGGCGATGCTCGACGGGCTGGACGAGCAGCGGGTCGAGGACAAGGTGGCCCACATCCGGTTCCCGGCGCCGGCGGCGTGCGGGCGGGTGCCGATGACCGCGGCGGGCTTGTCGAAGACCTACGGGTCGCTGGAGGTGTTCACCGGGGTCGACCTGGCCGTGGACCGGGGTTCGCGGGTGGTGATCCTGGGGCTGAACGGGGCGGGGAAGACCACGCTGCTGCGGATCCTGGCCGGTGCCGAGCACCCCGACACCGGGCAGGTCGTGGCCGGGCACGGGTTGCGCACCGGCTACTTCGCCCAGGAGCACGACACCCTCGAGATGGACCGCACGGTGTGGGAGAACGCGCGCAGCGCCGCCCCGGACACCGGCGAGCAGCAGCTACGCACGCTGCTGGGGGCGTTCCTGTTCACCGGCGAGCAGCTCGACCAGCCCGCGGGCACCCTCTCCGGCGGAGAGCGCACCCGCCTGGCGCTGGCGGGGCTGGTGTCCAGCGCGGCGAACGTGCTGCTGCTCGACGAGCCCACCAACAACCTCGACCCGGCCAGCCGCGAGAAGGTCCTCGACGCGCTGCGCCGCTTCGAGGGCGCGGTCGTGCTGGTCACCCACGACCCCGGCGCGGTCGAGGCCCTCGAACCCGAACGGGTCATCCTGCTTCCCGACGGCACCGAGGACCACTTCTCCGCCGAGCACCTCGAACTCGTCGAGCTCGCGTAGCAGGAGAACGAGCCGAACACGGCGTTCCCGCTGCTCTGCAAGGCCATGGAGATCACTCCGATCGGCCGAACCGCTTACCGATCACGAGAAGTGTGCCGTGGCGCACACTGCTTGCGCCGATCATCATGGTTCGACCGGCGACCCGAGGTCGGACGAGGGGTGGGATCGAGATGGCCGATCTGAAGAAGGGTGCGCGCATCACCGGCACCCAGCGTGACAAGCTCGCCACGGACCTGAAGAAGAAGTACGAGAAGGGCGCGAGCATCCGCTCGCTGGCCGAGTCGACCGGGCGCTCGTACGGGTTCGTGCACCGTGTCCTGTCGGAGTCCGGCGTCACGCTGCGCGGGCGCGGTGGCGCCACGCGCACGAAGAAGAAGTAGCGCGGCGCCCGGACGGGGGGTACACCCGCCCACGGACCCGGTGGACACCACACGCCGGCCCCGTGGCGCGGGTGCTTGACCTCGACATTGCTCGAGGTCGCACGCTCGGGGCACACGGTCCGACGAGCGTGAGGACGGCGAGCGATGGACGGCGCCTGGTCGTTGATGATGTCCGCGGCCCGGGCCGAGGGCCTGCCGCGGTCGGTGCCGAGGGGCACACTGCCCCGGATCTGGCGCTTCGCGCGCCGTCACCACCGGATGCTCGCGGTGTTCCTCACGCTGGCGACCGCCTCGGCGGTGATCGGTGTCGCGACGCCGGTCCTCGCCGGGCAGGTGGTGCGGGCGATCACGGGGTCGTCGGCGCCGTCGGTGGTCGTCGTGCTGGCCCTGGTCATCGCGGGGCTGGCCGTCGTGGATGCCGGGGTGACGCTGGTCGAGCGCTGGCTGTCCTCGCGCATCGGCGAGGGCCTGATCTACGACCTGCGTCTCGCGGTGTTCTCCCACGTGCAGCGCATGCCGCTCGCGTTCTTCACGCGCACGCGGACCGGGTCGCTGGTCAGCCGGCTCAACAACGACGTGATCGGCGCGCAGCGGGCGTTCACCTCGACGCTCTCGGGCCTGGTCACCAACGCCATCCAGCTCGTGCTGGCCGTCGTCGTCATGCTCGCTCTGGCCTGGCAGGTGACGCTGCTCGCGCTGGTGCTGCTGCCGGTCTTCCTGCTGCCCGCGCGGCGGATGGGCCGGCGCATCGCGGCGCTGCAGCGCGAGTCGGCCGACCTCAACGCGGCGATGACGGGGCAGATGACCGAGCGCTTCTCCGCGGGCGGGGCGACGCTGGTCAAGCTGTTCGGCCGCCCGGAGGCCGAGGCCGACGAGTTCGGCGAGCGCGCGGACCGGGTGCGCGCGGTGGGCGTGCGCACCGCGATGGTCAACCGCGTCTTCCTGACGTGCCTGACGCTCGTCTCCGCGCTGGCCTCGGCGCTGGTCTACGGGCTGGGCGGGTGGCTGGCAGTCACCGGCAGCCTGGACGCGGGCACGGTCGTCAGCCTCGCGCTGCTGCTCACGCGCCTCTACACGCCGCTGACCTCGCTGGCGAACGCCCGTGTGGACGTCATGAGCGCGCTGGTCAGCTTCGAGCGGGTGTTCGAGGTGCTCGACCTGCAGCCGGCGCTCACCGAGCCCGCGCACCCGGCGCCGTTGCCCGACGGCCCGCTGGGGGTGCGGGTGCACGACGTGCACTTCACCTACCCCTCGGCGTCGGCGGTGTCGCTCGCCTCGCTGGAGGAGGTCACGCGCCTCGACGACCGCGCCGGGCACGAGGTGCTGCACGGTGTCGACCTCGCCGTCGCGCCCGGCCGGATGCTCGCCCTCGTGGGCCCGTCGGGGGCGGGGAAGTCGACGATCGCCTCGCTGCTGCCCCGGCTCTACGACGTCGACTCGGGCGTGATCGAGATCGGCGGGGTGGACGTGCGCGAGCTCTCCTTCGCCGACCTGCGCGGCGCGGTCGGCGTCGTCACCCAGGACGGGCACCTGTTCCACGACACGGTGCGCGCCAACCTCCTGTACGCGGCGCCGGACGCGACCGACGTGCAGCTGCGCGAGGCGATGGTGCGGGCCCGCCTGGGCGAGCTGCTCGACGAGCTGCCCGCCGGGCTGGACACCGTGGTGGGGGAGCGGGGCCATCGCCTCTCCGGCGGGGAGCGCCAGCGGCTGACCATCGCGCGCCTGCTGCTCGCCTCCCCGCGGGTGGTGATCCTCGACGAGGCGACCGCCCACCTCGACTCGGAGTCGGAGCAGGCCGTGCAGGAGGCGCTGTCGGAGGCGCTGGTCGGGCGCACGGCCGTGGTCATCGCGCACCGGCTGTCGACGGTGCGGTCCGCCGACGTGATCGCGGTGGTGGAGCACGGGCGGGTGGTCGAGCAGGGGACGCACGACGAGCTCCTCCGCCGGCGCGGGCGGTACGCCGACCTCTACCACACCCAGTTCGCGTCGTCACCGTCCGCTGCATGAGCGATCACTCACAGTGATCTACGCATCTCGGACGGTCCTCGGTCGAACCCCTGCGGGTGACGGGGGGCGCGTGTAGCGTCGATCCGCAGTCCGTGCGCAGCGACCTCCGGGACATGACCGGGCGGTCCATCGGTCCATCGAGGAGGCCCCGTGCACGCTCCGCTCCACTCCGCGCGCCCGCCGGGCGCTCCGGAGGTCGTGGTCGCGCACCATCGCATCCCGACCGACCCCGCGTCGCCGCTGCGCGACCGCGCGACGGCGGAGGCCTACGTCGCCTCGGTGTGCTTCAAGCACGGGCCGCCGCGGCTCGTCGGCACCGAGCTCGAGTGGCTCGTGCGCCACGACGACGACCCCACCCGCCCCCTCGACCCGGCCGCCCTCGCCCGTGCCCTCGGGCCCCACGCCCCGGCCACCCTCGCCGCCCTGCCGGCCACCCGTCGGGACCTGCACCCGGCCCCCGCCACCTCCGGATCCCTGCCGCTGCCCGCCGGCGGGACGCTCACCGTCGAGCCGGGGGGCCAGGTGGAGATCGCCAGCCCACCCCTGCCCGGCGTCGGCGACCTCGTACGCGCCGTCCGTGTCGACGCCGCGGCCCTGCGCACGCTGCTCGCCACCGAGGGCCTGAGGGCGGTGCCGCGGGCCGGGGACCCGCTCCGACCGCCCCGGCGCCTCCTGCAGATCCCGCGGTACGCGGCGATGGAGGCCGCCTTCGACCGCATCGGGCCCCACGGGCGCACCATGATGTGCTCGACCACCGCGGTGCAGGTCTGCGTCGACGCCGGCGAGGGCGCGGACGTCGCCCACCGGTGGGCGGCACTGCACGAGCTGGGGCCGGTGCTGCTCGCCGCGTTCGCCAACTCCCCGGTCGTCCACGGTCGTCGCACGGGGTGGAAGTCGTCGCGCATGGCGAGCTGGCTGGCCCTCGACCCACAGCGCACCTGCCCGCCCGAGCGTCTCGGCGCCGACCCCGCCCGGGACTACGCGCGCCGGGCCCTGGACACCCGGCTGTTGTGCGTGCGCCGCGACGACGACCCGGACACCTCGTGGGCGGCGCCCGACGTCACGTTCGCCGACTGGATGGACGGGCGCCTCGACCCGGGGCCGACGCGATCGGACCTCGACTACCACCTGACGACGCTGTTCCCCCCGGTGCGCCCGCAGGGCCACCTCGAGGTGCGCTACCTCGACCAGCAGGCCGGCGACGAGTGGGTCGTGCCGCTGGTGGTGGTGGCCGCGCTGATGTCCGACGCCGACACCGTCGCCCGGGCGCGCGCCGCCGCCGAGCCCGCGGTCGGCCGCTGGACCGCCGCGGCGCGCCACGGGCTCGCCGACCGGGTGCTGCGCCGCGCCGCCGGTGAGGTCTTCACCCAGGCCCACCGCACCCTGGCCGGGCCGGCGTTCGCCGACCTCGACGACGACGTCCGCGAACTCGTCGAACGGGTGATCAGCAGGCGCGTCCTGCGCGGGCGCTGCCCGGCCGACGAGCCCCTCGACGAGGCCGAGACCCAGCTGCCCCCCGATCCCGACGACACCGAGCCGTCACCGGCCCCCCGACCCGGAGGTGAGCGACCGTGACCGCCACCGACCCCAGCACCGACCCCAGCACCGACCCCAGCACCGACCCCAGCACGTGCACCGGCCCCGGCGGCACCGAACGGGCCGCGCTCCGTCGCCGCCTCGCCGCCGAGCTCGCGGCCGCCCGGGCCCGCACCCGCGCGCTGACCCACGACGTCTTCGACCCCGACGACGCCGACTTCACCCGCCAGCACTCGCCGCTGATGTCGCCGTTCCACTGGGACGTCGCGCACATCGCGAACATGGAGGACTTCTGGCTGGTGCGCCGCGGGGCGGCCGACACCGACCTGGTCGACGGCGTGCGCGAGGACGTCGACCACCTCTACGACGCGTTCACCAACCCGCGCGCCGGCCGGCCCGCGCTGCCGCTGCTCGATCCGGACGAGGCGCGGGTGTACGGCGACCGCGTGCGCGAGCGGGCGCTGGCCCACCTCGACGCGACGTCGTTCGACGAGCGCCGCACGCTCGCCGGCGGCTTCCTGTTCGGCATGATCGTCCAGCACGAGCAGCAGCACGTGGAGACGATGCTCGCCACCCACCAGCTCCGCGCCGGAGCGCCGGTGCTGCACGCCGACCCGCCGCCGCCGTCCGTCGTCCGCGGCCTGCCCGGCACGGAGGTGTTCCACCCCGGCGCGGAGTTCCTGATGGGCACGTCCAGCGAGCCCTTCGCGCTGGACAACGAGAAGCCCGCGCACCCCGTGCGCGTCGCCGACTTCTGGCTCGACGCGGCGCCGGTGACCAACGCCGAGTACGCCCGGTTCGTCGACGCCGGCGGGTACGACGACCCGCGCTGGTGGTCGCCCGAGGGGTGGGAGCACATCCGGGCCGAGGGCTGGACCGCGCCGATGAGCTGGGAGCGCGCGGACGGGCGCTGGTACCGGACGTCGTTCGGGGTGCGCGAGGAGATCCCGGCCGACCAGCCGGTGCTGCACGTGAGCTTCGGGGAGGCGGCGGCCTACGCGGCGTGGGCGGGCAAGCGCCTGCCCACCGAGGCCGAGTGGGAGTTCGCGGCCCGCTACGACCACGCCACGGGCACCACCCGGCGCTTCCCGTGGGGCGACGAGGACCCCACTCCCGAGCGCGCCAACCTCGACCAGCGTCACCTGCAGCCCGCTCCGGTCGGCGCCTACCCGGCCGGCGCGTCGCCGCTGGGCGTGCACCAGCTCGTCGGCGACGTGTGGGAGTGGTGCGACTCCGGGTTCGAGGGTTACCCGGGGTTCGAGCCGTTCCCGTACAAGGAGTACTCCGAGGTGTTCTTCGGCGGCGACTTCCGGATGCTGCGCGGGTCGTCGTTCGGCGTCGGCACCCCCAACGCCCGCACGACGTTCCGCAACTGGGACCTGCCGATCCGCCGGCAGATCTTCTCCGGCTTCCGCTGCGCCCGGTCCGCCTGACGTGTGCCGCCACCTGGCCCACCTGGGCCCGACGCCGGTCACGCTCGCCGCGGTCGTGACCGAGCCGCCGCACTCGTTGCTGGTGCAGAGCTACGCCCCTTCGGACATGCGTGGCGGCGGCACCGTCAACGCCGACGGGTTCGGCGTCGGCTGGTACGTGCGTGATCTTCTGAGCTATAGCTCAGAAGATCACGCACGTGGGGAGCCGGTGCTGTACCGCCGCGACGACCCGATGTGGACCGACGCGTCGTTCCTCGACCTCGCGCGGGCGGTGGAGACCACCGCGCTGGTGGCCGCGGTGCGCTCGGCGACCGTGGGCATGCCCGTGTCGACGGCGGCGTGCGCGCCGTTCCGTGGCGAGGCGGGCGGGTCGACGTGGCTGTTCAGCCACAACGGGGTGGTCCGGGGCTGGCCGCACAGCGTGGCCGACCTGGCCGCGACCCTCCCCGCCCTCGACCTGCTGACCCTCGAGGCGGCCACCGACTCCGCGCTGCTCTGGGCACTGGTGCGCGCCCGCATCGCGGCGGGCAAGGACGCCGCCGACGCGGTCGCCGGCGTCGTCACCGAGGCCCTCGCCGCCGCCCCCGCGTCGCGGCTGAACCTGCTGCTCTCCGACGGCGCGCAGGTCGTGGCCACGGCCGTGGACCACGCCCTGTCGTACCGCACCCACGCCGACGGGGCCGTCACCGTCGCCTCCGAGCCCCTCGACGACGACGCCGCGTGGACCGCGGTGCCCGACGGGTCCCTGCTCGTCGCCCGCCCCGGCGGCCCGCACGACCCACCGGCCGTGACCGTCACGGCCCTCTCGCCGCACGGCCCGTTCCCGCTGCCGTGAACGCCGGCACGCGAGAAGCGTGTCCCGACCCCCAGGACGTGAACCGACACCGATGAGCCTGCCCGCGCTCGACGTACACCTCACCGCCGACGACGCCGACGCCGCGCTCCGCGCCGACGCCCGCCGCGGTCTGACCGCGACCCCGAAGGTGCTGTCCCCGCAGTGGCTCTACGACGCCCGGGGGAGCGAGCTGTTCGAGCAGATCACCGCGCTGCCGGAGTACTACCCCTTCACCGCCGAGCGCGAGGCCCTCGCCGAGCACGCCGACACGATCGCCCGCGCCGCGGCCGCCGACACGCTCGTCGAGCTGGGCTCGGGGTCCTCGTCGAAGACCCCGGTGCTGCTCGACGCGCTGCACCGCGCGGGCACGCTGCGTCGTTACGTGCCCGTGGACGTCTCGCCGTCGGCGCTCGAGGAGGCGGTGCCGGGCCTGGTCGAGGCCTACCCGGGGCTCGACGTCCACGGCGTCGTCGCCGACTTCACCCGTGACCTGCGAAGCGTGCCGCGCGACGGGCGCCGGCTGGTGGCGCTGCTCGGCGGGACGCTGGGGAACTTCGAGCCCGGCGACCGCCAGGTGTTCCTCGCGGCGCTGGCCGACGCGCTGGACCCGGGGGAGGCGTTCCTCGTCGGCACCGACCTGGTCAAGGACGAGGCGACGCTGGTCGCGGCCTACGACGACCGGGACGGCGTGACCGCCGCCTTCGACCTCAACGTCCTCGCGGTGCTCAACCGGGTGCTCGGCGCCGACTTCGACCGCTCGGGCTTCGACCACCTGGCGGTGTGGGTGCCGCAGTCGAGCCGCATCGAGATGCGCCTGCGGGCGCGGCGGGCGATGCGGGTGCGCGTGCCCGAGCTCGACCTGGAGGTCGACTTCGCCGCGGCCGAGGAGATGCGCACCGAGATCTCCACGAAGTTCACCCGCGAGGGCATCCGCGGCGAGCTGGACGCCGCCGGGTTCTCCCACGACGGCTGGTTCACCGACCCGCAGGGCCGCTTCGCCCTGTCGCTGGCCTGCCGTCGCTGACGCCCGCCTCACCCGCGGTGCAGCCGGGCCAGCAGCCGCCACACCGGACGCTGCACCGCCTCGGGGACGCCGGCGAGGGCGAACGGGAGGCCGTGGCGGACGTTGATCGCCGCGAGCTCGCGCAGCGGCGGCATCCGGCCGGCCCGCGCGAGCGCCCGGAACTGGTCCTCGAGCGGTCCGGCGGGCTCCTCGGTCGCGCGGATGCGGGCGGGCTCGTCGAAGGGGTTGGCGAAGCCGTGCGCCACCGTCGGGGGGACGACGGCGGTCTCGCCGGGGCGCAGCACGCGGGCCTCGCGTCCGACCACCACGCGGAGGCGTCCCTCCAGCACCGTGAACGTCTCGGTCTGCGTCCGATGGCGGTGCCGCGGTGGCCCCGCGAGACCGGGCGGGAGCACCCCCTCGATCTCGAAGGTGCCGCCCCCGTCCCGGCCCGACCGCAGGATCGTGACGGTCTCGCCCGTGGGCAGGTGGAGCACGGGGTGCTCGGTCATCGCGGGTTCTCCGAGGGGCTCGACGGACGCTCGGGCACGACGCGGCACAGCACTGCGGCGACCGCGCCGGCGACCACGCCCACGAGTGTGCCGGTGACCAGGCTCGACGCCGCGGTCGCCACCCGCAGGACGACCTCGGTGGTGGCCGGGTCGGTCCCGGCGAGGCGGCCGCCCAGGGCCGGCGCCGCACCGGCGAAGGCGGCGTCCCAGAACAGCTGGTGACCGGCGGCGAGGAACACTCCGTACAGGGCGCCGATCACCACGACGGTCCCGAACGGGTGCGGGGGACGGCGCCAGAACACGACGCCGACCCAGCACGCGGGCGGGACGACCACGAGCACCGCGGCGAGCGCGGTGCCCTCCTCGACGGTCCCGAGGTCGTGCAGGGGGATGCGCACGGCGGCCAGGGCGGCGAGCGCGATCAGCACCGGCCAGGAGAACCCGAGGGTCCGGTCGCCGCTCATCGGGCGGCCTCGAGACGCTGAGCGGCCCCGGGGTGCGCCGCGGCGGTGGACCGGAGCCGGCGCCACAGGGCGACGAACGCCAGCCCCGCGGTCACGGCGCTCCCGACGAGGCGCACCCCGTGCCCGGCGACGAACTCCGCAGCGACCTCCCGCAGGTACGCGGGCGAGTGCGCCCCGAGCGGGTCGACGAACATGATCTCGTTGCGGGGCCAGAAGAAGGCGGCGGAGAAGAGGAACTCGCAGACGACGAAGACCGCGGCCGCGGCGGCGGCCCACCAACGCAGGCGCGGCTCCCGCCACGTGAGGACGGTGGCGGCGAGCAGCGTCAGGACCGTCGCCGCGCCGAGCGGCGGGTAGTAGTCGCTCGGCCCGGAGACGACGAGGAAGTCGCGGGCTCGCTCCAGCGACGCCGGGGCGTCGGCGAAGATGTTCGGGTAGAGGATCACGGTCTCGGCGGCGATGCCGCCGAACGAGATCATGGTCGTCCACACGGTCGCGGCGAGCGCGGCCGTGGTGAGCGTGGCGCGGGACATCGCGGGCCTCCTGGCGGTGCGGTTCGGTCGGCCCCGGACGCTAGGAGCGGGCCGTGCGCCGGTCTGCCGCGTCGCGGCGCGGGCCGGTGTCGCCTCTCGACGTACGCCGTCGCCCGCGACGCACGCCTCTCGACGGCGGTGCGCGGGCCGCCGCGGGCCTACGCTCCGGCAGGGTGCCGATCGCCCGTCCCACCCGCGTCGAGGCGCTGCTCGCCCTCGCGGTCGCCGCCCTCGTGGCGATCGCGGTGCTCACCGATCCCGGCCCGGCGAGCCGGGTCGGGCTCGCCGCCGCGTTCGCCGTCGTGCTCGCGGGGTCGCTGCTGCTCGCCCGGCAGTGGCCGCTGCCGGTCCTCCTAACGACCTCGGTGGCCCTCGCGCTGTACTACGTGCTCGACCTGCCCGCGATGGGGCTCGCGGCGCCGGTGGCGCCCGCGCTCTACCTCGCCGCCGAGCGCGGGCGGGCCCTCGCGGCGGCGGCCATCGGAGCGGTGCTGCTCGCCGTCTCGGTCACGGCCCGGCTCGTCGAGGGCGACGACCTCGCCGTCGTCCTCGGCGCCGGCCTCGGCTCGGAGGCGGCGCTCGTGGCCGCGGCGGTCGCGCTCGGGGACGCGGTGCGCAACCGCCGCTCGCTGCGGGCGGAGTACGCCCGGCGCGCCGCCGCGGCCGACGAGGAGCGCCGGCGTGAGGCCGCCGCGCAGGTCGAGGCCGAGCGGGTGCGCATCGCGCGGGAGCTGCACGACACGTTGGGCCACGCGATGTCGGTCGTCGCGGTGCAGTCCGCGGCGGCGCAGGAGGCGCTCGACGACGGGGACGGGCCCGCCGCCCGCACCGCGCTCGCCGCGATCCGGACCGCCGGCGCCGGGGCGATGACCGAGCTGCGCGCCACCGTCGGCACCCTGCGCCGGCAGGCGGAGCGCGGACCCGCGCCGGGACTCGACGGGCTCGCCGCGCTCGCCGAGCGGGTCACCGGCGGCGGCCTGCCGGTCGACCTGCACGTCGAGGGCGAGGTGGACGGCCTGCCCGTGGTCACCGGCGCCACCGCGTACCGGATCGTGCAGGAGGCGCTGACCAACACCCTGCGGCACGCCCACGCCGGCCGGGCCACCGTCACGGTGTGCGCCGACGCCGCCGGGCTCACCCTGGACGTCGTCGACGACGGGCGCGGGCCCGCACCGGGGCCGGCGGGCGCCCGGCACGGGCTGCGGGGCATGACCGAGCGCGTCGAGCTGCTCGGGGGCGCGCTCGACGCCGGCACGACGCGGGACGGCGGCTACCGCGTCCACGCCCACCTCCCGGTGCGCCGGAGCCGGCCGTGAGCGAGGTGCGGGTGGTGCTCGTGGACGACCAGCACCTCGTGCGCACCGGCCTGCGGGCCCTGCTCGAGCGCGCGCCCGACCTCGCGGTCGTCGGGGAGGCCGGGGACGGCGCGACGGGGCTGGCCGTCGTGCGGACCGAGCGGCCGGACGTGGTGCTGATGGACGTTCGCATGCCCGGCACCGACGGTCTGCGGGCCACCCGCGCGATCGTGGCCGACCCGGCCCTCGCCGGCGTGCACGTGGTCGTGCTGACCACCTTCGACGACGACGAGTACCTCTTCGACGCGATCCGCGCGGGCGCGGCAGGCTTCCTGCTCAAGGACACCGGGCCCGAGGCCCTGCGGGAGGCCGTGCGCACGGTGGCGCGCGGCGACGCGCTGCTCTCCCCGTCCGTGACCCGCCGGGTGCTCGCCGCGGCGGCCCGGACGCCGGCCCCGGACACGGCCCGGGTCGCCGGGCTCACGCCCCGGGAGCGGGACGTTCTGGCGCAGGTCGGCACCGGACGGTCGAACGCGGAGATCGGTGCCGCGCTGCACCTGAGCCCCGACACGGCGCGGACGTACGTCAGCCGGCTGCTGACCAAGCTCGGGGCCCGGGACCGGGCCCAACTCGTGGTCGCGGCCTACGAGAGCGGGCTGGTCCGGCCCGGGGACCGCTGAGCCCGCCCCTCGCCGAGCGCGGCCACCGAGGACACGGTCCACGACGGCGGGGAACCGTGGGACGCGGTGGGGCCGGCCGGGCCTCGCGGCGACATGGCCGAGAGCGGTGCGAGCGACACCGGCCGCGCGGGCGGCGCGTCGTGGGTCTCGGGGTGCTCGCCGGGGTCGGGCGAGGCGGGGTCGGGGGAGGCGGGGCCGGGGGAGGCGGGGTCGGGGGAGGCGGGCGCGGTCGGCTCGACCTCCCAGCTCCCGTTCACCGGGCGACGCTGGAGGGTCGGGCCCGCGGTGAGGGCCTCGACCTCGACCTGGCGCAGGCGGCGGCGGGCCCGCTCGACGTGGCGGGCGGCGCCCCGGACGACGACCGCCACCACCAGCCGGTCGCCGTGCGGGTCGGGCACGGCGTGCAGGAGGTGGTGGCGGCCGTCGCCGGTGTCGACGGTGAGCTCGGCGCGGGGCCCGGTGTCGTCGGCCGTGCCGAGGGCGTCCGACGCGCGGACGAGGTCGGCGTGGCCCGCCCCGAGGAGCTCGAGGTCGGCGAGGGAGGGGTCGTCGGCGTAGCCGTCGAGGATCAGCCCGCTCCCGACGTCGACGAGGGTGGCGGCGAGGATGCGCCGGTCGTCGAGCAGCGGCTTGAGCACCGCCGACAGCCCGTCCGACCGCACGCACGTCAGGTGGCGATGACGCCCCACCCTCGCCGCCCCCGTCCGTTCCTCGTCGTCAGCGGCGCCCGACCTGCTGGTAGTAGCCCTGGTCCTGCGGCGGGACGGCCGGGGCCGAGGACGGGTCGTCGAGGTAGAAGCGCTGGCCGATCATCCGCAGGTCGCGCCGCGCCATGGCGAGGTTGGCCTGCTGGCGGTTGAGCACCAGGTAGAAGAACAGCTTGTCGTCGCCGTTCGAGTAGATCGGCCGGATGAGGTGGTACTGCGTGTCGAGCGTGATGAGGATGTCCTCGATCGTCTCGCGCAGCCCCAGCTTCTGCATCACGTCGAACTTCGCGCGCACGACCTCGCTGTTGCCGGGGGCGGCCACGTCGAGGTCGAACTCGGCGCTGCCGCCGCGCGAGCCGAGGGTCATGCCGCTGTCGTAGTCGACGATCGCCACGGCGAACGCGCCCTTGATGTTCGCGGCCTGGTTGAGGGCGTACTCGATGTCGCTCACTGATTCCTCCGTGTCGGGGTCGCTCCGGGGGAGCGGGTGGGGAGTGCGGGGCGACCGGCGACGGCCGTCACGCGGTCGGTCCGAGACGCAGCAGGCCGGCGAGCACGCGGCGCAACGTCTCCGGGTCGGTGCGCCAGCGCTGGGTGAGGACCCCGGCACTGTCGCGCATCGTCGTGGGTAGCCGTGCGGGCTCGGCCGGCGGCTGGGGCCGGGCGGCTACGACGGCGGCGGGACCCGCCGGCGCGCGGGGCGCGGGCAGGGCGGGCACGGCGACCGGGACGGCCGTCGTGCGCCCGGCCGGCGGTCGGGCCCACGGGGCGGGCGCCGGCGACGCTGCCGGCGGGCTCGCCCGGGACGGTGGTGCGGCCGGGACCGACGGCACGGCCGGGACGGCCGGGGTCGCCGCCGGGGTCCGCCGGGGGAACGGGACGCCGACCGGACCACTGCTCGACCGGACGGCGGGGGACGGGTCGGGGGCCGGCGTGGCCCCGGCCGGGGCGGCGGTGGTGATCGCGGCGAGCCGCCGCCGTGCCAGGGCGAGGTTGCCCTCGTCGCGGCGCACGCGCAGGTAGACCCACGGACCGTCCGCGACGCCGCCGACCGCGCGCACCAGGTGGTACGCGACGTCGGTGGTGACGATGAGGTCCTCGAGGGTCCGGCCCCGGTCGGTCGCGACCGCTCCGGCCCGGTGGCCCCAGGCGAGCACCGCTGCGGTGGCGCCACCCTCGTCGGCCCCGATCTCGGCGAGCACACGCCCACCGGACGCGTCGAGGAGGCACGCGTGGGCGAGACCCGGCAGGTCGCGGACCGGCGCCAGCCGTTCCGCACCCGGCGACGGGGTCGCCGGGTCCGCGGGAGCCCCCGGTCGTGCGGCCTCCTTGATCACGGAACCCTTTCGCTCGCCTCTCGATGCGGTCACGAGCCTACACCCGCGTTATCACGCACAGCGATCGGCCGGACGCTGGCACCCCACCGATCGGGGACGGACCGTATCGTCCGGACAAAGAATGATGACGCTACGCCGATCGGCGGCGGGATCGCCGGTCAGGTGGAGGCGTGGGCACCAGTCGAGCGAACCGGCTCCGAGGGCGACGGTCCTCGACGCCGGGCGCCTCGCCCGCGGCAGCTGCGCAGGAGGGACACCGGCTCGCCGGGGGCGCGGCGAGGGAGGAGGCCCAGACGGTGGCCCGGCACATCGCCTCGTAGCGCCCGTCGCCGCCCTGGGCCGCCAGGAACGCGGCGTCCGACACGGCGTGGTCGGTGCCGTCGACGGCGCACGTCAGCCACAGCGGGCGGCCGGGACCGGCGCGCCTCACGACGAGGACCGCGCGTCGCCGAGCAGGTCGTCGTACGCGCCCCGCTTGATGTCGGCGAGGAACGACGACAGCTCGGCGACGGAGAAGACCAACGCCGGACCCTCCGGGAACCGCGAGTTGCGCACCGCGACGCCCTGGGCGGGCACGGGGGCGAGCTCGACGCAGTTGCCCTGCTTGCCCGAGCGCGCGCTCTTGCGCCACGTCACGTCGGGGAGGGCGACGCGTGCGTTCGGGACCTGGCCCATGCGACCGCCTCGCTCATCTGCACGTGCATCCGGTGGGTGCAGACCGGACAGTAGCAACGGATCCTTGCGGATGCACGTGCACGCGGCGGGTGCCGTCCGGGCGGATTCAGCGCTCGGCGGCGAGCTTGGTGAGGTACTGGCGCGTCTCGTCCGGGGTCAGCGCGTCGACGGCCACGCGGTCCATCACGCGGCTGTACGCCTCGACCTCGCTGCGCTTGTCCAGGTAGGCCGCGGCCGTGAGGTGCTCCTGGTAGACGAGGTCGGGCAGCTCGGGCTCGGCGAAGCGCAGGATCGAGAACGAGCTCTCGGCGGCGTAGCCGGACATCGTGAACGGCAGGACCTGGATGACGACGTTGGGCAGCGCGGCCAGCTCGAGCAGGTGCTCCACCTGCGCGACGAGCGCCGAGGGACCCCCGATGGGCCGGTGCAACACGGACTCGTCGAGGATCGCCCAGAACGTCGGCGCGTCGCGGCGGCCCAGGGTCTGCTGGCGGCGCATGCGCACCTGGAGGCGCCGCTCGTCGTCCGGCGTCGCGCGGTCGGGGTGGCCCGAGGTGATGACCGCGCGCGCGTAGTCCTCGGTCTGCAGCAGGCCCGGCACGAACAGCAGCTCGTAGGTCTGGATGCGCGAGGCGCTCATCTCCAGGCCGACGTAGTCCTCGAACCAGGCGGGCAGGACGTCGCCGTACGGCTGCCACCAGCCCGGCTCGTTGCTGCGCCTGGTCATGTCGAGCAACAGCTCGCGCTCGTCGGCCGCGGTGACGCCGTACATCGTCAGCAGGTCGGAGACGTCGCGCTCCTTGAAGCCGACCTTGCCGGCCTCGAGGCGGCTCATCTTCGAGTCGGACCCGCGGATCGACCACGCGGCCTCGGAGCGGGCGACACCGGCGCGCTCGCGCAGGCGGCGCAGCTGCGCGCCCAGGATGATCCGGCGCGCGGTGGGCCCGGTGCCCTCCGGCTCGCCCTGTTCCCACTCGGCCACGGTGGTCCGCTCCCCGCTGTCGGGTCCCCGGACGGCCGTCCCACGGTCCCCACGTGCCCCGGGCGTGCCGCCGAGCACGAGACGTTACACGCCGGGCGCAGCGCGTGTCCGCTCCTCGCCCCGGGACCGCCCGCGCGCCGTTACCCTCCTAGGGTGAGCGCCCGTTCGCGATCGCACGCCTGATGGGAAGCCGATGACCGCTGCGCATTCCTCGTCCCGTTCGGGGTCCGCACCCAGTTTCATCGACACGACGAAGGCGAGCATCGCGCGCGTCTACGACACGGCGCTGGGCGGCAAGGACAACTACCCCGCCGACCGCGAGGTCGTCGAGAAGCTGCGCCAGGTCGCGCCGGAGATCGAGCAGTTCACCGTCGACCACCGCGCCTTCCTCGTGCGGGCGGTCCGGTTCCTCGCCGGCGAGGCCGGCATCGACCAGTTCCTCGACCTCGGCTCCGGGCTGCCCACCGCGGAGAACACCCACCAGGCGGCGCAGCGCCTGCGCCCGGAGGCCCGGGTCGTCTACGTCGACAACGACCCGACGGTCGTCGCGCACGGGCGAGCCCTCCTCGAGGAGAACGACCGGACGTTCTTCTCCCCGGGCGACCTCACGAACCCCCGCGAGGTGCTCGAGGACCCCGTGGTCACCCGCAACCTCGACTTCGCGCGGCCGATCGCGCTGCTGCAGCTCGGAACGCTGCACCACTACGACGAGACCGGGCTGTCCTGCACCGAGATCATGAAGCAGTACGTCGACGCCCTGCCCTCGGGCAGCTACGTCGCGCTGAGCCACTTCCTCGACCCGCAGGACGAGGACAGCGTCGTGGCCCGGCGCATGGAGGACGTCTTCCTGCACAGCCCGCTGGGCACCGGCCGGTTCCGCACCCGCGAGCAGATCCTCGCGATGATGCCGGGCCTGGATCTGGTGGACCCCGGCCTCGAGCTGTGCGTGAAGTGGTGGCCGGACGGCCCTCAGCTCAAGCCCCTCGTCGCCGCCCAGCGCTGCATCGCCGGCGTGGTGGGCCGCAAGCCCTGAGGCCGGCCCGGTGAGCGCGTCCGACCGCGAGCGCTGGGACGCCCGCTTCGCCGACGGCCGCCTCGCCGAGCCCGCCCCGCCCGACGCGCTGGTCGGTCGGGAGCACCTGCTGCCCGCCGCCGGGCGTGCCCTCGACGTCGCCTGCGGGCGGGGCGAGGTCGCGGTGTGGCTCGCCGCGCGCGGTCTCGCCGTCGACGCCGTCGACGTGTCCCCGGTGGGGCTCGCCGCGGGCCGGGCCCGGCCGGGCGGCGAGGCGGTCCGGTGGATCGAGGCCGACCTCGCCGAGGGGCTGCCGGTCGCCGGGCCCTACGACGTCGTGGTCTGCCAGCGCTTCCGCGACCCTCGCCTGTACCCGGCCCTGACCGCCGCGCTCGCCCCGGGTGGATTGCTGGTGGTGACGGTGTTGAGCGGCTCCGGGGGCCCGTTCCGGGCGCCACCGGGCGAGCTCCTCGCGGCGTTCGGCCACCTCGCGGTGCTCCACCAGGAGGAGTCCGGCGGGCGAGCGAGCCTCGTCGCCCGCGCCGCCGCGGGGGACCACGGGCGCTGAGGTCCCCGACGAGGATGGTGTCGGCCGGGGCACCGGGGCGATACTCGTCCGGGCCCGTCGTGGGGCCGACCGGGTGACGAGGCCGAGGAGGCGCCGGGCGTGGGGCAGCTGTTCATCGACGGAGCGTGGACCTCGGCGGTCGACGGAGGACGTCGGGAGATCCGGTCTCCCGCCGACGGGAGCCTCGTCGCGGAGGTCGACGAGGCCGGGGCGAAGGACACCGAGAAGGCGATCGCCGCGGCGCGCCGCGCGTTCGACGACGCCCGGTGGTCCTCGGTGCCCGCGGCGCAGCGGGGTGACCTGCTCCTGCGCGTGGCCGACCTGCTCCAGCGCGACCGCGACCGCATCGCCCGCGCCGAGACCCGCGACACCGGCAAGCGGGTCGCCGAGAGCGAGATCGACGTCGACGACGTCACGAACTGTTTCCGCTGGTTCGGCCACCTCGCGGCCGCCGACGACGGCCGGCTGGTGGAGACCGGCATCCCGACCGCGCGCAGCAAGGTCGTCCACGAGCCGGTCGGCGTGTGCGGCCTGATCACGCCGTGGAACTACCCGCTGCTCCAGACCGCGTGGAAGGTGGCCCCGGCGCTGGGCGCGGGCTGCAGCTTCGTGCTCAAGCCCAGCGAGCTGACCCCGCACACGGCGATCATCCTCGTCGAGCTGCTGGCCGAGGCCGGCGTGCCCGACGGCGTCGCCAACCTCGTGCTCGGTGCCGGCGCGAGCGCGGGCGCGCCGCTGTCCAGCCACCCGGACGTCGACATGGTCAGCTTCACCGGCGGGCTGGTGACCGGACGGCGGATCATGGAGTCGGCGTCGGCGACCGTGAAGAAGGTGGCCCTGGAGCTGGGCGGCAAGAACCCGTTCGTGCTCTTCGCCGACGCCGACCACGAGACCGCGGTGGACAACGCGCTCACCGCGATCTTCCTGCACTCCGGACAGGTGTGCTCCGCGGGCGCGCGGCTCGTGGTCGAGGAGTCCGCGCACGACCGGATCGTCGACGACCTCGTCGAGCGGGCGCAGCGGATCCGCCTCGGCGGGCCCGACGACCCCGACACCGAGACCGGTCCGCTCATCTCCGCCGCGCACCGGGAGAAGGTCGAGGCGTACGTGGCCGCGGGCGTCGCGGAGGGCGCGGTGCTGCGCTGCGGCGGCGAGCGCCCCACCGACGAGCGCCTCGCGAACGGCTACTACTACCCGCCGACGATCCTCGACCACTGCAACCAGGACATGTCGGTGGTCCACGACGAGTCGTTCGGCCCGGTGCTCACCGTCGAGACGTTCACCGACCTCGACGACGCGGTGCGGATCGCCAACGACACCGAGTACGGCCTGGCGGGTGCTGTGTTCTCCGCCGACCACGGCACGTGCGAGGAGGTCGCGGCCCGCCTGCGCCACGGCACGATCTGGATCAACGACTTCGGGCCCTACGTCCCGGCCGCCGAGTGGGGCGGCTTCGGCCACTCCGGCGTCGGGCGCGAGCTCGGGCGCGCCGGCCTGGCCGAGTACCAGGAGCCGAAGCACATCTGGACCAACACCCGGCCGGGACCGACCGGGTGGTTCCCCTCGTCGACCAGCCGGTCGACCCCGGGGAGCGGTTCGTGAGCGCGCCGCCGACGACATCGACGCCCGCGCAGACCAAGGAGGACTTGTGACCGAGCAGACCTGGGACTACGTCATCGTCGGAGGTGGCTCGGCCGGTTCCGCCCTGGGCAACCGGCTCAGCGCCGACCCCGGAACGAAGGTCCTCGTCCTCGAGGCGGGCCGCACCGACTTCATCGTCGACCCGTTCATCCACATGCCCGCCGCCCTGCCCTACCCGATCGGCAACCGGCTCTACGACTGGAAGTACGAGTCCGAGCCCGAGCCGTACATGGGCGGCCGGCGCGTCTACCACGCTCGCGGCAAGGTGCTGGGCGGTTCCAGCTCGATCAACGGCATGATCTTCCAGCGCGGCAACCCGATGGACCTCCAGCGCTGGGCGCAGGACGAAGGCATGGCGAGCTGGGACTACGCCCACTGCCTGCCGTACTTCAAGCGCATGGAGACCTGCCTCGCCGGCGCCGACGCCTGGCGGGGCGGCTCGGGCCCGCTCGTCCTCGAGCGCGGACCGGCCGACACCCCGCTGTTCGGCGCGTTCTTCGAGGCGGTGCAGGAGGCCGGCTATCCGTTGACCGACGACGTCAACGGTTACCGCCAGGAGGGCTTCGCGAAGTTCGACCGCAACGTGCACCGTGCCCGCAGGCTCAGCGCGGCCCGGGCCTACCTGCACCCGGTGAAGAACCGCAAGAACCTGACGATCGAGACCCTGGCCACGGTCACCGGCCTGACGACCCGGGGCAGCCGGGTCACCGGGGTGGACTACCTCCGCGGCGGCAGGCTGCACCGGCACGCGGCGGCGCGCGAGGTCGTCCTGTGCGGGGGCGCGTTCGGATCCCCGCAGCTGCTGCAGCTCGCCGGTATCGGCAACGCCGCGGAGCTGCAACAGCTCGGCATCGGCGTCGTCGCCGACCTCCCCGTGGGGGAGAACCTGCAGGACCACCTCGAGGTCTACATCCAGCACGCCAGCAAGCAGCCGGTCTCGATCGCCCCCTGGCTCAAGCGGCGGCACATGCCGCGCATCGGCCTGGAGTGGTTGGCGCGCACGGGCGTCGGGGCCAGCAACCACTTCGAGGCCGGCGGATTCATCCGCAGCAACGACCGGGTCGCGTGGCCCAACGAGATGTTCCACTTCCTGCCCATCGCGATCCGCTACGACGGTTCGCAGCCGGCCGCCGAGCACGGCTACCAGGTGCACATCGGGCCGATGTTCTCCGACGTGCGCGGCACGGTGAAGATCAGGAGCACCGATCCGCGGCAGCATCCCGAGATCCGGTTCAACTACCTGTCGACCGAGAACGACCGGCGCGAGTGGATCGAGATGGTCCGGGCCGCGCGCAACATCCTCGAACAGCCGGCGTTCGCGCCGTTCAGTGCCGGGGAGATCTCGCCCGGGCCGTCGGTGGAGACCGACGACGAGATCCTCGACTGGGTCGCCCGCGACGCCGAGACCGCGCTGCACCCCTCGTGCACCGCGAAGATGGGCGTCGGACGGGACAGCGTCGTCGACCCGGGCAGCATGCGGGTGCACGGCGTCGACGGCGTCCGGGTGGTGGACGCCTCGGTGTTCCCCTACGTCACCAACGGCAACATCTACGCCCCGGTGATGATGGTCGCCGAGAAGGCCGCCGACCTGATCATGGGCAACACCCCGCTGGCTCCGCTCGACGTGCCGTACTACCGGGCCGGCGAGGGCATGCCCCTCTACCCCCCGGGCGACCCGCGCAACGACGCGTGGGACGCCACCACCGACCCGCCCAGCGCGGCCCGGGCGGTCCCGGCGCCCGCCCGCACCGGGGGCGGCGACCCGGCGCTCGCCCGGCCCGCGGAGGTCCGGGGCGAACCCGCGATGACCGGCGACGCCCGCGCCGGGTTCACCCCGAGCGACGGCTGACGGCCGGCATGGTCCCCGGGTCCACCGGGGATTCCGGGGACCATGACCGGCACCGTGATCCTCGACGTCGACGGCACGCTCGTCGACACCAACTACCACCACGCGCTCGCGTGGTACCGCGCGTTCCGCCGCTACGACGTCACGATCCCGGTGTGGACGATCCACCGTCACATCGGCATGGGCGGCGACCAGCTCGTCGGTGCCGTCGCCGGGGAGGACGTGGACGCCCGCCACGGCGACGACATCCGCGCGGCCTGGACCGAGGAGGCCGACGCCATGCTCGACGAGATCAGCGCGCTGCCGGGCGCCCACGCCCTGCTCGAGGCGGTCAAGGACGCCGGGTTCACGCTGGTCATGGCGAGCTCGGGCAAGCCGCACCACGTCGAGCGCTACGCCGAGCTGATCGAGGCCGGCGAGCTCGCCGACGCCTGGGTGAGCTCCGGCGACGTCGAGCAGACCAAGCCCGCGCCCGACCTGCTGCAGGTCGCCATGGAGCGGGTCGGCGCCGAGGCCGCGGTGGTCGTCGGCGACTCCGTGTGGGACTGCCGGGCCGCCGCCCGCCTCGGGCTGCCGTCGGTGGCCGTGCGCACCGGCGGCTTCTCGAACGAGGAGCTCCGCGAGGCCGGCGCGACGTCGGTCTACTCGTCGGTCGACGAGCTCACCGCGGACGTCCCCTCGCTGAAGCCTCAGGAGCCACAGGCCTGATCCCCGTCGGGTGCGCTCGCCGTGCGACGCCACCGACCCCCGCACCGTGGCGCGGCGAGGAGGTCACGACGCCGCGCGCTCGGCCTCGGAGCTCCAGTCGCCGCGGTTGGCGGCACCGGTGAGCCGCAGGCGCGTGGCGAACGCGTCCTGGGCCGCGGCCACGTTCTCCTCGGCCCCCGCCCACACCGCCATCGGGCGGCCCTGCAGCGCGCGGGCGTAGGAGAAGCTGATCGTCCACGGCTGGGGGCCCCGGCGGGCGATCGCGTCGAGGTTGGCGTTGGCCTGGGCGTCGTCCTGGCCGCCGGAGAGGAACACGATGCCCGGCACCGCGGCCGGAATGGTGCGCCGCAGCACCTCGACGGTGCGGTCGGCGACCTCGTCGGGTCCGGCCTGGTCGGCGCCCGCGTAGCCGGAGACCACCATGTTCGTCTTCACCAGCACGCCCTCGAGCGCGACGCGCTGGCGGCGCAGGTGCTCGACCGTCGCGGCCAGGACCTGCTCGGTGACCTCGGCGGAGCGGTCGATCCCGTGGTCGCCGTCCATGATCGACTCCGGTTCCACGATCGGCACCAGCCCGGCCTCCTGCGCCAGCGCGGCGTAGCGGGCCTGGGCGTGCGCGTTGACCTCGATCGCCGTCGGGGTGGGCAGCGCCTCCGACACGCTGATGACCGAGCGCCACTTCGCGAACCGCAGACCGAGCGCGGCGTACTCGGCGAAGCGCTCGCGGAGCCCGTCGAGACCCTCGGTGACCTTCTCGCCCGGGAAGCCCGCGAGGTCCTTGGCACCCGCGTCGACCTTGATGCCCGGCACAATCCCGCGCCGGCGCAGCGTCTCGACCATGCCGGTCCCGTCGAGCGCGTCCTGACGCACGGTCTCGTCGTAGAGGATCACCCCGCCGAGGCGCTGCTCGACGTCCTTCGTCGTGAACAGCAGGTCGCGGAAGCGCCGCCGGTTCTCCTCGGTGGACTCCACCCCCACGGCCTCGAGGCGCTTGGTGATCGTGCCGGTGCTCTCGTCGGCCGCGAGGATGCCCTTGCCGTCGGCGAGGATCTCGCGCGCGGTCTCCTGCAGGGTGGACAGCGTCGTCATCGTCCTCTCCTTCCGTCACGGCGAGGATTGACCGCGACGACGCCCGCCATGCCCCGGCGGCGGACGACGGCGGGTTGGCGGGCTGGTTCCGTGAGGCCCCCCGAAAGCAGCGAACGCGCTGTTCGCTGCCTCTAGCGCAGCGAACAGCGCGTTCGTCCCGAAACCCGGGAGCCCGCTCAGCCCAGCATCTTGCGCAGGACGTACGGCAGGATGCCGCCGTTGCGGTAGTACGCCGCCTCGCCCGGGGTGTCGATGCGCAGGCGCGCGTCGAACTCGATCGCGTCCCCGGACTCGGGCGTCGCCGTGACGTGCACGGTGTCGGGCACGTCGCCGTCGTTCAGCGCCGTCACCCCGCTGATCGCGAAGGTCTCGGTGCCGGTGAGGCCGAGCGAGTCGGCGTTCTGGCCCTCCGGGAACTGCAGCGGCAGCACGCCCATGCCGACGAGGTTGGAGCGGTGGATGCGCTCGTAGCTCTCGGCGACGACCGCGCGGACCCCGAGCAGCGTCGTGCCCTTGGCCGCCCAGTCACGCGACGAGCCCGAGCCGTACTCCTTGCCCGCGAGCACGACCAGCGGCGTCCCCGCCTCGGCGTAGTGCTGCGCGGCGTCGTAGACGTACGCCTGCTCGCCGCCCTGGGTGTAGTCGGCGGTGTAGCCGCCCTGCGGCAGCTCGCCGCCGTCCCCGGTGGGCAGCAGGTTGCGCAGCCGGATGTTGGCGAACGTCCCGCGGATCATCACCTCGTGGTTGCCGCGGCGCGAGCCGTAGGAGTTGAAGTCCTTGCGCTCGACCCCGTGCGCCTTGAGGTACTGCCCGGCGGGCGAGTCCTCCTTGATGGACCCGGCGGGGGAGATGTGGTCGGTGGTCACCGAGTCGCCCAGCTTGAGCAGCACCCGTGCCCCGTCGATGTCGGTGACCTCGCCGGGCTCGCGCGACATGCCCTCGAAGTACGGGGGCTTGCGCACGTAGGTGGAGTCCTCGTCCCAGGTGAAGGTCTCGCCCTCGGGGGTGGGCAGCGAGGTCCAGCGCTCGTCACCGGCGAAGACGTCGGCGTAGCCCTGGGTGAACTGCTCGGGCGAGAGCGCCGACGCGATGACCTCACCGATCTCCTGCGGCGAGGGCCAGATGTCCTCCAGCAGCACCGGGTTGCCCTCGGTGTCGTGGCCGAGGGGCTCCGTCGTGAGGTCGAGGTCCATCGTCCCGGCCAGCGCGTAGGCCACCACGAGCGGCGGGCTCGCCAGGTAGTTCATCTTCACGTCGGGGTTGATGCGGCCCTCGAAGTTGCGGTTGCCCGAGAGCACCGCGGTGACCGCGAGGTCGTTGTCGCTGACCGCCGCGGAGACCTCCTCGATGAGCGGGCCCGAGTTGCCGATGCAGGTGGTGCAGCCGTACCCGACGAGGTTGAAGCCGAGCTTCTCCAGGTAGGGCAGCAGGCCCGAGCGCTCGTAGTAGTCCATGACCACCTTCGAGCCCGGGGCCAGCGACGTCTTCACCCACGGACGACGCTGGAGGCCCTTCTCGACGGCGTTGCGGGCCAGCAGCGCCGCGCCGACCATCACCGACGGGTTCGAGGTGTTGGTGCACGACGTGATCGCGGCGATGGTGACCGCGCCGTGGTCGAGCTCGAGCTGGGTGCCGTCGGCCAGCGTCACCGGGACCGGGTTGCTGGGGCGGCCGTTCGGGTCGACCGGCGCCCGGTGGACCGGGCGGTCCTCCTCCCTCGACTCCGTCTCCGACGTGGGGTCGGAGGCGGGGAAGGTCTCGGCCACGGCCTCGTCGGTCTGGCCCTCGGTGCCCTCGGAGCCGTCGGCGTAGTCCGGCAGCGCCTGGCGGAACGACTGCTTGGCCTCGTCGAGCCGGATGCGGTCCTGCGGGCGCTTCGGCCCGGCGATCGACGGGACGACCGTCGAGAGGTCCAGCGAGAGCGTCTCGGAGTAGTCCGGCTCGTGCGACGGGTCGTGCCAGAGGCCCTGCTCCTTGCAGTAGGCCTCGACCAGCGCGACCTGCTCGTCGTCGCGGCCGGTAAAGCGCAGGTACTCCAGCGTCTCGTCGTCGATCGGGAAGATCGCGCAGGTGGAGCCGAACTCCGGGCTCATGTTGCCGATCGTGGCGCGGTTGGCCAGCGGCACGGCGCCGACGCCCTCGCCGTAGAACTCGACGAACTTCCCGACGACGCCGTGCTCGCGCAGCATCTCGGTGATGGTCAGCACGAGGTCGGTGGCAGTGGCGCCGGGGGGCAGCTCGCCGGTCAGCTGGAAGCCGACGACCTTGGGGATGAGCATCGACACCGGCTGGCCCAGCATGGCCGCCTCGGCCTCGATGCCGCCGACGCCCCAGCCCAGCACGCCGAGGCCGTTGACCATCGTGGTGTGCGAGTCGGTGCCGACGAGCGTGTCGGGGTACGCCTGGCCGTTGCGCGTCATGACGACCCGGGCCAGGTGCTCGATGTTGACCTGGTGGACGATGCCTGTGCCCGGCGGGACGACCTTGAACTCGTCGAACGCGGTCTGGCCCCAGCGCAGGAACTTGTAGCGCTCCTCGTTGCGCTGGTACTCGAGCTCGACGTTGCGCTCGAAGGCGTCCGGGGTGCCGAAGAGGTCGGCGACCACCGAGTGGTCGATGACGAGCTCGGCCGGCGCGAGCGGGTTGACGTTCTGGGCGTCGCCCCCGAGCTCCGTGACGGCCTCGCGCATCGTCGCGAGGTCGACGATGCAGGGCACGCCGGTGAAGTCCTGCATGACCACGCGGCCGGGCACGTACTGGATCTCGGTGTCAGGCTCGGCGGTGGGGTCCCAGTCGGCGAGCGCCCGGATGCCGGCCTCGGTGGTGACGAGGCCGTCCTCGGTGCGGAGCAGGTTCTCCAGCAGCACCTTGAGGCTGAACGGCAGGCGCTGCGAGCCCTCGACCGCCGACAACCGGAAGATCTCGTACGACCGGCCGCCGACCTCGAGGGTGCCCCGGGCACCGAACGAGTCGACGCTCTCCGTCGATCCGCCGTCGGACTGGTCTGGCGAGCTCACGGCCACGTTCCTCCTTGTTCCTCACGGGCGCGGCGGGTGGGTGGCGCTCGTCCGCGCTCCGGGGTCGGTGGGTCCCGGCGGCGTCGCCGGGCGGCCCCTCCGGGTTCCCGCGCCGCGGCGGGTCCGAACGGGACGCCTCGAGGTGGTGGTCCGCTGTGTCGACGACGCTCGACCCGGGGGTCGGTCCGGAGTCTCGCGCACCCGCCCGGGCGGCGCACTCCCGACCCGTCCCAGTCTAGGCCGCGACCTGCGGCGGGGCGGCCCACGCGCGCCACGGGCGAGCGTGATCACGCCACCCACCCGGGCGATGCGCACCACACCAGCGCGTGTCGGTCCGCACCCGGGGCGTCACCGCCGTCCAGGGTGCACGGGCCCGCCACGAGCCCGACGGAGGAGGACGGCGTGCCCGCCCTGCGCACCCCCGCGGTCCTGGTCGGCCTCCTCCTCTCGCTGCTGCTCACCGCACCCGCCGCACCCGCCGCGCTCGCCGGACCGGCGACGCCGGTGCCGCCGACGCCGCCCCCGTCCCCGGATCCCGCCACCGACCGGGCCGGGGAGGCGGGTTCGCTGGTGGCCCGCATCGCCTCCGCACGCGCCGCGCTGGACGCCCTCACCGAGGACCTCGGCGAGCGCCAGGAACTCGCCAACCGCGCCCTCGCCGACGACACCGCCGCCCGGCAGCGCGCGGACGAGGCCCGCCGCGCCGCCGAGGAGAGCCGGCGGGGCGCCGACGCGGCCGTGGCCGCCGCCGAGCGCGCCCGGGCCGACGTCGACGCGTGGATCACCGCGTGGTTCCAGCAGGCCGACGTCCTCGGCCCGCTCTCGGTGCTCTCCGGTGCGGCGGGCCCCGACGACGTCGCGGCGCGGGCGCACCTGCGTGAGGTCGTGACGGCCGACCAGCGGGAGGCGCTCGAGCGGGCCGAGCTGGCGCGGATCGAGGCGGCCAACGCCGACTCCCGGGCCCGGGCCGCCCGGGAGGAGGCCGACACGGCCGCCGCCCGCGCCGCGGAGGCCCGCGCAGCCGCGGACGCCGAGCTGGCGCGGGTGCGCACGGACACCGACGCCCAGTCCGCGCGGCTGCGCGAGCTCGGCGCGGAACGCGACGCCGCCGAGGCGCGCCTGGCCGAGCTCGAGGCCGCCGACCCGGCACTCGCGGCCCAGCGGGAGCGCGCCGAGGCGTTCGACGAGGCCGCGAGCGCCCGCGAGGCGGCCCGCGACGAGCGAATCCGGCTCGCCGCGACGACACCGGACGCCGCGGAGGACCCGCTGGCCGCCGCCGGCGTCGACACGACCGGGATGAGCGACGAGGTCCGCACCGTCCTCGAACGGGCCCTCTCGCAGCTCGGCGTCGTCTACGCCTGGGGCGGCGGCGACGCCGAGGGTCCGACCCTGGGCATCCGTGACGGGGGCGTGGCCGACAGCTTCGGCGACTTCGCGAAGACCGGGTTCGACTGCTCCGGGCTGATGATCTACGCGTTCGCCGCCGCCGGGAAGGACCTGCCGCACTACAGCGGCTACCAGGCCGAGGCGGGGCCGCGGGTGCCGCTGGCGGAGCGACGTCCCGGCGACCTGCTGTTCTGGGCCGAGGACGACGGGGCGGGCGCGGTGCACCACGTCGCGCTCTACCTGGGCAGGGTGAACGGCGAGGACCAGATGGTCGAGGCCCCCGAGTCGGGGAAGACCGTCCGGATCACGTCCCTGCGGCTGGACGACGAGATCGTCCCGACCGTGACCCGGCTGCTCTGACCACCCGGGACCGTGCCGACCGAGGCGTTCACGGCACCCTCACCGGCCGTCCCGTTGCCTGGACGCGTGGCGGGTACCGTGCCGCCCCGGACGCCCACGTCCGGTGGGGACCGTGGGACAGCGACTGCCACCGGCGGACGCCGGGGCGATCGGGGAGGGACGCGGGGTGACCGATCAGCCCGGGGAGACGCAGCGTCCGAGGGAGCACGCCGACCGAGGAGCTCGAGCGTTCGACCAGGAGACGCAGCAGGCCACGCCGGCGCACGACGCCGAGCAGCTCGAGCGCACCGTGCTCGAGGTCAAGCGCGTCATCGTCGGCCAGGACCGGCTCGTCGAGCGGATGCTCGTCGGGTTGCTGGCCAAGGGCCACCTCCTGCTCGAGGGTGTGCCCGGGGTGGCGAAGACGCTCGCGGTGGAGACGTTCGCGCGCGTCGTGGGCGGATCGTTCGCCCGTATCCAGTTCACCCCCGACCTCGTGCCCGCGGACATCCTCGGCACGCGGATCTACCGCCAGGGCCGCGAGGAGTTCGACGTCGAGCTCGGGCCGGTCGTCTCGAACTTCGTGCTGGCCGACGAGATCAACCGTGCGCCGGCGAAGGTGCAGTCGGCGATGCTCGAGGTGATGGCCGAGCGCCACGTCTCCATCGGCGGCGAGACGCATCCGATGCCCGACCCGTTCCTCGTGCTCGCCACGCAGAACCCGATCGAGAACGAGGGTGTCTACCCGCTGCCCGAGGCGCAGCGCGACCGCTTCCTGTTCAAGATCCTCGTCGAGTACCCGACGGCCGACGAGGAGCGCGAGATCGTCTACCGGATGGGCGTGAGCCCGCCCTCGCCGCACCGCGTGCTCGACCCCGGCGAGCTGCGCCGGCTCCAGGACGTCGCGGCGCAGGTGTTCGTGCACCACGCGCTCGTCGACTACGTCGTGCGCCTCGTCGTGGCCACGCGTGCGCCCGCCGAGCACGGCATGACCGATGTGGGCGGCTGGGTGGCCTACGGCGCCTCGCCGCGCGCGTCGCTGGGGATCATCGCGGGCGCCCGCGCGCTCGCCCTGGTCCGCGGGCGCGACTACGTGCTGCCCCAGGACGTCGTGGACATCGCCCCGGACGTGCTGCGCCACCGCCTCGTGCTCTCGTACGACGCGCTGGCCGACGGCGTCCCGGTCGACCACGTC
This sequence comes from Actinomycetospora cinnamomea, assembly GCF_003096675.1. Lineage (GTDB taxonomy): Bacteria > Actinomycetota > Actinomycetes > Mycobacteriales > Pseudonocardiaceae > Actinomycetospora > Actinomycetospora cinnamomea. The sequence goes on along the minus strand of NZ_QEKW01000003.1, from coordinate 40,372 downwards.
GTGACGCGCGTGCTGCAGACCGTCCCGCTGCCCCAGGTGTCGGCGCGCCCGGTCGGCATGGGCCCCGCCCCGGTGCCGGCGGCGGGACGATGATCCCGGACCCGTGACACAGCACGACGACACACCGGCGGCGCGGGTGCCCAACCCCGGGCCGCGACCTCCGGCTGCGCCCCCGGCGACGACGCCGGCCGGCGAGGTGCGTCCGGAGTGGGCGCCGCCGCCGACCTCGCCGGCGCCGGTGACCGCGGGGGACGTCTCGGGCGAGCGGGCCCAGGCCCGCCTGGCGGCCTCGCTGCGCACCCTGGAGCTCACGGTCCGCCGCCGCCTCGACGGGCTGCTGCAGGGCAACCACCTCGGTCTCGTGCCGGGCCCCGGCACCGAGCCGGGGGAGCCGCGGCCCTACCAGCCCGGCGACGACGTGCGCCGCATGGACTGGGCGGTCACCGCGCGCACCACCGAGCCGCACATCCGCGAGACCATCGCCGACCGCGAGCTCGAGACGCAGCTCGTCGTCGACCTCTCGCCGAGCCTCGACTTCGGCACCGCGGCCTGCGAGAAGCGCGACCTCGTGGTCGCGGCGTGCGCGGCGGTCGTCCACCTCACCCGCGGCGGGGGCAACCGCGTCGGCGCCGTGGTCGCCACCGGCGCGCGGACCGAGCGCCTGCCCGCGCGCGGCGGGGAGACCGCGGCGCGCGAGCTGCTGCGCCGGATCGCCGGCACCCCGCCGGCCCCGGAGGGCACGCGCGGCGACCTGCCCGGGGCGCTCGAGGCGCTGCGTCGCCCGCCGCGACGGCGCGGGTTGGTGGTCGTGGTGTCCGACTTCCTCGGCGACGTGGACTGGGAGCGCGCGTTGCGGGCACTGCGGGCCCGTCACGACCTGCTGGCGGTCGAGGTGGTCGACCCCCGCGACGAGGAGCTGCCCGACGTGGGCACGGTGGTGCTCGCCGACCCCGAGACGGGGCACCGCCGCGAGGTGACCACGACGGCGACGCTGCGCCGGCGCTTCGCCGCCGAGGCCGCCGCGCACCGGGCCCGGGTCGCCGCGGCGCTGCGCGGGGCCGGCGCGGCGCACCTCGTCCTGCGCACCGACCGCGACTGGGTCGCCGACGTCGTGCGCTTCGCCGTCGCCCGCAAGCGCGGCTGGTCGGGCGGGGCCACCACGGGGCGGGTGCCGACGCCCGCTCCCGGGGCCGCGACATCTCCCGGGGCGTCTCCCGATGCCGGGATCGAGCTCCGTTCCGCGGCGTCCCCCGGCCCGTTCGGGAGGGCGTGATCGTGTTCGCGCACCCCTGGTGGTTCCTGCTGCTGCTGGTCGTCGCCGCGCTGGCGGTCGGTTACTGGTGGATCAACCGCCGCCGCCAGCGCTACACGATGCGCTTCACCAACCTCGCGCTGCTCGAACGCGTCGCCCCGCGGGGCCCGGGGCGCTGGCGCCACGTGCCGATGGTGCTCGTGCTCGTCGCGCTGGTGCTCATGACGATCGCCCTGGCCGGACCCCAGGGCACCGCGCAGGTGCCGCGCAACCGGGCGACGGTCATGCTCACCATCGACGTCTCGCTCTCGATGCGCGCCACCGACGTCGAGCCCTCGCGGCTGCAGGTGGCCCAGACCGCCGCCTCGGCGTTCGCCGACCAGCTGCCGGCGGGCATCAACCTCGGCCTGTCGTCCTTCGCCGCCACGCCGAGCACGCTGGTCACGCCCACCACGGACCGGCAGGCGGTCAAGAACGCGATCGGCAGCCTGCAGCTCGCCGAGTCCACGGGCACCGGCGACGCGATCCGCGCGAGCCTCGCCGCGATCCGGGCGTTCGGCGCCCAGGTCCGGGGCCCCGAGGGCCCGCCGCCGGCGCGGATCATCCTGCTCTCCGACGGCAAGCAGACCACCCCGACCACCGACCCCGCCGACGACCGCGGCGCCTATCCCGCGGCCGCCGAGGCCAAGGCCGCCGGCGTGCCCATCTCGGCGATCTCGTTCGGCACGGAGTACGGAGAGATCGAGATCGACGGCCGGCCGGTCTCGGTGGCGGTCGCCGACGACCAGATGCGTGAGATCGCCCAGCTCTCCGGCGGCGACTTCCGCCGCGCGTCCAACGAGCTGGACCTGCGCGAAACCTACGCGACGCTCGCCGAGCAGGTCGGCTACGAGGAGCGCACGGTCGACCTCTCGGGGCGCTGGTTCCTCGCCGCGACGATCCTCGTGCTGCTCGGCGCCGGGACCGCGATCGTCACGGGCCAGCGTTTGCCCTAGCGGGCGTGTGCGCGCTTGCCCGGGCACGGGCAAGCGCGCACACGCGCGCAGCGCAAAGCCGGTAGCGTGCCGCCCGCCGTCAGGACCGTCGAGCCCGATCGAGAGGAGTCGCGTGAGCCGCGTCGTGCTGGTCACCGGAGGCAACCGCGGGATCGGGCTCGCCACGGCGCGCGAGTTCGCCGAGCGCGGGCACACGGTGGTGGTCACCCACCGCTCGGGCGAGCCGCCGGAGGGGCTGCACGGGGTCCGCTGCGACGTCACCGACTCCGCCCAGGTCGACGCGGCGTTCTCGCAGGTCGAGGCCGAGCACGGGCCGGTCGAGGTCGTGGTCGCCAACGCCGGGATCACCCGTGACGGCCTGCTCATGCGCATGCCCGAGGACGCGTTCACCGACGTGCTCGACGCCAACCTCACGGGCGCCTGGCGGGTCACCCAGCGCGCGATCCGCGGGATGGTCAAGGCCCGGTTCGGGCGGCTGGTCTACGTCTCCAGCGTCGTCGGGCTCACCGGCGCGCCGGGCCAGGCGAACTACGCGGCGTCGAAGGCGGGGCTCATCGGTCTCGCCCGCTCGACGGCGCGCGAGCTGGGCGGGCGCGGCATCACCGCCAACGTCGTCACCCCCGGCTACGTCGAGACCGACATGACCGCCGAGCTCACCGACAAGCGCCGCGAGGAGCTGCTCGGCTCGATCCCGCTCGGGCGGGTCGCGGCGCCCGAGGAGGTCGCCAAGGCCGTGGCCTGGCTCGCCTCCGACGACGCCGGCTACGTCACCGGCGCCGTGCTGCCCGTCGACGGCGGCGTCGGCATGGGCCACTAGAACCGATCACCGAGGAGACACATGACAGGCCTGCTCGAGGGCAAGCGCGTCCTCGTCACGGGGATCATCACCGACGCCTCGATCGCCTTCCACGCGGCGAAGGCCGCTCAGGAGGCGGGGGCGACGGTGGTGCTCACCGGTTTCGGGCGCCTGTCGCTGGTCAAGCGCGTCGCGCAGCGCCTCCCGCAGGAGGCGCCGGTGATCGAGCTGGACGTGCAGAACCAGGAGCACCTGGACGCCCTCGCCGACAACGTCCGCGAGCACGTCGACGGCCTCGACGGCGTGCTGCACTCGATCGGCTTCGCGCCCATGGAGGCGCTCGGCGGCAACTTCCTGCACACGCAGTGGTCCGACGTCGCCACCGCCGTCGAGGTCTCGGCGTACTCGTTCAAGTCCCTCGCGATGGCCTGCAGGCCTCTGCTGGGCCGCGGTTCGTCGCTGGTCGGCATGGACTTCGACAACACCGTCGCCTGGCCCGGCTACGACTGGATGGGTGTGGCCAAGGCCGCGCTCGAGGCCACCACCCGCTACCTCGCGCGCGACCTCGGCCCCGAGGGCATCCGCGCGAACCTCGTCGCCGCCGGCCCGGTGCGCACCATGGCCGCGAAGTCGATCCCCGGCTTCGACACCTTCGAGGAGGCCTGGGTGCAGCGCTCGCCGCTGGGCTGGGACCTCGCCGACCCGACGCCGGTGGCGAAGACCATCTGCGCGCTGCTCTCCGACTGGCTGCCGGCCACCACCGGGGAGGTCGTCCACGCCGACGGCGGCTACCACGCCATGGGCGCCTGACCGTGTAGCTCGCCGGATCCGGGGGGATGCTGGGGTCGTGAGCGACCCCTACGACGCCGTGCTGGTGCTGTCCTTCGGCGGACCCGAGGGCCCGGACGAGGTGCGACCGTTCCTCGAGAACGTCACCCGCGGGCGGGGCGTGCCGCCCGAGCGCCTCGACGCGGTCGAGGAGCACTACCAGCACTTCGGCGGCGTGAGCCCGATCAACGAGCTGAACCGCCGCCTGGTCGCCGACCTGTCACGGGCGCTGCGGGAGTCCGGGCGGGACCTGCCGGTGTACTTCGGCAACCGCAACTGGCACCCCCTCGCCGCGGACACGGTGACCGGGATGGCGCGCGACGGCGTGCGCCGCGCGCTCGTGTTCGCGACCAGCGCCTACGGCGGGTACTCGGCCTGCCGTCAGTACCACGAGGACATCGCCCGGGCCCGGGAGGCCGCGATCGAGCGGACCGGGTCGGCGCCGGACCTCGTCAAGCTGCGCCACTTCTACGACCACCCGCTGTTCGTCGCGTCCGTCGCCGACGGGGTGCGCGCGGCACGCGAGCGCCTCGACGCGGGGCACGACGCCCGGCTCGTGTTCACCGCGCACTCCATCCCGCTCTCGGCCGACCGCACCGCCGGGCCGCCCGAGGAGGGCGGGCACCGGTACTCGCGGCAGATGACCGAGGCCGCCCGCCTCGTCGCCGACGCCGTCGGGACGTCCGAGCACGACCTCGTGTGGCAGTCGCGCTCCGGCCCCCCGCAGATCCCGTGGCTCGAGCCGGACATCGTCGACCACCTGGACGACCTGCACGACCGCGGGGTCGGTGCCGTCGTCGTGAGCCCGGTCGGCTTCGTCTCCGACCACCTCGAGGTGGTCTGGGACCTCGACAACGAAGCCGCCGCGCACGCCGAGAAGCTGGGCATGGGCTTCGCCCGCGCCGCGAGCGCCGGCTCCGACCCGCGCTTCGTCGAGATGGTCGTCGAGCTGATCGCCGAGCAGACCGACGCGGCGCCGGTCCGCGAGCTCGGGACCGGGCCGCGTGCGGGGGTGGGGTGCAACGGCACCCCGTGCCACCCGGGCTGCTGCGAGCCCGCCGCGAGGCCCACGCGCTGAGGCGGGGGAGCCCTCCGCGCCCTGTTGCCGATGATCGTCGGCGTGGCTAGTGTCCGGCGTCACGTGGTCGGTGTTGCATGCATCGTCGTGCGGCGACCCGGCCGTGTTCCCCCATCTGCACGTGGCACCCCGGAGGATCCCTCAATGGCGGCGAGCGGCGAGATCAAGGTCAGCATCCTGGACTGCGGGGCGATGACCGCGGACCTCACGTGGTTGCTGCTCAAGCCCGGGCGTTCGATCCGCCCCCGCCAGATGCGTGACCAGCCCACCGAGTGGGCCGACGTCCCCACCCACTGCGTCCTCGTCGAGACCCCCGACGGCACCCTGCTGTGGGACACGAGCTGCCCGCGGGACTGGGAGGAGCGGTGGGGCCCGACGGGCCTGCAGGACTTCTTCCCGTACGAGAAGGTCAGCGAGGAGGAGTTCCTCGACTCGCGGCTGCGCCAGCTCGGCATCGGCACCGACCAGATCGACTACGTGGTGCTCTCGCACCTGCACTTCGACCACTGCGGCAACGCCGACATGTTCAAGGACTCCTCCGCGAAGCTCGTCTGCAGCGACAAGGAGAAGGAGTTCGCGTTCGGGTTCGACGGGCTCTTCACCGGCGCCCACCTCAAGACCGACTACCAGGACCTGAACTGGGAGACGGTCTCGGGCGACACCGAGTTCCTGCCCGGGGTGACGCTGTTGCAGACACCGGGGCACACCCCTGGATGCATGTCGATGCGCGTCGACCTGCCCGACACCGGCACCATGATCTTCACCTCGGACGCGGTGTACATGGGGGAGAGCTACGGCCCGCCCACCACGCCGGCGGCCATCGTCAACGACATGGGCCAGTTCTACTCGTCCGTCGAGAAGATCCGCGGCATCGCGGAGGAGACGGACGCGACCGTGGTCTTCGGCCACGACCCCGACCAGATCCGGCAGCTCAAGACCGTGGGCAACGGCGGCCACTACACCTGATCGGAGCTCCACCCCCATGAGCGTCCCCCCGGTCCCCACCGAAGAGTCGGTGTTCACGTGGGGCGCCCCGCCGCTGAAGTTCGGCGCCGGCGCCTGTGACGAGATCGGCTTCGACCTGTCCCAGTACGGGGCGCAGCGCATCCTGCTCATCACGGACCCCGGCATGCAGCAGACGGGCCTGCCCGACCGCATCGCCGACCAGATCCGCCGCTACGACATGACCGTCGAGATCTTCGACGGCGTGCACGTCGAGCCCACCGACGACTCGATGAACAAGGCCGTCGGCTACGCCACGGAGCAGGGTCCGTGGGACGGGTTCGTCGCGGTCGGCGGCGGCTCGGCCATCGACACCGCCAAGGCCGTCAACCTGCTGACGACCTACCCCGGCGACCTGATGGACTACATCAACAAGCCGGTCGGCAAGGCCCAGGTGCCGCCGGGCCAGCTCAAGCCGCTCATCGCGGTGCCCACCACTGCGGGCACGGGCTCGGAGTCCACGGCGATGTGCATCCTCGACGTGCTCTCACTGCGGGTGAAGACCGGCATCAGCCACTGGCGTCTGCGCCCGACCATGGCCGTGGTCGACCCGCTGCTGACGATGACCCTGCCGCCGGAGGTCACGGCGTCGGCGGGCATGGACATCGTCTGCCACGCACTCGAGTCCTACACCGCGCGCTGGTACACGAGCTTCGACCGCAAGAAGCCCGAGGAGCGGGTGACCTACTGCGGCTCCAACCCGGTCTCCGACCTGTGGTGCGAGAAGTCCATGACGCTGCTCGCGCGCTCGTTCCGCACGGCGGTGGAGCGGGGCGAGGAGGACGTCGACGCCCGCATGGACATGATGATGGCGGCGACGTTCGCGGGGATGGGCTTCGGCAACTCCGGGGTGCACATCCCCCACGCCAACGCCTACCCGATCGCCGGCCAGGTGCGCGACTTCCGTCCCGCGGGCTACCCGCAGGACGAGCCGATGGTGCCGCACGGCATGTCGGTGTCGCTGACCGCGCCGGAGGCGTTCCGGTTCAGCTTCTCCTCCGCCCCCGACCGGCACATGACCGCCGCGCGGTTGCTCGGGCCGGATGCGGAGAAGCAGAACGACGCCTCGGAGCAGTTGCCGCACGTGGTCACCGAGCTGATGCGCGACATCCACATCCCCAACGGGATCGGCGAGGTCGGCTTCGGCGAGGACGACATCGGAGACCTCGTCGACGGGACCATGAAGCAGCAGCGTCTGCTGGCCACCTGCCCGCGGATGCCGACCGAGGACGACATCGCGGACATCTTCCGGAAGTCGATCCAGAACTGGTAACCCGAGGCCTGGTGGCGCTGTGCCGATCTACGACTACCGCTGCGACTGCGGCGTGCGCTTCGAACGTCTGGTCGCCCTCTCGGCGCCCACCCCGCCGTGCCCGGAGTGCGGCGGGGAGGCGCGCAAGGTCCCGTCCCGCCCGGCCCTGCACGGCCTCGCCGACCCGGGTCCGTCCAAGGAGTACATGCCCCAGACGTGGCGGGGCACCCACCACGGCGACCGGGAGTACGTGACCGGCCTGCAACGCCAGTGGGAGAAGCGCGAGCGTCTCGAGGCCAAGCACCCGGAGCTGCGCGGGGACACCCGCCCCGTCGCGGCGCACGAGGGTCGCTACGAGCGTGCGCCCCTGCGCAAGGGCGAGCCGTACCTGCCCGGCGCATCGGGGTCGTCGGGGTCGTCGGGGTCGTCGGGGTCGTCGCCACCGTCGTCCGGGGACGGCGGGGGCTCCTCGGGCGGGCACGGCCACGGCCACGGGCACGGCCACGGGCACGGGCATTAGTCGACGCGGCCGGAAACCGTGTCCCCGTGCCGACTGGATGATCATCAGGCCTGCCGGGTGGCCGTGGTTCTCCACGCGGCCTGGAGGGGGAGCCTGCTGATCAGCGGGAGCCCGGGCTCAGGCGGCGGTGAGCGCCCGGACGGTCTCGGCGACGGCGGCGACGCGGGCCGCGCGCACGGCCGTGGCCAGGGGGCGCAGGGCGTCGGTGCGCGCGAGGGCGGCGGAGGCGGACACCGCGCCGCCCGGGTCGTCGCCGGAAGCCGCGACGAGGATCGCCTCGACCTCGTCGGCGTGCTGGAGGACCCGCAGGGGACGGCCCGGCGTCCCTGCCGGCCAGGCGGCGTGGGGGCGGCGGCGCAGGGCGTCGGCGATCTCCTCGCGCACGCCCGCCCGGGGCCGGGCGACGTCCATCGCGGCGAGGGTGTCGGCGGCGTCGCGTACCGACCCGCGCAGGTCGTGCTCGGCCTCGGACAGGCTCGGGTGCGGCCCGGGTGGGACGTCGTCGACGAGGTGCACGGTCCAGCGCAGCACGCCGTCGGCGACGGGCGCGGGTACGGCGGCGAGTCCGGCGCCCGCGAGCACCGCGCACTCGCCGGCCTCCAGCGCCGCGACCCGCAGCGCGGCAGGTCCCGGCAGGCCGCGGACGTCGCCCGGGGCAGGCATGACCAGCCGCGCGTCGGCCCCGATCGGCGCGGTGCGACGGCGGGCGAGGACGAGCAGGGCGGCCATGCCCGTGCCGGCGCGGTCCGGGGTCGGCAGATCGGTCACGGCAGCCGTCGCGGCGTCGGCGGCGACCACGTCGTGGGCCTCGGACCACGGGGCCAGCGCGTCGAGGACGTCGTCGGCCGCGGCGGAGCCGGCGAGCCACGCCGCGCTCCAGACGGCCAGGGAGGCACTCGGGCAGGGCACCCGGACGACGATACGGGCGCTCGGCGACCCCGGCCGCCGAGCGGGCACCGAGACGCCGCCGGCCCGGGGTGTGGAGCGAGGGACGCCCTGGCTGCGCCCGGGGCAGCGGGGGTGACCCTCGCTCCACGAACCGCCCCCCACCCCGCCCGCCCGCCGCAGCAAGGGACGCCCTGGCTGCGTCCGGGGCAGCGGGGGTGACCCTCGCTCCACGAACCGCCCGCCCCGCCGACGCGACGCTGGGCGTGTCGACCCCGGACGACCGGCGTGCGCCGTTAGCGTCCGGGCCCGTGGCGAGGACTCAGGGCCGGGGCATGCACGGCTCCTCCGGCGATCCCGGTTTCCGCTCCACCGGCGGGGCCGTGCGGGCGCCGGGTCGCGGCGGCACGCCCTCGTCGGGCGCCGGGCGCACCGGGGGTCTGCCGGGGCTCGCTCCGCACAGGCCGAAGCGCGAGGTCGTCTCCGTCGTCGCCGAGCCGGGGCTCGTCGTGGAGGACGCCGCCGAGACGTTCTGCGGGGCCGTGATCCGCGCCGACGTCCGAGAGGTCGTGCTCGAGGACTCCGCGGGACGGCGCAGGCTCTTTCCCAACAAACCCGCCGCGTTCCTGCACGAGGGCCGTCCGGCGACGCTCGTGCCGCCCCAGCGCGCGGCCGGTCCGTCGACGACGCCGCAGCGCTCGGCCTCGGGCTCGCGGCGGGTGGAGGCCCACCGCGCGAAGACCGCGCTGCCCCACCGCATCTGGGTCGAGGGCCTGCACGACGCCGCGATCGTCGAGCGCGTCTGGGGCCACGACCTGCGCGTCGAGGGCGTGGTCGTCGAGCCCCTCCACGGTGCCGACGTGCTCGTGGAGGCCGCCCAGGAGTTCGGGCCGGGCCCCGACCGGCGGCTCGGGGTCCTCGTCGACCACCTCGTCACCGGCTCCAAGGAGTCACGCATCGCCGAGGGCCTGCGCCGCGAGCTGGGCCCCGCCGCCGCGCACGTCCTCGTGCTCGGGCACCCCTACGTCGACATCTGGGAGGCCGTGAAGCCCCGGGCGGTGGGGATCGCGGCGTGGCCGACGATCCCGCGCGGGATCGAGTGGAAGAAGGGCGTGTGCGAGGCCCTCGGCTGGGGCGACGAGCGGGACGGCGCCCACCGCGTCCTGGCGTCGGTCTCGACGTGGACCGACCTCGAGACGCCCCTCATCACCGCCATGGAGCAGCTGATCGACTTCGTCACGGTCGGCCCCTGAAACCACCCGCGGTGACTGTGGCGTCTGGCACACTCGGCGATGTGATCCCGCTGCTGTGGCTGATCGCGGGAGTCCTGCTGGTCGCCGCCGAGATGCTCTCCGGCGAGTTCGTGCTGCTCATGCTCGGCGGTGCCGCGCTCGCGGCCGCCGGGGCCTCCGCGCTGGGCGTGCCGCTCGGTGCCGATGTCGCCGTGTTCGCGCTGGCCGCCGCCGCGCTCGTCCTCCTCGCCCGGCCCGCGCTGCGCCGTCGACTGGACCGCCGGGCCCCCGACGGCGAGGTCAACGCGGGCCCCCGGGCCCTTCTCGGCGTCCCGGCCGAGGTCGTCGAGACCATCCACGGCCCGGAGGCGGGCACGGTCCGCATCGCCGGCGCCCTCTGGACCGCCCGCGCTCTGGACGAGGGCGACGTGCTCGCGGCGGGCGAGGCCGTGATCGTGGTCGACATCCGTGGCGCGACCGCCGTCGTCGCCGGCTCGGGGGCGACCACACCCCACCCACCCCTGCAGGGAGAGAGCTGATGGAACCCGTCACGCTCGTGCTGTACATCGTGATCGCCGCCGTGCTGATCCTCGTCGTGACGGCGGTCGTCAAGAGCATCACCGTCGTCCGCCAGGCGGAGGCCGCGGTCATCGAGCGGCTCGGGCGCTACCAGCGCACCGCGTCGCCGGGGCTGACGTTCCTGGTGCCGTTCATCGACCGCATCCGCGAGCGGGTGGCGCTGTGGGAGCAGGTGGTGTCGTTCCCGCCGCAGCCGGTGATCACCCAGGACAACCTGACGGTCTCGATCGACACGGTCGTCTACTACCAGGTCACCGAGCCCCGCAACGCCGTCTACGAGATCAACGACTACATCAACGGCGTCCAGCAGCTGACCACCACCACGCTGCGCGACGTCGTCGGCGGGATGAGCCTCGAACAGGCCCTGACGTCCCGCGAGATGATCAACACCGGGCTGCGGCGGGCCCTCGACGACGCCACCGGGCCGTGGGGGCTGCGCGTCGTCCGCGTCGAGCTCAAGGCCATCGACCCGCCGCCGTCGATCCAGGACTCGATGGAGCGGCAGATGAAGGCCGACCGCGAGAAGCGCGCGATGATCCTCACCGCCGAGGGGCACCGCGAGGCCGCGATCGCCGAGGCCCAGGGCAACAAGCAGGCCGCGATCCTCTCGGCCGAGGGCGCGAAGCAGGCGGCCATCCTCGCCGCGGAGGCCGAGCGGCAGTCGACGATGCTGCGCGCACAGGGCGAGCGTGCCGCGCAGTACTACCAGGCTCAGGGCGAGGCCAAGGCGATCGAGAAGACGTTCGCCGCGATCAAGGCCGGTCGCCCGACGCCGGAGATGCTGGCCTACCAGTACCTGCAGACGCTGCCGCAGATGGCGCAGGGCGAGGCCAACAAGCTCTGGGTGGTGCCCAGCGACTTCGGCAAGGCGCTCGAGGGCTTCACCAGGATGCTCGGGGCGCCGGGCGAGGACGGCGTCTTCCGGTACCAGCCGACCCCGGACGACGGGGCCGGCGTATCGCGCCCGGGGGCCACCGACGACGACGTCGCCGACTGGTTCGACACCTCGACCGACCCCGAGATCGCCAAGGTCGTCGCGGCGGCCGAGCAGCGCGCCGACGCGGCCGTCGCCGAGCCGGGCGCGAACGGGTCCGGACGGCACGCCGGCGGCGAGGGCGGCGTGCCCACCGACACCGTCTGAGCCGGGGACCACCTCGTAGGATCGGTCCCCATGCTCGACCGCGCCCTCGTCGACGGCCTCTTCCCCGACGACCTGCCCGAGCCCGCCGAGCTCGAGGAGCGCTACCCGCCGCGCGGTCTGCCCGAGGGCGCCCTCGTCACCCGCTTCGGGCCCAGCCCGACGGGCTTCGTGCACGTCGGCGGTCTCTACACGGCGATGGTGTCGCGCGACCTCGCGCACTCGACGGGCGGCGTCTACGTGCTGCGCATCGAGGACACCGACCAGAGCCGGGAGGTCGCGGGCGCCGACGCGCAGTTCCGGCGCGCGTTCGAGGCTTTCGACCTGGTGCCCGACGAGGGCGACCTGGTGTTCACGGCGCTGCCGGAGCCGCGCGGCGACTACGGGCCGTACCACCAGTCGCAGCGCGCGGCGATCTACCAGACCTACGTCCGCGAGCTCATGCGTCAGGGGAAGGCCTACCCGGACTTCGCGACCAAGGAGGAGCTCGCGCAGATCGCCGAGGCCCAGCGGACGCTGAAGCTCCCCACCGGCTACTACGGGCGCTGGGCGCCGTGGCGCGATGCGAGCGAGTCCGACGTGCGCGCGGCGCTCGAGGCCGGGACGCCCTGGGTCGCGCGGTTCCGGTCCGACGGTGCGGTGGGGGAGCGGTTCGCGTTCACCGACCGGCTGCGGGGCCGGGTGGAGATGGAGGACAACCACAACGACGTGGTGATCCTCAAGAGCTCGGACAGCTCGCTCCGGCTGCCGACCTACCACTTCGCGCACGTCGTCGACGACCACCTCATGCGGACAACCCTCGTCGTGCGCACCGAGGAGTGGCTGTCGTCGGTGCCCGTGCACCGCCAGCTGTTCGCCGCGCTGGGCTTCGCGCCGGTCGACTACGCGCACCTCGCGCCGCTGATGAAGCAGGAGGGCGGCTCGAAGCGCAAGCTCTCCAAGCGCAAGGACGCCGAGGCCGCCGTCGACTTCTACCTCGAGGCCGGCTACCCCGTGCCCGCCGTGCAGTACTACCTGCGGGGGCTGGCCAACCCCCGCCTGGCCGAGCTGCCGCTGGTTGAGGCGCTCGCCACGCCGCTTCGCCTCGACGAGTTCGGGCTGGCCGGGCCGCTGGTCGACACGGTGAAGCTGTCCGACATCTCCGCCGACCACATTGCCACGCTGCCCGGGCCCGAGGTGCTCGCCGGGGTGCGGGGTTGGGCGTCGGAGTACGACCCCGAGATCGTCAAGGTGCTCGACGCGAACCCCGAGCTGGCCGCCGCGGCGATCGACGTCGAGCGGGTCGGCGTGGAGAACCCCCGCAAGGACCTCGCGAAGTGGTCGGACTTCCGCGAGGCCTACGGCTTCTTCTTCCCCGAGCTGTTCACCGACGTCACCGACGCGGGGGACGAGCGCTTCGGCGGGCTCGACCCGGCGCTGGTGCGCGCGGTGGCCGCCGACCTCGCCGACGGCTACGTCCACGAGGGCGACCAGCCGACCTGGTTCCAGCAGATCCGGGACCTCGCGGCCCGGCACGGCTTCGCGCCCAACCCGAAGACGTACAAGAAGGACCCCGACGCGTACCCGGGCATGCTCCGCGACGCCGCGAACGTCGTCCGCGTGGCGATCACCGGCGCGCAGCGCAGCCCCGACCTCTACGAGGTCACCCGGGCCCTGGGCGGCGACGAGGTCGTGCGCCGCCTCCGGGCGCTGGCGGGCTGAGCCGTGGACGTGGTCGTCGACGGGGTCCGGATCGCCTATGACCGCGCAGGGTCGGGCGGGCGCCCACTGATCCTCGTCGGCGGCCTCGGGCAGATGCGGGCCACCGACCCGGCGACCCGCGCGCTGACCACCGAGCTCGCCGGCCGCGGCTTCGACGTGGTGCACCACGACCGGCCCGGGCGCGGGGACTCCGGTGACCCGGCCGACGGCGTTGCCACGCTGGCCGGCGAGGTCGCGGCGGTCGCGGCGCTGCTCGACGAGCTGGGTGGGCGCGCCGCGCTCTACGGCAGCTCCTCGGGCGGGGCGATCGCGCTGGCGGCTGCGACGCAGATGCCGGGCGTCGACGCGCTGGTGCTGTGGGAGGTGCCGGTCGGCACCGAGGGCGGCGCCGAGGCCCGGGCGTGGCGCGCGGGCATCCTCGAGCGCGCCGCGGCCGGTGACCGCGAGGCCGTGCTGCGGTTCGCGATGGAGGGCATGCCCCCCGAGTGGCTCGACGGGATCCTCGGCGGACCCGACCGCGAGCGATACCTGCGGATCGCGCCGACGATGTCCGCCGACGCCGAGGCGCTGGCGTGGGCGGCGGACGCGCTGGCCGACGGCACCCTGGCGCGTGTGACGGTGCCGACCACCGTGCTCACCGGCACCACCTCCTGGCCCTTCCTCGTCGACGCGGCCGACGCGCTCGCTGACGCGCTGCCCGGCGCGACGCGGGCCGAGGTGCCCGGCGCCGCACACGGCTGGGAGCCCGCGGACCTGGCCGAGGTGCTGGCCGAGGCCCTGGGCTGAGTCCACCTTCGGTCCGTCACCGCGGTACCGACGACCGTGGTGATCCCGTCGCACGGCGCGCGACGATCACGGTCCCGTCGCCGTCGCCGAGGAGCCTGCCCGTGGTCATCACCGAGCCGTCCCGCGACGAGGTGGGCCTGCGACCCCCGACACACCCCCTGCCGCCCCGAGTGCGCACCTGGTGGCGGATCCACGCCCTGGGCTGGCCCGGCGCGGCCGTCGTGGTGCTGCTCGTGCTCGCGTGGCTGATCGCGCCGGCCGCGGCGTGGCTGGGCCTCGCCGCGGGCGTCGTCGCCGCCGTGGGGCTCGTCGTCGGGCTCGCGCTGCCCGCGTACTGGTACCGCGTGCACCGCTGGGAGGTCACCGACGAGGCCGTCTACACGCGCTCGGGCTACGCGTGGCAGGAGTGGCGGGCGGCGCCGCTGTCGCGGGTGCAGACGGTCGACCCCACGCGCGGCCCGCTGCAGCGGCGTCTCGGGCTGGCGACGCTCGTGGTCACCACCGCGTCGGCCAAGGGCGCGGTCACGGTCGCGGGGCTCGCCGGCGACGAGGCCGACGCCCTCGCCCACCGGCTCACCCGCGAGACGCGTGCCGTGCCCGGGGACGCGACGTGACGCGCGCGGAGGTCCGCGAGGCCGGCGCACCCGCGACGGGGGAGGTGCCGTGGCGCCGCCTCGACCCCCGCACCGCGCTGGCGTCGGGCGCCCTGACGCTCGGGGTCGGCGTCGCGGGTGGCGTGCCGACCGTGGCCGGCTTCGCGGCACGGGGCTCCGGGGCGACGGCCCTGGTCGCGGGGATCGTCGTCGGCGCCGTGGTCGCGCTCGTCGGTGTCGTGGTGGGCGCGGAGAAGGTGCGGCTCGCGCGGACCCGCTTCCGCGTCGGGCTCGAGCGCGTCGAGCTGCACTCCGGGATCCTCGTGCGGACGCGGCGCAGCCTGCCCCGCGAGCGCATCCGGTCGGTCGACGTACACGCCGACCCGGTGGCGCGGGTGCTGGGGCTCGCGACGCTCCGCGTGGACACGGCCCGGCGGGCCTCCGTCGCCGACCGGCCGCTGGAGCTGCGGTGCGTGCGCCGCGAGGAGGCCGAGGCCCTGCGGAGCGAGCTGCTCGTCCGCCGGCGGGACGACGAGACCGCCGGCACCGGCCTGCTCGCCGCCCTCGACCCGCGGTGGACCCGCTACGCGCCGCTGTCGTTCCTCACCCCGGCGCTCGGCGCGGCCGCCGCCGGCGCCGTCATGCAGGTGGCGCAGTGGGTCGGGTTGGAGAGCACGGTCGTGGACGCAGTCGTCGCCGGGTGGCGCCGGCTCGGGACACTCGGGACCGTCGCCGTGGGGCTCACCGCGGTCCTCGTCGTCGGCGCCGTCGCCTCGGTCGCCGCGTTCGTCGAGGCCTGGTGGTCCTACCGGCTCGAGCGCGAGCCGTCGGGGACGCTGCGGGTGCGGCGGGGCCTGCTGACGACCCGCTCGACGACGCTGGAGGAACGCCGCCTGCGCGGGGTCGCGCTGGTCGAGCCGCTGGGCGTGCGCACCGCCGGCGCCGCCCGCGTCGACGCCGTCGCGACGGGCCTCGCGACGGCGGGCGGCGAGGAGAGGACCGACGCGGCCGGCCTCCTGCCCGCCGCCCCCCGGGAGCTCGCCGAGCGGGTCGCGGCCGCGGTGCTGCGCGAGCCGGTGTCGCCGACGCGTGCCGCCGTGATGCGCACGCACCCGGTCGCGGCGCGGGGCCGGCGGGTGCGCTGGGCGACGGCGGGCGCGCTGGTCCCCGCCCTGGTGCTGGCGGCGCTGGGAGCCGTGGTCGCGGGGCCGTTCCTCGTCGCGGCGGCCGCGGTGGCGGTGGCCGGGCTGGTCGCCGGGCCCCTGCTCGGACGGGCCGCGTACCGCGCGCTGGGGCACGCGGTGCACGAGGCCTACGTCGTCGTGCGCGGCGGGCTCGTGCGGCGACGCACGGTCGTCCTGCGTCGCGACGGGGTCATCGGCTGGTCGGTGCGGCAGTCGTGGTTCCAGCGGCGCGTGGGGCTGGCGACGCTCTGGCTGACCACGGCCGCCGGGGACCAGGCGTACGCCGTGCGGGACGTGGCGGCCGCCGACGCCCCGGGATTCGCGGCCGAGGTCGTCGGCGACGTCGTCCGCCCGTTTCTCACCGAGCGTCACTCCACGATCGGGTAGCCGCCGGGGCGCTGGGCCGGATGGGACATACTCTGCGCGACTATCGACGCAGCGTCACGACGAGGTGCACCCATGACCGTCACAGCCCCTGCACGCCGATCACGCACCGCCCCGACCCGCGACGGTGCTCCGCCGGGTCCGCGCCGGCGGCCGGTGGTGCTCGGCACCCTCGCCGTCGCCCTCGTCGCGGGCGGCCTGCTCGCCGGCTGCGGCGGCACCTCGAGCTCGGTGAGCTGCTCGGGGAACAACTGCCGCGCGACCGTCACCGGTGCCCCGGTCGAGGTCAGCCAGCCCGACCCCAACCAGACCTCGCGGGCGGGCCGCTCCACCACCCGCCGCCCGCCGCGGAACAACGACGGCGTC
Organism: Actinomycetospora cinnamomea; assembly: GCF_003096675.1. Classification (GTDB taxonomy): domain Bacteria; phylum Actinomycetota; class Actinomycetes; order Mycobacteriales; family Pseudonocardiaceae; genus Actinomycetospora; species Actinomycetospora cinnamomea. The sequence goes on along the minus strand of NZ_QEKW01000003.1, from coordinate 23,801 downwards.
GACTTCACGGTGAACGCGCTCGGTGCCGGCTGGGCGGACATCGAGGACGACGGCACCGTCACCCGCATCCCGCAGGGCGGCACCTTCGTGGAGGACGGTTCGACCGTGCGGCTCGAGTCGTCGGACGGGCGGACCGCGGTCTTCACGTTCACGCGGCGGTGAGGGTCCGGTGACCGTGCGACCCGTCCGGCTGCACCTCGGGGTCCACGCCGCCACGAGCGGGCTCGACGTCTCCGGGGTGGCGGCGGCGGGCGACACCCTCTTCCTCGCCCCCGACGAGGGCGCGTCCCTGCTGCGCCTGCGCCGCGACGGGGAGGGCTGGGGGAGTCCCGAGGAGGTGCCGCTGGCCGACGCCGTGACGCTGCCCGGGAAACCGGGGGACGAGGTCGACGCGGAGGGCCTCGACCTCGTCGACGGGGCGCTGTGGGTGGTGGGCTCGCACAGCGCGAAGCGCAAGCGGGTCCGGCCCGGGACGCCGGCGGGGGAGGTGCAGGCCCGGCTGGCCCGGGTGTCGGCGGAGAAGTCCCGGCGGCTGCTGGCCCGGCTGCCCCTGCGTGACGGTCCGGACGGGCCGTGGCCCGCGGCGGGCGCCGGGGCCCGGCTGCCGTCGGGACGGCGCGGGCTGCTCGGGGCGCTGGCCGACGACGAGCACCTGGGCCCGTTCCTCGGCGTGCCCGGCAAGGACAACGGGTTCGACGTCGAGGGGCTCGCGGTGGTGGGGGACCGGGTGCTCCTCGGCCTGCGCGGCCCGGTGCTGCGGGGGTGGGCGGTGCTGCTCGCGCTCGCGCTGCGCGCCGAGGGCGCCGAGCTGGTGCTCGACGGCGTCACCAAGCACGTCGCCGACCTCGACGGGCTGGGCGTGCGCGACCTCGCCCGCGACGGCGACGACCTGCTCGTCCTGGTCGGGCCGACGATGGTGCTCGACGGCCCGGCCCGGATCGTGCGCCTGCCCGGGGCGGCGGCGAACCCGCTGCCGCCGGCGATCCGGCGCGAGGAGGTCGAGGTCGTGGCCGAGCTCGCCGTCGGCGTGGGGTGCGACCGCCCCGAGGGCCTCGCCGTGCTGCCCGAGGGCCTGCTCGTGCTGCACGACACCCCCGCCGCCCACCGCCTCGACGACCAGACCCTCGTGGGGGACCTTTGGCCTACGGCCTTGTGAGTGCTTGTCCGTGCCCCAGCACGGACAAGCACTCACAAGAGCGGAGCTCAAACGTTCATCGCCACGTACTTGATCTCCAGGTACTCGTCGATGCCGACGCTGCCGCCCTCGCGGCCCAGGCCGGACTGCTTCCAGCCGCCGAACGGGGCGCCGGCGTTGGACACCATGCCCTGGTTGAGCCCGACCATGCCGGCCTCGAGGCGCTCGGAGAGCCTGATCGCCCGGGAGAGGTCCTTGGTGTACAGGTAGCTGACCAGCCCGAACTCGGTGTCGTTGGCCGCCCGGATCGCCTCGTCGTCCTCGGTGAACGTGAAGATCGGCGCCACCGGGCCGAAGATCTCCTCCTTGGCCAGGCGGGCCGAGGTGGGCACGTCGGAGAGCACGGTGGGCGGGTAGAAGTACCCCTGGCCCGACGGGATCCGCCCGCCCGTGCGCACCGTGGCGCCCTTCTGCACCGCGTCGTCGACCAGCTCGGCGACCTTGTCGCGCTGGTCGGCCTCCACCAGCGGGCCGACCTCGACGCCCTCCTCGGTGCCCCGCCCGACCTTCATGTCGCCCATCCGCTCGGTGAGCTTCTTCGTGAACTCCTCGGCGACGTCGGCGTGCACGTAGAAGCGGTTGGCCGCGGTGCACGCCTCGCCGATGTTGCGCATCTTGGCGAGCATCGCGCCCTGCACCGCGTCGTCGACGTCGGCGTCGGCGCACACGACGAACGGCGCGTTGCCCCCGAGCTCCATCGACGTCTTGAGCACCTGCTCCGACGCCTGCTGCAGCAGCTTCTGCCCGATCTCGGTGGAGCCGGTGAACGAGAGCTTGCGGATGCGCCCGTCGGTGATCAGCGGGCCCATCACCTTGCCGGTGGACTTCGTGGTGACGACGTTGAGCACGCCGTCGGGCAGGCCCGCCTCGGCGAGGATGTCGGCGAGCTTGAGGATGGTCAGCGGCGTCAGCGAGGCCGGCTTGATGACCATCGTGCAGCCTGCCGCGATCGCCGGGCCGATCTTGCGGGTGCCCATCGCCAGCGGGAAGTTCCACGGCGTGATCAGCAGGCAGGGCCCGATCGGCTGGCGCATGACCAGCACCCGGCCCGAGCCGGTGGCGTTGACCTTCCACTCCCCGGAGATGCGCACGGCCTCCTCGGAGAACCAGCGGAAGAACTCCGCGGCGTAGGTGATCTCGGCCTTGGACTCGGCGAGCGGCTTGCCCATCTCCAGGGTCATGAGCATCGCGATGTCGTCGGCGCGCTCGGTGATCAGCTCGAAGGCGCGGCGCAGGATCTCGCCCCGCTCGCGCGGGGCCGCGGCCGCCCAGTCGGGCTGCGCCGTGTGCGCGGCCTCCAGCGCGGCCATCCCGTCCTCCGGCGAGGCGTCGGCCACGTCGCAGAGGATCTGGCCGGTGGAGGGATCCTCGACGCCGAACGTCTTCTGCTCGGTCGCGTCGCGCACCGCCCCGCCGATGATCAGCCCCTTCGTGACCTCGTCGATCACGCGGCGTTCCCGCTCGGTCTCGGGCATCGGTCCCCTCCCGCTCGCACGCTGTGACGCCCCACTCGTCGGGCGTCGGTGCTCGGCTAGGTGCCCCCGTCCCGCCGGGCCCATGCCCGCCGGGCGGCCTAGGCTCTGCCTCCGTGTCCGGCCTGTTCCGTCCCCACCACCACGTGCGCGCCCGGCCCGACCTCCCGCAGCGCGTGGGTCCGGACGCCACCGCCGTCGTCGTCGGCGGCGGGATCGCCGGCGTCTCCGCCGCGCTCGTGCTCGCCGAGCGCGGGGTGCGTGTCGAGCTGCTCGAGGCGGCCCCGCACCTCGGGGGCCGGCTCGGCACGTGGGACCGGACGCTGGCCGACGGCAGCGAGGTCGTCGTCGAGCACGGCTACCACGGCTTCTTCCGGCAGTACTACACGCTGCGCGACGTCCTGCGCCGGATCGACCCCGACCTCGGCTTCCTGGCTGACGTCGGCGGCTACCCGATCGCGAGCCGGCCGTCGGTGGGCTGGGAGCCCGAGGACTTCACGCGGCTGCCGCGCACCCCGCTGCTCAACCTCGTCGCGCTCGTCCTGCGCAGCCCCAGCTTCAAGCTGCGCGAGCTGCGCCGCGTCGACGCCGACGAGGCGCTGGCGATGCTGCACTACGACCCGGTGCGCACCTACGCCGAGCACGACCACCGCAGCGCCGCCGAGCTGCTCGACGCCCTCGGCTTCTCCGACCGCGGCCGGGCGATGCTCTTCGAGGTCTTCGCGCACTCGTTCTTCAACGTGGAGCAGCGCTACTCCGCCGCCGAGTTCCTGGCCATGTGCCACTTCTACTTCACCGGCAACCCCGAGGGCCTGGGCATGGACGCCCCGACCGAGGACTACCGCACCGCGCTGTGGGAGCCGTTCACCCGCCTGCTCGAGAAGCACGGGGCGACGGTGACCACCGGCGCGCGGGCGGTGTCGCTGCGCCCGGACGGGGCGCGGGGGTGGGCGGTCGACGTGGAGCGCGAGCCCGCCCGGAACGCCCGCCACCTGGTCGTCGCGACCGACGTGCCGGCCACCCGTGACCTCGTCGCCGCCTCGCCCGAGCTGGTCGCCGCCGCCCCGGGGCTGGCCCGGCGCATCGCGGCCCTGCCCGGCGGCGAGCCGTACGTCGTGGCGCGCCTGTTCTGCGAGGGCGACGTCGACCCCTCGCGGGCGGTGTTCACCGGCGTCACCCGCGAGCGGGTGCTCGACTCGGTGACGCTGTTCCACCGGCTCGAGGGCGGGTCGGCGCGGTGGGCGCGCGAGCGCGGCGGGTCGGTGGTCGAGCTGCACTCCTACGCCTGCCCCTCGGGGGCGTCGCTCGACGAGCTCGTCGCGGCGATGCGCGAGGAGATCGCGGCGCTGTGGCCCGAGGCCGCCGACCTCCGGGTGATCGACGTCGACGCCCACCGGTACACGAACGCGCCCGGCTTCGACCCCGGCTACCACCTCGTGCGCCCGGGCGTGCTGACCGACGCCCGCGGCCTGCGCCTGGCCGGTGACTGGGTGGCGTGCGACGTCCCGTCCGCGCTGATGGAGCGGGCCGCGGTCACCGCCGTGACCGCCGCCAACGACGTCCTGCGCGAGGAGGGCGTCGCCCCTGAGCCGATGCGTTCCATCCGCCCGCGCGGGATCCTGGCCGCCCGTCCACGTGCGTGATCTTCTGAGCTATAGCTCAGAAGATCACGCACGTGGGGTGAGAGGACGAGGGGCGCGGGGACGCGATACCGTCTGCGCGCCGGCGACGGGGGTCGCGGCCCGCGCCGGGCGACGCCGGCGGGACGACCTGGGAGGGACACGAGTGCCGAAGACCTGGACGGCCGCACGCGTGGCGGGACTGGTGGGCGTGCTGCTCGCCGCGAGCGTCGCCCTGAGCGCCTGCGTCTTCAGCGCCGAGCCGGCCCCGGGTTCGCCCACCGACCCCAACACCTTCTCGACCTCGGGCTTCCCGCCGCCGGGCCCGCCCCCGCAGCCCGGTGTCATCACCCCCGACCCGGTCGCGCCCCCGGCGCCGTCCGAGGCGCCACGCCCGCCCGAGGGCCCCGTGCCCACGGAGGGGCCGGCCACCAGCGCCCCGGAGCCGGAGCCGACCGGCGCGCCGGCCCCGCCGCCCGGGAGCTAGTCGGGACGGCGTTCCCCCGGCGGCGCACGGGCCCGGCGGGTGCTGTCACGTCCGTGACAGTCCGGTGCCATCGGCACGGCAGGGCATCCGCCGATGATCGTCCTCGTCACGCTCGAAGCGACGATGAGGAGTGAACGCCATGCCCCGCCCCGACACCGAGATCGACGAGTCCCCGTCCGGGGACGCCGGCCCCGCCTTCGACCACGGGGCGGTGAGCCGGTTCAACGCCTGGTTCTTCACCGCCTTCGCCGGCTACCTCAACCACGTCGCCCGCGACCACAAGCAGCAGGCGTTCAGCGGGCTGCAGCCCGGGGCCTCGGTGCTGGAGATCGGGGCCGGCACCGGCGCGAACCTCCACCACCTCCCGACCGGCGTCCACCTCTACGCCGTCGAGCCGAGCCTGCGCATGCACGACCGGCTCCGTCGGCGGTGCGCGGCCGCCGGGATCGAGGTGACGGTGCTGCCGGTCGGCGCGGAGGCGATCCCCCTACCCGACGCCTCGATCGACGAGGTCATCTGCTCGCTGGTCCTGTGCACCGCCGGGGATCCCGACGCCGTGCTGGCCGAGGTGCGCCGCGTGCTGAGGCCCGGTGGGCGCTTCCGCTTCGTCGAGCACGTCGCCGCACCGCGCCCCGGTGTCCGCGCCCGGGTCCAGCGGGCGATCCGGCGCCCGTGGGGTTGGATCTTCGAGGGCTGCGACCCGCACCGGGCCACCCCGGACACGGTGGAACGGGCCGGGTTCAGCGAGGTGCGGGTCGAGCGGCGCCGACTGCGCCACTCGGTCTTCTGGCCGGTCAACACCGCGGCCTGGGGGATCGCCGTCCGGTGACGACGGCGGTGGTCCGAGCAGGACGACGAGGGGGCCCGGCGGGCATCGCCCGCCGGGCCCCCTGTCGTCGTGCACCGTCAGAGCAGCTCGGCGAGCAGATCGGCGGCCCGCGCGGCACCGTCGGTCTCGACGTCCCGGTACCGGACCGGCCGACCGATCTCCGTGGCGATCGCCTCCGCGACGACGTCCGGGTCCGCACCGGCATAGTCGAGGCGGCGGCCGGCGCCGTGGCGGTCCAGCCGGTGGCGCACGTGGTACTGCTGCTCGAAGTGGTGCCGCAGGGGGACGTAGAGGAACGGGCGCTTGGCCGCGGTCAGCTCCATCGTGGTGCTGAGGCCGCCCTGCACCACCGCCAGGTCGCAGGCGGCGAGATGCCGGTGCAGGTCCGGCACGTAGGCGCGGGCCTCCACGCCGTCGCGACGGGGCAGCGCCGCCGGGTCGATGCGCGGCCCGGTCACGACGACCATGCGCAGGCCGGGGACACGGCGCGCGGCGGCCGGGTAGGCGTCGACGACCCGGCGCAGCAGGTCCGTCCCCACGCCCGATCCGCCGACGGTCACCAGGCAGACCTGCTCGTCGGGGGAGTAGCCGAGCTCGGCCCGCAACGCCTCGCGGTCGCTCAGTGTGTCCGGGTCGAACCCCGTCACATAGCCGGGGAACGAGAAGTGCTCCTCGGTCCACTCGCGGATGCCGGGCAGCCCGGGTCCGAAGGTCCCCGGAACGACGTCCTCAGGGTTGCCGACGAAGATCGACCGGTCGCGCACCCAGCCGTGCCGCTCCACGTGCTCGAGCATCTCGGCATTGTGGTCGGCGGCCAGCCGGGCCTCCTCCGCGTCGCCGTCGTCCATGGGCAGGAACCCGACGAAGTCGGTGAGCCACGCCAGCGGCGCCCGCTTGAGGTGGGGGTGCTCGTGCCAGAAGTGGTCGACGTCCCACGCCTCGTCGGCCACGACCAGGTCGTAGCCGCCGTCCTCGACGACCTCCTGGAACAGGTGGAAGTTCGCGACCAGGATCTCGTCCATCTCGCGGAACGTCCGGAAGCAGTGCAGGTCGTGCTCGCCGGACTCCGACTCCAGGTGTGCCGACTCGCTGGCGAGGGACCGACCGGCCGGGTGAACCCGCTCCCCCGCGCGGGCCAGCACCGAGCTCACCGGGTCCTGCGTGAGCCAGTCGATCGCCAGGTCCGGCACCCGCCGGCGCAGCTCCTCGGCCACGGCCCGGTCCCGGCGCACGTGCCCCAGCCCGATCGGGGAGGAGAGGTAGAGCGCACGCCGTGGCCGCGATCTCGGGCGGGACCACGTCCGGGCGTCGACTCGGCGCCCGGTGACCCGGCACGCGAAGTCGTGGACGAGCCGGTTGACGACCACCGGGTCGCGGGCGTTCGGCGCGTGCCCCGAACCCTCGAGGGTCACGAGCGTGCCCCCGGTCAGCTCCGCCGTGCGGGCGCCCCACGCGTAGGGATTGATCTCGTCGTCCGGCGCGTGCAGGACCAGCACCGGACACCGGAGGGACCCGACGACGGTCTCGAAGTCCACCGGGTCGTCCAACCGGGCCCGCATCGTGTCCACGACGACCTCGGGCGTGGTGTCGAGACCCCACCGGACCCCGTCCTCGATGTGCTTGCTCGAGTGGGGCTCGGGGAAGACGCGGCCGAAGAAGAACCCCAGGAAGTCGGGCCAGTCGTCCCGCCAGTGGCGCGCGTTGAACTTGTCCCAGCCCTCCGGTGCGGCCACCTCGGCCGTGAACCGGGCGGCGGTGAGCACCGGATGGGAGGTGAACGGGATGCCCGGGGCGATGAGGGCCATGCCGGAGACCCGCTCGGGGTGGCGCGCGGCGAGCAGGACCGCGTACTTCGCTCCACGGGACAGGGCGACCACCAGCGCCTCGGTGGTCGTGGTGGCGTCGAGCACGGCGATGGTGTCGTCCACGTACTGGTCGTCGGCATAGGCCGTCGGCCCGGTCGGGCGGTCGGATCGCCCGTTGCCCCGCCCGTCGACGACGACGACCCGCCAGTGGCGGGCCAGGTAGGGGATCTGGGCCTTCCACACGCGTGCGTGCACGATCGACCAGCTCGGCATGAGCACCACCGTGGGTGCGTCGTTCTCGTAGACCTCGTAGTGGACCCGGACGCCGTCGCGGTCGACGGATCCGGTGTGGTCGGGGTAGCGGGCACGCATCGTCGAGCTCCTCGGGTGGGGTCGTGGCGGGGTCAGGTCGGGCCACCGTCGACCTCCCGGTTGGCGTCGGGCTGTCGCCGACCTGCCACCGGGCCGACAGACGCCGCCCGCGTCCCGGGCCCGATCGAGGTCCGGGAGGAGAGAATCGGCCGGTGACCAGCACCGCGCCGAGGTTCCGTGTCCTCGGGCCGCTCGAGGTGGCCGGCGAGGGGGGTCCTCGTCCGGTGCACGGTGAGCGGCAACGGACCCTGCTGGCCGCACTCCTCGCCGCCCGCGGCGCGACCGTGTCCGCGGACACCCTCGTGGACCACCTGTGGGGCGACGCGCCTCCCGACAAGCCGGCCGGGGCGCTGTACAGCCAGGTGTCCCGGCTGCGGCGTGCCCTCGGCGACGTCCTGGCCGACGACGCCGAGCTGGTGACGGGCGCCCGCGGCTACGCACTGGCCGTGCCCCCGGACGACGTCGACGCGCTGCGGTTCGAGCGGCTCGTCGCCGCAGCACGGTCGGCGACCGGCGACGAGGCCGCGGCGCTCTACGACGAGGCCCTGGCGCTGTGGCGCGGTCCGGCCTACGACGGCTTCGCCGACCTCCACCCCGCGTCCCTCGAGGGCATCCGGCTGGACGAGCTGCGTCTGGCCGCCGTCGAGGAGCGGGCGCGGATGCTCCTCGCGCTCGGCCGGGCGGAGTCGGTCATCCCGGAGATGGAGGGCTTCGTCCAGGCCCACCCGCTGCGGGAGGAGGCCCGGGCCGTCCTCATGCGCGCGCTCTACGCCCACGGGCGCCACACCGCGGCGTTGCAGCTCTACCAGGACTACCGGGAGCGGCTGGCGGAGGAGCTCGGGCTGGAGCCCTCGGCGGCCCTCCGGCGGCTGCAGGGAGAGATCCTCAGCCATGCGGTGGAGCCGCCCGCGACACCGCGCCCGCCGACGCGCCCCGTAGAGGGCGCTACCGGCCGCGTCGCCGGCACCCTGGACACCCTCCAGGTGCGCTACCTGCGCCACGCGGGCAGCCGCATCGCGCACGCCACGGTCGGCGACGGGTCTCCGCTGGTGGTGGTGCCCGCCTGGGTGACCAGCCTGGACGTCATCGCCTCCGGCCGGGACCCCCGATCCTCCCTGCTCGAGCGCCTGGCCGGGGGCACCCGCCTCACGCTGTACGACCGACTCGGCGCCGGGCTGTCGCGATCGGAGGAGGTGGACTTCTCGCTGGCCGCGTCGGTCGCGGAGCTCGAGGCGGTGGTGGAGCACACGGGCCCCGCCGCGCTGCTCGCGGTGTCCCAGTCGGGGCCGGCCGCGGTGTCACTGGCCGCGCGCCGGCCCGATCTGGTGACCCGATTGATCCTCGTGGGGACGTTCGCGAACGCGCACGAGGTGTTCCGCGACGCTCGCGTCAACCAGGCGATCGTCGACCTCGCACGCGGCCACTGGGGGATGGGCGCGAGGCTGCTGGCCGACCTCTACCGGCCGGGGGCCTCGACGGACGCGGGGCGGCACCTGGCGCGGGTGCTGCGCGACTCGGCCGACGGGGAGGTGGCCGCGGGATACCTCGAGGAGATGTACCGCACCGACGTCTCCGGGCTGCTCCCGGCGGTCACCGCCCCCGCCCTGGTCATGCACTACCGCGGCGATCGGGTCATCCCCTACCGCGGCGCCCAGCAGCTCGCCCGCGGTCTGCCCGACGCCCGGCTGGTGCCGCTGGAGGGGCCCTTCCACCTGCCCGACGCGGCCGACCTGGCCCGCATCGTCGAGGCGATCACCGACTTCCTCGGCCCGCCGCCGGCGTCCGGGCGCACAGCAGCACCCCGACCAGGCCGATCGTCCCGCTGACCGCGAACACGCCGAGCGCGCCCGGGGAGAGCGACCCGGTGACGGCGTCGCCGAGGAGGACGGCCGCGGAGGTGCCGGGCACGAGACCGATCGCGGTACCGACCAGGTAGTGCCACCACCGCACGCTGGTGACCCCGAGCGTGTAGTTCAGCGGCGCGAACGGGATGGCCGGCACGAGCCGGACCGAGGTCACCGACAGCAGGCCGCGCGACGACATGCGCTCCTCGACCGCGCGCACCCGGCCCGGTCCGAGGCGCTCGACCGCCCGCCCGCCGAGACGCCGCACGACCGCGAACGCCACGGCCGCGGACACCGTGCTGGCCACGAGGCACAGCCCGAGCCCCAGCCAGGGCCCGAACAGCACACCGGCGGACAGCGAGAACATGGTGCGGGGCAGGGGCGTGGTGGTCACCAGCGCGTGGACCAGGAGGAACGCCACGGGCGCCCACGCGCCCAGCGCCTCGACCCGGTCGCGCAGCGCGAGCGGGGCGGGCATCGGCACGGTCAGGGCGACGACGACGGCCACGAGGAGCAGGGCGCCCAGGACCACCCAGCGGACCCGGACGCGAGGGAGCCGCGGTCGAGCGCGTGCGGCGTCGCCGCGACCCGTGTCCACCGCGTGCCTCCACCCCGGGCTCGGGAACCGGACACCCTGAGGGTACTCAGCCGACCCGGTTGAACAGCCCCTGATAGGCCACGACGAGCCCCACCGGGTCGACGGTGATCGCGAACTCGCCGTAGGTCGGGTCGGCGTAGGTGTAGGTCGCCAGGCCGCGCGCGTCGTCGGGCCCGCGGCGGTAGACCTGCCGGACGCGGTGCACCGCGAGCGAGGGCACGTCCAGCCACGCCACGTCGACCGACGCCTCGCCGCCGACGGGCAGACCCAGCCGGTTCACGGGCAGCGCGTTGGTCAGCGGCGTCGCGGACACGTCGACGTCGGTGCAGCCGCGCAGCTCGGGCCACGGTCGGCCGTCGAGGGTCCACTCGCCGAGCGCGTCGACCGACAGCGTCACCCGCTCGAGCCCGTCGTCGGCGAGCACCTCGACGAACACCGTGCGGGTCAGCCAGCCCCGGTCGGCGATGACAGAGAACCGCAGCGACCACGCCCCCGCGTCGTCGCGCACCACCGCGGCGCCGTCGAGCAGGTGCGCCCCGTCCGGGTGTTCCCGGTCGGGGGTGAAGTCCGAGAGGGCGCCGTGGGCGAGACCGTCGGAGATGTCGAGCCGCCGCCACAGCGCGGAGTGCAGGGCCACGGGGGGAGATCGTGGCAGACCGCCTCCGGGCGCCCGGCGGCGATCCGCGCGTGCCGGTCGGGGGTCCGTGGGACGATCGGGGCGACGGTGTGCGGAGAGGGGAGCGTCCCGAGGTGAGTGGTCCGTCCGACCCGAGCGGCGAGCCGTCGGAGGCCCGCGGCGACGAGCCCACGCCGCCCCGGGGCACGCCGGGTCCCGGCGCGGTGCCGGCCTGGGATCCGGGCGCGACCGAGGGCGGGTCGTCCGGCCACGGTGCTGCGGGCCAGGGCCCGTCCGGGCAGGGCGCCCCCGGTCCGCAGCCCTACGCACCGGGTCCGGGGTACGGGCCCCCGCCCGGCCACGGCGGGTACGGGCCGCCGCCCGGGGGCTACGGCGCCCCGGGGCCGGGCGCGCCCGGCCCGTTCGGGATGCCCCACCGGGCACCGAAGCCGGGCATCGTCCCCCTGCGCCCGCTGGGTCTGGGCGAGATCCTCGACGGCGCGCTCGGCTACATCCGCGCGCACCCGCGCATCGTGCTGGGCACGTCGGCGATCGTCGCGGTCATCAGCCAGCTCCTGCAGGTGGCCCTCCAGCTCTTCCTGGCGTCGTCCACCACCTCGCTCGGCGGCTCGCCCGACCTCGCGCAGCTCACGGGCCTGCTGGCCGGCGCGAGCGTCACGGGGCTGGTGCTCGTCGCCGTCACCCTCGTCGCCACGGCCGTGCTCACGGGCGTGCTCATGGTCGTGATCAGCCGCTCGGTGCTCGGCGCCCCGGTCGAGGCGGGAGAGGTGTGGCGTGCGGCGCGGCCCCGCGTGCCCGGGGTGCTCGCCGTCGCGCTGCTGGTCGCGCTCATCGGCATCGGGATCCTCACCGTCGCCCTGCTGCCGGGGCTGGTACTGCTCGCCGTCGACACGGCGCTGGGGGTCGGCGTCATGGTGCTGGGCTTCCTCGCCGGAGTCGTGGTGCTCATCTGGATCTCCGTGTCGCTCTCGCTGGCGACGCCGGCCTACGTGCTCGAGGGCGTCGGCGTGCGCGAGGCGCTGCGGCGCTCGTGGTTCCTGGTCAGTGGCCGGTTCTGGCCGGTGTTCGGCATCCAGTTGCTCGGCGCGCTCATCGCCGGGGTCGTCAGCCTCGTGATCGGCCTGCCGTTCCAGGTGCTCGGCAGCGCGCTCGGGTTCGCGAGCGGCAGCGCCGACCCCGCCGGCGTGACGCTCCCGGTCCTGCTGCTCAGCGCCCTCGGCGGCATCATCGCGATGACCCTGACCACGCCGTTCCAGTCGGGTGTCACCGGCCTGCTCTACGTCGACCAGCGCATGCGCCGCGAGGGCTTCGACATCGAGCTGCAGCGCGCCGCCGCCGGCGGGCGCTGACCGTGCCGGCCGTCCCCTCGCCCCCGGGGGCGCCCTCGCCGGGGACGGTCCCGATCGACCTCGGCGCCGATCCGGCCCGGGAGCTCGCGCGCGAGGAGCTCGCCCGGCAGGTCTACCGCGACGCCCGGCCCGACCCGCTGCTCTCGGGTCTGCAGTGGCTCGCCCGCCGCCTCGACGACCTGCTCCGCGCCGCCTCGGGCATCTCGCCGGGCGGGGGCTGGGGCCTGGTGGTGCTCCTCGTCCTGCTGGTCGCCGTGGTGCTCGTCGTCCGGCGCCGCTTCGGTCCCACGCTGCGCACCGCGTCCGCCCCGGGCGCCGTCCTGGGCAGCAGCGAGCTGAGCGCCGACGAGCACCGGCGTCGCGCCGACACCCACGCCGGCGCGGGGCGCCACGACGACGCGGTCCGGGAGCGGATGCGGGCGATCGTCCGCGCGCTGGAGGAACGCACCGTCCTCGAGCCGCGCCGGGGCCGCACCGCCGGTGACGCGGCGCGCGAGGGCGGCCGGGCCCTGCCCGGCGCGGCCGGCGCCCTGGCCGAGGCCGCGCACCTGTTCGACGAGACGGTCTACGGCGGTCGTCCCGCCGACGCGGCCGCCGACGCCCGGATGCGCGCGGCCGACGCCACCGTCGCGGCCACCCGGCTCGTGCCCACCTCGTGATCGAGACCGTGATCGACGGGGACTCCGGACGCGTCGAAGCAGCGAGTTCAGGGGAGCACGCCGACAGGGCGTTCGCTGCGAACCCGAGGCGCCGGCGCCGGCGCGGCCCGGTGCTCGTCGGCGCGCTGGTGCTGGCGGCGGCGCTGCTCGTCGCGCTGGTCGGCGTCGCGCCGCGCACCGGGGAGCTGCGTCCCGACGCCGCGTCGCCCGAGGGCTCGATGGCGCTGGTCCGCGTGCTCGAGGGCCGGGGCGTGCGGGTCACGCCGGTCACCGACCTCGACGCCGCGGACGCCGGGCCTGGCCGCACGGTGTTCGTCGCCCGGCCCGCGCAGCTGAGCACCCGCCAGCGCGACGCCCTCGCCGCGTCGGGCGCCGACCTGGTCCTCGTGCGCCCCGACGAGCGCACCCTCACCGCGCTCGCCCGGCGCGTGGCGATCGAGCCCGTCGAGCTCCCGGAGCCGGCCGCGCCGGCGTGCGCGCTGCGGGCCGCCGTGCTCGCCGGCCCCGTCGACCTCGCGGGCGCCGCCTACACCACCACCGACCCCCTCGCCGCGCGCTGCTACCCCACGGGCACCCCGAGCGGCGCGGCCTCCCTCGTCGCGGTCCGCGACCGGGGACGCACGGTCACCGTCGTCGGGGACGCGACGCCCTTCACCAACGACGCGCTGGACGAGCGGGGCAACGCCGCGCTCGCCCTCGCCCTGCTCGGCGCCCACCCGGAGCTGCTCTGGTACCTGCCCGTCCCGCCCCCGGCCGAGCCGGGTCAGGAGCAGGCCCCCACCGAGCTGCTGCCGCCGGGCTGGCTGTGGGGGCCGGTCCAGCTGCTGGTCGCGGGGCTGGCGGTCGCGCTGTGGCGGGGCCGGCGCCTCGGCCCGGTCGTCGCCGAGGACCTGCCCGTCGTGGTGCCCGCCGGCGAGACGGTCCGGGGCCGGGCGCGGCTCTACCGCCGCGCCGGGGCGCGGGACCGGGCGGCGGCCGCGCTGCGCGACGACGCGACCCGCGACCTCGCGACCCGCCTGGGAGTGCCGCGGGGGGCGGGCGCGCCCGCCGTCGCCGACGCCGCCGCGGCCCGCACCGGGTGGCCGGCCGCGAGGGTCGCGGACGTCCTGGACGGGCCGCCGCCCGCCGACGACGCCGGGCTCGTCGCGCTGGCCGACGAGCTCGACCGGCTGCGGGCCACGGTGCGCGAGGCCTCCGGTGCGACCGGCGCGGGCGCGTGATCGGATGGCGCGCGTCGGAGGAGGGGAGGACCGGGTGACCGGGGAGCAGCCCGCCGGGGACACGGCCGTGGTGACGACGCCGGACGGGCCCCGCGACGTCAGCGGTGTCGAGGCCCGCGAGGCCCTGCTCGCCCTGCGCCGCGAGGTGGCCAAGGCCGTCGTCGGCCACGACGCGGCGGTCACGGGCCTGGTCATCGCCCTGCTGTGCCGCCGGCACGTCCTGCTCGAGGGCGTCCCCGGCGTCGCCAAGACGCTGCTGGTGCGGGCGGTGGCGGCGGCGCTGTCCCTCGAGGACCGGCGCGTGCAGTTCACCCCCGACCTCATGCCCGGCGACATCACGGGCTCGCTGGTCTACGACTCCCGCAGCGCCGAGTTCTCGTTCCGCCCCGGGCCGGTGTTCACCAACCTGCTGCTCGCCGACGAGATCAACCGCACCCCGCCGAAGACCCAGGCCTCGCTGCTCGAGGCGATGGAGGAGTACCAGGTCTCGGTGGACGGGACGCCGCGCCCGCTGCCCGACCCGTTCGTGGTGGCCGCGACCCAGAACCCCGTCGAGTACGAGGGCACCTATCCGCTGCCCGAGGCCCAGCTCGACCGCTTCCTGCTCAAGCTCGTGCTGCCCCTGCCCGCGCGCGACGACGAGATCCGCATGCTCGCCCGCCACGCCGAGGGCTTCGACCCGCGCGACCTCGCCGCCGCGGGCGTCCGCCCGGTGGCCGGCGCGGCGCACCTGCGCGCGGCGCGGGCCGCGGTCGGCCAGGTCACCGCACGTCCCGAGGTGCTCGCCTACGTCGTCGACCTCTGCCGGGCCACCCGTGCGTCACCGTCGCTGCGGCTCGGGGTCTCCCCGCGCGGGGCGACGGCGCTGCTGCTCGCCGCGCGCAGCTGGGCCTGGCTCTCGGGTCGGACGTACGTCACGCCCGACGACGTCCAGGCGCTCGCCCTGCCCGTGCTGCGCCACCGGGTGGAGGTGCGCGCCGAGGCCGAGCTCGAGGGCGTCACCGCCGACGGCGTCGTCACCGGGGTGCTGGGCGCCGTACCGGTGCCGCGCTAGGGGCGGGCGTGGCCGTCACCGGGCGTCTCGCGCTGCTCGTCGCGCTGGGCGCGCTGGTCGTCGGGTTCGCCCTGCCCTCGCTGCTCGGCGTGCTCGTCGTGACCGGGGTGCTGGCGCTCGCGGCGGTGGCCGACGCGCTGGCGGCCGTGCCCGTCCGGGCCCTGGCGCTCGAGCGCGAGCAGGAGCCGGGCACCGTCACGACGCTGCGGCTGGGGGCCTCGCTCGACGTCGCCCTGCGCGTGAGCAACCCGACCCGGCGGCGCGCGGTGCTGCTGCTGCGCGACGCGTGGGAGCCCTCGGCCGGCGCGGTCCCGTCCCGGCACCGGCTGGTGGTGCCGGCGGGGGAACGGCGCCGGGTCGTCACCACGCTGACCCCCACCCGGCGCGGCGACCGCGACGCCGTGCGGGTCACGGTGCGCTCGACCGGCCCGCTCGGGCTCGCCGCGCGCCAGGGCCGGCGCGACGTGCCCGCCCGCGTCCGGGTGCTCCCGCCGTTCTCCTCGCGCCGCCACCTGCCCGCGCGGCTGGCCCGGCTGCGCGAGCTGGACGGGCGGCGGGCGGTCCAGGTGCGGGGGCAGGGCACCGAGTTCGACTCGTTGCGCGAGTACGTCCCCGGTGACGACGTGCGCTCGCTGGACTGGCGGGCCTCGGCGCGGTCGCCCGAGCTGGTGGTGCGCACCTGGCGCCCGGAGCGCGACCGCCACGTGCTCGTGGTGATCGACACCGGGCGCGCCGCCGCGAGCCGGGTGGGTGACGGCCCGCGGCTCGACGCGGCGCTCGACACCGCGCTGCTGCTGGCCGCGCTGGCGTCCCGGGGCGGTGACCGCGTCGACCTGGTCGCCCTCGACCGCGAGGTCCACGCCTCGGTGCAGGGCGCCACGGCCGGCGACCTCCTGCCCGCGCTGGTCACGGCCATGGCCCCGCTCGAGCCCCGGCTGGTCGAGACCGACATGCGCCTGCTCGCCGCGACCGTGCTGGCGCGGGCGGGGCGGCGCAGCCTGGTCGTGCTCCTCACCGGGCTGGACGAGGCGGCCGTGCGCGAGGGCCTCGACCCCGTGCTGCCGGCCCTGCTGCGCCGCCACGCCGTGCTGGTCGCGGCCGTCGCCGACCCGGAGCTCGCGGTCATGGCCGCCGGGCGCGGCGACGCCGAGGCCGTCTACACCGCCGCGGCCGCCGAGACCGCCCGCGCCGCCCGCCGCCGCGTCGTCGAGCGCCTCACCCGCCGGGGCGTCGAGGTCGTCGACGCCGCCCCCGACGACCTGCCCCCGGCCGTCGCGGACCGCTACCTCGCGCTCAAGGCAGCCGGTCGCCTTTGAGCTGCGCTCTCGTGCGTGGTTTCCCGTGCTCCAGCACGGGAAAGCACGCACATGCCGTCAGGCGAAGTCGGCCGGGGTGAACGACCGCGGCTCGACGAGCACCAGCCAGTTGCCGGAGTTGTCGCGCATCACGGCCTCCACGCCGTAGGGGCGCTCCTGGGGCTCCTGCACGAACGTGACGCCCAGCTCGGCCAGCCGCTCGTGGTCGGCGCGGCAGTCGTCGGTGGTGAGCCCGAAGCCGCCCATGGTGCCGTTGGCCAGCGCGCGCCGAACCGCGCCGGCCATGTCCTCGTCGAGCGGCGGGCCGGGGACCATGAGCGTCACCTCGAGCTCGGGGTGCTGGGGGTGCTTGACCGTCACCCAGCGGAAGCCCTCGCCCATCGTGATGTCCGTGCCCTCCACGAACCCCAGGACGTCGCAGTAGAACTTCTTCGCGTCGTCCTGGTCGGTGACGTACAGGGTGACCAGCGAGATGTTGGTGATCATGCAGAGGATCCTGCCGCGTGACCGGGGCGCCCCGGCTACTCCGGAATTGCTCGGTCCGACAGCCCGTGCATCAGGACGAAGCAGCCGGGGACCCGCGGGGCGCCGGTGAGGGCCCACCGCGCCTGGTACTGCGACGGGCTGCTGCCCACGAGCTGGCGGAACCGCGACGAGAACGACCCGAGGGACTCGTAGCCGACGAGCCGGCAGATCTCGGTGACCGTGAGGTTGGTGGCGCGCAGCAGATCCTGGGCCCGCTCGACGCGGCGCTCGGTGAGGTAGGCGTGCGGGGTCAGGCCGTAGGTGCGGGCGAAGCAGCGCAGGAAGTGGTACTTCGACAGCCCGGCGACCGCGGCGAGGTCGTCGAGGTCGAGGGGCTGGGCGTAGTCCCGGTCGATGCGGTCGCGGGCGCGGCGCAGGCCGACCAGGAGGTCCTCGGGCACGGGTGGGTGCGCGCGGTGGGCCGTCACGACGCGCTCACCCCGCCGCCGGCAGCGCGGCACCGCGCCGGTCGGTGCCGAGGTCGGCCAGGGCGGGGGCCGTGGACCCGTGGCGGCGCACCAGCACCACGCCCCACAGCACGTAGGCCACGAACCCGGCCTCGGCCAGCACGCCGATGCCGATGCGCGCCGCGGTCGGCAGCCCCGACGGCGTCACGAACGCCTCGATCACGCCCGACACCAGCAGCAGGACGGCGACGCCGAGCGCGATCCCGACCGTGGTGCGGCCCTGGCGCGCGAGGGACTCCGAACGGCTGAGCGGGCCGGGGTCGATCCACGACCATCCCAGCCGCAGCCCGGCCCCGGCGGCGACGAACAGCGCGGTCAGCTCGAGCAGCCCGTGCGGCGTGATCAGCCCGAAGAAGAGGTCGGCGCGGCCGTTGGCGGCGAGGATGCCGCCGGCGATGCCGACGTTGACCACGTTCTGCAGCAGCACCCACAGCACGGGCAGGATCAGCACGCCGGTGACGAGGCAGACCGCGGCGATCCAGGCGTTGTTGGTCCACACCCGTGCGGCGAACGACGACGCCGGGTTCGAGCTGTAGTAGGACGCGAAGTCCTCCTCCACCAGCCGCCGGGTCTCCGCGGGCGGCAGGATCGCCGACGCCACGTCGGGGGAGCGGGCGACCCAGGTGCCGACCGCGACCATCACCACGGCACTGAGCGTCAGCGTCGTGAGCCACCACCGCCACGATGCCGCGAGCGCCACGGCGAAGCCGACGGTCGCGAACCGCGTGACGTCGCGCCAGGACGGGCCCGCCGAGCCGGTGATCGCCGTGCGGGCGCGGGCGACGAGCGTCGAGAGCCGGGCGACGAGGGCGGGGTCGGGCGAGGTGGAGCGCACCACCGAGAGGTGGGTGGCCGCGCGCTCGTAGAGCGCCACGGCCTCGTCGACCTCCTCGCCGGTCCAGCGGCGCCGCGCGAGCAGCACCGCGAGCCGGTCCCACTCGGGCCGGTGCGCGGTGACGTAGGCGTCGACGTCCACACCGCCGATCCTGCCGGACCGCGACACCCGCGTGCGGCACGATGGTCGTCGTGGAGCGGGTGGTGATCGGCGAGGCGGTCGAGCTGGACGTCCGCACCGCGCGCCTGCCGAGCCGCTCGCTCGCCCTGGCCCTCGACGTGCTGCTCATGGCCGTGCTGCTCGTCGCGGTGCTGCTCGTGATGTCGGCGGTCGGCGCGGAGGTCGACCCGGCGCTCGCCGCGGCGGTGTCGCTGACGACGACGGTCGGCGTGTTCGTGGGCTATCCGCTGCTGTGGGAGACGCTGACCCGTGGCCGCTCGCCGGGGAAGTACGCGATGGGGCTGCGGGTGGTGCGCGTCGACGGCGGGCCGATCGTCTTCCGCCACGCCCTGGCCCGCGCGCTCGCCGGGTTCATCGTCGACTTCGGGCTGCTCTCGCTGTTCACCGGCCTGATCGGGATCGTCGTGTCGGCGAGCTCGTCGCGCGGCCAGCGGGTCGGCGACCTGCTGGCCGGCACCGTCGTGGTCCGCGAGCGCCTGCCGGGCGGGGCGTTCACCGGCCTGCCGCCGGTGGATCCGCGGCTCGCGGCGTGGGCCACCGGCTGGGAGCTCTCCCGCCTGCCCGACGACCTGGCCCTGGCCGCGCGCCAGTTCCTCGTGCGCGCCCCGCAGATCGCGGGGTCCGTGCGGTACGCGCTCGCCGACCGCCTGGCCGCCGACGTCGCCGCCCGCGTCGCCCCGCCGCCACCCGCGGGCGTGCCGGCCGAGGCCTACCTGGCCGCGGTGCTCGGCGAGCGCCACCGCCGCGAGGTCCGCCGCCTGGGCGCGAGGTCGGCGTGGGGCGGTTCGCCCGGGGCCCCACCATCGGTCGCCCCGGCCCCGGCCGCTCCGTTCCCCGCCCCGTTCCCCGCCGCCCCGCGGCCGGAACGGCCGGGCGCTCCGACGCACTCCGTGCCGGCACCCGAGCCCGAGCGGGCCCCGTCGACCGGCGGCTTCGCGCCGCCCGGCTGATCACCCCACCGCGCTGATGCTTCGACAACCGGAGCGTCTCCGTCGACCCCCGCGCCCCCGGCTCGCGCCGCGCCGGCGGATCGCGCCGTGATGCTTCGGGATCCGGCGCATCCCCACCCCCGCGGCGCGGCCGGGACCGGGGGCTTGTCACGATCGGGACGTGCCCCCGGAGCCCGCGACCGACGCGACCGAGGCGACCGAGGCGACCGACGCCGCCGCCCGGTCGCCGGTACCCTCCCGCCGCCCCGGGGTGGTCGTCGCGGCGCCCGTGCTGGGGGCGATGGCGCTGGTCAGCGCGTGGACGGGATGGGGCGGCCTGGCGCTGGGGCTGCTCGCCGTCCTCGTCGGGCTGGCCGCGCTGGCGCGCCGACGGGGGCGGGCCGACGTCGGCCGGCGCGGACCGCTCGCCGGGCTGGCGCTGGGTGTCGTCGCCGTCGGGATCGCGGTCGCGGTGGAGTGGAGCACGCTCGCGGGCGCGGTCACCTACCTCGAGACCGGCGGGGTGCGCACGCTCGACGAGTGCATGCGCCAGGCGCAGAACGAGAAGGAACAGCACGTCTGCAAGTCCCAGCACCTGGACGAGTACCGTGCCCGCTACCCGGGCCGGCTCGACCCGTGACCCGCCGCGCCGCCGGCGCTGCCGGTGCCGTGGTCCTCGGCCTGCTCGCCGCCGCCGTCGCGGTGCTCGTGCGCGGGCCGGTCGGCTACCCGGAGCTCGGGCTCGCCGATCCCGGGGTCGCGGTCCGCGTCGCGGTGCCGGTCCTGCGCACCGTCGCGCACCTGGCCGGGGCGGCGACGGTCGGCGGGCTGCTGGTCGCGCTGGTGATCGCCGCCCCGCCCGCCGGCGGCGACCCGTTCACCGACACCGGGCGCCGGGGCCTGCGGATCGCACGGTGGGCGGCGTGGGTCGGGGCGGGCGCGGCGGCCCTGTCGGTGCTGGCGACGCTCGCGGACTCCACCGGCGGACGCCTGCCCGGGGGACCGGGCCTGGCCACGGTCATGCTCGCCCGCGGCGAGCCGCTGAGCTGGCTGGTCGCGGCGGCCTGCGGGGTGACGGCAGCCCTGGCCCTCGGGGAGGTGCGGCGCTGGAGCGGCGCGGCCGGGACGCTGGTGCTCATGGGCGCGGGGCTCCTCGCGCCCGTCGCGACCGGGCACGCCGCGGACGGCGTCGGCCACGACCTCGCGCTCCCGGCGACCGCCGCCCACGTCCTCGCTGCCGCGGCGTGGACGGGGACGCTCGGCGTGCTGTTGCTGGGCGGCGGCGACGTCGACGCGCGGACGCGCTGGCGGGCCGCGCGCCTCGGCACGCTCGCGGGCGTCGTCACCGTGGTCTCGGGCGCCGTGGCGGCGGCGGTCGCGCTGGACGGGCCGGGCGGCCTCGTCACGGACTTCGGCGTGCTCGTCCTGCTCACGGCCGCGCTCGCGGTGCTGGCCGGTGCCGCGCTGTGGCGGCGGCGCACCGGGCGCGTGCACGGGGTGGTCGAGCTGGGCGTGCTCGCGGTCGTCGTCGGGCTCTCGGCGGTCGCGACCCGGGCGGTGCCGCCGGTGCAGGCCCCCGGCGCGGCGAGCACGCCGACCGCACTGCTGGGCTACGGCCTCGCCGCCCCACCGACCGCGCCGGTGCTCGCGACGTCCTGGCGTCCCGACCTCACCGCCGGCACGCTCGCGCTGCTGCTCGCCGGGCTCTACGCGGCCGGCCTGCGGCGCCTGGCCCGCGAGGGCGCGCGGTGGCCGTGGGGCCGGTCGCTGGCGTGGTTCGGCGGGTGCGCGCTGCTGGTCGTCGCGACGTCGTCGGGGCTCGGGCGCTACGGGCCGGCCGTGCTGTCCGTCCACGTCGCCGGGCACATGCTCGTCGCCACCGCCGTCCCGCTGCTCCTGGCGCTCGCCGCGCCGATCGTCCTGGCCCGCCGCACGCTCCCCGAGGCGCCGCCCGGCGGTCCGGAGGGGCCCGCGGAGTGGCTCGAGCACGTCCTCGCCGCGCCGACGGTCCGGGTGCTGACCCGCCCGCTGGCCGGGGTGGTGCTCGTCGTCGCGTCGCCGGTGCTGCTCTACCTGACGCCCGTCTTCGCCCTGACCCAGCCGCTGGGCTGGTTGCAGCCGCTGATGACCCTGTGGTTCCTCGGCGTCGGCGTGCTGTTCCTCGGCCCGCTGGTCGCCGGGCCGCCCGACGGACCGGGGCTGCCGCACCTCGCGCGGCTCACGGTCCTGCTCGCCACGATGCCGGTGCACGCGCTCGTCGGCCTGGCCCTGCTCGCGGCCGACCACCCCGTCTCGCGGACGCCGGTGCTGCCGGCCGACGGCGGTGCGGGCCAGATCTTCATCGACGACTTCTTCGTGCGCCTGCGCCTTCCGTGGGCGCCCGACCTGCCCGCCGACCAGCACCTGGCGGGCGTGCTGACCTGGGTGCTGGGCGACGTGCCGCTGCTCGTCGCGGTGGTCGCCGTGCTGGTCGCGTGGGCCCGGCAGCCGCGCACGGGTGACGCGGACCTCCTCTCCGGGCTTCGCTGAATCCCACGATGTGGGAACCTCGTCCTGCACAGTGGGCGGTACCGGCGTAGACAGGCGGGGTGGGATCACGTCGGCGGTGGGTCGTCCTCGCCGTCGGCGTCGCGGCGCAGACCGCGGCGTCGGCGCTCGTCTACGGCGTACCCTTCCTCGTCCCCACCCTGCGCGACGAGCGCGGGCTCTCGCTCGCCGCGGTCGGCGTGGTGGTGGCCGCGCCGACGCTCGGGCTGCTCGTCGCGCTGATCGCGTGGGGTGCGGTCGTCGACCGCGTCGGCGAGCGGGTGCCGATGGCGCTCGGCCTGGGCGCGTGCGGGGTGGTCAGCGGCGTGCTGGCGCTGCTCTCGCCGGGCTCGCTGGTGGTGGCGATCGCGCTGCTCGTCCTGGCGGGGATCGGGGCCGCCTCGGTGAACGCCGCGAGCGGGCGGCTGATCATGGGCTGGTTCGGCGTCGAGGAGCGCGGCGTCGCCATGGGCATCCGCCAGACCGCGCAGCCCCTCGGCGTGGCCGCGGCCGGCCTCGTGCTCCCGACGCTCGCGGCACGCGAGGGCTCGCTGTCCGCGCTGGTCTGGCCGGCGCTGGCGTGCCTCGTCTGCGCCGGGCTCGTGCTGCTCGCGGCCGCCGACCCGCCGCGCGCGCCCCGGGAACCCGGCGCGGCCCCGCCCGCCTCGCCCTACCGCAGCGCGGTCCTGCCGCGCGTGCACGGGGCGAGCGCGCTGCTGGTGCTGCCGCAGTTCGCGATCTCGGCCTTCTCCCTGGAGTACCTGGTGCGCGAGCAGGGGTGGTCGCCGGGCGCGGCCGGGGTGTTCGTGGCCGTCGCGCAGCTCGCCGGGGCGGGCGGGCGCATCGCCAGCGGCTGGTGGTCCGACCGCGTGGGCTCGCGGCTGCGCCCGATGCGCCTGCTCGCGGTGGCCAGCGCCGGCGTGCTGCTGGTCTTCGCGCTGGGCGACCTGACCGTCGGGGCCGTCGCCGTCGCCGCCATCGCGGCCGGCTCGATCATCACCGTCGCCGACAACGGGCTGGCGTTCACCGCGACCGCCGAGATGGCCGGTACCGCCTGGTCCGGGCGGGCGCTCGGTATCCAGAACACCACCCAGAACCTCGTCGCGACCGCTGCCCCGCCGGTGCTCGGGGCGGTCATCGGGCTGTCGAGCTACGCGGCCGGCTTCGCCCTCGCCGCCCTCGCCCCGCTCGCAGCGATCGCGATCACGCCCGTGCGCGCGGAACCCGTGGCCGAACGCGTCGCCGCCCGGGCCGACGGGGACTGAACCGGTGGGGTGGACCATCCGCCGCGCCGTCGACGCCGACGCCGACCGGATCGGGGCGATCACCGTCGCGGGGTGGCGGCACACCTACCGCGGCATCGTCGCCGACGACCGGCTCGACGCCCTGGACCCGGCGGTGTTCGCCGCATCCCGCCGGCAGGCGATGGCCGCGCCGGAGCCGACGGCGGTGTTCGTGGCCGAGGACGGCACGGGGGTGCGCGGCTATTGCACGGTTGGGCCGCTGCGCGTCCCCGACGTCTCCGGCGACACGACCCTGCCCAGCGCCGAGCTGCACAGCCTCTACGTCGACCCGCCGGTGATCGGCACCGGGGCGGGCGCCGCGCTGCACGACGCGGGCATCGCCCACCTCGCGGCGTGCGGCTACCGGCGAGCGGTGCTGTGGGTCTACACGGCGAACGCCGCCGCCCAGGCGTTCTACGCCCACCGCAGCTGGCACGCCGACGGCGGGCCCTACCGGCCGCCGGAGTGGTCGGCGCCCGCCACGCGCTGGGCCCGGGCCCTCTAGCCCAGGCCTTTCACCGGACCGGCTCTGACACCGGGGTCTGAATGACGAAAGGTGCTCCTGACCTGCGATGATCTGTCTTGCTGAGGGACAGAATC
>NZ_QEKW01000002.1 GCF_003096675.1 Actinomycetospora cinnamomea | reverse complement strand
AGAAACTATGAAGAACTTCCCGGCCCAGGCCGCCGGCGACCACCCACCAGCGACCACCCACCAGCGACGACGAAGCCATGACGACGAGGCCATGTCCGTCTCGACGCGATCTTGGACCTAGGTCACCGTGGTCGCCGCCCCGGCCGGGCGGGAGAGCATTCGAGGACTACAGCACCTGGTGGCCGTGCATCTCGCCGAGCTCTTGGGCGACGAGCAAGAGGATCCTCGAGCTAAGGCCACCCTGCTCCTCCTCTGCCCGAGCAGAGGTGCTCGGGCGCGAGCTCCCTACCGCCGGGCAGTCCGGGCACGATGACAGTGACCGCTCCGCCGGGACGCCCTGGCCTCACTCGCACCACGGCGTCGTGCCGGCCAGCCCCTTCAGCCGCTGCAGGAGCGACCCGGCACTCGGTAGCGCAGGTGCAGCACGCGCCGTCCCGGCACGACCAGGTACGGATCCTCGAGCACGACCTCCGGCGCGTCCTCGCCGAAGTACCGCTTGCCCCGCCCGAGGACCACCGGCGCGAGCGAGATCTCGATCTCGTCGACCAACCCGGCCGCGAGGGCCTGCCCGCCGACGTCGCCCGCCGTGACTGAGACGTCGCCCTCGCCCGCGAGCTCCGTCGCCGCCGCGACCGCAGCCTCGACGCCCTCGGTGACGAAGGTGAAGGGAGCGGTGCCGTAGTGGGGCCAGTCGGTGGGCACCGAGTGCGTGAGGACGACGACGTGGTCGCCCGCCGACGGACGGCCCTCCCAGCCGTTCGTGTGGTCGAACAGGTGGCGCCCGATGACGCCGGTGCGGATGCGTCCCCACTGCTCGCGCAGCCAGGTCGCGCTCTCCGGCCCGGTGCGGAAGGGGCGCTGCACGTCGCCGGCGTGGACATCGACGTCACCGGCCGAGAACCAGTCGAAGATCGGGCCCACCGAGTCGTCGGGACGGGCGATGAACCCGTCGAGCGACATCGTCGCCACCATCACCACGGCCATGACCCGCCCCGTTCCCCGTCTACTGCCAGCACAGGAAGGTATCGCCGTAGGACCACATATTCAACCTTCCGGTTGAGTGCGGGCGCCGGTGCACGGCCCTCCGGGGGCGGTTTGGTAGACCGGGACCGGGCACGGTGCCGTACCGCGCCCGGCGTGCGAGGGGTCAGTCCATGGAGTTCCGGCAGTCGAACAAGCTGCGCGACGTCTGTTACGAGATCCGCGGCCCGGTGGTGGAGCAGGCGAATTTGCTGGAGGAGGCGGGCCACAGCGTCCTCCGCCTGAACACCGGTAACCCCGCGCTGTTCGACTTCGAGGCACCCGAGGAGATCGTCCAGGACATGATCCGGATGCTCCCGCAGGCGCACGGCTACACCGACTCGCGCGGCGTACTGCCCGCGCGGCGGGCGGTCGCCCAGCGCTACCAGGCGCGCGGGCTGGACGTCGACGTCGACGAGGTGTTCCTCGGCAACGGCGTCTCCGAGCTGATCTCGATGGCCGTGCAGGCGCTGGTCGAGGACGGCGACGAGGTGCTCGTCCCCGCGCCGGACTACCCGCTGTGGACCGCGGTCGCGACACTCGCCGGCGGCCGCGCCGTGCACTACCGCTGCGACGAGCAGGCCGACTGGTTCCCCGACCTCGACGACGTCGCCGCGAAGATCACCGACCGCACCAAGGCGCTCGTCATCATCAACCCCAACAACCCGACCGGCGCGGTGTACTCGAAGGAGGTCCTCGAGGGCCTGCTGGACCTCGCCCGCCGGCACGGGCTGATGGTCATGGCGGACGAGATCTACGACCAGGTGCTCTACGACGACGCCGTGCACCACGACGTCGCGTCGCTCGCCGAGGACCTCGTCGTGCTGACCTTCAGCGGCCTGTCGAAGACGCACCGCGTCGCGGGCTTCCGCTCCGGCTGGCTGGTGGTCACCGGCCCGCGCCAGCACGCCCGCGACTACCTCGAGGGCCTGGCGATGCTCGCCTCCATGCGCCTGTGCGCGAACACTCCCGCGCAATACGCCATCCAGGCCGCGCTGGGCGGGCGGCAGTCGATCCACGAGCTCACGGCCCCGGGCGGGCGCCTGCGCGAACAGCGGGACACCGCGTGGAAGGCGCTGAACGCGATCCCCGGCGTCACGTGCGTCCAGCCGCGCGGCGCGCTCTACGCCTTCCCGCGCCTCGACCCCGAGGTCTACGCGATCCGCGACGACGAGCGGTTCGTGCTCGACCTGCTGCGCGAGGAGAAGATCCAGGTCGTGCAGGGCACGGGCTTCAACTGGCCGACACCCGACCACTTCCGCATCCTCACGCTCCCCCACGCCGCGACGCTCGAGGACGCGATCGGCCGGATCGGCCACTTCCTCGAGACCTATCGCCAGGACTGAGCTGAGCGAGCGAGGCACACGGCGTGTGCGAGCAATGCGGCTTTGCTGGCGCTGGACGCCAGAATCGCCACATCCTCGCCGGCGCGACACGCCGGGGGCGTGCGAGGGGACGACCATGAGCGATCTGCCGGTGCTCACCGGCGCGCATGTGCGCCTGCGTCCATGGCGTCCGAACGACGCGCCGACGATCCAGGCGGCGTGCCAGGACCCGGACATCCAGCGCTGGACCACCGTGCCGTCGCCCTACGGCCCGGGCGACGCGGAGCACTTCCTCGCCCACCGCGTGCCCGGCGCCCGCGCCCGGGGCGGGGCGGCGTACGCCGTCGAGGATCTCGCGGACGGCTCGCTCGTGGGCAGCATGACCCTGCTCCACGCCGAGCGCGGCATCGGCGAGATCGGGTACTGGATCGCGCCCTGGGCGCGGCGCCGCGGTCTCGGCGCGGACGCGCTCGACACGCTCGCGGCCTGGGCCTTCGCGCACCGGGACGTCCACCGTCTCGAGCTGCAGATCGAGCCCGACAACCACGGGAGCCGGGCCCTGGCCGCCCGCGCCGGCTTCGCCGAGGAGGGCCTGCTGCGCGGACGCCTGGTGCTCCGCGGCGAGCGGCGCGACGTGCTGATGCACGGACGCCTGGCACCGTGAGACGACCACTGAGAGTGCTTGACCTCTGCTAGGGTAGCTCGTTCTCACCTGTGCAGAGCCGTCCGGGTGACGTCGTGTGAGGAGACGACGATGACGACGATCGATCCCGGGACCCGTAATGCGACCGCACTCGCGACGGCTGTCGAGCGGTGGAACGCCGGCGACCTGCCCGGGTACCTGCAGGTCTACGCCGACGACATCCGCCTCCACGGCTACTCCCCAGAGCCCATGGACAAGGCGGGCGTCGAGACCTTCTACCAGGGCATCTTCGCCGCGTTCCCGGAGAACCACCTCGAGCTGCACGAGACCTTCGGCGACGGGGACCGCCTCACGACCCGCTTCACCCTCACCGGACGGCACGACGGCGATTTCATGGGAGTCGCCCCCACCGGGACTCGGATCACACTGCCCGGCATCACGATCCTTCACTTCCGCGAGGGCGCGATCGTCGAGCGATGGTCGTGTTCCGACATGCTCGGGCTCCTCGTCCAGCTCGGCGCGGTGCCCGCTCCCCGCTGATCCCCCGCGCCGCGCGACGATCGGACCGCGTGGCGAGCACGCGGTTCCTGGTCACCGACTCGAGCGGGCACCTCGGCGAGGCCCTGGTGCGCACCCCGCGCGCGGGGGGGGGCGCACCCGTCACCGCTCCCGACGTCCTGCCCTCGCCCTGGAACGACGTCGTCGGCTCCGTGGCCCATCCCGCCGCCGTTCGCGAGCGACGCGCGGCGTCACCGACGTCCTGCACACCGCGACGCTCCGCTAGCCGCACGTCGGCACGCACCCGCGCCAGGAGTTCGTCGAGGTCGATGTCACCGGCACGTAGACGGTGCTCGACGTCGCCACGACCGCCGGGGCGCCGGTCATTTTGACGAGCACGACCAGCACGTTCGGCCGCGCGATGTCCACCGACCCGGGCAAGGCCGCGACCTGGATCGACGAGGACGTCGGCGCGACCAGGCTCGCGGCCGTGGGAGCCACGGGCCACCACGACACGCCCACCCGGGGTGTACACGTCGCGAGGCCGGCAGTGAGGACGCCCAGTATCCGGTACCGTCGGTACCGAATACCGATCCGAGGAGGACGACCATGCTGGGCGACATCGCCGGTACCGCGCCCCTGCGCGAGGCCCTCGAGACCACCAACACCCTGCTCGAGCAGGTGCTCGACGAACTCAAGCGCGTCAACGCCGACGGCCTCGTCACCGTGGCGCAGGAGCTGCGCGCCGTCCGCGACGCGCTGCCCGAGCCCGAGACCGCCCGGACGAGCTGACCGCGCGCGTCCCGCCCCTGTCGCGGGATGCCGTATCGGGCCACCCTGAGGACCTCGACACCGCGAGCTCTGCGAGGTCCCGATGGACGCGACCATCACCGGCTTCCACCACGTCAAGCTGCCCGTCTCGGACGTGTCCCGGAGCCGCGAGTGGTACGAGCGGGTGCTCGGACTGGCCCTCGAGATCGAGTTCGAGGAGGACGGGGTCGTGCGGGGCGTCGCGCTGCGGCTCCCCCATGGTGGCGGGGGCGGCATCGCTCTGCGCGAGGACCCCGACCACGCGGCGGGGCTGGCGGGTTTCGACCCCGTGGCCCTGCTGGTACCCGAGCGCGACCAGGTCGAGCAGTGGCGCGCGCGGCTCGACGAGCTGGGCGTCGAGCACGGCGGGATCGTCACCGGGCACCACGGCGGCAAGGTCCTCGTGGGCCTGCGCGATCCCGACGGCCTCGAGATCCGGCTCTACGCCGACTGACCGCCCCGGCCACGATCCCGGCTAGGTTGGCCGCTCGTGACCCGCTCGTCCGCGCGTTTCGACGACCTCCGGGCCGGACGAGCCCTGGCGTTCCCGGCGCCCGACGAGGTGCTGGTGGCGGCCAGGCACGACGAGGTCCCCGGGGTGCTCGCGCGCCTCGGGGAGCACACGAACGCGGGGCGCTGGGCGTTCGGGTTCGTGGCGTACGAGGCCGGCGCCGGGCTCGACCCGAGCCTGCCGCGCGTGGATCCGCCGCCGGGCACACCCCTGGCCTGGTTCGGCGTGACCCACGCCCCGGAGACCGTCGCGCCGGTCGTCGTGCCGGAGCCCTGGCCGCAGACCGGACCCTGGCGGCCCGACATGGACGCCCACGCCCACGGGCACGGGGTCCGGGCCGTGCGCGAGCGCATCGCGGCCGGTGAGACATACCAGGCCAACCTCACGACGACACTGCGCGCCGCCGCCCCGGCCGACCCCGCGGCGGTCTACGCGGCGATGGCCACCGAGCAGGGCGGGTCGTACAACGCCTTCCTCGACCTCGACGACCTCGTCGTCGCGAGCGCGAGCCCCGAGCTGTTCTGCGAGGTCGACGGGGCGGAGGTCCGCATGCGCCCGATGAAGGGCACGGCGGCGCGCGGGCCCACGACGGCGGCGGACCGCGCCGTGTGCGACCGCCTGCGCGCCGACCCGAAGGAGCGCGCCGAGAACGTCATGATCGTCGACCTCGTGCGCAACGACCTGGGCCGCGTCGCCGTCCCGGGCACCGTGCACGTCACCGACCTGTGCACGCCCGAGCGCTACGGCACCGTCTGGCAGCTGACGTCCGGGGTCACCGCGCACCTCGCGCCCGGGACCGGGTGGCCGGAGCTGTTCGGCGCGCTCTTCCCGTGCGGCTCGGTCACCGGGGCACCCAAGCGGCGCAGCATGCAGATCCTCACCGGCCTGGAGCCCGGACCGCGCGGGGTCTACTGCGGCGCGATCGGGTGGGTCGCTCCGGAGAGGCGGGCACGGTTCTCGGTGGCGATCCGCACGCTCGTCGTCGATCGCCGCAGCGGCACCGCGTCCTACGGCGTCGGCAGCGGGATCACGTGGGGCTCGGACCCGGTCGCCGAGCACGCCGAGCTGCGCGCGAAGGCCCGCGTCCTGGGTCACCGGACGCGGCCCGCCGGGCTGCTCGAGACGTTCGCGCTCGTCGACGGCCGGCCCCGTCACCTCGAGCGACACCTGGCGCGGATGCTCGACTCGGCCGCGTACTTCGGCATCCCCGCCGAACCGGCCGTGCTGCGATCCGCGGTGGCGGAGGTGACGGGCGAGATGACGGGCGAGGTGACGGGCGACGCCCGCGTCCGCGTGCACCTGGCCGCCGACGGGCGCGTGGAGGTCACCGTGGCGCCGCTCCCCGTCGACGGGCCCGGCCCGGTGCGGCTGGCCGTCGACGACCAGCGGCTCGACCCCGACGACGTCGCGCGCCACCACAAGACCACCCGCCGCGCGCCGTACGACGAGGCCCGCGCCCGGCACCCCGGCGCGGACGACGTCGTGCTGGTCAACGACCGCGGGGAGCTGGTCGAGACCACGGTCGCGACCCTCGCGGTGCACCTCGACGGGGTCTGGTGCACCCCGCCGCTGTCCGCGGGCGCCCTGCCCGGCGTGGGGCGGGCGGTGCACCGGGACCGCGGCGATCTGCTGGAGCGGACCCTGCGACCCGCCGACCTGCGCCGGGCCGCGGCGCTGGCGGTGGTCAGCTCGTTGCGGGGGTGGCGGCGGGCGGTGCTGGTCGGCGACGGGGCCGGGCCGGCACCCGTCGCGGTCGTGGGGTCCGCGCGTCGACCGGCCTGATCGAACCCGGGGTGAGTGGGTACACCCGCCCGGTCGGTGGGCGACCCGGACGCGCCAGAGAGCCGGAGTTGCACATCGGCGGCAACAGCAGGACGCTGGCCCTCCACAGGCGAAGCAGCAGCCGACCCGGATCGGAGACACCGGATGGCGGAGTACACGCTCCCCGACCTGCCCTACGACTACGGCGCTCTCGAGCCGCACATCTCGGGCAAGATCATGGAGCTGCACCACGACAAGCACCACAACACGTACGTCACCGGGCTGAACGCCGCGATCGACGCGCTGGCCGAGGCCCGCGAGCAGGACACGATCGGCACGACGGCCCTCCTCTGGGAGAAGAACCTCGCCTTCAACTACGGCGGGCACATCAACCACTCGGTGTTCTGGGTGAACCTCAGCCCCGACGGCGGCGACAAGCCGGACGGGGACCTGGCGTCGGGGATCGACCGGGACTTCGGCTCGTTCGACCTGTTCCAGAAGCACTTCACCGCCGTCGCGACGAGCATCCAGGGCTCGGGCTGGGCGATCCTCGGCGTCGACACCCTCACCGGGAAGCTGCGCGTCTTCCAGCTCTACGACCAGCAGGCCAACGTGCCGCTGGGCATCGTCCCCGTGGTCATGCTCGACATGTGGGAGCACGCCTTCTACCTGGACTACCAGAACGTCAAGCCGGACTACGTGAAGGCCTGGTGGAACGTCGTGAACTGGGCCGATGCGGCGCAGCGCTACCAGCACGCGCAGGGGCTCAAGATCGCCTGAGTCCGTCCGGTCTCGCGCGGTGATCGTTCCGACAAGCGTCCGCCGCGCGGCGCGCGACGACCCCTCGTGCCCTCCGGGGCCGGGGGGTCGTCGTGTGCTCACATGCGCGACAGCGCACCGAGCAGCTCGGTGCGGATCTCGGGGCGGCCGGCGGCGACGAGGGTGAACGCCGCCTCGCGGGCCAGCCGCCGGGCGGGATGGCGCCCGACGATCGCGCGGCTGCCGACGGCGACGGTCAGCGTCGCGGCCGCCCGCACGGCCAGGGCCGACGCGGTCGCCCGGGCGGCGGGCATCGCCGACGGGTCGGCCAGCGCCCCGTCCAGGCCGGCGCGCGCGGCGTCGAGCGCGTGCCGCAGCGCCGCGGCCGCCTCCGGTCCGCCCGCCTCCTCGACCATCGCGGCGCAGCGCCCGGCGATCCCCAGCGCGAGGCAGCCGTTGACCCGCGCGCTGCCGTGCTGGGCGGCGAGGAAGTCCGCCCGCGAGCGCACCGACACCACGGCGTCGTCGGGCACCCACCAGCCGTCGACGTCGAGGCGCACGGTACGACTGCCGTTCGCCGCGGCGAGGTCGAGGGGGTGCACGGTCACCCCGTCCGCGGGGCGGGCCGGCACGAGCAGGGCCACGACCCGGGCGTGCTCGTCGTCGGCGTCGGCACTGGCGGCGTCGCGAGCGGAGACCAGGAGCAGGTCGACGAGCCCCCAGCCCGTGACCAGCGGCGCGACGCCGTCCAGACGCCAGCCCCCGTCGACCGCCGTGGCCCACAGCTGCGGTGGCTGCGGGATGGCCCCCGCGAACGCGACCCCGCAGCGTCTGTCCCCGCGGACCGCCGCGGCGAGGTGGCGCTCGCGCAGCGCGATGTTCGCCGTGTCCGCGAGCCCGCGCACCGTGCCGTGGTGCTGCATCCACGTGAACGTCGTGGTCAGGCACGCGCCGGCGAGCGTCTCGACCACGGCGAGGAACTCGTCGAAGCCGATGTCCGGCCCGCCGGCCTCGGGCGGCGCCGCCAGGCCGTAGAAGCCGGCGTCGGCCAACGCACGGAAGTGGCCCTCGGGGATCGTCGCGGTGGCGTCGACCTCCTCGGCCGCGGGCCGCAGCACGGCGTCCGCGAGGTCCCGGGCACGGTCCACGACGTCCGACACGACGCCGAGCCTATCTCCCGCTGACAGCGAAGTAAGGCGAGCCTCACCTCATGCTTCTCGGAGGTGAACGCTGATGCCGTCGCTGTCCGCACCGCGAGGCGCTGTCGGCGTCGACGCGCACCTGTACGCGCACGGGGCCGACGGGCGGCGGGGCCGTGACGGTGCGACCCGAGCTCACCGGCGTGCCGGAGACGACGCTGTGGACCCTGCACAACCGGGCCGCCGAGGCGCGACGCCCGGGGCTGCCCGCCGCCGATCGCGTGCGGACGCTGACCCTCTCGGCGCTCGATCGCGCCTGGATGGACGCGGTGACCACCGACCCGCCGACGCCCACGATCGTCACCGCCGAGGGCCTGCTCATGTACTTCACGCGCGAGCAGGCGCTCGGACTGGCCCGTGACCTCGCGGCGCGCTTCCCGGGCGGGCAGCTGCTGTTCGATCCCTGTCCTCGGCGCCCGGCGTCCCGGCCTGTTCCGGGCGCGCCTCACCGACTGACCGGCGAGGTGCCTACCGGCGCGTACCCAGCGATCCTGGGGACGTCCCGGACCCGAGGGGGAACGATGACCCACACCAGCGAGGACCTCGCGAGCATCGGCGACACCGCCGCGCCCGAGCGCGTCGACGCGCTCGATGCCCTGGCCGAGTGCGAGCAGGTCAGTACCGCGTGCACGATCGCGATGGCGGCAACCGGCGGGATGGCGGCCGAGACTCGCCGGGCGCTCGACTGCGCCGACGTCTGCGCCGCCGCGCACCGCGTCCTGGTCCGTGGCGAGGGCGGCGACCCGGTCACTCTGACCGCCGTGCTGGACGCCGCGGCGCTGGCCTGCGACGCCAGCGCGTCCGCCTGCGGCGCGCACGCCGACCACCACGAGCACTGCCGTCGGCACGCCGAGTCTGCCTCGGCCTGCGCTGACGCGGTACGCGCGCTGCGCGCCACCTTGTAGCACCTCGACCTGCGACGACGTCCTCGGAGCGGGGTCGCGCCGCTACGCTCTGGTCATGGCCGGTCCCGACGCCCCGCACTCGACGGCGGTCGACGACTACCTCAAGGCCATCTACGCCTCCGCCGAGCGCGGCGAGGGTCCGGCGTCGACCACCGGCCTGGCCCGGCGCCTCGGCGTGGGCGCGTCGTCGGTGTCGGGCATGGTCCGGCGGCTGACCGAGCAGGGCCTCGTCGAGCACCGCCGCTACGGCGGGGTCCGGCTCACCGAGGAGGGCACGCGCGCCGCGCTCGCCGTGCTGCGCCGCCACCGCCTGCTCGAGACCTACCTCGTCCGCGAGCTGGGCTACGGCTGGGACGAGGTGCACGTCGAGGCCGAGGTGCTGGAGCACCACGTCTCCGAGCGGCTGCTCGCCCGGATGGACGCGCGCCTCGGGCACCCGAGCTTCGATCCCCACGGCGACCCGATCCCCACGCCCGACGGCACGATCGCCCCCTTCGACGGTCGGCGGTTCTCCACGCTCGAGCCCGGCGACCGGGGGCTGCTCACGCGCGTCGACGACACCGACCCGGCCATGCTCGCGTGGTTGCGCGAGCATGCGGTCGAGCTCGGTGTCACCCTCGAGCTCGTCGCCCGGCGCCCGTTCGGCGGGCCGTTCCTCGTCCGGCTCGCCCGCGACGGCCACGAGCTCCGCGAGCTCGACCTCGGACCGGAGCTGGCCGAGGCGCTGTGGGTCGGTGAGGTCGTCGAGGGGGTGTTCCACCGGACCTCGGCGACGTAGCATCCGTCACCAGAGTTCGGCTGGCCGAACTTCCGGGTACCAGCGCGGCGAAGACGGCGGCGGAACGGGTGATGGTGATGACACTCGACGAGCTCCCCCGGGGTGACCGCGCCGTGGTCACCGGGTTGGAGATCCGGGGCGGTGCGCGCCGCCGACTGATGGACCTCGGCCTGCTGCCCGGCGCCGCGGTGCACGCGGAGCTGACGAGCCCGTTGGGGGACCCGACCGCCTACGAGGTCCGTGGCGCCCTCGTGGTGCTGCGCCGCGACCAGGCCCGGGCCGTCCACGTCGAGGCCCACCCCGACGACGAGGACCGCTGACCCGTGGCGACGCCGCTGCCGACGCCGGGCGTCGGCCCGGGGGCCGGTGAGGCGTGTGCCTCCTGCGCGCTCGCCCCGGACGCGGCACGCCTCGCCCGCCTGGGGCTCGACCCCGGGCGCTACTCCTACGTCGTCGCCCTCGCGGGCAACCCGAACACCGGCAAGAGCACCGTCTTCAACGCGCTCACCGGTCTGCGCCAGCACGTCGGCAACTGGGCGGGCAAGACCGTCGCGCGCGCCGAGGGCGGCTTCTCCTACGGCGGGGTCGGCTACCGCATCGTCGATCTGCCCGGGACGTACTCGCTGCTGTCCACCAGCGCCGACGAGGACGTCGCCCGCGACGTGCTGCTGTTCGGGCGGCCCGACGTCACCGTCGTCGTGGTCGACGCGACGCGCCTCGAGCGCAACCTGCCGCTGGTGCTCCAGGTCCGCCAGATCACCGGACGGGTGGTCGTCGCCCTCAACCTCGTCGACGAGGCCCGCCGCCACGGGATCACCGTCGACGTGCGCCACCTGACCCGCGAGCTCGGCGTCCCCGTCGTCGCCACTGCGGCCCGGCGCGGCGAGGGCCTGTCCGACCTGCTCGCGGCCATCGAGCAGGTCGCGACCGCCGACGACCCGCCCGCGCCCCTGCGCCTGACCCATCACGACCCCGAGCTCGAGCGGGCGGTGTCCGCGCTGGCCCAGCAGGTCGCGGCGCGCTTCCCGTCGCTGCCCAACACCCGGTGGGTCGCGCTGCGCCTGCTCGAGGGCGACCCGGGCATCGAGGCCGCGGTGCGCGACGGCACGCTGGGGGACCTCGCCGCGCCCACGACGGACACCGCCGCGGAGGCCGCGGGATGACCGACCTCCTCGACGAGGCCGCCCGCCTGCGCCGCGACCTCTCCGACGACGTCGGCGACCGCATCGTCGAGTCGCTCTACACCGACGCCGCCCGGCTCGCGGCCGAGAGCGTCGACCGCGACGGCGCGGCCGCCCGCCTGACCGTCGACCGGGCCCTGGACCGCGTGCTCACCCACCGCGTGTGGGGGTTCGTGGCGATGGGCGTGCTGTTCTTCGGCGTCTTCTGGTTCACGATCGCCGGCGCCGCGGTGCCGTCCGACCTGCTCTACACGCTGCTGGTCGAGAACGGGCACACGTGGCTGCGCGACGGGTTCACCGCCCTGGGCGCGCCCGCGGTGGTGACGGGTCTGCTCGTCGACGGGGTCTACCTGGCCACGGCCTGGGTGGTCGCGGTGATGCTCCCGCCGATGGCGATCTTCTTCCCGCTGTTCACCCTGCTCGAGGACTTCGGCTACCTACCGCGCGTGGCGTTCAACCTCGATCGGCTGTTCGCCCGCGCCGGGGCGCACGGCAAGCAGTCGCTGACGATGATGATGGGCTACGGCTGCAACGCCGCGGGCGTCACCGCCACGCGCATCATCGACAGCCGCCGCGAGCGGCTCATCGCGGTCATCACCAACAACTTCAGCATCTGCAACGGGCGCTGGCCGACGCTGATCCTCATGGGGACGATCTTCGTCGGGGCCGTGGTGCCGCCGGCCCTCGCCGGGTTCGTCGCCGCGGGCGCCGTGGTCGCGGTGGTGATCCTCGGGATCGGCGTGACGCTCGCGGTGTCCTGGGCGCTCTCCCGCACGGTGCTGCAGGGCGAGAGCTCCGTCTACTCCCTGGAGCTGCCGCCCTACCGACCGCCGCGCGTGCTGCGCACCCTGTACACGAGCATCATCGACCGCACGCTCAAGGTGCTCCGCCGTGCCGTCGTGATGGCGGCGCCGGCCGGTGCGGTGATCTGGCTGGTCAGCAACGTCGACCTCGGCGACGCGAGCGTCGCCGCCCACCTCGTCACGGCCTTGGAGCCGATCGGCTGGCTGATGGGGCTCAACGGGATCATCCTGCTCGCCTACGTCGTGGCGGTCCCGGCCAACGAGATCATCATCCCGACGATCGTCATGCTGACGCTGACCCTGGGCGCGCCCGCCGCCGGTGCGGCGCCGGGGGTGATGCTCGAGCTGGGCGACGACGCGCAGATCGGGTCGGTGCTGGTCACGACCGGCGGCTGGACGCTGCTCACGGCCGTGAACCTCATGCTGTTCACGCTGCTGCACCACCCGTGCAGCACGACGGTCCTGACCATCTGGCACGAGACCCGCAGCCTGCGCTGGACGCTCGTGGCGACGCTGCTGCCCCTCGCGCTGGGCTTCGTGGTGTGCGCGTCGGTCGCCGGGCTCTGGCGTCTCGTCTCGTGAGTGCTCGTCCGTGCCAGGGCACGGACGAGCACTCACGAGGCGGCAGCCACAGGGCGCTCGGAGGTCTCGGCGCGGGCCATCCGCCGCTCGACCAGCGCCCCGAACACCAGCCCGAGCACGCCCCAGAGCAGCATCTGCGCGGCGAACGACGCGAGGCGGAAGTCGTAGAGCACGTCCGCGTCGAAGCCGGGGTAGAGGATCGCCCCGGACGCGTCGCGCAGCGGTATCGGTGTCTCGCTGACCCGCGGTCCGTTCTCCACCACGTTGATCGTCAGCTCGCCCAGCCCCGGCAGCACGGCCATCAGCACCGCTGAGAGCGCCACGTAGACGACCCCACCGACGAGCACGGCGTTCCAGGTGCCGAGATGCTCGCGGACCAGGCGCGCGACGAAGACCGCGGCGGCCAGGAACGCCAGCGACCCGATGACCATGAGCAGGTAGAGCGCCGTGCGATCACCGATGGTCTCGTCACTGCCCACCGCCGGCGGGCTCGCCGGGTACTTGAGGAACGGCGTCGCGTAGATCGTCAGGAAGCCGGCGCCGGCCACGACCAGCGCGAGCACCCGCGGGCGCAGCGCCACCCGGCCGTGCAGCAGCGTGTACGCGACGGCGAACAGCAGGCCCAGCGCGATGCCGATGCCCACCATCCCGACCCCGATCCCCAGGGTGGCCTGCACCCCGCGGGAGACGATCTCCTCCTCGCCGCCCGCGGCGGGGGCCGACCCGGCCGCGACGGCCAGGGCCTCCTCCGCCGCGCCGCGACCCTCCTCGTAGGCGATCGCGGCCTCGATCTGCGGCTCGGCGAACACCAGCGAGAACACCCACGAGACGAGCCCGGCGGCCGCGCCCGCCAGCACGCCGCGCAGCACGAACGAGCGCGCCTCCATCCCCACTCCCTCCTCGTGCGACAGGGGACTAGTGGCAGGGGAAGCCGAGGAAGTGGCGGGCGTCGTGGACGAACTCGTGCAGCACGGTGGTGTCACCGAGAACCGACACCGCGCCCTCGTCGACGCCGATGACGTAGTAGAGCACGAGACCGACGACCAGGGCGCTGAGCAGCCACGGCAGCGTCTCCGACGCCGGGACGGCGGTGGCCTGGGCCTTCGCGGTGGCCTGGTTGCTGGACACGGCACCGGCAGAGGTCACGGTGTTCTCCTTCTCGGAACGGCACGATTGCGGCGGCCGGCCGTGACGGGCGGCCGCCGGCCCACGCTAGGCGGCCCCGCCGATCACCGTCAACACCTCAGCATGTGGTGAGCTATGGGCCCTGAACAGGACATTCCATCGTGGGCGCGGCTACGGTCATGCCGCCACATGATGGCAATACATGACGATATGCGCGTGCGACCAGTGCGTTGCAGAGCACGAAAGGCAGGCGCCCTCCGACGGCGAGTGCCCTCTAGGGTGAGGGCCGATGACGTCCTCTCCGGCCACCGAGGTCCGCGACCTGCGCCTCACCATCGGCGGCACCACCGCGGTCGACGGCCTGTCACTGCGCGTCGACGCCGGCGAGCGCTGCGGGATCGTCGGGCCCTCGGGGGCGGGCAAGTCGTTCACCGCGGCCGCCCTCGCCGGGTTGCTGCCGCCCGGTGCGGCCGCGACCGGCAGCGTCCGGGTCGCCGGCGCCGAGCTCGTCGGCGCGTCCGAGCAGGCCCTCGCCGGGGTCCGCGGGCGCGAGGTCGCCCTCGTCGCCCAGGACTCGGCGACGGCGCTGCACCCGCTGATCGACGTCGGCCGCCAGCTCGCCGGGGTCCTGCGTCGCCACCAGGGCCTCGCGCGCGGCGCCGCCCGCGGCCGGGCCGCCGAGCTGCTCACCGAGGTCGACCTGCCGGAGGAGCTGGCCCGCGCCCGCCCGGCCCAGCTCTCCGGCGGACAGCGCCAGCGCGTGGCCCTCGCCGCCGCCCTGGCCTGCCGGCCGCGGCTGCTCGTCGCCGACGAACCCACCGCCGCGCTCGACCCGCCCGTCGCCCGCGCCCTGCTCGACCGACTCGGCACCGCGCTCGCCGCCACCGGGACCGCGCTCGTCATGGTCACCCACGACCTCGGCGTGCTGGCCGCCGTGTGCGAGCGCGTGCTCGTCCTGTCGGGCGGGCGGGTCGTCGAGCAGGGCTCCGTGCGCGAGGTCCTCGCCGCGCCGGAGCACGAGATCACCCGCGCGCTCGTGGAGGCTGCGCGGCTGTCCGTGCCGGAGGTGCCGGCGTGACCTTCTCCCTCGCGGGCGTCACCCGCCGCTACTCCGTGCCCGGCGACCGGCCCCGGCCGTGGCGACGAGGCGTGACGCGCACGGCGCTCGACGGCCTCGACCTCGAGGTGCCCACCGGACGCGATCTCGCGATCGTCGGGGCGTCCGGGTCGGGGAAGTCGACGCTGCTGCGGGTGCTGCTCGCCCTCGAGGCGCCCGACGCGGGGACGGTCCGCTTCCGCGGCGACCTCGTGACGCCCCGGGCCCCCGGCGCGCTGCGCCACGCGGTCGGCGTGGTAGCCCAGGACCCGGCCAGCTCCCTGGACCCGCGGCTGCCGGTGGGCGCGAGCATCCGCGAGCCGCTCGAGTGTCTTCGGGTGGACGGCGACCACGGCGCGCGGGTGGCCCAGCTCCTCGACGCCGTGGGTCTCGACCCGGCCGTCGCCGCCCGCCGACCCGCCGCGTTCTCCGGCGGCGAGCGCCAGCGCATCGCCCTGGCACGCGCCCTCGCCGCCGGCCCCGAGGTGCTCGTGGCCGACGAGCCGTTCAGCGCGGTGGACCCGACGACGCGGGCCCGGCTGGTCGCGCTGGTCGACGACCTCACCCGTGCCGGGGGCACGCAGCTGCTGCTGGTCAGCCACGATCTCGGGATCGCCCAGCGGCTCTGCGCCGATGTGGCCGTCCTGGACGCCAGCCGGGTCGTGGAGACCGGTCCCGTCGCCACCGTGTTCGCGCGGCCGTCGGCCGACGCCACGCGGGCGCTGCTCGGCGCCGTCCTGCCCGTGGAGTGGGGATGACGGCACTGAAAGCCCTGCTGCGCCGCTGGTCGGTGCTCGGCCGGCTCGCCGAGCTGCCCGCGCCCATGCGCCTCATCGTGCTCGGGCAGCTCGCGTTCAACACCGGCTTCTACCTGGTGCTGCCGTTCTTCGCGCTGCACCTCACCCGCGATCTCGGGCTCGGCGCGACGCTCGTCGGGCTCCTGCTGGGGCTGCGCACCTTCAGCCAGCAGGGGCTGTTCTTCCTCGGCGGGGCGCTCGCCGACCGTTTCGGGACGCGGCCGGTGGCCCTCACCGGGTTCGTCGTGCGGATCGCCGGCTTCGTGCTGCTCGCGCTGGCCGACGGGCTGCCGCTGCTCGTCGCCGGCACCGTCGCCACCGGGTTCGCCGCGGCGCTGTTCTCGCCGGCGGTGGAGTCCGAGCTCGCGCGCCGCGCCGGGGAGCTGGAACGGGCGGGAGGTCCGGCCGGACCGACGCGCAGCGAGGCGTTCGCGATGTTCGGGGTCGCGGGCGAGGTCGGCGTCGTCGTCGGGCCCGTGCTCGGGTCGGTCCTGCTCGCCGTCGACTTCGCGGTCACGTCTCTCGCGGCGGCGGGCGTCTTCGTCGTCGTCCTCGTCGCGTTCGCGCGCGTCATGCCGCGCGAGCCCGCCGCCCATGCCGGTGAGCCGTTGCTCGGCGGCTGGGGCCGGGTGCTGCGCAACCCCGCCTTCCTCGCGTTCACGGCCGCCTACTCGACCTGGCTGCTCAGCTACAACCAGCTCTACCTCGCGCTGCCCGTGGAGCTCGAGCGCGTCGGGTCCGCGGGGGTGCTCGGCGCGCTGTTCGTGCTCTCCGCGGTGATCGTGGTGCTGGGTCAGATCCCGCTGGCCGAGCTCGTGCGCCGCCGCCTGGGCACCCGCGCGTTGCCGCTCGGTTTCGGCGTCCTCGCCGCGTCCTTCCTCGCCACGGCGGTGCTCATCGCCCTCGAGGTGCCGGGCCCGGTCCCCGCGGTGGTGTTCGTCGTCCTGCTGACCCTGGGCCAGATGACGGTCGTGCCCGTGGCCCAGGACGCCGTCGGGCGGCTGGCCGGCGAGCGCCGTCTCGGCGCGCACTTCGGCGTGCTGGCCTCGGCCGGCGGGCTGGCGGTGCTCGGCGGCAGCTCGCTGCTCGGTGCCCTGCTCGACGTGGACGCCCGGCCCGCCCTGCCCTGGGCCGTCACCGCCCTGCTGCCCCTGGCCAGCGCCGTCGTCATGGGCGTGCTCGTGCGCCGCGTCCCCGCCCTGCGCGCCCCCGTCCCCACCCCCGAGAGGACCTCGTCGTGATCCGGTTCGCCGCCGTCCTGACCCTGCTCGCGCTCGTCCTCGCCGGTTGCTTCAGCGGCTCGGGCGGCGTGGAGGGCGGCGTGGAGGGCAGCGAGGGCACCGAGAGCCGGCTCCGGGTGGGCCTGTCGTTCCCGCCCACCTCCGGGCTCTCGCCCTACGGCAACGAGGCCACCCTGGCCACGAGGCTCGGGGTCACCGAGCCCCTGGTGACGCTCGCCGCCGGTGGCCCGGAGCCCGCGCTCGCGACGGCGTGGACGCAGCTCTCCCCCACGAGCTGGCGCTTCACCCTGCGCCCCGGCGTCGCCTTCCACGACGGGTCGCCGCTCACCCCGGAGGCGGTGGTGAACAGCCTGACGCGCGCCGCGGCGGCCACCCCGGCGCCCCGCGCGCTGGCGTCCCTCGCCGAGGGCCGCGCCCCTCTCACCGCGCGCCCCGACGGTCCCGACGCCGTCGTCGTCACCACGCCTGTCCCCGACCCGGTGCTCCCGCAACGTCTGGCCTCCCCCGAGCTGGTCGTCCTCGCCGCCGGCGCCTACGCCGACCCGACCCGTCCCAGCCCGGTCCGTGCCGGCACGGGCCCGTTCGTCCTCACCCGCGTCGACGGCTCGACCGGCGCCGCGCTGGACGCCAACCCGTCCTCGTGGCGGGGACCGGTGGCCGCGCCCGGCATCGACGCCCGATTCCTGACCGACGGCGCGGCACGGACGAACGCGCTGCGCGCGGGCGAGCTCGACGTCGCCGAGGCCATCCCCGCCTCCCAGGTCGCCTCGATCACCGCCCCCCAGCGCGTCGTCGGTGTGCCGTTGCCGCGCAGCGTCGCGGTGTACCTCGACCAGCGCTCGCCGGTGTTCGCCGACCCGGGCCTGCGGGCCGCGGCGCGCGCGGCGATCGCCCCGATCGACGTCGCCGGCACCATCTACGAGGGCCGCGCCGACCCCGCCGGCGGCCTCTTCGGGCCGGCCACCCCGTGGGCTGTGGCTCCTGGCGCGCGTCCCGCGCACGCCGACACCCCGCCGACCCCGCCCACCGGCCAGCGCATCCGGCTGGCGACCTACTCCGACCGCGCCGAGCTGCCCGAGATCGCCGCGGCCGACGCCGACGCGCTGCGGCGCGCCGGTTTCACCGTCGACGTCACGGTGCTGGAGAGCTCGGCGTTCGAGGCGCAGCTGGGCACCGGCACGTTCGACGCCGTGATCGTCAGCCGGTCGCAGCAGCTCGACACCGGCGACCCGATCGGCTACCTGACCAGCGACTTCTCCTGCGCTGGCGGCTACAACTGGGCCGGCTACTGCGACCCGGCCACCGATGCGGTCCTGGCGACCGCCGCGCAGACCAGCGACGTCGAGGCCCGCCGCCGGGCCGCGCTGGAGGTGGAGGCCCGGGTGCTGGCTGCCGACGCGGTCGTCCCGCACGTCACCGAGCGCGCACGGATCGGCGTCGGCGCGGGCGTCACCGGCGTGGCCGAGGATCCGAACGAGCAGGTCCTCGTCACGCAGGAGACCCGGCGCGGATGAGGCGTTCGAGCAATGCGGCTTTGCTGGCGACGAACGCCAGGATCGCCACACGCTCGCGGCCGCGACACGCCGGGACGGGCCCGTGACCCCGGCCCGGCGGCTCCTGCCCCTCGTCTCGGGCGCGGTCGCCGTGGTGCTGGTGTCGCTCGTCGTCGCCGCCCTGCCGTGGCTGTGGGAGACCGACCCGGCGGCGAGCGTGCTGCACGTGCGCTACCCCGAACGCGGCGTCGACCCGGCCGCCCTCGAGGCCCTGCGGGCCGAGCTCGACCTGCCCGCCGACCCCGTCCGTGGGGCGCTGGGCTGGCTGGGCGATGTCGCGCGGGGTGACCTCGGGACGTCGTGG
This sequence comes from Actinomycetospora cinnamomea, assembly GCF_003096675.1. Lineage (GTDB taxonomy): Bacteria > Actinomycetota > Actinomycetes > Mycobacteriales > Pseudonocardiaceae > Actinomycetospora > Actinomycetospora cinnamomea. The sequence goes on along the minus strand of NZ_QEKW01000002.1, from coordinate 446,287 downwards.
GTGTCGCGCGCGCCGGTGGGTCCGTCGGTGTCCGGGGCGCTGGGCGTGTCGCTGACGCTCGCGGTCGCGGCGGTCGTGGTCGCCGCGGTGACCGCCGTCGCCCTGCTCGCACCGGGGGTGTGGCAGGCGGCGCGGCGGGGCGGGACGGACACCGGGCGCGGGAGCGCGGTCGCCGCCTCGGTCCTGGGTGCGATCCCCGAGATCGTGCTGGGCGCCGTGCTCGTCGCGGTCGTCGCCGTCGGTGCGGGGCTGCTGCCCAGCACCGGGTTCGCCGGCCCGGCGAACCTCGTCCTGCCCGCGCTCGCCCTCGGCCTGCCCGCGGGCGGGCTGCTGGCGCGGATGCTGTCGTCGGCGACCGAGTCGGCGCTGGCCGAGGAGTGGGTGCGGACGTGGCGCTCGTGGGGCACGCCGCCGGCGACGGTCGCGGTCGGGGTCGCGCGACGCGCCGTCGCCACGGCGACACCGCAGATCGCCCTGCTCGTCGTCGGGCTGCTGGGCAGCGCCGTGGCCGTCGAGCAGCTCTTCGGCATCCCGGGGGTGGGCACGCTCGCGCTCGACGCCGTGCTGGCCCAGGACCTGCCCGTCGCACAGGCCGCGATCATGCTGCTGGTCGTGCTGGGCCTCGCCCTCGGCGGGACCGGGGTCCTGGCGCACCGTGCGCTGCTGGGCCCGGCGGGCGCGGGCGGGGAGCTGCCCTCCGGGGTGCCCGACGCCTCCGGCCGCGCGCGCTCGTGGGCGCCGTGGGCCGCCGCGGGTGTGCTCGCCGCCGTCGTCGTGGCGGGCCTGCCCCGGGACGCGTCGACCACGGTCCCCGGGCGCCGGCTCGCCCCGCCGTCGTGGTCCCTGCCCCTGGGGGCCGACGCGGTCGGCCGGGACCTGTGGGCGCGGATCGCGCACGGCGCCCTGCTGACGGTGGGCACCGCCGTCGCGGTGACCGCGGTGGGCCTGGTGATCGGGCTCGCGGTCGGGGTCGGTCGGCGGTCCGCGCGGGCCGGGGCGGCCGACGTCCTCAACGCGCTGCCCCCGGTCGTGGTCGGCCTGGTCGTGGCGGCGATCGCGGGCCCCGGCCTGCTCGGGGCCGCGATCGCCGTCGCCGCCGTCGGCTGGGTGCCGCTGGCCGTGCACGCTCGGACGCTGGCCGTCGAGGCGCGGGCGTCGGGGTACGTGCGCGCGGCGGTACTCGCCGGGGCGTCGCCGTGGCGCGTGGCGCGCAGGCACGTGCTGCCCGCCGTCGTCGGTCCCGTCGTACGCCACGGGCTCGCCCGCGTCCCGCACGCCGCGCTGGGCATCGCCGCCCTGTCGTTCCTGGGGCTCGGCGCGGCGCCCGACTCCCCGGAGTGGGGCGCGGTGCTCGCCGCCTCGCTGGCCTACGTCGAGCGCGCCCCGTGGACGATCCTCGCCCCGGCCGTCGGGCTGGTGCTGCTCGCCGTCGTCGTGGCCCTCGTGCGCGAGACGCGGACGAGCAGTTAGGTCGGTGCCGTGCGCCTGCACCTGCTCGCCCACGCCGCGACCACCGCGTCCCGGCACGCCCGCTTCCCCGCCGACGAGCCGCTCGACGACGGCGGGCGGCGCGCCGCGTCGGCGCTCGCGGGCGTCCTCGCCCCGCCCGAGCTCCTGTGGTGCGGGCCGACACGCCGCTGTCGGGAGACCGCGGAGCTCGCGCTGCCCGGTCGTCCGGTCGACGGCGACGCCCCGGCCGAGCCCGACCCCGGCGCCTGGGTCGGGCGGGCGCCCGACGATCTGGCGGTCGAGGACCCGGCGACGCTGCAGGCATGGCTGACCGACCCCGACGCCGCACCGCCGAGGGGCGAGTCCCTCGGCGCGCTCCTCGGGCGCGTGGGGGCCTGGATGGACGCCCTCCCCCGGACCGACCGGGCGGTCGTGCTCGCCGTCGTCGACCCGCCCGTCGTCCGCGCCGCGGTCGCCCACGCCCTCGGGGCCGGGCCCCCCGGCGCGTGGCGGGTCGACGTCGCGCCGCTGTCCCGGTGCGTGCTCACCGGCGGCGACGGGCGGTGGAACCTCAGGCTGGGCTGACCGCGCCGCGGCGCAGGCCGTCGACCAGCAGCGCGGTCATGCGCCGGGCGTGATCCGGGCCGGCGTCGTGGGCCGGCCCGCAGAGGTTGGCGACGGCGCGCAGCAGGTCGTTCGCCGCGACGTCGCAGCGCGCCTCGCCGGCGTCGACCGCCGCGGCGAGCAGCGCGTCGAGGGCGGGCCGGAACCGTTGGTCGAAGTAGGCGGGCAAGGCGTCGAACGCCGGATCGCCGGAGTGCAGGGCCGCGGCGAGCCCGCGCTTGGTGGCGATGAAGTCGGTGTAGCGCAGCAGCCAGCGGGCGAGCGCCTCGCCCGGCGGGTGCTCGGCGGCCAGCGCCGGGGCCTCGTCGGCGCAGGCGTCGACGGCGTGGCGGAACACCGCCGCGACCAGGTCGGCGCGCTTCGGGAAGTGCCGGTACACCGTGCCGACGCCCACCCCGGCCGTCGTCGCGATCTCGCGGACCGGGGCGTCGACGCCGGACGTGGCGAACACGGTCGCGGCCGCCTCGAGCAGGGCGTCGGTGTTGCGGCGCGCGTCCGCGCGCACGCGCCGCACCGGGCCCGCCTCTCCCACCGCACACCTCCTTGCAAACGGAACCACGTTCCGTCTACGGTTCCGGACGTACGTTCCGCTTCTGCGACGGTAGCCCGTCGCGTCGGCGCCCACCACCTCGTCCCCCGGGAGGGACCGTGCAGTACCGCACCCTGGGCCGTACCGGTATCAAGGTCAGCCCCTACTGCCTCGGCGCCATGATGTTCGGCGCCGTCGGCAACCCTGACCACGACGACTCGATCAAGATCATCCACCGGGCGCTCGACGCCGGGATGAACTTCGTCGACACCGCCGACGCCTACTCTCGTGGCGAGTCCGAGGAGATCGTCGGCAAGGCGCTGCTCGGCCGCCGCGACGACGTCGTCGTCGCCACGAAGGCGCACCTGCCCATGGGCGACGACCCGAACCGGCGCGGCAACTCACGGCGCTGGCTCGTCCGCGCCCTCGACGACTCGCTGCGCCGCCTGCAGACCGATCACGTCGACCTGTTCCAGGTGCACCGCCCCGACCCGGACACCGACGTCGAGGAGACCCTCTCGGCGCTCACCGACCTCGTCCGCGCCGGCAAGATGCGCGCGATCGGGTCGTCGACCTTCCCGGCGACGGAGATCGTCGAGGCGCAGTGGGCCGCCGAGCGGCGTTCCTACGAGCGCTTCCGCACCGAGCAGCCGAGCTACTCGATCCTCACCCGCGGCATCGAGCGCGAGGTGCTCCCGGTCGCCCAGCGCTACGGGATGGGCACGCTGGTCTGGAGCCCGCTGGCCGGGGGCCTGCTCACCGGGCGCTACCGCAAGGGGCAGGAGGCCACGGCGCACCGCGCCGGTTTCGGGTTCGCGCACCTGCGCGACGAGCGCCGGCTCGACGTCGTCGAGCAGCTCCTCGGACTCGCGCGCGACGCCGGGATGCCGCTGACCCACCTGGCCACGGCGTTCGCCATCGCCCACCCCGGCGTCACCTCGGCGATCATCGGACCGCGCACGATGGACCACCTCGAGGACCTGCTCGCCGGCGTCGACACCGTCCTCGACGACGATCTCCTCGACCGCATCGACGCGGTCGTGCCGCCGGGCACCGACGTGGGGCGCCTCGACATGGCCTACGACCCGCCGGAGATCACACAGCCTCGTCTCCGGCGGCGGCCGGTGGCGGAGCGGGCGGCCGCCTAGCGCCGTCGCACGAGATAGGTGTCCATGAGCCAGCCCTTGCGCTTCCGGAGCTCCTGGCGCGCGGCGAGGATCTCGTCGCGCACATCGCCCACCCGTCCGGCGACGAGCACCTCGTCGGGGGTGCCGACGTAGGCGCCCCAGTACACGATGGCGTCGTCGTCGAGGTGCTCCAGCCCGTGCTCGCGCGCCCCGTCGAGCATGACGACGAGGTCGGCCTCGCCGGAGTCCACGCTGTCGTCGAGCACCCGGCGGGCGGGGGTGATCGTCGCCGCGCGGGCGGTGCGGGTGAGCGTCGTGCGGTGGGCCGCGGCGAGCACCGTCGGCGCGCCGAGGCCCGGGACCACGCGCCAGTCGAGCGCGACGCGGCCGCGGGCGTCGAGGCGGTGCAGCATCTCGACGGTGCCGTCGTAGATCGCCGGGTCGCCCCACACGAGCAGGGCGCAGGAGCCGCCGTCGGGCACCTCGTCGAGAAGGGTCTGTTCGTAGAGCGCGGCGCGCTCGTCGCGCCATCGCTCGGTGGCGCCCTCGTAGTCGGGCGACGTCCGGTCGCGCACGGCGTCGTCACGCTCGACCACGCGGGCCTGCGGAGCGAAGCGCTCGACGATCCCGGCCCGGATCGAGGTGAGCTCGTCCGCCGGGCCGGGCTTGTGCAGCAGCACCACCACGTCGACGGCGCCGAGCGCCTCGACGGCGTCGAGGGTCAACTGACCCGGCTCGCCCAGACCGATCCCGACCACCAGCACCGTGCGCACGGGAGGCACGCTCTCACGGGCAGCGGGGGCGCCTCGGCCCGCCCGCGTCGTGACCGACATGAGGACAAGATCGCACCGAGACCGACACCGGCGCCTCGGCGCCTACGGAGCGGGTGACTCCGGCGCCACGTCGACCGTCACCGGCACGGTGACGATCCGCAAGTCGCGCTGCACCTGCAGCCACAACGCGTACCGCCCGGCGCGCGGGAACGTGTAGTCGAACGCGATGCGCGGACCGTAGGTGCCGGTCGGCCCCGCGGGCGCCATGTCGTGGACGTGGCCGAACGCCGAGGCCGGGTCGGTGGGGTCGGGACCCCCGCCGGTGCCGGGGCCGAGCACCATGAGGTGCCCGGCCATGCCCAGCCATCCCTGTAGGTTCGTGACGGGCGCGCCGCCCTCGTCGAGGGTCAACGACACCTGCGTCGGGCGGCCGGCGACGGGGTCGGGCACGGCGACGTCGGCGCGCATCCCGGCGACGTCGCGCACGCCGGGACCGGGCGCGGGTGCCGCGGCGGGAGCGGGGCCGGCGACGTCGAACGCCGTGCGCGCGACCTGGTGCCCGCCCTCGCCCGAGCGCTCCATCTCGGCGAACACCCCGTAGCGCCCGCCCGTCGCCGCCGTCATCCGCACCTCGTAGCGGCCGGGTGCGGTGCGCACGGGGTGGAGGTGCGAGAGCTGCCCGTCGGGTCCGATCACCGCGAGGTGGATCAGCGCCTCGTCATGGATCGTCAGGTCGTCCACCACGGCGCCGCTGGAGCCGTCGGTGAGGTCGAGGACGAGGTCGGTCGGGACGCCGGCGCGCGCGTCGGAGGTGGTCCGCGCGCTGAGCACGACGGCGCCGGAGGACGTGGTGGACATCGGCGCCGTCGCGGGCGCCGCAGGCGTCGGCGGCATGGCGGCCCCGCCGTGGCCGGCGTGGCCCGCGTGGCCGCTCGGCACCGGGGCCGTGCCCGTCGCGGTCGCGGGCGCGCCCGTCGTGCTCGCGGGGGCGGCCACCGCGGCCGTCACCGCCACCGTGACGGCCACGAGCGCCACCCCGCCGAGGGCGAGCGCGAGCCGTGGCCGCGCGCGGACCGCGGGCGCGAGGGCGGCGATCAGGGTGACGGCACCGAGCACCGCCCCGACGCGCACCGCCCACACCCAGCCGGGCGTCGGGGTGGTCGCGGCGACCGTGACCGGGACGCGGGCGGTCTGCGCGCCGTCGGAGACGGTGACCTCCCAGGCCCCGGGCCCGTCGGTGGTCAGCGCGACCTCGTGCGGCTGCCCGACGGGCGCGGCCGGCACGGGGACGGGACCCCCGGTCGACGCGTCGGCGCCCGGGCGCACCGCGGCGAGGGTGACGCCCCCGGGCACCGCCTCTCCGCGGGCGAGGACGACCACGGGCATCCGTCCGCCGCCCTCCGGCGGGGCGGTGATGGTGAGCGCGAGCGACCGCTCGCCGAGCGAGAGCTCGATGCGCTGGACCCCGGTCGGCAGGCTCTCGTGCGCGGAGGCGGCCGCCGGGACCAGGAGGACGCCGAGCGCGGCGAGCAGGACGAGGACACCCCACACGGAGCGGCGGCGCTGCTGCTCGGTCACGGCGCCACGGTAGGTGTCGGCGGGCCGCGTCGCCGCCCTGCTGTCGGCGACACCTCATCAGACGGTCAGATCTGCAACGGTGATCGCCCCCGGTGCTCCGTCGACCCGATCTCCTGGTGAGGCCGACGGAGCACTCGGAGCGATCACGAGGTCCGCGACGTCGACGGGCCGTCGGCGCCAGGAGCACCGGTCGTGGGCGCGCATCACGCTGCGGGTGCACTCGGCGCTGGACGCCGTCGCCTCGCCCCGGCCGCCGCCGGCGAGACATCCGTCGGAGTGCTTCGCTTCCCGAAGCGTTCGCTCAGTACCCCGGCCCAGCGTGCCGCACCACACCCGGCTGCGGGCCCGTGAAAACCGTGCGGCGCGGCGTCAACGACGCGTCAACGCGGGCCTCGCCGGCCCGCGTCGGGCGCACCCTCGACGGTCGGTGCGCCGCCATGGGGGCGGCGCTCGACGAAGGGGAACCGGTGCTCGACCTCCTCTACGCGGGCGTGGTGATCGTGGTCTTCGCGATCCTGCTGCTCGCCGTGCGCGGGCTGGACAGGCTGTGAGCGCCGCCGCCGTGACGGAACTGGTCGGCGGCCTCGTCGCGCTGGGCCTGCTGGTCTACCTCGTGATCGCGCTCGTCCGCCCGGAGAAGTTCTGATGGCCGGCGTCCTGCAGGTCCTGGTCCTGCTCGTGCTCCTCGCCGCCGTCTGGCGACCCCTGGGCGACTGGATGGCCCGCGTCCACACCGATGAGCGCGACTGGCGCCTCGAGCTCGGCATCTACCGGCTCGTCGGCGTCGACCCGCGCTCCGAGCAGCGGGCGAGCACCTACGCCGTCGCGATCCTCGCGTTCTCGTTCGCCGGCATCGTCCTGCTCTACCTGCTGCAACGCCTCCAGACGCTGCTGCCCTGGTCGTTCGACCGAGGGACCGTCGAGCCGGGGATCGCCTTCAACACCGCGATCTCGTTCGTCACCAACACCAACTGGCAGTCCTACGTCCCCGAGACGACGCTCGGCCATGCCGTGCAGATGGCCGGGCTGACCGTGCAGAACTTCGTGTCCGCCGCGGTCGGGATGGCCGTGGCCGTCGCGCTCGTCCGTGGCTTCGTGCGCAGCCGCACCGACCGCCTCGGCAACGCCTGGGTCGACATCGTCCGTGGCTGCACGCGCGTCCTGCTGCCGATCGCGGGCGTCGCCGCGGTCGCGCTCGTCGCGACGGGCGTCGTGATGAGCCTGCGTGCGGGCGTCGATGTCGTCGGTCCGGACGGGCGGCCATCGACGATCGCGCTCGCGCCGACCGCCTCCCAGGAGTCGATCAAGGAGCTCGGCACCAACGGCGGCGGCATCTTCAACGCCAACTCGGCGCACCCGTTCGAGAACCCGAACCCGGTCTCGAATCTGCTCGAGACCTTCCTGCTGCTCGTGATCCCGGTGTCCCTGACCCGCACGTTCGGTCGGATGGTGGGTTCGATGCGGCAGGGCGTCTCGCTGCTCGCCGTGATGGCCGGCCTGTGGGGCGCGATGCTCGCGGTGATCTGGACGGCCGAGGCCCGCACTGCGTCGTTCGCCGGCGCGAACCTCGAGGGCAAGGAGACCCGCTTCGGTATCCCGGCCTCGGCGCTCTGGGCGAACGCCACGACCGGGACCTCGACCGGCGCGGTGAACTCGATGCACGACAGCTTCTCCGCCTTCGGCGGCGGCGGGGCGCTGGTCAACATGCTGTTCTCGGAGATGACGCCGGGCGGGGTCGGGACCGGCCTCTACTCGATCCTCGTCGTCGCGATCGTCGCGGTGTTCCTCGCCGGGCTGATGGTCGGGCGCACCCCGGAGTACCTCGGCAAGCGCCTCGGGCGCCGCGAGGTGACGTGCGCCGTGGTGGTCGTGCTGACGATGCCGGCGCTGGTGCTCGGGGGCACGGGGCTGGCGATCGCCCTGCCGTCCACACGCGACGCGATGACCAACTCCGGGCCGCACGGCCTCTCGGAGGTCCTCTACGCCTACGCCTCGGCCGCGAACAACAACGGCTCGGCGTTCGCCGGCCTCACAGTCACCAGCGGCTTCTTCCAGACCACGCTCGGGATCGCGATGCTCCTCGGCCGCTTCCTGCCGATCGTCGCCGTGCTCGCCCTGGCCGGGCTGCTGGCACGCCGGCCCCGGGTGGAGCCCCGGCCGGGGACCCTGTCCACCGGCACGCCCCTGTTCTCGGTGCTCGTCGCCGGCACGGTCGTGCTGGTCGCGACGATCACCTTCCTCCCCGCCCTCGCTCTGAGCCCGCTCGCGGAGGGACTGACATGACCGCTCCCCCTGTCGTTCCGGCAGCTCACCGTTCCCCGGCCGAGGCCGAGCAGCTCCACGCCGGCCGCACCGGCCGCGCCGTCGGCGCCGGCGCCTTCCGGCCCCGGCAGCTGCTCGAATCGCTGCCCACCGCCCTGCGCAAGCTCGACCCACGCCGGCAGGCGCGCAACCCGGTCATGTTCGTGGTGTGGGTCGGGTCGGTCGTCGTCACCGTCGCCGCGATCCTCGACCCGACGGTGTTCGCATGGTCGATCGCCGTCTGGCTGTGGCTGACGGTGGTCTTCGCGAACCTCGCCGAGGCCGTCGCCGAGGGCCGCGGGCGGGCGCAGGCCGACGCGCTGCGGGCCACGCGCACCGACACCGTGGCGCACCTGGTCGACGGACGTGCCGTACCCGCCACCGAGCTGCGCGTCGACGACCGCGTCGTCGTCGAGGCGGGGCAGACGATCCCGGGCGACGGCGAGATCGTCGAGGGCATCGCCACCGTCGACGAGTCGGCGATCACGGGCGAGTCGGCGCCGGTGGTGCGCGAGTCCGGCGGCGACCTGTCGTCGGTCACCGGCGGCACGACCGTGCTCTCCGACCGCATCGTCATCCGGATCACCGCGAAGCCCGGCGAGTCGTTCGTCGACCGGATGATCGCTCTGGTCGAGGGCGCGCAACGCCAGAAGACGCCGAACGAGATCGCACTGACCATCCTGCTGTCGGCGCTGACGATCGTGTTCCTGGTGGCCGTGGTGACGCTGCAGCCGATGGCGGCGTACTCGGGCGGGGAGCAGTCGCTCGTCGTGCTCGTCGCGCTGCTCGTGTGCCTCATCCCGACGACGATCGGCGCGCTGCTCTCCGCGATCGGGATCGCGGGGATGGACCGGCTCGTGCAGCGCAACGTGCTCGCGACGTCGGGGCGCGCCGTCGAGGCGGCCGGGGACGTGTCGACGCTGCTGCTCGACAAGACCGGCACGATCACCTACGGCAACCGGCGCGCGACGGCCCTGCACCCGCTGCCCGGGGTCGACGTCGCCGAGCTGGCCGAGATCGCCCGGCTCGCGAGCCTCGCCGACACCACCCCGGAGGGGCGCTCGATCGTCGAGCTCTGTGCCCGCGAGTACGGCCTGCCCGTGGAGGCCTCGGCGACCGAGGCCGCGGCGGAGTTCGTGCCCTTCAGCGCGACCACCCGCATGTCGGGGGTGGACATGGACGACGGAGACGGGCGCGAACTGCGCAAGGGCGCGACGTCGGCGGTGCTCGCGTGGCTGGACGACGACACCGATCGCGCCCGCCTCGAGGCGATCGCCACCGCGATCGCCGAGCGCGGTGGCACACCCCTGGTGGTCGCCTATGTGCGTGATCTTCTGGGCTATAGCACCAAAGATCGCTCACGTGGGGGCGCGCTCGGGGTCGTCGAACTCTCGGACGTCGTGAAGCCGGGGATCGCGGAGCGGTTCGGCGAGCTGCGGGCCATGGGCATCAAGACCGTGATGATCACCGGCGACAACCCCGTGACCGCGCGGGCCATCGCCGCCGAGTCCGGTGTCGACGACGTCCTCGCCGAGGCCACGCCGGAGGACAAGCTCGCGCTGATCCGCTCCGAGCAGGCCGGCGGGCGCATGGTCGCCATGACCGGCGACGGCACCAACGACGCGCCCGCCCTCGCGCAGGCCGACGTCGGTGTCGCCATGAACTCGGGGACCGCCGCGGCCAAGGAGGCCGGCAACATGGTCGACCTCGACTCCGACCCCACCAAGCTCATCGGGGTGGTCGAGGTGGGTAAGCAGATGCTCGTCACCCGTGGCGCGCTGACCACGTTCTCGCTGGCCAACGACCTCGCCAAGTACTTCGCGATCCTGCCCGCGATGTTCCTGGCGCTCTACCCGCAGCTCGGGGCGCTCAACATCATGGGCCTGGCGACCCCGGAGTCGGCGATCCTCTCGGCGGTCGTCTTCAATGCGCTGATCATCGTCGCGCTCATCCCGCTGGCCCTGCGCGGGGTGCGCTTCCGGCCCTCGTCCGCGGACCGCCTGCTGCGCCGCAACATGCTCGTCTACGGGCTCGGCGGCGTCATCGTCCCGTTCGTGGGCATCGTCGGAATCGACCTCGTCGTCCGGCTCGTCCCGGGGATCGGCTGACCGCCGTGACCACCCTCCTCGAACCCGACACCGAGTCCGGGACCTCCGCCGTCACCGGTGCCCAGCTGCGGCGCCAGGCGGGCGCCGCGATCCGGGTCCTGCTCGTGCTCACCGTACTGCTCGGCGTCGTCTACCCCGCCGCGATCTGGGGCCTCTCCCGGCTCCCGGGACTGCACGGGAACGCCGAGGGCTCGGTGATGCCGAGCGGCGGCTCGAGCCTGATCGGCATCGACCCCGTCCCGGCGGATCCCGCCGCCGACCCGTGGTTCCACACCCGGCCGTCGGCGTCGGCACCCGACGACCCCGGATCGGTCCCGGCGCCGGGCCTCGGCCCCGCCGACGCCACCACCTCGGGCGGCTCCAACCTCGGCGGCGACGCCGAGGACCTGGGCGCCGCCGTGGCGGAGCGCCGCGCCGCGATCGCGGCCCGCGAGGGGATCGACCCCGCCGCCGTCCCGCCCGACGCGCTCACCGCCTCGGCCTCCGGTCTCGACCCGCACATCGGCCTGGAGTACGCGGCGCTGCAGGTGCCCCGCGTCGCCCGCGTGTCCGGGCTCGGTGAGGACCGCGTCCGGGCGCTGGTCGCCGACGCCACCGACGGGCGCGTGCTCGGCGTGCTCGGCGAGCCGCGCGTGACCGTGCCGGAGCTGAACGCGGCCCTCGTCTCGGCCCTGACCCCAACGGCTCCGGGGGTCGGTGAGGAGTGCGGGTGCACGATGAGGAGGTGACCTCGCAGGACGCCCCGCGCCGCGGTGAACTGCGCATCCACCTCGGTGCCGCCCCCGGGGTCGGCAAGACCTACGCCGCGCTGAACGAGGCCCGCCGCCGGCTCGAACGCGGCACGGACGTCGTCGTCGGGCTCGTCGAGACCCACGGGCGGGCGCGGACCGCCGCTCTGCTCGAGGGCCTCGAGGTGCTGCCCCGCAAGGTCCTCGATCACCGCGGCACGGAGCTCACCGAGCTCGACGTCGACGCCGTGCTCGCCCGGGCGCCCGAGGTCTGCGTCGTCGACGAGCTCGCGCACTCCTGCGCGCCCGGCTCGCGGCACGCCAAGCGCTGGGAGGACGTCGAGGACCTGCTCGCCGCCGGGATCGACGTGATCTCGACGGTGAACGTGCAGCACCTCGAGTCGCTCGGCGACGTCGTCGAGCGCATCACCGGGGTGCGCCAGCGCGAGACGATCCCGGACGCCGTGGTGCGCGCGGCGGACCAGATCGAGCTGGTCGACATCACCCCCGAGGCGCTGCGCCGGCGCATGGCCCACGGGAACATCTACCGGCCCGAGAAGATCGACGCCTCGCTGGCCCACTACTTCCGCACCGGCAACCTCATCGCGTTGCGCGAGCTCGCGCTGCTCTGGGTCGCCGACCAGGTCGACGTCGCGCTGCAGCGCTACCGCAGCCGGGAGGCCATCTCCGAGGTGTGGGAGGCGCGCGAGCGCGTCGTCGTCGCCGTCACCGGCGGGCCGGAGAGCGCAACCGTGATGCGTCGGGCCGCGCGGATCGCGCGTCGTGCCGGGTCGGCCGACCTGCTGTGCGTGCACGTGCTGCGCAGCGACGGGCTGGCGGGCACCGGTCCGCCCGGCACCAGCGGGCCGGGCCTGCGTCGGCTCGCCGAGGACGTCGGCGCGTCGTTCCACACCGTCGTGGGTGACGACGTGCCGGCGGCCCTGCTCGAGTTCGCCCGTGCGGCCAACGCCACCCAGCTCGTGCTCGGGACGTCGCGGCGCTCCCGCTGGGCGCGCTTGGTCGACCCCGGGATCGGCGCCCGGACCATCGCCGAGTCGGGCTCGATCGACGTGCACCTCGTCAGCCACACCGAGGCGGGCGAGGGGCGACGACGGCGACTGCGGCTCGCGCTGCCCGCGCGGCGCCACCGCTACGGGTGGCCCGCGGCGGTGCTGCTGCCGGTGCTGGCGACGCTGATCGGTGTGGGATTGCGCGAGGAGGTCGACCTGTCGACCGACGTCGTGCTGTTCCTCCTGGCCACGGTCGTCACGGCGATGATCGGTGGCCTCGCGCCGGCCCTGGTCGCCGCGATCGGCGGCGGCCTGCTGCTCAACGTCTTCCTCACCCCGCCGCTCCACACGTTCACGATCGCCGAACCGCAGAACGCGTTCGCCATCGTCGCGATGGTGGTCGTCGCCCTGCTCGTCGCCGCTGTCGTCGACCGCGCCGACCGCCGCGCAGCCCAGGCCGCCCAGGCCCGCACGGAGGCGACGCTGCTCGCGTCGTTCGCCCGCGTCGTCCTCTCGCGCTCGGACCCGCTGCCCAAGCTGCTCGAACGCGTCCGGGAGGCGTTCGGGCTCTCCGCGGTGGCCCTGCTCGAGCGCGGTCCGCAGGCGACCTGGGAGGTCACCGCGTGCACCGGTGGCAACCCCTGCGCCAGGCCTGCCGACGCCGACGCCGACGTCGAGATCGACGAGGGCGTGCACCTCGTCGGCACCGGCCGCGCGCTCACCGCCAGCGAGCGCGCGCTGTTCTCCGCGGTCAGCGGGCAGGCGCTGCTGGCGCTGCGCAACCGCCGCATGGCCGCCCAGGCCACCGACGCCCAGCGCCGCGCGGACGCCGCGGACCTGCGCACCGCGCTGCTCTCCGCCGTCGGGCACGACCTGCGCACGCCGCTGACCGCGATCAAGGCGGCGGCCGGCAGCTTGCGCGACCCCGTGCTGCGCATGTCCACCGCCGACCGCCAGGAACTGCTCGCCACGGTCGAGGAGTCCGCCGACCGCCTCACCGGTCTCGTCGACAACCTGCTCGACTCCTCGCGCCTGGCCGCGGGCGCGGTCACGCCCGTCGCCGCCCCGGTGGGGCTCGACGGGATCGTCGCGGCGTCCCTGACGGGGCTGTCGTCCGCCGACGGCGATCGCATGGTCGTCGACGTGGCCGAGGACCTGCCCGACGTGCGCGCCGACCCCGGACTCGCCGAGCGGGTCGTCGCCAACCTCGTCGACAACGCGCTGCGCCACGGCGGGGACGGCACGGTCGCGGTGCGCGCCAGCGCCTACGCCGACCGCGTCGAGCTGCGCGTCGTCGACCGCGGACCGGGTGTGCCCCGCAAGCAGCTCGACGGCCTGTTCACCCCGTTCCAGCAGCTCGGCGACCGCCGCCGCGCCACCGGCGTGGGCCTCGGGCTGCACGTCGCGCGCGGCTTCGCCGAGGCGATGGGCGGCACGCTCGACGCCGAGGACACCCCGGGCGGCGGGCTGACGATGGCGCTGTCGCTGCCGGCGGCCTCCCGCCCGCTGCGGGACACGCAGTCAGCCGAGCACGGCGATCGGGGAACCCGACCCGACTCGCTGGTCCCGTGAGCCGCGTCCTCGTCGTCGACGACGATCCCCACCTGCGCCGCACGCTGCGGATCAACCTCGCCGCGCACGGCCACACCGTCGTGCTCGCCGCCGACGGCGCCGCCGCCCTGCGCGCGAGCGCCGACCACCCGCCGCCCGACGTCGTCGTGCTCGACCTCGGGCTGCCGGACATGCCCGGCCTCGACGTGCTCGCCGGCCTGCGGGGCTGGAGCTCGGTGCCGGTCATCGTGCTCTCGGCGCGCACCGACTCCGCCGACAAGATCGCCGCGCTGGACGCCGGCGCCGACGACTACGTGACCAAGCCCTTCGGCGTCCCCGAGCTGCTCGCGCGCCTGCGCGCCGCGGTCCGCCGCGCCGCCGTCGTGGTCCCCGAGGGGACGCCGGTGGTCGAGACGGCGAGCTTCACCGTCGACCTCGTCGCCAAGAAGGTCGTGCGCGACGGCGCGGAGGTGCACCTGAGCCCCACCGAGTGGGGCGTGCTGGAGCACCTGGCCCGTCACCCGGGGATGCTCGTCACCCAGCAGCAGATCCTGCGCGAGGTCTGGGGCCCGTCCTACGGCACCGAGGGCCACTACCTGCGCGTCTACCTCGCCCACCTGCGTCGCAAGCTCGAGCCCGACCCGTCCCACCCGCGTCACCTGGTGACGGAAGCCGCGCGGGGGTACCGGTTCGAGCCGTGATCAGCGGTCCGCCCGACCGGCCCTCGCCGCGTGCTCCGTAACGCTCAGCGCGCTCCGCCGATCCCTCTCCAGGACGACGCGTCGGTGGAGAGGTCGGGGGACATGGGGACGACGACCCGGGAGACGGACACCTCCGGACCGGCGCGTGCTGAGCAGGACGAGCCGGCCTCGATGAGCCGGGGCAGGCGGCTCGGGATCACGGCGCTCATCCTCCTGACCCTGGTGGGGATGCTCGCCAGCACCGCCCCAAGAGGGGTGATCAAGGACGGCCTCCTCGACCTGACGCGCCCCTACCTCCTCGCCACCGGGCTCGACCAGGCGTGGGGTGTGTTCGCGCCCAGTCCGCCTCGCGTGACGAACGAGGTCGTCGCGCGCGTCGAGCGCGCGGACGGGACCGTCGGCGTCTACCCGCTGCACGGCGGGAACGGGCTCACCGAGTACTGGGACTACCGCTGGCGCAAGTACGGCGAGCAGATGTGGAAGAAGCGCTCCGCCGAGCGGGAGCGCGCGGCCTTCGCCGGCTGGGTCGCCGACCGGGACCGCGCCGCGGGCCACCGGCCGGTGCGCGTCACTCTGGTGCGCGCCGTCCGGCCCAACGCCCCACCGGGAGGACCCGCACCCGACGCGGGCTCCGGGCGCGAGATCCCGTTCTTCACGACGCCGGTCGCCCAGCGATGACCGCGTCATTGGTCCGGCTCCGCGACGGCTGGGACCGGTTTTGGTTCGCCCCGCAGTCGACGGCCCCGGTGGAGGTCCTCCGCATCGCTTTCGGGGTCGTGACGACGGTGTGGATGCTCTCGCTCGTCCCCGTCCTGGACCCGTTCTTCGGCCGCGACGGCGCTATCCCGGTGCGCGAGCTGCCCGTCGGCGGCTGGACGCTCTTCAGCCTTGTCCAGGGCTCACCGCTGATCTGGGTGCTGTGGCTGGCGGGCGTGCTCGGCGCGGTCGCGCTCACGGTCGGGTTCCGCACGCGCGTGGCGGCTCTGGTCGTCTTCGTCGTGATCATGTCGGTGACCCGCTCGGCGCCGCTCGCCTTCAACGCGGGAGACGGCCTGCTGCGGCTCGTCGCCTTCTACGTGCTCCTCATGCCAGCGGGGTCCGCGGCGTCGGTGGACCGGTGGCGCGCCGATCCCGAGCACCTGTGGAGCTTTCCCCGTCGTGCGCCGTGGGCCCTGCGCCTCGCGCAGATCCAGCTCAGTGTCATCTACGTCTCCACCGTGTGGGAGAAGGCGGGCGGCGCGCGCTGGCGCGACGGGACCGCGGTCTCGTACGCGGTGCGCATCGGCGAGGTCAGCCGCGTCCCGGTGCCGTCGTTCGTCACCGGCTCGCCGCTGCTCGCCGAGCTGGCGACCTACGGAACGCTCGCCGCGGAGCTCGCGATCGGCGTCCTCGTCTGGAATCGGGCGGCCCGGCCCTGGGTTCTCGCCCTCGGCGTGCTCCTCCACCTCTCGATCGAGATCACCCTCGCCGTCGGCTTCTTCAGCCTCACGATCGTGACCCTCTACCTGGCGTTCCTCCCGCCCGACCGTGCCGAGCAGGTCCTGCGGTGGGTCCGCGACCGGGTCGGGTGCCGAGGACGGCGGCGCCCGACGAGGACGCCGGCGAGCGAGGAGGGGCCCGAACCCGAGGACCGGCCGACCCCGGCGGCCCGGGAGTGCGTGGACGCCGAGTCGCAACCTGTCGCCGAGGCCGCGCAGGGGATCGGCGTGAGCGCCGAGGGTCGCGCGGAGCCTCAGTCCGACGGTGAGCCCAACGGCCTGCCCGGCAGCGGACCTAACGCTTTCATCACGGTGCTCCCCGCGAGTAACAACGAACGGGTGATGGTCGACACGGACAACGTCGACGGGGCGGCGGTCAGCGCAGGGAACGGGCCGGCACGAGCCGGGAACGGAGAGAGGACATGACAAGTCAGGGGATGGGACACCGGGCCCTGGTGCTGGGGGCGGGCGTGCTGCTCATCGGATCGCTCGGTGTCGGCTCGGCCTCGGCGACGTCGTACACGAACAGCAACTGCGTCGAAGTGTCGACCCACTACCACCCGCGCCACCACGGCAGCAGCGATAGCCGCACCGACAGCAGCACGGACGGCTCGACCGACAGCACCGGTATCCCAGGCCTCACCGAGATCCCTGGTCTCACCGAGATCCCCGGTCTCACCGAGATCCCCGGCCTCACCGAAACGCCCGGCCTCACCGAAACACCCGAACTCACCGAAACACCCGAACTCACAGAAACACCCGAACTCACCGAAACACCCGAACTCACCGAAACACCCGAACTCACAGAAACATCCGAGTCGTCCGACACCTCTGGAGGCATGGGTGGGGATGAGTCGGTAACCGTTGGCGGCGGCGTTCCCTCGGTGGCCCCCGCCGGCACGTTGGGGCTCCGCGCGAGCGTGCCGGCCCCGGGCACTGATTCGGGCTCCGGCACCGACTCGGGCTCGGGCACCGACTCGGGCTCGGGCACCGACTCGGGCTCGAACGTCGACTCCGATCTGGACCGCAGCGAAGCCACCCTCACGACCACGGACGAGGGCGACAACTACGACTCCGGCTACGATTACCGCCGCGGTCACGGTTACGGCCACCACGGATACGACCGCACCGTGTGCTACTACAACAGCTCGGTGCACCACTACTGGTACGACTACCGCCCCGTCGGTGAGGTGTACGCGACGCAGGTGAAGCGCGTGCCGGTCGGCGGCGTCGACACGGGGAACTGAGCGAGCCGGCGATGGCCATCACCGACAAGAGCCCGGACCAGAAGTCCGGGATCTCGATGACGAACATCTCGATCGGACTGATCGTGGTCCTGGTCGGCCTGGCCCTGGTCGCCGGGATGGGATCGGGTCCGTCCGCGTTCACGTCCCCGGAGCCGCTGGCCGCGTCGGCCCCGAGCCGGGTCACGGTGCCGTCGATCTCGGCGGAGTCGAGCCTCGTCCCGACCGGGCTCCAGGAGAACGGCAGCCTCGAGGTCCCGCCGGTCTTCCAGCCGATGCAGGCGTCCTGGTTCGACCAGAGCCCGACCCCGGGCGAGATCGGGCCGAGCATCGTCCTGGGGCACGTCAACGGGGGCGGGCAACCGGGCATCTTCGCCAACCTGAAGGACGTGGTCGCCGGCGCCCAGGTGTTCGTCGACCGCGTCGACGGTCAGCGCGCGGTGTTCGAGGTCTCGCGGGTGGAGACGATCCCGAAGGACTCCTTCCCGACCGACGCCGTCTACAACGACACGGCCAACCCGCAGCTGCGTCTCATCACCTGCGGCGGGGACTTCGACCGGGGTGCCCGGTCGTACCTCTCCAACGTGATCGTCTACGCCGACCTCGTCGAGGTGCAGAGGATCTGACCGACGATGCGGGACCCGGGCGCGCCCCGGGTCCCGCATCGTGTCAGCGGTCCCGGCCGAGGTCGGACTTGACGTCGACGATCGGCGTGCCGTCGACCGCCTCGAGGGCGTCGACGTGGATGCGCAGGCCGTCGACCCCGAGCACGGTGACGGGGTGCAGGCCCAGCGGGTTCGGTCGCGCCGGGGAGCGGGTGCTGAAGACCCCGGTGAGCGGACGGGTGGTGTCGCTGCGCGGGTGGACGACGAGGACGTCGCGGTCCGCCTCGTGCAGCCACGTGACCACCACGAGCCCGTCGCCGGGGTGGATGTCGGCCGCCGCCGCCTGCAGGCCGTCGTGCAGGACGAGCCAGGCCTCGGGAGCACCCTCGTCCGCCTGCTTCGGGGCGTCGGCGAGGTCGGTCAGGGTCGACTCGACGTGCCCGATGGGCCGGATCTCGATGGTGTCCACCTTCACCTCTCATTCCATCGCGGTGACAGCACCAGACCCCCGGACCGAACACCACCGCGGCTCCGCGGGCCACCACCCGCGAGCCGACGCCGACACACCGCCGGGAACTCGACCAAGCTCCGGCTCGTTGTCGCGGATGTCCGCTTCGAGTCCCACCCTGGGGAGCCCATGTCCCGCCGTCCGCGACGGCCCGTCCCCTCGGTCGTCCCGTGATCGAGGCCCTCCTGATCCTCGCGGCGGTGCTGCTCGTCGGCGCCTGCGGCGTCTTCGTCGCCGCCGAGTTCGCCTTCGTCGGCGTCGACCGCGCGTCGATCGAGCGTGAGGCCGAGCACGACCGGCGGGCCCGCGGGGTGCTCTCGGCCCTGCGCTCGCTCTCGACCCAGCTCTCGGCCGCGCAGCTCGGCATCACCGTCACCAACCTCGCGATCGGCTTCCTCGCCGAGCCGGCGATCGCACGGCTGATCAGCGGCCCGCTCACCGATCTCGGCCTCAGCGGCGGCGCTGCGTCGGCGGTGTCGCTCACCATCGCGCTCGCGCTCTCGACCGCGATCACCATGATCTTCGGCGAGCTGGTCCCGAAGAACCTCGCCATCAGCGAGCCGGTCCGGACGTCCAAGGCCGTCCAGGGCGCCATGCGCGCCTTCACCACCGTCACGCGTCCGCTGGTGCTGCTGCTCAACAACAGCTCCAACGTGGTCGTGCGCGCCGTCGGCGTGCAGCCCACCGAGGAGCTGGCATCCGCCCGCTCCCCGGAGGAACTGTTCTCGCTCGTGCGACGCTCCGCCGACCAGGGCACGCTGCCGGGCGAGACCGCGACGCTGGTCCAGCGCACCCTCGCCTTCACCGAGCGCCACGCCGCCGACGTGATGACCCCGCGCGGCGCGACGGAGACCCTCGCGCCGGGCGACACCGTCACGACGCTGCTCGAGCGCGCGGCCGCGACGGGGCACTCGCGCTTCCCGGTGCTGGGTGAGCCCGACGACCGAGCCGAGCCGGGGGTGGTCCAGGTCCGCGACGCCCTGGGCCTCGCCGAGGCCGACCGGGCGGGCACGACGGTCGCCGAGCTGGCGCGCCCCGTCGAGGTCGTCCCCGAGACCGTCGACCTCGACCGCCTGCTCACCCTGCTGCGCGGGGGCGAGGCACAGCTCGCGCTGGTCGTCGACGAGTACGGCGACCTCGCGGGCCTGGTGACGCTCGAGGATCTCGTCGAGGAGATCGTCGGCGACGTCCGCGACGAGCACGACCCGAGCGCCCCGCCCGGACAACACCTCGGCGACGGCGCCTGGCGCTGCGACGGCCGTCTGCGGCCCGACGAGGCATCGGCGCTGCTGGGCTGGTCGCTGCCCGAGTCGCCGGAGTACGACACGCTCGCCGGCCTGCTCGCCGAGCATCTCGGCCGCGTACCGGACGAGGGCGACACCGTCACGGTCACCGCGACACGGGCCGGCGACGAGCTCGGCGACGTCGAGGAACGTGCCGTGCGGCTGACCGTCGAGACCGTCGAGCGCTGGCGCGTCGCCGCCGTGCGACTCGAGCTGCTGCCCGCCGAGGAGGTGAGCGCATGAGCATCGAGCCCGCGATCGCCGCGGCGATCGTGCTGCTGGCGCTCAACGCGTTCTTCGTCGGCGCCGAGTTCGCGCTGATCTCCGCCCGCCGCGCCTCGCTCGAGCCGCGCGCGGCGACGTCGCGGGCGGCGCGGATCACCGTGCGCGCCATGGAGAACGTCTCGCTGATGATGGCCGGCGCGCAGCTGGGCATCACGATCTGCTCGCTCGGCCTGGGCGCGCTCGGCGAGCCCGCGGTGGCCGCGGCGATCGAGCCGGCGTTCACCGCGCTCGGCCTGCCCGAGGCCGCCGTGCACCCGGTGGCGTTCGCGATCGCCCTGATGATCGTCGTGTACCTGCACGTGACGGTCGGCGAGATGGTGCCGAAGAACATCGCGCTCGCCGTCCCGGACCGCGCCGCGCTCGTGCTGGCGCCGCCACTGGTGGCGGTCGTGACCGTGCTGCGTCCGTTCCTCTGGGTGCTCAACGGCCTGGCCAACCTCACCCTGCGGGCGATGCGTGTCGAGCCGCGCGACGAGATCGCCAGCGCGTTCAGCCGCGACGAGGTCGCCGGGCTGGTCGAGCAGTCCCGCGCCCACGGCCTGCTCGACCGGGACGAGGCGGCGCTGGTGCACGGTGCGCTCGGGTTCTCCGAGGCGACGCTGGCCTCGGTCGCGGTGGACGACGTCGTCACCGCCCGTCCGGGCGCGACGGTGGCCGAGCTCGAGGCGCTGGCCCACGAGCACGGGTTCTCACGCCTACCGCTGCGCGACGAGCGGGGCTGGCACGGCTACGTGCACGTCAAGGACCTGCTCGCGCCCCCGGCGCCGCCGCGCGACCGCCCGGTGCCGGCGCGGCTCGTGCGGCGGCTGGCGACGCTGTCCCCCGACACGACGCTCGCCGAGGCCCTGAGCGGCATGCGCCGCAGCGGCGCCCACCTCGCCCTCGTCGCCGACCCGGGCGCGGATCCCGACCGCGTCGTCGCGCTCGACGACGTCCTCGCGGCACTCGTCGGCGAGATCCACCACGCCGGGACGGGCTCCTAGGGCTTCACCGCGAGCACGGGCACGGGTGCCTCGAGCAGGAGGCGCTGCGCGACGTCGCCGAGGAACGCCTTGCCCACCGGGCTGCGCCGGCGCAGGCCGATGACGAGGAGGTCGACCTCGACGTCCTTCTCCAGTCGCTCGAGGACCGCGTCGCCGTCCTCGACCCCGAAGGTGCGGTCGACGACGGTGAGGCGGGCGTCGGACGGGACGGCGAGCGGCTCGGGCCGCAGGTTGAGTGCCACCACGTCGGTGTCGCGGCGCCGACCCTCGGCGAGTGCGCCCTTCAGCGCCGCGGCGCCCTCGGCGTCGTCGGTGACGGCGACCAGGATGGTCATCGGTGCTCCGGTGGCTCGGCGGTGTCCCCCGTCGGACATCCGCCCCCGACGATAGGTCCGCCGGCCGCGTCGCGCCCTCGTCGGGTCGGCGGGGTCCGCGCCGGGCGTCCGCGCCCCGGCGTGATCCCGCGGTCACGTGCCTCACCCAGCACGTGGAGCGTCATCAGTCTGTAGTGTGTGATACAGACCGCCCGCTTCCTGGACCGGACACTCGCCGTGCCCGTACGAACGTTCAGGAGGTCCCGTTGAGCAGCCCCGACGCGTCGACGCCGAGCACCGCGGCCCCACCGATGCGCCGCATCGCGATCGCGAGCATGACCGGCACGGTGATCGAGTTCTACGACTTCTTCATCTACGGCACGGCCGCCGCCCTCGTGTTCAACAAGGTCTTCTTCCCCGAGCTCGGGGCGGCCGCGGGCACGGCACTGGCGCTGGCGACGTTCGGTGTCGCGTTCGTCGCGCGCCCGTTCGGCTCGGTGCTGTTCGGGCACTTCGGCGACAAGCTCGGGCGCAAACGCACGCTGGTGACGACGCTGCTGCTCATGGGCCTCTCGACGCTGGCCATCGGCCTGCTGCCCACCACGGGGACGATCGGCGTGATCGCCCCGATCCTGCTCGTCGTCCTGCGGATCCTGCAGGGCCTCGCGGTCGGCGGCGAGTGGGCCGGCGCGACGCTGCTCACCGCCGAGAACTCTCCCGGGAAGGCGCGCGGCAAGTACGCGCTGTTCCCCCAGCTCGGCCCGTCGCTCGCCTTCGCCCTGGCCAGCGCCACCTTCCTCACCACCGCGCTGACCATGAGCAACGAGGCCTTCGTGGCCTGGGGCTGGCGGGTCCCGTTCATCGCGAGCGTCCTGCTCGTCGCGGTCGGCCTCTACGTCCGGCTGGCCATCACCGAGACCGCGGCCTTCCGGTCCCGGGACAAGAACGTGAGCACGCGCATGCCGGTGGCCGAGGTGCTGACCACCCACCCGCGCCGCGTTCTGCTCGGCGCCGGTTCGACCATGGCCGTGTTCGCGTTCTTCTACATCGGTGTCACGTACCTGACGAGCTACGGCACCCAGAACCTCGGGCTGCCGCGCACCACCGTGCTCGCGATGGGCATCATCGGCGGCCTCGTCTTCGCCGGGACGACGATCGCCGGCGCGATCCTCTCCGACCGCGTCGGACGCCGGAAGATGATCATCATCGGCAACGCCTCGGCCGTGGTCGCGGGGATCATCGCCTTCCCGATCCTCGACATCGCGACCGCCTGGGCGTTCGGGCTCGGGCTGGCCGTCGTGCTCGGCGTCGTCGGCATCGCCTACGGCCCGCAGGGCGCGCAGCTGCCGGAGCTCTTCCCGACGCACTACCGCTACACCGGTGCCGGCATGGCCTACAACCTCGCCGGCGTCCTCGGCGGCGGCATCGTGCCGCTCATCGCGACGGCGCTGGTGGCGTCGCTCGGATCGAGCCTCGCGATCGGCATCCTGCTCGCCGGCCTGTCGCTGGTGAGCCTGCTGTGCACGCTCGCCCTGCCCGACACCGACGCCGCGTCCATCACCACCTCGCCCGAGCCCGCAGCGGCCTGAGAACCGGCCGGACGGGCGCCCGGATCCTCCCTTTCCGGGCGCACGTCCGCGCCGTACCCTCCCCTCACCCCCGCCGGTCCTCCGGCGGCCCGGATCGAGGACGCCGATGGCCCCGCGCAGCGTCGTGCCCACACCGACGGTCTCCCCGTTCCTGCTCGCGGAGCCGGGGGCGGTCAGCCGGCGGGTCGAGGCCCTCGGGGTCCCGCGCACCGTGCGGGAAGGCGAGCACCTCTACCGCCAGGGCGAGACGTCGTCGTCCTTCCACGTGCTGGTCTCCGGCCGGGTGCGGGTCCACATGCTGCGCCCGGACGGCACGATGCGCGTCATCTCCTGGGCCGAGCCCGGCGCCAGCCTGGGCGAGGGCGTCTGCTTCGACGGCGGACTGAACCCGGTGTCGGCCACCGCGCTCACCGCCTGCGAGGTGCTCGCCGTCGGCCGCGACGTCCTGATCGAGGCCGCCCGCGACGACCCGGAACTGCTGGTCGAGGTCGTGCGCCGCGTCGCCCACAAGCAGCGGGTGCTGCACCTGCACGTCTTCCTCGACGGCCTGCCCGCGCACGAGCGGGTCGTCCTGCTGCTCGGGCACCTCGTCGAGGCCTACGGTCACGGCGCGCTCGGCTCGTCGGCGCGACTGAGCGTGCGGCCGTCGGTGGACGAGCTCGCGCTGATGGTGGGGCTCACCCGGGTGACCACGAGCCGCGAGCTCTCCCGCCTCGTCGCCGAGGGCGTCCTGGTCAAGGACGGCCGGCACATCGTGGTGCGTGACCTGCCGACGCTGCGCCGGCGGGTCGACGCCGTGGCGGTGTGACGGCTCAGGACATCATCGGCCGCAGGTGGCGCAGGAGCGTCCGCACGGCCAGCGGTGCCCCGACCGGCAGGAGCAGGCACCCGGCCGCCCCCGCGACGGTCAGGGCGGCGAGCGAGTAGGCGACCCCCAGTGCCAGCGGGAGGACGCCGAGCAGCACGGTGGCGACCAGGCCGACGACGATCATGAGGTCGGCGACGCCGAGCCCGCCCGGAGCGGGCGCGGTCATGCGCCGGACGAACCGCGGGTCCTGGCGCGCGAGGGCGTGCACGATGGCGGTGAAGGGGTCGGTGGGCCCGGTCGGTCGGGGCCGGTCGTACTGCTCCACGCGTCCAGGGTGCGGCAGGTCGCGCACAATCGGCACGTGTCCTCGGCCACCGACGCGACGCGTCGACCAGCGGGGACGCCACGCCCGCCCTCCCCCGTCCGCGACCCTCGGCGCGCAGGAGCGACCGCTGGGCGCGGACGGGCCCTGCGGGTCAGGCGCGGGGCCGTCACCCCGCCGTCCAGCGCCGATCACCTCGGCAGCCCGGGTCCGGCCGCGCTCGGCCGACAGACCGTCCGGACGGTCCACTCAGGAGGAGCAGACGATGTCCCGCCGGTCGCCGTGGATCGCGCTCGCCGTGCTGGTGCTGCCCGTGCTGCTCGTCAGCATCGACATGACGGTGCTGGGCACGGCGCTGCCCGCCCTCGCCGAGGACCTGCGTCCCGGCGCCGCCGCGCAGCTCTGGATCGTCGACGCCTACTCGTTCGTCCTTGCCGGGCTGCTGGTCACCATGGGCACGCTCGGCGACCGCATCGGGCGGCGCCGGCTGCTCCTGTGGGGGTCCGCCGCCTTCGGCGTCGCGTCGGTGCTCGCGGCGGTCGCGCCGAGCGCGGGGACGCTCGTCGCGGCCCGGGCACTGCTCGGCATCGGCGGGGCGACGCTCCTGCCCTCCACGTTCTCCCTGATCAAGACGGTGTTCCCGGAGCCGCGGCGACGGGCCACCGCGGTGGCCGTGTGGTCCGCGGCGTTCGCCGGTGGTGCGGCCGCCGGCCCGGTGGTCGCCGGCGTGCTCCTCGAGCACTTCTGGTGGGGCGCGGTGTTCCTCGTCAACGTTCCGGTGATCGCGTTGCTGCTCGCGGTCGGTCCCGTCGCGGTGCCCGAGAGCCGCGATCCGCACCCCGGCCCCTTCGACCTGCCCTCCGCCGCCCTGTCGCTGGTCGCGATGCTGCCGCTGGTCTACGCACTGAAGACCCTCGCGACCGAGGGCGCGACCGGCGGCGCGGGCCTGGCCGCCGCGCTCGGGGTCGTCGCCGGCGCCGTCTTCGTGCGCCGCCAGCGCCGCCTCGCCCACCCGCTGCTCGACCTGGACCTGTTCGCCCGGCGCGCGTTCTCGGTGTCGGTGACGGCGAACCTGCTCGGGGTCTTCGCGCTGGTCGGACTGCTCCTGCTGCTGCCGCAGTACCTGCAGCTCGTGCTCGGCATGGGCCCGCTCACCGCCGCTCTGTGGATGCTGCCGGGGTCGGTGGCCGGGGTCGCCGGGGCCCTCGGCGGCGCCCGGCTGGGTCGGCACCTCGGTGCGCCGGCGCTGGTCGGCCTCGGGTTCGCGACAGCCGCCGCGGGGCTGCTCGTCGTCGCGCTCGTCGGCGGCCTCGCCGGCGTGGTCGCCGGCTTCGTCCTGCTCGGTGGCGGGGTCGCGCTGGCCGAGGCGCTCACCAACGACCTCATCCTCGCCGCCGCACCCGCCGATCGTGCCGGCGCGGCCTCGGCGATCTCCGAGACCGGCTACGAGCTCGGCGGCGCGCTGGGTACGGCGGTCCTCGGCAGCATCGCCGCCGCGGTGTTCACCGGGCGCACGGGCCAGGAGACGCTGGGCGGCGCGGTCGCGCACGCCGCCGGGATGCCCGCCGAGGCCGGGGCGACCCTGCTCGCCGACGCGGGCGAGGCGTTCGTCCTCGGCCTGCAGGGTGCCGCTGTCGTGGGAACGGTCGTGCTGGCATTGACCGCCGTGGGCGCGTGGCGCCTGCTGCGGCGCGACACCGCGACCGCGGACCGCGAGCCCGCCGCCGTGTGACGGCGGGACCGTACCGGCCGTCGCGTCACCGCGGCTGGATCTCGCCCATCTCGCCCCAGCCGTCCTGCGGGACGTTCTGGACGTTGATGATCTTCGGCGTCGTCGCCACCCAGTCGGGGGCCTGCGCGACGAACTTCCTGAAGTGATCGGACTGGACGTGGGCCTCGCCCGCGTCGTCCTGGAACGCCTCGACGAGGACGTAGGTGTTCTCCTCCTCGAGGTGCCGCGACCACTCGAAGAAGATGTTGCCGGGCTCCTGACGCACCGCGTCTGTGAACTCCTTCACCAACGACGGGAACTGCTCGGCGTACTCCGGCTTCACCGTCCACTTGACGTTGATGAGGATCAACGGGGCTCCCTCTCTCGTCGCCGGCCGCCTCGTGTCACGGCCCGTCGGTCGGCGGTCATCCTCGCGCGCCCGGGTCGTCACCCGCCACGGTCCGCGCGGAGCGGTGCTGAGACAAAAAATCACTATTGTTTCAGCGGCGCACGGAACCTACCGTCGGGTCAGCCCTCGACGAACCCGCGGGAGGACGCCGTGACCGCCACCGAGTCGTCGCAGTCGCCGCAGCCGTCGGCGCCGTCGCGCCGGGTGCTCAGCGAGGAGGAGGCCGCGGCCGTCCGCCGCGGGGTGCCCGATCCCGGCATCCCCCTCCCCTCCGTCGCCTGGCCGACCGTCGCCCTGTGGGCCGGGTCGTTCGCGCTCTGGGTGGGTGCGACCGTCCTCGCGCTGGCGGCGCTCGGTGGCGGGGTCAGCCGGTGGTGGCTGGTGGCGACGGTGCCGGCGCACGCACTGGTCACCTTCACGATGTTCACCGTCCTGCACGAGGCCACCCACCACGCCGCGGGCCGGCTGCGGTGGATCAACGACGTCCTCGGGCGGGTGTCGATGCCGTTCGTCGTGGCGTGGGCGACGTTCCCGCTCGTGCGCTTCATCCACATCGAGCACCACCGGCACACGAACGAGGACGTGCTGGTCGACCCCGACGCGTGGGTCGAGGGCGGGCCGACGTGGCAGCGCCCGCTGCGCTGGCTCGCGATCGACGGCTGGTACTTCCGCTTCTACGGCCCGCGCATGGCCTCCCGGCCCCGCCGCGAGGTGATCGGTGCGCTGGTGAACCTGGCCATGGTGATCGGGCTGGCCGTCACCCTCGTCGTCACGGGCCACGGGCTCGCCCTGCTGATGATCTACCTGCTGCCGCAGCGGCTGGGGATCGGCGTGCTGGCCTGGTGGTTCGACTGGCTGCCCCACCACGACCTCGGCGTCACCGCGCGCACCGACCGCTTCCGCGCCACGCGGGTGCGCGTGGGCCGCGAATGGTTCATGACGCCGGTGATGCTGTACCAGAACTACCACCTGGTGCACCACATCCACCCGACGATCCCCTTCTACCGCTACGTGCGCGCCTGGGAGAACACCCGCGACGACTTCCTCGCCCGCGACGTCCCGATCGCCACGGCGTGGGGCACCGAGCTCACGCCCGCGGAGTACCGGGCGTGGCGCGGGCTCACCGACGGGATGGACCTGCCCGCCGGCGAGGTCCGTCCCGGCTTCCACCGGCTGCGCGTGGCCGAGGTCCGCCGGCTCACCCCGGACAGCGTCGCCGTCACGTTCGACGTGCCCGACGAGCTCGCCGCGACGTTCGCCCACCGGGCCGGGCAGCACGTCACGGTGCGCGCCTGGCTCGACCGCGCCGACAGCTCTGCCGGGGCCGGTCGCGAAGAGGTCCGCCGCACCTACTCGGTCTGTTCGGCGCCGGGGTCCGGAGTGCTGCGGATCGGGGTGCGCACGGTCGACGGCGGCCGCTTCTCCACGTGGGCCGGATCGGAGCTGGCCGCGGGCGACACCCTCGAGGTCGCCGCGCCCTCGGGCCGGTTCACGCCCGAGCCGCCCGCCGGGCTCGGGTCCGGGCGGCGGGTCGTCGCGGTGGCCGCGGGCAGCGGGATCACGCCGGTGCTGCCGATCGTCGCGGACCTGCTCGACGCCGAGCCCGCGACGCGGGTGACGCTGCTGGTGGGCAACCGCGACGCCGGCTCGACGATGTTCGCCGACGAGCTGTCGATGCTCGTCGCGCGGGCCGAGGGCCGCCTGCGCCTGGTCCACGTGCACTCACGGGCCGACGTCGCGGCCGGCGAGCGTCCGGAGGACCCCCGTGACGACCAGGTGCGCTGGGAGACCGTCGAGGCCGGTCGCCTCGACGTCGACCGGGTCCTGTCCCACGTGTCGCGGCCCGAGGAGGTCGACGGCTGGTTCCTGTGCGGACCGGAGGCGCTCACCGACGCGCTGGTGAGCGGGCTCGACGCCCACGGGGTACCGGGCGAGCGGGTGCACCGCGAGCTGTTCACCAGCGGCACGCCGGAGGGGCCGGTCGAGGGCGCCACCGCGGCGACGGTGTCCGTCACGCTCGACGGCAGCACCACCGAGGTCGACTGCGGGCCCGACGAGGCCGTGCTCGACGCGGCCCTGACCGCGGGTCTCGACGCCCCGTACTCGTGCGCCGGCGGAGCGTGCGGCACCTGCGTCGCGACGCTGCGCTCGGGCACCGTGCACATGGCGGTGCACCACGCCCTGACCGACGCCGAGGTGGCCGACGGCCGCATCCTGACCTGCCAGGCCCGTCCCACCAGCGAGGCGCTGACCGTCGACTACGACGGTGGCTGAGGCCAGACTGGGGGCGTGCCCAGCACGGACGGTCGGTCGAGCGCGCCCTCCGGGGCCCTGCGTGGCCACGTCGCCTACCACGGCTACGACCTGCGCGGCGGCCCGCCGGGCGTGCACCGCGGCCTGCCCTCGCCGTACCTGACGCTGATCGTCACGTTCGACCGCCCGCTCGTCATGCGGGCGCCCGACGGCGGCCTGGTGGAGCGGGCGGTGGCGCTCGGCGGGCTGCACACCACACCCGAGTCGATCGTCCACGACGGCCACCAGTCCGGCGTGCACGTGGTGCTCGACCCCCTCGCCGCGCGGGCCCTGCTCGGCCGGCCCGCGTCCGAGCTCGCGGGGGTGACCGTCGACGGGGACGAGGTCCTCGGCGGCCTCGCCCGCGAGGTGGCGGAGCGGGTGCAGGACGCCGACGGCTGGGACGGGCGCTTCGCCGCGCTCGACGCGGTCCTGCAGCGCGCGCTCGACCGCGCGTCCCCGGCGCGTGCCGCCGGCCGCCCGGTCGCGCCCGAGGTACGCCACGCCTGGCGCCGCGTCGTCGGCTCCGGCGGCACGATCCCGGTGCACGCGCTCGCGGACGAGGTCGGCTGGAGCGAGCGCCACCTCGGCCAGCGGTTCCGCGCCGAGGTCGGCGTGCCCCCGAAGGTCGCGGGGCGGATGGCGCGCTTCGACCGCGCGCGACGCCGCCTCGCCGCCCGGGCGGTCGCCGGGGCGCCGCTGCGCCTGGCCGACGTCGCCGCCGAGGGCGGCTACGCCGACCAGGCGCACCTGACCCGCGAGTTCTCCGCGCTCGCCGGCTGCTCGCCCACCCGCTGGCTCGCCGAGGAGATCGGGAACGTCCAAGACGCCCCGGGGCTCGCGGCGGAGGATGCGGAGCCATGAACGACAAGACGCCTGCCCCCCAGGTCTGGCCCACCCTCGCCGCGCGCGACGCCCGCGCCCTGATGTCCTTCCTCACCGACGTGCTCGGCTTCACCGAGGTCGTCGACTACGCCGGCGACGACGGCGTCATCCAGCACGCCGAGCTCGCCGGACCGGCCGGCGGCGGGATCATGATGGGCCAGCAGCGCCCGGGCGCCGAGGGCCGCGCGACCCCCACCGGCAGCTTCACCGCGTACGTCGTGCTGCCGGAGGCGGCGGAGATCGACGCCCTCGCCGCCCGCGTGCGCGACGACGGCCGCGGCGCGGTCGTCCAGGGCCCCTACGACACCGACTACGGCTCGCACGACGTCGCGCTCCGCGACCCCGAGGGCAACCACTGGCAGTTCGGCACCTACCCGGGTGCGCCGCGGCCCTGAGGTCGTGGCGCCGGCCCGAGGCCCCCGTGATCAACGGGGACTTCGCGCGCGTAGAAGCAGCGAACAGCGCGTTCGCTGCTCTCAGTTGGCCGCCGGGAACGACAGGTGCTGGTGGATCATCTCCCACCCGCCGGCCGTGCGGCGGAACACGCGGGTGCCGCGCGAGTGGATCGTGTCGCCGCCGCCGGGGGTGAGGTGGTCGATGCCCCACGACACGGCGAGGTCGCCGCTCGCGACGACGCGCAGGTCGGGGATCACCCAGGTCACCGGCTCCGGTGAGGCCTCGAGCCCGGCGCGGCACACCTCGCGCACCTCGTCGATGCCGACGTACTGCAACGGACCGGCGTGCTCGTAGGAGACGACCTCGTCGGCGACCGGCGCGACGAGCCCGTCCAGGTCGCGGGCGGCGGTGTCCTCGGCCCAGCGCCGGTGGACCTCGCGCACGGCCGCCTCGTCGTCGGCGGGGACCGGGGTCTCGTCGGGGAACGAGTGGTGCTCGTGGGCGACCAGCCAGCGCCCGCCCTCCCGGCGCAGGCCGAGGGTCAGGCGCAGGCGCCGGTCGGAGTGCGCGGCCGGCCCCGCCGGGGTGTCGCAGCGCAGCAGGGCGTGGGCGAAGGCGACGTCGACGCCGGCGGTGACGTCCAGCTCGACGATCTCGAAGCTGCCCCCGCCCGCCTGGAACGCGAAGAACGGCGGCCAGGTCGCGGCGTAGTCGTCGAGGCCGCGCACGCCGTCCTGCGGCGGCGGGACGTCGAACATGACGACGTCGTCGGTGTGGTCGGCGAGCACCCCGTCGAGGTCGCCCGCGTGCACCGCGTGGGCCCAGCGCTCGATCAGCGCGCGGATCTCGTGCTCGTCGTCGGCCATGGTGGTCCCTCCCGGGTCGGTTCCCGTGTCCTCACCCGGTGGAACTCCCGCGGCCGCGGGGACTCATCGCTCAGCGGCGCGCGGTCTCCAGGAACCGCTCGAGCTCGCGCTCGGTGTCGGGGCCGCAGGGCTGGAACACGATCTCGGTGACGCCCTGCTCGCCGAGCTCGTCCAGACGCCGCCGCAGCTCGTCGGTGGTGCCGCTGAGCGTGGCGTCGCGCAGCATCTGGTGCCCGCCCGCGTCCCAGGCGGCCTGGTCCGCGTCGTTGAGGGCGACGCAGTGGCGGTCGTGGACGGCGAGGTGGCGCTCCTCCGGCGGGGCCTTCTCCACCGCGTCCATCCACGCGTCCCCCGCCGGCAGGTCGCGCACCGCGTCGGCCCCGCCGAACTCGTAGGCCCCGTGGTAGGCCAGCGCCCAGCCCGGGCCCGCCGCGAGCCGCGCGTGCTCGGAGTCCGCCGCCTCGCCCTCGTCGAGGACGGTGCCCCACGCCAGGTACGGCACCCACCGGTGCTCCGGGGCGAAGTCGGGCATCTGCAGGGTCACGAACAGGCCGTCGCCGAGCTCGCGGGCGACGGCGTCACCCTTCGGCCCGAGCGCGCCCACGAGCACCGGCACGTCGACGGGCCGGGCCGGGGCGTGCCCGTCGGGGTGCAGCATCTGCATCCGCGCGCCCTCCCACTCGACGACCTCCCCGCGGAGCAGCCCGCGGTAGGCACGCAGGTAGGAGGCCATGAACGACCACGGGATGGCGCGGTAGCCCATCGCGCGGCGTCCGGTGAAGCCGGTGCCGAACGCGACCGCCGTGCGGCCCGGCGCGAGCGCCGCGAGCGTGGCCGTCGCCGCCGCGTTGACCATGGGGTGGCGCAGGCTCGGGATCAGCACGCCCGGGCCCAGCCCGATCCGCTCGGTGCGCTCCGCGGCCAGGGCGAGGGTCATCCAGACGTCGGGACTCTGCTGCGGGGTGTCGTACACCCACGCCCGGTCGTAGCCCAGGCGCTCGGCGAGCGCGATGTCGTCGGGCGAGTGCAGCGTCGTCGGGAACGCGCAGGACACCTCCACGGGGGCCTCCCAGTGGCCTCGGGTGTGGCTGTGGCTCGGGTGTGACTGAGCGCATAGTCACCGCCACGGCGAGGAGGTGTCAAGCGCCGGCCGTGACCATCCGCACCGCCAGCTCGCCGTAGAACGCGCCGAGGTCCTCGGGCGAGTCGGCACCCCCCAGGCGGTACCAGCGCACCAGGTCGATGCCCAGCGAGAGCATGGCCCGCACGACGCGGTCGACGTCCCCGGTGGCGAAGACGCCCTGCGCCGTGCCGGTGACCACCGCGTCCCGGAACACGGTGTTGAAGCGGCGCCGGAGCCGGCGGATGTCCTCGTGGTGCTCCGCGGTCAGGGACGCGAGCTCGTACTGGCAGACGCGCGCCACCACGTGGTGACGCGCGTGCCAGGCCACGAACGCCGCGACGATCGCCCGCAGGCGGGTCGCGGCCTCGGGGATGTCCGTGACGGCCGGGTCCCGGACGACCGCGAGCGCGCTCTCGTGGCCCCGCCGCGTGATCTCGTACAGGACGGCTTCCTTCGACGGGAAGTGCACGTACAGCGCGGCCGGGCTCAGCCCCGCGCCCGCGGAGACGTCCCGGGTGGTCGTGGCGTGGAAGCCGCGCTCGGCGAAGCACCGCACCGCGGAGTCGAGCAGCGTGCGGGGGACCTCGCCGAGGTCGTCCCCCCACACCGGAGCCTCCGAGCCCGCCGGGGGCGCCTCCTCCCGGACCGCCGCGCGGCCGCGCCGACCTGCCATGACCGCTCCCCTCTCGCGGCTTGACACCCTAACCGCGGCACAGTGACTATGCGCTCAGTCACAGGGTCGTCGACGAGGAGGCCGCGTGGAGCGCGAGTTCACCCCGGTGGTCGAGGGGATGTCGTACCTGGAGTGCCCGCGCTGGCACGAGGGCCGGATCTGGTTCGTCGACTTCTACACGCACCGGGTGTTCTCGGCCCGCGAGGACGGCGGCGACCTGCGCGTGGAGGCCGAGGTGCCGGCGCAGCCCTCGGGGCTGGGCTGGCTGCCCGACGGCCGCCTGCTCGTGGTCTCGATGCGCGATGCGCGGCTGCTGCGCCGCGAGGCCGACGGGCAGCTGGTCACCCACGCCGAGCTCGGCGCCCACGTGGGGGGCCACCCCAACGACATGGTCGTCGACGACCGGGGGCGGGCCTACGTCGGCAACTTCGGCTTCGACCTCATGGGCGGGGCGCCGGTCGAGACGGCCGCGCTCCTGCGCGTCGACCCCGACGGCACTGTCACTCGGGTGGCCGAGGACCTGTGGTTCGCCAACGGCAGCGTCATCACCGACGACGGCGTGCTGCTCGTCGACGAGACGTTCGGCAACCGGGTGAGCGCCTTCGACATCGCCCCCGACGGCGCGCTCTCCGAGCGCCGGACGTGGGCCTCGTTCGGCGACCCGCCCACCGAGCGGGAGCTGGAGAAGGCGCTCGGTCAGCTCGCGGTCGCGCCCGACGGCTGCTGCCTGGACGCCGAGGGCGCGCTGTGGATCGCCGACGCGCTCGGCGGACGCCTCCTGCGGATCCGCGCGGGCGGGGAGGTCGCCGACGAGCTCCCCGTCGGGACCGGCGTGTTCGCCTGCATGCTCGGCGGCGACGACGGCCGCACCCTGTTCGCCTGTGCCGCGCCCGACTTCCACGAGGAGGCCCGCCGGCAGGCCCGGGAGGCGGCGCTGCTCGCGGTGCGCGTCGACGTCCCGCACGCGGGCCGCCCCTGAGCCCGGGGTCAGGACTCCAGGAACGCCGCGGGCGGGAGGGCCCGGGGGTCGCCGTCGGCCCAGCGTCCGGGGTCCGGGCCCAGCGGGGCGAGGTCGCGGACCTGGTCGGCGCACCACGGGGAGATGCCCGGCCAGGTGCCGGCGAGGACGTCGTCGCGGAACGGCGCCCAGGCCACCGCGCGCACCTCGTCGACCTCGGACGGGTCGGGGGCGCCGGGCGCCGCGGCGGTCCGGGCGACGAACACCGGGCACATCTCGTTCTCGAACACCCCGCCCTGCTCGGCGCGGTAGCGGAACCCGGGCAGCACGAGGCGCAGGGCGTCGAGCTCGAGACCGAGCTCCTGGCGGGCGCGGCGACGGATCGCGGTGTCCATCGGTTCGCCGGGCGCGGGGTGGCCGCAGAAGGTGTTGGTCCACACGCCCGGGAACGTCGTCTTGCTGCGCGCTCGCCGCGTCACCAGGAGCTCCCCGCGGGCGTCGAAGACGTAGCAGGAGAACGCCAGGTGCAGCGGGGTGGAGTCGTGGTGCACCTCGGCCTTGGCCGCCGTCCCGGCCACCCGGCCGGACTCGTCGAGCAGCACGACCCTCTCGATGATCCCCATCGCCCTCCAGCTTCCCCCGTGACGCCCGCGGCGGCACCTCGGAGCGCCCGGCCGAACGCGGTGATCACGCGGCCGTGACGCGCTCGCGCACGTGCAGCAGGGCGACCTTGTGCGGCAGCCGTACGCGCGCCGTGGCGACGAAACCCGCCTTGGCCAGCGCCCGGTGCATCGCGGCGTTGCCCTCCTCGGGCTCGAGGACGATGCGCTCGCACGCCGGGTCCGCCGCCAGCAGCGCCTCGGCCAGGGCGGTGAGCAGGGCCGTGCCCAGCCCGAACCCGGTCCGGTCCTCCTCGCCGATGGCGACGTGCAGGCCCAGGTCGTCCGGGCCGGCGTCGTAGTGCTCGGCGAGGCCGTCGCGCGCCACCCGGTAGATCTCGACGTAGGCCAGCTCCAGGCCGTCGCGCGCCACGAGGCACGGGCGGCTGTGCTCCCCGGCGAGCTGGCGGGCGATCTCGGCGTCCCACCGCTCGCGGCTCCACGCCTGGTCCCACCGCGTCGCGACGTGCGGGCGGTGCATCCACGCGTGCACGGTCGCCGCGTCGTGCGGGGTGACGAGCCGGAGCGACCACGGCGCGTCGAGTGCCGGCACCGGCGGCGGCCGGAGGGGCAGGCGGGCGGGGTCTCCGTCGTCCTCCGACACGCGGCGAGTCAAGCAAGGCTCCCCTCACCGGGCAATCGGGCGTGCGCCACCCACGACCAGGACGCAACCGGGCGGGCCCTCCGGGACTCGACCTCCTGCCGTGGCGCGGATCACGATCACGCGGCGCGAGCCGACGGCCTGCACGGGCCTCGCCGGGGAAGCCGGGCAGAACAGGACGCGGAGTGCTCGACGGCGGACGCCGGAGCCCGTGACATGGTATCCAGGAGAGGTCGGTGGGCCCGGGCTCGTCCCTCGAGCCCGGGCCCACCTCTCGCCGCTGCCGCTGGGCGCCACCACAACACCCGCGCAGCGATGAGGCAAACCTAACCTCATGTTCGGCGCCGGCGCCAGCCCCCGGTCACCACCGATTTCCGGGCCCGTGCCGGTGCCCGCGGTGCATCCCGCTCATGAGCAGGATCAGCAGCGGCAGGACCAGCAGCCCGCCACCGCCGGGGCCCGCGGCGAGGATCAGCATCACCGGCAGGGCGACCGCCGCCGCGAGGATGCCGGCGCGCAGGGCCGGGGGCAGCCCGGGGTGGTGGTGCTCCGGCACGGCCGGCGCGCGTCGAGGATCCGCGGGCGGCTCGGGCCGGGCCTCGGGCGCCGGTTCCGGCGCCGGGGGCCGCGGCAGCGGCGGGTGGGGCGCCGGCAGGTCGGTGAACAGCACGCGGATGTCGGAGCAGTGCACCGCGATCGACGCGCGCGCCGAGCGCTCGCCGAACTCGTCGACGTCCAGCCGCCCGGCCTCCAGGTGCCGCCCCAGGGCGTCGAGCGCCGCGGCCCGGTCGGCGTCGCCCACGCGCAGGTCCGCCCGCCCCCCGCGCTCGTCGTCCCGGTCCTGTCCGCCCGGTCGGTCCGTGTCCACGGCGCCTCCTCCCGCCGCGCGGACGCCCCCGGCGCGCCCGATGCGGCACCTCCATCGTGCGCCTCCCGGCGCCGGTTCGCGGTGAGGAGCGGGGGAGCGAGGTGAGGCTCAGCTTTCTGGAAGCGTTCCAGTCTTCGTGGGAGGGTCGGGGCATGGCCGAACCCGTCAACGGCACGGACGTCCCGGGCGACGTCCACCCCGAGCCGCACGGCGGCGAGCTGTCGCAGCGCCTGAACTGGCTGCGGGCCGGAGTGCTCGGCGCGAACGACGGCATCGTCTCGACCGCCGGGCTGGTGGTCGGGGTGGCCGGCGCGACGATCGAGCGGGCGCCGATCGCCACGGCCGGGGTGGCGGGCCTCGTGGCCGGCGCGGTGTCGATGGCGCTCGGCGAGTACGTCAGCGTCTCCAGCCAGCGCGACGCCGAGCGGGCGCAGCTGGCCAAGGAGACCCGCGAGCTGCGCGAGACGCCCGAGCAGGAGCTCGAGGAGCTCGTCGAGCTCTACGAGGCCAAGGGGCTCTCCCCCGCCACCGCGCGGCAGGTGGCGACCGAGCTGACCGAGCACGACGCCCTCGCCGCGCACCTCGAGGTCGAGCTGCACCTCGACCCCGAGGAGCTGACCAGCCCGTGGCGCGCCGCCGGGGCCTCGGCGGTGTCGTTCGTGCTCGGCGCACTGCTCCCGCTGGTCGCGGTGCTCGCGACCCCCCCGAGCTGGCGTGTGCCGATCACCGTCGCGGTGGTGCTCCTGGCCCTGGGGCTCGCCGGCGGGCTCGGGGCCCGGCTCGGCGGGGCGCCGGCACAGCGCGCGGTGCTGCGCGTGGTGCTCGGCGGCGCGCTCGGCCTGGCCGCCACCTACGGGATCGGCTGGCTGGTCGGCGGCGCGGTGGGCTGACCCGGAGACGGACCTGCCGCGCGCTCGTAGCGCGCGGCGATCTCCCGCAGCTCGTCGACCAGCGCGTCGGGCGACTCCACCACGAAGTCGGCGTCGAGCCCCGTGAGGATGATCCCCGCCGCCCGCGCGTCGTCGGTCGACAGCGCGACGCGGCAGGCGTCGGGCCCGAGCGCCTCGATGCGCACCTGGTCGGTCCAGATCGTCTGCCGCACCCGCTCGGCCGGCGCCTCGACGCGCACGACGGACCGGAACGGGCGGACGTCCGCGACCCGGCGGGCGACGAAGGCGGCCGGGTCGCCGCCGGGGATCGCGCGTGGCGCGAAGCGCGGCCCGGTCGGCAGGCCGTCCGGTCCCAGGCGCGGGACGAGGCGGTCGACGCGCAGCGTCCGCCAGTCGTCACGGTCGCGGTCCCACGCGGCGAGGTACCAGCGCCGTCCCCACGCCACGAGGTGGACGGGCTCGATCCGCCGCCGTGTCGACGCCCCGTCGCGGGCCGTGTAGTCGACCTCGAGGACGCGGCGGTCGTGGCAGGCGGCGCCGAGGACGGCCAGCACCGAGGGGTCGACCGGCGACGCGACGCGGGGCGCGACGGTGGCCACCGGCATCGCCGCGACGCGGTGGCGCAGGCGCGACGGGAGGATGCGCTCGAGCTTGAGCAGCGCCGCGAGCGCGGTCTCCCCCGTGCCCGCGACCCCGGAGCCGGCCGCGGTGCGCAGGGTCACCGCGACGGCCACCGCCTCGTCGTCGTCGAGCAGCAGCGGCGGCAGCGCGGCACCGGAACCCAGCCGGTAGCCGCCGCCCGGCCCGTAGTCGACCTCGACGGGGTAGTCGAGGCCGCGCAGCTTGTCGACGTCGCGCCGCACGGTGCGGGTGGTGACGCCGAGGCGCTCGGCGAGCTCGGGGCCCGTCCACTCGGGGCGGGCCTGGAGCAGCGAGAGCAGGCGCAGCAGGCGGGCCGAGGTCTCGAGCACCCACCCAGTGTGCCGCGGGACGCGGACGGGAGCGGTCCGCTCCTCAGGGCGTGAAGCCCGCCGCGGCCGCGTCGAGCGTGCCCAGGAGCGCCGGCACGTCCGACCACACGGTGACCAGCGCGAAGCCGTCGCGGGCGCGGGCCGCGGCGTACGCGGCGCGGGTGGCGTGCACGCCCGCGCGGACGCCGGCGGCGGCGCACGCGTCGAGCACCCGGCGGAACGCGTCGTGGATCGCCGGCTCCTCGCGGTCCTGCGCCGGCCCCAGGCCCAGGGCCACCCCGAGGTCGCCGGGCCCGACGAAGAGCCCGTCGAGCCCGTCCACCGCGGCGATCGCGTCGGCGCGCTCCAGCGCGTCCGCCGTCTCGATCATCGCGAGCACCAGGACGCGGTCCGCCGCGGCGACCGGGTCGTCGCCCGCGCGCAGGGCGGTGCGCACGGGGCCGAACGAGCGGCGCCCGGCCGGCGGGTAGCGGCAGGCGGCGACGAGCTCGGCGGCGGTCGCGGGGTCGGACACCATCGGCGCGATGACGCCGTGCGCGCCGACGTCGAGCACGAAGCCGACTTCGGCGTCGTCGACGGCGGGCAGGCGCACCAGCGGGGCCAGCCCATGCGCGGCGATCGCCCGGACCGCGTCGGCCGTGCGGGCCCGGTCGAACAGCCCGTGCTGGAGGTCGAGGGTGAGCGCGTCGAGCAGGTCGTGGCCCGCGGCGCGCGCGGCGACGACCTCCACCAGGTGCGGGTCGGCCACGGTGAGCCATCCGTTGCGGGCGGCGCGACCCGCGGCCCAGGCGGCCCGGACGGTGTCGGTCACGGGGTCAGCCACAGGTGGACACCACCTCCCGCCCGGCGACGCGGGCCTCGAGGAACGGGAGCGCCGCCGCGAACCCGCGGGTGGCGCCCCGACGTGCGTGGCGGGCGTCGGCACGCGTGGCGCCGTCGCCCGCTGCGCGCGCCATTGTGCCGCCGGCTCGCGGTCCTGCTCCGCACGGGACGACGCCGTCGGCGACGCCGCGCACGATCAGCACGACCTCGCGAGCGAGCGTGTGGCGTTACGGACACTGGGTGTCAGCGATGGCCCACCGCTGACACGACACGCCGAGGAACGACACGCGAGCACGCGGACCTCCCCGGTCCGGGCGGGCGCCGAGACCTCGATCACCTTCTCGTGTGATCGTTCGTGGGAGCGTGGGGGGTCGGTACTCCGTGCTCGTACGATCGACGGTGATGGCCGCCCCGTCCCGTTCCCCCGCGCCGCGCTTCACCTTCGCCCGCGACACCACCTACCGGATCACCGTGCGTGACGAGTCCGGCGAGCGCCGCGACTACGAGGTCGACGCCTACCAGGGCTGGCTCTCCGGCCCCGACGGGATCCGTCACCGCTTCGGGGCCCACCGCCGCGCGCGCACCGAGCTGCGCGACGACCGCATCCGCACCGTCGTCGGTCCGTGACGACGGCACGGTCACCGGCTGGTACCGCTCGCCGTGCGGGCGACACCAGCCGGTGACCGGGGCTGTCCACCGTCCCGACGACCTCCTGCCGCCTCCGACCCGGCGGGACGTCGTCTCCGGTGTCCTCCCGAGGGGCCCGTCAGGAGACGAGACCGCAGCGGAAGCCCTGGGCCACCGCCTGCGCCCGGTCGGCCGCCGACAGCTTGCGGAACAGCCGGCGGGCGTGGGTCTTCACGGTGTCCTCGGACAGGTAGAGCTCGCGGCCGATCTGGCCGTTGCTCTTGCCCTGGCTCATCCCGCGCAGCACCTGCATCTCGCGCTCGGTGAGGTTGACGCTCGCGCCGGGCGAGGCGGTGCGCTGCATGGGCATCGTCCCGGCCTCGGCGCCGACGGCCGAGTGCGCGAGCGCCGCGACCAGCTCGGGGCGCGAGGCGTCCCAGCGCAGGTAGCCGCGGGCCCCGCCGGCGATCGCGGCGGCGATGCTGCCGGCGTCGTCGGGGGCGCCGAAGACCATGACGTTGGCCTGGGGGTGGGCGGACATGAGGCGTCGGGTCGCCTCCGCGCCCGAGGCCACCGCGCGCTGCGTGCCGACGAACACGACGTCGGCGCTCTGCCGGGCGTAGCGGGTGAGCAGCTCGTCGGCGGTGGCGACGCAGTCGATGCGCTGGACCCCGGGCACCGCGGACATGACCCGCGTCAGGCCCTCACGGACACTGCGCCGGTCGTCGCAGATCAGAACCGTCCTCATACAGACTCCGTCCGGGTGGGGAGACCGCCCGACCGTGGGCACGGTGGGCGCTGTTCCCCTCATCGGTCACCCCACCCGTCCGCTTGACCCCCGAATGACAAGGGCGTGGTTATGAACCCCCGATGGAGTGGCACATGAGCCCGCAGGCGAATCCACCGCGCGTGCTGGTCGTCAACGGCCCGAACCTGGACCTCCTGGGGCGGCGCGAGCCGGAGGTCTACGGCACCGACACCCTCGACGTCCTGGTGGATCGCTGCCGGCGGGTCGCGGGCGAGCTCGGCCTCGAGGTCGACGCGCGGCAGAGCAACCACGAGGGCGTGCTCATCGACGCGGTCCACGAGGCCATGACCGGCCACGGCGGAGTGATCATCAATCCGGGCGGCTACACGCACACGTCCGTGGCCCTCCGCGACGCTCTGGCCGCGCTGCCGGTGCCCGTGGTGGAGATCCACCTGTCGAACGTCCACGCCCGCGAGGCGTTCCGGTCGCACTCGTACGTGTCGCCGGTGGCCACGGCCGTGATCGCCGGCGCCGGGGTCACCGGCTACGACCTCGCACTGCGCTTCCTCGCGGAGCGGATCGTGCGCCGGACGTGATCGTGCGTCAGGCCTGGTCCCCGCGCAGGCGGCTGCGGTCGGCCAGCCTGGCGAGCTCGCCGGCGAGGGCGTCGGGGAACTGCAGCGGCAGGAAGTGCGAGCCCGGCAGGCGCACCAGCCGCGCGTCGCCCAGGGCCGCGGCCAGGGCGGCCATGTCCGCGGGCGGGGCGAGGGTGTCGAGATTCCCGCTGACCACGGTGACCGGCACCGTGATCGCCGCGAGGTCGGCGTCGTCGAGCTGCTCGTGCTGGGCGCCGGCCAGGACCATGCGCGAGAACCAGGTCCAGTCGTGCCGGGCGAACTGCCGCGCCACCTCGGCGAGGGTGACCAGCGGCGCCGCCGTGCCCGTCGGGTCGAGCTGCGCGGGGTCGACCCCGGCGCGGTCGAGCGCGTCCCGGCTCGCGTCCAGGCTGCGCGGCAGCAGGTCGATCACCCCGGCCACGGGCGGACCGACGACGCGCAGCAGCCAGCCTCCGAGCTGCGCCGCGCGGCGGTGCACGCCCTCGGGGACGCCGGTGGGCAGCGGGGAGAGCTGTGGCAGCACGCGGAACGTCCCGGTGGCCGCCCCGCCGAGGACCATCAGGCCCGCCACCCGATCCGGTGCCCGCCGCGCGGCCTCGATCGCGATCGGGACGCCCAGCGACCAGCCGACGACGAGCGCGGACTCCATGCCTGCGGCGTCCATCACCGTGAACAGGTCGTCGACGTGGTCCTCGACGCGGATGTGGGTCTCGTCGGAGGGGCGGTCCGAGCCGCCGAGACCGCGGTGGTGCCAGGTCGTGGCGTGGTATCCGCAGTCCTCCCCGTGGAGGAAGGTCCACGCCGTCGGGCTCGCGCCCAGGCCGTTGGACACCACGACGGGCACGCCCGTGGCGCCGTTGTCCCAGCGCCGCAGGCGTGTGCCGTCGCGGGCGATCACGTCCTCGACGTATCCGCCGCCGTCCTCGGGGGTCGTCACGGACGTCAGGATGCCGCCGCGGCCCGCTCCTTCATCTCCTCCTCGGAGAGGTACTCGCGGGACTCCTCGAACGACGACGTCTCGTTCTTGCGCCCGGCGAGGAAGCCGATGCGGATGAAGTCGTCGCCACCGAACAGGTGGAGGATCCAGTTGGCGACGACCCGCACCCGCGTGCGCGTCAGCGGCAGGGCGTAGAGGTGGTAGGCCCGCGTCACGGTCTGGGCGAGCATCCCCTTCAGCCGCAGGCCCAGCGGGTGGGCCACCGCCTGGGTGCCGCCGAGGTCGACCACGAGGCCGAGATCGTGGTGCTTGTACTCGCGCAGCGGCTCGCCCCGCAGGGAGGCGACCACGTTGTCGGCCGCGGTCACCGCCTGGCGCACGGCGTGCTGCGCGGTGGGCGGGCACATCGCCGAGTCCGGGTCGTCCGCGGTGAGGTCGGGCACCGCGGCCGCGTCGCCGAGGACGAACACGTCGTCGTAGCCGTCGAGGCGCAGGTCGGTGCGCGTCTTGACCCGGCCGCGCACCAGCTCCACGCCGAGCGTCTTGACCAGCGGGCTGGCGGTGACGCCCGCGGTCCACACCAGCGTCTTGGTCGGGATCGTGCTGCCGTCGGTGAGGGTGACGTCGTCGGCGGTGACCTGCTCGACGCCGGTCTCCAGCCGGATGCCGATCCCGCGGCGGCGCAGCAGGTCGAGGGCCTCCTCGCCGAGGCGCTGCCCGAGCTCGGGCATGAGGCGCGGGGCGATGTCGACCACCGTCCAGCGCACGAGCGTCGGGTCGAGGCGCGGGAAGCGCTTCAGCGCGGCGTCGGTGAGCAGCTCGAGGCACGCCGCGGTCTCGACGCCCGCGTAGCCGCCGCCCACCACGACGAAGCTGCACCGCGCGGCGCGCTCGGCCGGATCGGTGGACGCGTTGGCGAGCTCGAGCTGGGAGAGCACGTGGTCGCGCAGGTACGCGGCCTCCCCGAGGTTCTTCATGCCCAGGCCGTGCTCCTCGAGCCCGGGGATGTCGAACTGACGGGTGACGCTGCCCGCGGCGATGACGAGGCGGTCGTAGGGGAGGTCGACGACCTCCTCGCTGATCTTCTTGACCACGGCGACCTTGCGCTCGAGGTCCAGCCCGACCACCTGACCCGGCAGGCGCGCGGCCCGCTTGATCGCCCGCGGCAGCGGCACCGTGACCGACTGCGCGGTGATGACCCCCGCGGCCACCTGCGGGAGCAGGGGCAGGTAGAGCATGTAGTCGTGGGGGTTCACCACCACGACCTCCACCTCGCCGCGCGACAGCTCGCCCTTGAGCTCACGTTCGAGGCGCTGGACGCACTTCAAGCCGGCGAACCCGGCGCCGACCACCACGATGCGCTGCGCGCTCATCCGAGTCGTCCTCCCGTCGTGCCCGAGCTGGTGCCCGAGGGCAGATTTCGTCCGTGGTGAGTTTCCCCTGGTGGCGCTCGCGACACCTCCCCGCACGAACGCGCCGCGTCGGCGACCCCCATGAGCGTGGTCACAGCCCGCCCGACCGGGTGCCGTCGTCGGGCGGTGGCGCGCCGGGCGTGGTCTGCTCCCCGCACCCCGACCCCGCCCGCCGTCCCGGGAGGCCCGCGTGCCGACGACCGTGCTGTTCACCGGCTTCCCCGGCTTCCTCGGGACCGCCCTGCTGCCCCGGACGCTGCAGCGCGCGCCCGAGGCCACGGCCGTCGCGCTGGTGCAGGAGCGCTGGCTCGACCAGGCGCGGCGCACGCTCGCCCGGCTCGAGGCCGACGAGCCCCGGATCGCGGGCCGCACGCGGCTGGTCGCCGGCGACATCACCCGCCCCGGACTCGGGCTCGACGACGACGAGCTGGACGCCCTGCGCGAGGGGCCGCTCGAGATCTTCCACCTCGCCGCGGTGTACGACCTGTCGGTGCCGGCGGACCTCGCGTGGTCGGTCAACGTGGAGGGCACGCGGAACGTCGTCGCCCTGGCGCAGGGCGCCGACGAGCTGGTGCGGCTGCAGTACGTCAGTACCTGCTACGTCTCGGGCCGCTACCCCGGGATCTTCTCCGAGGACGACCTCGAGCTCGGGCAGACCTTCTCCAACCACTACGAGCACACCAAGCACGAGGCCGAGCGGGTCGTGGTGAAGGCGCGCGACGCCGGCGTGCCCGTGACGATCTACCGGCCGTCGGTCGTGGTCGGGGACAGCCGCACCGGCGAGACGCAGAAGTACGACGGGCCGTACTACGCGCTGCAGCTCATCGCCCGC
Source organism: Actinomycetospora cinnamomea (assembly GCF_003096675.1). Classification (GTDB taxonomy): domain Bacteria; phylum Actinomycetota; class Actinomycetes; order Mycobacteriales; family Pseudonocardiaceae; genus Actinomycetospora; species Actinomycetospora cinnamomea. Next base: position 403,092 of record NZ_QEKW01000002.1, on the reverse strand, counting down.
CAGGGCCGCGTCGCGGTGATGCCGCTGCCCGGCGACCCGTCGCGCGTCCAGTTCAACCTCGTGCCGAGCGACTTCGTCGTCGATGCGATCGCCGCGCTGGCCCCGCACCCGGGCGCGCTCGGCCGCACCGTCGCCCTCGCCGCGCCGCACCCGCCGTCGGTGCTCGAGATGTGCGAGGCGTTCGCGGCGCACACCGGAAAGCGCCTGAAGGTCGTGCCGGTGCCGACCGTGCTCTCCCGGTTCGCGATCGACCACCTGCCCGGTGTCGGGCGGGTGTTCCGGCTGCCGTCGTCGACGCTGGACTACCTCACCCACCCCACCGTCTACGACGTCGCCGCCACCACCGCGCTGCTCGACGAGGTCGGGGTGCGCTGCCCGTCGTTCGCCGAGCACGTCGGCGCGATGGTGGCGTACCACCGCGAGCACCCCGACGTCGGCAGCGCCGCGATGGTGTGAGGGCGGGGGGCCTAGACTCGCCGGCGATGGTCCGGCAACCCGCGCGTGTGGCCCTGATCGACTCGGGGTTCGGCCTGCTGCCCACCGCCGGTTGGCTGCGCCACCTGCGCCCGGACCTCGCCCTCGATCTCTACCTCGACCCCGAGGGCATGCCGTGGGGGTCGAAGTCGTCGGCCTGGATCGTCGACCGCGTGCTCGACACCGGGCGCCTCGCGATCGCCCGGGGCGCCGACGCGATCGTCGTGCCGTGCAACACGGCCTCGGTCACCGCCGTGGTGCCGCTGCGCGCGGCGGTCGAGCCGGAGCGTCCGGTCGTGGCCACGGTCCCGGCCGTCAAGCCCGCGGGGGCGACCGGACTGCCGTTCGCCGTGTGGGCCACGGAGCGCACGACCGGCAGCGAGTACCAGCGCGACCTGCTCGAACGGTTCGCCGCGCCCGGCCAGGCCGACGCCGTCGCGTGCCCCGGGCTCGCACGCGCGGTCGAGGACGCCGATCCCGCCGCGGTGCGCGACGCCGTCGCGGTCGCCGCGGGACGCACCCCGGCCCGGTGCCGGTCGGTGGTGCTCGGGTGCACCCACTACCCGCTGGTGGTCGACGACATCCTCGCCGCGCTGCCGCCGGGCACCGGGCTGCACGACAGCTCCCGCGCCGTCGCCGGGCAGGCCCTGCGTCGCCTCGGGCTGCCCGAGGACCCCGCGGCCGAGCCCGCCGGGGTCCGGGTGCACCTGGGCGGGGACGAGGGGACGCTGCCCGCGATCGCGTGCCGCTACCCGATCGGCGCCGCCCTGGCCCGCGGTGGACGGGTCACCCGCGACGACCTCCCGGCCACCGACGAGTCCGACCAGCAGACCCGGCCCGACACGGCCACGCACCCCGGCGCCCCGCTCCTGCGCCGGGTGTGACCCCGCCCGCACTACGCTGGAGGTCCCCACCGCCCGAGAGGACCGCCCGTGATCCCCGCCGAGAACGTCCGCGACTGGCGCGGGCGCCCCGTGCTCGACCCCGACGGCGCCAAGATCGGGGAGCTCGAGGCGGTCTACTACGACACGCTCGGCGACGAGCCGGTGTTCGCCACCGTCAAGGTGTCCTCGCTGTTCGGGAGGAGCCGCCTGGTGTTCGCGCCGCTGAGCGGGGCGGTCGTGACGCCCGATCACCTCAAGGTCGCGTTCGGCAAGGAACTCGTGCGCGAGGCCCCGTCGATCGACACCGACGGCGAGCTGCTCGCCGAGGACGAACCGGGCCTGTTCGCGCACTACGGGCTCGAGTACCGCACGGGGTCACTCGGCGAGCGGCGGCTCGCGCGCCGCTGAGGCGTCGGCGGCGGGCAGGGCGCGTACCGGCGGCCGTCCGGCCGTACCGCCCGCCGGTACCACCGGGAGTGTCGTCGTGTGCGACACGCGCCTCACCCGCTCGTCCCCGTACGACGGCTGCCGGTCACCGACGGCCCCCGATCGGTGGTCCGTCCGTGGCGCACGGAGGACGGGTGATGGGGCACTCTGGCGGCCTCGCCGGTGATCACCGTGGCGGCGGGTCGCGGGAGGTGACGCATGGACATCGGCGTCCGGCTGCGCATGTTCACGTGGTTCGCCGACGTCTCCGGGGCCGTGGCGGTCAGCCGCATGGGCCCCGAGGAGATCGAGCGCGCGCGGGCCCGCCGGCTGAGCCACAACGTCGTCACCTCGCAGGTGTTCGGGCCGATGCCGCGCGGGGTGTTCGTCTCCGACCGCGTCGCCGAGACCGACCTGGGGCCGCGTCCCGTCCGCCTCTACCGCCCGCTGACCGCCCGCGCCCTGCCCGTCGTCGTCAACTTCCACGGCGGGGGCGGCACGCTGGGCAACCTCGACCAGTCGGACTGGCTGTGCGCGCACGTCGCGTCACGGGTGGGCGCCCTGGTGGTGTCCGTCGACTACCGGCTCGCGCCCGAGCACCCGTACCCCGCGGGCCGGGAGGACGGCTACGCCGCGGTGACGTGGGCGGCGCGCGAGGCCGAGGCGCTGGGCGCGCGGCCCGACCGTCTGGCCGTGATGGGCGACAGCGCCGGCGGCAACCTCGCCGCCGTGGTCTGCCTGCTGGCGCGGGAGGCGGGCCCCGCGATCGACGCGCAGGTGCTGCTCTACCCCACGCTGGACCTGACGTTCAGCCGCCCGTCGGTCGAACGCTTCGCCGACGGCCCCGTGCTCACCCGCGCGGACATGGAGGTCTTCCGGTCGCACTACCTGGGCTGCGACGGCGATCCCACCGACCCGCTCTGCTCGCCGCTGTTCGCGCCCGACCTGGGCGAGCTCCCACCCGCCCTGGTCGTCACCGCCGCGCTCGACCCGCTGCACGACGACGGCGTGGACTACGCCCGCCGGCTGGGCGAGGCCGGTGTGCCCGTGCGGCACACCGACCACGCCCGGGCCGTGCACGGCTTCCTGTCGTTCCCCGGTGTGTGCCGGGCCTCGGCGGCGGCGCTCGACGACGTCTGCGCCGAGCTGACCGCACGCCTCGCCTGACGACCCGGCCGGAGCTCAGGCGTCCATGTGCATGCCGCCGTTGACCGAGTAGACCTGCCCAGTGATGTACTCGGACTCCGGGTCGGCGAGGAACTCGACGACCCGGGCCACCTCGTCGGGCTGGCCGAGGCGCCGCATCGGGATCCCGGCCAGGATCTTCTCCATCGCCTTCTCCGGCACCGCGGCGACCATGTCGGTCTCGATGTAACCCGGCGCCACGCAGTTGACGGTGACGCCCTTGCGCGAGCCCTCCTGGGCCATCGACATCGTCATGCCGAACAGGCCGGACTTCGTCGCCGCGTAGTTCACCTGGCCGGCGTTGCCCTTCTCGCCGATCACCGAGCTGATGCTGACGATGCGGCCCATCCCCCGCTCGGCCATGTGCAGGTAGGCGAGCTGGGACATGTAGAAGGTGCCCGAGAGGTTGACCTGGACCACGCGGTCCCAGTCGTCGACCTCCATCTTGGCCACCATCTTGTCCGCGGTGATGCCGGCGTTGTTGACCAGCACGTCCACCCGGCCGTGGGCCTGCATCACCTCGTCGAAGACGCGCTCGCAGTCGCCGCGGTTGCCGATGTTGCCCTGGTGGATGGTGATCTGGTCGGGGTACTGCGACTTGAGCTCCTCGGCCGACGTCGGGTCCGACGAGTAACCCACCGCGACCTTCATGCCCCGCTTCGCGAGGCGCTCGCTGATCGCGCGGCCGATGCCCCGGGCACCCCCGGTCACGATCGCCACCTGTCCGGTCATGTCTCCCATGCGTGCTCCCTCGCTGGTTCGACACCGTCGTCGGTCGGCACCTACCTACCCGGAAGGTGGTCGGGACCACACGGTCCGTGCCCCATCGAAACCCGCGACGGGCCCTCTCGGGAAGAGGCGGGCCCTCTACCCGTGGGTAAACAGGTCGTTGCGAAACATCCCAAGCGCCCGTACGTTCCGTGCAGCACCCAGAGCAGGGTGTGGTCGAGCGCCCGCGAGCCGGGCGCGAGGAGGTGTGCCATGACGGCCCCGACCGACGAGCACGTCGACGTCCCCGAGGCTCCCGGGATCACGGACCCCGACCCCACGGCGGTCCAGACCGAGGCCCCCGCCACCGACCCGGCGGCCTACCTGCGCGGCTACCACCTCACGGCCGCCGTGCGCGGGGCGACGGAGATGACCAAGGGCGCGGGCTACGTGCTGTCCCGGGCGTTGCGCCAGACGGCCACCCCCGGCCGCAACAGCCGTGACGCGCGCCGCTGGTGGCGGCTCGTGCTGGGCCGCCGCCGCCCGCGCTGGCACAACGAGCACGAGATCGTCTTCGAGACGCCGATCGCACGCCTGCGGGACTTCTCCCAAGGCTCCACCGACGACGTCGCGCCCACCCTCGTCCTGCCACCGCAGGCCGGTCACGACTCCTGCATCGTCGACTTCCAGCCCCGGCAGTCACAGATGATGGTGATCCGCGAGGCCGGCCTGACCCGCGCGTTCACCCTCGACTGGGTCGGCGCGACACGGGCGACCTCGACGAGCACGATCGAGGACTACGTCGCGGTCGTCGACCGCGCGGTGGAGCACTGCCGGTCGACGACCGGCCACGACGCCGTGAACCTCGTCGGCGACTGCCAGGGCGGGTGGCTCGCGACGATCTACGCCGCGCTGCACCCGGAGAAGGTCAACACCCTGACCCTGGCCGGCGCGCCCATCGACTTCCACGCCGGCGAGACCCCGATCGGGGCGTCGTCGCGGGTGATGACCCAGCGGTTCGGCCAGCTGCCCTACCGCGCGATGGTCGCCGCCGGCGGCGGCGTCATGCCCGGCGCGTTCGTCCTCGGCGGGTTCATCGCGATCCGGCCCGACGCCGAGATCGCCAAGCACGTCGATTTGCTGCGCCACCTGGACGACCCCGAGGCCATCGCGCGCTACGAGGCGTTCGAGGACTGGTTCAAGCACACGCAGGACGTCGCGGGGACGTTCTACCTCTGGCTGGTCGAGCACCTCTTCGCCGGCAACGAGCTGGTGGCGGGCACGCTCGAGGTCGGCGGGCGGCGGGTGGACATGCGCGACATCTCCTGCCCGCTGTTCCTGCTCGGCGGCGCGACCGACCACATCACGCCGCCCGTCCAGGTCTTCGCGGCCGCGGACCACGTGTCCACCCCGGCCGACCAGGTCACCCGGCGCACCGCCCCCGGCGGGCACCTCGGCCTGTTCATGGGCAACCAGGCGCTGCGCCACGAGTGGCCGCCGCTCATGGCCGCCGTCGCGGAGCACTCCCGCCGCGGCTGAACGGACGTTGCTGGACCGATCCCGTAGCCGACCGGGGATCGTCAGCCCGCGGGCCTGGGTTTCGACCCCGGCCCGCGGGTACGTTCCAGATACCTGGCCCTTCGCACCGGCGGAGGGCACCACCGCGCCGTGACCACCCCGGTGGTCGGTCGTCGCCGGCCCACCGTCGTGCCATCCATCGACCAGGAGGTCTCCCGCATGCCCGGTTCCGTCATCGTCTCCGGCAAGCGCACCCCCATCGGCAAGCTCTCCGGCGCCTTCGCCGGCATGACGGCCGGTGACCTGGGCACCACCGCGATCAAGGCCGCGCTCGAGGCCGCGGGCATCAGCGGCGAGCAGGTCGAGTACGTGATCATGGGACAGGTGATCCAGGCCGGCAACGGCCAGAACCCGGCCCGCAAGACGTCGACCGATGCCGGCATCCCGATGTCCACGCCGTCGTTCACGCTCAACAAGGTCTGTCTGTCCGGGCTGGACGCCGTGGCGCTGGCCGACCAGATGATCCAGGCCGGCGAGTACGACATCGTCGTGGCCGGCGGCATGGAGTCCATGACCGCGGGGCCGCACATGCTCCCGAAGGCCCGCCAGGGCTACAAGTACGGCCCGGGCCAGCTGCTCGACGCCACCGACCACGACGGCCTGACCGACAGCTACGACCACGAGTCGATGGGCGCCTCGACCGAGCGGTTCGCCAAGGCCGCCGGCCTCTCGCGCCAGGAGATGGACGAGGTCTCCGCCGCGTCGCACCAGCGCGCCGCCGACGCCGCCAAGAACGGGCGGTTCGAGGCCGAGATCACCGGTGTCCAGGTCCCGCAGCGCAAGGGCGACCCGATCACGGTGACCGAGGACGAGGGCGTCCGCGGCGACACCACCGCCGAGGGGCTGGGCAAGCTGCGGCCGGCGTTCGACAAGGAGGGCGCGATCACGGCGGGCAGCTCCTCCCAGGTCTCCGACGGTGCGTCGGCCACCGTCGTCATGTCGGCGCGCAAGGCCGAGGAGCTGGGCATCACGCCGCTGTGCGAGGTCCGCAGCCATGGCTGGGTCGCCGGCCCGGACAACTCGCTGCTCTCGCAGCCGTCCAACGCCGCGTTCAAGGCGCTGCGCCGCGAGGGCATCGAGCCCTCGGACGTCTCGCTGTGGGAGATCAACGAGGCGTTCGCGGCGGTCGCGATCCAGTCGGCGCGCGAGCTCGGGCTCGACTCCGACAACGTCAACACCGACGGCGGCGCCATTGCTCTCGGCCACCCCATCGGCTGCACCGGCAACCGCCTCGCCGTGCACTGCGCCCACGAGCTGCAGCGCCGCGGCGGCGGCTACGCCGTCGCGAGCCTCTGCGGCGGCGGCGGCCAGGGGTCGGCGCTAATCTTCCACGCCTGACCCGTCCCGATGTCGGCGGTGTGGCACCGCTGACACCCAGTGTCCGTGACGCCACACGCTCGACGCGGCGGTCACCCCGAGGGGCGGCCGCCGCGTCGTCGTGCGAGGGGAACCGCCGAGCCGGATGCTGCGCCGAACCGGATGCCCCGGGGGCGCGCGGGGCGCCGTCCGCGGACCCGCGACTCGCGGTGATCATGCCGACGGCGGTGACCATGGCCGGGTGTGCATGCCAGGGTGGACGCCCGGGCACAGGTGACCGGGAGCACACTCAGGAGAAGACGGAGGCACACATGCCGCAGGAGGTCCGGGGCGTCGTGTCCCGGGAGAAGGGCAAGCCGGTCACGGTCGAGACGATCGTCGTCCCCGATCCCGGGCCGGGCGAGGCCGTGGTCGCGATCCAGGCCTGCGGGGTCTGCCACACCGACCTGCACTACCGCGAGGGCAACATCGAGGATGCCTACCCGTTCCTGCTCGGCCACGAGGCCGCGGGGGTCGTCGAGTCGCTGGGGGAGGGTGTGGAGGGCCTCGAGGTCGGCGACTTCGTGATCCTCAACTGGCGAGCGGTGTGCGGCGTCTGCCGCGCGTGCCGCAAGGGCCAGCACCACCTCTGCTTCGACACCCACAACGCCGCGCAGCCGATGACGCTCAAGGACACCGGCGAGGAGCTCAAGCCGGCGCTGGGCATCGGTGCGTTCATCGAGAAGACGCTGGTCCACTCCGGGCAGTGCACCAAGGTCAACCCGGAGGTCGACCCGGCCGCCGCCGGCCTCATCGGCTGCGGCGTCATGGCCGGCGCCGGGGCGGCGATCAACACCGGCCAGGTGCAGCGCGGTGAGACCGTGGCCGTCATCGGCTGCGGTGGAGTGGGCGACGCCGCGATCGCCGGGGCGGCGCTCGCGGGCGCCACGACGATCATCGCCGTCGACACCGAGGACCGGAAGCTCGAGTGGGCCAAGGGCTTCGGTGCGACGCACACGATCAACGCCAAGAGCCAGGACCCCGTGCAGGGCATCCGCGACCTCACCGACGGCTTCGGCGCCGACGTGGTCGTCGACGCGGTGGGCATCCCGGCCACCTGGAAGCAGGCGTTCGAGGCCCGCGACCTCGCCGGCCGTCTGGTCCTCGTCGGCGTGCCGTCACCGGACATGAAGCTCGAGGCCGACTTCCAGCCGTTCTTCTCCCACGGCGGGTCGCTGCGGGCGTCCTGGTACGGCGACTGCCTGCCGAGCCGCGACTTCCCGATGCTCATCGACCTCGCGCTGCAGGGCCGGTTCCCGCTCGACAAGTTCGTCACCGAGCGGATCTCCCTCGACGACGTCGAGCAGGCCTTCGAGAAGATGCACCACGGCGACGTGCTGCGTTCGGTGGTGGTCCTGTGACCGCGCAGAAGGTGGGCGAGGGCGTCGAGCACCTCACGACGTCGGGCCAGTTCCAGATCGACGGCAACTCCTTCGACGTCGACAACAACGTCTGGATCGTCGGCGACTCGTCGGAGGTCGTCCTGCTCGACGCCCCGCACGACGCGGAGGCGATCAAGAAGGCCGTCGGCGACCGCAACGTCGTGGCGATCCTGTGCACGCACTCGCACAACGACCACGTCAACGCCGCGCCGGCGATCGCGCAGGCCTTCGACGCACCGATCCTGCTCAACCCCGACGACCGGGTGGTCTGGAACCTGACCTACCCCGACCGCGAGCCCGACGGCGAGATCACCGACGGCGAGACGTTCACCGTCGGCGGGATCGAGCTGCGGGCCATCCACACGCCGGGGCACTCGCCGGGGTCGACGGTGTTCTACGCGCCCGACCTCGGCACCCTGTTCTCCGGGGACACCCTGTTCAACGGGGGCCCGGGCGCCACCGGGCCGTCGTACTCCGACTTCAACGTGATCATCGAGTCGCTGGCCCAGAAGGTCTTCACGCTGCCCGGCGACACGATCGTGCGCACCGGGCACGGGGACACCACGAAGGTCGGGGACGAGGCCTCGCGGCTCGAGGAGTACCGCGAGCGGGGCTACTGAGCACCTGGTGAGCCGCTGACCGCGCACGCCGACGCCGAGTACCCGGCCGACCCCTACCCCGGGGTCGCGCCGGGTTTCTCGTTCGTGCACCTCGACGCGGTCAGCCGCCGGCTGGAGCCGTCGGCGGACGCCGCCGCCGGGTGGACGGTGGACGGTGGTGACGACCTCGATGGCTGCGATCTCGACCGCTGGCTCGCCGAGCGCGCGGCGGCGCCGATGGCCGACCGGGTGCCGGTGCTCACGTTCGGGTCCAACCGCTGCCCGGGCAAGCTGACGTGGCTGCGCGAGCACCTCGGGCTCGTGGGCCCGGTCGTCGTGCTCCGGGCGCGGGTCGAGGGGCTCGCGGCCGTGTGGGCCGCGGGGCTGCGCACCCGGGACGGTGCGCGGCCGGCGACGCTGGCCCCTGCACCGGGCGCGGTGGAGACACACGCGGTGTGGATGGCGACCGCGGACCAGGTCGCGGTGCTGGACCGCTGCGAGGGACGCGGCGAGCGCTACGACCTCGTGCGTCTGGAGGTCGGCCGGGTGGTCGCCGAGGACGGCGCCCGCCTCGACCGCGTCTGGACCTACTGGGCGGGCGGACCGGTGCGCGCGCCGCTGCTCGTCGACGGCGCCCCGGTGGCGGTGAGCGCGGTGGCCCAGGACGCGGCCCGTGACCTGGTGGGCGAGCCCGCCAGCGCCGTCCCGGACGCCGTGACCGTCGAGCAGGGCACGCCCGACCCGCACGCCTGGCCCGACCGCGTCTTCGTCTACGGCACCCTCATGCCCGGGCGGCGCGCGTGGCCCCTGATGGCGCGGCACGTGGTCGGCGAGCCGGTCGAGGCCTGGCTGCCGGGGCGGGTGCACGACACGGGGCGCGGCTACCCGGCGCTCGTGCGGGGCGGGCCGGGACGTGCCCGGGGCGCCCTGCTGCGGCTGGCGGACCCGCCCGCCGCCCTGCCCCGGCTCGACGCGTACGAGGGCCCCGACTACCGCCGCGAGCGGGCGGTCGCCCACACCGAGGGCGAGCGCGTGCCCGCGTGGGTGTGGACGTGGCCCGGCCCCGTGCACGGGGCGCCGCTGACGGCGCCCTGGCCGCCCGGCGGGCGGTGACCCGCTACCAGCGCGTCCGCACCGTCACGTACCCCCGGCCGGGCGTCGTCCCGGGCACGACGGTGGCGGGCGCCGGCGCCGGAGGCGGGGATGCGTCGGCGGCGTCCGCCGACGCCTCGGCCCGCCGTCGCAGCCGGCGTCCGTGCGCGAGCAGGAGGAGGCCGCCGACCAGCGCCACCGCGGCGACGACGAACAGGGCCGCGCTCACGGCGGGCGGCACGCCGGGCAGGCGCGGGGTCCCCGGGACGGCCAGGGGCACGGCGCCCAGCAACAGCGTCAGCGTCAGGCCCACCACCACCAGCAGCCGCACGACCGTCCCCCTTCCGTCGCCCTCGCACTCTGCTGCGGACGTCGCACCGACCGCCAGGTCTCGTTACGACGAACGGGGTCACGATGCGGTCCCGGCGCCTGCGGTGGACGTGATCGGTGCGGTCGGACATCCTGTCGCCGGCTCCGACTGGGGAGAGCGATGCTCGAGATCGACGGGATCTCCAAGCGGTTCGGGTCGACGGTGGCCCTCGACCGCATGACGTTCACGGTGCGGCCCGGCGAGCTCTACGGCTTCGTCGGCGCGAACGGCGCGGGCAAGACCACGACGATGCGGATCGCGTTGGGCGTGCTGCAGGCCGACGCGGGCGAGGTCCGGCTGGACGGGCGCCCGCTCGACGCCGCCTCGCGGCGCCGGATCGGCTACATGCCCGAGGAGCGCGGCCTGTATCCCCGCATGGCCGTCGGGACGCAGCTGCGCTACCTGGCCGAGCTGCGCGGACGGTCGGCGAGCGAGGCCCGGGCCGCCGCCGAGCGCTGGACCGAGCGCCTCGGCCTCGCCGAGCGCCGCACCGAGGAGGTGCAGCGCCTGAGCCTGGGCAACCAGCAGCGCGTGCAGCTCGCCGCCGCGCTCGTCGCCGACCCGGACGTCCTGGTGCTCGACGAGCCGTTCTCCGGGCTCGACCCGATGGCGGTCGACGTGATGAGCGAGGTCCTGCGCGAGCGCCGCGACGCGGGCGCGCCGGTGGTGTTCTCGAGCCACCAGCTCGAGCTGGTCGAGCGGCTCTGCGACCGGGTCGGCATCGTGCGCAGTGGGCGCACCGTCGCCGAGGGGACGGTCGACGAGCTGCGCGAGGCGTCGGGCACCGAGCTCGTCGTCGTCGTGCCCGACGCCCCGGGCGGGTGGGCGGACGGCCTGCCCGGCGTCGCCGCCACCCGGGCGGCCGAGGGCGGGACAGTGCTCACGCTGGCCGACGCTTCCGAGCCGACGCTGACCGGGGTGCTGGACGCGGCCCGCCGCACCGGGCCGGTGCACGAGTTCCGCCGTCGCCGCCCCGCCCTCGCCGAGATCTACCGCGACACCGTTGCCGACGCCCCGCGGGAACCGGTCGAGCCCGGGGTGGCGGCGTGACCCCGGCGGCCCTGCGCCCGGTCGCCCTCATCGCCCGCCGCGAGTTCGCGGCGAAGGTCAAGGGCCGGGCGTTCGTGGTCGGCACGCTCGTCGTGCTCGTGCTGCTCGGGGTGTACGCGGCCGTGATCGCGACGATCGCGTCCGGGGAGGACACGGCGCGCGTCGCGGTGTCCGGCCCGGCGACCGCCCTCACCGGACCCCTGGAGCGCGCCGCCCCCACGGAGGGCCTGACGCTCACCGTCGTCGCCGCGCCCGACCCGGCCGCCGCGGAGGCGGCGGTGCGCGCCGGCGACCTCGACGCGCTGATCACCGGCGACCCCGTGCGACCGCGCGTGTTCGTCCAGTCCGAGCCCGACGCCGACCTCGAACGCGTGATCGTCGACGCGACGTCCGTCGTGGCGCGCGACGCCTACCTGCAGGGACGCGGGGTCGACCCGGCCGCCCTCGACGCCGTGGTCGCCGAGGCCGGGCCCGCCGTGGTGTCCGCCGAGCCGCCCGACCCGCAGGCGGGCCAGCGGCTGGGCCTCGGGCTGGCCGGGGCGTTCCTGCTGTTCTTCTCCATCCAGACCTACGGCGCGATGGTCGCCCAGGGCGTCGTCGAGGAGAAGTCGAGCCGCGTCGTCGAGATCGTGCTGTCGTCGGTGCGGCCGTGGCAGCTGCTGCTGGGCAAGGTGCTCGGCCTCGGCGCGGTGGGGCTGCTGCAGCTCGTCGTGCTCGGCGGGGCGGGGCTCGCCGTCGCGGGCGCCGCGGGCGTGCTGGCCGCGGACGCGGGGCTGATCTCGACGCTCGTCTCCGTCGTCGTCTGGTACCTGCTGGGTTTCGCCCTCTACGCGACGGTGTTCGCCGCGGCGGGGTCGCTGGTCTCGCGCCAGGAGGACACCCAGAGCGTGCTCTCGCCGGTGACGATCACCGTGCTGCTGGGCTTCGTCGTGGGGTTCAACCTGCTGACCTCGGACCCGCGGGGCACCCCGATCACCGTGCTCTCGCTGCTCCCGCCGTTCAGCCCGCTGTTCATGCCCGCCCGCGTCGCACTCGGCGTCGCACCGGTGGGGCAGGTGGTGCTGGCCTTCGCGCTGACCCTCGCGTTCACCGCCGCGGTGCTGTGGCTCGGCGGGCGCATCTACGCGAACTCGGTGCTGCGCACCGGCGCGCGGGTGAGCCTGCGCGAGGCCCTGGGGCGCGCCCGGGCCTGACGGGCCGGCCGAGATCGTCGGGCTCGCCACGGAGCGTTCCTGGTGCCAGGATCACGCGATGCTCCTCCGACGGTCCTCCCGCGCGGCCGCAGCAGTGGCCCTGGCCGCCCTCGCGTTCCTGCTCGCCGCCTGTGGCGGCCTCTCCGGCTCGGGCCAGCCCGAGGCCTCGGGCGGCAGCCTCGCCGCCAGCGGCATCAACCTCCAGGGCCAGACCTACACGGTCGGCGGCCAGGAGTTCGACGAGCAGCTGCTGCTCTGCAAGATGAGCGTCGCCTCGCTGCAATCGGTGGGCGCGACCGTCAACGACCGGTGCAACATCACCGGCTCCGCCGCCGCCCGCCAGGCCCTGCTCTCGGGCGAGATCGACATGGGGTGGTCGTACACCGGCACCGGGTGGATCGCGAACCTCGGCAACACCAACCCGATCCCCGACGAGCAGCAGCAGTACATCGCCACGCGCGACCAGGACCTGCAGCAGAACCAGATCGTCTGGACGCAGCCCACGCCCTTCAACAACACCTACGCGATCGCCACGAGGCGCGACTTCGCACAGCAGAACAGCCTGCGCACGACCACGGACTGGGCGAACTTCATCAACAGCGGCAACCCGGCCGCCACCACCTGCGTCGAGGCCGAGTTCGCCAGCCGCAACGACGGCCTGCCCAACCTTCTGAAGGCCTACGGCGTCACCCGTCCCTACGACTCGCCGCCCGCGTTGACCGTGCTCGACACCGGCGCGATCTACCAGGCCGTGGCGAACGGGAATCCGTGCAACTTCGGCGAGGTGTTCACCACCGACGGCCGCATCCCGGCGCTGAACCTCGTGACGCTCGAGGACGACCGGAACTTCTTCCCGAAGTACAACGCGTCGAACACCATCCGCAAGGAGGTCGTCGACCGGAACCCGCAGGTCGTGGAGGTGTTCAACCAGATCGCCCCGCGCCTGACGAACGAGGTCATGCTCGACCTCAACGGGCAGATCTCGTCGCAGGGCCGCGACGCGGCCGAGGTCGCGAGGGAGTTCCTCCAGCAGCAGGGCCTCATCGGCAGTCAGTGACGCGCACGTCGTGACGTCGAGTGGGCCGTGCGGGCCCGGACCCCCGCGGATCCCGGGCCCTCGCGGCCCGCTCGGCGTTACAGGCGGTTGAAGCGATCGAGCGCCTCCTGGCGCTCGGCCTTGTGGTCGACGATCGGCGCCGGGTAGTCGCCCGGGGGTTCGGCGAGCTTCCAGGGCTGGTGGACCTTCTTGCCCTCGATCCCCGCGAGCTCGGGCACCCAGCGGCGCACGTACTCGCCCTGCGGGTCGAAGCGCTCCCCCTGGGTCACCGGGTTGAACACGCGGAAGTACGGCGCGGCGTCGGTGCCGGTGCCCGCGGCCCACTGCCAGCCGTGCTGGTTCGACGGGAGATCCCCGTCGACGAGGAGCTGGAGGAAGTGGCGCGCGCCCCGCCACCACGGCAGGTGCAGGTCCTTGACCAGGAACGACGCCACCGCCATGCGCATGCGGTTGTGCATCCACGCCTGCCCGCGCAGCTGGCGCATGGCGGCGTCGATGGCCGGGAAGCCGGTGCGACCCTCCTGCCACGCGCGGAACCGCTCCTCGGCCCCCGGGCCGGAGTCGTAGGGCATGCGGTCGAACTTCGGGTCGAAGTTCTCGCGTGCCGAGCGGGGGTAGAACCAGAGCACCGCGGCGTAGAAGTCGCGGAAGCAGAGCTCGTTGCGGAACGACTCCGGTCCCTTGACGCCCTTGCCGCTGCCGCCGACGCCGGCGAGCAGCTGGCGCGGGTGGATGACGCCGTACTTGAGGTACACCGACATCCGCGAGGTCGCCGGCTTGTCGGGACGGTCGCGCAGGTCGTCGTAGTCGGCCAGGTGCTCGTCGACGAACGCCTCCCAGTGCTCGTGGGCGGCGCGCTCGCCCGCCTCGGGCAGCTCGGCCTCGGGCGGCTCGTCGGCGGGGATCCGCACCGCCCGCGGCCCGCCGTTCTTCTCCGAGGGCTGCATCCACTCCACGGTCGAGGCGTCGGTGTCGGCGGGGGCGCCCTTGTCGCGCTGGGCCCACTCGCGGCTGAACGGCGTGTAGACCTTGTACGGCTCGCCGTCCGACTTCGTGATCTTCCCGGGGTCGACCGCGTAGGGCGAACCGGTGCGCACGAGGTCGACGTCCCGCTCGCCCAGGGCCTTCTCGACGGCCTCGTCGCGCTCCCGGCCGTAGGGGCCGAAGTCGGCGGCGACGTGCACGCTGCCCGCCCGCACCGCGCCCGCGAGCTTCGGGATCGCCTCGACGGGGTCGCCGCGCACGACGAGCAGCCGCCCGCCGAGGGACTCGTCGAGGTCGCGCAGGCTGCGAAAGAGGAACGTCCGCCGGGCCTTCCCCGCCGGCCCGAGGAGCCGCTCGTCGAGCACGAACACCGCCAGCGAACGCCGCGCCCGCGCCGCGGCGGCGGTGAAGATCGGCTGGTCGTGCACCCGCAGGTCGCGGCGGAACCAGACGATCGCGGTGTCGTCGCGGGAGTCGCTCATGAGACCCGGCTACCCCGGGACCTCCGGCTCACTCCCGTCCGCCCGCCCGGCGCGGTGAGCGCACCGGACCGGGCGAGCGAACGGGGACTTCGGACGCATAGAGGCAGCGAACAGCGCGTTCGCTGCGAGGGGGTCAGCGCTGGTCGAGGCTGACGTACTCGCGCTGCGTCGGGCCGGTGTAGACCTGGCGCGGGCGGCCGATGCGGGTGTCCGGGTCGTCGATCATCTCGCGCCAGTGGGCGATCCAGCCCGGCAGGCGGCCGATGGCGAAGAGCACCGTGAACATCTCGGTCGGGAAGCCCATCGCCTGGTAGATCAGGCCGGTGTAGAAGTCGACGTTCGGGTAGAGCTTGCGCTCGACGAAGTAGTCGTCCTCGAGCGCGAACTCCTCGAGCCGCATCGCGATGTCCAGCATCTCGTCGCCGCCGCCGAGCTTGTCGATGATGCCGCGGGCGGTGTCGCGGACGATCGCGGCGCGGGGGTCGTAGTTCTTGTAGACCCGGTGCCCGAAGCCCATGAGCCGGACGCCCGGCTCCTTGTTCTTGACCTTGCGGACGAACTCGTCGGCGTTGCCCTCGTTGTCGCGGATGCCCTCGAGCATCGAGAGCACCGCGGCGTTGGCCCCGCCGTGCAGCGGTCCGAACAGGGCGTTGATGCCCGCCGAGATCGACGCGAACAGGTTGGCCTGGGCCGAGCCCACCATGCGCACCGTGGACGTCGAGCAGTTCTGCTCGTGGTCGGCGTGCAGGATGAGCAGCATGTCCAGCGCCTTGGCGATGTCGGGGTCGACCTCGTACTGCTCGGCGGGGAGGCCGAAGGTCAGGCGCAGGAAGTTCTCGACCAGGCCCAGGTTGTTGTCCGGGTAGAGGAACGGCTGGCCGATCGAGTTCTTGTAGGCGTAGGCCGCAATCGTCGGGACCTTGGCCAGCAGCCGCACGCTCGAGAGGTCCACGTTCGGCTCGTCGAACGGGTCGAGGGACGACTGGTAGAAGGTCGACAGCGCCGACACCGCCGACGACAGCACCGGCATCGGGTGCGCGTCCTTGGGGAAGCCGTCGAAGAACTTCTTGAGGTCCTCGTGCAGCATCGTGTGCCGCTGGATCTGCTCGGTGAAGTTCCCGAGCTGCTCGGCGTTCGGCAGCTCGCCGTACATCAGCAGGTAGCTGGTCTCGACGAACGTCGAGTTCTTCGCCAGCTCCTCGATGGGGTAACCGCGGTAGCGGAGAATGCCCGCGTCGCCGTCGATGTAGGTGATGTCCGAGCGACATGCACCGGTGTTGACGAAGCCCGGGTCGAGGGTGACGAGACCGGTCTCGCCGAGCATCTTCCCCAGCGCCACGCCCGAGGCGCCCTCGGTCGCCTCGACGATCTCCATGGTGTGCTCGCCGCCCGGGTACGACAGCGTGGCGGTGCGCTTCTCGGAATCCTCGCTGGCCATCGGCAGTCAGTCCCTCTCACGCTCGTCGCGAGCGGGAGGGTCGGCGGCGCCGGCGCAGGTGAAACATGGTGCCGGAGCCGCCCGGCCGCCGGGGTTTCCCCGCGACGCGCTCCCGCAGCAGTCGGGGTCGTACGAGCGCGAACCGTAGCGCCCGGACGGTCCGCGACGCATCACGAAGCGTGAGGCCACGAGGCGTGGCCCGCGTCACTGTTGACGGGGGCGTGACGCGCCGTCGAGCTCGTGTCGCCAGGGAGGCTCGGCCCCGGCCCGCGAGACCGTCCAGGCCGCGGCGCGCGCGGCGACGCCGAGCCCCTCGGTCCAGGCGTCGGCGTCGAGGCCGGCCACGGCGTCGCGGGCGAGCGCGTCGCGACCCGCCAGCCAGGCCAGCAGCGCGGCGTGCACGCTGTCGCCCGCGCCGATCGTGTCCACGAGCGGGCCCACGGAGTCGGCCGGCACCTCCACCACCCCGCCCCCGCGGGTGTGCGCGGCGAGCCCGGAGGAGCCGCGCGTGAGCACCACCGCGCCCGCCCCGGCGTCGAGGAGGTCCGACGGTGTGCGTCCCCACCGCTCGGCGTCCTCGTCGGAGAGCTTCACCAGCCCGGCCACCGCCGCGATCGCGTCCAGCCGGGCGATCACCGTCGCGGTGTCGTCGGTGAGCCCGGGCCGGAGGTTGGGGTCGAGGCTCACCAGGCGGCCGCGGGCCGCCTCGCGCTCGGCCAGCGCGGCGTAGCGGCTCGCCCCCGGCTCCAGCACCAGCGAGAGCGTCCCCACGGCCAGCGCCACCGTGTCGCCGGGGAGCGCGCCGGGGTCGGCGACGAGACGGTCGGCGCTGCCCGCGACGTGGAATGCGTAGCGGGCCGCGCCCGCGGCGTCGAGGGTGACCACGGCCAGCGTCGTGGGCTCGGGACCCCGCTGCAGCAGCGAGGTGTCGACACCGTTGGCCTCCAGTCGCGCGACGAGGGCGTCGCCGAAGGGGTCGGTCGACAGCCGGGTGAGCATGGACGTCGGGACCCCGAGGCGCCCCAGGCCCACCGCGGTGTTGAACGGCCCGCCGCCCAGGCGCGGGGCCAGCGGCCTCAGGGCCGGGTCGCCGTGGTGCGCGCCGTCCACCGGCACCAGGTCGACGAGCGCCTCGCCGCCGACGACCACCCGCCCGCCCATCAGACGGCCCCGTCCCGGGAGCGGATCCCCCAGCGCACGGTCCACGTCTCCCCGGGCGCGAGGACGTGCAGGTCGGTGCCCGAGTTCAGCGCGTCGGGCGGGCACGTCATCGGCTCGACGGCCACCGCCGGGCCGCGACCGGCGAGGTCATCGGGGGTGAACACCTGCACCCAGCGCACGGCGGGGTCGGCCCACAGCGCGGTGGCGCGGCCGTCGGGGGCCGTGAGCACGCCGAGCACGCCGTCCGGGCCGGGCGCGGCGCCGAAACAGGTGTCGAGGGCCAGGTCACCGACGCGGCGACCCGCGCGCAGGTCCTCCCCCGGCGCCACGGGACGGACGCCCGTCGGGACCAGGGCGTCGTCGACGTCGACGACGCGGTCGGCAAAGAGGATCAGCGTGCACCCGGCCGGGGCCGCGTCGCCGGCCCGCAGGTAGGGATGCGTGCCCAGCCCGGCGGGCACGTCGACCTCGCCGGTGTTGGTCAGCGCGTGGGTGACGGTCAGGCCGCCGGGGTCGAGCGCGTAGGTCGTCGCGACGTGCAGCGGACCGGGCCAGCCCCAGGACGGGTCGACGTCGGCGATGAGGGTGACCGCGTCGTCGGCCCGGGCCGTGACCGACCACGGCCGGTGGCGCAGGAACCCGTGGATGGCGTGGCCGCGTGCGGGCTCGGTGACCTCGAGGGCGTGGTCCGCGCCGCGCCAGCGGTACCGGGCGCCGGCGACACGATTGGGCCACGGCACGAGCACCCCGCCCGCACCCATCGGCGGCGTCTCCTCTTCCTCGAAGCCCTCGACGCGGTCATGGCCGGCGATCGTGAGCGTCCGCAGCCCGGCGCCCACCTCCGTCACGACGGCGCGGCTGTCCGTGGCGACGAGGTCGATCTGCTCGCCGGTGGGGGGCACGCGATCACGTTAACGCTGTGACGATCGGCTTGCGGTCACGCGTGGCCGGTTTGACCGGACCCTCTGTGCGGCAAGGGTGACGGGCATGACGGACGACACGGCGGCCGGGACACGCAGCGCGGCGGAGCGCGACCGGTCCGCGCCCGGCCGCCCGCCGAAGGTGGTCATCGTCGGGAGCGGCTTCGCGGGGTTCAAGGCGGCCCAGTCCCTGTCGCGCCGCATGGGCGACGCGGTGGACATCGTGGTGGTCAGCCCCACCAACTACTTCCTCTACCTGCCGCTGCTGCCCGAGGTCGCCGCCGGGATCCTGGAACCCCGTCGCATCTCGGTGGCGCTCGCGGCGGCGCTGCCGGCGTGCGTGCGCCATGCCCCGGGCGAGGTCGACGAGCTCGACCTCGACGAGAAGCGCATCGGGTGGCTCGACCCCGAGGGCGTCCACCACGAGACGACGTACGACCGCCTGGTGATCGCCGCGGGCAGTGTGCACAAGGTGCTGCCGGTGCCCGGGGTCACCCAGTACGCCCAGGGCTTCCGGGGCGTGCCCGAGGCGCTCTACCTGCGCGACCACCTCATCCGGCAGATCGAGCTCGCCGCCATGAGCGACGACCCGGAGGAGCGCGCCGCCCGGCTGACCTGCGTCGTCGTCGGCGCCGGCTACACCGGGACCGAGGTCGCCGCCCAGGGGCAGCTGTTCATGAAGGAGCTCGCGGCGAGCCGAGGTCTGCCGGAGGAGCCCCGGTGGGTGCTGGTCAGCCGTGGCGAGGTGCTCGCCGGGCTGGACCCCCACCTCGCCCACACCGCCGACCGGGTGCTGCGCGAGCGCGGCGTGGACGTCCGCACCCACGAGCAGGTGGACGAGGCGACGGGCGACGGGGCCCGTCTGGCCTCGGGCGACCACATCCCCACCCGCACGCTCCTCTGGTGCGTCGGCGTGCGCCCCGACCCGCTGATCGACGAGCTCGGGGTGGAGGTCGACCAGGGCCGCCTCGTGGTCGACTCCCACCTGCGCGTGCCCGGCTACCCGGAGGTGTTCGCCTGCGGCGACGCCGCCGCCGTCCCCGACCTCTCCCGGCCCGGCGAGTACACCGCGATGACCGCGCAGCACGCCGAGCGCCAGGGCAAGCTCGCCGGCCGCAACGTCGCGGCGTCCCTGGGCCACGGGCGCGAGAAGCGCTACAAGCACCGTGACCTCGGCTTCGTGGTCGACCTCGGGGGCTTCGAGGCCGCGGCCAACCCGCTCGGCGTTAAGCTGACCGGCAAGCCCGCCCACGTCGTCGCCCGCGGCTACCACCTGATCTCGATGCCCGGGAACCGCATCCGCACGGCGGTCGACTGGACCCTCGACGTGCTGCTGAAGCGCCAGACCGCCCAGCTCGGGCTCGTGCGCTCGCCGGCCGTGCCGCTGGACTCGGCCTCCCCGGAGGTGCCCCAGCACGGGCTCGGCTTCCCCCACGCCGCCGCCCCCGGGTCGCGGCGCAACGAGCAGCACGGCGAGCAGCCGCAGGAGCAGCGCCAGGAGCAGGCCAACTAGCGGTCGGCCTCTTCCCCGACGGGTGCCCGGTAGCGCCAGAACACCGGGAAGATCATCACCACGAGCACGGTGAGCACGATGACGCCCACGCCGCCGATCGTCGTCGCCGCGCCCGTGCCCAGCGCCGCGGCGGCCGGGCCGTGCCACAGGTCGCCCAGGCGCGGGCCGCCCGCGACGACGACGGTGAAGGTGCCCTGCATGCGCCCGCGCATCTCGTCGGTGGCGACGACCTGCAGCATCGTCTGCCGGAACACCGCGCTGACGAGGTCGGCGGCACCCGCGAGCGCGAGCAGGCCGACCGCGAGCCACAGCATCGAGGTCAGCCCGGACAGCGCGACGCCGGCGCCCCAGATGCAGATCGCGACCGTCACGGCGACGCCCTGACGCCGGATGCCGTGCAGGCGCCCGGAGAACAGCCCGCCGAGCGTCGCGCCGATCGCGATCGACGCGTAGAGGGCGCCGAGCGCCGGGCCGCCGCCCGGTGGATCCCCGAACACCCGCTCGGCGGCCTCGGGGAACACGGCGCGGGGCATCCCGACGGCCATCGCGATGATGTCGACGAGGAACGAGACCAGCAGGACCTGGCTCATCGCGATGTAGCGGAAGCCGGCGAGGACGTCGCGGAAGCCGGCGCTGCGCCGCACCGCGCGCACCGCGCCGCGCAGCCCGCCCGGCTCGCCCTCGGCGACCGGCAGGCGGGGCAGCATGTACACCGCCCAGATCGAGGCCGTGAGGCACGCCGCGTCGACGAAGTAGAGCGTCCCGACCGAGGTGAACGTCAGCGCGATCCCGGCCAGCAGCGGCCCGGCGATCGACCCGAGCTGGTTCACGGTGAACAGCAGCGTGTTCGCCGCGGGGAGCTCGTGGCGCGGGAGGATGCGCGGCAGCACCGCGGCGCGCGTCGGCTGGTTGACCGCGAGGAACGCGCTCTGGACCGCGTAGAGCGTCAGGATCGTCCACGGCCCGCCGACGCCGGTGACCGACACCAGCCCGAGCAGCAGCGAGGTCACCGCGATCCCGGTGCCCGTGACCACCAGCAGGCCGCGGCGGTCCACCGCGTCGGCGATCGCGCCGCCCCACAGCCCGAAGACGATCAGCGGGACGAGGCCGAAGAGCCCGGTCAGCCCGACCCACGCCGACGACCCGGTGAGCTGGTAGAGCTGCGTCGGCACCGCGACGACGGTGAGCTGCGCGCCGACGACGGTGACGATCGCGGCGATCCAGAGCCGGCGGAACGCGGGTGTGCGCAGCGGCGTGGTGTCGGCGAGGAACCCCCGCGCTGGTCGTCGCCCCTTCGACGGGTCCGACTCCGCTCCGCTGCGCGTCCCTCCTGCCACCGACGCATCCTGCGCCCTCAGGGCGCCAGGCGCTCCACCACCCAGTCCGCGTCGGTGCGCCGGAAGCGCAGGCGGTCGTGGAGGCGGTCGGGACGGCCCTGCCAGAACTCGACGTGGGTGGGGACGATGCGCCAGCCACCCCAGTGCGGTGGGGCCGGGATCTCCTCGTCGTCGGCGAACCGCTCGGTGACGGTGGCGAGCAGGTCGTCGAGGGCGGCGCGGTCGCGCACCACCGCGGACTGCGGCGACGCCCAGGCGCCGAGCTGCGACCCGCGGGGCCGGGTGCGCCAGTAGGCCATCGTGTCCTCGCGGGGCAGCAGCTCGACGGTGCCGATCACCGTCGCCTGCCGCTGCAGCGCGAGCCACGGGAAGGTGGCCGAGGCGCGGCGCGTCTGGCGCAACTGGTGGCTCTTCTCCGAGGTGTAGTTGGTGAAGAACGTGACCCCGCGCGGGTCGACGTCCTTGGCCAGCACCGTCCGCGTGGTCAGCCGGCCCTCGTCGTCGCCGGTGCCGAGGACCATGGCGTTGGCGTCCGGCAGGCCGGCCTCGCGGGCCGCCGCGATCCAGGCCAGCAGCTGCTCGTGCCAGGTGGGGGCGAGGTCGGCGACGTCGAGCGACGACGTCCGGTAGTCCTCCCGCATCCCCGGGAGCTCCGCGCCCGTGCTCGTGTCCGTCACCCGGCCTCCTCGTCGTCCGCGTCCGGTGTCCGCTCGCGGCACCGTAGGCATCCGGCTCCCCGCGCGACAGGCCCCGCGTCACCACCGGGGCAGGGTGAGGAGGCCCACACCCCTGCTCCGGGCCCCGACGTTGCCCGCCGGGCGCGTCACGGAGCAACGTGCAGCCGGGCCCCGAGCACCGCCACCACCCCGGCGGAACCGGCGGGCCCGAGCCGGGCAGCGGGGCCCGCACCCGGTCCCCGCGTCGCCCCGCCGACGCAGCGAGGAGGACCCCCCGTGACCCCTGCCGCCCCCGTCCCGGCGTCCGCGGTCCCGCCGCCGCCCCCGGGCTACTCCCCCGGCCTCGAGGGCGTCGTCGCCTTCCGCACCGAGATCGCCGAGCCCGATCGCGACGGCGGCGCCCTGCGCTACCGCGGGGTCGACATCGAGGACCTGGTCGGCGAGGTCGGTTTCGGGCAGGTGTTCGGCCTGCTCGTCGACGGGGATCCCGACCGGCCGCTGGTCCACGAGGAGCCGGGCGTCGAGCCGCCGTTCAGCGGCGACGTCCGTGTCGACGTGCAAGCGGGGCTGGCGCTGCTCGGGGCGCGCTGGTCGCTGCCGCCGCTGCTCGACGCCACCCCGGAGCGTGCCCGCGACGACCTCGCCCGCAGCGCCGCCGCCGCGCTCGCCCTCGCCGCCCGGTCGGCGCGGGGGGACGGCCTGCCGCCGGTGCCCGAGTCGGAGCTGGACCGCGTCGCCGACCCCGTCGAGCGCTTCCTGCACCGCTGGCGCGGCGAGGCCGACCCCGTCCACGTGCGGGCGCTCGACGCCTACTGGGTCTCGGCCGCCGAGCACGGGCTCAACGCCTCGACGTTCACCGCCCGGGTCGTCGCGTCGACCGGCGCGGACGCCGCGGCGTCGCTGTCGGCGGCGGTGGGCGCCATGTCGGGCCCGTTGCACGGCGGCGCCCCGGCCCGCGTGTTGCCGATGATCCACGAGGTCGAGCGCACGGGGGACGCCGAGGCCGTCGTGCGCGGGATCCTCGACCGGTCCGAACGGCTCATGGGCTTCGGGCACCGCGTCTACCGGGCCGAGGACCCGCGGGCCCGGGTGCTGCGCCGTACCGCCCGCGAGCTCGGCGCGCCCCACTACGAGGCCGCCGCGGCGCTCGAGGCCGCCGCCCTGGCCGCGCTGCGCGACCGGCGCCCGGACCGCGCGATCGAGACGAACGTCGAGTTCTGGGCGGCGGTGGTGCTCGATCTCGCGGGCGTCCCGGCGGCGATGATGCCGGCGATGTTCACCTGCGCGCGCACGGCCGGCTGGTGCGCGCACGTGCTCGAGCAGCGCCGCACGGGACGGCTCGTGCGTCCGTCGGCGCAGTACATCGGGCCCGGTCCGCGACCGCTCGACGGCGTCGGGGCGGCCTGAGCGCGGGCCTCGGCACCACCGAGATCCGGTTGGGTGGCGCGATCGTTCCGCTGAGCGGAGCGATCGCTCCGGAGACCGAGATCTCGGTGCTGGACGGCGTGGATCCCGGGGCGGCGGGCCTACGTCGAAGCCGGTATGAGCACCGACGCGCAGCGCATCCGATTCCGTCAGCAGGTCCGTCGTCAGCACGGGGTGGTGAGCCTCGACCAGGCCCGGGCCGCCGGCTACAGCCGTCAGGCCGTGGCCCGCAAGGTCGCGGCGAAGGCCTGGTTCCCGGCGGGCCCCCGGGTCTACCTGGTCGGGGAGCACGACGAGACGCCGCGATCGCGGGCGTTCGCCGCCTTCCTCTCGCTGGGCCCGGACGCGACGCTGGACGGTGTGACGGCGGCGTGGTGGCGGGGCCTGTGGGACACCGCCCCGGCGCGACCCCAGCTCGCGGTCCCACCCACCAGCCGCCCGCGTCCCCGCGCCGGCGTCGACGTCACGCGCCGGGTGATCGCCCCGGAGGACCGCGTCCGTGTCGGCGGGCTCGCCGCCTCGGCGCGCACGCTGACGGTGCTCGACGCCGCGGCCCGCCTGGGCCTCGAGGACGGCGCCCGGGTGGCCGACCGGGCGCTGCAGAAGGGCTCGGTGAGCATCGCGGGCCTGCGGGAGGTGCACACGCGCACCGCCGGGCGTCGCGGCGCGCCGGTGGGCGCCGAACTGATCGCCCTCGCCGACGGCGGCGCGCGGTCCTGGGCCGAGCGCGCCCTGCACGGCGGGCTGCGAACCGCCGGGTTCGCCGGATGGACCGCGAACACCGAGATCGTCCTGCCCGGCTTCGGGCGCGCAGTCGCCGACGTCGTGTTCGACGAGGCGAAGGTGGTCGTCGAGGTGGACGGCTGGGCCTACCACCGCGACCTGCGTGCGTTCCTCGTCGACGGCCCACGCCAGTCGGCGCTGGCCGCGGCCGGCTGGGTCGTCCTGCGCACGCACTGGTACGAGCTCCGCGAGGACCCGGACGCGTTCCTCGGCCGCCTCCGGGCGACGCTACGGACGAGGTCCGGACCTTGGGAGCGACCGTTCCGCTGAGCGGAGCGTTCGCTCCAGGAGAAAGGATCTCTCTCGCGTCGGGGGACGCGGCCGCGCACCCGACGGCGACCGTGCAGTGGCCCAGGCGACAGCGTCGCGGGGGGCGCGCTGCGAGGATGGCGGCCGTGACCACGTCGACCGACACGCTGCAGATTCCCGCCGAGCTCCTGCCCAGCGACGGGCGGTTCGGATGCGGCCCCTCGAAGGTGCGCCCCGAGCAGCTCGCCCGTCTCGCCGAGTCCGCGGGCGTGATGGGGACCTCGCACCGCCAGAAGCCGGTGAAGTCGATCGTCGGCCGGGTGCGGTCCGGGCTGCGCGAGCTGTTCTCGATCCCCGAGGGCTACGAGGTGGTGCTGGGCGTCGGCGGCACGACGGCGTTCTGGGACGCCGCCGCGGCCGGCCTGGTGCGCGAGCGCAGCCTGCACCTGACCTACGGCGAGTTCTCCTCGAAGTTCGCCTCGGTGACCAAGGGCGCCCCGTTCCTCGCCGACCCGATCGTCGTGTCCGCCGACCCGGGCAGCGCCCCGGAGCCGACCTCCGACCCGAGCGCCGACCTCATCGGCTGGGCCCACAACGAGACCTCGACCGGCGTCGCGGTGCCGGTGGCCCGGCCGAGCGGGTCGGGCGACGCGCTCGTCGCGATCGACGCCACCTCGGGCGCCGGCGGCCTGCCGGTGCAGATCAGCGAGTCCGACGTCTACTACTTCGCCCCGCAGAAGGCCTTCGCCTCCGACGGCGGGCTCTGGGTCGCGATCATGTCGCCGGCGGCACTCGAGCGCGTCGAGCAGATCGACGCCGACCGGCCGGGCGGGCGCTGGATCCCCGAGTTCCTCAGCCTCTCCACCGCCCTGGACAACTCACGCAAGGACCAGACCTACAACACCCCGGCGGTGGCCACGCTGCTGCTGCTCGCCGACCAGATCGAGTGGATCAACGCCGGCGGTGGGCTCGACTGGGCCACCGCCCGCACGAAGGACTCCTCGGACCGGCTGTACTCGTGGGCCGAGCAGTCGCCGTACGCGACACCGTTCGTCACCGAGCCGGACCACCGCTCCTGGGTCGTCGGCACGGTCGACTTCTCCGACGACGTCGACGCCGCCGCGATCGCCGCGACGCTGCGCACCAACGGCGTGGTCGACACCGAGCCCTACCGCAAGCTCGGCCGCAACCAGCTGCGCGTCGGCATGTTCCCGGCCGTCGAGCCCGACGACGTGACCGCCCTGACCCGCTGCATCGACTGGGTCGTCGAGCGCCTGACCTGATCGTCGCGCACCCCGGGCGGGCGAGCGTGCCCCGCGCCCGCTCGTCCGGGTGGTCCGCGGCGCCACCGCGTGTCCGCCCGTGTCCGCCCGTGTCCGTGGCCACGGAGTCGGTGGAACACTCCGGCGGCGCGCCTCCCTCGTCCGGGGCGGGCGGTCGCCTAGCGTCGGTGGGCGAGCACCGCGCCCCCACCACCGCCCACCCAGGGCGGCCGCCGATGTCCGGGGCCGGGCCGCGAGCCGACGGGGAGGCCTGGATGCGTCAACTGCGCGTCGTCGGCCTGGCAGACGACCACGAGACGGTGATCCTCGAGGACCCGATCCGGCACGAGCGGTTCGCCGTGGCCGGCGACGAGCGGCTGCGGGCCGCGGCCCGGGGCGACGTGCGCCGCCTCGGCCAGATGGAGATCGAGGTGACGAGCCCGATGCGTCCTCGTGACATCCAGGCGCGGGTGCGCGCCGGCGAGTCCGTCGACGAGGTGGCCGCGGCCGGCGGGGTGAGCATCGCCCACGTCGAACGGTTCGCCTACCCGGTGCTGCTCGAGCGCGCCCGGGTCGCCGAGATCGCCCGGCGTGCGCACCCGGTGCTGGAGACCGACCCTGCGCGCACCGACGGGCGCACGCTCGGCGAGATCGTCGCCGCGACGTTCACCGCCCGCGGCCAGGACCACGACGAGGCCCGCTGGGACGCGCGCAAGGGCGAGGACGCCCAGTGGGTGGTCACGCTCGCCTGGCAGGCGGGGCGCTCGGACAACACCGCCCGCTGGACCTATCGCCCGGGCAGCGCCGGCGGCACCGTCGAACCGCGCGACGACCCGGCCCGCGAGCTGCTCGGCCACGACCCGGTCGGCGGCCCGCGTCGCGCCGACGGCTCCCCCGCCGGGACGCCGGAGCCGGAGGCCCACCCCGAGACCCACGAGGCCGACGAGGCCCACGACGCGGTGGACGAGACGCCGGCCCTGGCCGTCGCGGGCGACACCGCCCCCGCCCGCCGCCCCGCGGGACCCGCGAGCGGTTCGGCACCCACCGGCGGCGCGTCCCGCCGCGGCGGGGCACCCGGACGTCGCGGCGCCCGACCCCCGCGCGGCGCCGGCGAGCCGACGGCGCCCACGTCCACCTCCGCCCCGAGCTCGGCTCCCACGTCCGCCACGGGCGGCGAGCAGGTGCCCGTGCCCCGCACCGGGCGCCGCGACGCCGACGAGGCCGCCGCGGAGACCCCCGAGGCGGGCCGGAGGGGCCGGCGGTCGCACCCGATCGTCCCGTCGTGGGAGGACGTCCTGCTGGGCACGCGCTCGCCGCGCTCGTGATCGGCTAGAAGGCCGCCACGGCGAGGAACAGGAACGCGACACCCGTGCCGGCGAAGGTGCCGTAGACCGCCCAGCGCCATGTGGGGACGTGGCGGTTGAGCCACAGCGCGGGCACGAGGCCGGCGACCACCGCGGCGTCGACGAGCAGCCCGAGCGGGCCGAGCCCCGTGATCAGGGGCGCGGCGAGGGCGAGGTTGGCGAGCAGGACCAGGCCCGCGACCAGCACCGCGAGCACCAGGCCGGTACCCCACGGCGTGGGCTCGGCGGCGGCCGCCACGGGTGAGGGGGTGCCGGTGTCGCCGGGGTGCGGCGGGCCGTGGTCCACGAAGCGGACGGGCAGCGGCGGCACCGGCGGCGGGTGGGGCGTGCGCGTCACGGCGCGCAGGGCGACGCGGTGGCCCGTGACGGGGTCGCAGTAGTCGACGGGCACGGCGAGCTCGACCGACAGCCGCGCGGCGAGCTGGCGGCCCCGGCGGCTGACCGCCTCGGCGGCGGCGTCGGGCGGCGCGGGCCGGGCGCCCGGCACGGCGGCGAACGGGCCCACCGACGCGGCCACCCGCGCCCACTCCTGCAGCGCGTCGACGAGGTCCGTGGGCAGCCCCCAGGTCCGCCCGTCGGTCCGGTCGGACAGCGGTACCCCCGCGACCATCGCGTGGCCGCGCACGGCCCGCAGCTCGACGACCCTCACCGCGGCACGCCGGTGGCGTGGAAGGCGACGGCCGCGGCCGTGGCGACGTTGAGGGAGTCGACGTCGTCGGCCATCGGGATGCGCACGCGGACGTCGGCGGCGGCGAGCGCCTCGTCGGACAGGCCCGGGCCCTCGGCGCCGAGCACCAGCGCCAGACGCTCGTGGCTCGCGAGAGCGGCCAGCGCCGAGGGGTCACCACCCGGCGTCAGCGCGGCGAGGGTGAACCCGGCGTGGCGCAGGGCGGTCACCGCCGGGCCCAGGCCGCAGGCCGCGAACGGCACGCGCAGCACGTGCCCCATCGAGACGCGGACGCTGCGTCGGTAGAGCGGGTCGGCGCAGCCGGTGCCGACGAGCACGGCGTCGACCCCCAGGGCGGCGGCGTTCCGGAACAGGGCGCCGAGGTTCTCGTGGTCGTTCACGCCCTCGAGCAGCGCCACCCGGCGTGCGCCGGCGAGCAGGGCCGCGGGCTCCGGGCTCGGGGCGCGGTCGGCGCTGGCGAGCACGCCCCGGTTGAGGTGAAAGCCGACGACGTGCGCCATGGTGTCGGCGTCGGTGACATAGGCGGTGAGGTCGGCGGGGACGTCCGCACCGCGCAGATCGGGCGCCAGGTCCTCGATCCGGCGCGCCACGCCGAGCAGCGCCCGCGGCGGGTACGGCGAGGCGAGCAGGCGCCGCACGACCACGGTCCCCTCGGCGAGCACCAGCCCGCGGCCACCGGGGCGGTCGGGCCGGCGGTCGGCGCGGGCGAGGTCGCGGAAGTCGGCGAGGCGCGGATCCGCCGCGTCGTCGACCGCCACCACACGCGCCACGTGCGTATCGTCCCAGACCTGGCCGACCCGGTCCGAGGGCGGCGAGGAGCGGTCCGGGCCGGAGTCCGGGTGTCGCGGGCGGCCGGTCGGGCACCCCGGTGGCCGGACGGGATCGGCGCACGATCGACAGGACGGAAGCCCCCGGGAGGGCTCGGGGACGTGGGAGGCTGGACCTGTGAGCGAGATGCGGGTGGTCGGCGTGCTGGCCGTGGACGACGCCACGCAGCAGGGCGGCGCGTCGGGCTCCGGGGAGAGCAGGCACCCGGTGGTGCTCCTGCAGGAGACCCAGGGCAAGCGCTGCCTCCAGATCTGGATCGGCCTGGCCGAGGCCGAGGCCATCGCCCTCGAGCAGCAGGGCCGCCTGCCCGAGCGCCCGCTGACCCACGTGCTGATCTCCGACGTGGTATCCGCGCTCGGCCGCCGCCTCGAGCGGATCGAGATCACCGAGGTCCGCGGCGGCACCTTCTACGCCGACCTCGTCTTCGATCGCGGACTGCGTGTCTCCGCCCGTCCCAGCGACTCGATCGCCATCGCCCTGCACGCCGACGTGCCCATCCACGCCACCGAGGGCGTGCTCGCCGACGCCGGGGTCGTCGTGGAGGACGACGAGGCCGAAGACACCCCCTCGAGCAGCGGCTCGGGCACCGACGAGGACGAGGTCGACCGCTTCCGCGCCTTCCTCGACAACATCTCCCCCGAGGACTTCGGACGCAGCGGTTAGCCACTGAGATCACCGGTCACTGCGGGCGGACGAATGGTCGCCCTCGACGGTGTCCTACGCTGAACGGACGCTTTCCGTGGGCGGACGGTGCCGGCGGCTGGCGTGTCCCCGCGGGCTGTGTCAGCGTGACCGGTCGTCGGGGTGCGGATGAGGCTCGGGCGCGCCGGGAGAGGCGCCCGGCGGTCGGGTCGGATCGTGGACGGGAGCCGCGCGGGCAATGGGCCAGCACCTCACCGCCACTCTCTTCACGGCCTCGGACCAGGCCCGCTACCGGACCCGGATACACCGGTGCCTCGAGGCGTTCGGGCGCATGGTCACCGAGGGCCGGTTCGCCGCCGAGGAGCCCAGCACCGGCGTCGAGATCGAGCTGGCGCTCGTCGACGACGAGATGCGTCCGGCGATGCTCAACCACGCCGTGCTCGACCGCTCCGCCTCGGACGTCCTGACCTCCGAGCTCGGGCGATGGAACCTCGAGATCAACCTGCCGCCGCGGATGCTGCCCGGCGCCACCGCCGGTGACCTCGAGCAGGACGTGCTCGACGCCGTGTCCCAGGCCGGAGAGTGCGCCCAGGGGGTCGGCGCCCGCGCGGTGACCATCGGCATCCTGCCCACCCTTGCCGCGGAGCACCTCGCGTCCGACCAGCTCACCGAGGACCCGCGCTACGCGCTGCTCAACCGCCAGATGCTCACCGCGCGCGGCGAGCCGTTCCGCCTCGACATCACCGAGCCGCCCGCCCCGCGCCACGGGCCCGTCGGCGGTGCGCCGGCCGAGCACCTCGTCCTCGACGTCGACTCGATCGCGCCGGAGGCCGCCTGCACGTCCCTGCAGCTGCACCTGCAGCTCACGCCCGAGACCTTCCCCGCGTACTGGAACGCGGCACAGGCGATCGCGGGGCTGCAGGTGGCGCTCGCGGCGAACTCGCCGTTCCTGCTCGGCCGCCGGCTGTGGGCCGAGACCCGGGTGCCGCTGTTCACCCAGGCCGTCGACACCCGGCCCGTGGAGCTGCGCAACCAGGGCGTGCGGCCCCGGGTGTGGTTCGGCGACCGCTGGACCCACTCGGCCTACGACCTGTTCGAGGAGAACGTCCGCTACTTCGGCGCGCTGCTGCCCCTGGCCGAGGACGAGGACCCGTTCGCCGAGCTCGACGCCGGCCGTCCGCCCAGCCTGCACGAGCTGCGGCTGCACAACGGCACCGTGTGGCGCTGGAACCGCCCGGTGTACGACGTCGCCGGCGGGGTGGCGCACCTGCGCCTCGAGAACCGCGTGCTGCCGGCCGGGCCCACGGCCGTCGACGCCGTCGCCAACGCGATGTTCTTCTACGGGCTCATCCGCGCCCTCGCGGAGTCCGACCGCCCGCCGTGGCAGCTCATGTCGTTCGACGCCGCGGAGGCCAACTTCAACGCCGGCGCGCGGCACGGGATCGATGCCGCCCTGTACTGGCCGGGCATCGGCACCGTGCGTGCCGACGAGCTCGCGCTGCGCCAGATGCTCCCCCTGGCCCAGGAGGGCCTGGCGGCGTGGGGCGTCGACTCCGCGGCCGCCGACCGCTACCTGGGGATCGTCGAGCAGCGGTGCGTGCGCCGGTCGACGGGCGCGACGTGGCAGGTGCGCACGGTGGTCGAGGCCGAGCGGGACGGCGCCGACCGGCCCGCGGCGATCCGGCGGATGATGCGCGCCTACCTGGAGGGCATGGAGGCCAACGAGCCGGTCCACGACTGGCCGGTCGGCTGACCCTCCCTGCGCCGTCGCAGCACCACCCAGAGGCCCGCGAGCAGTGCCACCAGCGCCGAGGCGGCGCCGCCGAGAACCAGCGGGGCGCGCCCGCCGAGCTCCGCGGCGAGCCAGCCCAGCGCCGGTCCGCCGACCGGGGTGCCGCCGAGCAGCACCACCATCCACAGGCCCATGACCCGCCCGCGCACCGACTCGTCCACCCCGAGCTGCACCGCGGCGTTGGCCGCGCTGGTGAACAGCAGCTGCGCCGCCCCGGTGGGCACCAGCAGCAGGGCCACCAGCGCGTAGCTGGGCATGAGGCCCGCGGCGGCCTCGCAGACGCCGAACACCACGGCAGCCACGAGCACGGTGCGCAGCCGCGGGCGACCGACGCGGCGGGCCGCGACGAGCGCGCCCAGCAGGCAGCCCACGCCGAGCGCCGAGGTCAGCAGACCGTAGGACTCGGCCCCGCGACCGAAGACGTTGCGGGCGACGATGGCGAGGGTCACGAAGAAGTTGATGCCGAGCGTGGACACGAAGAACACCAGCACCAGCAGCAGCACGACGTCGGGGTGCCGGCGAACCTCGCGCAGCCCCGCGCGCACGGCGCCGCGCTCGCGGGGGGCGCGGGCGTAGGCGTACATCTCGGCCGGGCGCATGGCCAGCAGGCCCGCCAGGACGGCGACGAACGTGGCGGCGTTGAGGAGGAACACCCAGCCGGTGCCGACCGCGGCCACGAGCAGGCCCGCGACGGCGGGGCCGAGGATGCGCGCGGTGTTGAACGTCATCGAGTTGAGCGCGACGGCGTTGGCCAGCGCGCCCGAGCCGACCATCTCCCCGGCGAACGACTGGCGCACCGGCCCGTCGAGTGCGGAGAAGCAGCCCAGGAGCACGCACAGCACGTAGACCTGGGCGATCGTCACCAGACCGGTGACGTCGAGCAGGCCGAGGACGAGCGCGCAGGCGCCCATGCCGATCTGCAGGCCCATGAGCAGGCGGCGCTTGTCGTACCGGTCGGCGATCGCCCCGCCCCACAGCGAGAGCAGCAGGGTCGGGCCGAACTGCAGCGCCGCGGCGATGCCCAGCGCGACGGGGCTCCCGCCCGAGAGCTCGAGGACCAGCCAGTCCTGGGCGACGCGCTGCATCCACGTGCCGACCAGCGACACGACCTGACCGGAGGCGAAGAGGCGGTAGTTGCGCACGCGCAGGGCGGCGAAGGTGCCGCCGCGGCGGCGCGCCGGCTCCGTCGCGGTGTCGGCGCCGGCCTCGCTCACGGTGTCCCGCCGTCGTCCGCCACTCTCGTGAGCTTACCTAACGAGTTGCGGCCGGGCCGTGTCAGCCGTGTGGCACCGCAGACGCTGAGTGTCCGCGGTGCCACACGGCTGACATCGACGCGCGCGCTCAGGGCTTGGTGTCCTCGAGGGCGAAGCCCACCTTGAGCGTCACCTGGAAGTGGCCGACCTCGCCGTCCTGCACGTGCCCGCGGATCTCGACGACCTCGAACCACTCGACCTGGCGCAGCGTCGAACATGCCCGGCGGATCGCACCGCGGATCGCCTCGTCGACGCTCTCGGCCGAGCTGCCGACGATCTCGGTCTTGCTGTAGATGTTGTCCGCCACGCAGGGCTCCTTCGCGATGGTCGAGGTTCGTGCTTCCCTCGAACCGATACCCGTTCGGCCACGGACACCCACGTGAGGCCCGTCGGGCCCGAGCGCCCCGACCGAGAGGACCCCGCGGTGACGAGCACGACCGAGCCGGCGCCGGGCCAGGGTCGGGGGGAGGGTCGGGAGGCACCGGACGAGGACGGCTACGGCTTCCCCCGCCCGTTGTGGCGCGGACTCGCCCGGCTCCCCGTCCCGCCACCGTTCTCCGCGCGGACCTGGCGCAGCCCGTTGCGCGGCCGGTGGCTGACGTCGGTGTTCGGGCTCGTGCTGCTGATCGGCCTGCCGATCGTGATCGTGACCGGGTTCCTGTCGTGGCTGGCCTACGGACCGCAGTTCGGGCAGGCCATCCCCGCCGACGTCGGGTACCTGCGGCCGCCGCCGCTGGAGTGGCCGACGTCCCCGTCGTGGCTCTACCGCCTCACCCAGGGCCTGCACGTG
This sequence comes from Actinomycetospora cinnamomea, assembly GCF_003096675.1. Taxonomy (GTDB): domain Bacteria; phylum Actinomycetota; class Actinomycetes; order Mycobacteriales; family Pseudonocardiaceae; genus Actinomycetospora; species Actinomycetospora cinnamomea. The sequence continues at coordinate 370,150 of NZ_QEKW01000002.1, read as the reverse complement.
GGGCTGGGCCTGGTGCTCGTCCCGGTGATCCTGGCCAAGCTGTGGTCGGTGGTGCCCAAGCTCTTCGCCTGGCCCCCGGTGCGCAGCCCCGCCCAGCTCCTCGAGCGGATCTCCCTGCTCGCGCTGGTCGGCGGGATCCTGTTCGAGCTGGTCACCGGCATCATGAACATCCAGTACGACTACTCGTTCGGCTTCGACTTCTACACCGCCCACTACTGGGGTGCGTGGGTGTTCCTCGCCGGGTTCGTCACCCACGTACTGATCAAGTTGCCGGTGCTGGTGCGCGCGCTGCGGGCGGGTGCGCCCGGGCGCTGGCTGCACGACTCGGCGGAGCAGACGGTGCCCGAGCCCCCCGACGACGAGGCCGGCCACGGGCTGGTGGCCACGGCCCCGAGCGCGCCGACGATGAGCCGGCGTGCCCTGATCGGGACGGTGGCCGGCGGGAGCGCGCTGGTCGCCGTGCTGAGCATCGGGCGCAGCGTCGACCCGCTGCGGCCCCTCGCGTTCCTGTCCCCGCGCGGGCGCTCCTACGGCACCGGGCCCAACGAGTTCCAGGTCAACCGCACCGCGTTCGCCGCCGGCATCGGGCCCGGCGTCGGCGACGGATACGCGCTGGTGCTCACCGGCGGTCCCGCCGGCGAGGTGCGCCTCGACCGTGCCGCGCTGGCCGCGATGCCCCAGCACACCGCCGTGCTGCCGATCGCCTGCGTGGAGGGCTGGTCGACCGTGCGGACCTGGAGCGGGGTGCGACTGCGCGACCTCGCCGCGGCGGCCGGGGTGCCCGCGCCGGCGAACGCGTTCGTGGCGTCGCTCGAGCGGGCCGGGCCGTTCGCCCGCGTGACGCTGCAGGGCAACCAGGTGCTCGACCCCGATTCCCTGCTGGCCCTGCGGGTGGGCGACGCCGACGGCGGCCCCATGGCCGACCTCTCGCTCGACCACGGCTTCCCCGCCCGCGTGATCGTCCCGGCCCTGCCCGGCGTCCACAACACCAAGTGGGTGGGCTCGATCGACTTCCGGCGCGCGTGATGCGGGCCTTCCGTCGGTTCTACGGGGAGCACCCGCTGCACCTGCTCGCGCTCCTGGGCTGCTTCGCGCTGGCCGGTGCCGCGGTGCTGGCGCTGTGGCCGAACCCGAACGCGGTCACGATCGCGATCTGGTTCGCGGGCGCCGTGGTCGCTCACGACCTCGTGCTCTACCCGCTCTACGCGCTCGCCGACCGGTCGCTGGTCCTGGCGCGCCGGGTGCGCCGCCGGGTGTCGGCGCGCGCGGTCGCAGTGCCCGCGACGAACCACGTGCGGCTGCCGGTGATGGGCGCGGCGCTGGCCGGTCTGATCTGGTTCCCGACGATCTCCGGCCGTGCCGCGGGCACCGCCTTCTTCGCCTCGGGCCTGCCGCCGACGGTGGACTACGTCCAGTGCTGGCTGCTGCTCACCGCCGCGCTGTTCCTGCTCAGCGCCGTGCTCTACGCGGTGCGCCTGGGCCGGGCCGCCGTGCGCGCACGGGCGTGATGCTCCGCCTCGCCGGTGTGGCGCTCACACCGGTCCCCCGTCGCGGTAGGGCGCCCGCCAGTCCGGCGCCTCCCACGGCGGGCCGCCGTAGATCGTCTCGCGGACCACCAGATCGTCCCGGAACTCCAGAATGCTGACGCCGTACATCGGCTCGCCGCCGTCGTAGCGGATGACGGCCTCGGCGACCCAGAGGTCGCCGAGACCCAGCACCCGCCGGATCTCCCCGGTGACCTTCGCCGGGTACTGCGTCCGCCACGCCAGGAACGTGTCCCGGCCGGTGAAGCGCTCGCCGGATTGCGGGAACTCGAGCACGGCGTCGTCCGCGAAGATCCGGTGGCCGAGCTCGGGATCGTTCCCCGTCGCCTCCAGGTACCGCACGATCACGGCCCGGCGGCGTTCGTCGGCGTCGATGGTCGGCGCGCGACGACGGCGAACACGGGGATCACCACCTCGGGGCGCCGCTCCCAGCCGTCCACGACGGCGTGGGCCGCGTCCCAACGCGCCACGTCGTCCGCGTCCGCGAGCCCCGCGGCCACGAGCGCGTCGCGGGCGGCCCACGCCGGTCCGCGCATCCCCGAGGGCAGGGAGGCGGTCTGGGACCAGCCGCGGAAGTCCTCGACCTCGAGCCCCGCACCGCGCGCGAGGGCGGCCAGCCGGCGGCCGACCCGCAGGTCGTTGCCCCGGTCGGCGTGCCAGCGCTGGTAGCGCCGCTCGAGGTCGTCGATCGCGGGCAGCGACGGGGTGGTGCCGGCGCCGGTGGCGTCGACGTCGAGGACGTAGACGTGCCCGCCGGGCCGCACGAGGCTCGCGAGGTGGGCCACGAGGCGCTGCTCCGCGCCGCCGTTGTGGGCCAGCACGTGCCGCATGACCCCGACGTCGAACGCGCCCTCGGGCAGGCCGGTGGCGTCGGCGCGCGCCCGGCACACCGCCACCCCGGGCAGGCCGGCCTCCCGCAGCATGGCCCGAGCCGTGGCCACCGCCTCGGGGTCGGCGTCCACCCCCGCCACGACACCCTCCGGTCCGACACACCGGGCGAGGGCCAGCAGCATCGCGCCCGGCCCGCAGCCGACGTCGACCACGCGGGTGCCCGGGCGCAGACCCGCCCGCGCCCACAGGTCCGCCTCGTGCTCCCGGGCGCGCTCCGCCATCATCCGGTAGCGCGCGAGCTCGTCGGGGGCCAGCCGCAGCGCGTATCCCGGGGCCGCCGCCCTCGCCGGTGCCGCGGTCACCGTGCCGCCACCGGACGCTCGGCCGGGCCCCCGGACCCGGAACGATCCGCCGCCGGGAGGGCGCCGGCGCGCTCCTGCGCCACCAGCAGCCGGCGCAGGATCTTCCCGGACGGCGAGACGGGGATCGCGTCGACGAACGCGACCTCGGTGATGCGCTTGTGCGGCGCCACCCGGCCGGCCACGTGGGCCACGAGCTCGGCGGCCTCGACCTCGCCCGCGGCCACGACGACGGCCTTCGGCCGCTCGCCGGCGCGTTCGTCGGCCACCGGGATCACGGCGGCGTCGGCGACGGCGGGGTGCGTGCGCAGCACCGCCTCCACCTCGGCGGGGGCCACCTGCAGACCCTTGACCTTGATCAGCTCCTTGAGCCGGTCGTCGACGAACAGGTTCCCGTCCGCGTCGAACCGCGCGAGGTCGCCGGTGTGGAGCCATCCGTCGACGTCGATCGTGGCCGCGGTCGCGCCCGCGTTGCCCAGGTAGCCGGCCATCAGCTGCGGCCCCCTCACCCACAGCTCGCCGGTCTCGCCCACACCCAGGTCCGTGCCCGACCCGGGGTCGACGATGCGTGCCTCCACCCCGCCGAGCAGCAGCCCGCTCGAACCGGGCACGACCGGCACCGCGGGGTCGAACAGCGTGATCGTGGCGACCGCCTCGGTCATGCCGTAGCCCTGTCCGACGGGGCACCCGACGCGGCGCGCGCACTCCTGCTGCAGGTCCGCGGACAGGGGCGCGGCCCCGCAGCCGACGAGGCGCAGCGAGGACAGGTCGTAGCGATCCACGACGGGGTGGCGCGCCATCGCCAGGACGATCGGCGGCACCACCACCGAGACCGTGATCCGGTGGGCCTGGATGAGCCCCAGGTAGTCCTCGAGGTCGAAGCGGGGCAGCGTGACCATCGTGCCCCCGCTGCGCAGGGTCACGCCCGCGACCACGCTGAGCCCGACGGCGTGGAAGAACGGCGCGACGGCCATCGCGCGGTCGTCCGGGGTCACGTCGAGGGCGGCGTGCATCTGCGCGACGTTGGTCGTCATCGCGCGGTGGGTGAGCATGACGCCCTTGGCCAGCCCGGTCGTGCCCGACGAGTAGGGCAGCAGGGCGAGGTCGGTCGCCGGGTCGACGAGGCCGGGCGGCAGCGCGACGGCGGCGCCGTCGGCGAGCACCTCGGTGAAGGCCACCTCACCGTCGGGGTCGCCGATCACGACGATCTCCACCGGCCGGTCCTGCGCGGCCACCGCCGCCCGCACGAGGGGCAGGAACGGCGGGATCGTGACGACGGCGCGGGCGCCGCCGTCGCGGAGCTGGCCGGCGATCTCCTCGGCGGTGTAGAGCGGGTTGATGCCCGAGACGACGACGCCGGCGGTCATCGCGCCGTAGCAGGCGACCAGCCACTCCGGGCAGTTGGGCGCGACGATGGCGAGCACGTCGCCGGGGCGCAGCCCGCGACGGTGCAGGCCGCCGGCGCACCGGGCGACGTCGCGGCGCAGCTCGGCGTAGGTCACGGCGCGTCCGGACGGGCCGTCGATGACGGCCGTCGCGTCGGGACCCGCGGCAGGGTGGTCGAGCAGGAACGTGGGGACACCGACGTCGGGCACGTCCACCGCGGGTCGGCGGCTGCGCACGACGTGGTCGGCGGCGGTCACATCGGCTCCTCATCGGCGCCGCCGCCGTGCCCGGTGACGGGGATGCGGTCGGTCGGTGCCGCGGTGCGTCCGCGGCAGCACACCTCGATCACGGTCGTCGACCTCCTCGTGTCCTCGTGCGGACCCGGTGCTCCCCCGGAGTCGCCCGCGGACCACGGTGGGCCGACGACGGGGTGAGGACGTCGGGGACGGGCCCCGAGGAATGGGCCGACCCGGTGACCTCGTCACCCGTCGTGATGACCCGCCGGGCTCATCCTCGTACATTGGTCCACAAGGGAACGACGCAGAGCACGGAGAGTCACGTGCCGGTGACGACGGCGGGGGCCGCGCGGGAGACCGCGATCCTCGAGCGTGAGCACGAGCTCGCCGTGCTCGAGACCGTCGTGGGCGCCGCCGTCGGCGGTCGCGGCGGACTGGCGTGGATCGAGGGCCCGCCGGGGATCGGCAAGACCCGCCTGCTCGCCGCCGCCCGGGCCCGGGCCGACGGCCGCGCCGTGCTCGCGGCCCGGGGCGGGCGCCTCGAGCGCGACTTCGCGTTCGGCGTCGTCCGCGGGCTGTTCGAGCCGCTGCTCGTCGCGCGTGGCGACGCGCTGCTCACCGGCGCGGCCCGGCTGGCCGCCCCGGCCCTCGCCCCCGGCCGGGTCTCCGGCGGCGAGGTCGACGCCGCCGGCACGCTGCACGGCGTCTACTGGCTGGTGGCGAACCTCGCCGAGCAGGGCCCCGTCCTGCTCGTCGTCGACGACGCGCACCTCGCCGACACCGCCTCGCTGCGCGCGCTGGCCTACCTCGCGCGCCGGGTGGCCGAGCTGCCCGTCGCGATCGTGCTCGCCGCGCAGGCGCCGGACGCGCACCTGGAGCCGGCGGTGGTCGACGCGCTGCGCGAGGCCGAGGTCACCACGGTGCTGCGTCCGGGCCCGCTCAGCCCGGCCGCCGTCGGCGCCCTCGCCGCCGCCCGGTGCGGCTCGGCGCCCCCGGGGTTCGTCCGGGCGTGCCACGAGGCCACCGCCGGCAACCCGCTGCTGGTGCGGGCCCTGCTCGCGGCCGTCCTCGAGGCCGGGGCCGCGCCGGGACCGGAGGCCGTCGCGGAGCAGGCGCCTGCGGTCGTGGCGCGGTTCGTGGCGCGCCGCCTGCGCGACGCCGGAGGCGACGCCGCGGCCGTCGCCGACGCCGTCGCCGTGCTCGGCGGGGCGGCCGAGCTGCGGCACGTCGCCGCGGTCTCGGGCCTCGACCCCGACCGCGTCACCCGCGCCGCGGAGACGCTGGTGGCCGCGCGCCTCCTGTGCCCGGGCCGGCCGCTCACGCTCGCGCACTCCCTGGTCGAGCAGGCGGTCGCCGACCGGCTGGGGCCGGCCGCCCGCCACCGCGCGCACCGCCGCGCCGCCGACGTCCTGGCCGCGGACGGGGCCGGCGGCGAGCGCGTCGCCGCCCACCTGCTGCACACCGAGGCGTTCGGCGACCCGACGGTGGTGGCGTGGCTGCGGCGGGCGGGCCGGGAGGCGCTGGCCAAGGGCGCACCGGAGACCGCGCGCGCCTACCTGCAGCGGGCGGTGGCCGAACCGCCGCCGCCCGAGGAGCGGGCCGCGGTGCTGCACGAGCTGGGGGCGGCGACCGCCCGGGTCTCCCACACCGACGGCGTCGCGCTGCTCGACGAGGCGTTCGCGACCGCCACCCATCCCCGGCTGCGGGGCCTGGTCGCGCTCGACCTGGCCCGGGCGCTGCAGGCCACGCTCGCGTTCCCCCGCGCCCTGGAGGTGCTCGACGAGGCCCGCGCCGGGCTCGACGACGGCAGCGAGGCAGCACTCGAGCTGGCCGCCGCGGCCGCGGGACTGGCCCGGCGCGATCCCGCCCGCCGGGCCGAGGCGGTGCGGCTCACCCACGCCCTGCGCCGCGAGGGTCGGCTGCCGGCCCGCGGCGGCGCGATCCTGTTGGCCACCACCGCTCTCGAGGCGCTGCAGACCGACCACGACACGACGGCCGTGGACATGGCGCGCGAGGCGCTCGCGGCGACCCTGCGCGAGCCGGTCCCGGACCCGGCCGTCGTCCTGCCGGCGACGACGGTGCTGGTCGCCATCGACCACCTCGACCCGGTGCGCGCCGCGGCCGAGACGATGCTCGCCGGCGCCCGCCGCCGCGGGTCGACCGTCGACTTCACCGCCGCGAGCGTCCTGCGCACCCAGACCCGCTACCTGCAGGGCGACCTCGTCGAGGCCGAGGCGGACGCCCGCCTCGCCGACGCCCTCGCCGTCGAGCACGGGCTGCACACCGCCCGGCGCTACACCCTGGGCTGGCTGGTCGTCGTACTCGTCGAGCGCGGGGCCGTCGAGGAGGCCGCGGCCGTGCTGGCCGCCGGGGAGGGCCACACGGGGCTGGCCTACCTGCTCGCCGCCCGCGGGCGGCTGCGGCTCGCGCAGGGACGGGCCGCCGAGGCTCGCGACGACTTCGCCGCCTGCGGCGAACGGTTGCGCCTGCGCGGGATGGCCCACCCGAACCTGCTGCCCTGGCGGACCGGGCTCGCCGCCGCGCTGCACCGCCTCGGCGACGAGGAGGCGGCGGTGCGCGCCGCCGACGACGCGGTGGCGACCGGGCGCCGCTACGGCTCGCCCCGGGCGCTGGCGGACGCGCTGCGCACCCGGGGCCTGGTGGGCGGGACGATCGCCCCGCTGCGCGAGGCCGTCACCCTGCTCGAGCCGACGCCCGCCCGCCTCGAGCTTGCCCGCGCCCGCGTCGACCTCGGCGCGGCCCTGCGCCGCGGCAACCAGCGGGTCGCCGCCCGCACCGAGCTCGCCGCCGGCCAGGACCTCGCCCGCCGCTGCGGCGCCGACCCGCTCGTCGAACGCGCCCGCGAGGAGCTCGGCGCGGCGGGAGCGCGCCCGCGCCGGATGGCGGTCACCGGCGCCGACTCCCTGACCGCCGCCGAGCGCCGGGTGGCCGACCTCGCGGCCGACGGGTTGTCGAACCGCGAGGTCGCCCAGGCCCTGTTCGTCACCGCCAAGACGGTGGAGACCCATCTCGGGCACGTGTACCGCAAGCTCGGCGTGACCGGGCGAGACGAGCTGCTCGACGCCCTCCGTGAGTGAGATCGCGGGCCATGACACGGGCCATGGCCGACGGTTTCACTCGCAGAAGGGTCAGACCTGGGCCAGCGCCGGCGCGGGCTCCGCGTCGGGGAGCTCGGCCTCCTTCTCGCGGATGATCGGCAGGACCTCCTTGCCGAACTGCTCGACCTCCTCCTTGACGTGCAGGAAGCAGAGCAGGTTGAGGTCGACGCCGAGCTTCTTGTACGCGATGACCCGGTCGGCGACCTGCTCGGCGGTGCCGATCAGCTGGGTCTTGAAGCCGTCGTTGTACTGCACGAGGTCGGAGAACGAGGACTCCGCCCACATGCCCTTCTTGTCCGACGCCGAGGCGCCGGCCTGCTGCACGGCCTGACGGAAGCCCTCGACCTGCTCGACGTTCGCCTTGGCGACGATCTCGCGCAGGGTGTCGCGGGCCTCCTTCTCGGTGTCCCGGACGATCATGAAGCCGTTCAGCCCGAACCCGACCGAACGGCCGTGCTCGGCGGCGGTCGCGTTGATGACGTCGAGCTGCTCGGTGACGCCGTCGAAGTCCTTGCCGTTGGAGAAGTACCAGTCCGACACCCGGCCGGCCATCTTCTGCGCCGCCGTCGAGTTGCCGCCCTGGAAAATCTCCGGGTGCGGGCGCTCCGGCGTGTTCAGCGGCTTGGGCTTCAGCGAGTAGTCGTGGAAGCGGTAGAAGTCGCCACGGAACTCGAAGTGGTCGGACTCCCAGATGCCCTTGAGGCACCGGATGAACTCCTCGGTGCGCCGGTAGCGCTCGTCGTGCTCGAGCCACGGCTCGCCGAAGGCGGTGAACTCGCCCTTGAACCAGCCGGAGACGACGTTGGTGGCGAAGCGGCCGCCGGTGAGGTGGTCGGCGGTGGCGCCGAAGTTCGCGAACACACCGGGGTGCCACATGCCCGGGTGCACGGCGGCCATGACCTTGAGCTTCTCCGTCGCCATCATGATCGCCAGCGACAGCGAGGTGGACTCGTGCTGGTACTCCGCGGAGTAGCTGGCCATGTAGCGCACCTGGGAGAGGGCGTACTCGAAGCCCGCGGCCTCGGCGGCACGGGCGGTGTCGCGGTTGTAGTCCCAGCTCCAGTCGGTGCGCTGCTCGATCTGGCTCGTGACCAGGCCGCCCGAGACGTTGGGGACCCAGTAGGCGAACTTCAGCGGTGCGGTGGGGATGCCGGCGGACACGGCGATGTGCCTCCTCGCGAGGGGGTAGGGACGCGCGCGGACGCGCGGGGGTTCCGGGCAGGAGAAGAACGGGGCTCAGCGACAGAGCGACGTCGCGAGCAGCCCGTGATCGACGTGCCGACGGCGCGTCAGTGGAACCCGACCCATCACGAGCCGACGCTTCCGGCCCCGCGGGACCCTGTCAACCGGAGCCCGGCCTGCGTCACAGCCCGAACAGCACCCGCAGCGGCGTCACCGCGAAGTACAGGACGAAGGCGACCGCCACGACCCACATCAGCGGGTGGATCTCCCGCGCCCGGCCGGTGGCGCTGCGCAGCAGCACCCAGCTGATGAACCCGGCGCCGATGCCGTTGGCGATCGAGTAGGTGAACGGCATGACGACGATGGTCAGGAAGACCGGCATCGCCACCGAGAAGTCCGACCACTCGATGTCGCGGACGCCCCCGATCATCAGCGCGCCGACGATGACCAGGGCCGGGGCGGCCGCCTCCACCGGCACGATCTCGTAGAGCGGCGTGAAGAACATCGCGGCGAGGAACAGCAGGCCGGTCACGACGTTGGCCAGGCCGGTCCGCGCACCCTCGGCGATGCCCGAGGCGGACTCGACGAACACGGTGTTCGAGCTGGACGACGCCGCGCCACCGGCCACCGCGCCGGCGCCCTCGACGACCAGCGCGCGCCCGATGTTCGGCAGCTGGCCGCGCTCGTCGAGCAGCCCCGCCTGGCGCCCGAGCCCGGTCATCGTGCCCATCGCGTCGAAGAAGTTGGCGAGCACCAGCGTGAACACCAGCAGCGAGACCGCCAGGGCGGGCAGCCGCGCGAACGCGCCGAGGGAGACGTCGCCGACGAGCGAGAGGTCGGGCAGCGAGACGATCGACTCCGGGAGGCCGGGGTAGCCGAGGTTCCAGCCCCGCGGGTTCGTCCCGTTCGACGGCCCCACCTGCACGATCGCCTCGACGACGATCGCCAGCACCGTCGTGGTGAGCACGCCCAGCAGGATCCCGGCGCGGACGCCGCGGGCGACGAGCACGCCGGTGAGCAGCAGCCCGATGCAGAAGACCGCGCTGGGCCACGAGGCGATCGAGCCCTGGATGCCGAGCCCCACCGGCACGGTGGTGTTGGCCGCATCGGGCAGCCTGCGCACGAACCCGGCGTCGACGAGGCCGATGAAGGCGATGAACGCGCCGATACCGGCCGCGATCGCGATCTTCAGCGGGTCGGGGATCGCGTTGAACACGGCCGTGCGGAACCCGGTGAGGCCCAGGATCACGATGATCACGCCGTTGACCACCACGAGGCCCATCGCCTCGGGCCAGGTGACCTGCGGGGCGATCGTCACCGCGACCAGGGTGTTGATGCCCAGGCCGGTGGCCATCGCGAAGGGGAAGTTCGCGACGAGCCCGAAGACGATCGTCATGACGCCCGCGACCAGCGCGGTCACCGCCGCGACCTGCGGGACGGTGAGCACCATGCCCATGACGTCGCGCTTGGCCGACGGGGACGCCGGGTCCAGGCTGCCGAGGATCAGCGGGTTGAGGACCACGATGTAGGCCATCGTCACGAAGGTCACGACGCCGCCGCGGACCTCCTGGACGACCGACGTCCCGCGCTCGTTGAGGCGGAAGTAGCGCTGCAGCACGGCCGGCAGGTTTACCCGATCACGCCGCTCTCATGTGCGTGATCTTCCCGGCCATAGCCGTGAATTCCGCTCACGTAGGGTCCGGGGGGTGCCCCGCCGCCTCGATCTGCACGCCGAGCCGCCGCCGCTGCCGCGCCGGCTGACCGACGTCGTGCCGGTCGTCCTCGCCGGGTCGGCGATCTGGCTGGCCGTCGCGGTCGTGCTCGGCGTCCTCGCCGCGGCCGGCGTCCGCCCGCTCGACGTGTGGTTCGCCGCCGCGGTCGTCGGGGTGGGCCTCGGCGGGGTCGGGCTCGGTGTCCTCGCGCTGCAGCGCCGCGCCCAGCGCCGCGGGGTCAAGTGGGCCCAGAAGCTGTGACGCGGGGCTACGTGGAGGGCGCAGCGAGCGCCGCGAGCAGGCCGCGCACCGGATCGTCGGCGTGCACCACGCCCTCGCCGTCCACCCACGCCGCCGGCGTGTACTCCACCGGCGCCCCGCCGCGCTCGTCGTCGACGACGAGGACGCGCAGACGGTCGTGGAGCACCAGCTCGCCCTCGGGCAGGGGGCGGCCCAGCACCGCGGCCCACGCCACGGCGGCGGGCAGCTCCTCCCACGGCACGGCGCGCCCGCCCTCGCGCACGGTCACCCGCACGCGCTCGGAGGCGGGCGCGAGGTCGAGCAGGTCGGCGAGCAGGGCGGGGTCGCCGGCGCCGGGGAGGACGAGCGCCGCGGGCGGGAGCACCCCGCCGAGCTGAGCGCGGTCGAGGACGGCGGGCGGGACACCGGTCTCGGCGTCGCGGACCTGCCCGTCGGCGGTGCGCACCCGGTCCGGGGGCTCCACCTCGGTCACCGACACCCGCCCGGCGGCGACGGCCTCGGCGAGCGCGGCGTGCGCGGCGGCGGCGCGGGCGGGCGGCACGGGGCGGGCGGGGTCGGCGAGCCGGGCGAGCAGGTCGGCGGCGTCGTCGGGCCCGGCGACGCGGGGCCGGGTGCGCACGCCGATCGCGGCGAGGAACGCCGGATCGAGGCGGGCGGCGACGTCGTCGGGCACCGGGTCGTAGAGGCCGGCGACGGCCGTCGCGCCCGGCAGGCGCCAGTCCGTGGGCGGACGTCCCGCGAGGCGCCCGTGCCGTCCGAGCCACCAGGCGGTGTAGGGCCGCGGGCCCTCGTCCTCGCCCGGCGCGCCGACCGGCCGGGCGCCGCCGAGCGCCTCGCGGACCTCGCGGTCGCCGGCGAGCACCGGCCACGCCGCGTCCCACCGGTCGACCAGCTCGAGGTCGCGCACGGCGACGAGCGGGCCCGGGGCGTCCGCGCTGTCGGGCCCGCCGGGACGGTCGGCGGCCGGATCGATCTCCTCGGCCCACCACGTCTCCTCGTCGTCGAGGTCGTGGTCGGGGCCGACGGGGGCATCGTCGCGCAGGACGGCGAAGCCGTCGAGGACGCCGACCGCGGTCAGCGCGTGGCGCGGGTGGGCGGCGGCGACGGCGGGGTCGAGGACCCCGAGCGGTCCGTCGGGATCGACGAGCCCGCGCAGGGCACCGTCGGGCAGGACGAGCTCGTCGGCGCGCCGGTACCCGCCGTCGGCGGCGCGCAGGGCGAGGGCGCCGACGCCGGGCCCGGGGTCGGCGGCGCCCCCGGCGACGAGGGCGAGGACCAGGGCCGCGAGGGCGTCCAGCTCCTCGGGATCGCCCCCGGCGTCGGCGTCGTCGGCCGAGCGCTCGACGGCCTCGCGCAGCGCCGGGTCGGCCAGCAGCGACGGGCCGTCGAGGGCGCGCGCACCGAGCGCGAGCAGCAGCGCGCGGGCGCCGGGGTCGTCGTCGAGCCCCGGTGCGGCGACCCGCAGGCCCGGCACCGCGGCGGCGGCGAGGCGCTCGGCGACCGCCGGGTCGCCCCCGGGCAGCAGCACCCCGCGCGGGGAGAGCACCACGCGCCCGTCGGTCAACGGCACGGGCAGTCCGGCCAGCTCGTCGCGGGTGCCGGGGCCGGCCACCGCGGGCAGCGCGGCGAGACCGGCCAGCAGCGCCCGCCACCACGCCACCGGACGCTCGAGGCCGACCAGGGCGTCGGCCAGGGCGGCGATGCGGGTGCGGGCCACGCCGACGGCGGACAGCGCGCCGGCGTGGCGGGGCGCGGCGAGGCGGGCGTCGACGAGGCCGGGCAGCACATCGGCGAGCTGCCCGGCGAGGTCGGCGAGGACCTCGGGTGGGCCCGCGGGGTCGAGGTCGAGGACCTGCGCGCCGGCCGGGGCGAGGTCGGAGGACCCGTCGGCGGCCGGCAGCCACGGCGCGGTGCGCAGCGCGGCGAGCACGCCGTCGCGCAGCGCGGCGTCGACCGCCGAGGCGGGCAGCGCCGGGCGCGGGACCAGCCCCGGGCGTTCCTCGGCCGGCCGGTCGCGGACGAGGTCGGGGTAGGCGGCCGCGGCGGCGGCGAGCACGTGGTCGGTGACCGGGCCGGCGCGCACGTGGCGGCGATCGGGGTCCAGCGGCACGGTGGCCAGCAGGCGCGCGGGCAGCGTGGTGCGCTCGTCGGTGGGCGTGGGCGCGTGCAGGACGTCGGGGCGCTCGGGGCCGGCGAGCTCGCCGTCGGCGGGCACCGCCCACGTGGCCCGCCACCCGGGGCGGGCGCGGTCCTCGACGGCGAGGGTGGCGAGCAGGGCGGCGGGCACCTCGCCCTCGACGCGCCGCAGGCGCCAGCGCCGATTGCCGACCACGACGGCGTCGCCCTCGCCCGACCGCGCCACGACCCCCTCGGGCAGGTCGATCGCGTGCAGCGGGGGCAGGGCGAGCAGCAGGTCCTCGGCCTGCGCGGCGGCCGCGGCGAGCAGGTCGGCGGGGTCGAGGCCGGGGCGCAGCGGCAGCCGGACCTCGGTGTCGGTGCCCTCCGGCGGGCCCGGCTCGCCGGGGTCCGTGGGCCACACGAGGCGCAGCGCCGGCGCGGACCCGTCCCGGCGGGCCAGCTCGTCGGACAGCTCCGGCGCGCCCGCCCCGAGGATCGTGCGGGCGGTGCGCGCACGGTCGAACGCGACGCCGGCGACGGAGCCGTCGGCGCGGCGGGTGACGACGCGCGGGGCGTCGCTGATCGCCGTGACCGCGGCGAAGCCGACCCCGAAGCGCCCGACGCCGTGGACACTGGCGCCGCGCTTGGCCGACGCCCGCAGCGAGGCCAGCGCGGCGACGCCGTCCGCGTCCAGCGGCGCCCCGGCGCCCGCGACGTGCAGGTCACCGTCGACCACCCGGATCCGCAGCGCGGTCGTGGTGCCCGCACGCTCGGCGGCGTCCGCGGCGTTCTGGGCGAGCTCGACGAACCAGCGGTCGCGGTAGCCGCCGCGGAGCAGGTCCTCCTCGGCGTTGGCGTCCTCCCGGAAGCGGGCCGGGGACGCGGTCCAGGCGTCGAGGACGGCGCGACGCAGCGCGTCCGTGCCGAACGGGTCCGCGGGGTCCGGGGTCACGCCAGGCCCCGTCCCCGCTGCGGCCCCGGCCTGCACCGGTCTCAGCGGCGCGATCCGGTGGTCTCCGGCTCCATCTCGACCCCGTCGTCGTAGACGAGGTCGGCGACGGCGATGACCGATCCGCTGTCGACCTGCAGCTCGGAGTGGCCGCCGCAGCCGTACTCGGCGTGCACGACATGACCGTCGGCGGGGACGTTGCCGTTGCCGCACACGCCGAACGCGGCGCGGAGCGACCCGGCGACCGGGAGGTAGAAGCCGCAGGTGCCGCAGTGCGCGGTGGCCGCGCGCGCCATGTCGGCCCGGGGCCCGAAGTGCCCGTCCGACCAGCGCACCGCGGCGTCGAGACGGCCCTCGCGGCTCATCACGCGCGGGCGCCCCATGCCCAGTTCGTCGCCGACCTCCCGGACCCCCGCGCCCGGCTCGGCGTCCTCGGCGGCCTCCTCGTCGTCCGGGTCGAGCGCGGCGTGCGCCGGTACGAGGCGCTCGTCGCCCTCCTCGACGGGCAGGAGGTCACCCGGGCCGAGGTCCTCCGCGCGGACGCGGTCGCTCCAGGGCACCCACGTCGGCGCGACCACCGACTCCGGCCCGGGCAGCAGCACGACCTCGCTGACGTTCACGTCGCCCTCGGGGCCCGCGACCGTGACCGCCCAGTACCAGCCGCGGTAGCCGGGCTTGGCGGCGGCGAAGTAGTGGGTCGCGGCCTCGGGCACGTCCTCGGCGCGCACGGCCACCGCCTCGCCGACCTGCTCGGCCTCGCCGTCGGCGGTCTCCACGGCCGCGGCGCGCGCGAGCTCGCCCGCGGCGGCGAGGTGGGCGGCGACGGCCTGCTCGGTCTCGGTCATGACGTCGTCCGTGGGGTCGGCGAAGGGGACCACACCGTCGATTGTGCCGCTCACCCGACGGTGCGGGAGAGGCGGGCGCCGTTGCCGGGCCGCGCCGGGCACGGCGGGTCGGCGATCGATCACCGAGGGTCCCCGGGTGATCGGTCCTCGGTCATCATGGACCCCGTGACCGGACCGTTCCGGCGCCCGCCCGGCGACGACCCGAGGCGCCGGACGCCACCCCGCACGCCGCCCCCGGACGGCGACCCGGGCCACGGCGCCTACGGTCCCCCGCCCCGCCGCCGCCCCGGCCGGCTCCCGCCGACGGCCCGGCACACGCGCCCCTACCCCGAGGACCCGGGGGCGGGCGGCGCGGGGACGGGCGACACCGACGTCGACGCGCGCGAGGACGACGACCCGGCGCCGTCGAAGATCACGGTCACGCGCGTCGCGGCATGGCGGGCCCGGCGCCTGACCCGACGCGGTGCGCAGGCCTTCCACCGGGCGGCGTCGGCCGACGGCGCCGACCGCTCGGGGCTCACCGCCCTGACCTACGCGTGGATGGCGAACTACGCCTCGGACGCCACGCTCGCGGTCGCCCTGGCCAACACCCTGTTCTTCTCCGCGGCCAGCGCCGAGAGCAAGAGCAGGGTCGCGCTCTACCTGCTGATCACCGTGGCCCCGTTCGCCCTCGTGGCGCCCGTGATCGGGCCGCTGCTCGACCGGCTGCAGCAGGGCCGGCGCGCCGCCATGGCGGTCTCCACGGCCGGCCAGGGTGCGCTCGCGGTGGTCCTCGCCCTGTACATGGACACCTGGGCGCTCTACCCCGCGGCGCTCGGGATCATGGTGCTGTCGAAGTCGTTCGGCGTGCTCAAGGCCGCGGTGACCCCGCGGGTGCTACCGCCCGGCATCACGCTCGTCACCACGAACTCGCGGCTGACGGTGTTCGGCCTCGTCGCGTCGGGCGTGGCCGGCGGGGTCGCGGCCGGTGTCGCCTGGCTGTTCGGGTCGCCGGGTGCCGCGTGGCTCACCGCCGCGATCTGCCTGGCCGCGGTGTGGCTGTGCCTGCGCATCCCGGCGTGGGTGGAGGTCACCGAGGGCGAGGTCCCGACACGGATCCTGCCGGTGCCCGGGATCGAGGAGGCCCCGCCGAAGCGCTCGCCGCTCACCCGCGACGTCGTCACCGCCCTGTGGGCCAACGGGACCATCCGCAGCCTCACCGGATTCCTCATGCTGTTCGCCGCGTTCGTGGTCAAGAACGAGACCGAGGGCGCGCCCGGCGACCAGCTCGTGCTGCTCGGCGTGGTGGGCGCGGCCGCCGGCGCCGGGGGGTTCCTCGGCAACTTCGTCGGCGCCCGCCAGCGCTTCGGCCGGCCGCGGGTGCTCATGGTCGTGTGCCTGCTGCTCGCCCTCGTCGCGGTCGTGCTCGCCGCGGTCGTCACCGGGCTGGTCACCGCGGCCGTCGCCGCCCTCGTCGCCGCGACGACGAGCGCGCTGCTCAAGGTCTGCCTCGACGCGGTGGTGCAGCGTGACCTGCCCGAGGCCGGGCGGGCGTCGGCGTTCGGGCGCTCGGAGACGATCCTGCAGCTGTCGTGGGTGTTCGGCGGTGCGCTGGGCGTCCTGCTGCCGCCGACGTGGTGGATCGGGTTCACGGTGATCGGCGCCGTCGTGGCGCTCGGTACCGTGCAGACCGTGCTCATCACCCGCGGGTCGTCGATGCTGCCGCGGCGACGGCGCGCACCGGAGCCCGAGCCGGGGCGGGCCCGGCGGTGAGGACCCTGTCGCGGCGCACCGTGCTGGTCGGCGTCGCCGTCCTCGCCGTCGTGACCGTCACGGTGGTGCTGATCGTGCGCGCCACCGCCGGGCCGTCCTCCCCCGGCGACGTCACCTTCGCCGCGGGCGGGGCCGGCGCCACGGTGGGCGCGAGCCAGTTCTGCGACGTGCAGGTCACCGAGTGCGGCGACGACCCCGACGCCGTCGCCGTCCTGCGCGTCCCGCCGAACACCCCGCTGACCGTGACCGTCCCCGAGGAGGTCACGAGCACCCCCTGGCAGGTCGCGTTCACCTTCCGCGACGCGGCAGGTGCGGTCCAGCAGGGCCGCAGTCCCGTCTTCGCGCCCGGCACCGCCCCGGGCTTCACCCTCGTCCTGCCGGCGCCCTCCGACCAGCTGACGAGCGCCGAGGTGCAGCAGTACGGGGCGCGCATCAGCCAGGGCCCGAACGGTCTCGAGTTCGCGACCCGGGCCACGTGGGTCCTGTCCGTCGACGACCGGTGACACGCACCCCACGGGGAGCGCGCCGGGTGCCCGTGCCTACCCCTCCAGCTCCCGGGCCACGGCGCGGACGACCTCGGCCAGGCGCTTGGTGTTGCGCCGGTCGGGGTAGCGCCCGCGCCGCAGCTCGGGCTGCACGCGGGCCTCGAGCAGCTTGATCATGTCGTCGATGAGGCCGTGGAGCTCGTCGGGCGAGCGGCGGGAGGCCTCCGACACCGACGGCAGGGGGTCGACCAGGCGGACCTGGAGCGCCTGCGGCCCCCGCCGACCCTCGGCGATGCCGAACTCGACGCGCTGCCCGGACTTGAGGGTCTCCACCTCGCGCGGTAGCGCACCCTTGGGCACGTAGACGTCGGCCCCGCCCTCCTGCGACAGGAAGCCGAAGCCCTTCTCCGCGTCGTACCACTTGACCCTGCCGGTCGGCACCGTCGTCTCCCGTTCTCACTCACCGACGAGAAAGCGCCCCGGCGACCGCCGGAGCGCAGGGCTCCAGGTTAGCCGGTGCCGGCCACCGCGAATCCCGCTCGCGGCGAGGGGCGGGACGGGGCCTCAGGCCGTGGGGCTGCCCGTCTCCAGGCCGAGCAGCTCGACGGCCTCCTCGCGCATCTGGACCTTGCGGACCTTGCCCGTCACGGTCATCGGGAACTCCTCGACGACATGGACGTAGCGCGGGATCTTGTAGTGGGCGAGGCGGCCCTGGGAGAACTCGCGCAGCGCCTCCGCCGTCAGCGGCTCGGTGCCCGGCTTCTGGCGCACCCAGGCCATGATCTCCTCGCCGTACCGCTCGTCGGGGACGCCGATGACCTGGGCGTCGACGATGTCGGGGTGGGTGTAGAGGAACTCCTCGATCTCGCGCGGGTAGATGTTCTCCCCGCCGCGGATGACCATGTCCTTGATGCGCCCGGTGATGTTGATGTAGCCCTCGTCGTCCATCACGCCGAGGTCGCCGCTGTGCATCCAGCGGGCGCGGTCGATGACCTCGGCGGTCTTGTCGGGCTGCTCCCAGTACCCGAGCATCACCGAGTAGCCGCGGGTGCACAGCTCGCCGGGGGTGCCGCGCGGCACCGTGCGCCCGGTCTCCGGGTCGACGATCTTCGACTCGAGGTGCGGCATCGTGCGTCCCACGGTGGACACGCGCCGGTCCAGCGAGTCGTCGACGCGGGTCTGGGTCGACACCGGGCTGGTCTCGGTCATGCCGTAGGAGATCGCGACCTCGCTCATGCCCATCCGCTCGACGACCTGCTTCATCACCTCGATCGGGCACGGCGAGCCGGCCATGATCCCGGTGCGCAGGCTCGACAGGTCGTAGGACTCGAAGTTCTCCAGCCCCAGCTCGGCGATGAACATCGTCGGCACGCCGTAGAGCGAGGTGCACCGCTCCGCGGCCACCGCCTCGAGGGTGAGCGTCGGGTCGAACCCGGG
This sequence comes from Actinomycetospora cinnamomea, assembly GCF_003096675.1. Taxonomy (GTDB): domain Bacteria; phylum Actinomycetota; class Actinomycetes; order Mycobacteriales; family Pseudonocardiaceae; genus Actinomycetospora; species Actinomycetospora cinnamomea. Next base: position 351,934 of record NZ_QEKW01000002.1, on the reverse strand, counting down.
CGCGGGGATGACCATCGTCGCCCCCGAGCTGGTGCACGCCAGGTTGCCCATGACCATGCCGAAGCAGTGGTAGAAGGGCACCGGGATGCAGACGCGGTCGACGTCCGAGTAGCCGATCAGCTGCCCGACGAAGAAGCCGTTGTTGAGGATGTTGTGGTGCGACAGCGTCGCGCCCTTGGGGAAGCCCGTCGTCCCGGACGTGTACTGGATGTTGATCGGGTCGTCCGGGGTCAGCGTCGCCTGCACCTCGCGGACCCGGGCGACGTCGGAGGCGCGGTCGAACAGCCCGCTCCACTCGTCGGAGTCGATGATGACCACGCGCTGCAGCGCGGGACAGTTCGGCCGGACGTCGGAGATCATCGCGGCGTAGTCGGAGGTCTTGAAGCTGCGCGCCGCGACCAGGAACGACACCCCGGCCTGGTTGAGCACGAACTCCAGCTCGTGGGTGCGGTACGCGGGGTTGATGTTGACGAGGATCGCGCCGATCTTGGCCGTCGCGTACTGCAGCAGCGTCCACGGCGAGCAGTTGGGCGCCCAGATGCCCACCCGGTCGCCGACGGCCACCCCGGCGTCGAGCAGCCCGAGCGCCAGCGCGTCCACCTCCGCGACGAACTGCGTCCAGGTGAAGCGCTCGCCGCGCGCCCGGTCGACCAGCGCCTCGGCGTCGGGACGCGCGGCCGCGGTGCGGTCGAGGTTGTCTCCGATGGTGTCCCCGAGCAGGGGCACGTCCGAGGTGCCCGAGGTGTAGGACGGGGTGCTCGGGACGCTGGGGGCACTCACCGCTGCGGCCTCCTCGCTGGGTCGTGGTCCGTCGACCGGCCGATCGTTCGGCTGTGGTCCGGGCCACGATCGCACGCCGGACCGGAGATCGACAGGGGTCGCTGCGACCATCGGTCCATGTCCTCCACCCACACCCGCGGCGACGACGCCACCCGGGACACGGGCCGGCCCGGTCCCGACACGCGGCAGCCGCCGGAGGCCGTCACGGTCGACGGCCTCGACCTCGCGCCCGGCGAGGTCGACCCGGCCACCGAGCGGCTGGTCGCCGTCCTCGCCGACGCCGACGAGGCGGGGTGGTACGGGGCGCTCGAGGTCGAGCGGCCCTGGTCGGAGCACAACCCGCGCCTCGACGGGGAGTTCGCCCGCGCCGCGGCGATCCACCGCTACCTGTGCCGGGAGCTGGCGGTGCTGCTGCGCGCCGGCGCCCGCATCACCGCGCGCGCCTCCCGCCGGCAACCGCCGTTCGACGACCCGGAGTTCTTCGCCGCCCTCGACGAGGAGCGTGTCGACACCCGGTCGAAGAAGCTCTTCCTGTTCTCCCCCGAGCGCATGGCGCTCTCGCTGGACCGGATCGGTCACTACACGGGCACCCCCGCCACCGCGTTCCAGCGCCACGTCCTGTTCACCAACTACGCGATGCACGTGGAGGCGTTCGTCGAGCGCTTCCCGGACGCCGAGCGCCCCGCGCGCGAGGGCGTGCAGATGCCGGCGTTCCACCACCGCACCGAGGCCGGCGACGGCGTGAGCCTGGTGAACATCGGCGTCGGGCCGGCCAACGCGAAGACGGCCTCCGACCACATCGCGGTGCTCCGCCCCGACACCATGATCATGATCGGCCACTGCGGCGGGCTGCGGAACCACCAGCAGAAGGGCGACTTCGTGCTGGCCACGGGCTACCAGCGCGCCGACCACGTGCTCGACGAGGTGCTGCCCCTCGACGTGCCCGTGGTGCCCAACCACCGTCTGAACTCGTTCCTGCTGGACGCGCTGCAGTCCGCCGGCATGACCTACCGGCTCGGCATCGTGCACACCACCGACAACCGCGACTGGGAGTTCACCCAGCAGGCCACGCTGGCCGCGATGCGCGTGAGCCGCAGCGTCGCGGTCGACATGGAGTCGGCGACGATCGCGGCCAACGGCTTCCGCTACCGCGTGCCGCACGCGACGCTGCTGTGCGTCTCGGACAAGCCGCTGCACGGCTCGCCCAAGCTCGCGGGCAGCGCGCAGGAGTTCTACGAGGCCTCCAAGCGCCACCACCTCGACCTCGCCCTCGCGGCGCTCGACGCCGTCCGCCGCGAGCACCCCGAGGGCCTGCCGGGGCAGGAGATCCGCGCCGTCGACGAGCCGCTGTTCGGGGGTCCCCCGGATCTGTAGGTCCGCGGGGTTTGTCGCCCGGCCCGGGTCGGCAAGACCTCCGGTGCCCGCCCGCGACGAGCGACCTGGAGGGGCGATGACCAGCGCCGGCGCGACGACCGCCGTGGATCGGTTCCGTGAGCTCTCCGACGGCGATCCCGAGATCCAGGCTCACGGGCGCTACTTCTCGTGCACCTACCTGCTCGACATGATCGAGCACCGGTTCCTGGTCCGGATGCACCGGGGCGAGGTCGAGGAGCTCGTGACCGACCCGGGCCCGCTCGAGCCCTACGACTTCGCGATCCGGGCCGGGCGGGAGACCTGGGAGGGCTTCTGCTCCGAGGTGCCGCCGCCGATGTGCCACGGCATCTGGTCGGCCACGTTCCAGCGGGACATGACGCTGGAAGGCAACCATCTCGTGATCATGCAGAACCTGCGCGTGCTGACCCGACAGCTCGAGCTCCTGCGGATCACCGGACCGCTGGGCTGAGACCGGGCCGGGACGGAGGGACATCGGGATGTCGACCGCGAGCCATGACGACGTCGTCGGACGATACGTCCGCGTGGAGGTCGAGGGCGCCGAGTACGACGTGTTCTACCTCGAGGCCGGGCAGGGACAGCCGCTGGTGTGCCAGCACACCGCGGGCTGCCACAACCACCAGTGGCGAGAGCTGCTGCGCGATCCCGACATCACCAGCCGCTACCGCGTCATCGCCTACGACCTGCCGCGCCACGGCAAGTCCGACCCCCCGAACAACACCGAGTGGTGGACGTCGGAGTACCGCCTGACGACCGACCACTTCACCGGCTTCGTCGTCGCGTTCTGCGACGCCCTCGCCCTCGACGACCCGATCTTCATGGGGTCGTCGTTCGGCGGCAACGTCGCGCTCGACCTGGCCCACCGCCGTCCCGATCGTTTCCGGGCCGTGATACCGGTCGAGGGCGCCGACCACGCCCCCGGGTTCTTCCTGGACTGGTGGCAGCACCCCCACGCCAATGCCGCCCAGGTCTCCGCGAGCGGCACGTGGGATCTCATGGCGCCCCAGTCGCCCCTGGCCGACCGGTGGAAGACCTGGTTCTACTACACCCAGGGCTCGGAGGCGTTCCGCGGCGACCTGTACTACTACTCGGTCGACCACGACCTGCGCGGACGGTTGCACGAGATCGACACGGACCGGTGCCCGGTCGTCATGCTGACCGGCGAGTACGACTACCTGACCACCCCCGAGGACGGGCGTCGCACCGCCGACGGCATCCCGGGCGCCGAGTTCCTCGAGATGAGCGAGATCGGGCACTTCCCGATGAGCGAGAACTACCCGCGCTTCAAGACCTATCTCGAGCAGGCCCTCGACTCCATCGCCACGAAGACCGGCGGCGGCGCGGGCTGATCTCCGTAGGTGCGCTCACGTGCGCCTCCGGCGCACCGGGTGCACCGACACCTCCGTCGCCTTGACCGCGAACCACAGGTCGTCGCCGGGCCCGACGCCCAGCTCGGCGACGGCGGCGGGCGTGACGTCGGCGGCCAGCCCCTCGGCCCAGGGCGGCCCGCCCGGCGACGGTCCCGCCCGGAGCCGGACGACCTCGCCGCGCGGCTCGAGCCCGGCCAGGCGGACGGGGAGCACGTTGCGGGGGCTGCCGCCCGGGCGCTCGCGGTGCACGGCGACGGCGCTCGGCGCGAACACCGCGACCGCCGGCTCGCCCGGGGCGACGTCCTCCGACGCGACCCCGTGGACGGTGCCGCCGTCGGGGGTCGCGAGGCCCTCGGGCGCGGCGGCGCCGGGGACGAGGTCGAGCCCGGCGATGCGCGCGGCGAACGCCGAGCGGGGGCGGGCGAGCACCTCGGCGGTCGGGCCCTGCTCGACGACGGCGCCGTCGGCGAGCACCACGAGGCGGTCGGCGAGCACCACGGCGTCGAGCACGTCGTGGGTGACGAGCAGCGTGGTCTGCCCCGTGTCGCGCACGACGCGGCGCAGCACCGAGCGCACGGCGGGCGCGGCGTCGACGTCGAGCGCGCCGAAGGGCTCGTCGAGCAGCAGGAGGTCTGGCTCGACGGCCAGGGCGCGGGCGATCGCGACGCGCTGCGCCTGCCCGCCGGAGAGGGCCGCGGGGCGCCGGTCGGCCAGCTCGGCCACCCCGACCTCGGCGAGGCGGTCCTGCGCGATCGCCGCCGCGGTGCGCCGACCACGCCCCGCGCAGCGCGGGCCGAAGGCGACATTGTCCCGGGCGCACAGGTGGGGGAACAGCAGCGCCTGCTGGCTGAGCAGCCCGATGCGGCGGCGGTGAGCGGGCACGGCGATCCCCGCGGCGGTGTCGGTGAGCGTCCGCCCGCCCAGCGTCACGCGCGCGTCCTCCGGTGCGTGGAGGCCGGCGAGCGTCCCGAGCAGCGTCGACTTGCCCGAGCCGTTCGGCCCGAGGACGGCCACGACCTCGCCCGGCGCAACGTCCACGGCGACGTCGAGGACGAAATCCCCGCGGTGCGTCGTCACCCGGGCGTGCAGGCCCTCCTCGGGCCGGAGGGCCCCTCCGCTCGGCGCGCCCGGGCGCCGCCACCGTCGCAACGGGTTCACCGCACCCCCGAGACGTCGCGGGTGCGGGTGGCGACGATGACCAGCACGGCGACGACGACGAGCACCAGGGACATGGCCACCGCGCCGTCGAGGTCGTTCTGCGACTGGATGTAGATCAGCAGCGGCAGCGTCTGGGTGGTGCCCTGCAGGTTGCCCGCGAACGCGATCGTGGCGCCGAACTCGCCCAGCGCGCGGGCGAAGGCGAGCACCGAGCCGGACACCAGCCCGGGCAGCACCACGGGGACCGTCACCCGGCGCAGCGCGGTCAACGGGGTCGCGCCGAGGGTGGCGGCCACGACCTCGTAGCGCTCGCCCGCGGTGCGCAGTGCGCCCTCGAGGCTGACGACGAGGAAGGGCATCGCGACGAAGGTCTGGGCGATCACCACGGCCCCCGTCGTGAAGGGGACGGTGATCCCGAACCAGGCGTCGAGGAGCCGGCCGAGCGGTCCCGTGCGCCCGAGGAGGAACAGCAGCGTCAGGCCGCCGACCACCGGGGGCAGGACCAGCGGCAACAGCACGATCGAGCGCACCACCGCGATACCCGGCAGCCGCGAGCGGGCGAGCACGAGCGCCAGCGGGGTGCCGAGCAGCAGGCACAGCGCCGTCGACGCCAGCCCCGTCCGCAGCGAGAGCCACAGGGCGTCGAGGGCGGCGTCGGTGGTGACGAGCGCGCCGAAGTCGGGCCAGTTCGTCCGCACGACCAGCCCGGCCACCGGCACCGCGATCAGACCGAAGCCCACCACGGCCGGCACCCACACCGGCCAGGGGAGCGCGAGCGTGGCGGTGCCGCCCCGGCTCCCCCGGCTTCCCCGCGCGCCGGCCTGCGTCACGGCACCGTGAACCCGGCCTGCCGCAGCGCGGCGTCGCCCTGCGGGCCGGTGACGAAGGCGATCCAGCGGGTCGCGAGGTCGCCGTGCGGGCTGCCCGCGACCGCCCCGACGAGGTAGCTCTGCGCCGCGCCCGGGGCCGTCGCCTCCGGGAAGTCGAGGCCCTGGACCTGCCCGTCCGCCGACCGGACGTCGGTGACGTAGACGAGCCCGGCATCGACGTTGCGGGTGATCACGCGCTGGAGCACGGCGCGGACGTCCTGCTCCTCGCTGACCGGGTCGAGCGTGATCCCGGCCGCCCGCTCGGCGGCCTCGGTGGCCGCGCCGCAGGGCACGGCCGGCGCGCAGACCGACTCGGTGACCTGCGGCCCCACCAGGGACGCCAGGCCGGCGAGGCCCTTCGGGTTGCCCGGCGGCACGGCGACCTGGAGCCGGTTGGTCGCGGAGGTCACCGGTTCACCCGCGATCCGACCGGCCTGCTGGGCCGTCTGCATCGTGCGGGTGCTCGCGGTGGCCAGCACGTCGGCCGGCGCGCCCTGCACGACCTGCTGGGCCAGGGTGTCCGAGCCGCCGAAGTTGAAGCGGACGGTCACACCCGGCTCGGCCTGCTCGAACTGCGCCCCGAGCTCCTGGTAGACGTCGGTCAGCGACGCGGCCGCAGAGACGGTGAGGGTCCGGCCCGCGGCGGCCTGCGGTTCCCCGGACGCTCCCCCGCACGCCGCGACGCCGAGCAGGAGGGCAGCCGCCAGCGTCGTCGGGACGAGCGTGCGCGGGCGGGTCACGCCAGACCTCCGGGGGTCTCGACGATGATCTGTGTCGCCTTCACCACCGAGACCGCGAGCGAGCCGACCTCGAGCCCGAGCTCCTCGACGGCCTCGGTGCTCATCAGCGACACCACGCGGTGCGGCCCGCACTGCATCTCGACCTGCGACACGACCTGGTCGCTCGTGATCGCGGTGACCAGGCCGACGAAGCGGTTGCGCGCCGAGCGCCCCACCCCCGAGGGGTCGGGCGTCGCGTGGGCCTGGGCGCGGGCGAAGGCCGCGAGGTCGGCCCCCGCGATCACCTTGCGCCCGCTCGCGTCGGTGGCCACCGGCAGGGCGCCGCTGTCGGTCCAGCGGCGGACGGTGTCGTCGCTGACGCCGAGCAGCCGCGCGGCCTCGGCGATCCGGAAGTGCGTCACGTCGCGGCAGTCTAGAGCCGGAAGTGCGCCTGCACAGCCTCGGATCAGCCGCACGTTCGTGATCTCTACGGATCGACCCGCCCTCGCGCGGTGACGGGGCGCGGTGCGAAGGTGCAGGGGTGGACTTCGCCCCCAGCGCTGCGGCTCAGGACTACACCGACCGGATGCGGGCCTTCCTCGACGAGGCCGTGCTGCCCGCGGAGAAGGTCTACGACGCGTGGCGGGAGGAGCGGCGCGGCACCTCGGCGGAGCACGAGCTCCCGCCCGTCGTCGAGGAGCTGAAGTCCGAGGCGCGTGACCGGGGCCTGTGGAACCTCTTCCTGCCCGACGTCTCCGGGCTGTCGAACCTCGAGTACGCGCCGGTGGCGGAGGTGTCCGGGTGGTCGCCGGTGATCGCCCCGGAGGCGATCAACTGCCAGGCGCCCGACACCGGCAACATGGAGACGCTGCACCTGTTCGGCACCACCGAGCAGAAGCAGCGCTGGCTCGAGCCGCTGCTCGCCGGGGAGATCCGCTCCGCGTTCGCGATGACCGAGCCCGCCGTCGCGTCGTCCGACGCCACCAACATCACCACCTCGATCCGGCGCGAGGGTGACGAGTACGTCATCACCGGCAAGAAGTGGTGGATCTCCGGCGCCGCGGACGCGCGCTGCCGGATCTTCATCGTCATGGGCAAGACCGACCCGGACGCCGCGACGCACCGCCAGCAGTCGATGGTGCTCGTGCCCCGCGACACCCCGGGCATCACGATCACCCGGGCGCTGCCCGTGTTCGGCTACCAGGACCAGCACGGTCACTGCGAGATCGAGTTCAACGACGTCCGCGTGCCCGTGGAGAACCTGCTGGGCGAGGAGGGCGGCGGGTTCGCCATCGCCCAGGCCCGCCTCGGCCCCGGCCGCATCCACCACTGCATGCGCCTGATCGGGATGGCCGAGCGCGCGCTGGACGCGATGGTGCGCCGGGCGAACGAGCGCGTCGCGTTCGGCCGCCCGCTGTCCGAGCAGGGCGTCGTGCGCGAGCAGATCGCCGAGAGCCGCATCGAGATCGAGCAGGCCCGCCTGCTGGTGCTCAAGACGGCGTGGCTGATCGACAACGTCGGCTCGCGGGGCGCGGCCACCGAGATCGCCGCCATCAAGGTGGTGTGCCCGCGGATGGCGTGCGCGGTGATCGACCGCGCGATCCAGGTGCACGGCGGGGGCGGCGTCTCCGACGACTTCCCGCTGGCCTCGGCCTACGCGTGGGCGCGCGCCCTGCGGCTGGCCGACGGGCCCGACGAGGTGCATCTGCGGTCGGTGGCGCGCCAGGAGATCAAGGCTCGCGGCTGAGGCGCCGGCCGCACCGGTGCCGGGTGGTCCCGGCACCGGTGCGGCAGGGTCAGGAGCGGGGGGTCGGTGCCGGCGGTCCGTCGTGGTCCGCCCCGCGGCCGGCGGCCGTCCGGGATCGGCGCGGCCACAGCGGCTCGAGGTCGGCCATCTCGTCCTCGCCCGCCTGCCGGAAGGGCGGCGCCCCGGCCGGCGCGGCGAGCGCGTGGGCGGTTCGGCCGCGGGTGGTCCACCAGCTCGTGGCGATCGCGACGGTGAGGATGGTCGTGATGACCGCGAGCGAGATCGGGGTCGGGATGTAGGTGACGTCGACCTTGAGGGCCATCTTGATCCCGACCCACACCAGCACCAGCGCCAGACCCAGCTTGAGGTAGACGAAGCGGTGCACGAGGTCGGCGAGCAGGAAGTACATGGCCCGCAGCCCGAGCAGCGCGAAGGCGTTGGCGGTGAAGACCAGGAACGGCTCGTCGGTCACCGCGAAGATCGCCGGGATCGAGTCGACGGCGAAGACGACGTCGGTGGCCTCGACCAGCACGAGCACCGCCAGCAGCGGGGTGGCCAGCAGGACCCCGTGGCGGCGGATGAGGAAGCGCTGGCCGTGGTAGGCGTCGGTCATCGGGACCAGCCGCCGGAACAGGCGCAGGGTGCGGGACCGGCCGGGGTCGATGTGGGCGTCGCGCTGGACGGCCATCTTGATGCCGGTGATGACGAGGAACGCGGCGAACAGGTAGAGCACCCACGAGAAGTTCGCGATCAGCACCGCGCCGGCGGCGATGAACGCGCCGCGCAGCACGAGGGCGCCGAGGACCCCGAGGAAGAGCACGCGGTGCTGGTACTCGCGGGGGACGCCGAAGAAGCTGAAGATCACCGCCCAGACGAAGACGTTGTCGACGGCCAGGGACTTCTCGATCAGGTAGCCGGCGAAGTACTGCTGGCCGAACTCCGCGCCCCAGAACCACCACACGGCGATCCCGAAGCCCACCCCGATCGCCACCCACACCGCCGACCAGGCGGCGGCCTCGCGCACCCCGATCACGTGGGCGCGGCGGTGGGCGACCAGGTCGACCACCAGCATCGCCACGATCCCGGCCAGCACGGCAGCCCAGACCCACCACGGCACGTCCACCAGGGACCCTCCAAGCGTTCGCGTTCGACACTCGGAGGTCTCTCCCGACCCGTCGGAGTGCCCGATGCTGCGCGGGTCCGCCTCGCCGGGACCGCAACCCGCGGACTGCCCGCGGGCCGGTGACCGTGGTGACGACGAGGACGTCGGGGATACTCCCCTCCACCACGAACAAGTGAAGCAGAATTCGCGCTTTACGGCAACATGCGTCGGTGGAGGCCTCAGGAGTCGACGTGGTCGTGGGTGAACAGGGCGAGGAGCTCGCCCACGGCGTGATCGCTCTCGGCGGGATGACGCAGCCGCCCGGCCGGGTTCACGTGGTAGCGGTTCCGCCGCCCGACCCGGACGCGACGCAGGTAGCCCGCGGCCTCGAGGTCGGCCACGATCGACTGCACGGACCGCTCGGTGATGCCGACCAGGAGCGCCACGTCGCGCAACCGCGTCTCCGGGTCGCGGGCCAACGCCACCAGCACGTGCGCGTGGTTGGTCAGGAACGTCCATCCCGGCGGGCCGCCGTCGCCCGCCCGGCCCCGGGGTCCGCCGGAGGCACCCGCGTCCGGCTCGGTGTCGTCGACCGTGCCCACCCCCTCGCGGGCGGAGCCGTCGATCTCCTCCGACCCGTCTCCGCTCGACCCCGTACACGCAGTCCGATGCGCGATTCCGAGATCCTACAACGCGCGGCCGAGCGGGGACGGGCACCGCCGTGCGCGGGTCAGCCCGGGGTGTCGCGGCGGTCCGGGTCGGCGGGCAGGCGCGGCGCGTAGACCGCCAGCAGCAGGACCGGCGTGACCACGAGAGCAGGACCAGCACGACGGCCAGACCCACGGTTCCCTGCACCGGGGTGAGGTCGAGCCGGGCCACGATGTCGTCCGGACCGCATTGCTCGTGCTTCGCTCGACGGCCGCGAGGGACGGGGCCCGTCGTCGACGACGTTTCGGGGACGCAGGTATCGCGGGGCCCTTCCCCGGTGAGGAGCGGCCGGTCAGCCGGCCGGACGCATCGGCACCGGTTCCGACCGGTCGGGGATCGGACGCGCCGCAGCCGGCCTGCGCGCGAGGGCCGGAGCCACGGCGCGCGTGTCCGAGCCGACCGCGGTCGCCGCCGGCGAGCCGAGGGCGCCGACCACGAGCAGCCCGACCGCGCCGGTCGCCTCGGCCACCAGGTCGAGCACGTCGGCCAGGGCGCGGAAGAGCAACGGCGGTCTCCGCACGGCACTCATCCGCCTCACCTCGACACGTCGCGGTCTCGCTGTCGATTATGCGATGCGCAGTTCGCGTGTCAAGGAACGTGTATCACGCGCCGCGCGACTCGCGGCGAGGCCGCCGGCTCAGCGACGGACCGGTGCGGGCACGAACAGCCCGAGCCGCCAGGCGTGGCTGACCGCCTGAGCGCGGTCGGCGGCACCGAGCTTGCGGAAGAGGTGCCCGGTGTGGGACTTCACCGTGTGGTCGGAGAGGTAGAGCCGGCGCCCGATGTCGGCGTTGGTCAGCCCGCGACTGACGCCGATGAGCACCTGCACCTCGCGCACCGACAGCTCCAGACGTCGCTGGGCCTCGAGGTCGACGACCACGTCGCGCAGGTCGCGGCGGTCGTCGCGGCGGTCGTCGCGGCGGTCGTTGCGGCGCCCTGACCCACCCGGGCGCGGCGAGGGAGCGAGGGACGGCAGCAGGTCCTCCCCCGCCGCCGACGAGGCGACGCTGCGGACCAGCGTGCGGATCATCGTCCGCGGTGCGTCCCAGCGCAGGAATCCGGCCGCGCCGTCGGCGAGGGCCTGCTGGGCCGGCGCCCGCGCCCCGGCGGACCCCGCGACGAGCACCGCCGTCCCGGGCGCCTCGGCCAGGACGCGGCGCACGGTGGCCAGTCCCGTGGGCTCGGTCTCGGCCAGCCCGAGGACGGCCATCGCCCGCTCGCTCACGGCGAGACGCGCGAGGAGGTCGTCCGCGTCCTCGGCCACGACGACCCCGTCCGGCCCGGCCACCTCCCGCACCAGCAGCGTCAGCCGGCGCCGGGCCTGTGGCCGTTCGTCGTGGACCACGCACCCGGCCCCGATCGCCCCCTCGTCGAGCACCCGCGTACAGGTACCTCATCCGGGTGATCTCGGGGGTCGCGACGCGCGGCGTGACGAGGGACGGAACCACAGCGATGTAAGTCGCCCGGGCGGCTATCACCCACATGCGACTCCTGTGTTTCGCTTGTCGACGGAGAGTCGGCGACCTTGCATGTCCCGCGGACGTCCCCGACCCCGACGGGGACCGCACGCGAGGAGAACCGATGCCGTCACGGTGGACGGGGAGGGCGCTGCTCGTCGCGGCGACGGCGGCCCTGGTGGCCGGCCTCGTCGCGCCGGCGGCGGCCGCGGTGCCGACGAGCGAGACCTGGGCCGCCGAGCTCGCGGTGAGCGGGGGCGACGACACCAACGTGGTCGCCGACGGTGCCGCGGTGCGGCTCGCCGACCTCACCCCGCGTGGCACCAGCCAGGGCCCGGCGCCGGCGGAGGGTGAGCTGCTCCTCGCGCCGCGGCGCCCGGCGGCGGTCACCGATCGGGTGGCCGTGGACGTCACCGCCGACGTCCCGCCCGCGGCGGAGGTGATCGTCGCGGTCCGTGGCACCCGGGACGACGGCACCTGGGGCCAGTGGACCGAGGCCCGCTCGGGCGAGCCGGCGCGCCTGTCCGAGCCGACGGTCGAGCTCCAGGTCCGCGTCACCCTCGTCGCCGCGCCCGACGGTCGGGGCCCGGCCTTGCAGCGGCTGTGGCTGACCGCCGACCGCGGGCCCGCGCTGCTGGTCGCACCCCGGCCGGCCGAGCCCTTCACCGCGCGCGTGTTCGCCACGCGCATCGGGCTGGTCGGCAACGACACCGCGAACGGCCACGAGGTCGAACGGGACGACCGCTTCGTCGCCCTGCCCTCCCGCCGTGCCCTGGCGCCCCGCGGCAGCGGCGACTACACGGTGCGCGTCTGCTCCCGTCCCGACCGCTGCACGTGGGCGCCGGTCTGGGACCTCGGACCGTGGAACACCCGCGACGACCACTGGAACGAGCAGCGCCAGACGTTCGGCGACCTGCCCCGCGGCCGTCCCCAGGCCGAGGCCGCGTTCGCCGACGGCTACCGCGAGGGCCGCGACGGCTCCGGGCGCCGGGTCCGCAACCCCGCGGGCATCGACCTCGCCGACGGCACCTTCCGCGACGACCTCGGGCTCGACGACAACGCGTGGGTCACCGTCACCTACCTCTGGACCGGCACGGGCCCCTCCGGTAGCGCGCTCGACCGCGACGCGCGGCTCGACGTCCGTGCCGCCCCCGCGGCCGACGCCCCCGTGGTCGGCGTCGTCGCACCGCGGGCGCGGATGACCTACGAGTGCACGACGGACACCGGGGCCGGACGCACCGGCGTCGGCACCCGGTGGATCCGTCTCGGACCCGCCCAGTTCGTCCAGGCCGACCAGGTGGAGGTGCGCGATGTCCCGTCCTGCTGACCCCCGGCGACGCCCGGCGGCCGCGCTCGCCCTCGCGGCGGGCGGTGTCGGGCTCACCCTCGCCCTCGCGGTGCCCGCCGCGGCCGCGGTGACGACCGGTCCGACCGAGAGCTGGGCGCCCGAGATCGCCCTCGCCGGCGGCGACGACCGCGGCGTGGAGCTCGTCGACGGCACCGTGCGCCCCACCGGGACGGAGACCGGCGAGCTCGTCCTCGCCCCGCGCCGCACCCTCGGGTCGGTCGACGCGGTGTCGGGCGAGGCGGCCGCGGACGTGCCGGACGGCGCGTCGGTGGTCGTCGAGGTCCGCGGGCTGCGCGCCGACGGGCGGTGGGGGCCGTGGGTGACCGTGCCCCGCTCGGACCCCGCGACCCTGGACGCGCCCACCCGGGAACTGTCGGTGCGGGTGCTGCTCCGGCGTGGTGTCGACGGAGCGACGCCGGTGCTGCGGGGCCTGTGGCTCACCAGCACCGGCACCGCTCCCCCGGCCCGGACGACGACCGAGACCACGACGGTGACCACCACCGTGCCCGTGACCCTCGTGCCCACGACGACCACCACGCCGGCCACCACCACGCCACCGCCGAGCACGACCACCACCGAACCGCCGGCCACCACCACCACGCCGCCGCCCGACACGACCACCACCGAACCGCCGGCCACCACCACGCCACCGCCGACCACCACCACGCCACCGCCGAGCACGACCACCACCGCGCCGCCGCCCGACACGACCACGCCACCCGACACGACCAGACCGGGTGGGTCCGCACCGACGACCACGGCCATGACCACGACGACCTCCGAGACGAAGACGGTGGTCGCCCCGCCGAGCGGGACGTCGTCGACGGACCCCGACCACACGGGTGGAGGCACCACCGACCCGACCACCGAGCCGGAGCCGAGCGAGCCGGGCCCGACGACCACGACCACCACGCCGGTCCCGCCGCCCGGGCTCGTCCCGGACCTCCCGCCGGACCCGCCGTACGTCCCGTCGCCCACTGCGGCGACGCCGGAGACCCCGGACTCGTGGTGGGGCGCCGACCTGCTGGCGTGGCTCGCTCGCGCCTTCTGACCCACGGGATGGTCCGGCTTCGGTGACGAAGTCCGCGCCTGGCGCGGACTTCGTCACCAGGTCGAGCACATGATCACCGGATGCGATCCGCCGGACCACGACCGTGGTACGGGTGACGAACGCCCGCGGATCCGCGGTGACCCGTCACCGAGGTCGCGATCTCCCGGCGCCCTGCTCGCCCGACGGTCCCGGCGACACCGTCAGCGCGGGACCCCGACCTCCACGGCCGTGATCAGGCCGTCGGGGTCCCGCACCCCCAGCACGCTCACACGGGTGCCGCGCACGAGACCCGCCGCCCCGCCGGCGCGGGGCTGCTCGTCGAGCACGCGCGTGTCCGGCGCGGCGCGCACCACCACGAGCCGGCCCCCCGGGGTGCGCACGGCGAGTACGCCGTCGTCGGCGCTCTCGATCGTCCCCACGAGGGGCGTCCCCTCGCCCGCGGGCGGCGGGCAGCCGCGACAGCCGACCGCGAGGTAGCGGTCCGCGACCACCCCGCCCGCGACCCCCAGGACGAACACCGTGACCAGGCCCAGTGCGATCACCCACCGACGCGGCCGCGGCCGCTCGGGTGGCTCGCGGCGAGGGGGCGGGGGCGCCCACCGGTCGGTGTCGTCGTCCTCCGGGTAGGTCATGGCCGGTCCTGCCCGGGCGGCCTCCGCGGCACGACGACCCGGTCGCCGACGCGCAGGCCGTCGCGGACCTCGACCGACACCGCGTCGGCGAGCCCGGTCGTCACGGTCACGGCGCGGTCGGGCCCGCGCCCGTCGGGCGGGCGGACGAGGACGACGCCGCGGTCCGGGCCGGTCGAGCGCACGGCCTCGATCGGCACGACCGGCACCGCGATGGCCCGGGTGACGAGGATCCGCACCTGGGCGGCCTGGCCCACGCGCAGGGTGGAGGGCGGGGACGCCGTGGCGACGGTCACGCCGTACGCCCCGTCGGGCCCGGGGGCCGGCTCGACACCGACCACCTCGCCCAGGACGGCCGGGCCGACCCCGTCGACCGCCGCCCCGGCAGGCTGCCCGGCCTCGACCCGGGCGACGTCGCGCGGGGCGACCGCCGCACGCACGACGAGCGTGCCGAGGTCGGCGAGGCGCACGAAGGGCCGGCGGCTCGGGGCGTCGTCGGGGGTGGGCGCGCCGGCGAGGACCCGGTCGCCGACCTGGCCGGCGACCTCGGTCACGGTGCCGTCGCGCGGGGCGCGCAGGACGGTGGCCTCGAGCACCCGGTCGGCCTCGGCGATGTCGGCGCGGTTTCGGGACGCGGCGGCCTCGGCCCGCGCGACCGCCACCACGTCGACGGGGACGCGGAGCCGGGCGAGGTCGAGCTCCCGGAGGTCGGCGTCCAGCGCGTCCTGCGCGGCGAGGAGCCGGGCACGGGTCGGACCGTCGTCGAGCGTGGCGAGCACCTCGCCGGCGCGCACGACCCGGCCCGGCGCGACCTGGACACTCGTGACGGTCCCGCTCACCGCGAACGACACGTCGGACTCCGCGGCACTGCGCACATCGCCGGGCGCGCGGACCTCCGCGACCACGTCCGCCCGCACCACCGGCACGACCCTGGACGCCTGCGGCAGGAGCTGGGGGTGACGCAGCAGGACCACCGTGCCCGCGACGCCCGCGAGGAGCACGACCACGAGCAGCATCGGCAGCAGCCAGCCCAGGCGGCGCCGACCGGTGGACATGGACGCGGACGGTAGTGGCCGGGCGGGAACCCCCCGGGGAACCGATGACCTCGGCGTGTCACCCGTCCGGGCGTGCCCGCGACCGGGCGCTCCGCGGTGATCGTCGGCGGCCCCTCCGATCGGGCCGTTCCGGCGGATGCTGGCCCGCACCTGCGAGCGTCCACGATCATGCCTGCCGCACCTGCGGTGCGCGCCCCGGACCTGTGGAGATGCAGCTCACCGCCCGTGCCCGACGCGGTTAGGGTGGATCGTGATGAGCGTTCTCGACCTCGGTGTGCCGGCCGTCCCCGGGGCCGCCACCCCCACCACGGACACCACCGGGCGGCCCGACGACGCGCGTCTCGTCGACTCGTGGGGCCGGGTCGCCACCGACCTGCGGGTCTCGCTGACCGACCGCTGCAACCTGCGCTGCACCTACTGCATGCCCGCCGAGGGCCTGGAGTGGATGCCGACCGAGCAGGCGCTGACCGACGACGAGGTCGTGCGCCTCGTGCGCGTCGCCGTCGAGCGCCTGGGCGTGCAGGAGATCCGCTTCACGGGTGGGGAGCCGCTGCTGCGCAAGGGCCTCGAGGACATCGTCGGGGCCACCGCGGCGCTCGACCCGCGGCCCGAGATGTCGGTGACCACGAACGGGCTCGGGCTGACGCGTCGCGCCGCCGGTCTCGCGGCCGCCGGCCTGGACCGCGTCAACGTCTCGCTGGACACGCTGCGCCGCGAGCGCTTCGCGGAGATCACGCGGCGCGACCGGCTCGACGACGTCCTCGCCGGCCTGCGTGCCGCCCGCGAGCACGGGCTCGACCCCATCAAGGTCAACACGGTGCTCATGCCCGGCCTCAACGACGACGAGGCCCCCGACCTGCTGGCCTGGGCCCTGGACGAGGGCTACGAGCTGCGCATCATCGAGCAGATGCCCCTCGACGCCGGGCACTCCTGGCAGCGCGACCGCATGATCACCGCAGAGCAGGTGCTGGCCTCGCTGCGCACCCGCTTCACGCTCACCGAGGACCCGGCCGAGCGGGGCGGCGCCCCGGCGGAGCGCTTCCTGGTCGACGGGTGGACCGGGCCGGACGGCTCGCCAGCCAAGGTCGGGGTCATCGCGTCGGTCACGCGGCCGTTCTGCGGCACCTGCGACCGGACTCGGCTCACCGCCGACGGGCAGGTGCGCACCTGCCTGTTCTCGCAGACCGAGAACGACCTGCGGGGCATCCTGCGCGGGGGCGGCACCGACGAGGAGATCGCCGCCGCCTGGCGTGTGGCCATGTGGGGCAAGAAGCCCGGCCACGGCATCGACGACCCCGGCTTCCTGCAGCCCGACCGACCCATGAGCGCGATCGGAGGATGATGACGGCGCCCACCGCTCCCACCACCACCCCGTCGGCGCGCACCGTCACCGTGACGGTGCGCTACTTCGCCGGTGCCAAGGCCGCCGCCGGCACCCGCAGCGAGACGGTCGCACTGCCCGCGGGCACGACGGTCGACGACCTCCTCGCCGCCCTCGCCGCCGACCACGGCGAGGCCCTGGCGCGCGTGCTCGCCGCCGCGAGCTTCCTGCTCGACGAGGTCGCGGTGCACGACCGCTCGCTGGTCCTCGCCGAGGGCGCGGTCGTGGACGTCCTGCCGCCCTTCGCCGGCGGCTGAGCGCCACGGTCGGGCACCGACCGGTGTTCTCGAGGACATGAGCGTCGTCCACGACACCACGATCGGACCGCTGCACCTCGACGCGACGGCCCGGGGCCTGACCCTGCTCGGGTTCTGGCCCGGCGAGGCCGGGGACGGGCACGGCCCCGAGGTGGTCCGCGTCCTCGACCTCGCCCGCCGCGAGCTCGACGCCTACTTCGCCGGGACGCTGCGCGCGTTCACGGTGCCCGTCGACCTCGACACCCACCCGGCGTGGGACCGCCGCGTGCTCGAGGGGCTGGCGTCGGTCGGCTACGGCGAGACGGTCAGCTACGGAGAGCTCGCCGCGTCGGTCGGGCTCGGACCCGGCGAGGCCCGGCGCGTGGGTGGGGCGATGGCCCGCAACCCGGTGGCCATCGTCGTGCCGTGCCACCGCGTTCTCGGTGCCGACGGCAGCCTCACCGGTTACGCGGGCGGGCTGGAGCGCAAGCGCACGCTGCTCGACCTGGAGCGGCGCGACAGCATGCTGTTCTGACTCCGCCGCCTCGTGATCAACGGGGACTTCGGACGCGTAGAGGTGGCGAACAGCGCGTTCGCTGCGTCATCGTCAGCGGCGGCGACGCAGGCCGGCCAGCTCCTCGAGCACCTCGGCGACGTCGTCGACGTCCTCGACCTCGTAGGGCGCGGGCTCCCCGACCCCGACGACGACGTCGTCGGCACCCGCCTGCCCGTCCGCGGTCACGCCGACGACCACCGCGGCCGTCGCCCCGAGCTCGGCGCGCAGCGCGGGCAGCCCGTCGGGCGCCACGACCCGCGCGCCGCCCTTGGAGCCGGACAGGAACATCAGCTCGGCGACCTCGTCGCTCGGGCGCTCCGACACCACCGCGACGGTGGTGTCGGGCAGCGCCATGAGGACGTTGAGCGCCTCGGACGACACCTGCTCGGCGCGGGCCTGCGCGGGATCGCCATCGTCCGGGGCGAGCGCCCCGTCGAAGGCGCAGGCCACGAGCAGGGCCGGTGTCTCCGCCACCCGGTCGAGCGCGCTCCAGAGCTCGTCGTCCGCGTCCACCGCCACCTCCATGTCCGCGTGATCGCGGTCTCGATCACCCTGGCATGGTGTTCACGGCGTGGTCCAGGGCCGCCCAGAGGTACTGCGTCGCGTAGGCGCGGTAGGGGCGCCAGGCCTCGGCGCGGGCGAGCAGGTCGCGGTCGCGCGGCGGCAGCCCGAGGCGTTCGGCGGCCGCGCGGACGCCGAGGTCGGTGGGCAGGAACGCGTCGGGCTCGCCGAGGGCGCGCATGGCGACCGAGTCGACCGTCCACGGCCCGATCCCCGGCAGCGCCGCGAGCCCGGCGCGGGCGGCGGGCACGTCCGCCGGGTCCAGGACGACCTCGCCCTCGGCGAGCGCCCGGACGAGGGTGAGCAGGGTCCGCTTGCGTGTGCGCGGCATGCCCAGCTCGTCGGGGTCGACGGCCGTGAGGGCGGCCGGCGGGGGGAAGAGGTGGGTGAGCGTGCTCCCGGGTCCGGCCAGCCCGTCCGGCAGCGGTGTGCCGTACCCGCGGACGAGCCGCGCGGCGTGGGTACGGGCCGCGGCGGTGGAGACCTGCTGGCCGAGGACGGCGCGCACGGCGAACTCGTCCGCGTCGGGCGAGCCGGGCACCCGCCGTCCCGGCGCGTCGTCGACCAGCGCCGCGAGCGCGGGGTCGGCGCGCAGGGTGGCGTCGACGGGGTTCGGGTCGGCGTCGAGGTCGAGGATCCGGCGGGCCAGCGCGCTCGCCCGCTCGGCGTCGGACGGGTCGGTGAGGGTGAGGGTGGCGGTGACGTGCTCCGCGTCCGGCGCGAGGGCCACCACGCCCGGTCCGCCGGGCAGGGCGAGGCTGCGGCGGTAGGCGCCGTCGTGCCACTCCTCGACGCCGGGGACGGCCGTGGCGACGAGGTGCCCGTAGAGGTTGTCCGGGCACAGCGGCGCGGTGAAGGGCAGCGCCCGGGCCTCGGTGTGCACGCCCGCATGGTGTCCGATCGCTCCAAGCCGCGGGGACGCGGTCGTCCCTACCGTGACCGCCATGCCACCCCGTCTCACCGTCGTCGAGCTCGTCGTCTCCGACATGGCCGCCTCCCTCGCCTTCTACCGCCGGCTCGGCCTCGACGCGCCACCCGGCGCCGACCAGCAGCCCCACGTCGAGATCGACCTCGGCGGCGGCATGCGCCTGGCCCTCGACACCGAGGACACCGTCCGGTCCTTCGACCCGCACTGGACGCCGCCGCAGGGCGGGCCCCGCAACGCGCTCGCGTTCGCGTGCGACTCGCCCGCCGAGGTCGACGACGTCTACGCCTCGCTGGTGAACGCGGGGTACCAGGGCGAGCTCGGGCCGTGGGACGCCGCCTGGGGCATGCGCTACGCCGTGGTCCACGACCCGGACGGGTCGCAGGTCGACCTGTTCGCGCCGCTACCCCAGTAGCGCGGTCGGCGTGGTGCCGGCCAGGGCACGCACCTCGCGGGCGAGGTGCGGCTGGTCGGCGAAGCCCTCGCTCGCGGCGACCTCGGCCCACGGCGTGCCGGCCCGCGCCCGCGCCAGCGCGCGCTGCAGGCGCAGGACCCGTCCGAGGTGCTGGGGGCCGTAGCCGAAGACGGGCAGGCAGCGGCGGTGCAGCGTGCGGGTGGTGGTGCCGAGCGCGTCGGCCAGCCCGGCGACATCGGCGCCCCGCGCGAGGGCGGCGAACACGCGGGCGCCGAAGCGGTCGGCGGGATCGGGCGGCGTGGCCGTCGCGACGCCCGCGAGGACGCGCGCGGGGTCGTCGGCGACCCGCTCGGTGAGCTCGCGGGCCGCGGCGCCGGACCACACCGCGTCCAGGGCCACGCTGGTGTCCCGCAGCTCGTCGGCCCGCACCGCGAGGTGCGCCGGGCCCCGGCCGTGCGAGAAGCGCAGCCCCACGTGCGGAAGGCCGCCGGGATGCCGGCGCGCCGCCGCGTCCGGCCCGGCGACGACGAGGCCGGCGCCGTTCCAGATCAGGTCGAGGCACCCGTCGGGCAGGATCGTGCCCGGCGCCCCGTCGTTCGCCCACAGCACGACCCCGGGCGCCACCCGCCGCTCGCGGTGCCCCGCCACGCGCCCATGGTGCCGCGCGCCCCCTGCGGGAGCGAGGGTCACCCTCGCTGCGTCACACGCAGCCGGGGCGTCCCTCGCTGCAGCGGCGTCGGGTCGCGGCCGACGAGCGAGGGTCACCCTCGCTGCGTCACACGCAGCCGGGGCGTCCCTCGCTGCATCACCACGGGCGCGGCGTCACCCCCGGGCGCGACATCACCCCGGGCGCGACATCACCCCGGCGCGGCGTCAGCGGACGAGGTCGCGGTAGGCGCGCCAGTGCCCCGCGGCCGTCTCGACGGAGTGGGCGGCGAGCACCGCGTGGACGATGGCGCGGGTGACGCAGTCCGCGCCGGCGGTGAGGATCTCCTGGACGCCGGCGAGGTCCGGAGCCGGGCGGCCGGTCGCGGCAGGTGCCGTGGACAACCCGAAGAGCGTGTCGCCGTCGGTCATCCCGTGCACGGGGCGCACGGCGCGGGCGATGCCGTCGTGACCGACCGCGGCGAGCTTGGCGCACTGGGCCACCGACAGGGCGGCGTCGGTGGCGACGACGCCGATCGTGGTGTTGAGCGTGGGCGGCGCGGCGGCCGCGTGCAGGTCCGCCAGCAGCGCGGTGCGGTCGTCGGGCAGGGCCGGGTGCTCGGCGTCGTCGGGGTGGCGGTGGCGCCTGCCCCACAGCTCGCCGGTCGCCGGGTCCACCGCCGAGCCGGCCGCATTCGCCACGACCAACGCGGCCACCACCGTCCCGTCCGCCAGCACCGTCGACGCCGACCCGACGCCGCCCTTGAGGCCCCCGATGAGCGTGCCCGTGCCGGCGCCGACGACACCCTCGGCCGGCGGGGCGTCGGTGCAGGCCGCGAGCGCCTCGGCCCCGAGCTCGGCGCCGGGGCGCGCGGTGAAGCGGCCGCCGCGGCCGAGGTCGAACACCACGGCGGCGGGCACGACCGGGACCACCTCGTGGGGCTCGCGTCCGACCGGGAACCCGCGACCCATCGCGCCGAGTGCGTCGGCCACCCCGGACGCGGCCGCGAGCCCGTAGGCGCTGCCGCCGGTGAGCACGACGGCGTGGACGCGCTCGACGAGCGTGCGCGGGTCGAGGGCGTCGGTCTCGCGCGTGCCGGGCCCGCCGCCACGCACGTCCGCCCCGGCCACCGCGCCCTCGGGGCCGGGCAGCACTACCGTCGTCCCCGACAGCGCGCCCTCCCCCGCGAGCTGTGCGTGCCCGACCTGCAGGCCCGCGACGTCGACGAGGCTGTTGGTGGGGCCGGGGTGCACGGGCGACAGCCTGTCACGCACCGTCGACGACGGTCCGCAGCGCGCGGGCGGCGGCACCCGGGTCGGGCGCCGCGGCGATCGCGGAGCTGACGCACAGCCCCGGCACGCCGGTCGCGAGCACCTCCCCGGCGTTGTCCGGGTCGATGCCCCCGATCGCCACCGCGGGGACCCCGCGTGCCCGCGCCGCGTTCCACAGCCGACGCAGCCCGTCGACGCCGGTGGCGGGCGCGGCGTCGGGCTTGGTGGCCGTCGCGAACACCGGTCCGATGCCGAGCAGGTCGACGGCGCCGGACGGAACGTCCAGGTCGTCCGGCCCGGTGACCGACCAGCCGATCGAGAGCTCCGGTCCCGCGACGCGCCGCGCCTCCGCGGGCGGCACGTCGTGCCGGCCCAGGTGCACGCCGTCGGCGCCGGCGGCGAGGGCCACGTCGAGGCGGTCGTCGACGACCACGGCGACCCCGCTGCCGCGCAACGCCGCCAGCACCGCGCACGTCCCGTCGTACAGCTCCCGCCCGGTGGCGGCGGGCGCGCGGACCTGCACCGCGGTGACCCCGCCCGCCACCGCGTCGCACGCCACGGCCAGGGGGTCGCCGGGCCCGTGGACCGGGTCGACGATGAGGTAGAGGCGGGGGTCGACGGGCGTCACGCCGGGTCCACCAGCGCGTCGGCCCCGCCGGCGTCGTCGGCGCCGTCGAGGGCCGCGAGCGCGTCGAGCCAGGCCGGGACGAACGACCCCGGTCCGCCCGCCGTGCGCCCGGCCGCCGCGCCGCAGACACCGACCGCGGCGTGGGCGGCCACGGCGGCGGTCAGCGGGTCCCACTCCCGAGCGCTGTCCGTCGTCCGCGCGGCGGCCAGGAAGGCGGCGGTGAGGGCGCCCAGCGCGCACCCCATGGCGGTGACGCGACCCATCAGCGGGTGGCCGCCGCCGACGTGGTGCACGGTCCGGCCGTCGGTGAGGCGGTCCACCACGCCGCTCACCGCGACCACCGTGCCGTGCCGGCGGGCGAGCTCGTCCGCGGCGTCGGCGGCGTCGTCGACCGTCGCAGTCGCGTCGACCCCGCGCCCACCGCCGACCTCGCCGGCCAGCGCGAGGATCTCCGAGGCGTTGCCCCGGACCACCGTCGGTCCGTGGGCGAGGAGCTCCCCGGCGACGTGCGTGCGCAGCGACAGGGCGCCGACCGCGACCGGGTCGAGCAGCCACGGCGTCCCGGCGTCGTGCGCGGCCCGCGCTGCGGCGTGCATGCCCTCCGCGCGGGCCCGCGACATCGTGCCGGTGTTGACCACCAGCGCCCCGGCGACCGCGGCGAGCTCGGCGGCCTCCTCGGGGTCCTCCACCATCGCCGGGGAGGCCCCGAGGGCGAGCAGCGCGTTGGCGGAGAACGTGGTGGCCACGAGGTTGGTGACGCAGTGCACGAGCGGGGTCCGCTCGCGGACGGTGTCGAGCAGGGCGCCGGTGCGGGACGGGGCGGTCATGTCCCCCGGCCTACCCGTTCGGGCCTCCGGCCGCTGTGAGTGCTTGTCCGTGCCCTGGCACGGACAAGCACTCACGAGCGCGGAGCGCCAAGGACTACGACGACGAGCGGCCCCGGGCCACCAGGATGATCGCGACGATCGCGGCGAGGACGGCGGCGCCGATGCCGACGGGCGCGAGCCGCTTGACGATGGCGTCGCGCGAGCTGTCGAGCAGGTCGATCGCCTCGACCTGCTGACGACGCTGCTGGCTCGGCTGGGCCGCGGCCTCGCCGGCCGCGCTCGCCGCGGTGCCGACCGACGCGCCGGGCTTGGCGCCCGTGTCGCCCTTGGCCGCCTCGGCCACGGTGGTCGGCATCGCCGCCGCGGTCGGCGCGCCGGAACCCGAGGCCACGGGGGCGGGCGCCGGCGGCGCGGTGACGGGTGCGGCGTCCCCGCCCGCGGCGACCGCCTCGGGGGCCGGGCCGGTGCCGTTGCCGCCGGTCGCGCCGGTGTCGGTGCCGGTGACGGTGGGCGCGGCGGCCCCGCCCGCGGCGCTGCTGCCGAACTCGTCGGCGAGGCAGGACGCGAACTGCCCGAGGATCTTGTCGCCGACGTCGGACATGACACCGCGGCCGAACTGCGCGGGCTTGCCGGTCACCTGCATCTCGGTGAGGACGTTGACCTTGGTCTTGCCGCCGTCGTCGGTCATCGTCAGCGTCGCCTTGGCCGACGCGGTGCCGTTGCCCCGCGAGTCACGGCCCTGGGCGTCGACGACCACCTTGTGGTTGTCCTTGTCCCGCTCGATGAAGGTGCCCTTGCCCTTGTAGGTCATCGAGATCGGTCCCAGCTTGACCTTCACGGTGCCCGTGAAGTCGTCGCCCTCGTGGGAGTCGAGGGTGGCGCCCGGGAAGCACGGCGTCACCTTCTCCGGGTCGTTCAGGGCGTCGAACACGGTGTCGATGTGCACCGGGACGGTGAACTCGTTCTCCAGCTTCACGCGGTACCTCCGGGAGGGTGCGGATCACGACGGCGGCCCGCCCCCGCGGGGTGCGGGGGCGGGCCGGAGCATCGTGACGATCGTGTCGTCGGACGACGGTCGACGCTCTAGACGTCAGCCCGCGGCGGCGAGGACGGCCCGACCGGTGAGCACCCGGGCGAGGTGCTCACGGTAGTCGGAACCGGCGTCGGCGTCCGCGGTCGGGCTGGTGCCCTCGGCGGCGGCCTGGGCGGCCTTGCGCACATTCTCCTCGGTGGCGCTCTGCCCGACCAGGGCCGACTCCACCGACCGGGCGCGCACCGGGGTGCCCGCCATGTTGGTCAGCCCGATGCGGGCCTCGGAGATCGTGCCCCCGTCGACCTTCACCGTGGCGGCGACCGCGACGATCGACCAGGCCTGCGCGACCCGGTTGAACTTCTCGTACCGCGCGCCCCATCCCGTGTACTTCGGGAAGCGGATCTCGGTGAGGAGCTCACCCTCGCCGATGGCGGTGGTGAAGTAGTCCTCGAAGAAGTCCGCCGCCGCGACCGTGCGGGTGCCGTTGGGTCCGGCGATGACGAACTCCGCGTCGAGCGCCAGCGCCGGCGCGGCGAGGTCACCGGCCGGGTCCGCGTGCGCCAGCGCCCCGCCGAGGGTGCCCTTGTGGCGCACCTGCGGGTCGGCCACCGTCCTCGTCGCCTCCTGGATGAGGGCGACGTGCTGGCGCAGCGTGTCGTCGCGGGTGACGTCGTAGTGCGTCGTCATCGACCCGACGACGACCTTGTCGCCCTCCTCGCGGACGCCCTTGAGCTCCGGGATGCCGTTGAGGTCGATGATCAGCGAGGGGTCCGCCATCCGCAGCCGCAGCACCGGCAGCAGGCTCTGCCCGCCCGCGAGGAGCTTGGCGTCGTCCCCGCCGTCGCGCAGCGCAGCCAGCGCCTCGTCGACCGTGGTGGGCCGGACGTAGTCGAACTGGGCCGGGATCACAGGTGTCCTCCCTGGGTGTCGCCCTTCGAGATGTCGCTGGCGGTGGAGCCGAGACCGGCGCCCGGCGAGGCGACGTTCGCCTCGTCGCCGCGACCGGCGTGGCCCGACGCGTTCTGGATGGCGCTCCAGACGCGGTACGGCGTCGTGGGCATGTCGATGTCCTTGACACCGAGGTGGCGGATCGCGTCGAGCACCGAGTTCACGACCGCGGGGGTCGAGGCGATCGTCCCGGCCTCGCCGACGCCCTTGACCCCGAGCGGGTTGGTGGTCGACGCGGTGGTGGTGTTCGCGGTGTCGAAGCTGATCAGGTCCGCGGCGGTCGGCAGCGTGTAGTCGACCAGCGTGCCCGAGAGCAGCGTGCCCTGGTCGTCGTACGCGGCCTCCTCGAAGAGGGCCTGGGCGATGCCCTGCGCCAGGCCGCCGTGCACCTGGCCCTCGACGATCAGCGGATTGACCACGTTCCCGACGTCGTCCACGCAGACGTACTTGTACAGCTGCACGAAGCCGGTCTCGGTGTCGACCTCGACGGCACACAGGTGCGTGCCGTGCGGGAACGAGAAGTTCTCCGGGTCGAACGTCGCGTGGGCGTCGATGTCGGGCTCGATGCCCTCGGGGTAGTCATGGGCGGCGAACACCGCGAGGGCGATGTCACCGATGCCCACACCCTTGTCGGTGCCCTTGACGGTGAACTTGCCGCCCGTGAACTCGAGGTCGCCCTCGGAGGCCTCGAGCATGTGCGCGGCGATCGGCTTCGCCTTCTCGATGACCTTCTCGGCCGCCTTGACCACGGCGATGCCGCCGACCGCGAGCGAGCGCGAGCCGTAGGTGTCGAGGCCGCGGTAGGACGACTGGGTGTCACCGTGGAGGATCTCGACGTCGTCGAACGGGATGCCGAGCTGGTCGGCGACGATCTGCGAGAACGCCGTCTCGTGGCCCTGCCCGTGCGGGCTGACGCCGACGACGACCTCGGCCTTGCCGGTGGGCAGCATCCGGATGGACGCGGTCTCCCAGCCGCCGGCGCCGTAATCCAGCGAGCCGAGTACGCGGGACGGGGCGAGGCCGCACATCTCGGTGAAGGTCGAGATCCCGATGCCGAGCTGCTTGACGTCACCCCGCCGACGGCGCTCCTGCTGCTCCCGGCGCAGGCCGTCGTAGTCGAACATCTGCAGGGCCTGGTCGGTGGCCGCCTCGTAGTTGCCCGTGTCGTAGGTCAGCGTGCTGACCGTGGTGTACGGGAACTCGTCGTGCTTGATCCAGTTCTTCCGGCGGAACTCCATCGGCTCCATGCCGAGCTCGAGGGCCACCTCGTCCATGAGGCGCTCGATGCCGAAGGTGGCCTCGGGGCGGCCCGCACCGCGGTAGGCGTCGGTGATCGTCTTCGTGGTGAAGACGTTGGTGCAGTCGAACCGGTAGGCCGGGATCTTGTAGATCGCGTTGAACATGAACGCGCCCAGGATCGGCACGCCGGGTCCGACCAGGCCGAGGTAGGCGCCCATGTCGGCCAGCAACTTGACGTCCAGGCCGGTGATCCGCCCGTCCTTGGTGACGGACATCGTCAGGTCCTGGATCTGGTCACGGCCGTGGTGGGCGGACAGCAGCGACTCCGAGCGCGTCTCGGTCCACTTCACCGGCTTGCCCACCTTCTGGGCCACCAGGAGGGTCATCACCTCCTCTGGCGTGACCTGGAGCTTGCCGCCGAAGCCACCGCCGACGTCCGGCGCGATGACGCGCAGCTTGTGCTCGGGCAGGCCGAGCACCAGCGCCAGCATCGTCTTGAGGATGTGCGGGACCTGGGTCGCCGACCACATGACGAGCTGCTCGCCGGTCGGGTCGACCACCGTGGAACGCGGCTCGATGAACACCGGCACGAGCCGCTGCTGGCGGAAGCGGCGCCGGACGATGATCTGGTCGTCGTCCGACTCGGCCTTCTGCAGGGCCTCGGCGACGCTGCCGCCCGAGCCGGCCTCGCCCGAGTCGAACACCCACTGGGCGTTCGCGTTCGTGCCGATCTCGGGGTGGACGAGGGTGGCGCCGTCCTTCAGCGCCTCCTCCATGTCCAGGACCGGCTCGAGCTCCTCGTAGTCGACCTCGACCTGCTCGGCGGCGTCCTTGGCGATCGCCGCGCTGCGGGCGACGACCACCGCGACGCCCTCGCCGGCGAAGTTGACGCGGCTGCCGGCCAGCGCCGGGCGCTGCGGGGCCTTCATGTCCTTGGTGATCGGCCAGGCGCAGGGCAGCTGCACCTGGTCCGCACCGATGTCCGCGGCGGTGTAGACCGCGACGACGCCGGGGACCTGCTTGGCCGCCGAGGTGTCGACGCCCTTGATGGTCGCGTGCGCGAACGGGCTGCGGACGACCGACAGGTGCAGGAGGCCGGTGAGGGCCTGGTTGTCGGTCCACCGGGTGCGGCCGGTGATCAGGCGCCGGTCCTCCTTGCGGCGGCGGTCGCGACCGACCTCCGGCGCGGCTGCGGACGGGTTCTCGGTGGTCGTCATCAGGCGCCTCCCCCGGCGACGGTCTGCTTGGCGCCGGACTCGGCGGCCGGGGCGCTGCCCGGCTTCATCTTCGAGGCCGCGTCCTGGACCGCCCGGACGATGTTCTGGTAACCGGTGCAGCGGCAGAGGTTGCCCTCGATGCCCTCACGGATCTCCTGCTCGGAGGGGTCGGGGTTCTCCCCGAGCAGGTCGATCGACTGCATGATCATGCCGGGCGTGCAGTAGCCGCACTGCAGGGCGTGGTTGTCGTGGAAGGCCTGCTGCATGGGGTGCAGCTGGCCGTCACGCTCGAGGCCCTCGATGGTGAGCACCTCGCTGCCGTTGGCCTGGACGGCCAGCACCGAGCAGGACTTCACGCTCAGACCGTCGAGGTGGACGGTGCACGCTCCGCAGTTGCTCGTGTCGCAGCCGATCACCGTGCCCGTCTTGCCGAGTCGTTCGCGCAGGTACTGGACGAGCAGCATGCGGGGCTCGACGTCGTCCTCGTAGACGAGTCCGTCGACGGTGGTCCGGATGCGTGCCATGGACCTCACTCCTCACTCGGCCGGACGACGTGGCACCGGAGCCCGGACGTCGAGGCCGAGGACGTGGTGGTGGTGTTCGAACACCGCACCCGCCGACGACGAGGAATGGACCACGACGCAGGCGGGCACAGGTTGCCGACCATCTCCGGCGTGGCGGCGGACACATCACACCGCCCACGTCCGAGCGGCGCAACATCCACTCGGGCGGCGGGTCGGGGTGTCGGCGGCGCCGGTGGGGCCGTTCTCGCGTGAGAGGTCCGCAACGGCGGTGCCATCGGGCCTTGGTGGCCGCTTCTGCGGCGATCCGCCCCCCGATGCCCGCGTGACCGCGTGCGAATCAGGCCGATCCGTACAGCCGCCGCCCCCTCCGTTCGGAGGGGCCGGTCCTTCACACGGGGTGCACGCCGCGGCGCACGGCGTGGGCCCGGTCGCGACGCGTCGACCGACGGCGTGCACCGGCGGTCGCACACGCGGTGTGTCGCGGGTCGCACACGGGTGTGCGAGCAATGCGGCTTTGCTGGCGTTCGACGCCAGGATCGCCACATCCTCGCTGGGGCGACACGCCGGGCGGGCGGGGTGCGTCAGGCGTGGGCGAGGCGCCGGCGGGCCCAGTCGTGGTAGCTCGCGGGCAGCTCGGGGACCTCGAGCAGGCGGGCGGCGCGGTGGCGCTCGTGGTGGACGATCGCAAAGACCTCGGCGACGGTGACGCCGTGCGCGGGCCGGTCGACGACGTGCAACGCGTCGCCCGACGTGATCGTCCCCGTCGCCGTGACCCGCAAGTAGACCCCGGGCCGGACGGCGGCGGTGAACCGGCGCGGCATGGCGCCGTCGCCGGCGCGCAGGCCGAGCTTGAAGCACGGGGTGCGCGGCTGGGCGACCTCGAACTCGGCGGTGCCGACGCGCCAGCGCTCGCCGACGACCGCCCCGCGCAGGTCATGGCCGACCGTGGTCAGGTTCTGGCCGAAGACCTGGTCGTCCAGCGCCCTGTACTCAGGGTGCTCCGCGCGCCACCACGCGAGGTCCTCCTCGCCGTAGGCGTAGACGGCCTTGTCCGGGCCCCCGTGGTGGACGGTGTCGGCCTGTTCGTCGCCGGCGAGGTTCTCGGGGCAGACCTCGACGGGTCCGTCGACCGGGTGCTTCCGGATGGCCGTGCGCGTCGTGTCGCTGTCGCGCGGCCCGGGGACGTCGCGGGGCCGGCCGACGGCGACCGTGCGGACGAAGGGGGTCATCGGTCGGGTCCCTTCCCGGTGAGATCGGGGCGCAGCGGCGCGAGCGTGCGGTGCCGCCACGCGCCCCACCACAGACCCGCGCCGTAGGCCAGGTCGTCGAGACGGTGGGCGATGACGTGACCGAGCGCGTCCACCGGGCCGGCGCCGGGCGGTCGGAAACGCACCCAGTCGGCGAGGCCCTCGGCGACGGCGGCGACCGCCAGCGCCCGGCGGACCCGCCGCGAGACGAGCGCGCCCGCCACCGCCGCCGGCCACCAGTGCCGCGTCAGCGCCCCGGCCGCCTGCCACGCCGCCCCGCCGAGACCCCACGGCGCGAGCACCGAGGCGAGCGCGAGGGCCTTCCTCATGTCAGCGGTGGGCCATCGCAGACGTTGAGTGTCCGCATCGCCACACGCTCGATCGCCTCGCACGAGGCCGCGGGCCAGGCGGGCCGTGGCCACGAGGGTCACGGCGCCGGCGGCGGCCGTGGTCCACCGTCGCTGGACGCCGAGGAGCGTGACGGCCGCCGCGGTCCACGGCGCGAGGGCCATGGGCGGGACGCGGCGCGGGTGACGCAGGGCGAGCGGGGCGGCGCCGGTGCCGTAGAACGCCTTGCGCGTGAGCCAGGGTCCGAGGGCGTCGCGGTGCTCGTGCGCCACGCGCGAGGCGGGCTCGTAGCGCAGGCGGTGGCCGTCGGCGGCGAGGCGCCAGACGAGGTCGACGTCCTCGGCGACGGGCATGTCCTCGGCGAACCCCGCGCCCAGGGCCGACCGGCGCACGACCAGCGCCGCGCTGGGGACGTAGGCCACCCGCGAGCGGGCGGTGACCGGGGCGGGGCGGGGCCCGAGGTCGAGGCTCGACCGTCGCTCCTCGTAGCGAGCCACGGCGCGGCGCGCGATCGAGGATGTGGCGTTTCTGGCGTCGGACGCCAGCAAAGCCGCATTGCTCGCACCACCACCCGCCAGCCCCACCCAGGCCACGATGCGCGGTGCGGCGAGGGCGACGGCGGGGTCGGCGAGGTGGCCGAGTAGCGGCGCGAGCCAGCCGGGCTCGGGGACGACGTCGGAGTCGAGGAACGCGACGACCGCGCCGGACGCGGCCGTCGCGCCCGTGTTGCGCGCCGCGGCCGGGCCCCGCGAGCTCGGGTGCCCGACGACCCGGGCCCCGCGGGCCGCGGCGACGCGCGTGGTGGTGTCGGGGTCGGCGGAGCCGTCGTCGACGACCACCACCTCCCCCACCCCCGGTGCCGTCGCCGCCACGGCGTCGAGCAGCCGGGCGAGCTCGCGGGGACGGTCACGCACGGGCACCACCACGGACACCTCCCCCGGCGACGGCGCGTCGGCGTGACCCGGGACGGGGTGCGCGACGCCGGCGTCGGTGAGCAGGCGTGCGAGCGTTGCCGACGTCGCGTCGGTGACGGTCAGTCGCGCCTCGGGCGGGACGCCGTCCGGTCCGGCGAGGCGCGCGGACGCGGCGGGCGACAGGCGCAGCACGCGCGGCGGCGACCCCCCGACCAGGGTGCGGCCGCCGTCGACGCGCAGGACGCGCCGGTCGAGGACGACGGTCCACCCGGCCGGGAGGCGCGCCGGCCGGGTGACGGGCCCGGCGTCGGTGGCGGGGACGGTGGGAGTGGCGATGGCCGGCGAGTCTAGGCAGCACACCGTCGATCGGTCAGCGACCGAGGACACGCCGGACGTCGTCGTCGGTCAGCTGGGCGAAGTCGTCGTAGACCTGCGAGACGGCCCGGAAGTCGGGCGGTACGAGGGCGGCGACGACCCGCTCGCACTCACCGGCCAGGCGCTCGAGCGCGGACGGCGCCGCGACCGGCGTCGCGAGCACCAGCCGGGCCGGCCCCGCCGCCGCGAGCGCGCGCAACGCCGCCCGCACGGTCATGCCCGTGGCGATCCCGTCGTCGACGAGCACGACCTCGCGACCCGCCACCCGCTCCCTCCGCGTCCCGTAGGCCGCCTCGCGACGCTCGGCCTCGGCGCGCTCGGCGGCGACGACGTCGGCGAGGTCGTCCGGCGTGAGCCCCGCGTGCTGCAGCGCCCGGTCGAACCACACCGGCTCGCCCTCCGCGGCCACCGCGCCGAGCCCCGCCTCCGGGCGCTCGGGCGCGGTGATCTTGCGAGCGACGCCGACGTCGACCTCCGCGCCGCCGCCCAACGCCGTCGCGGCCGCCGCGGCCACCGGCACGCCCCCACGCGCGAGGCCCACGAGCAGCGGGCGGCGCAGCCCGAGCTCGGCCAGCGGCGCGGCCAGGGCGCGTCCGGCGTCGGTCCGGTCGGCGAACGGGCGGCTCACCGGTGCGACCCTAGGACGCGCCGACCACCGACTTGGTCACCTGGCTGAGCGCCACCGGCCGGTCGGGTCCGTCCTCGAGGCTCGCGGTGACCGTCACGAACGCCACCTCGCGGCCGCGTCGGGCCAGCCGCCCGACGACACGCACCCGCCGGCCCGCGCGCGCCTGGCGCAGGTACTGCGTCGAGATCTGATGGGTGACCGCGTGCTGGGCCGCGCTCAGGGTGGGCAGCACGGCGAGGTAGCCGGCGAGCTCGATGGCGGCGCCCAGCGCGGCCCCGTGGGCGGTCGCGGCGGGGGTGACGGCGATCCCGGCGACGGGGAGCACGACGCCGTCGAGCGGGGCGTACGGGTCGACGAACTCGAGGCCCAACGCTTCGGGCAACGCCACCGCGAGCGCCGCCTCGGCGCGGGCCAGGAGATCGTCGCCGGCGAGCAGTCCGGTCATGCCTCCCGAGCGTCCGCTCCGCGACCGGCGGGCCGGTGAACGGCAGCGGTCGTGGCGGGATCCCGTCCCGGTCGGGTCAGGTGAGGCGCCCCGACGCCTCGTCGACCGACCAGCGCCCCACCGCGGTGACGAGCCCGGCGACCATCACCGACACGGTCTCGGCGCCCTCGCCGCCCGTGGCGCCGGTGGGGTCGCCGAGCACTCCTGATGGGCTGACGTCGCGGACCGAGCCGGCGGCGATGGTGGGTAGCAGCTCGCGCAACGGGGCGGTGTTGCCGGGCGCGGCGAGGTCCTCGCGCACCCGGTCGGGGGCCAGCGCGAGCATCACCGCGGTCTCGTGGCGGCCGGCGTGCGCGTCGGCGCCGGGGACGCTGCACGGGAACCAGGCGACGTCGCGGCCCTCGGCACGCAGCATCGGCACGGCCGCGCGCAGGGCGGCGACGTTGCCGCCGTGGCCGTTGACCAGCACCAGTCGGCGTGCGAAGCGGCAGGCCGAGCGGCCGAGCTCGACGATCACGGCGGCGAGGGTCTCGGTGCCGATCGAGACCGTGCCGGGGAAGGTCTCGTGCTCGCCGGAGGCGCCGTAGGGCAGGGCGGGCGCGACGGGCAGGCCGCTGCGCCCGGCGACGGCGGCGGCGATCGCGGTGTCGGTGCCGAGCGGCAGGTGCGGGCCGTGCTGCTCGGTGGCCCCGACGGGCACGAGCAGGACCGGCACGTCCTCGCACTCCGGCCACGGCACCTGGGCGATGTCCACGGGTCCACCCTATGTGCGTGATCTTCTGCGCTATAGCTCAGAAGATCACGCACGTAGGGAGGCGCCCGCGGACGTGCCCTCGCGGATCGCGGCGGCGAGGTCGCGGGGGGCGAGGCAGTCGCCGACGCGGACGGCGGGCACGCCCAGGTCCGGGAGGTGCGGGGTGGGGGGGCCGGCGTGCACCACCCAGTCGGCCGGCCACGCCGTCACCTCGCCGGTGACGTGGTGCAGTACGTCGAGAACGGGTCCGGAGCGTGCAGTCAGCACCACCCGGTCGGTCAGCTCGACGATCCCGAGGTCGACGGCCCGCCGGCGCCAGCGCTCGCGGTCGAGGGTCGGCGCGAGGTCCCCGGCCGCGACCAACGCCGAGGTCAGCGTGGTCACGGCCGCCCCGCGGCGCGCCAGGAGCTCCGCGGTCGAGGTCGCGGCGTGGGAGCGTCCGGCGTCGACGACCAGCACGCGCCCGGCCGGCGCCACCCGCCCGGCCAGGACGTCGGTGACGTCGGCGACGCGGTCGAGCCCGGTCGCCCAATCCGGGAGCGCGGGGCGCGCGCCGGTGGCCAGGACGACGGCGTCGACGCGGTCGACCGGAGCGTCGACCCCGGCCACCTCGGTCCGCAGCCGGACCTCCACGCCCGCCTCGCGCGCCTCGTACGCCAGGTCCGCGACGGCGTGCGCGAGCTCGCGGCGCTCCGGGGCCCGCGCGGCCAGCGCGAGCTGCCCGCCGAGGGCATCGCCGCGCTCGGCGAGGGTCACCGCGTGCCCGGCCCGCGCCGCGGCCAGCGCCGCCGCCAGCCCCGCGGGCCCGCCGCCGACCACGAGGACGCGCGCGACCGGGGACTTCGCGCGCGTAGAAGCAGCGAACAGCACGTTCGCTGCGGAGGACTCGCGCCCCGCCACCGGGTTCACCGCGCAGCCCAGGCGCTGGTTGAGGCCGACGCGGGCGATGCACTCCTGGTTGCAGCCGATGCAGCGGCGCACGCGCTCGCCGCGCAGGGCCTTGGCCGCGAAGGCCGGGTCGGCGATCTGGCCGCGGACGACGCCCACGAGGTCGCACGATCCCGACGTGACGGCGTCGCGGGCCTGCGCCGGTGTCGTGAAGCGCCCGACGCCGATCACCGGCACCGACACCGCGGCCCGCACCGCCGACGGCACGTGCGCGGCGTAGCCCGCGGGCACGCCCATCGGTGGCTCGATCAGCGGCAGGGTGCGGGTGGCGACGCCGACGGCGGTGTTGACGTAGTCCACGAGCGGCTCGACCGCGACGGCCACCCGCACCGCGTCGCCCGCGGAGAGCCCGCCCGGCACGCCCTCGTCGCCCTGCACGCGCACCCCGAGCACCCGGTCCGGCCCGATCGCCGAGCGCACCGCGCGCAGCACGGCCGCCAGGAACGGCACTGCCCGCGGCGAGCGCGCCGAGACCAGCTGCCGGATCAGCGACGCCTGCGAGCACTGCACCTCGACGCCGTCCAGCCCGCCCGCGGCCACGTGCGAGGCGACCAGCCCGAACCCGTCCACCAGCCGCGACAGCCCGGCCGGGGAGAGCGCCCGCGGGACCTCCCGGAACATCGGGTCGGGCTCGTCGGACGTCCCGTCCACCGGTGCCCGCGAGTACAGCGACGACGACTGCCCGCCGTTGTGCCCGAGCTGCGCGAGCACCAGCGCCCCGTGCGCGTGCACCGCGTCGGCGATCGCCCGGTACCCCGGCACCACGGCCGGGTCGGTGCCGTCGACGAGCTTCTCGTAGGGCCGGTCGGCGGAGTCGACCGACTGCTCCTCGGTGATCACCAGCCCGGCCCCGCCCGCCGCGCGCGCGCCGTAGTACGCGGCGTGCTGCGGGGTCGGCCGGCGGGCCACGGCGGCGTTGGTCAGATGCGCGGGGAGGACGATCCGGTTCCGGACGACCCGCGGCCCCAGCCGTACGGGTTCGCCGAGCACGCTCACGCCAGCAGCTCCCGCGCCGCCGCGCGGCCCTCGCGCACGGCCTCGGCGACGGTCCGTGGGGCCACGGCGTCGCCGGCGCGCACCAGGCCCGGGCGGTCGGCGTACGCCCGCCCCGCCCGCGGGCCCGCGTCCACCAGCGCGGCCGCCGGCAGCGACGACACGGCCCCGGTGACGACGTCGGTCACGACCACCGCCGCCCCCGACCACGACGACACCCGCGCCTCGGTCACCCGCCGCACCCCCGCCCGCGCGAGCCGGACCTGCGCGTCGACGAGGTCGCCGCTGCGCGCCAGCCCCGGGCCGACGAGCACGCCCGGGGCGACGATCGCGACCTCGCGCCCGTCGGCCGCCAGCCGCTCCGCGAACGCCACCGCCGCCCCGTCGCCCAGCGGGTCGTCGAGCACGACCGGGCCGGGCGGCAGGCCGTCGCGCAGCGCGGCGGCGATCGGCGTCCCGCCGGACGCGCGGTCCACCCCGCCCCGCGCGTCGAGCACGCGCCCGGACGCCGGCACCTCCACCGACGACCCGAGCTCGAGCCCCACCCCGAGCGCCCCGAGCTCGTCGAGCCACCAGTCCACCAGCCGCGCGAACCGCTCCCGTCCCGGCAGCCCGGCGACGAGCCGCAGCAGCCCGCCCGCCGCGTCACCGGCCTCGACCACCCGCACCGGGCACCCCGCCCGCGCCAGCGTCCGCGCCCCCTCGAGTCCCGCCGGCCCGGCCCCGACCACGAGCACGGGCTCGGCGCGCCGCGCCACCACCCGCTCGGACACCTCGGGCGCCGCCACCGTGCACGACACCCGCGGGTTGCGGACGTCGCGCGCCCGGCACTGCTGGTTGGTCAGCACGCACGGGCGCGGCGTGGCGCCCGCCCGGACCAGCGCGACCAGGTCGGGGTCGGCGAGCTGGGCGCGGGTCATCTCGACGAGGTCGGCGTCGCCGGAGGCGAGCGCGTCGACGGCGAGGGACGGGTCCACCACGCTCCCCGCCAGCACCGTCGCGACGCCCGGCACGCGCAGCTCCGCGCACGCCACGCGCAGGAACCCCGGCGCCGTGTGCGCGTCCGGCCGCGTCGCCCCGACCGAGAGCGCCGACCCCCGCACCGGCACCACGAGGTCGACCCACGGGGCCACGCGGTCGAGCACCGCCCGCGCCTCGGGAGGCGTGATCCCCGCCCACGGCGCCAGCTCGTCCACGGTCAGGCGCAGGCCGACCAGCGCCTCCGGCCCGACCGCGTCCCGGACCGCGGCGAGCACCTCGACCAGCAGCAGCGCCCGGTCGGCGCCGTACGCGTCGTCGCGGTGGTTGGTGAGCCCGGACAGGAACTGGCGCAGCAGGGCGTGCTGGCCCGCCTGGACCTCGACCCCGTCGCAGCCCGCGGCGACGGCCGCCCGAGCCGACGCGGCGAACCCCGCCACCACCGCCGCGATGCCGTCGGCGTCGAGGACGGCCGGCACCTCGCCGGACGCCGGGTCGGGCACCGCGGAGGGCGCCCACAGCGGTCCGGGGGTGTAGGCCGTCGAGCCCTGTCCGCCCGCGTGCCCGAGGCCCGCGAGCACGAGCGTCCCGTACGGCCGGAGCGCGCCGACGACGTCGCGCCAGCCCTCGGGACACTCCGCGGCCAGCGGCGCGTACTCCATCGGGTGGTCGTCGGGCACCACCGACGCGACCTCGGTGACGACGACGCCTGCGCCCCCGGCCGCGCGGGCCCGGTAGTGCGCGACGTGGTCGGGGCCCAGCGCGCGAGGGCGCCGGGGGTCGGCGAGGTTGGTGGTGTGCGGACCGAAGAGGACGCGGCTCGGCGCCGTCCGCCGGCCGAGCACGACGGGGTCGCCGAGCACACGATCACGCTAGTCGCCGGCGGCTAGGGTCGGTGGCGTGGCGGCGGACGACGCGACGGGAGACGGCCCGGATCGGGGGCGGACGCCGGGAGGGAGCCCGGCCCCGGAACCCGGCGGGCTGCGCGCCGGTGACGCGGACCGCGAGGCCGTGGCCGCGGTCCTGCGGGACGCCCTGGGCGAGGGCCGGCTCGATCTCGCCGAGGTCGACGAGCGCCTCGCCCGGGCCTACGCCGCCCGCACCTACGCCGAGCTGGACCCTCTCGTCGCCGACCTGCCCGCGACCCTGCCCTGGCAGCGACCGCCGGCGCCGCGCGAGGAGCGCCCGCTGGTGCTCAGCGCCGGCTGGTCCAGCGAGAAGCGCACCGGGGCGTGGCGCGTCCCGCCGCGGATCGTCGCCGAGCCGAGCATGTCCGACGTCAAGCTCGACTTCCGCGAGGTCGCGTCGCCGCCGCCGCGGATCGACCTCGAGGTGCAGGGCGGCATGGGCAACGTCGTGCTCGTGCTGCCCGACGACTGGGCGGTCGACACCGATGAACTGCGCTCGACCTGGGGCACCGTCAAGAACCGCCACCGCGGCACCGCCGGCCCGGGCCGCCCGACGATCCACGTGACCGGGACGATCGGCCTGGGGACGTTCAGGACCCGGGGACCGTACTTCTACGAGTGACCCCGCCGGCACCCAGCCAGGCGAGCCCGCTCGCCACCGCGTCCTCGACCAGCGCGCCGGGCAGGTCGGAGCCGAACCGCTGGGCGGCCATCCCGCGCATCCGCTGGCCCAGGACGCTGGTGCCGACCGCGGCCAGCGCGGCGACCAGCGCCGGCGGCCCGCCCTCGTACCGATCGCGGTGGGCGGCGAGGTCGGCGGCGGTGGACGCGAGCACGATCCGCGGCGCCAGGCCGCCCGGGCTGGTGCGGTCGGGGACGGCCGGGCTCTTGTCGCCGGCCATCTCGCCGAGCGTCGCCAGCACCGGCACCGCGCGGCGCCCCGGGGAGGCGAACCAGCTCGCCGCGCGCGGATCGGACGCCCGGGCGCGCAGCGCCAGCGCGGTCAGACCGACCGTGCTGCGGCACCCCGTGGCGGCGCCGAGGGCGGCGGCCCGCGCGAGCGCCGCCGCGGAGGGGGCCGGGGGTCCGCCGACGCGGGGGTCGTCACCGGCAGCCAGCACCGCGTGGGTGGTCACGCCGTAGACGAGGTGCGGGATCGCGTCGGCGGTCCAGTCCGCCGCGCTCCACCGCCGCGGGTCCGAGACGCCGAGGCGGGACATCGGGAGGTCGGTGGCGAGCATCGCGGCGGCGCCGAGCACCGGGCCGCCCACCGCGGCGGGCAGGCGCACCCCCGCCGCGCGCAGCACCCCGGCCACGCCGCCGACGGCGAGGCCGGTCGCGGTGCCGGCGAGCGCGCCGAGGCCCTCGAGCCGGTGGGTCCGCGCGCTGCGCCCGCCCGGGACCTCGACGCCCAGCCTCTGCGCCGCCGCGGTCACCGCCTGCGTCGGCGCGCTGCTCGCGGGGCGGGCCCGCAACACCATGTCGGCCTGGGTGGCGGCGTTGAGCGCCGTGGTGCCGGCAGCGCCCGCCGCGACACCCCGTCGGAATCCGCGCAGTAGTGAGGTCACGGCCCGGGGCTACCCGCCGCCGCCACACCCCATGACCCGGGGAACTCCGGACACGGACGGGTGACGCAGCAGGTTCGTGATCACTCGGATCACCCTCGAACGATCACGCTGTGTACCGCTGTTACCCGTCTGTGACAAGGCTGACCCTGGGCGGCGATCGCGTTTCGCAGTCGCCGCGCGGGAGGTATGGCCCGGGACGGCCCGCGCCCACAGCGAGGTCGGGCCGCGGGGTCGACGCCTCCCCGACGGCGTCCCCCGCGATCCCCGAGCACCACCGACGAGCCGCGTCCGCGGACGCCAGGGGGGAGCGCGAGCATGACCGGACTGGTCACCCTGACCGAGAGCACCGGCGGGCCCGCCGGGTCGCCGGGGCGACGACCCCATGCCGGAGCGTGCGCGCCCGAGGGCCGGCCGTCGCTGCCGGAGGCCCGCCTCGAGCACGTTCTCGAGCGCTCCGCCGACGCCACGCCCGAGGCCACCGCCGTCGAGCACGAGGGCCACGCGACCAGCTACGCCGAGCTCGACCGGCGGGCGAACCGGCTCGCGCACGTCCTGCGCGAGCGCGGCGTCCGGCCCGGCGCCCGGGTGGGCCTGTTCCTCGGCCGCTCGCTGGAGACCTACGTCGCGCTGCTCGGCGTGCTGAAGGCCGGGGCCGCGTTCGTCCCGGTCGACCCCGAGGCCCCGGCGGACCGCCTCGCCTACGTCGCAAACGATGCCGACGTCGACCTGCTGCTGACCACCACCGGCCTCGCCGAGCCCGTCCGGGCCGTCGGCCGGGACTGGCTCGCGCTCGACGACGCCGAGACCGTCACCGCGCTCGACCGTGCCCCGGCCGACCGGCCCGTCGACCGCTCCCCGCAGGGCGTCGACGACCCCGCCGCCTACGTCATCTACACCTCGGGCTCCAGCGGTCGACCCAAGGGCGTCGAGATCGCGCAGTCGAGCATCACGAACTTCCTCGCCGTGGTCCCCGCCGTCTACGACGTGCGTCCGGACGACCGCGTGCACCAGGGCATGACGATCTCCTTCGACTTCTCCATCGAGGAGATCTGGCCGACGTGGGCGGTCGGCGCGACGCTGGTGGTCGGCCCGGACGACGAGCGACGCCTCGGCGCCGACCTCGCCGACCACCTCGAGCGCGCCCGCGTCTCGGTGCTCTACTGCGTGCCGACCCTGCTGGCCACGATCCCGCGGGACCTGCCGGGCCTGCGCAGCATCCTCGTCGGCGGCGAGGCCTGCCCCGCCGAGCTCGTCGAGCGCTGGAGCCGCCCCGGGCGCCGGATGCTCAACACCTACGGCCCCACCGAGGCCACCGTCACCGCCACGTGGTGCGAGCTCGTGCCGGGACGGCCGGTGACGATCGGGCGCCCGCTGCCGACCTATGGCGCCGAGATGATCGACGCCGAGGCCCCCGACCCGCGCCCGGTGGGACCGGGTGAGGTCGGCGAGATCACCCTGGGCGGGCCGGGGGTGGCCACCGGATACGTCGGCATGCCCGAGAAGACCGCCGAGAAGTTCGTCGCGCACCCCGTCACCGGCGACCGCGTGTACCGCACCGGCGACCTGGGGCGCTGGACACCCCACGGCGAGATCGAGTACCTGGGTCGCGCCGACGCCGAGGTCAAGGTGCGGGGCCACCGCGTCGATCTCGGCGAGATCGAGAGCGTGCTGCTCACCGACCCCGAGGTCGGCAGCGCGGTCGTCGCGCTGGACCCGGGCCCCGACGGCTCCGACGGCTCCGGCGGCGGGGACCTCGCCGCCTACGTCGTGGTCACCGCCGGCACCGACGAGGACGCCCTCGCCACCCGCCTGGCCGGCGTGCTGCGCGAGCAGCTGCCCGCCTACATGGTCCCGGTGACGCTGGACGTCCTCGACACGCTGCCGACCCAGGTCAGCGGCAAGGTCGACCGCTCGCAGCTGCCCGCGCCCGCGGGCCGGCGCCTGGTCGCCGCGACCGGCCCCGTCGTCGAGGCCGAGGGCGAGCTCGAGGAGCGGATCGCCGCGCTGTGGTCCGAGGCCCTCGGCGTGCCGGCGGCCGAGCTGTCGGTGACCGCCGACTTCTTCGACGACCTCGGCGGACACTCCCTGCTGGCGGCCACCACCGTGACGCTGATGCGGGAGCGCGGCGTCGGCGGGAGTCCGGCCGTGCGCGACCTCTACGCGCACCCCTCGGTGCGCGCGCTGGCCTCGCACCTCGCGGGCGCGGGGTCGCAGGAGGCCACCTCGGCGGCCCCGCGGCCCGGCCCGGTGCGCCACCGCACCCGCCGGGTCGCGGCCGCCGGCGCGGTCCAGGCCGTCGTGCTCTACCTGTTCCTGCTCGCGGTGACGCTGCCGGTGAGCTGGGTCTACACGGCCAACGACGGCACGGTCTCGACGTCCGTGCTCGCCCAGGTCCTCGCCGCCGGCGCGGTCGCCTGGCTCGGCGTGCGCTGGGTGCTGCCCGTGCTGCTCGCCCGCCCGCTCGCCGCGGGGGTCCGGACCGGCCGGTACCGGCTGTGGGGTCCCACCCACCTGCGTCTCTGGACGCTGGACCTGGTGCTGCGGCTCGCGCCGCTGCCGGTGCTCGCCGGCTCGCCGTTCCTCGCGCCCTACCTGCGCCTGCTCGGCGCCCGCGTCGGGCGGCGCACGCACGTCGCGACCGCGGACGTGACGCTGCCGCGCCTGCTGCACCTCGACGACGACGCCGACGTCGGCTACGGGGCCGCCCTGCACCCGTGGGCGGTGGAGGACGGCTGGGTCGTCGTGGGCCCGGTGCACGTCGAGCGCGGCGCCGTCGCCGGGGCCAACACGGTGCTCGCCCCGGGCAGCCGGATCGGCGCGGGCGGGTACCTCGCCGAGCAGTCCGCCCTCGGGCGCGACGAGGCCGTCCCGGCCGGGGAGGCGTGGGCGGGCTCGCCGCCCGCGCCGCGGGAGGTCACCGACGCGGCGCTGGACGCGATGCGCGGGGCCGACCCGCTGCCGGGCTGGCGGGCGCGCCACCTGCCCGGCGCGCTGGCCGGGCTCCTCGGGCTCGAGGTGGCCGCGGTGGCCATGGTGGTGCCCGCGGTGCTGGTCGTGTGGGGCGCGCTGCTGGCCTTCGGCGTGCTCGCCGGCCTCGTCGCCACCCTGCTCGCCGGGCCGGTGTTCGTGCTGACCGTGTGCGCGCTCGTCGCGCTCGGGCGCCGCGCGGTGCTGCCGCGCACGCCGGTCGGCATCCACCCGGTGCACTCCGGTCTCGGCCTGCGCAAGTGGGTCGCCGACGCGCTGCTCGCCCAGAGCCTGACGTTCACCAACTCGCTCTACGCGACGCTGTACACGCCCACCTGGCTGCGCCTGCTCGGGGCGCGCGTGGGCACCGGCGCCGAGGTCTCGACCGCGGCGCACCTCGACCCCGACCTGCTCACCCTCGGCGACGGGAGCTTCGTCGCCGACATGGCCAGCGTCGGCGCCGCGACCTTCGCGAACGGCCGCGTCCTGCTGCGCCCCACCCAGGTCGGCGACCGGGCCTTCGTCGGCAACGCCGCGATCGTGCCCTCGGGCACCGGCACCGGCACCGGCTCCCTGGTCGGCGT
Organism: Actinomycetospora cinnamomea; assembly: GCF_003096675.1. Taxonomy (GTDB): domain Bacteria; phylum Actinomycetota; class Actinomycetes; order Mycobacteriales; family Pseudonocardiaceae; genus Actinomycetospora; species Actinomycetospora cinnamomea. The sequence goes on along the minus strand of NZ_QEKW01000002.1, from coordinate 310,485 downwards.
GCACACGGTGCCGCCGCCGGAGGGCGTGCCCGCCGACTCGTCGTGGCTGGGCTCGCCGGCGATGCACCTGCCCCAGCGCCAGGACTCCGGCGACTACGACGAGCAGGAGACCTTCCGCCCGGGCCGCCGCCGCGTCCGCCACCGCCTGGCCGTCGAGTTCGTCCGTGCCACGTTGCCGGCCTCGCTGCTCGGGCTCGGTCTCTACCTCTACCTGCTGGCGCTCTCGGCGCTGGCCGACGGCCGCGCCCTGCTGCCCACCGCGCTCGGCGCCCCGGTCCTCGCCGCCGCCGCGAGCCTCGCCGTCGTCGCCTACGTCGTCGCGGTCAAGCGGCACGTCGTCGGGCGGTACCGGCCGCGGGTCGCCCCGCTGTGGGACCCGTTCGTGCGCCGCACCGAGTTCGTCACCGGTCTCTACGAGGCCGCAGCGGTGCCCACGATGCTCGGCCTGCTGGTCGGGACGCCGTTCCTGCCGATGGTCCTGCGCCGCTTCGGCGCGCGGATCGGGCGCCGGGTCCACCTCGCGACCACCTACCTCACCGAGTTCGACCTCGTCGAGATCGGCGACGACGCCGCGGTCGGCCCCGGCGTCTCGTTGCAGACCCACCTGTTCGAGGACCGGGTGATGAAGATGTCGACGGTCCGGGTCGAGGCCGGCGCCACCGTCGGCACGCGGGCGATCGTGCTCTACGACGCCACCGTGGGGTCGCAGGTGGACCTCGACGGGCTGTCGCTGCTGATGAAGGGCGAGGAGCTGAGCGGGGGCACGCGCTGGCGCGGCATCCCCGCCCGCGGCATCGCCGAGCCGGACACCGACGCCTTCGCCGCGGTCGGATCGCGGGACGCGACCGTCGAGCTGCCCGCGGCCGCCGCGTGACGCGCGCGCCCCAGGTCCCGTCCCCGACCGTCCCCGAGGCCCCACCCCGAGCGGCCCCACCCCGAGGAGCACCGATGCACCGCCACCTGCTGGTGTCCGACGCCGACCACTTCCGGGTAGCCGACGAGATCAACCCGTGGATGGACCGCACCGACCAGCCCGACCCCGCCGGGGCGCGCGCCGAGCACGACGCCCTCGTCGCCGCGCACCGCGACGCCGGGCGCACCGTCGAGCGCGTGGCGTCGGCCCCGGACTGCCCGGACATGGTGTTCACCGCCAACGCCGCCCTGGTGCGGGGCGAGCGCGCCGTACTGGGACGGCCCCCGGCCGCCCGCGCCGGTGAGATCGCCCACCACCGCGCCTGGCTCGAGGGCCGCGGGTTCACCGTCGACGACCCCCCGGCCGCGTTCAGTGGGCAGGGCGACGCGCTGCCGGTGCTCGGCGACGTGCTGCTCGCGGGCCACGGGCAGCGCACCGACCCGGCGGTGCACCCGGTGCTCGCGGAGCGTCTCGACTACGAGGTCGTGCCGCTGCGCACGTCGTCGGCACTGTTCTACGACCTCGACCTCGCGGTCGGCGTCGTCGACCCCGACCGGTTGCTGGCCTGGTGCCCCGAGGCCCTCGACGGGCCCAGCCGCCGGCGGGTGCGCGCCCTGCGCGGTCGCGGCCTCGAGCTCGTCGAGGTGGCGCCGCACGAGGCCCAGCGGTTCGCGCTCAACCTCGTCGGTGACGGCACCACCGTGACCTTGACCCGGGGCTGCCCCCGCCTGGCCGGGGCGCTGCGGGCGCGCGGGCTCGTCGTCCACGAGCTCGTCACCACCGAGCTCGCCAAGAGCGGCGGCGGGGTGCGCTGCACCGCGCTCACCCTCGACGCCCCGGCGCCCGTTCCCGGGGAGGCGGCGGCGTGAGCGTCCTCGCCCTCGTCCACCGCGGCCCCGCCACCCTGCCGGGCTGCCCCGAGGCCGTGGCCTCGCTCCTGCGGGAGACCGGCCGGGACCTCGACGTGCGCTACGTCGGGCCGCGAGAGGAACTCCGGCTGACCGCCGACGTCCTCGCCGGCGCCGTGCTCTACGCCCAGCCCGGCGGCGGGACGCTGCGCCCGGCGTGGCGCAAGATGCGCCGCCACCGGAAGGACCTGACCGGCTGGGTGGCGGGCGGGGGTCGCTACCTGGGCTTCTGCCTCGGCGCCTACCTCGCCGGCGAGTCCCCGGGATTCGGGCTGCTGCCCGGTGACACCGACCAGTACCTGGCCACGGACGGCGCGCAGATCGACCACGACGGTGACGCCGTCGTCGACGTCGACTGGGGCGGGCGGCGCCGGGGCGTCTACGCCCAGGACCCGACGACGTTCCACCTCGACGAGCGCGCCGGCCCGGACACCACGGTGCTCGCCCGCTACCCGAACCGGGCACCCGCGGCGCTGGTCACCCCCTACGGCGCGGGACGGGTCGGTGTCGTCGGCCCCCACCCGGAGGCCACGATCGACTGGTTCACCGACGCGGGGCTGCCGGTCCCCGCCGAGGGCGGCGACGATCTCGCCCGCGATCTCGCCCGCGACCTCGTCGACCACGTGCTGGAGGGCTGACGCCCGTGCCGTCCCGATCCCTGCTGGCGGTCCTCGTCGCCACGCTGCTCGCACTCGTCGGGTGCGGTGCGCCCCGGGCCGAGGCCGCGCCCTGGCCGCAACGCCCGGCCGTCGACCTCGCGTTCGACGTGGCGCCGGACCTGCGCAGCGCCACCGGACGCGAGACCCTGACCTTCACCCCCGACCTCCCGATCTGTGAGCTGGTGTTCCGGGCCTGGCCGAACGCGCCGTCGCCCGCGCGGGAGGGCAACGCGCTCACCGTCACCGACGCCGTGGTGCAGGGCCGGCCCACCGTTCCCGTCATCCGGCCCGCCGGGGCGCCGTCCGGCGCGCCGGGCACGCTGATCGAGCTGCCGCTGCCCACCTGCGTCGCAGCCGGCGAGACGGTGCGCGCCGAGCTCGGGTTCACCCTGACGCTGGGGGTGGACGCCGACGAGCGCCTCGGCGTCTCCCCCGCCGCGGGCACCGCCTGGTGGGGCTCGGGGTTCCCGCTGCTCGCGTGGGTCCGCGGCCAGGGCTGGGTCCGCGACGACGCCGTGAGAATCCCCGGCGAGACCGCGGTGAGCGAGGAGTTCCGCCTCGACGCGCTGCGCGTCACCGCTCCTGAGGGCGCCGCCGTGTCCGGTGCCGGGCGCGCCGACCCGCCGGCACCCGGGCCGCGGCCGGGCACCACGACCCACGTGTTCCGCGCCGACGCGGTGCGGGACGTCACCGTCGCGGTGGGGAACTACCGGGTCCTGGAGCGGGAGGTCGCCGGCACCCGGCTGCACCTGTTCACCCCCGCCGCGGGGACCCGCGCCGACCCGGAGCGGTGGGCCGCCGAGATCGACCGCGCGCTCGGGCGGCTGCAGGACCTCCTCGGACCGATGCCCTACCGGGATCTGTGGGTCGCGATCGCGCCGTCGCAGTCGTCGGGCCTCGAGTACCCCGGCGCGCTGCAGTTCGGCGACACCGCGCCCGGCGATCTCGCCCAGCTGGTGACCCACGAGCTCGGCCACCAGTGGTTCTACGCACTCGTCGGCAACAACCAGGCCCGCGACCCGTGGATCGACGAGGCCTTCACGACGTGGGCCCAGGCCGTCGCCACCGACACCACCGGCCGCTACCAGCTCGACGACGTCCCCGACGGGGTCCGCGGCGACCTGGGCGACCCGATGCGCGAGTGGGCCGACCGCGGCTTCGGGGCCTACAACGTCGGCGTCTACACCCAGGGCGCCGCGGTCCTGCTCGCCGCCCGCGAGCGCGCCGGCGCCGAGCGCTTCGACGAGGCCGTCCGGGACTACCTCGCGACCCACGCCCACGGCGTCGCCGCGCCCGCCGACGTCTCGCGCGCCTTCGCCGACCTGCCCGAGGTGACCGACGCACTGACCCGCGCCGGCGCGCTGCCCCCGCCCGGCTGACGACCGATCAGGAGCCTTCCCGTGTCCAGCATCGAGGCCCCCACGGCCCGCATCCCCGCCGCCGACCCGCCCGCACCGCAGGCCCACGGCCCGCCCGGGCGATTGCCCGCCATCGACGCCGCCCGCGGCGTGGCCCTGCTCGGGATGATGGCCGTCCACGCCCTGTGGGTGATCGACGCGCAGGGCGCACCGACCGCCGTCGGCCTCGTCGCCTCGGGCAACGCCGCCGCACTGTTCGCCGTGCTCGCCGGCGTGGGCATCGCGTTCACGACCGGCCGGGCCCGCGTGACCGGCGGCGCCGCCGCGCGCCGCGCCGCGGGCGGCCTCGTCGCGCGCGGAATCGTGATCGGCCTCATCGGGCTGGCCCTCGGTACGGTCGTCGACGCCGAGGTCGCGGCGGTGATCCTGCCCTTCTACGCCGTCCTGTTCGTGCTCGCCGTCCCCCTCGTGCTGCTGCCGACCCCGGTGCTCGTCGGGGGCGCGGTCGCCGGCGCCGTCGGCACCCCGGTCCTGAGCCAGCTGGTGCGCGCGCAGCTGCCCGCCCCACGCGGGGACAACCCGTCGCTGGCGTGGGTCGTGGAGGACCCGCTGGGTCTCCTGCGCGAGCTGCTGCTCACGGGCTACTACCCGGCGCTGTCCTGGGTGCCCTACGTCGCGGTCGGGCTCGCGCTCGGTCGCGCGCCGCTGCGCTCGCCCCGCCTCGCCGCGGGGCTCGCCGCCGGCGGGGCGGCGCTCGCGGCCGCGGCCGCCGGGCTCTCGACCCTCCTGCTCGGGCCCGGTGGCGGGCTCGCCGGGATCACGGCCGCCTCGACGGCCACCGGGCTCGACGCGGCCACGCTGCGGGAGTACCTCGGCGCCGGGCCGGACGGCGTCACCCCGACCTCGACGTGGTGGTGGTTGGCCGTCGACGCCCCGCACTCGTCCACGCCGCTGGACCTCGCCCGCACCGCCGGCATCGCGCTCGCGGTGATCGGCCTGCTGCTCCTGCTCGACCAGCTGGGACGACGGGGCCGCCCCGCGGTACGCGCGACGGTGGCCGCCGTGCGGGCGCCGCTCGCCGCGGCCGGCGCGCTGGCGCTGACCTGCTACACCCTGCACGTGCTGTTCCTCAACTCCTCGCTCGACGAGTACTCGCCGGTCACCGGCTACGTCGTGCAGGTGGTCCTCGTCCTCCTGCTCGGCCTGGGCTGGCGGGCCAGCGCCGGGCGCGGCCCCCTGGAGGCGCTGGCCTCGGCCGCCGGCGCCCGCGGGGCGCGGTGGGCCGGGGGCTGAGGGCTGGGGGCTGGGGCCTGAGGGCGGAGGGCTGAGGGCTGAGGGCGGAGGGCTGAGGGCGGAGGGCTGAGGGCTGAGGGCTGAGGGCTGAGGGCTGAGCCCGGAACTCTCGGGACCGCCCCCGTCCGGGGTGGGGCGCACCCCACTCCGCGCGGGGCCCGGGTACCGGAGGCTCGTGGTCGTCCCGCCCGACGCGCCCCGGAGGCCACCGTGAGCTACCACCTCGGCATCGACCTCGGCACGACGATCACCACGGCCGCCGTGCACCGTGACGGCCGGGTCTCCGTCGCCGCCCTGGGGGAGCACACCGCGGCGATGCCCTCGGTCGTGCTCTGGAGCGCCGAGGGCCCCCCGCTGGTCGGGGACGCCGCCGAACGCGGCGCGGTCGACGAACCGACCCGCGCGGCCCGGGCCATCCGCGCGCGGCTGGCCGACCCCGCACCGTTCCTGCTCGACGGCGCCCCGTTCGCCGCGGGGGCGCTGCTCGGGGTCCTGCTCCGCCGGGTCGTCGACCTCGTCGCCACGCAGGAGGGCGGGGCGCCCGCCGCCACCGTGCTGACCCACCCCGCGAGCTGGGGTGCCGCCGAGCGCGTGGCCTTCGCCGGGGTGGCCGCGAGCCTCGGGCTCGGCGAGGTCACGCTCGTCGGCGAGCCGGAGGCGGCCGCCCGCCAGCACGTGGCCGACCACGAGTTGCGCGACGGCGCGGCCGTCGCCGTGGTCGACCTGGGTGGTGGCAGCGTCGACGCCGCGGTGCTGCTGTACCACGCGGGCGCGTTCACGGTCCTCGGGCGTCCCGAGAGCATCACCCATCCCACCGACGGGCAGGCCGCCGACGAGGACGTCGTCGCCGGGCTGCAGCGTGCGCTCGCCTCGGCGCAGGTCGGGCCGGGCGAGCTCGACGTCGTGGTGCTCGCGGGCTGGTCGACCCGCCTCGGCTCGGTCGCCGCGGCGGTCGCCGACGCGCTCGACGTCCCCGTCGCGGTGGACACCGAGCCCGAGTACGCGGTCGCGCTCGGCGCCGCCCGGCTCGCCGCGCGGTCGGCCGAGGACGGCGCCACCCGCGCCGTCGCCGTCGCGCCGACGGCTCCGCTGGGCGGCGTCGCGGCTCCGCACACCGGCCCCACGCTCGCCGCATCCTCGCCCCTCGGCGCCGCGCCGCCGCCCGCGCTCGCCGCACCCCGGACGGGCACTCACCGCTCGGGCGGTCGCGGGCTCGCCGCGGTCCTGGCCGCCGGCGCGGTCGCCCTCGGCGTCCTGGGGGGCGGGGCGATCGCCCTGGCCGGCGCCGCGTCTCCCGCCGTCGCCACACCCGTGCCGGTGGTGTCGACGGCGTCGCAGGCCGCCCCGTCGCCGCAGGCCCCTGCCCCCGTCGAGGTCACGGCCGAGGCCGCCCCGGCGAGCGCGGCGCCGGTGACCGCGCGGGCCGTCGCCGTCCCGACCAGCAGCTCGGCGACCTCGACACCGACCTCGACACCGACCCCGACACCGACCTCGACCCCGACCTCGACCTCGACGCCGGAACCGGCGGCGCCGGCGGCCGGTGGGAACTCGACTCCCCGCCCCCCGTCGGACGGCGGCCACCACGACACCCGCGACGACACCGGGCACGACGACACCCGGCACGTCGACACCGCCGACGACACCGCCGACGACACCGCCCACGACACCGCCCACGACACCGAGCACGACGGCGGCGACCCCGAGGGCGCCTCCGGCGCTGGGGAGCCAGCCGCGTCGCCGTGACGACCCGGTCACTCACGGGGCCCATCACAGCCCCAACACAGCCCCTTACAGCGCCATCACAGCGAGGCCCGCCGCCGTGAGCTGGTCCGGCTCGTCGAAGGCGTCACGCACCAGCGCGGCACCGCTGAGGTCGTGGCCGGCGGTGTAGCCGTTGGTGACCACGACGGTCGCGAGCCCCGCGGCGCAGGCGGCCCGCAGGCCCGGCCCCGAGTCCTCGACGGCCACGACCTCCCCGGCTTCCAGGCAGAGCCGGTCGAGGGCCAGCAGGTAGGCCTCGGGGTCGGGCTTGAGCTCGGCGACGTCGTCACCGCACACGACGACCTCGGCGGTGCCGGCGCCGAGCAGGTGCGCGATCAGCGGCTCCACCCACGCCCGCTGCCCGGTCGTCGCGACGGCGATCCGCACGCCGTGGGTGCGCAGGTCCTCGACGAGCTCGCGCACCCCCGGGCGCGGCGCGATCGCCCCGCGGCGGGCGACGTCGGCGAACAGCTCGGTCTTCGTCCGGTGCACCGCCGCCGCCAGCGCCGCGGGGTCGTCGAGGCCGTGCGCGCGCAGGTCGGCCTCGATCCGCGGCCGGCCGCCGGTGATCTCCAGCAGCTCGCCGTAGCGCTCGACGTCCCAGTGCAGGTCGACCCCGTGCGCGGCGAACGCGTCGTTGAACGCGACGCGATGCCCGTCGCGCTCGGTGTCGGCGAGGGTGCCGTCGACGTCGAAGACGACGGCTGCCAACGGTCCCGGCGAGCTCATCGCGCGGCGTCGGTGAGGTGGTAGAGCAGCAGGAGCTGGGCGATCGCCAGGGGCTCACTGCGGGCGTCGCCCGAGGACCCACCCAGGCGCCCGAGGCACTCGGGGGTCTCGGTGTCGGGCGCGCCGAGCGCGGTCCAGATGGCCTTCTCCACCGCGATGCTCTCCTCCCGGGGCGCGTAGCCGTGGACGTGCAGCGTCTCGGCGGGGCGCCCGTCGGGGTCACGCTCGAGCTTGAGATGCATCGCCCGGGAGAGCCCGGGCGCGAGGACCTCGCCGAGGTCGGGGTGGTCGATGGTCGGGCGCATCGTCAACGTCGCCGACAGCGGCGTGCCCTCCGGGTCGTCGCGGCTCTCGATCGGCGCGAACCGCACGACGAGGTCGGCGACCGCGCGCTGCGGGCGGATGTAGGCCTCCGACTCCGGCTCGCGCCGCTCGAGCTCGGCGAGCACCTTCTCCTCGGTGTAGCCGCGCTTGCTCGTGTCGCGCTGGACCTTCCACCCACGCCGGATGTCCTCGGGCGGGTCGAGGAACACGGTCACGTCGAAGCACGCCCGCGAGAGCTTGCTCCACAGCGGGAAGAGCCCCTCGACGATGACGAACTCGGCCGGTTCCACCAGCTCGGGGCGCACGAGCTGCCCGGTGCCGTGGTCGTAGACGGGCTTGAGCACCGGGGCGCCCGTGGCCAGCAGCTGCAGGTGCTGCTCCATGATCTCGAGGTGGTTGCAGTCCGGGTGGAGCGCGGTGAACGGCAGCTCCTTGCGCTCCTCCCGGTCGTAGCGGTGGTAGTCGTCGGTGCACAGGGAGACGCACCGGTCGGGCCCGAGGGCCTCGACCAGGCCGCGGGTCATGGTCGTCTTGCCGGCGGCGCTGTCCCCGGCGATCGCGAGCATGACGGGGCGACGGGGCGGTGCGCCGGGGTGTTCGCGACTGCCGGCGCGCCGGATGCGCAGGGCCTTGTCGGGCACGAGGTCTCCTCTCGTCGCCCCGCACGCTAGGGCCGCCGGCGCCGCGGCTCTCCCCCGTGACGGGGGGTGCGACGGGGGAGCGGATCCACCACTGTGGTCGGCATGACCTCGACCACCCCGCGGGCGGGACCGCTGCGGGTGGTGCTGGTCGACGACCACGAGATGGTCGTGGCGGGGCTCAAGGCCATGCTCGCCCCGTTCTCCGGCCGGGTGCGCGTGGTCGGCACGGCGCACGGCGCCGACGAGGCCCTCGACGTCGCCCTGTCCCTGGCGCCGGACATCGTGCTGTGCGACGTGCGCCTGCGCGGCGACAGCGGGCTCGACCTGTGCCGCAACCTGGGCGAGCGCGCGCCCGGCCAGAAGGTGGTGCTGCTCTCGGTCTACGACGACGAGCAGTACCTCTACCAGGCGCTGCGGGCCGGGGCGGCGGGCTACCTGCTCAAGCACATCGGCGGCGAGGAGCTCGTCCGCCACCTCGAGCTCGCCGCGGCGGGGACGACGGTCGTGGACGCGACGATGGCCGGGCGGGCGGCGGCGTCGGCGGCCCGCCTCGAGCGCGACGAGTTCTGGCCCGGCGCGCACCTCGGCCTCACCCAGCGCGAGAGCGAGGTCCTCGCCCTGCTCGTCGCCGGGCACAGCAACAGGGCCATCGCCGCCCAGCTCGTCATCGGCGACGAGACAGTCAAGAGCCACGTGCGCTCGCTGCTGCGCAAGCTGCAGGTCCCCGACCGGACGGCAGCCGTGGCCGCCGCGCTGCGCGAGGGGGTGTTCCGGTGACCCGGGGCCTGGGCCTGGCCGACCCGGAGCGGGAGAACGCCGTCCTGCTGGCGATCATCGAGGCGACGACCAGCGGGCCGGGCGTGGAGCCGCTGGCCGCGGCGGTCGCCCGGGTCATCACCGAGGCCACCGCCACCGACGTCTGCTTCGTGCACGTCCTCGACGACACCGAGCCCTCGCTGACCCTCGCCGGCGCGACACCGCCGTTCGACGCGCAGGTCGGCGCGGTCCGCCTCCCGCTCGGGCAGGGTGTGACGGGGTGGGTGGCGAGCCACCGCGAGCCGGTGGTGATCCCCGCCGACAAGCACGCCGACCCGCGCTACGTCGCGATCCCGGAGCTGCGCGGCGAGCGCTACACGTCGATGGTGTCGGTGCCGATGGAGAGCGAGCCGGCGGGCCTCGCCGGGGTCCTCAACGTGCACACCGTCGCCCGCCGCGAGTTCGACGACCGCGACGTGCGCGTGCTGCTGACGATCGGCCGCCTCGTCGCCGGCGCGGTGCACCAGGCGCGGATGCACCGCCGGCTCGCCGCCCGGGAGGAGGCGCACGGGCGCTTCGCCGAGCAGATGGTCGCCGCGCAGGAGGCCGAGCGTCAGCGCCTGGCCCGCGACATCCACGACGGCATCTCCCAGCGCCTGGTGACGCTGTCGTTCCACCTCGACGCGGTGCGCACGTTCGTCGAGCGGGGCGAGGCGGACGCCGCCCGCGCCGACCTCGCCACGTCGTGCGACCTCGTGCTCACCACCCTCGACGAGGCCCGCGCGGCGATCGGGGCGCTGCGCCCGCCCGTCCTCGACGACCTCGGGCTCGCGGGTGCGCTCGCGGCCCTGGCGCGCGGGCTGCCGGACGTGCGCGTCGTGCTCGACCTCGACGAGCGGCGCCTGCCCGAGCACGTCGAGGTGGCGCTGTACCGCATCGCGCAGGAGACCCTGCAGAACGTGCTCAAGCACGCCGGGGCGGAGGAGGTCGGCGTGCGCCTCGAGGTCGGGGACACCGCCGTGCACCTCGTGCTGGGTGACGACGGCGCCGGCTTCGACCCGGCCGAGCGCCCGGCGGGCTCCCCCGGCTACGGGCTCGCCTCGGTGCAGGAGCGCGCGGAGCTGGTCGGGGGCGGGGTGCGGGTGACGTCACGGCCCGGCACCGGGACGACGGTCACCGTCACCGTGCCGGTCGAGGATCAGCCGAACGGCGAAGTGTCGGCCGACAACACTTGATTGTCCTGCGCATCCACGGCCCGCACCCTCGGGGCATGGCCGACCGATGGAGCGCGGGCGTCATCCCCTACGCCGAGATGGGGTACTGGCAGCCCGACTACGAACCCCAGGACACCGACCTGCTCTGCGCGTTCCGTGTGACGCCGCAGGAGGGGGTGCCGCCGGAGGAGGCGGGCGCCGCCGTCGCCGGCGAGTCGAGCACCGCCACGTGGACCGTCGTGTGGACCGACCGCCTCACGACCTACGAGCACTACCAGGCGAAGTGCTACCGCGTGGACGCCGTGCCGGGCGTCCCGGGCCAGTGGATCGCGCACATCGCCTACGACCTCGACCTGTTCGAGGAAGGGTCGATCGCGAACCTCACCAGCTCGATCATCGGCAACGTCTTCGGGTTCAAGCCGCTCAAGGCGCTGCGCCTCGAGGACATGCGGATCCCGCCGCACTACGTCAAGACGTTCCAGGGCCCGGCGCACGGGATCGTGCAGGAGCGCGAGTACCTCAACAAGTTCGGCCGGCCGCTGCTGGGCGCCACGACGAAGCCGAAGCTGGGGCTCTCGTCGCGCAACTACGGCCGCGTCGTCTACGAGGCCCTGCGCGGCGGGCTGGACTTCACGAAGGACGACGAGAACATCAACTCGCAGCCCTTCATGCGCTGGCGCGACCGCTTCCTGGCCTGCATGGAGGCGGTGAACAAGGCCCAGGCCGAGACCGGCGAGGTCAAGGGCCACTACCTCAACGTCACCGCCGCGGACATGGAGGACATCTACGAGCGGGCCGAGTTCGCCCGCGACCTCGGCAGCGTGATCATCATGGTCGACCTGACCGTCGGCTACACCGCGATCCAGTCGCTGGCCAGGTGGGCGCGACGCAACGGCGTGATCCTGCACCTGCACCGCGCCGGGCACGCGACGTACACGCGCCAGAAGACCCACGGCGTGAGCTTCCGCGTCATCTCCAAGTGGATGCGTCTCGCCGGCGTCGACCACATCCACGCCGGCACCGTCGTCGGCAAGCTCGAAGGCGACCCCGCGTCGGTGCACGGCTTCTACGACGTGCTGCGCAGGAACCGCTACGCCGCGGACCCGTCGAAGGGGCTGTACTTCGACCAGGAGTGGGTCTCGATGCCGGGCGTGATGCCGGTGGCGTCGGGCGGCATCCATGCCGGGCAGATGCACCAGCTGCTCCACCACCTCGGCGAGGACACGATCCTGCAGTTCGGCGGCGGCACGATCGGCCACCCGATGGGCATCGCCCAGGGCGCCGAGGCCAACCGCGTCGCCGTCGAGGCGATGATCAAGGCCCGGAACGAGGGGCGCGACTACCTCGACGAGGGCCCCGAGATCCTCCGCGCCGCCGCCAGGCACAACAAGCCGTTGGACATGGCCCTGTCCACCTGGGGCGACGTCACCTTCGACTACGCCTCGACCGACACCGTCGACGCCACGCCCACCCCCTCGTGAGGAGACGACCGTGAGACTCACCCAGGGCACCTTCTCGTTCCTGCCCGACCTCACCGACGACGAGATCCGGCTGCAGATCGACTACGCGCTCACCCGCGGCTGGCCGCTGTCGGTCGAGTTCACCGACGACCCGCACCCCCGCAACACCTACTGGGAGATGTGGGGGCTGCCGATGTTCGACCTGCAGGACCCGGCGGCCGTGCTCGACGAGGTCCGCGCCTGCCGCGAGGAGCACCCGGAGCACTACGTCCGGGTCAACGCCTACGACGCGAGCCTGGGCCGGCAGACGGTCGCGCTCTCGTTCCTGGTCAACCGGCCGTCCCACGAGCCGGGGTTCCGCCTGGACCGCCAGGAGGGCCGCGACCGGCAGATCGGCTACACGGTCCACCCGTACGCCACCGAACGTCCGGCGGGCCGGCGCTACGCGAGCGGCGGCTCGGGCGACGGGGCCCGGAGCAACGGTCATGGTGGCTGACACCAGGATCGCGTTCGGCACCTCCGGCCGGTCGGCGGCCGTCTCCGAGGAGGCAGCCACGAACGAGTCGACCAGAGCCGAGGCCGAGGCGCGCCGGCGGGACGCCGAGGCCCTCGCCCCCGACGACACCGTCGACCTCGACGCGGTGCGCCGCGACGCGGGCGTCGACGACGTCCTCGACGCGCTGGACCGCGAGCTGGTCGGGCTGTCGCCGGTGAAGGAGCGGCTGCGCGAGCTCGCGGCGCTGCTGGTCGTCGACCGGGTGCGCGAGCGCTTCGGGGTCACGACCGACCGTCCGACGCTGCACATGTGCTTCACCGGCAACCCGGGCACGGGCAAGACGACCGTTGCGCAGCGGATCGGTGACCTGCTGCACGGGCTGGGCTACCTGCGCCGCGGCCACCTGGTCACGGCGACGCGCGACGACCTGGTCGGCCAGTACGTCGGACACACCGCGCCGAAGACCAAGGAGATCGTGGGCAAGGCCCGCGGCGGCGTGCTGTTCGTCGACGAGGCCTACTACCTGCACCGGCCGGGCAACGAGCGCGACTACGGCGGCGAGGCCATCGAGATCCTGCTGCAGGCGATGGAGTCCCACCGCGACGACCTCGTCGTCGTGCTCGCCGGCTACGCCGACCGGATGGCCACGTTCTTCGAGGCCAACCCGGGGATGCAGAGCCGGATCGCCCACCACGTCGACTTCCCGGACTTCACCGCCGACGAGCTCGTGACGATCGCCGAGGGCATGGTCGCCGAGCAGGGCCTGGCGCTGTCCGACAAGGCCCATGCCGCCCTGCGCGAGTACCTCGCCCTGCGCCGCGAGCAGCCGTGGTTCGCGGGCGCGCGCAGCGTGCGCAACGCCCTCGACCGCGCCCGGATGCGCCAGGCCCGCCGCCTCGGCGAGGGCGGGGGCGAGGTCGGCCTGCACGACCTCACCACCCTCGAGGCCGCCGACCTGCGCGCCTCCCGCGTCTTCGCCGGCGGTCACATGGCCACCTGACCCACGTGCGTGATCTTCTGAGCTATAGCTCAGAAGATTGCGCACGTAGGAGGGTGGCCGCGTGACCACCACGGCCCGGTTGCGCGCGTTCGTCGCCCTCGCCGACCACGGGTCGGTGCGCGGGGCCGCGGCGGCGCTGGTCGTCACCGAGTCCACGGTTTCCGCCGCGGTCCGCGCGCTGGGCGAGGAGGTGGGCGTCGCGCTGGTCGAGCGCGAAGGCCGCGGCGTCCGACTCACCCCCGCCGGCGCGCGCTACGCCGGCTACGCCCGGCGCATCCTCGGGCTGCTCGACGAGGCCACGACCGCCGCTCGCGGCGAGGCCGACCCCGAGCGCGGGCACGTGCGCCTCGGCGCGGTCACCACCGCCGGCGAGCACCTCCTGCCCGCCCTCCTGGCCTCGTTCCGCGACCGCCACCCCGACGTGAGCCTCGGCGTCGACGTCGCTCCCAGCGCCGTCGTCTGGCCGATGCTGCGCCACCACGAGGTCGACGTCGTCGTCGCCGGCAGCCCGCCGGGCGACCTCGGCGCGCGCGTGCGTGCCGTCCGCGACAACATCCTCACCGTCGTCGGCGCGCCGGCCGCGGCCCCGGCCTTCGACCCGGCGACCGCGACGTGGCTGCTGCGCGAGGCGGGCTCGGGCATCCGGGCGACGCTCACCGCGCTGCTCGAGGAGCTGCCGGCCGACCCACCGCGCCTGGTCCTGGGCTCGCACGCGGCGACGATCGCCGCCGCCCGCGCGGGGCTCGGCGTGACGCTCGCGGCCCGCGAGGGCGTGGCCCGCCTGCTCGACGACGGCACGCTGGTCGAGCTCGCGATGCCGGGCGTGCCGCTGTCACGTCCCTGGCACGTCGTGACCCATCCGGACGCGACGGCGAGCACCGAGCTCCTCGTCGCCCACCTGCTCGACGACGAGGAGCTCGGCTGGCGCCGGGCGTGAGTCAGGCCGGGACGTTGCGCTCGACCTCGCGGCGCAGGGCGCACCGGCCCTCCGCCACCCGTGCCGGATCACCCCGCCACGCGTACAGCGCCGGCGAGACCAGCGCCCGCCCGAACGAGAACGTCAGCGGCCACGGCCCGCCACGCCGGCGGATCGCGGCGAGGTTCGCCGCCGCCGTCTCCGACGACTGGCCGCCCGAGAGGAACGCGACGCCCGCGAGGTCCGCGGGCATCGTCGCGCGCAGGACGTCGACGGTCGCGCGGGCGACCTCGTCGGGGCCCGACGGCGCCCGGGTGCCCTCGCCGGCGGTGACCATGTTCGGCTTGAGCACCATCGCCGCCGCGTCGACCCCGACGGCGTCCAGCGCCCGGGCCAGCGTCGCCAGCGTGCGGGCGGTCGCCGCCGCGCACACCTCGATCCGGTGCCCGCCCGCGGCGAGCACCTCGGGCTCGACGATCGGGACGAGCCCGCCGTCCTGGCAGGTCCTGGCGTAGGACGCGAGCGCCTCGGCGTTGGCCTCGAGCGCCCGCGCCGACGGACGGCCCGCGCCGAGGTGCAGGACCGCCCGCCACTTGGCGAACGCGGCGCCGAGCGCGACGTACTCGGCGACCCGGTCGGCGAGCCCGTCGAGCCCGCCGGTGAGGGTCTCGCCGTCGTCGCCCCCGCCCAGCGCGGCCGTCCCGGTGTCGACCTTGATCCCGGTCAGCAGCCCGCCGTCGGCGAGCGCCGCGGGGAACGGGCGCCCGTCGGCCACCCGCTGGCGTAGCGTCTCGTCGCACAGGATGACCCCGCTGATCCCGTCCGCCAGGCCCTCGCCGGTCACGAGCAGCTCGCGGTACGCCCGCCGGTGCTCCTCGGTGGGCTCGACGCCGGCGCTCTCGAGGCGCTGCGACATCGTCCGCGGGCTCTCGTCGGCCGCGAGGATGCCGCGCCCGCCGGTGACGAGCTCCGCGGCGGTGGCGCGCAGCGGCGCGGTCCCGGCGCGGTCGGCGGTCGTGGTGGTCGGCGTCGGCGCAGCGGTCGTCGTCACGGCGATCTCCCTCGCTCGGGTGCGCCGCCGACGCTAGGAACGCCCGCGGCCTCGCCGCGTCCCCTCCGCGGTGGAGCGGGCGGGGGATGTGTCAGCGGTGGGCCATCGCAGACACTGGGCGTCCGCAACGCCACACGCTCGACCGGGGCTCGGTGCCGCGGCGACCCGGAGGTGCCCCGTGACCACCACCCCGTCGTCCGAGCTGTTCGCCGCCATCCGCGCCGCGCTCGCCGACGACACCGAGATCGCCCTCTCCACCGACCCGGAGGTCCGCGACCGGATCATCACCCGCGCCGCGGTCATCGCCGCCGTCGTCGCCGCCGAGCACTACCGCCCGGCCGCCCCGGAGGACGGGCCGTGAGCGCAGACGGTCACGGCCCGCTCATTCGGGCGCGGCCGCCCGTGCCCGCCCCACCACCGGCCCCCCGCCCGGCGGCGCGTCGGGAGCGGACCAGCGCCGCTCCGCCGAGGAGCACGGCGGCGAGCCCGACGACCACCGCCAGGACACCCCCCACGATCCCGTGGCCGGTGCCGGGGCCGCCGTCGGCGGCGGCCACCACGACCGCGCCGACGACCGTCGCGACGAGGCCCGCCGCCAGGGCCACGATCGCCCGGTTCCTCCGGGCACCACGGCCGGAGCGGACCAGGGCCCACCCGCCGAGGACCACGCCGGCCAGTCCGACCGGCATCGCCACCAGGGACCAGAACCGTCCGGGGGTGAGGGTGTAGGCACCGACGGCCAGCAGTTGATGGACGGACATGAGGTGCTCCTCGTCCTCGCGGGCTTCGACACGGCCGATCGTCGCCCCGTCCCCCTGGCCCGGACGTCGTCCCGGCGCCGACATCCCGCCCTGCCGGCCGCGCCGTAGCCCGCTGCCGCGCGCGCCGCAGGAAGCACGGACATACCGCCCGCGCAGTAGACGCCCGATGGTCCGCGCGCGGGAGTCGCCGACGCGCGCACGGCGCTAGCGTGCTCCCGTGGGCCGGGGGTGGACGGGGGTCCGGGACGGGGCGATCGCCGTCGGTGTGGTGGCGTTCCTGCTGGCCGCCGAGCTGCTCGGCCAGCACCCCGCGACGGAGCTGGCCCCGGTCGGCTACCTGCTCCTGATCGCCGGGGGGCTGTCCCTGGTCGCGAGCCGGCGGGCTCCCCTCGTCGTGCTGGCCGTGACGGGGTCGTGCGCGCTGGGTCAGCTCGCCGTCGGGTTCGAGGTGCCGGCCGTCGCGTTCCTGGTCGCGGTGTACGCCGCCGTGCGGGCGGGGCACCGTGTCGTCACGATCGCGGCGTCGGTGATCATGCTGGCTGCCGTCCCGCTCGCGATGCTGGCCTCTCCGCGCGGCTGGCCCGTGGGCGAGGCGCTCACCCAGGCGCGGGACGTGCTCCCCCTGGCCTGGCTGGTCGCCGCCGGAGCGGCCGGTGAGGCGCTGCGACAGGCCGAGCGCCGGGCCGAGGACGCCGAGCGCACCCGTGAGGAGACCGCGCGCCGGCGCGCCGACGAGGAACGGCTGCACATCTCGCGGGAGCTCCACGACTCGCTCACCCACCAGATCTCCGTGGTCACGGTGCAGGCCGAGGTCGCCGTGCACCTGGCCCGCAAACGCGGGGAACAGGTGCCGGAGGCCCTGCTCGCGATCCGGGAGGCCGGGCGGGAGGCGGCTCGGGAACTGCGCGCGACACTGCAGGCGCTGCGTGACGACGGGACGGACGGGAAGAACCCGCCGTACGGGCTGGACGACATCCCGGAGCTCGTGGAACGAGCTCGGACGTGCGGTCTGGACGCGACCCTGACGATCGAGGGACATCGACACGACGTCCCGGTCGCCGTGCACCGGACCGCGTACCGGATCGTCCAGGAGTCACTCACCAACATCACCCGGCACGCGGCCGCGGCCAGGACCAGGGTGCTGATCGACCACCGGCCCGACGCCCTGGTCGTCCGCGTCGACGACGACGGACCAGCGACCCCGTCCTCCCCGCCGGTGCCCGGTGTCGGGCTGCTCGGCATGCGGGAACGGGTCACGGCGCTCGGTGGCTCGCTCACCGCGGCACCGCGCGGCGGGGGCGGGTTCAGCGTCCACGCCGAACTCCCGACGGGGCACACGTCGTGATCCGCGTCCTCCTGGTCGACGACCAGCCGCTCATCCGCAGCGGGTTCCGCGCGCTGCTCGACGTCGAGGACGACATCGAGGTGGTGGCCGAGGCCGGCGACGGTCGCGAGGGCGTGGCGCTGGCGCGCGAACACCTGCCCGACGTCGCGCTCGTCGACATCCAGATGCCGGGCGTCGACGGCATCGAGGCCACCCGCCACATCGCGGCGGACCCGGCCCTGGCCCCGGTGCACGTCGTGATCCTGACCAACTACGGCCTGGACGAGTACGTCTTCGAGGCGCTGCGGGCCGGCGCGGCCGGGTTCCTCGTGAAGGACATCCTGCCGGAGGACTTCCTGCACGCCGTGCGGGTCGCCGCACGCGGGGACGCCCTGCTGGCCCCGTCGATCACCCGCAAGCTCATCGACCAGTACGTCACCCACCCACCGGCCACCCGGAGAGACACGGCGCTGCGGGAGCTGACCCACCGGGAACGGGACGCGGTCGCTCTCGTCGCGCACGGCCTGTCCAACGACGAGATCGCGGACCGCATGGTGATCAGCCCGCTCACGGCGAAGACCCACGTCAACCGGGCCATGACCAAGCTCCACGCTCGCGACCGCGCGCAACTGGTCGTCCTCGCCTACGAGACGGGTCTGGTCACCCCCGGGTCGTCCTGACGGCAGCGGCCCGGCGGCACCGGCACCCGCCGGTCAGCTCCCGGACGAGGCCGCCGGACGCGTGACGTCCGGGGAGGTGTCCAGGCCGTGCTCGGCGGCGTGCTGATCGAGCTCGGCGAGCAGCGCCCGGGAGGTCTCGGTGGTCCGCCCGGACTGGTGCTCGAGGTAGACCGCGGCACCGAGATCGTGGAGCAGGGCGTCGCCTCGACGCTTCGCCTGCATGGCCTCGACCTTGGCCTGACCCTTCGCGGCGGCGTCCATGCTCTTGCGGGCCAGAGCATCGGCGCCGGTCTGGACCTTGTCCCTGAGACTCATGGCGCAGCCCTTCCGGGGTGTGGGGCGGAGGCAGCCGACCCACGGGTCATGGGCCGCCGCTCCCCGCGTCGTGCACGCCGTCCAGCCAGCCCCGTGAACGCCGAGTCCCTCAGAGTCCAACGGTCCGTCTCGCGCCACCACTCGGCCCTGACGCGTCCCGACCTGCCGGTGCCGCACCGACCGGTGAGGCCGCGAGTGGACTCACCCCGGTGCCGCGGGGGTCGCCCGCGGCACCGGGGGAGGTCTCAGCCGACCCGGATGCCGGCGGGCAGGCGGGTGCCCTCGCCGCCGAGGGGGTCGGAGTCGCACGCCCGGTCGGGTCGGCGCACCGACAGCGTCAGCGGGACCGGCTCGCGGCGATCCCGCGGCGTCGTGCGGTGCGAGTGGTCCAGCGACGGCTTGGGGATGACCCGCTGCGGATCACCGTCCACCTGGAGCTTGGCCAGCTCCCGCTCGCCGTTGCCGAGCACGCACTCCGGGTCGGGGCCGTCGAGCGGCAGGCCGGTGAAGAACTTGGCCGCCATGCACCCGCCCTGGCAGGCGTCGTAGTGCGAGCACTTCGTGCACGCCCCGCCCGACTGCGGTCCGCGCAGCTCGGCGAACAGCTCGGAGGACTTCCACACCGTGTCGAAGCCGCCCGGCGAGCGGACGTTGCCCGCGAGGAACTGGTCGTGGATGGCGAACGGGCAGGCGTAGACGTCGCCCACCGGGTCGATCAGGCACACCACGCGCCCGGCCCCGCACAGGTTGAGCCCCGGCAGCTCCTGGCCGTACGCGGAGAGGTGGAAGAACGAGTCACCGGTCAGGACGTCCTCGCCGCGGGCGACGAGCCAGTCGTAGAGCTGGCGCTGCTGCTCGCGGGTGGGGTGCAGCTCGTCCCACGAGTCGGCGCCGCGCCCCGACGGGCGGAAGCGGGTGATCCGCAGCTGGGCGCCGTAGCGGTCGGCGATGGCCTTGAAGTCGTCGAGCTGGTCGACGTTGTGGCGGGTCACCACCACGCTGATCTTGAACTGGCCGAAGCCCGCCTCGTACAGGTTCTCCATCGCCCGGATCGCGGTGGCGTACGAGCCGGGGCCGCGGACGTGGTCGTTGACCTCGGCCGTCGCGCCGTCGAGGGAGATCTGGACGTCGACGTAGTCGGTGGCCGCGAGCTGCGCGGCGCGAGCCTTGTCGAGCTTGACCCCGTTGGTGGAGAACTTCACGCCGACGTCGTGGGCGATCGCGTAGTCCAGCAGCTCCCAGAAGTCGCTGCGCACCGTCGGCTCGCCGCCGCCGATGTTGACGTAGAAGACCTGCATCCGCTGCAGCTCGTCGA
This sequence comes from Actinomycetospora cinnamomea, assembly GCF_003096675.1. GTDB lineage: Bacteria > Actinomycetota > Actinomycetes > Mycobacteriales > Pseudonocardiaceae > Actinomycetospora > Actinomycetospora cinnamomea. Next base: position 290,611 of record NZ_QEKW01000002.1, on the reverse strand, counting down.
TGACCGCCTTGCACTCCTCGGTCGACAGCTCGCGGGGGTCGCGGCGGCCGGAGGAGCTCAGGCAGTGCACGCAGGACAGGTTGCAGGCGTAGGTGAGCTCCCAGGTCAGGCAGATCGGGGAGTTCAGGCCGTGGGTGAAGTGTTCGACGAGCTTCATGGCGCGTCCTCCCGGGGCTTGATCGTCCCCGCCTGCGCGAGGCCGGCGAGGGCCTTCAGGTACTGCTCCCGCTGGTGTGCAGGGACCTCGGCGGCCTCGAGGGCGCCATGGACGTCGGGGTGGTCGGCGAGGGACTCGACGACCCGGACGAGCGGGCGGGTCTTGAGGAACGACAGCCGCCGCGTGTGGAAGTCGTAGACGAGGGCGCCGAACGACTCCGGTCGCACCGACACCGAACCGGAGATCCGGTACGGCCGGCCGGCGTCGAAGTCACCGACGCCGGCGGGGGCTGAGCCCGAGATCTGACCCTGCGGGCCGGCCCCCGCCGCCGTCGTCGACATCAGTAGACGCCGCACATGCCGTCGATCGAGACCTCCTCGACGAGGGTCTCCTCCACCAGCTGCTCCCTGTCGGCGTGCTCGTCCTTGATCTCCATCGCGTCCTCCTCACCTGCGGGTGCCTCGGGCGCTGCGAACGCTAAGCGGCACTCGGTGCCACCCACCACACGCTCACCGGGCGGGACCCGCCCCTCCGTTCGGTGGGGGTGGGCACGACGACGACTTGGTAGGGGATGCTGGTGTGGTGACGAGGAGCGCGCGCCGGGCGCCGGTCGCCCGGCGCCTCGAGCACGTCGCGCTGGAGCTGTTCGCGACCCAGGGGTTCGACGAGACGACCGTCGACGAGCTCGCCTCGGCCGGCGGGGTCGGCCGGCGCACGTTCTTCCGGTACTTCCCCACGAAGCTCGACGTGGTGCTCGGCGAGCTCGATGAAGGACTGGCCGCGCTCGTCGTTGCGCTGGCCACGCAGCCCGGCGCCGACCCCGTGGCCGCGGCCCGCGCGGCGTTCCTCGCGGTCAACCGCTACGCCGACGGCGAGCTGCCCGCCCTGCGCCGGCGCCTCGGGCTCATCGAGGACGTGCCCGAGCTCGCCGCCCGCGCCACCGTCCGCTACCGCGACTGGGAGTCCGCGCTGGCCGGCGACGCCGCGCGCCGCTGGGACGTCGACGCCGGGTCGCTGCGCGCGCAGGTGTTCGGGCGCGCCGTGGTGGCCTCGATGCGCGCGGTGTTCAGCGCCTGGCACGCGCGTCCGGAGGCCGACGCCGCCGCGCTCGGCGGGCTGGTGGACGAGGCGTTCGACCTGCTCGCCCGGGGGTTCTCGGCGCGGTGAGCGAGCTGATCGACCTCGACCCCGACTCGACCGACCCGCCCTACGAGTAGCTGCGCGCGCGGATCACCGAGCTCGCCCGGACCGGCGAGCTGGCCCCGCACACGCGCCTGCCCGCGGTCCGCCGGCTCGCGACCGACCTGAACCTCGCCCCCGGCACGGTCGCCCGCGCCTACCGCGAGCTCGAGGCCGCGGGCGTCGTCGAGACCCGCGGGCGGCTGGGCACGTTCGTCGTCGGCGCGGACGCGGCCGCCGACCCGGCCCGCGAGCTGGCGGCGGAGTACGCCCGCCGCGTCACCGCCCTCGGCGTCTCGCCCGAACGCGCGCTGGACCTGGCCCGCGCGGCCCTGGCCGAGAAGTAGCGAGACCGGGGCCACCGGGGCGAGGGGCGCCCTGGCTGCGTCCTGCGCAGCCAGGGACACCCTCGCTCCCGGGACCGTCGCGCGCCCCCACGCAGCGAGGGACGCCTTCGCTGCGTCCCACGCAGCGGGGGACGCCCTCGCTCCTTCCGGGGCGGCGCTGCCACCTACCACGGCACCTCGGCCCGGTCCTCCCACAGTCGCCCGGTGGGCACGGGGTCGGAGAGGGTGGAGTCGCGCAGGGCGAGCCACAGGGCGGTGTCGGCGCCCTGCTCCACCGAGCGTGGCGCGTCGGGGCCGCCCATGTCGGTGCGGCAGTGGCCCGGACACGTCGCGTCGACCAGCACGCCCCGCCGCCCGAGGGCCAGCTCGTGGGCCAGGTTGCGGGTCAGCGCATTGAGCCCCGCCTTGGCCACCCGGTACGGCGCCAGCCCGCCCGCCGTGCCCGGCCCGGACATCCGCCCCAGGCAGGCGCTCAGGTTCACCACCCGGCCCCATCGCCGCCGCGCCATCCCCGGGACCAGCGCGGACACCAGCGCGAACGGGGCGTCGAGGTCGACCGCGCGCACATCGCGCCACTCGTCGAGCGAGGCGTCGAGGGTCTTCGACCGCCGCGAGCTCATCACCGCCGCGGCGTTGACCAGCACGTCGACCTCGAGGCCGTCGACGCGCGCGGCGATCCCGTCGACGTCGGCCAGGTCGTGGGGCAGCGCCACCCCGCCGTACGCGTCCACGGCCGCGGAGAGCGCCTCGGCGTCGCGCGCCATCCCGATCACGTGCGCGCCCGCGCCGGCCAGCCCCGCGGCGATCGCCCGGCCCAGCCCGCGGCTCGCTCCCGTCACCAGCGCCGTGCGCCCGGCCAGCTCGCCCACCCGCCGCAGGTTCCCTGCCGCGTCCTCGCCCACCCGCACCGACTATCACAAAATAGAGGCAACAACAGAACGATGACAACGCCGCACGATGGCCAGGCGGGGCACCTGCCCGATGGTGCAGGGCGGCCACCGTCGCCGTGGCCGGGATCACCGCATGGCCCTTCTGCGGTGACCCGCGCCACGCCTAGCGTCGCGCCGGATCACGAGGGCCCGCGCCCTCGGTACCCGGAGTCGACGAGAGGACCGCCATGCAGGTAGACGAGCTGCTCAAGCCGTTCCCGATCAAGGAATTCCACCCGTTCCCTCGGGCGCTGCTGGGGCCCGGCTCGCACGAGATGATCGGCCCCGAGGCCCTGAAGATGGGCTTCAAGAAGACGCTGATCATGACCTCGGGTCTGCGCGGCACGGACATCGTCCACAAGATCTCCGAGTCCATGAAGTGGCACGGGATCGAGACGGTCATCTACGACCAGGTCGAGTCCAACCCCAAGGACTACAACGTCATGGACTCGGTGAAGCTGTACCAGGAGAACTCCTGTGACAGCTTCGTCTCCATCGGCGGCGGCTCCTCGCACGACGCCTGCAAGGGCGCCCGCGTCTCGGTGGCCCACGACGGCCGCAACGTCAACGAGTTCGAGGGCTTCAACCAGTCCGAGAACCCGAAGAACCCGCCGCACATCGCGGTCTCGACGACGGCCGGCACCGGCTCGGAGACGTCGTGGGCCTACGTCATCACCGACACCACGACCGACCCGAACAAACCGCACAAGTACGTCGCGTTCGACGACGCCTCGGTCACCAGCCTGGCGATCGACGACCCGGTGCTCTACTACGACTGCCCGGTCGACTTCACCGCGCAGTGCGGTTTCGACGTGCTCGCACACGCCTCCGAGCCCTACGTCTCGCGGCTCAACTTCGAGCCGAGCCTGGGCAACGCCCTGCACGCCATCGAGCTGACCAACAACCACCTGCGCGAGGCAGTCTGGAACGGCCAGGACCTCCCCGGCCGGCAGGGCATGATGTACGCGCAGTACATCGCCGCGCAGGCCTTCAACTCCGGTGGCCTCGGGATCATCCACTCGATCTCGCACGCGGTGTCGGCGTTCTACGACACCCACCACGGCCTGAACAACGCCGTCGCGCTGCCCCGCGTGTGGGCGTTCAACATGCCGGTGGCCTACAAGCGCTTCGCGCGCATCGCCCAGGCCATGGGCGTGGACACCACGCACATGACCGACGTCCAGGCCGCGGAGGCCGCGCTCGCCGCGTCCATCCGCCTGCTGCGCGACGTGGGCATCCCGGAGAAGTTCACCGACGTCACCCAGGACTCGTACTCCAAGAACCGCCTGGGCAAGGGCCCGACGAAGTTCTACGAGAACGAGAAGACCATCACGGGCAACGACGCCGACGTGGACCGCATCACCAACCACGTCCTCGGGGACGCCTGCACCCCCGGCAACCCCAAGGAGTGCACCTTCACGACGGTGCGCCCCGTCGTCGACCACTGCCTCAACGGTGACCTCGACGACCTGCTGAGCTGACGCGTCCCGGGGCCCGGCGGAGGGAAGTCCTCCGCCGGGCCCCGGTGCGTCCCGCACCTCCGGCCGGGACCGCCCGGCCGGCCCGGCACCTCCAGAGAGGACACCCCCGCGTGAGCACGACCGTCGACACCGCGACCGACCACTCCCCGTGCGGAGGCTCGGGAGACGAGGACTTCCCGTTCGGATCGGTCGACGAGGTCGTCGACGCGCTCGCCGCGCAGGGCTACATCGCGGACCGCCGCCTCGCGACCACCGTCTTCCTGCTCACCCGTCTCGAGAAGCCGCTGCTGCTCGAGGGCCCGGCCGGCGTCGGAAAGACCGAGCTGGCCAAGATGCTCGCGCTCGCGACGGGCCGGCGCTTCCTGCGCCTGCAGTGCTACGAGGGCCAGGACGAGACCAAGGCCCTCTACGAGTGGGACTACGGCAAGCAGCTGCTCTACACCCAGATGCTGCGCGAGAAGATCAGTGAGATCGTCCAGGACGCCCCCGACATCAAGACCTCGGTCGAGCGCATCGCGGCGCAGGACAGCGTCTTCTTCTCCGAGGAGTTCCTCGCCGAGCGCCCGCTGATGGAGGCCATCCGCTCCGACGAGCCGGTCGTGCTGCTCATCGACGAGGTCGACCGCGCCGACGAGGCGTTGGAGGCGGTGCTGCTCGAGACCCTCGGCGAGTACCAGATCTCGGTCCCGGAGGTCGGCACGTTCTCGGCCAAGAACGCGCCCTACGTCATCCTGACCAGCAACAACACGCGCGACCTGGCCGCCGCCCTGAAGCGTCGCTGCCTGCACCTGTTCCTCGACTACCCGACCGCCGAGCGCGAGCTGGAGATCGTGCGCTCGAAGGGCACCGGGCTCCCCGAGGCCGCCGCGCGCGAGCTGGTCGAGGTGGTGCGCGGGCTGCGCGAGCTCGAGCTGCGCAAGGCGCCGAGCATCTCCGAGACGATCGACTGGGCCCGGACGCTGGCCGTGCTGGGCGTGGACGAGCTGTCGAGCTCGATCCTGTCGGACACCGTGAGCGTCGTCGTGAAGTACGACAAGGACGTCACCAAGGCCCTCGGCGCGCTGCCGAAGCTCGTGGACCCGAACGCCGAGATCGACGACCACGGCCACGGCCACGGCCACGGGCACGGCCACGGGCACGGCCACGACGACGGCCACTCCGCGGGTCCGGCGCCGGCCACGTCCCGCCGCGTCGACGACGACGCCGACGACGGCCCCGACGGCCGGGCCGTGCGCGCGGCGAAGGACCAGGAGGGCCGCCACGCCGGTGTCTACGGCGCGCCGGGGCGCGAGTACCAGGAGAAGGCGCGCTCCGGCGAGGCCGAGCCGGCCAAGAAGCGCCCGGTCAGCTCGGGCCAGGGCAGCCGCTCGTTCGGCGCCGGTCTCGGCAAGCGCCGCGCGCTGTAGCGCCGACCGCGAGAGGAGGCCCGCGTGGAGGCCAGCATCCACCGCTTCGTCCGCCTGCTCCGCATCCGTCAGGTGCGGATCTCCACCTCCGAGGTCCTCGACGCGATGCGCTGCGCGCGTGAGCCCGGGGTGCTCGCCGACCGCGAGACGCTCAAGGCCGCGCTGCGCGTGGCGCTCGTCAAGGACATCCGCGACGAGCACACCTACGACGAGATCTTCGACGCGTTCTTCGCGCTGGTGCGCATCGGCGCCGAGGACCGGGGCCACGGCCACGGGCACGGGCACGAGGACCTGTCCGACGACGGCGTCCTCGAGGACTTCACGCTGTCCGAGGAGCCGAGCGAGACCCCCCAGCAGGGCCACGACCACGGCACGCCCGTCGACATCAAGGAGTTCTTCGACCCCGAGGACATGGCCCAGCAGTACAACCTGCACCAGGAGGCCAACAAGATCGACCTGGCCGCGATGACCGACGAGATCGTCTTCTCCAAGGACGGGGCCACCGACCAGACCGGCACCGGCGAGAAGGTGCAGATCGAGACCGACCGTCTGCACGGCGGCGGCCTGCCCGGCGACATCGCCGCCGCATCGGGCACGAAGGTCGACGCCGACCTCAACGTCGCTCAGCAGGAGGCGCTGCTGGGGTGGCTGCAGGGCGTCGAGGAGGACGCCGAGGGCGCCGCCGGAGACGAGACCGACGCCATGGCGCTGCGACGCCGCCTGGCCGGGATGCTGGAGAACCTCCCGGAGGCCATCAAGCGCCACCTCGAGCGGCTGCTCGAGATCGAGCAGCGCATCGTCGACGACGGGACGGGCGGCGAGGACGCCCGGCGCGCCGAGGTCGACCGGGCCGAGGAGCACGAGCGCCAGCAGCTCGAGGACTCGCTGCGCCGGCTGGCCAAGACGCTGCACGGCGCCCTGACCCACAAGCGCCGCGAGTCGCCGCGCGGGCGCATCGACCCCGGCCGCACGATGCGGCGCAACATGCGCTTCGACGGCGTCCCGTTCCGGCCCGTGACGGTCGCGCGCACCGAGGACAAGCCGCGGCTGGTGATCCTCGCCGACGTCTCGCTGTCGGTGCGCGCCACCGCGCGGTTCACCCTGCACCTGGTCCACGGGCTGCAGGACATGTTCGGGCAGGTGCGCTCGTTCGCGTTCGTCGCCGACCTCATGGAGGTCACCGACCTGTTCGCCGACCACACCGTCGAGGACGCCCTCGGCCTGATCTTCGGCGGCGACCTGCTCGACGTCGACGCCAACTCCGACTACGGGACGTCGTTCGGGACCTTCCTCGAAGACCACGGGTCGGCGGTGAACCGCCGCTCGACCGTGATCGTGCTGGGCGACGGGCGGGGCAACGGCAACGACCCGAACACCGACGCGTTCGCCGAGATCACCCGCCGGGCCCGCGAGACGATCTGGCTGACCCCGGAGCCGCGCTACTCCTGGGGGCTCGGGGCGTGCGACCTGCCGCGCTACGCCGAGTACTGCGACCGCATCCGGGTCGTGCGCGACCTCACCGGACTCTCCGAGGTCAGCCACGACATGGCGGCCGAGATGATCGGGCGATGAGGGTGGGTGGGGGTCCGCCGTGACCGGCGTCCGCGACGTCCCCGCGGGCACTGCGGGCACCGTGCGCATCGACCCGCTCGCCCCGTCGCACCCCGGGCGCTGGGAGGACGCCCGGGTGGTCGTGTGTCACGTCGACCGCGCGCCCGTCCCCGTGCGCCTGGTCGCGGCCCGCCCGCCCGAGCGCGTCACCGAGCACTTCGAGGTCCACCTGCCCGGCGACCGGCTGCTCGTGCTGCACCGGCTGCGCCCCGACGAGCTCGACGACGACATCGCCGGGCTCATCGCCGGCGAGCTCTCCGGCCTCGTCGCGTCGGCCGGCGACTTCGAGCGGGTGTTCACCGGCGTCGTCCGCTCGACCATCAGCGACCCGCTGACGGCGTGGTCGACGTTCTACGCCAACAGCCTCGCCGCGCTGCGCTCACCGGCGCACCCCGTCGACCCGACGGTGGCCCCGGAGTCGTCGCTGGCGGCGTTCGCCCCGGTCCACGAGCGCGTTCTCTCCGAGCTCCGCGGGCGGACGGTGCTCGACGTCGGCTCGTGCTTCGGCTTCCTGCCGCTGCGGCTGGCGCAGGAGGGGTTCGAGGTCGTCGCCACCGACCACACGCCGGGGACGATGGGCCTGCTCGGCGCCGTCGCCCGCCGCCGCGGCGAGCCCGTGCGCACCGTCGTCGCCGACGCCCGCACCCTGCCCGCCGCCGACCGCTCCGTGGACACCGTCACCGCGGTGCACCTGCTCGAGCACCTGCCCGCGGCCGACACCGTCCCCGTGCTCGACGAGATGCTCCGCGTCGCCCGGCGCCGCGTCGTGGTCGCCGTGCCCTACGAGGACGTCCCCGAGCCCGTGTACGGGCACCTGAGGACCTTCGACCACGCCGCCCTGCACGCCCTCGGCGAGCGCTCCGGCCGCCCCTTCACCGTCGCCGACGACCACGGCGGCTGGCTCGTGGTCGAGGTGGGCTGACGCGGCCGCGGGATGGAGCGAACGGGCTGTTCGCTGCTTCTACGCGCGCGAAGTCCCCGTTGATCATCGCGACTCGGGGTCGGGTCAGACCGGGCACCCCCGCCCACGCGCCTTGGCCTGGTCGTCGAGGCGGAACATCGGGCCGGTGTCGGTGGGCTCGTCGTAGTACCGGTGGAACACCGGGGTGAGGCCGCCGGAGATCGGCGGGACGATCCAGCTCCAGTCGACGGGGCAGTGGCGCCCGGCCGCCTCCTCCTTCTCCACGAAACGCAGGAAGCGCTGCGACTCGCCGTGGTGATCGGCGAGGGAGACGCCGGCCTCGTCGAAGGAGTGCTGGACCGCGGCGGTGAGCTCGATGGCCGCGCGGTCGCGCCACAGCGTGCGGTCGCTGGAGGTGTCGAGCGCCATGGCGTCGGCGACCTCGGCGAGCATGTCGTAGCGGTCGGCGTCGGCCAGGTTGCGCGCGCTGATCTCGGTGGCCATGTACCAGCCGTTGAACGGCGCCGCCGGGTAGGAGATGCCGCCGATGTCGAGACGCATGTTGCTGATGACGGGCAGCGCGTGCCAGCGCAGGCCCAGCTCGGCGAACCACGCGTGCTCGGGGTGGTGCAGGTCCACCTCCATCACCGCATCGCGGGGCACCTCGTGCACCTGCGGACCGGCCGCGGCGTGCTCCCCGCCGCCGGTGACGACGAGCGGGAGGACGTCGAAGCGCCCCATCGGGCTCGGCGGCAGCCAGCCCAGCGAGCGGGCGGTGTCGGTGAACCCGACGTAGCGCGGGTCGCCGAGCACCCGCCCGCCGGCGCGGTAGCCGGCGTAGCGGATCAGCTGCTCGTTCCACACCCGCGGTCCCGGGCCGGACGGGCCGTCGGGCGCGAAGATCGTGATGGTGGAGCGGATGCGCCCGCGACGCGTGGCCTCGCGCAGGTGGCCTACGCACTCGGCGGCGACCTCCTCGGGCGCGGTGACGTGCCGCCGGTCGCGCAGGTGCAGGCTGCGCCAGTAGAGCCGCCCGATGCAGCGCGCGGAGCTCCGCCAGGCCACCCGCGCCCCGAACTCGAGCTCGTCGTGGGTGTGGACGTAGGTGCCGGTGCGGTCGATCTCCTCACGGACCGCGACGATCCGCGGCTCGACCGGCCCCGACGCCGGGTTCTCGGTGTGGAAGAGCCGGAGGAACTCCTCGGCCTCGTCGGGGTCGACACCCCGCACCGCGGTGGGCCCGGCCTCCGGGGTCGCCGGCGCGTCGTCGTCACCCTCGCGCGGCGAGGGCGGGGGGTTGTCGGTGGGCACCACCGGGTCGCCGGCGGCGACGGGGGTGGGGACCCGGGGTCCGGGACGGGGCCGGCCGTCCCGCGGATGCGGGGTGGGGACCAGCTGGTCCCCGGTGCCGACGACGTCGATCGCCACGCCGCGCGTCATGCCACCTCCGAGTCGTCGTGCCGTCCCGTGCGGCGCGGTACCCACTGTGCCGCCCCGTCGCCGGGAGCGGATCTCGCCGTTCGGATCAATCACTCGGGATCGCGTCCGAACCCTGATGGTCTGTTCGGCGCAGCAGCGCCCCGACCGCCACCGCGGCGAGGACCGCCACGGCGACCGAGAACACCACGCCCGCGGTCGTGAGACCGAAGCCCTGCGCGGCCGCCCCGACGCCGATGACCGGCACCGACAGGGCGACGTAGACGACCACGAAGAAGCTCGAGGACACCTCGGCGCGCTGTTCGGCGGGGCTCGCCGCGCCGACCGCGCCGAGGCCCGCCCGGAAGCTCGCGCCCTGGCCGAGCCCGGCCACCACCGCGGCGGCCACGAGCACCGGCAGCGACGCGAGCAGCAGCGCCAGCGCGATGCCGAGCGCCCCCACCCCGAGCACCGCCGAACCCCCGACCAGCGACGTCCGCTCGCCCAGGCGCGCCGACGCCAGCTGCCCGACCGTCGACGCGGCCAGCAACGAGAACACGACCAGACCCTCGACGGCGTGGTCGCGGATGTCGAGCACCTCGCCCAGGAACGACGGCGACACCGACGTGAACAGGCCGAGCACCGCGAACCCCGCGAACCCGGCGATCACCGCGCGCACGAACACCGGGCGCGCCGCCGCGGGGACGCGCAGCCGCTGCGGGCGCAGGCTCGCCCCGCGCCACCCGCCCGCACCCGGCACCGGCTCGGGGATCAGCGCGACGCCGACCGCGGCGGGCACGAGCAGCAGGAGCGAGGCGACGTAGGGCAGCGCCAGCGGCGCCGGGGCGTACTGCGCCAGCACACCGGCGACGACGGGCCCGAGCCCCAGGCCGCCCATGTTCACCGCCGCGCCCACCAGCGAGGCGCGGGCGCGGCCCTCGTCGGGCACGAGGTCGAGCAGCGTCGCCGTCGCCGTGCCCGTGTACACCCCGGCCGAGAGCCCGGAGAGCACGCGACCGACGAACAGGCCCGGCAGGTCCAGCGGGGCAGGGAGCGGGGCCAGGAACGCGACCGCCGACAGCGCCGAGAGGCCGAGCCCGAGGAGCAGCACCGGTCGACGGCCGATCTGGTCCGACAGGCGCCCCAGCAGGAGGAGCGCGGCGATCACACCGACGGCGTACGCGGCGAAGATGACCGTGACGAGCAGGCCGCTGTAGCCGTATCGCTCCTGGTAGATGGGGTAGAGCGGCGTCGGCAGGGTGGTACCGAGCATGGTGACCACGAACGAGTACGCGACGACCACGAAGGCCACGCGGCGTGCCGTGGACGGCTCCGCGCGCGTCCCGGCGCCCCGTGTCGGCTCCACGTGAGCCCACTGTAGAGGGTGCTCCGGACACGTCACGCACACACCGGAGGTCCCGGGGCCGCCGCGTGGTGATCGAGAACACCGGGTCGTCCGTCGTCGGTCGAACGCGTCTGGCACCCTCTCCGGTCGACAACGTGTGATGGCTTCGTGCACAGCGCGTCACGTCGTCGGGGACGACGCGCTCGCGGGGCCGGGAGGTGCACCGTGACGCGAGCCCCGGGGCCCGCGAGCCACGACCCGGACGGGCCGGTCGCCGACGACCGCGAGACCGCGGTCCTGCCGTCGTTCGGTGCCACCTGCCGGGCCCGCCCGGGGCCCGCGGTGCCCGAGGTCCCCGCGATCGCCGACCTCGCGGCGCCCGGACGCCCGGGCGTCGAGGCCGTCCTCACCCCCGACCCGCCCCCGGCCCGCCGCCGGCCACGCCCGTCGCGGCGGATGCGCGCGCGAGCCGACGAGATGGCGCGCGTGCTGTCCCGGGGGACGCCGAGGGTGTCGCGACGCGGCCTGTCGTCGGTCCCGGCCGCGGCCGCGGTGATGGCCGCGGTGGCGGTCGGCGGCGTCGGCATCGCGCTCGGCCTCGAGGCGCAGCGCACCGGCCAGCAGCTCGCCCTGCCCCGGGTCCCGCACGTGCCCGACGAGAGGCCGCCGGCGGGTGGCGGGCCCGTCACCGACCGCGGCACCACCTCGACGGCGGGGACGGGCCCGCTCGAGGCGGACGACCCCGAGGACGGGGCGCGACCGTCCGCCCGGGCCGCCCCGTCCTCGGCGGCGACACCCCGCGAGACCCGTGGTGGAGCCCCGTCCCCGGGCACGACCTCGCGCTCCCGCACCACCACCCCGACGACCGCCGACGACCCGACCTCGTCACGCAGCACCCCGCGGTCCACGTCGCCGTCCCGCCCCTCGACCCGCGCGGAGTCCGACGGGGCGGGGCGGGGTACGAGCGCCGAGGACCCGGGGCTCGACGGACCCGCAGCCGGCTCGAGCCCGGCCGAGGGCGGCGGGACCGGCGCGGGCTGACCGCCGCCCGGCGCGGCGGCCGGGCCACGTCCACGGGGCGGCCGCGGGGGGTCGCGGGGAGCGGTCGATCGGCGACGACGGGTGACGCCGCCGTTCGGACGCGTCACCCGATCCGGGTGCCTGCCCGTCCCGCTCACCGGACCCGGCCCTACGCTGGCCGCACCAGCACGCGACCGAGCGGCGCGGAGCGCGACGCGGAGTAGCGTTCCCGGGTCGGGGACAACCGCTAGGGTGGCGCGACGCCGAGGGGTGTCCAGTCATCCGGGACGAGGAGTCGACCAGACGTGACCGCAGCGAGGGACGACCGTTCCCTGGCCGGGGGACCCGACGGGCGGTCCCGCGGTACGGGCACCCACCCCGACCGTGACCCCCGCTCCGGGGAGGGCTGGTACCCCGGGCACGCCGAGCCCGACGGTTACGAGACGTCCGCACGCCCGGACGGGCACCTGGGCGCCGGGCGTCCCAGGGGGCCGGAGGAGACCGACAGCTCGGTCTTCGACATCGCCGACGACCGGCGGGAGGCCCCGTACGGGGCGTCCCGCACCGGACTCGATGCCACGGGTCCGTACCGCTCCGCGTCCGATGGGAGCTCGATGACCTACCCGTCCGGGCCGTCCGGCCCGCCCGCCGGCCTGCGCGCACGCCCCCTGGGCCCCGGCGGCGCGCCGGTGCCGCCGTCGTACGGGTCGAGCCAGACCACCTCCGCGATGCCGTCCGGACCCGGGGGCGCCATGGTCCCCACCGCACCTCCGCCCCCGATGCCGGCATCGGCGGCCGGGACCCCCGAGGGTCTCGGCATGCCCGCGCCCCGCGAGTCGGCGGTGTCCAACGACGTCAACGACATGGTCTCGCTGATCCGGCAGAGCTGGGCCTCGATCCAGCACCGGTCCGACGAGCTCACCAAGCTCTTCTACGCGTGGCTCTTCCGCCTCTCACCGGAGACCCGCGAGCTGTTCCCAGTGACCATGGAGTTGCAGCGAACGCGGTTCCTGCGAGGCCTGCTGCACGTCATCCAGATGGTCGACCGGCCCGAGGAGCTGTCGGTCTTCCTGCGCCAGCTCGGCCGGGACCACCGAAAGTTCGGCGTGGTCGACAAGCACTACGATCAGGTTGGCGAAGCCCTCGTCGGGGCCCTCAAGGAGGTCACCGGCGAGCGGTGGAACAACGAGATCGAGCAGGCCTGGCTGGGGGCGTACTCCCTGACGGCCTCGATCATGCTCGACGCCGCCGAGGGCGAGCGCGGACCCGCAGTCTGGATGGCGCGGGTGATGGAGCACCGGCGGATCAACCAGGACCTCGCCGTGGTGCGGGTGCAGACCAGCCAGCCCGTGCCCTACCTCGCCGGCCAGTACGTCAGCGTCGAGACCCCGCAGCGCCCGCGCATGTGGCGCTCGATGTCGCCGGCCAACGCCCCCGGCCCGGACTGCGTGCTCGAGTTCCACGTCCGCACCGTGCCCGGCGGGTGGGTGAGCCGCGCGATCGTCTCCCACGCCCGCGTCGGCGACGTCTGGCGCATCGGTCCGCCCATGGGCCAGATGACGCTCGACCCGCGTCGGCGCTCGGACCTGCTCATGGTCGCCGGCGGCACCGGTCTCGCCCCGGCGCGCGCGATCATCGAGCAGCTCATGATGGAGGGCACCGACCGCAAGGTCTGCCTGTTCGTCGGCGGCCGGACGTGGAGCGACCTCTACGACATCGAGGGCCTGCGCCGCAGCGCGCAGGAGTTCCCGTGGCTCACGGTCGTGCCCGTGGTCGAGGACGACGGCCGCCGCCACGGCGCCGAGACGGGCACGCTGGCCGAGGTGGTCGCCCGCTACGGCGCCTGGGCCGACCGCGAGATCACCATCAGCGGCTCGCCGCCCATGGTGCGCGCGACGGTCAACGCGCTGCTCGACGCGGGCACGCCGTTCCGCAACATCCACTACGACCCCTACCACACCGACTGAGCGAGGCTCGGGAAGCAGCGAACGTGCTGTTCGCTGCTCCTACGCGCCCGAAGTCCCCGTTGATCACGAGGGGACGCTCGCTCGTTCCTTCGCACGCGCGTCATCCCGCAGCCCAACTCCCTGGGCCGTTCGGCCGTCGTTCGTGCCGGTCCGTGGACCCGACGGCCCGGATGGCCCACACTGCCGCTCCCGGTCCGTGCGCAGAGGTCGCTGCGACGGACCCGGGCGGGAGTCCGGATGACGCGCGTCGCACCGACCAGACAGGTCGCCACGTTCTGCCCGCTGTGCGTGTCGCGCTGCGGCGCGACCGCCACCCTGCGTGACGGGGCGTTCGTGGCCCTCGGGCCGGACCCGGCGCACCCGACGGGGCGGGCGCTGTGTGTGAAGGGCAAGGCCGCCCCCGAGCTGGTGAACCATCCCGAGCGGCTGCTGCACCCGCTCGCGCGGACCAACCCCAAGGGCGCGGCCGACCCGGGCTGGCGCCGGATCGGCTGGGACGAGGCGCTCGACACGGTCGCGACCCGCCTCCGGGCGCTGGCACGTGACCACGGCCCCGAGTCCGTCGTCTTCGGCAGCGCCTCGCCCTCGACCTCGGCGATGTCCGACGCGGTCGACTGGGTGATGCGGCTGAAACGTGCGTTCGGCAGTCCCAACCTGTGTGTGTCGATGGAGCTGTGCGGGTGGGGCCGGTACCTGGCGTCGATCTACACCTACGGCGACTCGGTGCCGGGCGTGTACATGCCGGACCTCGACCGTGCCGGCGCCATCCTCTTCTGGGGGTACAACCCCTCGATCGCGCGTCTCGTTCACGCGACGAGCACGGTCGCCGCGCTCGAGCGGGGCGCGCGCCTGGTCGTCGTCGATCCGCGGCGGGCCGGGCTGGCGAGCAAGGCGCACCACTGGCTGCGGGTGCGGCCGGGCACCGACGCCGCCCTGGCCCTCGCCCTCACCCACGTCATGATCGAGCGCGGCTGGTACGACGAGCACTTCGTGCGGCGCTGGACCAACGCGCCGCTCCTCGTGCGCGAGGACACGGGCCGCTTCCTGCGCGGTAGCGAGACCGCCAGCGAGATCGGCAGCCAGATCGGCAGCGAGGTCGGCGAGGACCCGGATCACCTCGTCGCCTGGGACGAGGCCGACGGGGCGCCGGTCGGGTACGACCCGACGCGCGGACGTTACGCCGCGGACGAGGACCGGCTCGCGCTCTTCGGCGCACGCCGGGTCCGGACCACGGACGGCCCGGTCATCTGCCGACCCGCCTTCGACCTCGTCGCCGAGCAGTGCCGGGCGATGGAGCCGAGCGTCGCCGAGGCGATCACGACGGTGCCGGCCGCCGACATCGAGGCCACCGCCCGCACCCTGTGGGAGGCGCGGCCACTCGCCTTCTACACGTGGTCGGGCCTCGAGCAGCAGAGCGGTACGACGCAGATCATCCGCGCGGTCAACCAGCTCTACGCGCTCAGCGGCTGCCTCGACGCCCCGGGCGGCAACGTCGCCTTCCCCGCGGTGCCCACGAACCCGATCGGCGGCGCGGCCCTGCTGTCCCGCGCCCAGCGCGCCAAGGCCCTCGGGGTGGAGCACCGCCCCCTGGGCCCCGCCCGCTTCGAGTTCGTCACCGGGGAGGACTTCTTCACCGCCGCGATCGAGGGCCGCCCGTACCGCGCCCGGGGGTTCGTCAACTTCGGCTCGAACCTCGTGATGGCCCACGGCGACAGCGCCCGCGGACGCGACGCGCTGCGCGCTCTGGACTTCGTCGTGCACGCGGACATGTTCATGAGCCCGACGGCCGAGCAGGCCGACATCGTCCTGCCGGTGACCAGCGCGTTCGAGGCAACCGCGTTGCGCGTCGGGTTCGAGGTCAGCGAGGACGCCCAGTCGTTGGTGCAGCTGCGCGAGCCCCTGGCCCCGGCCCGCGGGGAGGCGCGCTCGGACCTGCAGATCATCTTCGACCTCGCGGTGCGCCTCGGGCTGGGCGAGCACTTCTTCGACGGGGACGTCGAGGCCGCGTTCCGCCACCAGCTGGAGCCGAGCGGGGTGAGCCTCGAGCAGCTCCGCGCGGAGCCGGCGGGCGTGCGGGTGCCGCTCGTGACCCGCCACCGCAAGTACGCCGAACCGGTCGACGGCATCCCCCGCGGCTTCGCCACGCCCACGCGCAAGGTCGAGCTCTACTCGGAGGTGCTCCTCGAGCACGGCTACCCGCCGCTCGCCGAGTTCTCCGAGCCGGGCGTGAGCCCGAGGTCGCGGCCCGATCTCGCCGACCGGTTCCCGCTGATCCTCAGCTGCGCGAAGTCGTTGTGGTTCTGCGAGAGCCAGAACCGCAACATGGCGAGCCTGCGCAAGGGCGCCCCGGACCCCCAGGTCGAGCTGAACCCCCGCACCGCCGCCGCCCGCGGCATCGCGACCGGGGACTGGGTGCGGATCGCGACGCCGCACGGCGACGTCCGGGCCCGCGCGAAGCTGCGCAGCACCCTCGACCCGCAGGTGGTGTTCGGTCAGCACGGATGGTGGCAGGCGTGCGACGAGCTGGGCCTGCCCGGCTACCCGCCCTTCGGCCCCGGCAGCGCGAACCTCAACCTGGTGCTGCGCCAGGAGCCCAGCGATCCCGTCAGCGGCAGCTCGCCGCTGCGGGCGTCGGTGTGCGAGGTCTCGCGCCTCTGAGCGCTCGTCCTCAGGCGCTCGCGGTCTGGCGCGGGGCCATCTCGACGGAGAGCTCCGGCGGCTTCGCGAGGGTCTGGAAGACGACGCAGTAGCGCTCGGTCAGCTTGTGCAGCGTCGCGAGGGTGTCGGCGTCGGCGTCGGTGTCGAGGTCGAAGCGCAGGCGGATCTCGCGGAACCCGACCGGCGCGTCCTTGGCCACGCCGAGGGTGCCACGGAAGTCGAGGTCGCCCTCGGCGTGCACGCTGCCGCCCCGGACCTCGACGCCCATCGACGTCGACACCGCCCGCAGCGTCACACCCGCGCACGCGACGAGGGCCTCGAGCAGCATGTCGCCCGAGCACAGCTGGGTGCCGTCGCCGCCGGTGGCGGGGTGCAGGCCGGCCTCCGCGATCGCCTGGGCGGTCTGCACCCGGCAGGCGATGCCCGAGCCGTCGACGTCGCCGTCGGCCTTGAGCGTGACGACCGCCGCCTCGGGGTCCTCCTTGTACTGCGACTTGAGCGGACCCTGGGTCTCGGCGAGCTTCGTCTTGTCCATGCCCGCGATCCTCCCCCGGCCGGCGGCGATCGTCACCCGCTGGTCACGGGGGTCCGCACCCGCCGGGGTCGGCAGGCGGCCACCGCGGCGGCCCCGACCAGCGTGAACGCCGCCGAGATCGGCAGCGCGTCGTTCCAGCCCGCGACGAGGCCCTGGGCGCCGCCGCCCAGGGACGGGCGCGTGGCCACGACGGCGATGACCGTGACGCCGATCGCCGCCCCGACGTAGCGCGCGGTGTTGTTGGCGCCCCCGCCCATCGCGCCGCGGCCGGGTGGCACGCTGGCCACGGCCTCGCGTCCGAGGGCGGCGTTCACCACCCCGCTCGCCGCACCCGCCAGCACGAGGCCGGGGACGAGCGAGGCGGGCGCGTCGCCCGTCGCCAGCCCGAAGAGCAGCAGCTGGCCGGCCGCGACCACCAGCAGGCCCGCGGCCATCTGCAGCCGCCCCGGCCACGCGGCGGGCAGGCGCCGGGCGAGCACGGCGGTGACGACGCTCGTGCCCGACCAGGCGAACAGCAGCAGCGCCCCGGCCAGCGCGGTGCTGCCCAGCCCGCGCTCGACGACCGTGGGCAGGAACGAGGTGGTGGCGATGATCCCCGTACCGGTCGCGAGCGCGCCGACCGTGGCGGCGACGAAGGCCGGCGACGTGAACAGGGCCATGTCGAGCATCGGCGCCGCGCGCCGCCGCTCGAGCACGACGAAGGCCACGAGCAGCGCGGCCCCGCCCCCGACCAGCGCGAGGACCACCGGCCGATCGAAGCCCGCCCGTCCCTCGACGAGCCCGGCCAGCAGTGCGGCGAGACCGGCCGCGAGCACGAGCACGCCCGGCAGGTCGATCGGGCGCGGCTGGGCGGCCCGTGACTCGGGCACGAGCGACCGGGCGACCAGCGCCAGGACGACGGCCGCGACCGCGCTCGCCCAGTAGGCCCCGGTCCAGCCGACGAGGCGGTCGAGACCGGAGGCCAGGAACGGGCCGGCGGCGATCCCCGCGCCGAGGCTCGCGCCCCAGACGCTGCTGGCGGTGCGCGCGGCCGGGGTGCCGGCCGGGAACGCGTGGCCGAGCAGCCCCTGGCTGCACGCGACCAGGGCCGCGGCGCCGACGCCCTGGAGGATGCGCGCGGCCACGAGCACGAGCGCGGACGGCGCGAGGGCCCCGAGCACCGACGACGCGGCCACCACCAGCGCGCCGAGCACCAGGACGCGGCGCCGCCCCACGTCGTCGCCCAGCGCGCCGACCGACAGCAGCGCGACGCCCAGGCCCACGCTCATCGAGCTGAGGATCCAGGCCTGCGCCGCAGGCCCGGCGCCGAGCGCCGTGGCCGTCGACGGCAACGTCGCGAGCGGCACCGTGAAGACCACGAGCGCGAGGAAGGTGGCCGTCCCGGCGACGGCGAGGGTGGCGCGGGGGCGCTCATCCGTGGTCACGGGTGCGGACGCTAACAGGTTCGGTTCGTTGATTGAACCGAAAGCGGCTAGGGTGTGGCCCGTGCCGCTCGGCCGTGACTACGACCGCCAGGACTGCGCCCTCGCCCGCGCCCTCGAGGTCCTCGGCGAGCGCTGGACGCTGCTCGTGCTGCGCGACTGCTTCTTCGGGGTACGCCGGTTCGCCGACCTGCGCGCCCACCTCGACGTCCCGCGCGCCGTGCTCTCCGACCGGCTCGCCACGCTCGTCGAGGCCGGGGTGCTCGAACGGCGTCCCTACGCGCCCGGGCGCGACGAGTACGTGCTCACCGAGGCGGGGCTCGACCTCTGGCCCGCGCTCTTCACGCTCGCCCGGTGGGGCGACCGGCACCGCGTGGGTCCCGGCGGCGGGCGCCGGCGCTTCCGCCACGCCGACTGCCCCGCCGGCGGCGCCGACCTCGCCGAAGGTGGGATGTGCCCGGCGTGCGGGACGCTGCCGGCACCCGGGTCGCTGGAGACGCGCTCGCTCGACCCGGACGCCGACGACGGCACGCGCCCGGAGCGCGACGACGCCGTCAGCCGGGCCCTGCGCCGGCCCCACCGCTTGCTGACGCCTCTCCCCTGAGCCTGTGTGAGCGATGCTCGCCGCTGTTCGGGCGACGAGTCCCGCCGGCTCTTCAGCGCGGCCCCGCCGGCGCCTGCGCGGAGGCGGACCGGGGCCGCGCGCGCGAGCTCGCCGAGACGGTGCACGGCGCGGAGGCCGTCGCCCGGGTGTTCGGCGGCCGGGCGAGGGGCGCGCGCACCCGGCGCTGCTGGGCGGGGTGGTCGGCGCGGTGTTCGCCCCGGGCGGGCGCGTGTTCTCCGCCTTCGACCTCGTCGTCGCCGACGGCGGATCGCTGCGATCGAGGTGATCGCCCACCCCGACGTCCGCGCCGACCTGGACGTCGAGCAGCTCGCGTCAGCGCGCGGCCCCGGCGTGTCGCGCGGGTGAGGATGTGGCGATCCTGGCGTCTGACGCCAGCAAAGCCGCATTGCTCGCACCGGCAGGTGCGGTGCCTAGATCAGGCCCATCTTCGAGGCGGCGTAGACGGCCTCGGCGCGGCGGGTGACGTCGAGCTTGCGCATGAGGTTGCCGACGTGGAACTTCACCGTCGTCTCGGAGATGAACAGCTCGCGGCCGATGGTGCGGTTGGACATGCCGCGGGCGAGGAGGCGCAGGACGTCGAGCTCGCGGCCGGTCAGCGGGTCGCCGTGGGGCTGCTGGCCGTTGAGCGAGCGGACGACGGCGGCGGCGGAGCGCGAGTCGAACGCCGACTCGCCGCGCGAGACCGCGCGGATGGCGCCGGTGAGCTCGGTGGTGTCGACGTCCTTGACCACGTAGCCCCGGGCCCCGGCGTGCACCGCCTCGACGACGAGCCGGTCGTCGAGGAACGTCGTCAGCACGAGCACCCCGACGCCGGGGTGGGCCTGGGTCAGCTGGCGGCACAGCTGCAGGCCTTCGGAGTCGGAGCTGGTCGAGAGCTTGAGGTCGAGCAGCACGATCGACGGCCGCTGGTGCGCGACGACGGCGAGGGCCTCGGGCGCGCTGGAGGCCTCGCCGACGATGGCGAACTGCGGCTCGCGCTCGAGCACGGAGCGCAGGCCCCGGCGGACGATCGCGTGGTCGTCGACCAGCACGATGCGGACCTCGCCCCGGCGGGCGGTGGCGCGGGCGGGGACACGGATGTCGGTCATGACCGGCTCCCGGATGGCTCGGCGGGATCGGGGACGCCCGCCGGCGTGGCGGCGGCGGGCAGGGGCAGGGGGACGCCGACCTCGACGCGGATGCCGCCCTGCGGCGCGCGGCGGATGCGCAGGGTGCCGCCGATCTCGCGGGCGCGGTCGGCCATGTTCACCAGCCCGCGGTGCGAGCCGTCGAGGTCGCCGGCGGCGGCGACGCGCAGCGAGCGCCGCACGTGCTCGGGGTCGCCGGTGCCGTCGTCGGACACCGAGAGCACGAGACGGTCCTTGCGGAAGGCCAGGCGCACGACGGCGACGCCGGCCTCGGCGTGGACGGCCGCGTTGAACAGGGCCTCGCCGGCGACGCGGAACAGCGAGCGCTCGGCGGCCGAGGGCAGCGGCACCGGGCGGCCCTCGATGCGCACCTCCACCCGCAGGTCCGACGGCATGTGCACCGTGGAGAGCTCCTCGAGCATGGCCGGCAGCGACTGGCGTCCGCGGTCGTCGGCGGAGTGGTTGAGCGCGTAGATCGCCGACCGCAGCTGCTCGACGGCGCGGCGGGTCAGTGCCTTCGCCGTCTCGAGGCGCTCGCGCTGCCGCTCGTCGCGGATCTCCGAGCGCACGACCTCGATCTGCATCCCGGCCGACAGCGCGTACTGGGTGACCGAGTCGTGCAGCTCGCGGGCGATGCGGTGGCGCTCGGAGTCGAGGACCTCGCGCTGGCGGGCGACCGTCAGCGCGTCCCGCGTGCGTTGGA
The DNA here is from genome assembly GCF_003096675.1 of Actinomycetospora cinnamomea. GTDB lineage: Bacteria > Actinomycetota > Actinomycetes > Mycobacteriales > Pseudonocardiaceae > Actinomycetospora > Actinomycetospora cinnamomea. The sequence goes on along the minus strand of NZ_QEKW01000002.1, from coordinate 269,783 downwards.
GCTGCTCGTTGCGCGCGGCGAGGTCGTCGGCGTGCCGGCTGGCCTCGCCGTAGAGCCGCATCGTGCGCTGGTGCAGCGCGGAGTTCTGCAACGCGGCCGCGGTCTGGCCCGCGAGGACGCGCAGCACCGAGGCGTCGGTGGCGTCGATGGCCCGCTCGGCGCCGGTCCAGGCGACGATCTCGCCGACGACGTCGCCGTCGAGGTGCACCGGCACGTGCAGGTGGTGCGGGTCCTGCTCGTCGGGCCCGGACGCGCCGTGGCGATGCCCGTGCCCCGAGCGCACCGCGTCGAGGTGGGCTGCGACCCACGGCGGCACCGACGGGTCGTGGGCGTCGACCTCGTCGCCCACGGGCCCGAGCACGAGGTGGCGCGGCGCCGCCTCCGGCAGCGCGCCGTCGGCCAGCGCGAACACCACCCAGTGCGCGGTGAGGTGGTCGGCCGCCGCCTCGGCGACCGAGCGCACCAGCGTGCCGGGGCCCTCGGTGGTGCGCACCAGCGCACGCGAGATGCGGTCGAGGGCGTGGATCACCCGGCGCAGCCGCTCGGCCGAGGCCAGGTACTCGACGTAGAAGGAGGGCTTGCCCGACCGGATGCCGGTGAGCTGGTCGAGGTCGTGGTGGTCGGGGGAGATCCGGCTGCTCATGCAGGAGCCCCAGACACGGTCACTACAGCGCCGCCCGGAACAGCGTCTCGATGTCGGCCTGGTCTGCTTCGCGCGGGTTGGTCGACAGGCACGCGTCGGCCAGCGTCATCGCCGAGAGCAGCCCGACGTCGGACTCGGTGACACCGATCTCGCCCAGGCCCTTCGGCACGCCGAGCTCGTCGGCGAGGCGGCGGACCTCGCACGCGGCCCACTCGGCGGCCTCCGCGGCGCCGGCCGTCGAGTCCGGCGTGATGTCGCCGGGCAGACCCAGCGCCTGCGCGATCGGGACGAAGCGGTGGGGGTCCGGCTCGGCGTTGAAACGGATCACGTGCGGCAGGAGCACGCCGTTGATGACGCCGTGCGGCAGGTCGAGCAGGCCACCGACCTGGTGGCTCATCGCGTGGGCGGCCCCGAGGATCGCGTTGGTGAACGCGAGCCCCGCCTCGAGGGCGGCCTGCGCCATGCAGGTGCGCGCGGCCTCCTCGGACGGGTGGTCCATCGTGCGCTCGAGGTGCTCGCCGACCAGGGCGATGGCCTGCAGCGCGTGGTGGTCGGTCAACGGGTTGTGCGCCCGGGAGACGTAGGCCTCGATGCCGTGGGTGAGCGCGTCGAGCCCCGTGGCCGCGTTCAGCCAGTCGGGCATGGTGACCAGCAGGTGGGGGTCGACCACCGAGACGTCGGGCACCAGCGCGCGGCCCAGGATCGTGATCTTGGTGTTGCGCCGGGTGTCGGTGACGATGCAGAACTGCGAGACGTCGGCGCCGGTGCCCGAGGTCGAGGGCACCATCACCAGCGGCGGGATGGGCAGGGCCATCCGGTCGACGCCCTCGTAGTCGAGGATGGTGCCGCCGTTGCCGGCGAGCAGCGCGATGCCCTTGGCCGCGTCGATCACCGAGCCGCCGCCGAGCGCGACGATCACGTCGCAGCGCTGCTCGAGGTAGGCCAGGTGCCCCGCGGCGATCTCGTGGTCCTTCGGGTTGGGCGTGACGCCGTCCCACACCGACGCGCGCAGTCCGGCGTCGGCGAGGTGGGCGCACAGCTGTGCCGGCCACCCGGCGTCCACGAGCCCGGGGTCGGTGACGAGCAGCGGGCGCCGCGCGCCCAGGCGCACCGCGGCGTGCGCGGCCTCGGGCAGCGACCCCGGCCCGAAGAGGATCTCCGGCACGTGGAACTTCGCGAGCCGCGGCGTGGCGGCGCGCGGACGGCTCGCGGCCCGGTCGGCCGGGCGCCGCGTCGGGGAGACGGTCGCGTCGACCGGGGCCTCCTCGGGGCGGCGGCGCGCGATGACCGAGTCCCCCGCGCGGGTCACGCTGTCGACGAGGACCACGCTGCCCCCTTCTCAGGACGTTTGGTTGCCCACGTTACAGACGGACAGCGGGGGACGGCAGGGTGACCGATGAGTTCGGTCTTGCTCCGTTCGGAGTACGAGGCGCCCGATCGATCAGCACCGTCAGGCCGCCTGCGCACCGGCCAACGTTCGCCGGACGAACGCCTCCTCGGCCCACCAGCTCCGGAAGGTCGCGAGCCCGACCCCCTCGACGAGGCGCCGCGTCTGGCTGTCCTGCGCGAGCATCGCAGCGATCTTGCGGTCCAGCCGCTCACCGTCGAGGCGCAGGTGCAGGTCCGCCTCGACCTCGGGCGCCGGCCCGTCCATGAAGACGCCGAACGTCTCGTTGATCTCCGCGAATCGACGGGCGAAGCCGCGGGGCAGCACCGCCTCGAGCAGCGTGGCGCCGGGCGCCGCGGCCCGCCAGGCCCGGCGGGCCCAGCGCCCGACGGCGCGATGGTCGGCGTGCCCGGTCACCCCGTCGGGGCCGAAGGTGACGATCGTGTCCGGACCGATCTCGTCGACGATCGCCGCGATCCGCTCGGCCGCCGTCCGCTCGGGCACGAGCGGGCAGGTGCCGTCGGTGTAGCCGAGCCAGCGGTGCTCGGTGACGCCGAGGACGGCGAGCGCGGCGTCCAGCTCCCGGGCGCGGTGGGCGCCGAGCCGGTCCGGCGGCCAGCGGGCCGGGTCGTCGGTGCCGTGCTCGCCGCGGGTGGCGGTCACGAGCACGACCCGGTCACCGCGCGCACGGGCGTCGAGCAGCAGGCCGGAGGACAGGAACGTCTCGTCGTCGGGGTGGGCCCAGACGCCGAGCAGGGTGCGGGTCACGGCAGGACCTCCCAGCAGAGCAGGACCGCGACGGCGGCCAGGACGGGCAGGGCGGGATTGCGGGTCCGCCACGCGACGAGCGCGGCGACGGCGAGGGCGACGAGCGCGGCGTGCACCGGGCCGGGGACGAACAGCACGGGCAGCCCGCCGCGGCCCACGACGGCCGTCGCGACGAGCGCGGCGAGGGCGGCCGGGGCGAGGTGGCCCAGCCCCCGGCGCAGGGCTGCGGGCAGGCGGTGGGCGGGCACGACGGTGATGAGCACGGTCCGCAGCGCGTAGGTCGCGACGGCCGCGGCGAGCAGGATCAGGGTGGAGGTCATGACGACGGGCTCCGGTCGCTGAGGGTGGCCGCGAGCACGCCGACGGCGATGCCGCACAGCAGGCCGATCCCGTCGGGCAGGGGTGAGGCGACCACGGCGGTGACGGCCGCGGCCGACGCGCCGGCGCGGGCGGGCCGGGCGCGCAGCTGGGGGACGAGCACGGCCAGGAACATCGCCGGCGCGGCGACGTCGAGGGCCGCCGAGTCCGGGAGGACGGGGGCGAGCACGACCCCCAGCACCGTCAGACCCACCCAGGCGGCGGCGAGCCCGACGCCGGCGGTCAGCCAGTAGCGGCGGAACCGGCCCGGGTCGGCGAGATCGCCGCGGCGGGTGACCATCGCGTAGGTGGGGTCGACGACGAACTGCGGGCCGACCCACCGGAACCACCGCGGCTGGTCGCGGAAGCTCGGCTCGATCGCCGCGGCGTAGAGCAGGAAACGCGCGTTGACGAGCGTGACCGCGGCGACCAGCGCGAGCGGTGCGGCGCCGCCGGCGAGCATCGTGAGCCCGGTGAGCTGCGCGCTCCCCCCGAGCAGGACCGCGGACGAGAGCACCCCGGTGCCGCCGCCGACACCGGACCGGACGCCGGTCACGCCGATCAGGAGCGCGAAGGGCGCCAGGCCGACCATCACCGGGGCGAGGTCGCGCAGCGCGGCCCGCACCTCGACGGTGGGCGAGTGACGCAGGGTGATGTCCATGCGCCGACGGTGCCGCCGAGCGCCCGGTCACGGCATCGGCGACCGCTCCCCACCTTGCTCTGCGTCACCCCCCACGCGGGGCGGGGGCCGGCCGGCGGGCGAGGTGTGGGCTAGGTGGTGACCGTCGCGTCGCGCGAGCCGCGGCGCCGCTCGGGCAGGAGCCCCAGCGCCCGCGCGGCCACCGCGGCCTCGCGCCGGGTGGGCACGTCGAGCTTCGCGAGGATCGCCGACACGTGGTGGTCCGCGGTCTTCTCCGAGATGAACAGCCGTGACGCGATCTCCGCGTTGGTCAGCCCCTCGGCGACGAGGCGCAGCACGTCGACCTGACGCGCGGTGAGCCCGGCCGGGTTGGTGCGGGTGGTGGCCCGCGGTCGGGCGGGCACGCCGCTGACACCGCGGGCACGCAGGTCGCGACGGACCTTGGCCGCGACCGCGTCCGCGCCGAGCCGGTCGAGCAGCTCCAGCGCCGCGAACACCGCGTCGGTCTCGCCCGTGTCCACCAGCGCGAGGGCCTCCTCGTACGGCGACCCGAGCTCGTGCCAGCGCTCCGCGGCCGCCCGCGCCCGGCCGGCGAGCGCCAGGCGGTACGGGGAGTCCTCGGGAAGGGGCGGGGCCTCGACGACGTGACCGAGGCGCGCCAGCCACACGGCGAGCTCCCCGCCCGACCACGCGCTGCCCGGGCGCGACCCGCCGTCGGCCAGCAGCGCCGCGGCCCCCTCCAGGCGGGGGTCGGGCCGCCCCGTCACCCAGGAACGCTCGGCGAGGGCCGACACCGCGGGGAGGAGGCGCAGCGGCTCACCGAAGAGCTGGGCGAGGTCGTGGCCGCGCTCGAGGTGGGCGTCGGCGCCCGGGACGCCGCGGCGCAGCGCGACGAGCCCCTGGACCAGGGAGGGCCAGGTGTGGGTCAGCAGCGAGCCGCTCTCGGCGAGCACGGCGGTCGCGTCGTGCGCGGCCTCGTCCCACGCGCCGCGCAGCATCCGCAGACGCGCCCGCACGCCGCGCTGCCAGTCGTGGCACAACGGGTACTCCCACTGCACGGTCAGCGGCAGGCTCCGGTCGAGCGCCTTCTCCGCGGCGTCGAGCCGCCGCCACTCGACGTCGAGGTTGGCCAGGTTGCTCCACCCCGTCGAGTGCTCCACCTCGATGTCCTCGCCCACGGCGTCGAGGAACGTGTGCAGCCGGTCCCGGGCGGTCCCGTCGCCGGTCATCATGCCGATCATCGCGTCGACGACGGTGAGCCGGACGGTGAGCTGGTCGTCCACCGCGCCCGCGGCGACGGCGCGGGCCCGGTCGAGGCGGGCGACCGCGGTCGGCAGGTCGCTGTCCTGCACGGACAGGAAGGCCTGGGTCGCGAGGGCGTGGCCGAGCAGGGCGGCGCTGCGGCTGCCGGGGGTGGCGCGGGGTTCGAGCACCGCAACGGCGGTGGCCGCGTGCGCCACCGCGCCCGGGCGGTCGCCGTGGTACCAGGAGTACGCGGCCAGGGACCGGTGCCCGGCGCCGACGCCGTCGAGGTCGCCCTCGGCCTGCCGCCACCCGATCGCGCGATGGCCCGTCGCGATCGCCTCGGTGAGGCGGTTGGTGAGGAAGAGCTCGCTCGAGAGCAGCTCGCAGAGCCCCGCCCGGGCACCGAGCGCGTCGCGCGGCGCCCGGTCGAGGGCCGTGGAGAAGAACCTCGCGGCCTCGGTGTGGGCGCCCGACGCAGCCGCGACGCGGCCGGCCCGCGCGGCGTAGCGGAAGACCCGCGAGTCGTCGCCCGCCGCCAGGGCGTGGTGGGCGAGCAGCGCCGGGTCCGGGTCGGGCAGCGTCTCGAAGGCCTCGAGCATCCGCCGGTGCAGCTCGATCTCGCCGCCGGGTGGGAGGGCGCCGGCGACCGCGAGCCGGCAGATGTCGTGGCGGTAGGTGATGCCCCGCCGGTCACGCGCGATCAGGCCCGCGCCGTGGAGCGCACGCAGCGGGCCGATCCCCACGCCGAGGGCCGGCAGCAGCGCCTCGGGGACGGCACCGGGCGCGCAGGCCAGCAGATCGGCGAGGTCGCGGGCGTCGGCGTCGAGCCCCGCGGTGCGGGCGAGGACGGCGTCGCGGACCGAGACCGGCAGGGCCCCGTCCTGGGAGATCACCTCGGTGACGAAGAACGAGTTGCCGCGGGTGATCCGGTGCACGTCCGCGGGGTCGATGTCCCGCTCGCCCACCAGCGCCGTCACCGCGGCGACCGACAGCGGCCCGAGCTCCACGCGGGTCGCGGTGGGCGTGCGCGCCACGTCGCCGAGCAGGGCCCGCAGCGCCGGCTGCGGGTCCGGCTCGTCCGCGCGGTAGGTGGCCAGGACGAGCGAGCGGGAGCGGGCGATGCGGCGCAGGAGGAAGCGCAGGAGGTCGATCGTCGCCTCGTCGGCCCACTGCAGGTCGTCGACGACGAGCAGCACCGGTCGGGCGGTCAGCACCTCCAGCAGCGCGCGGTGGATCTCGTGCGGCGGGGCGCCCGCATGGAGCAGCCCGGCCACGGGCTCGCCGAGGTCGGCGGCGACGTCGTGCAGCGGGCCGAGCGGCCGGGGCACCCCCAGCGGGTCGCACACTCCCCACAGGACCTCGGCCCCCTCCAGGCCGTCCGCCACGTGGCGGGCCAGCGAGGTCTTGCCGATGCCCGACTCGCCCGCCAGCAGGACGACGGAGCCCGCGCCCGACCGCGCCTCCCGCCAGGCCCGCTCCAGGAGGCGCTGCTCGTCGTCGCGCTCGAGCAACTGCACCCTACTCACGTTAGGTGATGGGCAGGGGTCCGGATATGACCTGAACAGAGCAGTAGGCGTCAACAGAACATGGGGAGGAGTCCCCCATGGACCCGGTACGTGATCACGCGCACCCTCCTGGTGGCGGTCGGGGCGACCCCGGCCGGTGACACCGAGGAGACGACGATGACCGACACGACCGACATCACGGCGACGACCCCGATCACCGCCACCGACGCCGACCGCACGCTCAAGGCGAAGCACCGCGCGATGTGGGCGATGGGCGACTACCCCGACGTCGCCGCGCGGCTGATCCCCGAGCTCGGCCCGGTCCTCGTCACCGCCGCCGGCATCCGCCCCGGCGACCGCGTGCTCGACGTCGCCGCCGGCACCGGCAACGTCGCCGTACCCGCCGCGCGGGCCGGCGCCGACGTCGTCGCCTCCGACCTCACCCCGGAGCTGTTCGACGCCGGCCGGGCGTCCGCCGAGCGCGCGGGCGTCGCGGTGCAGTGGCAGGAGGGCGACGCCGAGGCGCTCCCCTTCGGAGACGACACCTTCGACGCGGTGCTGTCCTGCGTGGGCGTCATGTTCGCGCCGCACCACCAGCTGGCGGCCGACGAGCTCGTCCGCGTGTGCCGCCCGGGCGGGCGCATCGGGTTGATCAGCTGGACGCCCACGGGCTTCATCGGCGACCTCTTCCGGACGATGAAGCCGTACATGCCCCCGCCCCCGCCGGGCGCGCAGCCGCCACCGCTGTGGGGCGACGAGGAGCACGTGCGCACGCTGCTCGGCGACCGCGTCACCGACGTCGAGACCCGCACCCGAACGGTGACGGTCACGGCGTTCGAGTCCCCGGAGACGTTCCGGGCCTACTGGCGGGAGACCTACGGGCCGACGATCGTCGCCTACCGCAACGTCGCCGACGACCCCAAGCGCACCGCCGCGCTCGACCGCGACATCGCCGCGGTCGCCGCCCGCCACGACCGCGGCACGGGTACGACGGTGATGGACTGGGAGTACCTGCTGCTCACCGCCCGCGTCACGGCCTGACGGCGGGATCCGGCGTCAGGCCTGGGCCGTCGGGGACAGGGCCGCCGACAGGGAGGCGGCCGACACCGCCGGCTCGACGTTGGACTCGGAGTGGATGGGGCCCTCGCGATCCGACAGCGGTGTGCCCCGGCCGCCCCACTGCTGGGCGATCATCTCCGCGGCGATGGACACCGCGGTCTCCTCGGGGGTGCGGGCGCCGAGGTCGAGGCCGATCGGGCTGGACATCCGGGCCAGCTCGGTTTCGGTGACGCCGGCGTCGAGCAGGCGCTGGCGGCGGTCGAGGTGGGTGCGCCGCGACCCCATGGCGCCGATGTAGCCGATCTCGGGCAGGCGCAGGGCCACCTCGAGCAGGGGCACGTCGAACTTGGGGTCGTGGGTGAGCACGGCCAGCGAGGTGCGCGAGTCGATGCGCCCGGCCTCGGCCTCCTTGGCCAGGTACCGGTGCGGCCACTCGACGACGACCTCGTGGGCCTCCGGGAAGCGGCTCGACGTCGCGAACACGGGCCGGGCGTCGCAGACGGTGACCCGCATCCCGAGGAACGTGCCGATCCGCGCGACCGCGGCAGCGAAGTCGATCGCGCCGAAGACGATCAGCCGGGGCGGCGGGGCGAAGGACTCGACGAACACCTGCAGGCCCTCGCCGCGGCGCTCACCGTCGGTGCCGTAGGACACGAGCGCGGAGCGCCCGGCGGCGAGCAGCCCGCGCACGTCGTCGCGCAGGGCGTCGTCGAGGCGCGCCGAGCCCGTCGTGCCCTCGACCGACTCGGGCCAGACCACCAGGCGGCGCCCGACGCGCTCGGCGGGCCCGGACACGACGGTGGCCACGGCCACCGACCGGTGCTCGCGCACCGCGGCCGCGATCTCGCCGAGCTGCGGGAACGACTCCCGGTCGACCCGCTCGACGTAGACGTCGAGGATGCCGCCGCAGGTCAGGCCGACGGCGAAGGCGTCGTCGTCGGAGACGCCGTAGCGTTGCAGGGTCGCCGGATCCGTGCCCTCGAGGATGCCGGAGCCGAGCTCGTAGACGGCACCCTCGACGCAGCCCCCGGAGACGCTGCCCACCGCCTGGCCGTCGTCCCCGACGAGCATCGACGCGCCGGGCTGGCGTGGCGCGGAACGGAAGGTCCCGACCACGGTGGCCAGGGCGGCCGGTCGGCCCTCGGCCCACCAGCTCTCGAGCGTCGGCAGCACGTCACGCATCCCGCAGCACCTCCAGCAGTTCCGCCAACGTGGCCAGCGAGTGACCCGCCAGCAACCGGTCAACGTGCGGGAGGGCGGCCGCGATTCCCCCCTGCACGGGCGCGTAGCCGCTCTTGCCGGCGTGCGGGTTGACCCAGACCACCGAGTGCGCCAGGCGCGCGAGCCGCGCCGCCTGCTCGCCGAGCAGGTCGGCACCCCCGCGCTCCCAGCCGTCGGAGAAGACGACGACCGCGGCCCGGCGGGCGACGCCGCGCTGGCCCCAGCGGTCGAGGAACGCGCGCAGCACCTCGCCGAGCCGGGTGCCGCCCGACCAGTCCGGGATCGCGCGGCCGGCGTCGGCCAGCGCCCGTTCCGGGTCGCGCTGGCGCAGCTCGCGGGTCACGCGGGTCAGCCGGGTGCCGAGCGTGAACGTCTCCACCGCGCTCGGCGTGCGGCGGGTGACGACGTGGGCGAAGCGCAGCAGGGTGTCGGCGTACGGGCTCATCGAGCCGGACACGTCGATGAGCAGCACGACCCGGCGCGGGCGCACCCGGCGCGCGCGGCGGCGCAGGTCGCCGATCTCGCCGCCGTTGGCCAGCGCCGCGCGCAGCGTGGCCCGCGGGTCCGGCTCGCCGCGGCGGGCCGGGCCCCGGCGCCGAGCGCGGCGCCGCGGCGGGGCGGGACGCAGCAGCGCCAGCAGCTGCCTGAGGTGCTCGCGCTCGCCGATCGAGAGCTCGGCGATGTCGCGGTCGCGCAGGATCTCCTCCCCCGAGGCCGCGACGCGCAGCTCCGGGGTCTCCTCGTCGCCGTCGGCGCCCGATCCCGGCGGCGGGTCGGTGAGCGCGGCCATCGTCGAGATGCGCGGTTTGGGCGGCGCCGGGCGGCCCATGCGCTGGTCGCGCGGGTCGGCGGAGAACCACGCGGCGAACGCGTGGTCGTAGCGCGCGACGTCGTCGGGGTCGGCGCACAGCGTCAGGCGCCCGGCCCAGTAGGTGGCGACCTCGCTGGCGAGGTCGGAGAGGCGCAGCGCCTGCAGGTAGGCCGCGACACGGTCGGTGGTGACCGGGACGCCGGCGTTGCGGACGAGGCGGGTGAAGGCGACGAAGTCCGAGAGGACGGCGTCACCGTCCGGTGGCGCGGCGGCGGTCATGACGCGAGCAGGGCGTCCAGCTTGTCGCGGGCCCGGTCGGCGTCCTCGCGGTACTTCAGCACCGCGCCGAGCGTGGCCGTCGCCGAGGCGAGGTCGAGCCGGCGGGCGCCGACGAGCTGCAGGGCCTGCGCCCAGTCGATCGACTCGGCGACCCCGGGCGGCTTGAGCAGGTCCAGCCCACGGAGCCCCTGCACGGCCTGCGCGACCTGGGCCGCGAGCTCCTCGGGCAGGTCGGGCAGGCGGCGGCGCAGGATCGCGGTCTCGCGGGCGAGGTCGGGGTGCTCGAGCCAGAGGTAGAGGCAGCGGCGCTTGAGGGCGTCGTGCACCTCGCGCGTGCGGTTGGACGTCAGCACCACGAGCGGCGGCGTCGCGGCCTTGACGACCCCGACCTCCGGGATCGTGACCGAGTTCTCGGCGAGCACCTCGAGCAGGAAGGCCTCGAACTCGTCGTCGGCCCGGTCGACCTCGTCGACGAGCAGCACGCAGGGCGCCTCCTGGATGGCCTGCAGCACCGGGCGCGCGAGCAGGAAGCGACGGTCGTAGAGGGAGGACTCGACGGCGTCGACGTCGAGCTCGGTGTGCGACGCGCTCGCCGCGGCCTCCAGCGCGCGCAGGTGCAGCAGCTGGCGCGGGAAGTCCCAGTCGTAGAGCGCCTGCGCCGCGTCGATGCCCTCGTGGCACTGCAGCCGCACGAGCGGCAGACCCAGCGCCTCGGACAGCGCCTGCGCCAGCGCGGTCTTGCCGGTGCCCGGCTCGCCCTCGCAGAACAGCGGCCGGCCCATGCGCAGGGCGAGGAAGGCCGCCGACGCCAGGCCCGCATCGGCGAGGTAGCCGGTCTCGTCGAGGGCGCGCGCGAGGTCGTCCGGGCTGGTGGCGGTCGGTGCGGTCACCCGTCCAGCATGCCCCCGCCCTGATCGCGCAGCCACCGGACGACCGGGCAGGATGACCCCCACCGACCTGGGCGTCCTCAGGTTGCCTGCTCCGAACGGCCGCGCCGCAGCCGTGAGGCCAGGCACAGATCGGATCTGCGACACACCGCGGAAACGCTTGCGTCGCCGTGATCGACTCGCCTCGTGAGCAGCGATTCTCCGCCCTCGCTGGTCACGAGAAGGTCGCGATGGGGTGACGGCGGTCGCACGGCGCCCGGGTTGAAACCTGTTGTGGGCTCCGTACCTTCGCCAACGGCTCCCACCGAGGACCGGACCGGTCCTGCCCCGCGGGGAGTCGCACACCCCCGGGGTCGCCGCGCCGAGCGCCCGTCCAGCGGCCCCGGGAGACCCGAGCAGAAAGTTGCGGACCGGACGGGCGTGAGGACGAGGAGCCCGGGTGCACCACACCCCGGGCGGTGAGGCCGCGTGGAACCGGCCGGCGATCCGCCCGTGAGGCCCGGCCCACCAAGGCGCGGTACGGAGAGAGGTCATGGCTCGGAACACTGATGAGTCGCTGACGCGCGCCCTCGGACGGCGAGCGGCGCAGTTCGTGCTCGTGGGCGCGGTGGCGGCGACCCCGCTGGCGCTCGGCACCGGCATCGCCTCGGCCGACACCGACTGGGACGAGCTCGCCCAGTGCGAGAGCGGCGGCGACTGGAGCATCAACACCGGCAACGGCTTCGGTGGCGGCCTGCAGTTCACCGACTCCACGTGGAAGGCCTTCGGCGGCTCCGGCCAGCCGGAGAACGCCAGCCGGTCGGAGCAGATCCAGGTCGCGGAGCGCGTCAAGGCCGAGCAGGGCATGAACGCCTGGCCGACGTGCTCGAAGAAGACCGGCAACACCGACAACTCGGCCAACACCGGGAGCTCGGGCTCGTCGAGCTCCTCGGAGTCGTCGAGCTCCTCGAGCTCCTCGGACTCCTCGAGCTCCTCGAGCTCCTCGGACTCCTCCGACTCCTCGGCGGAGACCGAGAGCGTGTCGTCCACCTCCGGGTCGGGCTCCGGCTCGTACACGGTCGCCAGTGGCGACACGCTGAGCGAGATCGCCTCGGCGCACGGCGTCTCGTGGAAGTCGCTCGCCGAGGCCAACGGCCTCAGCAACCCGGACGAGCTCTCCGTGGGGCAGACGCTCTCGGTCTGACGCCCTCGCTCGTTCCCGCGACGACCCCGGTCCCCCGCGTGGGGCCGGGGTCGTCGTGCGTCGGCCTCCGGGAAATGCGATGTGAGACCGGTCACTCCGTCTCAGGTACGGTCCGCACGCAGATCGTCGCACTCAGTGATCGTGTGACCGCGGAGCTGCCTGTTCGTCACTCGGCCGTGATCTCCTCGCCACCTCACGAAGCTGAGAGCCACCCGCCGTGACGCCCGCACGGATCTAGCCTCGTCGCGTCGGCCCGTACGGCGGGGCCGACCGGAGCCCGAGCGCGTCCTGTCCGGCGGGCCCCGATCCCCCGGCTCCCCGCCCGGACAGGACCCGACGACCGGACCCGCCGTCCGCTCCCCCTTCCGCGACGGCCCGGTACGGCGGCTCGACGCGGCCCCGAGGAGACCCGTGGACCACGCCCGATCCCGACCCGCCCGTCACCGCGCGCCCCGCCGCCCCGGGCGCCTCGGCCGCGCCGGGCTCGCCCTCGTCGCCGCGGGCGCGCCCGTCATCCCGGCGGCCCTGCTCGCCGCCCCCGCCGCGCACGCCGACACCGACTGGGACGCGCTCGCCGAGTGCGAGAGCGGCGGCGACTGGAGCATCAACACCGGCAACGGCTTCGGCGGCGGCCTGCAGTTCACCGACTCGACCTGGCGAGCGTTCGGCGGCTCCGGCCAGCCCGAGGACGCCAGCCGCGAGGAGCAGATCCGCGTCGCCGAGCGCGTCAAGGCCGGGCAGGGCATGAACGCCTGGCCGACCTGCTCGCGCAAGACGGGGCAGACCGACAACTCCCCGAACAGCGACGTGCCCTCGTCGTCCTCGTCGTCCTCGTCGTCCTCGTCGTCCTCGTCGTCCTCGTCCTCGTCGTCCTCGTCCTCGTCGTCGTCCTCCTCCGACGACTCCGACTCCGGGTCCGACTCCGGCTCGGCCCAGACCCGTACGGTGCGCGACACCGGCTCCTCGGGCGCGGGCTCCTACACCGTGAAGGCCGGCGACACGCTCAGCTCCATTGCGGCCGCGAACGGGTCGTCGTGGCGTTCGCTGGCGCAGGCCAACCCCGACGTCGCGACCGACCCGGACCTCATCTTCCCGGGGCAGACGCTGTCGATGGCCTGAGCGGGCGTCGGCTCCGCGGAGCGAGGGACGCCTTCGCTGCGTCCCACGCAGTCAGGGACGCCCTCGCTCCGCAAGCCGGTGCGCTCTCAGGGGCAGTTGACCCATTCCTCGGTGCCGTCGGTGAACTCCTGGCGCTTCCACACCGGCAGCTCGCGCTTGACCGCGTCGACGAGCTCGCTGCAGGCGTCGAACGCCTCGCGGCGGTGCTCGGCGGCGACGGCGCAGGCCAGGGCCACATCGCCGATCCCCAGGGGGCCGACGCGGTGGGTCACGGCGAGGGCGCGCACGCCGGGGAAGCCGCCCGCGACCTCGGCGGCCACCTTCTCGACGACCGCCGCGGCGGTCGGGTGGCCCTCGTAGTCGAGCGCGGTCACCGAGCGGCCGTGGTCGTGGTCGCGCACGACACCCGCGAACGTCACCACCGCGCCGGCCGCGGCGTCGTCGACGAGCGCGGCATGCTCGGAGACGTCCAGGGGCTCCTCGGTGACGGTCGCGCGCAGCACGCGGGCCGGGACGGCGGTGCTCACGGGTGGTCCCCTCCCAGGATCTGGTCGACGGCGTGGGCCAGCACGGGCTCGAGCACGGCCAGGCCGTCGCGCACCCCGCCCGGGGACCCGGGCAGGTTCACCACCAGGGTGCGCCGGGCGACCCCTGCCACGCCACGCGAGAGCACCGAGGTCGGGACCGCGTCCGCGCCGGCGCGGCGGATCGCGTCGGCGAGGCCGGGCACCTCGTAGTCGATGACCGCGCGGGTCGCCTCGGGCGTCGCGTCGGTGGGGGCGATGCCGGTGCCGCCGGTGGTGAGGACGACGTGGGCGCCGTCGGCGACCGCCTCGCGCAGCGCCGCGGCCACCGGCTCCCCGTCGGGCACGACCACGGGGTCGGGCGTGGTGAAGCCCAACCCGCGCAGCCACTCGACGATGATCGGTCCGCCGCGGTCGGCGTAGACGCCCGAGGCGGCGCGGTTGGACGCGGTCACGACACGGGCGCGCCGGGTGGGGTCCGTCGGGTCGATCGGGTCGTCACCGTCCGTCGGGGCGGGTCCAGACACCGGAGCGTCCCCCTTCCTTGCGCTCGAGGCGCACCGCGTCCAGCGTCGCCGCCGGGTCCAGTGCCTTGATCATGTCGTGCAGTGTCAGCCCGGCGACGGCCACGGCCGTCAGCGCCTCCATCTCGACGCCGGTCCGGTCGGCGCTGCGCGCGGTGGCGGTGATGGTGACGTGGTCGTCGCCGACCGCGAGGTCGACCGTCACCCCGGCCAGCGGGATCGGGTGGCACAACGGGACGAGGTCGGGGGTGCGCTTCGCGCCCATGATGCCCGCGACCCGCGCGACGCCCAGCGCGTCGCCCTTCGGCACGGTGTCGTCGCGCAGCGCCGCGGTGACCTCGGGGGTCGTGCGCACCACGCCCGTCGCCGTCGCCGTGCGCCGCGTGACCTCCTTGTCGCCGACGTCGACCATGCGCGCCGCGCCCGTCGCGTCGACGTGCGTCAGGCCTCCCGGGCCGGGACCCTGCTCACTCATCCGACGTCTCCACCGCGCGGGCGGTCTCCTCGCCGAGCGCCAGCGCGTCGCCGATGTCGACGGGGCCCTGCCCCTGCTCCCGCACGCGCTCGGCGACCTTGCGCACCGCCCCGGCCACGGCGGGGGCGACGGTGCTGTCGAAGACGCTGGGCACGATGAACAACGGGTTGGGCTCGGCGACCACGTCGGCGATGGCCGCGGCTGCGGCGAGGAGCATCTCGTCGGTGATGCCCCGGGCGTGCGCGTCGAGCAGCCCACGGAAGATGCCGGGGAAGGCCAGCACGTTGTTGATCTGGTTCGGATAGTCCGAGCGGCCGGTGGCGACGACCTCGGCATGCCGCTGGGCGATCGAGGGGTCGATCTCGGGGTCCGGGTTGGCCAGCGCGAACACCACGGCCTTGTCGGCCATGCCGGCCACGTCGGCCTCGCGCAGCAGGTTCGGCGCCGAGACGCCGATGAAGACGTCGACGCCCGGCATCGCGTCGTGCAGGTCGCCGGTGCGCCGCTCGCGGTTGGTGCGCTCGGCCACCCACTCCAGGCTCGGGTGCAGCCCGGGCCGCTCGGGGTGGATGATCCCCTCGACGTCCACCGCGACGAGGTCGGCGGGTTCCAGCGGCAGCAGCAGGCGGATGATCGCCGAGCCCGCCGCGCCCACCCCGCAGACGACGACGCGGCACTCGTTCATCTCCTTGCCGACGACGCGCAGCGCGTTGCGCAGGGCGGCGAGCACGACGACGGCGGTGCCGTGCTGGTCGTCGTGGAAGACGGGGATGTCCAGCGCCTCGCGCAACCGCTCCTCGATCTCGAAGCACGCGGGCGCGGCGATGTCCTCGAGGTTGATCCCGCCGTACACCGGGGCCAGGAGCTGCACCGTGCGGATGATCTCCTCGGTGTCCTGGGTGTCCAGGCACACCGGCCACGCGTCGACGCCGGCGAAGCGCTTGAACAGCGCCGCCTTGCCCTCCATCACCGGCATCGCGGCCGCGGCCCCGAGGTTGCCCAGCCCCAGGATCGCCGAGCCGTCGGTGACCACCGCGACCGTGTTGCGCTTGATGGTCAGGCTGCGCGCGTCGTCCGGCCGGGCGGCGATGGCCTGGCAGACCCGGGCGACGCCGGGTGTGTAGGCGCGGGAGAGGTCCTCGCGGGTACGCAGGCCGACCTTGGGGTTGACCTCGATCTTCCCGCCGAGGTGCACGAGGAACGTGCGGTCCGAGACGTTGCGCACCCGCACGCCGTCGAGGGCGCCGAGCGCATGGGTGATCTGCTGGGTGTGCTCCTCGGAGAGGGCGTTGCAGCTGATGTCGACGATGATCGAGTCGGTGCGCGACTCGACGACGTCGAACGCGGTCATCACACCGCCGACGCGGCCGACGGCGACGGCGAGGTCGCCCGCCGCGGTCGCGCTCGCCGGGGCCTCGACGCGGGCCGTGATCGCGTACCCCGGTCCGGGAACGGTCACCGTGCTGTCTCCTCTCGTGCTGCCCTCACGACGCCGGCTCGGCTCCGCTCCGCGTCCCGGCCCAGCGTTCCAGGTCCTCCGGGGTGTCGAGGTCGTCGCCGACCGCCACGTCCCCGATCTCCACCACCGCGACGTCGTCGCGGCCCCGGAGGAACCCCCGGGCGCCCGCGTCGCCGGCGGCCGCCGCGCGCACGGCCGCCCAGTGCCCCCGGCCGAGCAGCACCGGGTGACCGGCCCGCCCGTCCACGGCCCCGCGGGCCAGCGCGTCCGGGCCCGTCGCGTGCGCCGCGACCCGGGCCAGCGCCGCGGGCCCGATGCCCGGGGTGTCCACCAGCGACACGAGCACCGCGTCCGCGTCCGTGTCCGCCAGCGCGTCCAGCCCGGCGCGCAGCGACGCGGCCTGACCCTCGGTGTCCCAGCCCGGGGCCGGGACCCACGGGGTGCCGGCCGGCAGCAGGTCCGCCACGGCGGGCAGGCCGGCGCCGAGGACCACGACGACGGGCGCCGTCCCCGCCGCGTGCAGGGCCCGCAGCGCCCGGACCACGAGCGGTTCGCCGTCGAGCTCGACCGCGGCCTTCGGCCGGCCCATCCGCCGACCCCCGCCCGCGGCGAGGAGCAGGCCCGCGACGGTCACGATGGTCCGGCTCCGCTCACGTCCCGGGGTTCAGCTGCGGTTGATCTCGGTGACCGGGTGCTCGTAGCCGAGCTGGTCGGCCGGGAGCGGGAACTCGGTGTCCCCGAACGGCGACGGCGAGCCCTGCGTGGGCGCCATCAGCTCGGTGATCGGGTGGCCACCCTCCACCTCCGGCCACCAGGGGTCCTGGCGCGGCACTACGGTCGACTGCTCGCGGCCCTCGTCGTGGTCGGCCATGCCCGGGCTCCTCCCGCCGTCCTCGCCCGCCGGTCGGCGGGGCTCCAGTCTGCCGCACCTCGGGGGTGCCCGCGTCCGACCCCGACTACCGTGGGAGGCGATGTCCGGCCGGACCCTCCTCGACCACCTGCGCGCCCGGGACGACGACGCCCTGGGCGCGCTGCTGCGTGCGCGCCCGGACCTCGCGCTGCCCGCCCCGGCCGACACCGGCGTCGTGGCCACCCGCGCGAGCGTGCGGATGTCGGTGGGTCGCGCGTGCGAGGACCTCGACGCCTTCACGCTGCAGGTCGTCGACGCGCTGCTCGTGGTGCGCGCCGACGAGGCGGCCGCCGCCACCGGTGACGTCCTCGCGCTGCTCGGGCCCGACCGCGCCGACGCCGGCCGCGCGGCGCTCGCCGATCTCGAGCTCCGCGCGCTGGTCTGGCCCGACGGCTCCACGGTGACGCCCTCGCTGCCCCGTGCCGACCCCGACGCCACCGCCGGGCTGCGCGCGGTGCCCGCGCTGCGCGACGTGTCGGTGCGCTACCCCGGCGGGCTCGGGCGCCCTGCCCCCGAGTTCTCCGCGATCGCCACCGCGGACGATCCCGCCGACGTCGTCGCCGCGCTGCCCGCCGACGAGAGGGCCGTGGTCGACGCCCTGGCCGCCGACGGGCCGGTCGGGCGCAGCCGCGCGCAGGGTCCCGACGACGGGCCGGTGGGGCGACTGCTCGCCGCCGGCGTGCTGCACCGCGTCGACCACGAGACCGTCGAGCTCAGCCGGGAGGCCGCCCTCGCGGTGCGCCTCGACCGGCCGCTGGGCGACGTGCCGGTCGCCGACCCCATGCCCCCGCCGCGCACCCACGACCCCGCCGACGTCGACGCCACCGCCGCCGGCGAGGTCCTCGAGCTCGTCCGGCGCGCGGAGACCGTGCTCACCGCCTGGTCGTCGCAGCCGCCGGCGGTGCTGCGCTCGGGCGGGCTCGGGGTCCGTGACCTGCGCCGCGTGGCCCGCGAGCTGGGGCTCGACGAGGCCGGGGCCGCGCTGCTGGTCGAGGTGCTGGCCGGCGCCGGGCTGATCGCCGTCTCCGAGGGCCCGGAGAACGGACGTGGGGCCCCGGCGTGGACGCCGACCGTCACCGTCGACCGCTGGCTCGCCTCCGGCCCCGACGTGCGCTGGGTGGCCCTGGCCCGGGGATGGCTCGAGACACCCCGCGCGCCGTCGCTGGTGGGCGCGCGGGACAGCGGGGACAAGCTCATCGGCCCGCTGTCGGACGAGGCCCGCCGGCCGTGGGCGCCCGCGCTGCGGCGCCGGGTGCTCGACCGGCTGTGCGAGTTCGACGACGGCGACGGCCCGCCCCACGCCGACGACCTCGTCGCCTCCCTGGCCTGGCGCGCCCCGCGCAAGGGCGGGCGGCAGCGCGACGAGATGGTGCGCACGGTGCTGCGCGAGGCCACGACGCTGGGGCTGGTGGCCCATGACGCGGTCACCTCGGCGACCCGGGAGCTGCTGGCCGTCGCGCGTGGCCCGGGTGACGACCCGGACGGGGCCGCGGCCGCCGCGCTGCGCCGCGCCCTGCCCGCGCCCGTCGACCACGTGCTCCTGCAGGCCGACCTCACCGCCGTCGCCCCGGGGCGCCTCGAGCCCGAGCTCGCTGCCGCCCTCGATCGTGTCGCCGACGTCGAGTCCGCCGGCGGGGCGACGGTCTACCGCATCACCGAGGCCACCGTCCGGCGCGCGCTCGATCTCGGGCAGACGGCCGCCGACCTGCACGAGCTGTTCCGCGCGCGCTCGGCCACCCCGGTGCCGCAGGGCCTGACCTACCTCGTCGACGACGTCGCCCGCCGCCACGGGCGCCTGCGCGGCGGGGCCGCGGCGTCGTTCCTGCGCTCGGAGGACGAGGCGCTCGTCGCCGAGGTGCTCGCCCACCCCGAGGCCGAGCGCCTCGAGCTGCGCCGCATCGCGCCCACCGTGCTCGTCAGCCCCCAGCCGCTGGTCGAGGTGCTCGACGCCCTGCGCGCCGCGGGGCTCTCCCCGGTCGCCGAGGACGACGTCGGCGGCGTGCTCGACCTGCGCCCCCGCGGCAAGCGGGCCCCCGCCCGCCGCCCCGAGCGCGCGCACGGGGGGACCCCGTCGCTGTCCGACGACCAGGTCACCGCCCTCGTCGCGCAGCTCCGCGCGGGCGACCGTGCCGCCGCCGCGTCGCGGGGCCGCACCGCCGCCGGCGGGGTATCGGGGCGCTCGGCCACCTCCGCGACCGTGGCCGTCCTCGCCGAGGCCGCCCGCACCGGCCGCAGCGTCTGGATCGGCTACGTCGACGCCCACGGCACGGCGTCCCAGCGCGTCGTGCGCCCCCTGCGCGTCGGCGGCGGTGTGCTCGAGGGCATCGAGGACGACGGGGACACCCACGGCGACGTCCTCGGCGGGTCGGGGAGCTCGCCGCTGTCCTTCGCGTTGCACCGCATCACCTCGGTCAGCGTGCTCGCCGACCGCTGACCGGCCGCCTGCCCTTGGTGCAGCGAACGGGTATCTCGCTGCTTCTAGGCGTACGAAGTCCCCGTTGATCACCGGCTGGGCCGGATGCGAACGGGGAGTTCGCGCGCCTAGAAGCAGCGAACAGCGCGTTCGCTGCGACGGCTGCGGCGGGGGTGCGTCAGGCCCGGGCGCCGACCGCCCAGACCTGCATCGCGTGCTCGACCAGCGCGATGAGCGCCTCCTTCGTCGATTCCCGGTCGCGGGCGTCGACGGTCAGGATCGGCACCGACGGGTCGATGGCCAGGGCCTCGCGCACGTCCTGGAGGTCGTGGCGCAGGACGCCGTCGAAGCAGTTCACCCCGAGGACGTAGGGCAGGCGACGGTCCTCGAAGAAGTCGACGGCGGCGAAGCAGTCGGCCAGCCGGCGGGTGTCGGCGAGGACCACGGCGCCGATCGCGCCGCGCACGAGGTCGTCCCACATGAACCAGAACCGGTCCTGCCCGGGCGTGCCGAACAGGTAGAGGATCAGGTCGGAGTCCAGCGACACGCGGCCGAAGTCCATCGCCACCGTGGTGGTGCGCTTGCTCGGCACCGCGGACAGGTCGTCCACGCCCGCGCTGGCGTCGGTCATGACCGCCTCGGTGGTCAGCGGGTCGATCTCCGAGACCGAGCCCACGAACGTCGTCTTGCCGACCCCGAACCCGCCGGCCACGACGATCTTGGCGGAGGTGGTCGTCGGGACGGGCTCGGCCACGAGGGCTGCGTCAGAGCCGTCGAAGTCCACTCAACACCCTTTCCATCAGCGCCCGGTCCGGGACGTCGCCCGAGGTCGAGGCGGTCTGGTGCACCACGACGGTGCCCTGGGAGGCCATGTCACCGATGAGCACCCGGGCGACGCCCAGCGGCAGCGACAGCAACGCGGCCACCTCCGCGACCGATCGGGGCTCGCGGCACAGCTCGGCCACGGCACGGTGCTCGTACTGGGGGATCCGCGACGGGTCGCGGCCCGCGGCGCCGACCGAGACCAGGGTCTCGACGGCGAGGTCGTAGACCGGGCGGGTCCGCCCGCCGGTCCAGGCGTAGGGGCGCACGATCGCGACGTCGTCGGCGCGCTCCCCCGGGGGCCCGGGCTCCGGGAGCTCGTGCCGCGGGGGCCCCGGGCGGGGGACACCGTACGGCGCGGTGCGCGGCTCCCCGGGCGCCAGGGCGTGCGCGCCCGCGGCACCGTCGACCCCATCGCCGTAGAGGTAGCCGTTGGCGGCGACGGTGCCCCCGCTCGGCGGGTCGACCTCGGGAGCCGCGGCTACCGGGGGTGCGTCGGTGACGTCCGGGACGTCCGGCTCGCCCGGCGCCTCGGACGCGCGCCGTCGCCGGAACAGGCCCCGCCGTCCCCCCTTCGGGCGCGGCGCGGAGTCGCTGATCCCGTTGAGGACGTCGGCGAAGGACCCCTCGGGTTCATCGCTCACCGTCGTCACCCCCTCGACGCGGTCATCGCACGGCCGACCCCTGCAGCTCGGCGCGGAGCTCCGGGGTCAGCAGCTGGCCGACCCGGTCGACCAGCAACGTCATCTCGTACCCGACCAGCCCGATGTCGCAGTTCGGGGCGGCGAGGGTGGCCAGGCACGAGCCGTCGCTGATGGACATGAGCAGCACGATCCCGCGTTCCATCTCCACCACCGTCTGCACGACCTCGCCGGCCTCGAAGCAGCGCGCGGCGCCCTGCGTGAGGCTCACGAGCCCCGAGGCCACGGCCGCGAGCTGGTCCGCGCGGTCGCGGGGCAGGCGGTTCGACGCCGTCAGCAGCAGCCCGTCGGCCGACACCACGACCGCGTGCGCCACCCCGGGCACCCGCTCGGCGAAGTTCGAGACCAACCAGCCGAAGCGGCTCGGCTGCGACTGGGCTCCGGTCACTGCTCCTCCTTGTCCCCGGGGCGCGCGTCGGGCTCGCCCGCGGTGTCGGCCGGTCGGGCGCGGCGGGTGGTCCGGCCGTCGGCCACGCCCTGCTGGTAGCTCGCGAGACGTCCACGGATCGCCTCCGCGCTGCGTCGCGGGCCCGTTCCGCCGGGGGCCGGGCCCTCGCCCGGTCCCCCGGTGCGGGCGGCCCCGGGCACGAGGTGAGCCCGCGGGCGACGCCGGGGCAGGCCCGCCTCGGTGGTGCCCGCGCCGGCGCCCGCGTCGAGCGCCTCCGCTGTCGCGGCCGCGGCCCGCCAACCCTCGTCGCCCGAGGTGGAGGCCCACTCGGCCTCGTCCGGGCCCGCCGACGGTGCCGCCTCGCGGAACCACGCCGACGCGACCTCGTCGTAGATCGGCGTGCGCTCGCGGTGCGGGGCGCCGGCGCGCAGCGGGAGCCGCTCGGGCACCGCACGGCCGGGACGAACGCCGCCGCCCCCGGCGTGCCCGTTGCCGCCGTTCACCGTCGGCGCGGGGTCGAACAGGCGGCCGCCGTCGTCCCCGGTGGCCCGGGGCTCGGCGGGGGCCGGGCGCGGGGCGCGGCGGGGCAGGCCGCCGGCCTCCGGCGCATCGCCCCGCGTCGGCAGGGCGCCCGGCGCCGGGGTCGGGTCCTCGTCCACCGGCTCGCCGACGGAGGCCGGCTCGGCGCGCGTCGCCTGCTCCGCGGTCGGCTCCGCGGCCGGTGGCTCGGCCGGTCGACGTGGCCGCAGCCGCGGTGCCATCCCCGGCGAGAACGGCACCCCGCTGCGAGGCAGCCGCCGCCCGGGCGACCGCCGCTCGAGGGACGTGTCCGGCTCGGCGTCGGCCACCTCGGCCGCGTCGGTCACCGCCCCGTCCGGAGCGGGCCCGCCCGCGACCGGGGCCTCGCCCGGGTCGGCCTCGACGCCCTCGCCGGCGCCCTCGTGCGGCGTCTCCGACACGGGGGGCTCGTCGGGTACGACCGGCGCCGGGCCCTCGTCCGGCGCGTCCTCGGCAGCCGGTCGGGGCTGCGGGCGTACCACCCTCGGTCGCAGAGGGAAGGTGCCGCGCCGCGTCGGGAGGGGCGCGGGCCCGTCGCCCGCGGGCGCCTCGCCCGCGGGCGGCTCCTCCGCAGGAGCCCGGTCCGCAGGCGCCCCGTCTGCGAGCGCCCCGTCTGCGAGCGCCCCGTCCGCGGGGCCCTCGTCCGCGGACGCCTCGTCCGCAGGACCCTCGTCCGCGGGCGCCTCCTCCGCGAGGCCCTCGTCCGCGGGCGCCTCCACCTCGGGGATCGCCAGTCCCGCCGTGCCGGGTGTGACCCGGTCGTGGTCGCGGTCGTCGGCGACCTGGTCGGACACGTCGGGGATCGCGGTCGACGCGTCGTCCTCCGGGGTCTCCTCGAGGTCGACGACCTCCGGGACCTCCGGTTCCTCCGCGCGCGGGGGCACGGGGCCTCCGGGCGGCGGGACGACCGGGGCGTTGTTCCACATGGGCGGCCCGGCGACCGG
Source organism: Actinomycetospora cinnamomea (assembly GCF_003096675.1). Taxonomy (GTDB): domain Bacteria; phylum Actinomycetota; class Actinomycetes; order Mycobacteriales; family Pseudonocardiaceae; genus Actinomycetospora; species Actinomycetospora cinnamomea. The sequence goes on along the minus strand of NZ_QEKW01000002.1, from coordinate 246,961 downwards.
ACCGCGGGCACCCACCGGCGCGGGCCCGTACGGGCCGGCGGAGGCCCCGGGCCCACGACCCGGCGGAGGTCCACCGGGCGCCCCGGGACCACGCCACCCCGGCGGCGGTCCACCGGGACGGCCCCCGGGCGGCGACGGAGCCCACCCCGGACGGCCCTGACCACCCGGACGACCCTGACCGCCAGGCCCACCCGCACCACCGGGCCCACCCGGACCCACGGGGCCGGCGGGCCCGCCGGGAGGCCCCGGCAGCGGAGCGGGCGGCGGCCCGGACGGACGCAGCACGTGCCGCCCGGACGGCTCGGGCTCCCCGTCGTCGGGCACCTCCGGCTCGGCGTCGGGCCCCGGCTCGGTGTCCTCGCGGTCGGCCGGGGTCTCGACGGGCTCCTCGTCGGCCGGCTCCTCACCGTCCGCGGGCCCGGAGTCGTCGAGGGGTCGCCGGCGCCGGGCCGCGGCCGCCCCGATCAGCGCCGCCGCCCCCGCCGCCGCGCCGCAGCCGACGAGGCCGTGGCGGCTGCCGTCGCCCTGCTCCCGCGTCTCGCCCTCGGGCGTCGCCGGGCTCACGTCGGCGGGCGCGTCGGCCGCGGGGGCCGACGCCGACGCGGGCTGCGACTCGTCGGCGGGCCCGGACGAGGGGGACGCGCCCGCCTCGGCGGGAGCTGGGCGCGACGGACCCTGCTCCGGGCGGCGGGGACCCGCCGGTCCACCCGGGCCACGCCCGGGCACCGCGTGCCCGTTGGTCCCGGGCACGCCGTTGACCGCCCCGCGGCGCGGCAGCGCCGGGCGCGAGGAGGTCTCGCCGCCCTGCTCCGGGTCGACGCCGGGCGCGAAGAACGAGCCGGCGCCCGCGGGCCGGGGACCCCGCTGCGGCAGGCCGGACGCGCCGCGCGCCTGCTCGGGGACGCGTCCCCGGTCGCCGCCGCGCCCGCCGGTGACCGCGGCCGTACCCTCCCCCACGGCGGCGAGCACCGCGGACGCGGGCACCAGCGCCGTCGCGGCGACGCCGCCCTCCTCGCGGTTGCGCAGCTCGACGGTGATGCCGTGGCGGGTGGCCAGGCGCCCGACGACGAACAGGCCCATGCGCCGGGACGCGGAGACGTCGACGGTCGGCGGCGAGTCGAGGCGCTGGTTCGCGTCGTGCAGGTCGTCCTCGCTCATGCCGACGCCGGAGTCGAGGATCTCGACGAGGATCGAGCCGTCGCCGTTCTGCGTGCCCCGCACCTGCACCCGGGTGTCGGGCGCGGAGAACGTCGTGGCGTTCTCCAGCAGCTCGGCGACCAGGTGGACGACGTCGCTGGCGGTGCGCCCGAGCAGCTGGGCCTGGGGCGGCGGCGCGAGGTCGATGCGCTGGTACTGCTCGACCTCCGACGCCGCGGCGCGCAGCACGTCGACCAGCGGCACCGGCTTGCTGCCGCGCCGGGAGAGGTCGGTGCCCGAGAGGACGAGCAGGTTCTCGGAGTTGCGGCGCATGCGCGTCGCGAGGTGGTCGAGCTGGAAGAGGTTGGAGAGCGCCTCCGGGTCCTCCTCGGTGTTCTCCAGCTGCTCGATGAGCCGCAGCTGGCGCTCGACCAGCGCCTGGGAGCGCCGCGACAGGTTGACGAAGATCGAGTTGAACGCCGTGCGCAGGCCGGCCTGCTCGGCCGCCAGGCGCACCGCCTGCTCGTGCACCTGGTCGAAGGCCCGCGCGACCTGCCCGATCTCCTCGCGCGTGGTGATGGGCGTCGGGACGATCGTGGTGTCGGGCACCTCGCCCTCGCGCAGGCTGCGCACCGCCTGCGGGAGGCGCCGCTCCGCGACGTCGAGCGCGGTGCGGCGCAGCAGGCGCAGGGGCCGCAGCAGCGAGCGGGTCACGAAGAACACGACGGTCGCGCCGGCGATGAGGGCCAGCAGCAGGATCACCGACGAGATGCCGGCGTCGTTGCGGGCGGCCTGCTGCAGCGCGGAGGCCTGGCCCTGGAGCTGGCCGCGCAGCTGCTCGGACACGGCGCCGACCCGGTCCTCGACCGCGGTGGACGCGCGCTCCCAGTCCGGTCCCGGCACCTGCAGCGGCAGCCCGGCGGCGCCCCGGCCGAGCACGACCTGCGCCAGCAGGTCGCGGTTGTCGACGTCGGGGCCGACGACGGCGTCGGCGAGCGCGGCGTCGTTGCTCCCGATCGCGGTGCGGAAGTCGTCGACCGCGATCGAGCGGCGCAGCGTGGCGTTGCGGGCCTGGTCGATCGAGGGCGCGTCGATGCGGCCCGCCGCGATCCCGGCGGCGACGACGGCCTGGACGTAGGCGTCCTCCTCGCGCACCACCGACAGCGAGTAGAGCCCCGCCGCGAGCCCGGCGACGCTCGGGTCGGCGGCCTCGCGGGACAGCGAGCGGGCGAAGACCTCGAGGGTGTCGACGGTCTCGGTGTAGCGGGCGATCGCGCCGGCGGCGTCGACGCGGCCGTCGATGACGTCGTCGCGCAGTCGCGCGAGCTGCTCGATCTCGGCGTCGGCCTGGTTGAAGGCCGTCACGGTCTGCTGGTCGAGGGAGTCGGCGCCGCCCTCGGCCCGGCGCAGCTCGGAGACCGCGTCGCGGGTGACCTCGATGCGCTCCTCGAGCGGGCCCGACCCGCCGACCCGGTTCGACGCCGCGTAGACCGCCGCCGCCGAGCGCTCGTCGGCGAGGGCGTCGAGCACCTGCGAGGTGCTGGCCTCCAGCGAGACCGCCTGCTGGACGCCGTCGTAGGAGGCCGCCTCGTCGGTCTGCTCGACGATGCGCAGCACGCCCAGCGTGAGCACGAAGATCGTCGGGACCAGGAGGACCGCGGCGAGCTTGACCGGCAGGCTCCAGTTCCGCAGCGCCAGCCTCTCCGTCCAGTCGCTCCCGGACCGGTCGTCCGCGCGGGGGTCGCGCGGCTCGCTGCCGTACCGGACGGAGGCGCGGTCGGGCGTGCGCTCGGGTCCTCGCTCGGTGGTGGTCACGGACGGGTCCTCCCGGTTCCGCCGGTCGGTCGGACGTGGTCGGGCGCCGCCACACGCCGAACGCGTCCCTGGTCGACGCAGGGTGACCAGCGATGGGCTAGGGTCGGCGCCGACCGGTCCGAACGGCAGCACGTGGGTGACGCCGCGCCGTGGCGCGGGCACACGCGGGCAGCACGATCGGGGTGCAGGTCGGGCGAGCGCATCGGTGTGGTCAGACGTCCCTGGCGTCGGCGGGAGTGCACCCGACGTGTCCGGGCGTCACTCCTCGTGGGCGGGGGTCGAGCGCGCTCACTGTATCCGTCGCGCCCGAGGGAATGACCGGCACCGCCGCGACGCTCCCCGAGCGGCGTCCCTGCTCCGCCCGACGGCGTGTCGGTGCCTCGGGGGACAATGGGACGGACCACCCGTCGACGCGCCCGGAGGTCGAGAGGTTGAGCCAGCCCGGCAACGGACCGCTCATCGTGCAGTCCGACAAGACCCTGCTGCTGGAGGTCGACCACGAGGCCGCTCCCGCCGCTCGTCAGGCCATCGCGCCGTTCGCCGAGCTCGAGCGCGCGCCCGAGCACGTGCACACCTACCGCGTCACCCCGCTCGCGCTGTGGAACGCGCGCGCCGCGGGCCACGACGCCGAGCAGGTCGTGGACGCGCTCGTGCAGCACAGCCGGTACGCGGTACCGCAGGCGCTGCTGGTCGACGTCGTCGACACCATGGGGCGCTACGGGCGCCTGCAGCTGACGAACTCCCCCGTCCACGGCCTGGTCATGCTGTCGAACGACCGCGCCGTGCTCGAGGAGGTGCTGCGCAACAAGAAGATCACCCCGATGCTCGGCGAGCGCATCGACGACGACACCGTCGCGGTGCACCCCTCGGAGCGCGGGCGGCTCAAGCAGGCGCTGCTCAAGGTCGGTTGGCCGGCCGAGGACCTCGCGGGCTACGTCGACGGCGAGGCCCACCCCATCGAGCTCGACCAGTCCGACTGGGAGCTGCGCGACTACCAGGCCGAGGCCGTCGAGGGCTTCTGGCACGGCGGGTCCGGCGTGGTCGTGCTCCCCTGCGGCGCGGGCAAGACCCTGGTGGGCGCCGCGGCGATGGCCAAGGCCGGCGCGACGACGCTGATCCTGGTCACCAACACCGTGGCCGGTCGGCAGTGGAAGCGCGAGCTCGTCGCGCGCACGTCGCTCACCGAGGACGAGATCGGCGAGTACTCCGGCGAGCGCAAGGAGATCCGCCCCGTCACCATCGCCACGTACCAGGTGATGACCCGCAAGTCGAAGGGCGAGTACCGGGCGCTGGAGCTGTTCGACTCCCGCGACTGGGGACTCATCATCTACGACGAGGTGCACCTGCTGCCCGCGCCGGTGTTCCGCATGACCTCCGACCTGCAGTCGCGCCGCCGCCTCGGGCTCACCGCGACGCTGGTGCGCGAGGACGGCCGCGAGGGCGACGTCTTCTCGCTCATCGGTCCCAAGCGCTACGACGCGCCCTGGCGCGACATCGAGTCCCAGGGCTGGGTCGCCCCCGCCGACTGCGTCGAGGTCCGTGTGACCATGACCGACAACGAGCGGATCATCTACGCCACCGCCGAGGCCGAGGAGCGCTACCGGCTCTGCGCCTGCGCGAACACCAAGATTCCGGTGGTCAGGAGCATCCTCGAGCGCCACCGGGGCGAGCCGGCGCTGGTCATCGGCGCCTACCTCGACCAGCTCGACGAGCTCGGGGTGGCCCTCGACGCGCCGGTGATCCAGGGCTCGACGAAGAACAAGGAGCGCGAGGAGCTCTTCGACCGGTTCCGGCGCGGCGAGCTGCCGGTGCTGGTCGTCTCCAAGGTCGCGAACTTCTCGATCGACCTGCCCGAGGCGTCGGTGGCGATCCAGGTGTCGGGCACCTTCGGCTCTCGGCAGGAGGAGGCCCAGCGCCTCGGGCGGCTGCTGCGTCCCAAGGCCGACGGGCGCCAGGCGCACTTCTACTCCGTCGTCGCCCGCGACTCGGTCGACGCCGAGTACGCCGCGCACCGGCAGCGGTTCCTCGCCGAGCAGGGCTACGCCTACCGGATCGTGGACGCGGACGACCTCCTCGGGCCCGTCATCCCGGACGTGGGCACGGACACCGAGGGCGAACCCGAGTCGGAGCGCCACGACCCGTCGGGCGGCGCCTGAGCCCGCGTGTCGGTCCTGCCCGAGACCGCCGGACCTGCTCGGGGTCGAGTGTGCCTGCCCACCCGAGCCTCGCGCGCCTCCCGATCCGGCCGAGCGAATTGTGGCGATCAGACACGCTCAGTACTCGACGGTGATTCGTCGGGCGGCACCGTCGACGGTGATCGTGCCTCCGTGCGGGACGACCAGCTGCGGGTCGGTGTGGCCGAGGTCGACGTCGAGCACAACGAGCGCGTCCGGGTGGTACTCCCCGAGCGCCCGCAGCACCGCCCCGTGTTGGGCATCGACGTACTCGGCACGCGCACGTGGCCCGTTCGGCCGCTCGAATGACCACGCCTTCGGCCGACCCATCAGCACCGCGCCGAATCGCTGCAGCAGGCCTCTCTCCCCCATGCACATGAGCACCCGGTACACGTAGGCGGCCGGGGGCATCTCCTCCGAACTCTCCAGGAACAGGACTCCGTCGTCGTAGGCCTCTGCCCGAGCCAGGTAGTGGCCGACCCGCAGGTGGAAGTCGACAATCTCGAGACTTCCACCCCATCCCGGCCCGCTCACCGTTCGGGCCGGTCCGTGCCACGACCACGGCGACGCCGGCATCGACTCCGGCTCGGTCTCGAGCGCGGCCGGGTCGGCCCAATCACGATCGACGTCGGTGTACTCCTGCGGCGACCTCAGCTCGTGGACGCCCCGTGTGAACAGCGCCCGGCGCAGGGACTCGCTGGTCGCGGGGTGCATCATCCCGCCTCGGCCCCACTGCACCATCACCACACCTCCGTGGTATCCGACGATGCCGAGGTTCCACAGGAAGTGCAGCAGGTTGGTGGCGTCGCTGTAGCCGACGAACGGCTTCACGTGCTTCGCCAGCAGAGCAGTGTCGAGGTGGCGCAGGAGCTTCAGCTGATCATCACCGCCGATGGAGACGAGAACCGCCGCGACCTCCGGGTCTGCGAAGGCCGCGTGTAGATCGGCGGCCCGCTGCTGCGGAGTCGCACCGAGCACGCGGGTGGTGGGGTACTCGACGGGGACCAGTCCGAATTCGTCGCGGAGCCGCCGTAGACCCAGCTCGAAGGGGCCGGGGAACACCGCGGGCAACCCGGCCGACGGCGACAGCACCGCGACCCGGTCGCCCGGCTGGAGCTTCTCGGGATATGTGAACATCCTGCCCCTCCGTGTGCGAGTAGCGGGACCACCCGACCCGCGGATCCTTCCTCAGGGCGGCGAGCGCCCCCGTGTCGGCGACGACGAGTGCACCGCGGTGACCTCACCAGCCGGGGTGCTCCCGACATCGACCCGGGCCGTCGCAGAGGACTCGACGTTGAGCTGCACGACTGGTCCTCCGCGACGAGGTAGACCGCCGCCGACTGGCGCGCAAGAGAACTTCGGCGTGACGCGGCCGCAGAGCCTGCAGCCGGTCCTGCCCGGCGGCCACGGCGTGACTCCTGTGGTGGGCGAGGAGTGGGTGCTTCACCAGCGTGGGTGTGTGGCAGGCCGGAGATGGGGTGTGCCTCCCGACGACGTGGGAGGCCGTCCCGGCGCACGCTCGTCGCGCACGCCGGACGAGGTGTCCGGCCTCGCGAGGAGGACCCATGACCGCCACCCTGACCCCCGTCCACCCCGTCGGCGCCCGGCCCACCGCCGTCACCGCGCTCCCGGGGCCACCCCGGCCCCGACCCCTGGGACGCGCGCCCACCGTGGCCGTGCGGGAGCTCGGGCCCACCGACGCCGACGTGCTCGACGCGGTCTTCACCGGCCTGTCCGACCACTCCCGCTACCTGCGCTTCCACGGCGCCACCCCGCGCCTGACCGGGCCGGTGCGCCGCAAGCTCACCGCCGTCGACGGCCGGCGCCACCTCGCGGTCGCGGCCTTCGCACCCACCGGCGAGCCCGTCGGCATCGCGCGGCTGATCTGGCTCGGCCTGCGCGACGCCGAGCTGGCCGTCGAGGTCGTCGACGCCTGGCAGGGGCGCGGCGTCGGACGCCGGCTGCTGCACGCGATCGCCGCCCGCGGCCGCGAGGAGGGCTACGCGCGCCTCGTGGCCGTCGTGCTCGCCGAGAACACCGCGATGCAGGCGCTGCTCGCCTCCGTCCTGCCGATCGTCGCCGTCGAGACCGACGCCCACGAGATCACCCTGACCGCCGACCTGCGCCCGGCCCTCGCCGGGGCCGCCTGACCTCCGAGGAGCCACCGTGTCCACCACCCTGGCCACCCCGCTGGCCACCACTCTGACCACCCCGCTGGCGACCCTCACCGCCGACCTCGACGCCGCCGCCCGCGACGCCGCGCCGGGCCGCGCGCGGGTCGACGCCGTCGGCCACGCCCTGGCCCCGCACCTCGGCGATCCACGATTGCTGCGCCCCGACCAGTGCGTCGGGGACCCCGCGCACTACCGCCAGCACGTCCTGCACGTCGCCGACGACGGCGCGTTCTCGCTGGTGGCGCTCGTGTGGCTGCCCGGCCAGACCACGCCGATCCACGACCACCTGTCCTGGTGCGTCGTCGGTGTGCACACCGGCGAGGAGCACGAGACGCGCTACCGCGTCGAGGGCGACCGGCTCGTCGCGGCCGGCGAGGACGTCGCGGGGCCCGGCACGGTGACCGGCCTGCTGCCCCCGGGCGACATCCACCGCGTCACCAACACCGCGCCGACCACGACGATCTCGCTGCACGTCTACGGCGTCGACGTCACCCGCCGCGGCTCGAGCATCCGGCGGCGCTACGACCTCCCCGTGCTGGGCTGAAGGGACCAGCGCCGAGTCAGCGGTGGGCCATCGCTGACACCCAGTGTCCGTGACGCCACACGCTCGCCGGCGCCGGACCGTGCTCGGTCGGCTCAGCGCCGCGCCGGCACCGGGGTGCGGTGGTCGCCGACGGCGAAGGCCGCCGCGTCCTCGCTGTCGACGATGCGCCGCCCCAGGGGCGTGAGCGAGACCGGGATCAGCTTGAGGTTCGCCCACGCGAACGGGATGCCCACGATCGTCACGGCGAGGGCGATGGCCGTGGCGATGTGCCCGAGCGCGAGCCACCACCCGGCCACGATGAACCACACGACGTTGCCCAGCGTCGAGCCCAGCCCGGCGTCGGGGCGACGCTCGATGCGGCTGCCGAACGGCCAGAGCGTGAACAGCGCGATCCGGAACGACGCGATGCCCCACGGGATCGTGACGATGAGGATGCAGCAGATCAGCCCGGCGATCACGTAGCCGATCGCCATCCACACGCCCGCCAGCACGAGCCAGACGAGGTTCAGCAGCGTCCGCAGCAGGTCCATGACCCCCAGCCTGCCACCACCGGGGTGTGACGTGCGCTACGTCAGCTCCCGTCCCTTCGTCTCCGGCAGCGTCAGGATGATGAGGAACGCGAGCAGCGCGCCGCCGGAGACGTACCAGAAGAACAGGTCGGGACGTCCGGCGCCGGACAGCGCGGCGATGAGCAGCGGCGCCGTGCCGCCGAAGAGGGCGACCGTGAGGTTGTACCAGGCGCCGATGCCCAGCGCCCGGAGCTCGGTCGGGAAGATCTCGCTCATGATCGCCGGGGCGATCGAGGAGAACACCGAGTAGAGCCCGAGGCCCACCGAGAACACGATGATCAGGTTGACGAGCGGCGGTCGCTCGGTGATGAGCAGGCTCAGCGGGACGGTCAGGAGCACGAACGCTCCCGACCACGCCAGCATCTGCGGCTTGCGCCCGAACCGGTCGGCGAGCGCACCCATCGGGTACTGGCCCGCGATGAACACGACGGTGCCGATGGACAGGGCCAGGAAGACGTCACTGCCCGCGGCGTCGCGGAACTGCACCGCGAACGGCGTCAGGGCGCTGAAGAACGTGTAGTAGCACAGCGTCGAGAGCAGCGTGAACCCGAACAGCTGCAGCACGGAGCGCGGGTGGTGGGTGAGCGTCTTGAGCAGCGGGTTCCTGGTCGCCCGCGCGGTCTCGACGTTGCGCTCGAACTGCTCGGTCTCGGCCAGGGTGCGGCGCAGCCACAGCCCGACGAGGCCGAGCACGCCACCGACGACGAACGCGATGCGCCAGCCCCAGGACTCCAGCTGGGGCCGGGTGAGCGTGGTGGTCAGCAGGAGTCCCAGCAGGCTGGCGGCCAGGAGCGCGGTGCCGGTGGAGATGTAGAAGAAGCTGGAGTACCGCCCGCGGCGGTTCGGTGGGGCGATCTCGGCGAGGTAGGCGCTCGCGTTGGACACCTCGCCGCCGAGGCTCAGCCCCTGCGCGATGCGGGCGAGCAGCAGCAGGATCGGCGCGAGCCACCCGACCGCCTGGTAGGTCGGCAGGATCGCGATGACCAGGGACCCGCCGGCCATGAGCAGGATCGTCACGAGCATGGCGAAGCGGCGCCCGCGCAGGTCCGCGAGCCGCCCGAGGAACACCCCGCCGAGCGGACGGAAGAAGAACGCCAGCGCGTAGGTGCTCGTCGTGCCGATGAGCGCGAGCGTCGGGGATGACTTGTCGAAGAACTGCGACGAGAAGTAGACGGCGAACGTCGCGTAGATCGTCCAGTCGAACCACTCGACCGCGTTGCCGATGCTGGCCGCGACGAGGGTCCGCACCGGTAACTGGTGGCGCTCGGTACTCGTCGACGCGGACACCTGACTCATCCGTGCTCCTCCCGCTCGCCCCCGCCGCGACGCACCGTAGGCGACCGATCGCGTGAGGTACAGGTTAAGTCGATGGCGACCTTGCCGCCCGCTCCGGAGTCGGCGACCTCGTAGGCCCGACCCGCCTCGGCCAGCGGGAACCGGTCGGTGACGACCCGTTCGGGATGCAGGTCCCAGCGCGCCAGGCGCTCGAGCAGCTCGGCCATCCGCCAGGTCGGGGCCACCCACGAGCCGTGGACGGTGAGCTGGCGGTGGATGAGCACGGCGCTGACGTCGACGGTCAGCGTCCCGCCCTCGCCGACCATCGCGCACCGGCCGTGGCGGCGGGTGTGCCGCAGCGCGGTCAGCTGGCCCGCACCGACGCCCGAGCAGTCGACGCTCACCTCGGCGCCGTCGCCCAGCAGGTCGGCGAGCTCGTCCTCGGACTCCACCGCGACGTCCACGGCGCCGAGGTCACGGGCCAGCGCGCGGCGCGCGGGCGACGGGTCGGTGCCGACGACCCACGACGAGCCCATGGCCGCGGCCAGCATCCCCACCGCGAGCCCGACCGGCCCGAGCCCGGTGACGAGCACCCGCTCACCGCCCGCGAGCGCCACCCGGCACAGCGCCTCGTAGGCGGTGCCGAACCCGCACGCGACGCACGCGCCGTCGAGGAAGGTGAGGGGGTCGGGCAGCGCAAGCAGGTCGCGTTCCTCGGCGAGCAGCAGGTCGGCGTGCCCGCCGTCGCGCTGCCAGCCGTAGGCCGCGCGCCCCGGCGAGGTGCAGCTGATCTGGTAGCCGCGTCGGCACTCGTCGCAGCGGCCGCAGCCGGAGATGTGGTACACGACGACGCGGTCGCCGACCGCGGTCCGCTCCACGCCGGGCCCGACGGCGACGACCTGACCGCACGGCTCGTGCCCGCCGATGACGTCCTGGTAGGCCTCGGGGCCCTCGCCGAGGTGCTCGCGGTAGATCGCCCGCAGGTCGCTGCCGCAGATCGTCGAGGCGCGCATCCCGACGAGGACCTGACCCGGCCCCGGCTCGGGGTCGGCGACCTCGCGCACGTCGACCCGGCGCCCGCCGGGCAGGTACACGCCCCGCACCGCCGCCTCAGCCCTTCTCCTGCGCCTGCTGCGCCCACTGCGCCCACTGCGCCCACTGCCGCAGCTCCGCGGCCTTGATCTTCGTGCCGTTGGTGCCCGCCGTCGTGGGCATCGCGTCGACGACGTGCACCGCCGCGGGCACCTTGAAGCCCGCGAGCGCCTCCCGGCACCACGCGACCAGCTCCTCCCCCACCGGCGCCCGCCCCGCCGCGCCGACCACGAAACCGACCGCGCGGGTGGCGCCGTCGGAATCGGGCACGCCCACGACCTTCGCGGTCCCGACGTCCGGGTGCGCGGCCAGCCGCCGCTCGATCTCGGCGGGGTCGACGAGGAAGCCGCGCAGGCGCAGCGCATCACCGCGCCGGCAGGTGTAGACGAAGGCGCCGTCGTCGACGAGCGCACCGAGGTCCCCGGAGCGGAACCAGCCGTCCGCGGTGAACGCGTCCGGCACCTCCGCGCCCAGATAGGCGTCGACGACGTTCGGTCCCCGGAACTGCAGCTCGCCCTCCCGGCCGCGTTCCAGGACGGCGCCGGTGTCGGGGTCGGCCACACGCACCGCGATGCCGGGGTGCACGACACGTCCACCGCCGGCCCAGCACGCGGGGGCGGGCTCGTCGGCGGGCCAGGTCGCGGCGAGGGCGAAGACCTCCGACGAGCCGTAGACGCCGGCGACCCGGGTCCCGGACTCCTCGCAGAGCCACGCCGCCAGCTCGGACGAGCGACCCTGGAAGTCGGCGACACCCCACCAGCGCCAGCTGCCCAGATCGCGCGGCCGGGCGGACCACGCCTCGTGCAGCCGCAGGACGAGGTCGTCGCCGCTGGCCAGGTGCGTGACGCGGTGGGTCGCGACGTGGTCGAGCACGCGGTCGGCGTCGAAGGTGGGCTCGAGCAGCGCGGCCGCTCCGGCCGCGAGCCCGGCCATCACCGCGTTGTAGCCGAACACCCCCGACAGCGGCAGGGCGCCGAGCACGACGTCGCCCTCGCGCAGCCCGAGCACCGCGGCGTCGGCGACGGCGTGGGTGAGCACCGCCGCCGCGGTGTGCGCGGCGAGCTTGGGCAGGCCGGTCGAGCCGGAGGTGGTGAACGCGACGGCGAGCGCGCCGGGGTCGGAGCGCGCCGGCTCCGGGCCGTCCTCCCGCTGCGGCGTCCAGGCGCCCGCGCCGACGTCCGAGCCGGCGGGGTCGGCCGCCGGCCCGCCGGGGCCGGTGACCACCGCGACCTCGGGCACCACGCCCGACTGCGCGACGGCCTCGTGCAGCCGGGTGAGCAGATCCAGCCCGTGGAACCCGTGGGCGAGGGCGACCAGCCGCGGCCGCGCGCGGGCGAGGACGTGCGCGACCTCCTCGACGCCGTAGCGGGTGTTGACGCCGACCACGTGCGCGCCGCGGGCGGCGACCGCGCACTGCCAGACGAGCGCGTCGCTCCAGTTCGGCATCCACACGGCGACGGCGTCGCCGGCGCCCACGCCGTGCTCGCGCAGCTCCTCGGCCAGCGCCCGGACACGGCGCCACAGCTCGCCCCGGCTCACGGGGTGCACGGGGCCGTCGGGGGCCGCGTCGAGCACAGCGGTGACGTCCGGGTCGCGGCGGACCAGCCGGGCGACGAGGTCGGGCAGGTCGGCGGGCCGTTCGCCGGGCGCGGGGAAGGCGGCGACCGTGTGGGGCGTCGCCGCCTCGTCGGTCGTCATGATGGTCGCCGATCGTTCACGGGGCCCGATGCTGGCCGAAGATCCCGTTTGGTGGAGCGATCGTTGTCCTGAGCGAAACGCACGCTCCACAATAGGAACTTCGTCTGCTAGCGCGAGCGCGCTGACCTCGGCGCAGCGAACGCGCTCATCGCTGCTCGGCCTCCGAGGTCCCCGTTCGTTGCGGGCCCGGTCCCCGAGCAGCGTGCCTGACGTTGGGCAGCGAGGGACGCCCTGGCTGCGTGGAAGGCAGCGAAGGACGCCTTCGCCGAACGGTTGCTCCGCACCGCGGTGGGAGCGAGGGGCGCCCTGGCTGCGTGGGAAGCAGCCGGGGCGTCCCTCGCTGCTAGGAGCCACGCACCCCGGGAGCCACGCACCCCCCGGGGAGCCACGCACGCCGGACACGACGAAGGGCCGCACCCCGAGGGGTGCGGCCCTTCGCGTGGACGCTCAGGAGGCGTGGATCAGAAGTCCATGCCGCCCATGCCGCCGGTCGGGTCGGCACCGGCGCCGGCGCCCGCCTTCTCCGGCTTGTCCGCCACCACGGCCTCCGTGGTGAGGAACAGCGCGGCGATCGACGCGGCGTTCTGCAGCGCCGAGCGGGTGACCTTGGCCGGGTCGATGATGCCCGCCGAGATCAGGTCCTTGTACTCGCCGGTGGCGGCGTCGAGGCCCTCACCGGTGTTCAGGCCGCGGACCTTCTCGGCCACGACGCCGGGCTCGTGGCCGGCGTTGTGGGCGATCTGCTTCAGCGGCGCCTCGAGCGCGGTGCGCACGATGTTGGCGCCGGTGGCCTCGTCCCCGTCGAGCCCGAGGCCCGAGAACACGTCGCCCGTCGCGGCCTGCAGCAGGGCGACGCCGCCGCCGGCGACGATGCCCTCCTCGACCGCGGCCTTGGCGTTGCGCACCGCGTCCTCGATGCGGTGCTTGCGCTCCTTGAGCTCGACCTCGGTGGCGGCACCGGCGCGGATGACCGCGACGCCGCCGGCCAGCTTGGCGAGACGCTCCTGGAGCTTCTCGCGGTCGTAGTCGGAGTCGCTGCGCTCGATCTCCGAGCGGATCTGGGTGACGCGGCCCTGGATCTGGTCCTGGGCACCGGCACCGTCGACGATCGTGGTCTCGTCCTTGGAGACGGTGACCTTGCGGGCGCGGCCCAGCAGGCTCAGGTCGGCGGTCTCGAGCTTGAGGCCGACCTCCTCCGAGATGACCTCGCCGCCGGTGAGGATGGCCATGTCGGCCAGCATCGCCTTGCGGCGGTCACCGAAGCCGGGAGCCTTCACGGCGACCGACTTGAAGGTGCCGCGGATCTTGTTGACGACCAGGGTCGCCAGGGCCTCGCCCTCGACGTCCTCGGCGATGATCGCCAGCGGCTTGCCGGACTGCATGACCTTCTCCAGCAGCGGGAGCAGGTCCTTCACCGACGAGATCTTCGAGGACATGAGCAGGATGTAGGGGTCATCCAGCTCCGCCTCCATCCGGTCCTGGTCGGTGACGAAGTAGGGCGAGATGTAGCCCTTGTCGAAGCGCATGCCCTCGGTGAGCTCGAGCTCGAGCCCGAAGGTCTGCGACTCCTCGACGGTGATGACGCCTTCCTTGCCGACCTTGTCCATCGCCTCGGCGATGAGCTCGCCGATCTGCGAGTCGCCGGCGGAGATCGACGCGGTGGCGGCGATCTGCTCCTTGGTCTCGACCTCCTTGGCCGACTTCAGGAGCTGCTGCGAGACGGCCTCGGTGGCCTTCTCGATGCCCTTCTTCAGCGACATCGGGTTGGCGCCGGCGGCCACGTTGCGCAGACCCTCGCGGACGAGCGCCTGGGCGAGGACGGTCGCGGTGGTCGTGCCGTCACCGGCGACGTCGTCGGTCTTCTTCGCGACCTCCTTGACGAGCTCGGCCCCGATCTTCTCCCAGGGGTCCTCGAGCTCGATCTCCTTCGCGATCGAGACGCCGTCGTTGGTGATCGTGGGGGCGCCCCACTTCTTCTCCAGGACGACGTTGCGGCCGCGCGGGCCGAGGGTCACCTTGACGGCGTCCGCGAGGCTGTTCATGCCCCGCTCGAGGCCGCGGCGGGCCTCCTCGTCGAACGCGATCATCTTGGCCATGCGGGTGGTCCTCCGATGAGAGACACGTGTGCTCGGCCAGGCGCGGTGCCCGCGACGGACGACCGGCTCCATTGCGCCGGCCTCACCGTCCCGACCTGGCACTCGACGATACCGAGTGCCAAGTCCATGCTGGCACTCGGGTCAGGGGAGTGCAACCGACCCGGGCCGGGGTGTCGGCCTTCAGAGCACGAGCACCAGCAGCACGACGATCAGCAGCACCAGCGCCACCCCGCCGGCGACGAGGATCGCGCGGGGTGGGCCCGCGCCGACCCGGGCGAAGGAGCCGTCGCGGTCGGGCGGGACGGGGTCGCGCAGGCGCATCGGGGGCGCCACCGACGAGCGCGTCAGCGGCCCCGACGGCGGGCCCGGCGGCGACCCCGGTGACGCCTGGGGCGGACCCGGCGGGCGGCCGGGCTGCTGGCCCCCGACCGGCGGGCGACCGGGCGCGCCGCGCGGCGGCGTGGGAGGCGGGCCGGGACGGGACGCGGGCGCGTAGGGGGTGGCCCACGGCGGCGCGCCGGACGCGGCCGGCTCGGTGACTGCCGGGCCCGACGAGGCCGTGGTCGCGCCGGAGGCGGCCGCCGGCCGTCCCGCCCCCGGCCACAGCGGGCGCGAGGGCGGGCCGATGACACGCCCGGGCGCCGGGCCGACGAGCGGCGCCGGACCCGGGCCGGTCAGCGCGCCGCGGGCGGCTTCGATGACCGCGCTCGCCGACTCGTGACGTCGCGGCCGGTCGGGATCCATGCCGCGCCGGATCACGTCGTCGATGCGCGGGTCGAGCCCGGCCGGCTCGGCGGCCGACGGCACGTCGCCGCCGAGGTGGCCGTCGATGACCTCGGGCACGGAGCCCAGGTACGGCGCGCGCCCGGTGAGGCAGGTGAACAGCACGCAGGTCAGCGAGTAGACGTCGGTGCGCGCGTCGACCGGCTCGCCGCGCAGGTGCTCGGGCGCGGCGTAGGTGGGCGAGCCGAGGAAGTCGCCGCCGGAGGTGCGGTGCCCGGTGGCGCCGCGGCGGGTGAGACCGAAGTCGGCGAGGTAGACGTGCTCGCCGGCGGACTCGCGCGTCGTGACGAGCACGTTGGCCGGCTTGACGTCGAGGTGCACCAGGCCGCGTGCGTGCACGGCGTCCAGCGCGTCGGCGACCTGCCCGAGCAGGCGCAGCGTGCGCGCCACGGTCAGCGGGCGGCCGTCGATGACGCTCGCGAGGTCGGGGCCCTCGACGTGGCGCATCGCGATGTAGAGGTGGCCGTCGGCCTCGTCGAAGTCGTAGAGCGGGACGACGTGGGAGTGGTCGACCGCGGAGGTGTTGCGGGCCTCGTCGACGAACCGCTCGCGGAACTCGCGGTCGGCGGCCAGCGACTCGTCGATGACCTTCAGCGCGACGCGCCGCCCGAGGCGGGTGTCGGTGGCGCGGTAGAGCACGCTCATGCCGCCGCGGCCGATCACCCCGTCCACGCGGAAGTGACCGAGACGCTGCCCGGTCAGGTCCTGCGTGCTCGGGTCGGCCACGCCGCAGACCCTAACGCCGCACCGTGTCACGACCGGGCCGGATCGCGGGCCGGGGTGACGGACGGGACGATGCGCGCCGTGACGGGACACGGGGAGACGGAGCGCGGGCACCAGGATCACGGCCACGGCCGAAGCCACGGCCACGACCACGGCCACGGCCACGGCCACGACCACGGCGACCCGTCGGCGATGCGGCCGGTGGCCGAGCACGCCGCGGCCGTCGCCGCGCTGCTCGCGCCTCAGCCCGTCGAGACGGTGGAACTGGCCGCCGCGCTCGGCCGCGTGCTGGCCGAGGACCTCGCCTCGCCCGTGCCGCTGCCCCCGTTCTCGAACTCGGCGATGGACGGCTACGCCGTGCGCGCCGCCGACCTCGACGCGGTGCCGGTCGAGCTGCCGGTCGCCGCCGACGTCCCCGCCGGGCGCACCGACGGTCCGCCCCTGCAGCCCGGCACCGCCCACCGGATCATGACCGGGGCGCCGCTGCCCGAGGGCGCCGACGCGGTGGTGCAGGTGGAGTGGACCGACGCCGGCACCGAGCGGGTGCGCATCGACCGCGCGGTCGCCGAGGGCCAGAACGTGCGCCGCGCCGGCGAGGACGTCACCGAGGGCCGGGTGGTCCTGGGCGCCGGGACGTTGCTCGGCCCCGCGCAGCTCGGGCTGGCCGCGGCCGTCGGCGCCGGCGCCCTGCCCGTGCGGCGCCGCCCCCGGGTGCTCGTGCTGTCCACCGGCTCCGAGCTCGTCGCGCCCGGCGAGCCGCTGCGTCACGGGCAGATCCACGAGTCGAACGGGCCGATGCTGACCGCCGCCGTCACCGACGCGGGGGGCAGCGCCGAGCTCCTGCGCTTCGTGCCCGACGACGTCGCCGCGTTCACCCGCACCCTCGACGACGCCCTGGCCGCGCACGCCGACGACCCCGTCGACCTCGTGCTCACCTCGGGCGGGGTCAGCGCGGGCGCGTACGAGGTGGTGAAGGACGCCTTCACCGGCCGGGGCGTGGAGTTCAGCAAGGTCGCGATGCAGCCCGGGATGCCGCAGGGCCTCGGCCGCCACCGCGGGCCGACGGGCGAGGTGGCGGTGGTGACGCTGCCCGGCAACCCGGTCAGCTCCCTGGTGTCGTTCGAGGTGTTCGTGCGTCCGGCGCTGCGGGCCGCCGCGGGCCACCCGCAGGCCGCCCGCCCGCGGGTGCGGGCCCGTCTCGCCGAGCCGCTCGACTCACCCGCCGGACGTCGCCAGTTCCGTCGCGGCAGCGTCGACGCGGTCGCGGGGACGGTGACGCCCGTGGGCGGGCCGGGGTCGCACCTGCTCGCCGCGCTCGCCCGTGCCGACTGCCTGATCGTCGTCGACGAGGAGACCACCCACCTCGAGGCCGGCGAGACCGTCGAGGTCTGGCTCCTGGACGGGTGACGCCGCGGGGGCTCGATGGAGCCCCCGCACGGAGCGCTCGACCCGGTGTCCACCCTCCCGTCGAGCGGCACCGTTCCGCCGTTGGGGCGACCCGGCCTTCCGCCTGCGCCGGTCATCGGGCACCATGTGTGACAGGTGTCATGGGACGCGTCGCGCGATCCCGGGCACCACCCGGGTGGGCCTCTCGAGGACCAACCGCTTGTCGCTGGGGAGCGGACGAGCGGTTCCTGGCCGGGGTCGCCGACTCGGGGGTTGGCGGCCCCGGCCCCATCCCGGCCCTTCCCATCTCGTCCTCCCAGCTCGTCCTCCATGGGGCCCGGCCGATAGGTTGCCCGCGCGCGCCGTCGAGGAGAGGGATCCGAGAGCGACGATGGGCCAGCACGAGCAGACCCCGGGCGGCACCGTCCGCCACGCCCTGACCCTCGTCCGCGACACGATCCCCCCGCTGCACCCCGGCGGGCGGCCCGTGATCGCCGCGGTCGCCGCGGCCGCGTTCGGGCTGCGGGCGTTGCGGGGGCGCGGCACGTTCGCCGCTCTCGCCGTCACCGCGGGGGTCGCCGCGTTCTTCCGCGCGCCGCACCGCACGACACCCCGCCGGTCCGGCATCGCGGTCGCGCCCGCCGACGGCACCGTCAGCCTCGTCGACACGGCGGATCCGCCCGCGGAGCTCGTCGCGCTGGGCCTGCCGCCCGGCCCGCGCCCCCGGGTCAGCGTGTTCCTCTCGGTCTACGACGTCCATGTGCAGCGGGTGCCGGTCGACGGCCAGGTCCGCGCCGTCGAGCACCGGTCCGGCGGCTACCTGTCCGCCGACCTGCCCGCCGCCAGCGACACCAACGCGCGCACCGCGACATGGGTGCGCGGCGCCGACGGCCACGACCTGGTCGTCCTGCAGATCGCGGGGCTCGTGGCCCGGCGCATCGTCTGCGACGTCAGCCCCGGCGACGAGGTGCGCGCCGGCGACGTCTACGGGCTGATCCGCTTCGGCTCGCGCGTCGACCTGCTCCTGCCGCCCGGCAGCACGGTCCACGTCGAGCCCGGGCAGCGCGCGGTGGGCGGGGAGACCGTGCTGGCGGACCTCCCCGCCGGGGCACCGGGCGCCGCGGAGCCGGACCAGCCCAGCGGTGCCCCGTGACCCCCGAGACGACGGCGGTCCGCGGCGGGGGACGCGGGGTGCGGCTGCTGCCCAACGCGGTCACCGTGCTCGCCCTCTGCGCGGGGCTCTCGGGCGTGCAGTTCATGCTCACCGACAACCGCGTCGCCGCGCTCGCCGCGATCGCCCTGGCCGCGGTGTTCGACGCCCTCGACGGCCGGCTGGCGCGGCTGCTCGACGCGACGAGCAAGATGGGCGCCGAGCTGGACTCCCTGTCGGACTGCGTGTCCTTCGGCGTCTCGCCGGCCCTCATCCTCTTCCTCTGGGCGCTCGACGACATCCGCATCGGGTGGGTCGTCGCGCTGGTGCTGGTGGTGTCCGCGGCGCTGCGCCTGGCGCGGTTCAACACCCTGTCCGACGACGACGAGGCCCCGCCCTACGCCGGCGAGTTCTTCGTCGGCGTCCCCTCCCCCGCGGGCGCCCTCGTCGCGCTGGCGCCGCTGGCGCTGGACGTCCAGCTCGGACCAGGGTTCTGGTCGCAGCCGGCCGTGGTGGCCGTGTGGACGGTGCTGGTCGGCACGCTCATGATCAGTCGTGTCCCGACCGCCTCCCTCAAGAGCGTCCGGGTGCCGCCGAGCCTCGTCGCGCCGCTGCTCGTGGCCGTCGCGTTCGCGGCGGCGGCGCTGGTGACATTCCCGTTCGTGGTCTACGCGGTGGCGGTGGCGGTCTACCTGCTGCACATCCCCTACGCGGCCAACCGCTACCGCTGGCTCGGCCGCCACCCCGAGATCTGGCACGTGCCCCCGCGCCAGCGACGGGCCGTGCGCCGCGCCCACCGCCGGCTGGGCCTCGCCCCGCCCCGCCGCCCGCTGCGGCGCCGCGTCGCCGGTGCCGCCGCCCGGGCCGGCAGCGCGGCGCGCAACATCGGTCGCGACCGGGACCGCGATCGCGACCGGCTGCGCGGGGAGCGCACGGCGCCGCTCCCGCCGAGCAGCCCCAGCGCGAACGGCGACGGGCAGGACGGGCCGCGTCGTGACGGCCGGCCGCGCCCCCGCGGGTCGCGCCGGCTCGGGCTGCGCCGGCAACGGGACGAACGCCGGGACGAACGCCGGGACGAACGCCGGGACGAGCGCCGGGACGAGCGCCGGTGAGCGCGCCGGAGGGGGTCGACCTCCTCGCCCGCCTCGGCACGTCCGCCGGCGACGCACGGCGCGGCGTGGTGCGCCTGCACCCCGAGGTCATCACCGCGCTCGGCGTGCAGGCGTGGGACGCGGTGCGCGTCACCGGGGCGCGCACCACCGTCGCGCTCGTCGCGCCCGCCGCCGAGCCCGCGGCGCCGGGGACGGCGGTGCTCGACGAGACGACGATGGTGAACGCCGGCGTGGTCGACGGGTCGACCGTGGGCGTCGCCGCCGCCCCGGTGGCCGTCGCCCGCCAGGTCGAGCTGGCCGGGTCACGCCTGGCGAGCGCGGCGCTGCCGCCCGCCACGCTGCGCCTCGCCCTCATCGGCAAGGTACTGCTGCCCGGCGACACGCTCTCGCTGCTGCCCCAGGACCTGGCGCCGTTCCCCGGTGCGGACGCGCCGGGCGCGCGTCGGGGGCTCGCCGCGGCGCTGGGTGGGAGCTGGACGACCGAGCTCGTCACGGTGACCGCCGCCGAGCCGCCGGTGGGCTCCGACCCGGGCGCGGCGCTGGCCGTCGGGCCGACCACGGTCGTGCGCTGGCGCAACGGCGCGAGCACCGGCGGCCCGGCGCCGATCGCGTCCGCGGCGCCCGCCGCCGGTCGGGCCGCGGCCGGGTCGGCGGTGTCCGCGCCGTTCGCGGCCGCCGCGCCCTCCGCACCCGCCGCACCGCCCGTCGAGCAGGAGGCCCCCGCCGAGCCCGCCGTCGCCGTCGCCGACCTCGTCGGGCACGCCGACGCTGCGCGGCGCCTGGGCGAGTGGTTCGACCTCGTCTTCCGGCGCCCCGAGCTGCTCGAGCGCCTGGGTGCCGCGCCGCGCCTCGGGGTGCTGGTCAGCGGGCCCGAGGGCGTCGGCAAGACCACGCTCGTCCGGGCGGTCGCCGCCGAGAACCAGGCGCGGGTGGTGCGGCTCGACGCGCCCGCCGTCGCGGCGATCGAGGCCGGGGCGGCCGCCGCCCGGGTCCGCGAGGCCGTCGACGACGCGGTGTCGAGCACCCCCGGCGTGCTGCTCGTGACCGACGGCGAGGTCCTGCTGCCCGCGGCCGACCCGCCGCCGCTGTCGACGCTGGTGCTCGAGGCGCTGCGCCGGGCCGCGAACACGCCGGGCGTCGCGCTCGTCGTGACGTCGTCGCGACCCGAGGCGCTCGACCCTCGGGTGCGGGGCGCCGACCTCGTCGACCGCGAGCTGACCCTGCCCCCGCCGGGCGACCGCGACCGCGCCGAGCTGCTGCGGGTGCTGCTGCGCGGGGTGCCGCTGGCCAGGGACGTCGACCTGGCCGCCGTCGGTGCACGCACCCCCGGGTTCGTCGCGGGCGACCTCTGCGCGCTGCGCCGCGAGGCCGCGGTCCGGGCGGCGCTGCGGGGCGGATCCGCCGACGAGGACCTCACGCTGCAGACCGACGACCTGCTCGGCGCGGTGTCGTCGGTGCGCCCGGCGTCGCTGTCCTCGGGGTCGCAGACCCTGTCCTCGGGCGGGCTGACCCTCGAGCGGGTCGGCGACATGGTCGAGACCAAGCAGGCGCTCACCGAAACAGTCCTGTGGCCGCTGCGCTACCCCGACTCCTTCGCCCGCCTCGGGGTCTCCCCGCCGCGCGGGGTGCTGCTCTTCGGCCCACCGGGGTGCGGCAAGACGTTCCTGGTGCGCGCGCTGGCGGGCACGGGCTCGCTCAACGTGTTCGTGGTCAAGGGCGCCGAGGTGCTCGACAAGTACGTCGGCGAGTCCGAGCGGGCCGTGCGCGCGCTCTTCGCCCGGGCGGCCGCCGCGGCGCCGGCGCTGGTGTTCCTCGACGAGATCGACGCGCTGGCCCCGCGCCGCGGCGGCTCGACCGACGCCGGCGTGGCCGACCGGGTCGTCGCCGCGCTGCTCACCGAGCTCGACGGGGCCGAGCCGCTGCGCGACGTCGTCGTGCTCGGGGCCACCAACCGGCCCGAGCTCATCGACCCCGCGCTGCTGCGGCCCGGGCGGCTCGAGCGCCGCGTCTACGTGCCGCCGCCGGACGCCGCGGCCCGCGCGGACATCCTGCGCGCCGCCGCCCGCGACACGCCCCTGGCCGACGACGTCGACCTGGACGCGCTGGCCGAGGACCTGGACCGCTACTCGGCGGCGGACTGCGCAGCGCTGATCCGCGAGGCGGCGCTCACCGCGATGCGGACGTCACTGGAGTCGACCGAGGTGTCCGCGAGCGACCTGGCCAGGGCCCGCGAGGCCGTCCGGCCGTCGCTGGACCCGCGCCAGCTCGCGGAGCTGGAGGCCTACGCCGGCGAGGCGGGCTAGCTGGAGCGTGTCCGTGCGGCGCGGTCCAGCCGCCCGACGGCGCTGGTACCACGAGCACGGCCACGTGAACCGCCACGTGATCGGTCGGACGCGCGCTAGCCGCGCCAGTTGTTCGTGGCGATGACGATGACGCCGGGCGAGGCGCCCTGGATGCCGTCGAAGCGGGGCAGCGAGCGGATGCCGAACTGGCGCGCGATCGCGTCGGCGGGCCCTTCCTCGCCGCTGCCCGGGCGGTAGTAGACCGTGCTCTCCGGGATCACGCCGTAGGGGTAGTTGCCGACCTCGACGACGTTCCAGCCCCGCGCCCGCAAATCATCCGCGGCGCGGTCGGCCAGCCCCTGGATCGTGGAGTTGTTGAACACGCGGACCGCGACGGCCGACGTGGCGCCCGAGCCGCCGCCCGCGCCGCCGCCCCCGCCGCCCGCGGCGGGACCGGCGCCGGGAGGGCCACCGGGACCCCCGCCGGGGACGGGACCACCGCCGTGACCACCGCCGGGACCACCGCCGGGGACGATCGGCGCGCCGACGGCCGGCGCGCCGGCCGCGAGCGGGCCACCGGGCACCCCGGGCTGGCCGGGCTGGCCGGGCTGGCCGGGGGCGCCACCGGGCTGGCCGGGGGCACCACCGGGCTGACCCGGCACCCCGGCCTGGTTCGGTGCCCCGACCGGTGGCCCCCCGGGCTGGCCCGGGGCCGGCGCGGGGGCGCTGCTGCTCGCGCCGGGCAGCGGCGGAGCGGAGGTCGGGCTCGCCGGGGCCGCGGTGGGGCTCGAGGGCCCCTCGCCGCCGAGTGCGAGCAGGCCGACCACGGCGGCGACACCGGCCACGGCGAGCAGGACGATGCCTGCGATGCGCATGCGCGAGGCGTCGGACCCGGGCCCAGTCATTCCTGCTCCCCTCGACGGCGACGATCTGCCGCTCGGGAGTCAGGAGACCACTATCGGGGCTCGACGCCGAGGCGACGCGCCGCGCGCGCCCGCTGCCGGCTCTGGCGCAGGCGCCGCAGCCGCTTGACGAGCATCGGATCCGCGGCGAGCGCCTCCGGCCGGTCGACCAGTGCGTTGAGCACCTGGTAGTACCGGGTCGCCGACATGTCGAACAGTTCGCGGATCGCCTGCTCCTTGGCGCCCGCGTACTTCCACCACTGACGCTCGAACGCGAGGATCTCCCGATCCCGACGGTCGAGCCCGTCCGAGGGCTCGTCCTGCGGGGGATGCACCCGTACGGCGTCCGCCACGCTGCTCGCCTCCTGCCCACCACGGCGTCCCGGCGCGAATGACACGCCTGTCATTCGCGCCCCTCCATTGAAGCACGGTCCCCCGACACCGCGGGGGCTCCGGCGCCGACGTGACACCGACGCGCGGGCACTACGGTGCGCGCCGTGACCGTGAGGCCCGTCGTCGTCGTGGGCGAACCCGTGCTGCACCGGCCCACCCGCCCGGTCACCCCCGAGGAGCTGGGCGGCGCGTCGCTGCGCGCCCTCGTGGACGACCTCTTCGAGACGATGGACGCCGCCAACGGCGTCGGCCTCGCGGCCAACCAGATCGCCGACGACCGGCGGGTGTTCGTCTTCGACTGCCCGGATCCGGAGCTCGGCGGCGAGCGCCGGCGCGGCGCCGTGGTCAACCCGGTGCTCACCGCCGACCCGCCGCCCCAGACGATGCCCGACCCCGACGAGGACGAGGAGGGCTGCCTGTCGGTGCCCGGCGAGTCCTTCCCGACGGGCCGCGCCGCGACCGCGGAGGTCCACGGTGTGGACGTCGACGGGAACGAGGTCGTCGTGACGGGCACGGGGTACCTGGCGCGCTGCCTGCAGCACGAGACCGATCACCTCGACGGCCACGTCTACCTCGACCGCCTCGTGGGCCGGTACCGCCGCGCGGCCAAGCGCGCGGTCCGCGACCACGGCTGGGGCGTCCCCGGCCACTCCTGGCTGCCCGGCGTCGACCCCGACCCGTTCGGGCACTGAGCGAGAGCTGCAGCGAACGGCCTGTTCGCTGCTTCTACGCGTCCGAACTCCCCGTTGATCACCGTGGTCCGGGGTCGGCGCGTCCGCTCACAGCGGACACCGCGACGACACCTGGTGCAACGGTGTAAGCACGAAGGCATGGACGAGCTCGACGCCTACTCCCGCACCGTGAGCACGGTCGCGGCCGCCGTGGGCCCCTCGGTCGCCGCGGTGCGCGCGGGTCGGGGCAGCGGGTCGGCCGTGGTCCTCGACCACGGGGTCCTGGTCACGAACGCGCACGTCGTCGGCGGGCATCGCGAGGGATCGGTGGCCTACGCCGACGGCACCGAGGGCACGGTCACCGTCCGCGGCACCGACCCCCTCTCCGACCTCGCGGTCCTGGTGTCCCCGGACCCCACGCCGCCGCCGCTGGAGCTCGGCGACGCCGCGACGCTCGTGGTCGGCCAGCTGGTGGTGGCCGTCGGCAACCCGCTGGGGCTCGCCGGCTCGGTCACCGCGGGCGTCGTGAGCGGCCTCGGGCGCGCGCTGCCGGTGCGCAGCGGCACGGCGAGCCGGGTCGTC
Organism: Actinomycetospora cinnamomea; assembly: GCF_003096675.1. Lineage (GTDB taxonomy): Bacteria > Actinomycetota > Actinomycetes > Mycobacteriales > Pseudonocardiaceae > Actinomycetospora > Actinomycetospora cinnamomea. The sequence continues at coordinate 222,403 of NZ_QEKW01000002.1, read as the reverse complement.
GAGGACGTCATCCAGACCGACGCCGCGCTGAACCCCGGCAACTCCGGCGGTGCGCTCGTCGACGCCGCCGGCCACGTGGTCGGCATCAACACCGCGGTCGCCGGGGTCGGCCTCGGGCTCGCGGTGCCGATCTCGGCGACGACGCGTCGCATCCTCGCCACCCTGCGCGCCGAGGGACGCGTGCGGCGCGCCTACCTCGGGCTGGTCGGCGCGCCCGCGCCGCTGCCCGCCGACGTCGCCGCCCGCCTGGGCCGGCCGCGGGGCCTGCGGGTCGCCGAGGTCGTCGCAGGCAGCCCGGCCGCGCGGGCGGGCCTGCGCGCCGGCGACCTCGTGGTCTCCGCCGACCGCGAGCCCGTCACCGACGCGCAGGGACTGCAGCGGCGGCTCTTCGCGTCCTCGATCGGGCGCACGATGCCGGTCACCGTGCTGCGGGGCGAGGCGATGGTCGACGTGCTCGCCGTGCCGACGGAGCTCACCGACCGCTGATAGCGTCGCCGGGCCACCGCGGGAGCTCGCCGGAAGCGGGCTGAGAGGGCGGCTGGTCCCACCCGGGACCCGCGCCGCCGACCGCCGAACCCGCCGGGTAATGCCGGCGTAGGGAGCCGACCGATGCGCGCGTCCAGCACCCCGCCCGTCGCCCTCGCGATCGCGGGCACCGACTCCGGCGGCGGCGCCGGCATCACCGCCGACGTCCGCGCGTTCACCGCGTGCGGCGTGCACGGCGCGGTCGCGGTCGCGGCGGTGACCGTGCAGAACTCCGTCGGCGTCTCGGGCTTCCACCCGATCCCGCCCGACGTCGTCGCCGACCAGATCCGCACCGTCGCCGGCGACATGGGTGTCGACGCGGCGAAGACCGGCATGCTCGCTTCGACCGAGATCATCGAGGCGGTGGTGGCCGCCGCCGACGAGGTCGGTATCGGGTCGCGCGCGCCGTTCGTCGTCGACCCGGTGGCCGCGTCGATGCACGGCTCGCCGCTGCTCGCGGAGGACGCGCTGGACGCCGTGCGCACCGAGCTGATCCCGCGCGCCACGCTCGTCACGCCGAACCTCGACGAGGTCCGCCTGCTGGTCGGGGTCGAGGTGACCGACGACGCCACCGCCCGCGAGGCCGCCCGCGCGCTGCTGGACCTCGGGGCGCGTGCGGCGCTGGTCAAGGGCGGCCACCTCGAGGGCTCCGCCGACGTCGTCGACCTCCTCGTCACCGCGGACGGCGTCGAACGGCCCTACTCCTCACCCCGTCGCGACACCCCGCACAGCCACGGCGGCGGCGACTCGCTGGCCTCGGCGATCACCGCCGGCCTGGCGCGCGGGATGGCGCTGCCCGACGCCGTCGCGCTCGGCAAGGCCTACATCACGCGCGCCGTCGAGCACGCCTATCCCCTCGGTGCGGGCCACGGCCCGGTGTCGGCCCTGTGGTCGGTGGCCGACTGGGAGCCCACGTGAGCGAAAGTCCCGCCTTCCGCTCACATGAGGGTGGCGACGGCCGACGCGGGGGCGACGCGATGATGGGTCGATGGCCGACACCCCGCCGCGCGCGCTGACCATCGCCGGCTCCGACTCCGGCGGCGCCGCCGGGCTCGAGGCCGACCTGCGGGCCATGACGGCGTGCGGCGTGCACGGGTGCGTGGCGGTCACCGCGGTGACGGTGCAGAACTCGCTCGGCGTCACCGGGGTGCACCTCGTGCCACCGGACACCGTCGCCGCGCAGGTCCGCGCGGTCGTGACCGACATCGGTGTGGGCGCGGCGAAGACGGGGATGCTCGCGTCGCGCGAGATCATCGACGCGGTGGCCGACGTCGTCGACGAGGTCGGGGTCGGGCGCGGCGCCGACCCGGACGCGGAGCGCCGCGGAGCCGGACCATCGACGTCCGTCCCGTTCGTCGTCGACCCCGTCGCCGCGTCGATGGCCGGCGAGCCGCTGCTGGCCGAGGACGCGATGGAGGCGATCCGCGGCCGGCTGTTCCCGCGGGCGGCACTGGCGACGCCGAACCTCGACGAGGTCCGGCTGCTCGTCGGGATCACGGTCACCGACGCGGCGACCGCACGCGAGGCCGCGGAGGCGCTGCACGCGCTGGGGCCGCGCTACGTGCTGGTCAAGGGCGGGCATCTCCGGGGTTCGCCCGAGGTGGTCGACCTGCTCTTCGACGGCGAGCGGACGTGGGAGTTCACCGGCCCCCGCATCGACACCCCGCACGTCCACGGCGCCGGGGACGCCCTGGCCAGCGCGACGTGCGCCGCGCTGGCCCGGGGCCTGGCGATGCCCGACGCCGTCGCGTCGGCCGAGCGCTACATCCGCCGCGCCGTCGCCGAGTCCTACCCCCTCGGCGCCGGCGTGGGTCCGGTGTCGCCGCTGTGGGCGGTGCAGCCGCATCGCTGAGGCAGCGTGAACCCGGCGCGGGCGAGGATGTGGCGTTCCTGGCGTCGAACGCCAGCAAAGCCGCATCGCTGGCACCGGGGGGCCCGATCGGGACGATCGACGCCCCGTGAGCATCGACCGCGCCACTTGTGAACGACTTGCGGCTCAGGTGCCGAACACCCGGCGGCGCACGCGACGCCCACGCCGGCCCGCCGGCACCTCCCGCTCCACCCCGTCGAGGAGGGCGGCGAGCTCGTCCAGGCGCCGGGCCAGCGTCCGCATGCGAGCGAAGTCGTCGGGCGTGGCGACGGTCGCCGGGCGCTCCAGCAGTGCACGGACCACCGTCCGCGTGCCGCGGCGGACCTCGTCGACCAGGCCGCACAGGTCCGGGTCGTGCTCGGTCCGCAGCTCCGCGCAGGTCTGCCCGACCCACTCGTCGATCGCCTGCGCCCGGCGCGGGGGGACCGTCTCGGAGCCCGCGGCGAGGCCCTCGACGAGCCGGGCGAGGCGGCGGACGTCGTGCGGGACCGCGGCGGCGGAGGCGGGTGGTGCGAGGGTCACGCCGGCGAGGATGGACCGGCCACCTTGCCGCCGACTTGCAACCGGCTGTCAGCCGCCGTCGCCGGGGCCGAGCTCGCGGATCGGGGCCCCGTCGGCCCAGGCCGCGATGTCCTCCACCGCGTCGCGATAGAAGACGTCGTAGGAGCCCTCGGTGACGTAGCCCAGGTGCGGGGTGAGCACGGTGTTCGGCAGCGTGCGCAACGGCGAGTCGACGGGCAGCGGCTCGGTGCCGAACACGTCGAGCCCGGCCCCGCCGATCGTGCCCGCGTGCAGGGCCTCGACCAGCGCGTCCTCGTCGACGATCGGCCCGCGCGAGGTGTTGACCAGCAGCGCGGTCGGTTTCATCCGCGAGAGGTCGTCGCGGCCGACGAGGCCGGTGGTGCGCGCGGAGAGCTTGACGTGGAGGGTGACGACGTCGGACGTCGCGAGCAGCTCGTCCTTGCCGACCGGGGTGACGCCGGCGGCGCGGGCGTCGTCCGGGTCGAGGTGCTGGCTCCAGGCGACGACGTCCATGCCGAAGGCGAGCCCGACCGTCGCCACGGGCTTCCCGAGGCCACCGAGGCCGATCACGCCGAGGCGCCGGCCCGCGAGGTCGTGGCCGACGGTGTGCTGCCAGCCGCCCTCACGCACCGCCCGGTCCTCGGCGGGCACGTGGCGGGCGACGGCGAGGATCAGCGCCCACGTCAGCTCGACGGTCGGCGTGGACGGGCTGACCCCGCCGGTGCCGGAGACCGTGACCCCGCGCTCCCGGGCCGCGGCGACGTCGATCGCGACGTTGGCGGGGCCGGTGGTCACCAGGAGACGCAGGTGCGGGAGACGCTCGAGGACCTCGCGGGGGAACGCGGTGCGCTCGCGCATGGCGACGACGACGTCGTAGGGCTCGAGGGCCGCGACCACGCCGTCCGCACCGCCGAGGTGGGAGGCGAAGAACGTCACCTCCTGCGCGGCGAGGGAGTCCCAGTCGGCGTGGGTGGACGCGACCTGCTGGTAGTCGTCGAGGACGGCGATTCGGTGAGGTGGGCGGCGCGGGGTCGGCACGCGCGGTGTGTGCCCCTGGACCCTCGAGGGCACACACCCGCCGTGCCGCCCCACGACGTCGACCCGGTGCCCGTCCTGCGCCCGACCAGGGCCCGCTGGCCGGTCTACGCCGAGCGCCCACGGCGGCGGGCGCGGCAGTTCCTCGCCGACGTCGCGGTGCTGACCTGGGCCGCGGTCGTCGTCTCGGCCGCGGTGCTGCTCTACGACGCGGTGCTGACCCTGCAGGAACCGGGACGCCGGCTCGGCGGCGCGGGCGAGACCGTCCGCGACACCTTCGGCTCCGCCGCCGACACCGCAGCCGGCCTGCCGTTCGTCGGCGACGACCTCGCCCGCGCGCTGTCGACCGGCACCCGCGCCGGTGACTCGCTGGTCGAGGCCGGCCAGCAGGAGGTGGCCGCGGTGCAGTCGCTCGCCACCGGCCTGGCGTGGCTGCTCGTGGTGCTCGCGCTCGTCCCCGTGGCCGTGCTGTGGCTCTCGTTGCGGGTGCGGTGGATGCTCGCCGCGCGGGCCGTGCTCGCCCTGCGCGACGGGCTGCGCGGCGACGCCGGCGCCGGGGACGCCGACCTGCTCGCGCTGCGAGCCCTCGCCCACGGCTCGCCGCGGCGGCTGGCGCGCGCCGTGCCCGGCGCGGCCGGCGGCTGGCGCCGGGGGGATCCGCGCGTGCTGGCGAGCCTCGCGGACCTCGAGCTCGCCCGCCTCGGTCTGCGGGGCCCGACGTTCGTCCACGCCCCCGCGTCCGTGACCCCGGCCGTCGGCGGCGACGGTGCCGTCGGGGAGGATCCGGACAGCACCGCGTGGCGCCGGCCCGGTCCGGCCTCGGGGACCGACCCCGACGAACGGTGGGGTGACACACCCCGTCCTCCGGGTCCCCCGGGCTCGCCGACGTCCTAGCCTCGGCCCCCGGTCGGCGGTACGGCTGGCGGGGAGGGCAGCATGAGCACGGTGGTGGACCGATCTCGCCTGGGTGCGCTGCGTGCGCGCCTGGTGGGATGGGCGGCTCGCCGGTACCTCGCCTGGCGCAGCCGGCGGGGCCTCGACCCGGTCACGCTGCTCCCCGACCACGCCCTGATGCCCCTGCGCCGCGACGGGCTCGACCCCGTGCCGGCGCTGCGGGAGGCGCGTGAGGACGCTCCGGTGCGGCACTTCCCGCTGCCGTTCGGGGTGACGGCGTGGCTCGTGACAGGCCACGAGGAGGCCCGCGCCGTCCTCGGGCGGACGAATGGCCTGTCCAACGACTTCTCCCACCTCGTCGGCCAGGCCGGGGTGCAGGAGGGCCAGAACCCGGGAGGGCTCGGCTTCACCGACCCGCCGGAGCACACGCGTCTGCGGCGCCTGCTCACCCCCGAGTTCACGACGCGGCGCCTGGCCCGGCTCGGCCCGCGGATCACCGAGATCGTCGAGGACCGCCTCGACGCCATGGAGGCGCTGGCCACCGCCGGTGAGCCCGTGGACCTCGTGCGGGACTTCGCCACACCCATCCCGTCCCTGACGATCTGCGAGCTGCTGGGCATCCCGTACTCCGAGCGCGAGGAGTTCCAGGCGCTGTCGACGGCGCGGTTCGACGTCCTCGGCGGGGCCGCCGCGTTCGACAAGATCTCCGAGTCGCTCGTCTACCTGCGTGGGGTCGTCGAGCGCCAGCGCGTCGAACCCGGCCCGGGCCTGCTCGGGCAGCTGATCCGCGACCACGGCGACCAGCTCGACACCGACGAGCTCGCCGAGCTGGCCGACGGCCTGCTCACCGGGGGGCTGGAGACGTCGGCATCGATGCTGGCCCTCGGCGCGATGATCCTGCTGCGCGACCTCGACAGCTTCGCGCTCGTCCGCGACGAGCCCGACGCGGTGCACGGGTTCGTCGAGGAGCTGCTGCGCTACCTGACCGTCGTACAGATCGCGTTCCCGCGCTTCGCGACCGAGGACATGACCCTCGGCGGCGTGGCCATCTCGGCCGGCGACGCGCTGCTGGTGTCCCTCTCGGGCGCCGACCGCGACCCGCGCCTGACGCCGGACCCCGAGCGCTTCGACCCGCGTCGCCCGCCGACGCCGCACCTCGCGTTCGGGCACGGCATCCACCGCTGCATCGGCGCCGAGCTCGCCCGCATGGAGCTGCGCACCGCCTACCCGGCCCTGCTGCGCCGCTTCCCCGGCCTGCGCCTCGCCCCCGACGCCGCGCCCCTGGACGACCAGCCCTTTCGCACCACCTCGATCGTCTACGGCGTCGACGCCCTGCCCGTGGCCCTGGCCTGACCTCGCCGCTCCGATCGAACACGGGGTGCTCGTCGATCGAACACGGGGTGTTCGAGCAAAGCGGCATTGCTGGCGTTCAACGCCAGGAACTCCGCATCCTCGATCCGGCGCGCGGGTAGGGGGTCGGCGTGACGGAACGCCAGGTCTCCCGCTCGATCGAGATCGACGCCCCGCCGAGCCGGGTGTTCGACCTGCTCGCCGACCCCCGGCGCCACCCCGACTTCGACGGCTCGGGAACCGTGCGTTCGGCGATCTCCGGGCCGTCGCGCCTGTCGCTCGGCGCGCGGTTCGGCGTCGCGATGCGCATCCGGCTGCCGTACCGGATCTCCAACACCGTCGTGGAGTTCGAGGAGGACCGGCGCATCGCCTGGCGGCACTTCGGCCGGCACCGCTGGCGCTACGAGCTCACGCCCACCCCGTCGGGCGGCACGCGGGTCACCGAGACCTTCGACTGGTCGACCTCGCTCGGCCCCGCGATCATCGACCGCACCGCCTTCCCGACGATCAACGCCCGGAGCATCGAGCAGACCCTGCCGCGGCTCAAGGCGCTCGCCGAGTCGGACGCCTGACTCGACGCCCGAAGGGGGTCACGGGCACTCCCCCGCACGCCGAGGTCCTCGCGACGGCCACGTGACGCGAGCGTGTGGCGTCACGGACACTCAGTGTCTGCGGTGGCCCACCGCTGACATGGGCACTACTCCGAACCGGGGCTGGAGGCCTGGGCCCAGAAGCGGCGGGGGATGCGTCCGGCGCCGTGGGCCAGGTGCCCGGCCTCGACGGCGAGGCGCATCGCGGTCGCCATGGCCTCGGGGTCGGACGCGCGCGTGACGGCGGTCGCGAGGAGCACCGCGTCGCAGCCCAGCTCCATCGCCTGCGCGGCCTCGGACGCCGTGCCGATGCCCGCGTCCAGCACCACGGGCACAGGAGAAGCGGCCGTGATCATCTCGATGTTGTGCGGGTTCCGGATCCCCAGCCCCGTCCCGATCGGCGCGCCCAGCGGCATGACCGCCGCGCAGCCGGCCTCGGCCAGCTTCGTCGCCAGCACCGGGTCGTCGTTGGTGTACGGCAGCACCGTGAACCCGTCGTCGACGAGCTGCTCGGCGGCGTCGAGAAGCTCGATCGGGTCGGGCAGCAGCGTGCGCTCGTCGGCGACGACCTCGAGCTTCACGAGGTCGGTCGCCAGCGCCTCGCGCGCCATCCGCGCGGTGTGCACGGCCTCGGCGGCGGTGCGGCAGCCGGCGGTGTTGGGCAGTGCCTCGATCCCCAGGCGCTCGAGCAGCGCGAGCACCCCGGGCCCGCCGCCGGCGTCGAGGCGGCGCATCGCGACCGTCGTCAGCTCGGTGCCCGAGGCCACCAGCGCGCGTTCGAGCACCGCCAGGTTCGCCGCGCCCCCGGTGCCCATGATCAGGCGTGAGCCGAGCTTGCGCCCGCCGATGACCAGCGGATCCATCGTCACCCTCCCTGCACCGCGGTGAGGACCTCGACGCGCGAGCCCTCCACGAGCGCCGTCGCCGCCCACGCCGCGCGTGGCACGACGGCGCCGTCGACGGCCACCGCGACGCCGCGCTCGGGCACCCCGTGCTCGGCCATCAACGCGGCAACGGTGGTGCCGGACGGCACGTCGCGCCGGTCGTCGTTGAGCCACACGTCCATCGGCCGCTCCCACTCCCTGCGCCGGCATGACCCGGATCAGGTTCGACGGTCGGGGCCGGATGGGCCCCCTCTCAGCCCGCGTCCGTCCGGGCTCCCGTGGTTCCACCGTCCACGGTACGCGCGCCGGGCGCCCACCGGTCCGCGGCGGCGGGACGGGCCGCGTCGGGCAGGGCCTCGCCGCGCAGCACGGCGGTGATCGCGTCCACGGTGACGGCCACCAGCAGCATCCCGTTGCGCCCGTGCCCGGTCGCCGCGACGAGCCCCGACGGCCCGACGGGGCCGAGCAGTGGGAGGTTGTCGTCGGTGCCCGGGCGGAAGGACGCGGCGGTCTCCTCGAGCGCGTAGTCGGCGATGCCGGGCAGGACGCGCTCGACGTCGGCGATCAGGTCCCGCACCCCGCCGACCAGCACGTCGGGGTCGAAGCCGGCTTCGTACTGCGTCGCACCCACCACCACGCGCCGCTCGTCCCGCGGGACGGCGTACACCGGGCGCCCGCTCACCGCGGCCCGCACCGTGCGCACCGGCGGCGGCAGCGACGACCGCCGGGCCCGCACGCGCAGGATCTCGCCCTTGACCGGGCGCACGCGGTCGGCCAGCGCGGGGTGCAGGGCCGACGACCAGGCCCCCGCGGCCACGACGACGCGGTCCGCCTCCAGCACGTCGTCACCGAGCTCGACCCCTGTCACCCGCGCCCCGTCGTCGAGCACCCGGGTGACGCGACGCCGGGCGGTCACCACCCCGCGCGCCCGCCCGGCGGCGGTCAGCGCCGCGAGCAGGGCGCGGTTGTCGACGGCCAGGTCGTCGGGCACGGCCAGGCCCGCGCGCACCGCCGGGCCGAGCGCCGGCTCGCGGCGACGCACCTCGCGCCCCGACAGGCGCTCGACGTCCCGGCCCCAGGCGCGCAGGTGCTCGACGACGCGGTCGAGGTCGGCGACGTCGGCGGCGTCGGTCGCGACCTGCAGCGTGCCCTCGGTGCGCAGCCCGACCGGCCCCCCGGCGTCCGCGGCGACCGCCTCGGCGAACGCCGGCCAGCGCGCCAGGGACGCCGCGCCGAGCTCGAGCACCTCCTGCTCCCCCGGCCACGCCTCGGTGATCGGCGCGAGCATCCCGCCCGCGACCCGCGAGGCCCCGGAGCCCGGGTCCGGGTCGACGAGCACGACCTCGCCGGCGAGCTGCTCGCGCGCCGCCGACCACGCCACCGCCGCGCCCACGGCGCCCGCGCCCACCACGACCATTCGGTCCCGCACGGTTCCCGACGGTAGGCGATACCGTCGCGACGGTGACGAGGCTCGCGACCCACGCCGAGCGCCGCGCCCGCCTGCAGGACGCCCGGCTCTACCTGTGCACCGACGCCCGCGCCGACCGCGGCGACCTGGCCGACTTCGCCGACGCGGCGCTGCGCGGCGGGGTCGACGTCATCCAGCTGCGCGAGAAGGGCCTCGAGGCCCGCCAGGAGCTGGCCGCGCTGGCGGTCCTGGGCAGCGCGGCCCGGCGCCACGGCGCCCTGCTCGCCGTCAACGACCGCGCCGACGTCGCCCTGGCCGCCGGCGCCGACGTACTGCACCTGGGCCAGGACGACCTCCCGGTGTCGTGGGCCCGGCGCGTCCTGGGCGGTGACGTCCTCGTCGGGCGCTCCACCCACGACGAGGAACAGGCCGCGGACGCCGCCGTGGAGGCCGGTGTCGACTACTTCTGCACCGGCCCGTGCTGGCCGACGCCGACGAAGCCGGGTCGCCCGGCCCCGGGCCTCGACCTCGTCCGCAGCACCGCCGCCGCGTGGCACGAACGCCCCTGGTTCGCGATCGGCGGCATCGACCACGCCCGCATCGACGAGGTCGTCGCGGCCGGGGCCACCCGCGTCGTCGTCGTCCGCGCGATCACCGAGGCCGACGACCCCGAGGCCGCCGCCCGGAGCCTGCGCGAGCGCCTGTGAGCGGTTGTCCGTGCCCTGGCACGGGCACGCGCTCACGAGGCGGCAGCCAAAGTCAGCCCCTCGACCCGCAGGACCTCGTCGATCGGCTGGTAGAGGCTCGTGCCGCCGGGGGTGGTGCAGTCGCCGGTGCCGCCGGAGAGCACGCCGAGCGCCGAGCTGCCCGCCACGAAGGGCCCGCCGGAGTCCCCGCCCTCGCTGCACGCCGTGGTGAGCACGAGGCCCCGCACCGGGCCCGCCGCGTAGTTCGCGGTGACGTCGACCGCGGTGACCGTGCCGCAGCGCCAGCCCGTGGTCGAGCCCGAGCGGCAGACCGGGGCGCCGACGGGCGCGGTCGCCGTGCCCGTGACCGCCCGTGTGGTGGAGGCCTCGGCCGCCACGAACGGGGTGGGCCGCCATCCCGGGCCGACGTCGACCACGCCCCAGTCCCCGGTCCGGTCGAAGACCGAGCTGCGCACCGGTCCGAGCGGCGCGCCGTTCGCCCCGCCCACGTCGCCGCCGCGTTGGGTGCAGTGCCCGGCGGTGACCAGCCGCGGCGCGCCGTCCGCCGTGCGCGCGGAGAACCCGGCCGAGCACCGGCTCCCGCCCAGCCGGATCGCGTCGCCGCCCACGAGGTCGTACGGCGGCGGGTCCGCCCGCGGGATCGGCGCCGCCACGCCCTCCACCACGCGCACGGCCGGGTCGACCGCGCGCGCGTCGTCGACCCAGGCCGCTCCCCGGGCGTCGCGGGGGCGGGCGTTGAGCGCGAGCACGACCGTCGACGTGGCCGCGTCCACCCACCACGCGCTGACCGCGGCCGGCGCCCCCCGCTCCTCGGCGAGGGCGTCGAGGCGCTGCTTGACCCGGGCCAGCTCGTCCGGGGTGGCCGCCCCGGCCGGGACGGGCGCCGCGAGCAGTGCGACGGCGAGCAGGACGAGCGTGAGCAGCCCCGTGCCGCGCCGCCGACGCATGCCCACCCCCACCTCGCTCGCGCTGCGCCGTCCGGACGAACGACGACGGCCGGGCGAACGCTAGAGCGTTCGCCCGGCCGTCGAGGGGTGGCGCGGCGGGATCTCAGCCGTTGGTGGCGGCCCCACCGGAACCGTTGGAGCCTCCGGGTACCAGGTCCGACAGGCCCCCGCCCTGCGAGGTGCGGGGCGACTGCGGGCTGCTGGTGCTGCCCGGTTGCGAGGTCGCGGTGTCCTCGTCCTGCGTGCTCTGCTGCTGCTCCGACTCGGCGGGCGTCGAGGTCGCCGTCTCCTCGTCGGTGGTCGCGGAGTCCGGGGCCGTCGTCGTCGCCTCGCCGGCCTGGGTCTCCTGACCGAACAGGCTGCCGACCGACGTCCCGCTCGACCCGCCCGAGAGCGGCTGCCCGACGGCGGTCTCCACACCGAAGGACGCGAGCAGGGCGATGACGAACACGCTGGCCGCGACGCCGCCGACCGTCACCCAGGTCTTCCAGCCGAGCGCGCGCAGCGAGATGCGGCGCTTCGGCTCCGGCTCGAGCGCGGCGACCTGCGTGACCGCGTCGTCACCCGGACCACCGGGGCCACCCGGACCACCCGGACCACCCGGACCACCCGGGCCACCGGGGAACACCGCGGTCGGCCCGCCGCCCGGCGGGGTGCCCTGCTGGCGGCTCTGCGGGATGGCCGCCGTGGGGCGGGCGCCGGTGGGCGGTCCGACCTGCGGGTGCACCCGGGTCGGGTCCGCGAGGCCCTCGGCCCGCAGCGCCACCCGTCCCGGCACGCCGGGCTGCCCGGTGGGCGGGCCCGACGGCCCGGGGACGCGGCGGGTCGGGTCGTAGGCGGGCGTGCCCGGCCGCGCCTGCTGCTGGCCGGGCATCGGCACCCCCGGGCCCGGCGTCGGCGGGGAGGGCACGCGGCGCGTCGGGTGCGCCTGGGTCGGTGCGGCGGCCTGGGCCGAGCCGCTCCCGGCGCGTCCCTGCTGCTGCGGGATCGCCTTGCCCGGCACCTGGCCGGCGACCTTCCCGACGACGCCCGCCATCTTGGTGTTGCCCGCACCGGCGACCACGAGGCGCTGCTTCACGCGGTCGCGCGTGGCCTCGAGCGAGCGCTGGTAGAGCGCGGAGCCGACGGTGCTCACGATCGACGCGACGGCGGCGCCGCCGATCGTGCCGAGCACGCCGACGAACGACCCCAGGATCGCCGCGGTCGCGGCGGCCAGGGCGCTGGCGATGATCTGCGGGAAGGTCAGACCGATGCCGGAGGACGAGGTCCCGGATTTTTCGGAGTTCTCTTCGGACATGGCTCCCGTCTGGCGCGGATCGCGGGGTGGGACGGCTCCTGGCGGGGTGCCGGCTGGCAGGCCGGCGGGTGCGCCCGCGTCGTTCGACGCACCCACCGACCACAACGGACGACGCCCGCCATCGTGCCTCGTTGCCCGGGCGTGAGAGCGTTCACCCGCGGACGCAGATGGTGTGAACCGACCGGCCCAATGACTGGTCCGGACGGCCCCACATCCCCAGCTCAGAGGCCCCTCAGGACTCCTGGACGACGGGACGTCGAGGCCCAGGGTGCCCGGGTGGGAGGGCCGAGCGAACCAGCGGCCACGAGGCTGCGACACAGACCACGACGAGCGGCCAGGTCAGCACGACCTGGGCGATCCCGAGGGCCACCACCTGGTCCGCCGCCCACAGGCCCGTGAACACCACGACGCGCACCGCGTACTGGCCCACCCACACCCAGCTCGCCCGGCTGTAGCCGCGCACCAGGTCGGGGTCGCGCCGCCAGAGCGTGGGGTGGCCGGTGAGCGCGCCCACCACGAGACCGAGCAGGGGCCAGCGGATCGCGATGGAGACCAGCCAGGCGGCGAGGCTGCCGGCGTTGGCGACGATCCGGGGCAGGAAGAAGTCCTGGGCGCGCCCGGTGTAGAGCGCGAGCAACGCGGCGCCGACGGCCAGGAGCAGCCCGACGGCCACGGCGCGCGGACGCTCGCCGCGACGGTGGCGCCAGAGCGCGACGCCGGCGGCGACCACGACCGCCGCCACGCCCCCCACCAGCACCGGCTGGGCCACGGCCAGGGCGTCGGCGGCGAGCCACGCCACGACGAACGCCACCGACGGCAGCGACGCGTCGAGCGCCTGTCCCCGCCCGCCGAGGAGCTCGGCCAGCGGGTTCGGCGCGCGGTCCCGCGGCACGTCAGCCGGTGGTCTCCGGGGCGCGTCCCCGGCGACGGATCTCCGCTGCGAACGCCGGCGAGGGGGTGCTCGGGCTCGAGACCTCGACGAGCATGCCGTTGGGGTCGGTGACGAGCATCTGGCGTCGGCCGTGGAACAGGTCGCGGGGCGGGGCCACCACCGGGATGCGCAGCCGCCGGGCCTCGGCGTGGACGGCGTCGACGTCGTCGACGAGGAACGTGAGGATCACCCCGCCCGGGTCGGCGCGGTACGGCGGCGGCACCAGCTCGTGACCCACGGCCCAGAGCGCCAGCTCGTGCTCGGCGTCGCGGTCGCTGCGGCGCAGGGCCACGTACCAGTCGCTGTCGAAGGCGACCTCGAAGCCCAGCAGGTCGACGTAGAAGTCGCGGGTCTCGGGCAGCCGGTCGGACAGGACGGTGGGGAACGAGCGGCGCATCGCCATGCGTCGGATCCTCTCTCCGGCGGGACCTCCATCGTCGCACCGCGGGAGCACGCGCGATCTACGGGCTCCCGGCCGCGTCGAGCCGCGCGGGGCCCACCGTCGCGCGGATGACCGCCCAGCACGCCTCGGTCAGCTGCGCGACGAGCTGGTCGAGCGAGGCGCCGTGCGGCGCGTCCAGCCAGTGCGCCGCGGCCGAATCGACCATCCCGACCAGCCCGAAGGCCAGCGGGTGGGCCACGGCGGGCTCGATCTCCGCACCGAGGGAGCCGTCGACGAGCATGCCGGCGACGTGCTCGGCGACGGTGGCCCGCACGTTGGTGGTCGCCGACTCGCCGCCCGTGCCGAACGAGGTGCGCTTCAGGTAGCGGTAGACGTTCCCGTTGGCCGACAGCCAGCGCAGGTGCGCCCGCAGGGCCCGCGCCAGCATCTCGAAGGGCCGCCCGTGCGGTCGCCACACCGGCTCGAGCTCGGTGACCAGGCGCTCGACCGACCGCGCGGCGATCGCGCTCTGCAGGTCGTCCCGGCCCTCGAAGTGCCGGTACAGGCCCGGCCGCGACACCCCGGCCCGCGCGGCGATCTGCTCGGTGGTGACGTCGGGGCCGTGCTCACCGATCGCCGCCACGGCCGCGTCCACGATCTCGAGCCGGCGCGCCTCCCGGTGCCCCGCCCACCGGAGCGCCCGGCCGTCGGTGGGGGACGTCTCGCTCATGGTCGGACCAGGGTGGCACCAGGCGCGTGCCGGGACCAACTATGCAGGACACGGTGTCCGGGCCACACCGACCCCGATCACCGCCGCGCCCCCACCTGCTCGGCCCCGCGACCGATCAGCACCAGCAGGCAGCCGGCGAGCAGCCCGGCCATCACGGCGCGGGCCCCCGCATCGGGCGCGGCGAGGGCGACCAGCGCCGAGAACACGGTCACCGCCCAGGCGAAGGCGGCCAGCCAGCTCGAGATCGGGCGCAGGCCCGCGACGGTGCTGGTGTCCCGCCGCGCGCGCACCGCCCGCCACGCGGCGAGCAGGAAGGCCAGGACCACCGCGGTGACGACCGCGGCGGTGCGCCCCGGACCGGGCTCGGCGAGGGCGACGACGAGCAGCGTGGCCACGGCGACGGCGCACGCCGCGGCGGTGACGAGCCATCCCGCGCGGCGTGCGCGGCCGTCACGCGCCGTCCCGAGGGGCATGAGCGGCAGCGTAGCGACGCCGCCGGGCACGGCCGTCCACTCAGGGGTCCTCAGCGTGCTCGGTGTCCTGCGTCCACGTCGCTGCGGCCTCGCGCTCCTTCGCGGCGTAGTCGCGCGCCTCCTGCGCCTGGGCGAGCAGGCGGTTGGCGGCGTGCGGGCGCAGGCGGGCGGAGGCCTCGTAGGCGTGCGCGACGCCCTCCTCGGCCGTGGCGACCTGCTCGGCGAGCTCGCCGATGCGCTGCTGCAGGTGCTCGGCGTGCTCCCGGGCGGCGCGCCAGTCCTCGGCCGTCCGGTCCAGCTCCGCCCGACGTTCCGGCTCGTCCATCGGTCCTCCGTCTCCGCCGGGCGCCGGGATTCCGGTCCGCGCCTCGATGCGGTCTACCATGGCCGCCCACCGGTTGACCCGCAGCCGCCGAGCGGCTCCTCCCGAGCCGCGCGCACCGCCGTCCGCCCGGACGCCGTGAGAGGCAGGCACCCCCGATGGACCCGGCTGGACCCCCGTTCCTCATCGGTATCGGCGCTTCGGCCGGCGGGGTGGAGAGCCTCCTCGAGCTGGCGGGCCGGCTCGACCCCGCGCTGCCCGCGACCGTGCTGGTGGTCCTCCACCAGTCGCCCTCGGGCCCGACGGTGTTCCCCGAGCTGATGGCTCGACGATGCCGCCTGCCGGTCCGCCACGCCCGCCATGGCGAGCAGCTCCCGGTCGGCGAGGTGCGTGTCGCCCCGCCGGATCACCACCTGCTCGTCGTCGATGGGCAGCTCGAGGTGGTGCGCGGGCCCCGGGAGAACGGTCACCGGCCCGCGATCGACCCCCTGTTCCGCTCGATCGCCCAGGCGGCGGGGCCGGCCGGCGTCGGGTGCGTGCTCACCGGGCTGCTCGACGACGGCGCCGCGGGCCTCCTCGACGTCGTGCGTCACGGCGGCACCGCGGTCGTGCAGGACCCGGCCGAGGCCACGTTCGACTCGATGCCACGCGCCGCGCTGGAGCAGGTGCCGGGCGCCGTCGTCCGCCCGCTGTCCGAGATCGGCGCCGTGTTCTCCCAGCTCACCTCCCGACCGACCCTCGGCGGCCACCGGCCGAGCAGCCGTCTCGCCCGGGAGATCGACGCGGTGCGCCGCGCGCCGGGCACCTTCGGCGCCGGGCCGCCCGGACCGGCCGCGGGCTTGGCCTGCCCGGACTGCTCGGGACCGCTCTACGACCTGTCCGAGGACCGGATGCTGCGCTACCGCTGCCGGATCGGCCACGCGTGGTCCGAGCGCAGCCTGAGCCACGAGCAGGACACCGGGATCGAGCGCGTGCTGGCCACCGCGCTGCAGGCGCTCGAGGACAAGGCGGACCTGCAGCACCGGATCGCGACGACCGCCGCGGAACGTGGCTCGGACCTCGTGGCCGCCCGGGCACGGGAGGCTGCCCACGCCGCCGTGGTCTCGGCCAAGATGGTGCGTGAGCTCCTGACCAGCGAGGAGGACGAGGGCACGGCATGAACGAGGACGAGGCGGCGGTCGACGACGCCACGCCGGCGGACGAGCCCCGCGGTGACGAGCAGGAGGCCGCGTTCGAGGGCCTGCTGGAGTTCCTCAAGGAGAGCCGGGGCTTCGACTTCACGGGCTACAAGCGTTCGAGCATCCGCCGACGGGTGACGCGGCGGATGCAGCAGGTGGGGACGAGCTCGTTCGCCGACTACCTCGACCTCCTGCAGGTCGACCAGGACGAGTTCACCCACCTGTTCAACACGGTGCTGATCAACGTCACGGGTTTCCTCCGCGACCCCGAGGCCTGGCAGGAGCTGCAGGACGAGATCGTCCCCCAGCTGCTCGCGCCGAAGGGGCGGGGCGAGGCCGTCCGCGTGTGGTCCGCCGGCTGCGCGAGCGGCGAGGAGGCCTACGGCCTGGCCATGGTGTTCGCCGAGGCGCTCGGCGTGGAGGAGTTCCGCCGGCGGGTGAAGGTCTACGCCACCGACGTCGACGACGACGCGCTGGTGACGGCGCGCCAGGCCACCTACTCCGACAAGGATCTGCAGACGCTGCCCCCGGAGTGGCGCGACCGCTACTTCGAGCGCAGCGCGGCGCGGTACACGTTCCGCAGCGATCTGCGGCGCAGCGTCATCTTCGGGCGCAACGACCTCGTGCAGGACGCACCGATCGGCCGGCTCGACCTGCTCGTGTGCCGCAACACGCTGATGTACCTCAACGCCGAGACGCAGGCGCAGGTCCTGCGCCGGTTCCACTTCGCCCTCAACCCGATGGGCGTGCTGTTCCTCGGCAAGGCCGAGATGCTGCTGAGCCACGCCGAGCTGTTCCTCCCCATCGACCCCAAGCGCCGCTTCTTCCGCAAGTCGGACCACGTGGACGCCGGGGGGCGTTTCTCCGGCGCCGCCGACCGGTCGTCCGCCGCCCGTGCCCGGACCGACGCCCAGCTCGAGGACGAGGCGCTCCTGCTCAGCCCCCTGGCCGCGATCGTCGTGACCCCCGACGAGATCGTGGCGAAGGTCAACCAGCGCGCGGAGGCGCAGCTGGGAGTGTCGAGTCGCGAGATCGGGCGGCGGTTCACCGAGCTCGAGCTGGCCCACCGGATCACGGGCCTGCGCTCGTCCTACGAGGACGTCCGCCGGCACCGGACGCCGATGTGGCAGCACGAGGCCGAGTTCGCGCGCTCGGCGTCGGAGACGCTGGTCTTCGACATCCAGATCGTGCCGCTCGACAACGGTGGTGAGGACGGCATCTCGGTCGCCCTGTTCTTCACCGACGTCACCCGGTACCGGCGCATGACGGCCGAGCTGCAGTCGGCGCACCGTCAGGTGGAGACCGCCTACGAGGAGCTGCAGAGCACCGTCGAGGAGCTCGAGACCACCAACGAGGAACTCCAGAGCACCGTCGAGGAGCTCGAGACCACCAACGAGGAACTCCAGAGCACCGTCGAGGAGCTCGAGACCACCAACGAGGAGCTCCAGAGCACCAACGACGAGCTCCAGTCGATGAACGACGAGCTGCGCGACCGCAGCTCCCAGCTCGACCGGGCCAAACGACTTCCTCGAGTCGGTGCTGGGGGGCCTGCGCACCGCCGTGGTGGTCGTCGACGCCGACCTCATCGTGCAGGCGTGGAACGGACGCGCGGACGATCTGTGGGGCCTGCGCTCCGACGAGGCGGTGGGCCAGCACCTGCTGAACCTGGACATCGGGCTGGCGACCGACCAGGTGCGGCCGCTGGTACGCGACGTGCTCCACGGGGCACCCCCGGGGGAGGACCCGCTCCGCATCGACGCCATCAACCGACGGGGGCGCACCGTGCAGCTCGCCATCACCGTCACGCCGCTGGCCGGACGGGACAACCGTCCCGACGGGGCGGTCATCCTCATGGACCGGGTGGAGCAGCCAGGCGCCGGGACGGTGCCGTCGTGACCCCCGACGAGCGCGCGACGGCCGCGCCGGCGCCGAGCGAGGTCGACGAGCTGGCCGACCTGCTCGAGGGCCTCTCCCGGCGGCTCGCGGCGATCGACCGGCAGCCGGTGTCCGCGGCGCTGGCGGGTGACTCGCCCGACGCGGCGGAGAACCGGTCGATCCGCGGCGCGCAGGCGCAACTCGTCCGCACCGACACGCGGGTGCTGCGCGCGGAGGTCGCGGAGGTCCGTCGCCGGGCCCAGGAGATGACCGGGAGCGCCCATCGAGCGCACGTGCAGGCCCAGCGGTTCACCACGCCCCTGCTCGAGCCGGCCGAGGCCCCGGTCGAGGAGCTGGACGGGCTGTGCCGCCACGCGCTGCGCGTCGCGGGGACGGTGTACTGGACCCAGGTCGCCGTGCCCGTGCGCGGCGGTACGACGCTCGTCCGGTCGGCCGGCGACGCCGCCGCGTCGACCGTCGAGGCCGTGGCGCGCGGCCCGCGGGCGTCCGCGACGCGCTCGGGCATGTCCGTCGCGGTCGAGGACGTCGCCGTCGATCCCCGGTGGCCCGCGCTGCGCGAGGGCGGTGGGAGCACCGCGGAGGGCATCGCACCGGCCTCGCTGCTCGTGCTCCCGGTGGGGGCCGCCACCGGCGGGACGCTGACGCTGGCCGCGCGGGTCCCCCGGGCCTTCGATCCGGCGGTTCGCGCCGTGGCGGCCGAGCTCGCCCACCACGCGGGCCGGCTCGTGGCCGCGGCCGCGGGTCGCGGCGGCGAGGGGCAGGACCCCGCCGTCCGGGCGCACGACACCCTCGCCGCCGCGCGCGTCCTGCTCGCCCGCCGCGACCAGGTCACCCCGGACGCGGCCTTCGATGCGCTGCTCGAGCGTGCGGACCGCACGCGGATCACGCTGCTCGCCTGCGCCGAGGAGGTCGTCGACGAGCTGGGCCCCTCGAGCGCGAACGGGTCGCCGCCCGAGCCCGCGACCCTGCGCCGGGCCCTGACCTACCTCGAGGAGCACGCGGGCGAGGACGTCGAGGTCGCCGACGTCGCGGCCGCGGCCGGGGTCGGTGTGCGCGGCCTGCAGATGGTCTTCCGCCGCTGGCGTGACACCACGCCGCTGGGGCAGCTGCGCGAGATCCGCCTCGCTCGCGCGCACGAGGACCTCCGTGCCGCGGACGCCCACGGCGGGCGGACCGTCGCCGACATCATCGCCCGCTGGCGCTTCACCCACCCGGGGCGCTTCTCGGTGACCTACCGCCGCCGGTACGGCTGCTCGCCCAGCGAGACCCTGCGGTCCTGACCCTCGCCGGCCGACGGAGCGGACGCGGGCGCCTCTCCTCGGCGGCCGGGGGCCTGTCCCCGCTCCCCGGGCCCGTCTACCGTCGACCTCGTGGCCCACACGCGGGAGCTCGAGGCCGCGCGGCGCCGGTTCCTGCGCCACGGGCGCGACGCCGTCGCCCCGGGCCTCGTGCGTCGCGACGTGCTCGCCTCGTGGGAGCGGGCGCGGGCCGCGGGTGTCGACACCGGGCGGCTCGCCGTGCCCGCGGTGGGGCTGGACCGCGGCCCCCGGGTCGTCGCCGCCGAGCGGGTCGTCGACGCCGTCCACGCCCGGCACCCCGAGCTCGACGCCGCCGTGCTCGTCGTCGACCGCGCCGGCGTGGTGCAGGTGCGCCGCGACGGGGACGCGGCGCTGGCCGAGCTGCTGGACGCGGTCCACCTCGTCCCCGGCCACCGCCACGCCGAGGACGCCGTCGGCACCACCGCCGCGGGCCTGGCCCTCCACGAGGGGTGCGCGGTCGCGGTGGAGGGGCCCGAGCACCTGCACCCCGCGCTGGGGCACCTGGCCGCCGCCGCGGCGCCCGTGGACCCGGCGGACGGGGGCGAGGACCTCGCCGTCGTCGTGGTCCGCCACGCGAGCGACGGCGCCGCCCGCGACCTCCCGTTCGTCCGGGAGCTCGCCCGCGAGGTCGCCGAGCAGGACCGCCGGCACCGCCGCGCCCGGGTCCTCGCCGTGCACGACGCCCTCGCGGGGGCAGCCGCGGACGGGGCGGTGTGGACCGTCGCCACCGACGGCGAGGAGGTCCTGCTCGGCGCCGGGGTGCGCCGCCTCCCGGCCGGTGACCAGCAGGCCCTCGCCGACCTCGCCGTCGCTGGCCTGGCCCTCGGGCGCGCCGCCGACCCGACGCACGTCGACCTTTCGTCCGGCGGGTGCGCCGAGGTGGCCCTGCGTGACGTCCGCTGTGACGGGGCGCTCGTCGGGTGCATCCTCGGCGCCGGGCCGGCGGTGGACGAGCGCGCGTGGCGCGAGGCCGAGGCACGGCGCCGGCAGGGCTCCCACGTCGCGCCCACGGCCCGGCGCGACTTCGCCGCCGACCTGCGCGACGAGCACGGCGCCGCCGAGCGCAGCCAGGCCGAGGCGCGGGTGCGCGCCAACCGCGACCTGCTCACGCCGTCGTTGCGCGCCCGGCAGGAGCTGGTGGCCAACCTCGCGCAGCGCCGCCACCAGGTGCTCGTCGGGGAGGCCGGCGTCGGCAAGCGCACGCTGGCCGTCGAGCACTTCACGCGGCTGCAGCGCGACGGCACCGTCACGGTGCTCGACGGCGACCCCTCCGAGGACGGCGCCCGCACCACCGAGCCGCTGGCCCGCCTCGCCGACCGGCCCCCGGCGCACCCCCACCTCGTCGTGCTGCGCGGGCTGCAGCACCTCACGCCGCTGTCGGCCCGGCGCCTCGACGAGTCACTGCGCCTGCTGCTCGCCCGGTCCGACACGGTCGTCGTGGTCGCCTGCCTCGACACGACCTCGGTGGACGCGAGCCGGCCCTACGGTCTGCTGCTGCGCCACTTCCACGAGACCGTGCGCGTCCCGGCGCTGCGCCACCGGGCCGACGAGCTCGGCGACCTCGCCCGGGCCAGGTCGTGCGGGTGCTCGAGGGCTACGCGTGGCCGGGCAACATCAACGAGCTCGAGGACGTGCTGCGCTACGTCGTGGCCCGCAAGCCCGTCGGCGTCGTGCAGCCGCCCGACCTGCCCGCGCTGTGCTTCACCCGCCGTGCCCCGCGGTTGTCGATGCTCGAGACCGCCCAGGCCGACGCGATCATCCAGGCGCTCTACGAGGCGCGCGGCAACCGCTACCGGGCCGCGGCCCTGCTCGGCATCGCCCGCTCGTCGCTCTACCGCAAGATCGACGCCTTCGGGATCAGCTACATCGCCTGACGGGCCTGCGGCCTCGTGAGTGATCCGGGTCGTCGTGGCGTCCCGCATCCGGGACGGTGCCCGGTCCGCGGCGGGGCTCGGCGGTGCCCGGTCGTCCCAGGATGGGACAGACCGGTGTGGCCCGCGCCACTAGCGTCGAGCGGCGTCGGACGGCGCGGCGAGCCCACGGAGGCGACGATGAAGGCACTGGTGTACCACGGTCCCGGCAACAAGGCCTGGGAGGACGTCCCGGATGCGCACGTGGAGGAACCCACGGACGTTGTGGTGAAGGTCGACACGACGACGATCTGCGGCACCGACCTGCACATCCTGCAGGGCGACGTAGCCGCGGTGACCGACGGGCGCATCCTCGGTCACGAGGCGGTCGGCACCGTCACCGAGGTCGGCGACGCGGTACGCGGCTTCTCGGTGGGCGACCGCGTCCTCGTCCCCGCGATCACCAAGTGCGGCCGCTGCGAGTACTGCCAGCGCGGCATGCCGTCGCACTGCCAGACCGTCGGCGGCATCGGCTGGATCTTCGGGCACCTCATCGACGGCACCCAGGCCGAGTACGTGCGCGTGCCCTACGCGGACACCTCGCTCTACGCGGTGCCGGGCGGGGTCAGCGACGAGCGGGCGATCTTCCTGGCCGACTCGCTGCCCACCGGCTACGAGGTCGGCGTGCTCGCCGGCAACGTGCGGCCCGGGCACACGGTGGCCGTGGTCGGCGCCGGCGCGGTCGGCCTGTCGGCGGTGCTCACCACGGGGCTGTGGGGCGCCTCGAAGGTGATCGCGATCGACTCGAACAAGTTCCGCCTGGAGAAGGCACTCGAGTTCGGCGCCACCGACGCCGTCGAGGTCGGCCCGGGGACCGTCGGCGACGTCGTCGCGCTCACCGACGGGCTCGGCGTCGACGTCGCCATCGAGGCCGTCGGGTATCCGGAGACCCTGTTGACCGCCGCGTCGCTCGTGCGCCCCGGCGGGACGATCGCCAACGTCGGCGTGCACGGCACGCCGGTCGAGCTGCCCATGCAGGACATGTGGATCAGCAACGTCACGCTGACCATGGGCCTGGTCGACACCGTGTCGATCCCGACCCTGCTCAAGATGGTGGCGTCCGGCCGCATCCCGGCCGAGAAGATGGGCACGCACTCGTTCACGTTCGACCAGATGGACGAGGCCTACGACGTGTTCGCCAACGCGGCGGCCAACCTCGCCCTCAAGGTCGTCATCACGCCCTGATCAGGGCACCAGCACGAACGCGATCACCAGCCCGACGACGACGAGCAGCGCCAGGAGCGCGCCCCACCGGACCGCGGCGGCGGACTCCGCGCGGCGACGAGGAGCGGGTCCTGCGCGCTGCTCGTCGTGGCGTCGTGCCGCGGCGCGGCCTGCGGGGGCACGACCGGCGGGGCGAACGGTCAGTGCTGGGACGCCCGGCGCTCGGCCTCGCCGACGAGCCACCGGGCGACGTCGGCGAGCTTCATGTTCGTGTCCTGCGAGGACTTGACCATCATCGCGAACGCCTCGTCGCCGTCGAGGCAGAACCGCTCCATGAGGATGCCCTTGGCCTGCCCGATCACGTCGCGGCTGGCGAGCGCGATCCCCAGGTCGTGGGCATGGTCGGCGCCGTGGAGCAGGGCGCCCGCGTGGCCGGCGAACAGGCCGGCGGTGAGCCGGGCGTGGGCGTCGAACGCGTCGGGCCGGCCGGAGTAGAGGTTGAGCGCGGAGCGGCGTCCCCCGACGTTCCCGATGAGCGCCACCGACAGCATCGACCGGAACCCGGCCGCGACCGCCCGCGGCGCGAACCGCGGCCAGCGCGATGCGTCGTCGCCGCCGAGATCCCGGACGAGCAGCATCCCGTCGTCCGGGGGCTGCTCGGCGGCATCGAGGCACGGCCCCTCGCCGAGACGCCCCTGGAGCTGGTCGAGCTCCTGCACGGCCTCCGTGGTGGCGTGGCTGGACTGCACCTCGCGGCCCTCGGTGCGCGAGATGCCGCCCCCGACCGCGGCGGGGACCATGCTGACCGCCGACACCACGAGACGCGAGAGCAGCGCGTCCCGGTCGCGCATGACCCGCTGGTCGATGAGGTCCTGCGACGCCGCGCGCAGGGCGACGACGAGCTCCTGGTCCGTGGAGTGAAGACCGCTGCGAGCCATGTGACGCGCCCTCCGGGTCGCACGCGTCCGCGAGCCACCGGCGGGCCCCCGGACGCAGGTCAGTCCCGGGCGACTGGTTCACCCTCGGCGGATCGTACAAACGATTCGTTCGGCGTCCAGCCCCCGAACGGGCCCACGCACGAGGCCCGCTCCCGGTCCACGATCCCGGGTCGGGCGCCGCGGCGTGCTCGGCGGACCTCGGGACCTGTGGCGCAGGACACGGGACCTTCGACCGCGCCGTCCCCCGACGCACGACCGCAAGGCTCGACACCCATGACCGGCGCCCCCGTCCCGACCACCGCCGACGACCCCGGGGTGCGCCCCGGCCTCGGGGTGCTCCTCGCGGCCTGCATCTCCACCCTGGTGGTCAACGCGAACACCTCGGCGGTCAGCATCCTCATCCCGTCGATCAGCACCGACCTCGGCGCGCCGATCGATCTCCTGCAGTGGGCGGTGACGGGCTACCTCCTGGTCGGCGCGGCCACGATCGTCACGACGGGCGCCCTCGGCGACGTCTTCGGGCGACGCCGGATCTTCGTCGCCGGCCTGCTGCTGTTCGTCGCCACCTCCGTGCTCATCGCCCTCGCCCCGAGCGGCGCCGTCGTCGTGGTCGGACGGGTGATCGCGGGCGCCGCCGGCGCGACGATCCTGGCCTGCGGGCTCGGGCTGCTCTCGGTGGCGTCCTCGGGTCAGGGCCAGATGTGGGGCGTGTCGCTGTGGGGCGGCGCGTCCGCGGTCGGGGCGGCGGCCGGCCCGGTGATCGGGGGTGTGCTCAACGAGCTCTCGGGCTGGCAGGGCCTGTTCTGGCTCAACGCCGTGGTGGCGGCCGCCTGCGTCCCGCTGACCTGGGCCACCGTCGCCGAGTCGTCGGACCCGGGACGATCGCGGCGCATCGACTGGGCCGGCACCGCCCTCGTCGCCGCCATCCTCGTGCCGTTCGTGTTCGCGATGACCGAGGGTTCGTCGTGGGGCTGGCTGTCGCTCCCGACGCTGACCTGTCTCGTGATCAGCGTGCTGGCGGCGGTGGGGTTCGTCGCCGTCGAGCGGCGGGTGAGCGCCCCGCTGATCGATCTGTCGCTGCTGCGCAACGTCCTGCTCGTCGGGTCGACCCTGGCGATCCTCATCGGGGCCGGGGCGATCGCCGCGATCAGCTTCCTGATCAGCCTGTACTTCCAGAACCCGCTGGCCTTCGGCATGACCAGCCTCGAGGCCGGCCTCGCGACGCTGCCGGTGGCCGCCGCGGTGGTGGTCGTCGCCCCGCTCGTGAGTCCCCTGGCCCACAAGTTCACGGCCCGGGTGGTCGTGATGACCGGGTTCGTGCTGCTCACCGCGTCGTTCGCGGTACTGGCCGCCGTGCGGCCCGGGTGGGGCTATGTCGCCTTCCTGGTCCCGCTGCTGGGCGTCGCCGCCGGGCTCGCGCTCTCCAACGGCCCGGCCTCCTCGGTCTCCACCGCGTGCGTGCCCGCCAACCAGGTCGGCTCCGCGTCCGGGATCTCGAACATGGCCCGCTACGTCGGTGGCGCGGTGATGACCGCGGTCGTCGCCGGCATCGTGGCCCGGGTGGCCATGACGAAGGTCGACGCGGGCCAGGCCGGCGCCGAGGCCCTGGCCGCGGGGTTCGGTCGTGCGTGTCTGGTGCTCGCCGTCTTCTCCGCGTGCGGCATCCTGCTGGGCTGGCTCGTCGCCCGCCGCACCCGGCGTCCCGGCGTGGCCGACCTCGCCGCCGCGGCCGCGTCCACGATCCACACCCTCCCGCCCGGACCTCACCGCCCGGCCGAGGTCGCGGCCGGCGGAGGCACCGACGGAGCATCGACCCCGCGCCCCGGCGCGGGCGGCCGCTCCCCGGACCATGGGGGTGCGACCATTTCCGGCCGTCACCGTCGCCACCGCGGCGACGTCTGAGCGCGCGAGAGGAACGACCCGCTCGAGCCTTCACCTGTTCGGCCCTTGTGATGGGGCGGTCAGGGTCTACCTTCTGTGCCACAGGCGATGGGACTCGCCTTCAACCGCAGGTCCTCCTGCTGACGGTCCCTGTTTCGGTTCCGACCGGGCAGGAGGCCGCATGCGCACATCTCCCCTTCCGCGTCGGTCGGCTCGTGTCGTGGCCACCGGCGTGGCCCGCTCGCGCCGGCTTCTCGGTCTGGACGACCGCGCCGCCGCCCACGAGGTGTCGGGCGTGTGCGACCAGCAGATTCCCGTCCCCGCCCGAGCCGCCCACGGCCGACCACGGGCCCTCCGTCCGTGGTCGGGCCCGCGGTGGTCCGACATCTGCAGGAAGGAGCGACGAATGACCCGTGCGGAGCCTCCCGAGGAGGGGCACGACGCCCAGGTGCCCGGCCCCGAGTTGCGGACCGAGGGGCCTCGTTCGAGGGCGGAGCCGACCACCCACGTGGTGCTGGGCTACCGGGCCGACCCCCACGGCCAGGCGGTGCTGCGCCACGGGGCCGACCTCGCCATGCGGCTCGGGGCGGCACTTCACGTGGTGCACGTGGTCGACCTGTCCGACTACCCGATCGACCCCGACTCCCCGGACTGGGAACAGCAGGCACAGAAGACCCTCGCCGCCGAGCACCACGACGTGGAGTCCGCGCTGGCCGATCTGTCGGGTTCGTGGACCTACCACGCCGCCCACGGTGACCCGGTCGCCCTGCTGCGCCAGGTCGCCGACAGCTACGACGCCCTGATGTTCGTCGTCGGCAGCCGCGGGGAGAGCGCCGGCGGCGTGATCAGCCGCCTGCTCGGCACGCGGCCGTCGGTGTCCCACGGACTGATCGCGCGCAGCCACCGGCCGGTGCTGGTGATCCCGCCGCACGCGGCCGACGAGTCCTGACCGGGTCGCACCGACCGCCCACGGAGGTCCCTTGCCCGAGAACCACGACCTCACCCCGGCGACGACCGGCCGACAAGGCGAGCACCAGCCCGATCCCGCGGCCAGGGGTCGGCTCGACGAGGACGGCGCACTCACTCACGACCCGGCCGCGGGCCGGCGCCGGAGGGTGCCGCTCGCGCGCCGTCAGGGGGCGCTCACGGCGGCGGTCGCGATCGGTGGAGCGGTCGGGGGACTCGCGCGCTGGGTCGTCCAATCGCTCCTCCCGGCCGCGCCCGGAGGGTTCCCCACCGCCACGTTCGCGATCAACGTCGCCGGTTGCCTCCTGATGGGGGTCCTCGTCGTCCTGGTCACCGAGGCCCGTGAAGCGCACCCGATCCTGCGGCCGTTCCTCGGAGTCGGGGTGCTCGGCGGCTTCACCACCTTCTCCAGCTATGCCGTCGAAGCACACCAGCTGCTCACCGGCCGCCACCTGGGCGTCGCCGCTCTCTACCTCGTCGCCACCGTCCTCGCGGCCCTCCTCGCCGTGCTCCTCGGGCTCGCGACGACCCGCCGACTCGCCGGCCTCACCCGCCCGCGGAGGACTCGACCATGACCACGACCACCGGCCTCCTGGTGATCCTCGGCGCCGCCGTCGGGGCCCCGGCCCGCTACCTGACCGACCGATGGCTCCAGTCCACCCACGGCACCGGTTTCCCCTGGGGCACCTTCACGGTGAACATCGTCGCGTCCTTCGTGCTCGGCGTGATCATCGGCTCAGGCGCCGGGGGCACCGTCCCGCCCGCCGTCGCCGTCCTGGTCGGCACCGGGTTCTGCGGGGCACTCTCCACCTGGTCGACCCTCGGCTACGAGACCGTCCGGCTCGCCGAGAACCGGGCCTGGACCCAGGCGAGCCTCAACGTCGTGGCCTCGGTGCTCGCCGGCCTCGGCTCCGCGGGCCTCGGATTCGCCGTCGCGGGAGGCGCCGGCTGACCTCCCGCGAGGGGCCACTCGGGCCAGAGGTCGACCACAGCTCGACCTCAGCCGCCCCTCGGAGGACCGAGCGTCGAGGTCGACCGCTGCGACACGCGGCAGGAACAGAACCCGTCCCGGGCAGCGTTGTGCCTGGTCGGACGTGGAGCCGGCGCGGGGAATCGAACCCCGAACCTTTCGCTTACAAGGCGAGTGCTCTGCCGATTGAGCTACGCCGGCGTGGGGGCCATCGTACGAGGGTCGCGCGCTGCCGCGGAGCCCGGCGGGGTCGGTCGGCTCAGGGCGGGGCCGACCGCCGCCGGGGTGGGCCACGGCACGACCGCGCCCGGCAACCGTGATCGGCTCCCACACGTCTGGGCAGGTGCTGGATGAAGTTCCGCGGTGTGCCCCGTCCCCGAGACGAGCACGCCGACGCGCAGGGAGAGGAAGAACCGCCCGTGGGGGTGGCCCAGCGAGCACGTGGCTCGCTCCGTCGACAGTTCCCCGTCACACCCGATCTGCGGCGCGCGATCGACGCGCCGACCGTCCGCGACAACCTGCTGCCCGCGGTGCCCGGCCCCCAGGTCGCCGAGGACGCGCTCGTGCTGCGCGTCCTCGACCTCGCGCTGCGCGTCGGCGAGGTCCAGCTCGCCACCGGTGCCGGGGCGGCGGTCGCGCACGACACGATGCTCGCGATCGCGAGCAGTTACGGTCTGCCGACCTGCGACGTCGACATCGCGTTCTCGACGATCACCATGTGCTGCCACCGCGGCAACGAGGCCGGCCCGGTGACGACCATGCGCAACGTCCGCTACCGGACCCAGGACTACACGCGGCTGACCGAGGTCGACGACATCATCACCGCGATCGTCGACCGCGAGGAGCCGATGCCGGTCGAGGAGGCGAGCACGCGCCTCGGCAACGCGGTGCGCGCCCCGCACCCCTACCCGCGGTTCGTGGCCGGGCTCGCCCGCTCGCTGTTCGCGGGCGCCGTCGCGTTTCTCATCGGCGGCGGCCTGCTGGTCGCCGTCCTGGCGACGGCGGCGACCGGCGTCGTGTGGGGCACCGCGCGATGGCTCGGCCGGCGCGGGGTGCCGATGTTCTTCCAGCAGATGGTGGGCGCCGCGGTCGTCACGCTCAGCGCCACCTCGCTGGCCTGGTCCGGGGTGCTCGAGGACTCGCCCGCCTTCGTCATCGCCGCGGGCCTGGTCGTGCTGCTCTCGGGCCTCTCGCTCGTGGGCCTCGTGCAGGACGCGATCTCGGGCTTCCCGCTCACGGCGGCGGGCCGCGCGGTCGAGGTCGTGCTGGCCTCGGTCGGTCTGCTGGTCGGGGTCGTCGTGAGCATCAAGCTCGTCAACGGGGTGCTGGGCACCGACGCGATGGCCTTCGCGGCCGTCGTCCCGCCCAGCCCGACGCCGACGCTGCACCCGCTCTCGCTCGTCGCGGCGGCGGCCGCCGGGCTGCTGTTCGCGCTGTCGGCGTACGCGCCGTGGCGCTCGCTGCCGCTCGCGGCGATCGCCGGGGCCACGGCCTGGGGTACGTACGCGCTGTTCACGGTGCTCGGCGCGGGCGACGTCGTCGCCGCCGCCCTCGCGGCCGGGGCGCTCGGGCTGGTCGCGATGATCCTGCCCCGCTCGCTGGGTACACCCCCGCTGGTGCTGGTGATCGCCGGGATCACGCCGCTGCTCCCCGGCCTGACGATGTACCGCGGGTTCTCCCAGCTCGCGTACAACAGCGTCGGGCAGAGTGCGGTGACGATCCTTCTCGCCCTGGCCTTCGGTCTCGCGCTCGCGGCCGGGGTGTCCTTCGGCGAGCAGATCGGCTGGCCCCTGCAGCGGCTCGCCCGCCGCTGCATCCCCGGACTCAGCGCGGAGGACAGAGCACGTGACGCACGCCGAGGACGCCCGCGGGTCTTCTGAGCTGGTCGTGGTGGCCAACCGGCTGCCCGTCGACCTCGTCCCGTCGGACACGGACGGGGGGCAGCCGGAGTGGCGTCGCAGCCCCGGAGGGCTGGTGACCGCCCTCGAACCGACGCTGCGCGCCCGCGGCGGCACGTGGGTCGGCTGGCCCGGCGTCGCCGACGCGGAGCCCGAGCCGTTCGACGACGAGGGCATGGGCATCCGTCCCGTGCCGATCACCGCCGACGAGCTCGCGGCCTACTACGAGGGCTTCGCCAACGCGACCCTCTGGCCGCTCTACCACGACGTCGTGGCCCGGCCGCACTTCGAGCGCTCGTGGTGGGAGGTCTATCGGCGGGTGAACGAGCGCTTCGCCGACGCCACGGCCGAGGTCGCGGCGCAGGACGCGACGGTGTGGGTGCAGGACTACCAGCTCCAGCTCGTGCCGCAGATGCTGCGCGAGCGGCGCCCGGACCTGCGGATCGGCTTCTTCCTGCACATCCCGTTCCCGCCCGTGGAGCTCTTCGCCCAGCTGCCGTGGCGGCGCCTCGTCGTCGAGGGCCTGCTCGGGGCCGACGTCGTCGGCTTCCAGACGGTCGGCAGCGCCGAGAACTTCCGCAGCGTGGCCGCCCGCCTCACCGACGCGACCGCGGACGACGCCACGATCACCACGAACGGGTCCTCGGGGCACGTCACGGCGCCGGACGGGCGCACGGTCACCGTCGGCGCCCACCCGATCTCGGTGGACTCCGGCGAGCTCGACGCCATGGCCCGCGAGGACGCCACCGCCGAGCGGGCGACCGAGCTGCGCCACCGGCTGGGCGACCCGCGCACGGTGCTGCTGGGGGTCGACCGCCTCGACTACACCAAGGGCATCGACGTGCGCCTGCAGGCGTTCGCGGAGATCCTCGGCGACGGCCGCCTCGACCCCGCGGAGACCGTGCTCATCCAGGTCGCGACACCCAGCCGGGAGCGCGTCGAGCACTACGCGGAGATGCGCGACGAGATCGAGCTGACCGTCGGGCGGGTCAACGGCGAGTACGCGTCGGTCGGCAACCCGGTGATCCACTACGTGCACCAGCCCGTGCCCCGCGACGAGCTGGTCGCCTTCTACCGGGCCGCCGACGTCATGCTCGTCACGCCCTACCGCGACGGCATGAACCTCGTGGCCAAGGAGTACGTGGCCTCCCGGGCCGACGGCGACGGTGCGCTCGTGCTCAGCGAGTTCACCGGCGCCGCCGACGAGCTCGCCGAGGGCGCGTTCCTCGTCAACCCGCACGACCTCGACGCCGTGGAGGACGCCATCGTCGAGGCCGCCGGGCTGGGGACGGAGGAGGCCCGCCGGCGGATGGGCGCGATGCGTGAGCAGGTGCTCCACCGAGACGTCGAGCGCTGGGCCTCCGGGTTCCTGGCGGCGCTGGGTGCGCTGCGCGCACCTGAGTAGTCCGGAGTGCCGGAGCACTCCGAACTGCTCACGTGGCGCGAGCCACCCCCGAGGTGGCGCGGGCGAGGAGCTCGGTGGGCAGCAGCAGCGTGCGGGAGCGCTGGCGGTCGCCCCGGTCGAGCAGCAGCTCGCCCGCCGCGCGGCCCTTGTCCAGGGTCGGCTGGCGGACCGTCGTCAGCTCCGCGCGCTCGGCCGCGGGGACGCCGTCGAACCCGGTGACGGTCAGGTCGTCGGGCACCACCAGCCCGGCCTGCCGGGCGTGACGCAGCGCGCCGAGGGCGAGGATGTCCGAGGTGCACACCAGGGCGGTGACGTCGGGGTGCCGGGCCAGCAGCTGCTCGGCGGCGGACGCACCGGCCGACTCGCTGTGGTCGTAGCGCTCGACCACCGGCACCGCCGACCAGTCCACCCCGGCCTCGGCGAAGCCCTCGCGCAGCCCGGTGAGGCGCCGGCGCTGCACCTCGTAGCGGGCCCGTTCCTGGCGCTCGATGCTCGCGAAACCGTCGTTGCGGTCGGTGGACAGGCGCATGCACAGCACGCCCACGTGGCGGTGGCCGAGCCCGACCAGGTGGCGCGCCATGTCCACCATCGCGGCGTGGTCGTCGATGCCCACACGGTCGACGTCGGGCACCGCCGTCGGCTGGTCGCACACCACGACGGGCACGGGACGCTCGAGCACCGCGTGGAAGTTGTCGTCGTCGTCGGGCATGGAGTAGACGACGAAGCCGTCGACGCCCGCCCGGGCCACGGCCCCCGGGTCGTCGGCCTCCGGGCTCACCGGGACCAGGAGCAGGCCCGAGCCGTTGTCCTCGCACGCCAGCGCTAGCCCCTCGAGGAACTGCACGGCCACGGGGTCGCGGAAGGCGTACGAGAGCGCCTCGGTGAGCAGCAGGCCCACCGCACCCGCCTTGCGCGTGCGCAGCGACCGGGCGACCGGGTCGGGCCCGGGGTAGCCGAGTCGGCGCGCCGTGTCGAGCACGCGGCGGCGCAGCGCCGGCGAGAGCTGGTCAGGGCGGTTGTAGGCGTTGGACACCGTCGTCCGCGACACGCCCAGCTCCGCCGCCAGCGAGGCCAGCGTGGCGGTACGCCGCGCGCGACGACCCTCGAGTGCCTCACCCACTGCCCGAACGTATCGACTGTCTCGATCTAGGGCCACTCCACGCGACCGACGGGGCGCCGTGTGCGCCGTGGTGTGACCTGTTCGGGCGAATATCGACCTCGCCTTGACAGCCATCACGGTTCTCGTCGGCGCAGGCGTCCGCGGCGGACGGCGAGCGCCCCGCTACAGTCCGTGCGTGAACGCTGCGTCCAGAGGTGCGGCGCCCGAGGACCGCGGCCTGCGACTGGTCACGCGGCTCGCGCTCGGCCTGGTCGTCGTGCTGCCCAACATCGTCGGCGCCGGCGTGGTGCTCGTCGTGGCCGCGTGGGTGCTGCCGCTCGGCGAGCTCACCGAGGACGACCCCGGCGCGCTGGTGCGCAACCTGATCGCGTTCGGGGCCTACCTGCTCGGCGCGGTGCTCGTCGGCGTGCTGTGGGGGCACGTCCGGATGCGGGTGCCGCCCGCTCCCGGGCCGGGCGCGGACGCCACGACCGTGCGCCGGCACCGCAAGCGGGTGCGGCGCGTGGTGCTGCGCGGCCCGCTGCGCCTCGCGACCGTGCAGACGGTGCTCTGGCTCGCGGCGCTGGTGCTGTTCGTGCTGCTCAACGTCTTCGCGAGCCCGCGGCTGGGTGCCTCGGTCGGGGTGACGGTGGCGCTCGGCGGGCTGGCGACGGTCGCGGTCACCTACCGGCTCGTGGAGCGGGTGCTGCGCCGCGAGGTCGCGCGGGTGCTGAACGACAGGCCGCCCGAGGACCGCGTCCTGCCCGGCGTCGCGCTGCGCGCCGTCGGGTCGTGGGCGCTGGGTACCGCGGTGCCGCTGGCCGGGGTCGTGCTCGCCGCGGCCGCGGCGATGGTGTTCGGCGGCTACACGACCGAACGGCTCGCGCTCGTGGTGGTCGTGCTCGGCGGCGTCGCGCTCGTCGTCGGGTTCCTCGTCACCGTGCTGACCGCCGCGTCGACCGCGGCGCCCGTGCTCGCGGTGCGCCGCGCGCAGCGGCGGGTCGAGGACGGCGACTACGACGCCGCGGTCCCGGTGTTCGACACCACCGAGCTCGGCCTGCTGCAGGCGGGCTTCAACACGATGGTCGGCGGGCTGCGCGAGCGCGAGCGGGTCCGCGACCTGTTCGGCCGCCACGTCGGCGAGGACGTCGCGCGCACCGCGCTGGAGAACGAGGTCGAGCTCGGTGGCGAGGTCCGCGAGGTGGCGGTGCTGTTCGTCGACCTCGTCGGCTCCACGGAGCTGGCCGCGAGCCGCCCGCCGACCGAGGTCGTCGGGATGCTGAACGCGTTCTTCGCCGTGGTGATCGACGTGGTCGAGCAGCACGACGGGTGGATCAACAAGTTCGAGGGCGACGCCGCGCTCGCGGTGTTCGGGGCGCCGACGGAGCTCGACGACGCCGCCGGCCGCGCCCTGCGCGCCGGCCGCGAGCTCGGCCGGCGGATCGCCGCCGAGCTCGACGGGATCGGCGCGGGCATCGGCGTCTCGGCGGGCGAGGCCGTGGCCGGGAACATCGGCGACACCCGGCGCTACGAGTACACGGTGATCGGCGACCCGGTGAACGAGGCGGCCCGGCTCACCGAGGTGGCCAAGGAGATCGACGGCTGTGTGGTCGCGTCGGGTGCGGCGCTGGAGCGCGCGGGCGACGAGGCGGAGCAGTGGCGCGTCGTCGACGCCCGCACCCTGCGGGGCCGGGACGGCGACACCGAGATCGCCGTGCCGCGCGAGCACGCCCTGTCCGCCGGGCGCGGGGAGCCGGAGGAGACCGCGGACGCCGGACGGCGCGCACCGTCGCTCGGTTAGTCAACCGGGCGCGCCGGCGGGGGTCTCCGCCCGCGCGGGGTCATCCCGCGCCCAGCACGAGCAGCGTCCCGCCGAAGACGAGCCCGCTGACGAGGAAGGTGATGGCGGTGAAGCCGAAGATGTCGCGGACGCCCAGCCCGGCCACGGCCAGCAGCGGCACCGCCCAGAACGGCTGGACCAGGTTGGTCCACTGGTCGCCGTAGGCGATCGCCATCGTGATCACCGCGGGATCCACGCCGATCGAGTTGGCCGCGTCCAGGAAGATCGGTGCCTGCACGGCGAACTGACCGCCTCCGCTGGGGACGAACATGTTCAGCAGGCCGGCGGACAGGAAGGCCAGCACCCCGAGCGTGCCCGGGCCGGCCACGGTCGTGAAGAACCCGCTGAGCTGGGCGGCCAGCCCGGAGGCGGTCATCATGCCGATGATCCCGGCGTACAGCGGGTACTGGAGCAGCACCTCGCCCACGGTGCGCACCGCACCGCCGACGAGGTCACTGAGCTCCCGCGGGCCGCGCACCAGCAGCAGGATCGCGGCGAGGAAGCTCCAGTTCACGATGTCGAGGGTGAGGTCGAAGCCCTCCTGCACGAAGTACACGACGAGGTAGCCGAGCAGGGCGACGGCGGGCACCAGGGTGATCAGCCGCGAGGCCTCCAGCCGCTCGGCCGGCGTCGACGGCGGGGCGGGCGCGGCGTCCTCGTCCTCCTCCTCGACCATCCTGTCGGGCAGCTCGACGATCCGGTCGTCACCCTTGGGGGTCAGCAGCGCGACGGTGCCGAGGATCGCCGCGACCGTCACCGCGATCGCGATCAGGTTCCAGAGCGAGAAGACCGTCTCGGTGATCGGGATGGTCCGCCCGATCGCCTCCTCGACGAAGCTGCCGGGCGTGGCGGCGGCCAGCGGCCCGGTGGCGCTGTAGCCCATGTGCCAGACGACGAAGCCCGAGTAGGCGCTGGCGACCAGCAGCGGGTAGTGCAGCGGGGTGCCGCGACGGCGGGCGGCCCGCCCGACCTCGAGCGCGATGACGCCGCCCACCACCAGGCCGAGCCCGAAGCTGATGAGCGAGGCCAGGGACGCGATGAGGGCGACGAAGACGTAGGCCGCCCGGGGGCTTCGGGGGACCTCGGCGACGCGGACCAGGGCGGCCTTGACCTGCCGGGTGGTGGCGAGGGTGTAGCCGAGCAGCAGCACCAGGGCCACCTGCGTCATGAAGTCCAGCAGACCGGCCAGGCCGTCGCCCCAGGCCAGGGTCAGCTCGACGGGGCCGACGTCGCCGAAGATCAGGGCCAGCACGGCCACGATGACGCTCAGGACGACGGCGAACACGAAGGCCCCCGGCATGAACCGCTCCACGCCGGCGACCAGGGGACGGGACAGGGCCCTCAGCACAGTGCAGCTCCTTCCACCGGACCCCCCGCCGAGAAACAGGATCAAACGGACTTCATGCCCAAAGATGCGGCGGGCCAAGCCACCCGCGTCGAGCGGGGCCGGTGTCCCGGGAGGGGGTCGGGAGGAGTTCGCCGCGCGCGGTACCGGCTACGCGCGCCGGCGCCGCGCCACCTCGGCGAGGGCCACGCCGGCGGCGACGGAGGCGTTGAGCGACTCCACGTCGTCGGCCATGGGGATCGACACCGAGGCCGTGCAGGTCTCGCGCACCAGCCGCGACAGGCCCTTGCCCTCCGAGCCCACGACCACCACCAGCGGCCCGCGGGCGGCGTCGGGGCCGGCGACGTCGTCGAGGTGGTCGATGTCCGTGCCCGCCTCGCCGTCGAGCCCCACCGCGACCAGGCCCTCGTCCAGCCACGCCGACAGGGTGCGGCTGAGGTTGGTCGCGCGGCCGATCGGGATGCGCGCAGCGGCACCGGCCGAGGTCCGCCAGGCCACCGGCGTCACGCCGACCGAGCGGCGCAGGGGCAGCAGCACCCCGTGCGCGCCGAACGCCGCGGCCGAGCGGAGCACGGCGCCGAGGTTGCGGGGGTCGGTCACCCCGTCCAGGGCCACGAGCAGCGGCTCGACGCGCGCGAGGTGGGCGCGCTGCCGGGCCTCCTCGAGCAGGTCGTCGGGGTGCAGGTACTCGAACGCGGGCACCGACAGCGCGAGCCCCTGGTGCACGGCACCATCGGCCATCTTGTCGATGTCGCCGCGCGGCACCTCGAGCACCGAGATGCCGCGCTCCGAGGCGCTGCGGATCGACTCGCGGACCCGGTCGTCGACGTCGATGTTCTGCGCGACGTAGAGCGCGGTGGCGGGGCTGTGCGCGCGCAGGCTCTCGACGACGGGGTTGCGCCCGAGCACGGTCTGCGGGCCGTCGGGGTCCTCACGCCGTGGCGCGGTGCGTCGCGGCGCCGCCCGGTCCTCGCCCGCGGGGCGCCGGGGCGCGGAGGACGAGGACGCGCCGTCGCTGCGGAAGGCCTTGTGGTTGGGACGCTTCTCGGCGGGCGGGGTCGGGCCCCTGCCCTCGAGGCTGCGCTTGTTCTTGCCGCCGGAGCCCTTGGTCGGGCCCTTCTTCGTCCCGGGCTTGCGGCGCGCGCCGGGGCGCCGGGAGTTGCCGGCCATGGATCAGGCACCGTCCTTGAGCGTCCAGGTGGGGCCGTCGGCGGTGTCCTCGACGGCGATGCCCGCGGCGGTCAGCTCGTCGCGCAGGGCGTCCGCGCGGGCGAAGTCGCGCTCGGCGCGCGCCCGCTGGCGCTGCTCGAGCAGCGAGCCGACGAGCGCGGCCAGCGCCTGGCGCGCGGCGTCCGCGGCGCCCCCGCCGCCCGCGCCCTCGCCCCAGGTGTACGGGTCCAGGCCGAGGACCCCGGTCATCGCCCGCACCGCGCCCGCGGACGCGAGGGCCTGCGCGCGGTCGCCGGCGTCGAGAGCGGCGTTGCCGGCGCGCACGGTCTCGTGCACCTCGGCCAGCGCCGCGGGCGTCGCGACGTCGTCGTCCATCGCCGCGCCGAACGCGTCGCTGACGCGCCCCAGGTCCACGGCGCCGACGCGGTCGTG
The DNA here is from genome assembly GCF_003096675.1 of Actinomycetospora cinnamomea. Lineage (GTDB taxonomy): Bacteria > Actinomycetota > Actinomycetes > Mycobacteriales > Pseudonocardiaceae > Actinomycetospora > Actinomycetospora cinnamomea. Next base: position 186,125 of record NZ_QEKW01000002.1, on the reverse strand, counting down.
CACGCGGTGCACGAACGCCTCGATGCGCCGGTACGCGGCGGCCGCCTCGGCCAGCGCGTGCTCGGAGTACTCCAGCGTCGAGCGGTAGTGCGGCGCGACGAGGTAGTAGCGCAGCTCCACCGGGCGCACCCGCTCGAGCACCGCCGGGATCGTCAACGTGTTGCCCAGCGACTTCGACATCTTCGCCCCGGACATCGTCACCCAGGCGTTGTGCAGCCAGTACTCGGCGAACCCGTCGCCCGCCGCGCGCGACTGCGCGAGCTCGTTCTCGTGGTGCGGGAAGACGAGGTCGAGCCCGCCGCCGTGGATGTCGAACCGCGGGCCGAGGTAGCGCGTCGCCATCGCCGAGCACTCGAGGTGCCAGCCCGGCCGGCCGCGGCCCCAGGGCGTCGGCCAGTCCGGCTCGCCGGGCTTGGCGGCCTTCCACAGCGTGAAGTCGCGCGGGTCGCGCTTGCCGCGCGGGTCGGCACCCTCGCCCTGCTCCATCTCGTCGGGGCGCTGCCCGGACAGCTCCCCGTACGACGGCCAGGTGCCGACGGCGAAGTAGACGTCGCCGCCGGCCGCGTAGGCGTGCCCGCGCTCGATGAGGCGCTCGATGAGCTCGATCATCTCGGTGACGTGGCCGGTCGCGCGCGGCTCGATCGACGGCGGCAGGCAGCCCAGCGCGTCGTAGGCGTGCGCGAAGGCGCGCTCGTGCGTCGCCGCCCACTCCCACCACGGCCGGCCGGCGGCCTCGGCCTTGGCGAGGATCTTGTCGTCGATGTCGGTGACGTTGCGGACCAGCAGCACGTCGTACCCGGAGTGCGCGAGCCAGCGGCGCAGCACGTCGAAGTCGAGCCCCGAGCGCACGTGCCCCACGTGCGGCACGCCCTGGACGGTGGCCCCGCACACGTACATCGACGCCGTGCCGGCGCGCTGCGGGCGGAACTCCCGCAGCTCGCGTCGTGCGGTGTCGTACAGGTGCAGGCTCACCGCCCGGATCCTACGGAACGCGGGATCCCCGCCCGTCGACCCATGGGGACTGCGCCCACGACCCGACCGATCGATCGTTCGGTAACCCCCTTCCCAAGGTGTGAGGCGGCACATAGAGTCGCGCGCATCATTCGACGGTTTCGCAGCGCAAGGAGTGGTCAGCGTTGTCCATCACGTGCCGGACGTCCCTCGTCCGTCAGGCCCCCGGCAAGTACGAGACGGCGACGGTCCAGGTCGACGACCCGCGCCAGGACGAGATCCGGGTGAAGATGGTCGCGTCCGGTCTCTGCCACTCCGACGACCACATCGCCACCGGTGACATCCCGGTCGGCACCTACCCCTTCGCCGGCGGCCACGAGGGCGGCGGCATCGTGGAGTCGGTCGGCCCGAACACCTCCGGCTTCGAGGTGGGCGACAAGGTCGTCTTCTCGTTCCTGCCCGCCTGCGGCAAGTGCCGCTGGTGCGCCACCGGTCACTCGAACCTCTGCGACCTCGGCGCCGGGCTCCTCGCGGGCACCCGGTGGACCGACCCCTCGACCCGCCTGCACCTCGAGGACGGCAGCAACGTCGGCCAGATGTGCGGCATCTCGACCTTCTCCGAGTACACGACGGTCGCGGTCGACTCGGCGGTCAAGGTCGCGCCCGACACCAAGCTCGAGGTCGCCTGCCTGCTCGGCTGCTCGGTGGGCACCGGCTGGGGCACCGCGGTGAACACGGGCGAGGTCCGCCCCGGCGACACCGTGATCATCCAGGGCATCGGCGGCATCGGCGCCAACGCCGTGCAGGGCGCCGCCCACGCGGGCGCGGCCAACGTCATCGCCGTCGACCCGGTCGCGTTCAAACGCGAGAAGGCCCTCGAGCTCGGCGCCACCCACGCGGTGGAGTCGATGGAGGAGGCGACCGAGATCGCCAAGGGCTTCACGAACGGCCAGGGCGCCGACGTCGCGCTCGTGACCATCGGCGTCACCAAGCCCGAGCACGTGGGTGAGGCGTTCGCGTCCATCCGCAAGCAGGGCACGGTCGTCGTCACCGGCCTCGGCGACATCACCGAGATCGGGGTGCCGATCCCGATCGGCGAGCTGACCCTGTTCGAGAAGAAGCTGAAGGGCTCGCTGTTCGGTTCGTCGAACCCCCACGCCGACATCCCGAAGATGCTCGACCTCTACAACCACGGCCACCTCAAGCTCGACGAGCTCGTCACCAAGCAGTACAAGCTCGACGAGGTCGCCCAGGGCTACGAGGACATGCACGCCGGCAAGAACATCCGTGGCGTCCTGATCTTCGACTGAGGTATCGACACCCCGTGACGTACGGCTCCGCGGCCCCGGTGTCCACAGGGCCCGAGGGCGCAGCTCCGCTGCGCTCCGTGCACCAGGACGCCGGGGCCGCCCCCCGTCTGCCCTCCGCCGGGTCCCTCCCGGTCCGCGACATGATCGACGCCGCCCGCGCGCGGGTCGTCGGTCGTGTGCGCGAGTCCGAGGTCATCGCCGCGGCGCTCGCCGCCGGGCGCAGCGTGCTGCTCGAGGGCCCGCCCGGCACCGGCAAGACCACCCTGCTGCGCGCGCTCGCCGAGGGCGCCGGCGTCGGCCTCGAGCTGGTCGAGGGCAACGCCGAGCTCTCACCCGCACGCCTCGTCGGGCACCACGACCCCTCCCGCGTGCTCACCGAGGACTACCGGCCCGAGAACTTCGTGCCCGGCCCGCTCGTCCGCGCGCTGACCTCGGGCGCCCTGCTCTACGTCGAGGAGCTCAACCGGGTCCCCGAGGAGACGCTCAACGTGCTGCTCGGCGTGCTCTCCGAGCGGCGCCTGCACGTGCCGCGTCTCGGGATCGTCGACGCGGCGCCGAGCTTCCGGCTGGTCGCGGCGATGAACCCCTCCGACGCGGTCGGCACCGGGCGCATCACCCCCGCGCTCTACGACCGCTCGTGCCGCGTCGGGTTCGCGCACCAGAGCGTTGACGAGGAGACCGCGATCGTGCGGCGCGACCACGCCGTGGTGGACGCCGGGTTCGTCGAGCGCGCCGTCCGCGCCGCCCGGGCCACGCGCGAGCACCCCGACCTGCGGCTGGGGTCGTCGGTGCGCGGGGCGCTCGACCTCGTGGCCGTCGCGGCGTCGCTGGCCGAGCTGCGCGCGGTCGAGCTGTCCGCCCGCCTGGGTGCGGGCGCCGAGTCGACGGGCACCGACGCCGCGCTCGCCGCCTTGTCGGGACGCGTGCAGCTGCTCGAGGGATCGACGCGCACCGTCGAGGAGGTCGTCGCCGAGCTGTGGGCCGCGACCGCCCCGGTCGACGAGCAGCCCGGGGACGGTGGCGCGGGAAAAGCCTGAGCCCCGGCTCCCCGCCCGCACCGGAGCCGGGCCGGTCGCCCGGGGCTCCGCCGCGCGTGGTGTCCGATCCCCGCGGGGTCGCCGACCTGCTGCGCGACCAGGCCCGCCGCACCGAGACGCGGGCCGACCTGCAGCGGCGGCACGACGACCTCGAGCAGGTGACACCGACGGTCGGGGTGCTCGACGAGGCCGCGATGGCCGGCGCGTACGCCGAGGACCCGGACGCGGCGGTCGACCTGCTCGCCGACCTCGCGCGCACCACCGACCCGACGCTGCGGGCGAAGGCCCGGCGCCTGGCCGTGCGCCTGCTCGTGCCGCCGGCCCGGTCGGGGGAGACCCGGCGGCGCGGGTCGAGCCGGCTGGCGACCGTCGGCGGCGAGGGGCTCGACCTGGACCTCGACGCCACGCTCGAGCGCTCGCTCGCGCATCGCCCCATCCGGGCCGAGGACCTGCGCTGGCGGGGCTGGCGGTCGCCGGGGCGCGCGATCGTGCTGCTCGTGGACGCATCGGGGTCGGTGGCCGGCAAGCCGCTGACCACGGCGGTGACGACCGCCGGGGCGCTCGCGGCGGGCCTGCGCGGCGACGACGAGCTCGCGGTGATCGCGTTCTGGTCCCGCGCGGTCGTGCTGCGCCACCTGTGCTCCCCCGCGCCGCCCTCCGCGGTGCTCGACGCGCTGCTCGACCTGCGCGGCGGCTCGACCACCGACCTCGCGCTGGGGCTGCGCACCGCCCTCGCGCAGGCGGCCTCCGCGCGGGTCCCGCACGCCGACGTCCTCGTGCTCACCGACGGGGCGTGGAACGAGGGCGCGGACCCGGCGCCCGTCGCCGGCGCCGCCGGCGCGGCGCGGGTGCACACGCTGGTGACCGTCGACGACGAGGAGGCCCGGACCTCCTGCGCGCGCCTCGCCGCGGCCGGCGGCGGGCGGTCGGTGCCGCTGCACCGGCCCTCGGACGCTCCGGCGGCCGTGCGGGCGGTGCTGCGCTGAGGTCTCCCGGGCCGAGCCGGCCACGATGCTTCGGATAGGGAAGCATTCCCCTACGCCCCTGCGCGGCTGCCGGTGACGTCCCCGACGTGGTCCTCGAGCAACGCCGCCAGCTCCTGGCGCAGGCGGGCCCGGTCCAGGGGGTGGACCAGCACGCGCCGTCCCGACGCGTCGAGGCCCCACGCGACGCGACCGGCGGCGGTGTCGAGCACCGTGACGGTCCGGGCGGCGCGGCGCGCCACCCCGTCGGCGTCCCGCGCGGACACCCCGAAGGTCATCGCGCGGTCGGGGGTGCGGACCCAGAGGGACCGCAGCCGGTCGACCTGGTGCGCCGGCACCCCCGCCCGCCGTAGCCGCCGGCACCGCTCGTCGAGGGTCGACCCGCGTCCGAACAGGGCGTCGGCGGGCAGCGCCATGGGGACGCCGGGCGCCGGGCGCGCGTCGGGCAGGCGGGCGAGCAGGGAGCCGGCGAGGTCGTGCGGGTCCGCGGGCTCGACGAGCAGCAATCCGGCGTCGCGGCGCGCCACGAGCCCCAGCCCACCGCGGGCCGCGGCGAGCGCCGCACGCGGGTGGGTGCGGGGCACCTGGACGACGACGTCCACCTCACGGACCGGCCGGGCGAGCACGGCGAGCGCGTCCACCAGGGCGGGATGGGGCGCCCCACGGTGGTCGAGCAGCCCCTGCGAGCCGAGACGCCGCCACGCCGCGGCGTCGAGGGCGTCGCGCTCGGCGTAGGTGGCCCCGTGGTCGTGGACGTGGAGCGTCGCCGGCCGCTCGCCGAGCCCGAGGTGACGCCAGAGCGCGAGGTACTGGCCGACGTCGAGCCGGACCCCGGCGAAACGGCCGCCGAGCACCGTGGACGCGGTCACTCCCCGATCACCGGCGGCGCGGTCGCGGGCAGCCTGCCCGCGATGGCGTCGGGGTCGTCCTCGGTGAGGTAGTCGGGCCGGCGGTGCTGCCCGTAGGCGTCCTGGCGCCCGACCATCCCGGGCGGCGGGATCAACGGGACCGCGCCCCGGCTCTCGGCCGCGGCGCCCGCCGCCCGGGCCGCGGCCACCTCCGCGGCGGCACCGGAGCCGATGCCGGTCCGCGCGCCCGGCTCCCCGACCCCTCCGCCGAGCCCGCCCGCGCCGGCCCGGCCACCCGCGCCACCCCCGGCAGCACCACCGGCCGCGCCCTCGCCGGCGCCGAGCGCGGCCCCGGGCAGTCGTGACCCCCGGCCGCCGGCGGCCGGCCGATCGGCCCCGACCCCGCCCGGCGCACCCGGCGCCGACGGCGCCCGTCCCGCTCCCGTGGTGGGCCCTGCCGTCGCGCCGGTCGTCGCCCCCGTCGTGGGCCCCGTCGTGCTCGGCGGGACGCGGCCGACCGGGCCCGCACCCGGCACCGAGCCCACCGGCGGGATCGCCCCCGCTCCGGCGCCGCCCGCGTCCCCGGCACCGGGCACGGCTCCCGCACCACCGGCGCCGGGAACGCCCGCCCCGGCACCGGTCGGGCCGGGCGCGGCCGGCGCGGGGGCGGTACCCGCCGCGGTCGTCGACGAGGGCCCCGCCGGCGCGCCGGCCGCCCCGGGCACCCCGGCTCCCGCGCCGCCACCACCACCGGCACCGCCGGCACCACCACCGGCACCACCACCACCGGCCGCACCAGCACCGGCCGCACCAGCACCGCCCCCGGCGTCCGCCGGCAGGACGCCCGGCACCGCTGCTCCACCCGCCGCCGCACCCGCACCGCCCTGCGCTCCACCCTGGACTCCACCGGGTGCTCCGCCGCCTCCCGAGACGGCGCCACCGCCACCGACGCCACCGCCACCGGCGCTGCCACCGACTCCACCTACCGGGCCGGCGCCGTCGCCCCCGGGCGGGAGCACCGGCTGGATCTGGTTGCCGCCCGGTCCGGCGAACTGGGGCAGCGTCGTCATCTCGGGCCGGCTCGCGTCCTGGTAGGCGGTCATCGCCTCCTGCGCCGCGGTCTCCGCACGCTGCTGCTGGGCCATCTGGTAGACGGCGTCGGCGCCGCCGAGGGGCACCGACAGGGCTCCGCCGGCCATCGGCGGCACCGTGCCCAGGAGGGACGAGCCGTCGAGGAAACCCTCGACGCCGGCCTGCTGCCAGGAGGAGAACCGGGGCGGCGGCACCGCGTTCCTGACGGTCGCGAGACGGTCCGCCTGGTTCGCGCCGGCACCGTTGACCACCTCGGCCAGCCCCCGGGCGTTGTCGACCCACGGACCGAGCGGCTGGAGGGCCTTCTGCGCTCCCAGGGCGGCGTCGCCCTGCCACGTGGCGCCGAGGGTGGCGTTGGCGCGCTCGACCGAGTCGGTGACGGCGACCATGCGGGCGGCGAGGCGCTGCCAGGCCGTCCCGGCCTCGCGGAACCCGTCCCCCGCGCCCTGCAGCGCGTCGTGGATCGCCTGGTGGGAGAACGCGGACCAGTTGGTCGTGAACACCCGCCCACCTCCCCTCACGCGGAGGGTAGGTCGGCCCTCACGGCCGCGGGTCCGGTTCGGGGAAAGTCAGGCAGGGACGATCATCGCCGTCGCCACGGCGGCGAGGCCCTCGCCGCGGCCGGTGAGGCCCAGGCCGTCGGACGTGGTGCCCGATACCGCCACCGGTCCCCCCAACGCCTCGGAGAGCACGGCCTGCGCCTCGGCCCGCCGGGGACCGATCTTCGGCGCGTTGCCGATCACCTGGACCGCCGCGTTGCCCAGCGCCCAGCCCTCGACCGCGACGAGCGCGCGGACCTCGGTGAGCAACCGCACCCCGGACGCACCGAACCACTCCGGCCTCCCCGTCCCGAACACCGCGCCGACGTCGCCGAGCCCCGCGGCCGACAGCACCGCATCGCACAGCGCGTGGGCGGCGACGTCGCCGTCGGAATGCCCGGCGCAGCCGTCGACGCCCTCCCACAGCAGCCCCGCGACCCAGCACGGCACGCCGGGTCGCACGGGGTGCACGTCGGTGCCGACGCCGACCCGACCGGTCATGCCGGGCCCGCCGTGACGAGCGCCTCGGCCATGGCGAGGTCGAGCGGGGTCGTCACCTTGAAGGCCCGGGGATCGCCGGGGACCGTGACGACGGTGACGCCGATGTCCTCGGCCAGCCCCGCGTCGTCGGTCGCCGCGACGGGCTCGCCGGCCCCGCGGCGGACCCGGGCCTGCTCGTGGGCCGCGCGGAGCGTCGCCGCGGCGAAGCCCTGCGGGGTCTGCACGGCGGCGAGCCCGCTGCGGTCGACCGTGGCCGTGACCTGTCCGCCCGGGCCCGTGCGCTTGAGGGTGTCGGCGACGGCGGTCGCCGGCACCACCGCCCGGTGGCCCGACCGCACCGCCTCGACCACCGCGCGCACCACCGCCGGCGGGCAGAGGCAGCGCGCGGCGTCGTGCACGACCACGACCTCGGTGGTGGCGGGCAGCATGTCCAGTGCCGCCGCGACCGAGCCGACGCGGTCGTCCGCGCCCGTCACGACCGTCGCCCTCCGGTGGTCGAGCGCCTCGCGCACCGCGTCCTCGTCACCGGGTGGCGCGGCCACCACGACGACGTCCACGCCGCCCTCGATCAGCCCGTCGACGGCGCGCGCCACCAGCGTCTGTCCACCCACGACGGCGAGGGCCTTCGGGCGTCCCAGGCCGAGCCGCTCGCCACGTCCCGCGGCGGGGACGATCGCGGCGACGGTCACCGCGCCTCCGCGGCCGCCACGTCGCGACGCTCTCTCAGGAAGCCAGCACCTGGTCGAGCAGCGACTCGGCGGCCACCTCGTCGGTGCCCTCGGCGAGGGCCAGCTCGCTCACCAGGATCTGGCGCGCCTTGGCCAGCATCCGCTTCTCGCCCGCGGACAGACCGCGGTCCTTCTCGCGGCGCCACAGGTCGCGGACGACCTCGGCCACCTTGTTCACGTCGCCGGACGCGAGCTTCTCGAGGTTCGCCTTGTACCGGCGCGACCAGTTGGTCGGCTCCTCGGTGTGCGGCGCGCGCAGCACCTCGAACACCCGATCCAGACCCTCCTGGCCCACCACGTCGCGGACGCCGACGATCTCGGCGTTGTCCGCGGGGACCCGGACGGTCAGGTCGCCCTGAGCAACCTTGAGAACGAGGTACTTCTTCTCCTCGCCCTTGATCGTCCTGGTCTCGATGGCCTCGATGAGTGCGGCACCGTGGTGCGGGTAGACGACGGTCTCGCCGACCTTGAAAACCATGTGTCCCGAGCCCCTTTCGCTCCTCCCAGATTAACACGTCCGACGCACGGGCATTGCAGGGGATTGCGCCGTCTTCGCAGGTCAGGGACTTGACAAGTCGGCGGGGGCCGTGCTCGTCCAGGTCGCGGCCGCGCCCGGACGGCCGGGGAGCCGCGCTGGTACTAGGGTGTCGCTGCCCGAGGAGAGCCCGCCCCGCCACCGAGAGGACGCCCCGGATCATGAGCCGCCGCCCGCACGGGCCCCGACCGGCGCTCGTCGTCGCGACCCTGCTGACCGCGGCCCTCGCCCTCGCGGGCTGCAGCGCCGGCACCGTGACCCAGACCGACACCATCGTCTCGCAGGCGGCGGGCACGCAGGGGAGCGTCGGGCCGATGGTCCTGCAGGACGTCTCCATCGACTCCGGACCCGCCGAGACGGTGCCCTCGGGCGTCGAGGTGCCGCTGCGCGGCACGATCATCAACGAGGGCGCCGAGCCCGACCGGCTGGTCGCGGTCTCGTCGCCGTACGCGGTCGGCTCCCGGATCGAGGGCGGCACCGTGGTCCCGGGCGAGAATGCCCTGCGCATCGTGGGCGCCGACCCGGCTCCGCTCTCCCCGCCGAACATCGACCTGCGCCTGCCCGGCTCGGCGCGCGTGGTGCTCACCGGCGTCACGCAGCAGCTGCGTGCCGGCCCCACGTACGCGGTCACGTTCACCTTCGAGCGCGCGGGCTCGGTGACGCTGCCCGTCATCGTCGTCGGGTCGGGGCCCTCGGAAGGCTGACCCGGCCCTCGGGCCCGGCGCTGTCGGGGGCCCGGCCTACGGTGCCGGCATGCCCCGCACCCGCACCGCCCGCTTCGAGTGCACCGCCTGCGGCCACGCCGCCGCGAAGTGGGTCGGACGCTGCCCGGACTGCGGTGGATGGGGCACCGTCGAGGAGGCCCCGGATCTCCCGGTGGCCGGACGCGGCGGACGCGCCGGGGTGCCGCCGGCGCCGGCCGCCCGTCCCTCCAGCCCGGTACGGCTGATCAGCGAGGTCGACCTCGAGACCGCCACGGCGCGACCGACCGGCGTGGGCGAGCTCGACCGCGTGCTCGGTGGCGGCCTGGTGCCCGGCGTGGTCGTGCTCCTCGCGGGTGAGCCGGGCGTGGGCAAGTCCACGCTGCTGCTGGAGGTCGCGGCGCGCCGGGCACGCGACGGCGCGACGGTGCTCTACGTCACGGGCGAGGAGTCGGCGGGCCAGGTCCGGCTGCGTGCCGAGCGCACCGGCGGCCTCGCGCCGCACCTGTTCCTCTCCGCCACCGCCGACCTCGAGGAGGTCGCCGCGCACGTCGAGGCGGTCGACCCCGAGCTGCTCGTCGTCGACTCGGTGCAGACGGTCGGCACGGCCACCGTGGACGGCACCCCCGGCGGCGTCTCGCAGGTCCGCGCGGTCACCACGGCGCTGGTGGCGCTGGCCAAGCAGCGCGACCTGCCCGTGGTCCTCATCGGCCACGTCACCAAGGACGGCGCGATCGCCGGTCCGCGCACGCTGGAGCACCTCGTCGACGTGGTGCTCTCGTTCGAGGGCGAGCGCCACTCCGCCCTGCGGCTGGTGCGCGGGCTGAAGAACCGGTTCGGCGCCGCCGACGAGGTGGGGTGCTTCGAGATGCACGAGGCCGGCATCGCCGAGGTCACCGACCCGTCGGGCCTGTTCACGGGAGGGCTGGAGCGCACCGTCGCGGGGCAGGCGGTGACGGTGACGATGGAGGGCAAGCGGCCGTTGATGGCCGAGGTCCAGGCGCTCGTCGCGCGACGCGGGTCGGAGAACGCCCCACCGCGCCGGGTCGTGTCCGACCTCGACGCCGGGCGGGTCGCGGTCATCCTCGCGGTGCTGCAGGAGCGCTGCGGCCTGCGGCTGTACGACCGCGACGTCTTCGTCGCCACGGTCGGCGGGATGCGCCTGGGCGAGCCCGCGGCCGACCTGGCCATCGCCGTCGCGATCGCCTCGGCCTACCACGACATGGCCGTCCGGTCCGGGTTCGTCGCCCTCGGCGAGGTGGGGCTCGGGGGCGAGGTCCGCCGCGTCGTGGGGCTCGAGCGCCGCCTCGCCGAGGCGGGCCGGCTGGGCATCAGCCGGGCGATCGTCCCGCCCGGCGACGCGCGCTCGTCGAAGGGCCTCGTCGCGGTGGAGGTCGACGACCTCGCGGGGGCGCTCCTGCGGGTCGGCCTGTCGCCCGCACAGCGGTGAGGGTCAGCCGGTCAACGTGAACGACACCGGTTCGCTCATGATCCCGTCGAGGCGGGCCAGGAGCTGGTAGGTACCCGGCGGCACGGTGGTGCGCTCCCCCGCGCAGCCGGGCGTGGACGTGCGCCCCGACCAGCGCACCGAGAACACCGCGTCCTCGCCGGGTCGCAGCGTGCGGACGTCGTCGGTGTCGCCGGGTGAGCAGTCGTTGCTGCCCCACAGGCCGTCGCCGGGGCGGCGGACGACGGCGACGGCCTGCCGGGCCGCGTCGAGGTCGCGGACGCAGGGCGCGTCGCCGGTGTTCGTCACCACGAGGCTGAGCACCGGCTTCCGGCCGGCCGGATAGCTCTGCGCGTCGGTGCGGGCGGTGACCCGTAGGTCGTCGTCGGCGCAGGGTCCGGGCGCGGGCGCCCCGGTGGACTCGGAGATCTCCGAGGTCGCGGGAAGCGGTGTCGAGGGCGGCGGGGTCGAGAGCGGGGTCGAGGGCGGCGCCTCGGTCGGGATCGTCTCGGGCGCCGTCGTGGTCGGGGTCGCCAGCAGCGGGCCCGACGAGCCCGTCGGCACGCCCGGGGGCAGGAAGCCCTGGAAGCCCTCCCCGCCCGGGGGCGCGAAGAGCGCGGCCCCGGGGGTCGGAGCGGGGGTCGGAGCGGGGGCCGGAGCGTCCCCGGGCGCGAGCAGCGGTGCCGGGCTCGCCGGGGGCAGGGCCGCCTCCACGGGGCCGGGGCCGTCGGCCGGCGACGCGTCCGTCATCGCCGCCGCCCGGGCACGGGCCTCGACGGTGGCCGGCTCGGGCTCGCCGATCCCGCCCGAACCCCCGGCCAGGCCCCAGACCAACCCGCCGAGCACGGCCAGGGCGAGACCGAGCGCCACACACCGCCGTCGCCAGTAGACCGACGGCGCGAGCGGTCCGACCGGCTCCCACACATCACGCAAAGTAGGTTCGCGTTCGCTCTGCGCGACCGACCACCACGCCGCACCCCGACCGTTTCACCCGACGGTGGCGACGGCCGACGCCCGGGGCAGGATCGGCGGTCGATGGCCATCACCACCACCGTCACCACCACCGCCGCCGCCGCGACGTTGGCCGACGTCCTCGTCCCCTGGTTCCGCGCGCACGCCCGCGACCTGCCGTGGCGTCGCCCGGAGACGACCCCGTGGGGCGTCCTCGTGTCGGAGATCATGCTCCAGCAGACGCCGGTCGCGCGGGTCGAGGGCCCGTGGCGCGAGTGGCTGGAGCGCTGGCCCCGGCCGTCCGCGATGGCCGCCGCGCCGGCCGCGGACGTGCTGCGCGCGTGGGGTCGGCTCGGCTACCCGCGGCGGGCGCTGCGCCTGCACGCGGCGGCCCGGGCCATCGCTGCCGACCACGACGACGTCGTCCCCACCGATGTGGAGACGCTCGAATCGCTGCCCGGCATCGGCACGTACACCGCCCGCGCGGTCGCCGCGTTCGCCCACGGCCGGCGCGTCCCGGTGGTCGACACCAACGTGCGCCGCGTCGTCGCCCGGGCCGTGCACGGCCGGGCCGAGGCCGGCGCCGCCGCGGCCCGTGACCTCGCCGACGTCGAGGTCCTGCTGCCGTCGGACCGGGCGGACGCGGCGACGATGTCGGCGGCGCTGATGGAGCTCGGCGCCACGGTCTGCATCGCCCGCGGGCCGCGGTGCACCGACTGCCCCGTCGCCGACCGCTGCTCGTGGCTGCAGCGCGGGCGCCCCGCCGGAGACGGACCGGCGCGGAAGGCCCAGACGTGGGCGGGCACCGACCGGCAGGTGCGCGGGCGCCTGCTCGAGGTGCTGCGGGGCGCGCCCGGACCGGTGCCCGCCGCCGCGCTCGAGGCCGCGTGGCTCACCGACCACGCCCAGCGCGCCCGGTGCCTCGACTCCCTGCTCGTCGACGGGCTGGTCGAGCAGCTCGCCGACGGCCGCTTCGCCCTGCCGGGCGAGGCGGGCGACGTAGGCTGAGGACATGGCCGTCGTGAAGATCAACGCCATCCACGTCCCCGAGGGCAGCGGGCCGGAGCTGGAGAAGCGCTTCGCCGCCCACGGCGACAGCATGCTGTCGACGCCGGGCTTCCTCGGCTACGAGCTGCTGCGCCCGATCGAGGGCGACACCCGCTACTTCGTCTACACCCGCTGGGAGTCCGACGAGGCCTTCGACGCCTGGCGCAACGGCGGGGCCGCCGAGGCCGCGCACAGCGGCCAGCGCGCGCAGCCCGTCGCCACGGGTGCGGACCTGCTGCAGTTCGAGGTCGCCCTGTCGGTCGGCAAGGGCGGCGGCGAGTCCTGACCGAGGGCCCCGACCCCTCCGCGGTGGCCGAGGCCGCCGGGCTGCTCGACCGCGCCGAGGCGCTGCTGGTGTGCGCCGGGGCGGGCATGGGCGTCGACTCCGGGCTGCCCGACTTCCGCGGCCCCGAGGGCTTCTGGCGCGCCTACCCGCCCTACCGGCGCCTGGGGCTGCGGTTCGAGGAGATCGCCGACCCGGAGCACTTCGACGCCGATCCGGAGCTCGCGTGGGGCTTCTACGGCCACCGCCTCGCGCTCTACCGGCGCACCGTCCCGCACGCCGGGTACGCGGTCCTGCGCCGGTGGGCCGACCGGTGGCCGACGCGCGTCTTCACGTCCAACGTCGACGGGGCGTTCCAGGCGGCGGGGTTCGCCGACGACGTCGTGACCGAGTGCCACGGCGCGATCGGGATGCTGCAGTGCACCCGTCCCTGCCACGACGGCACCTGGTCCGCGAACGGCGTCGAGGTCGCGATCGACGAGGAGACGATGCGGGCCCGCCCGCCCCTGCCGGCGTGCCCGCGATGCGGGGCCGTCGCGCGGCCGAACATCCTCATGTTCGGCGACCTCTCCTGGGTGCCGGGGCACCACGAGGAGAAGGAGGCCGCGCACCGCGCCTGGCTGCGGACCCGGGACGCGGCGCGGCTCGTGGTGGTGGAGCTGGGGGCGGGGACGGCGGTGCCCACCGTGCGCCGGCACGCCGAGCTGGCGTCCGCCGCCTCGGGCGCGCTGGTTCGCATCAACGTCCGCGAGCCGGCGATCCGCCATGACCGCGGCGTCTCCCTCGCCGCCGGTGCCCGGGCGACGCTGCAGACGATCGACGCCGCGTTGACCCCGTGATCAACGGGGACTTCGGACGCGTAGAGGCAGCGAACAGCGCGTTCGCTGCCTGACCGGTGCCTATTCGCCGCCTGTCACGCCCACCAGACGCAGGCCGCGGGCGGCGGCGACGCGCTCGGCCTCGTCGTCGAGGCGCGCGCGGACGTCGGGCTCGAGGGGCGCGACGGCGCTGATCTCGAGCGTCAGCTTCCTGCCCGACGCCTTCGGCCGCCACGTGCCGACGATCTCGCCGTCGGCCAGCAGCGCCCCGGGGTTGCCGAGGATCCGGTACAGCTCCTTGCGCACCGCCGCGTCCGGGGCGAGGAGCTCGCGGTCGCGGGCCTGGAGCATCGGGTCCCAGGGCGGTAGGAAGCGCACGACGTCGGGCTCGGGCGCGGAGAGCGCGGCGTCGAGGTCCTCGGTCGGCAACCAGGCGGGGCGCCCCTCGACCTCGACCTCCACGAGCCCGGTCAGCGCGGCCTCCCACGCCGGGGCGAACGCCGTCGTCGACGTGCCCACGAAGTCGGCGACCTCCTTCGGCCCGGCCGGCCCGAGCACCCGCAGGTAGTCGCACACCAGCCGCGCCGCCCGTGCCGGGTCGCCCTCGACGGGCCGCTGCCATCCGGCCGGCGGCGGGAGGAGCAGCAGCGTCCTCCCGGTCGCGTCCAGCCCCACGCCGACGGGCAGGGCCGAGAGCCGCATGAGCTGCTCGTTGATGTGGACCGTCCCGCAGCCGCGGCAGTCGCGGAGCAGCGCGTCGGGGAGCATCCGCGTCACCGCACTGCTGGCGGCCCCCTTGGTCATCGGTTCGGTGACGACCTCCGCGAGCGCGTCGGCGGCCCGGTCGATCGCCTCGAGGGCGGGGATGCCGACACGCCGCTGCTCCGGTCCGCTCCAGTTCAGCCGGGCGCCCGCGTCGGCGTCGTCGAGCGGGCGCGCCGCGGCCGCGATGTCGTTGCGCTCGGCGTGGGGGTGGTGGTGCGGGGCGCCACGGTGGGTCCAGCCGTCCACGAGGCCGTGGGCGACCGGGTCGGGGTCGTCGTCGGTGCGCGCGGCCAGCGCGAGCCGGGCGGTCGGGCCCGTGTCCTGCAGCCCGAGCGAGGCCAGCGCGGCGAGGGCGCCCGGACGGTCGCGGTGCAGCCCCTGGGCGGCCACCCGGTGCGCCATGACCTGCTCGCGGGTCAGCGTCTCCACCATGCGAGCCAGCTTCCCGCACCGTGGCTGACACCCGCGGTCAGGTTCGCCGGAGGCGGAGACGCGGCGCAGCGGAGCCCGACCCCGGGAGGGGAGGATGCACTCGTGAGCTCGGTGCGCGCGGTGCCCGTCACCACGGACATGGACGGCGACGCCCTGTCCGCCGACGACGCGTGGCACATGGTGCGCCACATCGGGCTCAAGACGCTGCTGCGCGACGCCTTCCGCCGTTTCCGCTACGGCGACGGCTTCAGCAACGCCCGGGCCTTCGCCCTGCAGCTCGCGCTGGCCACCGTGCCGCTGGTGATCGCCGGCAGCGGGCTCGCCTCGGTGGTCGGCATCGAGTCGGTGTCCGAGGTGCTCGCCCGCACCGTGGTCGCCGTCTCCCCCGGAGCCAACGACCAACTGCTGGCCGACCTCGTCGCCCGCGGCCCGGCCGAGGACCCCGGGCCGGGCGGCGAGGACGCCGACGACCCGCGCGGCGAGGACATCGGCGAGATCGCCGTGGTCCTCGGCCTCGCGACGGCGTTCCTCGCCCTGACGAGCGGGATCGCCCAGCTCGAGCGCGGGGTGAACCGCATCTACGGCACCGAGCGCGACCGGCCCCTGCTGCGCAAGTACGCGCGAGCCGCGGTGCTGACGCTCACCGCGGGCACGGCGCTGGGCGTGGGCCTGGTGCTGATCATCGCCGGGGGTCCCTTCGGTGACGCCATCGAGGTGGTCTATCACTGGGGCGACACGGCCGAGACGGTGTTCGACGTACTGCGCTGGCCGGTCGGGCTGGTCGCGCTCGTCCTGGCGGTGACCGTCCTGTTCCGGTTCGTCCCACGCCGCCACCAGCCGGGGCTGAGCTGGCTGGCCCTCGGCGCCGGGCTCACGGTGCTGCTGTGGCTGGCGGCGTCGGGGATGGTGGCGCTCTACGTCTCGCTCTCGGGGGACTTCAGCGACATCTACGGGCCCCTCGCCGGGATCATGGCCCTGCTGCTGTGGGCGACGGCCACCGGCATCGCGCTGCTGCTCGGCGTGGCCGTCGCCGCGCAGCTCGAGGGTGCGCGCGCCGGGATCGGCGATCCCCTGCTGCGCGACGAGGACGACGACGGCATCCCGGACCAGCTCCAGCCCGAGCAGCCGGTGGAAACGGCAAGCCCGGACGGGGGACGTGCCTGACAGCACCTGTCAGGCATGGGGTACGACTGATCCGTGCGCGCCAGCCGCCTGCTCTCCGTGCTGCTCCTGCTGCAGAACCGTGGCCGGATGACCGCGCGCGAGCTGGCCGACGAGCTCGAGGTCTCGATCCGGACGATCTACCGGGACATGGACGCGCTCTCGGTGTCCGGCGTACCCGTCTACGCCGACCGAGGGCCCGACGGCGGCTACTCGCTCCTCGAGGGCTACCGCACGCACCTGACGGGCATGACCGCCGAGGAGGCCGACGCGCTGGCGCTGTCGGGGATGCCCGACGCCGCGGCCGAGCTCGGGCTGGGCCGGGTGCTCGCGGCCGCGCAGCTCAAGGTCCAGGCGGCGCTGCCCGGCGAGCTGTCGGACCGCGCGGGCCGGATCGCCGAGCGCTTCCACCTCGATGCGCCGGGGTGGTTCCGCGAGGCCGACCAGGTGCCCACGCTGACCGGCGTCGCCGACGCGGTGTGGAACCAGCGGGTGCTGCGCGTGCGCTACCGGCGCTGGGCCACCGGCGGGCGCGAGCCGGAGGTCGAGCGCGAGCTCGAGCCGCTCGGGCTCGTGCTCAAGGCAGGCACCTGGTACCTCGTCGCCACGCCCCACGGCGAGCCCGGCGCGGGATCGTCGGGACCGCGGACCTACCGCATCGCGCGCATCCTCCACCTCGAGACCCTCGACGTGCGCTTCGAGCGTCCCGAGGGCTTCGACCTGTGGAAGTACTGGCACCAGCGCGCCCGGGAGCTCACCGACGCACTCTACCAGGCCGAGGCCACCGTGCGGTTCTCGCCGCGGGCCCTCGAGCTCGCCCCGGTCAGGCTGAGCCCGCACACCGCCCGCGCGCTGGCCGAGGGCTCGTGGCCCGTCGACGAGGACGGCTGGGTGCGCGCGGTGATCCCCATCGAGTCGATCACCCACGCCCGCGGCGAGCTGCTCGCGCTCGGCGCCGAGGTCGAGGTCCTCGCCCCGCCGGCGCTGCGCGAGCAGATGGCCGACGTGGCCCACGCGCTCGCGGGGCTCTACGCGTCCGTCTGACCCTTGCGACGGCGGTTGAGCTCGGAGGCCCGGGCGACCGCGCGGCGCAGGGCCCGGTCGGCCCGGGTCAGTGGCAGGCGTTCCAGGCGCAGCGCCTCGTACTCGACGGGCCGGGCACCGAAGTAGGCCTTGTACCGCTCGGGTGCCGACCCGGGTTCGGACTCGCCCATGTGGAACCAGCGCACTCCCTCGGCGGCCGCGGCCTCCAGGGAACGGCAGTGCAGCACGTAGGTGGCCAGGGTCTGCCGGGCCAGCGCGTCGTCCATCGCGGCCAGCCACCCGATCGCGTGAGCGCCGTGCTGCAGGACGACGTTCACCGCGACCGGCCGCCCCTCGTGGTGCGCCGACCACACCACGCACCGCTCCCCCAGCGCCGCGGCGACCGCCGCGACCTGCCCGGGCCGGTCCTGGCTCGTCGCCACCCGGTCGGCCAGCCACCGGGGCTGGCCACGCTGCTCGGCCCACCGCGCCACCGACTGGCCGTAGAGCTGCGCGAACGCCCGCACCCCGACCCCGTCCGGGCCGTCGCCGCGCTCGCGGCGCACCTCGAGGTCGAAACGCTCGGCCTTGCGCACCGAGTTGCGGACCTGGCGCTTGAACACCGTGCTCCACAGCTGCTCGTAGCCCGGCGACAGGTCGATCACCTGCGCCCGGTACGGCACCCGCACCGCCCCGACCGGCGCCGCCGCCGACCAGGGGCCGCCCGCCAGCGACACCGGGACCACCCCGGTGCGCACCACCGGACGCCGCGCGAGGTCGGCCAGCACCAGGCGGCAGTCGTCCTCGGTCAGGACGGTGTCCCGCGCCGCGGCCCCGTCGGCACCCGGGTGGACGAGCACCCCGCCGTAGCCCCACCCGTACGGGAACGACTCCTCGGCCACCCGAACCCCGGCCACCCTCCGGGCGACCAGCGGCAGCACCAGCCGGCGTCCGTCGGGCCGCACGTAGAGCCGGCTCGCGTCGACCTGTCCGGTGCGGGCGCACAGGCAGTCCAGCCACTCCGGGGTCTGGGTGGCCACGGCGTGCGGGTCGGCGGCCAGCGCCGCCCGCCAGGCGTCGCGCGGGGCGGGGCTCACGACCCGGACACCCGCGGCGGCGACGGTGGTCTCGGCGGGGCTCATGCGGGGACTCCCTCCTGCGCGGCGGACGCCGGGACGGTGATCGGGTCGGTGGCGGGGTCGGTGGCGGGGTCGGGACGTCCTGCACCGCGGCGGGCGAGCAGGCCCCGGACGCGCGCGAGGTCGGCGGCGGGCACCGCGCCCAGACGCACGGCGAGCACCACGTACACGGCCAGGCCCAGGGCGATCAGCGCGAGGTCCGGGCCGCCACCGATCACGGCCGCGACCGCGAGCAGGCCGGCCAGCGGCGCGACCGCGGCGCTCCACGCGAGCACGACACGGGCCGGGACACGGCCGACACGGTGGTGGCGGACGTAGACCGACGCGAGCACGGCGGCACCCACCCACGCACCGACCGCGAAGCCGGCGGCCGCGCCCGTCGCCCCCAGCCGCGGGACGAGGACGGCCATCGTCGCCACCTCGGCCAGCGCCGCGAGCGGCAGGCGGGCGGCGGCCCGCCCGGCGAAGCCGCGGGCGAAGAGCGCCTTGAGGAGCATGTCCCCGGCGATCAGCCCGAGCGTGCCGAGGGCGATGACGCGGGCCGGGGTGCCCGCCGCGGCGTACTCGGCGGGGAACAGCCGCCCGAGCAGCGCGTCCGGGGTGACGACGAGGACGAGCAGGGCGGGCACGAGTGCCAGCGGGACCCAGCGGAAGGCGGTGACGACCCAGCCGTGCGCCTCCTGCGCGCTGCGGGCGCGGGCGACGAAGGGGAACACGCCCTCGGAGAGCGCGCTGCCCGCGAGGTACGGGGCCTTGGCCAGCAGCGCGGCGACCTGGTAGGTGCCGACGGCGGCGAACGTGACGCCGTGGCCGTGGCCCAGCGCGCCGAGCAGCAGCACGTCGAGGGTGCTGATCAGGCCGAACGCGGTGGTGCCGGCGGCCATCGGGGCGGCGTCGGCGAACGATCGCCAGCCGGCGATCGCGCCGCGCAGCCGCGGCAGGCGGTCGCGCAGCGTCCACCAGGCCCAGGCGGCGGCGACGGCGGCGCTGAGCAGCAGCGCCCACCCGACACCGAGCGCGCCGGCCCCGACCAGCGCCACGACACCCACGGCGACGACGACCTTGGCGACGACCTCCGCGACACGGGTGACGCCGACGGCGGTGAAGCGGCGGGTGCCCTGGAGGCCGCCGACGAGCACCTGGCCGAGCGCGAGCAGCACGACGGTGCCGGCGATCAGCAGCGTCAGCCCGGGGCCGACACCGGGCAGGATCGCGCCGGTCGTGAGCTGGACCGCCGCGAACCCGCCGCCGAGGGCCGCCCCGAGCCCCACGTTGCCGGCCAGCGCGGCCCGGAACTGCGCGTCGGCGCCCGGCTCGCCGTCCGCCTCGGCCCGCGCCACCGCGCGCGCCAGCGCCCACGGGAAGCCGGCGGCGAGCACCGAGGTGGCCAGCAGGAGCACGGTGAGCACCACGCTCACGACCCCGAACTCCGACGCCGGCAGCAGCCACGCCAGGGCGAGCCCGAAGCCGTAGTTGAGCGGGGCGGTCAGGACGATGCCGATCATCAGGACGGCGGTCCCGGCGGCGGCGGACTGGTGTCCTCGCAGTGCTCGCATCGTGGCTCGCCCTCTCTCGTCGATGGCGAGACCAGCGTCGCGTCCCCGCGACGCGGTGGTGAGGGAGCGCGCCCCCGCGAGCAGGGGGGTTGTCCCTACTCCCGTCACCGCCCGGGCTCCGTGCCGGCGATGACACGCGCGTAGGCGTCGACGTCGATGCCCGAGTCGGGGTGGAAGAGGTCGTCGGCGAAGGCCAGGTAGAAGGCCTCGACGCCGCAGTCGCGGGCGTACCGGGCGGCGTGGACCATCTGGTCGGCCTCGCTGTCGGAGAACACCGATCCGCCGGTGTTCGGCGCGTCGGGCGGGCCGGGGTTCTCGGCGACCACGCCGAGCCCCGCCTCCCGGGCCAACGCGATGGTCCAGCGCTGCGCGGCCCCGCGGTCGCGGCCCTCGGCGGCCAGCGACTCCGGGGTGTCGCCCGGGCGGCAGGTCTCCTGGCCGGGTTCCGCGGCCCGCGCGCGGGTGGCGGTGTCGTCGTCCAGCCCGGTGTAGCCGACGAGGACCCGCGACGGCGGCTCGAAGGCCCGCGACCGGGCGTCGAGCTCGGCGAGGACCGCGAACTGGCGGGTGTAGTCCAGACCCCGACCCAGCGCGCCGTCGGGGTCGCCGGTGCCGTCGAGGCGGGCGGCGACGGCGTCGTCCCGGTCCCGCGGCAGCACACCCCGGCCGGCCAGCGGGACGTGCAGGTCGCCGGTGTAGCCCGCGGAGCGCAGCGTCCCGGCGAGCCAGACGACGCTGTCGATCAACGAGGCGGTGTACCAGTCGTACCAGCCGACGACCTGCTCCGGCGTGACCGGCGAGCCCTCCCACGTCGGCACGGCCGGCCGCCAGCCGGGCAGCGGGGTCGGGGAGACGCCGTCGGCGAGACCGGGGCCGCCCTGCGCGGCGACGTCGAAGGCCCAGAACGAGGGATCGTCACCGCCCGGCTCCGGGCCCGGGTAGCCCAGTTCCCCGGCGATGCGCACGGCCGCGACGTCGTCCAGGCCGACCTCGGACGCGACGGCGCGGACGTACGCGGCGGCCGCATCGCGGGCCGCGGCGCTGAAGACGAGGTTGGCGTCCCGGCGTGAGCTCGTGGCGCCGAACTGGTCGACGAACGCCGCGGCAGGCAGGTCCAGCACCCACCGCGGCGTGTTCTGCAGCCCCAGCCCGAGCACCACGCGCATCCCTGCGTCCGCGCACGTGGCGATGCGCTGGCGCACGCCGGCCAGGTAGCCGCGGTCCACGACACCGGGCGCGGGCGCCGCGTCGGCCCACTGTGCCTCGGTCATCACGGTCGTGACCCCGGCGCGGCGCAGCGCGGCGACCCGATCGGGCGCGCAGTCCGCGGCGAGCACCCCGAACGCGGGGCCGGCCGCGGCGGTCGTCGTGCCGACCACGTCCCCGGCGCGGCCGGTCGTCACGAGCACGATCGCCGTCACCACGAGGGCGACGACGGTCGCGACGGCACCAGCGGCCCACCACGCGCCCCGCCGATCAGCCACTGTCGGACACCGCCGGGACGTCCTGCCCCGACGCGACCGCGGCGTCGAGGGTGCCCGGGTCGAGCTGCCAGACCACGGTGTCGCCGTTGGTCGGGCCCTGGGTGACGAACACCGGCGTGGCGTTCTGCTCGAGCCACGTGAGGATCTCGGGGGCCGCGTCGCCGTAGCCCTGCTGCAGCGGACGCTGGGAGGTCAGGACGTACTGCGCGCCGTTGTCGCGCATCTCGGTCAGGGTGGGCCAGTCGCCCCACCCGGGACGTGGGAGGAAGGCGAGCTGGGCCACCGGGCCGGTCATCGCGACGCGGGCGTCGGCCGGCAGCGCGGTCTCCATCCACGCCCGCGCCTGCGGGAACCCGTCGTCGACGGTCAGGCGGGCGGAGACACCGAGCACCAGCGTTGCCGCGATGAAGACGCTCGCCGCGATGCCCAGCGGCCGACGCAGCGCCGGGCGACGGTCGCCCAGCTCGGCGATGGCGGTGGCCGAGACGATCACCGAGACGACGACCGTGTAGTAGCCGAACTGCTCCTCCAGCGCGCCGGCCGACGCCGCGTAGACCCCGAACAGCCCCGTCGAGACGCCGACCAGGCCCATGAGGCGACGTCCGGTGGCCTTCGCGAACACCGTGCCGAGGCCGGCGAACAGGCACAGGCCCAGCAGGACGTAGCTCGTCCCGAAACGTGAGAGCTCGGCGATCAGGCGGTCCAGGAGGCTGACGTTCGTCGCGTGGAAGCCGGAGATCTGGTCGATGCCGAGCATGCGGCGCACGCCGCTGAGCTTCTGGAACGTGAAGTCGCCCAGCCGCCCGTTCAGCGCGACCACGACGACGAACACGGCGTAGGGCAGGACCGCGCCGAGGGAGATGCGCCCGACCTGCGCGGCCGACAACGTGCGTCGCCAGAAGATCGCGAGCACCAGCGGGACCAGGATCTGGAAGACCGTCATGTCCTTGGTGACCAGGGCCAGACCGAAGACGACCCCGACGCCGACCTCGCGCAGGTGCCGGCTCTGCTCGCTGCCGGGGTTGGTGAGCACCCCGAAGAGCAGCAGCCAGGCGCCGAGCGTCCACATCGTCGCGGGGGTCTCGAGCATGACCCGGCTGTCGCTGCGCAGCACGAACGGATCGAAGGCGAGCACGGCCGCGCCGCCGAGAGCGATCGGCAGCGGGACGACCTTGCGCAGCAGCCGGAACGCGAGCATCACGGTGATCGCGCCGAGGATCGCGGTGAGCCAGCGCAGGCCGTAGACGAGATCCATGGTCGGTAGGTCGCCGAGGCCGAAGAGCGTGATGAAGCCGGCGTCGAGCAGGAACGAGCCGATCGGATGGAGGAAGAAGGGGCTGCCGTCGAAGGTCGGCAGGTTGCCCTGGGCGACCGAGTTCCCGATCTCGGCGTAGAGCAGCTCGTCGACGAACAGGTCGTTGGCCCGGTGCAGCCCGATCAGCCGCAGGAGCAGGGCGACCAGCCCGATCGCGGCCGTCAGCGGCCAGGAGCGCCCGTAGGTCAGCCAGCCGAGACGCTCGCGGGCGGCCAGCGGCACGAGCATCGTGCCGCTCTCCAGCGGCGCCGGGCCGCGGGCGACCGTGCGGGTGACGGCGTCGGGGAGGAGCTTGCGGAGCTTGCCGGCGCCCCTGGCCTTCCCGGCCTTCCCGGCCTTCTCGGGCTTCCCTCCGCGCCGCGGCCCGAGCGGCGGGGGCGGGGCGCCGGGACGGGCCGGCGGGACGGGTGGGACCCGGGACCCCGGCGGCGCGACCGGACCCTGCGAGCCGGGTGCGCCGGCGGGGCGGGTGCCGGGGTGCGCGGAGGGGCCGGCCGGCGGAGGGATGCCCGGACCACGACGTGCGGGGCCGGGGACGTCGCCCGTCGGCCGGCCGGGGCGGTACTCGGGCACGCCGCCTCCTCCCCCACCGTCGCGGGACCTGTGGCCCACCGTGATCAGGCGCAGGTCGATCTCGCGGCTCATCACCCTAGCGGCCGCACCTTGGTCACGGACAGTCCTCATGTGTTCCCGCCCCTGCTCGCCGCGTGCTGACGAGGACGACCCTCTCGTTCGCCGGGCAGTGATCCGAGGGGGTGCGCCCGCCGCCGGGGTGGGGCAGACCCCCGGGTCAGCGCACCAGGCGGTTGCGGAGGGCGACGAGCCGCTCGCGCGTGGGACCGGACAGCCGGGCGACGGCCGCCGCGCGCAGGTCGGCGACCCGCGCCGTCGCCGCGCGCTGCACGGTGCCGACGCCGGGGGTGGGATAGGCGCGCAGGCGGACCTGCTCGCGGATGCCGGTGGCGAAGTCGGCCTTGTACGACTCGTTCTCGCCCAGCAGGTCGAGCTCGGCGACCTCGGGCTCCGCGAACGCGTGCTCGACCAGGTGCTGGGTGAGCAGCACCCCGGGCCCGAGCTTGGCGTGGGCGTCGTCCATGCCGAGCTTGAGGAAGTGCAGGGTGCGGCCCTGCTGCAGGCAGTAGCCGAAGGCGATCGCCGTACCGTCGACGCGCAGGAACGCCAGCCGCAGCACGCCGACCTCGGCGGCCCACCGCGCGCCCGCGGTGTAGAACGCGACGCGCGCCGGGCTCGAGAGGATCGCCGAGCCGGCGGCGAGCTTCCACTCCCGCGCCTCGAGCGCCAGGCCCTCCCGCAGCCGTTCCTCGAGGACGCCGTCGCCGCCGTCGCACACCTCGAACGTGACCTCGCCGGCGTCGCGCAGGCGATTGCGCAGTCGCTTGAGCCCGTGGCGGCGGTTCCTCGAAAGACGCTGGAGGAAGTCGGCCGGATCGCCGACGGTCGCGACGTAGGGCGACGAGCACCGGTGGGTCTCGAGCACCGGGACGCGCCCGCGCCCGGCGGCGTCCCGGAGCGCGGCGGTGAGCGGGTCGTCGGCGAGTACGGCGTCGAGATCGACCACGGAGCGGCGCGCGAGCAGATGCTCGGCGAGCTCCCCGGCGGCGTCGGCGTCGGCGAGGACGGGCGCGATGAGCGCGGTCTCGGAGTTCACGGGCGTGTGCACGCCCAGCGGAGCGGTGACGACGGGCAGGACGCCCGCCAGCTCGCCGTCGCGGTGCACCGTCAGCGCCCGCAGCGCCGACGCCTTCCCGAACGCCCCGGCCCAGGCGCGCAACCACCCCGGCCGCGCGAACACCGGCGCTCCGGTGGCCAACGCGAGCCGATCCCACGCGGCCACCAGGCCCTCGTCCAGCGCCCGCACCTCCGCCATGCTCACGCATCGTAGCCACAATCAGCCTCAGACGGGCCAGCGATGTTGTCAGCGGTGGGCCATCGCTGACGCCCAGTGTCCGTAATGCCACACGCTCGCGCGTGGACGCGGCAACTCGTCCACAACGTGCGCACCGAGAGTCAGCGTCGGGCACGTTGTCCACAGATGCCTCGAAGAGCACCTCGCGGCTGAGCGGCACGCGCGACTCTCAAATGCATGCGACGAGGGCAGTGGGCGAAGGAACGCGAGCGGCTGTGGGCTGCGAGTCACGAAGGCGTCATCTCCATCGACGACCTCGTGGCCCTCGGCGTTCCCGAGCGGACCGCCTACCGGCGCACCCAGGAGGACGGCCCGTGGACCCTGCTCGCGCCCGCCACCTTCCTGTTGTCCAACGGCGAGCCGACACGGCGCCAGCTCGAGATCGCGGCTCTCGTCTACGCGGGCGACGGCGCCGTGCTCACCGGTTGGGGTGGCGCCCGGCACTACGGCCTGCGGCGCGGCGCGGTCCCGGAGTCCGTGCACGTCCTCATCAGCTGGGACCGGAGCGTGCTGAGCACGCCCACCATCACCGTCGAGCGCACCCGGCGCCTCCCGCGCGCGATCGTCCGCGACGGCCTGGCCGTCGCACCACTCGTGCGGTGCCTGACCGACGGCGCCCGCCGGACGAAGGACCTGACCGAGATCGCGGCGGTGTTCGCGGAGGCCGTCCAGAAGCGCCAGGTCCTCGCGGAAGCGCTGCGCACCGAACTCGACTGCGGCTCCCGCAAGGGGACCGCGGCGCCGCGACGGGTGCTCATCGCCGTCGAGGCGGGCGTGTGGTCCGCCGCGGAGTACGAGACCCGCGAGTTCTGGCTGTCTTGGGACGACCTGCCCGAGATCGAATGGAACACCACCATCTACGACGAGGACGGTCTCTTCCTCGCCGTCGCGGACGGGCTGGTCCGCGAGGTCGGCCTCGTCTTGCAGGTCGACTCCGTGGAGCACCACTTCGCGACACCCGAGCAGGTGCAGCAGACCCTCGAGTATCACCGGCGTCTCCGGGCCGCCGGTCTGCACGTGCTCGGCATACGCCCTGCCCAACGACGCGACGACCCCGGGGGCCTGCACACCGACATCCTCGACGCCCTGGACGTGGCCCGGCTCCTGCCGCCCCCGCGCGTGCGCTACGAGGCGCGCACCGCGTAGACGCGCGCACCTCGAGATCGACGCGAGCGTGTGGCGTTACGGACGCTCAGTGTCTGCGATGGCCCACCGCTGACACGACACGCCGCAGCCGACACGCCGAAGCCCCGGTCCCTCGCGGGCGAGGGGCCGGGGCTCCGGGGCGTGCGGGGTCGTGCGGACGGGGACTACTCCGCCGTGGCGACCTCGGGGGTGTCGGGCACCGGGGTCGGCTTGGCCTCACCGCGGAAGGTGAAGGTCGCCGACTCCGGGGCCGGCTTGGTGACCCCGTTGTCGTCGGTCTCGGGCGTCCAGCCCTCGACGTCCACCAGCACGATCTGGCCGGACTCGATCTCCCCGAACAGGATCTTCTCGGAGAGCTGGTCCTCGATCTCGCGCTGGATGGTGCGGCGCAGCGGCCGGGCGCCGAGCACCGGGTCGAAGCCGCGCTGGGCGAGCAGCTTCTTGGCGTTGTCGGTCAGCTCGATCGACATGTCCTTGTTCTGCAGCTGCTTCTCGGTGCGGCTGATCATCAGGTCGACCATCTGAACGATCTCGGCCTCGGTCAGCTGGTGGAACACGATGATGTCGTCGATGCGGTTGAGGAACTCGGGGCGGAAGTGCTTCTTGAGCTCGTCCGTCACCTTGTTCTTCATGCGCTCGTAGTTCGAGCCCGAGTCCTGCCCGGACTGGAACCCGAGGCCGACCGCCTTCGAGATGTCCTGCGTACCGAGGTTCGACGTGAACACGATGACCGTGTTCTTGAAGTCGACGATGCGGCCCTGGCCGTCGGTCAGGCGACCGTCCTCGAGCACCTGCAGCAGCGTGTTGTAGACCTCGGAGTGGGCCTTCTCGATCTCGTCGAAGAGGACCACCGAGAACGGCTTGCGGCGCACCTTCTCGGTGAGCTGGCCGCCCTCCTCGTAGCCGACGTACCCGGGGGGCGCGCCGAAGAGTCGCGAGGCGGTGTAGCGGTCGTGGAACTCGCCCATGTCGATCTGGACGAGCGCGTCGTCGTCGCCGAAGAGGAACTCCGCGAGCGCCTTGGTGAGCTCGGTCTTCCCGACACCCGAGGGGCCGGCGAAGATGAACGAGCCCGACGGACGCTTCGGGTCCTTGAGGCCGGCGCGGGTGCGCCGCATGGACTGCGACACGGCCTTGACCGCGTCCTCCTGCCCGATGATGCGCTTGTGGAGCTCGTCCTCCATGCGCAGCAGCCGGGTGGTCTCCTCCTCGGTGAGCTTGAACACCGGGATGCCGGTCCAGTTGGCCAGCACCTCGGCGATCTGCTCGTCGTCGACCTCCGCGACGACGTCGAGGTCGCCGGACTTCCACTGCTTCTCGCGCTCGGACTTCTGCCCGATGAGGTTCTTCTCCTCATCGCGCAGGCGCGCCGCCTTCTCGAAGTCCTGCGCGTCGATCGCGGACTCCTTCTCCCGGCGGACGTCGGCGATCTTCTCGTCGAACTCGCGCAGGTCCGGCGGCGCGGTCATGCGGCGGATGCGCATGCGGGCGCCGGCCTCGTCGATGAGGTCGATGGCCTTGTCCGGCAGGAACCGGTCGTTGATGTAGCGGTCGGCCAGGGTGGCCGCCGCGACCAGCGCTGGGTCGGTGATCGAGACGCGGTGGTGCGCCTCGTAGCGGTCGCGCAGCCCCTTGAGGATCTCGATGGAGTGGGCCACCGAGGGCTCGCCGACCTGGATCGGCTGGAAGCGGCGCTCGAGCGCGGCGTCCTTCTCGACGTGCTTGCGGTACTCGTCGAGCGTGGTCGCGCCGATGGTCTGCAGCTCGCCGCGGGCCAGCATCGGCTTGAGGATCGACGCGGCGTCGATCGCGCCCTCGGCGGCACCCGCGCCGACGAGCGTGTGGAGCTCGTCGATGAACAGGATGATGTCGCCGCGGGTGCGGATCTCCTTGAGCACCTTCTTGAGGCGCTCCTCGAAGTCACCGCGGTAGCGCGAGCCCGCCACGAGCGACCCGAGGTCGAGGGTGTAGAGCTGCTTGTCCTTCAGCGTCTCGGGGACCTCGCCCTTGACGATGGCCTGCCCGAGGCCCTCGACGACGGCGGTCTTGCCGACGCCGGGCTCGCCGATGAGGACCGGGTTGTTCTTGGTCCTGCGGGACAGGACCTGCATGACCCGCTCGATCTCCTTCTCCCGGCCGATGACCGGGTCCAGCTTGCCCTCGCGGGCCGACTGGGTGAGGTTGCGACCGAACTGGTCGAGCACCAGGGAGGACGACGGGGTGCCCTCGCCGCGCTGGCTGCCGGACTCCGCGGGCTCCTTGCCCTGGTAGCCCGAGAGCAGCTGCAGCACCTGCTGGCGCACACGGTTGAGGTCCGCGCCCAGCTTGACGAGCACCTGGGCGGCGACGCCCTCGCCCTCGCGGATGAGCCCGAGCAGGATGTGCTCGGTGCCGATGTAGTTGTGCCCGAGCTGCAGCGCCTCGCGCAGCGACAGCTCCAGAACCTTCTTGGCGCGCGGGGTGAACGGGATGTGGCCGCTCGGCGCCTGCTGGCCCTGGCCGATGATCTCCTCGACCTGCTGGCGCACGCCCTCGAGGGCGATGCCCAGGGACTCCAGCGCCTTGGCGGCGACGCCCTCGCCCTCGTGGATCAGTCCGAGCAGGATGTGCTCGGTACCGATGTAGTTGTGGTTGAGCATCCTGGCCTCTTCCTGGGCCAGGACGACCACCCGCCTCGCGCGGTCGGTGAACCTCTCGAACATTCGTCACTCCTGACTGCTGCGCCGGCGGTCCTCCACCGAGTGTCCCCGAGGGAACGCGCCCGGTGGCCCCTTGGCTGGTGCCCGATGACGGATCGGGACCCCCACGGTGCCCGAACTGCCAGTGCACCGTAAGGCCATCCTAGTCGTCGCGCGTGACGTCACGGGACGGCGACGGTTCCACCACCGTGACGGCGGACACGCCCGCCGACATCCCGGACCGGGCGGCCCGGGGTCATGCCGGGTGCAACGACGCGCGGCGCCGACCTCATCCCGCCCGCGTGTTCGCGCCGGGCGAACCACCCGCCCGGGGTCAGGGCGCCGGTGGGTAGCCCATCACGTCGAGGATCAGCGGCGACTCGTTCGTCCGCGGACCGGCCCCGGCCCGGTCGATCTGGAACGGCACCGGCCCCTCCGACCCCTGCACGATCGACTCGTCGGAGGTCACCCGGCCCTCGACGGTGAAGGTGTCGAACTCGAAGGGCAGGCCGTTGGCGGCCAGCGGGTCGGTCCGGTCCATGACGTGGAAGTGCAGGTGCGGTGCGCTGGTGTTGCCGGAGTTGCCCAGTTTCCCGAGCACCTGCCCGCGGCGCAGCTGCTGGCCCACGGCGAGGTTCCGCGGGTTCCCGGGCTGCAGGTGGGCGTAGAAGGCGTAGCGCCCGCCGCCGATGTCCTTCACGACGTGGTTGCCGCCGTACTCGGCGAGCGAGAGCCCGCTCGGGTTCGCCCCGGGCGGCTGCATCGGCAGGTCGTCGACGAGGCCGACCACCGGCCCGTCGGCGACGGCCAGGACGTCCGCGCCGACGTACGGGTAGCTGGCCAGGTCCGTCGGCGGGCCCGTCATCATCCGGTCGGACGCGTCGACCCGGACGTAGTCGATCGCGAACCGCTCCGGCGCCCACAGCCGGCCGTCGATGGGACTGACCGCGCCGCGGTGCGCCCCCCAGCCGGCAGCAGCTGTCGCCGTCGACCCAGCCGTGCCCGGCGAGGGGTGGCGAGATGCGTGCCGGCGGTGTGCGGTCCACCGCCGTCGCGGCCACCGGCTCGCTGAGCGTGGCCGGGACGAGGGGCGGGCTCGGCTGGGCGAACTGCACGTCGAGGCGGTGCTCGAGGCGCGCGGGGACGGGGTCGGTCGGCGCGAGGGACACGTCCACCCAGATCAGGCCGCCCTGTCCCGCCTGGAGCGCACGGTCGCCCGGGTCGCCCCCGAACGGCTTGATCCAGGAGGCGAGGGCGTCGCCCTCCAGCCGCAGCAGCGACCGGCCGTCACCAAGGACCTCGACGGCATCGACCGTCGCCGGCGAGGACAGGATGTTGGTCACCTGCAGCTCGTAGGCCAGGTGCACCCGCCCGTCGGTCGCGGGGAGGGGACCGGCGGTGCGAGCACGGACGCCGCGACCGGGTGAACACCGACACTCCGCCGGAGACGGCGTCCGAGGCGGACGGGCCGCCGAACGGCCCCTCGACGGACCCGCTGCCGGCGGACGGGCTCGGGCTCGGGCTCGGCGGCGCGGACCCGGCGCCGGGACCACCGCAGGCCGTCAGGACCGCCACCACCGCGAGCAGGGCGCCGACGACCGCGGCCCGCCCACCTTCTCCCACGCGCACTGCGCCTCCCCGTGCTCGAGCACGGCCCGCAGATGTCGGAGTTCCGACCGGACCGTCGACGGCGGACGCTAGGGCGCGATGATCGACGCGCTGTCATCGCGACGACAGCACTGCTCCGCCGGACGGGTGAAGACGCAGCGAGTCGAAGGACCAGCAGGGGGTGGCGGCATGACGACGACGGTGTCGGCTCCGGACGCACGAGCCGAGCAGGTCCTCCGGGCCTGCCCCCAGCTGCGCGACCTCGGCGCCGGGTCGCTCCGGGCGCTCGCCGGGGCGTCCGCGGTCCGGCACTACACCGCCGGCGAACCCGTCTTCCTCGAGGGCGGCCCGGGCGACGCCATGTTCGTCCTGCGCCAGGGCGCCGTCGTCGCGCGCATCAGCTCGGCGGCGGGCGACGTCATCGACCTCGGGGTCGCCGCGGAAGGGCACGCGTTCGGCTACTTCGAGGTCCTGCAGCCCGGCCCGCGCACCGAGGACGCGGTGGCCGTGCGGGACTCGACCGTCGTCGTCGTCCCGGCCGCGGCGGCCCTCCGGGCGCTGCGCACCAGCCCCGAGACCCTCCTGGCGCTCGCGCGCGACCTCGTCCGGATCGTCAGCCTCCAGAACCGCGCCCGCAGCGGCCTGCGCCGCCCCGTCGACCGGCGCGTCGCCGCCCTCCTGCTCGAGCTCGCCGACGGCCGCGACGTCGTCGACTTCGGCGGGCCGCAGAGCCTGCTCGCGCAGCGCCTCGGCATCGCCCGCCAGAGCCTCAACACCGCCCTGCGCGGCCTCGCCGACCGCGGCCTGCTCACCGTCCACGCGGGCGGGCGCGGCGCGGCGCTCGAGCGCGCCGCGCTGGCCGCCCACGCGACCGGACCCTAGTGCGCCTTGTGGTAGGCCTCGGAGACCTCGCTGGGGATGCGGCCACGCTCGGAGACCGTCATGCCCTGCTTGCGCGCCCACTCGCGGATGGCCTGGTTCTGCTCGCGGTCGACCGCCGCGCGCCCGCCGCCGCTGCGCCGCGAGGACGTCGACGACGACGCGGGCGTCGAGGGCCGCCGCCGCCCGCCGCTGCGGCGGGCGTGGGCGACGTAGTCGGCGAGCGCCTCGCGCAGCCGTGACGCGTTGGCCTCCGAGAGGTCGATCTCGTACGTGGCGCCGTCGAGCCCGAACTCGACCGTCTCGTCGGCCTCGGACGAGTCCAGGTCGTCGACGAGCGACACCACGACTTTCTGCGCCATCGCGCGACCTCCGAGCATTCGAAAGGGGGGAAAGTGGCCGGAGACTATTTCCACCCGGTGCTCTTTGTCGAGTGATGCGCGCCGCCCGACGCGGTGGAGTGAATTGCGTGTCAGTCGGGGACCGCGCGTGAGTCGGGAACGACCACGGCGAACATGTCGGCGAGCGCCGCGAGGCTCGCGCTCTGCAGCGTGGCCGCCGGAACCGTGCCGTCGGGGCCCGGCAACGCGCGGGTCGCGGTCGCCCGGGCCACCACGGTCGGCGCGAAACCGGCGTTGAACGCGCCGCGTGCGGTGGAGTTCACGCACATGTGCGTCATGAACCCGGCGATGACGAGATTCTGCGCGGATCGCGACCGCAGGTGCTCCTCCAGGTCCGTCCCCACGAACGAGTTCGGGAAGTTCTTGACGATCCGGTGCTCGCCCTCCCGCGGCGCGACGCGGTCGACGATCGCACCGATGTCGGCGCGCACGTCGTAGGGCGTGCCCTCGCCCGCGTCGTGCTGCACGTGAACGATCGGGATGCCCGCGCTGCGCGCGCGGTCGAGCAGCGCGGCCGCCTCGTCGATGGCGGGCTCGACGTCCTCGAGGGCCATCACGCCGCGGGTGTAGGTGTTCTGCAGGTCGATCATCACGAGCGCGGACTCGCGCAGGCCCGCGGGCGTCGCGGGCATACCGGTCAGCTCGCGCAGGGTCGTGGACGGGCTGCTGGACGGCCTGGTCATCGTCGGCTCCTCGCCGGGGTGGACGGGTGGTGGACGTGCGAGGGGCGCCCCCGCTGCGTCGTGCGCAGCCGGGGCGCCCCTCGATCCTGCTCGGTGACCGGCTACAGGTCACCCAGCTCGCGCATCTCGTCGTCGGTGAACAGCCGCGAGCGGATGATGAAGCGGACGCCCTCGGGCGCCTCCACCGAGAACCCGCTGCCACGCCCCTTCACGACGTCGACGGTGAGGTGCGTGTGTTTCCAGTACTCGTACTGCGAGGCGGACATGTGGAAGCCGATCGGTGTCTCCAGGCCCTCCACGGAGAGGTCGCCGAGGTGCACGTCGGCGCCCCCGAGCTTGAAGTCCCCGTCCGGGTAGCACATCGGGGCGCTGCCGTCGCAGCACCCGCCGGACTGGTGGAACATCAGGGGACCGTGCAGCTCGGTGAGCCTCACCAGGAGCTCGGCGGCCTGCGGGCTCAGGGCGACGCGCGACGTCCCCGGGCCCGGCACCTCGGGCACCTGCTCGGTGACGTCGGTGCCGGCGCTGATCTCGGTCACGGTGCCTCCGGCGTTCGACGGGCGGATCAGAAGAAGCCCATCGCGTTCGGCGAGTAGCTGACCAGCATGTTCTTGGTCTGCTGGTAGTGGTCGAGCATCATCTTGTGGTTCTCGCGGCCGATGCCCGACTGCTTGTACCCGCCGAAGGCGGCGTGCGCGGGGTACTGGTGGTAGTTGTTCACCCACACCCGGCCGGCCTGGATGTCGCGGCCCGCGCGGTAGGCGGTGTTCGTGTCGCGCGACCAGACGCCCGCGCCCAGCCCGTAGAGCGTGTCGTTGGCGATCGCCATGGCGTCGGTGTAGTCGGAGAACCGCGTCACCGACAGCACCGGGCCGAAGATCTCCTCCTGGAAGATGCGCATGGAGTTCTGGCCCTCGAACACGGTGGGCTGGACGTAGTACCCGCCCGAGAGCTCACCACCGAGGTCGGCGCGCTCGCCGCCGGTGAGGACCTTGGCGCCCTCCTGGCGACCGACGTCGATGTAGGACAGGATCTTCTCGAGCTGGTCGTTCGAGGCCTGCGCCCCCATCATCGTCTCGGTGTCGAGCGGATGGCCCATCGTGACCTGCTCGGCGCGCTTGACCCCCTGCTGCACGAAGTCGTCGTAGATCCCGCCCTGCACGAGCGCGCGCGACGGGCAGGTGCAGACCTCGCCCTGGTTGAGCGCGAACATCGCGAAGCCCTCGAGGGCCTTGTCGGCGAACGCGTCCTGCTGGGCGAACACGTCGTCGAAGAAGATGTTCGGGCTCTTGCCGCCGAGCTCGAGCGTCACCGGGATGAGGTTCTCCGACGCGTACTGCATGATCAGGCGGCCGGTCGTGGTCTCGCCCGTGAAGGCGATCTTCTTGATGCGGTTCGACGAGGCCAGGGGCTTGCCCGCCTCGACGCCGAAGCCGTTGACGACGTTGACCACGCCGGCGGGCAGCAGGTCGGCGATCGTCTCGAGCAGCACGTGGATCGAGGCCGGCGTCTGCTCGGCGGGCTTGAGGACCACGGCGTTGCCCGCGGCCAGCGCCGGGGCGAGCTTCCAGACCGCCATGAGGATGGGGAAGTTCCACGGGATGATCTGGCCGACCACGCCCAGCGGCTCGTGGAAGTGGTAGGCGACCGTGTCCTCGTCGATCTGGGACAGGCTGCCCTCCTGCGCGCGGATCGCGCCCGCGAAGTAGCGCAGGTGGTCGATCGCGAGCGGGATGTCGGCGGCCAGCGTCTCGCGGCAGGCCTTGCCGTTCTCCCAGCTCTCCGCGATCGCGATCTTCTCGAGGTTCGCCTCGATGCGGTCGGCCATCCGGTTCAGGACGCCGGCGCGCTCGGCGACCGACGTCCGGCCCCAGGCGGCGGCCGCGCCCTCGGCGGCGTCCAGGGCCTTCTCGACGTCCTCGGCCGTGCCGCGCGCGACCTCGGTGAACGTCCGCCCCGTCACCGGGGTCGGGTTCTCGAAGTACCGACCCTTCGCCGGGGCGACGTACTCGCCGCCGATGAAGTGGTCGTACCGGGGCTTGAAGGAGACGACGCTGTCCGTCTCGCCCGGCGCCGCGTACTTGGCCATCTGGGTTCCTCCCCGTGCTGGGTGCGAGTGATCACGGACACTAGGGAGCGAGGGGTTGCACGGGCGTTGCAACGCACCCGCGTCGTTCCACCCCGCATTGCACCCGCACTCGCGGGTTCGATGTAGGGTTGCCTAACCCGCTGGGATGCAGCAAGCTCGTCCGTGGGGACCACGGCGTCCCCGCGACCGTGCTGGGGGCGCCGATGCCGGGCAGCGAGGGGCCGACCGCGCCCGCGGACCCGCTCGAGCGAGCCCGCTACCTCGAGCGCATCCGCGAGGCCGTCCTGTCGGGCTCCGCGAGCCCGGCCGCTCCCCGCGACGTCGTCTCGGCGTCCTGGCGGCGCTCGCTGGACGCCCGCGTCGACCCCGACCACGGCCGGCCCTGGCAGGTGTTCGGCACCGAGGAGCTCGACGCCGTGCGCGGAAGCCATCTGCTGGCCCCGGTGCTGCCGATGCTGCGGCGCACGCTCCTCGACGTGGCCGACGAGGCCGTGCACATGATGATCGTGACCGACGCGCGCGGGCACATCCTGTGGCGCGAGGGGCACGCCGACGTCCTGCGCCGCGCCGACGCGGTCGCGCTGGTCGAGGGCACGCGCTGGAGCGAGGACTCCATCGGTACCAACGCGATGGGCACCGCGCTGGCCTCCGGGCGGGCGGTGCAGATCCACTCCGCCGAGCACCTCGTGAAGCTCTACCACGCCTGGACCTGCGCGGCGGCCCCGATCCACGACCCCGACAGCGGCGACGTCGTCGCGGCCGTCGACCTCACCGGGCCGCTGCGCACCTTCCACCCGAGCACGCTGGCACTGGTCCGCGCGGCCGCGGAGCTGGCCGAGGTCGCGCTCCGCGGCCGCCTCGTCGAGCACGACGAGCGCCTGCGCGCCCGCAACCAGCCCCACCTCGACGGGCTGCACGGCGCGCCCGGCGCCCTGCTCAGCCCGCGCGGCCGCGTCCTGTCCACCACCGACACCGGCTCCTGGCCGGAGCGGGTGACCATCCCCGAGCAGGGCGACCGGGTCGACCTCGGCGAGCACGGCGAGGGCGTGCTCGAGCCGCTCGTCGAGGGCTGGCTGCTGCGCCCGGTACGGCGTACCTCGGCGCGCCCCTCACTCGCCCTGGCGTTCCTCGGCGCCGAGCGCCCCGTCGCGCGCCTCGACGGCCGCCCGGTGCGCCTGTCCCTGCGCCACGCCGAGCTGCTGGCGCTGCTGGCGCTGCACCCCGACGGCCTCACCGCCGAGCGGCTCGCGTACGCGCTCTACGGCGACGCCGGCAACCCCGTGACCGTCCGCTCCGAGGTGCACCGCCTGCGCGCCGCCCTCGGACCGACCCACATCAGCACCCAGCCCTACCGGTTGCGCGCCCGCGTCGACGCCGACTTCCTCGACGTCCGCGCCGCGCTGCGCGCCGGGCGCCTCCCCGCCCCCGCGGTCCTGCGCCGCGGGGCCCTGCTGCCCACCTCCGACGCACCCGCGGTACGCGAGGAACGCGACCACCTCGAGGCCGCGGTACGCAGTGCGGTGCTGCGCCGCGGGGACGCCGAGGCGGTGTGGGCGCTGGCGCGCACCGAGGCCGGCGCCGCCGACCCGGAGCTCGCCGCGCGCCTGCGCCGGCTGCTGCCCGTCGCCGACCCCCGCCGCGACGAGCTCGGGGTCTGACGCGCGTCAGGCCCGGGCGGAGCGGC
Source organism: Actinomycetospora cinnamomea (assembly GCF_003096675.1). Taxonomy (GTDB): domain Bacteria; phylum Actinomycetota; class Actinomycetes; order Mycobacteriales; family Pseudonocardiaceae; genus Actinomycetospora; species Actinomycetospora cinnamomea. The sequence goes on along the minus strand of NZ_QEKW01000002.1, from coordinate 150,384 downwards.
GGGTGGCGCGATCGTCGCGCCGGGCACGCCAGCGGCGGTGCACCGAGCGCAGGCCGAGCAGGGTCAGGTCCGGCACGTGCTCGGTGACCGTGGCGCACTCGCCGACCACCACGGGCGCCAGCCCGCCGGAGGCGACGACCGCGACCGGCTCCCGGCCCTCGGGGTCGCGCGCCGCGATCTCGCGTCCCACGCGGGCGACGAGCCCGTCGACCTGGGCCGCCGCGCCGAGGACGAGCCCGGCCTGCATGCTCTCGACGGTGTTGCGCCCGAGCACCGAGCGGGGCACGACGAGCTCGACGGGCCGCAGCGCCGCGGCCCGCACGGCGAGCGCCTCGGCGGACACGGCGACGCCGGCGGCGATCGCGCCGCCCAGGAACTCCCCGCGCGCCGACACCGCGTCCACGGTCGTGGAGGTGCCGAAGACGACGACCACGCACGGTCCCCCGTGCCGCTCGTACGCGGCGAGGGCCTGGACGACGCGGTCGGCGCCCACCTCCTTGGGGTTGTCCACGAGCAGCGGGACGCCGGTCCGCACCCCGGGCTCGACGAGCAGGTGGTCCAGGCCCGCGAAGTGCCGGGTGACCATTCCGCGCAGCTCGCGCATCACCGCCGGGACCGTCGACAGTGCGGCCACCGCGCCGACGTCCGCGGTGCGGGCCCCGAGCAGCCCGCGCACGAGCAGGGCCATCTCGTCCCCGGTCGCGCGGGGTTCTGTCCGCAGCCGCGCGTCCCACACCGCGGGCCCGCCCCCGTCGTCGGGGTAGAGGGCCAGCGCGGTCTGGGTGTTGCCGACGTCGATGCAGAGCAGCACGGTGACCTCAGCGCGTCCCGGAGTGCACCGTGCGCACCCTCAGTGGTCCGTGGAGAGCAGCGCGTCGAGGCGTCGGGCGTCGGTCGTCTCGGCGGAGTCGCGCCGCGGCCGGTCGGCCGGCGGCTCGGCGCCCCAGCCCCCGACGGTCGTCATCGCCGGGCCCGCGGCGGCCGCGTTGCGGGTCGCCGAGGCGGGGGGACGGGCCTCGGTGCCCGGCCGCAGGAGCGAGGTGGTCGGCGCGGCGTCCGGGACGCGGGCCGGATCGGCGCCGCGGTCGAGCACGCGGTTCGCCTCGTCGACGAACACGACCCGCGGCTGGTAGGTGCGCGCCTCGGCGTCGTCCATCACGCCGTAGGAGATGAGGATGACGAGGTCGCCCGGCGAGACCAGGTGCGCCGCGGCGCCGTTGATCCCGATGACACCCGAGCCGGCCGGGCCGGTGATGACGTAGGTCTCGAGGCGGGCGCCGTTGGTGACGTCGACGATCGCCACCTGCTCGCCGGGCAGCAGGTCGGCGGCCCGCATGAGGTCCTCGTCGACGGTCACCGAGCCCACGTAGTGCAGGTCGGCGTCGGTCACCGTCGCACGGTGGATCTTGGACTTCAGCATGGTGCGCTGCACGTCAGACTCTCCTCACGAGGGACACGGCGGCGTTGTCGATCAGGCGGGTGGCGCCGGCGCGGGCGGCGATGAGCAGGCGGGCGGGTCCGATCTGGGGGGTGGGCCCCAGGTCCTCGTCGCGCAGCTCGACGTAGTCGGGCTCCAGGCGGGGCTCGGCGGACAGCACGGAGCGGGCCGCGTCGAGCACGGCGGCCGCGCCCTGCTCGCCGGCGTGCTGGCCGGCCGAGAGCGCCGCGGAGATGGCCACCGCGGCGGCGCGCTCCTCCTCGGAGAGGTAGGCGTTGCGGCTCGACAGGGCCAGACCGTCGACCTCGCGCACGGTGGGCACCCCGACGACGTGCACGTCGGTGTCCAGGTCCCGCACCATCCGCCTGATCAGCGTGAGCTGCTGGTAGTCCTTCTCGCCGAAGAACGCGACGTCGGGCACGGTGATCGCGAAGAGCTTGGCGACCACCGTGAGCACGCCCGCGAAGTGCCCCGGGCGCACGGCGCCCTCGAGCTCGTCGCCCAGCGGCCCGGGCTGGATCGACGTCGCGAAGCCGTCGGGGTACATCGCGTCGACGTCGGGGGCGAAGACGAGCTCGACGCCCTCCTCGCGGCACATCTCGAGGTCGGCCTCGAACGCGCGGGGGTAGCGCTCGAAGTCCTCGCCGGGCCCGAACTGGCGCGGGTTGACGAAGACCGAGACGACGGTGGTGGCGCCGGGGACGCCGCGGGCCCGGCGCAGGAGCTCGCGATGACCCTCGTGCAGGGCGCCCATGGTGGGCACCAGGTTGACGCGCCGGCCGCCGCCGCGCAGGGCGCGGGTGACTCGGCGCAGCGCCGTGGGGTCGCGGTGCACGGTCAGCCGGCCGGCGTCGTACTGCGGGCGCGTGCGGCCCACGAGGTGGTGGGTGCGCAGGCTGGACGGTCGGGTCACGGGCGGGGCCTCTCGGCGAGGGCGGTCGCCACGTCGTCCGCGGCGGCCGGGGCGAGCAGGCCGCCGGCGCGGGCGCGCTCGGCGGTGCGCCGGGCCAGGGCCCGGTAGAGGGGGGCCGCGTCGGGGGCACGGTCGTCCAGGTGGTGCAGGTGGGTCGCCACGGTGCCGGCGTCGCCGCGGACCACGGGACCGGTCAGCGCCCGGTCGCCGTGGCGCAGCGCGTTGTCCAGCGCCGCGGACAACAGCGGGGCGAGCACCCGCTCGGCGGGCTCGATGCCGGCGCCGCGCAGCAGGTCGGCGGCCTCCCGCACGAGCGTGACCAGGTGGTTGGCGCCGTGGGCGAGCGCGGCGTGGTACAGCGGGCGGGCGTCCTCGGGGATGCGCACGGGCTCGGCGCCCATCTCGACCACCAGCGCCTCGCCCACGAGCCAGGCCGCCTCGGCGTCCTCCCTCGGCCCCTCGGGCCCGGTGACACCCACGCACGCACCGGTCAGCCGCGTGACGTCCTCGGCGCGCCCGGTGATCGTCATGGCCGGGTGCAGGGCGATCGGGAGGACGTCGTGCTCGGCGGCCGGGGCGAGCACGCCGACCCCGGCCGCACCGCAGGTGTGCACCACGATCTGGCCGGGCCGCAGGCAGTCCGACGCGGCGAGCCCGCGGACCAGGCCGGGGAGCACGTCGTCCGGCACGGCGAGCAGCGCGAGGTCGGCGCGACGGACGACCTCGTCGGGCGGGAGGATCTCCGCGCCGGGCAGCAGGGCCTCGGCGCGGGCACGCGAGGCGCGGGAGACCGCGGAGGCGGCGACGACGGTGTGCCCGGCGTTCGCGAGCGCGGCGCCCAGCACCGCGCCGACCCGCCCGGCGGAGACCACGCCGACGGCGAGCCGCGAGCCCTCACGAGGAGTCGGGGTCGGAGCGGCGGGCTGCTCCCACCGCCCGACGCCCCCGTCGGCGTCGGTGCCCACGCGCCACCTCACTCGTTCGGCTCGTTCCCGTCCCGCTCCCGCGGGTACCGGACGATCACTGCACACCACGGTAACCGCCCGTTGCGCCCCCGGTGGCGGCGGTGAGCGGGTTCACGCGGTACGGCGGCGACCCGGCGTGGCGCGGGGTGGTCGCAGCGAGGGCGCCCCTGGCTGCGTACGACGCAGCGGGGGCGTCCCTCGCTCCCACGGGTCACGCGGTTGCGGCGCGGGGGTGGTCGCAGCGAGGGCGTCCCTGGCTGCGTACGACGCAGCGGGGGCGTCCCTCGCTCCCACGGGCCGGTCACCCGCCGTGGCGCGGCGGCGCGGGCGGGCCGGGGTGGGGCGCGGCGCCGGGCCACGACGGCGGCGGGCCGCCGGCGCCGGGCGGCCCGGCGGGACCCTGCACCCCGGGGGCGTTCACCGCGGCGAGGCGGGTGCGCACCACGGCGTCGAGGAGCTCGGCGTGCCAGTCGGCGCGGGGCGGCAGGGCCCCGCGCTCGGCGCGGGCGCGCAGGAAGGCGAGCTCGGTGACGGCGTGCTGATAGTCCTCGACGGCCCGGGCGGCGGCGGGTCCGGCGCGTCGCGCCACCGCGGCCCGCCACTTCCGCCGGCCGGTGAGGCTCGAGAGCAGCGCGACCTCGCTCGGCGCGATCCAGCCCGCCGCGGCGAAGCCGGGCATCTGGCGGGCGAGCACGTCGCGCTCGCGACGGCGCTGCCACACCACGAGACCGATCATCCCGGCGAAGAGCGGCACCATGATCAGGATGTAGACGCCGAAGAACCCGGCGCCGAGCTGCGTCGAGGAGTTCCACAGCGCGTGGAGGACGACGGCGAGCACGTAACCACCCAGCACGGCGAGGGTGCCGACGACGCGCGAGCGGGCGCCGGCGGCGATGCCGACCCCGATGCCGATCATCGCCGTGAACAGCGGATGCGCGAACGGGGAGAGCACGCCGCGCAGCACGAACGTCGCGACCACGGCCGTCGCGGGCGCGCCCTCGGCCTCGGTGAAGGCCCGGCCGAAGTAGATGATGTTCTCGGTGAAGGCGAAGCCCGCCGCGGTGATGCCGGCGTAGACGACGCCGTCGACGACGCCGTCGAACTCGCGGCGCCGCACGAGCAGCAGGCCGACGACGAACGCGCCCTTGACGAACTCCTCGACCAGCGGCGCCGAGATCACCGCGCCGACCAGGTCGCCCTGGCCGCGGCCGAGCAGCAGCTCCGCGGCGATGACCGCGCTGGAGTTGATGACCACCGCGACCAGCGCCGACAGGCCCGCGCCCCACAGGAACGCCGCGAGCAGCAGGCGCGGCGGCTCGGGCTCGAACCGGTCGATCCACAGGAAGGCGGCCACCACCGGCGCGACGGGCAGCAGCGCGAGGACCACGCCGACCACGACGCCGACGACGCCGATCTCGGTGCTCGCCAGGCCCAGGGTCAGCAGCCCGCACAGGCCGAGCACCGAGAGGCCGACCAGGGGCCAGACGAAGGTCCGGCGCTGCTGCGGCGCCAGGCGGACCGGAGGGGCGATCACCCTGCCGGAGGGTAACGACCTCCGCCGACGCGGGCGCGGGTTCGTGGCCGGTCGCTCAGGGCTCGCGGCGGCGGCGCCCGCCGGTGCCGCCCACGGCCGCGTGGGCGGCGAGGAGCTCGGCGACGGTGCGGCCGCCGCTCGTCGTGGACTCGCCCGGTCGGCGGTCGGACGGGCCGCCCGGGGTTCCGCGGCGGGCCCGGCGCTCGTCGGGGCCCGCCTCGCCGGGGTCCGCGCCCTGCTCGACGGTGTCGTAGCCCGCCGAGCGCACGTACTGGTCGACGAACGAGCCGGCGGCGAGCACCGACGGGTCCACGCGGGCCGTCGGCGCCTCCGGCTCGGGCGGCGGGGCCGGGCGCAACGGCCGGACGGGGCCCCCGTCGCCGGCACGCGGAGCGGGCGCCCCGGGCACGGCGGGTCGCAGCGGCGAGGGCGGGGGCACCGGCGCGGGCACGGGCCCGCGCGGCAGGGGTCCGGAGTCGCGGGGCCCGGAGTCGCGGGGCCCGGAGTCGCGGGACCCGGAGTCGCCGACGACCCGCAGCCGGGGACCGCGCGGACGTGGCGGACCGGGCACCGCCGGCACGGCCGGGACGCCCACCGACTGCAGGGTCACGGCGTCGGCGTGGGAGCGCTCGCGGGCGAGCTCGTCGCGCAACGACGCGGCCTCCTCGCGCGCCGACTCCGCGGCCAGCTCCGCCTCCTCGCGGGCCCCGACCTCGCGGGCGAGGCGCCGGTCGTGGTCGCGCTGGAGCCCCGCGACCCGCTCGTCGGCCGCCTCCTGTGCCGCGGCGAGCTCGGCGGCGAGGTCGGCGACCTCCGCCTCGGCCCGCGCCGCCGCCGACTCGGCGCGGGCCTGGCGCGCGAGCACGAACGCTGCGAGGAGCGAGGCCCAGAGCGCGCCCACCACCGCGAGGCGCAGCCACCGCGCGTCCTCGGCGAGGACCACCGCCGACGCGGCGAGCACCGCGAGCACGAGCGCCGCGAGGAGCAGCGCCGTGCGACGGCGATCGGGGCCGGCGCGTCCGCGCAGCTCCCCGTCCGGGGTGCTCACCGGGCGAGGATAGCGAGGGCGCCGAGGCCTCCCGGGTCCCCCCGTCGGGGTACGGCGTACGGCTCTCGGGTGACGACTCTCAGGGTCGCTGACCCGGTCCCGCGGGCCCTCGCCGGCCGCTGCGGTCCGGGTCGTCGCCGTGGTCGTCGGGTGTGCGCAGGCAGTGCTCGAGCCACAGTCCGGCGCCGACGAGCACGGCTGCCCCGACGACGCCGACCACGGCGCTGGCGGTGTCCGCCCCGGCGGCGTCCACCTGGTCGCGCAGTGGCAGCACGTACGCGAGGACGCCCAGCCACGCGCCGCCCACCAGCGCCCCGGCCAGCGACGACGCCTTGGCCAGCGCCACCGCCCGGGCCGCGGCGAGCGCGTCGACCGGCCGCGCCCCCGGCCGCCGCCGGATACGGGCGCGCAGCACCGCGGCGAGCACGATCTCGGCGACGCCGAGCACCAGCGGGGTCAACCCGGCGAGCAGGGGCAGCGGCGGCAGGTCCCCGTAGGCCGCCTGCAGCAGCACGTTGACCGCCAGCCCCGCCGCAACGGCGGTGACGAGCAGCAGCGACGGGCTCGTGCGGGTCCTCACCGCCGACCCTCCAGCTCCGTCGCGTCCCGCCGCACGCCGTCGCGCTCCTCGGTGGGCAGCGCCGCGAGCAGGTCGGCGGCGCGGCCACGGCCGGGGATCCGCGCCTCGGGGTCGACGTCCAACCACGGCACCAGCACGAACGCGCGCTCGTGGGCTCGCGGGTGGGGCAGCGTGAGCACCGGGTCGTCGCTGGTGTGGCCGTCGATGTCGATCACGTCGACGTCGAGGGTCCGCGGCCCCCAGCGCACGTCGCGGGTGCGCCCCTCACGGCTCTCGGCGGCGCGGGCCCGGGCGAGCCAGTCGCGCGGGCGCGAGGCCGGATCCTCGACGACGACCACGGCGTTGAGGAACTCGTCCTGCTCGACCCCGCCCCACGGCGCCGTGGCGTACACGGGCGAGACGGCGACGACGCGCGCGCCCGCGGCGCGCAGCGAGGCCAGGGCGCCGCGCAGGTGGGCCGCGCGGTCGCCGATGTTGGAGCCCAGCGAGAGCACCGCGCGGCTCACGGGCGCTCCCGCCGCACCACGACGGCGACGTCGTCGAACGGCACGGTGATCGGTGCCTGGGGCTTGTGCAGCGTGACCTCGACGGCCGCGACCCGCGCGTCGGCGAGCACCCGGTCGGCGACCTCCGCGGCCACCGCCTCGATCAACCGCCGCGGCGGCCCGGCGACGACCGCCGCCGCGGTCTCGGCCAGCGCCCCGTAGTCGACGGTGTCGGCGAGGTCGTCCGAGGCGCCCGCCGCGGCGAGGTCGACCTCGAGCACCAGGTCGAGGACGAAGTCCTGGCCGTCGCGGCGCTCGTGGTCGAACACGCCGTGATGGCCGCGCACCCTCAGGCCGCGCAGCGCGATGCCGTCCCTGGTCGCCCTCACGGCTCGATCTCCGCCGGCGAGGTGCCCCATGACCAGGCCGCGGCGACCGCGACCGCGTCCAGCGACGGGCCGACCTCGTGCACGCGCACGCCCCACGCCCCCTGCGCGGCGGCGAGCGCCGACACGGCGGCGGTCGCGATCTCCCGACCGTCGGGCGGGCGGGGCGTGCCGTCGTCGTCGGCGAGCAGCGCGCCGAGGAACCGCTTGCGCGACGCCCCGATGAGCACCGGGAAGCCGAGCCCGGTGAACACCGAGAGCTTGCGCAGCAGCTGCCAGTTGTGCGATGCCGTCTTGGCGAAGCCGAGCCCGGGATCGAGGACGAGCAGGGACGGGTCGACGCCCGCGAGCACCGCGCGGTCCACCTGCTCGACCATCTCGGCCCGCACCTCGCCGACGACGTCCTCGTACGAGGCGAGCTCGGTCATCCGGTCGCTCGGCCCGCGCCAGTGCATGATCACCCATGGGACGCCGGTCTCGGCCACGGTCGGCGCCATCCGCGGGTCGGCGAGTCCCCCCGACACGTCGTTGATCATCGTCGCCCCGGCCTCGACCGCGGTCGCGGCCACCGCCGCCCGCGTGGTGTCGACGCTGACCCGCACCCCGGACGCCACGAGCTCGCGGACCACGGGGACGACGCGGGCCGTCTCGGTCTCGGCGTCGATGCGCTGCGCCCCCGGCCGGGTCGACTCGCCGCCGACGTCGACGAGGTCCGCACCCCGCCGGTGCAGCTCGACGCCGTGGGCGACGGCGTGGTCGCGGTCGAGCCAGCGCCCGCCGTCCGAGAACGAGTCGGGCGTCACGTTGAGCACGCCCATGACGACGCACCGCCCCGGATCGGGCAGCGCGTGGGGACGGGCCGGGGGCATCACTCAGCCGCCCCGGATCAGGCCGAGCGCCTCGGCACGGGTGCTCGCCGACGTCTTCATGATCCCGCGCACCGCCGAGGTCGTGGTCCGGGCACCGGGCTTGCGTACCCCGCGGGCGGACATGCACTGGTGCTCGGCGTCGATCACGACCAGCACGCCCCGGGCGCCCAGGCGCTCGTCGAGCGCGTCGGCGACCTGGCGCGTCAGCCGCTCCTGGACCTGGGGGCGCCGGGCGTAGAGGTCGACGAGGCGCGCCAGCTTGCTCAGCCCGGTGACCCGCCCGTCGTGGGCCGGGATGTAGGCGACGTGCGCCTGCCCGTGGAAGGGCAGCAGGTGGTGCTCGCACATCGAGAAGACGGGGATGTCGCGGACGAGCACCAGCTCGTCGTGGTCCTCGTCGAACGTCCGCTCGAGCACGGCCGCCGGGTCGCTGCGCAGCCCGGCGAACAGCTCCTGGTAGGCGCGCGCCACCCGGGCCGGCGTCTCCCGCAGGCCCTCGCGGTCCGGGTCCTCCCCGATCGCCAGCAGCAGCTCGCGCACGGCGGCCTCGGCGCGCGGGGCGTCGAACCCGGTCCACTCCGGCGCGACCGCAGTGCCCACCGGACCGCCGGCGCCGTCGTCGGTGGGCGACACGCCGTCGCCGTTCGGGGTCAGGCCGCGTCCGGCACCCGGTGCGGCCGCCGCCGTCGGCGTGCTCCCCCTATCGGCGTGCTGCCCCGAATCGGCGTGCTGCCCCGAATCGGCGTGCTGCCCTGAATCGGCGTGCTCCTCGGGACGCTGCGCGTCCCGCTCCAGGTCCCGGCTGGTCGTCACGTCTCCCTCGCGGTGTCCCTCGACCCGACCGGCGGTGTTCGCCGGCCCTGCCTCAGCCCTGACCGCGCGGGGTGTCGCGTCCCTCGGCGCCGCCGTCGGAACCGTCGTGGCCCCAGCTCGGGGAGCTGGTGTGCCGACCCTCCGACCGGCCGTCCCAGGTGCGGCCATCCGGCTCACCGTACGGGTTCGGCGTGCTCTCGCCCGGCGAGCGTGACGAGCCGGACGGTGCGCCGTGGGCGCCGCCGTACGGGCCGGACTGCGGGCCGTAGGGACCCGACTGGCCGGACTGGCCGCCCGAGCGACCGGCACCGCCGGGGTTCCAGGTGGTGCCGTGCGGGACGGTCGCGGGCGTCCACCCGGGGGGCGCGCCGTAGTTGGGGGCCACCGACGACGGCTTGTCGCCCGCCTCCGCGCCGCGGCGGCCGTTGCCCGTGCGGTAGACGTCCGGGATGCCCGAGGCAGGCAGGCCGGCCGGCGGGGTCGGCGTCGCGCCCCCGTCATGGCCCTCCCCGGGAGCACCGTCACGGCCGCCCTCGTACCCGCCCTCGTACCCGCGGTCGTGGCCGTTGCCCGCCGCGTGGTTGCCGTAGGCGCCGTTGCTGCCGTGCGCGACGTGGCCGTTGCCCGCGACCGAGCCGACCGCGGTGCGCTCGTCGCGCTCGGTCCGCTCGGGGCGCTCCCCGGGCGGCGGCCAGGGCTCGCCACGCTCGGTGGCCAGCTCACGACGGGTCTTGATCGGGGGGCGGTCCGACGGCACGCGCTCGCCGAAGTCGTTGAACGCGGTGATCCGCGGCCGCTTGGTGACCGACGCGAAGATCCGCTCGAGGTCGCGGCGCTGCAGCGTCTCGTGCTCGATGAGCTCGCCGGTCAGCGCGTCGAGCGCGTCGCGGTGGGTGTTGAGGATGTCCCACGCCTCGGTGTGCGCCGCCTCGATGAGCTTGCGCACCTCCTCGTCGATCTCGTGGGCCACCTCGAGCGAATAGTCGGCCTGCCGCCCCGCGGTGCGGCCGAGGAAGGGCTCGCCCTGCTCCTGGCCGTACTTCACCGCGCCGAGCCTCGCACTCATGCCGTACTCGGTGACCATCGCACGGGCGATCTTCGTGGCCTGCTCGATGTCGGAGGACGCGCCCGTGGTCGGCTCGTGGAACACGAGCTCCTCGGCCGAGCGTCCGCCCATCGCGAACACCAGGCGCGCGATCATCTCCGAGCGGGTCATGAGCTCCTTGTCGTCGTCGGGGACGACGAGGGCGTGCCCACCGGTGCGCCCGCGCGGCAGGATCGTGACCTTGTAGACCGGCTCGATGTCGGGCATCGCCCAGGCGGCCAGCGCGTGGCCCGCCTCGTGGTAGGCCGCGACCTTCTTCTCCTGCTCGGAGATGATGCGGCTCTTGCGCGCCGGGCCGCCGATGACGCGGTCGACCGACTCCTCCAGCGAGGCGCCGGTGATCTGCGTCTGGCCCAGCCGGGCGGTGAGCAGCGCGGCCTCGTTGATCACGTTGGCGAGGTCGGCGCCGGAGAAACCGACGGTGCGCTTGGCCAGCCCGTCGAGGTCGGCGTCGGGCGCCAGCGGCTTGCCCGCCGAGTGCACCTGCAGGATCGCGCGGCGGCCGGCGAGGTCGGGCGCGGCGACAGGAATCTGGCGGTCGAAGCGGCCGGGGCGCAGCAGCGCGGGGTCGAGGATGTCGGGTCGGTTGGTCGCGGCGATGAGGATGATCCCGCCCCGCGAGTCGAACCCGTCCATCTCGACCAGCAGCTGGTTCAGCGTCTGCTCGCGCTCGTCGTGGCCGCCGCCCATGCCGGCGCCGCGGTGGCGGCCGACGGCGTCGATCTCGTCGACGAACACGATGCACGGGGCGTTCTGCTTGGCCTGCTCGAACAGGTCGCGCACGCGGGAGGCACCGACGCCGACGAACATCTCGACGAAGTCCGAGCCGGAGATGGTGTAGAAGGGCACGCCCGCCTCGCCGGCCACCGCGCGCGCCAGCAGCGTCTTGCCCGTGCCGGGCGGGCCGTAGAGGAGCACGCCCTTGGGGATCTTGGCGCCGAGCTGCTGATAGCGGCCCGGGTTCTGGAGGAAGTCCTTGATCTCGTAGAGCTCCTCCACCGCCTCGTTCGCGCCCGCGACGTCGGAGAAGGTGGTCTTCGGCATGTCCTTGGTGAGCTGCTTGGCCTTGGACTTGCCGAAGGACAGGACGCGGTTGCCCCCGCCCTGGGAGTTCATCATCCAGAACAGCAGCAGGAGCACCAGACCCAGCGGGATCAGGTAAATCAACATCTGGGTGAGGATCGAGTCCTGCGTCACCCGGGTGTCGAAGCCCGACGGCGCCGGGTTCTCCCGCACCAGGGCGAACACCTGGTCGGTCGCCGCGGCCGGGTACTGCGCGTAGATCTGGTTGGTCGTCGTCGGCTGCGCGCCGTCGGCGCCGGGCACCTGTACCGGGTTGGTGAGGGTCAGGCGGAGCCGCTGCTCCTTGTCCTCGATCGTGATCTCGGACGCGTTGCGCGCCTCGACCTGCTGCAGGGCGAGCGACGTCGGGGCCTCGGTGTACCCGCGGGTGTCGCTGAGCAGCGACGACACGCCCAGGTAGACGAGGAAGAACACCACGATCCAGATGAGTGGATTGCGGAGAAGGCGCTTGCGGTCCATGCGGTTGCGGCCTCCAGGCGGCCCTCGACCCTCCCCGGGTGGACCCTGCGGTCGGTCGTGATCGGAATGTCTCGGCTCGGGACTCGCACACGCGGACGTCCGCGGGGCCCTGATCTGCTCAAGCGTACCCCCCGGTCACGACACCGGACCGGGCGCGCGAACCGGGCGCGCGCGTCAGCGCCGGCGGCGCGCCGTCCCGAACAGGCCGCGGGAGATCTCGCGGCCCGCCGACCGGAGGAACGAGCGCACCATCGGGTTCGCCATGGCCTTCTCGAAGAAGCCCGGGCCCTCGTCCTCGGTTGGCGGCGGCGCCTGCGGCGGGGCCTCATGGGGCGCCTGCTGCGGCGGCACGGGCTCGGCCGGCGGCGTGCCCGGCGCACTCGTCGCCCCCGTCCGCGCCGACAACCGCTCGTACGCCGACTCGCGGTCGATCCCCTGCCCGTACCGCCCCCACAGCGGCGAGGCCCGCGCCGCCTCGGTGACCGCCGGCTCGCCGATCGCGGCCATCAGCGAGCGCGGGGCGCGCAGCCGCGTCCAGGCCACGGGCGTCGGGGCGCCACGCTCGGAGAGCACGGTGACGATGGCCTCGCCGGTGCCGAGCGTGGTCAGCGACTCCTCGATGTCGTAGACCTCGCTGCGCGGGTAGGTGCGCGCGGTGCGCGTCAGCGCCTTCTGGTCGTCCGGAGTGAACGCCCGTAGCGCGTGCTGCACCCGCGCGCCGAGCTGGCTGAGCACGTCGTTCGGGACGTCCGTGGGCTGCTGGGTGCAGAAGAAGACGCCGACGCCCTTGGACCGGATGAGCTTGACGGTCTGCTCGATGCGGTCCAGGAACGCCTTCGAGGCGTCGGTGAAGAGCAGGTGGGCCTCGTCGAAGAAGAAGACGAGCTCGGGCTTCCCGATGTCGCCGACCTCGGGGAGGTCCTCGAACAGCTCGGCGAGCAGCCACATGAGGAACGTCGAGTAGAGCGTCGGGTCGGCCTGCTGGTCGGCCAGCTCGAGCAGCGTCACGCGCCCGCGCCCGTCGGGCTTGACGACGAGCAGGTCGGCGGGGTCGAACTCGGGCTCGCCGAAGAACTGCTCGCCGCCGCGGGCCTCGAGGTTGACCAACGCCCGCAGGATCACCCCGGCCGTCGCCGCCGAGACCCCGCCGATCCCCTTGAGCTCGGCCTTGCCCTCGTCGGAGAGCAGGTGCGCGATGACCGAGCGCAGGTCCTTGGTGTCGAGCAGCGCCAGGCCCTGCTGGTCGGCCCAGTGGAAGATCAGCCCGAGCGTCGACTCCTGCGTGGCGTTCAGCCCGAGCACCTTGGCCAGCAGGATCGGCCCGAACGCGGTGATCGTCGCCCGGACGGGCACGCCGATCCCCGGTCCCAGGGACAGGAACTGCACGGGGTACGCCGTCGGGGCCCAGTCGTCGCCGGTCTCGGCGGCTCGTTCCGCGACGCGGTCGCTCGGCTCACCGGGGCGCGCGAGGCCGGAGAGGTCTCCCTTGATGTCGGCGAGCAGCACTGGGATCCCGTTGGCGGAGCACTGCTCGGCCATCGCCTGCAGCGTCTTGGTCTTGCCGGTGCCCGTCGCGCCGGCGACGAGGCCGTGGCGGTTGAGCGTCGCGAACGGCAGGCGAACGCGGGCGGTGGGGTCGGCGACGCCGTCGACCACGACGGTCCCCAGCTCGATCGCCCCCGCCTCCGTCGCGTACCCGGCGGCGATCGCGGCAGCAGCACCCTGGTCGGCCACGCGCCGAAGGCTAGCGGGCGCGGGACGGCCTCGCCCCGACGAGCGAGGGTCACCCCCGCTGCGTGCCACGCACCCAGGGCGTCCCTCGCTCCGGCAGCCCCGCGCGACCCCGCGCAGCGAGGGTCACCCCCCCTGCGTGCCACGCACCCAGGGCGTCCCTCGCTCCGGCACCCCGGCGGTCAGGGGCCGGGCACGTCGACGCGCACCGCGGTGATCGCGCCGTCGGCGCCGCGCTCGGCGTGCACGGTCACCTGCTGGCCGACGCGCAGGCCCGCGGGGCCCTCGGGGCGCGGCACGGCGACGCTGGTGCCCGCCGTGGTCCGCAGCGGCGTGAGCGTGCCGTCGGCGGCGCGGACCGTGACGATCGGGTAGCCGCCGCCCGTCGGCTGGACGGACTCGACGACGCCCAGGAGGTCGGGCACCGAGCCGGGCCCCGTGTCCGGTGCCGTCGCCCGGCCGACGAGGGCGCCGACCGCCAGGCACACCACCGCGCCGAGCAGCAGCAGGAGCAGCCGCGTCGAGCGCGCGAGGCCGGGGCGGCGGAGCCGGTCGGCCAGGTTCCCGTCGTCCACGGGGCGGTCGAGCACCGCGGCCGCCCGGTCCTGCTCGGCGGTCCGCGGCTCCGGGGGTCCCGGGGCCGACCGCTGCGGCATCGGGCTCGAGCGGCGCGCCGCGGGCGGGGGCACCGGGAAACGTTCGGTGACGGCCGCGTCCTCGGACGTCGGCGACTCGTCCGGTGTCTCGGGCGACGCGTCGGAGGTGCCCGCGTCCGGGTCCACGGAGGGCCCGGCGGCGGTGGTCGTGTCGCTGGTCGTGTCGCTGGTCGTGTCGGTGGTCGTGCGGGCGTCGGCCGGCTCCGGCTCGGACGGCTGGCTCACGGCTCCTCCTCCAGGCTCACGGGATCACTCCCGGCGCAGGGCGTCGATGGGGCGCAGGCGGGCCGCGCGGCGGGCGGGGTAGGCGCCGAAGAAGATGCCGATGGCCGCCGAGACCCCGACGGCGGCGACGACGGCCGGGGGCAGGACGACGGGCTGGAACTCGCCGAGCGGGACGAGGGTCCCGGCGTAGCCGAGCGCGACGCCCAGCACCCCGCCGACGAGGCTCAGGATGATCGACTCGACGAGGAACTGGCCGAGGATCGCCGAGGGCGGCGCCCCGAGCGCCTTGCGGATGCCGATCTCACGGGTCCGCTCGGTGACCGAGACCAGCATGATGTTCGTGATCCCGATCCCGCCCACCACCAGCGAGATGGCCGCGATGGCGGCGAGCAGCAGCGTGAACGCCGACAGCGTCTGGTCGAGCACGTCGGCGAGCTGGCGGGCGCTGATGACCTGGTAGTCGCGCTCCTCCGGGGTGTCGACGCCGTGGCGGCGGTCGAGGATCGAGTTGATCTCGCTCTCGGCGGCGGCCTGCGCCTCGGTGGAGCGCGCCTGCACGACGATCCGGTCGAGGTCGCCGAACCCCGTGAGCGAGCCCTGCACCGCGGTCAGGGGCGCGAGGACGTTCTCGTCGGGGTTCGACAGCCCCTGCCCCTCGCCGGCGGGCGCCAGCGTCCCGATTACCCGGAACGGCACGCCGCGGACGAGCACGTCGCGGTCCAGCGGGTCGGAGCCCACGCCGAACAGGTCGTCGGCCACGGTCCGGCCCAGCAGCACGACCTTGCGTCCGGCCGCGACGTCGGCGTCGGTGTACGCCCGCCCCGTACCGAGCTGCACGTTCGCGCCCGCGAAGTACGTCGGGGTGCTGGCGACGACCGTCGCGTCCGAGCTCGCGCGCCCCGCGTCGACCGGCGCCGGCAGCGTCACCACCGGCGACACCGACGCGACGTCCGGGGCGCCCTGCGGGTCGGCGAGGGCCCGGGCGTCGGCCGCTGTCAGCGGCCGGCCGTCGGTGCCGGCGCTCGCCGGGGGCTGGCGGGGGATGATCGTGATGCTGTTCGCGCCCAGGCCCGCGATCTGGCCCTGGATGTACTGCGACGCCCCGTTGCCCAGCGCGGTCAGCAGGATGACCGCCGCGATGCCGATGATGATCCCGAGCATCGTCAGCAACGACCGCAGCCGGTTCGCGATCAGGCCGCGGACGGCGAAGCGGACGACCTCGACGACGCTCACCGGCCGGTCACCTCGCCGCCACCCGCCGCGGGCCGACCTCCGTCAGGCGCCCGTCGGTGACGACGACGACCCGCTCCGCCCGCGCCGCGACCTCGTCGTCGTGGGTGATGAGCACGATCGTGCGGCCCGCGGCGTGCAGGCGGTCGAAGAGCCCGAGGACGTCGGCGGTGCTTGCCGAGTCGAGGTTGCCGGTGGGCTCGTCGGCGAGCAGCAGCGCCGGGCTCGTGACGAGCGCGCGCGCCACGGCCACGCGCTGCTGCTGGCCGCCGGAGAGCTGGTTGGGGCGGTGGTCGGCACGCCCGGAGAGGCCCACCAGCTCCAGCGCCGCCAGCGCCCGTTCACGGCGCACCCGCCGCCCGACCCCCGCGTAGACCAGCGGCAGCTCGACGTTGGCCAGCGCGCTGGTGCGCGGGATGAGGTTGAACGCCTGGAACACGAACCCGATCTGGCGGTTGCGCAGCACCGCCTGCTGGCGCTCGTCCAGGTACGCGACGTCGAGGCCCTCGAGCAGGTACCGCCCGGACGTCGGCGCGTCGAGGCAGCCCAGGACGTTCAGCAGCGTCGACTTCCCCGAGCCCGACTGCCCGATGACCGCGACGTACTCCCCCCGCCGCACCGTGAGGTCGACGTCGCGCAGCGCGTGCACGGCCGTCTCGCCGGTGCCGTAGACCTTGGAGAGCCCGCGGACGTCGAGGACGTGCGGGACGTCGGCGATCGTCATCCGCCGCCGGACCCTCCGGCCCCTCCGGACCCACCGCCCTCGAGGTTCGGCGGCGGACCCTGGCCGGGGCCGAACACGTTGGCGGTGTTCGGGTCCGGCAGGACGACGAGCTCGCCGGGCGCGAGGCCGGAGCGGATCTCGGTCAGCGTGTCCGAGGACAGGCCGAGCGCGACCGTCCGGTCCTGGGGCACGCCATCGGGCCCGAGGACGCGCACCGTCCCCGCCGTCGCGCCCTCGCCGCCGATCGGGGTGACGGCCACCGAGGGCAGGAACGAGACGTTCGGCGACTGCGCCACGGTCACCGCGACGCTCGCCGACATCCCCGGGCGCAGGTTCGGCGGCGGCCCGCTCAGGGTGACGACGGTGCCGTACTGCACCGAGGTGCCGGAGCCGGGCAGCAGGTCCACCGCGGTCACGGTGCCCGGCAGCGCCTGCCCGGGCAGGGCGTTGACGGTCACCTCGACGGGCTGGCCGACCTGGAGCCGGCCCACGTCCAGCTCGGGGACGTCGGCGCGGATCTGGAGGGCCGTCAGGTCGAGGATCGTCATGACCGCGGGCGCCGTCGGGCCGCCGGTGACGCCCCCGGCCGCACCGCCCGCGCCGGGCGCACCGGCGGCGCCGGCCGCGGCGGACGCGGCGGCCCCGGCCGCACCCGCCCCGCCCGCGGCGGTGCCGTCGGGCAGCGTGCCGCCGGTGGGGTTGCCCGACGACGTCGAGCTCGTGACGGTGCCGCCCGCGGGCACGAGCTGGCCGGGGCCCGCGTCGAGGCTGACCACGGTGCCGTCCTGCGGGGACGCGAGCTCGAGGTCCTCCGTGGCCTGCTCGGCCTGGATCACCGCGGCCTCGGCCTGCGCCAGCGAGGCCTCGGCCTGGGCGACGGCGGTCTCGGGCGAGCTCGCGGCACCCGCACCACCCGCCGCCCCGGTCCCGCCGGCCACGCCCGTGCCCGTGCCCGCGGCGGCGCCGGTACCCGTCCCCGTACCGCCCGCGCCCCCGCCACCGGGAGGAGCCGGCGTGCTGCTCGCCGCGGCCTTCGGCGCCCGCGCGGAGAAGCCGTGGACACCGACGAGGGGGGCGTCCCGCCGAGCGGGCTGGTGATCCTGTCGCGTGTCCCCGGTCGCCGGCTGAGTCGTCGTGGGCGGCGGGCACGTCCCGCACGGAGGCGGCGCGCACGTCGGGCAGGGCGTCGTGCCCGTCGATGCGGCAGTCCCCTGTCCCTGTCCGCCCGGTGCCCCGCCGGCACCGGTTCCCGCCGCCGGGGGTGCCGCCGGCTGGGTGGGCGCCGGGGTGGCCGTGGCCGGCGGGTCGTCGCGCGCCTCGCGCGCGTCCTCGAGCTGCTCGCGGGCGGCGTCGCGCTGGGCCCGGGCGGCGTCGAGGTTGGCGTCGGCGTACTCCGCGTCGAGGGTGGCGACGACGTCCCCGGCCTCGACCCGGTCGCCGACCGCGACCAGGACCTCGTCGATGCGTCCGCCCGCAGCGAAGTTCAGCGTGGAGCTGCGCGCGCTGGTGACCGCGCCGGAGGCGGTGACCGTCTCGGCGACGGTGCCGCGCCCGACGGGGGTGGTGCGCAGGCCGTCGTCGCCGCCACGGCTCGAGGTCAGCGCCACGACGGCACCGCCGGCGGCGAGCAGCACCACCAGCACGATGAGCCCGTTGACGAGCCACACAGAGCGACGCGCACCCGCCATGTGGCGGACGGTAGCCCCACCTCACCCGATCGCCGCGCCCGGGGGCGTGCCGGGTGAGTGATCGTTCAGTGATCGGCGCGCGTCAGGCGTAGACGTGTGGGTCGAGCGTGCCGATGTAGGGCAGGTCGCGGTAGCGCTCGGCGTAGTCCAGCCCGAACCCGACGACGAACTCGTTGGGGATGTCGAACCCGACGTAGGCCACGTCGACGTCGAGCTTGGCCGCCTCCGGCTTGCGCAGGAGGGTGACGACCTGGAGCGAGGCCGGCCCGCGCGACTCCAGGTTCTTGCGCAGCCAGGACAGGGTCAGCCCCGAGTCGATGATGTCCTCGACGATCAGCACGTGGCGTCCGGAGATGTCGCGGTCGAGGTCCTTGAGGATGCGGACGACGCCCGAGGACGACGTCGACGACCCGTAGGAGCTCACGGCCATGAACTCCAGCTGCGTCGGCATCGGCAGGCGGCGCGCGAGGTCCGTCATGAACATCACGGCGCCCTTGAGCACGCCGACGAGGACGAGGTCGGACTCGTGCTCGCCGTGGTCGGCGCCGATCTGCTCGGCGAGATCGGCGATCTTGCCCTGGATCTGCTCCTCGGTGATCAGCACGGACGCGATGTCGCCGTCGTACACCGTTGGCCGACTCCTCACGGGGTCTCGGGCGTGGGGGGTGGTGGAGCCGGTGCCTCCCGGTGCACCGACCCCGCTGCGCCGCGCGCGCGAACCGGGGCGGCGAGCACACGCAGCCTGCCATGCGCCCGGACCACCTCCAACCCGCCGGGCAGTGGGGGTGCTCCCTGCCCGCGCCACGCGGCCACGAGGCCGTCGACCGCACGGACATGGGCGTCGGTGAGCTCGGCCACCCCGGCGTCGGCCAGCCACACGCGCAGCACACGGCGCCGGACGGCGGACGGGTCGGCCCGCAGGCTCGCGGCGTCGAGCGACCCGTCGGCGTCGACCAGCGCGCCGCGCCTGGCGTCGGCCCAGGTCGCGAGCGCCGCGTCGTCGTCGGCGAGCTGCGCGGCGGTGCGGGCCAGGGCCGGCGCGACCCCGCCGGCGAGGATCTCCTCGAGCCGCGGCAGCACCTCGTGGCGCAGCCGCACGCGGGTGTAGCGGGGGTCGTCGTTGTGGGGGTCGTCCCAGACCTCGAGGCCCGCGGCCCCGCAGGCGGCGCGGGTGGTCGTCCGCCGCACGCCGAGCAGGGGCCGGCACCACGGCGGGTCCCACACGGCCATGCCCGCGAGCGAGCGCGCCCCCGACCCGCGCGCCAGGCCCAGCAGCACGGTCTCGGCCTGGTCGTCGAGCGTGTGCCCGAGGAGCACCGGCGCCCCGCCGTGGGTCGAGCCGTGGGCCCGCGACGCGGCCCGCAGCGCCGCGTACCGCGCGGAGCGTGCCGCCGCCTCCGGCCCGCCCGCGGTCCCGACGTCCACGGGCACGACCTCGGCCGACGCGCCCAGCTCGCGCAGCAGCGCCGCCGTCCGCGCGGCCTGCGCCCCCGAGCCGTCCTGCAGCCCGTGGTCGACGACCACCCCGTGCACCCGCCCGGGCACGACGTGCACGGCGGCCGCCGCCAGCGCCACGGAGTCGGCGCCGCCGGAGCAGGCGACGAGCAGCCGGCGCGGTGACACGAACGCGCCGTTCGTGCGCGTAGGAGCAGCGAACGGCGCGTTCGTCGCGTCAGTGCGGGCGCCGGGGTGGGCGGCCAGGGCCTCGCGCACCGCCCGGCGGACCGCGGCGACCGGCTCGGGCACGCGCACGACGGACCTCAGCCGTGGACGCGGGCGACCCAGGCGCGCGGGTCCGTGATCTCCGCGCGCCGGGGCAGGGTGTCCGGCGAGGTCCAGACGGCGTTGAGACCGGACAGGCCCACCGTGTCGACGACCCGGTCGACGAACACGCGTCCCTGCTCGTACTGCCGAATCTTGGCGTCGACGCCGAGCAGCGTGCGCAGGAGCCGGTCGACGAGGCTCCCGCCGCGGCGACGCTGGGTGAAGCGGGCGCGGATCTTGGCCACCGACGGCACGACCTCGGGGCCGACGGCGTCCATGACGTGCTCGGCGTGGCCCTCGAGCAGCGTGGTCAGCGCGAGCAGCCGGTCGAGCACGGCGCGCTGCTCGGGGCCCTGGAACGCCTCGATGAGCGCCAGGCCGTCGCGCGGTGGGTCGCGGCGCACGGCGCGCAGGACCTCGGGGAGGCGGTCGACGGCGCCCGAGGCGGTGCGGTCGAACCCGCCCGCGAACGTGGCGACCTCGGCGCGGAAGTGGCCGCGCAGCCAGTCGACCGCGGTGAACTGCAGCCGGTGGGTGGCCTCGTGGAGGCAGACCCACAGCGCGAAGTCCTCCGCGTCGACGCGCAGGGCCTGCTGGGCGGCGACGACGTTGGGGGCGACGAGCAGCAGGCGACCGGAGCGGTCGGTGCTGTCCGGGGGGCCGCCGAACGGGTCGTACTGCCCGAGGACGCGGCTGCCGAGGAACGCCAGCAGCGTGCCCATCTGCAGCCCCGCCGCCGAACGGGTCACGCGCCCCAGCGCGTCGCCGACGAGCCCGTCGGGCGCCCGCGGCCCGGGCACGTCGTCGAGCAGCGCGGCGATGCCGTCCACGGCCGAGCGGATCCACCCCGGCCGGTCGACGACGACGGCCTCGGGCACCGGCAGTCCGGCGCCGAGGCCGGTGAGCGCCCGCACGTGCTCCTCCCCCACCCGGGCCCCCTCGCGCAGCCGGGCGACCTCAGCGGCAGCCTGCTCGGGCGTGACCGCGGGACCGGCGGGCACGAGGCGGGCGCCGGTGGCGGCGGCCAGGGCGAAGTCGACGGGCAGCCCCGTGCCGCGCGGGACGGAGGTGAGGTCAGCGGCCACGACCCCACCGTACGTCGGCCGTTCGGGTCGGGCGCCGCTCCGCTCCGTGCCGGCCCGCGCGGCTCAGCGGCACCCGCAGGCGTGCAGCGCGGCCGCGAGCGCGTCGAGGCGGGGTCGGGCGGTCCCCGGGTCGATGCCGTTGCTCATGAAGGAGAACGCGAGCACCCGGCCGTCCGCGGTCTCGACGACGCCGGCGAGGGCGTTGGCCGCGGTGAGGGTGCCGGTCTTGGCGCGGACCCAGCCGCGTCCGTCGGCCGCGGGGGTGCCCGGGGTGTAGCGGTCGGCCAGAGTGCCGCCCCCACCCGCCACCGGCAGCCCGTCGAGCAGCGGGCGCAGCGCCGCGGTGCGCGGGTCGGCGCCGGACGGGGCGGCCGCGGGCGCCAGCACGCCCGAGAGCGCGGTGGCCGGGACGCGGTCGTTCACCGAGAGCCCGCTGGTGTCGGCGAGCGTCACACCGGTCGTGTCGATGCCCGCCTCGCCGAGCACGCGGGTCACCGCGCGGGCCGCGCCGTCGAACGTGGTGGGTTCGCCGACCGCGCGGGCGACCTCGCGGCCCAGGGCCTCGGCCAGCACGTTGTCGGAGTTCTGCAGGGCGGTGCGCACGAGCTCGGTGACCGGCGGCGAGACGACCTGCCCGAGCACCGGGGCGCCCGGCGGCGCGGTGCCGACGGTCGCGATGGGCGCGGCACCGCCGCGGGCCAGCCGGGCGCCCAGCTCGCGGGCGGCGTCGGTGGCGGGGGTGGCGGTGCGCGGGACGTCGAGCACCGTCGGGTCGCTGCGCCCGCCGTCGAGCATCACCGGGACGATCGGCGCGACGAAGCCGGCGGCGACGTCGGTGGGGTCCCAGCCGGGCGCGACGCCGTTGCCCCCGCCGTTCACGTAGTACGAGACGTCGACGTAGACCCGGCGCACGGCGGGCTGGCCGGCGCGGGCGGCGCTCACCGCCGCCACCAGGTCGTCGAGGCGGGCGGCGTCGGGGTAGACGGTCGCCCGTCCGGCGGGCAGCGACGACAGCGTCGGGTCGCCGCCGCCGACCAGCACCACGGAGTCGGGCGTGGGCCCGGCGACGACCGTGGTGGTCCAGCGCATGGTCGGATCGAGGCGCAGCAGCGCGGCCGCGCCGGTCAGCAGCTTGGTCACCGACGCGGGCACCTGGGGCTCGTTCGGCCGCCGGCTCCACAGCGTCTGCCCGGTCGCGGGGTCGACGACCGAGCCGGTGACGTCGCCCAGTGCGGCGACACGGGCGTCGAGCGCGGCGGCGAGGCCGGACGTGGTGGGGGCGGGCGCGTCGGGGCTCACCGCGGCCAGGCGTGGGCGGGGCGTGGCGGGCTCGGGCGGGTCGGCCGCCTCGCCGCCGACCAGCGCCACGGGCAGCCCGACCGAGCGGGCGAGCGAGGGCGCGGAGAGGGCGGTGCCGACCCCGAGGCCGCCCAGCAGGACGACCGTCACCACGACGGCGAGCAGTCGCCGGCCCCAGCGGTGAACGGCGGACGACCCCCCGGGGTCTGCGCGGTGACCGTGGCCGCTCACGCGCCCGCACCCCTCCTCAACCTGCCGTTCACCTCCCCCGGACGGGGGCCGGGTGTGCCGGGTCACCCCGGCCGGTGCCCCACACTAGAGGCCGGGCGGGGACCCCCGGCGAGGCGAGTCGCGCGGCGGGGGCCGGGCCCGTGCACCGTCGCGCGGGCCCACGACAGCCGACGAGCGAGTACAGGGAGCGGTGAGCGGGCCGTGGAGTTCGACGTACTGATCGAGATCCCCAAGGGGGTCCGCAACAAGTACGAGATGGATCACGAGACCAACCGGCTGCGGCTCGACCGCACCCTGTTCACGGCCACGCAGTACCCGGCCGACTACGGCTACATCGAGCACACGCTGGGCCAGGACGGCGACCCGCTGGACGCCCTCGTGCTCGTCCAGGAGCCGACGTTCCCGGGCTGCGTCGTCGCGGCGCGCGCGATCGGCATGTTCCGCATGACCGACGAGGCGGGCGGGGACGACAAGGTGCTCTGCGTGCCTGCGGGCGACCCGCGGCAGGAGCACCTGCGCGACATCCACCACCTCTCGGAGTACGACCGTCTCGAGATCCAGCACTTCTTCGAGGTCTACAAGGACCTCGAGCCCGGCAAGAGCGTCGAGGGTGCCTCGTGGGTGGGGCGCTCGGACGCCGAGCTCGAGATCAAGGCGTCGTTCGAGCGCGCCCGCGACGCCGGGCACTGAGCGACCGACGCGGGCGGTCGGGACGGGGTCCCCGCCCCGACCCCCGGGTCAGAGAGCGCTGCGGCTGAGGTCGGTGGTGTCGTACGCCGCCGGCTCGGACGCCTCGTGCCGGCCCGCCGGGGCGGGCCGCGGCGGGGTGACGGTCACGGTGACGTCCAGCGGGACCGCCCCGTCGACGACGACCTCCTCGCTGACCGGGGCGAAGCCGCTCGCGGTGAGCATGTGCCGGCCCGGCGCCAGGTCCCGGAACCGGAACCGGCCGTCGGCCCCGGTCACCGTCGAGGCGACGACGCCGCCGTCACGGTCGACGAGCACCACCAGCGACTCCGGCACCGGCGCCCCACCTCCCGCGCGGACGACGCCGGCGAGCTCGTGGCGCGCGGGCGGCACCACGACGTCGTGGCGGGCCCCCTCGTCGCCGACCTCGACGCGGCCGGCGGCCGGCGCCCGGCCCGGGGCCAGCACGGTGACGGTGTAGACGCCGGCCTCGGTCTCGCCGCCCTCCCACGCGCCCGCCGCGTCGCTGTGGCGCACGGCGACCACCCCGCCGGTCGGGTCGGTGACGGTGACCGTGGCCCCCGCGACGGGCGTGCCGTCGGGCTCGCTCACCCGGCCGCCGAGGGCGGCGACGCGGGCGAGCGCGACGTCGCGGCGCACCGGCCGGCCGTCGACGGCGACGAGCTCGGCGAACGGGCGGCGCCGCGGCGAGCTCGCGACCAGCACGTAGGTGCCCGCGCCCGGGGCGGTGAGGGCGTAGCCGCCCTGCGCGTCGACGCCCACCCGCTGCAGCGGCGCGCCGTCGAGACCGTGCAGCGAGACCGTCACGTCGTCCTGCGGTGACACGTCGCTGTGGCCGGCGCCGGTGACGCGCCCGTGGACGGCGGGGCCGTGGTGGCCGTTCGGACCGTGCCCGTTCCGGATCGTCGTGTCAGCCGTGGACGGCGGGCCCCAGCCGGGCGGCGACGCGGTTCCGCGGGGCTGCTCCGGTGCGGGACCCGCGGCCGCGCCCGCCGCCACCGGCGGGGTGGTGGCCGGGGTGTCGAGCGCCGTCGCCTCGGCCGTACCCGCCTGCTCGGCGTCGCGGGCCTGGATACCGGACTGGGTGCGCAGCGGGACCTCGCGCAGGAACAGCACCAGCACGAACCCGACCGCGATGACGCAGCCGGCGATGAGGAACACGAGGTCCATCGCGTTCGAGAAGCCGACGAGGAACGGTTCGGACAGCCGCGGGTCCATCCGCTGGAGCACCGAGGAGTCCTGCGCGACCTGCGCGGCGCCGGCGACGGGGTCGAGCGCGACCCGGTTGGCCGGGTTCGCGAGCGCCGCGGGGTCGGCCACGGCGGCCTGGAACGCCGGCGTCGGGGCGATGGAGGCGAAGGCGTCGCGGATGCGGTCGCCGACGGTGGAGAAGAGCACCGAGAGGAAGACCGCGACGCCGAGCGTGCCGCCCATCTGCCGGAAGAAGGTCGCCGAGGCCGTCGCGACGCCCATGTCCCTGGCGGGCACCGCGTTCTGCACCGCGAGCACCAGGGTCTGCATGCAGTTCCCCAGCCCGAGGCCGAAGACCACCATGAGCAGCGCGATCTCCCAGTAGGGGGTGTCGGCGTGGAGGCGGAAGTGGAACAGCAGCATGCCTGCGGTCATGAGGAACAGACCGATCACCGGGAAGATCTTGTAGCGTCCGGTGCGGCTCGTGAGCTGGCCGGAGACGATCGACGCGACCATGATCCCGCCGACCAGCGGGATCATCTGCAGGCCGGCCTCCGTGGGGTCGGAGCCGGTGACGATCTGCAGGTACTGCGGGACGATCGCGATGCCGCCGAACATCCCGACCCCGGTGATGACGGCGATGATCGAGGTCAGGCTGAACACCCCGTTGCGGAACAGTCGCAGCGGCAGCAGCGCGTCGTCGCCGTAGGCGCGCTCGGCGAGCAGGAACGTCACGAGCCCGATTGCGCCGACGGCATAGCAGACGACGGCCGACGCGGAGCCCCAGCCCCACTCGCGGCCCTGCTCGGCGACGATCAGCAGCGGCACGAGGGCGACGGCCAGAGCGGCGGCACCGGGGAAGTCGAGCCGGTGCTCGCGGCGGGTGTGCGGCAGGCGCAGCACGCGCGCGACGACCAGGAACGCGACGATCCCGATCGGCACGTTGACCAGGAACACCCAGCGCCAGCCGGTGATCCCGAGGATCGTGTCCTGCCCGGCGAGGAACCCGCCGACGACCGGGCCGATGACGCTCGAGGTGCCGAAGACCGCGAGGAAGAAGCCCTGGTACCGGGCGCGCTCGCGGGGCGGGACGATGTCGCCGATGATCGTCAGGGCCAGCGACATGAGACCGCCGGCGCCGAGGCCCTGCACCGCGCGGAACATGGCGAGCTCGTACATTGACGTCGAGATCGTGCAGAGCACCGAGCCGAGGACGAACAGCCCGATCGCGGTGAGGAAGAACGGCCGACGACCGTAGAGGTCGGAGAGCTTGCCGTAGAGCGGCGTCGTGATCGTCGCCGTGATCAGGTACGCCGTCGTCGCCCAGGCCTGCATGTTCAGGCCCTGCAGGTCGTCGGCGATCGTGCGGATCGACGTGGAGACGATGTTCTGGTCGAGCGCGGCCAGGAACATGCCGAGCATCAGCCCGGAGAGGATCACGAGGATCTGGCGGTGGGTGAAGCCGGTGCTCGCCGCGT
Source organism: Actinomycetospora cinnamomea (assembly GCF_003096675.1). GTDB lineage: Bacteria > Actinomycetota > Actinomycetes > Mycobacteriales > Pseudonocardiaceae > Actinomycetospora > Actinomycetospora cinnamomea. The sequence goes on along the minus strand of NZ_QEKW01000002.1, from coordinate 124,696 downwards.
CGGTGGCGGGGTCCGTCGCCGGGGCGGTGGCGGCCGTGGGGGTGCTCATGAGGCCTCCGGGGCCAGGACGGGAGGCGGAGCGGGCGCGTGGTGGCGCTCGATGTCGGTGGCCAGTCGCTCGAGGAGCTCGGCGAGCCGGCAGCGGTCGGCCTCGTCCCAGTGCGCGGTCAGGGCGCCGATCTCGCGGTTGCGGCGGTCGCGGTTGGCCTGGAAGACGCGCAGGCCCTCGGCGGTGGGCGCGAGCAGGGTGGCGCGCCCGTCCTCGGGGTCGGGTCGGCGCTCGACGAGCCCGGCGCGGACCAGCCCCGCGACCTGGCGGCTCACCGTCGAGGGGTCGGAGTGCACCGACTCGGCGAGCGCGTTCGAGCGGCGCGGGCCGTCGAGGACGAGGCGGGCGAGCAGCACGTAGGCCGCGCGCTCGACGCCGTCCGGGGCGTCCGCGCCGGCCTTCGCCCGCTCGACCGCCCGCATGAGGCGGATCATCTGGTGCCCGAGACGGTCCGAGACCAGCCAGCGGTCGTCCACCCCCGGCGGCGCCGGGAGCCCTGAGGAGTCCATTGCATGCTCCGTACAATCGGTTGCTGCGTACAAGCATACTTTGCGCTCCGCGCTCGTGCGCGCTTGCCCGTGCCAGGGCACGGGCGAGCGCGCACACCTGCACGATGAGCACCCATGAGCAGCGAGCGGGTCCGCTACGAGCGCGACGGCCACGTCGCGACGATCACCTACGACCGCCCCGAGAAGCTCAACGCCATCGACGGGGCGATGCGCACCGGGCTGAACGAGGCGTTCGACCGCTTCCGCGCCGACGACGAGGCCTGGGTCGGCATCGTGACCGGCGAGGGGCGGGCGTTCTGCGTCGGTGCCGACCCGGGCGGCGAGGGCAACCCGGCCGGCGACTTCCCCGGCTCGTTCTGGGAGCGCCCGACGGTCAACTCGTTCGAGAGCGGCTGGGAGATCTACAAGCCCGTGATCGCGGCGGTGAACGGGCACTGCCTGGGCTACGGGCTGACGCTCGTGACCTGGTGCGACCTCGTGATCGCCAGCGAGCGGGCGACGTTCGGCTTCCCCGAGGTGCGCCTGGGCATCCCGACCATCGTCGGCGCCCTCCGTCTGCCCCAGCGGATCGGCTGGCAGCCGGCGATGGAGCTGCTGCTGACCGGCGAGCGCGTCGACGCGCAGCGGGCGCGGGACATGGGGCTGGTGTCCCGCGTGGTGCCGCACGACGACCTGCTCTCCGAGGCCCGCGCGCTCGCCGACCGCCTGCTGGCCGGCGCGCCCCTGGCGCAGCGCGCGATCAAGGAGATGGCGCGCCGGGGCCCGTACCTGGGCGAGACCGACGCCATCCGCTTCGGCGAGACCATGCGCCGCGTCGCGGGGGCCACCGAGGACGCGGCGGAGGGCATGGCGGCGGCTCGCGAGAGGCGCGAGCCCCGCTGGCAGGGGAAGTAGAGGTGCGCGTCAGCGCACCCGCTCGAACACCGCCGCCAGGCCCTGGCCGCCGCCGATGCACATGGTCTCCAGGCCGTAGCGGGCCTCGCGGCGGTCCATCTCGCGCAGCATCGTCGCCAGGATCCGCACGCCCGTGGCACCGACCGGATGACCCAGCGAGATGCCCGAGCCGTTGGGGTTCACGCGCTCGTCGGTGACGAGGTCGATGCCCCACTCGCGCCCGACGCCCAGCGCCTGGGCGGCGAAGGCCTCGTTGAGCTCGATCACGTCCAGGTCCGACAACGTCAGCCCCGCCCGGCCCAGCGCCTGCTCGGTCGCCGGCACCGGACCGATCCCCATCACCTCCGGGCCCACACCGGCCAGCCCCCACGACACCAGCCGCGCCAGCGGCCGCAGCCCCAGCTCGGCGGCCTTCTCCGGCGTCGTCACGACGCACACCGCGGCGCCGTCGTTCTGCCCCGACGCGTTGCCCGCCGTGACGGTCGCCGCGTCGTCCTGCTTGCCCACGATCGGGCGCAGCTTCGCCAGCGACTCCAGCGTCGCGTCCGGCCGGATGTGCTCGTCGGCGTCGACGACCGTGTCCGACTTGCGCCCCGGCACCGTCACCGGCACCAGCTCGTCGGCGAAGCGCCCGTCCTTGACCGCCGCGGTCGCCTTCTCGTGCGACCGGACCGCCAGGCGGTCCTGCTCCTCGCGACCGATGTCGTAGCGCTTCCGCACGTTCTCGGCGGTCTCGATCATCCCGCCCCACACCGGGTGGTTCACCCCGCCCGCGTGGACCCGGCCCTCGGCCAGCGCGTCCTTCATCTGGAAGCCGCCCGCCTTGGTGCCCCAGCGCGGCGCCTGGCTGTAGTAGGTCGCCCCGGACATCGACTCCGCGCCGCCGGCGAGCACCAGCGACGCACCGCCGGTCTGCACCGCCATCGCCGCGTAGAGCACCGCCTGCAGCCCCGAGCCGCAGCGGCGGTCCACCTGGATGCCCGGCACCGTCACCTCCAGGCCGGCGTCCAGCGCCGCCACCCGCCCGATCGCCGGGGCGTCCATCGTCGGGTAGCAGTGCCCGAACGCGACGTCGTCGACCTGGTCGGCGGTGATCCCCGTCCGCGACACCAGCTCCCGGATCACCGTCGCCGCCAGCTCCTGGGCCGCCACGTCGCGCAGCCCGCCCCCGAAGCCCCCCACCGGGGTCCGCAGGGGCTCACAGATCACCGCATCGGCCACGGCCGACCTCCTCCAGGGACGAGCTAGTGCAGGTAGCGCAGGATGACCTCGGCGACGCACGCCGGCTTGGGCCAGCCCTCTATCTCCACGGTCCCCGCGATGGTGGCCTGCACGCCGTTCGGGACGTCGATGACGTCCGCCAGACGGCAGTGACCTCGCACACGGCTGCCCACCGGCACGGGCGACGGGAAGCGCACCTTGTTCAGACCGTAGTTCACCGTCATCGACACCCCCTTCACCTCGAAGGTGTCCCAGCCGAACCTCGGCATGAGGGCGACGGTGAGGAAGCCGTGGGCCACGGTGCGCCCGAACGGCCCGGCGGCGGCGCGCTCGGGGTCGACGTGGATCCACTGGTGGTCGTCGGTGGCGTCGGCGAACGTGTCGACGCGGTGCTGGTCGACGGTGACCCACGGGCTGGTGCCCAGGTCCTCGCCCACCGCGCCGCGCAGCTCCTCGACGTCGGCGAACACTCGCATGGGCGCGCTCCTAGAGGTCGCTAGAGGTCAGCAGCGAGTTCCTTGGCCTGCCCGACCAGCGACACCCGCTCGGCGGGTGTGCCGGCCAGCGGCGTGACGTTGATCGTGGTGACGCCCGCGTCCGCGAACGCCTGCAGGCGCTCCGCGACGTAGGCCCGCGGCCCGATCAGCGACATCGCCTTCACGAGCTCGTCGGGCACCGCCGCGGCGGCCTCGTCCTTCTTGCCGTCGAGGTAGAGGTCCTGGATGGTCGCGGCCTCGGACTCGTAGCCGTAGCGCTGGGCGAGCTCGTTGTAGAAGTTCTTGCCCTTCGCGCCCATGCCGCCGACGTAGAGGGCGACGAACGGGCGCATCCCGTCGAGCATCTGCCGGGCCGTGTCGGCGTCCTCGGTGATGCACAGCGACGCCTGCAGGTAGATCTGCAGGTCGCCCAGCGACGGGTCACGCTTCGCCTTGCCCTGCTCCAGCGAGGAGCCCCACACCTCCTGCGCCCGCTCCGGCACGAAGAAGATCGGCAGCCAGCCCTCGGCGATCTCGGCGGTCATCGCCACGTTCTTGGGGCCGATGGCGGCGAGCACGATCGGGATGCGGTCGCGGACCGGGTGATTGATGATCTTGAGCGGCTTGCCGAGCCCCGTGCCCTGGTCGGGCGGCAGCGGCACGGTGTAGTGCTTGCCGGGGTACTGGACCTTCTCGCGGCGCCACACCTGGCGGCAGATGTCGACGATCTCGCGTGTGCGCCCGAGCGGCGCGTCGTAGCGCACGCCGTGGAAGCCCTCGATGACCTGCGGGCCCGACGCCCCGATGCCCAGCGTGAAGCGGCCGTTCGACACGTAGTCCAGGCCCGCGGCGGTCATCGCCGTGAGCGAGGGCGTCCGCGTGTAGATCTGCAGGATGCCCGAGGCGATCTCGACGGTGCTCGTGCGCGCGGCGATGTACCCGAGCTGGCTGACCGCGTCGAAGCTGTAGGCCTCCGGCACGAAGACGATGTCGAGGCCCGCGGCCTCGTGCTCGGCCAGCTCGGCCACCGTCTCCTCGAAGCCGCCGCTGTAGTTCAGGCCCATCCCGATGCGCACGCGCGCAGCCTGTCACGATCGCGTTGATCACGGCAGTGCGGCGGCGAGGAGACGGGTGTGTTCACGACGACGGTGACGGTGCGCGGCTACGAGACCGACGCCAACGGGCACGTCAACCACGCCGTGTACCACCAGTACGCCGAGCACGGCCGCACCGAGCTGTTCCGGGCCACGGGCATCGACGTGCCGCACATGACCGCCGCCGGCATCGGCCCGGTGATCCTCGAGTCCACGGTGCGCTTCCTCGCCGAGCTGCGCGTCGGTGACCAGGTCGAGGTGCGCCTGGACGTGCGCTTCGGCGAGGGGAAGACGTTCCGCATGGACGCCGAGCTGCGCCGCGACGACATCGTGGCCGCGACGATCACCGGCACCATGGGGCTGCTCGACCACGCCACCCGGCGCCTCGTCGCCGACCCCCGCGGCCGGCTGCTCGCCCTCGGGGACGCCGGGCGGATCGCTCAGGTGCTCGACGAGGCGGGGGCCGACGCCGGGCTGGACGACGGGGAGAAGTGACCGGGCCAGTCGGCGTAGCGGATCCGCGGGGTCGCGCGCACCTCGCCCAGCGTCGACCATTCGTTGCCCCCGAGGCGTGCGAGCGGCGCGAGGCGCCGCACGTCGGGGCGGCCGTCGACGAGGACGGCGTCGTCGATCGCGGCGTGCAGGACCCGGCCGAGCACGATCGCGGAGTTGCCCAGGCGCACCACCTGCTCGAGCCGGCACTCCAGCGCGACCGGCGACTCGGCGACCCGCGGGGTGGCGACGCGCAGGGACGGCTCGCGGGTCAGCCCGGTCGCGTCGATCTCGCTCTCGCCGGGCGGGAAGTCGGTCGCGGTGGCGTTGACGTGCTCGAGCAGCGGTTCGGGCGTCAGGCACACGGTGAACTCGCCGGACGTCTCGGCGTTGCGCAGCGAGTCCTTCTCGCCGACCGAGGTGAACTGCACGATCGGCGGGTCGGTGCACGCGACGGTGAAGAACGAGTGCGGCGCGAGGTTGTCGACGCCGTCGGCCGAGCGCGTCACCACCCAGGCGATCGGTCGCGGGACGATCACCGAGGTGAGCAGCTTGTAGAAGCCGCCGGCGCCCACGGTGTCGGGGTCGAAGTCGGTGCGCACGCTGCTCAGTTACCCGGCAGCAGACCGCTCGGCACCAGCTCGGGGCGCTCCGAGGTGGTGGTCACGCTGGTCTCGGGCGCCTCCGAGGTGGTGCTCGCAGGGGCCTCCGTGGTCGTCGTCGCGTCGTCGGCGGGCTCGCTCCCGGTGGTCTCGGGCGCCGAGCTGGACGTCGTGGGCCCGGTGCCGAACACCGATCCGACGCTGGTCCCCGAGTCGCCGCCGGACAGGGGCGAGCCCTTGAGGCGCTCGATGCCCGTGATCGCCAGCATCGCGATGAGGAAGATCAGCAGTGCGGTCGCGGCGAGCAGCCCGTAGCGCCGCCACGGCCTGGGACGCCGGCGGTCGGGGTCGTCCGGGTCCCCGGGCCCGCCCGGCCCGCCCGGGGTGCCGTGGAACGCCGTGGCGTCGTCGTCGGCGGTCAGGACGCGGGTGCCGGGAGCGACCGCGCGGGTCGGGTCGTCGCCGCCGGCCGCGGCCGAGACGCGGGTGGCGTCGTCACCCCCGATGACCACGGTCGGCTGCTCGGACGGGTCGGCGCCGGGTGGTCCTCCGGTCGGCGAGACGGTGGTGCGGTCGTCGCGCGACGCCACCATCGCCTGGCGCCCGCGCATCCGGGTGCGGACGTGGTGACGCGTGCGCTCGATCGAGCGCTGGTAGAACGCGTCGCCGACCGTGGTGATGATCGCGACGATCCCGGCGCCGATGACGGTGCCGCCCGCGCCGCCGAGGAACGATCCCGCGCCCGCCGCGGTCACGGCGGCGGCCGCCTGCCCGCTGACCTTGGCCATCGACAGCCCGGCCTCCGACCCACCGCCGTCCGACCCACCGCCGTCCGATCCGCCGCCGTGCGATCCGCGCCGCGTCGCCGGCGCGTCGCCGGCCGCGACGTCGGTACGCCGGGTCGGGGCCTCGGCGGGCACGTCGTCGGGGGCGGGACGGGCCGGGACGGCCGAGCCGGCCGGGCGCCCACCCGGCGCCGGCCCCGGGGGCGGGCCCGGCGGTCCGGGCCGGCCCGCGCCCGGCAGCGGGCCGTGGCCCGGTCCCTGCGGCGGTCCCGCGGGCGGGCCCTGGAGCGCGCGGCCGGGCCGGTCGGCGTGCGGAGCGGGTCGGACGGCGCCGGGCGCCTGCGCTCCGGGTCCCGGCCACGCGGGACCCTGCGGCCCGGGCCGGCCGGGCGGACCCGGCGGGCCCGGCCGTCCCGGCGACCCGGCCTCGTGGGCCGGCGCGTCGGCCGGTCCCGCGGCGTGACGGCCGGCGCCGCGCGAGGTGTCGGGGCCGGGCTCGTCCGCGTCCACGCCGGGGGCGGCGTGGCGCCCGCGGCCCGGTCCGGGCGTGCCCGGGCTTCCGGACTGCTCGCTCATCCCTGCCCCCGCTGACGTCGACGACCGGGGGCCAAGCCTGCCCCACCCCCACCGCGGCCCGTTCCGGGGGCCCGGGACACGCCGACGCCGAGCGCGACGATCAGTCGCCGGACCGCCGGTGCCGCCCGCCGGTGCCGCGCAGCATCACGGGGCGCGCCGGGCGCTCCTCGGCGCCCGCGGGGACGTCCTCGCGGAACGCACGCCTCGCGAAGTCACGGTCGCCACGGCCGAGCGCCCGGCGGACTTCCTCGTAGATCGGCGTCTGCGTCATGCGGGCACCCTACGACTCCTCCCCGACCCTCCCCCGGGCACCACGACGGCTCTTCGCGCACGTTTCCCACCCGCGCTGACCTGGGCACACGACCCGACGACCGCCCGCCGGGAGGATCTCCACGAGACATGATCACAGACCCGGCCCCGAGGTCCACCCGGTCGGATCAACCGGCCCCGGAGGGCCCTCACCCCGCGTCGCCGACCCCGGGAGCACCGTGCCCACCCAGCCGGCCGAGTTGACCGTCCACTCGTCGCAGCCCTACAACGCCGAGCCACCGCGCACGGCGCTCGCGGACCTCGACCTCACGCCCGTCGCGCTCTTCTACCACCGCAACCACGCGCCCGAGACGCCGCGGATCGACCCCGCGACGTGGACGCTGCGGGTGGACGGACGGGTGGAGCGGCCGGCCACGTTCTCCCTCGGCGCGCTGCGCGAGCGCTTCGACGAGCACGACCAGGTCGTGACGCTGCAGTGCGCCGGCAACCGCCGCGCCGGGCTGGCCGAGGTGGCCGAGCTGCCGGGCGAGACCCCGTGGGGGCCGGGCGCCGTCGGCACCGCGCGGTGGGCGGGCGTGCGCCTCGCCGACGTGCTGCGCGACGTCGGCGTCGACCCGGCGGCGACCGACGTCGAGCTCGTCGGCGCCGACGTCAGCGAGGAGCCGGGCGCGCCGGAGCCGTACGCGGTGTCGGTGCCGCTCGACAAGGCCCTGGCTCCGGAGGTCCTGCTCGCCTGGTCGATGAACGACGCGCCACTGGCGGAGGCCCACGGTGCGCCGGTGCGCGTCGTCGTCCCCGGCTGGATCGGGGCCCGCAGCGTCAAGTGGCTCGAGCGCATCACCGTGCGCGACGCGCCCTCGACCGGCCACTTCCAGGCGGTCGCCTACCGGCTCCTGCCCGCCGGGGCCTCCCCAGCGCCGGGCCGTGGCGTGGCGCTGGGCCCGCTCGCGGTGAACGCCGACGTGCTGGCTCCCGACGACGGCGCCGAGGTCCCCGCCGGCCCCACACGCGTCACGGGATACGCGCTCGCCGGCGGCGACCGCACGGTCGTGCGCGTCGACGTCTCCACCGACGGCGGCGCGACGTGGACCCAGGCCGACCTCGACCCGCAGGCCGGGCGCTGGAGCTGGCGGTTCTGGCAGGTCGAGCTCGACCTGCCGGTCGGCACCAGCCGCGTCCACGCCCGGGCGTGGGACTCCGCGGCCGGCGTCCAGCCCGCCGATCCCGCGGAGCTGTGGAACCCCAAGGGGTACGTCAACACCTCGTGGGCGCACGTGACGCTGCACGCGTTCGGGGCCGCCGACGGGTGAGGCGATGCGCACCGGGCACCCGACCGGGTCCGCATCGAGGTGTGACCGCAGGAGGTAGTCCCATGAGCGCCGGCGAGCGCCGTCCGCGGCGCCTGTCCATCGGGGTGATGGTCGGTGCGCTGCTGGCGGCCGTCCTGATCCTGGCCCTGGTCCTGGCCTGGCTCGCCCAGGGCACGGCGGCCCCCACGAGCCCGCAGACCGACGGATCCCTCGGATCGCTGATCGTCCTCGTGCCCGCTCTCCTCTAGCTCCCGCCCGCTGCGCGGCGCGGCGCGGGTGCGGTGGCCACCGCCTCGCGCCGCTCGGGGGTGGGACCGGAGCGGATGAGCGTCACCAGGCCCACCACGGCCACCACGCCGCTGACCACTGCCAACGTGGCGCCCGAGGCGCCCATCGCGAAGCGCTCCCCCAGCACGGCGATGCCGATGGCGACCGCGGCGACCTGGTCGACGGTGATCTGGGTGGACAGCCCGGCGTCGAGCCCGCCGTCACGGTAGGCGGTCTGCAGCAGCAGGATCGAGGCCACGGGCAGCACGACGATGGCCCCGACCACCGCGGCGATCAACCACGGCGAGCGTCCGTCCTGGACGAGCCGGAACCCCACGCGCACCAGGCCCGAGGTCGCCCCGGCGCACAGGCCGGAGACGGCGGCCCGGATGACCGCGCGCGGGACGCCGGGCGCGCGCCCGCTCGCCGCCGCCACCCCGGCGGCGACCAGCAGGACCACGCCGATCGCGCCGAGCACGAGCCCGGCGTCCGGCCGGTTCGGACTGGGCTCGTGCTCGGCGAGCCCGAACAGCCCCGCCAGCCCGACGACGAGCACGACGGCGCCGACCCATTCCCCGCGGTGGATGCGGCGCCGCTCGAACCAGGCGTCGAGGGGCAGCGCGAGGACCAGCGCGGACACGCCGATCGGCTGGACCAGCGTGATCGAGCCGAAGGCCAGCGCGCCGACGTGGATGATCGCGCCGACCACCATCGCCGCCACGCCGCCCCACCACCACGGGCGGCGCAGCAGGGAGTTGAAGAAGGGCACGCCGCTGCGGTCGGGACCCTCGGCGGTCCGCCCGGTCTCACGGCGCTGCAGGGCGGCCGAGAGGGCGTAGGCCAGCGCGGAGCAGCAGGCGAGGGCGACCGCGATCGTCGAGTCCGGGGTCACCTGGTGCGCTCTCCGGGGCGTGGCACTGCGGGGGTCTACCCGGCGCTCAGCGCACGAACGCGCTGTGGCCGGTGATCCTCTTGCCGACGATCAGGGCGTTCATCTCCCGCGTGCCCTCGAACGAGTACAGCGCCTCGGCGTCGGCGAAGTAACGCGCGACCCCGTTGGCGAGCACCACGCCGTTGCCGCCGACGAGCTGCCGGGCCCACGCGACCGTCTCCCGCATGCGGCTGGCGCAGTACTCCTTCGCCAGGGCCGAGTGTGCGTCCGAGCCCCGCCCCGCGTCGAGGAGCTGGGCGTTGCGCACGGCCATGCCCAGCGAGGCCGTGACGTTGCCCAGCATCTGCACCAGCAGTTCCTGCATGAGCTGGAAGCCGGCGATGGGCCGCCCGAACTGCTCGCGCTGCTGGGCGTAGGACAGGGCGAGCTCGTAGGCCGCCATCTGCGTGCCCACCGCGCCCCACGAGGCGTTGGCCCGCGTGCGCTGCAGGACCCCGCCCGCGTCGGCGAACGTGCCCGATCCGCCCGAGAGGCGGTGGTCGTCGGGCACCCGTACGCCGCGCAGGGCGATGTCGGCGTTCTGGACGATCCGCAGGGCCGTCTTGCCCTCGATCTTCGTGATCGTCATGCCCGGGGTGCCGGACGGGACGACGAAGCCCCGGACGTCGTTCGTGTCCGCGTCCCGGGCCCAGATGACGATCAGGTCGGCGAACGTCGCGTTGCCGATCCAGCGCTTGTCGCCCTCGAGCACCCACTCGGCGTCGGGACCGGAGCCGTCGCGGCGCGCCGTCGTCTCCATCCCGCCCGCGACGTCGGAGCCGCCGTGCGGCTCGGTGAGGCCGAACGCGCCGATCGTCTCCATCCGGGCCATCGAGGGCAGCCACCGCTCCCGCTGCTCCGGGGTGCCGCCGGCGTGGATCGAGCCCATCGCGAGGCCCGTGTGGACGCCGAAGAAGCTGTTGACCGACGGGTCGACCCGCGCGATCTCGGCGTGCATGAAGCCGAGGAAGAGCCGGCGGGCGGGCTCGTCGCGGCCCTCGCCCAACCCGTAGGGCAGGCCGGCGAGGTCGAGCGCGGCGAAGCCCTTGACGAGGTCCGGCGGGAACTCCGCCCGCTCCCAGGCACCCTCGACCAGCGGCGCGACGTCCTCGGCGAGGTAGGACCGCAGGCGCCGCAGCGTCGCCGTCTCCTCGTCGGTGAGCAGATCGCCGTAGTCGTAGAAGTCGGCCGCCGCCGCGCGGTCCGGGGCGAGGTCGAGCACGGGCCGCGGGAGGGCGGGGGCGTCGGACGGGGCGTCGGCCATGCCTCCAGCGTGGCCCGGTGTCGCGGGCGGCGCCAGGTGATCACCGCCGGGCCGCGCCGTAAGGATGCTTGTACTATCCAAGCAATCGGGCCGCGGGGCGAGACGAGAGGTGACGTCGGTGGACGGACAGGAACCGATCATGATCTTCGGTCGGGTGACGCGCGGCGCCGGGGCCCCGGTGCCCGGCGCGGCACTCACGCTGTGCGACCTCGCCGGCGACCAGCTCGGCCGCGCCGCCGCCGACGAGGGCGGGCACTATCAGCTCGTGCCCCCGACGGGCGGGACCTACCTCGTCATCTGCTCCTCGTCGACCCACCAGCCGCAGGCCTCGCTGGTCGCCGTCGCCGACCGGCCGCTGCGCCACGACGTCGGCCTCGCGGGCGGCGGCGCCACGCTCGGCGGGACGGTCGGCGTGCGCCTCGGCAGCGGCACCAACGGCGACGAGGCCGGCGCGGTCAGCGGGCAGGGCGACGTGGTCCTCACCCTCACCGACGTGCGCGGCACCGTCGTCGCCGTCACGCGCTCCGACGCCGACGGCGCCTACCGTTTCGCCGACCTGACCGAGGGCACCTACACGCTCACCGCCGCGACGACCCACCTCGCGCCCGTGGCCGAGACCGTCCGCCTGCCCGCCGAGGGCCACGTGGCCCACGACGTCGCGCTGGCCACCCGCACCCGGCTCACGGGCACGGTGCGCTCTGCGGGCGCGGGGCGGCCGGTGGCCGAGGCGCTGGCCACGCTGGTCGGCGAGGACGGCCACGTCGTCGGCTCGCGCGTGACCGGCGACGACGGCGCCTTCCGCTTCGACGACGTCGCTCACGGCGTCTACACCATCACCGCGAGCGGCTACGCGCCGGTCGCCTCGGAGATCGAGATCGGGCCGGGGCACCCGTCGGAGGTCGTGCTGAACCTGGTCCCGCCGAGCGTCGACGGGCACGGCGCGCCGTGGCCGGGCTCCGACCACGCGGGGTCCAACGGTGCCGGCCAGCACGTCCACCAAAGAGGGAGCGAGGACGTCACCGGGGCCGGCGACCGGACCGCCGGCGAGCGCGGGTGACGGCCGGGCAGCACAGGGGCGCGGGCCCCGGAGCGCCCGGGGCGCAGGCTGGGTGCGTGGCGTCGCGGTGACCAGCGACGGCTGGCCGGTGCCGTTCGCCGTGGTCACGGTGGTCGACGCGGTCGGCACGCAGATCGGCCGGGCGTCGTCGGCGGGGACGGGGCCTTCCTCGTCGACGGCCTGCCCGAGGGACCCGCGACGGTGATCGCCTCCGCCGTCGGGCACACGCCCGCCGCGCGCCCCGTGGCCGGCCCCGGCGACCTCGGCCGTGTCGTGCTCACGCGCTCGGGAGCACTGAGCCTGCCCGCACCCGGGCGCTGGGACATCGACCCCGTGCACTCGCGCATCGCCGCCTCGGCGTTCCACCTCGGGATCACCAAGGCCGACGGGCGCCTGCGGCGCTTCACCGGGACGATCGAGATGGGCACCGACCTCGCGAGCACCGAGGTCCGCGCCGCCGTCGAGCCGGCGAGTGTCGACACCGATGACGACGTCCGCGACCAGCACCTGCGCTCCGCCGACTTCCTCGACGTGGCCGCCCATCCCCACATCGCGTTCGCCTCGACGCGGATCACCGCCCGCAGCGCCGACCGGTGGACGATGACCGGCGACCTCGTGCTCAAGGGCGTGCGGAACACCGTCGACCTCGACGTCGTCCACCACGGCGCCGGCCCCGACCTGTGGGGCGGCGAGCGCGCGGGCTTCAGCGCGACCACCCAGCTCTCGCGCGACGACTTCGACATCCGCTGGAACCAGTCGGTGATCGCCGGCATCCTCGCCGTCGGCCGCACCCTGCGCATCGAGATCGACATCGAGGCCGTGCGCGCGAGCTGACGGCGGGCTCGCCCCGTCCGCCGGCCCCGCCGTGACCGCGCGCACGCCGGTCGGTCCACGGCGAGGTGGGATGCTGGATCCCCGTGACGCCACTGACCGCCGACGCCGTGCGCCGGTCGATGATCAACTGTTCGAAGGGCGACGCGAAGCGCATGACCGTCGTCGACGGCGTCGTGGGCGCCGACCTGGACGAGGTCGAGTTCGTCGGCTGGCACGACCCGCGCATGCCCCGGCGCGCCTACGTCGTCGGCCTGCACGAGGGCGCGGTGACCGGTGTGCTCCTGCGCCCGGCCGCGCGCGCCGGAACGCGACGGACGGCGATGTGCGCGCTCTGCCGCACCACCCACACCGACGGCGAGGTCTCGCTCTACACCGCGCCGCGCGCCGGCGCCGCCGGACGCGAGGGCAACAGCGTCGGCACCTACATCTGCGACGACCTCGCGTGCCCGACGACGACGCGCCTCGAGCGGGCGCCGAGCCCGCAGGTCATGCCCGACCTGAGCCACCCGGTGGACGAGCGCGTCGCCGGGCTGCGGGTGCGCCTCGACACCTTCCTCGCCTCCGTGCGCGGGCGCGCCGACGCGAGCTAGGAGCCGCCCGCCCGCTGCGGCACGAGCACGGGCAGGGCGCGCAGGGCCAGGTCGACGAGCACCGGCTGCGCCTGGTCGAAGGGCACCGGGCGGTCGGGCGTCAGCGTGAAGCTGGCGGTGACGCGGCCGTAGACCACGACGAGCACGGGCCCCTCGGGGTCGGGGTAGTAGATCGCCTCGGCGGCGCCGAACGGCACCGGCTGGGCGGGCACGCCGGAGTACGCCTGGGCGTCACGGTTGACCTGCGACTGCGCGGCCGCGGCGGCGGGATCGGTGTAGCCGCTGGTCAGCACCTTGAGCAGCAGCGTGTTCGGCGGCGGCGCCCCGGGCCCGCCGACCGAGGAGTAGTTGCAGGTGATCCGCTCGAGACGCCCGACCTGCGGGGCGGGGACGTCGCGCAGCGCGGAGACCCGGACCGAGCCCAGCGGCAGGCCGAGGTAGTTCGGCAGCTGGTCCGACGCCAGCACCTGGTCGCAGTCGTTGGGCAGGATGCCGTCGCGCGGCGGGGGCGCACTGGTGACCGGGGCCGCCCCCGGACCGGGGAACGTCGGGATGGGCGGGGTGCCCGAAGCCGGCCCGGAGGAACACGCCCCGACCAGCAGCGCGAGCCCCGCGAGCGCCCCGACCAGACCGGCGCGACCCCGTCGCGACCGACGCCGGCCCCTCGCCGGGCCCGGCGTCCCCGCTCCCCCGCGCTCCATCGGCCCCCGTCCCCGCCCCGTCGTCGTCGGCCTGCCGGCCGCCGCCCGCGGACCGTCCTGCGCGGCCCACGGTAGCCGTCGCCCGCCACGACGCGGCTCAGGCGTCCCCGGACCCCTCGTCCTGTTCGGCGAGCACCCGCTGCGCGACCGCGAACGCCCGGTTCGCCGCCGGCACGCCCGCGTACACGCCCACCTGCAGGAGGACCTCCCCGATCTCCTCGCGGGTCAGGCCGTTGCGCCGGGCCGCGCGGATGTGCATGCCCAGCTCGCCCTCGTGGTGCAGGGCCGCCAGCACCGACAGCGTGACGATGCTGCGGTCACGCCGCGCGAGGCCGGGACGGGTCCAGATCCCGCCCCACGCGTAGCGGGTGATGAAGTCCTGGAAGTCGGCGGTCACGTCGTCGGTGTTCGCGACGGAGCGGTCGACGTGCTCGTCGCCGAGCACCGCGCGACGGACCTCCTCCCCGGCGGGATCCCAGTCCTGGGTCGAGGGGTGGGGGCTCACGGGCTCACCTCGCGGGATCGCAGCAGGTCGTCGACGAGGGCTGCCGCCTCGCCCACGGCGCCGGCCGGGTCGAGCAGCGCACGGACCTCGGCGGCGGGGTCGGCGGGCGGGTCGTCGAGGGCCGCGAGGGCGTCGGCGAGCACGTCGGCGAACGGCCGGTGCTCGTCCTGGGCGGCGCTCGCGGCGGCGGTGACCAGGTCCTTCGCTGCGGCGTGCCCGAGCCGGGCGCGCAGCCCGGTGGTGGCCTGCTCGGCCAGCAGGAGGCCGCCGGTGACGTCCAGGGCGGCCGCCACCCGGTCGGTGTCGACCGCGAGGTGGCCCAGCGCATCGGCCAGCCACGACGCCCCGGACCCGACGGTGCGCAGGAGCTCGACGAGCGGGCGCCACTCGGCGTGCCAGGGTCCGGCGGCGCGCTCGTGCTCGTGCAGCGAGGCCGCGCCCAGCACCGAGGCGACGAGGCCGGGCGCGGCGATGGCCGCAGCTCGCGCCGAGACGGCGGCCACGGGGTTGCGCTTGTGCGGCAGCGTCGACGACCCGCCGCGGCCGGGGACGTCCTCGCGGACCTCGCCGACCTCGGTCTGCGCGAGCAGCACGAGGTCGGTGGCCACCGTGCCGACGGCGGCACCGGCGCGTCCCAGCAGGCCGGCGAGCTCGGCCACCCGTCCGCGCTCGGTGTGCCAGGCGAGCACCGGCTCGGCGAGGTCGAGGCGCCGGGCCAGTGCGGCGCGCACCTCCCGCCCGCGCCCGTCGAAGGCCGCGAGCGTGCCGACCGCGCCGCCGAGCTGGACCGCGGGCCGCCAGGCGCCGAGCGCGGCGACCGCTGCATCCAGGCCCGCGCACCAGCCCGCGGCCCGGAGCCCGACGGTGATCGGCGCGGCCTGCTGGAGCAGCGTCCGCCCCGCCGCGGGCACGTCGCGGTGGGCGTCGGCCAGCGCGGCGGCGGCGTCGGCGGCGGCGCGCAGATCGGCGGCGATCGCGTCGCGCGCCCTGCGGGCCACGAGCATGGCCGCGGTGTCCATGACGTCCTGGCTGGTCGCGCCCCGGTGCACGCCCGAGGCCGCGGTGTCGGCGCCGGCCGCGCGCAGGTCCTCGCGCAGGCCCGCGACGAGCGGGACGACGGGATTGCCCGACGCCGCCGACGCCTCGCCCAGCCGGCCGGGGTCGACGGGGCGCCGGCACGCGTCCGCGACGGCCTCGGCGTCGGCGCGGTCGAGGGCGCCGACGTCGGCGGCCGCGGCGGCCAGGGCCCCCTCGACCTCGAGCAGGGCCGCGACCCAGGCGCCGTCCGACACCGCGGCCCGTACCGCCCCGCGCGCGAGCACGGGGTCGAACAGGCCGGCGGCGTCGGTCACCGGGGCAGTGTGCCCTGCGGGCACGTGAGCAGTAACGAGTGCTCCAGCACTCGGAACTGCTCACGTGGGGCTCAGCGCGCCCCGGCGGTCGCGCCTTCGTCGTGGACGCTGTGGGCGCCCTCGGCGAACTCCTCGACGATCTTCGCGCAGAACGCGTCGAGATCGCCCGGGTTGCGGCTGCTCACCAGCCCGCGGTCGACGACGACCTCCTCGTCGACGGCGTTGCCGCCGGCGTTGCGGATGTCGGTGCGCAGGCTCGGGTAGGACGTCAGCGTGCGGCCGCGCACCAGGTCGGCCTCGACGAGCGTCCACGGCCCGTGGCAGATGACGCCGACCGGCTTGCCGGCCGCGAAGACCGCCTGCACGAACGACACCACGTCGCCGCTCTGCCGCAGCTGGTCGGCGTTGACGGTGCCGCCGGGCAGCACCAGAGCATCGAAGTCGTCGGGCGAGACGTCGGAGATCGCGGCGTCCGGGGTGAACGTGTCGCCCTTGTTGATGTCGGAGTTCATCGCCTGGATCGGGTCGGTCGACAGCGAGATCAGCGTGCTGCGCGCCCCGGCCTCGTCGACGGCCTGACGGGGCTGCTCGAGCTCCGCCTGCTCAACGCCGTTGGTGGCGATGATCGCGACCCGCAGTCCGTCCAGTGCACCGGCCATCCGGTATCCCTCCTCGGGGATCGGGGGAGGGCGGCGGGCGCCGCCCGGTCACCGATCGGGTCCCCGACCGCCGGGTGGCCCGAAACGGTTCAGCGGCGGCGCAGGACGAGTCCGGGCGCGAGGGGGCCCGACGTCTCCCGCGCGGCGGCCCAGCCGGCCAGCGCGCTCACGTCGACGCCGTACCGCGCCGCCGCGTCGGGCGCCGCGGCGATGGTGTCCGCCCCGCGACGCAGCAGGGACGACGCCCCGCGCGGGTTGCCGCGCTGCTCGTGGGTGAGGCCCACCGCGAGCTGGGCGAGGCCCTTGAACAGCAGCTTGTCCTCCGGGGCCGCGGCCTTCCACGCCCCCTCGAGCACGTCGTGGGCGTCGAACGGCCGGCCCCGGTCGAGGAGATCCTGGGCGCGGGCGAACACCTCGTCCGGCGGGAGGTCCTCGTCCTCCTCGACCCGGTGCACCCCCTGTGCGCCCCGGGGCAGCGGCCGGCCGCTCGCGTCCCGGGGCCGGGCGTTGCGCGCCCGGCCCTCGGCGTCCCGATCGCGTCCGTCGGTCACACCCGCGACCCTAGGACTGCGTGCGCGAGCCCGACTGCTCGGCGCCCGGGGCGCCCGGGGCGTCGGCCGTCGAGCCGGCCGGGCGGGTCCCGCCGGGCCCGACCGACGGCGGCCGACCCTCGCCCTCGGCCTCCGCCGTGTCGTCGCCGCCCGCGTCGCCGCCGTCTCCCCCCGAGCCGAGGGAGCCCTGGCGCGTGGAGCGCAGGCTCGTGAACGTCACGACCGCCAGGGTGACCACGATGACCGTGAGCGACAGCCAGGTCGGCACCTCGGGAATGGCCGGCGAGACGTCCTCGTGCAGGTAGAGCATGATCAGCTTGATGCCGATGAAGGCCAGGATGAAGGCCAGGCCGTAGGACAGGTGCACGAGGCGGTCGAGCAGGCCGACGAGCAGGAAGTACAGCGCCCGCAGGCCCAGCAGGGCGAAGGCGTTGGCCGTGAACACGATGTAGGCGTTCTGCGTGATCCCGAAGATCGCGGGGATCGAGTCGAGCGCGAAGACCAGGTCGACCGACAGGATCACGGCGACGACGATGAACAGCGGGGTGACGCCCCACTTCCCGTTGACCCGTGCGGTGAGCTTCCCGTCGTCCTTGTAGCCCTCGTGGTCGCCGGCGTCCTCGTGGACGGTGACGAACCGGCGGACGAGCTTGACCGCGCGGTTGTCGTGCATGTCCTTCGGCTCCTGGCCGTGCTGCTTGACCAGCGTGTACGCGGTGTACAGCAGGAACAGCCCGAAGATGACGAAGACGAACGCGAACGCCGAGATCACCGCGGCGCCGATGGCGATGAAGATCGCGCGCATGACCAGCGCGCCGATGACACCCCAGAGAAGCACCTTCTGCTGGTGGCGTTTGGGCACCGCGAACTGGCCCAGGATCACCGCGAAGATGAACAGGTTGTCGACCGAGAGACTCTTCTCGACCAGATAGCCGGCGAAGTACTCGGTGCCGGACTGGACGCCCATGAAGAGGAGCAGCCCGACACCGAACAGGATCGCGACGACGATGTAGATGACCGACCAGAGGGTGGCCTCGCGGAAGCTGACCTCGTGGGGGGACCGTGCGTGCCAGATGTCGATGGCCACGAGGACGGCGATCCCACCGATCGTGGCCGCCCAGACCCAGAAGGGGACCGTCACGCCTGTTCCTCCACCACTGCCGTCGTCTGTCCCGGGTGTTCCCGGCTCGCCAACGGACGCGTCGGGAAGGGGGTTCCCGGGTGTGACCATACCGACGCCTCGTCCGGAACCACCCCGATGTCGTGTTCGGGGGCCTGCCCGTCCCGTCCGGGTGATCGTTGCGGGCCGGGGGGTGTCGGGCGCCGGGTGCTCCCCGCCCGCGGTCCAGGGTCGCGAGGTCGGGCCGCCGGTCGGCGTCCGCCGCACCCGGGGAGGCACGCGTGGGCGCCAGCCGTCGGTGGCGCCGCGTGGCGGCGCTGCTGGTCGCCGCGGTGCTGGGCCTGGGTGCGGCGCCCGGCCCGCCACCACCGGACGGCCGGGTCCTCGACGAGCTGCTCGTCCCCCGCGCCGCGCCCGACCTGCCGGGCACGACGTACCGCGAGTTCACGACGACGCTTCCCGACCCCCGCGGCGGCCCGATCACCGGTGACGTCGTCGAGGTGGACCTCACCTCGCCCGCCGTCCGCGTCGACCTGCTCACCCCGCCCGTGGTGGCCGCGGTGGCGACCGTTCCCGATCTGGCCGGGCGTGCCGACGCGGTCGCGGCGGTCAACGGCGGCTTCTTCGACCAGGGCGGCACCGGCGCCCCGGTGGGCGTGCAGATCGTCGACGGCGCGCTGCGCAGCTCCGGGGTGCCCCGCGGACGGCGGCCGGCGCCGCCGCCCCCGCCCGGCGAGGACCCCGACACGGTCGTCGGGGTGGACGCCGACGGGCGCGCCCACCTGGCGCGGGTGACCCAGCGCGCCCGGGCCGTCGCCGGGGACCGGGAGGTGACCCTGGCCGGGCTCGACGGCTATGCGGTGCCCGTCGACGGCGTCGGAGTCTTCGACGCGGCCTGGGGCGACGCCGATCGCGGGCGGACCACCTGCGGCTCGGACACCGACCCGGGCGCCCCGTGCAGCGCGGAGACGCTGGAGGTGCGGATCGCGCGCGGTCGTGTCGTCGCCGTCGGCCCCCCGGGCGCCGGGCGCCTGCCCGACGGCACGCTCGCGCTCGTCGGGCGCGAGCGCGGCGCGAGAGCCCTGCGCGGGCTCACGGTGGGCACCGCGGTGCGCGTCGAGCGCACGGTCCTCGCCGTCGGTTCCCCACCCCTGCGCGCGGCGGTGGGCGTCCTGCCCCTGGCGCGCGACGGTCGGGTGCTGACGGGCCTGCAGGACACCGAGCGCGCCCCGCGCACCGCGGTGGGCCTGTCCGCGGACGGACGGCGGCTCTGGCTCGTCACCGTCGACGGCCGGGCCGAGGCGAGCATCGGGACCACCCTCGCCGAGCTGGGCCGCCTGCTCACCGACCTCGGCGCCCCGACGGCCGCGTCCCTCGACGGCGGCGGCTCGACGACGATGGTCCGCCGCGGACGTGACGAAGACCTCGCCGTCGTCAACTCCCCCGCCGCCGACCCCCTGCGAGCCGTGACCGACGCCCTCGCGGTCCTCCCCGGCTGACCTGGCACTCCCCGTGCCAGCAATGCGGCTTTGCTGGCACGGAACGCCAGGATCGCCACATCCTCACCGGCACCCGCACCACGGCGTGTCGCGTCCGCGGTGACGATTCGCCACCCCCATCCGGGAACACGCGACGGGGGCATGAGGTTGAATGGGGTGTCCGGGCCGGGCGCCATGTGCCCCCGGGTCTCAATGATAAGAGCCGCCAGGGACGATCGTTCGGCTGAAGCCCTGGTGTGCCACGCGCCGCGAGGCGGCTCATCGCCCGGCTCGGACCCGACACACGACGGCCCCCGCACCTCGGTGCGGGGGCCGTCGTCGTCAGGGTCGGCTCACTCCGGCTCGACGGGCTGCTGCGCCCCACCGGGCAGCTGCTGGCCGAACTGCTGCGCACACTGGTCGGCGGCCTGCTGCACCGCCGCGGGGTTCGGCTGGTTGGACGCGTTGGCCAGGCAGTCCTGGAACTGCTGGATCGACTGCCCGCCGCCCAGGTTGATGAAGGCCAGGCCGAACAGGAACAGCGCGACGCTGAGGACGATGTTCACGATCAGGCTCAGGATGCCCAGGACCAGGCCGGTCGTCGCCATCCCCTGGTTGGTGGCCTCCATGCGCTTGGCCCGCCCGCGGCCGATGACGCCGAGGACGATCGCGACGATGCCGAGGATCCCGCCGACGATCGGCAGCCACCAGCACGTCAGCAGCGCGAGGATGCCGAAGATCAGCGCGGCGGTACCCATGCCGTTGCGCGGTCGCGCTGGCGTCGCGGGCTGGCCCCACCCCGGGGGGTTCGGCCCGGAGCCGCCGTACCCCGGGTCGCCGTAGGGCTGCTGCCCGTATCCCTGCTGCCCTTGCGGGCCGTAGCCCTCGCCCGGAGTGCTCACGTCGACAGTCCTCTCGCGCCTCGAAGCTCCGACCGGTGGCCGGGCGGTCATCGTGCCACCGGTACCCGTTCCGGCCGGAGTCCACGATCAGGGGTGCGCGCCGATTCGTGAGGTCGTCGATGCCTCGGCGTGTCGGGCGAGCGAGGATGTGGCGATCCTGGCGTTCGACGCCAGGAAAGCCGCATTGCTCGCACGACTCAGTGCAGAGACGCCGCGTGGGCGCGGGCCTCGTCCTGGCGGCGATGCTCGGCGCCGGTGGCGATGGGCGCGCCGATCCAGGACTCGGGGATGCCGAAGGCGTCGACGAGCGCGCGGGCGTGGGGGCGCAGCTCCCGGCACAGGCGGTTGACCTCGGCGGTCACCGTCTTCGCCCGGGCGGCGGAGATGCGCCCGTGCTCGAGGAACCAGCCCTTGTCCTCCTCGATGACCGAGAGCGCATAGAGGTCGCAGACCTTGCCCAGCAGGGCACGCGCCGACGGGTCGACCGTGGAGTCGATGCCCCGGACGAAGGCGTCGAGCACCAGGCCGTCGAGGTGGGCCCGGGCCGCGCGCAGCAGGTGGTCCTGGGCGTTGTTGAAGATCGCGAACTGGCGGTCGGGCGAGATGCCCTTCTCGCGGGCCGGCCGCAGGCGGCGCACCAGCCCGTCGAGCGTGTGCTCCTCGCGGTCGTCGAGGAGCTTGACCTGCCACGACCGGTCGAGCACGTCGTCCTCGTCGCGGCCCGGCCCCACGGCGCGCAGCCGCTCGGCGAGCTGGCGCAGGGAGGTGCGCTCGGCGACGGTGTCGAGCACCTGGTCGGCGACGAAGCGCACGGTGCCCAGGGTGTCGAGGTTGCCGAAGTCGTCGGCGTAGCCCGAGATGAGGCCCTTCGCGACGAGCTGGAGCAGGACGGTGTTGTCGCCCTCGAACGTGGTGAACACGTCGGTGTCGGCCCGCAGCTGGCCCAGCCGGTTCTCCGAGAGGTAGCCCTGCCCGCCGCACGCCTCGCGGCACGCCTGGATGGTGGCCGTCGCGTGCCAGGTCGTCAGCGCCTTGATGCCCGCGGCGCGGGACTCGAGCTCGCGCTGGCGCTTCTCGTCCACGGTGCCGCCGGCCTCGCGGGTGGTCTGGATGTCGTGGAGCATCTCGACGAGCTCGTTCTGCGCGAGGCGCAGCGCGTAGGTCCGCGCCAGACCCGGCAGCAGTTTGCGCTGGTGGGCCAGGTAGTCGAGGACAGTGATCTCCTCGTCACTGCCCGGCGCCGCGAACTGCCGGCGCGCCTCGCCGTAGCGCACGGCGATGGTCTGGGCCAGGGAAGCGGCGCCCACCGCGCTGCCCGAGACGCTGACCCTCCCGCGCACGAGCGCGCCGAGCATCGTGAAGAAGCGCCGGTTCTCGCTCTCGATGGAGCTGGAGTACGTCCCGTCGGGCGCCACCGCGCCGTAGCGGTCGAGCAGGTTCTCCCGCGGCACGCGCACGCCGTGGAACGCCAGGCGCCCGTTGTCGACGCCGTTGAGGCCCTCCTTGTGGCCGTCGTCGGTGATCTCGATGCCCGGCAGCACCGTCCCGTCCTCGTCGCGCAGCGGCACCAGGACCGCGTGCACGCCGTGGCGCTCCGGCTGCTCGTCCCTCGGGCCCGAGTACAGCTGCACGAACACCGCGGCCATCCGCCCGTCGCGGGCGGCGTTGCCGATGTAGTCCTTGCGCGCCGACTCGGTGGGGGTGTCGACGACGAACTCCTGCGTGTCCGGGTCGTAGGTCGCCGTCGTGTGCACCGACTGCACGTCCGAGCCGTGACCGGTCTCCGTCATGGCGAAGCAGCCGGGCAGCGAGAGGTCCATGACGCCGGGCAGGAAGCGGGCGTGCTGCTCGGCGTTGCCCAGCGCCTGGATCGCGCCGCCGAACAGGCCCCACTGGACACCGCTCTTGACCTGCAGTGACAGGTCGGCGAACGCCAGCATCTCGAACGACACCACCGAGCCGCCGATGTCGCCGCGCCCACCGACGGCGGTCGGGAAGCCGTGGACGGCGTGTCCCTCGTCGGCCAGGCGCCGGAGCATCTCCCAGATCGTCGCCCGGTAGGTCTCGACGTCGGTGCCGGGGTGGACGCGCAGGTCGGCGAAGTCGGGCCGCGCACGGATCTCGTCGCGCAGCGTGTGCCAGCGCCCGTCGAGGGCACGACGGACGGCGGCGACGCCCGCGTCGGTGACCTCGTCGGCGTACTGGCCGGTAGGACGACTGTTCGGGGTGTTCACGGGGTCCTCCCGGGGGAGCGGTTCGTGATCGGGCTGTATCCCGTCAGGACGCGGACGACGCCGCCGAGGGCGTCACGGTGCGCGAGAGCCCGGCCCACGCGAGGTCGGCGAGCTGTCCCGCGAGCACCTCGCGCTCGAGCTCGGGGCGGGCGGCGAGCCACTGGTCACCCGCGGCCCGGACCATGCCGACCAGCGCGTGACCCCACGTCTGGGCGGGCCCGGTGTCGCGGCCCTGCCGGCGGAGCTCGGTGGAGATGACCTCGGCGATGTGGTCACCGATGACCGAGCAGAGGTCGCTGACGGGGTCCTCGTTCGCCGGCCGGTCGAGCTTCGGCGGGCGCATGACGTAGCGGTAGACCTCGGGGTCGGCCTCGATGAGCCGCAGGTAGGCGTCGACGCCCGACACGAGCGTCTGCCGCGGGTCGTCGGCCGCGTCGCGCATCGCGCTCTGGAGCTGGCCGACCAGCACCGTCGCCACCCGGTCGCACACCGCGAGGTAGAGGTCGGTCTTGTCGGCGAAATGGCGGTAGACGACGGTCTTGCTGGTGCGCGCCTGCGCGGCGACCTGGCTCATGCCCACCTCGGCGCCGTGGGCGCGGATGGCCGCGATCGTGGCCGCGGTGAGCTCGTGACGGCGGGCCCGGCGATGCTCGTCCCAGCGGCTCGAGCGCCGGTCGCGCCGGGGCCGCGCGGCATCCCGCTCACCCTCGCGCCCCGCGCCGGGGGCGGGACCCCGACCCGACTCGGGGTGATGCGTGGAACGTCGGCTCACGTTACCGACGGTACCTGATACTTTCGGGTAACTCCGTCGGCACGGTGCACGTCGCGCCGCCGTGACCGCTCGCGGCGAGCCCGCCCGCACCCCGCCAGCCCCTACGACCCCGGAGGAATCGTGTCCCCCACATCGTCCTCGGCGTCATCGTCCCGCCCGCTGCCGCGCCGTGCGGCCATCGTCGGGGCGAACCGTATCCCCTTCGCGCGGTCGAACGGCGCCTACGCCCGCGCGTCCAACCAGGACATGCTCACCGCCGCCCTCGACGGGCTCGTGGCCCGCTTCGGCATGGCCGGCGAGCACGTCGGCGAGGTCGTCTCGGGCGCGGTGCTCAAGAAGAGCAGCGACTTCAACCTCACCCGCGAGGCCGTGCTCGGCAGCCGCCTCGCCGCGGCGACCCCCACCTACGACGTGCAGCAGGCCTGCGGCACCAGCCTCCAGACGACGCTGCTGATCGCCAACAAGATCGCCCTCGGACAGATCGAGAGCGGCATCGCCGCGGGTGTGGACACCACCAGCGACGCGCCGATCGAGGTCAACGAGGGCCTGCGCAGCGTCCTGCTGGCCGCCAACCGCGCGAAGAGCACCGCGGGCGTCCTCAAGGCGCTCGCGGGCCTGCGCCCCGGCCAGATCGTCCCCGAGATCCCGGCGAACCGGGAGCCGCGCACCGGCATGTCGATGGGCGAGCACGCGGCCCAGACCGCCGCGGCCTGGGGCATCACCCGCCAGGCCCAGGACGAGATCGCCGCGGCCAGCCACCAGAACCTCGCCAAGGCCTACGACCGCGGGTTCTTCGACGACCTCATGACGCCCTATCTCGGGCTGACCAGGGACAACAACCTGCGGGCCGACTCGACCGTCGAGGGGCTGGCCAAGCTCAAGCCGGTGTTCAAGCCGGCCGGGTACCCCGACACCGAGGCGACCATGACCGCGGCGAACTCCACGCCGCTCACCGACGGCGCCGCGACGGTGCTGCTGGCCAGCGACGAGTGGGCCGCCGAGCGCCACCTGCCGGTGCTGGCGCACCTCGTGGACGCCGAGACCTCCGCGGTCGACTACGTCCACGGCGACGAGGGCCTGCTCATGGCGCCGGCCTACGCGGTACCGCGCCTGCTCGAGCGCAACGGCCTGACGCTGCAGGACTTCGACTTCTACGAGTTCCACGAGGCGTTCGCGTCGACGATCCTCGCCACCTTCGCGGCGTGGGAGGACCCGATCTTCTGCAAGGAGAAGCTCGGGTACGACGAGCCGCTCGGGTCGTTCGACAAGTCCAAGCTCAACGTCGTCGGCTCCTCGCTGGCCACCGGCCACCCGTTCGCCGCCACCGGAGCCCGCATCGTCCCCACCCTGGCGAAGCTGTTGCACGAGAAAGGATCCGGACGCGGTCTGATCTCGATCTGCGCGGCCGGCGGCCAGGGCGTCGTCGCCATCCTCGAGGCCTAGAGACAGGGAGACACAGCCCCGATGTCCAACGACTGGTACTCCGATTTCGTCAACTCCTCGATCGGACGCTCGATCGCCGGCACCGTGGGGCTGCCGCCGGTGCCGCGGCTGCGTCGCTACGAGCCCGGCCAGCCCCTGCTCTCCGGCCCGGCGCTGCTCGGCACCGCGACCGCGGACGGCCGGGTGGCGAAGGTCGTGCGCTCGCTGCTGACCGACCTGGGCGTCGAGGTGCACGACGACCCGAACTCAGCCGTCGGCGGTGGCAGCTCGACCTCGAAGGTCGCCGCGGGCATCGTCGACGCCACCGGTCTGTCCGGGCCGGGCGACCTCGCCGAGATCCAGGCGTTCCTCACCCCGGTGATGCGCCGGATCGGGCCGTCGGGACGCGTCCTCGTGATCGGCGACGTGCCGGCCGGGGCGACGGCGCCGGCGGTCCGCGCCGCACGGCGCGCCCTCGAGGGCCTGGTGCGCTCGGCGGCCAAGGAGGCCCGCTACGGCGCGACGGTCAACCTGCTCCACGTCGCCGACGGCGCGGAGAACGACCTCGAATCGACGCTGCGCTTCTTCCTCTCGTCGCGCTCGGCGTTCGTGCACGGCCAGCGGCTCGACGTCGGCACGGTGCCCGGTTTCTCGGGCTCGAGCCAGGGTGTCGACTGGGACAAGCCCCTCGCCGGGCGCACCGCCGTCGTCACGGGCGCCGCGCGCGGCATCGGTGCGACGGTGGCGGCGACGCTGCGCCGCGACGGCGCGACGGTGATCTGCATCGACGTGCCCGCGTCGGGCGACGCGCTGGCGCGCACGGCCAACGAGGTCGGCGGCAGCGCGCTCCAGCTCGACATCACCGCCGACCACGCCCCGGCCACGCTGCTCGAGCACGCGCAGCGCCACGGCGGGCTCGACGTGGTCGTGCACAACGCCGGCATCACCCGCGACAAGCTGCTGGCCAACCAGGACCGTGACCGCTGGAACTCGGTCATCGACGTCAACCTCACCTCCCAGCTCAAGATCAACGACGCGCTGCTGTCGTCCGATGTGTTCCACCGCGGCGGGCGCATCGTCACCGTCTCGTCGATGGCGGGGATCGCCGGCAACCGCGGGCAGACCGCCTACGGCGCGTCGAAGGCCGGCGTCATCGGCATGGTCGACGCCACCGCCCCGCTGCTCGTGGAGAAGGACGCGACGATTAACGCCGTCGCGCCGGGCTTCATCGAGACCGCGATGACGAACGCGATGCCCGTCGGCACCCGCGAGGCCGGGCGGCGGCTGTCGTCGATGACCCAGGGCGGCCTGCCGGTCGACGTCGCCGAGACCATCGCGTGGTTCGCCCAGGGCGCCTCCTACGCCGTGAACGGCCAGGTCCTGCGCGTCGACGGCCAGAACTACCTGGGGGCGTGAGGTGAAGACCGAGACCCTCGACGCACCCCCGACCCTCGGGGTGCTCTACGGGCGGGCCCTGCTCACCGCACGCTCGGGCGGCGGGGCGCTGCCCGACCGTCGCCTCGAGCTCGCCGGGGTGCGCATCGACGCCGACGCCGTCGCCGACTACGCCCACGTGTGCGGGTTCGGCGTCGGGGGCGTCGTCCCGCCGACCTACCCGCACATGCTGGCTTTCCCGCTGCAGATGCGGCTGATGACCGACCGCGAGTTCCCCCTGCCCGCGCCGGGCATGGTGCACCTGCGCAACGTGATCACCCAGCACCGCCCGCCGGAGGTGGGCGAGCCGCTGACGGTGGCCGTGCACGCCGACCGCCTGGCCGCGCATCCCAAGGGCGCGCAGGTCGACCTCGTCACCGAGGTCCGGGACGCCGACGGCACCGGGGTCTGGGGCTCGCGCAGCACCTACTTCGTGCGCGGCGCCCCGGCCCCCGAGGGCGCCGACGAGGTCCCCGCCGCGCCGCCCGAGCCCGAGCCGCAGGTGGGCCGGCTCCCGCACGCGATCTGGACGATCCCCGCCGACATCGGGCGTCGCTACGCCGCGGTGTCCGGCGACGTGAACCCCATCCACGTCAACGGGCTCGCGGCCAAGGCGTTCGGGATGCCCGGGATGATCGCCCACGGGATGTGGACCAAGGCCCGCGCGCTCGCCGCGCTCGCCGGCCGCCACGGCCCGGCGTTCACCGTCGACGTCGTGTTCAGGGCGCCGGTGCGCGCCCCCTCGAAGGCGTACTTCCACACCGCCGCGGTCGACGGCGGCTGGGACGCGAAGCTCGTGAGCCCGAAGGGCAAGGACCACCTGCTCCTGACCCTGCGCGACGCCTGAGCCGCGCCGGTCCCCTGGTGCAGCGAACGCGCTGTTCGCTGCGTCTAGGCGTCCCAACTCCGCGTTCGCGTCCGCGCCGAGGTGCTCGGCCGTTCGCGAACGCGGAGTTTCGGCGCCTAGAAGCAGCGAGATACCCGTTCGCTGCCACAGGGCGGGCACCCCGCTACAGCGGGATCTGCCCGCCGCGGTGGACGACGTCGACGCGGTCGTCCCAGCCGCGGCGCTCGACCTCGGCGAGGAAGTCGGACAGCGGCGAGCGGAAGACCGTGTAGTCGTCGTAGTGGATCGGCGTCGCCCGGCGCGGCGCCATCGTCTCCAGCACGTCGGCGCCCATCCGCCCGTCCATGGTCACGACGAGGCCGCCGGGCAGGGTCGTACCGCCGAGGTGCAGGACGGCGCGGTCGACCTCGCCGACGTGCTCGCGGATGGCCGCGATCCCCTCGAAGGGCAGCGTGTCGCCGGAGAGATAGATTCGGCGCACGACCTCGCCGCCGGGGTCGGCGAACTCCAGCAGGCTGCCCATCACCGGCGGCAGCAGGCGGGTCAGCGGCCGGGGCGAGTGGATGCCGGGCAGCGCGGTCACCCGCAGCGTCGCGCCGTCGGCCCCGAGGAGCGTGTGGTGCTCCCAGGTCTGCAGGCCGATCGCCCGCCGGAATCGCTGGCGGGACTGCAGGGTCCGCGCGGCGGCCGGCGTGGTGATGATCGGCAGCGAGCGGTCGAGCCCCCGCCGGGCCACCCGGTCCCAGTGGTCGCCGTGCAGGTGGGACAGCACGACGGCGTCGAGACCGGGCAGCTCTCCGGGGGTCATCGCGGGCTCGGTGAGCCGCTTCGACCACAGCCCGTACCCCAGGTAGGCCCGCTGCCCGCGGTGCAGGAAGTTCGGGTCGGTGAGGACCGTGAACCCCGCGCACCGCAGCAGCGTCGTGGCCGTCCCGATGAAGGTGAGCGACGGCCGGCCGTCGATCACGGCGACAGGACCACCTTGATGCACTCGTCCTGCTTCTTCTGGAAGATTTCGTAGCCGTGGGCCGCCGACTCGAGCGGCAGCCGGTGGGTCTCGAGGTCGTGCACGCCGAGCGGGTCGTCGTCGGTCAGCAACGGCATGATCTCGGGGATCCACCGCTTGACGTGAGCCTGGCCCATGGTCAGCTCGATGCCCTTGTCGAACATCTTCAGCATGTTGATCGGGTCGGCGGTGCCGCCGTAGACGCCCGAGAGCGAGACGGTGCCCGCGCGGCGCACGGCGTCGACGCAGCCGACCAGCGCCGCGGTGCGGTCGACGCCCGCGACCTGCATCAACGGTGCGGAGATCGCGTCCGGGAGCTTGTTCACCATCTTCTGCGCGAGCTGCGGGATCGCCGAGCCGCCGTGCGCCTCCATGCCGACCGCATCGATCGCGGAGTCGGTGCCCCGGCCGTCGGTGAGGTCACGGATCGCGCCGGTGACGTCGTCGACCGCCGAGGCGTCGACCACCTCGATGCCGTGGCGGCGCGCCATCGCGTTGCGCTCCGCGACGCTGTCGACGGCGATGACCCGGAAGCCCTGGTGCCGCGCGATCCGCGCGGCCATCTGCCCGATGGGGCCGAGCCCGAAGACCGTGACGCTGCCGCCCTCGGGAACGCGCGCGTAGGCGACGGCCTGCCAGGCGGTCGGCAGCACGTCGGACAGGTAGAGGAAGCGCTCGTCGACCGGGCCCTCGGGCACCTTGATCGGCCCGAACTGGGCCTGCGGCACGCGCAGGTACTCGGCCTGCCCGCCGGGGACCTGGCCGTAGAGCTTCGTGTAGCCGAACAGTGAGGCGCCCATCCCCTGCTCGCGGTTCTGGGTGGTCTCGCACTGGGCGAACCACTGGCGCTCGCACATCCAGCAGTGCCCGCAGCTGATGTTGAACGGGATGACGACCCGGTCGCCGACCTTGAGGTCCCCGGTCTGGGAACCGACCTCCTCGACGACGCCCATGGGCTCGTGGCCGAGGATGTCGCCGGGGTCGAGGAACGGGCCGAGCACTTCGTAGAGGTGCAGGTCCGACCCGCAGATCGCGGTGCTCGTGACCTTGATGATCGCGTCGGTCGGCTGCTGGATCGTCGGATCCGGCACGGTCTCGACCCGGACGTCCTGCTGACCCTGCCATGTCAGTGCGCGCATGGGTTCGGCTGCCCGGCCACGTGGCGACCCGAAACGACGGCCTCCGGCCTCGTGAGTGATCTGGGTCGTGATGGCCCCGAACCACTCACGAGGCCACCGGCCATCACACCTTGATGATCATCTTCCCCGTGTTCTCGCCCCGGAGCATGCCGCGGAAGCCCTCGACGGCCCGGTCGATGCCCTCGACCACCGTCTCGGCGAACTTCACCCGGCCCTCGGCGACCCAGGGCGTGACCTCGGAGAGGAACGGGCGCATCCGGTCCATCGAGTCGGTGACGATGAAGCCCTGGATCGACAGGCGCTTCTTGACGATCTGGAACAGGTTCCTCGGCCCGGGCGTCGGGTCGTCGTCGGTGTCGTTGTAGTGCGCGATCGCCCCGCAGGCGGCGACGCGGGCGAAGTCGTTGGCACAGGCGATGGCCGCCTCGAGATGGTCGGCGCCGACGTTGTCGAAGTACACGTCCACGCCGTCGGGGATCACCTCGCGCAGCTGGTCGACGACGGGCGCGTCCTTGTAGTTGAACGCCGCGTCGTAGCCGAGCTCCTCGGTCAGCCACCGCACCTTCTCGGCGCTGCCCGCACTGCCCACGACGCGGGAGGCACTCTTGAGCTTCGCGAGCTGTCCCACCAGGCTGCCGACCGCGCCGGCCGCGCCGGAGACGAAGACGGCGTCGCCCTCGCGGAACGACGCCTTGTCGAGGAGGCCGACCCACGCGGTCAGGCCGGGCACGCCGAGCACGCCGAGGAACGCCGACGGGCTCACGCCCTCGGACGCGTCGACCTTCTGCACGTGCTTCGCGGGCACGACGCCGTGGGTGCGCCACGCGAGATTGCTCGTCACGAGGTCGCCCACCGCGACCCCGTCGCTGCGGCTGGCCAGCACCTCGCCGACGGCCCGGCCGTCCATGGGGGCGTCGAGCGCGAAGGGCGGCACGTAGGACGGCACGTCGTTCATCCGCCCGCGCATGTAGGGGTCGACCGAGAAATGGTGGTTGGCGACGAGGACCTCCCCCTCGCCCGGCGCTTCCAGGTCGCGGTCGACGAGGGCGAAGTCGTCGGGATCGGGCATCCCGGAGGGGCGGCGGACGAGGTGGACCTCGCGGGCGGTCACGGTCGCAGCTGTCATCGGGCGGGTCATGGGAGTCCGGGTTCCCCGCGTGCGCGTGGCCACGCCGTGACGGGGGTAGCCCCAGACGTGAGCGGAGTGGACTCACATCGCTCGGAAAGACATGAGTCACACCGACTCAGGAATGAATCCTCGGCCCCCGTTGCTGAGGTGGTCAGTGCCGGCGCACCCGCCGGCGTGGACCCACTGAGGAGCTACATGACCAGCGCCTTCGGGCCCGGTGGTCCCGGGTCCGGCCCGTTCGACGACTTCCTCGCCCAGTTCTTGAGTGGACGCGGTATGGGCGGCGCGTCCCCGCGTGGTGTGCAGCGCATCGACATCACCCAGCTCATGACCGAGCCGGCGCGTCAGCTCGTGGGCGCCGCGGCCCAGCAGGCCGCCGAGCGGGGTAACGCCGACCTCGACGCGTGGCACCTGCTCCACGTGGTGACGCAGGTCCCGCCGCTGCGCCAGCTGCTCGCCGGCGCCGGCGCCGACCCCGACGCCCTGCAGCGCACCGCCGACGAGCAGCTGCCCCGGGGCGAGGCGCGCACGGAGCCGCCGTCGCTGACCCCGACCGCCAAGCGCACCCTGCTCGACGCGCACCAGATCTCGCGTGCGCTCGGTTCGAGCTACATCGGCCCCGAGCACATCGTGCTCGCGCTGGCCGCGAACAACGACAGCCCGGTCGGCCGCGCGCTCGGCCAGCAGGGCGTCACGCCGCAGTCGCTGCAGCGCTCGGCGGCCTCGGGCGGGCAGCGCCCGGGTGCCGGCCAGGGCGGTGGCGGCGGTCAGGGCGACTCCGGGACCCCGACCGTCGACCAGTTCGGCGTGGACCTGACCGCCAAGGCGCGGGCGGGCGAGCTGGACCCGGTGGTCGGCCGCGAGGACGAGGTCGACCAGACCATGGAGGTCCTCTCGCGGCGCACCAAGAACAACCCCGTGCTCATCGGTGAGGCCGGCGTCGGCAAGACCGCGGTGGTCGAGGGCATCGCCCAGCGCATCGTCGCCGGCGACGTCCCCGAGCAGCTCGAGGGCAAGCGGATCGTCCAGCTCGACCTGTCGGGCATGGTCGCCGGCACGCGCTACCGCGGTGACTTCGAGGAGCGGATGACGAAGGTCGTCGCCGAGATCCGCGAGCACTCCGACGAGCTCATCGTCTTCATCGACGAGCTCCACGGCGTCGTCGGCGCGGGCGGGTCGTCCGAGGGCGGCATGGACGCCGGCAACATCCTCAAGCCGGCCCTGGCCCGCGGCGAGCTGCACATCGTCGGCGCGACCACGCTCGACGAGTACCGGCAGTCCATCGAGAAGGACGCCGCGCTCGAGCGCCGGTTCCAGCCGGTGATGGTGCCCGAGCCGTCGGTCGCGGACACGATCGCGATCCTGCACGGCCTGCGCGACCGGTACGAGGCGCACCACCAGGTGCGGTTCACCGACGAGGCGCTGACCGCGGCGGCCGAGCTCTCCGAGCGCTACGTCACCGACCGCTTCCTGCCCGACAAGGCCATCGACCTCGTCGACCAGGCGGGCGCGCGCAAGCGCCTGCGGGCGAAGGGTCCGCACACCGACTCGCGCGAGCTCGAGCGGCGGCTCGAGTCGCTGCAGCGCGACAAGGACCAGGCCGTGGCCGACGAGGACTACGAGCGCGCCGGCGCCCTGCGCGACGAGATCGCCGAGGCGCAGGCTCAGCTCGAGCAGGCCCGCAGCGAGCGGCGCTCGGACCAGCCGGGCGTGCTCGAGGTGAGCGTCGACGACATCGCCGAGGTCGTCTCGCGCTCCACGGGCATCCCGGTCGCGCAGCTCACCGAGACCGAGCGGGACCGCCTGCTCAAGCTCGAGGAGCAGCTCCACGAGCGGGTCGTCGGCCAGGACGACGCCGTCGCCGCGATCGCCGAGGCGGTACGCCGTTCGCGCGCCGGCCTGGGTGACCCGGACCGCCCGATCGGCAGCTTCCTCTTCCTCGGCCCGACCGGTGTCGGCAAGACCGAGCTGGCCAAGGCCCTGGCCGCGCAGCTCTTCGGCGACGAGGACCGCATGGTCCGCGTCGACATGAGCGAGTACTCCGAGCGGCACACCGTCTCGCGGCTCGTCGGGTCGCCCCCCGGCTACGTCGGGTACGGCGAGGCCGGCCAGCTCACCGAGGAGATCCGCCGCCGGCCGTACTCGGTGGTGCTGCTCGACGAGATGGAGAAGGCCCACCCCGACGTCTTCAACACGCTGCTGCAGGTGCTGGACGACGGGCGGCTGACCGACTCGCAGGGCCGCACGGTCGACTTCCGCAACACGGTGCTGATCATGACCAGCAACGTGGGGTCGGAGCTGATCACCACGAGCACGCAGGCGCTCGGGTTCGCCCCGTCGAACGTCGACCCCTCGCAGTCCCTGCAGGACCGGCTGATGCCGCGCCTGCGGGAGTCGTTCCGCCCCGAGTTCCTCAACCGGATCGACGAGGTGATCGTCTTCAAGCGGCTGGACCAGGCCCAGCTGCGCCGGATCACCGACCTGCTGCTCGACGAGACCCGCGAGCGCCTGGCCGCGCAGGACATCGGCTTCGCGATCACCGAGGCCGCCGTCGACCACCTGGCCGAGCTGGGCTTCCAGCCCGAGTTCGGGGCCCGGCCGCTGCGCCGGACCATCCAGCGCCAGCTGGGCAACCGGCTGTCGTCGATGCTGCTGGCCGACGAGCTGCACGGCGGGCAGACGGTGACGGTGGACGTCGGACAGGGTGAGACGGCCGGTGAGCTGACGTTCGCCGTCGACGCCCCGGCCGCCGCCTCGCCGGTCGCCGCCGGCTGACGGGCGAGCCGAGCCGTACGCCGCGAAGGGCACCTCCGGTCGAGGAGATCGACCGGAGGTGCCCTTCGCGCGTCTGTGGGGTACGTGGCTCGGCGACACCGTCGCGACGAGGAGGACACCGTGAGCACGTCCGTGGGCGACCGCATCCGCATGCACTCGAACCACACCGACGTCCCCGACCGGACCGGGACGATCGTGGCCGTGCTCGGCCAGGGCGGCCCGCCCTACCGCGTCCGCTTCGACTCGGGCGAGGAGACCATCGTGACGCCCGGTCCGGACGCGACGATCGAGTCGGGCTCGGTGGGCGACAAGCTCGGGCTCGCCGCCGAGCAGGCCGGTGAGAAGGCGGGCGAGGTCGCCGGCGCGGTCAAGGAACAGGCCGAGGACGCGACCGGCGCCGCGGCGCGCACGGTCGCGGACCTGGCCGACGACGTGGCGAAGCGCTTCGAGCGCTGAACGTCCGCCGACCGTCGCCGGTTTCTTGAGCGGGACGGTGACGCCCGGGGGCGACGACGTGCGCGATCGGCCGCCGGCGGCTGGAGCGTAGCCGCTCAGCCCTCGATGGCCGGGCGGTCGCCGTCGTCGCCGCCCTCGACGGCGAGCGGCTTGCGCGACACCGACACCCCGCCCATCAACGCGAGGCCCCGCACCCGGACCCGCGGTCCGGAGGCGCTCCGGGGCGCGCCCGACCCGTCCTCGAACGCGCCCAGGAACCCGAACCCGCCGTCCTCGACGCGGGTGTCCTGGTCGACCAGCACCTCGATACCGGCCATGATCGCCACGGCCTGGACGGTGACCTCGACGCCGGCGGGGATGCCCCGCAGGTCGATCTGGATGCCGGCCATGATCGCGACGGCGGCGATCGTCAGCCCGGCGTCGTCGATCCGCGCGTCGCGGAACGACAGCTCGGCGCCGCCCCAGAACGCGACGACGCTGTGGGTGCGGCCCGGCGTCCACTCACCGCGCTTCTGCGCGCCCGAGAGCACGGCCACCGACCAGCTCGTCGACGGCCGCTCGATGCGGCCCAGCGGGCGGCGCACGGGCGCCGACCCGGTGCTCGGCGGGAGCGACGTCTCCGTCGGCCCGAGGTCCGCGGTGATCGGCGCGAGATCCCGGCGGAAGCGCGCGGCGTAGACCTCGCGCAGGCGCTCGTCGCCCTCGACGATCGTCAGCCGCCCGTCGGACACGGCCTGCCGCACGACCTCCGCGACCTGCTCGCGCTCGGCGTCCGACGCGCGGATCGGCGTCGGCGCGGGCGCCGCCGCCGGGACGTTCTCCGCCGAGGCCCCCTGGTCGTCGTCTCCCTGCTCGCCGGGCGGCTGGCTCATGGCCGGGAGGATAGGCCGACGCCCGCGGCCACGGGAGATCACCGGGTCGGCCCAGGCCGGTGCTGCCCGTCGTGCGCGCGGAAGAACGGCCGGTTCGCGCCGCCGACCAGCGGCTTCCCGAAGCCCGGCCGCGCGCGCATCTTCGGGATCTCCTGACGCCAGGGCCCTGTGAGCCCGTTCACGAGCGGGCGCGGTGATCGGCGGGTACACGCCGATGTGGACGTCACCGTGTTCGGCGGAACCGGCAAGATCGGCCAGCACGTCGTGCGCCGCCTCCTCGACAGCGGGCACCGCGTCACGGCCCTGGTGCGCTCGCCGGAGAAGGTGACCGTCGCCGACGACGCCCTCGAGCTGGTGGTCGCCGAGCTCGACGACACCGACGCGGTCCGCCGCGCCGTCAAGGGCGCCGACGCGGTGATCAGCGCCCTCGGCCCGGCGATCGACCCGTTCCTGCGCAGCGGTCCGCTCGCCGCGGCGACGCGGACGATCGTGGCCGCGATGCACGAGCACGGCGTGCGACGACTCGTCGCGCTCGCCACCGTCAGCGTCCCGGACCCGCGCGACCGGCCCGGCCTGCTCGACCGCCTCGTCCCGGTGGGCATCGGCCTGCTCATCCCGGGCGCGCTGCGGGAGGTGCAGGGGATCAGCGAGGTCGTCACCACCTCCGGGCTGGACTGGACGCTCGCGCGCATCACCGCGCCGGTCGACGTCCCCACCAACGGCACAGTGCGAGCCGGCTTCCTGGGCCGCGATCGCATCGGGGCGCCGATGGCGCGCACCGACGTCGCCGCGTTCCTCGTCGACCAGCTCGCCGACGACACCTTCGTGGGCGCCGCGCCCGCGATCAGCAACTGATGGTGGCCGCTCGGGGTCCTGCGCGAGGGGCACCTTCGGCATGATCGACGGGCGCGGCTGCGCAACGTGCCCCCTCGCGGGTCACTCCCGGTCCGCGTCCTCCGGCGTGGCCTGGTGGTGGCCGGGGACGACCCGCTCCTCCAGGCGCGCCCACGTCGCGCTCCACTCCGCCAGCGGCACGAGCAGCCGCTGGAGCACCTGGAGCTGCTCGTCGAACGCGGTGAGCTGGCTCTGCATCGCGGCCACGGCGTCGCGCTGGGCCTGGATGGCGGTACGCATCGCGCCGAGCTGGGCGGCGGACATCGCGCCCGGGTGGGTCGCGACCTCGGGCAGCGCGGGCAGCTCGCCCAGCGGGTTGTGTGCGCCGGCGGCCTTCACCACGTTCTCCGCCATGCCACGCAGACCGGACACGACACTTCCGAGGTAGCTCTCGCCGCCGTCCGCGTTCCCCGGCTGCTCGCTCATGACCCGTGGATACCCGCCCGGGCGTCGCCGAGGAACGCCTCGAGGATGCGGTCGGCGGCCAGGGCCGGCGTCAGCTCGCCGGCCTGGACCTCCCGCTCGAGCTCGGCACGCATGCCCTTGACCTCGGGATGGTCCTGCAGGCGGCCGAGCACGCGGTCGCGGACCATCTGCCAGGTCCAGTCGACCTGCTGGCGGGCGCGCTTCTCGACCAGCCCGCCGCCGGCGTCGAGGTGCTCCTGATGGCGCACGAGCGCCGACCAGACGTCGTCGAGACCCGTGCGCTCGGCGGCGCTGCACGTCAGCACCGGGACCTTCCAGGTCTCGCCGCCGGATTCGGGTTCCTGGCTGCCGCGGAGCATCGCCAGCGCCTGCTCCAGCTCCCGGGCCGCGCGCTTGGCCTCGCGGGCGTGCGGGCCGTCGGCCTTGTTCACCGCGATGACGTCGGCGATCTCGAGGATGCCGCGCTTGATGCCCTGCAGGGAGTCGCCGGTGCGGGCGAGGGTGAGGAAGAGGAACGAGTCGACCATCTGCGCGACCGTCGTCTCGGACTGGCCGACACCGACGGTCTCGACGATGACGACGTCGTAGCCCGCCGCCTCCATCACGACCATCGTCTCCCGGGTCGCCTTCGCGACCCCGCCGAGCGTGCCCGCCGTCGGCGAGGGCCGGATGAAGGCGTCGTCGTCGGTCGCGAGCTCGTTCATCCGCGTCTTGTCACCGAGGATCGATCCGCCGGATCGCGTCGAGCTCGGGTCGACGGCGAGCACCGCGACCTTCGAGCCCTGGGCCGTCAGCGTCGTGCCGAGCGCGCCGATGAACGTCGACTTGCCCACGCCGGGGACTCCGGAGATGCCGATCCGCCGGGCCCCGCCGGCGTGGGGCAGGAGCGAGACGAGCAGCTCCTGCGCCGCCTCGCGGTGGTCGGGGCGCGACGACTCCACGAGCGTGATAGCCCGCCCGATCCACAGCCGCGAGCCGGACCGGACGCCGTCGACGTACCTGTCCAGGTCGATGTCGCTCACCGCGGTGCTCCTCTCCCGGCGCTCGCCTCAGTCGTCGGCACGCAGCACCGCCACGGAGTACGCCTCGAAGCGACGGTCGGCCGTGACGAGGGTGAGGCCCTCGTATCGGGCCTGCGCCACGAGCATCCGGTCGAACGGGTCGCGGTGGTGCAGGGGGAGATCCGCCACGGCCCGCGCATGCTCCGCCCGGACATCGAGCACCCTGATGCCGAGGCCGGTGACGGCGGCCTCGACGTCGAGATCGACCCGGAGCTTGCCGATCGAGGTCTTCATCGCGATCTCCCAGAGCGAGACGACGGAAACCACGACCTCGCTCGCCGAGGCGGTGAGCGCTTCGCGCGCCGCGGTCCCGACGCGCCCTGGTCGACCGAGAGACCAGAGCACCGTGTGCGTGTCGAGAAGCAACCGCATCAGGCGTTGCCGGGCGGTCCGATCGGCCCGGCGTAGAACAGGGCCTCGATCTCGTCGTCGCCCTCGTTGATGTCGTCGGGCATCTCGATGAGGTGCTCGTAACCACCCAGCCGCCGCGGCTCCTGCTGACCGCTCCGCTGCGACGGCACCAATCGTGCGACCGGCCGTCCGTTGCGGGCGATGACGATCTCCTCGCCCGCCTCGACGCGTTCGAGCAGCTTCGAGAGCTGCGTCTTCGCCTCGTAGACGTTCACCTGCTCGGCCACGCGCCCACCCTACCTGACCAGACCTGACCAAGTCAGGAGGAGCTGTGCCCCAGCCGCTCCGACAGCGTCTCCAGCAGCTGCGTCGCAGCCTCGGCGATCACGGTGCCCGGGCCGAAGATCGCGCTCGCGCCCTTGGCCAGCAGCTCCTCGTGGTCGCCGGGCGGGATGACGCCGCCGGCGACGATGAGGATCTCCTCGGCCCCGGCCTCGGCGAGCTCGTCGCGCAGGGCCGGGACGAGGCTCAAGTGCCCGGCGGCCAGCGACGAGACCCCGACGACGTGCACGTCGGACTCCACGGCCTGACGGGCGACCTCGGCCGGCGTCTGGAACAGCGGGCCCACGTCGACGTCGAAGCCGAGGTCGGCGAACGCGGTGGCGATGACCTTCTGCCCGCGGTCGTGCCCGTCCTGGCCCATCTTCGCGACGAGGATGCGCGGGCGGCGGCCCTCGGCCTCCTCGAAGCGCGCAGCAGCGGCGCGGGCCTGCTCGACGGCGGAGTTCTCGCCCACCTCGTCACGGTAGACGCCGGAGATCGTGCGCACGTCGGAACGGTGCCGACCCCAGACCTCCTCCAGCGCATCGGAGATCTCGCCGACGCTGGCCTTCGCGCGGGCGGCGTCGATGGCGAGCTTGAGCAGGTTGCCGTCGAGAGACGAATCCCGGGAGCCCTCCGACGCGGCCCGCGCCGCGTTCGTCAGCTGCTCCAGGGCGCCGCGCACCGAGTCGTCGTCCCGGTCGTCACGGAGCCGACGCAGACGCTCGACCTGCTGGCGCAGCACGTCGGCGTTGTCGACCTTGAGGACGTCGACGTCCTCGCCCGAGGTCAGCGGGTACTTGTTGACGCCGATCAGCGGCTGGCGACCCGAGTCGATGCGCGCCTGCGTGCGGGCGGCCGCCTCCTCGATGCGCATCTTCGGCAGGCCCTCGTCGATGGCCTGCGCCATCCCGCCGGTGGACTCGACCTCCTCGATGTGGGCCCACGCCCGACCGGCGAGCTCGCGGGTGAGCCGCTCGACGTAGTGCGAGCCGCCCCACGGGTCGACCGTGCGCGTGGTGCCCGACTCCTGCTGCAGCAGCAGCTGGGTGTTGCGGGCGATGCGCGCGGAGAAGTCGGTCGGCAGCGCCAGCGCCTCGTCGAGGGCGTTGGTGTGCAGCGACTGCGTGTGCCCCTGCGTCGCGGCCATCGCCTCGACGCAGGTGCGGACGACGTTGTTGTAGACGTCCTGGGCGGTGAGCGACCAGCCACTCGTCTGGGAGTGCGTGCGCAGGCTCAGGGACTTCGGGTTCCGCGCCCCGAAGCCGTGCACGAGCTTGGCCCACAGCAGCCGGGCGGCGCGGAGCTTGGCGATCTCCATGAAGTAGTTCATGCCGATGCCCCAGAAGAACGACAGGCGCGGCGCGAACTTGTCGACATTCAGCCCGGCGTCCCGCCCGGCCCGCAGGTACTCCACCCCGTCGGCCAGCGTGTAGGCCAGCTCCAGGTCGGCCGACGCCCCGGCCTCCTGGATGTGGTAGCCGGAGATGGAGATCGAGTTGAACTTCGGCATCTT
Organism: Actinomycetospora cinnamomea; assembly: GCF_003096675.1. Taxonomy (GTDB): domain Bacteria; phylum Actinomycetota; class Actinomycetes; order Mycobacteriales; family Pseudonocardiaceae; genus Actinomycetospora; species Actinomycetospora cinnamomea. The sequence continues at coordinate 85,552 of NZ_QEKW01000002.1, read as the reverse complement.
CTCGCTGGTGTAGCGGAAGATGTCCGAGATGATCTGCATCGACGGCTTCGGCGGGTAGATGTAGGTGTTGCGGACCATGAACTCCTTGAGGATGTCGTTCTGGATGGTCCCGGCCAGCTGCTCCGGCGCCACCCCCTGCTCCTCGGCGGCCGCGACGTAGAGCGCCATCACCGGGAGCACGGCCCCGTTCATGGTCATGGACACCGACATGCGGTCCAGCGGGATGCCGTCGAACAGCTGGCGCATGTCGAGGATCGAGTCGATCGACACCCCGGCCATCCCGACGTCACCGGAGACCCGCGGGTTGTCGGAGTCGTAGCCGCGGTGGGTCGGCAGGTCGAACGCGACCGACAGCCCCTTCTGGCCCGCGGCGAGGTTGCGCCGGTAGAAGGCGTTCGACTCGGCGGCCGTGGAGAAGCCCGCGTACTGGCGCACGGTCCACGGCTGCGTCACGTACATCGTCGGGTAGGGGCCGCGCAGGAACGGCGTCAGGCCCGGGTACGTGTGCAGGAAGTCGAGGCCATCGCGGTCCGCGTCGGTGTAGAGCGGCTTGACGCCGATGCCCTCGGGGGTCTCCCAGACGAGGTCCTCGGCGCCCTTGCCCGTGGCGGCCTCGAGCGCGGCCTCCCAGTCGCCGGACGCCCCCGCGGGCGCGGCCAGCTCGACGTCGTCGAAGCTCGGGATGCTCATCGTCAGACCTCCCCCTGATCCTTGGCTAGGTGGTCGAGCGTGTCGCGCAGGACGGCGGCGGCGTCGCACCCGGCGTGGAGGGTGCCGTCGACACCCGCGACGTCCTTCCTGCCCGCCAGCAGGATGCGCGTCGCCCCGGCCTCGCGCAGGGCGGCCGCGACCTCGGCGGCGTGCTGGTCGTAGATCTTGTCCGACGACGCGATCACCGCGACCGTGGTGCCGGCCTCGCGGAACGCCGCCGCGATCTCCTGCGGCTCGGTGCCGCCGGGGCCGTCCGTGGTGGCGATGCCGCCGGCGCCGAGCAGGTTCTGGGTGAACGACACGCGGGCGGTGTACTCGGCGAGCGTGCCGATGGTGGCGAGGAAGACCGTCGGTCTCTGCTGCGCGGCGTCGGCGCGGTCGCGCAGGGTCTCGAAAATCTCCGCGTAGCGGCGTCGCGGCAGGCCACCGTCGTGCGGGGTGTCCGGCGCGGGCTCGCGGCGCGGGAGCTCCTCGTGCAGGTTCGGGAACTCGCTGACTCCGGTGATCGGGTCCTTGCGCCGGGCGATGCGGGTGCTGCGCCGTTGCCAGGTCTCGTCCAGGCGGGCGCGCAGCGAGCCGTCGTCGAGGGCCGTGGCGATGCCGCCGTCGCGCTCGGTGCGGGTGAACTCCGCCCACGCGGCCTGCGCGAGGGCATCGGTGAGCGACTCGACGTACCACGACCCGCCGGCCGGGTCGATCACGTGCGCGAGGTGCGACTCCTCCAGCAGCAGGGCCTGGGTGTTGCGCGCCAGACGGCGGGCGGCCTCGTCGGGACGGCCGAGCTCGTTGTCGAACGGCAGGACGGTCACCGCCGCGGCCCCGCCCAGCCCGGCGCCGACGGCGGCGACGGTGGTGCGCAGCATGTTCACCCAGGGGTCCCGCCGAGTGATCATCGCGGGCGAGGTGACGGCGTGCTGGTGCATCGCGCGGGCGTTCTCGCTCGCGCCGCTGACCTCGCCGATCCGGTCCCAGCAGCGCCGCGCGGCGCGGAGCTTGGCCAGTGTCGCGAACTGGTCGGCGGTGGCGGCGAAGCGGAACTCGATGCGCCGGAAGGCGTCGTCGGTGTCGAGGCCGGCCTCGGTCAGCACGCGCAGCGCGTGCACCCCGGCGGCCAGAGCGGCGCCGAGCTCCTGGGCGTCGCTGCCGCCGGCGCGGTGGTACGGGAGGCCGTCGGCGACCACCGTGCGCAGCTGGGGGTGGCTCGCCGCGGCGGTCCGCGCGTGCTCCACGAGTTGCCCGCGGTACGTGTCGTCGAGCGGTGCGCCGCCGTGCGTGCGGTCCAGCAGCGGGTCGTAGCCGAGGCTGCCGCCGATCGCGCCGGCGCCGTTCTCCTCGGCGAGGCGCAGCAGCGCGGCGGCGGCGGCCGGGGTGTCGCGGCCCGCCTCGAGGGCGATCGGGGCGAGGTCGACGAACACGCCCTCGAGCAGGCGGGGCAGCGCGTCCGCCGAGGGCCCGCCCGCCTCGCCGAGCACGAGCCAGAGCGAGGAGACGCCGTTCTCCAGCTCGGCCATCACGACGTCGTGGGCCTCGCCGAGGTCGACGTCGGGCGGGAAGGCGTGACGCTGGCGCACGAGCCAACCCTCGGCGACCTGCCCCTCGGCGCGCGCGCCACGCACGAACGGCGGCAGGCCCGGCACCCCGGTGTCCACGTCCGGCGCGTCCTCGGCGGCGTAGAGCCCCGCGATCGTGATGCCGTCGTCGGTGACCGTCGCCAGCGCGGCCTCGGCGTCGGAGGGCGAGACCTCGCGCCCGGACCTGGCCAGCACCCCGGCGACCAGCTCGCGCCACTGCTCGCGGGTGGGGGCGTCGAACTCCCCCGCGAGCGTCAGGTCCTCCCCGGCAGCCGTCATGGGCGTGGATCGTAGGACGGTCAACCCCGACCGGTTTCCCGGCGTGCGACAGGCCACCGGGTGCGAGGGAGCGGAATCGTTCGAGATGGGCCTGCGCCCCACGTGAGTGACGGGCGTCGTCATCGCGACCCGCATCGCTCACCCGGGCGGAGCCCCTCGGGCCGCGTCGTCGGCGCAGGCAGCGTGGCGGACCGTCCGGGCCACGTCGTCCTCCCGTGGCGTGCGCGGGAACGGGATCACCTTCCGGCGGGTCCTCCCGACACGGTCGACGATCACCTCGACGGTGGTGAGGGCGCGTACGGCGAGGGCGAGCAGACCCCCGTGCTCGTCGTCGATGACGGTGGTCGACCGCGTCGCCGGTGAGAGGTCGGACGGGGACGGCATGGACATCTCCTGCTGTCGAGGATTGCTCCGCACACGGCGGCGTGAAGGCCGGCCCGGCCGCGTCCGTCCCCCCATTTCTTCGACGGACGCGGCCGAGCCGGTGAGGCAACGGGCCGTCAGGGCCCCGCCACCTCCGTCGGCGGCGAGGCCGCACGGAGAGGACCGGCGCCCGGCGAGCCGGGAGCACCGGAGAGCTGGCAGACCGCCGAGTGGACAGCGACGACGTCGGGACGCGCCGGCCCGGAGGACGGCGTCTTCCTCGCCGACGTCGGTGTGGCCGTCGTGGGGGTGACGTCGTGTCGCGCGCCTGCCATCGCACCCCCGAGCCGTCATGCTCGGCCGCGGTCGGCCGAGACGGGCGCCGGGGTCTGGGGCACCGCGATCGATGTCGGCGCGAACCTAACGCGACCGCTCGCCGTCCGGCAACCACCGGTAGCCGATCGGCCACGCCCGGCTCGCCGGACAGCCACGGTGCCGCCGCCCGCTGCCGGAGGTGTTTGCGGTGCGCTCGCGGTGGTGCTGCACTGACGCCTCGCGACGGCGCGCTCTCGATCCCGCAGGAGCCGGCTGTGGCGCCACTCCCGCGAGGAGACCACGATGAGCCGCAGTTCCCCGTCCCACTCGAACGGCACCGCCGAGCCCGGGGGCCCCCTCCACCGGCACGTACACCAGGCCACCGGGACCGCCGCGCGCACCGTGGACGACGTCGCCGCCGACCTCTCGGCACGACGCCGGCGCGTGGACCGCGAGCACTAGGTTCCGCCACGTGAGCACGACATCGACCACCACCGATGACCTGGGCGGAGCGTCCGCCCGGGAGGCGTCGCTGCTGACGGCGCTCGTCGGGCTGGCCCGCACGCTCGTGTCGGACTACGACGTCGTCGACGTGCTCGACCAGCTGACCGCCCGCTGCGTCGAACTGCTCGACGTGGACGCCGCCGGGCTCATGCTCGCCGGCCACGACGGCGGGCTCGAGGTCATGTCCTCCTCCAGCGAGCAGGCCCACCAGCTCGAGCTCCACCAGCTCCGCGACCGCCAGGGCCCGTGCGTGGACGCCTACCGCACCGGCGTCGGGGTGCACGCGGACGACGTCGCCGCGCACGGTCACCGCTGGCCCGAGTTCGCCGCGCACGCCCGCGAACTCGGCATCCACGGGGTGCACGCACTGCCGCTGCGCTGCAACGAGCGCGCCATCGGGGCGATGAACCTGTTCACCACCACCCCGCGGCCGTTCCCGGACGCCGACGTCCACGCCGCCCAGGCCCTCGCCGACGTCGCCACGACGGTGGTGTTGCAGCACCGCACCCTGGGCGAGGCCCAGCTCATCACCGAGCAGCTCCGGACCGCCCTCGACAGCCGGATCATCATCGAACAGGCCAAGGGCGCCCTGGCCGAGCGCGGCGGGCTGAGCGCTGACGACGCCTTCGCCCGGATGCGCCGCCACGCCCGCCGCCACCACCTCAAGGTCACGGCCGTCGCGCAGGCGGTCATGAGCGACGCGATCGACACGGCCGCGCTCCTCCGCGGCTGACCGCTCCCTACCGCGCCGCGGGCCGACCACGCATGTGCACCCGCTCGCCCTGCCTGCCGAACAGGGCCAGGACCTCGACGGGGCCGTCACCCGTGCTGCCCAGCCAGTGCGGGCGGCGCGTGTCGATCTCGGTGGCCTCGCCCTGGCGCAGGACCAGGTCGTCCTCGCCGTTGATCACGCGCAGGCACCCGGCGAGGACGTAGACCCACTCCCAGCCCTGGTGCGCCGGGAGATCGGCCGGGGGCCGGTGGCGGGCGGGCGAGAAGACGAACTTGTAGGCCGCCGGCTGCCCCGCGCTGCGGGACAGGCGATAGACGATCGTGTCCTCGGTGCGCGAGACCGGTTCGTCGCGGACCCGGGCGTCCTCACGGAAGCCGACGAGCTCGTCGAGGCCGGTGCCGTAGACCGTCGCCAGCGGCAGGAGCAGCTCGAGGGTGGCACGCCGACCACCGTGCTCGAGCCGGGAGAGAGTGCTCGCCGAGATGCCGGTCGACGCGGACAGCTCGGCCAGCCCGAGACCGGCCCGTCGCCGCCGGGTCGCCAGCCGCGCGCCGAGGCCGTCGAGCACGTCGTCCGCCGTCACGCCGGCCATCCTGGCTGCGCGTCGTCCGGATCACGAGGGTTCGCTCTCGTCCGCGGGGACCACCACGACCCGTTGCACGTGCCCGATGCTCGGGCCCCTCGGCCGTGCCCGCGGTAGGGACAAGGACTCCCCCGTCGAGGACCCGTGCCGCCGAGCCGTCCGACTCCCGAGGAGCGTCCGGCGCGAGCGCCGTTCGCTCCTCCTTTTGCCATCCTGGCAAGAATCCTCGTCGTCCCGCACGGCCGGGAGCACGCTCGATCCCATGACCGACGAACCCCTCGACGTCCTCGTCCTCGGGGGCGGCGCGGCCGGGCTGTCCGGCGCGCTGACCCTCGCCCGTTCCCGCCGCTCGGTGCTGGTGCTCGACGCCGGCGAGCCGCGCAACGCCCCCGCCGCCGGGGTGCACGCGTTCCTCACCCGCGACGGCCTGCCCCCGGCCGAGCTCGTGCGTCTCGGCCGCGCGGAGGTGGAGTCCTACGGCGGGCGCGTCCGCACCGGCGCCGCCGTCACCGCCCGCCGCGAGGGTCCGGTGCTCGCCGTCGACACCGCCGACGGGGAGACGCTGCGGGCGCGGCGCCTGCTGGTCGCGACCGGACTCGTCGACGAGCTGCCCGACCTGCCCGGCGTGCGCGAGCTCTGGGGCCACGACGTGCTGCACTGCCCGTACTGCCACGGGTGGGAGGTGCGCGACCGGGCCGTGGCCGTGCTCGGGACCGGGCCGAACGCCCTGCACCAGGTCAAGCTGTTCTCCCAGCTCACCGACGACCTCGTCTACCTGCGCCACCGTGCGCCGGCGCTCACCGACGACGAGGCCGAGCAGCTCGCGGCGCTCGACGTCGCCGTGATCGACGAGGAGGTGACGGGGCTGGAGATCGCCGACGGCCGCCTGGTCGGCGCGCGGCTGGCCGACGGTCGGGTCGTGGCGCGCCAGGCCCTCGTCGTCGGCCCGCGCTTCGTCGCGCGCAGCGCGGTGCTGGAGGATCTCGGCGTCGAGGTCCTCGACCACGCCCTCGGCGGGCGGTACGTCGCGACCGTCGACCCCACGGGGCGCACGGCGGTGCCCGGCGTCTGGGTCGCGGGCAACGTCACCGACCTCTCCGCGCAGGTGGTCGGCGCCGCCGCCGAGGGCACGCTCGCCGGCGCCCGGATCAACGCCGACCTCGTCGAGGAGGACATCGCGCGAGCCGTCGCCCGCCACCGGGAGGGGGCCCTCGCATGACCACCCACGAGCAGTCCACCGCGGCGTTCTGGGACGAGCGCTACGGCGCGACCGAGCGCGTGTGGAGCGGCGAGCCCAACGCGGTGCTCGTGCAGGAGGTCGCCGACCTGGCCCCGGGCGCGGCGCTCGACGTCGGCAGCGGCGAGGGCGGCGACGCCGTGTGGCTGGCGCACCGGGGTTGGCGGGTCACCGCGATCGACGTCTCGCGGGTCGGGCTCGAGCGGGTGGCGGCGCGGGCGCAGGCCGAGGGCGTCGCCGACCGGGTGACGACGGTGCCGGTGGATCTGTTCGCCGAGGCCGTGCCCGGCGAACACGACCTCGTCACCATGCACTTCATGCAGCTGCCCGGCGCCGACCGGCCGCGCCTGTACCGGGCCGTCGCCGGGGCGGTGGCGCCCGGCGGGACGTTGCTGATCGTCGGCCACGACCCCGAGGGCATGCCGCCCGAGGCGGGGCAGCACCACCCGGCGGACATGTTCGCGACCGCCGAGGAGGTGGTCGGCGAGCTGGGCGACGCGCTGGAGGGCTGGACGGTCGTGGTGGCCGAGCGCCGCGGGCGCGACGCGGTGCAGCCCGACGGGCGCCCGCGGTTCCTCTACGACGCCGTCCTGCGCGCCCGCCGCCCCATGTGAGCGATCTTCCCGGCGATAGCTGTGAAGATCGCGCACGCACCTAGAGGCGCGCCTTCTGCACCTTGCCCATCGCGTTGCGGGGCAGGGCGTCGACGACGCGGACCTCGCGGGGCCGCTTGTGCGCCGAGAGGCGGTCGGCGACGAAGGCGATGACCTCGTCGGGGTCGACCGGGTCCCCGGCGAGGACGACGTGGGCGACGATGCGCTGGCCGAGGTCGTCGTCGGGCTCGCCGACCACGGCGACCTCGCTGATGCCCGCGTGCTCGAGGAGGGCCGTCTCGATCTCGCCGGCGCCGACGCGGTAGCCGCCGGTCTTGATGAGGTCGACCGAGCGCCGCCCGACGATGCGGTGGTAGCCGCCCTCGTCGATCACCGCGGCGTCGCCGGTGCGGAACCAGCCGTCGGCGGTCCAGGTCTCGGCGGTCGCCTCGGGCCGGCCGAGGTAGCCGTCGAAGAGCCCGGGCCCGCGGACCTGCAGCTCGCCGATGGTTTCGCCGTCGTGCCGGAGCAGCTCGCCCTCGGTCTCCTCGTCGGTGGAGGCCAGCCGCGTCTCGAAGCCCGCGACCGGGACGCCCACCCAGCCCGGCCGGCGCTCGCCGTCCGCGCGCACCGAGACGGTGATCATGGTCTCGCTCATCCCGTAGCGCTCCACGGGCGCCTGACCGGTGCGCTCGCGCAGCTGCTCGAACACGCTCACGGGCAGGGGCGCGCTGCCGGAGACCAGCAGCCGGGCGGGGCGCAGGGCCGCGGCGGCGTCGGGGTCGGCGGCGACCCGTGACCAGATCGTCGGCACCCCGAACAGCAGGCTCGCACCGTGGTCGCGCACCGCGGCGGCGTAGTGCGCGGGTTTCGGCCGCCCGACGTGGACCAGCTTCGAGCCGATCCGCAGGGCCCCGAACACCCCCAGCACGAGCCCGTGGACGTGGAACAGGGGCAGGCCGTGGGCGAGGGTGTCGTCGGCGGTCCAGTCCCAGGCGTCGGCGAGGCCGTCGAGCCCCGCACCCATCGCAGCCTTGGACAGCAGCACGCCCTTCGGCGCCCCCGTGGTGCCCGAGGTGTAGAGGACCAGCGCAGGGCCGTCGTGCGGGGTCTCGCGGGCCGGGTCGCCGCTGCGCTGCCGCACGTCGACCTTGCGCACCGGGAGCGAGATCTCGGGTGGGCGCTCGCCGATCCAGAGCGAGGCCCCGGAGTCGGCGAGCACGTGGGCGCGCTCGCCCGCGCCCACGTCCGGGGGCACGGGCACGACCGGCACGCCCGCGAGCAGGGCACCGACCATCGCCACGACGGTGCGCGCCGTCGGCTCGGCGAGGACCGCCACCGGGCCCTCCGACGGCCGCTCGGTGATCTGGTCGGCGACGACCGCGGCGGCACCGAGCAGCTCGGGGCCGGTCATGGTCGTATCACCGACCCGGATCGCCTCCGGGTCGTCGAGGCCCCCCTCGAGCAGCGCAGCCAGCAGCGTCATGGCGTCCATCATGGGCACCGCTCCGGCGGGCGCGGCACGGGCCCCTGGCCCGACGCTCCGTTCGCGACCTACCCGTCCCGGTGTCGCATCCGCCACACGGTGAGCGCGACGCCGACGACGAGGTAGACGAGCGCCCGCGCGGTGCTGGACGCCAGGTCGTCGAGAGGGAGCGGATCACGCAGCGCGTCGGTGCCCGCACCCCAGCCCGAGGTCAGCAGCAGCGGCTGGAGCCACTCCAGCGACGGCACCGCGGCGAGCACACCGAAGACGATCAGCCCGCCGAGCACGGCCGCCAGGACGACGAGCGGGTGCTCGGTGAACGCGGAGATCGCGAGCGCGACCGCGCCGACCGCCAGGAGCTGCACGATGGTCCACGCGGCGACCAGCGCCACCCTCCCCATCGCCTCCCAGAGGCCGAGCGCCGTGCCGGAGAGGGTGATCAGCGTGCCGTCCGGACCGCCGACGACGACCAGACCGGTGATCACTCCCGCGACGGCGACGACGAGCACCGCGAGCACGGTCACGGCGACCACCCCGACCGCCTTCATGACGACCAGCCGCCCCCGCCCGACCGGGGCGAGGAGCAGGCCGCGCAGCGTGCCGTGCTGCGCTTCGCCGGCCAGCGCGTCGGCGGCCGCGGTGGCCACCGTCAACGGCAGCAGCAGGGTGAGCGCGAGGCCCAGCGCGGCGATCGGCAGGACCAGCCCGTTGCCGGCCACCGCGGCGACCAGGCCCGGACCGTCCCCGTCGCCCCCGCCGGGCCCGCCCGTCAGCGCGATCCCGACCCCGACCGCGACGGGGACCGACGCCAGCAGCGCGAGGAGCACGAGGGTGCGCGGGCGGCGCAGGACCCAGCGGACCTCCGCCGCGGCGAGCCGGCCCAGCGGTGCCCTCGTCCGGGCCGCCTCCACCGTGGTCACGCGTCCTCCTCGGTGAGACGGGTGAAGAGCTCCTCGAGGTGCGCTCGGCGGCGATGGACCTCCCACACCGCGACCCCCGCCCCGACGAGAGCGGCGACGATCCCGGGCGCCTCGAGCGGACCCGGCGGGACCGCCACGCCGCCCTCGGCGCGGTACGCCGGCGCCCCGGCCGCACGCAGCGCCAAAATCGCGTCGTCGACGTCAGGGGTGCTGACGACGACGCCCCCGGCGTCGGCGTCGAGCAGGGCCCGCAGGTCGCCGGCCACGAGCAGCGTCCCGGTCTGCAGGACGGCGACGTGGGTGCAGACGGCCTCCACCTCGGCGAGCAGGTGCGACGAGAGCAGCACCGTCACCCCCGCCTCGCGCAGCTCGGCCACCACACGCCGGACGTCCCGCGTCCCGGCGGGGTCGAGGCCGTTGGTGGGCTCGTCGAGCACGACCAGCCGGCGCGGGACGAGCAGCGCTGCGGCGAGCCCGAGGCGCTGCTTCATCCCCAGCGAGTAGCCGCGGTAGCGGCGGCGCGCGGCGTCGGCGAGCCCCACCCGCTCCAGCACCGCGTCGACCGGCCTGCGCAGGTCGCCGTCGAGGCGGGGCTCGGCGGCGGCGCAGCGAAGCAGGTTGTCGCGCCCGGACAGGAACGGGTGGAAGCCGGGGCCCTCGACGAGCGCGCCCACGTCCGGCAGCGCGGCCGGGAGGTCGGCCCCGGTGCACCCGAGCAGCTCCACGGTGCCCGCGGTCGGGCGGGTCAGGCCGAGCAGCATGCGGATGAGCGTGGTCTTCCCCGAACCGTTCGGGCCCAGCATCCCGAGCACGGCACCGGCGGGGACGTCGAGGTCGACGTCGTCGACCGCCACCGTGGCGCCGAAGGTCTTGCGCAGCCCGCGGACCCGCGCGGCGAGCGCGTCCGCCGGGGACGTGGTCGCCGGCTCCGTCGTCGATGCCGCCGCCGTCACCGGGCCAGGGCCTCGCCGAGCACCTGCTGCGGGACGGCGCCCGCGGCGATCCGGCCGTCGTCGGTGACGATCACCGTGGCCACGGCGGTGGTGATCACGCGCCCGGTGCCCCACGGGCCGGTGACCGGCGTCCCCAGCGCGGAGAGGTCCGGCGCGCTCTCGGGGCGCTGCCGGCCGTCCGGCTGCTGGCCCTGCCCCTCCTGCGGCGCCTGCCCGATCACCACCGTGTCCCAGCCGTCGCCGACGGTCGTGCCCTGCCGGGCGCCGTCGGGGCGCTGCCCGTCGCGGGCCGGCGCGTCCTCGACGGTCGTGCCCGGGGGCGGGGTGAAGGCGAACAGCGCCGGGTCCTGCGGGCCGTAGGTGATCTCGGTGAAGCCGACCTGCAGCGCCGGCTCGCCCGATCCCTGCGCGAGCACGGTGAGCTGCAGCGGCAGGCGGGTCTCGGCGTCGACGGCCACCCGGACCTCGCGCAGCAGCGTGCGCTCGGTGGGCAGGGGCGTCAGGACCAGCTGGTACGCCGGGCGGCCGGCCACCTCGGCGGTGCCGTCGACGGCCACGGTGCTGGACTGTCGCAGCGTCGCGACGGCCTGCGTCGCGGCGGTGGTCGGGTCCTGGGCGTCGGAGCCCTCCGGTCCGCCCCGGCCCTCGCCGACCGGGACCCGCGTCGCGCTGCGCTCGCGCGAGTCGTACGACCAGCGCGTCGTCCCGTCGGACACCAGGGTGCGCTCGCCCTCCGCCGACGGGATGGCGACGCGCCCGCGGTCCTCCCCGCCGGACCACACGCGGACCGTGGAGGTGCCGTTCGCGAGCTGTGGGACACCGGGGACGGCGGGCAGGCCGAGCGCGTTGTCGACCTCGACCTCACCGGCCAGCGCCGGCCGGTCGGCGGCGATCACCGACGACACGAGGTCCTCGGGGCTGACCGGCGGCAGCGGCGGCGCCGCGGCCGCGCCCGTCGGGGCGACCACGAGCCCCACACCGACGGCGCCCACCAGCGCCGCGCCCAGCCCTGCCCCGACCCAGCCCCTGCGTGCCATGCCCCCATCGTGTCCGCCGCCGGCTGAGACACCCTCAGCGTCGATCGGGCCCCGGCGACCCTCCGGCGGCCTACCGTCGGAGGGGTGCCGAAGGTGCTGGTGGTCGACGACGAGCCCGGGGTGCGCGAGGCCCTGACCCGCGGGCTCGCGGCCGAGGGCATGGAGGTCCGCGCCGTCGCCGACGGCCGCGCAGGGCTGGCGGAGGCCGCCACCGGCGCGTACGACGCCGTGGTCCTCGACATCCTGCTGCCCGGGCTCTCGGGCTACCGGGTGCTCGAGGCGCTGCGGGCCGAGGGGATCGCGACCCCGGTGCTGCTGCTCTCGGCGAAGGACGGCGAGGTCGACCAGGCCGACGGCCTCGACCTCGGCGCCGACGGGTACCTGGTCAAGCCGTTCTCGTTCGTCGTGCTCGTCGCGCAGCTGCGCGCGGTGCTGCGGCGCGCGGGCCCCGCCACGGCGCGGGTGGTGCACGGTGCCCTGACCCTCGACCCGGCGACCCGGTCGGCGACGTGGGAGGGGCGCGAGGTCGGGCTGTCGGCGCGCGAGTTCGCGGTGCTCCACGCGCTCGCGGTCCGCCCGGACACCGCGCTGACCAAGGACGAGCTGCTCACCGCGGTGTGGGGCGGGGGCGGGTCGGCGAGCCGCAACGTCGTCGAGGTCTACGTCGGCTACCTGCGTCGCAAGCTCGCCGCGGTCGGTGCCGGGGAGCTGGTGCGCACCGAGCGCGGGCGCGGGTACCGGCTGGGCGCCGGCGGGTGAGCGACCGGCGGGCGGGCGGCTGGTGGGCGCGCCGCTCCCTGCGCACGCGGATCACCCTCGTCGTCGGGGTCGTCGCCCTCGTCGCCCTGCTCGCCGTCGGCCGGGTGGCGGGTGGGCTGCTGTTCTCCGCGGTGCTGAGCAGCGGGGACGCCGCCCTCGTCGAGCGCGCGGCGACCGCGGCCGGGGCCGTCGCCGCCGGGACCCCCGCCCCCGCGGGCGTGCGCGTGGTGGACCTGGCGGGGACGCCGGTCGACGGCCGCGGGCCGCGCCCCGTGGACCCCGACGCCGTGCGCCGGCTCGCCGCCGGGGAGCCGGTGACGACGGCCGGCGACCCGCTCGGGCCGCGACGCTGGGTCGCCGTCGCGGTCCCGGCACCGGACGGGTCGCCGCGCCTGGTGCTCGCCTCCCGCGACCTCGTCGGCGCCGCGGCCCTGCTCACCGAGGCCGCCCGGGGGCTGGTCGTCACCGCCCTGCTCGGGGCCCTCGCCGTCGTCGCCGCGACCTGGACCGCGACCCGGCTGGCCCTGCGGCCCGTCGACCGGATGCGGACCGCGGCCGCCGCCCTGCCGCCCGGTGAGCGCCTGCCCGTGCCGCCCGCGCGCGACGAGCTCGCGGCCCTCGCCGCCGAGCTCAACGCCCTCCTGGCCCGCCGGGACGACGCCGTCGCCCGCCTCGAGCGCTTCACCGACGAGGCCGCGCACGAGCTGCGCTCCCCCATCGCGGCGCTGCGCGCCCAGGCCGACGTCGCCGTCGCCCACCCGGACCGGGTCCCGGGCGCGGAGACCTGGGCGTCGGTCGCGCGCGAGGCGGAGCGGCTGTCGAGGCTGGTCGCGGACCTGCTGGCGCTGGCGCGGGCCGACGCCGGCGAGCGGGTGGCCGCCCGGCCGGTGGACCTCGTGGACGCGGTCGGCGACGCCTTCGCCCGCCTGCCCGAGGAGCCGCAGGTCGCGATGACGCTGTGGGCCCCGCTGCCCGTCGCCGTCGCGGCCACCCCGGGCGAGGTCGCGATCGTGCTGGACAACCTGCTCGCCAACGCCCGGCGCCACGCCGCCACCGTGGTGCACGTGTCGGTGGTGCCGGCCGGGCGGTGGGTCCGGCTGCTGGTCGACGACGACGGGCCCGGCATCCCGGCCGAGGACCGCGACCGGGTCTTCGACCGCTTCACCCGCCTGCGCCCCGACGCCGGCGAGGGCAGCGGGCTCGGGCTGGCGCTGGTGGCGCGCCTGGTGGCCGGGCGCGGCGGCACGACGCGCGCGACGACGTCGCCGGACGGCGGGACGCGGCTGGTGGTGCGCTGGCCGACGGCGCCACCGACCCCGACGACGCGCGGCTGTCGGGGGTGACGGGCAGGATGGTCGGTGTCGCGCTTCCCCCGCGGCGTCCGTCCGATCGGCCGTGCCCGAGGGGAGCTCTCGTGTCCACGCTCGACCACCGCCGCGCCCGCGCGCGGCTCGACGCCGAGACCATCGACCGCGCCGCCGCCGTGCTGCGGCGTCGCGTGGCGATGGGCCGTTACGCCGGCCTGGCCGGCGACTACGCCGGGTTCGAGGTGTGCGCGCTGCTCGAGGCCGTGGCGCACACCTCGGCCGAGGATCCGCGCTCGTCCCGCGTGCGCGACGCGGCGCTGCGGGTCGCCCGGGCGGTGCTGGCCGACGAGCCGGGGTCCCCATGAACCCCCTGAACACCGTGAGCCCGCTGCTCCCGCCGCTCCCGGTGCCCGTCGGTGACCACGGCCAGCGCGACCCCGGCCACCAGGGCCACCTCGCCGACCAGCGCGAACGGGCCGGGCACGGCGCCGGCGAGCGACGCGGCGAACACGAAGCCCCAGGCGGTCTCCAGCGCCATGAGCTGGCTGACCAGCACGGGCGAGAGCCGCCCGGCGGCGGCGTGCCAGAGGCGCACGGCCAACCAGGACGAGACCAGCCCGAGGAACAGCACCACCAGCAGGGCGCGCACCGGCTCGGCCGGGACGCCGCCGACGGCGAGCAGCCAGATCCCGAGCGGCAGGGCCAGCACGCCGGCCGCCAGTCCCTGGGCTCCGGCGAGCACCGGGCCCAGGTCGGGACGCGCGGCGAGCAGGCGGTGGGAGTCGACGCCGTACCAGCTCCACGAGGCCACGGCCGCCAGCGCGAGCAGGGTCCCCACCACCGCGGACCACCCGCCCGGTCCCGGCGTCGGGGCGCTGTGCACGAGCGCCTGCCCGACCGCCACCAGCCCGAGCGCCGGGGCGAGGGCCAGCAGGCCCGCGCGCCCCCGGCGGCGCGCCGAGATCAGCGCCATCACCACCGGCACGAGGCCGATGGTCGCGACGGCGATCGTCGGTCCGGCGAGGCGTACGGCCAGGGCGACGAGGCCGTAGTACACCAGCGAGCCGGTCAGCGCGTGGGCGACGACGCGGGCCCACGGGACGTCGGCGCGCAGCACGGCGCGCACCTGGGGCAGCGACACCACCCCGAAGGCCACGAACCGGCCCATGGCCAGCAGCAGGGCGGGCGCGAGCGGCGCCAGCTCCGGCGCCACGAACACCGCTCCCCAGCCCGCGCCGGCGATCACCATCGCACCCAGCGCCGTCCGCCTCGTCATGCCTCCACGATGTGCGCGCGCCCGCGGGCGATGTCGGGCGATCTTCGACCCTACGAGGCGTGTGCCTGCATGATGTGCCCGTGACGGCCCCGCAACGTGCACGATCCACCCAGCCGCCCCTCGACCGTGTCGATCGCCGCATCCTCGACCACCTGGCCGACCACGGGCGCTCGAGCCTGGCCGACCTGGCGGAGGCGGTGTCGATCTCGCCGTCGTCCGCGCAGCGGCGGCTGCGGCGCCTGGAGAGCGAGCAGGTGGTGCGCGGCTACCGCGCGGTGCTCGATCCCGAGGCCGTCGACCGCGGGCTGGTCGTGCACCTGTCGGTGACGCTCGTCGACCACACCGAGAACACGGTCGGGCGGTTCGAGCGGCACGTCGTCGACCTCGACGGTCTCGTGAGCTGCCACCACGTCACCGGCGACGTCGACTACCTCCTGCGCGTCGACGTCGCCGACGTCGCGGCCCTCGACGTGCTGCTGCGGCGCACGCTGGCCCGCATCCCGGGCGTCGCCCGCCTCACGACGATGGTCGCCACCTCGGCCCTGGTCGACCGCGTCACCCACGTCTGAAGCGGGCTGGGTCGCCCCCGCGCGAGGCGGGCGAGCAGCGAGGGTCACCCTCGCTGCGTCCCACGCAGCCGAGGCGTCCCTCGTTGCGTCCCACCACCCCTCGCGGCGGGCAGGGCGTGAGCAGCGAGGGTCACCCTCGCTGCGTCCCACGCACCCGGGGCGTCCCTCGCTGCGTCACACCGCGCCGAGCTGCGTCACACCGCGCCGAGCTCCGTCACACCGTGCCGAGCGCGAGGCCCCGGTAGTTCTCCGCCAGCGCGCGGCGGGCGGATTCCGAGACCTCGATGTGGTGCAGGTGGGCCAGGGCGAGCTGCTCGTCGAACGGGTCGCCGTCGGGGTCGACGTGCAGCATCGTCGTCATCGTCCAGGAGAAGTGCGAGGCCCTCCAGACGCGGCGCAGCGCGGTGTCGGAGTAGGCGTCGAGGAGCGTCTCGTCCTTCGAGGAGAACCACTCGCCCAGCGCGTCGGCCAGCACGCGGACGTCGGCCACCGCGAGGTTCAGCCCCTTGGCCCCGGTCGGCGGCACGATGTGCGCCGCGTCGCCGGCGAGGAACAGCCGCCCGTGGCGCATCGGCTCGGTGACGACGCTGCGCATCGGGGTGACGGACTTGTCCGTGACGGGCCCCCGCGCGAGCGTGAACGACCCCCTATCGGCGTGCTCCCCTGGATCGAGGGCGAAGCGCGCGGAGAGCTCGTCCCAGATCGCCTCGTCGGCCCACGCCTGGGCGTCCGTGCCGTTCGGCACCTGGATGTAGGCGCGGGTGACGCTCGGCGAGCGCATCGACGCCAGCGCGAACCCGGTGCGTCCGCGCGCGTAGATCAGCTCGTGGGACGACGGCGCGACGTCGGCGAGGATCCCCAGCCACGAGTACGGGTAGATGCGCTCGAACCGGCGCACGAGGTGCTCGGGGATCGCCCGTCGCGCGGGCCCGTGCGACCCGTCGGCACCGACGACGACGTCGGCGCGCAGCACGTGCTCGGCGCCCTCGTACCGGTAGCGCACCGACGGACCGTCGGTCTCGACATCGGCGACCTCGAGCACCTCGGCGTCGAACAGCAGCGGCTCGCCCTGGGACAGGCGCAGCGCGATGAGGTCCTTCGTCACCTCGGTCTGCGCCCAGATCATCACCCGCTGCCCGGTCAGCTCCTGCATGTCGACGCGCACGCTGCGACCGGAGAAGCGCAGCTCGAACCCGTCGTGGGGCAGGCCGAGCTCGTCCATCCGCGCGTCGGCGCCGACCTCGCGCAGGGCGTCGACCGTGCCGTGCTCGAGGATGCCGGCGCGCTGGCGGGTCTCGACGCGCTCGCGCGGCCGGGCCTCGAGCACGACGGAGTCGACGCCGCGCAGCCGCAGCAGGTGGGCGAGCATCAGCCCGGCGGGCCCGCCGCCGACGATCGCGACCTGGGTGCGGTCGCCGACGGGGCCGGCGGGGCTCACAGCGTCTCCGGGGTCTCGACGGTCTCGGCGGGCGGCTGGGCCAGGCCGTGCGCGGACAGGTCGAGGAACACGGTCTCGCCGGGGCCCTGCATCCGGACGTCGAACCGGTAGCCCGGCCCGGTCGGGCCGCCGTCGGGCACGGCCATCAGCGTCGCCCGGCGCTCCTCGTCGAGGGCGGAGAGCAGCGGGTCGGCCTCGTTGGCCTGCACGTGGTTCGGGAAGTAGACCCGCGTGAACAGGTGGTGCAGCAGGCCGCGCGCGAACACGGTGACCGCCAGGTGCGGGGCGTGGGGCGCGCCGGTGGGCGCCGCCGGACGCAGGGTGCGCAGGCAGTAGTCGCCGGCCCGGTTCGTCGCCACCCGCGCGAAGCCGGTGAACGTGCGGCCGTCGCGGTGCAGCGAGCCCGGGCGCACGGGCACCCGCCCGTCGGGGCCGGCCTGCCAGAACTCCAGCAGCGCGTCGGGCACCGCCGCGCCGGCGCCGTCGCGCACGGTGCCGTGGAGCGTGATCGCGCCGGGGGTGCCGGGCGGGACGACGTCACCGCCGCCGACGAAGGGCAGGCCGAACGCGAAGAACGGCCCGACGGTCTGGGAGGGCGTGAGGTCGAGCATCAGGCGTCCACATCCGGCGGGGTGGCGTGAGCGCCGTCGAGGACGATGTCCCAGCGGTAGCCCAGCGCCCATTCGGGCTCGGTCACGTCGTGGTCGTAGGCGGCGATCAGGCGCTGCTGGGCCTTCTCGTCGGTGACCGACTGGAAGATCGGGTCGAGGCCGAACAGCGGGTCGCCCGGGAAGTACATCTGCGTCACGAGCCGCTGGGTGAACGCCGTGCCGAACAGCGAGAAGTGGATGTGCGCCGGCCGCCAGGCGTTGGTGTGGTTGCGCCACGGGTAGGCACCCGGCTTGATCGTCACGAAGCGGTAGCGGCCCTCGTCGTCGGTGAGCGTGCGCCCGCCGCCGGTGAAGTTCGGGTCGAGCGGGGCGGGGTGCTGGTCCCCGTCGTGGCGGTAGCGACCGGCCGCGTTGGCCTGCCAGACCTCGACGAGCTGGCCCCGCACCGGGCGCCCGTCGCCGTCGATCACGCGGCCGGTGACGATGATCCGCTCGCCGAGGGGCTCGCCCGCGTGGTGGCGGGTCAGGTCGGCCTCGATCGGCGCGACGTCGGCGGCACCGAACACCGGCGCGGCGAGCTCGGTCAGGCTCGGTGGGGACACCACGAGCGGGTGCTGCGGGGCCCGCAGCGCGGTGCTCCGGTACGGGGCGTAGGCGCGCTCGGGGTGGCCGTCGATGCGCGGCGCCGCCTCCGCAGCGGCCGCGATCTCCGCGGAGACCTCCCGCTGCGTGGCGACGCGCGGGGCGCCGTCGGGTGGGTTCACCGTTCCAGCGTGCCGTGCGCCCGCGGCGTGCCAGAATCGAGCTTCCGGTCACCGGAAGGAGCACGGAGTGAGCCGACAGGACGAGGGGCGGGGCGGGGCGGACGGGGGTCCGACGGTGACCGAGCGCGTCCTCGGCATCCTCTCCGCGTTCGGGCCCGGCGCCGAGGCGCTGACGCTCTCGGGCATCGCCCGCGCCGCGGGGTTGCCGCTGTCGACGGCGCACCGGCTGGTGGGCGAGCTCGCGGCGTGGGGCGCCCTCGAGCGTGGCGAGGACGGGCGCTACCGCATCGGTCTGCGGCTCTGGGAGGTCGGCGCGCTCGCCCCGCGCAGCCTGGGCCTGCGCGAGCGCGCGATGCCCTACCTCGAGGACCTCTACGAGGCGACGCGGCAGAACGTGCAGCTCGCGGTGCGCGACGGGCACGAGGTCGTCTACGTCGAGCGGCTCGCCCACCCCGAGGCGGTCCGGGTGTTCTCGCGGGTGGGCGGGCGGATGCCGCTGCACGCCACCGGCGTCGGCCAGGTCCTGCTCGCGTTCGCGCCTTCCGTCGTGCAGGAGGAGGTGCTCGCGGGGCCGCTGCCGCCCCTGACACCGAAGACGATCACCGAGGCGCACGCGCTGCGCCGCGCGCTGGCCGCGGTGCGGCGGGAGGGCGTGGCGGTGTGCGACGGCATGGTCGACCCGGTCGCGCTGTCGGTGGCCGCGCCCGTGCGTGGCGAGGACGACCGGGTGGTGGCATCGCTGTCGGTGGTCGTGCCGAGCGCCGGCGCCGAGCCGCGCGCGATCGTGCCCGCCGTGCGCGCCGCGGCCCGCGGCATCTCCCGGGCGCTCGGCTCACCGGCGGCCCGGCGCCGCCCCCTGGGGGTCGTCACGCCCCTGACGGGAGCGGCCGCCGGCGAGCCGGCGGGCGCCGAGCGCGGAGCGTGACCGGGCCTACCCGGGCTCGCCGCGCGCCTTGCGGTAGAGCACCCAGACCAGGTCCACGAGGCAGATCAGGGCGACGACGCCGAACGCGAACGACGCCCACGGCAGCCAGATCACGACGAGGAAGATCACCACGCCGGCGATCGACGCCAGCAGCCCGAACGCGGCGAGCACCGCGCGCAGGGTCAGCGCGCTGTAGGCGGGGGGCGCGCCGCCGAAGCCACCGGTGGGGTCGTGGTAGTCGGGCAACCCGCGCTCGTAGTCCTCGCGGGTGCGTCGGGGCTTGGCGGACATGGTCGACACCTCCGTCCGTGCGGGTCGACGTGCGGACGTCGGGTTTGCCCGGGGCCCGGGAGCGGCGAAACACGGGTACCACCACCACCGGAGGCTCCCGTGCGCCCGTTCGACGACATCGACCGTCTCGCGAAGACCCCCGCCCTCGACAGGATCGCCGCGCCGCTGCGCGACACCGTGCACAAGGTGCTCAAGCGCCAGGACGTCAAGGACGCGCTGCACGGGGTGTGGATGGGCCACCCACTGCACCCGGTCCTGGCCCAGCTCACGGTCGGCAGCTTCGCGTCCGCCGGCATGCTCGACGTCCTGCCCCGCACCCGGCGCCCGGCCACCGCGCTCATCGCGATCGGCATGGTCTCGGCGGTGCCCACCGCCGCGGCCGGCTGGGCCGACTACGCCGACGGCCACGAGGAGCAGCAGCGCGTCGGGGTGGTGCACGCCGCCGCGAACGGCGTGATGCTCGCCGGCTACGCCGCCTCCCTGCTCGCACGGGCGCGCGGACGCAGCTTCAAGGGCGCGCTCTGGGGCTGGGCGGCGCTGGCCGTCGGCACCGTCGGTGCCTCGCTCGGCGGGCACATGGCCTACCACCAGGCCATGGGCGCGAACCACGCCGAGGGCTACCCCCACATCGGTCCGGGCGACTGGACCGACGTCGGCGCCGCGGACGAGCTGGAGGAGGGCGAGCCGACGCGGCGGATCGTCGGCGACGTCGGTGTGCTCGTCGTACGCCGCGGCCGGACGTTCCACGCGCTGGCCGACCGCTGCGCGCACGCGTCGGCGCCGCTGCACGAGGGCAGCATCGTCGACGGCGACGGGCGCGGCGAGTGCGTCGTGTGCCCGTGGCACGGCAGCGTGTTCCGCCTCGACACCGGTTCGGTCGTGCACGGGCCGGCCACGGCGCCGCAGCCGACGTTCCGCACCCGCGTGCGCGACGGGCGCCTCGAGCTCGCCGTGACGGGCTACCCGGGGGTGCCGGCGAGCTGACCGGGGCCGGCGTCGGGTCCGTCACGCGTGCTCCCCAGCGGGCGGCGGGAAGCCTATGGGAACAACCGGGGGCCGGTCCGCGCGCGCGAGAGCGTGCGGGTGTTCCACGCCGACGACGGCCGCGTCGTGGTGCTGCTCACGTGGCCCGACGGGGATGCCCTGGCACGCTTCCCGCGACGAGATGGAGCGTGACATGTCCTCCGGCGGGGACATGGCGCCGCCGGTGTTCACCGAGCTGCACGAGGACGGCGACCTCGCACACCGCGGCCGCCGGGTCGCGTGAGGCGTACATCACCCGTCGCAGTCGCACGGTTGAGGCCGGCCCATCAGGGTGGGACGTCCGGGTGAGCGACGGGCGTCCACCGGACGAAGGGGACGCGTCGACCACCTCGGTTCCCGCTCCGTCGTTGCGCGAGCACGGGGTGTGCCGTGTCAGGGTGGGTCACCGGCACCCGCCGCCTGGTCGACGACACCGTCGTCCACGATTCGCCGCGCCCCCCGGGAGCACCCCCGCAATGACGTCCGGTACGGCCGCACCTCCTGCCGACCTCTCCGACCACCGGCGCCACATCGCCCCGCACGTGATGGTCTACCTCTTCGCGTTCGTGCCGTTCGTCGCCCTGGTCGCGGCGGTCCCGCTCGCGTGGGGCTGGGGACTGACCTGGCTGGACGTGGGGCTGACCGCCGGGTTCTACGTGCTGACCATGCTCGGCGTGACCGTCGGCTTCCACCGCTACTTCACCCACGGTGCCTTCCGTGCCCGGCGCGGGCTGCGGATCGCGCTGGCCGTCGCCGGGAGCATGGCCGTCCAGGGCCCGATCCGGCACTGGGTGGCCGACCACCGGCGTCATCACGCGTTCGCCGACAAGGAGGGCGACCCGCACTCGCCGTGGGCGTTCGGCACGTCGCCCGTCGCGCTGGTGCGCGGCTTCTGGCACGCGCACATGGGCTGGATCTTCGAGCGCTCGCTCACGAACCAGCGCCGGTTCACCCCGGACCTGCTCGACGACGCGGACATGCGTGCCGTGCACCGCTGGTTCACCCCGCTGACGGTGATCAGCCTGGGCGCGCCGCCGCTGATCGGCGGTCTGGTGTCGTGGTCGTGGTGGGGCGCGCTGACGGCGTTCTTCTGGGCGAGCCTCGTGCGCGTCGGCCTGAGCCACCACGTCGCCTGGTCCACCAACTCGATCTGCCACCTCGTCGGCGAGCGCCCGTGGTCGGCGCGCGACCGTTCGACCAACGTGTGGCTGCTCGCCATCCCGAGCATGGGCGAGTCGTGGCACAACCTGCACCACGCCGACCCGACCTCGGCGCGCCACGGCGTCGGGCGCGGTCAGCTCGACATCTCGGCGCGCACGATCTGGCTGTTCGAGAAGCTCGGCTGGGCCAGCCACGTCAAGTGGCCCACGGCTCGGCGGCTCGAGCGTCTGGCCGCCCGGGTGTCCTAGGGAGCTCTGCTCCTGGCGCCGCATCTCCTCGGCGCGGCGGATCAGTAGGCACGCCGGTAACGGGCGTCGAGCAGGCAGTAGAGGCCGAAGGCGGCCAGCCCGACCGACACCGCCACCAGCGGCGCCACGCCCTGCCAGCGGTCGACGAGCTCGCGCAGCGCGAGGTCGAGCCCGCCGATCTGGCTGGGGTCGCCGCGCAGCGCCCCGACCGCGAACAGCACGCCGACGGCCCCGAACGCGAGGGCGCGGGCGAGGTTGCCGACCGCACCGAGGACGATCGCTGCGCGCCGGGCCCCGACCGGGAGGTCGTCGACGAGGTCGCCCATGAAGGTCCGGGCGACGCCGGTGTAGACCATCGAGCCCGCGATGACCATGACCGTGATCGCGACCGCGCCGACGAGCAGTTGACCGCCCGGCAGGCCGAGCAGCCAGGTCACGAGCTTCTGGGGCCCCGCCCGTCCCTGCGCCGGGTCGCCGAGGACGGTGCGCGCGGCGACGTAGGCGACGGCGAGCACGGCGACGGCCTTGGCCGCCGCCCCGACCCGCTTGCGGAAGCGCTCCCCGCCCGACACCCAGCGGAACCCGACCGCCACCGCCGTGACCTGCCAGACCGCGAACGCCGCGAGGCCCGCGACGAACACGAGGAGCAGCACGATCCCGGCCGCACCCACGGCCGCGACGGCGGACACCGCGCCCTGCTGGTCCACCTCGCTCGGCCCGGCGCCGAACGCCAGGCGCAGTCCCAGCCCCGCGACCAGCAGGTGCACCGCGCCGTAGGCCACCAGGCCCACCCGGCCCAGCAGCTCGACCAGGCGGCTCGGGGCGTCGCCGCCGCCGTGCAGGGTCCGGTCCACCGCCTCGTGCACCGCGTGCTCCGCGACGGCCTCGACCGCGTGCGGGTCGCGGTCGGACGCCGTGGGCGCGGCGTCGTCGGCCGCACGGGAACTGCTCACCGACGGGACATCACCCGGTCGACGGCGCGGTGAAACGTCCGTGGTGACCCGGCGCACGCTCCTCAGAAGTCGGGCGAGGTCTCGCTCGGGACGCCCCGGGCGTCGGGCACGCGCTGCAGGTGGACCCGGCGCGCCAGCCGGATCACCGGGCGGATCAGCAGCTCCACGCTGCCGAGGACGAACAGCCACGTCCCCGCGTAGGTGGTCGACTCGGAGAAGAACAGGATGCTGCCGAGGAGGAACCAGATCGCGATGAGGATGTCGTTGACGATCGACAGGACCTCGTAGCGACGCCGGATGACCAGTTCCTCGCGGCCCATGGTGAAGACCAGCGGGCCGTGTCCGCCCGTCGATGCGCTCATGGGGTGCAGCGTGCCCGGCGCCGTCGCGTCAGGCGACAACAGGCGACGTCAGGGGAACGAGTGGGCGTGGCGCTCGGCGGAGTCGGCGTCCTCGCGCGCCCGGTCGGCCTCCCGGCGGCGGGTGTCGCGCTCGCGCGCCGCGGTGTCGGCGCGGTCCCAGGCCCCGCGACGGGCGTCCTCGGCGGCCTCGAGGCGGGCACGCAGGTCGCTCACCGTCGCGTCGGCCTCCTCGGCCTCCGCATGCGCGGCGTCGGCGTCCTCGCCCGCGCGCCGCGCCGCCTCGGCCGCCTCGTCGGCGCGCGCCCGGGCCTCCCGGGCGGCCTGCTCGGCGCGCTCGCGCTCCTCGCGCTCCCGGCGTTCACGCTCGGCGCGCTCGCGCTCCTCCTGCTCCCGCTCCTCCTGCTCGCGGGCGTGCCGGTCGTCCTGCTCCTCGGCGTCCTCGCGGGCCGGCGCCGACGGGCGGGACGGGCGCCGGTCCGGCCGGCGCTGCGTCGGGCGCGCGGGGTGCGCCGGGCGGGCGGGCCGTGCCCCGGACGCCGGGCCGCCCAGGGCGGCGCTGACGCCGCCGTCGCCCAGCCCCGCCCCGGCCTCCATCCCGCCCGCCAGCTGCCCACCCGCGAGCGCCCGCGCCGCGGTGGGGTCGGCGAGCGCCGCGCCGATGGTGCGCTCGAGCTCGCGGACCGCCGGGTCGCCGAGACGCACCGACTCCTCGCGGGCGATCCGCCGTCCGCGTTCGACCAGCGCGTTGATGAGGCCGTGGCGCTGGCGCGAGAGCTGGCGCAGCGCGTCGCCCTCGAGCTTCTCCTGCGCCTCCCGCAGCGACGAGCCGAGCTCCTCGAGCGCGCCGATCTCGTCGGGGAACTCGCGGGCGAGCCTGTTGGCCACCCAGGCCGCCACGGACGGTTTGCGCAGCCCGCCGATCTCGCCCGCCAGCTCCCGGTCGCCGGCCTGGCGCACCTGCTTGACCAGGGCGTCGCGGTACGGGATGAACTCCTCCCGCCCGACCCCGTACAGCAGGTCGGCGGCGTCCTCGAGGGAGGTGGGCAGCTCCTCGTCGGCACCGGGCGTGTCGGCCTCGGCGGGCGCGTCCTGGGCCGGGGGCATGCGGACACCTCGTCGGTCGTGGTTCGCGCCGGTGGCGCGCGTGGGGACACTGTGGTCCATGGCGCCCTCCGTCCGCACGCTCGCCCGGCGTGCTCGTCGCCAGGTGCTGCGCCCGCCCCGCTTCCTCGCCCGCGCCGCCCGCGCGAGCGGGCCCGAGCGCGAAGCCGTCATCCAGGCGGCCAAGGCCGCGGTCGCCGCCGCCCTGGCGTGGCTGCTCTCCCGCTGGGTGCTGGAGTCGCCGCAGCCGTGGCTCGCGCCCTACGCGGCGGTGTTCCTCGTCGTGCAGGTCACCATCTACCGGTCGGTGCGGGATGCCGGGCAGCAGCTCGCGGTCGTCGCCACGGGCGTCGTGCTCGCCCTGGTCGCGACCCTGCTCACCGACCAGGTCGTGGTGGGGCTCGCGGTCGTGGTGCTCGTCGGGATGCTGCTCTCCCGGCTGCGGATGTTCGGCGAGCACGGGCAGTGGGTGGCGGTGACGGCGCTCATCCTCGTCTCCCAGGCGGGTCCCGAGGCCAGCTCCCCCGTGAGCGCCGTCGTGCGCCTCGCCGAGATCGCTGTGGGCGCGGTGGTGGGCGTCGTGGTCAACATGCTCGTGCTCCCACCCGTCTACCAGCGCGACGCCACGGCCGCGCTGACCGGCGTCGCGGGTCGCCTCGCCGACCTCTTGCGCCGGATGGCGTCCTCGCTGCGGGAGGACCAGGAGGCGCGGGCGGATCTCGCGCACGACTGGTTGCACCGCGCCCGAGGCCTCGCCGACGAGGCGCGCCGCGCCCGCGACAGCGCCTCCTGGGCGCGCGAGAGCCTGCGCCTCAACCCGGTGCGCCGGCGGCAGCGCACCGCCGACCCCGCCGCCGTGCTCGGGCCGGCCGCCGACGCCGTCGTCGAGGTCTCGAGCCACGTCGTCGACCTGTGCGAGGCCACCGTCGACGCCGCCGAGCAGCAGGACGAGGCCCGCGCGGACGAGGACGAGACCACCGAGGGCGGCGAGCCGGGCCTCGACCCGCTGTTCGTGGGTTCGTTCGCCGACCTGCTCGACCATCTCGCCGCGGCGATGGAGGAGATCCGCGACGACCCGGCCGCCATGTCGCCCCAGGCCGACCGCCACCCACCCGGCACGGGGGCTCTGGAGCTGATGAGCGCGGTGCACCGCGAGGCCGCGCAGCGGCTGCCCGGCTCGACCGGTGAGGTGCGCGCGGGCTGGAGCGTCGAGGGTGCGCTGCTCAACGCCGCCCAGCGCGCGGTCGTCGACCTCACGGGCCGGCGGCCGGGATCGTCGGAGTGAGGCGCCGAGCTCGCCGGTGCGATCTCCCGAGGCTGCCGGGAGCGTGGTGCGACCGGCCGGCGTCGACGCGGCGAGTCGGCCGGCGATCCCCGTGGGCACGCACGCTCCGGTGACGAACTCCGCGCTCAGCGCGGACTTCGTCACCGAAGTCCTCGCCATGGTCGAGGTCGGCGACGGCTACCCCCGGCCCTGGGCGCCTGTCCACTCCCACATGGTCCAGCGGTAGCTACCGTCCTCCTCGACCTCGTACTCGATCACATCGGCCACCTGCGCGACCCGCTTGAACGTCTCCGACGAGGTCGTCGCCGCGCCCCATACGCCGTAGCTCGCGGAGTAGCCAGGACCGGTGGGCCGTCCGACGCCGCCGCCGGACCAGTCCGCGACGTCACCGTTGCTCGACATCATCAGCACGTGGCCCTCGCCGTAGAGCACGCCCCCCGACCGGATCGTCTGACGGTAGGTACCGATGTCGGTGATGTCCTGGCCCACCAAGGTGCCGGTGCCCTGGAACGAGACCTCGATCCAGATGTCCTGGCCCTCCGTCGGGAGCACGCGAACGCTGGTGAACTTCCCGTGCGCTTCCCCCAATTTGTCGCCCAGCACGCTGTCCGCCTCCTTCCGAGTACCCGTGGAGCCGTCGGTCAGGAGCGCAGCTCGACCCACGGACTCGCGACCGCTCCGACGTCGGGCGACCGTCCCGCCAGGCCCGCTGGGCCGCCAGGGACCATCGGCGGGAGGCGGTAGGACGGTCGGCCCCCGTACCCCGCGGACCGGCACCCAGGGTGGTCCGACCGTTCCACGGAGCGACGACGCCGCCTACGTCGCCCGCGGCGCCACGACACGACCGAGACCCGGCGGCGAGGGCGCCATCCCCGTCGTGGCCGGGCCCTCGAGCACGTCGCCGTCGGGGGCGAAGCGCGAGCCGTGCAGCGGACAGTCCCAGCTCTGCGCGGCGTCGTTCCACGCGACGATCCCGCCGAGGTGCGGACAGACGGCGCCGACCTCGTGCTCCACGCCGCCGACCCGGCAGCGCGCGATCTTGCCGCGCGAGGTGGTCTCGATCCGACCCTCGCCCTCGGCGAGCGCCGCGCCGGTGGGCAGGTGCGGGCGGGCCCAGCCCGTGGCGAGGTAGCGGCCGACCTCGGTGTTGACCCGGGCGAGGGTCGGCAGCGCCGACGTCGTGGGCGCCCGGTCGGCGCGCAGCGCGCGCATCCAGGGGTTGTCACGTCCGAGGACGTGGTCGCGCAGGCCCAGCGCCGCCGCCGTGCCGCCCGTCATCCCCCACTTCGCGAACCCGGTGGCGACGAGGACACGCGGCTGCCAGCGCATCGGGCCGACGAACGGCAGCCCGTCCTCGGGCTCGTAGTCCTGCGCCGACCAGCGGTGGGTGATCTCGCGGACGGCGAAGTGGTCGGCGGCCCACGCCGCCAGCGCCTGCTCGTGCGCGGAGGTGGGCGTGCTCGCGCCGACGCGGTGGCCGAAGCCGCCGGTGAGCAGGCGCCTCTCCCCCTCGATCACGGCGGTGCGCAGGGAGACGGTCGGCTCGTCGGCCGAGAGGTACATCGCCTCGGGCAGCGGCCCGTCGACGCGGACCGCCTGGGCGTAGGAGCGGCTGGGCTCGACGCGGGCGAAGTACAGGCCGCGGTCGAGGATCGGGACGCCGGTCGCGAGCACGACCCGCTCGGCGCGGACCTCGCCGTGGTCGGTGCGCAGCCGGGGTGCGCCGAGCAGCGAGACGCTGCGCACGCGGGTGTTCTCGTGCACCGCGTGGCCGCCGTCGTGCAGCTCGCGGGCGAGGTCGGCGAGGTAGGGCATGGGGTCGAACTGCGCCTGGTCGGGCAGCGTCACGGCCTCGGAGACGGCGAACGGCAGGCCGACGTCGGTCCCGAGGCGCGCGGGCAGCCCCGCGCGGCGCAGCACCGCGGCCTCGCGCCGGATCGCCTCGGCGCCCGCCGACGATCGCCCGCTGGTCGCGAACGTGACCGCGTCGCGGCTCTCGAGGTCGCAGTCGACCCGCCGGGCACGGTCGAGCAGCCACTCCTCACCGGCGCGGTGTGCGGCGACGTAGGCGTCGACGGCCTCCTCGTCGTGGCGCGCGTCGAGCGCGGCGCCACGGGTGCCCTGCAGGACGGAGATCTTGGCGGTGGTGTTGCCGCTCGCGACCGCCCCGATGCGCCGGCCCTCGAGCACCGCGACGTGCAGGCCCTCGCGCGCGAGCAGCACCGCCGTGGTCAGGCCCGTGATGCCGGCGCCGACGACGGCGACGTCGACCCGCCGGTCGCCGCGCAGCGCCGGGTAGGTGTCGGGTTCCTCGGCGTGCTCGGGGTCGTGCCACGCGGAGAGCTCGCGGGCGGGCAGCGCGGGGGCGGTGCCGTCCCGACCGCCGCCCCTGCCGCCGTCCATGCCGTCCATGCCGTCCAGGTGTCCGCGCGTCCGGTGGGGCAAACGGCACCCCGTGTGAGCGATCTTCGCGGCTGTAGCCGCGAAGATCGCTCACATGGGAGGAGTCAGACCGCCACCAGCTGCTCGATGCTCGACTCGCGCTCGATCTGGTCGCGTAGCGCGGCCAGCGTGCGCGAGAGCAGCCGCGAGACGTGCATCTGCGAGATGCACAGGACCGAGGCGATCTCGGCCTGCGTCTTCTCGTGCACGAACCGCAGCGCGAGCATGGTGCGCTCGCGCTCGGGCAGGTCGCGGACCAGGGACCCGACCAGCGTGCGGACCTCGACGCGGTCGAGCTCGCCGTCGGGCACCCCGAGGATGTCCATGAGCGCCGAGTCGTCGCCGTCGCCGAGGGACTCGTCGAGCGACGCGGGCTGGTACGAACCGTGCGCGGCGATCGCCTCGGCGACCTCGTCGCGGCTCATGCCCAGGTGTTCGGCGAGCTCGGCCGCCGTGGGCGCGCGCCCCAGCTGCTGGGACAGCGACGCCGTCGCCGACCCGACCGCGACGTAGCGGTCCTTGACGCTGCGCGGCGTGCGCACCGACCAGGCCGAGTCACGGAAGTGGCGGCGGACCTCGCCCATGATCGTCGGCACCGCGTAGGACAGGAAGTCCCGCTCGCGGCCCGGGTCGAAGCGGTCGAGCGCGTGGAGCAGGCCCAGCGAGGCCACCTGCTCGAGGTCGTCGGTCGGTTCGCCACGCCGGGCGAACCGGCGGGCGATGTTGCGGGCCACGGGTAGGAAACCCACGACGAGCTTCTCCCTGACGCGTTCGCGTCGTGGGTCGTCGTCGGGCAGGGACGCGTACTCCTCCAGCAACGGGACGTACTCGTCGTAATCACTACTGCGTCCGGCCATCGGTCACCCCCAAGGGGCCCCGAGGATCCGGAGGCGGGCTCCGGATGCAGGCGGGGCGCTCTTTCGGTATGAGCTGACCCGGCTGGTGTCTGAACCGGAGTTCCTGTGCAGATGGTCAGTGCCCCGTACGCGGTGTGCTCACACATGCGTGGCCGGTGACCGGCCGATGGGGCGCCGGGGACGCTACCGGTGGCGCAGCCGGTCGACCAGGTCCAGCAGCGCGGCGTCGACCACCGCGTGGTGGGTCTGGTTGACCGCGTGTCCCGCGCCGTCGACCAGCACCAGGCGCGCCCGCGGGCCGAGCGTCTCGGCGATGCGGCGGCCGTGCGCGGCCGGGGTGAGCCGGTCGTCGGTGGCGGCCACGACGGTGGTCGGGATCCGCGCCAGCGCGGGGAGCGCGTCGGTCTCGTCGTGGTCGAGAAGAGTGGACGAGAACGCCGAGGTCACCGGGAGCGGGACGCTCTCGGTGACCGTCTGCAGGCGCCGCACCTCGTCGTCGGTGGCGTCGGGGGTGAACGCGAGCCGACGCACGAGCCAGCGCCCCAGCAGCGAGTCGCGCCACGGCAGCTGGTCGGCCAGCGGCGCCGCGAGGCGGGCGCCCTGGAGCACCGCGGGCAGCACGCCGGCCCGGCGCGCCGTGGCGTGCAGCACGCCGAGCAGGCCGTCGGAGACGAGGTCGCCGGCGGAGGTGGCGACGAGGAACACGCCGCCCACCCGCGTGCCGAACCACTCGGGGTGGCGGCGGGCCAGCGCGAGCACGCTCATGCCGCCCATCGAATGCCCGCCGAGCACCACCCGCCCGCACGGGGCCACGGCCTCGACGACGGCCGCCAGGTCGCGCCCGAGCTGGTCGATCGTGGCGCGGCGCGGGTCGCCCCAGCCCGAGCGTCCGTGGCCCCGCTGGTCCCACGTCACCACCCGCGCGCGATGGGCGAGGGCCGCGACCTGCGGCGACCACTCCGTCGAGTCGACGGTGAAACCGTGGGTGAGCACGACGGTGGGGCCCTGGTGACCGCGGATCTCGACGTGCAGCGGGACCCCGTCGCTGGTGCGCACGCCGTGGACCGGACGGGGACGGGGTCGCTGGTGCGCGGAGGCGGGAGCCGGGGCGGACGTCCCGGGCACGCCGGGGGTCGCGCCGGCCCGCTCGGTGGGCAGGACGGCCATGGACCCAGGATCGGCGTCTCCGCCGCCGCCTCCAGCCCGCCGGCCGGTGATGTCGACCAGGTGCTCCCCGCGGCCGACGGGCGGTGTGACCGGGGTCCCAGCGGCCGCGTCGCCTCACTCCGACGGAGCAGTCGGGGCAGTCGGGGCAGTCGGGGCGCCGTTCGTCGAGTCGCTAGTGCCTCGGCTCGACGGCCAGCGTCACCGCGGTGGGGTGGGCCGCGTCGTGGAGCACCTCACGGGGCTGGGGCACGAGCGTCGTGGCCTCGCCCAGCGGTTCGCCCGTCCCGGGGTTGCGGGCGAAGCGCGGGTGGGCGCCGCCGGAGACCTGCACGCGCAGCCGGTGCCCGGCGGCGAAGCGGTGACCGGTCGGCCAGAGGTCCAGGGTCACCGCGCGGGTGCCGTCGGCGGCGGTGGGCGGCGAGCCCGGGGTCAGGCGGACGAGGCCGTCGGTGATGTTCACCGAGCGCCCGCGGGGGTCGACGTCGCAGACGCGGACGAAGACGTCGAGGTGCCCGACCTCCGTGCGCAGGTGCACCGTGGCCGACACCGGGCCGAGGGCGACGACGTCGTCGGCGAGCGGGTCGGAGGAGAAGACGGCGACGTCGGGGCGGGCCTCGAGCGCGGACTGGTCGCGGGGGCCCGAGCGGCCCGTGAGGATGGGGCCGCCGACGGCCGGGGTGGGGTCACCGGGGTCGTAGTCGACCCGCGTACCGGGCCAGCGCACGGCGCCGTCGGTCCGGTCGGGCGGCGGCTGGACCGACAGGGAGTGGTCGGCGCGCAGGTACCAGGTGCGCTCGACGGCGTCCGGCGGCGGCCAGTCCGCGAGCCGCCGGCTGCCCCCGCCGCCGGACAGCGTCACGGCGACCGGTGTCTGCGTGGTGGTCGCCGCCGTCGTCGCGCCGCCGCCGTCGAGCACCCGCTCGA
This sequence comes from Actinomycetospora cinnamomea, assembly GCF_003096675.1. Lineage (GTDB taxonomy): Bacteria > Actinomycetota > Actinomycetes > Mycobacteriales > Pseudonocardiaceae > Actinomycetospora > Actinomycetospora cinnamomea. The sequence goes on along the minus strand of NZ_QEKW01000002.1, from coordinate 54,804 downwards.
ACGCGGCCAGCGACTCGCGCATCCCGGCGGCCATGCCCGGGCCCGCGGTGTGCACCCACGGGCCCAGCACGAGCCGCGGGCGCGCCCCGGCGGCCCGCAGCGCGGCGTGGTCGGCGAGCTGCCAGGGCAGGAAGATGTCGGAGAAGCCGCCGAGCATCACCACCTCGACCCCGGCCCGCGCGACGTCGTCGATGCCGGCGCCGTAGGAGCGGTGGGCCCAGTACGCCGAGTCGGGGTCGGACTCGCGCAGCCAGTCCTGGAACCAGTCGACCTGGCCGCCGGTGGCGCGCGAGTCGGCGGAGCTCAGGGGCAGCGCGTCGAGGGCGTCGACGACGTTGCGGCGCCCGCGCAGCAGCCGCACGACGCGGACGACGGGCCCGGCGGCGAGCGTGCGCATCGTCGAGGTCCAGGACAGGGCGTTGTCCAGCGAGAACGCGCCGCCGGGGTAGGTCTGGCCGCGGAACGAGGACGCGGTGACCAGCGTGCCCATGGCGCGCAGGGCCCCGCCCGCCGCCGGGGCCAGGGCCCACTGCGTCAGGCCCAGGTAGCTGGGGCCGAGCGTGGCCAGGCGCCCGTCGCACCACGGCTGGTCGAGCACCCAGGCGACGAACGCGCACCCGTCGTCGGCCTCGTCGAACGGCGAGAGGACGCCGCCGGAACCGGCCGTGCCGCGCACCGACTGCACGACGACCTGGAGGCCGCGCTCGGCGACGAGGCGCCCGAACACCGTGCCGACCCACCCCGCGCGCCCGTAGGGGCTGCGCACCACGACCACCGGACCCCGCGCCACCCCGGCGGGACGGTGGTGGTCGTGGCGCAGGACGGTGCCGTCGGGCATCGGGACCGCGACGTCGCGGTCGACCGACACGCGCCGGGCGCGGGGCGCGGGCAGGCGCATCGCCCGGCGCAGCAGGGCGGTCGTGAGGCTCATCCGCGCCAGTCTCGCCGCGGGGTGCGCTCCGCGCACGTGAGCACTTCGAGGCGCCCCAGCACTTCTTCCCGCTCACGTGCCCGCGGGGCACCGCCGGAGAGGAGCGTGCATGATGCCCCGGTGCGCGCCCACCCGGTCCTCGACGTGCTGGCCGCCCGGCGCGCCGAGGGCAGCACGCCGAGCCGGCGGAGCGACCCCCACCGCGTCGCCCTGGCCGTCGAGGGCGGCGGCAGCCGGGCCACGTACTCCTCGGGCATGGTGCTGGCGCTCGAGGAGCTCGGGCTCGCGGAGTGCTTCGACGCCGTCTACGGCTCGTCCGCCGGCGCGCTGGCGGGGAGCTGGCTCGTCGGCGCGCAGGCCGCGCACTGCTGCGCCGGCTGGTACCGCCCGGGGCTCATGGAGCGGGTGACCCGGCCCGGCCGCGGGCTGCGCGGCCAGCCGGTGGTCGACGTCGAGTACCTCATCCACACCGTCGGCGAGGACATCGTCCCGCTCGACTGGCAGATGGTGCTCGACGCCGAGGTCCCGCTGCACCCGGTGGCCACCGACGTCGAGACCGGCGAGGCCGTCGACCTCCACGACACCATCGTCGACAAGGCCTCCCTGCAGCTCGCGCTGCGCGCCAGCGCGGCGGTCCCCCTGCTCGCCGGGCTGCCGGTCGAGATCGATGGGCGCCGCTACGTCGACGCCGCCGTCGCCGAGCCGATCCCCTTCCGCACCGCGGTGCACCAGGGCGCCACGCACGTGCTCGTGCTGCGCACCCGCCGCGCGGACCAGACCGCGATCGACGCGACCCGCCTGGAGAAGGCGCTGGTGTCCCGGCTCGGCGCGGTCAACGTGCCGGGGCTGGTGCACGTGCTGGGCAACCGGCTCGAGAACCGCCGCGGCGACGACCGCCGGCTCGCCCACGCCACCGCCTCGCCCGACGGCGAGCCCCCGTACCTGTTCGAGGTCCGCCCGCCGTCCGGCGCGGACACCATCAACCCGCTCGAGACCGACCCCGACGTCCTGCGCCGCGGCATCGAGACCGGGCAGGGCGCGCTGCGCCTGGCCCTCCAGTTCGACGAGGACGGGCGCGACGTGGAGCTCAGGCCGGCCTGAGCCGGCTGGTGCCGGGCGTCAGCCGGCGGCCGCCGTCCGCAGCGGCAGCCCCGCGACGATGCGGGCCGCGTCGCCTCTGGGCCTCGCTCGGGTTCGAGCGACGACGAGGACCCCGCGCGACGCACCGCCTGATCTGCGCGGGTCAGGCGCGCCGGGCCGCGTCGCCGGGGGCGGCGTGGTCCTCGTCGGTCACGAGCTTGAGGGGGACGCCGGTGACGACGCGGGCCGCGTCGTGACCCATCCGCCGGGCGACCTCGGCGTTGACGTCGGGGTCGACCGTGACCGGTCGCCCCGCCGGGAGTTTCGCGTGGTGGACGGCGATCCCGCGCTCGGTGAGGCCGACGCCGACCTCGAGCGATGAATCGCGCGCGACGCGGTGGGCCAGGACGGTCGGGTCGGGCTCGTCGTCGTGGCCGGGCCGCAGCTCGTGCGGCACGCCCTCCTCCTCCAGCCCGGCGCGCAGCTCCCGCAGGATCGCGGCGGGGAACGTCCCGGCGGCGGCGACGAGCACCATCGGACGGGTCGGGCCGTCGCCGACGCTCACGCCGCCCCCGAGACCCGGCGACCGCGGGCGTGCCCGGCCACCAGCCCGGACGCCACCGCGTTGCGGGGACCCAGGCTGCCCCGGACGTTGCCGGTGCCGCAGACGATGCCGTGCGGCGCGACCGCGTCGGCGATCATGTCGGGGATCTCGAAGTCGAGCGCGGACCCGCCGAGCAGCACCACGAACTCGATCTGGCGCAGGGTGCCGCCCGGCGCGATCTGCTCGAGGGCGCGCAACGCGTTGACCACGAACACCCGCCGCTTGGCCTCGCGTCGGGTGTGGCGCAGCGTCGCCAGATCGTGGCGGCCCGGGACCGCGTGCATGCCCTCGTCGGTGAGGACCACAACCCGGGCGAACAGCTCCGGGGCCAGCGGCTCGGTGAAGAACTGCGCCGTGCCGTTCTCGTGCCGGACGTGGAAGAAGCTCTCCACCTTCGCCAGCGGGTAGCGCTTGATCTCCTCGGCCACCTGCTTGTCGTCCAGGCCGAGCTCGGCGTCGATGAGGGTGGTGACCAGGTCCCCGGCACCCGCGACGTGCACCGAGTACACCTCGCCGTCGGTGTCGGCGTGGGCCGCGTCCGTCGAGCCGCCGCCGAGGTCGAGCACCACGATCGGCTCCCCGCTGCCGGGGGTGGTCAGCGCGCCGCCGACCGCCATCTCGGCCTCGATCCCGCCGATCTCGACCTCGAGCACACGTTGGGCCTCCTCGGCGAGCACGCGGCGCACCTCGGCGGCTACCTGCTCCATCGGCCCGCGGCTGGTGCGCACCATCGCGGCGAGCAGGACGGCGTCCTCCCGCGCGACCTCCTTGGCCAGCCCGCCGCGGACCTCCTGCGGCACGAGCGTGTCCACCGCCAGCAGGTCCTCGATGGCGACCTCGTCGGGACGCTGCCCGGTCAGCTCCGACATCGCGTCACGGACACCGGCGATCATGCCGCCGACGTGGGTGCCGCTCTCCCCCTCGGCGTCGACCAGCGGCCGGATCCGGGCGAGCGCCCGCATGATCTCGTCGGCGCCCGCGTCGACCTCGACCGACACCGTCGAGGACCGCCCGCGCAGGGCGATCGAGCCGGCCGGCACCCGGCGGTCGGTGATGTCGCCGCCCGGGGTGCGCACGACGACCGCGGACCGGTTGCCGGTGAGCGACCGGGCCACCGGTGAGATCATCTTCGTCTGCTCGGCGTCGAGGTCGAACAGGGTGGCGATGCCGTAGGAGTTGGACAGGGTGCGGATGGTGCGTCCCGGCTCGGCGACCTCGACGGCGGCGAGCATGCCCAGCGGGACCTCGTCGACCAGGGTCACCTCGTCGACGATCGGCAGGGTCTCCTCCAGCCGGTTAGCCACCAGCACCGCGTCGTCGCCCCCCAGGATCGCGCCGCGCACCCCGACCCCGCGGCGGGCCGCCGCGACCAGGGCCTCGGCGACGTCCTCGAAGTCCTCCGCCGCGGGCACCACGACGAGGACGTCCTCGCCGGCCGCCCGCTCGGCGAGGTCGGCCAGGGCGACCGTGGTGCCCACACCGATGCCGCTGCCGCCCGGGGTCCGGGGGTCGTGGCCGATCATCGTCGACTCGGTCACGACGGTCTCGGTGATGGTCTCCATGGCGAGCCCGCTGATCACCGGGGTGGCCTCGTTGGTGAGGACGAGGTCGACGTCCGGCCACCGGCACCCGCCGTCGGCCAGCGCCTGCCCGGCGGCCTTCCGCACGCCCTCGGCGTTGTCGGGGGTGCCCTTGATCCCGGTGGTGGGCGCGAGGCCGCTGCCGAGGTACTCCACGCCGCCGTCGTCGTCGACGCGGGCGCAGCAGGCCTCCGTGGTCGAGTTGCCGATGTCCACGCCGACGACGAGGCGCGGCGCGCCGGATGCCACCGCGGTCAGCTCCCGGCGCGTCGGATCGACACGTCGAGCTCGACGATGCCCCCGTCCGGCTCGATCATCTCGGTCTCCTTGAGGTGCAGCAGCGCCGCCTTGGCCTGGTAGCGCGGGCGGGCCATGAAGTCGTTCTGCACCGGGACCGGCGCGGGCGAGTCGCCCTTGGCGTACTGCGCGGCGTTGCTGCCGATGGCGCGGAAGGTCTCCGGCGTCAGCAGCGGGGCCTGGGGGAACAGCTCGAGGTTGCTGAGCTTGGCCAGGTCCTTCTGGTGGATCATCGAGGTCCCGCGGGACAGGATCCCCACCCCGATCCCCGACCCGGACAGCCGGGCCGCCCGGTGGGCGATCTTGGCCAGGTCGCTGGAGTCCTTCACGCGCACGATGCGCAGCGAGACGCCCTGCTCCTCGACGCCGGCCATCACCTCGCGCAGCACCTCCGCGAGCGGGATGTTCGAGATGGTCTTGGTGAAGAAGGAGCAGAAGGCGGGCGAGATCCCCAGGACCACCTCGTCCTCGCGCTCACCGCGTCCGGCCGGCCCCTTCTCGGTGATCTCGGCGGTGCGCTCCGGTCGCCCGGTCTCGGTGCTGGTCACGTCACTCGACCTCCTGCTCGGGGTTGCTGGCGGACAGCACGTGGCGCAGCCGCTTCATCTCCTCCCAGCGCTCGCCCGAGGGGCGGTAGCCGGTGCCGGGACCTGCGTAGTCGTTGGCGTCGTTGATCGCCGACCGCACGGAGAAGTCGCCGTCGAGGATCGCCGAGGTCTGCAACAGGTCGCCGGAGACGCGCTGGCGCAGCACGTGGAGCAGGTTCTCGGCGACGTCGCGGAACCCCCCCTTCTCCAGGGCGGCCACCAGGTCCAGCCCGGTGATGCCGCGATCCATCACGCCCTTGGCCGCCTTGAGGTCCTCGAGCACGTCGCGCTCCGGGAGCTCCTCGCTGCCGTGGGCGTAGATGCCGGCGTCGACCTCCTCGTCGGTGATCGGCGGCAGGTCGAGGCCCGCGAAGACGGCCTGCAGAGCGCGGATCGCCTTGCCCCGCACCGCCAGGACCTCCTTCTCGGCGACGTGGCGCAGCCCGCCGTCGACCTTGAGGTCGCGCTGGATGGTGTTCCAGTCGTCGTAGTCCTCCGGGTCCCAGTTGGAGCCCGCGAACATGTTGTCGGCGTTGGGGACGCCGGAGTAGCCGGACACCACGAAGTCGGTCCCGGGCAGCAGCTGGGGCATGGTGCGTGCCGTGCGCCGCATGGGCGAGTGCGAGAACGACTGGTCGTTGCCCGACGCGCACTCCAGGTCGAGCATGCTGGCCACCAGGTTCTCCGCGGCCACCGCGCGGATGCCGGAGGGCACGGCCCCCGGCACGCCGATGCAGCTGATGGAGCCGTTCTGCAGGCCCTGCACACCCGCGCCCTTGGCCACCTGGATGCAGCGGATCTCCAGGTACAGCATGGACTTGCCCTCGGCGTTGCCCATCTGCACCTCGGCCCCGGTCCCCGAGGTGAAGCGCATCTTGATCCCGCGCGAGGCGTAGGCGGACGCGAGGAACGCCTTGGACCAGGGCGTGTCGTCGCCGTCGACGAACACCGACTCGGTGCCGTACACCGAGATCGTCTCGGCGTAGGCGGTGATGCCCCGCATCCCGAGCTCGAGCTCGGTCGCCTCCTCGAGCGCGCACTGGGTGATGACGCCGCCGCGCCCGGTCTGCCCGCCGACCTGCAGCGCGATGGCCACCAGCGGCGCGTACCGCACGACGCCGAGGGTGGTCTCCAGCTCGGCGAACCCGCGCAGCGCGGCCTCCGCGGCGTCGGCGGCGACCTGCACGGGGTTGTCCCGGGCGCTGGTCGAGTGCGCCTGGTTGGCGGGGGTCCGCCGGGCGCGCATCTTCTGCATCGCCATCATGATCTCGACGACGTTCATGCTCTCGACGACGTCGAGCAGCTTGGCCGGGGTCAGCCCGCGAGTGAGGTGGAGGATGTCCTGCCGCGGTACTCGGGGGTCGACGATCCGGGCGGCGATCTCCTGCGCGTCGAGGGCCATGGCCTCCTCGGCGGCAGAGATGTCGATCGCGTGGTCAGCGATGAACTGGTCGAGGAAGTCGAAGTCGGAGCGCTCGCGCCCGTCCATCTCGACGATGACGCCGTCCTCGACGCGGATGCTCGGCTCCGGGTCGTAGGGGCTCTCCATCGCGATCATGCCGACCTCGGGCCACTCCTCGACGAAGCCGTCGAGCTGGATCGGTCGGGCCTCGATGATCTCGGTGCGCGTCGAGTGCCGGTTCTGGGCCGGGCGGTCGGTACTGGTCATGACGGCCTCTCTCGGGTCGCGGGGCGACAGTGTCGTCCGCGGGGTCAGTCGTCGGCGGCGGCCAGCAGGTTGCGTCGCCCGTAGACGTCGGCGGCCTCGCGGACGAGGGCCGCAGTGCGCCCCGCCGAGTACTCACGCTCGAGCTCGTCGGCCAGATCGGCCAGCTCCTGCCCGCTGGAGGCGTTGGGCCGCAGGGCGTTGTACATCGCGAGGACACGCTCGTCGGGGATCTCGGTCATCTCGGCAGCCCTGCGGAAGTTCTCCGCCAGCTGCCACCGCCCCGCGCCGTCGGCGATCTCGGCCTGCATGAGCAGCGTGTCGGGCGCGATGCGCAGGTCCAGCGGGCTGAGGTCGCCCGCCACCACCGCGTCCAGGGTCAAGTCCTCGATGTGCTTGCCGGTCGGGGTGTGCAGCAGGTCGGGCCGCCGGCTGCTCAGGGGGTAGTCGACCGCGGGGTCGAGATGCCGGTCGCCGGTCTGGGTCACGGGTCGCTCACCATCCGCTCGTGTGGGGTCGTGCTCTGGTCAGGCCTTCAGCGCGGCGACGGCGGCCTCGGCGACGCGGACGTCCTGCTCGGCCGAGCCGGCGCTGACGCCGACGGCGCCGACCAGCTCGCCGTCGCGGTGCGCCGGGATTCCGCCACCGAAGACGACCATGCCGCCGGCGGTCTGCTCGAGCCCGTAGAGCTCGGCACCCGGCTGGACCAGCGGCATGAGCGCCGCGGTCGGGGCCTCCATGAGGATCGAGGTCTTCGCCTTGCGCTGGGCGATGTCGATGCTGGCCCGGATCGCGCCGTCCTGGCGGGCGAAGGCCAGCAGGTGGCCACCCGCGTCGACGATCGCCACGTTCATCGGCTGGCCGATCGCGTCGGCCTCGGCGAGCCCGGCATCGAGCATCCGGCGGGCCTCGGCAAGGGTCAGTCCCGGCATCTCGGGAACCTCCGGGGTGGGGTGACGCCCGCACCCGGACCGGTCCCTGGGGACCTCACCGTCGGGGGGCGGCCGGGGAGAGTCCGGCGCGCAGGACGCTAGGAGCGCACGGGCCGCCCCGGCCACGGGGACTGTCCCCACCCCGGGGCATGGGGGATGTCCCCCATGGCGCTCCTAGGAAGCAGCGGGGCTCCGCGTGCCTGCGACGGCGACGCGGGTGGCGTCGAGGTGGTCGCGCAGCCTGGCGCGGGCCTCGTCCGCCCGCCCCGGGGCGAGCGCGTCGACGATCGCCTCGTGCTGGGCGAGGATCTCCTGCGGCCGGCGGGGCCCGCGGTCCAGCGAGCCGAGGTTGATGCGCAGCTGACGGTCGCGCAGCGAGGCGTAGAGCTCGAGCAGGATCGGATTGCGCGTGCTCTCGACGATCGTGATGTGGAAGCGCCGGTCCGCCTCGGCGAACGCCGGCTCGTCGTCGTCGGCGAGCGCGGCCCGCTGGACGTAGAGCACCTCGTGCAGGGCGCGTGCGACGGCCTCGCGCTCCGCCGTCGGCGCCTCGCAGAGCTTGCCCAACGCGTGGCCCTCGACCACCTCGCGGGCCTCGAGGACGGCCTCGACCTCTGCCGGCGACACGGCGACGACGAGCGCCCCGCGCTTGGGGAACAGGCGTAGCAGCCCCTCGGCCTCCAGGCGCAGGAACGCCTCGCGGACGGGGGTACGGCTCATCGCGAGGGCGTCGGCCACCTGGCCCTCGGTGATGAGCTCACCGCCGGGCAGCGAGCCGTCGAGGATGCGCGCCTTGGTGTCCCGGTATGCCCGGTCCTTGGCCGAGGTCCCGTTCCCCACCGCGCACCCACCCTTGCCGTCGAGTCGGCGTGACCCTACTCTCACCGCATCGATGCATCTTGTATGCATCCGGTTCCCGACGTGGTCGAGGAGGACGACTGGTGGTGGCCGCGGCTCCCCTCGACGCCCTGCCCGCTCCCGCACCGGCGGGGCACGACGAGGCGGATCCGCTGCTCCAGCGCATCGCCGACCACCTCGGGTCGCTCACCGGCGGCACCGGCTGGGTCGTGCGTGTCGACGAGGCCACGGGCACGTGGGCGGTGGCGGCCGGCGCGGGCGACGTGCCCATCGAGGCCGTCGACCGGGTCCTCGCGACGCGCGGCCCGGTGGTGGACGACGAACCGGGACGCGAGCCGGTGCTCGCCGTGCCCGCGCGCCGCGGCCCGCGGGTCATCGGCGCGTGCGTGGTCACCGGCACCGGGGCCTTCTCCCCCGCCGACGTCCACCTGGCGGAGCTGTTCGCCGACTACGCGGTCCTCGCGCTGGCCGACAGCGGCGCGCTCGCCGGCCGCACCCTCGAGCAGGCCGTGCGCGAGGAGCTCGCCTGGGTGGAGGGGCACGGGTCCCCGCGCGCCGACCTCGTCACGGTGGGCGCCGGCGCCGTCCCCGGCGAGGTGGCCGACGAGGTCTTCCGGATGGCGCAGGAGGCGCTGCTCAACGTCGTCGTCCACGCGGACGCCGCCTGCGTCCGGGTGGGCGTGCTGCACGGGCCCGGCACGTTGACCGTGCTCGTCGAGGACGACGGCCGCGGCTTCGACGCCACCGCTCAGTCCCGGCTGCACGTGGCGACGGCGGGTGCGCGGCTCGGGCTGCGCGCGATGGCCGCGCGGGCGCGGCGCCTCGACGGCGAGCTCGAGATCGACAGCACGCCGGGCCGCGGGACGCGGCTGCGCCTGACCGTCCCGTGCGCGGCGGCCGCGGTCCCGCAGGGCCGGGCGCGGACCGGGGTTCTCGTCGCGGCCGTCCGCCCGGTGGTGCGGGCGGGCGTGGTCCGGCTGCTGCAGCTCGGCGAACCGGGGCTCGGCATGGTGTCCGAGGTCGCCGAGCCCGCCGACGACCTCGCCGGCGCCTGCCGGCTCCTCGGGCCCGACGTGCTGGTCGTCGAGCACGGCCTGCTGGGCGACGACCTCGCCGTCCTCGACCGCCTCGCCGCCCTCCCCGCCCCGCCCGCGGTCGTGCTGCTCGCGCACGACTGCCCCGACGAGCGGCTGCGTGCCGCCGTCGCCGCCGGGGTGAAGGGCTGCGTCGACCCGGACGCCGACCGCCTCGTCGCCGTCGTCACCGCCGCCGGGCGCGGCGAGACCCTGCTGGCCGACGACCAGCTGAACCGGCTCGCGGCGCCACCCCGTGCGCCCGGGATCACCCCGCGGGAGCACGAGGTCCGGGGTCTCGTGGCCCGGGGCCTCACCGACCGCCAGATCGCGCGGACCCTGGCCATCTCCGCCAAGACCGTCGAGAAGCACGTGGGCTCGCTGCTGCGCAAGACCGGCACCCGCAACCGGACGATGCTGGCGCGGTTGGGGTAGCGCGGGGTTCCCGCAGCGAACGTGCTGTTCGCTGCTTCTACGCGCACGGAGTCCCCGTTCGCTCGGCCCGGTCAGGCGCCGAGCTGCGCGCGGGCGATCCCCGCGACGGCCGAGAACCCGCGCACGGGCTCGAACCGCTCGGCGGCGGCGGTCAGCGCGTCGTACTCGTCGTCGCCGAGACGGATCTCGGCGGCGGCGCAGTTGCTCTCGAGCTGCGCGACGCTCGAGGCGCCGGGGATGGCGCACACGACCGGGTGGTGGATCGTCCACGCCAGCGCGACCTGCGAGGGCGTCGCGTCGTGGGCGTCGGCGACCTCGCGCAGCGTCTCGATCAACGGCGTCGCGCGGCGCAGGCTCTCGGGCAGGAAGAGCGGGTTGAGCGAGCGCACGCGATTGGCCGGGCGGTGGTCGGCGTCGTACCTGCCCGACAGGAAGCCCTGGGCCAGCGGGCTGTAGGCGAGGATCGCGCGGCCCGCGGTGCGGGCGTAGGGCAGGAGGTCGCGGTCGGGGTCGCGCGCGACGAGGCTGTACTGCACCTGGTCGGAGACCACCTGGGTGCCGAGCGCGGTCTCGGCGCCCTGCCAGCGGTCGAGCGAGTAGTTGCTGACGCCGACCTCGCCGATGACTCCCGCGGCCTGCAAGGTCCGCATGCCGGCCATCGTGGTGCCGTCGCCGATCACCGGGTTGGGCTGGTGGACCTGGTAGAGGTCGATCCTCCGGCGCAGCCGGGCGGCGCTGGAGGTGCCGCGCTGCACGACGACCTGGTCGATCGGCAGCACAGGGAAGATCTTCGTCGCGACGACGGTGGTCTCGGGGTCGGCGTCGGCGCGGTCGAGCGCCTCGCCGAGGATGCGCTCACTGCGCCCGAAGCCGTAGGCCTCGGCGGTGTCGAAGACGGTCACGCCGAGCTCCAGGGCGCGCGCGACGATCCGGCCGGCCTCACCGTCGGCGCCGGCGTAGTCGCGCCCGTACCCCCACTCCCGGGACCCGAACTGCCAGGTGCCGAGGCCGATCGCGGACCAGCTCTTCGCGGTGGGGAGATCGAGGTAGCGCATGTCCTCCGTTCTACCCGCCTTTGACCTCCGGTCTCGTGAGTGCCTTCCCGTGCTGGGGCACGGGGAAGCACTCACAGGATCGGATCGAGGACGTGCTCGCGCACACGCTCGACGGGCAGGTCGAGCAGGCACGCGGGCTCGGGGGCCAGCGGACATCCGGCATCCCACCAGCAGACCTGCTCGGTGATCGCGGTCGGCATCCGGTACGGGCATCCGGGCAGGCCCTGCAGGTTGGTGCCCTCCTCGAGCCCGTAGCGCGAGGCCGCCGTGGGCCCGAAGAGGCCGACGGTGCGCGTGCCCACGGCCGCGGCCAGCCGGACCGGGCCGGTGTCGGGGCCGACGACGGTGCCGCCGGCCTCGCCGACCGCGGCGAACAGGGCGCCGAGGCCGCGCAGGTCGGTCGGCGGGAGCTCGGCCGCACCCTCGACCGGGCCGACCGACAGCACGGGGCCGGGCAGCGACGCCGCCAGCTCCGCCCACCGGCGCGCCGGCCAGCGCTTGACGGCCATCCCGGCGTCGGGGACGAGGACGGTCGGCGTGTCGCGCGGGCGAGGATGTGGCGATCCTGGCGTCTGATGCCAGCAAAGCCGCATTGCTCGGACCAGCGCGTCCCGACCCCGCGCGCGCTCGTCGTCGGTGAGGACGACGCGCGGGGGTCGGAGCTCGTCGGCGATGACGCCCTCGGCGGCGAGGATGCGCTGGTAGCGCTCTCCCACCAGCTCGTCGGGCGGCGGGTTCCGCCACAGGTTCGCGACGGCCCTCGTCCCCCGGGCGGCGGCGTCGCTCTCGACGAGGTCGCCGATGCCGTCGAAGCGCGTCGTCGTGACGGTCAGGTCGGGGGCCAGGTCGACGAGGGCCTGCTCGATTGCGGCGCGCTCGTCGTGCTTCTCGGCCGTGCGTACCGCGGCGACGGCGGGGTCGCGGGCCAGCAGTGGGACGCTCGGGGCGTGGGTCAGCACGGTCAGCTCCGCGCCCGGGTGCGCGTCGGCCAGCGCGTGCACGCTCGGCAGCACCATGATCAGGTCGCCGAGCCCGCCGAGCAGGTCGATCAGGAGGATGCGGCGCACCGGGTCACCTCTCGGTAGACCTCCACGTGCAGCGCGGCGAGCGTGTCCCACGACTGCCCGCGCACCAGCTCGTGGCCACCGGCGGCGACACGTTCTCGCAGCGCGTCGTCGCCCAGCAGCCGGCGCAGCCCGTCGACGAGCACCTCCGCGTCGCGCACCTGCCGGGCCACGACGACCGTCTCGCCGTCGACGAGGTCGGGGTCCTCGGGCGCGTCGGGGCGGCGCGTGACCAGGGTGGGCAGCTGGTGGTCCAGCGCGGCGAGCAGCGCCCCGCTCTTCAGCGTGGCGCCGGCGGTGAACGGGAACGCGGCGACGTCGGCGGCCTGCAGCGCGGCGCTCACCTCGCCGGCGGGCCGGTGCCCGGTGATCGTGACGCGGTCGGCCGCGCCCGCCTCGGCGATCTGCCCGGCCAGCTCCGCGCGGAACGCCTCTGCCTCGTCGGCGGGCAGGGCGAGCGAGGTGAAGCCGCCCAGGATCAGCAGGTGCACCCGCGGCCGCTCGGCGGCGAGCTTCGCGACGGCGTCGGCGAGGTAGCGCAGGCCCTTGACCGGGTGCACGAAGCCGAAGAACACCACGAGCTCCGCGTCCTCGGGCACGCCGAGCGCCCGGCGGGTGGCGACGCGGTCGGGGGCATCGGGAGAGACCTCGACGTTGGGGAGCAGCGGCGCCCGGCGTGACGCGACACCGCACCGGTCGGCCAGCGTCGTGGCGTGCTCGCCGTTGGTCGTGAGCACCGCGGCGCTGCGCGGGACGAGGCGGCCGGTCTCGCGGTCGGCCCAGCGACGCCGCTCGAGGAACGACCACACGCGCGCCGGCACGCGGGGCGCCCACGACCACCAGCCGTACTCGTGCAGGGTCGTCACCAGCGGTCTCCCCGCGAGGTCGCCCAGCAGCCCGGGCGCGCCGGAGAACCCGAACGCCGAGGGCGCGAACTGCACATGGGCGACGTCGGCGCGGCTCGCGCGCAGCAGGCGGGCGGCGCGCAGCAGCCCCCGCACGCCCGGGTCGACGGGCACGTCGACGACGTCGAGACCCCGGCGGTCGAGCGCGTCGGCGAGGTGCACGGTGTAGTCGGCGACCCCGTCGTGGGCGGGGTCGGCGCGCCCGTGCACCAGGGCGACACGCAGAGGACTCACCCGGCGCCGGTACCCGACCCGCCCGGCGGGCAACCGTGGGCCGTGCGCGCTTCCCCGTGCCGGGGCACGGGCAAGCGCGCACGAGACCGGAGGTCAAAGGTAGATCGAGCAGGCGTCGAAGACGGCTTCGCGGACCGGGTCGTCGTCGCAGTCGCGGGCCGGGCGCAGGACGGCGTCGCCGGCGAGCAGCCGCGCGAAGGCCGCCGCGACCTCGCGCAGGTACGCGCCCTCGGCCACCGCCCGCCCGAAGTGCGCCATGAGCACGAGGTGCACGTCGTCGGCGAGGTCGGCGAGCCGCGCCGTCGAGGCCGCGAAGGCGGCGAGGTCGGACTCCGGCGCCTGGGCGTACGTGGGTCCGGTGTTGACCGTGTCCCCGCCGAACAGCAGCCCGGCGTGCTCGTCGAGGAAGCAGACGGAGTCGGGGCTGTGCCCGGGCGTGTGCAGCACGGTGAGCGCGCGCCCGCCGAGGTCGACCACGTCGCCGTCGGCGAGCAGCGCGGGCTCCAGCGCGGGGCCGGGCGCCCAGGTGGTCTCGTCGACCCCGGGCGGCAGCGGGCGCGGGTCGGAGTCGGCGGAGAGCAGGTGGAAGAAGTCGCGGTCGAGCGCCCGGTACGCGTCGGCCGCCGTCAGCATCCGGCGCGTGTGGGCGAGGTAGCGGCGCCGCTCGGACGCGCTCGCGCCCGCCCGCAGCTCGGCGACGCCGGCGGGGTGGATCGCGACCCGGTCGAATTCCGCGTCGCCGCCCACGTGGTCGAGGTGGGCGTGGGTGTGCACGACGTCCACCGGGCGGTCGGTGAGGGCCTCGACGACGCGGCGGATCGGGGCGATGCCGAGCCCCGAGTCGACCAGCACCGCCCGGTCCCGTCCGGCCACGAGGAAGGAGTTGACGTGCCCGGGCTCGGCGACGAGCCACACGCCGCGGGCGACGGGCCGCGCGTGGAACCACCCTGACCAGGCCACGCGCGTGATGCTGCCAGCAGCTCCGGGTACTCGCCGTCGTGCGTGTCGATCACCCGTGCCCCGACCTGAGGCACCCCGCGGCCCACCGGCCCGGGCACGGCGACCCCGACTGGGCCGCGATGCGCCACGTCCTCGTCGTGCGCCCCGACAACGTCGGCGACGTGCTCATGACCGGCCCGGTGTTCCGCGCGCTGCGCGCCGCCGCACCGCACGCGCGCCTGACGCTGCTCGCCTCCCCCGCCGGCGCCGCCGCGGCCGCCCTGCTGCCCGAGGTCGACGACGTCGTCACCGCCTCGGTGTCGTGGCAGCAGCTCGACCTCGTGCCCGGCGCCGACCCGGACGCCGACCTCGTCGCCGACCTCGCCGCCCGCGGCCTCGACGCCGCCGTCGTGCTCACCTCGTTCTCCCAGTCGCCCTGGCCCGCCGCCGAGGTCGCCCGGCGCGCCGGCGTCCCCGTGCGGGTGGGCACGTCCAAGGAGTTCGGCGGCGGCTTGCTGACCCACTGGGTGCCCGCGCCACCGGACGAGGAGCACCAGGTCGACCGCATGCTCGGCACCCTCGCCGCCGTGGGCGTGCCGTCGCGGGGCCACACGCTGCACGCCCGCGTCCCCGACGACGCGTACGTGCCCACCGCGCTCGCCGGCACCCGCTACGCCGTCGTGGCCCCCGGCGCGAGCTGCCCGTCGCGGCGCTGGCCCGCCGAGCGGTTCGCCGCCGTCGCCCGCACCCTCGCGGCCGACGGGCTGGTCGTCGCGGTGACCGGTACCGAGCGCGAGGCCGACCTCGTCCATGCCGTCGCCGGTGACGTCGGCGTGCCGCTCGCGGGCGGGCTCGGTCTCGGCGACCTGGCCGCGGTGCTCGCGGACGCCGAGGTGGTCGTCGCCAACAACTCCGGCGGTGTGCACCTCGCCGACGCCGTCGGCGCGCCCGTCGTCGAGCTGTTCGCCGGCACCGAGACCGTCGGCCAGTACGCGCCGCGCTCCACCCGCGCCGAGGTGCTCACCCGGCCCGTGTCCTGCGCGCCCTGCCGCCAGCTCGCGTGCCCGTTCGCCCAGGAGTGCCTGGACATCGGGCCCGACGAGGTCGTCGCCGCGGCCCGGCGCCTGCGGGCGCTCGCATTCGGTTGATGGTCGAGCACACCGACGACGGGCGATACATCGTCGTCGACGGGCGCCGCTGGCGCGCCGCCGACCCGCGGATCCCCGCCGACGACGCCGCGGTCCTGCGGCGCTGGCTCATGGCCGCCCGCCGCGACGTGGGCGCCGCGACCCGCGCCGGCGACCGTGCGGGAGAGTCGTCGGCGCGATCGCGGGTACAGGCGGCCAAGACCGCCCTGGGTGAGCGAGGCCCGGCGTGGTGGGAGCAGACCGAGGACGAGCGCCGAGCGCGCTGGACCGAGGGCCTGCACCGCGCCGCGCAGGAGGGCTTCGGCTCCGCCTCGTGAGCGGATCTCCGTGCCGGGGCACGGACACGCGCGCACAAGACCGAAGGTCGAACGGAAGGAAGCATCTGATGACGACACCGCCGATCCAGGGTGACGAGAACCCCCACGACCCGAACCCGTCGAACTCGAGCCAGACCCTCGCCGCGTTCAGCGGGCAGGTGCAGCGTCGCCTCGGGCTCGAGCAGCCCTCGGAGGCCGAGGTGCTGGTCCGCAGCACGCTCAACGAGCTCGGCAAGACGATCAGCAGCGGCCTCGCGCAGGAGCTCACGGTCAGCTTGCCGCCGGAACTGTCCGCGGAGCTGCGTGCCCAGCGCCCGAAGGACGACGCCGCCCGCCCGGTCGGCAAGGACGCGTTCGTCGACGCGGTCAGCGGCCACGTCGCGTCGGTCGACGCCGACGAGGTCGAGCGCCAGGTCGAGCAGGTCCTGCGGCTGCTGCGCGAGTGGCTGCCCTCCGACCAGGTCGACCGCACCCTCGAGCAGCTCCCCGGCGAGCTGGTCGCCCTCATGCGCTGACGAGCGTGGGTGGCGGGTCCTGCGCCGGGCGTGGGACCCGCCGCCCTGAGGTCCGCGCTCCGGAGTGCGAGCAATGCGGCGTTGCTGCTACGCAACGCCAGGGAAAGGCGCATCGATCACCGTCGGCGGTCGGCGCGGCCGGTGATCGGCGCGGCCGGTGATCGGCGCGGCCGGTGACCGGCGCGGCCGGTGATCGGCGGAAGTGTGCGGGGGCAGGCTTCGAGAGCACGTTGGCGCACACTTCCGCCGATCACGACCACGACCGTGGCGCTCGTAGATCAGGAGCACGACCCGCGCGCGGCGCCGTCGTCCACCGCACGAACCCGGAGATCACGGCCGCGCCTCCGAGCCCGGACGCCGACCAGGACGACCGGCCGAAACGCCCGTCTCGCCCCGCGTGGACGAGAACCCCCCGCCCGGACAGGCGCGATGGTCAGTTCAGCCCTCGACGCTGCGCGACACCCGGGGCGACGCGCCGCCGTCGCCGCTCGTCGACGGGTCGGCGGGCTCACTCGGCTCCGGTTCCGCCGGCGTCGATCCCCCGCGTGTCGGCGTGACGGGTGCCGGCGCCACCGGCTGCGGGGTGACCGTCCGCGCCGTCGCGCGGGTCGTGCGCCGGGTCGTCTCCTCGACGGCGCTGCGCCGCGGCATCCGGGTCGTGGTCCGGGTCGTGGTCCGGGTCGTCGTCGGCGAGGTCACCTCCGGGGCCTCCGTCGTGGGCGTCACGAGCGTCGGCGGCGGACCGAGCACGGGCACGGGAACCGGCGGCGGGACCGCGAGCGTCGCCGGCGCCCCGACCAGCGCCGCGGGCGCCACGCCGGTGGCCACGCCCACGCCCGCGACGCCCAGGACCGCCGTCGACACCCCGAGCGTCGCGCGGGCGAGCACGCCCGGCCGGCGGCGCCGCCGGCGCAGCACGGTCGTGAGGCCGGCGTCCGTGGGCGCGTCGTCGGGAGTAGCCATGACGGACCAACGAGGGCACCCAGTCCGGGGGTCACGCCGTGATCAGGAGCCACCCTCCGTCGCGACCGGCGCCCGGACGGCCTACGGCAGCGGCGACCAGTGCACCACCTTGGTGGTCGTCATCTCGTCGAGGAGCTCCGGCCCGTAGCCGAAGCCCGATCCCGAGCGCCCGCGCGGCTCGGCGGCCCCGCCCGGCGCGCCCCCGAACACCGCGTTGATCTTCACGGTGCCGACGGGCAGCTCCCGCCACGCCTGCTGGGCGTGCGCCATGCGACCGGTCAGCACCGTGGCGGCGAGGCCGTGCGGGTCGTCGATCGCCTCGGCCAGGCCCTGGGCGAAGTCCTCCACGACGCGCACCGGGGCGACCGGACCGAACGTCTCCTCGCGCAGGATCGCCATCGCCGGGCTCAGGCCCGAGAGCACGGTGGCCGGGTAGAACGCGCCCTCGCCCTCGGGCACGTAGCCGCCGGCGTGCACCCGCGCGCCGTCGGAGACCGCGGCGGCGACGTGGGCGTGGACGTGGTCGCGGTGGCGGCGGTCGACCAGCGGGCCGAGCGCCTTCTCCCCCGGTCCCGGCCGGTAGACCCAGCGGGCGGCCTCCTCGGCCAGCGCGTCGAGGAACGGCTCGGCGACGCCCGCCGCGACGTAGATGCGCTCGACCGACACGCACACCTGGCCGCCGTTGGCGTACGAGCCCAGCGCGGCCTGCTCGGCGGCCCAGCGCGGGTCGACGTCGTCGTCGACGACCAGCGGGTCGTTGCCGCCGTTCTCGAGCAGGACGTGCGCCCCGGTGCCCGCGGCGGCCTGGGCGATCGCGCGGCCGGCGACGATCGAGCCGACATGGGCGACGAGGTCGACGTCCGCGTGCCCGGCCAGCGCCGCGCCGGTGGGGCCCGCGCCGTCGACGATCTCGAGCACGCCGTCGGGCAGGAACGACGCGACGAGCTCGGCGAAGCGCCGCCCGAGGTGCGGGCAGCGCTCGCTGGGCTTGTGCACGACGGTGTTGCCGGTGACCAGGGCCGCCCCGGATAGCCCGGCGGCGACGGCGACCGGGTCGTTCCACGGGGTGATGACCGCGGCCACCCCGCGCGGCTCGGGGACCATGAGGTCGGTGGCACCCCAGTTGCCCTGCAGCGAGCGCCCGCGGTGCACCGGGCCCAGCTCGGCGTACTGCTCGAGGGTCCCGGCGGCGGCGAGCACCCCGCCCAGGCCGTCGTCGTAGGGCCGGCCGGTCTCGGTCTCGTTGAGGCGGGCGAGCTCCTCGGCGACGGCGCGCAGCGCCCCCGCGGCGTCGCGGACGAGCCCGGCGCGGTCACCGGGGGACGTGCGGGCCCAGCCGTCGCGGGCGGTGCGGGCGCGGGCGACCGCGGCGTCGACCTCGTCGGGGCCGGCGGGGTGGACGCGGCCCACGAGCTCGCCGGTGGCCGGGTCGTGGACCTCGATGGCGGTCTGGCTGTCGGTCGGAGTGCTCACGTGTCGCGGGGTTCCACCGGAGCGCCCGTGGTACGCCTGCTCGTGATCGGCACCGAGGTGGGGAGGACTGCGTGGGTGGAGTGCTCGGGGGCACGACCGCCGTGGTGACGGGGGCGCTCGATGGTCCCGCCCTCTCCATGGTCACCCGGCCGCGGCGCGCGGCGGTGAACGAGATGCTCGTGCGCCCCACCGAGCAGGTGCGCTGACGCGCCCGTGAGCACGTAGGAGTGCTGGAAGCACTTCTTCGTGCTCATGTGCGCGGAGCGCACCCGGCGGGCCGGTACCGTCGGGTCGCGGTACCGGTGGGAGAAGAAGGCATGTCTCTGGACCGTCTGGACGACCCCGACCACCCGGCCTTCGGCATGGGCCAGGCCGTCGACCTGCTCGGGGTCACCCCGGCGTACCTGCGCAACCTCGACGCCGCCGGGCTGGTCAGCCCGGCACGTTCCGAGGGCGGGCACCGGCGGTGGTCGCGCGCGCAGCTCGACCGGATCGTCGCCCTGCGGGAGCTGACCGAGCACGGTCACACCCTCGCCAGCGCCGCGGCGATCCTCGACCTCCGTGCCGACCTCGCCGACGAGCGCGCCCGTCACGCCGCGACCACCGAGGAGCGCGACCGGGCTCGCCGGGAACGGGACACCGCGCGCGACGAACGCGACGTCGCGCGCCGCGAGCTCGGCTCCACGCGCGGGGAGGAACCTCAGGGTTGACCTGAGGAAAACCTCTCCCTAGAGTTGCAGGTATCTCGCGGTTGGTTGGAGAGGCGCCGAGGCGCTCTCAGGGTTGACCGGAGGAGGTGTTCGTCGTGGCCGTCGACCGTCGCCGCCCGAGGACGCGGTCGCCCCCGCCGCACGTCGACGACGACCGTCTCGACGAGGAGGTGATGTCGAGCGCGATACCGACTCCTGACCGACAGCACGGTGATCGATGACCCTCCCCGGCGGGAGCCGGGCCGACCGGACGACCGACGCACGGCCGTACGCCGCATCCACCCTCGACACGGGTCGCTCCGGCCACCGGCCCCGGCTTCCGCCGGGCGCGGTCTCGTCACCGTGGCACGCGGGAGCCGGACCGACGGTGTGCTGCGGAGGCGAGGGAGGCGCGATCGTGGGGCTGAGCCGGGTGTGGATCCAGACCCTGGACGACGGGCTGGTGCGTGCCGACCACGTCGTCGAGGTCCTCGCCCACCAGACCGCGGCGTTCTCCGGGAAGCCCGCCCGCTGGCTGCTCGACGTCGTGACGTCGGCCAGCCAGGGTGCCGGCACGGCCGCGGCGTGGAACCTCGGGGCCTCGCACCGCACACTGCTGCAGACCGCCGACGAGCCCCGCGGCGCGGCGCACCGCCTCGCCCGGATGCTCTGGGAACTGGACACGAAGGACGCCGCCGGGGTCGTCACCGTCCGGCGCACCACCGACGGCGTGGACATGGACTTCGAGGCCTTCACCTGAGCACGACCGGCCGGTCGGGCTCGGTCGGGGCTCAGAGCTGGTCGCCCACCGCGAGCACCAGCACGAACGAGATGACGTTGAACGTGGCGTGGGAGGCCACGGCCGGCCAGATCGAGCCGGTGCGCTCGTAGAGCACGGCGTTGACGACACCGAGCAGGAACGCGGCGGCGAAGACGACGTTGAGCCCGTGCGCCAGGGCGAACACCGCCGCGCTGAGCACCACGGCGACGACGCGGCCGAGGCGGCGCAGGACGGGGTAGGCCAGCCCGCGGAAGAGCAGCTCCTCACCCAGCGGGACGACGAGGCCGCCGATCGCGACGACCAGCGCCGCGGCGACCGGTCCGCTGAACAGCGTCAGCGCGGCCTGGGGGTCGGAGGTGTCGCCGGTGACGGCGACGTAGACGACGATGAGGACGCGGGAGAGCAGCCAGACCACGAGGCCGATCCCGAGACCGGTCGCCAGGTGACGCGCCGTGGGGCGCACGAGCCCCACCGCGGCGGCCGAGCGCACGCGCAGGGACAGCGCGATCGCGACCGCGCCGAGGGCCGAGGCCCCCGAGACCGCGACCAGCAACGGAGCCGGCGGCATGCCCTCCGACAGCAGCCCGATCGGCACGAACAGGCCGATCTGGAGGACGACGTAGGCGAGGGCGGCGACGACGAGCTCGAGCCAGCCCGGCGCAGGACGGGGCGGCGTCACCGGCCCGGTGACGGGTTCGGCGGGACCGGCCGGCTCCAGCGCGGGGTCAGTCACCCCGGGCCTTGCGGGTCTCCCTGTCGTTGGCCTTCTGCACGGCCTCCGCGAGGTCGTCCTTGTCCATCTTCGAGCGACCCTCCACGCCGAGCTCCTTCGCCCGCTCGTAGAGGTGCTCCTTGCTGGCTCCCGCGTCGACCCCGCCGCCGGTCTCCCCGCCGGGGTTCGCGCCGCCGCTCTCGGCGCGGGAGTCGGAGGGGCCGTACTCCTCCTTCTGCTCCCAGTGGTCGCCGACCTTCTCGTGCGTGTGCTTGAGCGCCGCGTAGGCCGTGCGACTGGCGCGTTCGCCCTTGCCGTAGGTGTCCTCCGCGGACTCCTTCGCCTTCGCGTAGGTCTCGCGGGCACTCTCCGGCGAGCGCTGCAGCGTCGACGGCAGGTCCTCGAACTTCTCGGGCATACCCGCGAGGTACCCCGTCAGCCCCGCACGCCCACCTCCAGCTCGGCCACGCTCTGGACCACCTGGTTGGGCCGGTAGGGGTAGCGATCCATCTCGCTGGGGTCCGTGATGCCCGAGAGCACGAGGATGGTGTGCAGCCCGGCCTCCATGCCCGCGACCATGTCGGTGTCCATCCGATCGCCGATCATCGCCGTGGTCTCGGAGTGGGCACCGATGGTGTTGAGCCCGGCACGGATCATCAACGGGTTCGGCTTGCCCACGAAGTACGGGTCACGCTTCGTCGCGTGGGTGATCAACGCGGCGACCGATCCGGTGGCCGGCAACGTGCCCTCCGGGGACGGGCCCGTGGCGTCGGGGTTGGTGACGATGTAGCGCGCGCCGCCCTGGATGAGGCGGATGGCCCGGGTGATGGCCTCGAAGGAGTACGTCCGGGTCTCGCCGATGACGACGTAGTCGGGGTCGCGGTCGGTGAGGATGTAGCCGATGTCGTGCAGCGCGGTGGTGAGCCCCGCCTCGCCCACGACGAAGGCACTGCCGCCCGGGCGCTGGTCGTCGAGGAACTGCGCGGTGGCCAGCGCGGAGGTCCACAGGTTCTCGGCGGGCACGTCGATGCCGCTCGCGTGCAGGCGGGCCTGCAGGTCGCGCGGGGTGTAGATCGGGTTGTTGGTCAGGACGAGGAACGTCTTGCCCGCGTCGTGCAGGCGACGCAGGAACTCGTCCGCACCCGGCAGGGCGTTCTGCTCGTGGACGAGCACCCCGTCCATGTCGATGAGGTACGACTCGAGGTCGGGCAGGTCGGTCACGCCGCCTCCAGGTGGGTGTGGAAGAACCCCAGGATGCGCCTCCAGGCGTCCTCGGCGCTCGGACGGTGGAACCCGGCGCCGGCGAAGCGCACCAGCAGGCCGTTGGCCGGGAAGTGCTCGAAGAAGCTGTGCCCGGCGTCGGGATAGGTCTTCACGTCGTGGTCCACGCCCATGCTCGTCAGCGCGGCCTCGAGGCGTGCCGGATGGTCGCGGAGCATCGTGTCCCGTCCGCCGAAGCTCGCGACCACCGGGCAGATGCCGGACAGGTCGGCCTCGGCGTCCGCCGGGACCATCCCGTAGTTCGGGGCCGCCGCCGCGTAGTCGTGGCGGGCGGCGGACAGCAGCGCGAAGGTGCCGCCCTGGCAGAACCCGATGATGCCGATCCGCCCGGTGCAGTCGTCCCGGCCCGCGAGCCACGTCCGGGCCGCCTCGATGTCGTCGAACACCGGGCCCCGACCGGAGCGCATGGCCCGCAGGGTGGCGGCCACACACCGCGGCCCGCCACCGCGCGCGGTGTAGACGGCCGGGGCGACGGCCAGGTAGCCGGCGGCCGCGAGCCGGTCGGCGTGGTCCTTGATGTTCTCCCCCACCCCGAAGGCGTCCTGGAGGACGACGACGCCGGGGAACGGGCCGTCGCCGACGGGGGGCTCGGCGAGGTAGGCGGACTGGTGGCTGCCCGCCGAGGCGGGGATGTGCAGGTCGGGCACGGGCTCACCCTCGGAGGTTCTCGACCGCTGTTGGCGGGCCGAGCCTGGCAGCACCGCCGGGGCCGTGCGACGCGGGAGGGTCAGCGGCCCACCCCGACGCCGGGTGGGCGCCGGTCCGACCGACGTGACCGATCCCGCGGGTGGGGGCGTCGTGCGCGGGTACGCCCTGTCGTATGGACATCCAGTACACCGCCGAGGCCACGTCCTCGGGTGACGCCCGCAACGGTCACGTCCGCAGCTCGGACGGCGTCATCGACCAGGACATGACGATGCCCAAGGAGATGGGCGGCCCCGGTGGCGGCACGAATCCCGAGCAGCTCTTCGCCGCCGGGTACGCCGCCTGCTTCCACCAGGCGCTCAAGCTCGCCGCGGGGCAGGCCGACCTCGACATCGACTCCTCGACCGTGGAGGCCCGCGTCGGGATCGGCCCGGACGCCGAGAGCTTCGGGCTGAAGGTCTGGCTCACGGCCACGGTCCCGGGCGCCGACCAGCAGCAGGCCGACCGGCTCGTGGCCCGCGCGCACGAGCTCTGCCCGTACTCCAAGGCCACCCGCGGGAACATCGAGGTCAACCTCAGCGCCGCGGTGTGAGGGGTGTGAGCGTCGGCGTGCCCGTGGGCGAAGCTCCACGGGTGCGCCTCCCCCTCAGCCTGCGCCTCGTGGGTGCGCTGCGCCGCCGGCTCGGCGGCTCGGTCGCCCACCTCGATCCGGCCGACGTCCCCGCCGCCCGGGCCGCCGTGCTGCGCCTGCAGCACGGCCCGCTGGCCCGGGCGGTGATGGGGAGCCCGCCGCGCGAGGTCGTCGTCGAGGACGCCCGGCTGCCCACGGCGGCCGTGCCCGACGGGCTCGCGGTGCGCGTGTACCGCCCGCCGTCGACGGACGCGCCCGCCCCCGTCGTCGTGAACTTCCACGGCGGCGGGTTCGTGCAGGGCGACCTCGACCAGTCCGAGTGGTTCTGCGCGCACGTCGCGCGCGAGGCCGGCGCGGTCGTGGTGTCCGTGGACTACCGGCTGGCGCCCGAGCACCCGTTCCCGGTGCCGGCGCAGGACGGCTACGACGCGGTCGCCGCGCTGGCCGCCGACCCCGGCGGCTGGGGCATCGACGCCGGGCGCATCGCGGTGATGGGCGACAGCGCGGGCGGCAACATCGCGACCGTCGTGTGCCTGATGGCCCGTGACCGACGGCGCGAGGGGCAGGACGGGCCGCGCATCGCCGCCCAGGTGCTCGTCTACCCGGGCGTCGAGATGGTCGACGTCCTGCCCTCGGAGCGGACGATCCCCGTCGCGCCGATCCTCTCGGCCGCCGACATCCGCGGCTTCCACGCGCTCTACCTCGCCGGCGCCGACGGCACCGCGCCCTACGCCTCGCCGTTGCGCGCCGACCTCCGCGAGCTGCCGCCCGCGCTGGTGCAGACCGCCGAGCACGACCCGCTGCGCGACCACGGCGAGCGTTACGTGACGGCGCTGGCCGGCGCCGGCGTGGCCGTGCGCCACACCCGCTACCTCGGCGCCGCCCACGGCTACGTCGCCACCGGCGGGCTCACCCCCCGCACCTCGCTGCAGGCCGTCGCCGAGGCGGGCGCGTTCCTCCGGACCCACATGTGAGCGGACTTCCCGGCTGCAGCCGGGAAGTCCGCTCACGTGGGAGGGCGGCGCGGGGGCGGGGTTACCGTGGAGGCCCGTGACACCCGAGCCCGCCGCCGCGCCCCGCGCCGTGCTGCTCGGCGTGTCCGCGGCCGTGCTCGGGGTCGCCGCCCACGGCGAGGCGGGCGGGGCGGTCGCCGCCACCGCCCCGGCCACGGTCGTCGCCGTCCTCGTCGTCCTGGCGACGGCGCTGGTCGGGGCCCGCCCGGGGTCGCCCGGACGCACCGTCGGCGTGCTCGCGGCCGGCCAGCTCGCCCTGCACCTGTCCCTGCCCGCCGGCCACACCGACCACGCCCACCACGGGCCGGCCGCGACGCCGCACGGGCCCGGCATGGTCCTCGCGCACCTCGCGGTCGCCGTCGTCGTGGGCGGGGCGATCGTGCGGGCCGACCGCGCCGCCCGCGAGGCGTTCACGCGCGTCGGCACCGCCTGGCGGTGGTGGCCGGTGCTGCTGGCCGGCGTCACGCCGCCCGCCGGACCCCGTCCGCGCACCGGACGCCCCGGCCCGGCCGCCCCCGGCGCGGCCGCCCGCGCGGCCGTCGGGCACCACCCGCGGCGGGGTCCGCCGTCGACGCGCTGAGCACCCGCGCGTCCGACGACACCCCGCCCCGGAAGGACCCCCATGACCCCGACGTGGACGGCGCGCGCCGTCCCCCGGACCCACCGCCCGCGCAGCCCCCGCGACCCGCTCGGCGTGCTCGCCGCCGGCCTGCTCGCCCTGGTGGCCCTCCTGCTGACCAGCGGGACCGCGTCCGCCCACGACGTCGTCACCGGAAGCGACCCGGCCGACGGCGCCACCCTGGCGAACGCGCCGACCCAGGTGTCGGTGACCTTCGACCAGACCCCCCAGCCCGGCCTCGCCGCCCTCACCGTGGTGGGGCCCGACGGCGCCCACCACGAGCAGGGTCAGGCGACCGTGCAGGGCGAGGTCGTCTCGGTCCCGGTCGGGCCGCTGCCGACCGCGGGCGAGTACGAGATCGGCTACCGCGTCGTCTCCAGCGACGGGCACCCCGTCACCGGATCGATCTCGTTCACGCTGACCAACCCCTCGCCGGGCGCAGCCGTGCCCGCGACCACGCCGGGCACCGCGGGCACGCCCGCCCCCGTCGACCCCCACGCGGGTCACGGCGGGCCCACCGCGCCGCC
This sequence comes from Actinomycetospora cinnamomea, assembly GCF_003096675.1. Classification (GTDB taxonomy): domain Bacteria; phylum Actinomycetota; class Actinomycetes; order Mycobacteriales; family Pseudonocardiaceae; genus Actinomycetospora; species Actinomycetospora cinnamomea. Next base: position 29,250 of record NZ_QEKW01000002.1, on the reverse strand, counting down.
CTCACCGGCGGCCGCGGCCGACCAGGACACCGACGGCGGCGTGCCGACCTGGGTGTTCGTGGTGATCGCCCTGGTGGTCGTCGCCGGCGCCGTCGCGCTCGTGCTGCGCCGGCGGGCCTGACGGCCGACCCCGGTGGTCGCGGGGCGAGAGGCACCCCCCTCGCGTGTCCCCCGCCCCGCGACCCGGTCAGGGAACGATCTGCACGCGGTCGTTCGGGTCCAGGTGCTCGAAGAAGCGCTCCGCGTCGTCCATCTCGAGCCGCACGCAGCCGGCCGACTGCCGGTCGATGTCGCCCCCGTGGAACGCCCGGCCCTCGTTGTCGAAGAACACCGAGTACGGCATCTCGGCGCCCTCGTACTCGCGGCTGACGTGGTAGCGCTCCTTGCGCTGGATGATGTAGTCGCCGGGCGGCGTCTCGTGGCCCTCGGCACCGTGGCTGTTGGCGACGGGGCCGTGGACGACGTTGCCGTGGCCGTCGAGCAGCCACGCGCGGTTCTCGGAGAGGTCGACGCACGCCTTGATGCGCGCGTCCGTGCAGGGCGTCCCCCCGACCGTGGCCGTGCCGGTGGGCGCCGCCGCCGCGACCCCCGCGAGCTGGATCGCGCCGAGCCCGACGGCGGCCACCGAGACCGCGACCCGCCCCGCCGGCACCCCGCGCTGCGCCCCCCTGCGATGCCTGCCCGCCATTGCCTGCCCCTCGCTCGCGTGCGTCCCGCCCGAGCCCCGGACGGGAGGACCTGGTCGTGTCGACGGCCCGATCCGACGGGCACAACGAGGCAGTGACGAGGGGGTCACGGACCGTTCACGGTGGTCGGACGCACGTCACCTACACCGGTTCGGCGCACAACCGCTGTGGGTCTGGCGGATCGCTCACTCTGTGCGTCGGGCCACCGGATCTCTCACCCGAGCGATTGCGTCGCCCGGACGAAGACCTGGTGGACTTGATCGCTGAACAGGATGAACCGTGCCTCGCGCACCGCACTCTCGGTCTCGCGCACGGTCGTCACCGCGATCCGCGCCGCGTCGCCGAGCGGCCATCCGTACACGCCGGCCGACACCGCGGGGAACGCGACGGTCAGCGCGCCGATCTCGTCGGCCACCCGCAGCGACTCGCGGTAGGCCGAGGCCAGCAGGTGCGAGCGGTCCTCGGACTTCGCGTACACCGGCCCGACGGTGTGGATCACCCAGCGCGCCGGGAGCTCCCCCGCCGTCGTCGCGACGGCCCGCCCCGTCGGGAGCCCGTCGGGCAGGGTGGTGCGGCGCAGCTCGCGGCACGCCTCGAGGATCGCCGGGCCGCCGGCGCGGTGGATCGCGCCGTCGACCCCGCCGCCCCCGAGCAGCGAGGAGTTGGCCGCGTTGACGACGGCGTCGACCGCGGCGGCGGTGATGTCACCGCGGTGCAACGTGATGTCCGGGGTCGCCATGCGCGCGGGGTACCCCGCGCGCGGACCTGACACGATCGCGGGGTGAGCGACACGCAGATCTCGGTCAGCGACATCGTCGACGCGCCGGTCGAGCGGGTCTTCGCCCTGCTCGCCGACCCCGACCGGCATCCCGACCTCGACGGCAGCGGCACGGTGCGGGCGTCGCACACCCACCTCGCGATCACCGAGGTCGGCGACGTCTTCGTCATCGACATGGAGCACCCCGACCGCGGGCGCTACCGGGTGGAGAACCACGTCGTGCGCTACGAGCCCGACCGGGCGCTGGCGTGGGCGCCGGCCAGGCCGGGCGCCGAGCCGTCGGGGCACGTCTGGAGCTGGGAGCTCGAGGCCACCGACGACGACCGCACGCGGGTGACTCACACCCACGACTGGTCGGCGGTCACCGACGAGGCGATCCTGAGCCGCGTCCGCGAGGTCACCGCCGAGCAGATGCGGATGACGATCGGCCGCCTCGCCGAAGCCCTGGCGTGAGGTGCGCTCCGCGCACGTGAGCAGGACGAGGTGCTGGAGCACTTCCTCCTGCTCACGCGCCGAAGGCACCCAGGGCGCGGAAGTCGTCGCCGGGCGGCGCCTCGAGGTCGTGGCGGGTGCCGTCGGGGCCGGTGAAGCCGAGACGCCAGGCGTGCAGGCCCGTGCGCGTGGCCGGGGACTTCGTGAACAGCGGGTCGCCGATCAGCGCGTGGCCGATCCACGCGAGGTGCACGCGGATCTGGTGGCGCCGTCCCGTGAGCGGCGACACCGCCAGCAGGGTGCGTCCGGCGCCCTCGACCTCGGCCTCGGCGAGCCGCTCGAACGTCGTCGTCGAGGGGTAGACGTCCCCGGGCAGCACGGCGTCGTCGGGCACGGCCCAGCGGTCGCCCTCGCGCGTGATCGCCTCGCGGGGCGCGGCGACGCGCACCCGGTTCTTGCGCCCTACCGACAACGGCAGCTCGATCGTCCCGGCCGCGGGCAGGCCCGTCCCGGCGGCGACGGCGAGGTAGGTCTTGGTGACGCTGCGGTCGGCGAACTGGCGGGTCAGCGCGCCGTGCACCTCGAGGCGCCGGGCGAAGAGCACGAGCCCGGACGTCACCTTGTCGATCCGGTGCGCGGGCCACAGGGTCTCGCCGGCGTCGCGGGCCAGGCGCACGAGGTCGGTGTCGTGGCGCTCGCCCATCACCGACCACCCGGCGGGCTTGTCCAGCACCAGCAGGTCGTCGTCGGCGAGCACCTCGCGGCCCGCGCGGATCTCGTCCCAGCGGCTCACGCCTCGTCGAGGCCCAACGCGTCGAGCAGCGTGCGCAGCTTGACCGCGGTCTCGGCGAGCTCGTCGGCGGGCCGCGAGGCGGGCACGATGCCGGCGCCGGCCCACAGGCGCACCCGGTCGCCCTCGACCTCGCCGCAGCGCAGCGCCATCACCCACTCGCCGTCGCCCTGCGCATCGGTCCAGCCCACGGTGCCGGTGTAGAAGCCGCGGTCGAACGGCTCGATCTCGGTGATCGCGGTGTGCGCGGCGGCCCGGGGCACCCCGCAGACCGCCGGCGTCGGGTGCAGGGCGCGCGCCAGGTGCAGCGCCGAGACGTCCGGGTCGGCGACCCGCCCGCGCAGCTCGGTCGACAGGTGCCACAGCGTCGGGGTGGCGACGAGCGACGGCGCGTCGGGCACCTCGAGCCCGTCCACGAGGGGCGCCAGCCGCTCGGCGACGTCGGCGACGACGAGCGCGTGCTCGTGCTGGTCCTTGACCGAGGCGAGCAGGGCCTCGGCGCGCCGCCGGTCCTCGGCGGGCTCCGGCGAGCGGGCGGCCGAGCCGGCGATGGGGTTGGCGACGACGTCGGCGCCCTCGCGGGACACCAGCAGCTCGGGGCTCGCGCCGAGGAGGGTGCGCGGCGTGTCCCCGGGCAGGTCCACGGCGAAGAGGTGGCTGCGGGGATCGCGGTGGGCGAGCTCGCGGACCATCCGCACCGCGTCGACCGGCGCGTCGGCGACGACCTCGAGCCCGCGGGCGAGCACGACCTTCGCCAGCCCGTCGGACGCCATCCGCGCCAGCGCCTCGGCGACCATCGCCTCGTAGCGCTCGGGCGCCGGCACCGACCGCAGCACCCCCGACACCGGTGCGCCGGTGGGCTCGGCGACGAGCACGGTGCCCAGCGGGGCGGCGCGCTCGACCCGCTCGGGGACGACGAGGTGGGCGGGCGCGTCCGGGTCGAAGGGCAGGGCGCCGACGGCGAGGGCGGGCTCCGCGCCCGCCGGACGGCCCGCGTCGACCTCGCGCAGGCAGCGCACGACGGCGTCGGGGTCGGCCGACGACGGGCGGGTGAGCGTGCCCCGGGTGAGCAGCGACCCCCGCGGGCCGGAGAGCCACGAGCCCCGGCCGGGCGCCCAGGACCGGAGCAGGCGCACCGGGTCGGTCGCCGCCGCGCGCGGTGTGTGCGGCGCGGGGCTGGTGCTCGTCACGTCCCGCTCCCGTCGTCGTCGTGCGGACCGGGTGTCGATCCTGGTGGCATGGTGGTCGGAGGTGGTCGGAGGTGGTCCGGGGGGTCGCCCGGCCCCGCACTGTTCACCCTCCGCGCGGCGTGGTGTCCGGTCCAGCGGAGCGGACGTGACGCTCCGCACCGGGCGCGGCTCACGCTACGACGGCGCCGGGGGGGACCACACGACGAGCAGGGAGGCCGCGGACCGTGACGACGGACCAGGTGGAATCGGCACGCCGGCCCCTTCCCCGGTGGCGCGCCGACCTGCGGCTGGGCACGCGCATCGCCGTGATGCGGGCCGGCGGGCTCGCCCTGGCCCTGCGCGGCGACCCCGTCGCCCGGTTGATGCACAGGCCCTGGCGCCTCGACCCCTACCCGACCTACGCCGCGCTGCGCGCGTCCGCGGACGGCGGGCTCGCCCGCAGCCGCACCGGCATCCACGCCGTCGTCACGCACGAGGCCTGCACCGCCGTGCTCCGGGATCGCCGGTTCGGGGTGCGGTTGGCGGACGGGCGGATGCCGTTCGACCCGACCGACGATGCGAGCACCTCGTCCGCACCGGACCCCACCGCCGCGGACACCGCGCTCCTCGAGCCGATCGACCTCTCCCTGCTCTCCCTCGACCCGCCCGACCACACGCGCCTGCGCCGCCTCGCCCAGCCGACGTTCGCGCCACGGCGGCTCGCGCAGTACCGCGACACCGCCCGCGAGGTCACCGACCGGCTGCTCGACGACGCCGCTGACCGGGCCGCGCGTGGAACGTTCGACCTCACCACCGACCTCGCCGCGCCGCTGCCGATCAGCGTCATCGCCGAGCTGCTCGCGATCCCCGACGTCGACGCGCCCCGTTTCGCCCGATGGGGCCGGGCGCTGGGCGCGGCCCTGGACGGTGTGCGTTCGGTGCGCCACGCGCACGCGCTCTCCCGCGCCACGGCCGACCTGCGCGCACTGTTCGGCGACCTGGTCGAGCGGCGCCGCGCCGAACCGGGCGAGGACGTCATCTCCCAGCTCGTGCACGAGCTGGACGAGGGCACGCTGACCCTCGACGAACTGGTCTCGCTCGCGCAGCTGCTGCTCGTCGCGGGCTTCGAGACCACGACCAACCTGATCGGCAACGCCGTCCGCGCCCTGCACGCGACGGGCACCTGGGACGACCTCGTCGCCGACCCGGGCCTGGCGGCCGGCGCCGTCGAGGAGACGCTGCGCTTCGATCCGCCGGTGCAGCTCACGGCACGGTTCGCGCACTCCGACGTGGAGATCGCCGGGCGGCGGCTGCGGCGGGACTCCGGTGTGCTCGTGCTGCTCGCGAGCGCCGGGCGCGACCCGGCGGCGCACGCCGACCCCGACCGCTTCGACCCGCGGCGCGAGCAGTCCACCCCGCACCTGGCCTTCTCCGGGGGTGCGCACTACTGCCTCGGCGCCGCGCTGGCGCGGATGGAGGGCGAGGTGGCGCTGGAGATGCTCGCGCAGCGGATGCCGCGCCTGCGCCCCGCCGGGCGGATCGTGCCCCGCGTCGCGACGGTCCTGCGCGGGCCCGTGCACTTCCCGGTCCGCGCGGGCTGAACCGGCCCCGTCCGACGCCGCGAACGGGTATCTCGTGCGCGTAGACGCAGCAGTTGACGCAGCACGCCGATAGGGCGTTCGTTGCGACAACGGACGACGCCCCGGAGGACCCCGTGCCCGAGCTCCCCTCGATCTCCCACGTCGCGTTGTCGGTGACCGACCTCGCGGCCAGCCAGGCCTGGTACGAGCGGCTGTTCGGTGTCGAGCCGGCGATGACGCTGTCCGACGGGCCGTTCGAACGGAAGGTGTTCGCCCTCGCGGGCGGCCAGCTGTTCGGGCTGACCGCCCACGAGGCCGCGCGCCCCGGCGACCGCTTCGACGTCGTGGCCCCGGGACTCGACCACGTCGGGTTCGCCTGCACCGACCGCGCCGAGGTGGCCGCGTGGCAGACCCACCTCGACCTCATCGGCGTCCCGCACGGCGGTGTCGTCGAGGCCGACTACGGCTGGGCGCTCTCCTTCACCGACCCGGACGGCAACGCGCTGGAGTTCTTCGCGCTCGCGTCCTGATCCCGCCGCGCCCACGCCGGCGCGTGCTCGGGCAGCACGCCGACGCCGACGAGGTAGGCCGGCACCCGCTGCAACGCCGGCACCCGCTGGAGCAGCCGCAGCGGCACCGGCAGCCGCTCGCGGCCGAGCGTCTCCCGACGGCCGAGCACAGCACCGATGACCGCGCGGTGTCCCAGGCGCTGGGCGGTCTGGGTCAGGAGGGTCGGCAGCCACCGTCGCCGCTGCACGCGCGCAGCCGCCCGGTCGACCTGCGCCGGGTCGGGCGGCGCCGCGGCGAGGACCGGACCGAGCACGCGCGCGGCGGCCACGGCGTCCTGCACGGCCAGGTTGATCCCCACGCCGCCGACCGGCGACATGGCGTGCGCGGCGTCGCCGATGCACAGCAGGCCCGGGGCGTACCAGCGGCGCAGCCGGTCGAGGGTGACCCGCAGCAGCTTGACGTCGTCCCACGACGCGAGGCCCTCGACCCGCTCGCCGAGCCACGGGTGCAGGGCGAGCAGGTCGTCGCGCAGGAAGCGGATCGGGCGCTGCCGGTACTCCGCGTCGGCGCCGCGCGGGATGAGGTAGGCGACCTGGTAGTGGTCGCCGCGATCGAGCATCACGACCATCCGGCCGGTGCTCAGGCGGCCCAGCCCGCCGGCCGGGTCCTCCCCCTCGCCGCGCGGCAGCCGGAACCACCACACGTCCATCGGCACGTCGAAGTCGCGCAGCGGCAGGCCACTGCGGGCCCGCACCCGCGAGTCGCGCCCGTCGCAGGCGACGACGAGGTCGGCGGCGAGCTCGTGTTCGTCGCCGCCCTCGCCGCCGGCCCGGTCGCGCCACCGCACCCCGGTGACCCGCCCGTCACGCCGCAGCAGGTCGGTGACCTCGGCGTGCCGGACGAGCGTGAACGTGGGCTCCTCCTCGCCCGCAGCGACGAGCATGTCGAGCAGGTGCCACTGCGGCACCATCGCGACGAACGGGTGCGGCTCCCGCAGTCGCCGCATGTCGGCCACGGTCGCGGCGCCGGCGTCCAGGACCACCCGCGCCGTCTCGATCGGCTTCCACGGCAGATCAGCGAAGCGGTCCCACAGGCCCAGCTCGTCGATCAGCGTCATCGTCGAGACGTGGACGGTGTCGCCCCGGAAGTCGCGGAGGAAGTCGCCGTGCTTCTCGAGCACGGTGACCTCGGCCCCGGCGCGGGCGAGCACGAGCCCCAGGACGATGCCGGCCGGGCCGCCGCCGACGATCGCGCACGTCGTCCGCTGCCTGTCCATCGCGACCACCTCTTCCGCGAACGTTCTTTCGCCATGGAGCATCCTCCCGCCCCGCGATCCCGTCAAGGCGAACGCACATTCGCGTACGGTGGGTCCGTGCCCCGGATCAGCGACGAGCGACGGGCGGCCAACCGGGCGGTGATCCTCGACGCCGCGCGGCGCTGCTTCGCCCGCGACGGCTTCCACCAGACCTCGATGCCCGACCTCGTCGCCGAGGCGGGCATCTCGGCGGGCGCCTTCTACCGGTACTTCGCGAGCAAGGAGGAGATCGTCCGCGAGATCGCGCACGAGACCTTCGTGAACCTCGCCTCCGGGCTCGTCGCCACGCTCGAGCGCCTGGACGCCCCCTCCGTCGCCGACGTCGTCGAGGTCATCACCACCGCGCTCTCGGCCGCGACGTTCACCGCGGACGGCCGGGAGATCGACCTCGACGTCCAGGCCCGGGTGGCCGTCGACGCCTGGGGCGCGGTCCTGCGCGACGAGGGCCTGCGCCGCGAGGCCGGCCAGGGGCTGCGGCGGTTCGACGCCGGGATCGCCGGGGCCCTGGCCCGCGGCCAGGCGGCGGGCCGGGTCTCCGCCGGCCTCGACGTCGCCGACGGCGCGGCCCTCGTGGTGTCACTGCTCCCCGGCCTGATCCTGCGGCGCGCGGCCTTCGGCACCGACGCGTCGGCCGTCGGGCGGGCGGCGGCCGCCCTGCTCGACGCGCCGGCCGCCACGAGAACGGGAGCGCACCGCTCGCGCACCCTCCCTTCGGCCAGTTCTCCGCTGTCGCAGGAGTAGTGCGACAACGAGGTTCCTGCGACACACTGACCCGAGTCACCCGCCCGGGTGGCAGGTGCTCCGCACGCGGGGGTGACTCGTGGAAACGCACACCGGCCTCGTCGCCATGCACATGAGCGACGGCATCGTCAACGCGCCGACGTCGCTGCTCTTCGGGCTGGTCGCCGTGCTCGGCCTGGCCGTCTGCGTCGCCCGCGCCCGCCGCGACCTCGACGACCGCACCGCGCCGATGGCCGGCCTCGTCGCCGCGTTCGTCTTCGCCGTGCAGATGCTGAACTTCCCGGTGCTGCCCGGCGTCAGCGGGCACCTGCTCGGCGGCGCCCTCTGCGCGATCCTCGTCGGGCCCTACGTCGGGGCGCTGTGCGTGTCGATCGTGCTGCTGCTCCAGGCGCTGCTCTTCGCCGACGGCGGGCTCTCCGCGCTCGGCACGAACATCACGAACATGGCGCTGCTCGGCACCTTCGTCGGCTACGGCGTGGCCGTGGCCATGCGCCGGATCGCCACCCGCAGCCGCGGGGGCCTCGTCGTGACGGCCTTCGTCGCGGCCTGGGTGAACACCGTCGTCGCGTCGCTCGGGTTCGTCGTGCAGTACGCGATCGGCGGCGAGGGCCTGGCCCTCGGCACGGTGTTCGGGCTGATGACCGGGTTCCACGCGCTCATCGGCATCGGCGAGGGCCTCATCACCGCGCTCACCGTCGGCGCCGTCGCCGCCGTGCGCCCGGACCTCGTCTACCTCACGCGCACCGCCGCGCCGTCGCTGCAGATCAAGACCCCGGGGGTGCGGTCGTCGTGAAGAAGCTCCCACTGGCCTTCTACGCCGGCTTCCTCGTCGTCGCCCTGCTGCTGGCCGGGGTGGTCTCGTACGCCGCGAGCGGCAGTCCCGACGGCCTCGACGCCGTCACGCAGACCGGGTGCGAGCTCGACGAGTCCGGCGAGCCCGTCGGCGGGCAGTGCATCGCCCGGAACGCCGGCGAGCACGCCACGGGCGGCAGCCCGCTCGCGGACTACGCGGTCGGAGGATCCGAGGGCACCACAGGCGTCGCGGGCGTCATCGGCGTGCTCCTCACCCTGCTCGTGGCCGGGGGCCTGTTCCGGGTGCTGCGCCGGCGCTCGCGCGACGAGGCGCCCACCCAGGTCGAGTAGCCGTGGCCGCGGGTCACGCACACCCCCTCTACCGGGCCGGGGACTCCGCCGTCCACCGGCTCCCCGCCCACGTCAAGATCGTCGTGGCCTTCGTGTTCGTGCTCGCGGTGGTGGCCACGCCGCGCGAGGCGTTCGCGGTGTTCGGGTGCCACCTGCTGCTGCTCGCCGGCGTGTGGGTCGTCGCGCGCATCCCGCCCGGCTGGCTCGCGACGCGGGCGCTCATCGAGGCGCCCTTCGTCGTCCTGGCGGTCCTGCTGCCGTTCTTCGCCGCCGGCCCGCGCGTGGAGTGGTGGGGGATGTCGCTGTCGGTCGACGGGCTGCTCGCCGGCTGGAACATCCTGGTCAAGGGCACGCTCGGCGTGCTCGTGTCCGTGACGCTCGCGGCGACCACCCCGCTGCGCGACCTCGTCTCCGGGCTCTCGCGGCTACGGGTGCCGGCGATGGTCTGCGTGATCGCGACCCTGATGCTGCGCTATCTCGAGGTGATCGTCGCGGAGGCCCGCCGGATGCGCCTCGCGCGGGTCTCGCGGGGCCACGACCCGCGCTTCGTCTGGCAGCTCGGGGCGACGGTGCGCTCGGTGGGCGCGCTGTTCCTGCGCTCCTACGAGCGCGGCGAGCGCGTGCACCTCGCGATGCTCTCCCGCGGCTACACCGGCACCATGCCCGCGTTCACCACCGCGCCGGCATCCACCGCGACGTGGTCGGTGGCCCTGCTGCCCGCGGCCGCGGCGGTGGTGTGCGCGGCGTCGGGATACTGGGTGCGGTGAGCAGTCCGCCCTCCCTCGAGGTCTCGGGCCTCGCGTTCGCCTACCCCGACGGTCACCAGGCGCTGTTCGGCGTGGACCTGCGCATCGAGCGCGGCGAGCGCGTGGCGCTGCTGGGTCCGAACGGGGCGGGCAAGACGACGCTCGTGCTGCACCTCAACGGGGTGCACCGCGCGGGCGCCGGCGAGGTGCGCGTGGGCGGGCTGGAGGTCACCCGCGAGCACGTGCAGGAGATCCGCCGCCGCGTCGGCATCGTCTTCCAGGACCCCGACGACCAGCTGTTCATGCCGACCGTCGGCGACGACGTGGCGTTCGGGCCGGCGAACTTCGGGGTCACCGAGCCGGAGCTCTCGCAGCGGGTGTCCGACGCGCTCGACGCGGTCGGGATGGCCGACCTCGCCGACCGCTCCCCCATGCACCTCTCCGGCGGCCAGCGGCGCCGCGTCGCGCTCGCGACCGTACTGGCGTGCGACCCGGAGATCCTCGTGCTCGACGAGCCGTCGACCCACCTCGACCCGGTCGCCCGCCGCGAGCTCGCCGAGGTGCTGCTCGGGCTCGACCGGACGATGCTCATGGTCACCCACGACCTGCCCTACGCGCTGCAGCTCTGCCCGCGCTCGGTGGTCATCGACGGCGGCGTGGTCGTCGCCGACGCCCCGACCTGGGACATCCTCGCCGACCCCGACCTCCTCGCGGCCCACCGGCTCGAGCTGCCCTTTGGCTTCGCCTTGTGAGTGCCTGTCCGTGCTATAGGACGGGAAAGCACGCACGAGCCCGGAGGGCAAAGTGGACCTCGAGGACTTCCGCCGGCAGGCCGGCGTCGAGCAGGGACTGGTGGTCGTCGCGACGGCCCGGGCCGACGGGTCGATCCAGTCGACGGTGGTCAACGCCGGGGTGATGGACCACCCCGTGACCGGCGTGCCCGTGGTCGCGTTCGTCGCCGGCGGGCCGGTCAAGCTCGGCAATCTCCGGCAGCGGCCCTGGACGGCGGTGACCGTGCGGTCGGGCTGGCGGTGGGTCACCGTCGAGGGCTCGGCCGAGCTCGCCGGCCCGGACGACCCGCTGGCCGGGGTCGACCAGGTACCGGCCCTGCTGCGCGCGGTGTTCACCGCGGCGGGCGGGACCCACGACGACTGGGCGGAGTACGACGCCGTGATGGCCCGCGAGCGGCGCGCGGCGGTGCTCGTGACGCCGGGGCGGGTCTACGGGGTCTGAGATCCCTCGGGGTCCTCGGGCGCACCGGTGAGCATCGACAGCGTCCGCACGACGTGCCCCTCGACGGCGTCGCGGGCCAGGCCGAGCCCGGTCAACGTGCCCTGGCCGTCCTCCTGCTCGAGCAGCGCCAGGAGGAGGTGCTCGGTGCCGACGTAGTTGTGCCCCAGCCGCAGCGCCTGCCGGAACGTCAGCTCGAGGGCCTTCTTGGCCTGGGCGTCGAACGGGATGAGGTCGCCCACCCCCTCGGCCCGCGGCGGCAGGGTGCCCACCAGCGTGCGGCGGACCGCCTCCGGCGACACGTCGAGGGCCTTGATCGTGAGGACCGCGAGCGACTCCGGCTCGTGCAGGAGCCCGAGGGCCAGGTGCGCCGGGCCGATCTCCGCGTTGCCCGCCGACCGCGCCTCCTCCTGCGCGGCGACGACGACGTTGCGGGCGCGCGGCGTGAAGCGGCTGAAGCCCTCCTCGGGGTCGAGGTCACTGCTCGCCCCCTTGGGCACGAAACGCTTCTGGGCGGCCTGCTTGGTGACGCCCATGCGCTTGCCGATCTCGGTCCAGGACGCCCCCGAGCGGCGGGCGCGGTCGACGAAGTGGCCGATGAGGTGGTCGGCGATCTCGTCGAGGTGCTCGGCGGCGAGCACGGCGTCCTGGAGCTGTTCGAGGGCGTCGGAGTGCACCGAGGTGATCGCGTTGATGAGGTCGTCCAGGCGGACGGGGTGCGCGGGGGTCGACATGCGTCCACCGTAGGTTGACGATTCGCGAATCGTCAACCGTAGGTAGACGCTTGCCCCTCCCACGGTGTGAGGCCCTACCGTCCCCGCCATGACACGCGGTCGGACGGTCGGCGAGCTCGCCGAGGCCACCGGCCTGTCCGTGCGGGTACTGCGGCACTGGGACCAGCGAGGGGTCGTCTCGCCGTCCCGCACCCCCGCGGGCCACCGGCTCTACGACGCCGACGACGTCGTGCGCCTGCACCGCGCGATCACCCTGCGGGCGCTGGGCCTGCGGCTCGACCAGGTGGCCGCCCTCCTCGACGGCGCCGATCCCGATCCGGCCGCCACGCTGCGCGCCCACCTGGCGGGCGTCGACGCCGACCTGCGCCGCCGGCAGGTGGTCCGCGACCGCCTCGCCGAGGTCCTCGACCGGCCCGGCGACGACGTCCTGTCCACCGTGATCCGGGAGATGACCATGGTCGGGTCCTACGTCCACGGCTACCACGACACCGAGGCGGCGCGGCTGCGCGACCAGGCCGCGACCCTCGCCGACCTGCTCCACGAGGGCGTGGCGTTCGCCGACGGCGCCCACGTCCTCGAGCCCGGGTGCGGCGTCGGCGCCCAGACCGTCGTGCTGGCCGCCCGCAGCCCGGGCGCACGCTTCACCTCGATCGACCTCGAGCCGGGCCAGGTCGCCGCCGCCCGCGCCCGCGTCGCGGCCGCCGGGCTCGCCGACCGCGTCGACGTGCGCGCCGGTGACGTCCACGCCCCGCCGGTGGCCGCCGGCTCAATCGACGACGTCGTGGTGTTCTTCCTGCTCGAGCACCTCCCCCGGCCCGACGAGGCCCTGCGGGCGCTGCGCCGGGTGCTGCGGCCCGGCGGGACGATCACGGTCGTCGAGGGCGACCACGGCGCCACCGCGTTCCACCCCGACAGCGCCGACGCCCGGGCGGTCATCGCGTGCCAGGAGGTGCTCCAGCGCCACGCCGGGGGCGACGCGGGCATCGGGCGGCGGCTCCACCCGCTGCTCACCGCGGCCGGGTTCGACGACGTCGACGTTGTGCCCCGCACCGCCCACGCCCACGCCGGCCGGCCCGACCTCGCCGACGCCCTCGTGCGTCGGACCTTCACCGCGATGGTCGCCGGGGTCCGCGAACCCGCCCTGGCCGCGGGGCTGATCACCCCCGAGCGCTTCGACGCGGGGGTGCGCGACCTCCTGCGCACCACCGAGCCCGGCGGGACCTTCAGCTACACGTTCTTCCGCGCCACCGGCACGAGGGCGGCGTCGACGACGTCGGTGACGCCGACGAATCCCAGCCGCGCGTAGAGCGCGTTGCTCGTCGGGTTGGCGAGGTCGGTGAACAGCAGGACCTCCTCGGCCCCGCGCGCGAGCGCGAGCCGGGCCGCCGCCGCGGTGACCGTCGCCCCGTGCCCGCGCCCGCGGTGCTCGGGGCGCGTGTAGACCGGCCCGATGCGCGCGGTGGCGAGCGAGGTCGGGCCCACCGCGGCGTAGGCCACCGGCCCGCCGCCGGTCACCGCGACCACGATGCGCCCCTGGTCGACCGCCGCGTCGAGAGCCGGTCGCGGCGGGGGCGGGTCGTCCGGTGTGGCCTCGTCGTGGAACTCCTGCACCCACGACCACAGCAGCTCGCGGTCCGCGTCCCGCGCCGGCCGCGTCGGGGCGGGCGCGCGCGGCGGCCGGAGCGCCGCGAGGCGGTGGAGGCGCTCGGCGACGAGGACGTCGACCGTCGCGTCCCAGGCCCGCGCCAGGTGGTCCACGGTGCCCGCGGGGCCGAGCACGCGCCGCGGCCGCGGCCGCAGCGCCGCCCACGCCGCGGCCGCGTCCACGGGCATCGCCGACACCACGGGCCGGTACGGCGGGGTGTGCACGACCAGCGCGGACGGGCCGGCGCCGTCGTCCCACCACGCCAGCTCCGGCGGGGCGCCGTACACCCCGCCCCCGCGGGAGCGGAGCGTGTCGAGGATCGAGAGAACGAGGGTCGATGCCACCCGGTGCGCCCGCAGATAGGGGTCGGTCGCCCGCCAGAACTCCTCGGCGTCCGCCGTCACCGTCCAGCCCACGCCCACCAGCATGGGGGGCGTCGAGCGGGTCGCGAGGGTGAGGCGGCGGCGTGAAGCCGCCCACGCCGGCCCCGGAGCAGCGTCGCGCGGGACGATGATGGAGGGGGAGACCCGCGACGACGAGGAGGGGCCCGTTGCCCGTCACTCCGCTGCCCACCGAGGGCATCGAGATCGAGGCCGTCCGGCACCTCGCCAACCTCCGGGACGTCGGGGGGATGCCGACGGTCGACGGCGGCCGCACGCGGCCGGGCGTGCTGTGGCGCTCGGACGCGCCGCTGCACGGCGACGCGACGACACGGGGGCCCGGCGGGCTGGACTGGCCGCCCCGCACCGTCGTCGACCTGCGCAACCCCGAGGAGCTCGACGGCCGGCCGCACCCGCTCGTCGACCTCGGCGCCGACCTGCTGCCGTTGCCGCTGATCCAGGCGCTCGCGCCCGGCGTGCTGATGCGGGGCGCGCCGCCCGAGCGGCGGCAGCGCAAGGGTCTCGACGAGCTCTACCTGCTCCTGGTCCGCACCGGCGAGGCGTGGATGCCCCCGCTCGTCCGGGCTGCGGCCCACGGGCCGGGGCCGCTGCTCGTGCACTGCGCCGCCGGCAAGGACCGCACCGGCGTGGCCGTCGCGCTGCTGCTGCGCGCCGCCGGGGTGCCCCGCGACGCCGTCGCGGCCGACTTCGCCGTGACCAACGCCCACCGCGCCCCGCTGCGCGACCGCCTGGCCGCCCAGGGCGCGCTCGACCCGGACACCGACCCGTCCCGCGTCGGCGTCGACCCGGAGCACCTCGAGGCCGTGCTCGACCTGCTCGACGACGACCCGCGGACCCCGCTGCGGGAGGCCGGGGTGCCCGAGCCCGATCTCGACGCGTGGCGGGCTCGGCTGGTCGACGCAGCCTGATCCGGCCGACCGGACGCATCGTCGGCGCACGCTGTGGTGTGCCACAACGCCGCTGTCGTGATCTCTGTGGGCGGGCACAGTGCCCGGCCGCGGGCGCTGCCGAAGACTGGTGGCAGCGGGCCCGCGACGCGCCCGCACCGCGCCGACGACCACCGAGGTGACCTGCATGAACGCCCCGACGACGTGCCCCTGCTGCGGGGTCGTGGTCATGCCCCGGGAGCTGTCCTACGACTTCGACGGCGAGACCGTCGCCTCGCTGACCCGCGAGGTCGCCTACCTGCGCGAGACCGTCGCCCGCCTGCGCGGTGTCGCGCAACCGCCCCAGACGACGCAGCCGGCCCGGTCGGCCCAGTCGGCCCAGTTGGTCCAGCCGGCCCAGCCGCCCCGGGCGCCGGTCGTCTCGCTCACCGCCTGACCCGCGTCCCGTCACCGGCCGCGGCCCGCAGCCGGGCCACGGCCGTCCCCGGGTCGAGGCCGGGCAGTGCCGGCCCCGACCACCGCACCACGGCGCCCTCGACCACGTCCGCGGCGAGCGCGACCAGGTCCGAGGCCAGCGCCAACCCCGTCCGCGCCGCGTCCGGCCCGTCACCCGCGCGGCGCATCGCCTCCAGGACCTCGTCGGGGACGACGACGTCGGGCACCTCGTGGCGCAGGTACTCGGCCTGCGCGTAGCCCGTCAGTGCGCCGACCGAGACGAGCACCGGCACCCGGCACCCGGCCACGTCGAGCGCGTCGACCACCACCTTCAGCCGCTCGACCTCGAACACCGGCCGCGACACGAGGAACTCGGCGCCCGCCTCGACCTTGGCCACGGCGCGGGCGGCCTCGTGCTCGAGATCATCGGCGCCGGGCGTCACGCGGGCACCGAGGCGGAACGCCGTCGCCACCCCGAGCTCGACGCCGTCCGCGTCGACACCGCGGTTGAGCCCCGCGGCCATCCGCAGCAGCTGGGCGCCGTCGACCTCCCACACCCCGTCGCGCACGGCCTGCTCGGCGTGCACCGGCGGGTTGCCCGTCTCGCACACGAGGGCGCGCAGGCCCAGGGCGTGCAGTCCCAGCAGGTCGGCCTGCAGGGCGAGCATGCTCGTCTGCCAGCTCGTCACCGTCAGGACCGTGTCGACGTCGACGCCGTCGTGCAGGTGCAGCGCGAGCCCGGCGGTGCTGGTCGTGACACGCCGCGCCCGCGGGCGGCTGACCCACAGCGCGGAGGCGCCACCGGCGACGGCCCGGCGGGCGCGGCCGAGGTGCTCGTCCGGGCCGCCGGGGCCGGCGATCTCGGCGGCGACGAGGAACTCCCGCGTCCCGCGGCGGCGCAGCCACCGGTCCAGTGCTCCCCGCCCGCGCGCGGCGGCGGCCTCCGGGGGCAGCTCGTCGGGCACCGTGGCGCGGCTGGTGACCACGACGGGAGCGGGCGCGGGGTCCGGGTCCGGCGGCGGCGCCCAGGCGTCGTGGGCGGTCAGCGCGGCGGCCGCGGCGGCGATGTGCTCGGGCGTCGTGCCGCAGCAGCCGCCGACCAGCCGTGCTCCGGCCGTGACGTAGCGCAGGACGTAGCGCGCGAAGTGCTCGGCGTCGCCCGCGAAGCGCACGCTGCGGTCGGCGACGACGTGCGGCAGCCCGGCGTTGGGCTGGGCGGTGAGCGCGGGGCCACCACCGTTGGGGCCCATCCGGCGCAGGACGTCGAGCAGGCCCTGGGGGCCGAGCGTGCAGTTGCTGCCGACGGCCGCCGCGCCGGCGTCGGCGAGCCGGGCGACGACGTCGGCCGGGGACTCGCCGGCCGCGGTCAGGGGTCCACCGTCCTCGTCGACGAAGGTGGCCTGGGCCACGACGGGCAGGTCGGTCACCTCGCGCACGGCGCGCACCGCGGCGAGCAGCTCGTCGGCCCGGCTGAACGTCTCGAACAGGATGAGGTCGACCCCGCCCTCGACGAGGGCGGTGACCTGCTCGCGGATCGCGGCGGCCGCCTCCGCGGCGTCGACGGGACTGCCGCGCCCCGGCGGCGTCACCGGCGAGACCGAGCCCGCGACCCAGGCGGGACGCCCGGCGCGGTCCCGCGCCTCGACGGCGAGACGGGCGCCCGCGCGGTTGAGCTCGCGGGTGCGCCGCGCCAGCCCGTGACGCTCGAGGCGCGGGCGCGAGGCGCCGAACGTGTGGGTCTGCAGCACGTCGGCGCCGGCGGCGAGGTAGCGCTCGTGCAGGGCGCCGACCAGCTCCGGGGCCACGACGCAGAGCTCGGCGCCGGGCCCCTCGACCTGGCCGCCGCTGGCCCGCGCGAGCGTGCCCATCGCGCCGTCGCACAGCAGCACCCGGCGGGCCAGCGCCTCGGTGAAGGACTCGCTCACCCCTCCATCTCCCCGAGGATCTCCAGCGCGACCTGGGCGGCGAGCCGGTCGCGGTAGGTGTCCAGGCGCAGGCCGCTGAGCTCCTCGGCCCGCCGCAGCCGGTAGCCGACGGTGTTGGGGTGGACGTTGAGCGCCCGCGCCACGCGCTGGGGGCTGCCGTCCTCGCGGAAGTAGCGGGCGAGGGTGCGCAGCAGCTCGACCGTGCGCTCGGAGCGGTCGGTGACGAGGCGGCCCAGCACCTCGTGGGCGAACGCCCGGGCGGCGTCGGGGTCGGGGATCTGCAGCAGGAGGCGGTGCACGCCCAGGTCGTCGAAGCGCAGCACGCGCCCGGCCCGCCCGAGCCGGCGCGCGGCGACGAGGGTGCGGCGCGCCTGGTCGTACGACGCGGCGATCTCCCCCGGCGCGCTGACCGGCCCGCCCACGGCGACGCTGACCGGCCACTGGGCGTCCGGATCGGGGACGCGCCCCCGGGCGAGGCGGCGGGCACAGGCGGCGCCGACGGCGACGGGGTCGGCGGACTCGGGCACGACGGCCACGGTCTCGCTGTCGCGCACGACGGTCAGCGCGGACGGGGCGGCGGCGAGCAGGTGCTCCTCGGCCTCGCCGAGCAGGCTCGCGGGCCCCGCGCCGTAGGCATCGTCGTCGTCCGGGGACACCACCACGACGCGGTGCGGGACGCCGTGGTCGTAGCCGACGTGCTCGGCCCACTGGGCGGCCTGGTCGGCGTCGCGGGCCCGATCGAGCAGCAGCCCCGACACGAGGTCGCCCCGGACCTGGCCCGCGGCCGTGGCCAGCACCCGGTCGCGCCCGGCGAGCACCCCGACCACCGTGGCGGCGTGCTCGGCGACGAGCAGCAGGACGTCGTCACCCGTCAGGGCCTCGGGGCGGTCGCGGCCCGCCGTGTCCTCCTCGGCGACGAGAAAGGCCGGGACCTCGGGACCGAGCAGCACCGGGGCCACGACCTGGACCCGCGTGCCGGCCCCGGGCACCCGCAGGGCACGGCCGGCCGCCGCGGCGGTCTCGAGCGTGCGCGTCCAGGCCGCGCCGCGCACCAGCCCCGACGCCTCGGGCAGCCCGAGGCCCGGCGCCGCGGCGGCGAGCACCTCGCAGGACGGCCCGACCACGGCCGCGAGCACGCCGAGCTCGCCCGCGACGACGGCGGCGACGGCCTGGACGTCCGCGGTCGGCGCGGCGACCAGCCCGGACAGGCGCCGGTAGAGGGCGACGAGGCCGCGCGGGCCCGCGGTGTCCGCAGCCGCGGCCCTCGGCGGCGTCCCACGCGCCTCCCGGGTCGTCACGTGCACCAGTCTGCTCCGTCGCGGCCCGGTGCGCGGCCGGAACGGGCGGCTCGTCATGATCGGGGGCCCGACCCCGACCCCGGGAGGCCCCGTGACCGACCGTGCGCCCCGCATCGTCGTCGTCTTCTACTCCGCGACCGGCAACGTGGCCGCGCTCGCCGAGGCGCTCGCGCAGGGGGCCCGCGACGCCGGCGCCGAGACGCGCGTGCGGCCGGTCGCCGAGCGGGCACCGGCCGAGGCGATCGAGGCGAACCGCCGGTGGAAGGCCTGGGTGGAGGGCAACCCGTACGACACGCAGGCCTCCCTCGACGACCTCGAGTGGGCCGACGGCATGGCGTTCGGCAGCCCGACGCGGTTCGGCAACGCCGCCGAGCAGCTCAAGGCGTTCATGGACACCACCGGCGGGCTGTGGGCGCAGGGCAAGCTCGCGGACAAGGTCGGCACGGCGTTCACCAGCGCGTCGACCGGCCACGGGGGGCTGGAGTCGACGATCCTCGCGATGAACAACGTGCTCTACCACTGGGGCACGCTGGTGATGCCGCTCGGCTACGCCGCCGACCCGTCGCTCATGTCCTCGGGGAACCCTTACGGCGCGTCGTGGGTGTCGAAGAAGTCGGCCGCGCCCGACGACGACGCGCTGCACGCCGCCCGCGTCCAGGGCACCCGCCTGGCACAGGTGACGGCGAAGCTGATCGCGTAGGTCCCATGTGAGTGATTTTCCCAGCTATAGCCGAGAAGATCGCTCACGTGCTGGATGCCTACGCCGAGGCCGCGACGGCCGTGACGGAGCTGGTGGCGCGGATCCCGGACGACGCCTGGGACCGGCCCGCGCTGGGTGAGTGGGACCTGCGCGCGCTGGTGGGGCACACGAGCCGGTCGTTCGTCACCGTCCTGACCTACCTCGGACGCCCCGCGGAGCGCGAGGACGTCCCCGACCCCGAGGGCTACTACGCCCTGCTGCCGTCGATGACCGGCGAGGGCTTCGACCAGGCCGCGGTCGCCCAGCGGGGCCGCGACGCCGGGGCCGCGCTCGGCGACGACCCGGCGGGCGCGTTCCGTGACCTCGCCGACCGCGCGGTGGCGGCCGCCCGCGCGGCGGACCCGGACGCGCTGATCGAGACCATCGCCGGCGGGCTGCGCGTCGCGTCCTACGTGCCGACGCGCACCGTGGAGCTCGTGGTGCACGGCCACGACATCGCGGCCGCGACCGGGCTGGACGTGACGTTCTCGGAGGGGACGACGGCCGGCGTGGCCGCCCTGCTCGCCCGCACCGGCGTCCGGCTGGGCCACGGCCCGGCGATCATCCACGCTCTCACCGGCCGCGCGCCCCTGCCCGCGGGTTTCAGCGTGGTCTGAGCGGCCCACGTGAGCGATCCGGGTCGCCGTGGCGACCCAGATCGCTCACGGGCGCAGCATCAGGCCGCCGAGCCCACCGAGGCGACGATGTCGTCGAAGCGGGCGGCGAGGTCGAGGTCGAGGGCGGCGACGACACCCATGCTCTCGGTGCGCGCGCGCACGGTCAGCGAGGTGGGCGTGCGCTCGACGATGCGCAGCCGGGCGCCGATCTCGCTCTCGGCCGCGCGGAGGCGCTCGAGGACGAGGTCGAGGTGCTCCGCGGGCAGCGAGACGGTGCGCTCGATGCCGGAGACGTCGCCCGACCAGTCGGTGAGCTGGCGCAGCACGCGTTCCAGTTCGTCGGGGTCCACCGGCTGCGGCCGACCCTGGGCCCCCACGGACGCAGCGTCCGGCGGCACCGTGGGGCCGCTGCCGCGCAGGTCCTCCGGCACGACCCGCCCGATGCGCTCGCCCAGGTCGGCGTCCTCGGCGTTCAGCTGGCCGATCACCGCGGTCAGCGCGTAGCGGGCGCGCTCGGGCTCCCAGCCGCTGCGGCGCGCGACCTCGTCGACGAGGCCGGCCTCGGTCGGGGTGCCGCCGCCACCGGCCGTGTCGACGCCCGCCTCCTGCTCGAGGAGGTTCGGCAGCGCCTTCGCCAGCGCGTCGCGGTCGTCGCTCGGCAGGTGCTCGGCCAGCGTGGCGAGCACGGCGTCGGCCGCACGGCGGGCGTCGTCGGTCTGGGCGAAGCCACCTCGTGTGGCCACGCCGGCGAGGAACTCCTGGTGTCGCATGGCCCGGGCCTACCCGGCTCGCGTCGCCGTGTACCCCCGATCAGCAGAACGTCGGGAGCGGTCCCTGCCGGCGCTCAGTCCAGCGCGCGGCGCAGGAAACCCCGGAGGCCGATGGCCCCGAACAGCACGCACGACGCCAGCAGCGCGAGCAGGCAGATCCACGCGGGCAGGTGCGGTACCGCCGGGGTCAGCGCGCCGCGCAGCCCCTCGGAGACGTAGGTGATCGGGTTGAACGCGCAGATCACCTGGAACCATCGCAGGTTCTCCAGCTGCAGGAACGGGAACTGCGTCGAGCCAGTGAACAGCAGCGGGGTGATCACGACCGCGAACACGACGTTGATGCGCCGCGGCGAGACCAGCGTGCCGATGACCAGCCCCGCCGCCCCACCCGACAACGAGCCGAGCACCAGCAGGACCGCCGCCCAGGGCAGCCCGCTGAGGTCCCAGTCCACGCGGTCGAGCACGAGGTAGCCGACCGGGATCATCACCAGCGACCCGAACAGCCCGCGCATCGCGCCGAACACGATCTTCTCGACGGCCACCAGGCGCGTCGAGAGCGGCGCGAGCAGCCGGTCCTCGATCTCCTTGGTGTACGAGAAGTCGATGACCAGGGGCAACGCCGTCGCCTGCACGGCCACGAAGAACGCGTTGAGCGCCAGCAGCCCGGGCAGCAGCAGCTGGGCGTAGTCCGGCGTCACGTAACCGAGCTGGCCCAGCACGACGCCGAAGACGAACAGCAGGAAGAACGGCTGCACCAGCACCTGGCTGATGAAGCTGCCGAACTCCTTGCCCGTGACCGCGAGGTCACGGCCCAGCACCCCCAGGAACGCCCGCCCCTGCCCCGGACCCACCCGCGTCGGCGCGCTGATGGCTCTACCTTCCCTTCGCACGGTGGAACCCGGCAGGGAGCGCTTGGTGCGCTTGTCCCTTGAGGACTGAGGTGAGACGGCGCCCCTGCCGGGCCCCGGCGAAGGCCTGACGTCCGGGAGGGTGTGGTCCCGCGAGGACTGGTTCATCAGCACGACGCAGCGCCTTCCCCGGCCGCCGAGCATGCTGTCGGCGGCGGAAGGAGAACGGACCGTGCTGGGAATCGGCATCGACTGGGCCGAAGAGTTCCACGATGTTGCCTTCGGAACGGTGGAGAAAGGAGTGATCGAACAGTTCCGGATCGAGCACGGCCCGAGCGGCGTCGCCACGCTGATCGAGCGGGCGCTGCGCCTGGAACCGGACCCGGCCGAGATCCGGGTGGTGCTCGAGACCCGACACGGGTTGCTGGTCGAGGCGCTGATTGACGCCGGCTTCGCGGTGGTCCCGGTCAACCCCGACCTGGTCGCCCGCCGTCGCGGTCCGGCACGCAAGAAGGACGACGCCGAGGACGCCCGCATCTGTTGTCTGCTGGCGCTGGACCGCCACGCCATGCTCAAGACGCTGATCCCCCACGGCGACATCGGCGGCGAGCTGCGCGCGATCGGCCGCGACGACGAACGCGCCGCCCGCGACCAACGCCGACTGCTCAACCGGCTGCGCGCGGACCTGCAGACCACCTACCCGGCCGCGCTGACCCTGGCCGGTAGTGATCTCGGGGCGCCCACGGTGCTGCGGCTGCTCGAGCGCTGGCCCAGCCAACCCGAGCTCGCCGAAGCCTCCCGCGAGGACCTCGTCGCGTTCGCCCGCGCTGGCCGCCACGGCTGGCCCGACCGGTTCGCCGATCAGGTCGAACACGCCCTCGCTGTTCCGGGTCTGCCCACCCGCGACTACCTCGTGCGCGCCAAAGCCGCCGGCATCCGGCTGGCCGCGGTGCAGCTGCTCGCGCTGCACGACGCCCGCCGCGGCTGGGAGAAGCGCATGGCCGAACTGCTGCTCGGCGGGCCACGCAGCGGACGTGACCACACCGTGAAAGAACCCGACCCGGGGAAGGCCTTCCCAGGCGGGGACATCTACCTGAGCTTCCCCGGCCTGGGAGACCGCCTCGCAGCTCGGGTCGCCGGTGAGATCGGTGAACACATCGCACAGTTCGACACACCCAACGCCCAGCAGTGCTACGCCGGCCGCGCCCCGGTCACCCGCCGCTCGGGCAAGAACGATTTCGTGGTCGCCCGCCGCCTGGCCCACAACCGCTACCTCGGCGACGCGGTGCACCAGTGGGCGTTCTGCAGCCTCACCCGCAGCGGCTGGGCCCGCGAGTTCTACGACACCAAGATCACAACAGGGAAAAGCCACCACGCCGCGATCCGCGCGTTGGGCAACCGCTGGCTGGAGATCCTCTGGCACTGCCTGACCAAGGGCGTCGCCTACGACGAGAACATCCACGTCACCAACCGCAACCGCGCCCTCGGACGCGCCGCCTGACCCGGTGGTTGACAGAGGGTGTCTCACCGCAGCCCCCTGCCCGTCAGGTCGATGAAGACGTCCTCGAGCGTCGGCTCCCCGACGTCGACCTGGCCCACGGTGGCGCCGGTGCCGGCCACCGCGCCCAGCACCGGGGCGAGCGCCGCGCCGGCGTCGCCGTCGACCCGCACGCGCAGGCGGACCGTGTCGTCGCCCTCGCCGCCGCGGTCGTCCACCCCGGCCACGCCGCGCACGCCGTCGATGCGGCCCCGCACGGTCGCCGCGTCGGCGCCGGTGAGCACGAGGTCGATGGTGGCCTCGCCGGGCAGACCCGCGACCAGCGCGTCCGGGGAGTCCAGCGCCAGCAGCTTGCCGTGGTCGACGATGCCCACGCGGTCGGCGAGCTTCGCCGCCTCGTCCATGTCGTGGGTGGTGAGCACGACCGTGACCCCGGACGCGGCGAGCTCGGTCACGCGGTCGTGGACGAACAGGCGCGCCTGCGGGTCGAGCCCGGTGGACGGCTCGTCGAGGAAGAGCACCTGCGGGTCGTGCATGAGGCCGCGCGCGATGATCAGCCGCTGGGCCTGCCCGCCGGAGAGCTCGTCGGGGTTGGTCGACGCCTTCTCGGTGAGGCCCATGCGCTCGAGCAGCTCGTCGGCCAGCGGACCGCGCCGCGCTCGGGGCACCCCGTGGTAGGCGGCGTGCCAGACGAGGTTGCCGCGGGCGTCGAGCGAACGGTCGAGGTTGGGCCGCTGGGGCACGACGCCGAGCACGGCCCGCGCCGCCACGGGATCGGCCGCGACGTCGATGCCCGCGACGGTGGCGCGCCCGGAGGTGGGCGTGACGCGCGTGGTCAGCACGCCCACCGTGGTGGTCTTGCCCGCGCCGTTGGGCCCGAGCAGCCCGAACACCTCCCCGCGGCGCACCGCGAAGCTCAGGCCGTCGACGGCGGGCCGGCCGCTGCGGCCGTAGCGCTTCACCAGGTCGGCGACCTCGACGGCGGGCGCCCCCTCGTCGGCGTGGACGGCCGGCTGCGTCGCGGGAGCGGTCGTCTGCGTGCTCACCCGTGGTCCTCCCGTCGCGCCGGCCCGGGTGGCGGACGCCCGATCGACGCTACGCCGGGCCCCCGACAGCCCTCATGTCGAATTCCGGTGGGCGCGGTCACGGGGACCACGGTCGGCCCTCGAGCACGGTCGAGGTCAACCGCTCAGCTCAGTGCTCCGACGGCGGCACCGGGACGTGCACCAGCCGCGGGCCCGGCCCGGCGAAGCCGCGCCGCAGCGCCGCGCGCAGCTCCTCGACGCTCCCGACGCTCTCGGCGGGCACCCCGTAGGCCCGGGCGAGCCCGACGTGGTCGATCGCGGGCAGGTCGAGCCCCGGCACCTTCGGGGTCTGCTCGCGCGCGGCGAACCACTTGAGGATCGCGTACTCGCGGTTGTCCAGGACGAGCACCGTCACCGGCACCTGCAGCGCCGCGGCCGACGCGAGCGCCTGCACCGTGTACTGCAACGAGCCGTCGCCGATCGCCGCCAGCACGGGACGCGTCGGGTCCGCGAGCGCCACGCCCACCGCTGCGGACAGGCCGAAGCCCAGGCCCCCGGAGGCGGTGAAGTACGAGCTCCCGGGCCGGGCCAGCGGCACGCGCGCCTGGGCGATCGCCCGGTGCGAGGGCGCCTCGTTGATGAGCACCCCGCCCTCGGGCCACTCCTGCGCGAGGGTCGTGAAGACCTCCTCGGCGGACACCCGCCCGTCGCCGCCGGCCCGGGGTGCGGCGAGCTCCTGCGCGGGCGGTGGGGCCGTGCGGTCGTCGGGGCCCGGGCCGACGCGCTCGCACAGGGCCCGCAGCGTCAGGGTCGGGTCGGCGACGACGGCGTCGCCCACCGGGGCGCGCGCCGCCTGGTCCGGGTCGGCGGTGACGTGCAGCAGCCGCGTGCCCTCGGGCAGGAACCGGCCCGGCACGTACGGGTAGTAGCGGAAGACCGCCGTGCCGACGACGAGGACGACGTCGAACCCCTCGAGGGCCTCCGCCACGGGCGCGATCGCCATCGGCAGCGCGCCCCGGAACTGCGGGTGGTCGGTGGGGAAACCGACGCGGCCGTCCGAGGGCGGGGCGAACACCGTCGCCCCGAGCCGCTCGGCGAGGGCGACGGCGTCGTCGAAGCCGCCGGTGGCGTCGACGTCGCCGCCGACGACCAGGGCCGGGGACCGCGCGCGGTCCAGCGCGGCGACGCACGCGGCGAGGCCGTCGGGGTCGGGTCCGGCGCGGTGGTGCACGCGGCGTGCGGCGACGGCGGCGGCCGCCTCGGTCTCCGGGTCGAGCACGGCGTCCCAGTCGTCCATCGGGACCGAGACGAACACCGGACCGCGCGGCGGGGTCGCCGCCGCGTGCACGGCGCGGGCCAGCACGGCGGGCACGTCGGCCGGGCGGGCGGGCTCGAGCGAGAGCTTCACGGTCGGGCGCGGCAGGACGGTGGCGTCCGGGTTGGTGAGCAGCGCTTCGAGGTTGAGCATCGGGCGGACCTGCTGGCCCGCGGTGACGACGAGCGGCGCGCCGTTGGCCGCGGCGTTCACCAGCGCGCCGAGGGCGTTGCCGACGCCGGGCGCGGT
Source organism: Actinomycetospora cinnamomea (assembly GCF_003096675.1). Taxonomy (GTDB): domain Bacteria; phylum Actinomycetota; class Actinomycetes; order Mycobacteriales; family Pseudonocardiaceae; genus Actinomycetospora; species Actinomycetospora cinnamomea. The sequence goes on along the minus strand of NZ_QEKW01000002.1, from coordinate 3,744 downwards.
GTGCAGGTTGACCAGCGCGGGACGTCCGGTGGCCTGGGCGTAGCCGTCGGCCATGCCCACCACGGCGGCCTCCTGCAGGCCGAGCACGTAGCGGAAGTCGTCCGGCAGGTCGGCGAGCATCGGCAGCTCCGTGGAGCCCGGGTTGCCGAACACGGTGGTCATCCCGTGGGCCCGGAACACCTCCAGGGAGGCCTCCCGCACCGTCGGTCCGTCCGCCATCCCACACCCCTCCCGGCTGTGATCCCGCCGGGCGAGTATCCCCGGACCGGGCGGGGTCAGCGCGGTCGATGCAGCCGCGAGACGCGGATGACGATGTCGCGGAGGCCGTCGTGGTCGAACTCCCGCCGCATCTCCTCGGCGCGCAGGGTGGCCTCGACCCCTTCGTAGGGGCCGTGGGCGTCGAGCTCCCCGGTCTCCGGGTCGAACACCAGCACGACGTACCCGTCGCACTCGTCCAGGTCCGCCGCCGCGGCCAGCAGCACGGCCGATCGATCGTTCAGCACGCTGATCACCTCCGCTTCGTGCATCGCCACCATGCGGTCCCGTGTGACACCTCGCCGCGAAGTTGGCTCGTTCGGGTCATGAACTCCAGCCGTCGGCGTGTCGCGCTGGTCCGGACGCCCACCGGATCGGGTCGCATCGTTGGGCGGCGTCCCGCGCGTCTGGATACGGTGCGGTCGTGGCCGCCTCCGCACCGGTGCCGACCGGCGATCCGTCCGTCGAGGTCGTCCCGTTCGTGCTCGACGTGCCCGACGAACAGCTCCTCGACCTGCGGGAACGGCTCCGGCGGGTCCGGCTGCCCGAGCCGGCGACCGACCCGTCGCAGGGCCTGGGCCTCGACGCGGTGACCGAGCTGTGCCGCGCGTGGCTCGAGGAGCACGACTGGCGGCGGGTGGAGGACGAGCTCAACCGACGGGGTCAGTACCGCACCGCGATCGACGGTCTCGGCGTCCACTTCCTCCACGTTCGGTCACCACGTCGTGACGCTCTGCCACTGATCATCACCCACGGGTGGCCGGGGTCGGTGGTCGAGGTCCTCGACGTCCTCGACGCCCTCACCGACCCCGGCGACGACACGCGCCCCGCCTTCCACGTGGTCGCGCCGTCGCTGCCCGGCTACGCCTTCAGCGACAAGCCCACCGCTCCCGGCTGGGGCGTCGAGCGCATCGCCGACGCGTGGGCCGAGCTGATGACCCGCCTCGGCTACGAGCGCTTCCTCGCCCAGGGCGGCGACTGGGGCGCGATGATCACGACGAGCCTCGCGCTCCGCCACCCCGACCGGGTGGCGATGATGCACACCACCATGCCGATCGCCCCGCGCCCCGAGGGCTTCGACGACGCGATGCTGGCCGAGCTGGACGAGACCGAGCGACGGTGGCTCGCCGGGACCGACGAGTTCCGCAGGGTCGGCTCCGGCTACTCCGGCCAGCAGCGCACCCGGCCGCAGACGCTGGGCTACGGCCTCGTCGACTCGCCCGCGGGCCAGCTCGCGTGGATGGCCGAGAAGTTCGTCGCCTGGACCGACGGCGACGGCTTCGGCGGCGTGCCCCGCGACCGGGTCCTCGACAACGCCGCCGTCTACTGGCTGACCGCCTCGGGCGCCTCGTCGGCGCGCCTGTACTGGGAGAGCTTCGCGCGCGGCGACCTCAGCCCGGTCACGGTCCCGAGCGCGGTGTCGTACTTCCCCGCCGAGATGGTCAAGGTGCCGCGCGCCTGGGTGGAGGCGCGCTACACCGACCTGCGGCACTGGAACGTGCTCCCGACCGGCGGGCACTTCGCCTCCCTCGAGGTGCCCGGCGACTTCGTCGACGAGCTGCGGACGGCGTTTGCGCTGGCGCGCTCGTGAGTGCTCGTCCGTGCCCCGGCACGGACGAGCACGCACGGGTGGGGAGCACCGAGGTCACCCCGGGTGGACCACGATCTTCCCGACGTGCTCGGCGCGGGCGAACTCCTCCTGCGCCTCGTGGATCGCGCTCAGGGGGCGGCGCCCGGCGATGCGGGGGCGGACGCGCCCGGCGACCGCGTCGGCGACGAGCTCGGCGAAGTGGGCCGGGGTGTGCATCGACGAGCCGACGAGCGCGACGTTGTGCAGGTAGAGCCGCCGCAGGTCGAGGTCCACGCGCGCCCCGCCGATCGCCCCGGCGATCACCCACCGTCCGCCGTCACGGACGCGGTCGAGCAGCGCGGGCAGCAGCGGGCCGCCCACGACGTCCACGACGGCGTCGAGCGGCCGGCCCGCGACGCGCCCCACGGCGTCGGCGACCGCCGCCGGGTCGCGATCGCGCAGCACGACCTCGGCCGCCCCGCCCTCGCGGACCGCCTCCTCCTTCCCGGCCGCGGTGATCGCCACGACCCGCGCGCCCCGGGCCGCCGCGAGCTGCACCGCCGCGAGCCCCACCCCGCCCGACGCCCCGGTGACCAGCACCGTCTCGCCCCCGGCGATCCCGCCGCGGGCCAGCATCCCGGCGGCCGTGCCGTAGGCGACCGGGAGCGCCGCGAGCTCGTCGTCGGTCAGGGGCGAGTCGGTGACGTCGTGGGCACGCTCGTCCGCCGCCACGGCGTAGCCCGCGAACCCGCCGTCGGCCTCGCTGCCGAGCAGGCCGACCGGACGCGCGTCCGGGCCGGGCCCGTCGTAGAACGCCGGGTCGACGAGCACCCGCCGCCCGACGCGCGCGGGGTCCACGCCCCCGCCCACCGCGACGACCTCACCGGCGATGTCCCCGCCCTGGATGCGCGGGAAGTCGACCGGGCCCCGCCAGCCCGCCCGTGCGTCGGGGTCGCCCGGCAGCCCGTAGGCGCCCTGGCGGGTCCAGATGTCGGTGTTGTTCAGCGCGGCCGCCGCGACCCGCACCAGCACCTCGCCGTCGCCGGGCCGGGGTACCGGGACCGAGCGCACCTCCAGCACCTCCGGCCCACCGAACCCCGTGAGCACCGCCGCCTGCATCTCGTCCGGGACCATCTCGACCTCCGACTACACTGACCTGTGAACCCGACACTAAGTTCACAGATCAGTGAAGTCCAGCGGAGGCCCGATGACCGGCGACACACTCACCCCGGGCGCCCGGCGGATTCTCGAGGTCGCCTCGGAGCTCTTCTACGCCCGCGGCATCCACGCGGTGGGGGTGGACACGATCGCGGCCGCGTCCGGGGTCACCAAGCGCACGCTGTACGACCGATTCGGCTCGAAGGACGCGCTCGTGGCCGCGTACCTGCGGGCCCGCGACGAGCGGTGGCGCGACCGGGTGTCCGACGCGCTCGAGGCCGCCGGCGACCCGGTGAGCCGCGTGCTCGCCCCGTTCGACGTGCTCGGGTCGTGGGTGGCCGATCGCGGCTGTGCCTTCGTCAACGCCTTCGCCGAGCTCGACGATCCCGGACACCCGGGCCGGGCGCTGATCGACGACGAGAAGCGCTGGCTCCGGGCGCTCTTCGCGACCGAGCTCGAGCGCGCCGGCGTGGACGACCCGGACGGGCTGGCGCTCCAGCTGCTGGTGCTGCACGAGGGCGCGCTGGTGGCGCAGGCGGTGGCCGCGGAGCCGGGCGCGATCCGGTCGGCCCGCGCCGCCGCGGCCCAGCTGGTGGCCGCGGCGCGGGGTGGCCCCGGGGTGTGAGCGCTTCTCCGTGCCAGGGCACCGGAGAGCACGCACGAGGCCGACGCTCCTATGGTTCGTCAACCCCTGCGGGTTCGAGCTGACGGTAGAGCTGGCGGGCGATGTAGCGCTTGAGGCATCGGCGGATCTCGCGGTC
>NZ_QEKW01000001.1 GCF_003096675.1 Actinomycetospora cinnamomea | reverse complement strand
GGGTCGCCGGCGCGCTCGACGAGTTCGAGCGCATCGGGGTCGGCGAGCTCGAGGCCTCCCGCGGCCAGCGCATCGAGCGCAGCCGGGAAGTACTCGCGCAGCGCCTGGCGCAGCCGCTGCAGATGCCGGGTCCGTTCCCAGATCAGCGACTGGTGCGAGCGCGCGACCAGCTTCAGAGCCTCCACGGCGTCGCTGTCCCCGGCGATCGGTCGGTGGTGGGCCCGGTCCAGGCGCACGATCTCGGCGAGCACGTGCGCATCGCCGGGGTCGGACTTCGCCCCGGAGGTCGAGTGCCGCTCCCGGTAGCGGGCCGCCGAGAGCGGGTTGATCGCGAACACCTGGTAGCCCGCCGCGATCAGCGCGGCCACCCACGGGCCGCGATCGGTCTCGATCCCGACAATCACCTCCCCCTCGGCCAGAGTTCCGGTCTCAGCGCTGATCGCGTCCTCGCTGAGGTGCTCGGCCAGCAGCTCGTGCAACCGGGCCATCCCGGTCATGCCCTCGGGCAACCGAGCCTTGGCCAGCCGGCGTCCGGTCTCGTCACAGACCTCCACGTCGTGGTGGTCCTCGGCCCAGTCATCGCCCACGAACAGCACCACGCGCCGGCCTCCTGATCGCGCTCACCACCTTCTCGTTCGGCAGCGCGGAGCAGACCAGCCGCGACCTCATGGTCAAGTGCTCACCGCGCCGAAGCCAGCGTCGGGGCACGTCATCCCATCAGCGGTCCACGTCTGCTCACGACCGGCGGGCGCACGATCTGAGGCTAGAGCTGATCTGCGCCCTGGAGAGGTGAGTGCTGACCCGCCGGCCGCTACCGCAGCCGAGCCTGGCAGAACCAGGACCGACAGGTCCCATTAGGTGGGGATGCGGGGTCGTCCGCCGGGTCTTCGTTGTCGGTGGGGGTCGATCCAGGGTGGTGGGGTGAACCACGGGAGCCCGTTGAGGATCTCGACGGTCCAGTGTCCGTGGTGGATCAGCTGGTGGTGGGAGGCGCAGCACAGAACTTCGAGAAGACGCGCCTCTCGCTCACCGGCCGCTCAGGCAGCGCGGTGCAGTCTCGACGCGATCTTGAACCTAGGTCACCGTGGTCGCCGCCCCGGCCGGGCGGGAGAGCGTTCGAGGACTACAGCACCTGGTGGCCGTACATCTCACCGAGCGGGTCGGCGATGAGCTCGATGCGCGCGCCGTCGGGGTCGCGGAAGTACACCGAGACACCGCTGTGCACCTCGTGCTCCACGCCCGCCGATTCCAGGCGTGCCACCAGCTCCTGCCAGCGTTCGGGGTCGACGCTGATGGCGACGTGGTGCAGGCCGCCCAGGACCTCGGCGTAGGGCCCGAGGTCGAGCCCCGGGAAGTCGAAGAACGCCAGCAGGTTGCCGTTGCCGATGTCGTGGAAGAAATGCGACGAGCCGGGGTAGTCGCGGTTGTCGATCAGCTCGGTGAGCGGGAAGCCGAGGACGTCCTGGTAGAAGTGCACGGTGCGCTCGACGTCGCTCGAGACGAGCGCCGTGTGGTGCAGGCCGCGCGCGGTCGACGCCGGCCGCTCGTCCACGGGACGCAGGTAGCGGTCACGGATCTCGGCGCGGCGGTTCTCGACGCCCGTGGTGTCGACGGCCGGGGTGTTGCTCATGGCTGGTCCTCCTCCGGTAGCACGATCAGCGGGACAGCAGGGTCGTGAAGTCGGGGACGTCCGCGAACGGGTCGGCGGTGCTGCTCGCCGGGCGGGCCGCGACGAGTCCGGCGAGCTCACCGCCCGCCCGGATGATGCGCTCGCCCAGCTCGTGGCTCGCGCCGCCGGCGCCCCAGTCCTCGGACGCGGCGAACACCGCGGTCGGCGTGACCGCGGCGTGCAGGTACGCGAACAGCGGGCGCATGGCGTGGTCCAGCGCGAGCTGGTGGCGCGCCGTACCCGCGGTCGCGCCGAGCAGCACCGGGGTGCCGTACAGCGCGTCGCGGTCGAGGACGTCGACGAAGGTCTTGAACAGGCCGCTGTAGGACGCCGAGAAGATCGGAGTCACGGCGATGAGCCCGGCGGCGCCGGCGACGGTGTCGAGCACCGGGCGCAGGCCCGCGTTCGGGAAGCCGGTGACGAGGTGGTCGGCGAGGTCGCGGGCGTGCTCGCGCAGCTCGATCGTCTCGGTCCGGACCTCGGCACCCCGCTCGGCCAGTGCGGCGACCGCCGCGTCGGCGAGTCGGTCGGCCAGCAGCCGGGTCGACGAGGGCGTCGACAACCCGGCGCTGACCACCGCGAGGGTGCGGGTGGTCATCAGGCCGCCACCCCCTGCTGCGCGTTGCGGGCCGCGACGAGCGTGTCGTGGGTCGGGGCGTCGGGAACGTGCGCGGGCTTGAGGGCCGCGAACTCGCGACGCAGCACCGGCACGACCTCCTCGCCGAGCAGGTCGAGCTGCTCGAGCACCGTCTTCAGCGGCAGGCCCGCGTGGTCGATGAGGAACAGCTGACGCTGGTAGTCGCCGACGTAGTCGCGGAAGCCCAGCGTCCGATCGATGACCTGCTGCGGGCTGCCGACCGTCAGCGGCGTCTCGCGGGCGAAGTCCTCCAGCGACGGCCCGTGGCCGTACACCGGCGCCTCATCGAAGTACGGGCGGAACTCCCGCACCGCGTCCTGCGAGTTCTTCCGCATGAACACCTGGCCGCCCAGACCGACGATCGCCTGGTCGGCGTTGCCGTGCCCGTGGTGCTCGAAGCGGCGGCGGTAGAAGTCGACCATCCGCCGGGTGTGGTCGGCCGGCCAGAAGATGTGGTTGTGGAAGAAGCCGTCGCCGTAGTACGCGGCCTGCTCGGCGATCTCGGGGCTGCGGATCGAGCCGTGCCACACGAACGGTGCGACTCCGTGCAGCGGGCGCGGCGTGGACGTGAAGCCCTGCAGCGGCGTGCGGAAGCGTCCCTCCCAGTCGACGACGTCGGAGTCCCACAGGCGCCGCAGCAGCGCGTAGTTCTCGACCGCCAGCGGGAGGCCCTGGCGGATGTCCTGGCCGAACCAGGGGTAGACCGGTCCGGTGTTGCCGCGGCCCAGGGTGAGGTCGACGCGGCCGCCCGCGAGGTGCTGCAGCATCGCGTAGTCCTCGGCGATCTTCACCGGGTCGTTCGTGGTGATCAGCGTCGTCGCCGTCGAGAGCTGCAGGCGCCGGGTACGGGCCGCGATGTACGCCAGCGTCGTGGTCGGCGAGGACGAGAAGAACGGCGGGTTGTGGTGCTCGCCGAGCGCGAAGACGTCGAGGCCGACCTCCTCCGTCTTCTCCGCGATGCGCAGCACGGCCTGGAGGCGCTCGGCCTCGGTGGGCGTGCGGCCCGTCGTGGGGTCGGGCGTGATGTCGCTGACCGAGAAGACACCGAACTGCATGACCCTCACTCCATCTCGTTGAACCTTCAACGTGCATCGTGCCGAACGTTGGGTGACGCGTCAACTATTCCGGTAGCCTCGACGCATGGAGGAAGAGCCCCGCTGGCTCGACGCCCGCGAGCAGCGCGCGTGGCGCGGCTACCTCGCGATGCAGGCCCAGCTGCAGGCGACGCTGCACCGGCGGTTGCAGGCCGACGCCGGGCTCTCGCTCGCCGACTTCGACGTCCTCGTGGCCCTCACCGACCGCGGGGGCGAGCCCGTCCGCGCCGGGGAGCTGGCCGCGCTCCTGCAGTGGGAGAAGAGCCGGCTGTCCCACCACCTGGCGCGGATGGAGCGCCGCGGCCTGGTGGCCCGCGAGGACTGTCCCGACGACGCGCGCGGCGCGTTCGTCGTCCTCACCGCGGCGGGTCGGCGCGCGCAGGAGGCGGCGGCCCCGGCACACGTCGCCGCGGTCCGCGAGCTCGTGTTCGACGGGCTGACCTCCGAGCAGGTCGACGCCCTCATCGGGGTCACCGACGAGGTGCGGGCCCGCATCGCCGGCCGTTGACGGCGCGAAGATGGGTGCGCTCTACTCGTGGTGGCTGGAAGGATCTCGATCCTGGGCCGGACAGGTGACCAACCGCCGTCAGGACCGCTCCGACGGTGACGGAGAGGAGTCGGCCGTGGACCTGGACGTCGTCGTCGTGGGGGCCGGCCCGGTCGGCCTCACGGCCGCCACCGAGCTGGCCCGCCGGGGCATCCGCCCGCTCGTGATCGACCAGCTCGACGAGCCGCGCCACTACGCCAAGGCCGTCGGGCTCCAGCCGCGCACGCTGGAGCACTGGGAGCGCACCGGGATGCTCACCGCCGCGCTCGACGAGGTGCGCACGATGCGGGGCCAGATCGTGTACCGCGACGGCGCGCAGGCGGCGCGCCTGGAGCTCGCCCTGCCCCCGGACGTGCCCTACGGCTTCACGACGCTGCCGCAGTACACGACCGAACGCCTGCTCGCCGAGGAGCTGCACCGCCACGGCGGGGCGGTCGAGCGCGGGACGACGCTGGTGAGCTTCGCGCAGGACGCCGACGGGGTGACGCTGCAGCTGCGCTCGCCCGCGGGCGACCGGACCGTGCGGACCGCCTACCTCGTCGGGGCCGACGGCGCCCACAGCGTGGTGCGCAAGGGCCTGGGGATCGGCTTCGAGGGCGACGCCTTCGCCGAGGAGTACATGCTCGGCGACGTCGTGCTCGGCTGGTCCCTGCCCGCCGGGTACGGCGTGCGCATCACCCGCGCGGTGCCCGGCGCCCCCGACGACGTCCTCGTCGCCGTCCCGCTGCCGGAGCACGGCCGCTACCGCATCTCGATGCTCGCCCCGCCGGAGCTGCACACCCGGCCCGTCGACGGGGCCGGTGACGGGATCGCCCACGGGCTCGAGTCCGGCCGCGCTCCCGAGCTCGCCGACCTCCAGGCCGTGGTCGACCGCCTGGCTCCCGAACCGACGACGGTGTCCGACCTGCGCTGGTCGTCGGTGTTCCGCATCAGCCACCGCCTCGCCGACCGCTACGGCGTCGGGCGGGTGTTCATCGCCGGCGACGCGGCGCACATCCACCCGCCCACCGGCGGCCAGGGCATGAACACCGGCATCCAGGACGCGCTCAACCTCGCCTGGAAGCTGGCACTGGTCGTCGACGGGCACGCCGCGCCCGCGCTGCTCGAGAGCTACCACGCCGAGCGCCACCCGATCGGCGAGGAGGTCGTCGGGCGCACCGTGCGCCACGCCCGTGAGGGGTTCGACGCCGACGACCCGGCGACGATGCTGCGGCGCGAGGCGCAGCTGCTGGTGGGCTACCCGGACAGCCCGATCGTCGGTGCGGACGGCGAGGCCCTCGCGGTGCGCCCCGGTGACCGCGCGCCCGACGCCCGCGGCCTGCGTCGCGAGGCCGCCACCGACCCGCTGCGGCTGCACGCCGTGCTCGCCGCCACCGAGTTCGCCCTGCTCTGCTACGTCGACGACGCCGCCCAGCTGACCGAGATCGGTGCGGTGCGCGCACTCGCGACGTCGTCCGGGTTGCCGCTGCGCGTGCACGCCGTGGTGGCGCCGGCGCTCGCCGCCGCGTTCGCGGAGGCCGACGAGCCGTGCCTCGTCGACGGCGCGGGCGACCTCGCGGCCGCCTACGGCATGCGCGGCGGCGACGCGGTGCTCGTCCGGCCCGACGGCTACGTCGGGTGGACGGCCCGTCCGCTCTCCGAGCCGGCGCTCGCCGCGCACCTGGCCACGATCACGGGCGCGCCGGCTCAGGTCCCGCAGTAGGTGACGTAGGGGGTGGTGGCCGCGGGATCGGCGCGGGCGTACTCCTCCAGACCCGGTCGCTCCTCGAACGGCGCGGCGAGCACGTCGACCAGCCTGCGGAACGGGTCGAGGTCGCCCGCGACCGCGGCGGCCAGCGCCGCCTCGACCAGGTGGTTGCGCGGGACGTACACGGGGTTGACCCGGTCCATCGCCGCGGCGGACTCCTCGACCGGCCGGTCCTGCTCGGCCAGCGCCGCGCGCCACCGCTCGACCCACGCGTCGACGGCCTCGCGGTCGATCACCAGGTCGCGCACCGGCCCCGCGTCCCCGCGCGCCGCCGCGGACAGCGCCCGGAAGAAGCGCGTGTGGTCGGGGTGCTGGCCCGCCATCAGCTCGAGCAGGTCCTGCACGAGCTGCGGGTGCTCGCCCGTCAGCCCGAGCTTGGCGTGCAGCGCGGCGGACCAGTGCCGCGTGTAGCGCTCGCCGAACGACGACACGACCTCGCTCGCGAGCTCGACCGCGCGCTCGGCGTCCCCACCGATCTCACTGCCGATCAGCGACAGCAGCGACTCGGCGAAGCGTGCGAGGTTCCACGCGGCGACCCGCGGCTGGTTGCCGTACGCGTAGCGCCCGCCCTGGTCGATGGAGCTGAACACGGTCGCGAGGTCGAAGGCGTCGAGGAACGCGCAGGGTCCGTAGTCGATGGTCTCGCCGGAGATCGTCATGTTGTCGGTGTTCATCACGCCGTGGACGAACCCGACCGCCATCCACTGCGCCACCAGCGAGGCCTGCACCTCGACGACCGCCTCGAGCAGCGCGAGCGCCGGGCGCTCGGCCTGCGCGGCCTCGGGGTGGTGGCGGGTGATCGCGTGGTCGGTGAGCCGGCGCAGGAGGTCGGCGTCCTGAGTGGCGGCCGCGTACTGGAACGTGCCGACGCGCAGGTGGCTCGACGCGACGCGGGCGAGCACCGCGCCGGGCTGCACCGTCTCGCGGATCACCTCCTCGCCGGTGGTGACGACCGACAGCGCGCGGGTGGTCGGGATGCCCAACGCGTGCATCGCCTCGCCGATGACGTACTCGCGCAGCATGGGCGCGAGCGGCGCCTTGCCGTCGCCGCCGCGCGCGAACGGGGTGCGCCCGGAGCCCTTGAGGTGCAGGTCGCGGTGCCGCCCGGCGTTGTCGGTGATCTCGCCGAGCAGCAGCGCGCGCCCGTCGCCGAGGCGTGGGGAGTAGTTGCCGAACTGGTGGCCGGCGTAGGCCATCGCCACGGGTGTCGCCCCGGCCGGGACGGCCGCGCCGGCGAGCACCGCGACGCCCTCCGGGCTGCGCAGGGCGCTCGCGTCGAGGCCGAGCTCCGCGGCGAGGCCGTCGTTGAGGGCGACGAGCTCGGGTGCGGGGGACGGCGCCGCCTGCCACGGCCGGTAGAGCCCGCCGAGGTCGCGGACGAACCAGTCGTCCAGGGCGAGGGGCCGGGCGTCCGTGACGGTCATGGATCCGAGGCTAACCGCGACGACCGATCGGTACTCCTGACCAGCGTCGTGATGCGCACGAGCGACGGCACCCGCGGCGTGGACCCGAAGCCGAAGCGCACCGGCGGGTCGACGGGCGCGAGCGCGCCCTGGTCCTCGCCCTCCCATCGCGTCACCGCGTGCTCGACGCGGTGCAGGTCGCGGGCGCCGTAGTACTCGCGGCGCCCGCCACCGGCACTGCCCGTCGTGCGCACGCCGGGCAGCACCCGACGGGCGATCGCGTCGACGGTGGCGATCCAGGCCGGCGCCGTGGCCAGCCGGGCGGGGACGGCGCGCAGCAGCCACCCCAGCGCGGGCCGACCGCCGACGCGCAGGATCAGGTCGAGCTCGACGGTGGTGACGTGGTGCTCCGCGCCGGAACCGGAGTGCGTCACCGGTCCCAGGCGCGTCTCGTCGAACGTGTAGGTCGAGGAGACGAAGTCCGCGACGCGCTCGTCGGGCGCCAGCAGGATCCGGTGGCCGTCGGGGCGCTCGACCATGACGTCGGTGAACGCGCCGAAGGGCGAGCGGGGCCAGTGCCCGATGACCACCCGCAGCCCCGCCGCCGTCCCCACGCCGGCGATCCACCCGTCGAACCGATCCGTCTGCACGACGGCGGGCTACCCGCTCACCTGCTCGCCCGCCCAGCGCTCCAGCACCGACCACGCCGTCTGGTGACCCAGCGAGCCCGCAGGCCCGAGGTCGAAGGCGTGGTCGGCGAACGGGACGTCGACGCGCTCGACCGCGACGCCCGCTACCCGCGCGGCGTCGACGAACCGCTCCGCGCCGGCGGGCGGGACGAGCTGGTCGCGCGTGGGGACGAGGGCGAGCGTCGGCGGCGCGGCGGGGGTGATCACGTCGATGCCGGAGACGGCCCGATAGCGCTCGGGCACCTGGTCGGGCGTGCCGCCGGTGTAGCCGACCGCGAACGCCTGGGCGCCCTCGCCGCGGCGGTGGGTGTCGGCCAGGTCCACCGCCGGATACAGCGTGGCGATCGCGCGGGGGACCGGGACGGGCACCGGCGTCGTGCACGCCGAGCCCTGGGAGCCGGACGCGGCGCGGTAGCCCACGGACGTCGCGAGCTGGCCGCCGGCGGAGTCGCCGGCGAGCACGATCCGCCCCGGATCGCCGCCGTACCCGCCCGCGCGCTCGGCGACGCGGGCGAGCGCGCACGCGACCTGCGGTCCGGCGACGTCCCACGTCGGGCGTCCGGGCGCGGACAGCGTGTACTCCACCGACACCACGAGCCAGCCCGCCTCCGCGAGCCGGCGCAGGTCGGCGGCGCGGTCGAGCTCCGAACCGGTGGCCCACCCGCCGCCGTGCACCCAGACGAACACCGGCGCCGGCCGATCGGCGGCGGCGCCGCGCGGCCGCGTCACCGCGAGGTGCAGCTCCTGGCCCCCGGGCGTGGTCAGGTAGACCGGGTGTGCGTCGGGGGCCCCGTCACGGGCACTGCCGCCCCCGCCGGTCAGCGCGATCGCGCGCAGCGGGTCGACGCTGCCGCCGGCACCCAGCGTCGCCGCGACCACCGCAGCGACCGCGCCCGCCAGCGCCAGCGTCCCGAGCGCGGCGGTGGCGGTGACGGCGGTGGCGAGGCGCCGGTGCGCGCGGCGCAGCAGCCACGTCACGACGGTCGTGACGAGCCCGAGGACCACCAGCAGCGGGCCCCACACCGTGACGACCACCGGCGACATCGTCGCGCCGAGCAGCGCCGACCCCGGGATCAGCGCGGTCAGCGCGGCGAGCAGGACGAACGCCGCCGCCGCGGCGAGCAGGACCAGGACGACCCCGGCGGCGAGGGCGGGGGAGGGGCGGCGGCGCGTGTCCGAGCCCGCGTCTCCGTCCGGGTCGCTCGCGTGCACCACACCGTCAGCGAAGCACGTCGCCCCGACGGCCTCCGCACCCGCTGTCCGATCAGCCCGTGCCGGCGCGCTCCCGCGGCGCGTGGACGTGGGTGGCGCGCTGCCGCCCGCGCAGGCGCACGACGTCGACCTCGGTCCACCGGGCGGCCTCCCCGTCGTCGGCGCGGTCGATCGCGGCCCCGGAGGCCGCGACGCGCCCGTCGAGGCCCTTCGCCACGTCGCAGAGGCGCGCGGCCTCGTTCACCGGGTCGCCGATCACCGTGTACTCGTAGCGGCGGGCGTCGCCGATGTTGCCCGCGACCGTCGGGCCGGCCGAGACGCCGATGCCCGCCCTGGCGGGGGACTCGGGCGCATCGAGCCGGTCGGCGAGAGCGCGGGCGGCGGAGAGCGCGGCCCCGGCCGCGTCGACCATGTCGTGGGGTGCGCCGAACACCGCCAGCACGGCGTCGCCCTCGAACTTGTCGATCCAGCCGCGGTGGCTCTCGACGACGTCGACCACCTCGGCGAAGAACGCGTTGAGCACGGCCACGACCTCCTGGGGCGGGCGGTCGAACGCCATCTCGGTGGAACCGACGAGGTCGACGAACAGCACGGCGACCTCGCGCACCTCGCCGCCCAGCTCGAGGTCGCCGTCCATCGCGGCCCGCGCGACCTCCTGGCCGACGTGGCGCCCGAACAGCTCGCGGATCTGGTCGCGCTCGCGCAGTCCGGCGGCCATCTCGTTGAACCCGGCCTGGAGCACGCCGAGCTCGGTGGGGTCCGTGACCTCGAGCGTCACGTCGAGATCGCCGTCCTGCACGCGCCGCAGCGCCCGCCGCACCGACATGACCGGGGCGGCCAGCGAGGTCGAGGTCAGCGCGGTGAGCAGGAGACCGACGCCGAGGGCGACGACGGCGAGCACGAGCACGACCCACCCCAGCTGGGTCACCGTGTAGTAGTCGTCCCACAGCAGCGCCGCCACCCCGGCCAGCGCGACGCCGAGCAGCGGCACCGCGGTGCCGAGCACCCAGGCGCCCAGCGAGCGGGCGGCGATCCCGGGCAGCAGCCCCATACGGGTCGGCGGGTCCTCGGACAGGACTCGCGCGACCTCGCGGCGCAGGGCGAGCTCGCTGAGGCGGTAGCCGACGGCGACGGTCGCGATCCCGCCCAGGGCGACCACGCAGCCCACCGTGAGGGCGACGGTGAAGGAGAACATGGCGTTGATCGAGGCGAAGAGCGCGACGGCGACGAGCCAGGGCACGGCCTGGATGACGCTGATGCGGAGCGGCATGGAGAGCACCGCGTGACGCGCGGACCGCCGGTGTCGCTGCCACGCCTCCTCGCGAGCATCCGCCGTCGGGGGCGACGGCACCCGCACCCAGGCCCAGCCCCACACGAGCCCGACGACGACCGCGATCGCGACGTAGTAGGTGAACGCCGCCAGGTTCCACTCGAGGGCCTCGTCGAGGTCGGACACCAGCGACTGGGTCGGCAGGACGTAGCCGGCGAGGAAGAGCACGGTGCTCGCGCCCACCAGGTTCGACGCCATGACCTGCGCGCCGACCAGCGCCTTGGTGCTCAACCGGAGGTCGCGGTGCACCGTGCCGCGGTCCGGGGAGGCCATCACCCGAGCCTATCTATCAGGTACCGCCGGTACCGCGAGCGGCTGCGGCGAGCACGTCCGGCCGGCGGTCACTCGCCGGCGGCCGCCGCCCGGGCCGCCTCGAGGCGCGCGACCGGGATCCGGAACGGCGAGCACGAGACGTAGTCCAGGCCGGCCCGGTGGAAGAAGTGCACCGAGTCCGGGTCGCCGCCGTGCTCGCCGCAGATGCCGAGCTTGAGGTCGTGGCGCACCTCCCGGCCACGCCAGGACGCGATCTCGACGAGCTCGCCGACCCCCTCGGTGTCGAGCGACTCGAACGGCGACACGCCGAAGATGCCCGCCTCCAGGTAGTCGGAGAAGAACGCCCCCTCCACGTCGTCGCGGGAGAACCCCCACGTCGTCTGGGTGAGGTCGTTGGTGCCGAACGAGAAGAACTGCGCGACCTCGGCGATCTGTGCGGCGACCAGCGCCGCGCGGGGCAGCTCGATCATCGTCCCGATCTGGTGGCGCACGGGCGCCCCGTCGACCTGCGACTCGGGCTCGGCGACCACCTCGGCGATCTCCGCGGCGACGGCCTGGAGCTCCTGGACCGTGCCCACCAGCGGGACCATGATCTCCGGCTCCACCGCGACGCCCTCGGCGGCGAGCGCGGCGGCGGCGCGGGTGATCGCCCGGACCTGCATCGCGAACAGGCCGGGCACCGCGATCCCCAGCCGCACGCCGCGCAGGCCCAGCATCGGGTTCTGCTCGTGCAGGCGCCGCACGGCGACGAGCAGATCCTCCTGCTCCTGGGTGACCTCGCCGCGCTCGCGGGCCACCGCGACCTCGACCGAGAGGTCGATGAGGTCGGGGAGGAACTCGTGCAGCGGGGGGTCGAGCAGCCGGATCGTCACCGGCAGCCCCTCCATCGCGCGGAAGATCGCGGTGAAGTCCTCGATCTGCAGGGGCAGCAGCGCGGCCAGCGACTTCTCCCGGTCCTCGCGCGTCTCGGCGAGCACGAGGTGCTCGACCAGCTCACGGCGCTCGCCGAGGAACATGTGCTCGGTGCGGCACAGGCCGACGCCCTCGGCGCCGAAGGCGCGGGCCGTGACGCAGTCGTCGCCCGTGTCGGCGTTGACCCGCACCCGCAGGCGCCGCACGCCGTCCGCGTGCCGCATGATCCGGTCGACGGCCGCGACGAGGTCGTCGTTCTCCGCGAGTCCCGTGGACCCCTCGAAGTAGGACATCACCGGGCTCGCCATCACCGGCACCTCGCCCAGGTACACCTCGCCGTTCGTGCCGTCGATGGAGATCGTGTCGCCCTCGGCGACCTCGCGCCCGTCGGGCAGCGTGATCTTCTTCGCCCGCAGGTCGACCTCGAGCTCCTCGGCGCCGCACACCGCCGTCTTGCCCATGCCGCGCGCGACGACAGCGGCGTGCGAGGTGCGCCCGCCCCGACTGGTGAGCACCCCCTGCGCGGCGATCATGCCGTCGAGGTCGTCGGGCGTGGTCTCGCGGCGCACGAGCACGACCTTCTCGCCGGCCTTCGCACGGGCGACCGCGGTGGGGGAGTCGAAGACGGCGATGCCGCTGGCCGCGCCGGGCGAGGCGTTCATCCCGGTCGTGAGCAGCTCCTTGTCCGCGTCACGGTCGAAGCGGGGGAACATCAGCTGCGCGAGCTGCGCGCCGGTGACCCGCTGCAGGGCCTCGTCCATGTCGATCAGGCCCTCGTCCACCAGCTGGCAGGCGACGGTGAACGCGGCCGCCGCGGTGCGCTTGCCGACGCGGGTCTGCAGCATCCACAGCTTGCCGCGCTCGATGGTGAACTCGATGTCGCACAGGTCGCGGTAGTGGTTCTCCAGGGTCGCCATGATCTCGAGCAGCTCGTCGTACGAGGACTTGTCGATCTGCTCGAGCTCGGCGAGCGGCCGGGTGTTGCGGATGCCGGCGACGACGTCCTCGCCCTGCGCGTTCTGCAGGTAGTCGCCGTAGATGCCGTGCGCTCCCGAGGCCGGGTCGCGCGTGAAGGCGACGCCGGTGCCCGAGTCCGACCCGAGGTTGCCGAAGACCATCGAGCACACGCTGACCGCCGTCCCGAGGTCGGCCGGGATGCGTTCCTGGCGGCGGTAGACGTGGGCGCGCGGGGAGTTCCAGGACTCGAACACCGCCCGCACGGCCAGGTCGAGCTGCTCGCGGGGATCCTGCGGGAAGTCCCGGCCCGTGTGCTCGCGCACGGTGCCCTTGAACGTCTCCACCAGCGCCGCGAGGTCCGACGCGTCGAGGTCGAGGTCGTTGTCCGTGCCCTTGGCCCGCTTCGCCGCGTCGAGGGCCTCGGCGAAGTGCTCGGCCTCGATGTCCAGCACCGTCGCGCCGAACATCTGCACGAGGCGCCGGTAGGAGTCCCAGGCGAAGCGCTCGTCCCCGGCCTGGGCGCCCAGACCCTGCACGGAGGCGTCGTTGAGACCGACGTTGAGGACCGTCTCCATCATCCCGGGCATCGAGAACTTCGCGCCGGAGCGGACAGAGACCAGGAGCGGGTCGTCGGCCTGCCCCAGCCGCTTGCCCATCGTCTGTTCGAGCGCGACGAGGTGCCGGGTCACCTCGTCGGCCAGACCCGCCGGCTCGTGGCCGTCGGCGAGGTAGGCCCGGCAGGCCTCGGTGGTGATGGTGAACCCGGGCGGGACCGGCAGGCCCAGGTTCGTCATCTCGGCCAGGTTCGCGCCCTTGCCACCGAGCAGGTCCTTCTGGTCCTTGTCGCCCTCGCTGAACGAGTAGACGTACTTGGGCATGCTTCCTCCGCCGACGGGGTCCCCCGGCGCCGTCAGACGCCGACCCCGAGAGGGTGGCCGAGAGGAGGCGCGCGGACCAGTCCCGGTGGTCGGAACCTCAGCGGTTGCGGGGGTCCGAGCCCGGGATGCCCTCCTGGCCGGTCCGCCCGGCGGCGGCCTCCCCGACGCTCGGCGCGTGCGACCCCACGTGCTGCTCCATGCGCATCCGCTCGCCCACGTGCGGGTAGTGCAGCTCGAACGCCGGCCGCTCGGAGCGGATGCGCGGCAGCTCGGTGAAGTTGTGCCGCGGCGGCGGGCACGAGGTCGCCCACTCCAGGGAGTTGCCGAAGCCCCACGGGTCGTCGACGTCGACCGGGCGCCCGTAGCGGTAGCTGTGGAACACGTTCCACAGGAACGGCAGCGTGGACGCGCCGAGGAGGAACGCACCGATCGTGGAGATCGTGTTCAGCGTGGTGAACCCGTCGGTCGCGGCGTACTCGGCGTAACGGCGCGGCATGCCCTCGTTGCCCAGCCAGTGCTGCACCATGAACGTCAGGTGGAAACCGATGAACGTCGCCCAGAAGTGGAGCTTGCCGAGCCGCTCGTCCATCATCCGGCCGGTCATCTTGGGGAACCAGAAGTAGATGCCGGCATAGGTCGCGAACACGATCGTGCCGAACAGCACGTAGTGGAAGTGCGCGACCACGAAGTAGGTGTCCGAGAGGTGCCAGTCGAGCGCCGGGGCACCGAGGATGACGCCCGTCACCCCGCCCAGCACGAACGTCAGCAGGAAGCCGATCGAGAACAGCATCGGGCTCTCGAGGGTGATCTGCCCGCGCCACATCGTGCCGATCCAGTTGACGAACTTGATGCCGGTCGGCACCGCGATGAGGAACGTGGTGAACGCGAAGAACGACATCAGGATCGCCCCGGTCGCGTACATGTGGTGCGCCCACACCGCCACCGACAGCGCCCCGATCGCGATCGTCGCGAACACCAGGGTCTTGTAGCCGAAGATCGGCTTGCGGCTGAACACCGGGAGGATCTCGCTGACGATGCCGAAGAAGGGCAACGCGACGATGTAGACCTCGGGGTGCCCGAAGAACCAGAACAGGTGCTGCCAGAGGACCGCGCCGCCCGCCTCGGGGGCGTAGATCTGCGCGCCCAGCACGCGGTCGGCGGCGAGGCCGAACAGGGCGGCGGTGAGGATCGGGAACGCCAGGAGCACCAGGATCATCGTGATGAGGATGTTCCAGGTGAAGATCGGCATCCGGAACATCGTCATGCCCGGGGCACGCAGGCAGACGATCGTCGTCGTGAAGTTGACCGCGCCGAGGATCGTGCCCAGGCCGGACACCGCCAGGCCGACGATCCAGAGGTTCATCCCGATCCCGGGGGTGTACATCTCGGTCGAGAGGGGTGTGTAGGCGAACCACCCCGCCGAGGCGGCGCCGTCCGGGGTGAAGAACCCGGAGACGACGATGGTGCCGCCGAAGAGGAACAGCCAGTACGAGAAGGCGTTCAGCCGCGGGAACGCGACGTCGGGGGCACCGATCTGCAGCGGCAGGATGTAGTTGCCGAAAGCGAAGACCATCGGGGTCGCGTAGAGCAGCAGCATGATCGTGCCGTGCATGGTGAACAGCTGGTTGTACTGGTCCACCGACAGGATCTGCAGCCCGGGCTGCCCGAGCTCCGCGCGCATGAGCAGCGCCATCAGCCCGCCGATCAGGAAGAACCCGAACGACGTGACCATGTAGAGGATCGCGATGTCCTTGGGGTCCGTCGTCCGCAGCATCCGCCCGACGAGCGAGCCCCGCAGCGTCCGGCGGGGAGGGTGCGGCGGCGTCGTGATCGCCGCGGGCGTGGCGGGCGCAGGCCTGTCAGAGGTGGTCGACATCGCGACGGAGCCCCCAGGGTGCCGGTGACGGTGTGAGGGCTGAGGTGGTCAACCGACGCGTCGACGGTAGGAGCGTGCGGGGGGTGCGGCAACCCGAGGGCCCGGCAGATGCTGCACGCCCCGGCCCCGAAACTTGATCCCTTCCAGAAAAGGGGTGCACACTGCGGTCCGCGTCACCGCCCGGCCCCGGCCGTGCCCCACCGCATTGACGACCCAGTGACCCGGAGGGACTCCTCGTGAGCGAGAGCCACGTCACCCGCGAGACAGAGATGAACACCGAGGAGGCCGGTGGCTGCCCGGTCCACGCCGGCCGCCTCGCGCACCCGACCGAGGGCGGCGGCAACGTCGACTGGTGGCCCAACCAGCTCAATCTGCGCGTCCTGCGCGCGCACACCCCCGCCTCGAACCCCATGGACGAGGACTTCGACTACGCCGAGGCGTTCAAGACCGTCGACCTCGACGAGCTCGCGCGGGACGTCGACGAGGTCCTGACCACGTCGCAGGACTGGTGGCCCGCGGACTTCGGCCACTACGGCGGCTTCATGATCCGCATGGCGTGGCACTCCGCCGGCACCTACCGCCTGGCCGACGGCCGCGGCGGCGCCGGGATGGGCATGCAGCGCTTCGCCCCGCTCAACAGCTGGCCGGACAACGGCAACCTCGACAAGGCACGCCGCCTGCTGTGGCCGGTCAAGCAGAAGTGGGGCAAGCGGGTCTCCTGGGCCGACCTGATGATCTTCACCGGCAACCGCGCCCTGGAGACCATGGGCTTCACGACCTTCGGCTTCGCCGGCGGCCGTCCCGACGTCTGGGAGCCCGACAACGAGACCTACTGGGGCCCGGAGAACTACTGGCTGGGCGGCGACCAGCGCTACACCGGCGACCGGCAGCTCGAGAAGCCGCTCGGCGCCTCGCAGATGGGACTCATCTACGTCAACCCGGAGGGCCCGGACGGCAACCCCGACCCGCTGGCCGCCGCGCGCGACATCCGCGAGACGTTCGGCCGGATGGCGATGAACGACGAGGAGACCGTCGCCCTCATCGCCGGTGGGCACACCTTCGGCAAGACCCACGGTGCCGCCGACCCCGAGCAGTACGTCGGCCCGGAGCCCGAGGGCGCGTCCATCGAGGAGATGGGCCTGGGCTGGAACCAGAAGTTCGGCAAGGGCAAGGGCCGCGACACCATCACCTCGGGTCTCGAGGTCACCTGGACCTCGACGCCGGCGCAGTGGAGCAACGCCTACTTCGACAACCTGTTCGGCTACGAGTGGGAGCTCCACAAGTCGCCTGCCGGGGCGTGGCAGTACCGACCCGTGAATGACGGGGGCGCGAACACCGTGCCCGACCCCGAGACCGGTGAGCTGACCCGCCAGCCGACGATGCTCGTCACCGACCTCTCGCTGCGGATGGACCCGGTCTACGAGCAGATCTCTCGGCGCTTCCACCAGGACCCCGATGAGTTCGCCGACGCGTTCGCCCGCGCCTGGTACAAGCTCACCCACCGCGACATGGGCCCGATCCAGCGCTACCTCGGCCCGTGGGTGCCGCAGGAGACTCTGATCTGGCAGGACCCGGTGCCCGCGCACGAGGGCCCGGTGGTCGGCTCCACCGAGATCGCGGAGCTGAAGAAGCAGATCCTCGACTCGGGCCTCACGGTCTCCGAGCTCGTCAAGGCCGCCTGGGCGTCGGCCTCGACGTTCCGCATCGGCGACAAGCGCGGCGGCGCGAACGGCGCGCGCGTGCGCCTCGACCCGCAGATCGACTGGGAGGTCAACGACCCGCAGGAGCTGCGCCGGGTGCTGAGCACGCTCGAGGGCGTGCAGTCGGCGTTCAACGCCTCGGGCACGCAGGTCTCGCTCGCGGACCTGATCGTCCTCGGTGGCTGCGCGGCGGTCGAGAAGGCGGCGCGGGACGCCGGGTACGACGTCAGCGTCCCCTTCACCCCGGGGCGCACCGACGCCTCCCTCGAGTGGACCGACGTCGACTCGTTCACCCACCTCGAGCCGACGGCCGACGGCTTCCGCAACTACCTGGGCAAGGGCCACCAGCTGCCCGCCGAGTACCTGCTCGTCGACCGCGCGAACCTGCTGGACCTGTCCGCCCCCGAGATGACGGTGCTCGTCGGCGGCCTGCGCGTGCTGGGCGCCAACACGGGCGGCTCCGCCCACGGCGTGCTCACCGAGCGTCCGGGCCGGCTGACGAACGACTTCTTCGTCAACCTGCTCGACATGAACACGCAGTGGGCGAAGATGGCCGAGGAGGAGGGTCTCTACGAGGCCCGCGGCGCCGACGGCGAGATCCGCTGGACCGGTACCCGCAACGACCTCGTCTTCGGGTCGAACTCCGAGCTGCGCGCCGTGTCCGAGGTCTACGCCAGCTCCGACGGCGCGGAGAAGTTCGTCCGCGACTTCGTCAAGGCGTGGGACAAGGTCATGATGCTGGACCGGTACGACCTGGTCTGATCGAGCTCGTTTCGAGCGAGGGACGCCCCGGCTGCGCACGTGGCAGCCGGGGTGTCCTTCGCTCACTCCTCGGTCGGCAGCCACGCCCCGTGCTGTCCGTCGTGGATCACCGGCTCGAACACGCCGGACAGGTGCGGGTCGTGGCCGGCGTCGACGGGCGGCGGAGGACCGGGGCGCGGGGTGGTCGTCATCGCGTCCTCCTCAGGCCGGCTGGGCCGGGGCCTCGTGGGAGCCGTGACCCCGCACGCGGCTGCGGACGTGCTCCGGGTACCAGGCGGTGACCTTCACGGCGACGACGATGACGACGATCGGCACGACCCAGTTGAAGAGGTCGGGGCTGGCGCCGCCGGCCACCGCGAGGTCGCAGAGGGCGTTGATGACGAAGACGCCGCCCCAGAGTGCGGTGAGCACGCGGTTGACCCTCTTGAAGGTCGGGGTGTCCCAGACCTCCGGTGGGGCCTCCCGCTTCGCGTAGAACTCGGTGAACGGCCGGCCCGCCGCGAGCGAGCCGAACGCGACGAGCGCGATCACGACGCTCGACAGCAGCTGGGCGCGGTCCTCGATCGGCTGCAGCGCCGCGCGGTCGAGCACGAGCGCGAGCACCAGCATGACGGCGAAGAACACGAGAGCGGCGGCGTCGAGGAGGCTGATCGACCGGCTCCGCCGCCAGTCGGGCACCGCGAGGACCAACGAGCAGATCAGCGCCGCGAGCGCCGCCCACTCCCAGGTGCTCGGTCCCGCGACCACGGAGAACACGATCCAGGGCACGAAGCCCAGGAAGACGGCGGCTTTCTGCACGACGGCCTCCTGCCGGTGTGATGGTGACTCTGCGTCAGCATGGGCGCGGGAGGTGCAGGGGGACAAGGGATCTGTCCGCCCGGTGGCTCGCTCCGTGTAACGATCTCGCGTCGGCGACTGGTCCGATCCGGTGTTCGAGCCTCAGCGGGGCGTCGCCCAGGGCGCGTCGACGTGCGCCACCGCCTGGCTGCCGGCGCCGACGGCCAGGATGATCGCGAGGCCGAGCGCCAGCGCGGCGCCCGGCGAGACGTGGTGCGCGAGGAGGCCGCCCGCGACGACGCCGACGACGAACGCCGACAGCGCCAGCGCCCGCCGCAGCACCAGCGGGTCGTGCCGGCCGCTGCCCCGTTCGGTGAGCACGCCGACCGCGGTCAGCGTCAGCACGGTCGTGACCATGTCGGGCACCTTGAGGTAGCGGATCAGCGCCAGCTGCAGGCCCATCGAGGCGGCCAGCAGGGCCGTGACGGCGAGGCGGACGTCCGCGGTGAGGGGTTCGACGGCGATCACGGCGACGGTCACGGGCACCGCGAGGACCGTCTTCCCGATCGCGGTGTCGCGCACCGCCCGTCCGCGGTGGTGTCCCCCGGGCCGCCGGCAGACGCGGGCGCCGACCACGGCACCCACCATGAACCCCCCGACCGCGACGGCCGGCGACACCACCGAGAAGCCCGTCCCCGCGACCCCGAGCCCCAGGAAGACGATGTTGCCGGTGATCGCGGCGACGAAGACGTGGTCGAGCGCGAGGATGCTCGTCGCGTCGACGACGCCGGCCAGCACCGTGAACGCCAGGAGCATCGCGGGGAGCGGCCCGTCGCGGTCGTCGACCAGGGCGCGGCGCAGCCCCCGCCGTTCGGTCGGCCCGTCCTGGGTGGTCACGTGCCGAGTACACCGGCCAGAGGGGCCTCCCGGCCACCCTCTCCGCACGGCGTCGCGCGCGGCGGGTAGGAACTCGGGGGATGGTCACGGTCCCGCAGGTCACGTTGAACGACGGCACGGCGATCCCGCAGTTCGGGCTCGGGGTCTACCAGGTCCCGCCCGACGACACCGCGGGACTGGTGCGCACGGCGCTCGAGCTCGGCTACCGGCACGTTGACACGGCACAGGCGTACGGCAACGAGGCCGGCGTCGGGCAAGGGCTGCGCGACGCCGGTGTCGCGCGCGAGGACGTCTGGATCACCACCAAGCTCGACGACCCCGGGCACACCCACGACGGAGCGATCGCCGCGCTCGAGCGGAGCCTGGAGCGTCTCGGCACGTCCTACGTCGATCTCTACCTCATCCACCGGCCCGGCGACGGCGACGACGTCGACACCTGGCGGGCGTTCACCGCGCTGCGCGCCGACGGCCGGGCGCGCTCGATCGGGTTGTCCAACTTCGACCCGCGCCGCATCGACCGCCTCGTCGAGGCGACCGGTGTCGTGCCGTCGGTCAACCAGGTCCGGCTCAACCCCCGCAGCCCGCAGGGACCGCTGCGCCGGTACCACCGACGCCGGGGCATCGCGACGGAGGCCTGGGCGCCCCTGCGGGAGGGGACGCTGACACGCGACCGCATCGTGCGGCGGGTCGCGGACCGGCACGCCCGCACGCCGGCGCAGGTGGTGCTGCGCTGGCACCTGCAGCACGGGTTCATCGTCTTCCCGAAGGCGTCGAGCGCGGAGCGGTTGCGCGAGAACCTCGACATCACCGACTTCGTCCTCACCCGCCGCGACC
The DNA here is from genome assembly GCF_003096675.1 of Actinomycetospora cinnamomea. GTDB lineage: Bacteria > Actinomycetota > Actinomycetes > Mycobacteriales > Pseudonocardiaceae > Actinomycetospora > Actinomycetospora cinnamomea. The sequence continues at coordinate 974,912 of NZ_QEKW01000001.1, read as the reverse complement.
TCGCCGAGCTCGCGCTCCTGCGCCGCCGGCCCTGATCAGCGGGTCGGGGGCGGGTGCCGGAGGGCCCGGTGGGGTACTGGCCCGCCATGCCGCTGCCGCCGCCGGGCCCCGACAGCCACGTCCTCGTCACCGGTGCCTCGTCGGGGATCGGCGCCGCGATCGCCCGGGTCCTGGCGACGCGTGGCCATCCCGTGCTGCTCGTCGCCCGCCGGGCCGACGCGCTCGCGGACCTCGCCGGGGAGCTGCGCGGACTGTCCGGGCTCGCGGCGGAGGTGCACGTCGCCGACCTCGGCACCGACGGCGGCCTCGCCGCGGTCCGCGACATCGTCCGGCGTGACGAGCGCGTCGTCGGGCTGGTCAACGCCGCGGGCTTCGGGAGGACGGGTCGCGTCGCCGACCTCGTCGCCGACGACGCCCAGCGCGAGGCCCTCGACGACCTCGTGCGGCTCAACGTCCTGGCGCTGCACGACCTGACCCTCGCGGCCGTGGCAGCGTTCACCCGGCGGGTGCAGCGCGGCGGGCACGCCGCGGCGATCCTCAACGTCTCGTCGATCACGGCGTTCCAGCCGCTGCCCGGCGCGGCGAGCTACGCGGCGAGCAAGGCCTTCGTGCAGTCGTTCTCCGAGGCCGTGCACGCCGAGCTCTCGGGCACCGGCATCACCCTCACCACGCTGAGCCCCGGGCTCACGCGCACCGGGTTCGCCGACGCAGCCGGCACCGACGCCTTCGACCGGGCCCCTGACCTCGTCGTGGGGGAGGCCGCCGACGTCGCCGAGGCGGGGGTGGCGGCGATGGCCGCCGGGCACCGCAGCGTCACCCCTGGCCTGGTCAACCAGCTCAGCGCTCTCGGCGGCCGGCTCGCCCCGCGCTCGCTGCTGCTCCCGACGCTCAACGGGGCGATGGAGCTCTTGGGCGACTGAGCGGCCTCAGGTGGCCGTGGCCCGCGCTCCGGCCACGGCCAGCCGCAGGGGCACCCCGCCGACGCGACGGGGGAGCGGCGTGGCGAGGGCCCCGGACCCCACGACGACGAGGGAGTCGACGGCGGGGTGCTGGGCGTGGCGGGCCAGCTGCCGCAGCACCGGCTCGGTCACGCCCTCGAGCGCGGGGACGACGCCGATCGACGCCTCGACGCGCGGGAACGGCTCGGCGACGAGGAGCGGGAGGACGTCGCCGCCGCCGAGGGCGTAGTCACGCACGATCACCAGCCCGGCGCCGGCGAGGACCAGGGCGATGACGCCCACGACCGCTCCCGGGTCGAGGTACGGGAAGGACGCGCCCTCGATCAGGTCGACCACGCGCTGGGCCAGCAGCTCCGCGTGCATCCGCACCTCCCGTCACACCGGCACCTGACGGCGCACACCTCTGATGATGACGCTCCGCGGCCCCGGGGGCGAGACCCTGTGTGACAGGCGCGCCCGGACGGACGAGACGAGCGGGTCCGCACCATGTGGGGGATCGAGTCCCGGGCGTGTCCTGACGTTGTCGGGACCATGACCGTCTCTCCCGACCTCGCGTCCGACCGCCCCGACACCGCCCGCGTCCGCGACGGCGTCGCGCGTCTGCGCCGGGCGATCGCCGACGGCTCCCTGCACCACCACCCGCCGCAGGAGGTGCCGGACGACCGCCGGTCGCACGCGCTCGACGTCGTGCGCGCGTGGGCCGCCGGCGCGGAGCCCGACGCCCAGCGGCGTCTCTGCGGCGTCTGCACCCCTCGCGCCGTGGCGCCGGCGCCGCGCGCCCACGACTGATCGGCCCCACCACCCCGGAGCGGGGCCCTCACACGTCGACCGACGCCGCCTCCGGGTCGGCGGTGGCGCCGCGGACCGGCAGCGTGGCGAAGAACGCGGGCGGCTCGGTCCACGGGTCGGCGAGCGTCCCGGCCTCGGCGTCGCGGATCGCCCGCCACACCCGTTCGGGCGTGAGCGGCATGTCGAGGTGGCGCACGCCCAGCGGCGCGAGCGCGTCGACGACGGCGTTCTGCACCGCGGGCGTCGAGCCGATCGTCGCGGCCTCGCCGATCCCCTTCGCGCCGAGCGGGTTGTGGGGCGTCGGGGTCTCGGTGCTCGCCGCCTCGTAGCTCGGCAGCTCGGCCGCGGTGGGGAGGAGGTACGCGGCGAACGAGGCCGACGTGGGGTTGCCGTCCGTGTCGTAGCCGAAGCCCTCCCACAACGCCTGCGAGATGCCCTGCGCGAGCCCGCCGTGCTGCTGGCCCGCGACGAGGACCGGGTTGAGCACGGTGCCGCAGTCGTCCACCGCGACATGGCGCAGCGGCGTGACCCGGCCGGTGTCGAGGTCGACCTCCACCACCGACACGTGCGCGCCGAAGGGGTAGGTGGCGCCGGGCTGGGACTCGTCGCGGGCCGCGGCCAGCGACACGCCCTGCGCGTCGGCGGCCGCGGCGACCTCGTGCCACGTCAACGCCCGGTCCGGGACGCCGGCGACGCCCAGCCCGCCGTCGACGGCGGTGACGTCGTCGGGGTCGGCCTCCAGGGCGGTCGCCACCACCTCGCGCGCCCGCGCCAGCACCGTGTCCGCGGCGACGAGCACGCTCGAGCCCGCGAGCTGCAGCGAGCGCGAGCCGCCGGTGCCGCCGCCACGCGGGACGGCCGCGGTGTCGGACTGCACGAACCGCACCTGCTCCATCGCGATGCCCAGGCGGTCGGCGACGATCATTGCGAACGAGGTCGCGTGCCCCTGGCCGTGCGCCGAGGTGCCGACCGACACCGTCGCGCCGCCGTCGGCATCGAGGCGCACCGCGCCGTACTCCTGCCCACCGCCACCCGCCGTGACCTCCACGTACACCGCGAGCCCGATGCCCAGCGCCACCCGGTCGCCGCGCTCGCGACGCGCGGCCTGCTCCCGGCGCAGCTCCTCGTACCCGGCGATCTCGAGGGCCTCGTCCAGCGCCCTGCCGTAGTCGCCGGAGTCGTACGACGCCCCCGTGCGCGTGGTCAGCGGGAACTCCTCGGGCTGCAGGAAGTTCTGCCGGCGCAGCGCCGCGGGGTCGGTGCCGAGCTCCGCCGCGGCCATGTCGACCAGCCTTTCGAGCATCGCCGCGGCCTCCGGGCGCCCGGCGCCGCGGAACGCGCCCATCGGCGTCGTCGTGGTCAGCGCGGCGGCGCCGTCGTAGGCGACGGTCGGGATGCGGTACACGCCCTGCGCCATGCTCCGGGTCGGGCCGAGGGTCAGCGCGCCGCCGAACCCCGCGTAGGCCCCGGCGTCGCCGACCACCCGCGCCCGCAGGCCGACGATCGTGCCGTCGCGGCGAAGCCCGAGCTCGCCGTACTGCACCTGGCCGCGCCCGTGCGGCATCGCCGTGAGGTTCTCCGAGCGCGTCTCGGTCCACGTCACCGGACGCCCCAGGCGCCGGGCGGCCTCGATGACCACCGCGTGCTCCGGCGCCAGCCCGGCCTTCCCGCCGAAGCCGCCGCCGACGTGCGGGGCGATCACACGCACCCGCTCGGGCTCCCACCCCCACTGCCGCGCGACCTGGTCGCGCAGCCCGTGCGGCATCTGCGTGGAGACGTGGACGGTGATGTCGTGGATGCCGTCGCCCGGCGCGGCGGTGACCGAGTTCCCCTCCATCGGCGCCACGGCGAGGCGCTGGTTGACGATCCGCGCGCGCACGACGACGTCGGCGTCCGCCAACGGGGCGACGTCGTCGGGGTCGCGGAACCCGGCCGCGAGGTTCGTCCCCAGCTCCTCGAACTGCAGCGGTGCCCCGTCGGCGAGCGCGGCCTCGGGGTCGACCACGGGGTCGAGCGGGTCGTAGTCGACCTCGACGAGCTCCGCGGCGTCGACGGCCGCGACGCGGGTGGTGGCCACGACGGCGGCGACCATGTCGCCGACGAAGCGCACCTTGCCGCGCGCCAGCAGCGGACGCGCGCAGGCGTCGTTGAGCACCATGAAGGGGCGGTGGTCTCCCACGTCGGCGACATCCTCGCCGGAGAGCACCGCGACGACGCCGGGCGCCGCGCGCGCCGGGGCGGTGTCCACGGTGCCCAGGCGCGCGTGCGCCAGCGGCGAGCGGACGAAGACGCAGTGCAGCGCCCCGTCCGGGACGAGGTCGTCGACGTAGGTCCCGCGACCGCGGAGGATCTCGGGGTCCTCCACACGGCGCACGGCCGTTCCCATGATCGAGCCAGGCACGTCGGTGACGCTAGGACTTCGAGCGCGCTCGAATGCAAGCCGCCCGAGAATTCTCTGCGAGGTCGTGTCGAAGACCGCCACGGCCGTTCGACGCCCGGGCAGAGCCACCCGAGCCCCGGACGGAGCCCCGCCATGAGCACCGAGACGATCGCCCGCCGCACCGGCTACGCCCCCGTCGGCGACCTGCGGATGTACTACGAGGTCCACGGCGCCGACGACGCGGAGGGCACCCCGCTGCTGCTCCTGCACGGCGGCCTGTTCGACATCGACCTGCAGTTCGGGGCCCTGCTGCCCGGCCTGTCGGCGGGGCGGCGGGTCGTCGCCGCCGACTTCCAGGGGCACGGCCGCACCAACGACCTCGACCGCCCGTTGAGCAGTGCGGCCCTCGCCGACGACGTCGTCGGGCTGCTGCGCCACCTCGGCCTGGAGCAGGTCGACGTGTTCGGCTTCAGCATCGGCGGCGCGGTCGCGCTGCACCTGGCGATCACGCACCCCGAGCTGGTGCGCAAGCTCGTGGTGTCGTCGGTGTCGTTCCACCCCGAGGGCATGCGTCCGGAGAACGCCGAGGCCGTGGCGGCCATGACCGTCGACATGATCGAGGGGACGCCGATGGCGGACTCCTACCGCGCGAAGTCGCCGCACCCCGAGGGTCTGCAGGGGCTGCTGGACAAGCTCGGCGCGTTCGACGACGGTCCGGGCTGGAGCGACGCGGACATCGAGGGCATCGCGGCGCCGACCCTGATCACGGTCGGCGACTGCGACGCGGTGCGCCTGGAGCACGCGGTGCGCTTCCTGCGCCTGCGCGGCGGCGACGTCAACGGCGACTTCGCCGGCGTCCCGACGTCGCAGCTCGCGGTGCTGCCGGGGACGACGCACTTCTTCGGCCTCGCCCGCACGGCGCTCGTGCTCGACGTCGTGACGACGTTCCTCGACGGCTGATCGTCACCCCAGGAGCTCCGCGTGGAGCTCCTGGGTCGTCGGGCTGGGCAGGACGCCGAGCTGCTCGCGCAGCGCCCGGCGCATCTGCTCGTAGACCGCCAGGGCGGCAGCCCGGTCGTCCTGCGCGAGGTGGGCCCGCATGAGCAGCCGGTAGCCCGTCTCGGACAGGGGATCGAGTGCGACCAGGGCGCGGGCGCTGCGCTCGGCGCCGGCGAGCTCCCCGGGTCCGAGGTGCAGGCACGCCTCGCCGTAGCACGCGAGGACCCGGCGGTGCTGGTGCGCCGCCTCCTGGCGCCGCTCCTCGCTCCACGGGTCGTCGAAGTCGCCGAGGAGCCCGCGCTGGGTCACGAAGAGCGCGGTGAGGGCGTCGGTCCATGCACGCGGCCAGTCGGCGTGCGCCGCGGCCGACTCGGCGGCGTGCAACGCGCCCGCCGCCACGACGGCGTCGACGATCGACCCGGGCGGCAGGACGAGCTGCAGGCTGCGCCGACCGCGGATCTCGGCCGGTGCCAGCACCGTGCGCACCTTCGACAGCAGCGCCGAGAACGTCCCGGACGCGCCCTCGCCGGGGCGGGCGGGGCTCCACAGCACGTCGATCAGGGTCGACCGCTCGACCGCGCAGCGCTGCGAGAGCGCGAGCACCGCGACGAGGAGACGGGCGCGACGCCCGGGCAGCAGGTGCTCGACGCCCCGTCCCTCCACCGCGAGGGCGAACCGGCCGTGCAGCTGGACCCGCACCGGGGGAGGGCCGTCGGTCTCCGCCATGACAGTTCCCCCGTGCCGCGTGGACGGCCCGGAGTCTAGTGCGGCCGGCCGCGGCCGAGGACCGTCGTGACGACCGTCCGACGACAAGGTTCCGGCAACGCCGTCCCGGGAGGCTGCTCGGTGGCGGAGCACCGGACGAGGGGAGCAGGGCGATGAACCAGGTGACGTGCGAGTGCGGGTTCGAGGCGCGGGGCGCGGCCGAGGGACAGGTCGTCGACCAGGTCCTCTCCCACGTGCGGAGCGCTCACCCCGACCTCGTCGGCCAGGTGACCCCGGACGTGGTGCGCGGGTGGATCGAGCTGGTGCCCGACTGACGGCCGGACCGGGGTCGAGAGGGCGGGCGGGGGCCTCGGCCCGGCCGCACTCGCGCCCGACCCGCACGCGGTCGCCGCCCGCGGCTGCGGGGACTCGGCCTCCGAGGCGGTGATGGGGAGGGCACGCATCGGGTACCAGCGCCGGCAGCCGACCCGAGGAGACCGATCGTGGGTGTCGTCGTCCGACTGCTCTCCGCCCTGCTCGTCGTCCGTTCCGTCGTGCAGGGCCGCGACGCGGACGCCCCGCCGCGACGGCGGTCCGACCCGCTGGCCGGCCAGGGCACCGGTGTCCCGGGCGCGCGCGCCGGGACCCCGGCGCAGGTGCCGGCCCGCGGGTGGTGGCAGATCGTGCGCCGCGCGTTCAAGGAGAGCAGCGCCGACAACGTCAGCATGCTCGCCGGCGGCGTGGCGTTCTTCGGGTTCCTGGCGATCATTCCGGCGCTCATCGCGCTCGTGTCGCTCTACGGGCTCGTGGCCGACCCCGCCCAGGTCGCGGCGACGATCGAGGGCCTGAGCGAGGCGCTGCCGGAGAGCGCGCAGCAACTCGTGGCCGACCAGATCGGCGCGGTCGTCGGCGCGGGTACCGGCAGCCTCACCACCGGACTGGTCATCTCGGTGCTGGCCGCACTGTTCAGCGCCTCGAGCGGCACCCAGAACCTCATGGCGGCCATCAACATCGCCTACGACGAGACCGAGAGCCGCGGCGCGGTGAAGCTGCGCGCGATCGCGCTCCTGCTCACCGCCGGGGCGGTCGTCTTCGTCGTCGTGTCGATCGTCCTCGTCGCCGTCGCGCCGGTCGTGCTCGACGCGCTCGGGACGACCGGGCGCGTCCTCGGGCAGGTCGTGCGGTGGGTGCTGCTGGTCGGGCTCGTCGTCCTGGGTCTGGCGGTCGTCTACCGCGTCGCGCCCGACCGCGACGCGCCCCGCTTCCGCTGGGTGACGCCGGGGTCGTTCCTCGCGACGGTGCTCTGGATCGTCGGCAGCATCGCCTTCAGCTTCTACGTCGACAACTTCGGCAGCTACAACAAGACCTACGGCGCCCTCGCCGGCATCGTGGTGTTCCTGCTGTGGCTCTACCTCACGAGCTACATCGTGCTGCTGGGGGCGGAGATCAACTCCGAGGCCGAGTACCAGACCGAGCGGGACACGACCAGGGGCGAGCCGCAGCCGATGGGCATCCGCGGCGCGGCGAAGGCGGACGACGCGGTCGACCCGTAGGTCGGCGGAGGGTCACCGCGGCGCCAGCACGCAGAACTCGTTGTCCTCCGGGTCGGCGAGCACGACCCAGGGGTGATCGGGCGCCTCGTCGAGCACGCGCGCACCGAGTCCGACGAGGCGCTCGACCTCGGCCCGCTGGTCGTCCGTGGCCGCGACGTCGAGGTGCACGCGGTTCTTGCCCGGCGTCGGGTCGGCCACGGCCTGGAACAGCAGCACGACGTCCCCGACCAGCCCGACGCCGATGTAGTCGGTGCCGTGGGCGTCGGTCCACCGCTGCACCACCGACGTGTCGAGCACCGCGCACCAGAAGGCGGCCAGCGCCTCCGGGTCGCGCGCGTCGACGGCCACGGCGAGGGGACGAGAGCTGCTCATGGGCCCTGATGATGGCGCGTTCCCCCGTCCGGCCGGCCGCCGGTGCCCCCGCCCTCCGGCGCCTGCTCGAGGTGGGCGTGCAGGGCCCGGGCGGCGGGCGACAGGTGCCGCTCGCCGCGGTGGACCAGGCCGACGGGCGGGTGGTGCAGCGCGGGGCGGACCCGGTGGAGGCCGACCGCCGGACCGGGGTGCCGGACGGTCGACGCGGCGAGCACGGCGACGCCGAGGCCCGCCGCGACGAACGCCTGGACGGCCTCGGGCGTCGCCGCCTCGAAGGGCACGTCGGGGCGGAAGCCGGCGTCGGCGGCCGCCGCGTCGAGGGCGCGGCGCAGATCGCTGTCGGGCGGCAGGCACACGAACGCCTCGTCGCGCAGGTCGGCGAGGTCGATGCGCGCCGACCGTCCGAGCCGGTGTCCCGGCGGCGTCAGCAGCACCAGCGCGTCCTCGAGCAGCGGCGTCGTGGTGTGGCCGCGGGGGAGGTCGTCGTGGACGGGACCCAGGACGAGGTCCACCTCGCCGACGGCGAGGTCGGCCAGCAGGGCGGCAACGCTCCCGGAGCGCACGGTCAGCAGCACGCCCGGGTGGCGGGCGGCGAAATCGGCCAGGGCCGCCGCGAGGTCGAGCCCGCCGAGCACCGGCGCCGCGCCCAGGACCACCTGTCCCCGCAGCGCGCCGGCGAGGTCGGCGGCCTCGTCTCGGGCGGTCTCGAGCTCGGTGAGCACCCGCCGCACGCGGGCGAGGAAGAGCTCGCCCGCCTCGGTGAGCCCGACCCGTCGCGTCGTGCGGGCGAGCAGGCGCACGCCGAGCTCGTCCTCCAGCCGTCGGACCTGGGCCGAGATCGCGGGCTGGGCGGTGCCCAGGTGCTCGGCGGCCCGGCTGAACCCGCCGTACCGCACCACGGCGTCGAGGGAGACGAGCTGGCGCAGCTCCACCGATTCATCGTGCGGCGTGATGAGTCGCAGCACAAGGCGGACTCGAGCTTATCGATCGCCGCCGCAACCGAGCACCGCCGTCGTCGTCGCGCTCACCGTTGCTGCCGCAGAGCGCGCCGGAGCTGGCCGTCGATCGTGCCCGAGGCGGTGTCCACCACGAGGTGCGGCACCGGCGGCGGGACGTCGGGGCGCATCCGTGCCACGAACGCGTCGAAGTCCTCGAGCTTGCCGACGTCCCGCGCCCGCCCCCGGACCTCGAGTCGCCGCCGCAGCGTCGCGGCATCGCACGAGACCCACACCAGGCGCACCGGCTCCCCGCCGAGCTCGTCGACCCACGCGCGCCAGCGCTCCGGGTCGCGGATCTGTCCGGTGAACGGCGCGCTGAGCAGCACCGGGCACCCGCGCTCGCGAATCTCGCGCGCGGCGGCCGTCATCCCCGCGTACTCGTGCACCTTGACGTGCTCGTCGTACCAGGGTCCCTCGCGCTGTCCGTCGGGACGCCCGGCGGCCGCGAGCGTCGCCGCGACGAACCCGCCGTAGAGCGTGTCCTTGTCGAGCAACGCCGGGACGGGACGCCGGAGGGCGAGCAGCCGGTCGGCGACGGTGCTCTTGCCCGCCCCCGGCGCGCCGGCGACGACCCACACCTCCGCGCCCACGGCATCAGCCTGGCACGCGTCGGCGTGGTCGACGGAGCCGGCCGCTCGGGTGCCCTCAGACCGGCAGGGCGTCGACCCCGCGGGGGCAGCGGGCGAGGAAGCGCGCGGCCGCGGGCGGACCGTCGTCGAGCTGGTTCCAGCCGCTGACGAACACCCCGCGCTCGGCGAGCACCCGCACGGCGACGGCCTGGGCCACCGCGGCGCGCACCCGCGGCGCCGCACCGCGCGGCGCGAGCGGGATCGCCGCGGCGACCCGTCCGCGGCGCACGCACTGCAGCGACCAGCCCTCGGGGGCGGGGAGCTCCTCGCGGACGAGCACGTACTCGATCGGCGCGTCGGACGCAGGCGTGGCGATCACCCCGGGGGCGATGAGGTCCAGGTCGCGATTGGTGATCACGAGGCTCCCCTTTCGCGAGGTCCTGGGCGCAGCTCCGATACGGATCAGGTGTGTATCGGATCACAGCGACGGTAGCCGGTCCGCCACCGGGGAGCAACACGCTCGGTATCGAAACGAGAGGTGACCCCCGGCCTTCGGCCGGGTTTTCACACGGACGGCCCACCAGGGCGAGCACTCCCGGGTACCGCGAGCGTGACGACACCGCACCACGCGGTGAGACACCGTGTTTGTCCCGTCCCGCCCGCTGGACACCTTGCCGTGGTGCACCCCGCCGACGAGATCGCCTCCGGGCCGGGCGCGCCGCGGGCGCAGCGGGTCGCGACCGCCGACGGGCCCGTGACGGTCGCGGGTCGTCCGCGCAACGCCCAGATCGACCGCACGGTGCTCGCGGTGGCGCTGCGGCACCTGCGGGCGTCCGGTCTGCAGGGGCTGTCCGTGGCGGCCGTGGCCGAGGAGGCCGGCACCACGCGGGCCGCGGTCTACCGGCGCTGGGCGGGCCGCACCGAGCTCGCGATCGCAGCGATCGGGACGATCGGCCACGACGTGCCGCCGGAGCCCACCGGGGACCCGTTCGCCGACCTCGTCGCCGAGCTCGCGCGGTTCCGCGACTTCGTCGTCGAGTCGGACGCCACCGCGCTCGCGGCCACGGCCCTGCTCGACGGCACCGACCCGCGGGTGCGCGAGCAGTTCCGCCGCCACGTGGTGGAGCCCCGGCACCGGCGCTTCCGCGCGTGCCTGCGGGCGGGGGTCGAGGCCGGCGCGCTGCGCGGCCGGACCGACTACGCGATGGCCGAGGACCTGCTCACTGGGTCGTGGCTCGCGCACGCGGTACGCGGCGAACCGATGACCGGCGACTGGGCCCGGCGCACGGCCGCGATGGTGTGGGCCGCCTGCGGAGGCGTGCCGCGCGAGCCGTGACGCCGCGGTCAGGATGACGGTCCGGCTGAGGGGTCACGCTGACGACGGGACCAGCCCGCGGAACCCGGTGACCTCGAGCCCCGACGGCGACCCGGCGTCCCGCAGCGCGTCGACCAGGTACTGACCCGACGAGCGCTCGCAGTGCAGCAGGTAGGACCGGACGCCGCCGTCGTCGTCGCGCACGAGGTCGGTCACCACCGCGGCGACCGATGTCCGCAGCGCCGTCCCGTCGGGGGTGACGTGGTCCGCGAGGTCGATCCCGCAGACCCCGGCCAGCACGACCGGCGCGGCCGCGCCGTGCAGGCGCACGAGGGCCCGGCCGTGGGTGAGGTCGAGGACCGAGACGAACTCCCCGGTGCCGGCGAGGCGCTCCTCGAGCGCCGCCCGGATCGCGGCCGCTGTGCCGGGGGCGCCCAGCGCCAGCCACTCGCCCGGCGCGGAGCCGACGAGCAGGACCTCGCCCGCCGTCCCGAGGCCGACACGCGCGGTGCGGCCGAACGACACCCCCAGGGCGTCCCGCGCGGCCCCGCCGAACGGGGCGCGCACGAGCACCTTGGCCAGCGGGGTCTCGTCGGAGAGCGTCAGCGGTGCGGTGGACACGCGGGCGCAGACCTCCCACCCGGCGACGACGACCGTCGGGTCCGTGGCGATCGGGCTGCGGGCGAGCGGGACGGTTTCCTCAGACACGCTGGCGTTCCCCCTGGGGGTCGACGTGGACGCGCTCGGTGACCTCGGCGGTGACGTCGCTGCCGTCGGGCAGCCGGACCGTGACGTGGGTGCCGACGACGGCGAGCTCCGGGTCGAGCTGGGCCAGCCCGATCGCGCGCCCGAGGGTCGGGGACATGCGGCTCGACGTCACGCGCCCGGCGATCCCTCCCGCGCGGTCGAGGATCTGGCTGGCCTCGGGCGGCACGATCGACCCGTCGAGGGGCTGCAGGCCGACCAGGCGGGGGTGGGTGCCGCGCTGGTGTTGCCAGACGAGCTCGGGCTTGCCGAGGAAGTCGGGCTTGTCGAGCTTGATGAGCTCGTCGACGCCGGCGCTGAACGCCTGGGTGAGCCCGTCGGTGTCCTGGCCGACGATGGCGTGGCCCTTCTCCAGGCGCAGGACGCGTTGGGCCTCGACGCCGAAGGGCCGCACGCCCAGGTCCGCGCCGGCGTCGAGGAGGCGCTGCCACACGTGCAGGCCGTAGGAGGCGGGGACGTGGATCTCGTAGGAGAGCTCGCCGGTGAACCCGATGCGCCAGAGGACGCAGTCGGCGATGCCGGCGACGGTGCCGGTGCGCACGTTCATGTAGCCGAACGCCTCGGCGGAGAGGTCGACGTCGGTGGTGAGGCGGGCGAGCAGGTCACGGGAGCGGGGGCCGGCGATGTTGATGCTGGCGTAGGCGGTGGTCACCGGGGTGACGTGCACCCGCCAGTCGGGGTGCGCGGTCTGCAGCCAGTTCTCGACCCACTCCCACACCGTCGCCGCCCCGGAGGAGGTGGTGGACATGAGGTAGTGCTGCTCGCCGAGGCGCCCGGTGACGCCGTCGTCGAGCACGACGCCGTCCTCGGCGCACATGACCCCGTAGCGCACCCGGCCGATGCCGAGTTTCTGCCACTTGTTGACGTAGAGCAGTTCGAGCAGCTTCGCCACGTCGGGGCCCTGCAGGTCGAGCTTGCCGATCGGGGTGACGTCGATGATCCCCACGCCGGTGCGCACGGCGGTCACCTCGGCGGCGGGGTCGCCGTAGTGCTCGGGGCGGATCCACTGCCCGGCGACGAGCGGGACCGCGCCGTGGCGTTCGTGCCAGGGCTGCATCGGGGAGTACCGCACGGGCTGGTGGGGGCGTCCGGCCAGCGCGCCGAGGGTGATCGGGGCGTACATGGGGCGCCAGGTGGTGGTGCCGGTCTCGGCGATGCTGCGGCCGGTGGCGGCGGCGAGGATCGCGACGGTGTTGACGGTCTCGAGCTTGCCCTGGGTGGGGCCCATGGTGGCGGTGGTGTAGCGCTTGGCCAGCTCGACCGAGTCGTAGCCCTCGGCGACCGCAGTGGTGATGTCCTTGGCCGAGACGTCCTCGGACAGGTCGACGAAGCCGCCGGTGCCGGCCGAGAACAGCTCGGGGTGCTCGTCCACGGCGAGTGAGGGGACCGCGACCGCCGAGCCGGCACCCGCGCCACCCGCGGCACCCGCACGGCGGGCGGCCTCGCGGCCGACGGCGTCGGCGTGGGCGACGAGCTGGTCGAGGTCGCCGTCGCCGGCGATGCCGCCGGCGGCGAGCACGTCGTCGGGCATCCGGGCGGGGTCGGGCCGGAACCGCGCGGCGCGCGGGTCGTAGACCGGCTGGTCGCCGGACTGGTTGAGCAGTGAGGTCGGTGCGGTCCACCCGACCGCGGTGACCAGCAGGTCGGCCTCGACGCGGCGCCCGTCGCCGAGCTCGACCGCCCGCACCCCGTGGCGGCCGTGGGCGGCGGTGACGGTCTCGCCGCGGCGGGCGTCCACCACCGCGGCGACCTCGACCCCCGCGGACTCGAGGTCGGCCACGGCGGCGTCGCCCTCGGGGTTGGCGGTGAGCACCACCGCCCGGTGGCCGGGCCTGACCGCGTAGAGGTTGATCAGCCGGCGGGCGGCGGTGGACAGCATCACCCCGGGCAGGTCGTTGCCGGCGAAGACGTAGGGCCGTTCGACGAGGCCCGGGGCGACCACCAGGGTGCCGGCGCGGGCCTTGATCAGCCGCTCGTCGATCCCGGGCAGGCTGCGCGCCACGATCGGGATCCAGTTGTCGTCGTAGCGCGCCTCGACCACCGCGTCGGTGAGCACCTCGATGCCGGGCTGGGCGGCGACCGCGGCGGCCAGCTCGCGCAGCCGCGCCCGCTCGGCCGGCCCGCCGAAGCGCAGGTGCCCGCCGAGCTGGTGCTCCTCCTCGACCAGCATCACCGTCGCTCCCGCCCGCGCGGCGGCCACCGCGGCCGCCATGCCCGCGGGGCCGCCGCCCGCGACGACGACGTCGGGGTGGGCGTAGCGCTGGTCGTAGCAGCCCGGGGCGCTGTCGGGCGGGATCTCCCCGGCGTGCACGAACGTGCGGAGCACCTTCTCGTAGAGCGGCCACAGCGGCTCGGGCTTGATGAAGGTCTTGTAGTAGAAGCCGGTCGCCAGGAAGCGTTCGACGAGCCCGTTGACCGCCTTGACGTCGTAGCGCAGCGAGGGCCAGGTGTTCTGCGAGCGCACGTCCATCCCGGCGGCGACCAGCCGGTGCGCGGCGCGCACGTTGGGCTCGTCGCCGACCTGCACCATGGCGCCGGGGTCGAGGTAGCTCGCGGTCAGCACCCCCCGCGGCCGGTGGTACTTGTAGCTGCGCGAGAACACCCGCTCCCCGGCGGCGGCGAGCGCCGAGACGATCGTGTCGCCGGGGTGGCCGGTGTAGGGGGTGCCGTTCCAGCGGAACTCCACGCTGCGCTTCCGGTCGATGACCTCGCCCTCGCGGGGCGCGAGCCGCATCGGGGCGGGACCACCGGCCCCACCGGCGCCGGTGGCGGATCGGGCGCGCCGGCTGGTGGGCAGGATGCTCATCGGGCGTCCTCCGCTGCGTTCGGCGCTGCGTCCAGCTGCGTGTCGCGGGCCGAGCGCACCTCGTGGGTGAGGGTGTTCCGTTCGACGGTGAGGAATCGGCGGCAGCCGGCGGAGTGGTACCAGGACTCGGTCTGCCAGCCGCGGGGGTTGTCGTGGACGTACAGGTAGCGCCGCCACTGCTCGGGCGTGGTCGTGGCGGGGTCGGGTCGGGTCCCGGCCGCGCCGTGGAACCGGAACTCTCCCGCGTGGCGGGGCCCGCACCAGGGGCAGGGGAGCAGCATCACAGTGATCACCTCGGGAAGGGCACGGGAAGGGGCGGGTCGGCGGGAGTCGGGCTAGTGGCCCACCGCGGCCGCTCCCTTCTCGCCGACGAGACGTCCGTCGGCGAAGCGGTCGAGCCCGAACGCGGAGATGATCTCGGGCGGCTTGCCGTCGGCGATGCAGGCGGCCATCGCCTCCCCGGAGACCGGGCCGGCCTTGAAGCCGTAGGTGCCCCACCCGACGTCGACGTAGAACCCCTCCACCGGGGTCGGGCCCATGATCGGCGAGTAGTCCGGGGTCATGTCGCACAACCCGGCCCACTGACGCAGCAGCCGCATCCGGTGCAGTGCGGGCATCAGCTCCAGCACGTGCCCGGCGATGCCCTCGGTGAACTCCAGCGACCCCCGGATCGAGTACGAGGCGAACGGGTCCACCGAGGCGCCGAACACCAGCTCGCCGCGGTCGGTCTGGGACACGTAGACGTGCAGCGTCCCCGAGACCACGACGGTGTCGAGGAACGGGCGCACCGGCTCGGTCACCGCGGCCTGCAGCGGGAAGGTCTGCACCGGCATCTCGACCCCGGCCTGGTGCGAGACCAGGCTCGACCAGCCCGCGGTGGCGTTGAGCACCACCGGGGTCGCGATCCGTCCCCGGTTCGTGCGTAACCCGCGCACCCGGCCGTGCTCGACGTCGATGCCGGTGACCTCGGTCTGCTGGTGGATGTGCACCCCGTGCGCGTCCGCCCCGCGGGCGTAGCCCCACACCACCGCGTCGTGGCGCACGATCCCGCCCGGCGGGTGGTACAGCGCCCCCAGGATCGGATAGCGGGTCTCGGCCGAGGTGTCCAGGTACGGCACCAGCTCGCCGATGCGGTCCGGGCCGATCACCTCGGAGTCCACGCCCTGGAGCTTGTTGACCTCGGTGCGCCAGCGCATCGTGCGCAACGAGGCGTCGTTGTGGGCCAACGTCAGGTGCCCGCGCTGGGAGAACATCACGTTGAAGTTCAGGTCCGCGGCCAGGTGCTCGTAGAGCTGGATCGACCGGTCGTAGAAGCGCACACCCTCCGGCGTGAGGTAGTTCGACCGCAGGATCGCCGTGTTGCGCCCCGACCCGCCGCTGCCCACGTAGGCGCGCTCGAGCACCGCGATGTGGCGCATGCCGTGGTCCCGCGCCAGGTAGTAGGCCGTCGCCAGACCGTGCACCCCGCCACCGATGATCACCGCGTCGTAGCGGTCGCGCAGCTCGTGCTCCCGCCACGCCCGCGGCCACCCGGACCGCGAGAGCCCGTGACGCAGCAGGCTCCAGGCCGAGTAGCCGCGCAGCCCCGACCTGGTGCGCGCGTGCCCGTTGCCGTTCGTGCGGGCTGTGCCGTGCGAGGTGGACACCGAGGTCCTCCAGTCCGTTCCGGTCCGGGGTCTCACGCCTGGGTCAGGTACCGCCGGACCTCCCAGTCCGAGACGGAGGCGTGGTACTCGTCGAACTCCTGCTGCTTGACCGCGGCGAAGTAGTCGATGAAGTCGCCGCCCGAGGTCTTGCCGAACGCGGCCCGCAGGACGTCGTCGGCGACGAGCTCCTCGACGGCCCGGTCGAGCGTGCGCGGCAGGTGCTGGATGCCGCGGGCGCGCACCTCGTCGGGGTGCAGGGCGAAGAGGTTGTCGTCGGTGACCGCGCCCGGGTCGAGCTCCCGGTCGATGCCGTCGAGGCCGGCGGCGAGCAGCGCGGTGGCGGCCAGGTAGGGGTTCGCCGACCCGTCGACCCCCCGGTGCTCGATGCGCCCGCCCTCGGGCACGCGCAGCATCACCGTGCGGTTGTTGCCGCCGTAGGCGACGTAGGCCGGCGCCCAGGTCGAGCCGGAGGTGGGGGCGCCGACGCCGATGCGCTTGTAGGAGTTGACGGTGGGGCAGATGACGCCCGCGACCGCCCGGCCGTGCTCGATCAGCCCGCCCAGGTAGTGGTACGCGAGGGGCGACAGGCCGAGCGCGTCCGACGTGTCCTCGAACAGCGGTGTGCCGTCCTGCGTCCACAGGCTCTGGTGCACGTGGAGCCCGTTGCCGGTGACGTGGCTGAACGGCTTGGGCATGAACGTCGCGACCATGCCGGCGTCGTGCGCCAGCATGTGGATCATGTAGCGGAAGAAGATCGTGCGGTCGGCGGTGGTCAGCGCGTCCGCGTAGTGCCAGTTGTTCTCGAACTGGCCGTTGCCGTCCTCGTGGTCGTTCGCGTAGTTGCCCCACTGCAACGTGTTCAGGTGCTTCGACACGGTGGACAGGTGGTCCCACATGCGCGTGAGGCCCTTGACCTCGTAGCAGGGCTTGGCGGCGGTGTCGTGCGGGTCGGCGATCTCCAGGGTCCCGTCCTCGCGGCGGCGCAGGAGGCTGTACTCGAGCTCGGTGCCGGTGTTGAGGATCCAGCCGCGCTTCTCGGCGAGCTCGTCGAGCTGGCGGCGCAGGATCACCCGGGGCGCGTAGGGCCACGGGCGGCCGTCGACGTGCGGGTCGCAGTGCAGCACCGCGACACCGGGCTTCCACGGCAGGGGCGTGTACGACCTCGGGTCCGGGACGGCGAGCACGTCCGGGTCGGCCGGGGACTGCCCGAGGTCGCCCGCGGCGTACCCGGCGAAGCCGGCACCCCCGTCCATGAGCAGGTCGAACGACGAGAACGGGACCGCCTTGGCGCACGGCTTGCCGTGGAGGTCCACGAACATGGCCAGGAAGAACTCGATGCCGTCGGCCTCGGCGCGTTCCCGTAGATCGCTCCGTGCGTCACCCATGGCGGCCTCCTCCGTCGCGACGACCGACGACCTCGTCGGGCCTGCAAGGTGTGGACTTAGGACCATTGGTCAGGCAACCGGGCCGGGGGCGGAGTGTCAACCCCGTCACACCCGCCGCTCGCGCGTGGATCACGCAGGGTGACGGCTCGCGGTACCCTCCGGCTCATGGCCCGCCAGGTCACGTCCACCACGCTGGCGCAGGCGGTGGCCGACCACCTCAGGATGCGGATCCACCGCGGTGACGTCAGCCCGGGAGAGCGCCTGCCTGCGGAGCGGGAGCTCGCCGAGCAGCTGGGTGTGGCCCGCATCAGCCTGCGCGAGGCCATCCGCCAGCTGCGCGAGGACGGCTACGTCGAGGTCCGACGCGGCTCGAGCGGAGGCACCTACGTCACCGAGCTCCGCCGGCCGGCCGAGGCGTGGCGGGCGCGCATGCGGGCACAGGTGGGCGAGATCGACGACATCCTGGACTTCCGGATCGCGCTGGAGACCGAGACCGCGGTGCTCGCCGCGCGCCGGCACACCGAGAGCAGCCTGGTCCCCGTGCGCGAGGCGGTCGAGGCCCTGCACGACGTCATCGGCCGGACCGCCTTCCGCCAGGCCGACTCCCGCTTCCACATCGCCCTCGCCCGGGCCGCCCGCAACGAGCGGCTGGAGGAGGCCGTCGAGACGGCTCGCGGGGAGCTCTTCAGCCCGCGGGACCTCCTGCCGTTCCGGGAGCCGGTCGAGGAGACCCTGCGTGATCACCAGGCCGTCCTCGACGCCGTCCGCCGGGGGGACGCCGACGGTGCGGCCGAGGCGATGCGCGCGCACCTGGAGCATTCGCGCCGCCAGCTGAGGATCATCGTCTTCGGCGCCGACGAGGACGGGGTGGACGACGCGGAGTGGCCCGCCAGCTGAGCCACGCCGCCCACGGCCTGGACACGGTGTGGGGTGGGACTCCTATCGTTGCCGTTCGTCTTGGTCTGCCTTTCAGACCAAAATCGGGTGCACCCGCGACGCCGCGTCGGGGAGGCCTCGACGTTTCGTACGGCGCAACGTAGTTTCGTGGTAGTACTCCGACCCGGTCCTCCTTGGACGCAGGAAGGTGAGCCCCGTGTGCGGCATCATCGGTCTCCACCTCCGCGATCCCGAGCTGCACCCGATGCTCGGCCGCCTCCTCGACGACATGCTGTGCGGCGTGTCCGAGCGCGGGCCCGACTCGGTGGGCGTCGCCGTGTACGGCGACGACCGTCGCAACCCGGGGGGCCAGGCCGCCGTGTCGGTCCTGCGGGCTCCCGGCGATCTCGACCGCTCCGTGGCCGCGCTGCTGCCCGGGACACCCGACGTCACCGCGAGCCGGGCGGGGGACACCACCGTGCTCACCGCACCGGTGACGGGGGAGACGCTCGCCGCCGCGGTGACCGCCGCCGCTCCCGAGGCGCTCGTCGTCGGGCGGGGCGACGACGTCGTGGTCTACAAGGGCGCGGGCCACCCGCAGGACCTCGCCCGGACCTACGGCCTGCGGGAGGTCAGCGGCTGGCAGGGCCTCGCCCACACCCGCATGGCCACCGAGTCCGCGATCAACCCGGAGGGCTGCCACCCGTACTCGGTGGGGCCCGACCAGTGCCTGGTGCACAACGGGTCGTTCTCCAACCACGCCACGATCCGCCGGGAGCTCGAGCGCAGGGGCGTCACCTTCGACTCCGAGAACGACACCGAGGTCGGCGCCCGCTTCGTCGCGGCGTGCCTCGCCGACGGCGACGACCTCGAGAAGGCCCTGCTGCGCCTCGGGGAGACCTTCGACGGCTTCTACACGCTGCTCGTCACGACCGCCGACGGCTTCGCGGTGGTCCGCGACGAGATCGCCTGCAAGCCGGCCGTGATCGCCGAGCACCCGCGCTGGGTCGCCATGGCCTCGGAGTTCCGGGCACTGGCCGAGCTGCCCGGCATCGGCGAGGCCCGCATCTTCGAGCCGGATCCCGGCAAGGTCTACACGTGGCAGCGCTGAGCCGGGCCGAGGCCGGGGAGCGGGACCCCGCCCCGGCGGTGACGGTCGACCTGCACGAGGTGGGGGTCCGCGCGCTCAACGCCGAGCTCCACGCCCCGACCGCGCGGTCCTACGAGGTGCTCCACCCCGCCGGGGCCCACTCGATCGCGGCGGGCGTCCACGACGAGATCGACGTCCGCGTGCGCGGCCATGCGGGCTACTTCTGCGCGGGGATGAACCAGCGCGCGCACGTCGTCGTCGACGGTTCGGTGGGCAACGGCGTCGCCGAGAACATGATGTCGGGCTCGGTGCGGGTGCGCGGCGACGCGTCGCAGTCCGCCGGCGCCACGGGCCGCGGTGGGCTGCTGGTGATCGAGGGCCGGGCGTCGATGCGCTGCGGGATCTCGATGAAGGGCAGCGACATCGTGGTCGGCGGCGACATCGGCGCGATGGGCGCGTTCATGGCGCAGGCGGGCCGGCTGGTGGTCTGCGGCGACGCGGGCGACGGGCTCGGTGACTCGATCTACGAGGCGCGGCTCTACGTCCGCGGCAGGACCGGCACGCTCGGGGCGGACTGCGTCGAGAAGGAGATGCGCGACGAGCACCGCGCCGAGCTCGCCGAGCTCCTCGCGGCGGCGGGTCTCGACCACCGGCCCGAGGAGTTCCGCCGGTACGGCTCGGCGCGGACCCTCTACCACTTCACGGGCGACCACGGGAGCTACGGATGAAGGACCCCGCCGAGCGGGGGCTGCGGGAGTCGGCCACGTTCGACCGCGCCACCATCGCCGCCATCCAGCACGCCGCCCGCACCGGCGTCTACGACATCCGCGGCTGGGGCGCCAAGCGCGCCGTGCCCCACTTCGACGACCTGCTCGTCCTCGGTGCCTCGATGTCGCGCTACCCCCTCGAGGGCTACCGCGAGCGCTGCGACACCGACGTCGTCCTCGGCGACCGCCACGCCACCCGTCCGCTGCACCTCGACATCCCGGTGACCATCGCCGGCATGAGCTTCGGCGCGCTCTCCGCGCAGGCGAAGGAGGCGCTGGGACGCGGGGCCAGCGAGGTCGGCACGTCGACGACCACCGGCGACGGCGGGATGACCGACGAGGAGCGCGGCGAGTCGAAGACGCTGGTCTACCAGCTGCTGCCGAGCCGGTACGGGATGAACCCGGACCACCTGCGGGCCGCGGACGCCATCGAGGTCGTGCTCGGCCAGGGCGCGAAGCCCGGGGGCGGCGGGATGCTGCTGGGGCAGAAGATCTCCGATCGCGTGGCCGACATGCGCACGCTCCCGCCCGGCATCGACCAGCGCTCCGCCTGCCGCCACCCCGACTGGACGGGCCCGGACGACCTCGCGATCAAGATCGGCGAGCTGCGGGAGATCACCGACTGGGAGAAGCCGGTCTACGTCAAGGTCGGCGCCACCCGGACCTACTACGACGTCAAGCTGGCGGTGGCCGCCGGCGCGGACGTCGTCGTGGTCGACGGGATGCAGGGTGGCACGGCCGCCACGCAGGAGGTGTTCATCGAGCACGTCGGCATCCCGATCCTCGCGGCCATCCCGCAGGCGGCGCAGGCGCTGCGCGAGCTCGGCGTGCACCGCAAGGTGCAGCTCGTCGTCTCCGGCGGCATCCGCACCGGCGCCGACGTCGCCAAGGCGCTGGCGCTGGGCGCGGACGCGGTGGCGATCGGCACCGCCGCGCTCATCGCCCTCGGCGACAACGACCCGCGCTTCGCCGCCGAGTACGAGGCGATCGGCTCGGCCGCGGGCTACTACGACGACTTCCAGGACGGGCGGGACCCGGCCGGGATCACCACCCAGGACCCGGAGCTCGCCGCCCGGCTCGACCCCGTCGAGGCCGGTCACCGGCTCGCCAACTACCTGCGGGTGCTGACGATGGAGACCCAGACGCTGGCCCGCGCCTGCGGCAAGGCCCACGTGCAGCACCTCGAACCCGAGGACCTCGTGGCGCTCACCGTGGAGTCCGCCGCGATGGCCCGGGTGCCGCTGGCGGGCACGTCCTGGATCCCCGGCAGCTGACCGGCCGCCCGGGTGCACCGCGTTACGGTGGGGTCGTGAGCCGGCCGGCGAACGACGCGGCGAACGAGGGGGAGCCCCAGGAGACCCCTCCGCCCGGTCCCGCGGCCCGCGAGATCACCGGCCCGGTCGACTCCCGCGGCTGGCTCGAACGGGCCATCGCCGTGCGCGTGCGGGAGCTGCGCCGCCTGGGCGGGGCGACGGTGGCGGAGGTCGCGGCGCGCGCCGGGATCTCCAAGGCCACCCTGTCGAAGATCGAGAACGCGCAGATCTCCTGCAGCCTGACGACGCTCGCCGGGCTCGCGGAGGCGCTCGACGTGCCCGTCACCTCGTTCTTCCGCGGCGCCGAGGGGCCGCGCGAGGCGGTGCACACGCCGGCCGGCGCCGGGGCGCGGATCGTCGCCCGGGGCACGCGGATGGGGCACGACTACACGCTGCTCGGCGGCCTGCGGGGCCCGCACCAGCGCATGGAGGCCCACCTCGTCAGCCTCACCGAGCGCAGCGAGGTGTTCCCGCTGTTCCAGCACCCGGGTACCGAGCTGCTCTACGTGCTCGAGGGCTCGATGGTCTACGGGCACGGCTCCTCCAGCTACACCCTGCACCCCGGCGACGCGCTGCAGCTCGACGGCGAGGGCGTGCACGGGCCGCGCGAGCTGCTCACCCTGCCCATCCGCTTCCTGTCCGTCGTCGCCCACGCCCATCCCGAGGACGCCGCGCACGACGCGGGCCACGCCTGACGACACCGGGGCTGGCGCCGCCGGCGGGTGGTGGCGAGAGTGGGGCCATGGCGCGCACGGTGGACTGGGACGACGACGGGGTGATCACAGCGATCGACCAGCGCGCGCTGCCGGCCGAGTTCCGCGTCCTGCGCCTCGGCACGGTGGACGCGCTGGTCGCGGCGATCGCCGACCTCACGATCCGGGGCGCGCCCGCGCTGGGCGCGTCGGGGGCGCTTGGCGTCGCTCTCGCCGCCCGCGCCCACCCGGGAGACCCGGACCGTGTCCGGGCCGAGGCGGAGCGGGTGGCGGCGGTCCGCCCGACGGCGGTGAACCTGCGCCGCGGTGTCGAGCGGGCGCTCCGGCGGCTCGACGACGGCACGGACGCGGTGGTCGCCGAGGCACGCGCGGTGCTCGACGAGGACGAGGCCACCAACCGTCGCCTGTCGCGGCGGGCCGCGGACCTCCTCACCGAGCTGTGCCCGGGACGCCCCCTGCGCCTGCTCACCCTCTGCAACTCGGGGGCGCTCGCCACGGTCGCGTGGGGCACCGGCCTGGGAGCGGTGCGCGAGCTCGCCGAGCGCGGGCTCGTCGACGAGGTCCTGGCGTGCGAGACCCGCCCGCTCCTGCAGGGCGCGCGCCTCACCGTGTGGGAGCTCCACGAGATGGGCGTGGCCCACCGGCTGTGCGTCGACTCCGCGGGCGCCTCGGCGATCGCGCGCGGGCTCGTCGACGCCGTGGTCGTCGGCGCCGACCGGGTGGCCGCCAACGGCGACGCCGCCAACAAGATCGGCACCTATGCGCTGGCCTGCGCCGCCGCGCAGAGCGGCGTCCCCGTGGTCGTGGTGGCGCCCGACTCGACCGTCGACCACGCCACGGCCTCGGGCGCCGACATCGTCATCGAGGAGCGGGCGGCCGACGAGGTCCGCACGGTCGCGGGCGTACCGACGACGCTGCCCGACACCCCGGTCTACAACCCGGCGTTCGACGTCACCCCGGCCCGGCTGCTCGCCGCGGTCGTGACCGAGGCGGCCACGTTCCGCCACGGCGCCTGGACGGTCGAGACCCCGGTGCCCGTCCCGTGAGCCTGTCGTGAGGCTGCGCGCCGAGCGCGAGGCCGTCGTGGCCCACGCCCGGCGGATGGCCGCCGACGGGCTCGCGGTCGGGACGTCGGGCAACCTCTCGACGCGGGCGGGCGACCTGGTCGCGATCACCCCGACCGGCGTCCCGTACGACGTCCTGACCGCCGAGGACGTCGTCGTCGTCGACCTCGACGGCACGCCGGTGGAGGGCCGCCTGCGGCCGTCGTCGGAGGTGCCGATGCACACCGCGGTCTACCGGGGCACCGACGCCGGCGCCGTCGTGCACACGCACCCGGTGCACGCGACGGCCCTGTCGACCCTGCTCGACGAGCTGCCGCCGATCCACTACATGGTCGTGCTGCTCGGGGGTCCGGTCCGCGTCGCGCCCTACGCGCCGTACGGCACCGAGGAGCTCGCGCGCCTCGGGGTCGAGGGGCTGGCGGGGCGCTCGGCGGTGCTGCTGGCGAACCACGGGGCCACGACGTACGGCGACGACCTGGCCCAGGCCTACGAGCGCGGCGTCCTGCTCGAGTGGCTCTGCCGGCTCTACGCGCAGGCCCGCGCGCTCGGCGAGCCCCGCCTCCTCGACGCCGAGCAGCTGGAGCGGGCGCGGGTCGCGTTCGGCGGCTACGGCCAGGGCGGGGGATCGGCGGGTGGGGGATCGGCGGGCGGGGGATCGGCGAACGCCGGCGGCGCGTGGGGGTCGCGATAGGGCACCGGCGCGGCCACACGCTCGATCGCGACCAGCACCGACTGCGCCGCCGTGGCCTGCGAGAGCCGCGAGGCGGGGACGTCGCGGGTCAGGACGTTGGGGTTGCCGTGCAGCTCGGGGCTGTCGTCCGCGCCGGGGTCGAGGGGCGTCCACCAGGCGCCGGTGGCCAGCAGCGCGACGCCCGGGACGACGCCGTCGGACACCACGGCGCCGACGTGGGTCTCACCGCGCGCGTTCCACACCCGCAGCACGTCGCCGTCGGCGACGCCGCGCTCCTGCGCGTCGCGCCGGCTCACCACGCACGGCTCGCGGCCGGCGATCTTGGATGCCGCGCTCACCCCCGCCATGTCGAGCTGGCTGTGCAGCCGCGTCCCGGGCTGGGGCGAGAGCAGGTGGATCGGCGTGCGGGCGGTCGCGGTGCCGGCCCACTCGGTGGGCTCGAGCCAGGTCGGGTGGCCCGGGCAGTCGTCGTAGCCGAAGCCGTCGACGGTGGCCGAGAACAGCTCGATGCGCCCCGACGGCGTGCCCAGCGGGGCGTCGGCGGGGGAGCGCCGGAACGCGGCGAGCGGGGGCGGGGGCGCGGGGAGGTCGTAGCGGTGGTGCCCGTGCGCCCAGAACGCGTCGAAGGCGGGCAGCGGGTGGCCGCGCCCGGCGGCGGACCGGCGCGCCTCCTCGTACATCGCGCGCAGCGCCGCCGCGTCGTCCCGCCCGCCGGTGTAGGCGTCGGCGACTCCGAGGCGCTCGGCGAGCGCGGCGAGGATGGTCCGGTCGTTGCGGGCCTCGCCCGGCGGGTCGACCGTGCCCTTCATCGCCACGAGCCACGGGTCGCCGGAGGTGGCGGCGATGTCGTCGCGCTCGAGCGTCGTCGTGGCGGGCAGGACGACGTCGGCCATGCGCGCGGTCGGGGTCCACCACGGTTCGTGGACGACGACCGTCTCCGGGCGCTGCCAGGCGCGGGCGAGCCGGTTGAGGTCCTGGTGGTGGTGGAACGGGTTGCCCCCGGCCCAGTACACGAGCCGCACGTCGGGGTAGCGGTGCACGGCGCCGTCGAAGTCGTAGGGTTCGCCGGGCTGCAGCAGCATGTCCGCGAGCCGCGCGACCGGCACGCGGACCGGGCACGGGTTGGGCCGCGGGTGGAACGCCGGGGTGCCGAACGGCCGGTACGTGCCGCCGGTGCGCCCTACGCAGCCGTACCCGAAGCCGAACCCGCCGCCGCGCAGCCCGATCTGCCCCAGATAGGCGGCGAGCGCGATCACGCCCCAGTAGGGCTGCTCGCCGTGCTCGGCGCGCTGCAGCGCCCAGGTAGCGGTGATCAGCGTGCGGCCCGAGCGCAGCCGCCGCGCCAGGTCGGTGATCGTCTCCGCCGGGACGCCGGTGATCGCCTCGGCCCAGGCGGCGGTCTTGTCGACGCCGTCGGCGTGGCCGCGCAGGTAGGCGCGCAGCCGCGCGTCGCCGACCGTGGCGCGTGCCACGAAGCCCTCGTCGACCGCGCCGTCGGCGTCCAGGCAGCGCATGAGGGCCAGCAGCAGGGCGGTGTCGCTGCCGGGGCGGATCGGCACCCACTGCACCCCCGGATGGTCGGGGGCGTCGCCGCGCACGGGGTTGACGTTCACGACCCGCGTCCCGGCCGCGAGCACGCGCGCCAGGCCGTCGCGCGCGAGGTGGTCGCCGGTGCCCCCGGACTCCATCTGCACGTTCTTGGCCGGCGCGCCGCCGAGCAGGAGGAACGTGTCGGTCTCGGCGGCGATGTCGTCCCACGTCGCGACCTGGCCGGTGACCGCCGAGGCGTCGCCGACGACGTGCGGCAGGATCCGGTCGGCCGCGCCGTAGCTGTAGTTCGACACCTGGCCGGAGAACCCGCCGAGGCAGGCCAGGAAGTGGTGGAGCTGGGTGCGCGCGTGGTGCAGCCGCCCCGCGCTGGCCCAGCCGTAGGACCCGCCGAAGATCGCCTCCGGTCCGTGGCGCTCGCGCGTCCCCGCCAGGGCCCCGGCCACGAGGTCGAGCGCGGTGTCCCAGGAGACCTCGACGAACGGGTCCGCCCCGCGCCGGCCCCCGGTGCCGCGCAGCCACGGGGCCCGCGCCGCGGGGCGCGTCACGCGACCGGCGGCGTGCACGGCGCCGGGCAGCGAGCCCAGCAGCGGCGACGGGTCGCGGTCGTGCTCGAAGGGCACCGCCGCGACGAGACGGCCGTCCTCGACGCGCGGCCGGAAGGTGCCCCAGTGTGCTCCGTGGATGGGTGCTCCGTGGATGGGTGCTCCGTGGATGGGTGCTCCGTGGATGGGCGCTCCGTGGATGGGCGCTCCGTGGACCGTCACCGCAGGGTCACCGCGTCCCCCCGCCGCACCGTGCCGCCCCGCACGACCTCCGCGTAGACGCCCGCGCACGGGAGCACGCCGAAGCCGGGCACCTCGATGCGGTTGCCGCTCAGCAGCGGCCGCAGCGCCTCGGGGGCGCGGGGCAGGTCGCCGTGCTCGAGCGTCGGCACCGAGCAGCGCGGGGTGGGCAGCACGACCCGCAGGACCGCGTCGCCGACGGCCAGCTCCCGGCCCACCCAGTCGGTCTCGGCGAACGGCGCGGCGTCGGCCTCGGTGTCGGTGGCGGTGTCGGGCCCGGTGTCCAGGACGAGGTTCGGGCGGTAGCGCACGGGGTCCACGCCGATGCGGTCGAGTGTCGCGGTGGTGATCAGGTGCACCGGCGCGTAGTCCACGAACGTGTCCGCGGCGCTGCCCTGGGCGATCTCCAGGGTCGGCGCGGCGACGGTGGCCTCCACGCCGTGCTCGAGCACGTCCTCGGGGTCGGGGCGCTCCACCGCCGACCCGGCGGCGCGGCTCGCCGCGACGGTGACCGCGCGGCCCAGGTCCGCGGTGAGCTCGTCGACGAGGCGCGGGTCGTCGACGTCGCGCGTGCGCCCGTCCGGCGCGGTGACCCGCACCCGGTCGTCGGCCGTCGTGGCCGAGTACTGCAGGAGCCGGCGCCAGAGCCGCGGGTGCTTGGCGGTGGCGACGAAGCCGGTGGTGGCGTCGAGCAGCCCGTAGCGCCGGTCGAGCGGCAGGCCCGCGGCGTCGAGGTCGGCCTGCTCGAGCCGCTCGCCGAGCATCGACTTGACGGGGTAGCGGGTCAGCGTGGCCACACGCACGGTCATCGCTCCTGGAGCTCGGGGGTGGGGACGGCGGGGGCGGCCGGACCCGGGCCGGTGGCGACCAGGTCGGCGGCGGCCCCGGCGACGCGGGTGGCGTCACGCTCGAGCTGCCGGCAGGGCGCCGCACCGGATGCGGTCACCGTGAACAGCGCCGGGTGGCGCGCGGGCAGCCCGAGGTACTCGCGTGCCGGCGGGCCGGCGTCGGGGTCGTCGGTGACGACGAGGACGTCGAGCTCGGTCGCCGCGCCGTCGGTGAGCTCGAGGCCCGTGGGCCCGACGCGCGCGACCTCCTCGGACCGGACGAGGCGCACGTGGTCCCGGCCGAAGGCCTCGAGCCACCCGGAGTCCCGGGCGACCGGACCGGGCCCGCCGTGGGGCACCAGCACCTCGGCGAGCCGCTCGTCGCCGAGCCGGGCGCGCATCGCCGCCCGGTCGGATGCGGGCGGGGCGGGTGCCTGGGCGTCGCGGAGCTCGGCGAACCGTGCCCGGTAGTCCTCGCGCTCGCGCCAGCCGTACACCGGGTTGGACCGCGCGACGACGTCGCGCGCCCGGTCCGCCACGACGGTCAGCCCGGCCACCCGGTCGACCACCGCCGGGACCAGCTGGATCGCCGCCGCCGTCGTCCCGACCACCCCGACACGCAGCCCGGCCAGGTCGTGGCCGTCCTCCCGCCAGGACGCCGTGCGCAGGACCGTGCCGCTGAAGCCGCCCGTGCCGAGGCCCGGTTCCACGGGGAGCCGCCCGGTGCACGTGACGAGCACCGGCGTGCGGACCGTGTCGTCGCGGTCGGTGCGCACGGTCCAGGCGCCGTCGTCGTAGCGGGCGGCGGTGACGGTGGTCGACAGCGCGATGTCACGCCGCAGGTCGAGCCGGTCGGCCACGAAGCGGAACCAGCGCTGCACCTCGTAGCCCGCGGGATAGCGCTCGCTCCAGCCCCAGTCGCGGTAGAGCGACTCGGAGAAGGAGTACTGGTAGAGGTCGCACTCGGTGTCCAGCCGCGAGCCGGGGTAGGCGTGCCACCACCACGTGCCGCCGACGTCGCCCGCCGCGTCGAAGGCGCGGACCCGCAGCCCCCGCTCGCGCAGCAGGTGCAGCACCGCCAGCCCGGCGAACCCGGCGCCGACGACCACGACGTCGAACGCTCCTGCGTCGCCCGGTCCCACGCCGGAATCCGAACACGTTCGTGCGGTCCGGGCAACGAGGGGACGCGAGGGCTCCGTCAGCCCGACCGCCGCCGGAGGACCAGGACCGTGGTGACGGCCAGGACCACCGTGCCGATCGTCTCCACGACCAACGTGGTCGGCGCGAGGTCGTAGTCCAGGCTCGAGCGGATGCCGAAGAGGCCGACGGTCAGGGCGAGCACGAGCGCCAGCCACGACCCCCCGAGGAACAGCAGCCCCAGCACGGTGGCGACCGGCACCAGCCGCCCGCGCGCGGCCAGGATCGCGACGGCGAGCACCAGGCCCCCGATCGCGTTGAGCACGAACAGGTCGCCGAGGACGCCGCCGGTGCCGTTGAACACCAGGTAGAGGTGGATGCCGCCCATCGCCAGCAGGAACACCGCGCTGAGGGCCCGCCAGCCCGGCACCGGCGCGGACGGTGCCGTCCCCGGGCGTGTGTGCGTCACCGGCACAGTGCACCACCGCCCGGGTTCCCCGGGAAGGTCCACGCGGTGTCACAGGCCCAGGGCGTGTCGCACCACCGGCACGTACCGCCGGGAGACCGGGATGCGCTCGTCCTCACCGGGCGCGGTGCTCAGGACGAGCCGGTCCTTGACGGAGGCGATGTCCCGGACGCGGCCGACGTTGACGAGGTAGCTGCGGTGCACGCGGAGGAAGCCGAGCGGCGACAGCTCGTGCTCGACCTGGTCGATGCCCCGCGTCGTGGCGCGCATCGGCCCGTGATCGGTGACCAGCCACACGGCGTGGCCGTCCGATCGCGCGTAGCGGACCTCCGAGGGATGGAGCACCACGAGCTGTCCACCCGCGCCGAGGGCGGGCACGCGGGGGGCCGGGTGGCGCGGACGGTCCGGGGTCGCCACGAGACGATCGAGCGGGTCTCCGGCCCCGACGCGGGCGTCGGTACACGCCAGGAACGCGATCGGGTCGGCGCCGGCGACGACGGGCACGACGCGATACGTCTCGTCGTCGGCGGTGAGCGCCGACCACAGCGACACCGTGCCCTGCCAGCCGGGGTCCTCGCGGACACGCTCGCGGACCTCGTGGACGAGGTGGCCGAGGCTGCGGATGTCGTGCCGGGACGTGACCGGCCGCTCGACGGCGTGCTCCCCGGGGACGGCTCCGCGCCGGCGGGCCGCGTCGTTCGCGGCGACGACGCGGCCCGACAGGTCGAGCGCCACGACCGCACCCGAACTGCGTCGGTCGAGGTCGACGAACGCCTCCGCGATCAGCCGGCGGTGACGCGCGGCCGCCTCGTGCAGGGCCGTCACGAGCGGCTCCGTCGCGAGCAGGAGGTCCCTCGGCCGGACCGACACCATCTCCCGCCAGCTCGCGACCGTCAGCGTCGCCAGGGGCGCGGCGGTCACCGGGTCCGGGACGGCGACGCCCGTGCAGCTCCACGGGTGCAGGACCGTGCTCCAGTGCTCCGGTCCGCAGACCGAGCACACCCGCCGCTGCACGATCGTGGTGCCGATGGCGTTGGTGCCGGTCACGGCCTCCGACCAGCGCATGGTCGGGAAGAAGCCGGTGTCCGGTGCGCGACGGCCCGCCGGACCGGAGCCCCACGCCGCCAGGACGGCGCCCGCCCCGTCCGACACCGCCACCAACCGGTTCTCCGCGCCGGCCATGAACGACGCGGCGAGGGCGCCCAGCTCGGCCAGGACGCGGCCGTGCACGGGGCCGGCGGGAGCGCCGCGGACGGCCTCGGCCTGCGCGGTGGTCGGGTCGATCCGGTAGACGTCGCGACACCGGTGCCACGACAGGGCGATGGAGCGCGGCACCCCGGAGGCGTCGCCGCTCCCGGAGGCGAACCGCTCCCAGGCCGCGTAGGTACGGGAGAAGGCCCGGTCGAACGAGCGCGAGGGAGGTGCGGACGTGTCCACGTCAGCGGACCTCCGAGATCACTCCGTAGCCCTCCATCGACTTGGTGAACGTGAGCCGCTCACCGTCGACGACGGTGTCCGGGGAGAACGACGGGTCGGCCATGACGCCCCACGTCCGGCGCCGCTGCATCGCCAGGTTGCCCTCGTCGTAGAGGGGGAAGACCATCGACTCCCGGAAGAGCTTGGCCATGGGGAACTTCCGGTCGAGGGCGTTCACGCCCACGATCCGCATGCAGTCGAACACCACGCTCTGCATGAGGTCGCCGCAGAACGTCTTGCTCATCCCGCCGATCGCGTGGGCCTCGCCGTCGCACGCGTCCAGGTCGTGGGCGGCCTTCCAGCACAGGTACCGGCCGGCCTCGATCTTGGCCGCGACCTCGGCCAGCAGGTGCCCGACCGCCTGGTGGTCGATGATCGGGCCGGAGCCGCCGCCGGTGTAGGTCTTGGCCCACTTCAGCGCGAAGTCGTAGGCGGCGCGGGCGACGGCGACGGCCGCCATGCCCGCGATCGGCGCGGACCACGTGAAGTTCCGGTTCACGAGCAGGTCCCCGTCCCCCTCCGCGAGGAGGTTCTCCGCGGGGACCCGCACGCCGCGGAAGGTCATGGTCACGTTCTGGCACGTGCGGTGGGCCATCTTGTCGATGACGGCGTACTCGACCCCCGGCGTGCCGCGCTCGACGAGCACGGCGCTGAGGGCGTCCTTGCCGCCCTTGGCGCGGTCGGTGCGCACGACGCAGAGGTTGACGTCGGCGCCCTGCAGGTCCCAGCCCCCGGCGTTGCACGGCCAGTGCTTCTCGCCGTGCAGGACGTACTCCCCGCGGGCGCGGTCGTGGTCGGCGACCAGCTGGATGCCGGCGCGGGGGCTCGGGTGGTCGAAGTTCGCCGTGCCCCCGCGTTCGCTGACGACCCATCCGGCGAGGAAGTCGCCGCGCACGTCCGCGGCCGCCCGCCCGATCCACTTCTCGCGCTGGGCCTCGGTGCCGTGGCGGAGCAGCGGCATGAGCGCGAGGCCGTTGACGAGCAGGACGGTGGGGAAGCCCGGGTCGACCGCGCACAGCTCCTCGATCGCGAGGAGGAAGTCGACCATCGACGCGCCGCCGCCGCCGTACCGTTCCGGGAGGAACATGCTGGTGTACCCGCGGGCGGCCGCCTGCTCGTAGACCGGCTTCATCGCCCGGAACGCGTCCTGCGGGTCCGGCAGGGCGTCGGCGCGCTCGGCCACGGGGCGCAGGACCTCCCGGGCGAACTCCCGGGCGTCGGCCTTCAGCTTCCTCTGCTCGGCCGTCAGGGAGAAGTCGATGGGCACCGTGCGTCCTCCCGGCCGCCGTCGTCATGGATCCCGGTCGGGGTGCGGTGCCGGGCCTCGGTCGACGGCGCCGGGACTACCGGCCGGCCCCGGGCACCAGCCCCAGGGCACCCCGCAGACCGAGGTCGTTGGCCGCGATGTCCTCCAGCGTCGCCCGGTCGAGGACCTCGAAGTACGCGTCGAGGGCACGGCTGAAGACGCTGCGGGCCCCGCAGACGCCCGCGACGCGGCAGAAGCGTGCCGGCCCCAGGCACTCGACGACGGCGAAGTCCTTCTCCATCACCCGCATCACCTCGCCGACGCTGATCGAGGACGGGTCGCGGATCAGCCGGACACCGCCCCCGCGACCCCGTGAGGTCGTGACGAGGCCGGCACCGGCCAGCCGTTGCACGACCTTGAGCAGGTGGTGACGAGAGATGTCGTGGGCCTGCGCGATGTCGCCGACCGAGCCCCGGCGGCCGGGTGCCACGCGGAGGTAGAGCAGGACCCGCAGCGCGAAGTCGGCGTGGCTCGTGTGCCTCATGACCTGCTCGTCTCGATCGGGCCCGGGTCGGCTCGCGCCCGCGCCGCGTCCGGGAGACCACCGGGCCGATCGCCGGGCCGTGCTCGTCCTGGGTCATCGGGCTGTCCTCGCGGGCCTCGGAAGGAGTATCGCGGATGCTAGTTCTCGTCCGGCCGGCGAGGACACCGCCGGACGGCCCTGACGCCGCTCGTGACACCGGATCCGCCACTCGTGACCGATGTGGGGTCGTCCGTGCCGCATGGCTTCCGCAGCCACCGGGCACGGCGCGACCCTCCGGCTCGCCGTGTCGAGGAGAAGACGCACGGCGGATACCTCTGATCCCGCTCGCACGTGGCGGGAGATGTACCGAGAGCAGGAGCGTCACCATGACCGTCAACTTCACGATGTCGGACGAGCAGAAGAAGCTGCAGCACGAGGTCCGGGCGTTCGCCGAGAACGTCCTCAAGCCCGTCGTGGCCGACGCCGACGCGGAGCCCGACCCGCTGAAGGGCTTCCAGATGACCAAGCCGGCCTACGTCGAGGCGTACAAGGCGGGCATCGCGATGTGCATGCTGCCGGCCGCGTACGGGGGCGGGGGTGTGTCCTGCGTCGACCTGGTGATCGCCGCGGAGGAGATCTGTGTCGTCGACCCCGGGTTCGCGTGCACGGTGCTGTGCAACGGGCTCGGGCTCATGCCGATCGCCTGGTACGGGAGCGATGAGCAGAAGGAGCGCTTCCTGCGGGCCGCGACGTCCGACCCGGCGGGGGAGTACCTCGGGGGCTGGACCGCGAGCGAGCCGCCCGGCAACCCGTCGGGCACCGCCAACTTCGACATCCCGTTGCCGCGACCGGCCGGCGTGCGGCTGACCGCCGTCCGCGACGGCGACGAGTTCGTCGTCAACGGGCGCAAGTACTGGCCGTCCTCGGCCGGGTGGGACGAGCAGGGCGTCAACGCCGGGACGCTGATCGTCCGCACCGACTCCGAGAAGGGCGGCACCGAGGGGCTCTCGGCGCTCGTCCTCGAGCGGGGGACGCCCGGGGTCACCTACAAGCACCTCGACAAGGTCGGCCACCGGCTCGCCTCGAACGCCGAGATCGTCTTCGAGGACGCCCGCATCCCCGCGGCGAACCTGCTCCCGGGCGCCGAGGGCAACGGCGACCTCGTGATCAACCGCAACTTCGCGTGGTCCGGCCCGGTCGCGGCCATCGCCGCCGTCGGCATGGCACGGGCGGCCTACGAGATGGCCCTGGAGTTCGCCAAGGGCAACACCGCCGGTGCCCTGAGGCCGATCATCGGCTTCCAGAACGTCGGCTACGTGCTCGGCGACGTCGCCGCGAAGATCGAGATGGGTCGGTACTTCTCCTGGCGCGCCGCGGACTACCTCGACAAGCACGACCAGCACGCCGAGCTCGTGGGTGCCATGAACAAGATCCAGGTCACCGAGTTGATGTTCGACTGCGTCTACAAGTGCCTGCAGATCGTGGGCGTCAACAGCCTGGAGACCAAGAACGGCTTCGGCAAGATCCTCCGGGAGGCCGCGGTGCTCCCGATCTACGACGGCGGGAACATGGGCATGCAGCGCCGCCGTGTCCACGGCGTCCTCGCCGACCCCATGTTCAATCCGCGGGCGATCATGGAGGACGACTACGTGAAGTTCGAGAAGCACCACGAGGGGATCGACACCGTGGTCGGCTGACGCGCGCAGCGCCGGCCGGGCCGCGAGCTGTGCGGGCCGGCCGGCGCTCGTCGGCACGGAATACCGTAGCCACTTCAACACTTGTAGCTTCTACCGAGTACGAGTGATGGAGTGACGCATGACCGAGCTGCTGCTGGTCCCCGTCGACGACAATGTGATCTTCCCGGGCATGACCGTCGTGGTCCCGGCCGCCGAGGTCGGCGCCGAGGAGGGCGAGCAGGTGCTGCTCGTCCCGCGCCACGAGGGGCAGTTCGCGGCGGTCGGCACCGTCGCCGACGTGACGGGCCGCACCCGGCTGCCGAACGGCGTGACCGCCGTGCAGCTGACCGGCGTGCACCGCGGGAAGGCCGGGACGGGCAGTCCCGACGACGCAGGGCACCTGCGCGTCGAGGTGACGCCCTACCCGGACAGCACGGAGCGCGACGGGCGCATCCGCGAGCTGGAATCCACGTATCGCGCGGTGGTGGACGAGATCCTCGAGCTGCGCGAGGACGACGGCCGCGTGGCCGCGTTCCTGCGCGGCATCGACGAGCCCGGCGCGCTGGCGGACACGGCCGGCTGGGTGCCGGAGATTTCCTACGACGAGAAGGTGAGCCTGCTCGAGACGCTCGACGTTCGCGAGCGCCTGGAGCTGGCCGTAGGCGTGCAGCGCGAGCGGCTCGCGGAGCTGCAGGTGCGCAAGTCGCTGCGCGAGGACGTCGAGTCCGGCGCGGCGAAGCAGCAGCGCGAGTACGTGCTGCGCCGCCAGCTCGAGGCGATCCGCAAGGAGCTCGGCGAGGGCTCCGGTGACGGCGGCGACGACTACCGCGCGAAGATCGAGGCGGCGGGCATGCCCGACCACGTGCGCGAGCAGGCCGAGCGCGAGCTCGCCCGCCTGGAGCGCACCGGCGAGCAGTCCGGCGAGTCCTCGATGATCCGCACCTACCTCGACTGGCTGCTGGCCCTGCCGTGGTCGGAGCGCTCCGAGGAGCAGCTCGACCCCGTCGCGGCCCGGGGCGTGCTCGACGCCGATCACACCGGCCTCGAGGACGTCAAGGACCGCATCGTCGAGTACCTGGCCGTCCGCAAGCTGCGTCGTGACCGCGGCGTCGAGGACGACCGCAGGGCCGGCACCATCCTCACGCTGGTCGGGCCGCCCGGCACCGGCAAGACCTCGATCGGCGAGTCGGTCGCCCGGGCGATGAACCGCGAGTTCGTCCGCATGTCGCTGGGCGGCGTCCGGGACGAGGCCGAGATCCGCGGTCACCGGCGGACCTACGTCGGAGCCCTGCCCGGCCGCCTGGTGCGGGCGCTGCGCGACGCGGGCACGATGAACCCGGTGATCCTTCTCGACGAGGTGGACAAGGTCGGCGCCGACTGGCGCGGCGACCCGTCCGCGGCGTTGCTGGAGGTCCTCGACCCGGCGCAGAACCACGCCTTCCGCGACCACTACCTCGACGTCGAGATCGACCTCTCGCAGGTGGTGTTCCTCGCGACGGCCAACCAGCTGGAGACGATCCCGGGCCCGCTGCTCGACCGCATGGAGGTCATCTCCTTCGACGGCTACACCGTCGAGGAGAAGGTCGCCATCGCGCGGGACCACCTGCTGCCGCGGCAGATCGCGAGCGCCGGCCTCACCGGCGGTGTCGATGGCGACGTGACCGCCGACGAGTCGGCGCTGCGTCTGGTCGTGTCCGAGTACACCCGCGAGTCCGGCGTCCGCCAGCTCGACCGCGAGCTGGGCAAGCTGGTCCGCAAGATCGCGACGGAGGTGGCGGGCGGCTCCGGCGGGGTCGTCGTCGACAGCGACGTGGTGCGCCGGCACCTCGGCCGGCAGCGGTTCTTCACCGAGGCCGTCGAGCGGACCGCGGTGCCGGGTGTCGCGACCGGCATGGCCGTGACGGGCGCGGGCGGTGACGTCCTGTTCATCGAGGCGGCGTCCATGCCGGGCGAGGGCCTCGTGCTCACCGGTCAGCTGGGTGACGTGATGAAGGAGTCGGCCCGGATCGCGCTGTCCTGGGTGCGCGCGCATGCCGCGGAGCTGGGGATCGCCGAGGACGCGTTCGAGGGACGCTCGTTCCACGTGCACGTCCCCGCGGGCGCGATCCCGAAGGACGGCCCGTCGGCCGGCGTCACCATGGCCACCGC
Organism: Actinomycetospora cinnamomea; assembly: GCF_003096675.1. GTDB lineage: Bacteria > Actinomycetota > Actinomycetes > Mycobacteriales > Pseudonocardiaceae > Actinomycetospora > Actinomycetospora cinnamomea. The sequence continues at coordinate 939,325 of NZ_QEKW01000001.1, read as the reverse complement.
CCTGGTGTCGCTGCTGACCGGGCGTCCGGTGCGGCACACGGTCGCGATGACCGGCGAGCTGACCCTGCAGGGCCGCGTGCTCCCGATCGGCGGGGTCAAGCAGAAGGTGCTGGCGGCGCACGCGGCGGGCCTGACGCAGATCGTCGTCCCGGAGCGCAACCGCGCGGACCTCGACGACGTCCCCGCCGACGTGGCCGGGCAGCTCGAGTTCCACCCGTCGATGACGATCGGCGAGGTCCTCGACGTCGCGCTCGAGCCGATTGCCGAGTCCGTCGAGGGGCCGGCCCTCGAGGTGGCCGTCTGACATGTGCTCGCGGGAACCCGTGCCGCCCGAGGTGCGCGCGCTGACGGCGCTGCTGGAGCGACGCTGGTCGCTCTCGGTGCTCTACGCCGCGCACCTCGGGGCGGCCCGCTTCTCCGAGTTCGAGCAGGCGCTCGGTCAGGTGCCGCCCGCGACGCTCGCGGCGCGCCTGGCCGACCTCGAGGCGGCGGGGTTGATCGAGCGCCGCGTGCTCGACGCCCGACCGCCGCGTACCGAGTACGTGCTCACGCCGGAGGGCCACCGCCTCGCCCCGTTGCTCGAGGCCCTCACCACGTGCAGCCGGGGCCGCCGCGCGCGCTGAGCGCAGCGCTCGTCCCCCTGTCGCGGGCCCGGGGCATCGGGCAGGCTGGGACATCCGGCGAGCGGTGAGGAGACGCGGATGATCCCCGAGACGACACCCCCGGAGGGGGCGTCCCCCGGGACGGCGGATGCCGTGACCCCGGACGAGACCCCCGACCACACCCCGGCGCCCACCGCCGAGCCCGACCTCGCCGCTCTGCTCGCCGCCGAGCGGGTGGCCAACGACTACCACCCCTGACCGGTCCCGGCCCCCGCCGGGGCCTCCGCGAACCCGCTCAGGGCGACCGGCAGCGGGTCGCGGTGCAGCACGCCGAGGCGCTGGGTGGCGCGGGTGAGCGCCACGTAGAGGTCGGCGGCGCCGTGCACACCGTCCGCGAGGATGCGCGCCGGGTCGACGACCAGCACGGCGTCGTACTCCAGGCCCTTCGTCGCCGACGCCGCGACCGCGCCGGGCACCTCCGGCGGCCCGATGACGACGCTCGTGCCCTCCCGCCCGGCCTCGTCGGCGACGAACTCCTCGACGGCGGCGGGAAGGTCGTCGTCGGTGACCGGGCGCGCCCACGGCCGTACGCCGCTCGCGCGCACCGATTCCGGCGGCGACACCCCCGGCGCGAACTCGGCGAGCACCCCGGCCGCCACCGCCATGATCTCGGCCGGGGTGCGGTAGTTCACCGTCAGCGAGCGGTACACCCAGCGGCCCGGCACGTAGCGGTCGAGCACGGCACCCCACGACGTCGCCCCGGCCGGCGACCGGCGCTGGGCGAGGTCGCCGACCACGGTGAACGAGCGGTTCGGGCAGCGCCGCATGAGCACCCGCCAGTCCATCGCCGAGAGCTCCTGGGCCTCGTCGACCACGACGTGGCGGTAGGTCCAGTCGCGGTCGGCGGCAGCACGCTCGGCGAGCTCGCGGGTGTCGCGCTCGACGAACCGCTCGCCCAGGCCCTCGGCGTGGATGAGGTCCCCGACGGCCACGCCCAGGTCCTCGTCCAGCTCCTCGCGGTCCAGGGCCAGGATCTCCATGACGCCCGCGGCGTAGGCGGCCTCCGCGCGGCGCTCCTGCTCGGCCGACCGGTCGGGCGGCGCCGACGGCCCCAGCAGGTCGACCAGCTCGTCGAGCAGCGGGACGTCCGACACCGTCCAGGCCGCACCGTCGGCCCGGTGCAGCGCCGCGTCCGCGCCGGCGGCCCGCAGCCGCTCGGGCGAGGCGTACAGGTCGGCCAGCACGGTCTCCGGCGTGAGGACCGGCCACAGCGCGTCGAGCGCCGCGGCCAGCGCCTCGCTCTCCGCGAGCTCACCGCCGACGTCGGCCCGGATCTGCTCCCAGGCGTCGCGGTCGTCGCGGGTCAGCCAGCCGCGGGCGATGCGCGAGGTCGCCCGCTCGGTGAGCACATAGGTGACGATCTCGGTGAACACCGCCCGCGCCGGGTTGTGGGCGAGCCCGCCCGCCCGCGCCTCCTCCCGCGCCCACGCGGCGGTCTCGGCGTCGATCCGCACCGTGGTGTCCTCGAGGGGGATCGGGATCGGTTCGGCGGGCAGGCGCTGCCGGTCGGCGATCGCCGCCGCGAGCACGTCGAGCACCGCGAGCGACCCCTTCCGCCGCGCCGCGTCCGGGGTGTCCTCGGCGGTGACGCGGAGGCCGGGCACGAGGCCGCCGGTGGTCGTGAACACCACGTCGGACTCGCCCAGCGACGGCAGCACGCGCCCGATGTGGTGCAGGAACGCCGGGTTCGGTCCGACGACCAGCACGCCGTGGCGCTCCATCCGCTCCCGCTGGGTGTAGAGCAGGTACGCGACGCGGTGCAGCGCCACGACGGTCTTGCCCGTCCCCGGCCCGCCCTCGATCACGGTCACCCCGGGGTGGTCGAGCCGGATGATCTCGTCCTGCTCGGCCTGGATCGTCGCGACGATGTCGCGCATGCCCTCGCCCCGCGGAGCGTTGACCGCCGCCAGCAGCGCCGCGTCGCCGTCGTCCGGGTCGCTGCCCGCACCGTCCGGGCGACCGAGCAGCTCGTCGGTGAAGTCGACGACCCGCCGCCCACGAGTGTGGAACTGCCGGCGCCGGCGCATGCCCTCCGGATGCGCGCCGGTGGCGACGTAGAATGGGCGCGCCGCCGGCGCCCGCCAGTCGAGCAGCAGGGGCGCGTAGTCGTCGTCCTCGTCGAGGATTCCGATCCGCCCGATGTACGACCGCTCACCCGCGGCGTCGTCCAGCCGCCCGAAGCACAGCCCGTCGTCCGCGACGTCGAGGCGCCGCACCTGCTTCGCCGCGGCGCGAACCCGGTCGTCGCGCTCCAGCGGTGTCCCGCCGGTGCCCCGCAGGGCCGTCCGGTACTCGCCCTGCACCCGTGCACGCTCGGCGTCGAGCCGCGCATACAGCCCGGCCACGTAGGCCTGCTCGCCCCGCAGTTCCTGGTCGTGCTCCCGCGCCGTCACGGGCCCCCTCACGTCGTCGTGGCCGCTGACGGCGGGTGATGGTGCCGAAGGACCCGGGTCTTGCGGCAAGACCCGTCCCGCGCTATACGTTCGGTACGGCGGGAGGAACGCGTGCCGTTTCGCCGTCCTCCGCTCCGGCGACCCCGCGGTGACCACCACACCGGCGGCGGCGTGACGCCGGCGCCCGACGAACGGGGGCCGGGAGCGTGACGCACGCCGAGGACACCCAGGGCTGGGCCGAGGTCGAGGCCCCGCCGCCGGGCGGGGTCCGTCGCGTCGGCAGGTATGCGGTGGGGGAGAGCCGCGGCGAGCCGTTCGCGGTGACGCGGCGCTGCCGGCACCAGCTCCGCGACCTCTCCGACGGCCGCGTCGACGACGAGGGCTGCCTGGTCTGCCCCTGGCACGGGGCCCGCTACGACGTGCGCAACGGCGAGATGGTCAGCGGTCCGAAGGGCGTCGCCTTCTACGTCGGACCGACGCCGGGCTACACGCAGCTCGTGCGCGTGCTCGCCCGGTGGGTGCCGCTCCGGGTCGGGCGTGCGATCCGCCGCGGTCGCTCGCTCCTGGTGCGCTGACCGACCCGCGCGGGCGGCGCCTCGCCGACCTCGCCGCCCGCATCGCCGACTGCGAGGCCTGTCCGCGGCTGGTGGCCGCGCGCCGGGAGGCCGAGCCCGCCGCGACCTCGTGGGCGCGGCCGGTGCCCGGGTTCGGCGACCCCGACGCGACGGTCCACGTCCTCGGCCTGGCCACGGCGCCGCACGGTGGGAACCGGACCGGTCGCGCCTTCACCGGCAACCGCACGGCCGACGTCCTCGTCGCCGCGCTGCACCGGACGGGGTTGGCGAACCAGCCGACCTCGCGCCACGTGGACGACGGGCTGCGGTTGCACGGGGCGTGGATGTCCTCCGCCGTGCGCTGCCCGCCGCCCGACCACCGCCCGACGCCGCAGGAGCGCGACACGTGCCTGCGCTGGCTGTCCGAGGAGGTCGACGCGCTGGGCCGGGTGCGCGTGCTGGTGTGCCTCGGCGGCTTCGCCTGGGACGCGGCCGCGACCTGGGCCGGCGTGCGGCCGCGGCCGCGGTTCGGGCACGGCGCCGAGCACGTCGTCGCGGCGGGGCCGCGGGAGGGCCTCGCGCTCCTCGGCTGCTACCACCCCGGCCCGCAGAACACGGCCACCGGCCGTCTCACGCCGTCGATGCTCGACGCGGTGCTCCACCGGGCCCGGGAGCTGGGCGCGCGCCGTTGACGGCGCGTGCCGGCCACCTCCCTGAGTTGTGGGGCCACCGCCCCAGGGCGACCACCACGGGCCCGGTCCAGGCCTCGGACCGCGATCTCAGACGCGAGCGACGCCCCGGCTCATCGCCTGCAGCCGGGCGATCCGCTCGGCGGTGTCCGGGTGGGTGGAGAACCACCGCGCGGCGGACGCGGCCGAGAACGGGTTGGCGATCATCAGGGCGCTCACCGGAGCGGTCCGGCCGTCGGCGACCAGCGGACGGGCGCGGGCGGCCCGCTCGATCTTCGCCAGCGCGGCGGCCAGGGCCAGCGGGTCGCCCGTGACCCGCGCCCCGGAGGCGTCGGCCTCGAACTCGCGGGAGCGGCTGATCGCCGCCTGGATCAGACCCGCCGCCACGGGCCCCAGCAGCGCGAAGAGCAGCACCTCCAGCAGCCCCGGCCCGTCGTCGTCGACGGAGCCGAACCCGAACAGCGCGCCGAGCTGGGCGAGGTTCGCGAGGATCATGACCATGCTGGCCAGCCCGGCGGCCACCGAGGCGATGAGGACGTCACGGTTGCCGACGTGGCTGATCTCGTGTCCCAGCACACCACGCAGCTCCCGCTCGCTCAGCAGGCCGAGGATGCCCTCGGTGACGCACACCGCGGCGTGCTCGGGGCTGCGTCCCGTGGCGAAGGCGTTCGGCGCCGAGGTCGGCGAGATGTAGAGCCGCGGCATCGGCATGCCCGCCCGCGCGGAGAGCTCGCGGACCATGCGGTGGAGTCCCGGTGCCTCGCGCGGTCCGACCTCGACGGCACGCATCGCGCGCAGCGCGAGGCGATCCGAGTAGAAGTACGAGAACCCGTTCATCGCCAGCGCGATCAGACCGGCGACCAGCAGCCCGGTCGTCCCGCCGATCCACTGGCCCGCCAGCAGGATCAACGCCGACAGACCACCCAACAACACCGCGGTCTTCAGCCCGTTGCCGACGCCCCGCACCACGACCACGTCTCCCTCCAGCATCGATCCGGACTTCCGTTCACCGGAACAACGCGGACGGTGGGCGGGGTGTTCCTCGTGGCGATGTCGAGGACGCGGCGCCGGCTCCGTCCCCGGAGCACGAGCGGCCACGGGGGCCGCCACGACGAAGGAGGAACGCCGTGAAGTACCTCATCCTCAAGCACTACCGCGGCGGCCCGGCCCCGGCCGTCGACTGGGCGCCGATGGACGAGTGGACGCCCGAGGAGGTCGACGCGCACATGCAGTACATGAGCGACTTCGCGCAGCGCCTCGTCGAGACCGGGGAGTTCGTCGACAGCCAGGCGCTCGCGGCCGAGGGCGCGTTCGTGCGCTTCGACGGCGAGGGGCGCCCGCCGGTGACCGACGGCCCGTTCGCCGAGACCAAGGACCTCATCGCCGGCTGGATGATCGTCGACGTGGAGTCGTGGGACCGCGCGGTCGAGCTGGCCGGGGAGCTGTCCGCGGCGCCGGGTGCGGGTGGGGAGCCGATCCACGAGTGGCTCGAGGTCCGCCCGTTCCTCACCGGCGTGCCCGGATCGCCGGAGTGAACTCCGCCCTGCTGCGGGAGCTCGTCCCCGCGGTGATCGGTGTCCTCGGCCGGCGCGGCGCGGACTTCGCGTCGGCCGAGGACGCCGTGCAGGAAGCCCTGATCAAGGCGCTCGAGACCTGGCCGGACGACCCGCCGCACGACCCGAAGGGGTGGCTGGTCGCGGTGGCGTGGCGGAAGTTCCTCGACGCCACGCGCGCCGAGGCGTCGCGGCGCGGGCGCGAGGTCGCGGTGGACGCCGAACCGCCCGCCGAACCGGGGGCCGCCGCCGACGACACCCTGCGGTTGTACTTCCTGTGCGCACACCCCGACCTGGCGCCGGCGTCGGCGGTGGCCCTGACCCTGCGCGCGGTCGGCGGCCTGACGACCCGGCAGATCGCGGAGGCGTACCTCGTCCCCGAGGCCACGATGGCGCAGCGGATCAGCCGGGCCAAGCGGCGGATCGCGGGGCGGCCGCTCGACCGGCCCGGCGACCTCGCGACCGTGCTGCGGGTGCTCTACCTCGTGTTCAACGAGGGCTACGGCGGGGACAGCCCGGACCACACCGACCTCGCGGCCGAGGCCATCCGCCTCACCCGCCAGCTCGCCGCCCTGACCGACGAGCCCGAGGTCGCGGGGCTGCTCGCGCTGATGCTGCTCCACCACGCGCGGCGCGTGTCGCGCACCGGGCCGGGAGGTCGCCTGGTGCCGCTCGCCGAGCAGGACCGGTCACGCTGGGACACCGGGCTGATCGCCGAGGGGGTGGCGATCCTGCAGGCGGCGCTGGCCCGAGACCGTCTGGGCGACTACCAGGCGCAGGCCGCGATCGCCGCCCTGCACGCCGACGCCCCGAGCGCGGCCGAGACGGACTGGGTGCAGATCGTGGAGTGGTACGACGAGCTGCTCCGCCTCACCGAGAGCCCGGTGGTCCGGCTCAACCGCGCGGTGGCGGTGGGCGAGGCCGACGGCGCACACGCGGGCCTGGCGGCGCTCGCCGAGGTGGACCCCGGCGTGCCGCGCCACGCCGCGGCGTCGGCCTACCTGCACGAGCGCGCCGGCGACCTGGAGCGCGCCGCGGACCTGTACGCCGAGGCGTCCCGCGCCGCGACCAGCGTGCCCGAGCGCGACCACCTCACCCGCGAGGCGGCGCGGGTGCGGCAGCGGACGGGGCGCTGAGCGAGCGGAGACCCGCTGCGGAGCCGATGTCTATCCTGGCGCCATGACGGCCTTCGGTGGCATCTTCCGGTCCCCGCACCTCGAGGGCGTCGAGGGCTCCGAGGACACCGGTGAGCGCGGCCGTGTCGTCGGGCTCGACCTCGAGAGCGGCGTCGTGCGCGTTCGGGCGGCTCGTGCCGAGGAGTCGGAGGACCAGCAACCCCCGGAGCCACCCGCGGAGTGACGTCTCGACGCTCGGCATCGAGGTGGGGAAGCCGATCGAGAAGGTGCGTTGCCCGGTCGGTCACCGATGAGGTTTCCGCGCCGCGCCCGTCTGTACGTGTGAGATCGACACGGGAGGCCGGCACGATGCGGAAACTGATCTTCGGCATGAACGCGACCCTGGACGGCTACATCGCCGCGCCCGGCGAGGACCTCGGCTGGAGCGCACCGAGCGACGAGCTGTTCCAGTGGTGGCTCGATCAGGAGCGTTCGATCAGCCTGTTCCTGTACGGGCGCCGGCTGTGGGAGACCATGAGCGCCTACTGGCCGACCGGCGACCAGCAGCCGGGCGCCACCCCGGCGCAGGTCGAGTTCGCGCGGAACTGGCGGGACACGCCGAAGGTGGTGTTCTCCTCGACGATCGACGAGGTCGACGGGGACGCGCGCCTGGCCACCGGCGACGCGATCGCCGAGATCGCCCGGCTCAAGGCCGAGGACGGCGGGCCGATGAGGGTCGGTGGCGCAACGCTCGCCGGGGCCGCCATGCGGGTCGGGCTGATCGACGAGTACGCGATCGTCACCCATCCGGTCCTCGTGGGCGGCGGCACGCCATTCTTCACCGCGTTGGACAGCTGGGTGAACCTGGACCTGGTGGAGACGCGGACGTTCCCCGGCGGGGTGGTGCTGACCCGGTACGAGCCGAGGCGATGAGCACGGGGCCGCACGCTCTGATCACAGTGTCGGGGGCAGGCCCAGCCATGGTTTGTCGGTGGCGTCGAATCCGGTGAGCTCGGCGATCTTCCCGTCGACGACGTGCAGGACCGCGACGGCGAACAACCGGTACTGCGGGTCGTCGGGGGTGCGCAGGTACAGCGCGGCGGCGGGCATGCCGTTGACCGTCGTGGTGGTCCCGCGCCAGTCGTCGTGGCCGCGCCGGAAGAGCCCACCGGAGACCCAGCCGTCCACCGCGTCCTCGGCCGTCGTGAGCACGGTGCCCGGCTCGGGCAGCATCGCGAAGCGCAGGTCCTCGCGCAGCAGGGACGTCAGACCCTCGAGGTCGTTGCGCTCGTGGGCATCGATGTACGACCTCACCACGCCGCGCTCGTCGCTCGACAGCTCGTGGGTGGCGGGGCTCCGCCAGTCGAGGCGGCGGTCGGGCAGCTGCTCGCGCATCGTCACGCGCGCCCGCTGCAGAGCGCTGGTCACCGATGCGACGGTCAGATCGAGGGCGTCGGCGGCCTTCGACGCCGGCCAACCGAGGACGTCGCGCAGGACGAACACCGCCCGCTGCCGCGGCGGCAGGTGCTGGACGGCGACGATGAACGCCAGCTCGATCGTCTCCCGTGCCACCACCGATTCCTGCGGGTCCTCGGGCAGCATCCGATCGGGGTACGGCTGCAGGTACAGCACCTCGGAGCCGACGTCGGGCAGCCCGGACGGTACCGGCGTGCGGTCGTTGCGCTTCTCCAGGAAGTCGAGGCAGGCGTTCGTCGCGATCCGGTACAGCCAGGTCCGCAGCGCGGCGTGGCCCTTGAACGACTCCCGCTTGTTCCACGCTCGCAGGAACGTCTCCTGCGTCACGTCCTGGGCGTCCTCGTAGTTCGCGAGCATCCGGTAGCAGTGCACCTGCAGCTCACGCCGGTGGCGCTCCGTGATGAGTGCGAACCGCCCCGCGTCGCCTGAACGGACCGCCGCGATGAACGTGGCCTCGTCGGCGCCCAGCGCTCCGGCGTCGGTCATGGTCGTCGATCCTTCCACCGGTGCGAGGGGCTGCCAGAACTGACGACGTGGCGGCTGGTTCCCGGCGCTCGAGGCGACAAGGTCCAGCCTGGACCTCACCGAGCTGTTCACGATGCTCGAGCAGTGGCGGCGGATCGCGGCGCTGCAGTCCGACCCGCAGTGGTTCGCGCGAGTGGCCCGGCGGGCAGCGGAGCAAGTGACTGGGCAGTCATCTCCGCCGGACGAGCCGCTGGCGGTCACGCGGGCCAAAGCCGGGATGTAGGTGTACGAGGTACGGACCAGCGATGCGGTCGACGAGCAGATCGCCGCGTTGCCTCCGGGTGCCGCAGCGTCGTTGACCGAGGCGCTGTCGCCCTGGTCGTGGCCGCCCTACACGGCTGCCAACCCCGAGGGCCCCGATGCGCACAGTGACGTTCTCGGACGGCGCCGGGATCGTGTACTTCCTCATCCTCGAGGACCAACCACTGGTCGACCTGCTCATGGAACCCGCGGCTGTGCAACGGCTCGCCGAACTGGCCCTCGGCCGACTGCCGCTGCCAGCGCACTTCCCGCGACGACATGAAGTGACGACATGAAGTACTGGCGAGCCCCGACGGCATGGTGCGGTGGCGACTCCCGGACCAAGGGGGTGGTGCCGGAGCAGAGGTCATTTCTGGAGGAGCGGGGCCGGTCAACCCCTGCTCGCTTCGGTTCTTGATCTTCTTACGTCGTCTCCGTTCGGGTTGCGGGCGCGCCTGGGCCCGCGTCGGGGTCGACGATCGGTCGCAGACCGGCCGCGGCAGCGGCCGCGGGGTGCTTGCCACAGCACTCCATGCCCCCGACCCGCGGGGCGAAGGGATGGCACCGACAGATCACCCGAGCTCGGCGTGGCCGCCCTCTCTGACTTGCCGTCAGGCCCAGCGCCCCCGGCAGGATTCGAACCTGCGACACCCGCTTTAGGAGAGCGGTGCTCTATCCCCTGAGCTACGGGGGCCCTCGACCGCAGACTACCGGTGGTTCCCCTCCGGTCACGCGGCCCTCGACGTGGGTGTCACCGCTACGGACGAGGGCTTGCGCTGCCGTGGTACCGCTTCCGCGCCGCCTTGACGGCCGCACGGGAGGGACCCGAGGCATGGTCGACGTTCAGCGGCGGCCCGAGTGCTCTGATGACGTCGCCCTCGACCTGGCGCGGCTCCGTGTGGGTGCACCAGGACACGCGGAGGTTGGCCCCCATCCACGTCGTCAGCCTCGCCTCGTCCTCGTCGACCAGGACGACACGGTCGGTCCACCGCGTCCGGTACCCCTCCTCGTCGAGGAGCAGCCCCGCGAGCGTCCGGCGAAGTGTCGAGCTGCCCGTCCGCCGCATGTGGTTCCGGCCGAGGCGCGATCGGAGCGCCGTCGCGCGGCCGACGTACAGCAGCCGCAGTCCGGCCTCGTCGGGATGGGCCGGGCCCGGCACGCCGGGCAGGATCGTCGGGTGTGCCCACCAGGCGTAGACGCCTGGCTCCCGCGGGACTCGCGTCGGGATGTCGGCGGGCGCGATCGGCGGCCGCACGAGACCGGCGAGGACGGCCTCGGCGTCGGCGGCAGGGGTCACGGTCGGAGTCTCCCGCGAGGCGCCGGCATCTCGCCCGCGCGGCGTACGTCGGCGGCACCGGGCTCGGGGCGGTTTGGTCGAGCATGCGGATCGGGAATCGGTCGTGCGCCGCCGGCCGAGGGCTGGTGGTCGGGGCGGCTCCGCCGGCGGTTGAGCCCACAGCACCGGCGGGGTCGTCGCCGCAACGTCACCGTGGCGCGCGGGACGGCCGGAGGGCTAGGAGTACTCGGGCGACAACGACTCCACCGGGGTCCGCGACGACGGCACGTCGGCCGTCCCGCGGGCCTGTGCCGCGGCGTCGACGAGGGCCTCCAGGAAGCGCACGGTCTCGGGGCCCCCGTCCGACGGCACGGCGTACGTGCTGCGCTCGGTGGAGCCGACCGGCGTGCTGAGCAGCGTCGCGCCGGCCTGTCCCTCACCGGCCGCGGTGACCTCGATCTGGTGCAGGTGGTGGAACGTCACCTGGGCGTCGGGGTCGGCCCCGTCCCGGTCGGGGTCACGGTCACTGACGACGAGGACGTCGGGGGTCAGCAGGAGTTCGGTGGCGTGCCGGCGCGGCCGCGCACGGCCGAACCGCCGCCCGGCGCTGACGACCTCGTCGGTGCGCAGCCCGTGCGTGACGTGGGGCAGCGGGTCGCGGTACAGCCCGCGTGCCTCCGCCTGCTCCTGGATCAGCGAGATGACCGGTGCCGGAAGTCCGTGCACACCGATGACGCGCGACGACAGGTTGCGGTGGGTCCCCACGACACCCCTCCCCACTCCGCGGGCCGGAGCCGGGGGTTCCGTCACCCGGGGGTGCTCGCGACGCCGCACGGGTGTGGTCGAGGTGAGTCCGGTGTGCGTTACAGCAGGTCCACGGTCGAGTGAACGCTGGAATCGTGGAGGTATGACCGACCACGTCGCCGAACCGGACATCGAGCGCACAGCGGACATGCTGGCTCGCGCGCGCCGCGTGACGGTGCTGAGCGGGGCGGGCGTGTCCACGGACTCCGGCATCCCCGATTTCCGCGGCCCTCAGGGCGTGTGGACGCGGGACCCGAGGGCCGAGCGCCTCTCGACGCTGCAGGCGTACGTCTCCGACCCCGAGGTGCGCCGGGAGTCCTGGCGCCAGAGGGCCGCGCACCCGGTGTGGCGGGCGCGCCCCGGGCCGGCGCACACCGCCCTGGTCGCCCTCGAGCGTTCGGGCCGGCTGTTCGCCCTGCTCACGCAGAACATCGACGAGCTCCACCAGGCCGCGGGCTCGTCGCCCGACCTCGTGGTGGAGCTGCACGGGACGCTGCACCACGTGGAGTGCCTGTCGTGCGGCCGGCGCGCGCCGATGGGCGAGGCGCTCGAGCGGGTCGCGGCGGGGGAGGACGACCCGGCGTGCCCCGGCTGCGGCGGCATCCTCAAGTCCGCGACGATCTCGTTCGGCCAGGAGCTGGACGCCGGCGTGCTGCTCCGCGCCCGGCGCGCGGCCGTCGAGGCCGACGTCCTGCTCGCGGTGGGCACGTCGCTGGGAGTGCACCCGGCGGCGGGCGTCGTCGACCTGGCCGCGGCCGCGGGTGCGGACGTCATCATCGTCAACGGGGAGCCGACCCCGTACGACGACGTCGCCACTTCCGTGCTGCGGGGCGGGGTCGGGGAGATCCTGCCCCGGCTCGTGCGCGACCTGGAGACCGTGCGGGAGTGATCGTCAGCGCCCGAAGTCGGTGAGCACGCGCTCGATCGGGACGGGGCGCACCGCGACGTCGCCGGCGAACGGGCGGTCGATCGCCACGGCGACGAAGAGCAGCACACCGATCACCGCGGCGAGGCTGCCCGTCATGATCGTGTGCAGGGCGGTGCTGCGCAGGCCGAAGATCATCGCGAAGCCGACCGTCACCACGCCGCCGAACACGAGCGCGACCCACAGCACGCCGGGCAGCCCCTGCTCGACGAAGTCGAGCCGGTGGGAGCGGGACGAGACGAGCTCGGCGAACCGGTCGGCCTCGACCCCGACGTACGCCTCCCGCACCGGGGTGTCGGCGGGGAGGGTCGCGAGGTCGGCGGCGGTGCGGTCGATGACGGCCGCGACCGCCGGGTCGCCGGGCTCGCCGCGACCCATCGCGGGCCACTCACGGGTCACGACCGCCTCGGCATACGCGCGCACGTCGACCTCGAGGCGCTCGCGCACGTCGGGCGGGAACGCGTGGCTCTCGCGGTAGAGGCCGCGCAGGGCACTCGCCTCCTGGCCCACGACGCTCTCGGCGCGGCTGAACTGCTCCCACGACACGATGACCACGAACGCCAGCAGCACGGCGTAGATGACGCCGACGATCGCGATGATGAACCCGGCGACGTCGTTGTGGTCGCCCTCGGCGAGGTGGGGCCAGCGGCGCCGCACGAGCACCTGCAGGCCGATGGCCGCCGCCGGGGCCACCACCACCAGCAGCACGAACAGCAGCCAGATCGGCAGCGCGACCACGCGGGCAAACTAGCGGTGTGGACTTCCCGACTCCACGTTCAGCGTCCGCGGTTGACGCGCGCCGGATCGGAGACCCCCTCGACATGACGACGGGTGCCGTGGACACGTTCGAGGGGGGCCCCGACGCCACCGACCTCGGGCTCTTCGGGCCGAGGTCGGTGACGTGGCGGGTGCAGCTGGAGCCGGTGCTGTGGGTCGCCGGCATGCGGGCGCTGCTGCTGCAGTCGCTGCACCCGCGGGTGATGCGCGGGACCTACCAGAACTCGGCGCTGTTCGACCCGAAGAAGGCGTGGCCGCGCTTCCAGCGCACGGTCGGCTTCGTCGGCACCCGGACGTTCGGCTCGCGCGCCGACGTGGAGAACGCCGCGGCGCGGGTGCGCCGGATGCACGCGATGCTGCGCGGCCGCGAGCCCGACGGCACCTCCTTCGCCCTCGACGACCCGGAGAACCTGCTCTGGGTGCACAACGCCGAGATCGACTCGTACGTCGACGTGGCGCGGCGGGCGGGCGTGGTCGACGACGAGGAGGCCGACGCCTACGTCGCGGAGAGCGTGCGCGCGGCGGAGCTCCTGGGGCTCGACCCGCCGACGGTGCCGGCGTCGCGGGCCGAGCTCGCGGCCTACTTCGCGCGCATCCGCCCGGAGCTGCGGCTCACCGACGAGGCGCGGTGGGGCGTGGGCGGGCTGCTGACCCCGCAGCCGAGCGCCCCGACCGGGATCGCGGTGGCGCTGTCGTCGATCGCCGCGGTGTCCTTCGCGACCCTGCCGCGCTGGGCCCGGCGGATGTACGGCCTGCCGGGTCTGCCGACCACCGACCTCGGTGTCACCGTCGCCCTGCGGGCCCTGCGGACGGCGACGACCCTGCTGCCCGACCTCCCCGCACCGCCGGAGATCGACCGCGCCCGCCGCCTCGTCCGCGAGGCCGGCGCCGCCGGCTGAGATCACCGCTGGTGTCAGCGGTGGGCCATCGCAGACACTCGGTGTCCGTCACGCCACACGCTCGCGCTCCCGAGGAGGACCTCCGTGCCCCTGACCGAGGCGTACATCGTCGACGCCGTCCGCACGCCGGTCGGGACGCGCAAGGGCGCGCTGGCCGACGTGCACCCGGCCGAGCTGGGGGCGCACGCGCTGCGGGCCCTGGTGGAGCGCACGGGGATCGACCCGGGCGCGGTCGAGGACGTGCTCATGGGCTGCGTCTCCCAGCTCGGTCCGCAGGCCGGGGTGATCGGCCGGACGGCCTGGCTGTCGGCCGGCTACCCCGAGCACGTCCCCGGGACGACGATCAACCGTGCCTGCGGCTCCTCGCAGCAGGCGCTGCACTTCGCCGCGCAGGCCGTGCTCTCGGGCACCCAGGACATGGTGATCGCCGCGGGCGTCGAGAACATGGCGATCGTCCCCCTCGACGCCAACGCCGCGGTGCTCGAGCGCATGGGCACCCGCCGCGAGGGCGCCGGGTGGATCGAGCGCTACGGCGAGCAGGAGATCAGCCAGTTCCGCGGCGCCCAGCTGATCGCCGAGAAGTGGGGCTTCTCGCGCGCGCAGATGGAGGAGTTCGCGGTCGAGAGCCACCGCCGCGCCGCCCGGGCCACCGACGAGGGCCGGTTCACCGGACAGATCGCGCCGCTCGAGGGCCTCGACCGCGACGAGGGCATCCGGCGGGACGCGAACGTCGAGAAGATGTCGACGCTGCCGCCGCTCCGCGAGGGCTACGACCTCACCGCGGCGGTGTCCAGCCAGGTCTCGGTGGGCGCCGCGGCGCTGCTCGTGGCGTCGGAGGACGCGGTGCGCACGCACGGGCTCACGCCGGTGGCGAAGGTGTCGACGATGGCCGTGGTGGGGGAGGACCCGGTGCTCATGCTCACCGGCCCGATCCCCGCGACGCGCGCCGTGCTGCGCCGCGCCGGGCTGACCGTCGACGACGTCGACCTCTTCGAGTGCAACGAGGCGTTCGCGCCCGTCGTGCTGGCGTGGGCGCAGGAGACCGGCGCGCCGCTCGAGCGCACCAACGTCAACGGCGGGGCGATCGCCATGGGCCACCCGCTGGGCGCCACCGGCGCGGTCCTCGCGACCAAGCTCGTTCACGAGCTGGCGCGCACCGGCGGCACGCGCGGCCTGCAGACCATGTGCGAGGGCGGCGGCCAGTCGAACGCCACGATCATCGAGCGGGTCTGACACGCTCCGCCCATGGAGCTGCGTGATCGCGTCGCCGTCGTCACCGGGGCCGGCGGGGGGATCGGGCGGGCGCTGGTGACCGCGCTCGCCGACGCCGGCGCCCGGGTCGCGGCCACCGACCTCACCGCCCCCGACCACGAGCACGCCGTGCTGTCCCGGGCGCTGGACGTCACCGACGCCGACGCCACGGCGGCCCTGCTGGACGAGGTCGCGTGCGAGGTCGGCCCGGTCGACGTCTACCTCGCCAACGCGGGCGTCGGCGCCGGCACCGATCCCGTCGAGACCCCGGACGCCGTGTGGGACACGGTGCTCGACGTCAACCTGCGCGCGCACATCACCGCCGCGCGCCTCCTGCTCCCGGGTTGGCTGGCGCGCGGCGAGGGCTACTTCGTCTCGACCGCGTCGGCGGCCGGCCTGCTCACCCAGATCGGCTCCGCGCCGTACGCGGTGAGCAAGCACGCGGCCGTGGCCTTCGCCGAGTGGCTCTCGGTGACCTACGGCTCGCGGGGGGTCCGCGTCACCACCGTCTGCCCCATGGGCGTGGCGACGCCGATGCTCGAGACCGACCCGGACGGCATGGGCGCCACGGCCACCGGCGCGGTCCGCGCCGCCGGGGAGGTGCTGTCGCCCGCGGCCGTCGCCGCCGCCGTGGTCGAGGGCATCGGGCGCGAGCAGTTCCTCGTGCTGCCACATGCCGAGGTCCTGGCCTTCTTCCGGCGCAAGGGCGAGGACTACGAGCGCTGGCTCGCCGGGATGCGCCGCCTGCAGGACCGGGTGGGCGGGAGTTAGGTCGGGAGCCCCTCGATGATCCGGATCTCGCGCTCGGCGCCGTCACCGAGCGCGCGCAGCGCCTCCTGGTAGGCCGGACAGTGGTAGGCGGCGACGGCCGTGTCGACGTCGGGGAACGCGATGAGCGTCGTGCGCTGCACCGTCGCCTGCTCGAAGACGGCGGCCGGGGTGCCCCGGGCGAGGAACCGCCCGCCGGCGCCGGTCATCGCGGGTCCGGCGAGCGCGATGTAGGCCGCGAGCTTCTCGTCGTCGTGCACGGCGGTGAAGGTGTTGATCCAGTAGGCGGTCACGGGGCACATCCTCGTCCCCTCGCACGGCGGGACGGGGCGGTCGGAGGAGAAGATCGCGGGCATGGACGTCCGCTTCTGGTTCGACCCCGTCTGCCCGTTCTGCTGGATGACGAGCAAGTGGCTGCGCCTGGTGGCCCCGCAGCGGGACCTCGCGATCGAGTGGCGCTTCATCTCGCTGCGCCTGCTCAACGCCCACGTCGACTACGACGCGCAGTTCCCGCCCGAGTACGAGGCGGGCCACACGGCGGGCCTGCGGGCGCTGCGCGTCGCGGCGCGGGTGCGCAAGGAGCACGGGCCCGAGGCCCTCGACCGTCTGCAGGAGGCCTTCGGGCGCCACGTCTTCGAGCAGGAGCCGGTGCCCGACACCGCCGAGGCGAAGGGCGCGCGCGGCACCGACGCGTTCGTCGCGGGCGTGCTGACGACGGCGGGGCTCCCGCCCGAGCTCGCGGAGACCGTCGAGGACACCGCCTGGGACACGGTGGTCCAGGCCGAGACCGACGAGGCGCTGGCCGCCACCGGGCGCGACGTCGGCACCCCGATCATCCAGGTGGACCCGCCGGACGGCCTCGCGTTCTTCGGGCCCGTGATCAGCCGGATGCCGACCGAGGAGCAGGCGGGCGAGCTGTGGGACCACGCCGTCGGGCTGGCCCGGTTCCCGGGGTTCGCCGAGCTCAAGCGCAGCCTGCGCGAGCAGCCGCAGCTGCCGGCGTTCGGCGTCGCGGCCGGCGAGGTCGGCGTGGTCGAGGACTGGCACGGCGGGAGCCGACGGCAGCACCGGTGACCGCGCCGTCGCTCAGTACACCGACAGCTGGTAGTCGCCGCGGCCCTCGTCCCACTCCATCGTGACGAGGTCGCGGGCACGCGCGGCGCGGGCGAAGGACAGGAAGCCGTTGAACCCGTAGCGCTTCTCCGAGAACCCCGGGTCGCGCTTGCGCATCTGGTCCTTGAGCCCGGAGAGCTGGGGCGGTCCGCCGCCGGAGTCCTCCAGGTCGCGCACGGTGGTGGCGAAGAGGGCGAACGCCTCGTCCTCGGCCGAGGTGTCCTCGGGGAACGCCACCTCGGGGTCGCCGGCGGCGGTGCCCGGCGTGAGAGCCAGCACCCCGCGTCCCTCGAGGTGGCGCAGGAGCTCGCCGAAGCCGCGGAACCCCTGGTCGCCCTCGTCGAACGTGGGGTCCTTGCGCAGGATCGCGCGCTTGAGCGTCGAGGCGCGGACCGGGCCGTCGGTGGCCCGCGCGAGCCCGGCGAGGGTGCTGGTGACGACCGTGGCGAGGTCGGGGTCGGGCCCGTCGGACTCGGCCTCCTCCTGCGTGGGGGGCTCGACCGGCTCGACCGGCTCGACCGGCTCCGGCTCGGGGGCGGGGGCGGCTGCCGGAGTGGTCGGTCGGCGCCGCGACGGCCGGGCCGGCACCGGGCGGCCCTCCACCCCGGGCAGGCGGTCGTAGAACAGGAACTCGTCGCACGCCGCGGGCAGCAGCTTCGAGGTCGAGGACTGCACGCCGATGCCGATGACGCGCTTGTCCATCTCCCGCAGCTTGTGCATCAGCGGCGTGAAGTCGGAGTCGCCGGTGCCGATGGCGAACGTGGTGACGAACCCGCGCTCGTAGGCCAGCTCGATGGCGTCGACGGCCATCTTGATGTCCGCGGCGTTCTTGCGGGATCCCCCGAGGCGCTGCGGGATCTCGATCAGCTCGACCTGGGCGCGGGCGAGCAGGCGGCGGTCCTCGTCGAACGCGGACCAGTCCGCGTAGGCCCGGCGGGTCACCACCCGCCCGCGCTCGGCGAGCGCGTCGGCGACGGGTCCGAAGTCGAACGGCGAGACCCCGAGACCGTCGCGCGCCCCGATCGCGAGGTTCTCGTAGTCGAGGAACAGGGCGATGCGTTCGTCCTCCGGGGCCATCGGGGCAGCGTAGGGGCGCGCCGGTGACACGGACGCGCGGGCTGGGCCGTGCGGCGTCATGCCGGTGACGATCCTGTTGCACTCCTTGCGTGCTCGGATAGTACGTGCTCGGATTGAGGGCGGAGGTGGTCGCGATGGACCAGAACCTGTTCAACGACATCTGCCTGCAGCAGCTGACGCTCTCCGGTGTGCGCGAGGGCGAGACCGTCGCGGTGCTCACCCGCGGCGCCGAACGCGGCGAGTACGCCGACGCGTTCCTCTGGGCGATCCAGAAGCTGGGCGCCGCGGGCTACCACATGCGCCTGCCCGCCCCGGCGAGCGCGAGCGGGGCGTGGGCGGTCGGCGACTCCGGCCTCGGGCAGAACCCGCTGGCCGTCGAGGCGCTCAAGGCGGTCGACATGGTCGTCGACTCCACGTTCCTGCTCTTCAGCCCTGAGCAGTTCGCGATCCAGGACGCCGGCACCCGCATCCTCACCGCCGTCGAGCCGCCCGAGCTGCTGGCCCGCCTCATGCCGACCACCGAGCTGCGCGAGCGCGTCGAGTACGGCGCCGACCTGCTGGCCAAGGCGCGGTCGATGCGCATCACGAGCCCCGCGGGCACCGACGTCACCTACCGGCTCGGCGTCTACCCGACGATGAGCGAGTACGGCTACACCGACACCCCGGGCCGCTGGGACCACTGGCCGGCCGCGTTCGTGTTCACCGGCGGCGCCGACGACGGCGTCGACGGGCAGATCGTGCTCTCCCCGGGCGACGTGCTGCTGCCGTTCAACACCTACGTGCAGACGCCGGTGACGCTGACGATCGAGCAGGGCTTCATCCGCGACATCCGCGGTGTGCCCGGGCAGTCCAGCCTCGACGCGGACCTGCTCTCGTCGTACATCCAGAGCTTCGACGACCCGCGCGGCTACGGCATGAGCCATGTCGGCTGGGGCCTCGACGAGCGCGCCCACTGGCACGGGCTGACCCAGTTCCCCGGCGGCATGGGCATGGAGCTGCGCAGCTTCTACGGCAACGTCATGTTCTCGATCGGGCCGAACAACGAGCTGGGCGGCCCGAACGACACGCCCTGCCACTTCGACATCCCGATGCGCGGGAACTCGCTGTACCTCGACGACGAGCTGATCGTCGACAAGGGCGAGCTGACGATCCCCGAGATGCGTCCTACCGTGAAGCGATGAGGGACCACCACATCGGGATGATCGTCCCGAGCTCCAACCTGACGATGGAGACCGAGCTCCCGCGCATGCTCGCCGCGCGCGAGCAGGTGGTCCCCGACGACCGGTTCGTCTTCCACGCCGCCCGCGCGCGCATGCAGCACGTGACCCCCGAGCAGCTGCAGGCCATGAACGCGCAGGCGGCGCGCGCCGCGACCGAGCTCGCCGACGCCCGCCCGGACGTGGTGGCGACGGCGTGCCTCGTCGCGATCATGGCGCAAGGGCCGGGGTTCCACTGCACCGCCGAGGACGACATCACCCGCGCCCTGCGCGCCGAGGGCGCCGAGGCGCCGGTGATCTCGTCGGCGGGCGCGCTGCTCTCCGGGATCGCGGCGCTGCGGGCGCGTCGGGTGGCGATCGTGACGCCGTACATGAAGCCGCTCACGCAGGCCGTCGTCGCGTACCTCGAGGACGCCGGGGTGGAGGTCGTCGACGCCCTGTCGCTCGAGGTGCCGGACAACCTGGCGGTCGCGCGGCTCGACCCGGCCGACCTGCGGGAGCACCACCGCCGGCTGGACCTGAGCAGCGCCGACGCGCTCGTGCTGTCGGCGTGCGTGCAGATGCCCTCGTTGCCCTCGATCGAGGCGGTGCAGGACGAGGTCGGCATGCCGGTGCTGTCGGCGGCGACCGCGACGACGTTCCGGATCCTCTCCGAGCTGGGCCTCGAGACCCGGGTCCCCGGCGCGGGGCACCTGCTCAGCGGGGCCGTCGCCGACCCGGGTGCCGTCACGCGCGCGGCCTGACCCCGTCCACGCACGAGCGCCCGCTCCGGGTTCCGGGGCGGGCGCTCCCTCGCTTGCGCGCCGACGACACCGAGCGATGCCTCTCGTCGCGACGGTACCCTCGGGACCCCACGACCCGAGGAGCGTCATGGTCATCCTTGGTCTTGCCCTGAGAGCGCTCGGTCCCGGCGTCAAGGCCGTCGCGCTGGCGATGGCTCCTGTCGCCGCCGTCCTCGCCTGGGGGGCGGTCCAGAACGAGATGGACAAGAGGAAGAACAAGACCGCGGAGACCGTGTCGGGGCCCTGACGCCCGCTCCGTGCGCGAGCACGCCGGCCGTCGAGGAGATCACTCCCGGTGCTCCTCCGACCCCTTGTGTGTGGTGAGGTCGGCGGAGCACCCGGAGCGGTCACGCTCGTCGCGGCGTCAGGACATCGTGCGCAGGACGTCGCGGGTGGCCCCGAGGGCGGCCGCCGGGTCGTCCCAGAAGACCATGTGGCCGGTGCCGGGGACCTCGACGACCGAGGCCGCCGGGTTGGCCTTGGCCGCCTCCTCCGCGCCTGCGGCGGTGACCACCGGGCTGTCCCCGCCGTGGATCAGCACGGTCGGAGCGGGGACCGACGGCCAGGCGGCGAAGAAGTCCTCGGACTCGAAGCCGGCGTGCGTCGCGACGATCGCGTCGCGGGAGCAGGAGCCCAGCCAGCGGGCGCGCAGCTCCTGCTCGCGACGGGGCCAGCGGGGCCAGGACGCGGCCACCTCGTCGGCGTCGGTGCCGCGACGGGCCTGGTCGAGCTGGCCGAGGAAGGCCTCGAGCGAGGTCGGGTACGGGCCGCGTCCGGGGCCGCTCATCGGCGGGTCGACGAGGACGGTGCCGCCGACGGGCACCCGACGATCGGCGGCCACCTGCGCCACGATGCGCGCGCCCATCGAGTGCCCGAGCAGGATCGGCTCCTCCAGGCGCAGTCCCCGGACGACGGCCTCGACGTCACCGGCGTAGGTGGCGAGGTCGTAGGCGTCCCCACCGTCCGACAGCCCGCGGCCGCGGACGTCGAGGACGACCGGGTGCACGAGGTCGGTCAGCCCGCGCACCACGAAGTCCATCGTGATCGCGGGGCTGGTGATCCCCGGGACCACCAGCATCGGCGGGCGTCCGGGCGGGCCGTAGTCCAGCAGGTGCAGGCGCGGCCCCCGGGAGCGCACCCACCGGCTGGTCGCGGGGACGTCGGCGAGGTCGGCCAGCGCCGGCTGGGTCAGGACGCGCTGCTGTGCGGGTTCGGTCACCGGTCGGCCTTCCGGAAGGGGTCGTCGAGGTAGGGCACCGCGTCGTCCAGGGCGACGACGTCGGCGTACTTCGCCTGCAGGTCGTACAGCGCGGCGTCGTGCGGGCCCCGGGCGCGGTCGCCGCAGGCGTCGGCGACGACGAGCGTGTCGAAGCCGGACTGCACGGCGTCGACGGCCGTCGCGCGCACGCACCCGGACGTCGTGGCGCCGCAGACGACGGCGGTGTCCACGTGCAGGCCGGTCAGCAGTGCCGTCAAGGCCGAGCCGTGGAACGCCGAGGCGCCCTTCTTGACGATCAGGTGGTCCTCGTCGCGCGGGTGCAGGCGCGGATCGAGGGCGACGGCGTCGCTGCCCGCGCGCAGCGCGCGCATGCCCGGGGCCTTGCGGAGCCAGGCGATCGCGTCGCCGTCGGCCTCGGCGGGGGTGTAGCTGATGACGGTCCAGATCACCGGGACGCCGCCGGCGCGTGCGGCGGCGACGAGACGGTTCGTCGCGGCCACCTCGGCGGTGAGGTCCGACCCGGAGGGGGAGGCGGGCTCGGTGAAGCCGCGCGTGAGGTCGACGACGACCAGCGCCGGGCGGGGGCCGCGGGGGACGGCGGCGCCGAAGCCCGCGCGCGCGAGGACGGCGTCGGTGTCGGCGCCGTGCAGACCGTCAGCGTCGGGCATGGCGTCGCAGCTCCTCGATCAGCATCTTCTGGCCCTGCAGCCGGCCGAGCAGCCAGCCCTGGAACAGTCCCACGCCGGCGACGGCCGCGAGCGCGGCCCAGCGCCCGGCGTTCGGGGGTAGCAGCATCGCCAACCCGTCGAGGGCGTCGTCGGCGGGCGCGGACCGGGCGGACGGCGCGGGGGCCGGCGTGGCGCTCGGCGAGGATGCGGAGTTCCTGGCCCTATCGGCGTGCTGTGTGGAATCCGCCGGCAGAGCCGTATTGCCGGCACCGGAGGTGCCATCCCCCGCCGAGCCGCCGGCCGCCGTGCCGTTGCTCGCGGGGTCGGGTGCGCTCGAGAGCTCGCCGGCGAGGTTGCGGGCGAACTGGTCGAGCAGGCGGCTCGAGACCGTGGTGATCGCGCCCTTGCCGAACTGCGCGATCTTGCCGCGGATCAGCAGGTCGGTGCGCAGGTCGAGGCGCGCGCCGCCCTCGGACTCGAGGACCGACAGCAGGACGTCGGCCTCGGCGTCGCCGGCGCCGTGGGCGTCCGACGCGCGCGCCGACATCCGCATCGTCCGCTGCTCGGGGATGATCTCGGTGAACCGCAGCGTCCCGGCGTAGGCGGCGCTGATCGGCCCCACCTTGACCTTCACGCGGCCGCGGTAGGCCTTGCCGTCGGAGCCGTCACGGCCCTCGAGCACGGCACCGGGCAGGCAGCCGGCGACGCGCTCGACGTCGCCCAGCAGCGCGAACACGGCGTCCGGGTCGGCGGGGACGTCGAGGTGGTTGTCGAGGATCATCGCGCCTCCTGTCGAGCACGAGCCGTCGCGCACACGGCGTCGACGATGGTCTGGTAGCCGGTGCAGCGGCACAGGTTCGCCGAGAGCGCCTCGCGCACCTCCTCGCGCGAGGCGTCCGGCTGCTCGGCCAGCACGCCCTCGGCGAGCAACAGGAACCCCGGCGTGCAGAACCCGCACTGCAGGGCGTGGTGGTCGGTGAACGCCTGCTGGAGATCGGACAGCCCGCCGTCGGGGCCGGCGAGCGACTCCACCGTGCGCACCTCGCTGCCCTCGGCCTGCACGGCGAACACCAGGCACGCGCGCACCGGGGCGTCGTCGAGGAGCACGGTGCAGGCGCCGCAGACGCCGTGCTCGCAGCCGACGTGGGTGCCGGTGAGGCGCAGGTCGTGGCGCAGGACGTCGGCGAGCGTGCGCCGGGGCTCGACCACGACCTCGTGCTCGGCGCCGTTGACGGTCAGGGACAGCAGGTGGGGGTCGGTCACGGTGTGCCCTCCAGTGCGGCCAGCACCGTCCACGGATGGATCGGCGTGGAGTCGAGCTCGACGCCGGTGTCGCGCAGGGCGTCGTTGACGGCGTTGAGGACGGCGGCCGGCGCGCCGATCGTGCCGCCCTCGCCGGCGCCCTTCGCGCCGTTGGCGGTGAACGCGCACGGCGTCTCGAGGTGTGCGATCGACACGTCGGGGATCTCCGACGCGGTCGGCACGAGGTAGTCGATGAACGACGCCGCCGACGGCTCGCCGTGGCTGTCGTAGGTGACCTCCTCGAACAGCGCGCCGGCGATGCCCTGGGCGATCCCGCCGCGGCACTGCCCGTCGACGACCTGCGGGTGGACCACGACCCCGCAGTCCTCGACGCACGCGTAGCGCAGGATCCGGACCTGCCCGGTGCCCGGGTCGGCCTCGACCACCACGGCGTGGGTGGCGTTGGAGAAGGTCCCGTCGCCGGGGACGTCGAAGCTCGCCGTGGCGGTGAGGGTCGGGTCGACGTCCTTGGGCAGCAGGTGCGCGCGCAGGTGGGCGACGTCGGCGATGTCGGTGAACGACAGCCGCCGGGTCGGGTCGTCGAGCTGCACCACGCCGCCGTCGCCGTCGAGGGCGACGTTCTCCGGGCGGGTCTCCAGCAGGTGCGCGGCGATGCGGCAGAGCAGCTCGCCCAGCCGCTCGGAGGCCAGCGCCACCGCCGAGCCCCCGATCGTCACCGACCGCGACGCGAACGTGCCCCAGCCGTAGGAGATGCGCTCGGTGTCGCCCTGGCGCAGCTTGACGAGGCCGACGTCGATGCCGAGCCGGTCGGCGACGATCTGCGCGAACGTCGTCTCGTGCGACTGCCCGTGGTTCATCGTGCCGCTGGTGACGACCACCGCGCCGCTGGTGTCCATCCGGATCTCGGAGATGTCGAACCCGGGGACGACGGTCATCCTGCGCTTCGCGAAGGCCTCGGAGCCGTAGCCCGTGCGCTCGGAGAAGCAGCAGTAGCCGATGCCGAGGTGCCGACCCTGCGCCGCCGCGCGGTCGCGCTCCTCGTACCAGCCCTCGTCGCGCATCGTCGCCTCGGCGAGGTCGAGCGACTCGCGGTAGGTCCCGGGGTCGTAGGTGACCCCGTTGACCCCGGTGTAGGGGAACTGCGTGATGACGTTGCGGCGGCGCACCTCGACCGGGTCCAGGCCCAGCTCGCGCGCGGCGCGCTCCATGACGCGCTCGATGGCCACCACGTACTGCGGGCGGCTCACCCCGCGGTAGGGCGCGGTGGGCGCCTTGTTGCTGGTCAGCGCCCGGCCCCGGACCCGGTAGGCCGGCACCCGGTAGACGCTGGGCATCTCCGCGGACGCCATCAGCGGCTCGATGCCGGCGGTGAAGGGGTAGCAGGAGTAGGCGCCCATGTCGCAGACGATGTCGACGTCGAGCGCGGTGATCTGCCCGTCGGCGTCGAAGGCGGCGCGGGTGCGGTAGCGCTGCTCGCGGGCGAGGAAGCCCGCGGTCAGGGCCTCGCGGCGGTCCTCGATCCACTTCACCGGCCGGTCGAGCCGCTTCGCGGCGGCCGCGGCGGCGATCTCCTCGCGGCCGACCACGCACTTCTGCCCGAACCCACCGCCCATGTCCGGCACGGTCACCCGCACCGTGCGCTCCGGGACGTCCAGACAGCGTGCGAGCACCGTGCGGACCTGGTGGGGGACCTGCGTCGTGGTCGCGACGTGCAGCTGGTCGTCGCGCGCGTCCCACGCCGCGACGACGCCGCGGGTCTCCAGCGGCAGCGCGTTCTGGCGGCCGCTGCGCGTGACGACGTCGACGGTGACGGCGGCGTCGGCGAACGCCTCGTCCACGCCCGGGGTGTCGAACATCGAGACGTCGAGCAGCACGTTGTCCGGTGCCTCGTCGTGCACCCGCGGCGCGTCCGAGGCCAGGGCCGACTCCTCGCCGGTGACGGCGTCGAGCACGTCGTAGGACACCTGCGCGGCCTCGATGCCGTCCTCCACCGCGTACGGGTCGCGGGCGACGACGAGCGCGACCGGCTCGCCGACGAAGCGCACCTTGTCCTTCGCGAGGATCGGCATCGCGGTGGGCGTGAACTCCTCGGCGGGCCGGTCCAGGATCGCGACGATGTCGCCGAGGGCGAGATCCGCCGCGTCGTAGGCGGCGACGACGCCCTCGACCTCGCGGGTCGCGGTGAGGTCGATCCCGGTGAGGCGGGCGTGCGCGACCGTGGCGCGCACGAACCCGGCGTGCAGCATCCCGGACAGGGCGATGTCGTCGACGAAGCGGCCGCGCCCGGTGAGCAGGCGCGGGTCCTCGTGGCGGGGCACCGACGCCCCGACCCAGCGGCCGCGGTGCCCGTCGAACCGGGGTCCGGTGGACGGGGGGTGGTGGCCGGGGTGGTCGCCGGGGTGGTCGCCGCGCTCGGGGCGGTCGGGGTCGGCGTCGGCGGGGACGGTGGGCGTGCTGGTCATCGGGCGGCTCCGCTCGCCTGGCGGCAGGCGTCGGCGACGAGGGTGCGGGTGAGGCGCCGGCGGTAGGCGGCGGAGACGCCCGCTCCGTCGTCGGTGTCGGGCGGGTCGATCGCGCCGGCGGCCGCGTCCGCCACGGCGGCGGCGAGCGCGTCGTCGGCGGGTGCCCCGGCGGCGAGCACCTCCTCGGCCTCGGGGACGCGGACCGGCGCGGGCGCCACGCCGCCGAGGACCACGCGCCCGCCGCTGGTGCGGCCGTCCTCGTCGAGGTCGAGCGCGACCGCCGCGTCGACGATCGCGAAGTCGCCGTGGCGGCGCGCGAACTCGGTCAGGGCGGCGTGCGGGGCGGGCCTGGTGAAGCGCACCTCGACGACGACCTCGTCGGGGTCCACGGCTGTGGCGTAGAAGCCGTGGAAGAGCTCGCCGGCGGGGATCGTGCGGCGCCCGGCCGGGCCCTCCGCGACGACCTCGGCGTCGAGCAGCAGCGCGAGCAGGCACCACTCGGCGGTCGCGTCGCCGTGCACGAGGCTGCCGGCGACGGTGCCGCGGCTGCGGATGGGCAGGTGCCCGACCCAGCGCATGGCGCGTGCGAGCACCGCGAAGCCGGGGGAGAGGGCGGCGGTCTCCACGGCGTGGTGGGTGACGAGGGCGCCGAGGCTCAGCGTCCCGCCGGACTCGCTGATCGCCGTCATCGAGGGCACCCGACGCAGAGGCCCGAGGTCGACGAGCGCCGAGGGACGGGCCAGCCGGAACGTCATCATCGGCATGAGGCTCTGCCCGCCGGCGATGAGCTTCGGGTCCTCGCCGGCCGCGGTCAGGTCGGTGAGCAGGCCGACCGCGTCCGGCACGCCGTGCGCGCGGTGGTAGGTGAACGCGGCGGGCTTCATCTCTCTCCGCTCCCTGATGGGTGGGGGATCCGGCGACGGCCGGGCCGGACGCGTGTCCGGCCCGGCCGTGCGGCGGGCGTCAGGAGCTCGCGCGCTCCGGGGTGGCGGTGCCGGTGGAGGCGTCCGGCACGTCGGTGGTGATCCGGTCGAGCTCGCGGCCGGCGGTCTCGGGTGCGCCCACCCACATGAAGGCGACGGCGCCGAGCACCAGCAGCCCGAGCAGCGTGAACGTCAGGGGCAGGCCGAGCACGGGCCAGAGCACGCTGCCGAACAGCAGCGGGGCGAAGCCGGTGACCGCGCGGCTCGACGACGAGGCCCAGCCGAAGCCCGAGGCCCGCAGCTCGGTCGGGTAGAGCTCGGAGACGTAGGCGTACATGACCGGGATGACGATCAGGGCGAAGAGCCCGAACGCGCCGATCGCGACCACGGCGGCCGTCGGGGCACCGAGCAGCAGCGAGAACGCCACCAGCGTGGCCGCCGCGAGCGGTCCCGAGATCGCGATGACGCGCTTGCGGCCGTAGCGGTCGACCACGAGGACCGAGATCGCGACACCGACGATGCCCAGGGCGTTCATCAGCGTGGTGGAGGCGAAGGCGGCGATCTGGCCGAAGCCCTGCGAGCGCAGGATCGAGGGCATCCAGCTCAGGGCGGCGTAGTAGACGAGCATGACCGACATGAACAGCGACCACGCGACGGCGGTGATCCGCGGGTTGAAGGCCCACACGCGGCGCAGCTGGTCGACGGCGGCGGCCCAGGCGCCGCCGCGCTTGTCCTCCTCGACCGGCGCGGGGATCACGTAGGGCTCGGGGGTCGCGCCGGTGCGGGCGACGAGGTCGTCGATGACGGCGCGGGCCTCGGTCTCACGGCCCTTGCGGGAGAGGTAGAGCGGCGACTCGGGCACCCCGCGGCGAACCCAGAACAGCAGCAGCGCGGGCAGGATCATGAGCACGAGCATCCAGCGCCAGTTGCCGGTGACGGGGACGAGCAGTGTCGCGGAGACCCCGGCCAGCGTGGCGCCGATCGGCCACCAGCCGTCCATCGCCGCGAGCACCCGGCCGCGTGACCGCTTGGGGGAGAACTCGCTGACGATGGCGTAGTCGACGGGGATGCAGCCGCCGAGCCCGACGCCGGCGAGGAAGCGCAGGAGCAGGAACCACTCGATGTTCGGCGAGACCGCCCCGAGCACCGAGAACAGCGCGAAGATCAGCAGCGTGATGCTGAAGGCCTTCTTGCGGCCGATGCGGTCGGCCACGGTGCCCCAGGCGACGGCGCCGACGGCCATGCCGATGAGGTTGGCCGTGGCGACGAGGCCGCGCTGGGCCGGCGTCAGCCCGAACTCGGTGCCCACCAACGGGGTGAGGAACCCGTTGAGGGCGACGTCCCAGGCGTCGAACATGTAGCCGAGGCCGCCGATGAGGAAGATCTTTCCTTGGACGCCCCAGCGCCAGGGAAGGTCCTGGACGATCTGGTCTCCGGTGCGCATGGGTTCGCTCCCGTCGCGGGTGGGTGGGGGTCTTCTCGGTCCGCGCGTCAGCGGGCGAACTGGTAGTGGATGGACTCGGTGTCGGGGTCGTGCAACGGGCTGCCGTTCCAGAGCCAGTCGTACGACACGTCGGATTCCCCGTCGAAACGGCGCAGCTTCTCGTCGCGTTCGCGCTGCTCGGGGCCGTCGGGCAGGTGGTAGAAGGACATGTTCTGCAGCGAGGCGTCCTGCACCATGCCCGCGTGCTTCGCGCGCCGGTCGACGTAGCGCACGAGGGCGCCGTCGATGTCGTCGCGGGTCACGCGGCCCAGCTCCTCGGCCAGCACCGCGGCGTCCTCCATCGACTGCGAGGCGCCCTGGGCCTGGTAGGGGAGCATGGCGTGGCAGGCGTCGCCGAGCAGGGCGACCCGGCCGTCGACCCACACGGGGTCGCGGCGGCGCCGGTACATCGCCCACAGGGAGACGTCCTCGGGCTTGGCCTTCGCCAGCATCGCGGGCACGCGGTCGTCCCAGTCGGCGAAGTCGGCCGCGAGCTGCTCGGGCGTGGCCGGGCCGCTCCAGTCGCGCGCGATCGTGTCGGAGCACGGCACGATGGCCACGACGTTGAGGTACTCGCCGCCGCGGATGACGTAGTGCACCAGGTGCTTGTCCGGGCCGTACCAGATCGTCGAGTGGTAGCGGTCGACGAGGAAGCGGGTGGCCGGGTCGGCGGCGATGAGCTCGCCGGGGATGAGGGCGCGGTAGGCCATCTCGCCGGAGAAGACCAGCGTGTCGTCGAACCCGGCGAGGTCGCGCACGGCGGAGCGGATGCCGTCCGCGCCGACGAGCACGTCGCCGGTGAAGCGACGGCCGTCCTCGGCGACCGCGACCGGGCGCAGTGGGTCGGTGCGGTCGAGGTCGGTGACCTTGGCGCCGGTGTGGAGCGTGACGAGCGGGCCCGGGAGGTCCGGGTCGACGCATGCGTCGAGCAGGACGCGGTGCAGGTCGGCGCGGTGGTAGTGCCAGTAGGGGGCGCCGTACTGGTCGATCACCCGCTGCCCGAGGGGCAGCTGGGCGATGATGCTGCCGTCGGCCCAGCGGCGGCGTACCTGGTCCTCGGGCTGGGTGCGCACCGCCTCGAGCTGCGGGCGCAGCCCCAACCCGATGAGGATGCGGCTGGCGTTCGGCGCGGTCTGGATGCCGGCGCCGATCTCGCCGAGCTCGGGCGCGGCCTCGACGACGGTGACGCGCAGGCCGCGCTGGCGCAGCGACAGCGCCGCGCAGAGCCCGCCCAGGCCTCCCCCCACGACGGTGACCTCGAACGACTGGCTCGCCATCTCGACGACCTCCTCGCGACGTGCTCGCTTCCGCGTGAGTTCAATCCGAGCACGTACTATCCGAGGACGCAATACCCTCGGGGGTCCCGAGATGTGGCCGTAACCGAGAGACGGCCCCGTGTCTGCGCCGTGGGGCGGAGAGCGCTCGCCCGACGGGCGGGCCCTCAGAGCTCGTCGCGCTCGGCGACGCCCTCCCAGTGGGCCCCGAGGTCGTTGAACAGGGAGGCCAGGTGTGGACGCAGCTCGGCGGGACAGCCCTCGAGCAGCGCCTCGTCGAGCCGACGGGCCCGCCGGAACACCTCGGCCAGGGCCGCCGCGCCCTCCTCGGTGAGCTCCAGGACCTTCGCCCGGGCGTCGTGCGGCGCGGCGTGGCGGGTGATGAGGCCGCGGCGCTCCATGCGGCGGCAGACGTCGGCCATGGTCGACGTGTCCAGCGCGACCGCACCGGCGAGGGCCGTCTGGTCGGCGTCGGGATAGGCGCGGATGGCCGAGAGCACGGCGAACTGCGGGCCGGTGAGCACGGCGTCGACGTGACGGCTCCAGGCCGCGAGGTAGGCCTGGTACAGCCGGCGGGCCCCGTAGCCCGGGGCGGCGACCAGGTCCGGCGGCGGGGCGGGGCTGACCCTTCCGCGCGGAGGCGTGCGTGTGCTCTCGCCGCTCGTCGACCTCGTCACGGCCCACCTCGCCCGGTCGTCGGTGCCGCCCGGGGAGGGTCTCGACCGCGGAGCGGACGGTCCCCCGGGCACCACCCGTCGTCGCCCCACCACCGACAGTACGTGCCCGGATCGAACGGTGGTGGGTCGCCGACGTCACGGAGCGGGCTCATCGCGGCGCGGGCGCCCGCTCGCCGGTCCGGGCGGCCGCCGGGTCGCGGCCCAGCCAGGCCACCAGCCGGGCGTACGGCCCGGCGTCGGGCGCCACCGGCACCGGCGGGCCGAACGGCACGGGGCCGCCGCGGGTCTCCGCCGGCACCATCCGGCGCGCCGCCTCCTCGACCGCCGCGGCGAGCGTGTCGTCGAGCGCGGCCGTGCGGCCGGTGGCCGCGGCCAGGTCCCACGCGTGCACGGTGAGCTCCTGCACGTAGCCGAACCCGGCGAGACGGCCGGGCATGGTGCCCCAGGGCAGCGTCAGCTCGCGGTCCAGCACCGCGTCGTCGGCGCCGTCGAGGCCCCACACCCGCTCGAGCTCGGCGCGCGCGGCGCGCACCTCGGCGACGAGGTCGTGGTCGGCGACCTCGGGCACTGCGTCGACGTCGGCGAAGTGGCCGCCGGTGCCGACGTGGCCGACCCGGCGGTGCACGCCGACGAGGTGGCGCAGCAGCGTGCGGACGTCCCACCCGTCGCACGGCGTGGGGCGGTCGAGGGCGTCGGGCGGGGTGTCGGCCACGAGCGTGCCGACCTGGTCGAGCGCGCGGGCCAGCAGCGGGCGGGGGTCGGGAGCGGTCATCGGGAGCCTCCTCGGATCGGGGTCGAGGAGAGCGTGCGCCCCCATACGGGACACGTGTTGTCGTGTTTCTCGGGCATCCTTCGGGGCGTGCGCTCGGACCGGCTGCTCGCCACCCTGCTGCTCCTGCAGACCCACGGGCGCCTGCCCGCACCCGAGATCGCCCGGCGGCTCGAGGTCTCGACGCGCACCGTGCACCGCGACGTCGAGGCCCTCTCGGCGGCCGGGGTGCCCGTGTACTGCGAGCGCGGGCGGCGCGGCGGGGTCGTCCTCGTCGAGGGCTACCGCACCGACGTCACGGGCATGACCGACGAGGAGGTGCGGGCCCTCGTGGCGCTCGGCTCGTCCGCCGACGGCGGGGTGCTGGGCCCGGCGCTCGCCTCGGCGTCGCGCAAGCTGCTGGCCGCCCTGCCCGAGGCCCGGCGCCCCGGCGTCGACCGCGCGCGGCGGCGCCTGCTCGTCGAGCACCAGGGCTGGCGGCGGGCGCCCGAGGACCTCCCCGCGCTGGCCGGCCTCGACGCCGCGCTCGTGGCCGACGAGCGGGTGCGCCTGCGCTACGCCACCGGGGACGCGGCCACGGCGACGTGGCGCACCGTCGACCCGTACGGCCTGGTCAGCAAGGCCGGCACCTGGTACCTCGTGGCCGCCCACCGCGGGACGCCGAAGATGTACCGGGTCAGCCGGGTGCGCGAGGTCGCCGCCACCGGCGTGCCCGCGCGCCGGCCCGACGAGCGGGACCTCGCGGAGGTGTGGGCCGAGCTGCGGGACCGTCTGGAGGCGCCGAGCGCGGAGGTCGAGGTGCGGGTGCTCGTGGACCCGGCGTGGGCGGGGACGCTGCGCCGCGTCCCC
Organism: Actinomycetospora cinnamomea; assembly: GCF_003096675.1. GTDB lineage: Bacteria > Actinomycetota > Actinomycetes > Mycobacteriales > Pseudonocardiaceae > Actinomycetospora > Actinomycetospora cinnamomea. Next base: position 907,642 of record NZ_QEKW01000001.1, on the reverse strand, counting down.
CTCGCCGTGCTCGCCGGGCCGTGGCGCACCGAGAACACCGCGCCCGACGGCCGCGAGCACCTCGTCGCCCCGTTCCGCTCGCTGCTCGCCGCCCGGGCCGCGCTGCTGGGGTACGCGGAGGCCGTCGAGGTGTTCGAGCCGCCGGAGCTCCGCGACGAGATGGCCGCGGCCGCGGCGCGGGTGGTGGCCCTCTACGCGACCCGTGATCCGCGTCAGCTCGATCGATCACTCCTGCCGGAGCCCCGCCCGCCCGATTAGGGTCACGCGCCATGACGAGCGTGCTGGTGACCGGCGGCGGGGAGCGACTGAACGAGGTGGCCGAGGCCATCCGGGCGACGGGGGCGGAGACGACGGTGGTCGACACCCTCGACCGGCTGGGCGAGGCGGTGCGTGACACGACGTTCGACGCCTACGTGCAGCTCCCGGTCGCGATGACCCCGCGGAGCGGCAGCCTGGTCTCGCGGGTGGAGCAGTTCCTCTCCGAGGGGCTGCTGTCCCGCTTCCGCGCCGCCGAGACCGTCCTGCCCCACCTCGCGGACTCGGCGACGGTGATCCTGGTCGGCGGGCAGACCAACGTCGACATCGACGCCCCCGACGACCAGCAGGCCCGCACCGCGCTGATGCGGGTGCTCGCCCACGCCCTGCGCGCCGAGCGGGCGCCGGCCCACCTGCGCGTGCGCACCGCCGGGCCGGACTGGAGCGGGGCGGACATCGCCGCGAAGATCGACGGTCCCGAGCCCGAGGGCTCGTCGACCCCGGTGCAGACCGGCAACCGCGAGGCGATCGGCAAGGCCTACGCCGACTGGCGCGCCGAGGTGCTCGGCCTGGTCCGCGCCGAGTTCTGACCTGCCGGGCCCCGCTCGACGGGGAGCGAGGGTCACCCCGGCTGCGTGCCACGCAGCGGAGGCGACCCTCGCTCCCCGTCGGCGGGGTCCCTACGCGGAGGCCAGCGCCGAGCCCTGGCGGTACTCCTCCCACGGGATCGTCCAGTCGGCGATGTCCCCGTCGCGGGTCGTCAGCGGGCGGCTGGAGCCCACGATCTCCACCGGGTCGCCCATCTGCACCCAGTCGTAGAAGAAGCGTCCGTTGGCCGGCGACAGGTTGACGCAGCCGTGCGAGACGTTGCTGCGGCCCTGCTGGCGCACCGTGTCCGGGTTGACGTGCACGAACTCGCCGTTGTTGGAGATGCGCACCGCCAGCGGCAGGTTCTCGTCGTAGAAGCCGGGCTGGCCCTCGCCGGGGCCGCCCCACGTGTCCGAGCGCATCCTCTTGACCTCGTGCTTCTCGAACGCGACGTGCACGCCGTACTGCGTCGGGTAGACGTCACGGCCGTACGAGGCGGGCAGGGTCCGCAGCTCCTGGCCGTCCTGGTAGAGCACGAGCGTGTGCTCGTTGACGTCGCCCCGGGCCCGCTGGTCGCGGCCGATGGTGAAGGCGAACGACCGGTCCTCGGCGCCGTAGAGGCCCTCGCCGCCGTCGACGCCGAACAGCCGCGCCTGGACGCTGACCTGCGTGCCCGGCCGCCAGTACTCCTTGGGTCGCCAGTTCAGCTGCTCGTCGGACATCCAGCGGAACGAGCCCTCGGTGGGCACGGAGGTGGTCACCGAGACGCGCCGCTCGACGGCGGCCCGGTCGCTGACCGGCGCGTCGAAGGTGATCGAGACCGGCATGGCGATGCCGACGGTCTGGCCGTCGGTGGGCCGGATGCTCTCGATCTCCAGGGTCTGCTCGGGAGCGACGGTCCGGAAGGTCTGGTCGAGCGGGGCACCCGGGGTACCGCGCTCGTCGACGCCGGCGGCCTGCACGCGGTACTCGGTGTCGTAGGCGAGTGTCGCGCTGGTCCAGCGGGTGCCCGACGGGTCGAGCGTGCCCGTCAGCGGGGCACCGCCGGCCGGGGTGACGGTCACCGAGGTCAGCCGGCCACCGGCAGCGGACACGACGAGGGGCTCGACCGGCGCGACGTCGACCGCGCCCGGGCCCACGGAGGCGGCCAGGGTGACGGGCGGCGGTGGAGCGGAGCCCCCGGGGATCGCGCTGCAGCCACCCACGAGGGCGAGCAGCGCCAGCAGCACCGCGAGTGGCGCCCTCCACGCCCGATCGAGCCATCGCCACGGTCGCTCCGGCCCCGTCCGGCCGCGCTCCGTCCTCGCCACACCGTCCCCCTCGTCCCCGATCCGGGAGATCCTGCCCCGACATCCTCCCCGTCCGAGACGTGGGGGGAGTGATCCGGTTGCGTGTCGTGTGGTGTCGATCCGGTCTCACGACGAACCGGGCATCGCGGCACCACTCCCCGCCGTCACCGGCTGCCCCGGTCGGGTGAGCACCGGGCGATCGTCTCAGGGATGTCTCAGGCCGTGACGCCACACTGGGCACCATGCGGATCCTCGTCGCGGACGACGACCGGGCGGTGCGCGACTCGCTGCGCCGCTCGCTGGCGTTCAACGGCTACCAGGTCGAGCTCGCCGCCGACGGGCAGCAGGCGCTGGACGCCATCGAGGGTCAGCGGCCCGACGCCCTCGTGCTCGACGTGATGATGCCGCGGGTCGACGGGCTCGAGGTGTGCCGGCGGCTGCGCAATGCGGGCGACGACATCCCCGTGCTCGTGCTCACCGCGCGTGAGGCGGTCTCGGACCGCGTCGCGGGCCTCGACGCGGGCGCCGACGACTACCTGGCCAAGCCCTTCGCCCTCGAGGAGCTCCTGGCCCGGCTGCGGGCCCTGCTGCGCCGGACCACGCCCGACGACCGGGGCGGCGCCCCCGATCCCGAGCCGCTGCGCTTCGGCGACCTCTCGCTGGACCCCGTGACGCGCGAGGTACGCCGTGGCGAGCGCCCGATCAGCCTGACCCGCACCGAGTTCTCGCTGCTCGAGCTGTTCATGGCCAACCCGCGTCGCGTGCTCACGCGCAGCCGCATCCTCGAGGACGTCTGGGGCTACGACTTCCCGACCACGGGCAACGCCCTCGAGGTCTACGTCGGCTACCTGCGGCGCAAGACCGAGGCGGAGGGCGAGCCGCGGGTGATCCACACCGTCCGCGGTGTGGGCTACGTGCTGCGGGAGACGGCCCCGTGAGGCCCGGCGCGATCTCCTGATCCCGGCTCGCCGGCCGCGCTACCCGTTCCCGGCCGACCTCGCGCGCAGCACCGCCTCCAGCCGCTCCTCCCGCTCGGCGAGGCGCGACCGGGCGCGCACGGCCTCGTCCCGCCGGGCCCGGACCGCGCGCAGGCGCGCCAGCACCTCCCGCAGCACGTCGGGGTCGCCGTGCCCGCGCTGCAGTGTGTGCGCCCGCTCGGCGAGGTGGTCCGCCGCGGGCCGCAGCCGCTCGACGCGCTCCTCCAGGGGCAGGCGGGCCTCGACGCAGTCGACGAGCTGGGTGCGCACGTCGTCGTCCGGCAGGTCGTCCGGCAGGTCGTCCGGCAGGTCGCGGACCGGGGTGCGGGTCGGTCCGCCGGCCAGGTCCGCGGGCGTGCGGGGCTGCGGGACCGTCAGCCGCACCGTCGCGGGCAGGACGTGCTCCCGGGTGCGCTCCGGATCCGCCATCTCGTGCCTCCCCCGGCCGGCTCGGGAGCCCACGGGACCCGGGCCCGGCGCGCCGGGGGAGGGGCGGAGGTCACGGCCGGCCGGGGACTCCCGTCCCGCTCCCATGTGCGTGATCTTCGGAGCTACAGCTCGGAAGATCACGCACACAGGAGGGTCAGGAGCCCGCGACCTCCTCGGCGTACTTCTTCGTCATGTGGTCGACGGCCTCGAGCTGGGTGGCGGCGAACTCGTCGCGCCGCAGACCCGCGCGCTCCTTGGCCGCCTGGGTGGACTCCGCGTGCGTCCGCCCGCCCCAGGTCGCGCCCTGGAAGTGGGGCATGACCTCCTGGGCGATGAGCTCCCACGACCGCTTCGTCGCCTGCGGGTTGGCCCACTCGTGCCCGAGCAGCAGCATGGCGCCGAACCCACCGGACTGGTCGGCGAGCCGCTGGACCTGGGCACGGGCGTCCTCCGGCGTGCCGATCGCCCCGATGCCGGCCTCGTTGATGAAGTCGATCATCTCCTTGCGGTCGCCGCCCTCGACCGCCATCTGCGGGAACGCCGCGGTCTTCTGGAAGTAGCGGAACCACGACTCGATGCCGTACTCGACGTCGCGGTAGGCCTGCTCCTTGGTCTCGGCGATGTGCATGAGCCCGACCAGGCGCCACTTCTCCCGGTCCGGGGTGGGCTGCCCGTAGTGCTGCGCGCGCTCCTCGACGACGTTCCAGTGGTGGGCCAGGGCGTCGAAGCCGTCCTGGGTCAGCGTCGCCCCGATCGAGAGCAGGCCCACCCCGTGCCGGCCCGCCATGCGCGGCCCGGTCGGCGACGCGACGGCCGCGACCGCGATGTCGAAGCACGGCTCGGTGTACGGCCGCAGCTGCAGCTGGGCCTCGATGAGGTTGTGCGTCCGCGTCTGCTCGGTGACGACCTCGCCGGCGAGCAGCCGCATGATGATGTCGAGGTTGACGTCGAGCAGCTCGCGGGTGTCGGTGGGGTTCAGGCCGATCATGGACGAGTCGCTGGGCAGGGAGCCGGGCCCGACGCCGAGCATCGAGCGCCCGCGGGTCAGGTGGTCGAGCATCACCATGCGGTCGGCCACCCACAGCGGGTTGTGGTAGCTGGCCGAGGTCACGCCCGTGCCGAGCTTGATCCGCTTCGTCCGCTCCGCCGCCGCCGCGATGAAGATCTCCGGCGAGGCGATGATCTCGCTGCCCGCCGAGTGGTGCTCGCCGATCCACGCCTCGTCGTAGCCGAGCGCGTCGAGGTGCTCCACGAGCTCGAGGTCGCGCTGCAGGGCGAGCGTGGGGTTCTCACCGGCGCGGTGGAACGGGGCCAGGAACGTGCCGAAGCGCAGTCTGCTCACCGAAGGGCCTCCCAGTCGGAAGTGCTGTGTCCAACGTCGTCGTGTCCCCCCTCACCCCGACCGTAAGGCGCGTCACAGCACCGCGTACAGAGCTGACGACGGTCCGTCAGCGTCGGGGGATCCAGAACCGGAGCAGGGCGCCGCCCTCGGGGGCGCGGCCCGCCGAGACACCGCCGTGGTGGCGCCCGGCGACCTGGGCGACGATCGAGAGCCCGAGACCCGAGCCGCTCATCGTCCGCGCGTCCAGCGAGCGGTAGAAGCGCTCGAAGACGAGGTCGAGCTCCTCGTCGGCGATCCCCGGTCCGGCGTCGGCCACCTCGAGCACCGCGGTGCCCGGCCGCTCGGGGGCGACGCCGTGACGCAGCGTCACGCGCACCCGCCCGCCCGGCGGGCTCCACTTCGCGGCGTTGTCGAGCAGGTTGAGCGCCGCGCGCTCGAGGGCGTTCGCGTCGCCGGTCACCTCGCAGGAGGCGAGGTCGACGTCGAAGGTGACGTTCTCCGCGGCCGCCCGGCGCCGGGCGCGGTCCAGGGCGCGCTCGACGACGTCGGCGAGGTCGAGGGGCTCGGCGGCCACCTCGGGCGGGTCGTCGCGAGCGAGCTCGACGACGTCGCCGACGAGGGTGGCGAGCTCGTCGACCTGGGCCCGCAGGTCGGCCTGCAGCTCCGCGCGGTCCTCGTCGGACAGCCGCGGGGCGTCCGGGTGCGACGATGCCTGCTCCGAGGCCATGAGCAGCTCGAGGTTGGTGCGCAGCGACGTCAGCGGCGTGCGCAGCTCGTGCCCCGCGTCGGCGACGAGGCGGCGCTGGCGTTCGATCGACGACGCGAGCGCGGCGAGCATCGCGTTGAAGCTGCTGGTCAGCCGCGCGATCTCGTCCCCGCCGGTGACCGGGATCGGGCGCAGGTCGCCGGTGCGTGCGACGCGCGCGGTCGCCGAGATCAGCCGCTCGACCGGGCGCAGGCCCGCCCGGGCGATCGCGACGCCGGTCAGCGCGGCGAGCAGCACGCCCGAGGCCCCGGTGACGAGCAACACCACGGCCAGCTTGGAGAGCGTCCGGCGTGTCGGGTCGAGCTCCTGGGCGAGCACGAGCGCCCGGCCCTCGCCGGCGTAGACCGCCACGACGCGGTGCAGCTGGCCGTCGACCACGCCCGTGCGCACCGACGTGGCCGGGTCGCGGCGGGCCGCGGCGACCTCCGGGGCCCCGAGCGGCGGGCTGTTCCCGGCGATCGTGACGGCCTCGCCGCCCGCCGTGACGATGGCCACCCGCACCTCGCCGGCCGCCAGCGCGTCCTGCGACACCCGCAGCAGCAGTGCGGGGTCGGCGAGGTCGCCGGACGCGGCGACGGTCGCGCGCTGGACGAGGCTCTCGTCGAGCTGGTCGTAGAGCGCCCGCTGCGCGGTCAGGTACACCGCGACCGCGATGAGCGCGACGAGCAGGCCGCCGCCCACCGAGACCAGGATGCCGACGCGGCGGCGCAACGGGATGCCCTGCAGGACGTGGCGGACCAGGCCGGGTGGCGGCTCGTCGTCGGGCGGACCCGGGACCGGGCGGCCGTCCTTGTCGTCGGGCGGCGGCGCGGCGGCGTGCCCGTCGTCCGGCTCCGCGGCGGCCGGGGCACCGGTCGTCGGGCCGGGCAGGGAACGCTCCACCCCTCAAGCTTCCCCCTTCCGCCCGGCCGCCGGGACCGGGCGCCTGTCGACGCGGCCGCGGAGGCGATGCGGGAGGCTGGGGGACATGAGCGAGAACGACGCCGCGTCCGCCGACCCGGACGGCCCCGCCTCGGGGTCCGACGCGCCGCACGGAGCGACGTCGGTGCCCGCCGCGGACCGGTCGTCGCGCACGACGCCCCACGGCGCTGGACCGTCCGGGGGGACGGAGACGACCGCCCGGTCCCCCGGGCCCGGGGGTGTGCGCTGGGCCGAAGGAACGGGCCGGGAGTACGACACGTCGACCAGCTCCTCGACCAGCGCCACGCCCTACAGCGCGCCCGCGCAGGTACCCACCGGGCCGCAGGGGCCGGCGCAGGGCCCGACCCAGGCGTTCGGTCTCGGCGCCTCGGCGTCCGGGACGGGCCGCGGCACGTACCCCTCGACCGCGCCCCGGGCTGCGGGTCCGCCGACCGCACGCGAGACCGTGCCCGGCGGCTACGGCCCGCCCAGCGGCCCCGGTGGGGGCGGCCACGGCGCGGGCGGCGAGAGCGGCGGTGGCTACGGCTGGGGTGGCGCCGCGGCGGGCCCCGCGACGCCGCCCGGCGGCTACCCCCGGGACCCGGGTGGCGGTTGGGGCGGCGGCTGGGGCGGGGGTGGACAGCAGCCGCCGCCGGCGTCGGGCGGCAAGCGCCTCGGGACGCTCGGGCTCGTCGCGCTGGCGCTCGTCGCGGGACTCATCGGCGGCGCGCTCTCGGCGGTCGCGGTCGGCAACCTCGGCGGGTCGTCGAGCTCCTCGCAGGGCACGGCGCTCGAGGAGCCGGTGCCCGAGGGTGTGCCGTCGGCGGCGCCGCCGGGCTCCATCGAGCAGGTCGCGGCGGCGGTGCTGCCCAGCGCGGTGCAGATCCGCGGCGCGGCGGGCGAGGGCTCGGGGATCGTGCTCTCGGCCGACGGGCTCATCATGACCAACAACCACGTCCTGCAGGCCGGCCAGGGCGGTGGGCTGGAGGCCGTGTTCTCCGACGGACGCGTGGCGCCCGTCCAGATCGTGGGCACCGCCCCTGCCGCCGACATCGCGGTGGTGCGCGCGAGCGGGGTCAACGACCTGCGACCGGCGAACCTGGGCAACTCCGACCAGCTCGTGCAGGGCCAGACCGTCATCGCCGTCGGCTCCCCGCTCGGGCTCTCCGGCACGGTGACCACCGGCATCGTCAGCGCCCTGCGGCGCCCCGTCGAGGCCGGCGGGTCCGGCGCCGGCCAGAGCAGCGTCCTCGACGCGATCCAGACCGACGCCGCGATCAACCCCGGCAACTCCGGTGGACCGCTGGTCGACGGTCAGGGCCAGGTGATCGGCGTGAACACCGCGATCGCCAGCGTCACCGGCAGCTCCGGCGGGGAGGCCGGCTCCATCGGCCTCGGCTTCGCGATACCGATCAACCAGGCGCGCCGGCTCGCGACCGAGCTCGTCGACACCGGGCGCGCCACCCAGGCGGTCATCGGGGTGGGGGTGGCCGACGCGGCCCCGCGCGGCGCCGCGATGGCCGACGTCCAGCCCGGCTCGCCGGCGCAGGCCGCGGGCGTGGTGGCGGGCGACGTCGTCGTCCGGGTGGACGACCGTCCGATCGAGGACGCCAACGCGTTCGTCGCGGCGATCCAGTCCCGGGCGCCGGGGCAGACCGTGACCCTGACGCTGCAGGCCCCCGGCGGCGGCACGCGCCAGGTCACCGTGACGTTGGGCAGCCGGGTGATCGGCGGGCGGTGAGGCTCAGGCGGGGCTGAGCTCGACGAAGCAGCGCCCGCCCTCGGCCCGGGCGCCGACGGTCAGTCCGGCCTCGGCGGCCACGTCCTCCACCGCGTGCGGGCCGAGCACGGCCCACGGGAACCACGGACCGGCGTCGAGGGAGCCGTCGGCGAGCGCCCCGAACACCGTCAGCTCGTCCACCGGGTCGTCGACGCCCGTGCTCTCCAGGTACGCGGTGCCGCACCACAGGCCGGCGCCCGGCTCGAGCTCGAGCAGGACGGTGCCGCCGCAGGCGAGCAGGGCCCGGCAGCGGCGCAGCAGCGACACGGGGTCGCCGCCGATGCCGATGTTGCCGTCGGCCAGCACGACGTGCTGCCAGCGGCCCTCGCCGGGCAGGCGCTCGAAGGCGTCGCGGTGCAGCACCGCGGCGCCGCGCTCGAGGCAGCGCTGCACGGCCTGGATCGACACGTCGACGCCGAGCGCGGGGACGCCGCGGTCGGCCAGCGCCACGACCAGCCGGCCGGGCCCGCAGCCCAGGTCGAGCGTGGGGCCGGTGCAGCGCCCGAGCAGCCACTCGTCCTCGTCGTCCGCGTCGTCGTGCCAGCGCTGCACGGCCAGGGGCAGGACGACGCCGTCGCCGCGCACCAGGCGCTGACGCCGCCCCGCCAGCGCCGCGTCGAACACCGCGCCCGCGTCGAACGCTTCCGGGCACGCGCGCAGGACCCGGGGCGTGTCGGCGGCGGGAGGCGACAGGGGGGTCATCGGGGGAGGCCTCCGGGAACGGGGAGCAGGTCCGCGACGGCGCGGGCGAAGCGGCCGGTGGGGACGAGGTCGGCGACCGCGACGGCGTCGTCGGGCGTGTCGACGTCGGAGAGGGGCGGGAGCTCGAGCACCCGGCCGGGGTCGAGCCCGTCGTGGCCGGCGCGCAGGGCGGCGAGCGTGCGGCGGCCCGTGTCGTCGCGCGAGGTGGGGACCTCGGCGATCACGCCGGCGCGGCTCGGGTCGGCGAGCGCGAGCGCCCACCAGCCGCCGTCGAGCGCGAGGCCGAGCGCGGCGTCCGCGTCGCCCGCGACGAGCCGCAGCGCGTCGTCGAGCAGGGCGGGGTCGAGCTGGGGGGTGTCCATCCCGACCTGCACGGTCGCGGCGCCGGGGAACGCGGCCGCGACGTCGTCGTGGGCGGCGGTGATGCGCTCGCCGAGCGTGCGGCCACGCTGGGGGACGACGACCGTCCCGGCCAGTGCATCGGCGAGCTCGGTGCCGCGCTCGCCGGCCGCGGGGTCGCCCTCGAGGGCCACGACCGTCCGGGCGCCGGGCACCGTGCCGGCTGCGTCGAGCGTGTCCAGCAGGGCGGCCGCGGCGATGCCGGCCGCGCCCTCCGGCGTCGCGACGGGCATCAGCCGGGTCTTCACGCGGCCCGCGACGGGGGCCTTCGCGAGCACGAGGACGACCCTCGTGACGGGCGCACTGGTCCGCATGATGGGCGCGTTCGCGCGGGGGGCACCGAGCGGTTCGCGTCCGTCGCTCATCGGCGCGTGCCCCGCCCGTCCACGGTCGCGGCGGGGCGGGTGCGGGCGATCGCGGCCGACATGTCCCGCACCGCGCGCGCGGTGCCCCTGACCGATCCCGAGACCTTCGACCGGCCCCCGGCGCGCGGGCGGTAGGCGACGTCGACCTCACGGATCCGCCAGCCGGCGGCGCCGGCCCGGATCAGCAGCTCGAGCGGGTAGCCGAAGGCCCGGTCGGTGATCCCGAGGTCGAGCAGCGCCCGACGATGGGCCACCCGGATCGGGGCGATGTCGCGGACGCCGACCCCGCGGGTGCGCATCAGCCTTGAGAGCACGAGGTTGCTCATCCGCGCGTGCCAGGGCCACACCCCGCGCGCCTGCGGCACCCGGCGCCCGACCACGAGGTCGGCGTCCGTGTCGAGGAGCAGCCGCACCATCGCGGGCAGCTCGGCGGGGTCCAGCGAGCCGTCGGCGTCGATCACCGCGACGACCTCGGTGCCCGTCGCCTCCAGCCCGGTGTGGACCGCGGCGCCGTAGCCCTTGCGGGTCTCGTGCACCACCCGCGCGCCCAGGCGCTCGGCGATCTCGGGGGTCCCGTCGGTCGAACCGTTGTCGCAGACGACCGCGTGGAAGCCCTCCGGGAGGGCGGCGAGGACGCCCGGCAACGCCTCCGCCTCGTCGAGGCAGGGGAGCACCACGTCCACATGACCTTCCATCGCGGTCACGCTATGAGGTCGGTCGTGAACCCGCCGCGCGGGGTCGGTAGCCCACAACAGAATCTTCACGCTCACCTCACGTGCCCCGGACGGGCGACAGGGGTGCGCCGAGCGGCCCTCCTCACCGAGGGGTCACGGCACCTCCGTACGGTCCGCGGTGATGACCAGCGTGCTGCGCGGACGTCCCGGCTCCGCCGACGAGCCCCCCTCGCCGGTGCGCCGGCCCCTGCGCCTGCGGGGCGACCTCATCGCCGTCGCGGTGGCCGCGCTGCTGGTCACGGCATCGTCCGTGATCGGATGGGCGCTGATCGACGCCGGCGTGCCGGTGCTCGTCGGGTGGCCGCCGTTGCTCGCGCAGTGGCTCCCGCACGTCGGTCCGGGCACCGTGCCGGCGGTCGTGGTGGCGTTGCTCGTCGCGCTCGGGGGTCCCGCGCTCGCCCGCACGATGCCGTGGGGCCCGCTGCTCGGGGTCGCCTACGTCGCGTCACTGGCGTGGACGTTCGCCCTTGCCACGATCGACGGGTGGTACGTCGGGGTCGCCGAGCGGCTGGCCACCCCGACCGAGTACCTGGCCGAGATCCCCCGCGCCCCCGACATCGCGGTCTTCCTGCAGACGTTCGCCGACCGCATCGCCGGTCAGACGCCCGAGAGCCTCGTCACCCACTCCGCCGGGCACCCGCCCGCGGCGACACTGTTCTACGTCCTGCTCGACCGCCTGGGCCTCGGCGGTGGTGAGTACGCCGGCGTGGTCACCACGGCGATCGGTGCCTCGGCGGTCGTGGCCGTCGCCCTGACCCTCGCCGCCCTCGGCGACCGCGACCTCGCCCGCGCCTACCTGCCCTTCGGCGTGCTGATGCCGGGCGCGGTGTGGGTCGGGGTGTCGGCGGACGGAATGTTCGCGGCGATCCTCGCCTGGGGGGTGGCGCTGCTCGCGGCGGGCGCGGTGCGCCGGGGCGCCGGCGGGCACGCCCTCAGCCTGCTCGCCGGCGTCGTGCTGGGGCTCGCGCTGTTCTTCTCCTACGGCCTGGTGCTCGCCGGGCTGCTGCCGATCGCCGTGGCGCTGGTGGCGCGCCGCGTGGCGCCGCTGCTCGTCGGGGGCGTGGGCGCCGCGCTGGTGGTCGCGGCCTTCGCGGCCGCCGGCTTCTGGTGGTACGAGGGCTACGAGCAGGTGACGGTCCGCTACTACGAGCCGGGCGAGTACGGCCTGCTGCGCCCCTACGAGTACTGGGTGTGGGGCAACCTCGCGGCGCTGGTCCTGGTGCTCGGGCCCGCGGTGATCGCCGGTCTGCGCCGCGCGGCCTGGCGTCCCCGCGCGGTGCCCGCCGCCCTGCTCGCCCTCGCCGCGGCGGGTCTGGGCGCGGTCCTCGTGGCCGACCTCTCGGGGCTGTCGAAGTCCGAGGTGGAGCGCATCTGGCTGCCCTTCGCGGTGTGGATCGTGCCCCTCGCCGCGCTGCTGCCCCGCCCCGCGGTGCGCTGGTGGCTCCTCGCGCAGGCGGCCCTCGCCCTCGCGGTCAACCACCTGCTGCTGACGGTCTGGTAGGGGTCTTCTGAAGCAACGAACGTGCGGTTCGCTGCTTCTATGCGCCGATACTCCGCGTTCGCGGCGGCGGGGTCAGCCCACCGTCAGCCCACCGCGTCGCGCAGCGGGTCCGTGGCGAAGGCGGCGATGCCCTCGGCGAACCCGGTGCGGGCGCGGAACCCGAGGAGCTCGGCCGCGCGGGCCGGGTCGGCGGTCATGTGGCGGACGTCGCCGGGGCGGGCACCGCCGACGACCTGCGGGGCCGGCCCGTCCATGGCGTCGGCCAGCGTGGTGGCGAGCTCGCCGATGGTGCGCACCTCGCCGGAGCACACGTTGAGCGGGACGCAGCGCCCCGCCTCGGCCGGCGTCTCCAGCGCGGCGACGTTGGCCGCGGCCACGTCCGAGACGTGCACGAAGTCCCGGCGCTGGCGCCCGTCCTCCATGACCCGGGGGGCCTCACCGCGCTCGAGCGACGACCGGAAGATCGACGCGACGCCCGCGTACGGGGTGTTCTGGGGCATCCGCGGGCCGTAGACGTTGTGGTAGCGCATCGCCCACACCCGCCCGCCGGTCGCGCGCGCCCACGCCACGGCGAGGTGCTCCTGGGCGAGCTTCGTTGCGGCGTAGGTGCTGCGGGGCTCGAGCGGCGCGTCCTCCGGGATGAGCTCGCCGGCGAGGTCGCGCCCGCACTGCGGGCACGGCAGGTCGTAGCGCCCGGCGTCGACGTCGGCCTGCGAGCGCGCCGGCGGGGGGACGACGCCGTGCTCGGTGCAGGAGTAGCGGCCCTCGCCGTAGACCACCATGGAGCTGGCCATGACGAGCTCGCGGTGTCCCGAGCGGTACATCGCGGCCAGCAGCACCGCGGTGGCGAGGTCGTTGTTCTCGGCGTACGCCGGGGCGTCGTCGGGGTCGACGCCGTGGCCGACCATCGCCGCCTGGTGGCACACGGTGTCGACCTGCGGCAGCAGCCGGTCGAGCAGGTCAGCGTCGCGGACGTCGCCGTGCACCACCTCGTAGCGGTCGAGCCACGACGGTGCCTTGCCGGCCGCGTGGGCCTGGGGCAGCAGGGCGTCGAGCAGCACCGGGGTGTGGCCCTGCTCGGCGAGGAGGTCGGCGACGTGCGAGCCGATGAACCCGGCCCCGCCGGTGAGGAGAACGCGCACGTGGGCACGCTATCCATCGACGTTCCGTGACGGCCCGGCCGCCTCGCCGGGCCGGCGAACGGTATCGCGGAGCGCGGCGCGGAGCTTCTCGGGTCGAGCCGGCCGGGGTCCGCCGTGGCTCCCCGCAAGGCTCTCCGCTTCGGCCCGGCGGAACGGTCCCCACTACGTTGGGCGGCATGGAGAACGAGCCGCTGGTCGGCGGCGCGGAGGAGTTGCTGGGACGCGCCCTGGTCGTCGTGGTGGACGACCGGGTCAGCCGGGGCGAGTCCTCGGACACGATCGGGCCGCTGGTCACCGAGCTCCTCGGGGAGGCCGGGCTGGTGGTGGACGGGACGATCGTGGTGCCGGGTGAGGCGGTGGCCATCCGCAACGCCCTCAACACCGCGGTGATCGGCGGCGTGGACCTCGTCGTCACCGTCGGCGGCACCGGTGTCTCGCCCCGGGCCGTGACCGCCGACGCCACCGCCGGCGTTCTCGACCGCCCCATCCCCGGCATCGCCGAGGCCATCCGCGCCTCGGGTCTGGCTGCGGGCGCCGTCGACGCCGGTCTCTCCCGCGGCCTGGTCGGCGTCTCGGGCAGCACGCTCGTGGTCAACCTCGCGTCCTCACGTGCGGCCGTACGCGACGGGATGGCGACGCTGACCCCGCTGATCTCCCACGTCATCGCCGAGCTGTCCGGGATGGAGGAGAGCTGAGCTCCGCGTCGGGGGGGTTCGACGACAAGGCCCGGCGCCGCGCGGCCCGACGTGCGGCGATCTTCGGTGACGAGCCGGTCTCGTCGGCCGACGAGCGTGAGCCGGGGGAGGACGCCGGGGGCGGCGACGACGCCCGCCGCCGTTACGAGGCCGAGCGTCCGCCGCACCACGACCGTCCCTGACCGTTCCCTCAGCGCAGGGTCACGGTCACCTCCTCCCGCAGCGACGCGGTCGCCACCCGCGCGGCGAGCTCCGCGGGCAGGGCGACGACCACCACCGGGGCGGCCCCGGCCGTGCGGTCCGGCGCGGGCAGCACGGCGAGGACCACCGCGCCCGACGCCAGCACGACGGGCCGCGGGTCCTCGGCCGGGCCGCCGGCGCGTGCGTCGGCCGCGCCCACGAGGTCGACCCGTGTCCCCGGCGCGAGGAGCGCGGCGACGCCCGCGTCGGCGAGGCGCACCGGCACCCCCGCCGCGTCGGGGACGCCGGCGGCCGCGACCGCTGCGGCCGGGCCGAGCAGGCGCACGTCCGTGAGGGCCTCCCCGGTCCGTACCCCGCCGACGACCTGGCGCCCGGCGACCGCCGCCGGATCCGCGAGCGCCCCGGCGGGCACGACGTCTCCGGGCAGCGCGCGTACCACCACGTCCGCGGGCCCCAGCGCGACCCCGGGCGCGAGGTCCCGCGCCGCGACCAGCACCGGCGTCCCGGCCGGCACGACGCCGGGCGCGGCGAGCAGCCCGACGGCCACCAGCGCCAGCAGCCCGGCCGCGGCGCGGCGCAGCGCGACCACCCGCCGCCACCCCGGTGGCGGCAGACGCCAGTGCCGTCGGCCCCGTCCGGGCCCGCCGCCCGGCTCGTCCCGTCCACCCACGGCAGCGACGCTAGGGCCGCCGCGGGGCTCGACGCACGGTTCGCCTCCCGACCCTGTGGACGCATCCGGACGATGGGGACGGGCATCCGGAGCAACGCCCACGGCTGTGGACGCTGCCGCGCCACCGGCCCGCCGGGCCGTCCGCACCGGAGCGCCCGGTAGTTTGCGGCTCCGAGGGCCGGGAGACAGGGGAATCGGGAGAGGGCGGGCGCAGGCATGGCCGTGGTGCTCGTGCTGCTGGCGACCATCGCCAACGCGACGGCCCTGGTGCTCCAGCGGAAGGCCGCCCAGGACAGCGCCCGGGCACGCGGGGTCAGCGCCGGCACGTTGCGCGACATGGTCCAGCGCCCGGCGTGGCTCGTCGGCACCTCGATCTTCGCGGTGGCCGTGACCCTGCAGGTGCTGGCGCTGAGTCTCGGGTCGATCGCCCTCGTCCAGCCGGTGCTGGTCATGGAGCTGCCGTTCACGCTGCTCCTGGGCTGGTTCGTGCTCGGCGGAGCGCTGCGGCGGCGCGAGTGGATCTCCGTCGGGATCATGTCCGTCGGACTCGTCGTCCTGCTCGTGAGCCTCCAGCCCACGGGCGGCGACGCCCTCGGCGCGGGCGCCGGCGTGTGGATCCCCGGCACGATCGTCACCCTCGGCCTGCTCGGCCTCACCAGCGCGATCGCGGAGCGCTCGCGTCCCGTCGCCCGTGCCGCGTGGTACGGCGTCGCGGCCGGCATCGGGTCGGGGTTCGTGGCGGTGATCGTCAAGGCGATGTCCGAGGCGCTGGCGCTCGGCGGGCTCGGCGAGGTGCTCACGACCTGGCAGAGCTACCTGCTGATCCCCGTCGCGCCGGCGGCCTTCCTCGTCCTGCAGCACGCGCTGCGCGCCGGGCGCCTGCTCGCGTCACAGCCCGGGCTGATCCTGGGCAACCCGATCCTCGCGTCGACGTGGGGCATCGGGCTGCTCGGCGAGGAGGTCAACGGGGGCGCCGCGCTGCTCGGCGGGCTGGTCGGCGCCGTGCTGCTGACCGTCGGTGTGTTCCTGCTGTCGCGTTCGCCCCTGCTCGCGGCGCAGGAGGGCGGGCCCCGCGACACGTCGGGCAGCGTCGGCACCGCCCGCCGGCGCCCGCTCTGACCGCCGTCACGGACGCGGAAACCTCCGCCCGTGTCACTCGACGGGGTGATGCTTGCCCGGAACCGCAACCACCGGGCCCTCCAGCCGTCTTACCGGGTGCGAGGAACCTCGACGCCGGCCGCTGGGGAGCGGGTGGGCGTCGAGCACGGTCCGGGACACCGGCTCGGGGTCGGCGTCCCGGACCTTCCCTCGCTCCGCCGGGTCGCGCCTCAGGCCGACTTCGCCGACGAGCCGGACGAGCTCGTCGAGCTCGCGGTCGAGGACGTCGCGGACGAGGCGCCGGAGTCGCTCGTCGACCCGGAGCCGCTCGTGGCGCCCGCATCCGGCGAGGCCTTCGTGTCGGAGGAGCCCGCGGACGACTCCGCCGGCGCCTTCTCCGAGGAGGAGCCGTTGCCGGCCCGGGCGTCGTTGCGGTAGAAGCCGCTGCCCTTGAACACGATCCCCACCGACGAGAACACCTTGCGCAGCCGCCCGCCGCACACCGGGCACTCGGTCAGCGACGGGTCGGAGAACGCCTGGACCTGCTCGAAGCGGTGGTCGCAGGCGGTGCAGGCGTAGGGATAGGTCGGCACGTGCACTCCCGGTGTCGTCCGCCCCCGTGCGGGGGTGGTGGTGTCCGCGCGCAGTGTAGATGGCACTCGCGCCACCCGAGTGCCAACGCCGGGGACGTCACGCCTGTTCCACCGGTACCTCGCGGCGCGGTCCACTCGGCGGCGCCCGGCGTGTCGCGCGAGCGAGGATGTGGCGTTTCTGGCGTTGGACGCCAGCAAAGCCGCATTGCTCGAACACGGCCGTGTTCGAGTACGCCCCCCCCCCCCCCGGGGTTCTCGAGGTACCTCAGTGGTCGGGGGGCAGGGGGAGCGGGGTCAGGCCGGTGCGGGGGCGCCAGGCGGCGTGGACCGGGACGTCGTGGGGCTCGGCGGGCAGGGGCTCGGCGCGGAGCCCGTCGTCGCCGACGAGGGCCACCAGGCGGGTCGCGGGCCCCGCGAGGGGCAACGAGCGGTCGTAGTGCCCGCCGCCGCGGCCCAGGCGCACACCGCGGTGGTCGACCGCCAGCGCGGGGACCACGACGAGCCCGGCGCCCGCGAGCGCGTCCGGTCCGAGCCGGCGACCAGCGGGCTCGAGCAGCCCGTGCGGGCCGGGGACCAGGGAGCCCGGTCCGTCGTACGGCGCCCAGTCCAGCGGCGCCGCGCCCACCGTCACCGGCAGGAGCACCCGCCGGCCCGTCGCTCGGGCCGCGTCGAGCACGGGCAGCGCCCCGTCGGGTGTCGCCCCGGGCTCGCCGCCGACCGCCACGAACAGGCAGACCGGCTCGTCGGGGCCGATCTCCAGGCCCTCGAGCACCGCCGGCAGGTCTGCGGCCAGTGCGGCCGCGTCGGCCCGGCGCTGCTCGCCCGTCCGGGCCCGGCGCGCGGCGAGCAACGCCCGTCGCAGCTCGGCCTTCGACGACGGCGGGCTCACCCCGCCAGGACCTCCCCGTCCTCGACGTGCCGCGGCCCCTCGACGGTCACCGAACCCTCCACGGCCACGTCCGCGCCGAAGGTCACGTCGCCGGTGACCGTCAGCGCCGACGCCTTCGCGAGCGAGGGCGCCCCGCCGGCGAAGCGGCGCTCGAAGTCACCGAGCATCGCGAAGGTCTCCTTGTCGAGCGCGACCACCGGGGCCTCGCCGCTCCACGTGGGCACCATCCGGCCGTCGTCGGTGAGGTCGTAGAGGTCCGAGCGCGCCACGAGCAGGTCGTCGGTGGTCTTCACCGGGGCGAAGCGGGCGCGCGGCACCTCCAGGGCCCGGGCGCCGCGGATCGACCCGATCGCCGCGCCCATCGCCGTCTCCAGCTGCAGCACCGGCGTCGACGACTTGTCCGTCGGGTCGACCGTCTTCCTGTTGACGATCAGTGGCAGGTACGGCGCGGCCGGGTCGTCGGACTGCATCGCGCGCAGGTGCTCGAGGTCGATCCAGAGGTTGTTGGTGTTGAAGAAGCAGAACCGCTCGATGTCGGTGAACGAGTCGTCGCCCTCGGGCACCTGGGCGGTCTCACGCAGCACGAGCGACCCGTCGCGGGAGGCCAAGTGCCCGCCCTTGCGGTCCATCGGGGTGCGCCGGGCCACCTCGAGGCAGAACGGCACCTCCTGTGCCGCCAGCCACGCCGCCACGCGCACGTCGGGGACCGCACCCAGGTTGTCGGAGTTCGACACGAACGCCCACCGCACCCCGGCCGCGAGCAGCCGCTCCAGCGCCCCCGACGCGGTCAGCGCCGTGTAGATGTCGCCGTGACCGGGCGGGCACCACTCCAGGCGCGGGTCGGCGGGCCACTCCACGGGGTGCCAGTCGTCGGCGCGCAGCTTGGGCTCGGTGCCCTGCAGGAAGTCCAGCGGCAGGTCGGGGTCCTCGAGCCCCGCGTGGCGCCGCAGCGCCGCCAGCGACGGCCCGCGGGTGCCCTCGGAGTCCATCAGCAGCAGCGGCAGGCGCGCGCCGTGACGCTCGCGCAGCGCGAGGGTCTGGCGGGCGACGGCGTCGAGGAAGCTCGTGCCCGGCTTGATCTCCAGCAGCGACTTCGGCCCGTCGAGCCCCATGCTCGTGCCCAGCCCGCCGTTGAGCTTGATCACCGCGAGCCGGTCCAGCGCGTCGCGCGCCGCCGCGTCGGACGGCTCGTCGAGCGTGTCCAGCGTCGGCAGATCGGTGACGGGCTCGAGCGCATCCCCGGGGAGCACCGCGCTGTCGGGCTCGGCGAGCTGCTCGAGCCGCCGGCGGAAGGCCTCGACCTCGGCGGGGTGGGGGTCGCGCTCGGTCAGGGCCGCCAGGGCCGCGTCGACGTAGGACATGCGCCCATGGTGCCGCGCACCGGCCGCGGGCGAACCACGCCCTCGGGCGCGTCGGTCCCCGCCGGGGCGCGCCCGGCGTAGGACGATGGTGGGGGACGAGGAGCGGCCAGAGGGAGGGCTGACACGGTGAGGACGGTCGAGGCCCAGCTGCGCCGCGTGCTCGACGCCGCGGTGCGCCCGGCGCCGGTGCGGGTGGACATCTCCTCGGCCCAGGGGCTGATGTGCGCCGAGGAGGTCGTCGCCGACCGGGCGCTGCCCGGCTTCGACCAGGCCGCGGTCGACGGGTTCGCCGTGCGCAGCGTCGACGTCCGCGCGGCGGCCGAGGAGCCGGTCGAGCTCCCCGTCGTCGGCGAGGTCGCCGTCGGGTCGCGGCAGGCGCACCGGCTGCAGCCCGGGCAGGCCGTCCGCGTGGCCACGGGCGCGCCGCTGCCCACGCTCGCCGACGCGGTCGCCCCCCACGACCACACCGACGCGGCCGACGACCCGAGCACGCGGGGCACCGGGCACCGCGCCCGGCTGACCGTGAAGACGCCGGTGCCCTCGGCGGCCTGGGTGCGCCGGGTCGGGGAGGACGTGGCGCCCGGCGACGTCGCGGTGCGCCGCGGGGCGACGGTCGGGCCCGCGCAGGTCGGGTTGCTGGCCGCCGTCGGCCGGACGAAGGTGCTGGTGCACCCCCGCCCGCGGGTCGCGGTGATGGCCGTCGGCGACGAGCTCGTCGACCTCGACCGCACGCCCGGGGTGGGCCAGGTCGTCGACGTCAACTCCTACGCGCTCGCCGCCGCGGCCGCCGACGCCGGCGCCGAGGTGACGCGCCTGCCGCTCACGTCCGCCGAGCCGGCGGCGCTGCGCGAGGCCGTCGAGTCGGCGATGGCGCGCTCGGAGATCGTCGTGCTGGCCGGCGGCGTCGGCGGGCGCCTGGGCGAGGACGTCCAGGACGCGCTCGCGCAGCTCGGGCCGGTCGACATCTCGCGGGTCGCCATGCACCCCGGCTCGGTGCAGGGCTTCGGACGGCTGGGCAGCGAGGAGATCCCGACCTTCCTGCTGCCCGCCAACCCCGTCTCGGCGCTCGTGGCGTTCGAGGTGCTCGTGCGCCCGCTGATCCGCCTGACCCTCGGCAAGCAGGAGCTGCACCGTCGCGAGGTCACGGCCGCCCTGCTCTCGCCGGTGAGCTCGCCGGCCGGGCGTCGCAGCTACGTGCGCGGGCGCCTGCTGCGCGACCGGCGCACCGGCGACTACCTCGCCCAGCCGCTCGGCAGCTCGGGCTCGCACCTGCTGTCGTCGCTGGCCGAGGCGAACGCGCTGATCGTCCTCGACGAGGACACGACCGAGGCCGGCATGGACGCCGCGGTGCGCGTGTCGTTCCTCGCGCCCCGCCACTGACGCGCGTGGCGCGCTCCCCCCGGGGCGAGGCCCGTCCGACCGGTCGTCACCCGGGGTGGCCCGCGCGCACCCGGGCGTTGCGCGTCCCGGCTGGTGTCGTCGAGCTGCGCCCGATCCGGCTGCGCGACGGGGCCGCCTGGGCGCGGATCCGCCTGCGCGACGAGGAACACCTCGCGCCCTGGGAACCGACACCGCCCGGACCGTGGGCCGACCGCAACGCCCTCGCCGAGTGGCCGGCACGGTGGAGCGCGTTGCGGTCGATGGGGCGCGCGGGCCGGGCGCTGCCGTTCGCCCTGCTCGTCGACGGGGCGTTCGCCGGCCAGGTGGTCGTGGGCGACGTCGTGCGCGAGCCGCTGCTGTCGGCCTACGTGGGCTACTGGGTCGGCGCGCACGTCGTCGGGGGCGGCGCGGCGACGGCGGCGGTCGCGCTGGCCGTCGACCACTGCTTCTCCCGTGTCGGCCTGCACCGCGTCGAGGCGACGGTGCGCCCCGAGAACGTGCGCAGTCGCCGCGTGCTGGCCAAGCTCGGGTTCCGGGAGGAGGGACTGCTGCGCCGGTACCTCGAGGTCGACGGCGACTGGCGCGACCACCTCGTGCTGGCCCTGACCACGGAGGACGTCCTGCCCGACGGCCTCGTGGCCCGGCTCCTGCGCGCCGGACGTGCCGAGCGGGCCTGAGTGTCCACCCACATGGCCCAGGGATTTGCGCTGGCAGACCATCCGGTCGAGTGGTAGGAGGCGCAAACCCCTGCGCCCTCGGTTCCCCTACTGGAGGGATCCGGTCACCGCTCGCACACGACACGCCGCCGCGGCTGCGGGGCACACGGGGCTCGTGTGACTAGCGTGGCGCCTGCGACGAGCCGGATCCGGGCCGTCGCCGGTCGTCCCGGGGCGGGAGGTGTGCGGTGCCGAGCTCGGTCGTGTTCGCGGCCCTGGTCCTCGCGTGGCTGGTGGTCCTCGTTCCCGTCGTGGCCCGCCGCCGCCAGATGGTCCCGCGCCCCGCCGAGGCCGACCTGAGCGCGCGGGTGTTGCCGAGGACGGCCGCAGCACCCCTGATCGAGGAGGTCCCCGTGACCACGACGCAGGCGGACGGACGCACCGGCGGCGAGCGCACGACGGCGGCCGGACCGACGGGCTCCTCGACCCACGGCACGGCGGCCGCGACGACCGGTGCCGTCGCGGCCACCGCCCTCGCCGAGCGCGCCGACGAGACCCCCGAGGCGGTCGACGCCGAGCTCGACCTCGACCGTGACGAGTTCGAGGAGTTCGACGACCTCGACGGCTACGACGATCTCGACGACCTGGACGACCGTGCCGGGGACCGCCGCGACCCTGATGACGCCCCGCGCGCCGGCCGCGAGCGCGTCCTGCCCCGCCGGTCGCCCGAGGCCGGGGACGAGCGGGACGACGACGGGTACGACGACCGGCCCGGCGACAGGTACGACGACCGGCACGACGACGGGTACGAGGACCGGTACGAGGACCGGTACGCCGCCGAGCACGACGCGTACGAGGACGACGCGTACGAGGACGACGCGTACGAGGACGACCTCGACGAGGAGCCCGTGGACCGCGCGCCGCGGGTCTACCGCCCGGGCCGGGGCGGCTTCGACCCCGACGCCGCGGCGGCCGCCGCGCGCGCCCGCTACACCTACCGCCAGCGCATCGCGCTCGGGCTGATCTCGGTCGCGGTGCTCTCGGCGCTCGCCGCCATGGTCGTCTCGAGCGCCCTGTGGTGGGTGCACGGCGCCGCCGACGTCGTCCTCGTCGGCTACCTCGTCTTCCTGCGCCGCCAGACGCGCATCGAGGAGGAGGTGCGTGCCCGGCGGGCCGCACGCCTGTCCGGCGAGCGCCGCGCCCTCGAGGCCCGCCGCGCCCGCCAGGCCGAGCACGACGCCCGGATGTCCGCGCTGCGCGACCAGGACTGGATCGACGCCGAGTACGACGAGGACGACCGCGACGCCGACGACGACCGGTACGCCGACGAGATCGGGGACGAGGCGCCCCGCTGGGCGGCGCCCCGCACGCCCGCGCCGCCGGTGCCCGAGGACCTCGAGCTGGTCGACGACACCGACGACGACCCCGCGTTCCACGACCTCGACGGCGAGCGCACCTACGGCTACCGCCGCGCGGCGGGCGCCTGACCCGGCTCCCGACGGTGATCCCCGGCGTTGCTAGAGTGGGCGCCGCACCAGGGGCTGTGGCGCAGTTGGTAGCGCGACTCGTTCGCATCGAGTAGGTCAGGGGTTCGATTCCCCTCAGCTCCACCCTTGCGCGAACCCGACGGCCCGGGCGACACCGCCCGGGCCGTTGTCGTTCCCGGGTCGGATCAGCCGGCGGTCGTCGCCAGCGCGGACTCCAGGGCGGTGCCGAGGATCGCGACCCCGCGGTCGATCTCGGCGTCGGTGGCGGTCAGCGGCGGTGCGATGCGGAACGTCCCGCCCAGGCCGGGCAGCTGGACGATGTTCATGTGCAGCCCGAGCTCGGCGCACCGCCGGGTGACGGCACCGCCGAGCTCGTCGGCGGCCCCGTCACCCGAGGCGGTCAGCTCGAGCCCCACCAGGAGCCCACGCCCGCGCACGTCCCCGATCACGGGGTGGCGACCCGCGAGCTCGCGCAGCCCCGCCTGCAGGCGCTCGCCGAGCACGCGGGCACGCTCGTCCAGCCGATCACGGGCGAGCACGTCCAGGACGGTGAGCCCGACGGCGGCCGGCAGCGGGTCGTTCGCGTGCGTGGTGAAGAACAGGAAGCCGCGCTCGTGGGCCCGCGCCTCGATCTCGGCGCTGGTGACCACGGCGGCCAGGGGCAGTCCGGCGCCCAGGGTCTTGGACAGCGTGAGGATGTCGGGCACGACGCCGTCGCGCTCGAAGGCGTACCAGTCGCCGGTGCGGCACAGCCCGGTCTGCGCCTCGTCGAGGACGAGCAGCATGCCCCGCTCGTGGCACTTGTCCCGCAGCGCCGCGAGATAGCCCGGCGGCAGGTCGACGACCCCGCCCGAGCTGAGGATCGGCTCGACGAGGCAGGCCGCCGGGCTGCCGACCGACTGGGCGTCCACCAGGTCGAACCCGAGGTCCAGCTGGCGCCGCCAGTCGAGCCGGCCGTCGGCGTCGACGATGCCGGGCCGGAAGCGGTCGGGCACCGGGAGCGCCACGTTCCCGGGCACGGCGGGCCCGTAGCCGGAGCGGCCGGCGCTGTAGGTCGCGCTGGCGGCGGCCTGGGTCATGCCGTGCCAGGACCGCGCGAACGACACCACCTCGTGGCCGCCGGTCACGAGCTTGGCCATGCGCAGGGCGGCCTCGTTGGCCTCCGCGCCCGTGGTCAGGAACAGGACCTTGTCCAGCGGCGGCGGCAGCGTCCCGGTCAGCCGTTCGGCCAGGTCGAGGACCGGCGGGCTCAGCATCCCGCTGTGGAGATGGTCGAGCCGGGCGACCTGGTCGCGGACGGTCGCGACGATCTCGGGGTGGGAGTGCCCGAGGATCGCGCTCATCTGTCCGGAGGTGAAGTCCAGGAGCTCGCGTCCGTCGGTGGTGACCACGCAGCTGCCCGCGGCGCGCGCGATGACGTCGGGGGCGAAGTCGCCGTGGCCGGCGTAGCGGATGAGGTGCTGCTCGGGGGGCACGCCCTGCAGCGTGCCCGACGACGGCCGGAGATGTCCCGCGTCATCGCCAGGACGGCAGCCAGAGCTCCGCGTTCCAGCGGTCGGCGGTGATCCACGTGCCCACCAGGATCGGCCACAGCCACACGAAGTTGGCGACGACGAGCCCGGTGTAGATGCCGACGACGAGCGTGCCGGTGCGCCGCCGCTCCAGGCCCTGCTCGCGGCGGCCGAGGAACTCCCCGAGCGCGAGGACGATCGCCAGCACGAGGAACGGGGCGACCGGCGTCATGTAGAAGAAGTACATCTGCCGGTCGAGGTTGGTGAACCACGGCAGGAAGCCGGCGCCGTAGCCGACGAGCACCGCGGCGTGGCGCCAGTCGAACGCGGTCACGACGCGCCAGATCGACCACCCGAGCGCCGGGAGCGCGAGCCACCACATCGCGGGCGTCCCGATCAGCATCACCGCCGAGACGCACGACGACGAGCCGCAGCCGACCTCGGCCGTGCCCGACTCGTAGTAGTAGAGCATCGGGCGCAGGCCCATCGGCCACGTCCAGGGCTTGGACTCCCACGGGTGCGGCGACCCGCGCGGGGTGTCGAGCGTGGCGTGGAACTCGAGGACCTTGGTGCTGTAGTACACGAGCCCGCGCAGCCAGTCGGGCAGCAGCGCCCCGGGGCCGCCGACCGGCAGCTGCTGCCCGACGGCGTGGCGGTCGGTGCCGGTCTCGCTGGCGATCCACGGCAGCCAGCTCGCGACGTAGATCAGCATCGGCAGTGCGAGGCACGCCCACAGGGCCGGCGCGACGTCGCGCACCAGCGTCCCCACGAACGGCCGGGTCACCCCCGCGGCGCGGCGGGCGGCGGCGTCGAAGCCGACGAGCAGCAGACCGAAGAAGACGATGTAGTACAGGCCCGACCACTTGGCGGCCAGCGACAGGCCCAGGCACGCGCCGGCCGCGACGCGCCACCACCGGACGCCGAGTCGCGGCCCGTAGACGCTCTCGCCGATGCGCCCCTCGGTGACCACGGTGGCCAGGCGCGCGCGGACGTCGTCGCGGTCGACCAGCAGGGCGCCGAACGCGAGCAGCACGAACAGGGCGGGGAAGACGTCGATCATGCCGACGCGCGCCGAGACGTGGCTGACCCCGTCGGCGATGAGCAGCACCCCGGCCAGCCCGCCGAGCAGCGTCGAGCGCGTCAGGCGCCGCGCGATCCGGACGATCGCGAGGATGCACAGCGTCCCGGCCAACGCCGAGGCCGCCCGCCACCCGACCGGGTCGTAACCGAAGATCCACTGTCCGACGGCCATGAGCTGCTTGGACAACGGCGGGTGGACGACCAGCTCGTAGCCCGGGTTGTCCTCGTACCCGCCGTTGCGCAGCACCTGCCAGGCCTGCGGCACGTAGTGCTTCTCGTCGAAGATCGGCGTGCCCTGGTCGGTGGGCCGGCCCAGATCCCAGAACCGCACCACACCGCCCACCAGCGTGAGCACGAGGGCGACGACCCAGCCGCGCAGCCGGTCGGTGGGCATCGGGCGGCCGAGGACCTGGGCGACGGCCGGGGCGTCCTGCGGCGCGGGCCGCGCAGTGGCCGCCGGGCCGGGCCGCGCGATGGTGCTCGAGGCCGTCACGGCGCTCGATCGTAGGGTTCGGAGGGTGGCGACGGGGTCGGACGGGGTGCTCCTGCTCGCCGCCGTGCCCCTGGGCGACCCGGGTGACGCGTCGACGCGGCTGCGCGAGGCGCTGGCGAGCGCCGACGTCGTGGCCGCCGAGGACACCCGGCGGCTGGCGCGGCTGGCGACCGCGCTCGGGGTGGGTGTGGGCGGGCGGGTGGTCAGCTTCTACGAGGACGTGGAGGCCGCACGCGTCCCGGGCCTCGTCGACGCGGTGCGGGGCGGGGCGACCGTGCTCGTCGTGAGCGACGGTGGCATGCCCTCGGTGTCCGACCCCGGCTACCGGCTCGTGACGGCCTGCGTCGACGCGGGGCTGGCCGTGCGCTGCCTGCCGGGCCCCTCGGCGGTGCTGACGGCGCTCGCGGTGTCCGGGCTGCCGACCGACCGCTTCTGCTTCGAGGGCTTCGCCCCCCGCGCCGACGGTCGCCGACGCGCGTGGCTGCGGGCGCTGGCGAGCGAGCCGCGGACCGCGGTGTTCTTCGAGTCCCCGCGCCGGCTCGCGTCGCTGCTGGCCGTCGCCGTGCAGGAGCTGGGCGCGGAGCGGCGCGCCGCGGTGTGCCGGGAGCTGACCAAGACCCACGAGGAGGTCGTCCGGGGGTCGCTGGGCGAGCTCGCGGCGTGGGCGGGGGAGCGCGACGTGCTCGGCGAGGTGACCGTCGTGCTCGCGCCCGCGGTCGTGGTGACGCCGGAGCCGGAGGACCTCGTGGCCGAGGTCCTCGGGCTGGTCGCCGACGGGCGGCGGCTCAAGGACGCCGCCCGCGAGGTCGGCGCCGCCCACGGCGTGTCGACGAAGGCGCTCTACGACGCGGCGCTCCGCGCTCGTGAGTGATGTCGTGAGCTATAGCTCACGACATCACTCACGTGGGGAGCAGGACCAGCTTGCCGGCCACGCGCCGGTGCTGATTGTCGTCCTGGGCCCGGCCGGCGTCGGCCAGCGGGTAGGTGACGACGGTCGGCGCGCGCAGGCGGCCGTCGGCGAGGCGGGCGACGGCGTCGGCGAGGGCCCGGGTCTCCTCGTCCGGGTCGCCGCCCGAGCTGAACGTGACGCCGAGCTCCTGCGCGCCGGCGTAGTCCGCGATCGTGACCACCCGCTCCGGTGCGCCCGTCAGGGCGACGAGGTCGCGCAGCGCGCCCTTGCCCGCGGTGTCCAGGGCCCGGTCGACGCCCTGCGGGGCCACGGCGCGCACGCGCTCGGCGAGCCCCTCGCCGTAGACCACGGGCGTGGCCCCCAGCGCGCGCACCTCGTCCTGGTGGGCCTCGCCCGCGGTGCCGATCACCCTCGCCCCGCGCGCGACCGCGACCTGCACGGCCATCACGCCGACCCCGCCGGCCGCGCCGTCCACGACGAGCGTGGTCCCCGTGTGGTCGCCCTCGCCGAGCCCGAGCAGGGCCAGCACGCGGTAGGCGGTGGTGGCGACGACCGGCACCGCGGCGGCGACCTCCCACGACACCTCGGCCGGCTTGCGCACCAGCGTCCGGACCGACGCCAGCGCCTTCTCCGCGTAGGCGCCCCCGACGGCCTTGCCCAGCACCTCGTCGCCGACGGCCAGGTCGGTCACGCCCACGCCGACCGCGTCCACCACGCCCGCGACGTCGAACCCGGGCACGCGCGGCTCGGGCGGAGCGTCGCCCGAGGCCATGGCGCCGCTGCGCAGCTTCCAGTCCAGCGGGTTCACCGCGGCGGCGCGGACGGCGAGACGGACCTGGCCCTCGCCCGGGACGGGATCCTCCCGCTCGACGAGCTCGAGGACCTCGGGGCCGCCGAAGCGGGCGTACTGCACGGCACGTGACGTCATGCCCCGCCCAACGCCGCCGCCGCTCGGGGCATGCCCGCGCCCGCCCCGGGGCAGCGAACGTGCTGTTCGCTGCGTCTACGCGTCCGAACTCCCCGTTCGCTCGACCGCGCGCAGGGCCACCGTGGCGCCGAGCTCCCACGCGGCCTCGCGCTCGGCGCTCCCGATCGCGCCGGTGGACGTGACGACCTCGGCCGCCTGCTCCCACCCGAGCGCGCCGGTGATCCGCAGGACGTCGCGCACCGCGCCCGCGGTGTCGGACCCGCCGTGCACGTACAGCCCGAACGGCCGACCGTCCGTCTGGTCCAGGCAGGGGTAGTAGACCTGATCGAAGAAGTGCTTGAGCGCGCCCGACATCGTGCCGATGTTGGCCGGCGTGCCGAGCACGATGCCGTTGCAGGCCAGCGCGTCCGCCGCGCCGGCGGTGAGCGCCGGACGGCTCACGACCTCCACCTCGGCGTCGATCTCGTCGGTACCCGCGCCCTCGAGCACCGCGGTGAGCAGCTCGTGCAGCACGGGGGACGGCGTGTGGTGGACGACGAGCAGCCGGGTCACGCCTGCTCCAGGACCGCCGCGACCAGCCGGTACAGGAGCTCGCCGGTGCGCGCCGCGGCCGCGTGCACCGCGTCGATGACCGCCAGGTGGTCGATGGACGCGTCGACGGTGCCCGCGGCGGGGTTGCTGACCAGCGCGACGCCCGCCACCCGCGCCCCCGCCGCCCGCGCAGCGATCGTCTCCAGCACCGTGGACATGCCCACGAGGTCGGCGCCCATCGCCCGCAGCATGCGGATCTCGGCCGGCGTCTCGAAGTGCGGTCCCCGGAGCCCGGCGTACACACCCTCCGCGAGGTCGGGGTCGATCGTGCGGGCGAGTGCCCGCAGGCCCGGGTCGTAGGTGTCGGTGAGGTCGACGAACGCCGGGCCGACCAGCGGCGAGAGGCCGGTGAGGTTGAGGTGATCGGCGACGAGCACCGGCTGGCCCACCGCGTACGACGGGTCGATCCCGCCGGCGGCGTTGGTGAGCACGACCGTGCCCGCCCCGGCCGCGCACGCCGTGCGTACCGCGTGCACCACCTGCGCCGGGCCGTGGCCCTCGTAGAGGTGCGTGCGCCCCAACAGCACGAGCACCCGCCGCCCCGCGACCTCCACCGACCGGGCGACCCCGACGTGGTCGGGCGCCCCGGGCGGGGTGAAACCCGGCAGCTCGGCGACCGGGACCTCGACGACCGGTGGCCCGAACGCGTTGGCCGCGGGCCGCCAGCCCGAGCCCAGGACGACCGCGACCTCGTGGGTGAGGGCCCCGGTGCGCCGGGCCAGTTCGGCGGCCGCGTCCTCGGGCGAGGGCAGCGGCGCCGGCCCGGTGTCGATCTCCGTCATCGTCGCGCAGCCTAGGCGGGCGGGGCGGCGAAGCTGTCGGCGACGGCGCGGAACTGCTCGGGGGCGCCGGCGACGTCGCTGCTGCGCGCCGTCAGCCGCACGACCCACAGGTCGTTGCCCGACGGCACCAGCCGCGTCCACGTGGTGCGGTCGTCGGCCGGGCCGGACGTGGTGCGGTAGACGGTCTGCTGCGCCGGCTCCGCGCCCGGGGCGGCCGGCCCGACCACCTCGACCGGGCCGACCGCGCTCGCGTCCACACCCAGGCTCGCGGGCCGGGAGAGCAGCGCGACGTAGTCGGCCGCGCGCTGGGACGGGTAGAAGCC
Organism: Actinomycetospora cinnamomea; assembly: GCF_003096675.1. Taxonomy (GTDB): domain Bacteria; phylum Actinomycetota; class Actinomycetes; order Mycobacteriales; family Pseudonocardiaceae; genus Actinomycetospora; species Actinomycetospora cinnamomea. The sequence goes on along the minus strand of NZ_QEKW01000001.1, from coordinate 878,825 downwards.
GGTGACGCGGTCGACGCGCAGCTCGCGGTGCGCGTCCGGCGACACGAACCGCACCGTGACGTCCCCGCCGGCCTGTTCGAGACGGAACTGCTGCCACCCCGCGGGCACAAGCGCGCTGAAGCCCAGCCCCGTGCCGCTGTAGCGCTCGTCGGTGTCCGCGTGCGCGATCAGCACCGTGTCGGCGACCTCCGGGCCCGTCGGCGCCAGCGACGTCGACGTCGCCGGCTGGCCGGCCAGCGAGCGGGTGAGCGCGTAGGCCCCGACCGCCCCGATCGTGGCCATGAGCACCAGCAGCGCGACGACGGCGACCACCACCCACGGCGAGCGCCGCGGCGGGCTCGCGGGACGCGACGACGGCGTGAAGGGCAGCGGACCGGGGTCGGCCGCCAACGGCTGGCCGCTACCGGTCGGGGACCCGATCGTCGCGGGGCGGGGCGGAGGTGGACGCCACCCCGGCGCCGGCGCGCCCCGCGGCGGTGTCCAACGCGGCGGCGTCGGCGGTCCCGCGGTGCGGGGACGCGGGGCGGGCGGGCGGCGCACGGCGCGCGTCACGTCCTCCGACGGCACCCGCGGGCCGACCATCGTCGTCTCGGCGTCGGTCGGGGCCGGAACCCGCCTGTCGCGAGCCGCCGGGCGTGCGGGGGCCGGACGGCCCTTCGTCGCGCGGCCGGGCTCGGAGGCGGACTCGGCGGCGGGCTCGGCGGCGGGCTCGGCGGCGGGCTCCGCGGAAGGCTCGTCGGTGGGCTTCTCGGTGGGCTCGCCGGGCCTCTCCGCAGCTCCCTCCGGAGCCTTCGCGGCGGGCTCCTCGGGTGCCCCCTCTCCGGTGTCCTCGGCCGGACCCCCCGGCGCGTCCTCACGGGCCGCACCCGAGCCGCCCGGCTCCTCGGCGTCCTGCGCGGGGGCGGGAGCCTTCTCCGGTGCCTCGTCCGAGGTCGCTTCCGACGTCGCCTCCGAGGGCTCCTCCGACGGTGGGTCCGGCACCGCGTCGGCGTCGGCGTCGGCGTCGGCCGCGCGCGGGGTGCCGGGATCAGCCGGGTCTCCGTCAGGGGTCTCGGCGGACGTCCCCCTGGCGGGCTCCGGGGTCCCGGCCGGGGTCTCGTCGCCGGTCTCGGCCGCGCTCGCGGGCCCGTCCCCGGCCTCCCCGGTGTCCTCGGCCGTTCCCGAGGCCCCCGAGGCCTCCGAAACCTCCGACGCCTCGTCCGCCGTCGCCGGTTCCGCGTCGTCCGCCCCGGCCTCGTCCTCGGCCGGCGACGGGCCCGCCGGGGACCCCGTGCCCCCGTCGTCGGCCGCCGCTCCGGAGTCCTCGGCCGGGGCGGCGTCCTCGTCCTCGTCGCCCGGCGTCTCGGGAGCGGTCGCCTCCGCCGCGGCCGCCTCCGCCGCGGCCGCCTCCGCCGCGGCCGCCTCCGCCGCGGCCGCCTCCGCCGCGGGCGGCTCCGCCGCGGCCGCATCGGCCGCGTCACCCGGCGCGTCCCCGTCACCCGCCGCGGCTGCGGCTCCGGCGGCCGCGCCCGCCCCGACGGCGGCCGCCGCGGGCCCGGAGGCACCGTTCTCCGCGTCGGCGACCGGTGTCTCCCCGCTGCTCGGCGCGTCGGACCCGGAGCGGGGGGTGGGCGAGGGACGGCGCGCGGGCCAGGGCCGCGGGGACGCGGCGGTCGACGGCGGCTCGTCGGAACCGGCGGGGTCGCCGACGGAGGCGGCGCCGTCGACCAGCGTTCCCGCCGGGCCGCGCGAGGACGAGACCGGGATCAGGCCCGCCTGGTCGCTGCCCTCGCCGGTCCGCGGCACGCGGAAGGCGGCCGTGCGCGGGCCGGTCGAGACGGCGAGCACCGGGCCCTCCGGGTCGGAGAGCAGGGGACGCAGCCGCCGGCGCACCGCCTCGAGCGGCATCCGCAGCGCCGGGTCCTTGACCATGAGCCCGCGGATGACGTCGGTCACGGGGCCCCGCCCGGACGGCACCGGCACCTCGCCGTGGACGACCTCGGTCACCGTGCCGACCGGGTCGCCCGCGTCGTAGGGCGGGCGCCCCTCGAGGCAGGCGAACAGCGTCGCGCCGAGGCCCCACAGGTCGGCCGCGGGGCCGACCGCGCGGCCCATCGCCACCTCGGGCGCGATGTAGGGCGGCGACCCGAGCACGGTGCCGGTCTGGGTCATCGACTGCTCGGCGGCGTTGCGGGCGATGCCGAAGTCGGTGAGCTTGATCTGCCCGTTCTCGCCGATGAGGACGTTGCCGGGCTTCACGTCGCGGTGCGTGATGCCCGCGCGGTGCGCCGTGGCGAGGGCCGACGCGACCGCCGACCCGATCTCCGCCGCCTCGGGTTGGGTGAGCGTGCCGCGGTCGCCGATGTAGCTCGCGAGGCTGCGCGAGGGCAGCAGCTCCATGACCACGTAGGGCTCGGAGTTGACCTCGACGACGTCGTAGAGGGTGACGACGTTGGGGTGGCTGAGCATCGCCGTCGACCGGGCCTCGCGCAGCGTCCGCTCGCGCACGATCGCCCGCTCGTTGACCGGCACCGACGAGAGCCGCACCTCCTTGACCGCCACGGCGCGGTGCAGGACCTCGTCGTAGGCCGCCCACACGGTGCCCATGGCGCCGCGGCCGAGCTCGTGCTCGAGGCGGTAGCGCCCGACGATCCGGCGCGGGCCGGGCGCGTCGGTGGTCGTGGGGGTCACCCGACCATCATGGCAACGTCGACCGTTGAGCGGACCGCCCCCGGGGTACCCCCGGATCCAGGCCCTGCGACGGACGGGGGGCGACTGCCGAGTAGCGGTGAGTCGTGCCGGTGACCTGCGCCGATCGCCCGTTCGGCGGTCCGGTCGTCCGGGTGGTGTGCCGCACACAGCGTGGTCGCGACCCCTCGGCGCGAGGGTCCGCGGATCGCCCGCAACCGCCGTCCGGCGCAGGCATGCTGGGCCGGACAGTCGGACCCGCGACGGGCCCGGCACAGGAGGTGTGTTCGATGACTCTGGCGGAGCCCCGCCCCGCGTCGGCCCCCGTGGCCGACCTCGGCGCCGGCCAGGGCCCGGAGTGGATCGACCGCTGGCTCGCCGACCACACCGGCGACCTGGTCGCCTGGCGCCGCGCGATCCACGCGCGCCCGGAGCTGGCGCGCCACGAGCACGAGACGACGCGACGCTGCGCCGAGACGCTCGCCGCCGCCGGGCTGCGGCCCCGGCTCCTCCCCGGCACCGGCCTCGTCTGCGACGTCGGCGAGGGGCCCCGCACCGTCGCGTTGCGCGCCGACATGGACGCGCTGCCGCTCACCGAGCAGACCGACGCCCCGTACGCCTCGCGGGTGCCCGGTGTCGCGCACATGTGCGGCCACGACGCGCACACCGCGATGCTCCTCGGCGCCGGCCTGACGATGGCGTCGGCGCCGGAGCTGCCGGGGCGGGTGCGCCTGATCTTCCAGCCCGCCGAGGAGGTCCAGCCCGGTGGCGCGCTCGACGTCATCGGCGCGGACGGCCTCGACGGCGTCGACCGCATCTTCGCCCTGCACTGCGACCCACGTCTCGAGGTCGGCCAGGTCGGCACGCGCACCGGCGCGATCACGTCCGCGTGCGACATGCTCGAGCTGCGCCTCACCTCGCCGGGCGGGCACACCTCGCGCCCCCACCTCACCGCCGACCTCGTGCACGCGCTGGGCACCGTGATCACCGGGCTGCCCGACCTGCTGGGCCGCCGCGTCGACCCGCGCTCGGGCACGGTGCTGGTGTGGGGCACGGTGCAGGCCGGCAACGCGGCCAACGCGGTGCCCCAGCAGGGCGTCCTCGCCGGCACCCTGCGCACCGCCCAGCACGCGACCTGGAACGAGCTCGAGCCGCTGGTGCGCTCGCTCGTCACCGCCCTGCTCGCACCCACCGGCGTCGGGTACGTGCTCGAGCACCGCCGCGGCGTCCCGCCGGTGGTGAACGACGCGGTGTCGTCCGACCTGCTCGCCCTGGCCGCCGAGCGTGCCGCGGGCCCCGGCGCGGCGGTGGGCACCGAGCAGTCCAGCGGCGGCGAGGACTTCGGCTGGTACCTCGAGCACGTGCCCGGCGCCATGGGCCGCCTCGGCGTGTGGTCGGGCGTGGGCGAGATGTCCGACATCCACCAGCCCACCTTCGACCTCGACGAGCGGGCCCTCCCGATCGGCGTGCGGACCCTCGTCCACGCCGCCCTGGCCGCCCTGGCGGGTTGACGGGCTGATCCTCGTCGCACGCCGTCGGTCCTGTCGGGCACGATGGCCCCCGTGAGCGATGCGACGGCGACCGCCACCGACGTGCCCGCGCCCGGCCCCGACGGCGTCCCGGACGCCCCCGAGCGAACGGAGCACGCCGAGCGGGACGTCCTGCCGCCGGTCACGCGCCGCATCGCCGACGAGCTCGCCGTGGGCGAGGCCCGGGTGCGCGCGGCGGTCGAGCTGCTCGACGGCGGCGCGACGGTCCCGTTCGTCGCCCGCTACCGCAAGGAGGCCACGGGCGGGCTCGACGACGCGCAGCTGCGCACGCTCGAGGAGCGCCTGACCTATCTGCGCGAGCTCGAGGAGCGCCGGGCCGCGGTGCTCGAGTCGGTGCGCGCCCAGGGCAAGCTCGACGAGGCCCTCGAGGCCCGGATCCTCGGCGCGGAGACCAAGAGCCGGCTCGAGGACGTCTACCTGCCGTTCAAGCCCAAGCGGCGCACCAAGGCGGCGATCGCCCGCGAGGCCGGGCTCGAGCCGCTGGCCGACGCCCTGCTGAGCGACCCCACCCACATCCCGCGCACCGCGGCGGGCGCCTACGTCGACCCGGACCGCGGCGTGCCCGACCGCGACGCCGCCCTCGAGGGCGCCCGCGCGATCCTCGTCGAGCGCTGGGCCGAGGACGCCGACCTCATCGAGGACCTGCGCGAGCAGATGTGGCGCCGTGGCCGGCTCACCGCCACCTACCGGGAGGGGCGCGGGGGCGAGGGTGACACCGCGGCGGCCAAGTTCTCCGACTACGCGGCGTTCGACGAGAAGTTCACGCGCCTGCCCTCGCACCGCATCCTCGCGGTGCTGCGCGGGGAGGCCGAGGAGGTCCTGGCCCTCACGCTCGACCCGCTGGCCGCCGACGACGACGAGTCCGCGATCGGCGAGGTCTACCTCGCGCGCATCGCCGCCGCCGTGGGCGTCGCCGACCGCGGGCGTCCCGCCGACCGCTGGCTCACCGAGGCCGTGCGCTGGGCGTGGCGCACGCGCATCCTGTCGCGCCTGGTGGTCGACCTGCGGGTGCGGCTGCGCGAGGTCGCCGAGGAGGGCGCGGTCCTGGTGTTCGCCGGCAACCTGCGCGACCTCCTGCTCGCCGCCCCGGCCGGCGCCCGCCCCACCATGGGTCTGGACCCGGGCCTGCGCACCGGGGTGAAGGTGGCCGTGGTCGACGGCACCGGCAAGGTCGTCGCCACCGACACGATCCACCCGCACGTCCCGCGCCGGCAGTGGGAGGCCTCGCGCACCCGGCTCGGCGAGCTGGCGCGCGAGCACGGCGTCGAGCTGGTCGCCATCGGCAACGGCACGGCCTCGCGGGAGACCCACGCCCTGGTCCGCGACCTCATCGCCCGGGAGCCCGAGCTCGGGCTCACCGCGGCGGTGGTCTCGGAGGCGGGCGCGTCGGTGTACTCCGCGTCGGAGCAGGCCTCGGCCGAGCTGCCCGACCTCGACGTGTCGCTGCGCGGCGCGGTGTCGATCGCCCGGCGCCTGCAGGACCCGCTGGCCGAGCTCGTGAAGATCGACCCGAAGTCGATCGGCGTCGGTCAGTACCAGCACGACATCGCCGGCACCGCCCTGTCCCGCTCCCTCGATGCCGTCGTCGAGGACTGCGTGAACGCGGTCGGCGTCGACGTGAACACCGCCTCGGCGCCGCTGCTGCGCCGGGTGTCGGGCATCAGCTCGGGGCTCGCCACCACCATCGTCGGCTACCGCGACGAGCACGGCCCGTTCGCGTCGCGCACGGCGCTGCGCGACGTGCCCCGCCTCGGCGCCAAGGCGTTCGAGCAGAGCGCGGGCTTCCTGCGCATCCCCGACGCGGCCGACCCGCTCGACCGCTCGGCGGTGCACCCCGAGTCGTACCCCGTGGTGCACCGCATCGTCGAGGCGACCGGCACCGACGTGGAAGGGCTCGTCGGCAACACCCCGTTGCTGGAGAGGCTCGACCCGGACGCCTTCACCGACGAGCGCGTCGGGCGCCCCACGGTGATCGACATCATCCACGAGCTCGACAAGCCGGGCCGCGACCCGCGCCCCGAGTTCACCACCGCCGAGTTCGCGGAGGGCGTCGAACAGATCACCGACCTGACGCCGGGCATGGTCCTCGAGGGCCAGGTCACCAACGTCGCCGCCTTCGGCGCGTTCGTCGACGTCGGGGTGCACCAGGACGGCCTCGTGCACATCTCGGCGATGTCCAAGGACTTCGTGTCCGACCCCCGCTCGGTGGTCGGCCCCGGCGACGTCGTGCGTGTCCGTGTGCTCGACGTGGACGTCGAGCGCAAGCGCATCTCGCTGACGCTGCGGATCGACGAGGAGGAGCCGGCCGAGGCCGGCGGCGGGCGCCCGGGCGGCGGTCGAGGTGGTCGGGGTCGAGGTGGTCGCGGGCGCGGCGGCCGAGCAGCCGAGACGCCCGCCGAGGGCGCGCCGGCCGCGGGTGACGCGGCACCCACCGGGGGTGGCGGCGAGCGCCGGGGTGGCCGGGGTCGTGGCGGACGCGGTCGGGGCGGCGGCCGTCCGGAGACCCGGCCGGCGGCGGCCGCGGGTGGCCCGGAGCAGGGCGGCCCGGAGCAGAGCCGCCCGCAGCAGGGTGGCACGGAGCAGGGTGGCCCGGAGCAGAGTCGCCCGCAGCAGGGTGGCACGGAGCAGGGTGGGCAGGCCCCGGGCGAGCGGACCGGACGCGAGCGCGGCGAGCGCGGGGGCAGGGGCCAGGGCGGCCCGCGCGGTGGTCAGGGCCGTCAGCAGGGCGGTCCCGGGCAGCGCGGTGGCGGCCAGGGTGGCCAGGGTGGCCAGGGCGGTCGCGGTCAGGGTGGTCAGCGCGGCGGCCAGGGCGGCCGCGACCAGCGGGGCGGGCGTGACCGTCGTCCGGCTCCCACCAACGGCGCGATGGCCGACGCCCTGCGCCGGGCCGGGTACAGCGGCTGACGCGGACCTCGGTGACGGATCCCGCGCTCGGCGCGGACTCCGTCACGAGGTCACCGCCCTACAGGTCGGAGCTGGGCCCCGGTCCCACGGAGCGGCAGGGGCGCTCGCGCAGCGCGCGGACGTAGTCGTCGGGAGCGCCCGCGGCCTCGGCGGCGTCGGAGAGCACGCCGATGTAGCGCGCGGACGGCAGCCCGCCCTCGTAGGCGTCGAGCACGTACACCCACGCGAGCTGCGGCCCGTCCATGGTCTGGATGCGCAGGCGCAGCTTCTTGTGCATGCCGAGCTCGCCGCCCTCCCAGCGGTCGAGCTGGTCGACGTCGAGCGGGCTGACGTCGTAGAGCACGACGAACACCCGCGACTCGGGGTCCTCCACGACGGTGGACAGGGCGCCCTCGAGGCCGTAGTCCTCACCGCCGAAGGTCAGACGCCACCCCTCGAGCCAGCCCGTCCCCGCCATCGGCGAGTGGGGCGCCCGTTGCATCATCTGCGCGGGGTCCATGTTGGATCCGTACGCGGCGTAGAGCGGCACGGCGGACAGGGTAGCCAGTTCGGGTAGGCGTGGGCCCGGACCCGGTCCGCGGGACCGTGGAACACGATCGGTGCGCGTGCGTCATCCCCGTGGTGGACGATGGAGGGTGACGAACAGGAGGGAACCACCACCATGACCCGCATCGTCATCCTCGGGGGAGGACCGGCCGGGTACGAGGCGGCGCTCGTGGCCGCCCAGCACGGGGCGGACGTCACCGTCGTCGAGCAGGACAGCCTCGGCGGCAACTGCGTGGCCTACGACTGCGTGCCCTCCAAGACCTTCATCGCGTCGGCGGGCGTGCGCGCCGGGTTCCGGCGCACCGCGGAGATGGGCGTCGACGTCGACGATCCCCGCGTCGACCTGCCGCGGGTCAACGGCCGCGTGCACGGGCTGGCGCTGGCCCAGTCGGCCGACGTGCGGTCCAAGCTGCAGGCCGAGGGCGTGCGGGTCGTGCAGGGACGCGCCTGCTTCGAGGAACGCGACCGCCACAGCGCCACCCACGACGTCCGGATCACGTACCCCGACGGGGCCACCGAGACGGTCACCGCCGACGTGGCCCTCATCGCCACCGGCGCCTCGCCGCGCGTGCTGCCCGACGCGCAGCCCGACGGCCGGCGCATCCTGACGTGGCGCCAGATCTACGACCTCGACACGCTGCCCGAACGCCTCGTCGTGGTCGGCTCCGGCGTCACCGGCGCCGAGTTCGTCTCCGCGTACGCCGAGCTCGGCGTGCCCGTGACGTTGATCTCCAGCCGCGACCGCGTCCTGCCCCACGAGGACCCGGACGCGGCCGCGACGCTGGAGGAGGTCTTCACCGAGCGCGGCGTCACCATCGAGCCCCGCTCCCGTGCCGACAAGGTCGTGGCCACCGCCGACGGCGTGCGCGTCACGCTGTCCGACGGCCGCGAGGTCGAGGGCTCGCACGCGCTGATGACGGTGGGCTCGGTGCCCAACACGGGCGAGCTCGGCGCCGAGAACATCGGGCTCACGCTGCGCGAGACCGGCCACATCACCGTCGACCGGGTCTCGCGCACCGATGTCCCGGGCGTCTACGCGGCCGGCGACTGCACCGGGCTGCTCCCGCTGGCCTCGGTCGCGGCGATGCAGGGCCGGATCGCGATGTGGCACGCGCTGGGGGAGGGCGTGGCGCCGCTGCGGCTCAAGACCGTGGCGTCGGCGGTGTTCACCCGACCCGAGGTCGCCACGGTGGGCATCAGCCATGCGCAGGTCGAGTCGGGCGAGTTCTCCGCCCGCGAGGTGATCCTCCCGCTGGGGACCAACCCGCGGGCGAAGATGTCGGGGCTCCGCGAGGGCTTCGTGAAGATCTTCTGTCGGCCGGCGACCGGTGTCGTCATCGGCGGCGTGATCGTCGCCCCCGTGGCCAGCGAGCTGATCCTCCCGCTGGCCATGGCCGTGCAGAACAACCTCACGGTGGACGACCTCGCCCACACGTTCTCGATCTACCCCTCCCTGTCGGGGTCGGTGACCGAGGCGGGCCGGCGCCTCATGCAGCACGACGACCTGGACTAGGGCCGGGCCGTGCTCACCGCGCCGTCGCGTCGGCCGCCTCGAGGATGAGGTCGGCGACCGCGCCGGGCTGCGAGACGGTCACGCCGTGGGACGCGTCGACCTCGACGAGGTGGGCCCCCGCACGCTCGGACATGAAGCGCACGGCCTCGGCGGGGACCGCGAGGTCCTGCCGGGCGAGCAGGCTCCACGACTCGATCGACCTCCACGCCGACGCTGTGGCCGGGTCGGCGAGGGCGTGCTGGGCGATCGGGCGCTGGATCACGGCCAGTCGCGCGGCCACGTCGGGCGTGACATCGCCGATGAAGATCTCGTTGAACTGGTCCTGCTCGACGTAGAGGTCCGTCGCGGTCCCGCCGTCGGGGAGGGGGTACGGGACGGCCTTCAACGCCGTGCCGAGCTGGTTGCCGGGGAACTTGTTCGCCAGCTCTCCCGTGCTCTCGCCGACCTCCGGGAGGAAGCTCGCGATATAGACGAGCGCGGTGACGTTCGGGTTGCCCTCGGCGGCAACGGTCATGACGGTCCCGCCGTAGGAGTGCCCGGCGACGACGATCGGGCCGTCGATGCTCTCGAGGACGCTGCGCACGTAGGCGGCGTCGCCCTGCAGCCCGCGCAGCGGGTTGGCGGCGGCGATCACGGTGTGGCCCGCGCGGGTGAGCGGCGCGATGACGTCGTTCCAGCTCGACGAGTCGGCGAAGGCGCCGTGGACGAGGACGACGGTCTGCTTCCCGGTGTCGCTCATGTTCATCCCTCTCTCCGCGGGCGACTCGCCCGACCGATGCGCTCCGGTTCGGAGCATGCAATATATTGCACTCTGCATGGTGTAGGGTCAAGGGCGTCCACCGCGGGAACAGGCGAGAGGAGCACGCAGTGCCGGTGCCTACCGACGGCCCGACGGTCGACCGCACGCTGCTGCGCGACGACGTCTACGAGCGGCTGTGCGACGCGATCGTCGACGGCACGTTCGCGCCGGGCGAGCAGCTCAGGGACGCCGAGCTGGCGGCGTGGCTCGGTGTGAGCCGCACGCCGGTGCGGGAGGCGGTCCTGCGGCTCGCGCAGGCAGGACTCGTCGTGGCGCAGCCGGGCCGCTCGACCAGCGTCAGCGCTCTCGACCTGCAGGCCGTCCGGGACGCCGCCGCCGTCGTCGCCGCGATGCACCAGCTCGCCGTCCGCGACGCGGTGCCGGCCCTCACGGAGGCGCACCTGCGCGAGATGCGGGAGGCGAACGACCGGTTCGCGGCGGCGATCGAGGCCCGCGACCTCCGCGCCGCGCTCCGGGCCGACGCCGAGCTCCACCGGATCCCCGTCGTCGTCGCGGGGAACCGCGCGGTCGTGACCGTGCTCGACCAGTTCACGCCCGTGCTGCGGCGCGCGGTGCGGCTACGCTTCGCGTCCCCCGAGGCGCAGGAGTCCCTCCGACGCCACGACGAGCTCATCCGGCGGTGCGCCGGCGGCGACGTGGACGGCGCGGCCGCGATCGCGCTGCACACGTGGCACAGCCTCACGCCCGGCGAGCCAGGGCACCCCGACGCAGCGGACCAGGCCCGCGGAGGCGGCGGCGCCCCCACGGGCCAGGTCGGTTAGGCCCAGTCGAAGGTGCGCGTGACGGCCTTCTTCCACTGCGCGTAGGTCTCGTCGCGCAGGCTCTCCTCCATCTGCGGCGTCCAGACCTTGTCCTGGGCCCAGTTGTCGCGGATGTCCTGCTCAGAGTTCCAGTAGCCGACGGCCAGGCCCGCCGCGTAGGCGGCCCCGAGGGCGGTGGTCTCCGAGACCTTCGGGCGGATGACCTCGACCCCGAGCAGGTCGGCCTGGAACTGCATGAGCAGGTCGTTGCCGACCATCCCGCCGTCGACCTTGAGCGTCGTCAGCGGGACGCCCGAGTCGGCGTTCATGGCGTCGATGACCTCACGCGTCTGGAACGCCGTCGCCTCGAGCACCGCCCGCGCGAGGTGGCCCTTGTTGACGTAGCGGGTGAGGCCGACGATCGCCCCTCGGGCGTCGGAGCGCCAGTGCGGCGCGAACAGGCCGGAGAACGCCGGCACGAAGTACGCGCCGCCGTTGTCGTCGACGGAGCGTGCGAGCTCCTCGATCTCGGGGGCCGAGGCGATCATCCCGAGGTTGTCGCGCAGCCACTGCACCAGCGAGCCGGTGACCGCGATCGAACCCTCGAGGCAGTACACCTGCGCCGCGTCGCCGATCTTGTAGCCGACCGTGGTGATGAGACCGTTCTTCGACTCGACCTTCTCGGTGCCGGTGTTGAGCAGCACGAAGTTGCCGGTGCCGTAGGTGTTCTTCGCCTGGCCGACCTCCAGGCACGCCTGGCCGAAGGTCGCGGCCTGCTGGTCGCCGAGGATGCCGGCGACGGGGACGTCGCGGAACGTGCCGCGGGCGCGGATCTTGGCGTACTCCTCGGACGACGACCGGATCTCCGGCAGCATCGCCATCGGCACCCCGATCTCCTCGCAGAGCTCGGGGTCCCACTCGAGGGTGTCGATGTTCATCAGCAGGGTGCGCGAGGCGTTGGTCGGGTCGGTGACGTGCAGCCCGCCCTCGGTGCCGCCGGTCGCGTTCCACAGCACCCAGGTGTCCATCGTCCCGAACGCCAGCTCGCCCCGCTCGGCCCGCTCGCGCGCACCCTCGACGTTGTCGAGGATCCAGCGCGCCTTCGGACCCGCGAAGTAGGTGGCCAACGGCAGGCCGGTCCGCCCGCGGTAGCGCTCGGCGCCGCCGCCGAGGGCGCCGAGCTCGTCGCAGATCGCCTGGGTGCGGGTGTCCTGCCAGACGATCGCGTTGTGGATGGGCTCGCCGGTGGCCTTGTCCCAGATGACCGTGGTCTCGCGCTGGTTGGTGATGCCCACCGCCGCGATCTGGTCCGCGTTGAGGTCGGCGCGCGCGAGGGCTCCGCCGCACACCTGGCGGGTGTTGCCCCAGATCTCCGCGGCGTCGTGCTCGACCCACCCGGCCTTCGGGAAGATCTGCTGGTGCTCGAGCTGGTCGACCGCGACGACCTGCCCGGAGTGGTCGAAGATCATGCACCGCGTCGAGGTGGTGCCCTGGTCGATCGCGGCGACGTACTGGGTCATGCGGGGACGCTCCTCGCGGGACGGGGTGGGACGGGACGGACGGTGTCGTCGCGCGCCGGCGACGAGGGGGTCACGGCGCGGCGACCGGGGCGCCGGCGGCGACCAGGGCGGCGAGGGCGGCGCCGATGAGCGGGCCGACGACCGGGACCCAGGAGTAGCCCCAGTCGGGGGAGCCCTTGCCGCGGATCGGCAGGATCGCGTAGGCGATGCGCGGACCGAGGTCGCGGGCGGGGTTGATGGCGTACCCCGTGGGGCCGCCCAGCACCTGCCCGATGCCGACGACGACCGCCGCCGCGGCGGCGTAGATCGCGGGGCTGTCGCCGTAGGGCGCCACCAGGAGGAACAGGACCAGCGCGAAGGTCGCGATGATCTCGGTGACCATGTTCCACCCGTAGCGCTTGATCGGCGGGTTGGTGGAGAAGATGTTCAGCGTGCCGCTGTTGTCCTCGTTGGCGTCGAACTGCAGTTTGTAGGCCAGCCACGCCAGCACCGCGCCCACGAACGCCCCGGCGAACTGGCCGATGAGGTACCACGGCACCTGCGACCACGGCGTCGCGCCCGACAGGGCCGCGCCGATCGTGACCGCGGGGTTGATGTTGCCGCCCGAGGCGTCGGCGATGCTGGCGCCGGCGAACACGCCCAGGCCCCAGCCGAAGGTGATCAGCACCCACGACGCCGTGTCCCCGTCGGAGTTGGTGCGTGGCAGCAGGACCGTGGCCACGACACCGCAACCGAACAGGAGCAGCACGGCGGTGCCGAGGAACTCCGAGAAGATGATGCTCCACGCGCTCACGAGGACTCCCGTCGACGATGACCCGGCCCCTGCGACGCGTCCGCCCGCGGGCCGCGGTGATCCGGAACGGACGTGATCGGGCAGGACGGTAGTGGCGTGCCTCACGGCGTGTCCACGCTCTGCGGGTGGATCCGGGCGTGGCGGGTCGCCCACCGGTCGATCGGTCACCGCGGGGAGCGCAATCGCTTGCGCCGCGTGATCGGGTGCGGGCTGGTGCCGGGGGTTAGCGTGGTGACGGACACGTGAGAGAGGGGTCGGACGTGGGTGCTGGACGAGGCGGCGACGGCAACACCGGCGACGGCGCGGCGCGTCCGGACGCCGGGACACAGGCCGAGGCGGAGGCGCTGGACGCGGCCGCCGAGCCGTCGCGTCTCGGGCCGGCCTCGCGGGCGCGGGCGTGGGACCGGCTGGCCTCCGAGCAGTTCGACGTCGTCGTGGTGGGCGGCGGCGTGGTCGGCACCGGGGCGGCGCTGGACGCGGCGACCCGAGGGCTCAAGGTGGCCCTGGTCGAGGCGCGCGACCTGGCGTCGGGGACGTCGAGCCGCTCGTCGAAGCTGTTCCACGGCGGGCTGCGCTACCTCGAGCAGCTCGACTTCGGGCTGGTGCGCGAGGCGCTTCGCGAGCGCGAACTCAACATGACGCGCCTCGCACCGCACCTGATCAAGCCGGTCAGCTTCCTCTACCCGCTCACCGCGCACTGGGAGCGCCCGTACGTCACCGCCGGCGTGACGCTCTACGACACGATGGGCGGCAAGAGCTCGCTCCCCCACCAGAAGCAGCTCACCCGCTCCGGCGCGCTGCGCATGGCGCCGGCGCTCAAGCGCAGCGCCCTGGTCGGCGCGATCCGCTACTACGACGCCCAGGCCGACGACGCCCGGCACACGATGATGGTGGGGCGCACGGCCGCCCAGTACGGGGCCGTGGTCCGCACCTCCACCCAGGTCGTCGACTTCCTCCACGAGGTCGACCGGGTGGCCGGCGTGCGCGTGCGCGATGTGGAGACGGGTCGGGAGACCGACGTCCGCGCGTCGGTGGTCGTCAACTGCACCGGGGTCTGGACCGACCAGATGCAGCACGCGGCCGGCACCCGCGGACGGTTCCGCGTGAAGGCGTCGAAGGGCGTCCACTTCCTCGTCGCCCGCGACAAGATCCCGTCCGACACCGGCATGATCCTGCGGACCGAGAAGTCGGTGCTGTTCGTCATCCCGTGGCGCAACCACTGGATCGTGGGCACCACCGACACCGACTGGAACCTCGACCTGGCCCACCCCGCGGCCACCCGCCAGGACCTCGACTACCTGCTCGAGCACATCAACCGCGTGCTCGTCACGCCGCTGACCCACGACGACATCGAGGGCGTGTACGCGGGCCTGCGCCCGCTGCTGGCCGGCGAGAGCGAGGAGACCTCGAAGCTCTCCCGCGAGCACGCCGTGTCGCGCGTGATGCCCGGGCTCGTCGCGATCGCGGGCGGCAAGTACACGACCTACCGCGTGATGGCCGCCGACGCGATCGACGCGGCGGCCGAGGACATCCCCACGCGGGTCGCGCCGTCGGTCACCGACCGCGTGCCGCTCGTCGGCGCCGACGGGTACTACGCGCTGGTCAACCAGGCCGAGCAGCTCGGCCTGCGCCACGGCCTGCACCCGCACCGCGTGCGCCACCTGCTCGACCGCTACGGCTCCCTGCTGCACGGCCTGCTGGCCATGGGCGACCGTGCCAACGGGGGGGACCCCTCGCTGCTCGAGCCGGTGGAGGCCGCCCCGGACTACCTGCGGGCGGAGATCGCCTACGCGGTGGCCTACGAGGGCGCGCTGCACCTCGACGACGTGCTGGCACGCCGCACCCGCATCTCCATCGAGTACGCCCACCGCGGCGTCGACTCGGCCGCGGCGGTCGGCGCACAGATGGCCGAGCTGCTGGGCTGGACCGACGAGCAGCGCGAGTACGAGGTGCGCTCCTACATCGAGCGCGTCCAGGCCGAGCGGGACTCGCAGTCGGTCGACACCGACGTCGAGGCCGACAAGCGCCGCCTCGCCGCGCCCGACCCCCGCGCCCCGCGCCTGGCGGCCCTCGGCACGGGCTGACCCGCGGCAGGGTGCAGCGAGGGACGCCCTCGCTGCGTGGGACGCAGCCAGGGTGACCCTCGCTCCGTAGGAGGGGTGGCGCGTCGGGGCAGCGAGGGACGCCCTCGCTGCGTCAGGCGCAGCCAGGGTGACCCTCGCTCCGCAGGGCGAGCCTCGGACGGGCGGGCAGGGACGCCGGACGTCCGGCACTGGTCGCGGGCCCAGCCGGGCGCTGCGCTGGACCCATGACGGTCCTGGTCCCCGCGGTGGTGCTGGTGGCGGGCGCGCTCTCCGCCCTCCTGGCGGGTCTCTACCTCGCGTTCTCTCTGACGATCATGCCGGCGCTGGCCCGCATGCCCGACCGGGTGCTGGTCACCGTCATGCAGGCGGTCAACCGCGTCATCCTGCGGCCGGCCTTCCTGCTGTTGTTCCTCGGCGCCCCGCTGACCGCGGTGGCGGCCGTGGTGCTGCTGCTCGTGCACGGAGCGCCCGCGACCTCCGTGGTGCTCGCAGGTGTCGGCGGTGTGCTCCAGGTGGCGTCGCTGGTGATGACGGTCGTGGTGCACGTGCCCCGCAACGAAGCCCTCGACCGCGCGGACCCGGACGACGCCGACGACGTCGTCCGGGCCCGCGAGGCCTTCGAGCGCCCGTGGACCCGGGCTCACCGGGTACGAGCGACGATCACGACCATGGGCGCGCTGGCCCTGCTGGCGGCGTGAGGTCCCGCGGGTCAGTGACCGGCGACCGGCGTGGAGGAGGGGACCTCGCCGGCCGGCTCGGCCTGGTCGGCCTCGGGACCGCTCCCGCCGCCCGGGGCGTCGCCGGCGGGCCGGCGCCGCATCATGAAGGCGACGCCGACCGCGATCACCCCGATGACCCCGGCGACCATGAACGCCAGCCGCAGGCCCGCGGCGTCGGGCGTGCCGCCCGCCGCGGCCGACCCGATCGCGGCGACGGTGACGAACCCGGCCGTGCCGGCTGCCCCGGCCACCTGCTGCAGCGTGGCCATGATCGCGCTGCCGTGGGAGTACAGCCGCTCGGGCAGGACCGCGAGGCCCTCGGTGAGCAGCGGCGTCATCATCAGGCCGAGCGAGGCCATGAGCAGCACGTGGACGACGACCACCATCCACAGCGCCGCGGAAGCGCCGAGCGCGGCGAAGAGCCACATCGACACGGCCATGCCGATCGCGCCCGGGATGACCAGCGGGCGTGCGCCGACGCGGTCGAACACGCGGCCCACGGGACGGCCCATGAAGCCGAGGACCAGCCCGCCGGGCAGGACCGCGAGGCCGGTGGCCGCCGCGCTGACCCCCAACACGTTCTGCAGGTAGATCGGCAGCAGGATCGCGCCGGCGCCGAGCAGCGTCATGAACAGCAGCGCGGCGAGCACGACGGCCACGACGAAGGGGCGGTGACCGAACGGGCGCAGGTCGAGCAGCGCGGACTCGGAGCGCTGGAGCTGCAGCTGGCGCGCGATGAACACGGCCAGCGCGACCACGCCGACGACCAGGGCCGCCCACGGCGGGACGACGGCGTCGCCGCCGTGGCCCAGGGTGGAGAACCCGTAGACGATGCCGCCGAAGCCCAGGGCGGACAGCAGCACCGACAGCAGGTCGAGCGGGGAGCGACGCTTCTCGTCCGACAACCGGAACACGACGGAGCCGACCACCAGGGCCGCGATCGACAGCGGCAGGACGCTCCAGAACATCCACCGCCAGTCGAGCGAGGAGAGGATCAGGCCGCCGATCGTCGGGCCGATGGCGGGCGCCACGGCGATGACGATTGAGATCGTCCCCATGGTCGCCCCGCGCCGGTCGGCGGGGATCAGACGCATCACCGACGTCATGAGCAGCGGGATCATCACCGCGGTGCCCGAGGCCTGGACCACCCGGCCGGTGAGCAGCAGCGGGAAGCCCGGCGAGAGCGCGCAGACCAGCGTGCCCGCGCTGAACAGCGTCATCGCCGCGAGGAAGATCTGTCGCGGCGTGAAGCGGTCGAGCAGGAACCCCGTGGTCGGGATGACCACGCCCATCGTGAGCAGGAACCCGCTGGTCAGCCACTGCACGGTGGTGGCGCTGACCCCGAGGTCGCCCGTGAGGTGCGGCAGCGCCACGGACAGGATCGTCTCGTTCAGGATCATCACGAACGCCGACACGACGAGCATCGCGATGATCACCATGGGACGCGCCGACGACGTGTCCCCCCGGTCGGTTCCGGCAGTGCTCGGGGCGGTCATCGTTCTCCCTCACGGCGGCACCCGTGACCGTCACGGGGCGATCTCCAGAGCATCACACCGACCCCCGACAGGCGAGCGAGTTCCGCTCCGGGCGTACCACCGGTGTGGCCGGGCACGCGCCGTCGCGCACCCGGCCGGACCTGGGGCGCAGCGCGCGGGCCGGGCCGCCTATTCCCGTGATCGCTCAGGGCTGGTGACGATGTGAGATCCAGGCCACGCCCGCGATCACGACGGGCACGAGCACGAAGATCCACGGGAACCGGCCACCGCTGACGGCGAACAGCACCGCGGCGACCGCGGGCGTCAGCAGCGAGATCAGCCCGGCGTGCCGGGCGATCGCGGCACCGGAGGGGCCGACGAGCTCGGGGAGGTCGGGCGCGGCGGGCGGGCCGGCCGGCTCGGGACGCGCCGACGGCGAGGGCGCCGAGCGGACAGGGCTCGGGTAGACCGGGTGCGGCTCGGGCAGGTCGCGGAACAGCACGTCGAGCTCTGCCCGCGTGGTGGCCCGGGAGGCCGCGGCGCAGCGGTCGGCGTGCTCGCCGCGCTCGAGCCGCCCGTCGCGGCGGTGGGCGTCGAGGGCCTCCATGGCCAGCTCGCGCTCGTGCGCCCCCACGTCCGCCATGGGGCCCAGTATGCGCCGACTAGCCCGCGTCGGGGATCTCGCAGATCACCGCGCCCTGGTTCACGCTCGCGCCGGGCTCGAGGGTCAGGCCGGTGACCACGCCGTCCTTGTGGGCGGTCACGGGGTTCTCCATCTTCATGGCCTCGACGACCACGACGAGGTCGCCGGCGGAGACCGTGTCGCCCTCGGACACCGCGACCTTGACCACGGTGCCCTGCATCGGCGCGGTCACGGCGTCGCCCGAGACCTTGGCCCCGCCGCCGGAGCGCTTGCGCTTCTTCTTCGGTGCCGCGGGCCTCCCGCCGCCGCCCCCGCCCAGCACCAGGTCGCCGGGCAGCGAGACCTCGAGGCGCTTGCCGCCGACCTCGACGACGACGGTCTGGCGGGGCGCGACCTCCTCGTCGTCCTCCGCGGGCGCGGCCTCGTACGGCGCGATCTGGTTGTCGAACTCCGTCTCGATCCACCGGGTGTGCACCGTGAACGACTCGGCGCCGTCCGGGGCGGTGAAGGCGGGGTCGTCGAGGACGGCCCGGTGGAAGGGGACGACCGTCGGCAGGCCCTCGACGACGAGCTCGGCCAGCGCGCGCCGGGAGCGGGCCATCGCCTGCTCGCGGTCCTCGCCGGTGACGATGAGCTTGCCGACCATCGAGTCGAACTGCCCGCCGATCACCGTCCCGGTCTCGACGCCCGAGTCGACGCGCACGCCCGGGCCGTCCGGGGCCACGAAGCGGGTGACGGTGCCGGGCGCGGGCAGGAAACCGCGGCCGGCGTCCTCGCCGTTGATCCGGAATTCGATCGAGTGCCCGCGCGGTGCCGGGTCCTCGGAGAACCGCAGGTGCTGGCCCGCGGCGATGCGGAACTGCTCGAGCACGAGGTCGACGCCGCTGGTCTCCTCGGAGACGGGGTGCTCGACCTGCAGGCGGGTGTTGACCTCGAGGAACGAGATCGTCCCGTCCTCGCCGACGAGGAACTCCACGGTGCCGGCGCCGGAGTAGCCGGCCTCCAGGCAGATGTCGCGGGCGGAGGTGTGGATGCGCTTGCGCTGCTCGTCGGACAGGAACGGCGCCGGGGCCTCCTCGACGAGCTTCTGGTGGCGCCGCTGCAGCGAGCAGTCGCGGGTGCCGACGACGACGCAGTTGCCGTGCTGGTCGGCGAGCACCTGCGCCTCGACGTGGCGCGGCCGGTCGAGGTAGCGCTCGACGAACGACTCGCCGCGCCCGAACGCCGAGACGGCCTCGCGGACCGCGGCGTCGAACATCTCGGGGATCTCGTCGCGCTCGCGGGCGACCCGCATGCCGCGCCCGCCGCCGCCGAACGCCGCCTTGATGGCCACCGGCAGCCCGTGCTCGTCGGCGAAGGCGACGACCTCGTCGGCGTCGGCGACCGGGTCCTTCGTGCCCGGCACCAGGGGTGCCCCGGAGCGCTCGGCGATCTTGCGGGCCGTGACCTTGTCGCCCAGGTCGCGGATGGCCTGCGGCGACGGCCCGATCCAGATCAGCCCGGCGTCGATGACGGCCTGGGCGAAGTCGGCGTTCTCCGACAGGAACCCGTAACCGGGGTGCACGGCGTTCGCGCCGCTCTCCCGCGCCGCTTCCAGGATCTTCTCGATGTCGAGGTACGACTCGGCCGCCGTCTCCCCGCCGAGGCCGAACGCCTGGTCGGCGAGGCGCACGTGCGGGGCGTCTCGGTCGGGGTCGGCGTACACGGCCACGCTCGTCAGGCCGGCGTCGGCGCACGCGCGCACCACCCGCACCGCGATCTCGCCCCGGTTGGCGATCAGGACGGTGTGCAGCGGGTCGAACCCCGTCGGGGCGGACGCGGCCATGGATTGACCTCCTGGGGGATCCTCGCTGAACCGGGACGGTCGGGGCAGTGTAGGTGCGGCCGGACGGAGGTCCGGCGCGGTCACTCTCTCGTACTCGACCGTGGCCCGTCGCGGGCGGCGGCGTGGTCATGACCACACGCACGACGAGGAGCGCTCGAGGTCGCCCCGGTGCAGGCCCCACGGAGCCCGCGGCTACGGTCGGCGACCGATGCAGCCTTGGTGGTGGCGGTCGGTGGCCGCGTGCGCGTCCGTGCTGGTGCTCGCCGGCCTCGTCGCGGCGTTCGCCGGCGCTGTCGGGGCGGACCGGGCAGCCGACCGGGCGACCGCCGCCCCGCGGTCCGGGACCGCGGACGCCCCCGCGACGCCGGAGCCCGCCCCCGCCCCGGAGCCCGCTCCCGCCGAGGCACGCATCCCGGACGCGGTGTCGGCCACCTCGCTCGCGCTGCTGCCCGGCTGGCGGACCGTGCCGTCCCAGGACGTCGTCGAGGTGCCGCCGGGCCGCTTCGAGGGCGCGACGATCCTGCAGCGCGGCGCGGGCACGGTGGTGCTCGTGGGCCTCGCCGACCCGGCCCGGGTGTCGCCGCGCGCCGCGCCCGTGCCCGATCCGGCGCAGGACGGGGCGCTGGACGAGGCGCTGGACGCAGAGGCGCGGCGGCTGGCCGACGCTTACGCCGACCTGCTCGCGCCGGGCGCCGACACCGCCGCGCTGACCGACAACGCGGAGGCGATCGCGGAGCTGCCGACGCGCACCTCGGTGCGCGAGGTGGAGGGCGGCGGCCTCGACGGAGCCCTCGTGCGCGTCAGCACGCTGGCGGCGCCGGGGCGCACGGTCGCGGTGCTCGCCGTCGCACGGCCCGCCCCGGACATCGACGCCGAGGGTGACGCCGCCGACGCGCTGGTGCGCTCGCTGCGCCTCGAGCCCGCGCCCTGACGACTCCGGGCACCGGCGAGCTGGGCCCCCACGGGACGGGGTCGCCTCAGCGCGCGGCCGGTCCCGGGATCGCCGTCGGGACGGTCGCCGAGGCGGCCCACAGCGCGTCGACGCCGAGGCCGATCTCGGCGAGCAGCCGGCGGGTCAGGGGCAGGCTCAGGCCGACGACGTTCGACGGGTCGCCCTCGACGCCCTCGACGAACCAGCCACCCCGCCCGTCGAGCGTGAACGCGCCGGCGACGGCGAGCGGCTCGCCGCTGGCCAGGTAGGCCTCGAGCTCGTCGGGGGTGGGGGACGAGAAGGCGACGACGGTCCGGGCGTGCCCGGCGACCTCCTGCCCCGGCGCTCCACCGCTGACGCGGACGAGGGCGTGGCCGGTGAAGAGCTCGGCGGAGCTGTCGGACATCTGGTCCCACCGCCCGCGCGCCGCGTCCACCGAACCCGGTTTGCCCACCAGCTCGCCGTCGAGCAGCAGCATCGAGTCCGCCCCGATCACCACGCACTCCGGCTCCACCGCGGCGACGCGCGCGGCGACGGTGCGCGCCTTGGCCAGCGCGAGCGCCGTGACCGTGTCCACCGCCGTCGCGTCGGGGCCGAGCTCGGCGAGCAGCGCGTCCTCGTCGATCTCGGACACCTCGACCAGGGGTTCGACCCCGGCGCCCCGCAGGATCGCCAGGCGGGCGGGGGACGCGGACGCGAGCACCAGACGCACGATGGGGCACCCTACGTCGGGGTCGGCGTCCCGTCCGCGTGGCCGTCCTCGAGACGGCCCACACCCGCGAGGATCGACACGTGCGTCGGCCGCTCGAGGCCCCGCCAGCGGCAGACGTCGACGAGGCCCGGCTCGACCAGCTCGAAGCCGTCGAAGAGCGCCGCGATCTCGTCCCGCGTGCGCAGGTGCCCGCCGCGCGGGGTGCGCGCGTAGGCCGCGCGGAGCTCGGCGAGCTCGCCCTCGGAGAGCCCCTCGGAGCTGCCCGCCGAGATCACCAGGTAGGAGCCGCGGGCCATGCGGCGCCGGAAGTGCTCGACGATCCGGCGGGGCTCGTCGCCCGCGGAGAAGTGCAGGACCGCGACGAACAGCACCGCGACCGGGCGCTCCGGGTCGATCAGCCGCACCACGTCCGGGTGCGTGGTGATCGCCGCCGGGTCGTGCATGTCGGCCTCGACCACGGCGCGCGTGGGGTCCTCGGCGAGCAGGGCCCGCGCGTGCGCGAGCACCACGGGATCGTCATCGACGTACACCACGCGCGCGTCCGGGGCGGTGCGCCGGGCGACCTCGTGCACGGTCGGCGACGTGGGGATGCCGGTGCCCACGTCGACGAACTGCGTGATCCCGGCCGCGGCGAGGTGCTCGACGGCGCGCACGAGGAACGCCCGGTTGTTGCGGGCGAGCTGGCGCTGCTCGGGGTGGCTGGCGATGACCGCCTCAGCGGCCTCGCGGTCGGCGGCGAAGTTGTCCCGGCCCCCGAGGTAGTAGTCGTACATCCGCGCGGGGGAGGGCACGTCGCTGTCGAACCCGTCGGTCACCGTCGGCCCCCGTGCACGGCGTCACCGTAGTGAGGCCGGCCATTCTCGCGAGGTCACCGGCGACCGAGCGTCCTGGCCGGGCGGTGGGAAGTCCCCGTGCCGGTGCACGATGCGCCACTCGCCGTCCTCTCGCCGGTACACGTGCGTGACCCGGAGCGTGTAGGACACGGGCTCGCCGTCGACCACGAACGTCTTGTGCTCGAAGGCCACCGTGTAGGCCAGGTCGGCGTCGGCCCCGGCCGCGACGACCTGGAGCTCGTAGTCGCGCAGGTGCTTGTCCGCGACCCGCTCGGCGATCGCGCGGGAGGTCGCGTCGACCGCGTCCCAGCCCTGCCGCAGCGTGACGGCGGCACCGAACAGGGTCACCGGGTCGTGCCGCGACCACGTCGCCGTGCGCGCCCGCGCGTCACCACGGCAGAGCGCCTGCTCGGCGTCCCGCTGCCGCGGCAGCATCGTCGCGAGGAACTCCTCGACCTCGGTCGTCGCCGCCATCGTCCTCAACTCCGATATAGTTGTGGTGGATCGAATAGAGAAAGGCTCTACCCGATGTCGGACGGCGTCAAGAGGCGCTACGACTCCACGCGCCGGCAGGAGCAGGCGCGGGAGACCCGGTCGCGCGCGCTGACCGCCGCGCACGAGCTGTTCGTGACCCGCGGCTACGGCGCCACGACGCTGGCCGACATCGCCGATGCCGCCGGGCTCGCGACGCCGACGATCTACGCGGCGTTCCGGAACAAGGTTACCGTGCTGCACCGCGTCTGGGACGTCGCCGTCGGGGGCGACGACCGCGACGTCCACCTCCTGGACCGGCCGGAGCTGCGCGCGGTCTTCGCCGAGCCGGACCTCCGGGCCCGGCTCCTGCGCTTCGCCGTCGTCAACACGACGATCATGCGTCGCACGGCACGGCTTCGCCTGGTCATCCAGGGCGCCGCCGGCGCCGACCCCGCGGCCGCCGCCCTCCTCGCCGAGATCGACGAGGCGCGGCTGGCGAGCATGGGCGAGCACGCCCGGGCCGCCGAGGCCACCGGCCGGCTGGCGGTGCCCGCGGACACCTGCCGCGACGTCCTCTTCGCCACCACCGACGGCTCGCTGTGGCTCACCCTCGTCGACCGGCGCGGCTGGTCCGATGAGGCCTACGCCACCTGGCTCGGACAGCTCTGGACGGCCGCGCTGGTCGACGCCGGCGAGTGACGCGTCAGAGCTGGAGGACCGCCTGGACGTCCAGGTGGATCTGGATCGTGGAGCCGACGACGGGGATGCCGCGGGCGACCATCTGCTGCCAGTTGAGCGTGAAGTGCTCCCGGTGCAGCGAGGTGGTGGCCGTCGCCCCCACGCGCGTGCCGTTCCACGTCTGGGTGCCGAGGTAGGTGGTGTCGAGCCGGACGTCGTTGGTGCGCCCCCGGATCGTCAGGTCGCCGTCGATCGTCCACGAGTTGCCCGCCCGCACCGCGAAGCGCGTGCTGGAGAACTGCAGCTGCGGGTGGTCGTCGACGGCCAGGAAGTCCTGCGAGCGCAGGTGGGCGTCGCGCTGGGCGTTGTGGGTCTCGATACTGGCCGCGTCGATGACGACATCGATGCTGGAGTCCTCGAGCTCCTCGGCGATGACGATCGACCCGCGGAACCGGGTGAACTCGCCGTACACCCGGGAGAGCGCGATGTGGCGCGCGACGAACCCCAGCCGGCTGTGGGCGTCGTCGATCACCCACTCCCCGGGCGGCGGGCGGGTGGTGCCCTGGTCGGCGGTCATCGTGAGCGCGCCGAGGGCGGCGTGGTCGCCGCGGCCCACGGCGAGCTCCCGGGTCAGCGTGCGGTAGCCGCCGAGGGAGGCGCGCAGCGTGTAGGAGCCGCTGGGCACGGCCGAGGTGTAGAAACCGAAGGGGTCGGTGGGCGACTGGGTGACCACCCGCCGCAGCCCCTCGGTCTCCACGATCGCGACGCTGACGCCGGGCAGCGGCCGGCCCTCGACGTTGCGGAGCTGCGCGCTGACGAGCCCGCCCGTCGGCGGGATCGGCATGAGGGCGTGGTCGGCGTCCCGGTAGGACTCGCCACCCACGAGCGTGCGACGACGTCGGCGCAACAGGGCCATCAGGTCACCTGGGGAGCTCGAGGCGGTCAGCGGGGACGGGCCGAGGCCCGCCAGCCGCCGGGGCCGGGGTGGACGGGGCCACGCACGAGGTCGACCGGGCGCGCCCAGGTCGACGGCGCGACCGGCGCGACGGCCTCGCCCTCGGGGTCACCCCCGCCTCCCGCCGCGGCGAGCACGGCCGTGAGCGCCGCGATCTCCACGGCGTCGGGCTCGCCGCGCACGATGCGCAGCACCGGGCGGGCCGACTCCTCGTCGTTCGCTGCGCTCACAGCGTCACCTCGTCGTTCGCTGCGCTCACAGCGTCACCTCGTCGTTCGCCTGCGCTCACAGCGTCACCTCGTCGTTCGCTGCGCTCACAGGGGCACGTTCCCGTGCTTGCGCGGCGGCAACGTCTCGCGCTTGGTCTCGAGCATCCGCAGGGAGCGGGCGACGTAGCCGCGGGTGTGCGACGGGGGGACCACGGCGTCCACGTAGCCGCGCTCGGCGGCGATGTAGGGGTTGGCCAGCGTGTCCTCGTACTCCTGCTGGAGCTCGGCGCGCCGGGCCTCCACGTCGCCGCCCTCCTCGGCCACCTTCGCCAGCTCCTTGCGGTAGAGGATGCTCACCGCGCCGGACGCCCCGGTGACCGCGATCTGCGCGGTGGGCCAGGCGATGTTGACGTCGGCGCCCAGGTGCTTGGAGCCCATGACGTCGTACGCGCCGCCGTAGGCCTTGCGGCAGATGACGGTGACCAGCGGGACCGTCGCCTCCGCGTAGGCGTAGATCAGCTTGGCGCCGCGGCGGATGATGCCGTTGTACTCCTGGTCGGTGCCCGGCAGGAACCCCGGCACGTCGACGAAGGTGAGCACCGGGATGTTGAACGTGTCGCAGGTGCGCACGAAGCGCGCGGCCTTCTCGCTGGCGCCGATGTCGAGGCAGCCGGCCAGCTGGGTGGGCTGGTTCGCGACGATGCCCACCGGGCGCCCCTCGACCCGGCCGTAGCCGGTGACGATGTTGGACGCGTAGAGCGCCTGGATCTCGAGGAACTCGCCGTCGTCGACGACCCGCGTGATGGCCTCGCGGATGTCGTAGGGCTGGTTGGGCGAGTCGGGCACGAGGGTGTCGAGCTCGAGGTCGGTCTCGCCGATGCCCTCCGGTACCGAGCCGGACTCCTCCTCGCCGGCGATGCGCGGCGGGTCGGTGAGGTTGTTCGACGGCAGGTAGCCCAGGAGCTCCTGCACGAACGAGATCGCGTCCTCCTCGTCGGAGGCCAGGTAGTGGGCGTTGCCCGAGGTGGTGTTGTGGGTGCGCGCCCCGCCCAGCGCCTCGAACTCCACGTCCTCACCGGTGACGGTCTTGATGACGTCGGGCCCGGTGATGAACATGAACGAGGTCTCGTCGACCATCACCGTGAAGTCGGTGAGCGCGGGGGAGTACACCGCGCCGCCGGCCGCGGGACCCATCACCAGCGAGATCTGCGGGACCACGCCCGAGGCGTGCACGTTGCGCCGGAAGATCTCGCCGTAGAGGCCGAGCGCGACCACGCCCTCCTGGATGCGCGCACCGCCGCCGTCGTTGATGCCGACGACC
The DNA here is from genome assembly GCF_003096675.1 of Actinomycetospora cinnamomea. Lineage (GTDB taxonomy): Bacteria > Actinomycetota > Actinomycetes > Mycobacteriales > Pseudonocardiaceae > Actinomycetospora > Actinomycetospora cinnamomea. The sequence continues at coordinate 852,913 of NZ_QEKW01000001.1, read as the reverse complement.
GGGCAGCCGATCTTCATGGCCACGTCCATGACCTTGACGATCTTCTCGCCGTAGACCTCGCCGAGCGCGCCGCCGAACACCGTCGCGTCCTGGGAGAACACGCAGACCGGGCGCCCGTCGACCGTGCCCTGACCGGTGACCACCCCGTCGCCGTAGGGGCGGTTCTGCTCGAGGCCGAAGTTGGTGGACCGGTGCCGCGCCATCGCGTCGAACTCGAGGAACGAGCCCTCGTCGAGCAGCAGGTCGATGCGCTCGCGCGCGGTCTTGCGGCCCTTGGCGTGCTGCCGCTCGACGGCCCGCTCGCTGCCCGCGTGCACGACGTCGTCCTGGCGCCGGTACCAGTCGGCCAGCTTGCCGGCCGAGGTGTGGATGTCGGGCTCCCCGGCAGCCCCACCGGCAGGGCTGTCGGGCTCCGGCAACGGCTCCGTCGCGGCGGTCATGGAGCGGCACTGTAGCGACCGGCCCCGACACCGCCCGGGTTCGTGGGAGGGGAGGTGATCAGGGGCACTACTACGGTGCGCGGGCGTGGAGGCCGCACCCCTGGACCGCGACGCCCTGCGACGTGCCCTGGCCCCGCCGTCGGGGCCGTGGGCGTCGCTGGAGGTCGTGACGCGCACCGGCTCGACCAACGCCGACCTCGCCGCCCGGGCCGCCGACCCGGCCACCCCCGACCGCACCGTGCTGGTCGCCGAGCACCAGGACGCCGGGCGGGGCCGCCGCGACCGGGTGTGGTCCGACCGGGCGGGGGAGGGCCTGACGTTCTCGGTGCTCCTGCGCCCGCGCGAGGTGGCCGTCGAACGCTGGGGGTGGGCGCCGCTGCTGGCCGGGCTGGCGCTGGTGGAGGCGGTCGGCGAGGTGACCGGCGGTGACGTCCCGGCGGCCCTGAAGTGGCCGAACGACCTGCTGCTCGGTCCCGGGCAGGGCAAGGGCGCGGGCGTGCTCGCCGAGGTCGCGGAGGGCGGGGACGAGCGCGCGCTGGTGGTCGGCATCGGGCTCAACGTCGGCACGGCCGCCGCCGACCTGCCGGCCGGGGGGACGTCGCTGGCCGCGGAGGGCGCGGGGCACCTCGGGCGGGAGACCGTGCTGGTCGCCGTTCTGCGCGCGCTCGCCGACCTCGACGGCCGCTGGCGCTCGGCGTACGGGGACGTCGCCGCGGCCGGGCTCGTCGACGACTACCGCGCCCGCTGCGCCACGCTCGGCCGGGAGGTGACGGTGACGCTGCCCGGGGGGCGCGTGCTCGAGGGCCGTGCGGTGGACGTCGACCGCGACGGGCGGCTCGCCGTCCGTGACACGGGCGGGGACACGACCGTCGTGTCGGCGGGCGACGTGGTCCACGTGCGGCCCGCGGGTCGCTAGCCTCGCCGGGGTCGGCGGTCGAGGAGGTGCCCGTGGCCTACCCCGACGCCGTCCTGCGCCGCGGCGAGCACGTGCTCGCCCACAGGCGCCCGCACTGGCGGATGCTCGTCGTGCCCGCCCTGGTCCCGCCGGTCGCGGCGTTCCTCGCCGCCTTCCTCGCCGCGCTGGCGACCGCCGTGCCCGCCGAGGGCACCCGCACCGCGCTGCGGCTGGCGCTCGTCCTGCTCGCGGTGATCGCGGTCGTGTGGCTCGCGGTGCTGCCGCTGGTGCGCTGGCGCTGCACCCACCTCGTCGTCACCGACCGCCGCCTGCTCGTGCGCGAGGGCGTGCTCACGCGCGAGAGCGTCGACCTGGCCGGCTCGACGATCACCGGCGTGCGCACCCGGCGTACCGCGCTCGAGCGCGCCCTGGGCGCGGGCACGCTGGTCGTGTCGACGGTGGGCACCGAGGAGCCCTGGGAGTTCGCGGGGCTCGGAGGCGTCGAGCGGCTGGCCACGATGGTCGAGGGGGTCGCCGCCGAGCGCGGCGGGCTCGACCGGGAGGAGCGGACCGGCGACGACGACTGGGGCGCGTGGTCGGCCGAGGACGGGCCGGAGGACCGGGACGACGACCCGGACGACCCGGACGACCCGGACGACCCGGACGACGAGGAGCCGGCGGACGACCCCGGGCCGGGGCGGGCCGGGCGCGTCAGACGCCGGCGGTTCCGTCGGACCCGCGCCGCCCGAACATCCCGGTGAAGCGCCCGCGGTAGACGTCGACGGCCTCGTCGGTGCCCGCGCCCCGGGTCAGGGTCCCGACGAGCGTCACCAGGCCGAGCTGCGGGCGGCTCGCCGACACCCGCGCGGCCACGACCTCCATCGCCGCGTCCAGCCGGTCCCCGGCGAACACCGGTGCCGGCCAGGCGATCTCGTCGCCGCCCGGCGAGCCCAGCGACGCGGCCCGCGACAGCAGCCCGTCGACGTAGCAGCGCATCCACAGCGAGGCGGTGAACCACCCCGACGCGCACAGCCCCCCGAACAGCGAGGCGCGCGCCGCGTCCTCGTCGACGTGGAAGGGCTGCGGGTCGAAACGGCGGTTGAACGCGAGCATCTCGTCCCGGTCGACGACCACCGTGCCCAGCGCGATGCGCCGGCCGGCGGGCAGGTCCTCGAAGCAGACCTCGGGGGTGGTCACGGCGGTGATCGTGCCAGCCCGTCCCGCGGCGGCCGGAGGGAACCGTGCGGGACCCGGCTGCGTCGGAACCGGTGTGCGGGCCGGTGAGCTGGCGGGCTGGCTGGCCGCGGCCGGTGTGCCGGACGCGGCGGTCAGCGTGGGAGCGGAGGCCGACCGGGCGTGGTGCGTGCGTGCCGTGCCCGACGGCCCCGACGGGACGGGGGAGTGGGAGGTGTTCTGGTGCGACGGTGGTGGTCGCTTCGAGTGGACGCGGTTCGACGACGAGTCGGCCGCCTGCTTCTCGCTGTTCGGCCGGCTGGTGTGGGCGCGGCTCGCCGGGGCCGGTCAGCCCTGACGCGCGACCAGGGCCAGGGCCGCGTCGTGCAGCAGGCCGTTGCTGGTCAGGGAGTCCCCGCCGTCGGGGCGCACGGCGCCGGTGAGGTCGGTGAGCCGCCCGCCGGCCTCCTCGACGAGCACCTGGGTCGCGGCGAGGTCCCAGGTGTTGGCCGCCGGCTCCACGGCGACGTCGAGCACGCCCTCGGCGACGAGGCAGTGGTGCCAGAAGTCGCCGAACGCGCGGCTCTCCCAGCACGCCCGGGTCAGCGCGAGCCACTGCTCCTGACGGTCGAGGGCCCGCCAGTGGTCCAGGTCGGTGGTCGAGGCGTAGGCGTCGGCGAGGTCGCCGACGCCCGACACGGCGAGCCGCCCCTCCTCGACCCCGCGGGCGGGGTCGCGCGTGAACGCGCCCTCGCCCTGCGCGGCCCACCACCGCCGGCCCAGGGCGGGGGCGCTGACCACGCCGACGACGGGCCGCCCGTCGTCCACCAGGGCGACGAGGCTCGCCCACACCGGCACCCCGCGGGAGAAGTTCTTGGTGCCGTCGATCGGGTCGATCACCCACACCCGCCCGGTGCCGAGGTGCCCGCCGCGCTCCTCGCCGAGCACGGCGTCGCCGGCGCGACGCTCGGCGAGCACGGCGCGCAGCCGGTCCTCGCAGGCGGTGTCGGCGTCGGTGACCGGGGTGCGGTCGGGCTTGCGCTCCACGCGCAGGTCGACCGCGCGGAAGCGGGGCAGGGTCACCGCGTCGGCGGCGTCGGCGAGGGCCAGGGCGAGCGCGAGGTCGGCGGCGCGCCCGGTCGCGGGGGTCCCGGGGCTCATGGGCGGCGATCGTGCCAGGGGCCGTGTCCCCCAGGTCTACTGTGGCGTCGTGACCACGGTGCTGCTCGTCGAGGACGACGCGGCGATCGCCGGTCCCCTGTCGCGGGCGCTCCAGCGCGAGGGCTACCGGGTCGACGTCGTCGGCGACGGGCCGGCCGCGCTGACCCGGGCGGGGGCGGCCGGGCCGGACCTCATGGTGCTCGATCTCGGCCTGCCCGGGATGGACGGGCTGGAGGTGTGCCGGCGGGTGCGCGCCGAGCAGCCCGACCTGCCGGTGCTCATGCTGACCGCCCGCACCGACGAGGTGGACTTCGTCGTCGGCCTCGACGCGGGCGCCGACGACTACGTGGGCAAGCCGTTCCGGCTGGCAGAGCTCCTGGCGCGGGTGCGGGCGCTGCTGCGCCGGCGGGCGCCGGAGGTGCTCGACGCGGGCGGGGTGCGGCTCGAGCCCTCGGCGCGCCGGGTCACCGTCGACGGCGTCGAGGTCGGGCTGGCCAACAAGGAGTTCGAGCTCCTGCGCGTGCTCATGGCCCACGCCGGGCAGGTCGTCTCGCGCGAGGAGATCCTGCGCGAGGTCTGGAACGACCCCGAGATGAAGACCTCGAAGACGCTCGACATGCACATGTCGTGGCTGCGTCGCAAGCTCGTCGATGAGGGCGGCGGCAACGGCAAGCGCATCAGCACGGTGCGCGGGGTCGGCTTCCGCTTCAACACCTAGGAGCGCGCGGGTGCGGCGCCGGATCCTCGTCTCCACGCTCATCGTCGTGACGATCACCGTCGCGGTGCTGGGCGGGCCGCTGGCACTCACGACATGGCAGCTCGTCGAGGACTTCACGCGCGCCGACATCAACTCCCGGCTCCGACAGGTGGTCGCCACGCTCGACGCGCAGGCCTCGTCGGACCGCCCCGTCGACCTCAGCGCCGTCGGGATCGCGGTCCCGCCCGGTGGGTCGCTGGTGGTCCGGACGCCGCGCGGGACGAGCACGCTGGGCGAGCAGGAGCCGGGCCCGACGGTGAGCGAGACGCTGCCCTTCGGGCTGTCGGGCACCGCGGTGCTCTCCGAGCCGACCGCCGAGATGCGGGCGCGCCAGCTGCAGGCGACGGCGCTGGTGGTCGCCGCGGTGCTGCTGTCGGTGGCCGTGGGCGCGGTGGTGGCGACGCTGACCGCCCGGCGGCTCGCCGTCCCGCTCCAGCAGGTCGCCGGGCGGGCCGCCCGGCTGGGCGCCGGCGACTTCCGGCCCGCTCCGCACCGCCACGGCATCCCGGAGCTCGACCGCGTCTCCGACGTGCTCGACTCCTCGGCCACCGCGCTCGCGGAGCTGCTGCAGCGCGAGCGCGACCTCGTCGGCGACGTGTCCCACCAGCTGCGCAGCCGTCTCACCGCGCTGCAGCTGCGCCTCGACGAGCTCGCGGCGAACCCCGACGAGCACGTGTCCGCCGAGGGTGCCGCGGCGCTCGAGCAGGCCGAGCGCCTGGCCGAGGTGCTCGACGAGCTGCTCGCCTCGGCCCGGGAGGCCCGCGCGTCGGGTGCGGCACCGGTCGAGGTCGCGGGCGAGCTGGAGGCCGTCGCGGCCGAGTGGCACGACCCGCTGCACGCCGAGAGCCGGGCGGTGCGCGTGCGGGCGCCCGAGGGGCTCGTCGCGCGGGCCACGTCGGGACGTCTGCGCGAGGCGCTGGGCGTGCTCGTCGACAACGCGCTGCGTCACGGCCGGGGCACGGTCACGCTCACCGCACGGCTGTCGGACAACGACACGATCGTCGTCGAGGTCGGCGACCACGGCGACGGCGTGCCGCCCGAGCTCGCGCCGCACGTCTTCGACCGCGGGGTGTCCGGCGCCGCGTCCACCGGTGTCGGCCTCGCCCTCGCCCGCGCGCTGATCGAGGCCGACGGGGGACGCCTCGAGCTCGCGCGCACGCGCCCCGCCGTCTTCGCCGTCTTCCTCCCCGTCCCGCGCACCGACCGGACCGTGGCCGCCGCGCGCCCCCTGCCGAGCACCCCGCGGTGAGGCGGTCGGGCGCCGGTCAGCGGGGTCGGTGGTGGCGGACGAGCGCGACGGTGACGTCCGTGAGGTCCTCGGCGTCGAGTTCCTGGCGGCGCCCGTCGGCCTCGGCGCGGGCACGCCCGGCCGGGTAGGGCCCGTAGGTGTCGGCGGCCCCGGTGACGGGGTCGAGCACGAGGACCATCAGGCCGTCGCAGTGCTCGAGCTCGTCGGGCTCGCGCGCGGCGCGCGTGGCTCGGCCGGGGTGTCGGTGGGGGCACGGCAGCTTGGGCACAGCAGGTCCTCCTCCGCGTCCGGTGCGCTCCCGACCTCTCCGACCGGCCGGCCAGGCGGGCCCGAAAGTATCAAGAACCCTGCTTCTGACAGCGCGTTCGGGCGACGACCGGCGCACGGTCGGAGACCGGCGGTCGTCGTGGCCCCGACCGGGCGCGCCGTGCCGCCTCCGACGGGGCAGTTGCGTCGCCCGTTCGGGTTGCGACGCGGTGACGGCGGGCGGCCGGATCGCATCGTCCCTGGTCCGGCACGTCCGGGGCCCGCGTGCGGCTCAGCGCAGCGGGCCGACCTCGTCGGGGAACACCCACCGGCGGAACGCCCACCACCGGAACACCATCGCCAGCAGCGTGCCCACGACCTGCGCGCTGACGAGGTCGGCCACGTGCTCGGTCAGCGAGGACACCGCGGGCTGGGCGAGGTCGAGCACGTAGCGCGAGACCCCCAGCGGGGCGGCGTTGACCGCCAGCGCGACACCCGACACCGCGAAGTACAGCAGCGCCTCGTGCGGCCGGCCCCGGCCCCCGCGCAGCCGGAACGACCACTCGCGGTTGAGCACGTACCCGACGATCGTGGCGATGAGCACCGCGAGGACCTTCGCGGTGACCGGCTTCGGCTCGAGCACGGTGGACTTGGCGGTGACGAACACCGCCGTGTCCACCACGAACGTGATCGCCCCGACCGTGGCGAACTTGACCAGCTCGCCGTGCCGGTCGGCCAGCCGCGCTGCCCGGCCCCACGGCCCGGACGGGACGGGATCCGCCCCGACGGCTGCGCGGCGATCGGTCACCGCGCGCAGTGTAGTGACGGGCGCGCTCAGCGCGGGCCGGTCGGGCAGAGTGCCGCGGCCGCACCCAGGACGGGAAGGCGCACGGTGAGCGCACAGTCTCGAGACATGCCGGACGGGACCGGGCCGGTGTCCGCCGCCCACCCCGTGGTGTCCCGGCCGGTCGCGCGGGACCGCTCGGCGGGCGCCTGGCCCCACCGGTCGTCCTCCTGCGGGGCGCGGCGGTCGTCGACCGACCCGGCGCGCGTGGCCCGCGATTCCCGTCCGGTCTCCTCCGGACCCTCGGCGGACGCGCCCCGGGGCACGGCCCCGGGGCCGAAGAGGCCGGGGACGTCGAGGGCGGCCTCGGTACGGGCGGACCTCGGTGTGCCCCGGACGGACGCACCGGGGGCCGGCGCGGCCAGGGGCGGCGCGGCCGGGACCGGCGCGGCGGAGGGCGACGGGGCCACGGGCGACGGGGTCGGGGGCGGAGCGGGCGGACCCGGGGACGGCGGCGCCGGGCTCCCCACCGGCGGGAGGCCGGCCGGCCACGCGGGGCCCGCCACCGGCGGCACGGGCGGCGGCTCGAGGGCGTCGCCGAGGACGAACGCCGCGATCCCCGCCGCGCCGGCGAGGCCGAGGGCGCCGACGGTGCCCAGCCGGTTCGGGAGGGTGGGCCGTACGGCGCCGGTCAGGCCGCTGAGTGCGCCGAGCACGCCCAGCGCCCCGCCGCCGACGACCGCCAGCTCGCCGGTGCTCGCGTCGAGGGCCAGGCTGCCGGTCCCGCCCCGCGAGGCGAGGTAGCCGACGAGGCCGCCGCCGAGCACGAGCGGCGCGACGACGGCGCGGACCATCCCGGAGTTGACCTCGCGGAGCTCGTCGGCCAGGGCGCGGCACTCGGCGCACTCCGCGAGGTGGGCCTCGACGCGCTGGGCGTCGCGGCGGGACAGACCGCCGCGGGTGTAGGCGCCGAGCCGCTCGCCGGTGTCGCGGTGGCGCCGGTCCCAGCGTCCGGAACCGGCGGCGAGGTGCTCCTGCAGGTAGGCCTGACGCAGGCCCTCGCGTGCCCGGTACCCCAGGGCCGAGACGGCATTGGCCGACAGCCCGAACAGGGGCGCGATGTCGGCGGGCGTGTCCCCCTCGACCTCGAGGTGCCAGAGCACCGCCTGCCAGCGCTCGGGCAGCGTCGCGAAGGCACGGGCAGCGAGGGTGCGCTCCAGGCCCGCGAGGGCCGGGTCGGTGAACGGGACGACGGTGCCGTCGGGGTCGACACCGTGGACGTCGGCGATCTCGTCGGTGAGGTCGAGGCGTCGCTCGGCGCGGCTGCGGTCGTAGGCGAGGTGGCGCACCGACGTCAGCAGGTACGCCCGGAACGCCTCGGTCGGCCCTCGTCCGGCCCGCAGGACCTCGAGCATGCGCATGAAGGCGCCGGCGACGAGGTCGTCCGCGTCGGCGGGGGAGCGGGCGAGCTGGCGGGCCAGGGCCCGCGCGGCGTCGTGGTGGCGGGCGTAGAGGGCGGCGAAGGCGGCGGTGGAGTCGTGGTCGGCCCCGCGGCCGCGCAGGCGGGCGATGAGGTCGGCGTCGCTGCGCGGGTCAGCACCCCCGGAGCCCCCGGTGCCCCCGCCCGTGCCGCCGTCGCGGGCGCCGGGGTGTCCGCCCTCGTCGGCCGTCATCGCCCCGACCACCTCCCCACCCGTCGGCGGAGTTTCTCTCGCCCGTACGGCCGAACCGGTGACCGTCACCGTCATGGATGACGCCGTCGCGCGTCTCCGGCCCGGGACGCACGTCCCCGCGGGCAACGGGCACCATGCGACGCCGGAGGTGGGCCAGCCGGATGGACGTGAGTACCGAGCAGGACACGCGGGCCACCGGGAGGAGGCCGCACCTGGTGGGCGGGCCAGGTGGGGCCGAGAGGGCCGCGGCGCTGCGGGAGCGGTGGTTCGCCTGCAGCAGCGCGCTGGGCTGGGCCTCGGCCGCGGACTGGCCGGACCCGTCCGTCGACGCGGTGTGCGAGGTCGTCACCGCCCGGTACGAGGACCGGGAGGCCCGCGACCGCGCGGTCGAGCGGGCGCTCGCGGGCTGGGCGGGTGCCCGGGCCGGCGCGGGGGTGGGGCTCGCCGAGACGCTCACCGACCTCGCCGCGCTCAACACGGCCGTCTGCGGCGGCGCCGGCGTCGCCACCGCGGTCGCCCTCCCCGGGCGCGGCGCCGACCCGGCGGGCGCCGGCCGCGGTCCCGACGGCGTCCGGCTGCTGCGCGCGGTGTCGCTCGCGTGGACCGACGTGGCGTGCGGCGACCTGGCCGAGACCGCCGCGGTCGACCCGCTCTCCGGGCTGGCGAGCGTCCGCTACCTGCGCACCCGCCTCGCCGAGGTCTACCGCGCCGCGCGCGCCCACGGCCGCGACGCGGGCGAGGGACGGGCGCTCGTGGTGCTCACGCTCGACGTCCGGGACTGGCGCCGGGTCGCACCGCTGACGATCGCCGGCGACGCCGCTCGCGTCGTGTTCGACGCGGGCGAGTCGGTCGCGGTGGTCGGTCGCGGCACCCTCGTCGTGCTCGCCCCGCGCGAGGGGCTCATCGAGCGCGTCGGGGTGCTGCGCCGCCTCGCCGAGCGCCGGCTGGCCGCCGCGGAGGGCCTCGCCGGGCCCCCGTCGGTGCGGATCGAGCCCCTGCCGGCCACCCATGACGAGGCGTGCGCGCTGCTCGAGCGGCTGCGTGACGAGGTGCCGGCGCCCGACCCGGCCGCGTCGCACCCCTGATCACCAGGACGCGTACCGTCTCCCCACCGTGGACGAGCGCACCGGTCTGCCCGTGGTGACGATGGTCGGCGGCGGCCAGCTCGCGCGGATGACGCACCAGGCCGCCGTCGCGCTCGGGCAGTCGCTGCGGGTGCTGGCGACCGGCCCGGACGAGCCCGCCGCGCTCGTCGCTCCGGACGTCGTGCTGGGCGATCACCGCGACCTCGACGCGTTGCGCCGCGCGGCCGCGGGCGCCGAGGCCCTGACGTTCGACCACGAGCACGTGCCCGGCGAGCACCTGCGCGCGCTCGTCGCCGAGGGCCACACCGTCCACCCGGGCCCCGACGCCCTGCACCACGCCCAGGACAAGCTCGCGATGCGCACACGCCTCGCGGAGCTCGGCGAGCCGGTGCCGCCGTTCGCCGCGGTGCAGGGCGTCGACGACGTCACCGCCTTCGCCGCCGACCACGGCTGGCCGGTCGTGCTCAAGGCGGTGCGCGGCGGCTACGACGGGCGCGGGGTGTGGATGCTCGACGACGCCGAGGCCGCCCGGGCCACCGTGACCGAGCTGCTCGCCGCGGGCACCCCGCTCATGGTCGAGCAGCGGGTGCCGTTGCGGCGCGAGCTGGCCACCGTCCTCGCCCGCTCGCCGTTCGGGCAGGCCGCGGTGTGGCCGGTGGTCGAGACGGTGCAGGAGCAGGGCATCTGCACCGAGGTGCTGGCGCCCGCCCCCGGCCTGGACCCGGGGCGGGGCGAGGAGGCCGACCAGCTCGCCCTGCGCATCGCCGAGGCGCTGGGCGTCGTCGGGCTGCTGGCCGTCGAGCTGTTCGAGACCGCCGACGGGCTGGTGGTCAACGAGCTCGCGATGCGCCCCCACAACTCGGCGCACTGGACGATCGAGGGGTCGGTGACCTCGCAGTTCGAGCAGCACCTGCGGGCCGTGCTCGACTACCCCCTGGGCGCGACGACGACCACCGCGCCCGTGACCGTGATGGCCAACGTGCTCGGGGGCGACCCCGTGCCGGCGACGAAGCTCGACGAGCGCCTGCACCACACCTTCGCCCGCTTCCCCGATGCGCGGGTGCACCTCTACGGCAAGGGCGAGCGGCCCGGGCGCAAGATCGGCCACGTGACGGTGCGCGGTGACGACCTCGACGCGGTGCGCTCCCGCGCCCGCATGGCCGCCGACCACCTCTCCACCGGCGTGTGGAGCGACGGATGGGACCCGCACTCATGAGCAGCCCGGAGCCCGCCCCGCCGGTGGGGATCGTCATGGGCAGTGACTCCGACTGGCCGACGATGCGTGCGGCCGCGGTGGCGCTCGACGAGTTCGGCGTGCGCTGGGAGGCGCGCGTGCTCTCCGCGCACCGCACCCCGCGCGCGATGCTCGACTGGGCCGGCGCGGCGGCGGGTCGTGGCGTGCGGGTCGTGGTCGCCGGCGCGGGCGGGGCGGCGCACCTGCCGGGGATGGTCGCCTCGGCGACGGTGCTGCCGGTGATCGGCGTGCCCGTGCCACTGGCCCACCTCGACGGGATGGACTCCCTGCTCTCGATCGTGCAGATGCCTGCCGGCGTCCCGGTGGCGACGGTGTCGATCGGCGGGGCGCGCAACGCGGGCCTGCTCGCGGTGCGCATCCTCGCGGCGTCCGACCCCGCGCTCGCACGGGCGATGGAGCGGTTCCAGAGCGGCCTGGCCGAGACCGTCGCCACGAAGGACGCCGCGCTCGCCGCACGCGCCCGGGAGGACGCCGCCGGGGGCTGACCCCCGGGGTGCCACCCCGCGCCGGCGCCGAGCGGCCGTCGCCGGGACCACACTCCCCGCGGACCGTGGACGCCCCCGATGGTCGGACGTCCGAGTATCGTGAGGGCGCAACGCCGTCGTGTGTGGAGGGACCGCCGTGGATCCGGAGTTCGACCTGTACAGCCTCGGCGAGGAGCGCGACGCGCTGCGCGAGTCGGTCCGCGCGCTCGCGGAGAAGGAGATCGCGCCGCACGCGTTCGACGTCGACCAGCAGTCGCGGTTCCCGCAGGAGGCGCGCACCGCCCTGACGCAGGCCGGCTTCCACGCGATCCACATCCCCGAGCAGTACGGCGGCGAGGGCGGTGACTCGATCGTCGCCTGCATGGTCATCGAGGAGGTCGCGCGCGTCGACGCGTCGGCGTCGCTGATCCCGGCGGTGAACAAGCTCGGGTCGATGCCCATCATCCTGTCCGGCTCCGAGGAGCTGAAGCAGAAGGTGCTGCCGTCGATCGCCTCCGGCGAGTCCATGATCAGCTACGCGCTCTCGGAGCGGGAGGCCGGCTCGGACACGGTCTCGATGCGCACGCGGGCCGAGCGGGACGGAGACGGCTGGGTGCTCAACGGCACCAAGGCCTGGATCACCAACGGGGGCGTCTCCGACTGGTACACGGTCATGGCGAAGACCGACCCGGACCAGGGCGCCAACGGCATCTCGGCGTTCGTGGTGCACCGCGACGACCCGGGCTTCTCGGTGGGCCCGAAGGAGCACAAGCTCGGCATCAAGGGCTCGCCGACCACCGAGATCTACTTCGAGAACTGCCGCATCCCCGGCGACCGGATCATCGGCGAGCCCGGCACCGGTCTCAAGACCGCGTTCGCCACCCTCGACCACACGCGTCCGACCATCGGGGCGCAGGCCGTCGGCATCGCGCAGGGGGCCCTCGACGCCGCGGTCGACTACGTCCGGGAGCGCAGGCAGTTCGGCAAGGCCGTCGCCGACTTCCAGGGCGTGCAGTTCATGCTCGCCGACATGGCCATGAAGACCGAGGCGTCGCGGCACCTGGTGTACGCGGCTGCGGCCCGGGCCGAGCGGGGCGTGAAGCGGATGGGGCTCATCGCCTCGGCGTCGAAGTGCTTCGCGTCGGACACGGCCATGCAGGTGACCACCGACGCCGTGCAGCTCTTCGGCGGCGCCGGCTACACCGTCGACTTCCCGGTCGAGCGGATGATGCGTGACGCCAAGATCACGCAGATCTACGAGGGCACCAACCAGATCCAGCGCATGGTCATGGCGCGCAGCCTGCTGAAGAAGTGACCCGTTCGGCCTAATGCTCACGGAGCGTGCGGGGCGCTAGCCTCCTCGGGCGACAGGGACCGCGACGGGAGCGGTCTCGCCACACGCTCCGTGAGAGGTCCTCGCCATGCAGTGGTACCTGAAGGTGCTCAAGCAGTACGCCGACTTCAAGGGGCGTGCCCGGCGCACCGAGTTCTGGATGTTCGTGCTGTTCAACGCGATCGCGTACATCGTGCTCGCCCTGATCGACGTGCTGATCGGGACGGCCAGCTTCACCACCACGGGCACGGGCTTCCAGTTCGGTGGCGGCCTGCTGAGCGGTCTCTACTCGCTCGCCGTGCTGATCCCGTCCCTGGCGGTCGCCGTGCGCCGTCTGCACGACACCGACCGCACCGGCTGGTGGATCCTCATCGGCCTCGTCCCGATCGTGGGCGGCATTGTCCTGCTGGTGTTCTACTGCATCGCCGGCACGCCCGGCCCGAACCAGTACGGCCCGGACCCCAAGCAGGACGCGATGGCCGGCGGCGGCTACCCGCAGGGCGGCTACCCGCAGCAGGGTGGCTACCCGCAGCAGGGCGGCTACCCGCAGGCCGGCTACCCGCAGCAGCCGCAGCAGGGCCCGCAGCAGCCGCAGGCCTGAGCCGAGCCCTCAGCTCTGACACGAACGGCGCTCTCGCTGCTCCCGAAGCAGCGAGGGCGCCGTTCGTTCCTCCCGGGGGTCGGCGACCGGGTGAGCGCCGTCCTCACTCACGCGGCGAACGGCCCGCCGGGGCCGAAGACCCGCGCGGCGAAGCGCTCGGCGATCCGGGCGTGGGTGGCGGCGTCGGGATGCAGCCGGTCGGGCAGCGGCAGGTCCGCCGCGTCGGACTCGCCGTAGAGCTCGAGGCCGTCGACGTGGGACAACCAGGGATCGTCGGCGGCGCGCTGCGCCACGATCCGCGCGAGCTCCTCGCGCACCACCCGCAATGTCAGCCGCCCGGCGGGCACGTCACCCGGGTCGCCGGTGGCGCGGAAGCGCATCGCGCCGACGCCGTCGAGGTCCACGGCGCCCGGGCCCGGGGTGTCCTCGTGGATCGGGCAGAGGATCGGCGAGACGACGAGCAGCGGTGTCGTCGGCCGCCCCTCGCGGATCGTGTCGAGGAAGCCGTGCACGGCCGGTCCGAGGGCGCGCCGGCGCATGACGTCACCGTTGACCAGGTTGATGCCGATCTTGACGCTGATGAGGTCGGCGGGGGTGTCGCGCAGGGCCCGGGCGGTGAACGGGTCGAGCATCGCGCTGCCGCCGAACCCGAGGTTGACCAGCTCGGCGCCGCCCGTCGCCGCGGCGAGCGCGGGCCAGGTCGTCGACGGGCTCGCGGCGTTCGACCCGTGGCTGATCGAGCTGCCGTGGTGCGCCCAGACGGGTCGGTCGCCGCGGGGCGCGGCCGCGACGGGCGCGTCGGTCCGCAACGCGACCAGCTCGGTGATCTCGGTGTGGGGCAGCCAGATCGCGAGCTCCTTGTCCCGCGCCGGCAGCCCCTCGAAGCGGACGGTGCCGAGGGGCCCCGGCTCGGTCTCGGCGACACCGGTCGCGGGGTCGAGGCGCAGGACCCGCCCGCCCGTCGTGCTCGCGCGGGCGGTGAGGACACCGTCGACGAGCAGGTCGTACACGCCGTCGGGGCGCAGCGGCAGGTCGCGGTAGCCGACGCGGGTGCGCAGCGTGTCCAGCTCGACGACGGTCGCCGCCGTGCGCAGCACGAGCCGGACGCCCGAGGGCTGCGCCTCGGCCATCGCGAGCTGGCCGTCGCCCTGCGCCCGCGCCCGCGCCGGCAGGCGGTGCGGCGCCAGCCCGTGCTCCGTCGGTTCCAGCGTCAGGGCCCCGCGCACGAGGTCCGGCGTGATCGGGGTGACGCGCAGGTCGATGCTCACGTCGGGCCGAGGACGCGGGTGACCTTCTCGGTGCCGGCGCGGCGCTCCTGGTCGCCGGCGGGGTGGCGCACGTGCACCAGTGAGGCGCCGGCGGCGAGCACCGCGAGCAGGCCGTCGACCAGGCCGCCGGTCGTCGCCAGGGGCCAGTCGAGGGTGGAGAGCACCCGGTCGCCGGCGGCCAGCCCCAGCTCGGCGGCCCGGGAGCGGGCGGCGGCCACGACGCCGGCGACGTCGGTGCCCGCGAGCGCGGGGGCGTCGTCGGGGACCGGGGCGAGCGGGGCGAAGTGGTCGCCGTGCACCCGCACCTCGGTCGCGTAGTCGACGGCGTCGCCGGGCAGGGCCCCGCCGGAGGCCGCCCTGTCGAGCCCGCGGCCGAAGGCGTCGAGGGAGAAGCCGACGACGAGCCCGGCGCCGCTCGCGGCGTCGAGGGCGTCCTCCGTGGCGAGCGCGACCTCGGCGCCGGCCGGGTCGGCGACGGCCTCGGCGCCGCACCACCACAGCCCGAGCAGCGCGGCCGCCGTCTGCCAGTGCGCCGGCAGCAGCACTGCCACCGGGGTGCCCGGCTCGACGTCGCACTCGTCGCGGAGCAGGTTCGCGGTCTTGGCCACCCAGTTGGCGAACGTGGCCCCGGAGAGCTCGATGCGCTCACCGGTCACGTCGTCGTAGAACGTGATGAGGGGGCGGGCGGGATCGTCGGCGAGCAGGGGTCCGAGCAGGGCGTCGGTGACGGTCATCGTGGCGAACGCTAATCGACGCAGGGGACGCCCTGGGCGGTGATGGCGGGCGGGGGCGGCGGCGCCGGCGAGGACACCTCGGCGCCGGCCGCGCTCGTCGGGCTCCCGGTGTTCTCGCTCGCGCGCTCGAACGGCGAGGGCGGCGGCGCGGCGCCGGGACCGGTGTAGTCCGCGGCGAGCAGGACGCGCACGCTGTGCGGGGGGACGGTCGGATCGAAGCGCGCGGGCAGGTTCCCGAGGCTGCCGGCGACCCGCGCGCCCGCGGCGTCGCCCGCGGGGCCGAAGAGCACCTCCGAGCGCGGGGCCGGATCCTCCGCGTTGCCGGCGACGGTCTGCGCGTAGCCCTGGGCCGACAGCACGGCCACGACGCGGGCGGCCGCGCCCTCGGCGCCCGACGCGTTGCGCACGTCGACCGGGATCGTCCCCGGCGGCGGGCCGTCGTCGGCGGCCGACGACTCCTCGGGACCGATGGCGTCGTCGACGAAGCGCTGCACCGCGCCGGGGTCGACGTCGACCACCTCGCCGCGGCCCTCGACGAACCGCGTCCCGTTGGTGGGGATCGTCAGGAACGCGACCGCGCCGGCGCTGACGTCCTGCATCTGCTGGCCGAAGCGCAGGAGGTCCCAGTTGCCGTCGAGCACCACCGACTGCCGCACGGCGTCGAGCAGCCGCGTCAGCGTGACCGGGTCGGCGAGGGTGCCGCTGGAGAGCACCTTGCGCGACATGGAGGCGAGGAAGGCCTGTTGGCGGCGGATGCGGTCGAGGTCGCCGCCCGGGAGCCCGTGGCGCTGGCGGACGAACGCGAGCGCGTCGTGGCCGGCGACCGTGCGCGGTCCGGCCGGGAACCGGGCGCCCGAGAGCTCGTCGTCGACCGGGTTCTTCAGGCAGACGTCGACGCCGCCGATGGCGTTGGTCAGCGTGAAGAAGCCCATGAGGTTGACCTCGGCGTAATGGTCGACCGTCAGGCCGGTGAGGTCGGCGACGGCGCGCACCAGTTCCTGGCGGCCGGCCTCGGACGAGCGGACGTCCACCTCGTGCGGGTCGGTGACCCCGGACTGCACCAGCCGCACGGCCTCCTCGGACTTCGCGCCCGGGTACGCCGAGTTGATCTTGTCGCGCCGGAAGGCGCCGGGGATGGAGACGTAGCTGTCGCGGGGGATGGAGAACGCGACCGCGCGGCTGCCGTCGTTGGGCACCCGCACGAGGATCATGGTGTCGGTGTTGACGACGCCGTCGGCCGCGCCGGCGCCGAGCGCCGCGAGGGCCTCCGCGGGCAGCGGCCGGCCCTGCGCATCGGTGCGGCTGTCGACGCCGACGAGCAGGATGTCGGTGGCCCCGTCCGCGGCGTTGCCGACCGGGCCGCTGCCGAGGGCCCCGGACATGGTGCCGACGCTGCCGGACAGCGCCGCCCAGGCCGTGCCGCTCAGGGCGAACACCAGCACCGAGAGCACGATGACGCCCAGGCGCAGCGTGCGCGCGAACCGGCGCCGGGGTGTGCCGTCGTCGGGCCAGGGCTCCCGTGCGGGCCGGGGCGGGCGGGGTGGCCGTGGCGGTGGGCCGGGCGGACGGTCCCGGTCCCGGTCCCGGTCCCGGTCCCGGTCCCGGGCACGGTCGCGGTCCCGGTCCGCGGGTCGGCGGCCGGGTCGGGGGTCGCGGAGCGGGCGGTCGCGGGGTCCGTCACGCGGGCCGTCGCGGTGGTCGTCGCGGAAGGAGTCGCGCGGGTCGTCACGCCCCCGCGGCGGGGCGGGGCGGCGGGGCCGCTCGCCGGGTGGCGGCTCCCGGCGACGGGCCGCGGGGCCGCGGGCCCCGGCCGGGACGGCGGAGAGCTCGGCGAGGTCGCGGCGGCGCAGGCGCGCGTCGGCGGCGCCGTCGCGGCCCGCGTCGGGCGCGCGGCCGCGGGCCGGGGCGGGGGTGGGGCCGTCGTCGAGCGGCGGGCCGCCGGCGCGGCCCGGGCTGCGCCGCGCTGTCGAGGGGCCGTAGCGGCGGGCGGGATCGCGGCGCGACCGGTCCGCGTCGTCGACGTCCACCGGTCCCACCCCCCTCCGCCCGTCCGGGGCCGCCACGGGCCGCACCCGTCCCCGTCGTGGCGCTCGTCCTCGGTCTCCGTGCGATCCCGCCCGCCGCGGCGCTCCCGCTGGGTACCCGCCGGCGCGGAGATCGTCGTACCTCGCAGGCTAGACCGACTCCGACGCCGTCGGGGCTTCTCACCCGTCCGACGGCTCGTCGGCGCGTCGCGGCCACGCCGGGTGAGGAACCCGGCCGCGACCTGCGCGTCACCGAGGTGGACGGTGATCACGGCCGGGGGAGCCGTGGGGCGCGGCGGTGCGACACTGCGGACCGTGATCGATGGGGGGTGGGGTCCGGTGCGGTGGATGGTGACCGGGGCGGGGGGCGCGCTCGGGTCGGACCTGGTGGCGCGCCTCGCCGCCGAGGACGTCCCGCCGAGCGACACCGTGCGTGTCCACGATCGCGCCGGGCTCGACGTCACCGACGCGGGCGCGGTGCGCGAGGCGGTGCACGCGTGGGCGGCGGCGCCGGGCGAGGGCCCCGCGGTGCTGCTCAACGCCGCCGCGTACACGGCCGTCGACCGGGCCGAGACCGACCCGGAGGCGGCCGCGGCAGCGTGGGCGGTCAACGCCGAGGCGCCCGGGCTGCTCGCGGCCGCGTGCGCCGAGGTCGGCGCGACGATGGTCCACGTCTCCACCGACTACGTGCTGGGCCCGCTGCCCGGCGGCGAGACGCGTCCCCTCGAGCCGGAGGACCCCACCGCGCCGGCCGGGGTCTATGCGCGCAGCAAGCTCGCCGGGGAGCAGGCCGTGCGCGCCGCGCTGCCCGGCGCCCACCACGTCGTGCGCACCGCCTGGGTCTACGGCTCGGTCGGGGCCAACTTCGTGCGCACGATGGCCCGCCTCGCCCGCGAGCGCGAGACCGTCGACGTCGTCGACGACCAGCACGGGTCGCCGACGTGGTCCGCCGACCTCGCCGACGGGCTCGTCGCGTTGGCCCGCTCGTCCGCCCCGCCCGGGACGCGACACGCGGCGGGCGGCGGGGCGACGACCTGGTGCGGCCTGGCGCGGGCGGTGTTCGCCGAACTGGGCGCCGATCCCGGGCGCGTGCGCCCCTGCGACACCGCGTCCTTCCCGCGCCCGGCGCCGCGCCCGGCGTGGTCGGTGCTCTCCGACGCGTCGTGGCGCGCCGCGGGCCTGCGGCCCCTACCACCGTGGCGCGAGGCCCTGCACGCGGCCGTGACCCGTCACCCGGAGCTACTGCAGGGCTGATCGGAGCAGTCTCGTAATCCCATCGGTGTCATTCGCGTGTCCTCGGCGCACCGTCGCGCGTTGAACG
The DNA here is from genome assembly GCF_003096675.1 of Actinomycetospora cinnamomea. Taxonomy (GTDB): domain Bacteria; phylum Actinomycetota; class Actinomycetes; order Mycobacteriales; family Pseudonocardiaceae; genus Actinomycetospora; species Actinomycetospora cinnamomea. Next base: position 834,450 of record NZ_QEKW01000001.1, on the reverse strand, counting down.
GTCATGGCTGTGGAGACGGTGCTCCTCGCGCTGCTCGGGCTCGTCGCCGTGTGGCTCGTGATCGACGCCGGGCGGGAACGCCATCGCCTGCGGGCCCGCGTGGCGCGCGACGAGCGGTGGCGGGCCGAGCGGCGCCGCAGCGCACGCCGGGCGGCGCAGGCCGCGGCGGGCCCGGACGCCTGGCGCTACTGGCCGCTGACCCTGCCCTCGGTCGACGACACGTCCCGCGGGCCGCGCCTGTAGCTGCCCTTCCGGCACGCCACCTGGCAGGCTGGCGCGATGGCGGAGGACGCCGAGCCCCTGTGCGACGAGGCCCGCCGGCTGCGGGAGTCCCCGGTCGCCGGGACGGACGAGCACCACGAGGAGCTCGTCACCCTGCTGCGGCGGGCGCTGGCCAGCGGCGAGCCGTCGGCCCCGGGCCTGCTCGCCGCCGTGCACCTCGACCACGGCGAGCGTCGCGATGCCGTCGACCTGCTCGGCCCCCTCGTCCTGGGGCAGCGCCGGGCCGGGCTCGCGGGCCTGCTCGGCGAGACCCTGGCCGCGATGGGTGACCACGACGGTGCCGAGCAGGCCTTCCTCGTCGGGCTCGACGGCGGCGACGCGGCGGCGATGAACGACTACGGGGTCTTCCTGCGCGACCGAGGCCGCACCCAGGAGGCGCTCTACGTCCTCGACCGCGCGGTGCGTGCCGGGGACGACCTGGCCGCGCTCAACCTCGTCGCGCTCCATCTCGAGGAGTTCGAGGACCCGGTGACGGCGACCGAGCTCGCCGAGCGTCTGCACGACGAGGCCAAGCCCTCGACGCTCGTCGCGCTGGCCGACTGCCGCCTCGCGGCCGGCGAGATCGACGAGGCCGGCGAGCTGTACCGCCGCGCGGCCGAGGGCGGCGGGGCGTGCGCGCACATCTACTACGGCTGGTTCCTGCGCGACCGCCGTGACGACCTCGCCGGCGCGGAGGAGCAGCTGCGCCGGGCCCACGAGGTCGGCGAGCCGGGCGCGGCCTTCCACCTCGGACGCTTCCTGTTCGACCACGGCCGCCCGGACGAGGCGGCGCCCTACTTCGAGGAGGCGGCCTGGCACGGCGACCCGGACGCCGTCGCCGTGCTCGAGGCCGAGTACCGCGGGCTGGTGGACCAGTACGACGACTGAACGTGCAGGATGCGGGCCGTGACCCCTCCCGCCTACGGACCCGGTCTGGCCGTCGTCTGCGTGACCTACTCGCCGGGCGAGTCGCTCGGCGAGTTCCTCACGTCGCTGGACAAGGCCACGACACGCCCGTACCGCGTGGTGCTGGCCGACAACGGCTCGGTCGACGGTGCTCCGGAGGCCGCCGCGGCCGCCGACGAGCGCGTGGAGCTGCTCCGGATCGGCGAGAACGTCGGCTACGGGGCGGCCGCGAACCGGGCGGTGGCGGGGCTGCCCGCCGACGTCGGGTGGGTGCTCGTCGCCAACCCCGACATCGTCTGCGGGCCGGGGGCGCTCGACGCGCTGCTCGCGGCCGGCGAGCGGTGGCCGCGTGCGGGGAGCCTCGGGCCGCTCATCCGCACGGGCGGCGACGTCTACCCCTCCGCGCGCCTGCAGCCCTCGCTGGGTCGCGGGCTGGGCCACGCGCTGTTCGCCGCGGTGTGGCCCGCCAACCCGTGGACGCGCTCGTACCGCCAGGAGGGCGCGGTGGCCGAGCGCGCCGCCGGCTGGCTGTCGGGGTCCTGCGTGCTGCTGCGTCGCGAGGCCTGGGAGTCCGTCGACGGCTTCGACCCGCGCTACTTCATGTACTTCGAGGACGTCGACCTCGGCGACCGCCTCGGGCACGCGGGCTGGCTGAACGTCTACGTGCCGGACGCCGAGGTCGTGCACACCGGCGGGCACGCCACCGAGCGCGACGCCCCGACCTCGGCGCGGATGCTCGCCGAGCACCATCGCAGCGCCTACCGCTTCCTCGCCGACCGCTACCGCGGCGCCCGCTGGGCCCCGCTGCGCGTCGCACTGCGTGCGGGGCTGGGGCTGCGGGCGCGCACCGGGGTGCGGGCGAGCCCCTAGGCCAGACGCTCGAGGTACCGGTCGAGCGCGGCCAGCGCCGAGTCGGGCGTGTGCCGGTCGACGAGCAGCGAGTCGGCCAGGCCCCCGACCAGCGCGTGCAGCACCTCGGCCTCCCCCACCGGGTCGACCGAGGCCGCCAGCGCGCCGGTGTCCCGGGCGCGCGCCAGCCCGTCGGCGAGCGCGGCGAGGATCTCCTCCTCGCCGGTGCGCAGGCGCTCGCGCGCGACCGGGTCGACCACCGCGCGGACCAGGAACGCGGACCCCACCAGGGCGTCCGCCCGGGCGTCGTCGTCGAGCGGCAGCAGGCCCGCGAGCAGGGCGCGGACGACGGCGAGCGGCTCGCTCCCGGCGGCGAGCACGCGCGCCCGCACCCGCTCGCCGAGGCGCTCGCGCAGCGCCGTCGCGGCGAAGGCCAGCAGCTCCTCGCGGCTGCCGAAGTAGTGCTGCACGCGGCCCTTCGACACCCCGGCCTCCGTGGCGACGGAGGCCAGGCTCGCCGCCTCCAGACCCTCGCGCGCGGCGAGGCGCCACAGCGCCGCCGCGATCTCGTGCCGGCGCGCGTCGTGGTCGACGATCTTCGGCATCACGGTCCGATCGGCTTGCGACGAGCGTGGACCCTTCTTTACGGTCCGATCGTATCGTGAAGCGGGGAGGCGCGATGGGGATCGGCGGGTTCGTCGACGAAGCGGCGCGCACGCGCCACCGCAGCGCGCTGGACGCGGCCATGGCGGTGCTGCCGCCGCACGCGTCCCACGACGTCCCGACGGTGTTCGGCATCGTGCGCGTCCACCGCTTCGGCGGCCACCACTCCGACGGCGGTCCCGGGCGGCCGGTGCTCCTGCTGCCCGGACGCCTCGGCACGACGGCGATGTGGGCGCCGAACCTGCCCGCCCTCGTCGCGCGCCGGCCGGTGTGGGCGCTCGATCCGCTCGGCGAGCCCGGCGCGAGCGAGCAGACCGCGCCGATCACCGGGGACGCCGACCAGGCCGCCTGGCTGGCCGAGGTCGTGGGTGCCCTCGGCGGCCCGCTGCACGTCGTCGGGGCGTCACTGGGTGCGCGGTGGGGCCTCGAGCTGGCCGTGCGCCACCCGGCCGGGGTGGCTTCGCTCGCCCTGCTCGAACCGGCGCACACCCTCTCCCGCCTGCGGCCCGGGTTCGTGGCGACGTCGCTCCTCGCGGCGGTGCCGGGACTGCACGGGCTCGTCCTGCGCCACGCCGGCGGCGGGTCACCGCCCGCGGACGACCCGCTCACCCCGGTCCTGGTGCTCGGCGGCACGGCCTACCGGCTGCGACTCGCCCCGCCCGGCTACCCGTCCGACGCGGCGCTGCGCTCGCTGGGGATGCCGGTGCTGGCGCTGCTCGGCGGGCGCAGCACCGTCGGGCACGCGGCGCGCGGTGCCCGACGGGCGCGGGCGCTGATCGCCGACGTCGAGGTCGAGGTGTGGCCGGAGGCGACGCACGCGCTGCCGAGCTCGCACGCCGAGCGCGTCGACGAGCGGCTGGCCGCCTTCCACGCGCGGGCGGACCGGTGACCCCGGCGCGCCGGGGGCGCGGGTCTGCTGCTCGACGCCGTGCTGGGCGTCGTCCTCGCCTACTCGGCGCCCGTCGACGTGGTGCCCGTGACCACGGCCCGGGGCCGAGTGGTGCTGCTGGTGGTCCTGCAGGTGGTCACCCAGGTGCTGCTGCGCCGCCCGGTGCACCGGGAGCTGGTTGTTCGGCTAGCGGCCGAAGAGCCGGCGCCACCAGGACCGGCGGGGCGCGGGGGTGTCGTCCCGGCCGTCGCGCCCGTCCTCGGGGCGGGCCTCGTCGGCGGGGAAGGGGCTGGCGGGGAACGGCGAGGTGCCGGGGTGGGCCGGTCCGCGCTGGGCGCCGAGGCGCACCGTGGCCGGGTCCTGCCCGTCCGGCCCGTCCGGCGGCGTCCGGTGGTGCCCGTTGGCCGGGCGCCGGCCGTCCTGGGGCAGGCGCTGGGTGAGGTCGGGGTCGGTACCGCCGCGGTACCCCGACGCCGTGGCGTGCGGCAGGACGGTGGTCATCGAGGCGTCGAAGGGGGAGACGGCGGTGTCGGGCGTGATCACGTCCTCGTCACGCTCCGTGGCGCGCTGGGACGCGTGCGCGATGGCTTCCTGGGCACGCTCCCACGCGTTCGAGGCCACCACGACCCTCCTGCTCGTTCCCCCGACGGGCGGGTCCGTCCCCGGTCAGCGCCGTCCGGCCCCCGGGGAGGGTCCACACTATCGCCCGCGGTCACGATTCGTCATCGACGAGGGGGTCACGGGTGGTGCTCACAGGGGACACGGCGGGGGACACCGCGGGGGACACGGCCGGGGACACGGCGGTCATCGACCCGGCGGGGACCGCCGCGGTCGTGCTGGTCGGCGGGCAGGGCAGCAGGCTGCGCCCGCTCACGCTCCGCACGCCGAAGCCGATGCTGCCGACGGCCGGGGTGCCGTTCCTGGCCCACCTGCTCTCGCGTATCGCGGCGGCCGGCATCCGGCGGGTCGTGCTCGGCACGGCCTACCGCGCGGAGGTGTTCGAGGCGTTCCTCGGCGGGGGCGTCCCCGGCGGCCTCGAGGGCCTCGACCTGGAGTGCCGCGAGGAGCCCGAGCCGATGGGCACCGGCGGCGGCATCCGCTACGCCGCGGAGGCCCTGGGACCCGACTACGACGAGGTCGTCGTGTTCAACGGCGACATCCTCTCCGGTGTCGACGTCCGCGCCGTGGTCGGCGAGCACCGGGCCGCGAGCGCCGACGCGACGCTGCACCTCGTCCGCGTGCCCGACCCCACCGCCTTCGGCTGCGTGCCCACCGACGACGACGGGCGGGTCACCGCGTTCCTCGAGAAGACGCTCGCGCCGCCGACCGACCAGGTCAACGCCGGTTGCTACGTCTTCCGCCGGGACGTCCTCGACACGATCCCCGCCGGGCGGGCGGTGTCGGTGGAGCGCGAGACCTTTCCCGGCCTGCTCGAGGGCGGCGCGCGGCTGCAGGGCCACGTCGAGTCCTCCTACTGGCTCGACCTCGGCACCCCGGCCTCCTTCGTGCGCGGCAGCGCCGACCTCGTCCAGGGCGCGGCCCCCACCGCGGCGCTGCCCGGGCCCGTCGGCACGGCGCTGCTGCTGCCCGGCGCGAAGGTCGCGGCGTCGGCGTCGCTCACCGACGGCACCACCGTCGGCGCCGAGGTGCAGATCGGGGAGGGCAGCCGCGTCTCGGGCTCGGTGCTCATGGACGGCGCGCGGATCGGCGACGGCGCCCTCGTCGAGCGCTCGGTGATCGGGCCGGGCGCGTCCATCGGCGACGACACGGTGGTGCGCGACGCCGTCGTCGCCGAGGGTGCCGCGATCGGCGCGTCGTGCGAGCTGCTCGCCGGCCTGCGGGTCTGGCCCGGCCTCGTCGTCCCCGACGGCGGTCTGCGATTCTCGGGTGGTGCCTGAGGTCGGTGCTGCTCCGGTCCCACCGGTCGCCGAGCGGACCTGGCGCCCCGACTTCGTGCTCGACGTCCGCGCCCTGCTCGCGCCGCTGCGCCGCGGGAAGGGCGATCCCACGTTCCGTACCGGCACCGACGCCTCCGGCGGGGCCGGGGTGCTCTGGCGCGCGACGCACACCCCGGACGGGCCGGGCACGCTCGCGCTGTCGCGGCGCGACGGCGAGGTGCACGCCCGGGCCTGGGGGCCCGGTGCGGCGTGGGTGCTCGACGGGGTGCCGGCGCTGCTCGGTGCCGAGGACGACGACGCCGGCTTCGTCGGGCACCACCCGCTGGTCGCCGAGACGCGCCGGCGCATGCCGGGCCTGCGCCTCGGGGCGACGCGCACGGTGTGGGACGTGCTCCTGCCCGCGATCCTCGAGCAGAAGGTGACCGGCGTGGAGGCGCGGCGGTCGTTCCGCGAGCTGTGCCGGCGCTTCGGCGACGACGCGCCCGGTCCCGTCCCGCGCGGGATGAAGCTGCCGCCGACCCCGCGGCAGATCCGGGCCGTCCCCGACTGGGAGTGGCACCGCGCCGGCGTCGACCAGGCCCGCCGCCGGGCGATCCTCGCCGCGGCCGCCGTGGCCCACCGCCTGGAGAAGGCCGCCGAGCTGCGCGGCGAGGCCGGGCGCGCGCTGCTGCAGAAGGTGCCGGGGATCGGTGTGTGGACCGCCGCGGAGGTGGCCCAGCGGTCCTGGGGCGACCCCGACGCGGTGAGCGTCGGCGACTTCCACATCCCCGCGACGGTCGGCTGGGCCCTCGTGGGCCGCAAGCTCGACGACGACGGGATGCTCGAGGTGCTCGCCTGCTACGCGCCGCAGCGCCAGCGCGCCGTGCGCTACATCGAGGCCTCGGGTTTCCGGCGCCCGCGCTTCGGCCCGCGGTTCTCGCCCAAGGACTACCGGAGCTGGTGACCGGCCGTCTCAGGCCGGCGCCCGCCCGAAGGCGACGCTGTCGGGCAGCTCGGCGAGCGGCCACCAGCGCAGGTCGAGGGACTCCTCGCTGATCGTCTCGACGGCGCCGGCGGGGGCGCGGACCAGGAACCGCACGTCGAGATGGCGGGTGGGCACACCCAGCGAGCACGTCAGCGGGTGGACCTCGGCGTGCACGGGCTCGGGGTCGACGACGAGGCCCTCGATGCCCGACTCCTCGGTCGCCTCGCGGAGCGCGGCGCCGGCGAGCGTCGTGTCGTCGGGCTCGATGTGCCCGCCGAGCTGCACCCAGGTACCGATGCGCGGGTGCAGCGTGAGCAGGGCGTGCTCGCCCGCGGCGTCCAGCACCAGTGCGGACGCGGTGAGGTGGCCGGGCACGCAGGCCCGGGCGCACGCGTCGGGCCGCGCGTCCAGGTAGGCCAACAGGGCCTGGCGCACCGAGTCGAGCTCGCGCGCGGCGGGACGCCAGCCGGCGAGGACGGCGCGGGCGTCGGCGTGCACCGCGGCCGTGCGCACGGCGGCGCGGGTGGCGGCGGCCAGGGTCGGCTCGTGGGTCACGGGATCTCCACCCACCGGTCGTCGACGGTCAGCTCGCCGCGGGGCGGCGGTGCGGTCGTGGGGTGCCCGACGGCGACGGCGCCGAGCGGCTCCCAGTCGGTGGGCAGCGCGAGCACCGCGCGGACGACGTCCGGGGCGAAGATGGTCGAGGAGACCCAGCACGAGCCGAGCCCCTCGGCGGCCAGCGCGACCAGCAGGCCCTGCACCGCCGCACCGCCGGCGACGGTGAACATCGTGTGCTCGGCCGCCGTCCGGCGCGCGTCGGGGTAGGCGTGGGCACCGGCTGCGGGAGAGGCGACGAGGAACGGCAGCACGACCTCGGGCGCGGTGCGCAGCAGGTCGCCGCGGGCCACCCGCCGGGCCACGGCCTCCTCGGACAGGCCGTCCCCCCGCAGGTCCGCGCGCCACGCGTCGGCCATCGCGTCGAGCAGGCGGGTGCGCACCTCCGCCGAGACCAGGCGGACGAACCGCACGGGCCGGGTGTGGTGCGGCGCCGGCGCGGTGAGCGCGGCGGCCCCGGCCCGGCGCAGCGCGTCGGGGTCGACGGGCGTGTCGGCGAACTCCCGGATCGAGCGCCGCGCGGGGACGGCGTCACGGCGCCCCTGCGCCAGGGCCTCCGCGGTGCCCAGCCGGAACAGGTCCTCCTCGACCGGGCGGACGAGGTCGGCACCCCGGGCGGTCTCCGAGCGCAGGGTCGCCGGCAGCCCGCGCACGACCGCGACCGGGACGCCGCCGAGCTTGCCCTTGACGAGGTCGGCGGCCGCGGCCACCTCGTCGGCCACGGCGACCTCGGTGACGACGAGCTCGTTGCCCTGCGCGTCGACCGCCCCGGCGTAGGCGTGCACGACCTCCAGGCCCGCCGCGCCGATCGCCGCGTCGGTCTGGCCCGTCCGCCACGTCCGGCCCATGGTGTCGGTCACGACCACGGCGACGTCGACCCCGAGCCGCGCCCGCAGCGCCGTGCGCAGCGCCGCGGCCGACGCGTCCGGGTCCTCGGGCAGCAGCGCCACCTCGTCGCCGGCCACGTTCGACGCGTCGATCCCGGCCGCGGCCTGCACGATCCCCAACCGGTTGGCGACGATCTTGGTGCGGCCCTTGGTGGCGAGCAGGCGCACGGTCTCCCGGTCGACCAGCGCGCGACGGGCCGCGTCGCGGTCCTCGGGGTCGGCGGGCACGCGCACCAGCCGGCCCTCGATCTTCGAGAGCACCTTCGACGTGACCACCACCACGTCGCCGTCGGCGATCGTGCCGTCGAGCGCGGCGGCCAGCGCCGCGGCGAGGTCGTCGCCGGGGCGGAACTCGGGCAGCCCCGTGACGCCCCAGAGCGTCAGCCCGCCGGCGGCGTGGTCCGGGTGCGGGGGAGCGAGGGACGCCCTGACCGCGTGCGACGCCGCGGGGGCGCCCCTCGCTGCGTCGGCGGGTCCGTCAGACACCCGCGACCTCGTACGCCGCGCGGACCATCGCCGCGGTGGTGTCGGGGTCGGTCATCATCAGCGGCACCTCGCGGACCTCGACCCCGGGCACGTCCGCCCCGTCGCCCGGGGCCACGAGCCACCCGTCCAGCAGCCCGCCGGTGCTCCGCGCGCCGTACCAGCGGCCGACGCCCTCGGCGCTGACCGGCACCTCCACCGCCGCGAGGCAGGCCTCGGCCATCCCGCGCACCGCCTGTCCGCCGACGATCGGCGACACGCCCACGATCCTCCCCGGCGCCGCGGCCAGCGCCGGCCGCATGCCCGGCACGTCGACGATCGTGTGGATGCTGACCACCGGGTTCGACGGCGCGACGAGCACGACGTCGGCGTCGGCGACGGCGGCGAGCGCGTCGGGGCACGCCGTCGCCTGGTCGCGCCCGACCGAGGCGAACGAGTGCGCGGGCAGCGCCGCGCGGTGGCGCACCCACCACTCCTGGAAGTGGATGGCCTTGCGCTGAGGGGGGTCGTCGCCGGTGTCCACCACGACGTGGGTCTCGATCCGGTCGTCGCTGGCGGGGATCAGGTCGACCCCCGGGGCCCAGCGGTGGCACAGCGCGGCGGTGACCTGCGAGAGCGGGTAGCCCGCGCGCAGCATCCGCGTGCGCACGAGGTGGGTGGCGACGTCGCGGTCGCCGAGGCCGAACCACGTCGGGTCGGCGCCGTAGGCCTCGAGCTCCTCGCGCACCGACCAGGTCTCCTTGGCCCGGCCCCAGCCCCGCTCCGGGTCGATGCCCGCACCGAGCGTGTACATGCACGTGTCGAGGTCGGGGCAGACGCGCAGGCCGTGCAGCCAGATGTCGTCGCCGATGTTGACCACCGCGCGGATGGCGTCGCCGGGCGCCGCGGCGGCCTTGACGCCCTGCAGGAACCGGGCGCCGCCGACGCCCCCGACCAGAACGGTGACCTTCACGGTGCCATCGTCCTCTCCGCGCCGGCTCAGCCCAGCAGGCGGGCGAACTGCACGTTGCCCAGCCGCGCGAGCGTCCCGTCGCCGCCGACGAGCGACCACAGCGACTCGGACACCGCGAAGAGCAGCGCGGAGGCGCCGGGGAGCAGGAAGATCAGCAGGATGATCGCGAACGGGGCGTAGGGCGCGACCCGCGCCGCGGTCGTGCGCGTGCCCCACGGCAGGTACGGGTCGATGACGCCCCAGCCGTCGAGGCCCGGGATCGGCAGCACGTTCAGCACGAACGTCAGGACCTGGATGATGCCGAGGAACGCCAGGGCGGCGGCGAGCGGCAGCGGCGGGGCGGTGAGCGCGATCCCGATCGCGATCACGGCGGCGAGCAGGAGGTTCGCCAGCGGCCCGGCCAGCGACACCGCGCTGATCGCCACCCGCGAGCGCAGCGCCGCGCGCTGGATCCAGACCGCGCCGCCGGGCAGGGGGATACCCCCGATGAGCAGGAAGAGCAGCGGCAGGACCAGCGTCAGCCCGATGTTGGCGTAGCGGCGGATGTCCAGCGTGAGGTAGCCGCGGTCGCGCACCGAGTGGTCGCCGCAACGGTCGGCGGTCAGCGCGTGGGAGAACTCGTGCAGGCACAGCGACACCGCCCACCCGGCGAGCACGAGCAGCACGGTCCCGCCGACGACGGCGCCCCGCGCGGGCACGAGTGTCAGCGCGCCCCCCGCGACGGTCAGCGCCACGAGGACCAGGAAGATGGGGCTGACCGGGGAGCGCAGCCGGGAGACGGGGGGAGCCACGGGCTCCAGTGTCCCCGCGGGCGGGCGTGCCCCGCCCGCCCGCCCCGACGGTGCGGCACCAGTGCGTTGCTACGGACAGCGCATGACGTTCACCGCACGTGACGACCGTCCGTCGCGACATGCGGCCACACGGGGCCCCCGCCTTGACCCGGATGGAACGACACCGGTGTAATTCGTACGCGATGACACGTCGGTGCGGGGCCGGCGCCTCGTCCGTCTCAGTGGGGGCCGGGGGGAGTCGGAGGCGAGGGGAGCGTCGTGAACGGTGCGGAGAGCGGGTCGGTGGTGCTGGGCGGTACAGGGCAGGCAGGACGCGGGCCACAGACGGGGCTGAGGGACGTCCTGTCCGAGCTGGCCATGGTGACCGAGGACGAGCAGGAGTGGCAGGAGCGCGCGCTGTGCGCGCAGACCGACCCCGAGGCGTTCTTCCCGGAGAAGGGCGGCAGCACCCGGGAGGCCAAGCAGATCTGCAACAGCTGTGAGGTCCGCACCGAGTGCCTCGAGTACGCGCTCGGGCACGACGAGCGTTTCGGGATCTGGGGCGGGCTCTCCGAGCGCGAGCGCCGTCGCCTCAAGCGTCGCGTGGTCTGAGCGCCCCGCCCCGGGCCGGGCCGCGCGATCCCGGCGGCTATCGTCGGCCGCCTGATCGGAGCGTGGGCGCCCCTCGGGTGGCGACCCGAGGGGGAAGGACGACGCGCCCGTGGCTGGAGCCTCCCCGGTGGCGCCGGTGCTCGGCGTGCTGGTGTGCCACGACGGCGAGACCTGGCTGCCCGAGACCCTCGCGGCCCTCGCGCGCCAGACACGGCGCCCGCGCCGGGTGATCGCGGTCGACACGGGCTCCACGGACGGCACCGCCGGCCTCCTCGCGGCCAGCAACCAGGTCGACGTGGTGCTGCGCATGCCCCACGACACCGGGTTCGCCGAGGCGGTGCACACCGCCGTCGACGACGCCGACCGCCGCTGGGGACGCGGTGCCGGCTCCTCGGGCTCCGGCGACTGGATCTGGGTCCTCCACGACGACGCGGCGCCCGCCCCGGACTGCCTCCAGGTCCTGCTCTCGGTCGCCGACGCCTCCCCGTCCGCGGCCGTGCTCGGACCGCTCGTCCTCGACTGGGACGAGCCCCGCCTCGTCGTCGAGGCCGGGGTGTCGATCGACGCCTCGGGCTCGCGGCAGACCGGCATCGGTGCCGACGAGCTCGACCTCGGCCAGTTCGCCACCAACTCCGAGGTGCTCGCCGTCGGCTCGGCGGGCTCGCTCGTGCGGCGCCGCGAGTGGGACTCCCTGGGCGGCTTCGACACCGCGCTGGGCCTGCTGCGCGAGGACGTCGACTACGGCTGGCGGGTCAACCGCGCCGGCGGCCTGGTCCTGTGCACCCCCTCGGCCCGGCTGCGCCACGCCCGCGCGCTCTCGGTGCGTGCGCGGACCCTCGACACCGCGGGCGTCGACCCCCGCTACCGCGCCACCGACCGCGCCCATGGCGTCCGGACGTTCCTGGCCAACTGCTCGACGCCGGCGTTCGTGCTGGGCCTCGTGCGCCTGCCCGTGCTCGCCGTCCTGCGCGCCCTGGGCCTGCTGCTGGTGCGCCGGGCCCGCGCGGCGGGCGCCGAGCTGGCCGGCGTGGCCCGGGTCCTCGGTTCCGGACCGGGCGTCGCGGACCTCGCCGACGCCCGGCGCCGGCGCAGCACCGGCGCCACCGCCCTGCCCCGCGAGCTGCGCGGACTCTTGACCAGCCGCACGACGCGGCTGCGCAACGCCGTGCGTGGCGGGCTGACCTCGCTGGTGCGCGGACGCCTGCGCGAGGAGCTCGACCTCGGCCGCCTGCCCGAGTGGGCCGAGCGCGGCTCCCGGCCCGGGACGGCCGGGAGCGGGGACGGGGCCGCGCCGCGGCGGGCCGTGGGTCCCGAGGCCCTCGCGGCGGGGGCGGGCGCGGGCGTGCGCCGCACGCGTCGCACCGCGGGCCTGCGTCGCCCCGGCGAGTCCCTGGCCGTCGCGCTGCCCGGGCCGCGGACGCCCGCGGACGACACCTCCGCCGCCGGCGACGCCACCGAGCTCATCGGCGCGACCTCGGCGACCTCGGCGACCCCGGCCACGTCGGAGCCCCCCACCGCGCCGGGTGAGCGCGTGGTCGTCGTCCCGATCACGGCGGGCCGGGTCGCCCGTGAGCTGCTGCTCGCCCCGCCGCTGCTGCTCGTCATCGGCCTGACCCTGGTCTCGCTCGCCACCCAGCGCGCGCGGCTCGGCCTGGGGCTCGCGGGCGGGCGGATCGCGGAGGTCCCGGGGCTGCGCGAGCTCTGGTCGTCCTACCTCGCGGCCTGGCACCCCGCGGCCGGCGGCACCGGGGCGCCCGCACCCGCCGCGCTGGCCGTGGTCGGGGCCCTCGGCGGGCCGGCGGTGCCCCTGGGCGGCCCGCCCGCCGCCGTGTCGATCCTGCTCGTCGCGGCCCTGCCCCTGGCCGGGCTGAGCGCTTACCTCGCCACCCGCGAGCTGCGCGTCGGGCGCGTGCTGCGCGCGCTCGCCGGCGCGGCCTACGCCCTGCTCGGCGTGCCGGCGGGGGCGGTCGCGCAGGGCCGGCTCGACGGGGTCGTGGCGGCGGTGCTCCTCCCGCTCGTGCTCGCCGGCGTCGTCGCCGTGCTGCGCGGCGTCCGCACGTCCGGCCGGCGCGGCTCGTGGTGGAGCACCGCGGCCGGCACCGCGCTCGCCCTCGGGGTCGTCAGCGCGTTCGCGCCGCTCGTGCACGCCCTGGTGCTCGTCGTCGTGGTCGTCGGCTTCGTGCTGGTCCCCGCGCCGCCGAAGGCCGCGGGGCGGCGGGCCATGTCGCTGGCCGTGATCGTCGTGCTGCCGGTGCTGCTGCTCCTGCCCTGGCCGACCGTGCTGCTCACCTCACCCGAGGTGCTGCTGCACGGCACCGGCGCCCCGGTACCCGAGCGCTACGTCGCCGCCCTCGACGTCCTCGCCCTCGACCCCGGCGGGCCCGGCACGGTGCCCTGGGCGGGGCTCGCCCTCGTCGTCGCGGCCGTCGGCGGCGCGCTGATCGCCCCCCGACGTGCGGCGATCCCCGGTCTGGCGCTGCTCGTGCTGGGCATCGTCGCCGCCGGCGTCGTGGGGTCGTTCGCGCTACCCCCGCTCCCGGGCGGCGACCCGCGCCCGGGCTGGACCGGCCCGGCCCTCGCCCTGGCGACCGCCGGCGCGCTGTGGAGCGTGCTGGCCCAGGTCGCCGCGGCGCGCACCGAGCCGCTCGGGCAGCTGCTCGGCCGCCGGGACCGACCCGAGCGCGCGCCACTGCGCCGGGGCGAGTCGGAGCTCGACCTCGGGGGCGCGGGCCTGACCGGACGCCTGGCCGGCGCGGCCGAACGGGTCGGCGCCGGGGCCTCCGGGCTGGCCCGGCGACTGCGACCCCGGCGGAGCGAGACCGGCGAGCGGGACCGCAGCGCCCGCCGGGCCCGCGGCGTCGCCGTACCGGTGCTCGCGGTGGCCGTCGCGACGCTCGCCGTCGTGACGGTGCTGGGCGGCGGGGCGGGCCCGCTCGCCGACACCCGCGCGCCGACCCTGGCGGCACCGCTGGCCGACGAGCTGGCGCGCAGTGGGGCCGGCGTCGCCGTGGTCACCCGCGACGCCGACACCACCCGCCGCGCCGGGCCCGGCCTGCCCCGCTACGGCGACGACGACCACGCCCCGGTCGGCGCGGCGCCGGCCCGGCTGCAGCGCGACGTGCGGGCCCTGCTGTCGGGCGACCCGGCCACGGTGCAGGCGGGTGTGGCCGAGCTCGCGACGGCCGGCACCGGCGCCGTCGTGCTTCCCGACGCGGCCACCGCCCGCGCCGTGCGCGCGGCGGCCGGCCCGCTGCTCGCCGACGCCCCGCCGGTCTCCGACGGACGCCCCGTGGTCCGGGTCGCGCTGCCGGTCGCGAGCGCGGTGCTGCTCGAGCCCCCGATCTCCGACGACGCCACCGAGGCCCGCGCCGCGCCGCGACGGGCCGCCGGCATCACCCCGGTCCCCTCCGATCTGCCCACGGTCGCAGCGCGCGTGTCCCCGGGCGCGGACCGGCGCCTGCTCGTCGTGGCCGCGGAGCTCGAGTCCGGCTGGAGCGCCACGGTCGGCGGCGCACCCGCCCCGATCGTGCCGGCCTGGGGCCACCTCGTCGGCGTCACCGTCGGGCCCGAGGGCGGCCCGGTGGTCGTCGACCGCGACAGCACCACCCGCCTGTTGCTCCTGCTCCTGCAGCTCGCGCTGGTGCTCTTCACCGCGATCTCGGCCCTGCCGTCGCGGACGCGGCTGGACTAGAGCGGGTCCGACGGGCCGTGGGGTCCAGGGCCGGGTGGCGCGGAGCCCCTGACCAGCCCCACCAGGGCATGCCCGGTCGGGCCGGGGCGACAGCCACGGTTCGGTAGCGTCCGGGGTCGTGACGAGCTCAGCGACTCGTGCCGCCGTGACCAAGCGTGCCCGGAGGGTCGCGGTCGTTGCCGTCCGGACCGTGATGCTCGGCGCCGCACGCGTCGTCGCCCGGGTGGTCGACCCGGGCCCGATCGCGATCTGGCTCATGCGCGGTGCGCGGAACCCGGCAGAGGCCTCCGCCCGCGTCCTGCCGGAGATCGATGCTCTGATACCGCCCGAGCCGGCCAACGTCGTGGCCAACTATCTGCGGGGTGGGGTGCTGTTGGGCCTGCCCGGCCGTCAGGACGTGCGGTTCCACTACCGCTGGGATCCCGAGCGCGGCGTGATCGACGAGCAGTCGAAGCGGATCCCGAAGCGCATCCGCACCATCGAGCGGCGCCTGGGCTTCGACGTGCGGTACGACCATGACTTCGAAGCGGTGCTCGAGGCCACGCGGCGGGAGGACACGTGGATCACCGACGAGATCAAGGCGGCGTACCTGCGCCTGCACGAGCTGGGGTTCGCGTCGTCCATCGCCGTCTACCAGGGCGATGAGCTCGTCGGTGGGCTGTGGGGGATCGAGGTCGGCAGCAGCTTCGGGCTCTTGAGCGTGTTCCACCGGGTCGACCACGCCGGTTCGATGGCGCTCATCGCCATGGTGAACCAGGTCGGCGACGGGCTGCGGTGGCAGCTGGTCGACGTCGGGCTGGTGAGGCCGTCGTTCGAGCGGTTCGGTGCCCACGCGGTGCCCGTCGACGAGTTCGTCGGTCGGGTCCTGGCGGGCCTCGCGTCCGACGGGCCGGAGCACAGCAGGTCGGTGACCGGCAGCTAGAGGGTGCGCCGTCAGGGGTCGGCCCTACGGTCGGCGACGTGTTCGACCACGTCGGTTTCCCCTGTCGCGACGTCGAGACCTCCGTCGCCTTCTACACCGCGGTGTTCGCGCCGCTCGGCATGGCCGTCGGCCTGCGCATCCCCACGGGCCCGCCCGGCGCGCCCGAGGTCGTCGGGCTCGGTGCCGACGGCCACCCGTCGTTCTGGCTCGCGCCGGGCCACGCCGTCGAGCAGGAGCTGCACATCGCCTTCCGCGCGCCCGACCGGGCCGCCGTCGACGCGGTGCACGACGCCGCCCTCGCCCACGGGGCGGAGGTGCTCCACGCCCCGCGGGTCTGGCCCGAGTACCACCCGGGCTACTACGGCGTCTTCCTGCGCGACCCCGACGGCCACAACGTCGAGGCCGTCCACCACACCTTCGAGGGCGTGGGCCCCTAGTCCTCGTCGCCCGCGATGGTGTCGGGCTCGACGCCGAGGTAGCCCGCGACCTGCTCGACGAGCACGTCGTGCAGGAGGTCGGCGAGGTCCTCACCGTCGAGGGCGCGCGCCTCCAGCGGGCGGCGGTAGAGCACGATGCGCGCCCGGGTCACCGCGCCGCGGCGGTCCATGCCCGCGGGCACGAGGCGCGCGAGCGGCACCTCGCCGTCGCCCAGGACGGCGTCGTCGTCCACCGGGGAGTGGTCGGTGGCGGCGGGCACCTCGGGCACGTCGTCGACGGCGACGTCGAGGTCGGCGAGCTCGGCGCTCCAGCGCTCCTCGATCGGCTCCAGGGCCTCGAGGACGAGGGCGTCGAAGCGTTCGGCGCGCGTGCGCGCGGCCGGGGATCCTGACGGGTAGAGCGGCATCCGCAGACCCCGCCCGCGGCGGTCGCGGCGCCGCCGGCGCGGCCGGGCGGCGGGCGTGCCGCTGCGGCGGCTCGCGCTCCTCGTCACGACCGGGAAGCGTACGCGCGGCGGGACCCCCGCGGACCGACGCGCCCCGCGCGCCTGCGCGGTCCACGCGTCCGTCCGGGCTATCGTGCGCGATGTGCGAGGAGTGCGGAAGTGCTCACGGACCGGGTGTGGTCATGCGGCCGTGGCCACCCTGACCTATGTCTACTCGGACTCGACCGCCGTGGTCGGTCCGCTGGCGACGAGCGCCGAGCCGCACTCCTACGACCTCTGCGAGCGTCACGCCGTACGCCTCACCGCTCCGCGCGGATGGGAGGTCGTGCGCTACGAGGGCGACTTCCCGGCCGAGCCGTCGGCCGACGATCTCACCGCCCTGGCCGAGGCCGTCCGCGAGGCCGGGCGGGCCGACCGCCCGCTGGGGACCACCGAGGGCCGGCGCATCACCGCGGGCCACGGTGCCGCGACCGCGTCGTCCGCGGGCCTGCCGCCCGTGGCCTCGCCGGGCGTGGCCGCGGGCATGACCGGCGCCCCCACCGGACGCCGCGGCCACCTGCGGGTCCTGCCCGATCCCGCGTCCTCCTGACACGCCCGAGGGCGACCCACCGTTCGGCGGACGCGCCGTCCCGTCGGGCACACCCCCGTGGGCCCGGCCGATAGGCTGGTGTCGTGTCCAGCACACCGTCCGCCGCCACGGCGCCCGACCGTGCCCAGGTGATCGACCAGGTCATCAAGGCCTACGACATCCGCGGCCTCGTCGGTTCCCAGCTCGACGAGACGTTCGTGCGCGACGTCGGTGCGGCGTTCGCGCGCCTGCTGCTCGACGAGCGGGATGGCCCGGGCTCCGGTCTCGGCGGGGGCGAGGGCGTCGTGGTCGCGCACGACATGCGCGAGTCGTCGCCGAAGCTCGCCGGAGCGTTCGCCGACGGCGTCACGGCGCTGGGTGTCGACGTCGTGCACATCGGCCTCGCCAGCACCGACATGCTGTACTACGCCTCCGGGGCACTCGAGATGCCCGGCGCGATGTTCACCGCGAGCCACAACCCCGCGACCTACAACGGCATCAAGCTCTGCCGCGCCGGCGCGTCGCCGGTGGGGCAGGACTCCGGGCTCGACGAGATCGCCGCGATGCTCGACCGCGGACCCGGCGAGGCCACCCCCGACGTCGGCGGCGGTGAGCGCGGCGGCGTCACCCACCGCGACCTGCTCGACGACTACGCGGCGTTCCTGCGCTCGTTGGTCGACCTGTCGGGCATCCGCTCGCTGTCGATCGTGGTCGACGCGGGCAACGGTATGGCCGGGCACACCGTGCCCGCGGTACTCGACCCGCTCCCGATCGAGGTCGAGCCCCTGTTCTTCGAGCTCGACGGCACCTTCCCCAACCACGAGGCCAACCCGCTGGACCCGGACAACCTCCAGGACCTCCAGCGCAAGGTCATCACCCTCGGCCGCGTCGACGCAGGGCTCGCCTTCGACGGCGACGCCGACCGCGTGTTCCTCGTCGACGAGAAGGGCGACGCGGTCAGCCCGAGCGCCATCACCGCGCTGGTCGCCACCCGCGAGCTGGGCAAGCACCCGGGCTCCACGGTGATCCACAATCTGATCACCTCCCGCGCCGTGCCGGAGATCATCACCGAGGCCGGGGGTACGCCGCGCCGCAGCCGCGTGGGCCACTCGTTCATCAAGGCGACCATGGCCGAGACCGACGCCGTCTTCGGCGGCGAGCACTCGGCGCACTACTACTTCCGCGACTTCTGGCGCGCCGACTCCGGCATGCTCGCCGCGCTGCACATCCTCGCCGCGCTCGGCGAGCAGGACCGCCCGCTGTCCGAGCTCATGGCGCAGTACTCCCGCTACGCGGCCTCCGGCGAGATCAACTCGACGGTGGACGACGCGCAGGCGGTGATGGCCGAGGTCGAGCAGACGTACGGTGCCCGCGAGGGCGTCACCACCGACGACCTCGACGGCCTGACGGTCGTGCTGCCCGACGGGGCCTGGTTCAACCTGCGGCCGTCGAACACCGAGCCGCTGCTGCGGCTCAACGTCGAGGCGGCCGACGAGGACGCCGTCGCGGCGCTGCGCGACGAGGTCCTCGCGCTCGTGCGCCGCTGATCGAGACCGAGAGGAGACCCACCGTGCCGCTCGGTCTGGACGCCGACCTGCTCGAGATCCTGGCGTGCCCCGCGCCCGATCACGGGGCGCTGCGCCCCGGCACGCCCGACGACCCCGAGGCGGCGGCGCTGACGTGCACCGTCTGCGGCCGGCGCTACCCGGTCACGGACGGCATCCCGGTGCTCCTGCTGTCCGAGGCCACCGGGGGACCCCCGGAGGACGCCGCGGAGCCGGACCTCCAGAAGGGGTGAGTCGCGTGCTCGACGACGCCCTGCTCTCCGACGAGCCGCGCCTGATCGCCGCCGACCGTGACGGCACGCTGCGCGCGGTGGCCACCGCGGGCGCCCAGGTCCGGGCCACGTGGTCGGCCGCGCAGGACGCCGGCGTCCCCGGCGACCTCGCCGGCCTGCGCCCCCGCGCCCTGATCCTCCTGACGCGCCCGGGCACCACCGAGTCCGCGTGCCGCCTGATGGCCGCCCTGCTCACGCCGACGGCGCCGCTGCCGGTGATCGTCACGACCGTGGCGCCGCCGTGGCTCGGCCCGCTCGACGTCGTCGTCGCCACCCACCGCGGCCGGGAGGGCGACCCGGTCGAGGCGGAGGTGGCCGACTCGGTGGACCGCGCGGTGCGCCGCGGGGCCCACGTCGTGCTCACCGGCCCCGGCGACGGACCGGCCGCCGCCGCGGGCGCCGGGCGCGCGCTGGCCGTCGTACCGCGGCTGAGCGTCGGGGTCCCCGGCGAGGACCTCGACGGCCTCGACACCGCCACCGTTCTCGCCACCGGGCTGGTCGTGGCCCGGTCGCTGGACCTGCTCGGCCTCGACCCCGACGTGCTGGCCGACCGTCTCGACGCCGAGGCCGAGCGCGACGGCCCCCGCGGCGAGGCGTTCGTCAACCCGGCCAAGAGCCTGGCGCTGCGCCTGGCCGAGCGCACGCCGTTGCTGTGGGGCGCCGACCCGATCGCGGGACTGGTCGCGGGTTACGGGGCCACCGTGCTGGCCACCCACGCGGGGGTCGTGGCCCAGGCCAGCACCATCGCGGCCGCGGCGATGCAGCCGGCGCTGCGGGCCCGCCTGCAGGAGAGTTCCGGGGAGGCGTCCATCTTCGCCGACCCCTTCGACGACCCGGCCCCGGCGGCCCCGCCGCCCCGGCTGGTGCTGCTCGCCGTGCGCGAGGACCTCGCGGTGCGGCGACTGGTCGCGGACGTCGGTGCCCGACACCCGGGCGCGGATGTCGTGGAGATCGACGACGTCGACCTGGCCGGGGAGGGACCGGTCGCCGACGCGCTGCGCGCGGCCGTGCTGGCCACCCGCCTCGACTTCACCGCGGTCTACCTCGGCCTGGCCCTCGGGGCCCGCGTGCCGGGTGTCCGCACGGGTTAGACACCCGTACTCGAGAGAGGCACTGTGACGTGGAGGTCCTCAGGGGCAGCGTGCGCACGTACACGTGGGGCTCACGGACGCACCTCGCCGAGCTGCTGGGCGAGGAGGTCCCGTCGCCGCACCCGCAGGCCGAGCTCTGGCTCGGCGCGCACCGCGACGAGCCCTCGCGCCTGAACGGGCACGGCACCGACGGCGGCACGGGTGGCACCGACGGCGTGCGGACGCTGACCGACGTCCTGGCGGCCGATCCCCTCGGCACGCTCGGCCCGGCGCGCCGCGAGCGCTGGTCGGGCCGGCTGCCCTACCTGCTCAAGGTGCTCGCCGCCGAGGAACCGCTGAGCCTGCAGGCCCACCCGTCGGCCGAGCAGGCCGCGGCGGGCTACGCGCGCGAGGAGGCCGCGGGCGTGCCGCGCACCGCGGCGGAGCGGAACTACCCCGACCCGCTGCCCAAGCCGGAGATCCTCTGCGCGCTCACCGAGTTCCACGCGCTCGCGGGCTTCCGGCCTGCGGACGGCACGGTGCGGCTGCTGCGCGCCCTCGACGTGCGTGCGCTCGACCACCACACCGAGCTGCTCGCGGCCCAGCCCGACGCCGACGGGCTGCGCGCGCTGTTCACCACGTGGATCACGCTGCCCCAGCGCGCGGTGGACGAGCTCGTGCCCGCGCTGCTCGAGGGCTGCGTGGCGCACGTGCGCGAGCGGGGGGATTTCACGGCCGAGGCCCGCACGCTGCTCGACCTCGGCGAGCGCTATCCCGGCGACGCCGGCGTGCTCGCCGCGCTGCTGCTCAACCGCGTGTCCCTGGCGCCGGGACAGTGCCTCTACCAACCGGCGGGCTCGCCGCACTCGTACCTGTCGGGCTGCGGCGTCGAGCTCATGGCCAACTCCGACAACGTCCTGCGCTGCGGCCTGACACCCAAGCACGTCGACGTGCCCGAGCTGCTCCGCGTGCTGGACTTCGCGCCGGGCGAGCCGCCGCTGCTGCAGGGGGACGGGACCGGCGCGGTGACGCGGTACGCGCCGTCGGAGTACTTCAGCCTGGCGCGGTGCGCGTTCGACGACGCCGACGACGACGCGCCGCCCGACCCCGTCGCCCTCGGCGTGGAGGGCCCGCGCATCGCGATCGCGGTGGCGGGCAGCGTGCGCCTGCGCTCGGCGCGGGGGCAGGAGCACGTCGTCGCGCGCGGCACGGCGGCGTGGGTGCCGGCCTGCGACGGGCCCGTCACGGTCGAGCCGGTCGAGCGCCCGGCGCTGGCGTTCGTCGCCGCCGACGGCCTCTGCCCGTGAGTCCCGGGCGCGCCTGACCCCCGCGCCGCTGCTCGCGCTACCTTCACGGGCACCACACCCCGACCGGTCCACCTGGAGGGCCCGTGTCCGCATCCGGAGGCGGCAAGGCGATCCTCGCCGCGCTCGCGGCCAACGCCGGCATCGCCGTGGCCAAGTTCATCGGCTTCGCGATCACCGGTTCGTCGTCGATGCTCGCCGAGGGCGTGCACTCGGTGGCCGACACGAGCAACCAGGGCCTGCTGCTGCTCGGGCGCAAGCGGGCCCGGCGGTCCGCCGACCGCGAGCATCCGTTCGGCTACGGGCGCGACCGGTTCTTCTACGCGTTCGTCGTCGCCCTGCTGATCTTCACGCTCGGCTCCGTGTTCGCGCTGTACGAGGGCATCCACAAGCTCTCCGGCTCCGACGAGCTGACCAGCCCGATCGTCGCCGTCGTGATCCTCGTCGTCGCGATCGCGCTGGAGACCTACAGCTTCCGCACGGCGGTCAAGGAGTCGCGCGAGCTCAAGGGCGACCAGTCGTGGTGGGGCTTCATCCGGAACTCGGTCAACCCCGAGCTGCCGGTCGTCCTGCTCGAGGACCTCGGGGCGCTCGTCGGTCTGATCCTGGCCCTCGGCGGCGTGGGCCTGTCCGTCCTGACCGGTGACGTCATCTGGGACGCGATCGGCACGATCTGCATCGGTGTCCTGCTCGGCGTCATCGCGATCATCCTCATCATCGAGACGAAGAGCCTGCTCCTCGGCGAGGGCGTGAGCGACCGGCGGGCCCACGCGATCACCGACGCGCTGGTCGGCGGGCCCGTCGAGCGGGTGATCCACCTGCGGACCCAGTACATCGGTCCGGAGGAGCTGCTGGTCGCGGCGAAGATCGCGGTGCCCGCCTCGCTGTCCACGGCCGACGTGGCGCGGGCGATCGACGACGCCGAGGAACGGCTGCGCTCGGCGATGCCCGAGGCCCGGATCGTGTACCTGGAGCCCGACCTCGACCGCACCGGCTCCGAGGCAGGTCTCGACGACGCCCTGGACCCGACGCCGAGCTGAGTCCCGACGCCGAGCTGAGTCCCGACGCCGAGCTGAGTCCCGACGCCGAGCTGAGTCCCGACGCCGAGCTGAGTCCGGGCGCCGCGGGGGAATCCGCCCAAATCACCCACGCAGCGTGACGATTCCGCCACGCAAGGTGGCCTCGGTGACCTCGCGGGAGCCCTGCCGGGCGTAACGTCCCCGCCGTCGCCACAGGGGGTGGCGGCCGCGTGCGGGCACGCGGGAGCGGGGGAGCGGGCATGACGGCGACCACCCCACGATCCGGGATCTTCCGGACGAAGTCGGTCGAGCAGTCCATCGCCGACACCGACGAGCCGGACAGCAAGCTCCGGCGCGACCTCGGCGCACTGGACCTCACGATCTTCGGTGTCTCGGTGCTCATCGGCGCCGGCATCTTCACCATCACCGCGCGGGTCGCCGGGGACATCACCGGTCCCTCGATCGCGATCTCGTTCGTCATCGCCGCGATCGCCTGCGGGTTCGCCGGTCTGTGCTACGCCGAGTTCGCCTCGACGGTGCCGGTGGCCGGCAGCGCGTACACGTTCTCCTACGCCACGTTCGGCGAGTTCATCGCGTGGATCATCGGCTGGGACCTCATCCTGGAGTACGCGCTCGGGGCCGCGGTGGTGTCGAAGGCGTGGTCGTCCTACCTCGGCGAGATCTTCGCGCTGGTCGGGCTGCCCGAGCGGGCGTCGGTCGAGCTGGGACCGCTCACGTTCGACTGGGGCGCGATCCTCGTCATCGCGGTGCTCACGGCCGTGCTCGTGGCGGGCATCAAGCTCTCGAGCCGGGTGAGCGCCGTCGTCACCGGCATCAAGGTGCTCGTCGTCCTGCTCGTCATCGGCGTGGGTCTGGCCTACGTGCAGGCGCAGAACTACTCGCCGTTCATCCCGCCGTCGGGCGGCGAGCGGGCGTCGGAGGGCGGGCTCGACGCCTCGCTGCTCTCGCTGGTGGCGGGCAGCGAGGGCTCGACCTTCGGGATCTACGGCCTGCTCGCGGGTGCGTCGCTGGTCTTCTTCGCGTTCATCGGCTTCGACGCGGTGTCCACCACCGCCGAGGAGACGCGCAACCCGCAGAAGGACCTGCCGCGCGGCATCCTCGGCTCGCTCGGGGTCGTCACGGTCCTCTACGTCGCGACGTCGCTGGTCGTCGTGGGGATGGTGCCCTACACCGAGCTGGCGACCGACCCCGCCACCGGTGACACCGCCACGCTCGCCACCGCGTTCTCGCTGGTCGGGGCGGACTGGGCGTCCACGATCATCTCGATCGGCGCCATCGCCGGCCTCACCACCGTCGTCCTCGTGCTCATGCTCGGCCAGAGCCGGGTGTTCTTCGCGATGAGCCGCGACGGCCTGCTCCCGCGCACCCTCGCGCGCGTGGGATCGCGGGGCACGCCCGTGAAGATCACGGTCATCATCGGGACGTTCTGCGCGGTGCTGGCCGGCTTCTTCCCCGCCGACGAGCTCGAGTCGATGGTCAACATCGGCACGCTGTTCGCGTTCGTGCTCGTGGCCGCCGGCACGGTCTACCTGCGCCGCGCCCGCCCCGACCTGCCGCGCAGCTTCACCGTCCGGGGGCTGCCCGTCGTCGCCGCGCTCGCGGTGCTCAGCTGCGTGTGGTTGATGATCAACCTGACCGTCGAGACGTGGATCCGGTTCGTCGTCTGGATGGTGCTCGGAGTCGTGATCTTCTTCGTGTACTCGCGGCGGAACTCGGTGCTCGGGCGCCGGGAGCGCGGCGAGACGGGCCCGACCCCCGCGCCCACCCAGCCGCAGTGACGGTGCGGCGGGGGCGCCGACGCGGCGCCCCCGCCGTCACCGTCAGGCCTGGTGGCCCGCGAACTTCTCCCGCAGGGTCTTCTTCGAGAACTTGCCGGTCGAGGTCTTGGGCACCTCGTCGATGAACACGACGTCGTCGGGCACCTGCCACTTCGCCACGCGCGTGGCGACGTGCTCGAGCACCGCCTCGCGGGTGAGCTCCACGCCCTCCTCGGGCACCACGCAGGCGAGCGGACGCTCCGACCACTTCTCGTCGGGGATCGCGATGACCGCGGCCTCGGCGACCCCGTCCATCGCCATGATCTCGTTCTCCAGGTCGACCGAGGAGATCCACTCGCCGCCGGACTTCACCAGATCCTTGGTGCGGTCGACGAGCTTGACGTAGCCGTACGGGTCGATGACGGCGACGTCACCGGTCTTCAGCCAGCCGTCCTCGGTGAACTGCTTTCCGCCGTCCTCGTTGCGGTAGTACGAGGCCGCGATCCAGGGGCCGGCGGACTGGAGCTCGCCGGAGGTCTCGCCGTCCCAGGGCAGGACCTCGCCGGTGTCGGGGTCGCAGATGCGCAGGTCGACCAGCGGCGACGGGGTGCCCGCCGTGGCGCGCACGTCGGCGAGCTCGTCGTCGGACAACCCGTCGTGGACGCTCTTCAGCACGCCGGTGGTGGCGATCGGGCTGGTCTCGGTCATGCCCCACGCCTGGGTGATGGGCAGGCCGATCTTCTTCCGCCAGCCCTCCGACAGGGACTTCGGCACCGCCGAGCCGCCGCAGAGCAGCAGGCGCAGGTCCGGCAGGTCGCCCTCCGAGAGCTCGGGCAGCACGCCCATCCAGATCGTCGGGACGCCGGCGGTGACCGTGACGTGGTGGTCGCGCAGGATGCCGGCGATGGCCGGCGGGGTCATGTTCGGGCCGGGCATGACGAGCGACGAGCCGGCGAAGACCGCGGCGTAGGGCGTGCCCCACGCGTTGGCGTGGAACATCGGCACGACCGGCAGCAGCACGTCGCGCTCGACGAGGCCGGCGACGTCGGCCATGAGCACCGCGATGGAGTGCAGCACCGTCGAGCGGTGCGAGTAGACGACGCCCTTCGGGTTGCCGGTGGTGCCCGACGTGTAGCACATCGCGGCGGCCTGGTTCTCGTCCGCGATCTCGAAGCGGCCCGGGAACGGCTCCACGGAGTCGAGCAGCGCGTCGTAGCGGGTGATGCGCTCGTCGTCGGGGATCGCGGTGTCCGAGCCGTCGTCGATGACGATCACCTTGCGGACCGTGGTCATCTGGTCCACGTGCGGCCAGAACTGGCCGAACAGGGAGCGGTCGACGAAGACGACCTCGTCCTCGGCGTGGTTCGCGATGTAGACGAGCTGTTCGGTGAACAGGCGGATGTTCAGCGTGTGCAGCACGCGTCCGCTGCACGGCACGGCGAAGTAGAGCTCGAGGTGGGCCGGGGTGTTCCAGCAGAACGTGCCGACGCGGCCCTCCGCGGACACCCCGAGGGCGTCGAGGGCGGCGGCGGCGCGGCGCACGCGCTCGGCCCAGGCCCGGTAGTCGGTGCGGTGCACCGTGCCGCCGGCGCCGACGCCGACGATCGGCTTGTGGGCGAACAGCTGCTCCGCGCGGTGGAAGACGTGGGGCAGGGCGAGGGGGTAGTCCTGCATCTGTCCGAGCACTGGCGGGGCCTCCCTGTCGTGTGGTTCCGGTCACTGATCCTACGGCTCCGGCGCGTGTCGTCGCCGTGTCGTCGTACGACCGGTGACGGCGGGTGGCCGCCCGACCGAGCGGTGTGACCGGGCTGACGCCGAAGCGGCGCCGATGTCGACGACCTGCGGGGACGCGGCACGTCGTCGCAGGTCCGGACGCCGACACCGGCCCGGCACGGTTGACCGGGTATGGGGCCTGTGCTGCACTTGGTGCACGGCATCGATCGCACGTCACGTGCGAACGGAAGCTGGCGAGTGGCGCTGCAACGGACGCCCCGGGGCCACCCCGGACCGTCCGCCACGCTCGTCAGTGGTCCGCACCATCGCAAGGGCGCCTGTGGATGGTGGTGAACCGTGCTCCCGCTCCCGTGACCTCCCGGCGTGTCCCGACCCGCCGGTCGAGAGCTCTCGGTCGAGACACGCCTCGGCACGGGTGGGGCCCCACGGTCCACCGCCGCGACCCCGAGAAGACGACCCGAGAAGACGAGGAGTCATGACGAACGCAGTGGGCACCGTCAACGACAAGTACACGGAACGGAACGGCATCGACTTCGCCGTCGCCGACCTCTCGGAGGCCGACTTCGGGCGCCGCGAGATCCGGCTCGCCGAGCACGAGATGCCCGGCCTGATGGCGCTGCGCCGCGAGTACGCGGAGGCGAAGCCGCTGCACGGCGCGCGCGTCTCCGGCTCGCTGCACATGACGGTCCAGACCGCCGTGCTCATCGAGACGCTGGTCGAGCTCGGTGCCGAGGTCCGCTGGGCCTCCTGCAACATCTTCTCCACCCAGGACCACGCCGCCGCCGCGGTCGTCGTCGGCCCGCACGGCACCCCCGAGAACCCCCAGGGCATCGCCTGCTTCGCCTGGAAGGGCGAGACGCTGGAGGAGTACTGGTGGTGCATGGAGCAGATGCTCGCGTGGCGTGACAGCGACACCCGCGGGCCCAACATGATCCTCGACGACGGCGGCGACGCCACGATGCTCGTGCACAAGGGCGTCGAGTTCGAGAAGGCCGGCGTCGTCCCCTCGGCCACCGACGACGACCCCGCCGAGTACCAGGTCGTGCTCGCCACCCTGCGCCGCTCGCTCGAGGAGGACCCGCAGCACTGGACCAAGGTCGCGTCGGGCATCCGCGGCGTCACCGAGGAGACGACGACCGGCGTCCACCGGCTCTACGAGTTCTTCAACGAGGACAAGCTCCTCTTCCCGGCGATCAACGTCAACGACTCGGTCACGAAGTCGAAGTTCGACAACAAGTACGGCTGCCGGCACTCGCTCGTCGACGGCATCAACCGTGCCGTGGACGTGCTCATCTCCGGCAAGAAGGCCGTGATCTGCGGCTTCGGTGACGTCGGCAAGGGCTCGGCCGAGTCGCTGCGCGGCCAGGGCGCCCGCGTGACCGTCACCGAGGCGGACCCGATCTGCGCGCTGCAGGCCCTCATGGAGGGCTACGACGTCGACACGCTCGACAACGTCATCGAGTCCGCCGACATCGTCATCACGACGACCGGCAACAAGGACATCGTCACCCTGGACCACATGCGCCGGATGAAGCACCAGGCGATCCTGGGCAACATCGGGCACTTCGACAACGAGATCCAGATGGAGAAGCTGGAGAAGTCGGGGGAGGCGCAGCGGCTCAACGTCAAGCCGCAGGTCGACGAGTGGCGTTTCTCCGACGGCCACTCGGTGATCATCCTGTCCGAGGGCCGGCTGCTGAACCTCGGCAACGCCACCGGGCACCCGAGCTTCGTCATGTCGAACTCGTTCTCGAACCAGACGATCGCCCAGATCGAGCTGTTCACGAAGAACGACGAGTACCCGCTCGGCGTCTACCGCCTGCCCAAGCACCTCGACGAGAAGGTCGCGAAGGTGCACGTCGAGGCCCTGGGCGGCGAGCTGACCAAGCTCACCAAGGACCAGGCGGAGTACATCGGCGTCGACGTCGAGGGCCCGTACAAGCCCGATCACTACCGCTACTGAGATGACCGGCTGATCATCGCGGGCTGAATCACCAGGGGCCCCGTCGCTCGGATCGTTCGAGCGGCGGGGCCCTTCGGTCGTTCCCGGGAGCGCGCATAGGGTGCTGTCGTGGGTGTGGTGGTGGCCGTCGAGGGGCTCGACGGGGCGGGCAAGGCGACGCTGGTCGGGGCGCTCGCCGACGCCGCCCTCCGCCGGGGCGCGGTCGTCGAGACGCTCGCGTTCCCCCGCTACGACGCCGACGTCCACGCGGGGCTCGCGGGCGAGGCGCTGCACGGCGCGCACGGCGACCTGCGCGACTCGGTGCACGCGATGGCCGTGCTCTTCGCGCTCGACCGGGCCGGCGCCGCCGAGGACGTCCGCCGGGCCCGCGCGACCCAGGACCTCGTGCTCGTCGACCGCTACGTCGCCTCCAACGCCGCCTACGGCGCGGCCCGGCGTGGCGAGGACGTCGACGGGCCGTTCGTGGCGTGGGTGCACGCGCTCGAGGTGGAGCGTCTCGGGGTGCCGGTGCCCGACGCCCAGGTGCTCGTGCGCGTGCCGGGCGAGCTCGCCGCGCAGCGCGTGCGCGACCGTGCCGCCGCCGACCCGACCCGCACGCCGGACGGGTACGAGGCCGATGCGGCGCTGCAGGCCCGCTGCGCCGCGGTCTACGACCAGCTGGTCGAGCGCTCGTGGCTCGCCCCCTGGTCGGTCGTCGGGGCCGAGGGCGACCGCGCGGAGGTCACCCGAACGGCGGAAGCGATGGTGGAGTTCTGGCTCTCCGGGTCCTCCAGGTGCGACGTCGCCTCCGGATCGTCGGTGAGAAGTGACACCATTGAGACATGAGCGCGCGGATCCTCGTGGTGGACGACGATGCCTCCCTGGCGGAGATGCTGACGATCGTCCTGCAGGGCGAGGGCTTCGAGACCACCGTCGTCGGCGACGGGACGGGGGCGCTGCCGGCGCTGCGCGAGAACCAGCCGGACCTCGTCCTGCTCGACCTCATGCTCCCCGGGATGAACGGCATCGACGTCTGCCGGGCGATCCGCGCGGAGTCCGGGGTGCCGGTGGTCATGCTGACGGCGAAGACCGACACGGTCGACGTGGTGCTGGGCCTGGAGTCCG
This sequence comes from Actinomycetospora cinnamomea, assembly GCF_003096675.1. GTDB lineage: Bacteria > Actinomycetota > Actinomycetes > Mycobacteriales > Pseudonocardiaceae > Actinomycetospora > Actinomycetospora cinnamomea. Next base: position 805,828 of record NZ_QEKW01000001.1, on the reverse strand, counting down.
GCGCGGACGACTACGTGGTCAAGCCGTTCAAGCCCAAGGAGCTCGTCGCCCGCATCCGGGCGCGGCTGCGCCAGTTCCCGGCCGAGCCGGCGGAGCAGATGCAGATCGGCGACGTGACCATCGACGTCCCGGCCCACCAGGTGCGGCGCGGGGGGCGCACGATCCCGCTGACGCCACTGGAGTTCGACCTGCTGGTGGCGCTGGCCCGCAAGCCGCGGCAGGTGTTCACCCGCGAGGTGCTGCTGGAGCAGGTCTGGGGCTACCGCCACGCCGCCGACACCCGGCTGGTCAACGTCCACGTGCAGCGGCTGCGCTCCAAGGTCGAGCTCGACCCGGAGCACCCCGAGGTCGTGCTGACCGTGCGCGGCGTCGGGTACAAGGCCGGCCCGCCCTGATCGACCCGTCCCGGGGGACACCGTGCTGACCGGACCGCGCCGCCGGCTCGAGCGGTTCGCCGCCGAGCGGGTCGGTCAGGTCCGGGTGCTGTGGCGACGCTCGATGCAGCTGCGTGTCGTGCTGTCGACGCTGGCGATGTCGATCGTGGTCGTCGCCGTGCTCGGTCTCGTCCTGCAGACGCAGATCGCCGACCGGCTGGTGCAGGGCAAGGAGCAGGCCGCCCTCATCCAGGCCGACATCTCCCGCCAGGCCCTCGAGCGCGACCTCGCGCGGGTGGACCCCGACCGCGACGGTGCCCAGGCCGTGCTCGACGACGTGCTCGACCGCCTGTCCACCAGCGGTCAGGACTCCGAGGCGAACGGGCTGGCGCGCGGCAGCGACCCGGCCAGCGACGCCGGCGCGTTCGACGCGGTGCTCATCGCGGGCTCGGACACCGTGGGCGGCGACCCCGGTGCGCTGCCGACGGTGCCCGGTGGCGCCCCCGTCGAGGTCAGCGCCGGGCCGGCGGAGGTCATCCCGCCCCAGCTGCGCGCGCCGGTGCTGCAGGGCTTCCTGGCCACGAAGTACCTCACGGTCGCCTCGTCCGGGCAGGCCGCGCCGGTGCCGACGCTGGTCGTCGGCCAGCCCGTGCGCACGGCGGGGCGGAACCTGCAGCTCTACCTGCTGTTCCCGCTCTCGGCGGAGCAGCGCACGCTCGCGCTGGTCCAGAGCACCCTGGCGCTCGCCGGCGGCGTGCTGCTCGTGCTGCTGGCAGGCATCTCCTCGGTGGTCACGCGCCAGGTGGTGCGCCCGGTGCGGCAGGCCGCCGACGTCGCGGAGCGCTTCGCCGACGGCCACCTCGACGAACGCATGCCGGTGCACGGCGACGACGAGGTGGCGCGCCTCGCCGAGTCGTACAACGAGATGGCCGCGAGCATCCAGTCGCAGATCCGCCAGCTCGAGGAGTTCGGGGCCCTGCAGCGCCGGTTCACCTCCGACGTCAGCCACGAGCTGCGCACGCCCCTGACCACCGTGCGCATGGCCGCCGAGGTGCTGCACGCCCAGGTCGACCCGTCCGAGACCACGGCGGCGCGCTCGGCGCAGCTGCTCGTCGACGAGCTCGACCGGTTCGAGGGCCTGCTCGCCGACCTGCTCGAGATCAGCCGCCTCGACGCCGGCATGGCCGAGCTCGGCCTCGAGCTCGTCGACGTCGGCGGCCTCGTGCGCCGCGCCGCGGAGACGGTGCGCCCGCTCGTCGAGGACACGCGGACCCCGTTGCTGCTGGACCTCGGCGACCAGGACGGTGACCAGGTCATCGCCGAGATCGACCCGCGCCGGGTGGAGCGCATCCTGCGCAACCTGCTGGCCAACGCCATCGACCACGGCGAGAGCCGGCCGATCGAGGTGCGCCTGGCCGCCGACGACTCCGCGCTGGCCGTCGTCGTGCGCGACCACGGTGTCGGCCTCAAGCCCGGCGAGGCGGGGCTGGTGTTCAACCGCTTCTGGCGCGCCGACCCGTCCCGGCAGCGCCGCAGCGGCGGCACGGGGCTCGGCCTCGCGATCAGCCTCGAGGACGCCCGCCTGCACGGCGGCTGGTTGCAGGCGTGGGGCGAGGTCGACCGCGGCGCGGTGTTCCGCCTGACGCTGCCGCTGCGCCACGGCGAGCGCCTGCGCACCAGCCCGCTGCCGCTGCTGCCCGTCGCCGCCGCCCCGGCCGCCGCCGAGCCGGGCATCCACGACGCCGCGCCCACCGCGGGCACGGCGCTGCCGCCGCCGGATCCCGAGCGCGAGCCCGACACCACGCCCGATGACGACCAGGATGCGGCGCTCCCCGCACCGGCGCCGCCCGCGGACCCCGGCCCGTCGGTGGTCCGGTGAGGCGGGCGCGGGGGAGGCGTGACGGCGTGCGGCGGGTCGTGCTCCTCGTCGTCCTGGCGCTCGTGCTCGGCGGCTGCGCGTCGGTGCCGGGCTCGTCCGACGTCACCGTGCTGCGACGCGTGGGCGACGCCGCGGAGCCGACCGCGCCGCCCGGCCCCGCGCGCGACGCGGGCCCGCTGGAGACGGTGCGCGGGTGGGTGCTCGCGTCCGGGGCGGCCGCCGAGCGGCACCGGGCCGCCCGCGCGTTCCTCACCCCCGCGGCGGCCGGGACCTGGGACGACGGTGCGCGTCCCTCGGTGGTCACCGACCAGGTCGACACGGTGTTCGCCGACCGGCCCGTGCCCGTGGGCCAGGCCGCGGTGCGCATCCGGGCGACCGCGCTGGGCGTGCTCACCCCGGAAGGGGTGTTCGAGGCCGGACCCCGGCCGATCGAGTTCACCGTGGGGCTCGTCGAACAGAACGGGCAGTGGCGCATCTCCTCGCTGCCGCCGGGCACGATCGTGCGGCGCTCGGACCTCCGGGCCAACACCCGCCCGGTGCGCGCCTGGTTCCTCGACCCCCAGCGCGGCGAGCCCGTCTCCGACCCCCGCTACCTGGGGACGAGCCCCGCGCGCAGCGTGGCGACGCGCACGATGCAGTTCCTTCTCGCCGGGCCGTCGGCGGCCCTGGCGGGCGCCGCGGTGAGCGCCCTGCCCGCGGGCAGCGGGCTGCGCTCCGACGTCGTGCTGACGCCCGAGGGCACGGCCGTGGTGGACCTCGCGCGCACCGGCCCCCTGGACGAGGCGCGGCGCCGGGGCGTGGCCCGGCAGGTGACGCTGACGCTCGCCGGGATCGGGGTGTCGCGCGTGCGGCTGCTGGTCGACGGCGAGCCGCTGTTCGCCGCGACACCCGAGGTCACCGTCACCGAGGCGCTCGCCGGGCTGCCGCCGGAGGTCGCGCGACGCCCGGACCTGCCGGTCGAGCCGATCGTCGGCGGACCCGGCGACTCCGAGGCCCCGGTGCTCGTGGCCGACCAGGGACTCCTGCGGCTGCTCTCGGGCGAGCCCGCGGGGGGCCCCGCCGGCCGCGGCAGCTATCGCGTGCAGTCCGCGTCCGCGAGCCCGCAGGGCGACGTCGCCGTGGTCGCCGAGGAGCGGTCCGGCGGCACGACGCCCTCCGGCGAGCCGAGGCCGGCGCGCGCCCGGCTGCTCACGGGGCCGAGCGGGTCGGAGCTCGCGGACAGCGGCATCGAGGGCCGCGCGCTGGCGCGCCCGTCCTGGACGCCCGACGGGTCCGAGGTGTGGTCGGTGGTCGACGGCACGACGGTGGTGCGTGCCGGTCGCGAGGGCGCGTCGGGGCCGGTGCGGCCGTTGCCCGTCGACGCGTCGGGGCTGGCCGCGGCCGGGGTCACCGAGACGCCGGGCAGCGCCGGACCGCTGGCGGCGCTGCGCCTGTCGCCGGACGGTGCGCGGGTGGCGCTCGTGGCCGGGGGGCGGGTGCTGGTCGCCGCGGTCGCCCGCGACTCCGCCGGCGGGACGCGGCTGAGCTCGGTGACCGCGCTGCGGCCCGACTCCCTCGACCAGGTGCTCGACGTCGGCTGGACGCGGACCGATCAGCTGGTCGCGGTCGGCAACCGCGCCGACCGCCCGGTCACGCTGGTCTCGGTGGACGGGCTCGACCTGGACTCCCTGTCCAGCACCAACCTCACCCCGCCGGTCACCGCCGTCGCCGCCCGCCCGGGACGGCCGCTGGTCGTCGCCGACCAGAGCGGCACCTGGACCCTGCCGCTGACCGGGGACGGCAGCGGCGGCTCCGGCGGTGACGTGTGGCAGGCGGTGCCGGGCTTCGGGGCCGCGACCGTGCCCGCGTACCCCGGCTGAGCCCTCGCCGGGCTGGTCCGTTCGCCGTCCCCATCGGCCGGACGCGTCCCCAGGCCCGGGACGTTGTCCTGGCCGGACGCGCCACGGGGTCGCGAGGCTGGGGCCGTGGACGGATCGAGCGGGGACGGATCGCGGGTGTCGGGCGCCCTCTCCGCCTTCTGGGCCCTCGCCGACCTGCTGCTGCCCGCCCCGTGTGCGGGGTGCGGGGCGGACGGGGACCGCTGGTGCCCGGCGTGCCGGGCGCGGTGGCGCCGGCCCGCGCTGGTCGAAATGCCGGGGCTGCCGCCGGTACTGGCGCTGGCGCCGTACGCCGGCAGCGCCCGCGAGGTCGTGCTGGCCTACAAGGAGCGGGGGCGCCGCGAGCTCGCCCGCCCGCTCGCCGCGGAGGTCGCCGGGGCCCTGCGCGCCGCCGCGGTCCCGCCCGCCGCGCTCGTGCCCGCCCCGTCACGGCCCGCCGCGGCGCGCGCCCGCGGCGGTGACCACGTGCTGCGCCTGGCCCGGGCCGTGGTGGCGCGGTCCGGGGGTGCGCCCGTGCCGTGCGTGTCCCGGGCGCTCGCGCTGGGGCGGCGCGCCGCCGACTCGGTCGGGCTCGACCCCGCCGGGCGTGCGGAGAACCTCGCGCGGCACCTGCGGGTGCGGCCGCGGGGCCTCCCGCCGCCGGGGTGCGCGGTGGTGCTGCTCGACGACGTGCTGACCACCGGCGCCACGGCGCGGGCGGCCACCGCCCTGCTCGCCGCGGCGGGACGGCCGGTGGACGTCGTCGTCGTGCTCACGCTCGCGGACCGCCGGGCGCCGCGCTCCCTCGTCCGGGTGGGCGGCGGCACGGCCGATCGGCCTCACCCGTGAGACGGCCGCAACGCTGCGTCGATCGTCCGCCCGGGTGTCCTCCGGCGGACCGGCATCGGGCAGGTCGGACCTTCCGCGGACGGGGTCGGGGTCACTACCGTGTCGCCCCACATCCTGACTCGGTGAACGACAGGAGGCGCGAACGTCGCAGTCGACGCGGTCGCGAGCCTGGCCGAGGGCACACCGAATCCTCCCCGGGTGGCGCGACCGTGCACCGTCCCCCAGACCGGGAGGTCGTCAGTGGAGATCGTTCTCTGTGGACGCAACGTCGAGGTCCCTCAGCACTTCCGCGAGCACGTGTCCGACAAGCTCGCTCGCCTGGAGCGCTACGACCACAAGATCGTGCGGATGGAGGTCCAGCTCTCCCACGAGCCGAACCCGCGCCGCAGCAAGGACTGCCAGCGCGTGGAGATCACCGGTCGCGGCCGCGGCCCGGTCGTGCGTGCCGAGGGCGGCTCGGCGGACTTCTACTGCGCGCTGGACCAGGCCGTCGCACGCCTCGAGGCCCGCCTGCGCCGCGCCCACGACCGTCGGCGTGTGAGCCACGGGCGCCGCGTGCCGATCTCCGTGGCCCGCGCCACGGGCGAGCTCTCCGAGCGCAACGGCCACGCCCCGACGGGTCTCCTCGAGCGCGAGGACGCGACGGTCGAGATGCGCTCCCCGTGGTCGACCGACGTGCCGTCGGCCCGGCCGCCCGCGGACGACGCCGACACGGCGACCGCCACCGGGACCGGTGTCGAGACCGGCACCGCGACCGGCACCACGACCGGCACCACGACCGACACCGCCACCGACACCGCCACCGACACCGCGACCGACACCGCCACCGACACCGCGACCGACACCGCGACCGACACAGACACGGATGCCGACGGGCACCGCCCCGGCCAGATCGTGCGCCGCAAGGAGCACCACGCGGTGCCGATGACGGTGGACGACGCGCTCTCGCAGATGGAGCTCGTCGGCCACGACTTCTTCCTGTTCTCCGACGCCGCCACCGGCCGTCCGAGCGTGGTCTACCGCCGGCACGGCTACGACTACGGCGTCATCGCCCTCGTCTGAACCGCCGGCCGAGCACCGGCGGCCGTGCACGCGCGCCACACGCGGGCACGGGGCCCGTCTCCCGAGCGCCTACCATGGGGGACGGGCCCGTGCCGGCGCGTGCCGGCAGCCCGCGTCACTGGCGCCGACGAGGTACGAGCGAGGTCACCACCGTGGTCCTGAACCGACTGCTGCGCGCCGGCGAGACGCGCACGGTCAAGCGGCTCGGCAAGATCGCGGATTACGTCGACACGTTCGCCGACGAGACCGCCGAGCTGACCGACGCGGAGCTGCGGGGCAAGACCGACGAGTTCCGCGAGCGCTACGCCGACGGCGAGTCGCTCGACGACCTGCTGGGCGAGGCGTTCGCCGTGGTGCGCGAGGCCGCGTCCCGCACGCTGGGCCAGTTCCACTACCCCGTGCAGATCATGGGCGGGGCGGCGCTGCACGAGGGCAACGTCGCCGAGATGCGCACCGGCGAGGGCAAGACGCTGGTCTCGACGCTGCCCGCGTACCTCAACGCGATCGCCGGCGACGGCGTGCACGTCGTCACGGTCAATGACTACCTGGCCCAGCGCGACTCGCAGTGGATGGGCCGCGTGCACCGGTTCCTCGGGCTCGAGGTCGGCGCCATCTACTCCGGCATGCCGGCCGACCAGCGCCGCGAGGCCTACCGGGCCGACATCACCTACGGCACGAACAACGAGTTCGGCTTCGACTTCCTGCGCGACAACATGGCCTGGTCGAAGGCCGAGTGCGTGCAGCGCGGACACGCCTACGCGATCGTCGACGAGGTCGACTCGATCCTCATCGACGAGGCCCGCACGCCGCTGATCATCTCCGGTCCCGCGGAGCAGAGCGCCCGCTGGTACACGGAGTTCGCGCGGCTGGCCCCGAAGATGACGCGCGACGTCCACTACGAGGTCGACGAGCGCAAGCGGACGATCGGTGTCACCGAGGAGGGCGTGTCCTTCATCGAGGACCAGCTCGGCATCGAGAACCTCTACGAGGCCGCCAACACCCCCCTCGTCGGCTACCTGAACAACGCGATCAAGGTCAAGGAGCTCTTCCTCCGCGACAAGGACTACATCGTCCGCGACGGCGAGGTCCTCATCGTGGACGAGTTCACCGGCCGTGTGCTCGTGGGGCGGCGCTACAACGAGGGCCTGCACCAGGCGATCGAGGCCAAGGAAGGCGTGGAGATCAAGGCCGAGAACCAGACGCTGGCCACGATCACGCTGCAGAACTACTTCCGCCTCTACGACAAGCTCTGCGGGATGACCGGTACCGCCCAGACGGAGGCGGCGGAGCTGTCGAAGACCTACAAGCTCGGCGTGGTCACCATCCCGACCAACAAGCCGCCCCAGCGCGTCGACCAGCCGGACCTGGTCTACAAGACCGAGGCCGCGAAGTTCGAGGCCGTCGCCGACGACGTGGCCGAGCACTACGAGCGCGGCCAGCCCGTGCTCATCGGTACGACGAGCGTGGAGCGCTCGGAGTACCTGGCCAAGCTGCTCACCCAGCGCGGCGTGGAGCACTCGGTGCTCAACGCCAAGTTCCACGAGCAGGAGGCCCAGATCATCGCCGAGGCCGGTCGGCGCGGGTCGGTCACGGTGGCCACGAACATGGCCGGCCGCGGCACCGACATCGTGCTGGGCGGCAACCCGGACTTCATCGCCGACCAGCGGCTGCGCGCCAAGGGCCTCGACCCGGTCGAGACCCGCGAGGAGTACGAGGCGGCGTGGGACGACACGCTGGCCGAGGTCAAGGACGAGGTCCAGCGCGAGGCCGAGGACGTCAAGGAGGCCGGCGGCCTCTACGTGCTGGGCACCGAGCGCCACGAGTCGCGGCGCATCGACAACCAGCTCCGCGGCCGCTCCGGCCGGCAGGGCGACCCGGGCGAGTCGCGGTTCTACCTGTCGCTGGGTGACGAGCTGATGCGGCGGTTCAACGGCGCCATGGTCGAGTCGATCATGACCCGCTTCAACCTGCCCGAGGACATGCCGATCGAGGCCAAGATGGTCTCGCGGGCGATCCGCAGCGCGCAGACGCAGGTCGAGCAGCAGAACTTCGAGGCCCGCAAGGACATCCTCGAGTACGACGAGGTCATGAACCAGCAGCGCACGGTGATCTACGCCGAGCGCCACCGCGTGCTGGAGGGCGAGAACCTCTCCGAGCAGGTGCAGAACATGATCGTCGACGTGGTCACCGCCTACGTCGACGGCGCCACCGCCGAGGGCTACAGCGAGGACTGGGACCTCGAGAAGCTCTGGACGGGGCTGCGCCAGCTCTACCCGGTCGGGGTCGCGTGGGAGGACCTCGTCGAGGAGCACGACGACGTCGACCGCGACCTGCTGGTCGAGGTGCTCACCACCGACGCGCTCGACGCCTACGCCCGGCGCGAGGAGGAGATCGACCGCATCGCCCCCGAGGGCGGGATGCGCGAGCTCGAGCGCCAGGTGGTCCTCTCGGTGCTCGACCGCAAGTGGCGCGAGCACCTGTACGAGATGGATTACCTCAAGCAGGGCATCGGTCTGCGAGCGATGGCCCAGCGCGACCCGAAGATCGAGTACAAGCGCGAGGGCTACGAGATGTTCACCTCCATGATGGAGGGCATCCGCGAGGAGTCCGTCGCGTTCCTGTTCAACCTGACGATCCACGTCGAGGAGCCGGCGCCGGTCGACGCCGTCCCGGGCGCGAACCCCTCGACGGACACCAGCGTGCAGGCTGCGATCACACCGGACACCCCGGACCCGCGCACCGGGCAGACGCCGAGCACGTCGGGCGCCGCGCCGCTGCCGGTCGACCCGCGGCTGGCGAGCGCGCCCACCGGCGCGATCCCCGTGGCGCAGCGGGCGCCGGGCGCCCCGGCGGGTCCCTCGGTCCCGCCGCCGCCCCCGGCCGGTCCGACCAGCCCGGCCACCCCGACCGGGCCGGCGGCGCGCGGGCCACGGCGGCCCGGACGCGGCCCGTCCGCGGGCTCGCAGCGTCCGGGGGGACGCGGGGGCCAGGGCAACGCCCCGCGGGGCCAGCGGGACGGCCAGCGTGCCGGTGCGCACGCGGCGCCGGAGACCGGGCCCGCCACCGCGGCCGGGCCGGCGCTCTCGCAGCTCGGGCAGGAGTCGGTCCCGAACGCCTTCCGCGGGGCCGGCCTCGGCGGGCGGCGCCCGCAGCAGCTCGACTACAGCGGCCCCGACGAGGACGGCCGCGCCTCGCGGCACGCCGCGGGCGACGGGGACGGGGCGCGCGCGGCCCGCGCGAACCCGAACCAGGCGCGCCGCGCCGACACCCCGTCGCGCAACGCGCCGTGCCCCTGCGGGTCGGGCCGCAAGTACAAGCAGTGCCACGGGGCCCCGCCCCGCACGGTGGGCTGACCAGCCCGGGTCAGCCCGGCCACAGGGCCACCAGCCGCCAGCGCCCGGGGGCGGCGTACCCGGCGCCGGCCCGCTCCAGGCGCCCGGCGAGCGCCCGGACGCGGTCGCGGCCGTGCACCACGGCCGTGACCTCCGCCGTGTCCCGGCCGACCGCGCACACCCGCAGCCCGCGGAGCCCGGCGGCGGGCGTGACGGTCCCCGGGGACACGCGATCGGGACGCCGCGGGCCCGGGGGTGGGGCCGCCCGGACCAGCGTCGCGAGGGCGTCCGGGGTCAACAGGGCGTCGAGGTGACCCGGCGGGCGTCGCCCGGCGAGCACGTCGGCGACGGCGGAGAGCAGGCGCGCCGCGACCGGGCGCAGGGCGGCGGCCAGGCGGTCGAGCTCGTCCTGCGCGTGGCGGGTCCGCGCCGCCGGCCCCGGGTCGACGGCCCGCGGGGCGGGCGCGGGGAGCACGTCGGCCAGCGGCCGGACCCGGGGCGCGGGCACCTCGCCGACACGGCGGACCCGGGCGGGCGCGAGGGACGGGACGAGGGACCCGGCGACGACCAACGTGTCCTCCCGGACAGCACGACGGAGCTCGTGGGCACCCGGGGGAGAACCGGGCCCGGCGACGCGTCCCACGCTAGGCGCGCGCCGTCGCCGGCGGGGCACGTTCCAGGAACTCAGCCCCGGCGTCGGGCGAGCTCGAAGCAGGCGACGGTGGCCGCGCAGGCGGCGTTGAGCGACTCCACCCCGGCGGAAAGGGGGATCGTCAGCGTCCCGTGCAGTTCGGCCCGGACGTCGTCGGTGAGCCCGTCGGTCTCGCCTCCCACCACCAGCGCCACGCGTCCGGGCAGCTCCGCGTCGAACAGCGACAGATCGCCCGCCCCGTCCAGCCCGTAGAGCACGAACCCCGCGTCGGCGAGGGCGGCGAGGCCGTCGGCCGCGGTGCGCGTCCGCAGCACGGGGGCGTGGAACGCCACCCCGGCCGAGGCCTTCACCACCAGCGGGTCGATGGCCGGCACGCCCCGTCGCGGCAGCAGGACGCCCTCGAGGCCGGCGCCGGTGGCCGAGCGCAGGATCATCCCGACGTTCGACGGGTTGGTCAGGCCGTCGAGCACGAGCACCCGGGCGTCGGCGGCCGGTCGCTCCCCACCCGGCCCGAGGTCGGCGAGGAAGTGCTCCAGCGGGCGCATCCGCGGGGCGACGACGTCGGCGAGCACGCCCTGGTCCTGGCGCCCGTTGCCCGCGAGCACCTTCACGCGCTGGGCCGACGCCCGTTGCAGCACCAGGCCGCGGGCCCGGGCGGCCTCGGTGAACGTGCGGACCGCGTCGCGATCGGCTCCCTCCGCGAGGACGACCTTGTCGACCACCAGCCCGGGGTCGCCGAGCGCCTCGAGCACCGGCTTGCGCCCGTAGACCGTCACGAACGCGTCCTTGGGCGACACGGATCGTCCGGAGCCCGGCGCGGCGCACTGCTCGTGGCCCGGGGAGGTGGGTGAGGGCGTCATCACCTCCAGCCTGGCAGAGACGCCGACCCCCGACCCGGCGCGCGCCCCTGTGCGACGATCGAGGCCATGCCGGACCGCCTGTCGGCGCTGGACGCGTCCTTCCTCTACATGGATCAACCGACGACGCCGATGCACGTCGGGAGCGTGTCCATCTTCCGCAAGCCGCGCACCGGCTTCGACTACGACGGCCTCGTCGATCTCATCTCGAGCCGCATCGGGCTCGTCCCGCGCTACCGTCAGAAGATCCGCCAGGTGCCCGGGCGCATGGCGCGACCGGTGTGGATCGACGACGTGGACTTCGACGTCACCTACCACGTGCGCCGCTCCGCGCTGCCCGGGCCGGGCACCGAGCGGGCGCTGTGCGACCTCGTCGCCCGGCTCATGTCCCGTCCGCTGGACCACACGCGGCCGCTGTGGGAGATGTACCTGGTCGACGGCCTGGCCGGTGGGCGTGTGGCGCTCGTGACCAAGACCCACCAGGCGATGGTCGACGGGGTCGCGTCGATCGACATCGGGCAGGTGGTGCTGGACGACACCGCGGGGGGCCGCGCATCGACGACCGCGGCGGGCCGCGCATCGACGACCGCTTCCGGGCGCCCCACCCCCGACGACGAGTGGATCGCGCGGCGGGAGCCCTCGTCGTGGCGGCTGGTCTACGACGCGGTGGGCGAGGCGGTCGCGCGGCCCGGCAACGCCGTCGAGGCGGCCCGGGACGCGGTGCGCGACGCGGCCGACACCGTCGCCAAGGTCGCGGGCGTGGCCGGCGGCCTGTTCTCGGCGGTGCGCACCGCGGTGCGCCCGGCCCCGGTGAGCCCGCTCAACGTCCCGATCTCCACGCAGCGACGCTTCGCGATGGCGCGCACCGACCTCGAGGACTACCGCGCGGTGCGCCGCGCCCACGGCGGGACGATCAACGACGTGGTGCTGGCGGTGGTCTCCGGGGCCCTGCGCAACTGGCTGCTCTCCCGCGGGGCGACGGTGTCGCCGACGACGACGATGCGCGCGATGGTGCCGCTGTCGGTGCGCGGGGACGCCGAGACCACCGGGTCGATCGCGGGGGCCGCGCTGCTGGGCAACCAGATCGCGTCCTTCCTCGTCGACCTGCCCGTGGGCGAGCCCAACCCCGTGCTGCGGATGCACCACGTCGCCCACGCGATGCGCGAGCACAAGGAGTCGGGGCAGTCGGTGGGCGCGAACGCGCTGGTGCGGGTGGGCGGCTTCGCGCCGCCGACGCTGCACGCGCTGGGTGCGCGGGCCGCGAACGGGTTCGCCCGCCGGCTGTTCAACCTCGTCGTGTCCAACGTCCCCGGCCCGCAGCACGCGCTGTACGCGGCCGGGGCGCGGATGCTCGAGATGTACCCCGTGGTGCCGCTGGCGAAGGGGCAGTCGCTGGCCGTGGGCCTGACGTCCTACGACGGCGGAGTGTTCTACGGCTTCAACGCCGACCGCGACTCCATGGCCGACGTCGACGAGCTCGGCGAGCTCGTCACCGAGTCTCTGGCCGAGCTCGTGGCGACGGTGCCGAAGGGGTCGGCGCGGTGAGCCTGGGCCTCGTGCTGGGGACGGGCGGTCAGCTGGGTTACGCCTGGATGGTCGCGGCGCTGTCGACGTGGGAGCGCGCGACGGGGCGCGACGCGCGCGAGGCCGAGGTGATGGTGGGGACCTCGGCGGGCTCGGTGGTGGCCGCGGCACTGGCCAGCGGGGTGCCGGTGTCGGACATGCTCGACGACCTGCTCGACCCGCCGCCGCCCCGGCCGCGCCCGCCGGGGGCACCGCCGTCGACCGCGCGGCGGGGGCTGCCGCCCGTGCCGCGCGTCGGTCCGGGGTCGCTGCGGCTGCTGGGCAAGATCGCGCGCCGCCCGCGACGGTTCCCACCGCTGGCGTTCGGGGCCGCGTTGCTGCCGACCGGACGCGGCGACACCACCGGGCTGACCCGGTGGGTGACGAAGTGGGCGCACGAGACGTGGCCCGAGCACCCTCAGGTGCGCATCGTGTCCATGGACTACGACAACGGGCACCGGGTGCCGTTCGGGCGGCGGGGCGCACCGCCGGCGTCGATGGCCGAGGCGGCGACGGCGTCGTGCGCGGTGCCGGGATGGTTCTCGCCGGTCCGGATCGGTGGGCGCCGCTACGTCGACGGCGGCGTGTGCTCGGCGACGTCGGCCGACCTCCTGCTCGACGGCGACCTCCCCCGCGTCGACGAGGCCCTCGTGCTCGTGCCCCTGGCGCGCACGGGGGCGGCGCCGAAGCCGTGGTCGGACCCGGTGGGCGCCACGGACGGCTGGCTGCGCGGGCTGATCGGCGGGCGCACGGCGCACGAGATCGGGCGGCTGCGCGAGGCCGGGATCGCGGTGACCGAGCACGCCCCGGGCGTCGAGGATCGCGCCGTCACCGGCTGGAACGTCATGGACCCCCGCAAGCAGGCCGAGGTCGCGCAGGTGGCGCTGCGGACGACGGCGGAGCGGTGGGCGGAGCTCGAGACGGGGGAACGGTGAGGATCTACGTCCCGACCACCGTGGCCGGCCTGCGCCGGCTGCTCGACACCGAGCAGCTGCAGCCGCTGTCGGGCACGGCGTTCGCGCTGACGCCGCGACTGCGCGAGTCCTACGCGTCGGGCGACGACGAGGAGCTCGAGTACGTCGCGATGTCGGAGGCCGCCCGCGCCTCGCTGCGCCTGCTGGCCGCCGAGCTCGCCGAGGACCCGGAGACCCCGCCGCGCCGCGTCGTCGTGAGCGCGGACGTCGAGGACGTCACCCTGCGCCCCGACCTCGACGACGCCGTGGTCCGCGTGGCCGGCCCCGTACCGATGGCCAAGCTGGCGGCGGTGCACATGGACCTCGCCGAGGCCGCCGATGCCGTCCGGGCGGCCGCCGCGGTCGTGGACGCCGCCGACCTCGGCGATCACGACGCCGAGTTCACCCTCGGTGACGTCGAGGACCACGAGCTGGCCTGGTACGGGGTGCAGGAGCTGCCGTTCGTCCTGGAGCTGATGTAGGGGCTGGTCGTGGGCCCGCGGAGGGATTCGCCGGGAGGCGGCGATCTCTACGGTCGGTCGTGCACGAGGCATGGAGCGCCGGTCGGCCGGCGGGTGGGCCACGGTCTCGGCCTGCTGCCGGCGTCGGTGGGCGAGCTGGGCGCGACCAGCGGCCACCCGGCCACGGCGGGCACGGCCACGACCAGGACCCACACGCCCGCGTGCACCGTCCACGCCCCGGCGAGGGTCGGCCCGCCCCTGGCGTCGTCGCGGCTGGCCGGGCACCTGCTCGGGGGTGCTCGGCGTGTGTCGGTGGTGCCGGTCGCGCTGCGGGTGGTGGAGCCGGGCGCCGGCGGGTGATGGCCATGCCGAGGGCTTCGGTGACCAGCGCGGTGCGCATGTTGTCATCGATGGACCAGCCGATGACTCTTCGCGAGTAGGGGTCGGCGGCCGGGTTGCGGACGGTGCAACCTGCGCGCGGACAGACTTCGCCCCGCGAGCCATTCGTAGTAGCACTGACGACGACCATTGAGCACTCGACAGTCACCGCGACGTCGAGACCGTCGTCGCGAGTTCACAGACCAGCGGGAAGACTACTTCGGGAGGACGTTCACCCGCGCGAAGTGGGCCGCCGCGCGCTTGAGGTTTCGTTTTCGACACCTCGAGGCGACGCTTGTCTTTGCGCAGCTCGGCGAGCTCGGCGCGCTCTTTGCTGGTCAACCGATCGGTGTTGGTGCCGCCATCGGCGTCGGCCTGGGCCATCCAGTTCCGCAGACACGCCTCAGAGATACCGAGGTCCTTGGCGATCGCGGCGACCGGCTGCTCGCCTAGGCGAGCCAGCTCGACGGCGCGACGCCGGAACTCCGGCGGGCGAGGTGCGGGCACGAACGACATCCTCCCTGGCCGACCGGGTCCACCTCAGTTGACGTGCCCGGTGCCAGGGGCCAACCCCAAACCGAGTTACTTAGGCTTCGGCAAGCGGGCCAAAATGCTCGTGAAGGTCCTGTTTCGTCAACAGCATACGATCCCAGAAATCCATGAAGTCCCGCACGTTGTCACGGTCGACCATGTTTCCCCAGTAGTGCCGCACATGGTCGCGTTCCGCCGCGGTGGAGAACTGCCCGGTCTTCGCCGTGTACATGTAGCGGTCGCAGTGCGGCAGATAGAGCCAGAGGTCGCCATCGCGGTCGACGTAGTCCGGGTGGGCCGGTTTCGGAGCCTGTTGCGTGTGCGTCTCGGTGAGCACCCGTTCCTGGTGTTCGCGCATCTCCTTCCACATGTGTGCCCACCAGTACGGAGCCGTGGTGGGGTCGAAGGGACCGAGTCCGCTCATCGGTGATCTCCTCGAAGTTGTCGGTCGCTCATCGTCGCCAAGGTGGGCAGGCAGGCTTCGGGAGGCACTGCTGACTGGCCCCACATCTGCAGCAGGCCGTGGGAGCGCTCCACCTACCAGGGTCGCAAGTCCCATCCCCGACGGGCGACCGTCTCCGAGGGCGGGCGTCGCCGTTGACGTGCGAGCGGGTGCACCGCAGCCCGCTCCGCGCTCGTGCAGGCGCTGCCCACCGGCGGTTGGGAGTCGGGCCGGACGGTCGAGCGACGCAGGGACTCTTGGCTCTGGGTGGGCTCATGGCTCCTCGCAACGGTACCGAGTCGTCGGAACCGGAACTGGAGCACGCGGGGGATGCCGTGTACGAGGTCTACGACAAGCTGTTCATCGACGGGTCGTGGGTGGAGCCCGCGTCGGACCGGGAGATCGAGGTCGTCTCCGCGAGTACCGAGGAGGTGATCGGGCGGGTCCCGGAGGCCGTCGAGGCTGACGCCGACGCCGCCGTCGAGGCCGCGCGCCGGGCGTTCGACGATCCTGCCCGATGGTCGGGCCTCGCCCCGGCCGAACGGGCCGCCGCGCTGCGGCGCCTCGCGGTCGAGGTGTCCGCCCGCTGCGACGAGACGGTGCGGCGGGTCAGCAGCCAGAACGGTATGCCCGTGCAGATCGGCGCGATGTCCGAGGCGGTCCTGCCCGCGACGCTGCTCGGGTACTACGCGGACCTGATCGAGGCCTCGCCGTCCGAGGAGACGCGGCCGGGCCTGCTCGGCGGCAGCACGGTCGTGCGCCGTGAGCCGGTCGGTGTGGTCGCCGCCATCATCCCCTTCAACTACCCGCAGACCCTCACATTCTTCAAACTCGCTCCTGCGCTCGCGGCGGGTTGCACGGTGGTGCTGAAGCCGTCGTCCTCGACGGTGCTCGACGCGTACCTGCTGGCCGAGGCCGTGGAGGCGGCCGGGCTGCCGCCCGGGGTCGTCAACATCGTCTCGGGCCGGGGCGAGATCGGCGCCTACCTCGCCGCGCACCCGCGCGTGGACAAGGTGGCCTTCACCGGCTCCACCTCGGTCGGCCGGGCCATCGCCGAGACGTGCGGGAGGCTGCTGCGCCCGGTCACCCTCGAGCTCGGCGGCAAGTCGGCCGCGATCGTCCTCGATGACGCTGACCTCCTGCCCCGGCTCGACGCCGTGTTCGCGGCGACGATGCTGAACAACGGGCAGACGTGCTACCTCTGCACCCGCGTGCTCGCCCCGCGGACCCGTTACGAGGAGGTCGTGGAAGCCCTGACAGCGCTCACCGGCTCGTTGACCATCGGTGATCCACTCGACCCGGCGACGCAGATCGGCCCGCTCGTGAGTGCGCGTCAGCGGGACCGGGTCGAAGGCTACATCGCCAAGGGCGTCTCGGACGGGGCGACGCTGGTGACGGGGGGCGGGCGACCGGCGCACCTGGACCGCGGCTGGTTCGTCGAGCCGACGATCTTCACCGAGGTCGACAACAGGTCGGCGATCGCCCAGGAGGAGATCTTCGGCCCGGTCCTCGCGGTGATCCCCTACCGGGACACGGACGAGGCGGTGTCGATCGCCAACGACTCCGACTACGGGCTGGGCGGGAGCGTGTGGTCGTCCGACCCGGACCGCGCGATGGCCGTCGCGGCGCGTGTCCGGTCCGGGTCCGTCGGAATCAACTCTTACATGCTCGACATCGGCGCGCCGTTCGGTGGCGTCAAGGCGAGCGGTATCGGCCGTGAGCTCGGCCCCGAAGGGCTCTCCTCGTACCAGTCGCTCAAGTCGATCTACCAACAGTCCTGACTGGGCCTCGACCCAGCGGCGATCTTTGGTGCTGATCGTTGAGCTGGGTGGCTTGTTCGGCAGGGTGCGGGGCCGCGCGGGGGTTGCCGGTCTGTCCGGGCGCTTCACCGACGACCTCCCCGACCCCGGCCCCCGACCGTCCCGTTCCGCGGGTCTCGGGCACGGCGGCTCGCCGTCCCGGGTCCTACGGTCTCGGGAATGAGTGCCGGAGGGGCGAGAACCCGGTCGCCCCGGCTCGCCGTGTCGTCGGCCTGGGGCGCCACCGGCGTGTCGAGGGTGGCGACGGGCGGTGACCTCGCGGTCGTGGTCGACGTGCTCAGCTTCACCACCACGCTGAGCGTCGCGGCCGACCGCGGCACGCGGGTGGTGCCGTGCCCCTGGCTCGACGAGCGCGCGAACGCCCTGGCTCGCGAGCACGACGCGGAGCTCGCCGTGCGGCGCGGGGAGGCCGGGCCCGGTCGGGTCAGCCTGTCCCCGGTGACGGTGCGCGCCGCGGGTCCGCTGCCGCGCCTGGTGCTGCCGTCGCCCAACGGGTCCACGATCAGCGCGCAGCTCGCGGACCGGGACACCGAGGTCGTCGGGGGCTGCCTTCGCAACCGTCGGGCCGTCGCGCAGTGGCTCCATCACCGGGGCGCGGACGGACCGCCGCGGCGGGTCGTCGTGGTCCCGGCCGGCGAGGTTCGCCCCGACGGTTCTCGACGCCGGGCGAGCGAGGACCTGTGGGGTGCCGGGGCCGTGATCCGGGCGCTGTCCGAGATCGGCCCGGTCGAGCCGTCACCGGACGCCCGGGCCGCGGCGGCGGCCTTCGACGCGGTCGCCCACGACCTGCCCCGTGCCCTGCACCGCTGCACGAGCGGCGTGGAGCTCCGCGAGCACGGCTTCGCCGACGACGTCGACGTGGCCGCCGAGCTCGACCGGAGCACCGCCGTCCCCACGCTCCTCGACGGTGTCTTCGAGCCCGCGGGCTGAACAGGCGCCGCGCGACCCTCAGACCTCGCGTGTCCAGGTGCTCAGGCGCCGGGCCACGGCGTAGAGCTCGTCGATCTCGACGTCGGCGAGCACCGCGGGCAGGGCGGTGACCAGCCGCGGCAGCCTCGCCGGGGTCGCGACGAGGACTCCTCCGGGCAGGTGGCCACCCACCGCGGTGGTCACGGAAGCGGCGACGACGGCCAGCGCCGCGGTCACCGGCGGCACCGCCTCGTCGCCACCGCCGCGGGCCGCGGCCAGCAGGCGCCCGGCGCGCTCGGCCTCGGCGCGGGCGCGCGGGACGTGAGCGGTGGGGAGCCGGTCGACGGTGAGGTGGTCGCCGTCGACCCGCACCAGCCGGCCGGCGTGGTGCGCGGTGGTGACCGTGACGACCCCCGGTGGGCCGAGGAGGACGTGGTCGACGTCGCGGCGACCGATGCCGACGGGCACCGCGTGCAGCACGCGCCAGGGCGGGCGGCGCCGGGTCAGCCGCGCCAGCACGGTGGGCTCGGTCAGGCCACGCAGCGCCTCGGCGAGCCGGACCTCGCCCTCGGCGCCCGCGCGCCGGGAATCGTCGCCGACGTCCCCCTGCGCCGCCGCCTCCTGCGCGGCCCCTGGCCCCGGCGAGTGGAGCGGACGGTCCCCGGCCGCCGCGTCGGGCGCGGGGCGCGGCACCGGCAGCCACCGCTCCAGCTCGGCCATCCCCGGACGGGGCGCGTACCAGCGCTTGGCCCGCCAGTCCCACCGCGCGCCCGCGGCCCGGGCCTCGTCCTTCTCCGCGTACGGCACGTCCAACCACGGCTGCTGCTCGCGCACCACGCCGACCCCCTCGCTGCCGCTGCGCGGGCAGCGTCGCACGCGCGACCGACACCGTCGCGCGCATCAGCCCCGGTCGGGGCGTCCCCGCGGGCAGCGCCGGCGAGTCAGCTCACGCGTCCCGCCCCGCCGGCATGCCGTTGCGCCACGCGGTGTACGACTGCATCCGCCCCGACCGCGGGCGGAAGAGCCAGCGCCACGGGTGCACCACCGCCGGTTCCAGGGCGGCCGCGCGCCGCCGGAAGCCCGGCACCGGCGCGAACGTGACGGCCAGCCGCCGCCCGCCCAGCTCGTCGGCCACCCGCCCCCGGTGGATCTCCACGGGCCGGCGCGCGGCCAGGTCGGCGAGGGTCTCGGCGAGGAACACCAGACGCTTGCCCGAGAGCATCAGCCGGCGCAGCAACGGCTCGTCGAAGAAGAAGACCGCGGGCACGTCGGGATGTGCGGCGAGGGCGGGGTCGGCGTCGCCGAGGGACTCGGCGGTGAGCCACACGGCATCCACGTCATTGAGGGACCCGGAGGGCTCGGCGGGCCCGGCGGTCACGGAGGGATCCGGGTCGTGGCGCAGCAGCTCCGGGACGGGCACCCGCGTCGTGCGCTGCTCGGCCGGCCACGACCGGACGGGGCAGGCGACGCGCAGCACGCATCGCCGGCACAGGCCCGGCGCCCGCTTCTCCACCTGCCAGCGCGAGAACCCGTACGCCTTGCCGTTGCCGGCGCCGACCGTCCATTGCCAGTTCAACCGGTTCGCCGCGCGCGAGCCGTCGAGGAGGTGGGTGAAGAACTCCTCCTCCCCGTCGCGCCACCGCGCCCCGGCCCGCACGGTCCACTGGCTCGCCAGCCACATGCGCGTCTGGTTGACCAGCCAGCCGTCGGTGTGGAGCTCGCCGACGGTGACGTCCATGCAGTTCATGTCCCGCGGCCACGGCTCGTCCCATCCCTCGGGCGGCTGCGGCGGGTGGGCGCGCAGCTCCTCGCGCAGGGCGGCAGCGCCGTCGCGGCCGAGGCGGGCGTAGAGGTGGCGGGTGAACTCCTGCCACGCGAGCTCGTCGCGGTACTTGCGCCGGTCGTTGGCCCGCGCGTCCGCGACGTGGTCCCACAGCGTCGGCAGGTCGACGAGGTTGTGGCGGACGTACGGCGACATCCTGGTCGCCCCGCGCCGCTCCGGCGGCCACACCACGCTGCGCCGGCCCGCGTATCCGGTGACGTCGAGTGCGGCGAGGGCGGCGTCGGCGGCGCTCTGGCCCCCGCGGATCGCCTCGGACGCGGCCGGGGTGTCGCAGGCGAGGTCGGCGAGGTGCTCGCGGACGAACGCCACCGCGGCCTCCGGACCGGGGTCGGGGACGGGCAGCTGCACCACCCTGCCGTACCCCGCCGATGCGCGATCATGCGTCTCGTGTCCTCCGCACGGCCCGCCCCCGGCATCGCCCACCTGCTCGCCGCCGCCCGCGCGGACGGCCGCCGCCGCGTCCTCGGCATCGCCGGTGGCCCCGGGTCGGGCAAGTCGACGCTCGCGGCGTCGCTGGCCGGGCCCGGGGTCGCGGTCGTGGGGATGGACGGCTGGCACCTCGCCAACTCCGTGCTCGACCGCCTCGGCCGTCGCGACCGCAAGGGCGCCCCCGACACCTTCGACGCCGCGGGCTACGTCGCCTTCCTCGAGCGTGTCCGGTCCCGGGAGACGAGCGTCTGGGCTCCCGAGTTCCGCCGCGAGGTGGAGGAATCCATCGCCGGCGCTCTCGAGGTCCCGCCCGACGCGCTCGTCGTGGTCACCGAGGGCAACTACCTGCTGCTCGACGAGCCGCCCTGGAACGGCATCCGGGCCCTGCTCGACGAGGCATGGTTCGTCGAACCCGACGAGGACGTGCGCCGCGCGCGGCTCATCGCCCGCCACGAGCACCACGGCCGCAGCCACGCCGAGGCCGTCGCCCGCGCGGACGGCAGCGACGCCGCGAACGCCCGGATGATCGCCAGGACCGCGCACCGTGCCGACGTCGTCCATCGCGGGTGAGGAGTACCTCGGACGGCCCAGCAGCATGGCGGTGGTGGCTACGTTCGGTGGTACGCGACGCGCGCGACCCGTCCCATCATGGGTGACCCACACCACAATGAAGGGGGACCGATGACGGACACGAAGCTCGAGCAGCAGGCCCGCGAGTCGATCGAGGCCTTCAACCGCGGCGACTGGGCCGCGATCCGCGCCATGAGCGCCCCCGACGGCACCTACGAGGAGCCCGCCACCGGGCGCTCGCTGCACGGCCCCGACGAGATCCTCGCCGCCCTGCAGGACTGGCGGACCGGCGTCCCCGACGTCACCGGCGAGGTCGTCCGCCTCGTGACCGACGGCGACCTGGCGGTGCTCGAGGTCGTCTGGCGTGGCACGCAGTCCGGACCGCTCGCGGCGGGCTCGACCACCCTGCCGCCGTCGGGACGCTCGTTCACCATGTGGTCGACGATGTGGCAGACGTGGCGCGACGGGCAGATCGTCGCGAACCGCCACCACCAGGACATCCTCGGCATGCTGGTCCAGCTGGGTGCGGTGCCGGCGCCGGCGTAGTCGCCGACGGTCAGGTCAGTTCCCACGCCGGGATGCGCAGGGCGGTGAGGACCCGGCGCAGCGCCTCCAACCGCCCTGCGGACAGGCGCCCGGCGGCGACCTCGGCGTCGAGGGCGCACTCGGGGTCCGAGGGCGGCCCGAGGTGGGCGCAGCCGCGGGGGCACTCCTCGATGGCCTCGGCCAGGTCGCCGAAGGCGGCCACGACGTCGTCGACGGCGATGTGCGCCAGGCCGAACGACCGCACGCCCGGGGTGTCGATCACCCAGCCACGCTGGTGGGGCAGCGCGAGCGCCACCGCCGAGGTCGACGTGTGCCGTCCCTTGCCGACGCCCGAGACCTCGCCGACGGCCCGGTCGGCGTCCGGGACCAGCTGGTTGACCAGCGTCGACTTGCCGACCCCGGAGTGCCCGACGAGCGCGGTCACCCGTCCGTCGACGACCTCGCGCAGCCCCGTGGGGTCGACGCCGGCCCGGGTGACGACGACGGGCAGGTCGAGCTCGGCGTACTGGGCGGCGAACGGCGCGGGGTCGGCGAGGTCGGCCTTCGTCAGGCACAGCACCGGCGTCAGCCCGCCCGCGTAGGCGGCGACGAGCGCACGGTCGACGAACCCGGTGCGCGGCGCCGGATCCGCCAGCGACGTCACCACCACCAGGTGCGACGCGTTGGCCACGACCACCCGCTCGTAGGGGTCGGTGTCGTCGGCGGTGCGGCGCAGCACGCTCACGCGGTCGGCCACCCGCACGATGCGCGCCAGCGCGTCCTCGCCGCCGGAGACATCGCCGACCAGTCCCACCCGGTCGCCGACGACCACCGGTGTGCGGCCCAGCTCGCGGGCCCGCATGGCGACGACCCGGCGTTGCGGGTCCTCGTCCGGCGCGCAGGTCCAGCGGCCGCGGTCGACGCCGATGACCATCGCCTCGACCGCGTCGGCGTGCTCGGGACGGCGCTTGCTGCGCGGGCGCGTGCCCCGGCCCGGGCGCACCCGGACGTCGGACTCGTCGAGCCGCGACGTCTCCCCGCGACCGCCGCCCCGTCCGCCCCGGGCCACGCCCTCAGGCCCCCACCCGCGCGGTCACCAGGGCGGGCCAGTCGTCGGCGAAGTCGGGCAGGGTCTTGGTGGTGGCCGCGACCTCGTCGATCGCGAGCCCGGGCACGACGAGGCCGACGATCGCGCCCGCGGTGGCCATGCGGTGGTCGGCGTAGGCCTGCCAGGTCCGGGTGGGCGCGCGCAGCGGCGCGGGGTCGATCACCAGGCCGTCCTCGGTCTCGGTGACGCGCGCCCCGACCGTGCCGAGCTCGGCGGCCAGGGCGGCCAGCCGGTCGGTCTCGTGCCCCCGGATGTGCCCGACGCCCCGCAGCCGCGAGCGCGCCCCGTCGCGGGCGGCCACCGCGGCGATCGCGGCGACGGTGGGGGTGAGCTCGCTGACCTCGGTGAGGTCGACGTCGACGCCGTCGAGCCGGTCGGGGCTCCGCACGGTGAGGCCGTCGCCGGAGAGCTCCACGCGGGCACCGAACGCCTCGAGCACCCGCCGCACGGTGCTGCCGGGCTGCAGGTCGGTGTCGGGCCAGCCCGCCACCGTCACCTCGCCGCCGGTGACGACGGCCGCGGCCAGGTACACCGCGGCGCCGGAGAGGTCGGGCTCGACGTCGAGCACCACCGGGGCACGCACCGGTCCGGGGGCGACGTGCCACCGGTCGCGGCCGTCGTCGACCTCCACGCCCGCCGACCGCAGCATCGCCACCGTCATGGCGACGTGCGGCAGCGACGGGACGCCGCGCTCGCCCGCGTGGGCCACGGTGACGCCCCGCGCGTAGCGGGCGCCCGAGAGGAGCAGCCCGGAGACGAACTGGCTCGAGGCCGAGGCGTCGACCGTCACCTCGCCGCCCGGCGGGTGGGGCCCGCCCGCGACGGTCAGGGGCAGCGCCTCGCCGGTGACCTCGACGCCGAGCCCGCGCAGGCCGGCCACGATGCCGCCCATGGGCCGCTCGCGGGCGCGCGCGTCGCCGTCGAGGACGACCGGGCCGTCGGCGAGGGCGGCGAGCGGCGGCACGAAGCGCATCACGGTGCCCGCGAGCCCGCAGTCGACGTGCCCGCCGTGGAAGGTCGGCGGGGCGGTGACGGCGAGGTCGACGGTGCCGGCGCGCCCCGCGGCGGTCCCGACCGTCGCCCCCAGGGCCGCGAGCGCCCCGGTCATCAGGGTGGTGTCCCGCGAGCGTGCGGCGCCGCGCACGTGGCGCGTGGCCCCGTCGGCGCCGAGCGCGGCGAGCACGAGGGCGCGGTTGGTCACCGACTTCGACCCCGGCACCGACACCGTGCCGCGGACCGGGCCGTCCGCCGTCGGGGCGGACCAGGGCTGATCGCTCATGGCCCCATCCTCTCGCGAACGGCGGGGCGTCGGAGCCCGGTGCCAGGATGGACGGCATGTGCGGCCGCTACAGCCAGGCCAAGGACCCGGCCACCCTCGCCGAGGAGTTCGACGCCGTCGACGCCACCGACGGCGCGTGGCCCGGGCCCGACCACAACGTCGCGCCCACCACGACGGTGATCGCCGTGGTCGACCGGCACCCGCGCGACGCCCACGGCACGCCCGACCCGCAGCGCCTCGAGCGCAGCCTGCGCCCCATGCGGTGGGGCCTCGTCCCGGGCTGGGCGGACGACCCCAAGGTCGGCAACCGCATGATCAATGCCCGGGCCGACTCGCTGACCTCCAAGCCCGCCTTCCGCCGCGCGGCGAAGGGGCGCCGCTGCCTGCTGCCGGCCGACGGGTGGTTCGAGTGGCAGCGCGACGGGCCGGGCGGGCGGAAGGTCCCGTACTTCATCACGCTGCCCGGCGGCCGCTCGATCGCCCTCGCGGGGCTGTGGGAGACCTGGCGTCCCAAGGACGCGCCGAAGGGCACGTCGCCGCTCATCAGCACCACGGTGGTCACCGTCGACGCCGCCGGCCCGCTCACCGCCATCCACCACCGGATGCCGCTCGTGCTGCCCGCCGAGCGGTGGAAGGCGTGGCTCGACCCGGACAACGACGACCCCACCGGCCTGCTCGAGCCCCCGCCCCCGGAGTTCCTGAGCTCGCTCGAGCTCCGCCAGGTGTCCCGCAAGGTCAACAGCGTCGAGAACCACGGCCCCGAGCTGCTCACCGAGACCCACGACGAGCCCGAGCAGGTGGGGCTCGACCTCGATCTGGACGCCGACGTGCCGGCGACGCAGTGAGCTCCGTCCTCGAGATCGCGACGGTCCACGGCCCGGCGCACGTCCACCTCGACGAGCCCGACGCCGCCCCGCGGGGGCTGCTCGTCCTCGGGCACGGGGCGGGCGGGGGCGTCGAGGCGCCCGACCTGCTCGGGGCCCGCGCCGCCGCCCTCGCGCACGGGCTGGCCGTGGCCCGGGTGCTCCAGCCCTACCGGGTCGCCGGGCGGAAGGCACCCCCGCCGGCCGCCCAGCTCGACGAGGCGTGGGCGGCGGTGGTCGGGCACCTGACGGCGTCGCACCCCGGCGTCCCCCGGGTTCACGGCGGGCGCTCGTCGGGCGCGCGGGTGGCGTGCCGGGGGGCCGCGACGCTCGACCCGGCGCTGCGCCCGGTCGCCGTGCTCGCGCTCGCCTTCCCGCTGCTCGCACCCGCCCGCAAGGACGGCACCCGCTCCGACCGCCGTCCGGAGATCGACGCGGTCACCGTCCCGGTCCTTGCGGTGTCGGGCGCGCGCGACCGCTTCGGCATCCCCGGGGAGACCTCCACCCGCGAGGTCGTCGTGCTCGCCGGCGACCACGCCCTGAAGGCCCGCGGACCGGTCCGCGACGCGGTCGGTGGGTGGTTGGAGCGCACGGTCACCGCGGTCCGCCCCTGACCCGCCTCACCCGGGCGAAGGCCCGTCCGGCGACGGCGCGCAGCCCGGCAGGTGGGTGGCCACGGAGCGCTAGCCGGCACAGAGCTCCGCCAGCTCGCCGCCGGTCGCGGCGAGGAGGTCGTCGGGGGTCAGCTCCATCTGCAGTCCCCGACGGCCGGCGGAACAGTAGACGGTCGCGTGCTCGGCGACGGACAGGTCGATCACCACTTCCAGCGGCTGCCGCGTCCCCAGTGCGGCGATGCCGCCGACGACGTAACCGGTGAGGCGCTGCGCGGCGCCGGTGTCGGCCATCACCGCCCGCTTGCCGCCCCGCGCGGCGGCCAGGGCCTTGAGGTCGAGGGTCCCTGCGACGGGCACCATCGCCAGCACGGGCGTCCCGTCCACCTCCGCGACCAGGGTCTTGAGCATCCGCGCCGGGTCGACGTCGAGCGCGTCGGCGGCCTCCGTGCCGTAGGCGGTGCGGCCCGGTGCGGTGTACGGGTGCAGCGCGTAGGCGACGCCGGCGGCCTCCAGCGCCGCCGTCGCGGGGGTCGCACGGCCGGCCACGGCGCAGGAGCCCACCAGGACCGCCCCTCGGGCCGCAAGCGGGAATCGACCACCCCGGCTCCGCGTTCCATCTCCTACGCCGTGTCCGGCGGTGATCGGGCGCGGTGAGGACGAGGAGAGGTGCGATGCCAGCAGTGGTGACCGAACCGGTCGGGACGGCGGGGATCACGCTCACGTCGATCATCCCGGCGTTCGACGGCCGCGTGACGTCCCCCGCGACCCGGGGTGACCTCGCGCGCATCCGGGTAGTCTCCGCGGGATCCGAGGATGTCCCGCCCGCGGAGCGCGGGCGGCGTGGAGGGAGCCCCGTGGCCGACGGTGCGAGCGCGGCGAGCACGGGTACGGACCCGGCCGAGGCCGACGCGACGACCGACCGCAGCCGGCGCAGCCAGACGGACGGCGAGGCCGTCGACCTGGCCACCGAGACCCCCGAGGAGCGGGCCGCCCGCTTCGAGCGGGACGCGATGCCGATGGTCGACCAGCTCTACGCCGCGGCGCTGCGGATGACCCGCAACCCGTCCGACGCCGAGGACCTGGTGCAGGAGACGGTGCTCAAGGCGTACTCGTCGTTCGCCTCGTTCACGCCGGGCACCAACCTCAAGGCGTGGATGTACCGCATCCTGACCAACTCCTACATCAACACCTACCGCAAGCGGCAGCGCCAGCCCCAGCAGTCGCCCACCGAGGACATCCAGGACTGGCAGCTGGCGCAGGCCGGCGAGCACAGCTCGACGGGCCTGCCGTCCGCCGAGGCGGAGGCGCTGGAGAACCTGCCCGACACCGATATCCGTGACGCGCTGCAGGCGCTGCCGGACGACTTCCGGATGGCGGTGTACCTCGCCGACGTCGAGGGCTTCGCCTACAAGGAGATCGCCGAGATCATGGGCACGCCGATCGGCACCGTGATGTCGCGGCTGCACCGCGGCCGCAAGCAGCTGCGCGAGGCGCTCACCGACACCGCCCGCGACCGTGGCTTCCTGCGCGACGGCACCGGCGCGCGGGTGACGACCGGAGAGGGGGCGGCGCGATGAGCTGCGGGAAGCCCCACGAGACGGACTGCTCGGAGGTCCTGGCCGAGGTCTGGCTGTTGCTCGACCACGAGTGCGAGCCCGAACGCGACGCCCAGCTGCGCCGCCACCTCGAGGAGTGCGGGCCGTGCCTGGCGCGCTACGGCCTCGAGGAGAAGGTCAAGACGCTGCTGAGCCGCAGCTGCGGCTCCGAGCACGCGCCCGAGGGGCTGCACCAGCGCCTGCGCGAGCAGATCCGCGCCACGGTGCTCGAGCAGGCCGAGGTCTCCGTCGACCGCGGCCCCGGGGGCACCGTCGTCGAGGTCAACCAGACCCGCGTCGAGTCCTGGCGCGGCTGAGCCCTACGCACACGAAGGGCCCGCCCGCGACGTCCGCGGGGCGGGCCCTTCGTCGTTCGCGGGGCAGGCGCTCAGGCGTGGGGGCGCTTGCCGTGGTTGCTGGCCTTCTTCTTGCGGTCCCGCTTCTGGCGCGCACGCTTCGACATGTCTCCATCGTCGCACGTCGGCAGCACCCCACCGGCTCGGTGGTTGGATGATCGGCGTGGGGAACCGCGGTCGTCCGGTGTCGACGCTGTCGAACCTCCTGGCCGCGCACACCGCGCTGACCGGCGCGGCCGTCGCCCACCTCCAGCGGGTGGTCGCGGAGTGGCAGCTGCTCGCCGACCTGTCGTTCGCGGACTTCCTGTTGTGGGTGCCGGTGGGGGACGAGGGCGCTGGCCGATTCCTGTGCGTCGCCCAGTGCCGCCCGACGACGACGGCGACCGCCCATCCCGAGGACATGGTGGGCACGGTCGCGTCGGCCAGCCAGGCGCCGCAGCTGGAGCGGGCGCTGCACGACGCCGCGCTGCGCCGCGAGGACCAGCCGCGCTGGCACCGGGGCCGGTCGGTCCGCCGGGAGGTGGTACCGGTCCGCGCGCCGGGCGGGGAGGGCGTGGTCGCCGTGCTCGGCCGCGACACCAATCTCGCCGCGCCCCGGGTGCCGAGCACGCTGGAGGTCTCGTACCTCGCCGTCGCCGCCGACCTGTGCCAGATGGTGGCCGACGGGACGTTCCCGACCGCCGCCGGGCGCGACGAGGGCACCTCGACGCCGCGGGTGGGCGACGGGCTGGTGCGGATCAGCACGTCGGGGCGGGTGCTCTACGCCAGCCCCAACGCCGCCTCGGCCTTCCACCGGCTGGGCTGGTCCGAGGAGCTGGTGGGCGCGGACCTGGCCGCGGTGGTCCGCGAGGTCGCCGACGACGCGTTCGAGGGCGGCGAGGCCGCGGAGCACGTGCGCGGGGCGCTGGCCGGCACGCCGTCGCAGCGCGCCGAGCTCGAGGGCCACGGAGCGTCGGCGGTGCTGCGGGCGTTGCCGCTGCACCCGCGCGGGGTGCCCAGCGGGGCGCTGGTGCTGGTCCGCGACGTCACCGAGGTGCGCCGCCGCGACCGTGCCCTGTTGAGCAAGGACGCCACGATCCGCGAGATCCACCACCGCGTGAAGAACAACCTGCAGACCGTCGCGGCCCTGTTGCGCCTGCAGGCCCGCCGCACGCCGCACGCCGAGGCCCAGGAGGCGCTCACGGAGTCGGTGCGACGGGTGGCGTCGATCGCGCTGGTGCACGAGGCGCTGGCCGCGTCGGTGGACGAGCGGGTCGACATCGACGAGGTCCTCGACCGCGTGCTGCCGATGATGAACGACCTCTCACGCCCCGGGATGCGGGTGTCGATGCGTCGTGAGGGCGAGGTCGGGGTGCTGCCCGCGGTCATGGCGACGCCGCTCGTCATGGTCGTCACCGAGCTGGTGTCGAACGCCCTCGAGCACGGCTTCGCCGAGCGGGCGTCGGGGTGCGTGGTGATCACGGCGACGCGAACGGCCGCGACGCTGGAGGTCGAGGTCCGCGACGACGGGCGCGGGCTGCCCGAGACGTTCTCGCTGGAGCGGGCGCCGGGGCTCGGCCTGCAGATCGTGCGCACGCTCGTCGACTCCGAGCTCGCCGGCACCTTGAGCATCCGCCCCGGCGAGGACGTCGGCACCCGCGCGGTGCTGCGCGTGCCGCTGCAGCACCGCGGACGATGATGCGCGGGCCACGCGCGAGGGCCCCGGCACCGTCCACGGGGACGGGGCCGGGGCCCTCGGGTCGCTGGGGATGCCGTCCGGGAACGGACGCGTGGGGAGCGAGCGTCCGGTCCCGGGCGGGCGGACCGCCCTACCAGGCGCTGGTGTGCACCTCGGGGCGGATGCCACGGCGCTTGAGCGCGCGGCGCTCGTCCTCGCTCGCACCGCCCCAGACGCCCGCGTCCTGCCCCGACTCGAGCGCCCACTTCAGGCACTCGGTCATCGCCGGGCAACGCCGGCAGACACTCTTCGCACGCGCGATCTGGGAAAGTGCGGGGCCGCTCGTACCGACGGGGAAGAACAGTTCCGGGTCCTCGTCGCGGCAAGCAGCGTCGTTCCGCCAGTCCATCGTTGCTGAGCTCCTCGGTGGGCGCACTTCGGGGCGCGCGCCCGTCGTGGTCGTCGTCTTCTCGACCTCGTCGCGGGCCCTCCGTCGGGCCCACGACCTGGCACGGAGACCGTCTCGCGGTCTCCCGCCCGCCGTCCGATCACTTCTCGGACGACGGACCCGTCCGGTCCGGAGTGCGCGTCCCTCTCGAGCCGCGCGTCCTTCCCGGTATTCGCGGGGGATGCGACTCAATCTGCAGGACGGCACCAGGGAGATCGAGTGCCAAGCGGCTCGACGGGCGAACTCGGTCGGTGAGTGGAATGGCGCGCACCGTCATGACCGCCCGGCTGCGACGAGCGACGATCCCGGCACGACGAAACGTCCACCCGTCCGTGACCGCGCGACGAGCGGTCGCAGCACGGCTCGATTCAGAACGCCGCCGACGGCCCTCCGGGCCTCACACGACCACCCGCAGCGCGTCCGGGACCGCGACGAACTCGACGTCGCTGCGCTGACCGAGGTGGTCGCCGTCGACCTGGAGGTTGACCGGTTCGTCCGAGGTGATGCGCAGCGCGGGCACGTCGTCGCGGCGCACCACCGAGCGCAGGCCGGTGGCCCCGTCGCGGCGCATCACCTGGTGCACGAGGCGCAGGACCGTGGGCAGCCCGAGCGAGCGCAGCGCGAAGACCCCGAGCCCGTCCTCGAAGGAGCAGCCCGGGTTGGTGCGCACCGGCCGCGGCCCCAGATAGGTCCACGGGTCGGTGTTGGACACGAGCGCCAGGCGCACGCCGCGGATCGGCTCCTCGCCCGCGAGCTCGACGGTGAGGTCGGGCGGGTCGAGGCGGGCGCGCGTCCAGCGGCGGATCGAGGTGGCCACGTAGCGGGCCGGGGTGGCGTCGTGGCCGCGGCCACGGGCCCGCTCCATCGAGGCGATGACGTCGGCGTCCCAGCCGAGCCCCGCGTTGAAGCTGAACCACCGCTCGTCGGCGCGCCCGAGCCCGACCGTGCGCGAGCGGCCGCCGGCGATGGCGCCCAGCAGGGTGTGCGTGGCCTCCAGCGGCTCCCGGGGCACACCGAGGGCGCGGGCGAACACGTTGGCCGAGCCGCCGGGCACGACCCCCAGCGCGGGCACCCCCTCGCCGGGACCCTCGGCGAGCAGCCCGTTGAGGGCCTCGTTGACGGTGCCGTCGCCGCCGAGGACGACGACGAGGTCCACGGCCTCCGCGCGGGCGCGGGCGGCGAGCTCGGCGGCGTGCCCGCGGTAGCGGGTCGCGACGACGTCGAGCTTGATCTCGCTGGCGAGCGCGTGCGCGATGACGTCCTGGCCTGCGGCCGTCGTCGTGGTGGCCGACGGATTGGCCACGAGCAGCGCGCGCACGGCGCTCACCGTAGACGCCGGGCCCCCTCCGGTCGGGGGGTGCGGGTCCCGGATGTCGCCGATCTCTCGGGGGAGCGGCCCGACCCGAGGGTGCCCACGCCTAGGCTGGCGGCGTGACACCGCCCCGCCCCGTGCGCCTGGCCGCGCTCGGCGTGCTCGCGGAGGGTGTCGTCGGCGCCGTCGTGGTCGTGCTCATGGTGATCGCGGGCCTCGCCTTCGCGGTCTGGGGCTTCGTCGCCCTCCTCGCGATCGGGGTCGGGGTGGCGGGTGTCGCGCTGCTGCTCGGTCAGCGGGGCGCGCGCGGACCGGCGGTGGTGGCGCAGCTGCTGGCCATCGGCTGCGCGTTCTACGCCGCG
The DNA here is from genome assembly GCF_003096675.1 of Actinomycetospora cinnamomea. GTDB lineage: Bacteria > Actinomycetota > Actinomycetes > Mycobacteriales > Pseudonocardiaceae > Actinomycetospora > Actinomycetospora cinnamomea. The sequence continues at coordinate 774,949 of NZ_QEKW01000001.1, read as the reverse complement.
GTGCCCTCCGGCCGCCCGGAGTGGGGTTTCCCCGTGTTCCTCGTCGCGGCCGCGGTGCTGGCCGGCCTCGTCTCGCGCCCGGCGCGGGAGTGGGCGGGCGGCTAGCGGTCGGGCCAGCGCTCGGCCGGCGGCGGGGGCGCCTCGAGGAGGCCGGCGGGGGCGTTGAGGAGGTCGATGCGCGGCTCGCCCCGCTCGTGGCCCAGCACGGTCACCGACGCGGCGTCGAACGCGAACCCGACCCCGGCCGGGGCGTCGAGGCCCAGGTAGCGGGCGACGAGCACGCGTCCGGCGTGGCCGTGGCCCACGAGGACGAGGTCGCGCTCGGGGAGCACCCGCTCGGCGTCGACCAGCACCTGGTCGAGGCGCGCGGCGACCTCCGGCGCCGTCTCCCCGCCGGGGCTGGGGTGGGTCCACACCGTCCAGCCCGGCTCGTCCTCGCGGATCTCCGGGGTCGTGCGGCCCTCGTAGGCGCCGTAGTCCCACTCGACCAGGTCCTCGCGCACGGCGTCGGGCTCCAGCCCGGCCAGGCGGGCGGTCTCGGTCGCGCGCCGTCGCGGGCTCGTCCACACCGCCGGCCGGGGCGCGTCCTCCCCGCGCAGCGTCATCAGCAGGCGCCCGGCCGACCGTGCCGCCTCCCGCCCGGCGTCGGTCAGCGGCAGGTCGGTCCGGCTCGTGTGGCGTCCGGCGCGGGACCACTCGGTCTCGCCGTGACGCAGGACGTAGATGCGTCCCGTGGGGCTGGCGCTCACGGCCTCCCTCTACCCGTTGCGCCCCGGAACGACGACGCGCCCGCCCCCGGCTCTGCGGAGCGGGGACGGGCGCGTCGGTGCCGCGCGGGCGCGGGCTGCGCTCGGTCGTGCGGCTCAGCCCTTCTTCGTCTCCCAGAAGATGTCCGAGATCTCGGCGATGTAGTCGAGCACCTGCTGGCCCGACTGCGGGTCCATGGACGACTTCGCGCCGCCCTCACCGCCGCCGGCGGCCTTGGTGGCCTTGTTGAACAGCTCGTGGAGCTGCGGGTACTTCTCGAAGTGCGGTGGCTTGAAGTAGTCCGTCCACAGCACCCAGAGGTGGTGCTTGACGAGGTCCGCGCGCTCCTCCTTGATCTGGATCGCGCGGGCCCGGAAGGCCGGGTCCTCGTTGGCCTGGTACTTCTCCTGGATCGCCTTGACCGACTCGGCCTCGATCCGGGCCTGGGCCGGGTCGTACACACCGCAGGGGAGGTCGCAGTGCGCGGTGGCCTCCAGACGCGGTCGCAGGACGCCGGTGAGCAGTCCCATCTCGCCTCCCTCTCAATGGTGGGGAATGGTGATCGTTCCGACGTCAGGGAACGTACCCCTGCGCCGGAGCGGCGACACGTGGAGCGCCGGTGAGCGGGGCCCGGGAGCCGCTGGTCACGCGGGTCGTACAGCTGGTCCGGGAGCGGCTGCGGGACCGGTGGCGGCGCCGGCCGCGCCGGGTGCTCGTCCGCGGCTCGTCGATGCTGCCGACCCTGCGCGACGGCGACGTCGTCGTCGCCCTCCCGGGGGCGGCGGTGCGGCCCGGCGAGCTGGCCCTCGTGCGCTGGCCCGCGCGTCCCGGGCAGCTCTCGGTCAAGCGGGCGGCCCTGGCGTTCGACGACGGGTGGTTCGCCCTGGGCGACGCCCCGGCGGCCTCGACCGATTCCCGCACCCTGGGCCCGGCCGAAGCGCTGGGGCCGGTGCGCTGGCGCCTGTGGCCCCACCCGGCGCGGCTGCGGGCGCGCTGAGCCGGGCGGCACCCCGCGCGGGACCCCGCGGCGGGCTACGCTCACGGCGGCCTGCGCAACATGCAGCGGGTGCCCACCACGTCGGCGAACACCCCCGCCCGGGAGGGCGCCGCGAACGCGCCGCACGCATCGGGGACCACCGGCGGGCCGATCGGCCCCGCGCCGGGCGCCTCCGGGCCCCGCGCCCCGCACCGCTCGCCACGACGGGTGACGCGGACGACGCGCGTGCCCTCCGGACACGGCCCCCACCCGCACGCCAGGATCGCGCGACCCACCGACCCCGCTTGGAGTCCCCGTGAGCGACCCCGCTGGTCCCACCGTCGATTCGACCGACACCACCGACAACCAGCCGCACCTCGACGGCCGCGACATCACCGAGGAGGAGGTGTTCGCCGCCCATGAGGCCGGCAAGCTCTCGGTGGCGCCCACCGTGGGGCTCGCGGGCCGTCGCGACCTCGCCATCGCCTACACCCCCGGGGTGGCCAAGGTCTGCCGGGCGATCGCCGACGACAAGGCCCTCACCGCCCGGTACACCTGGACCCACCGCCTCGTGGCGGTCGTCTCCGACGGCACGGCGGTCCTCGGCCTCGGCGACATCGGGCCGCGGGCGTCCCTGCCGGTCATGGAGGGCAAGTCGGCGCTCTTCAAGGCGTTTGCCGACCTCGACTCCATCCCGCTGGTGCTCGAGACCACCGACGTCGACGAGATCGTCGACACGCTCGTGCACCTGCGCCCCAGCTTCGGGGCGGTCAACCTCGAGGACATCGCGGCCCCGCGGTGCTTCGAGATCGAGCGCCGGCTGATCGAGGCCCTCGACTGCCCGGTCATGCACGACGACCAGCACGGCACGGCGATCGTCGTGCTCGCCGCGCTGCGCAACGCCGTGCGCGTGCTGGACCGCGACCTGGCCTCGCTGCGGGTGGTGGTCAGCGGCGCCGGGGCCTCGGGCGTGGCCTGCGCGAAGATCCTGATGTTGGCCGGTGCCTCCGACGTCGTGGTGCTGGACTCCCGCGGCGTCATCCACGCGGGCCGCGAGGGCATGAACGTCGAGAAGATCGCCCTCGCCGAGCAGACCAACCCCCGCGGGGTGCGCGGCGACCTCGCCACGGCCCTCGAGGGCGCCGACGTCTTCCTCGGCCTGTCCGGCTCGACGGTCCCCGAGGCGGTCATCGCCTCGATGGCCGACGACGCGATCGTCTTCGCGCTGTCCAACCCGGACCCCGAGATCGACCCCGCCGTCGCGCGCAAGCACGCCGCGGTCGTCGCCACCGGCCGCAGCGACTACCCGAACCAGATCAACAACGTGCTGGCCTTCCCGGGGGTGTTCGCCGGGGCGCTCGACGCCGCGGCGCGGCGCATCACCGAGGCCATGAAGCTCGCCGCCGCCGAGGCGATCGCCGACATCGCCGCGGGCGACGAGGAGTTCGGCCGCGACCACATCGTGCCCAGCGCGCTGGACCCGTGCGTCGCACCCGCGGTGGCCGAGGCCGTGGCCCGCGCCGCCGCCGAGGAGGGCGTCGTGCGCCGGCACGTCGCCGAGGTGGCGGCCGAGCACCGGTGACCCCCGTCATACCGGGTGTGCGGCACCGGCGTGCCGGGAAGCCGGTTCGCGCGTGTCGCACGTGCGCCGGTGTCGCCCGCCCGGCGCACGGTGGATCACCGGAACGGCGGTCGCGGAGCGCTCGCGGCGCGGCACGGACCGCTCACGGCGCGGTGATCAACCGTCGGTAGGGCGGTGAGCCGCAGGTGGGTGACGCCGGGTCCGATGAGCGACCCATCGGCCGAGTGACGCTGGGCCGCTCGCCGTTCGTCGTGGCCCCCGTCCGCTTCGGCGCGACGACCGGTCGGTGGCCTCAAGGTCCACCGGAGGGGTCGTGCAGCAGAACGCGTCCGACGCCACGGTCGCCGCGCGAGGTCCCTCCACGGGGTGATCCACCCGGACCCGGACCGGGTCTTCTTCGTTGCTGAGACAGACGCGGACGCCCCGTTCCACCCCGGGACGGCACGGCCCCGCGGGCGAGGAGACGACCGTGAGCAGAAGCGCGCCGGCGCCGGGCTCGCGGGGCCTCGCCGTCGTCGGTGCGACGACGGCGCCCCGCCGTCCCGGCACGCGCGCGCCGTTGCCCACCGCCGACCCCGCCCCCGCCGCCGCTCTCGAGACCGCTCTCGAGACCGCCCCGCTGCCCCCCGGCGCGTCCCTGCGCCACGACGCGCAGGGTTGCCTGGTCGACGTGCGCGAGCAGGTGGCCCGCCTCGTCGACCCGACCGGCGGCCTCGACCCGCGCCGCATGCTCGGGCGACCGGTCGGCGAGCTGCTCGCCGACGCGGCTCCCGGCCCCGACGGTCTGCTCGTCGGACGCCTGCGCCGTGTCGCGGCGGCTCCGCTGCCGGTGCGCGCCGTCGTGTGGCCCGAGCGGGGCGGGGGTGCGGTCCTCGTCCTCGTCCTCGTCCCGGACGCGACGCCCGCTGTCCCGGCCGCCCCCGTCGCGCCGTCGGCGCCCTCCGCCGCCGACGTGGAGCGCGTCGCGGGGCTGGGGCACTGGGAGGTCGACCTCGGCTCGGGCACCGCGTCGCTCTCGCCGGTGCTCGCCGAGCTGCTCGGCGTCGACCGGGCGGCCGTGCGGCGGCCCGAGGACCTGCTCGAGGCCGTGCACGTCGAGGACCGCGGCGGGCTGGCGCGGCGCTGGGCGGCCCTGCTGGCCGACGGCACCCCGCTCGACGACGAGGTGCGCCTCGGCGACGGGAGCGGGCGCATCCTGCACGTCAACGCGGGCCGTCGGGCGGTCGACGGCGGCGCCGGGACGGTGCTCGGCACGGCCGCCGACGTCACCGCGCGGCGCCAGGCCGAGGAGCGGCTGCGCGCCTCCACCCAGCGGTTCACCGACCTGCTCGCCGTCGCCCCGGTCGGGATCGCGCTGTTCGACGACGACGAGCGCATGATCAAGGCCAACCAGGCGCTGTGCCGGCTGCTCGGTCAGGGCCCCGAGGCGCTGCGCGGGCGCCGCGCCGACGAGCTGCTCGACCTCGGCGCCGAGGCCGCCGCCGGGAACGGGCCCGTGACGCCGCTGCTGGCGCGGCCCGCGGGGTCGGCGGGGTCGGTGAGCTGGTCGTGCTCCCCGCGGGCGCTGCGCCGCCGCGAGCGCGGGGCGGGCGGGGCGGACGTGCCGCCGGTGTGGTGCGAGCTGCACGTGTCGGTCTCGGTGCACGACGACGGCGGCGCGACCCACCTCGTGGTGTTCACGGACGTCACCGACGCCCGGCGGGTCGAGGCGAGCCTGCGCCACCAGGCCATGCACGACGAGCTCACCGGCCTGCCCAACCGCCGGGCGCTCACCACCACGGTCTCGCGCCTGCTCGCCGGGCCCACCGCGCGACGCACCGGTGTCCTGTTCTGCGACCTCGACAACTTCAAGCGGGTCAACGACTCGCTGGGCCACGACGCCGGCGACGAGCTGCTCGTCGAGCTGGCGCAGCGGCTGCGCGAGCGCCTGCCCGCGGGCTGCGCGGCCTCCCGCAGCGCAGGCGACGAGTTCGTCGTGGTCTGCGCCGACGTCGACCTGCACGGCGGCCTCGACGCGCTCTCGGCGACCGTGGCCGGCATCCTGCGCACGGCCATCCCGGTGCACGGGCAGCTCGTCCGCATCTCCGCGACGGTCGGGGCCGCGGTCGGTGCGACGATCGGCATCGGCGCGGGCGCGGGGGAGACACCGCGCAGCGGTGCCCGACCCCCGACGTCCGACCCGCAGGCGGACCCGCAGCGGTCGGATCCCTCCCGTCCCGAGATCGACCCGACCGACGACCCGGTCGCCCAGGTGCTGCGCCAGGAGCGCGCCACCGAGCTCGCCGGCCTCGAGCCCGCGCCGACCCACCCCGGCACCGGGGACCTCATGCGCTTCGCCGACGCCGCGCTGTTCGAGGCCAAGAGCGGCGGCAACGGCCGGTTCGCGCTGGCCGACGAGGCGATCATGCGCGGCGCCGACGAGGCGCTGCGGATGGAGACCCAGCTGCGCGAGGCGATGGTCAACGACGAGCTCGTGCTGCACTTCCAGCCCGTCGTCGGGCCCGACGGGCGCGTGCAGACCGCCGAGGCGCTGGTGCGCTGGCAGCACCCCGAGCACGGCCTGCTCTTCCCGGACAAGTTCCTGCCGGTGGCCGAGGCCGCCGACCTGCTCGGCGACCTCGACCGCTGGGTGCTGCGGGCCGCGGTCCGCGAGGCGGCGACGTGGCCGTCCGCCGGCCCCGGCGGCGTCCCGCCGTCGGTCGCGGTCAACCTCGCGGGTCTGCTGCCCGGCGACCCGGACTTCCTGCCCGAGGTGCGCGCCGCGGTGGCCGACGCCGGCCTGCCGTGGGACCGCCTGGTGCTCGAGCTGGTCGAGACCTGCCTCGCGGACCTGCCCCCGCAGACGCTGCGGGAGATGAACGAGCTCATCGCCGCCGGCGTGCGCTTCGCCGTCGACGACTTCGGCACCGGCTACTCGTCGCTGTCGCGGCTCACCGGGCTGCCCGCCCAGATCGTCAAGCTCGACCGCGGCTTCGTCCGGGGCGTCGCGACCGGCGAGTCCGACCGCGCCGTCGCCCGCGCCGTCGTCGACCTCACCGCCGCGATCGGGCAGGTGTGCGTGGCGGAGGGCGTCGAGGACGCCGACCAGTTCGCCGTCCTGCGCGACCTGGGAGTGCACGCCTACCAGGGCTGGCTGTTCGCCCGCGCGATGCCGGCCGAGGCCTTCACCGAGGTGCTGCGCCGCGGCCCGTTGATCCCGGAGGACCGCGCCGCGGGGTGAGACACCCGTGATCGGTCGCGGGTGTCGGGGGGTCCGGCTAGCCTCGCGACGACTCGGTGGCCGACCCGGTGCCGCCGGCGGAGCCCGGGGGCCTGCACGTGATCGAGTTCCGGGACGTCGGGAAGCGCTTCGCCGACGGCACGGTGGGCCTGGAGTCGCTGTCGCTGACGGCCCGCGAGGGCGAGATCACGGCGCTGGTCGGGCCCTCGGGCTGCGGCAAGACCACCTCGCTGCGCACGGTCAACCGCATGGTGGAGCCGACCTCGGGGTCGGTGCACCTCGACGGCCGGGACGTCGCCGACGCCGACCCGGCGCAGCTGCGCCTGGGCATCGGCTACGTCATCCAGCAGGCCGGTCTCTTCCCGCACCGCCGCGTGATCGACAACGTGGCGACGGTCCCGGTGCTGCAGGGCCTGTCGCGTCGGGAGGCGCGCTCGCGGGCCGCCGCCGTGCTCGAGCGGGTCGGCCTCGACGGCGCGCTCGCCCAGCGCTGGCCCGCGCAGCTCTCCGGCGGGCAGCAGCAGCGCGTCGGCGTCGCCCGCGCGCTGGCCGGCGACGCGCCGGTCCTGCTGATGGACGAGCCGTTCTCGGCGGTCGACCCGGTGGTGCGTGTCGAGCTGCAGGACGAGCTGCTGCGACTGCAGGCCGAGCTGGGCAAGACCATCCTGTTCGTCACCCACGACATCGACGAGGCCATCCGCCTCGGCGACCGCGTGGCCGTGCTGCGCGTCGGCGGGCGGCTGGCGCAGTTCGCGCCGCCCGCCGAGCTGCTCGCGCACCCCGCGGACGGGTTCGTCACCGAGTTCGTCGGGCGCGACCGCGGGTACCGGCGGCTGGGCTTCGTCGAGGCCGGGGCGCTCCCGCTGGTCGACCTGCCCACGCGCCGCGACGGGGGCGCCGACCCGCCGGGGGAGTGGACGGTGCTGCTCGACGGCGCCGAGCGTCCGGTCGCCTGGCTGGCCCCGGACGGCGGGCGCCACGACCTGGGCTCGGTCTACACCACCGACGCGGGCGACGGCGTGCAGGAGGGCGCCGGCACGCTGCGCGGCGCCCTCGACGCCGCGCTCAGCTCGCCGGCGCGCTGCGGGGTCGCGGTCGACGCCGAGGGGCGCTACCGCGGCGGGGTCGCCGCCGACGACGTGCTCGCCCTGCTGGAGCGGGAACCCGCGCGGTGAGGGCCTTCGGCTATGAGATCGACGAGCTCGTCGTCGCCCACGTGCTGCTGGCCGTGGTGCCCGTGCTGCTGGGCCTGGTCGTCGCGCTGCCCCTGGGCTGGTGGGCCCACCGCTCGCCCGTCGCGCGCCGGGTCCTCGTGCCGCTGTCCGGCGCGCTCTACACCATCCCGTCGCTCGCCCTGATCGTCGTCATCCCGGTGGTGCTGGGCACGCCGATCCTCAGTCCGCTCAACGTCGGGCTGACGCTGACGATCTACACGGTCGCGCTGCTGGTCCGCAGCGTCGCCGAGGCCCTCGACGCGGTGCCCGACACGGTCACCACGGCGGCGGTCGCGGTCGGCTACCGGCCGGCGGGGCTGCTGCTCGGCGTGCAGCTCCCGCTCGCCGTCCCGGTGCTCACCGCCGGGGTCCGCGTCGCGTCGGTGTCGTCGTTCTCGCTGGTCACGGTGGGGGCGCTGGTCGGCATCGACTCTCTGGGCACCTTGATGACCTCCGGCTTCGAGCAGGCCTATCCGCTGATGGTCGCCGCCGGTGTCGTCGGCTCGGTGGCGCTGGCGTTCCTGTTCGACGCGCTGTGGCTCGGCCTCGGTCGCGGGCTCACGCCCTGGTCGCGGGCGGGGGTGTAGGCGTGCTCGGCGGGCTCGTGGAGTGGTTGGGCGCCCCCGGGCGCTGGAGCGGCGACGACGGCATCCCGGTGCGTGTGCTCGAGCACCTCGGCTACACGGCCCTGGCCGTGCTCATCGCCGCGGTGATCGCCCTGCCGTTGGGCGCGGTCATCGGTCACACCCGCCGGGGCGGGCTGGCCGTCGTGGGCGTGGCCAACGGCCTGCGCGCGCTGCCCGAGCTCGGTGTGCTCGTGCTGTTCGTCCTGCTGCTCGGTCTCGGGCTGCTCGCCCCCACCCTGGCGCTCGTGCTGCTCGCGATCCCCCCGATGCTCGCCGGTGCCTACTCCGGCGTGGCGGGGGCCGACGGCGGCGCCGTGGACGCGGCGCGCGGCATGGGCATGCGCGAGCGGCAGATCCTGCTGCAGGTCGAGGTCCCCGCCGCCGTGCCGCTGGTGCTCGGCGGCGTGCGGTTCGCGACGCTGCAGGTGATCGCGACGGCCACCATCGCCGCCTACGTCGGGCTCGGCGGCCTCGGTCGCTACATCATCGACGGCTTCGCCCTGCGCGACTTCCCTCAGATGCTCGGCGGCGCGCTGGTCGTCGCGGTGCTGTCGATCGTCGTCGAGCTCGTCCTCCAGGGCCTCGGGCGCCTCGTCACGCCCGGCCCCGACCGCCTGCGGCTGCGGCCCGCCCGCCCCGAGAGCGACCCCGTCCCCACCAGAGAGGCCCGACCGTGATCCGATCCCCACGCGCCCTGCTGGCCGCGGCCGTCCTCGCCGTCGGCGCGCTGCTCGCCGGGTGCGGCGCCGACTCCGATCCGCTGGCCACGCAGCCGGCCGGCCCCTCCGCGCAGGGCACGGTCCGCATCGGCTCGGCCAACTTCACCGAGAGCCGGCTGCTCGCCGAGATCTACGCGACCGGCCTGGAGATACGCGGCGTCACCGTCGAGCGGCGCTTCGGCATCGGCAGCCGCGAGACCTACTACCCGGCGATCGAGCGCGGCGAGATCGACCTCGTGCCGGAGTACACCGGCAACCTGCTGCAGTTCCTGAACCCGCAGGCGACGGCCACGGCGCCCGACCAGGTCTACCAGCAGCTCACCGCCGCGCTGCCGCCCCAGCTGCAGCTCCTCCAGCCCAGCGCCGCGCAGGACAAGGACGCCGTCGTCGTCACCCGCGCGTTCGCGACGCAGAACGACCTGCAGTCGATCGAGGACCTCGCCCCGCTCTGCCCCACCATCACCTTCGGCGGGCCGCCGGAGTTCCAGGAGCGGCCCTACGGCATCCCCGGCCTGCAGCGGAACTACAACTGCACGTTCCGCGAGTTCCGCGCCCTCGACGCCGGTGGCCCGCTGACCGTGGCCGCCCTGCGCGACGGCACCGTCCAGGCCGCCGACCTGTTCACCACCGACGCCGCCATCCCCGAGAACGACTTCGTCGTGCTCGAGGACCCACGGTCGAACTTCGCCGCCCAGAACGTCGTGCCGCTGATCAACCGCGCCAAGACCTCCGACCCCCGCGTGCCGGACACCCTGAACCAGATCTCGGCGCGCCTCGACACCGCGACGCTCACCGACCTCAACCGCCGCCTCGCGGGCCCCGACCGCCCCGACCCGGCCACGGTCGCCCGCGACTGGCTCGCCTCGGCCGGCATCGGCTGACCCTGCCCTTGCCCTTCGCAGCGAACGCGCTGTTCGCTGCTTCTAGGCGCGCGAACTCCCCGTTCGCACCGGGGGCCCGAGGCCGGCGAGCTGCGTGTCAGAGTGGGCGGCGTGTCACGTCGCGTCCCGGTCGTGCTGATCGCCGGCCACCTGGGTTCGGGCAAGTCGACGGTGGTCAACCACCTGCTGCGCCAGGCTGACGGTGTCCGCATCGGCGTCGTGGTCAACGACTTCGGGGCGATCGGGATCGATGCGATGCTCGTGGCCGGGCAGGCCAGCGCCGTGACGTCGCTGGCCGACGGTTGCCTGTGCTGCACCACCGACGCGAACGGGCTCGCCGCGCTGCTCGCCGAGCTGACCGCGCCGCGGACGCGCCTCGATCTCGTCGTGGTGGAGGCCAGCGGCCTCGCCGAGCCCCGCGAGCTCGTGCGCCTGCTGCTCGACGCGATCGCGGGGGAGGCGCGGCACGCGGCGTACGGCGGGCTCGTCGTGGTGGTCAGTGCCGTGGAGGGGGCCGTGGAGGGGGCCGTGGGCGCGGAGCACGACGGCTCGGTCCGCCTCGCCGACCTCGTGGTCCTCAACCAGGTCGACCGCGTCGAGGACCCCACTCCGTTGCTCGCGTCCCTGCGGTCGATCGCTCCCGGACCGGTGCTCCCAGTGGTCCGCGGGGCTCTCGACCCGGCGCTGCTCGTCGACCCGCCGGCCCGCCGTCGCCGGTCCCGGTCGGGCCAGCTCTCGTTCGACGCGCTGCTGCGCGAGGACCCCGGTCACGAGCACCCGCACAGTGCGGCGGAGAGCGTCGCTGTCGAACGGGACGCCCCCCTCGACCCGGCACGGTTCGCCGCGTTCCTCGAGGCGGGTCCGACCGGCGTGTTCAGGTCGAAGGGCGTGGTCCGGTTCCCGGGCGCCGCGCCGTTCGTGGTGCAGACCGTCGGGGCGGCGATCCGGGTGCGGCCGGCGCCACGCTCGGTCGACGTCGCCGGCGTCCGGCTGGTGTTCCTCGGGGCTGGGCTCGACGAGGCCGAACTGCGCTCCGCACTCGACGCCTGCGCCGCCGACCCCGCGACCGGCGAGCCGTCCCTGCTGCCCGTGCTGCGGTACGAGGAGTCCGACCGGCTCGACGCCGTCTGACCGGGTCGGCGTCCGGCTCGCCCCCGCAGCGAACGGGTATCTCGTACGCATAGAAGCAGCGAGATACCCGTTCGCTGCAACAGGCGGGGCGCTAGTCGAGGTCCTCGTCGTCGCGGGCGAGGAAGGTCGCCAAGCGGTCGGCCGCGCCGGCGTGCTCGGGGTGGGCGTCGACGAAGGCGCGGAGGCGGTCGGCCAGCCACGCCAGGCTGACCTCCTCCTCGCCCCGCCGGTCCTCGAGCTCCTCGATCCCGCGGTCCGTGAAGTACACGGCCGGCTAGTCCTGCCCCATCAGTCGGCCAGGGCCTCGGCGATGAGCGCCTTCTGCTCCACCTCGTGCACCTTGGCCACACCGGCCGCCGGGGCGGCCATGCGGCGCCGGGACACGCGCTTGAGGGAGGGCAGGCGGCCGTTCATCCGCTCCGGCAGCCACAGGCCCAGGAACGGCCAGGCGCCCTGGTTCGCCGGCTCCTCCTGCACCCACCGGACGTCGCCGGCGTTCGGGTACCGGTCGAGCACCGCGGTCAGCTCCTCGGTGGCCACCGGGTAGAGCTGCTCCATGCGCACGATCGCGGTGTCGTGCGTGCGGCCCGCCTTCTCGCGCGCCGCGACCAGCTCGTAGTAGATCTTGCCGGCGCAGAGCAGCAGGCGCGTGACCCCGTCGGTGCTGTGACCGGTGCTGCCGTCGGCGAAGGCCGGGTCGTCGAGGATCGGCCGGTAGCCGCCCGAGGTGAAGTCCTCGACGCGGCTGACCGCCGCCTTGTTCCGCAGCATCGACTTCGGGGTGAACACGATGAGCGGGCGGCGCACGCCGTCGGTGGCGTGGCGGCGCAGCAGGTGGAAGTAGTTCGCCGGGCTCGACGGCACCGCGACCGTCATCGACCCCTCGGCGCACAGCGTCAGGAACCGCTCGATGCGCCCCGAGGTGTGGTCGGGGCCCTGACCCTCGTGGCCGTGCGGCAGCAGCAGCACGACGTCCGAGGTCTGACCCCACTTGGCCTCACCGGACGAGATGAACTCGTCGATGATCGACTGGGCGCCGTTGACGAAGTCGCCGAACTGCGCCTCCCACAGCACCAGCGCGTCGGTGTTGGCCACCGAGTAGCCGTACTCGAAGCCGACCGCCGCGAACTCCGACAGCGCCGAGTCGTAGGGCATGAACCGGCCCTGGTCGGCGGTCAGGTGGCGCAGCGGCACGTACTCCTCGCCGTCGTGGCGGTCGATGACCACGGAGTGGCGCTGGACGAACGTGCCACGCCGCGAGTCCTGGCCGGACAGGCGCACGAGCTTGCCGTCGATGAGCAGCGACCCGAACGCGAGCAGCTCCGCGTAGGCCCAGTCGATGCCCTCCTCGGTGTCGGTCGCCGCGGCCTTGCCGCGCCGGTCGAGCACCGGCTTGACCCGCGGGTGCACCGCGAAGCCCTCGGGGAGCTCGGTGTGCGCGCGGGCGATGCGCTGGATGACGTCGAGCGGCACCGCGGTCTGCAGGGAGTTCGGCACCGCCTGCTCGTACTCCACCGAGGGGCTGGGCTCGGGGTCGGCCTTCTCGAGCTCCCGGACCTCGTTGAACACGTGCTCGAGCTGGCTGCCGTAGTCGCGCAGCGCGTGCTCGGCCTCCTCGAGCGAGATGTCGCCGCGGCCGATCAGCGACTCGGTGTAGGTCTTGCGCACCGAGCGCTTGCTGTCGATGACGTCGTACATCTCCGGCTGGGTCATCGAGGGGTCGTCGCCCTCGTTGTGGCCCCGGCGCCGGTAGCAGATCATGTCGATCACGACGTCGGAGTTCCAGCGCTCGCGGAACTCCACCGCCAGCCGGGCCACCCAGACACAGGCCTCGGGGTCGTCGCCGTTCACGTGGAAGACCGGCGCGTCGATCATCTTCGCGACGTCGGTGCAGTACTGCGACGAGCGGGTGTGCTCGGGCGCCGTGGTGAAACCGACCTGGTTGTTGACGACCACGTGCACCGTGCCGCCGGTGCGGTAGCCGCGCAGCAGCGCGAGGTTCAGCGTCTCGGCGACCACGCCCTGGCCGGCGAACGCGGCGTCGCCGTGCAGGGTCACCGGCAGCACCGTGAAGCCGTCGGGGCCCTTGTCGAGCATGTCCTGCTTGGCGCGCACGATGCCCTGCAGCACCGGGTTGACGGCCTCGAGGTGTGACGGGTTGCTGGTCAGCGACACCGTCGTCTCGCCGTCGCCGAACATGCGGAAGAACTTGCCCTCGGCGCCGAGGTGGTACTTCACGTCGCCGGAGCCGTGCGCCTGGCCCGGGTCGAGGTTGCCCTCGAACTCGCGGAAGATCTGCGACACGGGCTTGCCGACGATGTTGGCGAGCACGTTGAGCCGCCCGCGGTGGGGCATGCCGATGACGACCTCGTCCAGCTCGTGCGCCGCCGCGGTGTCGAGCACGGCGTCGAGCAGCGGGATCACGGTCTCGGCGCCCTCGAGCGAGAACCGCTTCTGCCCGACGTACTTGGTCTGCAGGAACGCCTCGAACGCCTCGGCCGCGTTGAGCTTGGAGAGGATGTACTTCTGCTCGGCGACCGGCACCTTCTCGTGCGGCTTCTCGATGCGCTCCTGCAGCCACGCACGCTTCTCGGGGTCGAGGATGTGCATGTACTCGACGCCGATGGTGCGGCAGTACGAGTCGCGCAGCCGGCCGAGGACGTCGCGCAGCTTCATGCAGCTGCTGCCCGCGAACCCGTCGACGGGGAACTCGCGGTCGAGATCCCACAGCGTGAGCCCGTGCGACGCGATGTCGAGGTCGGGGTGCTTGCGCTGGGGGTGCGACAGCGGGTCGGTGTCGGCCATGAGGTGGCCGCGCGTGCGGTAGGCGTCGATCAGCTCGATGATCCGGGCGGTGCGGTCGATCTGCGACGACGGCAGGTCCTGGCGCCAGCGGATCGGCTCGTACGGGATGCGCAGCGACGCGAAGATCTCGTCGTAGAAGTCGTCCTCGCCGAGCACGAGGTGGTGGATCCGGCGCAGGAAGTCGCCCGACTCCGCGCCCTGGATGATCCGGTGGTCGTACGTGGACGTCAGCGTGATGATCTTGCTGATGCCCATCTCGGCGAGCTTCTCCTCGCTCGCCCCCTGGAACTCGGCGGGGTACTCCATCGCGCCGACGCCGACGATCGTGCCCTGCCCGACGGTCAGGCGCGGCACCGAGTGGTTGGTGCCGATGGTGCCCGGGTTGGTCAGCGAGATCGTGACGCCGGAGAAGTCCTCCGCGGTCAGCTTGTTCGTGCGCGCCTTGCGCACCATGTCCTCGTAGGCGGCCCAGAACTGCGAGAAGCTCATGTGCTCGCAGCCCTTGAGGGCCACGACCACCAGCGAGCGCGAGCCGTCCTTGCCCTGCAGGTCCATCGCCAGGCCGAGGTTGACGTGGCCCGGGTCGACGACGGCGGGCTTGCCCTTGTCGTCCTCGCCGAAGTGGCGGTTCATGTTCGGGAAGTCCGCGAGGGCCTTGACCATCGCGTAGCCCAGCAGGTGGGTGAACGACACCTTCCCGCCGCGCGTCCGCCGCAGGTGGTTGTTGATCACGATCCGGTTGTCGGCGAGCAGCTTCGCCGGCACCGCGCGCACGCTCGTGGCGGTCGGCAGCTGCAGCGACGCGGTCATGTTCTTCGCGATCGCGTTCGCGGCGCCACGCAGCGGCTTCGTCGTCTCGGCGGTGCCGTCGCCCGCGCCGGGCTGCGCCGACTTCGCCGGGCTCGTGGTGCCCGCGGCGGGCTTGCTCGCGGGTGCGTCCTCACCGGTGCGCGACGACGTCGCCCGGCCCGCGGCCGAGGCCTGGGAGCCGGTGCCGCCACCGGAGCTGCCGCTGCGGGTGGGCGCGCTGCCGTTGCCGGAGGTCGTGGAGGTGCTGCTCGACGTGCCGGTGCCGCTGCTCGACCCGCCGTCGGCCTGGCCGTTGCTCCCGGACGGGGCGGACGCGGTGGAGGAGCCGGTGGAGCCCGTCTCGGTGGTGGACGCTGTGGTGGACGCGGTGGCGCTCGGCGCCCCGGAGGGCGCGGCATCGGTCGGCGCCGGCGGCGCGGTGGCACCGCTCGTGGCCGGCGCGCCGGTGGACGCGTCGGCGCCCGTGGCCGGGGCACCCTGGCCGCCACCCTGGCCGGCGCCGTCGGCGGCGTCGGCACCGTCGGAGGGGGCGTAGTCGGCGAAGAACTCGTGCCAGGCCGCGTCGACCGAGCCGGGGTCGGCGAGGTAGCGCTGGTACATCTCGTCGACCAGCCACTCGTTGGGTCCGAACTGCGCGGTCGAACTACTACTCGACACGACTAGGGATCGCCTCAATCAGTCGCTGCGGTTTCCGTCGGGAGCGGTGTCCAGATTAGCGCTCTCCGTACCGCGGGGTGGCGCCCCTGTCGTGCACTGCACCGGTTCATCGGACGGATTCGGCCCCCGGTGACGGCCCTGCGACATCTGGACGTCGGGGCTGCGCCGACCGTGCCCTCCGGTGGGTCACGGATCAGGTGAAGCGTGAGCGCAGCACCTCGTCGCCGTCCGCATCCGTCACCACGAACCCGCTCGCCTGGTCGCGCAGCACCGAGGAGTTCAGGTGGCACACCATCTCGTCCGGACCGGTGCCGAGGAACGCCCCGGCCGGCACCGGGCGGCCGGTGCGGTCGAGCACGGTGACCTCGTACACCTCGCCGTCGGTGAACCCCGACGCGGTCAGCACCATCTCCACGCCCCACGTGTGGTCGATGGCGCCGGCGCTGGCCCGGATCGCCGGGTCGAGCGCCTGCACGGGCACGGACTCGACGGGCGGCTCGCCCGCCGCGCCCACGGCCAGCCCGACCCCGACCCCCGCGGCGGCGATCGCCACGGCGGCGGCCACCATGGCCAGGCGCGCGGCGAGCCGGGGGCGTGCCGTCAGGGGGCGCGCGGGCGCGGGCCCGCGCTGCGCCCGGTCCTCCTCCCGGTCCTCCTCCCGCAGGCGGTCGAGGAGCGCCGCGAAGCCCGCGGTCGTCGGCTCGTCGGCCGTTCCCGGGCCGGGGTCCGGGTCGACGTGGGCGAGCGGCCCCGCCAGCGGGGCGAGCGCCGCCCGCTCGGCGCGGCAGGACGGGCAGGTGTGCAGGTGCGCGTCCACCGCGGCACGTTCGGTGTCGTCGAGCTGTCCGAGGACGTGCGCGCCGAGCAGCTCGCGCAGCGCCGTGTGCCCGGCGTCGTCGGGGTGCCCGGCACCGCCGGGCGTCGTGCTCACAGCGGGACCCCCATGTCGTCCATGATCTGCCGCAGGTTGCGCAGGCCGTAGAAGACCCGGCTGCGGAGGGTGCCGACGGGCACGGCCTGCTCGGCGGCCACCTCGGCGTACGGCCTCCCGCGCACGTACGTCTCGACGATCGCCCCGCGCTGGTCGGGGGCGAGCCTGCCGAGCGCCTCCTCGACGAACCAGGCGGTCACGAGGTCGTCGCTGAACGTGTCCCCGGACCGGCCACCCCGGGCCGCGCGGTCGGCCACCCCCGGCAGGTCGTCGGGGGGAGTGGGTGTCCCCGGACGGCTGCGGGCGTGGCGCACGTGGTCGACCACGACGTTGCGGGCGATCGTGAACAGCCACACCCGCAGGCTCGCGACGCCGGCGTCGTAGCGCTCGGCGTGGCGCCACGCGCGGACGAACACCTCCTGCACCACGTCGGCGGCGGCGCCGCGATCGCGCAGCTGGCGGGTGGCGAAGCGTTCGAGCTCGCCCGCGTGCGCGCGGTAGGCGGCCTCGAGGTCCTCGGTGCGCCGCAGGTCCACCGGGGCCCGCGCAGTCCCTGCTGCCTCGCCCACCCGATCTCCCCCGTGCGCCGTCGCGACCGCATCCTCGCCGCCGCGACGTGATCGCCCCGTGACGTGCGCGGGCGGGGGGACGGCGCGGGTCACGGGCGTGACTACGGCGCGGACCGGCGTCGCGTTGAACCGGGGGTGTGTGATCGCTGTCACGTGAACGCCGGACGTCCCGGTCTCCGTAGCGAGGGGCGTTGCGGACGAATCACCCACCTGGAGGTCCCGTGCGCCGTGCCCCGAGACTCGCCGCCCTGTCCGTCCTGACCGCCGGAGCGCTCACGCTCTCCGGGGGCGCCGCGTACGCCGCCGACACCGGGGTGGACGAGCCGGCGACCTTCACCTCGATGTTCACCGTGATGGCGACCCCGGACGCGGTGGTGGGGATGCAGGACCAGCCCGCGCCGGGCCAACCGGGCGCGAGCGGCACGTTCAACTACCGCATCAACAGCGACGAGGAGATCATCTGCTACGACCTCACCCTGCGCGGCGTGACGGGCGAGTACCGGAGTCCGGCGCGCACGGCGACGCACATCCACGAGGCCCGGTCGGGGACGTCCGGCCCACCCCGCCTCGCGTTCCCGGACCCGGAGGGTGACGGCGAGACGCGCACGAGCTCCGGCTGCCTCCAGGGTCCGTTCACCACGGGCGTGACGGCGAACGGCCAGGACACGGGCGCCGGCTTCTCCCTGCGTGAGATCGAGCAGGACCCGGCCGCGTTCTTCGGCGACACCCACACCGCCGAGTACACCGCGGGCGCGGTCCGCGGCCAGCTCACCCCCGTGCCGATGGGCGGTGTCGAGACCGGTGCCGGGGCGACGGCGGACGACCGGGTCGAGGCGGGTCCCGCGGTGGCCCTCGGCGCGGGTGCGCTCGCCGCCCTCGGGGCGGGGGTGGCGGTCCTGCGCCGGCGCGGGGCCCGCTCCTGAGCGTGCTCACCGGGATCCGGCGCCCGGGGTCGCGCACCCCGGGCGCCGGGGCGCTCGTCCTCCTCGTGGCGATCGTCCTCGCGGGCTGCGCCGGAGCCACCGCACCGGCGGCTCCGGCGCTACCGGCCGCGGTCCCGCCCACGTTCCCCGCCGACGGGCGCGTGGTCCCCGTGTCGCTGCACGTGCCCGCCATCGGCGTCGACGAGGACACGGTCCAGTCGCTCGGCGTCGCACCCGACGGCACGGCCGAGGTCCCGCAGGACTTCGGACGCGTCGGGTGGTTCGACCCCGCGCGCGGCGACCCGGTGCCGGGCGCACGGGGACCGACGGTGCTGCTCGGTCACGTCGACTCCCGCGCCGGCCCGGCCGTGTTCTACCGGCTGCGCGACCTGCGCCCGGGCGACGTGGTCGAGGTCGGCGTCGCCGGCGGGGAGGTGGCGCGCTACGTCGTCGCGCGCACCGAGCAGGTGGCCAAGGACCGTTTCCCGACCTTCGCCGTGTTCGGCGCGACCCCGGACGACGTGCTGCGCCTGGTGACGTGCGCGGGAGCCTTCGACCGGGGGGCGCGCAGCTACACCGACAACCTCGTCGTCCACGCCGTCCGGGTGTGACCGCTTCAGCCGGCGCGGGCCAGGTCGTCACCGGCCTCGGCGAGGCCCTCCTCGCCGACCGCGTCGTCGACCGTCCCCACGCCCGCGCGCCACAACCGGGCGTAGGCGCCGTCGCGTTCGAGGAGCTGCTGGTGCGTGCCCTCCTCGAGGATGCGCCCGGCGTCGATGACGACGATGTGGTCGGCCCGCGCGGCCGTGGCCAGGCGGTGGGCGACGACGAACGTGGTGCGCGGTGCGCTCCGCACGGTGTCGGCGCTGTCGGTGCCGCCCGCTCCGCGTCGCGAGAGCCGCTCGCCCGCCGCCAGCACCGCCCCCTCGGTGGCCGGGTCGAGCGCCGCCGTGGCCTCGTCGAGCAGCAGCAGGCGCGGATCGACCAGCTCGGCGCGCGCCAGGGCGACGAGCTGGCGCTGCCCGGCGGACAGGCCGCCGCCGCGCTCACCCACCGGCTGGCGGAACCCCGCGGGCAGCGAGGCGATCATCTCGAAGGCGCCGACGTCGCGGGCGGCCTGCTCGATGCGGGCGGGCGTGGCCTCGGGGTCGCCGTAGGCGATGTTGGAGGCGACGTCGCCGACGAACAGGTGCGCCTCCTGCGGGACGACGCCGAGGCGCCGGTGCAGCGTCGCGAGGTCGTGCTCGCGGATGTCGACGCCGTCGACCAGCACCGTGCCGCCCGTGGCGTCGTAGAAGCGCGCGACGAGCTTGACCACCGTCGACTTGCCCGCGCCGGTCGCCCCGACCAGCGCCACGGTCTGCCCGGCCGGGACGTGCAGCGAGAAGTCGGACAGCGCCGGCGTGGACGCGCCCGCGTAGGAGAACTCGACGTCGCGCAGCTCGACCTCGCCGCGCAGGTCGTCGAGCACCACGGGGTGTGCCGGCGGCGGCACCGACGTCGGCGTGCGCAGCAGCTCGCCGATGCGGGTCAGGCCGATGCGGGCCTGCTGGTAGCCGTCGAAGACCTGTGAGAGCTGCTGCACCGGCCCGAAGAACATCGCCAGGTAGAGCAGGAACGCGGCGAGCACGCCGGGGGAGAGGCCGCCGGTGGCCACCCGGGCGGCGCCGACACCGAGCACGGCGGCCTGGGCGAGGTCGGAGAGCATCGCCGCGAACGGGAAGTAGGTGGCGATGAGGCGCTGGGCCCGCAGGCGCGCACGGCGGTACGCGTCGCTGTTGTCGGCGAACGTGGCGGCCGACAGCTCCTCGTGGGTGTGGGCCTGGGCGACCCGCAGGCCCGCCACGTTCTCCTGCAGGTCGGCGTTGACGACGCTGATCCGCTCGCGGGCCTCGGCGTAGGCCGCCGACGACAACCGGCGGAAGATCACCGTGGCCAGGACGAGGACGGGCATCACCGCGAGCGACACCAGCGCCAGCTCGAGGTCGGTGACCAGGAGGGCGACCGCCACGCCGACGATGGTCAGGACGGCCACGGCGGCCTGGGTCAGCCCGGTCTGCAGGAACGACGACAGGGCGTCGACGTCCGTGGTCATCCGCGTCATGATCCGGCCGCCGAGCTCGCGCTCGTAGAAGTCGAGCCCGAGGCGCTGGAGGTGGGCGAAGCTGCGCGTGCGCAGCAGGTACAGCCGGCCCTCGCCGATGCGGGCGGTGAGCACCGTCTGCGCGGCGACCACCACCCAGTCGAGGGCGACCACGACCACCCCCAGCCCGACCGCCAGCCACAGCACGTCGAGCGAGCCCGCCTGGATGCCGCCGTCGACGGCGAGGCGCGCCAGCGACGGGAACGCCACGGTGGCCACGGCGTCGAGGCCGACGAGCACGGTGGCGAGCACCAGCGCCCAGCGCACGGGGCGCATCAGCCGCCCGAGCCGGAAGCCCGGGTCGGGAGCCGTGGGGTCCTCGCCGTAGAGCGCGGGCTCGTCGGTGGCGGGCGGGAGCTTCTCCATCGCCTCCCGCATCTCCGGCCGCGCCGTGCCGTCGACCCCGCCGAGCGCCTCCGCGCCCGCCACGACCACGGACGGTGCCGGGGGCGGCACCGGACGGTCCGGGTCGGGGGCGTCGGGCCACAGCGACGGGGTGATGGCGCTCCCGGGTGCGCCGTCGTCGGGGACCGCGCCGGGGGCCGGGGCGTCCTCGTCGTCCACGCGCCCGGGCTCGTCGATGCGCTCGGTGGGCCCGGCGAGCAGTTCGCGGAACAACCGGCAGCGGCCCTCGAGCTCGGCGTGGGTGCCGACGTCGACGACCCGTCCGCCGTCGAGCACCGCGATGCGGTCGGCCAGCGACAGCGTGGAGCGCCGGTGGGCGATGACCACCGTGGTGCGCTGGGCGGTGACCGAGCGCAGGGTCTCGCCGATGGCGGCCTCGGTGGTGGCGTCGACCGCCGACGTGGCGTCGTCGAGGACCAGCACCCGGGGGTCGTAGAGCAGGGCGCGGGCGAGGGCGACGCGCTGGCGCTGGCCGCCTGAGAGCGTCAGCCCGCGCTCGCCGACGCGGGTGTCGTAGCCCTCGGGGAGGTCGGCGATGAACGCGTCCGCCTGCGCGGCGACCGCCGCGGCGCGGACCTGCTCGTCGGTGGCGTCGGGGCAGCCGTAGGCGATGTTGGCGCGCACGGTGTCCGAGAAGAGGAACGCCTCCTCGAACACCACGCCGACCGCGCGGCGCAGGGCGTCGAGGCGCAGCTCGCGCACGTCGACGGCCCCGCCCGGCGGTCCGAGGCGCAGCGCCCCGCCCTGCACGTCGTAGAACCGGGGCGTGAGCAGCGCGACCGTCGACTTGCCCGACCCCGCCGTGCCGACGAGCGCCACCGTCTCGCCGGGCGTGATCGTCAGCGACAACCCGTCGAGCACGGGCTCGCTGCGGGCGTAGCCGAAGCGCACGTCGTCGAGCTCGACGCCCAGCGGCCCGTCGGGGACCTCGCGGGCACCGGGCGTGTCGACGATCTCGGGCTGGGAGTCGATGAGCTCGTAGACGCGCTCGACGCCGGCCCGCGCCAGCTGTCCCGTGACGACGAGGCCCGCGACCAGGCGCGCCGGGCCCACCAGGGCCGCGATGTAGGAGGTGAACGCGATGAACACGCCGAGGGAGATCCGGCCGTCCAGCGCCATCGCGCCACCGAGGGCGAACACCCCGAGCTGGCCGACCGTCGGCAGGGCGGAGAGCGTGGGCGTGAGGCGGGAGTTGAGCCGCGCGGCGCGCAGCCGGTCGGCGTAGAGGCGGCGTGCGGCGTCGCGCAGCCGCCCGGTCTCGCGTGCCTCCTGCCCGAAGCCCTTGACGACGCGGACCCCGGTGACGGCCTCCTCGACGTGCTGGGCGACCTCCGCGGCGCGCTGCTGGGCCGACCACGTCGCGGGGAAGAGGCGGCGGCGCATCCGCCCGGTGAAGACGATCCCGGCCGGCAGGACGACCAGGGCGACCACCGTGAGCAGCGGCGAGAGCCACAGCATGATCGCGATCGAGACCACCAGCTGGCCGACCGTGCCCGCGACCAGCGGGACCATGCCGAGCAGGCCCTGGACCTGCTGGAGGTCGGAGTTGGCCCGCGAGACGACCTGGCCGGTGCGCAACGCGTCCTGCTTCGGCCCGTCGAGGCGGGACACCGACCCGAACACCCGGCGCCGCAGGTCGTGCTGGACGCCCAGCGACAGGCGCCCGCCGAGGTAGCGGCGCAGGAACGCCGCCCCGAACCGGACGACGGCGATGGCCGCCATCGCGGCGACGAGCAGGCCGAGCCCGTCGGTGGACCCGGCGACGGCACGGTCGACCGCGGTGCCGATGAGCAGGGGGCCGACGGCCTCCAGGCTCACCCCCAGCACCGAGGCCGTGAGGGCGGCGACGGTGAGCATCGGGTGGGCCCAGCAGTCGCGGGCGAGACGGCGGACCCAGCCGCGGCCGCGGCCCGGGCGATGGGCGGTCCGCTCCGTGCTGCGCTCCGTGGTGCGCTCCGTGGTGCCCTCCGGGAGGTGGTGGTGGCGTGCGGGACGGCGTGGCGGACCCCGGGCCGAGCTCGGCCGCCGTCGGTCTCCTCCAGGCTAGGCCGGGACCCCGACAGCCCGCCCGATCACCGACGGCGGGCCCGGTCACCCCGGGGAGACCGCCGCGGGACGACGTGGTCCAATGACCCGGTGCGCGACCCCTTCCTCGGCCCCCTCTGGGAGAGCCGCCGCGCGCACGTGTTCGACCAGTGGTGTCCGCGGGCCTGACGAGCCGATCGTCGCGTGCCGCCCGGCCGCGACGTCCCCTCGCCCGCGACGCACCCCTCGAGGTCCCCGGCCGACCGCCGGTCCCGGGCGTGCGCGGGCGCCCGCACCCGGAGGACGAGATCCGTGACCGCCCTGGTCGAACCCGCCCGACTCGGCACCCCCTTCACCCGACCGCGCTCCCGCCGCCCCGACCGGCGCCGCTGGCAGGACGGGCCGACACCCGCGAGCCTCGCCGACCTCGTCGCGCTCACCCGCGAGGTGGCCGCGGAGGTCTCCGCCCGTGAAGCCGCCGGCCACCGGGCCGTCGAGGTCGACCCCGCCTCTCGCTGGTCGCGGCGGTTGCACGCCGACGACCACCTCGACGTCTGGCTCGTCTCCTGGGTGACCGACCAGGGCGCGGAGCTGCACGACCACGGCGGCTCCCTCGGCGCGCTGACCGTCATCCGCGGCGCCCTCACCGAGTGGCGCTGGACCGCCGGCGCGGAGGACGACGGGACCTGCCCCGCCGAGGAGCTGCCCGCGCGCGGCCCCGGGCTGCGCCGGCGCGTGCTCGACACCGGCCGCAGCGCCGCGTTCGGCCTCGGGCACGTGCACGACGTCACGAACCGGGCCGTCGCGACGGCCGTCAGCGTGCACGCCTACTCGCCGCCCCTGTCGGCGATGTCGTTCTACGACGTCGGCGCGGGCGTGCTGCGCCGCACGCGGTCGGAGCTGGTGGCCCCGGGGCAGGCACCGGCGTGAGCGCCATCGACCGGGTGCTCGCGCGGGCCCGGGAACGGCTGGCGCGCCTCGACCCCCGCGACGCCGCCGCCGCGCTCGACAGCGGGGCGCTGCTGGTCGACATCCGACCGGGCTGGCAGCGCCGCGACGAGGGGCAGGTGCCCGGCGCGCTGGTGATCGAGCGCAACCACCTCGAGTGGCGCCTCGACCCGACGTCCGACGCACGCATCGCCGAGGCGACCGACCACGACCGGCAGTGGATCGTGCTGTGCTCCGAGGGCTACACGTCCTCGCTGGCCGCCGCCGCGCTGCAGGACCTCGGCCTGCACCGGGCCACCGACGTCGCCGGGGGCTTCCGCGCGTGGGCGGCCGCCGGCCTGCCGACCGAGCCCGGCTCGGACGCACCTCCCGAGTACGCACGGCCCCGTCACGGGCAGGGCCCTGGCCCGTCACCCGACGACGCGCGATGATCCCGGGGGTGGACACCCCGGAGACCTGGATCACCCCGCTCACCCCGCTGGCGTTCCTGCGCCGCTCGGCCGACGTCTACCCGGACAAGGTCGCGATCGTCCACGGCGAGCAGCGCACGACCTACGCGCAGTTCGCGGAGCAGGCCCAGCGGTTGGCCCGCGGGCTGCGCGCGAGCGGCGTGGCGCCCGGGGACCGCGTCGCGTGCCTGCTGCCCAACGTCCCGGAGATGCTCGTGGCGCACTTCGGTGTGCCGCTGGCCGGGGCCGTGCTCGTCGCGGTGAACACCCGCCTGTCGAGCGAGGAGGTGCGCTACATCCTCGACCACTCCGGCGCGACGGTGCTGGTGGTCGACTCGACGCTGTGGGGCACGGTCGAGCCGGTCGCGGGCTCGCTGGAGACGGTGCGCGAGATCGTGACGCTCGTCGACCCGCAGGGCCCCGACGCCGGGCGCTCGGTCGACGGCACCTCCTGGGACGACCTGCTCGCGCGCGGGGAGGAGGGTGACCGCCTGCCGTGGGAGGTCGCCGACGAGCGCTCCACGATCAGCATCAACTACACGAGCGGCACCACCGGGCGCCCCAAGGGCGTGCAGTACCACCACCGCGGGGCGTACCTGAACTCGTTCGGCGAGATCGTGCACTCGTACCACGACCCGTCCAGCGTCTACCTCTGGACGCTCCCCATGTTCCACTGCAACGGCTGGTGCACGCCCTGGGCGATCACCGCGATCGGCGGCACCCACGTCTGTCTGCGCGAGGTCCGCGGCGACGCCATCTGGGCGCTGATCCGGGAGCACCGGGTCACCCACCTCAACGGCGCCCCGACCGTCGTCACCACGATCATGAACGCGCCGGAGGCGTCGACCCTGGACTACGCGCTGGTGGTGACCACCGCCGGCGCCCCGCCGAGCCCCACGACCATCCTCGAGATGGAGGGGATGGGCTTCCGGATCGTGCACGTCTACGGCCTGACCGAGACCTACGGGCCGTACACGGTGTGCCAGTGGCAGGAGGAGTGGCGCGGGCTCGAGGAGCACGCGCGGGCGAAGCTACAGGCGCGCCAGGGCGTCGGGATGCTCGTCGCCGAGCCGGTGCGGGTGGTCGAGGTCCTTCCCGAGGAGTACGACCCCGCCACCGTCGCGCTCGTCGACGTGCCCGCCGACGGGCAGACGATGGGCGAGATCGTCATGCGCGGCAACAACGTCATGTCGGGCTACTACCGCGACCCCGAGGCGACGGCGAAGGCCTTCGCGGGCGGCTGGTACCACTCGGGCGACCTCGGGGTCATGCACCCCGACGGCTACGTCGAGCTGCGCGACCGCGCCAAGGACGTCGTCATCTCCGGCGGCGAGAACATCTCGACCGTCGAGGTCGAGCAGGCGGTGCTCAGCCACCCCGCCGTGCTCGAGGCCGCCGTCGTGGGCGTGCCCGACGAGCGCTGGGGCGAGCGGCCCAAGGCGTTCGTGGTCCTGCGCGAGGGGAAGGACGCCGAGCCGGACGCGATCATCGATCACGTGAAGGGCGCCATCGCGCGGTACAAGGCCCCACGCGACGTCGAGATCGTCAGCGAACTGCCCAAGACCTCGACCGGCAAGATCCAGAAGTTCGAGCTCCGCGCGAAGGAGTGGGGCGACGCCTCCACCCGCATCCGCGGCTGACCGGCCGACCACGCGTGTCGGCGTGTCGTTCCGGCGTGTCGATGTCAGCGGTGGGCCATCGCTGACACCCAGTGTCCGTAGCGCCACACGCTCGATGCGCGAGGCGCGGCGTCGCGGGGCATGGCCTACCCCGGTCGCGGGAACGGGGCCCGGACGGCGGAGGATGTCCGCCTGCCCTTCACCGACGAGGAGCGAGGACGCGTGAGCGAGGAGTCTGTCGAGCGGGGCGAGGCCGTGCTCGACAACGACATGACGACCCTGGACACCGAGCCGGCGGTCGTGATGGACGAGGACCGCATGGGCGCCGATCCGCTCGAGGACGGCATGGACGCCCCCGAGGGTTACAGCCGGGACGTGCGGCTCGGCGGCACCCAGGAGTGGGAGCGGACCTCGCCCAGCATCGACTACCGCCTCCCCCAGGAACAGCCCGAGGCCACGACGGAGCAGCCGCCCGAGCGTCCGCTGGCCGCGACGCCGATCGACGATCTCGACGAGTCGGTCGACGACCCGGCGAACGCCGTGGACGGGGTGGGCGGGGAGGTCGTGCTCTCCGCCGACGGGGCCGACGGGGTCGCGGCCGACGAGCAGCTCGCCGCCGAGGGCCGCGAGGTCGAGCTCGGCCTCTCGTCGGCCCCCGGCGCGGCCGAGCCGACCGGACTGCCCGCCGACGACGCGATCGGCGAGGTCGCCGCGATCGACCGTGAGCCCGGCACGGTCGAGGAGCAGGCGCTGCGCGTGGAGCAGGAGCGCTGAGCGCCGCCGGGGCGCCGCGCCGCGCCGCGATCCCGCAGGTGAGCCGGCCGGTCGCGCTCGCCGCCGGCGCGGCGGCCCTCGCGGTCCTGTTGCTCCTGGTCGGTGCGCTGATGGGCGGCTGGCGCCCGTTCACCGCCCAGCCCGACGTCCTGACGTACGGACCCGACGGCGACCTCGAGCAGTTCGTGCTCTTCGAGGGCCAGTGCGCGAACGGTGATTTGGCGAGCGGCGGCAGCTTCGGCCCCGAGGCGGACGCGCGGTGCGGCGTGCCGCACGACGTCGAGGTCGTCGCCTCGATCGCGCCCGTCCGCGAGGGGCGGCCTGTGTCCTATCCGGGCGAGGAGGGGTTGGCCGCGTTCGGCCGCGCGTACTGCGCGCTCTACGCGGATTCCGACCTCCTCGTCCCCACCGCGGGTGGCGTCGACCGCGACGACCTGCGCATGACCGCGGTCGTCCCCGCCCGGGCGGCCTTCGCCGACCCGCGCTCGGCGGGCTCGGCCTCCGGCGGTCGCCAGGTCAGTTGCGTCGTCTCCCGTGACGACGGAGAGCGACTGACCGATCGCTTCTCCGTGATCTGAACGGTCCAGCTCGTGTGGTCCTTGTGAAGTATTGCCCCGAATCACCTCGTTCGTGCTGGCCTACGGCACCCAGCAGCTGGACCTGGACCGGCAGGACCTGCTGCTCTACCTCATCCTCGCGGCCTGCCTCGGCATCATCAGCGTCCCGTTCTTCGGCTGGCTCTCCGACGTCCTCGGACGGCGGCTGGTGTACGGCGCCGGGGCCGTCCTCACCGGCCTGTACGCGTTCCCCTACTTCGCGCTGCTCAACACGAGAACGGGGGGCCTGATCCTGCTCGGGATCATCCTCGGCCTGATCTTCCACGACATGATGTACGGGCCGCAGGCGGCGCTGATCTCCGAGAGCTTCGGCACCGGCATCCGCTACACCGGCGCGGGCTTGGGCTACCAGCTCGCCTCGATCACCGCCGGCGGGCCCGCGCCGCTGATCGCCACCGCGATCCTGGCCGGCACCGGGTCCACCACGTGGATCTCGATCTACATCATCATCTGCGCGGCTGTCACCCTCGCGGCGCTCGCGACGATGCACCCCCGTCCGCCGGAGGCCGACGAGGCCGACGCCGCGTCCGAGGACGGGGCCGGCCAGCACACCGTCCGGGGCGCCACGCGGGCGTAGGGGCGGCATCCTGGAGGCGATGCCGATCCACCCGCTCACGCCCGACGCCCTGGCCACCGAGATCGTCGACGCGGTCGAGCGGGCGGGTCCCGGCCACGTGCGGGTGCTGGTGGACGGGGCGCCGCCCGTCCGGCCCGACGTGCTCGCCGACGCGCTCGTCGACCCGCTGCGCGTGCGCTCACGACCCGTCGTGCGGGTGTCGGCGTGGGACTTCCTGCGCCCGGCGTCGGTGCGCCTCGAGCGGGGGCGCACCGACCCGGACTCGTTCTACGACGACTGGCTCGACGCGGGCGGGCTGGTCCGCGAGGTGCTCGGCCCGCTCGGGCCCGGCGGCAGCGGGCAGGTGCTCCCGCGCCTGTGGGACGTGGCCGTCGAGCGGGCCGCGCGCGCGGAGCGGGTGGCGCTGCCGCCGCCGGGCGTGGTGGTCGTCGACGGGCCGCTGCTGCTCGGGCGCGGCCTGCCCGCCGAGCTGACCGTGCACCTCGCGCTCTCGGCGACGGTGCTCGAGCGCCGCACCCCGCCCGACGAGGCCTGGACCCTGCCCGCCTACGCGCGCTACGCCGAGGAGGTCGACCCGCTGGCCGTCGCGGACCTCGTCGTCCGCGCCGACCACCCCGACCGCCCGGCGCTCCAGACCTGACCTCGCCCTCCCCGTCCGTTCGGGTGGTCGCACACGGGGTGTGCGAGCAATGCGGCTTTGCTGGCGTCAGACGCCAGGATCGCCACATCCTCGGCGGGCGACACGCCGGGGCGCTCCAGATCGGCGAGCCGCGCCGACGTCGGGACGCCGGGGAACGCTCGCGATCACTCCGGAGTACTCCCGGCGGGCTCGCCGTCCGCGCCCGCGTGCGCCTCGCGGTACCGATCCCACACCTCCGGCCGGAGGCGCCCGCGGTCGGGCACCGCGATCCCCTGGGCGCGCGCCCACGCCCGGACCTCCGCGGTCGAGGGCTCGGGCGCGGGGACCGGCGGGAGCTCCGGCGAGGCCCCGGCGAGCCGGGCGCCGATGGCCTGCTCGTCCTTCGCCCAGGCCAACGCCGCGGCGAGGTAGCGGTAGGTCCACTCCTCGGCCAGGGGCCGGGTCTCGGCGAACACGATCGGCACTCCGGGCCAGCGCACCTGCAGCTCGGCCAACGAGTCCGCGACCTGCGCCGGCCGGAGCTGCCGCTGGGCGAACACCTGCGACCACCGGTCCTCCACGACCACCGCCGCGCGGGGCAGGGCCGCGAGCTCCCCGAGGGCGAAGCGCAGCCGCCCGCTGCCCAGGCTCGACACGAGGTCCGGCAGCGACTTGCGCTCGACCGAGGCCACCAACGTGTCGCCGAGCACGACGCCGTAGTCCCCGGCGGGGAGGGCGCGGCGCACGACCCGGGTCTGCTGGGACGCGAACCGGTAGGGGTAGCGCTCGTGGGCGTCGACGACGATCTCGACCTCGTCCGGACCCGCCCGCGCCGTGGGGACGCGCACCTGCGGGCGCGCCTGCTTGCGGGTCCGCGGCGACTGCCAGAACACCATGTCCCGGCCGCGCCCGCGGGTGTAGACGATCTGCGAGCGGTTCTCCCGCGCCCGGTCGAGGACGACGTCGATGGCGGCCCCGCGGCGGGCGCAGGACCGCAGCGCGACGCGCTCGACGACCTCGAGGTCGCCCTCGGCGGGCCACTCGTCCACCGCCGCGGGGTGGCAGTACAGCGCCTTGGTGCGTGGCCACGTCCCCGAGGTGCGGAACAGCAGGCCGTCGCCGACCGGCAGCCAGAGCAGGAAGCCCAGTGATGACGCCGGGTCGGGGTTGCGGGCGATGACGAGCTCCGCCACGCGGGCCACCCTACGACGCGCGCCGGTCTCAGCGGATCGAGCACCCCGGGTTCAGCGTCCCGTCGGGGTCCATCGCGCCCCGCACGCGCCGGAGGACGTCGAGCGCGACCGGGTCGCCGAACGCCGCCAACTGGTGGGCCTTGGCGCGCCCGACGCCGTGCTCGCCCGACACCGCCCCGCCGAGCGCGATGCCCGCGGCGAAGACGTCGTGCAGGGTCGCCGCCAGCCGCTCGGGGTCGGGCTGGAACACCGCGAGGTGCACGTTGCCGTCTCCCGCGTGCCCGCACCCGAGCACCCGCGCGCCGTGTGTCCCGCCGGCTGCGCGGGCCCGGGACAGGAACGTCGCCATCGCCGAGCGGGGCACGACGAGGTCGACGACCTCGTCCGCCCCCGCCGCCTTCACGGCCCAGAACGCCTTCTCCCGCGCCTCGACCAGCCGGCGCGCCGAGCCCGCGGGCAGGTCGAAGACCTCGGCCGCGCCGAGCGACCCGAGCACCTCGGCGAGCTCTTCGGCGTCCTCGTCGACCCGCTCCTGTCGACGCCCGGCGAGCTCGACGAGCAGGTGGTCGGCGTCGAGCAGGCCCTCGGGCAGCCCCAGCGCCAGGCCGGCGTTGTCGCAGATCGCGCGCATGGTCGGCCCGTCGAGGTACTCGCACACCGACGGCGCCAGCCCCGCACCGACGACCCGCGCGACGGCCCCGGTCACCGCCTGCGCCGAGGAGAACGGCGCCAGCACCGTGCGCCGGCACGGCAGCGCGGGGTGGAGCCGCACGATCACCTCGGTGACCAGCGCCAGCGTGCCCTCCGAGCCCACGAGCAGCTGGGTGAGGTCGTAGCCCGCCGAGACCTTGGCGAGCCGCCCACCGGTGCGCACCAGCGACCCGTCGGCCAGCACCGCCTCGAGCCCGAGCACGTGCGCCCGCGTCACGCCGTAGCGCACCGCCCGCATCCCGCCCGCGTTGGTGGCGACGGTCCCGCCGAGCGACGCCGACTGCTCGCCGGGGTGCACGGGGTAGGTCAGGCCGTGCTCGCCGGCGGCGGCGTCCAGGGCCTCCAACGACACCCCCGGCTGGACGACCGCGACGGCATCGACCGGGTCGACCTCGAGGATCCGGTCCATCCGCGCGAACGAGACGAGCACCGCGCCGTCGTCGGGCGTCGCCGCGCCCGAGAGCCCCGTGCCCGCCCCGCGAGCGGTCACCGACGCACCGGCGGCCCGGGCCGCCCGCACGACGGCGGCCACCTCGTCGCGGTCGGCAGGCCACACGACGTATGCCGGCTTGCCGGCGGGCACGCCCAGCGCCTCGTCCGCGCAGAGGTCCGCGACCGCCGGGTCGTCACCCGCCACGACGTGCTCGGCGCCGACGGCGTCGACGAGGTCGGGAAGCATCCCCGTGTCCTAGCACGATCCGCTAGTGTGCGAACCGCTTGCAGTTTGCAATCACCGGAGGCGACGATGAGCCGACTGATCTACTCGATGCTGACCTCGCTCGACGGCTACGTCGCCGACGAGAAGGGGGACTTCGACTGGGGCGCGCCCGACCCGGAGCTGCACCGCTTCTTCGAGGAGCTGACACGGCCGGTGACGACGTTCCTCTACGGCCGGCGCATGTACGAGACGATGGTGTTCTGGGAGACGGCCGACACCCTGCCGGACGCCCCGGACTTCGTCGCGGAGTTCGCGCGGACCTGGCAGGCGGCGGACAAGATCGTCTACTCGCGCACCCTGGAGACCGTGTCCAGCGAGCGCACCCGCCTCGTCCGCGAGTTCGACCCGGACGCCGTGCGCGAGCTCAAGGCCCGCGACGGCGACCTCACCGTCGACGGTCCCGGCCTCGCCGCCGCGGCCCTCGCGGCCGGGCTGGTCGACGTGGTCGCGCCCGTCGTCGTCCCGGTAGCGGTCGGCGGGGGCACGCGCTTCCTGCCCGAGGGCGTGCGCCTGGATCTGGAGCTCCTCGACGAGCGCCGGTTCAGGGGCGGCGCGGTGTACCTGAGCTATCGCGTGCGGGACTGACCTCCCGGCGGGCTTCGGCGCGCTCGATAGCGTGGTCGCATGGTGGTCCGTGACGCCCCGGTCGTCTCGCACGTCGAGCACCCCGAGCAGGCACGCCGCCCGCGGCGGGTCGAGGTCGTCGACGTCGACGACCCGACGCCGCGGATGCGCCGCGTGCGCCTCGCCGGGGACCTGGCCGACCTCGCGGTCTCCGGGCCGACCGACCACGTCAAGCTGTTCTTCCCGCCCGCGCCGGGGCAGGAGCCCCCGGAGCCGGCCTTCTCGACCCGCGGGCTCGTCGCCCCGCCGGCGGGCGCCCCGCGGCCCTACCGCGAGTACACGCTGCGCCGCCACGACGCGGCCGCCGGCACCGTCGACGTGGACTTCGTACGCCACGGTCGCGGGCTCGCCGGCGCGTGGATCGAGGACCCGCGGGGTGCGCTGTGGCTCCTGGGGCCGCGGTCGAGCGCCGTCGTCGACCCGCGCGACTGGTACCTGCTCGGGGGCGACGAGACGGCCCTGCCGGCGCTGGCGCGCTGGATCGAGCGGCTGCCGGCCGTGCCGGTGCACGTGGTGGTCGAGGTCGCCGACGTCGCTGAGGAGGCCTACCTCGGCGAGGTCCCGGCGCACGTCACCGTCGACTGGCGCCACCGCGTCGGCGCCGCGCCGGGCACGACGACCCTGCTCGACGACGCCGTCGCCGCGTTCACCCCGCCGATGGGGGAGGGGTTCGCGTGGATGGGCGCCGAGGCCGGCACGCTGCGTCCGGTGCGCCGGCGCCTGCGCGCGATCCTCCCGACCGCCGCGGTCGACCTCGACGGCTACTGGCGCCGCGGCGTCGAGGGCACCGGCCTGGGCTGATCGGCCCACGTGCGTGATCTTCTGAGCTATAGCTCAGAAGATCACGCACGTGCGCGGAGGATCCACAGCAGGCCCAGGACCGGCAGGACGACGGGGACGAAGCCGTAGCCGATGCCGAAGTCCGACCACACGGTCGGGTCGGGGAAGTCCTCGGGGCGCAGCAGCGACAGCGTGCCGATCCCGAGCACCCCGACGAGCTCGATCACGACCGCGACCAGGGCCACCCGCCGGGCGCCCCGGGCCAGCGCCACCGCGGCCACGAGGTACACCGCCGCCGCGAACGCCGAGAGCAGGTAGGCCTCCGGCGCGCGCTCGAACTGCACCGCGATCTGGTACAGCGCCCGGGCGCCCGCCGAGATCGCGAACACGACGTAGACGACGAGCAGCACGCGGCCCGGGCCGGCGGCGAGCCGGCGGTCAGCCGGCACGGGTCACCGTCCACACCTGCCCGGTACGCAGGGACAGCACCGCCAGCGTGACCCCGGCGACGGCGAGCACGATCGACCCGTAGCGGGTGCGCTCGCCGTGGGCCAGGGCGGCGCCGATCGGCAGCACCACCAGCGTCGCGAGCAGGTAGCCGACGATCTCGAGCACCGCCCCGCCGGAGCGCGCCGGCTCCACGAACAGCCCGACGACGAGCACCAGCGCCTGCACCAGTGCCACGGCCTCGAGGACGAGGAGGCCGATGCGGTGGCGGATGGTGGGCGCCTGGCCCAGGGCAGCGGACACCGCGCACCACAGCGCCCACGCCAGCGCGAGCACGAGCACCGCGAGGGTGAGGCCGACGATCACGCGCGGCAGCCTAGGGGGCGGTCGGCGACCCGGCGCTCACCCCGTGACGCCCGCCTCGGCGAGGAACGCCGCCATCGCGTCGACGCTGCGGAAGCGCTCGATGTCGAAGTCGTCGAGCGGCAGCCGGCAGCCGAAGGTGTCCTCGATCCCGACGATCAGCGTCACGAGGGCCAGCGAGTCGAGCAACCCTGCGGCGACGAGGTCGGTGTCGGGCGAGGGCACGTCGACGCCGATCTGGTCGCGGACCAGGTCGGTCAGCTGCGCGGTCACGGCCTCGGTGGTGGCCTCGGGCACGGTCACCGTCCTCCCGTCGTGGCGCCGGCGGGCGCGAAGCGTTCGCGCAGCGCCGGTCGATCGATCTTGCCGTTCACGTTGTGGGGCAGGTCGTCCATCTCCGCCCACCGGGCCGGGACCATGTACTTCGGGACGAGGTCGCCGACCTGGCGGCGCACGTCGGTGGCGGGGAGCACGTGGCCCTCGGCCACCGAGTAGGCACAGCAGATCGTGGTGCCCTCGAAGCCGCCGGTGTCGACGCCGACCACCGCGCACTCGCGGATGCCGGGCACGGTCGCCAGCGCGGCCTCGATCTCGCCCAGCTCGATCCGGTAGCCGCGGCTCTTGACCTGCGAGTCCGCGCGGCCCAGGAAGTGCACGACCCCGTCGTCGTCGACGCGGGCGAGGTCGCCGGTGCGGTAGATCCGCTCGCCATCGGGGCCGGTGACGAACGCGGCGTCGGTCTTCTCCTGGTCGCGCCAGTAGCCCGGAGACAGACCGACCCCGCCGAGGTAGAGCTCACCGATCTCGCCGGGTGGGGTCTCGCGGCCGTCGGACAGCACCAGCAGGCGCTCGCCGTCGCACGCCCGCCCGATGGGCACGGGCACGGTCTCGTCGGCCGGGACCTGCGGCACGTCGTGGAACGAGGACGCGATGGTCGCCTCGGTCGGCCCGTAGAGGTTGGTGAAGCGCACGTGCGGCAGACGGCGCATCCAGTGCGCGAGCACCGGGGTCGGCAGGACCTCCCCGCACCAGAGCAGCCGCTCGAGGGCCGGGAAGTCGTCCTGGGCGACGGCGTCGAAGCGCGCCAGGTAGGTCAGCACGCTCGGCACGGAGAACCACTGGGTGAGCGCGCGGTCGCGGATGAACGCGGCGGTGCCGCGAGGGTCGACGCCGAGCGACCCGGGCACGAGGTGCAGCTCCGCGCCGGCGGCGAGGGTGGCGTAGATGTCGAAGGTCGACAGGTCGAAGTGCAGCGGCGGATGCCCGGAGATCCGGTCGCCGGCCTTCGTGCCGAAGTGCCGGACGGCCCAGTCGACGAACGCGAGCACCGTGTCGTGGGTGATCATCACGCCTTTGGGCGCACCGGTGGAGCCCGAGGTGAACAGCAGGTGCGCGAGGTCGGCCGGGGCCACGTTCGGGGCCTCGGGGGAGGCCCCGAACAGGTCCGCGCGCGTGAACTCCCCCGGCGCGTCGTCGAGCGAGCCCACCGTCGGTCCCCCCACCCGCCCCGGTCCCGGTAGCTCGGCCAGGACCTCGTCGAGCAGGGGCCGCGACGGCGCGTCGACGAGGACCACCGCCGGCTCGGCCGCCCCGATGATCCGCGCCACCCGCGTCGCCGGGCCCGCCGGGTCGACGGGCACGTACGCGCCGCCGGCGCGCAGCGTCCCGATCAGCGCCGCGATCGTCCACGGCGCCTTCTCGGCGAGCACGCACACGCGCGCGCCCGCGGTGACGCCGTGGGCGAGCAGCACGTGCGCGACGCGGTTGACCGCGCCGTCGAGCTCGGCGTAGGTCATCGCCTCGTCGGTGCCGACGATCGCGGTCCGGTCGGCGTGGCGCTCGGCCGACGCCGCGAGTAGGTCCTGCAGGTGCCCCACGTCGGTCCTCATACCTGCACCGCCGCGGTGGCGCGGGCGAACACCTCGCCGGCGTGGCCGAGGTCGTCGGGGTCGGGCGGGATGTCCAGCACGAAGACCTCCGTGCCTCGCTCGAGGTGGCGGGCGATCTCGGCGGCGACGCGGTCGTGCGAGCCGACGAGGTAGGGGCAGAACGTCCTGTAGTTCTCGAACGGGCCGAGCCAGTAGGGCTCGGGCTCGGCGTCGAGGTCGGCCTGCGGGGTCGGCGCCCCCGCCCGGGCCGCGAGCTGGTGGTGCCAGTGCGAGTCCGAGACGCGCATGGCCATGGCGTGGGCCACCTGGCCCGCGCGGTCGGGCGGGAAGCGCTCATGGGCGACGCGCCAGGCCTGGTCGGCGTCGTCGCGGGCGATGATGCCGACGCGCACACCGCCGCCGGTGGGCACCTCGGCGGTCTCCGCGCCCAGCGGCTCGGGGTAGCGGATCGGGGTCGCGCCGATCTCTCCCGCGGCGGCGCGGCCGGCGGGCGACGACCCCGAGATCAGCAGCTCGGGCATCAGCTCGGGCGGCAGGGAGGGCGCCAGCCTCAGGTTCTCGACGTGGTGCCACCGGCCGTGGTGGGTCACGGTCTCGCCGCGCAGCAGCGCGGTGAGGATCCGCGTGTACTCGACGGTGCGGGCGTAGCGGTCGTCGTGGGCGGTGTGGTCGCCGAGCGCGACGAGGTCGTTCTTGAACCCGCCCGCCAGCAAGTTGAGGTGCACCGCGCGCCCGTGCAGGTACGCGAGCGACGAGACCATCGAGGCCGCCGTGTACGGGTGCATGTACACCGGCTGCACGGCGACGAGCGGCGCGAGCCGTTCGGTGGCCGCGATCGCCGCCTGCGCGACCAGCCACGGGTCGGCGATGCCGTTGTCGGTGTAGACGAGCATCCCCGCGCAGCCGGCCTCCTCGCTCCATCGGGCCGTGGCCGCGACGGCGTCGAGGTAGTCGCGCGCCGGCACGTCCTTGGACTGGGGACACGTCGAGTAGACGGTCGGACTCAAGTGGTGTCGCCTCCTCGCCACAGCACGTGGTGGCCCATCCACCACTCGCCGTCCATCCGGGTCAGGAGCGTGTCCTCGGCGTCGAGGGCCGCGAGCACGCCGGTGTCGTCGGTGTCGGCCAGCGCCCAGGCCGCCGGCCGGACGAGACAGCGCCGGTCGCGCACGGCCTCGGCCAGCGACGGCTCGAGCCGCCCGGTGACCGCCGCGGCGCCGCGGGCGTCGGCGTCGGCCACGAGATGGTCGAGCACCGGGCCGGGATCGGGTCCCGTGGACGCGAGCTGCTGGACCTGCACGATCCCGCCCGCCGGCGCGAAGGCCACGTACCAGCCCAGCACGCGCCCGCCGGCCCCGCGCACGAGCCGGCGCACGACCTCGCCGCGCGCCGGCGCCACCGCGTCCAGCTCGGCGAACAGGGTGCGCAGGTGGGCCGCGTCGTAGTCGGGGTGCAGCCGCCAGTGCCGGGGGGCGCTCGACATCTGCTCGAGCAGCAGGTCGACGGTCAGCGGCTCTGCGGTGACGTCGTCACGGGGGGCGGGCGCGGGGCGCGCGCCGATCCGGGGCACCCGGCGGGCGAGGACGTCGGCACCGGCCCCGGCGCGGCGCAGGAGCGGGGACACCGGGCGCCCCCGGTTGCCGAGCTGGGCGGCGACGGCGGAGGCGGGGCGCAGGATGCGGTACCAGGCGAACGACGGGGCCGTGCGCACGCGCCCGCGCAGCGTGCGCCACAGGCGCACCATGAGGTCCGTCCCGCCGTCGGTGATCGTCGCATCCTGCGGACCCCGCAGGTAG
The DNA here is from genome assembly GCF_003096675.1 of Actinomycetospora cinnamomea. GTDB lineage: Bacteria > Actinomycetota > Actinomycetes > Mycobacteriales > Pseudonocardiaceae > Actinomycetospora > Actinomycetospora cinnamomea. The sequence continues at coordinate 738,461 of NZ_QEKW01000001.1, read as the reverse complement.
CTCCGCGTGAGGACCGCGCCGACGCCCGGGGCGGACGGGTCCGCGACGAGGTGGCCCGAGCACCCGACCCGCAGGCTGCGCCCGTCGAGGCGCACCCGCCGCGGGTAGGAGCCGAGGAACCCGACGATCGTGCCGTCGTCCCGCTCGCTGACCAGGGAGGGGATGTCGGGGTCGACCCAGGAGGCGTCGAGGCACGTGCGTGCCACGTACTCGACCAGCCCCGCGGGCGGCGTCGTGGAGCCGGACCGCGTGATCCGTTCGAGCAGCGACGCCACCGCGGGCACGTCGGCGCGGGTCAGCGGGCGGGTCGTGCTCATGCGGCCGCGCCCGTGCCCTCCACCGCGGTCCCGGACGTCCGCTCGAGCTGCACCGGTCCGGCCAGGACGATCACCGTGCTCCCCCCAGGAACGCGCTCCACGACGATGTGAGTGCTCACTATCGCTCGCCAGTGATCACCACGTTCGCGCGGGGTCATCGTCGGCGATCGCGTCACTACCGGCAGTGATCACGAAGGGACGGATCGGACAGGTCGGACCGCCGGGGAGGCCAGAACGCGGACCAGGGCGGGAGAGTGACGGGCGGCGCCGCCGGGCACAGGTCCGCCGTGGCTCCCCGTGACGACCTGGCCTCCACCCTGCGCTCGCTCGACGGGGCGAGCTATGGCCGCTACAAGTCCCTGTCGGGGCGGTGGTCGGTCGCGGGCGTGCAGCTCGAGGTGCTGCGCGTCCAGGCCGACCCCTTCGCCCCGCCGAGCCGGGTGCGGCTGACGGTGTCCGACGCCGGCCTGCCCGCCGATCTGTACGGCACCGCCGACCGCCGGCGCGCGCTCGCGTCGTTCCTGCTGCGCGGCCTGCGCCGGGCGCTGCGGGGCACGCCCGTGCAGGTCGACGCCGGCGGGCCCGAGGTGCTCGAGCGCTCCGCGGGCACGGTCCGCGACGACGGCGTCGTCGTCGTGGAGCTCGGCGTCCCGTTCCCCGGGCCGAAGCGGCGGATCCTCGGGCGCGAGGCGGCGACGCTGCTCGGCGAGACCCTGCCGGACGCGGCGCACGCGTCGTTGCGCTGGGCGTCGGTGGACCAGCGCGCCGCGCGGGCGTTCGTCGAGACCGTCGAGGACGCCGTCGCGCTGCGTGCCGCGCTCGGCGAGCGGGGGCTCGTCGCGTTCGTCGCCGACGGCGCGGTCCTGCCGCGGCGCAGCGGCGTGGACGACCGCCCGCTCGAGGGCGCCACGCCGTTCTCCGGACCGTCGGAGCGGTCGGTGACGCTCGAGGCCCCGAACGCGGGGCCGGTGACCGGTATGGGGGTGCCCGAGGGCGTCACGCTGATCGTCGGCGGCGGCTACCACGGCAAGTCGACGCTGCTGCGCGCGCTGGAGGCCGGCGTGTACGACCACGTGCCCGGCGACGGGCGCGAGCAGGTCGTGACGCGGCCCGACGCGGTGAAGCTGCGCGCCGAGGACGGGCGCGCGGTGATCCACGACGACGTGTCGGCCTTCGTCGCGCACCTGCCGTCCGGCGAGCCGACCGACGACTTCTCCACCACGAACGCGTCGGGTTCGACGAGCCAGGCGGCGTCGACCGTCGAGGCGGTGGAGGCGGGCGCGGACGTGCTGCTGATCGACGAGGACACCTCGGCGACCAACATGATGATCCGCGACGCGCGGATGCAGCAGCTCATCGCCACCGAGCCGCTCGTGCCGTTCGTGGAGCGGGTGCGGCCGCTGCACGCCGAGCACGGGGTCTCGACGGTGCTGGTGATGGGCGGGTCGGGCGACTACCTCGGCGTCGCCGACACGGTGATCATGATGGACGCCTACCGGGCCTCCGACGTCACCGCCCGCGCCCACGAGATCGCGGCGTCCGGGCCGTCACGAGCGGTCGAGCACACCGGCTTCCCCGCCGTCGCGCCGCGCGTCGTCGACCCGGCGTCGCTGGACCCGACGGCGCGGGGCAAGCGCAAGGTGAGCGCCCGGGGCCGCGACCGGCTGACGTTCGGCGAGGACGACATCGACCTGTCCGCGGTGGAGCAGATCGCCGACCGCTCCCAGGTCGCGGGCATCGGGCGGGCGCTCGCGCTGCTCTCCGACGGGGTCCTCGACGGGACGGTCACGCTGGCCGAGGGCCTGGACCTGCTCGACGCCGAGCTCGACCGCCGGGGACTCGAGGCCCTGCTCGACGGCCGGTCGGAGGACGTCGCCCGCCCCCGCCGCCACGAGGTCGCCGCCGCCCTCAACCGCCTCCGGTCGCTGCGGCTGAAGGGCGTGTGAGCGAGCTTCGGGGCCATCACCCCGAAGCTCGCCCACAGGGGACTACGGGACGATCTGCACCCGGTCGTAGACCTCGAGGCCGTTGTAGAACGCCTGGGCGTCCGGGTCGGCCATGCGCACGCAGCCCGCGGACTGGCGCGCCGGGTCGCCGCCGTGGAAGGCGCGGCCGTTGTCGTCGAAGAACACCGACCACGGCATGCGCGCGTTGTTGTACTCCTTGGAGAGGTGGACCTCCTCCTTGCGCTGCACGGCGAAGATGCCCACCGGCGTCTCCTGGCCGGGCGCGCCGTGGCTCATCCGGACCGGTCCGCGCAGGATGGTGCCGCGGCCGTCGGAGAGCCACGCCTCGTTCGTCGACAGGCGGGCGCAGGCCTTGACGTTGTCCTCGCACGGCATGGCCGCCCGCGGGGCCGCCACCGCTACGGCGCCGACACCGCCCAGCCCGGCGAGCGCGGCCAGCCCGAGCCCGAGGGCCGCGACGCGCCGCCCCAGCCGCCGTCCCGCCCTCCGGGCGCCCTCGCGCGCCTCGGACCGGACGTCCATCCACGTGTGCCGACCCACCCTGCTCCTCCCGACGGTGCGCACCGCCCGCGCGGTGCCTCCCTCTCAACGGCACGCCGAGCGCCACGGACGAGTGGTCTGTCCGGGCGAATGCGTGCGGTGCCGATGCGAGCCGGGGCGGCACTCTCTCACCGGTGATCGCCGACGCTGCGGGCCCCCCGGGGTCGTGCCGGCGTGCTCCCGCGTCCGTCCGGGCACGAGGGGACGACCCGGGCATGCTCGCCTGCGGTGGTTCCCGCACGCCGCCGGCGGCGCTACCGTCGGTGCCCGGCGAAGGTGCAGCCCATGGAACGTCACCCGCAGCGCTCGGTGGTCCGTCTGCTCGGGCCGCTGGCGGTGACGGTTGCCGGCCGCACCTGGGGGCCCCGGGACCTCGGGGGGATCAAGCCCCGGCAACTGCTCGAGATCCTCCTGCTCGACCGCGGTCGGATCGTCCCGAAGGACCGCATCGCCGACGAGCTGTGGGGAGAGCACCTGCCACGGTCGACGTCGGCCACCGTCGAGACCTACGTGTCGCTGCTCCGCCGGAAGCTCGGACGTTCGCTGATCGGGACCGAGACCGGTGGGTACCGCGTCCCACGGGAGGTCGTCGACACCGACCTGGACCGGTTCGACGCGCTGCTCGCCGAGGCGGCGGTGGCCACCGGGTCCGCCAGACGTGAGGCCCTGTGCGCGGCCCTGACGCTCGGGCGCGGCGAGCTGCTGGCCGACGAGCCCTACGCATCGTGGGTCCAGGGCCCGCGCGAGCACCACCGGGCCCGTCGGCAGCAGGCTCAGGTCGACCTCGCCGAGTGCGCGCTCGGACTCGGCGAGCTCGGCGCGGCGGTGGCGGCGGCCGAGGAGGTCCTGACGGACGACCCCGGCGCCGAACGCGCGGCGCGGGTCGCGATGGCCGCCCATCACCGCCGCGGCGACACCGCGGCGGCACTGCGTGTCCACGATCGGTGTCGGCAGGCGCTGGCCGACACGCTGGGCGTGGCGCCGTCCTCGGCCACGGCGTCCCTGTGCCGGGCGATCACGCGCGGTGTGGCCGAGCCGGCCCAGGACCGTGTCGTCGCGCCGGTGCGGTACGCGGACAGCGGCGGGACGCGCATCGCCTACCAGGTCGTGGGCACCGGCCCTCCCGACCTCGTGTTCGTCCCGTCGTTCGTGACGAACCTCGGTGCCACCTGGGACGACCCCACCTACGCGTCCTTCCTGCGACGACTCGCCGGGCTGTCCCGGCTCGTGCTGTTCGACAAGCGGGGCACCGGGCTGTCCGACCCCGTCGTCGATCCCCCGTCGAGCGGGGAGAGGGTCGCGGACGTGCGCAGCGTCCTCGACGCCGCCGGCATCGAGCGAGCGGTGCTGTTCGGGGTCTGTGGCGGAGGGTCGCAGTGCATCCGGTTCGCCGCCGAGCACCCGGACCGCACTCTCGGCCTGATCCTCTTCGGCGCCGCCGCGAAGATCCTCCGGGCCGAGGACTACCCGTGGGGCTGGACGTACGAGCAGCACGAGCGCTTCCTCGCGGCCTTCGAGCAGGCCTGGTTGACCGGCGGCACCCCGCAGCGCCGGAACCCGGGGTTGGCCGGCAACCCGCGGTACCGCGACTGGTTCGCCCGCTACGTGCGGCTCGCCGCGAGCCCCTTCACCGCGCGGCAGCTCGCCGAGGCCAACGCCCGTGCCGACGTGAGGGACCTGCTGCCCGGGCTCCGGGTGCCCTGTCTCGTGCTCGTGCGCGAGGACGACGTGTGGCTCCACCCGGGCAACAGCCGCTACCTCGCGGCCCACATCCCCGGGGCACGGCTGCTGGAGCTCCCGGGAGTGGACCACGATCCCTGGGTGGGCGACACCGCTGCCGTCCTCGCCGCGACCCGCCGGTTCCTGCGCCGCGCCGTTCAGCGCCCGGAGGTGGCGACGAACACGTAGCGGTTGAGGCTGAAGAACGTCGCGTCGTCGAGTGCTGCGACGTCGTCCGCCCACGCCTGCACCTCGTCGTCGTCGAGACCGCCTCGACCCCGGACGAACGCCGTGATGATCGGGACCAGACCGGCGCTGTAGGTGTCACGGTCATCGCCGGTGTTCAGCAGCGGGATCACCCGGGGTGGCGCGACCTCGAAGCCCGCCGCGGCCAGGGCCGGCCCCAGCGTGCGGGGGAGGTGCGGATCGACGAGGTGCTCCTCCCACGCGGCCAGGACCCTCGCCGTGCGGGCGTCGTCCGTCGAGTGCCAGACGATCGAGTCCCAGTCCGTGTCCAGCACCAGGGCGCGTCCTCCGGGCCGCAGGACCCGTCGGATCTCTCCCAGAGCCTGACGCACGTCGACGACGTACTCGAGCACCTGGGTCGCCACCGCGACGTCCACACTGGCGGACGGCAGGGGGAGCGCCTCGGCCGAGCCGTCGTCGACCTCGATCGGCGCCTCGCGCCCGGCGGCCAGCCCCCGCATGCTCGCGCTCGGGTCGACGGCGTGGACACGACCGTGTGGCCCCACCTCGTCCGCCATCTCGGCGGCGAGGAACCCGGGACCGGCGCCGATGTCGACGACGTCCTCGCCGGGTCGCAGGGCGAGGAGGGCGCGCACCTCGGCGCGCTGGGCGATCACGTCGGGCGTGCTGTAGACCGCCTCGACCCGTCGGGCGGTCTCCGTGTCGAACTGCAGCATGTCGGTCATGTCGGGACGATCGCGCGCGCACCTCCGAGGAACCTGTGGGCGGCCACGTCCCGATCGGCGGCTGTGGCGGCTTGCCCCCGGTCGTCGATCCCGGGAGGGTCGCTCAGGTGGCGGACAGCGGGGAGGAACGGGCGGGGGTCGCCCTGACCAACCTCGACCAGGAGCTCTTCGCCGGCGCCGGGGTGAGCAAGCGCGAGCTCGTCGAGCACCTCGAGGCGATGGCACCGCGGATGCTGCCCGCGCTCGCCGGGCGCCCGCTGTCGGTGGTGCGCGCGCTGCGGGGGCAGAAGCCGTTCATGCAGAAGAACGTCCCGAAGTACGCACCGGACTTCGTGCGCACCGTGTCGTTCTGGGCCGAGTCGTCGCACCGCGAGGTGGCCTACGCGCTGTGCGACGACCTGCCGACGCTGCTGTGGTTCGCCAACCAGCGGGCCATCGAGTACCACCCGACGCTGACCCACGCGGCGTCGATGGACAGGCCCGAGCAGCTCGTGCTCGACCTCGACCCGCCCGAGGGCGCGGGCTTCGACGTCGTCGTGGCCGCCGCGCACCTCGTGCGCCGCGCGCTCGACGAGGCCGGGCTCGCCGGTGCGGTGAAGACCACGGGCGCCAAGGGCGTCCACGTGCTCGTCCCGCTCGCGCCGGGGCCGAGCCACGAGGACGTCGCCGGCGCCACGCGCGCGCTCGCGGCTCGCACCGAGCGCCTCGATCCCGAGGTCGCCACCACGGCGTTCATCCGCGCCGACCGCGGCGGCAAGGTGTTCGTCGACTCCACCCGAGCCGGCGGGGCGACGATCGTGTCCGTCTACAGCCCGCGCGTGCGCCCCGGCCTGCCGGTGTCGTTCCCGGTGTCGTGGGACGAGCTCGACACCGTCGTGCCCGCGGAGATCACCGTGCACACGGCCCGCGACCGCCGCGACCCCTGGGTCGAGGACCCCGACGCCGTCCCGGCACCCCAGACACTGCCCGACGACCTCGTCGCCGAGGGCCGCACGATCCCCGTCGCCCGCGTCCAGGCCATGCACGAGGGGAAACGCCGCAAACGCGCCGCCGGCGACACCCCGTAGTCGCCCGCGATCATGATCGTGTCAGCGGTGGGCCACCGCTGACGTCCAGTGTCCGTAACGCCACACGCTCACCGAGCCGCACCCAGGGCCCGGTCACAGCGGGTGCACGAGGCTCCCGGCGACGACCGTCGCGTCGCGGTCCTCGTCGCGCGTCACCGATGCGTCGAACCCTGCACGGACGAGCTCCGCCTGGGCGGGCTCCGCCTGGTGCTCGGCGCACTCGATGAGCAGCCACCCGCCGGGACGCAGCCACGCCGGCGCCTGGTCCGCGAGCCGCCGCACGACGTCCAGCCCGTCGCCGCCGCCGTCGAGGGCCGCGCGCGGCTCGTGCTCGCGGGCCTCGGCCGGCATGGCCGCCACGGCATCGCTCGGGACGTACGGGGTGCTCGCGACGACGACGTCGACGTGCCCGGCGAGCTCCGGCGGGAGCGCGGCGAGCAGGTCGCCGAGGTGCACGCCGGCCGCCCCGGGCAGGTTCCCGCGCGCGCAGACCACGGCGGCGGGGTCGTGGTCGGCGGCGTGCAGCACGAGGTCGGGGCGCGCCGCGAGCATCGCCGCCCCGATCGCCCCGGTGCCGCAGCACACGTCGACCACGGTCGCCGCCGCGGGCAGGACGGGCAGCGCCCGCGCCACCAGGAACTCGCTGCGCCGCCGCGGCACGAACACCCCCGGCGCCACGGCCACCCGCAGCCCCGCGAACGCCGCCCACCCCACGACCTGCTCCAACGGCTCGCCGGCGACCCGGCGCGCGACGAGAGCACCGAGGTCGCCACGCGCCGACGCGACCAGCAGCGCCGCCTCCTCCTCGGCGAACACGCACCCCGCGGCCCGCAGGCGGCTCACGACGTCAGCGGTCACGGGAGACCGGCAGCCCGAGGATCGCGCGGGCCTCGGTCGGCGTCGCCGGGCGCCGGTCCAGGTCCGCGAGCAGCGCCACGGCCCGCTCGACGAGCTCGGTGTTCGTCGGCGTCGACGGCCCGGCGTGATCCTCCAGACCGACGCGCAGGTGTCCCCCGCGGCGCACCGCCGCCTCGGCCAGCCCGCACCCGACGACGTCGCCACCCAGCACGGCCACCGACCACGGCAGCCCCGACGGCTCGAGCATCTCCAGATAGGCCTCGAGCGCCGTGGGCGTCGGCGGCAGCCCGAACTCCAGCTCGCCGCCGAAGTACAGCTTGACGATGGCGCCCGACGGCACGCGGCCGTGGCGGTGCAGGGTCAGCGCGGTGCGCAGGAAGCTCGGGTCGAAGATCGAGATGCTGGGCCCCGTGCCGTGCACGGAGCAGCGCGCGAACATGTGTTCCGTGTCGGCGTAGCTGTTGGCGTACGGCCCCGGCGCCGCCGCCTCCGGGACGACGCCGTCGCTGGTCAGCCCCACGTTCACCGACCCGGGGTCGACGAGCGAGAGCCCGCCCATCCCGCGGCGCGCGAGCTCCTCGACGTGGGCCCAGCGGCGCTCGACCGGGATGCCGCGCGCCCCCGCGGCCATCGTCGGGTAGAGCAGTACGTCGGGGTGGGCGGCGAGCACCGGCGCCCACGCCTCGAGGTAGGGCTCGACGGGGTGCACGCCGTCGGGCACGAACATCGCCTCGTGGTGGTCGTGGGCGATGCTCGCCCCGCGGGCCACGCAGGCCAGCATCTCGTCGGCGACCTCGGCCGGCGTCAGCGGCACGTGGGGGTTCACCGACCGCGGGGTGGCGCCGTTGACGGCGACCTCGAGGATCACGGGGGAGGGCACGAGGACCGAGCATGGTCGGCGCATGGTCGCCCGCGCCACCCGCGTCGAGCACGATGACCCCCGTGGATCCCCTCACCTCCGAGGAGCTCGGCCGCGTCCGGGCCCTCGCGACGTCCTCGCTCTGCGACGCCGACAAGTCGCTGCGCCTGCCCGACCCGGCGATCCGCGCGATCGTCCCCGGCGTGCGGATGGCGGGTCCCGCGGTCACCGTCGTCGCGCCCGACGACCACCTGCCGGTGCTGGCGGCCGTGGGGGAGGCGCCGCCGGGGGCCGTGCTGGTGGCGGTCAACCCGCGGGGGGCCCGCGCGGTGGCCGGTGAGCTCGTCGCCGCCGAGGCCCGCCGGCGCGGTCTGGGCGGGATCGTCGTCGACGGGTACTGCCGCGACGTGGCCGGCCTGCGCGCGCTCGGGCTGCCCGTGTTCGCCCGCGGGTCGACGCCCGCGTCGGGCTCGGCCCGCGATCCCCGCGGCTGGGACGAGCAGACCGTCGCGCTCGGCGGGGTGCCCGTGGCGCCCGGCGACCTCGTGCTGGGGGACGACGACGGCCTCGCCGTGGCCTCGCCCGCCGAGATCCGCGCCCTGCTGCCCGGCGCCGAGGAGGTCGAGCGCGCCGAGGCGGCGGTGCTCGCCGGGATGCGCGGCGGGCGCTCGCTGGCCGACCACACCACGCTCGTCGAGCACCGCGCGACCCGGCGCGCGGGCCGGGAGTCGAGCCTCGCCTTCACGGTCTGAGAGTTCTGCCCGTCAGGGGCGGGCCTCGATGACGACGTTGACCTCGGTGGCCGCGGCCTGGCGGACGCGGGTGAAGCCGGCGTCGAGGAGCACGTCGTGCAGCCGCCGGGTACCGGCCTGCGCGCCCAGCGCCACCCCGGCCCCACCGGCCGGACCCGGTTGCGACAGGGCCACCGAGGTGCAGAACGCCGTCGACGCGGCGTAGAACAGCTGCCCCAGGGGGTGCAGGTTGTCCTCGACGCGGTCGCCCGCCCGGGGCTCCACGAGCATGAGGACGCCGTCGGGGGCGAGCGAGGCACGGGCGTGCGCGGCGGCGGCGACGGGGTCGCCCAGGTCGTGCAGCACGTCGAACATGCAGACGAGGTCGTAGCCGCCCACCGGGCGGTCGTAGCCGGTCACCGAGGCGACCTCGAAGCGCACCTGATCCGCGAGCCCCAACGCGGCGGCCCGTTCGGTGGCGGTGGCCACGGAGCCCGCGTGGGCGTCGACCCCGACGAACGTGGAGGCCGGGAAGGCCCCCGCCATCATCAGCACCGGGGCGCCGTGGCCGGTGCCGGCGTCCAGCACCCGCGCACCGCGCTCGAGCCGCCCGACGACGTCGTCGAGTGCGGGCAGCCACGTCGGCAGGAGGCTCGCCCGGTAGCCGGCGGCGTAGAAGCGCTCGGTCCCCTCGAACAGACGCGGGTCGTGGTCCTGCCAGCCGATGCCCGCGCCGCTGCGGAAGGCCTCGGCCAGCCGGTCGGCGTCGGCCCACGCGGCGGCACCGACGAGGATGCCGCCGACGACCGACGCAGGGGTGTCCTCGACGGCGAGGACCGCGGCGTGCTCGTCCGGGAGGGCGAAGCGTCCCGTCCCGGCGTCGTGGGTGAGGTATCCGCCCGCCGCCTGCGCGGCGAGCCATTCGCGGAGGTAGCGCTCGGCGCAGCCGGTGCGGGTGGCGAGCTCGTCGGCGTCCAGCGGTCCGGCCCCGGCCATCGCGCGGTAGAGCCCGAGGCGGTCCCCGAGGTAGGTCAGGACGCCGAGGAAGATCGTCCCCTGATCGGCGAGCACGCGCTGGGCGAACGCTCCGACCTCGTCCGCGTCGGGGGCCGCCGGAATCTGCTGCGTCGCGGTCATGGTCATGCACCTCCGTGGTGGTTCAATCGACGTCACGACGTTCGGCGGGGGCACGCACGGATCGCGTGCACGTCGCGCACGACCGCCCGTACGGGCGGCGCACGCCCCCGTCGGAGCGGAGGTCCGTGGTGGCGGATCGACAGGACCCGGATCCGGTGGCGTTCGGTGTGCTGGGGCCGTTGGAGGTCACGGTCGCCGGACGAGCGGTGCCGCTCGGTGGTCCACGGGCGCGCGGGGTGCTGGCGATGCTGTTGCTCGCACGCGGCGCGGCGGTGTCCGAGGACGCGCTCGTGGACGTCGTGTGGGGCGACGCGCCGCCGCGGGGGGCGCGCAACAGCCTGCAGAGCCACGTGTCCCGCCTGCGGACCTCCCTCGCCGCGGCGGGGGCGTGCGCGACCGGCGATCGCCTGCGCCGGGAGCCGGGTGGCTACCGCCTGCGGGTCGCGGCCACCGAGTTCGACGTGCCGCGCGTCGAGGCGCTGCTCGCACGGGCGCGGGCGGTCCGGGAGGACGCTCCGGCCCGAGCGGTCGTGCTCCTCGACCAGGCCCGGTCGTGCTGGCGCGGGCCCGCCCTCGCCGACCTCGCCGATCTCCCCGGGTGGCAGCTGTCCGGGCTCGCCGCCGAGCGGGCCCGCCTGGACCAGCTGGAGTCCAGCGTGTGCGAGGAGTTGCTCGAGGCCCGCGTGCGCGCCGGCGGGCACCTCGCCGCGCTCCCGGAGCTGGAGCGGGCGGCGCACTCCTCGCCGACGCACGAGGCGCCCCATCGGCTCCTGGCGCTCGCGCTCTACCGGAGCGGCCGGCAGGCCGACGCCCTGGACGTGCTGCGTCGCTACCGTGACCGGCTGGCCGACCAGGCAGGTCTCGACCCGTCTCCCGAGTTCGCGGCGCTGCACCAGGCGATCCTGGGCCACGACCCCGCGCTGGCGCCCCGCCCCGAGACCGTGGCGCCGGTCGGACCCGTCCTCCAGGAGGTCCCCTCGTCGTCCTTCGTGGGTCGTGCCGACGACGTCGCCCGGCTGGCCGCGGCGGTGCGCGATGCGCGCCTCGTGACCGTCACGGGCCCCGGTGGTGTCGGCAAGACGAGGCTCGTGCTCGAGGCGCTCCCGCAGGTGGCGGCGGGCCTGGACCCGCTCGTCCTGGAGCTCGCCTCCGTGCGCCGCGGCGCGGCGGTCGTGCCGGCGCTGGCCGCCGCGCTCGGCGTCCGCGAGGGCTCGGGTGCGACCCTCGCGGAGGCGGTATTGGCACACCTCGGTACCCGCCGGTTGCTGCTGGTGATCGACAACTGCGAGCACCTCGCGACCGAGGTCGTCACTCTGGTGGACGCGGTCGTGGCCAGGGCACCGACGGTCCGGGTCGTCACCACCAGCCGCCGCCGGCTCGGGGTGGTCGGCGAGCAGGTGCTGCCGCTGGAACCGCTGTCCCAGGCGTCCGCGGTGCAGCTCTTCACCGACCGTGCCCGTCGGGCCCGGGAATCCTTCCCGGCGGACGGGTCGGCGCTCCCTCTCGTGGAGGAACTCTGCCACCGCCTCGACCGGCTCCCGCTGGCGGTCGAGCTCGCCGCGGCGCAGGTCGGTGCCCTCGGCCTGGCGGACCTGCGCGACCGCCTGGACGACCGTCTCGACCTGCTGGTCGCCCTCGACGGCGACCGGCACGCGACCCTGCGTGCGGTGGTCGACTGGTCCTACCGGTTGCTGAGCGAGGAGGGGCGGCGCACGTTCGAGGCCGTGTCGGTGTTCGACGCCGGGTTCCCTCTCGACGCGGCGGAGCACGTCGCCGGCGACGCGTCCGGCGGCGCGGTGGCATGTCATCTGGCCCGATTGGTGGACGCCTCTCTGGTCGCAGCCACCCCCGAGGGCGGCGAGCGGCTGCGGTACCACCTCCTGGAGACGCTGCGGACCTACGGCCGGGAGCGGCTCGCCGCTCGCGGCGCACGGCCGGCGGTCCTCGCCCGGCACGCGATGTGGGTGGACCGGCTCGTCGCGGCGGCCGAGCAGGGGCTGGACGGTCCGGACGAGGCGGCCTGGGTGCGGCGGCTCGACGCCCATCTGCCCGACATCCGTTCGGCCTGGCACCGGCTCCACGAGGCCGGGGACGTCGACGGCGCGGCCCGGCTCTCGGTGGCGCTCGCCGGCTACGCGCAATGGCAGGGCCGCTCGGAGCTGTGGGGATGGGCGCGCCGGCTCGCCGAGGGCGAGGTTCCGGATCCGGAGCTGCGGGTGGCGGTCCACGGCGCCGCGGCGCAGGCCGCCTACCTCCAGGGGGATCTGTCGGCGTCGGCCCGGTACGCGGAGAGCGGACTGGCCGGGGCCCCCGGCGCGCCCCGCCGCTGGTGGTGCCTCGCGGCGCGACACATCCTGGCGATGTACCGCGGGAGCTACGCCGAGGCCGAACGCCTCGCCGGCCTCCTGCAGGCCGACGAGGGCGTCTCGCCGACCTGGCGGGTGGTGCTGCTGGGGAACATCGCGCTGGCCCGCACCTACCGCGGTGACACCGACGCCGCCCGGGCCGCGGTGGAACCGTGCCGTCGGGCCGCCGCGGCCCTCGCCGGTCCCACCGGTCTGGCCTGGTCGCGCTACGTCGACGGGGAGGTGGCGCTGCCCACCGACCCGGTCCGCGCGGCGCGGAGCCTGGGCGAGGCGGTGACGATCGCCCGCGGTGTTGACGCGACGTTCGTCGAGGGGGTCGCGACCGTCGGGCTGGTCTCGGCCGCGATGCGGTCCGGGGACACTCGTCGTGCGATGGACGGGTTCCCCGAGGCGATCCGGCACTGGGCGCGGACGGGGATGCGCGTCCAGCAGTGGACGACCCTGCGCATCCTCGTGGAACTGCTCGTCGGGCTGGAGGTGCACGTCCCCGCCGCCGTGCTCATCACCGCCGCCGACGCCGCTCCCGACGCCCCGGCGGTGGTGGGCGCGGACGCCCAGCGCCTCGACGCGCTGCGCGAGACCCTGCGAGAGCGGCTCGGGGACGAGGCCATGGAGCGGGCCGGGGCCCGGAGCAGCGGGCTCACCACGCCCGACGTCATCGCCTACGCGCTCGACCATGCCCTCCCGGCGGCGGCCGGCGCCCTCGTGCGAGGACCGTGACCGGTCTGCACGCGACGTCCGTGACGGTGGTCGACGTCCAGATCGGAACCCTCATCGGAGGCCACCATGTACGTCCAACTGATCACCTTCCGGCTCGACGGGATGGACCCGGCGGAGTTCGCCTCGCTGTGCGACACCATCGCGCCCGAGTACGCCGACGTCCCCGGGCTCATCAGCAAGATCTTCGTCGCCGACCCCGACGACCCCGAGGCGTTCGGTGGGGTCTACCTGTGGCGCGCCCGGGAGGACGCCGAGATCTACACCCGGGAGGGCCTCGCCCAGGTGCTGGTGAACAGCCCGCAGTTCACGGATTTCGGCTCCCGGATCCTGAGGGTCGTCCCCGGGCCCACCGCCGTGACGGGCGGCCCGGTCGCCGACTTGGTCGGATCCCCCGCGGCCTGAGGTCCGTCCGCGAGCTCGCCCGGCCGGAGTGTCGGCGACGGGAGCGCGACGGTGCGGCCGGCGCCGTCGCGCTCCCGCTCAGCTCCCGCCGGCGGCCTCGACGGCCGCCCTCACGAGCCCCGCGATCTCCGTGTCGACGTAGCGGCGGGTCAGCGGCCCGGCGAGGGTGGCGACGAGCCCCAGCGGTCCGCTCTGGCGGATGCCGAGCGTGACGCGGCTTCGGCTCTCGCCGAGGGGCTCGACGGCGTGCCACGCGACGCTGCGCAGGCCCGGTGCCGGCGCGGCCCAGGTGAACGACCGGCCGGGCTCGAGCTCGGTGACCTCCCACGTCGCGGGCGGCAGCCAGGGCTGCTCGACCCGCACCCGCGCGCCGACCCGCAGCGGCCCGCCGTCGAGCAGGCGCACCCGCGTCATCGTCGACGTCCAGGTCGGCATGCGCTCGACGTCGGCGATCACCGCCCACACCGTTCCCGCGTCGACGCCCACGTCGCGGCTGACCGTGTACTCCACGAGCTACCCCCCGTCGGAGGCCAGCGACCGGTACTCCAGCCCCGCCGCCGTGCTGCGCCAGACCACGAGGCGGTCGAGGGTGACGACGATCGGCTGCGAGAACGTCATGAGCCAGGCGTCCAGCGGCTGGTCGCCGAGCAGCGGCGTGTACTTGCGTCCGAAGGCGTCGAGGGCGTCCTCGACCCGGGCGAAGGTCGACAGCTTCGCCCGGCCCCCACCGGTGACGACGTCGGTGCCCTGCTCGGCGGTGTCGAGCGCGACGCTGACGGCCGCGTGCGCCCGCAGGTGGGCGATCTTCGCGGTGTCCGGCCGGCTGAACACCGTCACCACGGGATCGGCCCAGGTGAACCACACGGGCACCGTGTGCGGCCGGCCGTCGGGCGCCACCGTGCCGAGCCAGATGATCGTATCGGTGGCCAGCCGCTGCCCGGCGTGCGCGTCCGCGCCGACGGCCGGGTCGAGCAGCGGGTCACCCACGTGGTCATCGCAGCAGACCGGTCAAGCGCAGCCCCTCGACACGCGGTGATCGCGACGATTCGATGGCACCTGGACGCGGGTTGCGGCGGAGGGGAGCGGACATGACCAGCGCGGTGGGCGGCCCGGGGGTACGCCGGGCGTCGAGCGGGTGGGGCTGGGTGCTGGCCTCGGGTATCCTCGGTGTGCTGGTCGGGGTGATCGCGCTGTTCTTCCCCGGGTTGGCCATCCTCAGTGCGGCCATCGTGCTCGGCATCGTGCTGATCGTGCAGGGCGCCCTGGAGATCGGGGTCGCCTGGCGCGCCGGCACCGGCTCGACGGGACGCGGCTGGCTCGCCGCCTTCGGCGTCCTGGTCCTCGTGGCGGGCATCCTCGTCCTGTTCCGGCCGGGCGGCGGCATCCTCGTGCTGGTCTGGGGCCTGATCCTCTGGTTCGTCCTCGCCGGGGTGCACGACCTGATCATCGCCGGCTCCCAGCGCGAGCACCGGGTCTGGAACATCGTCGTGGGCGTGCTGAGCCTCATCGTCGCGTTCGTCCTGCTCGTCTCGCCGGGCACGGCGGTCGGCGTGCTGGCGCTGTTCATCGCCCTCGGCTTCCTCTTCCGCGGGGCGATGGACATCGGTCTCGCGCTGAGCATGCGCCGCACGGCCTGATCGCGGCGCATCATGGCGGGGTGGACGTGCGTGACACCCGTGAGACGGTGGCCCGCCGCTACGGCGAGCACCTGACCGACACCGACCTGCTGGCGCTGTCGGGGGACCGGCCCGACCAGGTCCCCGCGCTGCGCCGGCACCCCGCGCTGGTGCTCGACCTGCTCGACCGGCCCGCGGTCGCCGACGCCGTGCTGCGCGCGGACCGCGACCGCGGCGGGCGGTTCCGCCACGTCTCGCCGTTCCTCGTCCTCGCGGCCGCGGTGCACCGGACGGCCGGGGCGCTCGTCGGGCGCACCCACGTCCCGGACCGCACCGCGCCGCGCTCCCGCGTGCCGATCTTCGACGGCCCCGTGCTGGCCGCGTTCGCCGCCGACCCCGCCCACCGGCTCTTCCTCGCCGAGCTCCTCGCGTCCTACGCGCGGCTGGCCTCGGGGGTGGTGTGGCGGCGGGACCCGACCGGGTGGCGGCGGCAGCGGTGGGACGAGCTCGACCTGCCCCGCCTGGCCGAGCTGATCGTCGCGCTGCCCGAGGACCAGCGCCCCGGCGGGTACAGGCGGCTCGGCGACGGCGCGCTGTTCCTCGCCGGGGTCTTCCCCGAGTACGCGGAACGGACCTTCGCCGGCGCGGGCACGGCACGGCTCGCGACGCTCGCGGGGCCGCGGGAGGGCCCGGTCACCGAGCTGCTCGAGGAGCTCGCCGGCCGGGCCTACGCGCGGGCGGGGGCGGCGGTGCCGGCCGGGGTGGTCGAGTCACCGCACGCCGCGCGCCGGGTGCTCGCGCTGGTCGCCGACCACCACCTGCACCGCGGGGAGGCGGGGGGCCCGCCGGTCGCGGGACGGTGAGCCGGACAGCCGACGTGCTCAGCTGCGGATGTCGGGGGCGGGCCGGGGCTCGGGGATGCCGGGCGCGGCTGCCCGGGTCGGTACCGGCGCCGGGTGCGCCGGCCCGGCCCAGCGGCCGGCCAGGTGGTCCCACCAGCAGGCGCGGGTGTGCTCGTGGGCGGGCCCGGCGGGCACGGGGCGGAGCGTGCTGCTGAGTGACATGCGGAGCCTTCCTCCGGCGACGGTGGTCACCGAGGGTGACGCGAAACCGGACACACGTCCAGGCCGTACCACCCATTCGTCCTATCCGGGCCGCTCAGGAAGTCCCCACCGGCCGTGCCAGCGCGTTCACCGCCGCGGAGAACACCGGTGACAGCACCCGGGACGCGGGCACGAGGACCCGGCGGGCCGCGGCGGGCCGCGTGCCGGCGAGCAACGCGGCGGTCAGCCAGCGGTAGCGCCGGGTGAGACGCGCCCAGTCCCGCTCGTAGCGCTGCGGCACCCCGTCGGTGATCGCGCGGACCGCCGCCTCGGCCTGGGCGAACGCCAGCGCCAGCCCCTCGCCGGTCAGCGCGTCGATGTAGCCGGCGGCGTCGCCGACCAGCAGCACCCGGCCCGCCACGCGCGCCCGCGCCCCCCGGCGCAGCGGGCCGGCGCCCCGGACGGCGCCGACGGGCGCGGCGTCGCCCAGCCGCGCGCCGAGGCCCGGCAGCAGGCGCACCCGCTCGTCGAACGAGCCCGCCCGCGCGCCGAGCACCGCGACGCCGACGAGGTCGCCGGCCACCGGTGTCACGTAGGCCTCGACCTCGCGGCCCCAGTACACCTCGACGTAGGGCGACCAGGGCGCGGTGCGGAAGTGCCGGCGCAACCCGTAGCGGCGCTGCCGCGCCGGCGCGGCGTCGAGTCCGAGCGCGCGGCGCAGCGGCGAGTGCAGCCCGTCGGCGGCGACGAGGTGCCGCGCCCGGGTCCCGTCGACGGTCACCGCCTCGCCGTCCTGGGTCACGGCCCCCACGGCCCGCTGCGCGATGCGCGCGCCGGCCGCCACCGCCGCGCCGCGCAGGGCGTCGTGCAGCACGGTGCGGCGGATGCCGCGGCCCGCGCCGTGGCGGAAGTCCGCGTCCGCCGCCCCGCCGGCGTCGACGTATCGGATGCCGTGGAACGGGTGCCCGGGCGGGTCGACGCCGAGCGCCTGCAGCGAGGCGAGGGGCCCGGGCATCAGGCCCTCGCCGCAGGCCTTGTCGACCGCGCCGGCGCGCGGCTCCCACACCTCGACGTCGAGACCCGCGCGGGCGGCGTGCAGGGCGGTCACGAGCCCGGCGGGCCCGCCGCCGGCCACCACGAGGTCGACCGGGCTCACGCGGCCACCGTCCCGGCCGCGTCGTCGAGGGCGCGCCGTTCCGCGCGCACCCGCACGGTCAGCAGCACCGCGTTCGCGACCGTGAAGACGGCGGCGGTGATCCAGGCGGTGTGCACCAGCGGCAGCGCGAGGCCCTCGATCACGACGACGACGTAGTTGGGGTGGCGGAGGAACCGGTAGGGCCCGGACGACACCAGCGGCAGCCCGGGTACGACGATCACGCGGGTGTTCCACCGGCGCCCGAGCGTGGAGACGCACCACGCCCGCACCGCCTGGCAGGCGAGGACAAGGCCGAGCATCGGCCACCCCAGGGCGGGGAGGAACGGCCGGTCGGCGAGCCACACCTCCGCCACGCACCCGACGAGCAGGCCCGTGTGCAGCACGACCATGGCCGGGTAGTGGCCGCGGCCGGCCTCGATGCCGCCGCGGGCGAGCGCCCAGGCGGCGTTGCGCCGCGAGATGGTGACCTCGACGAGGCGCTCCACTCCGACGGCGACCACGAGCAGGGTGTAGAGCAGCGCGCTCATGCCGGCACCCGCAGCAGCACCAGCTCGGAGCAGAACCCCGGGCCCATGGCCAGCATCAGCCCGTACGAGCCCGGCCGGGGCGGCCGGGCGGCGAGGGTGTCGGCCAGCACGTGCAGCACCGACGCCGAGGAGAGGTTGCCGATGCGGCGCAGCGAGTCCCAGGTGACGGCCAGCGCCTCGCGGTCCACCCCGAGCGCGTCCTGCAGCGCCTCGAGCACCTTGGGCCCTCCGGGGTGCGCGACGTACCACTCGACGTCGCCCGGCCCGAGTCCCTGGTCGGCGAGGAAGCGGCGCACGTCGTCGCCGAGGTGGCGGCGGACGACGTCGGGCACGGCTCCGTCGAGCACGATCTTCAGCCCGCCCGCGCCGACGTCCCAGCCCATGGTGCGTTCCGAGTCGGGGTAGAGGCGGCTGCGGGCGACCAGCACCTCGGGCTGCACGCGCCCGGCATCGACGAGCTGCGCGGCCCGGCGCTCGCCGGCCGCGACGACGGCGGCGGCCCCGTCGCCGAACAGCCCGCTGGCGACGAGGTTGGGCACCGAGGCGTCGTCGCGCTGCAGCGTCAGTGAGCACAGCTCGACGCTCATCAGCACCGCGACCGCGTCGGGGTGGCCGACGAGGTGGTCGTGCAGCCGGGCCACCCCCGCCGCCCCGGCGACGCACCCCAGGCCGACGATCGGGACGCGCACCACGTCGTCGCGCATCCCGATCAGCGCGGCGACCCGGGCGTCGAGCGAGGGGACGGCGAGCCCCGTGACGGTCGCGGAGACGATCAGGTCGACGTCGGACGGGGCGAGGTCGACGGCCTTGAGCGCGTCGACGACCGCCCGCGCGCCGAGCTCGACGCCGGAGGCGATGAAGGCGTCGTTCGCCTCCCCGAAGTCGCGCAGCCCGCCGTAGCGCTCCAGCGGCAGCGCGGTGTGGCGGGTCGCGACGCCGGCGTTGCCGTGGAACCGCTCGACCAGGCCCCGGTCGACGCCGCGGACCATCGAGGTGGCGAAGGCCTCGGTGATCTCCGCCTGGGGGTGGCGGTGCTCGGGCAGGGTGCCCCGGACGCTCAGGATGCGCATGCTCATCTCTCCTCGGGGAGGGGGCGCAGGAGGGCCCTGGCCAGCGACGTGACCAGCCCGCGGACGACGGCCGGGCTGATCCGGCCGCGGGCCAGCCCGAGCTCGACGAGGTCGTCGAACACGCGCTGGTCGCGGGCGGAGGCGGCGAGCCCGGCGTCGAGCATCGGCGCGCTGCGGCTCAGCCGGCCGGCGGCCGCGGTGTGGCGCAGGTGCGGGAGGAGGTGCGCGCGGGCGTCGCGCCGGTAGCGGTGCCCGGCGCGCGCGGGCCGTCCCTCGGCGAGGGCCCGGGCCGCCGCCCGTCCGGCGGCGATGCCGGTGGTGACGGCGTAGTAGATGCCCTCGCCGGTCATGGGGTTGACCAGGCCCGCGGCGTCGCCGACCAGCAGCACGCGTCCGCTCGGTGGGCGCCAGCGCAGCCCCGAGAGCGGCAGGTGGTGGCCGCGCCAATCGGTGGCGTCGCGGGTGGTGCCGGGCAGCAGGTCTTCGAGGTGCCCGATCAGCTCGCCCTTGCCGGGCGCCTGCCCGTCGCCGAGCACCTCGCCGTACCCCACGTTCGCCCAGCCGTCGCCGCGGTCGAACGACCAGGCGTACGACGGCTGGCGGGCGGTGCCGAACGCGATCACCTGGGCGCCCTCGCGGGCGGGGGTGACGGGGGCGTAGCCGCGCAGGGCGAGCGCCGTGGCGCCCGGCGCCCACCCGACCCGGCGGCGCACCACCGAGCGGGCGCCGTCCGCGCCGACCACCACGGGGGCCGCGATCTCCCCGTCGAGCACGACGCCCCCGCCGCCGGCTCCGCCGTCCACCGTGAGGTCGCGGACCCGGTGGCGCCGCAGCACGGCGCCGGCCTCCTGCGCCGCCTCGACCAGCCGGGCGTCGAGCACCCGGCGGGGCACGACGTAGGACGGTCGCGCCATCGTCCGCTCGGCGCCGCGACCGCCGCGGTCGAGGCGCAGGCGCGCGACCGGTACCCGGTCGTCGAGCAGGCCGGTGACGCCGACCTCGGCGAGCCGGTCGAGCACGTGCGGGGCGACGCCGTCCCCGCACGCCTTGTCACGGGGGAAGTCCGCGCGGTCGAGCAGCGCCACCCGCAGGCCGGGCTCGGCGTGCAGCGCACCGAGCGCGGCCGCCGCGCCGGCGGGCCCGGCGCCGACGACGGCGAGGTCGGGCCGGTCGAGGGGGCCGGCCATCACCCGGCCGCCACGAGCAGCACGACGTCGAGCAGGGCGATCGCGATCGCGGCGCGGAAGGGACCGCGGCCGTGTCCGGCGAGGGTGAACGCCGCGAGCGCGCCGACCACCACGAGCACCACCCACACCCACGCCGGCGGGGTGCCGGCGGGACCGAGGGCGGCCACGAGCGACGCGGCGACCAGCAGGCCGGCGGCCAGCGGGCGCGCCGTCGGCTCGCCGAGGCGGTGCGGCAGGCCGCGGACGCCGGTGCGCAGGTCGTCGGCGAGGTCGGGCAGGGCGTTGACCACGTGGGCGCCGACCCCGAGCGCCGCGCCGGCGGCGAGCATCCACCACGGTGGCCAGGCCGGGGCGTCGCGGGCGAGGGACGCGACGGCCGGCAGCGTCCCGAAGGTCACCGCGTAGGGCAGCCAGGACAGGGCCGTCCGCTTGAGGCCGAGGTTGTAGGCCTGGCCCGAGCCGATGCCGAGCAGGAGGTGCACGACCCCGCTGCGCCAGCCCGCCGCGAAGGACAGGACGACGCAGGCGAGACCGGCGACGGCCACCGCGGCGGCCACCGGGCCGGCGCCGACCCGGCCGGTGGCCAGAGGCTTGTCGGTGCGCCCGCTGGCGCGGTCGCGGGGGGCGTCGACGAGGTCGTTGACCCAGCCGATCGTCAGGTGCCCGGTGAAGACGGCAGCGGTGACGACGACGGCGGTGCCGGCGGGCAGGCCGGCGTCGGCCGCGAGCAGCGCGGCGATCGTCGCGACGGCGACCGCGGGTCCGGGGTGGGCGCTCGTGACCAGGCCGGCGGCGGTCCCGCGCCGCGTGGTCGGCGTCGCCGTCACGGCCGGTGCCGCCGCTCGACGGCACCGTGGCGCACGGCGTCGCGGACGGTGCCGGCGACGGTGCGGCGGCGCAGCACCGGCGTCGGGCCCTCGGCGGTCGCCCGCATCCCCGCGAGGACCTCGCGGAACACCGCGACCGCGTCCTGCGTCGGTGCCCACCCGAGCTCGGTACGGGCGCGGCCGGAGTCGAGCAGCGGCAGGGCGAAGGCCATGTCGAGCCACCCGGTGTCGACCTGCTGCAGGCGCAGGCGCCACGCGAGGTCCACCACCGGCCGCAGCACCGACGACGGGACGTGGACGAGGCGGGCGCCGAGCACCTCGGCGATGTCCGCCGCAGTCAGCGGCGGGTCCGCGGCGAGGTTGAACGCGCCGCCGACCCGGCCGTCGAGCACCCGCACCACGGCGTCGGCCACGTCGTCGGCGTGCACGACGGAGATCGCGAGTCCGCGGTCCAGTGGCAGGACCGGGAGCCACCCGAGGGCGCGGGCGGGCACGAAACCGGGCACGCCGTAGCGCAGCAGGGCGCTACCGGCGGCCCGCTGCCCGACGACGCCGGGGCGCAGGCGGGTGACGGTGCCGAGCGCGCTCCCGGCCTCGGCCTCGTCGAGGAGGCGCTCGGCGGCGACCTTGTGGCGGCTGTAGCGCGAGGTCGGCACGCCGTCGGTCGGGTACGCCTCGTCGGCGGGGGTGTCGTCGCGCCGCGGCGAGTAGGCGCCGAGCGAGGACATGTGCACGAGGTGCGGCACGCCCGCCGCCGCGACCGCCCCGACGACGCGTCGTGTGCCGCCCACGCCCAGTTCCCGCAGGTAGGCGAGGTCCTGGGAGGGCTGGAAGCCCCAGGCGAGGTGGACCACGGCGTCGGCACCGGCGAACACCTCGGCGAGCTCGTGGCCGGTGACGCGGGTGAGGTCCACCGACCGCCAGGTCACCGGCGCGCCGTCGACCGTGCCGCCGGGCACCCGGCGCGCGAGTCCCACCACCTCGTGGTCCTCGCGCGCCAGGCGGCGCAGGAGCGCGGTCCCGACGTTGCCGGTCGCGCCGGTGACGGCGATGCGCATCGGATCCCCCCAGGGGCTCGCCGGGCGTCGCTCGAGAATCGCCCGGACCGGTGCACGCCGGACGGCCGGCTGGTCCACCACCGGGTGCCGGTTCGGCTACCCCACCTCCGCGGCCCGGCAACCCGGCGCGGCGTTCTACGAGACCGCGATCTCCACGCGGCGGCTGGCCGCGGTGCTGGACTGCGGGTCGCGGTCCGCGGCGCCGCGCGTCTGGATGCGGGCGGGGTCGACGCCCTGGCTCGCCAGGCGCTGGGCGACGGTGGCGGCACGCTGGTCCGAGAGGGCCTGCGCGTCGGGGCCGATGCCGCGGGCCACCGGGGCGACGTAGCCGGTCACGATGACCTGCGCCGACGGCACGCTCGCCAGCTCGCGAGCCACCTCGTCGACGGTCTCGGCGCCCGACGCGGTCAGCTCCGGGCTGTCGGGCCCGAACGTCACCGGGCTCGCCTCGACGAGCTCCTGCACGCGCTCCGAGACGGCGGCGATGTCGCCACCGCCGCCTGTTCCGCCGCCTGTTCCGCCGCCCGTTCCACCGCTCCCGGTGTCGCCGCTGCCGGCGCCCGGGGTGGCGGGAGCACCGGGAGCACCCGGATCACCCGGGGCGCCGGGGGCACCGGGCGCACCCGCGCCGGCGGGAGGCGCGACGCCCGGAGCGGGCGCGCCACCGGGAGCACCGGGTGCGGCGGGTGCCGCCGTCCCGCCCGTCGCGCCGGGCTGCGGGCCCTCGGCCCCGCTGCTGCAGCGGCTGAGCAGCAGGATCGCCAGGATGATCAGCACGGCCAGGATCGCCAGCAGCAGCCACGCCCACCACGGGCGACGCCGGCGGGTCCCGGCGGCACCACCGGCAGCACCAGCCCCACCGGCAGCGCCACCGGTGCCCCCGGCACCGCCCGCGGCGACCGCTCCTCGACGTCGATCCGGTTCGCTCATCGCGCGCTCCTCGTGACGGGTCGGCGGTCCGGCCGCGGACCCGGGTACGGAGGGCGCGCCGCCGGGGTCTCCACGACCGCGCCCACGAGTTCGCCGAGCGTTGCCCGATCGGTGAGCACCACACACCCGCGAACACGCGCGTTCGCCGAGCCCCTCGAGTGAGGACGAGCGCGACGCTCAGGGCGTGGGTCGTGCGGCCTGGCTCTCGGCGTAGGCCCGCCGACGCAGGGCGTTGACCACACCGACCGGTTCGATGCCGCCCGCGTGGTGGAACGGGGTGAAGCGCAGCGACTCGCTCTCCGCCCCGGTGAGCTCGTCGCCCAGGCGCAGGATCCCGCGCCGGGTCCACCCGCCGGTCGGGGTGGCGGTGCACAGCGCGAAGGCCGCGGTCCCGGCGGTAACGGCGTCGGCCACGTCGTCCAGGCGGGGCCACCCCGCCCGGCCCCCGACGCCCTCCAGCGCCCGGGCCCCCAGCACGAGCCGCTCCGTGCCGACGCGGAACGGGGTGAGGCTCGAGTAGGTCGCGACGTCGTAGCGGGATTCGGGGACGATCACGTGCCGCGCGCCGACGGCGGTGCCCGACGACACCAGCAGCAGGTCCTGCCGGCCCCCGCGGCCGTCGGCGTCGAGCAGGCGCACCGCGAGGCCCAGCGCGTCGGGCAACGGCTCGGGAAGCCCCGCGCCGCGGGAGAGCCGGACCACGGCCCGGTGGTCGCCGGGGAGGTCCAGCACCGTCGCGCCGGCGGGGTCCGTACCGGAGACCGAGAGCGTCCCGCGGAACGACCGCCCGCGGGGGTGGAACGACCGCGCCGCGCGGAACCAGGACGCGACGCCGAAGGCCGCGCCGGCGACCCGGCCCGCGACCGCGTCGACCCACCGGTCCCCGGGATCGGGCGGCGGCGCGGGCAGGGGCTCGGGGGCACGGCGGGGCGCGGGGTCGACCATCGGCCGGTGGTTCCCCGTCCGGGCCGGGTTCAGGCCCCCACGTACTGCGCGAGGTGCTCGCCGGTGAGCGTGGAGCGCCCCGCGACGAGGTCGGCGGGTGTGCCCTCGAAGACGATCCGCCCGCCGTCGTGGCCCGCACCCGGCCCGAGGTCGATGATCCAGTCGGCGTGCGCCATGACCGCCTGGTGGTGCTCGATGACGATCACCGACCGGCCCGCGTCGACGAGCCGGTCGAGCAGGCCCAGCATCTGCTCGACGTCGGCGAGGTGCAGGCCCGTGGTCGGCTCGTCGAGGACGAACGTCCCGCCCTTCTCCCCGAGGTGGGTCGCGAGCTTGAGGCGCTGGCGCTCGCCGCCCGAGAGCGTCGTCAGCGGCTGACCGAGACGCAGGTAGCCGAGCCCGACGTCGGCCAGCGCCGTCAGGATCCTCGCCGCCGCCGGGGTCTTCGCGTCGCCGGCGGAGAAGAACGCCTGCGCCTCGGCGACGGGCATCGCGAGGATCTCGCTGATGTCCTTGGGGTCGGACGGGCCGCCGAACGTGTACTCCAGCACGGCGGCCTGGAACCGCTTGCCCTCGCACACCTCGCAGGTGGTCGCGACGCCGGCCATCATCCCGAGGTCGGTGTAGACGACGCCCGCGCCGTTGCAGTTGGGGCAGGCGCCCTCGGAGTTCGCGCTGAACAGGGCCGGCTTCACGCCGTTGGCCTTGGCGAACGCCTTGCGGATGGGATCGAGCAGCCCGGTGTAGGTCGCCGGGTTGCTGCGCCGCGAGCCCTTGATCGGCGCCTGGTCGACCGAGACCACGCCCTCCCGTCCGGCCACCGACCCGTCGATCAGCGAGCTCTTCCCCGACCCGGCCACCCCGGTGACCACGACGAGCACCCCGAGCGGGATGTCGACGTCGACACCGCGCAGGTTGTGCGCCGTCGCCCCGCGGACCTCCAGCGCGCCGCTCGGCGTGCGGACGGTGTCCTTGAGGCGCGCCCGGTCGTCGAGGTGGCGCCCCGTGACCGTGTCGCTGGCGCGCAGGCCCTCGAGGCTGCCCTCGAAGCAGATCGTCCCGCCCTCGGTACCCGCGCCGGGCCCGAGGTCGACGACGTGGTCGGCGATGGCGATCGTCTCGGGCTTGTGCTCGACGACGAGCACCGTGTTGCCCTTGTCGCGCAACCGCAGCAAGAGGTTGTTCATCCGCTGGATGTCGTGCGGGTGCAGCCCGATCGTCGGCTCGTCGAAGACGTAGGTGACGTCGGTGAGTGACGAGCCGAGGTGGCGGATCATCTTCGTGCGCTGCGCCTCGCCGCCCGACAGCGTCCCTGCGGGCCGTTCGAGCGCGAGGTAGCCGAGCCCGATCTCGACGAACGAGTCGAGCGTGTCCCGCAGGGCCTCCAGCAGCGGCCCGACGGACGGTTCGTCCAGACCCCGCACCCACTCCGCCAGGTCGCTGATCTGCATCGCGTTGACGTCGGCGATGGAGAGCCCGTCGATCTTCGACGAGCGGGCGGCCTCGGACAGGCGGGTGCCGCCGCACTCGGGGCAGGGCGTGAACACCGCCGCGCGCTCGACGAAGGCGCGGATGTGGGGCTGGAGCGCCTCGACGTCCTTCGACAGGTAGGACTTCTGGACCTGCGGGACCAGGCCCGTGTAGGTGAGGTTGATCCCTTCGATCTTGACCTTGGTCGCCTCGCGGTACACGAGGTCGTGCAGCTCCTGGGGGGTGAAGTCGCGGATCGGCTTGTCGGGGTCGAACCAGCCGACGCCGCGGTAGATGCGGCCGTACCAGCCGTCCATGCTGTAGCCGGGGATCGTGATCGCGCCCTCGTTGATCGACTTCGAGTCGTCGTAGAGGGCGGTCAGGTCGATGTCGGAGATCGAGCCCCGGCCCTCGCAATGCGGGCACATGCCGCCCGTGATCGAGAAGTCGCGGCGCTCCTTCACGGTCTTGCCGCCCTGCTGGAAGGTGACTGCCCCCGCGCCGCTGATCGACGCGACGTTGAACGAGAACGCCTGCGGCGAGCCGATGTGGGGCTGCCCGAGACGGCTGAACAGGATCCGCAGCATGGCGCCGGTGTCGGTGGCCGTGCCGACGGTGGAGCGGACGTCGCCGCCCATCCGCTCCTGGCCGACGATGATCGCCGTGGTGATGCCGTCGAGGACGTCGACGTCCGGGCGGGCCTGCGTCGGCATGAAGCCCTGGACGAACGCGCTGTAGGTCTCGTTGATCAGCCGCTGCGACTCGGCGGCGATCGTGCCGAACACCAGGGAGCTCTTGCCGGAGCCCGAGACGCCGGTGAACACCGTGAGCCGGCGCTTCGGGAGCTCGACGTCGATGTCCCGCAGGTTGTTCTCGCGGGCGCCGTGCACGCGGATGCGGTCGTGCGTGTCGGCGACGTGCGGCGTCGGCCCCGCCGTGCCCGTCGCGGTGTCCGTCGTCGTGGCCGTGCTCATCGTGTCGTCCCTCCGGCGGACGGTCAGCGCACCTCGAAGATGCGGATCATGTTGCCCGCGGGGTCGCGCAGCGCGCAGTCGCGGATGCCCCAGGGTTGCTGGGTCGGCTCCTGGACGACCTCGGCGTCCCCGGCCTGCAGGCGCTCGAAGGTGCGGTCCAGCGACGTGGTGGCGAGGTTGATGCCGGCGTAGGTGCCCTTGGCCATCATCTCGGCGATCGTGCGCCGCTCCTCCTCGGTGATCCCGGGGTCGGCGAACGGCGGGTGCAGGACGATCGACGTCCCGGGCTGGTCGACGGGCCCGACCGTGAGCCAGTGCATGCCCTGGTACTCGACGTCGTTGCGCACCTCGAAGCCGAGGGTGTCGCGGTAGAAGGCCAGCGAGGCCTCGTGGTCGTCGTGGGGGAGGTAGGCCTGGTGGATGGTGATGTCGGTGTCGCTCATGCCGCTCATGCTGGCCGCGGCGCCCCGTCCCGTGCTTCTCGATTCCTGACCGGTCGGGTGACCTTCCGGGCGACACACGGCGCCATCTCCGCGACGGGGTGCGCCTCCAGACGCCGGTAGGCGCTCGGCGACATGCCGACCAGCTCGGTGAAGCGCGTGCTGAACGTGCCGACCGACGAGCAGCCGACCGCGAAGCAGACCTCGGTGACGCCGAGGTCGCCGCGACGCAGCAGCGCCATCGCGCGCTCGATGCGCCGGGTCATGAGATAGCTGTACGGCGATTCCCCGAACGCGCGCCGGAACTCCCGGCTCAGGTGCCCCGCCGACATGTGCACCCCGCGCGCCAGCGCCTCGACGTCGAGGGGCTGGGCGTACTCGCGGTCGATGCGGTCGCGCACGCGGCGCAACCGCGTGAGGTGCTGCAGGCGCTGGGGGTCCACGGGGTCCACGGGGTCCTCGGTGTGCGGGGTGGGTGCTCCAGGAGCGACATCTTCGCCACCGGCACCGGCGGTCGTCCACCACCGTCGTGGTGACCCTCCGTCGCGGATCCCCGCCGGTCCATCGCCCGGTCGGAGGGTCCACCCCGCGCCGTGGCGCGCCGATGCACGGGGCGACGGACCCGGAGGGCCGCCTCGGACCGGGCCCTCCCCGAGGAGGAGGTCGCACCATCACCGAGACGACGGCATCCCGGACCGGCCGGCACCGCGCACCGACGGCGCCCCGTCCCCGTCGCTCCCGGGCCACCTCGTGGTGGGCCGCGGCCGGGGTCTCGGCGACGATCATGACGGCTGTCGGCGCGCTCGCGGTCCCGGCGCTGGCGGACAGCGCCACTCCCGCGAACCCGGAGACCAGCCCCGTGGCGCGGGAGGCGCACGCCGAGGCCGCGGTGCCCGGCACGCCGTGCTCGGTGTCCACGCGCGCCTGCGTCGACCTCGAGTCGCAGCGCGCCTGGCTGATCCGTGACGGCCGGGTCGTCCGCGGGCCGATGACCATCTCGTCGGGCGGCGAGGGCACCCCCACCCCCGTGGGGCACTCGTTCCGCGTCTACCGCAAGGACGAGCACCACGTGAGCGGCGAGTCGACCACCCGCGAGGGGCGGCCCGCCCCGATGCCGTACTCGACGTTCTTCGCCGACGGCGGGATCGCCTTCCACGCGGGCGACCCCTCACGCTCGTCCGCCGGGTGCATCCGCATGGAGACCGCCGACGCGCGGGCCACCTTCGCCGAGCTCCAGGACGGCGACAAGGTCCAGGTCGTCAACGCCTCGGAGGAGGACGCGGCGCGCGCCGCCGCGCGCTGATCCGGGTGTCTCGATCCGGGACAGGCCCGCCGCGCGGCGCCCGCCCGACCTAGTGTCGGCGCGGGTTCGACGGATGGAGGTCACGGGTGGCGGCAGCGGGCAGGACTCACTCCGGTGGCGCGGGCGAACGCGATCGCGCGGCGTTCGTGGGGTACCTCGTCGAGCGGTACGCCGCGGGTGCGAGCCTCATGCGGCTCAGCGAGGACACGGGCCGGAGCTTCGGTCACGTCCGGCGCCTCCTCGTCGACGCCGGGGTGACGCTCCGGCCGCGGGGTGGCAGCCGACCACGGACCACCTGACCGCGTGGCCGCCCTCGGCGGTGTCCGGCGAGGCGTGTCCTTCGCCGGGCGGACGTCCCCGCGGAGGATGGGGACGCGAGCGATTCGAGGAGGCCGGCGATGGCGGTGGCGACGCGGGTCGCGGAGTTCTGCGAGCGGTACGGGCTCGACGTCCCGATCCTGCAGGCGCCGATGGCGGGGGCGTGCCCGCCGGAGCTCGCCGTCGCCGTCGCCGAGGCGGGGGGCATGGGCGCGGCCGGGGCCGTCCTCGACCACCCGGACAGGATCCGCGAGTGGGTCCGGCGCTTCCGTGAGGGGTCGTCACGGTCGTACCAGATCAATCTGTGGATCCCCGATCCGCCCGCCGTGGCGGACACGGGTGAGCAGGAGGCGCGACGGTTCCTCGAGCGGTTCGGCGACCCCGGCGAGGCGGGAGGATCACCGCCCTCGTTCGACGAGCAGTGCGAGGAGCTCCTGGCGGCCTCGCCGACCGCCATCTCCTCGATCATGGGCGTGTTCGAGCCGGCCATGGTCGAGCGGATGCACGCCGCGGGCGTCGCCTGGTTCGCCTGCGCGACGACGCTCGAGGAGGCGCTGGAGGCCGAGCGCGCCGGGGCCGACGTGGTGGTCGCCCAGGGGATCGAGGCGGGCGGGCACCGGGGAACGTTCGACCCCGACGCGGCCGGGAGGACGGCGATCGGCCTGGTGGCGCTGGTCCCGCAACTGGTCGATGCGCTGACCGTCCCGGTCGTGGCCACCGGGGGGATCGCGGACGGACGTGCCGTCGCGGCAGCCCTCGCGCTCGGGGCCAGCGCCGTGCAGGTGGGGACGGCGTACCTCCGCTCGCCCGAGGTCGGCATCGCCCAGCCCTGGTCCGAGGGCCTCGCGGCCGCGGCACCCGAGACCTCGGTCCTGACGCGGGCCTACTCCGGGCGGCCGGGCCGGGCGCTGCCGACCGCGTTCGTCCGGTCCTGGTCGGCGCCCGACGCGCCGCCGCCGGCGCGCTACCCCGTCCAGCGTCGGCTGGTCGCGCAGTGGCGCCGCGGGCGGACCGGGTCGTCCGGTCCGGGCGGCGTCGACGCGGTCAATCAGTGGGCGGGGCAGGCCGCCCGCCTCGCCCGGGCCGAGCCCGCCGGGGCGATCACCACGCGGCTGTGGCAGGAGGCTCGTCAAGTGCTCGGCGTGGAGGACGGAGGTCACCGCGCCTCGCCGTCGGCGGGACCCGACCCCGCCTGACCCCCGCACCTCGGGGCTGTCGGAGCCCGCCCGGGTGGTGGAGCATCTCCCGTGTGCCGCCCGCAGGGCACCGCGGAAGGGACGAGGAGATGGCGGACGACGACGGGACGATCGTGATCGTCGGGGCGGGGCTGGCCGGGGCGAAGGCCGCGGAGACACTGCGCGAGGAGGGGTTCCCGGGGCGGGTGGTGCTGCTCGGGGACGAGGACGAGCGACCCTACGAGCGCCCGCCGCTGTCGAAGGAGTACCTGCAGGGCCGCGCCGACCGCGCGAGCACCTACGTCCACCCGCCCGACTGGTACGCCGAGCACGGCGTCGACCTGCGCACCGGCGTCCCGGTCACGGCGCTCGACCGCGACGCCCACGAGGTCGTGCTGGCCGACGGCGACCGGCTCGGCTACCGCACGTTGCTGCTGACCACCGGCTCGTCGCCGCGACGGCTCGCCCTCCCGGGCGCCGACCTCGACGGCCTGCACTACCTGCGCACACTGGGCGACAGCGACCGGATCGCCGCCGCGCTGCGCTCCTCGTCCCGGACCGTCGTCGTCGGGGGCGGGTGGATCGGTCTCGAGGTCGCGGCCGCGGCCCGGGTCGCCGAGGTCGCGGTGACGGTGCTCGAGTCCGCATCGCTGCCGCTGCTGCGGGTCCTCGGTCCCGAGATGGCGCAGGTCTTCGCCGACCTGCACGAGGAGCACGGCGTGGACCTGTGTTGCGGGGCGGACCTCGTCGAGATCCTCGGTCGCGACGGGCGGGTGGCGGGCGTCCGGCTGGGCGACGGCAC
Source organism: Actinomycetospora cinnamomea (assembly GCF_003096675.1). Classification (GTDB taxonomy): domain Bacteria; phylum Actinomycetota; class Actinomycetes; order Mycobacteriales; family Pseudonocardiaceae; genus Actinomycetospora; species Actinomycetospora cinnamomea. Next base: position 708,005 of record NZ_QEKW01000001.1, on the reverse strand, counting down.
CGAGATCGACGCCGACGCGGTGGTGGTCGGCATCGGGATCACCCCGAACACCGCGCTCGCCGAGACGGCCGGGCTCGAGGTCGACGACGGCGTCGTCGTCGACGAGTCGCTCTGCACCTCCGACCCTGACATCCACGCGGCCGGCGACGTCGCGCGCATCTGGCACCCCGCCCTCGGCCGGCGCCTGCGGGTCGAGCACTGGGCCAACGCCCTCAACGGCGGTCCCGCGGCGGCGCGCGCGATGCTCGGGACGGGGTCGGCCTACGACCGCTTGCCGTACTTCTTCACCGACCAGTACGACCTGGGGATGGAGTACAGCGGCGACGCGGCGCCCGGCCAGTACGACGAGGTGGTCGTCCGCGGCGACCTCTCCGCCCGCGAGTTCGTGGCGTTCTGGCTCGCCGACGGCCGGGTCCGCGCGGGCATGAACGTCAACGTCTGGGACGTGACCGGCCCGATCGGCGACCTCGTCCGGTCGGGGGCGCCCGTCGACCGCGCGCGCCTCGCCGACCCGTCGGTGCCGCTGCCGGAAGTTCCGACGGCGGCCGCCCGCTGATCGCGTCTCGGGGGTGTCGATCGGTCGCGGCGCGCGCCACGATGGGCGGGTGCCCGCACCGAACCGGTCGGCGACCGACGGCGACGACGAGCCAGGTACCCCGGACGCTGCTGCTCGGTCGGTGTCGGAGGAGGTGGCGCTGACCGATGGCACCACGGTGCTGGTGCGCAGCGTCGAGCCCTGTGACGCGGACGAGCTGGCGGCCCGCTACCAGTCGTTGAGCGAGACCAGCGCCTACCAGAGGTTCTTCACCGTCATGCCGCGGCTCTCGGACCAGCAGGTGCGCTTCTTCACCGAGGTCGACCACCGCGACCACGAAGCACTCGGAGCGGTGGAGACGGAGACGGGGCAGGGGGTGGGCATCGCTCGGTTCATCCGCAGCGACTCCGAGCCGAACAGCGCCGAGCTCGCCATCGTCGTCGCCGACGCCTGGCAGGGACGCGGCGTCGGCTTCCAACTCCTGCGCGCGCTCCTGCGCCGTGCCCGCGAGGAGGACGTCACCACGATCAGCGCCGAGGTCCTCACCGACAACCACGCTCTGCTCGCGCTCCTGCGCCACTTCGGTTCCGTCCACACCGAGGTCTCCGGGACCACCACCACCGCCACGCTGCGACTGCCCTCGAACCCCGACCTCGGGCGGTGACCAGCCGCGCGCACGGGGCGCTCGACCCCTCACCCGGGCGGGGTGGGCCGGTCGTCTCACCGACGGCGGCGCGAGACCAGGAGGCCGAGGACGAAGCCGATGACGAGCGTCAGCGTCAGCGCCGCCCACTGGGGCATGACCACGAGCGGGATGATCAGCCGGATACCCACCGGGTCGCGGTTCTCCAGGATGAAGATCACGGCCAGGACGAGCAGGACCCCGCCGACGACCCAGCGCGGGTTGACCTTGCCGCGCCCGGTCGAGGTCCGCCGGGGTCGTGGCGCGTCAGCCATGGCCGTCCTCCTTCGTGTGGTTGTCGCGGCCGCCGACGGCCGACGGGTCCGGGGTGAGCGCGGGGGCGGGTCGGCCGTGGCGCCGGGCGCGTTCCGAGAGGACGTGGCCGATGACGACCTTGCCGGCCGCGGTCAGCGGGAGGGCGGTCATCGCCCCGAGCAGGCCGGCGGCGGCGCCGCCGATGAGGATGGCGACGAACGCGCCGACGGGCGAGAGCTCGATGGCCTTGGAGAAGACCCGCGGCGCGATGAGGTAGTTCTCGACGCCCTGGTAGACCATGAAGTACACGAGCGTGCCGATCGCCAGGGGGAAGCTGACGGTCAGGGCCGCGGCCACCGCGACGAACGAGGCCAGGGTCGCGCCGATCTGGGGGACGGCGTCGAGGACGGCGACCACGATCGCCAGCAGCGCCGGGTAGGGGATGCCGACGATGAGGAAGAACGCGAAGGCGCTCAGGCCGGCGATCCCGGACACGACCAACTGACCGGAGACGTAGCCACCGATGCGACCGAGTGCGGCCTCGGCGGCGGTGACCCGTTCCTCGCGGGCCAGCAGCCGGTCCATGCCGGCACGGATGCGGGGCATGGCCAGCGAGAAGTAGACCAGCAGCGCCAGCACGGTGATGGTGGCGAAGACACCGCCGAAGAGCGCACCGAGGACGCTGAACACCGCGGCGGCCGAGGCGGCGACGACGGTGCCGAGGCCGGAGAGCGACTGCTGCAGCTGTTGGTGCGCCGCCGGGTCGGACAGCGCGCCGCCGACGGTGCTGCCGGGGCCGCCGAGGCGCTCGCCGAGGGCGGCGAGCCGGTCCGGCAGTTCCGCGACGAGGTAGCTGATCTCGGTGACGGCCGGGACGATCAACACGGCGGCCAGCCCGATCAGGACCAGCAGCACGAGCAGCACGACGACGGCGACGGCCAGCCCCCGGCGCAGGCCGCGGGCCACGAGCCACCGGATCGCGGGTTCGATCCCGGTCGCGAGGAAGAAGCCGACGAAGACCAGCACGATCGCGCCCCGCGCGACCACGACCGCGCCGGCCAGTGCGAGCACGACCAGGACCGTCGCGGTGATCGCCGCGTAGTCCTCCAACGGCATGCGGCGCGGGCGAGCCGGCCGGTCCGCCGGGATGTCGGTCATGGTGCTCCTCGACGAACCGTCGGCGTGGGCGGAGACGTCCAGTGATGGTGACGTCTCTCGTGCGCGGAGCGCTCCCCCCGAACCGGGTGAGCTCTCCCGGTCTCGTGGTTCTCGTCGGCACCAGGTGTCGGCCGGGAGCATCTCTCGTCGGCCCAGGTCAGTTGACGGCGATCGTCGCCATCATGCCGAGGTCCTCGTGGTCGAGGACGTGGCAGTGGTAGACGCTGCGTCCCGTCTGGGCGGTGAACGGGATGCGCAACCGGACCCAGCCCTGGGCGGGCACGAGGACCACGTCCTGCAGCGTGGCGGTGGTCGGTGTGCGGGCGCTGTCCGCCAGGACCTCGAACGGCCAGACGTGGAGGTGGAAGGGGTGGGCCATCGGAGTGGGGTTGGTGACCGTCCACTCCTCGACCGCGCCCAGGGCGACGGTCTGGTCGGTGCGGTCGGCGTCGTAGGCCCGGCCGTCGAACCCGAAGGTCATGCCCTGCCCGCCCGGGCCCATGCCACCGGGATTCATGCCACCCGGACCCATCCCTCCCGGACCCATCCCCATGGAGAAGGCGAGTCGACGAGTACCGGTGGTTGCGTCCCGGGTCGGGCCCTCACCGGCGGGGAAGGTCGGCAGCGCGCTCGGCGGCCGCGGGGGGCCGCTGGGGGCGAGCGTGGCCACCGTCGTCGTCTCCGCATCGACGGCGGCGCCCCCCGGGCCCATCCCCATACCCATCGCGCTGCGGGCTTCGGTGGTGGCGATCAGCGCGAACGTCCCGGGTCGGTCGGGGCGCACGAGCACGTCGGTGCGGTTGCCGGGGGCGAGCCGGACGGTGTCGCTCCGGACGGCGGTCGGCAGGGTGATCCCGTCGAGGGCGATGCGGGTCAGGGGATGGGCGTCGAGGCGCAGGGTGAGGGTGCGCGAGGTGGTGGCATTGATCAGCCGCCAGCGTTCCACGTCGCCGGTGGCGCAGGGGATGGTCGGCTGGTGCTGACCGTTGAGCAGCAGCAGCTCGCCCTGTCGACCGGCCATGCGGCTCCGGCCGTCGGCGGGGACCGGACCGCCGGTGCCGAGGGTGGCGTCGGTGACGACCAGGACGCGGTCGGTCGTGACGGACGGTTCGCTCCCGTCGTCGACGATGAGGGCTCCGGCCAGTCCGGCCGAGAGCTGATCGGCGACGTGGCCATGGGCGTGGGGGTGGTACCAGAACGTCCCTGGTGGGTGCTCGCTGGGGACGGTGATGCGGTAGTCGAACGACTCGCCGGGCGCGATGTGGAGGAACGGGTTGTCGGAGTTGCCCTCGGGGGAGACCCGGAGCCCGTGGGTGTGGAGGTTCGTGGGCTGGTCGAGCCGGTTGTGCAGCCGCAGAGCGAGCTGGTCGCCCGGCCGCACCCGCAGCGTCGGGCCGGGGCTGGAGCCGTTGTAGCCCCATGCGGACGCGTCGCGTCCGGCCAGCGGTGCGCCCGGAGCGGCCGACAGGTCGAGACCGAGCCGGCCCTGCCGGCTGGCGAGCTCGGCCGGGACCTGCAGGGTTTCACCGCTCGGCGGGGCGATTCCCGACCGCGTAGGGCCGGCTGCGCCTGAGGTGGCCCACCCGGTGGCACCGACGGCGACGGTGGCGGCGCCGAGCCCGAGCAGTCCCAGGGCCTGGCGGCGGCTCATCCGGCGCCCGGAGCCGGAGCGCTCGGTCATGGGATTCGTCCTTCCACTCGTGAGCGCGAGGGTGAAGTGACGGGCGGACCAGGCGTACGGGCCGGCCGGCCCACTCCGTACCGGTCTCTGGTCCCGCGCGACGAGTTGGTGGTCGAGTCGGCGGGAACGCCATGGGGGTAGCCCGAACTCGAGGCCTTGGGAAGGAACACCGCACCATGTCCGACATCGCCCACACCGTCGAGGTCGACCTCGACCACGCCGCGGCGGTCGAGGCCGTGACCGCCGCGCTCGCGGACCAGGGGTTCGGCGTGCTCAGCACCATCGACGTCCAGGCCACCCTGCAGGCGAAACTCGGTGAGCGCATCGACGCCTACACCATCCTCGGCGCCTGCAACCCGGCCCTTGCCCACGCGGCGCTCTCGGCCAACCCGGAGGTCGGGCTGCTGCTGCCGTGCAACGTCACCGTCCGGCGCGCCGAGGGCCGCACCATCGTCCAGGCCGTCGATCCCGGCGCCCTGCTCGGTGTCGCCGCCGGAACCGGTGCCGAGCTGGGCGAGACCGCGTCCGACGCCGGCACCCGGCTGCGGGCCGCGCTCGACAGCCTTCCCGTCGCGGCGGAGTGACCCGTACCCCTGGGGCGTACCGGTACCTCGCGGCGGGTACGCCGTAGGGGTACCGGATACACGGATGATCTCGATCCTCCCGCGCCCGCCGACCGCCGTCGTGGCAGATTCGGCGCCTCGATGAGCGGTCGAGCTGCGGTGTCGAAGAGGTCTACGGCGTCCGTCTTGACTAGATACCCCCTAGGGGTATGCTCGGGCCGTCGAGAGGAGCCGAGGGATGAACGGCTACGCCGGGCAGAAGGACGCCTACCTCAAGCGGTTGCGCCGGATCGAGGGCCAGGTGCGCGGGATCGCGAAGATGGTCGACGACGACAAGTACTGCATCGACGTCCTGACCCAGGTCTCCGCCGCGACACGGGCGCTCGAGAACGTCGCCCTCGGCCTCCTCGACGACCACCTCGGGCACTGCGTCGCCCAGGCAGCGGCGGAGGGCGGCGACGTGGCCGACGAGAAGATCGCCGAGGCCAGCGCCGCCATCGCTCGCCTCGTCCGGTCCTAGGACGGAGAGGTCCCGTGAGCCAGACCAGCACGTACATCGTGACCGGGATGACCTGTGACCACTGCGTGGCGTCGGTGCGCGAGGAGGTCGGCGAGGTGCCGGGCGTGACGGACGTCGACGTCGACCTCTCGAGCGGCCGCGTCGTCGTGACCGTCGCAGGTCCGGTGGACGACGGCGCGATCCGGGCCGCCGTGGAGGAGGCCGGATACGAGGTCGCAGGGAGGGCGTCGTGACCACCGCGAGCCCGGAGCGCACCGTCGGCGCGCCGGCGACCAGGACCTCGACCGCGGACCCCGCGGTCGGCGCGCCGGCGTCCGGGCGCCGTGCGTCGTGGCGGTCACGGCTCGATCGCCCTGTCGTCCGTCTCGTCGGGTTCGCCCTCGCGCTCGTGCTCGCCCTGGTCGTCGGAGGAGGCGTCGGGGCGATCGCAGGACCCACCGCGGAGCCCGTGGCGGCGCCGCCACCCGGTCCGGCACCGGCGCCGGCCGTCACCGACCCGGCCACCGGAGCGGACGTCAGCGGCCTCGCCATCTCCCGTGACGGCTACACCCTGGACGTCCTCGCGACCCCCGGAGGGGTCGACACCCCCGGCGAGCTGGCGTTCCGCATCCTCGGCCCGACCGGAGCACCGGTGACGGCGTTCACCCCGACCCACGACAAGCCGCTGCACCTGATCCTGGTGCGACGCGACCAGAGCGGGTTCCAGCACCTCCACCCGGTCATGGATCCCGACGGCACCTGGCGCACCACGACGTCCCTCACCGCCGGGGACCACCGGGTCTTCGCGGACTTCGCGCCGGAGGGGCGCAGCGAGGCGTTGACGCTGGGGCGCGACATCGCGGTCGCCGGCGATTACCGCCCGGTGCCCCTGCCGCCGGCGTCGGCCACGGCCACGACCGCGGACGGCTACACGGTGACGCTGACCGGCGACCTCGTCCCCGGGACCGCGAGCCCGGTGACCCTGTCGGTCTCGCGGGACGGAGCACCCGTCACGGACCTGCAGCCCTACCTCGCCGCGTACGGCCACCTCGTCGCCCTGCGCACCGGCGACCTCGCCTACCTCCACGTGCACCCCACCGGGACCCCTGGCGACGGGCGCACCGCCGCGGGGCCGGCCATCGAGTTCCTCGCCGAGGTGCCGTCGGCCGGTCCCTACCGGCTCTACCTCGACTTCGCCCACCAGGGTGTCGTGCGCACCGCGGAGTTCACCGTCGTGGCCGCGGCCGGTGCCGGAACGCCGGACGGCGCCCCGAGCGGCCACGGCGACTCGACGCCCCATGGCCACTGATCGAGCAGCGCCGACGGTCGAGGGCCACCCCTCCGAGGCAGCCCAGGAAGGACACGCGGGATGAGCACCGTCACCGAGAACGCTCGCGCGATGGCGCAGGACGCGGCGACGAGGCACGAGGTCGAGCTCGTCCTCGGCGGCATGACCTGCGCGTCGTGCGCGAACCGCATCGAGCGCAAGCTCAACAAGCTCGACGGGGTGGAGGCGACGGTCAACTTCGCCACGGAGAAGGCACGCGTCGCCGTCACCTCGGACGTCACCACCCACGACCTCGTCGAGGCCGTGGAGGCGGCCGGGTACACGGCCACGATCCCGGCGCCGCCGTCCGCGGAGCCGGAGCCCGACACCGGGACGGACCGCGACCACGGCGGCGAGGCGGACGGCCTGCGGACCCGGCTGCTGGTCTCCCTCGTCCTCTCGGTCCCGGTGATCGTCCTGGCGATGGTGTCGGCGGTGCAGTTCACCTACTGGCAGTGGGCGTCGCTCGCGCTCGCCGCCCCGGTCGTCGTGTGGGGCGCCCTGCCGTTCCACCGCGCCGCCTGGGCGAACCTGCGTCACGGCACCGCGACGATGGACACCCTGATCTCCCTGGGCACCCTCGCCGCCTTCGGCTGGTCGCTCTACGCGCTCTTCCTCGGCACCGCCGGGGTGCCCGGGATGACCCACCCCTTCGAGCTGTCCATCGAGCCGACCGACGGCGCCGGCAACATCTACCTCGAGGTCGCGGCCGGGGTCACCACGTTCATCCTGGCCGGCCGCTGGTTCGAGGCCCGGGCCAAGCGCCGTGCCGGAGCCGCGCTGCGTGCCCTGCTCGAGCTCGGCGCCAAGGACGTCGCGGTCCTGCGCGACGGCGTCGAGCAGCGGATCCCGGTCGAGCGGCTGGCGGTCGGCGACCGCTTCGTCGTCCGGCCCGGCGAGAAGATCGCCACCGACGGCGAGGTCGAGGACGGCAGCTCCGCGGTCGACGCCTCCATGGTCACCGGCGAGTCGGTACCGGTCGAGGTCGGGGTCGGCGACGCCGTCATCGGCGCGACCGTGAACGCCGGCGGCCGCCTCGTCGTCCGGGCGACGCGGGTGGGGTCGGACACCCAGCTGGCCCAGATGGCGCGCCTCGTCGAGGACGCCCAGACCGGGAAGGCCGCGGTCCAGCGCCTCGCCGACCGCGTCTCGGGTGTCTTCGTCCCGATCGTCATCGTGCTCGCGGCCGCCACGCTCGGGTTCTGGCTGGCCGCCGGGGTCGGGGCGGCCGGCGCGTTCACCGCCGCGGTCGCGGTCCTGATCATCGCCTGCCCCTGCGCGCTGGGGCTGGCGACACCGATGGCGCTCATGGTCGGCACCGGACGGGGCGCCGCGATGGGCATCCTCATCAAGGGCCCCGAGGTGCTCGAGTCGACGCGTCGCGTCGACACCGTCGTCCTGGACAAGACCGGCACGATCACCGAGGGCCGCATGTCGCTGGTCGACGTGCACCCCGCGGCGGGGGAGGACGCCGTGGAGGTCCTCCGGATCGCGGGTGCGCTCGAGGACGCCTCGGAGCACCCGATCGCCCGGGCCGTCACGACCTCGGCCCGCGGCCGCTCGGACCGGCCGCTGCCGGCGGTCGAGGAGTTCGCCAACGACGAGGGCCTCGGGGTGCACGGCACCGTCGACGGCCACGCGGTCCTCGTCGGCCGGCCGCGCCTGCTCGAGGACTGGTCGGTGGCGATGCCGGCCGACCTCGCCGAGGCCAAGGCGGACGCCGAGGCCCGGGGACACACCGTGGTGGCCGTGGCGTGGGACGGGAGGGCTCGCGGCCTCCTGTCGGTCGCCGACACGGTCAAGCAGGGAAGCGCCGACGCCGTGCGCGGCCTGCGTGCCCTCGGTCTGACCCCGGTCCTGCTCACCGGCGATGCGGAGCCTCCCGCTCGCGCCGTCGCGTCGGAGGTCGGGATCGACCCGGAGCGGGTCATCGCCGAGGTCATGCCCGCCGACAAGGACCACCAGATCGCCCGCCTCCAGGAGGAGGGCAGGGTCGTGGCCATGATCGGCGACGGCGTCAACGACGCCGCCGCGCTCGCCCGGGCCGACCTGGGGCTAACCATGGGCACCGGCACGGACGTGGCGATCGAGGCCGGTGACCTGACCCTCGTGAGCGGGGACCTGCGGGCCGCGGTCGACGCCATCCGGCTCTCCCGCCGCACGCTCTCCACCATCAAGGGCAACCTGTTCTGGGCGTTCGCCTACAACACCGCAGCGCTGCCCCTGGCCGCGGCCGGCCTGCTCAACCCGATGCTCGCCGGCGCCGCGATGGCCTTCTCGTCGGTCTTCGTCGTGGCCAACAGCCTCCGCCTGCGCCGCTTCCGTCCCCGCGTGACGGCGTGAGCCGACGAGACGCCCGCCCGGTCCCGTGACCGGGCGGGCGCTCTCGCGGGCGCCGGTCAGACCCTGCCGAGCAGGGCCTGCATCTCGGTGATCTCCTGTTGCTGATCGGACGCGATCGCGCCGGCGAGCTCCTTGGCCTGTGGGTTCAGGCCCTGGGCCTGCTCGGTCCGGGCCATCTGCACCGCGCCGACGTGGTGCTCGATCATCATCTGCAGGAACATCCGGTCGAAGCCGGGGCCGGACTGCGTCCCGAGCTGCTGCATCTGCTCCGGGCTCATCATCCCGGTCATCGGCATGTCGCCCGGGGGCATCCCGGGCATGCCCGGCATGCCGGGCATCGCCGTGGATCCCGGCTGCGGGTGGGGCGCGCCCCACGCGTCCAGCATCTGCTTCATCTGCTCGATCTCAGGCCCTTGCTCCTGGTCGATGCGGGCGGCGAGGTCCTTCACCTCCTGCGACGCCGCGCGGTCGGAGGCCTGCGAGGACATGGCGATGGCCTGCAGGTGGTGAGGGATCATGCCCTGGGCGAACGCCACGTCCGCCTGGTTGTGCTCGGGCGAGATCGGCGCGGTCGCCGACGACGGCGCGACCGGCGGCGCCGCAGGGGGAGCGGCCGGGGGCGCCGCGGTGGTGGATCCGGAACATCCCGCGGCCACGAGGGCGGCGGTGGCGGCGGCGAGGGCGCCGCCGACGAGACGGACACGCACGATGGAGTCTCCTTCGGCTGAGCGCCGACCCGTGCGTCAGGGCCGGCGCTGAGGACAGGACGCGGCGCCGCTGCACGTCACGTCCGGAGACGTCCGCACAGACGGTGGGCCGGCCTACAGCCGGAGGACCTGGAGTTCCGCGAGTCTCGACGAGGTCGGGGGAGCGCGCGGCGCCGCCGCCCATCGGGCGCCCTGCGCCGACGGGCGGGCCGGGGACCGCCACCACGCGGCGGCGAGGACCAGCGTGAGGAGGACGACCGCCGCGCCGACCAGCGCCACGAGGCACAGGTGCAGCAGCGAATCGGCGTGGTCGTGCCCGCCCCCGTCGGGGTGGTGGTGCAGGAGCGCGGCGCTGCTCGCCACGGTCATGCCCGGTTGCGCCTCGTGCGCCGCCGGGTGCTCGCCGCCCGGGTGGGCGGACGGCGCCGCGGTCACGGCCACCTCGGCGGCGGTGTGCTGGTGTGCTCCGACGACGTGGTGCATGAGGACCAGTCCGAGCGCGACCGCGAGGAGCAGGAGACGCCCCGTCCGGTCGGCCGGCAACGGCACCGACACGGCGTCACCCGTGCGGAACCGCGGGCTGCCGTGCCGGTGGATCACCACGTCGACGTTACCGGCGGACGCCGCCCCGCCCCGCCCCGCCCCGCCCCTCCCCTCGAGGGTTCAGGGCGCGTCCGTGCGGTCCAGGGTGAGCTGTCGGCGGTGGAAGTCGAAGTGCCGCGTGGGGAACCGGTAGACGTCGGCGAGGGTCATGTACGGCTCGAAGAACGGGTCCCATCGGGCGGGGTAGTGCATCCCTCGAGCCAGGTCGACGTCGGTCTCGGCATCGAGCCGCCGGTGCAGCGCTGCGATCACGCGATCGAAGAGCGCGATCTGGCCGCGTCGGCCCACGACGGTGCCGCCCGCCCAGGAGCCGGCGAAGTTCACCACGTCGAACGGGCGGGTCCCGGCATCCAGGAGGGTCGCGTAAGCGCGGCTCACCCCTGGCGGCAGCCGGCCGAACACCCGCACCAGGTTGCTGAGGGCGCGGATGATCAGGTAGCCGAGCAGCATGTGGAACAGCAGCTGCTGGTTGTTCCACCGGGTGCCGTTCGAGGGCCGCTTCAGGCCTGCGGGCGTGGCGTGGTCGTGCAGGGCGTGAAAGGTCGACCGCGCGCGTTCGAACTCCTGGTGAACCACCTGCCGGTCCATGACCCATCATGGGCCTGCTCGGGCCAGGGGCGCGAGAGGCCCCGACGCCGACGTGTGCATCGTGGTCTGTACACCGCCGGCCGCCGGGTCACGACAGCTGGTCCCGTCGGCGCTGGTACTCGGCGTCGTCGATCTCCCCGCGGGCGTATCGCTGGTCGAGGAGCTCGCGGGCGGTGGGCCCCGAGCTCGCGGTGCCGGAACGCCGGGTGAGCGCGACCACGCCGACGGCGAGTAGTACCAGCCCGACGACGACCAGGGTCGGCCACAGCCAGCCCAGCATGCCCATCGAACCCATCATGACGATCATTCCCCTCCTGAGGACGGCGCGGCGCGATCCCCCGGCGGTGCCCGGCCATCGCGGGCCGGGCGACCCGGGGGCGGCCACGGTGTCGACGACCCGCCGGCTAGCGGGTGTCGGTGGTGATGGGCAGGCCGGCGTCGGCGGCGTTCGCCCATTCGTCGTTGATGACGACGAGGTGTCGGTCGGTGGCGTCGCCGGCGGCGAGCATCGAGGTGGCGATCGACGCGCGGTAGCCCGAGCCGCAGTAGACCCAGACCTCGCCCCGGGTGGGGACCTCGTCGCGGCGGGCGGGGAGCTCGTGCAGCGGGATGTGCACCGATCCGCGGACGCCGCCACCGGCGCGTTCGCCGTCGGTGCGGGCGTCGATGACGAACACCTGGTCCGGGTCACGCTCGGCCAGCCCGCCGAAGTCCGACACCGGGTAGGACTCGAGACCCTGCCCGTCGGCGAGGTCGTCGATGCTGCCGGTGGCGGCGGCCATGCGGTCGATGCCGATGCGCACGAGCTCGCGCCGGGCGTCGGCGACCTGCTCGGGGGTCTCCCCGATCAGCGTCAGTTCCTGGTCGAAGGGGAACAGCCAGCCCAGGTAGGTCACGAACGGCTGCGCGAGCTGGAAGGACAGCGACCCGGGCAGGTGCCCGGCGGCGAACGCGGTGCGGTCACGCAGGTCGGCGACCCACTGTCCGGCCTCGAGGCGGCGCCGCAGCTCGGTGGTGTCGACCTCTTCGGGCGCGGACAGGTCGGCCGGGGCGGGCCCGGCGGCGTTGGCCGGGCCCATGCGCGCGTAGTAGGCGGGGTAGGCACCGAGCCCCGCGAGGAGGTCGTCGACGAACTGCTGCTCGTCCTTCGTCAGCGCCGGGTTCGCCTCGGCCTCCTCGCCGATGGTGGAGCTGTCGGCGCCGGAGGCGGGGGTGCCGGCGCAGAAGCTGCCGAAGCCGTGGGTCGGGTACACCGCGGCCTCGGCGGGGAGCTCGTCGACCAGACGGCGCACCGAGTGGTACTGGGCATGGGTGAGCTCGTCGGTGTCGTCGGGCGAGACCAGGTCGGTGCGCCCGGTGGTGCCGTAGAGCAGCGAGCCCCCGGTGAACACCGCCGCCACGGCGCCCGACTCGTCTTCCAGGGCGTAGGACAGGTGGTGGTGGGTGTGCCCGGGGGTTGCGATCGGGCGCAGCCGCATCGACCCGACGATGATCTCGTCGCCCTCCGAGACCGGGGTCCGCGCGAACCCGACCTCGTCGCGGGCATCCACCAGGTACGCGGCGCCGGTGCGCTCGGCCAGGTCGAGCCCGCCGGTCAGGTAGTCGTTGTGGATGTGGGTCTCGGCGACGTGCGTGACCCGCACGCCGAGCTGCTCGACCATCTCGGTGACGCGGTCGATGTCGCGCTGCGGGTCGACCACCAGCGCGACCTCGCCGTCGTGGGCCAGGTAGCTGCGGTCGCCCAGCCCGGGGGTGGCGATCGTCTGAATGTCGATCATGGATACTCCTCAGCGGTGGGGTGATGCCCCATCGCTCGTCGGCGCTGCTGTCGACGGCGGCGTGACGGTCCGGCAGTCGGGAGCAGGCGTTCCATCCCGGCCACCTCGACCTCGTGCTCGCCCTCGTCGTTCTCGGTCATGCAGTGCGGGTCCGGGGCCGCCGACGATTCCCGGCGCCCCGGCTCGGCCTCCACCGGCCATGCCGTCCCGTCTCCCGGGTCCCCGCGGTGGGTTCGCGGGCGGGATTCCGTCAGTGTCTTCGGAAGTCCTACGAGGGCATCTCGGCGACGGTCGCGAAGGTTCGGCCGCCGTCGCGCGTCTCGTGGATGCCGCCTGCGGTTGCCGCCAGCGCGCGTCCCTGGCCGAGGGCGGCCACCGCCTGTGGGCGCCCACCCGGGACCACGCCCTCGGGTCGCCAGGTCGTCCCGCCGTCGAGGCTGGTGTAGAGGCGGGCGTCGGGCGCGAGCCCGTAGAGCGCGCCGTCCGCGGCCCACGACAGGTGCACCAGCTGTGGTCCTGGACGAACGACGAACTCCTGCTCCCGGACGACCCCCCCGTCGTCGATCGCCGTGGCGACACCGCCGAGGACGGCAAGCACCACGCGGCCGCCGCCGGTCGGGTCGACGGCGACGTCGAGCGCGGGCGGCGCCGGCCACGGGCTCCACCGGGCTCCGCCGTCCCGGCTTGCGAGCAGTCCTCCGTCGGCGTCCACGCCGTAGATGGTCCCGGCGCCCTGGTCCAGAGCGTGGAAGTCGACCTCTCCGGAGAGACCGACGGCCTGCCATGACGTGCCGCCGTCGCTGCTGCGCACCAGCCCGAGAGGGTCCGGCGTGGATTCTTCCGGAGACGGGTGCCCGCCGGCGAGGAAGGTCCCCGGGCCCACGACCAGGAATCCCATCAGGTCCCGATCCGCCGCCGCGGACGTGCCGACCTTCTCCAGACCCCGGGCGCCGTCGCGGAACAGTCCCCGGTGGGTCGCCACCAGGACGCGACCGTCGCCGGGATCGATTCCGAGACCGTGGACGTGGCCGAAGGGAGGCGCCGTCGCCTCGACGGCCTGCGGCGCCGGTGGCGCCGTGGCGGAGCACGCGACGAGAGCGAGGGCAGCAATGGTGGCGGCGAGGATGCCGCCGACGAGGCGGGTACGCACGAGTGATCTCCTTCGGCTGGGCACCGGCCGGGGCGCACGAAGCCGGCGCCGGTGGATGCCATGACGCGGGGCCGCTGCACGGGGCGCTCGACGAGCGCGCGTGCAGGCGGTGGGCCGGTCTACAGCCGAAGGATCTGGAGTTCCGCGAGTCTCGCCGTGGTCGGGGGAGCGCGCGGCACCGTCGCGATGCCGGTCCCCACGGTCGGCCGGCGAGCGGACCGCCACCACCGTGCCGCCAGGACGAGTACCAGGACAACCGCCGCACCCATCAGCACGGCGAGGCACAGGTGCAGGAGCGAGGCCCCGTGATCGTGGCCTCTCCCGCCCGCGGGGTCCGGTGGCAGGGCCGCTGGGCCGACGGAGCCCGACCCGTGGTGCGCTGTCGGAGGGCCTCCATGCGCATCGGTGTCACCGGCGAACGTCATCGCCGCCGTGCCGCCGAGGACGGACTGCTCCACCACCGTCTCGACCGGTACGGCGTCGGTCGAGGCGTGTGGCCGATCGCTCACGACGTGGTGCATGACGACCAGCCCGAACGCGGTCGCGAGCAGCACGAGGCGCGCAGGCCAGTCGGACAGCAGTTGCATCGACACCGCGCGGCCGGAGCGGTGCCGCGGGCAACCGTGCCGGCGGATCACGGCGACGACGCTACTGGACCCGCGCCGCGCGGCCTCCCACGGACCGCCGCGTCGTCGTGCACGCCCACGGCCACGCCGCTGCCCGCCCGTCTCCCGGCGGAGGACCGGCGGAGCCGGTTGGCGTTGACGACCACCGACAGCGAGCTCAGGGCCATCGCGGCCGCGGCGAGCATGGGGCTCAGCCGCAGCCCGAGCAGGGGGTAGAGCACGCCGGCGGCCACGGGGACGCCGACCGCGTTGTAGACGAGGGCGAAGAACAGGTTCTCGCGGATGTTGCGCATGGTGGCCCGCGAGAGCCGGATCGCGGTGACGACCCCGCTGAGGGAACCAGCGATCAGGGTGATGTCGGCGGCCTCGATGGCGACGTCGGTGCCGGTGCCGATGGCCAGGCCGATGTCGGCCCGGGCGAGGGCGGGAGCGTCGTTGATGCCGTCGCCGACCATGCCGACGCGACGGCCGTCGCTCTGCAGCCGGTGGATCTCGTCGGCCTTGCGCTCCGGGAGGACCTCGGCGAGCACCCGGTCGATCCCGACGTCACGAGCGATGGCGGCAGCAGTGCGCTCGTTGTCCCCGGTGATCATGACGACATCGAGGCCGAGTCCGTGCATCGCGGCGATCGCGGCGGCGGAGTCGTCCTTGACGGTGTCCGCCACCGCGAGGACCCCCGCGGGTCGCCCGTCGACGGCGACCAGTACAGGTGTCCTGCCCTCAGCGGCGAGCTCGGCCGCGACGGGTTCGAGCGGGCCGGCGTCGATCCCGGCGTCGTCCAGGAGGCGGTGGGTCCCGACGAGGACACGGTGGTCGTCGACGGTGGCGCGTACCCCCTTGCCGGTGACCGAGTCGAACGCCGTCGCGACCGTGTCGGTGAGGCCACGGGCGCGGGCTGTCGCGACCACTGCGGTGGCGAGGGGGTGCTCGCTGTCGGCTTCCGCGGCGGCGACCAGCCGCAGGAGATCGTCCTCGCTGAACGGGGCGGTGGCGCGGATGTCGGTGAGGGCCGGCCGGCCGGCGGTGATGGTGCCGGTCTTGTCCAGCACGATCGTGTCGAGTTCGTGGGCGGCTTCGAGGGCTTCGGCCGAGCGGAAGAGGATGCCGGCGCGGGCGCCCCGGCCGGTGCCGACCATGATGGACAGAGGCGTGGCGAGGCCGAGGGCGCACGGGCAGGCGATGATCAGCACGGCGACCGCGGACACCAGCGCGAGGGTGAGGGCCGGCGGCGGGCCGGCGACGTACCAGACGACGAACGTGGCGACGGCGACCCCGATGACCGCGGGCACGAAGTAGGCCGAGGCGGCGTCGGCGAGGCGCTGGATCGGTGCCTTCGAGGCCTGTGCCTGCTGGACCAGGCGGATGATCTGGGCGAGGGCGGTGTCGGCGCCGACCTTGGCGGCACGCATCCGCAGGGAGCCGGTGGTGTTGATGGTGGCCCCGATGACCGTCTCGCCGGCCTGCTTCATGACCGGGATCGGCTCTCCGGTGATCATCGACTCGTCCACCGCCGAGCTGCCCGACACCACCGTGCCGTCCACGGGGACCTTCTCGCCGGGGCGAATGACGAGCTCGTCGCCGACGAGGACCTCGTCGACCCCGATCTCCGTCTCGGCGCCGTCCCGCACGACCCGGGCGGTCCGCGCCTGCAGCCCGAGCAGGGCCCTGATGGCCTCCCCGGTGCCCGCTTTCGCGCGGGCCTCGAGCAGCCGACCGAGGACGATGAGGGTGAGGATCACGCCGACGGCCTCGAAGTAGACCTCCCGGACGTCCAGAGGCAGCAGTCCGGGGGCGACCGTGACCACGAGGCTGTAGCCGTAGGCGGCGAGGGTGCCGAGGGTGATGAGGCTGTTCATGTCCGCGTTGCGATGGGCCAGGCTGAGCCACCCGGTGCGGTGGATCGGCCAGCCGGTGTAGAGCATCACCGGAGTGATCAGCGCGAACTGCACCCAGTGGTCGAGCAGTACCGCAGGGACCCACTCCGCGCCGAACAGCTCGTGCGCCATCACCGCGACCAGCACCGGGAGGGTGAGGATGGCGCCGACGGCAAACCGTCGGGTCAGGTCGCCGATCTCCGCCCGCCGTTCCCGGGCCTGCGCGGCCTCCTCGTCGGCGGCGCCGCGGGTCGGCGTCGGAGCGCGTGGCGGCCCCGGCGCCGCGGGGCGAGTGTCCTGCACCTCCTCGGACGCCTCCGCGGCGGTCTCGACGACCAGCGTGCCGTGGACCATGTTCATGCCGCACGCGAACGGGAATCGCCCTTCCCTCGCAGGGTCGAGGTGCACGGTGGTGCGGGAGTACGCCGGCAGCGCGGCGTCGACCCCGAGGTCGGGGAACACCACGCGCGAGGTGCAGTCGCCGCTCTCCCGCCGGTCGAACACCAGCTCGGCGGGCACGTGCTGTCGCAGGCGGACGACCTCGGGCTGGTAGCCGCCGTGCACGGTGACCTCGACACGCTGGACACCCTCGGTGAGCGTGGCGGCCAGGGCGTGACGAGGGCCGAAGAAGTACCAGCCCAGGGCGGCGAGGATCACGACAGCGGCCACCACCACCACGACCTCGTCCGTGCTCACCGCGCACCCCTCACCGGCCGGAGCGACCCACAGGCCGGTCGACCGTCGCCCCTGTGCCCTCACGTGTGGAGGGACCGACGTCACCCCGCGTCGGGTCCTTCGACTCGGCGGTATCCCGACGCCGTGCCCTGCCGGGGCCGTGTTCCCGGGGCCGACGCTGAGGGACGTGTCCGGACGGGCGCAGGGCCGTCTCGCGCAGCGCGGGGGCCCGCGAGGAGGGTGAGCGAGATGATGTGGTGGTACGGCCCCGGCATGAACGGTTGGGGCTTCGGCCTGATGACCGTCAGCATGGTGCTGTTCTGGGCCCTGATCATCGTCGGGATCGTGGCGTTGATCCGCTGGATGGGCCGGAGCGGTCAGGCCCCGACGTCCCGGCCGACTGCCGAACAGCTCCTCGACGAACGCTTCGCCCGAGGAGAGATCGACGACGAGGAGTACCGGCACCGCCGGGACCTGATGTCCCGGGGGTCGGCCCGCACGGGGTGAACCCGCCGGAGGGTGACGCTCCGTGCGCATCGTCCCGACCGTCGCTCGCCGATCGGGTGGTAGCGTCGGGTCCGTGCTCGGGAGCCCTGCGACGCCGTCGCAGCGGAGCGCCGTACGGACGCTCGCCCTGGTCACGTCCTCGCTGCTCGTGCTGCTCACGGCGGTGGGCTTCGACCTCCTGGCCGACGAGCGGCCGCTGCACACCGCGACGGTGGCGCTCGCCGCAGCGATCGTCGGTGTCGGTCGCGTCTGGATGCAGGGGCGGATGCGAGGGGTCTTCGCCGCGGTCAACCTCGCGGTGATCGGCCAGCCGGCCGTCCACGCCCTGGGAAAGCTGACCCACGTCGGTGACGTCGTCCCGCACTCCCACGGCTGGCCCCAGGACTTCTCCGGCATCGCCCTGCACGTGGTCGTCGCGCTGCTCGTGGTGGCGATCTCCGCCGGCGAACCCGCGTGTGCCTACCTCGCCACCGCGATCGTCGCGCACCTGGTGCTGCCGACCAGGGCTCCCGGCGCCGTCGAGACGCCGTCGACGACCAGGTGCCCGCGGCACGACGAACCACCCGGCCTCGTCCGGCAGCTGCTGCACAGCCGGAGCCTGAGCCGGCGCGGGCCGCCCCTGGCGCCCGCGCTCGCCGCCTGACCTCACGGACCCCCGTCCGGCCCGTCCCGGACCGCCGAGCCCGCCGCCCGATCCGCCGGCCGGCGCTGCGGTGCACGTCGAGGAGGGGTCGCGCCCCGTGCTGCGGCGACCGCGGACCACCGGTGCCCCCGTCATCACGCCGGTGCCCCGCCGAGGGCCGGCGCTCCCCGTGAGGTTCCCTCATGCCTGCATCACCCGACGGCGCCGCCGGCGCCGAGGTCCCCCTGCCCCGACACCCCGTCGTCCCCACCCCGGCCTCCTCGGCCGCCGCAGCCCTGGTCGGACGTCGGGTGCTGGTCACCGGCGCCCGCGGCTTCATCGGCCGGCACCTGACCGGGCACCTGCTCCGACTGGACGCGGAGGTGCACGCCGTGACCCGGCCGGGTCCCGAGCCCGCCACGCTCCCCGGCGGGCCCGCCGTGCGCTGGCACACCGCCGACCTCACCGATGCCGTCGAGGTGGACCGGCTCGTGGGGTCCGTCGAGCCCGACGTCGTGTTCCACCTCGCCAGCCGCGTGGAGGGCTCGCGGGTCGTGGATCTGGTGGGGCCGATGCTCGAGGCCAATGTGCGCGCCGCGGTGAACCTGCTGGCTGCGGTCCGCGGACGCGACCGGCCGCGTGTCGTGCTCGCCGGGTCGGTCGAGGAACCCCACCGTCCTGACGAGGCACCGGTCTCGCCGTACGCCGCGGCGAAGGCGGCCGCCACGGGGTACGCCCGCCTCTTCCACTCCCAGTGGGACGTGGCCGTGACCGTGCTGCGCCCCTCGATGGTCTACGGGCCGGACCAACCGGATCGCCGCAAGCTCATCCCCTACGTGGTCACGACCATGCTCGAGGGACGTGCGCCGCAGTTGTCGAGCGGTCGGCGGCTCGTCGACTGGATCGAGGTCGACGACGTCTGCGAGGCCTTCCTGGTCGCGGCCACGCACCCCGACGCACCCGGACTCGTGGCCGACATCGGCTCGGGCCGGGGCGTGAGCATCGCCGAGACCGTGCGTCTCGCCGCGTCGCTGATCGGGTACGACGGGGATCTCGGCTTCGGGGAGATCGAGGACCGGCGCCACGACGCCGCCCAGGTCGCCGACCTGAGCGCGGCGCGCACCACCCTCGGGTGGCAGCCGCGCACGTCGCTCGAGGAGGGCTTGGCCCGCGCCGTGCGGTGGTACCGCGCCGACGCGCTCGCCGGGTCGCTCTCGTCCACCCGGATCGACGCCCCGGGTCCGGTCTGAGGCCCGGCGCATGTCCGTCGATCACGCACCCACAGCGCCTACATCACCCACATCACCCACAGCACCCACAGCACCCACAGCACCCCGGCGCCCGCGCTCCCGCGCGCCGGCGCTCCGCCGGGTCGTCGCCCTGCTCGCCGCCCTGCTGGTGGTGAGCGCCGGCTGTGGCCGGACCGTCGAGGACGGCGCCGCCGAGTACGCGGACAGCCTCTGGGACGACCGTCCCGTCGTCGACCTCGCGTTCGACGTCGCGCCCGGCCTGGATCGCGTCACCGGCCGGGAACGGGTGGTGTTCACTCCCGACCTGCCCGTCTGCGAACTGGTGTTCCGCGCGTGGCCCAACAAGCCGGTGATGGCCCGCGACGGCACGGCGATGCGGGTCACCGCCGCCGCCGTGGACGGTCGGGCCGTCGCTCCCCGCGTCCTCCCCGCCGGCGCACCGGAGAACGCCCCCGGCACCCTGATCGAGCTGCCCCTCACCGGCTGCGCCCCGGCGGGCCGCACCATCACCGCCGAGCTCGACTTCACGCTGGTGCTGGGCGAGGACGCGAACGACCGGATCGGCTTCTCCCGCGCACCCCTCATGGCGTGGTGGGCCACCGGCTTCCCGCTGCTCGCCTGGGTCCGTGGGGAGGGGTGGGCGCGCGAGGACGCCGTGTCCATCGCCGGCGAGACCGCGACCAGCGAGGACTTCCGGCTCCGGGATCTCGCGGTCACCGCGCCGGAGGGGCTCGCGGTGCTCGGCACCGGTACCCCGGCCGGCGCGTCGCCCGGGGCCGCGCCCGGCACCACCACCCACCGCTTCGCCGCGGACGCGGTGCGCAATGTCGCGGTGACCGTCGGCCGCCTCGACGTCGTCGAGCGCGACGTCGGCGGCACCCGCGTGCACCTCGGCACCCCCGTCGCGGGGACCGCGGTGCCGCCGCAGGAGTGGCTCGATCGGGTCGAACGGTACGTCGACCGACTCGGCGAGCAGCTCGGGCCGTTCCCCTACCCGGAGCTGTGGATCAGTGTCATCCCGGCGCAGAGCTCGGGCATCGAGTTCCCCTCGGCCCTGCAGTTCGGTGATCTCGGCCGGGGTCAGCTGGACTCGCTGGTGGCCCACGAGCTCGCCCACCAGTGGTTCTACGGGCTCGTGGGCAACAACCAGGCCCGGGACCCCTGGATCGACGAGTCCTTCACCACGATGGCCCAGGCCGTGGCCACCGATCAGGAGGGCGGCTACGTGCTGGCCGACATCCCCGACGACTCCCTCGGCGAGGTCGGACGACCCATGAGCTACTGGGGCTACTACTTCGGCTTCGACCGCTACGTCCAGGTGGTCTACAACCAGGGCGGCGCCGCCCTCGTCGAGGCGCGACAGCGGGCCGGGGAGGAGCGCTTCGACCGGGCCCTGCGCGCCTACCTGCGCGGGAACGCCCATCGGGTGGCGGCCCCTGCGGACGTCGCCGCCGCGTTCGGTGACCTCCCCGAGGTCCGGGACCTCCTCGTCGAGAACGGTGCCCTGGCCGCCTCGTGAGGACGCGGGCCGGGCGGGTGACGGTCGTCGGCCCCGGTCAGCCTCCGGGCCCTCCCGTCGTGGTCGATGCTTCCCGCGGTGACGTCGAGGGTCGGCGTCGGCCGGCGGCCGCGGCCGCGGCCGCGGCCGCGAGCAGGGTTACCACCGCCAGGAGCCCACCGGCCAGGGCGAGGGCGGGATAGCCGGAGGCGGCGACCACCAGTCCGGAGCCCAGCCCGCCCCCGGCCCCTGCGAAGGCGACGGCCACGTCGATGTTGCCCTGCGTGCGCGCGCGGGTGCCGGGGTCCAGCGCGTGGGCCAGGGCGGTGGTGCCGCTGAGCAGCCCGAGGTTCCACCCGAGACCGAGCAGGGCAAGGGCGATGGTCAGGGCGACCAGGGCGTCGGTCGGTGCGAGCGCGGCGAGCAGCCCGGAGGCGAGCAGCACGAACCCGGCCAGCACCGCGGCCGCCGCGGAACCCCACCGGTCGACGATCCAGCCGCTGAGCGGGGAGGGGAGGTACATCGCGGCGACGTGCACGCCGATGACCGCTCCCGCGGCGCCGACCCCGTGCCCGTGGCCGATGATGTGCACCGGGGTCATGGTCATGATCGCGACCATGACCAGCTGGGTCACGATCATGGTGGTGGCCCCGGCCAGCACGGGCGGTGACCACGCGCCCGAGCTCGTGGGCGCCGGGCCCGCGTCCTCGTCGGGTCGCTCGGAGGCCCGCGCCTGGTCCGTCGCCGGGGACGTGCGGGCGCGGGCCGTCAGCAACGGGTCGGGGCGCAGCAGCGTGGCCAGCACGAGGGCGGCGGCGCCGTAGGCGACCGCGGCGAGCGCGAACGGGCCGGTCAGCGGGGGCAGGCCCATCCCGGTGGCGACCGCGTCGGTGGTGGTCGCGAGGTTCGGTCCGGCCACACCCCCGGCGGTGGTGGCCAGCAGCACGATGCTGACCGCTCGACCGCGGCGGGCGGGGTGGGCGAGGTCGGCGCCGGCGTAGCGGGCCTGCAGGTTGGTCGCGGTGCCGGCGCCGTAGACGAACAGGGCCACGAACAACAGGACCGGGCTCTCGAGGGCGGCCGCGGCCACGACCCCGAGGGCGCCGAGCGCGCCGGCGCCGTACCCGACGCCGAGGCCGGGGCGTCGTCCCCGGGCCTGGCTGATCCGGCCGACGACGAGCGCGGTCAGCGCGGAGCCGAGCGTGAACAGCGCCGCGGGGAGTCCGGCGAGGCCGGTCGAGCCGAGCATCCGCTCGGCGAGCAGCGCGCCGACGGTGATGCCCGCGGCCAGTCCGGCGCCGCTGAGCACCTGTGCCCCGACGAGCACGGCCAGGATGCGTCGCTGCTCGGGCGCGTCGGCGGGAGACGGCGGGCTCCCGGAGGGCGACTCGTCTGCCGGGGAGCGGTCCGGACGAGAGGAGGAGGCGGTCATCGTCCGGTCCCGTCGGCGTGGTCGGGGTGGGCGGCGGCGGTGGGGTTCGTCTCGCTCATGAGCAGCTGCGCGGCGATCGCGGAGGCGGCGGTGAGCCCCGCGGCGGTGAGGACGGCGGCCTCGAGGGACGCGAACGCGGCGACGAGGCCGCCGACGAGGGCGCCGACGGCGTAGCCGGCGTCACGCCAGAAGCGGTAGACCCCGAGGGCCGCGGCCCGGTGGGACGGGTGGACGGCGTCGGAGACGACGGCGAGCAGTGCGGGATACACCAGGGCGGTCCCGATGCCGAGCAGCAGCGCGCCGACGACGCCCGCGGCCAGGGGACGCGCGAGCCCGGCCACGATCACCACCAGCCCGGCCGCCTGGACCCACATCCCGACCACGGACGGCAGCTTGCGCCCGACGCGGTCGGCGAGCCAGCCGGTGCCGAGCATCCCGACCGCCCACAGGAACGGGTAGAGCGCCTTGATCAGCCCGACGCCGCCGACCGAGACGGCGTGCGCCACCAGCAGCACCGGCAGGATGACCCAGGTCAGGCCGTCGTTGAGGTTGTTGACCAGGCCGGCCTGGCTGGCGCCGGCAGCGGTCCGGTTCCGCCAGGAGGTCTCGGCCATGATCGCGCCCAGCCTGGGTGGCCTGCCGGGGTCGGGGCTGTGGTGGTTCCGGCGCTCGAGCTCGGCGTGGTCGCCGGTGTCGCGCACCACCAGCACCGTGAGCAGCAATCCGGCGACGACGTAGGCCAGGCCGAGCAGCTCGGGGGCGGGGCGCAGCCCGTAGCGGGTGGCCAGCGCGCCGGTCAGCAGGGCGGTGACGGCGACGCCGAGGTAGCCGGCGGTCTCGTTGATGCCCAGCGCCAGCCCGCGGTTGCGGGGGCCGACGAGGTCGATCTTCATGTTCACCGTCATCGACCAGGTCAGGCCCTGGTTGACGCCGAGCAGCACGTTGGCGGCGATCACCCACCACCAGGCGGGGCCGTAGGCCAGCATCAGTGGCACCGGCAGCCCGATCACCCAGCCTGCGGTGAGCACGGTCTTGCGGGTGAACCGGTTGATGACCAGCCCGCCGTAGAGGTTGGTCAGCGCCTTGGTGACCCCGAAGGCCACGACGAACATCGACACGGTCAGCTCGCTGAGGCCGAACTGCTCGGTGCCCACGAGCGGGGTGACGGTGCGTTCGAGGCCGACCATGCCGCCGACGAACAGGTTGACCAGCGCGAGCAGGGCGAACTGGCCCGCGTTGGCCCGCAGCCCCAGACGGACAGGTCGTCCGCCGACGACCGGCGGGATCCTCACGCGCCGTGCTCCAGGTCGCGGCCCGTGACCTCCGCCCAGTCCTGGGCGGATCCCGCGACGACCTCCAGCCCCTGGTCGGTGCCGCGGTCGCGGGCGATCAGGCTGGCGGCGGTCATCGAGCGCTGCCCGTGGGCGCACATCACCGCGGTCGCCCCGGAGACCGGGACGTCGGCGCCGGTGGCGAGCGCCCCGAGCTCCACGTGGGCGGCGTGGGGGAGGTGTCCGGCCTGCCACTCGGCGTCCTGGCGGATGTCGAGCACGTCCTGGCGGTCGATCGCGTCGACGTCGATCAGGGGCAGGGTCTGCAGCGGGAGTCCCTCGGCACGCCAGGTCTCGACCCCGCCGGCCAGACGACCGGCGAGGTCCTCGACGCCGACGGTGAGGGCCTGGCGGACCAGCTCGTCGAGGTCCTGGTCGTCGTCGACGACGAGCACGACGGGGCGGGTCGGGTCGACGACCCAGCCCAGCCAGGTCCCGAACTGCCCGCGCAGCTCGTCGGAGATCGCCCCGGGCAGGTGTCCGCGGGCGAAGCGGTCGATCGGGCGAGCGTCGACGACCTGCGCCCCGCGGGCCAGCAGGTCCTGCACGGCGTTGACGTCGAGGTCGGGCAGGGGCAGCGCCGGCCACGGCCTGCCGAGGACGCGCGGGCCGGCCTGGTTCTCGGTCGGGAGGCGGTCGAAGTAGGCGGGGTAGGACCCGAACCCGGCGGTCAGCCGGGCGACGAAGGTGTCCTCGTCGGGGTCCCCGGTGAGCAACGGGTTGTGGTCCTTCTCCGCGCCGATGGTGCTCGCGCGCTCACCTCCGGCGTCGGTCGAGCAGAACGAGCCCGCCCCGTGGGTCGGCCACACGGGCAGCTCGTCGGGCAGGGCCAGCAGCCGATCGTGGATCGACCGGTACGCGGCCCGGGCGAGTTCCTCGGTGCGCTCCCGCCCGGCCAGGTCGGTGCGGGCCATCCCGCCGACCCCCAGGGCGCCGCCGGTGAACACCCCGAGGGGGGCCTCGCCGTCACGCAACAGCCACGCCACGTGCGCCGGGGTGTGCCCCGGGGTCGCGAAGACCTCCAGCACCAGCCCGCCGAGATCGACCCGGTCCCCGTCCCGGACACCGCGGTGGGGATAGCGGAGCTCCGCGCCGGCTGCGGCCACGATCTCCGCGCCGTCCGCGGCGAGCTCGCGGGTGCCGGTGACGAAGTCGGCGTGCACGTGGGTCTCCACCGCGTAGGCGACGCCCAGCCCGCGTCGTCGGGCGTGGCGGGAGTAGGGGCGCGGGTCGCGCGCCGGGTCGATGACCGCTGCCCGACCGTCGCCGAGGTCGAGCATGTAGCTGCTGTTGCCGAGGCCCTCGTCGACCACCGCGATCGGTTCCACCTCGCCACTCTGACACACTGTTCAAAAGATTTGTAGAGTTGTACGGTAGTGCCATGGAGACGGCAGGCGGCGGCACCGCCGACAAGCTCGCGATGTACGGCGAGTTCGCCCGCGTCGGGCAGGTGCTGGGCAACCCACTGCGGCTGCAGCTGCTCGATCTGCTCGCCCAGGCCGAGCGCAGTGTCGAGGACCTCGCGACGGTCGCCGCGGCCACGGTCGGCAACACCTCGGCGCAGCTGCGCGCCCTGCGCGAGGCCGGGCTCGTCGTGACGCGCCGCGAGGGCAACCGCGTGTACTACCGGCTCGCCGGCCCTGACGTGCTCGACCTGCTGGCCACGCTCACCAGGGTCGCGAACACCCGCGCGGCCGGCGCCGAACGCGCCGTCCGGGCCTACCTCGGCGACACCGCCGGGTTGGAGGCGATCGACCGCGACGAGCTCGCCACCCGCCTGCGCGACGGCGCCACCGTGGTCCTCGACGTGCGCCCCAGGGCCGAGTACGACGCCGGCCACATCCCCCGGGCGCGCTCGATGCCGCTCGACGAGCTCGCCGCCCGCATCGACGACCTGCCCCCCGACGCGCAGATCGTGGCCTACTGCCGCGGGCCCTACTGCGTCTACGCACCCGAGGCCGCGCGGCTGCTGCGCGCGGCGGGCCGCGACGCACGTCTGCTGCCCGGCGGCTGGGCCGACTGGGCCCTCGCCGGGCTCCCCGTGGAGACGGCGGCCGCATGAACCGCCGCGGCGACCACGCCCTTGACACCGCGGAGCGACCCGCGGGACGGTCGGATTTGTCCGGATCGGGCGGCGTCCACGCCCGGCGCCGCTCCACCGCTCGACGACGAGGGACAGCGAGGGACGGCCATGGGTGACCTGTTGGTGGATCCCGGCGTGCTGCGGGACGAGGTCCGCGCCAAGTACCGGGAGGTGGCGACCCAGCCCCAAGGGGCCTTCCACTTCCACACCGGGCGGTCGCTCGCCGAGCGGCTCGACTATCCCGCCGAGACCGTCGACCCCCTGCCCGAGGCCGTGGTGGAGTCGTTCGCCGGGGTCGGCAATCCCTTCGCGCCCGGCCCCCTCGGTCGCGGCGAGACCGTCGTGGACGTCGGCAGCGGTGGCGGCTTCGACAGCGTCGTCGCTGCGAACCAGGTCGGTCCCGAGGGCCGCGTGGTGGGCGTGGACATGACCGAGGAGATGCTCGACCGGGCGCGCGCGACCGTCGCGTCGCTGGGGCTCGGGCACGTCGAGTTCCGTGCGGGCCTCGCCGAGGACCTGCCCGTGCCCGACGACTGGGCCGACGTGGTGATCTCCAACGGCGTCATCAACCTGTGCGCCGACAAGGCGGCCGTGCTCCAGGAGATCCGCCGCGTCCTGCGGCCCGGCGGACGCCTGCAGTTCGCCGACATCGCCAACGGACGCCCGGTGCCCGAGGAGGCGAGGCGCGACATCGACCTGTGGACCGGTTGAATCGCGGGCGGGCTGCCCCGTGAGGGCTGGCAGGACATGCTCGAGCAGACCGGTTTCGTCGACGTCGAGATCGGACCGGAGTGGGACACCTTCGGCGGGGCCGAGGGGGAGGCCAACGCCCGCACGTTCGACGTCCGCGGCTACGCGTTCGTCGCGCGGCTGCCCGGCTGACGCCGCTCGTGCGCTGATTCAGGGGCTACCGCGGACTGCTCGGTCGCTCTAGGCTTACCGTTCGTGTCAGCTTACCGAGACGCCGGGCTGGGGTTGCTGGGCGACCCCATGCGCCGTGCGATCTTCGAGACGCTGGCGCGCCGGCCCAGCTCGGTCGGCGAGCTCGCCGAGCAGCTCCCGATCAGCCGGCCGGCGGTCTCCCAGCACCTCAAGGCGCTCAAGGACGGCGGTCTCGTCGTCTCGCACGCCGAGGGCACGCGCCGCATCTACCGCCTCGACCCTCACGGCGTCGCCGCGCTGCGGTCGTGGCTGGACGGTGTCTGGGAGCACGCCCTGGCGGACTTCCACAAGTTCGCCGAGCAAGCCGTCGCCGACGAGCACACCCACCAGTCCGCAGGGGGCAGCCATGACCACACCGATCCCGGCGATCGAGGGCAAGACCACCGTCAACATCGGGCGTGACCGCGCGTTCGAGCTGTTCACAGGCCACTTCGGTGCCTGGTGGCCGCGCCAGTACCACATCGGGGCGGCCGAGGTCGCCGACGTCGTCCTCGAACCCCACCATGGCGGGCGGTGGTTCGAGCGCGGGGTCGACGGCAGCGAGTGCGACTGGGGCCGGGTGCTCGCCTGGGAGCCCCCGGAGCGGGTGGTGTTCACCTGGCAGATCGGCGGCGACTGGCGGTTCGACCCCGACCCGGCCCACGCCAGCGAGATCGAGGTCCGCTTCCACGCCGACGGACCCGAGCAGACCACCGTCGAGGTCGAGCAGCGCCACTTCGAGCGCCTGGTCGGCGGCGAGGGTGTCCACGGTGCCATCGAGCACGGCGGCGGCGGGTGGGTCGCGCTGCTCACCGCCTACGCGCAGATGGTGGAACGGTCTTGACCAGGCCGGACACGCTCCGGCTCGCGCAGGACGAGCGTGCCGACCTGGCCGACTTCCTCGCCGGACTCGCCCCCGAGCACTGGGACTCGCCGACCCTGTGCGACCGGTGGAGCGTGCGTGACGTCGTCGCCCACGTCATCAGCTACGACGACCTCGGCCCGGCCGCCTTCGTCGGACGCTTCGCCCGTGGCCGGTTCCGTCCCGACCGGGTCAACCAGGTCGGCGTCGACTCGTACGCCTCCCTCGCCCCGCACGAGCTGCTCACCGAGCTCAAGACCCGTCTCCGACCTGCCGGCCTGACCGCGCGGTTCGGCGGACGCATCGGACTGGTCGACGGGCTCATCCACCACCAGGACATCCGCCGCGCGCTCGGCGCACCGCGCGAGGTGCCCGCCGAGCGGCTCTCCGCGGCGCTGTCCTTCGCCCGGGTCGCCCCGCCCATCCGCGCGTGGTCGCGGGCTCGGGGTCTGCGCCTGGTCGCCACCGACATCGGCTGGACGTCCGGCAGCGGCCCGGTCGTCGAGGGTCCGGCCGAGCCGTTGCTGATGGCCATGGCCGGCCGCGCCGACGCCGTCGACGAGCTCTCCGGGCCGGGGCAGTCCCTCCTCGCCACGCGGCTGTTGTAGGTCGTCACGTCCCCGGGCCGGCGAGCCGCGCGAGGCGGTAGGCGATGCCCACGGCGAACACGGCGAGCCCGGCCAGCACGGCCTGCCACGGCAGGGTCGCCACGAGGAGCAGGCAGCCGGCGGCGCCGAGGACCTGCAGCCATCGGGGGAAGCGTCGCTGGTCGGGCGGCTGGGTGAAGGCCGAGAGGTTGGCCACGAGGTAGTACAGCAGGACGCCGAACGAGGAGAACCCGATCGCGCCGCGCAGGTCGGTGGTCAGCACGAGCAGGCAGACGACGACGGCGACGGTGATCTCGGCGCGGTGCGGGACCTGGTGGCGGGGGTGCACGGCGGCCACCCAGCGGGGGAGGTCGGCCTGGCGCGCCATGGCCAGCGTCGTCCGGCCGACCCCGGCGATCAACGCCAGGAGGGCCCCGAGGGTGGCGGCCGCCCCGCCGACCGCCACCACGGGGAGGGCCCACCCCCAGCTCCCGACGGCGACGGCGTCGGCCAGCGGTGCCCGCGACACGGCGAGCCGCTCCGGCCCGAGGGCGAGCAGGACGGTCACCGCGACCAGCGCGTACACCGCGACCGCGACGGCGAGGG
This sequence comes from Actinomycetospora cinnamomea, assembly GCF_003096675.1. GTDB lineage: Bacteria > Actinomycetota > Actinomycetes > Mycobacteriales > Pseudonocardiaceae > Actinomycetospora > Actinomycetospora cinnamomea. The sequence continues at coordinate 679,262 of NZ_QEKW01000001.1, read as the reverse complement.
CGATGACGATGGAGCGCGGGATCGTGCGCTCCGGGTCGCGGACCTCCTCGCCCAGCGTGGCGATCCGCGCGTAGCCCGCGAAGGCGAAGAACAGCAGGCCCGCGGACTGCAGGACCCCGTAGGGCCCCGCCGCACCGGGGGACCACAGCGGCGCCGCGTCGTCGGGACCGGCCTGGCCGCCGAGGAGCGCCGCGGCGACGACCACGGCCAGCGCGAGCAGCACGACGACGACGATCACGCGCGTGAGGCGGGCAGTGCGCGTGATGCCGCGGTAGTTCACGGCGGCCAGCACGAGCACGGCCGCCACCGCGGTGGGGCGCTGCCACGCCGGCGGCACCGTGTAGGCGGCGAAGGTCAGGGCCATCGCCGCGCAGCTGGCCGTCTTGCCGATCACGAATCCCCAACCGGCGAGGAAGCCCCACCAGTCGCCGAGGCGCTCGCGACCGTAGACGTAGGTCCCGCCCGACGTGGGGTACTGCGCGGCGAGCTGCGCCGAGGAGGTGGCGTTGCAGTACGCCACGACGGCGGCGATCGCCAGCCCGATGAGCAGCCCGCCCCCGGCGGCCGCCGCGGCCGGCGCGAACGCCGAGAACACCCCCGCGCCGATCATCGAGCCGAGACCGATGACCACCGCGTCGGCGACGCCGAGCCGGCGAACGAGTCCCGCGTGGTCGGTCATCCGGCTCCTGTCGTCGAGATGCATCAAAGGAGCTTGATGCATTCGTGCCGCGCGCGCATACTCCCGGCCATGTCGTCCACGGGTCAAGCCGAGCTGCCGGCGTTCGTGCGGCTCGCCGCACATCCGCTGCGGTGGCGGCTGATGACCGAGCTCGCGGTGAGCGACCACCGGGTCCGCGAGCTGGTCGCGCGGGTCGGGGAACCCCAGAACCTGGTCTCGTACCACCTGCGGCTGCTGCGGGACGGCGGCCTGGTCACCAGCTCCCGCAGCAGTTTCGACGGGCGCGACAGCTACTACCACCTCGACCTGGATCGCTGCGGCGAGGGCCTGCGCGACACCGGCGCCGCACTCCACCCCGCCCTGCGGCCGGCGCAGCCCCCCGAGCCGGCGGCCGGGCCGAGCGCCCGACGCCTCGAGGTGCTGTTCGTGTGCACGGGCAACAGCGCCCGCTCACCGATCGCCGAGGCGCTGCTGCGCCGCCACTCCGCCGGTCGCGTGTCGGCCACCAGCGCGGGCACCCGACCCAGGGACGAGCTGCATCCCGAGGCCGTCCGCGCCCTGCGGGAGGGATTCGGCATCGACGTGTCCGGCCGGCGGCCACGACACCTGGACGCCCTCGCCGACCGGAAGTTCGACGTCGTGGTCACCCTGTGCGACAAGGCGCGCGAGGTGTGTCCGGAGTTCCCCGGCCAGTGGCAGAAGATCCACTGGAGCGTCCGCGACCCCGCCGCGCCCGACCCCACCGGGCCCGGCGACGGAGCGTTCCGCCGCACCGCCGCGGACATCGACACCCGTGTCAGGCACCTGCTCCCCGTCCTCGCCACGACAGGAAGACCGGAGGATCCACCATGACCGAGCACCACCAGCACGCCAGCGTGCGGTACCTCGTCCGGGACGTCGACGCGGCGATCGCGTTCTACACGACCCATCTCGGGTTCACGCTCCACACGACGGCCGCGCCGGCGTTCGCCGACGTCCTGCGCGGGCCGCTGCGGCTCCTGCTGTCCGGCCCGGCCAGCTCCGGCGCGCGGGCCACCCCCGGCGGCGCCGCGGCCCCGGGCCACAACCGCATCCACCTCGTCGTCGACGACCTCGACGACGAGATCGCCCGCCTCCGGCGCGCCGGGCTGACCTTCCGCAGCGACCTCGTCACCGGTCCCGGTGGGCGCCAGGTGCTGATCGCCGACCCGGACGGGAACCTGATCGAGCTGTTCCAACCGGCCGAGGGGGCCGGTGCGGCGGGGCGGAGCGCGGCGGGAGGGCTGCCCGCCCCGGCGGGTCGTCGAGAAACGGTGTGACCGCCACGCGCCCACGGGTCCGCCACGTCGGGCGCTCACCGGGGTCGTCGCACCCCGCAGCGGCTCTCAGTGGTACCGACCGGAGCGGTTGCTCAACGCCTGCTCGCTCAGGTCGCGCACGCCGACCACCTCCGAGTGCCGGATCAAGGTGCCGTCGGGGGTCGTCGTGCAGCCCTTCGGTTCGCCCTGTTCGAAGATCTCGGCGAATCGGTGCAGCAGTCGTTCTGCATCCTCGTCGTCGACACCTTGCAGGACGATCTCGTGTCCCCCTCGCAGGAGGATCGTCATTCGCCTGCTCATCCTCGGTCACCCTCTTTCGGTCGCCCACCGTTGCGCTGGCTCGAACCCCGATCCCCGCCGGTGTGCAGTCCTGCCGGTGGGACCCGGAGGGACGGACGGCGGGAGATCGGAGAACCGGAAGGGTCGGTTTTCTCCACCCTCGAGAGTAGGTTGCTCGGTGAGCCGGCTCCGGAGCCGAGCTCCGGCCTGAGACGAACAGATGGGTGCGCACAACTCAGACGGGACCCGTGCCGGTCGTCACCACTCGGCGCGGATACCGCCGGGTTCGGTCCGCGAGGAGCGCTCTCTGATGTCCGACAAGTCACCGCGCCAGAGTCCGAGCAAGAAGTCCGACAAGTCCATCAAGGAGAAGCGCGCGGCCAAGAAGGCGAAGAAGGCGAGCGGTCTCGACACCGGGACCGTGTTCCCGACGGTTGGTCGCCGTGGCAGGACGACGAAGCACGGTGAGCCGTGACGGCGCGCCTCTGCGAGCGCGCCGGCGCCGACCATCGGTGGGCCGCCGAGATCGACGGCCATGTCGTCGGGGAGGGGCCTCTGCCGGTCCCACCTCGAGCCACCCGTCTCCGCCGGCGCCGCGATCAGCCGGCCTGACGCCACCCGGGGTCGGTAGGGCGGCCCGAGCAGTCGTCACACGCCCTGAAGGCGTATCTGTCCGAACGCGACGGCGTGCGGAACACCGAGGGCCGCCCCGGCCGTTGCCGTCGTGGCGCGCACGAACGTCTCGGGGTCGAAGTCGCGGCCGAGTCCGCGCAGGTACGCCTCGTGTGCGCGGAGCGACGCCACTCCGGGCTCCAGGGTGTCGGTGACGTCGGCGGCATGGGTGGGGTCGGATGCGCCCACCACGTAGACGTGCCGCACCCCGGTCCACGGCGCGTAGCCCTCATCGAGCAACTCCGGGAAGACCCATCGGTTGCCGGCGTCACGGGCGGCATCGAGCACCGCGACGCCGACGGCCCGGTGGTCAGCCTGGTTCAGGATTCGCTGTCCGTCCGCCAGGCCGTAGGTCATCTCGAAGGTCGCGGTCACCAGCACCTCCGGACGGAAGCGGCGGATGTGGCGCGCGATGTGGCGGCGCAGGTCCAGGCCGGTCTCGACGACACCGTCACGGCGTCCGAGAAAGGTCACATCGTCGACCCCGACGAGCGCGGCGCTCGCGATCTGCTCCTTCTGCCGCACCGGCCCCGCCTCGGCCGGGTCGAGGCCGTCGATCCCGGCCTCGCCGTCGGTGACGATGACGTAGGCGACCGACCGGCCGGCCCGGGTCCAGCGCGCGACCGCGCTGGCTGCGCCGTACTCCAGGTCGTCGGGATGGGCGACGACGGCCATCGCCCGACTCCACTCCTCCGGCATGACCTGCAGCTGTCCGTTCATGGGGCACCTCCGAGACGTCCTGTGACGCCGGTACTGACGACGACCCCCGGCGAAGGACGCAGCTGCGTCCCTCGCCCCGTCTCGACGTCAGTAGCAGCGACACCACGGCGTGCGGGACCCGACGGGGGCGACCCGGCCGGGTGCCGCAGATCAGGGAGGCACGCCATGCCCACCACCCGCGTCCAGCTCGCGCTCAACGTCACCGACCTCGCGGCCGCAACCGCCTTCTACACCAGGCTGTTCGGCGTGCCGCCGCACAAGCAGCGCGAGGGCTACGCGAACTTCGCCGTCGAGGACCCGCCGCTCAAGCTCGTGCTGATCGAGAAGCCGGGGGAGGGGGAGCGCCTCAACCACCTGGGGGTCGAGGCTGAGACCCCCGAGGAGGTCACGGCGGCGCTGACCCGGTTCCGCGACGCCGGTCTGGACGCGACGCCGGCCGAGCAGGACGTCTGTTGTCACGCGGTGCAGGACAAGGTCTTCGTCACCGCTCCGGACGTGCCCACCGGCTGGTGGGAGTACTACGCCGTCACCGATGATTCGCCGGCCGATCCCGACGGGCAGACGACATCGGCGTGCGCGACCGCGTGCGAGAGCGGGGCCGCCGATGCCGGCGGCACGTGTTGTCGCTGACCGTGCCGGGCCGGGATCCCGCCGTCAGCGGGCCCCGGCCCGGGGCTCAGCCACACCGACAGCCGGCCGGTCGGGAGTAGTCCATCGGCGTGCCCCGGGCATCGAGGGTCAGCTCGCAGCACCGGCCGAGCAACTCCGCCAGCCGACGCCGGCCACGTTGAACCCTCGACTTCATCCCCGAGACCGACATTCCCTCGCGCCCGGCAGCGTCGGCCTGGGTCAGCCCCTCCAGATCGGTCAGCTCCAACGCTCGACGCTGATCCGGCGGCAACTCATCGAGCAGCGGCCGCAGGCACACCGCCAGCTCCCGGAGCACCGTCGGGTCGCCACCATCCCCCACCTCGCCGACGAGCTCGACGGCGTCGTCGGGGAGGGCCCGCTCCCGGGCGTACTCGCGCTCCGCCCGTCGATACTCGTCGACGATCGCGTTGCGGGTGATGCGATAGACCCACCGCGTCAGGTGCTCGTGATCACCGACGCGGCCGAGGCCGCGGTGGATGCTCAGCACGATCTCACCGAGGACATCCTCCGCCCGCTGCGGGTCGGCGACCCTCCGATGCACGAACGCGCGCAGCTGCGCCCCGAACTCCCGCCAGACGTCCTCGGTCGTCCGGCTGCCCGGGCCGACCACGGATTCGTGGGTTGATGTCGTCACGCCGACCCCTCCGTACACGGGTTCGGGATGGAGATGGACAGTCCCACAGACGACGGAGCCGTCGGAAGGACGCAGTACCCGCCGCCCTCGTGAGAGGACCGTGACTCCGCGTTGCCCGGTCGGGCGGCTCGCACGCTCGTCGGAGCACCAGACCGCGTGGCGGCAGTGAGCGACGCGGGCCCTCAGGTCCCTCGGAGGGTGAGCGCCGGGCAGATGCAGCCTCGTGACCAGCGCACGTCCCGGGTGGCGGTGCAGAAGCGTCGCCCGAGCGCGTCGTGGGCCGACCAGGCATGCGGGCAGACGGTGCACGACGTCTTCGCGTCGTGCTCGGTGGTGACGGTCGGGGCTTCGGTCGCGCTCATGATGTCCTTCGTCGTGCGGGCGGGTGCGTCGGGTCGCGAGGGGTCAGGAGGGTGGGCTCGCTCCGGGCCCGTCGCCCAGCAGGTCGGTGGGGGAGCGCACGTCGCCCGCGGTCGCCGCCGCGTCCAGGGCCGCCTCCGCCGCGGGGCCGTCGGTCGGCGGCGGGACGACGAGCAGGACGAGTCGGGCCCCGGAGCGTCCCACGACGGTCAGCGTGCGCGGGTCGGTCGTGCGGAATCCCTCCAGCCGCGGGCCCGTCGGCAGCCGCCGCGGCGCCGGTTCCCACGCGCCGAGGTGGAAGCTGATGCGCGTCACCGGCCCCACGCGGTCGCCCAGCTCGGCGATCATCGGGGGCAGCTCGGCCGTCAGGTCACGCGAGCGCGGCCACCAACCGCCGTCGACGTATCCCGACACAGGAGCCGCCGCCTTCAGCCGCAGCCGGACGGAGTGCGAGCCGTCCACGGGCGGGACGGTGGTGGTGGAGGGCGAGGTGGTCGGGGCCGGGCTCATGCCGGCACTCCCGTCTCCGGCCCGTGGACCGGACGAGGCGTACGCCGACGACGACGCCTGCTCGAGTGCCGGCGTGCAAGGGGGTCCTCGGTGTGCTCCACCGTACTCGGTCGCGCGCGGCGCGAGGCCCCGTCGGCGGGGCGGGCCCGGCCGCCGCGACGTCGCACACGTTCCGGGCCTCGCGTCAGCGCCCGGAGGCGCGGGACGTCACGCTCAGCCTGAATGTCTGCCGGGGCCGTTCTCCTCGTTCAGCACGGCGGCGATCGTCTCGTAGGTCCCACCGGAGGTGCTGATCCGGTCGATGAGGTGGCCGGCGTCCACCTCACCCTCCGCGACCATCCGGTCGTCCTCGGAGAGGGTGATGCGGGTGCGCGTGCCGAGCGGCTGCACGCGGGCACAGCGCCCCCAGTCGTCGAAGACCGACCCGCCCCCGTCCTCGGAGAACCGGGGTGCGGGGCCGTGGCCACCTCGTGCGTGAGCAGACCGGATCGCGCTCTGCAGCGCGCCGGGCGCCGCTTCCCCGTGGACGTCATCACCGCGCATGGCCCCACGGTAGGCGCGGATCCCATGACTGCTGTCGCGATTCGGCGTCGAGACACGAGCGGGCCTCGAGGTCCGTCCCGATCCATCCCGACGTGGCCGGCGACGACCTCGACCCCGAGGAGCCCGAGTTCCAGCATCGGCAGCGTGGCCCGCACGCGCTGCGCGTCGAGCCAGCGGATCGGGGAGGTGCCGGAAATGGCGGCGAAGGTGCGGGTCGACCTGCCGGCCTCGCGTGCCAGTCGCTCGACGGTGACTCCGCGAGGTGGGCGATCGCGTGCGCCATCGCCCGGGCGACCGCGCCGCTCCGGCGATCGAGCGCCGCGAGCGAGATCGTCGAGGCCGTAGCCGGCCTGCAAGGTCATGCCGCCCAGGCCGTGCACGACACCATCGGGCGCGCACAGGATCAGTTCGTAGGCGCTGACGCCGCCGTCATCGCTCCGCCACAGCCCGAAGACGTCGCTGACGGTGCCGGTCTCGACCGTACCCATGCCCTGGTGGAGCAGCACCGCGATCCGGTGCCGGCGAGCGGCACCCGTGTCGCCGTGGCGGACGATGTCGTGGAGGGTCCGGCAGGCCGGTGAGGCGGTCGACCTGCCCACACCGGCCGACGTCGGCGTACTCGGCGGGCAGGCCCTCCCGAGTCCCCCACTCGAAGCCGCCGATCATCTCCTTGACCGGGATACCGAGGCGGGCGAGGCGGAACGCGGCCCGCGTGGCGCCGTGGCACCCCGTGCCCCAGCAGTAGGCGACCGCCGTCTTGCCGGCCGGCGCGACCTCCTGGCTCCGTCCCGGGACCTCGGCGTGGGGCAGTGCGCGGCACCGGCGATGTGGACCTGGTCCCACGCCTCGCGCGAGTGCACGTCGATGACGACGATGTCGCCGGTCCGGGCGGTGAGGTCGCCGTGGACGTCGCTGGCGTCGGTCTCGACCGCCAGCCCGCCGGGCGAAGTGGTCGCCGGCGACACCCAGGGAGGCGGGCGCGACGGCGAGGACCGCACCTGTGGGAGCGGTGGAGGTGCAGGTGACGTTCATGCGTCCCTGTGGTCGGTCCCGGGGCAGCCCGACAGCGGCCGCCGTGACGACCAGCGATCGGATCTGGCCCATGGACGAACCGGGCGGCGGTGGCGTGCGACGCGTCGAGGCGCGCCACGTGAACACACATGATCAGCGCGTGGTGCCCCCGGCAGGATTCGAACCTGCGCTCCCGCCTCCGGAGGGCGGTGCTCTATCCCCTGAGCTACGGGGGCGGACCGCGCACGAGCCTAGCGCACGGCGCTCCGAGCCCCGACGCTCGGGCCATGGCACACGCAGAGATCCACCAGGACCGCAGCATCGAGACCGCGGACCTCGCCGTGCTCGCCGACCGCACGATCGCCGTGCTCGGTGCAGGGAACCAGGGCGCGGCGCAGGCGGCGAACCTGCGCGACTCGGGACTCACGCCCCTGGTCGGCAACCGCGACGACGCGTACGCGACGGCCGCCCGCGAGCGGGGCTTCGACGTGCATCCGATCGCCGAGGCCGCGGCCGAGGCAGACGTCGCGCTGCTGCTGGTACCCGACGAGGTCCAGCCCGAGCTCGTCCGCGACGAGGTGGCGCCGGGCCTGCGCGCGGGCGACACCCTGGTCGTCGCGAGCGGGTACAACTGGCACTTCGGCCTGCTCGAGGTTCCCGACGGCGTCGACGTCGTGATGGTCGCGCCGCGCATGATCGGCGCCGCGGTGCGCGACCGCTACGTCGACCGCTCCGGCTTCCCCTGCTTCGTCTCCGTCGAGCGCGACGCCACCGGCCGCGCGTGGGAGACGACGCTCGCGCTCGCGCGGGCGATCGGCGGGACGCTCGGCGGCGCGATCGTCTCCAGCGCCCGCGAGGAGGCCGCGCTCGACCTGTTCAGCGAGCAGGCCGTGTGGCCCGCGATCCTCGACGTCGTGCGCACCGCGCACCGCGTGGCCGTCAGTGCCGGATTCACGGAGGAGGCGGTGCTCAACGAGCTGTACCTGTCCGCCGAGCCGGCCGAGGTGTTCGCGCGCGTCGCCCGCGACGGGCTGTTCGGGCAGCTGGGGCTGCACTCGCGGACCTCGCAGTACGGGCAGCTGCGGTCGCTCGCAGCGCTCGAGGACGACGGCGAGCTCGCGACGCGCTTCGCGCGCGTGATGCACGAGGACATCCTGTCCGGGGCCTTCGCGCGGGAGTGGAGCCGTCCGGAGGCCGGTGAGCGGCTCGACGCCATGCGCCGTCAGGCCGACGCGACGCCCCTGGCCGTGGCGGAGGCCGAGGTGCGCGCGCGGCTGGGGGAGTAGCTCGGCGCCTCGGCGACCCGCGCAGGGGTCCTGCGTCACCGACGTCGCGAAGATCTCGACGAGTGGAGCCAACGTTCTCCTGAGCGCAACGAACGCTCCAGGACTGGAGATCTTCGGGTGGGTCTCGTGGTCAGGGAGCTCGCAACGGTCGCCACGGAGATCGACATCGGACCGGACGCACTCCCTGAGCGTCGCTCACCGGGGCAGGGACCGGGCGCCACCGGGGTGCTCGCGACGCGGCCCGCGATCGGAACGCCTGCCTCGCTCCGGACACGCCCGGCGGACACACGCGCTCGCGAGGATGTGGCGATCCTGGCGTTGGACGCCAGCAAAGCCGCATTGCTCGCACACCCCCTGTGCCGACCAGCCGCACGCACCCGCTGCTGACCAGGCGCACGCCCGTGGGGCGGTGGGGTCGAGCGCGGAGCCCGCTCAGTTCATCGGCATGCTGTGGCCGGCGTGGACGTCGGGCGCCGGGAGGGCGGCGGCGCCGCGCTCGGCGAGCATCTGGGTCATCGTCGCCGCCTCGGCCGACTGCGACGCCACCATGCTCGCGGCGAGGGCGCGCACGGCGGGCACCGACGCCTCGGCCTCGGCGGCCTGCATCATCGGCAGGCCGCCCTGGTGGTGGCGCAGCATGAGCTGCAGGAAGGTGACGTCGAGCTCGCGGCCGGTGGCGGCGCGCAGGCGGGCGAGGTCCTCGGGCGACGCCATTCCAGGCATCGACGCCGTCGGCATACCCATCCATCCCATGTACTGCCCGGACGGCGGCCGCAGCGGCTCGCCCCACAGCGTGAGCCAGCCCTCCATTCGCCCGACCTGCGAGGTCTGGGTCGACTCGATGTCGAAGGCGATCTGGCGGACCTCCGGGTCCGCGGTGTTGCTCCGCGCCCACACGGCCATCTCCACCGCCTGGCTGTGGTGGACGACCATGTCCTGGAGGAACCCGACGTCGATCGAGTCCTCGGCCGGTCCGTACGTCTCCGCCGTCGAGCGGCCGAGCGCGATGCCGCCGATCACCCCGACCAGCACGAGCAGCAGCGCGAGCCCGCCGGCGAGGAAGGCCTTCGCCCAGGTGGGGCTCGCCGACCACCAGCCCCCGGAGCCCCCGGAGCCCCCGGAGCCGCCGCCCTCGTCGTCGACCGGCGGGGGCGGGTCGGTCACGTCGACCTCGGGGCTCCCGGACGACTCCGATGTCGAGCTCGGCGCGCTCATCCGCCGGCCCCCGCGGCCGCGCCGCGGCCGTCCATCGTCACCGCGTCCGGCGGCAGCGGCGAGGCGTCGAACGGCGGCGGGTTGTCGGGGTCGAAGTAGCCCGGGCCGAGCGCGTCACAGCTCGCCCCGACCTCGGGGTACTGGTACTGGTTCTGCCGCAGCGAGGAGATGAACTGGTCGATGCGCGGGTCGTTCGGGTCGGAGAGCTTGAGCTCGTGGCCCCACGACATCAGCGCGATCGGCTGGTCGAGCCCCGGGTACGGCGACATCATCGTGTAGTCCTGGCCCTGGACCCTGGCGGCCAGGGTCTGCACCGCCGGACCGGTGATGCGCGCGGGGTCGTAGGCGATCCACACCGCGCCGTGCTCGAGGGAGTGGACCATGTTCTCGGTGCGCACCGGGGTGGGGTACACGACACCGTTGCAGGCCGCCCAGTACGCGTCGTGCGGGCCGCCGAACGGGGGCGAGCGGTCGTAGGCCACCCGCTGCTCGGCGGTGACGTGCTGCTGGCCCGCGTACTGCCCGGTGACGATGCCCGGGATCGCGAGCGACGGGTCGCGGTTGTCGTCGCTGGGGCGCCAGGCGCTGACCTCCCCCTCGCGCATCAGCGCGAACCCGATGACCCCGACGGCGAGCACCACGATCACCGTGACCGCGCCGATGAGCAGCCACGGCACCTGGCGCCGGGTCGCGGTGCTGGGCCGCTTGCCGCGGGTGACGGGGTTGGGCCCGCGCTTGGCGTCGGGCCGCTGGCCGGTGCGCTGGCCTGCGCCCTTGCCGGACGGGGAGCCGCCGCCCCGCTGCCCGTTGCGCGCACCGCCGCCGTCACGTCCCGGCCGCGTCGACCCCGAGGTCGACCCCGAGGACGACCTCGACGCGGAGCCCGGGCGCGACCCGGAACGCGACCCCGACGGACGCCCGGACCCACCACTCGCCATGGCCCCGAGCATACGGAGCAGCCGGTGATCCCTCGGTCATGGGTGCGCACCCCCCGTGACCACCACCGAGCGTCGGACCGATGACCACCCGTCCCTAGAATCGGGGGGTGACCCCCGCTGCCCTGGCCGACCTCCTGCACGCCGTCGCCGTGGACGTGCTCACCGAGCGCGGCCTCGACACGGCCGTGCTGCCGGAGACGGTCACGGTCGAGCGCCCCCGCAACCCCGAGCACGGCGACTACGCCACCAACCTGGCGCTGCGCTCGGCGAAGAAGGCAGGGGTCGCGCCCGCCGAGTTCGCGGGCTGGCTCGCCACCAAGCTCGAGGGCTCCGACGCCATCGCCACGGCCGAGGTCGCGGGCCCGGGCTTCCTCAACCTGCGCCTGGCCGCCGACGCGCAGGCCGGCATCGTCGATGCCGTGCTCACCGCGGGCGAGCACTACGGCCACACCGACGACCTCACGGGCCAGGCGATCAACCTCGAGTTCGTCTCGGCCAACCCCACGGGTCCCATCCATCTCGGCGGCACGCGCTGGGCGGCGGTGGGCGACGCGCTGGGCCGCGTGCTCGCGTCCCAGGGGGCCGCGGTCACCCGCGAGTACTACGTCAACGACGCGGGCGCGCAGATCGACCGGTTCGCCGAGTCGCTGATCGCCGCCGCCGAGGGGCGCCCGGTGCCCGAGAACGGCTACGGCGGGGCCTACGTCGCCGAGGTCGCGCAGAAGGTGGTCGAGGCGGACGAGGACGTGCTCGCCCAGCCGGAGCCCGAGAAGCTCGCGGCGTTCAAGCGCCTCGGCGTCGAGGTGATGCTCGACGAGATGCGAGCGAGCCTGGAGTCGTTCGGCACGCACTTCGACGTCTGGTCCTCGGAGCTCGCGCTGCACAGCTCGGGCGCGGTGGAGCGCTCGGTGCAGCAGCTCAAGGACGACGGCGCCCTGTACTTCGCCGACGGCGCGTGGTGGCTGCGCTCCACCGAGCACGGCGACGACAAGGACCGCGTCGTCATCAAGTCCGACGGCACCCCGGCCTACATCGCCGGCGACATCGCCTACTACCGCGACAAGCGCGCCCGCGGCGCCGACCTCGCGATCTACATGCTGGGCGCCGACCACCACGGCTACATCCACCGGCTCAAGGCGGTGGCCGCCGCGTTCGGCGACGACCCGGCGCGCGTCGAGGTGCTCATCGGCCAGCTGGTCAACCTCGTGCGCGACGGGCAGCCGGTGAAGATGTCCAAGCGTGCCGGGACGATCATCACCCTGGAGGACCTCGTCGACGCCGTGGGCGTGGACGCGGCCCGTTACACGCTGGCGCGCTCGTCGGTCGACCAGGTGCTCGAGATCGACCTCGACCTGATCTCGAGCCGCACCAACGAGAACCCCGTGTTCTACGTGCAGTACGCCCACGCGCGGCTGGCGTCGCTGGCCCGCCACGCCGCCGACCTGGGCGTCACCGCCGACGACCCGGATCTCGCGCTGCTCACCCACCCGCGGGAGGGCGACCTCATCCGCACCCTCGGCGAGTTCCCGCGGGTGCTGGCGTCGGCCGCGAGCCTGCGCGAGCCGCACCGCGTCGCGCGCTACCTCGAGGAGCTCGCCGGCGCCTACCACCGCTTCTACGACACCTGCCGCGTCCTGCCGCAGGGCGACGAGGAGCCCACGGGACTGCACACGGCCCGGCTGGCGTTGTGCTCCGCGGCCCGTCAGGTGCTCGCCAACGGCCTGGGCCTGCTCGGCGTGAGCGCGCCCGAGCGCATGTGACGACCTCTCCGGAGCTGAACACACCGTGGTGATCCCCCGATGACCCGCGCCCATCCCGCCGGGCCCCGCCACGCCGACGTCATCCCGCAGCACGAGGACGGCGGCGCCCCACCCGACGGGGCCGCCCTCGACGTGCTGCCGACCGCCGTCTGGCCCCGGCACGCCGCGCGCGGTGCCGACGGCGCCGTCCGTCTCGCCGGGGCCGACGTCACGGCGTTGGCCGAGCAGTACGGCACGCCGCTGTTCGTCGTCGACGAGGCCGACTTCCGTGCCCGCTGCGCCGAGCACGCCGCCGCGTACGGCGACCCCTCGCTGGTGCACTACGCGGCCAAGGCGTTCCTCACCGCCGAGACCGCCCGCTGGGTGGCCGACGAGGGGCTCGGGCTCGACGTGTGCACCGAGGGCGAGCTGCGCACCGCGCTGCGCGGCGGCTTCCCGCCCGAGCGCATCACCGTGCACGGCAACAACAAGAGCCGCCACGAGCTCGCCGCCGCCCTCGACGCCGGGGTCGGCGCGGTCGTCGTCGACTCCTACGTCGAGATCGCGCGCCTCGACGAGCTGGCCCGCGCCCGCGACGTGCGCGCCGACGTCATGGTCCGCGTGACCGTCGGGGTCGAGGCGCACACCCACGAGTTCATCGCCACCGCCCACGAGGACCAGAAGTTCGGGTTCTCGCTGGCCTCGGGCGACGCCACGGAGGCCGTGCGGCGCGTGCTCAAGTCGCCGGGCCTGCACCTCGTCGGGCTGCACAGCCACATCGGCTCGCAGATCTTCGACGCGGACGGCTTCGAGCTCGCCGCGCGTCGGGTGATCGGCCTGCTCGCCGAGCTCCGCGACGAGCACGGCGAGGCCGTCTCCGACGCCCTGGGCACCGTCGACCTCGGCGGCGGCATGGGTATCGCCTACACCACCGCGGACGCGCCGCGCTCGCCCGCCTGGATGGCCGCCGAGCTGCGCGCCATCGTCGAGCGGGAGTCCGCCCGCGTGGGCCTCGCCCCGCCGCGGATCGCCGTCGAGCCCGGGCGCGCCATCGCCGGACCGGGCACGGTCACCGTCTACGAGGTCGGCACCGTCAAGGACGTCGAGCTGGGCGGCGGCGCGCGGCGGCGCTACGTCAGCGTCGACGGCGGGATGAGCGACAACATCCGCACCGCGCTCTACGACGCGCACTACGACTGCCGTGTCGTGTCCCGCACGGCGGGCACCGCCCCGCCCGTCCGGTCCCGCGTCGTCGGCAAGCACTGCGAGTCCGGCGACGTCGTCGTCCGCGACTGCTGGCTGCCCGCCGACCTCGCGCCGGGCGACCTCGTGGCCGTCGCCGCGACGGGCGCCTACTGCTACGCGATGGCGAGCGCGTACAACAAGGTGCCGCGTCCCGCCGTGGTGGCCGTGGCCGACGGCACGTCGCGCCCGCTGCTGCGACGCGAGACGCTCGACGACCTGGCGCGGTTGGAGGTGGGGTGAGCATGGTCGGCAATGACGGGCGGCCGGTCGGCGTCGCACTGCTCGGCTGCGGTGTCGTCGGCTCCCAGGTGGTGCGGCTGCTCACCGAGCAGGCCGACGAGCTCGCCGCGCGCGTCGGCGCGCCGCTGCGCCTGGTCGGGGTGGCCGTGCGCCGCCCCCAGCGCCATCCCGACGTGCCCGCCGACCTCATCACCACCGACGCCGCCGGCCTCGTGGCCCGCGAGGACGTCGACGTGGTCGTCGAGCTCGTCGGCGGCATCGAGCCGGTGCGCGGGCTGCTGCTCACCGCGCTGAAGAACGGCCGGTCGGTGGTGTCGGCGAACAAGGCGCTGCTCGCCGAGGACGGGGCGGCGCTGGCCGCGGCGGCCGCCGAGTCCGGCGCCGACCTGTACTACGAGGCCTCGGTGGCGGGCGCGATCCCGCTGCTGCGCCCCATCCAGCAGTCGCTCGCCGGCGACCGGATCGTGCGCGTCGCGGGGATCGTCAACGGCACCACGAACTTCATCCTCTCCGCGATGGCCTCCACGGGCGCGAACTACGCCGAGGCCCTCGAGGAGGCCGGGCGCCTGGGCTACGCCGAGGCCGACCCCACCGCCGACGTCGACGGCTACGACGCCGCGTCCAAGGCCGCCATCCTCGCCAGCCTCGCGTTCCACACCCGCGTCACCGCGGACGACGTGCACCGCGAGGGCATCCGCGACGTCACCGCGGCCGACATCGCCGCGGCCCGCGCGCTGGGCTGCACGGTGAAGTTGCTGGCCATCTGCGAGCAGGTCGAGGGGCCGGCGGGGCCGAGCGTCTCGGCCCGCGTGCACCCGGCGATGATCCCGCGCTCGCACCCCCTCGCCTCGGTCTCGGGCGCCTACAACGCGGTGTTCATCGAGGCCGCGGCCGCCGGGCAGCTGATGTTCTACGGGCAGGGCGCGGGCGGGCCGCAGACCGCGAGCGCCGTGCTCGGCGACCTCGTCGCCGCCGCACGCAACCGCGTGATCGGCGGGCGCGGGCCGCGCGACTCCGCCCACGCCGACCTGCCGATCGTCGCCATGGGCGACACCCGCACCCGATACCACGTGTCCCTCGACGTCTCCGACCGCGCGGGCGTGCTCGCGCAGGTCGCGGGCGTGTTCGCCGAGCACGGGGTGAGCATCGCGACGGTGCGCCAGGAGGGCCGGAACGGCACCGGGCTCGAGGACGGTGTCGCACGTGACGAGGGTGATGGCGCGCGGGACGCCCGGGACGCCACACTGGTGATCGTGACCCACAGCGCGCCCGACGCCGCCCTCGCGGCCACGGTCGACGCGCTGACCGGGCTCGACGCGGTGCAGGGGGTCGCCGGCGTGCTGCGGGTCGAGGGTCTGGGGCGGCCCGTGACGGAGCTGGGGGGTGTGTCGTGACCGGCGTGATCGGTGGGGCCGGGACGGTCGCGCTCGGCGCGCGCGTCGAGTGGCCCGGGATCATCCCCGCCTACCGGGACCGCATGCCCCGCGTGCAGCCCGGCTGGGAGGTCGTCACCCTGCGTGAGGGTGGCACCCCGCTGCTGCCGGCGCCGCACCTGTCGGAGCTCACGGGCTGCGAGGTCCACCTCAAGATCGAGGGCGCCAACCCGACGGGCTCGTTCAAGGACCGCGGCATGACCGTGGCCATGACCGAGGCGCTCGCCGGCGGCGCCCAGGCCGTCATCTGCGCCTCGACGGGCAACACCTCGGCCTCGGCCGCCGCGTACGCCACGCGCGCCGGGATGACCTGCGCGGTCCTCGTGCCCCAGGGCAAGATCGCGCTGGGCAAGCTCGCGCAGGCCACGGTCCACGGCGCGCGCATCCTGGCGCTCGAGGGCAACTTCGACGCCTGCCTCGAGCTGGCCCGCCGCGCGGCCGAGCAGTACCCGGTCGCGCTGGTCAACTCGGTGAACCCGGCGCGCATCGAGGGGCAGAAGACCGCGGCGTTCGAGATCTGCGACCAGCTGGGCCGCGCGCCCGACGTGCACGCCCTGCCCGTCGGCAACGCCGGGAACATCACGGCCTACTGGCGCGGTTACACCGAGTACGCCGGGGACGGCGTGGTGGCCGGCACCCCGCGAATGCTCGGCGTGCAGGCCGCCGGCGCCGCGCCGCTCGTGCACGGCGCGCCCGTCACCGACCCGGAGACCCTGGCCACTGCCATCCGCATCGGGTCGCCCGCCTCCTGGGACGGCGCGATCGCTGCGCGCGACGAGTCCGGGGGCCACATCACGGCGGTAGACGACGACGCCATCCTCGAGGCGTACCGCCTGCTCGCCGCCCGCGAGGGCGTGTTCGTCGAGCCCGCCTCGGCGGCCTCGGTGGCCGGACTGCTCGCCCGGTCGCGGGCCGGCCGTCTCGACAGCGGGCAGGTCGTCGTGTGCACCGTGACCGGCCACGGGCTCAAGGACCCGGCGACCGCGCTCGCCGACGCCCCCGAGCCCGTCGTGCTCCCGCCGGACGTGGACGCCGTCGCCGACGCCCTGGGCCTGCGCTGAGCGCCGGGCCGCAGGTCGCGCGCGAGCCGGCGGTGCCGGCCCGCGCGGGCGTGCGCGTGCGGGTGCCGGCCACGTCGGCCAACCTGGGCCCGGGCTTCGACACGCTCGGGCTCGCGCTGGGGCTGTACGACGACGTGGAGCTCGCCGTCGCCGACGGCCCCGCGTGCACCGTGGACGTCGAGGGCGAGGGCGCGGGGCGCCTGCCCCGCGACGAGCGCCATCTGGTGCTGCGGGCCGCGCAGGCGACCTTCGACCGGGCCGGGGCCCCGCGGGTGCCCCTGCGGCTGCGGTGCCGCAACGTCATCCCGCACAGCCGTGGCCTCGGGTCGTCCGCGGCGGCGGCCGTCGCCGGCATCGTCGCGGCGCGGGCGCTGCTCGCCGACACGCACCCGCTCGACGACGACACGGTGCTCGACCTGGCCGCGGGCTTCGACGGTCACGCGGACAACGTCGCGGCCTGCCTGTTCGGCGGCCTCGTCGTCGCCTGGGGACACGAGGGCACGTGGCACGCCGCGCGGCTGACGCCCCACCCCACGCTGCGGCCCGTGGCGCTGGTGTCCGCGCGCTCGAGCTCGACCGAGGCCACCCGCGGGCTGCTGCCCGACCGCGTCCCGCACGCGGACGCGGCGTTCACCGCCGCCCGCGCCGCACTGGCCGTGCACGCCCTGACCAGCGCACCCGAGCTGCTGCTGGCGGCCACCGAGGACCGCCTGCACCAGCCCTACCGGCGCCCCGCGTACCCGGAGACCGCGACCGCGGTGGACCGGCTGCGGGCGGCCGGAATCGCCGCCGTCGTGTCCGGCGCCGGGCCGACGGTGCTGGCGCTGACCCTCGACGGGCGCCTGCCCGACGACCTCGACACCACGGGCTTCACGGTGCGGGCGCTACCCGTCGACACCGACGGGGCACGCGCCGAGACCCTCTGACACGCCCTCTGACACGCACTGCGTGCCGAGGTGGGGGTGGTTGTTGCTGCTCCCTCCGGTGGGGTCTACATTGGCGGCCACAGCGACCACGCGTGTCCGCGTCGGTGCCTGGTCCCCGCTCCGTCCGGGACGCCCTCTCCTTGATCCGTCGGGTCGGCCCGGCGGAGGGGCACGTCATGATCGCTGTGAACACCGCGGGCCGTACCGTCCGGGGCCGATCTCCGTCGGCCCTCCGGGCCAGCAGCGACCCGCGAGCAGTCCCGCCCCGCGGGGCGGACACGTCCGCTGGTCCGGGTGGTCCCCGGGCCGGTCAGGAAGGACCTGCGTGACCGAAACCGACGTCATCTCCACCGACGCCTCCACCCCTGCCGACGCCGGGGCCTCGGGGGCGACCGCGCCCGAGCGGCGCCGGCGGGGAGGTGTTTCCGGCATGGTGCTCGCCGAGCTGCGCGACCTCGCGACCTCACTCGGCGTCACCGACACCACGGGGATGCGGCGCAACGACCTCATCGCCGAGATCAAGAAGCGCCAGTCCGGCGGGGGCGACCAGCTCCCGCTCAGCGGCGACGGCGCCTCCGCCGACGCGGACGGCGCGGCCGGCCCCGCCGAGGCGCCCGCCGAGGCGCCCGCGACGGGCCCGTCCGGCGACGGCGCCGACACGGCGGCCCCGCGTCGCCGCGGTGGCCGCCGCCGCGCGACCGCCGCCGCGGGCACGCCGCCGGAGCCCACCATCGAGGAGGCCACCGGCACCCCGGCGACGGACGCGCCCGCCGAGGCGGGCCCCGCGTCCGCCGAGGTGACCGCCGCGACCGACGCCGTGCCCGGTGCCGAGTCCGCCGCGGCCGCCGCCACGGAAGCCGCTCCGGCCACCGAGACCGCGCAGCCCGCGTCGACCGGCTCTGCGGGCTCTGCGGGCTCTGCGGGCGATGGCGCCACGGCCGAGGGCGGCGCGCCGTCGTCGCGCCGTGGCCGCCGTGGTGCCCGCCGCGACGCGGGCCCGGGTGTCGACGCGAACGCCCAGCCCGCGGCCGCCGCGGACGCCGAGGCCACCGAGGCCACCAGCTCCACGTCGAGCGCGCCCGCCACCGAGCGCCCCGACACCACGCCCGACGGCGGCCAGCAGGGCGGCCAGCAGGGCGGTGACCAGGGCGGACAGTCCCGTCGCCAGCGCGAGCGCGACCGCCAGCAGGGTCGGCCCGACCAGAACGGGCAGGGCGGCCAGGGTGGCCAGGGTGGCCAGCAGCAGGGTGGCCAGCAGCAGACCCAGCAGCAGGGCGGCCAGCAGCAGACGCAGCGCGACGACACGGACGACGACGAGGAGGGCGGTGGCCGCCGGCGCGGCCGGCGCTTCCGCGACCGCCGCCGCAACCGCAACGACCGCGGCGAGCGCAGCGAGCGCGGGCAGGGCGGCGGCGAGCCCGAGGTCCGCGAGGACGACGTCCTCATCCCGGTCGCCGGCATCCTCGACGTCCTCGACAACTACGCGTTCGTGCGCACCTCGGGCTACGCGTCCGGGCCGAACGACGTCTACGTGTCGATGTCGCTGGTGCGCAAGCACGGACTGCGCCGCGGCGACGCCGTCACCGGCCAGGTGCGCCAGCAGCGCGAGGGCGAGCAGAACCGGCAGAAGTTCAACCCGCTGGTCCGCATCGACTCGATCAACGGGCTCGACCCCGAGCAGGCCAAGCGCCGGCCCGAGTTCACCAAGCTCACGCCGCTCTACCCGAACGAGCGACTGCGTCTCGAGACCGAGCCGCACCTGCTCACCACGCGTGTCATCGACCTGGTCATGCCCGTGGGCAAGGGCCAGCGCGCGCTGATCGTCTCGCCGCCGAAGGCCGGCAAGACGATGGTGCTGCAGGCGATCGCCAACGCGATCACCACGAACAACCCCGAGGTCCACCTCATGGTCGTGCTCGTCGACGAGCGGCCGGAGGAGGTCACCGACATGCAGCGCTCGGTGAAGGGCGAGGTCATCGCCTCGACCTTCGACCGGCCGCCGTCGGACCACACCTCGCTGTCCGAGCTCGCGATCGAGCGTGCGAAGCGCCTCGTCGAGATGGGTCACGACGTCGTCGTCCTGCTCGACTCGATCACCCGTCTCGGCCGCGCCTACAACCTCGCGGCCCCGGCGTCCGGGCGCATCCTGTCCGGTGGTGTCGACTCGACCGCGCTCTACCCGCCGAAGCGCTTCCTCGGCGCCGCGCGGAACATCGAGGACGGCGGGTCGCTGACGATCTTCGCCACGGCCCTGGTCGAGACCGGGTCGACGATGGACACGGTCATCTTCGAGGAGTTCAAGGGCACCGGCAACGCCGAGCTCAAGCTCGACCGCAAGCTCGCCGACAAGCGCATCTTCCCCGCGATCGACCCCGACCCGTCGGGCACGCGCAAGGAGGAGCTGCTGCTCTCGCCGGACGAGATGGCGGTGACCCACCGCCTGCGTCGCGTCCTGGCCGCGCTGGACTCCCAGCAGGCCATCGAGCTGGTCCTCGACCGCCTGCGCAAGTCGCGGACGAACATCGAGTTCCTCATGCAGGTGGCCAAGACGACCCCCGGCAAGGACGACGACTAGGCACCTCCCGGACCGGAGCGAACGCGCTGTTCGCTGCTTCTACGCGTACGAACAGCGCGTTCGCTGCGACCGAGCGAGGGTCGGGGCGCGGGAACATCCGCGACCCCGAGGTGGTTGACGTGACCAGCGGGCGGTCCTGCGAGAATGGCCCGCAGACCAGGTTCCGGTTCACCCCGTCGGGCATCGGCCGCGGGGACCCGGCGACCACGAGGCGAGAGGACCCCGATTCCGTGAAGAGCGGCATCCACCCCGAGTACGTCGAGACCCAGGTGCTCTGCAGCTGCGGCAACTCGTTCACCACCCGCAGCGCCAAGCCGGGCGGCAACATCACCGTCGAGATCTGCTCCGCCTGCCACCCGTTCTACACGGGCAAGCAGCGGATCATGGACACCGGTGGTCGCGTGGCCCGCTTCGAGGCCCGCTACGGCAAGCGCGCCGGCCGCAAGTAGCTCCCGCGACGCCCGTCGTCCCGCGCCCACCACGGCGCGGGGCGGCGGGCGTTCTGCATGACGGGCGAGGGGAGGGACGGGGATGGTCCAGCAGACGGAGTCGACGAGTCAGGGGATGACACGGTCGCCCGGCGTGACCGCGCTGCTCGAGGAGCACGCGGGGCTGGAGGCGCGCCTCGCCGACCCCGACGTGCACGCCGATCCGGCGCTGGCACGCTCGCTCGGCCGGCGCTACGCCGTCCTCTCGCCCGTGGTCGCCACGGTCTCCGAGCTCACCGGCGCCGAGGCCGACCTCGCCGACGCCCGCGAGCTCGCCCGCGAGGACCCCGCGTTCGTCGCGGAGGCCACCGAGCTCGAGGCGCGCGTCGAGACCCTGCGGGCGCGCCTGGCCGAGCAGCTCGTGCCGCGTGACCCCAAGGACGCCGACGACGTGGTCGTCGAGGTCAAGTCGGGGGAGGGCGGCGAGGAGTCCGCGCTGTTCGCCGGCGACCTGCTGCGCATGTACTCGCGCTACGCGGAGCGCCGCGGCTGGAAGGTCGAGGTCCTCTCGGCCACCGAGTCCGACCTCGGCGGCTACAAGGACGTCACGGTCACCGTCACCGCTCCGGGCAACGAGCCTGACGGCGTGTGGGCGTGGCTGAAGTACGAGGGCGGGGTGCACCGCGTGCAGCGCGTCCCCGTCACCGAGTCGCAGGGCCGCATCCACACCTCGGCGGCCGGGGTGCTCGTCTACCCCGAGGCCGAGACCTCCGACGTCGAGATCGACGAGAAGGACCTGCGCATCGACGTCTTCCGCTCGTCGGGCAAGGGCGGGCAGGGCGTCAACACCACCGACTCGGCGGTCCGGATCACCCATCTGCCGACGGGCGTCGTGGTGTCGTGCCAGAAGGAGCGCTCGCAGCTGCAGAACAAGGCGCGCGCCCTGGAGGTGCTGCGCTCGCGACTGCAGGCCATCGCCGACGAGGCGGAGCAGGCGCAGGCCTCGGCCGACCGGCGCAGCCAGATCCGGACGGTGGACCGCTCCGAGCGCGTCCGCACCTACAACTTCCCCGAGAACCGGATCTCCGACCACCGCATCGGCTACAAGTCCCACGACCTCGACCGCGTGCTCGACGGCGACCTCGACGCGGTGCTCGACGGGCTGCGCGCTGCCGACCGTGCCGAGCGGATGGCCCGCGCGGCGGACGAGGGCGCGACCTGAGGGGCGGGGTCGTGACCGGGCCGGTCGCCCGCGTCGCCGCGCGGCTCGCGCAGGCCGGGGTCGCCTCGTCGCGCGTCGACGCCGAGCTGCTCGTCGCCCACGTCCTCGGGGTCCCGCGCGGGCGGCTGCTGCTGGCCGACCCGCCGGACGATGCCCAGGAGCGGGCGATCGACGCGCTCGCAGACCGGCGCGCCGCGCGCGAGCCCCTGCAGCACCTGCTCGGCACCGCGGTGCTCGGGCCCGTCGAGGTGGCCGTCGGCCCCGGGGTGTTCGTGCCCCGCCCCGAGACCGAGGTGCTGCTGGAGCTCGCCGTCGAACGCCTGCGCGGCCGCACCACGCCGGTGGTCGTCGACCTGTGCACGGGCACCGGCGCCCTCTCCCTGGCCGTCGCCCGCATGCGTCCCGACGCCGTCGTGCACGCCGTCGAGGTCGCCCCCGGCGCCCTGACCTGGGCGGAGCGCAACCTCGCCGGTTCCGGGGTCACCCTCCACGTCGCCGACGTGACGTCGCCCGGGGTCCTCGCCGACCTCACCGGCACCGTCGACCTCGTCACCTGCAACCCGCCCTACGTGCCCGAGGACGTGCCGGTCCCCGACGAGGTCCGGGCCGATCCGCACGACGCCGTGTTCGCCGGCGCCGACGGTCTCGCGGTGATCCGCCCGGTCGCGGTCCTGGCCCACCGCCTCCTGCGGCCCGGGGGAGCGGTCGCGGTGGAGCACGACGACTCGCACCCCGCGGCGGTGCGCGAGGTCCTCGCCGGCGCCGGGTTGGTCGACGTCGCCACCCACGACGACCTCACGGGACGCCCGCGCGTCGTCACGGCGCGCCGGTCCTAGGCTGGCCGGCCGTGAGCACGGTGTACGACTGCGAGGACCCCGCCACCCGCCCCACCGGCCTGGCCGCGGCGGCGGCCGCGGTCCGCGCGGGGCGGCTCGTCGTCGTCCCGACCGACACCCTCTACGGCATCGGGGCGGACGCCTTCAACGGGCGCGCGGTGGCCGACCTGCTCGCCGCCAAGCACCGCGGGCCGGACATGCCCGTCCCGGTGCTGGTCGGCAGCTGGTCGACGATCGACGGGCTGGTGGGCTCCGTGCCGCCCGTCGCGCGCGACCTCGTCGAGGCGTTCTGGCCCGGGGGGCTGTCGATCGTCCTGCCGCACGCGCCGTCGCTGGCGTGGGACCTCGGGCAGACCCGCGGCACGGTCATGCTGCGGATGCCGCTGCACCCGGTGGCCCTCGAGCTGCTGCGCGACGTCGGGCCCATGGCCGTGAGCAGCGCGAACGTCTCCGGGCGGGCGCCGGCGACCACCGTGGAGGAAGCGCGCGAGCAGCTGGGGGAGTCGGTCGAGGTGTACCTCGACGGCGGGGTCTGTGCCACGGGTGTGGCCTCGACGATCGTCGACCTCACCGGCGAGACCCCCCGCCTGCGCCGGGAGGGCGCGGTCAGCGCCGACGACGTCTCCCGCGTGGTCGGCATCCCCGTCACCATGTGAGCGGAATTCGCGGCCATCGCCGGGAACTTCGCTCACGTGGGCACTGTGACCCACGTTCCAGGGGCGGGGCGCGTGCTCGTGAATGGCCGGTAACGTGAGGCCACATGGCAGCCGACTCACACTTCTGGGGCCCGGACTACGACGCGCTGCGGGCCGTGGACCCCGAGATCGCGCAGGTCGTGGACGACGAGCTCGGTCGGCTGCGCGGCGGACTCCAGCTCATCGCCAGTGAGAACCTGACCAGCCCCGCCGTGCTCGCCGCACTCGGTTCGACGCTGTCGAACAAGTACGCCGAGGGCTACCCGGGCCGGCGGTACTACGGCGGCTGCGAGGTCGTCGACCGCGCCGAGGAGATCGGCGTCGACCGGGCCAAGGCCCTGTTCGGCGCCGAGCACGCCAACCTGCAGCCGCACTCGGGAGCCAACGCCAACCTCGCCGTGTACGCGGCGTTCTGCCAGCCGGGCGACAAGGTGCTGGCCATGAGCCTGCCGCACGGCGGCCACCTCACGCACGGCGCCAAGGTCAGCTTCTCGGGCAAGTGGTTCGAGCCGGTGCCCTACACCGTCCGCGAGGACGACGGCCTGATCGACTACGACCAGGTGCGCGACCTCGCGCTGCAGCACCGACCGAAGATGATCGTGGCCGGCGCCACCGCCTACCCGCGTCTCATCGACTTCGCGCGGTTCCGCGAGATCGCCGACGAGGCCGGCGCGATCCTCTGGGTCGACGCGGCGCACTTCATCGGCCTCGTCGCGGGGCAGGCCATCCCCAGCCCGGTGCCCTATGCCGACGTGGTCACCTTCACTACGCACAAGGTCCTGCGCGGACCCCGCGGCGGCATGCTCGTCTCGAAGGCCGAGCACGCGAAGGCGCTCGACAAGGCCGTCTTCCCGTTCCTGCAGGGCGGCCCGCTGATGCACGCGGTGGCCGGCAAGGCGGTCGCGCTCGCCGAGGCCGCGACGGTGGACTACCAGCGCTACGCCCGCCAGGTCATCGCCAACGCCCAGGCCCTGACCTCGGCGCTCGAGACGCACGGCATGCGCGCCATCTCGGGCGGCACCGACACCCACCTCGCGCTGCTCGACCTGCAGCCCCTCGGCGTCACCGGCAAGGAGGCCGAGGCGCGCAGCGGGCTCGCCGGGATCACGCTGAACAAGAACGCGATCCCGTACGACCCGCAGCCGCCGATGACCGCCTCGGGCATCCGGGTGGGGTCTCCGTCGATCACCACGCAGGGGATGACCGAGGCCGAGATGCCCGAGGTCGCCCGGCTCATCGCGGCGGCGGTCACGGCCGACGAGACCAGTGAGGACGGCAAGCAGGCCCTCGCCGACGTGCGCGACGAGGTCGGCACGCTGGTCTCGCGCTTCCCCGCGTACCCCCGCTGACACGCCGGGTGCGCGGCGCCGCCGCGTCCCCGTTGTCCGCGCAGGTCTACCCTCGGGCTCCGTGGGCCCGTCACCGGACTTCGCCCCGATGGGGCTGCCGATCCGGGAGTACCTCCTGGTCGGGTTGTCCGCGGCGGTGGTGACCTACCTGCTCACGGGGCTGGTGCGCCGCCTCGCGCTGCGCGTCGGCGCCATCGCCGTGCCGCGCGGGCGCGACGTGCACACCATCCCGATCCCGCGCCTCGGCGGGGTCGCGATCTACCTCGGCGTGCTGGGCGGGGTGTTCGTCGCGAGCCAGCTGCCGGTGCTGCGCCGGGCGTTCGACTACTCCAGCGAGACGGTGGCCGTGCTCGTCGCGGGCGGGCTGATCGTGCTGGTCGGGGCGCTGGACGACCGGTTCGGCCTCGACGCGCTCACCAAGCTGGCCGGCCAGGCCACCGCCGCCGGGGTCCTCGTGCTGATGGGCGTGCAGTGGACCGCGGTGTACCTGCCGTGGGGCGGCACCGGCGGCAGCACCGGTTCGGTGCTGCTGCTCGGGCAGGACCAGGGCGTGCTCATCACGGTGTTCCTCTGCGTCGTGCTCGTCAACGCGATGAACTTCGTCGACGGGCTCGACGGGCTCGCCGCGGGCATCGGCACGATCGCGGCCACGGCGACCTGCGCCTTCGCGCTCGGCCTGCTCGGCCAGCAGAACGGTGACGTGAACGCCTACCCGCCGGCGCTCATCGCCGCGGTCCTGGCCGGGGCGTGCGCGGGCTTCCTGCCCCACAACTTCCAGCCCGCGCGGCTGTTCATGGGCGACTCGGGCTCGATGTTCATCGGTCTGACCCTCGCCGCGGCCACCACCACGGCCTCGGGCCGCACCAACTACACGACCACGGGCGCCACGGGGGCGCTCGCCCTGGTCACGCCACTGATCGTGGTCGCGGCCGTCGTCTTCGTCCCGCTGCTCGACCTGCTGCTCGCGGTCATCCGCCGCACCCGTGCGGGCACCAGCCCGTTCGCGCCGGACAAGATGCACCTGCACCACCGGCTGCTCGAGATCGGGCACTCCCAGCGGCGCGCCGTCCTGCTGATCTACCTGTGGGCCGGGGTGCTGTCCTTCGGGGCCGTGGCCCTCGCCCTGGTCGACAACGCGTTCCTGGTGGTCTGGATGGTCACCGTCGGCCTGCTCGTGGCCGTCCTCGCGTCGGCCGTGCCCCGTCTGCGCTCCCGCGCCTGACCCGTCCCCTCTCGACACGGAAGTTGGAGATGACCACCCCCGACAGTCCCGACCAGCCGGACCAGGGCGCGACTCCTGGCCCCACACCCACGAGCACCCCCGCCACCACCGCCCAGATCCTCGACGCGAGCCGCGTGATGCTCCGCGGCGGGCTGTGGCCCGCCGCGGTGGTCGCCGTGCTGGCGGCGGTGGTCGCCGGGTTCCTCGCCGGGGCGACCGGCGTCGTCGCCGCGGTCGTCGGTGCGGTGGTGGTCGTCGCGGTCTGCTCGCTGGGGCCGCTCGTGATGCGCTGGACCGCGGCCGCGGACCCGATGGTCGTGATGGCCGCGGCGATGGTGAGCATGATGGCCAAGCTCGGCGTGCTGCTGGTGATCTTCCTGGTGCTCGACGGCCTCGGCCTCGTCGACACCCGCATCGCCGCGCTCGCCCTCGGGCCCACGGCGATCGCGTTCATCGCCGGCGAGGTCATCGCCTTCGCCCGGATGCGCACCCCGACGATCGCGGTCTGACCCCCTGTCGGGGGAGTCGCATCGGGATCGATCCAGACACCTCCGACGTCCCGTAGTGGACTACGACGAACGTGCTGATATGGTGCGCCTCGATGGCGCAGGACAGCCTCCGCGGTGATGCGGACCGCGCCCCGACCAGGGGCAACGGTCCCGGTTCGCCGTCGGAGGCGTGGACGATCCTCTCCCACCTGATCACCGGGATCCTGGTGTTCGGTCTGGCGGGATGGGGGCTGGACACCCTGCTCGGGACGCGATGGCTCCTGCTCGTCGGGCTGCTGCTCGGCCTGGGTGCGTCCTTCGCCCTGATCTACATCCGTTACCTTTACGTCCCCCCCGACCCTCTCCCTCGACCCGGTGGACCCGCCGGCCCGGAGGACCGGAAGGAGCAGCACGGGTGATCTCGTCGGTCTGGCCGCAGGTGCCACCGGTCCCGCCGTCCCCGCCGGCCCCGCCCGCGGAGGGTTTCAAGCCGCCCGGCACCTCGGACTTCGACATCCCGCCCATCTTCGAGGGCGTCCCCGTCCTCGAGTGGTTCGACAAGCCGACGCTCCAGCTCATCCTGGCGGCCCTCATCGTCTTCGGCTTCTTCGCCCTGGCGACGAAGGCACCCAGCATCGTGCCGGGTCGGCTGCAGTTCCTGGCGGAGAAGTTCCAGGGCCTCGTGCGCGACCAGATCGCGCGCGACAACATCGGTCCCGAGTTCCGCAAGTACGTGCCCTACCTCGTGACGCTGTTCGCGTTCCTCCTGGTGAACAACGTCTTCGGGATCTTCCCGTTCGTCCAGTTCCCGACCTTCGCGCACCCCGGCATGGCGTACGCGCTGGCCGCGGTCACGTGGATCATCTTCAACTACGTCGGGCTGCGGAAGCACGGCGCGCTCGACTACCTCAAGCTGCAGACCTGGCCGCCCGGGGTGCCGTGGGCGGTCCGCATCATCCTGACCCCGATCGAGTTCATCTCGAACTTCATCCTGCGGCCGGTCACGCTCTCCCTGCGGTTGTTCGGCAACATGTTCGCCGGCCACCTGCTGCTGCTGCTGTTCGTCTTCGGCGCCGAGTACATGCTCACCACCGCCGACTCGATCGTCCTGAACGTGCTCTCGCCGTTCGCGTTCCTCTTCGCGATCGTCATGACGTTCTTCGAGGCCTTCGTCCAGGTGGTGCAGGCCTACATCTTCACGATCCTCACCGCGTCGTACATCGGCGCCTCGCTGGCCGAAGAGCACTGAGCCGGCGGGTCCGTCCCTCCCCTCCCGCGCACGACTCCTCCAGGAAGGAACCACCTCATGGTCCAGGGCAGCCTCAACATGGTCGGCTACGGTCTCTCGGCCGTCGGCCCCGGTATCGGCGTCGGCATCGTGTTCGCGGCGTTCATCAACGGCGTCGCCCGCCAGCCCGAGGCCCGCGGCCAGCTGCAGACCATCGCCTTCATCGGCTTCGCCCTCTCCGAGGCGCTGGCGATCATCGGTCTGGTCCTCGCGTTCGCCATCTGAGTCCCCCTGACCGGTCGACACCGCAGGGACGGGAGGTG
The DNA here is from genome assembly GCF_003096675.1 of Actinomycetospora cinnamomea. GTDB lineage: Bacteria > Actinomycetota > Actinomycetes > Mycobacteriales > Pseudonocardiaceae > Actinomycetospora > Actinomycetospora cinnamomea. The sequence continues at coordinate 651,456 of NZ_QEKW01000001.1, read as the reverse complement.
AACCGATGAGCGTGACCGCGCTGCTGGCCGAGCAACCGGCCGGCCATCCGTACGCCACGCTGCCGCACACCAGCGAGATCATCCTCGGCCTGGTGGCGTTCGCGCTGCTCGGTTTCGTGCTCTACCGGTACGCGTGGCCGAACGTCGTGTCGTCGCACGAGGACACGAAGAAGCAGATCGAGTCGGGCATCGCGCGCGCCGAGGCCATGGAGGCCGACGCCAAGGCGGAGCTCGCCCGCAGCCGCGAGCGGCTGGCCGGTGTCGACGGCGAGACCGCGCGCATCCGTGACGACGCGCGGGCCGACGCCGAGCGCATCGGGCAGGACATGGATCGGCGCGCGCAGGAGGAGGCGGACCGGATCGTCGCCCAGGGGCGGCAGTCGGTCGAGGCCTCGCGGTCGCGGACGGTGTCCGACCTGCGCGCCGAGACCGGTCACCGGTCGGTGGAGCTGGCGCGGCGCATCGTGGAGTCGTCGTTGTCCGACGACGCCAGCCGGGGTGCCAGCGTCGACCGCTTCCTCGACGAGCTCGAGGCCATGGGCGCCGGTACGGGCGGGTCCGGCAGCACCGACGGCGCGGGTACCCGCGGGAACGGAGCTCAGGCATGAGCGCGCCGGGCGTCCTCGCCGACTTCCACGCGGCGAGCCGCGACGCGCTGGAGAACACCCGCCACCGGCTGTCGGAGTCGACGGCGCAGGCGGGCTCCGGCGACCTCGACACGGTGACCGACCAGCTCGACGCCGTCGCCGACGTGCTCACCCGTGAGCCGGTGCTGCGTCGGACGCTGGCGGACTCCTCGCGGTCCGTGGAGGACCGTGAGGGCCTCGCGGACCGGCTGTTCGGCCAGCAGGTCACGACGGCCACCGCCGACGTGGTCCGGGCGGCGGTCTCGTCGTCCTGGTCCCGCGCGGAGGACCTCGTCACCGCGCTGCGCACGGTCGCCCGCGAGGCGCTGCTGGTGTCGGCCGAGCGCGACGGCCGCCTCGACGCCGTCGAGGACGAGCTGTTCCGCCTCGGCCGCATCGTGGGCGCCGAGCCCGACCTCGAGCGCCTGCTGGCCGACCCCACCGCCGACGCGGACGGCAAGCAGCGGGTGCTCGAGCGGCTGCTCGCCGACCGCGCCGAGCCCACGACCCGCAAGCTGGCCGCCCAGCTGGTGGCCCACCCCGTCGGGCGGAGCATCGCGCAGGGCCTGGAGCGGCTCGCCGAGCTCGCGGCCGAGCGCCGCGAGCGCTCGGTGGCGACCGTGCGCTCGCCCATCGCCCTCTCCGAGCAGCAGCAGGAGCGACTGGCCGGGGCCCTCACGCGCATCTACCGTCGGGACATCACGCTCCACCTCGAGGTCGACCCCCGGATCGTCGGCGGTCTGGTGATCCAGGTGGGCGACGAGGTCATCGACGGCAGCGTCGCCGGGCGGCTCGACGAGCTGGGCCGCAGGCTCGGCTGACCCCGGCACCCCGACACCCCTATACGACTAGCGAGAGCGGAAGCCATGGCCGAGTTGACCATCTCCTCCGACGAGGTCCGCAGTGCGATCGAGGACTACGTGTCCTCGTACTCCGCGGACTCCTCCCGTCAGGAGGTCGGCATCGTCACCTCGACGGGTGACGGCATCGCGTACGTCGAGGGCCTGCCCTCGACCATGACCAACGAGCTGCTCGAGTTCCCCGGCGGCGTCCTGGGCCTGGCCCAGAACCTCGAGGAGCGCGAGATCGGCGTCGTCATCCTCGGTGAGTACGAGACCATCGAGGAGGGCCAGCAGGTCACCCGCACCGGCCGGGTGCTCTCGGTGCCCGTCGGCGACGGGTTCCTCGGCCGGGTGGTGAACCCTCTCGGCCAGCCGCTCGACGGCCTCGGCGACATCGAGTCCGAGGGCGAGCGCGAGATGGAGCTGCAGGCGGCCACGGTCGTCCAGCGCCAGGGCGTCGAGGAGCCCCTGCAGACCGGGATCAAGGCCATCGACGCCATGACCCCGATCGGGCGCGGCCAGCGCCAGCTCATCATCGGTGACCGCAAGACCGGCAAGACCGCGGTCTGCACGGACACGATCATCAACCAGCGCGAGGCGTGGGAGACCGGCGACCCGCAGCAGCAGGTCCGCTGCGTCTACGTCGCGATCGGCCAGAAGGGCACCACGATCGCCGGCGTGCGCCAGGCGCTCGAGGACGCCGGCGCGATGGAGTACACCACCATCGTCGCCGCCCCGGCCTCCGACCCGGCGGGCTTCAAGTACATCGCCCCCTACGCCGGCTCGGCCATCGCGCAGCACTGGATGTACCAGGGCAAGCACTGCCTGATCGTCTTCGACGACCTGTCGAAGCAGGCCGAGGCCTACCGGGCGATCTCGCTGCTGCTGCGCCGCCCGCCGGGCCGCGAGGCCTACCCGGGCGACGTCTTCTACCTGCACTCGCGGCTGCTCGAGCGCTGCGCCAAGCTCTCCGACGAGCTCGGCGCCGGCTCCCTGACCGGGCTGCCGATCGTGGAGACCAAGGGCGGCGACATCGCGGCCTACATCCCCACCAACGTCATCTCGATCACCGACGGCCAGTGCTTCCTCGAGGCCGACCTGTTCAACCAGGGCCAGCGGCCCGCGCTGAACGTCGGGAACTCGGTGTCGCGCGTCGGCGGCGACGCGCAGATCAAGGCGATGAAGACGGTCGCCGGTCGCCTGCGCGTGGAGCTGGCCCAGTACCGCGAGCTGGAGTCGTTCGCGGCCTTCGGCTCCGACCTGGACCCGACCAGCCAGGCGCAGCTCGACCGCGGTGCCCGCCTGATGGAGCTGCTCAAGCAGGGCAACGGCGAGCCGTACCCGGTCGAGGAGGAGGTCGTCGGCATCTTCCTCGGCACCCGTGGTCACCTCGACTCGGTGCCGGTCGAGGACGTCAGCCGCTTCGAGACCGAGTTCCTCGAGCACGTGCGCCGCGACGGCGGCATCCTCGCCGAGATCCGCGACTCCGGGAAGTTCTCGGACGAGCTCGAGGAGCGCCTGAACAAGACGGTCTCGGAGTTCAAGGAGCAGTTCCAGACCGGCTCCGGCGAGGGCGTGGCCGACGACGGTGGCTCCGGCGAGCTCGCCACCGGCGGCGACTCGTCCGACGAGTCGTCCGAGGACTCGTCGAACGACTCCGGCTCGGAGAGCTGACCGCATGCCCGCTTCCCTCCGCGTCCTGCGTCGGCGCATCCGGTCGACGAAGAACATCGCCCAGATCACCAAGGCGATGGAGATGGTCGCGGCCTCGCGTATCGCCAAGGCGCAGGCCCGCGTCCAGGCCGCCCGGCCGTACTCCGACGAGTTCACCCACGTGCTGACCACGGCCGCGCGGGCCGGCGCGAGCGACCACCCGCTGCTGGTGGCCCGCGAGGAGCCGAGCCGGGCGGGCGTCCTCGTGGTCACCAGCGACCGCGGACTCGCCGGCGGCTACAACGCCAACGTCCTGCGCGAGGCCGAGCGGCTGATGCGCGAGCTGTCGGACGCCGGCAAGGAGACCGCGCTGTTCGTGATCGGCGGCAAGGGCACCGCGTACTTCCGGTTCCGCAACCGGGAGGTGTCCGGTGAGTGGACGGGCTTCTCCGAGGTCCCCGACTACCCGAACGCCACCCGCGCCGCCGACACCCTGACCGCGGTCTTCCTGGCCGGCGGCCAGGAGAGCGTGCAGCGACCGTCGGACGACGAGGGGTCCGGGGCGGGCAGCTCCGGCTCGGACCAGGGCGGTGAGGGCGAGGGCGCCTCCCGGTCGTCCTCGTTCGTCCCCCCGGAAGAGGCCGAGGGCCTGTCCGGGGTCGACGAGCTGCACGTCGTGTTCACCGCGTTCGACTCGATCTCCAGCCAGACCGTCACCTCCCGCCAGATCGCGCCGTTGCAGCTCGACGAGGCCGACGGCGCGTCGGACGACGAGTCGTCCGGGCAGTCCGGTGACTCCGAGGAGCGGCAGGCCGAGTACGAGTTCGAGCCGGAGCCCGAGGTGCTCTTCGACCGGCTCATGCCCAAGTACCTCCGCGCGCGCGTGTTCGCGGCGCTGCTCGACGCCGCGGCGTCCGAGTCGGCGGCCCGGCAGCGCGCCATGAAGGCGGCGACCGACAACGCGAACGACCTGGTCGACAACCTGACCAGGGACGCGAACCAGGCCCGCCAGGCACAGATCACGCAGGAGATCAGCGAGATCGTTGGCGGCGCCAACGCCCTCGCCGAGTAGGGGAGCTGACGATGACCCAGTCCACCGCCACGTCCGAGGGCACCGCGCAGAACGGCTCGCAGGGTGCCGTCGGCCGCATCACCCGCATCCTCGGCCCCGTCGTCGACGTGGAGTTCCCGCGCGGCGAGGTGCCCGAGCTCTTCAACGCCCTCACCCTCGACGTCACCCTCGGCGACAACACCAAGAAGCTGACCCTCGAGGTCGCGCAGCACCTCGGCGACAACCAGGTGCGCACGATCTCGATGCAGCCCACCGACGGTGTGGTGCGCGGCTCCGACGTGCAGGACACCGGCCACGCGATCTCGGTGCCGGTGGGCCCGGTCGTCAAGGGCCACCTGTTCAACGCGCTCGGCGACTGCCTCGACGAGCCGGGCTACGCGGCGGACGCCGACCGCTGGACGATCCACCGCGACCCGCCGGCCTTCGAGGAGCTCGAGGGCAAGACCGAGGTGCTCTGGACCGGCCTGAAGGTCGTCGACCTCCTGACCCCGTACGTGCAGGGCGGCAAGATCGGCCTGTTCGGCGGCGCCGGTGTCGGCAAGACGGTGCTCATCCAGGAGATGATCACTCGCATCGCCCGCAACTTCGGTGGCACCTCGGTGTTCGCCGGCGTGGGAGAGCGCACCCGTGAGGGCAACGATCTCTGGGTCGAGCTCCGCGAGGCCGGCGTGCTCGACGACACCGCGCTGGTGTTCGGTCAGATGGACGAGCCGCCCGGCACCCGCATGCGCGTCGCCCTGTCGGCGCTGACCATGGCGGAGTACTTCCGTGACCAGGAGGAGCAGGACGTCCTCCTGTTCATCGACAACATCTTCCGGTTCACGCAGGCCGGCCAGGAGGTCTCCACGCTGCTGGGCCGCATGCCCTCGGCCGTGGGCTACCAGCCGACCCTGGCCGACGAGATGGGCGAGCTGCAGGAGCGGATCACCTCGACCCGCGGCCGCTCGATCACCTCCATGCAGGCGATCTACGTGCCCGCCGACGACTACACCGACCCGGCGCCGGCCACCACCTTCGCCCACCTGGACGCCACCACGGAGCTCTCCCGTGGCGTGTTCGCCAAGGGCATCTTCCCGGCGGTGGACCCGCTGACCTCGACCTCGACGATCCTCGACGCGCAGTACGTCGGCGAGGACCACTACCGGGTCGCCCGCGAGGTCATCCGCATCCTGCAGCGCTACAACGACCTGCAGGACATCATCGCCATCCTCGGCATCGACGAGCTCTCCGAGGAGGACCGCCTCACCGTCGCCCGCGCGCGGCGCATCGAGCGCTTCCTCGGCCAGAACATGTACGCCGCCGAGCAGTTCACCGGTGAGGAGGGCTCGTTCGTGGACGTCAAGGACACGGTCGAGGCCTTCGACAAGATCACCAAGGGCGAGTACGACGACTACCCCGAGCAGGCCTTCGCGATGACTGGTGGCCTGGAGGACGTCGAGGCCAACGCGAAGAAGTACTCCTCCTGATGGCGGAGATGGAGGTCGCCATCGTCGGCGTCGAGAAGCGGCTGTGGTCGGGCCAGGCGAACTTCGTCTCCGCCCGCACGGTCGAGGGCGACATCGGTCTGCTGCCCGGGCACCAGCCGGTGATCGCCGCCCTCGACGAGGCCGGCGTGGTGCGCATCGACCCGACCGACGGCGAGTCGTTCCACGCCGCGGTGTTCGGCGGGTTCCTGTCGGTCACCGCCGAGTCCGTCACGATCCTGGCCGAGCAGGCCGAGATCGCGTCGGAGATCGACGTCTCCGCGGCGCGCGACGAGCTGCAGCGCGCCGAGGGCGGCAACGAGGACGACCACGAGAGCCGGGCCGCCGCGGCCCGCGCGCGGGCGCGCCTGCGGGCGGCCGGCGAGAACCCGGACCGCTGAGGAACGGCGAGCAGCACCGGTGGGCCCCGTGATGATCGCCGAGTTGGCGGCCATCGTGGTGCTCGCGGTGCTGCTCGTCGTGGCCCTGCTGATGCTGCGCCGCATCCGGCTCCTCCGCCGGGGTGGTGTCGACGTCGCGCTGCGCCAGTCGCGGGCGGCGGAGGACCCGCGCGGCTGGCACTCGGGGCTCGCCCGCTACCGCGGCGACGAGTTCCGGTGGTATCGCGTCGGCGGCCTGCGCTCGGGACCCAACGTGGTCCTCGACCGCACCCGCCTCGAGATCGTCGACCGCCGCAGCCCGGTGGCGGGCGAGATGCACCCTCCGGGCTCCACCGTGCTGTCCTGCCGTGAGGGTGGGACCACGTGGGAGCTCGCGATCAGCGCCGACGCGCTGACCGGGTTCGCGTCCTGGCTCGAGTCCATCCCGCCCGGGCGCTCGACCGGCTACCGCCAGGCGAGCTGACCCCTCACGTCCCGGGGCGGCTCCGCGAGCGGTCGACGGCCGTCAGCAGCGCCTCCCGACGCTCACGACATCGGGTCCGGTACCGGCGGGGACGTAGCGCGTCGCGCGGTGCGTGCCCCCGATGTGCTCCAGTTCGCGGGTCGGCAGGAGCTCCACGGTCCGCCGCCTCGTACGGGCTCCGCCGAACCACGCGGCCGTGTGGGGTGAGGCCGAGGTCGGGCTGGCGCAGGCGGCGACGAGGTTGTCGCCGCGGGGGTTGGAGAAGGTCGCCGCCCGGTTGCTGGCGTATCTGGATCCGGACGGGGTGGCCCCCGATGAGCGGGAGGCCCGCCACGACGAGGTGCGGTTGGTCTCGCGCCGTGACGGGACGCTGTGGATGACCGCGGTGATCGCCGACGCCGTCGGCGCGGAGATCCTCCGGGAGGGGTTCGGACCGTCGAGATCCTCGACGGGCTGCCGTGGTTCACCCCCCACCCTGGATCGACCCTGGATCGACCCCGACCGACAACGAAGACCCGGCGGACGACCCCGCATCCCGCACTGAGGAGCGGCTCCTGCACGACGCTGCGCGTCAAGCCGGGCGGGTCCGGGCGACGGCGGTCTGCAGCGCGTCCCAGAAGCGCGTGACCTCGGGGCCGATACCCGACGCGACGTGGCGCGTCGTGCGTCGGGTGCCCCCCAGCGGCGTGCTCGTCACCGCCACGACACCCGCCGCGGGCGCGGCGCCCGGGGCGCGCTTCTGCAGTCCGGCGGCCGGCACGGCGACCTCGAGCTGGTCCAGCCGGTGGAAGCCGACCCGTGCAGCGGGGTCGACGTGCGGCGCGTCGTCACTGCCCTGACGGTAGGAGATGATCAGCAGCTCGGGCGTCAGCAGGAGCTCCGTGGTGTGCCGCTGCGAGCGCGGGCCGACGCGCTGCCGGTTCATCGTCTCCTCGTCGACGCGCAAGCCGTGGGTCACCTCGGCCAGCGGGTCGCGGTCCAACCCTCGCGTCGTCCCCTGACGCCGGATGAACGCGACCGTCACGGGCGGCAGGTCGTCGACCGTGACGGCCCCGGACGTCAGGTTGCGGGCCACGGCGCCACGGTGCTGGAGCGGGGCGGGGAGGTCAACGCCGGAGAGGACCCCGGTGGCGCTCAGACGGCGCCGAGGACGTGGTCGAGGTGGGCGTTCGTGAACAGCCCTCCGGGGTCGACGTCGCGGCGCACGCGCCGGAAGGCGTCGAAGCACGGGTAGCGCTCGCGCAGGGCCGTGGCGTCGAGGTGGTGCTCCTTGCCCCAGTGCGGGCGTCCACCCGCCGCAGCGGCGATCGCCCCGGCGGCGTCGAACCACTCGCGGCGCGGCGCTCCGACGTACTGGTGCACCGCGACGTAGGCGGTGTCGCGGCCGTACGCCGTGGACAGCCACACGTCGTCGCCGGCCGCCACGCGCACCTCGACGGGGAAGAGCACCGGGTGCTCCAGGCGCGGGACGACGGCGCGCAGCTCGGCCAGCACGTCACCGAGGCGTTCGCGCGCCACGGCCCACTCCGACTCCACGAAGCGCACCCGTCGCCGCGTGGTGAACACACGGTGGGAGCGGTCGCCGTACTCGCGCGTGGACAGCACCGACGACGCCAGACGCCCCAGCGCCGGTGCCGTCGAGGGCGCCGCGCGGCCGACCCGGCACACCGCCCCGAACGCGGCGTTCTCCACCACGTCGTACTCCACGAACCGCCGCACGGGGGACAGCGGCGCCGGCGCGGCGTCCGCGGTCACGCGGTGGTTGCGCTTGACCATGGCGCGGGAGCCGTAGGGGAACCAGTAGAACTCGGCGTGGTCGGCGCTCGCGAACAGCCCGTCGAGGTCGCACAGCACCGTGTCGAGGCGCTCGGGGCGCTCGACGGCGTGCAGCACGAAGGCCGGCACGCACTGCAGCGTGACGTGGGTGACCACTCCGAGCGCGCCGAGGCCCACGCGGGAGGCGGCGAACAGGTCGGGCTCGGCGTCCGCCGAGCAACGCACGGCCGTACCGTCGGCGAGCACGAGGTCGAGCGCGAGGACCTGCGTGGCCAACCCGCCCTGGCGGGCGCCGGTGCCGTGGGTGCCGGTGGCCACCGCGCCCGAGATGGTCTGGGCGTCGATGTCGCCGAGGTTGGCGAGCGCGAGGCCGTGGGCCTCGAGGGCGCGGTTCAGGGCACGGAGGGTGGTGCCGGCGCGGGCCCGGACGACGCCGGTGGCCGTGTCCAGGGCCTCGATGCCGGCGAAGCCCCGCAGGTCGATCGCGTGCCCGTCGGTGGCCGCCAGCGAGGTGAAGGAGTGGCCACTGCCGCGCGGGCGCAGCCGCGCGCCGGCGACGGTCGCGTCACGCACGGCCGCCACGACGTCGGGTACCGAGCGGGGGAGGTGCACCCGCTCAGGGACGGCGGTGACGGTGCCGGACCAGTTCCGCCAGGGGGACGGAGCGGGGCGGCGGTCCGCCGTGCGACGGGTGCTGCCCGGGCCCATGAGCGCACCGTAGCGTCCGCGCCGTGACCAGCCGTTGGGATCGCGCGACGGCCGACCTCGACCCGCCGTTCGGCGTGGTCGACCTCGAGGCGTTCGACGCGAACCTCGACGACCTGCTGCGCCGCGCGGCCGGACGCCGCGTCCGGCTCGCGACGAAGTCGGTGCGCTGCCGGGCGCTGATCGAGCGCGCGCTCGCGCGGCCGGGGGTCGCCGGGCTCATGTGCTACGCGCTGGCCGAGGCGCTCTGGCACGTCGAGCAGGGGATGAGCGACGACGTGCTCGTCGGCTACCCCACCGTCGACCGCGGCGCGCTGCGCGCCCTCGCCGCGGGCCACCGCGCCCGCGAGACCGTGACGCTCATGATCGACTCCACCGAGCACCTCGACCTCATCGACGCGGTGCTGGGCCCGGACCGTCCCGAGCTGCGGGTCTGCCTCGAGCTCGACGCCGCGTGGCGCCCGCTGCCCGGGGTGCACGTGGGCGCCCGCCGCTCCCCGGTGCACACGGCGCGGGACGCGGGCCGGCTGGCCCGCGCGGTGGCCGCGCGCCCCGGGTTCCGGCTCGTGGGCCTGATGGCCTACGAGGGGCAGATCGCGGGGGTCCCGGACGCGACGGGCTCGCGGCTTCGTGACGCGGCGGTGCGCTGGATGCAGCGGCGCTCGGCCGCCGAGCTCGCCGGCCGCCGGGGCGCGGCCGTGCGGGCGGTGCGTGACGTCGCCGACCTGGAGTTCGTCAACGGGGGTGGCAGCGGCAGCGTGGAGACCACGCGGGCGGACCCGTCGGTCACCGAGATCGCCGCGGGCTCGGCGCTGATCGGTGCGACGCTCTTCGACGGCTACACGCGCATGCGGCCGCGCCCCGCCGCGGTCTACGCGCTGCCGGTCGTCCGCCGGCCCGACGCGCGGACCGCGACGCTGGCGGGTGGCGGCTGGGTGGCGTCCGGGCCCGCCGCGTCCTCACGGCTCCCGACGCCGACGTGGCCCGCCGGGCTGTCGCTGACCGGCACCGAGGGCGCGGGGGAGGTGCAGACGCCCGTCCGCGGCCGGGCGGTCCCGGCGCCGGGCGACCGCGTCTGGATGCGGCACGCGAAGGCCGGCGAGCTCGCCGAACACCTCACCGCGTACCACCTCGTCGAGGGCGACCGGGTCGTCGCCACCGTTCCGACCTACCGCGGGGAGGCCAAGGCGTTCGGCTGACCGGCTACGGGTGATACCGGACCCGGCGCACCACGAGCTCGGGTACGTCGGACGGGTCGTGGGCGGAGTGGTCGGGGAAGTCGAACACCGCGATCATGAGCTGCATCGGGTAGTCCGGTGCCTGGCGCAGGTTGCGGGTGGTGACGCCGTCGATCGCCAGGTCGACGGAACCGGGGCGCCGGTGGGCGGCGTAGGTGTGCCAGCCGGTGACGTCGAGGTCGCGGGGCTCGACGACGAAGTCCTCGACCAGGTGCGGGTCGCGGAACGCCTTGATCCCCGAACCCACGGCGGCGTGCGCGCCCGCCACGGTGTCGCCGAAGACCTCGACGAGGCAGATCTCGCCGCAGCGGTCGGGCGCGTCCTCGAGGCCGATCATCCAGGCGGAGAACATCGCCGACGGCCCGAGGCGTGCCCGGCACTCGACCTCCACGGTCCCGTCACCGGGGGTGAGGCCCAGGACGGTCGGCTGCTCCTCGCGGACCGTCTGCCCGGCGCGGAACGGCTGCTGCCCCTCGGTGCTGCCCACGGGCCCGGAACGGTTCGCCGACTGCACCGCCGACACGCGCAGGGGCGGGTCGTGGTCGTCGGGGCACCACAGCGGCTGGTCGGGCGGGATCGACAGGTGCAGGCCGTCGTCGTCGACCCGCCACGTCGCGGCGGCCGCGGCGCGCGAGCTCCAGGCCGGCAGGTAGGCGGGCGTCCACACGGAGGGGTCGAGGCCCTCGGTGAAGCGCTCGTCGAACACGGCTCTAGTCCTGCTGCTCCTCCGGGCCGCCGGGGACCCAGAGGACGTCGCCGCCGGGGTTGGCGACGCGACCGAGGATGAACAGCAGGTCGGAGAGCCGGTTGAGGTAGTGCGCGGGGAGCCGGCTGGTGCGGTCGGGGTCGGCGGCGATGACCGCCCAGGTGCTGCGCTCGGCGCGGCGGGTGACGGTGCGCGCGACGTTGAGGTACGCGGCCGCGGGGGTGCCGCCGGGCAGGATGAACGAGTCCAGCTTGGGCAGGTCGGCGTTGAACGCGTCGCACCAGCCCTCGAGGCGCTCGACCTGGCGCTCGGTGACCCGCAGAGGCGGATATTCGGGCTCGTCGACCACCGGCGTGGCCAGGTCCGCGCCCACGTCGAACAGGTCGTTCTGGATCTGGCGAAGGGGTGCGACGATCGCGTCCGGCGGGGCGCCCACCGACAGCACGACGCCGATGGCGGCGTTGGCCTCCTCGGAGTCGGCGTAGGCCGCGAGCCGCGGATCGGTCTTGGGCACCCGCGAGAAGTCCGACAGGCCGGTCGTCCCGTCGTCGCCGGTGCGCGTGTAGATCCGGGTGAGGTGTACGGCCACGGCGTCAGTCTAGAGAGCCGGCGAGGTGATCCGCGGCCGCGAGTACCGACGCGGCCTGCACCGCGACGAGGTCGCGCAGCGGCACGGTGTCCGTCGGCGCGCGACCGGCGGCCTCGGCGCACCACGCGGTGAACCGTTCGTCGAGGATCGCCCGCGCCGCCCGCACGGCCGGCCGGACGTTGCCCAGGGCGACCTCGGCGTCGAGGGCCCGCAGCAGCATGCCGGCGTAGCGCAGCCGGGACATGTCCACGAGCTCGGTCAGCGAGGCCTGCTCGGCGACCGTGGCGCCGCGGTCCGGCTCGCCGCCGCGGCGGGTGAGGTCGGCGGCGGTGTCGGCGAGGAACGGGGCGAAGAACCGGGTCGCACGGACGAACGGGGAGTCGTGCACGGTGCCGGCGACGGCGTCGAGGGTGCCGGTCAGCACGGTCGCCAGGTCCGCGACGTCCCGCCCGGCCGCGGTGAGCAGGCCGGCCCGGCCCGCGCCGGACGGGGAGTCGTCGCCGAGGCGGTCGTCGCGCCAGTACGGCACCTCGCTGACCAGCGTCAGCGTGCCGTGGCGGGCGGCGTAGGCGCCGGTGGAGTTGCCGCCGGCCAGGGTGCCGTGCTCGCCGGTGAGCTCGAGGTGGTCGTAGGCGTCGCGGATGTCGAGCGCGCGGTAGATTCCCTCGGCGAGCAGCGGGATCCACGGCGCCTCGGGCTCGCCGCGGTGCAGCGTCAGGCCGACCTGCCCCGGGATCGCCTGCAGGGCCGGGTGGAGCGTGGGCTCGGGGCGGGACAGGTAGTGGTACACCCCGCCGACCTCGGCGTTGTGCAGCGACGCCATGAGCGCCGGTCTGTGCTCGTCGATCAGCCGCATCAGCGCGAGCGTCTCGGGCAGCACCGCGTCGAACCACGCCTCCTTGTGCGCGAGAGGGAAGCTCCACTCGATCTGCTCGGTGCCCGCCTGCCGGTACAGGTGCCGGGCGTAGTGCTCGCGCGTGAACGGCCCGGCGAGCCAGCCCTCGTTGAGCCGCAGCCCGTCCGGGTCGATGCACGTGACGACGTGCCAGGTCAGCCCCAGCCGGGAGCGCAGCGCGTCGTCCTCCGCGACGCGTCGCGCGAGGTGCAGCGCGGTGAGCCCGCCGACCGGCTCGTTCGGGTGGGGCAGGCCGATGATCAACGCGCACGGCCGGTCCGCGGCGTCGCCGATCGTCAGGGCCGTCAGCGGCTCGCCGAGCCCCGAGGTGCCGACGCGACGGTGCGTCACCACCTCCGGGTACTCGGCGGCCAGCCGTGCGGACGCCGCCGCGAGCTCGTCGGCGCTCGCCAGCGTGCGGCGGGGCGGGACGGCGGCGATCTCGGCGGCGAGCCACGGCGGGAGGGTCACGTGGCGCCAGGGTGCCAGGTCAGGGAGTGAGCGCTCCCGCGAACAGCGGCACCGCGCGCTCGAGCGCCGCCCGGGTGCCCGGCACCGAACCCGACGAGAAGGCGTCGCTGGTGGTCTGGTCGTCCAGCACGACGAGGTGCCCGGCCTGCGCGGCGGGGGTCCGCGAGAGCACCGGGTCGGTGCGGATCGGGTCGGCGCTCGCGTTGATCGGGAAGACGACGGTGAGGTCCGCCGAGAGCTGCGAGACCTGCTCGCCGGAGAGCGTCACGTAGAACGAGCCGTTCGCCTGCGTCGCGAGCTGCTGGATCTGCGGCGAGGGGCGGAACCCGAGCTCGGTCATGAGGTCCATCCGCTGGTCGCCCGGGACGTAGGCACCCCACTGGCCACCGAAGAACGCCCCGACGCCCACGGTGCGGTCGACGAACTGGGGGTTCGCGACCTGCGCCTGGCGGAACCGGTCCTCCAGCGCGGCGACCTGGCGGGCGCCCTCGTCGGGCTTGCCCAGCGCCGTGGACACCATCGTCATCTGCTGGCGCCACGACGTGCCGTACGCGGCCGTGAGCCCGGGCGGCGGGGCGATGGTCGGCGCGATCCGCGAGAGCGTGTCGTAGCGCTGCCGCTCGCCCGACGAGCGGGTGTCGAGGATGAGGTCGGGGCGCAGGGCGGCGACGGCCTCGTAGTCGAGCTGGGTGGTCCCGAGGATCACCGGCGGGTTCGTGTAGCCGCGGGACCACGGGCCGACGCCGGTGCCGCCGAAGCCGAGCCAGTCCGACGCGCCGACCGGTTCCACGCCGAGCGCGAGCGCGGTCTCGGCGTCCGACCAGCCCAGGGCCACGATCCGTTGCGGAGCCTCCGGCACCGTGACGGGCCCGAAGGCGGTGTCGACGGTGGCCGGGAACACCGTGCCCACCCCGGCGGCCGGGGCCCCGCCACCGCCCTCACCGCCCGCACCGCCCCCGCCGCACGCGGCGAGCGCGAGCAGGACGACGGCGCACGCCGCGAGGACGAGGCGGCGGACGGCTCCGGCGGGACGTGGCACGGGGGCTCCTGGCTGTCGGGGGTGGGGCAGGAGACGTGAGGGTAGGCAACCCTAAAGCATGGTGCGAAGGCTACCCTCACGCCCGGCGCCGCCGAGGTGCCGGATCACGACGAACCGGACACGGGCACGGACACACACGCGGGCGGTGACGAGGTGGTGCAGGTGACGGCGGCCGGGACGCGGACCGGCTCGGCCGGCGGCGCGTCCCTGCGCGCGGTCGGGCTGCTCGCACTCGCCGCGCTGGCCCTGGTCGTGCTCCTGGTCAGCATCGGCATCGGCTCCCGCGACATCGGGCTCGCCCAGTCCTGGGCGCTGCTCGTCGGCGGCGACCCGGGGACGGCGGGCACCTCGGGGACCGAGGCGGCCGTCGTCCGCGACCTGCGGGTGCCGCGCGGCCTGCTCGCCCTCGGCGTGGGCGCCGCGCTGGCCCTGTCCGGTGCGGTGATGCAGGGCCTGTCGCGCAACCCGCTGGCCGACCCCGGGCTGCTCGGGGTCAACGCGGGCGCGTCGGCCGCCGTGGTCGTCGCGATCGGCGTGTTCGGCATCGGCACCGTCACGGGCTATGTGTGGTTCGCGCTCGCCGGGGCCGCGGTGACGATGGCGGCGGTGCACGTGCTGGGGGCCACCGGCCGCTCGTCGGGCACGCCGGACCGCCTCGTGCTCGCCGGTGCCGCGGTCGCCGCGGTGCTCGTGGCCCTGGTCAACGCGGCGCTCGTGCTCTCGCCGCGCACGTTCGACAGCTTCCGGTTCTGGAACCTCGGCTCGCTCGACGGGCGGCGCACCGACGTGCTCGTCTCGGTCGCCCCGTTCCTGCTCGTCGGGGTGGTGGCCGCGTTCGCCCTGTCCCGTGCGCTGGACACCCTCGCGTTGGGCGACCGCGCCGGCACCGCCCTCGGCCTCGACGTCGAGCGCACGCGCCTGCTCGCCGGGGGCGCGGCCACGGTCTTGGCGGGCGCCGCCACTGCCGCGGTCGGCCCGGTGGCCTTCCTCGGGCTGGCCGTGCCGCACGCCGTGCGGTTCGTGGTCGGGCCCGCGCACAGCTGGCTGCTGCCCTATACCGCCCTGCTCGGGGGGATCGTCATGCTCGTCGCCGACGTCATCGGCCGCGTGGTCGCCCCGCCCGGGGAGATCCAGGTCGGGGTGATGACCGCCGTGCTCGGCGTTCCGGTCTTCGTGGCCCTGTGCCGCCGGCGCCGGCTGGTGAGCGTGTGAGCGCGCCACCCCGCTCGCCCGTCACCGGTCGCCTCGTCCGCCTCGCCGGGGGGCGGGTGACGCTGCGCGTGGGCCCGCGCTCGGTGGCCGTCGGGGCGGCGTCGTCGGTCGTGGTGGTGGTCGGGGCGCTCGTCTCGCTGACCACCGGCGAGTTCCCGCTGACGCTCGCGGAGGTCGGCGAGACGCTGGCCGGGCAGGGCAGCCGCGCCACGGAGTTCGTCGTGCTCACGCTGCGCCTGCCGCGCCTGCTGCTCGCCGTCGGGGTGGGGGCGGCGCTGGCGGTCAGCGGCGCGGTGCTGCAGAGCCTGTCGCGCAACGCCCTGGGCAGTCCCGACGTCATCGGCTTCACCACGGGGGCCTCCACCGGCGCGCTGATCGCGATCGTCGGCCTCGGCGCCTCGACCCTCGGGGTGTCGGTGGGGGCCCTGGTCGGCGGGGTGGTCACCGCGCTCCTCGTCGTGGCGCTCTCGGCCGGGCGCGGCACCCAGAGCCTGCGGCTGGTGCTCATCGGGATCGGGATCGGGGCCATGCTGCTCGCGATCAACAGCTGGCTGATCACCAGGGCCGTACTGCAAACCGCGGTCGACGCGCAGTCCTGGCTCCTCGGCGACCTCGGCAACCGCGGTTGGCCCCAGGTCGCCGCGCTCGGCGGGCTGGTGGCGCTGCTGCTGCCCGCCGTGCTCGCGTACGGCCGGCGCCTGGCGCTGCTCGAGCTCGGCGACCGGCCCGCCGGCGGTCTCGGCGTCGACGTCGGCCGCAGCCGCACGGTGCTGCTGCTGGCCTCGGTGGGCCTCGCCGCCGCCGCGACCGCGGCCGCGGGCCCGATCCCCTTCCTCGCCCTCGCCGCGCCGCAGATCGCCCGCCGGCTCTGCGGCGCGGCGACGCCGGTACTCGTGCCGTCGGCGCTGCTCGGGGCCGCGATGCTGCTGGTCAGCGACCTCGCGGTGACCCGCCTGTTCGCCCCGGTCCCGCTGCCGGTCGGCGTCGCAACCGGCCTGTTCGGCGGGCTCTACCTCTGCGCGCTGCTCGTGCGGATGTGGCGGGGGAGCACCACGTGAGGACGGGAGGCCCCATGCCACGCCTGCTCGCGCGGGACGTGACCCTGGGCTACGAGGGACGCACCGTGACCAGCGGGCTGTCGGTGGCGATCCCCGACGGCTCGTTCACCGTGATCGTCGGGCCGAACGCCTGCGGCAAGTCGACCCTGCTCGCGGCGCTGGCCCGGGTGCTCCGTCCGTCGGCCGGCGCGGTGCTGCTCGACGGGCAACAGATCGCGAACTATCGGTCGAAGGAGGTCGCCCGGCGCCTCGGGCTCCTGCCCCAGACCGCGACCGCGCCCGGCGGCATCACCGTCGGCGACCTCGTCGCCCGCGGCCGCTACCCGCACCAGCAACTGCTGCGCCAGTGGTCGGACACCGACGAGGAGGCCGTCGTCGAGGCGATGGCCCTGACGAACACGTCCGACCTCGCCGAGCGGCTCGTCGACGAGCTCTCCGGTGGCCAGCGCCAGCGGGTGTGGCTCGCGATGGCGCTGGCGCAGCAGACGCCGATCCTGCTGCTCGACGAGCCGACGACCTACCTCGACATCTCCCACCAGGTCGACGTGCTCGAGCTCTGCGCGCGCCTGCACGCCGACCTGGGGCGCACGCTCGTCGCGGTGCTCCACGACCTCAACCAGGCCGCGCGCTACGCCACCCACCTCGTCGCGCTGCGTCGCGGCGGGGAGGTGGCCGCGAGCGGGCCGCCCGCCGAGATCCTGACCGAGGAGCTCGTCACCGACGTCTACGGGCTGGCCTGCCGCGTGCTGCCCGACCCCGAGACCGGGACGCCGATGGTCGTGCCCCGCCGGCCCGCGCGCAGCACGACTGCGACCAACGGCCGCGGGGGTTCCGCCGACGGGGTCGTGCGGGCCGACGGGTAGCGTTCCGCCGCGATGAACGAGCACTTCGTGGTGCGCGGCTCGGGTCCGCTGGCGGGGGCGGTCGACGTCGTCGGCGCCAAGAACAGTGTGCTCAAGCTGATGGCGGCGGCGCTACTCGCGGAGGGCCGGACCGTCATCACGAACTGTCCGGAGATCCTCGACGTGCCGCTGATGGCCGACGTCCTGCGCAGCCTCGGCTGTGCGGTGACCGTCGAGGGCGACACGGTGACGATCGACGTGCCGGCCGAGCTCACCCCCGAGGCGGACTACCGCTCGGTGTCGCGGCTGCGCGCCTCGGTGTGCGTGCTGGGCCCCCTCGTGGCCCGCTGCCGCCGCGCGGTGGTGCCGCTGCCCGGCGGCGACGCGATCGGCTCGCGCCCGCTGGACATGCACCAGGCGGGCCTGCGCCTGCTCGGTGCGTCGAGCGAGATCTCGCACGGCTGCGTGGTGGCGGGGGCCGAGACGCTGCGCGGCGCGCAGATCTGGCTCGACTTCCCCAGCGTCGGGGCCACCGAGAACATCCTCATGGCCGCGGTGTTCGCCGAGGGCACCACGGTCATCGACAATGCGGCCCGCGAGCCCGAGATCGTCGACCTGGTGACGATGCTCCAGCAGATGGGCGCCAAGATCGAGGGTGGCGGCACCTCGACGCTGACCGTGCACGGCGGCGGCCCGCTCACGCCCACGACGCACCGCGTCATCGGCGACCGCATCGTCGGCGCGACCTGGGGGTTCGCCGCGGTGATGGCCGGCGGCGACGTCACGGTGCGCGGCGTCGACGCACACCACCTCGACCTCGTGCTCGACAAGCTGGGGCAGGCCGGCGCGGAGGTCACCGCGCAGGAGGACGGCTTCCGGGTGCTGATGGACGGGCGTCCGCGCTCGGTGGACTGGGTGACGCTGCCCTATCCGGGCTTCGCCACCGACCTCCAGCCCATGGCCATCGCGCTGTCGGCCATCTCCGAGGGCACGTCGATGATCACCGAGAACGTCTTCGAGGGCCGCTTCCGGTTCGTCGAGGAGATGGTGCGACTCGGGGCCGACGCGCGCACCGACGGCCACCACGCCGTCGTGCGCGGCGTGCGCCGCCTGTCGTCGGCGCCGGTGTGGGCCTCGGACATCCGCGCCGGCGCGGGTCTCGTGCTCGCCGGGCTGTGCGCCGATGGCGAGACCGAGGTGTGGGACGTCGCCCACATCGATCGCGGCTACCCGCTGTTCGTCGAGAACCTCGCCGCGCTCGGCGGCGACATCGCGCGGATCGTGGCCCCGCCCACCCGCTGACCCCCCGCGCGTGCCCGCGTCAGCGGGCCCTCGTCCGGAAGCGCACGCGGAACGGGCTGATGACACCGGGCACGTACGCCGGGTCGAGCGCGCGCGGGTGGGTCAGCGCGTGGTCGTGGTGCTCGAGCAGCGTGGCGAGGAACGTGCTCGCCGTCAGCAGCACGAGGTTCTGACCGGGGCAGACACCCGGGCCCTCGCTGAACGGCACGAGCGGCCAGTCGGTGCGCGCACCGTCGGGAGGGCCGGTGGGGCCGTCGCGGAGCCAGAGATCCGGGGCGAAGCGGTGGGCGACGGCGAGGTCGTCGTCGTCGCGGTGCAGGTACGGCGTGTAGACCAGCATCGCCGTCCCCGAGGGCACGCGGGCGCCCGCCCACTCGGTGTCCCGGGTCGTCTCGCGCAGGATCATCGGCGTGGTCGGCCAGAGCCGCACCGACTCGAGCACCGCGGCGCGCAGGCGGCGCAGCTCCCGCGGGGCGCCGGGGTCGCCCTCGTCCATCTCGGCGCGCACCCGGGTGCGCTCGTCGGGCTCGACGGCGAGCAGCGCGAGCGCGCGGATCGTGGCCATCCCGGCGGGGTCGAAGGCGAAGAGCCACTGGGGGAGCTGGTCGACGGGATCGACCTCCTCATCTCCACCCGCCGTCTCCGCGAGCAGGCCGGCGAGGCTGCCGGGCTCGGCGCGCTCGACGTACGCGGCCAGCCGCCGACGCAGCCGGTCGCGGCGGGAGCGGTCGCGGGGCGCGAAGTACGACCAGTTGGCGCGGTACCGCAGGGCGTCGAGGTCGCGCTGCAGCGCCTCGTCGTCGCGGGCCGTGTCGCCGAGCACGACGCGGCGGACCATGCGGCGCCAGCCCGCCGAGAACGTGTCCCAGTCGAGCCGGTGCGACGACGCCGCCCGCTCGGCGACGGCGCGGGCCTCCTCGCGCACCGCCGCCACCACCGTGGGGGCGAGGCGGTGCACGGGCCGGGGCGTGTCGAGCACGGTCTCGTTGACCGCGCGCCGCTGCTCGCGCACCCGACCGTGGGAGACGAGCACACCGTGCGGCTGGAACTGCCCCAGCGCGCCCTTCTTCTCGCGGTTGGCCAGCGCGAACGGCTCCGGCGAGTCCTGAAGCACCTGGTGCACGTCGTCGGGTCCGAGCACCAGGGCGAGGCGCCGCCCGGGCAGCGCGAGGCGCACGGGCACGTCGCCGTACCGGCGGTGGAGATCCTGCACGGTGGCGACGGCCCGGGCGTCGAGGTCGAGGCGCTCGGCCAGCGCCATCGCGCGGGGCCGGCGCGCGATGGCGCCCTGGGCGACGGTCGGGGCGAGCACGCCCAGCGCTACGCGCAGGGTGTCGGCGACGCCGAGGCGTGGCACGAGCTCCGTGGAGACCGGGCCGACGGCGCCGCGGGACGGGCCCGAGGAGCGGGCAGGACCGGAGGACGTCGACACGGATGGGCCTCCCGGGAAGGGGTCGTCACGGGCGGCTGCGGGGTGTCAACCGACGTCCGGGCCTACCCGAGAGCGGTGCTGTCCTACTCCCGCAGGCGTGCTGCCGTCACGTGCTGCCGTCAGGTGCTGCCGGTCAGGTGCTACCGCAGGTGCTGCCGTCAGGTGCTGCCGTCAGGTGCTGCCGTCAGGTGCTGCGCAGCACCAGGCGGGCGTCGTCGGCGTCGCCGGGGAAGGCGAGCAGGCGCCAGCCCTCCTCGCCACGGCTGACCGTCACCCGCACCCTCTCCCGCGCGAGCTTCGCGACGAGCAGGTCGGCGGCCTCGCGGGTCGGCACGACGGCGACCGTCTCGAGCAGCCCGACGTCGCCGTGCTCGTCGGGGAGCGCGCCCTGCGGGCCCTGCCCGAACGTCCAGCGCAGCAGGCCGATGAGCATGACCACGAACGCCATCGCGAGCAGGAGCTCACCGATCGACCCGACCATGCCGGCACCTCCCGTTCGCGTGCGGCGGGTCCATCGTGACCGATCCTGTGGGCAACGGCATCCAACGGGCACCCGACGTGCGTCACGCTGCGCTCCCCGCCGCGGTGACCCGCCGGTAGATTCCCCGGGTCAGCCACCCTCGAGGGTGCCGACGACGCGGAGGTCTCTCGTGCCCTACCCCAGCGACGACAGCCGTGACCGACCCTGGGTCATGCGGACCTACGCCGGCCACTCGTCGGCGCGGGCGTCCAACGAGCTGTACCGGCGCAACATCTCGAAGGGGCAGACCGGCCTGTCGGTGGCCTTCGACCTGCCGACGCAGACCGGTTACGACCCCGACCACGAGCTCGCCCGCGGCGAGGTCGGCAAGGTCGGTGTCCCGGTGTCGCACATCGGGGACATGCGCGCGCTGTTCGACCGGATCCCGCTCAACGAGGCCAACACCTCGATGACGATCAACGCGACGGCGATGTGGATGCTCGCGCTCTACATCACGGTCGCCGACGAGCAGGCGGCCGAGGCCGGGCTCGACGTCGAGCAGGTGCGCGCCAGGCTCGCGGGCACCACGCAGAACGACATCGTCAAGGAGTACCTCTCGCGCGGAACCTACGCGTTCCCGCCCGCGCCCAGCGTCCGCCTGATCACCGACATGATCGCCTGGACGTACACCAACGTCCCCAGGTGGAACCCGATCAACATCTGCAGCTACCACCTGCAGGAGGCCGGGGCCACGCCGACCCAGGAGGTCGCGTACACGCTGTCGACGGCGATCGCCGTGCTCGACGCGGTCCGCGACTCCGGCCAGGTGCCCCCGGAACGCTTCGGCGAGGTCGTCGGGCGCATCTCGTTCTTCGTCAACGCCGGGCTGCACTTCATCGAGGAGATCGCCAAGCTGCGGGCGTTCGGGCAGCTCTGGGACGAGCTGTGCCGCGAGCGCTACGGCGTCGAGGACCCGAAGCTGCGCCGCTTCCGCTACGGGGTGCAGGTCAACTCGCTCGGGCTCACCGAGGCCCAGCCCGAGAACAACGTGCAGCGCATCGTGCTGGAGATGCTCGCCGTGACCCTCTCGCGCGACGCCCGCGCCCGTGCCGTCCAGCTGCCGGCGTGGAACGAGGCGCTGGGCCTGCCGCGGCCGTGGGACCAGCAGTGGGCGCTGCGCATGCAGCAGGTGCTGGCCTTCGAGACCGACCTGCTCGACTACGACGACATCTTCGCCGGGTCACACGTCATGGAGGCCAAGACCGCGTCCATCGTCGAGGGCGCGCGGGCGGAGATGGCCAAGGTCGCCGAGATGGGCGGAGCCGTGCCCGCGGTCGACTCCGGCTACATGAAGTCGCAGCTGGTGTCGTCGCTGGCCCAGCGCCGGATGCGGCTCGAGTCGGGCGAGGACACCGTCGTCGGCGTCAACAAGTACACCTCCACCGAGCCCAGCCCGCTGCAGGCCGAGGGCGCCGAGGCCATCTTCACCGTGGAGAGGTCGGTCGAGGACGAGGCGTGCCGCGCCGTGCAGGAGTGGCGGTCCTCGCGGGACCAGGAGGCCGCCGACGCCGCGCTCGCCCGCCTGCGCGAGGCGGCCTCGACCGACGAGAACCTCATGGAGGCCACGCTCGCGTGTGCCCGGGCCGGCGTCACCACCGGCGAGTGGGCCGCGGCGCTGCGCGACGTCTTCGGCTCCTACCGCGCGCCGACGGGCGTCTCGGCGGCGACGTCGGGCTCGGGCGAGGCCCCCGAGGAGCTCGCCGACGTCCGGGCCCGCGTGCGCGCCACCGCCGAGGAGATGGGGACGTCCTCCCTGCGCATGCTCGTGGGCAAGCCCGGCCTCGACGGGCACTCCAACGGCGCCGAGCAGATCGCCGTGCGGGCCCGCGACGCCGGGTTCGAGGTCATCTACCAGGGCATCCGCCTGACCCCGGCCGAGATCGTTGCGGCCGCGGTGCAGGAGGGCGTGCACGTGGTGGGGCTCTCGGTGCTCTCGGGCTCGCACCTCGAGGTCGTGCCCGCCGTGCTCGACGGCCTGGCCCGCGCCGGCGCCGAGGACATCCCGGTCGTCGTCGGCGGGATCATCCCGCCCGACGACGCCGAGCAGCTGCGGCGCCTCGGCGTGCACCGCGTCGTCACGCCGAAGACGTACTCGCTGACCGGGATCATGGGCGAGTTCGTCGACGTCGTGCGCGAGGTGAACGGCCTGTCCCCCGGCGCCGACGCCGCCACGTCCGCGGCGCCGGTCGCCGGGGCCTGAGCGGCGGTCAGACCGCCCGCCGCCGGGGGTCGGCAGGGCGGGCGACGGCCTCGCGGCGGCGCCACGAGTCGATGTCGTGCGGCCAGTCCTCGGGGCCCGGGCGCGGGCGCGCGTCGTGCCCGGCAGCGTCGTCGCCCCTCTCCGGGCGGTCGGCGTGGGCGTCGTCGTCCCATGGTGGTGGGTCGAGAGCGGGCGAGCGGACCCACCAGCGATGCCCGGAGGGCGAGGTCCAGATGATCACGGGCGCACTACCGCCCTCGGGGTCGGGGCCGAGCTCGGCGGACCACTCCGACAGCGTCTTGAGCCGATGGTGCCGGCGGCAGCCGGGCTTGAGGCCGGCTGCGGTGGTGGCGCCGGCGCCGCCGCCGGGCCGGTGGTGCTCGTAGGGCACGACGTGGTCGAGATCGCAGCGGGCTGCGGGCACGCGGCAGCCGGGTGCGGCGCACGTCACGTCACGGGCACGGACGAACTCCTGCATCGAGCCGGGTGGTCGGTAGCGCTTGGCGTCGAGGTGCGCGGCGGTGCCGGTGAGCGGGTCGGTGATCAGACGGCGCCACCAGGCGTCGGGGCCGCCGGCGAGGCGCCGGGCGAGGGGCGCGGGGATCGGTCCGTGGCCCTCCAGCTCGCCCGGGCGCTCGGAGAACCCGGCCAGGACGTCCCAACCGATGGTCACCCGCACCTCGGTGCGCACCGGCGACGGGACACCGGTGAGCAGACCGCGTGCGGGCTCCCGCGCCGGCTCCGCGCCACACGCGGCCCTCGGCCGGGCCGCTGCGCCCGCCGGGCCCAGATCATCGCCGGGAGCACCGCCGGCCGGGTCACCCTCGTCGTCGCCCGGGGTCGGCGCGACCGGCGCGCCCGCCTCCGCCGCGTGCTCGACGGGCTCGCTGCGCTGCGCCTCGTCGGCGACCGGGGTGTCCCCGTCGAGAGCGCCGTTCGGGGTGTCGTCGGCGGGAGCGCCGTCCGGGGGGTCGCCGGCGGGAGCGCCGTTCGGGGTGTCGTCGGCGGGAGCGCCGTTCGGGGTGTCGTCGGCCGGAGCGCCGGTCGAGCTGTCCGAGGTCGCACCGTCCGTCGTGCAGGAGCAGCAGCCCGAGCCGTCCCGTCGGGCGGTGGCGCCGTCGAGGATGAGGTCGCGGGCGCTGTCGGCGCGCTTCTGCGTGAGCTCGCGCCGCGGTCCGCCGGGTGGGTCGCCGGCACTGCGGGCGACGGCGTCGACGACCGCGAACACCCCGCGGGCCTCGTCGGCGGGCAGGCGCAGCTGCAGCACGCCCGTGGCTCCGTGGTCGTCGGACCAGTAGCGCATCTCGCGTTGCTGGCGGGCGTGCTCGGGGCGGCGGCGCAGCAGCTCGGGGTCGAGGCGGGTGACGATGCGGCGCACGAGGTCGCGCAGCTGGGCGGGGGTCCGATCACGCGGCGGGCGGGACCACAGTTCGGTGTCCACCGCCCGCGCGGTACCCGGGTCGCACAGCTCGGTCTGCTCGAGCACGACCCGCGCGTGGCCCAGGGAGATGCGGCCGTCCTCGAGCGCCGCGAGCGTCGAGGGCAGCTGCTCGACGAGGGTCACCGCCTGGTGGACGCGCAGCTCGCCGGTGCGCGGGGCGACACGGGCCAACGTCGCGACCTCCATCGCGACCGCTTCGGAGGCGAGCTCGCCCCGGCCGGCGCCCCGCGCGCGGGCCTCGCGGGCGCGGGTGTAGTCCGCGGTCTCGCGGTAGAGCCGGCCGGTGGCCCAGTGCGCCAGGGCCTCCCACCCCGCCAGCCGCTCGGCGGCGTCGAAGCCCTCGTCGTCGGCCAGGTCGACCGGCTCCGTGGCCTCGAGAGCCGCCGCGAGCTCCGGACCGGGCCGCCACGACGACCACACGGGCACAGCGGAGGGACGCGGCTCCTCGGCCACCGCGACCCATCCACTGTCGAACATGTGTTCGATGATACCAGTCACATGCGGGCTTGTGCAGAGGAATCGGATCAGCCCGGCACGCGGTCCAGGAAGCCGTGGACGCGCCGGAGGCGGCCGTCGTCGGCGATCTCCGCGACGTCGAACCCGATCACGACGGGCTCCGCGCCCGCCGGGCCGAGGTGCCAGGTGAAGCGCACGACGTCGTGGTGGGCGTCGAGCAGCTCGCCGCAGGAGAAGGTCAGGCCCGCGAACTGCTCCTGGACGCCGGCGATCAGCCCGTCGAGGCCCTCGTGGCCGGTGACGTCGGCGAGCGGGTCGACGTAGCGGGCGTCCTCGGTGAACGCCGCGGCGACCGCCTCCCGGCGTGCCTGGGGGTCCCCGGCGTTCCAGGCCGCGAGGTAGCGGTCGACGAGGGCGGCGGTGTCGGTGGCGGTGGTCATCGGGTCCTCCTCCGTCGTGGTGACGGGGAGAACGGTGGCCGCCGTCCGGTAGGCCGGTCGATGACCTCGTGGGTCATGGACGATCAGCACGTGCCGGCCCGACGCTCCGGTGCGTGACCCCGTACGAGCTCATCGCCTCCATGCCCTTCGCCGCCGGCCTCGGCATCCGGGTGGAGACCGCCGGGCCCGACGAGACCGTCGCCGTTCTGGCGTGGTCCGACGCGCACACCACCGCCGGCGGGCTGCTGCACGGCGGCGCGCTGATGACGCTCGCCGACACCGCCGGCGCCGTCTGCGCCTTCCTCGGCCTGCCGCCGGGCGCGCGGACGGCCACGACGCAGTCGGGCACCCACCTGCTGCGCGCGGTGTCCGGCGGCGAGGTCCGCGCCACGGCACGTCCCGTGCACGCCGGGCGCACGCAGGTCGTCGTGCAGACCGACGTCACCGACGACCGCGGCCGCCTCGTCGCGCGCACGACGCAGACGCAGGCCGTGATCCCGGCCTGACCGTCGTCCCGGGGGTCAGGC
This sequence comes from Actinomycetospora cinnamomea, assembly GCF_003096675.1. Classification (GTDB taxonomy): domain Bacteria; phylum Actinomycetota; class Actinomycetes; order Mycobacteriales; family Pseudonocardiaceae; genus Actinomycetospora; species Actinomycetospora cinnamomea. The sequence goes on along the minus strand of NZ_QEKW01000001.1, from coordinate 626,087 downwards.
GTTCTCGTCGTCCTTCGAGCCGCGGCGCTTGAGGAACGAGAAGCCCGGGATGCCGTCGATGGCCTGGCGCAGGTCCTTGGTGACGTCGAGCAGCTCGTGGAGGTCGGGTCCGACGCGGTCGAGGGTCGCGAGGATCGGCATGATGTCGGTGACCATGTGCTCGGTGAACTGCGGCAGCTCGTCGACCAGCTTGATCGCCGCGTCCACCTCCTCCTGGCTGAGCTCCTCCACGAAGCGGCCGGCCAGCGGGGCGCCGCGCTCGAGCATCGGACGGTAGAGGTCGAGCAGCTCCTGGGCCGAGCGGCTCGTCGCCCCGGCCCCCTCGACGATCTCCCGCGCGCCCCCGGTGATCTCGCGGGCGTCGCCGACGACGCCCTCCGCGCCGGTGGTGATCGTGCGCGCGGACTCGACGACCTCGTTCGCCCCACTTGTGATGCTGCGCGCGGAGGTGACGACCTCGTTCGCCCCGCTGGTGATGCTGCGCGCGGAGGTGACGACCTCGTCGGCGCCGCTGGTGATGCTGCGGGCGGAGGTGACGACCTCGTCGGCGCCGTCGGTGATGCGGCGCGCCGACTCGACCACCTCGGCGGCACCGCCCGTGATCCCGCGGGCCGACGCGACGACCTCGTCCGCCCCGCTCGTGATCTTGCGGGCGTCGTCGACGACCCCCTCCGCGCCGCTGGTGATCGTCCGCGCGGAGCGGACCACCTCCTCGGCCCCGGCGGTGATGCGCCGGGCGCTGCCGACGACCTCGTCGGCGCCGCTGGTGATCGAGCGCGCGGAGCCGACGACCTCCTCGGCGCCGGCGGTGATCCGCCGGGCCTCGCCGAGGACGCCGTCCACGCGCTCCATGACGCCGTCGACCCTCCCGACGATGGTGTCGGCGCGATCCACGAGCCCGTCGACGCGGTCGGCCAGGGTGCCGAGGACGCCGACCAGGCGCGTCACCTCCTCGAGCAGCGCGTCGACCCGCGAGGGCAGGCGGGCGCCGACGTCGACGACCTCGCCGAACCAGCCGAACACCGAGCGCCCGGTGTCCACCACCTCGCCCGGAGAGGGCACCGCCAGCGGACCGAGCCGCACCAAGGCCATGCCTCTACTGTGCCCGTGCCCGCCGGATCCACGCTCTCGCCACGACGGGCACTACGACGCGCGGAGCATCAGCAGGGCGTAGGCGGCGAGCGACTGGGCGTCGGTGATCTCCCCGCAGCGGGCCCGGTGCTCGAACTCGTCACGGGTGAGCCAGGCGAAGCGCATGTCGGCCTCGGTGTCCTCGCGGGCGGGCGCGCCGGCGGTGAGGTCGGTGGCGAGGAAGGCGCGGCCGCGCTGGGAGGACAGGCCGGGCGCCACGTCGAGCAGCCCGAGGTAGGTCCACGTGCCCGCGCGCAGGCCGGTCTCCTCCTGCAGCTCGCGGGCGGCGAGCTGGTCGGCAGGCAGCGCGGCCCGGTCCGGGGCGGTGCCCTGCGGGAACTCCCAACGGCGCAGGCCGATCGGGTAGCGGTACTGCTCGACGAGCCCCAGGCGGTCGCCGTCGAGCGGGATCACCAGCGCGTAGTCGGGCTTGTCGACGACCCCGTACAGGCCCTCGCCGCCGTCGGGGCGACGGAACGTGTCCTCGCGCAGGCTCATCCAGGGGTTGGCGTAGACCTCGCGGGTGCTGGTGGTCAGGGGTGGCTCCACGCCCGCCGATGATCCACGTCGCCCGTCTCCTACGCTGACGCCCGTGCGTCTCGTCATCGCCCGGTGCACGGTGGACTACGACGGCCGGTTGACCGCGCACCTGCCGAGCGCGCTGCGCCTGCTGCTGGTCAAGGCGGACGGGTCGGTGAGCGTCCACGCCGACGACCGCGCCTACAAGCCGCTGAACTGGATGAGCCCGCCCTGCTGGCTCACCGAGGAGCCTCGGGCGAGCGGAGCGGCGGGAGCGCCCGAGAGCCGATGGACCGTGCGCAACAAGGCCGACGAGACGCTGACGATCACCCTGGAGGAGATCCAGCACGACTCGACCCACGAGCTCGGCGTCGACCCCGGGCTGGTCAAGGACGGCGTCGAGGCCCACCTGCAGGAGCTGCTCGCCGCGCACGTGACGACGCTGGGGGAGGGGTGGTCGCTGGTGCGCCGCGAGTACCCGACGGCGATCGGCCCGGTCGACCTGCTCTGCCGGGACGACTCCGGGGGCTCCGTCGCGGTCGAGATCAAGCGGCGCGGCGAGATCGACGGGGTCGAACAGCTGACCCGCTACCTCGAACTGCTCAACCGTGACCCGCTGCTCGCGCCGGTGTCCGGGGTCTTCGCCGCGCAGCAGATCAAGCCGCAGGCCCGCACGCTGGCCACCGACCGGGGCATCCGGTGCGTGACGCTCGACTACGAGACCCTGCGCGGTGCCGAGGTCGACGAGTTCCGGCTGTTCTGAGCGGTCGGGTCCGATGGGTGGGCGTCTGCTGCGCAGGCTGGTGCGGCGGGTCCGGCGCGTGACCCGGGGCCGGGTCCGCGAGCACCTGCCGGCCGAGGTGGACGGCGAGTGCGTGTTCTGTCGCATCGTCGACGGCCGGGGCGAGGCGAGCGTGGTGGCCGAGTCCGACGGCGCGGTGGCGTTCCTGGACCTGCAGCCGGTGACGCCGGGCCACGTGCTCGTCGTGCCGCGGACGCACGCGGCGGGGCTGGCCGACGTCGACGACGCGGACGGCGCCGCGGTGTGGGCGCTCGCGCGGCGCGTGGCCGCGGGGCTGCGGGCGGCCGGCCTCGCGGACGGGGTGAACCTGCTGCTCGCCGACGGCGCAGTGGCGTGGCAGACGGTGTGGCACGTGCACCTGCACGTCATCCCGCGCCGGCGCGGCGACGGGCTGCGCCTGCTGGCCGCCTGGACCCGCCCGGGGCGGGCGCGCCTGGACGCCATCGCCGAGCACATCCGCGCCGCGGTCGCGTGAGCCGTCCCGGCGCATGTCAGGCGGCGAGCGGGGGACCGTCGAGCACCGTCGGGACGTACTCGAGCATCTGGAGTCGGCCGTCGAACGTCCGCCGGTCCACCATCTCGAGCGCGACGTCGGGGTAGCCGTCGAAGACGCGGTCGCTGCCGGTTGCGCCGGTGATCACCGGGAAGACGACGACACGGAGGCGGTCGACCAGCCCGGCGCCGAGCAGCGACCGGCCGAGGGCGAGGCTGCCCACCGTGCGCAGGGGTCGCGGGTGGTCCTGCTTGAGGGCGCGGACGGCGCCGACCGCGTCGCCCGCGACCAGCTCCGTGTTCGCCCACGTCAGAGGTGGCGCGAGCGTCGAGGAGAACACGATCTTGGGCTGGGCGGTCAGACCAGCCAGTTCCTCGGGCGCCTCGGCGGCGAGCCCGGACATCAGCCGGTAGGTCGTCGCCCCCAGCAGGGCGGTGTGCTCGTCCTGGGCGTCCAGCCAGCCGAGATACTCGGGTCCTTCCAATCCCCAGTAGCCCGGCCACCCCTCGGCGTAGCCGTAGCCGTCGAGCGAGGCGATCACGTCGATCGTGAGGGTCGGCATCGGCTCGTCCCTTCTCTCGTCGCGTGTCACGCGAAGTCCCGACACCGTACTAAACCTCTAGGTTGAACAGCAATCGAGCGTGTGGCGATACGGACACTGGACGTCAGCGGTGCCACACCGCTGACACGTTCCGGCAGTCGCGCCTGACGGCTACTCCTGCGTAGCCTCCGCGTATGACGAGCACGCGCGACGCGGTGTCGGCGCCCGCGGCAGGCCAGGACGCGCAGCAGGACACCTTCGACTCCCTCGACCCGCGGACGGGCGAGGTCATCGCCTCCTACCCCAGGCACACGCCCGAGCAGGTCGAGGCCGTCGTGGCCCGGGCACGGCGGGCGGCGCGGTGGTGGAACGACCTCGGGTTCGACGGGCGGGCGACGAAGCTCGGGGCCTGGCGGCGCCTGCTCGACGCGCGGCGCGACGAGCTCGCCGCGGTGGTCAGCCGCGAGACCGGCAAGCCGATGGACGACGCGCGCATCGAGGGCATCCTCGCGCTCGACCACCTGCACTGGGCCGCGAAGCACGCGCGGCGCGTCCTCGGACCGCGCAACGCCGCGGCGGGCCTGCTCATGATCAACCACAAGGCCACCGTCGAGTACCCGCCGATGGGCGTGATCGGCGTACTCGGGCCATGGAACTACCCGGTGTTCACGCCGATGGGCTCGATCGCCTACGCCCTGGCCGCGGGCAACACGGTGGTGTTCAAGCCCAGCGAGCTCACGCCCGGCGTCGGCACCTGGCTCGCCGACAGCTTCGCCGAGGCCGTGGGCGACGTGCCGGGCGACATCAACGCCGACGCGGTGTTCCAGGTCGTCACCGGCGAGGGCGAGACCGGCGGCGCACTGTGCCGCGCGGGGGTCGACAAGGTCGCGTTCACCGGCTCGACGGCCACCGCGAAGAAGGTGATGGCCACCTGCGCCGAGTCGCTCACTCCGGTGCTCGTGGAGTGCGGTGGCAAGGACGCGCTGCTCGTGGACGCCGACGCGGACCTCGACGACGCCGCGGCGGCCGTCGTGTGGGGCGCGATGTCGAACGCGGGCCAGACGTGCGTGGGCGTCGAGCGCGTCTACGTGGTGGACGCGGTGGCCGAGGACCTGCTCGACCGCGTCGCCGCGCGCGCGGCGCAGGTGCGGCCCGGCGGCCGCCCGGACTCGCCGTACGGCCCGATCACCATGCCCTCGCAGCTGGGGATCATCTCCGGCCAGATCGACGACGCGCTCTCCCGCGGCGGCCGCGCGGTGGTCGGCGGTCCCGGCTCGGTTCGCGCGCCCTACGTCGACCCCGTGGTGCTCGCCGACGTCCCCGAGGACAGCTCGGCGGTGACCGACGAGACGTTCGGGCCGACGGTCGTCGTCAACCGCGTGCGTGACCTCGACGAGGCCGTCGAGCGGGCCAACGCCTCGCGCTACGGGCTTGGCGCCTCGGTGTTCGCGAAGGCGCGCGGCCACGAGGTGGCCCGCAAGCTGCGGTGCGGCATGGTCTCGGTCAACGGCGTCATCGCGTTCGCCGGCATCCCGTCGCTGCCCTTCGGCGGCGTCGGCGACTCCGGGTTCGGGCGCATCCACGGCGTCGACGGGCTGCGCGAGTTCACCCGCCCCCTCGCGATCTCCGAGCGCCGCTTCCGCAGCGTCAACGTCATGACCTTCGACCGCCCGAACTGGGTCGTGAAGGTCCTCGCGAAGCTCGTCAGCGTCATCTACGGCCGCTGACGCCAGGGGAGGTCGGCACGCGCCGGAGAGCGCGGACCGCCGGCACCGGGCACCATGGGACGGGCGCAACCGATCGACGCCCCAGGAGGCGCCCGTGGTGCGGATCGCCCTGTGTGGCGGCGTCTACTCCAACCCCTACGCGTTGCGGTCCTTCCTCGCCGACGCCCGCGCCCGGGGCGCGCAGCGCCTGGTGTGCCTGGGTGACTTCGGGGCCTACGGCGCCGAACCGGAGGCGGTCTTCCCGCTGCTGCGCGAGGGCGGGGTCGAGTGCCTGGCGGGCAACTACGAGGTCGCGATCGGCTCCGGGCAGACCGACTGCGGCTGCGGCTACGCCGACGACGCCGACAACGCGTTCGCCCAGATCGCCTACGACTACACGTTCGCGAACACCTCGGTCGCCTTCGCGGCGTGGATGCGCACGCTCCCGACCGAGCACCGCGAGACCGTCGCCGGCGTCGACCTGCACCTGGTCCACGGCTCCACGCTCGCGGTCAACGACTTCTGGTGGTCCTCGCTCGACGAGGACGCGCACCGGGCCCGGGTCGACGCGTCCGGGGCCGACGTCGTGTGCTGCACCCACTCCGGCCTGCCCTGGACCCGTCGCATCACCCGCTCCGACGGCGGCGAGACGCTGGTGGTCAACGTGGGCGTGCTCGGGCGGCCGGCCAACGACGGCGGCACCCACGTCTGGTACGCGCTGCTCGACCTCGAGGACGGCTCGGCGAGCGCGACGTTGGTGCCCCTGGAGTACGACTGGGCGGCGCAGGCCGCGTCGATCCGGGCCGCGGGCCTGCCCGAGGCGTTCGCCGAGTCGATCGAGACCGGCTGGCTGACCACCTGCCTGGAGATCCTGCCGCCCGCGGAGCGGTCCCGGGGCCGCTTCCAGCTCTACAAGTCCGCCGTGCCCGACTTCCGCGCCGCCGCGGGCTCGTGGGGCGCCGACCTCGCGGTACCCGACGACGGGCGCCCGGTGATGCCGCTGTTCGGCTCGGCGCTCTTCCCGCCCCGGCTCTGGCTGTACACCAACTTCGACTGCAACCTGGCCTGCGACTACTGCTCGGTCGCGTCGTCGCCGCGGGCGCGGCCGCGGCGCCTGGACCGCGAGCGCTTCTCGGCCCTGCTCGCCGACGCCGTCGCCGAGGGGTTCACCGAGCTCTACGTCACCGGCGGCGAGCCGTTCCTGGTCGCCGACCTCGTGGACATGCTGCTCGAGGCCACCGAGTGCCTCGACGTGGTCTGCCTGACCAACGCGATGCTCTACCGCGGGCGGCGCCGCGAGCAGCTCGCCCGGCTCGCCGGCGTCGAGGGGCTGACCCTGCAGACCTCGCTCGACGGCCCCGACCCCGCCGCCCACGACGCGCTGCGCGGCCGCGGGTCGTGGGTGCGGGCGATGGAGGGCCTCGACCTGGCGGTGTCGCTCGGGCTGCCGGTGCGCGTCGGGATGACCGAGACCGAGCACAACGCCGGGCAGGGCGACGCGCTGCGCACGCTGCTCGCCGGGCACGGCGTGCCGCCGGAGCGGGTGGCGGTGCGCCCGCTGATCGCCCGGGGCCACTCCGACGCGGGCATGGCGATCGGCGAGGACGACACGGTCCCCGAGCTCACCGTCACCACCGACGGCTGGCACTGGCACCCCGCGGGCGCGGACGTCGCCACCAGCCCCGACATGCACCTGGGCGGGCCGGAGGTGCCGATGGCCGAGGCCAAGCGCCGCGTCGTCGAGCGGTTCCTCGAGCTGCGCCGCCGTGACGGGTCGCTGCCGACGATCTACCAGTGCGCGGTGTGACGCCGGTGCGCGTCTCGATCGTCGTGCCGGTGCTCGACGAGCAGGAGCGCGTGGCCGGGCTCCTCGAGCACCTGCGCACCCACTTCGCCGGCTGCGAGATCGTCGTCGCCGACGGCGGCAGCACCGACCACACCCTGGACCTGGTGGCGCGGGCCGCGCCGCGGGCCACCGTGGTGCACGCACCGACGGGCCGTGGCCGGCAGGGCGACGCGGGCGCGGCCGCCGCCACGGGCGACGTGCTGTGGTTCGTGCACGCCGACACCCGCCCCGACCCGGCGTCCCTGGCGGCGATGGCGGCGGCCCTGGCCGACCCGCGCGTCGTGGGCGGTGGGTTCCGGTTGCGCTTCGACCGGGGTGGCCCGGCGCTGCGCTGGCTGGAGTGGACCTCGAACGTGCGGGCGCGCCGGCTGGGCTGGGTGTTCGGCGACCAGGCGATGTTCGTGCGCCGCCGGCACTTCGACGCTGTCGGCGGGTTCGGCGGCCTGGTGCTCATGGAGGACCTCGAGCTCAGCAGGCGACTGCACGGCCGGGGCCGGGTCGTCGTCCTCGACCCGCCCTGCGTCGCGTCGGCCCGCCGTTTCGACGAGCACGGGACGGTGCGCATGATCGTGCGGATGCAGTGGTGCAAGCTGCTGTACTTCCGCGGCGTCCCGCCCGAGGAGATCCGGCGGCGCTACACCGCGCCCCGCCGCGAGGGCCGCCTGCGGGCCCTTCGCCGGAGGCTCCGCCCGGTCGACCCCGCCTTCGCGGACGCGCTGGCGCGCCGGTGGGCGGAGCTGCCCGACGGTGCGCGCACGCCCGGGCAGGTGCTGGGGCGGCACGCGGTGGGGTGCGAGGGCACCCACGGCGTGTTCCCGCGCTGCGACCTGGCCTGCACGCCCTGCTACCACTCCCGCGACGCCAACCGGGTGCGCGTCGACGGCCCGCACACCCTCGCGCAGGTCGAGGCCCAGATGGCGCTGCTGCACCGCGAGCGGGGCCCGGTGGCGCACGCCCAGCTCATCGGCGGCGAGGTCACCCTGCTCGATCCCGACGACCACGCGGCCGCGCTGGAGATCATGCGCCGGCACGGCCGGGAGCCGATGAGCATGACCCACGGCGACGTCGACCCGGACCACCTGCGCCGGCTCGCCCTCGGGCCGGACGGGCGTCGCCGCTTCCGGCGCCTGTCGTTCGCGGTGCACGTCGACTCGCTGATGTACGGGCGCCGCGGCATCCCGCGGCCGCCGGACGAGCGCTCGCTGACCCCCTACCGCCGCCGCTTCGTCGAGGCGATGGCCGCGCTGCGCCGCCACGGGGTGCGCTCCTTCGTGGCCCACACCATGACCGTCACCCCGGCCAACCTCGACCAGGTGCCCGACGTGGTGCGCGACTGCCTGCCGCTGGGGTTCGGGATGCTGTCGTTCCAGCCCGCGGCGTTCGTGGGCGACGAGCGCCGGTGGCGCGAGGACTACCGCGACCACGACGCCGACGCGGTGTGGGCGCGCATCGAGTCCGGCGCCGGGACGCGGCTGGACCCGACGCTGTTCCAGCACGGGGACGTGCGCTGCAACCGCGTGGCCTACGGCGTCCGGCTCGGGGACCGCTGGTTCCCCCTGCTCGACGGCGACGACCCGCGTGACCTCGCCGTGCGCGACGCGTTCTTCCGCCACCTCGGGGCGGTGACCTTCACCGGGGTGCCCCCGGCCCTGCTGGCCGTCCGCCTGGCACGGGTCGTGGCCCGCCACCCCTCGGTGGTCGCCGTGGCCGCCGGTTGGCTGGCGCGCACCGTGCGCCGCGTCGGCCCGCGCCGGGTGCTGCGCCACCGCCCGCGACCGCTGACGTTCGTCATGCACAGCTTCATGGACGCCGCCGACGTCGCTCCGGCCTGGGCACTCACCCGGCGCGGGGAGACCGCCGACGACCCGCGCGTGCGCGCGACCCAGGAACGCCTCGCCGCGTGCCACTACGCGATGGCCCACCCCGAGGACGGCACGATCGTGCCGGCCTGCGTGCAGCACGCCGTGCTCGATCCGGCCGAGAACGCCGCGCTGCGCCGCCTGCTGCCGCTCTCCGAGCGTGACCGGTGACCGGGCCCGCCACCACCGCACCGGGCCGCCGCTGGGTGCGGGTCCTGCGCTCGCCCTGGCCGCGGCTGGCGCTCTTCGCGGTGCTGCTCGCGGCGGCCGGCGTCCTGGCCGTGACGCGCGGGAGCTCGCTGGTCGCCGACACCCGGGCGTGGGTCGCGGGCCTCGGCCCGGCCGGCGCGGTCGCGTTCGTCCTGGTCTACGCGGTCGCCACCATGGCCCTGCTGCCGGTCTCGCTGCTCTCCGCGGTGGCCGGGGTGCTCTTCGGGCCCGTGGCCGGGGTCGCGGTGGTCTGGACGGGGGCGATGCTGGGCGCGGGCGGCTCGTTCGCGGTCGGGCGGGTGCTGTCGCGACCGGCGGTCGAGGCGCTCGCCGGCGAGCGCCTCGAACGGTTCGACCGGTTCCTGACCCACACGGCGCGCCGGGCGTTCCTCGCCGTGCTCCTCGTCCGGCTGGTCCCGCTGTTCGGGTTCGTGCTCGTCAACTACGGCGCGGCGGCCACGGCCGTCGGCCTGCGGCCCTACCTGGCGGGCACCGCGCTGGGCATCGTGCCCGGCGTCGTCGCCCTCGTCGTGCTCGGCGGCAGCGCCGACGACCCGACCTCACCGGCGTTCCTCGCCGCCGCCGGGGGGTTCGCCACGCTCACCGTGGGCGGGGCGCTGCTCGCCCGGCGGATGCGCGGCTGAGCGGCACGACCCGCCGCGCCAGCACGCCGAGACGGGCCGCCCGCCGCGCCGCCTGGGTCGCGAGGGCGTCGCCGAGCTCGGCGAGGGCGGCGTTCCACACGGCGTCGCCCCAGCCCGGATAGGGGTGGGTGACGCCGGCGAGCTCGCGCAGCCGGCCGCGGCGGGCGACGAGCGCGGTCAGCTCGTTGAGCACCTCCCCGGCCCGCGGGCCCACGACGGTGGCGCCGAGCACGCGCCCCCGCCGGTCGAGCACCACGCGGGTCACCCCGGCGGTCTCGTCCTCGGTCACGGCCCGGTCCACCTCGCCGTGCTCCAGCGTCCGAACCCGCACGCCGTCGTGGCCCTCCCGGGCCGCGTCCTCGGTCAGCCCGACGTGGGCGACCTCCGGGGCGGTGTAGGTCACCCGGGGCATGGCCCGGTGGTCCACGCGGCGCAGCGGGGCGAGGACCGCGTTGGTCGCCGCCACGCTCCCGTGCACCCCGGCGACGTGGGTGAACGGCCTCGGCAACAGTGCGCCGCCCGAGGGCAGGTCGCCGACGACGTCGCCGGCCGCGAACACCCCGGGCGCGCTCGTGCGCAGCCGGTCGTCCACGACGACGTGCCCCGTGGACGCCCGCGTGACGCCGAGGGCGTCCAGGCCCAGCCCCGCGGTCGCCGGGGCCCGGCCCAGGGCGACCAGGACGCGCGCGCCCCGCACCCGGGCACCGTCGTCGAGCTCCACCTCCCACCCGTCACCGGCGGGACGCACGGCCGACACCGCCACGGCGCGCCGCCCGGTGCGGACGTCCACCCCGTCGCGGGCGAGCGCCGCACCCAGGCGCGCCGAGGCCTCCGGCTCCTCGACGGGCAGGACGCGATCGGCCGCCTCGAGCAGCGTCACCGCCGTCCCGAGCCGGGCGAACCCCTGGCCGAGCTCGCAGCCGATCGGTCCGGCGCCGAGCACGACCAGCGAGGGGACCGGGGCGTCCAGGTCCCACACCGAGTCGGTGGTCAGCGGCGCGGCGTCGGCCAGGCCGGGGATCCCCGGCAGCACCGGATCGGCACCCGTCGCGATGACCGCGCGCCGGAAGCGCAGCGGGGCGCCATCCACCTCGCCGTCGAGGGTGGCGCGCCCGGGGCCGCTGAAGCGCAGCGTGCCGTGACGGACCTCCACGCCGTCGGCGGCCAGCGCCTCGACCGAGTCGACCGGGGCGATCCGTTCACGGGCGGCGTGCACATGGGTCATGACCGCGGCGAGGTCGACGTGCGGCGCCGCCGCGCGGACCCCGAACCGGGCGCCGTCGCGCACCGCGTGGGCGTGCGCGGCAGCGGCGAGGAAAGCCTTGGACGGCACGCATCCGGTCCAGAGGCAGTCGCCGCCGGTGCGGGTGCGCTCGACCAGCACCACCCGCGCCCCGAGCCGTGCGGCGGTGCGCGCCGCCACCAGCCCGGCCGTGCCGCCCCCGACGACGAGCAGGTCGATGAGCTGGTCGCGGTGCTGACGGCGGTGCTGACGGCGGTGCTGACGGCGGTGCTGACGGCGGTGCTGGTGGCCGTGCTGCACCCGGTCTCCCTCCCCGGCACGATCCGGTGCGTGCCCCGTCGCGACGACCGTCCGGTCGACCTGCACGACATCGTCCTGCCCGACGCCCGCACCGGCGACCCGGTGGACCTCGGCGAGCTCGGGCGGGACGCGGCGGTCGTGCTGACCGCGATCCGCCACCGGTATTGACTGCCGTGTCAGGAGCACCTGGTCCGGGTGCAGGAGGCCGTGGCGGGATCGGCGGTGGAGGCCGTCGCGGTCGGGTTCAGCCCGCCCGACGCCCTCGCCCCGCTCGCCGAGCACCTCGGGTGGCGGGGGCGCTTCCTCGCCGACACCGAGCGCCGTCTCTACCGCGACCTCGGGCTGGGGCGCGCGCCCTGGTGGCGCGTGTACTCGCCGGGCACGATCGCGATCTACCTGCGGGCCGCGCGGCGGGGCCGGTGGGGTCACGGGAGCGGAGCGCCCGTGGAGGATACCCGCCAGCTCGGGGGTGACGCGGTGGTCCGCGGTGGAGTCGCCGTCGCCCGCTGGAACCCCCGCAGCCCCGACGACCGTGTCCCGGCCGGCGAGCTGGCCGCGGTCGCGCTCGACGGGGGCTGACGAGGGACTAACCGGAACGGTCAAGTTACCCGTGGGTACCGCCCCCTCCCTCGGACCGGGGTGAGACGCGGTCACGCATGGCAGGATCGCGCCGCGGGACCGGCCCGCGCACGATCTCGGTCGGACCCGGACACCGGTCGTCGGCAGGAAGGTCTCGGACGTGGCGCGCGAATTCGCCCGGGTGGGAGTGGTCGGTCTCGGCACCATGGGGGCGGGCATCGCCGAGGTGTTCGCCAAGGCGGGCATCGAAGTGATCGCCGTCGAGGTCGACGACGCCGCCGTGGCCCACGGCCGCGAGATCGTCGAGGCCTCCACCCAGCGGGCCGTCGACCGCTCGAAGCTGGCCGCCGAGGACCGCGAGGCCCTCCTCGGGCGCCTGCGCGTGACCACCAACCTCGACGACCTCGCCGACGTCGACCTCGTGGTCGAGGCGGTGCCCGAGCGCCTGGAGCTCAAGGCCGAGGTGTTCGCGGCGCTGTCGAAGGTGTGCGGACCCGACACGATCTTCGCGTCGAACACCTCGTCGCTGTCGATCACCGAGTTGTCGGTGCGCACCGAGCGCCCGTCGCAGGTCGTCGGCATGCACTTCTTCAACCCGGCGCCGGTGCAGAAGCTGGTCGAGGTGGTGCGCACGGTCGTCACCGACCCGGAGGTGCTCTCCGACGTCTGCGACCTGGCGGTGCGGCTGGGCAAGAGCCCGGTGGTGTGCGGCGACCGCGCCGGCTTCATCGCCAACAGCCTGCTCTTCACCTACCTCAACCAGGCCGTCGGGATGTTCGAGTCCCACTACGCCGGCCGCGAGGACCTCGACGCCGCCATGCGCTACGGCTGCGGCTACCCGATGGGCCCGCTGGCGCTCATGGACCTCATCGGCCTCGACACCGCCTACGAGATCCTCGACACGATGTACCGGCAGTCGCGCAACCAGCGCCACGCGCCGGCCCCGATACTCAAGCAGATGATCACCGCGGGCCTGCTGGGCCGGAAGACCGGGCGTGGCTTCTACACCTACGCCGCGCCCGGCTCGCCCGAGGTCGTCGCCGACGCCCTCACCCCGCCCCCGCCCGGCCAGGAGACCGGCGAGCAGCGCACGGTGCGCTCCGTCGGCGTCGTCGGCACCGGCACGATGGCCACCGGCATCGCCGAGGTCTTCGCCAAGGCCGGCTACGACGTCGTCGTCCGCGCGCGCACCGAGGCCAAGGGCGAGGGCGTCGTCGCGGCCATCCGCAAGTCGCTGGACAAGGCCGTGGTCAAGGGCAAGCTCGCCGAGTCGGCCCGCGACGAGACCCTCGCACGCGTGCGGCCCACGACGTCGTTCGACGACCTCGCGGACTGCGACCTCGTCGTCGAGGCCGTCGCGGAGGACCTCGAGGTCAAGCAGGCCGTGTTCGGCGCGCTCGACGACGTCTGCAAGCCCGGCGCCATCCTCGCGACGACCACGTCCTCGCTGCCGGTGGTCGAGTGCGCGGCGGCGACGCAGCGGCCCGACGACGTGGTCGGCATGCACTTCTTCAACCCGGCGTCGGTGATGAAGCTCGTCGAGATCGTCAGCCCGATCACCACCGCCCCCGACGTCACGTCCACCGTGCGGGCGGTGTGCGCCACGATCGGCAAGCACCCGGTGCTGTGTGGCGACCGCGCGGGCTTCATCGTCAACGCGCTGCTCTTCCCGTACCTCAACGACGCCACGACGATGCTCGAGACGAACTACGCGAGCGCCGACGACATCGACTCGGCCATGAAGAACGGCTGCGGCCTGCCGATGGGGCCGTTCGCGCTGCTCGACGTCGTCGGTCTGGACGTGTCGCTGGCGATCGAGCGCTCGCTGTACCAGGAGTTCCGCGTGCCCGGGTTCGCGCCGGCGCCGCTGCTCGAGCACCTGGTCACCGCCGGGCGCCTGGGCCGCAAGACCGGCCAGGGCTTCCGGGACTACCAGAAGAAGTAGGCGTGCCCCGACGGCCCCGACCGCGTGCCGAGCGCACCGGCCGTCGCCCTCCGCACCCCGCCCGCCCCGCGCCGGCGCCCCCGCCGCTGCGGGGCGGCTGGGTGCGCGAGGAGGGCGGCTGGACCGTGCGGTCGATCAGCGGCACGGCCGCGACGAAGACCTACCGCTGCCCGGGCTGCGACCAGGAGATCGTGCCCGGGACGCCGCACGTGGTGGCGTGGCCGGCCGGCGACGACGAGGAGACCGTGGAACGGCGGCACTGGCACACGGGGTGCTGGCGCCGCCGCGTTTGACCTCCGGTCTCGTGCGTGCTCGCCCGTGCCAGGGCACGGACAAGCACGCACGAGACCGGAGGTCGAAGGGGCGAGCTCAGCGCGACGCGGCGCTGCGCTGTTCCGGCGCCGAGGCGCCGCCCAGCTCACCGGTGCCGCTGCCACCGCCGTTTCCACCGCCGTTGCCACCGCCGTTGCCACCGCCGTTGCCACCGCCGTTGCCACCGCCGTTGCCACCGCCGCGCCCGCCGCCCTGGGGGCTCACCGGGCGCGGGCCGGCCACGGGCGCACCCGCAGCGGGCGGCTCGGGCAGGACGGGGCGCCCGTCGCCGCCGTCCTCGTCGGGGAGCGCGTCGAGCGTGGGCAGGGCGCCGAGCGCCGTGCGCAGGGTGGCCAGCTGCTGGGCCACCCGGTCGCGCAGGCGGCGCATCTCGGCCACCTCGGCGTCGGCCTCGCGCAGGCGCCGGCGGGCCTCCTCGGCAGCGTCGTGCACGTGCTTCTCGGCCCGCTCCTTCGACACCGCCTCGTCGGCCTCGAGCTGGCGCATCGCCTCCCGGCGGCGGGAGGCCATCGCCACGGCGAAGTCGTTCTCGACCTGCGTGCGCGTCGCCCGCCCCTCCTCGTCCAGGCGGTCGCGCTCGCGCTCGGCGTCCTGGCGGATGCGGGCGGCCTCGGCGCGCGCGCCGTCCATCAGGCCGCGGTGCTCCTCCTCCATCTCGCGGCGCCGGCGCTCGTTGTCGGCGATGCCCGCGTCGTAGCGGGTGCGCGCCTCCGCCGCCTCGGCCTCGGCCCGCTCGTGGACCTCGCGGGCCTGCCGGCGCGCCTCGTCGAGCGTGGCGCGCGCCTGCTCCTCGGCGTGCTCGACCGTGCGGCGGGCGCGCTCGTCGGCCTCCGCGACGGTGCCGCGGGCGTGCTCCTCGGCCTCGGCGACGGTGCTGCGGGCGTGCTCGTCGGCCTCGGCCATGGTGCGCCGGGCGTGCTCGTCCGCGCCGTTGCGGGTGCGGCGGGCGTAGTCGTCGGCCTCCTCGCGCACCCGCTGCGCCGCCTGCGCGGCCTCCTCGCGCATGGCCCGCGTCTCGTCCTGGGCGAGGCGCAGCATGCGCTGGAGGCGCTCGGAGAGGCCCTCCATGGTGTCCGGCGGCGCCGAGAGCCGGTCGACCTGCGCGCGCAGGTCCTCGACGTGCGCCCGGTGGTGGTCCAGCGCGCGGGCGAGCTCCGCGGCCTGGGCCACGGCGGCGTCACGGTCGGCCGTGAGGATGCGCAGGTCGGCCTCGACGCGGTCGAGGTGCTCCTCGACCTGACCGCGGTCGTAACCGCGGCGCACGACGTCGAAGCCGGTCCCCAGCGGCAACAGCTCGTGCTCGTCGGACGGCATGCGGTTCACGGTACCGACGGCCCCGCGACCGTTCCACGGACGGGTGAGGAGGGCACAGGGTCTCAGACCCCCCGGAAGCGGTTGATGGCCTCCAGGTGCTGCTCGCGCTTCTCGGTGTCGGTGACGCCGAGGCCCTCCTCCGGCGCGAGGCAGAGCACACCGACCTTGCCCTGGTGGCTGTTGTGGTGCACGTCGTTGGCCGCCTCGCCCGTCTCGTGCAGCGGGTAGACCCGCGACACGGTCGGGTGGATCTGGCCCTTCGCCACGAGGCGGTTGGCCAGGTAGGCCTCCTTGTAGTTGGCGAAGTGCGAGCCGATGATCCGCTTGAGGTTCATCCACAGGTAGCGGTTGTCGTACTGGTGCATGAAACCCGAGGTCGACGCGCAGGTGACGACCGTTCCGCCGCGCTTGGCGACGTAGACGCTCGCCCCGAAGGTCTCGCGGCCCGGGTGCTCGAAGACGATGTCGGGGTCGTCGCCGCCGGTCAGCTCCCGGATCTTCTGGCCGAAGCGCTTCCACTCCCGCGGGTCCTGGGTCTCGGGGTCGGACCAGAACTTGTAGCCCTCCTCCGAGCGGTCGATGATCAGCTCGGCGCCCATCTTGCGGCAGATGTCGGCCTTCTCGGGACTGGACACCACGCAGACCGGGGTCGCGCCGCCGTTGAGCGCGAACTGGGTGGCGTAGGAGCCCAGGCCGCCCGAGGCACCCCAGATCAGCACGACGTCACCCTGGGTCATGTTGGCGCCGTGCTGGCTGACCAGCTGCCGGTAGGCGGTGGAGTTGACCAGCCCGGGGGAGGCGGCCTCCTCCCAGGTCAGGTGGTCCGGCTTGGGCATCAGCTGGTTGGTCTTGACCAGCGCCAGCTCGGCCAGGCCGCCGAAGTTGGTCTCGAAGCCCCAGATGCGCTGCTCGGGATCCATCATCGTGTCGTCGTGCCCCTGGGGGGCCTCGAGCTCGACCGACAGGCAGTGCGCCACCACCTTGTCGCCCGGCTTCCACATCTGGACGCCCTCGCCGGTCTTGAGCACGACGCCCGCGAGGTCGGAGCCGACCACGTGGTAGGGCAGGTCGTGGCGCTTGGCCAGCGGCGAGATCTTGCCGTAGCGCTTGAGGAAGCTGAACGTCGAGACGGGCTCGAAGATCGACGTCCACACGGTGTTGTAGTTGATGGCGCTGGCCATCACGGCGACGAGCGCCTCGCCGGGGGCGACCTCCGGGGTGGGGACGTCGTCGAGGTGCAACGACTTGCGCGGGTCCTTCTCGCGCGAGGGCATCCCCTCGAACATTCCGGCCTCGTCCGCGTGGACGGTGATGCCCTTGTAGGACTCGGGAACCGAGACGCCGGCGAGGGCGCTGGTGTCGTCGGCGAGGATGGCGTCGCGGATGTCCTGCACGTTCTTGCCTCCGGATGTGGTGCGGTGGCGCGAGGCTACCGACGGGTAACGGCCACGGGGACCAGGGTGTGAGCGGGCCGTCTAGTCGTGGTCGGTGGCGGGGCCGGCTGTGGTGTCGGCAGCGGGCTCGACGAGCTCGACGAGCACGCCGCCGGCGTCCTTCGGGTGCACGAAGTTGACTCGCGAGCCGGCGGTGCCCCGGCGCGGGGCGTCGTAGAGCAGGCGCATGCCCTTGGCGCGCAGGGCCTCGGCGCTGGCCTCGACGTCGGTGACCCGGTAGGCCACCTGCTGCAGGCCGGGGCCGTTGCGGTCGATGAACTTGGCGATGGTCGACGACTCGTCCAGCGGCGCGAGCAGCTGCACCGCGGGCCCCGACTCGTCGCCCGGGGCGTGGAGCATGGCCTCGCGCACGCCCTGCTCCTGGTTGGTCTCCTGGTGCGACGCCACGAGACCGAGGTTCTCGGCGTACCAGGCGATCGCGGCGTCGAGGTCGGGCACCGCGATCCCCACGTGGTCGATCGTCGTGATGCCGCTCGCGCCCAGCTCGTCCGCTGCCCCGTCGAAAGCCATGGCGGGCACCCTAACCATCTGAATCGCTCTGCTTGATAAGTGACGCAGCGCACGGACCCCCGTGCGAGCGATGCGGCGTTGCTGGCGTTCGACGCCAGGAACGCCACATCGATCACTTCCGGGGCCGGTCACGCCGGTCGCGGTGGGTAACGTGCCGCGCCGTGGACCTGGACCGGCTGGTCGCCGACGCGCGCGAGGGCGTGCCGCGGGCGGTGGGGCGCCTGATCTCGCTCGTGGAGGACGGCGGGGTGGGCGGCGACGAGACACCGCTGCGGGAGCTCGCCGCCGCGCTCGCCCCGTACACCGGCCACGCGCGGGTCGTCGGGCTCACCGGCTCGCCGGGGGTGGGCAAGTCGACGACGACGTCCGCGCTGGTCACGGCCCTGCGCGCCGACGGGCGACGGGTGGGCGTGCTCGCCGTCGACCCCAGCTCCCCGTTCTCCGGCGGCGCGCTGCTGGGCGACCGTGTGCGCATGGGCGAGCACGCCACCGACCCCGGGGTGTTCATCCGTTCGATGGCCACCCGTGGGCACCTCGGCGGGCTCGCGGCCGCCACACCCCAGGCGCTGCGGGTGCTCGACGCGGCGGGGTGCGACGTGGTGCTGGTCGAGACGGTCGGGGTGGGCCAGTCCGAGGTCGAGGTCGTGGCCCTGGCCGACACGACGGTCGTGCTCCTCGCCCCCGGGATGGGTGACGGCGTGCAGGCGGCCAAGGCCGGGATCCTCGAGGTCGCCGACGTGTTCGTGGTGAACAAGGCCGACCGCGACGGCGCGGACGCGACGGTGCGTGAGCTGCAGCACATGATGTCGCTGAACCGCCGCGAGGTGTCGGGGCCGTCGTGGCGCCCGCCGGTCGTGCGCACGGTCGCGTCGTCGGGGCAGGGCATCGACGAGCTCGTCGGCGCGCTCGACGCCCACCGCGCCTTCCTGGCCGACCACGGCCGCCTCGCCGAGGGCCCGCGCCGCCGCGCCCGCGCCGAGATCGAGGCCATCGCCCTGGCCGACCTGCGCGCCCGCATCCGCGACCTGTCCGGCGCTCTCGGCTCCGACTCGGCCCTCGGCGAGCTCGCGACGCGCGTCGTCGCCGGCGAGCTGGACCCCTACACCGCCGCGGACGAGGTCGTCGCCTCGGTGCGGGCGTGACGCGCGATCAGCGCAGCACGCCCGCGGCGGGCAGGGCCTCCGAGAGCCAGGGGATGACGACAGCGACGGTGGGCACGACGACGACGGCGGCCGCGGCGAGGTAGGTCCCCGTCGCCAGGGCCCGGCCGCCGCAGCGGCGGGCGCGGACGCGCTCGAGGCGCGCGACGGTCTCGGTGTCGCCGGCGGCGACGAACGCCTCGAGCGCGCCGGCCATCGCCGCGTCGGAGCAGCGGCGTCGCCCCGCGTCGTCGGCGAGCATCTCCAGCAGCAGGCCCACCACGTCGCGCGCCTGGCGGCTGCGCACGAGCACGGGGAAGGCCTGGTGGAGGGCGACGAAGCCCTCGCGGACGAGGTCGTGGCGGGCGTCGAGATGGGCCTGCTCGTGGGCGAGGACGGCGCGCAGCTCGTCGGCGTCGAGCGTGTCGAGGGCCGCCTCGGTGATCACCACGCGCGGGGCGCGCCCGGGGACGCAGTAGGCGAACGGGACCGCGCCGTCGAGCACGCGCAGCACCGCCTTCGCGCCCGCCTGGCCGAGCAGGGCGCTGCGCTCGGCGCGGTCGAGCAGGTCGACCATGTCCCGGTGGCGGGCACGCCGGCGCCGGGTGCGCACCGCCAGCAGCACGAGGACGCCGACCAGCCGCACCACGATGAGCCCGGCGAGCGTCGCGGCCACGACCACCGCGACGATCATCGGCGTGCCCTCGCGGTCCTCGGGGTCGAGGGCGCGCAGCAGCTCCTCGGGCGCGGCGAGGGCGCTGCCCACGGCGGCGAGCACGGCGGCGAGGGCGATCGCCTGCCACAGCACGATGGCGGCACGGGGCACGCGCTGGGGCCACCGGGCACGGGCCAGCGCGGACGGGACGGGGCCGGCCAGCGCGAGGGCCAGCACGGCCAGCCACACCGAGGCCATGGTGGTTCAGTCTGGGCCCGGTGGGACCGAGATCACGACTCGGGGGTCGCGGCGCCGTCGTTCTCGGGGCCCTCGCGGGGCGCCGGGACGTCGCCGCGCCCGTTCAGCAGCGCTGCGCGCAGGGCGGCGGCCTCCTCGGGGCCGACGCGGTCGACGAACGCCACGAGGGCGGCCGTGCGGTCCTCGCCGACGTCACCGAGCGCGTCGAGCATGAGCTCGGCCGCCATCTGCTCGCGCGTGGAGGCCGCGGCGTAGCGGTAGGCCTTGCCGTCCCGCTCCTGGCGGACCACGCCCTTCTTGGCCAGGCGCCCGAGCACGGTCATCACCGTGGTGTACGCGAGCTCGCGCTCGAGCCCGTCGTGCACCTCCCGGACGGTCAGGGGGCCGGGGGCGGCCCACAGCTGCGCCATCACCGCGCGCTCCAGCTCACCCAAGGCCACGTGACGCATCCTACCGAGGGATCCCCTCGCCAACGCAAGCCGTCGTACTACGCTAGGTCGTAGATACGACGCTGTGTCGTAGGTAGGAGGGGTCGACGATGACCGCCCTGGAGCTGTCCCGACTGCAGTTCGCGGTCGTGACCGTGTACCACTACCTGTTCGTCCCACTGTCGATCAGCCTGGCGACGCTGACCGCGGTGCTGCAGACCCTGGCGTACCGCGCGCGGAGGCGGGGCCGCCCGGACGCCGCGCGGTGGCAGGGGCTGACGCTCGTCGCCGGCAAGTTGCTGATGATCACCTTCGCCGTCGGGATCGTCACGGGCCTGGTCCAGGAGTTCCAGTTCGGGCTCTCGTGGTCGGCCTTCGCCCGCTTCTACGGCGACGTGTTCGGCCCGACGCTGGCGATCGAGGGCATGCTCGCGTTCTTCCTCGAGGCCACGTTCCTGGGCCTGTGGTGGTTCGGCGCGGACCGGCTGCGGCCGGCGCTGCACCTCGCGACGATCTGGGTCGTCGCCGTGGGCACGCTGATCTCCGCCTACGTGATCCTCGCGGCCAACGCCTTCATGCAGAACCCCGTGGCCTACACGCTCGACCCGGAGACGGGCCGGGCCCGGCTCGGCGACTTCACCGAGCTGCTGACCAACCCGGTCGTCCTGGCCGCGTTCCCCCACACGATCGCCGGCGCCTTCGCCGGCGGCGGCGCGCTCCTGCTGGCCATCGGGGCGTTCCGGGCCTGGCGCGCGGACGGCGGCGACCCGGACGGGCGGTGGCGGCTGCTCACCCGCGTGGGCGCGTGGACGACGCTGGTCAGCGGCGTGGCGGTCGCGGGCACCGGCGACCTGCTGGGCAAGGTCATGACGGCGGTGCAGCCGATGAAGATGGCCGCCGCGGAGGCCCTGTACGCCACGCAGGCCGGGGCGCCGTTCTCGCTGTTCGCGGTGGGCGCGCCCGGGGAGAAGGAGCCGTTCTTCTCCCTCGACGTCCCGTGGCTGCTGTCGTTCCTCGCGACCGGCGACCCGACCGCGACCGTGCAGGGCATCGACGACCTGCAGGCGCAGTACGTCGCGCAGTTCGGCCCGGGCGAGTACGTGCCCGTGGTGCCGGTCGCCTACTGGAGCTTCCGCTTCATGATCGGCTTCGGGGTCCTGGCGGCGGCCGTCGCCGCCTGGGTGCTCTGGCGTACGCGGCGGGGGCGGGACCTGGCGCCCGGCACCGGGTTGTCCGGGCTCGCCGACCGCTGGCTGCTGCGCGGCCTGTGGGTCGTCCCCGTGCTGCCCGCGCTGGCGGCGACCGCGGGCTGGCTGTTCACGGAGACCGCCCGCCAGCCCTGGCTCGTGTTCGGCCTCTTCCGCACCGCCGACGGTGTCTCGCCCGGGCTCACGGCCGGCGAGATCGCTGCGTCGCTGGCGGGGTTCGCCGTGGTCTACGGGGTGCTGGCTGTGGTCTGGGTGCGGCTGGTGCTGCGTGTGGCGCGCACGTCGGGCGACGACCCCGGCCCCGAGGCCGAGGCGGACGAGACGGCCGAGGCGGACGAGCGCCCGCTCGTCCCCACCTATTAGGAGCCGACGATGGACCTGCCCACCCTCTGGTTCGCCCTGGCGGTCACCTGCTGGGTGCTGTTCTTCGTCCTCGAGGGCTTCGACTTCGGGGTCGGCGTGCTCGCGGGCGCCCTCGGGCGCGACGACCACGAGCGCGGCGCGGGGGTCACCACGATCGGCCCCGTGTGGGACGGCAACGAGGTCTGGCTCGTGGCCGCCGTCGGCGTGACCTTCGCGGCGTTCCCCGACTGGTACGCGGCGCTGATGAGCGGGCTCTACCTGCCGTTCGTGCTGATCCTGCTGGCGCTGGCCGCGCGCGGCGTGGCCCTGGAGTTCCGCGGCAAGGGCGGCACCACTCGCTTCCGTGCCGTGTGCGACGCGGTGCTCGCCGGGTCGTCGCTGGCGGTGGCGGCGCTGTGGGGCGCGGTGCTCGGGGTCCTCGCGACGGGGCTCGCCCTCGGGCCGGGCGGGGAGGTCGTCGGTGACGGGCTCGGGCGATCGCTGGCGCCGCTCGTCGAGCCGCCCGCGCTGCTCGGGGCAGCGCTCGGGGTGACGGTGGCCCTCGTGCAGGGCGCGACGTTCCTCGGCCTGCGCACGACCGGCCCGCTGCGGGCCCGGGCGCGGACGGCGGCGCTCGCGGCCCTGGTGCCGACCGCGGTGCTCGTGGCCCTCGTCGCGCCGGTCGGCCTCGTGGCCGTGGCCGTGGTGGCAGTGCTCGTGGCCGTGCGGCGCGAGGTGCTGGCGTTCGCGGCGGCGTCGGTGGCGGTCGCCGCCGGGGTGGTCGGAGTCCTCGCCGCGCATCTGCCGGTGGTGCTGCCGAGCACGCTGGATCCGGCGGCGTCGCTGACGATCGCCGGCGCGGCAGCGAGCCCGGGTGCCCTGCGGCTGATCACGCTCGCGGCCGTGCTCGTGCTGCCCGGCGTCGTCGCCTACCAGGTCTTCTCGTACTGGGTCTTCCGCCGGCGCGTGGCCAGCGAGCGGGTGGCGACGTGAGTCGGTCCCGCGGCCCTGTCGATCCCCGGCTGCTGCGGCTCGCGCGCGGCGCCTGGCCCGGGGTGACCGGGCTGGTCCTGGTGGGCGTCGCGCAGGCCGCCGGCACGGTGGCGGTGGCGCTGGCGGCCGCGTCGGTGGTGACGGCGCTGGTCACGGGGCCGGGCGAGGTCCCGCGTGGCGCGGTCGCGGTGCTCGCCGGCGTCGTCGTCACCCGCGCGCTACTGGCGTGGGCGGAGCCGTGGCTGGCGGCGCGCACCGGGGAGCGGGTCGTCGAGCGGGAGCGCGAGCGCCTGCTCGAGCGGCTCGGTCACGACGACGCCCCGGAGGTGGTGCCGCTCGCCGGGCACGGGGTGGACGCGCTGCGGGGGTGGTTCACCGGCACGCTGCCCGCGCTCGTGCTGGCCGTCGTGCTGCCGCCGGCGGTGTTCGTGGTGCTGGCCGTCAACGACCTGGCGACGGCGGCGGTCGTGGCGGTGACCCTGCCGCTGGTGCCGGTGTTCGCCGCGCTGCTGGGCTGGGCGGCGCAGGCCCGCGCGCGGCGCGAATGGGCGGCGGGCGAGCGCCTGGCCGGGCACTTCCTCGACACCGTCGCCGGCCTCGCCACGCTGCGGCTGTTCGGGCGGGGCGCGCGGGCCGTGGCGTCGGTGGGCGAGCTCGGCGAGCGGCACCGGCAGGCCTCGGCGCGCGTGCTGCGGGTCGCGTTCCTGTCCTCGACGGCGCTGGAGCTGCTGGGCACGCTGTCGGTGGGGCTCGTCGCGGTGGGCGCGGGCATCCGGCTCGTCGAGGGCTCGCTCGCGCTCTACCCGGCACTCGTCGCGATCCTGCTCGCCGGCGAGGCGCACCGCCCGGTCCGCGAGGCCGGCGCGCGCTTCCACGACACGGCCCGCGCGACCGCGGTGCTCGACGAGCGTGACGCGCTGCTGGCCCGCGCGCAGGCGGGGCGGGTGGCGCGCACCGAGGCGCCGGGGCCCGCGCGGCTGCGGGTGCACGACCTGGCCGTGCGCCACCCGGGGCGCCGGGACGCGACGCCCTCGATGCCGGTCCTCGACGCGGCGGGCGGCGAGCTGCTCGTCGTCGCCGGGGCGTCGGGTGTCGGGAAGACGACGCTGCTGCGGGCCCTGGCCGGCACGCTGGACGACGCCGCCGACGCGCGTGGTTCGGTCGTGGTCACGGGGCGCGTCGTGGTGCTCGGGCAGCACCCGCAGCTCCCGCACGCCGCGACCGTCGGCGATGCGCTCGGGGCCGGGACGCCGGCGCTGCTGCGTCGCCTCGGGATCGAGCTCGACCCCGGCGCCCCGCTCGGCGAGGCGGGGTCGACCCTGTCCGCCGGCCAACGCCGTCGGCTCGCGCTCGCCCGCGTGCTCGGCGACGCGCTCGCCGACCCCGCCGGCACCGTCGTCCTGCTCGACGAACCCACCGCCCACCTCGACCCCGATGCCGAACGGGCCGTGGTCGCCGAGCTGCGGGCGTTGGCGCGCGCCGGCGCCCTCGTCGTCGCCGTCGCCCACCGCGAGGCCCTGCGCGCCGGCGCCGACCGCGTCGTCGACCTGGGCGCGGCGCCGGTTCCGGGTGGAGCGAGGGACGCCTTGGCTGCGTCGCAGGCAGCGGGGGACGCCCTCGCTTCCGGGGTGCCGGCGGGGCCCCGTGCAGCGAGGGACGCATTGGCTGCGTCGCAGGCAGCGGGGGCGCCCCTCGCTCCCGCGATGCCCGCCGACTCCCGTGCAGCGAGGGACGCCTTGGCTGCGTCGCAGGCAGCGGAGGACGCCCTCGCTTCGACCACCACCACGACCCCCGCACGCCGGCGCGGCCTGCCCACCGCGGCGGTGCTCGGCACCGGGGCGGCACTGGCAGGCGTCGCGCTGACGGCCTCGGCCGCGTGGCTCATCGCCCGCGCCGCGGCGCAGCCGCCCGTGCTCGCGCTCTCGGTCGCCGTGGCCGCCGTCCGGGCGTTCGCCGTCGCGCGCCCGCTGCTGCGCTACCTCGAGCGGCTCGCGGCACACGAGGACGGGCTCGCGCGGGTCGTGCGCTGGCGCCGGCGGGTGGTCGCGGCGCTGGCGCGGCGGGTCCCCGGCGCGGTCGCCGGGCGACGGGGCCACCTGCTCGCCCGCGTGGTCGACGACGTCGACGTCCGCCTCGACGGCCTCGTGCGCGGGGCGCTGCCGCTGGTCGTGGCGGCGCTAGCGCTCCCGCTGCTCCTCGCCGGCGCAGCCCTCGCCAGCCCGCCGGTGGCCGCGGCGCTGCTGCCCGGCCTCGCCGTCGCCGCGATCGCGGCGCCGCTGGTCGCGGCCGTCGCCGCGCGCCGCACCGCGCCCGCGATCGAGCGGGGCACCGACGGGCTGCGCGCCGCAATGGTGGAGACCCACGCCGCCCGCGACGAGCTCGCCGCCCGCGGTCCCGAGGCCCTGCGCGCCGTGCCCCGCGCCCGCGCCGCGGAGCTCGCCCGCGCCCGCCGCCGGGACGCGGCCGGCACGGCGGTGGCCTCGGCCCTCGCCCAGCTCGGCGTCGGCGCCGCGGTCGTCGCCGCCGCGCTCGCCGCCCCGGGCAGCACCTCACCGGAGCTCGCCGCCGTCGCCGTGCTCGCCCCGCTCGCGCTCGGCGAGACCGTCCTCGCCCTGCCCGCCGCGGCCGGCGCCCTCGTCCGCGGCCGGCGCGCCCGGGCCCGGCTCGCCGCCCTGGCCGCGCCGGCGCCTCCCGCCGCGGACCCCGAGCACCCCACGGACGCGCGCCCCGGCTCCCACCCCGACCTGCGCCTGCGCGGGATCGTCGCCGGCTGGGGCGACCAGCCCGCCCTGCGCGGCCTCGACCTCGACCTGCCCGCCGGCCACCGCCTCGGGATCACCGGCGCGTCGGGCTCGGGCAAGTCCACGCTCGCCGCGGTGCTGCTGCGCCTGCTCGACCCCCGCGCCGGCACCGTCACCCTCGACGGGCTCGACGCCGCCGAGCTGCCCGGCGACACCTGGCGGCGACGGGTGGCGCTGGTCGGCGAGCACGACCACGTCTTCGCCACCACGCTGCGGGAGAACCTGCGCTTCGCCCACCCGGCGGCCGGCGACGCCGACCTCGTCGCCGTCCTGCGGCGGGTCCACCTCGGCGCGTGGTTCGAGGGCCTGCCCGACGGCCTCGACACCTGGCTCGACGCCGGCACGATCTCGGGCGGCGAGCGCCGGCGCCTCGCCGCGGCCCGGGCCCTGCTGGTCGACCCCGCCGTGCTCGTGCTCGACGAGCCGACCGAGGGGCTCGACCCGGCCACCGCGCGGGAGCTGGTCGCGGACCTGCTCGACGCGTCGGCGGGTCGCACCGTCGTGCTCCTCGCCCACCGCGGCGAGGGCCTCGACCTCGTCGACGAGGTCCGCCACCTCGCCGGCGGGGTCCTGACGAGGATTCACGCGAAGTCGCCGGCCGCGTGACGGACGCGGGCGAGCAGGTCGGTCAGCGTCTCGGTCTGCTCGTCGTCGAGGCCCACGAGGCCGAAGTCGATCGCGGTGACCGACGCGGTGGCCGCCGCGCACCGCTCGCGCCCGGCCTCGGTGATCTCCACGAGCGTCGTGCGCCCGTCGGTGGGGTGCGGGCGGCGCGCCACGAGCCCGGAGCCCTGCAGGCGGTCGACGATGTTGGTGATCGAGGTCGGGTGCAGCTGCAGCCGCTCACCCATGATCCGCATCGGCAGCGAGCCCACCCGCGAGAACCGCAGCAGCACCAGCGCCTCGTACCGCGCGAACGTCAGCCCGTGCGGGCGCAGCGCGGTGTCCACGGCCTGCTGGAGGATCTGCTGGACGCGCATGACGCTGGTGACGGCGGCCATCGCCCGCGGCTCGCCGATCCGCTCGCCCCACAGCGAGGCGGCCCGGGCGATGGGGTCGAAGGGCAGGGGCGCGGACGCGGTCATGACGGCCGCGAACCTACCGCGTGGCAGGCTGGATCCCGTGATCGTGGTGTTCAGCGTGGCCCCGTCCGGCGTCGGCGTGGACGGGTCGGCGGGCGAGGACGGGTCGGTGTCGGAGGCCGTCGCGGCCGCGGTCCGGGTCGTGCGCGAGTCCGGGCTGCCGCACGAGACCTCGTCGATGTTCACCTCGATCGAGGGGGAGTGGGACGAGGTCATGGACGTGGTGCGCCGCGCCACCGAGGCGGCGGGGCGCTACGGCTCGCGCGTCTCGCTCGTGCTCAAGGCCGACATCCGCCCCGGTCACACGGGCCAGCTCGCGGCCAAGGTGGCGCGCGTCGAGGAGCGCCTGCAGGGCTGAGCCGCCCGTCACGCACGAGTGGCAGACTGGTCTCGTGGCACGTCCCGATTCCCGCCAGGCGGCTCAGGCCGCTGCCCTGTCCTCCGCGATGGCCGGAGCCGTCGACCTGTCCGGACTGAAGGCCCGCGCCGAGGCCCGGTCCGCGGCCCCGCAGCGCCCCGCCGGGGGCCCGCCGGCCGACGGCGCGGACGCCGCCGGTGGTGGCGGTGCGGCGGCCGGCGCGTCGGCCACCGTCATCGACGTCACCGAGGCCAGCTTCCAGGCCGACGTCATCGAGCGCTCCATGCAGGTGCCCGTCGTGGTCGACCTGTGGGCCGAGTGGTGCGGGCCGTGCAAGCAGCTCTCACCGGTGCTGGAGAAGCTCGCCGCCGAGGGCCGCGGCGCCTGGGTGCTCGCGAAGATCGACGTCGACGCCAACCCGCGAATCTCGCAGGCGTTCCAGGTCCAGTCGATCCCGATGGTCGTCGTCGTGGCCGGCGGCCAGCCCGTGACGTCGTTCCAGGGCGCCCAGCCCGAGCCGCAGCTGCGGCAGTGGATCGCCCAGCTGCTCGACGCCCTGCGCGACCAGATGCCGGGCATCGCCGCGGCCGAGGCGCAGGGTGACGGCGACGGCGAGGCGCCGGTCGAGGAGCCCGAGGACCCGCGGTTCGTCGCGGCCGAGGACGCCCTCGAGCGGGGTGACTACGCGGCCGCGCAGCAGGCCTACGAGCAGATCCTGGCTGTCGAGCCGCAGAACGCCGAGGCGCAGGCCGCCCTGGCCCAGGTGAAGTTCCTGGAGCGGGCCGAGTCGGCCGACCCGACGGCGATCGCCCGGGCCGACGCCGCGCCCACCGACGTCGACGCCCAGATCGCCGCCGCCGACGCGCAGATCGCGGCGCAGGACGTGACCGGCGCGTTCGACCGCCTCGTGCAGACCGTCGCCCGCACCGCCGGCGACGACCGCGACCGCGCACGCACCCACCTCGTCGAGCTGTTCGAGCTCTTCGGCACCGACGACGAGCGCGTCACCACGGCCCGACGCGCTCTGGCCCGCGCGCTCTACTAGTCCGCTCGTCGCAGCGCCTCCGGATCGAGCGTGTGGCGTCACGGACACTCAACGTCTGCGATGGCCCACCGCTGACTTTCGGGCTCCGCCGTTCAGACCCCGCGGAGGCAGGCGTCGGGGCCGCCGGTGACGCCGGCGCGGAAGACGCGGATGCGTTCGTAGCCCGTGCTCGCGGCGGCGACGCCGTCGGTGCCGCGCGAGGCGGTGTCCTCGTCGAGGAGCATCGTCACCGACTCGTCGAGGTCGCCGGGGGAGAGGCCGAAGGCGCTGTCGCCGGTGCCGACCGCGGCGCTGTAGGCGCCCGCCAGGCACAGCGCGGCGCGCCCGCCCTCGGCGCCGGCGGTGGGTCGGTCCAGGGCCGCGAGCGCCGCCGCGCCGAACCGCGAGGCCAGCAGCGTGCCCGTGGCGTAGTCGCCGATGCGCCGATGATCGGCCGCGAGGGGGCCGTTCCCGTCGATCCGCAGGGCCGAGGGCTCTCCCGCACACCACGCCACCGGGCCCTGCAGCGCCCCGTCGGAACCCGGGCAGGTCGCGGTGCCGGTCTCGGCGGTCGGGGGCGTCCACTGCGCGCCGCGCCGGCGGACCTCCGCGCCGAAGTACCGGTCGAGGTCGGGCAGCATCGCCCGGAGCAGCTCGTCGAGCCCGAGGTTGCCCCCCGAGCTCTCGTCGGCCGCCGAACGGAACGACTGCTGGGTGAACACGCGCTCGCGCCCCATGGCCGCGCAGGTCCCCGGCTCGCCGTCGAACCCGTCCTGGAACGACGAGACGCGGTCGAACGCGTTGCCGTGGGCGTCGGCGTTGCGCGGCGAGGTGCCGACGGGGTCGCGGAAGGTGATCAGCGCACCCATGGCGCCGTCGATGCCGTCGGCGCCCGTGCGCAGGTCGGGCAGGGCGCCGTCGCGCACCCGGCGCAGGAACAGGCCCGCGTAGCAGTCGGCCTGGGCCTCGAGCAGGATCGTCGGCGAGGCCGCGACCGTCCCGTCGCGGTCGAGCCGGCCCTGCACCGCGTGCCCGAACTCGTGGGACAGGACGACGACCACGGCCGCGTCCCCGAAGTCGCGCCGCAGCTGGGGCAGCAGGCCCGCGCGGTCCCAGGCGATGACGTCCGCGCTCGGGCAGTAGAACGCCGTGCCCTCGATGTCCCCCACGTCCGGCAGGCACGGCACCGACCGGCCGCCCGCGCCGCCGCGGCGGGGGTCGACCGAGAAGTAGCCCTGCAGCGGCGGGAACGCCCGGTCGCCCGCCAGCGGCGGGTAGGCCTCGCCCCAGAAGCGCTCGAGGTCGCGCAGCACCGCGGCGGCCAGGCGGTCCTCCTCGCCGCCGTCGGTGCCCTCGATGAACGAGGGATCGATGCCGGCGGTGACCTCCGGGCCCGCGATCGCCCGACCCGTGACGGGGAACGCGCACCCCGACGTCAGCAGCACCGCGAGCACGGCGACCGTCACGACCAGCGCCCGTCCGAGCGTTCCCCCCACGGGCGCCATCATGCCGGGACGATCACCCGCGTGCGGGCCGTTCGGGCGGACTCGCGGCGTCGAGCTGCAGCCACAGCACCCCCGACGCGGGCAGGGTCACCTCGGCGGAGGCCGGGCGGCCGTGCCACGGGTACGACGTGGCGAAGACGGCGCCGTAGTTGCCGACCCCGCGCCCGCCGTAGACCTCCGCGTCGGTGTTGACGACCTCGCGCCACCGGCCGGTCGCCGGGAGGCCCACCCGGTAGTTCGGGTGGTCGACGCCCGCGAAGTTCACCAGGCAGGCCACGGCGTTGCCCTCGCGGTCCAGGCGCAGGAACGACAGGACGTTGCCGCCCGCGTCGTTGGCGTCGATCCACGAGAAGCCGGCCGGGTCGGTGTCCAGCTGCCACATGGGCGGCAGGGCGCGATAGGCCGCGTTGAGATCGGCGACCAGCCGGCGCAGGCCGCCGTGGCGCGGGTCGTCGAGCAGCTCCCAGTCCAGCGAGCGCTCCTCGGACCACTCGCGGACCTGGCCGAACTCGCCGCCCATGAACACCAGCTGCTTGCCCGGGTGCGCCCACATGTAGCCGAACAGCGCCCGCACGCCGGCGGCCTTGCGCTCGTCGTCGCCCGGCTGGCGGGTCCACAGCGAGCCCTTGCCGTGCACGACCTCGTCGTGCGAGAGCGGCAGCACGTAGTTCTCGCTGTACGCGTACGTCATCGAGAACGTCATCTGGTTGTGGTGGTAGCCGCGGTACATGGGATCGCGCCCGACGTAGTCGAGCGTGTCGTGCATCCATCCCATGTTCCACTTGAATCCGAAGCCCAGGCCGCCGAGGTGGGTGGGCCGTGTGACGCCGGGCCAGGCCGTCGACTCCTCGGCGATCGTCACGGCACTGGGGTGGTTCTTGTAGACGGTGGCGTTGACCTCCTGGAGGAACGACACCGCCTCGAGGTTCTCACGGCCGCCGTAGCGGTTAGGCGTCCACTCGGTGCGCGAGTAGTCCAGGTAGAGCATCGAGGCCACGGCGTCCACCCGGAGCCCGTCGACATGGAACTCCTCGAGCCAGTACAGCGCGTTGGCGACGAGGAAGTTCCGCACCTGCGAGCGCCCGAAGTCGAAGACGAGCGTGCCCCAGTCGAGCTGCTCGCCGCGCCGCGGGTCGCCGTGCTCGTAGCAGGCCGTGCCGTCGAAGCGGGCCAGCGCCCACGCGTCGCGCGGGAAGTGCGCCGGCACCCAGTCGACGATCACCCCGATGCCCGCCTGGTGCAGCCGGTCGACGAAGTACCGGAAGTCGTCCGGGGTGCCGAACCGCGACGTGGGCGCGTAGTACGAGCTGACCTGGTAGCCCCAAGAGCCGCCGAACGGGTGCTCGGCCACGGGCAGCAGCTCGACGTGGGTGAAGCCGGTCTCGGTGAGGTAGTCGGCCAGCTCGTCGGCCAGCTCGCGATAGTTCAGCGCCCCACCATCCGGCCGCTGCCTCCAGGAGCCCGCGTGCAGCTCGTACACGCTCATCGGCTCGGCGTGCGGGCCACCGTCCGACACCGACGCGGCGCGCCGCGCCATCCACTCCTGGTCGGCCCACTCGTGGCTCGAGGTGGTGACGATCGACGCCGGCGCCGGCGGCAGGTCCGAGGCGAACGCCATCGGGTCGGCCTTGTCCAGCCACTGGCCGTCCGGCGTGAGGATGCGGAAGCGGTAGCGGGTGCCGTCCGCGACGCCGGGCAGGAAGATCTCCCAGACGCCGGAGCCGAGCGAGCGCATCGGCGTCGCGGTGCCGTCCCAGCTGCCGTGGTCCGGATCCCAGTCGCCGATCACCCGCACCCCGCGGGCGTGCGGCGCCCAGACGGTGAACGACGTGCCCTCCACCGGCCCCGACGGGGTCGGCCAGCGGCGGAAGTGGGCGCCGAGGGCGTCCCACAGCCGCTCGTGGCGGCCCTCGCCGATGAGGTGCAGGTCGACCGGCCCGATCACCGGCGAGAACCGGTACGGGTCGTCGGTGATGGTCTCGACGGTCTCGCCGCTGGTCTCGTCGGTCCAGCGGGTCGCGAGGCGGTACCGCGGCAGCGGCCCGGGCACGCCCGCGGCGAACACGCCGGCCGCGTGCACCTCGGCCAGCGGGTAGCGACCGGCCGTGGGGCCCTCGTCGACGACGACGTCCACGGCGTCGGCGCCCGGGCGCAGCGCGCGGACGACCACCGTGCCCGGTGAGTCGGGGTCGCGGTGCGGGCCGAGCACGCCGTGCGGGTCGCGGTGCGAGCCCTCCATGAGGAGGTGGACGTCGAGGTCCGAGGGCGCGGGGGAGTGGGGACGCGCGCGGGTCACCGCTCGGCCCGCCCGACCCCGGTCAGCAACCGGCGCATCGACCGGAGCGGGATCGACACCCAGCCCGGTCGGTTCCGGGTCTCGTACAGCACCTCGTACACCGCCTTGTCCAGCTCGTAGGCCCGCAGCAGCTCGGGGTTCTCCCGGGGATCGGTCCCGGCGACCTCGGCGTAGCCGTCGCAGAACGCCGACCGGTTGCGGTCGGCCCACTCCTGCGCGCGGCGCTCGAGCTGCGGATCGGGCTCGTCAGCGGACTGTTCCCACTCCGCGAGCTGGTGGAACGCGGCGTAGTCGAACGAGCGCAGCATCGCGGCCACGTCACGCATCGGGGAGTCGGGACGCACGCGGTCGGCCAGCGGCTTCGACGGCTCGCCCTCGAAGTCGATGACCAGCCAGCCCGTCGGCGTGCGGAGTTCCTGGCCGAGGTGCAGGTCGCCGTGGATGCGCTGCACCGTCGACGGCCCCGCCTCGGTGACCCCGTGCAGCACCGCGGCGATCTCCTCGCGCTGCTCGGCGACGCCCTCGACGGCCGCGGCGGCGCGGTCGAGGCGCTCGAGCATCCACTCCTCGACCGCGCGGGCCCCGACGGCGTCCAGCGGGCGGGTGCCCAGGGCGTGGGCGAGCTCCTGGTGCACCGCGGCCACGGTCTTGCCGATGCGGTGGGCCTCGCCCGCGAAGTCCCCGCCCACCTCGTCGGCGCGCAGGTCCGCCTCGGCGAGCAGGTCACGCACGCTCGTCAGAGCCATGGACCATCCGTCGGCGGAGTTGGCCGCGAAGCCCTGGAGCATGGCGACGGTCATCGCCTCGACCCCACCCGACTCTCCGGGCAGCTCGCCCTCGATCGCGCCGAGCAGGGGCGCCACCTCGTCGCTGCCCTCGCGCCGGAGCGCGCGGTGCAGCTCGAGGTCGGGGTTGAGGCCGGCGGTGGCACGGCGGAAGAGCTTGAGGATGGCGCGCTCGCCGTAGATCACCGAGCTGTTCGACTGCTCGCCGAACAGCGGGCGGCCCGGCCCCACGATCGGGGCCTCGGTGTCCGGCTCGGCGACGAACCGCAGCGGACCCCGCGTCGCGTTCTCGGTGATCAGCGCGAGCAGCAGCCGGCTGATCCGCCCGTCGGCGAGCCCGTCGTAGACGACGTCGTCCCCACCGTGGGAGCTCCGACGCCGCCCGATCACGGCGTGCTCGAGGTCCCCGGGCGGGCTGGACTGCGCGCCGAGCAGCAGCTGGTAGCGCTCCTCGGCGCTCCCGCCGGCGGCGTCGGTGAACGACACCGCGATCACCGCGTGCTCGACCGTCGGCGTGTCACCCGGCGCCGACACCACGCTGTGCCCCACGGTGCGCAGGCCGGCGATCTGGCGGCCCTTGGCGGGGAACCACCGCTGCCCGGGCAACCAGGCGAGCAGGGCGTCGTGCAGGTCGCCGAGGGGATCGGCGGACCCGTCGTGCGGGCTCGTGGGGGGCATCAGCGCTCCTCCGCCGGGTGGATCGAGAACCAGTAGAAACCGTGCCCCGGCAACGTCAACAGGTACGGCAGCTCCCCGATCGGCGGGAACGGCACACCCCCGGTCAGCTCGGTGGGGACCCAGTCCTTCCACGCGATGAGGTCGAGCTCCACCGGCTGGGGGAACCGCGACATGTTGTTCACGCAGAGCACGATGTCCTGGGTGCCCTCTTCGCCCGTGTGTTCACGCACGTAGGCCAGCACGCTCGGGTTGGATCCGCCGAGCTCGTGGAAGGTGCCCAGCGCGAACGCGGGGTGCTGCTTGCGGATGTCGATCATCCGGCGGTTCCAGTGCAGCAGGCTGGCCGTCGAGTTCGACTGCGCCTCGACGTTGACCGCCTGGTAGCCGTAGACCGGATCCATGATCACGGGGAGGTTCAGCCGCCCCGGGTCGCACGTGGAGAACCCGGCGTTGCGGTCCGGGGTCCACTGCATCGGGCTGCGCACGCCGTCGCGGTCGCCGAGCCAGATGTTGTCGCCCATCCCGATCTCGTCGCCGTAGTAGAGGACGGGACTGCCGGGCAGGGAGAGCAGCAGGGCGGTGAACAGCTCGAGCTGGTTGCGGTCGTTGTCGAGCAGCGGGGCCAGGCGCCGGCGGATGCCGATGTTGGCCTTCATCCGCGGGTCCTTGGCGTACTCCGCGTACATGTAGTCGCGCTCGTCGTCGGTGACCATCTCGAGCGTGAGCTCGTCGTGGTTGCGCAGGAAGATGCCCCACTGCGCGTTCGACGGGATCTCCGGCGTCTGGGCGAGGATCTCCGAGATCGGGAACCGTGACTCGCGGCGGACGGCCATGAAGATGCGCGGCATCAGCGGGAAGTGGAACGCCATGTGGCACTCGTCGCCGCCGACCTCCGGGTCGCCGAAGTACTCGACGACGTCCGACGGCCACTGGTTCGCCTCGGCGAGCAGCACCCGCCCGGGGTACTCGTCGTCGACGACCTTGCGGACCCGCTTGAGGAACTGGTGGGTCTCGGGGAGGTTCTCGCCGTTGGTGCCGTCGCGCTCGTAGAGGTACGGCACGGCGTCGAGGCGGAACCCGTCGATGCCCAGGTCCAGCCAGAACCGCAGCGCATCGATCATGGCCTCGCACACGGCGGGGTTGTCGAAGTTGAGGTCCGGCTGGTGGGAGAAGAAGCGGTGCCAGTAGAACTGCCCCCGCACCGAGTCGTAGGTCCAGTTCGACGACTCGGTGTCGACGAAGATGATCCGGGCCTCGGACCAGCGGGTGTCGTCGTCGGACCACACGTAGAAGTCGCCGTAGGGCCCCTCGGGGTCGCGGCGGGACTCCTGGAACCAGTGGTGCTGGTCCGACGTGTGGTTCATGACCAGGTCGGTGATGACGCGAATGCCCCGGGCGTGCGCCTGGTCGATGAACTCGACGAAGTCGGCGACCGTGCCGAACTCCGGCAGCACCTTGCGGTAGTCGCGGATGTCGTAGCCGCCGTCGCGCAGGGGGGAGTCGTAGAACGGCGGCAGCCACAGGCAATCGACCCCGAGCCAGGCCAGGTAGTCGAGCTTGTCGGTCAGCCCGCGCAGGTCGCCGAACCCGTCGCGGTTGGAGTCGGCGAACGCCCGGACGAGCACTTCGTAGAAGACGGCGCGCTTGTACCAGTCCTGCTCGACCGGCAGCGTCCGCGCATGGCGGAAGTCGGCGGCGCTGGGCTCCTCGACGGCGTGCGCGCCGTGGTCGTCGGTGTGGTCGCGCACGTGGTCGCGAGCCACGTCGTTCTCCCCGGTGGCGGCGGTGCTGACGTGCGCAGGGGTGACCGCACCCGCGCTGACTCCCTCGTTCATCACCCGTCACGCTAGTGGTCGGGGAGATCCGATCGCTGCACGCCCCGGCGCGCTGATCAGGTGGTGTCCCGGCCGGCCTCGCGGCTGTCGAGGACGTGGCCCTCCACGACCGTCCCGCGGAACGCGCCGGGGCCCGACGGGTCGCCCGCGGGACCCTGCGGACCGGGGCCGGCGACGCCGACGACGGTCACGCTCGGGCCCCTGCGCGCGCTGCCGGCCCGCACGGCGCGGGCGGCGGCGCGGCGGGCGAGCGCCCGGCGCACCGGCGGGACCAGCAGCACGAGCGCGGCGAGCGTCGACAGCAGGCCGGGGACGACCAGCAGGACGCCGGCGAGGGCGAGGTACATGCCGTCGGCGACCTCGGCCTCGGCCGGCCGGCCCCGCCGCGCGGCCTCGACCAGCGCCGACATCGACCGCCGGCCCTCCCGCTTGATCGCCCACGCGCCGACGACCGCGGACAGAACGAGCAGCCCGAGCAGGCCCCAGAACCCGACGGCCTGGCCGACCAGGACCAGGACGGTGATCTCGACGGCCAGGTAGACCGCGAGGGCGACGAGGATGCGCATCTGACCTCCGAGGTGGTGCTCACCCCGTCCAACGCCGCGCTGCGCCGGATCGTGCCCGATCCGCCCGGATCCTCAGGGCATGCTCAGGTCAGCGACGCAGCACGGAGATGACGTGGGCGACGTCGCGCCACGGCTCGAGGCGCACGTAGTTCGTGGCCCCCCACTCGAAGGTCTGCCCGCTGACCTCGTCGAAGGCGCCGAAGCGGTCGTGCCACTCCAGCCCCAGCGCCGGCATGTCGAGGTGCAGGGTCCCCTCCTCGATGCCGAACGGGTTGAGCGTCACGACGCACAGCACCGTGTCGCCGGAGAGCGGGTCGGTCTTCGAGTACGCCAACAGCGCGTCGTTGTCGGTCTCGTGGAACCGCAGCGTGCGCAGCTGGCGCAGCGCCGGGTGGTCGCGGCGCAGCTGGTTGAGCCGCGTGATCCACGGCTCGAGGCTGCGGCCCTCGGCGAGCGCGCCGGCGAAGTCCCGCGGCCGGAGCTGGTACTTCTCCGAGTCGAGGTACTCCTCGCTGCCGGGGCGCACGGGCTGGTGCTCGAACAGCTCGAAGCCCGAGTAGACGCCCCAGCTCGGCGAGAGCGTGGCCGCCAGCGCCGCCCGCAGCGCGAACATGCCCGGGCCGCCGGTCTGCAGCGACTCGTGGAGGATGTCCGGGGTGTTGACGAAGCAGTTCGGTCGGCACTCGTCGATCCGGTCGCGGTGCATCTCGAAGAACTCGCGCAGCTCGTCGCGCCCCGTCCGCCACGTGAAGTACGTGTAGGACTGGCTGAACCCGGCCTTCGCCAGCCCGAACAGCCGCGCCGGGCGCGTGAACGCCTCGGCGAGGAACACCACGCCCGGGTCGCGGCGGTGCACCTCGGCGATGAGCCAGGTCCAGAAGTCCGGCGGCTTGGTGTGCGGGTTGTCGACCCGGAAGACGCGGACCCCGTGCTCCATCCAGTACAGGACGATCCGCAGGACCTCGGCGTAGATGCCGTCGGGGTCGTTGTCGAAGTTGACCGGGTAGATGTCCTGGTACTTCTTCGGCGGGTTCTCCGCGTACGCGATCGTCCCGTCGGGCTGGATCGTGAACCACTCCGGGTGCTCCGTGGCCCACGGGTGGTCCGGCGCGCACTGCAGGGCGAGGTCGAGCGCCACCTCGAGGCCCAGGTCGTGGGCGTGCGCGACGAAGGCGTCGAAG
This sequence comes from Actinomycetospora cinnamomea, assembly GCF_003096675.1. Lineage (GTDB taxonomy): Bacteria > Actinomycetota > Actinomycetes > Mycobacteriales > Pseudonocardiaceae > Actinomycetospora > Actinomycetospora cinnamomea. Next base: position 589,524 of record NZ_QEKW01000001.1, on the reverse strand, counting down.
TCCTCGATCGTGCCGAGGGCCGGGTCGATCGCGTCGTGCCCGCCCGCGGCGGACCCGATCGCCCAGGGCGAGCCGACGTCGTCGGGCCCCGGTGTGAGCGTGTTGTTCGGCCCCTTGCGGTTCACCGTGCCCACCGGGTGGATCGGGGGCAGGTAGGCGACGTCGAAGCCCATCGCCGCAGCGCGGTCGAGCTCGCGGGTCGCGGTGGCGAACGTGCCGTGCACGGGGCGGCCCTCGGCGTCCCACCCGCCCGTCGAGCGCGGGAAGAACTCGTACCAGGAGCCTGCGAGCGCGAGTGAGCGCTCCACGAACAGGTGGTGGGTCTCGCCCGCGGTGACGAGCTCGCGCACCGGGTGCTCGGTCATCGTGCGGTGCACGGGCTCGGAGAGGGCCCGGCTCAGCCGCTCGGGCAGGTCGCGCTCGGTGGCGCGGAGCTCCTCCGCGGCCTTGGTCAGGTTGCGGGCGAGCTCGAGCACCGGGGGCATGGCGATGCCGCCCGTGCGTTCGCCGGCGTGGTCGTCGTCGGTGGCGCGGGGCGTGTCGCGCAGGCGCTGGTGGATGCCCTCGGCGCCACGGTCGAGCAGCCGCGCCCCGGTCTCGAGGTCGTTGGCCAGCTCGGCGGCGCCCTGACCGGCGCGCGTCTTCACCTCGACGGCATGGCGCCAGGTCGCCCACGGGTCGCTCCAGGCGTCGACCCGGAAGCTCCACAGGCCCTCGGCGTCCGGCACGACCTGCCCGGCGAAGCGGTCGGTCAGCGGACCGGTCGGCACCATCCGCGTGCTGCGCGGCGCCTCGTCCCCGCACGGCATCGCGACGTCGGCGACGTGCGCGTGGCCCGAGGTCGAGCAGCGCTGCCACACCACCGTCGCGGCGACGGCGTCGTGGCCCTCGCGCCAGACGGTGGCCTCGATCGGCACGACCTCGCCGACCACGGCCTTCGACGGGAACCGCCCGTTCGACACCTCCGGGGTGACCTCGTCGATCCCGATGCGGCCCTGCGCGACCCGGTGGCGGTCCAGGGTCTCGCCCGTGTCGGTGGGGGTCGGGGTGCTGGTCGGGGTGGTCGTAGTGGTCGTGGTGGTGGCCGACCCGGGGTCGGTGGCGGGTGCGCCGGCGGGCTCCTCCGCGGGGACGTCCGCGGCGTCGGCGATGTCGGCGTCGGCGGTGACGTCGCCGGGGGCACCGCCAGCACCGCCGGCGGAGCGGATCGCGGCGGGGCCCTGGTCGACCGCGGGCACCTCGTCGCGCGGGGTGTCCGGCGCGAGGCTGTGGACGTGGTCGTCGGGGTTCACCGTGATCGGCCCGACGCCCAGCGGGTCGTCGTCGGGGACGGCGCCGCTGCGCGGCGACCCGCGTCCCGAGGACACGGTCGACGCCGCGGGGGTGCCGGGGCCGGGAGAGTCGTCCCCGGAGGAGGCGGTCGGCGCGCCGGGGGTGCCGGTGGTGTCGGGGTCGTCGGAACCATGTCCCGAGGACACGGTCGGCGCGCCGGGGGTGCCGGTGGTGTCGGGGTCGTCGGCGTCGTCGGCGTCGTCGGCGTCGTCGGCGTCGCCCGGCGAGACGGTCGGCGCCGGCGGCTCCGCGGGGGACGCCGACGGCTCCGCGGGGGACGCGGACGGCTCCGCGGGGGACGCGGACGGCTCCGCGGGGGACGCGGACGGCGTCGACGCGGCCGACGGGGTCGCGGCACCCGTCGTCCCGTCACTCGCGGCGTCGTCAGGGGCGGGGCCGGCGGAGACGGTGGTCGCGGGCGAGTCGGAAGGGCTCTTGTCGGCGCCGGCGTCGGCGTCGGTGGCGTCGGGCGGCGACACGGGGGAGGAGACGGGCGCGTAGGGCGTGCGCGGGGAGAACCAGGACCGGTCGGCGGACGGGGCCGTCGAGGAGGCCGGACGGGCCTGCTGACCGTCCCCGGAGCGCTCGTCGCCGGTCGCAGGGGTCCGGTCGGTGGGCGCGTACGCGGGGCGGGCGCCACCGGCGGGAGGCGGGGCCGCGCGTCCGGTCGCCTGGTCGGGGTCGCGGTCCGACGACGAGCTCATGTCGCGTCCGCTACCCGTAACCGCCGGGTTCGATGCGGGCGGTCGTCCGGGGGTCGACGACGTGCGGGCGGCGGGACGGCCGGTGGCCCCCCCGATCGCCAAGCCCCAGGGCGGGGTCGCGGGGCGGCGCCACGGCGGCAGCGTGGGCGCGGGCGAGCGGGTGGCGTCGAGCCCGGGCATGTCGGCGCCGACGGCCCGGAAACCGTGGGGGGGCGTGATCTCGCCGTCCGGGCTCGGCGCGGGGAACGGACCGGACGCGGGGTGGTCGGCGGGGTCGGGCGAGGCGAAGGGACCCGAGGGCGCGACCGACGACGGCGCCGGGAACCCGCCCGCCGGCGTGCCGGCGCCCCGGCCGGGGACGGGGAAACCGCCGGTGGAGGGCCCGTGGGGGCGCGCGTCGGGCGGCGGGGGCGGGCCGACCTCGACGTCGTCGGCCGATCCCCAGCCGCGCCGGCGCCGACGCCAGGAGCCCGACGGCGGGCCGGTCACGGCCTCGGCGCGCGCGGCCTGGCGCTGCCGGGAGCGCGCGTCGTCGTAGCCCTCGAAGGGCGGGGTGCTCGCGCCGTCGGATCCGACCGCGGGCTGCTCACCGGTGGTATCGGGGCGCGCCTCGGAGGCGGCTCCCGCCCCGCTCGTCCGCCGTCCCGACCGCCACCATCTCCCCAACGCGCTCACGCGACGCAGCGTAGTCGTGGGATCGATCCAGCCGAGGTGGGGCCGCACGGCGCGTCGGGGGGTGCGCCGTAGTCTCCCGGCGCGTGAAGGCACTGCGTCGCTTCTCCGTCCGCGCCCAGCTCCCGGCCCCCCTCGCGCCGCTCCAGGAGCTCGCCACGAACCTGCGGTGGACGTGGCACGGGCCCACCCAGGACCTGTTCGCGACCGTCGACGACGCGGTCTGGCGCTCGTGCGGCGGGGACCCGGTCCGGCTGCTCGGCGAGGTCCGGCCGCAGCGCCTCGCCGAGCTCGCCGAGGACCAGGAGTTCGTCGGACGGGTGCGCGAGCGCGCGGAGGACCTGCGCACCTACCTCGCCGAGCCGCGCTGGTACCAGGGGCTGGCCAGAGATCGTGACGGGGCGGACGAGGTCCCCGCGGCGATCGGCTACTTCTCCATGGAGTTCGGTGTCAGCGAGGTCCTGCCGAACTACTCGGGCGGGCTCGGCATCCTCGCCGGTGACCACCTCAAGGCGGCCAGCGACCTCGGCGTGCCGCTGATCGCCGTGGGCCTGCTGTACCGCTCCGGCTACTTCCGGCAGTCGCTCTCGCTCGACGGCTGGCAGCAGGAGCACTACCCGGCCCTCGACCCGCAGGGCCTGCCGCTGCACCTCCTGGCCGACGCCTCGGGCACCCCGGTGCTGGTCGGGATCGCGATGCCCGAGGGCCGGACGCTGCGCGCGCGGGTGTGGCAGGCGTCGGTGGGGCGGGTGCCGCTGCTGCTCCTCGACTCCGACATCGAGGAGAACGACGCCGACCTGCGCCAGATCACCGACCGCCTCTACGGCGGCGACGCCGAGCACCGGATCCGCCAGGAGATCCTGGTGGGCATCGGTGGCGTGCGCGCGGTCCGTGTCTTCTGCGGCCTGACGGGCCACCCGGCGCCCGCCGTGTTCCACACCAACGAGGGCCACGCCGGCTTCCTGGGCCTCGAGCGCATCCGTGAGCTGGTCTCCGGGGCGAGCGGAGCGACGGGGGGAGTGGACGGGGCGAGCGGAGCGACGGGGGGAGTGGACGTGGCGGGCGGAGCGACGGGAGAAGGGGGCGACGCGGGCCTCGACTTCGACCAGGCGCTGGCGACGGTCCGCGCCGGCACCGTGTTCACCACGCACACCCCGGTGCCCGCGGGCATCGACCGCTTCCCGATCGGGTTGGTCGAGCACTACTTCACCCCGGACATGCTGCCGGGCATCGAGCCCGGACGGGTGCTGACGCTGGGCCGCGAGCCGTCCGGCGAGATGTTCAACATGGCCCACATGGGCCTGCGTCTGGCCCAGCGCTCCAACGGCGTCTCGGCGCTGCACGGCGAGGTCTCGCGCGGGATGTTCCAGGGCCTGTGGGGCGGGTTCGACGCGCCGGAGGTGCCGATCGGTTCGGTGACCAACGGCGTGCACGGCCCCACGTGGACCGCCCGGGAGATCGCGGGCCTGACCGCCGGCGCGTCGGCCGCCGGGAGCCCGGAGCTGTTCGGCGTCTCGGACGCGCTGCTCTGGGAGATGCGCGGCACGCTGCGGCGCCGCCTCGTCGAGGAGGTCCGCCGGCGGGTCAAGGCGTCGTGGCTGCAGCGCGGCGCGTCGGAGCCGGAGCTCGCCTGGACCGAGCGCGTCTTCGATCCCGACGTGCTGACCATCGGCTTCGCCCGCCGCGTGCCGACCTACAAGCGCCTGACGCTGATGCTGCGCGACCCCGAGCGGCTCAAGGCCATGCTGCTCGACCCGGAGCGGCCGGTGCAGCTGGTGATCGCGGGCAAGTCGCACCCCGCCGACGAGCAGGGCAAGCGGCTCATCCAGCAGATGGTGCGCTTCGCCGACGACCCCGCCGTGCGCCACCGCATCGTCTTCCTGCCCGACTACGACATGTCGATGGCGCGCTACCTGTACTGGGGCTGCGACGTGTGGCTCAACAACCCCCTGCGTCCGCTCGAGGCGTGCGGGACCTCGGGGATGAAGTCGGCGCTCAACGGCGGGCTGAACCTGTCGGTGCGCGACGGCTGGTGGGACGAGCTCTACGACGGCCGCAACGGCTGGGCCATCCCGACCGCCGACGGCGTCGACGACCCCGACCGCCGCGACGACATCGAGGCGAACGCGCTCTACGACCTGCTGTCGACGCAGGTCGCGCCGCTGTTCTACGACCGCGGCACCGACGGCGTCCCGGATCGCTGGACGGCCCTCGTGCGCCACACGCTCGCGACGCTCTCGCCGAAGGTGCAGGCGACGCGGATGGTCACCGAGTACGTCGAGCAGTGGTACGCGCCCGCCGCCCGGTCGGCGGCGCGGGTCGTGGCGGACGGGTTCGCGGGCGCCAAGGAGCTGGCGTCCTACCGTGCGCGCCTGGACAAGGCGTGGTCGTCGGTGGCCGTCGCCGAGGTCGATGCCTCGGGCGGCGCGGACACCCCGGTGCTCGGGGCGCCGATGACCGTGCGCGCGGAGGTCGTGCTCGGGGGCCTCGACCCCGACGAGGTGCTGGTGCAGGCCGTCGTCGGGCGCGCGGACGACGCCGACGAGCTCACGGAGTCCACGGTGGAGCCGATGACCCTCATCGGCGAGGGGCACGAGGGCTCGCACCGCTTCGAGGCCGTCGTCGCCCTGCCCCACGCCGGCGTCCTGGGCTACACGGTGCGGGTCCTGCCCCGCCACGACCTCCTCGCCGCGCCCGCGGAGCTCGGGCGCGTGGTGCTGCCGGCGTAGCTCCCCGGACCTCGGTGACGAAGTCCGCGCCGACCGCGGACTTCGTCACCGGGGTGTCACGCGCCCGGCGCCGCGCGCAGCACCAGCGTCGTGTGGCCCCGGACGTCGATCGTCTCGCCCGCCGGGCGGGTCTGCGCCGACCCGGGCGCCCCGCTCGCCGTGCCGGTGTCGAGCACCGGGGTCCACGCGGCGTCGCCGTAGGCGTCGGGCAGGCGCACGTCCACCGACGACGAGTCCGCGTGCAGCACCACCAGCAGCGCCGGCCCCGCGCCCGCGCCGTCGACGCGCACCACCAGCGTGCGGCCGTGGTGGTGGAAGTCGGGCTCGACGAGCTCGCGGCCGTCGGGGTGCAGCCAGGCGACGTCCGGGACGGCGCCGTCGGGGTCGGTGTCCTCGCGTCCGTAGAAGAAGTCGGTGCGCCGCAGCGCCGGCGTCGCGCGGCGCAGGGACAGCGCGCGGGCGACGAAGTCGACGAGGTCCGGGTCGGGCAGCGCTGTCCACGACCGCCACGAGGTCTCGTCGTCCAGCGAGTACACGTTGTTGTTGCCGTGCTGCGTGTGGCCGAGCTCGTCCCCGCCGAGCAGCATCGGGGTGCCCGCCGAGAGGAGCAGCGTCGCCAGCAGGTTGCGCGCCTGCCGCGCCCGCAGCGCGAGGACGGCCGGGTCGTCGGTCGGGCCCTCGACGCCGTGGTTCGCCGAGCGGTTGTCGTCGGTGCCGTCGCGGCCCTGCTCGCCGTTGGCCTCGTTGTGCTTGCGCTCGTAGGAGACGAGGTCGGCGAGGGTGAAGCCGTCGTGGGCGGTCACGAAGTTGACCGACGCGGCGGGGGTGCGGGCGGGCCAGTAGAGGTCCGACGAGCCCGCGAGCCGGGTCACGATCTCCGAGAGCGGGCCGTGGCCGCGCCAGAAGTCGCGCACGCCGTCGCGGAAGCGCCCGTTCCACTCCGCCCAGGCCGGCCCGAACCCGCCCACGCGGTAGCCCTCGCCCGTCGCGTCCCACGGTTCGGCGATGAGCTTGACCGTCGAGAGCACGGGGTCGGTCGCGATGTCGGTGAGCAGCGGCGCGGCCGGGTCGAAGGCGCCGCCGCGGGGGCGGCCGAGGGTCGAGGCGAGGTCGAAGCGGAAGCCGTCGACGCCCATGACCGTCACCCAGTACCGCAGCGAGTCGACCACCAGGGCCCGGACCAGCGGTGACGCCGGGTCGAGGGTGTTGCCGCAGCCGGTGAGGTCGACGTCACGGCCGCGGGAGTCGAGCGCGTACCAGCCGGCCGCGTCGAGGCCGCGCCACGACAGCGACGGCCCGTCGACGCCGCCCTCACAGGTGTGGTTGAACACGACGTCCAGGACGACCTCGAGCCCGGCGGCGTGCAGCGTCGCCACCATCGCCCGGACCTCCTCGACCTCGCGCCCGGGCGTCGAGGCGTAGCGCGGGTGCGGGGCGAGGTAGGCGAGCGTCGAGTAGCCCCAGTGGTTGCCCCGCCCGCGGGCGAGCAGCGACGGCTCGGCCTGGCTGGCGAAGATCGGCAGCAGCTCGAGCGTCGTCACGCCGAGCGCGACGAGGTGGTCGACGACCGCGGGGTGCGCGACCCCCGCGTAGGTGCCGCGGAGGTGCTCGGGGACCTCGGGGTGGCGCATCGTGAGATCGCGCACGTGGGTCTCGTAGATCACGGTGTCGGGCCAGGGGACGTCCGGGCGGGCCGACGTCGCCGGCTCGGGCGCGGGCGTGACGAGCCCGTGCGGGACGGCGCGGGCGGAGTCCTCGTCGCTGCGGCGGGCCGAGAACGGGTCGTCGCCGGCGAACGGGCGTGCGGCGGCGAGCGAGGTCAGGCTGCCCGCGACGCGGCGGGTCCACGGGTCCACCAGCAGCTTCGCCGGGTTGGTGCGTACGCCACGGACCGGATCCCACGGGCCGTGCACCCGCAGCCCGTACGGCGTGCCGGCCGCGACACCGTCGGCCTCGCCCTGCCACCAACCCTCGGCGGTGCGCCTCAGCTCGACGCGCCGCTCACCGTCCGGGCCCGGGAGAGGGAGCGCGGCGGAGCTCGACCCCCCGCGAGGGAGCAGGCAGAGCTCCACGGCCTCCGCGGAAGCCGTGGCCGGGACGGCGACGCGCAGCACGTCGCCGTCGAGCCGGGCGCCGCGCGCGTCGGGTGGGGCGGAGGGGGAGCGGGTCATCGGGCGAGATCGTGCCCGATGAGGCGGTGGGCCGTCGCCCGCCGAGTGGCCCGATCCGTCAGGATGGCGCGGTGACCGCAGCGCAGGCCCCCGTGACCGACGCGGACACCGTGATCCGCATGGCCGGCGTGGGCGTGCGCCGCAGCGGCGCCGACCTGCTCGCCGACCTGGACTGGACCGTCGAGCTGGACGAGCGTTGGGTCGTGCTCGGTCCCAACGGGGCGGGCAAGACGACGTTGCTGCGGTTGGCGGCCGCCGAGATGCACCCCACCACCGGCTCGGTGGAGCTCCTCGGCGAGCGCCTCGGGCGGGTCGACGTGTTCGAGCTGCGCCCGCGCATCGGGCTGGCGAGCCCGAGCCTCGCCGGGCGCGTGCCGGGCGACGAGACCGCCCACGACGTCGTGCGCAGCGCCGGCTACGGCGTCGTCGGCACCTGGCGCGAGCGCTACGACCCCGAGGACGACCGCCGCGCCTCGGTGCTCATGGACATGATGGGCGTGCTCCGGCTGGCCCGGCGGCCCTACGCGACCCTGTCCACCGGAGAGCGCCAGCGGGTGCTCCTGGCGCGCGCGTTGATGACCGACCCCGAGATGCTCCTGCTCGACGAGCCGGCGGCGGGCCTCGACCTCGGGGCGCGCGAGGACCTGATCGCCCTGCTCTCCGAGCTGGCCGCCGACGCGGAGGGCCCGGCGACGGTCATGGTCACCCACCACGTCGAGGAGATCCCGCCCGGCTGCAGCCACGCGATGCTGCTGCGCGACGGTCGCGTCGTCGCCCAGGGCCTGCTCGACGACGTGATGACCTCGGAGAACCTGTCGGCGACGTTCGACCAACCGCTCGAGCTCACCAGCCGGCGCCGTCGCTTCACCGCGTTCCGGCGTTAGGGTCCGGCGCGCAGGGGGTTCGGAGATCGAGGAGGATCGTCGGTGACGGAGTTCGTGCGGCTCGAGGTGGACGGCGGGGTGGGCACCATCCGGCTGGACCGTCCCCCGATGAACGCGATCAACCGCCAGGTGCAGGACGAGCTGGTGGAGGTCGCCGCGGAGGCGACCAGCCGCCGCGACGTGCGCGCCGTCGTCGTCTACGGCGGCGAGAAGACCCTGGCGGCGGGCGCGGACGTCAAGGAGATGGCCGACATGACCTACTCCGAGATGGCCGAGCGCACCCACCAGCTCTCGCGCGGCTTCGGCGCGGTCTCCGAGATCCCGAAGCCCACGGTGGCGGCGATCACCGGCTACGCGCTGGGCGGCGGCTTCGAGGTCGCGCTGTCGTGCGACCGGCGCATCGCCGGTGACAACGCCACGGTCGGCCAGCCGGAGATCCTGCTCGGGATCATCCCCGGCGGCGGCGGGACGCAGCGGCTCACGCGGCTCGTCGGGCCGGCGAAGGCCAAGGACGTGATCTTCACCGGCCGCTTCGTCAAGGCCGCCGAGGCCCTGGACATGGGGCTGGTCGACGAGGTCGTGCCGGCCGACGAGGTCTACACCCGGGCCCGCGCCTGGGCCGAGCAGTTCGCGAACGGGCCCACCCGCGCGCTCGCGGCCGCCAAGTACGCGATCGACCGCGGCATGGACATGGACCTGCGTGACGGACTCGCGTTCGAGTCCGAGGTGTTCGCGGCGCTGTTCGGCACCGAGGACCAGACGATCGGCATGCGCTCGTTCGTCGAGAACGGGCCCGGCAAGGCCCAGTTCCTGGGGCGTTGATGGCTCCGTCACAGGCCGAGGTCGACGCCGCCCGCGAGGACCCGAAGCTCGCGAACGTCCTCTACCACGACTGGGAGTCGGAGACCTACGACGAGAAGTGGTCGATCTCGTTCGACGGGCGCTGCACGACGTTCGCCGTCGACCGGTTCCGGGCGGTGGCCGGCGATGCGGGGCCGTTCGACCACGCGCTCGAGCTCGGCTGCGGGACCGGGTTCTTCCTGCTCAACCTCATGCAGGGCGGGATCGCGCGGCGCGGGACGGTGACCGACCTCTCGCCGGGCATGGTCGAGGTCGCGACGCGCAACGCGGCGAACCTCGGGCTCGACGTCGCCGGTCGCGTGGCCGACGCCGAGACGATCCCGGTGCCCGATGCGTCGGTCGACCTCGTCGTCGGGCACGCGGTGCTGCACCACATCCCGGACCTCGACCGGGCGTTCCGCGAGATCCTGCGGGTGCTGCGGCCCGGCGGGCGGTTCGTCTTCGCGGGCGAGCCGACGCGCCTCGGCGACCTCTACGCCCGCAAGCTCGGGCAGGCGACGTGGTGGGCGACGACACGGCTGGCGCCCGCGTCCTGGCTGCGGCCGCAGGCCGAGCTGGACGAGTCGTCGCGGGCGGCGGCGCTGGAGTCGGTGGTCGACCAGCACGTGTTCGACCCCGACCGGCTCGAGCGCTACGCCCACGCGGCCGGCGCGGTCGACGTCCGGGTGGTCACCGAGGAGCTCGCCGCCGCGGTGTTCGGCTGGCCGGTGCGGACGTTCGAGGCCGCGGTGCCACCGGAGAAGCTGGGGATGGGCTGGGCGATGTTCGCCTACCGGACCTGGCAGCGGCTGTCGTGGCTCGACGCGCGCGTGCTCTCCCGGGTCGTGCCGCGCTCGCTGTTCTACAACGCGCTGGTCACCGGCGTGCGGCCGGAGAATCCTCTTCGGCTGGATCCCGTGCGCGTGTAGTGCCGTACGCCTTCACCCTCGACGACGTCGCGTACCTGGCCTCGGAGGCCGGGCGCGACGCCGTCGCGGGCGCGGCGCCGCTGCTGACCGGCGACCGGTTGCGGGCGGTGACGGCCCTGCGGGAGCGCCTCGGCGACCGCGCCGCCCCGGTGCTCGAGACCGCGCTGCTGCAGGAGCGGGTGCGCGGGCGGGTGCCCGACGGGTGGCTGCTGACCGCCGACGCCGCCGAGCAGGCCACCGCCGCACCCGTGGCCGCCCACCGCGCCGCCCGGCTGGCCGGGCGGGACGTCCACGAGGTGACCTGCTCGGTGGGCGCGGAGCTGCACGCCCTGCGGGGCACCGCCGCACGTCTCGTCGGCTCCGACCTCGACCCCGTGCGACTGGCCATGGCCGCGGTGAACGTGCCGGGCGTGGCCCTGGCGCGCGCCGACGCCCTGGCCCCCGTCACCCGCGACACGGTCCTCGTCGCCGACCCCGCCCGCCGCACCGCCGGCGGCCGCCGCACCTGGCGTCCGGACGACTTCAAACCTCCGCTGGACGGCCTAGCGGAAGCCTCCGGGGTTCGTCAGCGGTGGGCCATCGCTGACGTTGAACGTCCGTATCGCCACACACATGAGCTGGTCGTGTCGACGGCGCCGGGGCTCGATCCGGCGCTGGCGCCCTGGGCGGGCGAGGTGGAGCTGGTGTCCCTCGACGGGCGGGTACGCGAGGCGGCGCTGTGGTCGGCGGGGCTGGCGACGACGGCTCGCCGGGCGACGGTGCTCTCGTCCCGGGGCGGGGCCTGGACCGTCACCGACGCCGAGGACGACACGTGCCCGGTGGGCCCGGTGGGGGAGTGGATCGTCGACCCGGACGGCGCGGTGGTCCGCGCGGGCCTGGTGCGCCAGTGGGGCGCGCGACACGGGCTGTGGCGCCTCGAGGAGCATCTCGCCTACCTCACCGGCGACGTGCGCCCACCCGGTGTGCGCGCGTTCCGGGTGCTCGAGCACGGCCGCTACGGCGAGAAGGCGCTGCGCCGGACCCTGGCCGCCCGGGGCGTCGGGCGCGCCGAGGTCCTCGTGCGCGGCCTGGACGTCGACCCGAACACGCTGCGCCCGCGGCTGCGCCTGCGCGGCGACCGGGAAGCCACGATTGTCCTCGCGCGCCTCGCGAGCGGGCCGGAGGCGTTCGTGTGCGAGGCGGTCGGTGACCGGGTATCCGCCCGCTCCGAGCCATCGTGCACGACGCATGGGACACCGTAGGAGGACCTCACCGCATGGACGCCGACAAGGCCCGTCGCCTGCTGACCGAGGAGCGTGACCGTCTCACCGAGATGGCCTCGTGGAACCGGGAGCACGCCCCGTCCCCGTCGGTGCAGCAGGAGGGCTCGATGGGGCAGCACCCGGGCGACTACGGCTCCGAGGTCGAGGAGTCGATGGACCGCCAGGCGCTGGCCGCCGAGAGCGACCGTCAGGTCGCCGAGATCGACGCCGCCCTCGGCCGCATCGACGACGGCACCTACGGCCGCTGCCGTGTCTGCGGGCGGGAGATCGACGACGAGCGTCTGGAGGCGCGCCCGCAGGTCGACACCTGCCGGGAGCACGCCGACGCCGCGTGAGGCGACACCTGCGGCCCGGCCACCGCCGGGCCGCAGGCGTGGTCAGAGCCGCCGGTCGGGGACCCCGCTGGCCGGGTCGACGTCCTCGTCGCGCAGGCGCACCTCGGGTCCCTCGAGCCGCTCACCCGGTCCGGCTCCGGGGTCGGGGTCGGGGTCGTCGAGGTCGACGATCTCGTCCTCCTCGAGGTCGTGCATCGCCGCCTCCTCCGCGGACGCGGCGCCGCCGGAGATGCCGACGTCCTCGGCCGCCAGCGAACGTCCGGGCACCTGGTCCGGGTCGGGCTCGGCGGCGGCGAGCCGGCCCGAACGGCCCTGGCCCGCCTCCGAGGCGATCTCGCCCTCGGAGAGCTCGGGGCCGGGCGCGGTCGCCGCGCCGCCGGTGTCGTCGGGGATCTCGCGGGTCAGGCGGTCGTCGATGGTCTCGCGCTCGCGCTGGCCCTCGGGGGTGGTGTCGGGGTCGTCGAGGCCGAAGGGCCGGTTGGGCGAGACGTAGCCGGCGTCGAGGCCGTCGGTGCCGGGGCGGCCGTCGAGGGACTCGCCGGACTCCAGCTGGACGCTCGCGCCCAGGTCGGGCGATTCGGGGACCTCGTCGCGGTGCTCGGGCTCGGTCATGCGCGTGGCTACCCGGCGGGCCGCCCGGCCATGTCGTCAGCCGGCACGGTCCCCGGTCAGGCGGTGGAAGAGGGCCTCGCGCACGGCGTCGAGGCCGGTGCCCGCGGGCAGCGCGACGTCGACGCGGTGGGCCCCCGGATCGGCGTCGGGTCGGCGGTCGGCGAGCACGGTGCCGCGCGCCGGCCCGAGTGAGGTGTCGACCTCCAGCGCCAGCGGCGTCGTCGCGAGCGTCCCCGGCACGGCGGCCTCGAGCAGGGCGACCGCGTCGTGGATCGCGATCCGGGGCGCGCCGAGGCGCCGGCCGTAGTGCGCGAGATAGGGCGCCCGCGTGCCGGCGAGCGCGGCGCCGACCGGGCCCGACCGGCCGAGCGCGTCGAGCCACGGCTCGTCGACGGTGACCGCGTGCGTGAGGTCCAGGGGGACGAGCGTCGTCGGCACGCGCTCCTCGACGAGCACCCGGCGGGCGGCCTCGGGGTCGCTCCAGACGTTGAACTCGGCGCCCATCGTGATGTTGCCGCCCTCGCCCAGCGCCCCGCCCATGACGACGAGCCGGTCGATACGGTCCGCGAGGTCAGGGCGGGTGGCCAGCAGCAGCGCGACGTTGGTCAGCGGCCCGATCGCGGCGAGGACGACGGGCTCGTCGGCCGTCTCGAGCACGCGGGTCGCCACGTCGATCGCGCGCCCGGCCGGTCCGTCGCCGACCGGGCCGAACGCCTCCGCCGTCCCGCCGAGACCGTCGTCGCCGTGGACGTCGACGGCGCGCCGGGTCGTCGGGTGGATCAGCGGGCGCCCGGCGCCCCGGCCGATCGGGACGTCGCGGCGCCCGAGCAGGCCGAGCACCCGCCCGGCGTTGTCGGTGGTGGTGGGCAGGTCGACGTTGCCGAAGACGGTGGTGACCGCGCGCAGGTCGAGCTCGGCCGAGTGCGCGGCGACGGCGAGCGCGAAGGCGTCGTCGACGCCCGGGTCGGTGTCGACGATCAGTCCGACGGCCATGCGTCGACCTCCTCGGCCGTGGGCAGCGACGGTTGGGCGCCGACGCGGGTGGCGGTGAGCGCGCCGACGCGGCAGGCGCGGCGCAGGGCGGCGTCGTCGCCGGTGCCCGTGACGAGGGCGAGCGCGAGGGCGGCGGTGAAGGCGTCGCCGGCGGCGGTGCCGTCCACGACGTCGACGGCCGGTGGCTCGGCCCGGGCGACGACCCGGCCGTGGCGGCGCAGCTCGGCGCCCGCGGCCCCGTGGGTGACGGCCACGGCGGCGAGCGCGTCGAGGTCGGCGTGCGCCGCGAGCGCGTCGTGCTCGGCGGTGTTGACGCAGAGCAGGTCGACGCCGGCGAGGACGTCCTCGTGGAGCTCCCGGGCCGGGGCCGCGTTGAGCACGGTGTAGGCGCGGGCGGCCATCGCGGTCGCGACGGCGTCGTCGGGCACCTCGAGCACGGTCATGACGACGTCGGCGTCGAGGTCGTCCGCGGCGATCGCCAGCGCCTCGTTGGCGCCGGCGTCGATGACGATCGTGGTCTCGCCGGCGTCGTCGACCTGGATCAGCGCGGTGCCGGTGGGGCGGTCGACGGTCTGCAGGGTGGTGAGTTCGACACCGCCGGCCCGCAGCAGGGCCAGCGCCTCGCCGGCGAACGGGTCACCGCCGACGGCGGCGTGCAGGCGCACCCGCGCGCCGAGCCGGGCCGCCGCGAGCGCCTGGTTGGCCCCCTTGCCGCCGGGGACGCGGGTGACGCCGTGGGCGGTGAGCGTCTCGCCGGGCGCGGGCAGGCGCTCGACCCGGGCGACGAGGTCGAGGTTGACGCTGCCGACGACGGCGACCCTGGGAGCGTGACCGGGCACGGGCCGATCGTAGGGTCGTCGCCGTGAGGTCGGACCCGCGCCAGCCGCGCCTGGTCACCTGGGCGTCGCTGCGCTGGATCGTGCGCCACCGGGCGTGGACGCCGTTCTACCTGGTGCGGTACTGGCGGATGCTCAAGGTCCGGGTGCGCCAGCCGCACATCGTGCTGCACGGGCTGGTGTTCCTGGGCAGGGGCGTGTCGCTGGAGGCCCGCGAGGGGTTCGGGCGCCTGGAGATCGGGCGGTTCGTGCACATCGGCGACAACACCCGCGTGCGCTGCCACGAGGGCTCGCTGCGCATCGGGGACAAGTCGGTGTTCGGCAACGAGAACACGATCAACTGCTACCTCGACATCGAGTTCGGCGAGGCGACGCTGCTCTCGGACTGGATCTACGTCTGCGACTTCGACCACCGCTACGCCGACGTCAACGTGCCGATCAAGGACCAGGGGATCGTGAAGTCGCCGGTGCGCATCGGGCCGGAGACGTGGATCGGGACCAAGGTGACGGTGCTGCGCGGCGCCCGCGTGGGGCGTGGGTGCGTGCTGGGCGCGCACGCGGTGGTCCGCGGAGACGTGCCGGACTGGTCGGTGGCCGTGGGCGCCCCGGCGCGCGTGGTCCGCGACCGCATGGCCGACTGGGAGGCCGCGGCCGCCCAGCGCGAGGCCCTGGCCGACATCGCCCGCAAGACGGCACTGGCGGCGGGACGGGCAGTTCAGGAGCCCGAGGACGAGGGCGCGCCGGGCACGTCGGCGGGGGAGCCGGCGCAGCGCTGACTCGTGCGTGATCTTCTGAGGTATAGCGCAGAAGATTGCTCACGTGCCGAAGACGTTCCCCGTCGGGATCTTGGGACGGCCGAGGATCGTCGGCGGACGCGGGCGGGTCGCCGCGTAGAGCGCGGCGGTGTCGTCGGCGATCGCCGGCCAGGCGAAGTCCGTGTCGAGCCGGGCGCGGGCGGCGTCGGCGCGTGTCCGGGCGGCGACGGGGTCGTCGAGGCAGCGCACGACGGCCGCCGCGAGGCCGGGCACGTCGCCGGGCGCGAAGGACAGGCCCGTGACACCGTCGACCACCACCTCGCCGAGACCCCCGGCGCGTGACGCCACCAGGGGCGCGCCGGCGGCCGCGGCCTCGAGCGCGGTGATGCCGAACGGCTCGTAGCGGCTGGGCAGCACGGCGGCGTCGGCGGAGGCGAGCAGGTCGCGCAGGGTGGCGTCGTCGACGTGCCCGAGCAGCCGCACCGAGCGGCGCACCCGGGCGGCCCGGGCCCGCTCGGCGAGCCAGTCGCTGCACGAGCCCGTCCCGGCGACCAGCAGCCGGGTGCCCGCGTGGGCGCGGCGGATCGCCGGGAGCGCGGCGACGAGGTCGTGCACGCCCTTCTCCCACTCGAGCCGTCCGAGGTAGAGCAGGGTCGGGGGCCCGTCGGCGACCCGCCGTGGACGGACCCACCCCTGCGGCTCGATGCCGTTGTGCAGGACGGTGACGTCGTCGGGGTCGACGTCGAAGAGCCCCGTCACCTCGGCGCGCATCGCCTGCGAGCACGTGACGACGGCGTCGGCGCGGCGGGTGAGCCACCACTCCACGGAGTGCACCTGCTGGTTGAGGGGCTGCGAGAGCCAGCCGCCGTGCCGGCCGCCCTCCGTGGCGTGGATCGTCGCGACCAGCGGGGCGCCGGTCAGGTCGGCGAGCCCGATCGCGGCATGGGCGACGAGCCAGTCGTGGGCGTGGACGACGTGGGGTGTCCAGTCGCGCAGCAGGCCCGCCGCGGCGCGGAGCATCGCGTGCCCGAGCCCGAGCGTCCACGCGACGAGGTCGCGGACGAACTCCAGGTGCGGTGGGTCCTCCCCGACGCGCAGGACGCGGACCCCGTCGACGTGCTCGAGGCCGGTGGGGTGGGTCTCGGCGTCCGTGCCCGCGGGGTGGCGGGCGACGACCACCACGTCGTGCCCGGCCTCGGCGAGGGCGACCGAGAGCGCGTGCACGTGGCGCCCCAGCCCACCCACGACCACGGGCGGGTACTCCCAGGACAGCATCAGCACGCGCACGCCGTCCTCCTCCCCGCCGGAGCTCGCCGATCGAGCGTGTGGCGATACGGACACTCGACGTCAGCGATGGCCCACCGCTGACATCAGGCGGTCGAGGATCCTACTCCGGAGTAGGCCAAGTCCGGATGGCGGCGGTCGGCGGGGAGGCGGCGGCGCAGGGCGCGGGCGTCGAGCTGCCCGAACACGTCGTCCTGGGCCGCGAAGGCCGCCGCGCGGGCGGCGGCGTCGGCATGGCGGCCCGCGGGCAGGAGGTCGGTGAGCTCGCGGACGCGGTCGCGGTGCTGCGCGGCGCGCCGGCGGGCGTAGTGGGCGGCGGAGTCCTTGGTGACCATGAACGCCCAGTCGCTCGACAGCGCCAGCGCCGCCTGCGTGGCCAGGGCGTCGAGGGTGGTGTCGCGCCCGACGGTCGGCTCGGCCCCGTCGACGGCGGCGAGCAGGCGGGCGGCGACGTCGGCGTTGTCGGCCACGAGGTCGCGGACCGCGAGCCCGTCCCACACCCGCCAGTCCTTCCCCGAGCCCCACGACGACGCGGGCAGCACCACGGGCTCCTCGACGTGCCCGGCCTCCACCGCGCCGCGCAGCGTCGTCACCCGCACCCCGGCCTCGGGCAGCGCGGTGAGCACGGCCTCCAGCCACGCCGGGCCCTCGTGCCACCAGTGGCCGAACAGCTCGGTGTCGAACGCTGTGACCACGAGCCCGGGCCGGCCGCGCCGCGCACGCAGGTCCTCCAGCCGCGCGCGGACCACGCCGACGAAGTCCCCGGCGTCGCGGGCGACCGCCGCCGCCGCCCGGCCGGGATCCCAGGGCTTCTTGTCCTGCGGGGCCACGCGGCGCCCGGTGACGCGCGCGGGCTTGAGGCCGGTGGCGTGGTCGTAGGTGTGGAAGTCGCGGTAGTCGGCGGCGCCCGGGTAGCCGGCGCGCGGGGACCACACGCGGTAGGTGACGTCGAGATCGCGGGCGAAGGCGACGACGTCGGTGCCGTCGACGGGGTGCGCCGCCGCGGTGTCCCCGCGCAGTGCGGGCCCGTCGACGAGGAAGCGCTCGACGCCCGCGGCCGCGTAGTCCTGCTCGAGCCCCGGCGCGTAGCCGCACTCCGGGGCCCAGATGCCGCCCGGCCGCGCGCCGAGCCGCCGCGCCGTGTCGCGCAGCCCCGCGTCGAGCAGGAACCGGCGCACCCGCCCGGGCAGCAGGGGCGCGAACGGATGGGTGGCCGGGCCGCCGAGCAGCTCGATCACGTCGGCGTCGACCAGCCGCCGCAGCACGGGCGACGCGCCGTGGCACCAGTCGGACTCGAACGTCGCGAGCGCGTGGGCGGCGGCGCGGTGCTCCCGGGTGGCCAGGGCGGGGTGGTCGGTGTGTGCCTCGTGGGCGCGCAGCTGCCAGTCGGCGAGCCAGGTGTGCATCGAGCGCAGGGCCGCCGGGTGGTCGAGCTGCGCGGCGAGCACCGGCGTCACGCCGAGGGTCAGGACGTCGTGCCGTCCCCGGGCGGCCAGGCGTTCGAGGACCTCGACGACGGGCAGGTACGAGTGCGCCCACGCCTGGTAGAGCCAGTCCTCGCCCACCGGCCAGGCGCCGTGGCGCAGCAGCCACGGCAGGTGCGAGTGCAGGACCAGGCAGAACGTGCCCACCGGCTCCCTCGTCAAGCACGCCCCTCTCGTCGACCCCCAGCGGCCCGAGTCTCGCACGACGCTGTTGAGCCTGAACATCAAGAACGAGCAGACCCACCCCCTCGCGCTGCGATGCCGCCGCGCGCTACGGGTCCTGTGCCACCGGACGAGGACCCGCGTCGTTCCTCCACGACGAGGGGACCGGGCTGCCGCGACGATCGTCGGCCCCTCCTCGGTCCCGTCCTCCGTGGAGAGCCGGAAGCGCACGTGGTCGAGTCGCTCCTGGCGCACCACGGGCCTCACCGAACCCCGGCGGTGACGTGCCTGGAAGTCGACCTCGTCATCGACTCCCGCGCTTGGTCCCGGGCGACGGCTTCGTCCACACCGACGTCACGCCGGCCGTCGCGCGGTGACCAGCAGGTCCAGGGAGGCGTCGAGGTCGTCGGCGCGGAGCTCGAAGTCGTCGGTCGTCACCGCCGCCACGTCCACGGCGAGGTCCTCCGGCCACGGCGCGCCCGAGAGCGCCAGCGCGATCTGGGCGTCGATCAGCGAACCGCCGTGGCGGGCGTCGAGCGCACGCAGGCCGGGTCCGTGGTGCAGGCCGACGAGCGACTCGACGACCAGGCCCGCGTCGACCACCAGCGCGGCCAGCTCGGCGCCCGTCAGCTCGCGGGTGTGGAACGGGTTGAGTGGACGGTCGGCGGGGCCCGCGCCGGGCGAGAACGTCAGGCGGTTGGGCGTGGCGCAGTGCAGCCGTCCGCCGGGGCGCAGCGCGCGGGCGCACTCGGCGAGGAAGCCGGGCTGGTCCCACAGGTGTTCGATGACCTGCAGGTTCACGACGGCGTCGACGCTCCCGTCGGCGACGGGGAAGGCCTGGAGGTCGGCGCGGACGGCGCCGATCCGTGGGTAGCGCGCCCCGACGTGGGACGCCACGCCCGGGTCCAGTTCGAGGCCGATCACGCGACGCGCGGACGAGGCCAGGAGCGCCGCGCCGTAGCCCTCGCCGACCCCGGCGTCGAGCACCACGGCCCCGGCGCACGCGGGCACCAGCGCGAGGTAGACCGCCTCGTGGCGCCGGAACCAGTAGTTCTCGACGTCGACACCGGGCACGGTGCGCTCGCCGGTCAGCGGCAGCGTCGCGTCGGCGTTCGTCATGGCCGCGCCATCCTGGCACCCGCGACGTCTCCCCTCGACGGCGTGTCGCGCGGTCGAGAATGTGGCGATCCTGGCGTCGAACGCCAGCAAAGCCGCATTGCTCGCACACCCCTGTGTGCGTCGCCGGCGGGGCGCTCCCGCGCGCCCGGGCGGGGGAGGGTCAGGCCGTGGTGGTGGTGCGGACGTACTCGCGCATCGTCGCGACCAGGTCGTCCTGCTCCGGCGTGGTCTCCCTCGGGGCGGCGGGCGTGATGCCGCCCTTGTCCCGGTTCATCAGCAGCGGGATGTCGGGGCCGTCGTCGTCGGAGACGCGCGCCATCGACCAGCGCCCGAACACGCGCGCGGGCACCATCTCCTCCTCCAGGACGGTCACCCGCTCGTGGCGGGGGTCGTCGTGGATGGTCGCGTACAGGTCGCGGACGATGTTCTCGTCGCCTTCCAGTGTCTGGACGAACTGGTCGTGCCACACGAGGAGCGCCCCGCTCACGCCGAGCCGCTTGTTGTTCGACCGCGCCGTGCTGAAGATCTCGCCGAGCTCGGCCTTGCGCTCGTGCTCCGGGATGCGCATGTGGCTGCGGTAGATCAGCCGGAACGTCGCGCGGGACGGGTCGTCCGCCGGGTCCACCATCTCGTCGAACCTCCTCGCTCGCAGCCCCGCGGTACCGGCGCCACCCGGCACGCTAGCCCATGGTGAGCGTGATCACACGGGTTGAGCGGCCGGAGATCGTCTCGAGCTCCGGCGGACGTCTCCCTCCGTCGTCGGGTGGACACGACCCGTGTGGGCGGGCCGACATCTGTCTCGCACCGTTGGGCCGGTTAGGTTAGGTTCCCCTAACGACTGCTGCCGACGGCGAGGAGAGCGAGTGAGTCGCGAGCCGGGGCGCGCCGGGCCCGACGGCGCGGAGGGCGCAGGGCCGGCGGACGTCGTCGACGTCCTGGGCGTCGGCTTCGGGCCGTCGAACCTCGCGCTGGCCCTCGCCGTGCAGGAGCACAACGAGCGGTCGCCGGCCTCCCGTCGGCTGCGCGCGGCGTTCGTCGAGCAGCAGGCCGCCTTCGGCTGGCACCGGGGCATGCTGCTCGAGGGGGCCACCATGCAGGTGTCCTTCCTCAAGGACCTCGTGACGATGCGCGACCCGACGAGCCCGCGGTCGTTCCTCAGCTACCTGCAGGGCCAGGGCCGGCTGGCCGACTTCATCAACACCAAGACGATGTTCCCGTCGCGGATCGAGTTCCACGACTACCTCGAGTGGTGCGCCGCCGACGTCCGCCACCTCGTGTCCTACGGCACGCGCGCGGTCGCGGTGCACCCGGTGACGAGCCCGGACGGCATCGTCGGCGAGCTCGACGTCGTCCTGCGCGACGCCGCGGGCGACCGGGTCGCCTCGCGCGTGGTGCGCACCCGCAACCTCGTGCTCGGTACCGGCCTCGTGCCCTGGCTGCCCGCGGGCGTGCAGCGCGGCGAGCGCGTCTGGCACAACAGCGAGCTCCTGCCGCGGCTGGCGCGCCTGGCGCCGGCGGAGCCGCGGCGGCGGCGCTACGTCGTGGTCGGCGCGGGCCAGAGCGCCGCCGAGGCGACGGCGTACCTGCACGACCGCGAGGACGCCGCCGAGGTCCACTCCGTGTTCTCGCGCTACGGCTACAGCCCGGCCGACGACACGTCGTTCGCCAACAGGATCTTCGACCCGGAGGCCGTGGACCACTTCTACGCGGCCCCGGGCGAGGTCAAGCAGATGCTCATGGACTACCACGCGAACACGAACTACTCGGTGGTGGACCCGGAGCTGATCGCGGAGCTGTACCGGCGCGCCTACCAGGAGCAGGTGCACGGGCCCCGGCGCCTGCACGTGCACGGCGCGTGCCGGGTGTCCGCGGTGCGCGCCCCCGACCCCGCCGGCAACGGCGACGGCCCGGGCCCGGGCACCGACGGCCCGGACATCGAGGTCGACGTCGAGTTCCTGCCCACCGGGCGCGCGCACACGATCGCCGCCGACGTCGTCGTGTACGCCACGGGGTACCGGCCGATCGACCCGAGCGGGCTGCTGGGCGACGTGGGCGCGTGGTGCCGGCGGGCCGGGGACGGCGAGCTGCTCGTCGAGCGGGACTACCGCCTCCACACCGTGGACCCGCTGCGCGCGGGCATCTACCTGCAGGGGCCCACCGAGCACACGCACGGCATCAGCTCGACGCTGCTCTCGACCACCGCAGTGCGTGCGGGGGAGATCCTCGACTCGGTGCTCGGACACCGCCGGCCCGCGCCGGAGCTCGCCGTCGACCACGACGGCGGCACCGGGGAGCCGGCGACGATGGGGCACGGCTGGGGCGACCCGGGGGTGGCCACCCCGTGACGGGAGACGCAGCACTGGTCACCGGCGCCGCCGGGGGCATCGGCGCGGTGGTCTGCCGGCGTCTGGCCGACGCGGGAGCGCCCGTGGCGCTGCTCGACCGCGACGCCGACGCGGTCGAGGCCGTCGCCGAGGCCCTGCGCGCCGGCGGCGGGACCGCGGTGGCGGTGCCCGCCGACGTCACCGACGCCGCGGCGGTGGCGAAGGCGGTCGCGGCGGCGGAGGACGCCCTCGGTCCGCTGGCGACGCTGGCGAACGTGGCCGGGGTGCTGCACGTCGGGCGGGTCACCGAGCAGGACGACGCGGACTGGCGGCACTGCTTCGACGTCAACGTCACCGGGGTCATGCACGCCTGCCGGGCGGTCGGGACGCGGTTGGCCGAGCGGGGCCGCGGCTCGGTCGTCACCGTCGCCTCCAACGCGGCGGGGGTGCCGCGCATCGGCATGGCCGCCTACGCGGCGTCGAAGGCGGCGGCGGTCGCGCTCACCCGCTGCCTGGGCCTCGAGCTGGCCGGGCGGGGCGTGCGCGCCAACGTCGTCTGCCCCGGCTCCACCGACACCGCGATGCTGCGCGGCATGGGGGCGACCGGCGACCTGCCCGCCGACCATGCCGCCCTCGTGCGCGGAGCGCCCGAGTCGTTCAAGACGGGCATCCCGCTGGGGCGGGTCGCCGCGCCCGAGGACGTCGCCGAGGTCGTCGCGTTCCTCGCCTCCGACGCCGCGCGCCACGTGACCCTGCAGACCGTCTACGTGGACGGCGGCGCCGCGCTCGGACCCTGACCTCCTCCGCCGACCACCACCCCTGTCCCCGCACGTCTCGACGACACCGCTCGGCCCGCACCGTGGGAGGACCGCATGACCAGCACCCCGACCGACGCCGGTCCGGAGCTCGCACCCGCGGGGGACGTGGCGGCCGGCATCCCGCCCGCGCCCGGCTCCGGTCCGGGCTCGTTCCTCTTCTCCACCCGCGAGGCGACGTTGCGCACGGCCGGGGTGCGGGCGCGCGTGCCCGCGACCGCCCCGGGCGCGGTCGGCGCGGCAGCCGCCGCGACCCTTGCCGCCGACCGCGACGCCGGCAACCCGGACCCGCTGGTGGTGGGCGCGGTCGGGTTCGCGCCCGGCCTCGCGCGCCTCGTGGTGCCCGCGCACGTGCACCGCACGCCCACCCTGTCGCGCAGCGCCGAGGACGCGCCGCCGGCGCCACCGCTGACCGCACCGCCGTCCGCACCCGCCTCGATCGGCACCCGGTGGGACTTCCGTGCCGAGCCGCCGCCCCCGCGCTACGCGGCCGCCGTGCGCCGGGCGCTGGAGATGATCGCCGAGGGCCGCCTGGAGAAGGTGGTGCTGGCCCGCGCGGCGACCCTGACCGCGCCGGAGCCGCTCGACGTCGCCGCGGTCCTCGAGCGGCTCGCGGCCCGCAACCCCGCGGGCTACGCGTTCGCGGTCGATGTCGCCGACCCCGACGAGGCCGACGAGGCCGACGCCCGCACCCTCCTCGGCGCCAGCCCCGAGCTGCTCGTCTCCCGCCGCGGTGCCGCGGTGCTCTCGCAGCCGCTGGCCGGCACCGCGCCCCGCAGCCCCGACCCCGACGAGGACGCGCGCCGCGGCGAGACCCTGGCCGCCTCGGCCAAGGACCGGCGCGAGCACGCCCTGGTCGTCGAGCGCGTCGCCGAGCGCCTCGCCCCGTTCTGCACCTCGCTCGACGTCCCCGAGGCCCCGTCGCTGACGCACACGCCGGCGCTGTGGCACCTCGCGACCCGCATCGAGGGGCGGCTGCGCGACCCCGCGCCGACCTCGCTGGAGCTCGCCGAGGCGCTGCACCCCACACCCGCGGTGTGCGGGGAGCCGACGAGGGCGGCGCGCGAGGCCATCGCCGAGCTCGAGGAGTTCCCGCGCGGCTTCTACGCCGGGCTCGTCGGGTGGTGCGACGCCGACGGCGACGGCGAGTGGGCCCTCGCGATCCGCTGCGCCGAGGTGTCGGGGCGCGCCGCCCGGGTCTACGCCGGTGCCGGGGTGGTCGAGGGCTCGCGGCCGGAGGCGGAGCTGGCCGAGACCGGCGCCAAGTTCCGCACGCTGCTCGCGGCGCTGGGGCTGGAGGCCACGCCGTGACCGCCACGCGCACCCCGCGCCCCGTGGGCGAGGGCGTCGTCCCGTACCCGCCGGAGGTCGCCGAGCGCTACCGGGCCGCCGGGTACTGGACGGGCCGGACGTTGCCCGACCTGCTCGACGAGGCCGTCGCGGCCCACGGTGAGCGCACCGCGGTCGTCGGCACCGGGCCGTCGGGCCCGCAGCGTTGGACCTACACCGAGCTCGACGCGCGCGCCCGCGGGCTGGCCGCGGGGCTGGTCGAGGTCGGGGTGGCACCGGGCGACCGAGTGGTCGTGTGGCTGCCCAACGTCCCCGAGTACCTCGAGGTCGTGTTCGCGCTGTTCCGGCTCGGCGCCCTGCCGGTGTTCGCCCTGCCCGCGCACCGCGCCAGCGAGATCCGCTACTTCGCCGAGCACGCCGAGGCGAGGGCGATCGTGACCGTCGGACGCCACGACCGATTCGATCACGCGGTCGCCGCGGCGGAGGTGGCCGCGGAGGTGCCGAGCGTGCGGCACGTCCTCGTCGCCGCCCCCACCGCCGCCCCCGACCTGCCCGCCGGGGCGCTCGGGCTCTCGGCGCTGCGCCGCCCACCGCCCGGGGACCTGCCCGGGGACGGCGCCGACCCGTCATCGGTGGCGTTCCTGCAGCTCTCGGGCGGGACCACGGGGCTGCCCAAGCTCATCCCGCGGACCCACGACGACTACCTCTACAGCGTGCGGGCCAGCGCGGACATCTGCGCGCTCTCCCCGGAGACCGTGTACCTGGCGGTGCTGCCGGCCGCCCACAACTTCACGATGAGCTCCCCCGGGCTGCTCGGGGTGGTGCACGCCGGCGGGACGTCGGTGCTCGCGCCGGCGCCCGACCCCGACACCTGCTTCGGGCTGATCGAGAGCGAGCGGGTGACGATGGCCGCGGTCGTGCCGCCGCTGGCTGCGGCGTGGGTGCAGGCCGCCCCGCGGACGCAGCGCGACCTCACGAGCCTCGAGGTGCTGCAGGTCGGCGGGGCGAAGTGCGCGCCGGAACTGGCGCGGCGGATCGAGCCGGCGCTCGGCGCGCGCCTGCAGCAGGTGTTCGGCATGGCCGAAGGGCTGGTGAACTACACGCGCCTCGACGACCCCGCCGACGTCGTGCTGCACACCCAGGGCCGGCCGATCTCGCCCGACGACGAGATCCGGGTCGTCGACCCCGACGACCCGGACGAGCGCGAGGTCGCGCCCGGCGAGGTCGGGGCGCTGCTCACCCGCGGGCCGTACACGATCCGCGGCTACTACCGCGCGGAGGGGCACAACGCGGGAGCGTTCACCCCCGACGGCTTCTACCGCACCGGCGACCTGGTCCGGATCACCGACCGCGGCGACGTCGTGGTCTCGGGGCGGGTGAAGGAGCAGATCAACCGCGGCGGCGAGAAGATCGCCGCGGAGGAGGTCGAGAACCACCTGCTCGCCCATCCCGACGTCGTCGACGCCGCGATCGTGGGCGTGCCCGACGACTTCCTCGGCGAGCGCACCCACGCCTACGTCATCCCGGTGGCCGACCGCGAGCCGCCGCGCAGCGCCGCGCTGCGCCGCTTCGTCCGCGACCGGGGGGTGGCCGCCTACAAGGTCCCCGACACGGTCGAGGTCGTCGAGGCGTTCCCGGTGACCGGGGTGGGCAAGACCAGCCGCCGGGCCCTGCGGGCGGCCCTGGCCGATCACTGGCGTGCGGGGAGGACCGCGTCCGACCAGGAGGACCAGGAGGAGGGGAACCCGTGAGCCTGCCGTCGATCGCGCCGTACCCGATGCCGCGGGCCGGCGAGCTGCCCGCCAGCCGGCCGGACTGGTCGCCCGATCCCCGCCGCGCGGTGCTGCTGGTGCACGACATGCAGCGCTACTTCCTGGCGCCGTTCTCGCGGACCGACGAGCCGGTGAGCCTGCTGGTGGAGCACATCGGCGCGCTGGCGGGCCGGGCGCGCGCCCGCGGCGTGCCCGTGGTCTACACCGCGCAGCCGGGCGAGCAGCCGCCCGCCGAGCGCGGCCTGCTCGACGACTTCTGGGGCCGCGGCCCGGCCGCCGCGTACGCCGAGGATCCCGAGGTGGTGGCCATCGTCGACGAGCTCGCCCCCGAGCCCGGCGACGAGGTGCTCACCAAGTGGCGCTACAGCGCGTTCCAGCGCAGCCCGCTGGCCGAGCTGCTCGACCGGTGGGGCCGTGACCAGCTGCTGATCACCGGCATCTACGCCCACATCGGGTGCATGGTGACCGCCGTGGAGGCCTTCATGCGCGACGTGCAGCCGTTCCTCGTCGCCGACGCCGTCGCCGACTTCTCCCGCGGCCACCACGAGCAGGCCCTGGCCTGGACCGCCCAGCGGTGCGGGGTGGTCACGTCCACCGCGCACGCGCTCGAGGCGCTGGGTGACGGGCTGGGTGACGGGCCGGGTGACGGGCCGGGTGACGGGCCGGGTGACGGGCTGAGTGACGGGCCGGGTGACGGCGCCGTGGCCGTTGCCCGGGAGGCGCCCGCGTGACCGTGCCGTCCACCCGCACCCCCGACATCACCCCGGGCGCGGACGCCCCGCCGACCCGGCCCACCTCGCTGCGCGCCGGCGGGCTGGTGGTCGCCCTGGTACTGCTCGCGCTGGCCGTCGTGGCGAGCCTCATGGTCGGCAGCCGCGGGATCGCGCCCGGGGTCGTGCTCGACGCGCTGCTCTCCGGGCCCGCGTCGCCCACCGACACCGACGCGGTGGTCGTGCTCGAGCAGCGGCTCCCGCGCACGCTGCTGGGCCTCGCCGTCGGCGTCGCCCTCGGTGCGGCGGGCGCGCTGATGCAGGCGCTGACGCGCAACCCGCTCGCCGACCCCGGCGTGCTGGGCATCAACTGGGGCGCCGCGGCGGCGATCGTCGCCGGGATCATGCTGTTCGGGATCACCTCCCTGAACGGCTACGTGTGGTTCTCGCTGGCCGGTGCGGCGATCGTGGCCGTGCTCGTCTACCTGCTCGGCGCCACCGGCCGCAGCGGGGCCACGCCCGCGCGGCTGGCGCTGGCCGGCACCGCGGTCGGCGCGTCGCTGCAGGGCGTCATCTACGCGGCGGTGCTCGTCGACGCCACCACCTTCGACCAGTACCGCGTGTGGCGCGTCGGGTCGCTCACCGGCCGCGACCCGCAGGCGCTGGTGCAGGTCCTGCCGTTCCTGCTCGTCGGGTTCCTGCTCGCGGTCGGCCTCGCGCGCGCCCTCAACGCGCTGGCGCTGGGGGAGGAGACGGCCCGCGCGCTGGGCGTGCGGGTCGGGCGCATCCGCGCGCTCACGGGCGTCGGGATCGTGCTGCTCTGCGGCGGCGCGACGGCGGCCTGCGGGCCGATCGCGTTCGTGGGACTCGCCGTGCCGCACCTCGCGCGGGTGGTCACCGGCCCCGACCAGCGCTGGGTGGTGCCCTGGTCGATGGTGCTCGGCGGCCTGCTCGTGGTCTGCGCCGACGTGGTCGGCCGCGTGGTCGTGATCCCCGCCGAGCTCGAGGTCGGGGTGGTCACCGCGTTCGTCGGCGCCCCCGTCTTCCTCGCGATCGCCCGTCGACGGCGGGTGGTAGCGCTGTGAACGTCCCGACCCTGCCCACCGGACCCGTGGTGCGCACCGAGCGGGTCTCGGTGCGGGTGCGCCCGCGCGCGGTCACCGCCACGCTCGCCCTGATCGCGGCGGCCGTCGTGCTCGGGGCCCTGGCCATGACCCTCGGGGACTACCAGCTGTCGGTCGGCGAGGTGATCGGCGCGCTGACGGGCTCCGGCTCGCAGGCCCAGCAGTACGTGGTGCTGGGGCTGCGCGCGCCGCGGGTGGTGCTCGCCCTGGTGGTCGGCGCCGCGCTGGGGGTGGCGGGTGCGGTGTTCCAGTCGCTGGCCCGCAACAACCTCGCGAGCCCCGATCTGCTCGGGTTCACCACGGGCGCGGCGTCCGGCGCGCTCGTCGCGATCGTGCTCGCCGGCGGCGGGCCCGCCGGGACCACGCTCGGCGCGGTCGTCGGGACGCTGGTCACGGCGCTCGCCGTCCAGGCCCTGCTCGGCGGCGTGGTCGGCGGCTACCGCCTGGTGCTCGTGGGCATCGGCGTCAACGCCGTGCTCGCCGCGCTCAACAACCTCCTCATCCTGCGCACCGACCTGCAGACCGCGGTGGCCGCGCAGAGCTGGCTGGTCGGCACGCTCAACGCCCGCGGGTGGCCGGAGGTCGTCGCGGTGTCCGTCGCGTTGGTGCTGCTCGTGCCGATCGCCGCCGCGGGCAGCCGGCGGCTCGACCTCCTCGGCATGGGCGACGACGTGGCGCGCGGCCTCGGCGTCGCCGTCGAGGGCACGCGGGTGGCGACGCTGCTGGTCGGCGTCGCGCTCGTCGGCGTGGCGACCGCGGCCGTCGGGCCCATCGCGTTCGTCGCGCTCGCGGCGCCCCAGCTGGCCCGGCGGATCACCGGCACCACCGGGCCGGGCATGCTGGCGGCCGGGCTCATGGGCGCGGTGCTGCTGCTCGCGGGCGACGTGCTCGGGCAGCGCCTCGCCGCGCCCACCCAGTTCCCCGCGGGCACCATGACCGCGGCGATCGGCGGGCTGTACCTGGTGTGGTTGCTGGCGCGGGAGTGGAGGGCCGGGAGATGAGCGCTCGTCTGCGCGCCGACGGCGTGACGTTGGCCTACGAGCAGCGCACGGTGATCCGCGATCTCGACGTCGCCGTCCCCGACGGCTCCTTCACCGTGGTCGTCGGCCCGAACGCGTGCGGCAAGTCGACGCTCCTGCGCGGGCTGGCCCGCATGATCAAGCCGGCCGCGGGGTCGGTGACGCTCGACGGTCGTCCGATCGGTTCCTACGGGCCCAAGGAGGTGGCGCGCCGGCTGGCTCTGCTGCCGCAGAGCCCGACCGCGCCCGACGGGATCACGGTGCTCGACCTCGTGGCCCGCGGGCGTTACCCGCACCAGTCCCTGCTGCGGCAGTGGTCGGTCGCCGACGAGGAGGCCGTGCGCGAGGCCATGGCGGCCACCGGCGTCGCCGAGCTCGCGGAACGCGACGTCGGCCAGCTCTCGGGCGGCCAGCGCCAGCGGGTCTGGATCGCGATGGTGCTCGCGCAGCAGACCCCGCTGCTGCTGCTCGACGAGCCCACGACGTTCCTCGACATCGCCTTCCAGCTCGACGTGCTCGACCTGTGCGCCGACCTGCACGCCGACGGCGAGCGCACGCTCGTCGCGGTGCTGCACGACCTCAACCACGCCTGCCGCTACGCCACCCACCTCGTCGCCATGCGCGAGGGCGCGATCGTGGCGCAGGGGCCGCCGGCGGAGATCGTGGACGCCGACCTGGTGAAGGCCGTCTTCGGCATCACCAGCCAGGTCGTGCCCGACCCGCAGACCGGCACCCCGATGATCGTGCCCGCGGGCCGGGAGACGCGCCGCGAGCACCAGGACGTCGCCGCTCGCGCCGCGACCGGCCCGTGACACCTTCGTGGCCCGTGCCACTGCCCGGGCGTACTCCTTAGGTTAGGCTCCCCTACAGGAACCGATCTCGACGGAGAGGACGTCCCCGTGGCCACCCCGGACGGAGACCCGGCCGCCGCTGTCGACATCGAGCGCATGCGCGCCGACGTCGCCGCGGCCCTCGAGGAGCCGCCGGAGGCCATCGGCGACCACGACGACCTGCTCGACCGGGGCCTCGACTCGATCCGGCTGATGAGCCTCGTCGAGTCCTGGCGCTCCGGCGGCAGCGAGGTCGGGTTCATCGATCTGGCCGAGACGCCCACGCTCGACGCCTGGGTGCGCCTGCTGGGCGGCGAGCAGCGGGGAGCGACGACGTGACCAATCCCTTCGACGACGAGGACGGGCGGTTCCTCGTGCTCGTCAACGACGAGGGCCAGCACAGCCTGTGGCCCGTGTTCGCCGACGTCCCGGACGGGTGGCGGGTCGTCCTCGGCGAGGCACCCGAGGGCGAGACGCGCGCCGCGTGCGTGTCGTACGTCGAGACGCACTGGACCGACCTGCGGCCGCGCAGCCTCGTCGAGCGCACGGCCGCCGAGTAGGGAGCGATCGCGATGACCAGCGTCGACACACCGGCCCCGGCACGGCAGTGGATCGACGGGGCGCCGGCCCCCGTCTCCCGCGTCCTCTACGGCCTGCGGCCCCGCCTCGCGGAGGTCGTGCGCGTCGAGCGCCTGACCCCGCGGATGGCCCGCGTGACGCTCGCGGGGGACTTCTCCGAGCTGCCCGGCGCCGCGGCCACCGACCACGTCAAGGTCTTCTTCCCGTCGCCGGGCGACGAGCTGCCGGTGATGCCGCAGGTCGGCGAGCACGGGCTCGTGCCGCCGCCGCCCGGGACGCCGCGGAACTACCGCGACTACACCGTGCGTCGCCTCGACCGGGAGGCCGGCGAGCTGGACCTCGACATGGTCGTCCACGCCGGCGGGCTCGCCGGGGCGTGGGCGGCGTCGGCGCGTCCCGGCCTGCGCGTCGGGGTGCTGGGCCCGCGGGGTTCGGAGGTCGTCGACGACAGCCTCGACTGGTACGTGCTCGCGGGCGACGAGACCGCGCTGCCGGCGATCGGGCGCTGGCTCGCCGAGCTGCCCGCCGGCGCGCGTGCCGAGGTGTTCTGCGAGGTCGCCGATGCCGCCGAGGAGCAGGAGCTCGCGTCCGCCGCCGATCTCACGGTGCACTGGCTGCACCGCGACGGCGTGCCC
This sequence comes from Actinomycetospora cinnamomea, assembly GCF_003096675.1. Taxonomy (GTDB): domain Bacteria; phylum Actinomycetota; class Actinomycetes; order Mycobacteriales; family Pseudonocardiaceae; genus Actinomycetospora; species Actinomycetospora cinnamomea. Next base: position 559,323 of record NZ_QEKW01000001.1, on the reverse strand, counting down.
GCGGGCGAGGCCACGCTGCTCCACGACGCACTCGCCGCGATGACCCCGCCCGCCGGACGCGGGTTCGTCTGGGTGGCGGGGGAGGCGGGCGCGCTGCGTCCCGTGCGGCGGATGCTGCGCGCCCGCGAGGACGTGTGCTCACGCCACCTCGACGTCGACGGCTACTGGCGCCGGGGCGTCGTGAACCACGACCACCACGCGCCCGGCGGGGACGACGGCGCCCCCGAGTAGGGCCCCGACGACGTCGAGCCGCACCGGGCGGGGCCCGGTGCGGCTCGACGGTCAGGTGCGGGTCCGCCTGGCCCGAGGTGTCACTTGTTGTTCGGGGTGACCGCGTCCTTGATCTTCTGACCCGCCTGCTTGACGTCGCCCTTCGCCTGGTCCCCCTTGCCCTGGCTCTTGAGCTCGTCGTCGCCGGTGGCCTGGCCCGCGGTCTCCTTGACCTTGCCCTTGACCTCGTCGGCCTTGCCTTCGCTGCCGGTGTCCGCCATGGGGGAGTCCCTTCTCCTCGGGTGCGGAGGTCGGGGATGCCCGGGTCGGGGTGCGCCCGACACATCGGACCGGGAGTGGTCTCGGGCCGGAAGCGCGGAGCGAGGGACCCCCTGGGTGCGTGGGACGCAGCGAGGGTCACCCTCGCTGCTCGGGCAGTCCCTCCACGGGGTCCTCCACGGCGCCCTCGATCTCCGCCTCGGGCTCGAGCGGGGCGCGCTCCGGGATGCCCGGGGTCGGCTCGGCCGGATGGGCCGCCCACGCGTCGGCGCGCAGGCTCACGCGGCGCAGCGGCGGCAGGGAGGCGGCGAGTGCGGCCGTCGCGACGACGCAGATCGCGCCGCCGGTGGCGACCGCCGGGCCGGGCCCCAGCAGCCGCGACGCGACACCGGCCTCGACCCCGCCGGCCGAGGGCCCGACGGTGGCCTGCGCGAGCCAGACGCTGGACACGCGGCCCTGGAGATGGTCGGGGGTGCAGTGCGCGAGCAGAGCGCGGCGCAGCACCTCGGAGATCATGTCGCAGGCCCCCGCGACCGCGAGGAACGCCAGCGCCAGGGGCAGCGAGCCGGCGAACCCGACGCCGGCGATCGCCGCCCCGTACGCCAGCACCGCGACCACGAGCACGCGGCCCGAGTGGTGCACGTGCGTGGTCCAGCCGCTGGTCAGCGCGGCCACCATCGCCCCGACCGCGGGCGCGGTGTAGAGCAGCCCGACGGCCTCGGGGCCGGCCGAGAACACCTCGATGGCCAGCTGCGGGAACAGCACGTAGGGCAGCGCGAACACCATCGCGGCGACGTCGATGAGCAGCACGCCGCGCACCACGGGGTGCTTCGCGACGAACGAGGCGCCCTCGGCGATCGAGTGCAGGGGGCGGGCCGTCGGCGCGCCCTGCGGCGGCAGCGCGGGCAGGAACCACAGCAGCGCGGTGGTGACGAGCGAGCCGGCCGCGCAGAGCCCGAAGTTCACCGCGAGCCCCGGCCCGGCGATGAGCACGCCGGCCGCCGACGGGCCGATGACCGCGCCGACCTGCGTGGACAGCGCGACGAGCGCTCCGGCCGCGGCGAGCTGCTCGCGGGGCACGATCGCGGGCGTCACCGCCATGAGCGCGGACTGGCTGACCGCCGTGGCCCCGTTGAGCCCCACGCAGAGGTAGATCAGCCAGAGCTGGGGGTCGGGCAGGACGGCGTTGACCGCCAGCGCCGCGAACACGACCGTCGCGCCGCCGCGGGAGACGAGGATGACCTTGCGCCGGTCGAAGCGGTCGGCGATGACGCCGCCGGCCAGCGTGCCCGCGAAGGTGGTGGTGCCGACGACCGCGGCGGCGACGCTGACCTGCAACGACGAGCGCGTCATGTCGAAGACCTGCCAGGGCACCCCGACGGTGGTCAACGCGATGCCGAGCAGCGAGACCACCCGGGCGGAGAACACCAGCCGGAACGCCGTGCTGGTGCGCAGGGGGGACAGATCGATCATGAGCCGCGAGGCCTGCACCCGCGCTCCCCTCCGTTGGCGGTAGGTGAGGCTATCCATACCACCTCGGAGGTCGGAGACCCAGCGGGGCGTGCACGGCCGGACACGGCCCGTGGATCCGGCGTGGTCTTCGTCGCGCCGTGATCGGGTTGCTTCTGCGAGGTAAGCCTTGCCAAACTCGCCGCGGCCCGGGCCGACGGAGGCGAGGAGGTGGGCGTGGCCGAGGCGCGCGATCTGCCCCTGACCGGTGCCCAGGAGGGCATCTGGTTCGCCCAGCACCTCGACCCCGCCAACCCGATCTACAACACCGGCGAGCGGATCGACCTGGTGGGCCCGCTCGCCGCGGACGTGCTCGTGGCGGCGATCGGCGACGCGGTCGAGGAGACCGAGGCGCTGCACGTCCGGTTCGTCACCCGCGACGGCGAGCCGCGCCAGGAGCCGGTGCCGCCGGGCAAGCGGGCGGCGTGGGCCGTGACCCGCGTCGACCTGCGCGACGAGCCCGATCCCGAGGCGGCCGCGCAGGACTGGATGCGCCGGGCACTCGCCGAGCCCGTCGACCTCGACCGCGGGCCCCTGTTCGCCCAGGCCGTGCTGCGCCTCGGCGAGGCCCACCACATCTGGTTCCACAGCTACCACCACGTGGTCATGGACGCGTACGGCTTCTCGCTCGTCGCCCGGCGGGTGGCGGCGCTCTACGCCGCCCGCCTGGCCGTCGACGACCCGCCCACGGCCCGCGCCGGCACGCTCGCCGAGCTGGTCACCGCCGACGCGGAGGCCCGCGAGCGCGCCCGCGACGACGACCGCGCCTTCTGGGCGACCCGCTTCCCCGGCCCGCCCGAGCCGGCGACGCTCGGCCGCGGGACCCGGCGGTCGTCGTCGACGTTCCTGCGCGTGGGCGGCGTCCTGCCCGGCGAGGCCGTCGAGGAGATGGAGGCCGCGGCGAGGGCCGCGGGCGGGCACTGGCCCGAGCTCGTGCTGGCCGCCGTCGCCCTGTACCTGCACCGGCTCTCCGGCGCGCCCGACGTCGTGCTCGGCGTGCCGATGATGGGACGCCTCGGCGGCTCGGGGCCCGCCGCCCGCACCCCCGGGATGCTCGTCAACATCGTGCCGCTGCGGCTGGCCCCGACCCCGGCGACGACGGTGGATGCCCTGGTCGGCGAGGTGGCCGCGGAGCTCGCCGCCGTACGCGACCACCAGCGCTACCGCTTCGAGGACCTGCGCCGCGACCTGCGCCTCGACGCCGCCGGCGGCACCCGGGGCGAGGCGACGCTCGTCGGCCCGTGGGTCAACGTCAAGCCGTTCGCCGACAAGCTGCGCTTCGGCGCCGAGACCGTCGGCACCGCCCGGCCCGTCTCCGGCGGTCCGGTGCACGACCTCGCGGTCAACGTGCAGCGCCAGCCGGACGGCAGCCTCGTGCTCGACGTGGACGCCAACCCCGCGACCTACGACGCGGCCGCCGTCGAGGCCCACCACCGCCGGCTCGCGGGGCTGCTGCGCACGCTCGCGCACACCCCGGCCGAGCGGCCCCTCGGTGCGGTCGAGCTGCTCGACCAGGACGAGCGCGCGGCGGCGTTGGCCGTGGGCACCGGGTCGCCGACCACGTCCCTGCCCGCGGGGGACCTCAGCACGCTGCTGGGCGCGGCGGCCCGCGAGCACCCCGACCGGCTCGCGGTGGCCGGCCCGGACGGCGCGGGGCTCACCCACCGCGAGCTGGACCGCCGCGCCCGGGGGCTGGCCGCCCGGCTGCGGGCCGAGGGCGCGGGCCCCGGGGCGCTCGTCGCGATCGCCCTGCCGCGCACGCCCGACCTCGTCGTGGCGATCCTGTCGGCGGTGCACGCGGGCGCGGGCTGGCTGCCGCTGGACACCGACGCCCCGCCGACGCGGCTCGCGCTCGTCGTGGAGGACGCGGCCCCGGCGGTGGCGCTGGTCAGCGCCGACACCCGCGACGCGCTGCCCGCGGTCGCGACGCTCGAGGTGGCCGAGGCGCTGGCCGACCTGCCGGCCGAGCCCCCGGCGCTGCCCCCCGTCGACGACGCCCATGCGGCGCACGTCATCCACACCTCCGGCTCGACCGGCCGGCCCAAGGGCGTGGTCGTGCCGCGCTCGGCGCTGCGCACGTTCCTGCTGGACATGCACGCCCGCACCGGCCTGGCGCCGGGGCGCACGCTCGTCGCGGTCACCACCGTGGGCTTCGACATCGCGGCGCTCGAGCTGCTGGTGCCGGTGCTGGCCGGGGCCACGGTGGTCGTCGCGCCGCGGCGCACGGTGCAGGACCCGGCGGCGCTCGCCGACGTGCTGCGCTCGCAGGCCGGGCTCACGGTGCAGGCGACACCGACGCTGTGGCGCGCCCTCGTCGACGTCGCGCCCGACGCGCTGGCCGGGGTGACCGCGCTGGTCGGCGGGGAGGCGCTGCCGGCGTCGCTGGCCGCCGACCTCGCCGACGCCGGCGCCGACGTCACCAACCTCTACGGCCCCACCGAGACGACGGTGTGGTCGACGGCCGCCCACGTGCGTGATCTTCTGAGCTATAGCTCAGAAGATCACGCACGTAGCGCGCCGCCGATCGGGACGGCGATCACCGGGACGCGCACGCGGGTGCTCGACCGCGCGCTGCACGACGTGCCCGACGGCGTCGTCGGCGAGCTCTACATCGCCGGCGCCGGGCTCGCCCGCGGCTACCTCGGCCGCCCGTCGCTGACCTCCGCGCGGTTCGTCGCCGACCCCACCGGCAGCCCGGGCGAGCGCATGTACCGCACCGGCGACCTCGTGCGCCGCGACGCGGACGGCACGCTGCACTACGTCGGGCGCGCCGACGACCAGGTCAAGGTGCGCGGTCACCGCGTCGAGCCCGGCGAGGTCGAGGCCGCGCTGGACGCCCTCGACGGCATCGCCCGCTCCGTGGTCTCGCTGCACGCCGACCGGCTCGTCGCCCACGTGGTGCCGGAGCCCGGCGCCGAGCCCACCACGGCCGACGTCCGCGCCCGCCTCGCGGACACGCTGCCCGAGCACCTGCTGCCCGGCGCGGTCGTGGTGGTCGACGCCTTCCCGCTGACCGCGAACGGCAAGGTCGACAAGGCCCGCCTGCCCGCGCCCGCCGCCGACGCCACCGAGACCCGCCGGGCGCCGGCCGGCCCGGTCGAGGAGGCACTCTGCGCGATCACCGCCGAGGTCCTCGGGCTCGCGTCGGTGGACCCCGACGACGACTTCTTCGCCCTCGGCGGGCACTCCCTGCTCGCGACCCGGCTCGTCGCCCGCGCCGCCGAGCGGGTCGGCGGCACCCTCACCGTGCGCGACGTCTTCGACGCCCCGACGCCCGCCGCGCTGGCGGCACGGCTGGACGTCTCGGGGACCGTCGCGACGGACGACCCGCCCCTGGTCGCGCGCACCGACCGCACGACCGAGCCCCCGCTCTCGCCCGCCCAGCAGCGGCTGTGGTTCCTGCACCGCCTGCACGGGCCGTCGCCGACCTACAACATCCCGGCCGTCCTGCGCCTGCGCGGCGACCTCGACGTGGGCGCGCTGCGTGCCGCGGTCGGCGACCTCGTCGCCCGCCACGAGGCCCTGCGCACCGTGCCGGTCGAGGACGCCGACGGCGTCGCCCGCCAGCACGTGGTGGCCGAGCCGGACGTGCCGTGGTCCGCGGTCACCGCGGACGACGTCGAGGCGGCCATCGACGAGGCCGCGCGCACGGTCATCGACGTCGCCACGGCGATCCCCGTGGCCGCCAGGCTGATCGACGCCGGCGCCGAGGGTCACGTCCTCGTGCTCGTCGTGCACCACCTCGCCGCCGACGAATGGTCGCTCACGACGCTCGCCGACGACCTCGCCGCCGCGTATGCCGCGCGCCGCGCGGGCCACGCCCCGGACCGGGGGCCGCTGGCGATCCAGTACGCCGACCACACCGTCTGGGACGTCGAGCGCCTCGGTGAGCCCGGCGACCCCGGCTCGCGGGCCGGGGCGCAGCTGGCGTGGTGGCGCGAGCGCCTCGCGGGCATCCCGGAGGAGATCGCCCTGCCCACGGACCGCCCGCGCCCGGCGGAGCCCTCGGGCGACGGGGGCGTGCTGCGGTTCACCGTCGACGCCGGCCTGCACCGGGGCGTGCGCGTCCTCGCCCGCGACTCGGGCACGAGCACGTTCATGGTGCTGCACGCCGCGTTCGCGGCCCTGCTCACCGGGCTGGGGGCGGGCACCGACGTCGTCGTCGGCAGCCCCGTCACCGGACGCACCGATCCTGGGCTGGACCCGTTGGTCGGGTTGTTCGTCAACGACGTCGTGCTGCGTGTCGACACCGGCGGCCACCCCACCGGGCGCGAGCTGCTCCGCCGGGTGCGCGAGGTCGACCTCGACGCCGTCGCGCACGCCGACGTCCCGTTCGAGCGCGTGGTGCAGGCGCTCGACCCCGGCCGCGCCCTGGCCCGCCACCCGCTGTTCCAGGTGATGCTGTCCTACCGCGAGGTCCGCGCCGGCGGCCCGGACATGCCCGGGCTGGACGCCTCGCTCGAGCTGCGCGAGACCGGGACGGCCAAGTTCGACCTCACCGTCGATCTCACCGAGACCCGCGGCGTGGACGGTCTCGAGGGTTTCGTCGAGCACGCCCTCGACCTCTACGACGCCGCCACCGCGCAGGCGCTCGTGGACCGGTACCTGCGCCTGCTCGCCGGGCTCGTCGCCGAGCCCGACCGCGTCGTCGACACGCTGCCGCTGGTCGACGGCGCCGAGCGGGACCGGCTGATCAGCGCGGGGGTCGGCCCGCGCGTCGGCGCCGACGGCCGTGGTCTCCCGGAGCGCGTGGCGGCGGTGGCCGCGGAGCAACCGGACGGGGTCGCCGTGCGCTGCGGCGGGGAGACCACGACGTACGCGGAGCTGGTGGGACGCGCGGGCGCGCTGGCCGGGGCGCTCGCGGACGCCGGCGCGGGGCCGGGCGCGCTCGTCGGGGTGGCGTTGCCGCGGTCGCCGGAGCTCGTGGTGGCCCTGCTCGCCGTGCTGTCCACCGGTGCGGCCTACCTGCCGCTCGACCCCGACCACCCCGCCGCGCGCACGCATCAGGTTCTCGCCGACGCGGCGCCGGCCGCGGTCGTCGCGGAGGCGGGGTTCGACGCGGGCAGGGTCCGCGTCGTCACGCCGGATGCGCCGGGGTCGGGGGTCGTGGCGGGCGGCCCCGTCGGCGACGAGGCCGTCTACACGATCTACACCTCCGGCTCGTCGGGCCGCCCGAAGGGCGTGGTGGTGCCCGCCGCCGCGCTGGACGCGTTCCTCGCCGGGATGACCGACCGGCTCGCCCTCGGCCCCGGCGACCGGTGGGTGGCGGTGACGACGGTGTCCTTCGACATCGCCGCCCTCGAGCTGTGGTTGCCGCTGGTCGGTGGCGCGGAGGTGGTGCTGGCGCGGCCCGAGGAGGTGCTCGAGCCGCCGGCGCTCGCCGGGCTGGTCGCGGGCGCGTCGGTGGTGCAGGCGACGCCGACGCTGTGGCAGGCGCTCGCGTCGGACGAGGCCGTCGACCTCGCGGCGACCCTCGCCGGCGTGCGCGTCCTGGTCGGCGGCGAGGCCCTGCCGCCGGCGCTGGGCCGGCGCCTGGCCGCCGCGGCCTCCGAGGTCACCAACGTCTACGGCCCGACCGAGACGACGATCTGGTCGACGGCGTCCCACGTGCGTGATCTTTCGAGCTATAGCTCGGAAGATCACTCACATGGGATCGGGGCCCCCCTGCCGGGCGAGCGTGCCTACGTGCTGGACGCGGGGCTGCGGCCGGTGCCCGACGGCGTGGTCGGCGAGCTCTACCTCGCCGGCGCGGGGGTGACCCGCGGCTACCACGCGCGCGCGGACCTCACCGCCGAGCGCTTCGTCGCCGACCCCTTCGGCGCGCCCGGCACGCGCATGTACCGCACCGGGGACCTCGCCCGCCGCGGCGGCGGCCACGATCCGGACGAGAAGGCCGCCCTGCACTACCTCGGCCGCGTCGACCAGCAGGTCAAGGTCCGCGGCTTCCGCATCGAGCTCGGCGACGTCACCGCCGCGCTCGAGGCCGCCGACGGCGTCGCCGCGGCCGCCGCGGTCGTGCGCCCCGGGATCGGGGACGCCCCGGCCCGCCTGCTCGGCTACGTCGTCCCCGCGCCCGGGGCGTCCCCGGAGCCCGAGGCGGTGCGCGCGACCGTCGCCGACCGGCTGCCCGAGCACATGGTCCCGCTCGCGGTCACCGTCCTCGACGCGTTCCCGACCACGCCCAACGGCAAGATCGACACGAAGGCGCTGCCCGAGCCCGACGCCGCGAGCACCCCCACCGACGGGCGCGCACCCGAGACCGCGGCCGAGCGCGCGCTGTGCGCCGTGTTCGCCGAGGTCCTCGGGGTCCCGGCGCCGCCGGCAGATGTCGACTTCTTCGCCCTCGGCGGCGACAGCATCGCCTCCATCCGCGTCGTCGGTCGGGCCCGGGCCGCGGGCTGGACGATCGCGGCGCGCGACGTCTTCACCCGCCGCACCCCGGCCGCGCTGGCCGAGGTCGCGGTGGAGGACGCGGTCGAGGACGCGGTCGAGGACGCGGCCCCCGAGCCGACGGGTGACGGCGCCGCCCTCCAGCCGTTGGTGTCGCTCGACGACGACGAGCTCGAGGACCTCGCCGACGGGTGGGACACCGAGTGGAGCGCCCCGTGACCTCGAGGCGCGACGCCTCGTCGTCGGGCCCGTCGTCGAGCTCGTCGTCCGGCCCCGGGATCTCCGACGTCCTGCCGCTCTCGCCGCTGCAGGAGGGCCTGCTCTTCCTCTCCCGGTGGGCCGCCGGGGAGGACGGCGCGGGCGGCGTCGACCCGTACACCGTCCAGCTGCGCCTCGACGGCCACGGCCCGCGGCCCGAGCGGCTGCGCGACGCCCTCGACGCCGTGCTCGCCCGCCACGACGTGCTGCGCGCCGCCGTGCGCGACCGCAAGCGCGGCCGCCCCGTCGCGGTCGTCCCCGACGCCGCCCGCGTGCCGTGGCGGGAGGTCGACGCGCCGCACGAGCAGGCCGCCGAGCAGGCGTGCGAGGCCGAACGCGTCCGCCCGTTCGACCTCGGCCGCCCGCCGCTGGTGCGCGCCCTGCTGGTGCGCCGCCCCGACGGGCGGTGGCACCTGGCGATCACGCTGCACCACCTCGTCGTCGACGGGTGGTCGCTGGGCCCGCTGGTCACCGAGCTGCTCGACCACGCCGAGGGCCGGGAGCCCGCCGGCGAGGCGGTGCCCTACCGGCGCTACCTCGAGTGGCTCGGCGCGCAGGACACCGCGGCGATGGCGCAGCGCTTCGCCGACGACCTCGCCGGCCTCGGCGAGCCCACCCGCCTCGCGCCCGCCCCGGGCGCCGAGGAGGGGGCGCCGGCCGACCTGCCCGCGACGGTGGAGACCGCCCTGGACGGCGCGCTCGGCGACGGGCTCGCCGCGCTCGCCCGCGCCCGCGGCGTCACCACCGCGACCGTGCTGTCGGTGGTGTGGGGCGTCGTCCTGGCCCGCCTGACCGGCCGCGACGACGTCGTCTTCGGCACCACGGTCTCCGGGCGCCCGCCCGAGGTCGCCGGCGTCGAGTCGATCCTCGGCCTGTTCGTCAACACGGTCCCGGTGCGGGTGCGGCTGCGCCGGGGGGAGACGGTGGGCGAGCTGCTCGACCGCGTGCAGGACGAGCAGGCCGCGCGCTGGCCCGACCACCAGGCCGGGCTCGCCGAGATCCAGCGCCGGGCCGGGATCGGGGAGCTGTTCGACACGCTGCTCGTCGTCGAGAACGTCGGCCTCGACCCGTCCGCCCTCGCCCGGCTCGCCCCGGACCTGGGCGTCGACCACCTCGGCATCCGCGACGCCACCCACTACCCGGTCAGCGTCGTCGCCCTGCCCGCCCACGGCGACGAGCCCGCGCGGCTGCGGCTGGTGCACCGCCCCGAGCGGGTCGGCGACGCCGACGCCCGCGCCCTGCTCACCCGCGTCGAGCGCGTGCTGCGCGCCGTCGTCGCCGACCTGGACGCCCCGGTCGACGACCTCGACGTGCTCGACGACGCCGAGCGCCACCACCTCGTCGTCGAGCTCAACGACACCCGCGCCGAGGTCGGGCCGCGCACCTGGCCGGCGATGTTCGACGCGGCCCGCGCCGCCGCCGGGTCCGGCGCGACCGCCTTGGTCCACGGCGACGAGCAGCTCACCTGGGGCGAGCTGGCCGAGCGCTCCCGGCGCCTGGCCCGCGCGCTGGTCGAGGCGGGTGCGGGGCCCGACCGCGTCGTGGCCGTCTCGCTGCCGCGCTCGGCCGACCTGTTCGTCGCCCTCGTGGCCGTGCTGCGCTCGGGCGCGGCGTTCCTCGCGCTCGATCCCGACTACCCGCCCGACCGGCTCGCCTTCATGCTCGCCGACGCCGGGCCCGTCGTCCTGGTCGGGGAGGCGCCCGCGGACGTCCCGACGATCGCCCCCGACGCCGCGCCGGCCGAGCCCGACCGGGCCCTGTCCGCGCCGGACCCTTGGGACGCGGCCTACCTCGTCTACACGTCCGGGTCGACGGGGCGCCCCAAGGGCGTCGTCGTCCCGCACACCGGCGTGGCCGACCTCGTCGCCACCGCCCGCACCCGCCTCGGCGTCGCGCCGTCGTCGCGGATCTCGCACTTCGCGTCGGTCAGCTTCGACCTCGCGGTGTTCGAGATGTCGATGGCGCTGGCCGTCGGCGGGACGCTGGTCGTGGTGCCGACCGAGCTGCGCGCGCCGGACTTCGAGCTCGTCGCGTACCTGACCCGCCACGGCGTCACCCATGCCGCGCTGCCGCCGTCGGTGTCGGGCGCGCTGCCGGCCGAGGTCGAGCTGCCCGAGGACATGACGCTGCTGGTGGGCACCGAGGCGGTACCCCCGGAGCTGGTGGCGCGGTGGGCGCCGGGCCGGCGGCTGGTGAACGCCTACGGGCCCACCGAGGTCACCGTCAACGCGACCTTCGGCGACCTGTCCGGGCAGGCGGGCGCCGAGGCGGTCGCCGCCCACCACGCGGCGCCGATCGGGGTGCCCGACGTCAACGGGCGCGCCTACGTGCTCGACCACCGGCTGCGTCCGGTCGCACCAGGGGTCGTCGGCGAGCTCTACCTCGCCGGCGCCGGCCTGGCCCGCGGCTACCGGGGCCGGCCGGACCTCACCGCGGAGCGGTTCGTCGCCGACCCGTTCGCGTCACTGTTCGGCGAGACGGGTGCGCGGATGTACCGCACGGGTGACCTGGTGCGCCGCCGCCCGGCGACGACGCGCGACGGTGCCCCGGACCCGTGGCCCGAGCAGCTCGAGTACCTGGGGCGCGGCGACGACCAGGTGTCGCTGCGCGGGTTCCGGGTCGAGCTGGGCGAGGTGTCCAGCGTGCTCGCCGCCGACCCGACGGTGGGCCAGGCGGTGGCCGTGGTCCGCCGCGACGGGCCGTCGGCACGGTTGGTGGCGTACGTGACGCCGGGCACCGGGACGCCCGATCCGGCCGCGCTGCGGGCCCGGGCGGCCGGGGCGCTGCCCGAGCACATGGTGCCGGGCGACGTCGTCGTGCTCGAGGCGTTCCCGCTGACGGTCAACAACAAGATCGACCGGGAGAAGCTCCCCGCACCGGAGCGCACCGCCGCCGACGGCCGCGCGCCCGCCACCGCGGCCGAGCGGGACCTCGCCGGCGTCGTCGCGGCCGTTCTCGGTATGGACGAGGTCGGGGTCGACGACGACTTCTTCGCCCTGGGCGGCGACAGCATCGTCTCGATCCAGCTGGTCTCGCGGGCGCGGCGGGCGGGCTGGACCATCACGCCGCGACAGATCTTCGAGGCGCGCACCGCGGCGGGGTTGGCGTCGGTGGCGGTGCCGGTGGGTGGGCGTCCCGCGCCGGCCGCACCGGCCCACGGCACCGGGCGCGTGCCGCTGACCCCGATCCAGCGCTGGCTGCTCGCGCGTCCGGGCCCGATCCGGACCTACCACCAGCGCGTGGTCCTGGCCGTCCCGTCGGGGGTCGATGCACGGCCCGCGCTGCAGGCGGTGCTCGACACCCACGACCTGCTGCGGGCGCGGCTGGTCGACGGCGACGACGGAGCCGCGCTGGAGGTGCCGCCGGCGGGCGCGGTGCGGGCCGAGGACGTCGTCGTGCCCGGCGACGTGGACGGGGCGGACGTCGCGGCCCGTCTCGACCCCGCGGCCGGGCGAATGGTGGCCGCGGCACAGGGGTCCGACCGTCTGGTGCTGGCCGTGCACCACCTCGTCGTCGACGGGGTGTCGTGGCCGGTCCTCACCGGTGACCTGGCGGCCGCGGCCGCGGGACGGGCGCTCGAGCCGGTGCCCACCCCGTTCCGGGTGTGGGCGGAGGCGTTCGTCGCGACCGCGGACCACCGGCGGGACGAGATCGACGCGTGGCGCGAGGTGCTCGCCGGCGACCGCGTGACGCTGGGGAGCCGCGCGCTCGATCCCGACCGCGACACCCTCGCCACGATGCGCCACCACCACGTCGAGGTGGAGCCGACGGTCACCGAGGTGCTGCTCGGCGCCCTGCCCGCGGCCGTGCACGGCGGGGTGGACGACGTCGTCGTCGCGGCGCTGTCGCTGGCGCTGGCGCGGTGGTCGGGGTCGGGTGGGACGCTGTTGCTCGACCGCGAGCGCCACGGCCGCGAGCCCACCGCCGTGCCCGGGGAGCCGGACCTGACGCGCACGGTCGGCTGGTTCACCGCCACCCACCCCGTGCGGGTTCCCCTGCCGGCGCCCGACGCCGACCCGGACCGCGTGCTCAAGGCGGCCAAGGAAGCGCTGCGCGCAGTGCCGGGCGACGGGCTCGGGTTCGGGCTGCTGCGCGACGTCGCGGGCGTGGACCTCGGCGACGGGCCGGAGCTGCTGGTCAACTACCTGGGCCGGGCCGCGGCGGGAACCGGCGGCGACTGGGCGCCGGCGCCCGAGGCCCCGGCGATGACCGGGGGCGGCGACGACGCGATGCCCGCCGCGCACGTGCTGGAGATCAACGCGCGCACCGAGGACCGGGCGGACGGCCCGCACCTGGTGGCGCGGTGGTCCCACCCCGCCGGCCTGCTGGGCGACGACGACGTGGCCGCGCTGGCCGAGGCGTTCGTCGACGCCTGCCGGGCGCTGGCGGCGGCCCGGGACGCGGTCGGCGGGCACACGCCGTCGGACTTCCCGACCGTGGCGCTGACCCAGGACGACGTCGACGCGCTGGAGGCCCGGGCGCCGGGCGGGATCGTCGACGTCGTCGCCCCCGCGCCGCTGGCCGAGGGGATGCTGTTCACCTCGCGGTTCGAGGGCGCGGGGGAGCCGACGCTCGACGCGGACGACGCCTACGCGGTGCGCCTGGAGGTCGACCTCGACGGCAGGGTCGACGACACCGTCGAGGAGGCACTGCACCGCGCCTTCGCCGCCCTCACCGCGCGCCACGACGCCCTGCGCGAGACCTTCCCGACCGTCTCCTCGGGCCGCCCGGTCACCCTCGTGCGTGATCTTCTGAGCTATAGCTCAGAAGATCACGCACGTGGGTTGGTCAGGCTCGAGGTGGAGCGGCGGGACGGCGGCGGCGGGGCGACGCTGCACCTCGTCAGCCACCACGCCGTGCTCGACGGCTGGTCGATCCCGGTCCTGGTGCGCGAGCTCTTCACCCTCTGGGCCGTCGCGCGCGACACCGGCGCCGACGACCCCGCGGCGCTGCTCGAGCGCGCCGACCTCCCGCCCGCGCTGCCCCACCGCGCACACCTGCACCGCCTCGCCGCGGCCGACCACGCGTCCGGGCTCGCCGCCTGGCGCGACGCCCTCGCCGACCTCGACGCCCCGACGCGCCTGGCCGGCACCGACCCCGGTGCCGGTCCGGCGGCCACGCGCACGCGGGTCGTGGCCGGGGACCGGCTCACGGCGGTCGCCCGCGCGCGGGGCGTCACCCCGTCCTCGGTGCTGCAGGTGGCCTGGGCGCTGGTGCTCGCGACGGCCACCGGGCGCGACGACGTCGTGTTCGGCCAGACCGTGTCCGGGCGTCCGCCCGAGGTCGAGGGTATCGACACCGCCGTCGGGTTCTACATCGCGACCGTCCCGGTGCGCGTCCGGGTGCGCCCCGACGACACGGCCACCGGGCTCGTCGCCCGCGTCCAGTCCGAGCAGGCCGCGCTGCTCGACCACCCCTACGTCGGCCTGCCCGCGATCCAGCGCGCCGTCGGGCTCGGCGAGCTGTTCGACACGCTGCTCGTGGTCGAGAACTACCCCCTCGACCCCGCCGCTGTCGACGCCGCCCTGCCCGACGGGCTGCGGGTGGCCGCGGTGCGCAACCACGACGCCCCCCACTACCCCGCGAGCCTCGTCGCCACCCCCGGACCCGACGGCCTCACCCTGCAACTGCACCACCGCACCGGCGCCGTGCCCGACGACGCGGCCGAGGGCCTGCTCGACCGCGTCGAGCGCGCGCTGGACGCCCTGCTCGACGATCCCGACGGGCCCCTCGCGCACCGCGACCTGCTCACCGACGCCGAGCTCGCGGCCGCCCTGGCCGACGGCGGTCCGCCCTCCGGCGACGCGTCGACGCCGCCGGCGATGCTGGCCGCGCAGGCCGGGCGCACCCCGGACGCGACCGCGGTCGCGTTCGCCGACGACACCCTGACCTACGCCCAGCTCCACGCCCGCGTCGCCGCCCTCGCCGACGCGCTGACCTGCAGGGGCGTCGGCCGCGAGGACGTCGTCGGCGTCGCCGTGCCCCGCTCGAGCGAGCTCGTCGTCGCGCTGCTCGCCGTGCTGCGGGCGGGGGCGGCGTACCTGCCGCTCGACCCCGACTACCCGCCCGACCGCGTGGCGTTCATGCTCGCCGACGCGGGCGCGGCACTGGTTCTCGCGACGCCCGAAGCGGCGCTCCCCGAGGGCGCCGACGTCCTCGTCACCACCGACTGGCCGGCGCCTTCCGGCGCGCCCGCCGCCGGCCCGGCGCGTGCCGACGACGCCGCCTACGTCATCTACACCTCCGGATCGACCGGGCGCCCCAAGGGCGTCGTCGTCACCCACCGGGCGATCGGCCACCGGCTCGCGTGGATGCAGGACCGCTTCGCCCTCGACGCCGGCGACACCGTGCTGCAGAAGACGCCGTCGAGCTTCGACGTCTCGGTGTGGGAGTTCTTCTGGCCGCTGGTCACCGGGGCACGGTTGGTGCTCGCCGAGCCCGGCCGGCACGGCGACCCCGAGCACCTGCGCGCCCTGATCGAGACGCACGGGGTGACGACGCTGCACTTCGTCCCCTCGATGCTGCGCCCGTTCCTGGCCGCCACCGACACGCCTCCGCCGTCGCTGCGTCGGGTGATCACCAGCGGCGAGACCCTGCCCGCGCCGCTGGTCGCCGAGCACCACCGACGGCTGCCCGGGGTGGCGCTGCACAACCTCTACGGGCCCACCGAGGCGGCCGTGGACGTCACCGCGATCGAGGTCGGGCCCGACGACGCGGCGGCCGGCGTCATCCCCATCGGCGCGCCGGTGCCCGGCACCGGGGTGCGCGTACTGGACGCGGCCCTGCGCCCGGTCCCGCCGGGCGTGCCCGGCGAGCTGTACCTCACCGGCGTCCAGCTCGCCCGCGGCTACCTGGGGCGCCCGGCGCTGACCGCCGGCCGCTTCGTCGCCGACCCCCACGGCGGCCCGGGTGAGCGCATGTACCGCACCGGTGACGTGGTCCGCCGCCGGTGGGACGGCGTGCTCGACTACGTCGGCCGGGTCGACGACCAGGTCAAGGTCCGCGGGTTCCGCATCGAGCTCGGGGAGGTCGAGGCCGTCCTCGGCGCCGACGACGCGGTGGGGCAGGCCGTCGCCTCGGTGCGCACCGATCACGGCTCGGCGCGTCTCGTCGCCCACGTCGTGCCCGCGCCGGGCGCGACCGTCGACCCGGCGGCGCTGCGCGCGCACGCGGCACGCGCGCTGCCCGAGCACATGGTGCCGTCGGCGGTCGCGGTGCTCGACGAGCTTCCGCTCTCTCCCAGCGGCAAGGTCGACCGCGGACGCCTGCCCGCCCCCGACGGCGACCTCGCGCCGGCCGGGCGCGCGCCGCAGGACCCGATCGAGGAGGCGCTGGCGGGTGCCGTCGCCGCGGTCCTCGAGCGCGAGGTCACCGCGGAGGACGACTTCTTCGCCCTGGGCGGCGACAGCATCCTCGCGATCGCCGTGGTGGGGCGGGCGCGCGCGGCGGGGGTGGTGGTCACGCCGCGGCAGGTCTTCGAGCGCCGGACGGTCGCGGCGCTGGCGGAGATCGCGGGCACGGGCGCCACGCCCGCTGCCGTCGACGACGAGCCGACCGGCACCGCGCCGCTGCTGCCGATCGCGCACGCGCTGCTCGACCGCGGGCGCTGGCGACGCTTCCACCAGTCGGTCGCGGTGGTCGTGCCGGCCGGGGAGATCGGCGACCGGTTGGCGGCGGCGCTCGACGCGTCGCTCGCCCGCCACCCGGCCCTGCGTGCCCGCCTGGACCCCGACGCGCGGACGCTCGTGATCCCGGAGACGGGCGCCGACCGAGGCTCGGACCTCATCGAGCGTGTGGCGATACGGACACTCAACGTCAGCGATGGCCCACCGCTGACACTCCGGAACCTCGCGAGCGCCGCGGCGGACCGGTTGGATCCGGTGCACGGGCCGGTGCTGCAGGCCGTGTGGCAGGACCGCGGGGCCTCGGAACCCGGGCGCATGGTGCTCGTCGCCCACCACCTCGTCGTCGACGCCGTGTCGTGGCGCGTGCTCCTGCCCGAGCTGCAGGCGGCGTTCGAGGGCGCGCCGCGGCGGGACGCGACCGGCACCTCGCTGCGCGCCTGGTCGCGGGCCCTCGCCGACGCCGCCGCCGGGCAGCGCGTCCACCTCGACGGCTGGTCCGCGCTGCTCCACCGCCCCGCCCCGGCGCTGCCGGCGCGGCCCCTCGATCCCGCCCGGGACGTCTCGCGCACCCTGCGGCACGCCGAGGTCCGGATCGACGGCGCCGACGCCGCCGCGCTCGTCGGCCGGGTCGGCGGGCTGGCCGCGGGCGGCGTCGAGGACGTCGTGCTCACCGCTCTCGCGCTCGCGGTCGCCCGCATGCACGGCCCGAAGAAGACGAGGCCGCTGGTCGTCGAGGTCGAGGGTCACGGGCGCGACGACGAGCTCGACCTCGGCGCCGACCTCTCGGGCACCGTCGGCTGGTTCACCACCGCCGTCCCCGTCCGCCTCGAGGTGCGCGACGGCACCGACCAGCGGGCCCTCCTGCGCGCCCTGCGCGCGGTCGTCGCCCGGCGCCGCGCGCTGCCCGGTCCCGCGGTCGGCTTCGGCCTGCTGCGCCACCTCGACCCCGTCGGCGCCGAGCGCCTCGCCGCCGCGCCCGCTCCCGACGTGGCGGTCAACCACCTCGGTCGCTACCGGTCCGACGGCACGACGACCCCGCAGCCCTGGGCCCCCGCCCCCGAGGCCCCGGGCCTGGCCGGCGGCGGCGACCCCGACATGCCCGCCGCGCACCCGCTCGCCCTCGACACCGTGGTCGAGGACGGTCCCCACGGCCCGACGCTGGTCGCCGGGTTCGCCTGGCCGGAGGCGGTGCTCGACGACGCCGGCGGTCACGGCCATGCCCTCGCCGACGCGTTCGCCCACGCCGCGCGGGACCTCGCCGGTCTCGCGAACCTCGACGGTCCGCAGGACCTCGGCCTGCCCCGCCCCACCCGCGCGCACGTGCTCGCCGAGGTCGACGACGCCGGCCTCGAGGCCCTCGCCGCGGCCGTGCCCGGGGGGCCCGCGAACCTCGTCGACGTGGTGCCCCCGAGCCCGCTGGCCGAGGGCCTGCTGTTCCTCGCCCGGCTCGGGGCCGACGCGGGCGGCGATGTCTACACCGTCCAGCTGGTGGTCGACCTCGCCGGGCCCGTCGACGCGGACGCCCTGCGCGCAGCGGTGCAGACCGTCGTCGACCGCCACGACGCCCTGCGCACCGTCTACCCGGACGGCCCCGACGGGCGGCCGGTCGGGGTGGTCCTCGCCCACACCGAGGTTCCCTTCACCACCAGCGACGACGCGCCCGACGCCGTCGCCGACGCCGAGCGCACGCGTCCCTTCGACGTCGCGGCGGGCCCGATGGTGCGCGCGGTGCTCGTGCACCGCGGCGACGGCCGCCACCGCCTCGTCCTCACCGTCCACCACGTCGCGATCGACGGGTGGTCGATGCCGATCGTGCTCCGCGAGCTGCTGTCGGCCTGGGAGGGTCGCGAGCTCCCGGCGCCGCCGCGCTACCGCGACCACCTCGCCGCGCTCGCCGCCCGCGACCCCGAGGTCGACCTCGCCGTGTGGCGCGAGGCGCTCGCCGGGATCATCGCCCCGACCCGCGCGGTGGAGACCCCGGACACCGACGGGACCGTCCTCCCGCACCGCACCGCGGTGCCGCTGGACGACGACGTCGCCTCCCGCGTCGCCGCCACCGCGCGGCGCCTCGGCGTCACGGTCGCCACGGTGCTCCAGGCGGCCTGGGGCGTCCTCGTCGGGCGCGCCGCGGGCAGCCCGGACGCCGTGTTCGGCCAGACCGTCTCCGGCCGCGGAGGCCTCGGTGGTCCGGGCGAGCCCGCCACCACCGCCGACGCGGTCGGCCTGTTCATCAACACCGTCCCGGTCCGGGTCACCGAGCGCCCCGCCGAGACCCTCGCCGACCTGCTCTCCCGCGTCGGCGCCGAGCAGGCCGCGCTGCTCGACGTCGGCCACGTCGGGCTCGCCGCGATCCAGCGCGCGATCGGTGTCGACGACCTCGTCGACACCCTGCTCGTCGTCGAGAACTACCCCGTCGACCGCGACGCCGTCCGCGAGCGCGGGCCCGCCGGGGTGACCGTCGAGCACGTCGGCGGCCGGGACGCGACCCACTACCCGCTGGTGCTCGTCGCCGCGCTGGGGCCGGACGGTGCCCCGACCCTCCACCTCGCCCACCGTCCCGACGCCCTCGACGACGTCGCCGCCGCGGCGTGGGCGGGGCGCCTGGTCCGCCTGCTCACCGCGGTCGCCGACGCCCCGCACACCCCGCTCGCGCGTCTCGACCTGCTCGCCGACGACGAGCGCCGGCGCGTGCTCGAGGACGGGAACGACACCGCGGTCGCCGTGCCCGACGCGACGTGGCCGCAGCTGTTCGCGACGACCCTCGCCGAGCATTCGGACGCGCGCGCCGTCGTGGCCGAGGACCCGGTGACGGGGGAGACGCAGACCCGCACCTACGCCGAGCTGGCCGTCGAGGCCGGGCGGGTCGCCGCCGCGCTGCACGGACGCGGGATCGGGCGCGGCGACCTCGTCGGGGTCGCCCTGCCGCGCTCGGCGGAGCTGGTCGCGGGCCTGGTCGGCGTGCTCACCGTCGGCGCGGCCTACCTGCCGCTCGACCCCGACTACCCGGCCGCGCGGCTCGAGTTCATGCTCACCGACTCGGGCGCCCGGGTCGTGCTGACCACCGCCGACACCGCCGGCGGCCTGCCCGACGTCCCGGGTGTTGAGCGCCTCGACGTCCACGCCCTGCCCGACGCGCAGTCGGACGCGACCCCGGACCCCGTCCTGCACCCCGACGACGCCGCCTACGTCATCTACACCTCGGGCTCCACCGGCCGCCCCAAGGGCGTCGTGCTGCCCCACCGCGTCGCGCCCTCGCTCGTGGCGACCGCGGTCGACCGGCTCGGCGTGCGGGCGGGCGCGCGCGTGCTGCAGTTCGCCTCGGTCAGCTTCGACGTCGCGTTCTGGGAGCTGACGATGTCGCTGCTCACCGGCGCGACGCTCGTGGTCGCCCCGCCGCGGGTGCGGCTCGCCGACCCCGTGCTCACGACGTTCCTGGCCGAGCGCGGCTTCGGCGCCGGCGACGTCATGATCCTGCCGCCGTCCCTGGTCGCCGCGCTGCCGCCGGACGCGGAGCTGCCCGACGGCGCGGTGATGCTCGTGGGCACCGAGGCCGTGCCGCCCGCGATCGTCGAGCGGTGGGCCGCGCGCCTGCGGGTGTTCAACGCCTACGGGCCCACCGAGGTCGCCGTGAACTCCACGCTCGGCGAGACCGACACGCACAGCGGCGCGACCGGTCGCGTCCCCATCGGCGTGCCCGACCCGAACACCCGCGCGTACGTCCTCGACGCCGCCCTGCGGCCGGTGGCGCCGGGCGCGGTCGGCGAGCTGTACCTCGCGGGCGCGGGCCTGGCGCGCGGCTACCACGCCCGCCCCGCCCTGACCGCCGGACGCTTCGTCGCCGACCCCTTCGGCCCACCGGGCACGCGGATGTACCGCACCGGCGACCTCGTGCGCCGCCTCGACGACGGCCGGCTGGACTACCTCGGCCGCGCCGACGACCAGGTCAAGGTCCGCGGGTTCCGCATCGAGCTCGGCGAGGTCGCCGCCGCGGTGTCGGCCGCCCCGGGCGTCGATCGGGCCGTCGTCGACACCCGGCCCGGCCCGGGCGGCGAGCAACGCCTCGTGGCGTGGGTGGTGCCGGACCGCGAGGCCGACCTCGACGCCGTCCGCCGCCACCTCGAGGACACCCTGCCCGCGCACCTCGTCCCCTCGGAGCTCGTCGCGCTCGACGCGATCCCGGTGCTGCCCACCGGCAAGGTCGACCGGGCCGCGCTGCCCGCACCGACCCGGGGGGCGGGCGCCCGCACGCCGCCCCGCACCGACGCCGAGCGGGCGGTGGCGGCGGTGTTCGCCGAGGTGCTCGACGTCCCGGCCGGCCGGATCGGCGTCGACACCGCGTTCGCCGACCTCGGCGGGCACTCCCTGCTGCTCGCCGTGCTGCGCACGCGCCTGGCCGAGCGCCTCGACCTCCCGGTGTCGGTCGCCGACCTCCTGCGCCACCCGACGGTCGCCGACGTCGCCGCCCTCCACGCCGGCGCCGGCACGGGCACCGACCCCGCCCACCCCGTCCCGCTGCGCCGCGCCGGGGGCCGCCCGCTGCTGCTGTTCCCGGGCGCCGGCGGCGTCGTGTACCCGTACACCGGGCTGACCGCGTCGATCCCCGCCGGCCGGACCGTGTGGGCGGTGCCCGCTCGCGAGCTGGCCGACCCCGAACTCGCCCCCACCACGCTCGACGAGGTCGCCGCCGACCAGCTCGCCCGCCTGCGCGAGGTCGCCCCCCACGGGCCCTACGACCTCGCCGGCTGGTCGTTCGGCGGCGTGGTGGCCCACGCCGCCGCCCGGTCGCTGGTCGACGCGGGCGAGACCGTCTCCTCGTTGACCCTGCTCGACGCCTGGCCCGGCGCGGGCGCGGGCACCGGCGGGGCGATCGACCCGGTCGCGTTCCTCGCCGAGGCGCTCGACCTGCCCGCACCCGACGGGGCGGACGAGCTCGCCGCGCTGGTCGCGCGCGACCCCGGCCTCGCCGGGCTCTTCCCGCCGCCGGTGCTGGCCGGCGCCCTGCGTCACGTCCGGCACGCCGCGGCGGCGCTCGCCACGCACCGTCCGGCGCCGCTGACCGACCCGGACGTCACGGTCACGGTGGTCGTCGCGGTGCCGGAGGGCGCGCGAGAGGATCACCGCCTCGCCGACGCCCGGCACCGCTGGGCGGGCGCGCTCCCCCCGGACGCACGGTTCGTCGCGGTCGCTGCCACCCACCACGGGCTGCTGCGGCCCGGCGCGGTCGAGCAGGTCGGCGACCTGCTCGCCCGGACCCTCGACACCGCACCCGACGGTGCGGCTCCCCTCGACTCCCCGACCCCGACCCCGACCCCGACCCCGACCCCCGAGGAGACCGCCTGATGGCACCCAACGTCCGAGCCGGCCTGTCCCGACGCGGCTTCCTGGCCGGGACCGGCGGCGTCGCCGCGGCCCTGGCGCTCGGGGCCTGCGGCGGCGGAGGCGAGTCCGGGGGCGGGGGCGGGGGCGGCGGCACGCGCACCGTGCAGGGCGCGGACGGCCCGGTCCAGATCCCCGCGAACCCCCAGCGCATCGCGTGCACGGACTTCTACACCACCTACGCCCTGCTCGACGTCGGCGTCACCCCGAACGGCACGGCCGAGGCCACCGTGGGCGGCGTCCTGCCGGAGTACCAGCAGGTCTACGACTCGATCCCCAAGGTGGGCAAGCCGACCGCGCTGAACTTCGAGGCGATCGCCGCGCAGGGCCCCGATCTCATCCTCGGGACCAAGGTGCCGTCGCTGCCCGCCGACCTCGGCCCGCAGCTCTCCGGGATCGCGCCCACCGTGCTCCTGCCGTCGGGCTCGGTGCCCGGCAGCTGGCAGGAGCGGGCGCTGCAGGCCGCCGACACGGTCAACCGGCTGCCCCAGGGCGAGCAGGTCAAGGCCTCGTACGACCAGCACGCTCAGCGGGTGCGCGAGCAGTTCGCACCGACGCTCGGGCAGACGCGGTGGGCGCTCGTGCGGGGGTCGTCGGGCGGCGTGTTCTTCTCCGACTACCCGACCTCGTGGAGCGGCGTGGTCCTCGCCGACGCGGGCTTCCAGTTCGGGCAGTTCGCGGCGGGCAAGACCGGCGCGGGCGGGCGGCTGTCCTACGAGCAGGCCACCCGGCTCGACGACTGCGACGTGATCCTGCACCTCGCCGACACCCAGGGCGGGGTCGACGCGAACACCCGGACCCTGCTCGCCCAGCCGGCGTTCCAGCAGGTGCGGGCCGTGCGCGAGGGTCGGCTGTTCCCGCTGCCGAACTACTACTGCAGCCACTACAAGCAGGGCGAGGCGGTCCTGAGCCACCTCGAGACGATCGTGCCCCGGGTCCAGAGCGTCTGAGCGTCGGTCGTCACCGGAGGGGAGCCCGTCGATGCGCGTCGTCCTGTTCGGCTACCAGAAGTGGGGAGCGCGACTGCTGGCCGCGCTGCTGGAGTCGCGGCACGAGGTGGTGCTGACCGTCAGCCACCCCGAGGAGGGGGAGTGGGCGCCGGCGATCTTCGCCGAGTCGATGGGCGACCTCGCGCGCGAGCACGGGATTCCCGTCGTCTACCGCGAGAAGGCCGTCGACGACGAGCTCGCGGCGACGATCGAGGAGTCCGGGGCCGAGATCGGGCTGGCCTGCAACTGGCGCACGTGGATCAGCCCGGGGGTGTTCTCCGCACCCACCCGCGGCACGGTCAACACCCACGACTCGCTGCTGCCGAAGTACGCGGGCTTCTCCCCGCTCAACTGGGCGCTGATCAACGGCGAGAGCCAGGTCGGGATCACCGCGCACTGGATGGACGCCGACCTGGACCGCGGGGACATCATCGTCCAGCGCACCGTGCCGGTGACCCCGACCGACACCACCGAGGACCTGTTCCACCGCACCGTGGAGCTCTTCGGCCCGCTCTCGCTCGAAGCGTTCGACCGGATCGAGCACGGCCCGCACGACTGGCTGCGCCAGGACCCGGCGCACGCGTCGTTCTTCCACAAGCGAGCCGACCCGGACAACCGGATCCACTGGGAGCGCCCGGCGCGGGACCTCGTCAACCTCGTCCGCGCCCAGACCGGGCCGTACCCCAACGCCTGGTGCCTGCACGAGGGGCAACGGCTGCGGGTGCTCGAGGCCTCGGTGTCGCGGGAACGCTGCGGCGGGACGAACGGGCGGGTGTTCGCCCGCGAGGGCCGCGGGGTGATCGTCGTCGCGGGGCCGGAGGCGTGGCGTGGCGGGCAGCACGGCCTCGTACTGCAGCGGGTGCTCGACGCCGGGGGCACCGAGCACGTGGCGGGCGACTACTTCCGTCGGATGGGCGACTACCTGACCTGATCAGCGGGTGACCGGTGGGGCGCCCCACCGGTCACCGGCCGATCTCAGCGGTGGCCGCCGCCGTGCCCGCCGCCCTTGCCGCGGAACTTGTTGATCATGTCCTGCGCCTTCGCACGGTTCTTGGGGTCCGAGGCGTAGCGCTTTGCCTGGTCCGCGTACTTGCGGCCCTGCGGGCTGCGCAGGAACTGCTGGACCTTCTGAAAGAGACCGGGCACGACGACTCCCTGTGACGCGCGCGGGACGGTCCGTCCGCCCCGACAGCCCCACGGTATCGCCCATATCGGGCACGCCGAGGTTACTCGTCAGTAGAGCCATACACCCTACTGACCGGTAACATGAGAGGTGTACGCCACGCTGCCCATCGGCACGGGGCGTGGGAGAGTCAGGACAGAGGTCATGTTACCGACGAGTAAGCTACCGGTCGGTAGCTCAGACGTCGGTCGGACGGACGCGAGCACAGGAGGTCGCAGCAGGCCCATGAACATCGTCGTGCTGATCAAGCAGGTGCCCGACACCTGGTCGGAGCGCACGCTCTCCGACGCGGACAAGACCCTCGACCGCGCGTCGTCCGACGCCGTGCTCGACGAGATCAACGAGCGCGCCGTCGAGGAGGCGCTCAAGATCAAGGAGGCCGGCGACGCGACGATCACCGTCCTCACCGTCGGCCCGGACCGCGCCACCGACGCCATCCGCAAGGCGCTGTCGATGGGCGCCGACAAGGCCGTCCACGTCAACGACGACGCCATCCACGGCTCGGACGCGGTGACCACCGCCCGGATTCTGGCCAAGGCCATCGGCACCGTCGAGGACGTCCAGCTCGTCCTGGCCGGCAACGAGGCCACCGACGGCCGCAGCGGCGCCATGGCCGGCATGCTCGGCGAGCTGCTCGGCTGGCCGTCGCTCACCCACGCCAACGAGCTGTCCGTCGACGGCGGCACCGCGAGCATCAAGCGGGAGACCGACGAGGGCACGTGCGACGTCACCGCGTCGCTGCCCGCGGTCGTCAGCGTCGCCGAGAAGATCAACGAGCCGCGCTACCCCTCGTTCAAGGGGATCATGGCCGCGAAGAAGAAGCCGGTGAACGCGCTCGGCATCGGCGACCTCGGGCTCGACGCGGGCGAGGTCGGCCTGGCCGGCTCGCTGACCCAGGTGGACTCCTTCGCCCCGCGCCCGCCGAAGTCCGGCGGTCAGAAGGTCTCCGACGAGGGGGACGGCGGCCAGAAGATCGCCGAGTTCCTCGTGGGCCAGAAGCTCATCTGATCACCCCCGACAGCGAAGAGGAGAACCCATGGCCGAGGTCCTGGTCCTCGTCGACCACGTCGACGGGGAGATCAAGAAGAACACCTACGAGATGCTCACGGCGGCCCGCCGCCTGGGCGAGCCGTCGGCGGTCGTCGTCGGCACGCCGGGCACCGCGGCGAAGCTCGCCGAGGGCCTGGCCGCGCACGGCGCGGAGAAGGTCTACGTCGCCGAGTCCGAGGACGCGGTGAATTACCTGTCGACGCCGCAGGTCGACGCGCTGGCCACGCTGGTCGAGCGCGTCTCGCCGCCCGCGGTGCTGATCCCGGCGGGCGCCGACGGCCGCGAGGTCGCCGGGCGCCTGGCGGTGCGCACCAACTCCGGCTGGCTCAACGACATCGTCGACATCTCCGGCGACCGCGAGGCGACCCACTCGATCTTCGGTGGGGCGTTCACGGTGCAGGCCCGCGCGACCTCGGACACCGCGGTCGTCTCGTGGCGCGCCGGCTCCATCGAGATCGAGGAGCAGGCCGGGGCCGGGACGCAGGAGACCGTCGAGCTCCCGGCGATCGACGAGTCGACCTCGGCGAAGGTGTCCAACCGGGCCCCGATCGTCGGCGGGGACCGCCCGGAGCTCACCGAGGCCAACGTCGTCGTGGCCGGTGGCCGCGGCGTGGGCTCGGCGGAGAACTTCAACGTCGTCGAGACCCTCGCGGACTCGCTGCACGCCGCGGTCGGCGCCTCGCGCGCGGCGGTCGACTCCGGCTACTACCCCAACCAGTTCCAGGTGGGGCAGACCGGCAAGACCGTCTCGCCGCAGCTCTACATCGCGCTCGGCATCTCCGGGGCGATCCAGCACCGCGCGGGCATGCAGACCTCGAAGACGATCGTCGCGGTGAACAAGGACCCCGAGGCCCCGATCTTCGAGATCGCCGACTTCGGTGTCGTGGGCGACCTGTTCTCGAT
The DNA here is from genome assembly GCF_003096675.1 of Actinomycetospora cinnamomea. Classification (GTDB taxonomy): domain Bacteria; phylum Actinomycetota; class Actinomycetes; order Mycobacteriales; family Pseudonocardiaceae; genus Actinomycetospora; species Actinomycetospora cinnamomea. Next base: position 533,551 of record NZ_QEKW01000001.1, on the reverse strand, counting down.
CAGCCCGCAGCTGACCGAGGAGGTCGCCAAGCGCAGCTCGTAGGGCGCGCCGCACCCCCCTCGGAGGGCCCCGTCGCTCGAGTGGATCGAGCGGCGGGGCCCTTCGCTCTTCTCGTCACCCCTCGGGGGGAGCCGATCGTGCACGAGGGGATTACGCTGGCCGGTCGATGACCTACCTCGACCACGCGGCGACCACGCCGATGCTGCCGGAGGCGGCGGCCACCCTCACCGAGGCGCTCGGGCGCGTCGGGAACGCGTCGTCCCTGCACTCCGCGGGCCGACGCGCTCGACGGGCGGTCGAGGAGTCCCGCGAGACGATCGCCCAGGCCGTGGGCGCGCTGCCCTCGGAGGTCGTGCTGGCCACCGGCGGCACCGAGGCCGACAACCTCGCCGTCAAGGGCCTCTACTGGGCGCGCCGCGCCGACGACCCCCGCCGCACCCGCGTCGTCGTCTCGGCCGCGGAGCACCACGCCGTGCTCGACGCCGCCGAGTGGCTGGCCGAGCACGAGGGCGCCGTCCTCCACGTGCTCGAGGTCGACGCCCAGGGCCGCGTCGACCCGGAGACGCTGCGCGCCACCCTCGCGGACCACCCCGACGAGGTCGCCGTGGTCAGCGTGATGTGGGCCAACAACGAGGTCGGCACGGTCAACGACGTGCGGGCGCTGGCCGAGGTCGCCCACGCCGCGGGCGTCCCGTTCCACACCGACGCCGTGCAGGCCGTGGGGGCCGTGCCGGTCGACTTCGCCACCAGCGGGGTCGACGCGCTGTCGCTGACCGGGCACAAGCTCGGCGGGCCGGTCGGGGTGGGCGCGCTGCTGCTGCGCCGCGACGCCGGCTGCACCCCCCTGCTGCACGGCGGCGGCCAGGAGCGCGACGTCCGTTCGGGCACCCTCGACGTCCCGGGCACCATGAGCCTCGCGACCGCCGTCCGTGCCGCCGTCGCCGACGTCGACCGCCGCACCGCCACGCTCACCGCGCTGCGCGACGACCTCGTCGCCCGCGTCGTCGCCCGGGTCCCCGACGCGCGGCTCAACGGCGTCCCGCTCGACCGCCCCGGCGAGCGCCTGCCCGGCAACGCGCACCTGTCCTTCCCCGGCTGCGAGGGCGACAGCCTGCTCATGCTGCTCGACGCCCGCGGCATCGAGTGCTCGACGGGCTCGGCCTGCACCGCCGGCGTCGCCCGCCCGAGCCACGTCCTGCTGGCCATGGGCCTCGACGAGGACCTCGCCCGCGGCTCGCTGCGCTTCTCGCTCGGCCACAACTCGACGCCCTCGGACGTCGACGCGGTCGTCGAGGCGATCGGACCGGTCGTCGAGCGGGCCCGTCGGGCGGGCCAGGCGCTGGAGCGCACGTGAGCGGGCAGGGCCCCATGAGGGTCCTGGCCGCCATGAGCGGCGGGGTCGACTCGGCCGTGGCGGCGGCGCGGCTGCGCGACGCCGGGCACGACGTCACCGGCGTGCACCTGGCGCTGTCGGCCAAGCCCGCGACGATGCGCGAGGGCGCGCGGGGCTGCTGCTCGGTGGAGGACTCCCGCGACGCCCGGCGCTGCGCCGACGTCCTCGACATCCCGTTCTACGTCTGGGACCTCGCCGCCCGGTTCCGCGAGGACGTCGTCGAGCCGTTCGTCGCCGAGTACGCCGCGGGCCGCACGCCCAACCCGTGTCTCCGCTGCAACGAGAAGATCAAGTTCTCGGCGGTGCTCGAGCGGGCGCGGGCGCTGGGGTTCGACGCCGTCGGTACCGGTCACTACGCCCGGCTCTCCGGCAGCGCCACCGGGCCCACCCGTCCGGTCCTGCGCCGGGCCGCCGACCCCGACAAGGACCAGTCCTACGTCCTCGGCGTCCTGCGCCCCGACCAGCTCGACGGGGCGCTGTTCCCGCTCGGTGACACCCCGAAGGCCGAGGTGCGCGCCGAGGCCGCCGCGCGGGGGCTCGTCGTGGCCGAGAAGCCCGACAGCCACGACATCTGTTTCATCCCCTCCGGCGACACCCGGGGCTTCCTCGCCGAGCGGATCGACGAGGCGCCGGGGGAGATGGTCGACCCGTCCGGCGCGGTCGTCGGCCACCACCGCGGCGTCCACGACTTCACCGTCGGCCAGCGCCACGGCCTCGGCATCCGCCGGCCCGCCCCCGACGGGCGCCCGCGCTACGTGCTCGGGCTGGAGCCGGTGAGCCGCACGGTGCGCGTCGGGCCCGTCGAGGACCTCGACGTGACGACGCTGTCGGGCGCCGACCCGGTGTGGCTCGTCGACCCGCCCTCCGGGCCGCTGGACTGCGTCGTACAGGTCCGCGCGCACGGGGGCACGGCGGGGGCCACCGTGCGGGTGACGGCCGACGGTGTGGACGTCGCGCTCGCGGAGCCCCTGCGCGGCGTCGCCCCCGGCCAGGCGGCGGTGTTCTACCGCCCGGACGGCGGCGGCGACGTCGTGCTCGGCAGTGCCACGATCGCCGCGACCGCCTGAGCCAGCCGGATCGCAGCGAACGCGCTGTTCGCTGCGTCTAGGCGCCCGAAGTCCCCGTTGATCACCGCGTGCGCCCGAAACGCGATAGCCGCAGGGCATGTCATCGCGGGAGTAGGATGGCTCGTGGAATGAGCACGAGCTGTGTCGGGTGCGGCCGCGGGATCCCCGCGGAGCGCGCCGAGCTGGGTTACACCTACTGCACCGCCCCGGCCTGCCAGGCCGCCCACCGCCGGGGTCCGACGGTCACCGCCGTGGCCGTCAACAAGAGCGGCGACGCCTACCGGGTCGCCGAGCCGGACGAGATCGCCGCGCGGGCCGCGGCAGGCGAGTTCGGGGCCAAGAACACCGGCCTGGGCACCGGGCACGAGGACGTCCCGCGCGTCCCGGCCCCGCGTCGGCCCCGCCCGAGGCAGGCCGCCCGGCGCGAGGCACCGACCTGGACACCCGCCCAGGAGAACGTCGTCCGGCTCTACGCCGAGATGGGCCTCTCGCCTCGGCAGATCGTCGAGCGGGCCCGCCGGAACACGCCCCGTCTGGGGATCACCGAGGCGCTCGTCGTCCGCGTCCTGTCCGCGCCCCGCCGCTAGGGTCTGCCCTCATGGGCTTCGAGGCCGAGAACATCCGCGACTGGCAGGGCAAGGCCGTCGTCGACCCCGCGGGCGGCAAGATCGGCGACCTGGAGGCGATCTACGTCGACACCGTGTCCGACGAGCCGGCGTTCGCGACGGTCACCGTCGGCATGATCGGCCGGCGGCGCCTGGCCTTCGTCCCGCTGGCCGGCGCGACGGTCTCGCCGGACCACGTGCGCGTCACCGTCGCCAAGGACCTCGCCCGGCACGCCCCGTCGATCGACACCGACGGCGAGCTCGCCGCCGAGGACGAGCCGGCGGTGTTCGAGCACTACGGCCTCCCGACGGCGACCACGGGCAGCGCCCGCCGGCTGGCCCGGCGCTGAGCGAAGTCCCCCTGCCGCCCTCACTACTTCGTCGAGAAGTGCCGGCCCCGCTACCGGGACTGCTGAGATCGTCGGGCCAGCAGCCGCCGGACCCGGGCGCGCACGCCGGCGAGGGCGGCGCCGAGGACCGTCCGTAGGGGACTCCGCGGACGCGGGGCCTGCCCGGTGCCGGCTGCCTCGTCGACGGCCGCCGCGAAACGCTCGAACAGCCGCCGCGACACGTCGCCGGCCAGCGCCCGGCCGAACTGCGCCACGCGCCCGGCGAGGTGCACGTCGGCGTCGGCCCACAGCTCGGTGCCGCCGTCGTGCGCCGGGTCGGCGGCCAGGCGGATCACGGCCTGCGTGCTCGACCCCCCGCGGTCGGCGCCCTGGGCGAGCACGCGCATTCGGCGCGCCTCCGGGTCGCGCTCGACGACCTGCGCCAGGCCCTCGAACCGCAGCGACACCGGTCCGAGGGCGACGGTCGCGCGCCCGTGGTAGCGGTCGTCGCCGAGGTCGGCGGTCATCTCCGCGCCGGGCAGGCACGCGACCAACCGCGAGACGTCCGCCAGCACCGCCCACACGTCCCTGACGGGCGACGTCAGCGCGCTGCGCACCTCGACGGTGACCGTCGGCGGGCCCGTCGGTGCCGCGATCGCCTCGCGAGCCGAGGATGTGGCGTCGCCGGCGTCCGACGCCGGCAACGCCGCATTGCTCGCGCGCCCCGCGCGCCCGACCAGCACGGGGGGCGCGGAGCCGGCGGGTGGGGGGACGCCGTCGGGGTGGGTGCGGGCGACGTCGGCGACGGCCGCGAGGATCCCTCGGTAGCCGGTACACCGGCACAGCACACCGGACATGTCCTCGGGCAGCGTCGCCTCGTCGTAGGTCCCGCCGGCGAGCAGGTCGTAGGAGCTCATCAGCACTCCGGGCGTGCAGAACCCGCACTGCAGCGCGTGGTGGTGGGCGAACGCCTGCTGCAGCGGGTGCTGGTCGTCCGCCGTGCCGAGCCCCTCCACGGTCGTCAGCGCCGCGCCCTCGCACTGCACGGCGAACAGCAGGCAGGCGCGCACGGCCTCACCGTCGAGGAGCACCGTGCACATGCCGCACACCCCGTGCTCGCACCCGACGTGGGTGCCGGTGAGCCCGAGGTGGTCGCGCAGGACGTCCGAGAGCGTCGTGCGAGGTGCGACGGTCACGGCGACGTCGCGCCCGTTGAGGGTCATCGCTACGTCGACGGTGGCGTCGGCGGCGATGTGCAGGCCGCTCATGCGTGCGCCTCCCGGCGTGCCCGCGCCAGCTCTCGCGCGGCGAGCACTCCCAGCAGCCGGGCGCGGTAGCCGCGCGACCCGTGGGCGTCGCCGTCGGTGTCGACGACCTCGGCCGCGAGGGCGTCGGTGGCGGGGCGCAGCGCGGCCTCGGTCGGGTCGTCGAGGAGCGCCGTGACGTCCCGCACCACCGGGCGGTCGGACACCCCGAACGCCGCGAGCACCGCCTCCCCGTCACGCCGGACGCGGACGGCGACCCCCGCCAGCGCGAAGTCGCCGTGACGCCGGGCGATCTCGGCGAACCCGAAGCCCTCGCCCTCCCGCGACAGGGGGAACCGCACCCCGGTGACGAGCTCGTCGGCACCGACCGCGGTCGTCATCGCACCGGTGACGAAGTCCCGCGCGTCGACCGTCCGCTCGCCGTCCGGGCCGCGGACCACCACGGTCGCCCGCAGGCACGCGGCGACGGCGGGCAGCTCGGCGGCGGGGTCGGCGTGGGCCAGGCTGCCGCAGACGGTGCCGCGGCTGCGCAGCTCGCGGTGGCCCACGAAGGGCATCGCGCGGGCGATCAGCGGAACCCCGCGAACCTCGGGCGAGCGCTCGACCCGTCGCTGGCGGACCGCGGCGCCCAGGTGCAGCTCACCCCCGGAGACGACCAGCGTGTCGAGCCCCGGCAGGCGGTTGATGTCGACGAGCGTGCCGGGCCGGCCCAGGCGCATCGCGAGCACGGGCACGAGCGACTGGCCCCCGGCGAGGACCTTGGCGTCGCCGGTGGCGAGAACCTCCACCGCCTCGTCGACGGTGTCCGGGCGGTGGTAGGCGAACGGCGCGGCCTTCACGACCAGGTCACCGCCCCGTGAACGCCGGCGCACGCTTGTCGCCGAACGCCGCCACGCCCTCGGCGAAGTCGTGGCTGGCGCGCAGCATCGCGTAGGCCTTCCGCTCGAGCTCGATGCCCGAGGAGAGGGGCGCGTCGATCCCGCGGTCGAGGACCTCCTTGGCCGTGCGCAGGGCGAGCGGCGAGAAGCCGAGCATCGTGGTCACGAGTGCCTCGGTGGCCTCGTCGAGCGCCGCGCGGTCGGGGTGCAGCTCGGCGACCACGCCCCAGTCGGCGGCCTCCTGCCCGGTGATCCGCTTCGCGGTCATGATGTGGTGCTTGGCGCGCGAGAGCCCGATCAGCCGCGACAGGCGCTGGGTGCCGCCGGAGCCGGGGATCATGCCGAGGTTCATCTCGGGGAGGGCGAAGCGGCTGCGTTCGGTGGCGAGGCGGATGTCGCAGGAGAGCGCCAGCTCGAGGCCGACGCCGAAGCAGTAGCCGTCGACGGCGACGATCACCGGCTTGGTGCTGCGCGACGGTGCCGTGACGTCGTGCCCGAGGTCGGTGAAGTCGATCGGGTCGACCTCCATGAACCCGGCGATGTCGCCACCGGAGGAGAAGTGCTCGCCGTCCGAGCGGATGACGACGACCTGCACGTCGTGGTCGCGGTCGATCTCGGCGAAGCGCTCCGCCATGAGCGCGCGCATCTCCCACGTGATCACGGTGTAGCGCCCGTGGGAGAGCGTGACGTCCGCGACCCGCCCGTCGTGCGACCGCTCGAGCCGGACCTCGCCGCCGGTCAGTGCCATGGGTGTCGATGCCTTCCGTCGTCGGTACGTGCGTGATCTTCCGAGCTATAGCTCGGAAGATCACGCACGTAGGAGGTCGTGGATCACCGAGCCGTGCACCGGCAGGGAGTCGATCGCGACGCCGGCCGGGGCGAGGGCGTCGGCGACGGCGTTGGCGTACGCCACCGGGAAGCTCATCGAACTGCCCTCGCCGCAGCCCTTGGCGCCCAGCGGCGTCAGCGGGGAAGGCGACGACACGTGGTCGGAGACCAGGTCGAAGGCGGTCTCCGCGCTGGTCGGGCACAGGTAGTCCAGGAACGTCGCCGAGGTCGGCTGTCCGGCCGGGGAGTATCGGAACTCCTCGAACGCCGCACCGCCGAGCCCGTGCACCAGCGCCCCGAGCACCTGGCCCTCGAGCAGCACGGGGTCGAGCACCGTACCCGCGTCGTGCACGCTCGCGACGCGGTCGAGGGTGATCTCGAGGGTGTCCGGGTCGATGCGCACCCCGACCATCTCGGCGACGAACCCGTAGCACAGCGACGAGTTGATCCGGTCCTCCGCGGTGGCGGCCACGGACTCGGGCGGCACGAACTCGCCCTCGGTGGCCAGGCGCAGGGGCGCACCGTCCGGCAGGGCGCCCGGGTCCCAGTGCACCACCCCGGCCGCGTGGCGGAAGAGGCACGACGCCCCGGACGACGGGTCACGGACCGTCCCGTCGGCGAGCTCCAGGCCACCCGGGTCGACGCCGAGCAGGACCGCCGCCCCGGCCCTCACCGTCTCCGCCAGCCGGTCGCAGGCCGCGACCACCGCGCTGGTGACCAGCGGTGCGAAGCGCGAGGAATAGCTGCCGGAGGTCACGGTCCAGGGCGTTGTGGCGGTGTCCATGTCCACCAGCGCCCGCACCTGCCCGACCGGCAGCCCGAGTCGCGCGGCCGCGACCCGCCGGGCGACGGTCGCGTGCCCCTGACCCTGCGGGACCGAGCCCAGCGCCACCGTCACCACGCCCTGCACGTCGACCGACGCGCGCACGATCTCGGTGGACCCGGACTTGTCCCGCCCCGGCTTGCGCTCCGACGCCGGCGTCGCCAGCCCGACATAGCCGATGTTGGTGCCCGACGGGTCGACGACGAGCGCGAGCCCGACCCCGTAGTACGCCCCCTCGGCCCGGGCGCTCTGCTGCCGGTGGCGCAGCACCTCGTAGCCGCCCTTCACGAGCAGCAGGTCGAGCGCCCGCGCGTAGTCGCCGGAGTCGTAGAGCCCGCCGGTCGGTGTGCGGTGCGGGAAGGAGCGCACGAGGTTGCGGCGGCGGACCTCGGCGACGTCGAGCCCGACGCGGTCGGCGACGGCGTCCATGAGCCGTTCCAGGCCGAAATAGAGCTGCTGGCCGCCGAAGCCGCGGTTCAGGCCGGTCGGGGCGCGGTTGGTGACGGCGGCGCGGGCGCGGATCGCCACGGCGGGGACGTCGTAGGCGCCGGTGATGTTGCCGAAGCAGCGGTAGAGCGTGCTGGGCTCGGGCGGGCGCAGGTAGGCACCGACGTCGTCGACGAGGTCGACGCGCAGGGCCTCGACCGCGCCGTCGGCCGATACCGCCGCGGTGAACCCCATCACCCGCCCGGCGCCCGACGAGCTGGCGAGCAGGTGCTCGACGCGGTCCTCGGTCCAGCGCACGGGCCGCCCCGCGTGCCGCGAGGCGAGCGCCATGAGCACGACGTAGGGGTAGATTCCCGACTTGATACCGAAGCTGCCGCCGATGTCGGCCGGGACGTGCAGCCGGAACCGCGAGACGGGCACGCCGAGCGCCCCGGCCGCGACCGGCACCATCGTGAACGGCCCGTGGAAGTTCGCCCACGCCTCGACACCGGGTCCGTCGGAGCCCTGGGTCCAGTGCGCCACGACCCCGTAGCACTCCATCGGCACCGACGAGTAGCGCGGGAACGTGTACTCGCCGCGCACGACGTGGGCGGCCCGAGCGAACGCCCCGTCGACGTCGCCGAAGGAGAACGTGCGGTCGGTGGCGACGTTGGTGCCGGCGTCGGGGTGCAGCTGCGGCGCGTGGTCCTCGAGGGCCCGGCGGGTGTCGACGACGACGTCGAGCGGCTCGTAGTCGACCTCGACCAGCTCGGCGGCGTCCTCGGCGACGTAGCGGTCGCTCGCGACGACCACGGCCACGGGCTCGCCGACGTAGCGCGCGGTGTCCGTGGCCGACGGGAGGTAGGGCATCGGCGCCGCCGTCGAGAGCGGGAACGGGCGCACCGCGGCCCGCACCTCGTCGGGACCGATCACCGCCGCCACGCCCGGGTGCGCGCGGGCCCGCTCGAGGTCGACCGCGCGGATTCGCGCGTGCGGGTGCGGGCTGCGCACCACCGCGGCCGTCAGCGTGCCGGGCAGGGGATCGAGGTCGTCGACGAACCGACCGGCGCCGGCCACGAGCGCCGCGTCCTCGTCCCGCGCCGGCGTCCAGCTCACCGGGCCCCCTCCGCGGTGTCGGCCAGTGGCTCGTAGTCGCCGGCGACGAGCACGCGACGCAGGGTCTTGCCGACCGCGGACCGGGGCACGGCATCGACCGCGATGACCCGCTTCGGGCGGCGCAGGGAGGGCAGGGCCTCACGGCCCCACTCGTCGGTCGCGGCCACGGCCTCGTCGGGCGGCACCCCGACCGCGGGGACGACGAACGCCGTCACCGCCTGGCCCCATCGCTCGTCGGGGAGCCCGACCACCACGGCGTCGACGACCGCCGGGCAGCGCACGAGAGCGGCCTCGATCTCGTCCGGGTAGACGTTCTCGCCGCCTGTGTTGATCATGTCGTCGACACGGCCGGCCACCCACAGGTCGCCGTCGTCGTCGGTCACGGCGAGATCGCCGGTGAAGTACCAGCCGTCGCGCACCGCCTTCGCGGTGGCGTCGGGACGCATCCAGTAGCCGGCGAACGCCTCGGGGCTCGTCATCGACACGACGACCTGGCCCTGCTCGCCGGGCGCGACCTCGTCGTGCGGGGAGGCGCCGGGCGACGGGTCGACGAGCCGGACGCGACTGAACAGCCCGGCGCGCCCCGCGCAGCCCGGCTTCGCCGCGACGTCAGGGCCGATCGTGAAGGTGTAGACCTCGGTGGAGCCGAAGTGGTTGACGAACGCCTCCGGCGCCACGGCCTCGACCAGCCTCTCGGCCAGGGCCGGCGCCATCGGCGCACCCGCGTAGGCGAGCCGTCGCACCCCGGCGAGCCGTGCCGGGTCGGCCTCGCGCAGCAGCGACCAGTACATCGTCGGCACGAGGTAGAGCGACGTGACGCCCTCGCCGACGATCAGCTCGGTGGCCTCGGCCGCATCGAACCGCGCCTGCGGCACCCAGGTCCCGCCGGCCAGCACGGTGGCGAGCAACGTCCGCACACCCATCGTGTGGAAGAGCGGCATCACGCCCAGGACGACGTCGCCGGGGCGCTGGCCGGTCTGCACGAGGTGTGCGACGGCCGCGGCGTGCTCGGCGGCGTGGGTGCGCGGGACACCCTTGGGCCGCCCCGTGGTGCCGGAGGTGAACAGCATGACGCTGACGTCGGGCGGGCCGGGCGGGTCGGGCGGCGGGGTGTCCTGCTGGTCGCGGGCGCGGCGCTCGACGTCGGCGAGGTCGAGGTGGGCGACCGGCCGGATGCGCTCGTCCCCGAGCGCCGCGACCACCGTCTCGGCAGTGGCGGGTTCGCTGACCACGAGCGCGGGGGCGGCGTCGACCAGGCAGTGCGCCAGTTCGGGTGGTCCGAAGCGTGGGGACAGGGGCGTCGCGACCGCGCCGAGGCGCTGGGCCGCGACGTGCAGCGACGCCGCCGGCTCGCCGCCGTTGAGCACGAGCGCGACGCGGTCGCCGCGGCGGACGCCCAGGTCGACCAGGGCGTGGGCGAGGCGGGCGGTGCGGGCGTCCCACGCGGCGAACGTCATCGGGTGCGGGCCGCCGACGGCGCGCCGCGCGGGGTGCCGCTCGACCGTCCACGCCCAGGCCGTCGCCAGGTCCATGGGCGCCGCCTCCCGATCATGATACGCTGCATACCGTCTGCTTCGGACGGTATGGCACGCACCACCGCGTGGCAAGGATCGGTACCCTCCGGACCCGTGGCCGACCGGCTGTCCCCGACCTCCTACGTCGTCCTGGGGACGATCGCGCTGCGCGGCCCGTCGACGTCCTACGACCTGAAGCGGGCGGTGGGCCGCTCCATCGGCTACTTCTGGCACTTCCCGCACGCGCAGCTGTACTCCGAGCCGCAGCGGCTCGCCGAGCTCGGCCTGCTCGAGGCCGAGACCGAGACCGAGGGCCGCAGGCGCCGGACCTACCGGCTCACCGAGGAGGGCCGCGCCGAGCTGAAGGCGTGGCTGGCCGAGCCGACGCCCGAGCACTTCCAGATGCGCGACATCGCCGAGCTGAAGCTGTTCTTCAACGAGGTCGGCGAGCCCGGTGACGTCGCCCGGCTCGCCCGTGAGCAGGTCGCCGCGCACCGGGAGCGCATCGCCGTCTACGAGGACATGCAGGCCCGGTACGCCGACCTGGACGCCGTCGCCAAACGCATGATCACGCTGCGGCTCGGCCTGGAGATGGAGCACGCCGCGCTGCGCTTCTGGTCCTCGCTGCTCGACGAGGTCGCCGACGGGATCGACGAGACCGCCTGACGATGGACCCCGACGACGAGGTGGGCGGCGAGCCGCGGGCGCTCCTGCGGGAGGCGCTCTCCCACCTGTCCACCACCACCAACTCCGACGGATCGCTCGAGCTCGAGGGCGAGGTCCCGCCCCACCTCGCCGGGCCCCTCGTCCGCGCGATGGGGCGGTCGCGGATGAGCTCCGCGCCGACGACGAGCGCCGTGACGTGGTGCCCCGCAGCGGTGGGCGGCTGCAGGCGGACGCCTTCGTCGCCCTGCTCCTGCGGGTCACCGACCCCCTCGGCCGGCCCTGACGGCCGGGCTCAGCGCTCCTCGCGGAAGTCGACGTGCCGGCCGACGCGGGCGTCGTACTTGCGCAGCACGAGGCGGTCGGGGTCGTGGCGCCGGTTCTTGCGGGTCACGTAGGTCGTGCCGGTCCCGGCCGTCGAGCGCAGCTTCACGATCGGGCGGACGTCGTTGCGGGCCACTCTTCTCTCCCTTCGTGGCAATGATTATCGTTCACGACAACGCAGAGGGAGGGATCGGTATGCCTGACGGTCCGGGGACCGGGCTGACGGTGGTGTGCGGGGTCGATCGGCCGGCGTCGGCGACCGTGGCGGCCGCGCTGCGACCGCCGCGGGGGGCGCTGGTCGCCCACGACCTGCGGGGCCTGGGGGAGGGCGTGCTGCACCGCCGGGTCGTGGAGCACGACGGCGAGCAGCCCGTCGAGCACACAGCGGTGCTCGAGCTCGCGCACGGCTGCGTCTCCTGCACGCTGCGCGAGGACCTGCTGCCGCTGCTGGTGCGGCTGGCCCGGGACCCCGACGTCGAGCACGTCGTGCTGCTGCTCGACCCCGGGCTCGAGGTCGAGATCGCCTGCGAGGCGTTGCACGCCGTGGTGCCCGACGGCACCGACGGGCCCGTCACCGACCTCCTCGAGCTGCACGGCGTCGTCGGCGTGCTCGACGCCGCCACCTGGCTCGATGACGCGGGTAGTGACGACGCGCTGGCCGAGCGCGGGCTCGCCCTCACCGCCGACGACGAGCGGACGGTGGCCCGGCTCGTCGTGGGTCACGCCGAGTTCGCCGACGTCCTCGTCGTCACCGGGCGCTGCGGCGGCGCCTGGGAGCGTGTCCGCCTCGACGCCGTCCTCGCCCGCCTCGCCCCGCGCGCGGCCACCGTCGTCGCGCCCGCCGCGGTCGGCGACCCGGGGCCGCTGGGCGCCGAGGTCACCGCCCTGCTCGCCGCCCTGCCGCCCGACGCGCGCCGCGGAGTGCCCGAGGACACGCAGGCGCCGCTGTTGCGGGGCCAGCCGCCGCTGGCCCGCGACGCGGGGGTGTCGCTGCTGCACGTGGGCCACCGCCGGCCGTTCCACCCCGAGCGCCTGCACGCGGCGTTCGACGTGCTGCTGCACGGCACCGTGCGGGCACGCGGGCGGGTGTGGGTCGCCTCGCAGCCCGAGCACGTCCTGTGGCTCGAGTCCGCGGGCGGGGCCCTGCAGATCGGCGTCGCGGGCACGTGGCTCGCCGCCGACCCCGACGCCTGGGACGACGCGGACGACGAGCACCGCGCCGCGGCCGCGCTGCGGTGGGACGAGCGCTGGGGCGACCGCGAGCAGCAGCTGGTCGTGCTGGTCCACGACGCCGACCCGGCGGGCATCGTCGAGGCGCTCGACGCGGCCCTGCTCACCGACGACGAGCTGGCCCTCGGGGAGGACGCCTGGCGGCGGTTCGACGACCCGTTCGAGCACCGCCACGCCGACCCCTGCGAGGACCTCGCGGGCGAGGCCGGCCCCGTCACGGGTCGGCACGAGGGCGGTGCGCGGTGACCCCGCCGGCGGAGGGGGTGGCGACGGTCGGGTTCACCGCCGTGCGCTGCGGCAACGCGGCCTGCCCGCACCACCAGCGTCCCGCGCCCGACGGCGACGCGGTGAACGAGGCGCTGTGCCGCGCGGTCCGACGCTGCCCGCACGGCCTGCTCATCAGCGCGTCCTGCCTCACGACCGGCGCGTGCGCCCACGGCGCGGCCCCGCGCGGGGCGGGCGCCCTCGTGCTCGTCCAGCCCTGCGACCACGAGCGCACCCCCACCCGGCCCGCCGTGATGGCGGGCCCGCTGCACGAGCCCGCCGACGTCGACGACCTGTGCGCCTGGCTCGCCGCCGGCGCCGCCGGCCCGTTGCCGGCGCACCTCGATGCCGTCGAGGCCTACGGGCGGCGCGACGCGGCCGGCTGAGGCTCGAGCACCGCGAGCAGCCGTCGCCGCAGCGCGGCACCGCGGGCGGCGAAGGCGCGCTGGGCGTCGACGTAGGCGGCCTTGCCCTCGGCGGTCTCGATGCGCACCGGCTCGTAGCCGAGGTCGGCGAGGTCGTAGGGCGAGGCGCGCATGTCGAGCGCGCGGATCTCGCGGGCGAGGGCGAACGCGTCGAGCAGCAGCTCGCCGGGCACCAGCGGGCCGAGCTTGTCGGCCCACTTGTAGAGGTCCATCCCCGCGTGCAGGCACCCGGGCTGCTCGAGCTCGACCTGGCGGGCCCGGGTCGGCCGCAGGGTGTTGCGCGGCGCGGCGGACGGGGTGAAGAAGCGGTACGCGTCGTAGTGGGAGCAGCGGATGCGGTGGGACTCGACCACCGCGTCGGTGCCCGCCGCACCGAGGCGCAGCGGCACGGGGTGCCGGGTGCGGTCGTCGCGGTGGACCATCGCCCACTCGTGCAGGCCGAAGCAGCCCAGCTGCGGCGCCCGGTCCGCCGTCGCCCGCAGCAGGCCGGCGACGAAGGAGACGGTCGCCCCGCGCTCGGCGCGCAGCCCCGCGTCGTCGACGCGGACACCGGCGACCCCGCCGTCGCGGACGTAGTGGCGCCACGCGGCGCGCTCGTCCGCGTCCGCGAGCACGACGCCCGCGCCGGGGTGCCAGCGCCGCAACCGGCTCGGACGGGTGGGGTAGTAGGTGTAGAGGAAGTCCTCCACCGGGTGCGCCTCGCCGCGCGCCCGGCGTGCGCGGTGCCCGGCGGTGAGCGCGTCGGCCCGCGCGGCGTGCGCGTCCGCGCGCGCCCGCCACTCCGGTCCCGCCAGCACCCGCACGACCTCGATGGTGCCAGCGCGCGGCGCGGACGGGTGCGGTGGCCGTGCTCGACGACCGTCCCGCGGACGGCCGCCGAGCGTGCTCGTCTCGCCGCGCTGCCGCATCGATTCAGGCGGTCCGACGCGGTGTGACCCGGGTAACCGCCCCGGGTCACCGTCAGAGGGTCACCAGGACAGGGAGGCCACCACCGATGTCCGAGCAGCGAGACACCGACCCCGCCACCGTCGTGCCGGACGCCGCTCCGCTGCGCGGCGAGCCCGCCGAGCCCGACCAGCCGAACCCCGAGGACGTCCTGCCGATCGGCGAGGCGAGCGAGACCGAGCACCTGGTCGACGACGAGTAGGCGCGCCGCGGGACGGACGGCGCGTTCGCTGCGTCGGGGGCAGCGAACGCGCCGCTCGTCCCGCGGTGGATCCTGGACCCGTGAGCGAGACGACCGACCCGGCCACCCCGACGGCGAACCCGGCGCGGGCCCCGCAGCCGCGCGCGCCGCAGCCCGGCGACCGCGCCACCGGCCTGGGCTCCTGGCCGGGCACCGACCGTCGCGAGGCGGCGCGGACGGTGGTCGGCGAGCTCCCCGGGATGCCGTACGTCCCCGAGCTGCCCGCCCGCGGCGTCGGCGCGGACATGGTGGGACGCGGGGCGGCGATGCTCGTCGACCTCGCGGTCGAGGTGTGGCCCTCGGGCTACCGGGTGGCCCGCCGCCCCGGGAGCGACCACCGGCGTGCCGTCGAGCTGCTGGCTCGCGACGTCGACGCCCTCGACGAGGCCCTCGGCGAGGCCGGGGCCACACCGGCGGCGGTGAAGGTCCAGGTCGTCGGGCCGTGGACGCTCGCCGCCGGCGTGGAGCTGCGGTCCGGGCACCGCGTGCTGACCGACCGCGGCGCCGTCGCCGAGTTCGCCGCCAGCCTCGCCGAGGGCCTGCGCGCCCACGTCGCCGAGCTCGCCCGGCGCACCGGCGCGCCCGTCGTCGTCCAGCTGGACGAGCCGACGTTGCCCGCCGTCCTCGCCGGCTCGCTGCCCACGCCGTCGGGCTACGGCACGGTCGGCGCGGTGCCCGGGGCGGAGGCCCGCGCCCTGCTCGCGGACGCGATCACGGCCGCCCGGGAGGCCGGGGCGGCGTCGGTCGCCGTGCACTGCTGCCATCCCACCCCGCCCCTGGCCCTGCTCGGGGCCGCGGGCGCGGACGCGGTGGCGGTGGACCTCGGGGCCCTGGGGGGAGCGGAGGCGCCGGCGGAGGTGCTCGACGCGCTCGGTGAGCTCTGGGAGGCCGGCACGGAGCTGTGGCTGGGGATCGTGCCGTCGACCGATCCGGCCACCCCGCCGGCACTCCACGACCTCGCCCGCCCCGCGCTCGACCTCGCCGACCGTCTCGGGTTCGACCGTGCCCGTCTCGCCGACCGCGCCGTGGTCACCCCGGCGTGCGGGCTGGCGGGCGCGGACCCGGGGTGGGCGCGGCGCGCGACGAGCACGACCGTCGAGCTCGCCCGCGCGTTCGCCGACCCACCCGCGAGCTGGTGACCCCACGGCTGGTGATCCACTGACCGGCGTGCGGATCGGACTGGTCGGCGGCGGGTTCGCCGCGCTGCGCGGAGCCCTGCAGACGGCGTTCGACGAGGCCGGCTGGACGGGGGTCGAGATCGTCGACGTGCCGGTCGGCGTGCCCGTCGAGGGCGTGGCGCGGGTCGACGTCCTGTGCCCCATGGGCAGCACGATCTCCGGGGTGCTGATGGACGCCACCGCGCCGCGGCTGATCCAGCAGTTCGGGGTCGGGCTGTCGGGGGTGGACCTGGCCGCGGCCGAGGCCCGTGGTCTCCCGGTCGACAACGTGTCGGGCGCCGCGTCCGGCAACGCCGTCGCCGTCGCCGAGATCGCCCTGCTGCACCTGCTGGTGCTGCTGCGGCGGTTCGAGCAGGCCCGGGCCAACGTGGCGCGCCGGGGTGGTGGGGGTGCCGTCGGGCACGACGCTCGCCGGGCGCACGGTCGCGGTGCTGGGCGTGGGCGACATCGGCGCCGAGGTGATCGGGCGCCTGCGCGCGTTCGGCGCGGAGCCGGTCGGCATCGGCCGGCGTCCGCGGACGGAGACGCCCCACGCCGCCGACCTGCTCGACGACGCGCACTACCACCGCACCGCGGACCTGGCCGGCGCGCTCGACGGCTGCGACGACCTCGTCGTCTGCTGTCCGCTGACCGCGGAGACGCGCGGGCTGGTCGGCGCCGCCGCCCTTGCGGCGCTGGGCCCCGGCGGCCACGTCGTCAACGTCGCCCGCGGCCCGGTCGTGGACCGCGACGCCCTGCTCGACGCGCTGCGCTCGGGGCGTCTCGCCGGAGCGGGGCTGGACGTCACCTGGGTCGAACCGATCGACCCCGACGACGCGCTGCTGGCGCAGAACGTCGTCGTGACCCCGCACGTCGGCGGCGTCACCGCGACGTCCTATGCCGGCATCGCGGCCGGGTTCGTGGCCTCGGTGGAGCGGCACCTCGGCCGGGTCACGTAGCGGTTCGCCGTCGGGGCTCCCGGATAGTCTCGGCCCCGTGACCAGCGAGACCGTGCCGACGGGGCCGATCGGGCAGAGCCCGGAGCAGACACCGGTGCCCGCCGACGCCGCCCAGCGCCACCGCGAGCTGTCCGAGGTCGTGTCGGACCACCAGTTCCGCTACTACGTGCTCGACGCACCGATCGTCAGCGACGGCGAGTTCGACGCGCTGTTCGGAGAGCTCCAGCGCCTCGAGGAGGCGCACCCGTCGCTGGTCACGCCCGCGTCGCCCACGCAGCGGGTCGGGGGCGGGTTCTCCACCGACTTCGTCGCGGTCGACCACCTCGAGCGCATGCTCTCGCTCGACAACGCGTTCACGGCCGAGGAGCTGCGCGAGTGGGTGCTGCGGGTGCAGCGCGAGCTCGACTTCCCCACCGAGGAGCTGCTCTACCTCTGCGAGCTCAAGATCGACGGGCTCGCGGTCAACCTGCTCTACGAGGACGGTCACCTGACGCGGGCGCTCACGCGCGGGGATGGGCGCACCGGCGAGGACATCACGCTCAACATGCGCACGCTGGCCGACGTGCCCACCGAGCTGACGGGCACCGACGCGTTCCCGGTGCCGCGGCTCATGGAGGTCCGGGGCGAGGTGTTCTTCCGTCTCGCCGACTTCGAGGAGCTCAACGCCGGCCTCGTCGCCGCGGGCAAGCAGCCGTTCGCCAACCCGCGCAACTCCGCCGCCGGCTCGCTGCGCCAGAAGGACCCGCGGGTGACGGCGACGCGCCCGCTGCGGATGATCTGCCACGGGCTGGGCAAGCGCTCCGGGTTCACGCCCGCCCGCCAGTCCGAGGCCTACGAGGCCCTCGCCGCCTGGGGGCTGCCGGTGTCGTCGCACACCCGGGTGCTCCACGGCGTCGACGCGGTCCTCGAGCACGTCGAGTACTGGGGCGAGCACCGCCACGACTCCGATCACGAGATCGACGGCGTGGTGGTCAAGGTCGACGACGTCGCGCTGCAGCGCCGTCTCGGCTCCACCGCGCGCGCCCCGCGCTGGGCGATCGCCTACAAGTACCCGCCGGAGGAGGCCACGACGACGCTGCGCAACATCAGCGTCAACGTCGGGCGCACGGGGCGCGTGACCCCGTTCGCGGAGATGGACCCGGTGCTGGTCGCGGGCTCGACGGTGTCGCTCGCGACGCTGCACAACGCGGGCGAGGTCGAGCGCAAGGGCGTCCTCATCGGCGACCGAGTGATCATCCGCAAGGCCGGCGACGTCATCCCGGAGGTGCTCGGCCCGGTCGTCGAGGCGCGCACCGGCGACGAGCGCGCGTTCGTCATGCCCACGCACTGCCCCGAGTGCGGCACCGAGCTGCGCCAGATGCGCGAGGGCGACAAGGACCTGAGGTGCCCCAACGCCCGGTCCTGTCCCGCCCAGCTGCGCGAGCGTCTGTTCCACGTCGCGGGCCGCGGCGCGTTCGACATCGAGGTGCTCGGCTACGAGGCGGCGACGGCGCTGCTCGACGCCGGGGTCGTCCACGACGAGGGCGACGTGTTCCGGCTCACCAGCGACGACCTGATCCAGGTCGACCTCTTCCGCACCAAGGCCGGCAACGTCTCGGCCAACGGGCAGAAGCTGCTGGCCAACCTGGAGACCGCGAAGCAGCGCCCGCTGTGGAAGGTGCTGGTCGGCCTGTCCATCCGCCACGTCGGCCCCACCGCCGCCCAGGCCCTGGCGCGGCACTTCCGCTCGATCGACGCGATCGACGCCGCGAGCGAGGAGGAGCTGGCCGCGGTCGACGGGGTCGGCCCGACGATCGCGCACGCGGTCCGCGAGTGGTTCTCGGTCGACTGGCACCGCGAGGTCGTGGAGAAGTGGCGCGCCGCCGGGGTCCAGCTGGCCGAGGAGATCGACGAGTCGGTGCCCCGCACCCTGGAGGGCCTGTCGATCGTGGTCACGGGCTCGCTGCCGACCTTCTCGCGGGACGAGGCCAAGGAGGCGATCCTCGCCCGCGGCGGGCGCGCGGCCGGGTCCGTGTCGAAGAAGACGGCGTTCCTCGTGGTCGGCGACGAGCCGGGCTCCAAGTACGACAAGGCGGTGGCCGCGGGCGTACCCATCCTCGACGAGGACGGTTTCCGTGTCCTGCTCGAGCAGGGGCCGGAGGCCGCGGGGGACGCGGCGCTCGCCCCGGGGGCCGGTCCGGCGGCGGCCGGGGACGCGTGAGGGCCGGCGGGCCGCCCCGCGGCGACCAGCGGCGCGGAGCTGCCGCAACGCCCGTCGCCGACGTCGGGCACACTCACACCGTCGGGTGACGGCGCCTGCGACGTCCAGGTGGCGTCGCGGCCCGGACCCGGCCGCCGACCGGTAGGCGTTGCCCTCGTCGCCGGGAAGGTTGAAGCTGGACACAACGGTCGAGGGTGGAGGGAGGGACGCGGCGGTGCTGCAGTGTTGCCCCAACGGTGCCCGCCCTGCCGACGTGTACCCCGCCGTACCCATGAGCCCGCGCCACCTCGCGCGCGACGCGCGGGCGGTCGCGGCCCTCGGCGTCGAGAGCCTCCACGTGCACCCGCGCGACCGCGACGGGCAGGAGAGCCTTGCCCCCGGTGTCATCGGCACGGTGGTGGGGACGATCCGGCGCGAGGCCCCCGAGCTCGAGATCGGCGTGACCACGGCGCGCTGGGTCGAGCCCGATCCCCTCAAGCGCACCGAGCTCATCGGGCAGTGGGGCAAGCTCCCGCCGCACGCGCGCCCCGACGTGGCCTCGGTGAACGTCCACGAGCGCGGGTGGCAGCGGGTGTGCGCCGCCCTCGACGCGGTCGGCATCGGGGTCGAGCTCGGCGTCTGGACCACGGGCGACGCCGTGCAGCTCAAGCAGGCCGGGCTGCCGCGCGGGACGGTCCGGGTGCTGGCCGAGGTCACCGTCACCGACCCCGACACCGCCGTCGCCGAGGCCGTGCGCATCCTCAAGGCCCTCGGGCCCGTGCCCGCGCCGATCCTGCTGCACGGGGAGGAGGGCGGCGCCTGGCCGGTGCTCGAGTACGCCAAGCGCAACCACCTCGACACCCGCATCGGCTTCGAGGACACCCTCAAGGGCCCCGACGGCACCTGGCTGGCCACCGGCAACGAGGAGCTCGTGCGCTACGCGCAGGGCAAGGACGTGGCCGGCCGCTACGAGCGCCGCCGCTCCGGTGGGCGTGCCGGCGGGCTGCGCGGCTCGAGCCTGTGGCCGGGTGGCTCGCGCGCCGAGCACCGGCGCTGACGCCGTCCACGAGGCCGTCGGTGGTCGCACCGGCGGGATCGCCGGGTCGTGCGCGCCCGACGTAGGGTCGCCCCCGTGTTGCACGGGCGCGCCGCGGAGCGGGCCGCCATCACGCAGCTCCTCGACGAGGCCTGGTCGTCGCGCGGCGGCGCGCTGGTGCTGCGGGGGGAGCCGGGGACGGGGAAGTCGGCGCTGCTGGCCGATGCCGTCGCGAACGCCGAGGGCATGCGCGTGCTGCGGACCCAGGGCGTGGAGTCCGAGTCCCCCCTGGCCTTCGCGGCGCTGCAGCGACTGCTGCGACCGGTCACGCCTCTCCTGGGGCGGCTGCCGGCCCGCCAGGCGCGGGCGCTGGGCGCCGCGGTCGGCAAGGAGGACGAGGCCGACACCGACCGGTTCCTGGCCTTCCTCGGGGCGCTGAGCCTGCTCGCGGAGGTCGCCGGGGACGCGCCGGTGCTCGCCGTCGTCGACGACGCGCACTGGCTCGACGACGCCTCGGCCGCCGCGCTGCTCTTCGTCGCCCGCCGGGTGGCCGCCGAGCGCGTCGCCCTGCTGTTCGGGACCCGCCCGGACGGGTTCGACGACGTGGACCTGCCCACGCGGACCGTCGCCGGGCTGGACCACGATGCGGCCCTCGCCCTGCTCGCCGAGCGCAGTGGTGTCGCCGTCCCCGCCGAGGTCGGCGAGGGGCTCGTCGCCCGCACCGGCGGCAACCCGCTCGCGCTGGTCGAGCTCCCCGGGGCCCTGTCCGCGGCGCAGCTGGCCGGCCGGGCGCCGATGCCGCCGCGGCTACCGGTGACCGAGGGTGTCGAGCGGGTGTTCCTCGACCGCGCCCGGCGCCTGCCGGAGCCGGCCCGGACGCTCCTGCTCGTCGCCGCGGCCGACGACTCCGGCCGGATCGGCACGGTGCGGCGGGCCGCGGCCACGCTCGGTGCCGGCGACGACGCGCTGGACGCGGCGGAGCGGTCGGGACTGATCCGGGTCGACGGTGGCGAGATCGCGCTGCGCCACCCACTCGTGCGGTCGGCGGTCCACGGTGCGGCGACCAGCGCGGCCCGCCGCCGGGTCCACCGCGCCCTCGCGGCGGTGACCGACGACGACCGACGCGCGTGGCACCTCGCCGCCGCGGCGGAGGACGTCGACGAGGCGGTCGCCGCGGACCTCGAGCGCGTGGCCGACCGGGCGCGTGGACGAGGTGGTCAGGAGGCGGCGAGCGCGGCGCTGGAGCGTGCTGCCGAGCTCACGCCCGCGGTCGGCGACGAGCGCGGACGGCGGCGATACGCCGCCGCGCTCGCCGCCTGGTCGGCCGGTCGACCGGTGCGTGCCCGGGCGCTCGCCGACACCGCCCTGGCCGAGGTGTCCGACCCGCACCTGCGGGCCGACGTCGGACTGTTGCGGGCCCGGGTGGAGTGGAACACCGGGTCGCTGTCCCTCGGCCGTCGCATGGTCCTCGCGGTCGCACGGGACGTCGCCGCCCTCGATCCCGACCGGGCGCGCGAGCTGGCCATGTTCGGGGCGGCCATGGCCTCGTTCGCCGCCGCTCCCGATGCCGGAGCCGACCTCGACCCGGAGGCCGTGCCGCCTGCGTGCGAGGGCGACGCCCGGGCGCGCTGCTTCGACGGCCTCCGGTACGGCCTCGCCGCCGTGCCGCGCGGCGACTGGCCCGCCGTCGCCGTCCATCTTCAGGACGCGGTCGCGGTCGGTGACCGGTTCACCGACGCCGAACAGGATCTGGTCCCGAACCTCGTCCTCGCCGGCATGCACCTGCAGGACGACGAGGCCGTCCTGCGGTACGGCACCCTCCTGCTCGACAGGGCGCGCGACTCCGGCTCGCCGAGCCTCGTCCTCTACGCCCTCACGCGGCGACTCGGCGCCCCGATCGCCACCGGCCGTTGGTCGGCGGCGCGGGCCGACGTCGCCGAGGCGCGCCAGCTCGCCGACCGGATCGGCCTCCCCAGCCTCGCGATCCTGCCCGCCGCGTACGACGCGCTGCTGGCGGCCCTGCGCGGCGACGGGACCGACGACCTCGTGGCCGAGGTCGAGCGGCTCTCCGCCCATCCGACGGGCTCGACCGGGAACCTGGCCGGTGACCTCGTGGCGTGGGTCCGCGGTGTCGTCGAGGCCCGACCGGACGCGGCGCTGGTGCACCTGGAGCAGATGTCGCTGTCCGTCGCCCGGCACCTCGCGGCCGTCGACCGCCTCGAGGCCGCGGTCCGCGCCGGACGGCCCGACACCGCCGCGGCGTGGGCCGACGAGCTCGCGTCGTTCGCGGCGGCCACGGGCTCGTCGTGGGCGGCCGCCGTGGCCTCCCACGGCCGTGCCCTCGTGGCCGACGCCGACGACGCCGAGGCGTTGTTCAGGTCCGCGCTCCGCCACCACGCACTCTCGCCACGCCGGGTCGACGCCGCACGGACCCGCCTCGCCTACGGCGAGCACCTGCGTCGTGCACGACGTCGGGTGGACGCGCGCACCCACCTGCGGGCGGCGCTGGCCGTGTTCGAGGAGGTCGGCGCCGAGCCGTGGGCGCAGCGGGCCCGCCAGGAGCTGCGCGCGTCGGGGGAGTCCGCGCGCCGTCGCGGGGGCGCCGGGACCCCGCAGCTGACGCCCCAGGAGCTGCAGGTCGCGACCCTCGTCGCGCAGGGCCGGTCCAACCGGGACGTCGCCGGGCAGCTGTTCGTCAGCCCGCGCACCGTCGACTTCCACCTGCGCAACGTCTTCACGAAGCTCGGCGTCAGCAGCCGCGGCGAGTTGGGCCGCGTCGTCCCGCAGTGAACCCGGCGGTTTCGCCGGCGCCGCGACTCGCGGACCTTCCTAGCGTCGACGCCGTGATCCCGACACCCACCACGTCCCGGACGGAGACCACGCCGTGATCGGACAGTTCCTCGTCGGCGGAGCGGTCAACGCGCTGCTCCTGATCGTCGCCGCCTTCCTGGTCTCCCGGTTCGCCGGCGAGATCCACGGCCGCGCCCTCCTCGCGATCGTCCTGTTCATCGCCGGCGGCGTGTACCTGGGCTTCGCGGTAGGGGCCGGCGCCTCCGGCGGGTGGGCGCTCGCCGAGCTCGTCCAGGCCATCGCCCTCGGGGTCCTCGGGTTGCTCGGCCTCCGCGGCTCCCCCTACTGGCTCGCCGCGGGCTGGGCGGTCCACCCGCTCTGGGACGTGCTCCTGCACCACATCGGCGCCGGGCACGAGTTCGCGCCCCGGTCCTGGGTGATCGCCTGCGTCAGCTTCGACCTCCTCGTCGCCGCCTACGTCGTCCTGGCCGCCCGCACGGGGATCGCCCGGCGGCGGCCGTCCGGGCGCGACGCCGAGCGTCGGGACGACCGGGCCGTCGCAGTCGGCTGATCCGCGACGCGCTCGGGCGAGCGGCCCACGGCCCCGGTCTCCGCGGGTCGTGGGCCGTCAGCATCGGAGGTCAGCCGACGATCGTCGCCACGATGCCGGCGAGGTGCGACAGCCGGGCGAGCTCGGACGGTCGGAACGCGGGACCGCCCGGGCGTCCCACCACCAGCGCGCGCTCGGGACGTCCCACCGGGGCGGCGGCGAGCTCGGTGTCGAGGTCGGTCCAGGCCTCGGGCACGGCGTGGCCGCCGGCGGGGTCGAGGACCGTGGCCTTGTCGAGCGGCAGCCAGCGCAGCTCGGCCGCCTCGGTCTCCGGGGCGGCCGCGCTGGAGGCGACGCGTCGCACGCGGGCGCCCTCCCCGGTGGCCTCGGTGACCAGTGCCCAGGCAGAGCGGAACAGGCCGGGCACGCCCTCGGCCAGCAGCGTCACGCCCTGCTCGGGGTGGGCGGCGACCGCCTCGACCAGCTCCAGCTCCCGGGTGGTGTCCAGCGCGCCGGCGAACGGGCGCACCGACTCCACCACCACACCCCGCACCGCCTCGGCCGCGGTGATCAGGACGTCGGGGGGTCGGGAGCTGGGCATCTCCACGACGAGGTCGTCCACCGCGGAACCGGCGCCCCGCTCGACGACGTCGACGGAGAGGATGTCCGCGCCCTCGGCGCCGAGCGCGGAGGCGAGCGCCCCCAGGGTGCCGGGTCGGTCGGGCAGCACCACGCGCAGCAGGTAGGTCACGGCCCTCCTCGACGTCCGGACTCCCGAAACGACTCCCGCGCGGACACTCGTCGTCCGTGCGCGGCCCCGGCTCCTCCCGCGGACCCGGTGGCCCCCGCGGTGTGCGGGGCCGCCCCGGTCGACCGCGCCGAGGTACCCCGTCGGCGGGCCCGCGCATCCTCCCAGGCGGACCCCCGCGGGGGCGAGCGCCGATCACGCCGTGGCGCGCGAATCCTCGTCGAGGCCCCGCTCGCGGCGGTCCTAGACTGGATGTTCGCGGCTCACCCACCCCGGAGGACCATGTCCGACATCACCCGCGACGACGTCGCCCACCTCGCCCGTCTGGCCCGGCTCGCGGTCACCGACGAGGAGCTGGACACGTTCTCGCGACAGATCGACGCCATCGTCGACACGGTCTCGGCGGTGGGCGACATCCCGGACGACGTGCCGCCGACCGCCCAGGTGGTGCCGCAGACCAACGTCCTGCGCGCCGACGCGACCGAGCCGTCGCTGCCCCGCGATGTGGCGCTCGCCGGTGCGCCGGCCGCCGAGGAGGGCCGCTTCCGCGTGCCCCGGATCCTGGGGGAGGAGCTGTGAGCGACATGATCTCCCTCGACGCCGCCGAGCTCGCGCGCCGCATCCACGCCCGCGAGGTGTCCTCGGTGGAGGTCACCCGGGCCCATCTGCAGCGCATCGAGGCCGTGGACGGCCCCTCCGACGGGTCGGCCGGTCCCGACGGGGTGCACGCGTTTCTGCACGTCGACGCCGACGGCGCGCTGGCCGCGGCCGAGGCCGCCGACCGGGCGATCGCCGAGGGCGGGCCCGTCTCGCCGCTGGCCGGTGTCCCGGTGGCGCTCAAGGACAACCTGACCACGACCGACATGCCGACGACGTGCGCCTCGCGGATCCTCGACGGCTGGCGCCCGCCGTACGACGCGACGGTGGTGGCCCGGCTGCGCGCCGCGGGCCTCGTGCCGCTGGGCAAGACCAACCTCGACGAGTTCGCCATGGGCAGCTCGACCGAGAACTCCGCGTTCGGCCCGACCCGCAACCCCTGGGATCTCACGCGCGTCCCCGGCGGCTCCGGCGGCGGCTCGTCGGCGTCCGTCGCGGCGGGCGAGGCGCCGCTGGCGCTCGGGTCCGACACGGGCGGCTCGATCCGCCAGCCGGGCGCCGTCACCGGCACGGTCGGGGTCAAGCCGACCTACGGCACGGTGTCCCGGTACGGGCTCGTCGCGTTCTCCTCGTCGCTGGACCAGATCGGGCCGTGCGCGCGGTCGGTGCTCGACGCCGCCCTGCTCCACGAGGTGGTCGGCGGGCACGACCGATGCGACCAGACCTCGGTGAACGCGCCGCTGCCGCCCGTCGTCGAGGCCGCCCTGGCCGGCGCCCGCGGCGACCTCGCCGGCGTGCGCGTCGGGGTGGTGGGCGAGCTGTCCGGCGAGGGTTACCAGCCCGGCGTGCTCGCGGCGTTCACCGACGCCGTGCGGACGCTCGGCGAGCTGGGCGCCGAGGTCGTCGAGGTGTCCTGCCCGTCGTTCTCCTACGCCCTGCCGGCGTACTACCTCATCGCGCCGAGCGAGGCGTCGAGCAACCTCGCCCGCTTCGACGCGATGCGCTACGGCCTGCGTGTCGGCGACGACGGCGAGCGCTCGACCGACGAGGTCATGTCGCTGACCCGTGAGGCGGGCTTCGGCGCGGAGGTCAAGCGCCGCATCATGATCGGCACCCACGCCCTGTCCGCCGGCTCCTACGACGCGCTCTACGGGAAGGCGCAGAAGGCCCGCACGCTGATCGTCCGCGACTTCACCGCGGCGTTCGAGACGTGTGACGTGCTCGTCTCGCCGACGACGCCCACCACGGCGTTCGCGATCGGCGAGCGCGTCGACGACCCGCTGGCCATGTACCTGGCCGACCTCTGCACGATCCCCGCCAACCTCGCGGGCAACGCGGCGCTCTCGGTGCCGTGCGGGACCTCACCCGACGACGGTCTGCCGGTCGGCCTGCAGGTCATGGCGCCCGCGCTCGCCGACGACCGCGCCTACCGCGTGGCCGCGGCCTACGAGACGGCACGCTCCTCCACCCCCGATGCCGCGCCGCGCATCCCGGAACTGCGTGCCCTGGAGACGACCCGATGACCGCTGTGAGCACCCCGGGCGTCGAAGCGGCGCCCTACACCGTCGAGGAGGTCTGCGAGCACTTCGACCCCGTCATGGGCCTCGAGGTGCACGTGGAGCTCAACACGGCCACCAAGATGTTCTGCGGCTGCGCGAACGCGTTCGGCGCCGAACCCAACACGAACATCTGCCCCGTGTGCCTGGGTCTGCCCGGGTCGCTGCCGCGGGTCAACGGTGCGGCCGTCGAGTCGGCCATCAAGATCGGCCTGGCGCTGAACTGCCGGGTCCGGGAACGTTCCGGCTTCGCCCGGAAGAACTACTTCTACCCGGACATGCCGAAGAACTTCCAGATCTCGCAGTACGAGGACCCGATCGTCTTCGACGGCTACCTCGACGTGCCGCTCGACGACGGCGGCACGTGGCGCGTGGAGATCGAGCGCGCGCACATGGAGGAGGACACCGGCAAGTCCCTGCACGTCGGCGGGGCCACCGGGCGCATCCACGGCGCGGACTACTCGCTGCTCGACTACAACCGCTCCGGCGTCCCGCTGATCGAGATCGTCACGAAGCCGATCGTCGGAGCGCGCGACCGTGCGCCCATGGTGGCGCGCGCCTACGTCACGGCGCTGCGCGACATCCTGCGCGGGCTCGGCGTCTCCGACGTGCGCATGGACCAGGGCTCGATGCGCTGCGACGCGAACGTGTCGCTGACGCCCAAGGGCTCGCCGGTCTTCGGCACGCGCACCGAGACCAAGAACGTGAACTCGCTGCGCTCGGTGGAGCGCGCCGTGCGCTACGAGATGGGCCGCCAGGCCGGCGTGCTGCTCTCCGGCGGCACCGTGCGCCAGGAGACCCGCCACTTCGACGAGCAGTCCGGCACCACCTCGCCGGGGCGGGCCAAGGAGACGCTCGCCGACTACCGGTACTTCCCCGAGCCCGACCTGCCCCCGCTCGAGCCCGGCAGCGCGTGGGTCGAGTCGCTGCGCGCCGGCCTGCCCGAACGTCCGTGGGAGCGGCGCGCCCGCATCCAGACCGAGTGGTCCCTGTCCGACGAGGAGCTGCGCGACCTGGTCAACGCCAACGCGCTGGACCTGGTCGCCGACACCGTGGAGGCCGGCGCGCCGCCCGAGGCGGCGCGGTCGTGGTGGGTGTCCTACCTGCTGCAGCAGGCGAACAAGCGCGAGGTGACGCTGCCGGAGCTGTCGATCACTCCCGCGCAGGTCGCGCGCGTGATCGCGCTGGTCGCCGAGGGGACGCTGACCAACAAGCTCGCGCGCCAGGTCGTCGACGGCGTCCTGGAGGGGGAGGGCGACCCCGACGAGGTCGTCGCCGGACGGGGGCTGGCCGTGGTCAGCGACGAGAGCGCGCTGACCGCCGCGGTGGACGAGGCCCTGGCGGCACAGCCCGCCGTGGCCGAGAAGATCCGCGCAGGGAAGACCAAGGCCGCGGGCGCGATCGTCGGCGCGGTGATGAAGGCCACCCGCGGACAGGCGGACGCGGCGCGCGTCCAGGAGCTGGTGCTCGAGCGCTGCCGCTGAGCCGGTTGCGCCCGACCAACATCTTTTTTCGAGACCTTCCCGTAACCCGACCGGGTTCCTCCCGTTGGGGGATTCAGGGAGCAGCGTGTAGCCGCTCCCGGACCGGCTGTGAGCACGTGCCACCGTCCGGTCCATCCCCCGACGCCACACGGAATCCTCAGGAGGGTCGAATGGGTGCACACCGTGCCCGCCAGCCCAGCACGGTCGGCAAGGTCGCGGGCCGCGGCGCGTTCACCGCTGCGGCGGCGCTCGCGCTGACCGGCGGGACCGCGTCGTTCGCGTTCGCCGACGAGCCGAACTTCGACGCGACCGCACACACCACGCAGACGGCGGTCACCGACCTCGCCGGCGATCTCGAGGCCCTGCCCGAGACCGAGGCGCCCGACAGCGCCCGCGACCTCGAGGGCCTCGTCGGCGACCACGCCGCCAGCGTCGAGGACAAGGTCACGACGATCGGCGAGCGCGGCGCCGGCGACCTGGAGCACACGCTCAACGGCGCCGGGGTGCCCGTGGACTCGTCGATCACCGACGGCGAGGAGGCCCTCTCCGGCGCCGCCGGCGAGCTCTCCCAGCAGGTGCACCACGCGACCGGCTCCGGCGCGGCCGCCCTCGACGAGCAGGCCGAGAGCTTCCTGTCCTTCGCGTGACCTGACACGTCCTGACATCCGCCTGATCCGCTCCCCAGATCAGGCGCCCCGCGGCCCCGGCCCTCCGCACCCCCGAGGTGGAGGACCGGGGCTGCGGCGTGTCGCGGGCGGCGTGTCGTGTCAGCGGTGGGCCATCGCTGACGTTCAGTGTCCGTGACGCCACACGCTCGCCAGGAGCGTGGTGTGCGCTCAGTCCGCCCCGCTGGCGCCGCCCGACGGCGGCCGGATGCGCACGACGCGGTCATCGGTCGGCGTCTCCGGCCCGCCGCCGCCCTTGTTCGCCGTGGTGAACCAGATGAGGCCGTCGGAGGCGACGTCCGTGCCGGTGATCCGCCCGTAGGCGCCGGCGAGCACGGACTGCGGGGTCCCGACGAACGAGCCCTGGGGCGTCGGGCGCAGGACGAACATCGCCGACGAGCCCTCGAGCCCCACGAGGAGCGTGCCGGGCAGCGCCGCGCACCCCGCGACGCCGGGGCGCTCGGGCCACGTCCAGGCCGGGGCCGCCGCCGCCTCCGGGCCCGGCGCCGCCCCGGGCCGCACGGCCAGCAGGACGTCCCGCGACCCGGCCCGGTCGGTGACCCAGCTGACACCCGCCGCGGGGTCGGTGCACACGTCGCCGGGGGCGTGCAGTCCGCTCCCGACCACCGCCGAGCCCGGGTCGGGCGTCCCGCGCGCCGGCCGGCCGAACGGGTCGATGCGCAGCAGCTTGCCCGCCAGTGAGGTGGGCGAGGACGCGGCCGCGCGGTCCCCGCCGTCGCCGGTGGCCACGAGCAGAGTGCCGTCGGGCTCGACCCCGATGGCGCCCCGGTTGCCCGCCGACCCGCGCGGGATCCCGCCCAGCACGGTCTTCGGGACGTCGCCCGGCGCGATGCGCATCACCGCGTTGCCGTCCGCGGTGGTGGCGTAGGCGTAGACGAGCTGGTCCTCGGCGTACGTCGGGGACAGCGCCAGGCTGGTCAGCCCCCCGTCGCCGGCCGCGTCGACCGGCACGGTGGCCACGGTCTCCGGGGTCTCCTCCGGCGCGACGCGCAGGATGCGGCCGGTGGTGCGCTCGGCCACCAGCGCCGCCGCCCCGCCCGGCAGTGTCACCACGGCCGACAGCGGGGCGAGGCACGTGGCCACGACCTGCGGATCCGGATCGACGCACGGTGGGGGCACCGACGGTCCGCCCGAACCCGGCGCCGGGGTCGGCTCGCCCGTCTCGGGCAGGTGGGGTCGCGGTGCGCGCTCGGGCCCGAGCTCCGGGCGCTCGCGCCACGGCTGGGACCCGGCGTCGGGGAACTGGGCGCACCCGGCCAGCAGGCCCACGAGAGCCAGCAGTGCGACGAGGGCCGACGCCGGCCGCGCGCGCCGGGACACGACACGCAGCGGAGCCCGACCCCTCCGGCCGTCCGGACCAAACACGGTGCGCCACAGTAGGCGCCGACGACTGTGCCGGCCGTGAGACGGGTCGGTGGGGTGCACTAGCGTCCGTCGACCGTGAGCAGCGAACCGGTGACCGTCCTGGTGCCCCACGACGAGGGCGAGGCCGCGCTCGCCGACATCGACGGCCTCGAGCTCGTCCGCTACGACGAGCAGGCCGACCAGCTCCCCGACGCGGCCGAACGCGCGGCGGTGCTCATCCCGGGCTTCCTCGCCACCAGCGAGGCGCTGCGCCTGGTCGAGCGGTGCCCCCGGCTGCGGCTCGTGCAGCTGCTCTCGGCCGGCGCGGAGATGTGGGTCGGCCGGCTTCCCCAGGGCGTCCAGCTCTCGGACTGCCAGGGCGCGCACGGCGGCGTCACCGCCGAATGGGTCCTGGCCGCGACCCTCGCCGTGCTGCGCGAGATCCCGCCGTTCGTGCGCGCCCAGGACGAGCGGCGCTGGGACCAGCACATCACCGACACGCTCACCGGCAAGCGCGTGCTGCTGGTGGGCGCGGGGGACCTCGCCGACCAGACCGCCCGCCGGATGGAGACCTTCGACGTCGAGGTGATCACCCGCGTCGGGCGGCGGGCCCGCGAGGGCGTGCACGCGACGAGCGAGCTGCCCGACCTGCTGCCCCACCACGACGTCGTCGTGCTGCTCGTCCCGCTCACCGACGAGACGCGGGGCCTGGCGGACGCCGATTTCCTCGCGGCCATGCCCGACGGCGCCCTGCTCGTCAACGCCGCGCGCGGACCCGTGGTCGACACCGACGCGCTGCTCGCCGAGCTGCAGGCCGAGCGCCTGCGCGCCGCCGTCGACGTCGTCGATCCCGAGCCCCTGCCCGCCGACCACCCGCTCTGGACCGCGCCGAACCTGCTGATCACCCCCCACGTCGGCGGCAGCGTTCCCGGGCACCTCGACCGCGCCTACCGCGTGGTGCGCACCCAGCTCGAGGCCGTCGCCCGCGGCGAGGACCCGCCCAACCTGGTGATCAACGGCTACTGAGACCGCGTCCAGCTCACCGCCGGGAGGTCCGCCAGGAGCGTGCCGGGGGCGGTCGCGAGCGTCTCGGCGAAGGCGGCGACGGCCGGCGCCGCCGGCCGGGCGGGATCGCGGTGCAGGAGCAGGTGGCGCTCGACCGTCGGCGTCAGGGGCACCGACCGCAGCCCGGCGAACGCGATGAGCGGCAGCACGAGGCCGGGCACCACCGTGACGCCGAGCCCGGCCCCGACCATCCCGGCCACCGCGGCGACGTTCTGCGCCTCGTGCACGACGGCGGGCACCGCGCCGGCGTCGTGCAGCGCGCGGTCGACGGGACCCCGGATGCTGCTCCGTGGCCCGAACACCACGAGCGACTCGCCGTCGAGCGCCGACCAGGGCACCGAGGACCGCACCACGAGCGGG
Organism: Actinomycetospora cinnamomea; assembly: GCF_003096675.1. Lineage (GTDB taxonomy): Bacteria > Actinomycetota > Actinomycetes > Mycobacteriales > Pseudonocardiaceae > Actinomycetospora > Actinomycetospora cinnamomea. The sequence goes on along the minus strand of NZ_QEKW01000001.1, from coordinate 502,703 downwards.
TGGTCGGGGTGCGCGGCGAGAACGAAGCGGTCGCGCCCCAGAGCGGCCCCGGCGCTCCGCGCACTCGTCGGGACGGCTGCGGCGACGGTGACGGCGAGGTCGACCTCCCCGCGCGCCAGCAGTTCGGCGACGGTGTCGGCGAGACCGTCGGCGACCCGCACCTCCACGTCCGGGTGCCGCGCACGGTGGGCGGCGATCACCGGCGGCAGGAGGATGGCGGCCACCGAGGGCAGGGCCGCGACCGTCACCGAGCCGCGGGTGCCGGCCAGGTAGCCCTCGAGGTGGTGCAGGCCCGCGTCGAGGTCGTCGACGAGGCGCCGGACCAGCGGCAACAGCGCCCGCCCCTGCTCGCTCGGACGCACGCGACGGGTGGTGCGGACGAACACGGGCGTACGCAGCCGACGCTCGGCCTCGGCGACGACGCGGCTCACCGCCGACTGGGTCGTGCCCAGCTGCGCGGCGGCCGCGGTGAAGCCCCCCGCGTCGGCGACCGCGACGAGCGCCCGGAGGTGGTGGACCCCGAGATCGAGCACATCCGCCTCCGCGTCCATGAGTGTGCCGCATCGATTGATCCGGGATTGATGGTAGATGCAGGTGAGGTGGTCCCCGAACACTGTCGTGCGCACCACATCCCTGCGCGTGAGGGGCACCGATGCTCGCTGCTCTCGGCTTCCTGACGATCGGCCTGATCCTGGTCCTGCTCCTGTGGAACCGGGCGGCGGCCGTCGTCGCGCTCGTCGGGGTCCCGCTGGTCGCCGCGCTGGCCGCCGGCTTCTCCCCCGGGGAGATCGGCGACTTCGTGGGCGAGGGCCTCGAGGGCGTCGTCGGCGTCGCGACCATGTTCGTCTTCGCGATCGTCTTCTTCGGGGTGATGCGGGACGCCGGGCTCTTCGACCCGGTCATCCGGCGTCTGGTGGGCGCGGCGGGCAGCGCGCCGGTCGGTGTCTGTGTCGCCACGACCGCGCTGGCCTGCGTCGTGCACCTCGACGGCGCCGGCGCGACGACCTTCCTCATCGCGGTGCCCGCGATGCTCCCGGTGTTCGACCGGCTCGGCATGAGCCGTCTCGTCCTCACGGCCTGCGTCGGACTCGGCGCCGGCGTGATGAACCTGCTGCCGTGGGGCGGGCCGACCGCCCGCGCCGCGACGGTGGTGCAGGCGGACGCCACCGAGCTGTGGGTGCCGTTGATCCCCGCCCAGATCGCGGGTGTCGTCGCCGCGCTCGGCGTCGCGGCCTTCCTGGGGCTACGGGAGCGCCGACGGCTGGCCCTGGCCAACGGGGTGAGCCCGGGCGACGATCCGGGCGGGTCCGGGGGCTCCTCCGGGGACGCGCGCTCGGGGACGGCCACCGAGATCCCGCACCCGGCGGACACCGACCCGGCCGGACCGTCGTCCGCCGGCCCGGAGGCCGCGGCGTCGAGCACCGCACCAGGTGGCCTCGCCACCGCCGCGCGCCCCTCCGACGCGGAGGACCTCACCCGTCCGCGGCTGCGGTGGGTCAACGCCGGGCTCACCCTGCTCGTGCTGGTCGCCCTCGTGCTGGGGCTCGCGTCGCCGGAGACCGTGTTCCTGGCCGCGGCCGTCCTCGCCCTGCTGATCAACTACCGCGGGCTGCACGTCCAGACGGCGCGCATCCAGGCGCACGCGCAGGGCGCGATGCTCATGGCGACGACGCTGCTGGCCGCCGGGGTGCTGCTGGGCGTCCTCGACGGCACCGGCATGGTGGCCGCGATGGCCGGCACGCTCGCCGGCGCGGTGCCCGCCGGGCTCGCGCCCGCCCTCCCGCTCGTCGTAGGTGTCCTCGGGGTCCCGCTGAGCCTGCTCTTCGGGCCCGACGCCTACTACTTCGGCGTGCTGCCGGTGCTCGTCGAGGTCGGCAACCAGGTCGGCGTGAACGGGCTCGACCTGGCCCGGGCGTCGCTGCTCGGAGAGGAGACCGTCGGCTTCCCGATCAGCCCGCTCACCGGCGCGTTCTACCTCCTCGTCGGGCTCGGCGGGGTCGAGATCGGGCGGCACATCCGCGCCCTGCTCGGCTGGGCGTGGCTGGTCTCGCTCGTCATGCTCGCCGTCGCGGCCCTGACCGGCGCGGTGGCCCTGTGGTGACGGGTCCTGAGGTGACACCGGGCGGCACGCCGACGCTGCGCCTCGGTGCGGGGGCGGGCTACGCGGGGGACCGGGTCGACCCGGCCGTCGACCTGGCGCGGCGGGGGCGGCTCGACCACCTCGTCTTCGAGTGCCTCGGCGAGCGGACCATCGCGGCCGCCCATGCCCGCCGCGCGGGCAGCGCCGACGCGACGGCCGGGATCGACCCTCTCTGGGCGCGGCGCGTCCGCGCCGTCCTCGCGCCGTGCCGGGCGGCGGGGACGCGGATCGTCAGCAACGCGGGGGCCGCGGACCCCCCGGCCGCCGCCGACGTCACCCGCGCGGTCGCCCGCGAGCTCGGGTTGGCCGGAGTGCGGGTCGCCGCGGTCACCGGCGACGACGTCCTCGCCGCGGTCCGCCGCGCCGACCCCGTGGTCTGGGAGACCGGCCGGAAGCTCTCCGAGCACCCGGAGACCCTGGTCGCCGCCAACGCCTACCTCGGCGCGGAGCCCATCGTCACCGCGCTCGCCGAGGGCGCGGACGTCGTGGTGACGGGACGTGTCGCGGACCCCGCGCTCTACCTCGGGCCGCTCGTGCACGCCTTCGGGTGGTCGCTGACCGGCGATCCCGGTCTCCTGGGCCGCGGGACGGCCGTGGGGCACCTCCTCGAGTGCGCCGGCCAGCTCACCGGCGGCTACTTCGCCGACCCCGTGACGAAACCGGTCCCCCGCCTCGCCGAGCTGGGCTTTCCGTACGCCGACGTGGCGCCGGACGGATCGGCGGTGCTGGGCAAGCTCGCCGGGACCGGTGGCCTCCTGGACGTCGCCACCGCCACCGAGCAGCTGCTCTACGAGGTCGGCGACCCGTCCGCCTACGTGACGCCCGACGTCGTCGCCGACTTCTCGTCGGTACACCTCGAGCAGGACGGTCCGGACCGTGTCCGGGTCGGTGGTGCGTCGGGGTCCGAGCGGCCCGGGTCCCTCAAGGTCACCCTCGGGTTCCGCGAGGGATGGGAGGGCGAGGGCCAGATCAGCTACGCCGGCCCGCGGGCACTGGAACGCGCGCGGCTGGCGGCCGACGTCGTCGTGTCCCGGCTCGACCGGGTCCACGGGATCGGTGCCGACGACGTCCATGTCGAGTACGTCGGCGCGGGGGCGGCGTTCCGCGGTCTCGCCGGGCCGGGCGAGCCGCTCGAGGTGCGGGTGCGCGTCGTCGCGCGCACCCCCGACCCCGAGACCGCCGAGGCGGTCGGGTGGGAGGTGGAGTCGCTGTACACCAACGGGCCCGCCGGCGGGGGCGGCGCGCGGCGTGGGGCACGCGAGGTCGTGGCCGTGCGGTCGTGCCTGCTCGACCGCCGCGACGTCCGTCCCGAGGTCAGCGTGCGGGAGGCCTGAGGTGCTCGTCGACGACATCGCCCACGTCCGCGCCGGGGACAAGGGCGACACGCTCATCCTCGCCCTGCGCGCCCGGGAGGAGGGCGGCTTCGCGAGGCTCCGGGACGCGGTGACCCCCGAGCGGGTGGCTCGGCACTTCGGGGACGCGCTCACCGGGCCGGTCGAGCTGCGCGAGGTCCCGGCACTGGGGGCGCTCGTGCTCGTGCTGCCCGGGGCCCTGGGCGGCGGGGTGACCGGCTCGCCCACGCTCGACGGGCACGGCAAGACGCTCGGCTACCACCTGCTCGCGATGCCGATCGACGATCCCGCGGGGTGAGGGCCGGGCACCGGGACCCGGGGTCAGGCCTCCAGGGCCCGGCGCCAGCTCTCCGCGACCAGCGCGCCGACGCGGTCGGTGTCCACGGCGTCCGGCGTGAGCCGGTGCTGCATGCCGCTCCCGCGCAGCTGGCCCAGGACGGCCACGGCGACCGCGTGCGCGTCGACGTCCGGAGCGTCACCACGGGGGCGGGCGAGGAGACCGTGTGCGTACGTGCTCGTCGTGGGCGTGCACTTCCTCGCGTTCGCCCGGTGGTGGCCGATGAGCGGGCGGCCCTTCGCGCTGCTCGCCGCGGTCCTGGTGCCGCTCGCCCTCGCCGGGGGCGCGGTCGGGATCGTGGGCGGGGCGGGGTCGGCGCCGCTCGCGGCGTTCGTCGCCGGCGTCGGGGCCGGGGCGGTCATGCTCGGCGGGACCACGGCGGGCGCGGTGCGGGCGCTGCGGCACCCGACCGGAGGTCAGAGCGAGCGCACCGCGCCCGTCGCGCCCGAGGTGACGAGCTTCGCGTAGGCGCGCAGCGCGCTGGTCAGCGGCCGGTGGCGCTCGGAGACGGGCTGCCACGGGCGCTCCGAGGCCTCCATCTTCGCGCGGCGCTCGGCCAGCACCTCGTCGTCGACGAGCAGCTCGATCCGCCGGGCGTCGACGTCGAGGAGGATCTCGTCGCCGTCCTGCACGAGCGCGATCGCGCCGCCCGCGGCCGCCTCGGGGGAGACGTGGCCGACAGAGATCCCGCTCGAGCCGCCCGAGAACCGTCCGTCGGTGACCAGGGCGCACACCGCGCCGAGGCCCGCGCCCTTGAGGAACGCGGTGGGGTGGAGCATCTCCTGCATGCCGGGCCCGCCCGCCGGGCCCTCGTAGCGCACCACCAGCACGTCGCCGGGCTGCACCTGCTTGCCCAGGATGACCGACACGGCCTCCTCCTGGCTCTCCACCACCCGGGCCGGGCCGCGGAAGAGCCGACCGTCCTCGGGCAGGCCGGCGCTCTTGATGACCGCGCCGTCGGGGGAGAGGTTGCCCCGCAGCACGGCGAGCCCGCCGTCGGCGGAGAACGCGTGCTCGACGTCGCGGATCACGCCGGTGGCGGCGTCGGTGTCGAGCGACGACCAGCGGTTGGTGGTCGAGAACGGCTCGACGGTGCGCACTCCACCGGGCGCGGCGTGGAAGAGCTCGACGGCCACGGCCGAGGGCGCGACGCCGCGGATGTCCCACGCGCCCAGCCACTGCTCCAGCGACGGGGCGTGGACGGCGTGCACGTCGCGGTGCAGCAGCCCCCCGCGGTCGAGCTCGCCGAGGATCGCGGGGATGCCGCCGGCGCGGTGCACGTCCTCCATGTGGTGGCTGGAGTTCGGCGCGACCTTCGACACGCACGGCACCCGCCGGCTCACCGCGTCGACGTCGGCGAGCGAGAAGTCCAGCTCGGCCTCGTGGGCGGCGGCGAGGATGTGCAGCACGGTGTTCGTCGAGCCGCCCATGGCGACGTCGAGGGCCATCGCGTTCTCGAACGCGTGCTTGCTCGCGACGTTCCGCGGCAGCACCGAGGCGTCGTCCTCGGAGTAGTACCGCCGGGCCAGGTCGACGACGGTGCGCCCGGCCTGCAGGAACAGCTCGCGCCGCGCGGCGTGCGTGGCCAGCGTCGAGCCGTTGCCGGGCAGCGAGAGCCCCAGCGCCTCGGTGAGGCAGTTCATCGAGTTGGCGGTGAACATGCCCGAGCACGACCCGCAGGTGGGGCAGGCCGACCGCTCGACCTCGGTCAGGCCGTCGTCGCTGACCTGCGAGGACGCCGAGGCGGAGATCGCGGTGATGAGGTCGGTGGGCGCCTGGGCGACACCGTCGACGACGACCGCCTTGCCCGCCTCCATCGGCCCGCCGGAGACGAACACCGTCGGGATGTTCAGCCGCAGGGCGGCATTGAGCATGCCCGGCGTGATCTTGTCGCAGTTCGAGATGCACACCAGCGCGTCGACCGCGTGGCCCTGGACCATGTGCTCGACGGCGTCCGCGATCACCTCGCGGCTGGGCAGCGAGTGCAGCATCCCCCCGTGGCCCATGGCGATGCCGTCGTCCACCGCGATGGTGTGGAACTCGCGCGCGATCCCGCCGGCCTCGCGCACCGCGCCCGCCACCAGCTCGCCCAGCTCCTTGAGGTGCACGTGCCCCGGCACGAACTGGGTGTAGGAGTTGGCGATCGCGACGAGCGGCTTGCCGAAGTCGGAGTCGGTGAGACCGGTGGCGCGCCAGAGGGCGCGAGCCCCGGCGGCGTTGCGGCCCTGGGTGGTGACGCGTGAGCGCAGCGGCGGCACGGGTGACCTCGCAGGAAGGTGATCAGTGGTGGGCTGGCCGCGAGGTTACGCCCGCTTCTCGGCACCCTCGTCCGGAGTCTCGCCGGAGCGCTCCTGTGCCTCCTGCTGCTCCTGTGCCTCCCGCAGGCGGGCGATCCGCAGCCGGGTGGCCTCGAGCTCGCGCTGGTGCTCGCGGGCCGCCTCGACCTCCTCGGGGGTGGGCATGGTGATGCGCCCGCCGCTGGCCTGGGCGATGCGGCCGAGGTCGCGGGCGCGCACCCCGGTGAGGGCCAGCTCGTCGTCGTCCCCGCGCACCGCGCGCACCCACCCGCGCGGGACCACCCGCAGCGTCGCCAGCTCGCTCCACGGCAGCCGCCGCGACCCCAGGGCCGAGACGACACGCAGCTCGTCGACGTCGACGACCGTGCGCGTGCGGATGACCCACCACGCCAGCGCGAGGGGCAGGAGGAACATCAGGAACCACGGTCCGCCCAGGAAGGCGATCGGCGAGACCCCGATGGCCACGACCCCGACCGCCACCAGGGCGGGCAGGGGCACCGCCCGGAAGGTGGCGGGGTGCGCCGCCGGTGGGGGCTCCGGCGGGGATGCCGCCGACGTCGCCGTCTCCTCGCTCGTCACCCCACGATGGTGCCACCAGCGCAACGTCGGGGGCGGTTTGACGGCGCGACGCGACGCCGCATACTCTCGCGGCGTGATCCAGCGGCGAATTCTCGTACTCCCGGGGCGCGTCAGCGCCTGACGGGCTCGCGGATCACTCCGCGCCCGCCGCGAGTACCTGCTGACGCGCCTGCCCTCCCCGCCTCGAGGCGGTGGGGGCTTTTTCTTGTTCGGCTTCATGTCCGGCCCACGTTCCGCACCCGGAATCGACCACTCGAGGCACACACCCGATGACCAGCGCCAGACCCACCGCGCCCCCCGGTACCCCGGGGCCCGCGGCGAACGGCACCCGGCGTCCCGCGCCGCGCGCCGGCGTCCCCAGCGAGCAGCAGGACACCGCCCTGCAGGCGCCGCTGCGCCCCGACGCCCCCCGTCCGACCCACGTCGACCCCGAGCCCGCCACCGGCGCCCAGTCGCTGGTCCGCGCGCTCGAGGCCGTCGGCTGCGAGGTCGTCTTCGGCATCCCCGGCGGCGCGATCCTCCCGGCCTACGACCCGCTGTTCGACTCGACGCTCCTGCGCCACGTCCTCGTGCGCCACGAGCAGGGCGCGGGCCACGCGGCGACCGGGTACGCGCAGGCCACGGGCCGGGTCGGTGTCTGCATCGCCACCTCCGGCCCGGGCGCCACCAACCTGGTGACCCCGCTGGCCGACGCGATGCTCGACTCGGTGCCGGTCGTCGCGATCACCGGGCAGGTGGGGCGCAAGCTCATCGGCACCGACGCGTTCCAGGAAGCCGACATCTGCGGCATCACGCTGCCGATCACCAAGCACAACATGCTGGTGACCGACCCGGCGGACATCCCCCGGGCGATCACCGAGGCGTTCCACATCGCCTCCACCGGGCGTCCCGGCCCGGTCCTGGTCGACCTGCCCAAGGACGTCCTGCAGGCCCAGACCACCTTCAGCTGGCCGGTCGAGACCCGGCTGCCCGGCTACCGGCCGACCACCCGGCCGCACTCCAAGCAGATCCGGGAGGCCGCCCGCCTGATCGGCGAGGCGCGTCGTCCCGTCCTCTACGTCGGCGGCGGTGTGATCAAGGCCGAGGCCTCCACCGAGCTCGCGGACCTCGCCGACGAGACCGGCGCGCCCGTGGTCACCACCCTCATGGCCCGCGGCGCCTTCCCCGACGGCCACCGCCAGAACCTGGGGATGCCGGGCATGCACGGCACCGTCGCCGCCGTGGCGGCGATGCAGAAGGCCGACCTGCTGGTCGCGCTGGGCGCACGGTTCGACGACCGCGTCACCGGCGACCTGTCGACGTTCGCCCCCGAGGCGAAGATCGTCCACGCCGACATCGACCCGGCGGAGATCGGCAAGAACCGGCCGGCCGACGTCCCGATCGTCGGCGACGCGCGGGAGGTCATCACCGAGCTCACGTCGGCGCTGCGCGGCGCCCGGGACGGCCGCGACGCCCGCCACGAGCGATTGCGGCCCTGGTGGGAGCAGCTCGAGACCTGGCGGCAGACGTTCCCGCTCGGCTACGACGACCCGGCCGACGGGACGTTGTCGCCGGAGTACGTGATCGAGCGGATCGGGGCGATCGCCGGCCCGGACGCGATCTACGCGGCGGGCGTCGGCCAGCACCAGATGTGGGCCGCGCAGTTCATCTCCTACGAGAAGCCGCGCACGTGGCTCAACTCCGGCGGTGCCGGGACGATGGGCTACGGCGTGCCCGCGGCGATGGGCGCCAAGGTCGGCTGCCCCGACACCACCGTGTGGTGCATCGACGGCGACGGCTGCTTCCAGATGACCAACCAGGAGCTCGCGACCTGCGCGATCGAGGGCATCCCGATCAAGGTCGCGGTCATCAACAACGGCAACCTCGGCATGGTCCGCCAGTGGCAGACCCTGTTCTACGAGGAGCGCTACTCGAACACCGAGCTCGGCACGCACAAGCACCGCGTGCCCGACTTCGTGATGCTCGCGGAGGCGCTCGGCTGCGAGGGCCTGCGCTGCGAGTCGAAGGACGACGTCGACCGCGTCGTCCAGCAGGCGATGTCGATCAACGACCGCCCGGTGGTCATCGACTTCACCGTCGGCGCCGACGCGCAGGTCTGGCCGATGGTCGCGGCCGGCACCGGCAACGACCAGATCATGGCCGCCCGCAACATCCGGCCGTTGTTCGACGACCCCGAGGCCGTCCAGGCCGACGAGGTCTCCCGCGCCGACCACCCCGTCGACGGTGAGGAGCCGGCCCGGTGACCCACCACACCCTGTCGGTCCTCGTCGAGGACAAGCCCGGCGTGCTGGCCCGTATCTCGGGCCTGTTCTCCCGCCGCGGCTACAACATCCAGTCGCTGGCCGTGGGCCCCACCGAGGAGGAGGGGATCTCGCGCATGACGATCTGCGTGACCGTCGACGAGTTCCCCCTCGAGCAGGTCACGAAGCAGCTCAACAAGCTCGTGCACGTCATCAAGATCGTCGAGCTGGAGCCGACGACGTCGGTGCAGCGCGAGCTCGTGATGATGAAGGTGCGCGCGGACGCGAGCGTGCGCTCGCAGGTCCTCGAGGTCACGCAGATGTTCCGCGCCAAGGTCGTCGACGTCTCGCCGGAGGCGGTCACGGTCGAGGCGACGGGCACCGAGGACAAGCTCGCCGCGCTGCGGCGCATGCTCGAGCCCTACGGCATCCGCGAGATCGTGCAGTCGGGGATGGTGGCGCTGGCCCGCGGGCCGCGCTCCATCGCTGCGCACCACCGCTAGATTGCCGTTCCCGTCAGTCGTTCCCGGAAGGAAGTAGTCCCGCATCATGAGTGCCCCGGACAACGGCAGTAGCCCCACGACAGGGAATGCTGCTGTGTTCTACGACGCCGACGCCGACCTCTCGATCATCCAGGGGCGCAAGGTCGCCGTCATCGGCTACGGCAGCCAGGGCCACGCCCACGCGTTGTCGCTGCGCGACTCGGGCGTCGACGTGCGGGTGGGCCTGCCGGAGTCGTCGAAGAGCCGCGCGACCGCGCAGGAGGAGGGCCTGCGGGTCGTCACGCCCGCCGAGGCGGCCGCCGAGGCCGACGTCATCATGATCCTGGCGCCGGACACGAAGCAGCGGTTCATCTACGCCGACGACATCGCGCCGAACCTCGAGTCGGGCAACGCGATCTTCTTCGGCCACGGCTTCAACATCCGTTACGGCCTCATCGAGCCGCCGAAGGACGTCGACGTGGCCATGGTGGCGCCGAAGGGCCCGGGCCACCTGGTGCGCCGCCAGTTCGTCGACGGCAAGGGCGTGCCGTGCCTCATCGCGGTCGAGCAGGACGCGACGGGCGGGGCCCAGGCGCTCGCGCTGTCCTACGCCGCGGCCATCGGCGGCGCGCGGGCCGGCGTCATCAGGACCACGTTCACCGAGGAGACCGAGACCGACCTCTTCGGCGAGCAGGCCGTGCTCTGCGGCGGCACGTCGGCGCTCGTCCAGGCCGGGTTCGAGACGCTGGTCGAGGCCGGCTACCAGCCCGAGATCGCCTACTTCGAGTGCCTCCACGAGCTCAAGCTGATCGTCGACCTGATGTACGAGAACGGCATCTGGGGCCAGCGGTACTCGATCAGCGACACCGCCGAGTACGGCGACCTCACCCGCGGGCCGCGCATCGTCAACAACGCGGTCAAGGAGGAGATGCGCAAGATCCTGGGCGAGATCCAGGACGGCACCTTCGCCCGCGAGTGGGTGGCCGAGGACGACAACGGCCGTCCGAACTTCACCAAGCTCGAGGAGGAGGGCAAGGCCCACCAGATCGAGCAGGTCGGGGCCAAGCTGCGTGGCCTCATGCCGTGGATGGCGCGCCCGACCACCTAGTCGAGGGTCGTCTCGTCCCCGCAGCGAACGGGTATCTCGTGCGCATAGACGCAGCGAGATACCCGTTCGCTGCCACGGATCCGGCAGCCCCAGGCATGTGAATCGGTTCACGAGCTGTCGGTAGGATCGCCACGGTGCGGGCACGATGACCCGCGAGCACGTCGGCGTGTGATCTCGGTAGGTGCAGGGCTCGTCGGCGTGACCGACCGACCGCCGACCTTCGGGGAGCGAACGCCCGTGACCAGTCCCGCCGCCACCAAGCCCGTCGTGCTGATGGCCGAGAAGCTCGCGCCGTCGACGCTGGAGGTGTTCGGCGACGAGGTCGAGATCCGCACCGTCGACGGCACCGACCGCGCCGCTCTGCTCGACGCCGTCGGAGGAGCGGACGCGCTGCTCGTCCGCTCGGCGACGCAGGTCGACGCCGAGGTCTTCGGCGCCGCCAAGCAGCTGACCGTCGTCGGTCGCGCCGGCGTCGGCCTCGACAACGTCGACGTCCCCGCGGCCACCGCGGCGGGGGTCATGGTGGTCAACGCCCCGGTCTCGAACATCGTCTCCGCCGCCGAGCACGCGCTGGCCCTGCTGCTGGCCACCGCGCGGCACATCCCGCAGGCCGACGCGAGCCTGCGCGCCGGCAAGTGGGAGCGCAGCAAGCTCTCCGGCGTCGAGATCCAGGGCAAGACCGTGGGCGTCATCGGCCTCGGCAAGATCGGGCAGCTGTTCGCCAGCCGGATCGCCGCGTTCGGCACCCATGTCATCGCCTACGACCCGTACCTGCCGCAGGCGCGCGCCACGCAGCTCGGCATCGAGCTCGTCGAGCTCGACGAGCTGTTGCGCCGCAGCGACATGATGACCATCCACCTGCCGAAGACCCCGGAGACCCAGGGCCTCATCGGCAAGGAGGCGCTGGCCAGGACCAAGCCGGGCGTCATCATCGTCAACGCCGCTCGCGGCGGGCTGGTGGACGAGGACGCGCTGGCCGAGGCCGTGCGCTCGGGCCACGTCGCCGGCGCCGGCGTCGACGTCTTCGTCACCGAGCCCACCACCTCGAGCCCGCTGTTCGAGCTCCCGCAGGTCACCGTCACGCCGCACCTGGGCGCCTCCACCGCCGAGGCCCAGGACCGCGCCGGCACCGACGTCGCGCACTCGGTGCTCGCGGGCCTGCGCGGCGACTTCGTCCCCGACGCCGTCAACGTCTCGGGCGGCGCGGTCGGCGAGGAGGTCCGGCCGTGGCTCGGGATCACCCAGAAGCTCGGCACCCTCCTGTCGGACCTGGTCGGCGCCCCCAGCGAGCTGCAGGTCCAGGTGCGCGGCGAGCTGGCGAACGAGGACGTCTCGGTGCTCTCGCTGGCCGCGCTGCGCGGTGTGTTCGGCGAGGTCGTCGACGAGCCGGTCACGTTCGTCAACGCCCCGGCACTGGCCGAGGAGCGCGGCGTCACCGCGACCGTCGAGACGGCCAGCGAGAGCCCGAACCACCGCAGCCTGGTGACCCTGCGCGCGGTGCGCGACGGCGAGGCCGTGACCGTGTCGGGCACGCTGACCGGCGCGGACGAGGTCGAGAAGCTCGTCGAGATCAACGGCCGCAGCTTCGACCTGCGCGCCGAGGGCCACGTCCTGCTCTTCGAGTACTCCGACCGCCCCGGCGCGATGGGCACCGTCGGCACCATGCTCGGCGAGTCGAACGTCAACATCGAGGCCGCCCAGCTCTCCCAGCTGCGCGACCGCGCCTCCTCGATCATGCTGCTGCGCGTCGACCAGGCCGTCGCCCCCGAGGTCCTCGAGCCGATCGGCGAGGCGCTCGGCGCCCGGACGACCCGGTTGATCAGCTTCGGCTAATCGTGGTTGCCCCGGCGGGGAGGGCGGGCGCGCCCCACACCCCGCCGGGCGCAGCAACCCCGACCGAGGGCGCGTTCCTACGATCCGGCGATCCGGTTCCGTGATCGACCGACACGCCTAGTAGTCTCCGCGGGTCGGCCCCGGTCACCCCGTCGCGGGGCGACCCGCTCGTGGAGGTTGTTGCGGATGCGGCTCGCGGTGGTGCCCGGCGACGGCATCGGTCCCGAGGTCGTCGGCGAAGCGCTGAAGGTGCTCGACGAGGTCGCCCCGTCGGTCGAGACGACGCAGTACGACCTGGGCGCGGCCCGGTGGCACTCGACGGGTGAGCTCCTGCCCGAGTCCGTGCTCTCCGAGCTGCGCGAGCACGACGCGATCCTGCTCGGCGCGGTCGGCGACCCCTCGGTGCCCAGCGGCATCCTCGAGCGCGGCCTGCTGCTGCGCCTGCGCTTCGAGCTCGACCACCACGTCAACCTCCGTCCGGCCCGGCTCTACCCCGGTGTGCGCGGGCCGCTGTCCGGCGCTTCGGAGATCGACCTCGTCGTGGTGCGCGAGGGCACCGAGGGCCCGTACGCGGGCACCGGCGGGCTGCTGCGCAAGGACACGCCGCAGGAGATCGCCACCGAGGTCAGCGTCAACACCGCGTTCGGGGTCGAGCGCGTGGTGCGCGACGCGTTCGCGCGCGCCGCCGCGCGCCCGCGGCGCAAGCTGACGCTGGTGCACAAGACCAACGTGCTGACCCACGCCGGGTCGCTGTGGTCGCGCGTGGTCGAGGAGGTCTCCCTCGAGCACCCCGACGTCTCGGTGGACTACCAGCACGTCGACTCGACGACGATCCACCTCGTCACCGACCCGTCGCGCTACGACGTGATCGTCACCGACAACCTCTTCGGCGACATCCTCACCGACCTCGCCGCGGCCGTGACCGGCGGCATCGGCCTGGCGGCGTCGGGCAACCTCGACGTCTCGCGCGCCAACCCGAGCATGTTCGAGCCGGTCCACGGCTCGGCGCCGGACATCGCCGGCAAGGGCATCGCGGACCCGACGGCCGCGATCCTGTCGGTGGCGCTGCTGCTCGACCACCTGGGCGAGCCCGAGCTGGCCCGGCGCGTCGAGGCCGCGGTGGCCTTCGACCTCGCGACGCGCGACCACGCCAACCCGGGCGGCACCCACGCGGTCGGCGACCGCCTCGCCGCTCTTGTGTCCTCGGCCGCGGGCACCCGCACCCCCGTCTGACGCGGGAGCGGTGCCGCGGGCGCGCCGCGACCGTCGCCGGGGGATAGGGTCCGGCGCCGTGCGCCTCGCCCGGATCGCCCATGCCGAGGGCGTCTCGTTCGCCGCCCTGCAGTCGCCCACCACCGCGGGCGGTGAGCCGGAGGCCGGGGACGTCTGCGCGGAGATCGCCGAGCACCCGTTCGGCGACCCCACCTTCACCGGCCGGACATGGCCGCTGGCCGACGTGCGGCTGCTCGCGCCGATCCTGCCGACCAAGATCGTCTGCATCGGCAAGAACTACGCCGACCACGTCAGCGAGATGGGTGGCGAGACCCCGCCCGCGCCGCTGATCTTCATGAAGCCCTCGACCACCGTCATCGGGCCGGGCCTGCCGATCCAGATGCCTCCGGACTCGCAGCGCGTCGACTACGAGGGCGAGCTCGCCGTCGTCATCGGCATGCCGTGCCGTGACGTGCCCGAGGCGCGCGCCCGTGACGTGGTGCTCGGCTACACCGTCGCGAACGACGTCACCGCCCGCGACCTGCAGCAGGCCGACGGGCAGTGGACCCGCGCCAAGGGCTACGACTCGTTCTGCCCGCTCGGGCCGTGGATCGAGACGACGATCGACCCGGGAGACCTCGCGATCCGTACCGAGCTCGACGGCGAGGTCCGCCAGGAGTCGCGCACCCACCTGCTGCTGCACCCCGTCGAGGAGCTCATCGCCTACATCTCCCGGGTGATGACGCTCCTGCCCGGCGACGTCATCCTCACCGGCACCCCCGCGGGCGTCGGACCGATGGCCGACGGCCAGCAGGTGAGCGTCACCGTCGAGGGCATCGGCACCCTGACCAACCCGGTGCGCGCCCGCTAGCCGGTCGGCGCCCCGTACCCTGGACGGGATCGATCCGGAGAGGGGTACGCGCAGGTGGTGGACACAGGACCGGGAGGAGGTCCGGAGCCGGACTGGGTGTCACGGATGGCCGACGAGGTGATCGAGGCCGCCGAGCGCCGCAGTCCCGGCAGACCGATCGTCTGCGCGTCCGGCCTGAGCCCCTCCGGTCCGATCCACCTGGGCAACCTGCGCGAGGTCATGACCCCGCACCTCGTCGCCGACGAGATCCGACGCCGCGGCCACGCCGTCGAGCACCTGGTCTCCTGGGACGACTACGACCGCTTCCGCCGGGTGCCCGCCGGCATCGACCCGGCGTGGGCCGAGCACGTCGGCAAGCCTCTCTCGGAGGTCCCGGCGCCCACGGGTAGCCCCTTCGCGAACTGGGCCGAGCACTTCAAGGCGCCGATGATCGCCGCGCTCACCGACCTCGGCGTGCCCTACCGCGGCATCAGCCAGAGCGAGATGTACACCTCCGGCGCCTACCGCGACCAGGTGCTGCTGGCCATGCGCGAGCGGGCCCGCATCGACACGATCCTCGGCCGCTTCCGGACGAAGAAGAAGCACGTCCCGGAGAACGACGACGAGGACGGGGCGGACGAGGACCGGGTGGCGGGCCGCGAGTACTACCCGTTCAAGCCCTACTGCGGGGCCTGCGGGCGCGACGACACGACGATCACCGCTTACGACGACGACACGACGGAGATGACCTACACCTGCGCGTGCGGGTCCTCCGAGACGGTGCTGCTGCGCGACTTCACGCGCGGCAAGCTCGTGTGGAAGGTCGACTGGCCCATGCGGTGGGCCTACGAGGGCGTGCACTTCGAGCCCTCGGGCGTCGACCACTCCTCGCCCGGCTCGTCGTACCAGGTGGGCGGCCTGATCGTCGACGAGGTGTTCGGCGGCGAGGCCCCGATCGGGCCGATGTATGCGTTCGTGGGCATCACCGGCCAGGCGAAGATGTCCAGCTCCCGCGGGTCGGTGCCGACGCCGGGCGACGCGTTGGAGATCCTCGAGGTGCCGGTGCTGCGCTGGCTGTTCGCCCGCCGGCGGCCCAACCAGGCCATCAAGGTGGCGTTCGACCAGGAGCTCCACCGGCTCTACGACGAGTGGGACGCCCTCGAGCGCAAGGTCGCCGCCGGGACGGCCGGCGGGATCGAGGTCACGGGACACGTCCGTGCGGTCACCACGGCGGAGGGCGACCTGCCGCGCACCGCGCAGCCGGTCGCCTACCGGACCCTGGCGTCGGTCGTCGACATCACCGCGGGCGACCCGGCCCAGCTCGAGCGGATCCTCGCCGGCCTGGACGCCACGCCCGACGGTGCCCGACCGCGGCTGGACAAGGCGGCGCACTGGGTCGCGTCGTACATGCCCGACGAGGCGCACACCCGGCTGCGCTCCGAGCCCGACACCGAGTTCCTCGCCGGTCTCGACGACCAGGAGCGCGAGGCCGTCGCGATGCTGCGTGACCACCTCACCGACGACTGGTCGCTGGACGGCCTCACCACGCTCGTCTACGGCGTGCCCAAGAAGCAGGCGGGCCTCCCGCTGGACGTCAAGCCCACCGACGAGCTCAAGGCCGCCCAGCGACGTTTCTTCGTCGTCGTCTACCGGCTGCTGGTGGGCGCCGACACCGGCCCGCGCCTGCCCACGCTGCTCCTGGCCGCGGGCCCCGAGCGCGTGCGGTACCTGCTGGGCGGGCCGGCGCCGGTCAGCTGAACAGGCCGCCGAGCACGCCGCCCTCCTGCTGCTGACCACCACCGTGGCCGCCGACGGCGCCGGGCGGGGCCTCCTCGGAGGGCTGCACGATGACGAACCCGCGCCCGGAGAAGCCGAGGGTGAAGGCCTCCCCGGTGGTGCGGCCCATCAACGTGCCGAGGCCGAAGGAATCGGCGCGGTGCACGCCGACCTGCAGGCCGGCCGACCACGCGACGGTCGCCTGGGGGTCGGCGTAGGTCGGCTGGTCGACGTCGAGCACCACCGGCGTGCCCTTGCACGTGATCGCCAGCCGGCCGCGCCCGGTGAACACGCAGTTGAACATGCCTGCGCCCGAGGCCACGCCGGCCCCCTGCACCATGTGGATGTCGTAGGACAGGCTCGGCTCGAAGGCCAGCACGTTCGCGCCGTTGATCGACAGGGCGTCCTGCGGGCCCTCGAGGTCGATGAGGTGGACATCCGCGGCGGCGTCGGCGAGGAACACGTCGCCGCGGCCCGAGACCTTCATCAGCGGCACGCCCTCGCCGGTGAACTTCTGCTTGAGGAACTTGCCGAGGCCGCCCGAGCCCTTGGCCTCGAACTGCACCTGGCCCTGGTAGGCCACCATCGCGCCCTGCCGGGCCATGCACTCGCCGTTGAGCTCGATCTTGAGCATCTTCGAGTTCTGCAGCCGCAGGCCCGGCTGGGCGGACTCCTGTTCCTGGTTCTCGGGAGCGAACAGGTTGCTGCGCATCGGGGTCTCCTCGTGACTCTCGGTGCTCATCAGGGGGCGAACGCGGAGAGATCATCCTCTCGGCGAACACGAAGAGTCAACGAACCGCGGGCGTGCCCGGTTCCCCGCGCGGCGCACGCGGCAGGGCACGATCCGGGCGTGGCCGACACCGATCCCGCCCTCCCGCTCGCCGGCGTGCTCGTGGTGGCCTGCGAGCAGGCCGTCGCCGCCCCGCTGGCGACC
The DNA here is from genome assembly GCF_003096675.1 of Actinomycetospora cinnamomea. Classification (GTDB taxonomy): domain Bacteria; phylum Actinomycetota; class Actinomycetes; order Mycobacteriales; family Pseudonocardiaceae; genus Actinomycetospora; species Actinomycetospora cinnamomea. The sequence goes on along the minus strand of NZ_QEKW01000001.1, from coordinate 485,563 downwards.
CGGCACCTCGCCGACCTGGGCGCGCGGGTCATCAAGGTCGAGCGCCCGGGCGGCGGGGACTTCGCCCGCGACTACGACACCGTGGTCGGCGGGCTCTCCAGCCACTTCGTCTGGCTCAACCGCGGCAAGGAGAGCGTGGTCCTCGACCTCAAGGTCCCCGACGCGCTCGCCGCCCTGCGCTGGATCGTCGCCCGCGCCGACGTCTTCGTGCAGAACCTCGCGCCCGGCGCCGCCGAGCGCCTCGGGCTGGGTGCGGCCGAGCTGCGCGCCGCGCACCCCCGGCTCGTCACCTGCGCGATCTCGGGCTACGGGGCGACCGGGCCCTACCGCGACGCCAAGGCCTACGACCTGCTCGTGCAGGCCGAGGCGGGCCTGGTCTCGGTCACCGGCACCGAGGAGCACCCGGCCAAGGCCGGTATCCCGGCCGCCGACATCGGCGCGGGCATGTACGCCTTCTCCGGCGTCCTCGCCGCCCTCTACCGCCGCGAGCGCACGGGGGAGGGGACGGCGATCGAGGTCAGCCTGTTCGACGCGCTCACCGAGTGGATGGGCTTCCCGCTCACCTACGCGGCCGGGTCGGGGCGGGCGCCGGTGCGCGCGGGCACGGCGCACCCGGCGATCGCGCCGTACGGCGCGTTCACCACGGGCGACGGTAGCGAGGTGGTGCTGGCCGTCCAGAACGAGCGGGAGTGGCAGCGCTTCTGCGCCGAGGTCCTGGGCGACCCGGCCCTGGCCGCCGACTCCCGCTTCGCCACCGGCTCCGCCCGCGTCGAGCACCGGGACGAGCTGCACGCGGCCGTCGACGCGGTGCTCGGCGGCCTGACCGGCGACGCGGTGCTCGCCCGCCTGGCCGCTGCGGGCATCGCCCGCGCGCGGCGGCGCGACCTCGTCGGTGACGACGGCGTCCTCGCCCACCCGCAGCACGCGGCGCGGGGCCGGGTCACCACGGTGGGCTCGCCGGTCGGGCCCGTGCCCGCGATGCTCCCGCCGCTCGGGTTCGCGGGCGGCACAGCCCGGATGGACCCGATCCCCGACGTCGGTGAGCACACCGCGGCGGTGCTCGCCGAGTTCGGGGTACAGGGGCTGGGTGACCGCTGACCTCGCCGGACCCGGCCAGCCCCACCCGGCCGGGTGGCGGGCCCACACCCACGTCCACCGCTTCACCGTCGCGGCGCCCCGCGAGCGGGTCTGGGCGTGGCTGTGCGACCCGGCCACGTTCACCGACACGCAGGTCGGCCCGTTCCGCGTCGAGTTCCTCGGCGGCGGCTTCGAGACCGGCGTCCTCACCACCCACCACGGGCCGTTGCTGCACCTGCCCGGCGTCCTGGGCGAGATCCGTGACGGCGAGTACCGCGACCTGCAGTACCTCTACGGTGCGTTCGCGGTGTCCTTCCGGCTGCTGCGGCCCACCCGCCTGCAGTTCCGGCTCAACGACGCCGCCGACGCTCCCGCCGGCACCGCGGTCGAGCTGCAGATCGACGCCCACGTGCGCCCGGTGTTCCTGCGCCCGTGGGAACTCGCGCAGCGTCTGTTCTGGCGCCGCTTCGAGACCTGGGCCCGCCGCAGCGTGGAGGTCAGCCGCCAGCCGACGTGACCGCCGGTGTGATCGCCACAGCCAGGGCGAGGTCGTCCGAGCGTGCCGCGGCGTCACCGTTGACCGAGCCCTCGCTGCCCTCGGTCATCGACACCGCGAGCACCTCGTCGGCGATGGTGCCGGCGTGGGCGCGCACGGCCTCGGCCACGTCGGCGCGCTCGGCGGCCCAGGTGAGCGCGATGCGGTCGGACACCTCGAGGCCGCGGGTCTTGCGGGCCTCCTGGACGACGCGCACGACGTCGCGGGCGAGCCCCGCGGCACGCAGCTCATCGGTCAGCTCGGTGTCCAGGCCCACGGACAGGCCGCCCTCGGAGCGCACCGCCCAGCCCTCGCGCGGCGTCTCCTCGACCAGGATCTCGTCGCCGGAGAGCACGATCTCCTCGCCGTCGACGACCACGGTGAGCTCGCCGTCGACCGGGGTCGCCGTCGTGCTCCTGACGGCCTCGGCCACGACCGGGGTCCGCTTGCCGAAGCGCTTGCCCAGCGCCCGGAAGTTCGGCTTCACGGTGACCTCGACCAGGTCCGAGCCGGCCGACTCGACCCGCCCGACGTTGAGCTCCTCGGCGATCTCGGTGAGCAGGGCTTCTTCGAGATCACCGAACCCGGGCGCCGACACGACGGCGCGGGCCAGCGGCTGGCGGGTGCGCACGCCGCTGGCGGCCCGGGTGGCGCGGCCGAGCTCGACGATCCGCTGCACGAGGGCCATGCGCCCGGCGAGCCCGGCGTCGAGCGCCGCCTCGTCGACCTCCGGCCAGTCGGCGAGGTGCACCGAGTCGGGCGCGCCGTCGACGACGTCACCCTCGAGCAGCGTCCAGAGATAGTCGCTGGTGAACGGGGTGAACGGCGCCATCAGCCGGGACAGCGTCTCGACGCACGTGTGCAGCGTGGCCAGGGCCTCGGGCTCGCCGTGCCAGAAGCGGCGTCGTGACCGGCGCACGTACCAGTTGGACAGCCCGTCGACGAACGCGGTGATCGCCCGGCCGGCGCTCGAGGAGTCGAAGTCGTCGAGCGCGCGGGTGACCTCGCGGACGCACGCCGCCAGCTCGCCGAGCACCCAGCGGTCCATCGGGTGGTCGCTCTCCGCCGGCTCGCCGGTGGGACGCCAGCCCGAGGCGTTCGCGTACGTGACCAGGAACGAGGCGGTGTTCCAGTACGTCAGCAGGACCTTGCGGACGATCTCGCGCAGGGTCTCGTGGCCGACGCGGCGGTCGACCCACGGCGAGCCCTGGGCGAGCATCAGCCAGCGGACCGCGTCCGCGCCGTGGGACTCGAAGAGCTCGAACGGGTCGAGCACGTTGCCCAGGTGCTTGGACATCTTGCGGCCCTGCTCGTCGAGCAGCAGGCCCAGGCACACGACGTTCTCGTAGGACGACCGGTCGAACACCAGCGTGCCCACGGCCATCAGCGAGTAGAACCAGCCGCGGGTCTGGTCGATGGCCTCGCAGATGTACTGCGCGGGGTAGGCCTGCTCGAAGTCGGCCTCGTGGTGGTGCGGCGCGCCCCACTGGGCGAACGGCATGGCACCCGAGTCGTACCAGACGTCGATGACGTCGGAGACGCGGCGCATCGTGCCCGTGCCGCTCGGGGCCGGGAAGGTGACCTCGTCGACGAACGGGCGGTGCGGGTCGAGGTCGGCGAGGTCGCGGCCCACGTACCCGCCGAGCTCGGCGAGCGAGCCGACGCACACCATCTCCGACGGGTCGGCGTCGTTGCGCCAGATCGGCAGCGGTGTGCCCCAGTAGCGGTTGCGCGAGAGCGCCCAGTCGACGTTGTTCTCGAGCCACCCGCCGTAGCGGCCGTGCTTGATGTGCGGCGGGTACCAGTTCGTCCGCTCGTTCTCCTCGAGCAGCCGGTCGCGCACCGCGGTGGTGCGGATGAACCACGACGGCAGCGCGTAGTAGATCAGCGGCGTGTGGCAGCGCCAGCAGTGCGGATAGGAGTGCTCGTAGTCCTCGCCGCGGAAGAGCACGGTCCGGCTGCGCAGGTCGTCGACCAGCGCACGGTCGGCGTCCTTGAAGAACGCGCCGCCGATGAGCGGCAGGTCGGCCTCGAAGCGCCCGTCGCGCCCGATCGGGTTGATGATGTCGAGACCCTCGGCGCGGCAGACCGCGTAGTCCTCGGCGCCGAAGGCCGGGGACATGTGCACGAGGCCCGTGCCGGCGTCGGTGGTGACATGGTCGCCGTGCACGACGCGGTGCGGGTCGCCGCTCCCGAAGCGTGCGATGTCGATGAGCTCGAACGGCCGCTGGTAGTGGCTGCCGAGCAGGTCGGCTCCGGTGAGGCGGTCGATGACCTCCGCGCCCTCGCCGAGGACGGACAGCAGGTCCTCGGCGACCACGAGGTCGGGGTGGGTGGGGGAGGCGTCCGCCGGGCGCGCCCGGACGTAGACGATGTCCCGGGCGACGGCGACGGCGGTGTTGGACGGCAGGGTCCAGGGGGTCGTCGTCCAGACCAGGAGGTCGGCGCCCGTGGCCCCGTCCCCCGTCGCTGCGCTCGCCCCCCACGGACCGTCGAGCAGCGGGAACCGGACGTACACCGAGGGGTCGACGACGTCCTCGTATCCCAGCGCGACCTCGTGGTCCGAGAGCGGCGTCTCGTCGCGCGGGCAGTACGGGGTGACGCGGTGGTCCTCGACCAGGAGGCCGTCGTCGAAGATCTTCTTGAGCGACCACCAGACGCTCTCGACGTAGCGCGGGGCCATCGTCATGTAGGCCTCGTCGAGGTCGACCCAGTACCCCATGCGCTCGGTCATGGCCGCGAAGGCGGAGACGTTGCGCAGCGCCGACTCGCGGCACCTCGCGTTGAACTCGGCGATGCCGTAGGTCTCGATGTCGGCCTTGCCGCTGAAGCCGAGCTCCTTCTCCACGGCGAGCTCGACGGGCAGGCCGTGGCAGTCCCAGCCGGCACGCCGCGGCACGTGGTAGCCACGCATCGTCTTGAACCGCGGGAACAGGTCCTTGAACGCGCGGGCCTCGACGTGGTGGGTGCCGGGCTGGCCGTTGGCGGTCGGCGGGCCCTCGTAGAAGATCCACGGCTCGCCGCCGGCCGTGCGCTCGAGGCTGCGACGGAACACGTCGCGCTCGGACCAGCGGGCGAGGACCTCGCGCTCGACGGCGGGCAGGTCCACGCTCGCGGGGAGGGGGGCGAACGCGGGCGCGCTCCCGGAGCGGGGGGCCGGCGATGAACTCACGTCTCGATCTTCCTGGTCGTGCGGTAGCCCAACTCATCCAGGCTACCGGGCGGGCCGACGCGGATATCCGTGCCCTGACCTGCGGCACCGGGCCCACCCGGGGGGTGTCGAACCGCCGCGCAGGGATGTCCTAGGATGGTGGTCGTCGCCGGGCGGGACGAGCAGTCACGCACGGTGATCGCCATGGGGTATGGTGTAATTGGCAACACGGCTGATTCTGGTTCAGTTGTTCTAGGTTCGAGTCCTGGTACCCCAGCTGCGAGCGGTGATCGACCGTCGTCTAGGGTCGTCACCGTTCTCCTAGGGCCCCGTCGTCTAGCGGCCTAGGACGCCGCCCTCTCAAGGCGGTAGCGGGGGTTCGAATCCCCTCGGGGCTACATCCACGGACGCGGTGCATCGACCCTCGGTGCGCCGCGTTCGTCGTCTCAAGGCTCGGTCCGCGCCATCGGCGCGTCGGGCGGCTCGGCCCAGCGGATCAGCGCGATCGCCCCGACGACGAGCACGCCGCCCGCGACCTGGGTCGCCGTCGGGCGCTGCGCGACCAGCCACCACGCGCCGAGGACGGCGAAGAGCACCTCGCTGAGTCCCACGAACGACGCCAGCCGTGACCCGAGGCGGCCCACCGCCGCGATCCCGGTGAGGTACGCCAGCGCCGTCGACAGCGTGGCCACGAGCAGGACACCGACCCACCACGGGGCCGTCGCGCCGCCCAGCTCGATCGGCGCCGCCGTCGCCTCCAGCGGGAGCAGACCCACCGCCCCGACGAGCACCACGACGGCGCTGCCCACGGCGGCACCCCCGGCGACGAGCACCAGGGCCGGCGGACCGGCCGGGTCGCCCTCGCGGCCGCCGCCCGCGGCGGCCGACAGGCGGAAGTAGGCCGCGAGGCACACGGCGGCGCCGAGCCCCCACAGCACGCCGACGACGTCGACGTCCGCGCCGCGCCCGACGTCGAGGACGAGCCCGAGGCCCGCGATCGCGAGGACCGCGCCGAGGAGGGTCGCGAGGCGCGGCCGCAGACCGGTCCGCGCCCACGTCCACCCGAGCAACAGGACCGGCGCCGTGTACTCGATGAGCAGCGCGACACCGACCGACAGGCGGCCGACGGCGCTGAAATAGCAGACCTGGGCGCCGGCCAGGGGGACCAGCCCGTAGACGGCCACGGCGCGCAGGTGGCCCGCGCGCGGCCGCCACCCGCGGGCGAGCAGGAGGGCCAGCGGCACCGCGAGCAGCAGCGCGGCGCCGCCGAGCCGGCCCAGGACCACCGCCAGGGGCGACCAGCCGGTGGCCAGCAGGGAGGCGGCGAACGGCCCGGCCATCCCGAAGGAGGCCCCCGAGACCAACGCGACCGCCAGGCCGGGCGCCGTGCGGGCCGCTCGCTGGCCGGAGCCGACACGGGCCACGGGGAACGATTCGAGCAGCCGGCGGGCCACCACGGCAAGATCGGTGATCCGGGCCACGCCGCGGCCCGGGCCGCCACGGATGCTCCTCAGCCGCTCCGACGTCCTCCCAGGTGGTCGGCGAAGTGGTGTTCCATCGTGCGGTACAGCCGGATCCTGTTCTCGGGGTTGGCGAAGCCGTGGCCCTCGTCCTCGGCCACGAGGTACTCGACCGGGATGCCGCGGGCCCGCAGCGAGGCCACGATGTTGTCGGATTCCGCCTGCACCACGCGCACGTCGTTGGCCCCCTGCGCGACGAGCAACGGGGTGCGGATCCGGTCGACCATGGTGATCGGTGAGCGGGCGAGCATGTCGGCCTCCTGCTCCCCGACGTCCGGGTCGCCGACGTAGTGGAACCAGTTGTTGGCCAGGTTCGGGCGGGCGAACGGCGGCAGCGTGCGCATGAAGTTCGCGAGGTCCGAGATGCCGACGTAGTCGACCGCGGCGGCGAAGAAGTCGGGCGTGACGGTGGCCCCGACGAGCGCCGCGTAGCCGCCGTAGGAGCCGCCGTAGATGCCGATGCGCTCGGGATCGGCGATGCCCTGCGCCACGGCCCACTCGGCGGCGTCGATCAGGTCGTCGTGCATCGCGCCGGCGAACTCCCCGATCGCGGCCGTGACGTGGCGCCGGCCGTAGCCGGTGGACCCCCGGAAGTTGACGCGCAGCACGGCGTACCCGCGGTTGGCCAGGAACTGTGTCTCCGGGTCGTAGCCCCACGTGTCGTGGGCCCACGGGCCGCCGTGCACGACCAGCACCAGGGGCAGCCCCTGCGTCGGGACGCCGAGCGGGACCGTCAGGAAACCGTGCAGCGGCAGGCCGTCGCGAGCCGCGAAGGCCACCGGGGTCACGGAGGCCAGGTCGGCCGGGTCCAGGTGTGGACGGGGGCGGGAGAGCAGCCGGCTCTCGCCCGTGGCGTGGTCGTGGTAGTAGGTCAGTCCGGGCTCGCGGTCGTGGACGAAGGACGCGATCCACCGCTCCTCGCTCTCGTCCGACGAGACCCAACCCAGCACGCCGTCGGAGAGTTCCTCCAGCGCGGCGAAGACCTCGGCGGTGTGCGGGTCGAGCACTACGATCCGCGGGTGATCGCCCACGAAGCGCGCGGCGACCACCTCGCCCGTGCGGGCGCTCTCGAACACCGTGGGCGGCAGGCCGGGCGCCATCTGCCCCATCGTGTCCAGGCTCTGCCCCTCGACGGCCGCGACGACGGTCTCCTCGCCGGTCTCCCGGTCGACGCGGACGAGTCGCAGGTCGTCGCCGTCCTGGTAGAGGCCGAGCAGCAGGCCCGTGCCGTCCGGGGTCACGAGCTGCACCGGGACCCCCAGGGGGTGCTCCGGGCCGCCCACGCTGCGGAGGAGGCGTCTCGCGCCGTTGGTCGGGTCGACCGCGGAGAACTCGTAGCTGCCGTCGTCGGTCAACGTCGAGAGGAACGCCGGGTGACCCTCGCGGTCGAGCAGGTAGGTGCTCGTCGGGGTGGGCTGCTCGACGTGCAGGGTCGTCTCGCCGGTGGCGACGTCGATCCGGAACACGTCGAAGAACAGCGGCCGCTGGTTCATCCAGACGAGCACCTGCCCCGGGCAGGACGGGAGCCGTTCGGTGTCCACCACGCGCGAGCCGGGGGGCAGCGGCGTGAGGTCGACGGCCACCTCGCCGGGCGCCTCGAGATCGACCCGGTAGAGGTGCCAGTCCTCGTTGCCGTCGGTGTCCTGCAGGTAGAGCAGCCAGCGGGGATCGTCGGTCCAGTAGTACGTCGTGACGCCCCGCCGGGCGTCGTGGGTGACGCACACCGCGTCCTCGTGCTGCTCGCCGATCCCGCGTACCCACACCTGGGTGCGGCCGTACCGCGGCGCCAGATACGCCATCCGCGTCCCGTCCGGGGATATCCTCGGGTGGGCGAACGCGGGATCGGCGAAGAACTCCTCGACGTCGATGAGGCGGGGGCGGGCCGTGGTGCCGGTCGTCGCGGTCATGGGGCCATCGGAGTCCGTGCCGCCACGGCACACTCCAGGCCGCGTGGCCGACGTCACTCGAAGGCCTGGTGCGCGGCCGGGCGGTCAACGGTCGCGCTGCAGCCCGGTGACGGCCCGGAGCCGGTCGGCGAGCAGGTCGGCGAGGACCCGGGCGTGGCTGTGCTCGAGGTCGCGGGTGGCGGTCATGAGGGCGATCGGGCCGTGGTGGCACTTCCGGACCAGGTCGGCGAGGGCATCGGCCTGCTGCCCGTCCTCCAGCTCGCGGCGGTAGCGGCGCGCGAACTCCTCGAACCGGTCCGGGTCGTGGCCGTACCACCGGCGCAGCTCGTCCGTCGGCGCGACGGCCCGGAGCCACTCGTCCCACGGAGCGTCGTCCTTGCGCCGTCCGCGAGGCCAGAGCCGGTCGACCAGCACCGTCGTAGAGCTCGGCGCCCGACCGTCCTTGACGTGGAGGACGTGCACGGGGAGCTGTTGCGCTGCCACGACGGGCATCGTCCTCTCGCGAGAACGGTGGCGGGTCGTCGGTGGTGTCGTCGGTGGTGGGGGGTGACGGTCGGCGTCTGGTGGTGTTGCTCGGGCGTGGTCTGGGGCGGCCGGTGGCGGTGGCCACCGCTCGGGGGCTTCGGCTGCGGCCCGCTCGGTTTCGGCTCGCTCGGGGTCGGTCCAGCGGGTTGCGGTGGTGCCGTCGGTTCGGTCGTTGGGGCGTGTCGGGGCCCCAGCCGTCGTCGGGCAGGGGCGGGGGTGGGCGGCGGGGCGGGGCGCGGGGAGCGGTTCGATGATCGGCTTGGGGGTGGTGGTGTGCTTGACCCCGTCGCGGGTGCGGATCTGGAAGTGGCCCGGTCGGGGTTGGCGCACCCGCCAGGCGCCGCGGTGTCTGGCCTCGTGGTGGTGCCGGTCGAACACGCCGAGGTTCCAGTGCGCGGTGGGGCCGCCGCGGGCGTGGTCGTGGGTGTGGCCGAGCTCGACGCGGTGGGCGTGGCGCCGGCAGCAGGGCGCCACGCAGTGCCGGTCGCGGAGCCGCACCCACCGCTCGATCGCGGCGCGCGGTCGGCGGCGAGCGAGGTCGTCGGCGTCCTCGGGTGGGGCAGCCCGAGGCGCGCCCCGAGCTCGCCGAGCCGCTGCTGGAGCTCGGCGAGCAGGGGCGCCCACGGGCCGTGCTCGTCGGGGTCGAGGGCGGCCAGCAGCGTCGTGGGGACCTGGAGCTCGACGATGGCACGACCCGGTGGACCCGCCCGGCCGGGCGGGCGGCGGTCCTGTCGGGTTCGTCGGGGCGCGGGTCGGCGGCGGGCGAGCAGGACGTGCTGGAGGCGTCCGTCGTCGCCGGTGAGCACGATGCGCCACTCGCCGTGAAGGCGCTGACCGAGCATGGTGCGGGCGTGGTGGGCCAGGACGCCCCCGAAGCCGGGCGCGCTGCCCGGGTACTGGTCGAGCCCGAGCGCGGTGGACAGCCGCAGACGCAGCTCCGACGTCCCGTCGCGGACCCGGCCCGGCCGAGGTTCCGGACCGTCGATCATCGGCGGGAGCGCCTGCTCGGGGAGATCAGGGAGAGGTGACGATCCCCTGCTCCAGCCACGGAGCCGCGAGCAGGGGTCGATCAGCCCGACCCCTCGGGCGGCGCGCTGCCCCAGCGCCTCGCCAGGTCCTCGGCGATCGCCCGCCGGTGGGGATCGCCGTCGATGAGCCCTCGCCCCCGTCGGTCCTCCTCGATCACCCCCAGGATCTCCGACCGCACGGCCGCCGGCAAGGCGTCGCCCGACCGGGACGCCACGCGGAGGGCGTAGTACTGCTCGTCCCCGCTCTCGGCGTCACGGACGGACCGGAGCACCGCGTCCGGGTCGACGAGCTCGGCCTGCCCGAGCATCGCCGCCAGCGCCACGGTCCGCTCGGCACCGGAGCCCTCCAGCAAGGTCCTGACCTCGGTTGCCGAGAACTCATGGTTCGTCGCGCGATCGCGCCCGGTGTGAAGCAGGGCGTCGGACGACGCCGTCCGGCTCTCTCCGTGCGGTGCGACGCGGCGCAGGCCGTCGTGCCCGGTGCCCGACGTCCGCAGCGCCGAGGTCAGCTCGTCCACCGACCGGCGCAGGAGCTCCACGAGGTACACGACGGGGGCGAGCAGGAGGAACGACGCCCCGATCGCGATCATGCAGGCCTGGAGCCACGCGTCGTCGACCGCTCGCGCGCCGATCACGAGGGCCAGGCCGGCGGCGATCGCCGCGCCGATGACGGCGGAAGGAACAGCCGAGGGCCGAGACCGCCGACGGGCGCGGGCGCCGCTCCTCCTGGACGGGTCGGCGGTCGTGGAGGACATCCCGACCCATTCTCCTCGCGACGAGCGGTCGGGGCACCCCGTCGAGGACGGGTCACCCGCGCGCCGCCGGCCCCGGGCGCCGCCCGTCGCCGAGCGCGGACCGACGACCGCACGACGTCGACCTCCGGCCCGATGACAACGTTTTGCCTTCTCCACGTCGGGGATCCCTTTCGCAAGACCCCCATTGCCCGGCCCGATCCCGCACACCCTCGGCGGGCCGCCACGTCGAGGAGGCCTCCGTGCTCGACGACCGAGAGCAGCGCATCCTTCGGGACATCGAAGCCCACCTCGAGCGCACCGATCCCGGGCTCGTGCGGCGGGGGAGCCGCGAGCACGGCCATCGGTCGTACTGGTGGTCGGTCTTCTCGCTCGTGGCGGGCGTCGTGCTCGGCCTGGCCCTGGCCTCCCTCGGTCCGGTCGGCTCGGGCCTCCTGCTCATCGCGCTCGGGGCCGTGCCCATGGCCGTGTGGCACTGGCGCCGCCCGGGTACGACGAGCCCGCTGCCGTCCGGCCCCATCCGCGCGCGGCGTACCTAGCGGGGCGCTTCGCGTCCCGGGAGACGGTGCCGGTCGACGGATCGCCCGCTGGCCGGCCCCGCCGCCTCGGGAGGACGCCCCGGGCCGTCAGCCGGAACCATGCTGGCGCAGGGCGGGCAGCACCTCGTCTCGGTAGGCAGCGAAGAAGCCGTCGTGGTCCGGCCCGATCTGCTGCACGTACACCTCGTCGTATCCCGCGTCGGCGTACGCGCCGAGCTGCCCGACGTGCGCGTCGACGTCCGGGCCGCAGGCGAACGTGCTCGCGATCGCGTCCCGCCCGACGAGGCTCGTCGCCGCGGCGAAGTCCTGCGGGCGAGGCAGGATCTGGGGGATCTGGCCGGTCAGGGCGTCGTTGGGCCAGAGCCGGTGGGCGATGTCCACGCCCTCGTCGACGCTGCCGGCCCAGCACACCTTGGTGCCGCCCTGCGTCGGTCCCTCGCCGCCGGCTTCGCGATACGCCGCGAGCAGTGACGCGTCGGGGTCGACCCCGCAGTAGCCGTCGCCGATCTGCCCCGCCAGCGTCGCCGCCTGCGGCCCGAAGCCCGAGACGTAGATCGGCACCGGCTGGTCGGGCAGCGTGTAGAGCCGCGCGTCCTCCACGCGGTAGTGCGTCCCGCGGTGGTTCACGACCCCGCCGGCATGCAGGGCGCGGATCACCTCGACGGCCTCGGTGAGCATGGCCAGGCGCTCGCCGACCGGGGGCCAGCGGTCCCCGAGCACGTGCTCGTTGAGCGCCTCGCCGCTGCCCACCCCGAGGACGAAGCGTCCCTCGGTCTGCACGGCGGCGGTCGCCGCGGCCTGGGCCACGATCGCCGGGTGGATGCGGATCATCGGGCAGGTCACGGCGGTCGAGATCGGCAGCGCCGTCACCTGCGACAACGCGCCGATCACCGACCAGACGAACGGGCTCTGGCCCTGCGCGTCGAGCCAGGGATGGAAGTGGTCGGAGATCCACAGCCGGTCGAACCCCGCGGCCTCGGCGCGCCGGGCCTGGTCGACGAGCTCGTGCGGGCCGTACTGCTCCGAGGAGAGGAAGTAGCCGTAGGACGTCACGGTGCCCCCAGCGCGGTGGTCGGGCGGCCACCCGGTGGGGTCGAGGGCCGGTGTCGGTCGGGGCCTACCCGCGGACGCGCAGGGTGCACCCTTGACGGGATCGTCTTGAGCGTCGAACATCTGACACTATCGTCAAGAGCGTGGCGCGGGTCACGCCGGACCCAGCGAGGAGTGGCCATGGCGTTCGTGATCGGCGTCGACGTGGGCGGGACGTTCACCGACGCGGTACTCGACGACGACGCGGGATCGGTGGTCGCCGCCAAGGTGCCGTCGACGCCCCCGGACTACTCCCGCGGGGTGCTCGACGTCCTCGGGCTGCTGGCCGAGCAGCTCGGCCGCCCGTTCGCCGACGTGCTGGCCGAGACCCACCACATCGCCCACGGCACGACGTCCTCGCTCAACGCGCTGGTGATGCGGCGGGTGCCCGACGTCGGCTTCCTGACGACCAAGGGCCACCGCGACTCGATCTTCATCATGAACGTCGAGGGCCGCTACCTCGGGCGCTCGCCGCACGAGCTCCAGCACGTGCTGGCCCAGGACAAGCAGCACGGGCTCCTGCCCAAGCGCCACGCGCTCGAGGTGACCGAGCGGATCGACCGCGACGGGGAGGTCGTCGTCGCCCTCGACGAGGACGAGGTGCGCCGGCAGGTCGAGACGCTGCTCGCCGACGGCATCCGGGCCATCGCGGTGTCGCTGCTCTGGGCGTTCCGCAACCCGGTGCACGAGCGTCGCATCCGCGAGATCGTCCACGGGATCGACCCGGACGTCTTCGTCGCGCTCTCCAGCGAGGTCAGCCCCCGCATCCGCGAGTTCGCCCGCAACTCGACCACGATCATGAGCACCCAGGTCGGGCCCGGCCTGCGTGGCTACCTCACCGATCTCGAGGCGAGCCTGAAGGACGCGGGACTCGTCGGTCCGCTGCTGGTCATGCAGTCCAACGGGGGCGCGGTCGCCGCGTCCGAGGCACCCCAGCAGGCCATCTCCACCGTCGGGTCGGTCCTGACGGGCGGGGTCGTCGGCTCCCAGGCGCTGGGCCGGCGGCTCGGCCACCGCAACATCATCTCCACCGATGTCGGCGGCACCACCTTCCTCGTCGGGCTCATCGTCGACGGCGAGCCCGAGCGCGACACGACGACCGTCATCAACCACCACCCGATCAACGTGCCGACGCTGCGGGTGCACGCCATCGGCTCGGGCGGCGGTGCGATCGCGTGGGTCGACGCCGGCGGCAACCTGAGGATCGGCCCGCACTCGGCCCAGGCGGACCCCGGGCCCGCCTGCTACGACCAGGGCGGCACCGAACCGACCAACACCGACGCCAACCTCGTCCTCGGCATCCTCCCGGCGACCGGTCTGCTCGGCGGCCGGAAGGCGCTGAACGCGGAGAAGGCCAGAGAGGCCATCCGCACGCGGATCGCGGAGCCCCTCGGCCTGAGCACGGACGATGCCGCCGCGGCCATCCACGCCGCGCAGAACGCCCAGACCGGCGACCTGCTGCGCAAGAGCGTCGTCGAGGCCGGCCACGACCCGCGCGACTTCGTCCTCTACGCCTTCGGTGGCTCCGGTCCCGCGTTCTGCGCGAAGTACGCGACGCACCTCGGCGTCGACGAGGTCGTGGTCCCGCTCGGCCCGGTCGCCTCGGCGTTCTCCGCCTACGGCCTCGCCGCCTCGGACATCGCGCTCGTCCAGGAGCTCTCCGACCCCGCCCAGCTCCCGGTCGACCCCGTCCGCGCGGAGAAGAACTTCGCCCAGCTCGAGGACCAGGTCCGCCACGGCCTCGACCGGCAGGGCCTGGCGTTCGACCGCGTCGAGATCGTCCGCGAGATCGACATGCGCTACGCGATGCAGCTCGCCGAGGTCACCGTGCCCGTCGCCGACGGCCCGCTCGACCGGGCGGCCCTCGACGCCGCCGCCCAGCGTTTCGAGGCCAGGTACGCCGAGCTCTACGGCCCGGGCTCCGGCTTCGGCGCGGCCGGCATCCAGGCCATCACCTACCGCGTGCGCGGCCGCGGCGTCCTCCCGTTCAGCCCGGAGCTGCCGCCGCTGGAGCGGGCGGACGGACCGGTCCCGACGTCGGGGACGCGCCCGGTCTACCTCGAGATCGGCCAGGGGTTCGTCGACACCCCGATCCACGACTACGTCGCGCTGCGCGCGGGCCACGTCATCACCGGCCCGGCGATCGTCGAGGTCCCGACGACGACCGTCGTCGTCCCGGCCGGCCGTACCGGCACCGTCGACGAGCTCGGCAACCTCCACATCACGCAGACGCAGCAGGGAGCCTGACGATGACCATGGCCGTCCCCGGCTCCGAGCGGTTCTCGAGCCGGCCCGTCGACCCCGCCGAGCTCGCCGCGCAGCTGCCGGAGAGCCTCCCGGTGCACACCGTCACCCAGGAGCAGATCGACGCCGTCGACCCGCTGACCTACGAGGTCGTGCGCCACCGCCTGTGGTCGGTGACCGACGAGATGGGCGAGGCGCTCAAGCGCATGTCCGGCTCGCCGATCGTCACCGACGCCAACGACTTCGACTTCGCGGTCTCGGACGAGCTCGGCCAGGAGGTGCAGGTCGGGCTGTACAACACGATGCTCGTCGGCGCCGTCGACCTCGCCATCTACTGGACGCTGCAGCACCGCGCCACCAACCCCGGCATCGCCGAGGGCGACATGTTCCTCACCAACGACCCGTGGGTCGGCGGTGGTCTGCACCAGAACGACGCGATGGTCTACCAGCCGGTGTTCTGGGACGGGAAGCTCTTCGGCTGGACCTCGGCGATCGCCCACCAGCCCGACCTCGGCGGCGTCGGCCTCGGCTCGTTCTCGCCGGCGGCGCAGGACGTCTTCTCCGAGTCGCTGCCCACCCCGCCGGTGAAGGTCGTGCGCGACGGCGTGCTGCAGGACGACGTCGCCGACGTGTGGGTGCGCCGCTCACGGGTGCCGCTGATGATCGGGCTGGACCTGCGGGCCAAGGTCGGCGCCAACACCGTCGGTCGCGACCGTTTGCTCGCGGTGATCGCGCAGTACGGCGCGGACACGGTCAAGGCCGTGATGAAGCGGATGATGACCGACGCCGAGTCGCGCCTGCGCGGCAAGCTCACGGCCGTGCCCGACGGCACCTGGCGCGCCACCGGCTACCAGGACCAGTCCCACACCGGCGACCGCGGCCTGCACAAGATCACCGTCGCGATGACGAAGGCGGCGGACCACCTCACCTTCGACTTCACCGGCACCGACCCCCAGTCCGGCGTCGTGAACTGCACCTACGCCGGGATGCGCGGCGGGGTGATGCTCGCGCTGCTGCCGCTGCTCGCCGGCGACATCCCGTGGTCGGCCGGCGGGCTGATGCGCTGCTTCGACCTGGTCGCCGAGGAAGGAACGATCAACAACGCGAGCTTCCCGGCGGCGGTCGGCCGTGGCCCGATCGGTCCGGCCTGGCTGACCGGCAACCTCGTCGCCGAGTGCCTGAGCCAGATGCTCGACCAGGCGCCTGACCCCGGCGACGAGGGAGCGCACGTCCAGGCCACGTGCTGCGGCACCTGGGACACGGCGGTGATCGCCGGGCTCGACCAGCGCGGCGCCGTTCCGACGCCGTTCCTCTCGATCATCATGGACCCGATGGCCGGTGGCTACGGCGCCCAGCCGCACGCCGACGGCATGGACACCGGCGGGCTCTTCTGCATCCCGCTCGGCCGCGTGCCCGACGTCGAGATGACCGAGTTCCTCTACCCGGTGCTCGCGCTGTGGCGTCGCGAGGAGCCGGACTCGGGCGGCCCCGGGCGCCGTCGCGGCGGGGTGTCCGCGAGCATGGCCATCACCCCGCACGGCACGAGCTTCCCCATCGGCCTCGTCCTGGCCTCCAACGGCAAGGCGGTCAGCCAGAACAACGGGCTCGCCGGCGGCTACCCGGGCAACACCGGCGTCGAGTACATCGCCCGCGGTGGCGACGTCACGACGATGCTCGGGAGTGGTCGGATGCCGTCCGACCTGGCCGACGTCGGGGGCTCGGCGGAGCTGCAGCCCTGCTACGGCGAGACGTACGTGGCGCCCGGCGAGGTGTTCACGATGTTCTGGCAGGGCGGCGGGGGCTACGGCGACCCGCTGACCCGCGACCCCGACGACGTCGCCCGCGACGTGCGGGAGGAGAAGGTCACCGCGGCCACCGCGGAGCAGGCCTACGGCGTCGTCCTCGACACGTCGGGCACGGTCGACGCCGAGGCGACCGAGACCCGCCGTCGGGACCTCCGCGACGCGCGGCGGGCCAGGGGCGGCGCGAACGGGACCCCGCGGGAAACGATCGACCTGACCGGGGGCCGGCGTCTCGACGACAACCTCGTCGCCGTCCGTCGAGAAGGCGCCGACCAGGTGGCGTGCCGGCACTGCGCGACCGTGCTGGGCTCCGGGGCCGTCGGCGAGCTCGACCTCGTGCGCTACGACGGGCCGGTCAGCGACGCGGGCCCGCAGGTCGTGGACGGGGCGGGGGAGTACGTCGACGTGGAGGTGGCTTTCCGGCAGTACTGCTGTCCCGGGTGCTTCACCGCTGTCTCCACGGCGGTCGTGCCCGTCGACCACGTCGACGACGTGACCCGGACCAGCCGCGTGCTCGCGGACGCGAGGTCGTAGATGCGGCCCAGATGTCCGCTCCGTCGTGTCGCCGTGCTCGGCGGCGGGCCCGGGGGCCTGTACGCCGCGCGGCTGCTCAAGCTCGCCCGGCCGGACTGCGACGTCGTCGTCCACGAGCAGGGCGTGCCGGACCAGACCTTCGGGTTCGGGGTCGGGCTCGCCGCGCGGACGCAGCGCCGGCTCGCCGAGGCCGACCCCGCCTCGCTCGACGACATCCTCGCCGCCGCGTGGTCGCACGACATGCGCATGCGCGTCGGCGACCGCGAGGCCGGGATGGACGTGAACGCCCTGGTCGCGATCGGGCGGGCCGAGCTGCTGCGGGTGCTGCAGCATCACGCCGACGACGCCGGCGTGAAGCTCGAGTTCGGGACCCGGCGCGCGGCCGACGACCTCGACGCCGACCTCGTGATCGCGGCCGACGGGGTGGGGAGCGCGACCCGGGCGGCCGGCGCGTTCGGCGCGGAGGTCGAGGTCGGGAGCGGCTGGTACCTCTGGGCGGGGGTCGACGTGGCCCTGCCGCACGCCCTGTTCGCGCCGGAGCGCACGGAGCACGGCGTGTTCGTGACCCACGCCTACCCCTACGCGCCCGACCGCAGCACGTTCCTCGTCGAGACCGACGAGGCGACGTGGAGGAAGGCGGGGTTCGGGGAGAGCACGGCGACGACGCCCGCTGACGCCTCCGACGCCGTCGCGCTCGAGTACCTCTCCGACGTCTTCGCCCGGCACCTCGACGGTCACCGGCTGATCGGCAACCGCACGCGGTGGCTGCAGTTCCGCACGGTGCGGTGCGCGCGGTGGCACGACGGCCGCGTCGTGCTGCTCGGGGACGCGGCGCACACCGCGCACTACTCGGTGGGATCGGGGACGAAGCTGGCGATGGAGGACGCGATCGCGCTGGTCGACGCCCTGGACTCCTCCGACGATCTCGCGACGGCCCTCGCCGCGTACGAGGACGCGCGCCGCCCCGCGGTCACCCGCATCCAGGACATCGCCGAACGCTCCCGCCGCTGGTGGGAGACGTTCCCGGAGAGGCTGGACCTGCCCGTCGAGCAGCTCCTCGTCGCTTACATGAGCCGTGCCGGCAACGTGCCGCTGGACCGCTTCGCCGCCGGCACCCCCGACGTCGTCGCGACCGCGCTGCGGCAGTGGGCGGGGGAGGATCCTCCCGCGGAGGGGTCGCTGGTGGAGTGGGCGCTGGAGCGGGCGTTGCGCCCGTCGTCCCCGGGCCAGGAGCCCGACCTGGACGCGGTGGACGAGCCCGTGGGCACCCGCGGGTTCGACGGGCGCGTCGTGCCCGACGACCCGGCCGCCCTCGGCGCCACCGTGCTCGACCTCGGCGCCGACGATCGGCCGGCCGGCCGCGAGCAGACGGTCGAGGACGGGGTGCGACGCGGTGCCGGGATCATCGACTGCGTGTGGCTGACCGGCGGGGACGACCGCGCGAGCGTCCTCACCCGCCTCGAGGTCGCCGAACGCCTCCGGCGGCGCACGCCCGCGCTCGTCGTGGTCGTCGGGCCGCACGGGCTCCGTGCGGACCTCGCCGACGGCCTCGCCGCCGACCGCACCCACCTGGTGGCGTTCCGGGGAGAGCGGAGCGGCGGGGGAGACGGCCGATGACCTTCCCCGCCGAGTGCGTCCGGAGGTACCGCGACGCGGGACTCTGGGGCACGAGGACGATCGCCGAGGAGTTCCACGAGGTCGCCCTCGCGCACCCCGACCACGAAGCCGTCGCCGCCGCCCAGGGCCGCCTGACCTACGCCGAGCTCGACGCCCGGACCGACCGCATCGCCCTCGGCCTCGCCGACCTCGGGCTGCGGCCGGGCGAGCCGGTGATCATCCAGGTGACGAACCGCCTCGAGACCGTCGTCGCCTGGTACGCCCTGCTCAAGGCCGGGCTCGTCCCCGTCGCGACCCTCGCCGCGCACCGCGGGCACGAGATCGCGCACATCAGCCGGGCCGTCGGGGCGCGGGCGCACCTCGTGGAGGCCGACACCCGCGGCACCGACCTCCTCGCCTTCGCCCGCGAGCAGGCGCACGACCACCCGACGTTGCGCCACGTCCTCGTCCTCGACGACCTCCCGACCGCGGAGATCGACCCGGACGAGGCCCGCAAGCGTGTCGAGGAGATCCAGCGCGGCGTCGACCCCGACGACGTCGCGGTCTTCCAGCTCTCCGGCGGCACCACCGGCGTCCCGAAGCTGATCCCGCGGCGGCACGCCGAGTACTGGTACAACGCCCGCGCCTACGCCGCGGCGCTCGCCTGGACCGCCGACGACCGCGTCGGCCACCTCATCCCTGTGATCCACAACGCCGGGGTCGTGTGCGGCGTGCACGCCCCGCACGCCGTCGGCGCGTGCCTCGTGCTCACCGACCACGACCTCGACACCGCCCTGCCCCTGCTCGCCGCGGAGCGCACCACCTCGGTGCTCTTCGGGCACGTGCACTACCGCGCTCCGGCCCACCCGCTCTACGACTCGCTCGCCGAGACGTTGCGCGTCGTCCTGCTCTCCGGGGCGAAGGTGTCGGAGGAGCTGTTCGCCGCGACGGGGCGGGGCGGGGCGTGGGTCGGCCAGCTCTTCGGCATGGCCGAGGGGATGTTCCTGGTGACGCCGCAGGGCACGTCGGCCGAGCTGCGCCGCACCACGGTCGGGGTGCCGATCTCGCCGCTCGACGAGGTGCGGGTGCTCGAGCCGGGAAGCGAGGAGGAGGTCCCCGACGGCGAGGTGGGCGAGCTGTGCTGCCGGGGCCCGTACACGCTGCGCGCCTACCACGGCGAGGACCGGCCGGAGGCCTTCACCTCCGACGGCTTCTACCGCACCGGCGACCTCGCGGCGATCCACGCCGTCGACGGGCACCGTGCGGTCTCGATCGAGGGCCGCATCAAGGACCTCATCAACCGCGGCGGCGAGAAGATCAACGCCGAGGAGGTCGAGCTCCTGGTGCTCACCCACCCGCACGTCGTGGAGGCGGCGCTGGTCGCGATGCCCGACCCGCGACTCGGCGAGCGCGGCTGCGCCTACCTCGTCACCGACGGTGTCCCGGTGACCCTCGAGGACGTCCGGGCGCACCTTCGCGCGCTCGACGTCGCGAAGTACAAGTGGCCCGAGCGGATCGAGGTCGTCGCGGCCCTGCCCCGTACCAGGGTCGGCAAGGTGGACAAGAAGGCGATGGTCGCGGACGTGACGGCCAGGTTGCAGGACGAGGGAGAGGCCCCGTGAACCGCATCGGGCTGGTCGTGCCCAGCTCCAACGTCACCGTCGAGACCGAGATGCCCGCGCTCCTGACGCGGCACCCGAGCGCGTCGTTCTCCTTCCACGCCAGCCGGATGCGGATGCACCGGGTGTCGGCCGAGGAGCTGGCCGCGATGAACGCCCAGCGCGAGCGCTGCGTCGACGAGCTGGCCGACGCGGGGGTCGACGCGGTCCTCTACGCCTGCCTCGTCGCGATCATGGCGCAGGGGCCGGGGGAGCACCGGCGGGTCGAGGAGCTGGTGCGCGCCCAGACGGCCGCCCGCGGCCAGGACCCGGCGCTCGTCTCCAGCGCCGGCGCGCTGGTCGACGCGCTGGCCGCCCTGTCGGCGCGACGGATCGCCCTGGTCACCCCGTACGTGCGGCCGCTGGCGGAGCAGGTCGTGGCCTACCTCGAGGCCGAGGGTCTGGAGGTCGTCGACTGGGCCGCCCTCGAGGTCGCCGACAACGCTGAGGTCGGGTGCATCCCCGGCGACCGGGTGCTCGCCGCCGCCCGGGGCCTGGACCTCGGCGGCGCCGACGCGCTCGTCATCTCGGCGTGCGTGCAGATGCCCTCGCTGCCGCTCATCCCGCGCGCCGAGGAGGAGTTCGGCCTGCCCGTGCTCTCGGCCGCCACCGCCGGGGCGTTCTGCCTCCTCCGCGGACTGGGCCTGCCCATCGAGCTCCCCGACGCCGGCGCGCTGCTGCGGACGCGCTCGACCGTCCCGGCGCGATGACGCGCCGTCGGTATCGTCGCTCGCCATGAGCCCGTCGGAGAACGGCCGGGTGTCGGCGCGGCGCGAGCTCGTCGAGGCCCAGATCTACGAGCAGGCCACCCGGCTGTTCGCCGAGCGCGGGTTCGCGGGCACGAGCCTGCAGGACATCGCCGACGCGATGGGCATGACGCGGCCGGCGCTCTACTACTACGTCAGGAACAAGGACCAGCTGCTCGCCCAGCTGGTCACCGAGATCACCGAGGGGCCGGCGGACGCGGCGGCCGAGATCGCGGACTCGGACGCGGGCGCGACGGAGAAGCTCCGCCGGCTCGTGCACCTCATCGCGTCGCGCCAGGCCCACCACGCGGCGCGGTTCCGCCTGGTCATCCGGTCGGAGTCCGAGCTCCCCCCGGACCTGGCGTCGGCGCACGAGACCGCGAAGCGCCGGGTGCTCGACGGGTTCGCGCGGGTCGTCGACCAGGGGATCCGCAGCGGCGAGTTCCGTCCTCGGCCCGTGCGGACGACCGCGCTCGCCCTGATCGGGATGTGCAACTGGATCGCGTGGTGGTTCCACCCCGGCGGGTCGCAGAGTGCCGAGGAGGTCGCCGAACAGATGGCCGACATGGCGGTGACGCTGGTCGCCCAGCCCCCGGACCGCGCACCGCAGAGCCCCCGCGCCGACGATCCCGCCGCGGCGCTGGACCTCCTGCGCCAGGACCTCGACTACCTCGAGCGCATCATCTCCTCGTCGCTGCCGTCGAAAGATTGACGGGCTCGTCGAAGTCCGCGTAGCCTGGGTCCATGACGGACGAGGGCAGCGCACGCCTCGAGCACAAGGTGCGGGGCGTGGACCACACGGCGTTCCCGACCTTCGACCCCGCGGGCACGGTGCGCTTCTACCGCGACGTGCTCGGCTTCCCGGTGGTGCACTCGATCTGCGCGGCGGGGTGGGGGCCGGAGGACCACCCGGACTTCATCCACTTCTTCTTCGACATCGGCAACGACGACCGGATCGCGTTCTTCTACTACTTCGGCCTCGCTCCGGTGCACGCCCACGAGCGTGGCGACGCCTACGCGGGCTTCGGCCCGGAGGTCCCGGAGTTCTTCGTCCGGTCGCGGCACCTGGCGATCCACGTCGACGACCAGGACGACCTGCTCGAGTACCGCCGGCGCCTGGACGAGAGCGCCTGGCCGGTCGAGATGCAGATCCAGCACGAGACCATCGAGTCGATCTACACCCACGACCCCAACGGCTACATGGTCGAGTTCACCCGTGCGATGCGTCCCGTGACGCCGCAGGAGGACCTCGACGCGAACCTCACCATCGACGCCCTGCTCGACGTGGTCGCCGAGCCCGAGCCCACCTTCGGCAAGCTGCTCGCCCGCAAGGCCGAGCTGATCGTCGAGCGGGCCGGCCCCTGGGAATCGGCGCAGCGGGACCTCGCGCGGGTCGAGGAGGCCGCGCGGTGACGGCGCTCTACGTCCTCGACGTCCCGGAGAACACCGCGGTGGCCAAGGTCGCGGCCGAGGACCCCGAGGTGAGGGTCGGACGGGTCGGGCCGTACTTCGAGATCACCGCGGACGGCGCGATCGTCGTGGACCGCCGCGCGACGGGCTGCCGGCACGCGGTCTGGTACAGCTGCGTGGCCGGCGTCGCGGGCGGCCGGATCGTCCAGCACGACAAGGACGCCCTGCGGGTCGACCCGGCATGAGCGCGCCGACCGCCGGGGCGGGCGCGGTGACGGGAAAGGCCACCGGGCTCGGAGCCGGCCGCCACGTCGCCGCGGGCGAGCGCCCCGCGTCCACCGTCACCAGCGTCCACGAGCTCACGACCGCCGACGGCGCCGCGGTGCGCGGGGTGCTCGCGACCGTCCCCGACGCCCGCACCGTGGTCGTGCTGATGCACCCGCGCCAGGACCTCACGCACCACCCGCTCGTGCCCGCGCTGCTCGCCGCCGGGGCCGCGGTGTGGACCCAGCACACCCGCTCGGTGAACAACGACCTCACGCTGGTCCACGAGCAGGCGCTGCTCGACGTCGCCGCGGGCATCGCCTTCCTGCGGGAGCGTGGATTCGAGGCCGTCGTCGCGCTGGGGCACTCCGGCGGCGGCACGCTGTTCGCGTACTACCTCGAGCAGGCCGCGCTCCCCGGCCCGGGGCGGATCGCCCGCACGCCCGGCGGGCGGCCCACGAAGCTCGGCGACGCCGCGATGCCCGTCACCGACGGCGTCGTGTTCCTCGCGCCGCACCCCGGTCAGGGCCGACTGCTGCTGGGCTGCATCGACCCGTCGGTGGCCGACGAGCGCGACCCCCTCGCCGCCGTCCCCGAGCTCGACGCCTTCGATCCGCGCAACGGGTTCGCGGAGCCGCCGGCGAGCTCGTCCTACGACGAGGAGTTCCTCGCCCGCTACCGCGCCGCGCAGCGCGATCGGGTCGCGCGGATCGACGCCCGCGCCCGTGAGCTCCTCGCCCGCACCGCGGACGCGCGTGCCGTGCACGAGAAGACCGGTGCAGCCGCGGACCGCCGCCGCGCGCTGACCCCGCACATCCTCACCGTGTTCCGCACCGACGCCGACCCGCGCACGGTCGACCTCTCCCTCGACCCCAGCGAGCGGCCCTACGGCTCGCTGTTCGGGGCGCGCCCCGACCTCATCAACTACGGGCACGTCGGGTTCGGGCGCCTCGTCACACCGGAGGCCTGGCTGTCGACGTGGTCGGGGCTCTCCTCGCAGGCCGACTTCGTGCGCTGCGCGCCGGGCGTCACGGTCCCGACGCTGTTCGTCGAGCTGACCGGCGACCAGGCTGCGTTCCCCGCGGACTCGCGGCGCATGACCGACGTGCTCGGCGCCGCCGACCTCACCCGCGTCGCGGTGCGCGGCACCCACTTCGGCGGCGCGATCGCGCCCGGCGAGCCGACGGGCAACCAGCTCGCCGCCGACGAGATCGGGCGCTGGCTCGCCGACCGGTACGCGCTCGCGCCGCCACCGCCGGGGTAGTCCCCGGCGGCCGTGAACCCTGGACGTGCGGTCTCACTCGAACGGTGGAGTGCCGGACGGTACGCCCTCCCCGCCGAGCGCGATCCACCAGTCCACCACCTGATCGCGGTGCAACGCGGTGTGCGGGCCGTGCCCGACGAAGTCGCGCTCCACCCCGACGGTCTACCCCGGTCGGCGCAAGCGTGGCAGCCCGGCCTCGAGCTCCGCCTGGAGCGCGACGAGTTCGCGGACGACGGGGATGAGGAGCTCGAGGTCCCGGGACAGTGCGCGGAGGTCCTCGATGGTGCGCCGCGGGGACGGGACGTCGTCGAGCACGTCGGACGTGGTGGGGACGGTCGACACCCGTCGATCCTGTCGCCGTCGGATCACGGAACGGGCCACGCGGTCGTCACGTTTCGTCGACACCTCGCCACGCTGCGTACCTATCCGCGGTCGACCTCCGCGAGCCGGACCTCGAGGCTCCGGGCCGCGGCGAGCAGGGGCTCCGCCCAGCGCGCCCCGGGCCGCCGCCCGAGACGGTCGACGGGACCGGACACCGACACGGCGGCGATCACCGAGCCGTCGGGGGAGCGGACCGGCGCCGACACGCTGGCCACCCCGGCCTCGCGCTCGGCGACGCTCTGCGCCCAGCCGCGACGACGCACCTCGTCGAGCACGCGCTCGGTGAAGGCGGAGGGTTCCTGGGACCAGGCCGCCAGCACCTTCGCCCCCGACCCCGCGGCCATCGACACCCGCACCCCCACCGGCACCGTGTCGCGCAGCCCGCTCGCGGGCTCGGCCGCGGCCACGCAGACCCGCGCGTCCCCGTCGCGGCGGTAGAGCTGGACGCTCTCGCCGGTGAGGTCGCGCAGGTCCGGCAGGACCTCCTCGGCGGCGGTCAGCAGCGGGTCGCCGTGGCCGTGGGCCAGCTCGCCGAGCGCGGGACCGGGACGCCAGCGGCCGTCGGCGTCGCGCGCCAGCAGCCGGTGCGCCTCCAGCCCGACGGCCAGGCGGTGGGCGGTGGCCCGAGGGAGGCCGGTGCGCTCGCACAGCTCACCCAGCGCACAGGGCGTCGCGGCCGCAGCCCACAGGACGACCACCGCCTTGTCGAGCACCCCGATGCCGCTACCCTGTCCCACAGGACGACATCGTAGTCCCAGACTGTGGGATTCAAGGCCGGGGGAAGAAGGCGGAGAAGTGGGACGCACGCTCGCGGAGAAGGTCTGGGACCAGCACGTGGTCCGAGCAGGGGGAGCGGCCCCGGGAGGCGGCACCGAGCCCGACCTCCTCTACATCGACCTCCACCTCGTGCACGAGGTGACGAGTCCGCAGGCGTTCGACGGTCTGCGCCTGGCCGGCCGCCGGGTGCGCCGCCCCGACCTCACGATCGCCACCGAGGACCACAACGTCCCGACGCTCGACATTCTCGCGCCGATCGCCGACGAGGTGTCCCGCACGCAGGTCGACACGCTGCGGCGCAACGTCGAGGAGTTCGGGATCCGGCTCTTCCCGATGGGCGACGACAACCAGGGCATCGTCCACATGATCGGCCCCGAGCTGGGGCTGACCCAGCCGGGCACGACGGTGGTCTGCGGCGACTCGCACACCTCCACCCACGGGGCGTTCGGCGCGCTCGCGTTCGGCATCGGCACCTCCGAGGTCGAGCACGTGCTCGCGACCCAGACGCTGCCGCTGCGGCCGTTCAAGACGATGGCGATCGAGATCTCCGGCGAGCTGCGGCCCGGGGTCACGTCCAAGGACGTGATCCTCGCGGTGATCGCGCAGATCGGCACCGGTGGCGGGGCGGGCTACGTGCTCGAGTACCGCGGCGAGGCCGTGCGGCAGATGTCGATGGAAGCCCGCATGACCATGTGCAACATGTCGATCGAGGCGGGTGCCCGCGCGGGCATGGTCGCCCCGGACGAGACCACGTTCGCCTATCTCGAGGGCCGCCCGCACGCCCCGCAGGGCGAGCAGTGGGACTCCGCCGTCGCGGCGTGGCGGGAGCTGCGCACCGACGACGACGCCGTGTTCGACGAAGTCGTGCACATCGATGCGGGGTCGCTGACTCCCTACGTCACGTGGGGCACCAACCCGGGCCAGGGCGTCCCGCTGGGCGAGACCGTGCCCGACCCGGCGGAGATGGACGACGCCGACGCGGTCGCCACGCGCAAGGCGCTGGAGTACATGGCCCTCGAGCCCGGCACGCCGCTGCGCGACGTCGGGGTCGACGTGGTCTTCCTCGGCTCGTGCACCAACGCCCGCATCGAGGACCTGCGCGCCGCGGCGTCGGTGATGGAGGGCCGACACGTGGCCGATTCGGTGCAGATGCTCGTCGTCCCCGGCTCCATGCGCGTCAAGATGCAGGCCGAGCAGGAGGGCCTGGACAAGGTGTTCACCGAGGCCGGCGCGGAGTGGCGCTCGGCGGGCTGCTCGATGTGTCTGGGCATGAACCCCGACCAGCTCGCCCCCGGGCAGCGGTGCGCGTCGACGTCGAACCGCAACTTCGAGGGCCGCCAGGGCAAGGGCGGGCGCACGCACCTCGTGTCGCCGCTGGTGGCCGCGGCCACCGCCGTGCGCGGCACCCTGTCCTCGCCCGAGGACCTCTCGCCGACAACGCTGCAGTTCGCCTGAGCCGGCCCGATCCCGCAGCGAACGCGCTGTTCGCTGCGTCTACGCGCACGAACGGCGCGTTCGTGCCGCCACCACCGCGGAGTTGACCATGCAAGCCTTCACCACCCACACCGGCATCGCGACGCCGCTGCGCGCGTCGAACGTCGACACCGACCAGATCATCCCGGCCGTCTTCCTCAAGCGCGTGACGCGCACGGGCTTCGCGGACGGCCTGTTCGCGTCCTGGCGCTCGAACCCGGAGTTCGTGCTCAACACCGAGCCGTACTCCCGCGGCAGCGTGCTCGTGGCCGGCCCCGACTTCGGCACCGGCTCGTCCCGGGAGCACGCCGTCTGGGCCCTCATGGACTACGGCTTCCGCGTCGTGATCTCGTCGCGGTTCGGCGAGATCTTCAAGGGCAACTCGTCGAAGGCCGGCCTGCTCGCGGCCACGGTCGCGCAGTCCGACGTCGAGCTGCTGTGGAAGAAGATCGAGGAGCGCCCGGGCCTCGAGCTCACCGTCGACCTCGATGCGTGCACCGTCACCGCCGACGACGTCGTCGTGTCGTTCACGGTCGACGACTACACCCGCTGGCGCCTGATCGAGGGCCTCGACGACATCGACCTGACGCTGCGCCACGCCGAGGACATCGACGCCTACGAGGCGACGCGGCCGGCGCACAAGCCGGTGACCTTCACGACGTAGGCCGGCCTGCCGCGCGCCCTCCAGGGGCCACGGTCCCCCTTCTGGCGACAGAAGAAGCAGACTGTTGTGCCGAATGGTGCAATCTGTCGGAGGGGGTGGCGCAGTGGCGACGGTGTTGGTGGCCGACGACGATCCGGACGTCCGGGACGTCGTGGTGTTCAAGCTGCAGCAGTCCGGACACGAGGTGCTCGTCGCCGAGGACGGCGGCGCGGCCCTGGACCTCGCGCGGAGCTCCCGGCCGGACCTCGCGGTGCTCGACGTGATGATGCCGCGCATGACCGGTCTGGACGTGTGCCGCGAGCTGCGCGCCGACCGGGCGACCGCCGGTATCCCCGTGATCCTGCTGACCGCCCGCGCCCAGGAGGGCGACATCGAGAGCGGGTTCGCCTGGGGCGCGGACGACTACCTGACCAAACCGTTCAGCCCGCGCGAGCTGGACAGTCGCGTCCGCGCCGTCCTCGCGCGGAGCAGGCGCTGATGCCACCACCGGTGGGCCCGGTCGTGGACCGTGGCGTGCTCGTGGGGGCGGTCGCCGGCCTGGTCGTGGTGCTGCTGGCCCTCGCCGTGGCTCTGCTGACCGGGCGCTGGTGGCGGCGGCGCACCGAGGCGCGGCGCGCCCGCCGGCTCGCGCCCGGCCGTCCCCTGCTGGTCGCTCTCGCGGCGGGTGACGGTGACGACGCGGTGCTCGACCGGTTGGCCACCCTGCCGCGGGCGCAGTGGCGGGCGCTGGAGCCGGTGGCGGTCTCGATGCTCGGCAAGCTCCGGGGCGGTGCCCGGGCGGCCATCGTGGCCCTGCTCGAGCGGCGGGGCACCGCGGTGCGCGCGCTGCACGACTCCCGACGCCGGCGGCCCACGGTCCGCGCCCGGGCGGCGCACCTGCTGGGCGTCGTGGGCGGCCCCGGGGCCACCGCGCGGCTGGTCGTCCTGCTCGCCGACCGCGATCCCGACGTGCGCGCGGTGGCCGCCCGCGCTCTGGGACGCCTCCGCGACCCGCTCGCCGCGCAGCCCCTCGTGCGGTGCCTCACGGGCCCTGGTCGTGCGCTGCCGCACCACGTGGTCATGCCGGCGCTCGCCCGCGTCGGGCCGCCGGCACGGTCGGCCCTGGTGGCGTCGGCGGACCACCCCGACCCCGCCGTGCGGGCCCGCGTCGCCGAGGCGCTGGGTCTGATCGGCGCGGTCGACGCGGCGCCGCGTCTGGTCCGCACCCTGCAGGAGGACCCCTCCGCGGAGGTCCGACTGCGGGCCGCGCGCGCCCTCGGGCGCCTCGGCACCCCCTCGGCGGTCGACCCCCTCCTCGCCGCCACCGCCGCGCACGAGCCGCCCGCGCTGCGCGCCACGGCGGCTCACGCATCGGGCGCGATCGGCGCCCGCCGCGCCGTTCCCGTCCTCGCCGCGCTCGTCGACGACCCGCAGCACTGGGTCGCCCACACCGCGGCGGCCGCGCTCGCCGCGATCGGGCCGGAAGGGGTGGCGGCCCTGCGCGACCTCGCCCACGCCGCGGACCGGCCCGGCGCCGCGGCCCACGCGCGCGAGGCCCTCGGGAAGGCCCCGGGGGTGGCGGCGTGACCGTCCTCGACCTCGTGTCGGTCCTCGTCGTGGCGGCGAACTGGTTCGTCCTGGCCTACTTCGTCGCCCTCAACACGAGCTATCTCGGGCTGATCGCGCTCGCCGTGCGGGAGTTCAGGCACCACCTGCGGCGGCGGTCCTGGGCCGAGCTCGACGACGCCTACGCCGACCCCCTCACCCTGGGGGTGTCGGTCGTCATGCCCGCGTACAACGAGGAGGCGACGATCGTCGAGAGCGTCCGGGCGATGCTCTCGCTGCAGCACCCCCGCTTCGAGGTGGTCGTCGTCGTGGACGGTTCGACCGACCGCACCTTCGAGGTGATGCAGCGGCACTTCGACCTCGTCGAGGTGCCCCGCGTGGTCCCGGACGACGTCCCGACGCGCGGGGTCGTGCGCTCGGTGCACGCCCCGCGGGCGGCCGTGCCGCTCGTGGTGGTGCACACCGAGAACGGCGGCAAGGCGTCGGCGAACAACGTCGGCATCAACGCCGCGCGCCACCCGCTGGTCTGCATGGTGGACGCGGACTGCGTCCTGGACCCCGACGCGCTGCTCGCGTTGGCGAGGCCCTTCGCCGACGACCCCGAGCACGTCGTGGCGGCGGGCGGGGTCGTCCGCGCGGTCAACGACAGCCCCGTCACCGCCGGGCGGGTCGCCGAGCTGCGCATGCCGCGCCGGTGGCTCGCGCGCGTCCAGGTCGTCGAGTACCTGCGGGCGTTCCTGCTCGGCCGGTCCGGGTGGTCGGCCGTGGGCGCCCTGGTCGTGATCTCCGGCGCGTTCGGGCTGTTCCGGCGGGACACGGTGGTCGAGGTCGGCGGGTTCGACCTGGACACCCTCGGCGAGGACGCGGAGCTGGTGGTCCGCCTGCACCGCCACCTGCGACGGGAGCGTCGCCGGTACCGGCTGGTCTTCCTCCCCGAGCCGGTGGCGTGGACGGAGGTGCCCGAGACCGTCCGCGTGCTCGGCCGGCAACGACGACGCTGGTCCCGGGGCCTGGTCCAGACGCTGTGGCGTCACCGGACGATGATCGGCAACCCCCGCTACGGCGCGGTCGGCGTGCTCGCCCTGCCGTTCTACGTCCTGTTCGAGCTGCTCGCCCCGGTCGTCGAGATCGGCGGCCTGGTCGCGCTGCTCCTCGGCCTCCTGCTGGGTGCGATCGACTGGACGTTCGCCGTCCTCTTCTTCCTCGTCGCCGTCGGCTACGGCGTCGTGCTGAGCCTGGTCGCGCTCGTCGTCGAGGAGTACTCGTTCCACCGCTACCGCGGCTGGCGCGACCTCGCGGCGGCGCTCGGGGCCACCGTCGTGGAGAACCTCGGCTACCGGCAGGTGACGGCCTGGTGGCGCCTGCGCGGGCTCGCCGACTCGCTGCTGCGGCGGCGGGCGCGGTGGGGACAGATGACCCGCAAGGGGTTCACCGCGACCCCGCACGCCACCGGCGCCGGTCCCGTCCCGGACACGGGCCCCGTCCTCGGACCCACGGAGGTCGCGGATGCCCGCTGAGGTGCTCGACCGCGACGCGCTGCTCGCCGCGTACCAGGTCGACGGCCCCCTCGACGAGCCCGACCTGCGGTCGGTCGCCGAGCTCGCGACCCACGTCTGCGCCGTCCCCTACGCGGTGGTCAACCTCATCAGCGAGCACTTCCAGCACCAGGTGGCCGCGGTCGGCATCACCCCGTCGGTCTGCGCCCGGGGGGACGCGATGTGCGCGGTGACCATCGGGGAGCCGGAACCGGTCGAGGTTCCCGACGCCCGTGACGACCCGCGGTTCGCGGCGAACCCGTTCGTCACCGGACGCCTCGGCCTGGTCCGTTTCTACGCCGCCAGCCAGCTCCGTTCGCCGTCCGGAGCGGTGCTGGGGACGCTGTGCGTGTTCGACGAGACCACCGGGGCGCTGACCGCCCCGCAGCGCCACGCCCTGGACCTGCTCGCCGGGCAGGCCGTCGCGGCCCTGGAGCTGCGCCGCGCGTACCGGGCGCTCACCGCCACGGTGCGGGACCTGGCGGATGCCCGTGTCGAGCTGGAGCGGTCCAACGGCCAGCTCGCCGCCTTCGCCGGCCAGGTCAGCCATGACCTGCGCAACCCGCTCGCCGGGGTCACCGGCTTCCTCGAGCTGCTCGCCGACCACCCCGCGGTCGCCGGCGAGACCACCGCGCGCCGCCACGTCGAGCGGGCGCTCGCGGCGGCCGGCCGCATGCGCGCGATGGTCGACGACCTGCTCGCCTACGCGCGGGTCGGCGGCACCCTGTCGACCGGGCGCGTCGACCTCGGTGTCCTGCTGCGCGAGGTCCTCGACGACGTCCCGCCCGGCACGTTCGACGCCGCGCGGCTCGACCTCGGGGTCCTGCCCACCGTGCGGGGGGACACGACGCAGCTGCGGGCGGTGCTCGCCAACGTCGTGGCCAACGCCGTCCGGTGCGCCCGCCCGGACCGTCCTCTCGTGCTGCGGACGCGCGCCCGTCCCGCCGGCGACCGGTGGATCGTGGAGATCGCCGACAACGGCATCGGCGTCCCTCCCGAGCGGCGCGAGGAGGCGTTCGAGCTCCTGCGCCAGGTGCACGAACCGGGCACGGTGGCCGGGGGCTCGGGCATCGGCCTCGCGACCTGCCGGCGCATCGTCTCCGCGCACGGCGGCTCGATCTCGCTCGACGACGGGCTCGACGGCGGCACCGCCGTCACGATCACCCTGCCGTCCGCGTGAGAGCGCCCGCGCTCGTCGTCGTGCTCCTGCTCGCGCTCTCTCCCGCGTGCGAGGCTGCGCCCGTGGACGGACCGGAGCGAGTGGGGTTCGTCGAGGAGTTCGACGGCCTCGACCCGCAGCGGTGGACCCGTGGTGACCACCGCCTCGGGCTCGGCCGCGTCGACCCGGCCAACGTGCGCGTCGCCTCCGGCCGGCTCGACCTCCTCGTGCGGGAGGGGAGCCTCGACGGTGCCGAGGTGGCGACGACCGGGGTGCTCCCGGCGGCGGGCGTCGCGACCGCGCGCCTCCGCGTGGCCGACGCCCCCGGCTCGTTGACCGGCTTCTTCCTCTACGCGCCGCCCGACCTCGCCCACGAGATCGACATCGAGATCCCCGGCGACCCGCGGGGGAGGGTCCTGTTCACGCTCCACCACGAGGGCCGGACGACCCACACCACCGAGCACGATCTCGGCTTCGACCCGACCGCCGACTTCCACGACTACGCCATCACCCGCGGCCCTGGTCGGGTCGCCTTCTCGGTCGACGAGCGCGTCCTGGTCTCGTGGGCCGACGGCGTCCCCGGGGAGGAGCTGCCCCTCTACGTGAACACCTGGTTCCCCGCGTGGCTCGGCGGCTCCGCCCCCGGTGCCGAGCGCGCGACGAGCGTCGAGCGGGTGTCGTTCGCGCCGTCCTAGCAACCTAGTCCGCACCTCGTCCGCCGGCGCCCGCGCGCACCGACACCATGCGCGCCACGGACGGCACGCCGCGGTCGTCGACGAGGAAGAGCATGTACGGGCCGGGCGGGGTGAGGGCGGGGTTCTCCGGCACGGTCACGGCCACGCCGCCGGGGGCGGGGGCGACGTCGAGGGCCACCGAGCGCATGTCGGTCGTGGTGACGTGGGTGGCCGTGGACGCCTTGATCAGCCGGGCGCCGCGGAGGTGCGCCGCGTCGGGCGTCGCGACGGTCGCGGTCCGGCCCCGCGCCAACGTCGGGGGTGCGTCGGCGATGGTCGGCCGGGCGCCCCGGTAGAGGTAGGGCGGGCTGTAGATCTCGATGCGCTGCTCGAAGGTGCCCGGGACCAGGTTCTGCTGGTCGTCGAACAGCGGGTCCGACCCCGCCGTGAGCACCCGGCCGTCGGGCAGCAGGAGCGCCTCGGTGTGGTAGTCGCGGCCGACGACGGGGTCGGCGGCGGGGGCGAGCTCGCCGGTGTCCGGGTGCAGCAGGCGGGCGAGGTGGTTGTTGCTCCCGCCCTTGCCCCGGTAGTCCCGCGAGCCGCCCGAGATCAGCAACGTGTCGTCGGGCAGGTCGACGAGGTTCGGATAGCGCACGCCCTCGGGCATCGTCGGGCCGGGCGTGAAGCGGGGCGCGGGGTCGTCGAGGTCGAGGTAGTCGATGCGCCCGGTGGACCGTGGGCTCTCGCCGACACCGCCGCCCCCGACGACGGCGAGGCGCTGGTCCTGCACCGGGCCGACCCAGGCCGAGCCGGCCGTCTCGAGCAGGTCGGGGTCGCGCAGGCCGGGGATCGGGGTGAACCCGCCGCGGTCGAGGTCCCACAGGCCCGGCTCACGGCCGCGGTCGGCGGGCCCGTAGCCCGCGTTCGCCCCGGTGTAGACCATGCGCCCGGCCTGCGCGGTCTCGAACACCGCGGGGTAGGTCGGGAAGTAGTGCTGGAGGTCCTTGCGCTCGGTCCACGTGGTCGTCGCCGGATCGAAGATCTCGGTCTGGCCGTCGAGCACCTCGCCCACGCCGTCCAGCCCGGCCATCGTCAGCACGCGGCCGTCGGCCATCGGGGTCAGCGTCGGGTACCAGCGGGCGAAGGCCATGTCGGGCACCCGCGACCACGTCTCGGTCACCGGGTCGAACGTGTAGGCCTGGTCCGTGCCCTGGTAGTCCTGCTTGCGCAGCGTCATGGCCTGGCCCTGGCCGTACACGTTGCGCGCCTGCTCGGGCGGCAGCCCCTCGACCTGGTACTGCGCTGGGGTCTCGGTCACCGCGGCCGGCCCCGGGTCCACGGCCTCGACGAACACCTGCTCCTCGGCCGCCGTCACGACCGTGCGCCGGCCCTGTCCGCTCTTCGCCGCGGGCGCCAGGGACACGTCGCGGGTGGAGCGGTAGCGCACGCCGGCGGGGGAGACGAACACCGTGCCGGCCGGCAGGACGCGCGGCGCGTCCGGGTCCTCGTTCTTGACCACCATCGCCCCGCCGGCGTTGGTCACCGCGCCGTCGAGCTTCTCGTAGCGCTGCGTGCCCCCGGCGACGAGCAGCCGCCCGTCGGGCAGCGTCGTCTGCCCCCCGCAGAACATGTCGTCGGGCACCGGGATCATCCGGGTCGACCCCGTGGCCGGGTCGTAGAGCAGGCTCTTGAGCGCCCGCGTCGCGAACATGTCCTCCTTGTTGCCCGACCCGGCGATCAGCAGGATCCTGCCCGAGGACAGGAGCGCGGCGTGGATCGCGTTGACCCGATCGGGCTCGGGCACGTCGACCACGTCCCAGTGCCCGTACCGCCGCACGTACTCCGGACTGTCGATCAGCTGCTCGTGCCGCCACGCGCTGATGTACGACCACGCCGGCGGGACGTTGACGCCCAGCAGGACGATCGCCGCGGCGACGACGAGGACGATCTGGCGGACGCGTCGGGTGGGCGACGAGCGCACCGGGCAGGGCTCCCAGCGATCGGCGACAGCGGGTCGGCGGCGACGTTAGCCCAGCTCAGCGGCCCCACCGTGCCCGCCCCGATCCGTCCCGTCCCGTCCCGCCCCGTCCCGCCCCGTCCCGCACCGCCCGCTTCGTCCCGTGACGAGGGTCTGGAGGGGGCGGGCTGCGGGGTGCTACCGCCTCCCGCGAGGGCCCGCGCCGCGATCACCCCCTCCGAGGAAAGGGTCGCCACGCGCCGTGATGATCAGGCACCTGTCCGAATGATTGTGCCGAGCGACCGCTCGGCCGACAGTGAAGCGGCCATGAACAGGGGGATCGAGGCGGATCCGGAGGGGGCGGGCCCCCGCGGGGCGGGACGCCGGCCGGGGGTGGTCGCGCGGGTACCGACGACGGAGCGCGACGACGGGGCGTTCCTCCGCGAGCGCGACGACGCGGTCGCGGTCCTGCGGCAGCTGATCGCCGGGTTGCGGGTCGGCCGGGGCGGCACAGTGGTGATCACGGGCGCCGCGGGTGTGGGACGGTCGGCGCTCCTGCGGGAGGCCCGGCGCACGGCCACGAGCCTCGACGTCGTCGAGGCCCGTGGCCACGTGGAGGAGTCCGCGGTGCCCCACGGGCTCGTCCGCGCCGCGTTCGCGGCGGGGTGCTGCGACCCCCTCGCGCCGGCCGCCCCGGAGAGCGACGCCGCCGAGGTCGCCCTCCGACAGCGATGGCGCGCCCTCGTCGAACGCCGTGCGGCGACCGGACCCGTGCTGGTCCTGATCGACGACCTGCACCTGGCCGACCCCGGGTCGACACGGTTGCTCGTCTCGCTGGCGCGCCACCTCCACGACGTCCCGCTGGGACTCGTGCTGACCACCCGTCCCCGGCCGGAGCCGACCGCGGGTCCGCTCGGTCGGCTCGTCGCCGACGGGGCGGCCACGCTGGTCGAGCTGGCTCCGCTCGGCCGCTCGTCGTCCTCCGCGCTCGTGGCGGACCTCCTCGGGCAGGAGGCCGACGACGAGACCGACGAGCGGGTCTGGCGCCGGGCCCGGGGCCACCCGCTCTACATCGAGCACCTGGTCGGCTCACCCCGGCCCGATCGTCCGGACCGCCTGGGCGCGTCGCTCGGGACGCTTCCCCCGCCGGTCCTCGACCAGGCCCGGGCGGCCGCGGTCCTGGGCGTGGAGTTCCGCCCGGTGCTGCTCGCGGCGCTGACCGGCGTGCCGGGACCCGCCGTCGCGAGCGCCGTCGACGTCCTCGTCGCGCACGGCCTGGCCGTCGAGAGCGGTCCGGGGAGGCTCGCCTTCACCGCGCCGCTGGTGCGGGACGCGCTCTACGACCGGCTCAGCCCGGCCCTGCGATCCCTCCACCACGAGCGGGCCCTCCGGGTGCTGGCCTCGCTCGGCGAGCACGCTGCCGCGGTCCGGCACGCGCTGGCGGCCGGGCTCGCCGGCGACGTCGAGGCGGTGGCCACCGCGACCGCCGCCGGGGAGGCGGACCTCGCCGCGGGCGACGTCGGCGGCGCGTTCGCCCACTTCCGGGCGGCCGTCGACCTCGCCGGCGCGCGGGTCGACGCCCCGACGCTGCTGCGCTGCGCCGAGGCGGCACTGGCCCTCGGGCGACCCGCACAGGCGGCCGACGTCGCGGCCGCCGCCCTGGCCCGACCGGGACTGACCGGCGAGCCGCGCCTGCGGGTCCGACGCCTGCAGGTCCGGGCGCTCGCCCTGGCCGGGGACCTCGCCGCCGCGGAGCGGGCGGCCACCGCGGCGGTCACCGACGCGCGGGTCGAGGCGCCGGCCGCGCTCGCCGGAGCGGTCGTCGAGATGCTCCACCCCACGTGGCAGATGCTCGGACCCGGCCCGACGTTGGCGCGCCTGCGCGAGATCGACGTGCCCGGGCCCTGGCCGGCGGACCTGGTCGCCCTGGACTGCCTCGCCGCCCACCTCGCGGAGCTCGACCCCGACGCCGTCGACCGGCTGCTCGTGCGCGTGCTCCCCGACGCGGTGCCGCCCGACGAGCCGCCCGACGGGAGCGACGCCGCGGTCGACCGGTTCTCCCCCTTCGACCCCGAGCTGTGCCTGGTCGCGATCGCCCGGATGACCGACCGCCACGAGACCGCCGACCGCGTCCTGGACCGGGCCGTCGGGGTCGCCGAGAGCGGCGGACGGCTCCACGCGCGGCTCGCGTTGCAGCTCTCGATCGTCGACGCGTCGCTGCGACGGGGGCGGCTCACCGACGCCCGCCGGGTCCTCGACGAACTCGTGCGCCCGGCCGAGGCCGTACCGCTGCTGGCGGAGTCGGTGGCGGTCGCCGAGGCGGTCCTGCTGATCGTCATGGGTGACGTCGAGCGGGCCGAGGGCGTGGTCGCGGCGACGACCGCGGTCACGTGGCAGTCCGAGCTGTGGCTGGCCTTCCTGCGCGCTCGACTGGCCTCCGCCCGCGGCGACGTGGAGCAGGCCGCGGCCGCCTACCTGGCGACGGAGCAGCTCGCCGACCGGTACGGCGTGACCGATCCGGCCTGCGTGCCGTGGGCACCGCCCGCCGTCGCGGCCCACCTCGCGGCGGAGGCGCTCGACGACGCGCTCCGGGTCCGCGACGCCCTGACCCGCCGGGCCGCGCGGTCGACCGCGCCCTGGGTGCGGATGGTCACCGCGGCGAGCCGGGCAGCCGTCGCCGCGGCCACCGGGGACGACGACGCGGCCGCGGGCGCGTTCGCCGAGGCGCTCACGATCGACGTCGTCCAGATCGTCGATCGCGCCCAGGTCCTGCTGGACCACGGGAGGTGGCGGCGCCACCGCGGGGAGCTGCGCCCGGCCCGGGAGGCGCTCGCCGAGGCGCTGGCGCTCGCGGAGGCGGCGGGCGCCCGGCCGCTCGCGCGTGCGGCGGCCGACGAGCTGCGGGTGGCCGGCGGACGTCGGCGGCGACGGGGCGCCACCGCGGTCCTCACGCCCCAGCAGGAGCGGATCCGGGCGCTGGCCGCGGCCGGTCTGACCACCCGCGAGATGGCGACGACCCTCTACCTGTCGCCGAAGACCGTGGAGAGCCACCTCACCCGCGTCTACCAGGTGCTGGGCGTCCGGTCGAAGCGCGCCCTCGCCCGCGCCGTCCCGGTGGACGAGCACGGGTCGGACCCACACGGCTGATCGTTGAGCATCGGGGGGTTCCCCCGATGCTCGGGGCCGCGCCGTCCGGTGATGTCGTCGTATGGGTCTTCTGGCCGAATCGACTCGACCGCTCATCCGCGACCTCGGTGCGCTCGAGGTCGACACCGGACGCGAGGTCGTCCGGCTCGCGGCCCCTCGGCTCGCGGCGACCCTGTCCCGCCTCGTCGTGGAGAACGGGCGGCGGGTCGGCGCGGACGCGCTCATCGACGCCGTCTGGGGCGAGGACTCCCGACAGGACCACCGGCGGGCCCTCGAGGCCCAGGTCTGGCGTCTGCGGCAGGTCCTCGAGGTCGGCCGGGACGCCGGCCGGCCCCCGCGGATCCTGGTGCACGACCACGGCGGTTACCGCCTCGCGACCGGGGAGTGCGAGCTGGAGTCGGACCGGTTCGCGGCGCAGGTCGAGCAGGTCGGGTCCCTGCTTCGCGCGGGCCGGGCCGCGGAGGCCCTCGCGCTCGCGGAGGCGACCGCGGCCCTCTGGCGCGGTGACCCCTACCCCGGGATCTCCGACCGTGACTGGGCCCGGCCCGCGAGGGTCCGCCTGGACGAGCTGTACGGACGGCTGCGGCTGCAGCTCGTCGACGGCCTGCTGGCGACCGGTCAGGCCGAACGGGCCCTGGTGGAGCTCAAGCCGGTGCTGGCCGGATCCCCGCTGACCGAGAGGCCCTGGGAGCAGGCGATCGTCGCCGCGTACCGCTGCGGGCGCATCGACGAGGCCCTGGGCATCTACGCGACCGTGCGGGCCCTGTTCGCCGACGAGATGGGCCTCGTCCCCGGACCCGCGCTCGTCGAGCTGCACCGACGGGTGCTCGTCCGCGATCCCGACCTCCTCACCCTCCCCGGACCGTCCGCGCCTCCGCCGGAGGTGTCGCGGGGCCCGGGGGGTGTCGCGGTGTGCGGACACCGGCTCCGCGGACACGCACCCGGAACCGCGGCCCTGCCTCGGACGCGACGTCGAGCTCGAGCAGCTCGGTGTTCTCCTCGACGCCCTGCGTCCCGCCGGAGGGCTCGTGACCGTGTGCGGGCCCCCCGGGGTCGGCCGGTCGCACCTCGCACGATCGGCTGCCGCGCGCGTGGCGGCTCGCTTCCCCGGTGGGGTGCGCCTGCTCGACCTCGCCGGCACCGCCCCCGACACGACCGCCCCCGACACGACCGCCCCCCACACGACCGCCCCCGACACGACCGCTCCCGTCACGACCGGCACGGACGACGCGGACACCCGCCGCCGGGTCGAGGCCGCGATGGCGGCCGGACCCTCGGGACGCAGCCTCGTCCTCGTCGACCATGCGGAGCCTGTCCTGGACGTCGTCGCGGAGGTGCTCGACGAGGCGCTCACCCGGGAGCGGCACGGCCCGCCGACCGCGCGACCGGCGGTGCTGGCGGTGAGCAGGGAGCCGCTCGGGGTGACCGGCGAGCGGCTGTCCTGGCTCTCGCCGCTGCCGGTCCGCCCCG
This sequence comes from Actinomycetospora cinnamomea, assembly GCF_003096675.1. Classification (GTDB taxonomy): domain Bacteria; phylum Actinomycetota; class Actinomycetes; order Mycobacteriales; family Pseudonocardiaceae; genus Actinomycetospora; species Actinomycetospora cinnamomea. The sequence goes on along the minus strand of NZ_QEKW01000001.1, from coordinate 447,140 downwards.
GGAACCCGGGCGCGCGGCCGGCCGCCGCGGTGCTGCTCGCCGACCGCCTCGCCCGCGTCGTCCCCGAGCAGCACCTCGACGAGGAGCGCTGGGGCGTGGTCGAGCAGGTCGCCGCAGCGCTCGACGGGCTGCCGCTGGCCCTCGAGCTGGCGGCGGCCCGGGCGCGGTCGTACACCCTGGAGGAGATCCTCGTCCAGGTCCGTGCCGACGCGGCCTCGCTCGCCCCCGTCGGGCGCGGTCCGCACCGTCCGCGGCACTCGCTGCACGAGGCGGTCGACGCCGGGGTGCGCCTGCTCGACCCCCGGTGCCGGGCCCTGCACGCGGTCCTCGCCGTGGTGTCCGGCCCGTTCCCCGCCGAGCTCGCGGCCGCCCTGCTCGACGCCCCCCGGGGAGAGGTCGCCCAGCTGCTGGGCCAGCTGGTCCACTGCTCGCTGCTGTCCGTGCTGCGCAGCGGCGACGGCGCCCGGGACTCCTCCTTCGTGCAGCTCACGGCGGTGCGCGCCCACGCCGCACGGGCTCTCGACCCGGCCGTGGCCGCGCAGGCCCGGGCCCGGCGCGACGCCTGGCTCGCGGACCCACGGGCCGCTCACGGCACACACACGGACGCCCGGCCCCGCAGCGAGGGTCGGGCGTGAGCTCCCCGTGGGGGCGACCGGGTCCCCTGTGGTCGTCGCCGGTGACCGCACGGCCGGCGGACCGAGAGCGAGTGCGGCCGACACATCACCGTCCCCGCCCGGACGAGCGAGACCCACCGAGCAGGGACGCGAGCGAGCACGAGGAGAGGGATCGGATGTCCGAGACGACGTACGAGTCCAAGGACCAGCTGCAGGTCGCCCTGGCCCGTCGGGCCCAGGCCGACCCGGCCTTCAAGGAGGAGCTGCTGCGCGACCCGCGGGGGGCCGTGGCCAAGGAGGCCGGCCGCGAGCTGCCGGCCGACCTCGAGGTCCACGTGCTGGAGGACACCGCCAGCGAGGTCTACCTGGTCCTGCCGGCGCTGCCGGCGGAGAGCGGGCGTCTCTCCGACGCCGAGCTCGCCGGGGTCGCCGGCGGCTCCGGCAAGAGCCACCACACCGACTGCGCGAGCTGGGTCCCCACCACCTGCACCGCCGGGAGCATCGTCGGCGACTGCTGACCGACGGCCCGTCCCCGGGGCCGCCGTCGGGCGGCCCCGGGCCCCTTCTCCGGAGGAGACCCGCATGCCGAACCACGAGTCCAGGCAGCACCTGGAGCTCGCGCTCGCCCGTCGCGCGCAGGCCGACCCCGCGTTCCGGGAGGAGCTGCGTCGCGATCCCCGCAGCGCCGTGGCCCGGGAGGCCGGCGCCGACCTGCCCGAGGGGCTCACCGTGCACGTCCGGCAGGACACCGCCGCCGAGCTCCACCTGGTCCTGCCCGCGATGCCCCCCGACGAGGGTCGGCTGTCCGAGACCGACCTCGCCGGCCTGCGCGGCGGAGCGGCCCAGCGTGCCGACTGCCAGTGGATGCCCTACGCCACGGGCCGGCCGGCCACCTCCTGAGCCGGCCCCCCTCGCGACGACACGGAGGTGACCCCGGCATGTCCTCCCCCCGTCCTCCGGACCTCACCCCGGCGGCACCCGAGCGTGTCCCGGAGTCCGAGAGGGTCGACCGGCCCGTCGTGGTCGTCCCCGGTCGCACCGTCCTGGCCCTCCTCGCCCTCGCGCTGCTCGCCGGCGGGATCGTGCTGTGGGCGGCGACCGCGGTGGTGGACCGCAGCGTCGTCGTCCCCGGGCTCGCGGTGGTCGGCGGCTCGGTGATCGGCCTCGAGAGCCCGGTCCCGGGCCGGCTCGCGACCGCTCGTCCCGCGGCGGGCACCGTCGTGCGGTCCGGTCAGACCGTCGCCGTCGTCGAGTCGGTCACCGCCGGCGTCCTGCCGCTGACGGCCCCGGTCGACGCGGTCGTGCTCGACGCGCCGCTGGACGTCGGGGACCCCGTCGAGGCGGGGGAGCGCGTGCTGGTCCTCGAGCGGACGAACGGTGCGACGGTGGTGCGCGCCTTCGTCGCCCCGGACGACGCCGCCCGGATCGGGCCCGGGACGCGGGCGGTCGTGTCGTTCCCGGACCGCGGGCCGGTCGACGCGCTCGTCGACGCGGTCGGGTCGTTGCCCGTGGAGACCGAGCAGGCCGCGCAGTCACTGGGCGGTCCCGCCCTCGGCGCCATCGTGGCGCCCCGAGACGGGCTCACCCCCGTGCGCCTGCGCCCGGCGCCCGGTGCCGCCTTCCCGACCCCACGGGCGGGCACCGTGGCCGATCGCCTCACCGAGGTGCGCCTGATCGTCGAGAGCCGTCACCCCCTCGAGTACGTGATCCAGGGATGATCAGCATGTTCAGGCGGCGGTTGCGGCCCGTCCTGCAGATGGAGGCCGCCGAGTGCGGCGCGGCCGCGCTCGCGATGGTCCTCGACCACCTCGGTGCGCCGGTCGCCCTCTCACGGCTGCGCGCCGACTGCGGCGTCTCCCGCGACGGCGTCAACGCCCTGAACATCGTGCGCGCCGCCCGCGCCCACGGGATGGAGGCCGAGGGCCGCCGGGCCCGGGTCGAGGAGCTCGCCGGCATCTGCCGCGCGGCCGGACCGGTGATCGTGTACTGGGAGCAGAACCACTTCCTCGTCGTGGAACGCTTCACCCGCCGCTCGGTGCTGCTCGCCGATCCCGCGGTCGGACCGCGACACGTCTCCCGCCGGGAGTTCGCCGAGAGCTACAGCGGGATCGTCCTGACGTTCTCCCGCCGCGCCGGCTCGGCGGGACCCGTCCGTCACGCGCCCCGGCAGGCGACGGTGCTGCCCGGTCTCCTGCGGGGCACCGCGCCGGCCGTCGCGACCGTGGTCGCCGCGGGGGTCCTCGGGACCGTCCCGATCATCGTCGGTGCGCTGCTGGCCTCCCTGTTCGTCGATCAGGTGGTGGGCGGGCGGGACCTCCTGTGGAGCGGGATCGTCCTGGTCGGCGCCGTGGCCGTCGTCGTCCTGCAGGTCGGGCTGACCCTGCTGGGGCAACGGATGCTCGTGCGCCTCGCCACGGTCGTGACGATCCGGTCGACGGCGGGTTTCCTCCGTCACCTGCTGGCCCTGCCGTCGGCCTTCTTCGACGCCCGTTCCCGTGGGGCACTGGTGAGCCGGGTCTCGCTGAACGGTTCGCTCGCCACCCTCGTGACCGGGCAGCTCGCCGCCGGGGGCATCGGGCTGGTGTCGATGGTGGTCTACGCGGCGGTGCTGCTGTGGTGGAACCCGGTCCTCGGCGCCGCGGCCGTGGGGCTCGCCTCGCTCAACGCCCTCGTCCTCGCCCGCACCGCCCGGCGTCGCCGCGCGCTCAACCAGGACCTGCAGATGGCGACGACCGCCCTCGACGGCTTCACCTACACGGGCCTCGACCTGCGGGACGACCTCCGGGCCACGGGCAGCGAGGACGAGTACTTCGGCCGCTGGGCGGGCCGCCTGGCCCGGGTGATCAACACCCAGCAGCGTCTCGGGACCGCCTCCCAGCCGCTGGTGATCGCCCCGGCGGTGCTCGCGATGCTGAACACGGTCGCCGTGCTCGCCCTCGGGGGCGCCCTCGTCCTCGCGGACCGCGCGAGCATCGGCGAGCTCGTGGCCGTCCAGGTGCTGGCGGGGTTCTTCTTCGCGCCCGTGGGCCAGCTGGTGGCGGCCGGCGGGCAGATCCAGAACGCACGGGCCTGGACCCAGCAGCTGCTCGACGTGCTCGACGAGGCTCCGGAGCGCGCCGCGCCGGTCACCGGCGACGGTGCACGCCCGCGTCGCACCGGGCCGACGACCACCCGCGCGCGGTTGCGCGGGCACGTCGCCCTGCAGGACGTCACGTTCGGCTACTCGCGGCTCGAACCGCCGTTGCTCGAGGACTTCCGCCTGGAGGTCGCGCCGGGGCGGCGGGTCGCCCTGGTGGGGCCGTCGGGCGCCGGGAAGTCGACGGTGGCGGACCTGCTCACCGGGCTCGTGTCGCCCTGGTCGGGGCAGGTGCTCCTCGACGGGGTCCCCCGCCAGGAGGTCGACCTCGATCTCCTGCACGCCTCGCTCGCGCGTGTCGACCAGTCCGTCGCGCTGTTCAGCGGCTCCGTCGCGGAGAACATCACCCTCTTCGACCCCTCGATCCCGGCCGCCGACATCACCCGCGCCGCGCGGGACGCCTGCCTGGCGGAGGAGATCGAGGCGCGCCTCGGGGGGTTCGGGGCCGCGGTGCACGAAGGCGGACGCAACTTCTCGGGAGGTCAGCGTCAGCGCCTCGACATCGCCCGGGCCCTCGCGGGGAACCCCTCGGTCCTCGTGCTCGACGAGGCCACCAGCGCCCTCGACGCGACGACCGAGAGCCGCATCGACGCCCACCTGCGCCGCCGCGCCTGCACCTGCGTGATCGTGGCGCACCGCCTGTCCACCATCCGCGACGCCGACGAGATCGTCGTGCTCGACCGGGGGCGGGTCGTCCAGCGCGGGGTCCACGACGACCTCCTCGCCGAGGAGGGGCTCTACCGGGAGCTGGTCGGCCGTGGCTGAACCGGCGACGTCAGGCTCCCGGTCCGCGCCGCGGGGTGAGACCCGGCGGGTGGGGGCGAACACGCCCGTCGCGGTCGACGACGGGCTGCTGCGCGTGGTCGTCCAGGGCGCGCTCGACCTGTTCCTGGAGGACGTCGGCGATGCGCTCGACGGCCGCCGCCACCACCTCGTCACCCCGCCGGCCGGCACGATGCTCTACGTCCCGGCGGGTGCGGTGCCGGCCGGGTGGCGGCTCGTCGGCCTCGGTCTTCCCGACACCGAGATCGTCGAGCTCGCCGCGCCGCCGGACGATCCCGGAGAGCTCCTCGCCGTCCTCGCCGCGGGGTCCGCGGCGCCGGACGGCGCCGGCGTCTCGCGGCGCGCGACGTGGCGTGACGCGCTCGACCGCCGGATCGCCGCCCTGGCCCGGGACGTGGACCGCGAGGGCCGGCGGCTGCGGCGGGCCCCGCGCGAGCAGCGCGACCGCCTGCGCGACGTGCTCGACGGCCTGCGCGGCGTCGTCGACGGCACCCGGCCGGATGCGGCCCACGGGGGCGCGGAGCAGCTGGAGCTGACGCTCGACGCGCTCGACCGCCACCTGGACGACGCGCCCGACGGCGCCGGGGCGGCGCGCGGCGCGCCGGGGGAGACGGGTGGCCGTGCCGGGGTCCTCGACGCCGACGCGGTGATCGCCCGCATCCGGGCCCGCGGGCGGCGCTGGCGGGTCGTCAGCCTGGACCCGCAGTGGTGGCGACGATCCGGGGCGCCGATGCTCGGCACCGCGGACGGCGGCCGCGTGCCGGTGGCCCTGCTCCCGCGCCGGGAGGGCTACGACGTCCTCGACCCCTCGACGGGGCGGACGGCGCGGGTCGACCGGGAGGCCGCCGCGCGGATCGCGCCGGTCGCCCTCGTCGTCCACCCCCGCCTCCCCGACCACGTCTGGGCCGGGACGCTGCTGCGGGCGGCGCTGCGGCGTACCCGGGGCGACCTGGTGCGGGTGGCCGCGTGGGGCGTGCTCGCGGGTCTGGTCACGCTGGTGACGCCCGCCGCGGTCGCTCTGGTGTTCGACAGCGTCCTCCCCGCCCGGTCACCGTCGCTGTTGGCGGCGGTGGCGGCGCTGCTGGTCGGGGCCGCGGCGGTCTGGGCCGCGGTGGCGGTGGTCCGGGGGGTGGCCGGGGTGCGGCTGACGGCCCGGCTGTCCGACCTGCTCGACCCGGCCCTGACGGATCGTTGGCTGCGGCTGCCCAGCGAGTTCTTCCGCCGCTACGACACCGGTGACCTCGCCGCCCGTGCGGCCGGCCTCCAGGTGCTCCGCCAGCAGATCGCCGGCGGGGGACTCGACGCGCTGGTGGTGGTGCTGTCCTCCCTGGTGAACCTCGTCGTGCTCTACGTCTACTCACCGGAGCTGGGGCTCGGGGCGACCGTCCTCGTCGCGGTCGCGGCGGTGGTCCTGCTGCGGCTCACACGGCGCGTGGTGGCGCACCAGTCCGCGAGCTACACCGTCGCCGGGGAGCTCTCCTCCCTCCTGTTCCAGTCCCTCGCCGCGATCGACAAGGTCCAGGTCGCGGGAGCGACCGACCGGGTGACCGAGCGGTGGGCCCGGGGGTTCCGCCGCCAGGAGCAGCACGTCCTGGCGGCCGGGCGGCTGCAGGCGCTCGTGTCGGCGCTCGTGGTGGCCGGTCCCGCCGTGCTCGCCCTGCTGCTCTACGCCGTCACCGCGGCGACCCTGGTCGGCCGCATCTCGGCCGGCGAGTTCCTGGCGGTCTCGGCTGCGGTCGGGCAGTTCGCGGGGGCGCTCGCGGCCTCGGCCTCGACCCTGACCCCGCTGCTCTCGGTCCTCCCGCTGTGGCAGCGGTTGCGGCCGCTGCTCGCCGAACCCGTCGAGCCGGTCGGATCGGAGCCCCCGGGCGTGCTCGGCGGCCGCATCTCGCTGCGCGCGGTGTCCTTCCGCTACCGGGGCTCGGGTGCGACCAGCGGTACGGCGCGCCCCTCCGCGTCGTGGGACCCGCCGACCCCCGACGACGCGACGGCACCGCCCGAGCCGCCGCCGGAGGGCGACGAGCGCGGCCGCGGCCCCGTGCTCGACGGGGTGGATCTCGACATCGCCCCGGGGGAGTTCGTGGCCGTCACCGGTCCGTCGGGCTCCGGCAAGAGCACGCTGCTGCGCCTGGTGCTGGGCCTCGAGCGGCCCGACACCGGTGTCGTCCGCTACGACGGCACCGACCTGACCGCCCTGGACCAGGCGGAGGTCCGCCGCCAGATCGGGGTGGTCGTCCAGGGGGCCCGGCCGATGCCCGGCTCGATCCTCACCACGGTGCTGGGCACCTCCCGCGGCGAGGACGGCGAGCAGCGGGCCTGGGCCGCGCTGGAGGCCGCGTCGCTCGCCGACGACGTGCGCCGCATGCCGATGGGTCTGCGCACCGTGGTGGGGGAGGGGGGCACGACCTTCTCCGGCGGACAGGTGCAGCGGCTCATGATCGCCCGCGCGCTCGCCCGGCGGCCGCGGATCGTCGTGCTCGACGAGGCCACGAGCGCCCTGGACGACCTCACCCAGGCGCGCGTCTCGGCGCACCTCGACGGCCTCGACGTCACCCGCGTGGTCGTGGCGCACCGCCTGAGCACGATCCGCCACGCCGACCGCATCGTCGTGCTCGACGCCGGCCGGATCGTCCAGACCGGCACCTACGACGAGCTCGTCGCCGTCGACGGCGTGTTCCGTCACCTCGTCGAGCGCCAGTCCACCGACGCCCTCCCCACCCTCACCGCACCCGCTCCGGAGGACCGGCGATGACCCTGGCCGACCCGCTCCCCACCGCGACGGCAGGCCGCACCGCCGCGATCGTCGCCCGCGCCCTGCTGCTGCGCGAGCGCGCCCACCACGTCGCCCTCCCCACCCCCGCCGAGGTCGTCGACGCCCGGACCCACGCCTGGGCGCAGCACGTCGCCGGACGGGACGCGGGCCCGGCCGGCGACGTCGTCGGGTCGGCGGGGGCGGTGGACCGGCCCACCCTCGTCGGCCGGCTGGCCGAGCAGGGTCTGTCCCGCGGCGACGCGGCCCGCTGCGTGCTCGACGTGGATCCCGCGCACGTCGCGCCCGCGACCTGGCCGGACTGGGCCGTCCTCCTCGACGAGGTGCTGAGCCGACCCGCGCGTGCGGCGCCGGTGCCCGCCCGGGCGCGGGCGATCCCGTTCGTCGAGCTGCTCGTGCCGTTCGCGGCGACCTTGTCGGCCGCGCTGGCCGACCGGCCGGTCCTGGCGCCCGGGGCGGTCGAGGACCTCGTGGTCGATCTCCTGGGACAGCTCTCCGGGTGGGCCGGGCGGGCCCTGTACGAGGAGTTCGCCCTCGTCCGCGGAGGGACACCCCTGCCCTTCCTCGCCGGGGCGGGAGCAGGCCGGGCGCGCTACGACCGCTTCGTCGCCTCGATGCTCGACGGCGGATTCGTCCGGCTGCTCGAGCGGCTGCCGGTCCTGGCCCGGGCCCTGGCCCAGGTCACGCTCGGGGCACGGGACAACGCCCTCGACCTCGCGTGCCACGCCGAGACCGACGGCCCGGAGCTCGCCGCACTGCTCGGGCGACCCGGGGCGCCCGGGCGCGTCGAGGCCGTGGACCTCACCGACGGCGACCCGCACCGGGGTGGCCGGCGGGTCGTCGTGGTGCGCTTCTCCGACGGGCTCCGCGCGGTGCACAAGCCCCGGTCCGTGGCCCTGGAGGCGGCGCTGCAGGACGTGGTGCGCGCGATGGCCGCGGCCGGGGCCCCGGCGACGCCGGCCGTGCTGCGGATCCTCGACCGCGGTGAGCACGGGTGGGTGGAGTTCGTCGAGCACCGGCCGTGCGAGGGGCCGGACGCGTCCGGTCGCTACGGGCGGGAGGCGGGCGCGCTGCTGTGCGTGGCCCACCTGCTCGACCTGGTCGATGGTCACCACGAGAACGTCATCGCCGACGGGGCGTCGCCCGTCCTGGTCGACGCGGAGGCCCTCCTGCACCACCGGGTCCCCGAGGAGCTCCCGTCCTCGACCGCCTCGGCGGTCGACTCCGCCTGGCTCGCACACAGCCGCTCGCCCGCGCGCACCACGCTGCTCCCGACCTGGCAGCTCGACCTCGACGGGGAGTCCGCGTTCGACATCGGCGGGTTCTCCGGCGACGGCGCCGCCCGGACCGACGGCTCCCGGCTGCGGTGGCGGGCGCCCAACACCGACGCCATGGCCCTCGTGCCCGGACCGTCACGGGGCCGCCCGACGCACAACCTGCCCCGGCGCGCGGACGGCACCACGATGACGCCGGACCCCGGCGAGCTCCTCGCCGGGTTCGCCGCGACCTACCGGTTCCTGCTCGCGCACCGCGAGGATCTCCTCGGCCCGACCGGCCCGTTGGCCGCGCTCCGCGGCGCGCACACCCGCATCATCGTGCGACCCACCGAGATCTACGGCCGGGTCCTCGGGCTGCTCTCCCGTTCCTCGCGCCGCCTGGCCGACGGCGTCGACGCCGGCCTGGTGGCCGAGGTCCTGGCGCGGCCCCAGCTCGCCATGTTCACGCGCCCCCTGCCGGGCCCGGTGCTCGAGAGCGAGCGGCGGGCGCTCGCGCGGCTGGACGTCCCGGTGTTCTCCGCGCCCGTCGACGGCACCACGCTGTGCGGCGAGGACGGCCTGGAGGTGCCCGGCTGGTTCCCGCGGTCGAGCTGGGACCTGCTCACCGAGCGCGTGGCCGCGATGTCCGAGGCCGCGCTGGGGGACCACCTCGACTTCCTCCTGGCCGCCCTGTCGGCGGGATCGGCGCGGGTGCGCGCCCGCGACGGCGAGGAGGAGAGCGGGAGCCCGACCCCGTCCTGCGCTCCCACCGCCGACCCCGGAGAACTGGACACCCTCGGTGAGGCGACCGCCCTGGTCGAGACCCTCCTCCGGGACGCCGTGCACGGCGCCGACGGCACGATCACCTGGGTCGCCCCCCAGCTGCTCGGGCGCAGCGGGCGCCTCCAGCTGGGCCCGCTCGGGCCCGGTCTCTACGACGGCGCGGCCGGGCTCGCGGTCTTCCTGGCCGCCCACCACCGGGTGACCGGCGACGACCGCTCGGCCGTCGCGGCGGCCGGCTGCTGGGCCACCGTCCGCGAGCAGCTCGCCCACGTCCCCGCCGGCCGGCGGATCGAGGGCCTGGGCGCCGGACTCGGGGACGGCGTGGGCTCGCTGCTCTACGCGGGGGTCCTCGTGGCGGATCTCCTCGGCGAGGACCTCCCGCGGCGCGACGCCGTCGCCCTGGCGGGCGACCTCTCCGAGGACGAGCTCGCCGACCTCCGCGCGCACGACCTGCTCGGGGGAACCGCCGGGTTGCTCACGGGGCTCCTGGTCCTGCACCGGCGCCGGGAGGACCCCCACGTCCGGCGCCTCGCCGAGGCCTGCGGACGGCGCCTGCTCGAGGAGCGGCGGGCCGGCGCCGGGACGGGTTGGGGCTGGTCGGCCCCGGACCGCCGGCTGCTCACGGGCTACAGCCACGGGGCCGCCGGCGTGGTGCACGCCCTGGCGCGCCTGCACCGGCTCTCGGGGACGGAGGCGCTCGCGGGAGCGCTCGCGGAGGCGGTCGAGCGCGGGCTCGCCCACGAACGCGCCCTCTTCGACCCCGAGCGCGCCAACTGGCCCGACCTGCGCGACCACGGCGAGGAGGCGACGGCGCCGCGGCCCTTCGGGGTCGCGTGGTGCCACGGTGCGCCCGGCATCGGGCTGGGCCGCCTCGCGCTCCTGGAGATCGGGGGGCCGGGAGCCGCCGACCCCGCCCTGCTCGCCGGGGAGGTCGACGCGGCCCTGAGAACCACCCGACGCCGGCTCTCGAGCGAGGGGCACGGCGCCGAGGTCCTCCTGTGCTGCGGGACCGCGGGTCGCGCGGAGCTGCTGCTCGAGGTCGGGCGCCACCGCGGGCGGGCGGACCTCGTCGCGGAGGGCCGGGCCGCGATGGCCGGGGCCGTCGCCCGCTCCCGCCGCCACGGTCACCGGTTCAGCCGCACGCTCCCGCCCGGCAGCGCGATCCCCGGCCTGTTCACCGGCGCGGCCGGCTTCGGTTACCAGCTGCTGCGCACGGCCCGGCCCGACCTCGTGCCCCGCCTGCTCACCTTCGAGCTCCCGTGACCGGCCGGGCCGGCCCGTCCCGTGACGCAGGTCGTCAGAAGACGCCGTCGCGGTGGTAGTCGGCGGCCACCAGCGTGCCGTCCGGATCGAACGACAGCACCCACACGCTGCCCTTGCGGCACGGCGGGTCGGCGAGGTCGCGGTCCGACGCCGGCGTCTCCGGCGCCGCCTTGGCCAGCGCGCGCACGAGGTGCGGGATGCCGTCGCCCTGCGCGCAGGCCGCAGCGGTCACCGCGCCGCCCGCGAGCCGCGCGAGCGTCGCGAGCGCCGGCGCGTCGTCGCGCTCCACGGCGCCGTCGCCGAGCTCGGGGGCGTCCTCGACCCGCAGGCCCGCCGCCGCGGCGTAGGGCGCGAGCGTCTCCCGGCACCGGGTCTTGGGCACGGCGTACAGCGCGCCCACCCCGAAGCGGGCGAGCAGGTGCGCGAGCTGCTGCGCCTGCACCCGCCCCTCGTCGACCAGCGGACGCTCGCTGTCGGGCCCTGCCCACTCCGTCCGCTTGCCGGCGAGCGCGTGGCGCACGAGCAGCACGGTGCGCAGGTCCGGCGGGTGGGCGGTGAACGCGTCGAGCACGGCGCGGTCCGACGCGTACGACAGCAGTGCGGCGGCGTCCGCGGGCGCCAGCCACCGCAGCTCGTCGGTCTCCTCGCCCGGCGTGAAGCGGCCCTCGCCGGCCCGCGCCGCCCAGAAGTCGACGACCTTCTCGTCGCCGCCCACCGGGTAGCGCACCGTGTGCAGGTGCCGGCCCAGCACGGCGGCGAACCCCGTCTCCTCGGCCAGCTCGCGTACGGCGGCGTCGACCCGCGACTCGCCGGGGTCGACCTTGCCCTTGGGCAGGCTCCAGTCCCCGTGGTGCGGGCGGTGCACCACGGCCACCTCGGCCGCGTCCCCCGCCGGGCGCCACAGCACGGCCCCGGCCGCGTGGACGGTGGCCATCTCGTTCGGAATCCGCTCCGCTGCGTCTCGCGCGCTCACCGGCCGCCCGTCACTCCGCCTCACGGCGCCGCAGCAGCTGGACCTGGTGGTCGCACACCGCCATGCCGTCGTGGCCCTCGCCGGAGGCGACCGGCCAGGGATCCCAGGAGCCGTCGGGCTGCAGCACCCAGCAGCGCGTCGACGGGGCCGTCGAGGAGTCCATGATGCGGTCCAGTTGCGCGGTCAGGCGCGGGTCGGTGACGGGGACGAGCGCCTCGACCCGACGGTCGAGGTTGCGGTGCATCATGTCGGCGCTGCCGATCCAGTGCTCGTCGGCCCCCACGAAGTGGAAGATCCGCGAGTGCTCGAGGAACCGGCCGAGGATCGAGCGCACCCGGATGTTCTCCGAGAGGCCCGGCACCCCCGCCCGCAGCGAGCACAGCCCGCGCACCACGAGGTCGACGGGCACCCCGGCCGCCGAGGCCCGGTAGAGCGCGTCGATCACCTGCTCGTCGACCAGGCCGTTGACCTTGATGCGGATGCCCGAGGTCTCGCCGCGCTCGGCCCGCTCGCGCTCGCCGTCGATGCGCTCGACGATGCCGCGACGCAGGCCGTACGGCGCCACCAGCAGCTTGCGGTACGCGCGGCGCCGCGCGTAGCCGGTGAGCACGTTGAACAGGTCGGTGAGGTCGGCGGCGACGGTCTCGTCGGCGGTGAAGACGCCGATGTCCTCGTAGAGCCGCGCGGTCTTGGGGTTGTAGTTGCCGGTGCCCAGGTGGCAGTACCGCTTGATGGTCTGCCCCTCCTGGCGCACGACGAGCACGGCCTTGCAGTGGGTCTTGAGCCCGACGAGGCCGTAGACGACGTGCACGCCCGCGCGTTCCAGCGCCCGCGCCCAGCCGATGTTGGCGCGCTCGTCGAACCGGGCCTTGATCTCCACGACGGCCACGACCTGCTTGCCGGCCTCGGCCGCGTCGATGAGGGACTCGACGATCGGGGAGTCGCCCGAGGTGCGGTAGAGCGTCTGCTTGATCGCCAGCACCTTGGGGTCCGCCGCGGCCTGCTCGATGAAGCGGTGGACGCTGGTGGAGAACGAGTCGTAGGGGTGGTGCACGAGCACGTCGCCCTCGCGCAGGGTGGCGAACACGCTCTTCGGCGTCTCGCCCTCGCTGAACGCGGGGTGGGTGGCCGGCACGAACACCGGGTCCTTGAGGTCGGGGCGCGACAGGCTCTGCAGCTCCATGAGCGCCGAGAGATCCAGCAGGCCCGGCACCTGCACGACGTCGTGCGGGTCCACGTCGAGCTCGCGCAGCAGCAGCTCGAGCATGTGCTCGCTCATCGAGTCGGTGATCTCCAGGCGCACCGGTGGCCCGAAGCGCCGCCGGGCGAGCTCGCGCTCGAGGGCCTGCAGCAGGTCCTCGTCGCGGTCCTCCTCGACCTCGAGGTCGGCGTTGCGCGTCACGCGGAACACGTGGTGCTCGACGACGTCCATGCCCTCGAAGAGCTGGTCGAGGTTCTCGGCGATGAGGTCCTCGATGGGCAGGAACCACGCCTCGCGGTCGGTGCCGGCGCCGTCCTCGCTGGACGGGTCGCGCCCGACGCGCACCAGCCGGGGCACGTTGTTGGGCACCTTGACCCGCGCGAAGTGCTCGGTGCCCGTCTGCGGGTCGTGCACGGCCACGGCGAGGTTGAGCGACTGGTTGGAGATGTAGGGGAAGGGGTGCGCCGGGTCCACGGCCAGCGGCGTGAGCACCGGGAACACCTGGCGGGCGAACCACTCGGACAGGCGCGGCCGCGCCTCCTCGGTGACCTGCGACCAGTCGATGAGGTGGATGCCCGCGTCCTCGAGCGCCGGGGCGACCTCGTCGAGGAACACCCGCGCGTGCTTGTGCGCGAGCTCCTGGGTGCGGGCGGAGATCCGGGCGAGCTGCTCGCGCGGGGTCAGGCCGTCGGCGCCGCGCACGGCCAGACCGGCCTGGTCGCGGCGCTTCAGGCCCGCCACCCGCACCATGTAGAACTCGTCGAGGTTCGACGCGAAGATCGACAGGAACTTGGCCCGCTCGAGCAGCGGCTGGCTGGGGTCCTCGGCCAGCGCCAGCACGCGCGCGTTGAACTCCAGCCACGACAGCTCGCGGCTGTCGTAGCGGTCCGCGGGCAGGTCCGCGGCCGACGCCGGGCTCGCGGTCGGGGCGGCCGGGGCCCCGGGAGTGCGGCCCCGGGTGCCGCGGGACGGCTCGTCGGCGGCGGCGGGGGGAAGGGGTCCGGCCAACCCGGCCCCGTCGCGACGTCCGCCCCCGCTGCCCGCGCGACGGGTCGCCGTCCCGGCCTCGGAGGGACCCTCGACGGTCTCGGCGGCGAAGTCGTCGACGAAGTCGTCGACGGCGGGCGCGTCGGCCCCGTCGGCCGGCCCGGACGCGGGGGAGGACACAGAGCGGCTCACGCCCTCCGATGGTGCCCGAGGCCCGGCGGCGCCGCGAGGCACCGACGATCCGGCCCACGGTCCGCGTCGGAGGCGTTCACCGCCCGGACACCGGTCGCTCGCCGGGCGGCCACTCAGCGCGGGCCGCAGGGGGTGGCCATGCGCCTGCCGAGGGCCGCCGGGTCCGGGGGCGCGCCCGGCCAGGCCCTCGTCTCCGGACCGGTCCCGAGCGTCCGCGCCCGCGCGAGGTCGTCGACGGTGTCGACGTCGCCGCGCAGGCCGGGCCACTCGCCGTCGAGGGCGACCGCGCCCGCGTGGGCGTGCGCCGCGGCGGACCCGGGCCCGAACCGCGGCCGCAGCACCCGCCCCGGCGCCGTGACGAGCAGGGTCGTGCCGGTGCCGGTGTGGTCGGCGACGAAGGCCGCCCCGGTGCCGGTCGCGAACAGGGTCTCCGCCCGGGCCAGGGCGTCGTCGAGCTCGTCGGGGCGCAGGGCGGGCAGGTCGGCCTGGAGCACCGCCACCCCCCGGCGCGCGCCACCGGTGCGGCGGAGGTGGTCGGCGCCGCGTCGCACGGCGGCGTTGAGGCCGGCGCCGGTGTCCGCCACGGTCTCGCCCACCCCGTCCAGCCGCATGCCGGGCTCGCCGGTGACCACGACCAGGCGGCCGGTGCGCACGGCGGCCCGCGCGGCGCGCAGCGTGTCCCGGGTCATGGCGAGGGCCAGCGCGCGGTGGGCCTGCTCGCGGTCGGTGTCGCTGCCGGGCAGGCCGGCGACGGCCGGGGCGAGGCGCGACTTCGCGCGGCGCAGCTCCTTCACCGGCACCACGAGGTCGACCCGTTCGTGCACCGCACCAGTCTGCCCCCTGCGCCGTGGCGGGGCAGGGGGCCGGGCGCGGGGACCCACCGGGGTGACGGGTCTCGCTGGACCGGCCCGGCGGCGCGGGAGAGACTGCGCGGCATCGGGCCGGACCCTCCGTGCCCGCACGGATCCGCGGAGGTGGGCGAGCCGGTGGCACGGGCGCGCGAGAAGGGCGGGCCGTGGGTGGCCCTGGCGGCCGCGGTCTTCTACCCGCTGACATGGTTGCTGGCCAAGCGCCGGATGGAGGGGCTCGAGCACGTCCCCGCCGAGGGGCCGGCCCTGCTCGTGTGCAACCACGTCTCCTACCTCGACCCCGTGTACACCGCGGTCTTCGTGCACCGCGCGCGGCGCGTGCCGCGGTTCCTGGCGAAGGCGTCGCTGTGGAAGGTCCCGCTGTTCGGCCGGGTGCTGCGCGGCAGCCGCCAGATCCCGGTCACCCGCGGGTCGGCCGACGCCGGGGCCAGCCTCGAGGCGGCCCGCGCGTCGTTCGACGACGGCGGCGTCGTCGTGATCTACCCGGAGGGCACGATCACCCGCGACGAGGCGGGGTGGCCGATGGCCGCCCGCTCCGGGGCCGCGCGCCTCGCCCTCCAGCGCGAGGGCGTCCCCGTCGTCCCGCTCGTGCACTGGGGCACGCTCTCGGTCTACGACCACTACCGCCGCCGCTTCCGGCCCTCGTGGCGCACGACGATCACCGTGCGGGCGGGAGCGCCGATCCCCATGGACGACCTGCGGGCCCGCGTGGCGCAGGCCGAGCCCGGGCGGGAGCGGTCGGCCGAGGTGTCGGCGCTGCGGGAGGCGACCGACCGGATGATGACCGCGGTGCGCGACCTGCTCGCCGACGTGCGCGGCGAGCCGGCTCCCGTGCGCGCCCACGGCGAGCGGGGGACGGGCCGGTGACCGCGCGGGAGGACGTGCCGCCGCTGAAGCGGGTCGCGGTGCTGGGTGCGGGCTCGTGGGGGACGACGTTCGCGAAGGTCCTCGCCGACGCGGGGACGCCGGTGACGCTGTGGGCGCGCCGGGCCGAGGTCGCCGAGGCCGTGCACCGCGAGCACCGCAACCCCGAGTACCTGCCCGACGTGACCCTGCCGATCGACCTCGCCGCCACCGCCGACGCCGACGAGGCGCTCGACGGCGCCGAGGCGGTGGTGCTGGCGCTGCCGGCGCAGCGGCTGCGCGAGAACCTCGAACGCTGGCGCGGGCACCTGCCCGACGGGGTGACGCTGGTCAGCCTGGCCAAGGGCGTCGAGCGGGGCACGCTGCTGCGCATGAGCGAGGTGATCCGCGAGGTCACCGGCGCCGAGGCCGGGCGGGTGGCCGTCGTGTCCGGGCCGAACCTCGCCGGGGAGATCGCCGCGGAGCAGCCCACCGCCACCGTCGTCGCCTGCCCCGACCACGAACGGGCGGTCGCGGTGCAGCACGCGTGCTCGACCGGCTACTTCAAGCCCTACACCAACCCCGACGTCATCGGGTGCGAGCTCGGTGGGGCGTGCAAGAACGTCATCGCGCTCGCCTGCGGCACGGCCGCGGGCCTGGGCTACGGCGACAACACCGCGGCGTCGCTGATCACCCGGGGACTGGCCGAGATCTCGCGGCTGGCCGTGGCCCTCGGCGCCGAGCCCCTGACGCTGGCGGGGCTGGCGGGCATGGGCGACCTCGTGGCCACCTGCTCCTCCCCGCTGTCGCGCAACCGGCGGTTCGGCGAGGCCCTCGGCCGGGGGATGTCGGTGGCCGAGGCGGAGGAGGCCAACCACGGCCAGGTGGCCGAGGGCGTCAAGTCGTGCGACGCCATCGGTGAGCTGGCCCGCCGCCACGGGGTCGACGCCCCGATCGTCGACGCCGTGCGCCGCGTGTGCGCGGGCGAGGTGTCGGCGAAGGAGGTCGGCGAGGAGCTGATCAACCGGGAGCTCAAGGTGGAGTGACGGCGTGCTCCGACCGTGGGGACTCCGACCGTGGGGACGACGTTTGCCGCCCCCGGCCCCGGGAACACTGGCCGCGATGGACGTGCTGCAGCGGATGGGCCCGAGGGTGGCGCCACGGACCGCCGTGGCCCCGCTGGAGCTCTGCGCACTCGCGACCACCGAGAACGCGGCGATGCTGCGGCGGCGGTTCCGCGGCTGGGTCGGCGCACTCACCGACACCGACACCGCCGACGACCTCGCGCTCGCGGTGTACGAGGCCCTCGCCAACGTCGTCGACCACGCCTACGTCGGGCGCGGCACGCCGGGGCTCATGACGCTGTGGGCGGTCGTGTCGTGTCCGCTGCTCACCGGTCGCGACCTCGTGGTCACGGTCCTCGACGAGGGCGCGTGGCGCCCGAGCAACGGGCCGGGCTGGCGCGGGCGTGGGCTCCCGCTGATGCGCGAGCTCATGCACTCCACGGCCGTGCTCGCCGACGAGGGCGGCACGACGGTGCAGCTGCGCCGCCGCATCGCGCCGGCCTCCGCGACGTCCCCGGTCGAGGCCGGCCGGGCCGCGGCGATGGCCTGACCGCTACCCGGTCGGCACGTGCGCGGGCACCGGGGTGTCCGCCGGCAGTGCCGGGCAGGTGGTCACTCCGGTGACGCGGGTGGCCAGCCCCACCACGCCCGCCCACCGGTGGTCGCCCGCCGCGACGGCCTCGGCGTCGCCGGGCGGGCCGCTGCGTGCCTTGACGCTGGCCTCGGCGAGGTCGACGGCGATCACCGCGGTCGCGGCCAGCTCCCTGCGGCTCGGCGGCTCGGCGTGGTCCTCCTGGCCGGGCGCGACGCGCGTCACCAGGGCGCGCAGGGCTCCGAGGACCTCGCCGGTGTCGGTCACCCGTCGCGCGCGGCCGCGGACGACGGCGCTGCGGTAGTTCGCCGACTGGGTGAACCAGCGCCGTGCGTAGACGAGCCCGTCGAGCACCGTGACCGTCACGCACACCGGCTCGTCGCCGCGCAGGCTCGCCGCGCCGCTCGAGCCGTGCAGGTAGAGGACCTCGCCGACCCGGGCGTGCAGCGTCGGCAGCACCACCGGCTCGCCGTCGACCACGCGCCCGAGGTGCGCGACCAGCGCCTCGTCGAGCACCGCGTGCAGCTCGGCGCGGTCCTCGCGCTGGCGGTCGCGGTGGCGCCGGACCCGCGAGCGGTCGGTGGGGGACAGGGGGGTGGTGGTCACGCTCCCAGCGTGGTGGGTGGAGTGGCATCCTCGAACGGCCACTTCCGTGCGATCCGAGGAGGCCACTCGTGCGCGGGCTGCCCCCGGAGCTCGTGCTCCCGCTCGACCGGTCGGTGCCGACCCCGCTCGCGGTGCAGCTGGCCGACGGGCTACGGGACGCGGCGGCGCGGGGTGTCCTCCGGGTCGGGCACCGCGTCCCGTCGACCCGGTCGCTGGCCGAGGAGCTGGGCGTCAGCCGCACGGTGACCGCCGCCGCCTACGACCAGCTCGTCGCCGAGGGCTGGCTCGGCCCCCGCCGCGGCGCCGGCACGTACGTGCTGGCCACCTCCCACGTGCGTGATCTTCTGAGCTATAGCTCAGAAGATCACGCACGTGGCGAAGCCCTGATCGACCTACGGCCCGGCGCGCCGTGCACGGAGGTGCTCGACCGGCGGGCGTGGCGCCGGGCCTGGCGGCGGGCCGGGGACCTCGAGCTTGCCACCAGGCCCGAGCACGCCGGCGTCCCCGCCTACCGCGACGCCGTCGCCCGCCTGCTCCTGCACCACCGCGGGCTCGCGGCCGCGCCCGACGACGTCCTCGCGACCTCGGGCACCACCGACGGGTGCGCCGAGGTGATCGCGCTGCTGGCCGCGGATCGCGGGCGCCCGCCGCGCGTCGCCGTCGAGGACCCCGGCTACCTGCGCGCCACGGCCCTGTTGCGTGACGCCGGCGCGGAGGTCGTGGGCGTCGGGGTGGACGACGAGGGCCTGCGCGTCGACGACGTCCCCGGGGGCGTCGACGCCGTCTACGTGACGCCGGCGCACCAGTACCCGCTCGGTGCCCGCCTGCCCGTGGCCCGGCGCGCCGCGCTCGTCGCCCGCGCCCGCGACGAGGGCCTGCTGCTGGTCGAGGACGACTACGACGGCGAGCTGCGCTACGACGTGGCCCCGCTGCCCCTGCTCGCCGGCCTGGGGCCCGACGTCACCGTGCACCTGGGCACGACGAGCAAGGTGCTGACCCCGACCCTCGGCGCCGGCTGGATGGTCGCGCCCCCGGCCTGGCGCGAGCGCGTGCTCGCCCGCCGCCGGGCGACCGGCGTGCGCCCCCCGCCGGCCGGCCAGCAGGTCGTCGCCGCACTGCACGCCGACGGCGCGCTGGCCCGCCACCTCGCCCGGCTGCGCCGCGAGCTCGCCGCCCGCCGCGCCCGGGTGGTCGACGCCGTCGCCGCGGGCGGTCACGCGGTGCGCGGCGACCGGGCCGGCGCCCACCTCGTCGTCCCGCTGCCCGACGGGGCGGCCGAGGACGCGGTCGTCGACGAGGCGGCCCACCACGGCGTGCACCTCACCGCGCTCGGCCCCTGCCACCTCGACCCGGCCGTGCCCCGCGCGTGCGGCGTGCTCGTCGGCTGGGCCGGACCGACCGCCGCCGAGCTCGACGACGCCCTGCGACGGCTGACCACCGTCCTCGGCGGCTGACGCCCTCGCGCCGGGCGGGCCCGGCGGCGAGGATCGGCGCGTGGCAGATCCGACCGAGCCCCTGACCTACGGGCGGTACCTGCACCTCGACGAGCTGCTCGCGGCGCAGGCCCCGCTCTCGCGCCCCGAGGCCCACGACGAGCTGCTCTTCATCATCCAGCACCAGACCTCGGAGCTGTGGCTCAAGCTGGCGCTCCACGAGCTCACCGGCGCCTGCGACGACCTCGCGCGCGACGACCTCGCGCTCGCCCTCAAGCGCCTCGCGCGGGTGAAGCACGTGCAGAAGCAGCTGATCGAGCAGTGGTCGGTGCTCGCGACCCTCACCCCCAGCGAGTACCAGCGCTTCCGCGGCTTCCTCGGGACGTCGTCGGGGTTCCAGAGCTACCAGTACCGGGCGGTCGAGTTCCTGCTCGGCGCCAAGGACCCGGCGATGCTCGAGCTGCACGCCGACGACGCCGCGGCGCGCGCCCTGCTCACCGCGGCCCTGGAGCGCCCGAGCCTCTACGACGAGTTCCTCCGCCTGCTCGCGCGCCGCGGCCACCCCGTCCCCGACGACGTGGCGCACCGTGACGTGCGCGCCGCCCACCGCGAGGACCCGCGCCTGGTCGAGGTGTTCCGCACGATCTACGACGCGCCGGAGCGGCACTGGGACGTCTACGAGACCTGCGAGGAGCTCGTCGACATCGAGGACAACCTGCAGCTCTGGCGTTTCCGGCACCTCAAGACCGTCGAGCGCACCATCGGCTTCCGCACCGGCACCGGAGGGACGACGGGGGCGTCCTTCCTGCGCCGCGTCCTGGACCTCTCCTTCTTCCCGGAGCTGTACGCCGTCCGCACGGCGCTGTGAGGGGTGCGTAGGCTCCGCCGCCATGACGAACCGTCCCCGCGTCGTCGTCCTGTTCGGGGGACGCAGCAGCGAGCACCGCATCTCCTGCCTGTCCGCGGGCAGCGTGCTCGCCCACCTCGACCCGCAGCGGTACGACGTGCTCCCCGTGGCGATCACGCCCGAGGGCGCCTGGGTGCTCGGTCCCACCGACCCCGACGCCCTGCGCCTGCACGGCCGCGAGCTGCCCGAGGTGACCGGCGGGCGCCCGGTCGCGCTGCCCGCCGACCCGACGCGCCGCGAGCTCATCGCCCTCGACGACGGCAGCTCGCTGGGCCGCGTCGACGTCGTCGTCCCCGTCCTGCACGGTCCCGGCGGCGAGGACGGCACCGTGCAGGGGCTGCTGGAGATGGCCGGCGTGGCCTACGTCGGCGCCGGGGTGTGCGCGAGCGCCGCGTCGATGGACAAGGACGTCACCAAGCGTCTGCTGCGCGACGCGGGCCTGGCGGTCGGTGACGTCGTCGTGCTGGGCCGCGAGCGCGACACGCTCACCGACGCCGAGCGCGAGCGCCTCGGGCTGCCCGTGTTCGTCAAGCCCGCCCGCGCCGGGTCGTCGGTGGGCATCACCCGGGTCACCGACTGGGCCGACCTCGACGCCGCCCTGGCCACCGCTCGCAGCGAGGACCCCAAGGTGCTCGTCGAGGCCGCGGTGGTCGGGCGCGAGATCGAGTGCGGGGTGCTCGAGCACCCCGACGGCCGTGTCGAGGCGAGCGTGCCGGCCGAGGTGCGCGTCGTCGGCGGTGACGCCGGCTGGTACGACTTCGACACCAAGTACCTCGACGACGCGTGCGAGCTCGACGTGCCGGCGAAGCTCGACGACGAGGTGACCGAGGCCGTGCGCGAGGCCGCGGTCGCGGTGTTCCGGGCGATGGACGCCGAGGGCCTGGCGCGCGTCGACTTCTTCCTCACCCCCGACGGGCGGTTGCTCGTCAACGAGCTCAACACCATGCCCGGGTTCACCTCGACGTCGCTCTACCCGCGCATGTGGGCCACGGCCGGCGTCGACTACCCGACGCTGCTCGCCACCCTGGTCGAGACGGCGCGGGCCCGCGGCGTCGGACCGCGCTGAGCCGGACACGCTGCGGAGCCGGACACGCAGCGGAGCCGGACCACCGGGTCGATGTCAGCCCGCCGGACGGCTGACCAGCGCGATCTTCACCCCGCGCGAGACGTCCTCGATGGGGCCGGTGCCCATCTCGGCGGGGATCGTCAGCCCGATGTACACGGCACGGTCGGCGGTCACCCACGTCGACGTGCCCGGCGCCGGGTCGTCCACCGCGATCCACTCGACGCCCTCGACGTCGAGCACGGACGCGCCGGCGTGCAGCTCCGCGGGCTGCGGCAGGCCGCAGCGCAGCACGATGGGCGGGGTGGCGTCCTCCCCGCCCCACGCGACCGTGGCCGCCGGCGCCGGGACGGCGAGCACCCGGCGGGGCATCAGGCCGCGCTCGGTGGGGATCTCACCGGGCAGCCCGGAGAGCAGCCGGGAGCAGTCGGCGCTGGCCGCGGCGGGCACGGGCACCGCGGGGACGGGCAGGCGCACGGTGTCGACGTCGGGCACGGGGTCGCGGACGAGCACGACCGAGGCCACCAGGACGCCGACCACGACCAGCACGGGCAGCGTCAGGACGATCCCGACGAGGACACGGGGCAGCCGGCGCACCACCTCGGGTGCGCGCGTGGGCGCCACCGGGTCAGTCGGCGGACACGACGGGGCAGGTCAGCGTCCGGGTGATGCCCGGCACCTTCTGGACGGCGCTCACGACCGTGCGACCCAGCGACTCCACGTCGTGGGCCTCCGCGCACACGATGACGTCGTAGGGTCCGGTGACGTCCCGCGCGGTGTTCACCCCGTCGATCCCGGCCACCTCCGAGGCGACCGCGGCGGCACGACCCACCTCGGTCTGGATCAGGATGTAGGCCTGGACCACGGACGTGCCTCCTCGGGGACGGGGGCCGGCGGACGGGTGCACCGGCACGGCGTGGCAGGCAAGGTACCGCAGGGAGCTGAGGGGTGAGCCGGACGGCGAACGGGCGCGGGGGACACGGACGAACCGGGGGGACCGCCCGCCGGGGTACCGGCGCGCCCGAGGCGGGCGAGACCGCGGCGGAGCTCGGCGAGTTCGGCGTCATCGACCGCCTGACCGGGGAGCGCTTCCAGCCCGAGCAGACGCTGCTGGGCCCGGGCGACGACGCCGCGGTGGTCGCGGCGCCCGACGGGCGGGTCGTGGCGACCGTGGACACGCTGGTCCAGGGCGTGCACTTCCGACTGGACTGGTCGGCACCCGAGCAGGTCGGCCGCAAGGCGGTGGCCGCGAACCTCGCCGACATCGGGGCCATGGGCGCGGTGCCGACCGCGCTGCTGCTCTCGCTCGCCTGCCCGGGCGACACGAGCACGGAGGTCCTCGACGGGCTCGCCGCCGGGGTGTGGGACGCCGCCGCGGACGCCGGGATCGGCGTGGTCGGGGGCGACACCGTGTCGGCGGACACGCTGGTGGTGTCCATCACGGCGCTCGGCGACCTGGAGGGCCGGGCGGCCGTCACGCGGTCCGGGGCGCGCCCGGGCGACGTGGTGGCCGTGTGCGGGCAGCTGGGGTGGTCGGCGGCGGGGATGGCGGTGCTGCGGCGCGGCTTCCGCTCCCCGGTGGCCATGGTGGCCGCGCACCGCACCCCCCGCCCGCCGTGGCGCGCCGGCCCGGTCGCGGCGCGCGCCGGTGCCACGTCGATGATCGACACCTCGGACGGGCTGCTCGCCGACCTGGGCCACGTCGCCGCCGCCTCGCGCGTGCACGTCGACCTGTCCTCGCGCCTGGTGCCCGTGGCCGACAAGCTGCGCGACGTCGCCTCGGCCCTCGGCGGCGACGCCCTGGGCTGGGCGCTCACCGGCGGCGAGGACCACGCACTCGTGGCCACGTTCCCGAGCGAGGACGTCGTGCCCGCCGACTGGGTGGTGTGCGGCGAGGTGCGCGCCGGCACGGGCGTCACCGTCGACGCCGACCGCTGGGGCGGCTCCGGCGACCCGGGCTACCTGCACTGGCGGTAGTACGTGCGTGATCTTCTGGGCTATAGCTCAGAAGATCACGCACGTAGGACGGTCAGCCCATCTCCGGCGGCCGGACGCCGCGGATGGAGGCGTCGACGAGCTGGATCGGGTGGAGCATCGGCAGGTCGGCGCCGAGGTACTTGCGGATCTGCAGCAGACACCCCGGGTTGGCGGTGACGAGCAGGTCGGCGCCGGTGCCGCGGATGTTGCCGGCCTTGCGGTGGCCGAGGTCGCTCGCCGCCTGCGGCTGGAGCATGTTGTAGATCCCCGCCGACCCGCAGCAGATCTCCGCCTCGGGCAGCTCGAGGAGCTCGACACCCGGGATCGCCCGCAGCACCCGCCGCGGCTCGCTACGGATCTTCTGCGCGTGCCCGAGGTGGCACGCGTCGTGGTAGACCACGCGCGCCTCGATCGGGTGCCGCCGGGCCCGGGCGTCGGCGAGTGTCTCGTCGACCACCTCGGAGATGTCGCGCACCTTCGCCGCGAACGCGGCCGCCCGCTCCGCCCACTCGGGGTCGTCGGCGAGCAGCTCGCCGTACTCCTTCATCGACGACCCGCAGCCGGCGACGTTCGTGGCGATCGTGTCGACCTGCGCGCGCTCGAACACCGCGATCAGCTTCTTCGCCCGCTCGATCGCCTCGGCCTCCCGGCCCGCGTGCAGGCCCAGGGCGCCGCAGCACGCCTGCTCCCGCGGCGCGATGACGTCCCAGCCCTCGGCGGCGAGCACCCGGGCGGTGGCCTCGTTGACCGGGTGGAAGAACACGTCCTGCACGCAACCGGTGAGCAGCCCGACACGGCCACGGCGCGGCCCGATCCCCGGCGTGCGCTCTGGCATCCGGCGGAACGCGTCGCGCACGCTCACCGGCGGCAGCAGCGACTCCATCGCGACGAGCCGCCCGAACCGCTCGGGCACCCTGGCCAGCAGCTTGTCCATGCTCTTCGGGCGCAACCGCTGGTACAGCGCCCCGCCCAGCGACGCCGCGCGCAGCCGCCGCTTGTAGGGGAACAGCGCGAAGATCGCCTCGCGGAACCAGCGATCCGACCGCGAACGCGGCACGTTGCGCTCGATCTGGGGGCGCGTGGCCTCGAGCAGGCGGTCGTACTGCACGCCCGACGGGCACGCCGTCACGCACGCCATGCAACCCAGGCAGCGGTCGATGTGGGTGGTGAACGAGCCCTCGAGCGGGATCTCGCCCTTCTCCGCCATCTCCATGAGGTAGATGCGCCCGCGCGGGGAGTCCATCTCCTCGCCCCACAGCGCGTACGTGGGGCACGTGGGCAGGCAGAACCCGCAGTGCACGCAGTCGTCGAGCAGTTCCTGCGCCGGCGGGTGGTGCGCGTCGAACGAGCCGAACTCCGACGGTCCGGCACCGCCGAGTAGGTCGGCCCGCTCCGGGGCCGGCTTCTCGCCGCGCTCGGAGGAGAAGTCGAGGGTGGGGCCGGGCGTGGGGTGGGTGGTCATGCGCTCACTCCGGTCGGCTGTCCGGTCTGGTCTGGCAGCGGGAGCCACGGCGCGAGGCGCCCGCGCCCGAAGCGCTGGTCGGGATCGAGGGAGGCGGCGACGGCCCGCAGCACCGTCGCGGACGCGGGTGCCGGGCCGAACGCGGGTAGCGCGGCGCCGGCGGGCCGCTGCCGCAGGGTCGACGTGCCACCGGCCTCGGCCACGCGCCGGTGGGCGGTGGCCACGACGTCGGCGTCGGCGGGCAGTGCCACGGTCGCGACGCCGGTGCGCGGCGAGGCGGTGACCCCGGTCGCCGACTCCAGCGCGTCGAGGACCCGCGGGAGCTCGGAGGGCGTCACCCCGAACCGGAACACCGCCCGGTCGTCGCTACGGGCCCGCACCGCCGCGGCGTGGGCCTCCCAGGCCTGCGTGGCGTCGTCGGGCGCGAGCACGGCGGCGTCGGAGCCGAGGATCTCGGCGAGCCGGCGCGCGCGGGCCTCGGCGCCGCTCTCCGAGCCCTCGAGCAGGCTCAGGAGCCGCCCGGCATGCCACTCCACCGCGGTCGGCTCCACCGGGCTGTCGGCGACGCGGCGCGCGAGGCCGGCCATCGCCGAGCGCTCGCAGGACGCGGCGACGGTGGCGGTGACCTGCGGCGTGGGGTGCAGGCGCAGCACCAGCCGGGCGAGCACCCCGAGCGTGCCCTGCGCGCCGTGCAGCAGCTTGGTCAGGTCGTAGCCCGCGACGTTCTTGATGACGTGCCCGCCCGAGCGCGCGACGGTGCCGTCGGCGAGCACGATGGTCGCGCCGATGACGAGGTCGCGCAGCGAGCCGTACTGCAGCGAGCGGGGACCGGCGTCGGCGGTGGCGAACAGCCCGCCGAGCGTGGCGCCCTCGGCGGCCCGTGCGGGGTCGACCGCGACGCGCTGGTGGTGCTCGCCGAGGTCGGTCTGCAGGGCGCCGAACGGCGTCCCGGCCCACACCTCGACGGTCATGTCGCCGGGGTTGTGGGTGACGATGCCCGACAGCCCGGTGGTGTCGAGGACCGTGTCGGCGGGCTCCGGGGTCCCGGCCCAGTCGTGGGCGGTGCCGGCGCCCGCGATGCGGATCGTGCCCGGCCGGTCGATGACGGCGTCGCGCAGCTCGTCGAGCGAGCGCGGGGTGATGGTGTCGGTCATCAGAGGCGCTCGATCACTCCGGCTTCCTCGAGGGGATGGGGGCGGTAGGGCCCGGGGCGCTCGCCGCACAGGCGCGGCGTCGGGAAGACCTTGCCCGGGTTGCAGCGGTCGTCCGGGTCGAAGGCGTGCCGCACCCGGTGCATCACGGCGAGATCGTCGGAGGAGAACATCCGCGGCATCGAGCACGCCTTGTCGGTGCCGATGCCGTGCTCGCCGGAGAGCGATCCGCCCAGCTCGACGCACAGCTCGGCGATGTCCGTGGAGAGCTTCTCGGCGGCGTCGTGCTCGCCCGCGGCCTCCGAGTAGAGCACCAGCGGGTGCAGGTTGCCGTCGCCGGCGTGGAAGACGTTGGCGACGCGCAGACCGGCGTCGCGGCCCATCTCGGCGATCCGCGTGAGCACCTCCGCCAGCCGCGTCCGCGGGACCACGCCGTCCTGGACGATGTAGTCGGGACTGATCCGCCCGACCGCGGCGAACGCGGCCTTGCGGCCCTTCCACACCTTCTGGCGCTCCTCGGCCTCGGCCGGCACGTGCATCCGGGTGGCGCCGTGGCGCTCGCAGATGGCCGTCAGGTGGGAGAACTCGGCCTCGACCTCGTCGGCCGGCCCGTCCAGCTCGATGATCAGCGCTGCGGGCGCGTCGACGGTCAGCCCGGCCCCGGTGGCGGCCTCCGAGGCCTCCATCGACAGCGAGTCCATCATCTCCACCGCGGCCGGGATGATCGCCGCGTCGACGATGTCGCCGACGGTGTCGCCCGCGGCCTCGATCGACGGGAAGTCCGCGAGCACCGTGCGCACCGTCTCGGGGGTCTGCAGCAGCCGCACGGTGACCTTGGTGCAGATGCCGAGCGTGCCCTCGGAGCCGATGAACAGCCCCCGCAGGTCCGGCCCGGCCTGCTCGCCCGTCGGCCCGCCGAGCGTGACCACCGACCCGTCGGCGAGCACGACCTCCATCTCGAGGACGTGGTTGGTGGTGAAGCCGTACTTCAGGCAGTGCGCGCCGCCGGAGTTCTCCGCGACGTTGCCGCCGATCGTGCAGACCTGCTGGCTCGACGGGTCGGGCGCGTAGTAGAGGCCGTACGGGGCGGCGGCCTTGGAGATCTCGAGGTTGTAGACGCCCGGTTCCAGCACGGCCCGCCGGTTCTCGACGTCGATCTCGAGGATGCGGCGCAGCTTCTGCAGCGAGATCACGACGCCGTCGGCGACGGGCATCGCGCCGCCCGACAGCCCCGTCCCGGCACCGCGCGCCACGAAGGGGACGCCGTGGCGGGCGCAGACCCGCACGCAGGCGGCCACCTCGTCGGCGTCGCGCGGCAGGACCACCAGGGCCGGGATCTGGCGGAAGCCGGTGAGCCCGTCGCACTCGTAGCTGCGCCGGCCCACCTCGTCGGTGATCACCAGGTCCGCGGGCAGGACGTCGCGGAACGCCCGGGCCAGCTCCGGCCCGACGGCCACGGGCGGAGTCGCCGCTCCGGGGGCGTCGTTCCCGGTGCCGCCGTGGGGGGCCTCCATCGTCCGCTCCGGCATCACGAGCCTCCTCGGGTGGTGTGCCACGAATCCTCGCGCGCCGACCGCACCACCGCCACCAGACGGGCGGGGTCGGCGAGGTCGGCGAACACGTGCTCGGCGCCCGCGGCGTGCAGCTCGTCGGTGCTCGACCGGCCCGTCGCGACCCCCACCGCGACCGCGCCGGCCCGGTGCGCGGCCTCGACGTCGAGCGGGGTGTCGCCGACGACGACCAGGGCCGGCGCGGTGCCGTACCGGGCCGCGAGGGCGTCCCGGGCGGCGGTGACGACGCGGACGCGCGCGCCCGGGCCGACGCCGTAGCCGCCGAGGTCGAGGTCGATGGGGGAGTCGGCGAGCCCGACCGCGGTCAGCTTGGCACGGGCGCCGGCGGGCACGTTGCCGGTGGTCAGGGTCTGCACGACGCCGGGCTCGGCGGCGAGTGCGGCGACGGTCTCGCGCACGCCGGGCAGGGTGCGGGCGACGGCGACGAGGTCGTCCGCCCGCCGCTCCCACGTCGCGGTGACGGCGGCCACCATGGCGTGGCCGAAATCGTCGCCGCGGGCGGTGATGGCGGCCGCGTGCTCGGCGGCCAGCGCGTCGCGCAGCGCCTCGCCGATGAGCCAGTCGGTGCGCCCGCCCATCGCGATCCGGTCGATCGGCGCGGGGTGGCCCGTGACCTCGGTGAACGCGGCGGCGAGCACCTCGCGACCGACCGTCCCGCCGTGCAGCAGCGTGCCGTCGACGTCCCAGCAGACCGCGACCCGCGGGGTCACCGCGCACCTCCCGAGGCGTCCGCGTCGTCGTCGGGCAGCCCCGCGAGCTCCTCGCCCAGCCGCGCGGCCGCGGCGACCACGGTGGGCCCCGCGCGCTCGGCCTCCGCGGGGGAGAAGCGCGCCGCGGGCCCGGACACCGACACCGCGCACGGCGTCGGCGCGCGCGGCACGGGCGCGGCGACGCAGCGCACGCCGACCTCCTGCTCGCCCTCGTCGAGCACCCATCCGCGGGCCCGGGCGGCGGCGAGCTCGTCGTGCAGCGCGGCGGGGTCGGTGAGCGTGGCGGGGGTGCGCGCAGGCATGCCCGTGCGGGCCACGAGCACGTCGACCTCCTCGGGCGTCATGGCCGCGAGCAGCGCCTTGCCCACGCCCGTGGCGTGCAGCGGGACGCGGCGCCCGACCTCGGTGAACATGCGCATGGGGTGCGGCGACGGGGCCTGGGCGAGGTAGACCGCGGTGTCGCCGTCGAGGCCCGCGAGGTTGGCCGACTCCCCGGTGGCCGTGACCAGCTCGCGCAGGGCGGGGCCGACGCCCTCCCCGAGCACATGCCCCGCGACGTCGCCGAGACGCACGAGGCGCGGCCCCAGCGCGTAGCGCCGGCCCGCCTCGCGGCGCACGTGGCCCTGCGCGACCAGCGTCGCGAGCAGCCGGTGGACGCTCGCCGCGGGCAGCCCGGAGGCGGCCGCGAGCTCGGAGAGCGTGGCCCGCCCGCCGGCGTCGGCGAGGTGGTCGAGCAGGTCGAGGGCCCGGGTCAGGGACTGCACCGACGGCATCGGGGTTCTCCTTCCCGGGTACGCCCATGAGGGGGATCACCGACGCGGTCACCCCATCATTCCGCATTGCGGAAGTCAACTTCCATGATGTAGAAAAGCGAACAGCACCAGGTCCCGTCGTGAGGAGTGCTGGCCAATGTCGACCACCGGTGTCGAGGTGTCCGGGTACACCGTCGAGCGGCAGGAGGAGGTGCTCACCGACGACGCGCTCGCGTTCCTGGCCGAGCTGCACCGGCACGCGCAGCCGACGCGCCGGCAGCTCCTCGAGCGCCGCAAGGAGCGTCGCGCGGAGATCGCGCGCACCGGCACTCTCGACTTCCTCCCCGAGACGCAGGACGTCCGCGACGGGGACTGGAAGGTCGCCGAGGCGCCCGCCGACCTGCGCGATCGCCGGGTCGAGATGACGGGTCCCACCGACCGCAAGATGACGATCAACGCGCTGAACTCCGGCGCGAAGGTCTGGCTGGCCGACTTCGAGGACTCGCACGCGCCCACCTGGGAGCTGGTCATCTCCGGCCAGGTCAACCTCATCGACGCGCAGTCCGGCGACGGCAAGCTGACCTACGACAGTCCCGAGGGCAAGCACTACGAGGTCACCGCGGACGAGCAGCCGACCGTCGTGCTGCGCCCCCGGGGGTGGCACCTGGACGAGAAGCACATCACCGTCGACGGCGAGAAGATCGCCGGCGGGCTCGTCGACTTCGGGCTGTACTTCTTCCACAACGCCCGCGGGCTGGTCGACCGCGGCAGCGGGCCGTACTTCTACCTGCCGAAGATGGAGTCGCACCTCGAGGCGCGGCTGTGGAACGACGTGTTCGTCAAGGCGCAGGACCTGCTGGGCATCCCGCAGGGCACCGTCCGCGCCACCGTGCTCATCGAGACGATCACCGCGGCGTTCGAGATGGAGGAGATCCTCTACGAGCTGCGCGACCACGCCTCGGGCCTCAACGCCGGGCGCTGGGACTACCTGTTCTCGGTGATCAAGAACTTCCGCGAGCAGGGCCGCGACTTCGTGCTGCCCGACCGCAACTCGGTGGGTATGACCGTGCCGTTCATGCGCGCCTACTCCGAGCTGCTCGTGCGCACCTGCCACAAGCGCGGCGCTTTCGCGATCGGCGGCATGGCGGCGTTCATCCCGTCGCGCAAGGACCCCGAGGCCAACGAGAAGGCCATGGCCAAGGTCCACGAGGACAAGGCCCGCGAGGCCGGCGACGGCTACGACGGCTCCTGGGTCGCCCACCCGGACCTCGTCGAGATCTGCCGCGAGGAGTTCACCAAGGTCCTCGGCGACCGGCCCAACCAGCTCGACAGGACCCGCGAGGACGTCCGTGTGGGGGCCGCCGAGCTGCTCGACGTCCGCTCGACGCCCGGGGACATCACGGAGGCGGGCCTGCGCAACGACGTGTCGGTGGGCCTGCAGTACATCCAGTCCTGGCTGTCGGGCACCGGCGCGGCCGGCATCTTCAACATGATGGAGGACGCCGCCACCGCGGAGATCTCCCGCTCGCAGGTGTGGCAGTGGATCCACAACGACATCGCGCTGGACGACGGACAGAAGGTGACGCCCGACCTCGTCCGCCGGGTGATCGACGAGGAGCTGCAGAAGATCAAGGAGACGGTGGGCGAGGACGTGTTCGAGAAGGGCCGCTGGCAGGACGCCCGCGACGTCTTCGAGTCCGTCGCGCTCGCCGACGACTACGTCGAGTTCCTCACGCTGCCGGCCTACGAGCTGATCGACTAGGACGCGTGACGGCTCCCCGCGAGGGGGCGAGGGACGCCCTGGCTGCCTGCGACGCACCGGGGGCGTCCCTCGCCCCGTCCGTATCGGTGACCTTCCGGGTCGCGGCGTACGACGACCCGGAGAGCGTGCGGTTCGTCGACGCCGTGCAGGCGTTCTACGTGGAGCGCTATGGCGGCGCCGACCGCACGCCCGTCGACCCGGCCGAGTTCAGCCCGCCGCGCGGGATCTTCCTCCTCGGGAGCCTTCCCGGCACCGGACCGGTGTGCTGCGGGGGCTGGCGGCGCCACGAGCCCGCGACGATCGAGGCCAGGGACCGCGACGTGCTGCGCCCGGGCGACGCGGAGATCAAGCGCATGTGGGTCGACCCGGCGCACCGTCGGCGCGGGCTGGCGACGGCCGTGCTCGCCGAGCTCGAGCGCACCGCCGCGGCGGCGGGGTGCGGGCGCACGGTGCTCGAGAGCGGCAGCGCCCAGCCCGAGGCGATCGCGTTCTACCGGGCGCGGGGCTATCACGAGATGCCGGGGTTCGGCGTCTACCGGGACGCCCCGGGCAGCATCTGCTTCGCCCGCGGGCTCGCTCCCGACCATGATCGCCCCCGGTGCTCCGCCGACCCGATCTGATCGGGTCGGCGGAGCACCGGGAGGGATCAGCGGGGCTACGGGTGGGTGCGGACCGTCGTGCGGCGGGCGCTAGCGTCGAACCCGGGTCGGCTCGCCGACCGGAATGACCCGTGCCCGTCCTTGCGGAGGCTCCCACCGTGGCCCGTCCACTCTCCGAGAGCGTCGAGGCCGGCTGGGCGGAGGCGCTCGAGCCGGTCGCGGACACCGTCGCGGCGATGGGTGACTTCCTGCGCTCCGAGGTGGCCGCCGGGCGGAAGTACCTGCCCGCGGGGCCGAACGTGCTGCGTGCCTTCGCGCAGCCGTTCGACGAGGTGCGTGTGCTGGTCATGGGCCAGGACCCGTACCCGACCCCCGGGCACGCGGTCGGGCTGTCGTTCTCGGTCGCGCCCGAGGTGCGCCCGCTGCCGAAGAGCCTGCAGAACATCTTCCGCGAGTACACGAGCGACCTCGGGCACCCGCCGCCCACCAGCGGTGACCTCTCGCCCTGGGCGGCCCGCGGCGTGCTGCTGCTCAACAGGGTCCTCACCGTGGAGCCCGGGTCGCCGGGGTCGCACCGCAACAAGGGCTGGGAGAAGATCACCGAGGCCGCGGTGTCGGCGCTCGTCGCGCGGCCCGACCAGCCGCTCGTGGCGGTGCTGTGGGGCCGCGACGCGCAGACGGTCAAGCCGCTGCTGGGCGAGGACGTACCGACCGTGGAGTCGGCGCACCCGAGCCCGATGTCGGCGGACCGCGGGTTCTTCGGCTCGCACCCGTTCAGCCGGGTCGACGAGTTCCTCCTCGAGCTCGGCGACGAGCCGGTCGACTGGCGCCTGCCCTAGATCCGGCGGCCCCAGCGCCGCCCCGGCGGGCGCCGGCGCTGGGGGGCGAACATGCTCCAGCCCTGCGGGGGCGTCGTCTCCGGACGGTGGCGCCCGGCGCGGCGGCGCGAGAACAGCAGGCGCCACAGGTCGGCGAGGCGTCGCCGGGGCCGTGGGGCGACCACGGGCAGCGACGGCCGGGCGACGACGGGCGCGGCGACGGCCGTGGCCGCGGGTGGTGAGGCCGCCGGGTGTGGCGGCGGGACCGTCCGGACGGGACCGGTGGGCTCGGCGGGTGCCGGAGGGGTGGCCGCGGCGGCGCGGGCCTCCTCGTCGGTGAGCCGTTCGGACGACACACGCAGCGGTGCGGACGTGCGGCCCGCGGCCCGTGGGCGTCCCGGCTGGCTCACGCGGACCTCCGTTCGTCGCTCCACCCGACGTTCGCGACGTGACCGAGTCTCACCCACGTAGATTGCAGATGCAAGAACACCTGCACCCGGCGAGAGCTGGTGCACGTTCTGGGGGAGGGCCCGTGCCCGAGATGACCGAATCCGACACCGCCGGCCTGGCGTGGCGCAAGAGCCGCCGCACCACACCGCGGGGGAGCTGCGTCGAGGTCGCGCCGTTGCCCGACGGCGGGGCGGCCGTGCGCAACGCGCGCCACCGCGACGGTCCGGTCCTCGTCTACACGCGCGCCGAGATCACGGCGTTCCTCCTCGGCGCCAAGGACGGCGACTTCGACGACCTGCTCGAACCGGCCTGAGGGGCCGCCGCTGCGGTCGGCGCCGGGTTCGGTCGACCTCGACGAGCGCGTCGACGGCGACCATCACCGGGCGACCGCGGACCCGCGGTGCGTCCCGGCGCCGTCGCCGACGGAGACCCGCGGTGCGCCGGTGGCGCCGTGGGACGAGGGTCGCTGGGTCAGCGAGCGACCTTGCCGGCCTTCAGGCAGGACGTGCAGACGTTCATCCGCTTCCGGTTGCCGTTGGCCAGACGGGTGTGCACGACCTGCACGTTCGGGTTCCAGCGGCGGTTCGTGCGCACGTGCGAGTGCGACACCGACTTCCCGAACCCCGGGCCCTTCGCGCACACGTCACAGACGGCACTCACGGCTGAACTCCTCGACACGCTGACGATTCCGCTCGCGCACCCACGCCGTCACCGGCGGTGCGCACTCCTCTCCAGCGTAACCGAGGACGCGCGCGGCCCCGGGCGCCGGGGTCGCCGGGGCGGGACGGGCGCGGGTCGACCCCGGGCGCTGTCGGTGCGGGGTGACATCCTCTCCCGCGTGGTCGGCATGGAGACGTCGCTGCTCACGGCCCTGGGCGACAAGACCGCGCGGCCGCTCGCCCGCCAGCTCGAGCTGCGCACGGTGGGCGACCTCCTGCGGCACTACCCCCGCAAGTACATCGAGCACGCGACGGTCACCCGCGCCACCGACCGGGAGGACCAGCGTTTCCGCCCCGGCGAGCACGTCACGCTGCTCGGGACGGTCGAGGGCGTCACGGGCCGGCGGATGCGCCACCGCCGCGGCCACGTCCTCGAGGCACGGGTGTCGGTCGGCGCCCAGTGGTTCACGTGCACGTTCTTCAACCAGCCCTACCGCGAGCGCGATCTCAAGCCGGGCACGAAGGCGCTGTTCTCGGGCGACCTGAGCCGCTACAAGGGCGGGTGGCAGCTGGCGGCGCCGGACTTCATCGTGCTCAACGCGGGGGCGAGTGCCCACCTGCCCGGCCTCATCCCCGTCTACCCGGCCACCCGCAGGCTGCGGTCGTGGCAGGTGATGATGGCCGTGCGCCAGGTGCTCGACCTGCTCGACGAGCCCGAGGACCCGCTGCCCGACACGCTGCGCGCCGCGCACGGCCTCGCGTCGCTGGGCGACGCGCTGCGCCGGGTGCACCTGCCCGACACCTACGAGGAGCAGCGGGCGGCGCGGCGGCGCCTCGTGTGGGACGAGGCGTTCGGGCTCCAGCTCGCGATGGTCGGGCGACGGGCCAGCGCCACCACCCGCCCCGCGCCCGCGTGCCCGCGCCGGGAGGACGGGCTCGCGGCCGCGTTCGACGCGCGGCTGCCGTTCGCCCTCACCGGCTCGCAGCGGGATGTGGGTGAGTCGCTGAGCGCCGCCCTGGCGGGCACGGAGCCGCTCAACCGCCTGCTGCAGGGCGACGTCGGCTCGGGCAAGACGATCGTGGCGTTGCGGGCGATGCTGCAGGTCGTCGACGCCGGCCGGCAGGCGGTGCTGCTGGCACCCACGGAGGTCCTGGCCGCCCAGCACGCGCGCTCGCTACGGGCGATGCTCGGGCCGCTGGGACGCGCGGGCGAGCTCGACGCCGACCCCGAGGGAGCGACGCGGGTCACGCTCCTCACCGGGTCGCTGGGTGCCAGGGCCCGCCGCGAGGCGCTGCTCGACGCGCAGTCGGGCGCCGCGGGCATCGTCGTCGGCACCCACGCCGTGATCCAGCAGGGCGTGGGCTTCGCCGACCTCGGGCTCGTCGTGGTCGACGAGCAGCACCGCTTCGGGGTGCACCAGCGCGACGAGCTGCGCTCGCGGCCGGGGGAGACGACGCCGCACGTGCTCGTCATGACCGCCACGCCGATCCCGCGCACGGTGGCGCTGACGCTGTACGGCGACCTCGACACCTCCGAGCTCACCGAGCTGCCCGCGGGACGCCGGCCGATCGCCACCACGGCGGTGCCGGCGGGCGTGAAGCCCCGCTGGCTCGACCGGGCGTGGGAGCGGGTGCACGAGGAGGTCGGTGCGGGCCACCAGGTCTACGTGGTGTGCCCGCGCATCGGCGACGAGGGCGGCGAACCGGGCGAGGAGCAGCCCCCGACCGCGGCCGACGACCTGCTCGACCCCGAGCGCGACGAGGAGACCGAGGCGCCGGTCGCGCGCCCGCCGCTGGCGGTCAGCGAGGTCGGGCCGATGCTCGCCGAGGGCCCGCTCGCCGGGCTGCGGCTGGAGATCCTGCACGGGCGGCTGCCCACCGACGAGAAGGACGCGGTCATGCGGGCCTTCGGCGAGGGCCGGGTGGACGTGCTGGTGGCCACCACCGTCGTCGAGGTCGGCGTCGACGTCCCCAACGCCACGATGATGATCATCATGGACGCCGACCGCTTCGGGGTCTCCCAGCTCCACCAGCTGCGAGGACGGGTCGGGCGCGGCTCGGCGCCCTCGTCGTGCCTGCTCGTCACCGACGCCCTGCCGGGCTCGCCCGCGCTCGAGCGGCTCGAGCGGCTGGCCGCCACGCCCGACGGGTTCGAGGTGGCCCGCCTCGACCTCCAGGTGCGCGACGAGGGCGACGTCCTCGGCGCCCAGCAGTCCGGCCGCCACTCGGGGCTGCACATGCTCTCGGTGCTGCGCCACGGCGACGTCATCGCCGAGGCCCGCGAGGAGGCCCGCGCGGTGCTGGCCGTCGACCCCTCGCTCGCCGACCACCCGGGTCTCGCCGGGCTCGTCCGCTCCGTGGTCGGCGAGGACGAGGCGGCGTTCCTCGACCGTCTGTAGGAGCCCGGAGCGCCGTCCCCGATCCGCCGCGAGACCACGACCGGGGGTGAGGGGGGCCGCTCGTCGTCACCGGAACGGGCCAGTGGCGCGGTGAGCGGTCCGTGGCTCCGACGGTCGCCGATGAGCGCGGTGCGACGACCGGCGAGCGCGCTGGGACGGTGTGGCGTGGTCCCGGGTGGTCACGGATCGGTTACGTTCTGGTCGTCGCCGAGCATCAGCCCGGTGACGCGCTCGGCCGCTCCGTCCGGTTCCCCGTCCGGCGGCCTCCCCGGAGCGCACGACCTCCCAGGACGGGGCGGGTGACCGACCTCGCGCCGCAGCTCCCCAGCGGCGCGGGAGTCCGCGGACCCGGGGTCGTCCCCACGGCCCCCGGTCCGTCGCGTGCCGCCCGGCGGGCGTGGAGATCGCGCATGACGGCTGTGCTGCCCGAGACCGACCCGGTGTCGAAGCAGGCCCCGGCCCCGCGCCCCGGGGGACGCCACCGCGCCCCCGAGGCCGCGACGGCCGGCTCGATGGGCGTCGTCCCCGTCGACCGCCGCTCGCGCTCGGCGCACGGGCGGCACGGGCGTCCGGCCGGCCACGGCGAGCCGCCCCACCCGTGGGGCCGCGCCGCGCGCACCGCGGGCCTGTCGCTGGCCGCGCTCGGCGCGGTCGCGACCGCCGGCGGAATGGCGACGCACGGGCTCCTCGGCGACGAGGCGGCGCCCGTCACCGGCGAGACCGCGATCTCCCCGGAGCTCGCCTCGGCGAACCTCGCGCTGGCCCCGGCCGCCCCGGCCCTCGACGCCGCCACGACCTCGGTGCTGCCGGTCGTGGCGTCGAGCCCGGCCTCCGGCGTCTCGTCGATCAAGCACGACTCGCCCGACTCGCGGGCGGCCGCCCGGACCACCCAGCAGGACCAGGAGCGCAGCAGCGAGGCCTCGTCGAGCGGGTCGGACGGCGAGGAGGTGTCCTCGGCCGGCTCGTCCGTCGCGCAGCAGGCCATCGCGGCTGCGCGCAGCCAGCTGGGCGTGCCCTACGTGTGGGGCGGCACCAGCCCGAGCGGGTTCGACTGCTCCGGCCTGACGCAGTGGGCCTTCGAGAAGGCCGGCGTCGAGCTGCCGCGCACCTCGCGGGCGCAGGCACAGGCCGGCGAGGACGTCGACCTCGACAACCTGCAGCCCGGCGACCTCATCTTCTTCAACAGCCCGGTCAGCCACGTCGGCATGTACATCGGTGACGGCCAGATGATCGAGGCGCCGCAGTCCGGCAAGGACGTCCGGGTCGCGTCGGTGGCCCGCCGGATGGACGACGCCGTCGGCGCGCGCCGCTTCGCCTGAGCGCGAGGTGAAGGGGTCCGGGCCCGCCGCCCCGAACGGCGGGCCCGGACCATGCGGTGTGCGGAGGCTCCCCAGCTCCCACTCACCAGGTCGACACCCCTCGGGTGACCCGCCGACGGTGACCGCAAACACGCGGACCGGGGCGCCCGGTCGGTTCCCGCGCCCTGGGCCATCCTGGGACGTGTGACCGCTCCACGGCCCGTCGCGAGCCTGTTCGCGCTGGTCGGAGCCCTCATCCTGGTCGTGGTGAGCGGCTGCGGGTCGCCCGGATCGGCGCCCGATCCGTGCGCCCCCGCCGTGCCCGGTGGATCGGTGCAGACGGTTGACACGAGCGGGACGCGGCTGCACGTCACCACCGCGGGACCGGTCGGCGCGCCGGTCGTCGTGCTCCTGCACGGCTTCCCCGAGACCGCCGCCACGTGGCGCGCGGTGGCCACCGACCTGGCCGCCGACCACCGCGTCGTCGTGCCCGACCTCCGCGGTGCCGGGTGCTCCGGCCTCGCCCCGCCGGGCACCGACGCCTACGCGACGCGCGACCTCGCCGCCGACCTCGCCGTGCTCGCCGGCGCCCTGCGCCTGCCGCCCGCGACGGTCGTGGGCCACGACCTGGGTGCGATGGCGGCCGTGGCGTGGGCCCGGGCGCGCCCCGCGCAGGTGGCGCACCTGGTGATCTCCGGGGGCGGGGTGCCCGGCTACGGCCTCGCCGAGCGCGGCCCGCCGCACCTGCGGACCTTCGGCGACGCGCCCCCCGGGGCGATCGAGGCCGCGGAACGCCCCCGGCTGCAGGCGTTCCTCGCCGGCTTCACCGGGACGCAGGCCTTCCCGCTCGACGACACCGTCGCCGCCTACGCGCCGCCGGGGCGCCTGGACGCGGCGATGGGTCGCTACCGGGCGCTGCACCGCGACGCCGCGGCGAACCGCGCCGACCCCCGTCCGCTGGCGATGCCGGTGCTCGTCGTCTCCGGCGGCGCGCCCGACCTCGGCGCCGACACGCTCACCCCGTTGCGCCCGGACCGGCGCGTCGTCGTCGTGCCCGGCGCGGGGCACTACGTGCAGGTCGAGCGACCGACGGCGTTCGCCGACGCCGTGCGCCGCGTCGCGCGGTGATCAACGGGGAGTTCGCGCGCGTAGAGGCAGCGAACCGCCCGTTCGCTGCGTCGGGGGACTAGGCGCGCAGGCGGTCGCGCAGGTCGCGGGCCCCGCGGGCGGCGGCGCGGCGCACGGCGTCGGCGGCCTGGGCGTACTCCGACCCGGACGGCGCGGCCGGGCGTTCGCCGGTGGCCGGCGCGCCGGGGGCGACGGTGTGGTGGACACGCGGCGGAGCGGGGTCGACGGCGCGGGTGTCGTCGCGGACGCCGGCGTGCTCGCGACGCGCCTGCGCGAGGCCCTCGGCCACGCGCTGGGCGTTCTCCCACGCCTCGACGGCCCGGTCGACCGCGGCGGCGAACTCGGCGCGGCGGGGGCCCGCCGGTTCCTCGTCGGTGACGAGGAACTCGGCGTCGCCCAGCGCCTGCACGAAGCGGGCGGTGGCGGGCACGGTGACGTCGGCGAGCGCCGGGCGAGCGGCCACGGCGTGCCGGTCGGCCTCGAACGCGGCGTACTCGGCCTGCAGCTCGCTGAAGCGCCGGCGGGCGAGGCGCCAGCGCGCGGCCTCGTGCTCGGCCATGCGCCCGACCCGGCCCTGCGGGTGGCCGTGGACCACCGTGCGGATGCGGGTGACGCCCCGGCGGACGGCGAGGACCGTGGCGGTGATCGCAGCGATGGCGGCGGCGACGAGGTCGGCGATGGCGGCGAGCAGCGCGACGCCGAAGCCCTCGACCGTGCCGGCGCCGACCCACACGCCAAGGAAGATCACCGGGGCGAGCAGGGTGAGCAGGACCGCGATGCCGAACAGCCAGGGGGCGGCGGAGCGCTTCGGTCGGTCCACGATGTCCTCCCCGGCGTGTGTCCTACCCCTCCTTGATACCGCACCACCATGGTGCAGGTCGCCCTCGCGACGCTGCCGCCGGGAACGATGTGCGCGGTAGCGTGCTCCGTCCGGTCGCGGCGTACCCCCAGGAGGATGTCGGACGATGTTCCGCAAGGTGCTCGTCGCCAACCGCGGCGAGATCGCGATCCGGGCCTTCCGGGCCGCCTACGAGCTCGGCGCGTCCACGGTGGCGGTGTTCCCGCACGAGGACCGCAACTCCGAGCACCGGCTCAAGGCCGACGAGGCGTACCAGATCGGCGAGGTCGGCCACCCCGTCCGCGCCTACCTGTCGATCGACGCGATCATCGACGCCGCCCGGCGCTCCGGCGCCGACGCGATCTACCCCGGCTACGGCTTCCTCTCCGAGAACCCGGGCCTGGCCACCGCCTGCAAGAACGCGGGCATCACGTTCATCGGCCCGCCCCCGCGGGTGCTGGCGATGGCCGGCAACAAGCACCGCGCGGTGGCCGCGGCGCGCGAGGCCGGCGTGCCCGTCCTCGACTCCAGCGATCCCTCCGATGACCTCGAGACGCTGCTGGCCGCGTCGGGGTCGATGACCTTCCCGCTGTTCGTCAAGGCCGTCGCCGGCGGTGGCGGGCGGGGGATGCGGCTGGTCCGCGAGCCCCGCGCGCTGCGCGACGCGCTGCAGGCGGCGATGAACGAGGCCTCGAGCGCGTTCGGCGACGCCACCGTGATCCTCGAGCAGGCCGTGATCGACCCGCGGCACATCGAGGTGCAGATCCTCGCCGACGGCGAGGGCCACGTGATGCACCTGTTCGAGCGCGACTGCTCGGTGCAGCGGCGACACCAGAAGGTCGTCGAGATCGCCCCGGCGCCGCACCTGTCGCCGGAGCTGCGGGAGCGGATCTGCGCGGACGCCGTCCGGTTCGCCGAGAGGATCGGCTACGTGAACGCCGGCACCGTCGAGTTCCTGCTCGACGCGGACGGCAACCACCACTTCATCGAGATGAACCCGCGCATCCAGGTGGAGCACACGGTCACCGAGGAGGTTGCCGACGTCGACCTCGTGGCGGCCCAGATGCGCATCGCGTCGGGGGAGACCCTGGCCGACCTCGAGCTCTCGCAGGAGACCGTCGCCCTGCACGGGTTCGCCGTCCAGTGCCGGATCACCACCGAGGACCCGGCCAACGAGTTCCGCCCCGACATCGGGATGATCTCGGCCTACCGCTCGGCGTCGGGCTCGGGCGTGCGCCTCGACGGCGGCACGGCCTACGCGGGCGCGGAGATCAGCGCGCACTTCGATTCGCTGCTGGTCAAGGTCACGTGCCGGGGGCGCGACTTCACCACCGCGGTGCGCCGGGCCCGTCGCGCCCTCGCCGAGTTCCGCGTGCGCGGGGTGGCCACGAACATCCCGTTCCTCATGGCGCTGCTCGACGAGCCGGACTTCCGCGAGGGGCGGGTGACGACGAGCTTCATCGCCGAGCATCCCGAGCTGTTGGCGGCGCGGGCGCCCGCCGACCGCGGGACCCGGCTGATGAGCTACCTCGCCGACGTCACCGTCAACAAGCCCTACGGCGAGCCCCCGCAGCTCGCCGACCCGCGCGAGAAGCTGCCGGACGCCGACCTCTCGGTCGCCCCGCCCGACGGGTCCCGCCAGCGGCTCGCCGAGCTCGGTCCCGAGGGCTTCGCGTCGTGGCTGCGCGAGCAGGCCGGCGTCCCGGTCACCGACACGACCTTCCGCGACGCCCACCAGTCGTTGCTCGCCACCCGCGTGCGCACCCGCGACCTGCTCGGGATCGCCCCGCACGTCGCGCGCACCGTCCCCGAGCTGCTCTCGCTCGAGTGCTGGGGCGGCGCGACCTACGACGTGGCGCTGCGCTTCCTCGCCGAGGACCCGTGGGAGCGCCTCGCCCGCCTGCGCGAGGCCGTCCCCAACCTCTGCCTGCAGATGCTGCTACGCGGGCGCAACACCGTCGGCTACACGCCGTACCCGACCGAGGTCACCGACGCCTTCGTCGCGGAGGCGGCCCGGGTCGGCATCGACATCTTCCGCATCTTCGACGCGCTCAACGACGTGAGCCAGATGCGCCCGGCGATCGACGCGGTGCGCGCCTCGGGCGGAGCGGTGGCCGAGGTCGCGCTCTGCTACACCGGCGACCTGTCCGACCCCGGCGAGCGGCTCTACACCCTCGACTACTACCTGCGCCTCGCCGAGCAGATCGTCTCCGCCGGCGCGCACATCCTGGCGATCAAGGACATGGCGGGACTGCTGCGCCCGCCGGCGGCGCGGACGCTGGTGACCGCGCTGCGCGAGCGCTTCGACCTGCCCGTGCACCTGCACACCCACGACACGGCCGGCGGGCAGCTCGCGACGCTGACCGCGGCGATCGACGCCGGGGTGGACGCCGTCGACGCGGCCGTCGCGTCGATGGCGGGCACCACCTCGCAGCCCTCGCTCTCGGCGCTGGTGGCGGCCACCGACCACTCCGCGCGCGAGACGGGCCTGTCGCTCGACGCCGTCAACGCCCTGGAGCCGTACTGGGAGGTCGTGCGCAAGGTCTACGCGCCGTTCGAGGCCGGCCTGACCTCGCCGACCGGGCGCGTCTACCACCACGAGATCCCCGGCGGTCAGCTGTCGAACCTGCGCACGCAGGCGGTGGCGTTGGGCCTGGGCGACCGGTTCGAGCAGATCGAGGACGCCTACGCCGCCGCCGACCGGATGCTCGGCCACCTGGTGAAGGTCACCCCGTCGTCGAAGGTCGTCGGCGACCTCGCGCTGCACTTCGTCGGCGCCGGCGTCGACCCGGCGGCGTTCGAGGCCGACCCGCGCCGCTACGACATCCCGGACTCGGTGATCGGGTTCCTGCGCGGCGAGCTGGGCGACCCGCCCGCGGGCTGGCCGGAGCCGCTGCGGTCGAAGGCGCTGGAGGGCCGAGCCGCGGGGTCGAGCTCTGGGCGCCCGGGGATCACCGAGCTCACCGACGACGACCGCAAGGGCCTCGAGGCCGACCGCGCCGCGACGCTCAACGAGCTGCTCTTCCCCGGGCCGACGAAGGAGTTCCGCGAGCACCGCCACGCCTACGGCGACACCTCGGTGCTGCGCAGCCAGGAGTTCTTCTACGGGCTGGAGCCCGAGCGCGAGTGCGCGGTCGACATCGACACCGGCGTCCAGCTGCTCATCGAGCTGCAGGCCATCTCCGAGCCCGACGAGCGCGGCATGCGCACCGTGCTGATGTCGCTCAACGGGCAGCTGCGGCCCCTGCAGGTGCGCGACCGGGCGATCGCCACCGACGTCAAGGTCGCGGAGAAGGCCGACCGCAGCGACCCCGGCCAGGTGCCGGCGCCGTTCGCCGGCGTCGTCACGCTGCAGGTGGCCGAGGGCGACCGGGTCGAGGCCGGGGACACCGTCGCGACGATCGAGGCGATGAAGATGGAGGCCTCGATCACCGCCCCGCGCGCCGGGACCGTCGAGCGGCTGGCCCTCGCCCCGGTGCAGCAGGTGGAGGGCGGCGACCTGGTGGTCGTGCTCGCGTAGATGACGAGGATCATCGGCGGCGTCGCCGGGGGGCGGCGGATCGCGGTGCCGCCCACGGGCACGCGCCCGACGTCGGATCGGGTGCGCGAGGCGCTGTTCTCGGCGCTCGAGGCCCGTGGGGTGATCGAGGACGCCGAGGTCCTCGACCTCTACGCCGGCTCCGGCGCGCTGGGGATCGAGGCGCTCTCGCGCGGGGCGTCCACCGCGGTCCTCGTCGAGCGCGACCCGCGGGCGTGCGCGGTCATCCAGGCCAACGCCCGGGTGGCGGGCGTGCGGGGTGCCACGGTGCGCCGCTCCGCCGTGCTGGCCTTCCTGCGGCGCACGCCGGCGCCCGTCGACCTCGTGCTCCTCGACCCGCCGTACCGCGAACCGGCCGACTCCCTCGACGCGGTGCTCGCCCTGCTGCCGCGGTGGACGCGCTCCGGCGGGCTCGTCGTCCTCGAGCGCGACGCCCGCTCCCCGGCGCCGGCCTGGCCCGAGGGCCTCGAGCCGGAGGAGCCGCGCACGTACGGCGAGACGACGCTGCACCTGGCGACGGCGGCGTGAGGTCGGTGCTCCGGGCGCTGGTCGTGCACGACGGGGCGATCCTGTACCGCGAGGCCGCCGTCGCGCGCCCATCTGCCTGGCGGACGTCACGGTGACCGCGTTCACCACCTGACGGCGACCG
Organism: Actinomycetospora cinnamomea; assembly: GCF_003096675.1. GTDB lineage: Bacteria > Actinomycetota > Actinomycetes > Mycobacteriales > Pseudonocardiaceae > Actinomycetospora > Actinomycetospora cinnamomea. The sequence continues at coordinate 404,044 of NZ_QEKW01000001.1, read as the reverse complement.
GCGGTGCCCCGCCGCCGCACCCCGGACGATCGCGCGACGGCCGCGAGGCGTACCGGCTGGGCCGCACGGAGCCACTTCGCCCGACGCGCCGTCGGCCCGGCGTCGGTCGCCGGACCCCCGGGAACACCGGCCTCCACATGTGGGTCGACCCCCGCGGCCCGCCCACTCGACCGGACAGCGGTGTCCGGCTCCCGGGAAGGACCACCACCCATGGCCGACGCGCTGAACTTCGAATCGATCGACCTGCACGGCTCCCTCGTCATCGGCGGCCGCACGGTGTTCATCGACATCACGACCGAGGACGCCGACGAGTTCGTGGACCTCGACGAGGACCTGGCCGAGGACGACCAGGACCTGGACGAGGACTCGGAGGACGTCGAGACCTCTGCCGAGGACGCGGACCTCGAGGCCGAGGACGACGCCGAGGACGAGACCGAGACCGAGACCGAGACCGAGACCGAGACCGAGGACGACACCGAGGACGAGCCGGCCGGGGAGGCCGACGACGAGACCGAGGACGTCGACGAGGACGAGGCCGCTGAGGACGAGGCCGCTGAGGACGACGCCGCTGAGGACGAGGCCGCTGAGGACGAGGCCGAGGACGAGGCCGCTGAGGACGAGGCCGCCGAGGATGAGGCCGACGAAGGCGAGGACGTCGCCGAGGATGAGGCCGACGAAGGCGAGGACGTCGCCGAGGACGAGGTCGACGAAGGTGAGGACGTCGCCGAGGACGAGGTCGACGAAGGCGAGGACCTCGAGCCGGACGAGGTGGCGGCCGGGTCGGGCGACGAGGGTGTCGACGTCGACGAGGCCGCGGACGCGGCCGGTGAGCAGGACGACCAGGAGGACGAGGACGGGGCAGAGCAGCGGCAGGGCCTCGCCGAGAGGCTCCACCTGCGCCGCCCCCGTCAGCAGGAGGAGTCGTCGGAGTCGTCGGAGTCGTCGCAGCAGTCGGACGGATCGTCCTCCCGCCGCTCCAAGCGTCCGGAGGAGACACCCGACGTCGAGCCGGGGCGGGGCGCGGGGTCGCGGCGACGCCGGTCGACGGGCTCCGGGACCGCGGAGGCGCCGGCACGGCCGCGGTCGCCGCGCACGGCGCGCCGTCCGGAGACGGGTGACGAGGGCGGGCGGACCGCCGGGACGCGCCGGCGCCGTTCGACCGAGTCCGGCAGCTGACCCGCCGCCGGGCGGCCGGCCGTGCGCCGGCCGCCCGGGGCGGTCACGCGTCGGGCGGGTCGAGCCAGGACAGCGTCGCGTGGTCGACGCGCACGTCGGTGTAGGTGACGTGGCGCCGGACGCGATCGGGGAGGTTCTCCCGCTCGCTCCCGGAGCGCGAGGCGTCGTCCTGGTCCCCGGTGAGGTCGACGCGGACGTCGGGCACCGCCTCGAACCGCAGCCGCCGGCCTCTGACCGTGCTCCGGAACTCGATGTCCGGCTCGCGCTCCTCGCTCACCCGGTCGTCCGGCGGGCGGGACGCGAGCGCGTCGACGACGACCGGCGTGACCGCCCGGACGAGCCACGCGCCCGGGCCGGCGTCGCGTCGTCGGACTCCGCGGAGTCGTCGCCGGAGCGACCCGGCGTCTCGCCGGGGTCCGGGGCGTCCCCGTCGTCCCGGGCCTCGTCGGTCGTCTCCCGGTCCGCGTCCGGTGCCGTGTCCTCGTCCGTGCCCGCGGAGTCCTCGGTGGTGTCGGCGGCCGTGCCGGCCGCATCTCCTGCCGTGTCGCCCGCCGCCTCCCCGGCCTCGCCCGCGACCTCCTCCACGGCGCCGGTCGCGTCGCCGACGGCCTCGCCGGCCTGGTCGGTGACCTGCCCGACGGCCTCGCCGGCCTGGTCGGTGACCTGCCCGACGGCTTCGCCGGCCTGGTCGGTCAGCTGCCCGACCGCACCCCCGGCCTGGCCGGCGACCTCGCCGACCGCGTCGCCCGCGGCGCGCCCGACCTGGCCCGCCGCCTCGCCCACGCCGGAGCCGACCTCCTGCACCGCGCTCTGCGCGGTCCGGGCCACCGTCTCGAGGATCTGGGGATTCCGGTCGACGGTGTCCAGGACGCGGTCGATGATCCCCGCGACCTCGTCGAGGCGGACCTTCAGCGTCGCCTCGGCCTGCACCCCGTCGATCTCCAGCGCGACGCGCCCCAGCTCCGCGTCGACACCGACGTTGAGCTTGAGCAGGTCGAGCACCTCGGCCTGCAGGGACACCCGGGCGCGCAGGTTCTCGACCTCCAGCCCGATGTGGTCGACCTCGAGCTTCGGTACGTCGAGGTAGACGTCGGGCCGCGACGCCGCGTCCGTGCGCGCTCCGCGACGTGCCTGGGTGGCGTCGGGCCCCTCCTCGCGCGACTGCTGGGCGCCGTCCCCCGACGACGTGCTGGTCTCGCGCCGACGGCGGCGCTCGGGTCCTCCTGCGGCCATGGTGTGCCTCCTCCTCGGGTGATCCCGCGAGGGTCGACCATGGGGCGACCTGCGGAAACGGGGCCGGTCGGCGCAGCCAGGGCCCCTGATCACCGCAGGGGCACAGGCTGCCGGGTCAGCCCCGCAGCGAATGTGCGCACATGCTGCTCGACAGGGCGAGCCGACCATCGTTGACGCACACTCGGCGCTCGATCAGGCCGCGATCGCGTCCCGGAACGCGTCCACCCCGTCCACGTCGACGTCGGGCAGGCGGCGGCGCCGCCAGGCCGCGGGCGTGACGGCGAGGTGCACCTCGACGACGCCGTCGGGGCCCGGCGCCCGGTGGGTCTCGCGGTAGCCGCAGCGCTGGGACACACGCAGGGAGGCGGCGTTGCCCTCGGCGGCGCCGGTCGTCGCCCGCGTCGCCCCGAGGTGGGCGAACGCCAGCTCCAGCAGCATCAGCCGCACCCGGCGCCCCAGCCCGCGCCCCTGCTCGGCGCGCGCGAGCCACGACGAGGTGCGGACCGTGCCGGCCGGGTCGTCGTGCTCGTGCGCCAGGACCGCGAGACCGAGGGCCCGCCCGCCGTCGATCACGGCGAGCGGCGCCCGCCATCGCACGGGGCTCGGCGCCTCGCGCAGCCGCCACGCCCACTCCAGGAACCGGCGGGCCGCGTCGTCCCCCGCATCCGGGGGCCATCCGAGGAGCTCGCCCTCGCGGCCCGGCTCCACGACGCCACCGGGCTCAGCGACGATCGCCGCCAGCTCGAGCAGTTCCTCGTCGGTCGGCCCGATCAGCACCGTCCCGGCGTGGGCCACCCGCAGCCCGTACTGCGGGTAGAGGGCGGCGAGGTCGGCGCGCAGGAGAGCGGCGTCCATGGCCTCCGGCCTCGTGAGTGATATGGGTTGCCATGACGACCCATACCACTCACGAGGCCGGAGGCCATCAGTGACCATCGCCGTGTGCCCCGGCTCGTTCGACCCGGTCACGCTCGGGCACGCCGACGTGATCACGCGGGCGGCGGCGCTGTTCGACGAGGTCGTCGTGGCCGTGGCCGTCAACCCCGCCAAGCAGGGCCTGTTCACCGTCGACGAGCGCCGCGAGCTGCTCGCCGCGGCCCTCGAAGGTGTGGACAACGTGCGCACCGACGCCTTCGAGGGCCTCGTCGTGGACTACTGCCGCGCGATCGGCGCGGCCACCCTGGTCAAGGGCCTGCGGTCGTCCACGGACTTCGGGTTCGAGGAGCCGATGGCGCAGATGAACCGCCACCAGACCGGCGTCGACTCGGTCTTCCTCATCACCGACCCGGCCCACTCGTTCGTGTCCAGCTCGCTGGTCAAGGAGGTGGCGCGCGGCGGCGGGGACGTGGGCGCGTTCCTGCACCCCGAGGTGCACCGACGGCTGCGCGAGCGGCTGGGCTGAGCAATCGCGACACGCCGGGGCCCGGTCCGAATCCCGGGCCCTCGCCCCGTGCGGCGGCACACTTCCCCGCGTGTACCGCGTGTTCGAGGCGCTCGACGAGCTGGTGACCCTCTGCGAAGAGGCGCGCGGCCTGCCGATGACCACCAGCTGCGTGGTGCCGCGCGGCGACGTGCTCGAGCTGCTCGACGACGTCCGCGAGGCGCTGCCGGGCGAGCTCGACGACGCGCAGGACGTCCTGGACCACCGCGACAAGCTGATCGCGGAGGCCACCGAGGAGGCCGAGCGCGCCCGGGCCGACGCCCGGGAGGAGGCCGACCGGGTGCTGGCCGAGGCCCGCGAGCAGGCCCAGCAGATGATCGCCGAGGCCGAGCACGAGGCCGAGCGGACCGTGGCCCGCGGGCGCCGCGAGTACGCCGAGCTCACCGAGCGCGCCGAGGCCGAGGCCGAGCGGATGGCCGAGGCCGGGCGGCAGGACTACGAGCGATCGGTGGCCGAGGGGCGCGCCGAGCAGGCCCGCCTCGTCGACGCCCATGAGGTCACCCGCGCGGCGCACGCCGAGGGCGAGCGCATCGTCGACGCGGCCACCGACGAGGCCGACCGCCGGCGCGCCGAGTGCGACCACTACGTCGACGGCACGCTCGCCGACTTCTCCGAGACGCTGGAGTCGGTGCTCGACACCGTCGGCCGTCACCGCCACCAGCTGCGCATGAGCGCCCCCGCGGGCCCGGTGGCGGCCGGCCCGCCGCGCGGCGGCGAGGACGACGAGCCCGCGCCCCGCGACGAGCCGCGCGAGGGCTGGCGCCGGTGGGGCGAGCGCCTGGGCGAGCGCCTGGGGGCCTGATCCTCCTCGCGTAGACTGGTCGGTCGGGTCGCGTCGTGCGGCTCCCCTCCCCGATCAGCGAGATGACAGGCCGAATGACTGGCGCCGACAAGCACACCGAACCCGCAGTGCCCTCAGCGCGCACAGCGCACGCCGTGGACGCGGCCAGCCCGTGGGTCGTCGACGTCGCGCGCGAGCTCCTGCGCCGTCCCGGCCAGATGAAGGAGCTGCGCCGCGACGTGCCGGCGCCCGAGGGTTTCGGGCTCGACATGGTCGGGGTGCCCGTCGGCGCACCGATCCACCTCGACCTGCGCCTCGAGTCCGTGATGGAGGGCGTGCTGGCGTCCGGGTCGGTGAGCGCCGACGTCGCGGGGGAGTGCTCGCGCTGTCTCGAGCCGTTCACCGACCACGTGGACGTCACGCTGACCGAGCTCTACGCCTACCCGGATTCGGTCACCGACGACACGGCCGACGAGGACGAGGTCAGCCGCATCGTCGACGAGCGGATCGACCTGGAGCCGGCCGTGCGCGACGCGGTGCTGCTCGAGCTGCCGGTGACGCCGTTGTGCCGGGAGGACTGCCCGGGCGTGGCGTCGTCGGACCCCGAGGCGTGGGCCTTCGTCCCGGCCGGAGAGGTCCGTGAGACAATCGATCCTCGCTGGGCCGCGCTGCAGGAGAAGTACGGCGGCACCGGCCGCACCGAGATCAACTAGTACAGTACGCCGATAGGGAGACTGACAACCGTGGCCGTCCCGAAGCGTCGGATGTCCCGCGCCAACACCCACGCCCGCCGCTCGCAGTGGAAGGCGTCGGTGCCGCAGCTGATGGCGTGCCCGAACAAGGCCTGCGGCAAGCCGAAGCCGCCGCACGTGGCGTGCCCCAACTGCGGCCAGTACCACGGCCGCCGCGCCGTCACCCCGGCCTGAGGCCCCGCGCGGAGGACCCTGCGGCATGACGGCGACCAGCACCGAGCCGGCGGAGCCCCCGATCGAGCCGACGCTCGGTGAGGTCCTGCAGGTCGACCTCGACCCCCAGCTGGTCGAGCTCGCGCTGACGCACCGCTCCTACGCCTACGAGCACGGCGGGCTGCCCACCAACGAGCGGCTCGAGTTCCTCGGGGACGCGGTGCTGGGCGTGGTCGTCACCGAGCGGCTGTACCGCGAGCACCCCGACCTGCCCGAGGGGCAGCTGGCCAAGCTGCGCGCGAGCGTGGTGAACATGCACGCGCTCGCCGGCGTCGCCCGCGAGCTCGGGCTCGGCCAGCGCCTGCACCTCGGGCGCGGCGAGGAGCTCACCGGCGGCCGCGACAAGCCGAGCATCCTCGGCGACGCCGTGGAGGCCGTGCTCGGCGCGGTGCACCTCCAGCACGGCATCGAGACCTCCCGCTCGCTCGTCGAGCGGCTCTTCGGCGAGCTCCTGCGCACCGCGCCCCTGCTGGGCGCCGGCCTCGACTGGAAGACCAGCCTCCAGGAGCTCACCGCCGCCTCCGACCTCGGCGTGCCCGAGTACCGGATGGCCGAGGAGGGCCCCGATCACCTCAAGGTCTTCACCGCGACCGTCGTCGTCGCCGGTGAGGAGCGCGGGACCGGGGTCGGGCGGACGAAGAAGGAAGCCGAGCAGAAGGCCGCGCGCGCCGCCTACCAGTACCTGGAGGGTGACTCGGGCACCACGGATGCCTGAGCTGCCCGAGGTCGAGGTCGTCCGGCGGGGTCTCGCCGCGCACGTCACCGGCCGCCGGGTCCGCGCCGTCGAGGTCTTCCACCCCCGCTCCGTGCGGCGCCAGGCCGGCGGGGCCCCCGAGCTGGTCGAGCGCCTGACCGGGCAGGTCCTGCGCGCCGTGAAGCGGCGCGGCAAGTTCCTGTGGGTGGAGCTGGCCTCCGTCGACGCCGAGGCCCCCGAGGCCGCGCTGCTCGCCCACCTCGGCATGAGCGGCCAGCTGCTCGTCCAGCCCGCCGAGCGCGACGACGAGAAGCACCTGCGCATCCGCCTGCGCTTCGACGACGCCGGCCCCGAGCTGCGCTTCGTCGACCAGCGCACCTTCGGTGGGCTCACGGTCACCGACGTCACCGGGCCGGACGCGCTACCGGTGCCGGTGGCCCACATCGGGCGTGACCCGATGGACCCCGCGTTCGACGCGGAGGCCGCGGTCGGCGGCCTGCGGCGACGGCGCACCGGCGTCAAGCGTGCGCTGCTCGACCAGACGCTGGTCTCGGGCATCGGCAACATCTACGCCGACGAGTCGCTGTGGCGCGCGAAGCTGCACTACGAGCGCCCCACCGCGACCCTGACCCGCCCCGAGGGCCGCCGCCTGCTCGTCGCGGCGCGCGAGGTGATGGACGAGGCGCTGGCGGCCGGCGGCACGTCGTTCGACGCCCTCTACGTCGACGTCCACGGCGACTCCGGCTACTTCGACCGCGCCCTGGCCGTCTACGGCCAGGAGGACCGGCCCTGCCCCCGGTGCGGGACGCCGGTGCGACGGGCGCCATTCATGAACCGGTCGTCGTACTGGTGCCCGACGTGCCAGCCGCGCCCGCGGCGCCGACACGCCTGATCAGGTGGTCTCCGCGCGCACGACGTCGAGGTCGTGGAAGGTCGGGGGCCCGTCGCAGAGCGCGTGCATCTTGCCCGCGAAGGCCGTGGTCACCGGGTGGTCGGAGTTCCGCTGTGCTGCTTCGGCGCTCGGGAAGGCGACGACCTGGAGGTAGGTGTCGGCCCGGTCCCGGTCGCGGCCCAGGACCATCCACCCGGTGGGGCGGTCGGCCCCGATGTCGGCCATCCAGCCGTCCATCAGGGCGGTGATCTGGTCGTACTGCTGGGTCCGGAACTCGATGACCTGCATGAACGCGCCCGGGGCCGTCGCCTGCGGGGCGTCGCGCAGGGCGCCGCGCAGCGTCCGGCGCAGCTCCTCGCCGTCGGTGTGGCCGTGCACGGCCACGGCGTGGGCGACGCCGGCCTCGAGGACCTCGTCGACCTCGCCGACGAGGGTGAGCGAGCACCCGACCTCGCTGGGTACCTGGCGACAGTCGAGCATCTGGCGTGACATGACGGTCCTCCTTCACCCGGACCACGGACGGCGGTGCGTCCATGGAGCCGCAGACCGCGAGCGTGAGCGATACGGAAGCCTCCGTAGGCCGTCCGGGTGGCGACGGCCGAACGGGGGTGACCGCGCGGATGCGGATGGGAGCACACTGGCCGGCCCACCTCCCGAGCGAGCGTGCACGATGAGACCAGGAGCGACCCTCGCCGACGCCCTCGCCGTCACCGCCGCCACGGCGTGCGTGCGCAGCGCCGGCGACCTCGCCGTCGTCGTGTGGCCCCGCCTCGCCGAGCTCGTGCGGTGCGACCGGGTGGTCGTCGTCGGGTTCGACGGGGTGCGGACGTCCTGGCCGGGCGGGTCCGCGACGGCGCCGGACCACCCGGGGTATCGCGCGCGCGTCGTCCTCGAGCACGCGGGGACGCGGGCGCGGCTGACGCTGCACCGCGGCGACCCCTTCGACGAGGAGGACCTCGCGCTCCTGCACCTCGTCCGACCTCACCTGCGCGGCGCGCTGTGGCGGGCCGCCCACGGCGCCGGCCCGTCCCCCCTGACGCCCCGCCAGCTCCGGGTCATGGCCCTGGTCGCGCGCGGCGCCACGGACCGCGCGATCGCTCACGAGCTGGGGATCAGCCGGCGGACCGTCGGCAAGCACCTGGAGAACGCCTACGCCGTCCCGGTGTGCACGACCGCACCTCCGCGGCCCTGCTGGTGGACGCGAACGCCGACTGAGCTCAGCGCCCCTCAGCTCGGACGGAGGGGCCGGCGAGCGTCCCGGGCGCGGCCCACGGCGTCACCGTGGGCCGCCGATGGTCACTGCTCGCCGCGCACCGAGCGGCGGATCGCGTCGAGCTTCTCGCGGGCGGCCGCGGCGTGGTCGGCCTCGCGCTCGGCCCGCTCCCGCCCCTCGGGGCTCTCGGAGACCAGCTCCTCGTAGCCCGCGGCGGTCGCGGAGCGCTGCTCGATCGTCTCGCGGACGTGCTCGAACGTGGGCACGCCGTCCTCGGTGTATCCCGGCTCGGTCACGTGTCCAGCGTAGCCCGCACCGACACGTCGGGCCCCGTACCGCGACGGCGGTCCGGGGCCCGGGACGTGCGGGTGCGCGTCAGGCGCGCGTCTGCCCGGAGGACTCCATGAGCTGCTTGAACTCCTCGAGCGCCTTCTCGACCTTCTTCTGCGGGTCGGCGAAGAGCTTGGCGCCCAGGTCGCCGATCGCCCCGCCCGGGGTGTTCACGTGCAGGCTGACCTCGACGCCGGTGCTGTCACCGTGGTTGTCGAAGCGCACGGCACCACCGGTCTCCACGTGGTTGTTGCTCTCCTCGAGCGACTTCCACGCGATCTTGCGGTCGGTCTCCTCGTCGATGATCTTCGCGTCCCACTCGATCGACTTGCCCAGCGGGCCGTCGACCACCCAGTGCGTCACGTCCGCCGACCCGTCCTTGGGCTCGACCGAGCGCACGTCGTCCATGATCTGGGGCAGGTGGGTCAGCGGCCGCCACCACTGGTAGCACTGGGTGGCCGGGGCGTTGACCTCGAGGTAGTGCGTTGCGGTAGCCATGCGGCCGGGTTGACGCGCCCCTCACTCCGGAAACGGCCACGATCGCGACACGGACCACGGTCCGGACCGATCCGGACGGGGTTTCGACCGCGGTGTCTCCGACCTCGCGTAGCGTCCGGACCCGACCGGCGGGGGAGGGACGCGGGCGTGCATCTCAAGAGTCTGACGCTCAAGGGCTTCAAGTCCTTCGCCTCGTCCACCACGCTGCGCTTCGAGCCGGGCATCACGTGCGTGGTCGGGCCCAACGGGTCGGGCAAGTCCAACGTCGTCGACGCCATCAGCTGGGTGCTCGGCGAGCAGGGGGCCAAGGCGCTGCGCGGCGGCAAGATGGAGGACGTCATCTTCGCCGGCACGGCCGGCCGCGCCCCGTTGGGCCGCGCCGAGGTCACGCTGACCATCGACAACGCCGACGGCGCGCTGCCCGTCGAGTACGCCGAGGTGTCGATCACCCGGCGCGTGTTCCGGTCCGGCGCGGGCGAGTACGAGATCAACGGCAGCAGCTGCCGCCTGCTCGACGTCCAGGAACTGCTCAGCGACTCCGGCATCGGCCGGGAGCTGCACGTCCTCGTCGGCCAGGGCCAGCTCGACGCGATCCTGCAGTCGCGTCCCGAGGAGCGGCGGGCGTTCGTCGAGGAGGCCGCCGGGGTCCTCAAGCACCGCAAGCGCAAGGAGAAGGCGCTGCGCAAGCTCGAGGCGATGCAGGCCAACCTCACGCGCCTGTCCGACCTCACCACCGAGCTGCGCCGCCAGCTCAAGCCGCTGGGCCGCCAGGCCGAGATCGCGCGCCGCGCCCAGACCATCCAGGCCGACCTGCGCGACGCGCGGCTGCGCCTGGCCGCAGACGAGCTGGTGACGCTGCGCGGCACGATCGCCCGGGACCAGGCGGACGAGGACGCCGCCCGCCGCCGCCGCGACGAGACCGAGCGGGCCCTGGCCGAGGTCGGCGAGCAGGTCACCGCGCTCGAGGCCGCTCTCGAGGCGGCGACGCCGGCCCACACACGCGCCCAGGAGGGCTGGTACCGCCTCTCGGCGCTGCAGGAGCGCCTGCGCGGCACGGTCGCGCTGGCCGTCGAGCGCCACCGTCACGTGACGGGCGTGGAGGACGTGCCCGCCGGGCCCGACCCCGACGACCTCGAGCGCCGCGCCGAGGAGGCCGCGGACCAGGAGGCGGCGCTGGAGTCCGAGGTCGCCGAGGCCCGGGCCACCCTCGAGGGGCACGGCGAGACGCGCGAGGCCGCCGAGGACGCGCTGACCACCGCCGAGCGTCGGCTCGCCGCCGCCACGCGGGCGGCAGCAGACCGCCGCGAGGGCGTGGCGCGCCTGGCCGGGCAGGTCGAGACGCTCCGCGGGCGCCTGGCGTCCTCCACCGAGGAGCTCGAGCAGATCGCCGCCTCGCTCCTCCAGGCCGGCGAGCGCGCGGCCGTGGCCCGCGAGGAGCTGGCGGCGCTGGAGGAGGCGGAGCCGCCGCCCGCGTCGGCGCCCGAGGAGGCGCCGCAGGACGCCGTCGACGACGCCGCCGAGGCACCCGACCCCGAGGCCGCGCTCGACGCCGCCGTCGAGCGCCACGAGGCGGCGCGCGCCGCGGTCGACGCCGCCGGCGCGGCGCACCGCGACGCCGAGCGTGATCGTGCGCACTGGCAGGCCCGCACCGACGCGCTCGCCCTCGGGCTGACGCGCCGGGACGGGGCCGGGGCACTGCTGGGCGCGACCGACCGCGTGCCGGGCGTGCTGGGGTCGGTCGCGGCGCTGCTGCGGGTCGAGGCGGGCCACGAGGACGCCGTCACCGCGGCTCTCGGGCCGGCCGCCGACGCCGTGGCCGTGGCGAGCCCGGACGCCGCCGCCGACGCCCTGGAGACGCTGCACGCCACCGAGGGCGGGCGGGCGGGGCTGCTCGTGGGCGGGACACGCAGCGAGGCGGGGCCGGGCGAGGCGCCCGCGGGCACCCGCTGGGCCGCCGACCTCGTGACGGCGCCCGACGAGCTCGCCGGCGCGGTGGATCGCGTGCTGGCCGGAACGGTCGTCGTCGACGACCTCGCGGCCGCCCGCGCCGTGGTCCGCGACCACCCGCACCTGCGCGCCGTCACCCGCGCCGGCGACCTGCTGGGGGCCGAGTGGGCCGTCGGCGGGCCCTCGGGCCAGAGCCTGCTCGAGATGCAGGCCGCGGCGGACGAGGCCGGCGACCGGCTGGCGGCCGCGGAGCGCCACCTGCGCGAGGTCGACGCGACGCTCGCGTCGGCACGCGAGGCCGAGTCCGCGGCACGGGCGGAGGTCGGCGTCGCCCGCCAGGTCCGTGACGACCGCCGTCGCGCCGACGCCGAGGCGCGGCGGGCCGCCGACGCCCGCCGGGCCGCGGACGACAAGGCGCGTGCGGAGTCCGCCCGCCGGCTGGGGCGGCTCGGGGAGACCGTGCGCGCCGCGGAGGCCGAGGCGCAGCGGCTCACCGAGCGCCGGGCCGCGGTGGAGGCCACCCGCGACGAGCGCCGCGCCGAGCTCGACGACCTCACCGAGCGCCTGGCGATGGCCCAGGACGAGGCGGCCGACGACGGCGCGGGCGACATGGCCGACGAGCACGCCGCCGCCCGGGACGCCGCGGCGTCCGCGCTCACCGCCGCCCGCGCCGCGGAGGTCGACGCCCGCCTGGCGCTGCGCACCGCCGAGGAGCGCCTGCGCGCGGTCACCGGGCGCGCCGAGGGGCTGCGCCGCCGGGCCGCCGCGGAGCGTGAGCAGCGGGCCCGCGTCCAGGAGCGGGCGCGGGTCCGCGCGCGGGCGGCGGCCGTCGCCGAGGAGGCCGTGCGCCACGGCCGCGACGCGCTGGCGCGCCTCGAGCACTCGCTGGCCCGGGCCGAGGAGGCCCGCGACGCCGCCGCCGCGGTGCGCACGGCGCGGGCGGGCGAGCTCGACACCGCGCGGGAGCGGCAGCGCGAGTTGCAGGCGACGCTCGAGCGGCTCACCGACGCTGTGCACCGCGACGAGGTCGTGCGCGCCGAGCAGCGCACGCGGCTGCAGCAGATGGAGGCCGGGATCGGCGAGCGCTTCGGGATCGGGCTGTCCGACCTCGTCGCCGAGTACGGACCCGACGTCCCGATCCCGCCCCCGGCCGGTGAGGTGGCCGAGGTGGAGGCCGCCCGCGAGCGCGGCGAGCAGGTCGTCATGCCGCCGCCCGAGCCCTTCGACCGCGCCGCCCAGCAACGCCGCGCCGCCCGGGCGGAGAAGGAGCTGGGCACGCTCGGCAAGGTCAACCCGCTGGCGCTGGAGGAGTACGCCGCGCTCGAGGAGCGCTACCGGTTCCTGTCCACCCAGCTCGAGGACGTCAAGAACAGCCGCAAGGACCTCCTCGAGGTGGTCTCGCAGGTCGACGCCACCATCCTCGAGGTCTTCGCGTCCGCGTTCGCGGATGTCGCCCGCGAGTTCGAGGCCGTCTTCCCGGTGCTCTTCCCGGGCGGCGAGGGGCGCCTGGTGCTCACCGACCCCGATGACCTGCTGGCCACCGGCGTCGAGGTCGAGGCCCGCCCGCCGGGGAAGAAGGTCAAGCGCCTCTCGCTGCTCTCGGGCGGGGAGAAGTCGCTGACGGCGGTGGCGATGCTCGTGGCCATCTTCCGGGCCCGCCCGTCGCCGTTCTACGTGATGGACGAGGTCGAGGCCGCGCTCGACGACGCCAACCTGCGCCGGCTCATCGGTCTGCTCTCCGACCTCCGCCGCAGCTCGCAGCTGGTGATCATCACGCACCAGAAGCCGACCATGGAGATCGCCGATGCGCTCTACGGGGTCAGCATGCGGGGCGACGGCATCACGGCGGTCATCTCCCAGCGTCTGCGCGGCGCCGAGGCGCCCGGCCCCTTCGCGGGGACCACCCCGTCGTGATCACCCAGAGTGCTGCTACGTTGCTCTGAGTATCCAGGGGGTCCCGGATCGGGGGGCGAGGTCGACGCTGTCGTGGCCTCCCGGCGCGCGCCCGGCGCCTCTACGGTGCCCGTACGCGGGCGAGACGGGGGGAGCGGACATGACGGCGGTGCGACCCGAACCGACCCACCGCGCGGCGCCCGCCCCGACCGGCTCGACCGCCCCCACCGGCCGCCACGCCCGCCGTGAGACCGGCGTCCCGTCCGGTCCGCTCGTCCCGCTGCGGGCCCTCGCCCCCGCGCCGAAGCCCGCCGGCGGGCGCCTGGTCGTCGACACCTCGTACTGCCGCCTGACCCCGCATCTCGGGGCCCGGAAGGTCGCGGTCAGCGTCGACGGCCTGCCGCTGCGCTTCGCCTGGGGCCGCACGCCGATCGACCTGCCGGCCGGTCGCCACCTCGTCGAGATCGAGGTCGAGCACCGGATCGCCGGACGGCGCTCCTGGGGGCACGTCGCCGACGCGGTACCCGTCGCCGCGGGCCACACCGTGGAGGTCTACTACCGCGCGCCCGCCCTGCCCCGCCTCGACGGCTCGCTCGGGCCGGCACGGCAGCGCACCGCCGGCCTCGCCCTGTGCGTCGCGCTGCTCGCCGCGGCCGGCGCGGCCCTGATCGCCCTGCTCGTCGTCGCGGTCGTCCTGCTCGTCGCCTGACAGCGAGGAGGCGCCGCTCCCGGATGCAGCGAACGCGCCGTTCGTACGCTTAGACGCAGCGAACAGCGCGTTCGCTGCGCCTCGGGGCCCCGTGACCGACCGCCCCGCCGCCCCGACCGCGCGCCCCCGCGCGGCGCGGCTGCGAGACTGGCGCGGTGTCGTCCCCGACCTCGCTGACCGCGCCGCTCGACCCCGCCCCGACCGACGTCGCGCTCGCCGCGCAGGTCGGGACCGGGTTGGCGCCCGGTGTCGTTGCCGCGATCGTCGCCGCGGCGATCATCGTCATCCTGCTCGTCGTCCTCGGTATCGGCCTCTACCTGCGCCGAAGCCGCCAGGTGTCCCTGGCCGAGGAGGAAGAGGAGGAGCGCAGGCCCACCAAGGGCACCTACAAGGCCGGCGGCGGCTTCGACTTCACCGCCGGCACCGGTGGCTCGACGCTCACCCCACCCCGCCGCGGCCCGGCGCCCCTGCCCCCCGAGGAGCCGCCCGCCGAGCCTGCGGAGCGCCCCGAGGCCGGCGGGCCGCAGGGCACCGCCCCGCCCGGAGCCGCCGAGGCGCCACCGGCCCCCGCGACCGACTCGGCGCCCACGACCGACGCCGCGCCCCCGGACCTCAGCCCGCCCACGACGCCGACCGCCCCCGGACGTGCGGACGGCGACGGGACCACCGGCCCCGGGGTCCTCGAGGAACCCGAGGTCGCCGGCCCGCAGGCCACCGCTCCGCCGGCCGCCGCCGAGGCCCCGCCCGCGCCGACGGTCGAGCCGGAAGCGCCCGTCGAGCCGGAAGCGCCCGTCGAGCCGGAAGCGCCCGTCGAGCCGGAAGCGCCCGTCGAGCCGGAAGCGCCCGTCGAGCCGGAGGCGCCGGCCGCCGAGCCGGAGGCCCCGGCCGCCGAGCCGGAGGCCCCGACCCTCGAGCCGGAGGCCCCGACCGCCGAGCCGGAGGCCCCGGCCGAAGCGCCGCCGGGCCCGACCACCGAGAGCACCACCGAGACGATCGCGCCCTCCACGGGCACGCCCGTCCCGCCCGCGGCGCCGACGGAGGAGATCGCGCCCGCCGAGGGCCGGCTCGAGCGCCTGCGCGGACGGCTCGGTCGGTCGCGCTCGACGCTCGGCCAGGGCCTGCTCGGCCTGCTCGGCGCCGGCGACCTCGACGAGGACTCGTGGGAGGAGGTCGAGGACACGCTGCTCATGGCCGACCTCGGCTCCTCGACCACTCAGGAGATCGTCGCCAAGCTCCGCGAGCGCATCGCCTCCCGCGGTGTCCGCACCCCGGAGCAGGCGCGCGAGCTGCTGCGCGAGGTGCTCGTCGAGTCCCTGGGCCCGGACATGGAGCGTTCGGTGCGGGCGCTCGCCCACGACGGACGCCCCGCGGTCGTGCTCATCGCGGGGGTCAACGGCACCGGCAAGACCACGACCACCGGCAAGCTCGCCCGGGTGCTCGTCGCCGGGGGGTACGTCGTGCTCCTGGGCGCCGCCGACACGTTCCGCGCCGCGGCCGCCGAGCAGCTCGCGACGTGGGGCGAGCGCGCCGGCGCGGAGACCGTGCGCGGCAAGGAGGGCGCTGACCCCGCCAGCGTCGCGTTCGACGCCGTGCGCCGCGGCACCGAGTCGGGCGTCGACGCCGTCCTGCTCGACACGGCCGGGCGCCTGCACACCAAGACCGGTCTCATGGACGAGCTCGGCAAGGTCAAGCGCGTGGTCGAGCGCCAGGCGGACGTGGACGAGGTGCTGCTCGTGCTCGACGCGACCACGGGGCAGAACGGGCTGACCCAGGCCCGCGTCTTCCGCGAGGTCGTGGACGTCACGGGCGTCGTGCTCACCAAGCTCGACGGCACCGCCAAGGGCGGCATCGTGTTCCAGGTCCAGCGCGAGCTGGGGGTTCCGGTCAAGCTCGTCGGCCTCGGGGAGGGACCCGACGACCTCGCGCCGTTCGAGCCCGAGGCGTTCGTGGACGCGCTGCTGCGCTGAGCGCGGCCGGCCGCAACCGGGTGACACCCACCGCCACGGGCGGGGTCCGCGCCACCGCGCAGCGTCACCGCCCGCGCGTGACGCCGGCCACCGCAGACCGTGATGTCCGCTCGCGCAACATGATGGTGACACCACCGGGCGGCCTGTTAACTGCTGCGAAACAGAGCAGGACGTCGACCGAAACACGATCTCTCCATTCTCACTCACCGATTCCGGTCGAACCCGCGATGGAGGGAACTCGTGACCCCCGTAGAACTGGACAGCGGTAACACCGCCTGGATCCTGACCAGCGCGGCGCTGGTCCTCCTCATGACCCCGGGGCTGGCGTTGTTCTACGGCGGCCAGGCCCGCTCGAAGAACGTGCTGAACATGATGATGATGGTGTTCGGCACCCTCGCGACCGTGGGCGTCCTCTGGGTGCTCTTCGGCTACTCGGTCGCGTTCGGCACGGACGTCGGCGCCGGACTGCTGGGCAACCCCGTCGAGTTCTTCGGCCTGTCGAGCATGCTGACCCCCGAGGCCCAGACCGACGGCCTGCCCGACCTGGCCTTCGTGGCCTTCCAGGGCATGTTCGCCATCCTCACCACCGGACTGATCGCCGGTGCGGCGGCGGACCGCATGAAGTTCAACACCTGGATGGTCTTCACGCTGCTCTGGGCGACGTTGGTGTACTTC
The DNA here is from genome assembly GCF_003096675.1 of Actinomycetospora cinnamomea. Lineage (GTDB taxonomy): Bacteria > Actinomycetota > Actinomycetes > Mycobacteriales > Pseudonocardiaceae > Actinomycetospora > Actinomycetospora cinnamomea. Next base: position 387,633 of record NZ_QEKW01000001.1, on the reverse strand, counting down.
CCGGTCGCCCACTGGGTCTTCGACCTCGACAACGGCTGGATCGCGGCCGGTCTCGGTGCCCTCGACTTCGCCGGTGGTACCGCCGTCCACATCAACGCCGGCGTCGCCGCTCTCGTGCTCTGCATCTTCCTCGGCAAGCGCCGCGGCTGGCCCCGCGAGGCGATGCGCCCGCACAACCTCACGATGGTCATGCTCGGCGCCGGCATGCTGTGGTTCGGCTGGTTCGGGTTCAACGCGGGCTCGGCGGGCAGCGCGGGCTGGGAGGCGTCCTACGCCTTCGTGAACACGATCGCCGCGACGGCGGCCGCGATCGTGGGCTGGCTGATCGTCGAGCAGATCCGCGACGGCAAGCCGACCTCCCTGGGTGCCGCGTCCGGCATCGTGGCCGGCCTGGTCGCCATCACCCCCGCCTGTGCGTCCGTGTCGCCGATCGGCGCGATGATCATCGGGGTCATCGCCGGTGTCGCGTGTGCCTACGCGGTGGGCCTGAAGTTCAAGCTCGGCTTCGACGACTCGTTCGACGTGGTCGGCGTCCACCTCGTCGGTGGCGTCATCGGCACCCTGATGATCGGTCTGCTGGCGACCGAGGTCGCGCCGGACGGCGCGAACGGGCTGTTCTACGGCGGCGGGTTCTCCCAGCTGGGCATCCAGGCGATCGCGGCACTCGCGGTGATCGTCTACTGCGCGGTGGTCACCGCGATCATCGTCGGCATCCTCAAGGCCACGATGGGCCTGCGGATCGACGACGACAGCGAGGCCACCGGCATCGACGAGGGTGAGCACGCCGAGTCGGGCTACGACTTCTCCAGCCTGCGCGGAGGGAGCAGCCTCGGGTCGTCGCACTCGGCGCTGTCCGCGCCGACGCAGGTGTCCGCGACCGCCGGAAAGGAGAGCTGACCGCCATGAAGATGGTCACCGCCATCATCAAGCCGTTCGTGCTGGAGGACGTGAAGGGCGCCCTCGAGCGCCTGGGGGTCCTGGGCATGACCGTCAGCGAGGTCCAGGGCTACGGCCGCCAGAAGGGCCACACCGAGGTCTACCGGGGCGCGGAGTACTCCGTCGACTTCGTGCCGAAGGTCCGCATCGAGGTCGTCACCGACGACTCCGCGGCCGACAAGGTCGTCGATGCCATCGCCGAGACCGCCCGCACCGGCAAGATCGGTGACGGGAAGGTCTGGGTGACCCCGGTCGAGACCGTGGTGCGCGTGCGCACCGGTGAGCGCGGGGCCGACGCCCTGTAGCCACCACCGGATGACGACGGCGCCGGGCTCCACTCGCGGGGCCCGGCGTCGTCGTCTCGCGAGCAGTCGGGACGAGGCCTCGAGAGGACGGGTGGATGGCCACGGACGCGCAGCGCAGCGGAGCCGGACCTCGGGACGGGGACGCGGTGTCGTCGAGCCTGGACGACGAGCGGGGAACCACCAACGGTGACGCGGTGGACCTCGTCCGGGCCCGCGCCGCGCTGCTGGACCCTCCGCCGGGCGCCCGACGCCTGGGGCCGGCGGCCCTGCGCGAGGCCCTGGTGGAGCTGCACGACTTCTGGCTCTCGACACGGGCGGCGGCGGTCGGGGTGGGCGAGGGCTCGGCGCTGGTCGCGGTGGGGGCGTTGGGCCGCCGGGAGCTGGCGCCCTACTCCGACCTCGACCTCGTGCTCGTCCACGAGGGGCGCCGCGGGGACCGCGAGCAGATCGGCCAGGTCGCGGACGCCCTCTGGTACCCCCTCTGGAACGCCGGGATCGGGCTCGACCACTCGGTGCGCACGGTCGGGGAGGCCATCGAGGTCGCCACCACCGACCTGCGGGTGGCCCTGGGCCTGCTGGAGGTGCGCCACCTCGCGGGCGACCCGGAGCTCAGCGAACGGCTGGCCGCGACCGCGCGGCAGGCGTGGCGTGCCGGCATCCGCGGCCGGTTCGACGACCTCGTCGCCGCAACCCGGGAGCGCTGGGAGCGCTCGGGCGAGGTCGCCCACCGCATCGAGCCCGACCTCAAGAACGGGCACGGCGGGCTGCGCGACATCCAGCTGCTCGACGCGCTGGCCGCCGCGCAGCTGGTGGACCGCCCGACCGTCGACGTCCAGGACGCCCGCCGGCTCATGCTCGACCTGCGCGTGGAGCTGCACCGCCGCGCGGGGCGGGCCCGCGACGTGCTGCAGGCCGAGGACGCCCACGAGGTCGTCGCGGCGGCGGCCGCCGATCTGGGGGTCACCGACCGGTTCGACCTCGCGCGGGCCGTCTCCGGCGCCGCGCGCACGGTCGTCTTCGCCACCGACACCGCGCTGCGCTCGGCCCGCAACGCCCTGCCGCGCCGGGGCCTCGCCGCGCTGCGCCGCGCCCCGGCGCGCCGGCCGCTCGACGACGGCGTGGTCGAGCACGCCGGCGAGGTGGTGCTCGCCCGCGACGCGCATCCGGCGCGGGACCCGGCGCTGGTGCTGCGCCTGGCCGCCACCGCGGCGCGCACACGGTTGCCGATCGCCGCGGGCACCCTCCACCGGCTCGCCGAAGCAGCTCCGGAGCTGCGCGAGCCGTGGCCCCGCGCCGCCCTGAGCGAGCTGCTCGCCCTGCTCGGGACGGGGGAGGGGATGGTCGGCGTCGTCGAGGCGCTCGACCGCACGGGCCTGTGGGGCCGGCTGTTCCCCGAGTGGGGCGCGGTGCGCGACCTGCCCCCGCGCGACCGCCAGCACGTGTGGACCGTCGACCGCCACCTCGTCGAGGTCACGAGCCGCGCCGCGGCGTTGACGACGCGGGTGGCCCGCCCGGACCTCCTGCTGCTCGGGGCGCTGGTGCACGACATCGGCAAGGGCCGCGACGAGGACCACTCGGAGGTCGGCGAGCGCCTGGCCCGGCACATCGGGCGGCGCCTGGGGCTGTGGCCGGCCGACGTGGAGGTGCTCGCGGCGATGGTGCGCCACCACCTGCTGCTGCCCCACACCGCGTCGCGGCGCGACCCGGAGGACCCCGCGACCGTCGAGCGCGTCGTCGAGACCCTCGGCGCCGACCCCGTGCTGCTCGAGCTGCTGCACGCGCTGGCCGAGGCGGACTCGCTGGGCACCGGGCCCGGGGTGTGGACGCCGTGGCGGGCGACGCTCATGGGCGACCTCGTGCGCCGCTGCCGCGTGGTGATGTCCGGCGGGCCGGCGCCCGGGCCGTCGCCGCTGTCGGACGAGGCGGTGGACCTCGCCCGCCGGGTGGCCGAGAACGGGCAGCCCGAGGTGGCGATCACCGGTGAGGGCGACCTGACCAAGATCACGATGACGGTCGCCGCGCCCGACCGGCCCGGGCTGCTCTCGCGGGCGGCGGGCGTGCTCGCGCTGCACTCGCTGCAGGTGCACACCGCCGACCTCTCCGAGCACGAGGGCGTCGCGGTCGACGCGTTCTCGGTGTCGCCCCGCTTCGGGCGCCTGCCCGAGGCGTCGCTGCTGCGCGAGGACCTGGTGCGCGTGCTGCGCGGCTCGATCGACCTGCCCGCCCGGCTCGCGGCCAAGGAGCGCGACTACGACCGTCCCGGCCCCGCCCCCGCGCCGAGCCGGGTGGTGTGGTTCGACGACGAGGCCACCGGTGCGGTCGTGCTCGAGCTGCGCACGAGCAACCGCATCGGCCTGCTCCACCGGGTCGCGGCCGCGCTGGAGGGCCAGGGGCTCGACGTGCGCTGGGCGCGGGTGTCGACGCTGGGCAGCTCGGTGCTCGACGCCTTCTGCCTGGAGACCGCCGAGCACTCCGCCCTCCCGCCGGAGCGGCGACGGGCCGTCGAGGAGGCCGTCCTCGTCGCGGCCACGGGCTCCACCACCCCGCCCGGGGCGCCCGCTGACCCGGCCGCCGGTCCCTGAGGTCAGCCGCCGGGGGCCCGGTGGCCGACGCCGTCGAGCAGCGCGCCGAACGCCTCGTCGACGACGGCGGCGAGGTGCCGGCGCCCGTCCTCGTCGACCCAGATCTCGAGGGCCGTGGTGAGGGCGGCGACCGCGGCGGCGGCCGCGACCCGGTGCGCGTGGGTGGCGTCCTCCCGCCCCTCGCGCCGGGCGAGGGCGCCGGCGAGGAGGTCGCGTGTCGCCCCCTCGCCCGCACTGCGGCGCGCGCGCAGCGCCGGGGTGCGCAGGACGAGGCGCGTCCGGACCAGGACGGTGGCCAGCTCGCCCTCACCGAGGGTGGCCAGGGCGGCGGCCACGGCGGCCCCGACCGCGGCGAGGGCGTGCTCCTCGGCCGGTCGGGCGACCACGAGCTCGGCGAGCACCGGGTCGTACTCGTCGTACTCGACGACGTCCTCCTTGGTCGGGAAGTACCGGAAGAACGTCATCGGCGACACGCCGGCCGCCTCGGCGATGTCGGCGACGGTGGTGCGGTCGTAGCCGCGGTCGAGGAACAGGCGCAGGGCGTGGTCCTGGATCGCCCGGCGTGTCGCGGCCTTCTTCCGCTCCCGCAGCCCGGTCACCCGGTCAGTGTCGCCCGCGGGGCCGGCGGAGGCGCGTCCGCCGGGGCCGCGCCGGCCGCACCGAGGGCGCGGTCCAGCCACGCGTCGACCGCGTCCGGGCGGCAGGCCAGGTGACCGTCGGGCCGCACGAGCCCGGGCGACGGGGACCCGCCGCGAACGGTCGCGAGCGCGACCACGGCCTCCTCGCCGAGGCGCCGGCGGGCGGCGCGCAGGGCGGCAGTGTCCCCGTCGAGGTCCCCGTCGAGGTCCCCGTCGAGGTCCCCGTCGAGGTCCCCGTCGAGCAGGGCCCACCGGCCCCCGAGCTCGGCGTACAGACGGGTCGGGGTGCCGTCCTCGCGGTGGCACGGGCGGTCGGGCACCCGGTCGCCCGGCTGCGGCGCGCGTCCCGGCCGGACCCGACGGGCGCCGAGCGGCCCGCGCCGGTAGCTCACCCGGAGCTGGGAGGAGGCGTCCTTGATCCGTCGCTGCACGAACGGCCGGGCCATCAGCGGGACGACGAGGTGGTCGCGCAGCAGCCGCGACGGGCGCGTCCCGCCGAGCATCAGGCGGGTCATCCCGCTGGTCGAGCTCAGCACCTCGGCGGCGACGGGCCGGCGTTCCGCGGCGTAGGTGTCGAGCAGCGCGGGCCGTGCCCGCCCGTGTACCACCGCCGCGAGCTTCCAGGCCAGGTTCTCCGCGTCGCCGAGCCCGGTGTTCATGCCCTGGCCGCCGAAGGGGCTGTGCACGTGCGCGGCGTCCCCGGCGAGCAGGACCCGCCCGACGCGGTAGGACGAGGCGAGCCGGCGGTGGATGCGGAACGACGAGGCCCACGCGACGTCGCGGACCGCGGCGGCGGACAGGCCGGCGGTGCGCTCGAGGGCGTCCGACAGCGCGGCCACGATCGCGTCCCGGTCGGGGTCCGGGACCGGGTGGGACGGCGGGGTGTCGGTCCCGGGACGGGCGGCGAGCAGGCGCCAGAGTCCGTCGCCGGGCAGCGGGAAGAGCGCGAGCATCTCCTCGCCGTCCAGGAACGTGCTCACCGCCGTGCGGGGCACCGGCAGGTCGGCGTGGACGTCGGCGAGCACGAAGCGCTCGGTCAGCGGCACGCCGGGGAAGGCGATCCCGGCGAGCTCGCGCACGCGGCTGTGGGCCCCGTCCGCGCCGACCACGAAGGCGGCGCGGAGCCGGCCCGCGGGCCCGCCGAGCACCACGCCCCCGGGGTCCGGCGCCAGGGTGGCCAGCTCCCAGCCCCACGTGACCGCGCCGCCCAGGGCCTCGAGCCGCTCGCGCAGCGCGGCCTCCACCTCGGCCTGCGACAGGAGGATCCCCGGGCGGTCGACCAGCCGCGTCGGGCGACGCAGGTCCAGCCGCGCGAGCGGCACGCCGTCCACCGCGACCGCGACCTCCTCGACGGGCAGGGACCGCGCGGGCAGGTCGCCGAGGGCGCCGAGCCGGTCGAGCACCTCCACGCCGCGCGGTTGCAGGCCGAGGGCGCGCGAGGTCGTCGCCGGGGCGGACGCCCGGTCCAGCACCCGCACGCCGGCCCCGGCCGCGCGTAGGCCGGCGGCGAGCGCCAGCCCCGTCGGCCCGGCTCCGACGATCGCGACGTCCGTGCTCTCCACGACGACCTCCTCGTGATAGTGGCTCTCATGTGTGAGTTACTATCACTTCCCGCGGCGCCGTGCGGCAAGGCACGGATCGGACACGGCTCGGCGGCGAGCGGAGCGCCATCGGCCGGCGGTTAGGGTTGGGTGAGGACGCCGGGCAGAGCACATGCAGAGCACATCGGGCCCCGGCGCGCGCCATTCCGGGAGTGACCACCGTGTTCGACACCCTGTCCGACCGTCTCACGTCGGTCCTCTCCGACCTGCGCGGCAAGGGCCGGCTGTCGGAGACGGACATCGACTCCACGTGCCGCGAGATCCGGATCGCGCTGCTCGAGGCCGATGTCGCCCTGCCCGTGGTGCGGGCGTTCGTCAAGCAGGTCAAGGAGCGGGCGCGCGGGGCCGAGGTCTCCGAGGCGCTCAACCCCGCCCAGCAGGTCGTCAAGATCGTCAACGAGGAGCTCGTCGCCATCCTCGGCGGCGAGACCCGGCGGCTGCGCCTGGCCAAGACCCCACCGACGGTCATCATGCTCGCCGGCCTGCAGGGCTCCGGGAAGACCACCCTGGCCGGCAAGCTCGCGCACTGGCTGCGCGGCCAGGGGCACACCCCGATGCTCGCGGCCTGCGACCTGCAGCGCCCCAACGCGGTGAACCAGCTCCAGATCGTCGGCGAGCGTGCCGGTGTCGAGGTGTTCGCGCCGGAGCCCGGCAACGGCGTCGGCGACCCCGTGGACGTCGCCCGCCGCGCCGTGGCCGACGCGCGCAGCCGGCAGTACGACGTGCTCGTGGTCGACACCGCCGGTCGCCTCGGCGTCGACGAGGAGCTGATGCGCCAGGCCGCGGACATCCGCGACGCGGTGTCGCCGGACGAGATCCTGTTCGTGCTCGACGCCATGGTCGGCCAGGACGCCGTCACCACCGCCGAGGCGTTCCGCGACGGCGTCGGCTTCTCCGGCGTCGTGCTCACCAAGCTCGACGGCGACGCCCGCGGCGGCGCCGCGCTCTCGGTCCGCGAGGTCACCGGCCAGCCGATCCTCTTCGCCTCCAACGGCGAGAAGCTCGACGAGTTCGACGTCTTCCACCCCGACCGCATGGCCTCGCGCATCCTCGGCATGGGCGACGTGCTCACCCTCATCGAGCAGGCCGAGCAGGCCTTCGAGGAGGGGCAGGCCGAGGCCGCCGCGGCCAAGATGGGCACCGGCGAGCTGACCCTCGAGGACTTCCTCGAGCAGATGATGGCCGTACGCAAGATGGGCCCGATCGCCAACGTGCTCGGCATGCTGCCCGGGGCGAACCAGATGAAGGACCAGCTCGCCGGCCTCGACGAGAAGCACCTCGACCGCGTCCAGGCGATCATCCGGGGCATGACCCCGGCCGAGCGGGCCGACCCGAAGATCATCAACGGGTCCCGGCGGCTGCGCATCGCCAACGGCTCGGGTGTCGGGGTCAGCGACGTCAACCAGCTGGTGGAGCGGTTCTTCGAGGCCCGCAAGATGATGAAGAACATGGCGGGTCAGTTCGGGCTGCCCGGCGCGGGCGGCGGCCGCAAGGGCAAGCGCCAGGCGGCCAAGGCCGCCAAGGGGGCCGCCAAGGGCCGCAAGGGGCCCAAGCAGATGCCGGCGATCGCGGGCATCGCCGCGGAGAACGCCGGGAGCGCGAGCGACCGCGGCGAGCGATCGGTCGGCAGCTACCAGACCCCGGGGCTCAACCAGCTCCCGCCCGCCCTGGCCGGCATGAACGAGCTCCCGCCCGGGTTCGACCCCGGCGCGCTGACCTTCCCCGGCGGTGGGGGCGGCGGCAACGGCGGCCACGGCGGTGGGCACGGCGCTGGCGGCAAGAAGGGCAACAAGAAGAAGCGCAAGTGATCGCTCAGGTCGATGGCCCGGTCGCCGGTCTGGTCGCCGCCCAGGCGGCCAGGTCCAGCACCTGCGGATCCAGCTCGCGGGTGCGGGCGAAGTCGGCCCGGTAGGCCGGACGGGCGTCGGCGAACCACGTGAACATGGCCCTCAGGTCCGGGTCGTCGAGCACGGTGACCGGCAGGGCCTCGTAGCGGCCCCCGAGGATCTCGGCGGCCTGCTCCCCGGTCACCTCGTCGCCGCCGATCTCGATCGCACCCTCCGGGACGCGGGAGGGATCGCGTAGCGCCGCGGCCGCCACCCGCCCGATGTCCTCCACCGCGACCATCTGCACCGGCACCCCGGCCGGCAGCGGCAGCCGCAGCACCGTCGTGCCGTCCTCGCTGCTCGGGGAGAGGTTCTCCATGAAGAACACCGGTCGCACGAACGTGGCCGGTAGGTCGAGGCCCTCGATGTGCTCCTCGACCCGGCGCTTGCTCTCGAAGTGCGGGATGCCCGTGTGCCGCTCGGCGCCGCCGACGGGGCTGTAGACGAGGTGCGGGACGCCCGCGGCGAGCGCCGCGTCCGCGATCCGGATGCCGTCGGCGGTCTCGCCGTCGGTCCCGCGGGGGGTGAACGACGTCGTCATCGCGAAGACGCCGTCGACGCCGGCGAACGCGGCACGCAGCGACTCCTGGTCGGTGAGGTCGGCCCGGCCGAGCTCGGCCCCGGCGTCGGCGAGCGCGCGGGCGGCGCCCGAGGCGGGGTCGCGGACGAGGGCGCGAACGGTCAGGTCGGCGGGGCCCGCGGGGTCGGCGGCGAGCAGCGCGCGGGCGGTGGCGCCGCCCTGCTGGCCGGTGGCGCCGAGGACGGCGAGGGTGGTGGTCACGGGGAGGTCCTCCCGGGATCGGGGGCGATCTACTGTCCGAACAGTGATACGTCGGCCGTGACGAGTGCGTCGACCCCGGTGTGACTGTCCGGACAGCAAAGAGTGTTCCATGGGTGCGAGATAGCTGGTCATGAGTAGGATGGTGGGAACACTGCTCGAACAGTGAGAGGAGTGCTCGTGGACCCGGGCGAGCCGTCGGTCCCCGCCCCCGCCGCGGCCCACGGCGGACCGGTCAGCCACGCGATCTTCCGGCTCGCGCGCCTGCACAAGCTCACCGCCGCGCAACTGCTGCGCCGCACGGGCCTGCACCCGAACCAGGAACTGGTGATGATGCGGCTCTGGGAGGCCGGGCCCCAGCGCCAGGCCGACCTCGCCGCCGCGATGGACGCGGACTCGGCGACGATCACGCGGACGATCCAGCGCCTCGAGCGCGCCGGCTTCGTGCGCCGCACCCCGAGCCCCACCGACGGCCGGGTGACGATGGTCGCGGCGACGCCCGCGAGCCGGGGCCTGCGCGACGACGTGGAGGCGGTGTGGACCGAGCTGGAGGAGCGCACCGTCGCCGGGCTGGACGAGCAGGAACGCGCGACGGTGCTGCGGGTGCTCGACCGGCTGGAGGCGAACCTGACCCCGCCCGGCGCCTAACGCACCGGGTGCTCGGCCAGCCACCGGTCGCGGCGGCGGTGCGAGGCCCGCGAGAGCCAGGCGTCCTGGACGATCTCGGCGAGCTCGTCGCGGGAGAGACGTCCCAGGTCCGCGCCCCGCAGCAGCACCGAGAGGTGCCCGTCGAAGCGCGGCGTGGTGAAGAACGGCGTGGACGGGTCGCGCACGAGGGCGTCCTTGTCCTCCTCGGACTCCACCCAGAACATGATCACGTCGGTGTAGCGCTCGCCGGTCACGGGGTCGGCGGCGTCGGGCTGCGGGGTCCGGAAGAAGACGAACGACTTGCCGCCCACCTGGTAGACCGCGTTGCCCTTCGGCCCGTGGACGAGCGTCACGTGGGGCATCGCCAGGGCCAGGGCGTGGACGTCGGCGACGCTCGCAGGCTCGCTCACGGGCGGAGCGTAGACACCGGTGGCGACCCCGTGGCTACCCTGCGCGGCATGCCGCCGACGCACCCCGCTCCCGCCCCGACGGCCCCGGGGACCGCCCGGTGAGCGCGCTGCACCTGCGCGGGGTGCTGCTCGACGGCACCGCCGAGGGCGAGCGGACCGGGGAGCTGTGGGTCACCTCCGACGGGCGCATCAGCCTCGACCCGGTGCCCGACGCCCGGACCGTCGCCGACGGCTCCTGGATCCTGCCCGGCCTGGTCGACGCGCACTGTCACGTCGGCATCGGACCCGAGGGCGCGGTCGACCTCGAGACCGCCCGCGAGCAGGGGCACACCGACGCCGCCGCCGGCGCCCTGCTGGTGCGCGACTGCGGCAGCCCCGTCGACACCCGCCCGCTCGACGACGACCCGCGGATGCCCGAGATCGTGCGGGCCGGGCGGCACCTCGCGCGTCCCAAGCGCTACATCCGGGGCCTGCCGATCGACCTCGAGCCCGACGAGCTGCCCGCCGCCGTGGCCGAGCAGGCGCGGGCGAACCCCTGGGTGAAGCTCGTCGGCGACTGGATCGACCGCGGCGAGGGCGACCTCGCCCCGCTGTGGCCCGACGACGTCCTGCGCGCCGCGATCGACGCGGCGCACGCCGAGGGCGCGCGGGTCACCGCCCACGTGTTCGGCGAGGACGCGCTGCCGGGCCTGATCGGGGCGGGGATCGACGGCATCGAGCACGGCACGGGCCTGACCGACACGACCATCGCGATGATGGCCGAGCGCGGCACGGTCCTCGTCCCGACGTTGATCAACGTCGAGAACTTCCCGGAGTTCGCCGACGCGGCGGGCGACAAGTTCCCCCGCTACGGCACGCACATGCGCGAGCTGTACGCCCGCGCACCCGCGACGATCGCGGCGGCGATCGAGGCCGGCGTCCCCGTCTTCGCCGGCACCGACGCCGGCGGCGGCATCGTCCACGGCCGGATCGTCGACGAGATCGCCGCGCTCGCGCGGGTCGGGCTCGGGTCGGCCCGGGCGCTCGCCGCGGCGTGCGGCGACGCGCGGGCGTGGCTGCGACGCCCCGGGCTCGTCGACGGCGCGCCCGCCGACCTCATCGCCGTCGCCGACGACCCCCGCGTCGACCCGGACACCCTGCGGGCGCCGGCGCTGGTGCTGCGCGCGGGCACGCGGCTGCTGCCGTGAGCGGTGGCCGTGCAGGTCCCCTCGGCCCACTCGAGGAGGCCGGCACGCGGGTCACGTCCGCGTGGGCAACCGCCGCGAGAGCAGCAGCGCGACGACCAGCACCGCGGCGATGACCAGCAGCGCGTCGGCGAACGCGGCCCCGGCGCCGTCGTGCAGCGGGTTCCACGACCCGCCGCCGGCGCCCGAGCGCGCGGCCAGGACGGTACCGAGCACCGCCGCGCCCGTGCCGCCACCGAGGAAGAACGCGCCCTGGTAGAGCCCCAGGCCCACCCCCGCGTGCTCCTCGGGCACCGCCGCGGCCACAGCGTTGATCAGCGGCGAGGTGATCGTCGCCAGGCCGACGCCGACGGCCAGCGTGATCGCCCCGAGGACGACCGCGGATCCGCCGGCCAGGGTCGACAGCGCCGTGACGGCCAGGCCCAGCACGCCCAGCCCGACGCCGACGAGCGTGCGCGGGCCGAGACGGTCGGACAGGCGCCCGGCGACCGAGGAGAGCACCGCGACGGCGAGCGCCCCCGGCAGCAGCACGAGACCCACGTGGCCGACCCCGAGCCCGTTCACGGTGGCCACCAGCAGCGGCACCAGCAGGATCGTGCCGAGGTAGCAGAACATCGCCAGGAACCCCACGGCCACGGTGACGACGAACGGGCCGTGGGTGAGCAGGGCCGGCGGCACGAACGGCCGCGGCGTCGTGCGGATACGGACGACGAACCCGGCGGCGAGCACCAGCGCCGCGACCACCGCGCCCCACGACGACGGCGCGAGGCCCACCTGCTGGGCGCGCGTGAGCCCGAAGAGGCCGAGACCGACGGCCCCGCCCAGCAGCACCCCGCCCACGAGGTCGATCCGGCGCCACGACCCGCCGCCGTCCGGGCGCCCGTCGGGCAGCACCCGCGGCGCGACGACCAGTAGCGGGGCGACGAGGAGCGCGGCGCCGAGGAACGGCCACCGCCAGCCGGCGACCTCGGCGACCAGCCCCGCGAGCGGCGGGCCGAGCGCCTGACCGGCGCCGACGCCGGTGCCGACCACGCCGAAGCCGAAGCCGCGGCGTCCCGGCGGGAGCGAGCGCGCCACCGCGACGGACCCGAGCGCCGGGACCGCGGCGCTGCCCAGACCCTGCAGCACGCGCCCGACGAGGTGCACGCCGATCCCCGGCGCCAGTCCGGCGACGAGCGAGCCGACGATGAAGATCGCGAGCCCCACGGCGAACACGCGGCGGACGCCGAACACGTCGGCGATACGCCCGTAGAGGGGTGTGGCGACGGCGAAGGACAAGGAGAACGCCGTCACCACCCAGGCGAGACCGGACGGCGAGGCCGCGTAGTCCCGTCCGATCTCCGGCACGAGGACGAGCACCATGCTGTTGGCGAGCACGGCCACGGCCACCGCGACCAGCAGCACGCCGAGCAGCAGGCCGGTGCGCACCGGCGCGGCCTCCGGGGAACCGACGGTCGGGGAGGGCTCGACCGTCGACGGCCGGGGGTCGGTCATGCCACCAGCCTGCGCCCTCGAGTGCGCTCGAGGTCAACCGAGGGTGGTAGCGCCGGCCCTAGGCTCGGGATCGTGGACGCGACGCTGGACCTCAACGCCGACCTCGCCGAGGGCTTCGGCACCTGGTCGCTGACCGACGACGACGCCCTGCTCGAGGTGGTGACCTCCGCCAACGTGGCCTGCGGGTTCCACGCGGGCGACCCGGCCACGATGCGCCGGGTGTGCACCCTGGCCGTCGAGCGCGGCGTGCGGATCGGCGCGCAGGTGTCCTACCGCGACCTCGCCGGGTTCGGACGCCGCTTCGTCGACGCCGACCCCGACGAGCTCGCCGCCGACCTGCTCTACCAGGTCGGGGCCCTGCGGGAGTTCGCCCGCGCGGCCGGCGGCGAGGTCGCCTACCTCAAGCCGCACGGGGCCCTCTACAACGCCGTGGTCCACCACGACGACCACGCCGGCGCCGTCGTCGCCGCCGCGCAGCAGGCCGGGCTGCCGATCCTGGGTCTGCCCGGCTCGCGACTGCTGGCGCTGGCGGCCGAGGCCGGCGTGGCGACGCACGCCGAGGCGTTCGGCGACCGCGGGTACACCCCCGAGGGGACGCTGGTCCCGCGCCGCGAGCCCGGCGCGCTGCTGGCCGACGCCGACGCCGTGGTCGAGCGCGCCCGCCGCCTGGCCGCCGAGCGGGTGATCGAGGCCGTCGACGGCACCGCGATCCGCGTCGAGGCCGCGTCACTCTGCCTCCACGGGGACAGCCCCGACGCCGTGGCCACCGCCCGCCGCGTCGCCGAGGTCCTCCGGGACGCCGGCGTCACCCTCGCGGCCTTTGCCTGACGACCTGTCGGTGTGCTCATCCGGATGTGAGCGCTTGTCCGTGCACCAGGACGGACAAGGGCGCACATGCGCGGAGCGCGAACGACGTCTGGCACAATCGGGAAGTTGTCGTGGCCACCCTCTCTCCAGGTCGCGACCTGAACACGAGCGGCGCACGGCGCGGGTGCCTCACCCCGCGGCCGGCGCCGGGGCCCGCGATGCCGAGACGAGGAGCAGTACAGAGCAGTGGCCGTCAAGATCAAGCTCGCCCGCATGGGCAAGATCCGCGAGCCCCACTACCGCGTGGTCGTCGCCGACGCGCGCACCCGTCGTGACGGGCGCGTCATCGAGACGATCGGCGAGTACCACCCGAAGAACCAGCCGAGCGTCATCAAGATCGACTCGGAGCGCGCGCAGTACTGGCTGGGCGTCGGGGCGATCCCGACCGAGCCGGTGCACGGCCTGCTGAAGGTCACCGGCGACTGGCAGAAGTTCAAGGGCCTCCCGGGCGCCGAGGGCAAGCTCCAGCCGCAGCCCGAGAAGGTCGACAAGCAGGCCCGCTTCAACGAGGAGCTGGCCAAGGTCACCGGCTCCGCGGAGTGAGCGAGCTCGCCGAGGCGCTCGAGCACCTCGTGCGGGGGATCGTCGCCCACCCCGACGACGTCGCGGTCGACCTCGTGACCAACCGTCGCGGCCGCACCCTCGAGGTCCGGGTCCACCCCGACGACCTCGGCAAGGTGATCGGTCGCAACGGGCGCACCGCCACCGCCCTGCGCACCGTCGTGGGCGGCATCGGCGGGCGGGGTGTGCGCGTCGACGTGGTCGACACCGACCGCTGAGCGCCGTGTCGTCGCCCGCCGCGGACGACCGTGTCGTCGGACGCGTCGTCAAGGCGCACGGCCTACGCGGCGAGCTCGTCGTCGAGCCCCGCACCGACCACGTCGACGCCCGGTTCGCGCCGGGTGCCGTGCTCTCGGTGCGGGGCCGCACGCCCGCGACGGTGACGGTGACCGCCGCGCGCCGTCACGGCGACCGGCTGCTCGTCGCGGTCGAGGAGGTCGCCGACCGCGACGGCGCGGAGGCCCTGCGCGCCGCCGAGCTCACGGCCCCGGCCCTGTCCGAGGAGCCCGAGGACCCCGACGAGTTCCACGACCACCAGCTCGAGGGCCTCGCCGCGGTGCTCCTCGACGGCACCCCCGTCGGCACCGTGACCGCGGTCGTCCACGGCGTGGGGGGCGAGCTGCTCGCCGTCGCCCGGCCCGGCGGCGACGAGGCGCTCGTCCCGTTCGTCACCGCGATCGTCCCCGAGGTCGACCTCGACGGCGGACGCGTTCTCCTCGACCCGCCCGAGGGCCTCCTCGACGTCTGAGGGGCCTACTCCTCCTCGGCCGGAACCCCCACGGCCAGCACCCCGGGGAGCTCGGAGAGCTCCCCCGACAGCGTCTCCAGCGCGCCGCGCCCGGTCAGCGACAGCGTGACCGACGCCGTCCGTGGCCCGGCGGGGTCGTCGGCGACCGCGTCCTCGCGGTCGACGTGCATGCCGGCCACGGCGAACCCGCGCGCGGTGCACACCGTCAGCACCTCGCGCAGCACCCCGCGCCCGTCGGCGTAGGAGAGGTGCACGTCACGCGGCACGGTCGACGAACGCGTCACGAAGCGGGCGAGCGGGCGGTACCCGCGCGTGACCAGGTAGTGGACCGCGGTGCCGGCCACCGCCAGCAGCGGGAGCCCGGCGCCGCACGCCGTACCGACCGCGGCGGCCGTCCAGACCGTCGCCGCCGTGGTGAGTCCGCGCACCGCGTCGCGGCGCACGAAGATCAGCCCCGCGCCGATGAAGCCGATCCCCGACACGATCTGGGCGGCGAGCCGGGACGGGTCGAGGGTGATGTCGGGGGAGGCGAGCAGGTCGTCGAAGCCGTACTTCGAGATCAGCATGAAGCCGGCCGACCCCACCCCGACGAGCGTGTGCGTGCGCAGCCCCGCGCTCTTGGCCGCCAGCTCGCGCTCGAGCCCGATGAGCGTGCACAGCACCAGGGCCAGCCCCAGCGGCGCGAGCAGGCGCCACTGCTGCGGGTACGAGAGGAACTGCTCCACCCCTGGTGCCTCCCTCCGTGCGCGGCCGGGGGCAGGATCGTGCCCGATGCGCATCGACGTCGTCACGATCTTCCCGGGCTACCTCGCCCCGCTCGACGACGCGCTCGTCGGCCGGGCGCGGCGGGCGGGACGGCTCGACCTGCGGGTGCACGACCTGCGCCGCTGGGCCACCGGCGTGCACCAGGCCGTCGACGACGCCCCCTACGGCGGCGGGCCGGGGATGCTCATGACCGCGCCGGTGTGGGGTGCTGCCCTCGACGAGGTCACGGCCTCGGGCGAGGGCGCCCCCCGGCTGCTCGTGCCGACGCCGGCCGGGCCGCCGTTGACCCAGCAACGGGTGGCGGCCTGGGCCGTCGAGCCGTGGCTGGTGATCGCGTGCGGGCGCTACGAGGGCATCGACGCGCGGGTGCTCGAGGACGCGGCGCGGCGGATGCCGGTCGAGGAGGTCTCGCTCGGCGACTACGTGCTCGCCGGCGGCGAGGTCGCCGCGCTCGTCGTCGTCGAGGCGGTGTCGCGCCTCGTACCCGGGGTGCTCGGCAACCCGGCGTCGGCCGAGCTCGACAGCTTCGCGGAGGGGACGGGCGGACTGCTCGAGGCTCCTGCCTACACCCGCCCCGAGCGCTGGCGCGAGCTCGACGTGCCCGAGGTCCTGCGCGGCGGCAACCACGGCGCCGTGGCCCGCTGGCGCCGCGACCGCTCGCTCGAGCGCACCGCCGCCGTGCGCCCCGACCTGCTGGATGCGCTGGTCGCCCGGCACGGCCCGGACGCCTTCGACGCGCGGGACCGCGAGGTGCTCGCGGCCTGCGGGTACGACCCGGCCGGACGGGCAGGAGCGGCGGCATGGCAGACTGGGGAGGTTGCCGGGGACGGCGCACGGCCCGATCGGGGTCGGTGAGCGCCGTCCGCCGCCCGAGAACCGATCCGGTCGCCGGAGCTCGCCACCGCGGGTTCCGCGCCGGCCCGTGAGACCCGCGAGGACGCTGACGATGAACGCCCTGGACGAGCTCGACGCCAAGTCGCTGCGCTCCGACATCCCCGACTTCCGTGCCGGGGACACCGTGAAGGTGCACGTCCGGGTGATCGAGGGTTCACGCTCCCGTGTACAGGTCTTCCAGGGTGTCGTGATCCGCCGGCACGGGGGCGGGCTCCGCGAGACGTTCACCGTCCGCAAGGTGTCCTTCGGCGTCGGAGTGGAGCGCACCTTCCCGGTCCACTCGCCCAACATCGACCACATCGAGGTCGTCACGCGCGGTGATGTCCGGCGCGCGAAGCTCTACTACCTCCGTGAGCGCCGGGGCAAGGCCGCGAAGATCCGCGAGAAGCGCGAGACCACGCCGGCTTCCTGAGCCGACGTCCCCGGTCTCCTAACCTGAGTCGCGTGCGCCCCCAGGAGCCCTCCGTCCCCCCGTTCCGGACCACCGGCCCGGGCGGGACGAGCCGTCCCGACGCGCCGGGCCCGATCGGGTCCGACGGCTACGGCGGACGCGCCCCGGCGCACGCCCGCCCGGACGACGAGGACCCGTACGGCGACGTCCCGGCCCCGCCCCCCGCCGGCCACGGCTCGGGCAACGGGGTGCGCGCGCCCTACGGGGCGTCCGGCTGGAGCGGCTCGGACGGTCACGAGCCGGCGCCGCCGGGTCCCCTCGACGGCGGGCGCCGGGGTGCGACCCCGTACGGCGGGTCGCAGGGCGCTCCCGGCCACGGCTCGCGCGCTCCCACCGCCGGTCCGTCCGGGCCCGGTCCCCACGGCGCTCCGGCGCCCGTGCCCCCCGGCGGCCCGGGGTGGGGTGGCCCGCCGTGGGCCGCGTCCCCGCCGCCCCCGCCGTTCGGCGTGCCCCGACCCGACGCTGCCCGGTCGCCGTCCCCGCCCGGATCGGGGAACGGGACGGCCCGGCCACCGGCGTCCCCGGCCGCGTCCCCACCCGACGGCTCGTCGCGGCCCGGTCCCGGCCCCCGGCCGGAACCGACCGCGGGGTCCTCGGCGTCTCCAGCGTCCTCGGGGTCCTCGGGATCCCCGGCGTCGGCCCCGGCGTCCCCGTCGCGGAGCGACGACGGTGGCCTGGCCGGCTCCGACGGCTTCGCCTCCCGGCCCCCGCGCCCGTCGCCCGACACGTCCACCGCCACGGCGACGACGAGCACCACCACGACCAGCACCACCACCACCGGCACCACCCGGACCTCCGGCGCGGGCACCGGCCCGGGCCGGCACCGCCGCGCGGGCACCGGCCCCGGGCGCGACGACGAGGACGCCCCGGAGGGCGCCGAGGACGCCGACGACACCGGCGGGGGCGCCGGCCGTCGCGCCGGCAAGGGCAAGGGGAAGGGCAAGCGCAAGGGCTCGTTCTGGCGCGAGCTGCCGCTGCTCATCGTGGTCGCGGTCGTGCTGACCTTCGTCATCCAGACGTTCCTCGCCCGCATCTACGTCATCCCGTCGGCGTCGATGGAGCGCACGCTGCACGGCTGCAACGGCTGCGCCAACGACCGCGTCGCCGTCGACAAGGTGACCTACCGCTTCTCCGACCCCGCGCCCGGCGACGTCGTGGTGTTCCGCGGCCCACCCGCGTGGGGCGACAACGGCGAGGTGTCCGGCAGCCAGCGCTCGGACAACGTGCTGGTCCGCGGCCTGCAGAGCGGGCTGTCGCTGGTGGGTCTCGCGCCGCCGGACGAGAAGGACTTCGTCAAGCGCGTCATCGCCGTCGGCGGGCAGACGGTCGCGTGCTGCGACCCGCAGAACCGGGTGACGGTCGACGGGCAGCCGCTCGACGAGCCCTACCTCTACTTCCAGCCCAACCTCGGCCGCACCCAGGCCGACTTCCCACCCGTGCAGGTCCCGCAGGGCCAGCTCTGGGTGATGGGCGACAACCGCAACAACTCCGCCGACGCCCGCGTGCACGGCCCGATCGCCGTCGACGACGTGATCGGCAAGGCCCGGGTCATCGTGCTGCCCGTGGGTCGGTGGGGCGGTGTGCCCGACACCGACCCGCAGGCCCGACCGTCGGCGCTCGGCGCGCCCGCCTGGACATCGGCGGCACCGCTCGCCGCCGGGGTCGTCGGGGCGGCGCCGCTGGTCGTGCTTTCGCGGCGGTGGCGGCGGTCCCTGCACCGTGGCGCCACCGGCCCCGTCCCGGCCGAGGGCGGTCCCGCGCCGCCACCGTCCCCCGGCGACCCGGACCGTTGACGGCCGGACACGACGCCGGCCGTCGCCGGGTCGCCGGCGCCGGTCGGCGAGCTCCCCGGCGCCGGGCGGCGCTGCCCCCGCGCACAGGCGTCCAGCCACCGCGCGCGATCGTCCGCCGCAGCACCGAGAGCTGGGCCCTGCAATCGGCCCTCGAGCGCCACGGGCTGGGCCCGGTCGCCGGGGTCGACGAGGCGGGACGCGGCGCGTGCGCCGGCCCGCTGGCCGTCGCCGCGTGCATCCTGCGCCCGGGCGACGCCAAGCGGTTCGAGGGACTGACCGACTCCAAGCTGCTCACCGCCGACGAGCGCGAGCGCTTCGCCGCCCTCATCCGCCGCCGTGCCGTGGACTGGCACGTCGTCCTCGTCGATCCGCCCGAGGTCGACCGTCGTGGCGTGCACGCGGCCAACATCGACGGGATGCGCCGGGCCGTCGCCCGCCTCGAGGTGCGTCCCGGCTACGTGCTGACCGACGGGTTCGCGGTCTCCGGGTTCGGGGTCCCCGCGCTGGCGGTGCCCAAGGGCGATCTGGCGGCGGCATGCGTCGCGGCGGCGTCGGTGCTCGCCAAGACCACTCGGGACCGTCTGATGACGGCCCTCCACGAGAAGCACCCGGAGTACGGCTTCGACGTCCACAAGGGCTACTGCACGCCGACGCACAGCGCAGCGCTCGCGGAGCACGGCCCGAGCGCCGATCACCGGTTCAGCTTCGTCAACGTGGCCGCGGCCGCTCGGGGGCGGGACCAGGACGGACCGGCACACGGCGTGCGACACAATGGGGCGGTGACGGTCGACCTGGTGGGCCCCGAGGACGCCCAGGACGCCGAGGAGGCCGACGAGCTCGCCGGCGCCGGGGTGGTCGGCGACCCGGACGACATCGACGCTGCGCCGGAGGGGGGAGAGCCGCGATGAGCGCGGAGGATCTCGAGAAGTACGAGACCGACATGGAGCTCTCGCTCTACCGCGAGTACCGCGACATCGTCGCCCAGTTCTCCTACGTGGTGGAGACCGAGCGCCGCTTCTACCTGGCCAACTCGGTGGACGTGAAGGTCCGCAACGCCGACGGCGAGGTCTACTTCGAGGTCACGATGTCCGACGCGTGGGTGTGGGACATGTACCGCCCGGCGCGGTTCGTCAAGAACGTGCGGGTCGTGACGTTCAAGGACGTCAACGTCGAGGAGCTCGACAAGCCGGACCTGCGCCTGGACGAGGGTCCCTTCAGCGGCTGACGCTGCGCCGGGCGGCCGCTGACCACGCCCGGCGCGACCGCGATCCGTCCACACCCCCTCCGGCTGTCCCCAGGTCGCGACGCGGCGCTCCCGCCGCGGCGGCCCCGCCGCGCACGCTCGGTCCCGCCGCCGGACCGCCCGGCCGGCCCGGGTCGACGGCCCGGCGAGGACGAGGGGGCCGGGCATGGCCACCACGCACGACCCGACGCACGCGCACGGGACGCCCGACCGGCGGGCGCTGGGGCAACGGGGCGAGGACGTCGCCGTCGAGCACCTCGCGGCCCGGGGCCTGGTCGTCCTCGACCGCAACTGGCGTTGCCGCGAGGGCGAGCTCGACCTCGTCGCTGCCGACGGGCACCGCCTCGTCGTCGCGGAGGTGAAGACGCGCTCGGGCACGGGCTACGGCCTGCCCGCCGAGGCGGTCACGGCCGCGAAGGCCGGGCGCATCCGCCGGCTCGCGCAGCGGTGGCTGGCCGCGCGCCACGCGGCCGGCGGGTCCGGGTTCGACGAGGTCCGTTTCGACGTCGTGGCCGTGCTGCTGGCGCCCGGCACCCCGCCGCGTGTGGAGCACTACGAGGGGGCGTTCTGAGGTGGCGCTCGCGTGTGCGTGGTCGATCGGGCTGCGCGGGGTCGACGGCGAGGTCGTCGAGATCGAGGCCGACATCGGGCAGGGCCTGCCCGGGGTCTCGCTGGTGGGGCTGCCGGACGCGGCGCTGGCCGAGTCGCGCGACCGGGTGCGCGCGGCGGTGGTCAACTCGGGGGAGTCGTGGCCGGCGCGACGCATCACGCTCGCGCTGTCCCCGGCGACGCTGCCCAAGCAGGGCAGCGGCTACGACATGGCCCTGGCCTGCTCGGTGCTGGCGGCGGCCCGGGTGGTGCCCGCCGCGGCGCTGCGGGGTGTCGTGCTGGTGGGCGAGCTCGCGCTCGACGGGCGGGTGCGCGGGGTGCGCGGCGTCCTGCCGGCGCTGCTCGCGGCCCGTCGCCTCGGGGTCGAGCGCGCGATCGTCCCGGCCGCCGCGGCGGTGGAGGCCGGCCTGGTCGAGGGGCTGGAGGTCCTCGGTGCCGAGCACCTGTCCGACGTGCTGGGCTGGCTGCGCGGCGACCGCGGCCGGTTGCTGCCGGTGCGGAGCCGGGCGCGCCCGCGGGGCGGTGGCCCCCGGGAGGACCTCGCCGACGTCGTGGGTCAGGGTCCCGCGCGCCGGGCGGTGGAGGTCGCGGCGGCGGGCGGGCACCACCTGCTGATGACCGGCCCGCCGGGGTCGGGCAAGACGATGCTCGCCCGCCGGATGACCGGGCTGCTGCCCGACCTCGACGTGGACGGTGCGCTGCAGGTGGCCGCGGTGCGCTCGCTGGCCGGGGCGCTGGACCCGCAGGAGGCTCTGCCGGCCGCGCCGCCCTTCGTCGCCCCGCACCACTCGGTGTCGTCGGCCGCGCTGGTGGGCGGGGGCAGCGGGCTGGCGCGGCCGGGCGCGGTCTCCCTGGCCCACCACGGCGTGCTGTTCCTGGACGAGATCTACGAGTTCGGCCCGCACGTGCTGGAGATGCTGCGCACGCCGCTCGAGGAGGGCGAGGTGCGCCTCGCGCGCACCGACGGCGTCGTCCGCTACCCCGCGCGCTTCCAGCTGGTCATGGCGGCCAACCCGTGCCCCTGCGCCCCGCCGCGGCAGACCGACTGCTCGTGCTCGAGCCTCGAGAAGCGCCGATACACCCAGCGGCTGTCGGGCCCGATGCTCGACCGGGTCGACCTGCGGGTGACGCTGGAGGCGGTCGAGGGGCTGTCATGGGCGGGAGGCCCGACCGAGGGGCTCGAGCCGGTGACCGAGGACACCGCGGCGGTGCGGGCCCGCGTGCTGGCGGCGCGGGCCGCGGCCCGCGAGCGGTGGCGCGACGCGGGCTGGCGCACCAACGCCGAGGTGCCCGGCCCCGAGCTGCGCCGCCGAGGGCGCCTGCCGCGTGACGCCATGGCGGTGCTCGAGGGCCAGCTGCGCACCGGCACCATGACCGCCCGCGGCGCGGACCGGGCGCTGCGCGTCGCGTGGACGCTGGCGGACCTCCGGGGCGCCACAGGTCCCGAGCTGCCCGACGTCGTGGAAGCCGTCGGGTACAAGGGGTTCGTCGGCGAGCGCGACGCCGCGGGCGACGACGAGGACGTGGCGTGAGGGCGCCGGCGGTGACGGGCGCGGCATCGCCCGTGGCCCGGGAGGTCCTGCTCGCTCGCGCCTACCTCTCGCGCGTCGCCGAGCCCCCGGCGTCGGCTCTCGCTGCCCTGGTCGAGGAGATCGGGCCGGTCGAGGCCGCGCACCGGGTCCGCGAGGGCACCGTGCACGGGCCCGGCGCGATTCCGCCGGCGGTGGCGGGCGAGACGGCCGCCCGGCGCGCCACCGACCGCGCCGAGGCCGACCTCGCGCTGCTCGCCACGCGCGGCGGGCGCCTGGTGGTGCCCGAGGACCCCGAGTGGCCCGCCATGGCGCTCGCCGGTCTCGGCGTCGCCGCGGGGGTGGACGGGACGCTGGGGCTCGAGGGGGCGTCGGTCCGCGACGGCCTCGCCGTGCCGTTGGCCCTCTGGGCCCGGGGACCGCTCCGCCTCACCGAGGCGCCGCGCGGGTGGGTCGCGATGGTCGGCGCGCGGGCGGCGAGCGACTACGGCCTCTGGGTCGCCCGCGACTGGGGCGCCGACCTCGCCGACCGCGGGAAGACCGTGGTGTCCGGGGCGGCGCTCGGCGTGGACGGCGCGGCCCACCGCGGGGCCCTCGCCGTCGAGGGGCGCACGGTGGCCGTGCTGGCCTGCGGCATCGACCGGGCCTACCCGCCCACCCACGCCACGCTGCTCGACCACGTGGGCCGCCGGGGCCTGGTCGTCACCGAGTACCCGCCCGGCGCGACGCCGGCGCGCCACCGCTTCCTCGTGCGCAACCGCCTCGTCGCCGCCCTGTCCGCCGGCACGGTGGTGGTCGAGGCCGGGGCACGGTCCGGGGCGACGCGCACCGCGCTCGTGGCCGAGGCCCTCGGGCGGGCGGTGATGGTGGTGCCCGGGCCGGTCACCTCGGCGCTCTCGGTGGGATGCCACGAGCTCGCCCAGCGCCCGGAGGTGACCGTGGCCGGGCGCGTGGCCCACGTCGTCGAGCGCGTCAGTGAAGTGGGGGACGGCCTCGCCGCTCCACCGGGGAGCCCGACGCGTCGGACGGACGGTCTTGACCCGGATGCCCTCCGTGTGCACGAGGCCCTGCCCCTCCACGCGGCGCGCACAGCCGTACGTCTGGCCCACGACAGCGGCGTCGACCCGACCGTCGTGGCCACTCTCCTGAGTGATCTCGAGGCCTGCGGGCTCGTCGGCCAGGAGGGCGGGCGGTGGCGTCGCCGACCCGGGTGAACAGGCACAGCGCGACGAACGGTTGCAGAGCGCGACGAACGGATCCGCTCCGCGACGGTGGCCCACGGTCACCGCACGCGTCGTGGCGGTGCTTGACCCGTCGCGCCCGGATCGGGAGTCTTCACCGCGATGACCGGCACGTTCTCTCCCGACGGCTCGGCCGGACGCCCGCCCGGGCCGTCCCGGTCACCCGGTCGAGGGGACTCTCGTGAGTTCCCCTTCGACCCGGTCACGTCGTCACGCTCCGCATTCACCAGGATGGCCGCCGCGGAGAGCTCGACCGCCCCCGACGGCCCCCGCGCGGACGCTGCGCGTGACGACGCCGCCGAGCCGGCCGTGCCAGCGCCCCGCCCCAGCGACGCCGCCTGGTCCGCGCCCCTCGACGCCTTCGCCGCGCACCTGCGCTACGAGCGGGCGCTCTCGCCGCACACCGTGCGCGCCTACCTGGGCGACGTGACGTCGCTGCTCGAGCACCTGCGCGACCCGGGGGACGGCGGCGCCGCCGAGCCCGACCTCGGGCGCCTCGACCTCGGTGTCCTGCGCGCCTGGCTCTCCGCCGGCCGCGCCCGCGGGGCGAGCCGGACGACGCTGGCCCGCCGGGCGGCCGCCGCGCGCACGTTCACCGCCTGGGCGGCCCGCACCGGGCGCACCCCCACCGACGCCGGCGCGCGGCTCGCGTCGCCCCGTGCCCACCGGCGCCTGCCCGAGGTGCTGCGCGCCGACCAGGCCGCCGCAGCCCTGCGGGCGGCCGCTCTCGGAGCCGCCGAGGGCGACCCGGTGGCGCTGCGGGACCACCTGCTGCTCGAACTGCTCTACGCCACCGGCGTCCGCGTCTCCGAGCTCTGCGGCCTCGATGTGGACGACGTGGACGACGCGCGGCGCACGCTGCGCGTGCTCGGCAAGGGCGGCAAGGAGCGCACGGTCGTCTACGGCACGCCCGCGGCTGCCGCCCTCGACGCGTGGCGACGGGACGGGCGGCCGCACCTGGCGGTGCCGACGTCCCCGCCCGCCCTGCTGCTCGGCGCCCGCGGCGGGCGCCTCGATCCGCGGATCGCGCGGACGGTCGTGCACGACGCGGCCGGCGCCGTGCCGGGGGCACCCGACATCGCGCCGCACGGCCTCCGGCACTCGGCGGCCACACACCTGCTCGAGGGGGGAGCGGATCTGAGGAGCGTCCAGGAGCTGCTGGGGCACGCATCGCCCGCGACCACGCAGCTCTACACCCACGTGTCCGCCGAGCGCCTGAGGGCCATCCATGACACCGCCCACCCCCGCGCCTGACCCGCGGCGCGACGGTGCGCCGGTGGCCACGCTGGCCGCCGCCACCGCCGCCGCCACCGCCGCCGCGACCGCCGGCGCGACCGGCGGCGCGGACGCCCCGCCCACCGGGCCGCTGCCCGCCCTGCCCGGGCTCGACGCCGACACCGCGGTACGGGCCGCCGAGACGGCCTCGCGCACGGCCGGGGGACGAGGGCGGCGACGCCCGGCCCCGGCACCGACCGACGGCGCCACGGCCCTCGCCCCCGTGCCGGCGCCCGCCCCGGCCCACGAGCAGGGTCCCGACGCCGAGCCGCCGCCCGCCCACGCCGGTCCCGCGACCCTCGGCGCCGTGGCCCCCGGCGCGGCCGACGAGGAGGCGCTGGTCGAGGCCGGCATCGCCGAGCTCTGGGCCACGTACGCCGCCGATCCGCGGAAGTCGACCAAGGACCGGCTGGTGCTGCACTACGCGCCGCTGGTCAAGTACGTCGCCGGCCGGGTCGGCACCGGCCTGCCCGCCCACGTGGACATCGCGGACCTCATCCAGTGCGGGATCTTCGGGCTCGTCGACGCCATCGAGCGCTTCGAGCCCGACCGCGGCCGCAAGTTCGAGGTGTACGCGATGCAGCGCATCCGCGGCGCGATCCTCGACGAGCTGCGCTCGCAGGACTGGGTGCCGCGGTCGGTGCGCTCGCGTGCTCGCGAGATCGAGCGGGCCATCGAGCGCCTGGAGAGCCGCGAGCAGCGCTCCTGCAGCGACGCCGAGCTCGCTGCCGAGCTCGACACCTCCACCGAGGACCTGCGGACCACGTTCGGGCAGATCGCGATGACCAGCGTGGCCGCCCTCGACGAGCTGGTCGCCGCCGGCCGAGGCTCGGGGTCGGCCGACGGCACCGGGACGCCCTCGTTGGTCGACTCGCTGCCCGACACCGGCGCCGAGGACCCGCTCGCCGCGATGGAGGACCAGGAGACGCGGCGGCTGCTCGCCGAGGCGGTCGGCCAGCTCGCCGAGCGCGACCGCACGGTCGTCGGCCTCTACTACTTCGAGAACCTGACGCTCGCCGAGATCGGCCGCGTCCTGGGGGTCACCGAGTCCCGGGTCTGCCAGCTGCACACCCGCGCGGTCATGCGGCTGCGCGCCCGGCTCGCCGAGCTCCAGCACGCCTGACGGGCTCACGGGTCGGTGGGCAGGAGCCGCACCCGCCCCAGGCCGAGCAGCAGGAGCGGGTCGAGGTACTGCAGCGCGTCCGCCGCGGGCGTGGGGGACGGTCGGCGCAGGCCCCAGTGCAGGCAGGCGGCGACCGGGCAGCCGCGGTGCCCGGGTTCGAGGGCGCCGAGGGGGTCGCCGCGGCGCACCGCGGCACCGAGGGCCACGGTGACCGTGACGGGCTCGTAGGTCGTGCGCAGGCCCGCGCCGTGCTCCACCGAGACGACCCCGCGCCCGGCCACGCGCCCGGCGAACACCACCGTCCCCGCGCCGGCGGCGAGCACGGTGAGCCCGGGGTGTCCGGCCAGGTCGACCCCGCGGTGCCCGCGCCCGTAGTAGTGCGGCGGCGGATCGAACAGCCGGGTGGCCGTCCCCGTCTCCCCGGCCCGCTCCGGCGCGCCCGTGCCGTCCACCCCCGCCAGCGGCCACGCGAACGCGTCCGCGGACACCACGAGCGGCGGGTCGGGCGCGGGCGCGGACCGCGCGGCGGGCAGAGCGCCGGCGGGCAGGGCGGCGGCGGGCAGGGCGACGGCGGGCAGGGCGACGGCCAGCAGCGCGCCGGCCAGCAGCGCGACGGCCAGGGTCCGGGAGACGGTCACACCGGGTTGGACGCAGCCGGGGCCCCGCCGGCTCCCTCGACCTCGATACGGCGGGCCACGCCGACCCGAGAGCACGCCCACCCCGGCGTGTCGCGCGGACGAGGATGTGGCGATCCTGGCGTCGAACGCCAGCAAAGCCGCATTGCTCGCACACCCCGTGTGCGGGACCCCCGGCGGGGGAAGGGTGCGGGGGAGGGCGGGGGTGGGGTCGGCGTACACTCCTGACCAGCGGTCCGTCGTCTCCCCGTCCCGGGGAGCCGCTCGGGCCGACTTCGCGTGCCTTCTCAAGCGCCGCCCCGTGCGGCGCTGCCAGATCCGCGTCCGGGCGGTCCCGCGTCAGCGGGTTCCGGATCGGTCACGAGGGCACCAGGGCGGCGGCCCGACCGGGACCGTCGCGACAACCGCACCGGTCCGGACGTGTCCGCACGCCGGGCCACGAGAAGGACGAGGTCGAAGCACCCCATGGCCGTCGTGACCATGCGACAGCTGCTGGACTCCGGTGTCCACTTCGGACACCAGACCCGCCGCTGGAACCCCAAGATGCGCCGTTTCATCTTCACCGAGCGCAACGGCATCTACATCATCGACCTGCAGCAGACGCTGTCCTACGTCGACCGCGCCTACGAGTTCGTCAAGCAGACCGTCGCCCACGGCGGCACGGTGCTCTTCGTCGGCACGAAGAAGCAGGCCCAGGAGGCCATCGACGAGCAGGCGCGGCGCGTCGGCATGCCGTTCGTCAACCAGCGCTGGCTGGGCGGCATGCTCACCAACTTCACCACCGTGCACAAGCGCCTCCAGCGCCTCAAGGAGCTGGAGGCCATGGAGCAGAGCGGGGGCTTCGAGGGTCGCACCAAGAAGGAGATCCTCATGCTCACCCGCGAGCACGACAAGCTGGAGAAGACGCTCGGCGGTATCCGCGACATGGGCCGCGTGCCCAGCGCGGTGTGGGTCGTCGACACCAAGAAGGAGCACATCGCCGTCGGCGAGGCCCGCAAGCTGGGCATCCCGGTCGTGGCGATCCTCGACACCAACTGCGACCCCGACGAGGTCGACTACCCGATCCCGGGCAACGACGACGCCATCCGCTCGGCGGCGCTGCTGACCCGTGTGGTCGCCCAGGCCTGCGCCGACGGCCTCCAGGCCCGCGGCCAGCGCGACGGCGCCGAGCGCGGCGAGGACGAGCCGCTGGCCGAGTGGGAGCAGGAGCTCGCCGCGGGGATCGGCGGGGCGGCGGGCGGCGACGGCGCCGCGGCGCCGACCGGCCTCGAGCAGGGCAGCACCAGCAGCGCGGTCGACGCCCCGGGCGACGTGCCGGTCGCCTCGCCGGCCGCGGAGGAGACGACGAACGCGATCGGCGACGACACCACGCCGGTCAGCCGTCCCGAGCGCACCGGCGGCACCGTCGACGCGAACTCCGAGAGCGACGACAACGCGATCGCCGCGGCGCCGGAGGCCGGCCAGGCCAACGGCACCCCGACCCCGCAGGGCGGGGCGGGCTGACCGCCACCTGGCGGCCGGCGCGCGAGCGACACGAGACGACGACCCATACATCGACAGGGACGGACGAGAGCCGCACCATGGCGAACTACACCGCTGCGGACGTGAAGAAGCTCCGGGACCTCACCGGGTCCGGGATGATGGACTGCAAGAAGGCCCTCGAGGAGTCCGAGGGCGACATGGACAAGGCCGTCGAGGCCCTGCGCATCAAGGGCGCGAAGGACGTGGGCAAGCGGGCCGGCCGCACCACCGCCAACGGCGTGGTGGCCGCCCGTGACGGCGCGATGATCGAGCTCAACTCCGAGACCGACTTCGTGGCCAAGAACGCCGACTTCGTGCAGCTCGCCGACGACATCCTCGGCGTCGCGCTGTCCACCGGCGCCAAGGACCTCGAGTCGCTCAAGGCCGCGTCCCTCGGTGAGGGCACGGTCGAGGACAAGGTCCAGGAGCTCTCGGCGCGCATCGGCGAGAAGCTCGAGCTGCGCCGCGTCGCGGTGCTCGACGGGCCGACCGCCACCTACCTGCACCGCCGGTCCTCGGACCTGCCGCCGGCCATCGGCGTCGTCGTCGCCTACACCGGTGACGGGGACGAGGCGGCCGAGGCCGCCCGCGGCGCCGCGATGCAGGTCGCGGCGGCCCGCCCGCTCTACACCACCCGCGACGAGGTGCCCGCGGACGTGGTGGAGGGCGAGCGCCGCGTCGCCGAGGCCACCGCCCGGGAGGAGGGCAAGCCCGAGAAGATCATCGACAAGATCGTCGACGGTCGCCTCAACGGCTACTACAAGGACACCGTGCTCCTCGAGCAGGACTCGGTGTCGGTGGACAAGAAGTCGGTCGGCAAGGTGCTGGAGGAGGCGGGCGTCCGCGTCCGCACCTTCGCGCGCTTCGAGGTCGGCCAGCCCTGAGGTCCGCCGCGTGGCCGGTGCCGGGAGTCCCGGCACCGGCCGCGTGACGCGGCCCACCGAGGTTCCCCCGCCGAGTCCCCCGCCCATTCCCGTGGAGGAGAGCGTGGCCAGTCCCCAGACCGTGCCTGACGCCGGTCCCGACGCCCGCTCCGGTCACCGGCGGGTGCTGCTCAAGCTCGGTGGCGAGATGTTCGGCGGGGGTGGGGTGGGCGTCGACCCCGTCGTCGTCCAGACCGTCGCCCGCCAGATCGCCGACGTCGTGCGCTCCGGCGTCCAGATCGCCGTCGTCATCGGCGGCGGCAACTTCTTCCGCGGCGAGGAGCTGCACCGCTACGGCATGCAGCGCCAGCGCGCCGACTACATGGGCATGCTCGGCACGGTCATGAACTGCCTGGCCCTGCAGGACTTCCTCGAGCGCGAGCACCACATCGACACCCGGGTGCAGACCGCGATCACCATGGGCCAGGTCGCCGAGTCCTACATCCCGCGCCGCGCCATGCGCCACCTCGAGAAGGGCCGCGTGGTCATCTTCGGCGCCGGGGTGGGCATGCCCTACTTCTCCACCGACACCACCGCCGCGCAGCGCGCGCTGGAGATCGAGTGCGAGGTCGTGCTCATGGCCAAGGGCGTCGACGGCGTCTACACCGCCGACCCCAAGCTCGACCCCACGGCGACGATGTTCCACGAGATCTCCCACCGCGAGGTGCTGGAGAAGGGGCTGAAGGTCGCCGACGCCACGGCCTTCAGCCTCTGCATGGACAACAACATGCCGATCATGGTGTTCAACCTGCTGGTCGAGGGGAACATCGCGCGGGCGGTGCGGGGTGAGAGGATCGGCACGCTGGTCCACACCCCCTCCGGCCCCTGAGGAGAGGCGACACATGATCGACGAGACGCTCCTCGACGCCGAGGAGAAGATGGAGAAGGCGGTCAGCGTCGCCAAGGAGGACCTCGGCGGCGTGCGCACCGGGCGGGCGAGCCCGGCGATGTTCAACCGCATCAACGTCGAGTACTACGGCGCCTGGACCCCGCTGAACCAGCTCGCCGCGGTCCAGGTCCCCGAGGCCCGCATGGCGGTCATCAAGCCCTACGACGCCAGCCAGCTGGGCAACATGGAGCGCGCGATCCGCGACTCCGACCTCGGCGTCAACCCGAGCAACGACGGGCAGATCATCCGTGTGGTGTTCCCGCAGCTCTCCGAGGAGCGCCGCCGCGACATGGTCAAGGTCGCGCGCAGCAAGGGCGAGGACGCCAAGGTCTCGATCCGCAGCGTGCGCCGCACCGCCATGCACGAGCTGCAGCGCATCGTCAAGGACGGCGAGGCCGGCGAGGACGAGACCGCGCGCGCGGAGAAGGAGCTCGAGAGCGTGACGGCCCGCTACGTCGCCCAGGTCGACGAGCTCGTGAAGAACAAGGAAGCCGAGCTCCTCGAGGTCTGAGGTCACCGGTCCCATGCCTTCCTCCGCGTCACGGCCCCGGCGGCCCACGCCGGCCACCCCCTCGGGCCCCTCGGGTGACGGGGACCCGGCGCGGACCGAGGGCACCGACGACACCGACGACACCCGCGTGGCCACCGCGAGCAGCGGAGCGGGGAACGGCGAGGCCCCCCGCACCTCGCGCGCCGGCCGCAACCTGCCCGTGGCGATCGGGGTCGGCCTCGCGATGGGCGGCGTCGTCCTCGTCGCCCTGCTCACCGTGCGGCAGGCGTGGATCGGCGTCGTCGCCGTGTGCGCGGTGATCGGCACCTGGGAGCTCTTCGGCGCGCTGCACCGCGCCGCCGGCATCCGCCTCTCGCGCGTGCCCGTGCTCGTCGGTGGGCAGGCGATCATCTGGCTGGCCTGGCCGTTCGGCACGGAGGGCATCCTGGGCGCCCTGCTCGTCACGGTGCTCGGCTGCTTCCTCTGGCGGATGCGGCTCGGGGCCGGCGGGTTCGTCCGCGACGTCGGCGCCTCGATGCTCGTGCTCTGCTGGATCCCGCTGTGCATGGCGTTCGGGACGATGCTGGTCGTCCCTGCCGACGGCGCCCAGCGCGTGCTGACGTTCCTCATCGTCGTCATCTGCTCGGACACCGGGGGCTACGCGCTGGGCGCGCTGTTCGGCAAGCACCCGATGGCGCCCAAGGTCAGCCCCAAGAAGTCCTGGGAGGGCTTCGCCGGCTCGATCCTCTTCGGCTCGCTGGGCGCGTGCCTGTCCCTCGCGCTGCTGCTCGACGCGCCCTGGTGGTACGGCCTGATCGTGGGCCCGCTGCTCGTGGGCACGGCGGTGACCGGCGACCTCGTCGAGTCGCTGATCAAGCGCGATCTCGGCATCAAGGACATGGGCTCGGTGCTGCCCGGCCACGGTGGGCTGATGGAGCGTCTGGACTCGCTGGTGACCTCGGCCCCGATGGCGTGGCTGCTGCTGCTCGTCCTCGTGCCGACGACCTGAGGTGACACGCTTCCGTCGCGGCGACGTGATCGAGTCCCCCAACATCTGGCGCTGGCCCGAGGTCTACGAGCGCGAGAACTCCGCGCAGGACGCGACGGGCGCGCTGTGGGACACGGTCGCCGCGCTGGCCCCGTACGACGGCGCCGACGTCGTCGACGTCGGCTGTGGCGACGGCTACCACCTCCCGCGCTTCGCGCAGCGGGCCCGCTCGGTGGTCGGCGTCGAGCCCCACGCGCCGCTCGTGGCCCGCGCCCGCCGGCGCCTCGCCGCCACGGCGGGCCTGCCCGCTTGCCGCGTGGAGCAGGGGAGCGCCACCGCGCTGCCGCTGCCCGACGACGCCGCCGACGTCGTGCACGCCCGCACCGCCTACTTCTTCGGCCCCGGCTGCGAGCCCGGGCTGGCCGAGGCGTCGCGTGTCCTACGGCCCGGTGGGGTCCTCGTGATCGTCGACCTCGACGCCACCCGCCACTCCTACGGCGCCTGGATGCGGGCCTCGGCGCCGCGCTACGACCCGGCCGCGGCCGAGCGCTTCTTCGCCGACCAGGGCTTCGCGCTGCGCCGCGTGGACACCCTCTGGCGGTTCGCCGACCGGGCCACGCTCGCGGACGTGCTGCGCATCGAGTTCACCCCCGCCGTCGCGGCGCGGGCGATCGACGGGACGCCCGGCCTGACGCTGTCGGTGGCGTACCGGGTGCACACCCGCCGCGAGCCGGCGGGCCTCCTGCGCCCTTGACCGATCCGGGATCGGCCCACCGGCGAGCGCTTCCCACCTCCCTTGACGTGATCTCGGTCACCGTCGCAGACTCGTTGCGTCAACGACAACCCGTTGCCTATGAAGCAACACCCGTCCACGCGGTTCAGCGCTGGTGCCGGCGGACGCAGTCGAGATGAGGTGGCGATGACGGACGTCCTCCACAGCCCGCCGGCCCCCGCGCCGGCGCCGGTGCCCACGTCGGCGCCGGTGCCCTCGCCGGCGGTCCTGCTCTACCCCCGCCTGAAGAAGTCCCCGTACTTCTGGAAGTCCCGGGCGCACGGCGTGGCCATGTACAGCGTCTACAACCACACGTATCACCCGCGGCACTACGGCGACCCCGTCGCCGAGTACTGGGCGTTGCTCGAGGACGTCACCCTGTGGGACGTCGGCGTCGAGCGGCAGGTCGAGATCACCGGCCCGGACGCCTTCGCGTTCACGAACATGCTCGTGCCGCGCGACCTCACCAAGTGCGCGGTCGGGCAGTGCAAGTACGTGTTCCTCACCGCGCCCGACGGCGGGATCATCAACGACCCGGTGCTGCTCCGCGTCGAGGAGGACCGCTTCTGGCTCTCCCTGGCCGACTCCGACGTCGGGCTGTGGGCGCTCGCCCTGGCCCACGCCGGCCGGTGGGACGTGCGCATCCGCGAGATCGACGTGGCTCCGGTGCAGGTCCAGGGGCCGAAGGCCAAGGCGGTCATCACGGACCTGTTCGGCCTCGACGTCGCCGAGATGCCCTACTACCACCTGCGGCACGCCGTGATCGACGGGATGGAGGTCGTGGTCAGCCGCACCGGCTACAGCGCGGAGATCGGGTACGAGATCTACCTGCACCACGCGAGCCGGGACGCGGGCCGGCTGTGGGACCGGGTGTGGGAGGCGGGCCTGCCGTACGGCATGCGACCCATCGGCCCGTGCCACATCCGACGCATCGAGGGCGGGATGCTCGCCTACGGCTGCGACATCACCCTCGACACCAACCCGCTCGAGGTGGGCTACGACTACACGTGGATGGTCGACCTCGCCCAGGAGGCCGACTTCGTCGGCAAGGAGGCCCTGATCCGGGCCAAGGAGCGGGGCCTCGAGCGGTCGATGGTCGGGGTCGAGATCGGCGGCGCGCCGCTCGGGTCGTTCAACGACGGCTCGATGATCGAGCCGTTCACGGTCCGGGACGAGGCGGGGCGGGTCGTCGGCCGGGTGACCAGCGCCTGCTGGTCCCCGCGGCTCGAGCGCAACATCGGGCTGGCGATGGTGACCACCCCGTCCACGCCGCTCGGGACGACGTTGCGGATCGCCACCCTCGACGACGTCCGGGACGCCGTCGTGGTGGAGAAGCCGTTCGTCGACCCGCGCAAGCAGACGCCCAAGGGCTGACGAGGGGGCGTGCCGTGGAGCCCCTGGACGCTGCTGCCGGGACCGCCACCCGCCGGGCCCTCGCCGCGCTGCTCGCGCGGCCGCGGTTCGAGGTGGCGCCGGTGGGGGGCGTGCTCGACGCCGTCCCGGACCTCCCCGCCGGGGCCACGGTGCCCGTGACCGCCTCGCCGACGCGGGGCGTCGCGGGCACCGTGGCCGTGGCCGAGGGCCTCGCCGCCCGGGGGTTCGACGCGGTGCCCCACCTCGCCGCGCGCAGCCTGCGCGACCGCGGCGAGCTGGCCGAGCACCTCGACCGCCTCGCCGCGGCCGGCGTCCGCGACGTCTTCGTCGTGGGCGGCGACGCCCGCGAGCCCGCCGGGACCTTTCCCGACGGGCTCGCGCTGCTCCGCGCGATCGAGGATCTCGGCCGGCCGCCGCGCGTCGGCGTCCCGTCGTACCCCGACGGCCACCACCGGATCGCGTCCGACGTGCTGTGGGCGGACCTCGCAGCCAAGCAGGCGCACGCCGACTACACGGTGACACAGCTGTGCTTCGACGCCGACCTCGTCGCCGCCTTCGTCGGCGAGGCCCGCCGGCGCGGGATCGCGCTGCCGGTGGTCGCCGGCGTGCCCGGCGCCGTCGACACCGCCCGGCTGCTGCGCATCAGCGTGCGGATCGGCGTCGCGGACGCGGCGCGCTTCGCCCGCTCCCACCGCGCGGTCGCCGGCTCCCTCCTGCGACCCGGCCGCCATCGCCCCGACGCCCTCGTCGGCGCGCTCGCCGGGCACGTCGCCGCGGGCGACGGCGACCTCGAGCAGCTGCACCTCTACACGTTCAACCAGATCGAGCCGACCGTGCGGTGGCTGTCCCAGGCCCGCCGCGCGGCCGCCTGAGCACCTCCGAGAGGAGGAGCCGTGAGCCCACTCCCTGACCGGGCCCAGGTCGTCGTGATCGGGGCCGGGATCGTCGGCAACGCCGTCGTGCACCACCTCGCGCAGCTGGGGTGGCGCGAGATCCTGCTGGTGGACAAGGGGCCGTTGCCCGACCCGGGCGGCTCCACCGGCCACGCGTCGAACTTCGTCTTCCCCGTCGACCACTCGCGCGAGATCACGCTGCTGACCGGCGACTCGACGCGCCAGTACGCCGAGCTCGGGACCCTGACCACCTGCGGGGGCATCGAGGTGGCCCGTACCCCCGAGCGCGTCCAGGAGCTGCACCGACGGATGTCCTCGGCGCGCGCGTGGGGCATCGACGCCGAGCTGATCAGCCCGGCCGAGGTGTCGGAGAAGGTCCCGTTCCTCGACCCGACGGTCGTCCTCGCGGGCTTCTGGACGCCGTCGGTGGCCGTCGTCGACCCGCTGCGCGCGGGCGAGCTGATGCGTGAGCGGGCCACCGCGGCGGGCGCCCTGACCGTCTCGGCGCAGACCGAGGTCCTCGGCATCGACACGTCCGGAGGCCGCGTACGGCGGGTGCGCACCGACCGCGGCGACGTCGACACCGCGTACGTCGTGGTCGCGTGCGGCGTGTGGAGCCCGCGCATCGCGGCGCTGGCCGGGGCGACGATCCCGCTCACCCCCGCGGTGCACCAGATGATCGACGTCGGGCCGATCGCGGAGCTCGCGGCCACCGGACGGGAGATCGCCTTCCCGATCATCCGCGACATGGACCCGTTGATGTACGAGCGGCAGAGCGGGCCCGACCTCGAGATCGGCTCCTACGCCCACCGCCCCATCCTGGTCGACCCCGACGACATCCCGTCGCTCCAGGCCGCGGCCCTCTCGCCGACCCAGCTGCCGTTCACGGCCGAGGACTTCGACCCCCAGATGGAGGCGGCGCTCGAGCTCTTCGGCGAGGTCCTCGACCGACCGGACGCGGGCATCCGGCACGCCATCAACGGGCTGCTCTCCCTCACGCCCGACGGCCACCCGCTGCTCGGCGAGCTCCCCGAGGTGCGCGGCCTGTGGTCCGCCGCCGCCGTGTGGATCAAGGAGGGACCGGGCGTCGGCCGGCTGATCGCCGAGTGGATGACCGACGGCGCCCCCGAGATCGACCCGCACGCAGCGGACGTCGCCCGGTTCGCCCCGCACGAGCGCACCCGCGCGCACGTGCGCGCCCGCGCCGCCGAGGGCTTCAACAAGACCTACGGCATCACGCACCCGCGCGAGCAGTGGACCTCCGACCGCGGCGTCCGGCGCTCGCCCTTCCACCCGCGCGAGGAGGCGCTGGGCGCGGAGTTCTTCGAGGTCGCGGGCTGGGAACGCCCGCAGTGGTACCGGTCGAACGCGCACCTCGTCGACGAGCTCGGGGTCTCCGACCGCCCGCACGAGTGGGACGCGCGCTGGTGGTCGCCGATCATCGACGCGGAGCACCTCGCGATGCGCCGCGGCGTCGCGATGATCGACCTCAGCGCGTTCTCGCAGTTCGACGTCCGCGGCCCGGGCGCGCTCCCGTACCTCCAGCACCTGACGGTCGCGCAGATGGACCGGCCGGTCGGGCGGGTGATCTACACCCCCGTTCTCGGCCCCGACGGCGGGTTCCGCAGCGACCTGACCGTGGTCCGTCTCGACGACGAGCACTTCCGCGTGATCACCGGCGGGTCGGACGGCGCGCGCGACCTGGCGTGGTTCCGCCGCCACCTGCCCGGCGACGCGTCGGTGGCGCTGCACGACGTCACCTCGGCGGTGTGCACCCTCGGGCTGTGGGGCCCGCGGGCGCGGGACGTGCTGGCGGCGGTCACCGAGGACGACCTGGGCGACGCGGCGTTCCCGTTCGCCACCGCGCGGTGGCTGACCGTCGGCTCGGTGCCGGTCCTCGCGCTGCGCCTGTCCTACGTCGGCGAGCTCGGGTGGGAGCTGCACGCGGCGACGGAGTCCGGGCTGGCGCTCTGGGACGCGCTCGCCGAGGCCGGCCGACCGCACGGCCTGGTGCCCGCGGGCATCGGTGTCTACGGCACCACGGCGCGGATGGAGAAGGGCTACCGGCTCATGGGCCACGAGCTGGACGCCGAGCACGGGCCCGTCGAGGCCGGGCTCGCGCTGCCCGGTCTCAAGGCGCAGGACTTCGTCGGCAAGGCCGCGTACACCAAGGCGCGCGAGGGCGAGCCCGAGGCGACGCTGTGCACGCTGACGCTCGATCCCGGAACGCGGCGACGCCCGCAGGGCGGCGAGCCCGTGCTCACCCCGGACGGGCGGCGCATCACCGACCGCCGCGGGCGGCCGTCGTATGTGACCAGCGCGGGCGGGGCGCCCTCGCTCGGTACGCACCTCATGATGGCGTACCTCCCGCCGTGGCACGCCGCCGAGGGAGCGGGCCTGCTCGTCGAGTACCTGGGGGAGCGGTACCCGGTCACGGTCGCCCGGGCCGGGCGCACGCCGCTGTTCGACCCCGACGACACGCGGATGCGCGGGTGAGCCGGCATGGTGAGACCGCTGGACGTCCTGGTGTGCGTCAAACGCGTCCCCGCGGTGGGCGCGGAGATCCTGCTGACCGCCGATGCGAGGGCGATCGACACCCGTCACCTCGGCTTCACGATCGGCCCGCACGAGGAGTGCGCCGTCGAGGAGGCGGTGCGCCTCGTCGAACGGGCGGGCGGGACCGCGGGCGTGCTCACCGTCGGCCCGCCCGAGGCCGACGAGCAGCTGCGCTACGCGCTGTCGATGGGCGCCGACCACGCCGTGCGGGTGCACGCTCCGGTCGCCGACCCCGACCCGGAGGCCACCGCGGCGGCGATCACGTCGGCGCTGCGGGAGCTCCCGCCCTACGACCTCGTGCTCTTCGGCGAGGCCTCCGCCGACGCGGGACACGCGCAGGTCGGGTTCCGGGTGGCGTGCGCGCTGCGCCGGCCCGTGGTCGGCGGGGTGAAGGGGATCGAGGTCGACGCCGACCGCGTCCGGCTGCGCCGCGAGGCCCCGGAGGGCGCAGAGGTCCACGAGGCGCCGCTGCCCGCGGTCGCCGCGGTGCTCGAGGGCCTCAACCTCCCGCGCTACCCGACGATCCGCGGGCGGCTGCGGGCGAAGAAGGCGGTGGTGCGGGTCGTCGAGGCTCCGCAGCCGGTCGGGGGGCTGCGCACCCTGCGGCTGCGCCACCGGTCCGAGGCGCACGCGGAGACGATCGTGCTCGGGCGCGGCGCGGCGGCGGCGCCCGCCGTGGCCGACGTCCTCGCCGAGCTGGGGGTGGTGCGGTGATGGTGCTGACCGTGGTCGAGAGGGACGGCGAGGGACGGCTGACCGCCGAGTCGGCCGAGGTCCTCGCCGCGGCGCGGGACCTCGCCGAGGAGCTGGGCGTCCCGGTCGCCGCCGTCGCGGTGGGCGAGACAGGGGACCTCCCGGAGGACCTCGCCAAGCAGGGCGTCGCGCAGGTGCACCTGCTGCAGCACGAGCTGCTCGCAGACGGGGGGCCGGCGTGCACGGGCGAGGCCCTCGCCGGGCTCGTGGCCGACCTGCGGCCCACGGCCGTGCTCGCGGCCGACAGCGACCGCAGCACCGAGGCGATGGCCTGGGCCGCCGCACGGGTCGGGGTGCCGCTGGCCACCGCGTGCACGGCGATCCGCCCGGGCTCCGGGGACGACGAGTGGGAGGTCACCCGGGAACGGTCGGGCGGCATTCTCCTGGAGGACGCGGTGCTCGACGCGCCGATCCGCTTCGCCACGCTGCGCCCCGGGGCGCCGTCGCCCAGCGAGACGGCGGCGGCCGACGAGGTGACGGTGCACGTCGTCGTGCCGGAGCTGGACGCCGCGGTCCCCCGGGCGCGCCTGGTGGACCGGCAACCGCGCGCGGCCGGCATGACGCTGGCGACCGCCCCGGTGGTGGTCGCGGGCGGACGGGGCGTGGGCAGCGCCGAGGGCTACGCGGTGCTCGAGGAGCTGGCCGGCCTCATCGGTGGCGCGGTGGGGTGCTCGCGGGTCGCCACGAACAACGGGTGGCGCCCGCACAGCGACCAGGTCGGGCTGACGGGCACCCGGATCAGCCCGGACCTCTACGTGGCGTGCGGCATCAGCGGGGCCACCCAGCACTGGGTGGGCTGCATGAACGCGCGGGCGATCCTGGCGATCAACACCGACCCGGAGGCGCCGATGGTCACCCGCGCCACGTGGGCGGTGATCGGCGACGTGCACGAGGTGCTGCCCGCCGTGGTGGAGGAGCTCCGGCGACGTTCCGGGCGGTGAGCACCTGCCGGGCCGCGCTCCGGGACGACCCGGACGGAGGGTTACCGTGGAGGTCGTGTCGGCGTACCCCCCTCCCCGCCCGCCGTCCGGGCCTCCCGGGCGCGGTTTCGGCGGCCCCGGCGGCCCGGGTGGCTCCGGCGGTCACGGCGGTCACGGCGGGCCGCCGCCCCGCCGCGGCCGTCCCGGCCGGGCCGTGCGCGTCGACCCCGTGCTCGTGGAGCTCGGGGTCGGGCTCGTCTGGCTCGCCGTGGGCACCCTCGGCCTCGGCGCCGACGGCGCGGGCACCCTGCTGCTCGCGGTCGGCATCGCCGTCGCCATCGGCATCGGCGTGGAGAACCGCCGCCGCGGGCCGCGCCCGTTCGACACCACCCGTTCGACCGAGGTGCTGCGCCTCGCCGGCGGGGTGATCGGGCTGGTGGTCCTCGCCTCGATCGCGCTCGGCCTGCTCAGCGGCTCGGCGTTCCTGCCCGGGCTCGCGCTCGTTCTCACCGGGGCCGCGTTCGCGCTGCTCAGCCGCGCGACCGGTCAGCGCCCGACCCGCTGGCTCGGGTTCGCGTTCGTCGGCCTGGGCCTGCTGTCGGCGCTGCTGTCCACCATGCTCGCCGGCGGCTTCGTCACCCAGGGCCTGCTCGGGATCCTCGCCGGCCTGCTCGTGCT
This sequence comes from Actinomycetospora cinnamomea, assembly GCF_003096675.1. Classification (GTDB taxonomy): domain Bacteria; phylum Actinomycetota; class Actinomycetes; order Mycobacteriales; family Pseudonocardiaceae; genus Actinomycetospora; species Actinomycetospora cinnamomea. Next base: position 348,680 of record NZ_QEKW01000001.1, on the reverse strand, counting down.
GGTGTCCGCGGCCGACCGCGTCGGCCTCGTGGAGATGCTGCGGGACCGGACGCGATGACCGAGCCCGCCACCGCACCGGCCACCGAGCCCGCCACCGAGCCCGCCACCGAGGCAGCCGCGCCCGGCCCCGTGCTCTCCCTCTCGCCGGCGGGCAGCCGGCGCTCCCGCCCGGCGCGCCACCTCGCCGACCTCGACCCCGACGCCCGTCGCGCCGCGGTCGCCGAGCTCGGCCTGCCCGCGTTCCGCGCCGACCAGCTCTCGCGGCACTACTTCGCCCGGCTCGAGAGCGACCCGGAGGCGATGACCGACCTGCCTGCGGCGGCCCGCGAGGCGATCGCGCCCGCGCTGCTGCCCGAGCTGCTCACCCCGGCATCGGTGGTCGAGTGCGACGGCGGTGCCACCCGCAAGACGCTGTGGCGGGCGGGAGACGGGGCGCTCGTCGAGAGCGTGCTGATGGGCTACCCGGACCGCGCCACCGTGTGCATCTCCAGCCAGGCCGGGTGCGGCATGGCGTGCCCGTTCTGCGCGACCGGCCAGAACGGCCTGGAGCGCAACCTGTCGACCGCCGAGATCGTCGAGCAGGTCCGCTCCGCCGCGGCCGCCGTGCGCGACGGTGGGCTGGGGCCGGACCTGCACCGCCTGTCGAACGTCGTGTTCATGGGCATGGGTGAGCCGCTGGCGAACTACCGGCGTGTCGTCGACGCGGTGCACCGGCTCTGCGATGCGCCGCCCGCCGGGCTCGGGCTCTCGCAGCGCTCGGTGACGGTCTCGACGGTGGGCCTCGTGCCGGCGATCCACCGCCTCGCCGACGAGGGGCTGCAGGTCACGCTCGCGGTGTCGCTGCACACCCCCGACGACGAGCTGCGCGACACCCTCGTCCCGGTCAACACCCGCTGGCCGGTCGCCGAGGTGTTCGCCGCCGCCCGGCACTACGCCGACGTCACCGGGCGCCGCGTGTCCATCGAGTACGCGCTGATCCGCGACGTCAACGACCAGCCGTGGCGGGCGGACCTGCTCGCGAAGCTCGCGCACAAGCACCTCGGGCGGCTGGTGCACGTCAACCTCATCCCGCTGAACCCGACGCCGGGCAGCCGGTGGGACGCGAGCCCGGCGCCCGTGCAGGCCGAGTTCGTGCGGCGGGTCCGCGACGGCGGGGTGGCGTGCACGGTCCGCGACACCCGCGGCCGCGAGATCGCCGCGGCCTGCGGGCAGCTCGCCGCCACCGCGCGCCCGTGAGCTGCCCGTGACCCCCGAGGTCCACCGGCTCGTCCCGCACGTCACCGACGGGACGGCCGACGCCGACACGGTCACGTGGGCCCGCGCGATGCAGGCGGCGTTCCTGGGCCCGCGGATGGACGCGGGCGATCTGGCCCGGGCCGCGGCGGCGTACGCGGGCCAGCGACTGCGCGGGGTGTGGGAGACCGCCGACCCCGCGCCGGTCGCGACCCTGCGCTCGTGGGACGCGCGGATGACCGTGCCGGGCGGGGAGCTCGCCGTCGACGCGATCTCGTCGATCGGCGTGCGGTCCACCCACCGCCGGCGCGGGCTGCTGCGCGCGGTGCTGGTCGACGACCTCGCCGAGGCGGTGCGCGCGGGCACGCCGGTGGCCGCGCTGACCTCCACCCAGGGCTCGCTCTACGAGCGCTTCGGCTTCGGCCTCGCGACGTGGACCCGCTCGGTCTCCCTCGAGACCCGGGCCGCCCGCTTCCGCGCGCCCGACCCCACCGGGCGGCTGCGCACCCTCGACGTCGCGACGCTGCCCTCGGCCGCCGCGCCGGTGCAGGACCGGGCCCGTCGGCGCCACCCGGGCTCGATGGACCGCGACGCGGGATCGTGGACCGCACTGCTCACCGGCGAGACCGGGTGGACCGGCATGGTTCCCGACCGGCACCGCCACGCCGTGCTGTGGTCGGACGCGACCGGGCGCCCGGGCGGCTACGCCGTCTACCGCGTCGCCCGGGGCTGGGCGGAGACCGGCGCCGCCGAGGTCGCCGTGCTCGACCTGCAGGCGACCACCCCGGAGTCCTACCGGGAGCTGTGGCGCCACCTCGCCTCGCTCGACCTCGTCGGCACCGTGAGCTGGTCCGAGGCGTCGGTCGACGAGCCGCTGCCGTGGCTGCTGCACGATCCGCGCCCGCTGGCCCTCGGCGCGAGCCGGGCGATGCTCTGGCTGCGGATCCTCGACGTCCCCGCGGCCCTGGCCGCCCGCCGCTACCCCGTGATCGACCGGGTCGTGCTGCGCGTTCACGACCCCGCGGGCCACGCCGAGGGCACGTGGGCGCTCGACACGGCCGACCCGGTCGCCCCGGCGGCCTCACCCACCCGGGACGAGCCCGACGTCGCGCTCGACGTCCCCGCCCTCGGCTCGCTGTACCTCGGCGGGGTCGACCCGCGCGTGCTCGCCCGCGCCGGGCGCCTCGAGGAGCGCACCCCCGGCGCCGCCGGCCGTCTGGCGCGCCTGTTCGCCGCTCCGAGCGTGCCCTGGAACGGGATCCGCTTTTGAGCTCCGCTCTGGTGAGTGCGTGCCCGTGCCAGGGCACGGGCACGCACTCACACCCTCACACCTCCGGCGGCTCGTCGGGCACGCCGTCGTCGCGGTCGGCCCACGCGAGCAGCGCGTCCAGGTCGAACACCTCGTCGTCGATGCGCGCGTGCAGCTCGCCCACCTGCGCGTAGCGGGTCGGCATGGTCGCGATGGTGAAGTCGCCGGGCTCGGCGTCGTCGATCTCGTCCCAGCGCACGGGCGCCGAGACCCGCGCCTCCGGTGTGCCGCGCACCGAGTAGGCCGAGGCGATGGTGTGGTCGCGGGTGTTCTGGTTCCAGTCGAGGAAGACCGTGCCCGGCTCGCGGTCCTTGCGCCACCAGGCCGTGGTGACGAGGTGCGGGGCGCGCCGCTCGACCTCGCGGGCGAACGCCAGCGCGGCCCGCCGGACCTCACCGAACGAGTGCTCGGGGCGGATGCGCACGTAGACGTGAAGGCCCTTGCCGCCCGAGGTCTTGGGGAAGCCGACGGCGCCGAGCTCGTCGAGCACCTCGTGCGCGACCGCGGCGACCCGGCGCACCGTCGGGAACTCGACGCCGGGCATGGGGTCGAGGTCGATGCGCCACTCGTCGGGCGACTCGACGTCGGCGGCGCGGCTGTTCCACGGGTGGAACTCGACCGTCGACATCTGCACCGCCCAGATGACGTCGGCGGGGCTGGTGACGCACAGTTCGTCGGCGGTGCGGTTGAAGCGGGGGAAGTGCACCCGCACCGTGCGCACCCAGTCGGGCGCGCCCTTGGGCAGGCGCTTCTGGTGCACCTTCTCGCCGTCGGTTCCCGAGGGGAAACGGTGCAGCATGCACGGCCGCTCGCGCAGGGCCCGCACGATGCCCTCGGAGACCGCGAGGTAGTAGTACGCCAGATCCAGTTTGGTTTCTCCCCGCGCCGAGAAGTACACCCTGCCCGGGTTGGTGAGCCGGACCGTCCGGCCGTCCACCTCGATCTCCACTGCGTCGCCGGCCACGACCCGGCAACCTACTCCCGCGGCGGCCCTGCCCCGACCCGGAACGGAGCGAGATGAGCAAGCGGATGGTCGTCCTCGGCGGCGACGCGACCGGCATGTCCGCGGCCTCGACGGCCCTGCGCCACGCGGGGGAGGGTGAGATCGAGGTCGTCGTCCTCGAGCGCGGCCACTACACCTCGTACTCGGCGTGCGGGATCCCCTACTGGATCTCCGGGCACGTCGCCGACGGCGACCAGCTCATCGCGCGCTCGCCCGAGCAGCACCGCGAGGCCGGGATCGACGTGCGGATGCGCACCGAGGCCACCGCCATCGACCTGGAGAACCGCACGGTCAGCGCCCGCGGCGTCGACACCGGCGAGACCTACGACCTCGCGTACGACGAGCTGGTCATCGCCACCGGTGCGATGCCGGTGGTGCCGCCACTGGAGGGCTCCGACGCGCAGGGCATCTTCGGGGTGCAGTCGCTGGAGCAGGGCGAGGAGATCGTCGAGGATCTCGTCCGGGGCGAGCGCAGCGACGGGAAGAACGACGGCGACCGGCGCAGGGCCGTGGTGGTCGGCGCGGGCTACATCGGCGTCGAGATGGCCGAGGCGATGGTGATGCGCGGGCTCGAGACCACGATCGTCGACCAGGCCCCGGAGCCGTTCACCCAGGTCGACCCGGACATGGGCGCCATCATCCGGGAGGCCATGGAGGGCATGGGCATCTCCGTGCTCACCGGGACTCCCGTGGACGGCTTCGACGTCGGCGAGGACGGGCGGGTCCGCGCGGTCCGGGCGGGGAACTCGGTGCTGCCCGCGGACATCGTGATCATGGGCCTCGGGGTCAGACCGAATGCCGGGCTGGCCGCCGACGCCGGCCTCACGGTCGGGGCGTCCGGAGGGATCGTCACCGACGTGCGGATGCAGGCCGTCCCGGGGGTGTGGGCCGGTGGCGACTGCGTCGAGGTGCACCACCGCCTGTCGGGCAAGAACGTGCACATCCCGCTGGGCACCCACGCGAACAAGCACGGCCGGATCATCGGGACGAACATCGCGGGTGGGTACGGCGCCTTCCCCGGGGTCATCGGCACCGCGATCAGCAAGGTGTGCGACCTCGAGATCGGGCGCACCGGTCTGGGCTCCGTCGACGCCGACGCCGCGGGGTACGGCTACGTCTGCGCGACCGTCGAGTCGACGACCACCGCCGGCTACTGGCCCGAGGCGGAGAAGATGACGGTCAAGGTGCTCGCGGAGCAGCGCACCGGGCGCCTCCTGGGTGCGCAGATCGTGGGACGCACCGGGTCGGGCAAGCGCATCGACGTCTTCGCCACCGCGATCTGGAACGGCATGACCGTCGAGGAGATGACCTTCATGGACCTCTCCTACGCCCCGCCGTTCTCCCCGGTCTGGGACGCCGTCCTCATCGCGGCCCGCAAGGCGGCCAAGGAGGTCCAGGGCGAGATTCCGGCCTCACCGGTGTGAGGGCCTGGGACGAGGCCGCAGGCCGTCACCGCCGCCAGGACGTCCGGGAGCGGATGATGGCGCCGAGCGAGAGCGCGAAGAATCCGGCGGCCAGCACGATGAGCCAGACGTCCTCCTGCTGGCCCTCGTGGTTGCCGTACAGCATGATCAGCATCACCGCGGCCACGAAGAAGCCGGCGAAGCGGGCCACCTTGGGGTAGTGGCCGTGCCAGCCCCACTCGACCGACGGCTCGTCGTCCGAGGACACACCGTTGACCACCACGGCGGCGTCGTCGCGGTGGGCGACGTCGCCGCCACCACGGTGCTGCCGGGCGGGGCTGTTCGAGGCCACGGGGGACTCCTGGAGTGCGCGGTCGTCACGGGCGCGCCCAACCTACCGCGACTCCCGCGCGCCCGTGATGATGAGCCGCGATGAGCACACCCACCGGGCAGCCCCACCAGCGCCGGCTCGTCCTGCTGGGGTCGACGGGATCGATCGGCACCCAGGCCCTCGACCTCGTGCGCGCGCACCCCGACCGCTTCGTCGTGACCGGCCTCGCCGCCGGCGGCGGCCGCCCCGACCTGCTCGCCCAGCAGGCCGTGGAGTTCGGGGTCCCGACGGTGGCGGTCGCCGAACCGGCCGCGACGGAGGACCTGCGCGGACGTCTCGGCGCGGGGGTCGACGTGCTCGGCGGGCCCGGGGCGGCCGCCGAGCTGGCCGGCGGCGACGCCGACCTCGTCCTCAACGCCATGGACGGCTCGCGGGGCCTCGCGCCGACCCTGGCCGCGCTGGGAGCGGGCTCGACGCTCGCGCTGGCCAACAAGGAGTCGCTGATCGCCGGGGGCCCGCTGGTCACGCGCACGGCCACACCGGGGCAGATCGTGCCGGTGGACTCGGAGCACTCGGCGCTCGCGCAGTGCCTGCGCGGGGGCCGGGCCGAGGAGGTCGCGCGCCTGGTGCTCACCGCCTCGGGCGGCCCGTTCCGGGGGCGTACGCGCGCGGAGCTGGCCGCGGTCACCGTCGAGCAGGCGCTGGCGCACCCCACGTGGGCGATGGGCCCGGTGGTGACGTTGAACTCGTCGACGCTGGTCAACAAGGGGCTCGAGCTCATCGAGGCGCACCTGCTGTTCGGCGTGCCCTACGAGCGGATCGACGCCGTGGTGCATCCGCAGTCCATGGTGCACTCGATGGTGACCTTCACCGACGGCTCCACCCTCGCCCAGGTCAGCCCGCCCGACATGCACGTGCCCATCGCCCTGGCCCTGGCCTGGCCGGACCGCCTGGCCGGGGCGGGCCGCCCGGAGACCTTCACCGACCCCACGAGCTGGACCTTCGAGCCCGTCGACACGGCGACCTTCCCCGCCCTCGACCTCGCCCGCGCCGCGGGGAACGCCGGCGGGTGCCTCCCGGCGGTGTTCAACGCCGCCAACGAGGAGGCCGTCGCGGCCTTCCTCGCCGGGCGCTGTGCGTGGACCGGGATCGACGAGACGCTGGCCGCCGCCCTCGACGACGCCGGTCAGTGGGCGGCCGACCCGCGCGACGTCGACGACGTCCACGCCGCCGAGGAGTGGGCGCGCGGGCACGCCCGTGAGCGCCTGGCCGGTCGTGACGTCCTGACGCGGTGACGGTGGGCCCCACGCGTCGCTCATCCCGCGCGGGCTACCGTCGTCGTCCGTGATGCTCGTCCTGGGGATCGTGCTCTTCGCGCTCGGGCTGCTGCTCTCGATCGCGTGGCACGAGCTCGGCCACTACACCGCGGCCCGGAAGTTCGGCATCCGCGTGCCCGAGTTCATGGTGGGGTTCGGGCCCACGGTGCTGTCGCGCAAGATCGGCGAGACCCGCTTCGGCGTGAAGGCGATCCCGCTCGGCGGGTTCATCCGCATGATCGGGATGGTGCCGCCCGCACCGGGAGAGAGGGTCGGCCGCAGCCGCCGGTCGGGCCCGTTCCAGGGCATGGTCGACGACGTCCGCGCCGACTCGGTGCGCGACTTCGAGCCGGGTGACGAGGACCGCCAGTTCTGGACCCGCAAGCCCTGGAAGCGGATCATCGTCATGCTCGCCGGGCCGTTCATGAACCTGGTGCTGGCGATCGTCCTGTTCGCGATCGTCCTGATGGCGATCGGCGTGCCCACCGCGCAGCCGGTGGTGAAGGCGGTCAGCGCCTGCGTGCTGCCCGCGTCGCAGGCCCAGACCGCGCAGTGCCCGCCGGGAGCGCCCCCGACCCCCGCCGCCCAGGCGGGGTTCCAGCCGGGTGACCGCATCGTCAGCTTCGACGGCCGCCCGTACACCGAGTGGGCCCCGCTCGTCGACGCCATCCGCAACGCCCGCGGCACCGTCCAGGTCGTCGTCGAGCGGCAGACGCCGACGGGCCCGGTGAGGATCCCGCTCACGCCGACCCTCATCGACAACCAGGTGCCGGACCTCGGCCCGCCGCCGGAGGGGGCGTCGTCGACCGAGCGGCGCTACGTCACCGCCTCCTTCCTGGGGATCGAGCCGATCACCCCGCGCGAGCGCCAGGACGCCGGCGCGGTCGTCACCGCGGGCGGCTACATGCTGCAGCGGACCGCCGAGGCCGTCGGCCGCCTGCCGGAGAAGATCCCGGGGCTGTTCGGCGCGGTCTTCCTCGGCGAGGAGCGGGACGTCGAGGGGCCGGTCAGCGTCGTGGGCGTGTCGGTGCTCGGCGGGCAGGTGCTGGAGCGGGACCAGGCCGTGCTCGACGAGGTGGCGACCTTCCTCAACCTGCTCGCCGCGGTGAACCTCTCGCTGTTCCTGCTCAACCTCCTGCCGATCCTGCCGCTCGACGGCGGACACATCCTGCCGGCGCTGTGGGAGGCGGTGAAGAAGCGCATCGCACGGCTGCGCGGCCGTCCCGACCCCGGCCCGGTCGACCTGGCCCGGCTCATGCCGATCGGCGTCGGCTTCGCGGTGCTGATCATGGGCTACGGCCTGCTGGTGATCGTGGCCGACATCGTCAACCCGATCACGCTGCCGTTCTGACCGGCGTGTCCGGGGACACCGGCGGGCCGGCGGGCGCTACGGCAGACTGGGTGACGACGCGTCCACTTCGTCGAGGAGAGAGATGACCGTCGACCTCGGCCTGCCCGAAGCCCCCGCCGTACTCGCCCCGCGCCGCAGGACCCGGCAGCTGGACGTCGGCGGGGTCGGGGTGGGCAGCGACCACCCGGTGTCGGTGCAGTCGATGACCACCACGCTGACCTCCGACGTCAACGGCACCCTGCAGCAGATCGCCGAGCTCACCGCCGCCGGCTGCGACATCGTCCGCGTCGCCGTGCCGTCGGCCGACGACGCCGCGGCGCTGCCCGCGATCGCGACGAAGTCGAACATCCCGGTGGTCGCCGACATCCACTTCCAGCCCAAGTACGTCTTCGCCGCGATCGACGCCGGCTGCGCCGCGGTGCGCGTCAACCCGGGCAACATCAAGAAGTTCGACGACAAGGTCGGCGAGATCGCCGCCGCCGCGAAGGACGCGGGCACCCCGATCCGCATCGGCGTCAACGCGGGCTCGCTCGAACCGTCGATCATGGCGAAGCACGGCAAGGCGACGCCGGAGGCGCTGGTCGAGTCGGCGTTGTGGGAGGCGTCGCTCTTCGCCGAGCACGACTTCCACGACCTCAAGATCTCGGTGAAGCACCACGACCCGGTGACGATGGTGCGCGCCTATGAGCTGCTCGCCGAGCAGTGCGACTACCCGCTGCACCTCGGCGTCACCGAGGCCGGGCCGACGTTCCAGGGCACGATCAAGTCGGCCACCGCGTTCGGCGCCCTGCTGTCGAAGGGCATCGGCGACACCATCCGCGTGTCGCTGTCCGCGCCGCCGATCGAGGAGGTCCGCGTCGGGCTGTCGATCCTCGAGTCGCTCAACCTGCGCCCGCGCAAGCTCGAGATCGTCTCGTGCCCGTCCTGCGGGCGCGCGCAGGTCGACGTCTACAAGCTGGCCGACGAGGTCACCGCCGGGCTCGAGGGCATGGAGGTCCCGCTGCGCGTGGCCGTCATGGGCTGCGTCGTCAACGGCCCCGGCGAGGCCCGCGACGCCGACCTGGGCGTGGCGTCCGGCAACGGCAAGGGCCAGATCTTCGTCAAGGGCGAGGTCATCAAGACCGTGCCCGAGGCCCAGATCGTCGAGACCCTCATCGAGGAGGCCATGCGCCTCGCCGAGGACGCCGGCGAGGAGGAGCTCGCGGGCGGCCAGGCCGGCGGCACCCCGACGGTCACGGTGGGCTGACGCCCGTGTGAGCACGTCGGAGTGCCGGAGCACTCCGAAGTGTCCACGTGCATGCTTGCACCCCGTGAGCACGTTCGACGACCTCGACGCCTTCGTCGCCACCCGCCGCTGCGCCGGGCTCGCGCTGTCCCCGGACGGCACGCGCCTCGTCACCACCGTCTCCGAGCTCTCCGCGGACCGGAAGTCCCACGGCACGTCGCTGTGGGAGATCGACCCGGCGGGGGAGCGGGCGCCGCGGCGGCTGACGCGGTCGTCGGCGGGGGAGTCGTCCGCGGCGTTCACCCCGTCCGGCGACCTGCTGTTCACGTCGCGCCGGGCCGACCCGGCGGTCGAGAAACCGAGCGAGGACCGCACCGCACTCTGGCTCCTGCCCGCCGGGGGCGGCGAGTCGCGGCCCGTGGCCGAGCGCCCCGACGGCGTGAGCGCGTTCGCCGTCGCCCGCGACGCCGGGACGCTGGCGCTCACCACGCCGAAGCCGGCCGTCGGCAGCAAGGAGCCGGCCGAGGAGCAGCGGGAGGCCCGGGACAAGGAGGGCGTGTCCGCGCGGCTGCACACCCGGTTCCCCGTGCGGTTCTGGGACCACGACCTCGGGCCGGGCCGGGCGCACCTGCAGCGCTGCGCGCCCCCGGACCCCGCCGACCCCGAGGCCGGCTACGGCGAGCCCGAGCACGTCGCCCCCGGCGCGGAGGAGCGGTTGGCGGGCAGCGCGATCGCCCCGGACGGGCGCACCCTCGCCGTGGTCGTCGACGTGCCCGACCCCGCGGACCCCGCCTCCTGGCGCCGCCGGCTCGAGCTGCACACCGACGCCGGCCGCGTCGTCGTCGGCGACGAGGCCGGCGCCGACCACGAGTCCCCGACCTTCACCCCGGACGGCCGGTGGCTGCTCTGGGTGCGCGAGCGCCACCCCCGCCCCGGTCGCGGGATGGCTCACACGCTGCGCGCGCGCTCACTCGACGACGGTGTCTCGGGACCCGAGCTCGACGTGCTGCCCGAGGAGGCCCACCAGGTCCGCGGCGTCACCGGCGCCCCCGGCGGCGACGTCGTCTACGTCGTGGTCGACGAGGCCGGGCACGCGCCGGTGCTGCGGGTCTCGATCACCGACGGCACCGTCAGGCGCCTGACCCACAGCGGCGCCTACACCGACGTCGTCGCCGCCTCCGACGGCTCGGCGCTCTACGCGCTGCGCTCGGCCGTCGACGCCCCGCCGACCCCGGTGCGGCTCGACCCGGACGCCGCCGACCAGCACCCGCTGCCGTTGCGTGGGGTCACCGCGATCGACCCGCTGCCGGGCACCCTGACCGAGGTGGCCGCCACCGCGGCGGACGGGACCGCTTTGCGCGCGTGGCTGGTGCTGCCGGGCGGGGCGTCGGCCGAGTCCCCGGCCCCGCTCGTGCTCTGGATCCACGGTGGCCCGCTGTCGAGCTGGAACGCCTGGTCGTGGCGCTGGAACCCGTGGCTGATGGCGGCGCGCGGCTGGGCGGTGCTGCTGCCCGACCCGCGGCTGTCCACCGGCTACGGACAGGAGTTCCTCGACCCGGCCACCGGGGCGTGGGGCGAGCTGCCCTACACCGACCTCATGACCACCACCGACGCGGCGCTCGCCCGCGAGGACGTCGACGCCTCGCGGGTGGCGGCGATGGGCGGCTCGTTCGGCGGCTACATGGCCAACTGGATCGCCGGGCACACCGATCGCTTCGCCGCGATCGTCACGCACGCCAGCATCTGGCACCTCGACGGGTTCGTCGGCACCACCGACGCCTCGTTCCACTGGCGTCGCGAGTGGGGCGACCCGCTCACCGAGCGCGAGCGCTACGACGCGCACTCGCCGCACCGGCACGTGGCCGCGATCCGCACGCCGATGCTGGTGATCCACGGCGACAAGGACTACCGCGTGCCGATCTCGGAGGGCCTGCGGCTCTGGTACGACCTGCAGCGCAGCGGTGTCGAGTCCCAGTTCCTGTACTTCCCCGACGAGAACCACTGGGTGCTCCGACCCGGCGACGCGAAGCTCTGGTACCGCACGGTGTGGGCGTTCCTCGACCACCACGTGCTCGGTCGCCCGTGGGAGCGGCCGGCACTCGTGTAGACGGGCGACTCGGCTGCCCGCGGCGTCCCCGGACGTGGCAGGCTGGACGGGTGCTCCGTACCGCCGGTGCGCGGCTGCTCGACGACCGGGACCGGTCGAAGGTGCGAAGCGCCCTCGACGCCGACCCGGTGGCCTCGTGCATGGTCGCGTCGCGGGTCGAGACCGTGGGCGTCGAGCCCTGGCGTCTCGGCGGCGAGCTGTGGGGCGTCGGCGGCCGCCTCGACGGCCTCTGCTTCTCCGGCGCCAACCTCGTCCCCCTGCGGGGCGACCGCGCCGAGGTGCGCCACTTCGCCGAGCGCGCCCGCCGCCAGCGCCGCGCGTGCTCGTCGCTGGTCGGGCGCCGCGAGCTCGTGCTGCCGCTGTGGGACGAGCTCCGCGAGCACTGGGACCCCGCCCGCGAGGTGCGGCCCGACCAGCCGCTCATGGCCACGGCCGTCGCGCCGGCGATCGCGCCCGACCCCGCGGTGCGCCAGACCCGCCCCGACGAGCTCGAGCGCTACCTGCCCGCGGCGATCGCGATGTTCCTCGAGGAGGTCGGGGTCGACCCGCGCCTCGGCGACGGCGGCGCGGGCTACCGTGCGCGGGTCGCGGAGCTGATCGGCGCCGGGCGGGCGTTCGTGCGCTTCGAGCAGGGCGAGGTCGTGTTCAAGGCCGAGATCGGCGCGCTGTCGTCGCGCGTGGGCCAGATCCAGGGGGTGTGGGTGCACCCGGAGTGGCGGGGCCGGGGGCTCGGTCAGACCGGGACGGCCGCCGTCGTCGCCCACCTCGTGCGGGCCCGGCGCGTGGCCAGCCTGTACGTCAACGCGTTCAACACCCCGGCCCGCCGCGCCTACGAGCGCATCGGGTTCGAGCAGGTCGGCTCGTTCGCGACGGTGTTGTTCTGATCATGGGTGGGTTCTAGTGCGCCGGCCCGTCCTGCTGCTGGTCGACCTCGCCGCGGTGGTGGCGTTCGCCGTGATCGGGCGTGCGAGCCACGCCGAGGACCTCGCCGGCACGCTGCTCACCGCGGCGCCGTTCGCGGCCGGGGCCGCCGTCGGCACGCTCGTGGGCCGCTCCTGGCGCGATCCGCTGTCCTGGCGTTCGGGACTCCTCGTCTGGGGCGGCGCGGTGGTGGTCGGGCTGGTCCTGCGCGCGATGGTCACGGGACGGCTCCCGCTGTCGTTCGCGATCGTCGCGACCGTGGCCCTGGGCGTCCTGCTGCTGGGCTGGCGGGCCGTGGTCCGGCTCGCCCGCCACGCCGCGCGGACCCGCGTCACCCGCTGAGACGGCCCGGCATCCCGGTCGAGGCCGGCGGCACGCCGGGATCGGGACGCCTACGCTGGGGTCATGCCGGTCCGCGCCCCGCTGCGGCCCGGGCAGCAGACCCCGCTGCGCCCGGTGCCGCCGCACATCACCCGTCCCGAGTACGTCGGCAGGCCCGCGCCCGCCCGCAGCACCGAGCCCTGGGTGCAGACCCCCGAGGTGATCGAGGCGATGCGGGTGGCGAGCCGCATCGCCGCGCAGGCCCTGCAGGCCGGGGGCGAGGCGGTGAAGCCCGGGAGCACCACCGACGAGGTCGACCGCGTCGTCCACGAGTTCCTCGTCGACCACGACGCCTACCCGTCGACGCTGGGGTACCGCGGCTTCCCCAAGTCGTGCTGCACCTCGCTCAACGAGGTCATCTGCCACGGCATCCCCGACTCGACGATCATCGAGGACGGGGACATCGTCAACATCGACGTCACCGCCTACATCGGCGGCGTCCACGGCGACACCAACGCCACCTTCCTCGCCGGCGACGTCGACGAGGAGGACAGGCTGCTCGTCGAGCGCACCCACGAGGCGACGCTGCGCGCGATCCGGGCGGTGAAGCCGGGCCGCGAGCTCAATGTCGTCGGCCGCGTCATCGAGTCCTACGCCAACCGCTTCGGCTACGGCGTCGTCCGCGACTTCACCGGCCACGGCATCGGCCGCGCGTTCCACTCCGGCCTGGTCGTCGTGCACTACGACGACCCGTCGCGCCACGAGATGCTCGAGCCGGGCATGACGTTCACGATCGAGCCGATGATCACCCGCGGGACCGTCGACTACGACGTGTGGGACGACGGGTGGACGGTGACGACGAAGGACAAGTCGCACACCGCCCAGTTCGAGCACACCGTCCTCGTCACCGACACCGGCAGCGAGATCCTCACGCTGCCGTGAGGCTCTGCAGACGGCCACGCCGATGAAGCGCCCGCACGTGCTCGCGTCCGCGGCGGTGTCGATCGACGGCTTCCTCGACGACGACACCCCCGACCGGCTCGTGCTCTCCGGTCCCGCCGACCTCGACCGCGTCGACGCCGAGCGGGCGGGCGTCGACGCGATCCTCGTCGGGGCCGGCACCGTGCGCGCCGACGACCCGCGCCTGCTCGTGCGCTCCGAGCGCCGGCGCGCCGACCGCGTCGTCCGGGGCCTCGACCCGTCGCCGCTGCGTGTGGTGCTGTCGGCCGGCGCGCTGGATCCGCACGCCCGGGTGTTCACCGAGGGCCGCGAGCTGGCCGACACGGTGGTGCTGGGCGGCACGCCCGACGAGGTCCTCGCCCGGCTCGCCGACCAGGGCGTCGTGCGGCTCATGGTCGAGGGCGGCGCCGCGGTGCACCACGACTTCCTCGCCGCGGCCGTGGTCGACGAGATCCAGCTGGCGGTCGCGCCGCGGCTGGTCGGCGCCGGCCCGCGGTTCACCGGCGCCCCCGCCCACGCCCACCTCGTGGAGACCCGCCGCGTCGGCGCGGACGTCCTGCTGCGCTACCGCCTCGGTGACGCCGACGGCCGCTGGCTCGCCGAGGCCTGCACGCTCGCCGAGCGCTGCCCGCCCTCGCCGTCGGCGTTCTCGGTGGGCTGTGTGGTCGTCGGCGCCGACGGCACCGTGCTCGCGACGGGCTACAGCCGCCGCGATCACGTCCTCGACCACGCCGAGGAGGCGGCGCTGCGCGACGTCGACCCCGACGACCCGCGGCTGGCCGGCGCGACGATGTACACCTCGCTCGAGCCCTGCGGCCAGCGGGCCTCGCGGCCGGTGCCCTGCACGCAGCACATCCTCGACGCCGGCATCGGGCGGGTGGTGATGGCGTGGCGCGAGCCGCCCGTGTTCGTCGGCGCGCCCTCGGGGGTGGCGCGCCTGGCCGACGCGGGCGTCACGGTGGTCGAGCGCCCCGAGTTCACCGAGCTGGCCCGCCGCCCCAACCGGCACCGCTGAGGCGCCCGTGCGCTCGCTGCCGATCCTCCTGCCCGCCGCCCTGATCAACGCCCGCGCCTGCCCGCTGGCCTCGATCCGCCAGGTGCGCACGTGGCGGCTGCGCTTCGTCGAGCAGGTCCCCGACGACCTCGCGCGGCCGGCGGGGTGGTCCGACGTCGTCGAGGCCGGGGCGACGGCGCGGGACGACGGCGCCGGGCCCTCGTGGCCCACGGAGCTCGCCGGGGACGGGTTCCGCGCGCTGTGGGACGCGCCGCGCCCCGTCTCCGGGCCGGTGCGGCTGCGCGGGGAGCTGGTCGTCGACCCCCTCGACGGGCTGGCGACGACGGGTCGCATCCACCGCCTGCGCCTGGTCACGCAGACCGTGGGCGAGGACGGAGCGGGCGAGCGCGTCGTCGCCTGCTCCACCCGGGACCTCTCGGCCGTGCCGAAGGCCGTCGACGCCGGCGACCGCGGTGTGCTCGTCGACCTCGAGCTGGGCGTGACGTGACCGTCGGTGCGCCGGGGGGTGGCGGCGTGCGAGATTGCCGGGCGTGGCCAAGGTCTACGAGCGCATCGAGCCCCGGCTGGCCCGCTGGATCGAGCGGCAGCCCGTGTTCTTCGTGGGCACCGCGCCGCTGTCCGGCGACGGGCTGGTCAACGTCTCCCCGAAGGGCCTGCGGGGCACGTTCGCGGTGCTCGACGAGCACACCTTCGCCTACGTCGACATGAGCGCCAGCGGGGTCGAGACGATCGCCCACCTGCGCGAGAACGGGCGCGTGTGCGTCATGTTCTGCTCGTTCGACGGCACCCCGAACGTCGTGCGCCTCCACGGGCGCGGGCGGGTCGTGACCCATGGCGAGCCGGGCTTCTCCGAGGCGCTGGAGCCGTTCGTGATGGGCCTCGCCGCGCGGCGCACGGAGGCCCGCGGCGTCGTCACCGTCGACGTCACGCGGGTCGCGGACGCGTGCGGGTACGCGGTGCCACGGATGACGCTCGAGGGCGACCGCGAGCTGCTCGACTCCTGGGCCGAGCGCCACAGCCCCGAGTGGATGCGCGGCTACCGCGCCGAGAAGAACCAGCACTCCCTCGACGGCCTCCCGGGGCTCGCCGGGCTGCCGGAGTGGTGAACGGCCGAGTGGTGAGGGGCGCGCTGCTCGTCGCGGGCACGACGTCGGACGCGGGCAAGAGCGTCCTCGTCGCGGGGATCTGCCGCTGGCTGCACCGCCGCGGGGTCGACGTCGCGCCGTTCAAGGCCCAGAACATGTCGAACAACAGCGTGGTGTGCCTCGACGGCGGCGAGATCGGGCGGGCGCAGGCCCTGCAGGCCGCCGCGTGCGGGCTGGCGCCGAGCGTGCGGTTCAACCCGGTCCTGCTCAAGCCGGGCAGCGACCGTACCTCGCAGGTGGTGGTGCGCGGCGTCGTCGACGGGACGGTGTCGGCGGCGAGCTACCGCGAGCGCAAGGCCGCGCTGCACGAGGTCGTCGTCGAGACCCTCGTCGAGCTGCGCCGCGACCACGACGTGGTGATCTGCGAGGGCGCCGGCTCACCCGCGGAGATCAATCTGCGGGCCACCGACATCGCCAACATGGGCCTGGCGCGGGCCGCGGACCTGCCCGTGATCGTGGTCGGCGACATCGACCGCGGCGGGGTGCTGGCGCACCTCTTCGGCACCCTCGCCGTGCTCGAGCCCGCCGACCAGGCGCTGGTCGCGGGCTGGGTGGTCAACAAGTTCCGCGGTGACCCGGCCCTGCTCGCCCCGGGCCTCGACCAGCTCCGCGCGCTCACCAGCCGCCCCACCCTGGGCGTGCTGCCGTGGAGCCCGGAGCTGTGGCTCGACGCGGAGGACTCGCTGGGCCACGTCGCCGACGGTGTCGTCGGCCGGCCCGCGCCGCCGCGGGGGCGGGAGTGGCTGCGGGTCGCGGTGGTGCGCCTGCCGCGGGTGTCCAACGGCACGGACGTCGACGCGCTGAGCGCGGAGCCGGGCGTCGCGGTCCGCTGGGTGACCGACCCCTCGCGGCTCGCCGACGCCGACGTCGTCGTGCTCCCCGGCTCCAAGGCCACCGTGGCCGACCTGGCCTGGCTGCGCGCGCAGGGCCTCGCCGACGCGGTGCTCGCCCACGCCCGCGCCGGGCGCCCGGTGCTGGGCGTCTGCGGCGGGTACCAGATGCTCTCCCGACGCATCCACGACCCGCACGGGGTGGAGGCCGCGCCGGGGACGGTCGAGGGCCTCGGGCTGCTCGACGTCGAGGTGACCTTCGACGTCGCCAAGCACCTGGGCACGCCGACGGGCACCGCGCTGGGCGAGCCGGTGGCGTTCTACGAGATCCACCACGGCCGCGAGCTGCGCGACGGCGTCGGGCGACCGGGGCCCGCCCCGCTGGTGACGCTGGCCGACGGCGCGGCCGAGGGCGTCGACGCCGGCGCCGTGCTGGGCACCCACGCCCACGGCCTGCTCGAGAACGACACCTTCCGCCGGCGCTTGCTCACCCGCGCCGCCGCGGCCGCCGGGCGGGACTTCACGCCGGCGCCCGACACCTCCTACGCCGCCGTGCGGGGCGCCCAGCTCGACCTGCTCGGCGACCTCGTCGAGCGCCACCTCGACACCGCGGCCCTGGAGCAGCTGATCACCGACGGTGCACCCGCGGGGCTGCCGGCCATCCGGACGACGACCGGTCAGGCGCGGGCGACGTCGTAGACGTGGCCGGCGGTGCGCAGGCGCTCGACCAGCGCCGGACCCATGGCCGTGGCGGGCGTGAGTGAGCCCGCCCGGTCCGGCAGCCGGTCGCCGTCGAGGGCCAGGCACAGCGCGCTCTCGCCGAGCATGACGGCGGTGGCGGCGTAGCCGGGGTCGCCGGAGCCCGAGACGCGCGCGGTGTACCGGGCGCCGGTGGTGGTGGTCGCGTCGACGTCGTGGCGGAACCAGCCGTTCTCCCGCGTCTTCTCGCTCGGTCCCTCGCCGGGCTTGGGCAGGACGCGGTCGAGCACCTGGCGCACGCCCGGGGTGGACAGGCCCGCGAGCACCGCGCCGAGCCCGGCGGTGACCGCGCCCGCGGTGACGGCGCCGACGGGGCCGCTGCCGGTACCCATCACCTCGCCGTAGCGCAGGCCCTTGCCGTAGGCGTAGCCCGCGATCGCGTTCGACCGCCGCACGATGCGGGTGTTGTAGGACGCCATGACGAACGGCGCGACCCAGCGCCCGCCGACCTGGTGCGGGGCGGGGTTGTCGCTGGGCTGGCGGGTGTCGGGCTCCGCGTCGCGCTGCGGGCTCAGGCCGTAGGGATCGCGCATCAGCCGGAACACCGCGCGGTCGGCCCGCGCGCCGTCGGCGAGGCCCCGCATCGAGTCGATCGTGCCGCCCGACACCCCGCCGCGCATGCGGGCCACCGTGGTGACGTCGGTGAGCTCGCCCTCGCCGTCGGCCTGCACGCGGCTGTGCAGCAGCAGCACCGCGAGATCCGAGGGGATGGAGTCGTAGCCGCAGGAGTGCACGATGCGCGCGCCGCTGCCGCGGGCCGTCTCGTCGTAGCGGTCGATGGCCTCGCGGGCGAACTGCACCTCGCCGGTGAGGTCGGCGTAGTGGGTGCCGGCCTGCGCGCACGCCGCGACGACGGGCAGGCCGTACTTCGCGTAGGGGCCGACGGTGGTGGCGAGCGCGGTGGTCGACGCGGCCATGCGGGCGAGCGCGTCGTCGTCGGAGGTGTCGGCGATGATCAGCGGCCAGTCCCCGCCCGGCGCCGGCAGCCGGTCGCGGACCTTCTCCAGCCGCTCGCGCGACCGGCCCGCCAGCGCGATCCGCGTCCCGGCCGGAGCGTGCCGCGCGAGGTAGGCGGCGGTGAGCTCGCCGACGAAGCTCGTGGCGCCGAACAGGACCAGCTCGTGCTCGCGATCATCGGACATGTGGCGACGATAGCGGCGGCTCCGAGCCGCGGCAGGTTCGCGCCACGTGGGCGGAATCCACGGCCGTGCCGTGAGTTCCGCTCACACGGGGGTGATCGCGAAGACCGGGTGGCGGTCGGCGATGGCGGCGAGGTCGGCGTCGGAGGAGTCCGCGTCCACGCCGTCGAAGAACGCGCCGACCTCCCACGCCCATGCGCGCAGGTAGGCGCGCAGCACCGGGATCTTCTCGGCGTCCGGGAGCTCGGTCGCGCGGACGGTCTCGGTGCGCCGGCCGACGGTCAGCTCGGCCTCGCCCGCGGCGCGCAGGTTGCGCACCCACTGGGTGTGGCCGCGCGCGGCGACCAGGTAGCGACGCCCGTCGAGGCGCAGCGGGTTCACCGGCGTGGTGCGCAGCTCACCGCTGGTGCGTCCGCGTACCCCGAGCACCGCCGAGCCCGCGAGCGGCACACCGAGCCGCGTCAGGCCGGCGACCAGCGGGTTCATCACGTTGCGGGTGAGGCGGCCGGGGGCGCGGTAGTGAGCGGCGGCCATGGTGTCCTCCGTTTTGTGAGCACTGCTCTCGATATGAAGCAGTGTTCACGATGTGGGGGTCAGAGTCAAGAGCACTGCTCTCGCCGTGTGGCACCATGCGGAGCGTGCCGAACGGAGTCCGCGCCCGCGCCCGCGCCGAGACCACGCGCGCGATCCTCGACGAGGCGCGCCGCCAGCTCGCCGAGCACGGCGCGGCGGCGCTCTCGCTGCGGTCGGTGGCCCGCGAGGTCGGGATGGTGTCCTCGGCGGTCTACCGCTACGTCGCCAGCCGCGACGAGCTGCTGACGCGCCTCATCATCGAGGCCTACGACGCCGTGGGGGAGCGCGCCGAGGCCGCGCGCGACCCGGCGGCCCCGCCCCGCGAGCAGTGGCGGGCGGTCTGGCGGGCGGTGCGGACCTGGGCGCTCGAGCACCCCAGCGAGTACGCGCTGATCTACGGCTCGCCGGTGCCGGGCTACGCCGCGCCCGCCGAGACGATCCCCGCCGCGGGGCGGACCGCCCTCGTCCTGGTCGCGATCATCGCGGAGCACGGGACGCCACCCGACGACGACGGCGACGACGGTGACGCCGACGTGCTCGAGGACGACGTCCTGCCCGGTCTCCCGCCCGCGCTCGCGATCCCGGCGGTGGCTGCGTGGACCCAGCTCTTCGGCACGGTCGGCTTCGAGATCTTCGGCCAGTACCAGAACGTCGTGCGCGACCGCGAGGCCTTCCTCGACCGCGTCGCCGACGAGGCGGCGACGGCGGTCGGGCTTCCCGCGGAGGCCTGAGGCTTGACGGACGGCCCGGGGAGCCCGACGGTGGCGGCGGAGTCGTCGCGAGGGAGCCGGAGATGGCCGAGCAGGACCGTGGGCACGAGCCGTCGCTGCCCGAGACCGAGCGCCGGGAGCGCGCGACGGAGCGTTCGGCCGACGAGGACGCCGGCACCTCACTGGGCGCCGCCGAGCGGCGGGCCCGGGCGGCGGCCGAGGACGCCGACGCCGGGAGCCCCTCGCTGCCGGGCGCGGAGCACCGCGAGCGGCAGGCCGAGGAGCAGGCCGACGCCGAGCGGGCGGGCGGCGGCTCCCCGTCGCTCGCGGCCACCGAGCGCCGGACCCACCGGGCAGAGGGGGACTGACCGTCGCCCGTCAGCGGCTCAGCCCCACCGCGCCCGCAGCCCGCCGATCATGAGGTCGAGCCCGTGGCTCACCACTTCCTCGTGCCGCTCGCCCGTCGCCGCGCCGAGGTCGGCCGCGAGCGCGGCGAGGTGCGGGTGGGCGCCGGGGTCGTGGCCCCGTTCGTGGCTCCGTTCGTGGCCCCGCTCGTGGCCCCGCTCGTGGTCACAGTGGGGCGGGGGCGTCGCGGTGCGGGCCCGGTCCTGCTCGGCGTGGTACTCGACCGCCGAGCCGATGACGAAGTGGCCGATCGCCATGATCGTCCAGAACGCCTCCCGCGGGCTCAGGCCGGCCGCCACGAGTGTCGCGACCGTCGCCTCCACCACCGGCAGCGCGTCCTCGGTGGGCCGGTTGCCGGCGACGACGAGCGCGGCGTCGCGGTGGGTGACCAGCGCGCGGTACTGGGCCAGCGCGCGCTCGTGCAGCCACTCCCACCACGGCTGGCCCTCGGCGGGGCCGGGTGCGCGCCACTGGTCGGCGAGCAGGCGCTCGGCGACGTGGTCGAGCAGCGCGCGCTTGTCCGCGACGTGCCAGTACAGCGTCGGCGCGCTCACACCCAGCTCGCGGGCGAGGCGGCGCAGCGACAGGCCCTCCAGGCCCACCTCGCCCAGCAGGTCCACCGCGGCGTCGACGACGGCGTCGCGGGTGAGCGCCATGGGTCCTCCTTGCTCTCTCTAACAGTGTGAGAGTAGCGTCCCTAACGCTGTTAGAGGAGGGCTCATGGACAGTCCGGCGGTCGCGGTCCGCGGCCTCGTCAAGCGCTACGGCGACGTGGAGGCCGTGCGCGGGATCGACCTCGAGGTCGCGCGGGGGGAGACGTTCGGCTTCCTGGGTCCGAACGGCGCCGGGAAGTCGACCACGATCAACATCCTCTGCACGCTCGTCGAGCCGACCGCCGGCGAGGCACGCGTCGTCGGGCTCGACGCCGTCCGTGACCGCGCCGCGGTGCGCCGGCGCATCGGGCTCGTGTTCCAGGACCCCACGCTCGACGCCCCGATGTCCGGCGAGCAGAACCTGCGCTTCCACCAGGAGCTCTACGGCGTCGACCGCCGGCACGCGGCCGCTCGGCGGGAGGAGGTGCTGCGCACCGTCGGGCTGTGGGAGCGCCGCGCCGACCCCGTCGCGACCTACTCCGGCGGGATGCGGCGGCGCCTCGAGATCGCCCGCGGCCTGCTGCACTCCCCGCAGGTCCTCTTCCTCGACGAGCCGACGATCGGGCTCGACCCGCAGACCCGCAGCTCGATCTGGGCCTACCTGGCCGAGCTGCACCGCAGCGAGGAGATCACGGTCTTCGTCACCACCCACTACATGGACGAGGCCGAGCACTGCGACCGGATCGCGATCATGAACGAGGGGCGGATCGTCGCCCTCGACACCCCGGATGCGCTCAAGGCCCAGGTCGGGGCGGACCGCGTCGCGATCACCACCGATGACGACGAGGCGGCGCTACGGGCCCTGCGGACGGAGCTCGGGCTCGAGGGCGCGGTGCGCGAGGGCGCGGTGACGGTGAACGTGCCCGATGGCGCGGGCTTCGTGCCGCGGCTGTTCGACCGACTCGGCGGCCACGGGGTGGCCATCCGGTCGGTCACGGTCACCCGGCCCAGCCTCGACGACGTCTTCCTGGCCCACACCGGCACGACGATCCGCGACGCGGAGGCGGGCGCGGGGCCGAGCATGCACCCCATGGCGCTGCGATCGAGGACAGCACACCGATAGGGGGACGCTGATGACCACCACGTTGCGGACCGAGGCCGTCCGCGTCCCCGAGAGCGGCCTCACCACCGAGGCGCGTGCCGCCGCCGTGGTGTGGGAGCGCGAGATGATCCGGTTCGTCAAGGACCGGGCGCGCATCCTGTCGTCGCTGGCCCAACCATTGCTGTTCCTGTTCGTGCTCGGCAGCGGGCTGGGCTCGCTGCTCGGCGGGACCGCGGGCGGGGTGCGCTTCGAGACCTTCCTGTTCCCCGGCGTCATGGCGATCTCCGTGCTGTTCACCGCGGCGTTCGCCGGCATCTCGATCGTCTGGGACCGCGAGTTCGGCTTCCTGCGCGAGATGCTCGTCGCCCCGGTGTCGACGGCGTCGATCCTGGTCGGCAAGGCCCTCGGCGGCGCGACGGTGGCGACGCTGCAGTGCCTGGTGCTGCTCGCCCTCGCCGGGCTGGTCGGCGTGCCCTACGACCCGCTGATGCTGCTGACCATGATCGGCCTGATCTTCCTCATGGGCTTCATGATCACGGCGCTGGGCCTGGTGCTGGCCGCGCGGGTGCGTCAGGTGCAGTCGGCGATGCCGCTGGTCCAGCTGGTGATCACGCCGCTGATGTTCCTGTCCGGGGCGCTGTTCCCGCTCTCGGGCCTGCCGACCTGGCTCACCGTGCTCACCCACATCAACCCGATGACCTACGCCGTCGAGCCCCTGCGGTCGGTCGTCTTCGACCACCTCGACGTCGACGCCGCCACCCGCGCGCGCTTCGACCCGGGCATCGTCTGGGGCGGCTGGACGGTCCCGGTGGGCGTGCAGGTGCTGCTCACCGTGGCGTTCGCGCTCGCGCTGCTGGGTCTCGCCGTGGTGCGGTTCCGCCGCACCGAGTAGGGGTCGTGCCCCGCGGGCGTCCGCCGCGGTTCCCCGATCGGCCACCCAGCGAAGAAGAAGGCCGCAGAACGTAGCTGAGTTGTCGTAGACTGGCGCCATTGTCCCCCGATCGGGTGGTGCGCGATGACCGAAAGTGACGATCTTCGTCGTCATCAGCGTCCGGTCCGGTGGGTGGTGGCGGTGGCGTGCGTCGCGTTGGTGTCGGCGGCGTGCGTTCCGGCGACGCAGCAGGCGGGGGCGGCGCCGGCGAGCACCGCGCCGGCGGGTACGGCGCCTCCGGGCATCGCCTGGCGGGCCTGCGCGCCGCCGAACGACGACGATCCGGAGCTGCAGTGCGCCACGGTGTCGGTGCCGCTGGACTGGAGCCGGCCCGGCGGTCGGCGCATCGACCTCGCAGTCATCCGCCACCTCGCGAGCAGGCCGCAGGAGCGGATCGGGTCGATGCTGGTCAACCCGGGTGGGCCGGGCCAGAGCGGCGTCGAGCTGGTGGAGGGCGGGGGCTCAGACTTCGACCGGTGGGGCGGTGGCCGCTTCGACATCGTGGGCTGGGATCCCCGCGGTACGAACGCGAGCTCGCCGGTGGAGTGCTTCACCTCCGGTGCGGCCGCGGCGGAGTTCTGGGGCGGGGTCACCGTGCCGAGCACCGAGGCGGAGTCGGCGGCCTACCAGCAGCGGACCGTCGATCTCGCGCGCCGGTGCGGCGAGGTGAGCGGGGAGCTGCTCGACCACATCTCCACCGCGGACACCGCCCGCGACCTCGAGGCACTGCGGGTCGCGGTCGGCGACCGGGAGCTGACCTACGTCGGCCTGTCCTACGGGACCCTCATCGGCCAGACCTACGCGAACCTGTTCCCCGACCGGGTGCGGGCGATGATGCTCGACGGCCTCATGGACGCCGCCGCGGACACCACGAGCGCCGAGGCCCGGACCGTGGCGGGTGTCGCCCACACCGACGAGGTGTTCGCCGCGTTCCGCGCCGCGTGCCAGGCCGCGGGTCCCGCCCGCTGCGCGCTGGCGCGCCACCCCGAGACGGTCGACCAGCGCGTGGCCCGGCTCTTCGACGCGGCGCGCCGGGCGCCGATCCCCGCCCCGCACGCGGATCCGCCCGGCGAGCTCCACTACGGCGAGCTGCTGACCTCGACCTTCAACCCGATCCGGGTCCCCGAGCAGTACCCGCAGTTCGCGGCGGACCTCGACGCCGCCGCGGGCGGGGACGCCTCCGGCCTGGAGACCGCGGCACGGCAGATGGCGACGCCCGAGGCCTACGGCTCCGCCACCACGTCGTCGGCCATCTCCTGCCTCGACGGTCCCGCCCGACGGCCTTCCACCGACTGGCCCGCGGTGCTCCCGGAGTTCACCCGCAGCAGTACGCTGTGGGGGCCGGTGCTCGGATGGTGGCTGTGGGCGCCGTGCGCCTCCGGATGGCCGGTCCAGGGCGCTGATCGCTACTCCGGGCCGTGGGACGCCCGGACCGAGGCGCCGATCCTGCTGATCAACAACCGGCACGACCCCGCGACGGGGTACCGCAACGCCCAGGCCACCGAGCGCGCCCTGGGCAACGCCGTCCTGCTCACCTCGGAGGGGTACGGCCACCCGACCTACCAGGACCCCAGCGCGTGCGTCGACGCCGCGCGCGTGCGCTATCTCGTCGACCTCGCGACACCGCCGCCGGGGACCGTCTGCCAGCCCGACGACCCGCTGTTCCCCTGACCGCCGGACCGGCTCAGCCCGCCGCCAGCGGCAGGCCGAGCAGGGCGTTCTCGATGACCTCGGGCAACGCCGGGTGGATCCAGTACTGCTTCTCGGCCATGGTCCGGGCGTCGAGGCCGAAGGTGATGGCCTGGATCAGCGGCTGCACCAGCGTCGAGGCCTCGGGGCCCATGAGGTGGGCGCCGAGGAGGGTGCCGTCCGGACGGGCGATGACCTTGCAGACGCCGCTGGTGTCTTCCATCGCCCAGCCGAAGGCGACGTCGCCGTAGTTCTGCACCTTGGTGACGTAGGGGATGCCGCGGGCGCGGCAGTCCTGCTCGCGCAGCCCGATCGTCGCGATCTGCGGGTCGGTGAACACCGCCGCGGGAACGTGGGCGTTGTCCGTGCGCCGCGGGGCCTCGGGGTGGAGCAGGTTGTGCCGCACCACCGCCGCCTCGTGGTTGGCGACGTGCTTGAGCTGGTGGGCGGAGCTGATGTCGCCCAGCGCCCACACACCGGGCACCGAGGTGCGCTGCTGCTCGTCGACGGCGATCCGCCCGTCGGTGTGCAGCGCCAGGCCGCCGGCGGCCGCGTCGAGGGTGTCGCTGTTGGGGACGCGGCCGGTGGCGACGAGCAGGACGTCGGCCTCGACCGCGCCGTGGCGGGAGTGGGTGACGATCGTGCCGTCGGCCCGCTGCTCCGGCGGGGCGGAGGGCGCGGCCTCGAGCAGGACGTTCCAGCGCTGCCGGGCCAGGGCGGTGAACCGCGCGGAGATCTCCTCGTCCTGGTCGCGCAGCAGCGCCGGGCCGCGGGTGGCCATGGTGACCTCGGCGCCCAGCGCGGAGAACACGTGGGCGAACTCGGCCGCGATGTAGCCCCCGCCGATGATCGTCAGCCGCCGCGGGACCTCGTCGAGCCGCATCACGGTGTCCGAGGTGTGGTACGGCACCCCGCTGGTGGCGATGCTCTCGGGGACGTCGGGGCGCGCGCCCGCCGCGACGACGACGCGATCGCCGGTGATCGTCGTGGGAGCGCCCCCGTCGGTGGGCGCGACCTCGAGGGCCCGCTCGCCGGTGAAGCGCGCGTGGCCGAGGTAGACCGTCGTGTTGGCCTGCTCGTGCTGGCGGTAGCGCTGCCCGCCCGCGGCGATCGGGTCGATGCGCCCGAACACCCGGTCACGGATGTCGGCCCAGCGGACCTTGTCGATGCTCGCGTCCAGGCCGTAGGTGCTCGCGCGGCGGATCGTCTCGGCCACGTCGGCGGCGTAGACGTACATCTTCGTCGGGATGCACCCCACGTTGAGGCACGTCCCGCCGAACACGCCGTGCTCGACGATCGCCACGTCCATCTCCGCGTACCGCTCGTCCGGGATCGAGTTGCCCGAGCCGGTGCCGATGATGACGAGGTCGTGGTGGGGCACCCGTCCACGGTAGACGGCGCCCGTGGCGCCTGCGGGGCGTGGACGCCGACGGCGCCCTCCCGGGAGCTTCGCCGCCCGCCGCGACGAACGGTCCGGTCATCGACCACTCGTCGGCCGATCCGGACCGCTCACCGCCCCCGCACCACTCCATGGTGACGTTTGTCGACGAAAGTCGACCGCTCACCGTCGCTCGGCGGGGCGAACCTTCTCCTCCTCGCCTTGTCCGAGGTCCGGACGGCTGCTGTCGTCTCCCGCCGACGGCAGATGACCGCTGGGCCGAAAGGCCCTTCGGGAAGGGCGCCGAACGGTGGCGAGCGGAGGGGCAGGACGGATGAGGAACAGCGCGCGGCGCGGGCTGACCGTGGCCGGACGCACCCTCGTGCTCGCCGGTGTGGCGCTGCTGCTCGGGCTCGCCGGGGCGACCGGTGCGTGGGCGGTCGTCGTGACGCCCCCGGGGACGGGCGACGGTCCCGACGGCGGGTCGGGTGAGGGGCTCGTCGTCGAGGCCGGGGTCCGCGTGGTCGGCGGGGCGCGCACCACCACCGACGAGCACCCGTGGGCGGTGTTCCTCACCGACGCGGCGGGCTTCCAGTTCTGCGGCGGCACCCTCGTCACGCCGACGAAGGTCGTCACCGCCGCGCACTGCATGGCGACGACGACCGCGTCGCAGGTCCGGGTGGTGGCCGGGCGCGACGACAAGGAGTCGACGGCGGGGGAGACCTCGGCGGTCACCTCGGCGTGGATCAGCCCGGAGTTCGAGGGCGTGGGGCAGGGCACGGACCTCGCGGTGCTGACGCTGGCGACCCCGAGCACGCGCACCCCGCTTCCGCTGGCCGGCCCGGGCGACGAGGCGCTGTACGCCGACGGGCGGGCGGCCCAGATCTACGGCTGGGGTGCGACGGCGGAGAACGGGGCGCCCTCGCGGTACCTGTTGACCGCGACCGTGCCGATGCGCGACGACGAGTACTGCCGGGCCGGCGACCGGACCTTCGACGCGGGTCGTCTGACCTGCGCGGGTTTCGACCGGGGCGGCGTCGACTCGTGCCAGGGCGACTCGGGTGGCCCGCTCGTGGCCGCCGGGAAGCTGATCGGGGTGACGTCCTTCGGGGACGGCTGTGCCCGCGCCGGCCGGCCCGGCTACTACGTCCGCATCGCTGCGGTGAGCGACGCGCTGCGGGCCCAGCTCACGTGAGCTCACGGGGAGGCGTACGGACCGGCGGGCAGGCCGGTCCGGCGAGACGGTGGCGGGACCCGGGCCAGGCCCCCGGTCCGGGTCCCGCACCGCGGTGGCGCGCCGGGCGGCACCCACGGCCCGCCGCCCGTGAAAGCGATGTTGGATTCGCTCGCGGGTTTGCCGGTCGGGGCCCGGCTGCGCGAGGGTCCCGATGTGGAGCGCTACCTCGGTGGGTGAGCGAGGGCACCGCCGTCCCGGGACCCGGGCGTTCGACGTGATGGTCGGCGCCTCGGTCACGGCGCTGATCGGCCTCGTCATCCTCTACCTCGCCGGCGTGTTCGACGTCTCCCCGGGCTTCGCGGACGACCCGAGCCCGCGGAGCTCGACCGCGCGCAACGCCTGCCAGGCCCTCGTGCTCGACGAGCTCCCGGACACGGCCGACACGGACTTCTCGGACCAGGACTCCACCGAGAGGCTGTATCCGGACCGTTCGTGGGTGATCCGTGGTCCCGTGGAGGTCGACGGCAGCTCGGGGGAGTACGTCTGCCGCCATCTCCGGGAGCTACCGCCCGGTTCGGATCACTGGCGGGCGGACCGGGTGTTCGTCCTGGGGGTCTGAGGTCGCGCTCATCTCAGCGACCGCTCAGATGTCGTGGGTTAGGGTCGGCCGACCCCGCACCCGCCGACGGATCGAGTCCCGCTCCGCTCCGTCGCCGCCAACCGTGAGGACACCTGTTGGGCTTCCCGTTCTCGGCCGTGGTCGGCCACGAGGACCTGCGTCTGGCCCTCATGCTCACCGCGGTCGACCCGGGCATCGGCGGCGTACTGGTGCGCGGGGAGAAGGGCACCGCGAAGACGACCGTCGTGCGCGCGCTCGCGACGCTGCTGCCGCCGGTCGAGGTCGTCGTCGGTGACCGGTTCTCGGTCGACGCGGATGCCGGCGAGCAGAGCCCCGACGGCCCGTTCCCCGCCGACGCGCCCCGCGAGCGGCGCCCGGCGCGGCTGGTCGAGCTGCCCGTCGGCGCCTCGGAGGACCGGGTGATCGGGTCGCTCGACCTTGAGGAGGTCCTCGCCCACGGCCGGGCCACGGTGCGGCCCGGACTGCTCGCCGCGGCGCACCGGGGCGTGCTCTACGTCGACGAGGTCAACCTGCTGCACGACCACCTCGTCGACCTCCTCCTCGACGCCGCCGCCACCGGGCGTGCCCACGTCGAGCGCGACGGTGTCTCGCTGACCCACCCGGCGGCGTTCCTGCTGGTCGGGACCATGAACCCGGAGGAGGGCGAGCTGCGCCCGCAGCTGCTCGACCGCTTCGGTCTCACCGTGCACGTCGCGGCCTCGCGGGACGTCGGCGAGCGCACCGAGGTCGTGCGCCGGCGCCTGGCGCACGACGCCGACCCCGAGCGGTTCGCGGCCCGCTTCGCCACCGACGACGACGCGCTGCGCGCCCGGCTGGTCGACGCCCGCGCCCGCCTGGCGTCCGTGGCGCTGCCGGACGCCGAGCTCGTGCGGATCTCCGCGCTGTGCGCCGAGGTCGAGGTGGACGGGATGCGCGCCGACGTGGTCCTCGCCCGGACGGCCGTCGCGCACGCCGCCTGGCGCGGGGCCGACGCCGTCGACGCCTCGGACGTGCGTGCGGCCGCCCGGCTGGCCCTGCCGCACCGGCGCCGCCGTGACCCGTTCGACGAGCCCCACCTCGGCGAGGACGAGCTCGACCGGGCGATGGAGAGGGCCGACGAGGAGGCGGCCGAGGAGCCGCCCGATCCACCCGAGCCTCCCGAGGGCGGGCCGGGTGACGGCGGCGGTCCCGACGGCGGCGGTCCCGACGGTGGCGGGCCCGACGGTGGCGGGCCCGACGGTGGCGGGCCCGACGGTGGCCCCGGCGGGGGTGCCGCGCCGCCCACCGACGGCGCCGGGGGCTCGCCGGCGGGCACGAACGGCGACACCGGCACCCCGTCGGAGGGCGGCGGCCGCGAGGAGCCCGAGCCGGCCGGCGTACCGGTGGGCGCGCCGGCGCGGACGCGGTTGCGCGCGCGGCGCTTCGAGGTCCGCGGCACGGGCGAGGGCGCCCCGGGGCGCCGCTCGCGGGCCCGGGGCCGGCGGGGCCGGACGGTGCGCACGGTGCCCGAGGCGCGCGAGGAGACCACGCTCCACGTCCCGGCCACCGTGCTGGCCGCCGCCGGGCGCGGCGCGCGGGTGGGCCGGGCCGACCTTCGCCACGCCGTGCGCGAGGGGCGGGAGGGCAACCTCGTGCTGTTCTGCGTCGACGCGTCGGGCTCGATGGCCGCGCGCCGGCGGATGAGCGCGGTCACCGGGGCCGTCGCCGCCCTGTTGCGTGACGCCTACCAGCGGCGTGACCGGGTGGGCGTGGTGACGTTCCGCGGGTCGGCGGCGACCGTCGCCCTGCCGCCGACGACCTCGGTGCACACGGCCCACGCGCGCCTGCACGACCTGCGCACGGGTGGCCGCACGCCGCTGGCCGACGGGCTGCGCACGGCGCGGGCCGTGCTGCGCACCGAGCGCACCCGGGACCCGCGTCGGCGGGGGCTGCTCGTCGTCCTCACCGACGGGCGCGCGACCGCGTCCGGCGGCCTCGACGCCGCCCTCGACGCCGCGCGGGGGCTCGCGCGCGACGCGGGCGCGGCAGGGCGGGGCGCGAGCATGAGCACGGTCGTCGTCGACTGCGAGTCCGGGCCCGTGCGCCTGTGCCTCGCCGGGCGCCTGGCCGCGACGGCCGGGGGCACGGTGGTCACCCTCGACGACCTCACCGGCGAGTCGGTCGCCGGTGTGGTGGAGCAGTTCCGGGCCTCGTGAGCAATCTTCCGGGCTATAGCTCAGAAGATCGCGCACGTGCCGACGAAGGAGGCAGAGCGTGCCGCAGGGGGTTCCGGCGACGGTCCCGCAGGACGGGCTGACGACGCGGCAGCGTCGGCGTCGCCCGCTGCTCGTCGTGCACACCGGGGTCAACAAGGGCAAGTCGACCGCGGCCTTCGGGCTCGCGCTGCGCCAGTGGACCGCCGGGTCGTCGATCGCGGTGTTCCAGTTCGTCAAGTCGGCGAAGTGGCGGGTGGGCGAGGAGACCGCGCTGCGCGCCCTCGGCGACCTCCACCGCGACACCGGCCAGGGCGGGCCCGTCGAGTGGCACAAGATGGGCGAGGGCTGGTCGTGGTCGCGCAAGCAGGGCTCCGAGGAGGACCACGCGGCGGCGGCCCGCGAGGGCTGGGCGGAGATCCGGCGCCGGCTCGAGGCGGGGGCCCACGACTTCTACGTCCTCGACGAGTTCACCTACCCGCTGAAGTGGGGCTGGATCGACACGGACGAGGTCGTCGAGGTGTTCCGGGCGCGGCCCGGCTACCAGCACGTCGTCGTCACCGGCCGCGACGCCCCGCCGGCGCTGGTCGACGCCGCCGACCTGGTCACCGAAATGACCAAGGTCAAGCACCCCATGGACGCGGGGCAGAAGGGGCAGAAGGGCATCGAGTGGTGATCGAGTGGTAGCGCTCCCGCCCCGGGTGGTGATCGCCGCCCCGTCGTCGGGCAGCGGCAAGACCACGGTCGCGACCGGCCTGCTCGGAGCCCTCGCGGCCCGGGGCGCCGCCGTCGCGCCGTTCAAGGTCGGCCCCGACTACGTCGACCCGGGCTACCACGCGCTCGCCGCCGGGCGTCCCGGCCGCAACCTCGACCCCGTCCTCGTCGACCCCGCGACGCTGCCCGGCCTCGTCGTCCACGGTGCCCGCGGCGCGGACCTCGCCGTCGTCGAGGGCGTGATGGGCCTGTTCGACGGGCGGATCGACGCCGACCCCGACCGCGACGGCTCCACCGCCCACGTCGCCCGCCTGCTCGACGCGCCGGTGGTGCTGGTCGTCGACGCGCGGGGCCAGTCGCGATCGGTGGCCGCGCTGCTGGCCGGGTTCCGCGCCTTCGACCCCCGCGTGCGGCCGGGCGGGGTGGTGCTCAACCGCGTCGGCTCGGCCCGCCACGAGCAGGTGCTGCGGGCCGCGTGCGACGAGGTCGGGCTGCCGGTGCTCGGGGTGCTGCCGCGCCGCGCGGAGCTGGCCGTCCCGTCGCGTCACCTGGGCCTGGTCACCGCCGCCGAGCACGGGGGCGCGGCGCGGGCGGCGGTCGACGCGATGGCCGCGCTGGTGGCCGCCCACGTCGACCTCGACGCCGTCGCCGCCCTGGCCCGCGCGGCGCCCGCGAGCCCGGCGGTCGCGTGGGACCCGGTCCACGCGGTCGGCGAGCCCGTCCCCGGCGCGCCCGTGGTCGCGGTGGCCGGCGGGGCGGCGTTCACGTTCGGCTACCCCGAGCACGGCGAACTGCTGGCGGCCGCCGGCGCGGACGTCGTCACCGTCGACCCCGTGCACGACGAGGCGCTGCCACCGGGCACCGCCGGCCTCGTCCTGCCGGGCGGCTTTCCCGAGGAGCACGCCGACGCGCTGAGCGCCAACGCCCCGCTGCGCGCGGCCGTCGCGGCGCTCGCGGCGTCGGGCGCGCCGGTGCACGCGGAGTGCGGCGGGCTGCTGTACCTGTCCCGGTCGCTCGACGGCGCGCCCATGTGCGGGGTGCTCGGCGCGGACGCCGCGATGGGCTCCCGCCTGGCCCTGGGCTACCGCACGGCGACCGCCTGCGCGGACTCCCCGCTGGCCGCCGCGGGCGAGACGGTCACCGGGCACGAGTTCCACCGGACGGTGACCTCGCCGCGGGCGGGGAGTGCCGCCGCCTGGCGCTGGGACGGCGCCGACCCCGAGGGCTTCGTCGCCGGCGGCGTCCACGCGTCCTATCTGCACACCCACCCCGCGGGGCGTCCGGGGGGTGTCGCTCGATGGCTCCGCCACCTGAGTGGTACGGGTCGTCACAGTGAATCAGATCACTCACCTGGCCGGAGGCCCTCGTGACCGATCGCCGCGTCACCGTCGACGGACGCACCGTCGCCCTCGTCGAGCACGGCGACCCCGACGGGGCACCCGTGTTCCTGTTCCACGGCACCCCCGACAGCCGCGTGGGCAAGGAGTTCACCGACGCCCCGGCACGTGCGCGGGGCCTGCGGGTCCTCTGCCCCGACCGCGGCGGCATCGGCGCCTCCGACCCCCTGCCCGGACGCACCGTCGCCGGCTACGCGGGGGAGATCCTCGCGCTGGCCGACGTGCTGGGGATCGACCGGTTCGCCACGCTGGGCTACTCCGCGGGCGGGCCGTTCGCGCTGTCCTGCGCCGCCGGCTGCGGCCCGCGCGTCACCGGCACCGCGCTCATGGCCGGCGCCGGGCCGATCGACGACCGCCCCGGCGCCCGCGAGGGGCTCGCGAAGTCCGACCTCGACGCGGTCCGTCTCGTCGAGGAGCACCCCCACCGCGAGGCGCTCCTGCTGCGCTTCCAGAAGTGGGCCACGCAGGCCGCGCCCTCGTCCGCGGTCGACCAGGTCTCCTCCGAGCTCTCGGCGCCGGACCGCGAGTTCCTCGCCCGCCGGCCCCCGGGCGAGGAGATGGCGTTCTTCGTCGAGGCCCTGCGCCAGGGTCCCGCGGGCGTCATGGACGAGTACCGGCTGTGGGCGAGCGCCTGGCACCTCGACTGGTCCGCGGTGACGACACCCGTGGAGATCTTCCAGGGCGAGGAGGACGGCATGGTGCCGATGCACCACGCCGAGGACATCGCGTCCCGCCTCCCCGACGGCGTCGCGCGGATCCACCGCCTGCCCGGCGTCGGGCACCTGTCGATCCAGGACCACGTGGCGGAGATCCTCGACGCGCTCACCACGCCGTAGATGCTGGTCCTCGGCGTGGGGATCGAGCCGGGCACGCCGCTCGCCCACCTGGCCGACGCGGTCGACGCGCTGGGGCTCGACGGGTTCGCGGTCGTCGCCACGATCGACATCCGCGCCGGGGAACCCGCGGTCGCCGCCCTGGCCGGCGACCGGCTCCTGCGGGTCTACCCGGCCGCCGTGCTCGACACCGTCGACGTCCCGCACCCCTCCCCGGTGGTGCGCCGCCTCACCGGCACCGGCAGCGTCGCCGAGGCGGCCGCGATCCTGGCCGCCCGCGAGGTCGGCGAGGGCGTGCTGGTGACCCCGAAGCAGCGCGGCCGGGGTGTCACGGTGGCGGTGGCGCGCTGACCGGTCCCTCCGCGGCGTGGCGTGACCCGATGGGACTCACGTCCGGGCTCGTGACGCGGGAGGATGTGCCCATGAGCGAGCAGTCCCGCTACGGTGCGCCGTCGCCCGCCGACGGGCCCACCAGTCCCGGCACCGGCGCGGTGGCACGGACCGACCCGGACGCCGGCGAGCGGACCCCACCCGCCGAGCGGCCGACGATCCCCGACGGAGCGGCCGCCGCCCGCCCGCGGGCCCGGGTGTCGCCGGGGCGCACACGGATCGGCGGGACGTGGATCGGGCTCATCCTCGGAGCCGTCGTGCTCGTGTTCCTGCTGATCTTCATCCTGCAGAACCTGGAGCCCGCCCGCGTGGTGTTCCTCGGGCTCGAGGGCACGCTGCCCCTGGGCATCTGGCTCCTGTTCGCCGCGATCGCCGGGGTGCTGCTGCTCGCCATCCCCGGCCTCGGACGGATGATGCAGTGGCGCCGGGCGGGCCGTCGCACCGGTGGGGGCCGCTCGTGAGCCCCTCGCTGCGCCTGGCCGGCGCGCCGCTGCCCCTCGTCGGACGGGCTCGGGCCTACGTCTGCGGCATCACCCCCTACGACACCACCCACCTCGGCCACGCGGCGACGTTCGTGTGGGCCGACGTCGCGGCACGCGTGCTGCGCCGCGTCGGGGTCGAGGTCGTCAGCTGCCGCAACGTCACCGACGTCGACGACGTCCTCGACGCCGCCGCCGAGCGGGCGGGTGCCCGGTTCGACAGCTTCGCCGCGGTCGGGCAGTTCCGCTTCGACCGGGACATGGCCGCGCTCGGCGTCCGTGCCCCCACCCACGAGCCCCGCGCCCACAACCACGTCGATGGCGTCGTCGCCCTCGCGTCGGCGCTGGTCGAGCGGGGCGCGGCGTACGAACGGGACGGGGCGGTGCTGTTCCGCGCCGGCCAGATCGAGGCGCCGGAGGCGCCCGCCGACCCGGACGAGACGTCCAGCGAGGCGCCCTGGCCCGCGGCCGATCACCCCGACGACGCGCTGGTCTGGCGGCCGGCGACGCCGGGGGAGGCCGCGTGGCCCAGCCCCTGGGGTGACGGGCGGCCGGGCTGGCACGCGGAGTGCGCCGCGATGGCGCTGACCGTGCTCGGGCCGGCCGTGGACCTGCACATCGGCGGCGCCGACCTGCGCCACCCCCACCACACCCACCAGGCCGCCATGGCCGAGGCCCTCACGGGGGTGCGGCCTTTCGCCCGGGCCCGGCTGCACGTCGGGACGGTGCGCGTCGACGGGCAGAAGATGGCGAAGTCGGCGGGCAACCTGCTGCTCGTCGGCGAGCTGCTCGAGACCCACCCGGCGGCGGCCGTGCGGCTGCTGCTGCTCGACCGGCCGTGGGCGCGGGCCTGGGACGTCGAGCGGGGCGCGCTGGACGCCGCCGCGGCCCGGCTCGAACGGCTCTACGGTGCGGCTGCCCGCCACGACGTGGGCGCGTTCGACGGGGCCGCGGCGGGTGCGGTGATGGAGCGGCTGCTCGACGACCTCGACGTCCCGGGCGCGCTGGCGATCGCCGAGGACTCCGGCGGAGACGCGGCACGGACGGCGCTCGCGGTGCTCGGACTGTCCTGATCCGTCCGGTGCCCCTGGTGCGGGTGGTACGGGTGGTGCGACGAACGCCTCCCGCGTGTCGGGCTGAGGCGCGCCGGTTTCCGCTGGTCGCCCCCCTACCGTGGCTCCGCGCGCCGTGGGAGGCCGGGTGACGCCCCGGCGGCGGAGGGGAGGTGGCCGCGTGGGGGTGGCGACCCGGTGGTGGCGACGTGAGGACACCGAGACCGGTGTGGACGTCTGGGGCGGACCGGACGAGGTGACGGTCGCCCCCGTGCCGCGCAGCGCTCTCGAGGACGGTCCGGGCGACGGTCAGGGCGACGGTGCGGGCAACGGAGCGGGCGACGCAGCGGGCGACGTGGCCCGGGGGGAGCGGGAGCGCGCCGAGCGCGAGGAGCGGGAGCGCGCCGAACGGGAGCGCGAGGAGCGGGAGCGCGCGGAACGGGAGCGCGCCGAACAGGAGCAGCGGGAACGGGCCGAGCGGGAACGGGCCGAGCGGGAACGGGCCGAGCGGGAACGGGCCGAGCGGGAGCAGGCCGAGCAGGAACGCCGGGAGCGCGAGGAACGCGAACGCGCGGAGCGGGAGCAGCGCGAGCAGGAGGACCGCGACCGCGCGGAACGGGAGCGCGTCGAGCGGCTGCAACGAGAGAGGGCCGAGCAGGAGCGCATCCACCGCGAGCGCCGGGAGCGGCAGCGCGCGGAGCAGGAGCGTCGTGTCGCGGCCCGTCAGGAGCAGGCCCGTCGTGAGCGGGAGGAGCGCGCCGAGCGGGAGCGTCGCGAGCGGGAGGAGCGGGAGCGCCTCGAGCGGCTCAGCCGGGTGACCACGGTCCCGGGCGCCGAGGCCGTCTCGCCCCCGCAGGCGCGGGACGCGGCGGCGCGCGAGGCGGCGGCGCGGGAGGCCGCCGCGGCCGACCGCAAGCGGCGGCGGCACCGGGTGCTGATGGCGTTCCTCGTGGCCGTGGTCGCCGTGGCCGCGGTGTGGATCATCCCGCGCCTGGTGGCCCTGGCGCTCGCGCTGGTCAGCACCCTCGGTGGCGCGGTGACCTCTGAGCCCGACCCGCCCACCGAGAGCCCGGCGGCGGCCGCCGCGGCGCCGGACGCGCCACGCCCCGAGCTGCCGCGCGGCGGGACCTCGATCGCGCCCGATCAGCGGCTCGTCGCGCTCCGCGTGGACCCCGCGGCGCCCGCGGAGGAGTCGGCGGAGCGCGTCGACGCCGCCGCCACCCCGTTCACCGCCTCCGGCCGTGCGGTGCTGCCCGCCCTCGAGCTGCCCGTGCGCGACACCGCCGACGCGCCCGCCGCGTGGCAGCGGCTCGCCGTCACCCGCGCCCACCGGCAGGTGCTGCTGCTCGCCGTGCCGGTCGGACCCGTCGGCGTCGTCGCCGCGATCGCCCCCTGGGAGCGCCTCCTGAACGAGCCCGACGTCGGCCTCGCCCTCGATGCGCCCGCCCCGCTGCCGCCCGGGGAGGTCGGCGCGACGACCGACCGCCTCGCCGCGATCGTCCGCCAGGCCGCCCTGCCGCAGAAGCTGCTCGTCGTCCCGGCCGCGGATGCCGGCGCGACCGCGCCGGCCGAGGTCGCCCTCGTCGTCCACGGCGCGGCCGAGGCCCCGGCGTCGGTGCTGCGCGGTGTCGTGGTCCCACCGGACGACGCCGAGCCCCGTGACGTCCTCGCCGCGCAGCCGGACGCCGTCCTCCTGCGTGGATGATCCCTCCCGGTGCTCCCGCGGACCGATCACGTCGGCTCGGCGGAGCACCCGGAGCGATCACGCGGTTCCGGCCTCCGTGAACGCGGACCTCGCGCGCCCGGACGCAGCGGAGAGCGCGTTCGCCGCAACAGGACGAGGACCGGCCCGGCAACCCGCTTCCGGCACGTCGTTACGCTCGGAACATGGCACGAGGCGTCACGCGGATGTCGGGTCTGTTCCTGCGCACGCTGCGCGAGGATCCGGCCGACGCCGAGGTCGTCAGCCACAAGCTCCTCGTGCGCGCCGGCTACGTCCGCCGCGTCGCGCCGGGCATCTACTCGTGGCTGCCGCTGGGCATGAAGGTCCTGCGCCGCGTCGAGGCCGTGATCCGCGAGGAGATGGACGCGATCGGGGCCCAGGAGGTGCACTTCCCGGCGCTGCTGCCCCGCGAGCCCTACGAGGCGACGGGACGCTGGACCGAGTACGGCGACACGCTGTTCCGCCTCAAGGACCGCAAGAAGGCCGACTACCTGCTCGGGCCCACGCACGAGGAGCTGTTCACCCTCATGGTCAAGGGGGAGACGAGCTCCTACCGCGACTTCCCGGTGACGCTCTACCAGGTGCAGACGAAGTACCGCGACGAGGAGCGGCCCCGAGCGGGCATCCTGCGCGGCCGCGAGTTCACGATGAAGGACTCGTACTCGTTCGACCTCTCCGACGAGGGCCTGAAGGACTCCTACGACGCGCACCGCGTCGCCTACCAGCGCATCTTCGCCCGCCTCGGTCTCGAGGTGCAGATCGTCTCGGCGATGTCGGGCGCGATGGGCGGCTCGGCGTCGGAGGAGTTCCTCGCGCCCTGCGACGCCGGCGAGGACACCTACGTCCGCTGCCCCGCCACCGGCTTCGCGGCCAACGTCGAGGCCGTGACGACGCCGGCGCCGCCCGAGCAGCCGGTGGATGACAAGCCCGAGGCGGTCGTCCACGACACCCCGGACACGCCGACGATCGAGACGCTCGTCGACCACGTCAACACCCTCGGGCTGGGGCGCACCTTCACCGCCGCCGACACCCTCAAGAACGTCATGGTGAAGACGCGGCTGCCCGGCGCGGGCGAGTGGACGCTGCTGGGCGTGGGCGTGCCCGGCGACCGCGAGGTGGACATGAAGCGCCTCGAGGCCGCCGTCGCACCCGCGGAGGTCGCGCTGCTCGAGGACGCCGACTTCGCCGCGAACCCGTTCCTGACCAAGGGCTACATCGGCCCGGTCGGCCTGGCGAAGAACGGGGTGCGCTACCTCGTCGACCCCCGGATCGTCACCGGCACCGCCTGGGTCACCGGCGCCGACGAGGAGGGCCGCCACGTCGTCGACCTCGTCGCCGGCCGCGACTTCACCCCCGACGGCACGATCGAGGCCGCCGAGGTCCGGGAGGGCGACCCCTCGCCCGACGGCGGCGGCCCGCTGGTCGCCGCGCGCGGCATCGAGATGGGCCACATCTTCCAGCTCGGCCGCAAGTACGCCGAGGCGCTCGGGCTCACCGCGCTGGGCGCCGACGGCAAGCCGGTGACCGTGACGATGGGCTCCTACGGCGTCGGCGTCACCCGGGCCGTCGCGGCGATCACCGAGCAGCACGCGGACGAGAAGGGCCTGGTCTGGCCCGTCGAGGTCGCGCCGTACGCCGCGCACATCGTCATCGCGGGCAAGGACCCGGCGCAGGCCGAGGCCGCCACGACGATCGCCGACGGGCTCGCGGCGGCGGGCCTCGAGGTCCTGCTCGACGACCGCAAGGCCTCGCCCGGGGTCAAGTTCGCCGACGCCGAGCTGCTCGGGATGCCGACCCTGGTGACCGTGGGCCGGGGCCTGGCGCACGGCGTCGTCGAGGTCACCGACCGGGCGTCCGGAGAGCGCCGCGAGGTCCCGCTGGAGGACGTGGTGGCGGCCCTGAGTTAGCGAGATCCGGGCGACCGCGCGCGGGAGCACAGGGGCGTCGGTGCTCCCCAGTGGCTCGGCGCACGCCATCGCGTCGAGGACCAGGTCGAGATCCGGCTCACCGAGGGCGGTGGCGACGGGCGCGAGGCTCGCGCACCCCTGGCCGACGAGGTCGTGGGCGTTGTGCGACCGGGCTCGGGACCCCCGCGGGAGCGCCCGGTCAGCGCGCGGTGCGCCGCTCCAGCCCCACCGAGACCGCGAGCACGACGAGCCCGATCAGCGGCAGCGCGGCGCCGACGGCGGCCGGGGCGTCGAGGCCCAGCCCCGCGGCGAGCACCACCCCGCCGAGCGCGGCGCCGACCGCGTTGGCGACGTTGAACGCCGAGTGGAAGGTGGCGGCGGCCAGCGACGGGCCCTCGGCCGCGAAGTCGATCAGCCGGCCCATGAGCGCCGGGCCCGCCGACATGCCGACGAAGCCGAGCGCGAACAGGCCGACGGTGGCGGCCAGGGCGTCGTGCGCGGCGAACACGAACGCCACGAGCACCATCGAGTACACGGCGAGGGCGATGGCGATCGTCCGCCGCGGGGCGCGCTCGGCGAACCGGCCGCCCGCGACGTTGCCGATCGTCATCCCGACCCCGAGGGCGCCGAGCATGAGCGGCACGGTCGTGGCCCCGACGCCGGCCTGGTTGGTCAGGATCGGGTTGATGTAGCTGTAGACGGCGAAGAGCCCGCCGAAGCCGGCGGCGATCACGCCGAGGGTCAGCCACACCTGCGGGCGGGTCAGCGCGGTGAGCTCGCCGCGGATGCTGCCGCCGCCGGCCTCGCGCGGGTTCGGCACGAGGGTGACGACGGCGAGCACGGTCACCAGCGCGATCGCGGTCACCGCGACGTAGGCGCTGCGCCAGCCCAGCGTCTCCCCGAGCCAGGTCGCGGCGGGGACGCCCACGATGTTGGCGATGGTCAGCCCGAGCATCACCGTCGCGAGGGCGCGTGCCCGCCGTTCCGGGGGCACGAGGGCCGCGCCGAGGACGGCCGCGGTGCCGAAGTACGCCCCGTGCGGCAGGCCCGCGAGGAAGCGTAGCGCGACGAACGGCACGAACGACGGCGCCAGTGCGGACAGGGCGTTGGCGACGACGAGGAAGACCGCCAGCGCCACCACGAGGTGCTTGCGCGGCCAGCGCGCGCCGACGAGGGCGATGAGCGGGGCACCGACGACCACACCGAGCGCGTAGGCGCTGATCGCGGCGCCGGCGGCCGGCACGGAGACGCCGAGGTCGGCGGCGAAACCGGGCAGGACGCCCATGCTCGCGAACTCCGTGGTGCCGATGGCGAGCCCGCCGAGCGAGAGCGCGGCGAGGCTGACGCCCGCGGGCACGCGGGAGCCGCGGGCCGGGCTGTGGCGCGGGGCCTCCGCCGCGGGCGCGGGAGCGGTCGAGGTCAGCGGGGTCACGCGGTCACCTCCCGGGAGAGCAGGGTCAGGACGTCGTGCAGGGTGTCGATCGCGAGGTCGGCGTCGCCGCCGGCCGAGCGGCGCAGCCCGGCGACGGTCGCCCCGGCGGCACGGCCGGCGGCGACCCCGACCGGGGTGTCCTCGACGACGAGGCAGTCGGTGGGGTCGACGCCCAGGAAGTCCGCGGCACGGAGGTAGCCCTCGGGGTCCGGCTTGCCCGCCGCGACCATGTCGCGGGGGACGAGCACCGGGAACTCGAGGCCGGCGGTGCCGAGGCGGGCCCGGGCGAGGCGGGTGTCGGCGCTGGTCACGACCGCCCAGGGGGTGAACGTGGCGGTCAGGTCCGCGGTGAGCTCTGCCGCGCCGGGCGCGGCGACGACGTCGTCGAGGTCGACGTACTCGTGCTCCAGGTGGTCACGCGTCGCGATCGCGACGAGCGCCTCGTCGAGGTCGGGGCGCACGCGCCGCACCGTGGCCTCGGCGGGGTGTCCGGTCATCACGGCGAGCACCGCGAGCGGGTCGACACCCCAGCGCCGCGCCCACGTGCGCCAGGAGCGCTCGACGGCGCCGTCGGAGTCCACCAGGGTGCCGTCCATGTCCAACAACACGGCCGCGAACGAGTCCGGCCGGTCCAGCACCGCGGGGTGCAGCGTCACGGTGCCTCCCAGCACGACGAATATTCTCGTTCTCCGAGCATAATCGCGCCCATGAGCACGTCAACGCCGACCGGACGTGAGCCCGGTCGCGCCCGCGTCGACCGCTGGCGCACCAGCGCGGAGGTGCTCGACGCGGTCCGGCGCGAGCCCGGGCTGACCCGCGTCGAGCTCGCCCGCCGCCTCGCGCTCTCCAGCGCGTCGGTGACCGAGACCGTCACCCGTCTGCGGACGGCCGGCTGGCTGGACGAGCACCGGGCCCCCGTGCACGGGCGCGGACGTCCCACGACCTCGCTGGTCCCGTGCCCCGACGGCCCGCAGGTGGTCGCGGTCGACCTGCGTCACGAGGACTGGCGCGTCGGCCTGGCCGGGCTCGACGGCGAGGTCGGCGGCGTCCTCGGCGCCCGCCACGACGGCGACCCCGACCAGGTGGCCGTCGCCCTGCGCGACGCCGTGACCCGCGTGGCCGCCGGGCGCCGCGCCGTCGCCGTCGGCCTCGCGGCACCCGCCCCGGTGTCGGCGGACGGGCTGGTGGAGGCCGGGGAGCTGGCCTGGGACGCCGTCGACCTGGGCGCGGTGACCGCGGGCCTGGGCCGGGTCCCGCTGCGCGTGGGCAACGACGCCACCCTCGCGGGGGTCGCCGAGGCCCGCACCGGGGCGGCGGCGGGGGCGGGCACGGCGGTCTACCTCACGGTCGAGGTCGGGCTCGGCGGCGCGATGCTGCTCGACGGGCACCCGCACCTCGGCGCCCGCGGGGCGGCGGGGGAGTACGGGCACCTGCCCTTCGGCGACCCGGCCCGGCGTTGCGCGTGCGGCGCGAGCGGCTGCTGGGGTCCCGAGGTCGACGGGCGCGCGCTGGCCCGCCGGCTGGGCGACGCCCCGCCCGCCGACCCGCGCTCCTGCGCGGAGGAGGTCCTCGCGCGCGCCGCCGCGGGCGAGCACAACGCGGTGGCGGCGACCCGCGCCGTCGCCGCGTGCCTCGCCCGGGGCATCGCCGGTGTGGTGCACGTCCACGACCCCGACGTCATCGTGCTCGGTGGTCTGGCCCGCGCGCTGCGCGCGGCGCCGGGCTTCGACGACGCCTACGTCGGCGGGCTCATGGCCTTCCGCCGTGACCGGCCGGTGCCCGTCCTCGATGCGGTGCACGGCGACGACGGCGCGCTGCACGGCGCGGCCGCGCTGGCCCTCGACCACGCGACGAGCGCCGAGGGGCTCGCGGCGCTGTGCGGGGACTGACGGGCGGGATCAACCGGCGAGCAGGCTCAGGCGGACCTTCCGGGTCGGGTTGTCGCCGTTGGTGTCGACGAGGCACACCGACTGCCAGGTCCCGAGCGCCAGGCGCCCGTCGAGCACCGGCACCGACATCGACGGGGCGACGAGCGCGGGCAGCACGTGGTCCCGCCCGTGACCGGGGGAGCCGTGGCGGTGCGCCCACCGGTCGTCGGCGGGCAGCAGCTCGCGCAGCTGGGTGAGCAGGTCGTCGTCGCTGCCGGCCCCGGTCTCGATGATCGCGACCCCGGCCGTGGCGTGCGGTACGAACACGTGCAGCAACCCGTCCGGGGAGCCCGCCCCGCGCACGAAGCGCGCGCACTCGTCGGTGATGTCGCGGACCGTCTCGTGGTCGCCGGTGCGGACCTGGATCTCCTCGCTGTACACGCCGACCGAGGGTAGGCGGGGACCGCGCGGGGCGAGGGTCCAGAATGCCCGCCGTGCAGCCCGCAGCAGGACAGGGACGAGTGGCCGTCGCGGTCGTGACCGGGGCCGGACGGGGGATCGGGGCGGGCCTCGCCGCGGCGCTCTCGGCCCGTGGGCACCACCTCGTCGTCACCGACGTCGACGCGGCCGCCGCGGAGGCGACCGCCGAGACCCTCGACGGGCCCGCCACGGCGATGCCCCTCGACGTGCGCGACCCCTCGGCCCACCGCGCGGTGGCCCTGGCCGCGGCGGCGCTGGGCGACGTCACGGTGTGGGTCAACAACGCGGGGGTGCTGTCCACGGCCGCCGCGTGGGAGGCCGGAGACGACGAGGTGAGCACCACCTTCGAGGTCAACACCCTCGGGCTGGTGCACGGGAGCCGTGCGGCGGTCGACGTGATGCGCCGAGGCGACATCCTCAACGTCGTCTCGCTGTCCGGCCTCGGCCCGACGCCCGGGTTCGCGGCGTACGGCGCGAGCAAGGCCGCCGCGCTGAGCTACTCGCAGGCCCTGGACATCGAGCTGGCCGCCGCGCGCCGGCCGCTGCGGGTGCGCGCGCTGTGCCCCGACGTCGTCGACACCTCGCTGGTGAGCAACGTCGCCCACCGGCCCAGCGCCGCCCTGCTGTTCACCGGCAGCCGGCTGCTCTCGATCGACGAGGTCGTCGACGCCGGCATGGGTCTCCTCGGCTCCCGCCGCGCGATGCGGACGGTGCCGGGGTGGCGCGCGGCGCTGCAGCGCACGTCGGCCGCGCTGCCCGGCGTGGCGCGCCTCGCGGTGCCGATCGTGGCCCGCGTGGGCGAGCGGCGCCGCCTCTCCCGCTAGACCTGCCGGCCGGGGGTCGTGATCGGAACGTGACCCTCTCGGCTACGTTGACCACGGTCCCTGTCCCCCGAACGTGGAGGATCGGATGCTGGTGCTCGCCCCCGATCCCCGCCTCGGTATCGCTCCGGAGCGGGTCGCGCGGGTCCGCGCGCTCCTCGACGACGCGGCGGCGGGCGCCCCGGTGCCGGGGGTCGTCGTGGCGCTGCCCGGCGGTCCCGACGGCGTGCTCGACGCCGTGGTGCTGCGCCCCGACGGGGTGCTGGGCCTCGCGCCGTTGCCCGCGGGCGAGCAGGAGGCGGCGCGCGAGGCGGTCGCCGCCGGCGGCGGTCGTCTCGACACCCCGCCCACGGGCACGGCCCGGCCCGCCGTCGGGGTGACCGGACCGACGGCGCGGGAGGCCACCGAGGAGCTCGACCGCCTCCTGGGCCTGTCCGACCCGGCCTGCAGCGCCCCGCGCCGGGTCCTCGGCAGCCGCGACGACACCACCGCCGAGGAGGCCCTCGTCGCGCCCGTCGGCTCGTTCCGCGTGGTGGACGTCGAGGACCTGCGCCGCCTGCTCGCCGCCTTCCGGCTCGGCGACCACGTGCCCGGGCCCGCCGAGCTCGCCGACGCCGGGTTCCTCGACCCCGAGACGCCGGCCGTGCACGCCGGTGCGGCGCCGAGGACGGCCCCGGTCCCGGTCCAGGAGCAGTCCCCGTCCGTGCCCGGGCTCCCGCCGACCGGCCGCCTCCCCGCGAACGCGCCCGAGTCGTCCGGGCCACCCCAGGGCGGGGCGATC
Source organism: Actinomycetospora cinnamomea (assembly GCF_003096675.1). Lineage (GTDB taxonomy): Bacteria > Actinomycetota > Actinomycetes > Mycobacteriales > Pseudonocardiaceae > Actinomycetospora > Actinomycetospora cinnamomea. Next base: position 305,066 of record NZ_QEKW01000001.1, on the reverse strand, counting down.
GGACTGCTCGCGGGTCCCGGCCGGGCGCGCCGTGCCGGACGGGCCGCCCGTGCCCGCTACGGGGGCTCGCTGCCCGACTGGGTGTGGGGCTGGCAGGGCCTGACCGTCGCCGCGATCGCCGCGTTCCTCCTCGCCCTCGGCCTCGCGTTCCTGGTGGGCCGCGCGGCGACCGGCGGCGGCGAGCCGACGCCCGATCCGAGCGCGACGCGCACGGTGGACGGGGTCACCTTCACCCGCCAGGTCGCGACCTCCGACGTGTCCTGTGACGGGCACGCCTACGGTCAGGCCGCCGCGTTCCTGCGCGAGCGCGGCTGCCTGCACCTCGACCGCTCGCTGTGGTCCGGCGTCGCCGAGGGCGAGGAGGTCGTGGTCGCGGTCGCCACCGTCCGGATGGCCGACACGACGACGGCGAGCGCCTTCCGCTCGCTGGTCGACAGCAACGGCACCGGCAACATCTCCGACCTGCTGCGCGAGCAGCGCGGCTACCCCGGCGCCCCGCGAGCGCTGTCCGGCCAGGGCTACGCCTCGGCCCAGCTCGGCGACCGCGTGGTCGTCGCGGAGGCCGACGGCATCGACCCGGACTTCACCGACGGCGAGGCGCTCGACCGCATCTCGCGCGCGGGGCTCGCGCTGCGCTGAGCCGCGCTACGCCCCCGCGCCGGCGCCCGGGAACGCGGGCACGAGCGGGCTCCGGCCGGCGACGCGGCGCCAGACCACCGACGTGGTCGTCGCCGCGGTGACCGCGTCGAGGGCGAGGTGGCGCAGCTCGGCGTCCTCGTCGGCGCTCGTGCGCTCCGCCACGGCGCGCCATGCGGCCGCGACGTCGTCCTCGGCCACGATCGCGAGTGTCGCGGCGGAGGTGGCGTCGGTGACCGGCGACGGCGGGCGGTAGGCCGCGGCCGCGGGCGGCGCGGTGACCCCGCGACGGGCGAGCAGCGCGACGACGGCGTCCCTGCGTTCCCGGTGCGCCTGCGCGGTGGCGGCGAGGTCGGCGGCGCTGACCGTCGGCAGGTACGCCGAGACCAGCCCGTAGCACCAGATCGCCGCGTGCTCGGTGCCCAGCGCGGCGAGAACCGCGTCCTGGAGGTCGTCGTCGAGGCTCGGGGGTGTCACGCGAGCACCGTCACGTAGCCGGCGCACGCGGCCGCCACCGAGATCAGCAGCCCGCACCGATGGGGCTCGGTGGTCAGGGCGAGTGCGCCGGCGCCGTCGCGGGCCGCGGCGAGCGAGCCCCGCAGCGCGGTGACCGCGGCCGCGGCGCTCGCGGGCGGTGCGGCGGGCGCGGCGGGGGCGGCGTCGACGGCGGGCGCCCGCTCGGGACGGGCGCGCCGGATCTCGGCGGCGAGGGCCTCGGCGTGGGCGCGGCGGGCGTCGGCGAGCGGGGTGAGGCGGTCGGCGAGGTCGGAGAAGGCGGCGACGGCCGCGGCCGCGGTGGCGACGTCCGCCCGGGCCGCGGCGAGCGGGGCCTCGAGCTCGTCGGGACCCTCCGGCGCGCGAGCGCAACCGACGCCGGCGAGGCCCGCGAGGCCCGCGAGCAGGGCGACGGTGCCCGCGCCCCGCAGCACCGTCCGCCGGGGGGTCCCCGGCGTCGGCGCGGCGTCGGCGGCGGGGCTCTCCACGGCGACCACGGCGGGCCAGTGTGCCAGCCGACCCCCGCGCCGCCGTCGGCCGCGCGCCGGGGTCGCGCGGGGGCGAGCGCTACGCTGGACCACTGCGCGACGCCCACCGCGTCGCGCCCCGCCGACCATCCCGGCCCGCCCCGCACCGACCGTCGTCGCGACCCCCTCGCGACGCCGTCGGCCCCCACGGCGGGCCCGCCCGTGAGGAGCCCCGTTGTCCCGAGGGACGTCCCCCGCGCCCGCGGGCGACAGTCGTGATCCGACTGCCGCGCGGTTGCGCCCGGCCGTCGTCGACGTCGTCGAGGCGGCCGGCTTCGTGCTGGACGACCTCGAGGTGCGCCCGGCCGGGCGGCGCCAGGTCGTGCGCGTCGTGGTGGACACCGCCGAGGTCCCCGGCCCTCACGACCCGCCCGCGCCGGGCCCCGACCTCGACGCCGTCGCCGGCGTGAGCCGCGAGCTCTCACGGGTGCTCGACGCGATGGACGACGAGGCCGATCAGGGCGCCGCTCCGGCGGGCGAGTACACGCTCGAGGTCACGACGCCGGGTACCGACCGGCCGCTCACCCGCCCGCATCACTGGCGGCGGGCGTGGCTGCGCCGCGTGGCGGTGACCCGTACCGACGGCTCGGCGCTCACCGCGCGGGTCGGTCCGGTCGGCGACGACCCGGGCGGCGACGACGCGGGAGCCGGGGAGGCGGTGGCCGTGACGCTCGCGGAGGGCACCCCGCGCGGGCCGGTGCTGCACCGGCTGCCGCTGGCCGAGGTCCGCAAGGCCGTGGTCGAGGTCGAGTTCAAGCCGGCACCGGCCGCCGAGGTCGAGGCGCTGGTCGCCGCCGCGACCGCCACCGACGGGGCGGGCGCCGAGGGACGGGAGGGACGGTCGTGAAGGTCGACATCGCCGCGCTGCGCGCCATCGAGCGGGACAAGGAGATCCCGTTCGAGACCGTGCTCTCCGCGATCGAGACCGCCCTGCTCACCGCCTACAAGCAGAACGGCGGGGAGCACCCGAAGGCCCGGGTCGAGGTCGACCGCAAGACCGGCGACGTGGCCGTGCTCGTGCCCGAGACGAGCGAGGACGGGGAGGTCGTCGGGGAATACGACGACACCCCCGAGGGTTTCGGTCGCATCGCCGCCGCGACCGCGCGCCAGATCGTGGTGCAGCGGCTGCGCGACGCCGAGCACGAGCGCACCTACGGCGAGTTCTCCGCGAAGGAGGGCGAGGTCGTCGCCGGGGTGGTCCAGCGCGACGCCCGCGCCAACGCCCGCGGCGTCGTCGTGGTCGAGATCGGGTCGATCGAGGGCGTGCTGCCCGCCGCGGAGCAGGTGCCCGGCGAGCGCTACGAGCACGGCTCCCGGATCCGCTGCTACGTCGTCGGGGTCAACCGGGGCCCGCGCGGGGTGCAGGTGACGCTGTCGCGCACGCACCCCAACCTGGTGCGGCGCCTGTTCGCCTTCGAGGTCCCCGAGATCGCCTCGGGGGCCGTCGAGATCGTCTCGGTGGCCCGCGAGGCGGGGCACCGGTCGAAGATCGCGGTGCGGTCCACGGTCCCGGGGCTCGGCGCCAAGGGCGCGTGCATCGGCCCGATGGGCGCGCGCGTGCGCGGCGTGATGAGCGAGCTCAACGGCGAGAAGATCGACATCATCGACTGGGCGGAGGACCCGGCCACCTACGTCGGCAACGCCCTCTCGCCGTCGAAGGTCGTCTCGGTGACCGTCGTCGACGCCCGCGCCCGCACCGCCCGGGTGGTCGTGCCCGACTTCCAGCTCTCCCTGGCCATCGGCAAGGAGGGGCAGAACGCTCGCCTCGCGGCGCGGCTCACCGGCTGGCGCATCGACATCCGCTCGGACGCGGAGGTGGCACCCGCGGAGGACCTCGGCGGCGAGACCGGTGGGGACACCGGCGAGGGAAGCGGCCGAACCGGTGATCCGTCCGGCCCGCTCGGGGTCCCCGGTGGCGGGGTCGAGCGGCCGTCGAGTGGCGCGGTAGAGTGACCGGTGGCCCGAACCCGCGAGCCCGGTCGTGGGGTGGCGCCGGATCGTGGTCGTCGGGGTGACGATCCCGGCCCGGTGCGCACCTGCGTCGGCTGCCGTTCGCGGGCCTCGGCGTCGGAACTCCTGCGGGTGGTGGCCGCGGACGGGGTCGCGAGACCCGATCCGCGGCGTCGGTCGCCCGGTCGCGGTGCGTGGGTGCACCCCGATCCGGGCTGCCTCCACCGTGCGGAGCGCCGATCGGCGTTCCCCCGGGCGCTACGTGTCCCGGGGCCGCTGGACACCGGTGCCCTGCACGCACTGCTCGACCCGGAACCCGTCGCCACGCCCACCGGGTCGCACGACAGGCGCGACGACCGTCGCGCTCGTACCAGGAAGCAGGTCGACCCCCATGAGCCAGCCGTGAAGCCCTCCCGATGAAGGCGCAGGCGTAGGACACGAGGTCGCGGGCCCCCCGCTGACCTCGAAGATGAGGAGATCAGTGGCAGGAAAGGCCCGGGTGCACGAGCTCGCGAAGGAGCTCGGCGTCACCAGCAAGCAAGTACTCACCCAGCTCGAGTCCCTCGGCGAGTTCGTCAAGTCGGCGTCCTCGACGGTGGAGGCCCCCGTCGCGCGCAAGCTGCGCGACTCCATGTCCGGCGGCGGCAACGGCGGTGCCGGCAACCGCCGGCCGCGTCCCGGCGCGGCCCCGGGTCCGCGGCCCGGCGGCGGCGCGCCCAAGCCGGGCCCGTCCGGCGGCTCGTCCGGTGGCGCCCCCCGCCCCGGTGCGACCCCCGGCCCGCGTCCCGGGCAGACGCCCGCGGCCGACGGCGCGGGCACCAGCGGCGCCCCGCGTCCCGGCCCCCGTCCCGGCGCCACCCCGGGCCCGCGTCCCGGCGCCCAGCCCGGCGCGACCCCCGCGGCGGCGTCGGCGTCCCCGGCCCCCGCGGCGCCGGAGGCTCCCGCGACCGGTGACACCACCGGCGGCCAGGCGCCGAGCGCACCGCGCCCCGGCGGGGACCGTCCCCGTCCCGGTGGCGACCGCCCGCGTCCGGGTGGCGCGCCGCGGCCCGGTGCCGAGCGTCCCGCCGAGCGCGGTGGCGACCAGCGCCAGGGCGGAGGTCGAGACGGCCGGGACGGTCGTGACGGCCAGGCCCCGCGCCCCGGTCAGCAGCAGCAGCGTCCGGCCGCGGCGGCGGACGCAGGCCAGGGCGGTGACGGCTCGACGGTCGCCCCGCGCCCGCAGGCCCCGAAGCCCGGGCCGAAGACCCCGCGCGTCGGCAACAACCCCTTCGGGGTGGGCTCCGGCGCCCCGCCGCGCCCGCAGCGTCCGCAGCCGGGTCAGGGCGGCCCGCGTCCGCCGCGTGACGGCGAGGCCGGCCCCAACGCCGCGCCGCGCCCGCCGCGTGACGGCGAGCGTCCGGCGGCGGCGGACCGCATGCCCCGTCCCGGCGGCACCGGTGGTGCCGGGACGTCGGCGACGCCGGGCAACATGCCCCCGCGTCCGAACCCCGGCATGATGCCGTCGCGCCCGTCCGGCCCGCCCGGACGCGGTGGTCCCGGTGGTCCCGGTGGTGGCCGTGGTGGTCCCGGTGCGGGCCGTGGTGGCCCCGGCGGCGGTCGTCCCGGCGGCGGTGGCTTCCGCCCCGGTGGCGGTGGCGGCGGCGCTCCCGCGGGCGGCGGCGGGTTCCGCGGTGGCGGCGGTGGCCGTCCCGGCGGTCCCGGTGGTCGTGGTCGTGGCGGTGGTGCCGCGGGTGCCTTCGGGCGTCCGGGTGGTCCCGCGCGTCGTGGACGCAAGTCGAAGCGGCAGAAGCGCCAGGAGTTCGACAACATGCAGGCGCCGTCGGTCGGCGGCGTCCGCCTGCCCAAGGGCAAGGGCGAGACCGTCCGGCTGCCCCGTGGCGCCTCGCTGACCGACTTCGCGGAGAAGATCGACGCGAACCCGGCCTCGCTGGTGCAGGTGCTGTTCCACCTCGGTGAGATGGTCACGGCCACCCAGTCGGTGTCCGACGACGTCCTCGAGCTGCTCGGCACCGAGATGAACTACACGGTGCAGGTCGTGTCCCCCGAGGAGGAGGACCGCGAGCTGCTCGAGTCGTTCTCGATCAGCTACGGCTCCGACGAGGGCGGCGAGGAGGACCTCGCGGCCCGCCCGCCGGTCGTCACGGTCATGGGTCACGTCGACCACGGCAAGACGCGCCTGCTGGACACCATCCGCAAGACGAAGGTGGCCGAGGGCGAGGCCGGCGGCATCACCCAGCACATCGGCGCGTACCAGGTCGACACCGAGCTGGACGGTGAGGACCGCAAGATCACGTTCATCGACACCCCGGGTCACGAGGCGTTCACCGCCATGCGTGCCCGTGGTGCGAAGTCCACGGACATCGCGGTGATCGTGGTCGCGGCCGACGACGGCGTGATGCCGCAGACGGTCGAGGCGATCAACCACGCCCAGGCGGCCGACGTGCCGATCGTCGTGGCGGTCAACAAGATCGACAAGGAGGGCGCGAACCCTCAGAAGATCCGCCAGCAGCTCACCGAGTACGGCCTGGTCGCCGAGGAGTACGGCGGCGAGACGATGTTCGTGGACATCTCCGCCCGCGAGAACATCAACATCGACGGCCTGCTCGAGGCGGTGCTGCTCACCGCGGACGCCTCGCTGGACCTCCGGGCCAACCCGGACATGGAGGCCCAGGGTGTCGCGATCGAGGCACATCTCGACCGCGGCCGCGGCCCGGTGGCCACCGTCCTGGTCCAGCGCGGCACGCTGCGCGTCGGCGACTCCGTCGTCGCCGGCGACGCCTCGGGCCGGGTGCGACGGATGCTCGACGAGTACGGCGACGACGTGCAGGAGGCCCTGCCGTCGCGCCCGGTGCAGGTCATCGGCTTCACGTCGGTGCCCGGCGCCGGCGACACCTTCCTCGTCGTCGACGAGGACCGTGTGGCCCGCCAGATCGCCGACCGCCGTCGGGCCCGCGAGCGCAACGCCGAGCTGGCCTCGCGCCGCAAGCGCGTCTCGCTCGAGGACCTCGACGCGGCGCTCAAGGAGACCAACGAGCTCAACCTGATCATCAAGGGCGACAACTCCGGGACCGTGGAGGCCCTGGAGGACGCGCTCACGAAGATCGACGTGGGCGACGAGGTCCAGTTGCGGATCCTCCACCGCGGGGTCGGTGCGATCACCGAGGGCGACATCAACCTCGCGATCGCGTCGAACGTCATCGTCATGGGCTTCAACGTCCGTGCCGAGGGCAAGGCCACGGAGCTGGCCACCCGCGAGGGCATCGACATCCGCTACTACTCGGTGATCTACCAGGCGATCGACGAGATCGAGCAGGCCCTCAAGGGCATGCTCAAGCCGATCTACGAGGAGGTCGAGCTCGGCACCGCGGAGGTGCGGGAGGTCTTCCGTTCCTCGCGGGTGGGCACGATCGCCGGTTGCCTGGTGACCGACGGGATCATCCGGCGCAACGCCAAGGCGCGCCTGGTCCGCGACGGCGCCGTGGTGGCGGAGAACCTCACGATCAACTCGCTCAAGAGGTTCAAGGACGACGCCACCGAGGTCCGCGACGGCTACGAGTGCGGTCTGACGCTCGGGTCGTTCAACGACATCAAGGTCGAAGACAAGGTCATGACCTACGAGATGCGGGAGAAGCCGCGCGAGTAGGCGTTTGCGCTCCGCGCTCGTGAGTGCTCGCCCGTGCCCCGGCACGGGCGAGCACTCACACCTCCCGAGAGGGCGACGGTGTACGTAGGTGCGCTCGAGCTCGACCTGCTCCTCGGCGACGTCGGCTCGATCAAGCAGAAGCGCTCGGTCGTCCGCCCCGTGGTGGCGGAGCTCAAGCGGTACGGGGTGTCGGTCGCCGAGGCCGGCCACCTCGACCTGCACCGCCGCGCCCTCATCGGGGTGGCCGCGGTCGCCGCCGACGCCGCGCACGTGTCCGACGTGCTCGCGCGGTGCGAGCGGCTCGTGGCCGGCCACCCCGAGTTCCAGCTCCTCTCCGCGCGGACCCGGTGGTTGGGTCCGCACGACGAGTGAGAGCCCCGTCCGCCCGCGCGAACGGGGAGTTCGTCCGCGTAGAAGCAGCGAACGCCACGTTCGCTGCGCCGAACCCACGAAGGAGCACCGCCATGGCCGACGCGCCACGGGCCCGCAGGCTCGCCAAGCGGATCTCCCAGATCGTCGCCTCCACGCTGGAGCACGAGGTCAAGGACCCGCGCCTGGCGATGGTGACGATCACCGACGCCCGCGTCACGGCCGACCTGCGTGAGGCGACCGTCTTCTACACCGTCTACGGCGGCGAAGCCGAACGTGCCGGCTCGGCCGCCGCGCTGGCGAGCGCCCGCGGGGTGCTGCGCACCGCCGTCGGCCGCCAGACCGGGGTGCGGTTCACGCCCACCCTCGAGTTCGTCCCGGACGCGGTGCCCGAGGGCGCCGCCCGCCTCGACGAGCTGCTCGAGGGCGCCCGCCGCGCCGACGCCGAGGTCGCCACCCTGGCGGTCGGCGCCTCCTACGCCGGCGAGGCGGACCCCTACCGCAAGCCTCGCGAGGACGACGACCTCGACGAGGTGCCGGTGGGTGACGAGGCGGACGGGGCGGAGCGCGACGACCGCGCGGACGTCACCGTCGACGGTGACGGGGCGCGGTCGACGCGCTGACCACTGCTCCGTACCGTCACGCCGACGCCCACAGAGGGCGCGGGACGAGGGGAGCGCACCGGACATGGCGGTGCCCGAGCAGCAGCGCGAGGAGGTCGTGAGCCGTCCGGTCGACCTGGCCGAGGCGGTGGAGCTGCTCACCGCGGCCCGCCAGGTGGTGCTGCTCGCCCACATCAACCCGGACGCCGACGCGCTGGGCAGCGCGCTGGCCCTCGGGCTCGCGCTGCACCGGCGCGGCGCGCACGTCCAGGTGTCGTTCGGGGCCCCGGAGCGTCCGGCCGAGTCGCTGCGTGACCTCGACGTCGCCGGCCTCGTCGTGCCCGCGCACCGGGTGGTGCACGTTCCCGAGCTGCTCGTCGTGCTCGACACCGGCAGCGTCGACCGTCTCGGCCCCCTCGCCGACCGGGCGGCCGCGGCGGGCACGACGCTGGTCATCGACCACCACGTCTCGAACTCCGGTTTCGGCACGCACTACTACGTCGATCCTCGGGCCGAGGCGACCGCGGTGATGGTGCTGCACCTGCTCGACGCCATGGGCGCGTCGGTCGATCTCCCGACCGCGCGGTGCCTCTACGCCGGGCTCGTCACCGACACCCGCAACTTCCGGGCCGCGTCACCCGACACCCACGCCATGGCCGCACGCCTGCTCGTGGCGGGTGTCGACGCGGAGGCCGTGACGCGCCCGCTGCTCGACACCCACCCGTTCGCCTGGCTCTCGATGCTCTCCGCGGTGCTGGCCACGGCGACCCTCGAGGTCGACGAGGCCCGCGGCCTGGGCCTGGTGCACGCCCTCGTGCGCCGTGACCTCGTCGACGGCGGGCGCCAGGAGGAGGTCGAGAGCGTCATCGACGTGTTGCGCACCACCGCCGAGGCCGAGGTGGCCGTCGTCCTCAAGCAGGTCGGCGAGTGCCGCTGGACCGTGTCCTTGCGCTCGAAGGGCCGCATCGACGTCGCCGCGGCGGCGTCCGCGCTCGGCGGGGGCGGGCACCGCGCGGCCGCGGGCTTCACCGTCGACGGCGACGCCCCGGCCATCCTCGACCGCCTCCGCCGCGCCCTCGCCGACGCCCCGTTGCTGGGGTGAGCGTCTGTCAGCGGTGGGCCATCGCAGACACTGAGTGTCCGTGACGCCACACGCTCGATCGCACGCCGACGCCGACCCGGGGGCTCGCCGGGTCCTCGCACTGGCGTCGTCGGCGCTCGTCGTGCTGGTGGCCGAGCCGCTCTACCTGCTCGTGGACACGGCTGTCGTCGGGCACCTCGACGGGGCGGGCGGAGCGACGGGAGCGCAGGCAGGCGTGCCGCTCGCCGGTCTCGCGGTGGGCGGGGTGGTGCTGGCGCAGGTCGCGAGCCTCGGCACGTTCCTCGCGTACGGCACCACGGCCCGCGCCGCGCGCCACCACGGCGCCGGCGACCGTCCCGCCGCCGTCGCCGAGGGCGTCGCCGCGACCTGGATCGCGTTGCTGGTGGGCGCGGCCGTGGTGGTCGCCGGGTGGCTGACGGCGCCGTGGCTCGCGACGCTGCTCGGCGGTGGGGGAGCGGTGGCCGACGCCGCCACGGGGTGGCTGCGGATCGCGGTGTTCGGGGCGCCGGGCATCCTCGTCGCCCTGGCCGGCCACGGCTGGATGCGCGGGGTGCAGGACACCCGCCGGCCGATCGTCATCGTGCTCGCGGGCAACGGGCTCTCGGCGCTGGCGTGCCCGCTGCTCGTGTACGGCGCCGGTCCGGTGCCGGCGCTCGGACTCGAGGGCTCGGCGGTGGCGAACGTGGGCGCCCAGGCGATCGTCGGGGTGCTGTTCGTCGGGGCGCTGGTGCGTGAGGGGGTCTCGCTGCGACCCGTCCCGGCCGGGATGCGCGCGCAGCTCGGCCTCGGGCGTGACCTGCTGCTGCGCAGCCTCGCGTTCCAGGCCTGCTTCCTGTCGGCGACGGCGGTGGCGGCGCGGTTCGGCGCGCCGTCGGTGGCCGCGCACCAGATCGTCCTGCAGCTCTGGATGTTCATGGTCACGGTGCTCGACGCGCTGGCCATCGCGGCGCAGTCGCTGGTGGGGGCGGCGCTCGGGGCCTCGTCGGTGGGTTCGGCGCGGCGCGTGAGCGGGCGCGTGACCCGCTACGGCCTGGTGCTCGGGGTCGTCGCCGGGCTGGTGTTCGCCGCGACGGCCGGGGTGCTGCCCGGGGTGTTCACGCCCGACCCGGCGGTGCGTGACGTCGTCCCGCAGGCGTGGTGGTTCTTCGTGGCGCTGCAGCCGGTCGCGGCCTACGTGTTCGCGCTCGACGGGGTGCTGCTGGGCGCCGGGGACGCGGCCTACCTGCGACTCATCACCGTGGGCTCGGCCATCGGCGCGTTCCTGCCGATGATCTGGCTCTCCCTGGCCCTGGACTGGGGTCTCGTGGGCATCTGGGCCGGCCTGACCCTGTTCATCCTCGCCCGCGCCGTCGCCGTCGGATGGCGCGTGCGCGGCGAGGGATGGGCGGTGACGGGGGCGGCGTGACGGGGGTCCCTGAGCACGGGACGGCGGGTCGGCGGATGGGGCGGCTGTGCAGCGAGGGACGCCCTGGCTGCGTAGGAGGCGGTAGGGGACGCCCTCGCTCCACCCGCGTCCTTGATCGACATCGGTTGTCGGGGGTCAGGTCTAGCGTCCTGGGTGAGCATCGACCAGGGCCTGCCGGTCGGCGACGTGGTGGACGTCGCCGATCTGGCGGGGTTGGCGCCGGGGGCGGTGTTGGTCGAGGCGTTGGAGGGCATCGACCCGGGTGGGTTGGAGGGCGCGGAGTCGGTCGAGTACCTGCGGGCGTGTGCGCGGGCGCGGAACCGGGCGGTGGCGCGGTTCCTGACCGCGGTGCACGAGGTGGGGCGCGCGGAGGACGGGACGCGCACGCGTCGAGCGGTGGTGGACGAGTTCTCCGGTGACGAGGTGGCGCTGGCGCTGGGTTGGTCGTGGGCGATGGCGCGGCGGTGGCTGGAGCTGGCCGACGATCTGCACCGGCGGTTGAGCGAGGTGCAGGCGGCGTTGGCGTCGGGGGTGCTCGACGAGGGCAAGGCGCGGGTGTTCTCGGAGTGGACGCGCGACCTGTCCGACGATCACGCGCGGGCGGTGTGTGCCGAGGTGTTGCCCGAGGCGCAGGAGTTGCCGGTGGGGGCGTTGATCGAGCGAATCCAGCAGGTGTCGGCGTCGATCGATCCCGACTGGGCGGCGCGGCGGGAGCGGCGGCGGTGAGGCGAGCGCGGGTGGTGGCCTCGCGCAACCCGTCGGGGACGGCGAACGTGGCGGGCTGTGATCTGCCGATGACCAGCGCAGTGGCGATCATGGCGCGGGTGGACGCGCTGGCCGCGGCAGTGCGTCGGGGTGGGGTGACGCGGCGGATGAACTGGCTGCGACGCGGGTGTACGAGCGGCTGCTCGACGGTTTCGCCGCGGGCTGACCGACGAGGCCCTGGTGCCGCTGCTCGTCGCCGACCTCGGGGCGCCCGACGAGGACGACGCTCCACCCGACAGCCCGACGCCGGGCCCGGACGGCGGCGGCCCGGACCTCGGCGGCCCCGACGGTGGTGGGCCCGACGGTGGTGGGCCCGACGGTGGTGGTCCCGATGGCGCGAGGCCCGAAGACGGCCCCGACGGCGGCGGCCCCGATGCTCGTGACCCCGCTGACGACTCGGATGCTGCCGACGCGGACGCAGGCGGAGTCTCTGCCGGCGCCGTGGACGCTCCCAACGATGCCTCGCCCCAGGACGCGGACGACGACAGCGAGCCGGTCGTGTGCCCGTCACCGCGGCTGGGCGGGATCCGGGAGGGCACGGTCGAGGTGCGGGTGCGGTTGTCGACCGCGTTGGGGCTCGACGATCTGCCCGCCCAGGTGCCCGGATGGGGCACGGTGCTCGCCGGCACCGCCCGCGAACTGCTCGAGCGCTATCGCAACGGCGAGTGGCGGATCGTGGTCACCGACGACAACGGCCGGCTCCAGCGGGTCCTGCTGGCGCGTCGCCGACCCCGACCGCCCCCCCGACCACCCGGCCCCCGCCGGGACACCGACCGGCGGGGGCGCGGCAGGCAGGCGATCGTCGAGCTGGCGGCTCCGGCGACGCTGCTGGCGGCTCTGGCTCCCGACGACCACGGCGCCTGGGACGGGCTGTTGCGCGAGCTGCAACGACGCCTGGTCGAGGCGGTCGGATCCGGCGGCCCGCCCGACCGGGCGGCCACCGCTGAGCAGGCCGCGCGGCGGCGTCTGCTCGCCGAGGTCGACCGGTGGGTGCGGGTCCGCGACCGCCAGTGCGTCGTGCCGGGGTGCCGGCGGCCGGCCCACGCCGGCGATATCGACCACACCGTCGACCACGCCCGCGGCGGGCCGAGCGTGTCGTGGAACGCCGGCGTGTACTGCCGCCGTCACCACCTCGCGAAGCACGAAGGAGGCTGGCGGGTGACCCAGCCCTCGCCGGGCCGGTTCCACATCACCACCCGTGCCGGCGCCCGCCACGTCGTCGAGCCACCCCGGATCCTCCAGCCGCTGCCCGCGCCGCGCCCCGCCCCGCACCCCCGGCCCCTGCCTGAGCGCGAACAGCACGACGGGTACGACGACGACGGCTTCGGGCTGCTCGACCCGGCGCCCTACTGACGAGCCGGCCCGGGTGCTCGTGCCCCAGGCGTTGGACGGTCGCCCGTGGCGTCACTTCCTGGTGCAGCCGGACGCTCAGCGCGGACGCCTCGCCCATCGGCACCTGCTGCCGGTCGGTGAGGACCGCTGGGAGGCCCAGCTGCTGCTCCGCGACCGGCTCCGCGCCGACCCGTGCCTCCGCGCCGAGCACGCCGCGATCAAGGAACGAGCGGCCGCGGGGGCACCCGGACGATCGGGAGGCCTGAACGGAGGCCGAGACCGAGGTTCGCGACCGCGTGGTGGCCGTGCGCTGACGCAGCGGCGCCACCACTGTCGGGGGTCGGTGCTCTCCTGTCCCCATGCGGTGGGACGCGCACGTGGAGGGGTGGCTCGACGGCGTGCTGGCGGCGTTGCGCGCCAGCGGCCTGGCGGGGCTCGTCGAGCAGACGGTGGCCCGGGTCTGGGAGCGCAACGTCGACCGGTACGACCCCGTCGTCGCGGGCGACACCGCCACCTCGTTGGGCATCACGTCGTCGGAGAACATCCGCACGCTCCTGCTGCGCGAGGACGTCGACGCCTGGGCCTCCCGCGGCGTGCTGATCACGTCGGTGCAGCAGGCGCTGGTCCTGCGTGCCGGCAAGCGTCGCGTCCTGCTGATGAAGGCGCCCGACCGCCGGCTCGATCCCGAGGGGCCCGGCGAGCTCGACTGGACGGGCACGCGCTGGGACGGAGAGAGCGACGTTCGCCGCCTCGCCGCGCTGGACAACGCCGCGCGCTACGAGCCCCGCCTCGAGCACCAGGCGGGCCAGACGTGGTGGACCGGCCTCGTGCCCGGCGACGCCGACCACGACCCGGACCGCCTGCACCACCTCGTGCTCGTGTGGAGCGGCGACCCGGTCCGGGCGACGACGGTGGGCTGGCTCGGCGTGCCCTACGCCGGCCCGCCGGGAACGCCTCCCTGGCTCGCCGCGGTCGAGGTGTGGCACCACGGTCCCGAGGACGTGCCCCGCCCGCCGGAGCCCCTGATCGCCGTCCCGCGGGCCCGCGTGGCGCCGGAGCGCGTCCAGCGGAGCCCCCGGTGAGGCCGTCAGCCCGCGGCGGCCGCGGGACGCAGGTCGGCGGCGGGGAACGGGGGCAACTCGTCGCGCCCCAGGGACGCCCGCCCGGCGGCCCGCCAGGCCCGGGCCACGACGTCGGCGTCCTCCTCGGTGACGAGGTTGCCCATGACCCGCAGGGCCACCGTCATCAGCGCCCGCGAGCGCATGCCCACCGGCCCGGCCAGCGGCAGCAGGCGCGGCACGGTCAGCAGCTTGGCCAGGCGCCGGGCGATCGAGAACGCCGAGCCGTAGTGCGCCCGCAGCGTCGCGGGCCAGGCCAGGGAGAGGTCGTCGTCGCTGCCGAGCAGGCCCGCGACGGTCCGTCCGGTCTCCAGGCCGTAGTCGATGCCCTCGCCGTTGAGGGGGTTGACGCAGCCGGCGGCGTCGCCCACCAGCGCCCAGTTGCGCCCGGCGACGCCGGAGACCGCACCGCCCATCGGCAGCAGCGCCGACGCGACGTCGCGGACCTCGCCCTCGAGCTGCCAGTCCTCGCGGCGCTGGGCCGCGTAGTGCTCGATCAACGACCGCAGCCGCACGTTCGCGGGCCGCGCCTCGGTCGCCAGCGTGCCGACCCCGATGTTGACGTGGCCGTCGTGCAGCGGGAACACCCAGCCGTAGCCCGAGAGCACCTCGTCGCCGGCGCCCCGCAGCTCCAGGTGCGACGAAATCCACTCGTCGTCGTGGCGCCCCGAGCTCACGTAACCCCGGGCGGCCACCCCGTACGCGGTGTCCCGGTGCCACACCCGCCCCAGCACGCGCCCCAGCGTGGAGCGGGCGCCGTCGGCGACGACGAGACGCCGGCAGGCGAGGGTGGTGGTCTCGTCGCCGGTGGCGAACACGACGCCGGACACCCGGTCGCCGTCACGGACGACGTCCACGGCGCGGGCCCCCTCGAGGGGCTGCGCGCCCCGCTCGAGGGCCGCGGTGCGGATCCGGGCGTCGAGCTCGGTGCGTGCCACCGCTCCGCCGTACGCGGGCAGCGACCCGCCCGGCCACGGCAGCTGCAGCAGCTGCCCGAACCCGGCAGCGCGCAGCCCCCGGTTCGTGCCCCGCCCGCGCACCCAGTCGCCGAGGCCCAGGTGCTCCAGCTCGGCGATCGCGCGCGGGGTCAGCCCGTCACCGCAGGCCTTGTCGCGGGGGAAGACGGCGGCGTCGGCGAGGACGACGTCGTGGCCGGCGTCGGCGGCCCAGGCCGCGGCGGCCGACCCGGCGGGGCCGGCGCCCACGACGAGGACGTCGGTGCGCGTCGGGGAGCTCACGCCCCCAGGATGCCTGCTCCGTCCGCGCGCGGCCCGATCACGAGAGACGGAGCACCGCCGAACGCTGCAGAGAGCGGCGGAGCCCGACCCCGGGACGGCGGGCATGATGGCCCGCCGTGTCCGGAGAAGGTCGGCAGGGACAGCAGGGTCGGCAGGGTCGACAGCGGCGCGAGCCCCCACCGCCGGGGCTGCTCGTGGTGGACAAGCCCGCGGGGTGGACGTCGCACGACGTCGTCGGGCGCGTGCGCCGGCTGGTGGGCACGCGCAAGGTCGGGCATGCGGGCACGCTCGACCCGATGGCCACCGGGGTGCTCGTGCTCGGGGTGGAACGCGCCACCAAGCTGCTCGGACACCTGGCGCTCGACACCAAGAGCTACCTCGCGACCATCCGGCTCGGGCTCGCCACCACCACCGACGACGCCGAGGGCGAGCCGCTCGGCGAACCAGCCGACACCGCCGACGTCACCGAGCCGGCGATCGCCGCCGGCGTCGCGGCACTGACCGGCGAGATCGCCCAGGTCCCGAGCAGCGTCTCGGCGATCAAGGTCGACGGCCGGCGCGCCTACGAGCGGGCCCGGGCGGGCGAGGAGGTCCGGCTCGAGGCGCGTCCGGTCACGGTCGGCCGGTTCGACGTCCTCGCGTCGCGCACGGAGGGGCCGTTCTGCGACCTCGACGTGCTCGTCGACTGCTCCTCGGGCACCTACGTCCGGGCGCTCGCCCGCGACCTCGGCGCCGGGCTGGGCGTCGGCGGGCACCTGACGGCGCTGCGGCGCACGCGGGTCGGGCCGTTCACGCTCGCTCACGCGCGCACCCTGGCCGCGCTCGCCGCCGAGCAGGAGGAGCACGGCCGGGCGGCGCTCTCGCTGGACCTCGACGCCGCCGTGGCCACGGCGTTCCCCCGCCGGGACGCCGACGCCGACGAGGCCGCGGCGCTCGCCCACGGCCGCCCCCTGTCCGCGGCGGGCACCGCGGGCACGGTCGGCGTGTTCGGCCCGGACGGGCACGTCATCGGGCTGGTCGCCGACGACCGCGGCGCCGCGCGCCCGGTGCTGGTGCTCGCGCCCGCCTGACCGACGCCCGTATGACCGATCGGCGGGCGCGCGGCCACCGCCCGTAGGCTCCCCGCGTGCAACGCTGGCGGGGACTCGACGGGGTGCCGTCGGGCTGGGGTCGGTGCGTCGTCACGATCGGCGTGTTCGACGGCGTCCACCGCGGCCACCAGCAGCTGATCAGGCGGGCGGTGGAGTACGGGCGCGAGCTCGGCCTGCCGACGGTGCTGATCACGTTCGACCCCCACCCGGCGTCCGTGCTGCGGCCGGGCACCCACCCGGCGCGCCTGACCTCGCTGACGCGGCGGGCCGAGCTGGTCGCCGAGCTCGGCATCGACGCCTTCTGGGTGCTGCCGTTCACCACCGACCTCGCGCGGGTGGCGCCCGACGAGTTCGTCCACGAGCTGCTGGTGGACCGCCTGCACGCGGCGATGGTCGTGGTCGGCCGGAACTTCACGTTCGGCCACCGCGCCGCCGGCGACGTCGCGGAGCTCGAGCGCCTGGGCCAGCGGTTCGGCTTCGCCGCCGAGGGCGTCGACCTCGTCACCGAGCCCTTCGGCGCCGCGACGGCGGGTTCGACGGTGACGTTCTCGTCGACCTATGTGCGCGCCTGCATCAGCGCCGGTGACGTCCGCGCCGCGGCCGAGGCCCTGGGCCGCCCCCACCGCCTCGAGGGTGTCGTCGTCCGCGGGGACCAGCGCGGTCGTGAGCTCGGCTATCCCACCGCGAACGTCGACTGCGGCGAGCACGCGGCCATCCCCGCCGACGGGGTGTACGCCTGCTGGTTCCACCACCGCGGGCAGGCGTGTCCGGCGGCGGTCTCCGTGGGCACCAACCCGACGTTCTCGGGCCGCGTGCGTACGGTCGAGGCGTTCGTGCTGGATGCCGACGAGGACCTCTACGGCGCCCGCGTCGCGGTGGACTTCGTCGAACGTCTGCGCGGCATGGACCGCTTCGACTCGGTCGACGAGCTGATCGAGCAGATGGACCGCGACGTCGAGCGCACCCGCGAGGTCCTCGACCTCTGAGCAGCCACGGGGAGCACCACGCGCGGCCGTCCGGTCGCATTGCTCCGAACCGGCCCCACCCCGCACGCGCGGGTGCCACCATCGCCGCCGGACGGGGAGATCCCGACGGCGCCGGGAGGGTGCGTGGAGGCCGACGCGGTGCGCCGGAACCGGGAGCTGCAGCGCCGGTTCTACGGCGAGCCACTCGGCGACCGGCTGCGCCGCCTGCTGCGAGCCCTCGGGATCTCCCAGACGGTGCTGGCCGACGCGCTCGGCCTCAGCCCGCCGATGCTCTCGCAGCTCATGAGCGGGCGGCGCGCGAAGATCGGCACGCCGGCGGTGCTCGGGCGCCTCGTGCTGCTCGAACAGCGGGTCGCGGCGGGGGAGGCGCGGGACCCGACGACCGTCGCCGCCCTGCTCGCCGAGGTGCGCGCCGCCGAGCCGCGCGCGCCCGGCACGTCCCACGACCGCTCCTACGACCTCCTGCGCACCGTCGCCGGCCCGGACGAGCTGGCGCGGGCCGCGGACACGCTCGACGGCGGCTTCCCCTCGCTGGCGAGCCTCCTGCGTCGGGCCGCGGGCCGCTGATCGGGGCAGACGACGCCTCGGTACACTCGGGGGGAACGTGCCTGGCTGCGGTCCGTGGCGGCCGGGCGGCGGGTGATCTCGATCCCCGCGAACGTGCGACGCCCGTGACGGGCGACCCGTCCAGCGCCGCCGGTCGACACGGCACCGATGAGACAGACAGGAGCACCACCCCCGTGGCACTGACCACCGAGCAGAAGAAGGCGACCCTCGCCGAGTACGGGGTCCACGAGACCGACACCGGGTCGCCCGAGGCGCAGGTCGCGCTGCTGACGCAGCGCATCGTGCGGCTCACCGAGCACCTCAAGATGCACAAGCACGACCACCACTCGCGCCGCGGCCTGCTCCTGCTGGTCGGTCGCCGCCGGCGCCTGCTGAAGTACGTCGCCTCCGTCGACGTGGCCCGCTACCGCTCGCTCATCGAGCGGCTGGGGCTGCGGCGCTGACCCTGCCGACGGAGTCGCACTGAACCCCGCGCCCGCCCCGCGCCGACCGGCCGAGTCGCCGGTCGGCGCGGCGGCGTGCGCACCGCAGCCACCATCACCCCGCCCCGCCGTCACCGCCCGCGAACCCGGGGCGCCCGCGCGTCGGCCGGTCCTCGGTAGTGGCCCCCGGACGACCCCAGAGAGATCTGGACTGCCGTGGGCTTCGATCGAAGACCGCTCGTCGTCCGCCGCGTCGCTGGGGGGAGCCGTGGACGGGATCCGGTGGGGCTCCTGAGGGAGGAACCCACCCATGACCGAGAACGCTGCCACATCCAACGAGGGGGCCGTCCACGAGACCACCGCGGTCCTGGACAACGGTGCCTTCGGCACCCGCACCGTCCGCTTCGAGACGGGCCGGCTGGCCCGCCAGGCGGCCGGCGCCGTCGTCGCCTACCTCGACGACGACACCATGCTCCTGTCCGCCACCACTGCCTCGAAGCGGCCGAAGGACAACTTCGACTTCTTCCCGCTGACGGTGGACGTCGAGGAGCGCATGTACGCCGCGGGCCGCATCCCCGGCTCGTTCTTCCGCCGCGAGGGCCGGCCGTCCACCGACGCGATCCTCTGCGCGCGTCTCATCGACCGCCCGCTGCGCCCGACGTTCACCTCGGGCCTGCGCAACGAGGTCCAGGTCGTCGTCACCATCCAGAGCCTGGACCCGAAGGACCCCTACGACGTCCTGGCGATCAACGCCGCGTCCGCGTCCACCCAGATCTCGGGCCTGCCCTTCGACGGCCCCATCGGCGCCACCCGCGTCGCGCTGATCCCGCAGTCCACCGGCGACGCCCAGTGGGTCGCGTTCCCCACCTGGGACCAGCTCGAGGGCGCCGTGTTCGACATGGTGATCGCGGGCTCGGTGACCTCCGACGGCAGCGACGTCGCGATCGCGATGGTCGAGGCCGAGGCCACCGACCGGGCCGTCGAGCTCATCGGTGACGGCGCGCAGGCGCCCACCGAGGACGTCGTCGCCGCGGGGATGGAGGCGGCCAAGCCGTTCATCCGCGCCCTCTGCGACGCGCAGAAGGAGCTGTACACGGCGGTCGGGACGGTCACCAAGGACTACCCGACCTTCCCGGCCTACCAGGACGACGTCTACGCCGCCGTCGAGTCGGCCGTGGGAGACGAGCTGGACCGCGCCCTCTCGATCTCCGGCAAGCACGAGCGCGAGGACGCGCAGGACGCCATCAAGGACCGCCTGGTCTCCGAGCTGGCCGAGAAGTTCGAGGGCCGCGAGAAGGAGATCGGCGAGGCGTTCCGCGCGCTGACCAAGAAGGCGATCCGCCGGCGCATCCTGCGTGACGGCTTCCGCATCGACGGCCGCGGCACCACCGACATCCGGCCGCTGGCCGCCGAGGTCGAGGTCGTCCCGCGGGCGCACGGCTCGGCGCTGTTCGAGCGCGGCGAGACCCAGATCCTGGGCGTCACCACCCTGAACATGCTGCGCATGGAGCAGTCGATCGACTCGCTGACGCCGACGTCGACCAAGCGCTACATGCACCACTACAACTTCCCGCCGTTCTCCACCGGCGAGACGGGCCGCGTGGGCTCGCCGAAGCGCCGCGAGATCGGCCACGGCGCGCTCGCCGAGCGGGCGCTGGTGCCGGTGCTGCCGACCCGCGAGGAGTTCCCCTACGCGATCCGGCAGGTGTCCGAGGCGCTGGGCTCCAACGGCTCGACCTCGATGGGGTCGGTCTGCGCCTCGACGATGTCGCTGCTCAACGCCGGTGTGCCGCTGAAGGCGCCGGTCGCGGGAATCGCCATGGGCCTCGTGTCCGGCGAGGTCGACGGCGAGCAGCGGTTCGTCGCGCTGACCGACATCCTCGGCGCCGAGGACGCGTTCGGCGACATGGACTTCAAGGTCGCCGGCACCAAGGACTTCGTGACGGCGCTGCAGCTCGACACCAAGCTGGACGGCATCCCGTCCGAGGTGCTGGGCAAGGCGCTCACGCAGGCCCGCGGCGCCCGCCTGGCGATCCTCGACGTCATGGCCGAGGCCATCGACACCCCGGACGAGATGAGCGAGTTCGCGCCGCGCATCACCACGGTGAAGGTGCCGGTCGACAAGATCGGCGAGGTCATCGGCCCGAAGGGCAAGATGATCAACTCGATCACCGAGGAGACCGGCGCCGACATCTCGATCGAGGACGACGGCACGATCTACGTCGGTGCGGCCGACGGCCCGAGCGCCCAGGCCGCGATCGACAAGATCAACGCGATCGCCAACCCGCAGCTGCCGAAGATCGGGGAGCGGTTCCTGGGTACGGTGGTCAAGACCGCCGCGTTCGGCGCCTTCGTCTCCCTGCTGCCGGGCCGCGACGGGCTCGTGCACATCTCGAAGCTCGGCGGCGGCAAGCGCATCGGCAAGGTCGAGGACGTCGTCAACGTCGGCGACAAGCTGCGCGTCGAGATCACCGACATCGACAACCGCGGGAAGATCAGCCTGATTCCGGTCAAGGAGGAGGACGCCGCCGCCGGCAACGGCTCGGCGGGTTCCTCGGCCCCCTCGGGCCCCTCGGGCCCCTCGGCCCCCTCCGACTCCGCCGGCGACGGCTCCGACGCCCCGGCCGACGGGGCCCAGTCCACCCCGGCTGCCCCGACCGGGCCGGCCGCCACCACCGGCGCCGTCACCGGCGCCATCGGGGGCGCGTCGCAGGGGTGACGCGAGACAACAGGGGGAGCACGCCGACAGGGCAGCGGAGCTCGACCATCGGGACCGCTCTCGACACTCCGCGCCCCGGCGAGCAGGTCACCGAGCACCCGGCCCCCGGAGTGGCACGCACCGTGCTGCCCGGGGGCCTGCGGGTGGTCACCGAGCACGTCGCCGGGGCGCGCTCGGCCTCCGTGGGCCTGTGGGTCGAGGTCGGCTCGCGGGACGAGCCGGCCGTCGGTGCCGGGACGCACGGCGCCGCGCACTTCCTCGAGCACCTGCTGTTCAAGGGCACGCGGCGCCGCTCGGCCCGGGCGATCGCGGAGGAGATCGACGCCGTCGGCGGCGACCTCAACGCGTTCACCGGCAAGGAGCACACGTGCTTCTACGCCCACGTGCTCGACCGCGACATGCCGCTCGCGGTCGACGTGCTCGGCGACGTCGTGCTCGACGCGGTCATGGCGGCCGAGGACGTCGAGCTCGAGCGTGACGTCGTGCTCTCCGAGATCGCCGGGCGTGACGAGGACCCCGAGGACCTGCTGGCCGACGACTTCGACGCGCTGCTGTTCGGCGCGCACCCGCTCGGGCTGCCGGTGATCGGCACCGAGGAGTCGGTGGTGGGCATGACCCGCGACCGTCTCGCGGACTTCCACGCCCGCCACTACGTCCCGTCCCGCTCGGTCCTCGCGGTGGCGGGCAACGTCTCGCACACCGAGGTCCTCGACGCGGTGGCCGCGGCCTACGGCTCGCGGGCGTCGGGGCCGGGCGAGGCGTGGCACCGCATCCCCGGCGACGCGCCGGCCGGCCCCGCCGACCGGCTCGCCGTGCGCGACGAGGACACCGAGCAGGCCCACCTCATGCTCGGCGTGCCCTCGCTGCGGCGCGCAGACCCACGGTGGCCGGCGCTGCAGGTGCTCTCGACCGTGCTGGGCGGGGGCATGAGCTCACGGCTGTTCCAGCAGGTCCGCGAGCAGCGGGGGCTGGCCTACTCGGTGTACTCGGCGACCACCGGCTACAGCGACACCGGCACCCTCGCGGTCTACCTCGGCTGCGCGCCCGAGCGTCTCGGCGCCGCGGCAGCGGTGGTGCGAGACGAGCTCGGCGACCTCGCCGCCCACGGCATCACCGACGCCGAGCTGGCCCGCGCGCGGGGGCAGCTGCGCGGCGAGCTGGTGCTGGGTCTCGAGGAGACCTCGTCGCGCATGCACCGTCTCGGGCGTCGCGAGCTCGACCACGGTGGCCTCGAGCACGGAGGAGACCTCGCCGGCACGCTGGAGCGCATCGACGCCGTCGGCGCCGCCGACGTCGCCGCGCTGGCGTCGACCCTGCTCACGGGCCCCCGCGTGGCCGCGGTGGTCGGCCCCTACGGTGACGCCGACGAGCTGCCGGGCGAGGTGCGGGAGATGGTGGAGTGAGTATCAGGGTCGGCGTGCTGGGCGCCCGGGGCCGCATGGGCTCGGAGGCGTGCGCCGCCGTCGAGGGCACCGACGACCTGGAGCTCGTCGCCCGCGTGGACATGGACGACGACCGCGACGTCCTGCGCGGCGCCGACGTCGTCGTCGACTTCACCCACCCCTCCGCGGTGGTCGACAACCTGCACTGGTGCGTCGACGCGGGCCTGCACGTGGTGGTCGGCACGAGCGGGGTGGGCGAGGAGCTCCTCGACGACGTCCGCGGCCGCCTGCGGCCCGGCCAGGCCGTGCTGGTCGTCCCGAACTTCGGGATCGGCGCGGTGCTGATGATGCGTTTCGCGGCCCAGGCGGCCCGGTTCTTCGACTCCGTCGAGGTCGTCGAGCTGCACCACCCGCGCAAGGCCGACGCCCCGTCGGGCACGGCGACGCGCACCGCGCAGATGATCGCCGCCGCGCGCGCCGAGGCGGGGCTGGGCCCCGGACCGGACGCCACCACCCACGACCCCGACGGCGCCCGCGGCGCCCGGATCGACGGCGTCCCGGTGCACGCGGTGCGCATGGCCGGGCTCGTCGCGCACCAGGAGGTGCTCCTGGGCTCCGAGGGTGAGACCTTCACGATCCGCCACGACTCCCTGCACCGCAGCTCGTTCATGCCGGGCGTCCTGCTGGCCTGCCGCCACGTGGCCGACCACCCGGGCGTGACCGTCGGCCTCGACGCCCTCCTCGACCTCGACTAGCCCCAGCCGACCTCCGCCAACGGAGGTGGCACACGGGTGTGCCAGCAATGCGGCTTTCCTGGCGTTCAACGCCAGGAACGCCACATCCTCGCGACACGACACGCCGGGCTCACGCTCGTCCCCGCCTCGAGCACGGTTCAGGGCAGCAGCGGCAGGTCCAGGTCGCCGGGCGACGGCTCGGGGCGGAACTCCATGTCCAGCGCCCCGGCCACCCGGATCTCGCGCAGCGGCCGCCCGCCGGCGTCGAGCGTGCGCACGGTGCCGTCGGGGTCCCACCCGGCGCGTTCCCAGAAGCGGCGTGACGCGGTGTCGCGCTCGGGCACCCACGCCACACCCCGGACCGCCCCCGCCGCCCGCAGCGCCGCCGCCGTCTCGACCACGAGCCGCCCGCCGTGGCCCCGTCGCCCCCACCGCGGCTCCACGAGCAGCGCGGCGATCGTCGCCACCACCCCGACGTCCTCGGGCACCGCGCCCGCGGCGTCGGCGAGGTCCTCCGGCGAGGCGGGCGCGGCGGCGCAGAAGCCGACCAGCGCGTCCCCCTCGGTGGCCACCCACACCGCGCCCGCCGCGATCGGTCCCGCCCAGCCCCGGGCGACGGCGTCCTCGTCGAACCCCTCCACCGCGCCGGGCGGCAGCAGGTCCGCGTAGGCCGACGTCCACACCGCGCGCTGCACGCGTGCCACCGCCGCCGCGTCGTCGGAGGTGGCGGGGCGGACCGAGGCGAGCGCCATGCCCGCACCCTAGGCACCCGCGGTGGGCGCGATCACCACACGGTGCACCGCGGGGGCCGGCCCGCCAGGATGGCAGCCCGGGCGACCGCCCAGCCGCGACACGACGGAGGGGACATGACCGCGACCGACGACATGCTGGCGGCCAACCAGATCTACGCGCAGGGCTTCGACAAGCCGGGCCTGCCCGGCCCGCCGTCGCGCGGGGTCGCCGTCGTGGCCTGCATGGACGCGCGCCTCGACGTGTACCGCGTGCTGGGCCTGGGCGACGGCGAGGCCCACGTCATCCGCAACGCCGGCGGCGTCGTCACCGACGACGTCCTGCGTTCGCTCACCGTCAGCCAGCGCAAGCTGCAGACCCGCGAGGTCGTCCTCGTCCACCACACGAAGTGCGGCATGGCGACCTTCACCGACGACGAGTTCGTCGCGGAGCTCGAGTCCGACACGGGGCAGCGTCCGGCCTGGACGCCGGGCACGTTCACCGACACCGAGCAGGACGTCCGCGACTCGCTGGCCGCGGTGCGCGAGAGTCCGTTCCTGCTGCACACCGACGCCGTGCGGGGATTCGTCTACGACGTCGACAGCGGCACGCTCACCGAGGTCTCGTGACGCTCGACGTCCCCTTCGACATCACGGCCGAGCTCGACGTCCCGCACCGCCCGGACCTCGCGCCGATCGGTCGCCAGCTGGACGCGCTCGCGCCGGTGGCCGCCCGCTTCCTCGTGCCGGACAACGCCACCGCGCGTGCGGCGGTCGCCGGCCTGGTCGTCGCCGCGGAGGTCCGCGGCCGCGGCCACGAGGTGGTGGCGGTGCTCAACGCGCGCGACCGCAACACCCTCGGCCTGCACCGCGACCTGCTCGGGTTGCTCGCCCTCGGGGTGCACGAGGTGCTGCTGTTGCGCGGCGACCGTCCCGAGGACGAGGCGGAGGACGGCCCGCTGACCGTCGGCGCGATGCTCCGCGAGGCCCGCGCGCTGGCCGAGGAGCACGGCACCGCGCTGCGGGTCGGGGTCGTCGCCGCCCCGGGCCGCGACCTCCCACGGTGGAAGCGCGACGCCGACGTCGTCTGGCTCGCGCCGACGTTCTCAGTGCCCGCCGTGGAGGAGTGGCGTGCCCGGCACCCCGACCTCGGCGTGCCCGTCCGTGCCGGCGTGCTCGTGCCGACGGGACCGCGGATGGCCCGCCGCGTCGCCGAGGGGATGGACCTCGAGCTGCCCGCGGGGCTCACCGACGCGCTCGCCGAGGACGGCACCGCCGGCGTCGACGCGGCGTGCGAGCACGCGCTGGCCCTGCGCGACGCCGGCGTCGACGGGGTCCACGTCGTGGCCGTCAGCCGCTACCGCGAGGTCGCGCAGCGTCTCGCGGGTGCCGTCGGCACGTGAGCAGAAAGAGGTGCCCCAGTACGTCGTTCTGCTCACGTACGCGCAGCGCACACCAGCAGCTCGGCCTCCGTGCGCAGGCCGTCGGCGAGCACGTCGACGCCGGGGACGAGGCCCGGGTCGACGCACAGCCCGAACGACAGCACGTCCGCGGTCGACCCGGCCGTGACCCGCAGGGCGTGGTGGAACCCGATCTCGGCGAGCGGCCACATCGTGCGCACCCGGCGCTCGAGCACGGCCACGGGCGTCCGCGGACCCGGCACGTTCGAGACGCTGACGGCGAACGCCCGAGCGGTCGCGCGGAGCCGGTCGACGACGTGCCGCAGCGGCGGGGAGACGTCGGCGAGGTGGTGGAGCAGCGTGTCCAGCCGGGCCGCGTCGCCGGCGTCCTTGCGGCGGCTCGTGAGCTCGTGCACGGCGCGCAGGCGCTCGAGCGGGTCGGCCAGGTGCAGGGGCAGCGGCAGGTCGAACGCGGAGTCGCGGTTGCCCGCCGACGGGTCGTCGCGGGGCAGGCTCACCGGGACCCTCACCCGCAGGTCGGTGACCCGGCCGGCGTGGTGGTCGACCCAGCGGCGCAGGGACCCGGCGAGCACCGCGAGGACCGCGTCGTTGACCGTCGCGCCGACCGACCGCGCCGCGGCGTGCAGGTCGGGCAGGTCGGTGTCGACGAACGCGACGTCGCGCCGCAGGGACAGCTCGCCGTCGAACGGGGAGCGGGCGGGCCCGACCGTGAACTCCCGGCGGAGCACGCCCATGAGGTGCTCGCGGCGGCGCTGGTGGTCGGCGTGGACGGTGGCCGGCGGGGAGACGGCGGGACCGGTCGCGGGACGGCCGGTGCCGTCGGCGGGGCCCTCGTCGTAGAGCACGGTGCGCGCCAGCCGCGTGTTGGTGGCGCCGTCGGCGAGCGCGTGGTGCACCCGCCAGAGCAGCGCGGTGCCGCCGCCGACCAGGGGCGCCACGTCGATGGCCCACAGCGGCCGCGCTCGGTCGAGGTGCCGGACGAACCGGTCGGCGACGAGGGCCCGCAGGCCGCGGTCGTCGTAGGGCCCGTCGGGCGCGTCGGTGACGTGACGGGCGAGGTCGAGCGCGGCGTCCGCGATCCACACGGGCTCGTCCGCGGTGCCGGCCAGGCGGTACCGCAGCTCGGGCGCGGCGGACAGGCGCGCCGCGATCCGCTCACGCAGCGCGGCGGCCGTCAGCGGGGGTCCGTGGAGCAGGACGGTGTGCAGGACGTGCCCGACGACGGTGGCGCACTCGAGGTCGAGGATGGCGCGGTCCTCGTCGGAGAGTGGCACGCAGTCCGGGTCGATCGGGCTCACAGGTACCCCAGGGTGCGGGCCTGCGCGGTGAGCTCGTCGCGGAAGTGCGGGTGCGCGATCGCGATGAGGCGGCGGGTGCGCTCCGCGATCGTCGCGCCGCGCAGCTCGGCGACGCCGTACTCGGTGACGACGTTGTCGACGATGTTCTTGAAGGTCGTCACCGCGGCGCCGGGCTGCAGCTGTGGGACGATCCGGGAGACCGTGTCGTCGTGGGTGGCCGAGTGCAGGACGATGAACGCCGCCCCGTGCTCGGACATCACCGCGCCGCGGGCGAAGTCGGGCTGGCCGCCGGACGAGGACAGGTACTGGCTGCCCAGCGACTCCGAGGCGCACTGGCCGAGGAAGTCCACCTCGAGGGTCGCGTTGACGGCGCGCAGCATCGGCTCGCGCGCGATCACCCACGGGTCGTTCGTGTAGTCCACCGGGTGGAACTCGACGCCGGGGTTGTCGCCCACGAACGCGAAGAGGGCCTCGTCGCCGTGCGCGGCGGTCGTGACGATCTTGCCGCGGTGCGTCGCCTTCCGGGTGCCCGTGAGCACCCCCTGCTCGACAAGATCGGCGAAGCCGCTGACCAGCAGCTCGGTGTGCGCCCCCAGCTCCCGGTGGTCACGCAGGTTGGCCAGCACCATGTCGGGCACCGCGCCGATCCCCACCTGCAGGGTGGCCCCGTGCGGGATGCGCTCGGCGACCAGGGCCGCGATGGCTCGGTCGCGCTCGGTGACCTCCGCCCGGGGCAGGGGAACGAGCGGGCGGTCCGCCGGGCACCACCCGACGATGTCGCCGACGTGGAGCTGGTTGGCGCCGAAGGTCCGCGGCATCCGCCCGTTGACCTCGACGAAGAACGGCAGCTCGCCGATGAACGCCGCCGAGTAGTCGGCGTTGGTCCCGAGGGAGAAGTAGCCGTGCTCGTCCGGGGGCGCCACCGAGACGACGGCCAGGTCGGGCCGGACGGAGCGCCGCAACAGCCGGGGCACGTCGCTGAACGTGTTGGGCACCAGGTCGCAGTGCCCGGCGTGGAACGCGTCGCGGGTGAACGGGGACAGGAACCACGACACGTGCCGGACGCCCGGCACCCCGCCGTCGATCGACGGCCGGGGCCGCGGGGCGAGCATCTGGTGCAGCTCGACGTCGGAGGACCGGTCGCCGGCGGCCTCGATGGTGTCGATCAGGGTCGCCGGCTCCCCGTTCGCCGCCCCGACGACGATCCTGCTGTCCGGCCCGATGTGCTCAAGGACGGCCTCGGGTGGACGCCGCGCGGCGGCGATCATGTCGGGGATCGTGGAGGCCACGGGGAGATCCTGGGCCACCGGCAGGCCCCTGACCAGCACGATCGCTGTCCGGGGCCGCGTCCCTACGGCAGGTGAGCGCCCATCTCGATGGCGGGCCGTGGCAGCGGCAGCGCCGGAGGCTCGTCGTCGGCGAGCCGTGTCGCGCGGGCCGGGTGCTCGACCAGCGCCAGCACCCGCGACGACATGAACCGCGCGGTGCGCACCGGCGTTCCGCCGCGCGTCACCTCGCTGACCTCCACCACGCCCCGGCCGTGCGCGATCTCCACGCGTCGCCCGGCCCGGGTGGCCTCGACCTCCCATGTCCGCGTCGTGCCCCCGGCGTCCACGACGATCTCCACACGGTCGCCGACCATGGCCCCTCCTCAGCCTCTTTTCCCTGGTCAACGCCGGTGTGACCTGGTTGATTCCGGGGTTCGTCCCCGGCGTTGTCGGACCCCTGCGGCAGGATGGCGACCGTGGAGACGATGTCCGCTGCGCAGGCGCGCCGGGCCGCCGTGGCCGCCCAGGGTCTGGCCGGCCCCGCCCGCCGGGCCCGGCCCTCGCGGGGCACGCTGCAGGCGACGGCCGACCGCCTCGGGCTGCTCCAGCTCGACTCGGTGAACGTCGCGGTCCGGGCGCACTACACGCCGCTGTGGTCCCGTCTCGGTCCGTACGACCGCGGCGCGCTCGACGCGCTGGCCTGGCCGCGCACGGCCGCGCAGCGCCGGCGCCGTGCCCTGGTGGAGTACTGGGCGCACGAGGCGAGCCTGCTGCCCGTGGAGGACTGGCCGCTGTTCCGCTGGCGCATGCGCGACAACGAGGCGCGGCACAGTCGCTGGCTCGGCAACGCGCTCGACCACCGGCCCGACGTCCTCGACGCCGTGCGCGACGCCGTGGCCGCCCACGGGCCGCTCGAGGCGGCGCAGGTCGAGCAGGTGCTCGGCGACGCGGGCGACCGGCGGGCCCGTGCCCACGGCGGCTGGTGGCGGCGGTCGGACGTCAAGGTGGCGTGCGAGCACCTCTTCGCCACCGGCGAGCTCACCACCGGCACGCGCCGCGGCTTCCGACGCGCCTACGAGCTGCCCGAACGCGTCCTGCCGCCCGAGGTGTACGCCCGGGTGCCCGCGCGGGACGAGGCGATGCGGGCGCTGGTCGCCAAGGCCGCCGCGGTGATGGGTGTGGCCACCGAGGCCGACCTGCGCGACTACTACCGGCTGCCCGCGACGGAGTGCCAGGCCGCGGTGGCCGAGCTGGTCGACGCGGGGGAGCTGGAGCCGGTGGCCGTCGAGGGCTGGTCCTCGCCGGCCTACCTGGCGCCCGACGCGCGGCTGCCGCGACGCGTCACGGGGCGCGCGCTGCTGGCGCCGTTCGACCCGCTGATCTGGTTCCGGCCGCGCACGCTGCGGTTGTTCGACTTCCACTACCGCATCGGCATCTACACGCCCGCCGCGAAGCGCACGCACGGCTACTACGTCTTCCCGTTCCTGCTCGACGGGCGGCTCGTGGCCCGGGTCGACCTCAAGGCCGACCGCGCGGCGGGGGTGCTGCGGGTCCCCGGGGCGTTCGCCGAGGACGGGGCGGGCGAGGCCCGTGTCGCCGCCGAGCTGGCCGCCGAGCTCGTGACGATGGCGCACTGGCTCGACCTCGAGGACGTCGTCGTCGACGGCGGGGGCGACCTCGCCCCGGCGCTGGACCGCGCGGTCGGCTCGCGCGCCGGCGTTCAGGCCGTCAGCGTCGGCGGGTGGACGTAGCGCACGCCCGGGGGCAGGTGTCCCGTGCGCGAGGTCCGGGCCAGCACGCTCAGCAGGTCCTCGCGGAAGGCCTGGGCCGCGCGGGTGGGTGCGACGTCGGTGCGGTGGGCCAGCGAGATCGTCCGGTGGCTCCAGCCCCTGTCGGCGTGCTCCCCTGATTCGTCGAGCCGGGTCGCCCGCAGGGTCGGGTGCCCGGCCAGCACGAGGCTGGGCACGATCGCCACGCCGAGGCCACGCTCGACCATCCGCAGCACCGCGTCCATCTCGCCCCCCTCGACGGCGATCCGCGGGGTCACGCCGGCTGCGGCGCAGGCCGCGAGCGTCACCTCGCGCAGCTCGTAGCCCTCGCGGTTGACCACCAGCGGGTGCGCGGCCAGCTCCACGATGCCGATGTGCTCGCCGAGGTCCGGCCGGCCCCGCGCCGCGACCACCACCAGCTCCTCGCGCAGCACCGGCGTGAGGGCGAGGTCGCGCACGGTCTCGCCGCGGTCGATGACGAGCGCGAGGTCGAGCTGGCCACGCTGCAGGTCGGCGACGAGGTCCTGCGAGCCGCCCTCGGCGATCTGCAGGGCGATGCCGGGGTAGCGGCCGTGGAACACCTCGAGCACGTCGGCCACGACGCTGACGCAGAGGCTCGGCGTCGCCCCGAGGCGCAGGCGTCCCCGGCGCAGGCCGGCGAGCTCGGCGATCTCCATCCGCGCCGTCTCGGAGTCCGCGACGATCCGCCGGGCGAGGGGGAGCAGGGCCTCCCCCGCTGCCGTCGGTGTGACGTTGTCGTGACCGCGCGTGAGCAACGTCTCGCCCAGGTCCTCCTCGAGCGTGCGGATCTGTTTGCTCAGCGTGGGCTGCGCGACCCGGCACAGGGCCGCTGCCTGCGTGAACCGGCCGGTGTCCACCACAGCGAGGAAGTAGCTGAGCTGTTTGATGGTCATCGCCATAGCTCGAAGCTATGCCATCCCCGTCTTGCATGCATTAGCGCTTGGCGAGTCCCCGGCTTACCGTTTTCACGTGGTCATCACCCCGCAGCGCAACATCGTCTCGAGGACGTGGGGCACGTCGGTCGGGAAGAAGTCGGTCATCGCCGTGACCGGGGCGATCTTCCTGATCTACGTCATCGCCCACATGCTCGGGAACCTGAAGGTCTTCTTCGGGATCCAGGCGTTCGACGCGTACGCGCAGCACCTGCGCGAGATCGGCGAGGCGATCGTCGGCTACGAGGGTGTCCTCTGGATCCTCCGCGTCGTGCTGCTCACCAGCCTGGTGCTGCACATGTGGGCGGCCTTCTCGCTCTGGTACAAGGCGAAGAAGGCCCGTCCGGTGGGCTACCAGCACCGGCAGCGGTGGGAGGGCAGCTACGCCGCGCGGACGATGCGCTGGGGCGGAGTGATCATCTTCCTCTTCATCGTCTGGCACATCCTCGACCTGACCACGGGGACCGTGAACCCGCTGCCGGGCGAGTCCAGCGCCTACATGAAGCTCGTGGCGAGCTTCGACCGCTGGTACGTCTCGCTCTTCTACATCCTCGCGGTGGTGGCCCTGGGCTTCCACATCCGGCACGGCCTCTGGTCGGCCATCCAGACCTTCGGTGCGAACAGCGCGCTGAAGCAGAACGCGCTCAAGACTCTTGCCTTCGTCGTGGCGGCGGTGATCACGATCGGCTTCGCGATCGTCCCGCTCGCCGTGATGACCGGGTTGGTGAGGTGACCGTGTCCGAATTGCAGCAGGAGCCGACGGCCATGCAGGGCGAGGGCCGCTACGTCCTCGGCGACCCGATCGCCGACACGCGGGCGCCCGACAGCCCCATCGGCGACCGGTGGAGCGACCGCAAGTTCTCCGCGCGGCTGGTCAACCCCGCCAACCGCCGCAAGATGAGCGTCATCGTCGTCGGCACGGGGCTCGCCGGCGGTGCCGCGGCGGCCACGCTGGGCGAGGCCGGCTACCACGTGAAGTCGTTCTGCTACCAGGACAGCCCGCGGCGCGCGCACTCGATCGCCGCCCAGGGCGGCATCAACGCCGCGAAGAACTACCGCTACGACGGCGACTCGGTGTACCGGCTGTTCTACGACACGGTGAAGGGCGGCGACTTCCGCTCCCGCGAGTCGAACGTGCACCGCCTGGCCGAGGTCAGCCTCAACATCATCGACCAGTGCGTCGCGCAGGGCGTGCCGTTCGCCCGCGAGTACTCGGGCCTGCTCGACACGCGCTCGTTCGGCGGCACGCAGGTCTCGCGCACGTTCTACGCGCGCGGCCAGACGGGCCAGCAGCTGCTGCTGGGCGCCTACCAGGCACTCGAGCGGCAGGTCCACGCCGGCACCGTCGAGGTCCACCCGCGCACGGAGATGCTCGACCTGATCGTCGTGGACGGCAAGGCGCGCGGCATCGTCACCCGCAACCTGTTCACCGGCCGGCTCGACGTGCACCTGGCCGACGCGGTGATCCTCTGCTCGGGCGGCTACGGCAACGTCTACTACCTCTCGACGAACGCCAAGGGCTCGAACGTCACCGCCGCGTGGCGGGCGCACAAGCGCGGGGCGCTGTTCGCGAACCCCTGCTACACGCAGATCCACCCGACCTGCATCCCGGTCAGCGGCGAGTACCAGTCGAAGCTGACCCTGATGTCGGAGTCGCTGCGCAACGACGGCCGCGTGTGGGTGCCGAAGGAGCGCGGGGACGACCGCAACCCGAACGACATCGGAGAGGACGAGCGCGACTACTACCTGGAGCGCCAGTACCCGGCGTTCGGCAACCTGGTGCCGCGCGACATCGCCTCCCGCGCCGCGAAGAACATGTGCGACGCCGGGCACGGCGTCGGCCCGGGCGGGCTCGGGGTGTACCTGGACTTCAAGGACGCCATCGAGCGTCTCGGCCGGTCGGCGGTCGAGGCCAAGTACGGCAACCTGTTCGAGATGTACGAGCGCATCACCGGGGACGACCCGTACGAGCGCCCCATGCGCATCTACCCGGCCATCCACTACACGATGGGCGGGCTGTGGGTCGACTACGACCTGCGCTCGACGATCCCGGGCCTGTTCGTGGGCGGCGAGGCCAACTTCTCCGACCACGGCGCGAACCGCCTCGGCGCGTCCGCGCTGATGCAGGGCCTCTCCGACGGCTACTTCGTCCTGCCGACGACGGTGGCCGACTACCTGGCCGACGCACCGTTCGACGAGGTACCCGAGGACCACCCGGCCGTGCAGGAGGCCGTCGACGCGGCGCGCTCGCGGATCGACAAGCTGCTCTCGGCCAACGGCAACCGCACCGTCGACTCGTTCCACCGCGAGCTGGGCCAGCTCGTCTGGGACCAGTGCGGCATGGCCCGCAGCAAGGAGGGCCTGGAGAAGGCCCTCGACCGCATCCCGTCGCTGCGTGCCGAGTTCTGGCGCGACGTCAAGATCGTCGGCACGGGCGACGGGTTCAACCAGTCGCTGGAGAAGGCCAACCGGGTCGCCGACTTCATGGAGCTCGCCGAGCTCATGTGCATCGACGCGCTGCACCGCGAGGAGTCGTGCGGCGGGCACTTCCGCGTGGAGTCGCAGACCGAGGACGGCGAGGCCCAGCGCGACGACGAGAACTTCTCGTACGTCGCGGCCTGGGAGTACGCCGGCGACAACCAGCCTCCGGTGCTGCACAAGGAGGACCTCGAGTTCTCCTACGTGCACCCGACCCAGCGCAGCTACAAGTAGCGGAGTACGACGTGAAGCTCACCCTGCGCATCTGGCGGCAGGCCTCGCCCGAGGCCAAGGGCAAGATGCAGTCCTACACCCTCGACGACGTCGAGCCGGACATGTCGTTCCTCGAGATGCTCGACGTCCTCAACGAGAAGCTGGTCCTCGACGGCAAGGACCCGGTGTCGTTCGACCACGACTGCCGCGAGGGCATCTGCGGCTCGTGCGGCATGGTCATCAACGGCAACGCGCACGGGCCGCAGCAGTACACGACGACGTGCCAGCTGCACATGCGGCACTTCAACGACGGCGACACGATCGACATCGAGCCGTGGCGGGCCAGGGCGTTCCCCGTCGTGAAGGACCTCGTCGTCGACCGCAGCGCCTTCGACGAGATCATCAAGTCGGGCGGCTACATCTCGGTCAACACCGGGTCCGCGCCCGAGGCGCACGCGATCCCCGTCGACAAGGTCTCCGCCGACGACGCGTTCGACGCGGCCACCTGCATCGGTTGCGGCGCCTGCGTCGCGGCCTGCCCGAACGGCAGCTCGATGCTGTTCACCGCGGCCAAGGTGACCCACCTGGGTCTGCTCCCGCAGGGCCAGCCGGAGCGTCAGACGCGCGCGATCAACATGCTCGCCAAGCAGGACGAGCTGGACTTCGGCGGCTGCACCAACGTCGGCGCCTGCCACGAGGTCTGCCCGAAGGGCATCCCGCTGGCGTCGATCGCGCAGCTCAACCACGACGTCCTCGGCGCCACCCTGGCGGGGGCGCGCTCGGACTGAGGGCCCGCGCAGCCCCGATCGTTGGGAGCGAGGGACGCCCTGGCTGCGTGGGACGCAGCGGGGGCGTCCCTCGCTGCTTCGGGGGTTGCGTGGCGCCGAGCAGCGAGGGCGTCCCCGAGTGCGTGCGACGCAGCGGGGGCGTCCCTCGCTGGTCCGCGCGGGGCTCCTCCAGGCACCCGCTCAGGGCGTGAGCGCCGGGCGCGGGCGGGCGGGGGCGACGGTGACGTCGCCGGCCCCGGTGCGCGCGCGCAGGCGCAGGGGCCGGGTCTCGGGCTGCTCGCCCGCCGGTCGCTCGCGGTGCACCGGCAGCTCGCTGTGCACGCGGCCCACCGCCGCCCGCAGCTCGACCCGGGCGTCGACGCCCGCGTGGACGCCGACCCACACCGTGCCCACGCCGGTGCCGATCTCGACGTCGCCGGCCACGGCGTCGGCGACCTCCACGTCCCCGGCAGCTGCCCGGACCGCGACGTCGGCGTGGACCTCGCCGATCCGGATGCGCCCGGCACCCGTGGTGATCTCGGCGGGCGCGAGCACGCGGTCCAGACGCACGCCACCGGCGCCGCCGCGCAGCGTCAGCGGCCCCGCGAGGCGTGCGACGTGCACCTCGCCTGCACCGCAGCGCAGATCCGCGCGGCCGGTGACCTCATCGAGGGTGACCTCGCCGGTCCCGCGCACCGCGACCTCGCCCGCCGAACCGTCGACGACGACCCTGGCGGCACCGGCGCGCACCTGCACCTCGCTGCCCTCGGGGGCGCGCACGGTGACGGCGAGCGGGACGCCGCGCAGCGCGAGGTCGCGCGGGCCACGGACGGTCAGCCGGCGGGTGTCGGCGTCCCAGTCGAGGGTCGTGGCCGCCACCGCGGCGGCCGCCCGCTCCTCGGGCTCGGCGGGCGCGCCCCGGTCGTCGCCGAGGCCGAGCAGGCCCGCGAGACCCGTGAGCCCGGCGAGTCCCTGCAGGCCCTGGAGCCATCCGAGCGGGGCGTCGGGGTCGGCATCGACCCGTGCCCGCACGGTCTCGGTGTCCGGCGTCGTGGCGAGGCGCACGCGCACGGTGCCCGCGTCGAGCGCGAGGTCGAGGGTCGCCGGGCCCGCGCCCGACCCGGCGACCTCCCGTGCCGGGGCGGTCATCCCCGCACCCAGCCGTCGACGCCGCCGCCCTCGTCGCCGCGGTCCCCGCGGTCCCCGCGGTCCCCGCGGTCCCCACCGTCGGCCGGCCGGTCCGCGGCCTGGTCGGTGCCCGACGTGCCCGTGTCGGCGGCGTCGCCCCGCTCGGGCGTGTCGGCTCCCGACGGCCGGTCCTCAGCCGGCCCGTCGGGGCGACCGGTCTCCCCGCCGGAGCCCCCACCGGCACCCCAGCTCTGGTCGCCGCGCGGCCAGCCGCCCTCCCAGCGGCCCCAGCCACCACGGCGGCCGTGCTGGTTCAGGG
The DNA here is from genome assembly GCF_003096675.1 of Actinomycetospora cinnamomea. Taxonomy (GTDB): domain Bacteria; phylum Actinomycetota; class Actinomycetes; order Mycobacteriales; family Pseudonocardiaceae; genus Actinomycetospora; species Actinomycetospora cinnamomea. The sequence continues at coordinate 269,638 of NZ_QEKW01000001.1, read as the reverse complement.
CGCCCTGCACGGCCTGGGCGATCCAGGAGTTGAGCGACATGCCCTGGGCCGCGGCGGCGCGCTCGGCCTGCCCCTTGATCTGGTCGACGAGCCGCAGCGTCATCCGCGAGATGTCGCCGACGTCGGGGCCCCCCCGGCCACCGAAGCCCTGACCACCGAAGCCCTGACCACCGAAGCCCTGACCACCGAAGCCACCGCCGAACCCGGGACCCTCACCGCCGGGGTAACCCGGGCCGGGCGGCGGCGGGGGAGTCGGACGGTGCGGGCCGCCAGGGCCGCCGGAGCCGCCCGAGGGGCTGCCCGCGAACGGGGAGGACGCCGGGCCGGCGAAGAACCCGTTGCTCGCCTCCTCGGACGCGGTGTCGCGGTCGACGACGACCTTCACCTCGCGCCCCGAGAGGCGCAGGGAGACCGTGCGGTCACCGAGGGCGTCGGAGACCTCGCCGGCCAGGTCGGACAGGGCGTTCATGAGCGCGAGCCGGACGGCCGGCTCGAGCGCGGCGGCGAGCGAGGTGCCCGCCCGGCTGGTGGCCTCGTCGCCGACCGCGGCGGCCGCGGCGAGGTCGTCGCGCAGTGCGGCGACGTATGGTGTCAGGTCCATGACACCACTGTGACACCAGAAGGACGCCGACGCCACCACGATGGTGTCGTTCTCGCTGCGGGCGAACGGCAGCGCAGCGGCCGCACCCGGTTGTCGTACCGTGAGGCCGTGCCGGAGACCGTGACGCCGCAGGTGACGCTGATCGCGAAGACCGAGTTCCGCGCGCCGCCGGGGGTGCCGTGGGAGACCGACGCGGACGGGGGCCAGGCGCTCGCCGAGTTCGCCGGCCGGGCCTGCTACCAGTCGTGGAGCAAGCCCAACCCCGCGACGGCCACGAACGCGGGCTACCTGCGGCACATCCTCGAGGTCGGGCACCTCTCGGTGCTCGAGCACGGGACGGTCAGCTTCTACCTCACCGGCATGTCGCGCAGCCTCACCCACGAGCTCATCCGGCACCGGCACTTCTCGTACTCCCAGCTCTCCCAGCGCTACGTGCCCGAGCGCGACGCCGCCATGGTCGAGCCGGCGGTGATCGCCGAGGACCCCGAGCTGCACCAGCTCTTCGCCGAGGCGAGCGAGGCCGCGCTGGCGTCCTACGAGAAGCTGCTCGCGGGCCTCGAGGAGCGCTTCGCCGACGAGCCCAACCGCACCCTGCGCCGCAAGCAGGCCCGCCAGGCCGCCCGCGCCGTGCTGCCCAACGCCACCGAGACCCGCATCGTCGTCACGGGCAACTACCGGGCCTGGCGGCACTTCATCGCCATGCGCGCGAGCGAGCACGCCGATGTCGAGATCCGCGACCTCGCCATCGCGTGCCTGCGGGTGCTGCAGGACGAGGTGCCCAACGTGTTCGCCGACTTCGAGATCCGCCGGCTGCCCGGCGGCTCCGAGGTCGCCAGCAGCCCCTTCGTCGCCGAGGGCTGATCCCGGCGACGTCCGGGTAGGGAGAGTCCATGAGCGCCGCACAGATCGCCGACGCCGAGCGTCGCGATCTCGCCGACCTGTTCCTGCGCCTGGGCCCCGACGAGCCCACGCTGTGCGGGGACTGGTCGACGCGCGACCTGCTCGCCCACCTGATCACCCGCGAGCGCCGGCTCGACGCCGCGCCCGGCATCCTCATCCCGCCGCTGGCCGGCTGGACGCAGCGCGTGCAGGACCAGGTGGCGCAGGGCGAGTTCGGCGAGCTGGTCGCGACGTTGCGCTCCGGCCCCCCGTTCTGGAGCCCGATGGCGCTGCCGCCGCTGCGCGCGGTGGACGTCCAGGAGTACTTCATCCACCACGAGGACGTGCGCCGCGCGCAGCCCGGCTGGTCGCCGCGTCCCGCGGACGAGGCGCGCGACCGCGTGCTCTGGCGGATGGCCGGCCTGCTCGGCCGCCTGACCTACCGGTCGAGCCCGGTGGCGGTGACGCTGCGGCGCCCGGACGGCACGGAGCAGTCCGTGCGCTCCGGCCCGCGCACGGTCATCCTCACCGGGGAGCCGGGCGAGCTGCTGCTGCACGCGGCGGGCCGCGACGAGTGCGTCGTGCACCCCGAGGGCGAGCCCGCCGACGTGGCCGCGGTGATGGCGCTCGACCGCGGTCTGTAGACCCGCACCACGGGCCGACGCGGCACCGCCCGGCCCGCCCGCACCAGGAGGAACCGATCACCGCCCGCATGTCGCGCCCCGTCCCGGGGACCGCTCGATGAGCCGCTCGACCGCCCGCCGTCCCGAACCGCCCCGCTCCGGCCCGTCCGGGAGCCCGTCCGCGGGCCCGTCCGGCAGCCCGTCCGGCAGCACGTCCGGCAGCCCCCACGACCACGACTGCGCCCGCGGCTCCGGCGTCCCGACCTCGTCGGTCCCCGGGTCCGAGGGCACGCCCCCACCTCTGGCCGACGGCGCGCTGCGCGTCGTCGCCCTCGGAGGAATCGGCGAGATCGGCCGCAACATGACCGTCCTCGAGTACGGCGGCCGCCTGCTGATCGTCGACTGCGGGGTGCTGTTCCCGTCCGAGGACTCGCCCGGCGTCGACCTGATCCTCCCCGACTTCCGCGCGGTCGAGGACCGTCTCGACGACGTCGACGCGCTGATCCTCACCCACGGGCACGAGGACCACATCGGAGCGGTGCCGTTCCTGCTTCGCCAGCGTCCCGACCTGCTCGTGGTCGGCTCGCGGTTCACGCTCGCGCTCGTCGCGGCCAAGTGCCGCGAGCACCAGCTCACCCCGCACCTGCTCGAGGTGCGCGAGGGCGAGCGCAACCACCACGGCTCGTTCGACTGCGAGTTCTTCGCGGTCAATCACTCGATCCCCGACGCGCTGGCCGTCGCCGTCCGCACGCCGGGCGGGACCGTGCTGCACACCGGCGACATCAAGCTCGACCAGCTGCCCCTCGACGGGCGGCTCACCGACCTGGCCGGCTTCTCCCGCCTCGGCGACGAGGGGGTCGACCTGCTCCTCTGCGACTCCACCAACGCCGAGGTGCCCGGCTTCGTGACCCCGGAGCGCGACATCGCCCCGGTGATCGACCAGGTGTTCCGGGACGCGCCGACCCGGCTGATCGTCGCGTGCTTCGCCAGCCACGTGCACCGGGTCCAGCAGGTGCTCGACGCGGCCGCCCAGCACGGGCGGAAGGTCTGCTTCACCGGCCGCTCGATGGTCCGCAACATGGGCATCGCGACCGACCTCGGCCTGCTGCGCGTGCCCGAGGGCCTGCTCGTCGACCTCGACGAGGCGCTGTCGATGCCCGAGCGCGACGTCGTGCTCGTGTCGACGGGCTCGCAGGGCGAGCCGCTGTCGGCGCTCGGGCGCATGGCGCGCGGCGACCACCGCCAGATCACGATCACCCCCGGCGACACGGTGGTGCTGCTGTCCAGCCTCATCCCGGGCAACGAGACCGCTGTGTTCGCCGTGATCAACGGTCTGACCCGGCTGGGCGCCGAGGTCGTGCACTCCGGGGTGGCGCGCGTCCACGTCTCCGGGCACGCGTCGGCCGGCGAGCTGCTCTTCCTCTACAACGCGCTGCGTCCGCGCAACGTGATGCCGGTGCACGGCGAGTGGCGCCACCTGCGGGCGAACGCCGAGATCGCGCGGCGCACCGGGGTGGAGAACGTCGTCATCGCCGAGGACGGCGTCGTCGTCGACCTCGTCGAGGGACGCGCCGCGATCACCGGGCGGGTCGAGGTCGGCCACGTCTACGTCGACGGCAACCAGGTCGGCGACGTCGGCGAGTCGACGCTCTCGGACCGCCTCGTGCTCGGCGAGGGCGGCTTCATCTCCATCACCGTGGCCGTGGAGGCCGCCACCGGGCGGGCCGTGGCGCCGCCGCGCATCTCGGGACGGGGCTTCTCGGACGACCCCAAGGCGCTCGAGGACGTCGTGTCGCTCGTGGAGATGGAGCTCTCGCGCACCGAGGCCGAGGGCATCACCGACACCCACCGCATCGCCCAGGCGGTGCGGCGCGTCGTCGGACGCTGGGTGGGCGAGACCTACCGCCGGCGGCCGATGATCGTGCCGACGGTGCTGCCCGTCTGAGCCCTGCTTCTCGCAGCGAACGCGCCGTTCGTGCGCATAGAGGCCGCGAACAGCGCGTTCGCTGCTCCTGACGGGCCCTCAGCGGAGCCGGATCGTCTGGGACAGGTGGTGCCGCACCGGCGCCCACAGGCCGGGGAGCACGAGGTCGACCTGGTCGAGCGTGTACCAGCCCGCGCGCACGCTCGGCGGGATGGCCTCGGGGTCGACGTCGCGACGCGGCGTCGCGGCGACGTAGATCGTCGCGATGCCGTCGTCCAGCAGCCGGCCGAGCTGGCGGCCGGCCCGGATCTCGATCCCGGTCTCCTCGCGGCACCCGCGCTCGGCGGTGGCGCCCGGCGACTCGCGGGCCTGCGGGCGCCCGCCCGGCAGCACCGCCGGCGGCACCTCGCCGGGCCGGTGGACGAGCAGGACCCGCCCGGGCGGTGCCGTCACCACGGCCAGCACGAGCTGCGCATCGCGACTCACGCGTTCCTCCTACCACGACGAGGGTCGAGCACTGCTCCGCTGCGTCTCCGGGCCCGCGGATCGAGCTCCGCCGCGCTGCGTCCCCGGCCGGCGCGCCTAGGCTCCGTCGGGTGGCCGCCCCCGCCCCCACCGCCCGGCGGATCGCCGTGCGCGTGACCACCGCGACGTCGCCGACCCTGCTGCTCGCGGTGCTGTACCCGGTGGTGGGCGCGCTCGCGGTCGGGCCGGTGGGGGTGGCGTGGTCGCTGGTCGGGATGCTGTTCGCGGTGGCGATCCCCGCGTTCATCGTCGACCACGGGGTGCGCCGCGGCCGCTACACCGACCACCACCTGCGCGAGCGGGAGCAGCGCGCGGTACCCCTCGGGCTCGCGGCACTGTCGGTCGCCACCGGTGTCGTCGTGCTCGCGGTGATCGGCGCGCCGCCGGAGATCACCGCGTTGCAGGTGGCGGTGCTGGTCACCGTGGCGGTCGCGACGGCGATCACGCTGGCCTGGAAGATCAGCTTCCACACCGCCGTCGTCGCGGCCGCGGCGGCCGTCCTCACGGTGCTCGGCGGCTCCTGGTGGGCGTTGTCCTGGCTGGCCGTGCCCCTCGTCGGCTGGGCGCGGCTCGTGCTGCGGGCACACACGGCCGCGCAGGTGGTCGCCGGCCTCGTCGTCGGCGCGGGGGTGAGCACCGCGGTCCTCCTGCTGGCCGGTGTCCGCTGACACCGCTGACTGCCACCACCTTGGTTCCCCGGCACGAATGACATGCGCCGACGTGCATCGGAGAATCGCCACGTCAGTACCGCCGCGACGGCCCTGCCGGGCCGTCCGGGGTCAGCGCCCACCCAGTGAGGAGCGCCCATGAAGGCCGTCGCCTACATCGAGCCCATGAAGGTCGAGATCCAGGACATCGAGTACCCGAGCCTGGAGTTGCGGGACGGGCCGGGGGTGCATCCCGACAACGTCGGGCGGCAGTGCCCCCACGGGGTCATCCTCAAGCTGGTCGCCACCAACATCTGCGGCTCCGACCAGCACATGGTGCGCGGGCGCACCACCGCCCCGCCCGGGCTCATCCTCGGCCACGAGATCACCGGCGAGGTCGTCGAGGTCGGCCGCGACGTCGAGTTCATCCAGCAGGGCGACCTGGTGTCCGCGCCGTTCAACATCGCCTGCGGGCGCTGCCGCATGTGCAAGGAGGGGCACACCGGCGTCTGCCTCAACGTCAACCCCGACCGCCCCGGCTCGGCCTACGGCTACGTCGACATGGGCGGCTGGCAAGGGGGGCAGGCCGAGTACGTCATGGTCCCCTACGCCGACTGGAACCTGCTGAAGTTCCCGGACCGTGACCAGGCGATGGAGAAGATCCTCGACCTGACGATGCTGTCGGACATCTTCCCGACCGGCTACCACGGCTGCGTCACCGCCGGCGTCACCACCGGCTCGACGGTCTACATCGCCGGCGCGGGCCCGGTGGGCCTCGCCGCCGCCGCCTCGGCGCAGCTCCTCGGCGCCGCCGCGGTGATCGTCGGCGACATGAACGCCGAGCGGCTGCAGCACGCCCGCGACGTCATCGGCGCCGAGACGATCGACCTCACGCAGGAGGGCTCGCTGCCGGAGCAGATCGAGCAGATCGTCGGGGAGCCGGTCGTCGACGCGGCGGTCGACGCGGTCGGGTTCGAGGCCCGCGGGCACGGCAAGGACGCCGACCACGAGCAGCCCGCCACGGTGCTGAACTCGATCATGGAAGTCACGCGCGCCGCCGGCAAGCTGGGGATCCCGGGGCTCTACGTCACCGGCGACCCCGGGGCACCGGATGAGGCGGCCAAGCAGGGCAGCCTGTCGATCCGCATCGGCCTGGGGTGGGCGAAGTCGCACTCGTTCACCACCGGGCAGTGCCCGGTGATGCGCTACCACCGCCAGCTGATGAACGCGATCCTGCGCGACAAGGTGCAGATCGGGAAGGCGGTCAACGCCAGCGTCATCGGCCTCGACGACGCCCCCCAGGGCTACGCCCAGTTCGACTCCGGGGTCGCGAAGAAGTTCGTCATCGACCCGCACGGCTCGATCGCGGCCTGACCGGACCCCGCCCGGCCCCGGCGTCCGTCACGGACGTCGGGGCCCGGCGGCCGGGCCGGTCAGTCGTCCCCGTCGTCGCCGTCGTCGCCGTCGTCGCCGTCGTCGCCGTCGGCGCCACCCGGCGCCGGCTGCTCGGCCTGCCCGGGAGCCGGCGGGACCTGCCCACCGGGCGCCGGAGCGACCTGCCCCGGCGCCGGCTCGACCTGGCTGCTCGGCGCGCCGCCCGGGGCGTCGTCGTCGTCCTCACCGCCCTCGGACTGGGGGAAGCTGAACACCAGCACCAGGCCGAGGACGGCGGCCAGGATCGCGGCGCCGGCCCCCACGCGGTCCTTCGTCAGCACGGCGACATCACCTCTTCCGTGGTCGTGCGGCTCGGGGATCAGTCGTCGACCGGGACCTCGCCGAAGGCCAGCAGGCTCACGACGAAGTAGGCGACGTAGAGACCGAGCAGCACGGCGCCGTGCCAGCGGCGCAGCCGCCCGGTGGCCAGGAAGATCGCGGACAGCACGGTGAACGCCAGCAGCACCGGCATGTGCCAGGCGAGCGTGTCGTCGTCGACGGTGATGGCCCCGCCGACCAGCAGGATGATGCCGAGCTTGCCGGTCACCGAGAACACGACGCTGCCGACGACGTTGGCGATGCCGATCTCGGGCGCCCCGCGCCGGGACGGCTCCACGCTGAGGAAGATGTCCTCCAACGTCAGGGCCAGGGTCGCGATCGTGACGCCGAAGACGGTGCCCTCGATGGCGAACTCCTCGAGGATCCCCTCGGTGCCCTGCCCGGCGACCAGGGCGCCGACGACGAGGCCGACCAGGGCGAACACGGCGAGCGCAATCGTGCCGCCCGGCGACATGCGGCGCGCCTTGAGGAAGCCCTGGTCGACGCGCAGGTCGGGCGGGAGCTCGAAACCGCGGTGGCCGCCGCCGTCCGCGCCGGTGCCGCCGCCGCGGCTGGGGGTGTCGTCGCCCCCGCCCTCGCGGATCAGGGTGGCCGTGCCGCCCCCCGCGCCGACCTCGGCCTTCTCGAGCTGCTCGTAGAGCTCGGCGTTGCGCCACACCGGGCGCCGGGCGCGGTACTCGCGGTAGGCGATCCAGCCGACGAAGGCGACGAACAGCAGCAGCAGTACGATGCCGGTGACGAGGGTCAGCGCGCCGGTGAGCGCGAGGGCGTACATCACCACCGGCGCGGCCACGAACAGCGCGAGGTAGCTCCGGGGGACGTCCACCGGGGCCGGCGCGATGAGCGCCATGAGGGCCAGCACGATGCCGGTCATCGCGATCGTCGTCCCGACCACGGTGCCGAGGGCGACCTCGCTGAGGTCCTCGAGGTTCAGGGCGATTCCGAACGCGAGATCGTCGAACTCGATGCCGGTGAAGACGACCGCGATGAGGAACAGGGAGATCGCCCAGCGGCTGGCGACGCCGACCAGGTAGCCGATGAGCTTCTCCGCGCTGTAGACCAGCACGGCGATGCCCAGTACGAACTCGATGATCGGGATCAAGGCCCCCGCTCCTTCACCACGCCGACGTCAGAGTGATCGCGGGATGATGGTGATCGGGAACACCCGTCGTGCGCAACGGGTTGACGCGCTCGCACGGACGGGTGTAAGCGCCGGGTGAAACGCCTGCTCAGCGCAGTGCTTGCGGCGCCGCGACCGTCGACCGCGGCTGGTCCGCCGACGCCTCGCGGCGGGTGTTCGGCCACATGAACTCGATCTCGAGCTCGATCTTGTCGCCGTAGGGCTCGAGCTCCAGCTCGCACTCGAACTCGTCGGGCAGGTTCAGCGACACCGTCGGCCCGACGAGCGCGACGTCGGCCGTGCCGCCGGTCTCCAGGGCCTTCGCCAGCTCGCCGAGCCAGCGTGCGGCCTCCTGGCGGGTCAGGACGACCCGTTGTTCGATCTTTCCTCCGCCACCGGACATGCGGGATTCCTCCTCGTGGACCAACCTTCAGGACCCGAGGAGGGTATCGCCGGGATCAGGGACGCGCGGCGCGCGCGAAGGGCCGGTCCGGCTCCGTGCTCCGGGCGGTGCGCGGCGCCCGCCACCGGAGCTCGATCTCCAGCTCGACCTCGTCCCCGTAGGGCTCGAGCTCCAGCTCGCACTCGAGCTCGTCGGCGAGGTGCAGTGTCACCGGGGCGCCGGAGAGCGCCACCTCCACGGTCTCGCCCTCACCGATGGCCCTCGCCAGCTCGCCGAGCCAGCGCGCGGCCTCCTGGCGCGAGAGCCTGGCCTTCTGCTCGATCTCGCCTCGCGACATCGCGGACCTCCCTGCGGGTCGGGACCCGAGTGTCCCGCGACCCGCCCCGGCGGGCCGCCACCGCCCGGGCGAATCTCTAGTCGGCGCGGTGCGGGCGGGAGACGAGCGCGGGCACCGGCACGAGCACGGGCTCCTGCGCGGGCTCCTGGGGGGACCGGGACGGTCCGCCGTCGGAGTTCGCCTCGGCCACCGCCGCGTCGACCAGCCCGCGGTCGGGGGCGAGGTGGCACACCGGGTCGGTGCGGGTCATGTCGCCGGTGAGCTGGAAGGCCTGGCACCGGCAGCCGCCGAGGTCCACCTCGCGGCGCTCGCAGCTGCGGCACGGGTCGGGCATCCAGTCGGTGCCGCGGAACGCCGAGAACAGCGGCGACGAACGCCATATCCACGCCAGGTCGTGCTCCTGCACGTTGGCCCGGGGCAGCGGCAGCTCGTGGGCCGACAGGCACGGCCAGGCGTTGCCCTCGGGTCCGACGACGAGCTGGCGGGCTCCCCAGCCGCCCATGCAGGGCTTGGGGTAGCGCGCGTAGTAGTCCGGGATGACGTAGATGACGTCGGTGCGGCCCCGCAGGCGCTCGCGGGCGGAGCGCGTGACCTCCTCGGCGTGCTCGAGCTGCGCCCGACTGGGCAGCAGCGCCGACCGGTTGCGCAGGGCCCAGCCGTAGTACTGGGTGTTGGCGAGCTCGACGCGGTCGGCCTCCAGCTCCTCGACACGGTCGAGGATGGCGCCGATGCGGTCGATGTTCTGCCGGTGCAGCACGACGTTGAGCGTCAGCGGCCAGCCCAGCTCCTTGACCAGCCGCGCGGCCTCCATCTTCTTGTCGAACGAGGAGATGCCGGCGAGGCGGTCCGAGAGCACTGGCTCGTCGGCCTGGATGCTGACCTGCACGTGGTCGAGACCGGCGTCTCGGAGGGCCTCCGCGCGCGGCCGGGAGAGCCCGATCGCGCTGGTGACGAGGTTGGTGTACATCCCGAGCCCGGCGGCGTGGGCCACGAGGTCGACGACGTCGCGCCGCAGCAACGGCTCGCCGCCGGAGAAGTGGCTCTGCAGCACGCCGAGGTCGGCGGCCTGGTCGAGCACGCGGCGCCAGTCGTCGGTGCCGATCTCCGCTGACCGCTTCGTCAGCTCGAGGGGGTTCGAGCAGTACGCGCAGGACAGGGGACAGGCGTGGGTCAGCTCGGCCAGGAGACCGAGGGGTCCGTCAATCACTGCTGATCACCACCCAGCGCCGGGCGACGAGCTTCTCGAGGAACCCCGAGACCTCGTCGTCGACGACGCGGTCGTAGCGGCGGCCGAGCTCGTCCACGATGTCCGCGACGGACCGGTGGCCGTCGCAGAGACCGAGGATGTCGGCGCCGGTCGGGTTGAGCACCACCACCGTCTCCGGGCCCAGCAGCACGTGGCGCTCGCGCGTGGCGTCCCAGCGCATCTTCGCGCCCCGGGTGAGGGTCGGCCGGCCCGTGAGCGGCACGGTGCCCCTCACGCGGGGTACGCCCGATCATCCGGGTAAGCACGGTCGATGGCGTCCATCATGCTCCACAGGACGTCGTTCTTGAACGCGAGCGCGGCGACGGCGGCGTCCTGCTGCTCGACGGTCCGGCAGCGCTCCTTGACGATCTCCAGCGCGTGCTCGGAGTCGCGCGGCGCCTGGTGCAGGCGGTTGCGGAAGTAGTCGAGGCCGTCGCGGTCGATCCACGTGTAGTGCCGCTCGAACGCCGCCAGGCGCTCGGCCATGAGACCCGGCGCGAAGAGCTCGGTGAGCGACGACGCCACCGCCTCCACCCAGGGCCGGGTGCGCGTGAAGGTCACGTACGCCTCGACGGCGAAGCGGACCCCCGGCACGATGTGCCGGCCGTCCTCCATCTCGGCGCGCTCGAGCCCGCACGCCTCGCCGAGGCGCAACCAGGCCTCGATGCCGCCCTCGGTGGATTCGGTCCCGTCGTGGTCGGTGATCCGCCGGATCCAGCGCCGCCGGACCTCGCGCTCGGGGCAGTTGCCGAGGATCGCCGCGTCCTTGCGGGGGATCGCCTCCTGGTAGCAGAAGCGGTTGGCGACCCAGCCCCGGATCTGGTCGGGCGAGAGCTCGCCGGCGTTCATCCGGACGTGGAAGTCGTGCTCGCTGTGGTACCGGGTGGCCTGCTCGCGGAGCCGTTCGACGAGCGCGTCGGGGCTCACCGGGCCGGTGCCGTTGGTCCCCGTGGCCTCGTTGCTGGTGGCGTGCGTCGTGGTCATCCGGGTCAGACCTCCACCTCGAGCCCGTCGGTGGCGACCTCCACACCGGCCGCCGTGACCTCGGCGCGCTCGGGGGAGTCGTCCAGCAGGACCGGGTTGGTGTTGTTGATGTGGACGTAGATCCTGCGCTCGGCGGGCAGGCCGGCGAGCAGCTCGAGGCTGCCGCCCGAACCGGCCATCGCCAGGTGGCCCATGTCGCGGGCCGTCTTGCGGCCCAGGCCGAGCCGCACGAGCTCGTCGTCGTGCCAGCAGGTGCCGTCGACCAGCACCACGGCGGCGTCGCCGAGCTCCGCGCGCACCTCGGCCGTCACGGTCTGGACGCCGGGCAGGTACACGAGCGAGCGGCCGGTGGCGGTGTCGGTGAACCGGTAGCCCACCACGCGCCCTTCGTCGACCCTGCCGCCGAAGCGAGCGTGCTTCTCCGTGGGCACGTCGAACGCGCGGTAGGTCAGGTGGTCGTCGAGCGACACCGTCTTGCCGGGCACCACCTCGCGGCGGTCGACCGCGGTGTAGCGCTCGAGCGTCGGCAGGAACCCGGTGCCCTCGACGAGGGTCTCGACGGTGGCCGGCGTCGCGTGCAGCTCGATGCCCGGACCCTCGCGCAGGAGCAGCAGGCCCATGGTGTGGTCGAGCTCGGCGTCGGTGAGCAGCACCGCGGCGATCGGGCTGTCGCGGTCGGCACGGGGGTGCAGGGCGGGGTTCGCCTCGATCTGGGCCCGCAGGTCGGGGGAGGCGTTGACCAGGTACCAGCGCTCCCGGTCGGCGCTGACGGCGACGGACGACTGCGTGCGCGGCGTGGCCGGCCGCGAGCCGTCACGGACGGCGCGGCATCCCGGGCACCCGCAGTTCCACTGGGGGAAGCCGCCGCCCGCGCCGGCGCCGAGCACCCGCACCCACATCGCCGTTCCTCCTCGCGTGCAGAAAGGGCCGCGACGGCGACAGGGGCGCCGGAAAGCACATTCCGGCGCCCCTGTCGCGCATGTCGTCAGTCGTCGAGCTGAGCGACGTACATCGTCACCTCGGGGGCGACACCGAACTCCTCGAACTCCGGGGTCTCCCAGATGGAGAGCGACTCCATGATTCCTGCCACCTCCTTTCGCCGATACCGACAACGTACCCGCCGGCCACGAGCGCGGCAGCGGAAGATCACCAGAACTTGATCCCCACGGACTTGAGGCGTCGCTGGTGGAGGTGCTCCACCTTGCCGATGTCGTCGGTGGAGATCAGGTCACCCCACGCCGACGCCGCCTTGACGCCCTGGGTCAGCAGTTCTTCCATCTGGTCGTCCACGATGTCCGCACTCTGGATCACGCGGGAACCGAAACCGATGTGCCAGCGCTCGTCACGGAGCACCAGCTCCATTCCCTTGTGCGTCCCCGGCATGGCGACCGAGCAGCCCTTGAGCGTCTCGAGCAGGGCGTGCTGCCCCGCCGTGAGCACCACGCCCTCCAGGATCATGTGGTACAGCCCGACCGCGGCGGTGAGGTTGTCGCTGTCCTCGGCGACGTCGGCCGCGACCGCCGGCAGGCGCTCCTCGAACAGCTCGACGAGGTCGGGGCTGACGCGGTCGCGCAGGACGTCGACGCGCTCGGTCATGTTCGCCCCGGGCACCCCGACGACCTCCCGCACGACGCGGTCGAAGAACCGGGCGTGACGCGCCTCGTCGCGGGCCTGGGCCTGGAACACCTGGTCCATGCGGTCGTCCGTGGTCGCGGCGCCGTGGAACGAGGTCAGGTGGGTGGCGACGGAGGTCTCGCCGATGCAGAAGCCCGCGAGCAGCCCCAGGACCTGGTCGGACTCCTCCTGCTCGAGCTTGGGCCAGGCCTCGATGTCGGCCGTGAGGTCGATGGCGGTCTCGTCCCACTGGAGGGACTCGGCGAGCTGGACGAAGTGGCCGTACCCGGTGATCATTCTTTCCGCTACCTCACATCTCCGGGAACTCGCCCGGTTCCAGCGCGCGGAAGTCCGACTTCTCGGCTCCGCAGATCGGGCACATCCAGTCGTCCGGGATGTCCTCGAAGGGCGTCCCGGGGGGGATGCCGCTGTCGGGATCGCCCTCCTCGGGATCATAGATGAAGCCACACATTTCGCAGAGCCAGCGCTTGGCCTCGGGCCTCGCCTCAGTCTGCTCGACGGTCACATCGCCTCCTCGGGGGTGACTCCGTCCGGGTGTGCGCCGGACATCGCAAAGGGGCGCCGGATCCCTGGATCCTCCAAGCCGAACTTCGTCTCGGTCGCTCCTTCGTCGCGCCCGAACCGACGTCGGCGGAGGGCCTTCGGCCCGGCGCCCCTTCGCGATCTCGTCGGTCAGTCGTCCATCTGGGCGACGTACATCGTCACCTCGGGCGCGACACCGATCTCCTCGAACTGCGGGGTCTCCCAGACGTGCATCTCCATGCGGTCCTCCTCTCCGAAGGGGTGTGCGGACTAGCTCTGGGGAAGGGCGAAGCAGAAGAGCGCGTCGCCCGCGGCGGCACCGAGCAGGCCGGGCAGGAAGCCCTCCACCCAGCCGCCCCACCCGGTCGGGACGGCGATGTACTGCCGGCCGTCGACCTCGTAGGTGGTCGGGCTGCTGTGGTGCCCGCTGCCGCACTGGAACTGCCAGAGCTTCTCGCCGGTCTCGGCGTCCAGGGCCACGAACTCACCCGTGGGCGTGCCCTGGAACACGAGCCCGCCCGCCGTGGTCAGCGTCGACGCGCACATCGGGTACTCGTGGTTCCAGCGCCACTTCTCCTCGCCGGTGAGCGGGTCGATGGCGGCCACGAAGCCGTAGTGGTCGTCGAGGTCGACCGCGACGCCGGCACCCCAGTAGGGGATGCTCTCCTTGAACTCGCGGCGACGGCGGGTGGCCGTCGCCCCGACCTCCTGGACGGGCACGTAGATCAGCCCGGTCTGGGGGTTGTAGGACATGTGCGTCCATTCCTTGCCCCCGGCCGGACCCGGCCAGAAGTGCACCGGGACGCCCTCCTCGTCCGGGTACACCTTCGGCGTGACCTTGCCGTCCGGCGTGATCTCGCCCCAGGTGATGCGGTCGACGAAGGGGAACACCCGGACCAGCTCGCCGTTGGTGCGGTCGAGCACGAAGAAGTAGCCGTTCTTGTCCGCGTGGGCGAGCAGCTTGCGCCCGTCCGGAGCGTCGAAGAGCAGGTTCTCCATCGTGGAGTCGTAGTCCCACAGGTCGTGCGGCGTGAACTGGTAGTGCCACCGGATCTCGCCGGTGTTCACGTCCACCGCGACGACGCTGTCGGTGTAGAGGTTGTCGCCCGGACGGACCTCGCCGTCGAAGTCGGGCGCCGGGTTGCCGGTGCCCTGGTACAGGAGCTCGAGCTCCGGGTCGTACGTCGCGGTGACCCAGCAGTTCGCCCCGCCGCGCTGCCACGCCTCGGCGTTCTCGTCGCCCCAGGTCTCCGAGCCGGGCTCGCCGGGCTTCGGCACCGTGTAGCAGCGCCAGCGCCGCTCACCGGTCTGGGCGTCGAAGGCGTCCATGTGCCCGCGGGTGCCGAACTCGCCGCCGGCGCTGCCGACGACGACCATGTCCTTGACGATCAGCGGTGCGACCGAGCCGCTCTCGCCGGCCCGCACGTCACCGTTGACGGTGTCGAACACCAGCTCACCGGTCTGGGCGTCCAGGGCGATGAGGTGGGCGTTCAGCGTGTACATGTACACCTTGCCGTGGCCCACGGCGACACCACGGTTGACGTTGCCGCAGCACAGCGAGGTGTCGTAGGGGGAGGCGTGCTTGTAGCGCCAGAGCTCCTCGCCCGTGGTGGGGTCGATCGCCCAGACCTTGCCGTCGGGGCCGGAGACGAACATGACGCCGTCGACGACGAGCGGGGACGCCTCGAACGAGTAGGTCGACGCGCCGGCGTGCAGGCCGGCGGACCCGGCCTGGAACACCCAGGCGGGCACCAGGTTCTTGACGTTGTCCTTGTTGATCTGGTTCAGCGTGCTGTAGCGCTGACCGTCGTAGGTCCCGTAGTAGGTCATCCAGTTCGCCGGCTCGTTGCGGGCGTTCCGGATGCGCTCGTAGTTGACGTCGTTGATCGGCGGCGCCTGGCCCTTGGTGGCGCTGAGCGTCTTGTGGGGGACGGCCTCGCCGGCGTCCACGTAGTCGGTCATCGAGTTGCTCCTCCTTACGGGCGCGGCTGCGGGGGACGGTCGAGCTTCGCGGAGTCCGGCACCTCGCCGCCGAACACGAGCGCCGCGGTCAGCCCGCGGCCCTCGTCGTTGCCGGTCGTGGAGCCGTAGTAGTAGGTGCCGGGGCCACCCAGCTCGAGGCGTGCGATCCCCTTGGAGTGGTTGACCAGCCAGATGATCTTGGGGTCACCGTTGCTGGGGAGCACCGCGCAGTGGGTGTTCTTGTCGTCGTTGATGAGCGTGAGCTCGACCGAGCCGCCGTGGGGGAAGACGAGGATCGAGGGCTCGAAGATGAGCTCGTCCTCCGGGATCCGGACCGTCGCCCGCATGACCCCGTCGTCGCCCACCTCGGCGTGCCCGACCTTGCCCGTCCCGAGCAGACGGCCCAGCGCGGTCCTGTTCTGTCCGTCCAGGCCCGCTGCGTGCAGCTCGTCCGCCCGATCGTCCGTGGACGTCATCAGCCGTACCTCCTCGTCATGGATTCCCTTCCTGCCCGCGTGCCGTCGCTCGTCGACGTCCGTCGGTGCCGGGAGTCGCGGTCGGGACACGCGATGCGGGCACCCGTGCGCTCCTCCTGGCCGTGTCCGACCGAGGGGCCACGGCGGCTCCGCGCGGGGGTGCCGCCACCGGTCCACTCGACCGTTCGGCCGACGACGTCGACCGTTGGGCGGCAGGACACACGGTTCATGGCGGCGGCCGGACCTCGCCGGCCGCCGAACGGTGTGTGCTGAGCCACAGGCGACCATAGGGAGCGGGTCCGACGTCGGCAAGGGGTCGGACGACGGTTCCGGAACTCGATCATCGAGGCCGGCGTCTCGTCACCCGGTCGACCAGCGGTTGTGACGCACGGTGGTCATCGACGGTGACCCGATCCGAGGAACGAAGCCCCGGCCGGAACCGCCCTGGCCGTCCGACCGGGGGCCTGTCCGACCGGTCAGGTTCCGGCCCGCGAGGTGTCGGGGATCACGGACCGTGGCTAGGGTCCGGCCGGGCGGACGCCGGCGACGGGGCCCGGCTCCCGCCCGGTGGGAGGTCGATTCGGAGGTGGGCAGGTTCGGGTCGACCGAGGCGCTCGCGTGGCTGGCGGCGCGCGGGGTCCACGCCGACAGCGTCGAGCTGAAGACGCTGCTCGTGCCGCCGGCGGGAGCGGCGGCGGAGGCGCTGACGGGTCGGCGGGCGCCGACCTGGAGCGTGCGCCAGACGTACCTGCTGGACACGCCCGAGATGGACCTGCTCCGGGTCGGTGTCGAGATCCGTCTGCGGCGTCGTGCCCGGGGCCGGTTCGACCTCGCGGTGTCCGCGCAGCGTCGCGGCACCGACCGGGAACAGCCCGTCCCGCGCGGTGCGCGGGTGGAGCTCGACGTCGTCCCCGGCGCGGTCTGGCAGGACGTCGAGGTGCGTCGCGAGATCGACTCCTCGACGGCGGCCGCCGTGATCGCGGGCTCGACCAAGGCGCGGGAGCTGCTCTCGGGCGCGCAGTCCGCGTGGGCGTGCACGGGGGGCGCCGACACCCTCGACGACGCGCGGCTCAGCGAGCTCGCGGTGCACGGGCCGGCGGTGGTCCGCCGGGTCAAGGTGGCGGCGACCGGCCTGGGCCTGCGCCGGGCCGACCTCGAGCACTTCCGCTTCCCGAGCGGCCGCGAGCTGCTGGAGGTGTCCACGCGGTGCGACCCGCAGGAGGTGCCTGCGACGGCCGAGGCCTTCGAGCAGCTGCTCGACGAGCGCGACGTCACCGTGGCCCCGGAGTACCGCACGAAGACCTCGGTGTGGCGCGACGAGCTGGCCCCGCGACGCGGCTGACACACCCCGTCGGGGCGCGTGTGGCTGCCGGGACCGCTGGGGCGCGCGGGATACCGTGACCCCCATGGCCGGGCGGACCGAGACAGCAGACAAGCGCGCGTCGCGCAGCCGCCCGATCACGGGGGGCCGCACGCCGCGGCGCCACGGCACCGGCCCGGACACCACCACCCGCTCGCCGCAGCAGCGCCGGCCCGCGCGGGGAGGCAAGCGCTCCCCGGGCAGGGGACGGGCGCCCGCCCGGCGCACGGGTCCCGGGCCGATCGTCCGGACGCTGCGTGGCGGCTGGGTGCTCACGGCCCGCGGGCTCGGCTCCCTGGTGCGCACCCTCGGGCGCGCCCGTGACGTCGACGCCGCTCACCGCCGCGACGGGATCGCCCTCGCCCTCGTCGTCCTGGCGCTGCTGACCGCCGCCGGGGTGTGGTGGCGCGCGGGCGGCCCGGTCGGCGCCGGGCTCGACGTCGGGCTGCGCACGGTGATCGGCGCCGCGGCGCTCGTGCTGCCCGTGGTGCTGCTCGGCGTCGCGGTGATCCTCCTGCGCACCGACCCCGAGCCCGAGACCCGCCCGCGCACCGTGGTCGGCGCCCTGCTGCTCGTCCTCGCCGTGCTCGCCGTCTGGCACCTCGTGGTGGGCGCGCCCGCCGACCTGCCGGGGCGGCGCGCGGGCGGCGGCGTCCTCGGCGCGGTGCTGGCCGACCCGCTGGCCCGCGGCGTCACGCCCTGGCTCGCCGGACTGGTGCTCGTGCTGGTCGGGCTCTACGGCCTGCTCGTGCTCACCGGCACCCCGGTGCGCGAGGTCGGCAGCCGCCTGCGCGCCCTGGTCACCGGTGAGCACCCGGACGACGAGTGGGGCGGGCCCGACGACGTCGACGTCGACGAGCACGCCGCGGACGACGACGGCACCGCGCCGACGACGGCCATCCCGCGCCGGAGCCGCCGCCGCGGCCGCGCGACCGGCGAGGACCCGGACGCCGACACCGACCCGGCCGCCGACCCGGACGCCGCCGCCCACCCGGCGCGCCACCGCGAGCGCGGCGCGACCGCCGTGCCCGACCTGACCTCCCCGCCCGACGGCACACCCGCCGCGGACGCGCCGGCCGCGGGACCGCCCGCCCCGCCTCCCCCGCAGGGAGGTGGACGTGCCCGGCGCGCCCCGGTCGAGCCCGCGCCGGCCTCCCCGTCAGGGCCGTCCGGGCCCGCCGAGACCGAGACCGACCCGCAGGCCGCCACGTCGTTCAGCTCGCACCGCGAGACCGGCGTCGAGGGCGACTACCGGCTGCCCCCGCCGGACCTGCTCACGCCCGGCGAGCCGCCGAAGGCGCGCAGCGCGGCGAACGACGCGATGATCGAGGCCATCAGTGGCGTCCTCGAGCAGTTCAAGGTCGACGCCGAGGTCACCGGGTTCACCCGCGGGCCGACGGTCACGCGCTACGAGGTCGAGCTCGGCCACGGGGTCAAGGTCGAGAAGATCACCGCGCTGCACCGCAACCTGGCCTACGCCGCGGCGACCGACCGGGTGCTGCTGCTCGCGCCGATCCCCGGCAAGTCGGCGGTGGGCATCGAGGTGCCCAACACCGACCGCGAGATGGTCCGCCTGGCCGACGTCCTCAACTCCCCGACGGCTCACAAGGAGACCCACCCGATGGTCATCGGGCTGGGCAAGGACATCGAGGGCCGGATGGTCACGGCCAACCTCGCGAAGATGCCCCACCTGCTGGTGGCCGGCTCCACCGGCTCCGGCAAGTCGAGCTTCGTCAACTCGATGCTGGTCTCGCTGCTCACGCGGGCCACGCCGGACGAGGTCCGGATGATCCTCATCGACCCCAAGATGGTCGAGCTGACGCCCTACGAGGGCATCCCGCACCTCATCACGCCGATCATCACCTCGCCGAAGAAGGCGGCCACGGCGCTGCAGTGGCTGGTCGAGGAGATGGAGCAGCGCTACGCGGACATGCAGGCCAACCGCGTGCGCCACATCGACGACTTCAACCGCAAGGTGCGGTCGGGTGAGATCACCGCGCCGCCCGGGTCCGAGCGGGTCTACCGCCCGTACCCGTACATCCTCGCGATCGTCGACGAGCTCGCCGACCTCATGATGACCGCGCCCCGCGACGTCGAGGACGCGATCGTCCGCATCACGCAGAAGGCCCGCGCGGCCGGCATCCACCTGGTGCTCGCCACCCAGCGCCCCTCGGTCGACGTCGTCACCGGCCTGATCAAGACCAACGTGCCGTCGCGCCTCGCGTTCGCCACGTCGTCGCTGACGGACTCGCGGGTCATCCTCGACCAGCCCGGCGCCGAGAAGCTGATCGGCATGGGCGACGCGCTCTTCCTGCCCATGGGCGCGGGCAAGACCAACCGCCTGCAGGGCGCGTTCATCGGCGACGACGAGATCTCGGCGGTCGTCGAGCACTGCAAGGCCCAGGCCGACCCCGACTACGACGAGGCCGTCGTCACCGAGGCCGCGGGCGAGAAGAAGGAGATCGACCCGGACATCGGCGACGACCTGGAGCTGGTGGTCGCCGCCGCGGAGCTCATCGTCACCAGCCAGTTCGGGTCCACCTCGATGCTGCAGCGCAAGCTGCGCGTCGGGTTCGCGAAGGCCGGGCGGCTCATGGATTTGCTCGAGACCCGCGGGGTCGTCGGGCCGTCGGAGGGCTCCAAGGCCCGCGACGTGCTGTTCAAGCCCGACGAGCTGCCCGACCTGCTGGCGTCGCTGCGCGGCGAGCCCGCGCCCGCACCGGCCGCGGACCCCGACTCGCCCGTCCCGCCGCCGACCGACGGCGGCGACGGGGACGGGGCCGGGGCCGGGGACCCACCGCCTCAGTAGCAGCGAACGGGCGGTTCGCTGCTACTACGCGTCCGGAGTCCCCGTTGATCATTGGTCAGGCGAAGCCCTGGAGCACGCCGGTGTAGGCGTACCGACCCTGCGCGACGCCGCTGCAGTCCGGCCGGGCCTCGACGGCGGTGGGGCAGGAGCCCACGTCGCGGGTCACCGACCAGAGGCCCACCGAGCCGAGCCCCAATGCGCGGGCGCGGTCGACGACGGCGGCGGCGTCCTCGGGCGTGGTGACCATGCCCTGGTCGTTGCGGCCGATCATCACCGTCACACCGAGGCGGCGTCGCAGCTCGGCCGGGTCCGCCGTGGGCCACACCTCGCCGAGCTGGCGGGCGGCGGCGTCCATCGAGCCGAGCACGGCGCCGCGCCAGTCCCCGGTGTGCGGGAAGTTCATCGCCATGGTGTTGGTGCGCACCGCGACGCCGCGGTCGGCGACCGCGCGCAGGATCTCCAGCCCGGCCGCGGTCAGCGCCGACTCCCGGCCGGCCACCGGCAGCGTCAGCGTGATCGCGGTGCCCCGTTCGCGCTGCAGGGCGGCGAGGGCGTCGGCCACGAGGTCGCTGTCCACCGCGGCCTCGAGGTCGACGTCGAGGTGGTTGCTGCCCACGACGTCGAGCGCGGTCCGGTAGGCCCGGGCCAGGGACTCGGCGTCGGTGCAGGCGGTCTCGAGGTACGGGGCCCGGGCGCCGCCGGTGGCGACGGCGACGGAGCCGCCGGCCGCGCGCAGCGCCGCGACGCGCTCCGTGACCTTCGGGTCGCCGACGGGGACGGTGCCACCCCAGGCCGGCCGGTCGCACCCGTCGGGGCCGGCGAGGACGAAGGCCAGCACGACGTCGCGCTGCCCCGTGTCGCGGACGTACGCCGCGAGGTCGGGCGGGGTGGCGGTGCTCATGTCGGCGTACGGCGTGACCCGCTCGGTCGGCAGGGGACCGGCCGAGAGGACCGGCGGCGCCGACGGCCCGGTCCGGATCACACCGGTGAGCAGGAGGGCGACGACGGCCAGGACCGCCACCAGCGCGGACCCGCCGGCCAGCAGCGCGAGGCGACGGCCCCGCCCGCCCGGTCGCTCGTCCCCGCCGCGGGGCGGCGGTGCGGACGGAGGCGGGTGCCCCGGCTCGCCCGCGGGCGCGGGCGGACGTGGCGCTGCCGCGGGAGCGGGGACCGGCCGGCGCGGGCCCGGGCGCGGCCCGGGCGGCATCGCGGTCATCGGGTGCACCGCCGGGGCCGGGAGCCGGCGCCCCGGGGGAGGGGCGGGACGACTCGTCGGGTGGCCGGGCGGCGGGACGGCGAGCGTCAGGCGGACGGTGGGGTCGGTGTAGGGGTTCACGGGAGCCTCCGGGCGGGCACCGGGCCGGCGTCGACGGCCGGCACGGGGGGACGGAGCGGGACGGGGCCGCCGGGGACGGGGCCGCCGGTGCCGGGGCCGCCGGTGCCGGGGCGGCCGGGGACGGGGCCGCCGGGGCCGGGGCGGCCGGGGCCGGGGGGACCGAGCCGGCCGGGGGACGCTCCCGGCCGGACGCCGCGTGCGGGCGGGAGCGGCAGGAGATCGGCCGGGGCGCCGCCCACCAGCTCGTCCAGCCCGCCGACGCGGCGCAGCTTCTGCCAGCGCAGGCGGATGCCGGCGACGGCGGTGACCACCGACCGGATGAGCACCGCGTACATGAGCTGGCGGTAGACCAGCTGCTGGACCGGCAGCAGCCACAGCACACCGAGCTTCTCGCGCTCGAGACGGAAGGCGAAGACCGCGCCGCAGAGCTGCAGCCCGAGCATGCCGCCCCAGGCGCCGAGGGTCTTGACGGGGTCGAGGAACAGCAGCCCGTAGACCAGGAAGAGGTCGACCAGCGGCGCGAGCACCGGCAGCACGATCTGGAACGCCGCGAGCTGTGCGAGGCCCATCCGCCCGAAGCGGCCCGACGGGCCACGGTGGAACACCGCGCGGCGGTGCTTCCACATCGACTGCATCGTCCCGTAGCTCCAGCGGTAGCGCTGGCGCCAGAGCTGCCCGAGGGTCGCCGGGGCCTCGGTCCAGGCCCGCGCCGTCTCCTCGTAGACGACGCGCCACCCCCGGCGGCAGACGGCCATCGTGACGTCGGTGTCCTCGGCCAGGGTGTCGTCGCTGACGCCGCCGACGGCCAGCAGGACGTCGCGGCGGAACGCGCCGACGGCCCCGGGGATCGTCGGCATGCACCTGAGCAGGTCGTAGACCCGCCGGTCGACGTTGAAGCCGATGACGTACTCGATGTGCTGCCAGCTCGCGATGAGCCGGCGGCGCCCCGCGGCGTTCGCGGCGACCTTCGCGTTGCCCGAGACGGCGCCCACCGTCGGGTCCGCGAAGGGCTGGACCAGGCGCCGCACGGTCTCGCGCTCGAACACGGTGTCGCCGTCGATCATCACGACGAGCCGGTACCGCGCGTGGGCGATCCCGTTGTTCAGCGCCGAGGGCTTGCCGCCGTTGGGCTGGCGGACCACCCGGACGTTCGGCAGCCCGAGGCCCTCGGCGATGTCGGCGGTGCCGTCGTCGGAGCCGTCGTCGACCACCACGACCTCGACGGGGTGGTCGCTCGCGACCAGCGACCGGATCGTGGCCGCGATGTTCTCCTTCTCGTTGTAGGCCGGCACGATCACCGAGACCGGCTCGGTGACGGGGGGACCCCAGCGGAAGCGCCGCGGATCGCGCCTCCGGCGGTGGCGGGCCGCCACCACCATCATCAGCACGAGGCGGGAGAGCACCAGGCCGCCGAGCACCAGCAGCATCCAGGTGAGGGTCGACACGACGATCCCGGCGGTGTCGACGGCGACCATGAGCCCCTGGCCGAGCAGGTACGGGACGGGGCCGACGGGCCGGTCCGGCGCGGGGAGGCCCACGGCCTCGGTGGGCGTGGTGAAGCGGTAACCCTGCGCCTTCAACGTCGGGATCAGACGGTCGAGGGCGGCGACGGTCTCCGAGCGGTCACCGCCGGCGTCGTGCATGAGCACGACCCCGCCGCGGCCGTCGGGCGGCGTGCTGTTCGCGACGATGGCGTCGATGCCGGGGTGGCGCCAGTCCTCGCTGTCGTAGTCGGTGAGCACGGTGGTGTAGCCGTCCTCGGCGGTCTCGCGCAGCGACGCGTAGTGCGGGTCGTCGATCGCACGCGGGGTCGACGAGTAGGGCGGCCGGAGCAGGTAGGTCGACTCCCGGACCGCACCGTTGATGACGAGCTGGGTGTCGCCGAGCTCGGTCCCGGCCTGCAGGCCCGAGACCGTCGTGAGGTCGGGGTGCGTGAAGCTGTGCACCCCGAGCGCGGAGCCCTGGTCGCGGATGGCCCGCAGCAGCTCCGGGTGCTGGGCCGAGACGCTGCCGACGACGAAGAAGGTGGCCGGCACCCTGTGCTTGCGCAGGACCGCCAGCACCTCCGGCGTCCAGCGGGGGTCGGGCCCGTCGTCGAACGTGAGCGCGATCGTCCGGTCGGGCAGCCGTCGCGACTCCAGACCGCCCGGCGCCGCCGAGATGACCGGACCGCCGTTCAGGAGCGTGTCGGGGACCGTGGCCGTGCCCGCGGGCTCGGCCGCCGCCTGGTCCGCCGCCACCTTGGCGTTGGTCAGGCCGTTGAGCGCCAGGACGCTCGTGAGCATCACCGAGAACAGGACGGCCAGCCACACCGCGGGGCCGGGCAGGCGCGGCCGCCAGCGGACCGGGGTCTCGGTGGCGGGCTCGGTGGCGGGTTCGGTGGCGCCGGGCGCGGGAGCGGTCACGACGGGGCTCCGGGGGTGTCGGTGGAGATGACGGACGAGCCGGGTGCGGGAGCGGGGGCCGGGCCCGCGGGCTGCGGCGCGCCGGCGACGGCGCCGCACCCGACGAGCACGACGTAGGCGAGGCAGGCGGCGGCGACGGCGGCGCCGAGGAGCCGCACGAGGCGCCGGCGGCGGCCGCTGCCGTCGACGAACACGGGCTGGGCGTCCGGGTCGCGTCGACCCAGCAGGAAGCGGGCCGCCGTGCGGGCGCCCCCCGGTCCCGGTCGCCGGGGTGGGACCGGCGGGGGAGTGCGCAGTGCCGCGGGTGCCCGGCGGGCGGGGGTCGGAGTGACGGGCGGCGCGGCGAACCGGGGGCCCGTCGCAGGGTCCGGCCGACGAGGTCCGGTCGGGGGGTGCGGCCGCGGACCCGGGCGGAGGTCCGGACGGGGCCAGGACCCCGGGTGGGTCGGCCAGGGGCGGATCCCGGGCGGGCCCGGGGGCACCGGTCCGGGGGACCGGGGACGGTCCGGCGGAGGGGTGGGTCGGGGCACGGCCGGCCCCGAGCACGGGATGACCGACGTGCCGGCGTCCGGGGCCGTCCCCGGGACCGGACGCGGCACGGCCCGCCCCGGCGGGGTGGGCTGCGGGGACGGGTGCACGGTGGCTCCTCGGGGTGCCGACCGGCCCGGCGGGCGCGGTGGGTGTCCTGCGAACGGGCACCAGCCTGCGGCCGTGGCGTGATCGCCGACGATCGTGCAGGCCCCCGGACCGCGGGGGCTGTCCCCACCTCCGCCGCGGGGTGGTCCCCCCGGGACCGCCCCGCTCACCGGCGGGTCCGCCCCAGCGCCCGGGGGCCGGGCGGCGCCGCACCCTCGACCGGCGCCACCGCGGCGCCCTGATCCGCGCCCGACCCCGGAGGACCCGATGTGCGGCATCGTCGCCCACCACGGCACCCGTCCCGCCCTGCCCGTGCTGCTCGACGGCCTCGGCCGCCTCGAGTACCGCGGATACGACTCGGTGGGCATCGCCCTCGACCCCGGCGGCGGCGCCTCCCCGCACGTGCACCGCAGCGCCGGACGCTTGCCCGCCCTCGTCGCCGCCCTGCCGCCGGAGGCCGACGAGCCCACGACCGGCATCGGCCACACCCGGTGGGCCACCCACGGCCCGCCGGTGCCGGCCAACGCGCACCCGCACCGCGACTGCACCGGGCGCGTGGCCCTCGTGCACAACGGCACGCTCTCCGACGCCAACCGTCTGCGCGCCGAGCTCGCCGCGCAGGGCCACCTCGTCGCCACCGAGGTGGACAGCGAGCTCGTCGCGCACCGGATCGAGGACGCCCTGCCGCTCGTCCCGGCCCTGGCCGACGTGGTGGCCGCGGTCGCCGCGGCGGTGCGGGGGCTGCGGGGCGCGTGGGCCCTCGCGGTGCTGGTCGCGGGCGTCGACGGCGTCGTGCTGGCGCGACGCGGCTCCCCGCTGCTCGTGGGGAGCGCGCCGGGGCGGCGGATGGCGGCCAGCGACGAGCTCGGCCTGGACCCGGCGGTGACCGAGGCGCGCGAGCTCCCCGAGGGCCACCTCGCCGCGCTCGGCGACGAGGTGACCTGGTTCGACGCGGACGCCCGGCCGGTCCCGGCGCCCCTGCCGTGGCCGCTGGCCGGGCGGGCCGCGACCGCGGATCGCGGGGACGCTCCCGACTTCACCGCCAAGGAGATCGACGAGCAGCCCGCCGCGGCCCGCCGGCTCCTGGACGGGCTGCTCGGGCGTCTGGCCGACGGCCGACTGCTCACCGACCTGGGCCTCGCACGTCCCGACCGCGTCCGCCTCGTCGCGTGCGGCACCTCCCGGCACGCGGCCGAGGTGGTGGCCCGCGTGCTCGCCGTGGAGGGTGGCGTCCCGTCACGGGTGGTCACCGCCAGCGAGGCCGACCTCGCCGTCCCCGAGCCGGGGACGCTGACCATGGCGCTGTCCCAGTCGGGCGAGACCGCCGACGTGCTCGCCGCCCTCGACCGCTGGGACGACCCGGTGCTCGCGCTCACCAACGCCCCGCGCTCGAGCCTGGCCCGGCGTGCGGATGCGGTGCTCGGGCTCGGGTGCGGGCCCGAGATCGGGGTGGCGGCCACCAAGACGTTCACCGCGCAGGTGATCGCGGGCGTGGCGGTGGCGCTGGCGATCGCGTCGGCGAGCGGGCGGCTCGCGCCGGCCCGGCTCGCCGCGCTCGAGCAGGTCCTGGACGGGCTGCCGGCGCGCCTCGCCGCCTCGGCGGCGCTGGCCGCCGCGCCGGCAGCC
The DNA here is from genome assembly GCF_003096675.1 of Actinomycetospora cinnamomea. Lineage (GTDB taxonomy): Bacteria > Actinomycetota > Actinomycetes > Mycobacteriales > Pseudonocardiaceae > Actinomycetospora > Actinomycetospora cinnamomea. The sequence goes on along the minus strand of NZ_QEKW01000001.1, from coordinate 243,809 downwards.
GCGCTCGCCGACGAGCTCGCCGACCGGCCCGGAGCGGTCTTCGTCTCCCGTGGCGCGGGGGTGCCGTACGCCCAGGAGGGCGCGCTCAAGCTGGAGGAGCTCGCCTACCGCTGGGTGGAGGCCCTGCCGGCCGGCGAGCTCAAGCACGGACCGATCGCCCTGCTCGGGCCCGGCACGCCCGTCGTCGTGGTGGGCGCCGAGCCCCGGGAGCGCCTCGCGGTCGGGATCGCCGAGGTCACCGCCCGGGGTGCGCGCACCGTACTGGTCGGGTCCGGTGAGGACGCGGACCTCCCGGTGTGCCTGCCCGCCGAGGAGCCGCCGTGGGGTCCGCTCGAGGCGGCGGTGGCCCTGCAGCTGTTCGCCCGGGAGGTGACCGTGCGACTCGGCCACGAGGTCGACCGGCCGCGCAACCTGGCGAAGTCGGTCACGGTGGAGTGAGCCGGCGCCGACGTCGTGGGCGCGGGGTCAGCGGCGCACGGTGTCGCGCCACGCGCCCAGGCCGGTGAAGCGCGGACGCCAGCCCAGCTCCTCCTTCGCGCGCGTCGTGTCCATGATCGCCGGGTAGGTGCCCGCCGCGATCCACTGCAGCGGGTAGGGCAGCGGCAGCGGCAGCGACATCACCGCCCGCGAGGGCACCGCGGCCACCTCGGCGGGCAGCTCCAGCACGCGGGCGCCGAGCTCTCGGGCCAGCTCGGCCAGGGTGACGACGCCGTCACCCGCGATGTTGTACGGCCCGGCCGGTCCGTCGCCGAGCGCGCAGCGCCGCAGCGCCTCGCCGACGTCGTCCTGGTGCACCAGCTGCAGCGGGAACGCCGGCACGGCCAGCGGCAGGCCCAGGCGCGTGTACTGCCGGGCGGCGGCCAGCAGGGGACCGCCGAGGGCCGCGAGCGGTCCGGGCAGCGGGAGCTTGGCGCCGACGAGCTCGGGCCCGACGACCCCGGACGGGCGCAGCACGTGGACCTCCACCTCGGGGTGGTGGGCGGACTCCGCGGCCAGCAGCTGCTCGCTGCGCGCCTTGTCGCGGGCGTAGAAGAAGCGGTCGTGGACGCCCAGCGGGTGGCTCTCGGGCATTCCGATCGGGTTGCGGTCGGAGAAGCCGTACGCCGCCACCGAGGAGGCGTAGACGAAGCGGCGCGCGCCGGCCGCGACGGCGGCGCGGAACGCGGCGCGCGCCCCCTCGGCGTTGACCGTCTCCACCGCGCCGGGATTGGTGGTGCCGGTGATGTCGTAGGCCAGGTGCACCACGACGTCGGCTCCGCGGAACGCGCTCTCCAGCGACGCCTGGTCGCGGACGTCGCCCCGGCGGAACTCGGCGCGCCGGTCGGTGCCGGTGCCGCTGTCGGGGTGCCGGGACACCCCGACCACACCGGCGACGCGCGGGTCCAGGGCGAGCAGGGGCAGCAGGCTGCTGCCGAACGTGCCGGTCGCGCCGGTGACGGCCACCGTCACGCGGGAGGTGTCGGACGAGGGACGGGCGGGGGCGGAGGTCGGTGCGGTCACCCGGCCGGATACCCACGTGCGCGCGGCGCACCTAGAGATCCAGCAGCATCCGGGTGTTGCCGAGGGTGTTCGGCTTGACGTAGGCGAGGTCGAGGAACTCCGCGACGCCCTCGTCGGCCGACTGCATCATCTCGGCGTAGACCTCGGGCGACACCGGCGAGCCCTCGATCTCGCGGAAGCCGTGGCGGGTGAAGAACGCCACCTCGAAGGTGAGGACGAACACGCTGCGCAGGCCCAGCGCCCGGGCCTGGGCGAGCAGCTCGTGCACCAGACCGTGGCCGATCCCGGCGCCCCGCATGCTCGGGTGCACGGCGATCGTGCGGATCTCGGCGAGGTCCTCCCACAGCACGTGCAGGGCCCCGCACCCCACGACGTCGCGGCCGCGCACGGCCACGCGGAACTCCTGCACCGTCTCGTACAGGGTGACCAGGGGCTTGCGCAGCAGGATGTTGTCGTCGGCGAACGAGTCGACCAGGGTCTTGATCCCACGGACGTCCGCCGTGCGCGCCCGCCGCAGCAGCACGGGCGCGGCCGTCTCGGGTGCGGTGTCGTGCGCAGGGGTCACCGGGCGCTCACCACCAGCGGAGGGTAGGCCAGCGCCCGGGCCGATAGGCTGGGGAGGTGGCCGACCCTTCTCCCCGTGCCCGCGAGCACCCGAGGGTCGCCCTCGTGACGCTCGGGTGCGCCCGCAACGACGTGGACTCCGAGGAGCTGGCCGGCCGGCTCGCCGCCGAGGGCTGGGACGTCGCCCCGGGCGACGACGGGGACGCCGACGTCGTCGTCGTCAACACCTGCACGTTCGTCGAGCAGGCCAAGAAGGACTCGGTCGACGCGGTGCTGGCCGCCGGGGGCGGCTCTGCGGACGGGGCGAAGGTCGTCGCCGTGGGCTGCATGGCCGAGCGGTACGGCGCGGAGCTCGCCGAGGCGCTCCCGGAGGCGGCCGCGGTGCTCGGCTTCGACCACTACGGCGACCTGCCCGCCCGCCTCGACGACGTCCTGGCCGGCCGCCCGCTCGCGTCGCACACCCCCACCGACCGCCGCACGCTGCTGCCGATCAGCCCGGTGAAGCGGCCCGAGGCGGTGCGTGACACGAGCATCCCCGGGCACGAGTGGGTGCCGACGGTCCCGCGCCGGCGCCTCGACGACGCCCCGGTCGCCCCGCTCAAGCTGGCTTCGGGGTGCGACCGGCGTTGCAGCTTCTGCGCCATCCCCTCCTTCCGCGGCGCCTTCGTCTCCCGCGACCCGGGTGACGTCGTCGCCGAGGCCGCGTGGCTCGCGGACCACGGTGTCGCCGAGGTGCTGCTGGTCAGCGAGAACTCCACGTCCTACGGCAAGGACATCGACGCCCGCGGGGCCGCGGGCGGGGCGCTGGAGCGCCTGCTCGGCGAGCTGACCGTCGTGCCCGGCCTGCGCCGGGTCCGCGTGTCGTACCTGCAGCCGGCCGAGGTGCGCCCGCCGCTGCTGCGCGCGATCGCCACCACGCCGGGTGTCGCGTCGTACTTCGACCTGTCGTTCCAGCACGCCAGCGCCCCCGTGCTGCGCCGGATGCGGCGCTTCGGGTCGCGGGAGACGTTCCTGGCGCTCTGCCGGGAGATCCGCGCGCTCGACCCGGAGGCGGGCATCCGCTCCAACGTCATCGTGGGCTTTCCCGGCGAGACCGAGGAGGACCTGGCCGAGCTCGAGGCGTTCCTCGCCGAGGCCGAGCTGGACGCCGTCGGCGTGTTCGGCTACTCCGACGAGGACGGCACCGAGGCCCTCGGCCTGCCCGACAAGGTCGACGCCGGCGAGGTCGCCGCGCGTGTCGAGCGCATCACCCGCCTCGCCGAGCACGTCGCCGAGGACCGCGCCGCGCGGCGGGTGGGCAGGACCGTCGAGGTCCTCGTGGAGCGGTGGGACGCCGACGAGCCCGACGACGAGCGCTGGGTGGGCCGCGCGGCCCACCAGGGGCCCGACGTGGACGGCGAGTGCCGTCTCGTCGGCGACCTGACGCTGCTCGACGGCCTCGCCCCGGGGGTCGTGGTCACCGGGCGCGTCGTGGACGCCGAGGGCATCGACCTGGTCGTCGAGGCGCTGGGGGTCGCCGGGGACGGCGGTGCCGCCGACCTCGCCGCCGGGGCGCCCGTCGGCGCCGGAGCGCGGTGACGGCCTCCGGCCCGGGCCGCCGGCCGGGACCCGGGTCGGCGCCCGCCACGGGCCCCAGCGCCGTGGTGCCGCCGGTGCCGCTGGTCAACGTCGCGAACGGTCTGACCGTCGTGCGCCTGGTGCTCGTCCCGGTGTTCCTCGTGGTGCTCTTCGTCGACGGCGGGTCGAGCCCCGTGTGGCGGTGGGCGGCGTTCGCGGTGTTCGCGGTGGCGTCGCTGACCGACACCTTCGACGGCGACCTCGCCCGCCGCTGGGGGCTGGTCACCGACTTCGGCAAGATCGCCGACCCGATCGCGGACAAGGCGCTGACCGGCGCCGCGCTCGTGGGGCTCTCGGTGCTCGGCGAGCTGGCCTGGTGGGTGACGATCACGATCGCGGTCCGCGAGCTGGGGGTGACCCTGCTGCGGTTCTGGGTGCTGCGCCACGGCGTCATCCCCGCCAGCCGCGGCGGCAAGATCAAGACCGTGCTGCAGACCGTGGCCCTGGGGCTCGCGATCATGCCGCTGCCGGCGTTCTTCGCGCCCGGCGTCGGCGTGCTGATGCTCGCCGCGGTGGTCGTGACCGTGGTCACCGGCGTCGACTACCTGGTCCGCGCCCTGCGCCTGCGCGCCCGGGCCCGCGCGACCTGAGGTTCGCCGTCGGCGAACGCCCCCGCGCCCGCGTCCCCGTCGCCGCACGATCGCCGTCGGTACGGTGGAACGACATGGTCGTCGACGCCCCGACCGCGGCGTCGCCCGAGCGGGACCCACGGCCGGTGCTGGGAGGTGCGGCATGACGCTGCTGTTGCGCGAGGCCATCGGCGGGACCATCCGCCGGGCCCGGACCGAGCGGCGCCGCACGCTGCGCGACGTCTCACGGGAGGCGCGCGTGAGCCTCGGATACCTCTCCGAGGTCGAGCGTGGCCGCAAGGAGCCGTCCAGCGAGCTGCTGGCGGCCATCTGCGAGGCCCTCGAGCTGCCGCTGCCCGAGCTGCTCGACGAGGTCGCCGACGCCCTGCGCCCCGCGCCGCGCCCCGTGCCCGCGGGGGTCGGCGCCGCGCCCCGCGGTCGGGCAGGCGACGAGCCGGGCATGGACGAGGCGCTGCGCACCGCGGTGGAGGAGGCGTTCGAGCCCGCGTCCGACGAGGCCGCGTCCCCGGCGTCGGCGAGCATGTCGGCCTCCCTGCCCGCCCCGGCCGAGCCCGCGGAGCCGGCCGCGCCGCGCACCGTCGCGCTGCCCGAGCCCGAGGGCGCGCCCACCCGCGACGACGGCGAGCAGGTCGTGGCGCCCGTCGAGGGCGCGACGCCGGCGCGGCTCGTCGGCCTCGTCACCCTGCCGCCGGCGGCGTCCGGTCCCGGCCCCACGGCCCCGGTGGTGCGCGCCGCGGCGTGATCGGCGGGTCGGTGGAAGCCTCCGCAGGGAGGTGAGACCATGGTCGGCGAGACCAGGCGCGGATGTCGTGGCCTGAGCCGGATCGACGTCACGAGTTGGGCGGGAGCAGATGGCCAACCCCTTCGTCAAGGCCTGGCGGTACTTCCTGGCGGCGTTCTCCTCGAAGATCGACGAGCACGCCGACCCGAAGGTGCAGATCCAGCAGGCCATCGAGGACGCGCAGCGCCAGCACCAGTCGCTGTCGCAGCAGGCCGCGTCGGTGATCGGCAACCAGCGCCAGCTGGAGATGAAGCTGAACCGCCAGCTCGCCGACATCGAGAAGCTGCAGGCCTCGGCGCGCCAGGCGCTGGTGATGGCCGACGACGCGCGGGCCAAGGGCGACGAGGAGTCCGCGCAGCGCTACGAGCAGAGCGCGGAGCAGTTCGCGTCGCAGCTGGTCACCGCCGAGCAGAACGTCGAGGACCTCAAGACGCTGCACGACCAGGCGATCGGCGCGGCGCAGCAGGCCAAGCAGGCCGTCGAGCGCAACGCCCAGGTCCTGCAGACCAAGATCGCGGAGCGCACGAAGCTCCTCAGCCAGCTCGAGCAGGCCAAGATGCAGGAGCAGGTGTCCGCGTCCCTGCGCCAGATGAGCGAGGTCGCCGCGCCGGGCAACACCCCGTCGCTCGACGAGGTGCGCGACAAGATCGAGCGTCGCTACTCGACGGCGCTGGGCCAGGCCGAGCTCGCGCAGAACAGCGTGCAGGGCCGCATGCTCGAGGTCGAGGAGGCCACGCGCGACTACGCGGGCAAGAGCCGCCTCGACCAGATCCGCGCCTCGATGGGCCAGGGCACCCAGCAGATCCCGGCCGGCCAGTCGGCCCAGCCGCAGGCCCAGCCCCAGCCGGCCCAGCCGCAGCAGCAGCCCACCCAGCAGCAGGCGCCGCGCCAGTAGTTCCTCACCGCGGCCGCCCGTCGCCCCCCGGGGACGGGCGGCCGCGCTGTGTCAGGACGGTGCCGCACTGCGCGAACCGTGCCGGCGTGGTGCCGACGACACGGCGGAAGTGCCGCGTGAGGTGCGCCTGGTCGTGGAAGATGCCGACGGCACCGCCTACCTGCCGATTGCTCGGCCGGCCGGTGATGGTCTTCGCGGCGGACGCCGGGGTGCTGCGGGCCGCCCACGGCCGAGCCCTCGGCCGGGGCCTGCGGAGCGGCACGGCCCGCGCAACGCCGTCGACAAGATCGTCAAGGGCGCGCGGATGCACCCGTGAGACGGGCCGGGACGTCCGCGCCGGCCACCTCCCAGGAATCCACGCGGTCCGGTGGGGAGACCAGGGCCGGGTCCTCCTCCGCGGCGGGGTCGGTCGCCTCGACCGCCTCGTGGGCCGCGCGGAGCGACGCCGCGTCGGTGGCCAGGAGCAGCGCGCGCATCGAGCGGGACAGGTGGTCCCACAGGACCAGCAGCCGGACCGTGCCGGGCACCGCCCGCGCGGCCGGGATGACCTGCCGGCGGTGGACGCGGTCGATCGCCGCCCGCCCGGCGTCGCTGAAGGGCCCGTCGAACGCCGCGACGGCCACGACCGCCGGCTCGCCGTCGGCGGCGGCCCCGGGCTCGTCGTCGGTGACCTCGTAGACGGTGTCCTCGTCGAGGGTCACCGGACGCGGTCCGCCTCCCTGGGCGGCGCGCGTGCGGTCCGACGCGGCGCGGGCGTCCTCCTCGGTGGACCACAGGGTCACCAGCGCTCGCATCGCGGTCGGCCCGGACACGAGGAAGTAGGCCCCGCTGTACCCGGCATGGCGGCGCAGGATGTCGGTGAGCTCGCGGCGGCGGGCGTCGGGGTCGTCGGTGGGCGGCACTGTGGCCACGGTCTGGAATCGGGCGAACACGGCGTCCACGTCCTCTCGGGTGGGTGATGAGCGCTGCCCAGCGTGGCGCGCGGCGCGCGGTCGGACCTCCGTGCTGGTACGCAGGACGCGGTACGCAGGAGGGGCGGGCAGGACGATCAGGACAGTGCGTCGGCGGCCCACGCGGCGAGCTGCGTGCGGTTGTGCAGCCCCAGCTTGGCCAGCGCGTGGCGGACGTGGCTCTCGACCGTCCGCTCGCTGATCACCAGCCGGGCGGCGACCTCGCGGTTGGCCAGCCCGGTGACGACGAGAGCGACGGTCTCGCGCTCGCGTGCCGTGAGCGACCCCGCGCCCGGTCCCAGCCCGGTGAGCTCGGCGAGCAGCGCCGACGCGCCCTCCAGCGTCGGCCGCAGACCCAGGCGGCGGGCCACGGTCCGCGCCTCGTCGAGCACCCCCCGGGCACGCTCGCGATCACCGGTGCCGGCGCGCGACGCGAGGGAGCGCCCCAGCTCCAGATCCGAGCGCGCCAGCCCCGGCACCGCGCCGAGGCGCCGGTCCGAGGTCACGGCCTGCTCGGCCAGCCGGACGGCCTCGTCGTGCTCGCCGACGTGGCGGGCGGCAGCCGCGGCGAAGCGGGCCACCGGTCCGGGGCAGCCGGTGCTGCTGTCGCCGCGCAGCGCCGTGTGGGGGCGCAGCTGGGCGAGGACCGCCCCCACCACCTCCGTGTCGCCGAACGCGACGGCCAGCTCGCTCCCGCAGCAGGCGACCGGCCGCCACCGGTTGGTGTGCGGGACGGCGAACAGGTGCGGGCGCAGCTCGTCGTAGAGCGTGCGGGCCAGCTCCTCGTCGCCGCGGTCGAGGTACGCGACGCCGGCGGTGGCCCAGAAGATCGGGAGGTGCCGCATGCGCGCGAAGGCCTCCCCGCCGGGTCGCCACGCCGCGAGGCTGCCCAGGTCGCGGTGGAGCAGGCTCACGAACGCCTCGTACAGGGGCTCGGCGGTCGGGTCCTGGCTGCGGCGGCCGACGTCCCGGAAACGTCCGGCCAGGACGAACGCGTCCTCGTACCGGCCCACGAGGTGCGCTCGGGCGGCCCGCGCCCGCAGCTCGTGCCACCGGGCGAGGCTGCCGCCGAGCCGGTCGGCGACGGCCCCGAGGGCCTCGATACCCACGTCGACCACGTCCGTCGCCCCGAGCTCGAAGGCGTCGTCGATGCGCCACACATGACCCCACACCAGGGCCTCCGGACGCTGCGTGGCCTGGCCGAGGGCGATGGTGCGCCGCCCGACGGCGAGCCGGGCGTCCACGTGCCCGGGCCCGCCGCACACCTCGTAGCGGGCGTGCAGCGCGTGCAGGACCGCGTCGACGCCCTCGGGCTCGTGCTCGTGCCGGTCGGCCATCGCCAGCGCCCGGGCCGAGATCTCCGCCGCCTCGTCCGGCCGGCCGCGCACCGCCGCGACCATGGCCTCCTGGGCGAGGACACGCGCTCGGCGGGCCGAGTCCTCCCCGGCGAGCAGCGCGCCGGCGCGCTGCACCAGCCCTTCGATCCGCCCGGCCACGAGGTCGGGGCCGATACCGCGGACGACGACGGCCGCGCCGGCCGCGAGGTCGGCGCGACCTGCGGGCTCGGCGGCGTCGAGTACCGCGGCGGCCTCGTCGATGGCGTCGGTGGTGCGGTCGGCGCGGACGAGTGCCCGGGCCAGCGCGAGGCGCAGCTCCGTCCGGAGCTCCGGGTCGTCGGTCACGTCCAGGGCGCGCCGGTACCAGCCGGCGGCGTCGTCGGGCGCCCGCCGGGCGGTTGCCGACTCCGCCGCCGCGCGGCAGGCGGCCGCGGCCGCGGCCCGTCCCTCGGGCGAGACGGCGGCGGCGAGACGGTGCCGCGCCACCTCGCCCGTCCGGGTCGCCGGCAGGGCATCGGCGAGGCGGCCGTGCTCGGCCCGGCGCCGGGCCGCCGGGAGCCCGTCGCGGCACGCGGCGCGCAGCAGCGCGTGCGACCAGCGCATCCGACCCGCGTCCCGCGGGTCGGCGTGCAGCAGGCCCGCCGCGAGCACCTCGGCGAGGACCGCGGGCTCGGGCGCGCCGAGGAGGCCGAGCTCCACCTCCTCGCCGGCGACGGCCGCCGTCGCGAGCAGGTCCGTCGCGCCGGGGGAGAGCCCGGCGACGCGACGCCGCACGAGGGATGCGACCGCCCCGGCGTGCACCTCGGGTGCCCGCAGGAGCTCCCGCAGGTGCAGCGGGTGCCCCGCGCTCACGTGGAGCAGGGTGTCGACGCCCGCCTCGTCGGGCTCGTGCCCGTCGCGCCGCCGCAGCAGCTCGCGGACGGCCTCGCGCCCGAGACGTCCCGGGCGCAGCACGACGGGGACGGCCTCGTCGAGCCCCTCGGGTACGGGCTCGCGGCTCGTGGCCACCAGCAGCAGGGCGGGCCCCCGGGTGGCGACGACCTCCCCGGCGAGGTGGCGCAGCAGGGTCAGGGAGGCCTCGTCGGCGGCGTGCACGTCCTCCACGGCCACCACGAGCCCGGCGTCGGCGGCCGCCGCGAGGGCGTCGGCGGTGTCCGCGACCGCGCGGAAGCGGGCCCGGGCGTCGCTCGCTTCCGGGCCCTCGGCGGCCACCGCGAGGTCGAGCACCGCCGGGTCGAGGCCCCGATCGCGGGCGGCGGGGCTGCCCAGCAGGCGGGTCCAGGGCCAGAAGGCGGGGCTGCCGAGGTCGGGGCTGGCCCGCCCGAGCAGTGCCGGTAGCCCACGGTGCTCCGCCGCGTCGAGCAGCGCCCCGAGCAGGGTCGACTTGCCGATCCCGGCTTCACCGACCACGAGTACCGCGGTGCCCTGACCCGCGCACGCGTCGTCCAGCGCCGAGACGAGCACCGCCGTCTCGTGCTCGCGCCCGGGCGGCACGGCGTCCATCAGGGCAGTGTGCCGCTGTCGGGGCCCGCATAGGTGGCTCAGCCGTAGCGCGAGCGCCGTCCCGACTGCTGCTGCGGTCGGCGGCCGCCGCGGCGGGCCGGGGGCGGGTGGGGGCCCGGCTGGCAGGTGGGGCAGAAGTAGGCGATCCGGTCCTCGCGGTCGGCCCCGCCGTCGTCCTGTCCCGCCGTGCGCACCACGTCACGACAGCGCCGGCACCCGCGCCCGCCGCGTTCGAACACCCAGTGCTGGGCGCCCTCCCCGAGGTCGCCGGTGGTGGACTGCTCGGGACGCCAGGCGTTGCGGGCGAGCAGCTTGTGGGCCCAGGTGACCGCGTCGTGGACCTGCCGGTCGGTGAGGTCGCCGACCCGCGTCCACGGCGAGACGCCGAGCAGGAAGCAGATCTCGGCCTTGTAGAGGTTCCCGACCCCGCACGCCACCCGCTGGTCGAGCAGGGCGGCGCCGAGCTCGCGCTCGGGGTCGGCGCGCAGCCGCCGCTCGACCTCGGCGGCCGCGGCGGAGCCCCAGCCGTCGCCCAACAGGTCGGGGCCGAGGTGCCCGACCCACGTGTCCTCGCGCTCGGTCGGCAGCAGGTCGAGGTCGTGCAGGCGGAACCCGACGGCCACGCGGTCGGGCACCTCGAGGATCGCGCGCACCTGGTGGTCGGGGCCGCGCCACGGGCGGCCCGGCCGGTAGAGGTGCCAGGAGCCGTCCATGCGGAAGTGGCTGTGCAGGCTCGTGCCGTCGTCGAAGCGGGTGAACAGGTGCTTGCCGACGCTGACGACCTCCAGCACGGAGCGACCCGCGAGGTCGTGCTGGACGAGCCGCGGGTGGCGCAGCTCGCCGCGCGTCAGCTCCCGGCCGGCCAGCGCGTCGTGGAGACGCCGACCGGCGAGGAAGACGGTGTCACCCTCGGGCACGCGACCATCGTCCCGCACGCGCGGGGGAGAGGCCCGTCAGTCGTCGGGCTGGCCCGGCCGGGCCGGGGCCTGCGGCGCGTGGTCGGTGACCTGGTCGCGCGGGTCGCCGGCCACGTCCACCGGCGCCACCGCCGTGGCCAGCCGCTCGCGCAGGGTGCTCAGGTCGCGGGTGTGCGGATCGCGCGGGTCGGTGGTCGCGCGGTCGACGGTCTGCAGCAGGTCGACCAGCTGCTCCACCAGCGCCCGGGACTCCGCGCCGAGCACCGCGTGGTCCTCCGAGGCGGGACTTCGGGTCACGGTGCCCGCCCGCAGGGCCGAGACGGCCTGGCGGACGGCCACGACCGCGTTGTCGTCGCCGGACATCGCACCTCCCTGGGCTCGGCCGGTGCCCGGGGGATGCCACCGCCGGCGGGCGACCCAAACGGGACGGGTGGCTCAGCGCGCCAGCGGCGAGAGCACCACGGGGCGGTCGAGCGTGTCCTGCCCGGGGACCACGTGGACCGCCGCGGGACGGGCGCCCGCGAGGCCGGCGATCAGCAGGACGGGGCGGTGCGGCCCGGGGTCGGCGGCGAACACCCCGTCGCCGTCGACCGGGCTCACGGCCAGCTGCCGCCCGTCGAGGTCGACGAGGGTCACGCGCGCACCCGCCGCGGGCGCACCGTGGTCGTGCAGCACCCGGCCGCGCAGCACGGCGGGTCCGTGCCCGTCCGCCTCGTGCCGGTCCGCCTCGTGCCGGTCCGCCTCGTGCCGGTCCGCCTCGTGCCGGTCCGCCTCGTGCCGGTCCGCCTCGTGCCGGTCCGCCTCGTGCCCGTCCGTCCCGGCGCCGGCGGGCACCGGGGCCTCCTCTTGGGCCCTCTCCGCGGCGACCTCGGGCTCGGGCAGCGACGGCACCGCGAGGCTCACCAGCAGCGCGAGGACCGCGCAGCCTGCGGCGATGAGCAGCGTCGTGCGCAGCGCCCCGAGCGAGGGGACGAGCGTCCCCTCGACCGGCATCGTCGAGCCCGCGAGCACGACCGCGGCCAGCGCCGAGGCGGTCGAGGTGCCGATGGAGCGCATGAGGGTGTTCAGGCCGTTGGCGGCGGCGGTGCGGGTGGTGGGCACCGCCCGCATGATCAGCGCGGGCAGGGCGCCGTAGGACAGGGCCACGCCGGCGCCGATCACCGAGATCACCACCGAGATCTGCCAGGCGGCGGAGAGCAGCACCGTGCTCGCGGCGTAGGCGACGGCGATCACGACGAGGCCGATGCGCAGGGAGGTCCGCGGGCCCATCCTCGCCGAGATGCGCGCGGTCACCGGCGACATCAGCATCATGACCAGGCCGTTGGGCGCCAGCGTCAGACCCGCCGCGAGCAGGCTCAGCCCCAGGCCGTGGCCGGAGGCCAGCGGCGCGGAGAGCAGCTGCGGGAAGACGACCATGCCGGTGAACATGGCGACGCCGACCGGGATCGAGATGAGGTTGGGCAGCAGCACCGCGCGGCGGGCGTTGAGCCGCAGGTCGACCAGGGGGTCGGTCACCCGCATCTCGTAGGCGCCCCAGGCGAGCAGCGCGACCACCGCGACGCCGGCGGAGGTGAGCGTCGCCGTGCTGGTCCAGCCCCACTCGCCGCCCTTGGAGACGGCCAGGAGCAGCCCGATGAGGCCCACCGACAGCCCGACGGCGCCGACGGCGTCGAAGTGCCCCCCGGAGCGCGTGGCCGTCTCGGGGATGACGACGGCGACGAGCAGCAGGCCCGCCAGGCCGAGCCCGCCCGCCACCCAGAACAGGGCGTGCCAGTCGGCCACCTGGACGATCAGCGCCGAGAGCGGCAGGCCCAGCCCGCCGCCGATGCCCAGCGTGGCGCTCATCAGCGCGATGCCCGAACCCAGCCGCGCGGGCGGCAGCGTGTCGCGCATGAGGCTGATCCCCAGCGGCACCGCGCTCACGGCCACGCCCTGCAGCGCCCGGCCGAGCAGCACCGGGAGCAGCGCCGAGGTCACGGCGCAGAGCACGGACCCGACGACGAGCAGCGCGAGCGTGGCGAGCAGGACGCGACGCTTCCCGACCATGTCGCCGAGGCGGCCGGCGATCGGCGTGGCCACGGCGCCGGCGAGCAGCGTCGCGGTGATCACCCAGGACGCCGTCGCGGTGGACGTGTCGAGCAGCTGTGGCAGTTGGGGCACCACGGGCACGACGAGCGTCATGCACAGCGAGGCGACGAGGCCCACCGACGACAGGACGGTGACGACCAGCGCGGGCCGGGGTGCGGCGTCCCGCGCCGTCGGGACACCGGCGTGCGGCACGCGCCCTCCTCGTGGTCGTTGGCTGTGCCAACCAACTGTAGCCGGGAGGGGCGGCACCGGGGGACGTGTCCCGCGTCGCCCTTCTCGAGTCGCTCGCCCGTTCCGGTCCGCGCCGATCCGGCCGCGGCCACCCCGACCGATCCGCTACGGTCCGTGAGCATGATCCCGGCCCGACGCGGCGTGCGTCCCCTCGCTGCGGCGGCCCTCGGCACCCTCCTCACGCTCGCGGCCTGCGGCGGCGGCGCTGCGGCGCCGGCCCCGACCCCCTCGCCGGCCGCCGCCGCGCCCTCGGCTCCCGCGCCGCCGGGCGACCCGGGGCTGGCCCGGCGGCTGGCCGAGCAGGTCACGGGAGACGCGGCGTTCGCCCGCCTGGAGGAGTTCCAGCGCATCGCCGACGCGAACGGCGGCAACCGCGCGTCCGGGCAGCCGGGCTACGACGCGAGCGTCGAGTACGTCGCGGGCGAGCTCCGCCGCGCGGGCTTCACCGTCGAGACCCCGAGCTTCCCGTTCGACACCTTCGCGGTCGACACCGAGGCGCTCGCCGTCGCGGGGGCGCCCGGACCGGCGGTCACCGCGCTGATCTACTCGCCGGCCACACCGGCCGGCGGGGTCACCGCCCCGCTGGTCGTGGCCCCGGACGCGCCGGGCGACCCGACCCCGGGCTGCGAGGCGACCGACTACGCGAACCTGCCCGCCCGGGGCGCGGTGGTGCTCGTGCGGCGCGGCTCCTGCACGTTCACCCAGAAGCAGCAGGTGGCCGCGGAGGCCGGGGCTGCGGCGGTCCTCGTGGGCAACAACGCGCCGGGGCCGCTCGGCGGCACGCTCGGTTCGGTGGCCGAGGGCCGGCTGCCCACCGGCGGACTGCTGCAGAGCGACTTCGACGCGCTGCTCGCGCGGGCCGGGACACCCGTGACGCTGACCCTCGCCACCCGGTCGGCCACCGTGACCACGCGCAACGTCATCGCCCAGACCACCACCGGGCGCACCGACGAGGTCGTCATGAGCGGCGCCCACCTCGACTCGGTGGCCGAGGGACCGGGCATCAACGACAACGGCTCCGGCTCCGCCGCCCAGCTCGAGCTCGCGGTGCGCCTCGGCGGGGCCCCGCCGGTGACCAACGCCGTGCGCTTCGCCTGGTGGGGCGCCGAGGAGGTCGGCCTGCTCGGCTCCACCGCCTACGTGCAGGGTCTGACGCCCGAGGCCCGCCGGGACATCGCCCTGCTGATCAACTCCGACATGCTCGGCTCGCCCAACCCGGCCTACCTCGTCTACGACGGCGACGACTCCGACCGCGAGGGCGCCCCGCCCGGCCCCGCCGGTTCCGGCGGCATCGAGCGGACCCTCGCCGGCGCCCTGACCGCGACGGGGGTGCCCCCGCGCGGCACCGACTTCGACGGTCGCTCGGACTACGGGCCGTTCATCGAGGCGGGCATCCCCGCGGGCGGGCTCTTCACCGGCGCCGAGGAGGTCAAGACCCCGGAGCAGGCCGCGGTGTGGGGCGGCCAGGCGGGCGTGCCCTACGACCGCTGCTATCACCAGGCCTGCGACACCACGGCCAACATCGACCGCGTCGCCCTCGACCGGATGCTCGACGCGCTGGCCGTCACGGTCGGCACCTATGCGGTGGACCTCGGCGGGCCGAACGGCGTCCCAGCCCGCGAGCAGCGGCAGACCCGCTGATCAAGCGATAGGGTCGCCCCTCCCGCAGCCCGCGCGGTACGGCCGACCCCCGCCGCTCGGACGAGACCCGGACGGTCGGAGAGGATGCCGGCGATGGCGCGCACCGACGGCGACGGGGGTAGCAGCAGCAAGGACGGCGGCAAGGAACCCGCGCTCGTCCGCTCGGTCGACCGGGCCGTGACGGCGCTGGAGGTGGTCGCCGCCCGCGGCGAGATCGGCATCACCGAGCTCTCCGAGGAGCTGGGAGTCCACAAGTCGACGGCCTCACGCCTGGTCGCGGCGCTCGTGCGCCGGGGCCTGCTCGAGCAGCGGGGGGACCGCGGGCGCATCGCGCTGGGCTTCGGTGTGGTCCGCCTCGCCGCCGCCGCCACCGGGAGCATGGACCTCGCCCGCCTCGGCCAGCCGGTCTGCCAGCAGCTCGCCGAGGAGGTCGGCGAGACCGTCAACCTCGCGGTGCACGACGGCGAGGCGGCCATCAACGTCGCCCAGGAGTTCGGCGCGTCCTCGGTGACGACCCGTAACTGGGTCGGGCGGCGCACGCCCCTGCACGCGACCTCGGCGGGCAAGGTGCTGCTCGCGTACATGGGTGACGCCGAACGTCGCACCATCCTGCGGCGGCGGTTGCCGCGGTTCACCGAGTCGACGATCACCGAGCCCGCCGCGTTGCGCGAGGAGCTCGCCCGCGTGGTCGACGAGGGCCACGCCCGCTCGTTCGAGGAGCTCGAGGTCGGGCTGCACGCGGTCGCGGTGCCCGTCTGGGGGCCGGGCAACGAGGTCATCGCCGCGCTCAGCGCCGCCGGACCGGCCTACCGGCTGCCGCGGCGCCGCGCCCGGGCCATCGTGCCCGACCTGCGCGCTGCCGCCGAGGACCTCTCGACCCACCTCGGTTGGGTGGGTGCCTCGGGCTGAGGATCAGCCCGGCCCGGGCCGGTCGGGCAGGAAGCGCGCCGTGGCGAGGTCCACGACACGGGCGACCGCCTGATCGCGCGGCCACCGGTGGGCGAGCCGCATGTGCAGGAACGTCCACGCGACCGTGTTCGCGAGGAGGAGCGCGTCCTCACGAGGGTCGGAGCACGTGAGGGAGCCGTCGGTGAGGCCGTCGGCGAGCAGTCGCTCGAACGGCTCGACGAACTGCCGGCTGGTGGTGCCGCCGGGCGCCGCGGGCAGCGGTCGGGCCGGCTCGCCGTACATCGCGCGGACGATGCCGGCGTGCCGCTCGTAGACGTCGCACAGGACCGCCATTGCGGCGACCAGGCGCTCGCGGGCGGTACCGGTGCCGGTGAGGACCGGCCACAGGGACCCGCGCAGGTCGTCGCTCGCGCGGCCCAGCACGGCCACCAGGTAGTCGTCGAGCCGCGCGCCGCGCCGGTGCAGCGTCACCCGCGAGACCCCGGCCTCGACGGCGATCGCCGAGATGTTCAGTCCGCGCAGGCCCTCCCGCTCGAGAATCCGGGACACCGCGTCCAGGAGGGGAGGCTCGATCGCGTCGCGGGTGGCCGTCACGGTCCGATAATAACTGTTGCGTCGATGAAACACACGTGTTTCACTGCGTCCGGGGGGCCGGCGATCGGAGGTGGCCTTTGCTGACGCACCGTCTCGCGCGCGAGGAGGACCTGCCGCAGCTTCGCGAGCTGGCCGGTCTCGCGATCGACACCCTCCAGCGCGACGTCCTCACCCCCGAGCAGGTCGTGGCCAGCCGGCAGATCATGGGCATCGACAGCAGGCTCGTGGCCGACGGGACCTACTTCGTCGTCGAGCGCGACGGGGTGCTGGCCGGTTGCGGCGGGTGGAGCATGCGGCGCGCGACGTACGGCGGCGACCACAGCGCGGGAAGGGACCAGGCGCGGCTCGATCCGGCACGCGACCCGGCCCGGATCCGTGCGATGTACACCCACCCCGACCACGTGCGCCGGGGCGTCGGGCGGCTCGTCCTCTCGCTGTCCGAGGCGGCGGCCCGCGCGGCGGGGTTCCGGGCGCTCGAGCTGCTCGCGACCCTGTCCGGGCTCCGGCTGTACCGCTCCTCCGGCTTCGCCCCGATCGAGGACGTCGTCGAGGACGTGACCGGAGCCGGGATCCCGCTGGTGCGCATGGGCAAGTCGATCGGACACCCGGTCGCGGCTGGCGCCGTCGGCGGTCCGCCGTGCATGGCCGCCTCACGGTCGTAGCCCGCACCGGGCCGGGTCAGCCGAGGTCGGGGTGGTCCTTGGCCCACCACAGGAACGCGCGCGCGTGGTCGAGGTCGACGAAGCGGTCGCCGATCAGCGACACGAGCAGGTCGTTGCTCCAGTACGCGAGGCGTCCGATCGTCTGCGAGGTCGTCTCGGGGGCCGGGAGCTCCAGGCCGAAGATCCGCCGCGCGAGCTCGCGCTTGCCGCCCGCCGGGCTCGTGTAGACCAGGATCGGCAGGAAGCGCTCCGGCTCGGCGATGCACAGCACGCGGGTGAGCATCGCCTCGCGGAAGCCGGGCATCGCCGGCGGCTCGTCGGAGGTGATCAGCTCGGTGAGGCGGTCCTCCGGCGCCGGCGGGTCCTCGCCGCGCAGGAGGTGCTCGATGACGCCGCGGAAGGCGTCGGCGGCGGCCTGGCTGCCGAGCGCGCGCCACTCGTCGTTGAACCGGCTCATGTTGCCGGGCCGGGCGACGACCTTGCTGTTGGCGAAGTCCTTGAGCGCGCTCGGCGTCGTGTACGGCAGGTTCTCGGCGCTGAACGCCTCGCGGTAGACGTCGCGGTAGCGCGTGGCCTCCGGGTCGGGGCGAGGGACCTCGGCGAGGAACTCGGCGCGCAGCGCCTCGACCCGGCGCCACGTCGCGGGCGACACCGCGTCGGCCCCGGGGAAGCGTCGTCGTGCGGTCTCGACGTCCTCGACGACGCGCGGGCCGCGTGTCGCGCCGACGCCCGGCGGGCGGCGCGCGCCGTGGGACCGGGTGCCCGACACCGAGCGGCTGGTGCTGGTGCTGGTGCTGGCGCTCGTGCTCCGGCGGCGCGTGGTCTGGCTGACCGCCCGGGGCGACACCGGCTTGGCGCCGAGCACCCACTCGTGCCCACAGCTGGTGCAACGCATCATGTTGCGGCCGTCGTCGGCCATGCCGAGGTACTCGGCCGCGGTCTCCTCGCACGTCGGGCACGCCAGCGCCATGGCACTCCCTGCTCGTCGGGTGCTCGGTGTCGCCGCCCACCCTGCCGTGCGCGGCGCGCGGGCGCGCTCCGGGGCACGACTGGGGACGGGCGTCTGCGCTCCTCGGTTCCCCCGGCCCGCCGTCCGCCCCTGGTGGCCGGGCCGGCCGGGCGCACGCCGCGACCGGACCGTCCCCAGTCCCGCCGAAACGCACCCGGTCCTGCCACGCCGGGCCCGATGCTGCTCGCCATGACCTCTCGAGCCCTGCACCTGCGCGGCGACCCGCTGGACCTCACCGTCGAGGTGGTGGGCGACCTCGCCCGCCTCGCCCTGCACCATCCGACCGTCGACGACGCCGGTCCGCCGCCGACCGTCGAGGTCTCGGCCCGCGCCCTGGTCGCGGCGCTGCGGGCGGCGTGGGCGGACGAACACGACGCGCCGTCCTTCGAGCCCTGGCGTGACCGGGCCCGGAGGAGACCGGCGCGGACGGCCTGCGGCTGGTCCCCCGGTACGGCGGGCCGTCCGGCGAGCACCGGGAGGATGCCTGGTTCGGTCCGCTGGGCGAGCCGTGGCCCGACGACCTCGGCGACGGCGATCCGCACGGCTTCCGCGACCCCCGCGTCGTGCCGTTCCCGTTCCCGCCCCCGCGTCCCGGCCCCGCCCGCAGCGGGCTGCCGTGGGAGCCCGAGGAGGAGAGCACCGTGCGCGCGGCGTGGGTGGCGGCCGCGCCGGACGCCGATCGCGAGGCCCTCTGCCGCGAGATCGCCGAGAAGGTCGAGCGCGGGGTCGGGGGCGTGGTGGCGCGGCTGCGCCAGCTCGGGTGCGACCCCGGACGGCCCGGCGGCGTCCTCGACCGCCCGTGGGGAACGCCCCCGCCGCCGGGTTCAGGCGCGCAGGCGTAGGCCCTTCGGGCTGTGGCGGAACCCGGCCGCGGTGAGCACCTCGGCGAGCACGCCGTCGAGGGCTCCCGAGCCGTCGGCCTTCGCCACGGCGATGCTGCCCAGCCAGCCCTCGCGCACCGCGGTGGCCAGCGCCGACGCGGCGGCGGTGAGCACCTCTTGGTCGGTGGTGAAGCTCAGCAGCGACCTGCCGCCGCGCTCGACGTAGATGGCGGGCTCCCCATCGGTGAGCACGACGAGGGCGCCCGCCTTGCGTCCCGGGCGGTGCGAACTGGTGCTCCCGTCCTGGCCACCCACCGTCGGCGGCCACTCCAGCGCCGCGCCCCAGGGCTGGGCGGGATCGGTGGCCGCCAGCACCAGGGCCCGGTTCGCGCCCCGGCCGTCGTCCTCGCGCGACTCCGCCCGCAGCCGGTCGATGGCGCCGGGCACGGCGAACTGCGCCGCGCCCAGCCCCTCGATGACGTAGCCGCGGCGGGCGCGACCGGACTCCTCCATGGCGCGCAGCACGGGATAGATGCCGGCGAAGCCGCCGGTGACGCGCTCGGTGTCGAGCGCCCCGCGGGTGAGCACGCCGTGGCGCTCGAGGAACGCCTCGGTGCGGGCCTGGGCGCGCCGGGTGGGCTCGGCCTCGCGCTCCGGTACGCCCGACCAGCGGCCCGCGGCCGTCGGGGGCCCGGTGCGCGAGGGCATGGGCGCACGGCCGAGGCGGGCGTACCGCCCGCGGGCGGCCGTGCGCCGCTGGCGGTGGGCTCCCCCCGACGAGCCCCGGGAGCCGCCCGAACCGCGGGAGCCGCCGGAGACGAGGGTCCGGACCGGGGCCAGCGTGTCGTTGGTGGCGAGCCCGGCCCAGACGAGGTCCCACAACGCCGCGACCAGGGTGGCGTCGTCGGGCAGGGAGGCCTCGGCGGTGCCGTCTTCGCGCAGCGCGGCGTGGGCGCGCTCGGTGAGCCGGCGGAAGAACAGGGCGCCGCCCGCGTCGAGCACACCGAGCAGGGCCCGGTGCAGCGGGGTGTCGACGAGGTCGGATTCCGGATCGGGCAGCAGGAGATCGGCGAGGTCGGTGGGCGCGAGCGCGAGCCAGCCGTCGCCGCCGGCGAGCGTGCCGCAGCCGGTCCAGGTGACCTCGCCCGCGCTGGTGAGCTCGTCGAGCAGCGCGGGGGAGTACCCGGGCAGGCGGGCGGGCAGGACCAGGCTCTCGAGCGCGCTGGCCGGGATCGGGGCGCCCGCCAGCTGCTCGACCACACCGAGGACGTCGTCGGCGCCCGGCGCGCGCCGGATGCGGCGACCGACACCGTGCCAGGCCGGCAGGAACCGGCCGAGCGCCGCGGGCTCGACCGGCTCGACCTCGGCGCGCAGCCGCGCCAGCGACCCGCGGCGCAGCCGGCGCAGGACCTCGGCGTCGCAGACGTCCTGCCCGGTGCTCACGAGGTCGGCCGGCACGCCGGGCAGCGGCGGCGCCCCGTCCGGGCGCAGCTCCCCGCGCACCAGACGCCCCGAGGACACCAGCCGGTCGAGCACCCCGCTCACCACGGCGACGCCCAGCCCGAACCGGTGTGCCGCCGCCGCGACCGGGAACGGCCCCCGGGTGCGGGCGAAGCGGGCGAGGAGGTCGCCCAGCGGATCGGGCACGGGCTCGGTGAACGCCTCCGGTACGCCGACCGGCAGGCCGGCGCCCAGGGCGTCGCGGAACCGCCCGGCGTCCTCGATGGCGATCCACCGCTCCTCGCCGGCCACCCGGACCCGGATGGCCCGGCGCGCCGCCTCGAGCTCGGTGAGCCACTCCTCGCGCGCGCCCCGGGCCTGCGCCTCCGCGGTGGTGAGGTCGCCGACGAAGCGCAGCAGGTCGGCGGTGCCCTCGACGTCGCGGACGTGGCGCTCGGGACCGGTGCGCTGCAGCTGGCGCTCGACCTCGGCCAGGACGTCGGCGTCGAGCAGCTCGCGGATGGCCTCGGAGCCCAGCAGCTCCGCGAGCAGCGTCGAGTCGAGCGACAGGGCCGCCGCCCGGCGCTCGGCCAGGGGCGCGTCCAGTTCGTAGAGGAACATCCCGACGTAGCCGAACATCAGGGTGCGCGCGAACGGCGAGGCGCTCGCGGTGGCCACGTCGACCACCTGCACCGACCGGGAGCGCACGTCGCGCATCAGCTCGGCCAGCCCCGGGACGTCGTAGACGTCCTGCAGCACCTCGCGCATCGTCTCGAGCACCACCGGGAACTGCTCGAAACGGCTCGCGACCGAGAGCAGCTGGGCCGCGCGCTGGCGCTGCTGCCACAGCGGCGTGCGCCGCGTGGGGTCGCGCCGCGGCAGCAGCAACGAGCGCGCCGCGCACTCGCGGAACCGCGCGGCGAACAGCGCCGAGTTGCTGACCTCTGCGGTGACCACCTGCTCGACCTCGTCGGGGTCGAGCAGCACGTCCTCGGCGGTGGGCATGATCTCCTCGCCGGCGTCGTCGAGGGCGTCGGGCAGGCGCAGCACGATGCCGTCGTCGGCGGACGCGGCGGACACCTCGAGGCCCCGGGTCTCGCGGAACCGCGCGGCGATGGCCAGCGCCCACGGCGCGTTGACCTGGGCCCCGAAGGGGGAGTGGACGACGAGGCGCCAGTCGCCCAGCTCGTCGCGGAAGCGCTCGACGACGATGGTGCGGTCGCTGGGGACGTGGCGCGTCGACTCCTTCTGCTCGCGCAGGTAGGCCAGCAGGTTGTCCGCCGCCCACCCGTCGAGCCCGGCCGCCTCGGCGCGGCCCCGCGCGGCCTCCTCGTCGGCGGCCGCGACCTCGCGGACGAACGCCCCCAGCGCCCGCCCCAGCTCCAGCGGGCGGCCCGGCGCGTCGCCCTTCCAGAACGGCATGCGGGCGGGCACGCCGGGCGCGGGCTCGGCGATCACGCGGTCGCGGGTGATGTCGAGAACCCGCCAGCTGGTGGAGCCGAGCAGGAAGGTGTCGCCGACCCGGGATTCGTAGACCATCTCCTCGTCGAGCTCGCCGACCCGCGAGCCGCCGGTGGCGCCCTCGCCACCCCCTGGCGTGACGACGGTGTAGAGACCGCGGTCGGGGATGGTGCCCCCGCTGGTGACCGCGAGGCGCTGCGCGCCGGGCCGGCCGGCGAGCTGGTCGGTCACGCGGTCCCAGGTGATGCGGGGGCGAAGCTCGCCGAAGTCGTCGCTGGGGTAGCGCCCGGCGAGCATGTCGAGCACGGCGCCCAGCGCGGAGTCGGGCAGGCCCGCGAACGGCGCGGCGCGGCGCACGAGCGCGGCCAGCTCGTCGACCGACCACGGCTCCATCGCCGTCATGGCCACGACGTGCTGGGCGAGGACGTCGAGGGGGTTGCGGGGATAGCGCATCGCCTCGATGGCCCCGTGCGCCATCCGCTCGGCCACGACCGCGCAGGACACGAGGTCGCCGCGGTACTTCGGGAAGACCACGCCCTCGCTCACCGCGCCCACCTGGTGGCCCGCGCGGCCGACGCGCTGCAGCCCGCTGGCCACCGACGGCGGTGCCTCGACCTGCACGACGAGGTCGACCGCGCCCATGTCGATGCCCAGCTCGAGGCTCGACGTGGCCACCACGCACGGCAGCTGCCCGGACTTCAGCGCCTCCTCGACCTGCGTGCGCTGCGTGCGGCTCATCGACCCGTGGTGGGCGCGGGCGACGATCACCTCGGCGGGCTCGGCCACACCGGACTGGCCCACCGCCTCGGCGGGGAAGGGCCCGACGACGGGCGCGAGCTCGTCCGCCTCGTCGTCGACCGGTTCCGCGTCCAGCTCGACCGGCTCCCGCCCCGCCGCGGCGTGCGCCCGCTCGGTGGCGAGCTCGTTGATGCGCGCGGTGAGCCGCTCGGCCAGGCGTCGGGAGTTGGCGAACACGATGGTCGAGCGGTGCTCGCCGACGAGGTCGAGGACGCGCTCCTGCACCGCCGGCCAGATCGACGCCCGCTGCGCGGCGCCGGCCGCCGACCCCTCGACCTCCTCCTCGCCCCCCGGCGTCGAGGCGCCGTCCGCCCCCAGCGCCGCCATGTCCTCGACCGGCACCTCGACGCGCACCTGCACCGTCTTCGCCGACCCCGGCGCCACGACCCGCACGGGCCGCCCGCCCCCGAGGAAGGCCGACACCTCGTCGATCGGGCGCACGGTGGCCGACAGACCGATGCGCTGTGCCGGCGCGTCGAGCAGGGCGTCGAGGCGCTCGAGGCTGAGCGCGAGGTGCGCCCCGCGCTTCGACGCGAGCACCGCGTGCACCTCGTCGACGATCACCGTGTCGACCCCGCGCAACGACTCGCGCGCCGCGGAGGTGAGCAGCAGGAACAGCGACTCGGGCGTGGTGACGAGGATGTCGGGCGGCGTGCGGTGGAACGTCCGCCGCTCGTCGGCGGGGGTGTCACCGGTGCGCGCGCCGACGGTGACGTCCGGCTCGGGCAGGCCCAGCCGGTGGGCGGCCTGGCGCAGCCCGGCCAGCGGGGAGCGCAGGTTGCGCTGGACGTCGACCGTGAGCGCTTTCATGGGCGACACGTAGAGCACGCGGCAACGCCGGGTGGGCTCCTCGGGCGGCGGCGTGGTGGCCAGCCGGTCGAGCGCCCAGAGGAACGCAGCCAGCGTCTTGCCCGACCCGGTGGGCGCGACGACCAGCGCGTGCTGGCCGTCGGCGACCGCCTCCCAGGCGCCCGTCTGCGCGGGGGTGGCGCCCGCGAAAGCGCCGGTGAACCAGCCGCGCGTGGCGGGGGAGAAACGGTCGAGGACGGACGCGGAGCCGGCCGTGGGGCGGGCCGCGGAGCCGTCGGGCGGGGTCACGCGTCCATGGTGCCCCGGGGGTCCGACAGCGGCCCGGCGACCGCGTCCCGGCGAGCGCGGCCGGACAGCGCGGCCGGATGGCGCGGCCGGATAGCGTGGCCGGATGAGGATCGCGCTGGCGTTCCAGGGCGGCGGCAGCCACACGGCGTTCACGGCGGGCGTCGTCGCGCGGTGGGTCGAGCGCGGTGCGTTCGACGCCGACGAGATCGTGGCCGTCAGCGGCACCTCGGGCGGCGCGATCAACGCGCTGCTGGCCTGGACCGCGCTGCGCGAGGGCCGGCCGTCGGCGATCCCCGACCGGCTCGCGGCATTCTGGGACGACAACGCGGCCAGCACGCCCCTGGAGCGCCTCGGCAACGCCGCGCTGGTGGGCGCGGGGTTCGTCCAGAGCCTCGGCCTCGCGCCGCCGCTGAACCCCTACCTCGTGCCCCCGCCCTTCGACGGCCGGGCGGAGTTCCGCCGGCTGCTGCGCCGCCACGTGGACTTCGACGCGCTGGACGTCGACGTCGACGCCCGCCACCCGCGCCTCGTCCTCGGCGCCGTCGAGGTCCGCACCGGCGCCTTCCGGGCCTTCGACAGCCGCCGCGACCGCATCACCGCCGACACCGTGCTCGCCTCCGCGGCGATCCCCACCCTCTTCCGGGCCGTGCACATCGACGGCGGGACCTACTGGGACGGCCTGTTCTCCCAGAACCCGCCGGTGGCCCCGCTGCTCGACGACGACCCCGACGAGCTGTGGGTGGTGCAGATCAACCCGCTGCGGCGCGACGACGAGCCGCGCACCGCCGTCGGCATCGCCGACCGCCGCAACGAGCTCGCCGGCAACCTGTCGCTGTACCAGGAGCTGGCCGCCGTCGAGCGCATCGACCGGCTCCTCGCCGACGGCACCCTCGGGCCCGACAGCGGCTACCGCCAGGTCGCGGTGCGGGTCCTCGAGCTGGCGCGCTCGCCGGCCGCCGGGTTCCTCGGCGCGGCGTCGAAGAGCAACCGGGACGTCGCGTTCCTGCGCGACCTGCGACGCCGCGGCGCCGCGCAGGCCGAGGTCTTCCTCGCCGCGCTGCGCCTCGAGCGGCCCTGGGACGACCGCGAAACCGACGCGCTGCGGGCGCTGCTCGGCGGCGTGCTCGTGACCGGCGCCGAGGCGTTCGGCATCACGAGCGACGACGCCGTGGCGCTGCTGGCCACGTTCGTCGCCCGCGACGTCACCCGCAAGGAGCTGGTGGCCGACCAGGTCACCTGGCGGGTGCACGTGCGCCCCGCGCCGGACGCCCCGCCCGTCCCCGGTGTCCTCACGGTGGCGTTCACCGGCGAGCGCCCCGCCGTCCTGCACCTCGCACCGGTGGACGAGGACACGGCGTGAGTGCCGAGGCGCTGGCCCTCGGCGTGCTCAGCGCCGTGCGCGGGGTCCCGCTCGCGATCGTCTACGCCCTGCTGCTCAGCCCGCACCCGGCCCGGCTGCTGCTCACCTACGTCGCGGCCGGCCTGGCGGTCACCCTGGGCGTCGGCATCGTCGTGGTGACGTGGCTGCACACCGACACGCGCTCGTCGGGCGCGACGACGGGTCACCTCGGGCTCGACCTCGCACTCGGGGCCGTCGCGGTCGCCTGGGCGGGCCTGCGCCTGGCCGGTCGGGACCCGCTGCGGCGCCGCGCCCGGCCGTCCGCCGAGGGCCGGGGCGTGCTCCCCGCCGCCCTCGACCGCCGGCTCCGGGCCCCGACCGTGCCGACGGTCGCCGCCGCCGGTGTCGCGACCAACCTGCCCGGGCTGTACTTCCTCGCCGCCCTCGTCGCCATCCTGCAGACCCACCCGAGCGCGGTCGGCGGGATCGTGCAGGTGCTGGTGTACGGCCTGCTGCGCTTCGCGCTCCCCGCGGCCGCGCTGGCCCTCGTGGTGCTGCGGCCCGACCACACGCGGGAGGTCGTGCGGGCCGCCCACGCCTGGGGCACGCGCCACGCGCGGGTGCTCGGGGCGGTGCTCGTCGGTGGTGTCGGGGTCTACCTCGTCGCGAAGGGCCTCGTCGGGCTGCTGGGGTGAGTCAGGCCCCGTCCGCCGAGAGGCCCGCGTCGTGGGCCAGCAGCGCGAGCTGGGTGCGGTTCTCGAGGTCGAGCTTGGTCAGTGCGCTCGACAGGTAGGTCTTCACCGTGGAGAGCGACAGCAGCAGCTCCCGGCTGATCCGCGCGTTGCTCCACCCGCGGCCCACCGCCGCGGCGACGGCCCGCTCCTGCTCGGACAGGGCCCGGAGACGGGCCGCGGCGTCCGGACGCCCCCGGCCCGGTCCCGTCGCGGCGGCGATCAACCGGCGGGTGACCGACGGGGACAGGCTCGTGCCGCCCGCCGCGACCCGCCGGATCGCGTCCTCGATGTCGGCGGGCGGGGTGTCCTTGACGAGGTAGCCGGTGGCCCCCGCGCGCAGGGCGGCGAGGACGTCCTGGTCGGAGTCGAACGTGGTGAGCACGAGGACGGCGGGCGGGTCGGCCCGCTCCATCAGGTCGGCCGTCGCCCGGACACCGTCGACCCGCGGCATCCGCAGGTCCATGAGGACGACGTCGGGGCGGTGCTCCGCGACGGCGGCCGGCACCTCCTCGCCGTCGGCGGCCTCGCCGACGATCGTGATGTCGGCGGCCTCGCCGAGCATGAGGCGCAGGCCGGAGCGCACGAGGGCGTCGTCGTCGACGACGAGCACGCGGACGGGGGCGCTCACCGGGGCGCTCCTCGGGGTCCCGCCGCCGGCCAGGGCACCCGGACGGCCACGCGGAAGTGGTGGTTCTCGGGGCCGCGGGCGAGGACGCGGCCCCCGGCGAGGTCGACCCGCTCGGCGATGCCGAGCAGACCGTTGCCCGGGGCTCCGGCGGTCACCACGGCGGGCAGGGGGTTGGTGACCTCCAGCTCGGCGTCGGCACCCGGTGCGCCGCGCAGGACGACCTCGACGGGCTGGCCCGGGGCGTGCCGTGCGGCATTGGTCAGCGCCTCCTGGGTGATCCGGTAGAGCGTGCGGCCGGCCTCGTCGGGCAGGGCCGCACCGGCGAGCTCGTCCCGCAGCGTGACCGGCGTGCCGGCCGAGCGGACGCCGTCGAGCAGGCGCCCGAGGTCGGCGAGCGTGGGCTGGGGCGGGTGGGCGGCGCTGTCGACACCGCCCTCGGGGCCGTCGGCGTCGGGGTCGCGCAGCACCCCCAGGATGGTCCGCAGGTCGACCAGCGCGTCGCGGGCGCCCGCCCGGACGACCTCGAGCGCCTCGCGGACCTCGTCCGGCGAGGCGGAGCGCCGGTGCGCCAGCGCGCCGGCGTGCAGGGAGACCATCGACAGGCGGTGGGCGAGCACGTCGTGCATCTCGCGGACGATGCGCGTGCGCTCGGCGCTGCGGGCGGCCTCGGCGCGCAGCGCCGCCTCGGTCTCGGCCCGCTCGGCCCGCTCGATCAGGGAGTCGAGCAGCTCGTGCCGGGCCCGGATCGCGGCGCCGGTCGCGAGGAGGGCCACCGTGATGGCGACCACCCAGGCGAGGTTGCCCCATGACGTGCTCTCCTCGGTCTGCAGACGGAAGAGCCCCTGGACCGGGCCGATGACGAGGGAGAAGGCGCCGAGCGCGGCCGCGGTGGGCCACGGCCGGCGCACCGCCAGCGAGAAGGTGGCCACGGCCCCGGCGAGCCACGCCGAGGTGCAGAGGACCGTGAGGCCGTAGACCACGAGCGCCGAGGCGACCGGGGCGCGCCGCCGGGCCAGGAGGACCAGCGCGGCGACGACCCCGCCGACCAGGTCGATCCACCACCACGCGGGCGCCTCCTCGGGCAGCACCGGGCGCTCCGGCCACAGCACGAGGTAGACCCCGAGCAGGGCGAGGGCCAGCGCGCCCGCGTCGTACAGGCGCGGCGTGAGCCCGGTGGTCGGCACGGGGGCACGCTAGCGCCGCCGTCCGACGACCGACCTCGGTCGAAGGTCGATCGACCCGGCTCCCTTCGGTGATCGGTCCCGGGCCGTCGCGCCGTGGTCCCCGCGGCCCGGCGCCGCGACCATCGCCGCCATGACCGCCACGGCCGCCCCCGCCACCGCGTCCGCGCCACCCCCGGTGCCCCGCCTCGCGCGCAGGCCCGTCGGGGTCGTCGCGGGCCTCGTCGCCGCGGCACACCTCGCGGTGGCGTGGATCCCGGGGTGGTGGTTCGACGAGGCCCTCATGCTGGCGATCGGGCGCCACCACCTCGACTGGGGCTCGGTCGACCAGCCGCCCGTGGCCCCGCTCCTCGCCGCGGCGACGGACCTCCTCGCGCCCGGGAACGTGCTCGTCCTGCGGCTGCCCGCGATCGCGGCGACGACGGCGGGGGTGGTGCTGGCGGCGCTGATCGCCCGCGAGCTCGGGGGCGACGCGCGGGCGCAGACGCTGACCGCGGTCGCGCAGGCGACCGGCATCTGGACCGCGATCAGCGGGCACTGGCTCACGCCCTACACCCTCGAGCCGGTCACGTGGCTGGCCCTGGGCTGGCTGCTGGTCCGCTGGTGGCGGGTCCGCGAGGACCGCCTGCTGCTCGCCCTCGGCGTGGTGGTCGGCGTCGGCGCGCAGACGAAGTTCCAGGTCCTGCTGCTCGCGGCGGTGCTGCTGCTCGCCGTCGCCGCGCTCGGGCCGCGGGAGCTCCTGCGCCGCCCGCACCTGTGGACCGGCGCGGGCCTCGCGGCGGCGATCGCCGCACCGACGCTCGTCTGGCAGGCGCTCCACGGCTGGCCGCAGCTGCGGATGGGGCCGGTCGTCGCCTCCGAGGCCGGGGCGCTCTACGGGGGACGGCTCGGTGTCGCGGTCGGGTTGCTGGGCAGTGCCGGCGTCCTGGGCCTCCCGCTGGTCCTCCACGGGCTCCTGCGTCTCCTCCGGGACGCCCGGCTGCGGGACCTGCGCTACCTCGGCGTCACCGCGATCGTCCTCTACGCGGTCTTCGTGGTCACCGTGGGACGGCCCTACTACCTGGTCGGCCTCTACGGGGTGCTGGGCGCGGTGGGCGCGGTCGGCCTGCAGCACCGGCGGGAGGCCGGCCACGGCCGCCGGCGACGGGCCGCGTGGCCGGCCGGCGTGCTGGCGGCCGCGGCGGCGGTGCCGTTCCTGGCGCTGTCGGTGCCCGTGGCCGCCCCGACCGTGGGCGCCGAGGTCGCCGCGGCGACGACGCAGGCGTACGAGGCGCTGCCCCCCGCGCAGCGCGCACACACCGGCGTGATGGCGGGGTCCTACATCTACGCGGCGTTCCTCGACGTGCACGCGGCCGCGGGGACGCTGCCGCCGGCGGTGAGCAGCAACCGCAGCTACGGCTGGTTCCCGCCGCCGTCCGACGACGTCCACGCCGTGCTCTACGTGGGCGCGGACGCCGACGAGCTGCGGCCCTGGTTCGCCGACGTGCGGCCGGTCGGCCACGTCGGCGACGCGGGGGATCCCGGGGCGCGGCTGTGGCTGGCCACCGGTCGACTGGTGTCGTGGGAGAGCTTCTGGCCCTCCCTGCGCCACCTCGACGTCGGTTGACGCGGGTCAGCGGCCCCGGTTCTGGAACCACCACCGCAGCAGGACGACCAGCGCCGCGACCAGACCGAGGACCGCGACGACCGTGCCGATGGTGCCGCCGGTCGGGTCGAGGCCGGAGAGGGCGAGGGGGTCCACGCCCCGAGCCTACGGGCCCGACGGGGCGACCCCGCGCGATCACTACGCTGGATCGCGTGCGGCTGACCCACTTCCGCCGGCTCATGGACGACGAGTTCGGCACCGTGCGCGCCGGCTCGATCGCGCGCGACCACGTCTTCGGCGCGCTCGGCGGGCGCACCGTCGAGCAGGCCCTCGAGGACGGGGACGAGCCGCGCGACGTGTGGCGGGCGGTGTGTGCGGAGTTCGAGGTCCCGGTCGAGCGCCGGTGACCGTCCGCGGATGCGACACGCCGGTCGGCGACCGGGGCTCGGTATCGAACACGTGTTCGTCTACGCTGCTCCGTACGGCCCCGGTGCGGCCCCAGCGTCGCCATCGTCCGTCCACAACCGTCCCGTCCGTCCCCAGGGCGGCCGGCTCCGGCACCGCGCTGTCGGACCCTCCGCCTAGCGTCGGCGCCGAGAGTCAGAGCCCTGACACCCCCACCATCGAGCAAGGTGACACCCATGGCACAGGCACCGGATCGCGACAAGGCGCTCGAGCTCGCCCTCGCCCAGATCGACAAGCAGTTCGGCAAGGGCTCGGTCATGCGCCTCGGGGACGAGGGCCGGGCGCCGGTCAACGTCATCCCCACCGGCTCGATCGCGCTCGACGTGGCGCTCGGGGTCGGCGGCCTGCCCCGCGGGCGTGTGGTGGAGATCTACGGCCCGGAGTCCTCGGGCAAGACGACGGTGACGCTGCACGCGGTCGCGAACGCCCAGGCCCAGGGTGGCGTCGCGGCGTTCATCGACGCCGAGCACGCGCTCGACCCGGACTACGCGAAGGCCCTCGGCGTCGACACCGACGCGTTGCTGGTGGCCCAACCGGACACCGGCGAGCAGGCGCTCGAGATCATGGACATGCTGATCCGCTCGAACGCGCTGGACGTCATCGTGGTCGACTCGGTGGCCGCGCTCGTGCCGCGCGCCGAGATCGAGGGCGACATGGGCGACAGCCACGTCGGTCTCCAGGCGCGGCTCATGAGCCAGGCGCTGCGGAAGATCACCGGTGCGCTCAACGCCTCGGGCACCACCGCGATCTTCATCAACCAGCTGCGCGAGAAGGTCGGAGTCATGTTCGGTTCACCTGAGACGACGACGGGCGGCCGCGCATTGAAGTTCTATTCTTCGGTGCGGCTGGATATTCGCCGGATCGAAACCCTGAAAGACGGTGCCGATGCAGTCGGGAACCGCACTCGGGTCAAGGTCGTGAAGAACAAGTGCCTTGCCGAGGGCACGAAGGTTTTCGACCCGGTCACCGGGATCACACATGCGATCGAAGACATCGTCGATGGACGACTGCCGGTGCACGTCGTCGCGTCCGACAAGGCGCGGAGGCTCCACCCGCGTCCTGTTGTCTCATGGTTCGATCAGGGGGACCAGGAGGTCATCGGCCTGCGTCTCCGCGGAGGGCCGGAGCTGTGGGTGACCCCGGACCACAAGGTCCTCACGGAAGACGGTTGGCGGCCGGCGGGCGAGCTCGGTGTCGGCGACCGTGTGGCGAGGCCCCGTGAGTTCGCCGGGTTCGGCACGGAGGAGCCGATGCCTCCGGAGCACGCCCGGCTGCTCGGTTACCTGATCGGGGACGGCTATGTCGGCGGGAGGACCCCGGTCTCCTTCATCAACATCGAGCCTTCCCTGCACGACGACGCCGCGGCTCTGGCGGCCGATCTCGGGTGCGAGGCCCGACGCCGATCCCGCGGACTCGAAGTCGCCTTCTCCCATCGCAAGGGCGAACGGAACGGCGTGCTCGAACTATGTCAGAAGACGGGAATCTGGGGGAAGCTAGCTCCGGAGAAGCAGATCCCGGCCTGCTTCTTCGCTCCCGAGACGTCGGCGGAGGTGGCCGCGAACCTCGTGTTCGGGCTCTTCGAGACCGACGGGTGGGTGGGCCGGGAATCGACCGGGATCCTGCGGCTGGGCTACGCGACCACGTCTGAGCAGCTGGCCCATCAACTGCATTGGTTGCTGCTTCGGTGGGGCATCGGGAGCAGCGTCCGCAAGCGTGACCCTCGAGTCCAGCGCGGCGGCCTCATCCATGGGCGCCGAATCTCCGGTCGTCGGCCGTGTTGGGAGGTTCGCGTTGCGGGTTCAGACAACGTGCGGGCGTTCGCCCAGAACATCCCGATGTGGGGTCCTCGTGGAAAGGTGCTGATCGAGCACCTCGATGAGGACGACGCATCGCGCGAGCGCGGTTCCCAAGCGGTCTACCTCTCCCGAGCGGACAGCGCGCCGGTGCTCGAGCACCTCGCGCGTCGCGGTGTCACGGCCGGAGACGCGGCCTCCCTCATCGGAGAGCGCGCCGGAGATCCGCGAGGAGGGATGCGGCAGGTGCTCGGCGCCGGGCGCATCCGGCGTGACCGTCTGGCCCGCCTCGCGGACGCGCTCGACGACGCGTTCCTGCGTGAGGTGCTGGCCGAGGAGGTCGGCTACGCCGCGGTCGCTGAAGTTCTCCCGGCGCAGCGTCGCCGGACCTTCGACGTGGAGATCGAGGAGCACCACACCCTGGTGGCAGAAGACGTGGTCGTGCACAACTGCGCCCCACCGTTCAAGCAGGCCGAGTTCGACATGATCTACGGTCACGGCATCTCCAAGGAGGGGTCGCTGATCGACATGGGTGTCGAGCAGGCGATCGTGCGCAAGTCCGGGGCCTGGTACACCTACGAGGGCGACCAGCTGGGGCAGGGCAAGGAGAACGCCCGCAAGTTCCTGCGCGACAACCCCGACGTCGCCGACGAGATCGAGAAGCGCATCAAGGAGAAGTTGGGCGTCGGGCCCAAGCTCGACGACGAGGCGCCCGCGCCCGCGCCGGTCGACTTCTGAGCCGGGTGGGTGTCCGCGAAGGGGCCGGGCGGCGCCGGTCGCCGCGGGGGCGCGCGCCGGAGCCGCCCGACCGCGACGGCACCGGCAGCACGCACGCCGCCGGGCCCGATCCCGAGGCCGATCCCGAGTCGGTCGCGCGCACCATCTGCCTGAACCTGCTCACCACCCGCGCCCGGTCCCGCGCCGAGCTGGCCGACGGGCTCGCTCGCAAGGGCGTCGAGGACGACGTCGCCGGGCGCGTGCTCGACCGGCTGGGCGCGGTGGGCCTGGTCGACGACGCCGCGTTCGCCGAGCAGTGGGTGTCCTCGCGGCACCGCCACCAGGGCCTGGGGCGGCGGGCGCTGGCCGACGAACTGCACCGCAAGGGCGTCGACCGCGAGACGGCGACGGCGGCGGTCGACGAGATCGGCCGTGACGACGAGCGGGCGCGCGCCCGGGCGCTGGTGGACCGCCGGCTGCCCTCCCTCGCCCGCCACGACGACGCGGTCGCCGCCCGGCGGTTGGTCGGGATGCTCGCACGCAAGGGCTACGGCGCCGCGGTGGCCTACGACGTGGTCCGCGAGGCCCTCGCCGACCGCGACGACGACACGCTGGAGGCCCTGCGCGACGCGGTCGACCGGGAGGACTGACGCGCCTCCCGGCCGTCCTGTCAGCCCGTCACCGGCACGCCTTCCGGACGATCACCGGAGTGGCCATCATCACGGGCCGACAGGGGGGTGACCGGCGCGACACGGAGGTTTGACGCGTCGTAGTGTGCGGCGCACCACAGGGCGTCGCCCTGCCGGGTCCCGATCGTCGGTCGCCGTCCAGCACGGGCGCAGTGGCCGTCACCCGGCCGGCGACGCCGTCGACGCAGACGAGGACCGGGTGCCGTGACCACCACACACGACTCCGGGACGTACCGGCCGCCGGCGCCGGGCCGCCCCGACATCCGCCAGCGCACGCTGCGCCAGGACCGCTGGTGGCTGCCGCCGCTGGCCAACGCGCTGGGGCTCGCGACGTTCGTCGTCTACGCGACGATCCGGTCGTTCTGGGGCTCGGCGTACTACGTCGAGCAGTACCACTACCTGTCGCCGTTCTACTCGCCGTGTCTGAGCGCGTCGTGCATCCAGGACGCCAGCCACTTCGGCCAGATCCTCCCGCAGTTCCCGCCGTGGATCCCGCTGGCGATCATTTCGCTGCCGTTCCTGCTGGCGTTCCGTGTGACCTGCTACTACTACCGGAAGTCGTACTACCGAGCGTTCTGGGCGTCGCCACCCGCGTGCGCCGTCGCCGAGCCGCACGGCCGGTACACCGGAGAGACGCGCTTCCCGCTGATCCTGCAGAACGCGCACCGGTACTTCTTCTACATCGCGTTCGTCATCACGATCATCAACACCTACGACATGGTGATCGCGTTCCAGAGCGGCACCGGGGACGCCGCGACGTTCGGTCTGGGCCTGGGCAACATCGTCCTGCTGGTCAACGTCGTGGCTCTGTGGCTCTACACCCTGTCGTGCCACTCCTGCCGGCACGTCACCGGAGGCCGGCTCAAGCACTTCTCCCGGGCGCCGGCGCGGTACTGGATGTGGACCCAGCTCTCGAAGCTCAACGCCCGGCACATGCTCTACGCGTGGATCTCGATCGGCACCCTCATCGCCACCGACCTCTACATCGCGCTCGTGGCCAGCGGGACCATCTCCGATCTGCGGATCCTGAACTGATGGACGCGCCACGAGAGCACGGAGAGGAGGCCGCCGTGTCGAACCCAGGACACCCGAGCACCGAGGGGATGTCCCCTGCCGAGGGGACGATGGCGTCCGACGCCGTCGCGCACGAGGCGGGCACCACGGTGGACGCCCCGGTCACCCACCACACCTACGACGTCCTCGTCATCGGGGCCGGCGGCGCCGGGCTGCGGGCCGCGATCGAGGCCCGGTTGCGGGGCAAGCGGGTCGCGATCATCTGCAAGTCGCTGTTCGGCAAGGCCCACACGGTCATGGCCGAGGGCGGGATCGCGGCGTCGATGGGCAACGCGAACCCGAACGACAACTGGGAAGTGCACTTCCGCGACACCATGCGCGGGGGCAAGTTCCTCAACAACTGGCGGATGGCCGAGCTGCACGCCAAGGAGGCGCCGCAGCGCGTCTGGGAGCTCGAGACCTACGGCGCGCTGTTCGACCGCACCGCCGAGGGCAAGATCAGCCAGCGGAACTTCGGCGGCCACCAGTTCCCGCGCCTGGCCCACGTCGGCGACCGCACGGGTCTCGAGCTGATCCGCACGCTGCAGCAGAAGATCGTCTCGCTGCAGCAGGAGGACTTCGCCCGCACGGGCGACTACGAGTCCGACCTCGCGGTCTTCCACGAGTACACGATCACCGAGCTGCTCAAGGCCCCGGGCGAGCGGAGCGACGGGAAGGATGGAGTCGACCGGATCGCCGGCGCCTTCGGCTACCGCCGGCCCACCGGCGAGCTCGTCTGCTTCCACTCCGCGGCGGTCGTTCTCGCCACGGGCGGGGTCGGCAAGTCGTTCAAGGTCACGAGCAACTCCTGGGAGTACACCGGCGACGGCCACGCGCTGGCCCTGCGGGCCGGCGCGAAGCTGCTGAACATGGAGTTCGTCCAGTTCCACCCCACGGGGATGGTCTGGCCGCCCAGCGTCAAGGGCATCCTCGTGACCGAGTCGGTCCGGGGAGACGGCGGCGTCCTCAAGAACTCCGAGGGCGAGCGCTTCATGTTCAACTACATCCCCGAGGTGTTCCGCGAGCAGTACGCCACCAGCGAGGACGAGGGCGACCGCTGGTACACCGACGCGGACAACAACCGCCGGCCGCCGGAGCTGCTGCCGCGCGACGAGGTCGCCCGTGCCATCAACAACGAGGTCAAGGAGGGCCGCGGCTCCCCGGCCGGCGGCGTCTACCTCGACGTCTCCAGCCGCATGTCGGCCCAGGAGATCACCAAGCGGTTGCCGTCGATGTACCACCAGTTCAAGGAGCTGGCCGACGTCGACATCACCGCCGGGCCGATGGAGGTCGGGCCGACCTGCCACTACGTGATGGGCGGGGTCGAGGTCGACCCGGACACCGCGGCGTCCGCGGTGCCGGGGCTCTTCGCCGCGGGCGAGGTCGCGGGCGGGATGCACGGGTCCAACCGGCTGGGCGGCAACTCCCTGTCCGACCTGCTCGTCTTCGGCTGCCGCGCCGGCGCGGGAGCGGCGGCCTACCTCGACACGCTCACCGGTGTGCCGTCGGTGAGCGACGAGGCGCTGCAGTCCGCTCGCGAGGACGTCGAGCGCCCGATCCACAACTCGGGCGGCGAGAACGCCTACACGGTGCACCAGGAACTGCAGCAGACGATGAACGACCTCGTCGGCATCATCCGCAAGGCCGACGAGATGGAGCTGGCGCTCAAGAAGCTCCACGAGCTGCGCGACCGCATCCCGCGGGTGGCCGTGGACGGGCGCCGGGCCTACAACCCGGGCTGGCACCTCGCGCTCGACCTGCGCAACATGCTCATGGTCAGCGAGTGCATCGCGATGGCGGCGCTCGAGCGCCAGGAGAGCCGTGGCGGCCACACCCGCGACGACTATCCGACGATGGACGAGAACTGGCGTCGCGAGCTGCTCGTCTGCTCGCTGCGCGACGGCGAGGTGATCCTGGAGCACCAGGGGCAGCCGGCCATGCGCTCGGACCTGTTCGACCTCTTCGAGCTCGACGAGCTGAAGAAGTACTACACCGGCGACGAGCTGGGCGGGCACCGGTCGGACGCCCCGCCCCGGCAGTCGCGGGGCACCGAGGGCGCCGGCGGCGACCCGGGCGGCGAGATCACCGGAGGGGGAGCGTAGGCATGGGCTACCAGGCGCAGTTCAAGGTCTGGCGCGGCGACGCGACCGGCGGCGACTTCGTCGACTACCGCGTCGAGGTCGAGGAGGGCGAGGTCGTCCTCGACATCATGCACCGGCTGCAGGCCACCCAGGCCGGCGACATGGCGGTGCGGTGGAACTGCAAGGCCGGCAAGTGCGGGTCGTGCAGTGCCGAGGTCAACGGGCGCCCGCGGTTGATGTGCATGGCGCGCATGTCGACCTTCACCGAGGACGAGACGATCACGGTGGCGCCGATCCGGACGTTCCCGGTGATCCGTGACCTCGTGACCGACGTCGACTTCAACTATCACAAGGCGCGCGAGGTCCCGGCGTTCGCGCCGCCGGAGGACCTCGCGCCCGGCGAGTACCGGATGGCGCAGGTCGACGTCGACCGCTCGCAGGAGTTCCGCAAGTGCATCGAGTGCTTCCTGTGCCAGAACGTCTGCCACGTGGTGCGCGACCACGAGGAGAACAAGGAGCCGTTCGCCGGCCCGCGCTATCTCATGCGGATCGCCGAGCTGGAGATGCACCCGCTCGACGTGCGTGATCGGCAGGAGGCCGCGCAGGACGACCACGGCCTCGGCTACTGCAACATCACCAAGTGCTGCACCGAGGTGTGCCCGGAGCACATCAAGATCACTGACAACGCGCTGATCCCGATGAAGGAGCGCGTGGCCGACCGCAAGTACGACCCCCTGGTGTGGCTCGGGCGCAAGATCTTCAAGCGGCAGGACCTCGAGCGGCGCGACGCGACCGGTGCCCGCTCGCTCGATCACCCCGGCCCGGACAACGGGTCGGCACTGCCCGCCGACGAGATCGGGCACGTCGAGCCGCGGGGGAGCGCCCAGGCCTGAGCGCGACGCCGGGCACGGCCGACCGTCGTGGGGCGGGTCGTGCCCGGTGCCGCCCGGTCCTCAGCTACCGGGGTAGGGCCCGCTCGACGCGGGCGACCACGGGCGAGGTGCGGTCCAGCTCCCGCAGGCCGCGCACGACGTCAACGGCCAGCCCGATGGCGAGGTCCGACGGCGTCCGGGTGCCGATCGGACGGCGCTCGCGATCGGGGACCGCGCCGCGGCCGATCACGGCGAGGGCGGCGACGACGAGAGCGAGCATCAGGACGCTGGCGAAGGCGGTGGCCATGGCGGCCTCCTCGGGGCGCGGACCGGAATGGCGGTCGTGAGCAGGACGGGGACGAGCCTGCGCCGCGTCCGGGCCCGTCGACAGTGGCAGCGATGCCAGGTCGGCGAGATATCCTGCCAACGTGCTCAGGGACGTCGTCGCCCTCGTCGAGGGCCGCATCCATCCGTTCGAGCTCGGGGTCGTCAGCGAGGTCTTCGGGATCGATCGGGCGGACGACGGCGTGCCGCCGTTCGACTTCGCGGTCGCCGGAGCCTCCGCCGCGGAGCTCCCCGGGCCGGGCGGGACGTCGTTGCGGGTCACGCACGGGCTCGAGCGCCTCCAGACCGCGGACCTGGTCGTGGTGCCGGCGTGGGAGACCGACGCCGCGGAGCTCCCCGCCGGGGTGGCCGAGGCGCTCCACGCCGTCCTCGACCGCGGAGCGCTGCTGCTGAGCGTGTGCTCCGGGGTCTTCCTGCTCGCCGTGGCGGGGTTGCTCGCCGACCGGGAGGTGACCTGTCACTGGCACCACGCCGCGCAGCTGGCGCGGCGGTTCCCGCAGCTGCGGGTGCGGCCGGACGAGCTCTACGTCGACACCGGGCAGGTCATCACGAGCGCCGGGACGGCAGCGGGCATCGACGCCTGCCTGCACGTCGTCCGCCGCGAGCTCGGGGCGGACATCACCAACCGCATCGCGCGCCGCATGGTCGTGCCCCCGCACCGCGAGGGCGGGCAGGCGCAGTACGTCCGTCTGCCCGTCCCCGACGGCGCGCGGGTCGGTGACGACCTCGCGCCGCTGCTGGAGTGGATGGAGGCCCACCTGGGCACGTCGATGACGGTCGCCGACCTCGCCCGGCGCGCCCGCCTCTCCCCGCGGACCTTCGCCCGCCGCTTCACCGAGGCGACGGGCACGACCCCGGTCCGCTGGCTCGTCCGCCAGCGCGTCCTGCGTGCCCAGCAGCTGCTCGAGCAGGACCGGCTGTCGATCGACGAGGTCGCGCGCCACAGCGGGTTCTCCTCGGTGGAGCTGCTGCGCCACCACT
Source organism: Actinomycetospora cinnamomea (assembly GCF_003096675.1). Taxonomy (GTDB): domain Bacteria; phylum Actinomycetota; class Actinomycetes; order Mycobacteriales; family Pseudonocardiaceae; genus Actinomycetospora; species Actinomycetospora cinnamomea. The sequence goes on along the minus strand of NZ_QEKW01000001.1, from coordinate 205,940 downwards.
TCACGCGCGAGACCGGCACCACGCCCACGGGCTACCGGCGCGCCTTCAGCCTCCGCGCCGTCCCGTGACCGGCCCCACGTCGCGGCGCATCGCGGTGCGCGGCCAGCGGTCGAGGCCCCGGGCGACCTCGGTGCGACGGACGGCCCGCAGCTCCGGACCGAGCTCGTCGTCCGCGACCGGGCGGAAGCCCAGCCGCGCGTAGTACGGCGCGTTCCACGGCACGTCGGTGTAGGTGGTCAGCGTGAGCGCGGAACGACCGGCCTCGCGGGCGCGGCGGGCGAGGTCCTCGACCAGCTGCGCGCCGTGGCCCCGGCGGGCCGCGCGCGGGTGCACGGAGACCTGCTCGAGGTGCGCGTCGCCGTCGACGACGTCGTCGAGGAGGTAGGCCACCACGGCACCGCCGTCCTCGAGCACCCACAGGCCGCCGCGGTCGCGCCCGCCGGCGAGCACCTCCGCCGACGGCGGCGGGTCGTCGGCGACCGCATCCATCCCGAGCTCGCGGAAGGCGGCACCCGCGGCGACCTCGATCGCCTGCAGGTCGGGGACCTCGTCGCGGCGGGCCGGACGGATCCTGCCGCGGCTCACGCGTCGTCGGGCCGCTCGGCGGCGACGGCGATGGCGGTCGGGCTGCGGCGGGTGCGCCGCTCGAGCCAGGACGCCAGGGCCGAGAGCATCAGGCACAGCGCGATGTAGATGACCGCGACCACCATCGCCACGGGGATCAGAGGTGAGTTGAGGGCCGCGTTCGAGCCGAGGAACTGGGCCTGGAAGAGCAGCTCGGGGTAGAGGATGAGGAAGCCGAGCGCGGAGTCCTTGAGCAGCACCACGAGCTGGCTGACGATCGAGGGAAGCATCGAGCGCACGCCCTGGGGCAGCAGCACGAAGCGCATGACCCCGGACTTGCGCAGGCCGAGCGCGTAGGCGGCCTCGGACTGCCCCCGCGGCACCGCGAGCACCCCTGCCCGGAACACCTCGGCGAGCACCGACCCGTTGTAGAGGGTCAGGCCCAGCACCACGGCGGCGTAGGTCGTGACGGTGACCCCGATCGAGGGCATGCCGTAGTAGAAGATGAACATCAGCACGACCAGCGGGACGGCGCGGAAGGCCTCGACGACGAAGGTGGCGATCCGGCGCAGCCAGGCGTGGTCGGAGAGGCGCCCCAGGGCGAACACCGCGCCGAACACCAGCGCCAGCACCGCGCCGGACGCGAACGCCCGCAGCGTGTTCCACAGGCCGTCGAGGAGGGCCAGCTGCACGTTCTCGTACAGCACCCACTCCCACACGTCCGCGTCGAACTGCCCGGTCACGGCCAGGCGGACGATGATGAAGACCACGAGGGCGGCGACCACGGCGAGGGTGACGACGCCCGCGACGGCGTTGCGGGCCCGCGCCCGCGGGCCGGGGACGTCGAACAGGACCGCGGTCGGGGCGCTCACGGTGTCGACTCCTTCGTTCGCAGGCTCACGGTGCCGACTCCCTCGTTCGCAGGCTCACGGTGTCGACTCCCTCGTTCGCAGGCTCACCGGGCCACGCTCCAGCGCTTCTCGAGCCGGCGCTGCAGCACCGTCAGGGGGACGACGAGGATGACGAACCCGAGCGCCACCCACAGCAGCGCGACGAGGGTGGAGCCGCCCTGCTCGTTGACGGCGCGGTAGAAGCCGCCGGCCTCGAACACGGAGAACCCGGCCGCGACCGTGGTGTTCTTCAGCAGCGCGATCTGGACGCTGGTGAGCGGGGGGACCACGGTGCGGACCGCCTGGGGCAGGACCACGAGGGTCAGCGTCGGCAGGAAGGCGAGGCCGAGCGCGCGCGCCGCCTCGGCCTGACCCTCGGGCACGGTGCTGATCCCGCCCCGGACGGTCTCGCACACGAACGCCGCGGTGTAGAGCGAGAGCCCGATGACGGCGAGGACGAAGAACGGGAGGTCGAAGAAGATGCGCGGGAACCCGAGCGCGAAGAAGAACAGGACCAGGGTCAACGGGGTGTTCCGCAGCAGCGTCACGTAGCCGGTGCCGACCGCCCGCATCGCCGGCACGGGACTGACCCGCAGGGCGGCGAGCAGGACGCCCAGCACCAGCGAGGCGATCGCGGAGAGCACGAAGAGCCCGATCGTCCCGCCGAATCGGGTCAGGAACTGGTTCAGGTTGTCGAGCAGGACGTCCATGCGGTTGGCCTCCTTCGTCGGCCCCGTGAGTGCTTGTCCGTGCCAGGGCACGGACAAGCACTCACGAGCGCGCAGCGCAAACGCCCCTAGTAGCGCTCGATGGTCGGGGGCGTGGGGGCCGGGGTGCCGGACTGGCCGAGCGTCTGGTCGTAGAGCCGCTGCCACGTGCCGTCGTCGATGGCGGTCTGGAGGATGTCGTTGACCTTGTTCCGCAGGGCGACGTCGTCGCGGGGCAGGCCCACGCCGTACGGCTCCTCGGAGAACACCTGCCCGACGACGCGCAGCTCGCCGGGGGTCTGGGCGGCGTACCCGGCGAGGATGGCGTTGTCCGTGGTCACGGCGTCGACCTGGCCGGAACGCAGGGCGTCGACGCACTGCGAGTAGTTCTGGAACTCGACCACGTTCTGGGTCAGGTTCTGCTCGCGCACCCGCTGGATCGGCGTGGAGCCGGTGGCCGAGCACACCCGCTTGCCCTGCAGCGTCTGCGGCCCGGTGATCGACTGGTCGTCGGCACGGACGAGGAGGTCCTGGCCGGCGACGAAGTACGGGCCGGCGAAGCCGACGCGCTGCTTGCGGCTGTCGTTGATCGTGTACGTCCCGACGTACATGTCGACGTCGCCTCGCGAGATCGCGTCCTCCCGTGCCGCCGACGGCACGACGCGGTACTCGATCTGCTCGGGTGCGAAGCCCAGGCCGGCGGCGACCATGCGGCCGATCTCGACGTCGAACCCGGTGTACTGACCGGAGGTCGGGTCCTGCAGGCCCAGGCCCGGCTGGTCGTTCTTGACCCCGAGGATCACGCGTCCCCGCTGCTGCATCGCGGCGAACGTCGGCGAGCCTGGCACCTGGACGTTCTGGGCGACCGGCACACCGGCGACCGGCTGCGCGCCAGGGCTGCCCTCGCGGCCGCACGCGGCGCCGAACGCCATCGCGAGCACCGCGAGGAGCACGCCGAGGGACCGGAGCGAGACGAGGCGTCTCATGACGGCTCCTTCCGAGAACTAGTGGGTGAGGATCTTCCCGAGGAAGTCACGGGCCCGTTCGGTGGCGGGCCGGGAGAAGAAGCTGTCGGGCGTCGTGTCCTCGACGATCTCGCCGCCGTCCATGAACACCACGCGGTGCGCCGCCCGCCGGGCGAAGCCCATCTCGTGGGTCACCACGACCATGGTCATCCCGTCGCGCGCGAGGTCGGACATGACCTCGACGACCTCGCCGACCATCTCCGGGTCGAGCGCCGAGGTCGGCTCGTCGAAGAGCATCACCTTGGGCTGCATGGCCAGCGCGCGGGCGATGGCCACGCGCTGCTGCTGGCCGCCGGAGAGCTGAGCCGGGTACTTGCCGGACTGGTCGCCGATGCCGACCCGGTCGAGCAGGGCGCGGGCGCGCTCCTGGGCCTCGCTCTTCGACACGCCGCGCACGCGGACCGGCGCGAGCGTGATGTTGTCGAGGATCGTCATGTGGGCGAAGAGGTTGAACTGCTGGAACACCATGCCCACGTCGGCGCGCACCTTCGCGAGCTCGCTCCCCTCGGCCGGCAGCGCCACGCCGTCGATCTCCACGATGCCGCTGTCGATCGGCTCGAGGCGGTTGATCGCCCGGCACAGCGTCGACTTGCCCGACCCCGACGGGCCGAGCACGACGACCACCTCGCCACGGGCGACCTCGAGGTCGATGTCGCGCAGGACGTGGAGGTCACCGAAGTGCTTGTCGACCCCCGCCATGCGCACCATCGGCGGGCTGCTGGCCCCCGCGGTCTCGTCGCTCATCTGCGCCGGCCCTCCGCTCCGTCGGACACCGTCCGGTGCCGCGGAAGGTGCCAGTGCGCTGAGCTGGGCGTCCACGCTCTTGAGGAAGACTTAGGGTTGCCGCCCGGCTCCGCAACGCGGCCGACACCGGCGGGAGGAGGGTCAGGGGTGCGGGTGCTCGTGGTGGAGGACGACGACCGCGTCGCCGCGGCCCTGCACGCCGCCCTCGCGCGGCACGAGATCCAGGTCGAGCGCGTCGCCCACGGCCTCGCCGTGCTGCCCCGGCTCGCCGGGGTCGACGTCGTGCTGCTCGACCTCGGCCTGCCCGACGTCGACGGCCTCGAGGTGTGTCGGCGCATCCGCGAGGTGGGCGACGTCCCGGTCATCGTGGTCAGCGCCCGGGGCCGGGTGGACGAGCGCATCGCCGGGCTGCACCACGGCGCCGACGACTACCTCGTCAAGCCCTACGACATCGGCGAGCTCGTCGCCCGCATCCACGCCGTGCGCCGGCGCCGGGGGACCGTGGCCCCGACGCCCGCCGACGGCGTCGTCGAGCTCGGCGGGGGCGTCGTGCTGGACCGCGCCCGCCACGTGCTCACCGTCGACGGTGCCGCGGTGCCGCTCTCGCGCAAGGAGTTCGCCGTCCTCGCCCTGCTCGCCGACGCGGACGGGGCGGTGTGCACCCGCGACCGGCTCGTGGCCGAGGTGTGGGGCCAGCGGTGGCCCGGCGCCGATCGCACGCTCGACGTGCACGTCGCCACCCTGCGCACCAAGCTCGGTCGGCCCGGCATGGTGGCGACGGTGCGCGGGGTCGGTTACCGGCTGGCGGCCGGCACGGGGACGTGAGCGGTGCGCGCCCGGCTGCTCGTCGTGTTCTCGGTGCTGACCGGGCTGCTCCTGCTGGGGCTCGGGCTGCCGCTGGCGGCGGCGTCGGCCTCGGCGGCGACGTCGCGCCTGTTCGCCGACCGGCTCGGCGACACCACGCGCTTCGCGGCGCTGGCGCAGCGGGCGGTCAGCGACGACGACCCGGGCGCGCTCGCCGCCGAACTCGGGCGCTACGACGAGCTCTACGGGATCGCCGCGGTGGTGCTCGACCGCGACGGCCGGGTGCTGGCCGCCTCGCGCCCGGAGGTGCCCGGGGCGTCGGTCCGCCGGGTGGAGCTCGCGCTCGCGGGGCAGCGCTCGGAGACGCCGGCCACGGTGTGGCCGTGGGACGCGGACCCGCTGCTGCTGGCCGAGCCCGTCCTGGTCGGCGGCGAGGTCCGCGGCGCCGCGGTCACCGTCTCACCGACCGCGCCAGCCCGCGCGGAGACGCTGCGGGCGTGGGCCGCGCTGGCCGGAGCGGGCCTCGTGGCGCTCGGCGGCGCCGCGGCGCTCGCGGTGCCGGTGGTGCGCTGGATCCTCGCGCCGGTCGAGAGCCTCGACGAGGGCACCGCGCAGGTCGCCGCCGCGGTGCGCGCCGGCCGGGCGCCACGGCCGGTGGGTGACGGCCGCGGGCCCCCGGAGCTGCGGCGCCTCAGCCGGCACTTCGACCAGATGGCCGCCGGCGTGACGCACGCGCTGGAGTCGCAACGCGCGTTCGTCGCCGACGCCGGGCACCAGCTGCGCAACCCGTTGACCGCGCTGCGGTTGCGGCTGCAGAACGTCGGGGCGGCGCTCGCCGCGCCCGACGCCCGCGTGGACGACGACCTGCGCGAGGAGCACGGGGCCGCGCTGGAGGAGACCGACCGGCTCGCCGGGGTGCTCGACGCGTTGCTCGACCTCGCGCGCGCCGAGGGCCGGCCCGTCCACCCCGTACCGGTGCGCGTCGACCCCGTGCTCGCCGACCGGCTGGAGGCCTGGCGGGTGCTCGCCGAGCACGACGGGCTGGCGCTCGCGCGGCGGGGGCCCGGCGGCCTGGTCATCAGCTCCGATCCGCTGCTGCTCGCGACGGTGCTCGACGCGGTCCTCGACAACGCCCTCAAGTACTCGCCGCCGGGCGGCGAGGTCGTGATGACCACCGCGCGCGTCGACGGGCGGGTGGAGATCGCGGTGCGCGACCACGGCCCCGGCCTCGCCCCGGACGAGCTCGCCCGGGCGACCGACCGGTTCTGGCGCGGGGCCACGACGGCGAGCGACACGGGGAGCGGTCTCGGCCTCGCCATCGCCGCGCGCGGCACCGAACGCGGCGGCGGCGAGCTCGCCCTCGAGCTCCCCGACGACGGCGGACTGCGGGTGGTGCTGCGCTTCCCGGGGCCGGCCGCGGCGCGCCCGCCCGCCGAGCCCCTCCCGGGCGGCTGAGCGCCGCCCGGGAGGGCACGGCCGTCGGTCCTGCTCGTCGGTCCTGCTCGTCGGTCCTGCTCGCCGGTCCTGCTCGCCGGTCCTACTCGGAAGGCGCCGTGGCGGAGCCGGCGGAACCGGCGTCCGCGCCGCCCCCCGTGCGCGCGGCCAGCGCCCGGCGGTCCGCCGGGCTCATCTCGACGAGCTCGCCGCTGCGGCGCGCGTCCCGGAAGGCCTTGACCTCCTCCTTGACCACCGGGGCGAGGATGTACAGACCGATGATGTTGACCAGGGCCAGCAGGAAGAGCACCGAGTCGGCGAAGTCGAGGACCGCACCGAGGGTGAGCACCGACCCGACGACGATGAAGAAGCAGTAGACGCCGTAGTAGGTGCGCTCCGAGAGCGGGCTGCGGCCGAAGAGGTAGCCCCAGGCCTTCAGCCCGTAGTAGCCCCACGTGATCATGGTGGAGATCGCGAAGAGGGCGACCGCCAGCGCGAGGACGTACGGGAACCAGGGCAGCACGGTCTCGAACGCGGAGGACGTGACGGTGACGCCGGCCGGGTCGGCGTCCTGGGTGGCGTAGGCGATCTGGGCCTCGCGCCAGTACGGCGTGTTCGCGACGATGATCGTCAGCGCGGTCATGGTGCAGATCACGACGGTGTCGATGAAGGGCTCGAGGAGCGCGACGTAGCCCTCGGTCACCGGCTTGCGGGTCTTCACCGCGGAGTGCGCGATCGGCGCGGAGCCCAGGCCTGCCTCGTTGGAGAACGCGGCGCGCTGGAAGCCGACGATCAGGGCGCCGATGGCACCGCCGACGACCCCGGCACTGGTGAAGGCGCCCACGAAGATCGCCTGGATCGCCTGCGGGATGAGCGGGGCGTTCACGATGATCACGGTGAGGCACGCCGCGACGTAGATGATCGCCATGGCCGGCACGAGGCGGCTGGTGACCCGCCCGACCGACCGCGCACCACCGAAGATGATCCAGCCGACGACCACGGCGAGCACGATCCCGAAGATCAGCGCGGCACCGTCCCCGCCCAGGAAGCCGGTCTCGCCGCCGGTGACGTCCGTGAGCTGGGCGAAGGTCTGGTTGGCCTGGAACATGTTCCCGCCGGCCACGCCGAAGAACAGGATGAAGATCGCGGCGAGCACGGCCAGGACCTTGCCCAGGTTGCGTCCGAAGGTCGTGGGCATGCGCTCGGCCAGGCCCTTGCGCAGGTAGTGCATCGGGCCACCGGAGACCGTGCCGTCCGCGTGGTACTCCCGATAGCGGACGCCGAGCGTGCACTCGACGAACTTCGTGCACATGCCGAGCAGGCCGGCCATGATCATCCAGAACGTGGCCCCGGCGCCGCCGATGGTCATGGCCACGCCGACGCCGGCGATGTTGCCCAGCCCGACCGTGCCGGAGACGGCCGAGGTCAGCGCCTGGAAGTGCGGGATCTCGCCGGGCTCGTCGTCGCCGGTGTACCGCCCGCGGGCGATCTTGATGGCGAGCCGGAAGTTCCGGAACTGGGGGGCCGCGAAGTAGATCGTGAAGATGATCGCGGCGACGATCAGCCAGGCCACGATCCAGGGGAAGGAGGCGTCGCCGCCGAGCGGGACCTCGGCGAAGACGAAGGCGGACAGGCCGTCGGAGATCGGCGTGAACACGGCGTCGATGGCGTCCTCGATGCTGGCGAGGACGCCGGACGAGGCCCCCTCGGCGGATGCGAGGACGTCCGGTGTGGGTACGGACGCGACGAGATCGGACATGACCGCAGAGTGACGCACGTTTCACACCCCAGGATCAAGGGCGCCACACAGATCGTCACGAGCATGTCAGCATTCACGGACCTGCCAACCCTTTCGCGGCGCGGAAGGCGGCCCGCGCTCCGGCGTGCAGGGCAACGGGTTGCGTGCCGATGGCGCTGCGGGCATCGATGCTGCGTCCGGCCGGATCCGCCTGGGCGAGGATCGCGCGGCGATCGAGCATGGCCCGGGTCAGCGGCTCGGCCAGGGCCGGGGCCATGTCCGCCGTGACCAGCAGGACGTTGCGCACCGAGGCCGTGCTCACCGGGTCGGCGAGCCCGTAGGTCCCGGCCGGGACGGTGGTGACGTCGTAGACGGGGTAGCGGGTGCGCAGGCGCACGGTCTCCTCGCCGAGATCGAGCAGGCGCACCGGGCGGGTGGCGGCGATCCGGTCGACGCCCGCGGTCGGGACGCCGCCGGACCAGAAGAAGGCGTCGATCTCGTCGCGCTCGAGGGCGGCCACCGAGTCGCCGAGCCCCAGCATCACCGCACTCATGTCGCGCTCGGCGGTCAGGCCCACGGTGGCGAGCAGGCGCGGGGCGATGACGAGCACCCCGGAGTTGCGGGCGCCGACCGATACCCGGGCGGCCCGCGAGGTCGGCGAGGCGTCGGATCGGAGACTCCGCGGGGACCACGACGTGGATCGCGTCGTCGTGCACACGGGCCAGCGCCTGCAGCGGGTGGCGGGGACGCGCGCCGTCGACCGCCCCGTCGACCGCGACGTCGGCGGCGCAGAACGCGACCCGGGCGCGCCCGGAGACGAGCATGCCGACGTTGTCCACCGAGCCCTCGCTGCCCAGCACCCCCGTCGCCACCCCGGGGTCGGCGGCCCACAGCGCCGCCAGCGCCTCGCCGAGGCGCCGGTAGACGCCCTGCCGGCCCCCGGTGGCCACCACGACGGGCGCCTCCCCGGCGGCCGGTCCGGCGCAGCCCGCGGCCGCCGCGCCGGCCAGCGTCAGGACACCGCTGAGGGCACTGCCGAGCACCGCGCGCCGGGAGAGCACCACACGCGGCATCGTGGCACCCCGGACGCCTACCCTGGACCCCGATGACCGCAGGACACGGAGCGCCCCGCTTCCACATCCGCACGCACGGGTGCCAGATGAACGTGCACGACTCCGAGCGCCTGGCCGGGGTGCTCGAGGAGGCGGGCTACGAGCACACCGCGGACGCGGACGGCGCCGATCTCGTCGTGTTCAACACCTGCGCGGTCCGCGAGAACGCCGACAACAAGCTCTACGGCCAGCTCGGACGCCTCGCCCCGGAGAAGGCCCGCCGGCCGGGGATGCAGATCGCGGTCGGGGGCTGCCTGGCGCAGAAGGACCGCGAGACGGTGGTGCGCAGGGCGCCGTGGGTCGACGTCGTCTTCGGCACCCACAACACCGGGTCCCTGCCGGCCCTGCTCGATCGCGCCCGCCACAACGGCGAGGCCCAGGTCGAGATCCTCGAGGCGCTCGAGACCTTCCCGTCGCACCTGCCGGCCCGCCGCGACTCCTCCTACTCGGGGTGGGTGTCGATCTCGGTGGGCTGCAACAACACGTGCTCCTTCTGCATCGTGCCGTCGCTGCGCGGCAAGGAGGTCGACCGGCGGCCCGGGGAGATCCTCGCGGAGGTCGAGGCGCTGGTCGCCGAGGGCGTGCTCGAGGTGACGCTGCTGGGCCAGAACGTCAACGCCTACGGCGTCTCGTTCGACGACCGCGCCAGCGGGCGCACCGCGTTCGCCGACCTGCTGCGCTCCTGCGGGCACGTCCAGGGCCTCGAGCGGGTGCGGTTCACCAGCCCGCACCCGCGTGACTTCACCTCCGACGTCATCGCCGCCATGGCCGAGACGCCGAACGTCTGCCCGCAGCTGCACATGCCGCTGCAGTCGGGCTCGGACCGCGTGCTCAGGGCGATGCGCCGCTCCTACCGCGCGCGGCGCTACCTCGACATCGTGGACGACGTGCGCGGGGCCCTCCCCGACGCGGCGCTGACCACCGACATCATCGTCGGTTTCCCCGGCGAGACCGAGGAGGACTTCGCCGAGACGCTGCGCGTCGTCGAGGCCTCGCGCTTCAGCCAGGCCTTCACCTTCCAGTACTCGCCGAGGCCGGGGACGCCCGCGGCGACGCTGCCCGACCAGGTGCCCAAGGCCGTCGTGCAGGACCGCTACGACCGCCTCGTCGCGCTCCAGGAGGGGATCTCCCTGGAGCTCAACCGGGAGCAGGTCGGCCGCGAGCTCGAGCTCATCGTCTCGACGGGCGAGGGGCGCAAGGACACCGCGACGCGGCGCATGAGCGGGCGCGCCCGCGACGGGCGCCTCGTGCACTTCACCCCGGTCGGGCCCGCGGTCGAGGGAACCGTGCGTCCCGGAGACGTCGTCACCGTCCGCGCGACGTACGGCGCGCCGCACCACGTGGTCGCCGACGGTGCCGTCCTGTCCCACCGCCGCACGCGCGCCGGCGACGCTCACGAGGCCGGGCAGCGGCCGACCACCCCGCGCACCACCGGGCTCGGCCTGCCGGCCCTCGGCCCGCCCGCCCCCGAGGCCACGGCGAGCGTCCCCTCCGCCGGGTGCTCGGCGGCCCTGCAGGAGGTCTCGTCATGACCGAACCACACACCGACACCCGGCCGGTCCCGGGCGCCCGCGTCGACTTCGGCCCCGGCGTCCTCCTCGCCGCGGTCGCCGTGCTCGTCCTGCTCCTCGCCGCGATCCTGCCCTGGACGGGGCTGGGCGCCTCGGGCTGGGAGGTCGTGCTCGGCCGTCCCGGCGTCACCGGGCTGCCGCGCCTGTTCGGCACGCTCGCGGTGGTCTTCGGCGTGGTCGGCACCGCCGTCACGCTGCTCACCGCGCGCTGGCCCGCCGTCTTCGTCACGGCCGCGGGGTGCGCGATCACCTCGGTCACCGGCCTGTGGGCCGTGTGGTCACAGAACACCAGCGCCGGCGACGGCCCGGGCGTGGGCCTGTTCCTGGCCCTGCTGGCGATGTTCGTGCTCACCGCCCGCTGGGCGGGCTACGCCTTCTCCCGGCAGTAGGCGCGCGCCTACCGGGCCGCCTGCTCGGCCGCGGCGAGCCACTCGCGCCACTGCGCGGCCTGGCGCTCGGCCTCGCGCGCACGGCGGGTGTCGCCGGCCGCGTGGGCCTTGGCAGCCTGGGCCTCGAACCCCTCGACGCGGGCGCGGAACTGCGCGACCCGGGCCTCCGTCTCGGGGTCGGTGGCCTGCCAGCGGCGGTCGACAGCGGCCCGGACGCGGTCCTCGACCTCCTTGAGCCGCGCCGAGAGCTCCCGCACCCGCTCGCGCGGCACCTTCCCGATCGCGTCCCAGCGCTCCTGCACGTCGCGCAGCGCCGCCCGCGCGGCGTCGACGTCGGACACGTCGATGCGCGCGGCCTCGGCGAGCAGCTCCTCCTTGGCGCGCGCGTTGCCCTCGAACTCCGCGTCGCGGGCCGAGAAGGCCTCCGAGCGGCGGGAGAAGAACGTGTCCTGCGCGCCCCGGAACCGCGCCCACAGCGCGTCGTCGGCGTCCTTGCTGGTGCGCCCGGCCGCCTTCCACTCGGCCATGAGCTCCTTGTAGCGCCCGGCGGTCGGGCCCCAGTCGGTCGAGTCGGTGAGCGACTCCGCCTCGACGACGAGCTCCTCCTTGCGGGCCTTCGCGGCCGAGCGGGCGCGGTCGAGCTCGGCGAAGTGCGCGCCGCGGCGGCGCGCGAAGGTCTCGCGGGCGCGGGAGAACCGCTTCCACAGGGCGTCGTCGGTCTTGCGGTCGATGCCCTTGACCGCCTTCCACTCCTCGATCATCGCCGAGAAGCGGTCGCCGGCGTGCTTCCAGCGCGTGGTCTCCTCGGCCAGCGACTCGGCCTCGGCGATGAGGGCCTCCTTGCGGGCCACGGCGTCGTCGCGGGCGCCCGCACGGGCCGCGCGCTCGGCCTCCTCGGCCCGCTCGGCGGCGGCCACCACGGCGTCCAGCCGCGCGGCGAGCCCCACGACGTCGCCGACCACGGCGGCGTCGGCGAGGCGTTCGCGCAGGGACGTCGCGCTGCGCAGCGCGGCCCGGGCGTCACCGCGACCCGTGGTGAGGCGCCGGACGAGCAGGTCGACCTCGGTGCGCAGGTCGTCGAACCGCAGGGCGAAGTGGGCCAGGCCCTCCTGGGCGTCGCCGGCCTGCCACGAGCCGACCGCTCGCTCGCCGTCCGCGGTGCGGACGTAGACCGTGCCGTCGTCGTCCACCCGCCCCCAGCGCCAGGGCTCGCCGGCCGCCGACGCCACGGACGGGAAGCTCGGCGCCGGCGAGCCCGCCGGGCCCGGCTCCGGCGTCGTCGAGGCCGGCGGGCCCGTTGGGGCGTGGTCGCCGGAGCCGCCGGACACCGTCCCGCCGGCTCCGTCGGCTCCGTCCACGAGGCCCGGAGCCTGCTCGTCGGTCATCGGCCCCGACACCTCCTGCTCCTACGGTCCGGGCATTCAAGCAGGTGGGACGACCGCGCAGGAACTCCCTTCCCCCGCCCTCGGGTCCGGCTCCGCCCCGCGGTGTCTCCCGCCGCGGGCGCCACCGGGTCGAGCCGTGCCGAGGTCCCCGCCCCCGATTAGCCTCGGTCCGGTGATCGCGACGGCGGCGGTGGTGCCCCACCCGCCCCTGCTGGTGGCCGAGCTCGCCGGCGCCGCGGCGCGGGAGACGGCCGCCCTGCGCGACGCCTGCCGCGAGGCCGCCGCGCACCTCGCGGCCGCGGGCGACCACTGGATCGCCGTGGGCGCCGCGCCCACGGCCTCGCGCCACCCGCCGGGCACCTGCGGCACGTTCGCGGGCTTCGGTGTCGACGTGCGGGTGGCGCTCGGCGGGGCCGACCCCGCGGCCGAGCCCGACCGGGAGCTGCCGCTACCGGTCCTCGTGGCCGGCTGGCTGCGCGAGCAGGCCGGCTCGGCGGGCGACCGGGTGCGCATCGACGCGCACGTCCTGCCCTCCGGCACCGCGCCGCAGGACGCGCGGCGGGCGGGGGAGGAGCTCGCCGCGAGCAACGGTCACGGGGACGCGGTGCTGCTCGTGCTCGCCGACGGGGCGGCCACCCACACCCCGAGAGCCCCGGGCGCGCTCGACGAGCGCGCGGCCGGCTACGACCGGGCCGTCGCCGACGCCCTGGCCGCCGGTGACGCCGCCGTGCTCGCCGGTCTCGACCCGGGACTGTCGGACGCCCTGCTGGTCGGGGGCCGGGTGCCGTGGCAGGTGCTCGCCGGCGCCCTGCCCGGGCCGTCGTCGGCGCGCCTCGTGCACTCGTCCGCGCCCTACGGTGTCGCGTACCACGTGGCGTTGTGGGAGGGCTGATGGCGGCGGGCAGCGCAGCGGTGCGCCCGATCGCCCTGGTCGGTCCCACGGCCACCGGGAAGTCCGACCTTGCGCTCGACCTCGCCCAGGCGCTCGCCCGGCGCGGGGCGGATGCGGAGGTCGTCAACGCCGACGCGATGCAGCTCTATCGCGGGATGGACATCGGCACCGCCAAGCTGCCGCCCGGGCAGCGGCGCGGCGTGCCGCACCACCTGCTCGACGTCCTCGACGTCACCGAGACCGCCACGGTCGCGGCCTACCAGCGCGACGCGCGCGCCGCCGTGGACGCGGTGCGGGCCCGCGGACGCGTGCCGCTGGTGGTCGGCGGCTCGGGGCTCTACGTGCAGGCCGTGCTCGACGACCTCGAGTTCCCGGGCACCGACCCGAGGCTGCGCGCCCGGCTGGACGACGACCTGGCGACGCTCGGGCCGGCCGCGATGCACGCCCGCCTCGCCGCCCGCGACCCGGACGCCGCCCGCGGCATCCTCGCCAGCAACGGCCGGCGCATCGTGCGTGCCCTCGAGGTCGTCGAGCTCACCGGCCGGCCGTTCGCGGCGAGCCTGCCCCGCCCCGGCGTGCCCCGGCACGACGCCCTGCTCGTGGGCCTCGACCGCGACACCGACGTGCTCGACGACCGGATCGCCGCCCGCGTCGACGGGATGCTGGCCGCGGGCCTGGTCGACGAGGTGCGGGCGCTCGCGGAGCGCGGGCTGCGCGAGGGCGTGACCGCCTCGCGGGCCGTCGGCTACCGCGAGGTGCTCGCCCACCTCGACGGCGCGTTCGACCTCGACGAGGCCCGCCGGCGCACCGTCGTCGCCACCCGGCGGCTGGTGCGCCGCCAGCGCTCGTGGTTCCGCCGTGACGACCGCGTCCGGTGGCTCGACGCCGCCGCCCCCGACGTCGTCGCCGTGGTGCTCGGGCGGTGGGATCGTCAGGAGCCCGCGACCGGCGCCCCGTCCCGACGGGCGTGACGCCCGGCGTCGACCGCTCCGTCCATTACGACGTCGCGGTACTGCGCCCCTGCGGACCCGCCGAGCGCCTCGACGTGCGGCGTGCCCCGCCACTGCACGACGAGCAGGTGCGGGCGCCCCGGCGCGGACGCGTGCACCGCGTAGCGCCCGTCGTGGTCCGCGACGGCGCGGCCCAGCTGGCGCCCGGCCGTGTCGACCACCGTCAGCACCGCCTCCGGGGCGGGTGCGCCGTCGTGGCGGACGGTGCCCGACAGGGACGGGCGTCGTCGCGGCGACGTCGCCGGCGCGGTCTCGGGGTCCTCGACCGGGGGCGCCGCCGCCGGCTCCTCCTCGGGGAGGTCGATCGTGTGGCGCAGCGGGACCTCGCGCAGTCCGAGGATCGCGAGGAGGGCGACCGCGGCGACCGGCGCGGCCGCGAGGAAGAGCAGCGCGATGGAGTCGCCGTAGGCGTTCTCGACCACGCCGCGGACCGGGGCCGGCAACGCGGTCAGGTCCGGGATCCGGCCGCCGGAGGACGCGGTGGCCGAGGCCGGGATGCCGAGCCTCGCCAGCCCGTCGCTGATCGCGCCGGTGACGTGCGAGCTCAGCAGGGCGCCGAGAGCGGCCACGCCGGCGGCACCGCCGAGCGAGCGGAAGAACGCGACCGCGGAGCTGGCCGCGCCCATCTCACTCATCGCCACCTGGTTCTGCACCGCGAGCACGAGGTTCTGCTGCGTGGCGCCGACACCGAGGCCGACCATGGCCATGAACACCGCGAGCAGCGGGTAGGGCGCGGTCGCGCTGACGAAGAGGCCCTCGAGCAGGAGACCGGCGGTGAGCAGGACGCCGCCGCCGACGAGGTAGGGCTTCCACCGCCCGTAGCGTGTGATCAGCTGGCCGACGACGGTCGACGACACGAACAGGCCGCCGATCATCGGCAGTGTCAGCAGCCCGGCCTCGGTGGCCGTCGCCCCGCGGGCGAGCTGGAAGAACTGGCTCAGGTAGATCGTCGAGCCGAACATCGCGACACCGACGGCCAGGCCGGCGACCGTCGCGAGCGCGACCGTGGGGTTGCGGAACAGGTGCAGCGGCACGATCGGCTCGCGCACCCGCGACTCCACCACCACGGCGAGGACGAGGGCCACGACGCCACCGCCGACCCACGCCGCCGAGGCCCACGAGCCCCAGGGGAACTGGTGGCCGGCGAGCGAGGTCCAGACGAGCAGGGCCGAGACGCCCGCGGCGATGAGGACGGCGCCGAGGTAGTCGATGTGCACCTCACGCCTGACCGTCGGCACCGTCAGGGTGCGCTGCAGCACGACGAGCGCCACGACGGCGATCGGGACGGTGACGTAGAAGCACCAGCGCCATCCGATGGTGTCGACGATGACGCCGCCGATCAGCGGGCCGCCCACGGTCGCCACGGCCATGATCGCGCCGAGGTAGCCGGCGTACCGGCCGCGCTCGCGCGGCGGGATGATCGCGGCGATCACGACCTGGGCCAGCGCCATGAGCCCGCCCATCCCGAGGCCCTGGATCACGCGGAACCCGATGAGCTCGGCGGTGTCCGTCGTGAGGCCGCAGAGCATCGATCCGACGATGAACGTCGTGATGGCGATCTGGACGAGCAGCTTCTTGGAGAAGAGGTCGGCCAGCTTGCCCCAGATCGGCGTGGACGCGGTCATCGCCAGCAGCGACGCCGTCACCACCCACGTGTACTGCGCCTGGGTGCCGCCGAGGTCGGCGAGGATCCGCGGCAGCGCGTTCGACACGATCGTCGAGGACAGGATGGCCACGAAGAGGGCCATGAGCAGGCCCGACAGCGCCACGAGGACGTGACGTGTGGTGGGGGGAGCGGACGTCGGGGTCGGGCTGGACGGCGACGTCGCGGGCGCGGACACGGGTGGGCTCTCCGGAGGCGAGGGGGCGGCGGGGGCGCGCGGGACGGGGGAGCGGGTCAGGGCGCCCGCGACGGCGGGTGGCCGAGACCGGTCGTGAGCAGGTCCAGGGCCTCGTCGATGCCGTCCGCGAGCTCGGTGCGGCCGTCGGAGTCGAGCCAGCGGGTGGTGGCGACCCGGGTCGCGGCCATGACCGCGGTGGCGGTGAGCGCCGGGTAGAGGTCGTCGGCGCCCATGCCCGCGCGCTCGGCGATGACCGCCGCGAGGCGTTGCTCGATCGCGGCGTAGGCGGCCAGCTGGTGGGGCACCAGGGCCGGGTTCGCGCGGACGAGGCGGACCTGCCGCACCCACTCCTTCCGGCGCGCGCCGGGCTCGCCGAGCATCGCGCGGGTGACCGCCCGGACCGACTCGAGCACCGGCTCGTCGGCGGGCCGCGTCGCGAGCCGGTCGACCATCTCGCCGGCGCGCTCGAGGTCCGCCGCGACGACGGCCTCCTCCTTCGAGGAGAAGTAGTTGAAGAACGTCCGCGGGGAGACGTCGGCGGCCTCGGCGATCTGCTCGACGGTGACCTCGGCCAGCCCGTGGCGGACCGCGAGCTCCAGGGCGGCGGCGCCGAGGGCACGCCGCGTCCGCAGCTTCTTGCGCTCGCGCAGTCCCGTGGTCACGGCGTCGACCCTACGCGCGAACTTGCAGAGTCTGCATTTTTGCGGAGCGGGCTGTTCTGCGGACCACGCAGGTTTCGTCCCGTCGATACGCTGGGGCACGTGGAGTTCGTGAAGGGCCACGGCACCGAGAACGACTTCGTCGTCCTGCCCGACCCCGACGGGGAGATCGACCTCGCCGACGGCGACGGGGCGCTGGTGCGCGCGCTGTGCCACCGCAGACGGGGGATCGGTGCCGACGGGGTGCTGCGCGTGGTGCGCACCGATGCGCCGCCGGCCGACGTGGCCGGGATCGACGCCTCCGAGGCCACGTGGTTCATGGACTACCGCAACGCCGACGGCTCGATCGCCGAGATGTGCGGCAACGGGGTGCGGGTGTTCGCCCGCTACCTCGTCGACGCGGGCCTCGTCGGCCCCGGCACCCACCCCGTCGCCACCCGCGCCGGCACCCGCTGGGTGACCGTCGACCACACCGGCCCGGTCACCGTCGACATGGGCGCTGCCGTCCTCGGTCCCGCCTCCACCGCCGTGGTCGACGGGGTCGAGCTCGAGGGCGTCGCCGTGGACGTCGGCAACCCGCACCTGGCCTGCGTGACGTTGCGCGACCTGGACGCCCTCGACCTCGCCCGCCCACCCGCGTTCGACACCTCACTCTTCCCGCACGGGGTCAATGTCGAGGTGCTGACGCCGCTGCGCGACGGTGCCGTGCGCCTGCGGGTGCACGAGCGCGGCTCGGGGGAGACCCGCTCGTGCGGCACCGGGACCGTCGCCGGCGCGGTCGCCGCCTTGGGCGCGGAGGGCCGCGGGACGGGCGCGGTCACCGTCCACACCCCCGGCGGCACGCTCGTGGTCGGCGTCGACGGGGCCACCACCACGCTCACCGGGCCCGCCGAGCTCGTGGCCCGTGGCACCTGGGGCGCGCCGCTGGCCATCGGGGTCTGAGGAAGCGCCGCGGTGGTTTTCGCGTTGTGCCTCGTGGAACCATGGAAGGTGACATGACAGGACCCGCAGCGCAGGACCCCCGCACCACGACGGCGCCCGCCCCGGTGAGCGGCCGTCGCGACCGCCGCAGCGACATCCGGCTCGACGCGACCCCCGGGGTGTCCGACCCCGGCCCCGACGACGAGCCCACCGGCGGCGCCCTCGACCTCGAGGAGCGCTCCTCGTTGCGGCGCGTGCCCGGGCTCGCGGGGTCGTCCACCGAGCTCACCGACGTCACCGAGGTCGAGTACCGGCAGCTGCGTCTCGAGCGCGTCGTCCTCATCGGCGTGTGGACCGAGGGCACCGCCCGCGAGGCGGACGCGTCGCTGGTCGAGCTGGCCCGCCTGGCCGAGACCGCGGGCTCCGAGGTGCTCGACGGGCTCGTCCAACGCCGCCAGACGCCCGACCCGGCGACGTTCGTCGGCTCGGGCAAGCTCGCCGAGCTGCGCGAGACCGTGCAGGCCACGGGCGCCGACACGGTCATCGCCGACGGCGAGCTCTCGCCCGGCCAGCTGCGCCAGCTGGAGGAGAAGCTGCGGGTCAAGGTCGTCGACCGCACCGCGCTGATCCTCGACATCTTCGCCCAGCACGCCCGCTCGCGGGAGGGCAAGGCCCAGGTCGAGCTCGCCCAGCTCCGCTACTTCCTGCCCCGCTTGCGCGGCTGGGGCGAGTCGCTGTCCCGGCAGGGCGGTGGCGCCGGTGGTGGCGGCGCCGGTGGCGGGGGCGTGGGCACCCGCGGGCCGGGCGAGACCAAGCTCGAGACCGACCGCCGGCGCATCCACCGTCGCATCGCCAAGCTGCGGCGCGAGATCGAGGGCATGTCGACGGTGCGCGAGACCAAGCGCGGACGCCGCCAGCAGCGGGCCGTCCCGTCGGTGGCCATCGCGGGCTACACCAACGCCGGCAAGTCCAGCCTGCTCAACGCCATCACCGACGCGGGCGTGCTGGTCCAGGACGCGCTGTTCGCGACCCTCGACCCGACGACGCGCCGGTGGGAGACCGCCGACGGGCGCGAGGTCACGCTCACCGACACCGTCGGGTTCGTGCGCCACCTGCCGCACCAGCTGGTCGACGCGTTCCGCTCCACGCTCGAGGAGGTCTCCGACGCCGACCTGCTCCTGCACGTCGTCGACGGCTCCGACCCGTCGGCGCAGGACCAGATCGCGGCGGTGCGCGAGGTGCTCGCCGAGGTCTCGGGAGACGGCGTGCCGCGGAGCTCGACCTCGGTGGCCGGGTCGTCCGCCCCGCACGAGCTTCTCGTGGTGAACAAGGTCGACGCGGCCGAGCCGCTGGCCCTCGCGCAGCTGCGCGCGGCGCTGCCCGGCGCGGTGTTCGTCTCGGCGCGCACGGGCGAGGGTCTCGACCGGCTGCGGGCGCGTCTCGCCGAGGAGCTCCCGCACCCCGACGTCGAGCTCGAGGTGCTGCTGCCCTACACGGAGGGCGCGCTGGTCGCGCGGACCCACTCCGACGGCGAGGTGCTCGCCGAGCGCCACACCGAGGACGGCACGGTGCTGCACGCCCGGGTGTCCGAGGAGCTCGCGGCCTCGCTGCGGCGCGCGGCCGTCGACCCGGCGCACGTGTCCTGAGCACCGCCGCCCTCCGGGGCGTGACCGTCCTGCTGGTCGTCCTGCCGGTGCTCCTGCCCACGCCCGCGTCGGCCGACCCACAGGTGCGCTGCACGCTGGAGGACGCCCGGCTCGCCGAGGTCTCGGGGCTCGTCGAGGGCCCCGAGGGCCCGCAGGTGGTCAACGACAGCGGCAACCCGAGCACGGTCTTCCGCCTCGACGGCGCCTGTGCGGTGGTGGGCCTGCGTGCCGTACCGGTCGACGGGCGCGACGTCGAGGACCTCGCGCGCCGGGCCGACGGCACGCTGTGGATCGCCGACATCGGCGACAACGGGCGCCGGCGCAGCTCGGTGGCGGTCCTGCGGCTCGACCCCGACGGCGGCGAGGTCGTCACGCGCCTCGCCTACCCCGACGGGGGGCACGACGCGGAGTCGCTGCTGATGCCGGGCGACGACCGCCCGGTGATCGTCACCAAGGACCTCGGTGGGCGCAGCGGCATCTACGTCGCCGACGATCCCGTGGGGGAGGAGCCGGCGCTGACGCCGCGCCCGTTGCGGCGGGCCGGCGAGGTCGTGGTGCCCGGCGAGGCGCTCACCGACCTCGGGGCGGGCAGCTACACCGGCGGAGCGATCTCGTCCGACGGGCGGGTCGTCGCCCTGCGCACCTACGCCGACGCGTGGCTCTACGCGGCGCCGCACGGCACCGCGTCCGCCGAGGACGTGGTCGCCGCGCTGCAGGGCCCGCCCGTGCGGGTGCCGCTGCCCGGCGAGATCCAGGGCGAGGCGATCGCGTTCACGCCCGACGGCAGCCTGCTCTCGGCCGGCGAGACGCCGGCCGCCCGCGAGCCCGCCGCCCTGCGGGTGGTGCCCGGCGCCGCGGGGCTCGTCGACAGCGGGGCGCCCGCACCGTCACCCGCACCCACGGCCGCACCCATGGCCGTACCCATGGCCGTGCCGACGCCCGAGCGGGTGGGGCTGCCCGGACCGCTGCTGACCCTCGGCGCGGTGCTCCTCGCCGGCGCCGTCGGCGCCGCGGTCGTCGCGCTGATGGGTCGGGGTCGGCGCCGCGGCGGCGGGTAGGAGCGCACGTCCCGTCGCCGGCCGGGGCCGTCAGAGACGGCGCAGGACGGCGACCACCTTGCCCAGCACGGTGGCGTCCTCGCCCGGGATCGGCTCGTAGTCGGGGTTCTGGGGCAGCAGCCAGACCCGCCCGTCCTTGCGCTTGAACGTCTTGACCGTCGCCTCGCCCTCGATCATGGCGGCGACGATCTCGCCGTTGTCGGCGACGGGCTGCTGGCGCACGACCACCCAGTCGCCGTCGGTGATCGCGGCCTCGACCATCGAGTCGCCCGCGACGCGCAGGAGGAAGAGCGACCCCTCGCCGACCAGCTCGCGCGGCAGGGGGAAGACGTCCTCGACGGCCTGCTCGGCGAGGATCGGGCCGCCGGCCGCGATGCGGCCGACGACCGGGACGAACGTGGGCGCGGGGCGGTCGGCGCGGATCTCCTCGGTGTGGTCGGGCGTCTCCGCGCCCTCGAGCTCCTCGGGCAGGCGCACGTCCAGGGCGCGCGGCCGGTTCGGGTCGCGGCGCAGGTAGCCCTTCTTCTCGAGCGTGCGCATCTGGTGGGACACCGAGGACGTCGACGTCAGCCCGACCGCGTCGCCGATCTCACGGACGCTCGGCGGGTAGCCGTTGCGCTCGACGTGGTCGCGGATCACCTCGAGCACCCTGCGCTGCCGCGGGGTGAGCCCGGGCGAGGCGTCCGCGTCCGCCGGCTCGGGGAAGGGGTGCACCCGAGCGGGCACCACGGCGTCGGCCGGCGGCGCCCCGGTGTCCTCGGGGCTGCGCGGGCCCTGGGGCGTGCGTGCCATGACCGTGTCCTTTCCGACGTCGTCGTCCGGCGCCCGCGGACGCCGGACGCGGCTCTGCCCGCGAACGGGGTACGCCGCGAAGTTAGCGCCGAGGACCGACGGGATCAAACACGTGTTCGAACGACACGCCGGGCGATCCGTCGACGTTGTCGGGGGTCGATGCTAGACATCGCACACGCGTTCGATCGAACGCGTGTGCGAGTCGAGGAGGTCGACATGTCCGTGGGGACGACAGGTCCGCAGGGCCGCTGCGACGTCGAGGTGGCGGGCCCGCACGGGGACGCGGTGGTGCCGCCCGTGCGCCCGGCGCCGGCCCGGCCCGCCGGCTCCCGTCCGGCGCGTCCCGACGACGTCCGCGGCCCGGTGCGTCCGGCCGGCCGTCGTGGCCCGGCGGTCCTCCCGCCGGTGCGCCCGCGCGTCGCGGCGGGCCGCGACCCCCGCCCGGCCGGCGGGCCCGCACGCCCCGCGGTCGCGCCCGCGGTGCTGCGCCGGCGCCGGGTCCTCGCCGCCGCGGTCCTCGGTGTCGTGCTCGGGGTGCTGCTCGGCGTGCTCGTCGCCCTCCTGGTCCCGGTCGGGGCGGCGACGGCGCCCGCCCCCGCGGGCACCACCGTGGCGGTCGTCGAGGCCGGCGAGTCGCTCTCCGACGTCGCCGCCCGCGTGGCGCCCGGCGCCGACACGGGTGCAGTTGTCGCCCGCATCCGCGAGCTCAACACCCTGGAGCATGCGGCCGTGGCCCCCGGGCGTCCCCTGGTCGTCCCGGTCGCCGCCGCGGGCTGAAGCGCCCCGCGGGCGGACCGTCGCCGAGCTCGCCACCCACTCGGGCACCGCCCGTCCCCCTCGTCGCGAGCGCGCGCCGCTGGCCCGGACGCGTCGTCCGTTCGGCGCGCGGGTGTCCGGCACACGTCTGTGGAGTTGCATCGAGCGTCGGCCCGTCGCTACCGTCCCACCCCAACATCTAGTGGTTACACTGATGTAGTTAGTCCACAGCTTGTGCACACGGTGGTCGGACCCCTCCACAGGGTCCTCCACCGGTCGGCGGTGGTGGTCCACCGGCGGAGGCGCTCGATCCACGGATCCGGGCCCGGCGATCCCCAGGTCCGTCCCCAGCGGGCGACGGGGACCGGGTGCGGGCACCCGGGGGTGGGGACAACTCCGGCCGGTGTCCACACGGGGGAGGAGGTGGTCGCGTGCGGTGCCCGTTCTGCCGGAACGCGGACTCCCGCGTCGTCGATTCGCGCGAGGCCGACGAGGGTCAGGCGATCCGGCGACGCCGGTCGTGCTCGTCGTGCGGGAAGCGCTTCACCACGGTCGAGGAGCCGGTGCTCGCCGTGGTCAAGCGCAGTGGGGTCACCGAGCCGTTCCGCCGCGACAAGGTCGTGCGCGGTGTGGCGCGGGCCTGCCAGGGACGCCCGGTCGACCCGGACGCCCTGGACCGGCTCGCCCACCGGGTCGAGGAGACCGTGCGGGCCGGCGGCACCGCGGAGGTGCCCAGCCAGGAGGTCGGCATGGCGATCCTCGGCCCGTTGCGCGAGCTCGACGAGGTGGCCTACCTGCGGTTCGCCAGCGTCTACCGCAACTTCTCGTCGGTGGCCGACTTCGAGGCCGAGATCGCGGACCTGCGCGGAGTGCGGGCCGGCTCGGTCGACACGGTCGGCGCTGTCGGGGGTCGGGGCGACACTGCGGGGGACGACGGTGCGGGGGACGCGGTGGCGAGCGCGGCCGGGGACTAGCGGTCGGGGAAATCGTGGCGGGTCGGAGCGTGGGGAAGCGTCGCCGGGCCGTCAGAACGACGAACAAGGGATGACACCGATGACGGAGACCGTCGGCACCACGTCCGAGGAGTCGGATTCCGCCGCGCCGCGACGGGGCCTGACGATCGAGCGTGTCCACACCACGCCGGGGGTCCACCCCTACGACGAGGTGGCCTGGGAACGCCGTGACGTGGTGATGACGAACTGGCGCGACGGCTCGGTCAACTTCGAGCAGCGTGGCGTCGAGTTCCCGCAGGCGTGGTCGCTCAACGCCGTCAACATCGTCACCAGCAAGTACTTCCGCGGCGCGCTCGGCACCGACGGGCGCGAGTCGAGCCTGCGCCAGCTCATCGACCGGGTGGTGGACACCTACACCGAGGCGGGGCGCCGTCACGGCTACTTCGCGACGCCGGCCGACGCCGAGGTGTTCTCCCACGAGCTGGCCTGGATGCTGCTGCACCAGTACTTCAGCTTCAACTCGCCGGTGTGGTTCAACGTCGGCACCACCTCGCCCCAGCAGGTCAGCGCCTGCTTCATCCTGTCGGTCGACGACACGATGGAGTCGATCCTCAACTGGTACCGCGAGGAGGGGCTGATCTTCAAGGGCGGCTCCGGCGCCGGCCTGAACCTCTCGCGCATCCGCTCGTCGAAGGAGCTGCTGTCCTCCGGCGGCACGGCGTCGGGCCCGGTGTCGTTCATGCGCGGGGCCGACGCCTCCGCCGGCACCATCAAGTCCGGCGGCGCCACCCGCCGGGCGGCCAAGATGGTCGTCCTCGACGTCGACCACCCCGACGTCGCCGCCTTCGTCGCCACCAAGCGCGACGAGGAGCGCAAGATCCGGGTGCTGCGCGACGCGGGGTTCGACATGGACCTCGGCGGCACCGACATCACCTCGGTGCAGTACCAGAACGCCAACAACTCGGTCCGGGTCTCCGACGAGTTCATGCGCGCGGTGCAGTCGGGCACCGAGTTCGGCCTGCGCTCGCGCACGACGGGTGAGGTCATCGACACCGTCGACGCCACGGCCCTGTTCCAGGAGATGGCCGAGGCGGCCTGGGAGTGCGCCGATCCGGGGCTGCAGTACGACGACACGATCAACGACTGGCACACCTCGCCCGAGTCGGGGCGCATCACCGCGTCCAACCCGTGCTCGGAGTACCTGCACCTGGACAACTCCAGCTGCAACCTCGCCTCGCTGAACCTCATGAAGTTCCTCGGCGACGACGGCGCGTTCCGTGTCGAGGACTTCGTGCGGTCGGTCGAGCTGGTCATCACCGCGATGGACATCTCGATCTGCTTCGCCGACTTCCCCACCCAGGCCATCGGCGACACCACGCGCGCGTTCCGCCAGCTGGGCATCGGTTACGCGAACCTCGGGGCGCTGCTGATGGCCACCGGCCACGCCTACGACTCCGAGGGCGGCCGCGCGCTGGCCGCGTCGATCACTTCGCTGATGACGGGCACCGCGTACCGCCGCTCGGCCGAGCTCGCCGGTGCCGTCGCGCCCTACGACGGCTACGCCCGCAACGCGGACGCCCACCGTCGGGTGATGCGCAAGCACGCGGCGGCCAACGACGCGATCCGCACGCTGCACCGTGAGGACGCCCGCATCCGCGACGCCGCCACCCACGAGTGGCAGCGCGGCCTCGAGGTCGGCGGACGTGACGGATGGCGCAACGCCCAGGCCAGCGTCCTCGCCCCCACCGGCACCATCGGCTTCATGATGGACTGCGACACCACCGGGGTGGAGCCGGACTTCTCGCTGGTCAAGTTCAAGAAGCTGGTCGGCGGCGGCTCGATGCAGATCGTCAACCAGACCGTGCCGCGCGCTCTGGAGGCGCTGGGCTACCCGGCCGAGACCAGCGAGGCGATCGTCGAGTACATCGCCGAGCACGGCCACGTCGTCGACGCGCCGGGCCTGCGCCCCGAGCACTACGAGGTGTTCGACTGCGCGATGGGCCAGCGCTCGATCGCCCCGATGGGTCACGTGCGGATGATGGCCGCGGTGCAGCCGTTCATCTCCGGCGCCATTTCCAAGACGGTCAACATGCCCGAGCAGGCGACGGTGGCCGACGTCGAGGAGATCTACTTCGAGTCCTGGAAGATGGGGCTCAAGGCGCTCGCGATCTACCGCGACAACTGCAAGGTCGGTCAGCCGCTGTCCACCGGCAAGGCCGGCGGCACGACGGCGGAGAAGACCACCGGCGACGGGGGCGCAGCGGTCGCTCAGGACCACCGCCCGGTGCGCAAGCGGCTGCCCAAGAAGCGCCCCAGCGAGACGGTGTCGTTCACCGTGGCCGGTGCCGAGGGCTACATGACCGCGGGCTCGTACCCCGACGACGGGCTCGGCGAGATCTTCGTCAAGATGTCGAAGCAGGGCTCCACCCTGGCCGGTGTCATGGACGCGTTCTCGATGGCCATCTCGATCGCTCTGCAGTACGGCGTGCCGCTGGAGACCTACGTCTCCAAGTTCGTCAACATGCGCTTCGAGCCCGCCGGCATGACCGACGACCCGGACGTCCGGATGGCCACCAGCGTTGTCGACTACCTGTTCCGCCGGATCGCGCTCGACCACCTGCCCTACGAGAAGCGGGCCCAGCTGGGCATCTTCTCCGCGGACGAGCGTTCGGCCCAGGTCGCGACCACCGACTACGGCGCCGCAGCTGCGGCACCGGCGGCGCCGGCGGCCGAGCCGGTCGACGTCGAGTCGCTGCGCACGTCGGTGGACGTCTCGACGTCCGAGCCCGGGGAGTCGCCGCGGGAGCGTCGGGCCGACGTTTCCGTGGGCAGCTCCACCGAGCTGCTGGAGCTGCAGCAGGGCAAGGCGGCCGACGCGCCGCTGTGCCTGACCTGCGGCACCAAGATGCGGCCCGCGGGCTCCTGCTACGTGTGCGAGGGCTGCGGCTCCACCAGCGGCTGCAGCTGACCCGGGCCCGCTCCCCGGCTCCGCGAGGGGCGCTGCCGTCCACGTCGGACGGCGGCGCCCCTCGCGCCAGGGGTGTCACACTCCGGGCTCACGCCTCGGACGACCCCGGAGGGCCGCAGATGACCGCCGTCTCCCGCGATCTTGCCCGCGAGCAGGCCGCCAAGGACCAGGTGCACGAGGCGTTCGACGCCTGGGCCGCGGGCACCGGCGGCCCGTTCGCCCTCCTCGCCGAGGACGCCACCTGGACGATCGTCGGCCGGAGCCCCGTCTCGCGGACCTACACCAGCCGCGCCGACTTCATCGGCACCGTCATCGAGCCGTTCAACGCGCGGATGTCCGAGCGCCTGGTGCCGACGGTGCGCCACCTCCTCGCCGACGGCGACTGGGTGGTCGTGCTCTTCGACGCGCACGCCACCGCCCGCGACGGTCGGCCGTACGACAACACCTACACCTGGTACCTGCGCTTCGACCCCGCACGGGAGACCGAGGCGATCGTCGAGGTCATCGCGTTCTTCGACACCGTCGAGTTCACCGACTTCTGGGAGCGGGTCGCCCCCGCCTGACCCCGGGCCGCGAGCATGATCGCCGTAGCCTGGCGACGTGCTCGAGATCGGCGTGCTGGGCGAGGTGCGTGCGCACCTCGACGGCCGGCGTCTAGACCTCGGCGGGCCCCGGCAGCGCGCGGTGCTCGCGCTGCTCGTGGCCGCCGGCGGAGCGGTGGTGCCGACCGAGCGGTTCGTCGAGGACCTGTGGGCGGGCGAGCCGCCGCCGCGGCCGGTGGGCGCGCTGCAGGCCTACGTCTCCCACCTGCGGTGGGTGCTCGAACCCGACCGCGGACCGCGTCGACCGGCGACCGTGCTGGTCAGCGCGGCGCCGGGCTACCGGCTCGATCTCCCCTGTCGAGGCGGTCGACGCGTGGCACGACGTCGCCCTCGTCGCGGCCGCCCGCCGCGCGCTCGCCGAGGGCGACCCGGCCGCCGCCCTCGCCCACCTCGAGCGCGCGCGGACCCGCTGGACCGGCCCGCCCTACGCCGCGTCCGCCGACCAGCCCTGGGCCGCGGCCGAGATCGACCGGCTGGTCGCCAGCCGCACCGCCGCGGCCGAGCTCGGCGGCGAGGCCGCGATCGCGGCGGGTCGCGGTGCTGCTCGTGCACGCCCGCCTCGATGCGGGCCTCGGGGACCGCGCGCGGGCGGCCTGGCCGGTGCCGCAGCGGCCGCGGGAGGGCACGTGGTTGCTCGACACCGCGCTGCAGTGCCTCGCCGCCGCCCGCCTCGGCGACGGCGCCGTCCTGCGCCGCACCCGCGCCGACCTCGCGCCGTGGAGCGGCCGGCTGGTGCACACCGTGAACGGCCAGCTCGTCCTCGCGCCCGTCGACCTCGTCCTCGCCCGCGCCGCGCTCGCCGCGGGCGAGCCCCGCGAGGCGGGTGCCGCCCTCGACCGTGCCGACGCCCTCGCCGAGCGCCTCGACGCCCCGCACTGGCGTGCCGAGGTCGCGGGCCTGCGTTCCCGTCTGTGCGACGCGCGCGAGGACGGAGTCTGACCGGCGGCCCTCGCGGGCGCCACGTCGCGGAGCCGAGGGACGCCTTCGCTGTCCCCCACGCAGCCAGGGTGACCCTCGCTCCCGCAGCCGGTGCCGTCTCAGCCCTCCGGCACCACGGTGGCGGACAGCGCGCGGTGATCCGAGAGGGGCGGGTGGTGCACGCGCGGGGCGGAGGCGACGACGCCGCGCCCGAGCAGGTGGTCGATCTGGCGGACCGGCGCGTGGGCAGGGAACGTCTGGCCGGTCACGAGCCCCCGCAGGCCGCTGGCGAGCCGGGCCCGCCGGACCCCGAGGTTGAGGTCGCCGGTGAGCACCACCGGTCCGTCACCGCGCAGGGCGCGCGCGAGGTGACGCAACTGGACGAGGTTCCAGCCCGGGATGAACGACAGGTGGGTGGTCGCGACGGTGACCGGCCCGTGCGGGCCGACCACGCGGGCGGCCACGGCCGTGCGCGGCTCGTCGCGGACCCACACCCAGCGCCGCGGGCGCCCGAGCAGGAGCGGCACCCGGCGGGGCAGGCGGGGCAGCGGCAGGACCCGCCAATCGGTCACCGGCAGCCGCGAGACGAGCGCGATCCCGTAGGCCGGGGTGTCGCCGGGCTCGCTGTCGGGGGACGGCGCCCAGTCGCCCGGCATGCCGAGCAGCGTCGCGGCGAACCGGTGCTCGCCGGCCCCCATCGCCGTGGCCGCGATCCCGGTGAGGTCGGCGCCGCCGGACCGGGGCTGGGCACGGTCCACCTCCTGCAGCCCCAGCACGTCGACGTCGAGCGCGCCGACCGCGGTGGCGAAGCCGTCGACGTCGGCCGGGCCGGTGGCCGTCGCGGCGCCGTGCAGCACGTTCCAGGTCCCCAGTCGCACGCCGCCCAGGGTGCCCCGGTTCGCTCTCGATCAGCCGGGGTAGTGCCCTCGGGGTGAGCGACCTGGCCGCTGCCGAGCACCCGCCGGACGGGCACGGACGCCGCGAGGCGCTCAAACGCGTCGCGGTGGCCCTGCGTCACGGCGGCGTCGGGTTCGCGCTGGCCGGCGGCTACGCCGGGTGGGCGCTCGGCGGGCCGGAGCCGGAGAACGACGTCGACTTCGTCGTCGCCGAGGCCGAGGCCGGGCGGGCCGCGGAGGTGCTCGCCGAGGCCGGCCTGGACGTGCGTCAGCCGCCCGAGGACTGGCTGTTCAAGGTCTACAGCGACGGCGCGCTGGTGGACGTGCTGTTCCGCCTCGCCGGCGAGCCCGTGGACGAGGAGCTGCTCGCCCGGGCCGGCGAGCAGGAGGTCCTGTCGGTGCAGATGCCGGTCCTCGACGCCACCGACCTGCTGATCGGCAAGCTGGCGGCGCTCAACGAGCACGCGTGCGACCTGTCGAAGGTGCTGCCGACGGCGCGCGCGTTGCGCGAGAAGATCGACTGGTCGCGGGCCGAGGCGGCCACCGCGTGGAACGACATCGCCGTCGCGTGCCTGTTCCTGCTGCGCCGCATCGGGGTCGCGCCCGCGGTCGAGCACGAGGTCACCCCGGAGCGCTGAGGGCGCGGACGGCCCGCCAGGATGGACCGGTGTCAGCGCTGCGCCGGGTCAGGGCCACCCGGTACGTGACGCCGCTGCGCGAGGGGGGCTCCCTGCCGGGGCTGGTCGAGGCGGACGACCTGGGCACCTACGTCGCCAAGTTCACCGGGGCGGGGCAGGGCCCGAAGGCGCTCGTCGCCGAGATCGTCGCGGGCGAGCTCGGGCGGCGGCTCGGCCTGCGGGTGCCCGAGCTCGTGGTGCTCGACCTCGACCCCGTCATCGCCCGGTCCGAGCCCGACTGGGAGGTCCAGGAGCTCCTCGCGCGCAGCGGCGGGGAGAACCTCGGCCTCGACTTCCTGCCCGGCGCCATCGGGTTCGACCCGGTCGCGCACCGCGTCGACGCGCTCGAGGCGTCGCGGGTGCTGTGGTTCGACGCGTTCGTCGAGAACGTCGACCGCTCGTGGCGCAACCCCAACCTGCTGCGCTGGCACCGCGACCTCTGGCTGATCGATCACGGTGCCTGCCTGTACTTCCACCACTCCTGGGCCCGGGCGGCGACCGTCGTCGCCAGGCCCTACGACACGGGCGACCACGTCCTCGCGCCCGTGGCGACCGCCCGCGCCGAGGCCGACGCCGAGCTGGCCGGGCGCGTCGACCGCGGCCTGCTCACCGATGTGGTGGACGTCGTCCCCGAGGTGTGGCTCGACGAGGAGCCCGGCGCCACCCGCGCGGCGTACGTCGATCACCTGCTCGCGCGGCTGGCCGCCCGGGAGGCGTGGGTGCCGACGTGACCGCAGCGATGGACACCTTCGAGTACGCGCTGGTGCGGGTGGTGCCCGACATCGAGCGCGGGGAGCTCGTCAACGTCGCGGTGCTGCTGTACTGCCGCCATCGCGAGCATCTCGCCGTTCGCGCCCACCTCGACGCCGACCGCGTGCGCGCGCTCGCCCCGGGCGTCGACCTCGAGGCCCTGACCGACGCCCTGGACGCGTGGGAGCGGGCGGTGCGCGGCGAGGGACCGGCCGGGGCGCTCTCGCCCGGCGAGCGCTTCCGCTGGCTGACCGCACCGCGCAGCACCGTCCTCCAGCCCGGCCCCGTGCACACCGGGCTCACCGCCGACCCGGACGCCGAGATCGACCGCCTGGCCGCCCGGTTGGTGCGCCCGCCCTCCTGAATCGCTCCCGCGTTTCCCCCGGGTGCCACATGGGGGAAACCGCTCGGTGGTTCGGGCGTGCGCAACCGTCGCGACAGCGGCGGTGCACCCGGCCTCGACGGAGGAGGACGCGGTGGCGGACGAGGTCCGATGGCTCGAGACGGTCGGTGCGGGCGACGTCGAGGAGGTGGGCGGCAAGAACGCCTCGCTCGGCGAGATGATCGCCAACCTGACCGGTCAGGGCATCCGGGTACCCGGTGGGTTCGCGACCACCGCGGCGGCCTTCCGCTCGTTCGTCGAGGCCAACGGCCTGGACGCGGAGATCCGCGGCATCCTGGGCGAGCTCGCCGACGGGCGGCGCGAGCTCGCCGACGCCGGGCAGGCCGTCCGCGACCTGTTCGACGCCGCCGAGTTCCCGCAGGCCACGGCGGACGCGATCCGCGCGGCCTACGAGGAGCTCGGCAAGCGCTACGACACGACCGACGTCGACGTCGCGGTGCGCAGCAGCGCCACCGCCGAGGACCTCCCCGAGGCGAGCTTCGCCGGCCAGCAGGACACCTACCTCAACGTCGTGGGCGCCGACGCGCTGCTCGCCGCGTGCAAGGACTGCTACGCGTCGCTGTTCACCGACCGGGCGATCAGCTACCGCGTCGAGCAGGGGTTCGACCACGATGAGGTCGCGCTGTCGATCGGGGTGCAGAAGATGGTGCGCTCCGATCTCGCGAGCGCCGGGGTGATGTTCACCATCGACACCGACACCGGCTTCCCCGACACCGCGATCATCAACGGCGCGTGGGGGCTCGGCGAGAACGTCGTCGGCGGTGAGGTGACCCCGGACCAGTGGACGGTCTACAAGCCGTTCCTCGACTCCGAGGGCCTCGTCCCGATCCTGGCCCGCACCGTCGGGGCCAAGGAGCGCAAGCGCGTCTACACCGACTCCGGCGACGCGCCCACCGTCAACGTCGACACCACCGAAGAGGAGCGCCGCACGCTCGTCCTCACCGACGACGAGGTGCTCCACCTCGCCCGGTGGGGCGCGGTGATCGAGCGCCACTACGACCGCCCGATGGACGTCGAGTGGGCCAAGGACGGCCGCACCGGCGAGCTGTTCGTGGTCCAGGCGCGTCCCGAGACCGTGCAGTCGCGCGCGGGCGCCGGGACGCTGTCGACGTTCAGCCTCGACGAGACCGGCGAGCTGCTCGTCTCCGGGCTCGCGATCGGGCAGGCGGTGGCCGCCGGCGAGGTCCAGATGATCTCCTCGGCCGAGGACGCCGACCGCTTCTCCGACGGCAAGGTCCTGGTCACGAGCATGACCGACCCCGACTGGGTGCCGATCATGAAGCGCGCCGCCGGCATCGTCACCGACCGCGGTGGGCGCACGTCGCACGCAGCGATCGTGAGCCGCGAGCTCGGGGTGCCGGCGGTGGTCGGCACCCAGGACGCGACCGAGGTCCTCGCCGACGGCCGCGAGGTGACGCTGTCGTGCGTCGAGGGCGACGAGGGGCACGTCTACGACGGCATCCTCGCGTTCTCCGAGCGCGAGCTCGACCTCGAGGCGGTGCCGCAGACCCGCACGCGCGTGATGATGAACATCGGCAGCCCCGCCGCGGCGATGCAGTGGTGGCGCCTGCCCGCGCACGGCATCGGGCTCGCGCGCATGGAGTACCTGGTCAACAACGTGATCCAGGCCCACCCGCTGGCGCTGCTGCACCTCGACGAGGTGTCCGACCCCGACGCGCGCCGGCAGATCGAGGAGCTGACCGCGGGCTGGGAGGACAAGGGCGAGTACTTCGTCGACCACCTGGCGCACGGCATCGCGACGATCGCGGCGTCGCAGTACCCGGAGCCGGTCGTGGTGCGGCTGTCGGACTTCAAGACCAACGAGTACGCGGGGCTCATCGGCGGGACGCAGTTCGAGCCCGACGAGGAGAACCCGATGCTGGGCTGGCGCGGGGCGTCGCGCTACGACAGCGACGACTACCGCGAGGCGTTCGCGTTGGAGTGCCGGGCGCTCGAGCGCGTGCGCACGACGATGGGCTTCACCAACGTCGTCGTGATGGTGCCGTTCTGCCGCACGCCGGAGGAGGCCGACCGGGTGCTGGAGACGATGGCGCAGTACGGCCTGGAGCGGGGCCGCGACGACCTGCAGGTCTACGTGATGGCGGAGATCCCGTCGAACATCCTGCAGGCCGACGAGTTCGCCGACCGCTTCGACGGGTTCTCCATCGGCTCCAACGACCTGACCCAGCTGACCCTGGGCATCGGACGCGACGACGACCGCCTGACCCACCTGTTCGACGAGCGCAACCCCGCCGTCAAGAAGATGATCACGATGCTGATCGAGGCCGCGCACGCCAAGGGCCGCTACGTCGGCATCTGCGGCCAGGGCCCGAGCGACCACCCCGACCTCGCGGAGTTCCTCGTCGAGGCGGGCATCGACTCGATGTCGCTCAACCCCGACAGCGTCCTCACCGTCGTCGAACGCGTCGCCGAGGCCGAGTCCCGCACGACGTGACCGCCCCGCCACGCCCGGGCGCGCGACACGCCGGGTTTGTGATGTCAGCGGTGGGCCATCGCTGTCATCCAGTGTCCGCAACGCCACACGCTCGAACCCGGACACCGCCCGTGCGGGCGTCGGGATGGCGGAGGAAGGTGGCGCGGTGACCGCCGACGCTCCCTCGTCACCCGTCCGTGCCCTCGTCCTCGGCGGGGGCGGCCTCGCCGGCATCGCGTGGGAGGTGGGCGTGCTGGTCGGGCTGGCCGAGGCCGGCGTCAACCTCTCGCTCGCCGACCGCGTCGTGGGCACCTCCGCCGGCAGCGTCGTCGGCGCCCTCCTGACCACGGGGGTTGACCTCGCGGCGGTGCACGAGGAGCACCTCAACGGGCGGTCGGCCGACACCACCGGGCGGCCCGCCGCTCTCGACATGGAGGCCCTGGGCGCCGAGATCGCCGCCGCGATGTCCGGCGCCCGCGACGCCGGGGAGATGCGGGCGCGCCTGGGCACCTGGGCGCTCTCGGCGGAGACGCCGCCGGAGTCCGAGCGGCGCGCCGTCATCGACGTCCGGCTGCCCGTCAAGGAGTGGCCCGCGACGGACCTGCGGATCTCCGCCGTCGACGCGGAGACCGGCGAGCTCGCCGTCTTCACCCGCGACGCGCGGGTCACGCTGGTCGACGCCGTGGCGGCGAGCTGCGCCGTGCCCGGGGTGTGGCCGCCGATGACGGCCGGCCGCCGGCGCTACATGGACGGCGGGGTCGCGTCGGTGGTGCACGTGGCGCGTGCCGACGACGACGGGTTCGAGATCCGGGGCCCGGCCGACCGCGTGCTCGTCGTCGCGCCGCTCGATCCGCCCGCGGGCGGGCCGTTCCGGTCGGTGGCCCAGGAGATCGAGCACCGCCAGGAGCAGCACCCGGACACCGACGCGGTGGCGATCGTCGCGGACGAGGAGTCCGTGGCGGCCTTCGGCACGAACGTCCTGGACCCGTCGACGATGCCGGCCTCGGCCCGCGCGGGTCGTGCGCAGGGACGGGCCGCCGCCGACGAGGTCGCGCGGCGCTGGGTGTGAGCGCCCCGGCCTCCAGCGCACCGGCCGCGGTCCGTCCCGGCGGTGCCCTCGCCGCGTTCGCGGTGCTGCTGCTCGCGGCGAACCTCCGCCCGCCGGTGGTCGGGGTGGCGCCGCTGGTCGACCAGGCCCAGGCCGACCTCGGCATCTCCAGCGGGGTGGCCGGGCTGCTCACGAGCCTGCCGGTGCTCTGCTTCGGGCTGCTCGCGCCCGTCGCCCCGCGGCTGGCCCGGCGCTGGGGCCTCGAGCGCCTGCTCGTGACCGCCATGCTCGTGCTCGCCGCGGGCATCGCGCTGCGCCTGGTCGACGTGCTCGCCGTCATCCTCGCCGGCAGCGTGCTGGTCGGGACGGCGATCGCGGTGGGCAACGTGTCGCTGCCGACACTGGTCAAGCGGGACTTCCCCCACCGCACGGGGGCGATGACCGGCGCGTACTCGATGGTGCTGACCGGCGGCGGGGCGCTGGCGGCGGCCGTCACCGTGCCGCTGCAACGCGTCACGGGGCTGGACTGGCGGCTCACGCTCGGACTGTGGGGGCTGCTCACCCTCGTGACGCTCGTCGTGTGGGTGCCCCGCGCCCGGCGGCGGACGGTGCCCCCGGAGCCACCGGGGGAGGGCGCCGCGATGCGCCGGGCGATGGTGCGCGACCCGCTGGCCTGGCAGGTGACGCTGTTCATGGGGCTGCAGTCCCTGCAGTTCTACGCGACGTCGGCCTGGATCCCGACCATCTACGTCGACGCCGGCCGCAGCCCCGCCGAGGCCGGGCTGCTGCTCTCGCTCGCGGGCGTCGTCGGGCTGGTCTTCTCCGCGACCATGCCGTCGCTGGCCATGCGCCGGCGCAGCCAGAGCGGCCTGATCACGGTCCTGTGCGCCTTCTACGTCGCGGGCTACGCCGGGTTGATCCTCGCGCCCGCGACCGTCCCGGCACTGTGGATGGTGCTGGTCGGCGTCGCCCAGGGCTCGATGATCGCGATGGGGCTGCTCCTGATCACCCTGCGCTCGCCCGACACCGCCCACACCGCGGAGCTCTCGGCGATGGCCCAGGGCGTCGGGTACACGCTGGCTGCCGTCGGTCCGTCGGGACTCGGCGCGCTGCACGACCTCACCGGCGGCTGGACCGTGCCGCTGCTGGTGATGACCGTGCTCGTCGTGCCCACCGTGCTCATGGGCATCGGCGCCGGCCGCGACCGGCACGTGCTCAGCTGACGAGCGCTCCCAGGCCGTCCAGCACCCGCTCCAGGCCGAAGCGCCACGCCCGTTCCGGGTCGCGCGCCGCTCCCGCCGCGGCGCCGGCGGCCGCGCCGACGCGCACGGCCCGGGGGTAGCGCTCGGGGTCGAGGACGCGGGCCAGCACCGGCTCGCGGGCCGACCACCACGCCTGCGGGTCCTCGGGCCCCGCGTCCTGCTCGGCGCGGGCGGCGGCGCGGCAGAAGTCGAGCAGGAAGGTCAGCGCGGCGTCAAGGTCGACGTCGTCGAGGCTCGCCAGCACGGCGAGGTCGTCGCAGGCGGCCAGCTCGTGCTCGTACTTGGCCGTCTCGCCCGGCCCGAGGACCGGCCGGGACGGGTCGGCGTGCGCCGTCCACGGGTGGGCCCGGTGCAGGGCGCGGTTGTCCTCGGCCACGGCGGTCAGTCGCTCGCGCCACGGGCGTCCCGCGGTGTTCGTGCGCGGCATCGCGGCGTAGGCGGCGTCGAGGGCCAGGTCGAGCAGGGCCTCGCGTCCGGGGACGTAGGTGTAGAGCGTCATCGGCGCCACGCCGAGCTCGGTGGCGAGCCGGCGCATGGTCAGCGCCTCGGCGCCGTGGGCGTCGAGGAGCGCCGTGGTGGCCGCGACCACGGTGTCGACGTCGAGCCCGCGGCGAGGTCCGCGGGAACGGGCGCGATCGGGCTCGCGCCACAGCAGCGCGAGCGTGCGGGCGGGGTCGGCGCTCATCGGCGCCATCGTCTCAGAAATTCGTGTACAACGTACGATGTACGACGTACGGAGAAAGGGTTCCGATGAAGGTCACCGCGTCCGCCGTTTCCCTCACCGTCGCCGATCCCGAGGCGTCGGCCGCCTTCCTCGTCGACCACTTCGGTTTCGAGCAGGCCATGGCCGCCGACGGGTTCGCCTCGCTGCGACGGCCCGACACCGGGATGTCGGTGATCTTCCTGCGTACGGGCCTGCCCTCGCTACCGCCCGACCAGCGTGACGAGCACGCCGCGGGGCTGATCCTCGCGTTCGAGGTCGACGACCTCGAGGGCGAGCTGGCGCGGCTCGAGTCCGAGGGCGTCACGGTCACCATGCCCCTGACCGCCGAGCCGTGGGGCGAGCGCGCGTTCCAGGTCCGCGACCCCAACCGCGTGATCGTGCAGTTGGTGGACTGGAACGGATGATCACGCCACCCGGCAGGATGGGGGCGTGGAGATCGCCCTGGCCGCCGTGCGTCCCGACTCGCCCGACGGGCTCGCCGCCCTGCGCGCCTACGCCGGCGAGCTCGCCCGGCGCTGGCCCGACAAGGCCCCCGCGCCGACGTGGACCGAGGAGTTCCTCGCCGACGACCCGCTGGCCCTGACCCCGCCGTCGGGCATCTTCGTCGTCGCCAAGCAGGGCGACCGCGTCGTCGGGGGCGCGGGCCTGCGCTACGAGGGCGCCGACGTGCCGCCCGGGGCGGGGGAGATCAAGCGCATGTGGGTCGACCCGGAGGTGCGCGGGCAGGGGCTGGGTACGCGGCTGCTCGCGTACCTGACCGACCTGGCCCGCGAGGCGGGGCTGCGGCGCCTCGTCCTCGACACCGCCGACGACCTCCTCGAGGCCCGCGCGCTCTACGCCCGCGAGGGCTTCGTCGAGACCGAGCCGTACAACGCCAACCCCTACGCCCACCACTGGTACACCCGCGACCTCTGGTGACCATGTGCGTGATCTTCCGAGCTATAGCTCGGAAGATCACGCACATACGAGTCAGCCCACCTGCCGCCAGCAGAACTCGAACACGAGCGCCCACTGGAACGCGCGCTGGGCGTTGTCGGCCGCGCCGCCGTGGCCGCCCTCGATGTTCTCGTAGTACTCGACGCGGTGGCCCTGCTCGCGCAGGCGGGCGACCGCCTTGCGGGCGTGGGCGGGGTGGACGCGGTCGTCGCGGGTCGAGGTCGTGACCAGCACCGGCGGGTAGGAGGCGTCCCCCGACAGGTTCTGGTACGGCGAGTACTGCGCGATCCAGGCCCACTCCTCGGGCACGTCGGGGTCGCCGTACTCCGCCATCCACGACGCCCCGGCCAGCAGCAGGTGGAACCGCCGCATGTCGAACAGCGGCACCATCACCACGATCGCGCCGAAGAGCTCGGGGTAGCGCGTGAGCATCACGCCCATGAGCAGCCCGCCGTTGCTGCCGCCGTGGATCGCCAGCTGCTCGTGCGTGGTGATCCCGCGGGCGACGAGGTCGCGCGCCACGGCCGCGAAGTCCTCGTACGCGCGGTGGCGGTGCTCGCCCAGCGCCGCGGTGTGCCATGTCGGCCCGTACTCGCCGCCGCCGCGGATGTTGGCCACGACGTACGTGCCGCCGCGGGCGAGCCAGCCGCGCCCGACGACGCCGCTGTAGCCGGGTGTCAGGGCGATCTCGAAGCCGCCGTAGCCCGTCATCAGCGTCGGCCCCGGGGTGTCGGCCACCCGCCCGACCACGAAGTAGGGGACCTGCGTGCCGTCGTCGGAGGTCGCGAAGTACTGGCGCACCTCCAGCCCGGTCGCGTCGAAGCGCGCCGGGGCGGTGCGCAGCACCTCGGGCTCGGGGTCGGTCTCGAGGCCGAGCTCGCCGCGCAGGAACGTCGAGGGCTGGGTGTAGCCGTCGGTGTCGAGGAAGTACTCGTCGCCCTGGTCGGGGTCGACGCCGTCGACGTCCACCGACCCGAGCTCCGGCCCGGCGGGCAGCTCGCGGCGCGCCCAGTCCCGGCCCGGCGTGAGCACCTCGAGCCGCGTCACGACGTCGGTCAGCACCGCGAGCACGAGGTGGTGACGCGTCCAGGCGTGGTAGCTCAGCGAGCGGCCGGGGGTGGGCTCGAAGAGCACGCGGGCCGTCCGGTCGCCCGCCAGGTACTCGTCGAACCCGAAGCACAGCAACGCGCCCGCCGGGTGCTCGACACCCTCCAACGTCCAGGGGGAGCGGGTGCGCACG
Organism: Actinomycetospora cinnamomea; assembly: GCF_003096675.1. GTDB lineage: Bacteria > Actinomycetota > Actinomycetes > Mycobacteriales > Pseudonocardiaceae > Actinomycetospora > Actinomycetospora cinnamomea. Next base: position 168,191 of record NZ_QEKW01000001.1, on the reverse strand, counting down.
AGCAGCCACTCGCGATGGACGTCGGTCTCGGCGTCGGCGGGGACGTCGATCAGGACGCGCGACCCGTCGGGGCGCAGCAGGTACTCCTCGGTGGTGTGGAAGTCGGGGCTCCGCCCGACGAAGTCGCGCTCCCAGCCCTCGGTGTGGTCGTGCGCGGCGAAGGCTGAGACGTCGCCCTCCGCGGCCTCGTAGACGACCTCGGCCTCGGCGACCGGCTGCCCCCGCCGCCAGCGCCGCATCACCCGCGGGTAGCCGGAGGTCGTCAGCGAGCCCGGCCCGAGGTCGGTGCCGACGAAGACGGTGTCGTCGTCGATCCAGCCGACCCGGCTCTTGGCCTCGGGCAGCGTGAACCCGTCGTCCACCCAGGTCGTCGTCGCGAGGTCGTACTCGCGTACGACGGTCGCGTCCGCGCCACCGCGGGAGAGCTGCACGAGCGCGCGCTGGTGGTCGGGCCAGCGCACCGCGGCGCCCGACCACACCCAGTTCTCGTCCTCGGACGCGGCCAGCGCGTCGACGTCGAGCAGGAGCTCCCAGTCGGGGTCGCCCGAGCGGTAGCTCTCCAGCGTCGTGCGCCGCCACAGGCCGCGGGGGTGCGCGGCGTCCTGCCAGAAGTTGTAGAGCCGGTCGCCGCGCCGTCGGACGTAGGGGATGCGGTCGTCGGCGTCGAGCACGGCCCGCAGTTCGTCGCGCAGCTCGGCGAATCGGTCGGATCCGGTGAGCTCGTCCAGCGACTCGGCGTTCCGCTCCTTCACCCACGCCAGCGCGTCGTCGCCCGTGACGTCCTCGAGCCAGAGGTAGGGGTCGTCGGCTGACTCGGCTGACTCGGCTGACTCGGCTGACTCGGTGGCGGGGGAGGAGGCGCTCACGACGCCATCCTCACCCATCGCCGGCGACGCGACCGCGCCGGAGCAGCGCCCGCCACTCGGCAGCGCTCCAGTGCGCGGGTTCGGTGTCGGCGAGGAACTCCCGCAGCGCCCGCAGCACCTCGTCCGGGTGGGTGTGGAACGGGAAGTGCCCCGCGCCGTCGAAGACCTCGAGGCGGCTGCCCGGCATGGCCTCGTGGGCGAGCTGCGCGTGCTCCACGGGCACGATCACGTCGTCGCCGCCCCAGAGCAGCAGGGTCGGCATGCCGGCGGTGAGGTAGCAGCGGTCGAGCATGGTGACGACCTGCCCGCGCCAGTCGACCACCGCGCGCAGGGTCCGGAGGAAGGCGCTGCGACTGGTCGCGTCGGGGAGGGCATCGACGATGCGGACGAGGTCCTCGGCGTCGCGACCCAGCGGGTGGTCGAGGTGGCGCAGCGCCCAGACCGCGGCCTCGGTCGGGGTGCGCATCCCGGGCAGGCCGAGCATCCCGAGGACGAGCTGGGCGCCCGGCAGCGAGGCGGCGCGCAGCGCCGGGCTCACCGACCGTGAGACCCCGCCGGCGCCGACGAGCACGATCCGCTCGGTGCGCTCCGGGTACTGGTAGGCGAACTGCATCGCGATCCCGCCGCCGAGCGAGTGCCCGACGAGCGTGACGCGGTCGATGTCGAGCACCCCGAGCAGGTCCCGCATGCCCCTATCGGCGTGCTGGCCTCGACGCGTAGGCCGCGACCGAGTAGTCGCCGCGGGGCTTGTCCGAGCCGCCGTGACCGAGCAGGTCGGGGGCGAGCACGGTGTGGTCGCGGGCGAGGTCGTCGAGCAGCGGGCGCCACGTCGACGAGTCGTCGCCGATGCCGTGGATTAGCAGCAGGACCGGACCCGAGCCCGCCATCCGGAACGCGCGGCGGTAGCCGTGGACCGTGCGGTAGCGCAGGGTCCACTCCTCGCCCGGCACGTCGCGCAGGACGGGTCCGGGCGAGGGCGGCCCCGACGGCGGGCGGCGCAGCAACACGGCCGGTCCGTGGCCTCCTCGGTCGGCTCGACGCCGGTGATCGACACGAGCCTAGGTCCGCGGTGTGACCACGGGTGACGGCCGCGTTGCCGCCGCGTGACGACGGCTCACCCGGCCGTGCCCGTCTCGTCGGTCCCGTCCTCGCCGGTCGTGCCCGTCGGCTCGCCCGCGAGCAGCAGGTAGAGCCGGCGTCGGGTGTCGTCGAGCAGGCGCACGGCCTCGGCGACCTGCTCGTCCCGGCCGACCTGCGCGACCTGGGCCACGGCGCCGGCGAGCCCGCGGCCCGCCTCGCGCAGCGCGGCAAAGCCGTCCTCGGCCGCCGCGGTGTTCCACACGGCGTCGAGCTCTTCGCGGTGCTCGGCGACGTAGGTGCGGCCGGCGTCGGTCAGGTGGATCACCGAGCGGCCGTCGGCCTTCTCGGTGCGCACGAGGCCCTCGTCGGCCAGCTGCGAGACCGTCGGGTACACCGACCCCGGGCTGGGGCGCCACGCCCCGCCGGAGCGCTCGGCGATCTCCTGGATGATCTGGTAGCCGTGCATCGGCTCCTCGGCGAGCAGGGCCAGCAGCGCCGTGCGCACGTCACCGCGCGAGCGGCGCCCGCGGTGTCCACCCCGCGGGCCCCCGGGCCCGAAGCCCCCGGGCCCGAAGCCGCCCGGTCCGAAGCCGCCGGGCCCGTCGGGACGGCCGAACGGGCCGCCGCGGCGACCGCGCCGGAACCGACCGCGGGGGCCGCCCGCCACCTCGCCGAACACCGCCGCGCGGGCGAACCCGCCGTGCCGACGCGGGCCGTGCTCGTGGTGCGCGTGCGGCCCGTGGTGTCCCTGGTGTCCCTCGTCCCGGCCTCCGCCGGGAACGTCATGCGTGTTCATGTCGCTCCTCCTTCTCGGTTCGATCGCGACACGTCAACGATATATCGCGAGTGTCGGAACGGCAAGGATCGAGCCCCGGAGCACGGCGTCGCGGGGCCGTCGCGCTGTGGTCGTGGACGACCGGCGCGCACGGTGGCGCCGGTCGGACGGATCGGGGCACCGCGTCGCGGTCGGCCGGCGGAGGCGGGGCTCGCCACGCCGGCGCGGTCCCTGCCCCGGGAGGCCGGGGTGCGGGCGCAGCTCCGACACCCGGCGGTGAGGCATCCCGGAGGGGGCGAGAGGGTATGGCTGCTGGACGCAATCGACGTTTCCCCGCCGGTCAGGCACGGCGGGGTGGAGCAGGAGGAACACCGGATGGACCTGTCGCGCACGCGGGAACTCTTCGAGCGGCCGGGGCCGTTCGCGACGGTCTACCTGGAGGCCCGGCAGGCGGAGGAGGACTCCGCCAAGCAGATCGAGCTGCGCTGGCGTGACCTGTCGAACCAGCTGCGGGAGGCCGGCGCGGACGACAAGACACTCGCCGCGCTCGACGACGAGCTGGGCGGGGAGCGTCCAGGCGCCGTCACCGGCCTCGGCCGCGTGCTCGTGGCCTCCTCGGAGGGCGTGCTGTTCGACGACGCCGTCGAGGGCGTCGCCGCGGGCGGCGACGTGGCGCTGTGGTCGCCGCTGCCCGAGCTGGGTCGCTACTACCGCACCCAGGGCGGGTCGGTGCGCGTCCTGCTCGCGGTCGTCGACCAGACCGGCGGCGACCTGTACCAGGTGATCGCGGCCAACGACGAGGGCGCGCGCGAGCTGGACGAGCAGACGGTCAAGGGCGACGCACTCGAGACGGTCCACAAGGCCCGCGGCCAGGGGCTGGGCAACCGCACGCGGCAGAACCGCCACGAGATGGCCTCGTACCAGAACGCCGAGGAGGTCGTGAAGGGCATCCGCTCGATCGCGGGCTCGTTCCGTCCCGAGGTGCTCGCCATCGCGGGAGAGGTGCAGGGCCGGCACGCGGTGCGTTCGCAGCTGCCCGGCGACCTCGCCGACATCGTGCGCGAGATCGAGGCCGGCAGCCGCGCGGCCGGGGCGTCGGAGGACGCGCTCGAGGACGCGCTGCTGACCACGGCGGGGGAGTTCGCCACCGAGCGCGAGGCTCAGGTCCGCCAGCGGTTCCAGGAGGCCAAGGGTCACGGCAACGCCGTCGAGGGATTCGAGCCGGTGCTCGAGGCTGCACGGCAGGGCGCCGTCGACACGCTGCTGGTGATCGCGGGCAAGGAGGTCCCGGGCGAGCTGTACGTCGGCTCGTCGCCGGAGCAGATCTCCACCGACCCGAAGAACCTGGCGCAGCTCTCGGACACCGAGCCGGTCAAGCGGCCCGCCGAGCAGGTGCTCCTGCGCACCGTGGGCGCGCTCGGCGGCAACGTCGACGTCCTGGGCGGGGGCACCGACCTCGTCGACCACGTCGGCGCGATCCTGCGCTTCCCGACCGGCAGCTGAACGGAGCAGTCCCTTCGTGGCAGCGGTGTGGCACCGCGGACACTGAGTGTCCGTGGTGCCACACCGCTGACATCGGGCGCTCGGCCGTTCAGCCCAGTAGGGCGGCGAGTTCCCGCGCTGCGGTGCGGGCGTCGTCGAGCGTGACGTAGGGCGCCGCGAAGCCGAAGCGCAGGAGATCCGGCGGGCGGGCGTCGACCACCACGCCGCGGTGGGCCAGGGCCGCACGGAGGCCCTCGGCGTCGCTCACCCGCACCGCGACGTGCCCGCCGCGACGCGCGGGTTCACGGGGCGTCACGACCTCGACCCCCTCCGGCAGCGCTGCCAGGAACGCGTCGCCCAGCGCCAGCGACGCCGCCCGGACGGCGGCGAGGTCGACACCGGCGAACACGTCCAGCGCGCCGTCGAGCGCGAGCATCGAGAGCATCGGCGGCGTGCCCACGCGCAGGCGTCCGACGCCGGGTGCCGGGGTCCAGTCCTCGGTCATCCCGAACGGGTCGGCGTGCCCGGTCCAGCCGGTCAGCGGCGGGTCGAGCACGTCGTGGTGCCGGGCGGCGACGTAGGCGAACGCCGGCGCGCCCGGACCCCCGTTGAGGTACTTGTAGGTGCACCCGACGGCGAGGTCGATGACCAGGTCGTCGAGCGCCACCGGCATCGCCCCGACCGCGTGGGAGAGGTCGGCGACCACTACCGCGCCCGCGGTGTGTGCCCGCGCGGTGATCGCGGCGAGATCCCAGCGCTCGCCGGTGCGGAAGTCGACGGCGGGCACGGCGACGACGGCGGTGTCCCCGTCCGGCGCCAGCGCGTCGGGGGTGCCGGTGGCCAGGGTCAGCCCCGTCAGCCGGGCCACGGAGGAAGCCAGGTAGCGGTCGGTGGGGAAGTGCCCGGCGTCGGAGAGCAGCACGCTGCGCCCGGGGCGCAGCCGCGCGGCGGCGATCAGCGCCCCGAAGAGCTGCACCGACGTCGAGTCGCCGACGACGACCTGCCCGGGCGCCGCTCCGACGAGGGCGCCGACCCGGTCGCCGAGCCGCTGAGGCGTCGCCCACCAGCCGCACTCCTCCCAGCCGGCCACACCGACCGCGCCCCACTGGTCGTCGACGGCAACGAGCACCGCCCGGCGCGCGGCGCGGGGCTGGGCGCCCAGGGAGTTGCCGGCGAGGTACACGGCGTCGCCGCCGCCGGGGGCGCGGGGGAGGACGAAGGCGTCGCGGGCGAAGCCGGGCTCAGGCGAACTGTTCGAGGGCACGGATCTTGTTCGTGGCGTCGAGGGCGGCCACCTTGTAGGCCTCCGAGAGCGTCGGGTAGTTGAGGACGGCGTCGACGAGGTAGTCGACGGTGCCGCCGCAGCCCATGATGGCCTGCCCGACGTGCACCAGCTCGGTGGCCGACGTCCCGAACACGTGCACCCCGAGCAGCGCGTGGCTCTCCGGCGACACCAGCAGCTTGAGCATCCCGTAGTCGTCGCCGACGATCTGGCCGCGCGCGAGTTCCCGGTAGCGGGAGATGCCGACCTCGTAGGGGATCGCCGCCTCGGTCAGCTCGGCCTCGGTGGCGCCGCAGTAGCTGACCTCGGGGAACGTGTAGATGCCGAACGGCGTGATGCCGGCCGCCGAGTGCACCTGCTCGCCGAACGCGTGGTACGCCGCCTGCCGGCCCTGCTCCATCGACGTCGCGGCGAGCGCGGGGAAGCCGATGACGTCGCCGACGGCGTAGATGTGCGGCACCGCCGTGCGGAAGTGCTCGTCGACCTTGAGGCGCCCGCGCGCGTCGGCCTCGAGCCCCGCGCGCGCGACGCCGAGCTCGTCGGTGACGCCCTGACGGCCCGCGGAGTACATGACGGTCTCGGCCGGGATCTTCTTGCCCGACGCGAGCGTGGTGATCGTGCCGCGGTCCGACACCGCGACCCCGGCGACCTCCTCGCCGAACCGGAAGGTGACGGCGAGATCGCGCAGGTGGAACTTCAGCGACTCGACGACCTCGGCGTCGCAGAAGTCGAGCATCGTCGGACGCCGCTCGACGACGGTCACGCGCGTGCCGAGCGCGGCGAACATCGAGGCGTACTCGATGCCGATGACGCCGGCGCCGACGACGACCATGCTCGACGGGATCCGCTCCATGGCGAGGATGCCGTCGGAGTCGACGACGCGGTGGTCGTCGAACTCGACCTGGGAGGGCCGGGCGGGCCGCGTGCCGGTCGCGATGACGATCCGCTCGGCGGTGATCGTCTGGTGCTCCCCGCGGAACACCCTCCCGTCGCTCCGCTCGCCCAGCTGCTCGCCCAGCACCTCGACGGTGTGCTCGTCGAGGAAGCGCCCGGCCCCGCTGTAGAGGTCCACCCGGTTGCGTTGCAGCTGGGCGCGGATGACCTCCTCCTCGCGCCCGATGACGAAGTGGGTGCGCGCGAGGAGGTCCTGGACGGTGATGTCCTGCTTCACCCGATAGCTCTCGCCGTAGAGCCCGCGCATGGCGTAGCCGGTGAGGTAGAGGACGGCTTCGCGCAGCGTCTTCGACGGGATCGTGCCGGTCTGGGTGCAGACGCCGCCGATCATGCCTCGCCGCTCGACGACCGCGACGCGCCGGCCGAGCTTCGCCGCGGCGATGGCGGCCTTCTGCCCGCCCGGGCCCGAGCCGATGACGAGCAGGTCGTAGTCGTGTCGTGGGTCGTGTCGTGGGTCGTGTCGTGGGTCGTGTCGTGGGTCGTCCCGGCGCGCCGGGGGCACCGGGCCGCCCGCGGCGTCGGACCGGTCGTCGGCCGGGGGATCCACCGGGTGCACGCGCTCACCCTCGCCGTCGAGCAGCCGAGTTGTCCACAGGCCGGAGAAAGCCGGATCCGGCGGGACCACGACGGCGTCGGAACCGGTGTGAGCACCGACCACCGGCCCCCCGCCCCACCCACCACCACCGACGGACCCCTGCGGCTGCGCCTGCACGAGCCCGGCGAGCTCGTCGCCGCCGTGCCCCACCTGCTGGGCTTCCGTCCCGCCGACTCGCTCGTGGTGATCGCCGTGCACGGCCCGGGAGACGGAGCGGAGCGGAGTCCGACCCGTGGTCCGGGCCGGCGCCGCCTCGGCGTCGTGGCCCGGGCCGACCTGCCGCCGCCCGACGACGTCGCGGCCGTGGTGGGCGCGTGCGCGCAGCGGGTGGTGCCGACCGGGCCCGAGGAGGTCACGGCCGTCGTGGTGGCCGCGGACCAGGGCGACGGGGAGCCCCCGCGCGTCGACGTCGCCGACGCGGTGCGCGAGGTGTTCACCGACCGCGGCGTGGCGGTCCCGAGCCGGCTGTGGGTGCCGCACATCGCCGCCGGGGTGAGGTGGCGGTGCTACCCGCCGTGCGACTGCCGGGGCACGGTCGCCGGCATCGACGACTCCCCGCTCGCCGCCGCGGCGACGTGGCTCGGGCACGTCACCTACGGCTCGCGCGACGAGATGGCGGCGTCGTTGGAGCCGGAGTCACCCCACCCACGCCTGCGCGCCCTCGTCGACGCCGCGCGCCAGGCCGCCGTGCTCGACCGGGAGCTGGGCGGGCCCGCGGCCGCCCGCCGTGACCTGGCTGCGGTCGCCACTGCACGCCGGGAGGTCGCGGCCGGTCGGGTGCTCGGCGACGTCGAGCTCGCGCGGGTCGCGGTGGCGCTGACCGACCCGACGGTGCGCGACACCGTGCTCGGTTGGTCGGTCGACGACGACGAGGAGCTCGTGTCGTCGGCGGAGCAGCTGTGGACGCTGCTGGTCCGCGCCCTGCCCGCGCCCGAGGTCGCCGAGCCCGCCGTGCTGCTGGCCTGCGCGCTGCTGGTGCGGGGCGGGTCGGCGCTGGTCGGCGTGGCGCTCGAACGCGCCCGCCGGGCCGACCCGACCCACCGGCTGACCGGCCTCCTCCGCGCGCTGCTCGCCTCCGGGGCGGGCCCGGAGACGGTGCGGGAGGTGGTGCGGGACGCGGCGGCGGAGTCGGCCGCGCGGTTGCGGGCGGGGTGAGGGCCCCCGGGGCCGACGGTCAGGCCCGGGCCCGGGCGAAGGCCCAGGCGTCGGCGACGATGCCGTCGAGCTCGGTGTGCGTCGGCTTCCAGCCCAGCAGGTCGCGGGCGCGGGCGGCGGAGGCCACGAGCACGCCGGGGTCGCCGGCGCGGCGGGGTGCGACACGGGCCGGGATCGGGTGGCCGGTCACGCGGCGGCAGGCCTCGATCACCTCGAGCACCGAGAACCCGAGACCGTTGCCCAGGTTGCACACCAGGTGGCCACCGGCGGGCCGCTCACCGCGGGCGAGGAGGTCGAGGGCGAGCAGGTGGGCCTCGGCGAGGTCGTCGATGTGGATGTAGTCGCGGACGCAGGTGCCGTCCGGCGTCGGCCAGTCGTCGCCGTACACCGCGATCTCCTCGCGCTGGCCGAGGGCGACCTGGAGCACCAGCGGGATGAGGTGGGTCTCGACGGTGTGCCGCTCGCCGAGGGCGGGGACGCCGGTGTCGCCGTCGGCGCCTCCTTTGTGCGCGCCGGCGACGTTGAAGTACCGCAGGCTCACGGCGCCGAGCTCGCCGCCGGAGGCCGCCGCGTAGTTGGCGATGGCCAGGTCGACGGCGAGCTTGGTGGCGCCGTAGGTGTTGGTGGGCCGGGTCGGCGCGTCCTCGGGGATCGGCGAGGTCTCCGGCTCGCCGTAGGTCGCCGCGGAGGACGAGAACACCAGGCGGGGCACGCGGTGGCGGCGCAACGCATCGAGCAGGGCGACCGTGGTGAGGACGTTGCCGTGCCAGTACTTCGCGGGCTGCTCGGTGGACTCGCCGACCAGCGAGCGGGCCGCGCAGTGCACCACACCGTCGATCCCGCCCTCGGCGAGGACCCCGTCGGCGACCTCGGCGACGTCGCCCACGACGAGCCGGGCGCCCTCGGGCACCGCGTCGCGGTGCCCGGTGGACAGGTCGTCGACCAGGACGACCTCGTGCCCGGCGTCCAGCAGGTGCCGCGCGCACACGCTGCCGACGTACCCCGCTCCGCCCGTGACCACCAGCGTCATGGGCGCCAGTCTGCCGGTCGGCCCCGGGCGCCCCGTGCGGGGACTACTGCGCGCGCACCAGCACCGCGTGCGCCACCAGCGGGTCGACCTCGGACTTGCTGCCCTTGTGCCCCACGCCCACGGCGTCGCCGAAGCGCGGGATGGCCACGACGTCGACGTCGCTGCCCGGCAGGACGCCGGCGCTCTTGAGGTGGGCCATGAGCTGCTCGTTGAGCTGGATGTGCTCGGCGATGCGACGGACCTCGACCTTGCCGCCGCCGCCGCGGGCGAACTCGTCGAGCCGCACGAGCCCCGCCTCGTCGGGCGTGGGCGTGCGCGCGGTGGTCTCGCCGTCGACCTCGCCGCCGCGCAGCGCCTCGAGACCGGGGATCGGGTTGCCGTACGGCGACACCGACGGCTCGCCGAGCAGCGTGAACAGCTTGCGCTCGACCGCGTCGCTCATGACGTGCTCCCAGCGGCACGCCTCGACGTGGACGTGCTCCCACTCGAGCCCGATGACGTTGACGAGCAGCAGCTCGGCCAGGCGGTGCTTGCGCATCACCGCGACCGCCTTGCTGCGCCCGGCGGGCGTGAGCTCGAGGTGGCGGTCGCCCGCCACGTGCACGAGGCCGTCGCGCTCCATGCGTGCGACGGTCTGGCTGACGGTGGGGCCGCTCTGCTCCAGACGTTCGGCGATGCGGGCTCGCAGGGGGACGACCCCTTCCTCCTCGAGCTCGTAGATCGTCCGGAGATACATCTCGGTGGTGTCGATGAGGTCGTTCATGCCCACCCCTTTCCGTTCGTCCATGCTACCGAGCCCGTCCGACACCGGGCAGCGGCGACCGCGTCCGGCAGGGCACGATCGCGTCATGGCCTCCTCGCCGAGCTCCCCGGGACCGCTGCCGACCCCCGTCGTGGGGGTCGACTGGCTCCGCGCCGCCCTGGCCCGCCCGGAGGGCCGGCCCGTCGTGCTCGACGTGCGGTGGACGTTGCGCCCACCGCCGAGGACCGCGAAGGAGCGCCGGGCGGCGGCGCGCGAGGATCCGCCGGGCCTGGTCGAGCACGACGCGGGCCACCTCCCCGGCGCCGTGTACGTCGACCTCGACACCGAGCTCGCCGGCCCGCCCGGGGCCGCCGGGCGCCACCCGCTGCCCGACCCCGACGTCCTCGAGGAGACGCTGCAGCGCGCCGGCGCGGCGGCCGACTCCGAGATCGTCGTCTACGACGGCGGCGACGGGATGGCCGCGGCGCGGGCGTGGTGGGTGCTGCGCTGGGGCGGGGTGCGCGCCGACCGGGTCGCGGTGCTCGACGGCGGCTACCCGGCGTGGGTCGCGGCCGGCGGCGAGGTGGTCGCGGGCGGGGAGGGCGTGCGACGTCCCGGGGACGTGCGCGTGGACGCGGGCGCGATGCCGGTGCTCACCGCCGACGCGGCGGCCGGGGTCGCGGACGCATTCGAGGGCGTGCTGATCGACGGGCGGGCGGCGGAGCGATTCCGCGGCGAGGCCGAGCCGCTCGACCCGGTCGCGGGCCACGTGCCCGGCGCGGCGAACCTGCCCGCCGCCGCACTGATCGGGGAGGACGGCCGCTGGCGCACGCCCGAGGACGCGGCCGCCCTGCTGCGCCCCCTGGTGGCCGACGCCGGGACGGTCGGCGCCTACTGCGGTTCCGGCGTCAGCGCGGCGATGCTGGTCCTCGGGCTGGAGCACGCCGGCCTGCGCCCGCCCGACGATCCCGCCGGCCTGTACGTCGGCAGCTGGTCGCACTGGTGCGGGACCGGGCGGCCCGTCGCCACCGGGGACGCCTGATCCGCCCGCGGAGTGACGCCCGCTCGCGCCCGGCCCGCCGTCGGTGCCGGCCGGTAGGGTCGCCGCCGTGACCAGCTCCGGGGCCCCGACGGTGGATCCGGCGCGCGTGGCCGTGGTGTGGGACGAGGGCCTGCTGGGCTACAAGCTCTCCGAGTCCCACCCGCTGCACCCGGTGCGCCTCGACCTCACGATGCGCCTGGCGACCTCGCTCGGCGTGCTCGAGGGCGTCGAGCCGCTCGTGCCCGCGCCCGCGCCCGACGAGGAGGTCCGGCGCATCCACGTGCCGTCCTACCTCGACGCGGTCCGGCGCGCGCCGCTCGAGGGTGACGACCCGGCCCACCAGCTGGGCACGGCCGACAACCCGATCTTCGAGGGCATGCACGAGGCCAGCGCGCTCGTGTGCGGCGGGTCGATCGCCGCGGCCCGCGAGATCGCCGAGGGACGGGCGGACCGCGCGGTCAACATCGCCGGCGGCCTGCACCACGCGATGGCCGACCACGCCTGGGGCTTCTGCGTCTACAACGACTGCGCGGTGGCGATCTCCTGGCTGCTCGACCACGGGTACGAGCGCATCGCCTACCTCGACACCGACGTCCACCACGGCGACGGCGTCCAGGCCGCGTTCTACGACGACGACCGCGTCCTGACGATCTCGGTGCACCAGCACCCACGCACGCTGTGGCCGGGCACCGGCTTCGCCTCCGAGCTCGGCGGGGGCCGGGCGTCGGGGACGGCGGTGAACCTCGCGCTGCCGCCCGGCACGCGCGACGCCGGCTGGCTGCGGGCCTTCGACGCGGTGGTCCCGTCGCTGCTGCGCGCGTTCCGGCCCCAGATCCTCGTCACCCAGTGCGGTGTGGACACCCATCACGAGGACCCGCTGGCCGAGCTGTCGCTCTCGGTCGACGGGCATCGCGCGATCTACCGTCACCTGCGCCGACTGGCAGCCGAGCACGCGGGAGGCAAGTGGCTCGCCCTCGGAGGGGGCGGCTACGGCCTGTTCCGTGCGGTCCCGCGGTCGTGGACCCACCTGCTGGCCACGGTGCTCGACCGTGACCTCGAGCCGGACCGCTCCATCCCCGCCGACTGGACGTCCTATGCGTCCACCAAGACCCGGCGGCCGCTGCCCACCTCGATGACCGAGGGAGCCCCCACCGACTACGAGCGGTGGGGCGGGTTCACCGAGGTCGAGGTCGACCCGTTCCTGCTCGAGACCCGGCGCGCGGTGTTCCCGCTGCACGGCCTCGACCCCGCGGACACCCGCGACTGACCCGCGGCCGACCTGAGCCGCACGAGCCCGAGGGCGAGGATGACCGAGACGGCGGACCCCGACGCCACCACCGCTGAGGTCCGGGCGGTACCCGACGCGCCCTACCCCGCGCACTGGGAGGCCGACGTCGTCGCCTCCGACGGCGCGACGGCCCACCTGCGCCCGATCTCCGCCGACGACGCCCAGGACGTGGTCGCGTTCCACGCCCGGCTCTCGGACCGCACGCGCTACTTCCGCTACTTCAGCCCCTACCCGCACATCCCCGAGCGCGACCTCAAGAACTTCGTCGAGGTCGATCACCACGACCGGGTCGCACTGGTGCTCTGGCTCGGCCGGGAGATCATCGCGATCGGGCGCTACGTGCGGCTGGCGCAGACGACCGCGGCCGAGGTCGCGTTCGTGGTCCGTGACGACCACCAGGGCCGGGGCCTGGGCTCGATCCTGCTCGAGCACCTCGCCGCGGCGGCCACCGAGTGCGGGCTCACCCGCTTCGTCGCGGAGGTCCTCACCGAGAACCAGCAGATGGTGCGGGTGTTCCGCGACGCCGGCTTCGAGGTCAGCCGGGCGCTCGAGGGCTCCACGCTGCACCTCGAGTTCGACATCGCCTCGACCACCCGCTCGCGCGAGGTCCGGTTCGCCCGCGAGCAGCGCGCCGAGGCCCGCAGCGTCGCCAACGTCCTCTCGCCCCGGTCGGTGGCCGTCGTCGGCGCCTCCCCGGACTCGTCGAAGATCGGCAACGTGGTGCTTGCGAACCTGCTGGCCGGCGGGTTCACGGGGCCCGTCTACCCGGTGCACCCGCAGGCGCGCTCGGTCCGCGGCGTGCGCGCCTACGCCACGGTCCTCGACATTCCCGACGACGTCGACCTCGCGGTGCTGGCGGTGCCGCCCACCGAGGTGCCGGGGGTGTTCGACGCCTGCCTGGAGAAGGGCGTGCGGGCGCTCGTCGTCATCACCTCCGGCTTCGGCGAGACCGGCCCGCTCGGCCTGGCCGCTCAGCGCGAGCTCGTCGCGACCGCGCGGGCCAACGGCATGCGGGTCGTGGGCCCGAGCGCGCTCGGCGTGGTCAACCGCTCGGCGAAGGTGTCGTTCAACGCCTCGCTGGCGCCGACCCTGCCCCCGCCGGGGCGCGTCGGGTTCTTCAGCCAGTCCGGCGCGCTGGGCATCCAGATCCTCGCGACCGCCGCGGAGCGCCGCCTCGGGCTGTCGTCGTTCGTCTCGGCCGGCAACCGTGCCGACCTGTCCGGCAACGACCTGCTGCAGTACTGGGACACCGACCCCGACACCGACGTCGTGATGCTCTACCTCGAGTCGTTCGGCAACCCGCGCAAGTTCGCGCGGCTGGCCCGGCGTCTGGCCCGCCAGAAGCCGGTCGTGGCGGTGAAGACGGGGCGCCACGTCGCCGCCGCACCCGGGCTGGCCGCCGGCGCACAGCCGATCGACGAGGCGGCCGTGGGCGCGGTGTTCGACCAGTCCGGGGTCATCCGGGTCGGCTCGGTCGACGAGCTGTTCGACGTCGGTCAACTGTTGGCCCACCAGCCGCTGCCGCCGGGACCGCGCGTCGGGATCGTGGGCAACTCCACCGCGCTCGGCATCCTCGCCGCCGACGTGGTGCTCGCGCAGGGCCTGTTCCTGGCCCGCGACCCCGTCGACCTCGGGACGTCCGCCGGCGCGGAGGAGCTGCGCGCGGCGGTGGCGGACCTGTTGGCCGACGACCAGTGCGACGCGCTCGTCGTCGTCTTCGTCCCCGCGATCACCACCGACCCGACCGACCACGCGCGTGCGCTCGCCGACGCCGTCCACGGCGCCGAGAAGCCCGTCGTGTCGACCTTCCTGGCCTCCGAGGGCGTCCCCGAGGCGCTCACCGTCTCCGACGGCGACGGTGGCCCGCAGCGCGGCAGCATCCCGTCCTACCCGAGCCCGGAGCGGGCGGTGCTCGCGCTCGCGCGCGCGGTGCGCTACACGCAGTGGCGCTCGCGTCCCGTCGGCGAGTTCGTGGTGCCCGAGGGCGTCGACGTCGAGGCCGCCCGCGCGCTCGTGGCCGAGATCGCGCCCGCGCCACGCACGGTGCTCTCCGACGAGCAGGCCGACGCGCTGCTGCGCTGCGCCGGCGTCGTCGTGGCGCCTTTCCGGCGGGTGTCCACATCGGGTGAGGCGATCGCCGTGGCCCGCGAGCTGGGCGGGGCCGTGGTGCTGAAGACGGCCGATCGGCGCTGGCGCCACCGCACCGACCTGCGCGGCGTGCACGTCGGGCTCACCGAGTCCTCGGCGATCGCGTCGGCCTATGACCAGCTCGTCGAGCTCTCGGGCTCGGACGAGGTCTACGTGCAGGTGCAGGCGCCCCCCGGCATCCCGTGCGTGGTGGAGGTCCGCGACGACCCGTCGTTCGGCTCGCTCGTGGCGTTCGGTCTGGCCGGGGTGGCGGGGGAGCTGCTCGGCGACCGCGCCTACCGCGCCACGCCGCTGTCGACGATGGACGCCGCGACGCTGGTCCGCGCGCCCCGGGCAGCACCCCTGCTCGACGGCTATCGCGGCGCGCGCCGCGCGGACCTGCCCGCGCTCGAGGACCTCGTGCTGCGCATCGGCGTGCTCGCCGACGCCGTGCCGGAGATCCGCTCGCTGGTGATCGACCCGGTGCTGGCCTCGGAGCGGGGCGCGCACCCCACGGGCGTCACCGTGGTGCTCGGCCCGCCGCCGGGTCCGCTCGACAGCGGGCCGCGCCGATTGCGCTGACGCGCTCGCGCCCGCTTCCCCGCGCCCCGGCACGGGAAGGCGGCCCACCACGACGCGCGAACACCCCGCGAAGGAGTGACCGCGTCGGGGCGACGCGGCCCCGCCGTGCGCCCTACCGTCGGGCGGACCATGAGCACACCCTCGGCGACGGCCCGCGCGACGGCCTCGGCCGCGCTGCGCCCGGTCGTCCTGGCGGCCGTCCTGACCACCGGCGTGCTGCTGGCCGCAGGCTGCGGTGGTGCGGGGGACGAGCCGCCGCTGCCCGAGTCGTCCACCCTGCCCACCGACGCCCCGCCGCCGGGGTCGCCCTCGAACCGCCCGGTGCCGGCGACACCCGATCCCCTGGTGGCCCGACCGCCGGCAGGCGCGACGGCGTTGCCGGCCGACCGGGTGGACACGTCCGCGCTCCCGCCGGGGCTCCCGACGTTGGTCTGGACCCGCGACGACCGGACGATCGGCGCCTACGGCCGTGGCGGAGGGTGCACGGACGCGCGCCTGGAGGTCGTCGAGCAGGGTCCGGAGGGCGTGGTGCTGCGCGTCGTGCAGTTCACGACCGGGCCGGGGCCGTGCACGCGGGAGCTGATCTACCCGCCGTTGGAGGCCACGCTCGATGCCCCGCTGGGGAACCGCGGCGTGGTGCTGACCGGCGAGGTGCCCTGAGCCCCTCGCACGCGGAAAGCCGGAAGACCGGGCCGGCCCCCGACCGTCCCGGTCTCCCGTCGCACGACGGGCCGTGACCCGTCGGAGTGGATGGCCGAGCCGGTGGACCCTCGTGAGGAGGGTCACACCCGGCCCGTGCGGTTCAGACTGCCGTTACCGGCGAGTCACCGTCAATGCGGAGTTCGGGCGGCACGCACCGGACCGATCCGGTTACGTACCGTGGCCGAACCGTCCTCGGGCTCAGCTGGCCGCGTAGGCCTTGAGCCGGCGGGCGCGGTCGCCGTCACGGAGCTTGACCATGACCTCGCGCTCGATCTGGCGCACCCGCTCGCGGGAGAGCCCGAACTGGCGCCCGATCTGGTCGAGCGTGCGCGGCTGGCCGTCATCGAGGCCGTAGCGCAACCGGATGACGTTCTGCTCGCGCTCGTCCAGCGTCGCGATGACGCGGCGCATGTCGTCGTGGAGCAGGCCGGAGATGACCGTCGACTCGGCGTCGGTGGCCTCGGCGTCCTCGATGAAGTCCCCGAGAGGGGCCTCCTCCTCGGACCCGACCGGCATGTCCAGGCTCACCGGGTCCCGGCTGTGGTCGAGCAGGTCGGCGACCTTCTCGACGGGCAGCCCCGACTCCTCCGCCAGCTCCTCGTTGGTGGCCTCGCGCCCGAGGGTCTGGTGCAGGTCGCGCTTGATGCGGGCCAGCTTGTTGACCTGCTCGACCAGGTGGACGGGCAGGCGGATGGTGCGGGCCTGGTCGGCCATGCCGCGGGTGATGGCCTGGCGGATCCACCACGTGGCGTAGGTCGAGAACTTGAAGCCCTTGGTGTAGTCGAACTTCTCCACCGCCCGGATCAGGCCGAGGTTGCCCTCCTGGATGAGGTCGAGCAGCGGCATGCCCCGGCCGGTGTAGCGCTTGGCCAGCGAGACGACCAGGCGCAGGTTGGCCTCGAGCAGGTGCGCCCGGGCGCGGCGCCCGTCGCGCGCGACGGCGCGGAGGTCGGTGGCGCGCTGGGCGTCGAGGTCCTCGGGCTGCTCCAGCAGGTGCGCCGCGTAGACGCCCGCCTCGATGCGCTTCGCGAGCTCCACCTCGTCGGCGGCCGTCAGCAGCGCGGTCTTTCCGATACCGTTGAGGTAGACGCGGACGAGGTCCGCCGCAGGGCCCTGGGCGTCGAGGTCGCTCTCAGCAGGCCCGGTGGGCACGGCCGCCTCGGGGCCGGTCTGCGGTGCGAGTGTCGCCGTCATTGCTTCCTCCCTGCGCGGCGCGAAGGTGCTGTGGCGCCGCGTCACATGGTCGAACGCCTCGGGGGCGGCGTTCGTTCCCGGCCTGGGATACAACGGTGGGGTGCCCGGTGTGGCGTGGCCGACGCATGGCGCGCGCCACCGGGACGCAACCGTCCTCAGATCTCCACGAGGACCGTGAACGGCCCGTCGTTGCTCGACACAACGCGCATGTCGGCCCCGAACTTCCCTTCGGCCACCGGCGCTCCCCGGGCCCGCAGCGCGGCCACCACCGCGTCGACCGCCTCCCGGGCCGCCGGCGGTGGGGCCGCCGCCGACCACGACGGCCGGCGGCCCTTGCGCGTGTCCCCGTAGAGGGTGAACTGGCTGACGACCAGCAGCCCGGCACCGGTCTCGGCGCAGGAGCGCTCGCCGCGCAGCAGCCGCAGCTCGTGCAGCTTTCGGGCCATCACCGCCGGTGCCTCGGGCCCGTCGTCGCGATGGACCCCGAGCAGCACGAGCAGCCCCGGCTGCTCCAGCGCCCCGACCACGCGTTCCCCGTCGGAGCCGTCCACCACGACCCGCGCCCAGGCGACGCGGCTCACGACCGCCCTCATGCGACCGCGGTCAGCATCCCGTGGCGGACCAGGTCCCGGACGACGGGCACCGCGGTGCGGGCCAGCTCGTCGGCGTCGCGGCCGTGCGCGAGCGCGAGCAGGTCGAGCAGGTCGCGCAGCGGCAGGTGACCGCGGCAGCCGCCGAGCAACGCGACCCCGAGCTCGTCGACGTCGTGGCGCCACTGCGGGCCGTCGAGACGCACGAGCGTGGCGGCCACCGGCGACCAGCCCTCGTCGGTGGAGACCAGGCCGCGCTCGAGGGCCACCGTGTCCGGCACGAGCAGCCGCTCGTCGAGCAGGGCCTCGTCGGAACGGGCCGCCAGCCAGGCCGTGCGGTCGAGCCAGGCCTCGATCTCGGGGCCGAGGGGGTCGTCGTGGGACTGACGCAGGTCCTCGCACACGACCGTGCCCGCGACGTCAGGTGCGGTGCGCCGCAGCGTCACGAAGCCGAAGCCAATCGCGTGCACCCCGGCCTCGGCGAGCCAGTCCAGCCACCGCTCCGAGAGCGCGGTGCCCTCCGGCGAGGCGGGGTCGACGCCCGCGTCGCGCAGCCACGTCCCGACGTGCAACGCGGGATCGGCGACATCGCGCTGCACCACCCACGCGTCCAGCCCGCCGGGCGCGGCCGCCTCGGCGGCCTCGCCGAGCCAGGCCCGGGGGCGCCCGGTCCAGTCGTCAGAGGTGATCAGCCAGGAGGCGAGCAGCTGCGCGACGCCGCCCTCGGTGAGGTGCGCGGGCAGGCGTCCCACCAGCAGGGCGCTCGCGCCGTCCCCGCCGAGCCCCGCGTCGCGGTAGACGTGCTCGACGTGCGGCGGCCCGGGCACGAACGGCGGGTTGCTGACGATCTGGTCGAAGCGCCGGCCCGCGACGGGCTCGAGCCACGGCCCGGCGAGGCACTCGACCTCCAGGCCGGAGAGCGCGAACGTCACCCGCGCGATCTGCAAGGCGCGGGTCGAGACGTCGGTGGCCGTGAGGTCCCGCGCGTGCCCGGAGGCGTGCAGCACCTGCACCCCGCACCCGGTGCCGACGTCGAGCAACGTGTCGACGGGCCGGCGCACCGTCGCCCGCGCCAGGGACAGCGACGCCGCACCCGTACCGAGCACGTGCTCCCGATCGGCGGTCCTCCCGCCGGGCGCAACCTCGAGATCCGACAGCACCCACCACGGCGGTGCGTCGGGGAGACCCGCGTCGGCGTGCGGGCGCAGGTCGAGAGCGGCCCGCACCCCGGTCTCGTCGACGTCCAGGAGCCCGGCGGTCACCGCCTCGTCGACGTCGACGGGGTCCAGCGCGGCCGCGACCTCGTCCCGCGGCAGCACGTCGCCCAGCAGGAACAACCGCACGAGGGCGCCCGCCGCCCCGGCGGCGCGGACCGCCCGGCGGGCCGGCGTCGTCTCGCCGCGGTCGAGCGCGGCGCGCGCGGCGGAACCGATCAAGGCGGCGACGCCGTCCACGGTGAACCGTTCACGGACGAGCGCGACGCGTAAGCCACGCCACATTCGGGCATGTGGGACGTCGACCCCGTCCACAGGAGGGCGGTCCGTGTCGGGGAGGTCCGGCCGGGTCACGCGGGAGATCGTCACACTGCACCTGCAGTCGATCTTCGCCGACCCAGGTTCCGGACTCTCCGATCGCACCGTTGCCGCCGGGCAGGGTTGTGCGTGACGCTGCGCACACAGAGGTGGCACCGGCGGTCAGAGGCGCCGGTCGGTGCCGGACGACGACCGGGAGGCAGACGCGGATGTCGGAACAGGCGACGACCACCGAGGGCAGGACCTACCCGCCGGACCCGGAGCTGTCGAAGACGGCGAACGTGCGCCCGGAGATGCTGGAGCAGGACCTCGAGTCCTTCTGGGACGAGCAGGCGAAGCAGCGCCTCAGCTGGTACGAGCCCTACGACAAGGTGCTGGAGTGGGACCAGCCCTACGCGAAGTGGTTCGTCGGGGGCAAGCTCAACGCCTGCTACAACTGCGTGGACCGCCACGTGGAGGCGGGCATGGGCGACAAGGTCGCCCTCCACGTCGTCCCCGATGACGGACCGGACTCCTCCGAGGTCCGGGACATCACCTACGCCGAGCTGCAGCGGCGGGTGACCGCGGTGGCCAACGGGCTCAAGGAACTCGGGGTCGGCAAGGGTGTGCCGGTCGGGATCTACATGCAGATGATCCCCGACGCCGTCATCGCGATGCTCGCCTGCGCCCGCCTCGGCGCGCCGCACACCGTCGTGTTCGGCGGCTTCAGCGGCAAGGCCGTGGCCGAGCGCTGCAACGACCTCGAGTGCAAGGTCCTGATCACCCAGGACGAGGCGATGCGCGGCGGCAAGGCCGCGCCGCAGAAGACCAACGCCGACGAGGGCCTCGACGCGAGCCCCACCACCGTCGAGAAGGTCGTCGTGGTGCGGCGCACGGGCGCCGACATCCCGATGTCGGACCGCGACGTCTACCTCGACGACCTGATCGCGAACGCGTCCGACGACCCCGAGAGCTGCCCCTGCGAGCCCATGGAGTCGGAGGACCTGCTCTTCCTGCTCTACACCTCGGGCTCCACCGGCAAGCCCAAGGGCGTCGTGCACACCACGGGCGGCTACCTGCTCGGCTGTGCCACGACCCACAACCTCGTCTTCGACGTCAAGGACGACTCGGTCTACTGGTGCGCGGCCGACATCGGCTGGATCACCGGGCACAGCTACATCGTGTACGGCCCGCTCGCCAACGGGTGCACCTCGGTGCTCTTCGAGGGCGTCCCCGGGTACCCGGACCAGGAGGTCTGGTGGAAGATCATCGAGAAGTACGGGGTGACGATCCTGTACACCTCGCCGACCGCGATCCGGGCCCACATGAAGGCCGGCGAGAAGCACGCCCAGGCGCACGACCTCTCGTCGATCAAGATCCTCGGCAGCGTCGGTGAGCCGATCAACCCCGAGGCGTGGGAGTGGTACCGGGAGCACGTCGGCGGCGGCAAGGCGCCGATCATGGACACCTGGTGGCAGACCGAGACCGGCCACATCCTCATCACCCCGCTGCCCGGCATCACGACGCTCAAGCCGGGCATGGCCCAGCAGCCGTTCCCGGGGGTGCGCCCGGAGATCCGGGACGACGAGGGCAACCAGGTCCCCGTCGAGACCACCGGCAACCTCGTCCTGACCCAGCCCTGGCCGGGCATGATGCGCGGGCTCTACAACGACGACCAGCGCTACCGCGACACGTACTGGTCGAAGTACTCCGACGCCTACTTCGCCGGCGACGGGGCCAAGTACGACGCGGACGGCGACATCATGCTGATGGGCCGCATCGACGACGTCGTCAACGTCTCCGGGCACCGCCTCTCGACCTTCGAGATCGAGAGCGCGCTGGTGGAGCACGCCGACGTCGCCGAGGCCGCCGTCGCGGCCAAGAAGGACCCCGACACGGGGCAGGCGATCGTCGCGTTCGTCTCCCTCATCGGGGACAAGCAGGGCACCGAGGAGCTGGAGCAGGCGCTGCGCGAGCAGGTCGCGCAGTCGATCGGCAAGCTCGCCCGCCCCGCGTCGGTGATCTTCGCGCGCGACATGCCGAAGACCCGCTCGGGCAAGATCATGCGTCGCCTGCTGAAGAACATCGCCGAGGGCGAGGAGCTCGGCGACACCTCCACGCTGGTCGACCCCTCGGTGGTCGAGGAGATGCAGAAGCAGGTCAACGGCTAGGTGCGCTGCGCGCACGTGAGCAGTAGGAAGTGCTGGAGCCTTCCTACTGCTCACGTGCCGCAAGGCACGCCTGTCAGCCCACGGCGGGTGGCTGCAGGTCGACACCGGAGCGGGCGGGCTCGGGGGCCCCGGTGTCCCGCGGTGGCTCCTCGTCGCGCAGCACCGCGAGCTGCTCGGTGATGCGTCCCATGATCCGCTCGGTGGCGTCCTGGAGGGCCGTGCGCCCGATCCGGCCCGCGCGCAGGTCGTCGAGCGCCACCGGCCGGCCCGCGAGCACACGCAGGGTCGCGCGGGGGAGCAGGGTCGGGCGGGAGGCCGTCGGCGGCAGCAGGTGGTTCGAACCCCACTGCGCGACGGGGATGACGGGTGCACCGGTCTCCAGCGCGATGCGCGCGATGCCGGTCCGGGCGGCGCGGGGCCAGCCGTCGGAGTGCTCGGCGAAGCCCCCCTCCGGGTAGAGCACGACCACCTCGCCCTGCCGCACCGCCTCCACGGCCGCGCGGTAGGCCTCGACACCCGAGGCCTTGCGGTCGACGGGGATGTGCCGGCCCCCGCGCAGCGGCGCGCCGACGACCGTCATGCCCCACAGCTCCTTCATCGCCAGGAACCGGGGCACGCGGCCCTGCGAGAGCACGTAGGCGACGAGCACGATCGGGTCCACGTGCGACAGGTGATTGACCGCGAGCAGCGCCCCGCCCGACGTCGGGACCTGACGCCCGCCGCGGAAGTCCCAGCGCGCCACCGCCATGAGCACGGGCCACAGCACGTCGATCGCGAAGCCGTACCAGAACCCTCGGTCGCGCCGGGGCATGAGCAGCCAGATCGCGAGCTTGCGCCACAGCCGCAGGGCCCGGCCCGACCTCCGCCGGTCGTGGCCCTGGGTGATCCGTCGTAGACGGTCGTAGCGCGCCATGGGGCCGATCCTCTCGGGTGCCCGCGGCGCCCGCATGCGTGGAGTCCCTCAGCCGATCGCATAGCCGGGGCGGAGGAGGAGCTGCGCGCCGACGATGAGGGACACGACGGCGACGAACGCCCAGAGAAGCTCCCACACGAACGCTGGCACGATGATCGTCGTCTGGGCGAGGTCAGAGGCATCGGCCTTGCGTCCGCGAAACGACAAGTTGTCCGCGGCGCCCCCGATGAGCAGGAGCCAGGCAATGCCCACGGCGACTGCGGCCTGGAGCTGTGCCGAGCCCTGGATCAGGACGTAACCGACGCCGAGCACCACCACCGCGGGCACGACGAAGGCAAGGCTCTTGATCGAGAACGGGACCAGGGCGAACGCCAGGACCACCGCGCCCAGCAGGACCGCCCACGGGTTCCCCAGCGCGATGAGCGCGGCGGCGGCGAGACCGAGCAGGGGCGGGCTCGCGTAACCGATGATGCCGTTGATGAGTTCCGAGAACCAGCCAGAACCCCGATAGGTGGTCTCACCGTCGCCGTTGTCCTTGAGCTCCAGGGTGATCTTCGTCCGGAGCGAGACCGCTGCGACCAGGACGTGGCCGCCCTCGTGCGCGAGCGTGACGAAGTACTGGCGGAGGACCGCCGAGAAGCACACGAACAACAGCACGATGAACCCGACGCCGTACGCGACCGGTTCCCCCACGATCGGGACGTCGTTGACCCCCACCCCCACCATGGGGTGAATCCGAGCACGTTCCGTACTCGGATGATCCGGACGACACGAACGGTGCACCCGGGTGGTGCAGATTGTCACCCATCTGCCATGGCCGGGTGTATCGCGCTCGAGCTCTCGCGCGCGGCGCGGTTCGGCGGCCCCGCAGGATGGATCCGTGACCCTGCCGCGACTCGACGCCGTCCGTCCCGCCACGCGCCGCCCGGTGACCGGCGCGGTGCTCGTGCTCCACGGCGGGCGCCCTGACGGGTACGAGGCCGCGGACGGCCTGCGCCTGCCGTTCCTGCGCATGGTCCCGTTCGCCCACGCC
Source organism: Actinomycetospora cinnamomea (assembly GCF_003096675.1). GTDB lineage: Bacteria > Actinomycetota > Actinomycetes > Mycobacteriales > Pseudonocardiaceae > Actinomycetospora > Actinomycetospora cinnamomea. The sequence goes on along the minus strand of NZ_QEKW01000001.1, from coordinate 145,077 downwards.
GTCGCCGCGGCCGGTGCGCGCCGCGGGGTGGACACGGTCCTGCTGCGCTACCGGCACCGCGGGTGGAACGCGCCCGACCTCGACCCGGTGCAGGACGCGCGTTGGGCGCTGCGCGCTCTGCGGCGACGGCACGGCGACGTGCCGGTCGTGCTGGTCGGGCACTCCATGGGCGCCCGCGCGGCCCTGCGCGTGGGCGGCGACGACGGCGTGGTCGGGGTGGCCGCGCTCGCGCCGTGGATCGAGCGCGACGAGCCGTACGCCCACCTCGCCGACCGGACCGTGCTCATCGCCCACGGCGACCGCGAACGGATGACGAGCCCGCAGGCCTCGCGCTGGTTCGCCGGGGAGGTGGCGACGGTCTCCGACCGCGTCGCGCGCTTCGAGGTCCTCGGCGATGGGCACGCGATGCTGCGACGCGCCGCCGCCTGGCACGCGCTCGTCACGGGGTTCGCCCTCGGCGCCCTCGGTCTCGAACCGTTGCCCGAGCCGGTCGCGAAGGCCATGGCGGCCGGGGACCCCGACGGCCTGGCCGTCCCCCTGGAGGACCGATAGCGCCCCGAGGGTGCGTCATCGACGAGCACCACCGGCGGGTGAGGCGGCAGACTTCGGGGCGATGACCGCTCCACTGACGATCCGCGTCGCCGAGGCCGCCGACGTGGACTCCCTGCTCGCCCTCGTGCACTCGGCCTACCGCGGCCCCTCCGGCCGCGAGGGCTGGACCTCGGAGGCCGACCTCATCGACGGCCCCCGCACCACCCGCGCCCTGCTCGCCGCGGACCTCGCCGACCCGTCGATCACCATGCTCGTCGCCGGGGACCTCCTCGGCTGCGCGGCGGTGACCCACCCGGAAGGCAGCGACACCGCCTCGTTCGGCATGTTCGCCGTGCGGCCCGGGGCGCAGCAGGGCGGCATCGGCACAACGCTGCTGCGCGCCGCCGAGGAACACGCCCTCGAGCGCGGCGCGACGACCATGGAGATGTGCGTCATCGACCGGCGCACCGAGCTCATCGAGTGGTATGAGCGGCGGGGCTACACCCGCACCGGCGAGACCCGGCCGTTCCCCTATGGCGCGGAGGGCGTCGGGGAGCCTCGGGGCGACAACTTCAGGTTCGCCGTGCTGGAGAAGGACCTGCGAGGCTGATCCACCCACCTGGGGTGACGTGGCCGGCATGTTCCGTGGCGTGCGTTGCCGGAGGACGACCCCGTTCCTGCCCCGGTTCGAGGATGACGAACTGCAGCATCATGCCCTGGTCCTCGTGCCGCAGGAAGTGGCAGTGGATCATGAACGGCAGGTTCGGGTCGGCGTGATCGGCGAAGTGCACCAGTACGCGTGTCGTGGTGGACGGGGCCAGGTAGACGGTGTCCTTCCAGCCGGTCAGCTCCGGACCGGGTCGCTCGCCGTCGACCTCGAGGACCGTGAAGCGCGCGCCGTGCACGTGGAAGTTGTGCGGCGAGCCGTCCGAGGTGCTGAGCTCCCAGAGCTCGGTGGTGTCGGCGACGACCGCCTCGTCGACCCGGTCCATGACCATCCGTCGGTCGTTGATGCTGATGCCGGAGAAGCGGAACCGCCGCGTGGCCACCGCGTCCGCCGGGTCGAGCCCGGGTGTCCCGGCGAGACGGTCGGGCACCTCCGGCACCGGAACGAGGTGTTCGGCGGCGCGCAACTGGAGGATGTCGAAGCGGTCGTCGCCGCCCGCGAACCGGCCGGTCCAGGGGTCGGTGCCGAGGTCGGGTGGAGTGCTGCGGAGCACGACCCGCTCCCCGGGATCCAGCGACACGACGATCTCAGCCCGTTCGCCGGGGGAGAGCCGGACGGCGTCGGTGCGGTGCGGTGCTGGCAGCAGGCCGCCGTCCGTGCCGACGAGGGCGAACTCGCGGTCGTCCCCGAGGCCGAAGTCGTACACCCGCGCGGGGGAGGCGTTGAGCAGCCGGAGCCGGAGCCTCTCGGTGGTGACCTCGTGATACCCGCCAATGGTGCCGTTGGCCAGGATCTGGTCGCCGAGGTGGCCGACCGGGCTGAACGGGTGTTCGGCCCGACGGAACTGGCCGTCGTCGTCGAAGGCCTGGTCCTGGACGATCACGGGGATGTCGTCGACGCCGTACTCGTCGGGCAGCTCGAGTGCGCGGCTGGTGGTGTCGTCGAGGATGAACATCCCGGCCATGCCGCGGGAGACCTGGTGAGCGGTCGCGCCGTGCGGATGGGGGTGGTACCAGGTCGTGGCCGCGGGCTGGTCGACTGTCCAGGACGGCTGCCAGCCGGCGCCGGGAGCGATCGCCTGGTGCGGTCCGCCGTCCATCGCCGCCGGGAGCTCGTGACCGTGCCAGTGCACGGTGGTGGCCTCGGGCAGGGCGTTGGTGACGTCGATGCGCACGGGTTCGCCGCGCTCGGCGCGCAAGGTCGGACCGAGGTAGGCGCCGTTGAAGCCCCAGGTGCGGGTGGCGCTGTCCCCGACGCCGAAGTCGGTGGTGCCGGCGGTGGCGCGCAACTCGAAGACCCGTGTGCCGTCCTCCACCCGCGACGGGGCGAGCGGCGGGACGTTCAGCGGACGGTCGAACGCCACCCGGCCGGTGGTGTCGGTGGACGCGCGCGCCCACGTCAGGGCCAGCGCCGCGAGCCCTGCGAAGGCGAGGACGAGCAGGGTGAGCAGCCCGCGCACGACCCACCGCCGGCCGGTGCGGCGGGGGCGTCCACGAGCGGTAGCGGTGATCATCGGGAGGCCGGCGACGGGGCCGGGTCGGTTACGGACGTCTCCCAGTCGATGTGGTGATCCCACATCCACCGCAGGGGATCGCGGCCGTCGCGGAACAGCCGGCGCATCACGATCGGCAGCACGAGGTCACGAGCGGCGCGGCCCACGGGGCCCACGGTCTTGCCGCTGCCGTTGCGGCGTCCCTGCGTCCTGACCTTCTCGACACGGGCACGGCGCAGCTGCTCGTAGCGGGACAGCGCGGCCGGGGCGTCGTCGTGGTCGCGCAGGCACTGGGCGAGGACGACGGCGTCCTCGATCGCCATCGCGGCGCCCTGCCCGACCGACGGTGACACAGCGTGTGCGGCGTCTCCGATGATCACTGTGCGGCCGTCGTGCCAGGTGGGCACCGAGGGCAGGTCGTAGGTGGTCCAGCCGGCGAACACCTCGTCGGTCGCCCGGATGAGGTCGGCGGCCGGTCCGCGGTCGTCGGCGAACAGGTCCAACAGGCGCGCCCGCCACCGCTCGGCAGGGATGGCTGCCAGCTCCTCGGGGCGGGGTTCGCGGGGCGCCGGCGGGTTGGCGAACCACCAGACCTCCCCGTCGGGGGCCTTGACCCAGCCGATGAAGGCGCGACGGCCGAAGCAGAGGTGGTTCACCCCGGGCGGTCCGGGGACGTCGACGCCTCGCGCGTAGCCGCCGGTGTTGAGGAACCCGACGTAGCTGGCGCCGGGGGCGGCGGGGTCGAGCAGCCCCCGCACCGTCGAGTGGATCCCGTCGGCGCCGACGAGCACGTCGGCCTCCGCGGTGCTGCCGTCGCCGAACTCCGCGCGGACTCCGGAGTCGGTGTGCCGGACGGCGGTCAGCCGCTTCCCGTGTCGGGTGGGGATGCCGCGCCGTTCGGCCTCGTCGCGGAGGGCCGCGTAGAGGTCCGACCGGCGGATGGTGAGGGCGTGCGTGCCGTCGCGCAGCGCGCCGCCGTTGGGGACGTCGGCGAGGACGCGCCCGCTCCCGTTGAGCAGCACCATGCGGGGGGTGGCGAAGCCGCGGGCGAGGACGGCGGTGTCCATGCCGACCGTCCGCAGGGCATCGAGGCCGTTGAGGCCGAGGCCGAGGAAGGCGCCGACGCCGGCGGCATCGGTGTCATAGGCCTCGGACACGCACGGTTCGATGCCGGCGCGGTGCAGGGCGACGGCGGCCACCTGGCCGGCGATACCGCCACCGACGACATGTGCTGTGCGGATTCGGGTCATGGCGCGTCCCGTGCTGGTCGGGGTCCGTGGGGTCTGCCGCCGCTCCCGGGCGAAGGGGCGTGGGTCGGGCGACGGGATCGACGCTAGGAATGCGGGGCTCTCCCGCCATCGGCGCGACGGTGCGAGCCGGCTACCGCATCGGCGGTGGGTGCGGCGATACGCGGCTGCCGCGTTCGTCGGACCCGGGGCCGGGTCAGTGCGGCGAGACCAGCCCGGTCTCGTGGGCGATGACGACCAGTTGGGCGCGGTCCCGGGCGTGCAGCTTGCCCATCGCCCGGTTGACGTGCGTCTTGGCGGTGGCCGGGCTCATGGACAGCGCCTTGCCGATCTCGGCGGTGCTCAGCCCGCGTCCGACCAGGGCGACCACCTCGCGCTCGCGCGGTGTGAGCACGTCGAGCCGCTCGGGCTGCTGGGGTCGCCGGTCGGGACGGGCCCGCAGGGTGTCCAGGAGCCGGCGCGTGACGCTGGGGGAGAGCAGGGCGTCGCCGGCCGCGACGACGTGCACCGCTCGGCGGAGGTCCTCCGGTTCGACGTCCTTGAGCAGGAAGCCGCTGGAGCCGGCCTGCAGGGCATCCGCGATGTAGTCGTCCTGCTCGTAGGTGGTGAGGACGACGACGCGCGGGGTGTCCGACCGGCCGTCCGTGAGGATGCGGCGCGTGGCCTCGATGCCGTCGATGACCGGCATGCGGATGTCCATGAGGACCACGTCGGGGTGGTGCTGCCGGGCCAGCACGACCGCTTCCGAGCCGTCGGCCGCCTCGTCGACCACCTCGATGCGCTCGTCCCGCTCGAGGACGAGGCGGAAGCCCGCGCGCACCAGTGCCTGGTCGTCGGCGAGCAGCACCCGCACCACCGGGTCACGCGCGGTCCCGTCCCTCACTCCGTCGTCTCCGGTGCCGGCAGCGTCGCGGACACTCGGAAGCCGCGGTCCGGGCGGTCCCCCGTGAGGAGGGCGCCCCCCAGCGCCCGGACCCGCTCGGTGAGGCCCGCCAACCCAACGCCGGGCGCCGGTCTGTCCCCGCGGCCGCCGCCGTCGTCCTCCACGGTCACCTCGACCGCGGTGGTTGCCACGTGGACGCACACGGCCGCCCGGGACGCGCGAGCGTGGCGGATCACGTTGGTCAGGCTCTCCTGCACGATCCGGTACACCGTCAGTTCGACCGCCGAAGGGAGTTCACGCGGCTCACCGCGGACCTCCAGCTCGACCGGCAGGCCTGCCTGCCGGACCCCTTCGACCAGGGCCTCGAGCTGGGACAGCCCCGGCGCGGACCGCCGGGGCGGCTCCTCGTCTCCGGAGCGCAGCACGGCGACCGTCGCGCGCAGCTCCGCCATCGCGTCCCGGCCGGAGGCACGCAGCGTCGCCAGCGAGCGGCGGGCCTGCTCGGGCTGGTGGCCCAGCAGGTCGGAGGCGGCCCCGGCGTGCACGGTCATCGTGGTGATGGTGTGCGCCAGGACGTCGTGCAGCTCCTGGGCGATCCGCATGCGCTCCCCGCTGATCCGGGTCTGCGCCTCGAGCTCCTTCTCGACCGCCACCGCCCGCAGGCGCTCCTGGACTTCCGCCCGCAGCCGCCGCCGCGTGGAGACGCCGTCGCCGAGCAGGAAGGCGAGCACGAGCAGCGCGACGGTCACGGTGATCTCCAGCACGGACTCCCGCTCCACGACCGCCCGGTACACCGCGCCGCCGCCGCCGAACAGTACGACGATCAGCACCGTCTCCCACCTCTGGCCGGCCGCCGCGACGCTGTAGAAGGCCACCATCAGCACCGGAAGTTCCGGTCCGCCGGGGTAGTCGAGGGCCAGGTAGACCAGCGCGAACCCGACCGTGCCGCACAGGGCGGTCCTCGGCCGTGGCCGGCGCATCAGCAGAGCGGCAGCGGCGGTCACGAGCAGGCCGACCGCGACGGCGTCCGGAGGGCGGCTGCCCGCCTCGTCGGCGGAGAGCAGCGCCACGACCGAAGCGAGCGCCGTTGCCGCCGCGACGCCGGTGTCGACGGCGAGCGCCGTCCACCGCGAGCCGTCCCCGGGGCGGGAGCGGGCCTCGCCGGGAGTCGTCGGGGGAGACGGTCGGTCAGTCACATCCAGCCCTCGCCTCACGCCGGCCCCGGCCGGCGGTGGCCGGAGGGTCGCGGCGCCGTCGGTTCACTGTAGGCCGGACCACGCCGTCGCGGCGTCGTCCCGGCGGCACCCGCGTCGTACCGCACCCGTCCCATGCCTGCGGTGCGGCGGTACCGCGATCGCTGCAGCGTGGCGAGACGGTGGGCCGGTGGCGGAGGGAGGTCACGGGCCGGGCCCGATCTCCGCGGCGACGACTTCAGGTTCGCCGTGCTCACGCGCGATCTGCGAGGCTGACGGAGTGCCCGACCTGACCCTCGCGCAGGACCCCGAGGCCGACGCGGTCCTCAGCGACAACCCGTTGGCGCTGCTGATCGGCATGCTGCTCGACCAGCAGTTCCCCATGGAGCGGGCGTTCGCCTCGCCCGCGCTGCTCACCGAGCGCCTCGGCGCGCCGCTGACGGCCGCCGGCCTCGCCGAGCACGACACCGAGGCGCTGGTCGCCGCGTTCACCGGGCCGCCCGCGCTGCACCGCTACCCGCGGTCGATGGCCGAGCGGGTGCAGGCGCTGTGCCGCGCGCTCGTCGCGGACTGGGGCGGCGAGGCGGAACGGCTGTGGGCCGACGCGGCCGACGGGCGCGAGGTGCTGGCGAACCTGCAGTCGCTGCCCGGCTTCGGCAGGCAGAAGGCGCAGATCTTCACGGCGCTGCTCGGCAAGCAGTGCGGCGTGCGCCCGGAGGGGTGGCGCGAGGCCGCGGGCGCGTACGGGGAGGACGGTTCGCGGCGCTCGATCGCCGACGTCGTCGACCCCGTGACCCTCGGCGAGGTGCGCGAGTTCAAGCAGGCCCAGAAGAAGGCCGCCAAGGCCGCCAAGGCCGCCAAGGCGGAGGCGTCCACCTGACCCGTCCCTCCGGTGGCGCTGCGGGCGTCCAGGGTTGAGTCTGGGACGCGAGGGCACCCGCGGGAGACGGCTGGTGCCGAGGAGGCGACACGCGTTGAACCGACGTCAGGACGACGACGGGCCCATCCTGATCACCGAGGCCCAGGTCTCGTACGACGAGGAGTTCGCGGCCCGGAAGAAGCGCTACTCGCTGATCATGGCGTTCCGCATCCCGTGCCTCGTGCTCGCCGGCATCGCCGGCATCGGCTTCCAGCGGCCGTGGGTCGCGGTCGCCTTCATCGTGCTCTCGGTGCCGCTGCCGTGGGTCGCGGTGCTCATCGCCAACGACCGCCCGGCGAAGAAGGCCGAGAAGGCCAACCGCTTCAAGCGCGGCGACCGAGAGCTCGGTGGGGTGCCGGACGCGCGGATCATCGAGGCCGCCGAGGTGCTCGACGGGCGGCGCCCGTTCGTCGGGGAGAGCGAGCGGCCGCGGCAGGCCCGCCAGGACTCCGCCGACCACGAACCCCCGCGCACCGTCGATCCCGAGGCGCCCCGGACCGGCTCGGAGGGCTGACCCCACCGCGGAGGGCAGGTCAGCAGCAGCAGGCCGTCGGGTGCTCCCGCCGTGCCGGCACCGTCGAGGAACCCGGAGCGGCGAGCACCGGCGGGGTCGGCTCCGCGCAGGGCCGGGCCTGCCACACCGACGGTGACGGGCCGTGGTCGTGGGTGGCCGGTGCGGTCGGCCGTGCCGCGCCCGTCGGTTCGCGCCGCTCGCTGCCGTGGACGCCGTGCTGGGCGTGCGTCGCGAGCGCGTGCGCGAAGGTCCGGGAGCGCGGCACGCGATCGGCGGTGTCGGTGGACCCCGACGCGGCCCCGTCCTGCTCCGGGCCCTGGACGCAGCGGCGCGCGTCGTTGATGCACTCCGCGCCCTGCTGGGCTCGACGCTCGGACGACAGGTACTCGATCAGGGCGTGGTCGGTGATCGGGTCGTGCTGCTGCTCGGGGAAGCTGTCGATGGCGAACAGCCGCCCCGGCGGCGGGTCCTCGTACGTCACCGTGATGCGCAGCGCGGGGACGGGGACGAGGTCGTCGTCGCACTCGCCCCGCTCGTCGGGGTAGCGGATGTGGCTCGCGTGGTCCTCGGAGTCGAGGTCCTGCCCGTTCCAGCAGCTCGGGAAGTCGTAGACGCGCTGCATCGACGAGCCCTGGGGGCAGATCGGGTACCGGTCGGTGAGCCGGTCGGCGAACCCGGTGCACGTGTACTTGGCGTTGTTGCCCTCGCCGTCGTTCGTGCCGGCCTTGGCCGACCCGGTGACCAGCGTGATGTTCAGTGGCATGGCCTCGGTGCGCCGGGTGCCGTGCCCGTGGAACGTGTAGTCCACCGACGACGGCTCGACGAAGGAGCCGACGTTGCCGTCGAGGCTCCCGCCGTCGGCGCCCACATCGGGGCCGACGCCGCGCAGGTCGCGCAGGACCGGCCAGAAGATGGGGGAGCGGTCGCCGTTGGTGCACGTGGTGGACGACTCCTGGAGCGTCTCGAGGTCCGAGGCGAAGTTGGCGCCCTCGTTGCCCGCGTAGTCGTGGGTGTGCTGGGCGCCGTTGCGCACCCCCGGCGCGATGATCGGGTTGTCGGAGTTGTGGTGGTCGCTCAGTGCGCACCGGATGCTGTAGCTGCCCCCGGAGAACACCCCGCCCTCGCCGCGGGGGCCGCGCCGGACGTCCTGGATGTCGACGTACTCGTCCGCGCTCGCCCGCCCGATCTGGTCGCGGCCCGGGAACTCCTCGCCGTCGTCACCCTCTCCGCCGTCGTCACCCTCTCCGCCGCCGTCGCCCTGGTCGTCGCCCTGGTCGTCGCCGGCCTGGGCGCCGTCCTCCTCCTCGTCCTGCTGCCCCCCACCGGAGTCGCCGGGGTCGGCGTCGTCCTCGGCGATCGGGACGAGCCCGCCGTGGGACATCAGCGGCGTCCCGCCGGCGAGGGCGGCGCCCACGATCAGCGCCGCCGCGGCGGCGAGGGCGAGGGCGAGGACCGGCAGCCGGCGGGGCCCGTCGTCGTGACGGCGGTCGAGCGCCGCCCACGGGCTCTCCGGCACGGCCGGCGGCGGCGTCCGCGCGGACGCACGGCGCCGTGACCGTGGCGAACGCCCCCGCCCCCACCCGTCCATCGCCCTCCGTCCCGAGTCCACCACCCGACGGGGCGGACGCTAGTGCGGCGCCACGGCGCCCGGGTGCGCTTTCGCCGAACTCGCGGACCGGTCCCGACCGTGGCCGAGCCACGGGTCGGCGGCACCGGGCGGGACCGGCCGCGACCAGGGTCGGGAGGAGCACGGCGGGACCGGCCCCGACACTGGGACCGGCACGCGGCCGGACGACGGCCCCCCGGGAGCCGCGCCCACGCGTCCCGGCGTCCCGGGCGACCGGGCAGCGCCCGCCACCGGCAGGGGCCCGGAGCGCGGGTCGCGTCGCGCTCCCGCGCGCGGGTCCGGAACCGGCAGCGGACCGGACGGTGCCCCCGGGACCGGCAGCGGGCCCGACGCGACGCCGACGACCCGCACCGGGCGGGACGCCGGCCCGCTCGTCCCGTCTCGGGACGCCGCCCCCGGCCGCCGCACGGGGCGTTCGACACGGATCTCGGTGAGCTCCGGGTCGCCGTCCCGGCCACGGCGGCGGCCCGCGACGAGCGCCGGCGGGCCCCAACCCTCGTCGGCCGACGAGCGCGTCGCCACGGACACGCCGGTGGGCCGGCCACGGCGCCGCAGGTCGAGCAGCGGCGTCCACGGCCAGTACTCCTCCAGCCGCCGGCACCGGGCGCACCCCAGCCCCAGGACCAGGCCGAACACGAGGTGACCGAGCAGCGAGAGGCTCACCGTGGTGACGGTCAGCGGGAACATCTGCTGCTCGCCGCGCGGCGCGACCGCCACGGTCGCGACCAGCCCGGTCCACACCGGGAAGACCGCGAACACCACCGACGCCGCGACCGTCGCCCGCCGGCCCCACCGGCGCAGCCCCGTCGCCGCCACCAGCACGAAGAAGGCGACGCCGATGCCGCCGCCGTCGCCGACGTAGCGCCAGACGTAGCCCACGAGCGCCCCGGCCGTCGAGGAGCCCGCGTCGACGTCGAGGATCCAGGTGCCGACCGTCGGGATGAAGTCGCCCCACAGCCCGAGCAGGTAGACCGTGTCGAGGCGCACCGCGTCGTAGACGAGCGTGGCGACGACGCCCCACCCCACGCCGGCCCGCACGAGCCGGTCCTCCGGCACCGGCGCGAACAGTGCCAGCAGGAGCACCACGAGCGTCAGCGGCACGACGACCACCCCGGCCGTCACGTGCATGAAGGCGACGCCGAACACGTGCGCGGAGATCGCCAGCAGGGGCAGCGCGGCGACCACGAGGTGCAGGCCGAGCCGCATCAGCCGCGGGCGGTGCGCGGCGACGAACGCCCGCACCTCGTCGCGGCGGCGGACCGGCAGGTCGGGCAGCTCCTCGGCCGGCGCCGGCTCGGCCCGGCCGCGGCGGGACGCGCGGGCCGGCGCCAGGGTCGCGGTGATCTCGCCGGCCCGCTCGGGGGCGAGCGTGCGCCAGGGCAGGGGTCCGGCGGGGCGGGGCACGCCGTGACGTACGGCGGGGGCCGGGAACGTCACGAGCACTCCTCGGGTCCGGGGGCCGGGTGGGGTCACGGTGGCAGCCGGGCCGGGAGCGTGGGTGCCGTTTCGCGGGATCCGCCGGGGGCAGAACGCGTGAGCCCGGTGTGGGTCCGCCGTCGGGGGTGTGGGGCATCATGGGAGACATGAGCCAGACCGCGGTGCTTCCCGACACCCGCCCGCAGGGGACCGACCGCACGGGTGACGACGACCCGAAGATGTTCCACTACGTCCGGAAGAACAAGCTCGCCGAGTCGGCGGTCACCGGGTCGATGGTGGTGGCGCTGTGCGGCGAGACCTTCCCGGTCACCCGCTCGCCCAAGCCGGGCTCGCCGGTGTGCCCGAAGTGCAAGGAGATCTTCAACAAGATGCCCCGCGGCGGTGACGACGGGGAGTAGGCCGCAGGTCACCCCCCGAGACCGACGTCCCGCCCCGGAGGGCTCTTGACCACCCGCGCGACCGACGGCCCGATCAGTACGGGCACCAGCACGGCGCCGGCGGGGGCGCGGCCGCTGCGCCAGTGGCAGCGCCGCGCCCTGACGCGCTACCTCGCCGAGCGTCCCCGCGACTTCCTGGCCGTCGCGACGCCGGGCGCGGGCAAGACGACGTTCGCGCTGCGCGTCGCGGCCGAGCTGCTGGGCGACCGCACCGTCGACACGGTGACGATCGTGTGCCCCACCGAGCACCTCAAGCACCAGTGGGCCGAGGCGGCGCAGGGAGCGGGGCTCGCGCTCGACCCCGAGTTCTCCAACGCGGTCGGTCGCACCTCGAGCGACTTCCGCGGCGTGGCGGTCACCTACGCGCAGGTCGCCGCCCACCCGGTGCTGCACATGAACCGCACCGAGGGCCGGCGCACGCTGGTGATCTTCGACGAGATCCACCACGCCGGCGACGCGAAGTCGTGGGGCGAGGCGACACGTGAGGCCTTCGCCGGCGCGACGCGGCGCCTGGCGCTCACCGGGACCCCGTTCCGGTCCGACGACAGTCCGATTCCCTTCATCACCTACGAGCCGGACGCGGCGGGCGTGCTGCGCTCGCGGGCCGACCACTCCTACGGCTACGCCGATGCGCTGGCCGACGGGGTGGTGCGGCCCGTCGTGTTCCTCGCCTACTCGGGTCAGGCCAGCTGGCGCACCAGCGCCGGGGAGGAGATGACCGCCCGCCTCGGCGAGCCCCTGACCGCCGAGCAGAACGCCCGCGCCTGGAAGACCGCGCTCGACCCCAAGGGCGAGTGGATGCCCGCCGTGCTCCAGGCCGCCGACACCCGGCTGACGCAGCTGCGCGCCGGCGGCGTGCCCGACGCCGGCGGGCTGGTCATCGCCACCGACCACACCACGGCCAAGGCCTACGCCACCCTGCTCCGGCGCATCGCCGGCGAGGAGCCGGTGGTCGTGCTGTCCGACGACCCCAAGGCCTCGGGGCGGATCGCGGAGTTCGCGCGCTCGAACGACCGGTGGCTGGTCGCGGTCCGGATGGTGTCCGAGGGCGTCGACGTCCCACGCCTCGCGGTCGGCGTCTACGCCACCAGCGCGTCGACCCCGCTGTTCTTCGCCCAGGCCGTCGGCCGCTTCGTCCGCTCGCGGCGCCCCGGCGAGACCGCGAGCGTCTTCCTGCCGAGCGTGCCGTCGCTGCTCACCCTGGCCAGCGAGCTGGAGGTGCAGCGCGACCACGTGCTCGGCGAGCCCCACCGCCCGAAGGAGGGCTGGGACGACGAGCTCGTCGAACGGGCCAACCGCACCGAGGACGAGCCGGGCGAGCAGGAGAAGGCGTTCGAGGCGTTGTCCGCGGAGGCCGAGCTCGACCAGCTGATCTACGACGGCTCGTCCTTCGGGACGGCCGCGGGGGCGGGGTCGGCCGAGGAGCAGGACTACCTGGGGCTGCCGGGCCTGCTGGAGCCCGAGCAGGTGCGGGCGCTGCTGCGGCGCCGCCAGAGCGAGCAGCTCGACGAGGCGGCGGCCCGCGAGGAGACCGTGTCGGCGGTGACGACCGCGACGACCACCGAGCAGCCGGCCCCGGCCCGCGAGTTCCGGCGCGACGTCGGCGTCGCGGAGCGCCTCAAGGATCTCCGGCGGGAGCTCAACGCCCTCGTCGCCGCGCACCACCACCGCACCGGCAAGCCGCACGGCGTGATCCACGGCGACCTGCGCCGCCACTGCGGAGGGCCCGCCACGCCCATGGCGTCGCTGGAGCAGATCGAGGAACGGATCGCCACCCTGCGGTCGTGGCGGTGACCCACTCACGCTCCGTGCGCGACCCGTGACATGTGGTCGATATCACACTCCGTGGTGGAGGAGGTGTGTCGCGGTCGTCGCGGAGCGACATCGTGACGACACACCGTTCACCCCGTCGTCACACGTCTCGGTGGCGCCGGAGCGAGGGGACCCGGCACCGTCGGGAGCGTCCAGGACGGGACGGCACGGCCCGCCTCGATCATCATCGTCGCGCGGACGGTCGGGCGCCGGGTGCTCGGAGGTCGTCGGGAGCCGTGGTCCCGACCCGCCCGGACACGACGACGGGCGAGGACCGTGTGGCCCTCGCCCGTCGTGGTCTCGATCTCTGGTCTGTGGTCCTGCGGGAAAACCGCTGGTCAGTCGGCCGTCATGCGCTCTCACCGGTCTGCACGTCCACCGACAGCTCCTTCAACTTGGCCTCGTGGGCCCGGGCGTGGTGCCCGCAGAAGAGGAGTTCTCCACCGGAGGGCAGTACGGCGCGAACCTTCGCCGCTGCACCGCAGCGGTCGCAGCGGTCCGAGGCGGTGAGTTCTGGCCGGGTCAGGGTGCCGGGCATCGTCATCTCCCTCCGTCGAGGCCTCGGATGGGGGTCCGGGCCCGCGAGCTCCGGTCGTGCGACCGTCGCCCCTCCACTGTGGCAGACGCTGCCCGCGACCGCTCGTGTTCACGCGCCGCTTTGTCGTCCGTCACGAACCGCTCATCGGGGGTGAGAGGACCTTCGTTTCGGGGTAGCGGCGCTCGCCACCCGTTCGGGAGTCGATCTCCGGCGACGAGCGGTCCGTGCCCGCGGAACGGGATCTCCCGGCGGTGGTGACCGCCTGGGAGCCCTGGTCGCCCACTAGCCTGTCCGCCACCATTCGGGTGGGGGAGGGGAGACGACGGTGGGCGACATCGGGGAGCGGGCGGCCGAGCTCGCCGAGCAGCTGAGGACGGCGGGTGTCGCCGGCGTCGTGGTGGTCTGGGCGGACAACAACGGCATCCCGCGGTCGCGCACCGTGCCGGTGGCCACGCTGCCGCAGGTGGCCGAGACCGGCATCGGGGTCAGCACCGTGTTCGCGATCTTCGACACGAACGACGGGATCCAGTACGGCGCGCCGGGGCGGGAGACGCCGTCGGGCGACGTCCGCCTGGTGCCCGACCTGGACCGGCTCACACCCCTGGCCGGCCAGCCGGGCCTGGCGTGGGCGCCCGGCACCCAGGTGACGGTCGACGGGTCGCCGTGGCCCTGGGACCAGCGCTCGCTGCTGACGTCCACCGTCGACGCCCTCGCCGACCGCGGCTACAGCGCGCTGGTCGGCTACGAGATGGAGTTCGCTGTCTCCGCGGCGAGCCCCGACGGCGCGGTCGTGCCCGCGTACCGCGGCCCCGCGTACAGCCCCCACGCCCTGCTCGAGATCGACGGCTTCGTCACCGACGTCCTGCGGGACGCGGAGGCGAACGGTCTGCGCATCGGCCAGCTGCACGCCGAGTACGGACCGGCGCAGGTCGAGCTCTCCCTCGGCGCCACCGACCCCGTCCGGGCCTCCGACGAGCAGCTGCTGGCGCGCCAGACCGTGCTCGCCGCCGCGGCGCGGCACGGGCTGCGGGTGAGCTTCGCCCCGCTGCCGTCGCTGCAGATGGCGGGCAACGGGTGGCACGCGCACACCTCGCTGTGGCGCGACGGCCGCAACCTGCTCGCCGGTGGCCTCGACGGCCCCGACGACCCGGCGGGCGGTGCGTACATCGCCGGGCTGCTGCGCGACCTGCCCGCGCTCGCCGCCGTCACGGCGCCCTCGCTCGGCTCCGCGGCACGGCTGCGGCCCGGCTTCTTCGCCGGCGCCTACGGGTTCTGGGGGATCGAGAACCGCGAGGCCCCGGTCCGCTACGTGGCGGGCTCGCCGATGCTCGGCGACGACCATGCGAACGTCGAGCTCAAGGTCTCCGACGCCTCCGCCAACCCCTACCTGGCGCTCACCGCCCTGCTCACCGCCGGGGTCGCGGGCGTGGACGAGGGCCTGACGCCGCCCCCGCCCTTCGCGTCCGATCCGGGCACGTGGACCGAGGAGGAGCGGGCGCAGGCCGGCGTCGTCCCACTGCCCACCACCCAGGCCGATCAGGAGGCCGCACTGCTCGGCTGCGAGCGCCTCACCGCGGCCCTGGGCGAGGAGCGCCTCGGCGCCTTCCTGGCCGTGCGCCGCGCCGACGCCGCCTGGGGCGCCGAGCGCGACACCGAGGACGTCCTCGCGGCCTGGCGCTGGCGCTACTGACGCGGGGCGAGGGCGTCCCCCGCTGCGTGACACGCAGCCAGGGCGTCCCTCGCTGCGGCGGGGCTCACCGCGGGACGAGCACGTCGAGGATCGCCTCGTGCACGGCGGGGCGGGCGATCAGCAGGTCGGGGGAGTACGGGTCGTCGGCGCCGAAGGGCAGCGGACGCCCGTCGAGACGCGTGACGCGCAGGCCCGCGCCCATCGCGACCGCGGCCGGGGCGGCGTTGTCCCACTCGTACTGCCCGCCGGAGTGCAGGTAGGCGTCGACGTGGCCGTCGACCACCGCGAGGGTCTTCACGCCCGCGGCCGACATCGCGCGCGTGCGCACCGGGAAGGCCGCGGCGAGGCGGCGCAGCTCGGCCGGCGGGCGCGAGCGGCTCACCGTGACGGTCAGCCCGCGATCGGGGTCGACCGGGGTGTCCGGTACCCGGGCGACCGTCTCCGAGTCGGCCAGCTCGTCGCGGGCGGGCAGGGCGACGGCGCCGGCGACGAGGGCGCCGTCGACGACGAGCGCCACGTGGACCCCCCACTCGTCCCCGCCGCGCCCGTAGCCGCTGGAGCCGTCGAGGGGGTCGACGATCCACAGGCGGTGCGCCCCGCGGCGCGGCGCCGGGTCCTGGGTGCCCTCCTCGGAGAGCACGGCGTCGGTCGGCCGGTGGCGGGCGAGCGCGCCGACGAGGAAGTCGTGCGCCTCGGCGTCGCCGCGGTACTCGCGGGACCGGCCGGGGGCGGTGTCCTCGCGCAGGGTCATCAGCAGCGCGCCGGTGGCCTCGGCGAGCTCGCGGGCCAGCGCGGCGTCCTCCGCGACCGTCGGCTCGGCGGTCGCGTCCGGTGGCACGTCCCTCGCGGCACTCACCCCCCGATCCTCCCCGACGCGCGCCGGCGCGGCCGGGCGGCCCAGGGTCAGCCGCCTTCCGCCGCGGTCAGGACGTTCGCGAGTTCGTGCAGCACCGCCGCGCGTGCCTCGTCCGCGCCGGGCGCGGTGTCCTCGCGCTGGTCGAGCAGCAGCCGGGCCAGGCTCGCCAGGCTCACGACCTGGGCGGCGAACTCCTCCGGCCCCGCCAGCTCGGCGAGCAGGGCGCCCACGGCCTCGAGGTCGCCCGCGTCCATGCCGCGGATCAGGGCCACCGACCGCCGGTGGACCTCGGCGGGGTCGGTGTCGGGCACGTCGCGGGCGGGGTCGGGCTGCACGGGGGCCAGCATCGCAGGCCGGGCGTCGGGAGGCCGTTCAGCCCTTCCGCCGCCGCTTGCGCTCGCGGCGCTCCTCGCGGACCTCGCGCCACACCTCGTGCGCCCCGTCGAGCACGCCCTTGGTGATGCCCTTGGCGCCCCCCTCGTAGACCTTCTCGGTCATGTGCCCCGGCAGCTCGGCGAGCCCCTTGCCGCCCTTGGCGTGCAGGTCCAGCCGGTTGGTCGCCTCGGCGAAGCGCAGGTAGGTGTCGACGCTGGCCACGACGATGCGCGCGTCGATCGTGACGATCTCGATCCCGATCACCGACACCTTGACGAAGGCGTCGATGACGAGGCCCTTGTCGAGGATGAGGTCGAGGACCTCGGCGAGCCCGCCCTGCGGGGAGCGGCGCACGCCGGCGGAGGTCACCGCCGGAGTCTAGGAACTCGGAGCCGGTGGTGACCATCGACCGGACGGTCCCGCGCCCACGGCCGGACGCGGGCCCAGGGATCACGCGTCGGCCGTCGGGTCGGCGTCGTCCGCCGCGTCCGTCCCGCCGGTGTCGTCCGCCTCGTCGACCCCGTCCACCCCGTCCGTCGCGTCCTTCTCGGACTCCGCCTCGTCGATCGCGTCGGCGAGCAGACGGTCGAGGGCGGCGAGGCTCCGGTGCGGCCCGCGCCGGTCCAGCACGACCGGCTCGTCGGGCACACCCGCCTCGGCGAGCGACTCCGCGATGTGGTGAGCTGTGCGCAGGCTGTGCACAGCGGCGCGGTCGGCCGCCACATGTTTCGGCGGGGGGACCCACTCACGGGACCGCGGGTCCCTCTCCTCAGGAGCCTCCTCATGGACATCATCGTCAGCCACTGGTACTGCCCTCACTGCGAGGTCGCCGGTCGGGACCACGAGCCCGAGCCGGCGTGCTGGAACTGCGGCGCGGCCGCCGTGGTGACGGCCCGCCCCCGCGCGGAGGGCGAGCCGCCGGCCCTCTCGGCCTGACGCCGCGGCCGCTCAGCTGGTCACCGCGGACATGCCGCGGTCGGCCGCCGTGGGCCCCGACGCCGACGGGCGGATGTCGAAGTCGAAGATCGCGGTGGGCAGGTAGAGCGAGCAGCATGCGTTCGGGATGTCGACGACGCCGCTGACCCGGCCCTCGATCGGGGCCGAGCCGAGCAGCAGGTAGGCCTGCTCCCCGGTGTAGCCGAACTTCTTGAGGTACTCGACGGCGTTGAGGCAGGCGCGCTTGTAGGCCAGCGTCGCGTCGAGGTACTCGTTGGTGTCGGTGTCGTGGTCGACGGAGATCCCGATGAACGTCAGGAACTCGGAGTAGCGCGGCTCGACGTTGCCGGGCATGAAGATCGGGTTCGTGGAGACACCGTAGGTCTCCATGCCGCCCTTGATCAGGTCGACGCCGAAGTCGATGTAGCCACCCATCTCGATGGCGCCGCAGAAGGTGATCTCGCCGTCACCCTGACTGAAGTGCAGGTCGCCGCCGGAGAGCTTGGCGCCCTCGACGTGCACCGGGTAGTAGACCCGGCTGCCGCGGGTGAAGTTCTTGATGTCGTGGTTGCCGCCGTTCTCCCGGGCGGGCACGGTGCGGGCGCCCTCGGCGGCGATCTGGTCGGCGAGCGAGCCCGTCGCCTGCCCGCCCAGGCTGCTCTCGCGCAGCGGCGGCAGGGCCAGCGGCGGCACCCGGTCGGGCTCGCGGTCGATGAGCGCCTGTTCGCGGCGGTTCCAGCGCGCGAGCAGGTCGGCCGACGGAGCCGTGCCGAACAGGCCGGGGTGGGTGATGCCGGTGTACCGCACGCCCGGCAGGTGCCGCGAGGTCGCGACCTGGCCGTGGAAGTCCCAGATGGCCTTGGCGGAGTCGGGGAAGTAGTCGGTGAGGAACCCGCCGCCGTTGGTGCGGGCGAAGATGCCCGTGTAGCCCCAGCCCTGGCCGGGCGCGTCGCCGTACTCCTGCGGGGGCTGGCACGCCCCGAGGTCCAGGATGTCGACCACGAGCAGGTCGCCCGGTTCGGCTCCCTCGACGCCGATCGGCCCGGACAGCATGTGCGCGCGGGAGAGGTCGACGTCCCGCACGTCGTTGGCGGAGTCGTTGTTGCCGATCTGGGCGTCCGTCCACTCCCGGCACTCCACCCGGAACTCGCTCCCCGGCCGGACCATGGTGGCCACGGGCACGTCCGGGTGCCACCGGTTGTGGCCGGGGACGGCCTGGTCGCGCATGGACTTGGACTGGTCGACCTCGAACACGACCTCGGGCATGGTCATTCACCTCCGGGACGGGCCGGCCGTGGCCGGCGGGCACAACGGGACGGCGGAGCGGTCAGGTCCTGCTCAGCTCCGAATCGGGAACGGGCGTGGGAGTGGGGCCGGTCGTGGAGCCCGCCTCGTGGCGGCGGCGCGGCGTCCGCAGCGTCGGCAGGAGGACCAGGAGCATCGCGACCCCGATGACACCGAGCACGATCGCGGTGAGCCCGGTGGTGGGCCACGCGCCGATGAGCAGCAGGAACCCGGGGATCGCGGCGGTGACCCAGCCCTGGATCGTCGTGACGTAGCCCGTGTAGCGCGTCAGGAACTCGCGCTTGAGCCCGAGCAGGAGGAAGAACAGGGTCCACAGCACGGCCCAGTAGAGCCAGATCACGCCGAAGGGCGGGTCCTCGAGCACGGTGAAGTTGGCGAACGAGAAGCCGATCGCCGCGATGGCCACGAACAACGAGAAGTAGCCGACGCCGGTGGTGTCGAGGCCGGCGAGCAGGCCGATACCGACGTAGAGATAGGTGAAACCGAAGAGGTACAGGCCCGCCGCCAGGAGGACCTGGTTGCTGTCCCCGTTGGCCGTGAAGATCAGGTAGGTCGGCGTGATGACCTGCAGGGAGCCGACGAAGAGGTTGATGATCGCGGTGGCCTTGGGTTCGACCAGGCCGAGGAGCATCAGCCCGTTCACGAACAGGACGGCACCGACGTAGAACAAACCGACAGCGGCCACGGGTCCTCCCCTGGAGTGGACGAGGACGTTCCCCCCGGCGGGGCGCGGCACGAGCCCGCCCGCACGTCCGGTCAGCGACGTGTGGTGCCCGAGGCGCGCGTGACGACCTCGGGTGCGTCGCGGCTGGCTTCCTCCCGCGCGAGCGCCGTCCGCAGCGCGGGGTTCATCCGGGCGAGCAGCGGAGGCGTCCACTGCCGCGGCGAGGACGCAGCGCAGCGTGGACACGCCACGCACTCCGGGGCCTCACCCATCGGACGCGACTGGTCGAAGGTGCCGCAGTCGGGGCAGCGGTAGGCGTAGGTCGCCATCGCGTCCTCCTCGACACCGGTGTCGTCCGAGGCGGGCCACCCTGGCCTCGGAGGCGGGCGGGGTCCCAGGGCCGAAGGTCCCGGATCCCGACGCCCTCCGGCCGACGACGCTCCCCGCGCCGCCGTGGGAGTCGCGCGAGCGACGCCGGCACGACCCCGGAGACGACCACGACCCCGGAGACGACGGAGCCCCCCGCGCGACCGTGCGTCGCGCGGGGGGCTCCAGGGGTCGGGCTCCGGTCCGGTTCCCCTCAGTCCAGGTAGTCGCGCAGGACCTGGGAGCGGGAGGGGTGGCGCAGCTTCGACATCGTCTTCGACTCGATCTGGCGGATGCGCTCGCGCGTCACGCCATAGACCTGGCCGATCTCGTCGAGGGTGCGCGGCTGGCCGTCGGTGAGGCCGAAGCGCAGGCGGACCACGCCGGCCTCGCGCTCCGACAGCGTCGCGAGCACCGACTGCAGCTGGTCCTGCAGCAACGTGAAGCTCACCGCGTCGACCGCGACGACCGCCTCGGAGTCCTCGATGAAGTCGCCGAGCTGGGAGTCGCCCTCGTCGCCGATGGTCTGGTCGAGGCTGATGGGCTCCCGGGCGTACTGCTGGATCTCCAGCACCTTGTCCGGGGTGATGTCCATCTCCTTGGCGAGCTCCTCCGGCGTGGGCTCGCGGCCCAGGTCCTGGAGCAGCTCGCGCTGGATGCGACCGAGCTTGTTGATGACCTCGACCATGTGCACCGGGATGCGGATGGTGCGGGCCTGGTCGGCCATCGCGCGGGTGATGGCCTGGCGGATCCACCACGTCGCGTAGGTCGAGAACTTGTAGCCCTTGGTGTAGTCGAACTTCTCGACCGCGCGGATGAGGCCGAGGTTGCCCTCCTGGATGAGGTCCAGGAAGGCCATGCCACGGCCGGTGTAGCGCTTGGCCAGCGAGACGACGAGGCGGAGGTTGGCCTCGAGCAGGTGGGACTTGGCGCGCTCGCCGTCACGGACGATCCACCGCAGGTCGCGCCGCATCTGCGTCGCGAGCTCCTGCTGGGTCTCGGCGACCTTGCGCAGCCGCTCGGAGGCGTAGAGGCCGGCCTCGATGCGCTTGGCGAGCTCGACCTCCTCCTCGGCGTTGAGCAGCGCGACCTTGCCGATCTGCTTCAGGTAGGCGCGGACCGAGTCGGCGGAGGCGGTGAGCTCGGCGTCCTTGCGCGCCTGGCGCAGCGCCTCGGACTCCTCCTCGTCCCAGACGAAGTCGCCGGACTTCTTGTCCTCCTCGGTGGGCTCCTCGGTCTCGACCTCCGCGGCCTCGACCACGTCGGCGCCGAGGACCACGACCTCCTCGGACAGCTCCTCGGTGCCCACGGCCTCGACGTCGGCGCCCTCGAGCCCCTCGAGGTCGGCGCCCTCGGGCCCGCCCTCGACCTCGATCTCGTCGCCCTCGACACCCTCGGGGGCGTCGGCGGTCCTGGCGGCCGCGCCCTTGCCCTTGGCGGGGGCGCTCTTGGTGGAGCGCTTGGTGCCCTTGGCCGAGCGGGAGGCGGCCTTCTTCGCAGGGGCCGGCGCCTCGGGAGCCTCCGGAGCGGCCGTCACGACACCGACCGGGCCACCGGGGGCGCTGGCGTCGGAGTCGGCGGCGTCGGTGACGCGGCGTCGGGTTGCGGGCTTTGCGGCTGCCACAGACGACCTTTCGTGACGAACGGCTGCACGGCGTGCGGTGATCGAACGGGCCCGGGCCGATGTGGCCACCCGGACGAAGGGACGGCGCGAAGGCCCCGGTCCAACCCGGTGTACCGCCTCGGCTGCGCTCCATTGTAACGAGCACGGGCACGGTCCGTCGCACCTCACGGCCGCGGAGAGGTGAGGGAGCCACCGCAAGGGGTACCAGGATCGATTCCGAGTCGACGAACGGTTCCGCGGGGTGCGCTCACCGGGCGGTGGCCGGACGGTCGCCGCCCGGACACCCGGCTGTGGTCGGATGCCGGGATGGACCACACCGTGGGTCGTCGCCCGGACGTCGTCGCAGCTCCGGGGCCCGTGGATGCCACGGCCCTCGCCGACCTCGCGGAGGGCGTCGCACGCGAGACCGCCGTGCTCGCCCTGGAGGTGCGCGAACGGGCCGTGCGCGCCGAGCGGCTCGACACCAAGAGCTCGGCCACCGACGTCGTCACCGAGGGCGACACGGCGTGCGAGGCGCTGGTCCGCGAGCGCCTCGCCGCGGCCCGTCCCGGCGACCTCGTGCTGGGGGAGGAGGGAGGTTCCAGCGGCACGCCCGCGCCGGGGCAGGTCCGCTGGGTCGTCGACCCCATCGACGGCACCGTCAACTACCTCCACGGCCTGCCGTGGTTCTCCGTGTCGATCGGCGCCGAGGTGGACGGGCGTGTCGTGGCGGGCGCGGTCGTCGAGCCCGTCTCGGGACGCGTGTGGCGGGCGGCGCGGGGGCACGGGGCGACACGCGACGGCGAGCCCCTGCGGGTCTCGGGGCTCGACGACCTCGGGCTGGCGGTCGTCGGCACGGGGCTCAACTACGACCCCGGCCGGCGGGAACGTCAGGCGGCGGTCCTGGCCCGGGTGGCGGCGCGGCTCGGTGACGTCCGGCGCACCGGCTGCGCCTCGCTCGACCTGTGCGCGGTCGCCGCCGGCTGGCTCGACGCGTTCTACGAGCACGGGCTGCACCCGTGGGACGTCGCCGCCGGCGGGCTCGTCGCCGAGGAGGCCGGCGCCGTCGTGCGCCTGCCGGGGACCGACCCCGACGGCCTCGGCACCGCGGCGACCCTCGTCGCCCCGCCCGCGCTGGCCGGCCCGCTGACGGAGCTGCTCGTCGCCGAGGGCGGCGCAGAGATCTAGCGGGATCGAGCTAGGTGCTGCAGTCGACCGAGCGCAGCTGGGTGAGCGTGGCGGCGTCGGGCACCGCGTCCGGCGCGCCCGAGCCGTCCGTGGCCGTCTGGCGCGCCAGGGCCCGCAGCGCGTCGGTGACCTCCTGGCCGGGGGCGATGTCGCGGAAGTCGTCGCCGAGCGCCAGGTCGACCTCGCTGCCCGAGCGCTGGTCGGCCACGAGCTCGGCGCACGGGACGACCAGGCTCAGCGTCCGGGCGGCCGAGGCGCCCTCCGGGCCGTAACGGATCTGTCCGACGCACGACAGGTCCTGCGCGGGGTAGAAGGGGTCGTTGTCGGGCGGCGCGGCCTCCGCGATGCCCAGCTCGCCCAGCTCGGCCGCGGCCAGCTGGGCCTGGCCGCGCTGGCCGGCGCCGTTGAGCACGTGCACGCGCACATCACCCGGCGCCGCGGCCGACGTGTCGTCGAGCGCGTCGGCGGACTGCGGCGTGCCGGCGCCGGCCACCGGTGACGGGTTGCAGGAGGTCACCGACCCCGCGGTGGAGTTGGTGAACACGATCGTCCAGGTGACGATGCTCGCGACGGCGAGGACAGCGACCAGCACCGTCGCGGGCACGAGGTTGCGGCGCCGGTAGGCCTCGCGCACC
Source organism: Actinomycetospora cinnamomea (assembly GCF_003096675.1). Classification (GTDB taxonomy): domain Bacteria; phylum Actinomycetota; class Actinomycetes; order Mycobacteriales; family Pseudonocardiaceae; genus Actinomycetospora; species Actinomycetospora cinnamomea. The sequence continues at coordinate 122,162 of NZ_QEKW01000001.1, read as the reverse complement.
CATGACGTCGCCGCCCTGACCGTGCCGCTCGACGTGCCGACCACAGACGTTCCTCCCGCACCGCACCCGCCGACGTTGGTCCGCACCAGGGTAGTGCCCGCGGGGTGGCTGTTCCGCGGCCCTGGAGTGGGTTACCCTCCCGCCGCTCCGCAGCCGCGCGGACGTCGCGTCGTCCGTGCCGAGGGACAACTCCCCGTGTGAGACCCGGGTCACTTTCCGGGTCCGGCACAAACGGTCGCCGTCCCGCGTTGTGCTGCCGCACGCCACAGATGAACCGGCAGACAACCGGGCAAGACCGAGGGTGGGAACCGCAATGGCGACCGACTACGACGCCCCGCGCCGCAACGAGACCGACGAGATGGGCGAGGACTCCCTCGAGGAGCTCAAGGCCCGGCGCAACGAAGCGCAGTCCGCCGCCGTCGACGTCGACGAGACCGACACCGCCGAGAGCTTCGAGCTCCCCGGGGCCGACCTCTCCGGCGAGGAACTGACGGTCCGCGTACTGCCGAAGCAGGCCGACGAGTTCACGTGCGGCAGCTGCTTCCTCGTCCACCACCGCAGCCGGCTGGCCGACCAGCGAGGCGGCATGTTCATCTGCCGCGACTGCGCCGCCTGATCAGCTGTGGTCACCGGAGCGCGGCGATGAGGTCCTCCGGGCGGCGGGTGGAGACGACCCAGTAGGGGGTGGGGTCGTCCGGGTCGAGCACCTCGATCCGGACGGCCGGGCCCACCCACGGGCGGTGCAGGACGAACGCCTCGGGGTCGAGCTGCGGGCCCAGCGCCTCGCGCTTGGCCTCACCGCGGACGACGTCGACGCGCCCGACCGCCGACACCGGCAGGTGCGCCGCGCCCGCGCGCAGCTCGCGCTCGCCGTCGGCCCCGGGGCCGACCTCGACGCGCACCCGCCCCGCCCAGATCAGCAACGCCACGGCCAGCGGCAGGAGCAGCACGTAGGGCAGCCAGGAGCGCAGGCCGGGGTAGCCCATGTGCACCTCGGCGGCCAGAAGCGCCGCCATCAGCAGGACCAGCGGCCACGACCACCACGGCACCCGGAGACGCTCGGCGTGGACGGTGCCCCTCGCAGGGCCCGCGTCGGGTCCCGGTGAGGGGGGCGGTGTGGGTCGTGAGGGGCTCACGACACCCAGAGTAGTCTCGCGCGCCGTGCTGCAGGTCGACCTCGTCCGCCTCGACCCGGGGCTGCCGGTGCCCGCGCGGGCGCGCCCCGGCGACGCCGGCGCGGACCTCGCGGCCGCCCGGGACGTCACCCTCGGCCCCGGCGAGCGGGCCCTGGTCGGCACCGGCGTGGCGCTGGTCCTGCCCGAGGGCTACGCGGCGTTCGTCGTGCCGCGCTCCGGGCTCGCCGCCCGCGAGGGCCTCGGCCTGCTGAACGCACCCGGCACCGTCGACGCCGGCTACCGCGGCGAGGTCATGGTGTGCCTGGTCAACCACGACCCGGCGCGTCCGATCATGGTGCGCCGCGGCGACCGCGTCGCCCAGCTCGTGGTGCAGCGCGTCGAGGAGACCGTGTTCCGCGTCCTCGACGGCGTCGACGACCTCGAGGCGCTCGCCGCTCACGCCCCGTCGGCACGCGGGGCGGGCGGCTTCGGCTCGACGGGCACCGGCCCGTCCGGCACGAGCTCGTCGGGTACCGCACCGCGGGGGACAGGCAGCGAAGGAGGACCTCGGTGAGCCAGGAGCCGCGCGGCGGACGCCACCGGCAGAAGGGCCGCGTGGCCCAGGTCTCGGTGGCCGCCGACCCCGCCGGTCGCCGACACCACCAGCGCCAGGGCCCCTGGGACGCCGACGAGGCGCCCCGGGACGGCAAGCTGCGCCTCGACCTCGGCTCGGTGCAGCTGCCGGTCCCCCGCGGCGCCCGCCTCAAGGCCGAGCCCGACCCCTCGGGCCCGCTGCGCGCCGTGCACGCCCTCGTCCCCGAGGGCCGGCTCACCGTCAGTGCCTTCGCGGCGCCGCGCACCGGCGGGCTCTGGACCGAGCTCGTCGAGGAGCTCGCCGCCCAGCTGCAGTCCGAGGGCGCCACGATCCGCCGTGACCGCGGCGAGTGGGGCCGCGAGCTGGTCGCCCGCAACGGCAACACGGTCGCGCGCGTGATCGGCGTCGAGGGCCCGCGCTGGATGCTGCGGGGCGTGGGGACGGGCCAGGTCCAGCACGCGCTCAAGCTGCACGGGATGCTGCGCGAGATGATCCGCGGGACCGTCGTGTCGCGCTCCTCGGACCCGCTGCCCGTGCGGTCGCTGCTGCCCCTGGAGATCCCCGAGGACGTGCCGGCCGGGTTCGCCGACTCGCTGGTGGAGTCGATGCCGACGAAGCCCCGCCAGATCACCCGGCCCGAGGGTCCCGTGATCCCGATGATGCTCCCGCAGCGCGCCGGGGCCGGGACGTCGCCGGGACGGGGCTGACCGGCCCGTTCCCCACGGCGGGACGCCCGTTCCGGTCGGGCACGACCGGACTATCCTGGGAGTCGTCCGCGGTCGACGGCGCCCGTCCGGGGTGACGGCCGCGGGGATGGCAATGGAGCAGCCATGAGTGCCGAGTCCGGCTTCCTGCGTCGCATGGTCCGGCGCCTCACCTCCGACGTCGGCGACCTCGACGCCGACGACCTGTCCGCCGAGGCCGTCCGGTCGGGGTGCGACCGGGCGTGCGACTCCAGCACGGGCGAGGCCGTCACCGTCAAGGGCCGGCTGCGGTCGGTGGAGATCTGTCCGCGGGGATCGGTCGCCACCCTCGAGGCCGAGCTCTTCGACGGCACCGACGGCGTCACCCTCGTCTGGCTCGGACGGCGGCGTATCCCGGGCATCGAGCCGGGCCGTACCGTGCGGGCCAGCGGACGCGTGGCCGTCCGCGACGGACGCAAGGTCATCTACAACCCGTACTACGAGCTGCAGCGGGCGCCCTGACCCCGGGGACCCGCGCCCGGGAGGCAGCCATCCGACCCGAGACTCGCTCCACCGGCCGCCGCCACCGGCGCGGTGCCGACGAGGCCGGCCCGGCCGACCCCCCGACCGGGCCCGTGGAGGTCCCGCGCCCCGGCGACGACCCCCCCACCGAGGTCCTGGGGTCCCCGCGGGCGGACGAGCCGTCCGCGGAGGAGCCCGCTGATCAGGGCGAGCCGCGCACCCCGACCCTGCTCGAGCAGATGGGCGGCCTGTCGGGGATCGTCGCCTCGGGCGTGCCGGTCGTCGTGTTCGTCGTCGTCCAGGCGGTCGCCGGCAACCTCGTCGCCTCCGTCGTCGCGGCCGTCCTGTCGGCGCTGCTCGTGGCCGGGTGGCGGCTCGCGCGCGGCGAGGCGGTGCAGCCGGCGCTCTCGGGTCTGCTCGGCGTCGCGGTCTGCGCCTTCGTCGCGTGGCGCACCGGCGAGGCCCGGGGCTTCTTCCTGCTCGGGATCTGGACGAGCCTGCTCTACGGCGGGGTCTTCCTGCTCTCGGTGATCGTCCGGCGCCCGCTGGTCGGGGTCATCTGGCATCTCGTCAACGGCGAGGGCCAGGAGTGGCGCCGCGACAAGCGCGTGCTGCGCGCCTACGACCTCGCGTCCCTGGCGTGGGTGGTGGTGTTCGGAGCGCGCTTCGTCGTCCAGCGGTGGCTCTACGACTCGGTGTACGCCGACACCTGGCTGGGCTGGGTGCGACTCGCCATGGGCCTGCCGCTGGCGGCGCTCGCCGCCGCGGTGACGGTGTGGGCGATCCGCCGCAGCCGCTCGGCGTCCCGGGGCGCCGGGGCCCGCCGGAGCCGCGCGGCCTGACAGTGAGGATGGTGTTGGCGTCATCGGGGGTCGTCTGACCCGGTGTTCTGACCGACGCGAGAGCTGTCTTGGCTGAGATCTGTCGGCGGCTCCCGGTGGCGCTGTTGCGCACGTCCGGGCGGGTGGCCGTGACCTCATAGGAGCCTGTGCCAGAGGCGCCCGTCACTGTCTTGTCCGACCAGCCCGCCCGGCCGCGCGTCGCCATCACCGGTGTGAGCGGGAGACGACATGACGAGCATGACCAGCACAAGCCCGGATGTCACACCGGCGGCGATTCACGTGACGGTCGGGGTGGACACCCACAGCGACATCCACCACGCCGCGGTCATCGACGCGGTTGGTCGGCCGCTGGCTGACTCGGGGTTCCCGACCACGCCGGCCGGTTATGAGCAGTTGCTGGTCTGGGCTCGAGGCCATGGGCAGGTGAGTGCCTTCGGGGTGGAGGGCACCGGCGCCTACGGCGCCGGTCTGGCCCGGCACCTGCGCGCAGCGGGGCAGGTGGTGATCGAGGTCGACCGCCCCGACCGCACGACCCGCCGTCAGCGCGGCAAGAGCGACCCGATCGATGCCTACGCCGCCGCCGCCGCGGTGCTGCGCGGTACGGCCAGTGGCACACCGAAGACTCGCGACGGGCAGGTCGAGGCGATCCGCACGTTGCGGGTGGCTCGGCGCAGCGCGATCAAGGCCCGCACTCAGGCCATCAACCAGCTCAAGGCGCTCGTGCTCACCGGGCCGGCAGAGCTGCGCCAGGCGCTGGCCGGGCAGAGTTCCCGCGAGCTGCTGGAGACCTGCCGGCGGCTACGTGCCAACCGTGGGCTGGCCGAGCTCGCCGACCCCGTGACCGCGGCGACGAAGCTGACCCTGCGTCGGCTGGCTCGCCGGATCACCGCGCTGCGCGAGGAGATCGACGACATCGACACCGAGCTGCGGCCACTGGTCGCGGCCACCGCCCCGGCATTGCTGGCCGTCTACGGCGTGGGCACCGAGGTCGCCGCCCAGCTACTGATCACCGCCGGAGACAACCCCGAGAGGCTGCGTTCCGAAGCCGCCTTCGCCCAGCTCTGCGGCACCGCACCGCTGCCGGCCAGCAGTGGGCGCACCACCCGCCACCGGCTCAATCGCGGCGGTGACCGACACGCCAACTATGCGCTGCACATCATCGCCCTGGTCCGACTCTCGGCCCACCAACCGACCCGGGATTACGCCGCGCGCCGCCGAACACAGGGACTGAGCAACCTAGAGATCATCCGTTGCCTCATTGGGCAAGTATCGGGCGGCGGCCGGGGACGAGCCCCGGCCGTGGCTCGCGGTCGCGTCGGGGGATGGCCCCGTTGCCTCGCCAGGTGATGGCCAGTTTGAGTCCTGCCACCTCCGACGCGCCGAGACCCTTGACCGGCGTTAGGGACATGCCCGACCGAGGGCCGAACAATGAGGAACCGGCGAAGGGCCTCGACACCGCCGAGCCAACCACACGGCTCGATCGGGAGGCCAGATGCGCTATGTCGGCTGGGACTGGGCCAGTCGCACCCACGACGTCACGGTGCTCGAGGACAGCGGTGCGGTCGTCGAGCGCTGGTCCTTCGCCCACACCGAGGCGGGCTGGGCGGCGACGTTGCACCGGCTGCGCCGCCACGGCGACCCCGACCAGCTACCGGTGATCATCGAGAAGAGCAGCGGGCTGGTCGTGGACCGGCTGCTCGGGGCCCGGCATCCGGTGGTTCCGGTGCATCCCACCGCGTTCTACGCCGCCCGACCGCGCTGGGGTGCCGCGGGAGCGAAATCCGACCCCGGCGACAGCTACAAGCTCGCCGACTACCTGCGCACCGACGGACACCGGCTGCGCCGGTTGGAGCCCACCGATGCCGGGCTACGGGAGCTGCAGGCGCTGGTGCGGCTGCGCGACGACCAGGTGCGCACGCGCACCGCCACGATCAACCAGCTCACCGCCACTCTCGAGGCGCACTGGCCCGGGCCGCGTGATCTGTTCACCTCACTGGGCTCCCCGATCGCCCGAGCGTTCCTGACCGACTACCCCACCCCCGACTCCGCGGCGCGGCTCGGCGAAGCCCGCATGGCCGCGTTCTGCCGACGCCATGGCTACCGCGGCTCGAAGACCCCCGAACAGCTGCTGACTCGTCTGCGGGCGGCACCGGTGGCGCCGGTCGGCCTGCCCTCCACGACACTGAGCGCGATCATCACCGCCCAGATCCAGTTGTTGAACGCGGTGCAGGCCACGATCGCCCAGATCGAGAAGCGCATCGCCGGCTGCGTCGCCGCCCACCCCCGAGCCCGGCTGCTGGCCGGGCTGCCCGGAGTCGGCACGATCAACCTCGCTCAGCTGCTCGCCGAGCTCGGTCCCATCCTCGACCGGGTGGAGAGCGCCGAGCAGGCCGCGACCGAGTGCGGCGCCGCTCCGGTGACCAAGGCCTCCGGCAAGAGCTCGGGGGTCTACTTCCGCTACGCCGCCAACAGCAGAGCCCGCCAGGCCCTCACCACCTTCGCCCACAACGCCCGCCTGCAGTCACCCTGGGCTGGCGAGCTCTATGCCAACGCTCGCCGACGGGGCAAACGCAACCCGCACGCCATCCGCATCGTCGCCCGCGCCTGGCTCCGCGTCATCTGGGCCTGCTGGCACACCGGCAACCCCTACGACCCGGCCACACACGCCGCACGCCGCGACCGACCAACATCAGCAACTTGACTCAGGGAACTCAAGCGCTACCTAGCCCGCGAGATACACCGCGTCCTCACCTCTTGACCAGGCATAGGAGCATCTCAGGCCGGCTCGCCCTTGAGGACGCGCTGGATCTCCTCCTCGACGTCCTCGCCCGCGACGAACATCATCTCGTCGCCCGGCTCCAGGGGGTCGTCGGCCTGCGGGACGATCACCCGGCCGCCGCGCAGGATGACCACGAGCGCCGCCTCGCGGGGCAGGGGCACCTCGCGCACCGCCTTCCCGGCGAGCGGGGTGTTGGCGGGCAGCGTGACCTCGACGAGGTTGGCCGTGCCCTGCCGCAGGGTCAGCAGGCGGACGAGGTCGCCGACGCTGACGGCCTCCTCGACCATCGCCGCCAGCATGCGTGGGGTGGACACGGCCACGTCGACGCCCCAGGCGTCGGTGAACAGCCACTCGTTGCGCGGGTCGTTGACGCGCGCGACGACCCGCCGCACCGCGAACTCGGTCTTGGCCAGCAGCGACACCACGAGGTTGACCTTGTCGTCGCCGGTGGCCGCGATGACGACGTCGCAGCCCTGCAGGCGCGCCTCCTCCAGCGAGGCGAGCTCGCAGGCGTCGGCGTGCACCCACTCGGCCTGCGGCACGGCCTCGGGCTCCACCTGGGCGAGGTCGCGCTCGATGAGCATCACCTCGTGATCGGCCTCGACGAGCTCGGCGGCGATCGACCGGCCGACCGCCCCCGCCCCGGCCACGGTTACACGCATCGCTCGTCCCTCCCGGACCCGCGCATCGCGCTACTCCGCCCTCTCCGGGGCCGCCGCCGCGGCGGCGGTGACCGCGGCGACGGTGCCGCTGACCGCGGCCGTGTACACGACGTCCTCGGCCTGCAGCACCGTGTCCGGCGTGGTGAGCAGGCCGGTGCCGAACCGGACGATGAACGCCACCCGGCTGCCGGTGGCCTCCTCGAGCTCGGTGACCAGCCGGCCCGCCCAGTCCTCGTGGAAGTGCACCTGCATGATCGCGACGGTGCCGGACGGGTCGCGCCAGGCCGTGGCCACGCCGTCGGGCAGCAGGATGCGCAGGAAGCGGTCGGTGGTCCACGGCACGGTGGCCACGGTGGGGATGCCGAGACGCTCGTAGACCGCGGCGCGCTTGGCGTCGTAGATGCGGGCGACCACCTGGCCGACGCCGAAGGTCTCGCGCGCCACCCGGGCGGCGATGATGTTGGAGTTGTCGCCCGAGGACACCGCGGCGAAGGCCTCCGCGCGGTGGATGCCGGCCGCGGTGAGCACCTCGCGGTCGAAGCCGGTGCCGACGACCTCCTGGCCGTGGAAGTCGCTGCCCAGACGCCGGAACGCCTGGGGATCGCGGTCGACCACCGCCACGTCGTGGCCCAGCCGCTCCAGGGCCAGGGCGAGCGACGACCCCACCCGCCCGCAGCCCATCACGACGATGTGCACGCCGCCTCCCCGACTCCGGTCTCCGCCGCTGCGCGTCCCACGAGTGCCCGCGAGCGGTGCGCACCGTATCGCCCGGACGGTGCGACCGGGATGTGCGACCGCGGCGCCCGCCTCGGGTGCGACGCGCCGGGTCCGGCGCGCCTACGCTTCGTGTCGTGCCCAAGCTCGCCACGGTGACCAAGCGCCTCGTGCTCGGTCTGCCGTTCCGCAGCGACGAACTCCACGGCACGCTGCTGCGCAAGCGCATCGCCCTGCCGGTGTTCGCCTCCGACGCCCTGTCGTCGGTGGCGTACGCGCCGCAGGAGGTGCTCATCACCCTCTCGCTCGCCGGGCTGGGGGCGTACGCGCTGTCGCCGTGGGTGGGTGTCGCCGTGATGGTCGTGCTCGGCACGGTGATCGTGAGCTACCGGCAGAACGTGCACGCCTACCCCTCCGGCGGGGGCGACTACGAGATCGCGACGGTCAACCTCGGGCGGTACGCCGGGCTGGTCGTCGCGAGCGCCCTGCTCGTCGACTACACGCTCACCGTCGCCGTGTCGGTGTCGGCGGCGGCTGACAACCTCGGGGCGCTGATCCCCTTCGTCGGCGACCACAAGGTGCTGTTCGCGTGCGCGGCGATCCTCGTGCTCACGTCGATCAACCTGCGCGGCGTGCGCGAGTCCGGCATCACGTTCGCGATCCCGACCTACTGCTTCGTCGTGTGCGTCGGTGGCATGATCGTCTGGGGCCTCGTGCAGCTGGTGCTGGGCGAGACCCTCGTCGCCCCGAGCGCCGGGTTCGGGGTGCGGCCCGAGGGCGGCGCCGAGTCCACCGAGGACCTCTCGCAGCTCGTGCTGGTCTTCCTGGTGCTGCGCTCGTTCACCCAGGGCTGCGCGGCTCTCACCGGCGTCGAGGCCATCAGCAACGGCGTCCCGGCGTTCCGCAAGCCGAAGTCGCGCAACGCCGCGACGACCCTGGCCCTGCTCGGGCTGATCGCGGTGTTCCTGTTCTCGGGGATGATCTACCTGGCCCGCGCGTCCGGCGTGATCATGGCCGAGCGCCCCGGCGAGCAGCTCGTCGGCGCTCCCCCCGGCTACCGGCAGGAGACGCTGGTCGCCCAGCTCGGCCGGGCGGTGTTCGACGGCTTCCCGCCCGGCTTCTGGGCGGTCACGATCTTCACCGCGCTGATCCTGGTGCTCGCCGCGAACACGGCGTTCAACGGCTTCCCGGTCCTCGGCTCGATCCTCGCCCAGGACCGCTACCTGCCCCGCCAGCTGCACACCCGCGGCGACCGGCTCGCCTTCTCCAACGGCATCCTGTTCCTGGCGTTCTTCGCGATCGTGCTCGTCGTCGGGTTCCGTGCCGAGGTCACCGCGCTGATCCCGCTCTACACGGTCGGGGTGTTCGTATCGTTCACGCTGTCGCAGACCGGGATGGTCCGGCACTGGACGCGGCTCCTGCGCACCGAGCCCGACGCCGGCGAGCGGGCCCGCCTGCGGCGCTCGCGGTGGGTCAGCGGCTTCGGCACCGCGATGACCGGCACGGTCCTGGTCGTGGTGCTGGTCACCAAGTTCGTGGTGGGCGCGTGGATCGCGCTCGTCGCCGGCACGCTGGCGTTCCTCATGATGGTGTCGATCCGGCGCCACTACGACCGGGTCAGCGAGGAGATCGCGGCCCCCGAGGTCATGAGCAGCACGCTGCCCAGCCGCAACCACGCGATCGTGCTCGTCTCGCGGCTGCACATGCCGACGCTGCGGGCGGTCGCCTACGCCCGCGCCACGCGCCCGGACGTGCTGGAGGCGCTGACGGTCAACGTCGACGACGCCGACACGCGGGCGCTGGTCGCGGAGTGGGAGAAGCGCGACATCCCGGTCCCGCTCAAGGTCGTCGAGTCGCCCTACCGCGAGATCACCAAGCCGATCCTGCAGTACGTCAAGCGGATCCGGACCGACAACCCGCGTGACGTGGTCACGGTGTTCATCCCCGAGTACGTGCTCGGGCGCTGGTGGGAGCAACTGCTGCACAACCAGAGCGCCCTGCGCCTCAAGGGCCGTCTGCTGTTCCAGCCCGGGGTGATGGTGGTCAGCGTGCCGTGGCAGCTGGAGTCGTCGAAGCGCGCCGCGACGCGGCGCCCGCCCGGCGCGCCCGGCTCGGCGCGCCGCGGCTACGAGCCCCCGCCCGGCACGACGCCCGGCACCGGCCCGACGGCCCCCGCCCCGCCGCCCAACCCGGCCGCGGCGCCCGCGCCGACGTCCCGCACCCCGGCGCGGCCGCGGTGACGGCCCCCCGGCAGACCCTGGACTGGACCGACCGGCTGCTCGAGCTGGACGTCGGGCCGGTCGCGCACGGTGGGCACTGCGTGGCGCGCAGCGAGGGCCGCGTCGTGTTCGTGCGCCACGCGCTGCCCGGCGAACGGGTGCGGGCGGTGGTCACCGAGGACGGCGGCGGGTCGTTCTGCCGCGCCGACGCCGTCGCCGTGCTCACGGCGTCGCCGGACCGCGTCGAGCCGGCCTGCCCGTGGGCCGGGCCCGGCGGGTGCGGGGGCTGCGACTGGCAGCACGCGAGCCCGGCGGCGCAGCGGCAGCTCAAGGCCGCGGTGGTGGCCGAGCAGCTCGCCCGCCTGGCCGGGATCGAGCGCGAGGTCACCGTCGAGGAGCTGCCCGGCGGGCCCCTGGGCTGGCGCACGCGGATGCGGATGGCCGTCACGGACGACGGGCGCCCGGGACTGCGCGCGCACCGCAGTCACGAGGTGCTGCCGGTGGGCGACTGCCCGATCGCCGCGCCGGGCGCGCTGCTGCCGGTGCTCGAGCGGTCGTGGACCCCGACCGCGGAGGTCGAGATCGTCCGGGACGCCGCGGGCGAGGTGCACGCCGTCGAGCTCTTCGAGGGCGAGCGGCACCCCGAGCTGGGCGACGGCACCGCGCACGAACGTGCCGCCGGACGCGCGTGGGAGCTGCCGGCCGAGGCGTTCTGGCAGGTCCACCCGCACGCCGCCGATGCCGTGGTGGACGCGGTGCTCGAGGGGGTGGGCGACCTCGAGCCCGGGGCCTGCGCCTGGGACCTCTACGGCGGGGCCGGGCTCATCGCCGCCCCGCTCGCGGAGCGCGTGGGCGCCGTGGGCACCGTGGGCACCGTGGGCTCCGACGGCTGCACCGGCTCCCAGGGCCGTGTGGTGCTGGTCGAGAGCGACCCGGCGGCCACGGCGGCAGCGGGGGAGTGCCTGGCCGACCTGCCCGCGGTGCAGGTGGTGCGGGGGCGGGTGGAGAAGGTGCTCCACGGGCTGCCGGGGCCGCCGGCGGTCATCGTCGCCGACCCGCCGCGCAAGGGCCTCGGGCGCCGCCTGGCCGGGGAGCTGGCGCGGCAGGGCGCGGCGCGGATCGTGCTGGTGGCCTGCGACCCGGCGGCCCTGGCGCGCGACGTCGCCGCCCTCGCGGAGCACGGTTACGCGCTGGCCGGGCTGCGCGCCTTCGACGCGTTCCCGATGACCCACCACGTCGAGTGCGTCGCAACCCTGCTCGCGACGTGATCCGCTCCGGTACACAGGACCCGGCGGCGTCGAGGGGGTCACCGGTGAGCGGGAGCATGGTCAGTGCGGGGCTGGTGCCCGCGGGTCCGGTGAGCTTCCTCGACGGGGTGCGGCTCGTCGACCACCACTGCCACAGCGTCGTGGACGGGCCCCTGGACCGGGCCGGGTTCGAGGCCCTGCTCACCGAGGGCCCCGGCCCGGCGCGGGGCACGAGCAGCTTCGACTCCGCGCTGGGGTTCTCGGTCCGCCGGTGGTGCGCGCCCGCGCTCGACCTGCCGGCGCACGCCGCCGCCGACGACTACCTCGCCCGCCGCACCGAGCTCGGCCCCGAGGAGGTGACCCGCCGCTTCCTCGGCGGCGCCGGCGTGGGCGCGCTGTTCGTCGACCACGGGTTCGCCGCCGACGGGCTGCTGCCGCCCGCCTCGCTCGGGACGGCGGCCGGGGCGCCGGTGGGCGAGGTCGTCCGGCTCGAGGCGGTGGCCGAGGCGCTCGCCGACGCCGGGGTCGACGCCGGGGGATACGGCGAGGCGCTGCGCGACGCGGTGGCCGCCCGTACCGCTCCCTCGGCGGACCCGCTGCCGGTGGCCTGCAAGAGCGTGCTCGCCTACCGCGCGGGTCTCGACGTCGACCCCGCCCGCCCGGAGCCGGGGGAGGTGGCGCGGGCCGCCGACGGCTGGCTGCGGCGACGCGCCGCCACCGGCGAGCCCCTGCGCGACCCCGTGCTGCTGCGCCACGGCCTGTGGACGGGCCTGGACACCGGCCTGCCGCTGCAGATGCACACCGGGTTCGGCGATCCCGACGAGGACCTGCACCGCGCCAACCCCGCGCTGCTCGTCGGTCTCGCGCGCCTCGTCGAGCCGCTGGGCGTGCCGCTGATGCTCCTGCACTGTTACCCGTATCACCGCGAGGCGGCGTGGCTGGCGCAGGCGTTCGCCGTCGTGCACGTCGACGTGGGCCTCGCCGTGCCCTACATCGGCGCGCGCGCGGCCACGATCATCGCCGAGCTGCTGGAGCTGGCGCCCTACGGCAAGGTGCTCTACTCCTCGGACGCCTTCGGGCTGCCCGAGCTGCACCTGCTGGGGGCGCTGCGCTTCCGGTCCGCGCTGGGTGGTCTATTGGAGCACCTCTGCGCGACCGACGAGCTCGCGCCCGCCGACGCCGAACGGGTGGCCACCATGATCGGGACGGAGAACGCGCGCCGGGTCTACGGGCGGATGCCGGCGTGAGCCGGCCGCATCCCGCCGTCCCGCCCCGCGTCGACCCCGCACTGCGCGCCGCGCTGGAGGCGGAGCTCGACGCGGCCGTGGCGCTGCGGCACGCGCTGCACCGCGACCCGCGCCTGTCCGGGGACGAGGCCGACAGCCGCGACCTCGTGCTGGCCGCCCTCGCCGACGCGCTGCCCCCCGGCACGACGCCGCAGCCGGTGGCCGACACCGGCGCGCTGCTGCGCCTCGGCCCGGCGCCGGGGGAGGGGCCGCCCGCGGTCGCGGTGCGCGCGGAGCTCGACGCGCTGCCGGTGGTCGAGCGCACGGGCCTGCCGTTCAGCGCCACCGGCGGGGTCGCTCACGTCTGCGGCCACGACGTGCACGTCGCCGCACTGGTGGCCGTCGTGCGCGCGCTGGCCCGGGTCGGCGCCGCCCGGCTGCCGGCTCCCGTGCTCGCGGTGTTCCAGCCACGCGAGGAGAAGGCCCCGTCGGGTGCGGCGGACGTCGTCGCCGAGCCCGCCTTCACCGCGCACGGCGTGGGCGCGGTGCTCGGCGTGCACGTCCAGCCCGAGCTGCCGCGCGGGACGGTCTCCGTGCGCGGCGGGCCGGTCAACGCCTCGGCGGACGAGATCGAGATCGAGGTGCACGGGCGCGGCGGCCACGGCGGCTACCCGCACCGCACCCGCGACCCCGTGCTGGCGCTGGCCCAGATCGTCTGCGGGGTGCACCACGTGGTGTCGCGGCGCGTCGACCCCATGACTGCGGGCGTCGTCACGGTCGGCCAGGTGCAGGCGGGCTCGGCGCCCAACGTGGTACCCGAGAGCGCCTCGGCACGGGGCACCGTGCGGGCGCTGGACGCGAGCCGCGACGAGCTGCTCGACGCCGTCCGCGAGCACGTCGAGGGCACCGCCGCCGCCTACGGGTGCACGGCCACCCTGACCGTCGTGCCCAACGAGCCCGCGGTGGTGAACGACGAGGCCCTGGCCCGCACCGTCGCGACCGCGCTCGGGGGGCGTGGGGCGGAGGACCGGGTCGACGGGGACGGGGTCGACGGGGAGGGCACCCCGACCGGGCTGGTGCTCGACACCACGTTCCGCTCCTGTGGCGCCGACGACTTCTCCCACTACGGTGACGTTCTGCCGTCGTTGATGCTGTTCGTGGGCGCGGCCGCGACCGGGACCACCCCGGGCGCGGGCCCGGGCCTGCACCACCCCGAGTTCTCGCCCGACGACGCGATGGTCGGCGAGGTGGCCCGCGCGCTCCTCGCGTCCGTCGCGGCCGCGGGCGCGGCACTCGCCCCGCCGGTGACCGGGTCGAATCCGCAGCCCGTACCGGACACCACCCCACCGTGACGGAGTCGACGAGTCATCGTGTCCGAGATCCAGACCTTCGCCCGTGAGTTCCTGCGCGACCCCCTCAACGTCGCGTCCCTCGTCCCCAGCGGCGGGCCCCTGTGCCGCCAGGCCGCGGCGCCCCTGCCCGAGACCGGCGACCCGGTGGTGCTCGACCTCGGCGCCGGCACCGGCCAGGTCACCGACGTCCTCCAGGAGCGCCTGGCGGGCCGGGGCCGGCACATCGCCGTCGAGTTCAACCCGCGGATGGCCGCGCTCCTCGCGGAGCGGCACCCCAAGGTGGAGGTGCTCTGCGACGACGCGAACGCCGTGGTCGAGCGCCTGCTCGCCGAGGGGGTGCGCGCCGACCTCACCGTGTCCGGTCTGCCGTGGCTGGTCACGGCGCCCACGACCGGCCCCTCGATCTTCGAGGCGCTGGCCCGCCTGGCGGCGCCGGGCGGGGCGGTGACGCAGCTCGCGCACGCGTGGATCCGCTTCTTCCCGACCGCGAAGCAGGTGCAGCGCAACCTCGAGGCCGCGTTCGAGGAGGTCGTGGTCAGCCGCACCGTGTGGGCCAACGTCCCGCCGGCCGTGGTCTACGTGGCCCGCCGCCCCCGCCCGTAGGGGCGGAGGCTTCGCACGCTGCGGGGGCACCGGGCGTCCGTAGACTGGCCGGGCCGTTTGATCCGCCTGCGGAGCCGAGGTGACCTTCAGTGACGCTGCTGGACCGTGTCCGCACCCCTGCGGACCTGCGCGGCCTCGATGCGGACGAGGTCGCCACGCTCGCGTCGGAGATCCGGGCGTTCCTGGTGGACAAGGTCTGCCGCACCGGCGGGCATCTCGGACCGAATCTCGGTGTGGTGGAGCTGACGCTGGCGCTGCACCGGGTGTTCGACTCGCCCCGGGACGCGCTGATCTTCGACACCGGTCACCAGAGCTACGTCCACAAGATCCTCACCGGACGGGCCGGGGAGTTCGACGGGCTGCGCCAGGACGGCGGTCTCTCGGGCTACCCGAGCCGCGCGGAGAGCGAGCACGACCTGGTGGAGAACTCCCACGCGTCCACCGCCCTGTCCTGGGCCGACGGGCTGGCCAAGGCCGACGCGCTGACCGGCCGCGACCGCGCGATCGTCGCGGTCGTCGGCGACGGTGCGCTGACCGGGGGGATGTGCTGGGAGGCGCTGAACAACATCGCCGCCGCGCCCGACCGCCCGGTGGTCATCGTCGTCAACGACAACGGCCGCTCGTACTCGCCGACGATCGGCGGGCTCTCGCGCAAGCTCTCGTCGCTGCGGCTGCTGCCCCGTTACGAGCAGGCGCTCGAGCACGGCAAGCGCGCCCTGCAGGGCGTGCCGGTGATCGGCTCGACGCTGTACTCGGCGGTGCACGCCGCCAAGGTCGGGGTGAAGGACGCGCTCAGCCCGCAGCCGCTGTTCGCCGACCTCGGGCTGAAGTACCTCGGCCCGGTCGACGGCCATGACGTCGCCGAGATGGAGCACGCGCTGCGCCGGGCCCGCGACTTCGGCGGGCCGGTGGTCGTGCACGCCGTGACGGCCAAGGGCCGCGGGTTCGCGCCCGCCGAGGCCGACGAGGCCGACCTCATGCACGGCATCGGGGTGCTCGACCCCGAGACCGGGCTGCCCGTGGGTCCCAAGGCCCGGGGCTGGACGTCGGTGTTCACCGACGCGATGCTCGAGCTCGGCCGCGAGCGCTCGGACGTCGTGGCCATCACGGCGGCCATGCCGGGGCCGACGGGCCTCACCCCGTTCGGGCAGGCCTACCCCGAGCGGCTCTTCGACGTCGGCATCGCCGAGCAGCACGCGATGACCTCGGCGGCGGGGCTCGCCGCCGGCGGCCTGCACCCCGTCGTCGCCATCTACTCGACGTTCCTGAACCGCGCCTTTGACCAGCTGCTCATGGACGTGGCGCTGCACCGCGCGCCGGTGACGGTGGTGCTCGACCGCGCCGGGGTCACCGGCGACGACGGCGCCAGCCACAACGGCATGTGGGACCTGTCGGTCCTCGGGATCGTTCCGGGCCTGCGGGTCGCCGCCCCGCGCGACGCGCCGACCCTGCGGGACGAGCTGCGCGAGGCCGTCGGGATCGGCGACGGCCCCACGGCCCTGCGCTGGTCGAAGGGCGCCGTGCCGGCCGAGGTGCCGGCGCTGCGCCATCTCGGCCCGGCCGCGGGCCCGGGCCGCGTCGACGTGCTCGCCGAGCCCGGTCGCGCCTCGCGGGCGGCCCCGCGCCCCACCGCGGTCGACCGCCTCCCCGAGGCCGGTTCCGGGGTGGGTGGGTCGGACGGGGTGGCCGACGTGCTGCTCGTCGCCGTCGGCGCGTTCGGCGAGCTCGGCGTGCAGGCCGCCGAGCGCCTCGCCGCGCAGGGGATCGGCGTCACCGTGGTCGACCCGCGCTGGGTGCAGCCCGTGCCCGAGGCCCTGCTGCACCTCGCGGGCGAGCACCACCTGGTGGTCACCGTCGAGGACGGCGGTCGCCACGGGGGCGTCGGGTCCGCGGTGGCCGAGGCGCTCTCCGTGGCGGGCGTCGACGTGCCGGTGCGCCGGCTCGGGCTCGACCAGGAGTTCCTCGCGCACGCCTCCCGGGGTCAGGTGCTCTCGGCGGCCGGGCTCACCGACGCCGACGTCGCCCGCCGCGTCACCGAGTGGGTCTCCGGGCGGGACGCCACCACGCTGCCCGACGGGGGCGACACGGCGGACTCATTCGCACGCTGACCTGCGGCTTCTCTCAGCGGGCCCTCAGGTCCGCTGTGGCACCGTGGAGGCGTGCGAGTACTGATCGTTGAGGACGAGCAGGCGCTGGCCGATGCCCTGGCCCGGGGCCTGCGGCGTGAGGGCATGGCCGTCGACGTGGCCTACGACGGCGACGAGGGCAGCGAGAAGGTCGGCGTCACGCGCTACGACGTCGTCGTGCTCGACCGCGACCTGCCCGGCCGCTCCGGCGACGACCTGTGCACCGAGATCGTCGGCGGGGTCACCCGGGTGATCATGCTGACCGCCAGCGGCACGCTGCGCGACAAGGTCGAGGGCCTCGCCCTCGGCGCGGACGACTACCTGCCCAAGCCGTTCGACTTCCCCGAGCTCGTCGCCCGCGTCCGGGCCCTGGGTCGCCGCGCCACGCCCGCGGTGCCGCCGGTGCTGCGCGCCGCCGACATCGTGCTCGACCCCTCGAAGCGCACCGTCACCCGCGGGGGCGTCCCGCTGGAGCTCACCCGCAAGGAGTTCGGGGTGCTCGAGGTGCTCATGGCCGCCCGCGGCGCCGTCGTCAGCTCCGAGGAGCTGCTCGAGCGCGTGTGGGACGAGAACGCCGACCCGTTCACCACCACGGTCCGGGTCACGGTCATGACCCTGCGCAAGAAGCTCGGCGAGCCCGGCATCATCGACACCGTCGTGGGTTCGGGCTACCGCGTGCCCGCCGAGGCGCCCGCCACCGTCTGACTCCCGGGGGCTTCACCCCGGGGTCGCCCGGCGCCCCGTAGCGTCCTGGCGTGCCCGCCGGAACGTCCGCCCTGCGCCGGGGCCCCGGCCTGCGCGTGCGGCTCACGCTGCTGGCCACGGGGCTCGTCGCCGTGGTGGCGGTGCTGCTCGTGTGGCTCGGCTGGATGCTCGTGGGCGAGGTCGCGGCCGCCGTCCCGCAGCTGCCGCCCGACACCCCGGTGCTCGTCGACGGCGTGCGCGTGCCGGCCGGGGAGCTCGCCGACGCGCTCGGCAAGGCCGCGCGGGTCGAGGTCCTGCGCGTCGGGTCGATCGCGTTCGCGATGGTCGTGCTGGCGGCGGCGCTGGTGTCGTGGGTGCTGGTGCGCCGCGTCCTGCGCCCGCTGCACGAGGTGACGGCGACCGCACGCCGGCTGTCGGCGACGTCGCTCGACGCCCGCATCGGCCTCACCGGTCCCCGCGACGAGGTCGCCGAGCTCGCGGCCACGTTCGACGCGATGCTCGACCGGCTGCAGGCGGCGTTCGACGCGCAGACACGCTTCGTGGCCAACGCCAGCCACGAGCTGCGCACCCCGCTGGCGGTGCTGCGCACCGAGGTCGACGTGACCCTCGCCGACCCCGACGCCGACGTCGCCGAGCTGCGGCGCATGGCCGAGGTGGTCCGCGAGGCCACGCGCCGCGCCGAGCACCTCGTCGCCGGGCTGCTGCTGCTCGCGCGGACCGAGGCCACCGAGGCCGTCCCCACCGAGCCCGTCGACCTCGCCGAGACGGTCCCGCTCGCGCTGGAGGCGGTGCGCGCCGAGGCCCGCGACCGGGGCCTGCGGATCTCCACCGACCTCGGGCCGGCGCCCGTGGCCGGCGATGCCGCGCTGCTCGGACGCGTGGCCGGCAACCTCGTCGAGAACGCCGTGCGCCACAACGTCGAGGGCGGGTGGCTCACCGTGCACACGGGCACCGAGGACGGCCACGCCGTGCTGCACGTCGCGTCGTCGGGGCCGGTGGTCGCGCCGGCGACGGTCGCCGAGCTGTTCGAGCCCTTCCGCCGCGGGGCCGGGCGCACCGGCAGCGGCACGGGGCTCGGCCTGTCGATCGTGCGCGCCGTGGCGCGGGCGCACGGGGGCCGGGCCGTGGCCGAGCCCGTCGAGGGCGGGGGGCTGGCGGTGACCGTGGTCCTGCCGCTGACCAGCCAGCGGGTCGGGGCTCAGCCCGCGTCGGCGGAGGTCTGAGCGGGCTGAGCCGGCTGCGCCGTCAGCGCCTCGGCGAGCCGGGGCGCGGTCAGCTCCGCCTGCCAGGGGCGTGCCCCCAGTGTCGCGAGCGCGGTCCGGACCGCGTCGGGCGTGGCGCGCTCCGGCGGCGACCAGCACAGCCGCCGCACGAGGTCGGGGGTCAGGAGGTTCTCCACCGGGGTGCCCGTCTCCTCCGAGAGCTCGGCGAGCGCGGCGCGTGCCGCCGCGAGACGCGCGGCGGCGGCCGGGTCCTTGTCGCCCCAGCGGTGGGCCGGCGGCGGGCCGTCGGGCGGCGCGGCCGTGGCCGGCCAGCGGTCGCGCGGCAGCGCGCGGGCCCGTTCGATCGCGGACCACCAGCGGTCGGCCAGGCGGCGCTGGGCGCGGCCCCGGAACACGGGCATGGCGACGAGGTCGTCGCGGCGCGACGGCTCGCGCAGGGCGGCGTCGACGATGGCCCCGTCGGGCAGCAGCCGGCCGGGGGCGATGTCGCGGGCGGCGGCGAGCGTGTCGCGGGACTCCCAGAGCTCGCGGACGACGGCGAGCGCCGCGGGCCGGCGCACCTTGTGCAGGCCCGAGGTGCGGCGCCACGGCTCGGCGCGCGGCGGCGGGGGCGCGGCGAGTCGGACGGCCTCGAACTCCTGCTCGGCCCAGACGGTCTTGCCCTGGCGCTCGAGGTCGGCGGCGACGGCGTCGCGCAGCTCCACGAGGAGCTCGACGTCGAGGGCGGCATAGGTGAGCCACTCGGCGGGCAGCGGACGGCGGGACCAGTCGGCGGCGCCGTGGCCCTTCTGCAGCCGCACGCCCAGCAGGTTCTCGGTGAGGGGGCCGAGCCCGACGCGGGGGTACCCGACGAGGCGCCCGGCGAGCTCGGTGTCGAAGAGGCGGTCGGGGTGCATGCCGACCTCGGCCAGGCACGCCAGGTCCTGCGACGCGGCGTGCAGCACCCACTCGACCCCGCGCAGCGCCTCGTCGAGCGGGGTGAGGTCGCCGTCGCAGGCGATGGGGTCGACCAGGAAGCTGCCCGCACCCGCGCGTCGCAGCTGCACGAGGTAGGCGCGCGCCGAGTACCGGTAGCCCGAGGCGCGCTCGGCGTCGACCGCGACCGGGCCGGTGCCCGCGGCGAGGCGGGCCGCGGTGTCGGCCAGCGCGTCCCGGTCGGTCACCAGGGGCGGGACGCCCTCGGCGGGCACGAGCAGGTCGACGACCGTCGGGTCGTCTCCGGGGGTCCGCCCCGATCGGTCTCCCGGAGCGTGCTCGTCGGTCTGCGCGGCGTCCACTGCCTCGACAGTCTGCCCGTTCGCGGCCCTCGGGGCGCGCGGCGCGTCGGCGCGTGCCGTGGAAGTGTCCGCCGACGAGCGCCGCCCGCGGACCCCGCCGGCGCCCCCGGCGGGGTCCGCGGAGCGGGTGGTCGGGGTCGACGCACCGGCCGACCCCCGCACCCTCGCGCTCAGCGGATGACGCCGGCCCGCATGGCCAGCGCCACCATCTGCGCCCGGTCGCCCGTGCCGAGCTTGCGCCCGATGCGGGAGAGGTGGCTCTTGACGGTGAGCGCCGAGAGGCTCAGCGCGTCGCCGATCTCCTTGTTGGAGCGGCCGTCGGCCACCAGCTGGAGCACCTCGACCTCGCGGGCGGACAGCTCGCGGGGCGTGTTGTCCGTCGCCGGCACGCGGGTGCCCGCGGCGAGCAGCGGGGCGACCGAGGGATCGGCGTAGAGGCCGCCCTCGAGCACCCGGCGCACGCCGTCGGTGACGACACCCGGCGAGGCGGACTTGAGCAGGTAGGCCTGCGCGCCGGCCTGGAAGGCCGCACGCACCGCCGACGGGTCGTCCGAGGCCGCCAGCACCACCACCCGGTTCCAGCCCTGCGCCCGCAGCTCGGCGATCAGGTCCAGGCCGCTGCCGTCCGGCAGGCCCAGGTCGAGGATCGCGAGGTCGCACGGGCCGCTGGCCAGTGCCCGGGTGCGCGCCTCGGAGATCGAGGCCGCCTCGTGGACGGTGCCCGCGCCCATCGAGGAGAGCCGCTGTGCGATCGCCTCACGCAGCAGCGGGTGGTCGTCGACCACCAGCACGGTGAACATCTCTTCCCGCGGATGCGGGACCATGGCCGGCGGCAGCAAGCCGCTCGCGACGCCGCGAAGGGCCATGCCTGGGCCCACGGTAGCCACGTCGAGTACCTCCTAGAAGTCGGTCTTGCCCCCCGACATTCCGCACCCCGGCCCCCGACCCATCGACCGCGCCGCCGATCGGACGAGGAAGTGCGTGCGAGAGAACATATCCCCCCGGGCGAGTTAACGAGAGCATCAGGGCCAACTTCGCTCGGTGGAGTTTCGCGCGTTACGTGCTCACGGTCACCCTTTGGAGTGGACAGACGACGCAGAATCGTCTCGCGGTGACACTAGGTGTAACCGCTGCTACGCAGCGTGTCGAAGTGGCGCCGACCGTCCCAGCCGCACTGCAACCAACGACCCAACGCCGCCCCGTGACGGACGGAGCACGATCAGGCTGATCGGACGCCTGCCTGAGCATCCGTTCGACGAACGGGAACGACCCGGAACGACCTGCGGAAATTGCGTGTTCCGATACCCGTGGTACCGGAAAATGGTCAGCCCGAGCGCCCGGCGCGGCGGGCACCGAGCGTCGCCACGCCCTCCGGCGGAAGTCCCGCCGCGATCGCGAGGACGCCCGCGAACGCCTCGCCGTGGGCCGTCAGCACGTCCTCGGTGGGCGTCCAGGACGCCCGCAGCTCGAGGTCCGTCGCGTGGCTCGGTCCGGAGATGTCACCGAAGCGCACCGAGGCGGTCTGGGTCACCGTGCCACCCAGCGCCGTCCACGCCGCACCGGAGTCCTCCAGCGCGCCGGTCAGCCACGACCACGCCACCTCGGGCAGCAGCGGGTCGCCGGCGTGCTCGGGGTCGAGCTCCGCGCGCACGAACGTCACGACGCGCAGCGTGCCGTCCCACGCGTCCTGGCCCTCCGGGTCGTGCAACAGCACGAGCCGGCCGGTGACCACGACCTCCGCGTCGTCCACCTCGCGGGCGCCCGGAGCCGGCGGCCCGGCGAGCACCTCCGCGCTCCACGCGGCCGAGTACGGCGCCAGGCGCTGCGGCGGGCGCATGGTGCGCAGCTCGATCTCCGGGCGGGTGCGCAGATCGCTCAGGGAGTCCACCGCGCGCCGGAACGTCTCGGGGTGGGTGGTGGGCGCCGTCACCTCGATGACAGTAGGCCGAACGGGTTCTTTCCGGCACCTCCCACGCCGAGCAACCCCGGTGCGCACCCGCCCCGGTGCCCAGCGAGGGCGTCGCTCGCTGCGTCTGACGCACTCGGGGCGTCCCTCGCTCCACGAACCCGGCACGCGCGGCGGTGCCCGGGGACGGCGTGGGAGGATGGGGGCACCATGAGCAGGGCAGGCACCGCGGACGCGGCCACCGACGTCGTCCCCGCGCGCCGCCACCTCCCCGACGCGCCGTTCCTCGCCGCCGCTCGCCGCGAGCGCCCGTCACGGCGCCCCGTGTGGTTCATGCGCCAGGCCGGACGCTCGCTGCCGGAGTACCGCGAGGTCCGCCGGGGCAGCGGCATGCTCGAGGCCTGCCTCACGCCCGAGCTCGCCTGCGAGATCACGTTGCAGCCGGTGCGCCGTTACGGCGTCGACGCGGCGATCCTGTTCTCCGACATCGTCGTGCCGCTCAAGGCCGCGGGCGTGGGCGTCGACATCGTCGCGGGCACGGGCCCGGTGGTGGAGCGTCCCGTGCGCACCGCCGCCGACGTGGCCGCCCTGCCCACCCTCGACGCCGAGGGCGTCGCGCCGGTGGCCGAGGCGGTGCGCCTGCTGGTGCGCGAGCTGGGGGAGACCCCGCTCATCGGGTTCGCCGGCGCCCCCTTCACGCTCGCGTCGTACCTCGTCGAGGGCGGGCCGAGCCGCAACCACGAGCGCACCAAGGCGCTCATGCACGCCGAGCCGGCCACCTGGCACGCGCTGTGCTCCGCGCTCGCCGACACCACGCTGACGTTCCTGCGCGCCCAGGTCGACGCCGGCGTCGACGCCGTGCAGCTGTTCGACTCCTGGGCCGGCGCGCTGTCCGAGCGCGACTACCGCGAGCTGGTCCTGCCCCACTCGACGCGCGTCCTGCAGGGCCTCGCGGACACCGGGCTGCCGCGCATCCACTTCGGTGTCGGCACCTCCGAGCTCCTCGGCGCCATGGGCGAGGCCGGCGCCGACGTCGTGGGCGTCGACTGGCGCGTGCCCCTGGACATGGCCGCCGCCCGCGTCGGACCGGGCCGGGCGCTGCAGGGCAACCTCGACCCCGCGCTGCTCTTCGCCGGCCCCGAGGTCGTCGAGCGGGAGGTCCGGCGCATCCTCGCCGAGGGCGCGTCGGCCGAGGGCCACGTGTTCAACCTCGGCCACGGCGTGCTGCCCGAGACCGACCCCGACGCGCTCGCCCGGGTCGTCGACCTGGTGCACTCCGCCGACCTGCCGTGACCCGCGTCCTCGTCGTCGGCGGCGGGGTCTCCGGGCTCGCCGCGGCCCACCGTCTGCGCACGCTGCTCGGGCCCGACGCGGAGATCGTGGTCGTCGAGGCCGCGCGCGCGCTGGGCGGCAAGCTCGCCGCGATGGAGCTCGGCGGACGGCGCGTCGACGTGGGCGCGGAGGCCTTCCTCGCGCGCCGTCCCGAGGCCGCCGCGCGGATCCGCGAGCTCGGGCTCGACGACCAGCTCGTGCACCCCGGGCCGGCGGCGTCGGCGCTGCGAGTGGGCGGGCGCACGGTGCCCCTGCCCCCGCGCACCGTGATGGGCGTGCCCGGGGACCCCGACGTCGCGGCCGGCGTCCTCTCGCCCGCCGGGCTCGCCGCGCTGCGCGAGGACCGCCCGGGACCCTGGGAGCCCGGCGGTGACGTCGCCGTGGGCGCGCTCGTGCGGGCGCGGCTGGGCGACGAGGTGGCCGACCGGCTGGTCGACCCGCTGCTCGGCGGGGTCTACGCGGGCCACGCCGACGGGCTGGGCCTGCGTGCCACCGTGCCCGCGCTGGCCGCGGCCCTCGACGCCGACCCGCGCTCGCTGCTCGCCGCCGCCCGGGCGTGCCTGCCTGCACCGCCCGCGGACGCGGCGCCCCCGGTGCCGGTCTTCGGCACCCTGCGGGGCGGCCTCGCCGACCTCCCCGCCACGCTCGCCCTCGCCGCCCGCGCTGAGCTGCGGCTGGGCCGCACCGTGACCGCGCTCGCCCGCACGCCCACCGGGTGGCGCGCGGAGGTCGCCGACACGGGAGCGGACATCGTGGGCCACGTCGACGCCGACGCGGTCGTGCTCGCCGTCCCCGCACCCGCCGTGCGCCGCCTGCTCGCCGACCATGCGCCCGCCGCGGCTCGGGCGGCCGGGGAGATCGAGCTGGCCTCCTCGGCGCTCGTGCTCCTCGCCCTGCCCGCCGCGGACGCCGCGCCGCTGGCCGGCCGGTCCGGGGTGCTCGTCGGGGCGGGGGAGCGGCGCCCGGACGGCCTGCCCTGGACCATCAAAGCGGCCACCTTCACCTCGGAGAAGTGGCCGCACCTCGCCGCGTCCGATCACGCCCGCCCCGACGACCCCGACGCGACGGCCGTCCTGCGCCTGTCGGTCGGGCGCCACGGCGACGCCGCCTCGCTGGCCGCGCTGCGCCGCGACGACGACGACCTCGTCAGCGCCGCACGCGACGACCTCGCCGCGCTCACCGGCATCGACGCCGTGCCCGTCGAGACCGCCGTGGTGCGCTGGCCGGGCGGCCTGCCGCAGTACGGCGTCGGGCACCTCGACCGCGTCGCCGCCGTCGAGGCCGGCGTCGCGGCACTGCCCGGCCTCGCGGTCGCGGGCGCCGCGTGGCACGGCGTCGGGGTGCCGGCCTGCCTCGCCACCGGCGACGCCGCCGCGGCACGCGTGGCCGCCCACCTGGCGGTCGCCTGACGTCCCGCCCGGCGCCTCCCGCGCGGCGCCGACCGGGGCCAGACTGATCGCCATGGCCGATCTCGCCGCCGCCCTCGACGCCCACGACGACGAGGACCGCACCGCCGCCATCGTCGACGTGCTCACCGACGCGTTCTCCGACCTCATGGCGGCGTCGCCGGCGGCGTTCCGCAACAAGTTCCGCAAGATGGCCGCCGAGCCGTTCGCCTTCTACCGGGGCAGCGCGCCGCTGTTCTACGCCGACGTCGTCCGGCTGGACGACCCGTGGGTGGACGAGCGCACGCGCCGGGTGTGGATCCAGGGCGACCTGCACGCCGAGAACTTCGGCACCTACCTCGACGGCGACGGCGTGCTGGTGTTCGACGTCAACGACTTCGACGAGGCCTACGTCGCCCCGTGGACCTGGGACCTGCGCCGGCTCGTGGCCAGTGTGGCCCTGCTCGGCTGGTCGAAGGCGTTCTCCGACGCCGACATCGACGCGCTCAACACCGCGTACCTGCGGTCCTACCTCGGTGCGGTGCGCTCCTTCTCCGGGGGCTCGGGCGAGCGGGAGTTCGCCCTCACCCGCGCCACCACCGACGGCCCGATCCGCGCCGCGCTGCAGCGCTCGCGGGAGCGGAGCCGCCGAGCCCTCCTCGACGCGACCACCGAGATCGAGGGCGAGAACCGCATCTTCCGCGCGGGCCCGGGGGTGCGGCGCCTCGACGACGACGAGCGCGCCGAGGTCCTCGCGGCCTACGAGGCCTATCTGGACACGATCCCGCCGGGCAGGCGCTGGCCGGATCCGGCCTACACGGTCCACGACGTGGTCGGCCGCAGCGGCTTCGGGATCGGCAGCGCCGGACTGCCCGCCTACAACGTGCTCATCGAGGGCCCGACCGAGGCGCTGGACGACGACATCGTGCTGTCGATGAAGCAGGCGGTCCGGGCCGCGCCGAGCCGCGTGGTCGACGACCCCGAGGCCGCCGCGTGGTTCCTCCACCACGGCCACCGCACCGCCCTGTCCCGCCGCGCGCTGCAGGCGCACGCCGACCGCCTGCTCGGGTGGACCGAGATGCGCGGGGTCGGCTACGTCGTCAACCAGCTCTCGCCCTACGAGAACGACCTCGACTGGGACGACCTCACCGAGCCCCGCGATCTGCGCGACGTCCTGCACCGCCTCGGCCAGGCGACCGCCCGCGCCCACTGCGTCGCCGACGCCGACGCCGAGCAGGGGCTGGTCGCACTCCAGGTGGAGGACGCGGTCCTCGCCGTGGTCGGCGAGCGTGAGGACGCGTTCGTCGCCGACCTCGTCGCCTTCGGCCGCGACTACGCCTCCGTCGTGCGCGACGACCACCGCCGCTTCGTCGAGGCCTTCCGCGCCGACCGTGTGCCCGGCGTCTCGGCCACCGAGGAGTCCCTCTGACCCGCGTGCCCGGGACGCGCGGTGGCACGATGGAGCCGTGGCCCGGCTGAACTACGACGAGCTGAACTCGACCGTCCGCTACGCCATGTGGTCGGTCTTCCGCACCGACCCGGCGCGCCTGGGCGAGGACCGCGCAGCCCTCGGCGAGGAGCTCACGGGCGTGCTGGAGCAGGCCGAGGGCAAGGGCGTCGCCGTGCGCGGCGTCTACGACCTGGCGGGCATGCGTGCCGACGCCGACTGGATGGTGTGGACCCACGCTCCCGACGTCGAGTCGCTGCAGGCCACGTACTCGGCGTTGCGGCGCACGGCGCTGGGCCGCGCCTCGACGCCGGTGTGGTCGGGCACGGCGCTGCACCGCCCGGCGGAGTTCAACAAGAGCCACGTGCCGGCGTTCATCGCGGGAGAGGAGCCCCGCGGCTACCTGTGCCTCTACCCGTTCGTCCGCTCCTACGAGTGGTACCTGCTGCCCGACGAGGAGCGCCGCGGCATGCTCGCCGAGCACGGCAAGGCCGCGCGCGGCTACGCCGACGTCCGCGCCAACACCGTGCCGGCGTTCGCGCTGGGCGACTACGAGTGGATCCTCGCGTTCGAGGCCGACCAGCTCGACCGGATCGTCGACCTCATGCGCGACCTGCGGGCCACCGACGCCCGCCGTCACGTGCGCGAGGAGACCCCGTTCTTCACCGGGCCGCGGGTGTCGCCGGGCCAGCTGGTCACGTCGCTGCCCTGATCGTCGCCCGGTCGGGTGCCGTCGAACGGCGGTGGACGGCCGCCCGTCGACCGAGCACTCGCGTCACGCTCCGCGATGTGGCATGTTCCGCACGTGGCGACCGTCGGCTTCCTGCACGTCGCCGCCGCGCACGTCCAGGCGGCCCGGCGGCTCCTCGCGGAGCACGCGCCGGGCATCGTCGACGTGCACGTCGTCGACCGCACGCTGCTCGAGCCCACCGCTGACATCCGCGTCCGCCTGGCCGCCCGGGTCGGCGAGCTGATCTGCCGCGACGTCGACGCCGTGGTGTGCACCTGGCCCTCCCTGCTCGGCGACGTCGTCCGCGTCGCCCGCGAGCGCGGGGTCGCCGCCGTGGGCGTGGAGGAGCTGGCGGCGGCCGCGACGCGCGGGGTGCCGGCCCTCAGTCGATGAGGTGCCAGGTGATGAGGTCGTGGATCTCCGCGGCCTGCTCCTCGCCGCGGCAGGTCACCTCGTAGAACGTGCGCCCGATCTGGATCGCGACGGTGCGGGAGAAGATCGGGTCGTTCTCGGTGGAGACGTAGGCGACCGTCGTGATCCGGCTGTACGGCGCGGTGATCAGCGCCGCGCGCCCACCCGGGAACGCCGTGTCGAGCAGGATGACCCGCCGGTTGGTGATCCCGCACAGCGCGATGGCGCTCTCGCTGGCGTAGACGCCGTCGATCTGCTCCTCGGGCATGAGGCTGTCGCGGACGACGTCGTACTGGACGCTCTCGTCGAACCGCGGCAGCCGCGCGGCCAGCGGGTGCGGGCGGCGCGGGTGGTCGGGGGTGGCCCCGTGGCGGATGGGATGGCCCATCGGCGGCATCGTCCTCTCTCGCTCCGGGTGCAGAGGCGGCTCGCCGTCCTCGACGTTAACGGCCACGGCCGCTCGCGCCCGCCACAGGTGGTCACGGCCACCGGAGCCGCCGGGCAAAGCGTCGGTCCGGCCGTGCCGGCTCCACCGGACGGACCAGTGGTGGTCGTCGTCAGGCGGCGGGCTCGTGGCGCAGGCTGACCGAGTTCATGCAGTAGCGCTGGTCGGTGGGCGTGCCGTAGCCCTCGCCGGTGAACACGTGGCCCAGGTGCGAGTGGCAGCTCGCGCACAGCACCTCGACGCGGGTCATCCCCATCGAACGGTCCTCGCGCAGGATGACGTTGTCGTCGGACGACGGGGCGTAGAACGACGGCCAGCCGCAGTGCGACGCGAACTTGGTCTCGGAGCGGAAGAGCTCGGCCCCGCAGGCGCGGCACGAGTACACGCCTTCGGTGAAGACCTCGTCGTACTCACCGGTGAAGGGACGCTCGGTGCCCGCCTGGCGCAGCACCGCGTACTCCTCGGGGCTCAGCTGCGCACGCCACTCGGCGTCGGACTTGCTGACCTTCGGGGTGCCGATCGAGGCGTCACTGCTCATGCCCCCAGGCTAATACGTCCCGCGGCCCGGCCCGACGGCTCAGAACGCGGTGCGCAGCACGACCTCGAGCGTTTCGAAGATGACGTACCCGGCGCCGAGCAGCACCAGGGTGACCAGGACCACGGCGGCCAACCGGCGCAGCCCGTCGGCGCGGTTGGCCGACTCGGCGAAGTCGCGGACCCCGGCCAGCTGCCCCTCGACGGTGAACGTCGGCCCGACGCGTTCCATGCGGTCGAGGTGCGCGGCGAACGCGCGCGCCTCGGGGTCGTCGGGGTCGAGACCGACGAGGTCGTCGGCGAACCGGCCGGGCGGACCGGGGGCGTCCCCCGGTCGGTCGCGCGGGCCCTCGGACATGGTCATCGGCCCACGGTAACCCGCGAACGGGCAGGTCGGGCCTACCCTGTACGGCATGACGACGGACACCTCGGCGTGCACGACGCTCGACGCGCAGTTGTGCTTCGCGCTGCACGACGCCTCGCGCGCGATCGCGGCGTCCTATCGGCGTGGTCTCGCACCCCTCGGCCTCACCTACAGCCAGTACGTCGCGCTGCTCGTGCTGTGGGAGCACGGGCCGGTGACGATGGGCCGGCTGTGCCGCGAGCTGCACCTCGACAGCGGCACGCTCTCGCCCCTGCTCCAGCGTCTGGAGGAGCGCGGCCGCGTCGTGCGGCGCCGCCGCCCCGAGGACGAGCGCACCGTCGAGGTCGCGTGCACGCCGGAGGGCGAGGCGCTGCGCGAGCCCGCGCTCGCCGTGCAGCGCCGGGTCCAGGCCGAGACGGGCCTCGAGCCGTCCGACCTCGCGCGCCTGCGCAGCGAGCTGCAGGCCCTGGCCGACCGGCTGCGCACCGCCGACGACAGCATCGTGACCGGCGAGGCCTGATCTCCTAGCCTGCCTGCGTGGCGAAGTCCCCGGCCGAGGAGTTCGACGTCGACGGCCTCGCCGTGCGCGTCACCAACCCCGACAAGGTCTACTTCCCGGACCGCGGCATCACCAAGCGCCAGGTCGTCCAGCACTACATCGCGGTGCGCGGGCCGCTGCTCGACGTGCTCTACGAACGCCCGACCCACCTCAAGCGGTTCGTCGACGGCGTGACCGGCGAGTTCTTCTACCAGAAGCGCGTGCCCAAGGGCGCCCCGGAGTGGCTCGAGACCGTCGAGGTGCGCTTCCCCAGCGGGCGCTCCGCCGAGGAGATCTGCCCGACCCGCACGGCCGTGCTCGCCTGGGCCGCGAACCTCGGGACCTTCGACTTCCACCCCTGGCCCGTACGCCGCGGGCAGGTGGATCAGCCCGACGAGCTGCGCATCGATCTCGACCCCCAGCCCGGCACCGACTTCGCCGACGCCGTGCGCGTCGCCGGCGTGCTGCGCGAGGTGCTCGACGACGCCGGCCTGCACGGGCGCCCCAAGACCTCGGGCGGGCGCGGGATCCACGTGATGGTGCCGGTGCGCCCGGAGTGGGACTTCGTCGGCGTCCGCCGCGCCGTGATCGCCCTCGCCCGCGAGGTGTGCCGGCGTGTGCCCGGCGAGGCCACCGTCGACTGGTGGAAGGAGGAGCGCGGGCAGCGCGTCTTCCTCGACTACAACCAGGCCGCGCGTGACCGCACGATCGCCTCGGCGTGGTCGGTGCGCGGCACCCCGCGGGCGACGGTGTCGATGCCGCTGGGCTGGGACGACCTCGGCGACGTCGACCCCGACGACTTCGACGTCCTCACCGCCGCGGGCGTGCTCGCCGAGCGCGGCGAC
This sequence comes from Actinomycetospora cinnamomea, assembly GCF_003096675.1. Taxonomy (GTDB): domain Bacteria; phylum Actinomycetota; class Actinomycetes; order Mycobacteriales; family Pseudonocardiaceae; genus Actinomycetospora; species Actinomycetospora cinnamomea. The sequence continues at coordinate 92,335 of NZ_QEKW01000001.1, read as the reverse complement.
GCCCACGCGGGCCTGCACGACGACCCCCGCGGCCTCGAGACGGTGCTCGAGTGGGTGGAGCGCGACCGGCGCGACCACGGCCTGGGCGATCTGCCCTACCCGCCCGAGTACCCGAAGATGCCCGGCGAGCCGAAACGGGTGCAGCCCAGCCGTTCCAGGGCGGACACCACCGGGAAAACTGTCTCATGAGGATTCCGACGTGCACCCCGTGACCGGAAACGGCGCCGACCGGTCGCGCGGAAGAACTGTTCCGGAAGTCGGTCAACGCCGTCACGAGGAAGTATTTCCCTGTTCGTCGCGCCGTCCGCCGGTGGTCTCGCGGACACTGGGGGAGCCCCCACCTCGGGCGTCCGCCGGCCCCGCCGTTCAACTGTGAGCGGCGGGGCCCGCCCCATTGTATGTGGTCAATTGTTCGACGTCTCCGAGGGTGAGATCGGCGACGTCTTCCACTCCCTGTTCGCGGCCGGTCGCGCGTCGGAAATCTCCCTCAGCGTGTCGCGGCCCCTCAACCTCATGTTGAACTTTAGGGTCTGCCTCGACGCGAGCCGCGGAGGGCAGTCCGCGCGGCGTCGGTGACCGTGGCGGACGACAGGGAGACCGGCGATGTCGGGATGGCGCGAGGACGTGCGGCGTGGAGAGTGGCGATCCGACACGCTCCGCACCTGGGCCTGGGAGGCCTGGGACGAGGGGGCGGACGAGTTCACGCCGATCTTTCGCGCCGTGGCTTCGGACTGGGAGCGCCGGGGCAGGGCCGTCGAGCGCCGCGCCGTCCGGCACGCCCGGGCCTCGGCGACCACGACGCCGCCGGTCCTGCCACGAGCCCGGCCGGCCGAGGACGAGCTGGAGCATCCCGCGGAGCACGGCCGTGAGGCGGAGGTCGTGCCGTTCACGGCTCACGGACGGCACGCCGTGACGTCGCGCGAGGAGGACTCCGGCCGCCACGCGTGCAAGATCGTGAGGTTGGTGCCGCGCGCCTGACGGCCCGTGCCCGACCACCGCGGGCTGGTCGAGGGCGGGCGTGCGTTCTCAGCCGTCGAGACGGTCACCGCGGTTGAGTCGGAGGCGGTGAACGCGATCGAGGAAGTCCTCGACGTCCTCCACCCGGACCGTACCGGCCTTCAAACGGGTGGTCTCCAAGCGTTCCGTCCCGACCGCCAGCAGCATCAACAGCGGCGGCAGGACCGACAGGAGGACCGACAGCCACGCGATCATAGCCGTGCAGGATCCTCCGAGGCCGACCCGTTCCCGGCATTTCGGCTCGCTCGGCGTGTCGCGACCCCGGAAACGACGAATTGCTGTCGATGCGAGAGCGCGATGGAGAGCAAGGGCTGCGTCGGGCCGGCCGTCATCCGCGCGGGCGAATGGCCCAACTTGCTCAGGACAGGGCTCAGGGCCGTAACCCCGGCGTGATGAAATTCGACAAGTCACCAACTCGCTCGCGGCCGCCACATCCGGTGGGGGTCCAGGAGGGGAGTCGGTGTGGCTGCCCTCCGAAAGCCGTGGAGGTGTGGATGGCGGTACGACTCCAGGTCACGCTGACCGGGCTGCGTGTCCGGTTCTCCGGAGCCGACCTCGTCGCCGCGGGTTCGCGTGGGATTTTCCTGCCCTACACACGGATCCTCGGGGCCCGGGTGATGGCTCGGGCCGACGCCGTCGCCTCGAGTCCACGCCTTCCCTGTCCCGGTCTGTGGTGGCCGCGGCGCTACCGCGCCGGCTGCTGGGGAGTCGGTGAACGTCGCCAGCTGTGGAGCGCCCGGCACGGCACACACGTCGTGGTCATCTACCTCTCCGGCCGACCCTTTCACCGTGTCGTCGTGGACGTCGACCAGCCCGACCGGGTTCATCGACGGATCGATGCGGCCCTGCTGCACAGCAAGAAGACCAGCCCTCGGCGCTCGATCCGTCGTCACCGGCGATCCGCCGCCGACCACCCCGAGGCCGATCCCCCTCGTACCGACGAGCGCAGCCGACGGCACCCGGCGCCGAACGGCGCCCCGGTGCCCGCGCACGCGTCCGCGGAGTGCCGCACTGCCACCGGCGAACAGCCGTGCGCGGCAGCGCTCGAGGCGGCGCCGGCATTGCCCCCCGAGCCCGCCCCACCCGGCTCGATCGACCCGGACGTGGCCGCGCGCCTCCGCCTCTACGAGTACCGCGACGGTGAGCGCGCCCGTCGCGCGTCGAGGGGCCCGGAACCGGCCTCCACTCGCCGGCGCTAGAGCCCGGGGCACTGGTCGCCCGCGTCGACGGACCGTCGCACCGTCCTCGGTTGGCGGTTCCGGTGGCCGGTCGGTGCTAGGAGATCCCGGTGAAGGTCAGGAGGTTCCCGCCCGTGCCGAGCCTGTCGGGGTCGGCATGCGGCGTCGGTTCGTCCCCGTCGAGCGGGCGCAGGGCGTGCCGTCCGCCCGCGACCGGTGTCGAGGACAGCGGCCGCCGGCGGCGCTCCGCCCGCCGGATCAGCTCGTCCTCGAGCGAGCCGCCCCGCGGCGGGGGCGGCGGCACTGCGTCCACCGGGGCGAGATCACGCCGGCTCGCGTACCGCGGCTGGACCGGCAGCGGTCCCGTTCCCGGACGCGGCACGGGCATCCAGCCAGGGCGGTCCGTCCCGCCCGCGGACGCGACGCGCGGGGGGAGGCCGTCGACCTCGTGGCGCCGGGCGTCGTGTGGCGGAGGCGGGGGCACGGCGTGCACCGGGGCGAGATCGTGCGCCCGGGCCCCGTGGGTCCGCTGGACCGGCAACGGTCCCGTGTCCGCCGACGACGCGGCCGGCGCGCCGTGGTCCCCCGCGGGCCCGGCCTCGGCGCCCGGGCGGTCCGCGACGACGTCGTCGCGCCGGCGCCGCTCCCACTCCGACGCCACGGCCTGGAAGATCGGCGTCGGCTCCCAGGCCCCCCGCGCAGGTGAGGGCGGCCCTGGCACCGCGTCCCGGGTGCGTCGCGAACGCCGGCCCGTTGACGCGACCGCCGTCGCACCGAGCGGTCCGGCGGCGGTCGCCGGATCGGATTCGACGGGCGGTCGCTGGTGCTGCGACGCCCCCTGCCAGGTCCCGGTGCCGAACGCGTCGGCGCGCCACCCTCCGACGGGCGCCCCCTGTCGCTGCCACATCTCTCCGGCCTCCTGCCGCACTGTTCCCGATGGGTCGCCACCGCGCGGAGGTCCACACCACGCGCCTCGGGCGACGAAGCCGGAACCTTAAACCTCAAGATGACCTTGATGTGGGTGGTATCACACGGGTCCACTTGCCACCCCGAGAACGTCCCTCCGCGGGTGGCTGTCGGTGGCGCAGCAGCAGCAACGAGCCCGCCCGATCGGTCACGCGGCGCGCGCCTCGTCGCCGCGAGGGCCGGTGATGGGCAGGACGGCGACCAGCCCGGCGAGCAGGACGAGCACGATGCCGACCATCCCCGCGCGCTGGGTGCCGAAGGCCGCGACGAAGCCGGTGAACGCCAGCGGTCCGAGGAAGCTCACGGCGCGGCCCGTGGTCGCGTAGAGCCCGAAGGCCTCGCCCTCCCGCGCCGGCGGGACCACGCGGACGAGGAAGGTGCGGCTGGCCGACTGGGCGGGGCCGAGGAAGACCGACAGCGCCAGCCCGCACACCCAGAACGCGGCCCTGCCGGTGAACAGCACGAGGAGCGTTCCGGCCAGGAGCATGCCGGCCAGTGAGGCGACGATCACGGCCTTCGGGCCGAGCCGATCGTCCAGCCGGCCGCCGACGAGTGCGCCCAGCCCGGACGTGAGGTTCGCCGCGATCGCGAACACCACGACCTCGGCCTGGCTGAAACCGAAGGTCCCCGCGGCGATGACGCCGCCGAAGGTGAAGACCGCCGCCAGCCCGTCGCGGTAGATCGCGCTGGCGCCGAGGAACGCGAGCAGCCGCCGGTCCGAGCGCCACATCTGAGCGATCCGCCGCCCGAGCACGGCGTAGCTGGCGAGGACGTTGCGGGGCACCGCCTCGCCGGACGCGGGTGCCTCGGGCACCAGGAGGAACAAGGGCAGCGCGAAGACCGCGAACCAGAGCGCCGCGGTCAGCGCGACCGCGCGGATGTTCAGACCGTCCTGCGCGGTGACCCCGAACAGGCCGACGTCGGGCTGCACGAAGGCGAACAGCACGAAGGCCAGCACCACGACGGTGCCGAAGTACCCCATGCCCCAGCCGAACCCGGAGACCCTGCCCCGCGTCTCCCGGGTCGAGACCGCCACGAGCAGCGCGTTGTAGTTGACCTCGGCGAACTCGAAGAACACCGAGGCCACGGCGAGCAGGACCAGGCCGAGCAGCAGGTAGGCCTGCTCGTCCCGCACGGCGAACATCGCCGCCATGCAGGCGATGACGACCGCGCTGTGCACGCCCAGCCAGACCTTGCGTCGACCGCGTGCATCGGCGCGCTGCCCGGTGACCGGCGCCAGCAGCGCCACGCACACCCCGGCGGCGGTGAGGGCGAGACCGAGCGCCCGGGCGCCGGCGTCCGGGTCCGCGGCCACGGCATCGGTGAGGTACACCGCGAACACGAACGTCACGATGATCGCGCTGAAGGCGGAGGCACCCCAGTCCCACAGGGCCCAGCCGAGCACCGCCGGGGTGCGCGTGCTCCCGCGACGCCTGGTCGCTCTCACGGCCCGCGATCCTCGGGCGGGCGCGCGTCCGTGCACAGTGCCGACGACGGCTCGCTGCCGGGACCTGCGGCGGCCGCGATCGGTCCCTCGGCCTCTGGCGGGGCGCGGCCCGTGTGCCGGTGGGGAGAGATCCGACCGCACGGCGAATACGAGAAACATCGCACGGTCTCCGGCGCCGTACCCCTCGGTAGTGCCGTATCGTGCGAGGTCGACAATTCTCCTGCGGGTGTCGTCGTGGGTGCGCCCGTTCGGTGGAGACAGCACCCGATCTTTCCTGTTACCGCAGTTCGTGTGAACGACGGTATCAGCCGTCGTCGGGGAGCAGACGATTCCGTCTCCTGTGCGCGCTCGACGGTCGGCACGCATTCTCGGGGGCATGAGAGCGGCACAGCGGTACGACGACGTCGTGATCACGGGCCTGGCACACGTCGATGCGCCGCACGTGGTCACCTCCACCGAGCTGGAGGACCGGATCGCGGGGACGTTGCAGCGCCTGCGCATCACGCCGGGCCTGCTGGAGAAGCTCTCGGGCATCGCGGAACGGCGCGTCTGGGACGAGGGCACGATGCCCAGCGAGGTGGCCGCGCGGGCGGGGGAGGAGGCCCTGGCGCGCAGCGGCGTCGACCGCGCTGACATCGGTGCGCTGATCAACACCTCGGTGAGCCGCGACCACCTCGAACCGTCGACGGCGAGCATCGTCCACGGCCGCCTCGAATTGTCCCCGGAGGCCGTGAACTTCGACCTCGGCAATGCGTGCCTCGGATTCCTCAACGGCATGAACATCGTGTCGACGATGATCGAGGCGGGCGAGATCGACCACGGTCTCGTGGTCGCCGGAGAGACGAGCCGTTTCGCGATGGAGTCGACGCTCGCACGCCTGGCGGGCGATGGCGCGACGCGCGCGATGTTCCACGAGCAGTTCGCCACCCTCACCGTCGGCTCGGGGGCCGTGGCGATGGTCCTCTCGCGCGCCGACGGCCCGGGCGGGCACCGCTTCCTGGGTGGGCTGGGGCGTGCCAGCACGATCGGGAACTCGGGGCTGTGCGTCGGGCAGGCCGACGAGATGCGCACCGACAGCTCCGGCCTGCTCACGGCGGGCATGGAGCTCGCAGGACGTGCGTGGAAGGACGCGGTGGCCGCGTTCGACTGGGACACCGACAGCTACGACGTCTACTGCCTGCACCAGGTCAGCAAGGTGCACACCCGCGCGGTGGCCGACCAGCTCGGACTCGACCACGACCGCTTCCCGTCCCAGTACCCGTGGTTCGGCAACATCGGCCCGGCGGGCGTGCCCACCGTGCTGTCCAAGGCGGTGGAGGACGGCACCGTCACCGACGGCAGCCGGGTGATGCTCATGGGGGTCGGGAGCGGGATCAACGCCGCCGCCGCGGAGGTGATCTGGTGACGACCACCGTGCCCGGGTTCACCTTCACCGAGCGGACCGTGGAGGTCGGCGGCCACGCGATGGCGTACGTCGACGAGCGGCCCGGGGGAGAGGGCACCGGGCCGCCGGTGCTGCACGTCCACGGCAACCCGACCTGGTCGTTCTACTTCCGCTCCCTGCTGGCGACGCTGCCCGGGGACGGGTTCCGGGCGATCGCTCCCGACCACATCGGCATGGGTCGGTCGGACAAGCCCGCGCGCGCCGACTACCCGTACACGCTCTCCCGCCGGGTCGCCGACCTCACCGCCTTCGTCGACGCCCTCGACCTCGACGAGCCGGTCTCGCTCGTCGTGCACGACTGGGGCGGGCCGATCGGGCTGTCCTGGGCGGTCGACCACCTCGACCGCGTCGACCGGGTCGTCGTGCTCAACACGGGCGCGTTCCCGCTCCCGGCGGGCAAGCGCATCCCGTGGTCGCTGCAGGCGGCGCGGCTGCCGGTCGTCGGCGACGTGGCGGTCCGGCGCCTCAACGCGTTCTCCCTCGGCGCGCTGGCGATGGGCACCGGGCGTCGCTGGCTGGACGCCGAGGCCCGCCGCGGGCTGCTCGCTCCCTACGACAGCCCCGCCCACCGTGTCGCGGTCCACGCCTTCGTGCAGGACATCCCGACCGGCCCGGCCGACCCCGCCCAGCCCGTGCTGGAACACCTCGCCGAGCGCCTGCCGCTGCTGGACGCGAAGCCGGTCCAGGTGCACTGGGGGATGCGGGACCCGGTGTTCGACGCCGAGATCCTCGACCACCTCGTCGGGCACCTGCCGCGCGCGGAGGTGCACCGCTACCCCGACGCCGGCCACTACGTGCTCGAGGACGCCGCGGACCGGATCGTGCCGCGGGTCCGGACGTTCCTGGCCGCCGGGCGATGACCGCGACGTCGCCGCAGGCACCGCCCACCCTCGACGGCCTGCTCGCCGAGCACGCCGCCGCCCGGCCGGGCGCCGACGCGCTGGTGCTCCCCGGACCGCTCGGGTTCCGCCGGGTGACCTTCGCTGCCCTCGAGCGCCGGGTCGACGCCGCCGCGGGCGGGCTGCTCGCCGCGGGTGTCGGGCCGGGCACCCGTACCGCGCTGCTGGTGCCCCCGGTCGCCGACTTCTTCGTGCTGGCCTACGCGCTGCTGCGCGTGCGGGCCGTGCCCGTCGTCGTCGACCCCGGGATCGGCCTCGACCGGGTGCGCGCCTGTCTCGGCGAGGCCGCGCCCGAGGCGTTCGTCGGCGTCGCGAAGGCCCACCTCGCGCGCCGCGTGCTGCGCTGGTGCCCCGACGCGTGGGTCGCCGTCGGGGCCGGCCCCGTGCCCGTGCCCGGCGCGCTGTCGCTGCGCCGGCTGGAACGCGAGGGCGCCCGCCGTGGGCCGTTCGCCCCCGTCGCCCGACCCACCGGCACGCCCGCCGCGATCCTGTTCACCAGCGGCAGCACCGGCCCGCCCAAGGGCGTCGAGCACCACGAGGACGGGTTGCTCGCCCAGGCCGGCCTCGTGCGCGACCTCTACGGGCTCGGTCCCGGCGACGTCAGCCTCGCGACCTTCCCCCCGTTCGCGCTCTTCGGCCCGGCCCTCGGGATGACCACGGTGGTGCCGCGCATGGACCCGACGAAGCCGGCGAAGGTCGTCCCGGCGCGTCTCGTGCGGGCCGCCCGGCGCACCGGGGCCACGGTCATGTTCGGCTCGCCCGCGGTCCTCGACCGCCTCGGCCGCGGCGCGCCGGCGGGGACGCGGTTGCCGACCCTGCGCCAGGTGATCTCGGCCGGCGCCCCGGTGCCGCGCGACGTCCAGCGCCGCGTGCTCGCCCTGCTCGACCCGGGCGCGCAGGTCCACACCCCCTACGGCGCCACCGAGGCGCTCCCCGTCGCGTCGGTGGGCAGCGACGAGCTGCTCGACCTGCCCGACGACGGCATCTGCGTCGGGCGCCCGGTGCCCGGTGTCGACGTCGCCCTCGTGCGGCCGACGGACGGGCCGATCGAGGAGCTCACCCCCGACCGCCACGTCGCGCCCGGCGAGGTCGGCGAGGTCGTCGTCCGCGGTCCCGTCGTCAGCCCCGCCTACGCCGACCGGCCGGCGGCGACGGCGGCGGCCAAGCTGCGCTGGGACGGGAGCCTCGCGCACCGGATGGGCGACCTGGCCTCCGCCGACGCCGCGGGCCGTCTCTGGTTCGCCGGCCGGGTCTCGCACGTCGTCCACACCGCCGGCGGCCCGCTCCACAGCGTCCCGTGCGAGGAGGTGCTCAACCGGCACCCCGCGGTGCGCCGCACCGCGCTGGTGGGGGTCGGGCCCGACGGCGACCGGAGGCCGGTGGCGGTGGTCGAGATGCTCCCCGGGCACCGGCTGACCCCGGTCGTGGCCGACGAGCTGCGCGCCCTCGCCGCCGACGACGCGCGCACCCGGTCGATCACCACCCTGCTCGAGCACCCCGGGCTGCCCGTCGACCCGCGGCACAACTCGAAGATCGACCGTGAGGCGCTCGGGCGCTGGGCGGCGGGTGAGCTCGCGTGAGGGCCCTGGTCACGGGCGGCGGCGGGTTCCTCGGCGGCGCCGTGGTCGACGCGCTGCTCGATCGCGGCGACGACGTCGCCAGCGTGGCCCGCGGCGACTACCCGGCCCTGCGCGAGCGCGGGGTGACCACCCACCGGGGCGACCTCGCCGACCCCGCCGTCGCGCGCGCCGCGGTCGAGGGCGTCGACGTCGTGTTCCACGTCGCGGCGCGGGCCGGCATCTCCGGCAGCGAGGCGCAGTACCGCCGCAGCAACGTCGACGCCACCCGCGTGCTGCTCGACGCCTGCCGCGACGCGGGCGTCGGGCGCTTCGTCTTCACGAGCACGCCCAGCGTGGTGCACACCGGCGGCGACATCGCCGGCGGCGACGAGTCATTGCCCTACGCCACCCACTTCGACGCGCCCTACCCGGAGACCAAGGCCGAGGCCGAGCGCCTGGTGCTCGCCGCGAACGGTCACGGGCCGGCCACCGTGGCGCTGCGCCCGCACCTCGTGTGGGGACCGGGCGACACCCAGCTCGTGCCGCGGATCCTCGCCCGCGCCCGGTCCGGGCGGCTGCGCCTCGTCGGTGACGGCTCGGCGCTGATCGACTCCACCTACGTCGACGACGCCGCCCGGGCCCACCTCGACGCCGCCGACCGCCTCACGCCCGGCGCGGCCTGCGCGGGCCGGGCGTACTTCGTGACGTCCGGCGACCCGCGCCCGGTGCGCGAGCTGATCAACGGCATCGTCGTCGCGGGCGGGCTCGCCCCGGTGCACGCCACCGTGCCCCTGCCCGTGGCCCTCGCCGCGGGAGCTGCGGTGGAGACGGTATGGCGGCTGCTCGAACGCCTGCCGGTGCCGGTCGGCGTGGGGGAGCCGCCGATGACCCGCTTCCTGGCCCGGCAGCTGGCCACGGCGCACTGGTTCGACATCACCGCCGCGCGCCGCGACCTCGGCTACGTCCCGCGGGTGCCGCTCGACGAGGGGTTCGCGCGGCTGGCGGCGTCGCTGGAGACGACGCCGGCGTCGCCGTGACTACGGGCCGCGGCGAGCCGGTCGAGAAAGGCGCGGAGCAGGTGCTCGGCGGCCGCGGCGTCCCCGCCGCGCGCGAGGGACAGCACGGCGATGCCGGTCGACAGCGCCTGCACGAGGGCGACGTCGACCGGGTCGGGCTCCGCGCCGACCGTCGCCAGCAGGTCCGCGCCGAGCGGTCCCACACCCGCCGCCAGCGCGTCGAACGAGGCGCGCACCGCCGCGTCCCGGTCGGCGGCCTGGGTCAGGGCCAACAGGATCCGGGTGTGCTCGGGGGCGGTGAGCACCTGCGCGAGGGCCGCCACCTGCTCGCCGGGTCCGCCGGCGGCCGCCTGTGCCTCGCGGAGCACGGCGATGCGCCGGCGTACCGCCTCCTCGGCCACCGCGGCGAGCAGGTCGTCGCGGGTCGGGAAGTAGTAGGTGAGGTGGCTCTGGCGCAGACCCGCCCGCGCGGCCACCCGGGGCTGGGTGAACCCGCCCGGTCCCGAGTCGCCGATCACCTCCAGTGCGGCCTCGACGATGGCGCGGCGCTTGTCGGCCACGATCGCCCCTACGGTGCCACGGGCTCGGGGACGCCGAGGGAGTCGGCGAGGTAGCGCCGCAGGAGCTCGGGGTCGGCCGCGTCGGCGACGAGGCCGAGGTAACCGTCGGGCCGGACGAGCGCGAGGCCCTCGTCGCCGAGGCCGTAGTGCCGCCCGATCACGTCGCCGTCGTCGACGACCTGCTCCCCGCCGTCGGCGGACGCCGCCCGCACGACCCGCACCACCGTGCCGAGGTCGCCGAGCACCCGGTGCAGCGCGTCGACCGTGTCGGTGTCGTCGCTGCGGGCGAGCAGCAGCAGCCCCGGCCGCACGAGGAGGTCCGCGATCGTCACGGCGGAACCGTCGGGACGTCGCAGGCCGTCGGGGTCCGGCGCGTGGTCGCCGGCGCGCGCCGTGCCGTGCCGGTGGTGGCCGTGGTGGACCGCCAGGCGGCCGTCGCGGTAGGCGATGGTCACCTCGGCCGTCTTCGCGGCCGCGGCGTCGCCCACCGCGGGGGTGTGACCGACGACGAAGAGGGCGGCGTCGCGCAGCACCGCGCCGACGCCCGCCGCGGTACCGACGTTCGTCAGCGCGGTGGTCGTGCGGACGACCTCGGCGCCGACGGGGTGACGTTCGTCGTGGTAGGTGTCGAGCAGCCGGGCGTCGGCCCCGTGCCGGGCAACGAGGGCGAGCTTCCAGGCCAGGTTGGCCGCGTCCTGGATGCCGGTGTTCATGCCCTGCGCCCCGGCCGGGCTGTGGATGTGCGCGGCGTCGCCGGCGAGGAGCACCCGGCCGTGGCGGTACTGCGGGACCTGGGCATGGTGGACCTCGAAGTAGGTCAGCCACAGCGGGTCGCGCATCCGGACCTGCCCGCCCATGCGCGCGTCGGCGAGGGCCTGGATCTCCTCCAGCGTGGGGGCGGTCGCGCCGGCGGGTGGCGCGTCGACGAGGAAGATCGTCCGGGCGCGGGCCCCGGCCAGGGGGAAGAGCATCCCGACGCCGTCGGGGTGGGTGAACATGCGGATGGTGTCCGGCGACAGGGCGGTCTCGGTCTCCACGTCCGCCATGGCGAAGTGCTGGCCGTGGAAGCCGCCCTCCAGGTGGGTGCCGACCAGGTGGCGGGTGGTGCTGTGGCCGCCGTCGGCGCCGACGACCCAGCCCACCCGCGTGGTGCGCTCGCCGTCGTCGGATCGCAGGGTGACCTCGACGCCGTCGTCGTCCTGGGTCAGCGCGATGAGCTCGACCCCACGCTCCACGACGATCCCGAGCTCGTCGGCCCGCTCGGCCAGCACCGCCTCGCTGTCGGGCTGGGCGATGTCCAGCAGGAAGGCGTAGCGGCTCGGCACCTCGCCGAAATCGATGCGGGCGCGGGTGTGGCCCGTCGCGCCGTCGACCATCGCCAGGCCGTCGACGCGACGGCCCCGGGCCAGCATGCGCGGCAGCGCGCCGAGCGGCGCGAGCATCTCCATGCTGCGGGCGTGCACGGTGACGGCACGTGACTCGGTGGTGGGCCGATCCAGCTTGTCGACGACCCGCACCGACACCCCGAGCCGCGCGAGCTGGCAGGCCGCCGTCAGCCCCACCGGCCCCGCTCCGACCACCAGTACGTCGTCCATGCCCGCACCCTCCACCGCGCTGTTTGGTAGACCAACCAAGTGCAGACCCGCAGCTCGGACGAGGTCAAGGCACACTTCGGACGGTGCTCGGGCGGACACGCGCCGCCGTCGGGCGACCGCCCCCGCGGGTCGGGCCAGGAGCGTCCGGACGAGGGCGCGCATCGCCTCCGGCGGCGGCAGCCCGGGTGCGGCGCGTCCGGGTCGCGGTGCCGCCGACGACGGGGTGACCCCCGACGCAGCTTCGGGTGACCGGCAGGATGGGTACGCACTGGCTGTGACCGGCATGCCGGAGGAGGCGACGATGCACACCGACGAGACGCGCACGACCGACGCCGAGGACATGACGGGCGACGCGGCCGGCGGGCCCCGCGGTGACGTGACCACGGTGCCCGACCTGGTCGGGCTGCCCGCGGCCGAGGCGCACGACAAGGCCCTGGACGCCGGGGTCCTCGCCGTCGGACGGAACGCCGTGCACACGGGTGCGGGGCGCGGACACGTGAACGACCAGGAGCCGCCCGCCGGCGAGCAGCGCGAGCGCGGTGCCGAGGTCGGCATCTGGATCGCGGGCGGGGCCGCCCGCACCCCGACCGGGCCCGACCCGGACGACGGCCCCGACGGCTCGGGCGGGGGCGGCGGCGTCCGGCCCGAGCCCAGCCCTGTGGGTCCCGCGGGCGGCGGCACCAACGGCTGAGGTGGTGTTCACGGCAGGCGCCGTCCCGGCCGCTGCGACCCGTCGCGACGGGTGGCAGGGTCGGGACGACCTGACCGCCTGACCCGCCCGGAGGTCGCGTGGACGCCGACGAGGTCATCGACGGGATCGACGATCTCGTCGCCGAGGGGGTCGTCCCCGGCGCGGTCGTCGGCGTGCGGCACCGAGGGCGGACCACCCTCGCCGCGCGCGGCGCCACCACGCCCGGCGGCGACACCCCGCTGCGCCCCGACGCCGTCGTCCGGCTCAGCTCGAACACGAAGCCGATCGTGGCCGCCCTGGCGCTGCGCCTGGTCGGCGAGGGCGTGCTGACCCTCGACGAACCGGTCGACCGGCTCCTGCCCGAACTCGCGGAACCCCGGGTGCTGCGCCGCCTCGCCGACCCGGACGACACCGTCCCGGCCCAGCGACCGATCACGGTCGAGGACCTCCTGACGCTACGGATGGGCTCCGGGTTCGTCGTGGAGGGCCCCTGCCCGACGCTCGACCGCGCAGCCGCCCTCGGCCTCGGCTTCGGCCCGCCCGACCCGCAGGGACCGCCGCCGCCCGACGCGTGGATCACGAGGCTGGGGACGCTGCCCCTGCTCGACCAGCCCGGCACGACCTGGCGCTACGAGCTCTCCGCAGCGGTGCTCGGGGTGCTGGTCGCGCGGGCCGGCGAGCGCCCGCTCGGCGACCTGCTGGTCGAGGCGCTCCTCGCCCGGCTCGGGATGGCCGCCACCGGTTTCGTCGCCGACCCCACCCGACTCGTCCCCTCGTTCGCGCGCGGCGAGGACGGCCGCCTCGACCTCTTCGACGGCGTCGCCGACAGCCGGTGGCTGGCGCCGCCGACCTTCCCCGACGGCCGCAGCGGGCTGGTCGGCACCGCCGAGGACCTGCTGCGGTTCGCGGGGATGCTTCTCGACGGGGGCGCGGGACTGCTCGACCCCGCCGCGGTCGCGACGATGACGGCCGACCACCTGACCCCGACCCAGCGCGCCGCACCGGCGGCCGCGCCGTTCCTCGACGGCGGCGGCTGGGGCCACGGCATGGGCGTGGCCGACACGGCCGCCGGCCCGCGGTACGGCTGGGCGGGCGGCCTCGGCACGCTCTGGTACTCGTGGCCCGACCACGACCTCGCGGCGGTGCTCGTCACCCAGGTGCTGCCGCCGGCCGGGCCGGTGTTCGCCGCGTTCACCCGCACCGTCGAGGACGCGCTCGCCCGCTGATCAGCCCGCGAGGGCCGGCACCGGCAGCGGGTTGCGCCACGGCACCGGGTCCGGGCGCGCGGGGCGCCAGCCCCAGGGCCCCGTGCCGCGACGGGTCGCGGGTGCGGGCCGGCCGTCGCCGCCGTCACGCGGCACGGGGGAGGGACGGCGCGGAGCAGCGGGCGCGGGCTCGGGCACCGGGTCCGGCAGGGCCGCGGCGGCCGGCTCCGGCTCTGGCTCCGGGGCGGGCTCCGCGACCGGGTCCGGCAGCGGCTCCGGCATCGGCTCCGGCTCCGGCTCCGGCTCCGGGGTGGGTGCCGGCGCCGGCTCCGGGGCGGCTCCGGCCGCCGGTGCCGCGTCCGGTTCCGGGGCGACCTCGGCAGCCGGTTCCGGCTCCGGCTCCGGGGCGACCTCGATGACGGGCCGGGGCTCCGGCACGGGGTCCACCGGAGCGCGGGGGATCGGGATCGGAGCGTAGGTGGTCCCCGCGGCGGGGCGGCCCGGTGCGCTGCGGAGCGCCGGGAGGTCGCCGACCACCGGCCCGTCCGAGGCGGCCGGGGCTGCGGGGGCCGCCACGACCGTCCGCTCGACCTCCCGCCGGCCGCCGGGCACGGCACCGGGCGCGGTGCGGTGGCGCAGCCGGTGCCGGGTCTCGGCGGGGGAGGGCGCCCGCACCACGTCCAGCGTCGCCGCGCCGGCGAACACCAGCGCGTTGAGCAGGCCGAGGGCGAGCAGACCGAGCCCCAGCGCGCCACCCGGGCCGACGAGGTCACCCGGGTCCGGCCGGTCGAGCTGGCCGCCGTAGGGCAACGGCACGACCTCGGGCGCCGCCGTGGCGGCCGGCCGCGCCGCGGGCTCGGCGACCTCGATCTCGAGGAGCAGCATCAGGGCGCCGGCGCACAGCACGGTCGTGATGACGGAGCCCGTCGTGCGCAGGAGTGTCCGACGGCGTGCGGGCTCGCGCGCGATGGTCGCGGCGTACGACATCGGTCCCCCCGTCTGCGTCGGCCCGACTGTCTACCCTCCGGGTGATCTCCACGCGACACCTCGGCCGGGAGATCACCCTGATGGGCTCGTGCTCCCCGGCGTGTCGCGCTCGACAGCGCGCCGGTGGCGCGATCGGGCGACCGCCGAGCTGTGGTGCTCCGTCGCCCGCTCTGGCATCAAGGGCATGTGATCGACGAGCCGTGGACCGGCGAGGTCGTCCAGCAGGCCCTCGGTCTCGAGCTCGGGCCGGACGAGGAGGCCGAGCCGGTGCGGGCGGTGGTGGGCCTCGCGCTGCGCCGCAACCCGCGTCGCGCCCACCTGCCGGTCTCCCCGCTGCTGGGCAAGCACGTCCCCGCCGACCCCGGCCGGGTGCGCGCGGCGGCGGTGGCCCTGGCCCGCCGTGTCGCGCACTGCCTGGCCACGGGCTCGGGGGTCCGCGGCGACCCGATCGTGCTCGGGTACGCCGAGAACGCGACGGCCCTGGCCCACCTCCTGGCCGAGGACCTCGACGCCGAGCACGTCGTGCACACCACCCGCCGGATCGTGCCCGGCGCGCAGGTCCTCGCCGCCGTCGACGAGGAGCACAGCCACGCCCCGCGTCACGTGCTCCTGCCCGACGACCCGGGGCGCTGGACGCCCGACCGGCCCCTGGTGCTCGTCGACGACGAGCTGTCCACGGGCCGGACGGCGGCGGCGACGGTGCACGCCCTCCACGCGGTGCTCCCGCGCGGGCGCTACGTCGTGGCCACCCTCGCCGACCTGCGGGGACCGGACGTCGCGCTCGCCGAGGCGGCGCGCGAGCTGGGGGTGCGGGTCGACGTCGTCGCCCTGTCGCGGGCGGCCCTCGTCCCGCCCGCGGACGTGCTCGACCGCGCAGCCCGCCTCCTGGCGCGGATCCCGGACACGGCCGACCGTCCGGCGGTCCGGTCGGCGACCCCGGTCACCGTCCACCTCGGCCTCGACGGGGCGTCGGAGGGTGCGCGGCACGGCCTCGACCGCCCTGGCCGCGCGGCGCTCGACGCCGCCGTGCCCGGCGCCGCCGCGGCGGTGGAGGACGCCCTCGGACCCGCGCCCGGCCGCGTGCTCGTGCTGGGCACCGAGGAGCTGCACCACCTGCCCGTGCGCCTCGCCGAGGCGCTCGCCGGCCGCGGGCTGGACGTCGCCGTGGGCGCCACCAGCCGCTCCCCGCTCGTGGCGCGGGACCTCCCGGGGTACCCGGTGCGTTCGGCGCTGGCTTTCGCCGCGCACGACACGGCGTTCGGCCACGCCCCGGAGCGCTACGCCTACGGTCTCGGTGCGCCGGGCGCGGGCCACTTCGACACCGTCGTGCTCGTCGTCGACGGCGTCGCCCGGACCCCGGCCCTGCGCCGTCCCGACGGGCTGCTCGCCGCGTTGGGCGCCGTGTGCGGGCGGGTGATCGAGGCGGTGGTGCCGTGCCGGGCGCCGTGCGGGCGTCCGCGCGCGGTGGCGGCGCGGCGCGCGCCGGAGTTCGGGACGTTCGCCCCGGACGAGGTGGGCTGGTTGCTCAGCGACCTCTCGGGCCTCGCCCTCGAGACGTCGCGGGCCCGGCGCGAGGAGGCGCTCGGCAGCGGTCGCGCGCACTACGCCGAGACCCTGCCGCACGAGACGGCGCCGAGCCGGGCGTACGCGGAGGTGGTCGACCGGGTCCTCGCCGAGGGCGCCGACGCGGTGGCCGCGGCGGTCGGGGTCCTGGCCGACCGGATCCTCGCCCGGCACGGCGCCGGCGCGGTCCTCCTGTCGCTGGCGCGCGCGGGGACGCCGGTCGCGGTGCTGGTGCGGCGGTGGGCGTCGCGCGTGCGGGGCGTCGCGCTGCCGCACTACGCGATGAGCGTCCTGCGCGGTCGCGGCCTCGACCGGGCGGCGCTGGACGCGCTCACCGCCGCCCACGACCCGGCCTCGCTCGTGCTCGTCGACGGCTGGACGGGTACGGGCGGCATCGTCGACGAGGTGGCCGGCGACCTCGCCCGGCACGCGCGCGCGACGGGCCACCGGGTCGACCCCACCGTCGCGGTCCTCGCCGACCCCGCCCACGCCACCGCGCTGTACGGCACGCGGGCGGACCTCCTGGTGCCCCAGGCGTGCCTCAACGCCACGGTGTGCGGGCTGGTCTCGCGCACGGTGGCCCGCGCGGACCTGCTCGCACCCGGCGCGTGGCACGGCGCGAAGTACCACGCGGAGCTCGCCGAGCAGGACCGCACCGGGGCCTTCCTCGACGCCGTCAGCGCCCGGTTCCCCGCGAGCGCCCCGACGGCCGGTCCGGGGCGGGAGCCGGACCGGCGCGGTGCGTGCTACCTCGCCGCGCTGGCGCGCGAGCTGGGCCCGCTCGGTGGCGGGCGGCTCCGGGCCGGTGCGGGGGAGACGTTGCGGGCCCTGCTGCGCCGCGACCCCGCCGTGGTGCTCCTCGCGCGCGACGCCGGCGCCCACCTCGACCCGGTGCGGGTGCTGTGCCGCGAGCGGGATGTCCCGGTCCGCGAGCTCCCGGACCCGTGCGCGGGTCTCGCGTCCCCGTACCGCTGCGTGGGCGTCCTGCGTCCGTGGCGCCCGTGACCGCCCTCGTCGCGACGGACCTCGACCGGACGGTCGTGCACTCCGCGCGGGCCGCGGGGCCCGTCGATCCGCGGTCCGCCCTCTGCCTGGAGGGCGCGCGGGCGTGCCGACCGCGATGCTGACCCCCCGCACCGCCGCCGCGCTCGCCGCGCTCGACCGCCGGGCGGTGTGGGTGCCGGCCACGACGCGGTCGACGGCGCAGTACGCGCGCCTCGATCTCGGGCGTCGCCTCGGGGTCGCCCCGCGGTACGTCGTGGCCGCGTGCGGCGGGGTGCTGCTCGTCGACGGGGTCCCCGATCCGGCGTGGGCGGCGTGGATCGAACGCCTCCTCGCTGACGCGGCGCCTAGGGCGGAGGTCGCCGACGTCCTCGCGCGGCACCTCGCGTGCCTGCCGCCCGGGGCGGCGGGGCCGGTCCGCGACGTCGACGGCGCGCTGCTCGTGGTGCGGGCCCCGGCGCCCGCCGCGTGGCACACCGGACTGGCGGCGGAGTGCGACGCCCGGGGCTGGCGGGTCGTCGTGCACGGGACCGAGGTGCACGTCCTGCCCCGGGGTCTGGGCAAGGGCCGCGCGGTCGACGAGGTCCGCCGCCGGCTCGGGTCGACCCGCCTCCTGGCCGCGGGCGACTCCCCGCTCGACGCCGACCTGCTCCGCGCCGCCGACGCCGGCATCCAGCCGGTGGACGGGCGCCTGCACGCCGCGGGCTGGCGCGCCGACCACGTCGCCGTCACCGCAGGGACCGGACTGCGGGCGGGGGAGGAGATCGTCGCCTGGTTGCTCGCCCGCTGCCCGTGAGCTCACGCCAGGTGCGTCCGCGGCCTCGGACGGGTCACGCCGTCGACGACCACGTCCACCCGCTCGTCGTAGAACGCCACGAGACCGGCGATGCGGGCGACGGCCGGGGCGGGATGGTCGTAGCACCAGGCGAGGTCCTCGTAGCGGCCCACCGGGGTCCGCACGGACCAGTAGCGGCTGGTCACGCCCTTGTAGGGGCAGGCGGTGACGGTGTCCGAGGGCTCGAGGCGGGAGGCGTCGACGGCGGTGGGGTCGAGGTAGGCCCGCGTCGGCAGCCCGGTCTCGAACAGCAGCACCGGCGCGTCGGACTCCGCGAGCACCACCCCGTCGAGCTCGACCCGCACGTGACGTCGCGAGCGCAGCGCGTCCACCCGCACGTAGGGGCTGCGCGGGTGCCCACGGACCTGCTCGTCCTCCTCGAACCACGCGTCGAGCGCGTCCCACCGCAGGGCGACGGTGCCGGCCAGGGGACCGTCGACCCAGCGGTGCCCGGCAAGCCGGTCGCCGGCGGCCCCGCGCAGGACGACGTCGCGGACGCTGCCGTGCGCGTCGGTCCGCGTGGTGGTGTCCTCGACCAGCACCGCCGGGTCGACGTCGGACACCGGGATCGTCCAGCGCGGGTACCAGGGGTGCTCCCACAGGTAGCGCGCGTCCGTGGTGTCGACCACGACCCGCCCGTCGAGACGGGCGCGCACCCGCCGCGGGCAGGGCTCGACGTGACCGGCGGGCACCGCCGGTCCGGGGACACCGGTCGGGGCGAGGGGCTCCACGGCCAGCGACGCTAGGGGCGCTCCGGGCGCGGCGCCCGCCGGGCCACGGGCGTCCGGCCCGCGAGAGGCACGTCGGGCATGATCCACCGGGCATCGGGGCTGCCGGACGTGCCCCTCGCGTCGGCGTCCGGCCGCGCGGCGGAAGCGCGTGATCCGCGGGCTCCTGCCCCACGAACGGCCGTGCTGCGACCCGACGGGCGCGTCGTGGGACGCGGGCCACCCCGGCCGGGATGATGGCCTGCGACGGTCGCCACCGGCGGCGACGTCGATCGGTCGTGCACGACCGAATCGTGGGAGGCTGCCCGGGTGACCACCGAGGGTCGAGAACACGGCCCTGACGACCCCTCGCCGGGGACCGACGACCAGGCCGATCGCTGGCTCGTGCGCCGGGCGCGCGAGGGCGACCGGAGCGCCTACGAGGAGCTGGTCCGCCGGCACCGGGACCGGATCTACCGCATCGCCCTGCGGATGCTCGGCAACGCCGCCGACGCCGACGACGTCGCGCAGGACGTCGTCATCCAGCTCTGGACGGCCTTGTCGGGCTTCGGCGGCAGCGCGGCGTTCACGACGTGGCTGTACCGCGTGGTGGTCAACCGGTGCCTCAACCACCGCCGCGCCCAGCGCCCCCACCGGGACCTCGACGACACCACCCACCCGGGCGTGCCCGGTCCGGAGCGGCGCGTGCTGGCGGGGGAGGAGCTGCGGGCCGGGCTGGCGGCGATCAGCTCCCTGCCGGACGAGCAGCGCGTGCCGCTCGTGCTGGTGCAGCTCGAGGGACTGTCGTACCGCCAGGCAGCGGCGGTCACGAAGACGACGGAGGCTACGGTCCGGGGCCGTCTGGCCCGGGCACGCGCCACGCTGATGTCGGAGATGAAGGACTGGACATGACCCAGGAGCGCACCCCCGACGCCGTGACCGGGAGGCGGCTGGCCTGCGGGCGCGACACGGACGCCCTCGTGGCGCAGGTCGCCGAGGGGGCCGGGAGCCGGCTCGACGCCCACCAGCGCGACTGCCCGCACTGCCAGGCCGCGCTCGCCGAGTTCGACCGGCTCTGGGCGCCGGTGCGGGCCGTGTCGGCCCACCGCCCGCGGGCCCCGGAGGGGCTGCTGGACGAGGCGCTGCGCAGCATCCGGGGGATCGCGTCGGACCCGGAGTACGGGCGGATCGAGGGCCCGCGCGGCCGGACCCGGATCAGCGCGCGGGTGGTCGTGGCGCTGGCCCGCCACCTCGCCTCCCGGGTGCCGGGGGTACGGGTGGCGGTGAGCCGCCTCGTGGCGGCCGGCCACGGCCCGGAGACCAGCCTCGACGGCGGGCCCGAGGTGACGGCCGGGGTGGTCGGCAGCTCGACGGTCGTGGCGATCACCCTCGCGGCCGACCTCGGCGAGGACCTCGTGGCCCTGGGGGCGCGCATCCGGGCGACGGTGGAAGCGGGCATCCGCGCCCACACGGGACTGGAACCCGTCGCGGTGCTGGTGCACGTCGACGACGTGTTCGTGGCGCAGGAAGGGTGAGGCGGCCCCGTCGTCCCGGCATCGCGCCCGGCCCCCACGGGGTAACCCGGTCTCGTCGTTCGAGGAGGGCCGATGACCGAACCGGAGGCGCCCCGCGCCGCACAGCACGCGCAGGAGAACGCCCGTCGCGCCGAGGAGATCTACGAGGAGGAACGGGCCCCGGCCGCCCGGCAGGCGCAGGAGAACGTCGACCGCGCCGAGGAGATCTACGAGGAGGAACGGGCCCCGGCCGCCCGGCAGGCGCAGGACGAGGTCGAGCGCGCCGAGGAGATCTACGAGGAGGAACGGGCTCCGGGTGCCCGCCAGGCGCGGGAGAACGTCGAGCCCGACGAGACATCTCCCGGCGACGATCGGTGATGAGCTGCGAACGCTGAGGGTGGGCCTCTCTCACGGAACCGCCAGAGAACGACGGGACCCACCGGCGGGCGCCGTGCCGTCCCAGGGACATGCGCCCCGCCCCGCACCCCGCCGCCGACCTCCACCGCGTGCGCTGGACGGCTCCCGTCCCGTGGCAGCCGCCGGCCGGGCTCGTCGACCTCGCCGAGCTGGAGCCGACCTGGGCCCACGCCGCCCACCACGCGGCCGTGGCCGTGACCGCCGGCCACGTGGGTGACGCCCACACCTGGACGCCGTGGGGCTATCCGCCGCCCGCGGCCTACCGCGGCCTCGTCCCCCATCGGCCCGTACCGGCGGTGCCCGCCCCGGTGGTGCCCGCCCCGCGGCCGCGGGCGACCACCCCCGCCGCCCTCGCGGCCATGGCCGCCGCCGCGATCCCGACCGCCCGCGTCTGAGGCCTCCGGCACCCCGCCCCCGTCACCTACCCTTCCCCCGTGCCCCGTCTGACCTCCCCGCGCGCCGAGGCGACGGCCGCGACGCGCTCGGGTCTGGTCGAGGCGGCCACGGCCCTCTTCGCCGAGCGGGGCTTCGCCGGGACGTCGATCGACGACGTGGCCGCGGTCGCCGGCATGACCAAGGGCGCGGTCTACCACCACTTCGCCGGCAAGGCGGCCCTGTTCGAGGCCGTCTTCTCGGCCCGGGAGGCCGAGGTCCACGAGCGCCTGGGCGCCGCCCTCGACGGCGCGCCCAACCACCTCGCCGGCGCCCGGGCGGCCCTGCGCACGTTCCTCGACGCCTGCACCGAACCCACCTACGGACGCATCGTGTTCCGGGACGGCCCGTTGGCGCTGGGGTGGGAGCGCTGGCGCGAGTGCGAGGCCGACTACGGCTACGCCTTCATCGCCCGCGTCCTCGACGGCCTCGCCCGCGAGGGCTACCTCGCCCGGCCGCCGGGGGTGTCGCACCCCACCGTCGTGCTGGGGATGCTGTCGAGCGCCGGCCAGCTGCTCGGCCAGGCGTCCCCGGAGCAGCACGCGGCCCTGCGCGCGGAGCTGCTCGTCCTGTTCGACCAGCTCCTCGCGGGCCTGGCCGTCGTGCCGGACCCGGCGCCCGACTAGCCGGCCCCTACCCGGCCTCGATTCCCCGCTGCTGGCGCAGGGCCACCGTCGTCCCGGTCCGCGTGTGCCGGATGGCCACGCTGTCCACGCTGCGCTGCATGAGCACGAAGCCCCGTCCACGGGCCGCGTGCGAGCCGGGCGCCGCCGGTGCGGAGCCCTCGCTCCAGGTGCCGTGGTCGGTGACCCGCACGTTGACCGAGTCCGCCTCGCACCACAACGTCAGCTCGACCGTGCCCTCGGCGTCACCGGGGTACGCGTGCTCGACCGCGTTCTCGACGGCCTCGGACACCGCGATCAGCACCCGCTCGCGCGCGTCCTGGTCGAGCTCGAGCCCGGCCAGCCAGTCCCGTGCCTCGTGGCGCATCCGCGCCGCCTCGTCCGCCCGCGCCGGGTGCACCGCCCGCGCGAACTCCACCGCGTCCGTCATTCCGTCCCCCGCCCCCGGTCTCGTCCCGGGCCTCTCCGCTTCCCCGGACCATCGGGCGGCGTCCTGCACCCCTGGTCACGTCCCGGCACGCATGCCCACCGTGAGCGCTCGATACCGCGAGGTCGACGGTCGACGGCGCGAGCGGTCCGTTGGGCACGATCGGCGGGTGAACGGTCAGCGACGACGCCGACACGCACCGCCACCCGGGCGAATGCGTCTCCCCCGGCCGGCCGCTAGCCCAACAGGGCGTCGGAGATGATCTTTCGTTGGATCTCCGAGGTGCCCTCGAAGATCGTCGTGAGGCGGGCGTCGCGCCAGTAGCGCTCCACCGAGTGGCTCGGTGGTGTAACCGTTGCCGCCGAAGACCTGCAGGGCGTCGCTGGTCACGCGCTCCGCCGTCTCCGACGCGACGAGCTTGGCCGACGACGCGGCGACGTCCCCGCCGGGCAGGCCCTCGTCGAGCAGCCACGCCGCGTGCCACCACAGCGTCCGCGCGGCGTCGACGGCCGCGGCCAAGTCGGCGAGCTTGTGGCGCAGGGCCTGCTGGTCGGCGATCGGGTGGCCGAACTGCTCGCGCCGGCGGCTGTAGGCCACCGCGTCCTCGAGCGCCCGCGCGCGAGCGCCCACCGCCCGCGCCGCCATCTGCACGCGGGCGGTGCCCAGCCACCGCAGGCTGTCCTTGAAGCCCTGACCCTCGGCCTGCCCGGTGTCCTGCAGCGCGTCGGCGGGCAGGCGCAGGCCGTCGAGGTGCAGCTCCCAGGTCGTCAGGCCGAAGTAGCCGATCTTGTCGATGGCGTGCCCGTGACGCCGTCGGGGAACCGGCCCCGTTCCTTGGGCACCAGGAAGAGCTCGAGGCCGTCCGACCGGCTCTCGCCCTCGCGCGGCGGGCGCGTACGCGCCAGCAGGTTCGCGGCGCGGGTCGAGCGCGTCGGCGACGGGCAGGACCTCCTCCATAGCGAACGCGCGCGCCGTGTCCTGCAGGGTCCGGCGCTCCGGGGTGAGCACGGCCGCGGACGTCGGCGCCTCGGTGCGCACCTCGTCGAGGCCGCGGCGCTTCCAGGTGGGACGGGAGGTGGGACGGGAGTCGGTCATGACGCCGTCGCCCTATCGGTGTGCCGTGTCGGAGACGCACAGGGTCCACAGCGCCGCCCGGGCCTGGGGGCTCTCGGCGGCGCGCGGCAGCCAGTGGGTGGGCCGCGGGGCCCGGTCGTGCCAGAAGACCCCCGTGCTGTGGCCGGGCTCGGCGGCCGCCTGCAGCCAGACGACGGTGTCCGCGCCCTGCTCGTCGGTGCGCAGCAGAGGACCGGTGACGCGGTGGAAGCCGGGCAGCGAGCGCGCGACGCCGGGGGTGTCGGCCCAGCCCGGGTGCATGCTGTGCACGACGATGCCGTCACCGGCCAGATCGTCGGCGAGCAGCTCGGCGAGCACCACCTGCATCCGCCTGGTCCGCGCGTACACCGCCCCGCCCGACCAGTCGCCCTCCCGCGACTCGGGGTCGTCGAGGCGCAGCGGCGCGGTGTACATGCCGCCCGAGGAGACGAACACGACCCGCGACGGGGCGGTCGGGCCGGCGCCGGCGCGCAGCACGGGGCGCAGCTCGCGGGTGAGCAGGAACGGCCCGAGCACGTGGGTGGCGAGCGTGACCTCGTGGCCCTCCGCGGTCTCGGTGCGCTCGGTCGCCAGGACGCCGGCGTTGTGCACCAGCCCGTGCACCGCGGCCTCGCGGTCGCGCACCTCGGCGGCGTAGCGGCGGACGTCGGCCAGCGACGACACGTCGCAGACCGCCACCTCGACCGCCGCGCCCGGGTGCTCGGCGAGCACGGCCTCGCGGGCCCGCTCGCCCCGCTCGCGGTCGCGCACGACCATCTCGACCCGCGCGCCGAGACCGGCCAGCCCCCGCACCGTCGCCGCGCCGAGCCCGCTGCTCGCGCCGGTCACGATCACGGTGCGCCCGGCCATGCCGCCCGCCGGCAGGGCCCGGAAGCCGGCGCGCCGTGCCGCGTAGCCCAGGCGGGAGTAGCCGGGGACGACCAGTCGGTCGAGCACGGCATCGACGAGGCGGGGCAGCGGCACGGCGAGCAGGCTACTGACGAGGTCGGGGAGCGCGGTGACGCCGCCCCTCACGGAGGACAGACCAGCCCCGGCGGGGGCAGGGCGCCGTCGCGCAGGTAGGCGCCGACGGCGTCGCGGACACACGGCGTCGCGGGGAACGCGCCGTGCCCGGCGCCGAGCCACGCGACGAGGCTCGCCGACCCGAGCTGGGTGGCCACCCGCTCGGTGCCCGGCAGCGGCGTCACCGGGTCGCCGCGCGTGGCCACGACGAGCGGCGGCGGCCCGACGGCCGGACCCGGGTCCGGGGTCGCGGTGGGAACGGGCCACGACCCGCACACCAGCGCGTCGTGGGCGAAGTAGGCCCCGAACAGCGGCTCCGCCGCGCGGGCCTGCGCGGCGTCGAGGGCGACCTGGTCCAGGGTGGGGCGCTCCAGGGTGTCGTTGCACGTCAGGAGCACCCCGGCGTCGAAGCCCCCGCCGTCGACCTCCAGGCGGGTGAGCAGCCCGAGCACGCCCTCCGGATCGCCCTCGCCGGCGGCCGCGACCGCCGACGCGAGCTCGGGCCAGCGGCGGGGCTCGGCGAGCCCGGTGACGACCGCCCGCATGGCGGTCCCGTCGGTGACCGTGCGCCCGCCCGGGGCGACGAGGGGCGCCGCCCGCAGGTTGGTGAGGATGCCGGTCAGCGCGCCGGCCGGGTCGGGCCCGAGCGGGCAGTCCGGGCGGGCGGTGCAGTCGGCGGCGAACGCGGTGAGCGCCTCGCGGGCGGCCGCCGCGCGTTCGCGGCCGCGTTGGGAGAACGAGGTGGTCGGGTCGGCGGCGCCGTCGATCACGGTGCGGCCCACCGACGACGGGTACCGCCGGGCCCACGACGCCACGACGCCGCCGCCGTCCCCGATCCCGACGACGTGCAGCCGGTCGGCGCCGAGGGTGGTGCGGACCTCCTCGAGGTCCTCGGCGTGGACCTCGGTGCGGTAGTCGGTGAGCGCGGTCTCGAGCACCTGGGTGCATGTGCGCGCCGCGGTGGCCGCCGCCTCGCGCAGCTGGTCGAGCGCGGCCGGCTCGGTGGCCAGCGGGTCGGCGTCGACCAGCGCCTCGCGCGTGGTCGGGGTGATGCAGTCGACCGGCTCGGAGTTGCCCGTGCCGCGCAGGTCGACGCCGTAGAGCGCGGTACCCGCGAGCACCGCCTCCGGGGCCGTCGCCGCGAGACGGGTGGCGTGCTCCGCCCCGGTCGGCCCGCCGGCCTCGCCGACCACGGCGACCGGCACCGGTCCGCCCGGGGGCACCGGCCCGAGCGTCACCTGCAGCACGCCGACCTCGGCGCGCGACGAGCCGCCGCGTCCCCCGACCGGCACGCTCTGGCAGCCGAAGCGCAGGTCGCGCCCCGCCGGCAGCGCGGTCCCGTACGTCGCCCGGATCTCGGCGGTGCAGTCGGCGAAGCCGACCGGCGCCGACGGCACCGGCGCCCACGGCGGCAGCAGGGACGGGGCGGGCCCTGGCGCCGCGGTCTCCGGCTCCGGGGCCGGCAGCACCGGACCGTCGACCCGCGTCGCCACCGGTGGGCGCTGCGACGGTCCCACCGCGCACCCTGCGAGCAGGAGGACGGCGCCGAGCACGAGCGCGACGGAGGCCCGGCCGGCGCGGGTCGTCGGTCGGGGCACACGAGCTCCTGGGACGGGACGGGGACCGCGGACCGGGGGAGTCTGACGGCCGGCGGCGCTGGCGCGCGTGAGGGGGCGGGAGGACGGCGGGAGGACGGCGGGAGGACGGCGGGAGGACTGCGGGAGGACGGCGGGAGGACGCAGCAGGGCTCGACCCGGGTCGACGCGCGCGGTCGACATCCTGCGCCCACGCGGCATGATGCGCGCGTGGACCTGCCCGTGATGCCACCCGTCGCCCCGATGCTGGCCAAGGCCGTCCCGGACATCCCCGCGGGGCAGCGCTACGAGCCCAAGTGGGACGGCTTCCGCTCGGTGATCTTCCGTGACGGCGACGAGGTGGAGATCGGCAGCCGCAACGAGCGGCCGATGACCCGCTACTTCCCGGAGCTGGTCGACGCGTTCCGGGACGCGCTGCCGCCGCGGTGCGTCGTCGACGGGGAGATCGTCGTCGTCGATGCCGAGGGCACGGGGCTGGACTTCGAGGCGCTCCTGCAGCGCGTGCACCCCGCCGCCTCGCGCGTACGCAAGCTGGCCGCGGAGACACCGGCTCACTTCGTCGCGTTCGACCTGCTCGCCGTCGACGACGAGGACCTCACCGGGCGGCCCTTCAGCGAGCGCCGTGAGCGCCTCGCCGACCTCGTCGGAGGCCTCTCGCGCCCCGACGTGCACCTCACGCCGATGACCGAGGACCTCGACACCGCCCGCGACTGGTTCGACCGTTTCGAGGGCGCGGGCCTCGACGGGCTCGTCGCCAAGCGCGCGGACCTGACCTACCAGCCCGACAAGCGGGTGATGAGCAAGGTCAAGCACGAGCGGACCGCCGACTGCGTGGTCGCGGGCTACCGGGTGCACAAGTCGGGTCCCGACGCCCTGGGCTCGCTGCTGCTGGGGCTGTACTCCGAGGACGGGACGCTGCAGAGCGTCGGCGTCATCGGCGCGTTCCCGATGGCGAAGCGCCGCGAGCTCTTCGCCGAGCTGCAGCCGCTGGTGACCTCCTTCGAGGGCCACCCCTGGGCCTGGGCGGCGCAGGAGGAGGGCACCCGCACCCCTCGCGAGGCCGAGCACAGCCGCTGGAACAACCAGAAGGACCTGTCGTTCGTGCCGCTGCGCCCCGAGCGCGTGGTGGAGGTGCGCTACGACCACATGGAGGGCGTGCGGTTCCGGCACACCGCGCAGTTCAAGCGCTGGCGCCCCGATCGGGACCCGGCGTCGTGCACGTTCTCCCAGCTCGAGCGGCCGGTGCGCTTCGACCTCACCGAGGTTCTGACGGCTCGGTGATCGCGCCGCCCGTCGCGGGTACCCACCCTCTTGCAGCGCTCGGTCCACCGAGGCCGTCGCTCGAGCAGGAGGCTTCCCCATGTCCGGCATCGTCGCCGCCTACGGCCCCTTCGACCCCCGTCTCGGGCGGCGCATGCTCGAGCGGCTCGCCCACCGCGGTCCGGACGGCGAGGGCTCACGCCAGGTCGGCGACGCATGGCTCGGGCATCGCCGCCTCGCGGTCGTCGACCCCGAGGGCGGCGGCCAGCCGCTCGCGAACGACGCCGGTGACGTCTGGCTCGTCGGCGACGGCGAGATCTACAACCACCGACGCCTGCGTGCCGATCTGGGCGAGCAACACTTCCGTACCGGCTCCGATCACGAGGCCGCCCTCCGCCTGTTCGACCGCGACGGCCTCGAAGGGGCTCAGCGACTGTGGGGCACCTTCGCGTTCGCCGTGGCCGGCGAGGACGGGCGCTTCGCGGCCATCCGCGACACGCTGGGCGTGGCGCCGCTCTACTGGGCCCGCCGGGACGGCACCGTCCTCTTCGCCTCGGAGCTCAAGGCCTTCGACGAGGACTGGCGCCCCGAGGTCGAGCCCTTCCCGACGGGTCAGGCCTGGACGCCGCGGGACGGCCTGTGCGAGTGGAGTTCCTCCCTCTCGGGGCCGACGGCGCTGATGCGCAGCCGCGCGTCCGACGAGGACCCACCGCTGTGGGTGTTCGACGCCATCCGCGACTCGGTGGTCCGGGCCGTCGAGACCGCGTTGCGCGCCGACGTGCCGGTGGGCGCGTTCCTGTCCGGAGGCCTGGACTCGAGCGTCATCTGCGCGGTCGCCGCGAACGCCGTCCGTGCCCGAGGCGGGACCTTCCACACCTTCGCCGCCGGGCTGAGCGACAGCCCCGACCTCCTCGCCGCCCGTCGCGTGGCCGACCACATCGGCAGCCACCACCACGAGCGCGTCTACACGGCCGAGGAGGCGATCGAGCTCGTCCCGGACGTCATCTGGATGCTCGAGTCCTTCGATCCGATGCTGATCCACAGCGCGGTGCCGAACCACCTCGTGGCCACGCTCGCGCGCGATGACGTCAAGGCGGTCCTGATCGGGGAGGGGGCGGACGAGCTCTTCGCCGGGTACTCCCACTACGCGGAGATCGAGACCGGGGAAGCGCTCCGTGAGGAACTGCTCGAGACGATCCGCGGACTGCACAACCTGGGGCTCCAGCGTGTCGACCGGGTGACGAGCGCGAACGGCATCGAGGCCAGGATCCCCTTCCTCGACCTCGACGTCGTCGATCTGGCGCTCGCGTTGCCCCCGGACTGGAAGCTCACGCGCGAGGACCGGGCCGAGAAGTGGCTCCTGCGGCGCGCCTTCGAGGGCTGGCTCCCGGACGACCTGCTCTGGCGCGGCAAGCAGCAGTTCGGCCAGGGCACGGGCATGAAGGACGTGCTCTCCGACCACTTCGGGCGCACGGTGACCGAGGAGGAGCTCGAGCAGGAGCGGGACGCCGTCGACCCGCCGCTGCGCACCCGCGAGGAACTCGCCTACTACCGGATCTTCCGTGAGCACCTGCGAGGTATCGAGCCGGACCACACCATCGGACGGTTCGTCGAGGCCTGACGGTCGAGCGACAGGTCACTCCACCCGCGCCGGGGTCGGGGCCGAGGTGGCGTCGAGCTCCAGGCGCACCGCCGTGGGCAGGGCCGAGACGGAGAACGCCTCGCGGGCGCGGGCGAGCACCCGGCCGTCGAGGTCGGCCCACACGTCCCGGACGTCGGTGCCCTCGACGAGGGTCAGCGCGATGCGCAGCGCCGGCCGCTGCGGGCCGCCGACGAGGCGCACGCGGGCGCGGCTGACGCCGTCGATCGTCTCGGCGTCCGCGCGCACGGCGTCGCAGATCGCGGAGTGCTCGACGGTCAGGCGCTCGCCGGGGACCTCCGAGAGCGAGACGTCGGGGCGCGGCTCGGGGCGCAGCGAGCGCAGCGTCCACCAGAGCCCGAGCAGGAACAGCACGACGCCGATCCCGACGGCGATCCACCGAGTCGCGCCGGTGTGGGCCGTGACCCACTCGACGAGCAGGGGGTCGATCAACGGGCGCTGGGCGCGGAAGACACCGAACACGCCGTAGCCGACCAGCAGCGCGAGGACCGCTGCGGCGACGAGGACGAGCCCGAGGACGACCGTGAGGGTGCGGTCGCCGCCCGCGGAACGGGCGACGGCGGCACGCGAGCGGCGGCTCACTTGACCCCCTTGGTGGTGGTGACCGACACGGCGACGCGCGGGCGCCGCGCCAGCGGCAGGCGGCCCAGGAGCTCGTCGACCCGGGCCCGGACGGCGTCGCGGACCGTGTCGGCGGGGTCGAGCGTCGAGGCCTTGACGGTGATCCTCTTCGTCGTCGCCACCACCGAGGCCGACACGACGTCCTCGTGCGAGCGCACCTCGTGCCCGACGGCGCGGGCCAGCGAGCGCGGGGAGGTGGTGACGGTGACCTCGGGGACCGGGTCGGCGAGGTAGACGTCGTGGCGGCGGGCGACGAGCCCGAGCAGCAGCACGAGCAGCCCGACGACGCCTACCCCGATGGCGACGCCGCGCACGACGCCGGACTGCCAGGTCAGGCCCTCGATCGCGGTGCGCCACGAGGGCCACGGCACGATCAGCGGGCTGGAGGCGGGCGCGACCCAGAGCGTGACCGTCTCGACCACGATCGCGAGGCCGACCACGGCCAGCGCGAGGCCGAGCAGCGGCGCGAGGACGCGCAGTAGCAGGCGCACGTCGTCAGTCCCTCCGGGAGGTGGGGTCGGTCAGCGCGGAGACGCTCAGGTCCAGCGAGCGCACCCGGTAGGGCGTGAGGGCCTGGACGCGCTCGCGGACGTGGTCGCGGACCGCGGCGGCGGTCTCGGTGATCCGCGCGGGGTAGGCCAGCGGCACCTCGAGGCGGACGTCGACCTGCTCGCCGTAGCCGGAGACCTTGGCGCTGGCCCCGGCCTCGCCGAGGTCGAGCCCGGCCAGGCGGCGCTGGGTGCGCACCGTGCCCGCGGTGTGGTCGGCCGCGTACTCCGCGATCTTGCGGACCACCGACAGCGCGACGTCGAGACGCCCGCGCTCGGCGGCCTCGTCGTGATCCCCGGCGGCGGGCGTGCCGGACGCCGGGGACGTCCGCTCGGCCAGCGGCACCGTCCCCGGGCGCGCGACCGGTTCGGTGGGGGTGCTCATCGGTCGCGGCCGCGCCCGACGAACTGGTTGACGTCGAGCTCGCCGTCGAGCACCCGGCCCACGACGAAGCCCAGGACGCCGAGAACGAGGGCGATGAAGAAGCCTGTCAGGCCGCCGATGACGGCGGCCAGTCCCAGGATGAGGCCGACGAACATGCCGGTACGGGTGGCGCTCATGACCACTACCTCCACGTCGTTCGTGTGCTCCGCCGAGCGGCGGGGCGGGGTGCTACTGCACGCGGGCGGACCCGCGCCGGGGGTCGTACCGCCGGGCGAGCCGCCTCCCGAGGCGTCCGAGCCGGGCCAGGTGACGGTCGGACACGGCGACGACCGGCGCGTCGAGCCGGGGGTCGTCCGGCGCCGGCCAGGACCCCCCGGCCCGCCCGGACGGCGCCGTCGCGAGGACACCCAGCGCTGCCCGGAGCTCCGCCAGGCCCTCGCGGAACGCGACCGGGTCGCCCCCGACGTCGGGGTGGTGCGTGCGGACGAAGGCCCGCAGCGCCGCCCGTGCGGCGTCGGGTGACGGGCTGCTCATACCGGCATCTCCAGGTCCGTGACGACGACGTCGACCCGGCGGGCGCCGGACGCCGCCGCGACGATGCGTCGCAGCTCGGCGGCCGTCGCCTCGATCGGGGCGCCGAAGCGCAGGACGACCCCGATCCGGGCGGGCTCGTCCGGGCCGCCGAGCGCGACCCCGACGAGCCGGCGCCCGGGCAGGTAGCTGGCGACCGTGCCGAAGGGGCCACCGGACAGGGCGGCCACCGCCGGGTGTGCCAGCAGCGCCGCGGCGACCCGCTCGGGCAGCGGGCCGAGGCCGGGCGCCTCGGGGGTACCGGGCCCGACGGCGGAGCCGCCCGCCCCGGTCCGGCTCCCCTCCGCCGGGTGTCCCGTCCGGGCCCCGCCGGCCCGGGCCGGGTCGGGCCTGCTCACTCGACGCGCGTGGTCGGCTGGGACTGCGCCGTCTCGTCGGCGGTGTCCTCGCCCGGCATGTGGATGTCGTTGACGGCGATGTTGACCTCGATGACCTCGAGGCCGGTCATCTGCTCGACGGCGGCGATGACGTTGCGGCGCACGGCACGGGCGAGCTCGACGATGCCGGCGCCGTACTCGACGATGATGTCGAGGTCGATCGCGGCCTGCTTCTCGCCGACCTCGACCTGGACGCCCGCGGCCTGCGAGGTGCCGCTGCCGCCGGGGATGCGCTCGCGGATCGCGCCGAACGCACGCGAGACGCCGCCGCCCATGGAGTAGACGCCCGACACGTCGCGGGCGGCGATGCCGGCGATCTTCTGGACCACGCCGGAGGCGATGGTGGTCTTGCCCTGGCCCGTGTCGTCGGCCAGCCGGGCCGGGGTGCTGGGGCTCCCGGTCCGCCCGGTCGACGGGGCGGTGGCCCCGCTCGAGGCCTCGGGGCCGGAGCCGGAGCTGGTGGCGGTGCTGGGGCTCTGCGTCATGGGGGCGCTCCCTGTGCGCTGGGCTGTGCGTCGGGTCGTTCACACCGGACCAGGCCGGTTGCCGATCCGGTACCCGTGGGACACAGCCGTCGGCGAGTCGTCATGTGCCGTCACCCGAAAAGACCACATTCGTGACCGGGATCTCAGCCCGCTCCCGTCCGGTAGCGCAGCATCAGGCCGTCGTCGTGGGCCACGACGGAGGCCAGCCGCAGGGGCCGCGGACCGTCGAGGCCGGGACCGGCCACGATCCGTTCGGGGCCGCCCCCGACCAGCTGCGGCGCCAGGCTCAGGCACAGCTCGTCGACGCACCCCGCGGCGAGCAGCGACCCGAACAGCACGGGCCCGCCCTCGCAGAGCACGCGCGTCAGACCGCGGTCGGCCAGCGCCTGCACGACCGCGTGCGGGTCGGTGGCCGCCGGGTCCGACGCGCTGACGGCGACCACCTCGGCCCCCGCCGGCCCGAGGCGGCGGCGGGCGTCGTCCGCCGCGTCCGCGGCGGTGAGCACCAGCGGGGCCACCGTGGTGTCGGTGAACAGGGCCGCCCCGGGGTCGAGGTCGCCGCGCGTGCTCACCACGGCGATCGGCGGCACGGCCGCCTGGCCCCGGGCGCGGCGGCGGGCCTCGCGCGCCGCGGAGGTCCGCGCCCCGCGGTAGCCCTCGGCGCGCACCGTGCCCGCCCCCGCGAGCACGACGTCGGCGAGCTCGCGCAGCAGCCCGAAGACCTGCGCGTCGCCGGGCGCCTCCAATCCGCCCGAGAGACCCCCGACCGCGACGGCCCCGTCGGCGCTCGCGACGAAGTTGACGCGCACACACCCCTCGGGGTGGGCGTAGAGCGCGGCCAGGGCGTCGCGGTCGAGCTCGACGTCGGGCCCCGGTACGCGGGCAGGAGGCCAGATCCGTCTCACGGGGTCCGGCCGGCCTTCTGCTGCAGCTCGTCGATCGCCCGGGACGCCTGCGACTTGCTCAGCCCGGTGGGCGGCTCCTCGCCGGCCTGCTGGGCCAGCGTCTCGAGGTAGCTGGCCTGGGGCCCGGTCATCGGCTCGTCCCCGGTGACCCACTCGGTGGTGGGGCGCTCCTGGCGCGAGAGGTCGGGGGAGTCCCCGCCCTCCGTGCCGTTCCCGGTGGTCGGGGTCACCGCGCCCTGCAGGCGCTCGATCTCGTCGGAGGCCTGGGCCTTGCTCAGCCCGCTCGGCGGCTCCTCGCCGGCCTGGTGGGCGAGCGTCTCGAGATAGCTCGCCTGCGGGCCGGTCATCGGCTCGTCGCCCGTGACCCACGCGCTGTTGTCCTTCGCGGCGGGGGAGTCGTCACCGGGGGTCTTCACGGCGCGCGGGTCGGGGGTCGTGGTCTGGGGGTCGGTCACCGGAGCTCCTCGGTCGTCGGGGTGGTCGAGGGTCGCGTCGAACACGCGTTCGACCCGCCCCGGTTACCCGGTCGTGCGGCGGGGACACCTCAGCACACCGTCAGCGGCTGTCCCGGGGCGTACCGCCGGGTAGCGGGGGTTGGCCGCACGGTGTGTCGCCGGGCAGACTGATCGGCGTGTCGGGATCGATCACGAGGGCGCGGCGCCCACCGCGCGCTCCGCGCTCGTCGGGCGACGCCGCCGCGGCCGGGCTGCCGGGTCGGGATCCCTATGAGGATCCCGCCGCGCGCCGACGCAGGAGGCGCTGACCCCCGCCGGTTGCCGGCACGTGGCGATCAGCACTCTTTCGGGCCCATCGACCCGGTGCGCGCGCACGGCTGCGGAGGTTAACGTCGGGTTGCCCCTCCGGTCGTCCACCGCCGACCGGGTGTGCGGGGGCCGTCTCGGGACGAGTCCAGTGCGGATGGCGCTCCCCACCCCACGACCACCACGCCGGTCCCCGGCGACCACCACCTGCACGCGAGAACGATCGGAGGCGCCACGTGGACGCGACCGGACGCCGGGCCGAGGGCCTTTACGACCCTGCCCACGAGCACGACGCCTGTGGCGTCGCCTTCGTGGCCGACATCGCCGGTCGCCGTGACCATCGCACCGTCAGCCGGGGGCTCACCGCGCTCATCAACCTCGAGCACCGGGGTGCCCGCGGCGCGGAACCGGAAACCGGCGACGGCGCGGGCATCCTCATCCAGGTCCCCGACGGCCTCTACCGCCCCGTGCTCGCCGAGGCGGGCGTCGAGCTGCCCGCGGCCGGGCGCTACGCGGTCGGCAACGCCTTCCTGCCCGTCGACGGCGACCCCTCCGCGATCGAGGAGATCGTCGGGCGGATCGCGGGCGAGGAGGGCCTCGAGGTCCTGGCCTGGCGCGAGCTGCCCGTCGACCCCGACCGCGCCGGCATCGGCCCCACCGCCCGCGCGGTGATGCCGCGGTTCCGCCAGCTCTTCGTCGGCCTCGGGCGGGCGGGTGAAGACGCGGGCGTGGACCACGTGGTCGACACGCCGTCAGCGGGGGGATCAGGGGAGCACGCCGATAGGGACGCCGGGGTGGTCCTGACCCTCGAGCGCCGGGCCTTCGCGCTGCGCAAGCGCGTCGAGCACGAGACCCGGGCCGCCGGGCTGGAGACCTACTTCCCGAGCCTGTCGGGGCGCACCGTCGTCTACAAGGGCATGCTCGCCGAGGAGCAGCTGGAGCCCTTCTTCGCCGACCTCGCCGACGAGCGCACCACCAGCTCGATCGCCCTGGTGCACAGCCGCTTCTCCACCAACACCTTCCCGGCGTGGAGCCTGGCGCACCCGTACCGCTACCTCGCGCACAACGGCGAGATCAACACCCTGCGCGGCAACCGGAACTGGATGGCCGCGCGCGAGTCGATGCTCGCCACCGGGGCGTTCGGCGAGGCCGAACTCGACCGGCTGTTCCCGATCGTCACGCCCGACGCCAGCGACTCGGCGACCTTCGACGAGGTGCTCGAGCTGCTGCACCTCGGCGGCCGCACGCTGCCGCACGCGGTGCTGATGATGATCCCCGAGGCGTGGGAGAACCACGCCGAGATGGACCCCGCCCGGCGGGCGTTCTACCGCTACCACTCCACGCTCATGGAGGCCTGGGACGGCCCCGCGCTCGCCGCGTTCACCGACGGCTCGGTGATCGGCGCGGTGCTCGACCGCAACGGCCTGCGGCCCGCCCGCTACTGGGTCACCGAGGACGGCCTGGTCGTGCTCGGCTCCGAGGTCGGGGTGCTCGAGATCGACCCCACGACGATCGTGCGCAAGGGCCGCCTCGAGCCCGGCCGCATGTTCCTCGTCGACACCGTCGAGCGCCGGATCGTCGACGACGACGAGATCAAGGGCGAGCTCGCCGCCGAGCACCCGTACGACGAGTGGCTGCACGCCGGGATGGTCGAGCTCGCCGACCTGCCGGTCCGCGAGCGCGTGCCGTTCGACCACGACGTGCTCGTGCGCCGCCAGCAGACCTTCGGCTACACCAGCGAGGAGGTCTCGCTGCTCCTGCGCCCGATGGCCACCGGGGGCGCCGAGGCCACCGGCTCGATGGGCAACGACGCGCCGCTGGCGCCGTTCTCCTCGCGCAGCCGGGTGCTGTTCGACTACTTCATCCAGCTCTTCGCGCAGGTCACCAACCCGCCGCTGGACGCCTACCGCGAGGAGCTGGTGACCTCCCTGCAGGTGCACCTGGGGTCGGAGACCAACCTGCTCGACGCCTCGCCCGCCTCGTGCCGGCGCGTCGTGCTGCCGCTGCCGGTCATCGACGACGACGAGCTCGCCCAGCTCGTCGGCATCAACGACGACGGCGACATGCCCGGCTTCGCGCCCTACGTCGTGTCCGGGCTCTACCCCGTCGCCGGGGGTGGGGACGCGCTCCGGGAGCGGCTCACCGAGATCCGCGAGGAGGTCTCGACCGCCGTCGCCGACGGCGCGCGCGTCATCGTCCTGTCGGACCGCAACTCCGACGCCGACCACGCGCCGATCCCGTCGCTGCTGCTCACCGGCGCGGTGCACCACCACCTCGTGCGCGAGAAGACCCGCACCCGCGTCGACCTCGTCGTCGAGGCCGGCGACGTCCGCGAGACCCACCACGTCTCCCTGCTGCTCGGCTACGGCGCCAGCGCGGTGAACCCGTACCTCGCGCTGGACTCGGTCGACGACCTCATCGACCGGGGCGTCATCACCGGCGTCACCTCGGGGACCGCGACGCGCAACGTGGTCGAGGCGCTGGCCAAGGGCGTGCGCAAGGTGATGAGCAAGATGGGTGTCTCGACGGTCTCCTCGTACGTCGGCGCCCAGATCTTCGAGGCGATCGGCCTGGGCCCCGAGGTCGTCGACGACTGCTTCGCCGGCACCACCTCGCGCCTCGGCGGGGTGGGCTACGACGTGCTCGCCGAGGAGGTCGCGCAGCGCCACCGCCAGGCCTGGCCGGCCGACGGGGTCAAGCCCGCGCACCGCGAGCTCGCCGTCGGCGGCGAGTACCAGTGGCGCCGCGAGGGCGAGCTGCACGTCTTCAACCCGCACACGGTGTTCAAGCTGCAGCACTCCACGCGCACCCAGAACTACGACACGTTCAAGGAGTACACCCGCGCGGTCGACGAGCAGAGCTCGCGGCTGATGACCCTGCGCGGGCTGTTCGACTTCAAGGCCGCGGAGTCGGTCGGCCGGACCCCCGTGCCGATCGACGAGGTCGAGCCGGTCTCCGAGATCGTCAAGCGGTTCAACACCGGAGCCATCTCCTACGGGTCGATCTCGCAGGAGATGCACGAGGTGCTGGCCATCGCGATGAACCGCCTGGGCGGGCGCTCGAACACCGGCGAGGGCGGTGAGGACCCGAACCGCTTCACCCGCGACGCCAACGGCGACTCGCGGCGCTCGGCGGTCAAGCAGGTCGCGTCGGGGCGCTTCGGCGTCACCAGCGAGTACCTGGTCAACGCCGACGACATCCAGATCAAGATCGCGCAGGGCGCCAAGCCCGGCGAGGGCGGGCAGCTGCCCGGGCACAAGGTCTACCCGTGGATCGCGAAGACCCGGTACTCGACGCCCGGGGTCGGCCTGATCTCGCCGCCGCCGCACCACGACATCTACTCCATCGAGGACATCGCCCAGCTCATCCACGACCTCAAGAACGCCAACCCGCGAGCGCGCATCCACGTCAAGCTCGTCTCCCAGGTCGGCGTCGGCACGGTCGCGGCCGGGGTGTCGAAGGCGCACGCCGACGTCGTCCTGATCTCCGGGCACGACGGCGGGACGGGCGCGTCGCCGCTCTCCTCGATCAAGCACGCGGGCGGGCCCTGGGAGCTGGGCCTGGCCGAGACCCAGCAGACGCTGCTGGCCAACGGTCTGCGCGACCGGATCGTCGTGCAGACCGACGGCCAGCTGAAGACCGGCCGCGACGTGGTCATCGCCGCGCTGCTGGGTGCCGAGGAGTACGGCTTCGCGACGGCTCCGCTGGTGGTCAGCGGCTGCATCATGATGCGCGTCTGCCACCTGGACACCTGCCCGGTCGGCGTCGCCACCCAGAACCCGGTGCTGCGCCAGAAGTTCGACGGCAAGGCCGAGTACGTCGTGGCGTTCATGGAGTTCATCGCCCAGGAGGTGCGCGAGCACCTGGCGGCGCTGGGCTTCCGGTCGCTGTCCGAGGCGATCGGGCGCACCGAGGTGCTCGACACCCGCGCTGCCGAGTCGCACTGGAAGGCCGAGGGGCTCGACCTCTCGCCGATCCTGCACCGGCCCGCCGACATCCCCGACGCCACCGTGCTGCACCAGGCGGTGCCCCAGGACCACGGCATGGAGAAGGCGCTGGACCACACGCTGATCCAGCTCGCCGAGGGCGCGATCGCCGACGGCACCCCGGTGCGCCTCGAGCTGCCTGTGCGCAACGTCAACCGGACCGTCGGCACGATGCTCGGCTCCGAGGTCACCCGCCGCTGGGGCGGCCAGGGCCTGCCCGACGACACCATCGACATCACGTTCACCGGCTCGGGCGGGCAGTCGTTCGGCGCCTTCCTGCCGCGCGGCGTGACGATGCGGCTGATCGGCGACACCAACGACTACTTCGGCAAGGGCCTCTCGGGCGGGCGGCTCTCGGTGCGCCCGCACCCGCAGGCGCCGTTCGTCGCCGAGCAGCACATCGTCGCCGGCAACGTCATCCTCTACGGCGCCACGGCCGGCGAGGCGTTCCTGCGCGGCAAGGTCGGCGAGCGCTTCTGCGTCCGGAACTCCGGGGCGGTGGCCGTCGTCGAGGGCGTCGGCGACCACGGCTGCGAGTACATGACCGGCGGGCGCGCGGTGATCCTCGGCCCGACCGGGCGCAACTTCGCCGCCGGCATGTCCGGCGGCATCGCCTACGTGCTCGACCTCGTCGAGGGCCGGGTGAACCACCAGATGGTCGAGCTCGAGGTGCTCGACGCCCACGACCTGGACGAGCTCCGCCCGCTGGTCGAGAAGCACTACGCGGCCACCGACTCCGCGGTGGCCCATGACCTGCTCACCGACTGGGACACAGGAATCGGATCAGCGGCGGCCCGGTTCACCAAGGTCATGCCGACCGACTTCAAGCGGGTCCTGGAGGCCACCGCCGACGCCGAGCGCAACGGCCGCGACGTCAACGAAGCGATCATGGAGGCTGCTCGTGGCTGACCCCCGAGGTTTCCTCACCACCGGCCGCGAGCTCCCGCGGCGGCGGCCGGTCGACATCCGCATCAAGGACTGGCACGAGGTCTACGAGGAGCTCAACCCGACCACGCTGCGCAAGCAGGCCGGGCGCTGCATGGACTGCGGCATCCCGTTCTGCCACCAGGGCTGCCCGCTGGGCAACATGATCCCCGAGTGGAACGACCTGGTCTGGCGCGACGACTGGGCCGAGGCCATCGAGCGCCTGCACGCGACCAACAACTTCCCGGAGTTCACCGGCACGCTGTGCCCGGCGCCCTGCGAGTCCGCGTGCGTCCTCGGCATCAACTCGGACCCGGTGACGATCAAGCAGGTCGAGATCGAGATCATCGACCGGGCCTGGGACGAGGGATTCGTGCGCCCGCAACCCCCGGAGCACCGGACCGGGAAGTCGGTGGCGGTGATCGGCTCCGGGCCCGCGGGCCTGGCCGCCGCCCAGCAGCTCACCCGCGCCGGGCACGACGTCACCGTCTACGAGCGCGCCGACCGCATCGGGGGCCTGCTGCGCTACGGCATCCCCGAGTTCAAGATGGAGAAGCGCCGCCTCGACCGCCGCCTCGAGCAGATGGTGGCCGAGGGCACGCGGTTCCTCGCGGGCGTCGAGGTCGGGGGACCGGCCGACACGGACGTGACGGTGGAGAAGCTGCGCGCGGAGTACGACGCGGTGGTGCTGTCGGTGGGGGCCACCGCCTGGCGCGACCTGCCGATCACCGGCCGCGACCTGCACGGCATCTACCAGGCGATGGAGTACCTGCCGCCGTCCAACCGGGTCCAGCAGGGCGACTACGAGCGCTCGTTCATCGACGCGGAGGGCAAGCACGTCGTCGTCATCGGCGGCGGCGACACCGGCGCCGACTGCGTGGGCACCGCCCACCGCCAGGGCGCCGCGTCGGTCACCCAGCTCGAGATCATGCCGATCCCGCCGTCGGAGCGGCCCGCGACCAACCCGTGGCCGACCTACCCGATGATCTTCCGGGTGTCCTCCGCGCACGAGGAGGGCGGCGAGCGCCTGTTCTCGGTCAACACCGAGGAGTTCCTCGGCGACTCCGACGGGAACCTGCGCGCGCTGCGGCTGGTGGACGTGGAGCGCTCCGGCGGGAAGTTCGTGCCGGTCGAGGGCTCGGAGCGCGAGCTGCCCGCCGACCTGGTCTTCCTCGCGATGGGCTTCCTCGGCCCGCAGAAGGAGGGCCTGCTCGACAGCCTCGGCGTGGCCTACGACGAGCGCGGCAACGTGCGGCGGGAGTCGAACTACGAGACGTCGGTGCCCGGCGTCTTCGTCGCCGGCGACGCCGGGCGCGGGCAGTCGCTCATCGTCTGGGCGATCGCCGAGGGCCGCTCGGCGGCCGCGGGCGTCGACGCCCACCTCACCGGCCGCGACGTCCTCCCGCGCCCGATCGACCCGACCGACCGCGCCCTGGCCTGACCCCCGGGGCAGCGAACGCGCTGTTCGCTGCTTCTATGCGTTCGAAGTCCGCGTTCGCCTGCGCGGCCGGCCAGGCCCGCGATGCGGGCGACGACGTCGACGTCACCCAGCAGGCCGCAGTGGCCGACGCCGTCGACGACGACGGGCTCGGCGCCCTCCAGCATCGCCCGCGGGGGCGGGACGACGCCGTCGACCCGGGAGGCGACCGCGGTCCACGGCACGCCGGCCCGGCGGGGCGTCGCGGCGAGCGTGCGCAGGACGGGCGAGCCGGTGCGCAGGTCGCCCACCGCGCCGACCGGGAACAGCCGCGCCCAGGGGGTGCCGCGCAGCGGCGCGGCGACGGTGACGACCCCGGTGACGGTGCCCTCCAAGCGCCCGCCGGCCAGGCTCGCAGCCACGACCACGCCGCCGAGGCTGTGCCCGACGAGCGTGACCGTGCGGGCGCCGCTGCGGCGGGCGAGGTCGAGGACCTCGTCGGCGAGCCGGTCGCCGAGCTCCTCGACACGGGTGGTCCAGGGGTAGCGGTGGGTGACGACCGCGACGCCCGGTCCGCTCAGCGCGCCGGCGACGGCGTCCCAGCAGTGCGGACCCGCGCCGAGGCCGTGGACGAGGACGACGAGCGAGCGTGCCGACGCGACCGGGGTCGCGGCGCGCTCCGGGCGCCGACGCCCCGCACGCACCGCGACGAGCAGCAGGGTGACGAGCACCGCCACGACCACCCGCAGCCCCGCCCGGACCTCGTGGAGGTGACGGCGGGCCGACGTGACGACGCCGCGACGGTGCGACGCCGGACCCTCGACCATGACCCACCTCCGCCGCGCGGGGCCGGGCCCGTCGCCCGGCGCGTCCTGGCGACGAGGCTGCTCGGGCCGGCGGGCCGCGTCGGGAGGGCGCGCCCTGCGATGCGGTGGGGTGGTCCCCACCTCGCCGGTGGCGGGGAGATCAGCAGGCTCGTGCCGCCCGTGTCGATCTTCCGGTCCCGCGCAGGAGCCTGGTGATCATCGCGTAGGGGATCGGCGAGGGCGTGGAGCGCCCCGCGGCGACCGCGAACGGGGACTTTCGACGCATAGAAGCCGCGAACAGCGCGTTCGCTGCCGGGGGTGGGGCGGGTCAGGCCGGGCGGACGGTCCGGGGTTCGGCGATGGCCGGGACGGTGACGCGCAGGCGGTGGGGCGCCACCTGCCAGTAGCGGCGCTCGGGGTCGGCGCGGCGCCAGCGCTCGGCCAGTTCGGTGACCCGTCCCTCGTCGATGGCGCCCGGGCGGGCGCGCCAGCGGCGGGACCGGCCGCGGACCAGCAGGTCCAGCGCGCCCCAGGCCTCCTCGGCCGACCCGTGCACGGTCACGCGTGCCGGGGCCTCGCCGTCGCCGAACAGCACCGTGTAGGCACTGACCGCGTCGTAGGTCACCGCGTTCTCCTCCCGGCACCGGTCGGCCGGCCCCGCGGTCGCGGGGCCCGGATCAGCCGGCACACGTCCAGTAGACCCGGCCGGGGCGCCCGCCACGAGCGCGGCGCGCCCGGGGACGCCCGACCGGTCCGATCCGGCGGCGGGTGGTGCGCCCGGCCGGGTGTCGCTCGTCCGGGCGTGCCGCCGGGCGCACGGGCACCTCGTCCCGCCCGCCGGGCGGGCGAGCGGGCCCGCCCGTGCGGCCGGGGTCACACCGCCGTGGTCACCAGCAGCTGGGTGGTGACGAGGCGCTCACCCAGCAGGCGGCCCATGACGCGCTGCTGCTCCTCGGCCTGACGGTGGGCCGGGTGCTCACGGTGGTGGCGGCGCACGTGGTCGTCCACCCGGTCGGCGCGCTCGTCCCACCCCGCGGGTGCCCCGGGCAGGCGCGCGGCGTCGACCTCCTCGTCGACCCGAAAGCCCGCGTCGGCGAGCTGGGCGGCGAGCTCGTCGTGGGTCGGGAAGTCGTTGCCCTCGGGCTGCTCGGGCAGCGGGGTGCCGCCGTGCTGGAGCACGAGCAGACCGAGCCGCCCGCCGGGCACGAGCACCCGGCGCAGCTCGCCGAGCACCTGCGGGCGCGACGGCGTCACGCACAGGACGCCCAGCGACCACGCCACGTCGACGCTCGCCGACGGCAGCGGCAGCGCCTCGGACACGGCGGCGACCGTCGGGAAGCCGAAGAGGCGGCGGGCCGACCGCGCGGCGTGGATCATCGGCTCGGTCAGCAGCGGGCGCCCGGTCCAGCGGCCCCCGAGGTGGTCGACGAGCCACGCTGCGGGCCCGCCCAGACCCGCGCCGGCGTCGAGGAACCGGGCGTCGCCGCGCAGGTCGAGCCCCCGGGCGAGCCACGCGAGGTCGGCGGGGGAGCCGCTGCCCCGGCAGGCGGCCGGGACCGCGTGGTCGCGCCCGAGGTCGGCGACCGCCTGCTCGGTCCAGGCCGCGACGGTGTCGAACTCGGCCTCCATCGCCGAGTCGGGCCCGCTCATTGGCGCTCGTTCAGCCGTGCCGCGACCTCGGCCTTGACCTCCGCCCCGGCGCGCCAACCGTCGGCCGACGCCAGCCCCGAGAGGTTCACCCCGACCACCCCCGGTACCGCGAGCAGCGCCTCGGCCTCGGCGACGGCCGCCGCGATACCGGCCTCGCGCGGGTCGGGTGCCGCGAGCACCGCGGCCACCGCCTCCGCGTCGAGCGCGAGACCCGGGAAGGCGGCGAGCACCGCGGCCGAGCGCTCGTCGGTGTAGACCGCGACGCCGGCCACGACCGGCAGGTCCGCGCCCGCGGCCCGGGCCGCGTCGAGGAACGAGGCCAGCGCGTGGGGGGAGCCGACGTGGTTGGCGACGGCCAGGCACGCGCCCGCCCGCTGCTTCTCGGCGAGCGCGGCCGGTCGCAGCGCGGCGGGCGGGGCCGCCGGGGCGACGGCCACCGCGGCGGGCAGCCCCGCGGAGGCGGCGAGGTGGGTCAGGCGGGTGCTGTCGAGGTCGAACACCTGGGTGGCCTCGGGGCGCACGTCGTGCCCGCGCCCGTCCCCGGTCACGCACAGCGCCCCACCGGCGCCGAGCGCGGCGAGCCCGGCCACCTCCTGCTCGAGGACGACGCGGTTGCGGTCCCGGCAGGTCAGCGTGATCCACGGCTGCGCGTCGGCGGCGAGGATCTCGGCGGTCATCATCGTCGGCGGGAAGTCGGGACGGTGGTGGTGTTCGCCGACGAGCAGGGCATCGGACACCGGGGCGAGCAGCGCGAGGGCCTCGCGCAGCGCCGCCAGGTCGTAGGGCGGGACGCTGAGGTCGGTGAGCACGGCCGGGGCGCGCACCGGGACGGGCGTGGGCGTCGGGCCGGGCCAGACCCGGAGGCCGACCGGGTCCTCCGGGTCG
Organism: Actinomycetospora cinnamomea; assembly: GCF_003096675.1. Classification (GTDB taxonomy): domain Bacteria; phylum Actinomycetota; class Actinomycetes; order Mycobacteriales; family Pseudonocardiaceae; genus Actinomycetospora; species Actinomycetospora cinnamomea. The sequence continues at coordinate 49,280 of NZ_QEKW01000001.1, read as the reverse complement.
CACCATGGACACGGCAGCGCGGCATCGAGCTCGCAGGTACCGTCGCTGCGCGCGCCGCCGCACGGGCCGAACACCATGCGCTTCGGGCAGGCGGTGAGGGGCGGGGCGAACAGCGTGTCGGCCACCGAGCCGCCGTTCCCGGCGCACCACCCCGGCCAAACAGGGGTGCGCGGACGAGTCCCGTCGGCGGCACTCGGGCGTGCGACGTTCGGCGGCGGGGGCGCCCGGCGAACCCTGCCGACCCGGTGGGTCTCGTCATGGGCGCAGCGGTGGTCGGTCGACGCCGCGCACGCCTACCGTCGAACCCACGGCCGGACTCGACACCGCGGTCCGGCCCGACGTCGACGCCGGCCCGCTCCGGGCCGCACCCGGCAGCTCCACGCGACGGTGGCCACCGGCCGCCGTCGGGCGCGCCCCGTGCGCCGGCGCTGGGGACGACGCGAACCCCTCCCGCACGAACGTGGCCCGGACGGCCGACGTCCCCCCAGCCCCCGAGGAGCATCCGTGGCAGAGACCGAACCCACCGGCGCGAGCGACGCCGACGAGACCACCACGCGTCCCCGGCGCGAGGGCACCGCGCCGAGCACGCCCGCCGAGAGGAGCACGACCGGCAGGACCACGGTCCGGCGGTCCGCCGGCGCGTCCCGCGAGGCGCGCGTGTCCCGGGAGTCCCGCGGGACCACCGGCACCACCTCCTCCGCGCGCGCCGCGCGCCGGACCTCGAGCAGCAACGACGAGGACGGGCTGCGGACCCGGCCCGGGCCGCAGGGCCCGCCCGGGGACAAGGGCCCGGCCGGCGACAAGGGCCCGGCCGGCGACAAGGGCCCGGCCGGCGACAAGGGCCCGGCCGGCGAGCAGGGTCCGCAGGGTCCCCGTGGCGAGCAGGGCGAGCAAGGCGAGCAGGGCCTGCAGGGCGAGCAGGGCCTGCAGGGCGAGCAGGGCGAGCAGGGCCTGCAGGGCGAGCAGGGCGAGCAGGGCCTGCAGGGCGAGCAGGGCACCCGTGGTGAGCAGGGCTTCCGCGGCGAGCAGGGCGAGCAGGGCACCCGTGGTGAGCAGGGCGAGCAGGGCCTGCAAGGCCCGCAGGGCGAGCAGGGCGTTCACGGCTTCCCCGGCCCGCAGGGCGCCCCGGGGGAGCAGGGTCTCCAGGGCCCCCAGGGCGAGCAGGGGGAGCAGGGCCTGCGCGGTGAGCAGGGCCTGCGCGGTGAGCAGGGCGCGACCGGTGAGCAGGGCGCGACCGGCGAGCAGGGTGCCACCGGCGAGCAGGGCGAGCGCGGTGCGCCCGGACCCCAGGGCATGCCCGGCCCGCGCGGCGAGCAGGGCCCGCAGGGCGAGCCCGGTCCGGCCGGTCCCCAGGGTCCGCCCGGGCCGCAGGGCGAGCCGGGCCCGCCCGGTCCGCCCGGGCCGCAGGGTGCCCCCGGCCCCCAGGGCGCCCCGGGCCCGGAGGGTCGGCAGGGCTGGGCACCGGAGCCGCGTCGCAACGGTGACGACCGTCGCCTCCCGCAGTCCGGCGACCTCCGGTCCGGTGACCGCCGGCTCGGCGGCCCGCCGTCCGGTGAGCGGCAGCCCGTCGCGCCGCGGCCCGTCGGCGCCTCGGTCGGCGACCTCGTGACGTCGACGCTGCTCCTCCCGATCCACGCGACGGACGCCACGCTCCGCTTCGGCTTCCGGACGCTGGCCCACCTCCTGCGAGGCGGCCGCCGGTGACCCGGTAGGCCCGTGACGACGGGGGTCCTTTCGCGCAGGAGGGCCCCCGTCGTCGTCCCGGGCGGGGGAGAACCCCACCTCGACGGGCGGGTGGGCACCGCGCGACGCAGGGCTCACACCATCGGCCCGCCGACCCGACGCGGCGACGCTGACTCCATCACCGGGGAGCCACCCCGGTGGCGCACCCCAGGAGCCAGCGATGACCGCCTCGACGACCGGCCCGACCGCCCTGCCGACCCGGCGCCCCGCCGCCGACCTCGAGGTCATCATCCCCGCCTACAACGAGGCGGCCCGCCTGCCGCGGACCCTCGAGGCCACCGTCGCCTTCCTCGCGGCGCAGCCGTGGGACGCACGGATCGTCGTGGTCGACAACGGCAGCGTCGACGACACCGCGGGCGTCGTCCGCGCCGTCGCCGCCCGGCTCGGCCACGCGGTGCCGATCGACGTCATCGGGTGCACCCGCGCCGGCAAGGGCGCCGCCGTGCGTCGCGGGCTCGCCACGAGCTCGGCGCGGTTCGTCGGTTTCTTCGACGCCGACCTCTCCACCCCGGTCGAGACGCTGACCGCGGCGATGTACCACCTGCAGGCCGGGGCCGGCGCCGTCATCGCCTCCCGCCACGCCCCCGGTGCGGGTTTCGCCGAGCCCCAGCCGCTGGGCCGTCGCCTCGGCGGCGCCGCGTTCCGGGCGCTCAGCCGCTCGGTCGTGCCCGGGGTGCACGACTCGCAGTGCGGGTTCAAGTTCTTCACCCGCGAGGTCGCCGCGCAGGCCGTGCGCGAGTGCCGCCTCGACGGGTTCGCCTTCGACGTCGAGCTCCTGCGCCGCGTGCAGCAGGCCGGCACGACCATCGTCGAGGTCCCGGTGACCTGGACCGACGACGCCCGCTCCACGTTCCACCCCCTCCGTGACGGGATCCCCAGCTTCCGCGCCGTCCTCTCGCTCCGCGGCGCCTGACGCGCGCCCGTCCGCAACACCCGCGCCCGTCACGGCCCCGCGCCGTGGCGGGCGCGGTGCTGCGGCGGGTAGGGAGAGCCCCACCGACGACCGGGGGACGGCTCCGGGCAGCGCAGGGCGCACCCCCTCGGTCCGCCGGTCATCCGGCGGCATCCTCGTTCTCGCAGGTCAAGAGACCGCGAGACCGAGGAGACCGAGATGACGACGACGGACACCACGCCGGGCACGCCCCTCACCGACCGTCTCGCCGGCCGCCACGTCCTCGTCCTCAACTGGCGCGACGTGCGCCACCCGCAGGCCGGCGGCGCCGAGCAGTACATGCACCGGATCGCGCAGCGCTGGGTCGCCGCGGGGGTCCGGGTCACCTGGTTCTGCGCCCGCCCCGAGGGCCTGGCCGCGCGCGAGGTCATCGACGGGATCACGATCGAGCGCGTCGGCGGCGAGCTCTCGCTGTACGCCCACGTCGGCGCCCGCCTGGCCGCCCGTGGCCGCGAGTTCGACGCGATCGTCGACTGCCAGAACGGCATCCCGTTCTTCGCCCCGGCCTTCGTGCCGCGCGACGTCCCGGTGGTCGGGGTCGTGCACCACGTCCACCAGGACCAGTTCGCCACCCGGTTCCCGGCTCCCGTGGCCGCGTTCGGCCGCTTCCTCGAGGGCCGCGTCGCCCGCCGCGTCCACGGCACCCGCCGCATCGCCGCGGTCTCGCCGTCCACCCGCCACGAGCTGCGCCGCCGCCTCGGCTTCACCGGGCCGATCTCGGTGGTCCCCAACGGTGCGGCCGCGCCGGTCACACCCACGATCCCCCGCGACATCGACCCGACCATCGCCGTGGTCACCCGCCTGGTGCCCCACAAGCGCGTCGACGTGCTGCTGCGCCGGGTCGCGGAGGTCGCCCGCCGCGTGGAGCGCCTGCGCGTCGACGTCGTCGGCGACGGCCCCGAGCGCCCGGCGCTGGAGGCCCTGGTCGAGGAGCTGGGCCTGCAGGCCACGGTGACGCTGCACGGCTACCAGCCCGACGCGGTGCGCGACGAGATCCTCGGCCGCGCGTGGCTGACCACCTCGACCTCCGACGCCGAGGGCTGGGGCTGCTCGGTCATCGAGGCCGCCGCCCACGGGCTGCCCTGCGTCGCGCTCGACGCCGCCGGCATCCGCGACTCCGTCGTCGACGGCGTCACGGGCCGCCTGGTGCCCGGGCCGGACGGCCTCGCCGACGCGCTGGTCGAGACCCTGACCGCGCTCGCCGACGACGACCACGCCGCCGCGGTCGAGGACGCCTGCCGCCGCTGGGCGTCGGCGTTCTCCTGGGACCGCAGCGCCGAGCTGCTCGCCGGTGTCGTGCTGGCCGAGATGCACGAGGGCCACCGCACGCAGGAGCGGGTCGCGCGTGCGGACCTGGCGACGGTCGCCCGCGTCCGCGGCATCCCCGCGGAGCAGGCGCGGGCCGCGCTGCGCAGCACCGACCAGGTCGTGCAGGACTCCGACGAGGTGGCGATCCTGCTGGTCGGGTGCGACGAGGTCGACGCCCTGGCGGTGCTCGCCCGGCTCGGCGCCACCCCGGTCGAGCTGCGCATCGCCGAGCGCCACGACCTGCTCGCCGGCCCGGCCCGCCGCCGTGCCGCCCAGCCGGTCGAGGCGTGACCACGGCGCCGACCACCGGGGCCGCTGGTTGCTCCGCATGGTCGGCGCTGGTTCGATCCGCCGTCGAGGACTCACTCGTCCGGGTGCCTCGGCCACTCCGGGAGACGAGGACGCGATGCACATCCTGCACCTGGGGTTCGAGCACCCCCACCAGCCCGGGGCGGGCGGGGGCTCCCGGCGCACCCACGAGATCGACCGGCGGCTCGTGGCGGCCGGGCACCGCGTCACGGTGCTGACCACGACCTTCCCCGGCGCGCGCGACGCCGAGCACGACGGCGTGCGCTACGTGCCGGTCGGGCCCGAGGTGGGCGTTCGGCGGGGCGCCAACCGGCTCACGCGCCTCCTCGGTTACGTCGCCGGCCTCCCGCTGGCCGTGCGTCGCCATCGCCGTGACGCCGACCTCGTCGTCGAGGACTTCTTCGCCCCGATCTCGAGCATGGGCGCCCCGCGCTGGACCGGGCGCCCGACGCTCGGGCTGGTGCAGTGGCTGCACGCCCGCGACAAGGCGCGCCAGTACAAGGTGCCCGTGCACCGGGTGGAACGCTGGGGCGTGCGCAGCCACCGGCGGATGATCGCGGTCTCCGCGGGCACCGCGGAGCGGCTCCGCGAGATGAACCCCGCCGCTCGTGTGGACGTCGTCGGCAACGGCATCGACCCGGCGCTGTTCGCCCCGCCCCCGCGCGTCGGGCGCGACGTCGTGTTCATCGGGCGCCTCGAGCTGCACGGCAAGGGCCTGGACCTGCTGCTCGACGCCTGGGCCGCCGTGTGCGGCGAGGTCGAGGGCGACCTCGTGATCGCCGGTGGCGGCCCGGAGGAGCCGCGCGTGCGCCGCCACGCGGAGCGGCTCGGCGTCGGCGACCGCATCCGGTTCGTCGGCTGGTGCTCGGGCGAGGACAAGACCGCCCTGCTGGCCGACGCCCGGCTCGTCGTCGTCCCGTCGCGGCACGAGACGTTCGGGCTCGTGGCGCTCGAGGCCCTCGCCGCGGCGACGCCGGTGCTGGCGTTCGACATCCCGTGCCTGCGCGAGGTCGTGCCGGAGGGGGTGGGCTGGACGGTGCCGGCCTTCGACGGTGACGCCCTCGCGGCGCGCCTGGTCGACCTGCTCACCGGCCCGGATGCGGACGCCACCCTCGCCTCGGCGGGGGAGCGGGGACGGGAGTTCGCCCGCGCCTTCGACTGGGACGCGCTGGCCGCCGCGCAGCTCGCGATCTTCGACGAGGTGCTGGCGGAGGTGGCTCAGGCGGCGAAGTAGGTCTCGGGCGCGGCGGGGATGACCCCGGAGGGGAACAGCGCGTCGGCCTGGGTGGCGTACCCGCGGATGAGGTCGGCCTTCGCCGCCCGTCCTTCGGGGCCCTCGTCGTGCCGCCACGCCCGCAGCCCGTGGCGGCGCAGGAAGTCCTCGTCGCGCGCGTGGGACTGGTCGTAGGGGAAGTCCGAGTAGTAGACGACCCGGCCGGGGTGACCGGCGCCGAGGGTGCGGGTCAGCAGGTGGTCGACGTGGCGGCCGACGCCCAGCGGGGCGAACACGAGGTCGGCGCCGGCGAGGCGCGCCTCGAGGCGGGCGGCGAGCGCGGCACCGAGCGCGCGGTCGCCGCGGGAGACCCGTCCCAGGGCGATGTCGTAGCGGAACGTCGGGTAGCGGTGGACGAGCTCGGGCAGGACCCGGGCGACCCGCGCGGCGGGGCCGGCCAGGGCGCGCGGCACCGCCCGTCGCCGGAACAGGGCGTCGGGCAGGCCGAGGTGCTCGTGGGACACGCCCAGCCCGTCCAGGACGACGCGGTCCTCCTCGCGGCGGGCGGCGAAGAGGGTCGAGCCGTCCGTGGCGTCGCCGTGGCCGCACTGGCGCAGGAACGACCGCGCGGCCCGCGTGTGGGGGCCGTCGGTCGTCGCGGTGAAGACGGTGACGACGTGGATCTCCGAGCGCGGGGCGAGCGCGCGCATCAGCGCGCCGCACGAGAGCACCGCGTCGTCGAGGTGGGGGGAGAGGAACACGCAGCGGGCCCCGGACGCGGTGGCGGTGCCGAGGCGCTCGAGCGGGCTGGTCACGGCGGGCTCCGGGGCTGGTGGGGCGGTGGTCAGACGGCGAGCAGGACGTGGCTGCCGACCGCGGTGAGGCGGGCGGGCCCGCCGTCGGTGGTGACCAGGCCGGCGCGGCCGAGGCGGACGAGCGCGAACTGGTCGGCGTTGAACCGGCCGTCGATGAACAGGGCCCCGCCCTCGACCGACGCGCGGCCGGAGGCGACGGCCCTCAGGACGGCGCGGTCGCGGTGGCTGACGGTGACGCTGATCGTGGCGGTGGTGGCGTCCATCGCGGGCTCCCTGACCTGGTCTCTCGGTGGTGACGACCAGGGTCGTGCGTCGGGGGTGCGCGCACCCGGGGGCGTACCCGACAGCCGTCCCCACCCCGCCCGGGGGGAGCACCCCACCCGCGGGCTCATCCGAGGACCAGCAGCACGACGACGGCGATCACCGCCACGACGAGCAGCGCCACCACGGCCAGGAGGACCGTGCGGCGGCGGCCGGTGCCGCCCGTCGCGGTGCGGTGCTCCGACGTCGGCGCCGCGTCCGCCGGCACCGGACGGGGAGCGGGCTGCGGGCGCACCGGACCCTGCCGCGGCGGCGGGCCCTGCGGGGGACGCGGACCGCCCGGCGGAGCGCCCCAGCCGGGGCCGCCCGGCCGGGGGTCGCCGGGCGGGCGGCGCGGGCCCGGGCCGGGAGCCGCGCCCGACGGGGGGCCACCCGGTGCGGGGCCCGGGCGGCCGCGGGGGCCGGGTGGGCCGGGTGGGCCGGGCGGCGCGGCGGGTCGCGGGTGGTAGCCGCTGTCGTGGGGTCCGCCACGGCCGGGAGCGGGCCCGCCGGGCAGCGCCGCGGGCGGCGAGGCCGGGGGCGGGGGGAGGGGTCGGGCGGCCCAGGCGTCGCGGGGGAGCGCGCGGGTCGCGGCGACCGGGTCGGGCGAGTGCACGACGGTGGGCGGCGGGGCGGCGGTCGCCGGCGCGGCGGCCGGTGTGGCCGGGCCGGCGGTCGCCGCGCCGCCCGCCGTGGGACGGGCCGCCGCGCGGGCGTCCCCGCTCACCCAGCCCGCGCCGACCGCGCCCGCGCCCCGGGCCGCCACCACCGCGGCCCCCAGGGCGACCGCGTGCTTCGGGTGGCTGTCCACCACCGTCCGGCAGCCCAGTGCGTCGCCGACCATGCGCCCGACCAGCGGGATCCGCGACGAGCCGCCGACCAGCAGCACCGCCGACAGCGCGTCCGCCCGCACCCCGGCGGAGTCCAGCGCCCGGCGCAGCGCCGCGACCGTCGACTCGAGCGGCGTGCGCACCATCGCCTCGAACTCGGCGCGCGTCACCGTCACCTCCTCCTGCCGGGTGGGCAGCAGGACGGCGACGCTCGCCTGGTCGTCGACCGAGAGCGTCTCCTTGGCCACGACGCAGTCCTGGCGGACGCGGGCCACCGCGGCGCGGGCGCGGGCGTCGTGCGGGTCGAGCTCGCTCACGGCGCCGCCGCAGGCCTGGTCGACGCGGTCGAGCACGGCCTCGTCGAAGTCGACGCCGCCGAGGTGCTCCATGCCCTCGGGCACGCCGAGGATCTCCACGCCGGCCGCGCGGCCCCGCAGCACGGCGGCGTCGAAGGTCCCACCGCCGAGGTCGTACACCCCGAGCAGGTCGCCCTCGGCGAGGCCGCGGGTGATCGCGAAGTGCACCCCGGCCGCCTCGGGCTCGGTGAGCATCGGCGGATCCTCCAGCCCGGCGAGCACGGCGACGTCCTCGAACAGCCCGCGGCGGTAGGGACCCCAGTTGGCGGGGTGGGTGAGCACGACCCGCTCCGGGGGCCCGCCCTCCTCGGCGGCGACGCGGGCGAGGACGTCGCGCAGCATCGCGGCGAGCAGCTCCCCGGCCGGGCGCGACGCCCCGCCGAGCACGACCGGCGTCGGGTCGCCGAGGCGGCGCTTGACCCCCCAGGCGACGTCGGCGGGCCGGCTGCCCGCCTGCCGGGCCGCCGCGTCGCCGACCGCGAGCGAGCCGTCCGGGCGGCGCAGGACGAGCGCGGGCTCCGTGACGGTCCGGTCGCCGAGGGGGACCATCTCGACCCGCTGGCCGTCCCGGGAGATCGCCGCGGCGACGAACGTCGTGCCGAGATCGATCCCCAGACTGTACGTCACGACCCCTCCTCCGGCGGGCTGACGGATAGTAACCTTCCCGCCCGTCCGTCAGCGACGTGTCGGCGGCGTCTCGCCACCCTGGGGGTCCTGTTGCGCACGAGGCGTGATCAGCGACGCCGACGCCCCGGGGATGTGCCCGATCCCCGTCGTGGGTGTTCCCCCTGGCGCGCGGCCCGCTCCGTCCTCGACGCTGCACCGATGACGCTGGGTGGCGAGCACGGTCGTCGCGCCGAGGAGCGGTGGCGTCGGCGCCGCGGGCTGGAGCGCCGGCTGCACGACGGACCCGCCCTGCGGCTCTCCGCCCTCTCGCTGCGCCTCGGCGTGCTGCGGGCCGACGCCCCGGACGGCAACGAGGCGTGGCGGCAGGGCCTCGACGAGTTCGCCGACGAGCTCGCGGCCGCCTTGCAGGAGCTGCGCGACGTCGCCGCCGCGATCTACCCGCCGCTGCTGGACGAGGCGGGGCTCGGCCCGGCGCTGCGCGAGCTGGTCGCGGCGAGCGGCGGGCGCGCCCGGGTGGACGCCGACGGCGTCCGCGCCGGCACTGCTGCCGAGGGCGCCGCGTACTTCGCCACCGCCGCCTGCCTCGCCGCCGACCGCGACGCGCCCGTCGACGTCCGCGTCCGCGTGGCGGACGGGCACCTCGTGCTGACGCTCTCCGGGGTCGACCCGGCGCTGCACGGGGTGGTGCTCGACGAGGCCGTGCCCCTGGGCGGGTCGGTCGGCGTCACCGACGCCTCCGCCGAGAAGACCGAGATCACCGCGAGGTTCCCGTGCGCGTAGCCGTGGCCGAGGACGGCGCCCTGTTCCGCCAGGGCCTGGTCATGCTGCTCGAGGCGGCGGGACACGAGGTCGTCGCGGTCGAGTCCGGCGGGGATCCGCTGGTCGCGGTGCTCGGCACCGTGCCCGCCGACGTCGCCCTGCTCGACATCCGCATGCCGCCCGAGCCCGACGGCGGCCTCGTCACCGCCGAGCGGCTGCGGGCCGCGCACCCGGACATGGGCCTGCTGTTCCTCTCGCACTACGCCGAGTCGCACTACCTCATGCGCATCCTCGAGATCGGCACCGACCGCATCGGCTACCGGCTCAAGGAGAAGGTCGGCAGCGTGGAGGTGCTCTCCGACACCCTCGCCCGCATCGCCGACGGCGAGATCGTCATCGAGCCCGAGCTGGCCAAGCGCCTCGTCGAGCGCCCGCGCGGCGAGAAGCGCGACCCCGTCTCGACCCTCTCCGAGCGGGAGCGGGACGTGCTGAAGCTGATGGCCGAGGGCCGGTCCAACAACGGCATCGCGTCCACGCTCTACGTCAGCGGCAAGGCGGTGGAGAAGCACGTCGCCAACATCTTCGACAAGCTCGGGCTGCACGCCGACACGTCCGCGCACCACCGCCGCGTGCTCGCCGTCCTGACCTACCTGCGCTCGCAGCGCGGCGACGCCTGATCCGCCATGAGCGCGACGGGCGCCGCGTGGAGGGTCGGGCCCCGGGTGGCCTGGCCGGTCCGGCCCGTGCTGGTCGGTGCCCTGGTCGCCGTCGTCCTGCTCGTCGTGACGGCGCTGTGGGCGTGGCTCGCGGGCCCGGCGCTGGCGGCCGTCGTCGGGCCGTTCGTGGCCGCCGCGGCGGCGGTGGCGACGGCGCGGGCGACCGGGCCCCGCGTCGAGCGTGCCGCGCGCCGCCTGGCGCCCCGACCGGCGACCACGCCCTACACCGCACTCGCCGACACCGCCGCCCGCGTCCGCGAGGGCTCCCTCGCCGACGCCCTGCCCGGTCTGGCGCGCGTGCTCGGCGAGGGCACGGCGGCCGACCGGGCCGGCGTGTGGCTGGCGGTCGGCGACGAGCTGGTCGCCGAGGCCGTGTTCCCGCCGGGCGAGGGCGCGGGCGAGCGCGTGCCGTCCCTGGGTCTCCTGCTGGCCCGGCCCGGGGTCGACCACGCCGTGCCCGTGCTCGACGGCGAGCGGCTGCGGGCGGTGCTGACCGTCGGCAAGGGTGGGCGCCCGGTCACGGCCGCCGACCGGCGGCTGGTGCGCGACGTCGCCGGCGGGGCGCACCTCCTGCTCCGGGGCGTCGCCCGCACCGCGGAGCTGGCGGCCCGCGTCCGGCGGGTCGACGAGCTGGCGGCCGAGACCGCCGCGTCCCGCCGCCGCCTCGAGGCCGCCCGCGAGGTCGAGCGCCGGCGTCTGGCCACCGAGCTGCGGGGTGCGACCACCGACCGGCTCGCCGCCTTCCGCACGTCGATCATCGACGCCGCCGACGCGCTGGAGGACGCCGAGGACGACCCCGAGGGCGCCACCGAGATGGCCCGCCACCACGTCGAGGAGGCGCGCGACCGGCTCACCGCGCTCATCGACCGGTTCCGGGTCATCGCCCGCGGCGTGCACCCCGCCGTCCTGCGCGAGCAGGGGCCGCGCGCGGCGCTCGAGGAGGTCGTCGTCGACCTCCCCCGGCCGGTGCACCTCTCCGGCCGGCTCGCCGACCGGCTGCCGTGGGAGATCGAGTCCGGGCTGTACTACGCCGCGGCGTCGGCGATCTCGCTGCTCGCCGCGCCCGGGGGACGTACACCCCTGGAGGTGCACCTCGAGCGGCACGGCGACGTGGTCGAGGTGCGGGTGGAGGACGCCGAGCCGGATGACGACGCGGCATCCCTGCGCGTGGCGCTGGCCGACGACGTCGACCGGCTGGCCGCGCTGGGCGGGGCCCTGCAGGTCGCCGGCCGCGGCCCCGGGGTCGAGCTGCGCGCGTGGCTGCCCGACCGGCTGCGGCCGGTGGTGCTGGACACGGGATCGACGGCCGGCGGCGGGCCGTGACCGGGACCCTGGCCGCGACACCGCGCGTGACCGGCGGCGACGCCCGCGCCGCGGCCCGCCCCGACGACGCCGGGCGCGGCTGGGTGGCGGCGTGGTGGGTGGTCCTGGCGGCGTGCGCGGTGCTCACGCTGGTCTGGCTCGTCCTCGGCGCGCTGGTGGCCCTCGCCGCGCACGTGCCCGCGATCGGCGCCGCGGTGGCCGGCGCCGAGGGGACGTGGTCGGCAGGGATCGTCGAGGCGGCCGCGCTGGGCGAGCCCGCGGGCCAGGCGGTGCTCGACTACCTGGCCAGCGCCGTGAACCTCGCGGTGGCCGTCGTCCTGTGGCGCCGCGGGGGTCGCACGTGGACCGTCCGCCTGCTGATCCTGGCCATGATCGGCTCGGCGGGTGCGTTCAACCTCCAGGCCCACGCCGCGACGCTGGTGGTGCGCCGGGGTTCGGGGCTCGAGATCGGCGAGCTCCACCAGATCCTGCTCCACGGCGTGGCCAGCGCCGCCTACGTCGGGGCGCTGCTGCTCTTTCCGGCGGGCGTCGCCGCGGCCCGGGGCGGGCAGCGCCTGCTGGTCGGGCTGGCGGGGATCGCGCTGTTCGCGGCGGGGGTCGGGACCGCGCTGCTGCCGCACACCGTGAGCTGCGTGGTGTTCTTCGGCTTCGGGGTGCCGCTGGTGGGCGCGCTCGGCGTGTCCCGCCACCTGCGCGCCGGCGCCACGCCCGAGCGACGCGACCAGGCCCGGCTGCTCGCCACCGTCCTCACCGGCGTGCTGGTCACCGCGACCGTCCTCGCCCTGCTCACCGCCGTCATGGCCGCCTCCGGTCAGCCAGGCCTCACCCTCGACGATCCCACGGCCCGCCACAGCGGTGCAGGGGGCGGCGGCGGGGGCGAGCCGACCGCGCTGCTGTTCTGGTTCGCCCGCTTCTCCGCCGCCGCCCTGGCCCTCGCCGTCCTGGCCGCCTACCGCCCGCGGCTGCGGGCGTCGGCGGACCGCCTGCACCGGGCGTTGACCGTCGTCGTCGTGGTGGTCGCGGTCGGCGGCACCGTCGCGCTGCTCGCCACGCTCGCGGGCCGGGGCCCCGCGGGCTGGGTGCTCGGGGCCGCCGGCGGGGCGGCGGTGTACGTGGCGGTGTCCTCGCGGGTCGACCGCGTCGTCGAGCGCCTGCTCCACGGCCGGCGCCCGACGCCCTACCGGGTGCTGCTCGAGGTCGCCGAGGTCTCCCGCACCGCGGCGGCCGGCGGCGACCTCGATCGGCTCCCGGAGGCCGTCGGGCGCCACCTCGGGGCGCGGACCGTGCAGCTGACGGCGCGCCGCCCGGGGCTGCGTCCACGGACCTACCGGTGGCGGCGCAGCGACGCCGGGGACACCGCGCCGGCGGACGAGCTGGTCACGTTCCCGGTGCGCCACGGCACCGAGGAGATCGGGGCGCTGTCGGTGGACGCCGAGGCCGTGGCCGGCGGCAGCGAGCGCCACCAGCTGCTCGCCGACGTCGCCGACAGCCTCGGCGCCGTGCTCCAGGCGTACCGCGTCGAGATCGAGCTCGAGCGCCAGCTGCGGGCGGCCGTGTCGCACGGGGAGCAGATCGCGACGTCGCGGCGGGAGGCCGTCGCGGAGTCCGACGGCGAGCGACGGGCCATCGAGCGCAACCTGCACGACGGCGCCCAGCACCACCTGGTCTCGCTGCGCCTGTCGCTCGGCCTCGTCGAGCACCAGGTCGCGGCCGGCAAGCTGGACGCGGCCCGCGAGCGTCTGGCGCAGCTCGCCGAGCAGGTCGACACCGCCGAGGCCGTGCTCGCCGAGACCGCGACCGGGGTGTCGTCGGCGACGCTCGCCGACCGCGGACTCGTCGAGACCCTGCGCCAGGAGGTCGCGGGCCCCGACTCGACGGTCACCGTCGACGCGACCGGCGTGCCGCCCGGCCGGCGCTACGGCGCCGACGTCGAGTCGGCCGTCTACTTCTGCTGCCTGGAGTCGGTGAACAACGCCCGCAAGCACGCCCCCGGGGCCCGCGTCACGGTGACGCTCGCCGAGGCGGACGGGGCGCTGCGGTTCGCGGTCCGCGACGAGGGCCCCGGCTTCACCCCGGACCCGTCGGCCGCCGGCGGGGGCAGGGGCGTGCGCAACGTGACGACCCGCGTCGCCGCGGTCGGCGGCACCGTCGCCCTGCGTTCGGCCCCGGGCGCGGGCACCACGGTCGAGGGCTCGATCCCCCTGCCCGATCGCGCGCCCGCGACCGAGGACCCCGACACCGACGACCCCGATACCGTGGTCCTCGCGGTGCCGGCGGTGGCCGCAGCGAGGGACGCCCCGGCTGCGTCGCAGGCAGCGAGGGACGCCCTCGCTCCCTCGGGCTCGCTGGCGGCGGGCGCAGCGAGGGACGCCCCGGCTGCGTCGCAGGCAGCGAGGGACGCCCTCGCTCCCGACACGCCGCCGCCCGCCAGCGAGCCCAGCGAGCCGTCGGCCCTGCTCGACGCCGTGCGCGCGCTGGTCGCCGGGCTGGAGCGCCCGCCGCCGGTCGCAATGCGCCTCGCCGCGATCGCCGACGAGCTGAACGGGCCGGGCCCGGGCACCGTCCGCGCCCGCCGGGCCCTCGACGCCCTCGACGCCCTGGGCCGCGCCGGGGTCGCGGGCCCCGCCTGGTCGCGCCGAGTCCTCTACGAGACCGAGCGCACGCGGCTCGCCGGCGCCCGCGAGACCGCGCAGGCCGATCTCGCCGACGCCCTGCGCCGCCGCGCCGTCGTGCTGCCCGGCGGCGAGCAGGAGGCCGCGGAACGGCTCACCGGCCCGGGTCCGGCGCGGGCGCGGCTCGGTCTGGCGTCCGAGGCGAGCGACGGCGACGTCCGCCGCGCCGCCGAGGAGCAGCTCGGCGTCTGGCGCGCTCGCGCCACGCACCCCGCGTCCACCCGCACGGTGCGCGACGCCGCCCTGGTCCTGGCGGGGGTGTGCGAGGCCCTGCTGGCCGAGACCTAACCCGTGTTCCGCATCCCCGCGGAGATCCCGTTGACCGTGAGCAGCAGGGCGCGCTGCAGGTCGGGGTCCGGGTCGTCGACGCCGCGACGCTGGGCGAGGGTGTGCACCTGCAGGTGGTGCAGGGGCTCGAGGTAGCCCTCGCGGACGTCGAGGCTGCGGCGCAGCAGCGGGTTGCCGCCGAGCAGCTCGTGCCCGGGCGTGAGCTTGAGGACCTCGCGCTCCGTGACCCGGTGCTCCTCCTTGATCATCTCGAAGATCCCCTGGAGCTCGGGGTCGACGAGCTCGGAGACGTAGAAGCCGGCGATGCGCATGTCGGTCTTGGCCAGCGTCATCTCCACGTTGGAGATGAGGTTGGCGAAGAACGCCCAGTCGCGCATCTCGTCGATGACCTCGGAGTAGCCCGCCTCGTGGGCGGCGGCGAGCCCGCTGCCCAGCCCGAACCAGCCCGGCACGATCATCCGCGTCTGGGTCCAGCCGAACACCCACGGGATCGCGCGCAGGTCGTCCAGCGACGCCTGCCCGCCGGCGCCGGGCCGCTTTCCGGGCCGCGAGCCGACGTTGAGCATCGACAGCTCGTCGACGGGAGTGGCCTGGGTGAAGAAGTCCGGCAGCCCCTCCTGCCCGATCAGCCTCTCGTAGGCCTCCTGGGCGGCGTCGGAGATGACGTCCATCGCCTCGTCCCAGCGCTTCAGCGTGGCCGCCTCGACGCGCGAGGTCTGGTGCATCAGCGTCGCGTCGAGCACCGCCGCGAGCATGATCTCGAGGTTGTCCTCGGCGAGCGTCGGCAGCGAGTACTTGTCGGAGATGACCTCGCCCTGCTCGGTGACCTTCATGCACGCGTCGACGACGCCGTGCGGCTGGGCGGCGATCGCCTCGCCGGCCGGCCCGCCGCCGCGGCCCACCGACCCGCCGCGGCCGTGGAAGAGCCGCAGCCGCACCCCGTGCTTCGCGGCGACGTCGCGCAGCTGGCGCTGGGCCTGGTGGATCGACCACTGCGACGTCGTCAGCCCGGCGCCCTTGTTGGAGTCGGAGTAGCCCAGCATCATCTCCTGGACGTCGCCGCGGGCCGCCACCAGCGCCCGGTACGACGGATCCGAGAGCATCCCGTCGAGCAGGTCGCCCGATATCTTCAGCTCGGTGGCGGTCTCGAACAGCGGGACGATGTCCAGCGACGCCACGGCCTCCGGCGCGTCCCTCCCGCCCGTGATCTCGGCCAGCCCTGCCTCCCGCGCCAGCACCGCGACGGCGAGGATGTCGTCGACGTTCTGCGCCATCGAGATGACGTAGGTGTGCAGCGCCTCCTCGCCGTAGGTCTCCTGCACGGTGCGGATGCAGTCGAAGACCTCGAGCGTCTCCCTGAAGGAGTCGTCCCCGATGCCCTCCCAGTTGCGCCGCGGGGTCAGTGCCCGGCGCCCCGCCAGCTCCCGCGACAGCACCTCGGCCCGACCGGCGTGGTCGAGCTCGGCGTAGGGGGTGTCCAGCTCGCCGACGCGGTCGAACAGCGCAGCGAGCGCGGTGTGATGGAAGTTCGTGTGCTCGCGGACGTCGACACTCGCCAGGTGCAGCCCGACGGCGTTGGCGCAGCGCATGACGTCGCGCAGGCCCCCGTCGGCGATCCGCTCGCCCTGGTGGCTGCGCAGCGAGGCGTCCATGACCTCGAGGTCGCGGAGGTACTCGTCCGCGCCCAGGTAGTCGCGCCCCGGCCGGTGCGGGGTGCCCTCGGCGTAGCGGCGCCGGGTGTTCTCCAGCCGCGCGTGGATGTACGAGCACTTCAGCCGGTAGGGCTCCTCGGCGTTGAGCCGCACGAACCGGTCGTACACCTCGGGCAGGGCCCGGCGGTCGCGGGCCAGGCTGCGCCGCAGGTCCTCGCTGACGCCGACCAGGCGCGTCGAGACCGACAGCTCCTGCACGAGGTCCTCGAGCAGGTCGGTCTGGATCCGCACGCCGCGCTCGCCGTAGATCCGCATCGTCTCGAGCGTGAGCTCGGCGGTGACGTTGGGGTTGCCGTCGCGGTCGCCGCCGACCCAGCATCCGAGCACCAGCGGGCGCGAGCCCTGGGGCAGCGTCAGTCCCACGCGGGCGAGCTGCTCGTCGAGCTCGGTGAGCACCTCGGGCACGGCACGGCGGCCGAGCTGCTCGAGGTAGTAGGCCACCGAGCGCGCCTCGTCGAGCACCGTCGGACGCTCCGGGCGGATCTCGTCGGTCTGCCAGATGAGGTCGACGAAGCGGTGCAGGCGGGTCTCGGCGACGTCGTCGGGGAGGTCGGAGCCCAGGATCGCGGCGATCGAGCGGAGCTTGCCCAGCACCGACTGCCGCTGCGCCTCGGTGGGGTGTGCGGTGAACACCGGCTTGAGCTCGAGCCGGGACAGCGCGGTCGGGACCTCGTCGGGGTCGGCGTCGGTGACGAGCCGGTCGGCCAGCTCGTGCAGCGGCCCGCGGCCCTCGTCGTGCACCGCCCCGCGCTCCCGGGCCCGGTGCAGCTGCTCGGCGAGGTTCGCCAGGTGGAAGTACGTCGCGAAGGCCCGGCCCAGCACCGCCGCCGTGCCGGGGTCGAGCTCGGCCAGCAGATCCCGGATCTCGGTGTCGCCCCTGCCTCCACCCGGATCATGGCTCGGCGCCTGCCGCACGAGGTGGCGGACCCGCTCGACGAGGTCCAGCACGTCGTCGCCGTGCTGTGCGGCGACCGTGCGCCCGAGCAGCGTCGAGAGCCGGCGGATGTCGGCGCGCAGCGCCGAGTGCTCGGACTCCGAGGCGACGGTGCCCTCGGTGGAGACGCGGTCGGCCCGCGCCTGTCGCTCGCCGTTCTCGCTCATCGGCGTCCTCCCTGGTCGGCCGGAGACGTGGCGCAGCGGAGCTCGACCGTCGAGACCGCCTGCTGCGGGGTCCGCGACGGTGGGGACGCCGTGCGATTGTGCCCCCGATGGCCGTGCGCGACACCCCGCGACCGGCGGGCGTCACGTGGCGAGCGCCGCGACCCCCAGCTGGGTGAGCAGGCCGTGGTGGTCCCAGAGCGTCCGGTGCTGGGTGATCCGCTGCCGGCGCACCGTCACCACCGAGATCGCGAGCACCTCGACCCGCAGACCGGTGGGCGCGATGCCGGGCAGCAGCCAGGGCAGCTCGCGGTCGTGGGTGAACGTCACGAGATCCTCGTCCACCACCCGCCACCGGTCGCCGGTGCGCGAGACGCGGGTGGCGGCGAGGTCCGCGGGCCGGTGGGGGAGGACGTCGTCGGCGAGGTGGCGGCGCAGCGCGTGCGCACCTCGCGCGCCGGTGCCCACCGGCAGGGTCGTCAGCACGACGTCGTCGGTGACCAGGTCCGTCGCGGCGTCGAGGTCGCCGTCGCGGACCGCGGCGGCGAACGCGTCGCGGGTGCGCTCCACCGCCACCATGAGGTCCTGGACCGCCTTGGTCATCGGTCGATGCTCGCACCCGCGACCCGCGCGGCGCGACGCCTACGGTGATCGTCGTGGAGGCCTCCCTCGCCGACTACCTCGCCGACTACCTCGCCCGCTACCCACGCGTGCTGCGCACCGGGACGGCGGTGACGTCGGCGTGGTGGCGGTGGGGCGCCCACGACGTCCGGCTGCACCGGCTCCCCGCACCCGACGCGCCGGTGGTGACGGTCCTGCTCCACGGCGCCGGCGGGCACGGGGCGATGCTCGCGCCGTTCGGGCGCCTGATCGACGGGCGGGCGGAGGTCGTCGCCCCCGACCTGCCCGGCTACGGCGAGACCCGGGTCGGCGGTCCCGTCGACCACGCCGGCTGGATCGCGTGTGTCGCCGACCTCGTCCGCGCGCAGACCCGGCCGGTGGTGCTGCTCGGCGCGAGTCTGGGCGGGATGCTCGCCTACGACGTCGCGGCCACCGTCGGACCGGCCGTGCGCCACGTCGTCGCCACCTGCCTGCTCGACCCCGCGACGTGCGCCGCGCCGTCGCCCGGTGGCCGCTGGTCGGCGAGCACGGCCCGGCACTGCTGACCGCCGTCCGTGCTGCCGACCCGGTGCGCGTGCCGGTGCGCTGGCTCGCGCGGATGTCGGCGATGTCGTCGGACCCCGAGCTCACCGCCCTCGTGTGCCGCGACCCCCGGGGCGGCGGGGGACGGGTGTCGCTGCGGTTCCTGCGCACGTGGATGACCTCGCGTCCCGTCGTGGCCCCCGAGGACTTCACGGTGTGCCCCCTGACGCTGGTGCACCCGGGCGCCGACGCCTGGACCCCGCCGGAACTCAGCCTGCGCTTCCTGCGCCGGATCGCCGCGCCCACCGAGGCGGTACTGCTCGAGGGCGCGGGGCACCTGCCCGTCGAGCAGCCCGGCGTCGACCAGCTGCGCGACGCGCTGCACCGGGTGCTCGACGGCGTGTGACCACCCGGCGTGTGACCACCCGGCGCGGGGCGGCCGCTCACCGGCGGACGCGGTAGCGCAGATGCGTCACGCGGCGCGGGAGGTCCTCGGTGGGCGGGGTCTCCAGCCGGCGCACGAGCTCGAGCTCGACGTGCGCGGCGGGCAGGTGGTCGAACAGCCGCCGTCCCCGGCCGAGCAGGACCGGCACGACGTGCAGCTCCACCTCGTCGAGCTCCCCGGCCCGCAGCAGCGCCTGCGCCGCACCCGCCCCGTGCACCAGGACGTCGCCGTCCCCGGCCGCGGCGCGGGCCAGCGTCGCGGCCTGGCGGACGTCGGTGGCGTAGACGACGCTGCCGGGCGGCGGGTCGTCGGGGACGGCGTGGGTCAGGACGACGATCGGGACGCCGTCGTGGTGGTCGCCGCCCCACCGCCCGGCCAGCTCGTACGTGCGGCGACCGGAGAGCACCGCACGGGTGGCCAGTGCCTCCGCGAAGACCTGCCCGCTCGGTCCCTCCTCGAGACGGCGATCGAGCCAGTCGAACAGGCGGAACCCGCCACGGCCCATCGGCTGGCCGGGGCCGTCGTCGGGTCCGGCGACGAAACCGTCCAGGGAGATCGTCATGTCGAGCCGGACGGCCATCACGCCTCACCGCCCCGGAGCACCCGGTAGCGCAGGTGCACCGTGCCGGGCCCGTCGAGGGCGCGCACCAGCTCCAGCTCGACCTGGTCGGGCGGCATGTCGTCGAACAGCCGGCGACCCTGCCCGAGCAGCACCGGCACGACCTGCAGCGCCATCTCGTCGAGCACCCCGGCCCGCAGGCACGCCCGTGCCGCCTCGGCACCGTGGAGCAGGACGTCCCTGTCGCCGGCGGCCTCCGTCGCGAGGCGCGCCGCCCCGCGGACGTCGGTGACGTAGCGGGCGCGCCCGAGCGGGGGCTCGGCGGGGACCGAGCGGGTCAGCACGAGGATCGGGACGCCGTCGTGGTGGTCGCCGTTCCACTGCCCGGCGAGCTCGAAGGTGCGCCGTCCGGTGAGCACCGCGCCGGTGGCCATCACCTCGTCGAGGACGGTCGCGCCGACCTCGTCGGTGGTCCGGGCGGTCGCGGGGTCCCCGTCGTCGAGGGTGAGGGAGTCGTGCAGCCGCTCCCCGCCGATCCCGAGCCCCCGTCCCGGCCCGTCCTCCGGCCCGGCGATGAAGCCGTCGACCGACATCCACATGTAGAGCACCACGCCCATCACGGGCTCCTCCCTGTCATTCCTGTGGAGAACCGGATGGTACGGAAACAGGACCGCTCACGGGCTGCTCATCGCCGGGTCCGCGTGTCACTGCGCGCGTCACGTTGCCTCGCGGCGACCAGGGGGCACCCAGCGTGACGTGAGCATCCCGACCGACGCCAGCGGCTCGTTCCGTCGCCGCGGCCCCCACTTCACCGACCGCATCGTCGCCGAGCCCGAGGGCGACGGGCAGTGGCCCGTCGAGCCCGGCCGGTACCGGCTCGTGGTCTCGCTGGCGTGCCCGTGGGCGCACCGCTCGCTGATCGTGCGGCGCCTGATGGGGCTCGAGGACGCGCTCTCGCTCGCGATCACCGACCCCATCCAGGACGAGCGCTCGTGGCGCTTCGCGCTCGACGAGGACGGCCGCGACCCGGTGCTCGGGTACCGCTACCTCGAGGAGGCCTACCTCGCGCGCGACCCGGAGAACGGGCTCGAGAACGGGGTCAGCGTGCCGGCGATCGTCGAGGAGTCGACCGGCCTGCTCGTCACCAACGACTACCCGCAGATCACGATCGACCTCGGGGTCGAGTGGGCGAAGTACCAGCGCCCCGGCGCGCCGACGCTCTACCCCGAGGGGCTGCGCGACGAGATCGACGAGGTCAACGAGGGCGTCTTCCACGACGTCAACAACGGCGTCTACAAGACCGGCTTCGCCTCGACGCAGAACGCCTACGAGAACGCCTACACCGCGTTGTTCGCCCGCCTCGACGAGCTCGACGCGCGGCTGGAGAACCAGCGCTACCTCGTGGGTGACCACATCACCGAGGCCGACATCCGGCTGTTCACGACGCTCGCGCGCTTCGACGCGGTCTACCACGGTCACTTCAAGTGCAACCGGCAGAAGCTCGCCGAGTTCGGCGCGCTGTGGGCCTACGCCCGCGACCTGTACCAGACGCCCGGCTTCGGCGACACGGTCGACTTCGACCACATCAAGCGGCACTACCACCAGGTGCACACCGGCATCAACCCGACGCAGATCGTGCCGCTGGGACCCGAGCCGTCGGCGTGGCTCGAGCCCCACCACCGTGAGGAGCTGGGCGGCTCGCCGTTCGGCGACGGCACCCCGCCCGAGCCGCTCGCCGGGCCCCTGCGCCCGCTGCCGCCGCTCGACATGTGACAGCGTCCCGGGCATGACCACCCCGGGCCGACGACGGTGGTGGGACGTCGACCCCGCCGGGTTCGCGGTGGCCACGGTGCTCGCCGTCGTCGCCCTCACCCCGTCGCTGATCCCCCGCACCGGGCTGGTCCAGGGCGTGGTGTCGGGGGTCGCGGCCGCTCTCGGCTACGCGGGCGGCGTGGCCGTCGCGTGGCTGCTGCGACGTCGGGCCGTGCGGGCCCGTGCCCGGGCGCTCGTCCCGGCCCGACTCGCGCGCCCGGGCCAGGAGGTGGCCAGTCCGGTCCACCGGGCCCTGGCGGTCGCGATCCCGGTGGTGCTCGTGGTGGCGGTGGTGGTCGCGGCGCACGCGCAGCAACGGGCCGCCGCCCTCGTCGGAACGACCCCGCCCACGACCACCTCGTTCCTGCTGGCCCTGCCGGTCATGGTGCTCGTGCCCGCGGTGCTCGTCGTGCTCGTCCGGGCCGCCCGCGGCCTCACGGCGCGGCTCGCGCGGCTGATGCGCCGCCGGGTCCACCTCTCCCGCGCTGCCGCCGTCCTCGGTGCCGTCCTGCTGGTCCTCCTCGTCACGGCGGTGGCGGACGGCGCGGCGGCGCGGGCGGCCGTCGTGCTCGCCGAGCACGCGTTCGCGGCCCGCAACGACCAGCCCGGCACGGCCGCCGGTCCGCCGACACGCGCCACCCGTTCGGGCTCGCCGGCGTCGCTGGTGCCGTGGGACACCCTGGGCCGGGAGGGGCGCCGGTTCGTGGTCGGGGGACGACCGGCCGAGCAGCTCGCCCTCGCCGGAGCCCGTCGACCGGTGGACCCGATCCGGGTCTACGTGGGGCTCGAGAGCGCGCCGGACCCGCGGCAGCGCGCGGCACTGGCCGTCGCCGAACTCGAGCGGACCGGTGCCTTCGACCGTGCCGTCCTCGCCCTGGTCACGCCGACGGGCACGGGCTCGGTCGATCCGCCGATCCCCGACTCCCTCGAGCTCGTCCACGGCGGCGACACGGCCATGGCCGCCCTGCAGTACTCCTACCTGCCGAGCGCCCTGTCCTTCTTCCTGGATCTCGCCCGGGCGGAGGAGACGAGCCGGCTGCTCCTCGGGGCCGTGCGGGCCCGTCTCGACCAGCTGCCGCCCGACCGCCGGCCCCGGCTGCTGGTGTTCGGCCAGAGCCTGGGCGCACAGGCGTCGCAGTCGGTGTTCGACTCGATCGACGACGCCCGCGCCCGCAGCGACGGGGTGCTCTGGGTCGGGCCGCCGCACGCCAGCCGGCTCTGGCAGGCCCAGCTGGCCCGACGCGCGCCGACGTCCCCGGCGGTCGACCCGGTGGTCGGCGGGGGCCGCGAGGTCCGCTTCGCCGCCCGGCCGGGCGAGGTGGCGGCGTCGCCGCCGTCGCCGTGGGACCCCCCGCGCGTGCTCTACCTCCAGCACCCGTCGGACCCCGTGGTCTGGTGGTCGCCGACCCTGCTGTGGGGGCGGCCGGACTGGCTCGCCGAACCACCCGGCGACGACCGCCCCGCGGCGATGCGCTGGTTCCCGGTCGTCACGTTCTGGCAGGTCACGGTCGACCTGCCGCGGGCGCAGACCGTGCCGTCGGGCCACGGGCACCGCTACGGGGATCTCCTGGTCGACGCGTGGGCGGCCGTCGCCCCGCCGCCGGTCTGGACCGCCGACGACACCGCGCGGGCACGGCGTGTCCTGGTGGGCTGAAGGGGGGAGCCTCCGGTGTGAGTGCACCGAAGAACGTCGCCGCGCACGTCCTCGACCGTCTCGCCGCCTGGGGCGTCCACCGCTTCTACGGCTATCCCGGTGACGGCATCGGCGGGGTCTTCACGGCGCTGCCCGAGCGCGGTGACGCCGAGTTCGTCCAGGTCCGCCACGAGGAGACCGCCGCGTTCGCCGCGTGCGCCGACGTCAAGTACGGCGGTTCGCCCATCGGCTGCTGCGCCGTCACCAGCGGGCCCGGCGCGATCCACGCCCTCAACGGCCTCTACGACGCCAAGCTCGACCACCAGCCCGTCGTCGCCCTCCTGGGCCACACCGCGCAGACCGCCCAGGCGGGCGGTTACTACCAGGAGGTCGACCTCGGCGCCCTGTGCGCCGACGTCGCCGGCTACCTCGCCGAGGTCAAGGACCCCAGCCAGGTGCGGCACATCGTCGACCGCGCCTGCCGCACCGCGCTGGCCGACCGGACGGTCTCGGTGATCATCCTGCCGTCGGACGTCCTCGAGCAGGACGCCGTCACCGACCCGCCCGACGCCCACGGCTACTACCACACCTCCGCGGTGCCCTCCTCGGCGATCGGCACCCCGCCCGAGGCCGCACTGGACGCTGCGGCGGAGGTGCTGAACGCCGGGGAGAAGGTCGCGATCCTGGCCGGCGCGGGCGCGCTCGGCGCGTCGACCGAGCTCACCGAGATGGCGAACGCCCTGGGCGCCGGCGTCGCCACGGCGCTGCTCGGCAAGGGCGTGGTCGACGAGCGGTCGCCCTGGAACACCGGGGCGATCGGCCTGCTCGGCACCACCGCGTCGTGGCACCTGATGCGCGAGTGCGACACCCTCCTGATCGTCGGCTCGACGATGCCCTACACCGAGTACTACCCGGCGCCGGGGCAGGCCCGGGCCGTGCAGGTCGACGTGGACGGCTCGCGCTGCGGCATCCGCTACGACACCGAGGTCAACCTCACCGGCGACGCCGCGGCCACCCTGTCCGCGCTGCTGCCGCGGTTGCGGAGCCGGGACGGCAGCTCCTGGCGCGCCCACGTCGAGCGCTGGACGACCTCGTGGCGGGACTACTCCCAGCAGCGGGCACACGCCCACACGACGTCGCTGAACCCCGAGCTCGTCGTCCGCGAGCTGTCCGACCGCCTGCCCGACGACGCCCTGGTCGCCGTCGACTGCGGCACGGCGACCTCCTGGTACGCCCGCGACCTGACGCTGCGCCCCGGCCAGCGCGGGTCGCTGTCGGGGACGCTGCTGTCGATGGGCGGCGGCATGCCCTACGCGATCGCGGCCAAGAACGCCCACCCCGACCGGCCGGTCGTCGCCCTGCTCGGCGACGGCGCCATGCAGATGAACGGCGTCAACGAGCTGATCACGGTGCAGCGCTACTGGCGGCAGTGGCCGGACCCGCGCTTCGTCGTGCTCGTGCTCTCCAACGACGACCTGTCCTACGTCTCGTGGGAGACCCGCGGGATGCTCGGGGAGGCCCCGGACCCGCAGTCGCAGGCGGTCCCCGACGTGCCCTACGCCGACTGGGCCACGCTGCTCGGACTGGGTGGGACGACGCTGACCGAGCGCGGGACGATCGGCCCGACCTGGGACCGCGCGCTCGCGGCCGACCGCCCGTTCCTCGTCGACGCGAAGGTCGACAAGGACATCCCGCTCGTCCCGCCGCACGTGACGCTGCAGCAGGCGCTCAACACCGCCCGCTCCCAGCTCTCCGGCGACGACACCGACACCCTGTCGATCATCGCCAACGGCGTGCGCGAGACCGTCGGCGCCAAGGCCCGCTCCGTCTTGGGCCTTCGGCCTCGTGAGTGATATTCCGAGCTATAGCTGGGAACTTCGCTCACATGGCTGCCAGGGGGAAGGCGTTCGCCGCGTCACTGTCGGGGACCTCGCTGGAGTACTACGACTTCGCCGTCTACGGCACGGCGTCGGCGCTGGTGTTCCCGCAGCTGTTCTTCCCCGGCTCGGATCCGCTCACCGGACTCCTGCTCGCGTTCACGACGTTCGCCGTCGGCTACGTCTCGCGCCCGGTGGGCGGGTTCGTGTTCGGGCGGCTCGGGGACACGCTGGGCCGCAAGCGCGTGCTGGTGTCGACGCTGCTGCTCATCGGCGTGGCCACGGTGCTCATCGGCCTGCTGCCGACCTACGAGACGATCGGGGTCACCGCGCCGATCGTGCTGGTGCTCCTGCGGTTCGCGCAGGGCGTCGGCGTCGGCGGCGAGTGGGGCAGCGCGGTGCTGCTCTCCGGCGAGTTCGGCGACGCCCGCCGGCGCGGCTTCTGGTCCTCGGCGGCCCAGATCGGGCCGCCGGCGGGCAACCTGCTCGCCAACGGCGTCTTCGCGATCCTCGCGGCGACGTTGACCAGCGAGCAGCTGCTGTCCTGGGGCTGGCGCCTGGCGTTCGTGCTCTCGGCGGTGCTCGTCGCGTTCGGCCTGTGGATCCGGCTGGCGCTCGAGGACACCCCGGTCTTCCGCGCGCTGCAGGAGACCGGCTCGACGTCGGAGGCCCCGATCCGCGAGGTCCTGCGCATCCACCCGCGCGGGCTGCTCGCGGCGATTCTCTCCCGCCTCGGCCCCGACGTCTCGTACTCGCTGCTCACCGTCTACGTCCTGAGCTACGCCACGCGCACCGCGGGGTTCGAGCGCGCCGAGGTGCTCTCGGCGGTGCTCATGGGGTCGGCGCTGCAGCTCGGGCTCGTGCCGGCGTTCGGGGCACTGTCCGACCGCTGCAACCGGCGGGCCGTCTCCACGGCCGCCGTCGTGGGTGCCGGCGTCTGGGTGTTCGTGCTGTTCCCGGCCATCAGCTCGGGCTCGTTCGGGCTGCTCGTGCTCGCCGTCGTCGTCGGGCTGGTCCTGCACGCCGCGGCCTACGGCCCGCAGGCCGCGTTCATCACCGAGCAGTTCGCCCCGCGCCTGCGCTCCACCGGCTCCTCGCTGGGCTACACCGTCGCCGGCGTCGTCGGCGGCGCGCTGGCCCCGCTGCTGCTGACCTCGCTCGAGGCCGACCTCGGCTGGGCCGCCGCGGCCGGCTACGTCGCCCTGGCCTGCGTGCTCTCCGCGGTCGGACTCGCGGTCGGCCGCGACCACGACCCGCGCGAGGACGAGGAGCTGGCCTCGGCCCTCCCGACGGGCCCCGCGGGGACGGCGCCCGACCGCCCGTAGGGTCTGACGGCATGGCGGTCACCGTGGAGAACACCGACGACCTGACCCGCGCGCCCGGCGCGTCGGTCACCCCCGACACCCTGCCGAACGACCTCGACGTCACCGACCTCGTCGTCGGCGGCGGGAACGAGGCCGGCCCGCGCGACACCGTGCAGGTGCAGTACCAGGGCATCCGCGTCTCGGACGGCGGCGAGTTCGACTCGTCGTGGACCCGCGGTGGCCAGCCGGTCGAGTTCCCGCTCTCCGGCGTCATCGACGGCTTCAAGCTCGGCATCTCGGGCATGCGCGAGGGCGGGCGCCGCGTGCTCGTCGTCCCGCCGCACCAGGGCTACGGCGCCCGCGGCGTGCCGCCGGTGATCCCGGCCAACGCTCACCTCGTCTTCGTCGTCGACCTGGTCAAGGTCAACTAGGCGTCGTCCGGGCCGCGGGGACGGCGGCGCAGTCGCAGCGTCACCACCCGCCAGCGGCAGGCCGCCGCGGGTGCGTCGGCGGCGATCCGTGCGTGGAGTCCGGCGTAGAACGCGGTCGTCACGGCCTCGCGCCCGGCCGTCGTGCGGTCGTCGTCGAGCCAGCGGAAGAACGCCGGCTCGGTGACGGCGCGGACGAAGGGTGTGTAGGCGTCGGCGAAGCGCGCGCCGTCGTCGGTCCCGCCGTAGGTGGCGGCGTCGTCGGCGGCGGACTCGGCGCGGTCGACCTCGTCGAAGCCGCAGGCCGCCAGCGGCGCGGTCCACTCCTCGAGCGTGCGGTTCCATGTCGGGTAGAAGATGCGCTCGGCCTCCGCGGGCCGCAGGGTGCCGTCGGCCACCGAGGCGGCGAGCTGGTTCCCGACCATCCGGAAGAGGCCCTCGGCCCCCGAGAGCCCGTCGGCGCCGGTCAGCCCGGCCACGACCACGAGCTCCCCGCCGTCGACGAGCTCGCGCGCCCGCTCGGTCAGGTAGGTGTGCCAGTCGCGCGCCGCCTGCGTGCGCAGCGCGTCGCGTTCCGGGCCCTCCGGCAGGAGGTTCGAGTACACCCCTTCGGGGACCACGATCGGCATCGCCGAGAGCCAGTGCAGGGTGATCGCGCACCAGCCGAGGTGCAGTCGCCGGTCGGGCAGCAGGGGCCCGTAGAGCGTGCGGCCCACGACCGAGGGGTAGACGCCCGGCCGCCCCGCCGGATAGCCGTCCGGGGACTGCAGCAGCCGGAACAGCGGACCGAAGTCGTTGGTCGGCAGATCGGTGTGCACCACCTCGACGGGCAGCGTCGAGGACCGGGCGCGCAGCGCGTCCAGCGCGGCCGCGACCGGTCCCATCTCGTTGGCGCCACCCGCGCACCCGTGGTCGGCGACGACCACCGGGGCAGGGGTCTCGGGCAGCGGAACCGCCGAGGCCGCGGCGGCCAGCCACGAGGCACCGAGACCGGCCGCCGCGCGTTGGGGCTGGGAGTGATGCCCGTAGAAGCCGTGCCCGAGCATCACGCTCTCGCCCGTGGTGGTGACGTCGCTCACGTCAGGGAACCGTACTGTGCGAGGTCTGGCCCGTCAGCCGTGCGTGCGGCGTGGTCGGGTCGCTCGCGGTCAGTCCGTGAAGGACGCGGGCTGGCCGGTCGCCTCGAGCACCGACATCCACAGGTCGCCGTCGGGGTCGACCTGGTTGCGGTGGCTGGTGATGAGCGACATCGGGATGTGCACGAAGCGTCGCCGCCAGCGCACCACGACGGTCTCGGTGCGCCCGGCCATGCCCGCGTGCACCGCGGCGTGCGCCAGGCGGACGCAGTAGACGCTGTCGTAGGCGTTGGCGGCGACGCTGCGGATGGCGTAGCTCGGGTCGAGGTAGCGCACCGTCGGCGGCAGCCCGACCTCGGTGAGGTGATCGGTGATCTTCTGCTTGAGGAAGAGCCCGATGTCACCGAGCTTGGTGTTGCCCGAGGCGTCGGTGGTCCGGCCCTCCTGCTCGAGCAGCTCCTGCCCGGCACCCTCGGCCACGACGATGACGACCTGGCCGTGGCGCCGCACGTGGTCCTCGACGCGGCGCAGCACCCCGCTGGGTCCCCCGAGGACGAACGGCACCTCGGGGATGAGCACGAAGTCGGCGTCGTTGATCGACAGGGCCGCGTAGCAGGCGATGAACCCCGAGTGCCGGCCCATGAGCTTGACGATGCCCACACCGTTCTCGGCCGCCTGCGACTCGATGAACACCGAGGCGATGAACGACGTGGCCTGCGCGAACGCCGTCTGGAAGCCGAAGCTCTGGTCGGTGAACGGCAGGTCGTTGTCGATCGTCTTCGGGACGCCGATGACGGCGATGTCCAGGCCGCGCGCGTCGATCGTGTTCACGATCTTCATCGCCCCGCGCATGCTGCCGTCGCCGCCGATGACGAACAGCACGTCGATGCCGAGCTCGACGAGGGTGTCGACCATCTCCTCGGGGTCCTGGTCGCCCCGCGAGCTGCCGAGGATCGTGCCGCCGTCGTTGTTGATGTCGGCCACGGCCCGCAGGTCGAGCTCGACGACACGGTCGCGGTGCTGGCGGGTCAGGCCCGCGTAGCCGTTGCGGAACCCGTAGATGTGCGCGACGTGGTAGTGCTCGGTGAGCTCCTGCACGATGCCGCGGATGACGTCGTTGAGTCCCGGGCACAGGCCGCCGCAGGTCACGATGCCGACGCTCGTCGCGTCCGGGTCGAAGTAGATCTTCCGCCGTGGGCCGGCCGCCTCCAGGCTCGGCACCTGGTCGATCGGCACCCCGCGCGACAGGAGCACCGAGACGGTGTCGTCGACGAGCACGCGGTCGTCCTCGTGCACGTAGTGCGGCGACGTGCGCTTGCTCGCCAGCATCTCCGCGAAGGGGGAGTCGTAGCGACAGGCGCCGAGCGTGCGCACGCGCAGGTCGTCGAGCTCGAGCGTCACGGGCGGCCCCCGATGTCGTCGGACGGGTACCGGCGCGGCGTTGCGGACGGCGCGGAGCACCCGGTGCTACCGGGTCTGCATCGTTCACGATAGCTCAGCGGGACGTCCCACCGACCCCTATCGTGCGCCTGCTCCCAGATCGTCTGCGCACCCGGAGGACACCCCATGGCCGACGACATCGTCGTCACCCGCACCGTCGCCGCGCCCCCGGAGCGGGTGTGGGACCTCGTCGGGGACCCGGCGCGCATCGGCGCCATCTCCCCGGAGTGCCACCGCGTCGACTGGCTCGGCGGCGCGACGGGCCCGACGCCCGGTGCGCAGTTCAAGGGGCACAACCGCAAGGGCCTGCTGCGCTGGTCGACGCGGGGGACGGTCGCCGAGTACGAGCCCCAGCGGGCGA
This sequence comes from Actinomycetospora cinnamomea, assembly GCF_003096675.1. Lineage (GTDB taxonomy): Bacteria > Actinomycetota > Actinomycetes > Mycobacteriales > Pseudonocardiaceae > Actinomycetospora > Actinomycetospora cinnamomea. Next base: position 20,181 of record NZ_QEKW01000001.1, on the reverse strand, counting down.
TCAGCTGGGACGTGGACCTCATGGGGCAGTCGGTGGCGCGCTGGGGCTTCCGCCTGACCCCCGAGGGCGACGGCACGCGGGTCGAGCAGTTCTGGCAGGACCGGCGCAGCCCGCTCGCCAACGTCGTCGGCCGCGCGCGGGCCTGGGACGTGCCGGCCGCGAACCGGCGGGGGATGGAGCAGACGCTCGACACCGTGCGGCGACGGGCGGAGCAGGGGTAGGGGCCCGGGTCGGGTCAGCCCTCGAGCGCCGCGACGCCCTCGAAGCCGGAGAGCTGCAGCACCCGGCGCGCGGGCGAGCCCGGCGGGACGTGCACCCGCAGCAGGATCTGCAGCACCTCGAGGCGCGCGGCCAGGGCGAACAGCACCCGCAGACCCGCGCTGTCGAGGTACTGCAGCTCACCGAGCTCGAGGACGACGACCGCGGCCTCGTTGGGGATGGCCGCGGCCAGCTGCTCCTCGACCGTCTCCGCGTTCTCCAGGTCGATCTCGCCGCTGATCGCGATGCGGACGCAGGCGCCCTCGGGGTGCACGACGACGGTCGCGGTGGTCACTGCGGGTCCTCCGTGAGGCGGCGGCGGAAGGTGACCGTCGTCCCGCCCACGCCGGCGACCACGTCCATGTCGTCACTGCAGGCCCGGATCATCGTGGTGCCGCGTCCGCGCCCCTCGCCGCGGGCCGGCCGCCACCGGCCGTTGTCCCGCACGGTGGTCACGACGGTCGCGCCGACCAGCTCCATGTGGACCGCGAGGGTCCCGCCGGCCGGACCGTAGGCGTGCTCGACGACGTTGGAGCACGCCTCGCCGACGGCGACGAGGATGTCGGCGGCGGCCTCCGTGCGGGCACCCACCGCCGTCAGCCAGCGGCGCACGGTGGCGCGGACGTCGGCCAGCGTGCGCGGCACGGCGGGCACGACGATGTTCAGCGGCACGACGGCGGATGTGGTCCGGCGGCGGGCGACGAGCATCGCCACGTCGTCGCCGATCTCGTCGGAGCCGATCATCTGGTGCAGGACCGCGGTGCACACCGCGTCGGCGTCGTCGGTGCGCACCGCGTCGCAGAGCAGGTCGAGCCCGGTGTCCAGCGACTGGCCGCGCCGCTCGACGAGGCCGTCGGTGTAGAGGAAGAGCAGCGCCTCGGCCGGGAGGTCGATCACCGTCGTCCGGCGCAGGGGGCCCACGGACACCCCCACCGGCAGGTCGACCGGCAGGTTGACCAGCGCCGCCGGCTCCTCGGGCCGGCTCAGGATCGGCGGGAGGTGGCCGGCCGACGAGAGCGCCACGCGGTCCAGCGAGGGCTCGACGATGGCGTAGAGCACGGTGGCCATCACGCCGTCCTCGAAGTGCTGCACGTTGCCGTCGAGGCGCTCGAGGACCTCGGCCGGGTCGTCCTCCTCGAGGGCGAACGCGCGCAGGGCGCTGCGCAGCCGTCCCATGATCACCGCGGCCTGCAGGCCGCGCCCGACGACGTCGCCGATGACGATGCCGAGGCGGCCGGAGGGCAGGGAGAAGACGTCGTACCAGTCGCCGCCGAGGCCGCCGGCCTCGCCGGGCACGTAGCGCGCCGCGAACTCCACCCCGGTGACCCGGGGCAGCAGCCCGGGCATGAGGCTGCGCTGGAGGGCCGAGGCGGCGGCGCGGTCGAGGTCGGAGAGGTGCGTGCGCGTCACCAGCGCGACGCGGTCGCCGGCCATCTGCAGCAGTTCCACGTCGTCCTCGGTGAACGTGCGCGCGCTCAAGGTGCCGACGTGCAGGACGCCCAGGACCTCGCCCCGCGCGATCAGCGGCACGCCCACCAGCGAGCGGATGTCCTTCTCGCGCAGGATCGGGTTGAGGACGTTCGAGTGGTCGACCTCGTCGATGATCACCGGGCGTCGCTCCGCGGCGATGCGCCCGGCGAAGCCCTTGCCCACCGGGATGCGCACGCCCTGGCGCACCTCCTCCTCGATGCCCCGCGCGGCGGTGGCCACCAGGTAGGTCGACGAGGGGTCCAGCAGGAGGACGGCCGCGGTGTCCGCCTCGAGCAGCGCGCGCACCCGGTCGAGCAGCTCGACGAGGAGGTCCTTGACGTCGAGGTGGGACAGCGCCGTGTCCGTGATCTGCTCGATCCGTCGCAGACGGTCCTCGTCGGTGACGGGACCGGTCGTGGACATGGCGCGACGCTAGTACGCGCACACCGGACGGGTCACCCGGCACCCGACCGGGCGGGCAGGGGGCGGTGTCGGGGTCCCCGGCTAGCGTGGCGGGCGTGCGATTGGCGACGTGGAACGTGAACTCGGCCAAGGCCCGCGAGCCGCGGCTGCTGGGCTGGCTCGACGACCGCGCGCCCGACGTGGTCTGCCTGCAGGAGACCAAGCTGTCCGACGACGCGTTCGACGAGACGTTCGGGGCCCCGCTGGCCGAGCGCGGCTACGCCGTCGCCCACCACGGCGAGGGCCGGTGGAACGGCGTCGCGCTGCTGTCCCGCGTCGGGCTCGACGACGTCGAGGAGGGCCTGCCCGGCGGTCCCGGCTACCCGCACCAGGAGGCCCGGGCGGTCACCGCGACGTGCGGGGGCCTGCGGGTCACCTCGGTGTACGTGCCCAACGGGCGCGATCCGGCCGATCCGCACTACGCCTACAAGCTCGAGTGGCTCGCCGCCCTGCGCGACCGCGTCGAGGCCGGGGGCGCGGACGCGGCGGTGGTGGCCGGCGACTTCAACATCGCCCCCACCGACGCCGACGTGTACGACCCCGCGGTGTACACCGAGTCCACGCACGTGACCCCGCCCGAGCGCGAGGCCCTCGGCGCGCTGCTGAAGACCGGGCTGCACGACGTCGTGCGCGACCGTTGGCCCGACCAGCGCATCTTCACCTACTGGGACTACCGCGGCGGCGCCTTCCACCAGGATCGCGGCATGCGCATCGACCTGGTGCTGGCCGGCGAGCCGGTGGCGCAGCGCCGGGCCGCGGTGTGGATCGACCGCCAGGCCCGCAAGGGCACGGGGCCGTCCGACCACGCCCCGGTGATCCTCGACCTCGACGAGGCCCCGGACGGCGACCTGGGGCCCGTCGTCCCGCCGCCGTCCCTGGGCCGTTCGCGGAAGAGGTAGCGCCACCGGCCCGACGCTCAGGCCGCGGGCACCAGCGTGCGCGCCCACTGTTCCAGCCTCGTCGGGCTGCTCGTCCGCGGACCCCGGCCGGCGAGGCTGCGCACCGCTCCGCGGTTGAACGCGGCGTTCATCGCGAGGTGCTCCTCGGTGACGTCGGCGGGCAGCCCCGCCTCGACCAGCACTCCACGCATGACGTCCTCGGGCGCGCGCTCGTAGCGCAGGCCGGGCAGGCCGAGGACGGCGCCGAGGCGGGCGACGGCCTCGGGGAGCGTGAGGTCCTCGGGCCCGAGCACCTCGCGGACACCGACCGCGCCGGGGTGGCGCAGGGCGTCGGCCGCGACGTCGCCGACGTCGGCGGTCGCGACCATGGGCAGGGCGACCTCGGGGTCGATCGTGTCGTGGTGCACCCCGCTCGCCCGCATCGCGGGCAGCGACGGCAGGAACGACTCGAAGAACAGCCCGGGACGCAGGAACAGCACCCGGGCGTCGAGCGCGCCGAGGCGCTGCTCCTGTTCGTGGAGGGTCTCGAGGAAGCCGGTGCCGGACGCGACCTCCCCGCCCAGCGAGCTCAGCGCGACCACCCGGGGCACGCGGGCGTCGGCGAGGGCGCCGACGATCGCGGTGCCCACCTGGTCCTGCTGGGACCGGTAGCCGGGGGCAGTGAGGTCGAGCGGCAGGAGGACGTAGGCGGCGTCGGCGCCCCGCAGCGCCGCGGCGAGCGCGGCGCGGTCGGTCATGTCGGCGACGTGCGGCTCGGCGCCGTGTGCGGCCGCGTCCGTCAGGCGGGTGGCGGCACGCCCGACGGCGTGGACGTCCTCGCCGGCCTCGCGCAGGCGGCGCACGACCCGTCCCCCGGTGTTCCCGCCGGCGCCCAGCACGGTGATCATGGTGGTGGCTCCTTCGTTCGTCCATCGGTGCGATGCGTCCAGCGTCGAGCTCGGGAGCCGGACGGGCCATCACCGCGACGCCGGGATCCTTGTCCGTTCGTCCGGCGGACGTGGACGCGGCGTCCCTCGGTGCCCGATGCTGCTCCGGTGCCGACCCAGCCCCCGTGGAGACCGACCGACGCGGTCGGGGAGGCCCTGCACGTCCTGCGGATGAGCGGGACCTTCTACTGCTCCTCCGAACTGCGGGCGCCCTGGGGGCTGGCGCTGCCCGCGACGCCGAGCTGCCTGTGGTTCCACGTCGTGACGTCGGGGACGGCGACGATCGTGGTGGGCGAGGAGGCGGTGACGCTGTCGCCGTCCGACGTCGTGCTCCTGCCCCGCGGCGAGGGGCACGCGATGCGCTCGGTCGACCCGCCGCCGAACCTCCCGATCCCGAACGTGCTGACGCTGCCGCACACCTGGTACGGCGACCGCTACGCCTCGATCAGCTACGGCGGGTCCGGTGCGACGACCACGATGATCTGCGGTGCCGTCCGCCTGGAGCACCCGATGGCCGAGCGGCTGGTGGCGCTGATGCCCGACATCGTCCACGTGCCCGTCTCCCCGCTGACCGCGCGCCTGCAGGACACGCTGCGCCTCATCGCGCTCGAGGTGGAGGAGACCCGCCCCGGCGGCGAGGCCGTGATCACCCGGCTCGCCGACGTCCTCGTCGTCCAGATGCTGCGCGCGTGGCTCGCCCACGACCCCGCGGCCCGTACCGGCTGGCTCGGTGCGCTCGCCGACCCCGACATCGGGCGTGCCCTGGCCCTCGTCCACGCCGATCCGGCCCGCGACTGGTCCGTCGCCGGCCTCGCGCGCGAGCTGGCCCTCTCGCGCTCGACCTTCGCGGCCCGCTTCACCGCGCTCGTCGGCGAGCCGGTGATGACCTACGTGACCCGCTGGCGCATGCTCGTCGCCCACGACCGCCTGCGTGCGGGCGACACCACCGTCGCCGCCGTCGCATCATCGCTCGGCTACCGCTCCGAGGCCGCCTTCAGCCGCGCCTTCCGCCGCGTCGTCGGCACCCCGCCCGGTGCCGTGCGCGCCCGCACCCGCGAGGAGGATCCGCTGCTCGTCGGGGCCTGAGATGCGACGGCGAGGAGGCGTTTCCCGGGGAAACGGCTGCTGCGGTCGGGTCGCCACGCGACGCAGGGGAGCAGCCGGCCGGGCCGCGGCGAGAGCAGCGTTTCCCGAGGAAACGGTTCTGCGGAACCGACCCCACGAGACGAGGCGCTCGGTGACGATGAGCGCCGTGGAGCGTGTCGACGACGAGGCGGCGCGGGCGACCGACGAGCTGCTCACCCTGCTGCTCGACGATCTCGGACCGACGCTGCAGCGATATCGCGACGAGGTGGCCCGCCGACTGGGGCTGTCGCCCGCTGAGCTCCTCTGCCTGGACCTCTGCCGGCGGCACGGGACCATGACGAGCAACCGGATCGGTCAGCAACTGGGGCTGACGCGGAGCGCGGTGTGGAAGCTGCTGCACCGCCTGGAGAAGGCCGGCCACATCGACCGGCGAGCGCCGCAGGGCCGCGAGCAGGAGGTCGAGGTGCGGCTGCGCCCGCACGCGCGTCGGGACGCGGTTCTCGCCGACCTGCGCGCGACGCTGCGACGTCGGGTCACGGACCTCGTCGTCGACCACGACCTGCGCGACCGGCGGCACGCTGCCGTCGCCATCGCGCTGGTGGGGATGGCGAATCGACTGTTCTCCCAGGCGCAGACCCTCGCCGACGCGGCAGCGAACGAGCGCCTGCTCGCCGCGCGGCGACGGGCCCGCGCAGCCGACACGTCGACCCCGTGGTGGGCACGCTAAGCGGTCGCCATCGGCCCCACCGCCGTCACGTGCACGGCCGCGGCGCCGAGCTCGTCGGAGGCGTCGAGGTCGACGTCGGCGCTGATGGCCCAGTCGTGGTCGCCCTCGGGGTCGTCGAGGACCTGGCGGACGTGCCAGGTGCGCCCGTCCTCGGTCAAGCGGAAGAACGCCGGGCCGCGCGCGTCCGGGCCGGCGCCGACCGTCGGGTACTCGGCGAAGTACTCCTCCATCGCCGCTGCCCAGGTCTCGGCGTCCGGGCCGTCCTCGGACAGCGCCGCGAGGTCGGCGGGGGAGCGGCGGGCGAAGAGCTCGACCCGGCGGAACATCTCGTTGCGCACCAGCACCCGGAAGGCGCGCTCGTTGCGCGTGACCGGCGGCGGGCTGTGCTCGTCCCCTCCTGGGGTGGCCCGGGCGGCTGCGTCCTCACCCGCCGCCTCCAGCGCTGTGTCGTCCCCACCCGCCCCGGCCAGGTTCTCCCACTCGTCCAGCAACGACGAGTCGGTCTGGCGCACGAGCTCGCCGAGCCAGGCCACGAGGTCGTCGAGGTCCTCGGTGCGCGCGGTCTCCGGGATGGTCTGGCGCAGCGCCCGGAAGGCGTCGGTGAGGTAGCGCAGGACCAGGCCCTCGGAGCGGGCGATGCCGTAGTACGAGACGTACTCGGTGAAGGTCATCGCGCGCTCGTAGAGGTCGCGGACCACCGACTTGGGCGCGAGCTCGTGGTCGGCGACCCACGGATGGCCCGACCGGTAGGACTCGTACGCGGCCGACAGCAGCTCGGACAGCGGCTTCGGCCACGTCACGTCCTCGAGGAGCTCCATGCGCTCCTCGTACTCGATGCCCTCGGCCTTCATCGCCTGCACGGCCTCGCCGCGGGCCTTGTTCTCCTGGGCGCGCAGCACCTGCTTCGGGTCGTCGAGCGTCGCCTCGACCACCGAGACCAGGTCGAGGGCGTAGGTCGGCGACTCCTTGTCCAGCAGCTCGAACGCCGCGAGCGCGAACGGCGAGAGCGGCTGGTTGAGCGCGAAGTCGACCTGCAGGTCGTCGACCAGGCGCACGTCCGGTCCGGCATCGGTCTCGACGCGCTCGACGACGTCGGCCTCGAGCAGCCCGCGGTAGAGCGCGATCGCCCGCAGGATCAGCCGGCGTTGGGTCGGGCGGTCGGCATGGTTGTCCTCGAGCAGGTGGCGCATCGCCGCGAAGAACGGCTGCTGCCGCTGCGCGACCTGCAGCAGCATCGCCGTCGACACCCGGAACTGACTGGTCAGTGGCTCGGGCTGGGCCTCGACGAGGCGCTCGAGCGTCTTCTCCGACCACGACACGAAACCCTCGGGCGGCTTCACCCGCACGACGCGTCGTTGCTTCTTGACGTCGTCGCCGGCCTTGGCGAGGCGCTTGGCGTTCTCCATCTCGTGCTCCGGGGCCTGGGCGACGACGTAGCCCGCGGTGTCGTGCCCGGCCCGCCCCGCGCGGCCCGCGACCTGGTGGAACTCGCGCGCCCGCAGGTGGCGCACCCGCTGGCCGTCGAACTTGGTCAGGGCGGTGAACAGCACGGTCCGGATGGGCACGTTGATCCCGACCCCGAGGGTGTCGGTGCCGCAGATGAGCTTGAGCAGCCCGGCCTGGGCGAGCGTCTCCACCAGCCGCCGGTACTTGGGCAGCATCCCGGCGTGGTGCACGCCGATGCCGTGACGCACCAGCCGCGAGAGCGTCTTGCCGAACCCGGCGGTGAAGCGGAACGCGCCGATCAGCTCGGCGATCTGCTCCTTCTCGGCCTTCGAGCACACGTTGAGGCTCATCAGGGCCTGGGCCTGCTCCACGGCCGCCGCCTGCGTGGTGTGCACGACGTACACGGGCGCCTGCTGGCCCGCCAGCAGCTCGGTGATCGTCTCGTGCAGGGGCGTGCGGGCGTAGCGGAACGACAGCGGCACCGGGCGCTCGGTGTGCGCGACGACCGCGGTCTCGCGGCCGGTGCGCCGGGTCAGGTCCTCGGCGAAGAACGAGACGTCGCCGAGCGTCGCCGACATGAGCAGGAACTGGGCCTGCGGTAGCTCGATGAGCGGCACCTGCCACGCCCAGCCGCGCTCGGGATCGGCGTAGAAGTGGAACTCGTCCATGATCACGGAGCCGACCTGGGCGTTCTCGCCCTCGCGCAGTGCCCAGTTGGCCAGCACCTCCGCGGTGCAACAGATGACCGGGGCCTCCGGGTTGACCGCGGCGTCGCCCGTGAGCATCCCGACCTGCGCGTAGCCCAGCTGCAAGCCGAGGGCGAAGAACTTCTCCGACACCAGCGCCTTGATCGGCGCCGTGTAGACGGTGCGGTGCCCGCGCGACAGCGCGGCGACGTGCGCACCCAGCGCGACCAGCGACTTCCCCGACCCCGTCGGCGTGGAGAGGATCACGTTGGAGCCCGACACGAGCTCGATGAGCGCCTCGGACTGCGCGGGGTAGAGCTCCAGGCCCCGCTCGGCGGCCCACTCGGCGAACCCCTCGTAGAGCTCGTCGGGGTCGGCTCCCGGGCGGGCGAGCAGGGCGGTGGAGGTGGTCATCCCCGCCATTGTCCCGCGAGGTCGGGCGCGCACGAGCGGGCCGGGGCACGGCCGCGGGTTACGCTTCGTCACTGCACGGGTACCAGCGCTGCTCCGACGGCGCAGGGGGAGGGAGGCGCGTGAGCGAACGCGGCGAGACGGCAGCACCGGCGGCGCCGCTCGGCCGCCGCGCCGCCACCAAGGCCCGCACCCGCCAGGCGCTTCTCGTGGCCGCCCGCCGGGTCTTCGCCGAGCGCGGCTACGGACCGGCGTCGGTGGAGGAGATCGCGCGCACTGCCGGGGTGTCGGTCGGCTCGGTGTACGTGCACTTCGCGAGCAAGGAGGCGCTGTTCACCGCGCTCGTCGAGGACCAGACGTCGGCCGACGTCCACCACAAGGCCGCGCTGGTCCGGGGGAGCGCGCGGGAGACGTTCGCCGCGCTCGACCAGCTCGTCTCCGACGTCGCCGACTCGCGCGAGGAGGCCCTGCTCGACGCCGAGGTGTGGCTCTACGCGGTGCGCCACCCGGAGTTCGCCGAGCGCCTCGCCGAGCACGAGGTGCGGCTGGCCCGGGTCGCGACGGCCGAGCTCCACCGCGCCTGGGAGGACCTCGACCCGGCCGTCCGGGCCGCCGTCCGCGACGACGAGTTCGTCGTCGCCGCGGCGGCGCTCTACCACGGGCTGATCCGCCTGCGCCGTGTCCTGGGGGAGGACGCGGTCCCCGGCGACCTCTACAGCCGCGTCCTGCGCCTGCTCCTGCGCCTGCCCGAGGACGACGACGGTGCGGAGTGAGCTACCCCGCGGCCGTGTCGACCGGCACCTCGGCCGGCCGCAGGTGGTACACGCCGGCGGCAGGGGTGAGCGGGTGCAGGTCGTAGACGTGGACGACCTTCGGGCCGTCGTGGAGATGGGTGTGGGTCACCACCGGCAACGGGGCGCCGTGCCGCGCCTCGCGGACCTCCACCCGGCCGTCGAGCGGGCCGCCGACGTAGAGCAGGACGGCGTCCTCCTCGGTCGGGGGGTCGGTCGGGCCGACGGGCGTGACGGTCATGACGGCCTCCTCGGACGGCTCGCTGGTCGACGGTCCTCCTCGCGACCCGGGTCCGGGCGCCGCGTCCAGCGTAGGGACGCCCGGCCCCGCGCGCTGCATCCCTGCGGCGTCTCTTGTCGGAGCGGGGGATGACGGACGGTGACGGGATCCGCGACTGGACCCGGCCCGGACACCCCCCGCACGTCCCCGAGATCACCCTTCTGCTCGCCGACGACATCCACCGCGCGTGGTCGGCGCTCGACGAGGAGGCCCCGCCGTTCTGGGCGTTCGCCTGGGTGGGTGGCCAGGCCCTGGCCCGCCACGTCCTCGACCATCCCGAGCTCGTGCGGGGGCGCCGGGTGCTCGACCTCGCCGCGGGTTCCGGGCTCGTGGCCATCGCCGCGGCGCGCGCCGGAGCCGGCGCGGTGATCGCCTCGGACTCCGACGCCCGCGCCCGCGCCGCGGTGGGGCTCAACGCCGAGGCGAACGGCGTGGCCGTCGAGGTCGTGGGCGACGTGCTCGGCGGGAGCACCGAGCTCGACATCGACGTGGTGCTGGCCGGCGACGTGTTCTACGAGCAGCCGATGGCCCGCCACGTGGAGCGCTTCTGCGACGAGGCCGTCGCGGCGGGTGTCGAGGTGATCGTGGGCGACCCGGGCCGCGAGTACCTCCCGCGGCGCCGCTGCACCGCCCTCGGCGTGTACGAGGTCACCGGCACCGCGGACCTCGAGGGCGGGGCGACGACCCGGACGACGGTGCACCGCTTCACCTGACAGCGCCCCCCGACTCCTGTAGAACCGTCACGGCTGACGGTCCGGGCGGTGCAGGGAGGTCGCGGTGCGCGCGGTACAGGTCGTCCGGCTCGACGGGCCGGACGCGGTGGAGGTCAACGAGGTCGACGAGCCGACGGCCGGCGGCGACCAGGTGCTCATCGACGTCGAGGCGGCCGGCGTCGTCTTCCCCGACCTGCTGCTCACACGCGGCGAGTACCAGATGAAGCCAGAGCTGCCGTTCCTGCTGGGCAGCGAGGTCGCCGGCACCGTGCGCGAGGCGCCCGAGGGCTCGGGGTTCTCCGCGGGCGACCGGGTGGCGGCGCTGCCGGTGCTCGGCGGGTTCGCCGCCACCGTGGCGTCCCCCACCGAGACCGTCTTCCCCCTGCCCGACGCGGTCTCGTTCGACGTGGGCGCCGGGCTGCCGATGAACTACCTCACCGCGCACTTCGTGCTCGAGACCCGTGCGCACCTGGCGAAGGGCGAGACGGTGCTCGTCCACGGCGCCGCCGGCGGGGTGGGCGTGGCGTGCATCCAGTTCGCGAAGGCTCGCGGTGCGACGGTCATCGCGGTCGTGTCGTCCGAGGGCAAGGGCGAGGTCGCCACGGCCGCGGGCGCCGACCACTGGGTGCCGGTCGAGGGTTTCAAGGACGCCGCCAAGGAGATCACCGGGGGGCGTGGTGTCGACGTCGTCGTCGACCCGGTCGGCGGTGACCGCTTCACCGACTCCCTGCGCAGCCTCGGCGACGGCGGTCGCTTGGCCGTCGTCGGCTTCACCGCGGGCGAGATCCCCACCGTGAAGGTCAACCGGCTGCTGCTGAACAACACCTCCGTCGTCGGCGCCGGCTGGGGCGCCTACGCCTCGAAGCGCCCCGGGTTCATGCGCCGGCAGTGGGACGCGATGTACGACGACATCGCGAGCGGCCGGCTCGCGCCGCCGATCAGCGCGACCTACCCGCTGGCCGAGGCCGCGTCGGCGATCGGCGAGCTGGCCGAGCGGCGCGTCACGGGCAAGGTCGTCGTCCACCCGCGCGCCTGAGCACCCCACCGGAGGAGGACGTCGTGGAGCTGGCCCACACCCGCACCGGCACCGGGGAGCCGGTCGTCCTGATGCACGGCATCACCCACCGGCGGCAGGGCTGGGACCTGGTGGTGCCGCTGCTGGAGAAGGAGCGCGAGCTCTGGGCGCTCGACCTGCCCGACCACGGCGAGTCACCCGACCTGCCGCCCGGCTACCGCGGTGACGTCGGCCCGCTCGCCGACGCGGTCGAGGCGTTCTGCACCGCGCAGGGGATCGACCGCCCGCACGTCGTCGGCAACTCCCTCGGCGGGCTCATCGCCCTCGAGCTCGCCGCGCGCGGCTCGGTGCGCTCGGCCACCGCGCTCTCGCCCGCGGGGTTCTGGTCGCGCCTCGAGCGGGTCTACGCCCGGGCGGTCCTGGGCGGGGCGCACGCGCTGCTGGCGACCGTCTCGGCGGCGCGCCTGGAGCGGATGCTCGCCACGCCGGTCCTGCGCACCGCCCTGGTCGGCCTGCTCCTGGCCCACCCCTCGCGCATCGAGGCCGAACAGATGGCCGCCGACCTGCAGGGGCTGAGCCGCCCGCGCTCGTCGTTCGCGACGATGCTCTCGCACCTCGGCAGCTGGACGGTGCCCGCCCGCGCCGCCGTCCCGACCACCGTCGGCTGGGGCTCGCGCGACTTCCTGCTCCCGCGCTGGCAGTCCGAGCGGCTGCGCCGCGCGCTGCCCGACGCGGCGATCTACGTGCTGCCGGGCTGCGGACACGTCCCGATGGCCGACGACCCGGCTCTGGTCGCCGACTTCATCCTCGCCGCCACCCGCCCGCGCGCCTGACGGGTGTGCCCACCCTCCACCTGACCCGTGGGCTGCCCGCGTCGGGGAAGTCGACGTGGGCGCGGGCGCTGGTCGCGTCGCGGCGGCCCGGGTCGATCCTGCGGGTCAACCGGGACGACCTGCGCCGCAGCATGGCCGACCCCGCCTACTCGACGCCGGTGGACGCGGTGGAGCGGCGGATCTCGGCGGCGGAGTGGCAGCTCGTGCGCAGCACCCTGCTCGCGGGGGTGGACGTCGTCGTCGACGCCACCAACCTGCGCGCCGCCGTGGCCCGGCGCTGGCTCGCCCTCGCCGAGGCCTGCGGAGCCTGCTGGCACGTCGAGGACGTCGTCGCCGACCTCGAGGAGTGCATCCGCCGCGACGCCGCCCGCAACGGGCCGGAGCACGTCGGGGAGGACACGCTGCGCGACCTGCACGCGCGCTACCTCGACCCCGTCACCGGCCGCCCCGCCCCGCTGGCCCCGCCCCCGCGGCTCTCGTCGGCCGGCGGGGCGCCGTACCGGCCGGTGCCGGGGACCCCCAGCGCGGTCCTGGTCGTGGTCGAGGGCGTGCTGGCGCAGGCCGACCCGCCGGATCCCGACCACCCGGAGGACGTCCCGGTGGCGGCGGCGGTCGAGGTCCTGGCCGCCCTGGCGGCCGCCGGGCACCGGGTCGTGGCGCTCTCGGCGCGCCCCGAGGAGGAGCGGGCCGCCGTCACGTCGTGGCTCGCCCGCCGGGTGCCGGTGCCCGTCGACACCGTGCTGCTGCGCCCGCCCGGCCGCCGGCGCGGCGAGGACGCCGTCGCGCTCGGCCTGTTCGACGCCCACGTCCGCGACCGCTACACGGTCGTGGCCGTCGTCGAGGGACGCCCACGGCGGGCGGCCCGGTGGCGAGGGCTCGGGCTCACCGTTCTCGGGCTCGCCGAACCGGGGACGTGAGACGGAGGCATGGCCGTGCCAGCATGGGTCCGTGGCCCACGAGAACGAGTGGTACTACTGCCTCAAGCACCACCGCGTCGAGCCCTGGGACGGTTGCCGCGCGGCCGACCGGCTGGGCCCGTACCCCGATCCGGAGACCGCGGAGCACGCCCTGGAGATCGCCCGGCAGCGCACGGAGGCGGCGGACAGGTACGACGAGAGCTGACCACCGGTACCACTGGCTAGCGGTACCACTGGCTAGCGGTACCACTGGCTAGCGGTACCACTGGCGGTGCGCGACCCGCGCGACGTCGGTGACGTCCCGGACGAGCCGGCCGAGCTCGGCGCGGAACCGGGGGGTCGGCAGGGTGATCGCGATCGCGGCGGCGACGCGCCCGCCGGGGTCGGCGATCGGGGCGCACACGCACGAGAGGCCGGCGGCGTACTCCTCGCGGTCGAGGGCGTAGCCGTCGCGCCGGATGCGCGCGAGCTCGAGGTCGTAGGCGTCCGGCGTGGTGATCGTCGAGGGTGTGAAGGCCGTCCAGCGCGCCGGTTCCAGCCGTTCACGGCGGTCGGGGGAGTGGGCGACCAGCACCTTGCTGACCGCGAGCGCGTGGGCGATGGTCGGCGGGATGCGCTGCGAGAGCTCCGGGACCAGCCCGAGGCCCTGGTGCCCGCGGATGTCGAGGACGTCGATCTGGTCGTCGTCCGCCCACTCGGCGAGGTAGGCCCAGGCCCGCGCGCGCCCGTACAGCTCGGTCACCGCGTCGGAGAGCATCGCGGGCAGTTCGCGCCGCGGCGCCGTGGCGGCGGGGGTGCCGCTCCAGCTCGGCCCGGGACGCAGGCGGTAGGCCCCGGCGGCGGTGCGCTCGGCGTAGCCGTCGCGGCACAGGCGCTGCAGCACCGGGAGCACACCGGTGTCGCTGCGGCCGAGGTGGCCGCCCAGCGCGGCGAGGTCGACGCCCTCGGGGTGCGCCGCCAGGATGCGCAGCACGCGCAGCGCGCCCGGGGCGACGATCCGTGAGGGGCTCCCGGGCACCCGCCGGCTCGCCGTGTGACCCGAACGGGGGGCCGGCAGGTCGATCGTCACATCACGTGATCTTAGGTGGAGGTGGTGTGATCGGGAACGACCGTGCTCTGAGGACTGTCTGAGGCGCTCTCAGTCCGCCTCGAGCCGGGCTCCGCAGGACGGGCAGCGGGTCGGCGGGTCCTCGTCGGCCAGCCGCCCGCACTCGTCGCACACGCGGTGCATCCAGCAGGCCGGGTCCCCGCCGGCGTCGTCGGGGATGTGCGCCGGGCGCGGCTCGCTCATGTGCAGCTCCCTCGTCGTCCACGGACGTCCCGGAGCCTAGGTCGCCGACGCGCGGAGGTGGGCCGTTCCCGCACCCTCGAGGTGGGGGAGTGCCACCTCGGTGCGGCCGGTCAGGAGGAGCAGGAGATCGCGGATCGGACCGCGGACGAGCGCGCCGTCGCCGCGGACCCAGGTGGTGTCGGTGGCGGAGAGCTCCAGCCCGCGCAGGCGGCGCCGTGCCCAGAACGGCCAGCCCATCCGCCACACGCGCTCGGCGCCCTCCCGCGCGCCGTCGAGGGGCATGGCGACCTCGCGGCCCAGCGCGGTCGCCACGTCCTGGACGTGCACCAGGGTGTCGAAGAGCAGGTTGTCGAGCGTGGTGATCGCGGGCTTGTGACGGGCGTCGGCGACCGCGCGCAGACGGTCGGCGAGGCCCGCGCCCAGCGCGTCGGCGTGGGCCACGGCCATCGCGCGGTTGACCTCGTCGAAGTCCCCGCGGGCGCGGACCGCGGCGCCCAGGATGCGGAGCAGCCCCGGTGACGCCGGCGCCAGGGCCACATGGGCGGCGACGTCCCGGACCCGCCAGCGGGTGCACGGCGAGGGCCGGTCGAGCTCCGGGACCGGCAGGCCCGCCAGGAGGTCGGCCAGCGCCCGGCGTTGCTCGGCGATGAGGTGCCATTTCCGATCGACGTCCATGCTGAGCCCGATCCGTCAGAGAGGCTGACCAACACGACAGAGTGTCTGACCATCTCCTAGTGTCGTCAACCGTGGCGGAGGAGCTGAACACCGGGCTGTTGCTGTTCCTGCCCTACCGGGCGATGGAGACGCGCGTGTTCGACGAGCTCGCTGCGGCCGGCTTCGACGACTTCACCCCGGCCCAGGCCCGCGTGTTCCAGCGCATCGCCCCGCACGGGAGCCGGCTCACCGACCTGGCCCGCCAGGCGGGGATCACCAAGCAGAGCGCCGCGTTCCTGGTCGAGAAGCTCGAGCGCGCCGGCTACGTGCACACCGTCCCCGACCCCGACGACGGCCGCGCGCGGCTCGTGCTGATCGCGGAGCGGGGGAGGCGCAGCGTCGAGGCGTCACGGACGGTGGTGGCGCAGGTGGAGGCGGAATGGGAGGCGCACCTGGGCGCGGAACGCATGGCCGAGCTCCGGCGCGCGCTGACCGACCTGCGGGAGATCACCGACCCCTGGCGGTGAGCTCGGGGCACGAGGGTTCGCCGGGATCAGTCGCGCGGCGAGGGCGCCTCGCGTCCGTCGCCGTTGTCGGCCGCCCGGCGCGACGCCGCGCTCTCGCGGTCGACGGCGTCCTGGTCGCGGTCGGCCCGCCCACGCTTCCGGTCCAGCAGCGCGCGCGACCGGCGGAGACGGTCATCCGACCGCGCCACGGCCTCGGCGGCACGGTCCAGCGCTGCGTACCCGCGATCGAGCGGATGGGCCGTGGCCGTACCGGTGGCTCGCGCCAGGTCGTCCAGTGCGGCCTCGCGCGCATCGGCTCGACGCTCGCGCGCGTCGGCCTGCTGCTCCCGCCGGTCGGCTTCGGCCTCCCTGCGGTCGGCCTCGTCGTCCCGGAGGTCGGCAGCGACGTCACGAGCGTCGGCTCGGGCGTCCCGCTCGTCCGCGGCGCCCTCTGGGCCGTCAGCAGGCTCGGGCCGATCCGGCGCGGGGACGTCCACGGACCGGAGCGTCTCCGAACCCTCGCTCATCGTGCTCACCACGCCATCGACGTCAGCCCACGTCGTGGGGAGGGTACCGCCGATCGCCGGGAGCGCGGGGCGGCGAGAAGCGACGATCGGGGCCCCGGAACACCGAAAGGCCCCGGCACGAGCCTCGTTCCGAGGCTGTGACCAGGGCCTTCATGGTGGGCGATACTGGGATTGAACCAGTGACCCCTACCGTGTCAAGGTAGTGCTCTCCCACTGAGCTAATCGCCCGAGGCGCAGGCGGGAATCGAACCCGCGTACAGGGCTTTGCAGGCCCTTGCCTAAGCCACTCGGCCACTGCGCCAGGCTTCCGGAGGTCGTCCGGCTCACCGTGGAGAAGTACAGCCGAGGAGCCTCCCGAGCGGACGACGGGACTCGAACCCGCGACCCTCACCTTGGCAAGGTGATGCGCTACCAACTGCGCTACGTCCGCATGTGGCCGGCGGGTTCCGGGTGACCGTCCCGCCGTGGCCGACGAAGAGAACACTACTGCATCGTGCGTCCCCCGCCATCCGCGGGGGGGGGCGTGTCAGCTCGGGTCGCTCGACAGCAGCAGCCCGAGGGCGTGCTCGAGGTCCAGCCAGTCGTCCTCGCAGCCCGGCGCGACGATCTCGTGGGTGCGGGTCAGGAAGTCCGACACCTCCCGGCTCGCGGCCCGGAAGGTGGCGTGGCCCGAGGGCGAGCTCAGCTCGATCTCCACGGACTCCGCGTCGCCCTCGGAGGGGCGGATGCGGACGTCGCCGGCGCCGGCCGGGGCGAGGAGGCCCTCGGTGAGCAGGTCGCGGGAGAACACCCACTCCACCCATCCGGCGCGGCCGGTGCGGAAGGCCGCCTGCACCGCGTACGGGTCGCGGGTGTCGTACCGCATCTCGACCTGGACGGGCACGGGCGGGTTCGGCGGACCGACGAGGTCGAAGACCGCGGTCGAGCGGATCGTCGTGTGGTCGTTGAGCATGTGGCTGCCTTTCGCACGCTGCTGTCGTCGGGGGAAACGACTGGCGGACGAGCCTGTGACGCCGGTTCACCCGGCTCACGCATCCATCACACCGCACGAGCACCCGGTGGAGGACTTACCCGGTTCGGTTCCGTAACGAACCACCCACCCCGGCCGAGCGCGGGGTGATGCCCCAGGAGCACTAGCCTCTCCGACATCTGAGCCGGACACACACCCCCGGAGAGAGGGTCGAGCAGTGACGGACGCGTCGCGAGGAGTCCCCAGGGCGGCTCCGCAGCGTGACGACGCCCACGGCGATGTCGTGACCGACGTCACATTGCTCGAACGTATAGGCGACCGCAGCGCGGATGCCCTCGCGCAGCTCTACGACCGGTTCGGACGCCCCGCGTACTCCCTGGCCCGTCGGATCTGCATCGACGAGGCGTTGGCGGAGGACGTGGTGCAGGAGGTCTTCCTCGTGGTGTGGCGCGACCCCGGGCGGTTCGACCCCGCCCGCGGGTCGGTCTCGACCTGGCTCCTGACCCTGGTGCACCACCGGGCCGTCGACGCCGTGCGCCGCGAGGCGACCCGCCGCCGGCGCACGGTCGCCCCGAGCGAGGACGGCGAGGAGTGGAACGTGCCGCCCGGACCGGGCGCCGACCAGGCCGCGCTCGGTGCGGTCGTCGCCGGCAAGGTCCGCGACGCCCTCGCCTCCCTGCCCGCGGAGCAGCGCGAGGCGCTGGCGCTGGCGTACTTCGGTGGTTACACGCAGCGCGAGGTGGCGAGTCTCGTCGGTGTCCCGCTGGGGACCGTGAAGTCACGGATGTTCACGGGGACGAAGAAGCTCCGGAGCCTGCTGGGCCCGCACGTCGAGGTGGAGGAGGAGGGCCGATGAGCGACGACGCCGTCCGGACCTCCGGAGGCCATGCCCACGATCACGACGCCCTGGCCGTCGCGTTCGCGCTGCACGCCCTCGACCCGGACGAGGAACGGGACTTCGGCGCGCACCTCGCGACCTGCCCGGCGTGCCGACACACCGTCGACGAGACGCTCGAGACCCTGGGCGACCTCGGCGGGTCCGTCGAGCCCGTCGATCCGCCGCCGCAGCTCCGGTCCCGGCTGCTGGACGCCGTGGCGGCCGAGGACGACGCGCTGGACGGGTGGGTCGACGACGCGGTCGACGACGCGGTGGACGACGGGGTGGACGACGCGCCGACCGGCGACGTGCCGCCGACGTTGTGGACGTCGTCGCCACGGCGCGCCCGCGACGACGCGGCCCTCGACGACACGGGCCGCGCCGCACCCGCGCCCGCTCGGCGGCGGACCGAGGGGTCGAGGGTCGTTCCCCCACGGCGTCGCCGCGCGACCCGCTGGCTCGCCGTCGCGGCGGCCGCCGCGGTCGTCGCCGCCGTGGCCGGGCTGGCCGTGGTCACCCAGTCCCTGCGCAGCGAGCGCGACACCGCGGCGGCGCAGGCCCAGCGCGAGGCCGCGGTCATGGACATGCTGCACGACGCGGGCCGGCCGGGGGTCGTGCACGCGACGCTGGAGGACCCGCAGGGCGCCATGGTCGGGATGGTGGTCGATGACGGCACCGGACCCCGGGTGCTCACCACGGGGCTCGACGCCAACGCCACCGAGGAGATCTACGTGCTGTGGGGTCTCGCGAACGGCACGCCGCGCCCGCTGGGCACGTTCGACGTGGCCGGGCAGGTGCCGTCCGTCCATTCCGTACCCTCATCGTCGGAGGCTCCCCCGTTCGCGGGGTTCGCGCTGTCGCTCGAGCCCGGGCGGACCGCACCGGCCTCACCGACCCGAGTCGTCGCGAGTGGACAGGTGGGACGTTGACGGAACCGGCCGAGCAGTCGACCGCCACCGCCGAGCAGCCGGTCGCCGCCCGGCCGCGTCCGCGCGCCGCCGCGGGTCGCCGCCCGTCCCGGTACCAGCTCCTGCGCGCCCGGCTGCGCCACTTCCGTGCCCGCGTGCGCCGCAACCCGCGGGCCAACCTCGCGTGGCGCATCGCGATCGGTGTCCTCGGCAGCGTGGTGCTCGCGGTGGGCGTCGTGGCGATCCCGTACCCGGGCCCGGGCTGGCTGATCGTCTTCGCGGGCCTCGGCATCCTCGCCACCGAGTTCACCTGGGCCGGCCGGCTGCTGCACTTCGCGCGCCGGCACTACGACCGCTGGATGGCCTGGGTCGGACGGCAGAACGTCGTCGTGAAGGCCCTGCTCGGTCTGCTGACCTGCGCCGTCGTCCTGGTGACGCTCTGGCTGCTGGGCGCGCCCTACCTCGTGGCCCAGCTGGTCGGCCTCGGGCACTGGACCTGGCTGCAGAGCCCCTTCGCCTGATGGGCTAGGGTGGTCATCGCTGCGGGCGATTAGCTCAGGGGGAGAGCGCTTCGTTCACACCGAAGAGGTCACTGGTTCGATCCCAGTATCGCCCACCAGCAAAGGCCCTGGTCACAGTCCCACACGGTGCTGAGGCCAGGGCCTTCGTCGTGTCCGGCGAAGATCGATGCAGCAGGGATGCAGCAGACATCAGCGGCCGTCCTCGTCGTCGGTTGCCGCCTTTGCTGCGCGGTCGACATCGGGTAGCCCTGCGGTGCGGGTTCACCAGCGCAGCCCGACGGGACGGCTTCGCACGCGGCGGCCGCGGTCGCGGCGGCGGAGTCGCCACCGGTCGTTGTCCACCAAGCGAAAGCAGACAGCCAGCTCTGTTCTCTGTAGCGTCTGCGGTGCGGCTCGACGCTTCGGGCCGCGATCGGACTCGGGACGCGGTTTTCGCTCCGGCGGGGACGCGCCCGGTGGTCCCGTTCGTCATGTGCGTCCCTCGTCACCGGTTGCGGTGAGGGGGCAGAGCGTAGTGCATGCCGCTTCGGCTCTGCCCTGTCAGCACATCTCCCGGGTGCTGCGCCCCGTCTCCTCGCAGCAACGCCTTGAGAGTGGGACCCGCACGTGGAACCCGACCAGAACGAACAGCTCGTCCTCGCCATGCGCAACGCCGGCCGCAGGTTGGCGGAGCCCCGCAGCATCCGCGACCTCGAGCAGACCCTCGGCCAGATCGTCGCTGAGGTTGGCCCCCAGCGCCGGACACCGACGGTGTGGGGTCAGTGATCTTGACTGGGGCTGGTGTGGTGGGCTTCGTAGTCCAGCGGGCTGAGCATCCCGATGCTGGAATGGCGTCGTTTGGGGTTGTACCAGCACTCTATCCATTCGAATATCGCGTTGGCAAGTTCGGCGCGGGTCTTCCAGGTCCGTGCATCGAGTAGCTCGAGTTGCATGGTGCCCCAGAAGGACTCCATCATCGAGTTGTCGTAGCAGTCACCGATCGAGCCCATCGACCCGAGCAGGCCGGC